>LR882958.1:0-795000 GCA_904830895.1 Planktothrix rubescens CCAP 1459/22
AAAGCCAAACCACTAACAGTATAGAGGAGATAAAATACTGCCATATCGACAAAAACCCCACTAAAACCCACAACCCCAAACCGCAAAAACCGCGTTATAGGCCATCTGGCTAAACGTAATTTAACTAATGTTGTAAATATTCAATATACTGTTTCCAAGTAACTTTGCTTTCTCCTTCCAAGCGTTCTTGGAACACATAACCCACTTCTCCCACCCAACGAATTTGCCCCCGACCTAACACTTCAATCAGGATTTTATAACCAATAGGATCAAGAGTTCTTCCAGCAATTGCCTCCCTTCTCACCATAAAATAACCACTCATCGGATCAGAAACTCTACCAATAACACCGGGTAAAATAATTAAATCCTAAAACCTGCGCTCCCCTCGATAAAAAGCGCCTAATCACACTCCAATCACTAACACCACCGCCTTCAACATGGCGACTACCAACGGCTAAATCCGCACCCCGTTCTATTTCAGATAAAAGTTGTAATAAACTTTCTGGAGGATGTTGTAAATCCGCATCAATTACCCCTAAAATTTCCCCTCTAGCCACTTGCCAACCCCTAATTACAGCAGTTGATAATCCCCCGTTCTTCCTGACGTCGCATCACCCGCAATTGTGGGAAATTCTGGGATTAACTCCGCCGCAACTTTCCAAGTTAAATCCGGGCTATCATCATCAACAATAATTAACTCATATTCATGAGGAATTACTCCGTCTAATAACTGAGTTAATTGTTGAACAATGGTCTAACATTTTCGCTTTCTTTGTAAGTGGGAATGATCAAGGATAATCTAATCGCAAACTCACTAATTTCCGTTGAAATATTGGCTTGGGCAGGAATCTGTAATGGCCCAGTTGGAACCGGAATTAAATTATTGACTTCAGGAAAATTCATATTGGGTTTGACCTCATTAATTGTTACTGTTTACATATCATTAAATCTAACACGACCCGTCTGAACATAATCAAATACTCGATTAATTTGGTTACGTTCAGATTCGGTAATATCTTTATCAGATAAAATAGCCGACATTAATCTCAAATAATCAGCATGACCCAGTTGACCAGAATTGACAATCCGATCCGTCACTTGACTAATTGAGATTTTAGAGCGAGTGGGAAGTGTCCACAACATTTTAATCTTAACCTCTCTAATTTAACTATTGACTAATTTTGCGATAAAATTTGCTAAACTAACGAATTAGGCTCCGCAAAGTCTTAACTATTCTAAACCCTAATCAAATCATTTGGTGGAGATTGCTTTTTATGCAAATTGAACGAATTCCAGTCCTCTCTGATAACTATATTTTTTTACTGCATGATCCTGATCGGAAAATTGCCGCCGTTGTTGACCCCGCAGAAGCCGATCCCGTTTTACAACATTTACAGAGATTAGACGCTGAATTAGTTGCAATTTTTAACACTCACCATCACAGCGATCATATTGGGGGAAATACTCAACTGATTAAACAATATCCCCATCTTACCGTTTATGGAGGTGAAGAAGATCGAGGCAGAATCCCCGGTCAAATGGTATTTTTAAAACCGGGTGATCAAGTTCAATTTGGGGATCAAATCGGGCAAGTTTTATTTGTTCCCGGTCATACAAAAGCCCATATTGCCTATTATTTTCCGCCCCAAAATCCCGATCAACCGGGGGATTTATTCTGCGGGGATACCCTATTTGCCGGGGGCTGTGGCCGTTTATTTGAAGGTACTCCCCAACAAATGTTGACATCTTTAAATCAATTCCGAAATCTCCCAGAAACCACTAGGGTTTGGTGTGCCCACGAATATACTCTTAATAACTTAAAATTTGCCTTAACGGTTGATGCTGATAATCGCTAAAATTATAGTTAATAAAATTAATCAGGACTTATACAAAAAGATTGGCTGATAGAATCCTACAAGAAGTTTTAGAAATAGATTTAGAGAAGTCGGAATTAATTGCCATCCTCGAAAAAAGAACACAAGAAGAAATCAAAAAAGTGTTGATGAGATGGGGAACATAAGTGTTAGAAAAGATAGAAGAAGTCAGCATAGATCTGTGAAAAGGATACAAAAGCTTAGTCTTAAAAAATTTACATCTAAATTAAAAGTATTCCTGATCTACAAATTTGAACTAGAAAAGTAGAGTGTTAAGACTGGAAAACTCAATTATTCATGAACTGGGTAGTTTAGGTTGAAGTCAATAACATCCCCACTTATTTTAGAGGAATGAAATCCGGTTATTAACCCCCCTTAATTAAAATTTTAAGCCCGTTAAAACGCTTATTTGTGTGCATTAATTCGTGGGTTTAATCATCGGATTTATTCTGCCATCATACCAAAAGGAGTCTAATTATGTTACACCAAAGTCTGATCTCTTTAACCCTAATCGGGTTATCGGTGATTACAGCAACTCAAGCAAAAGCTTCAGAGTTGACTATTTCCAATTCTATTGTTAAGTTTCCCTGTAGCATTCACAACAATACGACCCTAAAACAACAGCATTTACCCTCTATTTGTTCTCAAGCTAGGGAGGAAGGTCAAGAAATAATTAAAGATACGGGTAGACCGCCACGAGATTAATATATAGCAAGAGGCAATAGGGAATAGGCAATCTCGCTATAGGTAAATACTTACTGTGAGCAGCTTTTAGCTTTCAAGAATGTCCTAATAGATGCGGCAACTGCTAAGTAGTTGCACAAAATAAATTACCTAGTTGAGAAAGGGAACAGCCCCCCCAAACCCCCCGTGCACGGGGGGCTAGGGGGGGAGGGAACAGGGTATAGGATGTGTAATTAATTTTGTTTAGGTACTTATAAATCCATAATTAGTTGCAAATCCATCTTTTAGTAGAGACGTTGTATACAACGTCTCTACAATTTTAGCGAGAATGATTAAACTCATCACAATTTTTTTTGTTTCTATCACTAATATTAGGATTAGTTTCTAAATAATTAGAAAGCTGATCACAAGCCTGATCTAGTAAAATATCAGGATATTTATTCACTTTATTAGTATCAATATTCCAAATACTAATTCGACTAACTTGATTCGGATCTGTTTTTTGAATTCCGACTAAGCTTTTCCCATCAGGGCTAAAATTAACTGATAAAATAGGTTCTAAACTTGGCTTTAAAGTTGTAATTAAATTTCCATTAACATCCCAAAGCTTAATTGTACCATCTGCACTGGCAGAAGCCAAAATTTTACTATTAGGGCTAAAATTAACTTCATAAATTACTTTCCAGTGTTTTCCTAAAACAACAGAAGTTTGCAGGGGTTCCCAGGTTGAATTTTGCTTTTTCCAAATTGAAATAGATTCTCCATCTTTACTAGCTGCAATCAATTGTCCATCGGGACTAAAACTAACAGAACTAAATCGAATTTTAGCCGCAATTAAGGAAGTGATAAAACGCCCTTTACTGACATCCCATAGGTTAACAGTTTTATCATTACTCGCAGAAGCTAAAATTTTACTATCGGGACTAAAACTTAAATCATTGATTTGTTCTTTATGACCCTCCAAAGTCTGTTTTAAGGTTCCATCAATTCCCCAAATCCGAATTTTATTGTCATTGCTGGCGGTCGCAATAAACTGATTATTAGGGCTAAAAACCACAGTCCAAACAGCCGATGGATGAACAATAGTATTAATTTTCTTACCTTCTAAATCCCAAATTTTTACTGTTTTATCGTCGCTGGCTGATGCAATCATTTTTTGGTCAGGACTAAAACTGACATTATTAACCGTATCACTATGACCCCTAAACGTCTGTTTTACTTCTCCATTTAAAGTCCATAATACAACAACATGATCATTGGTTCTTAAATCTTTGCCAGGAGAAGCAACTAAATCACTATTTTTACCCAAAAAATTACTACTATAAATTTTATAATCTTTCAGTTGAATCATTCGAGGTAGGGCTTGTAAATTCCAAACTCTAACGATACCATCTTGACTTGCAGAAACCAACATCTCTTTTTGCTTAGAAAAACTGACTTGATTAATCCCACCCTTGTGTCCTTGCAGAGTCGAAATTAACAAACCTTCCTTTGTCCAAATTTTAATCATTTCATCCGTATTTCCCGTAGCAATTAAATTACCATCTCGACTAAAATCAACACTATTAACCGCTTGTTGATATCCTGCTAAACTTCTAATTAATTGACCTTCTCGACTCCATAATTTCACGGTTTTATCATCACTCGCCGAGGCAATTATTTGACTATCAGGACTAAAAATAATACTCCAAATTGGTTTAGAATGGGCTGGAATTGTTTTAATGAGTTCCCCCTGGCGAGTCCAAATATTAATTATGCCATCTTCACTTGATGAAGCAATAAGTTGATTATCAGGACTAAAAACAACGCTGAGAACAGGTGTTTTATGTCCATTTAAGGTTTTAATTAAGTTACCATTTAAACTCCAAATTTTAACTGTTTTATCTTTACTTGCGGAAGCAATTTGTTGACCATCAGGACTAAAACTAACCCATTTGACTTCATCTTTATGTCCTTCCAATGTTCTAATAATTGTTCCATCTTTTGTCCAAAGTTTTATTGTCTTATCCTTACTCGCCGAGGCAATAAGTTGACTATTCGGACTAAAGGTAACAAACCAAACAGACTTTTTATGTCCTTTTAAAGTCTGAATAACTTTACCTTCACGATTCCATAATTTAATCGTTTTATCTTCACTTGCAGAAGCAATCAGTTGATTATCAGGACTAATACTCACACTTAAAACATTATTTTTGTCATGTCCATCTAAAATATTTTCCTCTTGAATCACTTGAACAGCAATACTTAATTTGCTCTGAGTTTCTTGCTCAATGGCAGATTTAGGGGTTTGATGAGATAACAACTTTCCGGCGGTGACTAAGGTTAATAAGGCTTCAAGCTAATTATTTTCTGTGGTTAAAGCTGTGTATTTAGTATTTTCTAAAGCTAAGTTAACTTGTTTATTTTTAACTTCTGAAATTCTTAAAAATCCTAATGCTAAGGTTAATAAAAGTGCCATTCCACCACCAATTATCGTCGAACGGGCAAAAAGTTGCCAAAGTTCTTTATTTTTGGCTTCTGCTTGTTGGCGTTTTTTGGTTTCTATCTCCAACTGTTCTAAAATTACAGAACCACGATTTTGACGAATTAAACCGACTAAATAATCATGTACCAGTTGATACCGTTCCACCGGAATTTCAGGTAAAAGAAAAACTAAACCAGAGAGGACAAAAATCTTCAGAACCGTATCCAAATTTTGATTAATATTGTCAAAATGGTTGGTTATTTCTTTGATTCCTCGGACTAAATCAGCGCGAGTTTTTAAAGGACGAGTATTATTTTCATCCGTTAGTAAATAAAGCACTAACTCCGCTAAACTTTTATTACTTAAACCACAATCTTGAATCACTTCATCTAAATAGTCTTCAACTAACTGTTTCTTTTGTCCCGCTTGTTGATATTGTTGTAATGTGTTAATATTTTGAGCCTGCAACTGAGAACCCACAACTTGTAATTCTATTGGTCGAATTTCTCCTAAATCTTCAGCTAAATCTTCAACTAATTTTTCAATTAGAGCAGGTTCAAGGACACATTGAGTTCTTTCTGTTAAACTTTGAATCACAGATTTAGCTTCTTCTCGTGTAAAGTTCCCAATATATGATAGAATGTTTTTATCTAAAATATTATTCCCAATACTTTCTAAATAGCCTTGACGACTACATTCTAATAAATAGTGTAAGTAATCTTCTCGTAAGGATAAAACAATTTTTACATAGGGAATATCTAAGCAATCTTTGATGAATTTATAACAGGTTTGTCGCTGTTGATTATCTTTGCAAGCAAAGAAAAATTCTTCAAATTGGTCAAAGATAATCACAACCCAGAAATTTTGATTGACTAAAGCTCTAATTTGCTCTAAAATTATCTCTTGATTATTGAAAATAGAAGAATCTAACTCAATATTTTTAAACTCCCTAATTCCCTTGGCTAAAGCCCGAGAAAATTCCCGACTAAAATTGGTATAAACTTGCAGTAATACTGGGATACAGTAACGAGTTTCAATCGTATTTTTTTGTAATTCTGGAATAAATCCCGCTTGCAAAATCGAACTTTTACCCACTCCAGACTGTCCATAAATCACTGTTAATCGACAATCATTTCTTCTAATGCGTTCACACAGCCAATTTACCACGGATAAACGACCGGAAGCACTAATTTCGGGATTAATAATTTTGGGGTAGTTAACTGGGGGTAAACCGGGGTTAGTAATGCTTTGAATATGTCCGAGTCTTCCGGCTCCGATAAACGCTCTTAATCTAAATTGTTGTTCAATTTCCCGACGTTTTTGTTTGATTTCATAAGCCATTAAATATTCGCCTTTTTGGAAATATAAATCCTGTAAAAGTTGTAAAATTTTAATATAGAGGTCTGGGTCATAGTGAGGTTTAGTTCGGAGATTTACAGGATCGTTTTCAAGAAGTTACCGTAGCCCGCAGTCAAAATCAAGCCACAATTCCTTCAAATATTGGTTTAGAAAAACGCACTAATCCTTTTTTGCGTTGGGATATTCCCAGTCTACAAATGGCGGTGAATAGCCATGATCCCGTTCAAACCTTTGCTCGTTTACGGGGAATGAAGGATCAATTTTAAGGTTAAATCAAAGTTCCCAATCTTCAATTTGTAAGTTGGGAACTCGACTAAATTCTGTGGTATTGTGAGTGACTAAAACTCAAAACAAATTCTCCCTAATTTCATATTGTCCTTGATTTTCTCGGACTAATGGTTCACCCACCCAGCCACCAATTACCTCCTCAAAAAACCCAGGTTGCCAATTTTCATGTTTCAGGTTTTCACTAGCGGCTTGAAAGATCACAATAGCTTCTAAGTCTCTATCTTTAAATTCTGCTGGCATTTGTACTCGTAATATTCCATCCTTACCAATGCGTCCTTTGAACTGAATACTCTGCATAGCAGCCTCCGGGGTGAATCCTGATCCAACTCAGTCTGTATTGTATAGCAGGGAACACCGGAACAGCCCCCCCAAACCCCCCGTGCACGGGGGGCTAGGGGGGAGGGAACAGGGAGAGTATCCTCAACCGGGGTAAGTTGATCATGGACTTGCGATCGCACCCTAATTTTGTTAATATAGAGTGTTTGGGTTAAAAAAAATATAGGAACTGATCATGGCAAAGCGGACTCAAGTGGTTCTGACCAAAGATGTGATTAAATTGGGAAAAAATGGGGATCTCGTAGAAGTCGCCCCGGGTTATGCTCGTAACTATTTGATCCCTCAGAGTATAGCAGTTCGGGCTACCCCTGGGATTCTCAGACAGGTAGAACGGCGTCGAGAAGAAGAACGTCAACGTCAACTAGAACTGAAACAACAGGCTGAAGCTCAGAAAAAAGCCCTGGAAGCGGTGGGTGTGTTCAAAATTGCCAAACAAGTTGGGGAAGAAAACGCAATTTTTGGTACTGTTACCGAAAAAGAATTAGCAGAATTGATTCAACAAGCAACGGGTCAAGAAGTTGATCGTCGGGAAATTACTCTCCCCAGTATCAGTAAATTAGGAACCTATAAAGCCAATATTAAGTTACATTCTGACGTGACGGCTGATGTGGAAGTTGAAGTGGTTTCTCTGTAAATTTCATCAATTTCAAAGGTTTTTCCCTAAGCCCGAACTTGAGTTCAGGGCTTATTTTTATTCTTGTTCTTTGAAATAAGGTTCTTCAGTATCTAGTATAGCTTTGGCTTTTTCCAGAATATTAATCGCTTCTTGCTGTTGATTCAATTGTTGATAGGCGTGAGCTAGGGTAAATAAATACCATCCTTGATGATAGGAGGTTTCCCAGTCTAAAATCGACTGTTGCTCTGATGTTTTAGCCTGATAAGTGGAGCAGGTTTTAATTAACAAATTTTGAGCTTTTTCTGCTAAATTTCTGGCTTCTGAGGGAGAATTTTGAGCCAAAGAAACTTCTGCCAAAAAATGATAAGCCCGAGCTTCTCGGAAGGGATAACCGTAAGTCCGATTATAATGAATCGATTCTTTAGCAACGGTTTCTAATTCTTGCCATTGTTTTAATCCAAATAAAATATCAGCTAAAGCATTAATAAATTTAGCCACTAAATCCCAACGGTCAGCTTGTTTAAACCCTTCGATAGATTGAGTATAATAGGTTTTAGCTTGATGATAAGCAGATTCTTTTTGAAATCGATGTAAAATTCCGTAACTGTGCCACCAAAATCCAACATAAAATAATAACTGACTATGGCGAATTAAATGATTAGTTTGTTTCCAAAGCTGCAAACTTCGTTCATAATGTTGTAAAGCAACTGGATTAAAATGATCAGAAATTCGACCCAATATAAACTCTAAACCAGCCTCTAGTTCAATATCTAAGGGTTCTCCCCGCTTCTGTAACTCTTGGCGAGCCGATTCTAATTCTAATCTTAAAGGTGAACCAAACTCTAAATTAAAAGAAGAATTCGCCAAAAAAATACCAGCACCACTATCTAATACTTTAACAGAAACTTGCTCTGTCATTTGTTTGATAAACTGTAATAAATCCTCCGTACTAATTTCAAAAGAAACTGAGGTTGACCAACTATGAAAATCAGGAGCCAAGCGAATTAAAGATTGTAAGAGAAAATCTGTAACCCACAATACCAAAGGAAATTCAAATTTCCGGCGAAATTCCTCTCGCATTTGATTCATAATTTTAATCAAAATTTCCAGTTGTTCGTTAGACTCCAAACCGGATATGATTAAAGCTATCGGGGGATTTTCTTCTCTTTCAATGGCTTTAACCAATGTATTATAAAGATTAGTAACATCGGCATCTATGACAATATTTTTAATTAAGTTAGAATGTTGTTCTTCTAATTGTTTAATAAATTTTTCTCTAACCATTCTATAATTACAATGGGCTAAAATCAGAGAAAAATCGTGATTAAATCTGGTGAAAATTCGATTTAAAGTTTTTAAAGAATTTTGGTTATTTGCTTGTATTGCTTTCATAAAATTTGGTTGGCTTCCTTTTCCATAAGGCGATAACTGTACTCAAATGTTTAAGTTGATAGGTCGAATCAATCAGTAAACGTTTACTAGACCACCCTCACATCTCCCACAAGGATGATTCTTGTCGGTTGATTAATTAATCCCCATCTACTGAGTACGGCAATTGATCATTCAATTCAGGAATCGGAATGCACCCAATACTGCGGTTTTACTTTTACCTTCGCAGTTCTATTGATTTTTCCATGTTATAACTTATCCAAACTTTCTACAACAACACGACGAAGAATTTCTGTGACTTCTGCGGCCATTCGAGCATCTAATTCCAATGCTTGCTGAGTAAAATCCCCCTTATTATTAATAGGAATTACACCCCTTAAAGCAAGTGCTAAGGTTCGGAATTCCGCAGGTTTTTGATTAGCATTGGGTAGGGGGTCAATAAACTGTACAAATGCCACATAGCAGAGTTCTACCGTTTGCCGAACTGTACTATCTCCATAACCCATTTTAGAAAGAATAACTGGAGACGTAATCACCTGTTCAATTCCCAAAGTTTTTAACGCCACATCCACATAACGGGCCGGGTCTTCACCTAGGGCTTTAATCAAACAATTGAAGTTTTTTTCTGGAAGGTTAGGAAGTTGAGATTGGGCGGGTAAATAATTATGCCATCCAATTAAAGAAATCAGACGAGTTAAATCATAAGTCGAAATGAAATTATCTCCTTATCAATATCAGGAATTTTTCCCAAGGCAGGATAGGGACTATATTGTAAAGGTTTACGGTTTAAATATTGGGGATAATTTTGAATAGTATTTTGATAGGGAGATTGCTCAAATCCTTGATCTAAAAAAGCAAATTTATCTAAATTCGCCCCAACTTCATGCTCAATTTTCAGAAAATTATCGAATACTTGCTGTCTATTTTTGGCTTGTTCTAAACTGTCGCTATTCATCGAGCATATTTCCTAAGTTAAAAGAAAATTGGGTGCTTCAGTAGAGACGTGCCTGAGCGCAGCGATACCGTAGGCTATTGGCACGTCTCTACTGTTACTTACAACAAATACAGCAAAATGAACAGAATAATCCAAACTACATCAACGAAGTGCCAATATAATTCAGCCGCTTCTGGGCCAAAATGGGACTCTTTGCTATAATGGTCAGTATTGCGCCCGCGCCAGAGAACCGCTAAAATTAATACCACTCCAAAGGTCACGTGCAAACCGTGAAACCCGGTTAAAACATAGAAGCAACTGGCGTATAAATTGGTGGTTAATCCAAACTCTAACTGGCTGTATTCGTAGGCTTGACCTGCTAAAAAGGCTAACCCCATAATTGCTGTAGCAATAAACCAATTTCGCAACCCCGCAGAGTCATTTTTCTTAATAGCAATTGCCCCTTGGTTCATGACAAAACTACTAGAAATCAGAACCACAGTGTTAATCGCTGGTAGTAGTAATTCTCGTTCTGTTCCTTCAGGGGGCCAAACCGGGGACATGGCTCGATAAATTAAATAGGCGGAAAATAACCCCAAAAAGATCATACTTTCCGCCACCAGGAAGACCACCACCCCCAACATTCGCAAATCGGGATGTTCTTCGTGTTCATGTCCAGAGGCAGTTGCCTCCTGTGCATATCCCAGAACGGTTTGAGAATCGTTAATGGCTGAACCTTGCATGAATTGAATTAATAAAAGGGAACACCGGAACAGGGAACAGGGAACAGGGAACAGGGAACAGGAATCAAGATTGATTTCCTAATTCCCAATCCCTTTTAATGACTGGGATCGTTAATGTCTTTTTCCGCTTCTAACACCTTGGTTGAACCGGAGTCTGTAAATAAAGTCGAAGATTTGGCTTGAGACATAGGAATCCCAACCTCTTTGGGACGGTCTCCGGTCATTTGTTTTAACCGTTGACGAATCGCCAAGGTTTTGCGACTACCGTAGTCATAGGGCCCAGTTTTTAATACTGGGGTAACTAAGAAATTTTCAATCGGAGGGGGAGAAGACGTCATCCATTCTAGGGTTAAAGCTTCCCAGGGATTATCGGGGGCTTTCGGCCCTTTGAACCAACTCCAAGCCGCATTAATTAAGAAAGGGAAGGTAGAAACGGCCAGAATATAACTACCCAGGGTGCAGACCTGATTCAGCGTAGTGAATTGGGGGTCATACATCGCCACCCGACGGGGCATTCCCATTAATCCCAAGGCGTGCATGGGCATAAAGGTTAAGTTCGTACCCACAAAGGTGAGAGCAAAGTGAACGATTCCCCAGGGTTCATTCATCATCCGTCCGGTCATTTTCGGGAACCAATGATAAATAGCGGCAAACACCCCAAACACCGCCCCACCAAAGAGAACATAGTGGAAGTGGGCCACGATAAAATAGGTATCGTGAACGTGAATATCAAAGGGAACCGACGCCATCATAATTCCGGTGACACCGCCTATAACGAAGGTAGCCAGAAACCCCATGGCAAAGAGCATGGCACTATTCAGACGCAGTTTTCCGCCCCAAATGGTGGCTAACCAGCCAAACACCTTAATTCCAGTCGGTACGGCAATGATCATTGTGGTGATCATAAAAAACATCCGTAACCAGCCCGGAGTTCCACTGGTGAACATATGGTGCGCCCAGACAATTAAGCCTAAAAAGCTAATGGCTAAACTGGAATAGGCGATCGCTTGATAACCAAAAATCGGTTTGCGAGCATGAACCGGAAGCACATCGGAAATCACCCCAAAAAAGGGCAAGACCATGATATACACCGCCGGATGGGAATAAAACCAGAATAAGTGCTGATAAACAACCGGATCACCGCCCCCGTTGGGATTAAAGAAACTGGTTCCGGCAATTAAATCAAAGGATAGGAGAATTAAAGCCGCTGCTAAAACCGGAGTCGATAACAGCACTAAGGCGGAAGTGGCGATCATGGCCCAACAAAATAGGGGCATATCGTTCAATCCCATGGTGGGAATCCGCATCTTGAAAATTGTGACGGAGAAATTCACCGCCCCCAAAATCGAAGAAGTTCCCAACAATAAAACGCTGAGAATCCAAACTTCCTCTCCGAATTGGCCCGATAACAGACTTAAAGGCGGGTAAGATGTCCAACCAGATTGGGGAGCTTCCACCAAGAAACTAGCTAACAGCAAAATTCCCCCCGGAGGAATTAACCAAAAACCCACGGTATTCAAACGGGGAAAGGCCATATCCTTCGCCCCTACCATTAAGGGGATCAAATAGTTGGCCAAACCGCCACCAGCCGGAACGATCCAAAGGAAGATCATCACCGTGCCATGAACCGTGAATAGGCTGTTATAGACTTCAGGAGTCACAAAATCGGGATCGGGGGTTGCCAGTTCTGTCCGAACGGCCGTGGCCAAGGCTCCACCGACTAAATAAAAGAAAAATGCCGTGACGAGATATTGAATCCCGATGACTTTGTGATCCGTACTAAAACCAAAAAAATCTTGCCAACGTCTTTCTTCCTCATGATGAGGTTTAGGAACATTAGCCGTGAGATCAAGTTGTGCTTGTGCCATAGGAATTCAGTAATCAGTAATCAGTAATCAGTAATCAGTGTTAGAAACAAAATCAAGATTTTGTTGACTCGAAGCAACAGTCAACTGTCTCATCACTGATAACTGTTCACTGTTGACTGATAACTGATTTTCGTTGGCATAGGGGGCTAAAAATTCGCCCTCGCTGAGTTCTGCGGGATTAATCGCAACGGCTGTTTGCAGGTCAGGGTTACTTGCTACTAAATTTTCTGCAACCCAGGCTTGATAATCCTCTGGGGTATCGACAATCATTTGCGATCGCATCGCCCCATGATAACTACCACACAATTCGGCGCAGACAATCGGATAGGTTCCTAGTTTGTTAGGGGTAAACCGGAGTTCTGTAATCCGACCGGGGATAGTATCTTGCTTTAACCGTAATTGCGGAATCCAGAAGGCATGGATCACATCTTGGGCGCTCATATTTAACTGCACTTCTTGACCGATGGGGACATGAAGTTCCCCCGCGTTAATGCCTGTTTCTTTGTAGTTGAAAAGCCAGGCAAACTGTAACCCGGTAACATCCACATTCACGGCCGCGGCTTTCCCTTCTTGGCTAGGAGATGCCCCAATTCCCAAGGCAATTTGGGTGAGTTCTGGCTTCCCCCCCACCCCTCGTTCACGGGGGGCTTGGGGGGGCTGACCGTCGATTAAGGGGGCTGCGATCGCCGCTCCATTCATTTTGCCGTGGGCGTGCATAGAGTGTTGACCCGATGCCATCGGATCAAGTCCCCCCATATTGTTATAGATTTCAAAACGTTAGAGTCGATTAGAGGGTTGCCCCCCTAACCTCTCCTTCAGAACCGTGCATGAGACTTTCACCTCACACGGCTCCTTGATAACTCCACCTTTGTTATAGGTACGATTCAAAACGGTTGATTGTCATAATTCTCAACTGTTTTAGTTAAAGAACCATCACTAGCCGTCTTTGTGTCATGACAATGTTTGTGTAAAAGTTGAAGGTTATCATAGGTGTCTTTTCCACCTAACGATGTTGGTTTAATATGGTCAACTTCTACAATGTCTGTACTTGTGAAATACAAACCACAGTGAGGACAAATACCTTTTTGTTTCTTAATAAGTGTTGCCACTCTTTTAGGAGTCTCAGGATATTCGCCTCGACGTTTACTCCAGTAAATCCAGTCTCCATTGAACGGACTAGCTTCACCCTTAATCTTTGTATGCCTAATGATTGGCGTACTGCTATGGGTGAATAATTTCAATCCATCTTCTGTACTGAAACACCAATTTCTGTCATCTACTGTTCTCCAGTATTTGTCTTTATTGATGTTCCCTTTTCCCCTTCTTCTTGCCCAGGCTCTCAGCTTGTCGTAGGTTTGATGGTCAACCTTTGAGAAGGTTTCTTTACTAACCACTGTTGAGTAATAATTTGACCAACCCCTAATAATTGGATTCAGCTTGCTAATTAGAGCAGCTTGTGGGGCGGTTTTATGGGAATCTATTACATCAGCTATCTTGACAAGATGAGTTTTGATTTTGGCTTTTGAGGGTTTGATTAATGTATTAAAACCTAGCGGTATTCCATTCGTTTTATTAGCACCTCTGTAGTTTCCTACTTTGTACTGTTGTATGTGGAATCCTAGGAACTCAAACCCAACATTTCCATCAATTTCTTTGAAGGTGTGGGTCAATTTTGTTTTACTTGGTTTTAATTCCAGTCCCATGTCACTTAACCAATCAGCAATTATCTCTTGACACTTTTTGACTACGTTTAGATCCTCATGGATTATCACGAAGTCATCAGCGTAACGGATTAGACTAAGGGCTACTCTATTTGCCGTTTTTGCCCCTTTTAGAGTTTCGGCGTATTGCTTAACTCTTTCTTCCATACCATGTAAGGCAATATTCGCAAGTAAGGGTGAAATGACCCCGCCTTGTGGTGTACCATCATTAGTAGGAAAAAGTTCTTTTCCGTCCATGTACCCTGCTTTGAGCCATGTCTTTAGTTGACGGCTTAATGTAGGGTATGTGTGTATTTTGGAGATTAACGCTTTGTGGTCTATGCGGTCAAAGCATTTTGAGATATCAGCATCCAGTACATATTTGTCTTTTTGCTTAATACTGCTAAATATTGCTTCGATTGCATCGTGGCAGGAACGTCCTGGTCTGAAACCATAACTGTTTGGCTCAAATTTAGCCTCCCATTCTGGTTCTAACGCTAGTTTTACTAACGCTTGCAATGCACGGTCGTTTATTGTGGGTATCCCTAATGGACGGGTTTCGGTTGTACCAGGTTTGGGAATATTAACTCTACGAGTTGGTTTTACCTTATTGGTTAACTTTAATCGTCCTACAAGGCTCATACGTTGTTTTGGGTTCAGAGATTTAACTCCATCCACTCCAGCCGTATTTTTGCCTTGGTTATCTTGTGTTACCCGACGAACCGCAATACATTTGGCACTCCAGGAATTAATCAGGGTTTTTTGAAGTTTACGAACTGCTTTAACATCGCCTCGTTCACTCGCTCGAAATATGCGCTTTTGCAACTTGAAAGTTACCTTTTCTAACTTTCGCCAGTTAAGGTCTTTCCATTCCACCGTCTGATTTTTATTCAGCGTTTTAGACATATACATTGCTACTTATTCTATTTCTTTGGAATTACCGAGTATCTGTCAGCATATCCTTGTCATTACAACAAGGCATTCGCTTTTGATACCATCCCTTCCCCATACATCATTCGTTAGCTACTTACTGGATTTCGACCTTTCCAGAGATATATAGGGGTTACTTCGTTCCGATTACACATTTGTTTGAAGTTTTTAGCGTGATGCTGTCCACCGGGTTTATTGGGTTTGTGCTTATAAGTCGGCGTATAAACCGCTTATTCCCTTATCCTTGCCTTTTGGCTTGGTGATAACCAGGTCTTTACCATATTTTCCAATGGGTTTTATTCCTGATTTAGCCTTTTCACCATTATCGGTATCGATGGTTCAGACACATCTTTGCTTGCGCTACGCATGAACTTCTTGCTCGATAGTTACCAAATTTGGCTTTCAGTAGTTCTATCTTTTAACCCCGCTTTAGCTTGATGGATGCTACCCATTTCAAACTAGGGGTTATGCTTTCACCTCAGCACTTGAGGGATGGGACTTGTAAATTTTTATTACTTATCTCTGAATTTCGTAACATTTCGTTATTTTTTGAGATTTTGTGATGTTTCTTTACTCACCCATAAATGTAATCAGTTATCACCAGTCTTAACAACTGGGTTAGCCGTCCCATAAGCCTTTCGGCTTAATTTAGGCTAAACGAATCGCACTATAAATACCAATTCCCAAAACTACCACCGCCGGAATTGCTGTCCAGACGATTTCTAGGGGAATATTCCCGTGAATCGGAGCCGCGTCGGTGTTGTCATCCGGGCGACGACGAAACTTAATTGCCGCGACCACTAGCACTCCTTCTACCAGAAGCACTAAGCCGAAGCTAATGGTCATCATGATATCAAATAGACCATCGACTTGTGCCGCTTGTTCGGTGGCAGCTACGGGTAATAAATTGTGGTTTTGACCATACCAGAGAGATACGAGAGTAATCCCGATCCCCACCAGTAGGGTCAAAATTGAACTCGGAATTTTCACGTTGATTCCTCCTTATTGACCATCCCCAACACCGATATCGGATGGGAAGATACTGCTATATACATACAGGTAATTTTAATGGCTGGTTGAAAAACCTGAACATTAGGGTTGATTGTCTATTTAAAGTCCCGCTTCTACGGTAAAACAGATCACAAAACTCTGGAACGGTATTAAGTAATATTCACAGATTTTCTTTAGAATTGGGTTGTCGGGTCAATTCTCAACCCCCAACTTACCCCCCAAATCGAAAAATTTTCTAAAAGTCTGTTCATCTGCATACCGCATTCTTGACTTAGATAGGTAGAATTAACCATCATGTTTCAATTAGCATTAGTCCAGTTAAATCGGTAGAACCCATGACCCAGACTCTCCTTCATGATCCCAGTTTATCAACCCCCCAGACCCAACAGAACGGCTCTAAAGCCCAGGATAGAATCCGCCGTCTGGTCTGGAAACTGAGTATTGCTACCTTACTATTGATGGCCGTGGGCAGTGCAACCCGAGTGATGAATGCTGGATTAGCCTGTCCTGACTGGCCCTTGTGTTACGGGAAGTTAGTGCCCACCTCCCAAATGAATCTGCAAGTCTTCTTGGAATGGTTTCACCGTTTGGATGCGGCTGGGATCGGACTGGGTGCGATCGCCCTAGTGGGATTATCCTGGTGGGATCGACGGGAGTTACCTAAATGGTTACCCTGGGCTGCTCTATTCGCCCTGGCTTTAATTATATTTCAAGGGGTTTTAGGAGGACTGACGGTGACGCAACTCCTGCGGTTTGATATTGTGACCGCCCATTTGGGAACCGCCTTGCTATTTTTCACCATTCTGCTGATTATCGGTTGTTTGCTGTTACCCTATCAAGGCGCGGCTGGGGTGGGAAAGCTACCGGAAATCAGTCTTACCGCAGCAATTTTAGTCTATTTACAAAGCATTTTAGGAGCCTTAGTGGGTTCTCAATGGGCTTTACATCAATGTTTGGGAACCTCCCAACTCTGTACCGTGATGAATAGTCATCTTTTCGGGGTAGTTCCCCCCACCCTGGCCACCCTAATTCTGATTGTCTTGGTTTGGCGAACTTCTGCCTTACATCCTAAACTCAGAACTTTAGGAAATATCGCCGGAGTTTGTTTAATCGCTCAAATTCTTTTGGGGGTAGCTACCTATAAAATGCGGTTACAGGTGGAACCCTTGACTGTTGCTCATCAAGCCATGGGTGCTACACTTCTGGGAACTTTAGTTTGTTTTAGTATTCTCGCCCTACGGGATCGTCAGTCATCAGTTATCAGTTATCAGTCATCAGTCATCAGTCATCAGTGATGAGTTATCAGTGATGAGTTAATAGTTAATAATTGATGACTATTATGTTTACTTATAACTAATTACTTATCGCTGATTACCGTCAGAAAATCAACAAATTCTATAGGTCATAAATTCATGCAAGAAGTGATTCAAACCCAGGTATCCCGACACCACGAGAATATTTTACAAGTGCTGCAAAGTTATTATCAACTGACCAAGCCTAGAATTATTCTGTTGTTATTAATTACAACCTCCGCCGGAATGTGGTTAGCCTCAAAAGGAGAAGTTGATCCCCTATTGTTATTGGTAACATTAACTGGGGGTGCTTTAGCGTCGGGTTCTGCTAACACCATCAACTGTTTGTATGACCGAGATATTGACTATATTATGGAACGGACTCGCTGGCGGCCGATTCCTTCAGGTCGAGTTAAACCCATTGATGCTCTAATTTTTGCGATCGCTCTTGCTATTACTTCTTTTACCTTACTGACGGTTTTTGCTAACTTATTAACAGCTTGTCTCGCCCTATCGGGAATTGTTTTTTATGTCCTGATCTATACCCATTGGTTAAAGCGTCATAGTGTCCAAAATATCGTAATTGGGGGAGCCGCTGGAGCGATTCCTCCTTTAGTCGGATGGGCGGCAGTTACCGGGGATTTAAGTTGGGCAGCGTGGCTATTATTTGCGATCATTTTCCTCTGGACACCGCCTCATTTTTGGGCTTTAGCCATGATGATCCGAGATGAATATAAGGAAGTTGGGGTTCCGATGTTACCTGTGATTGAAGGGGATGAAGTTACAGCTAAACAAATTTGGATTTATAGCTTAATTATGGTTCCCTCAACGTTATTGTTAGTTTATCCCTTACATACCAGTGGTTTTGTTTACGGGGCGATCGCTCTGATATTAGGGGTGATTTTCCTACAAAAAGCTTGGCAATTATTACAATCTCCCTCAGAAAGAGATGTAGCGCGATCGCTGTTTAAATATTCCATTTTCTATTTAATGCTATTGTGTTTGGCAATGGTTGTAGATAGTTTACCCGTTACTAACTCTATGGTGATGGCATTGAGTGAATCTTTGCCCATGGGATTGCTATAAACCCAATATTTTTAGGGTGGGTGACATCATCAAAGATAACTTAAATTCTGATCTCACCCACCCACTCTGACACTGCTTCGCAAAAGTATAGCAGTCGCCAGACCTATTAGGACAAAGAGTGATGCAGCAAAGCTAGACGGTGAAGTCTTTTCCTCCGAGATCCGGCGTTCCCTCCCCCCCTAGCCCCCCGTGCACGGGGGGTTTGGGGGGGTTTGGGGGGCTGTTCCGGTGTTCCCTGCTATATCAATAAAACCCACACCCATTCTAAACTATAAATTAAAAAGTAGTATCTGTCTTTTGATATAAATTAATCAAAAAAATATGAGTTTTTTATCTAAAATTTAAAATAATTTTACTAAAATCAGGTTTAAAAAAAAATTGTTATTATCAAGGGCAAGTCTTGAGATATTTTTATGAAAAAATTTTTACTGCGTATGTTTATTGGGCTTCTATTTGCCCTATTTGGATTAATCAGTTACTACACCAATGTTGAAAAAAATCCGATCACAGGAGAAGTACAGCACGTTAGTCTTTCTCCCCGTCAAGAAATTGTTTTAGGACTCAAATCCAGAGGACAACTAGCGGAACAGTATGGGGGTTTATATCCCGATTCCACATTACAAAATTATGTCGATGAAGTGGGATTGCGGGTTGTGCAGAAATCGGCGGCGGCTCAATCTTCCTATCCTTTTGATTTTCACCTATTGCATGATCCCAAAATCGTTAACGCCTTTGCATTACCCGGAGGACAAGTATTTGTGACTATGGCTCTATTTAATCGTCTCAACTCCGAAGCTCAACTGGCGGGGGTTTTAGGACATGAAGTCGGTCATGTGATTGGCCGCCATGGTTCAGAACATCTGGCTAGACAACAGTTAGGGGCGGCTTTAGTCAATGCGGTGGGAATTACGGCCAGTGATGACCCTCGGAATGCCCAACAAGCGGCGATTGTGGCTCAAGCGGTGAATCAATTAGTTAACCTTAAGTATAGTCGTGCAGATGAATTAGAAAGCGATCGCTTGGGGTTTGAATTCATGACGAAAGCTGGTTACAGCCCCAAAGGTTTAGTAGAACTAATGCAGATTTTAGGGTCTGCTAATTCGGGGGGGTCTCCACCAGAATTTTTGAGTACCCATCCTAACCCCGGTAATCGGGTAGAACTCCTACAGGCTATAATTACTAAAACTTATCCTCAAGGGATTCCCCGGAATTTAGAAGAAGGACAAGAGCGCTTTGCTCAAGCGGTTCTCACTAACCACTCACAAAATTAACCCCATGAACTATTGGATTTTATATTGGATTTTGATTGTTTTTATGATGGTCGGGATTATTGGAATTGTTGTTCCTTTATTACCTGGAACCAGTTTAATTTTAGGCGCTATTTTAGTTTGGGGAATTGCTACAAAATTCACGGGAATTGTGGGGCCGATGATTGTGGTAATTTCGATTTTAATTTTAAGTATGGTGATTGTCTATTTAGCGACAATTTTGGGATTACAACAGTTTGGGGCGAGTAAATGGGCGCAGTTCGGAGCAATTATTGGATTGGTTGTGGGATTATTCGGACTTTTACCCGCTTTACCCTTTGGAGGGCCGTTATTAGGGGTTTTAATTGGGCCGATTTTGGGTGCTTTTATTGGGGAATTACTCTATCAACGGGATGTTAAATTAATCGAACGAATCAAGCCAGCTTTTAAGGCTAGTATTGGTGTTTTTATCGGTTCAGTTTTAGGCAATGTGATTGAATTGGTCTTAGGAATTGTTGCCGTTGGTATTTTTGTTATTAAGACTTGGCCGTTGGTTTCCACATTGCAACCTTAAAGAATTACGAATCGGTAATAGGTAATACTGATAACTCTTAAACTGATGACTGATGACTGATAACTGATAACTGATTAGGGATTGATTTTGAGTGTGGCTTGAATTTCAAGTAATCCAGGGGATAAAATTAAGTCTTGAATTTTGATATCTGAACCTAGATCAATGATATAATTATCTAGGTGCAGTTCAGTATCAATGTCATAAATTTGGACTTGGGGCTGAACCAACATCAGTTCACGGAAATTAGCAATTTCCAATCCGGTTTTTAATTGAAAAAATAATAGTTCACCTGAGTCGAAAAGCAGTTGGGCGTTTAAAATTAGATGACCGGTTTCTAGGGTAATTTGGGGGTTTTGAATCCGTTGAACCGATTGCACCCAAGAGTCATTTTGCTGCTTTTGGAGATCATAAGTAGACTGGGATGAAGATTGGGTCAAAGCGATCAACAGTGACAAAACAAACTCGTTTAATGCCTGGACTAACATTGGAGCTTGTAGGGATTGATTCAGATCCAATTGATGTAAGTGTAGATTTCCGGTGACAAAAAAAGGTTCTAACAGGTGTAAAGGTTGACCTTTTAAAATTTGACCCAGATTAAACCGAATATTTGACCCTTGTAATTGGACTTGAGTTAAATGTAACCCCTGATAGATGGCATTCTCCGCAGCGACAGACACCCCTGGAATATCCCCGGACAGCAGAGAACGATTACTACCTTCGATATTGAGTTGTAGGTGATCAATTTTGTCAACTTGCGATCGCAACCAAAGCCCAATTGCCTTTGATAATATACTTCCAATTAAGGGTTTGGCCCCAGTCTGAATCAATGCCATAGCTACTCCAGAATCACCCATCCCCACATTATTCCACACCAAACTCAGATTGATAGTAGGATTAATTGCGGATTGCTGTAATATTTGTACATAGTCTCCCTTGGTTTGAATAGATCTACCATTAGTCAAGGACAGTTACCGATCAGCATGGATGAAAGGCTACAAAAAATTATGGCTCAATGGGGTATTGCCTCCCGCCGTCACGCCGAAGAAATGATTCAAGCGGGACGGGTACGGGTGAATGGCAATTTAGCCCAGTTGGGACAAAAAGCCGATCCGAATTGCGATCAAATTGAGGTCGATGGGAAGTCAATTAAACCCAACTACCGACCTGAGCCAGTCTACTTATTACTCCATAAACCGATAGGAGTTGTATCGACTTGTTTAGACCCCAACGGACGACCTGCCGTTTTGGATCTACTTCCGCGTAAAATGCGAGTAGGTCAAGGCATTCATCCGGTTGGACGCTTGGATGTCGATTCTACAGGGGCATTATTACTGACCAACGATGGAGAATTAACCTTTCGTTTAACTCATCCTCGTCATTTGATTCCTAAAACTTATCAAGTCTGGGTTGCCGGAAATCCATCGGATTCAATATTACAGGCTTGGCGTCAGGGTGTGCTATTGGCAGGAAGAAAAACATTACCTGCTCAAGTTCGGTGTATTCAACAAAATTCAGATCACCAGACTTTATTGGAAGTGATTTTATATGAGGGTAGAAAGCGGCAAATTCGCCGAGTTGCCGAACAGTTAGGTTATCCAGTAATTAAATTACACCGAACTGCCATTGGCTCAATTCAACTCCAACCTCCTGAAAAATCCCCATTGCCAGAGGGTCAATATCGTTCTCTGAGTGCCTGGGAAATTGAGTTCTTACGAAATCCCATTTCATCCCCATTGGTTAGTGTGCCCGTTCACCCTGTAGACATCAAGGAGTAAATGATTATGAAAACTGATTTATTTGTCTTACCGTTTAAAATGGCTAAAAATCCTAGCCCAACCCTTAATTCCTATGATCCTGAACTGATTCAGCGATTAGTAGAAATTGGAGGACAACTCAGAGAAACTCGTCTCGGTCATTCCCTCTCTTTAGATATGGTAGCGGCTTACACTCGAATCCGTTCCCATTTATTACAATCTTTAGAAGAAGCTAGGACAGAACAACTCCCAGAACCAGTTTATACTCAAGGGTTAATCCGTACCTATGCTGATGCTTTGGGTTTAAATGGAGTAGAACTGGCTAACTTTTTCCTCCCCGAACCTCAGAAAGTGGGGATGAAATCAAAACTTAATTTCTTGACCCTTCCACAATTAAGACCCACCCATCTTTACTTAACTTATATCCTATTAATTATTTGTGCGATTAATGGGGTTTCTTATCTGAATAAAACCGCTAATTTTGCGAGTGTATCGGGTGAACCCGTTGCCACAACCAACCCACCAGAGGTTAATCCTCAACTTCGTCAGGCGGTCGTTCAGCCAAAAAAACCATCCACTTCCGCTAGTCAATTCGTTTCTTCTCCCCCATCTTCAACGACCCAAAAGGTAACAACAACCGTTGAGAAAGTATCTGAAACGGAGTCCTCCGCCCAATCAAAAACCGAAAAGACAGTAGAAGTGGGGATAGTGGCGAAAGATCCCTCCTGGGTAGTTATTGAAGTGGATGGTAAAACCGCATTTGAAGGTACCTTAGAAGGGGGAACACAACGCAGTTGGAAAGCGAAAGATAAGGTTGTTGTGTTTACTGGAAATGCTGGAGGAGTTCTCGTAACCGTTAATAACGGAGAAGCCAAAAGTCTTGGGGAACCCGGTCAGGTTCAAGAAGTGGTTTTCAAAGCTGAAGATTTATCGAAATTATAATTTGACCTCTCCCCCTCGTAAAATGAGGGGGATTCTATTGATTAGACATTTCCGAATTGGGATTTGTTAGGAATCCTAACACCCCTGAATCAATAAAAACAATCATGTTTCGCTATGTTCTAAATCACAAAAAAGTGATCGCACTATGGTGTGTTAGCTTTATACTCTGTGATTATATGACTAAAACTACTACTCATATCTAGGGATAAATAATGCTAGAAGTTACCTTGTCACAACATTATCAGATTTCTATCCCACAGGAAATTAGAGATTTGTTAAATTTACAAGTGGGGCAAAAGTTTTCGGTTGTTTTAAAAAATGATTCAATTACACTTGTCCCTAAATCTTCTATCCAATCATTCCGAGGTATCTTAAAGGGAGCTAATACTCACAATGTACGCGATCGCAGTGAAAGAGTATGAAGTTTCTTGTTGATACTTGTGGATGGTTAGAATGGTTGACTGATGGTGTATTAGCTGATGAGTTTGCTCCTTATTTAAACGATTCCGATAATTTGATTATTCCTACTTCCATACAATATGAATTGCATAAATGGATATGCCGCGAACGCGATGTGGTGTTGGCTATGGAAATCATTGAACTCACTCAGCAATCTACTGTAATTCCGTTGACTCAATCTCTGGCGTTACTTGCTTCGGAATTATCACAAAAGCATAAATTGAGTTTTGCGGATTCAATTATCTATGCAACAGCCCAGCAAGAAAGTGTCAAGCTTATTACATCAGATAATCATAAGAAAAAGATGGGAGAGTGGAAACTCAGTGTCTTCAGACCTGAGAGGAAACGCGACACAGGGGAATTTATTCCCATTGAAATATCAAAAAATGTGCTAGAATCAAAAACACATGAGTAAGAACAATAAATATCTGCGTGTTGAAGTATCCTAGTATCGGAGAAATCCCGGCTCCCCTGAAACAACGGTTAGATTTAATTTTAACGGCAGTATGACAAGCAAGGAGCAAGTAAAGGCAGGATATGGAGCGTACCGCAATTTGGCTTAGTGATATCTTCTGAAAGTGTTTTGATTCAAAAGTAAAAGTATCGGGAAGATCGGGTTTTTCGTCCGATCAACTCAGTAGACGATATGCGGCAATCGTAGCGAGAATTAGATTAAACTAATCCTGTCCGCAGAATCGAGCGTGTCTTCAGACCTGAGAGTGTCAATTTGAAGGGTTGCCTGATGTAATTTATTTCTCTAAAAAGTCTTAAACCTACACTTGAGACCTGAAAATATTCCCTAATCTCCCACTTCTTCCACCACCCCTTTGATATAGCGCTACGCTTTAGGGAACAGGGAACAGGCCGCGTCGTGAGCTTGTCGAACGAGAACAGGGAACAGTAAGGAGTGAAAGGGTTTCAGGATTCAGAAATGTCCTAACTGTAATGCGTAGCGCTATAACACTAATTGTTGATGAAAATCAAACCCCCCTGCAAGGTTTAACGAGGTTAACGACCGTAGGTTTCGGTCATAAATTTGAGGCGTTCTCCGATTTCTTCGGTTAATACTCCCGGTTGAAAACGCCAAGCCCAGTTACCTTCGGCTTCTCCCGGCATATTCATTTTTGCTTCACTCCCTAAACCCAAAATATCCTGGAGGGGGAAAATCGCTTGATTTGCCACACAGGACATGGCTAACCGAATTAAATCCCAGTGAATGCCATAACCGGAGGTGCAACCTAAATAGCGGGTGACTCGGGCTTGTTCCTGTAAACTACGACGGTTAAACCAACCCACCGTTGTATCGTTGTCATGGGTTCCGGTATAAACCACCCAATTTGCTGAACCGTAATTATAGGGTAAATAGGGATTACCGGAACCGGAATCAAAGGCAAAATGTAGAATTTTCATCCCGGGTAAACCATATTTATCCCGCAATTCTTCCACTTCTTGGGTGATAACTCCCAAGTCTTCGGCGATAATTGGTAATTCGCCTAATTTCTCATTTAATAAACTAAAAAAGGCATTTCCCGGTGCGTCTACCCATTGACCATTCATAGCGGTTGTTTCCCCTTGAGGAACGGCCCAAAATGATTCTAAACCCCGAAAATGATCAATTCTAACTAAATCTAAATAGCCTAATAAAGATTCAATTCGTTGCAGCCACCAATAGAATCCGTCCTGTTGCAAACGTTCCCAATTATAAACTGGATTTCCCCACAATTGCCCGGTGGCACTAAAATAATCCGGTGGAACTCCAGCCATTAATGCGGCTTCTCCGGTTTCTTCATCTAAACAAAAGATTTCAGGATGTGACCAAACATCGGCACTATCATGGGCAACATAAATCGCTAAATCTCCAAAAATTTGGATGCCTTGTTCATTGGCATAATGTTTGAGTTTTGACCATTGTTTGAAGAATTGAAATTGGAGAAATTTATGATAATAGATAGGTTTGGCTAACTTTTCTCCCCATTTATGTAAGGATTCCTGTTTTCGCAGGGCAATTCCTGTTTCCCATTCATTCCAGCTTTCTCCATTAAATGCCTCTTTAAGTGACATAAAAATGGCGTAATCATCTAACCAATAGTTACTGCGGGAACAAAAACGATTAAATTCTTCTTCCTGTTCTTCTGTGGCATTGGTTTTAAAGGTAATACAAGCTTGATGAAATAGTTTTTCTTTAAAGGCTTTAACCGCGTCAAAATTAACAATATGATCGGGAAAATGCGGCGGATTTGCTAAGTCTTCATCGGTTAATAATTCATCCTCTTTTAAGAGTTCTAAACTAATTAATAAGGGATTTCCCGCAAAAGCAGAATAGGATAAATAAGGAGAATTGCCAAATCCAGTCGGGCCAAGGGGTAAGACTTGCCAAAGTTTTTGGGCACTTTGTTTTAAAAAGTTAACGAACTGATAGGCAACCGGGCCAATATCTCCAACGCCAAAGGGACTGGGTAAGGATGTGGGATGCAGTAGGATACCGCTAGAACGGGGAAATGACATAAGGATTAACGATAGAGGTTATACAAATTTGCCAGGGATCAAGTCAAGTTGCAATTGAACATCACATCAACAGATTAGATCCATCTTCTTGATCTTACGACTAAGGGGAAGTCCTTTTTTATAAATTTTTTCAGGGAGCAGTGCAATAAGGATCATGTTCAGAGGGTCTTTATTCTCTTTCAGTAGAGGAGGCTTGAAGATTAAATCATGAATTTATTATGAAATTATTATGATTCATTTATGAATAAAACTAGCAATTTTAGCGGATAAAAATACTTGAATATAGAAAGATTTTATGGTAAATTCAAAATAATAAAGTCCGGTTCCATCATTTCTTTGATCCGATTAAGTTCTATTAAAATTATGCTCACTGCTTTTACGGCTGCACTCTTACTGATTACTATTTCGGAACTTGGGGATAAAACATTTTTTATTGCGGTTATTTTATCATCAAAATATAACAGAAAAGTTGTATTTGCTGGAGTAGTCGCTGCCTTGGCAACGATGACAGTTATTTCCGTGGCGGTGGGACAGATATTTTCCTTTTTACCTCAGATTTATATTCATTATGCCGAGATTATTTTGTTTGCTCTGTTTGGGGTAAAACTCTTGTATGATGCTAGTAAAATGCCCAAGGAATTGGGTACAAATGACGAACAGGTAGAAGCGGTAGAAGCGGTAGAAAAAGCAGATAGTAAGTTTGCTAAAGGCAAAACTAAATGGAAAATTTTATTAGAATCTTTTATATTAACTTTTGTGGCAGAATGGGGCGATCGCACTCAAATTGCGACGATTGCCTTAGCGACCTTTCATAACCCGATAGGGGTGATTATGGGGGGAATTGTCGGCCATACTATTTGTGCGGCTATTGCGGTCTTAGGAGGGAAATTAATAGCCGGAAGATTATCGGAACGGACGATTACTATTATTGGGGGTTGTTTGTTTTTGGTGTTTAGTGCGATCGCATTATTCAGAGGGGTTGAAAGTTCCGTTGCTTAAGATTAACTTTCTAAAGCATTAAGAGCTTTAATTGTGGGTTCAAATAAATCGCTTACAATTAGATAAATTAACGGTTAATCATCAAACCCTTGATTAACTCTAGTTTTTTGATTAACCCTTCCTGATCTATCCAACCCACATAGCCACCGAATTGAAGTTGATCATCACTATCTAATACATAAACATGATGCACGTTAATAGCATTAACAAATAAATAAATTTTCCCACTTTTATCAGGAAATTTTAAATAAAGATCTGCCTTTGAAATATTATAGTTATTATAATTGCGTTGAATTCCCATCACTTGAGATATAGGTGTCATCCCCTTAACTTGAGATAAATGGTGAATTACGGTTTTTAAGAAATTTTGAAAAATCACTTTTTGTTGATTCAAAATATTATTAGTAATTAATCGAGCAGTTTGAGAACAATTCCAATAATTACTATGGGCATCACTAGAACCTAAAACCATTGCTAAGTCAGGTTGGCCTAAACTTCTAGCTGTTTTTTCAGCCAAGTTAACATCCTCTAATAAATACTCATCTGTAAATTTCAGACAACTATTTTCAGCTAGATGTAAACTTGCTTTTAAAGGATAGGCAATTAAGTCCGAAGCATGAATTAAATTGAGCCATCTTAAAGGCTGTTCAGAAGAATAGGAATGAGCAAATTGATTGACTTTTTCGGGACGCACATCTAACATCATGTTAATCAATAAAATGGGCGAACCCATAAGGGTGATACTCTTCAAATTAACCTGATTTTTAAGTTTCACATCTGTCTGATTTTCCAATTCTCGAATCATAGCTCGAATAGATAAAGCGGGATCTTTCGCTGAAAATCGATCTGAAAATAAAATATCCCATAGAATCACAGTTCCTAACGAATGGGCAACAATATGAAGTTCAGAATCATTCGGGTTTTCCTTAATAAAATTATAGAGTTGTTGAGCGATTGTTTTGCGAATTTCTCGACCCTTATCAGGATTCATATAGGTAAAGAAATCTCCAAGAAATTGAGAAAATAAGCCTTCTCTAAAGGTTCGATATCGAAAAATCTCTTCACTAGCAATTTTAGGATATTTCTTTTTAACGGCTGCTAAATCCTCATCAATACCATTCCATATTTTTCCCATATCTGTTAAAGCAGAACCCCAAAAACTAGCATAAAAATGAGGATTCTTTTCTTCCCGGTGACTAAATTCTGTTTTGATCAGTTGTTGTAAATTTGATGAGTAGCAAGCATCTCTGGTGGCGACACCATGAATAAAAAATACAAGCATAATCGAGAATAGGTAAAGTGTTTTAGGGTTGAGTTAGTATTTAATTATAGTATAGCAATTATAAATGATTAAACCAATCATGATCAATTTCAACCACTTCAATCATTTTTGTTTTGAGATTTAATATTTTTTTTTAGACTAAACCATTATTGTCAAGTTGATTCAAAATATTATTAGTAATTAATCTAGCAGTGTGAGGACAATTCCAATAACTATTATGGGCATCACTAGAACTCACAGCCATTGCTAAGTCATTTTGACCTAAACTTCTAGCTATTTTTTCAACCCAGTTAACATCCTCTAATAAATACTCATCTTCAAATTTTAGATAACTATTTTCAGCCAGATGTAAATTCGCTTTTAAAGGATAAGCCATTAAGTCGGAACCATGAATTAAATTAAGCCATCTTAAAGGCTGTTCAGAAGAATAGGAATGAGCAAATTGCTCGACTTTTTCGGGACGCACATCTAACATCATGTTAATCAATAAAATGGGCGAACCCATAAGGGTGATACTCTTCAAATTAACCTGATTTTTAAGTTTTACATCTGTCTGATTTTCCAATTCTCGAATCATAGCTCGAATCGATAAAGCGGGGTCTTTCGCTGAAAATCGATCTGAAAATAAAATATCCCATAAAATCACAGTTCCTAACGAATGGGCAACAATATGAAGTTCAGAATTATTAGGGTTTTCCTCGATAAAATCATAGAGTTGTTCAGCGATGGTTTTGCGAATTTTTCGACCCTTATCAGGATTCATATAGGTAAAGAAATCCCCCATAAATTGAGAAAAGAAACCTTCTCTAAACGATCGATATTTCAAAAACTCTTCACTATCACTTTTAGAATATTTCTTTTTAGCGTGTGCTAAATCTTCATCAATCCCATTCCATATTTTCCCCATATCTGTTAAGGCAGAACCCCAAAAACTAGCATAAAAATGAGGATTTTTTTCTCCCCGTTGACTAAATTCTGTTTTGATAATTTGTTGTAAATTTGATGAGTAGCAAGCATCTCTTGTGGCGACACCATGAATAAAAAATACAAGCATAATCGAGAATAGGTAAAGTGTTTTAGGGTTGAGTTAGTATTTAATTATAGTATAGCAATTATAAATGATTAAACCAATTTTGATCAATTTCAACCACCTCAATCATTTTTGTTTCGACTCCTAAATTCAAATCTTTGAGAATTTGACAAAGTTGTTCCCCATCAATTAAATCTAATACAGGCGCACCGTCACGGGTGGCTTCTTGTTTGGCTGAACTGGTAAAAGTTCCTGTGGTTAAAAATAAACCTTTATCGGTTCTTCCTACCATAGCACCTCGGAAATCTCGAATTTCAGAAGGGCCAACGGAACCCGTATAACGTTTACATTGAAAGAATACTTGAAAACTCAATAAGGCAATTTTTAAGACTCCAATTCCATCAATTCCCCCATCTCCTTTTCTTCCGGTTACTTCAACTTTAATAAAGCCAGATTCTCTTAAAATTCGTTGACATAATCTTTCAAAACTATCGGGAGGAATTTGTTGTAAAATTTTCAAGAGTTTTTCTGTCCAAATATCTGAGTCAATAGGAATTTGATCGTTAATTTTTATAAACTCATGCTCTGACGTATTATTCGTAAAATCAATATTAGAGGGAGTAATTTTTATTTCTTGATCATTTTTATTTCCTGAAATTAATTGAGATTTCTGTTGTGTTGATTTCTGAACAACTTTATTAATTTCTGTAATATCAATTGCTTCGAGGTTACGTCCTTTTTCGGTTAAAGACCAGACCCCTCGACGTACATTTTCTAATGCGCCATAAATTCTTAAGTTAGTTCTAGCCCAAGCTAAACGATAAGCTATTTCGGTATTCGGCCCTTGTTTATGTAGTATATTTTGTTGAACATCTGAAAAATTTCCAAGTTCGCAGACTTTATCATAAATTTCCTGAACAGTTCCAGAACCACCTAAAGTTTTTAGAGCTTTTATGAGTGGTTCTATCAAATCACTAAGGCTTGGAATAATAGGGGATTGATTCATGGTTTGAGAAGTTGCGATCGCATCAACCTACTATGATACACTATAAGTTAGAGACATCTATCCTGAATTAGAAAAATAATTAAACTATAAAAACATTCCTAATGCTGAAGCAAATTAACTTAAAAAACTGGAAAAGTTTTAAAGAAGCAACCTTATATATAGATCCAATTACTATTTTAATTGGAACTAATTCTAGTGGCAAATCTAATATTATTGATGCTTTGGATTTTTTAAGTCGTATTCCCGAAGCAAAATCCTTAGAATCTGCTTTAATTGGTGATAGTCATACCCCAGGAATTCGAGGAGGGTTAGAATGGGTAGTTAGAAAACCTGAAACTCAGTTTACCTTAGAAGCAGTTATTAGTGGAGAATATAAACAGGAAGATGAGAAAGTTGAATTTGATTGTCTTTATAGTATTACAAGTGAAATAGAACCTAAAATACAATTAATTAATGAATTTATAAAATTAATTAAATCCAATGATAATAATGGAATTAATAACTCATCAGAAAATACGGTTTTAGAAGTTCTCAAAAAAATATTTATTATTAACCCAATTCCTCAGAATATGAGAGACTATTCTCCCCTATCAAAAATTTTAGAACAAGATGGCTCAAATATTGCTGGAGTTTTAGCCGCCCTTCCTGAACCAGAAAAAGAAAAAATAGAACAAACTTTACTCAATTATTTATCCCAACTTCCTGAAGGAGATTTACAACGAGTTTGGGCGGAACCTGTGGGAAGATTAGGCAGTGATGCCATGTTATATTGTGAAGAAAAATGGGGTGAAAATCAAGAACCTTTATTAGTGGATGCGAGAGGAATGTCCGATGGAACATTAAGATTTTTAGCGATTTTAACGGCTTTATTAACTCGTCCCGAAGGTAGTTTAATTGTGATTGAAGAAGTTGATAATGGTTTACATCCTTCTCGGGCTGGTTTGCTGTTGAAAATGTTAAAGGAAATAGGAAAAAAACGGAATATCGATATTTTAGTCACAACTCATAACCCGGCTTTAATGGATGAATTAACCCCTGATTTTATTCCTTTTGTTATGGTTGCTTATCGAGATCAAGATACCGGAGAAAGCCAGTTAATTCCCCTAGATGAAATTGAAAATTTACCTAAATTAATGGCTTCGGGATCTTTAGGAAAAATCACTCAACAGGGATTATTAGAAAAAAGTTTAGCTAAACATAACGAATAGAATTTATGATAAAAGTATTGATTTTTGATACTTCTATCCTTTGTGTTTGGTTAGGAGTTCCAGGTAAAGAAACCTGTGGTTCAAAAGAAAATTTTTGGAATAAAGCCAAAGTTGAGAAAATTTTACAACGAGAAGAAAAATTAAAAACAACGTTTGTTTTACCCTTAGCTTCTATTATTGAAACGGGAAATCATATCGCTCAATCTTCTAATCTACGATATGAAACTGCTCTAAAATTAGCAGAATTAATGAAATTAACGGCTGATAATCAAACCCCTTGGGCTGCATTTACCCAACAGTCAGAGTTATGGAATTCTGAACAAATTAAACAACTGGCGGATGAATTTCCTCAGTTAGCCACGCAAAAATTATCCCTCGGAGATGCAAGTATTAAGCGAGTTGCAGATTATTATGCAAAGTCGGGTTATGAAGTCGAAATTCTGACGGGAGATGGAGGATTAAAGTCTTATGAACCTGCAAAACCTCCCTTAATTCCTCGGCGCAAACAAAAGTAAATTTAAGCATCCCCCGTCATAAGTACCTGAACAAAATTAATTACACATCCTCTACCCTGTTCCCTCCCCCCCTAGCCCCAGGGCTGTTTCAAAGTCAGGTGAAAAAGAGTAAAGAAAGAGCGATCGCCACCTGATAAAATGGAGAGCGATCACCATTTTTTTCTAAAATAAAGATGCTAACAAGTTTAATAGAAAATTTAAAAGAAGTCAAGGATTTCCGAAAAAATCAGGGAAAAAGGTATAGTTTATGGGAAGTGCTATTAGTAGTAGTTTTAGGGGTGATGTCAGGGCATCAAGGATATCGAGAGATGGAATATTTTGTCAAAGCCAACGAAGTTATCCTGAAAAGAACATTCAATATCTATAGCCAAGGAATGCCATCTTATTCAACAATAAGGAGGGTGATGAGAGGAGTAGACGAGAAGGATTTAAGCAAAATAGTAAAAGAATGGTCAAGAGAGAATTCTCCTAAATTAAAGGGAATAGAGGGATTAGCAATAGATGGAAAAAGTTTAAGAAGTACGGTAAAAGACCCAGGCAATCAGCAGCAAAACATGGTAATAATGGTATCTCTATTTAGTCAAGAAACCGGATTAGTATTAGCGACGGAAAAGTTCGAGAGTAAAACCGGTTCAGAACAAGCTGTAGCCCAAGGGATAATAGAAGAATGTGGTCTAAAAGGAAAGTTAATAACTGCGGATGCGTTACATTGTAATGTCACCACAGTCCGAAAGATTATCGAGAGTGAAAACGATTATTTAATCGCGGTTAAAAAGAATCAAATCAAACTGTATAATCAAATTGAAAAAATTACAAAAACGACGAAAGCTGAAAGTATAGATACTCAAAAAGAGAGGGGTCATGGACGAGAAATAACTCGTCGGGTATCAGTGTTTAAAAATTCGATAAAAATTGAAAGCCCTTGGGAACATATTCAAAGTATAATTCAGGTAGAAAGGTGGGGATACAGAGGAAAAAAGCCTTATAGAGAAACGGTTTATTATATAAGTAGTATCTGGGAAAAGGCGGATTTTTTTTCCAAAAAAATTAAAGGGCATTGGGGGATTGAGAATCAAGTTCATTGGGTAAAAGATGTGTTATTTAAAGAGGATAGTATGAAAATTCATCAAGTACAAGCCGCGACTAATTGGGCACTGCTCAACACCCTAGGATTGAATATTTTCAGAGGTTTAGGATTTTTGTCAATAACAGAGGGAAGAAGGTGGTTAGGAAATCATTGGGAGAAATTAGTGGCTATCTCTTAATCCGAAGGTTAAAAATGAAAAAATAGAGCAATTAATTTAGGAAAAATAGATAAAAATCGGGAATGTAAGTCTTACTCCATAGGGAATAAGAATATTTATGCTGCTTAGATAATACCTCCTATAATTAATATTAATATAGCAATTATATGAAATATTAATTATTCGGAAAATAGCTATCATGTTTGAGAATTATGACCCAAAAGTAGGCTATAATTTTCAAACATGAAACAGCCCTGCCCCTAGCCCCCCGTGCACGGGGGGTTTGGGGGGGCTGTTCCCTCTCTCAACTAGGTAATTTATTTTGTGCAACTACTTATCAAAGATTAACGGGGGATGATTTCAATTACTCATAAGCATCCATTGGTAAGCAGGAACAGATAAAATTGCGATCGCCAAAAGCATTATCAATTCGTCCCACAGACGGCCAGAATTTATGTTCTTTTGTCCAGGGGGCGGGATAGGCCGCTTGTTCACGGGAATAGGGATGATTCCATTCACCACACAGTAATGAAATTGCCGTATGGGGAGCATTTTTTAACATATTATTAGTGGCATCCATCGCCCCCGATTCTATCTCGGAAATCTCCTGATAAATGGCAATCATCGCATCACAAAACCGATCTAATTCGGCTTTAGATTCGCTTTCAGTCGGTTCCACCATCATAGTTCCCGCTACTGGCCAGGATACCGTGGGCGCATGGAATCCATAGTCCATTAATCGTTTAGCAATATCATCAACTTCAATACCCGCAGATTTCTTCACGCCCCGCAAATCTAAAATACATTCATGGGCAACAAATCCCTGATTTCCCTTGTACAAAATCGGGTAATATTTATCTAAACGACTGGCAATATAATTAGCATTTAAAATTGCCAGTTTTGTCGCTTCTGTTAATCCCTTTGGCCCCATCATGGCAATATACATCCAAGAAATCACCAAGATACTCGCACTCCCCCAAGGAGCGGCGGAAACGGCCCCAGTTTGACTTCCCTGGATGTCTACGACCCCATGACCGGGGAGGAAGGGAACTAAATGGGAGGCTACCCCAATTGGCCCCATTCCTGGCCCACCGCCCCCGTGGGGAATACAGAAGGTTTTATGCAGGTTGAGGTGACAGACATCGGCGCCAAAATCCCCGGGGCGACATAACCCGACTTGGGCGTTCATATTTGCCCCATCCATATAAACCTGTCCGCCGTTGCTGTGAATGATATTACAAATATCTTCAATTCCGGTTTCAAAGACACCGTGGGTTGAAGGATATGTTATCATTAATGCTGCTAAACTTTCTTGATGTTTTTCGGCTTTTGCTTGCAAGTCATCAATATTAATATTGCCTTGATCATCACAAGCAACAGGAACTACTTTAAACCCGCACATCACAGCACTAGCCGGGTTTGTACCGTGGGCAGATTCGGGAATTAAACAGATATTGCGGTGAATTTCTCCCCGACTTTCGTGGTAGTGGCGAATTACTAATAATCCAGCATATTCTCCCTGGGAACCTGCATTTGGTTGTAAAGAAATTCCGGCAAATCCTGTTATTTCACCCAACCAGTTTTCTAATTGTTCAAACAGAATTTGATAGCCATGGGTTTGCTCTTTTGGGGCGAAAGGATGGAGTTTTCCAAATTCCGGCCAAGTTACCGGAATCATCTCCGCAGTGGCGTTAAGTTTCATTGTACAGGAACCCAAAGGAATCATGGAAGTAGTTAAGGATAAATCCTTAGTTTCTAAACGATGAATATAGCGCAGAAGTTCGGTTTCTGAATGGTAACTGTTGAAAACCGGATGGGTTAAATAGGCAGATTTTCGGGTAAATGCGGTGAGGTTTTCTGATGGGTTTAAAACATCTTCAACCGTAAAATTTAATTCAGATTCGGCAAAGATTTCCCATAAATCAATCACATCTTGAATTGTGGTGGTTTCATCTAAACTAATACCAACGATTTGATCATTAATCACTCGGAGATTAATTTCTTTGGTTTGGGATGCTAACAGAATTTCCGTTAAGGATTTTTCCCCTAATTCTACTTTAATTGTATCAAAAAAGGGTTCTGTTCCGATGGAATAGCCTAACCGTTTTAACCCTTCTGCTAAGGTTAGGGTTAACTGATGGATATTTTGGGCGATTTCTTGAAGTCCAGACGGCCCATGATATACCGCATACAAACTAGCAATTACCGCTAATAATACCTGGGCTGTACAAATATTACTGGTAGCTTTATCGCGGCGAATATGTTGCTCACGGGTTTGTAAAGCTAACCTTAACGCCGGGTTTCCTTGGGCATCTTTAGAAACACCAACCATCCGACCGGGGACGTTGCGTTTATAGGTTTCTTTGGTAGCAAAATAGGCCGCATGGGGGCCGCCATAACCCAATGGAACCCCCAACCGTTGGGTACTTCCGACGGCAATATCTGCTCCTAATTCCCCAGGAGGTGTTAATAGGGTTAAACTTAAAATATCCGCCGCCACTGTAACTAAAGCGTTATGTTTATGGGCGGTTTCTATGAAGTTACGATAGTCATAAATTGTGCCATCAGTAGTAGGATATTGTAGTAGACATCCAAAGATAGATGTGCTAAAATCAAAGGTATGATGATCTCCAATAATAATCTCAATGCCTAGGGGAATCGCACGGGTTTTAACTACGTCAATGGTTTGAGGGTGACAATCTTGGGAGACAAAAAATCCCGTAGCTTTGGTTTTAGAAACCGCATAACTTAGACTCATGGCTTCGGCGGCGGCCGTAGCTTCATCGAGTAAAGAAGCGTTAGCTATTTCTAATCCAGTTAAGTCGATAATTAGGGTTTGAAAGTTTAGTAAGGCTTCTAAACGACCTTGGGCAATTTCAGCCTGATAGGGGGTATAAGCCGTATACCAACCGGGATTTTCTAGGATATTTCTTTGAATCACTCCGGGTGTGATACAATCGGAATATCCCATGCCAATAAAAGAACGATAAACTTGATTTTGAGATGCGATCGCTTTTAATTGATTTAAAGCCGCATATTCGGTTTGAGCTTCTGGTAATTTTAAGCTATAATTGAGGCGAATAGTTGAAGGAATTGTTTGATCAATTAAAGTTTCTAAACTAGAAACCCCCAACAATTCTAACATTTGTTGAATCTCAACAGGATTGGGGCCTAGATGCCGTTTGGCAAACCCCTGGAATTGAGGAGCTTTTTCGTTACCCTTGGGGGCGGAATATGGCATGGTTTCCATCTGGGTGTTCGCTGAGGAAGTAATCTCTAACATGAAACTCCGAATGATTCAACTATTTACTTTTCCTAAAATTAGTTTAGCAAAGTTTGAAGAAAAGAGATAGGAATAGTCGATAAATTCTCTGTGTCTTTGTGTCTTCGTGGTTAAATTAATCTTGATCCTCGCTCCTACTTTTGAATCATTAATTTATAGCCTTGAGGATCAATTTAACCACCAAGACACCAAGACACAAAGGAATTGTTAATAATAACCTGCTTATTATCTATATTCTGGTTGGTGAAAGTGTTCAGAAGGTTCTCCTGGGAAAAAGTTAGTGTCTAAAACTTGGTCTAGGGTATAGGGACATTCCGTGGGAAAATCCTGATCATTCAGGGAGGTTTCGCGTACAGCTAAGTCAATGCCACTTTGATAACCTTTGTGTAATGCTTCAGGAAGATAGGGTTTTAAACTGGGATTTTCTGTTAATAAATAGCCAATCTCTCGGCGTTGTTCGCGCAGGGTCACAAACCAACTTTTAGAGCGTTTATTGGGTTGAAACTGCCACTTGAGTAAATGACCGAGTAAAATTCCTAAACGGTTTTTTAACTCCTGGCGTTGTTGCTTTCCCAAAGATTGAATCTCCTCAGCCAAATTGATAATATCAAGGTGATCTAATGCGCCTTCCCGTAACAGTTTGGCTTGTTGCTGTGTCCATCCATAAAAGTCTTGTTCATAAAGAGAGAAACCTGTTTGAAAGGATGCGCTCTGTTTTGTATCCATAATATTAATTCAGAGGATAGTAGGAATTATATTGTTTTTTAAAATAGGTGTCAAATTGTGCGATCGCAACTTCAACAAAAAAGCAAGCACATCTTTCTTCCGGCTTCGGGATATTACCAGAGAATAAAAAGTACGAGGAGAAAATATAAATTTTCTGCTATAATGGGTAAATAATGGCGTTCCACTAGATGGCTATGTCTTCCATAGAAATTACACAGGCAATTTCACAAATTTCGGAATTATTTGATTTAGCTTTAAATGGAGAAGAAATTATTATTACAGAAAATAAAAAACCTTTGTTGAAATTGGTTTTATTTCGGCAAAAACAATCTCAACGTCCGGCTTTATTTGGAACAGATAAAGGAATTATTTCTATTACTGATGATTTTGATGATCCTTTAGAAGAATTTCAAGATTAGAAATGCAAGTTTTATTAGATACTCATGCACTGATTTGGTTTTTCTCAGGGAATGAAAAACTCAATGGGACGGCGCGAAATTTAATTGAAGATATAAACAACATCAAATATATTAGTGTGGCAAGCGTTTGGGAGATGGCAATTAAGCAAAGTCAAGGAAAACTAACTTTATCGGTATCATTAGAGCACTATATAGCAGAAAAACTCCAGCTAGAAGATTTTAATTTACTACAAATTAAACTGAGTCATTTAAACTTGGTTTGTCAATTACCTTTTTATCATAAAGATCCCTTTGATCGATTGTTAATTGCACAAAGTATCGTTGAAAATATTTATATTATTAGTCAAGATTCTATATTTAATTTATACTCAATTCACAGAATAGAGTAAGTGTTTGTGCATAGTGATCGCTCCGTTTCATTCTACTCTTATTTCTAAGTAGAAGTACGGGAGATCGGATTAATTTAACCACCAGAAACCCTCAGAAACCGGGTTTCTTCAACTATCTTTTGATGATTCAACAAAGCTGATGACAGAAACCCGGTTTCTGCCTTAAAAACCTTTATAAGTGGGTTTCCTGGCGTTAGTGGGACTAGGACTATTTAGTTGACTTGTACCACACACCGACTAAAATACTACTTTAACGATTATAATTAACCTGGGATTGCTATATTTTTGACATCAACTCAAAAAATCCTGAATATGAATATCTATTGCACTCGTCCCGGTTGCCCTAACCCTCATAACCATTTCCCCGACTTCCAATATAATATAACCCCAGAAAGGCAACTGTTTTGTCGTACTTGTGGGATGCCCTTAATCTTAACTGCAAAGGGACGACATTATCAACCCTTCCAAGCCTTGGGAAAAGGAGGATTTGGAGCCACTTTTGTATCCGTTGATTTAGATTCAATTAATCAACGGTACTGTGTAGTAAAGCGATTAGAAATTCAACCGCGTTACACACCGAAAGAGGTTGAAGGTATTAAAAAAGCTTTTGAACGGGAAGCTAAAGCTTTGGCAGAATTACATGGAAATCACCTGCAAATTCCTGACCTCTACGATTATTTTATCTTAACAGCACCCCAATTTAATTCCTATATTTCACAAGATTGCAATTATTTAGTTCAACAATATATTAAAGGTCAAGATTTAAGTCAGGAATTAGAGAAACAAGGTCGTTTTTCAGAAACCCAGATTTTAGAAATCTTGGAGCAAATTTTACCGACATTAGAGTTTATTCACGATCAAAAAATGATTCACCGGGATATTAAACCGAGTAATATTATTCGCCGTCAGGATAATCAAAAGCTTTATTTAATTGATTTTGGTGCAGTTAAACAAGTCACCCGAGGAGTAATATCTCCAGAAAAATCTCTAGTGTTTGGGTGTGAGGGATATGCGCCACCAGAACAAAAACCTGGACAACAAGTTTATCCATCCAGTGATTTATACGCACTGGCGGCTTCTTGTGTTCAATTACTGACTAATCAACATCCACAAAATTTACGCGATACTTATACTCTCAAATGGAATTGGAGATCTATATCTCCTGGCGTTAATCAGGATTTAGCTAATATTTTAGATAAAATGCTCAAACCTGATCCTAGTCATCGGTTTCAGTCGGCAAGGGATGTGATAACTGCTCTAAATAATAAAAATCAGGCTCCAACACCTAATGGTTATTCTAGGAATAAGAATGCTAAGACAACAAGAATTATCAGTCAATCCCAACCTCGAACTTTATTAATTTTAGCAATTGTTTTAACAATTATTGTAATTGTAATTACTCAAATAACACCGCCACCCACAACAACATCCCCCAACCCCGCAGCCCAAATTTCCTGGCAAAACCCCACCCTGGTTTCGAGTCTCAACGGACATTCAGATGATGTCGAGTTTGTAGCCTTCAGTCCCGATGGTCGGACGTTAGCCAGTGGGAGTTCGGACACGACGATTAAATTGTGGGATGTGCAGAGCCAAGAGCAAATTGCTACTCTCACCGGACATTCAGGATCTGTCTACTCTGTAGCCTTTAGTCCCGATGGTCGGAGGTTAGCCAGTGGGGGTGAGGACAAGACGATTAAATTGTGGGATGTGCAGAGCCAACGGCAAATTGCTACTCTCACCGGACATTCAAGTTGGGTCAACTCTGTAGCCTTCAGTCCCGATGGTCGGATGTTAGCTAGTGGGAGTGTGGACGGGACGATTAAATTGTGGGATGTGCAGAGCCAACGGCAAATTGCTACTCTCACCGGACATTCAGATGTAGTCTGGTCTGTAGCCTTCAGTCCCGATGGTCGGACGTTAGCCAGTGGGGGTGGGGACAACACGATTAAATTGTGGGATGTGCAGAAGCAACAGCAAATTGCTACTCTCACCGGACATTCAGATTTTGTCGGGTCTGTAGCCTTCAGTCCCGATGGTCGGACATTAGCCAGTGGGAGTGATGACACGACGATTAAATTGTGGGATGTGCAGGGCCAAGGGCAAATTGCTACTCTCACCGGACATTCACATTTTGTCAGGTCTGTAGCCTTCAGTCCCGATGGTCGGACATTAGCCAGTGGGAGTTTGGACACGACGATTAAATTGTGGGATGTGCAGAGCCAAGGGCAAATTGCCACTCTCACCGGACATTCAGATGTAGTCTATTCTGTAGCCTTCAGTCCCGATGGTCGGACATTAGCCAGTGGGAGTTGGGACACCACGATTAAATTGTGGAAAAGACAGTAGGGGTAGATTTATTTACTTTGAATTTCCTTAATTTTCCAGGCATTCGGGTCAATGGGTGCGGTATAACCTTGACTCACCGCCCAAGCACAAAAACCTCCATATTGAGGAACGTATTTTTCAGGATTTTGAACAAATAAATCTCGATTTTCTGCCGTAGAAAATTGCCAATTAACATTCCCCCATTGATAATTAAAGTTAGGATTCCCCGGAATCGCTTGCTCTTGTTGAAAATAGGCAACAACATCAAACCCTTTCAAAGCTATGGAATTTTCGGCATAAAATACTCCCGAAATCCGATCAGATGGCGTAGAATTTGGAGTATTTTGGGGTGGGGGTGGGGTTAAATTAGAATTTGAATTAACCGCAGGTTGAGGACTGGAAATAACAGTTTCCACGTTAAGATTAGAACTACAACTAACTGTTAATCCCAGTATTAATATTGAAGATGTGATTAAAATTGTAAGAGTTGGGTAATTCATCGTTTTATTAATTAGAAATTTATTGGTGTTAACTTAAGTCATAATGCCCTGAACGCGCATTTCGGGCTGTAGAGACGTTGCATACAACATCTCTACTTTTTTAACCCTTTTTAACTGGTTTGAGCTTTTAGCCCGAAATTTATTTCCGGGCGCTGTGTGACTGGGGTTGAGTGCAATAAAACCCAACCTACGTTGGTTAAATTGGCCATTTTCCCATCCATTCTCCCCCCCGAAACCGCCAACGGGGAAATAATAACCGCATCATCACCCAAGCGGATAAATAAACCGCCAACCACACTAAACCATAATTTTTAATGAAAGTAATTAAATCAAATTCAGTTTTAGGAATATTGGGTAAACCGATATTTGCAATTAATAAAGCTAAAACTAATCCCTCCACAACTCCGGCATAAAATTGGAATATTCCTGGCCAATCATGATCCCAAAAATATTTTTGCAGAAAATCATATAATACATCCCAAGCTATTCCCAATAAACCCACATAAAACACAATCCAAAAATAAACAAAATCAGACTTAACGCCTAAATATCCCCAAGAAAAAGGCAAAGAAACTAAAATTCCCACCGTTGCTAATAGAAAAATTCGCGTTTGCCAGCGTCCGAATAAAGTTGGAGTCATGATCATTAATAATACAGTGATCTCAAGTTCTAAACCTTGATTATTGCGTTCTAATTTTTTCACTAAACCATAACAAATTTTATACCAATTTTGGGATTTTCCTTGCTCAACAATGCGTCGCCATTTCTTCCGACTAGCTGTTGTTGTTCCACCCCAAGCCTGCAATAATTCCCGTCGTAGTAAGGGATCTGCCGCCTCTAACATAGCCCGCATATCACCGCCCCAAGTCCCTTTAGGCCAGTTAAAAGGTTGAAATTCCCAATCATTATCAACCTGGCGTTGGGCTGACTCAAATCGGTTGCCCTTGCGAGGTTCTCGGTTTAAATGAATTACTTTAATATCAGGCTGGATTTTATGGGCTTCATACAACCGTTCAAATATTTGTGATGCCACAATTCCCGATCCTCGAATCACAACCGTGCCGCCATATTTTTCTAACTTCTGATAAATATAATCATGGGATTCATAACCTTGAACCACTGTTTTTTCCTTTCCAGATTCTTCAGGATATTCTCGACGATATTGTTCCAGATCAGTTAACAGTTTAATGGCTGGATAACCCGTACTGAGATGAACATATTTAGCCAATAAAAATTGGTAATTATCCTGACCCGATGACGAGCTACAATAGGCAATACAATAGCGACCATCTTCTGTTTTCCGAATGCTGCGAATACTACCATATTCAAGCATTTTATCCCAACTAATGCGATCGCCTTCTCGATCCATTGACTCAAATACATCTTTAGCACGAGGAGTATAGGTATCTGCATAAATAGGTTCAGCAAAAATCTGCCACAAAAATCCTAATGCTGCACCAGCTTGTCCAGAAAAAACGGCTTTCCAGGCATCTCTTAGGGCGTATCCCGGCCATCCCCAAATATTATCAGGACAGGAATCCGACCCAGAACGAATCCGTTTATATCGAGGAATTTGGCAATTGCGAAGTAAGGTTTCATAGCGTTTATAAGGTTTATCTTGAATGCTCAAAACCTTAATATTTTCCGGTTTAACTCCAGCAATTCTCAGCATATCAACCCAGACAAAACTGCCCATTCCTCCCCCACAAGCAACATATTCTGTTTCCCGGCATGGAATTCGACTATTACTAATTTTATCAACGGAAACCCGTTCTTCATTCCAAAAATCGAGAGTATCAGGAAAACTGCGAGGTTGACCCGATACCGCCGGGCTGGTTTGCGGTTCTAAAATACCCGTATAGGGGTTAAAGGCGATAGAAGATTGAGGACTCCCTGACTGCCGGACATTCGATGCTGAAACTACCTGAGATTGGGGATTAAAAATCGTTGAAGTGCTTTGAATTACAACGGTCGCATTGGGATCTCCAGGTGGGATGAGAATAACCGTAATCGTGTAGTTTCCGATTCTGAGTATATCTCCATTTTTTAACGGGCGTCGTTCTTTCCGCAGCTTTTTATCGTTGAGTTCAGTGCCATTGGCACTTTTATCCTCAAGATAAAGTACACCATTTTCTAAGGTAATCTGAGCATGAAACCTAGAAACCTGCTGAGTAGAATCTAATAAAACCACAGGAGAAACCGTTTCGCCATTCAGGTTGGCGGGAAGTTGACTGAGATCTCGTCCTATCCCCACGGGTAGGTTGAAAACCTGTTCTTCCTGCTCCCCGGTAACGGTGTTTTCCGAAATGAGTTTGATTTGCATAAATTTGATCCTCCAATCTACACGCTCACGTCTGATTATTTTACTGTGAAATTTCTGAACCGACTGGACTTTAAAAAACAATTAAATCTAAAATCAATACAAAGTCAATAGGATTTGAGATAAGTTCATTTCTGAATCATTAATTGATAGCCTTGATGGATGATTTTTACAGGCTCAGAGATGGTTTTCAGAAATTGATCAATTCCTTTACGAGTATCTTCTTCCGGGTGTTCAGGATCTCGATATTCATAATCATCAAAAATCATAATTCCTCCCGGTTTTAGTAAATTCCAAGATAGTAACGCATCCTGTAAGACCACCGAAGCTAAATGACAGCCATCAATATAAACAAAATTGTAGGTATTAGGAATAAGAGTTGATAATATTTCTTGGGAATATCCTTCTAATTTGGTTACTTTTTCAGCTACTCCGGTTTTAGCAATATTCCCATCAAATTCTGGCTTAAAACTTAAATCAATACAGGTTATTTTTGCCGTAGGATGGGTTAAAATATGATCCAGTAACCAACAAGCCGACATCCCTTGAAAACTACCAATTTCTAAGCCTTGAATTTCAGGAATACTCGCGAAAGAATATAATGCTTTTTCCCAATTGAGAATATTAACACTAAACCAATCTTTGGTAAAATGATAATCTTTCTCCAAACTAGCATTCCATCCCCTTAAGTAATGGGATTTTTGATGGGCTTGGATGGCGGTTTCTAATTCCCCAATTTCCGATACAAAGTTCCCTAAATGGGTATGAGCATGGGGTAAATTAGGACTTAATAGGAGGGCTTTTTGAGAAGCTGCGATCGCTTCTTCCCATTGTTTTTTATAACTATAAGCTCGACTTAAAGATAAATAGATAAATGGATTTTTATCTTCTACTTTCAGCGCATCTTGATAATAAGCGATCGCTTCATCCCATTGTTGTAATTTAAACTTAATTTCCGCAATTTGAAAATGGGGTAAATAGGCGGTCGGATTTAATTCTATCACTCGCTGATAACAATGAATTGCATTTTCCCATTTTCCTAATTGTTTATGAGCATTCGCCAAACCCATATAGGAATTAAATAGTTGATCATTCCTTTCCACCGCTTGACTATAAAATTGAACAGCATTCTCCCACTGTTGGAGTTGCATATAAACTTCTCCTAAGTTATGATAGGGTTCATAAGCATTAGGGTTAGCCTGAATAGCATTCTGATAACAAAAAATTGCGGGATTAATTTTCTGTTTTTGAAATAGTCTATTTCCCAAGTTCAAATATTCAGTAAATGTCCCTAAACTTGGTTCTAAATGTAAGGCTTTATACCAGAGTTCATCTCCGTCATCCTGTTGATCAATTTGGATCAAAACCTTGGCTAAATTTCGATAATTCACCGCCAGATTAGGATTATATTCAATTGCTTTTCGATAATTGAAAATTGCCGTTTCCCAGTCTTGTTTTTGACTATAAACATCTCCTAAATTTCCATAAACTTCGGCATAATTAGGCTGTAATTTCAGGGCTTTTTGATACCAAAATTCCGCCTGTTCAAAATCCTCTTGAATTTGCCAAATTACCCCTAAAGTTTTAGAAATTGGTGCATATTCTGGATCTAAATTAAGAGCCGCTAAACAAATAGAAAGTGCTTGATCAACCTGTTGATGAGCTAAATGATAATTAGCCTGTTGATACAAATATTTAACAAAATTCTTTGAATTTAAAGATGAGTCCATGGGGTCAGTTTTAGTCAAGGTGTTGAGGGTTTAGGTTGACAGTTATTAGGTTAACCATCAACTGAAACCGCCATCTATTTTTTAATCAACCTAAACGGTGATTACTTTCCATTTGAACAGTGCTTTCTTCAGGAGAAGGTGAAGTTAATAAAGGACTATTTTTCGGTTTTAATACCGCTTGAATGGTTCTTAAAAAACGATTGGGTTTAGGTACTTGACCATTTAATAATTGACGTTCTTTTACTTTTTTCGCCAAATTACGCATCACGGATAAATCCAATTCATCAATGAAATGATCCGCAATTCTTTCCCCCATGAATTCAATCGCTTCAGAATACTGTTCCATCAAAGATTCTACGGCTTGGGAAGCATCCGTTGTGATCTGATCAGAAACGGGATTTTGATCAATAATAGGTGGTTGAACTTCTACGGTAGTTTGGACTCGATTTAGGCGATGATTTAAGAAACTTTGATATTCGTCAACGGTCATCCCCAAATTATAAATATGATGATGAACATGATCAATTAAGTCAACTTCCGCCGGGACAAATAGATCATTTTGTTGACAAATTCCATGCAAACTCGCCCAAGTTTTGAGGGTATTAGCATCATGGAGTTGATAGCGGTCTAACAGTTGAGTGGTTGTCATATTGGTTTCGGGAGTTGGCTTAAAATCACTCATGGATTCATCCTCATTTACAGCTATATCTGACAGTTTGTTTAACACTTTTAATTACATTTAATTTAGCATAATAAGTACCAAAAAACCAAATATTTTGATCTGATTTTCCCTGAGATGTTCAAGGATATAGCAATGAGCAGGTTATTGTTCACAACAACTTCCGTGTCTTTGTGTCTTTGTGGTTAAATTAAGTCTTACCGTTGTCAACATAGCCACAATAACTGCTATAGCATCCCGTTGAGTCAATTACCTAAAATTATCACCTCAACTTTTGTATTATCACCGATTTTGGCAAAATTGTATCCGGTTTTCTTTCCCCTTCCCATTTCCTAAAACTTTGGATAAAATTATCCATAATCGGGATCACACCAATTTGCCATTATTGAAATCCAACCCTTTGCTATGCCAATCTACGATTATTTCTGTCCCAGCAACAACCAAACCATAGAAGTGATGCACTCCTATACCCACGAGATTACCACCTGGGGCGAGGTTTGTCAGTTAGCTAACTGTGACCTCGGAGATACTCCTAAAGATGCTCTAGTTCGTCGGGTGGTGAGTGCGCCGATGCTATCTATTCCTACTTCTAATGCTGATTACAAAAACGCCGGATTTACGAAGTTAGTCAAACGAGATCAAGGAGTTTATGAAAATGTCACGGATTCGGATTAACTGAACTAGATTGATGTTTAGCTTTTTCTTTTTTTGGATCACCCATAAATCCCTTTAACTTCTGGTGAAAATCAGGATGTTTTAGGGATAATTTATCTGTTTCATTTGGTTCTAATCCATGGCTTTCTGGGGTTTTATCTGTTATTAATGTATCTTTGTTTTGACTTTCTGATAACAAGTTTTGGGGAAACCTATTACAAATTAAACGTTCAAATTCTGAAGTAAAATGATAAATTTTTTTCCCTCGCCGTTGCCAAGATATTAAGATATATTCCACAGAAATCGCTTTATAGCGTCCCTGATATAAAGATTCCAAAATAGCGGGTAGAAACCAATCTGGATCATATTGTTTTTCCCAGCGCTTAATAATTTGTTCTGGGGTCTGGTCTGCTAATTCAAAACCATAATATTTGAGCAGATCAGAGGGATTTACCGAACTAGAAATGCTCCAAGGATCTTCCCGAGTCGCTGCTGCGAGATATTTACGGGGTTCTTCATCGTTAAAAGGAAATTCTAAAGCAAACAGAAAAATCACCTCCTTGGCATTATGATCATAAATCTTACACCCTAATTTTCTATTTCAGGAGTAGAACCAAAATAGGGGTCTGGAGTTCCGATCCAGTTAAAATCACTAATTCTGAGATTAATACTGCCAATCCGACGCACCGGATTAATCCTCAGCATCACCCCATAGGTACGGCGACTATATTCTAAGGTTAATTCATTATTTAATGATAAACCACTATCCAAATTAACTGCCGATTCAATCCCAGCCCTTAACCCCCCATAAAGTTGTTGAACTAATCCCATACTTAATACTCGTTGATCGACTAAACGATCAAACAAAAAGGGCGATTGTCCATCCAATATCACTTGAGTATAAAATAGGCTAAACCCCGTATAGTCTAAAAAGTCTTTAGAAAAATGACCCAATTGTCCTTGCACCCCGACAGAGGTACTCAGATAGGATTGGGAATAATCTTGACTATATTGGGTGGTGACTCCTCGGGCAATTAAGGCTAATTGTACAAAGGGAATCACGGGTCGAGGGGTATAACGTAAACCTTCCGTAGCCGTTGGTGGTAAGCCTTCTCCCCGCCATAATAATACCGGATAAATTAAAGTTCCCAACGCCTCATAACGATCTAAAGTGACTCGATTATTCAGACGAGTGGGTTTGAGTAATTCCGGGCGATCGCTATCAGCATTTACCGATTGATAGGATGTTTGAAAGCTAAAGGTAGCCCCCTGGTCATTTAAAGCAATCTTAGGAGAAGTCAGCACCGTCCCTAAACTACTCCAAACGGTACGATACCCCAAAGTTCCGTTAAACAAACGGTTACGGTAACTATATTCTCCATTCAGGGCAAACCCAGCCCCCAATTGTTGGCGGACTCGGATACTACCGCGAAGGGCTTTTTCATTCAGATCGGGGAAATTTTCTAAGGTATTTATGGATAAAAACCCACTTAATGCCGTAGTTGGGGTAATTGATCCCGAAATCCTTGCTTCTAACCCCAAGGTTTTCGGATCGAAGGGGGTGACATGATCTTGAAAAGCCCGTTGGATTAATAATCTAGGCGCCACTTGCAGGGTCAACGGGCCAAGGGGAACCGAAGGTAGATTACCTTGAATATAATATCCCCCAAAGTCCCTGAGATCATAACCAAAGGAAAAGGGTAGGGGTTCTTTTTGGCTTCGATCAATGACGGTACGTTCTCGAAACAGAGGTAGGTTAAAGGATTGATCCAGCACCAGTCGGGATTTGGTGGTGATCAGTTCATCCCGTAGGGGTGAAACTCGGTTAAATCGGGCGGTATCGGCTCTTAATTCTAGTTCCGGGGGGGAAAAGGGATCATTGGTCAGTCGCACCTGTTGGGCTTCCCATCCCCCATCCCCAAACAGATCAATCCGTTCGGCGGCAAATCTCAAGCGATTCACACTGCCTTTTACCCCAAAGGTTTCCCCCCCTCCGACCGAGACTCCGGCGTTAAGCCCCCCATCAGCTTTGACTTTGGCTAAGGGTTGGGCGGCGGTAATTCGGTCGCTGATCGGGGCATTTAGTAGGGGAGTAACCCCTGGAGTTAGGGGGTCAACTACGGTTAAATCGGTGTCGGCGGAGGGGGTATAAACAACGCCGTTGGCTTGGTAAACTGACCCGGTACCGACAACGAAGTTATAGTCCATGCGATCGCCCCGAATCACCTGATTTCCCCGGGTTAGGGCCACATTCCCTTGGGCAATCACTTGACGGGTATTTAGGTTAACTTGGGCCTGCTCTGCATTAATTAAGGACTGGCGAAACCTCACCATCACGTTCCCTTGGGCGGTGACGATTTGCCTTTGTTGATCATATTCTTGCCGATCGGCGGTGATTTCGACTATATCTGCGGGGGTGGGAACTGGAATAACGGTCGATTCTTGGGTGGGAGTTTTAGGGGGGGTGACAACTATTCTGTTACAAGGACTCTGACAGGAATTATCGCTATTGGTAAAGGAAAAGGAGGCATCAAACCGATATTGATTCTCGGTTAAAGGTGGGGCGGTTTCTATGGTGACGGCCGACCCCAGTAGTTCTGCGGATACAGGGTCGGATGCCTGAATCTGATCTTCAGGTAAAGGATAGCTGATGGTTCTTGGGGTTTTTACCCGGGAAGATATTTGTGGTTCTAATCCGATTATCCCCGTTTCAGTGGTCTGTGGTTGGGGAAGATGACGAATCATTGGGGGCAGGTCAGGGGGTGGTAGCGGGTAGGGCATATTTGCTGTAACGGAATTTCACAGAATAGCCAGAACTCAACCCCTTTAGGGAACAGGCTAAAACAATGTCATTAGCTATCAGCCCATCGGGATGATCACTAATGACACTCCAGGTTTTTATCATATCAGGGATTTTGTTCACAGAGGTTGTCGGCATCTGGTTTTGATTTTCAAGCCCTAACTTCTGTTTGGACAACTTCCATGTTTCTCTACTCTAAGTCTCTGCGTTTCGGGTTCCGGGCTGGGTCATTCGACAGGAATCCAAACACGAATAAACTAAAGAAGAACAGAACTACGATATTAACAACGATTTTTAGGGTCAGCATTTGTGAATTTCTCCGAGGCTGCAAGAGTTTATTTATAGCTGTTATGCCGTAAGCACAACTTTACCATCATATCCCAAAATACCAACTGGTTTAAGGATTCTTTTTCTACCCCCTTGACACAAGTTCATTTTGTGTTATTATTATAATGGGGAATCTATGCTCGCCTATAAAGCCTTTTTTCGGTTTCGGCATCTGCCAGAAGGGTTAGAACAATTACGTTACAGTATTCTTCCCATTACCCATTCCCGATCACGGATTTAAGAGGATGACGCAGATTAACACAGATTAAAATCCGTGAAATCTGTGAAATCCTCCTAAATCCGTGATCCCTATTACCCCATTACTCATAATGAGTTAACCAATACCAAGTTTTAGCGATCGCCTCCTCAACTTTAACCATAACCTGATCTAACCATCCTAAAATCTTCTCTAGGGGATGTTGAATATATCCGGTTGATGTCACCTGAGCTTCTAGCCAGTCGGGGGAATCGGTCGCAGTTGCGGTTTTCTTGGATTCTATAACACAGTTTTGCGTTTTTGTCAAGGGGTTTTGAGAATTTTCAGAAATTAAACCGATATTTTCCGGGGTCGTTTTTGTGGGGAAACGGTTTAAGGAAGATTGAAGTTTCTGAAAAATCCGATTATTTTCGATAGGGTTATTTTGGGTCTTAGGTTTTTTGAGTTTGGATAAAATATTATTTGTCCGAGTATCAATAGTTGACCAGGGGTCTTCTAGGGAAGAAGATTTTGAATTGGAAATTACCCCGGAATATTCTTCGGGGATATGCTCAGAATTAATAGTATGCTGATGGTCTTTGAAGAAATAATCTATCGCCGCCAGAATTAGGGACTGAACTTTATAAAAATATTGATCAAAACCCGTTTCTAGGGAAGATGAAGATTCTGATTTTACCGATAAATGGGGATGTTTCCAGGTTTGAATTACGGTTTTTCCCAGGGTTTGACTTTGTTGGACTAAGCTATGGGTAGCTTGGGAGATGGGAATAATAGAATAATCTTCGACTTGCGCGATCGCAAAATCTAAGTTATGAATAAATTCAGGAGAAGGCTGGGGGAGAGAAACCGACTCAACAAAATTAGATTCTCCAAAACAATTAATTTTGACTGCTACAGGACTGGTTTGTACCCAACATAGGACTTGCCAAAATCCTCGAATGGCAGATACAACATTAATAGGATGGCTAAAAGGTTGTAACTGGGGTTGGAAAGGTTTGGGATGTTGTGCTGAATTTCGATAATAATAGTGATAGTCTGCGACTTCTAAACTAATCCGTTGTTGAAGTTGATATTGTTGTTCAACGGTGAGACTATCTAAAATTTGATTATCTTTTTGAACTAATACTAAGGTTTGGGAATCAATTTTACTAGCTACCCCTTGAATTTCTCCTGCTGCGGGTTGGGAAATTATCGAATTTTCAAAGCCTCCCGTGTACGGGGGGTTTGGGGGAGCGGTTTCGGTGGTAACGGTATTTAGAATATGAATAATAGGAGTATCAACATTAGGAGGTTGGGACTTGACCTCAGAATTGAGTTGGGGTAAATGCTGTTTAATCGCCGTCCCTAATTTTTGGGTAGTGACTCGAACGGTTTGCAGGATAAAATAAACTGGGTATAGTGCTGTTTGCAGGGTAATCTCGGTGGCGAACTTAAAATAGCGCCAACTGCGACTGCCCTCATCGGTAAATTTCTGTGCCGTCTGAGAGATAAAATTAAAGAATCGACTTTTGTATGGCCCGGATTCAGCAACAGACATGGTTACACCAAGTTTGATCTATATTCTCCCCTATTAACTATAACATTGACATACTCCCCACGCATAAATGCGGGGGATTCTTGTTCATGGTTCACAGAAATCCACTTGCTATCTCTGGTTTCCCATCAATAGTAGAGGCGGTCTTCTCCCCATGCTTTCCCGATTGCTCGGCAGATCCCTTTTGCCCAAAGGTACTGTTTTGGCACTTTATTCCCAGAATTCCCATGCCTTTTTTAAGAATATTAATTGCCGCATTTGTATCACGACAAATCTCTATTCCACAATTAGCACAGGAATGGGTTCTGGTACTCAATGACTTTTTCACCCGATAACCGCAACTAGAACAATCTTGAGAAGTATAGTTAGGCGAAACAGCCACAACTGCCTTATCCCATATTTTTCCGTAGTAGTCTAACCATTGGGTGAATTGATACCAACTAGCATCGGAAATCGACTTAGCCAAGTGATGATTCTTGACCATGTTCGACACCTTTAAATCTTCATAGACAATCACATCGTTAGAGTGAACTACGCACCGAGCTTGCTTAATCGCCCAGTCTTTGCGCTGTCTTTGAATCTTCAGGTGGGTTTTACCCAGTCTTTTCCGAGCTTTATGATAATTATTAGATTGGGGTTTCGCCCCTTTCACAAACTTTTTACTTAATTGTTTTTGAGCTTTTTTTAACTTCCGCTCAGATTTTCTTAGGAATTGGGGATATACTACAGCATTGTCATTTTGATCTTTAAAGAAATACTTTAATCCCAGATCTAACCCGACAACATTGCCAGTGTATTCAATTTGTTCTTTGCGGTCAGTATCAAAGCAGAATTGGGCATAATAGCCATCTGCTCTTTTGACCACGCGAACACGATTAATTTTTAATCGAAATAGGTCTTCCCTTGTTTCATTGTTGCAATAAACAGACAAAGTTCCGATCTCAAAACCATCGGTGAAAGCAATATTCATGCAGTCATTAGATAGTTTCCATCCCGAAACTTTATATTCTACAGAGCGACAATGTTTTTTGAATTTAGGATAGCCTTTTTTCTTTTCTTTCTTTCTGCAACGACTGTATAAACTAGAAATAGAAGCATAAGCTCTTTCTGCACTAGCTTGACGAGCCGCCGAATTTAACTTTTTGGCAAAAGGAAATAATGCGGCTAAGTCTTTGCATAGCGCATACAAACCAGCCTTACTTACCCCTTGATTATCCATCCAGTACCGAACACATTTGTTTCTAATGAATTGTGCGGTACGAATGGCTTCATCAAGAGCTAGGTATTGCTCCTTGGTTCCGTGCAGTAGTTTGGCTTCTCTAACTATCATGATTCTATTTTATCATAAGGTATTGCAGATAAAGCTATTTTTGTGACAAACTTCTTCAAGGTGGCTAAAGGCTCTCCTGAGCGTAGTCGAAGGGCCACCACCGTGTTCATCCCCACGCCTAAAGTCGGGGGCTTTCCACTCGCTTTTTGGTAAATGTCTTTTTCTACCCCTACCCTGCAATTAAAGATTTCGGAAGTTGCTCAACGGTTACGTCTGTTGACTCAAATTAATCTGCAACTCCATTGGCAAATTATCAACCCTGGGGAGTCTGATCACCCAGTTGAAATCAATGAAAAAGGACATATTCCTTGGGCGGCGGGAAAACAGGTTTTGAAATTAAGACAAAAAATTATAGTTCCCAGGGAGTTACAGGGTTATCCGTTAACAGGTTTAACTTTAAGATTAGTCTTAAGTTGGTGGGCACAGGATGCTCAAATCTATATTAATAACCAGTTTGTACAAGCCGGAGACTTGTTTGATAGTTATACCCGCATTCTATTAAGTTCGTCGGTACAGCCTGGGGATGAATTTGAAATAGAGTTATCTTTAATTAGTCCGGGACACGACCGAGGAGCATTAGTTAATTCCTGCTGTTGGTATGAACTTTCCGACTCCTCAAAAATTGATCCTAGTTTCTTAGCTGACGAGTTAGAAATTTTAGGGATATTTTTAGCATCGGAAAATCACCAACCCGACCTAGAAACCGACTTAACTTCCCTAGGGAAGATTTTAGATATCATTTCTGGCTATATCCTCCCAAAAGTCCCCCGTACACGGGGGGTTTGGGGGGGACAAAATCTAACTGAATTTGAAAATAGCCTGACCCAAGTTCGTCAGATATTAAAATCAGTTATCCCTAAATTAGACACCTACAAAATTTCCCTACTCGGTCACGCCCATTTAGACTTAGCTTGGCTATGGCCGATAACAGAAACCTGGATAGTCGCGCAAAAAACCTTTGAGTCAGTTTTGCAATTACAAACAGACTTTCCCGAATTAATCTTCTGTCATTCCTCCCCTATTCTTTATGAATGGATAGAAAAACATCGTCCCGATTTATTTAGTCAAATTCAAGATAATATTCAAAAAGGAATCTGGGAAATCGCCGCCGGACTCTGGGTAGAACCAGAATTGAATATTATTAATGGAGAATCTATCGTCCGTCAGGTATTATACGGACAGCGATATGTTTTAGAAAAAATGGGTCAACTTTCCACCGTCGCTTGGCTACCCGATACCTTTGGTTTTTGCTGGCAATTACCCCAAATTTTCCAACAGGGCGGTATTGATTATTTTATTACCCAAAAACTGCGTTGGAATGATACAAATAAATTTCCCTACGGGTTGTTTGAATGGCAAGGGTTAGATGGAACTAAAATTATTAGTTTCATGACCGCTTTAATTGGTGAACGAGTTGACCCGGTGAAAATCTTTAAATATGCTCTGGAATGGAAAACCCAAACCGGATTAAATCAGAGTTTATGGTTGCCCGGAGTTGGTGATCATGGGGGCGGGCCGACCCGTGATATGTTAGAAATAACTAGACGCTGGAATCAATCTGCTATTTTTCCAGAGTTTAAGTTTCAAAAGGTCAAAGACTATTTAATAGAAGTCCTAAATAATGCCCCCGCACCCCTTCCGATCTGGCGGGATGAATTATATTTAGAATTCCATCGCGGTTGCTATACTACCCACGCAGATCAAAAACGGTTTAATCGTCGGGGGGAAACCCTATTATATGAAGCAGAACTATTTGCAACTATAGCTACCCTTTACTCCGGTTCTATTTATCCCCAGCAGGAAATAGAAACAGCTTGGAAGCAAATTTTGTTAAACCAATTTCACGATATCCTGCCCGGAACTGCCATTACTGAAGTCTACCAGCAGGCAAATCAAGACTGGGAAACCGCCATCAAAACCGCCGAGGAAATTCTCCACCAGTCCTTCGATGCCATTGTTGCCTCTATTTCTGTTAACTTCCCCTCCCAACCTGACGCCCAACCAATTTTTATCTTTAATTCCCTGAACTGGTCACGCTCAGAAGTCGTGGCTGTGCCTATTCCTAATTCCGATAGCTGTTGGCAAATTTATGATTACCAGGGAATACCCCAAACCGCCCAAACACGGGGGGAAAGGTCGGAAAAACCGCAACTGCTATTCCTGGCAAAAAATGTTCCGAGTCTGGGATATCAGGTCTATTGGTTGGGGCGCAAACAGGCTGAAACCCTTGAAATCTCGCAGAAATACCCCTATATGGGCAAACCTATTCCTAATTATACTGAAAGTATAGCAGAAAAAAACGAGGTTGTCAAATATTATCAGTTAGAACCTAAAAATATTAGCTTTGAAAATGATATTTTGCGGGTAATTGTAGATACGGAAACCGGAAATTTAGAACAGGTTTTCGACTTAATTAATCAAAGAAATATCCTCCAACTAGGACAGGGAAATCAATTACAAGTCTTTGCAGATTCAGGACAATATTGGGATGGGTGGAATATCAACCCCAATTATCAAGAATATCCCTTAGATTTACCGCAATTAGAATCAATTGAATGGATAGAATCAGGGCCGATAGTTTGGCGACTGAGAATTATTAAACGGTTAAATCAATCAGAGTTTTGCCAAGATTATATTTTAGAACAAGGTTCACCCCAATTAAAAATAGAAACCACCGTCAATTGGCAAGAACGTCATACTTTAATTAAAGTTGCTTTTCCCCTAACTATTACGGCGGATTTTGCTAGTTATGAAATACCCTGTGGTGTAATTCAACGACCTACTAACCCCAAAAACCCCCCAAGCCCCCTGCCCCCCGTGTACGGGGGGTTTCCGGAGGGGAAAGCGAAATGGGAAGTTCCGGCAATTCATTGGGCAGATATTAGTACACCTGATTATGGAATTAGTATATTAAATGATAGTAAATATGGTTATGATGCTCAAAGCGATCAACTGCGATTAACATTATTAAGAGGTTCAACCTGGCCCGACCCAGAGGCCGATTTAGGATGGCATCAATTTAGTTATGCAGTTTATCCCCATGGGGGAGATTGGAAACAAGCAAAAACTGTTCAAAAGGGCTATGAATTTAATCGGCCGTTACAGGTTAAAGTCTATCCGCCTATATCCTCAACCGCTAATTTAGAATCATCGAGTTGCCAGAGTTTCCTAGAGTTAGGGTCTGATCATTTAATTTTAATGGCATTCAAACAGTCAGAAACTAAGTCCAAACAATGGATATTAAGATGTTATGAATGTCAGGGAGAAGAAACTAGGTTAGAATTACAGAATAATCTGGGATTAACTATAGACTATTCTGTAAATATATTAGAACAACCCCAGGAAACAACTGTTTCTATATCTGCTTGGAAAATAGTTAGTTTTGCTCTAACTTCTAGGGATAGCTAGATATAATATAGCAATCCTAAATAGATTGTAATATTTTAATAGGGAATAGGGAATAGGGAACAGGGAATGATTGTTTCTTAGATGTCTTGAGTTTGGATTCTGATCAAATTGCGGAGCCAGATTTGAAAGGGAACATGATTAGAATGCTTAGACCAAATTTGCATATAGTTATACTTACCCAAATCAATTGGGGGGTCAAATATGGTGATCTTAGCAATATTCGCAAATATCAAAGCAATCCGACGGGGTAAAGTCAAAATCATATCGGTTTGACCAACAATTAGAGCCGCAGATAGGAAATGGGGTAACTTTAACCTGACTCGACGTTTGACTCCCAATTCTTCTAAAATGTGATCAACATGACTTTTAGATGATTTCTTAATTGAGTTAATTGGTAAGCCTGTAACCGTAATTAAAGCGTGCGGCCAAGCAATATAGGATTCCAGAGTAATACCTTGTTTAATAATAGGATGTTCTAGCCTGACGATCGAAACAAAATCCTCCGTAAATAAATTTTGATATCCAAATTCATTAGTTTCATCTAAATGTGCTATCCCCAAACCGAGATCAAGCTCTCCACTTTTGATCCGATCCAAAGTTTCAGGATGCCAGTCATAACATTCGATATCAAGATAAGGATTCTTCAAAGAAAGTTCTCTTAAAACCGAAGGCAGAATCACAGTGGTGGCGTAATCTGAAGCGGCGATCCGAATCGTCCCCCGAGCTAATTCGGGGATAAAAACAGGTTCTTCAATTAACCTTTCGATATCAACTAGGATGCTTTGTTGCTGATTGACTTAAATTCAATTTTTGGCTGGCTTTAGTAACATTAACTTCCTCCAGTAGAACTTTTAAAACTATTAACAAATTTAAGTCTATTTGCTTAATATCTATTTGCTGCATATCTATAATTCAAAATATTCATTTTACAAAATAACCAAGTTAACCTGATAATTCAACTTGTATTTACAAATAGGAATTTTATCATGGCTGAATTTAACAATGGCAGTCTCAAAGGTGGCTTCGGATTTCAAGATCAAGGTACTCGTAAAACTACCAATCCTGATGGTACTGTTTCTACTGTTTCCTATTCTGCTTTGAGAACAGCTAATTTTGATGGTAATGGTGCTCATACAGGTAAGGGTTTTGTTTCCATTGACGGGCAGGAAGTAGGTTATAGCGTGACAGGGACTTACAAAGTTAACAATGATGGCACATTTTCTCTGGATGCTACCCAGTCTTATGAAGATGGAAGAACATCTCAACCATACAAACAGTTTGGTGTCGTGATTCGCGGTGGTAATGAAATCCTTGTCATCCAAACAACTGATGGTAAAAACCAAAGCGGAAAATATCAGAGCCAGACTGATTACTAAGAGAAATAAAGAGAATTTTTAAGTCAAAAGCTTAAATTGATCCTCACCTCCGTCAAGCTTAAACTTGCTTTGACGGAGGTTTCTCAATTCACAGGAACCTGATTTTGTATCCAAACACTAAGAATTTAGATTAACAAATTTAAGTCTATTTGTTGCATATTAATTTGCTGCATATCCATAATTAAAAATATTCATATTGCCAAAACAAAATTTTCTAAATTTCATAGTAAAATTCCAAAGCACAGGTAAAAGTTGTGTGAATTAAAAAAACACAACTTTTTTGGGAATAATGAAATAGATGAAACTGATGTTGATAAAAATAGAGGATTTTTGGTTCTCTAAAAACAACATTTTGTGCTTTCAGCTACGTTTCTGCCCTAAACCCAAAATATCCCAAAAAACCTAAACTTACTTAGCACAGGGTGAATTTTAACCAATGTCAGATATAACTAATATTTTAGCGATCGCTACCGGGGCAGTCCCTGGTGCATTATCTCGGTATCAAATTACCGAATGGACAAAAGCCAAATTTGGAGCCAAATTTCCCTACGGAACATTTATTATTAATTTAACTGGATGTTTGGCTATGGGTTTCTTCTTCACTATTTCCAAAGGAATTACAGGCTATCCCAAAGAGTTAGATTTACTGATTAGAACTGGATTTTTAGGTTCTTATACCACATTTTCAACATATGGTTTTGATACTCTAACCCTATGGCGGAATAAACAAACCTTTCCCACAGCTTTTTATTGGGCTGGGAGTGCAATTTTAGGACTAGGAGCAGTGATGATAGGCGTGGCGCTCGCCAATGCTGTTGTCCCCCCTTCATCATAAAAAACAGTTGAGATCTAGCTGACAAAAAACCACAAATAATCAATATTTTAGGTAAAACACAATGGAATTTTTGAAAGGACGTTATTCCCTAGCTATAGCAATTGGGGCTATTTTTGGTGCATTGAGTCGTTTCTATTTCACCGAAGCCGCCAAAGCAATTTTTGGCAAAGATTTTGGCTTTTATGGCACATTCTTTATTAACGTGACGGGCTGTTTATTGATTGCTTATATTTTAACTTTAGCGATCGAAAATATTAGACAGATCTCACCTGAATTGCGACTAATGACAACAACCGGTTTCTGCGGAGCCTATACAACCTTTTCTACCTATGGTTTAGAAACCAATGGTTTTTTAGCCAAGGGAGATAACCAAACGATGTTCCTTTATTTTTTCGGAAGTGCCGTAGTCGGTATGATTTGTGTCCAAATCGGTGTTTCCTTGGCAAGAGCAGGTCTTCCAAAAACTTAAATTGTAGCGGTTTGTAGTCAAATGAGGTAGACTTGCAGTGGCTCTAATTCTGATTAGTAAAGGAGTTGATGCTTGAGGGAAAATATTTCTAAACTTCAGCATCTTGCTGTCAGAGCAGTGGTCAATAAATTATATCTAATTAGTTGCATACTGACCGTTAGTTTTAGTTGCTGGATATATCAAATTTTGCCCGTTCGTGCGGAGCCTTTGACCCCTCCAAAAACCTGTCAAATTGGAGTTTATTTGACATCATTGCGAGATTTTAATCCCGCAGAAAACTCATTTTCTGCAAATTTCTGGATCTGGAGCGTCTGTCCTTTTGATAATATGAAACCTTTAGAAACCCTGAAGGTTTTAGATAGCAAGGAAGTTAGCAAAAATTACGACAGGTTTTCCCGCAATGAAAATCTATCAGATCTATTTGGAGCGAGTAAAAATGTCTTCTGGTCTGGACAAGAAATTGGCACAACTCTCTATTACAACTGGGACACCAATAATTATCCCTTTGATCGCCATGTCTTGCAAATCATACTAGAGGAAACCCAGTTAGACGCATCTAGTTTTGTTCATACCCCAGATTTTGCTGGCTCCAGCTATCAGAAAGATATGAATTTGGCGGGTTGGAAAATTACAGATTTTAAGATTTCTCAAGTTAATTTTCCTTATCAAACCAGCTTTGGTAATCCGTCAATCCCAAAAGATAACAATTACCGTTCCCGCATCGTGATTTCAGTTACGATTAATCGCGAGAGCAAAGTTAGCTTTTTTAAACTTTCTTTGGGCGTTTATGCGGCGGTAGCATTGTCAATCATTACATTGCTGCTGGATGAAGATTTTGGGGATCGAATGGGTATTTTTGTCGGGACTTTGTTTGCCGTTTTAGTGAATATGCAAACAGCAACATCCGAGTTAGGAAGTAGCAATTCCGTCACCCTGATTGATTTCATTCATATCATGGCAATTATTTACATTTTCATCACAGCCAGTCTGCTAGTTTATACTCGATTTCTAAGCGAATCAGAACAGGAACAGTTATCACGGGATTTAATGCGGCGCTTTGCTGTTCCGATCCTGTCCGGTTCATTTGTTGTGCTTAATATTGTTGTTATTGCTCACGCAGCAATCGTGGGTTAAATAAAAATGCTAATTCTACTTTTCTACGCTGGAAAAGACCTCTTTGCAATTAGTAGTTCCTATATTGTTGAGGTAATTCCGCGAGTTAGTTTCAGGAAAGTACATCATGTACCCGAATATGTCGCGGGTTTATTTAATTACCGAGGAGTAATTCTCCCCGTCATTGACCTGTGCCAATTAATCCAAGGAACTCCAGGGCGATCGCACCTTAGTACCCGGATTATTATTGTTAAATATCCTAATCAGAAAGGAGATCCACAATATTTAGGTCTGATGGCCGAGCGGGTGACGGAGACTCTAAATATATCAACTACAGACATTAAAGATTCCAGTATTCGGGTTGATGAAGCCCCCTACTTAAGCGGCACAATCATTGATGAAAAACGGATTATTCAATGTCTTCAACTTGAGAAACTTTTCAGTGATGAACAACACGCTTATTTGCTCATGGGTGAAAACACTTAATTAAATGGGCAATAGGCAATAGGCAATAGGCAATAGAAAAAATAACGATTGTCCAGTAAAGCTCAATTTCCAATTCATTCCCAATTCGTAATTCCTAATACCATGTTTAACAATATTACTAGCCGCCTGATCCTGGGTTTTTCCGTTCCGATTCTGTTTCTAATTATCCTAGGCTCGATGCTATTTTCCGGCATCGGAAACTTAGTCCAATTGCAGTTAGACTCAAAGCAAGCAGGTGATCACATCAGCAGTACAGATGCCTATGCTTACGATGTCGCCAGGATTATCGCCAGTATCCGAGGATATGCTCTTTATCCTAAAGATCCTTACTATCGTGGGACTTATGAGAAAGCCCGAGAAAGTATGCTGGCGAACAAAGAGGAATTGGCAAAGATTGCTGATCCGCAGACGCGAGAAGCTATAAATGCCATGATCCAGATTGGTGATGAGTACGATAGCGTTGCAGCAGGTGTTTATACCCTAGTCGATGCCGATAAGATGAATGAAGCCAAACAACAAATTTTAATTCCTCGGATTGCCAAACTCGCTGAAGCCAGCGATCGCGCCCATACAATTCTTGAAGCTAAACTAAATGATAATTTACTCCAAGCCCAGAAAGCCAAGCAGTTTCAGACTTTACTAATCATTTTGGGAACCCTGATCACGATTGTGGCAAGTCTGGCGGCGGCCTTTATGATCACATTGCCCATCCGACGAGATCTACCCAAGGTGGTGAAAGCAGCAGAGCAGATTGCTGAAGGAGATTTACAACAAACCCTTGAAGTCAGCAACGATACTACCGAAATTGGTAAGTTGATGGCCGCGTTTCACTATATGTCCAAAAAACTGAATACACTGATTCTCCAGATGCAAAAGTCAGGAGTGCAGATCAGCACATCCTCAACACAAATTGCCGCCGCCGGGAAAGAATTAGAAGCCACCGTTGTCGAGCAACTCGCTTCCACCAATGAAGTCAGCGCCACCTCCCAGCAGATTGCCGCCACCTCCAAAGAATTGGTCAGAGTCATGGAGCAGGTGACACAGATGGCACAGTCCACAGCCACCTCCGCCGGAGCCAGTCATAATGACCTGAATCGCATGGAAACCGTAATGCGCGAACTTTCGGGAGCCACCACCAGCATTACTAGCAAACTGGGGGTGATGAATGAAAAGGCAAATAACATTAATAGTGTGGTGACTACTATTAATAAAGTTGCTGATCAGACGAACCTGCTTTCGTTGAATGCGGCGATCGAAGCCGAAAAAGCCGGGGAATATGGGGCTGGGTTTGCGGTAGTTGCACGGGAAATTCGCCGACTAGCCGATCAAACCGCCGTCGCCACCTTAGAAATTGCCCAGATGATTAAAGAGATGCAGTCCGCCGTTTCTACGGGTGTGATGGAAATGGATAAATTCAGTAAATCAGTGGTTGATAGCGTTGTCGATGTCAGCAAAATTAGCGAGCGGGTGACTCTGGTAATTGAGCAAGTACAAGGATTGACCCCCCGCTTTGAGCGGGTGAGTCAGAGCATTGAGGAACAATCCCAAGGAGCCCAACAGATTAGTGAAGCCATGGGACAACTCAGTCAAGCATCCCAGCAGACAGTAGACTCTTTACGAGAGACAAACAATGCTGTATATCAGCTTGACGAGGCGGCAAATGGATTACGAAAAGAAATTGCTAAGTTCAAAACCGCATAGGGTTAGATATGGTATTAGATAAAATCGCCAGATTGTTAAGCCAAACTATCGGCTTAGATCCCGATATCGCCAGCCCCAATCAGATTGCCAGATCGGTCGAGACTCGTCGAGTCAAATGTAAATTACCGGATCAGTCGAGCTATTGGGCAAGATTACAAACCTCTGCGACCGAATTAGAGGAATTGATCGAAATTCTGATCGTTCCCGAAACTTGGTTTTTCCGAGATGGTAAACCCTTTGATTACCTCAAAACTTATGTCACCTCAGAATGGCGACCATCGCCAAACCGCAATATTCTGCAAGTGCTAAGTGTGCCATCCTCTACGGGGGAAGAACCTTACTCCATCGCGATCGCCCTATTAGAAGCGGGTCTACATCCCAAACAATTCGAGATTGATGCCATAGATATTAGCCATCGATCGCTTGCCAAAGCAAGGCGGGGAGTCTACACTAAAAATTCCTTTCGGGGCGAGGACTGGAAACCGCGATCGCGCTACTTTCAGCAAACGGATCAGGGTTATGAACTCTCCGAATCTATTCGTAAGTTGGTTAATTTTCAGCAGGGAAATGTCTTAACCGCCCTTGCTCTGACTCAAAAGCAATACAACATTATCTTCTGTCGTAACTTATTAATCTATTTGAAATCCGAAGTTTGCGAACAAGTATTAGCAGCCCTTGATCGCTTGCTGATCCCCGGAGGATTACTGTTTGTTGGAGCATCTGAAACCGGAAAAATTGTCGCAGACCCCTATAAATCCATCCGTCTATCTATCTCGATCCCAATTCCTATCCCGCTTTAGTTCACCTAGCATTGTTGAAAGAAAATCAAGGCGATCCAGTTGGAGCAAATATCATTCAGCAGCGAATTTCAGCCCTGGGATCACGGTTTCAGAACAGAATCTTAGAAGGGGAAACCTAATATGTTCAAAAATCAATCCATGCAGGCTCGCCTGATCGTCGCTTTCATCTTTATGGGGCTTTTGGTGCTGATTGTCGCCTTGGTCGGTCTGAGCGGTAGTTCTCGGTTGAGTAAGCATATCAATACCTTAGCCAAGAATAATGTTCCTAGTATTTCTGGGCTGTGGAAAATTAACGAAGGAAAAACCCAGATTCAATCATCAGAACGGGGTTTGCTGGATATCAATCTCAACAAAGAAGGGCGACAGAATGAAATCGGTCGCATGGATAACGCTTGGAAGCAAATTCAAGAGGGATTTCATCAATACGAAGCGGCTCCTAAGTCGAACGCGGAAGAAGAGAAAGTTTATAAAGACTTTTTGACTCAGTGGGATGTGTGGAAGAAAGCCCATGATCAGTTTTTGAGACTTAATCTGCGGTTCGAGAGTCAGGGAACTGTCAATGTAGTGGACAATTTTACTGGAGGATTTCAGCCCGTAGACTCTGGATTAAAAGCCCTGGAGAACCAAGTTGAGGCAAACCGTCAACCCTCTCAAGCTGTAACGAATCTGCTATTGACATTGTTAAAAATCAATGAGGACTTGGCATCCCAAACCGAAAAAATCTCAGAACAAGATGTTTCTCAAGTCGGATTTTGGGCTTTTGTAGCGATTATTATTGGGCCGGGAACGGCTATTTTATTTGGAATTTTCTTTAGTAATACCATCGCTAAACCCCTTGGGGCAAAGATTGCCGGGGTTGTTGATATTGCTCACCGGATTTCATCGGGAGACTTAACCAGTGAAATTTCTCTAGCGGAACAGGAAGATGAAGTCGGGCAGTTACAGAATGTCTTTTACACCATGAATAAAGATCTGAATGCCCTAGTTAATCGGATTCAACGCTCAGGAAATCAAATCACCAGTTCTACCGACTTAATTACCGCTTCTGGCAAAAACCTAGAAGCAACGGTGGCTGAACAGGTGGCTTCAACTAATGAAGTCTCAGCAACGGCCCATCAAATTGCCGCGACATCCAAGCAGTTGGTGAAAACAATGGAGCAGGTGGCGGTGATGGCTGAACAGACAACCATAGCCGCAGGTAACAGTAAAGACAATCTGCATCACATTGATTCTGTAATGCGCCAGTTGTTAGAAGGGACTCAGGTAATTTCTTCCAAGCTGGAAGTTATGCACCAACGGGCTAACAATATCAGCCAGGTGGTGACAACTATCACGGTTGTAGCCGATCAAACTAACTTACTGTCCCTGAATGCTGCTCTCGAAGCAGAGAGAGCCGGAGAATATGGGGCGGGGTTTGCGGTGGTGGCCAGGGAGATCCGGCGATTAGCAGATCGCACCGCCGTTGCTACTTTAGAAATCGAGCAGATGATTAAGGAGATGCAATTAGCCGTGTCTATTGGTGTCACCGAGATGGATAAGTTTACGAAATCCGTTGTTAACAGCGTCGAAGACGTAGACCGCATTAGTGACCAAGTAGCGGAAGTGATTCAACAAGTTCAGGGATTAACACCCCGCTTTGAGCAGGTGAGTCAGAGCGTTGATGAACAATCTCAGGGAGCGCAGCAAATTAGCGAGGCAATGGAACATCTGAGTCAAGCATCTCAGCAGACGGCCGACTCGTTACGAGAAACCAGTCATGCCTTAGAACAGCTTGACGAAGCAACTCATAGCTTAAAAACAGAGATTTCACGATTTAAAGTAATAGCATAAAAATAAGGAATTAAATCATGGAAAGTTATATTGATACGGTATCTATCATACCAGAAAATTCCGACCCTCCCACTCTCAATGATTGTTGGAATAAAATTGGGGTGATGGGCGATCGCTCCTGTGGCGAACTCAAGACCGTGATCCACTGCCGAAATTGCAAGGTTTACTCGGCGGCGGGACGCAGTTTATTAGAGCGCGAGGCTCCACCCGAATATCTCCAAGAATGGACGGATATTTTATCAGAATCTTCCACACAGCAAACCGAAGTGGGAGAAGGTACGTTAGTGCGGGCAACAGACACCCTTTCGGTGATTATTTTTCGTCTAGGTAACGAGAGACTGGCATTGCCCGTTAACATCCTCCAAGAAGTGACTCCCCTCTACACAATTCATACCGTCCCTCACCGTAGAAACTCGGTGTTTTTGGGATTAATAAATATTCGCGGTGAAACCCTGCTCTGTATTTCGATCAGAGACTTGCTGGGCTTAGAACCCGTCACCGAATCCGTAGATTTATCGAATTCGATCAATCCCCAACGGATGATTGTAGCGGGGAAAAATGAGAACAAGTGGGTTTTTCCTGTGGATGAAGTTCATGGAACCTATCGCTTCCATCTCAATGAATTTAAAGACGCTCCCGTTGTCATTTCCAAGGCATCAGAAGCTTACACCAAAGGAGTTGTGACCTGGCAAGGCAAGAAGATCAACTTTTTGGACTCCGAACTCTTGTTGTACACCCTAAGTCATAAGGTTTTTTAATCATGAGTGATGATTCGATGATCGAGCTATTTCGCCAAGAGGCTCAGACGCAGGTTGCGATCTTGACTCAGGGACTCCTGATCTTGGAAACTAATTCCCAATCGGAGGAAATCTTGCAAGCCCTAATGCGAGTCGCCCATTCCATTAAAGGTGCTGCTCGGATTATTTCTCTGGATGCGGTGATTAACTTGGCTCACTGTATGGAAGATTGTTTTGTAGCCGCACAGAACAAGATTATTACCTTGGGCCCAGAACAAATTGATGTTTTACTCCAAGCCGTTGACTTATTTCAGGCTATCAGTCAGGTTCCTGAAGCCGAGATGCTCTCTTGGCTAACTGAAAACATCGGAGAGTTTGAGGCTTGTTGTGCTGCAATTAGAGCACTGCTACCTCCAGATTTTAACGCTCGTCGATCATCCTTAGTCAACGTTGATCAGAGTTTGGAGATCACTCCAACTCCTCCTCAAGAAAAGGTCGCTTTAGAAGCAATTACCATCCCCAATGATCGGGTTGTGCGGGTGAGCGCCGAGAATTTGAATCGAATTATGGGGCTCGCGGGTGAATCTTTGGTTGAGGCCAATTGGCTGCAACCCTTTGCCGATTCCTTTACGGCCCTCAGATACCGCCAATTAGAGCTTTCCCGACTTCTGGAAACCCTCCATACTGCCTTAGCGAATACGGCGATTAGTCCCGAAAGCCAACAAGTTGTGGATACGGCTCGAGGGAAAGCCCAAGAATGCCGGGAAATTCTCACCGATCGTTTGAGTGAACTGGAACTCTATGCCCGTCGCACCACTAACTTGAGCGATCGCCTTTACCGAGAAGTGATTGCTTCCCATATGCGTCCCTTTGTGGATGGCGTACAGGGACTTCCGCGCATGGTTCGTGACCTCTCCCGACGATTAGATAAACAGGTGAAGTTCCAGATTGTCGGTCAGTCTACTCTGGTTGATCGGGATATTCTCAAAAAACTAGAAGCTCCCCTAACTCATATAATCCGTAATGCTGTTGATCATGGGATTGAATCCCCAGAAGCTCGTGAGGCATCAGGGAAGCCAGTGGAGGGTAATATTCGCCTGGAGGCTTTTCATCGCGGTGGAATGCTGGCGATTAGTGTTTCTGATGATGGTAAAGGGATCGATCCCAATTACATTCGTCAACATATTGTCGATCGCAATTTAGCTTCATCGGAAACGGCGGCGCAACTGACGGAAGCTGAAATCATTGAATTTCTGTTTCTCTCTGGATTTTCGACCACTAACCAAGTGACGGAAATTTCTGGGCGAGGGGTGGGATTAGATATTGCTAAAAGCATGGTGCAAGAGGTGGGTGGCACAATCCGTGCTGTATCCCAATTGGGGAATGGAACCAGTTTTCACTTTCAGCTTCCCCTGACACTATCGGTGGTGAGGACGTTGATTGTCACTATTTCTGATGAGCCCTACGCCTTTCCTTTGGCACGGGTGGATCGAATTGTTAAACTCGACAAGTCGGAGATTTATGTTGTCGAAGGTCGCCAATATTTTACCAAGGATGGTCAAAATATTGGGTTAATCGCCGCCCACGATATTTTAGATTTGCCTGAAACCCTCCCCGATTCCGATGCGCTTTGTGTGGTTGTGATTAGTGACCAATCTAACGCTTATGGTCTTTTTGTAGATGAGTTTCTCGGTGAGCGAGATTTGGTGGTGCGTCCCCTTGACCCCCGTTTGGGTAAGGTTCGGGATATTAGTGCCTCTGCCTTGATGGATGATGGCTCTCCGGTTTTAATTTTGGATGTTTCTGATTTAGTCCGAACCATTGACAATATGCTCAACAGTGGTCAATTAAGACCTGTTGATATTAATAAAGCCAAAGCTAAAGCCAAAAAAGCCGACGACCATAAACGTATTTTAGTTGTGGATGATTCGATTACGGTGCGAGAAATGACCCGGAAATTGTTACAAAATTGGGGCTATAATGTTGATGTTGCCGTGAATGGGATGGATGCTTGGACGGCTATTCGCAGCAATTCTTATGATTTGATTGTTAGCGATATTGATATGCCTCGGATGAATGGGATTGAACTGGTGAAGCAAATTAAAGAACATCCTAAATTTCAGGTTATTCCTGTGATTATTGTTTCCTATCGCGATCGCGAGGATGACCGGATTCAAGGCATGGAAGCCGGGGCAAATTATTACCTAACCAAAAGCAGCTTTCACGATGATACATTAATCAATGCCATCATTGATCTGATTGGAAGATAGGTTACTGAATTCCCCATTCGTAATTCGTAATTCCCCATTCCCTATTTCCTATTCCCTATTCCCTATTACAAATATGAGAATTGCGATCGTCAATGATACGGCTATGGCTGTAGAACCCACATTCCGCAGATATTTAAGCCAATTGAATTGCCAATTAAATTGGAATAAATAAAAGCCCAAATCATTATATGGCAATCATTTGGGCTATTTTCAATGTAGAATAATAATTAGAGTAGCTGAACAAATAAAAATATGAAAAACCCCCTAGAAGCGATAGAAATCGTGAATTTAGACCATTTAGGAATAGTAGCAGGCGTAATAGATGAGATGGAATTAGTAGAAGAAGTGAATAAAAAAGTGGGATTAAGAGGAAAAGAAGCCATAAGCCCAGGACAGGTAATGAAAGCAATGATTTTGAATGGATTAGGGTTTTTGAGCGCGCCGCTGTACCTATTCGAGAACTTTTTCGTAGGGAAAGCAACAGAACATTTAATAGGAGAAGGAGTAATAGCAGAGCAACTAAATGATGACAGAATCGGGAGAGCATTAGATAAATATTATGAAGTAGGAACAACAAATCTATTCACAGCAATAGCCCTAAAAGCCGCCCAAAAATTCCAAGTAGAAAAGGAAAGCGTACACCTAGATAGCAGTTCGATATCAGTAGAGGGAGAATACAAAAGTAAAGAAGAAGAAAATCAGGAAATAGAAGAAGAAATGAAAGCCATAAAAATAGTGCATGGATACTCAAGAGATAAAAGACCAGATCTGAAACAATTTATAATAGATATGGTAGTAAGCGGAGACGGAGATGTGCCATTATATCTAAAAATAGATGACGGAAACGCCGATGATAAAAGCGTATTTGTAGAAAGACTAAAAGAATTTAAAAAGCAATGGACATTTGAAGGAATATGTGTAGCAGACAGTGCATTATACACAGCAGAGAATATAGGAGCAATGGCAGGAATGAAATGGATAACAAGAGTACCATTAAGTATAAAAGAAGCGCAAAATAAGATTGTAGAGATAGAAGAGGAAGAATGGGAGCAGAGTCAAATAAAAGGATATAGAATAGCAACGAAATCAAGTGAGTACGCAAACATAAAACAAAGATGGTTAGTAGTAGAAAGTGAAGCCAGGAAAAAAGCAGCCCTAAAAAAAATATCAGAGCAAGTAGAAAAACAGTTAGAGAACGCCAAAGCATCACTGCGGAAGCTATTGAAACAAGAGTATGCTTGCATAGCGGATGCAGAGATTGGGATAAAAATGTTATCAGATTCGTGGAAATATCACGAAATAAAAGAAATAAAATGCACAGAAAAAGCCAGTAAAAAAAGCCAAAGTAAAACAGAAAAAGGGAATCAAGAAAAGACAATAGTTTATCAAGTAACAGGAGAGATAGAACCTAGAGAATCAGTGATAGAAGCGGAAAAAATCAAAGCCGGAAGATTTATATTAGCGACAAATATATTAGACAAGAAAGAGGTGAGTAATGAAAAGCTATTAGCCGAATACAAAGCGCAGCAAAGTAACGAGAGAGGATTTAGATTTTTAAAAGATCCGTTATTTTTCACAGCAAGTGTATTCGTGAAAAAACCAGAGAGAGTGGAAGCAATAGCGATGATAATGGGATTGTGCTTGTTAGTGTATAACCTAGCTCAAAGAAAATTGAGAAAACAATTAGAAACAGCCCAAGAAGGGGTAAGAAATCAGGTCAAGAAATTAACGAATAAACCGACGATGCGGTGGATATTTCAAATGTTCCAAGCGGTGCATTTAGTCAGGATAAATGGAGAAAACCAAGTGAGTAACTTAACCCAAGAACGTCAAGAAATATTGCAGCATTTAGGGAAAGATTGCTGTCAATACTATTTAATGATTCCTGGGGGATAAAGATTAAAAGAAAGGGGGAAATAGTTGTAAAAAATCTAAGTTATGAGTCAAGATGAGAACTCTTGGCTGAAAAGAATTTGGTGATAAAATACAAATATATTAAAAAAATGGAGTTCTATTTCTATTAAAAAATAGTAATTATTTATGTTTAGTTAAATAGCGGTAAACTAGCTATATAATTTGATAGTAAAGCCTCGGAAGTTCACCGAAAAATTGGAATAGGTTTCTATTTTTTAGAATTAGTGGAAAATTTGACCCCTATCTGCGGAATGTGGGGTAGAAGCTCTTAAGCGAGTGCTTTTAACTGTTCCCAATTATCAAGTTATCTGGATTGCACGCGATGGTAAAGAAGCCGTTGACCGTTGTGCAAAAGATACTCCTGACTTGATTTTAATGGATTTGTTTATGCCGATTATGGACGGTGTGGAAGCGACTCGCCAGATTATGCAGCAGAGTCCCTGTACCATTTTGATCGTGACGGCAAGCGTGGGAAACCATGCCGGAAAAGTGTTTGAGGCGATGGGATATGGGGCGCGTGATGCGGTGGATACTCCGATTTTAGGAACTCAAGGAAGCTCAAATTCTCACCAACCCTTACTCGCCAAAATTGTCACCCTCAGCAAGCTGATTGGCAAATCATCAAACACCTCTGACGGTGCGATTGGCTAATATTGGCGATCGCTTGGAAAAGGGTATTGTCCATATTGCCGGGACTAACGATCATCTTAGTATCCGTTCCGATCTCACATTATATTACACAAAAGAACCTGTTAACTATCCTTATAGACCCTCTGTAGATGTATTTTTTAAGAGTCTTGCCCAACACTGGCATCATAAAGAAATTGCTGTATTACTTACGGGGATGGGACAAGATGGTGCTGATGGACTCAAGGTTTTGCGTGAGACTGGATGGCATACGATCGCTCAGGATGAAAAAAGTTCTATTGTCTATGGTATGCCTAAAGCGGCAGTTCAGTTAAATGCTGCCGTTGAAGTTTTGCCTCCCGAAGCGATCGCTAATACTTTAATTCAGCGAATTAATAATGGTAGTTAGTTAGGCTGAAGTTTATCCGATAATATTCCTCTAGTCAACCTTTTTTTCTGTTCTAAAATTTTCCAATAAGATTCGGTATTTCTACTTAATTTTACCTTTCCAATTGAACCGATATAAAAGTTAAGATTGGGGTCAACTCAAATTAACAATTAGTAAAGATTTAAAGGGCGATTATATGGTATTCTATACAGATAGATTTAATTTTGATATCACCAACAATACTATCTCTATCATGAACAAGAAAAAATTAATTGATGCTGTAGAGAAGCTGTCAAAGGAAGCCCATCGCAGTCCAGAAGAACAGTTTTTTATTAGAATGCTAAAACAGGTTTGGGAAATTGACTGGTCTGTTCCTCCATCTGATGTCTGGCGTAATTTGATCGCACGGAATCAAGACTATTTCTTTGGTTTTATGGAACTCGATGATGGAGATGAAAGAGAAGAAAACTGGTTACTCGCTTCTTTAGACGCGATCGTTGAGTCATTGATTCAGAAAAATGACGATAGTAAATGGAAAACTAAAATTGTAAACACCATTGATGAGTTAAATCAATTGCGTTTAAAGACTCAAAAGTAAATAGCGATAGTAATTTTGATCATGCCGTATGAATAGATTCTTTAAAAGTTTAGAGAATTTTGTAGAACAATGTCTTTCCACTGAATTATTGCAATAATAATAAATACCCAACAACTCAAGAAAATTATGGCGTTAGACTGGCGGCTTAAACCTGGATATTTAAACGCAGGTTGCTCAGATTTTGAATCTGTACACATTTTGCTGGGATATTTCATTGCAAATCGTCATTCAGCAACCCCCTTACCGAATAAATCTCTGCTCACGGAAAATAAAGCCTTTGAATGGGGAAAAGGTAAACCTTTAGAAAAGGTGATTAACTGTCAGTCGGATTTTGAATTTCTGATGCAACATCCTCGGCTTTTTCGGAATGCGATCGCCATTATTGAACCCTGGGAACACGTTGGATATAATCCATTAGGAGAGCACGTTAGAGCATCCCTTAATGTTGCCTATATTGCTCAAACAATTGCGGACTGCGACTCAATTTTGTTTCCTTTGTGGTCGTCAGGATTACTCGATCCTGAAACAATTATTCCGGTGATTTCTTCTGGGTTAGCGGTGGTTGTGGAAGGAGGAGATCCATCAGTCCGAGATGCTTCTAGCTTTGCAGGTGGCAAATCTTCTCTCGCAGATTTACATTTATTTGTGGAAAAGTTACTGTTATCTCGAACACCAACCAGTGCCCCCGCAATTTTTATTTGTTTAGGACATCAATTAGCTGCCCAAGGACACATTAATTTGATTCAAAAGGCGGTGCAACAGGTACTTAATTTAAGCCAATTAGAGAACGATTTATCAGGAAAAACTCTCAAAGCCTTGCAAAATGTTTGTCAAGAAATTGAAAGGATTGGGAATTCTCTTTCTGTTCAGAAAAAGAATGGTAATATCGTGGCTCGAAGTTGGCATGATCCTGAATTTGCTGTGGGGCCAAACGAATTTAAAGAAGTTGGCGATCGCCAGTTACATCATTACGAATCTCCTGATAGCGAAAGTTCAGGAATTCCCCAAGAATTAATTACAGTTCATGAAGTAACGGCTGATGAATTTGAAGGAGTGATTGATACTTCTATCGAATATGAACACGAACTTAATATTGCCATGTTTCACTCAGATGAAGTGAATGAAGAAGCAATTCTATTTGCAAATTGGGCCTATAGATTACTCCATGATACGATTATTTCCCATCGTCATATTCTCGCAGGAAGTCCCCTATCTTGGCTGATGCAAATGCCTTATGCGATAGAAATTCTCTGTTCAACAGCCCATGAAGATGAAATTCTCACCGAATGTTCTGCAACCTGTATCAACTATAAAGATTTTGAAAGTAAGTTGATTCGGCGCTCATTTACCTGTCAATTTCACCCAGAATTATTATCGGATTTAAGGTCTGTGGGTTTTCGTAAACATCCCGAATATTCTGAACTTAAAAAAGATGATGGAGCCCGATTATTTGCTCGATTACTCTATGCTGGGATGCAAGAGTAGGGACGGATTAATTTAAGAAATTCAGGCTATTTCGGAGAAAGTTTTCTAGGTTGTAAGTTTTCGGGAGATGTCGCCGAGTGAGCAAGTTAAAGCGTTGCAAAATGGCGGGATTGATATTGCTTTTATGGGTAATCCACCCGATAAATTAGAAGAAGAATTTATGGTCAATAGTCATGCCTCAATGATTGCTTTGGTTGCCACAGGGCAAGGGGTAGCAATTATGCCGAGTGAGGCAGAAGCACTACCCCATCCCCAAACGGTGTTTGTCAAGCTACACCATCCCCTATACTACGCCCGCTCCACTGCCGTTTGGAGGAAAGAAACACCCGCTCAATCTTTAGATAAATTTCTAAAAATTCTATGGGATTATATTCAATAGTTTTCTATAATTTTAATCCACTTGGCTCCTTAATATCAATCAAACTTTATGATGAAATTAATCAAAAACTCAACTTGGCTAGATTTAGCAATTGATTTAAGAAACTCGGTTATTCTGACTATTTGGCGGCGAGTAATAGCGACGATGATCTTTGCTTTACTGATCACCATTGCCTATCACCAAGGAATTGCCGTCAACCAACCGATTCTCTCCACTTTAATTCCTGGAATCGTCCTGGGACTATTATTAGTTTTTAGGACAAATACAGCTTATGACAGATTTTGGGAAGGTTGTAAACTTTGGTATGACTTGATTAATGCAGGTCGAATTTTGTGCCGGAATATTTGGACAATTGTTCCTGAAAATAGCACTGAAAGCCGGGCAAAAAAAAATACTCATATCAGATTAGTGGGTATATTAATAATGGCGATCAAATTACGTTTGAGAAACGAAAATATTGATGATAATATAGCAGAATTAATGACTCCAGAAGACTATTTGGAACTACAAAAAACTGATAATATTCCCCTGAGAATTATTAATTGGTTTGCCGAATATTTTCGTCATCTTTATTATGAAGATCAGGTAATTCCCTATAGATTTTTTATTGAATTGAATCGTTCTTTAGACCAAATCATAATGCTATTTAGTAGTTGCGAACGAATTTTAAATACCCCACTTCCTAGAGCTTATTCAATTCATCTCAAACATTTATTGTTGTTATATTGTTTTGCTTTACCTTTTCAATTTGTCAAAGAACTAGATTGGTTTACTATTCCGGTTGTGGGAATTATTAGTTTTGCTTTATTAGGAATAGAAGATATTGGTGTGGAAATTGAAAATCCTTTCGGTTATGATCGCAATGACTTACCTTTAGATCAATTTTGCCAACAACTACAAGCTGAAATCGAAACAGAATGGGTTAATTGGGATAATTCTATACCTAAAAACAGTAAGACTATGGAACCAAAGAGTTAACTAATTTAAAGTAATTGCTAAACTGAAACAAAGGTTGTTATTTTCCAAGAGTTTAACAGAAGTGAGTCATCAAATTCAATAAGGATAACCATAATTATGAATATGAAATCATCTTATTCAAATTTACGCATTGAACTCGTTGAAACCAGCTTTGAGAAAATTAAGCCCCGGGCGGTCGAATTTGTCTCTAGCTTTTACCAAAATCTGTTTGAAACTTATCCAGAAACTCAACGTTTATTTGGCAAAACTGATATGGATAAGCAAGGGAAAAAACTGCTTAATTCTCTAATTTTATTAGTCGAAGGTTTACGCACACCTGAATTGTTAGTTCCCATTCTCAAAGATTTAGGCGCTAGACATAAAGGCTATGGTACAGTTGCAGAATATTATCCCCTTGTCGGTGACATTTTATTACAAACTTTTGCCGATTATTTGCAAGCAGATTGGACTCCCGAAGTCGCACAAGCTTGGCTTGAGATTTACACAACAACCTCTCAATTAATGTTAGAAGGTGCAGGGGTAGATATTTCTCAGTTAAGCACACAGCCAGAGATACAAAACCCTCCCTCACCGCCTCAAATATCCGTTTCCTTAGCTAAAGAAACAACCCCGCAATTATCGACAACTGCACAAATAGAACTCGTTGAAACGAGCTTTGAGAAAATCAAGCCACGGGCGGTCAAATTTGTTGCTAGTTTTTATGAAAATCTGTTTGAAACTTATCCAGAAACTCAACATTTGTTTGGCAAAACTGATATGGATAAGCAAGGGAAAAAACTACTTAATTCTCTAATTTTATTAGTAGAAGGTTTACGCACACCCGAAGCGCTGATTCCCGTGTTAAAAGATTTGGGTGCTAGACATAAAGGCTATGGTACAATTACAGAACATTATCCCCTTGTGGGTGAAATTTTACTCAATACTTTCGCCGATTATTTACAAGAAGATTGGACTCCAGATGTCGCACAAGCTTGGCTTGAGATTTATACAAATACCTCTAATTTAATGTTAGAAGGTGCAGGGGTAGATGTTGCTGTAAAATCAGAAAAACCGGAAATCAAAGCTATACCCTTTCCCTCATCAACTGGGGAAACGGTTTTCCCCCAATCTGGAAGAATGGGTAGGGAGAAAACTGCACCACAGCAACGGAATTTAAGTCAAGTCATTAGACTAATATTAAAACCCCTAAAACTAATTCAAAATAGTTTTAAATATATTTTCAAAAAAATTCTGGATTGGTTTTGGGAATCACCTACATGGGTCGTAGCCATTACCATTGCTTTTATGTTGGTGGTTTTAGTTATTTTTACCCCTGATGATTCGGTACTATCGAGAATTTTATCAGACATTGAACCGATTAGTATTATCGTGGCTATCATTCTATATGTCAAAGAAATTCCTGACCGAAAAAAAGAATTTCGATATCAAGCTTGGAGTGTGATTGATGCGGCTCATGGTGTCAAAGTTAGCCCAGCCAGAATTATTGCTTTACAAGATTTGAATGAAGATGGAGTTGCTTTAAATAATTTAGATTTACCCGGAGCGAAATTAGTCAGAATTAATCTTCCTAAAGCTGATTTAAGCGAAGCTAATTTAACTAAATCTGACCTGAATCATGCTGACCTGAATCATGCTAATCTGGGAAATGCTTTACTAGCTCGCGTAAACCTTACGGGCGCTAATTTGAGTCATGCTAACTTTGGTTTTGCGAAACTAAGTTACGCAAATCTGAGTAGTGCTAACCTGAGTCATGCTAACCTAATTTGTGCTGATTTAAGACATACAAATTTGAGTGGAGCAAATCTCAGCAATGCGAATCTGAGTGGTGCAGATATGAAAGGTGCTTATTTAACAGGCGCGAACCTCAGAGGTGCTAATGTCAGTCAATATGACTTGCGTGGAGCCTATTTAAAAGGTGCTATAATGCCTGACGGATCAAAACATCCTTAATCCTAATAATACTTGATAATTTCTTCTAGCATAAATCTGTAAAAAAAGGAATAGAATTTCATGGAATTTAACAAAAATACCCTGGCTCAAACAATGGCTTTTTTACTCTCAATTCCTCCTGAAAGTAATTTGGCTAAGTTACTCAAATTATGCTTAGTGACTCAATATAATGGAGAAAATTTAGGTCAAAATGCTTTGGAAAAAAGCTATGAATTAATTAGCAACCCCACTGATTTACCCTATTGGATACAAGAAGTGATTCAAAGCAATAATAAAATTACACCGGAAGAATGGCAAGCTTTTGGGCAACTGAATTTAACACAGACTCAGGATTTTATTAATACTTTATTGCAAGAATTAGATAATTTAAAATTTTAAATTTGGGTAATATTAGGGTAGCTATTAACTTTATTTTGTGTAGATATGCAAAATAAAAATAATATAGCAGGGAACAGGGAACACCGGAACACCGGAACACCGGAACAGCCCCCCCAAACCCCCCGTGCACGGGGGGCTAGGGGGGGAGGGAACAGGGTGGAGGATGTGTAATTAATTTTGTTTAGGTACTTAGAGCGCTACGCACTAGGAAACAGGGAACAGGATTTAGAAGTATCCTAACTGTAATGCGTAGCGCTATAGATTAAACTTAACCCACCCTTAATATTATTGGACTCCCATGCGAATTTCCGAACAAAAAGAAGCCTGAGTTAGTCCAGTATTGTTTTTAACAATGCTAGTTCTAAGTCGGAGATTTGGCATCAAATACCATAACCTTTCTTCTACATAAAAGTTAGGAGATTCTGTAATTATGGTTAATACTTCATCCTCTCCGAAACTATAGCTTCCCGATAGAGATTGATTCGGGTTAGTACCTTGAGATTGGAGTAATTGACCTGCTTGGGGATGTTCAGGATTAATAATTGGAACTAAAATAGCCGAGCCTTTTTGTTGATTAGAGTTTCCTTCTGTTGTTCCATCCCAGGTCAAGCGAAACCCATCGGAAATTGTGGTCGGGTCAATATGATGCTGTTGACAAAGTTGAATAACTTTAGCATCAGTTTGGGGTAAACTCTCAATAATCAGATTAGACTTACCCGCCTGTAATTGTCCTGATTTTAAATTGTGTAAAGTGCGTTGGGAAAACCATTTTCCAGCACTTAATTCAAAAAATTCAATAATATTCATCTTTGATAAACTAAAAAAGGAAAAGCTGATTTCACTTAGTTTTATTGCATAAAGAAGTTTGATGCAATTGCTTCTTATTGTAGCACAGTCTATTCCAAATTAGAAATAGGGGCGGGTTTAGATAGTTTTGGGGTGAAAATCACAGATAGTCTCGAACCCGCCCCTACGATGATAATTTATATAATGTTTATAACAATTTCTTTGTGTCTTTGTGTCTTTGTGGTTAAATTAGACTTAACTCTAACCCCAACTTAATGTTCCCTTTTCTCCATCAAGATTAACCATCATCCCAACGGGTAAAATAGGATTAGATCCTTGATGACCAAAGGGTAAATTAGAGACAATGGGAATGCCTAAATCCCCTAAGCGATCGCGTAATACTTCTTCTAGGGTAAAACTATTATTATTCCCTTTAGCATGACAATCACTAAATCTTCCTAATCCAATTCCTCTAACTCCTTTAAACCCTCCGACCATGCGCCAATAGGTTAACATTCGATCCAAACGATAGGGTTCTTCGTTAACATCTTCAAAAGCAATAATAGTATTAGTTAAATCCGGTTGATAGGCTGTTCCTAATAAGTTGGTTGCCACAGTTAAGTTAGCTGGAAATAATCGACCTGAAACCGATTTTCCACCCCAACCTTCTCCTTGTAAAGTATCAAAAAATCCGGTTTCTATTCCTTTAAATAAACGTTGAATTGACCAATCTGGCTCAGTAGCTAAGGTGGTAATAACTGGGCCATGAATGCCGATAATTTGGGGGTGATTTGCAAAAGCCCATAATAGTCCGGTAATATCAGAAAATCCGATTAAAAATTTAGGATCGGGGGAAATTTGGGTGATATTTTCCCATTTCCAACCTTCTAATAATCGAGTTGAACCAAACCCGCCCCTAGCGCATAAAATCCCGCGACAATTGGGATCGGTTAAGGCTTCTATTAACTGTTGTCGGCGGTTTTCATCGGTTCCGGCTAAATAGCCTGTAACTTGATCAAAACCCGATGTTAATTCAATATTATAACCATGCGATCGCCAAATTTCAAGCCCAGCCTCAAACCTTTCCCATTCTCTTAATGCTCCACTGGGGGTAATTACTTTTAATTTATCTCCGGGTTTTAATCTTGGAAAATTGTTCATGATTGTTTGTTTGTGATATAAAATAATAATAATAAGAAAGCCCTTCAGGGCTTACTACGGGATGAGTTGAAATAACCATTGTTCCATGCGATCACCTAATCTATCTAAAGAATATTCGGTTTCTGCCTGTTTACGACACACAGAACGGTCAATTTTATCTATATTATTGATAGCATGAACTAACTGATTAATATTATCAGGTTCTACTAACCAACCTGTAATTCCATCTCGAATAATTTCTGTTGGCCCGCCTCGACGATAGGAGATGACTGGAACACCACAGGCTAAGGCTTCAATTGCAACATTTCCAAAGGCTTCTATCCAGCGATGGGTCATTAGTAAAGCCCGACATTGACCTAGTTTTGCTTGCAGTTTTTCTGTTGATAAAAAGCCTAAATATTCCATAGGAGCATCAACATAATTATTCAGAATATTTTCCCAATAAACTGGGTCTTGAATCTTGCCCATAATCATTAAGGGTATACCCGTTTTAGCTGAAGCAGCCACCGCATCTTCTAAACCTTTTTCTGGGGAAATTCTACCCACCCAAGCCAATTGATTTTGGGGTTGACTGCAAAAACAATATTGAGATAATTCAATAGCACTACTTAAACAAAAATAACCCTCTTTTAAGCCAAAGGTTTCCCCTTGACTATGGGTATGAAAAGCAATAGAACCCGGACAGTGTTTGATTGCTTCTTGAACCGCCCGATCCATCACATCCGTTAAAGAAGCCATGCTGACTAAATGGATTAATTTACCTTTAAAAAAAGGTGTTAAAAATAAAGGCAACCAATCATAAGCAAAATTGACAATAATATCATACTGATCCGCTATTTTTATGGTATAATTCCACATATTGGCTAATACGGAATTATTGGGTAAAATTACTGGATCTTGACGACTTTGGGTTTGGGCTAAAGTTTGTAATTCTCCTGGAATTTCTACTATTGAAAATGATTCTAATTTAGAAGTTTTAGGAGCAACAATTGTAATTTTATGACCCCGTTTTCGCAAAATCTTTGCCAGATTTAATACCGTTAATTCCACACCTCCTCCCAACCCAGACCCCAAGGGCCCAACCGGAGTAGATACTAATAATAATTTTAAAGATTTGTTCATATATAGTTATTGTTTTTTGAGTAAATCCACGGCTTCTTGTAATAACTGAATAGCCTGTTCTACTTTACTCAATATTTCCGTTTGATTGACAGGTTTTGCTGTTGGTTTCGGTGTTGTTAATCCGCCTAATTCATTCACATAGCGCAATAAATCCTGATCTCGTCGTAACCATCCCGCCAAGAAAACTTCTTGACTGGGGTTAGCTTTTACCCGTTGATACCGATAGTCAATTCGATTCTGACCATAGCGTTGGGCGGTTTGTAAATTATTGACTTTTTCTAGTGCAGTTTTTGATTTAGCTCCAAAATTTCCATCAACTGTTAACCCGCCAATGGCTTCTTGTAGAAATTCTAAACTACCTTTGACACTAAAATTAACGGCGGTATCAAAATGGGCTACGGCTAAAGGTAAGACCATGGAATCTGCTAAACAGGGTTTCCAAAATTGTTCATAATAGACTGCTTCTACTTCGGTTGAGGTAATTTGTAAAACTGACTTAGAAGCTAATTTTTTACCTTGTAAATAGCTATCATAAGTGGGTTGAGAAATACCATAATTGACTGTACCCGCTAAATCTCTAGGATCGCCAACACCAGCTTCCCATTTTAAGGTAAATTTTAACGCGGTTTTAAAGGCTTCAGGATATTCAGGCATGGTTTTAATTCAGGGTAATGGGGATCACGGATTTAAGAGGATTTCACGGATTTCACGGATTTTAATCTGTGTTAATCTGCGTAATCCTCTTAGAACTATTAACACCTAAACAGGAGAATAATTAACTACGTTGAATTTCAGCAAAAATCTCGTTTAAAATTTCTTGGGCACCTTGATCTTTGAGTTTATGGGCGAGTTGAATACCCAAATCTTCAGCATCAGTGGTATTTCCAATTACGGTATCTTTAATTAACCGTTTACCATCAAGACTTGCCACCATTCCTACTAAAGTGAGTTGGTCGCCCTCAATAAAAGTATTAACTCCAATGGGAACTTGACAACCGCCTTCCAACTCGCGTAAAAATGCCCGTTCAGCATAACATCTTTGGGCGGTGGGAGTGTGTTCAAGGACTTTAATAATATCGAGAATATCGCTATCTCCCTCTCGACATTCTATCCCTAAAGCACCTTGTCCGACGGCGTGGAGAGAAATTTCTGGGGTGATGACTTGATGAATGCGATCGCTCATATCCAAACGAACTAACCCAGCAACAGCCAGAATAATGGCATCATATTCTCCATTATCCAATTTTTGCAAACGAGTATTCAGGTTGCCGCGAATATCTTTGAATTCTAAATGGGGATAATGATATCTAAGTTGGGCTAGGCGCCGCAGGGAAGAAGTACCAATAATAGCACCCGGTGGCAGGGTTTCTAGTTGTTTATCTTTGTGGTTTTCATGAACAACTAAAGCATCTGCGGGATCTTCGCGTTCGCTCACACAGCCTAACATTAATCCTTCGGGAAGTCGAGTTGGTAAATCCTTGAGGGAGTGCACCGCAATATCACTGCTACGGTCAAGCATCCCTAGTTCTAATTCTTTGGTAAATAGTCCCTTATCGCCAATTTTAGCCAGGGCGACATCGAGGATGTTATCGCCTTGGGTGGACATGGTTTGCACTTCAAAGGTGATGTCGGGGAAGTGTTTCTGAAGTTCTCCCTGTACCCAATGGGTTTGGACTAGGGCGAGTTGGCTTTTGCGCGATGCAATGCGGACGGTACGAGTCGGGGCAGATACAGACATACTAAAGCAATAATACAAGCAAATAAAGTCACTTGATCTAGCCTACCGCAAGGAGGGACATCAAGGTTGTTAAGGTGTGTGACGGAGGCGAGTGTTCGGTGTCGGCATTTTTTATGCGGTGATCTTAAATCTAATTTCTATATGCTAGACTTAAAGTTCTTATTGATTAGACCTCTTGCAAAAAAAATCTATGCTATAATAAAAAATTTTCACTTTCAGACTAAGAGTGTCAACTCATAATTATAAATGGCTGACAACAAATTACAACGAAGACCATAACGGCGACGACGATTTCGATAACGACTCGATAAGATCCTGAAAATTTTGAGGCTCCGATTAACGTGTTCAATCACAATTCGTTGATGAGCCAAAGCTTGATTATAGTCTTTTTCTAAGACCGAAAGATTGCCATTTTTGGGTTTCTTTTTGGGTACATAGCTATTCAAGTGATAATCCTTAATCCCTTGATAGCCACTATCTTGTAAACTATCAGTTTGGGGGTGAAAATGAATTTTGCTTTTTTTGAATAAGCTGAAATCGTGGCAATGTCCTTGTCCAAAATCTGTACAAATAATCTGTTTAGTTTCTTGATCAATTACTAACTGAATTTTGAGCGTGTGATGTTTTTTCTTTCCTGAGTAACATTTTTTCTGTTTTTCATTAAAGTTGATTCAATATTAGCAACAATTCGGCAAATAGTTGATTCTGATACTCCCCAATTTGTCCCAATATGAAAATATGTTCTGTATTCTCGCCAATACTCCAAGGCTACTAAAACTTGCTCTTGGAGAGTCAGGCAGGTGTGACGTCCTCTCCTATCTTTAGGATGTTCTAACCTGAACTGCTCTATGGCATTAACCATTGCTTGAAAGGTTTGAATCTTGACACCAAATCTCCGTTTAAATTCAGGAGGTTTCAAATTTAGATAAAATTGAGTGTTCATCGCAGAGTTATTGTCTTAATTCACTTTCAATTTTTACCATTTTATGGAGTTTTTAGCAAAAGTTTGTGAAGAATGGTTAGTCTCTGGGATTTTATGAAATTGAGCAAAACTCACCATAATACCATAAAATTATTTTGCAAGAGTTCTAATATTGGCATCGCGGTTTGTCGTGACCACTGCTATCGGATTTTCGTCACCCGAAATATTAAGATCTCCAGCGCTCTGAAGTTGATTCGATGGGGGTTGATTGTTAGGTTCTGTATTCATAATCAGGTTATTTCTCTAATTCAATCTAGGTTACAAACCAGCGTAGACTATTGAATATTAATTAGAAGGCGTTTTTTTAAACTCAGTATCAATACCATCACAAAGATGTCTGTCACTTTCATCAACATTAGCATCAGGATTGTGCAAATAATTCCCCACCTGATTACAAGCTTTTTCTTTTAATTGATCAAGATCTATATCCCATAATCTTAATCTACCATCATCACTACCAGCAGCAAGGGTTTTATTATCTGGACTAAAGCTAACAGAATAAATCGGCCCTATATAAACATTGATAGTATTCAGTAAGACACCATCCCGACTCCAAATCTTGATAGTATGATCGTTACTACCGGAGGCTATTATTTGACTATCCGAGCTAAAACTTACACTCTCAACTTCTCCTGAATGTCCATAAAGAGTTTTTAGGAGTTTACCCTGATTATTCCAAATTTTAATAGTTTGATCGTGACTAGCAGAGACAATTCTTGTTCCATCTGGGCTAAAATTCACATCTCTTACTAAGTTTTTATGACCCGTAAGAGTCTTTAATAATTTACCCGTCTTGAGGTTCCACAGTTTAATTGTTTTATCAGCACTAGCTGAAGCTAACATCTTACCATCGGGACTAAATCTAACTCTATAAACTGATCCTTCGTGACCTTCAAGGGTGTTTATCAAAGTGCCATCTTTTTTCCAAAGTTTTATTGTTTTGTCAGAACTTGCTGAAGCAATCATTTCACCATTAGGACTAAAAGCTACACCTTGAACATAGTTGCTGTGACTAGATTGATCACTACAAGTTTTCTTTTTAGATTCTATTGAAGGGTCTATTAAAGTTTTGATAAAATTACCCTCAGAGTCCCATAATTTCACAGTACAATCCCAACTCCCAGTAACAATCATTTGACCGTCAGGACTAAAAGCTACTCCTCTAACCTTTTCAGTATGGCTACGCTTCGTGCGCTCGTCACATTTGGGGTCTGGTGATTGACTCAACTTAGGATCTATTAACTCTGTTGTAACCTTGCCATTTATATCCCAGAGTTTAACAATTTTGCACTCACTGGCTGAAGCAATAGTCTGACCTTTACGATTGAAACTGATATCCCAAATAGAATAGTTTCCTCCTCCAAACGCCTGCGGAGTTTCTTTTATGTTCCATAATTTCACGGTATTGTCAGCACTAGCAGAGGCAAGAATTTTGCCATCATAATTGAAATTAACAGCCCAGATCCCATTTCCATGTCCCTTAAAAGTCTCAGTTGTTATAGCAGGTTTATCCCAATACCAAAGAATAACTTGTTTGTCCCAAGTCCCACCTGCAATAATCTGATCCTTGGGGCTAAAACTGATTCCTCTAACAAAATCTCCAGATTGTTTCAGACAACTATATTTAATTCCATTTTGGCTGTCTGTACCTTGCTTATTACACAGATCTTCCAAAGTTTTTTCATTGATGGTAAAATTCAGACCTTTAATCCAATCATTGCTCTTATTTTCTTTTTGTTTACGCCAGAGTTTAATCGTACCATCACGGCCTCCTGTTGTTAACATTGTTCCATCATGGCTAAAATCTAAACTCCAGACTCCTCCTGGGCCATGTCCTTTGAGAGTCCCCAATTCTTCTACAATTTTGAATGTGTCATCTTTACTCCTCCAAAATTTAACCGTGCTATTAAGACCACCCGTGGCAAGGGTTTTATTATCTTTAAAGCTTATACTCCAAACCGAATTTTGTTTAGTCTCAATCGTTTTCAACGGTTCACCATCCAAGTTCCAGAATTTAATATTGCCACCTTTATCCGATGAAGCAATTATTTTCCCATCAGGACTAAACCTCACGACATAAACAGGACTATTATGATCCAATTTCTGAAGCAGAGTTCCATCTTTTTTCCAAAGTTTAACAGTTTTATCAGCACTAGCAGATGCTATTGTCTGACCATCAGGACTGAAAGTTGCACTCCAAACCGTATCGCTATGAGCATTTTTAAAATCTTGGAGTAAGTGACCCTCTTTGCTCCATATTTTTATGGTTTTATCTTTACTTGAAGTCAGAATTTCACCCTCTTTGTTAAAACTAACACTTGTCACCTCACCTTGATGTTTTTCTAAACGATTCAACTCTCGAACATCATAAACACCCTGTCTCAAAGTCATAATAACTTGAATTCGACTATCAATTGTTGACCAAAATGCTTGTTTCAACTTCCGTACAGCTTTTAAACTTTGGATTAAACCATCAAATTGTTGATTAGATTGCAACATCAATTGTGATGATGTACTTATGTCTCTAATCTCAGCATTTTGTTTAGTTATTATCCACCAGCTAGTTAACACAAGAAGAGCAACTGCCATACTTCCGATACCTAATTTACTTAGAAATTCTTGTTTTTTTCGCTGGTCAGTGCTTTGGTTAATAAATTCTCGCTCCTCTAAGCTGAGTTGATCTGAGCGTTTCTGTAACCATTTTTCCGCTTCTAGTAGAGGTGCACCGCGCAACAAAGTTCCTCGATCTTTTTTCATTTCCTGCCATTGACGCATCTCCCCCCGAAGTTTTTCTTGCCAGGTGCGAAATTCTCGATCAGTATTCATCCATTCTCTGAGTTGACCCCAATTCCGAATTAATGCTTCATGGACAACCTCGACGGTTTCCTGTCCTTGAATATTAATCTGTTGTTGGGAATTATCCTGACTAATAATAGTACGATTAGTAACGACTAATCGCGCATCCGCTAATTCTTTAACTAAACTCCAATTAGTTTCGTTTAATTCTGCTCTCGTTGCTACTCGTCGGGTGTCTAATGTTCCCTCACCCGGACGAACTAATTGTACAAAAATTCGTCGAACTTGTTGTTGTTCTTGTTCACTGAGTTTACTATATTTTTCATCGGCATAACGGGTTAATGCTCCCGAAACTTCCCCAATTTCTTCATAAGCATTGTGGGTTAATTGTTTGCGGGTACGTTTTTTCCAAAGTTCCGTTAAAGCAAATTCTAATAAGGGTAAATTTCCCGGTTCTTTATCCACATCATTGAGAATGCGTTCAACGAGTCCCCCTTCAAAATCAACGCCTAATTTTTGGGCGGGTTTCTCAATCACTTCTGTGAGTTCTTCGGTATTCATAGAACGGATTTTAATATCTCCAGTTCGCAAAACATCTGCTAAGGGAGGATAGGATAATACATTTCCTAAAAAATCAGTTCGCATTGTGGTAACTAATACCGTTGAATAGGGCGGTTTATGGGTTGAAGATTCAAAAGCATTTAATAAACTATCCACAAATTGGCGACGGGTTTGTTCATCGTGACAAAGGGTGTAGAGTTCCTCAAATTGATCAGCAATGAGTAAAATTCTATCCTGGGGATGATTGTGTTGAATTTGGGAAAAAACATCGGATAATAGAATCGTATTGTTTTGAAAATGTTCTGTTAATTGACGAGTTTGGGCGATGAGTTCTGTTTGATTAAGATTAGGTGCGTACAAAGGAACTAACGCTTGAGCTAGGGCATTAAATGGGTCTTTACCCGGTCGAAAACGAGTAAATTTCCAATGCCCAATATTCACTAATTTAGGGACTAATCCCGCCAAAACTACGGAAGATTTACCACTTCCCGATGCTCCCAAAAGAGGAATAAAATTCTTGGTTTCCGTTGCTTGAAATAGTTCTTCTATAAAGACGCTTCTCCCAAAGAAATATTCGGCATTTTCCGGCCCAAAATGAAACAATCCTTGATACGGACAAGGTAAATTATCCTCTGTACCTGCCTCAAGAGAGGTGATAACGCTTTCTTCTCGATAATAATAATTATAAATAATAGTACGGGACTGATTAATATTTGCATCGCCCGTTGTCGTGACAAGTGCCATCGGATTTTCGTTACCAGAAATATTGAGATCTCCGGCACTTTGATTTTGATTTAATGGGGGTTGTTCGTTCATTTCTGCACTCAAAATTTGCTTAAAAACTGTTGTTTTAAAATAAATGCACCCTAGAAATCAAATCCAAACTTTTGCTAATATTGCTGCGACTTTTATCACAGGTTCAGCCAGGGTTTCTACTCCTTCTAATCCTTTTTTAAGAGCAACAACTGCTTGATTAATTAAGGTTTTATTCGCCTCTGGTTTTTGCAATTCGCTTTCGATCATTTTGATCGGAACTTCAACCATTGCTTTCTCCATTGGATTTAACGCCTCTGTTTGAGCAATATCTTGTTTCAGTTTGGCTAATGCAGATAACGCTGCTTCTAAATTAGAATTGTTGCTATTGGTGGTTACGGTATAACTTTGGTTGATCTTCTGATCCCGTCCTACAATTCCAAAAGCTACAGGACTATTATTACTACTGATATTAATATCATCCAAAGATATAGAGTTATCAAAAGATTGAGGAGGTTTGATCACGTCCTCAGATTTTGGTTGAGACATTTCAGCTAAATTTGTGCGTCTCGGTCTGAATTTGAGTTGAGGTTTATTGGATTCTGGAATATTTTTTAAATCAATTAAAGTACAACCGGATTCAAAACATTGATCATAGAAAGTTCCGGCTCCTAACGCTCGATAAAATCCCACTGCAAATTTAATCGCAGCTTGATCTCCAATGGCTTGATTCATACCGACAACACAATCAATATGTTGATGAATAGCGTTAGCTTGAATTTCACTATAACAAGCATTCAGAATGACACATTCAATTTGAGTTTGAAACGCTTTAAATAATCGAGCTAAAGCGTCCTCACTCACCAATACACTCCGACCCGAACTATCTTCTAACACTAATCCATCTTTTCCCGCACCATGACCGGAAAAGTGAACAATTGTAGGGTTATAATCATAGAGAGTTTGTTGTAAATCATCCACTTGAACGGCTCCAACTGGAATAATTTCAAATTCGTCTCTATGGTTAGATTGTCTCAGGGTTTTTTGGATCTCGCTAACTTCTTGATTCAGACGTAATTGGCTTGTATCTGATGGATTGGCTAAGAGAATTAATATTTTTTTCATAAATAAATCGAATCCACCTGTTTCAAGGATTTCTCTACGAAAGGTTGTTCCCAATTTGGCTCAAATTTTTAGGAATGTCAAGTTTGTAGTGAGTCTTTCAGGACTCATTCTGATTCCAGTATTGCGTAGTGAGTCCTTCAGGACTCATTCTGATTCCAAAAACTAGAGAAATAAAGAAAGCCCTGAAGGGCTTACTACGGCGGGGAATGAAGACAGCCCTGAAGGGCTTACTACGGGGAGGGACGACGGGGAATTGTATGGGTGAGGAAATCATAAGCCATGTCTGTATTTTGAAAAATAGCTCTAGCTTCTGTTAATAAATCCTCTAAAATAATTGAATTTCCGGGGGCGTAACGGGGGCTAAAATGAGTCATAATTAATTGTTTGACTCCGGCGGCTAGTGCTACCTGTGCCGCCATTGTTGAGGTAGAATGTAATCTTTGAAAAGCCATTTCTGCATCTTGATGGGAGAAGGTAGCTTCATGAACTAATACATCTGCATTTTCCGCTAATTCTACCGCCCCATCACAAAATACCGTATCGGTACAATAGACAAATTTACGACCGACTTGGGCTTCGCCACATAATTCCGTACCCCGAATTACCCGACCATTAAGGGTTACGGTCTGTCCCTGTTTCAGTTTGGCATAAATTGGCCCTGGGGGAATCCCTAATTTTTGGGCTGTTTCTACGTCAAATCGTCCGGGTTTATCCTTTTCTATAATTCGATAACCAAAGGCTGGGACTCGATGTTTTAACGGCCCACAAACCACTTGATATTCCTCATCTTCAAAAATGATTCCGGGCTCAATAGTATGAACTTTAACCGGATAAGAAAAATGGGTTTGGGAATAGCGAACACAACCCTGTAAATATTCGGATAATCCCGATGGCCCATAAATATCAATCCGTTTAGGATTTCCCGCTAACCCACAACTAGCTAATAACCCCATTAACCCAAAAATATGATCGCCGTGTAGATGGGTAACAAAAATTCGACTAATTTGACTAATTTTTAAATCACTGCGGAGGAATTGATGCTGCGTCCCCTCTCCACAATCAAATAGCCAGATTTCAGCCCGTTGCGGTAAACGCAGAGCTATACTGGAAACATTGCGCGATCGCGTGGGAACCCCCGAGCTAGTACCTAAAAATGTAATCTGCATTTACCTATACCTATTGTCAACAATCCTAATTTTGATATCCTCCCCATCCGTTAGCCACGACTCCTATAGTAAGCCCTGAAGGGCTCACTACTAGAGATTTATTCTTGATTCATTTGAGCATCTTTAACGGCGGCAAAAAACAGAAACACACTTAAAGGAATACTCAAGGCTAAAATTACACTGGTGGTTAAACTTCCGAGTTCTGGATTTCCTGAAGATAGTTCAAAAACCGAACCTACAGAGGCGATCGCAGCTATACAAGAACCCAATAATAAAACCATGCTTTTTGGAGTACCGACCATCTTGAATTATCCTATATTATTTAACGGATTTAACAGCTTTGGGTGAAAATTTATGTTTGGCTAATTCTTCATTTAAAGCCAATTTATTCTCCACTCGATCTACAAATAAAACCCCATGCAAATGATCCATTTCATGTTGAATTGCACGACCTAATAATTCCGTCGCTTTCAGGGTGCGCGGTCTGCCATTTTCATCTTTAAAAGACACTTCCACCACGTCCGGGCGAGTTACATCCATATAAACCCCCGGAATACTCAGACATCCCTCTTGAGAGGGTGAAATTTCCGTACTGGATTTAATAATAGTCGGATTAATCAAGACTAAAGGGGGGTTAGCCGCGTTATCGGGTTCGCAGTCAATCACAATTACTTGTTTATTCACGCCGACTTGGGGCGCGGCTAAACCAATACCGTCAGCACTATACATGGTTTGTAACATCTCCCGCACCAGTTGACGAATTTCATCATCAATGCGGGAAACTCGTTTAGCTGGGGTTCTCAAGGCGCGATCGCCTAAATAGTGAATCTCAAAGGGAGGTTTTTCTAACTTTTTCTTTTCAACTAAAACTTGTGAGGTCATAGCAGGGTTACGCTTAACTTCTGAAACAATATTATCCTCCCTCTATCTTAATAGATTTTAACAATTAACACCCATTGATCTGGTGTTGAGGTGTTATAGCGCTACGCACTAGGGAACAGGGAACAGGGAACAGGGAACAGTAAGCCGTGAATGAGTTTCAGAATTTAGAAGTGTCCTAACTTTAATGCGTAGCGCTATAACCAACAACCGATCACTAACGATTATCACGAATTGACTTGACATTTAATATTTTTTATGGTAGAGCAAGTTAATCATTAGAACTCTCGATTACTAGCAAAACCCATGACTGTTGAAATCAAAGTTACTTCCATGGTTTGTCAAGCCTGTGCCAATACTGTTACTAAGGCGATTAAATCTTTGGATGCTGAGGCTGATATTAAAATTAATTTAGAGACAAAGATAGTTAATATTAACGGTACACCTTCTGAAACCGAGATTAAAGAAGCGATCGCCGCCGTCGGTCATACCGTAGAATAGAGAATTTTTGCTCTTGATTTCTAATAAGTAGTAAGCCCTTCAGGGCTTTCTTCCCCAGAATTATTAGCAAAACCTAACACCAATAACAAGAAATTAAATTTATTAGTGTTAGGTTTAGCGCACGCACCTATATTTTGATCAACAGAGATTTGAAGAAATAGCAATCGCTCTCATGCGATATAATAAACCGAATCTACCCTTGATCAAATTAACCTTCACCTGCAAATATTGCCCCCGTATGACCGACAATATTAAACCCATTCAAAAAATTCTGTTTGGCTGTCCAGGGACAGGGAAAAGCTACAAAATTCGGGAAATTGCTGAAGAACAGCTAAACATAACTTTTGATTCAGACACTAAAATTCTTAAAAATACGGTCAAAACGGTATTTCATCCTGAATATACCTATGGTGACTTCATGGGTAAACTGTTACCTCTGACTCAGGGAACTAACGTAATGTATAAGTTTTACCCTGGGCATTTTTTAAAAGTCTTGGGGATGGCTTACCGAGGGTTAATAGAGGGAAATAATGAACATTACTTATTAGTGATTGATGAACTCAACCGAGGGAATGCTGCTGCTATCTTTGGAACGGTTTTTCAATTATTAGATCGAGAAAGTGATCATTGGTCTAGTTATGAAGTTGATGTTTCTGAAATGGAGTTAGTAGGACTGCTAAATTCAATGGGATATAATCCCAAGGTCAAAACCGATGGTTCAATTAAAATTGATGAGAATGGAACGGAGAATCCATTTGATAAATTTTGTAAAGAACTAGAAATTGATTTAAAAAATAAAAGTAACAATAACGGCTTAAGAGTTTTAGAGCTTCTCAAGCAAAACAAAATTAGTATTCCTCAAAATTTATCTATAATAGCAACAATAAATACTTCTGATGAATCAATTTATTATCTTGATAGCGCATTTAAAAGGCGTTGGGATTGGCAATATATTCCAATAGATGTCAATGAAGCAGAATACATAATTGCTATTTTTAAAACCAATTTAACCAAAGGGAAAGAAGTAATATTATTTATACCGAGTTACTTTGATATTGAGATAGAAGAATATATATTTGAAAAATTAAACTGGATTAAACTTATAAATGATATTAATCATATTATTAAAATAAATTCTAAAACAATCAGAAAAATTGAGGATAAACAAATTGGAGTTTGGTTTATAAAACCTGATGAACAGGGAGAAATACCTTTAGAACAAGTAAAATATAAACTAATGTTCTATCTTTGGGATAGTGTTTTTGGTAGAGACAAAAACCCCCTAGAAGAAATTATTTCAAAAGCTGTAAAAAAAGAAATTAAGTTAATTACTTATGATGATTTTGTTCGACATACAGAAGTCTTTTTGATGTATTTGTATGACAACTAAACAGAAAAGCATTATTTTTTGATAATTTATATAAACTCAATAAACATGATTAACTTTAATAATCTTGAACTGGTTGTTAATGAAAAATATTCTTTTGTTGGACTAGAACGGCGTAACTCCCAGATTCGTTTTTGTCTACCGAAAGGATTTCCTAATAAATCGGAAGAACTTCAACGCTTTACGTTTAACACAAAGCGGGATTTATTTTTTCTCCTTTATAAAGTCTTTGACCAATTTAAGAAAATTTGTATAGAAAAAGGGTATTTAGAAGACAATAATGATATGACTACATCTGACCGAGATGGTATGGTCAAAATCCATCAAGGTGCAGATATTAGCGAAGATGACGAGTTAGATGAAAATATTTTTTACTCTAAACTCGATATGATTAGTGGGATATTGAAAGCCCATGATGAACCCAAGATTTTAAGTTTAGTTTATCGACTGGGTAGGTCAGACAGTTTTGATCATAGCCAAATTCATAAATTTTTACATCGTGCTGTTTTTTTACCGAATGGTGCTGCTTATATTGACTCGATGGACTTACCCCGCCAACAGGTTCGCTTTCAGTCAACAGATATTGTGGCGATGTACTGTTATATTTTATGGGAAATCAAACAGCAACTTCAGCAAGAAGTTGGCGTAGAAATTAAAGCTCTAGCAGAACAGTTTAAACAACATTATATTGGGGGAAATTATGGTTTATTTGAAGAACAATATTATAGTCAAGTCATCGATAGTTTAAAAGATGCGTTAGAGTTAATTGATCACAATACTCCATTTAAAGATATTGACTATTGGCAATTTTATGATGCGATAGAGTTATTTCTATATGGCGAGCTTCGTCAAACGGATGAGGGTGAAATCTGGGGAATTAAAAACTTTCATACGGTTTGGGAGTCGATGTGTTTAACCTATATAATAAAATCTTTAGTAAAAAGAGGAAATCTAAATTATCTGCTACATTTAGATAGACGTTATATCTCTAATGATTCGCTTGATGTTTTTAATAATTCTTTAAAAATATTCCGTTTATCTAATGATTTATTTAAAATTAATGGTTCTCAGCTTGTTCCTGATGCAGTATTATTTTCATCCATCTTGAATAAAATAGAAAAAAGGTATTATGAAATTTACCCTTGTCTAGGTTGGAATGATAGTTATTTTTATCGAACTAACTTCTGTTTAATTAATGATTATAATATCAATACAGATATTGTGAATATTGCTTATATTAAACAAGGTAAAGAACATACATTTGATTGGCTACAAAATAAAATAAATGAAATAAAAAATGAAATAAAGATGGATAAAAATCGTCCAGAATATTCAAAAAAGTATTTATCAAAAAAAGGATTAGTAATCGATAAATGCTTACCCCCATATTTCTTTTCATTTTGGAATATAGAAACTAAAAAATTAGATGCCGAGGCAATCTATAAAATGTATTACTTTAAACATTTATTTTATCTTTATCTAGTTAATAATTTAACCGATTTGCAAAATTTAAAATCTCCCGATCTATTTGAAGATAGTTTTATCAAAGAAATAATTAAACTTCAGGAAGAGTTAAAAAACTATTATCTGAATAATCCACGTCATTACTTGATGAATATTATTGAATATTCTCTGTGTAGGAAGAAATCTCATAATGAGATCAACAAGCTGTTAGATTCGTTTCTCAAAGCATTTTTTGATATGGATGAGAATTATCTTGATATTATTGATATAAAATATTATGATATTTATTATTTCTTGGATTCAAAAAATATAGAAGAAATTAAAAATAGAAGTGTTAGAAAGCAGTTTGTTTATGAATATCTGATGCAGAAGGAAGTTAAAAAGTTTCCTAAATACTTAAATCAATTAAAGATTCATAGTAGTTTTTGGTTGCCAGGATATAATCAAAAATCAATATTTGAGGAGGGAGAAACGTTTATGGATGGATATATTCGTCTGATAACGGTTGATTTTGTTAAGTTAGCTGAAAGTTATGTATCTGATAATTTTGGATAAAAGGCTTTTAACACTCCTAAAAGTAGTAAGCCCTTCAGGGCTTTCTTCCCTAGACTTAGCAGCAAAACCTAACACCAATAACAATAAATTAAATTTATTAGTGTTAGGTTTAGAGGATTAAGCCCTAAGTATGGCTGTGCAAGGATTTGAAATCAAAAAGCTGCTTATCGGACTTGAACCGACGGCCTGTTCATTACGAGTGAACCGCTCTACCAACTGAGCTAAAGCAGCAACGAACTTATATTCGCACGATGTCATATTGTAGCAAAACCCGATCTCAATTGTCAACATTCTTTCAGGACAATGGCAAAATCTGATTTTATCGGTGTAGCTGTAGTGCGAGCGTCCTCGCTCGCTAGGTTATATGGATTTAAAAGGATTACGCAGATTAACACAGATTAAAATCCGTGAAATCCGTGAAATCCTCTTAAATCCGTGTTCCCCATTACCTATTCCCCGCCTTCCTCCGATACCATTGAGCTAATTTTGTCGGGGAAATTCCTAAGTAATATCCGATAACAATTAACTGATTAATTAATGTAGTTTTGAATACGCCTAACTTTTGCCACCGTCGTCCCGATGTGATCACAGAACTTGATAAAATCTCAATTTTTCCTAAATGATTTAAACGACGGATTAATTCAAAATCCTCCATAATCGGTTGTTCAGGAAATCCACCTATCTCCCCAAAAGTGGTAGCCTTGATAAAAATAGCTTGATCTCCGTAGGGCATTTGTAAATATTTTGAACGCCAGAATACGGTTTTTTCAATTACCCTTAAACTCAATTGATCACCATTGATTTTTAATTGAAACGCTCCGGCAATTATGTTAGAATTAATAAATGTTTTTCGGATTTCTGTTTCAAATCCTAGGGGTAATTGGGTATCCCCATGCAAGAATAATAAAATCTCCCCCGTTGCTATTTTTGCCCCGGCATTCATTTGTAGCGCCCGTCCTCGATGGGTAAATATCACTTTTACCCCCAAATTTTGAGCTATTTGAACGGTATTATCCTGACTTCCCCCATCAACAATAATAATTTCTATATTTTCTACCCGTTGAATAGTAGAAATTACTAACCCAATATTTTCGGCTTCATTTAAAACCGGAATAATGATTGAAATTTTTACAGATTCAGAACTAAAATTTATCAAGGTATTATTGAGTCAAACCCATCAATTTCCAAAGCCGTTAATAATTTATCACATTTTCTGAGATAATAATAACAATATAAAAAATGGGTTAGATCAGCGAGTAACAACAATACAAAAAACGTCGTTGAACCGTTGGAACACAACCCGCACACAAGAGGAACAATTAATGTCCGATAACCTGAGAAGTCAAGCCATTACCCAAGGAACCCAACGCACCCCCAACCGTGCCATGTTAAGGGCGGTGGGATTTGGAGATCAAGATTTTACCAAACCCATCGTTGGAATTGCCAACGGTTACAGCACCATCACCCCTTGCAATATGGGCATTAACGCCCTAGCATTACGCGCTGAAGCTGCCCTGAAACAAGCGGGGGCGATGCCGCAAATGTTCGGAACAATTACGGTCAGCGATGGCATTTCTATGGGGACTGAAGGGATGAAATATTCCTTGGTTTCAAGAGAGGTAATTGCTGACTCGATTGAAACTGCTTGTAACGCCCAAAGTATGGATGCGGTTTTAGCAATTGGTGGCTGTGATAAAAATATGCCGGGGGCGATGATTGCGATTGCTAGAATGAATATTCCGTCCATTTTTGTGTATGGTGGAACCATTAAACCCGGACATTATAATGGTAAAGATTTAACTGTTGTTAGCGCTTTTGAAGCCGTCGGACAATATAGTGCTGGAAAAATTGACGAGACAGAATTAATTGAAGTGGAACGTCGCGCCTGTCCGGGGGCGGGTTCCTGTGGGGGAATGTTCACAGCAAATACCATGTCTTCTGCGATTGAAGCGATGGGAATGAGTTTAATGTATTCCTCAACCATGGCGGCAGAAGATGCGGAAAAAGCCGAAAGTACAGAACAGTCGGCCTATGTGTTACGAGAAGCAATTAAAAATCAGATTCTTCCCCGTCAAATTATAACCAGAAAAGCCTTTGAAAATGCGATCGCTGTAATTATGGCCGTGGGCGGTTCAACTAATTCGGTTTTACACCTATTAGCTATTGCTAATGCCATCGGAGTTGAACTAACTATTGATGATTTTGAAGCTATTCGGGCTAAGGTTCCGGTGTTATGTGATTTAAAGCCTAGTGGCCGTTATGTTGCCACGGATTTACACAAGGCTGGTGGCATTCCTTTGGTGATGAAAATGTTATTAGAAAAAGGGTTAATTCACGGGGATGCCCTAACAATAACCGGGAAAACTGTTGCTGAACAATTAGCCGATGTTCCCTCCGAACCCAGTCCCGACCAAGATGTAATTCGTCCTTGGAATAATCCTATGTATGCTCAAGGGCATTTAGCGATTTTAAAAGGCAATTTAGCCACGGAAGGTGCGGTTGCTAAAATTACCGGAGTTAAAAATCCAGTTATTACTGGCCCAGGGCGAGTTTTTGAATCGGAAGAAGAATGTTTGGATGCAATTTTAGCCGGAAAAATTAGCGCTGGTGATGTGATTGTGATTCGTTATGAAGGGCCGAAAGGTGGGCCAGGAATGCGGGAAATGTTAGCGCCAACTTCGGCAATTATTGGGGCTGGTTTAGGGGATAAAGTCGGATTAATTACCGATGGTCGTTTCTCAGGAGGAACTTATGGAATGGTTGTTGGTCACGTCGCCCCGGAAGCTGCGGTTGGTGGGAATATTGGTTTAATTCAAGAGGGAGATAGTATTACTATTGACGCCCATCAACGGTTACTGCAAGTGAATATTTCTGAGGAAGAATTAGCCCAACGTCGGCAAAATTGGCAAGCTCCAAAACCCCGTTATACGAAAGGAGTTTTAGCCAAATATGCGAAATTAGTTTCATCGAGTAGTGTTGGTGCTGTCACGGATTTAAACTTAGGTTAAACCCCATTTAATTCTAGGCGTGAAACCCTCTTGGTGAGGCGTTCACGCCTGATAAAATAGGTTTAATTTTTAATCTATATCCCACCAAGATATTGTCCCTAATACTGACATTTTGGGCAAAAATGAGCCGACCGCCCGGCAAGTTTCAAACGTTCAATTGGGGTTCCACAGACTCGACAGGGTTCTCCAGTACGGTTGTAAACCCAAGCTGTGCCGCCATAGTTACCATTCACCCCTTGAACATTCAGGAAGTTACGAATCGTTGTCCCGCCCACTTCAATACTGGTTTTCAACACCTGAATAATATGGTGATGTAGCCTTTCGAGTTGGGGACGAGTTAAGGCACTACAGGGAGTGGTTGGGGAAATTCCGCTTAAAAACAAAGACTCATCCGCATAAATATTCCCAACTCCGGCCACTAAACTTTGATCCAAAAGGGCAGATTTAATTGGGCGTTGACGTTTTTTAAATTGTTCTTGTAAATATTCAACGGAAAATTCTGAAGTGAAAGGTTCTGGGCCTAAATTATTTAATCCGGTAATAATACTAGAAACTTCCTGACCGGGTGGCGCCCACCAAATTTTACCAAAAGTGCGTTGATCAACAAATCTCAATTCTCGATTTTCCGCAAAAAATAAACGAATCCGAGTGTGCTTTTGTAAGGGGTCTTGGGGGCTAACCCATAATAATTGACCTGTCATCCGTAAATGAACCCCTAACCAGCCTCCAGAGGTTCTCTGGCTGTCTAATTTAACCAATTCCGCCAGTAAATATTTTCCTCGGCGATGCCAGGATGCGATCGCCACTCCAGTTAAACCCTGCAAAAATTCATCAATGGAAAAGGGGTAGGCGAGAGTGCGCTGAAGCAACACTTCACCCCCCACAATTGTTTGGTTCAAGGTCACTTGATTTAGACCTTGCCTAACGGTTTCAACTTCCGGTAATTCCGGCACAGGCTATTTTTTAGCGGCGGGTGCGGATTTTTTAGCGGTAGCTTTGGGAGCTTCCACTTCCAACAGTTCGCTCACGGCAAAGTTGTTGGTATTGATACCGGAGTAGTTCACTTTATCAAAGCGAACAATCGCAGCATATTTGATGCCACTGGCGTCTACGGAAGCAACTGTACCTACTTCTTGATACCAGTAGGACTCTTTGCGTAGGACACGAACTTTAGAACCACGTTGAACCATTGGTTTTTCTTCCCCTTTTCAATCAAAAAACGAATAAAGACGTTCAATAAACTCAGGGTACTACTGGATTGGCTGTCTAAGTTAATTTAACTCTTTAAGTTTTATTGCTAACCCAGCCATTATCCCCTGGAAAGACACATATAAGGTGCATTCTTTCTATTCCCCATTACCCATTACCCATTACCCATTACCCATTCGTAATTCGTAATTCCCCATTCCCTCCTATACTTTCTGGCCATCACGGAAACTACCTGGAAAGCGTTTTCCTTTGGCATCAATAATCGTTCCTTGGCCATGGGGAACCCCACCGCGAAATTCACCTTCAAAGCGAGTTCCGTTGGCAAAAGTGCAGGTTCCCTTACCATCAAGTTGTTGATTAAAAAACTGTCCCTGACAGCGAGTGCCATTAATTCGGGTAAACACCCCTTGACCAAAGGGAGATCCGGCAAAGAATTCACCTTCATAGCGATCGCCATTGGAATAGATAAACTGTCCGCGACCACTGGGTTGACTACTAACCGTTCCGCCCCCAACTTCTCGCACCAGTTTAAAAGTTCCAATATAGCGATCGCCATTAGCAAAAATCACCGTCCCCTGGGTAATATTGCCATCTTTAAATATCCCAACGATCCGGTCGTCATTGGAAAAAATGAATACCCCTTGTCCATTCGGTAAACCATTGCGAAACTGTCCTTCATAGCGATCGCGGTTTGCATAAACCATAATCCCTTGACCGTCCGGTTTACCATTAACAAAACTTCCCTTATAGTTATCTCCTCCCTCATAGTTACACTTGACCATTCCCGTCGGTAACTGTCCTTCACAAATCGGAGGACGTTTTCCGTCAGCTTTTTGTGCAAGAGAAGGTAGAGGATGATTAACACCAACAACAACCGCTAAACTCGATAGAGTTAGCATCAAAAAACTCCATTTTCGGATTGAATAAACCATGGTTAATTCCAACTTTTTCTTATGAAAAAAACATACAAATTTCTCCAGATTAGATCTATCCTATTCAACCAGAGTGAACTCCCGAAGATCGCAGACCAATATTATTAACCTTGGGATCAGCCGGTGGAATAGCACCTACAGATTTAGCAATCTCAATCCCATTTTGCTCGAAAATAACAATGGGTTCACCACCAGTATCAAACTTGACTCGTTTAACCAAAACTTGACCATTAGACACACGCTGTCCCACGTTCACATAACGACTGGTCGGTTCTGCGGGAGCCTTAAGAATAATCTTAGTTTGATTTCCCACTTGCAATACCCCGGTCACTTCCATCCCTCGAGCTAAGTCTGTAGATGGAGGCGGAGGAACAAAAGGTTGGGTAGCAACGGGACGGGGTGGCGGGGGATTAGGATCACGCCAGGATTGGGGTGTCGGTATATTGGGAATTGCCGGTAAATCGGGGACTTGGGCAATGGGTAAACTCGGTAAAGTGGGTACGCCTCTTACAGACCTAGTAATTTGAGGTGTGAATGTTGTCACTCCATTCCCCGGTTGGGTTCCAGGGGTTCCAATGGTTCCAGGGGTTCCAATGGTTCCAGGGGTTCTAATGGTTCCAGGAGTTCTAATGGTTCCAGGGGTTCCAATGGCTCCAGGGGTTTTAGGAGGTAGAAGATTGGTGCTAGTAGAGACCCAGCGAATGGGGGCTTCACTTACCGCTAATTTAGGTAATTCAGGCACAGCCCGAGTTGTCTGTTCCGGTACAGTTGGTGCTTTGCCCACTTCAGGAGCAGCTTGGACAATGGATGGAGGTAAAACTGCAAAAGGATCGATACTCACCGCAGAGGGAGCCGTTGTTGTTAACGGTGCAGCAGAAGTTGCCGTCGAAGGTTTACCCAGGAGACGTAACCGTTCTTCTGAATTGGTCGATTGAATCAAACCCGCACCCGCAGCCACGTTTGACTGTTCTTTGACTAACGGATCTTTAAACGGGGGTGTTTGCCCCGGGGTCGGGGTTGCATTGGGATTCGGCGAAGCTACGGCCGATGGAGAAGTTGCAGGAGAAGTAGTTGGACTAGGAGTGGTGGCAGTTTCTTCAGGTTTAGAACCGCATCCCCCTAACCCAACTGCCAAAATACCGATGGAGAATAGAAACCAAAATTGACGCATTGCCAGTCTCCAAAACAAAGTTGATATATATAATAATTTAAGGATACCCAATCTTAATCCCAAGCCATATTAACAGACTCCACCCGTTAAGCAAGACATGACTTTACTTAGGAAGCAGTTGATAACTAGAAATTATTCGTCCTGCCCCCCGTAACCGTTTAAAGTAATACTGAATACAGGTATCTCCTTCTAATGATAACACATCAATCTTTATGCCGTTACGACCCTGTTCGTTACCCGAACTATGAATATATTTTTTGTCTCCGAGATATAATCCAACATGAGTCGCTTTTTCGACAGTTCCAAAAAATATTAAATCCCCAGGGAGAAGAATCGAAAAATCTAATTGTTCTCGATTAAAAGTGATGGGTTTGGCAAAGGCTTCTTGTTGATAGGCGTCTCTGGGAATCCAAATTCCGGCGTCAGCAAAGGCAGCTTGCATTAAACCCGAACAATCATAATTAGGGCTGACCGTCCCGCCCCAAAGATAGTAATTAGGGGTTGCCATTGCGACTTGAGTAAACTGAATAATCTGGGGAATTGCGGCTTGAATTTGAGCCTCTGACCAAATCGGAGCGAGATAGGGCTGAGTGGCAATCTCTAAATGCTTTTGATCCGAATCAAGTAACCAAGCGGTATAATTATCTTCACATAATTGAACTAGAATATTAGGGGAATTATTAGTGTGATTTTTAGATTGGGGAAGTAGACGTAAATGACGAGATACAGCCGCTTGCGTTGCTAAAGTTTGGCAGTCGGCTCCATCATAGAGATCCAAATTCTCTCTACAGCAATACTCAATCGTATCTGATAAGGGTTTGGCAATCATAATTAATTTAATGGATGTTGACGGTTGGGGGTTGACTATTGACTCTTAGCCAAAACTAGCAAACTTGACACTCGACACTGACAATTGAAATGACTTTTTTCCATTCCGATGAACAATTAGAAACTCTAGGCACTGGCATTATAGATGCAACTCGCGCACAATTTCCAGGTTTAGCTGCCAATCAAGTGGCTATGACTTGGTTAGTATATGACCCACCGATTTCTGTTAATACCGGGGGCGCCTTAACCCCGGAGGAATTTGGGAAATATCCCGTGCGGGGATTTAACTATCGGGGAATTGAACAAATTTATCCGGCTAGTATTGTGAAATTATTTTATTTACTGGCCGTTTTTGAGTGGAAAGAAAAGGGAATGTTACGGACAACCACGGAATTAGAAAGAGCTACTAGAGATATGATCATTGATTCTAGTAACGATGCTACCAGTTTAGTAGTTGATGTATTAACTGGAACTACAAGCGGCCCAGAATTACCAACAGGGCCGTTTGAAACCTGGAAAAGTCAGCGCAATTTAGTTAATCGTTATTTACAAACCCTCAACTGGCCGGAATTTGAATCAATTAATGTGAATCAAAAAACTTGGGGTGATGGAGCCTATGGTCGAGAACGAATTTTTGTAGGGGAATTAATGGAAAATCGCAATATGTTAACCACTAATGCCACCGCGAGATTATTGCATAGTATTATTGGTGGGGTGGCGGTTTCTTCGATTGCTTCTGGTCAGATGATGACATTAATTCAACGCAGTCTTGACCCCAAAGATTTAGCGAAAAATCCAGAGAATCAAGTCGCAGGTTTTCTAGGAGGTGGATTACCTAAAACGGCAAAACTCTGGTCAAAAGCCGGACATACTAGCCAAGTTCGCCATGATGCAGCTTATATTGAACTTAATTCGACTCAATCTTATTTATTAGTAGTATTTACGGAGGGAAAAGCCCAAAGTCAAAACGAGGAAATTTTACCTTTTATTTCTCAAAAAGTTGTGGAAGCAATGAAAATACTTTAATTTGATGTGATATTCCTCATAATAAGGCCCTCGGCGATTGAAATCGTGGCTACACAAACGATGTCCGCCTGCGCGGACTTATATGGTATGTGGATAGGAAAAATCCGCCCCCAGAATCTTTAACCCGCGTCGGCGGGTTTTGTTTGTGTAGATGCGGTTTCAACCGCCTTTGATTTGATGTGACTCTCTTTTTCCTAAACGGGGTGATATTTGGTTGACTAATTTTGACCCAACAATGGGAGCAGAAATTAAAAAAATTCGTCCGTTAAACATATAGGATATACTGGTAGATGTACCCTCGTTGCACAAAAATGAACTGGCAAGAATATATTACTATCAACCTCAAGGTTTGTCATGGGAAACCTTGCATTAAAGGAACTCGAATTATGGTATCAGTTATCCTTGATAACTTAGCGGATGGACTGACAGCCGAAGAAATTGTCGCCGAATATCCACCACTTCAATTAGAAGATGTAAAGGCTGCGCTCTCCTATGCTGCGGCACTGACAAGAGAAGAGGAATTATTGCCAATTCGATGAGTACAATGCTGATAAAATTAGATGAAAATATGAGTGTCGCACACGCTGAGTTCTTGCGACAAATGGGTTACGATTGCGATCGCGTCACAGATGAAGGACTATCGGGTGCTGATGACGAGATTGTATGGCAGCAAGCTTGTGCTGAGGGGCGTTTTTTTATCACCCTAGACTTAGACTTTTCAGATGTCCGTCGTTTCCCGCCAGGAACTCATCCGGGTATATTATTGTTACGTTCTCGCAGTCGTAGCCGTCAGTATGTGCTTGATGTACTGTCCCGTGTTGTCAGCGAGCAACCACTAGAAACTTTGCAAGGCTGTTTGGTGGTTGCAGATGAAATGCAGACGAGAATTCGCAGGCCACCAGTTTAAATCTGAGTAGTTAATAATTTTTGAGGAAGAGGCGATCGCACGCTTAGTCAAGAAACGAATATTGCTAAATTGGCAAAAATTAGAAGTAGGAGATTAATGAAGTTAATACCTAACATATCATCCTGTCGCTATGGCTTTATGGTGTACAGCAAGTATGACATTTTTATTGGACGATCGCTAGATATTTACGGAGAGTGGTCAGAAACCGAGATAGATATATTTAAGCAAATACTTCACCCCGGTGCTGTGGTTGTTGAAGCTGGATCAAATATAGGATCGCACACTATTTTTCTTGCTCAAGCTGTTGGACTAGAAGGAACTGTTTTTGCCTTTGAACCACAACGCCTCATCTTCCAGACTCTGTGTGCAAATTTAGTGTTGAATGATCTAACTAATGTTATCACACGCCATGCAGTTCTTGGCAAAGAGACTGGAGTTATAAGAGTACCGTTTATTGAGTATAAAAAGAGTAATAATTTTGGTGGTTTAGAACTTGGTGGTTTAGGAGATGGGGAGCAAGTCGAGGTGCAGACAATTGATAGCCTCCAACTCCCAAAATGCCACCTCATCAAAGCCGATGTTGAGGGAATTGTCTCCAAATTCTTTGGCTTTCTCATAATTATTCGTAACTAATGTTTTTGGTATTTTCAATCCCAAAGACTCGGCAAGTTCTAAATTGGGCAGCTTTTGGCTTGCCTGTTTATTGTTCCAGTAGGGGTTGTATAAAGATATTCTCAAGTTGCTAAAGAATTTTATTGTACGGAACGTCATGTGGGAAATATCGCCTCAAAATTATGGAAAATTATGTCAGAAATTTTAGAGGAAAATGTAAATAAATCTACTTTTAAGTCTGCAATTGAAAGATATCAAATTTCTAAAGTTTCAAATTCAGGTCATTTTAACTACGCACCTATCGCTGTCTGATCATCCTAGATGACGTGCAGCAAATCCTCAACAGCGGCCAACTTGCAGGCAATTATAAACCCGGATATGAAAATTATGGAACCCTATTTAAACTTATCGGCGAAATTCCTCATAATAGCTGCTTAATCCTCAATAGTTGGGAACCCCCTTCAGATATTTTAACATTTACCGATGATAATTTAGCAGTATGTTTATTACAATTAACTGGCTTAGGTGAAGCCGCCACAGAAATTATTAGAGAAAAAGGTTTATTAGATGAAGATCGCTGGCCAGAATTGATTAACCTTTATCAAGGTAATCCCCTCTGGTTAAAATTAGTTGCTCAAACTATTAATAACTTATTTAGCGGTAGAGTATCTCAATATTTGAGTTATGAATCAGCAGTAGAAATCAAGCCCTCGGCGATTGAAATCGCGGCTACACAAACGATGTCCGCCTGCGCGGACAAGGAGGGTATGTGGGTAGGAAAAATCCTTCCCCAGAATCTTTAACCCGCGTCGGCGGGTTTTGTTTGTGTAGCTGCGGTTTCAACCGCCGGATAATTAAAAACTTTGATTTGATCTGACATTCCCTTTATGTAGAAATCAAGCCCTTTGATTTGATCTGACATTCCCTTTATGTAGAAATCAAGCCCTCGGCGATTGAAATCGCGGCTACACAAACGATGTCCGCCTGCGCGGACAAGGAGAGTATGTGGGTAGGAAAAATCCGCTCCCAGAATCTTCAACCCGCGCAGGCGGGTTTTGTTTGTTTAGCTGCGGTTTCAACCGCCGAATAATTAAAAACTCTGTTTCTAACTAAAAATTAGATTTATAGGAGTTTCATTTTAGTAATGAAACCCCTAAATCCCTAAAATTACCTTTCTTTTCCAGAAAAACTTCCAGTTGAAAAACTTAAACCTGAAGCAAAGTCTTCGCCATAAGCTTCTTCTCCATGTTGGTCAATATCCAAACCTTGTTCTTCGACCATCGGTTTAACTCGCAATTCCATTAAGGAACCGAGAATTTTGATAATCACAAAAGTTCCAGCCCCAGCAAAAACGTAGGTAGCAACTACCCCAACAATTTGAGGAATTAATTGCCCTGGATTGCCATACAAAAGTCCATCAAATCCAGCCGGATTGACACTTTTTGTAGCAAAAACTCCGGTTAAAATAGCCCCAACTGTTCCACCCACACCATGAACGGAATAGGTATCTAAAGAATCATCAAATTCTAATTTCACCCGCCAACTGACGGCATAGAAACAGCAAACGGCCGTGATAGAACCGATTAAAATAGCACCAACCGGGGTAACAAATCCTGCTGCGGGAGTAATTCCAACTAACCCAGCCAGGAAACCACTAGCAATCCCAACGGCCGTTGGTTTACCGCGTAAATACCATTCCACAATTGCCCAAGTCAATCCTCCGGCTGATGCTGAAACCATGGTGGCGACAAAAGCAACGGTAGCTAAAGAACCTACACTTAAAGCACTGCCAGCATTAAAGCCAAACCAGCCAAACCATAACATCCCAATTCCTAATAGGACAAAAGGAACATTATGGGGGGCATGGGGAACCACCATAAAACTTTTCCGCGAGCCAATCATCCAAACGATAACTACCGCCGACACCCCAGAACTAATATGGACAACGGTTCCCCCTGCAAAGTCTAAGGAACCAATGGCTTGTAACCAACCCCGACCCCAAACCCAATGGGCTAGGGGAGAGTAAATAAATGTAGACCAAAGTAAGACAAACGAAAAATAGCCCTTAAAGGTGATGCGTTCCACAATCGCCCCAGAAATTAAGGCTGGGGTGATGATGGCAAACATCATCTGATACACCATAAATAACTGGTGGGGGATGGTTCCGGCATAGCCAATGGGGTCAGGAGCCTCGGCTGTGACTTTATTTAAAAATACCCAATCTAATCCGCCAATGAACTGTTCCATGCCTTTGCCAAAACCTTCCGAGATGGGAGTTGAGACATCAAAGGCGAGGCTATATCCCCAGAATACCCAGGTAACGCCGACAATGCCCATTAAGATGAAACTCATCATCATGGTGTTGAGGACGTTTCGAGAGCGGACTAAGCCCCCGTAAAAGAAGGCTAAACCGGGTGTCATAAACAGGACTAAGGCAGCCGAAATCAACATAAAGGCGGTATCTCCGGTATTAATCGGATTTTCTACTGCCGCTTGCGCCCAAGCTGTTCCCGTCATAGGGCCAGCTAACAGAATGAATGTAAGTAATCCAATAATTCCTAATTTTTTCAGCATCGCTACTATTCTTTTCCTATAACCAATATCCAAAGATTGAATCTGTATTTTGCTCATTGATTCCAACAATGATTCTGTATCCTAAAACACAAAAACCCTCGGAGCTTGGTAGCCACTTGTGTGAAAACCGGGTTAAAAGAGACATCAACTAGAAACCGTTTTGAGATTATTTACAAAAGTGCTGATACAGATTTGGGGATTGCAATCAATCAGTAAATGAACATGATCTTCTTACTTTATAAGTCATGACACTAATAGACATCTCCGAAAATCCCCAAATGCCCTCTATCGCTACTTTGTGAACCTGTAGCACTCTTGTGCGAGGTTCTCCCAAAGTAACGGATTCATAGGCTTTTTCAGTTACATTAATAATAATTAATGAATTTTCTCTCTAATATCTAATCATTTCTCACAAGAATTATGGGCAATTCTTAGATGATAATACAATCGCTCCTATTCGCCATCTTATTAGTCCACATACTGTCAAGATTACTGCTTCATAATTTTGCCTCTTTAACCGAAATCTTTCTGAAGCAACTCGATAGATTTTTATCAGTCTTATTAAATGTTCGACTACAATCCTTTGTTTGGCTTTTAACCGATTTTCTTCTCGATGTTCAAGCGATATTTCTTGATTTCTCGGTTTCTTATGTGGTGTATTAATTGCTGTTTCCCCTACATAAGCTTTATCCCCTCTGTATTTTTGATTGTTCCCCAATTCCTCGCTTCTTTCTCTCCACAATTTTAGATCGCTTGTTGCTCCGGTATAACCCACTGCTACATCCACTATTTCTTTCCCATTTGGCATGACAATCACTTGATTTTTAAAGGTATGTGTTTTTTTCTTTCCTGAGTAATATTTTTTCTGCTCTTCATTGTCTGTTGGTCTTTCCCTGGGCTGTTCATAGCTATCTACTACTAACTCAAATTCCAGCAGAATTTTTTCTACCCACTCCCAATCACTCTCGTTTTTTTTACTTGCTCAACTAAACTCGCTGGTAGTAATTCTCTGAAGATTTTTATCCAGTTATGGAAAATATCATTCGCTGTTGATTCACTCACTTCAAACTGTAACCCTAACATTTGAAATGTGGGCATCTGATGCAGATAAATTAGAGTTAGTAATATTTGTTCATCCACAGATAATTTCTGGCGACGACCCCCACCTGCTTTAATCAACCTGATTTTAGTTTTTTCTTGTTCTTGTCGTTTTTCTTGTTCTAATAACTCCGCAGCTTGAATGAGTTCTATCAACTGTTCATATTCCATCCCTAATAGCCTTTTTGCTTGCTGGGGATTCTTGTCCAGATACTCTCTTAAGTTACTCATCTCTTATTGGGGTAAAATCAAATTTTACCATCTTGCTATCCTTCCAAATTTATATTTTGGAGATGTCTATTAATCAAACGCCTAAATCCTGTAATTAGAGGATGGTGTAATTACCATTCCAAAGTCGTTTCCAATTGGAGTACAAGAAAAGGTACATCTTTCGATGTACCCAACAAAGTAGCATTTCTGCTTAAAAAACAGAAAGGCAAGTGTACCTTCTGTGGTCAATATTTCACCCCAGAAGATATTGCAGAAATCGACCATATCATCCCAACGTCATTAGGCGGAAAAGATGAATATAAAAACCTGCAATTATTACATCGCCATTGCCACGATATTAAAACATCAACTGATGGGTCTTATAACTCAAAAGAAGATGGATGCTCTGATGATAACAGTCAACTAGATTAGGAGCCGTGTGCGGTGAAAGTCGCAAGCACGGTTTTGTATGGGAGTTGGGGGCTGTAAAGCCTCCTTCGACCCCTACTTCACAACAAGCCGATCTACTCGCTTGTACTCAAGTTCTTGCGGGTTTGAGGTTTGAAAAAAACTTAATCAGACAACTATTTAGGAAGGAAACTATGCGCGAGTCTGTCATTTACCAAGAAATTCGGGAAGATGGTCTCCTTGAAGGTCTCCAACAAGGAAGACAACAAGGTCTGCAACAAGGAAGACAACGGGAGGCGATGTCATTTGTCACTCGCCAGTTGACGCGACGACTCGGTGCGATCGCTCCTACAATACAAGAACAAATTCAGACCCTATCTGTAGAAGAATTAGAGAATTTAGGGGAAGCACTTCTGGATTTTTCAGAAGCAACGGATTTAGAAAATTGGTTGAATCAACATCAACCTTAATGGGTAGAATAGAGGTTCATCTGTTTAAAACTTAACCTAATACTTTAAGGAACTTTAACCCATGACTGTTGATGAAGCTCTTGCGATCGCAGAAGTTGTCCTCGATGGCGAATGCTTAAACGACGTACAAGAGCTAATATTTAGACAATGTTGGGAAGGGAGATGTTCATATCAAGAAATTGCTAAACTTTCCAAGTATGATGATGAATACATAAAAGCCATTGCTGCTAAACTTTGGAAACAACTCTCAGACGCTTTTGACGAAAAGGTAAAAAAAAATAATTTACAGTCTGTTTTTAAGCGATATTTGCGACAAAATCAAATAAATTTGCATCGAACTCAGGAAATAGAAGTTAATCTTAGTGGCGCAAATCTAACTGGCGCAACATTAAATTTAGCGAGTTTAAGTGGAACAAGACTATTATTTACAAACTTTAGTGAACCTGTCTCATGTCAGCAAGATTTAGAGCAAGTATTATTACCAGACAATAACACTGACTCCCTAGAAAAAATCATACAATCTGAAACAGAAAATAATCACCAAACTCACTCTAACCTAGAAGAAAAAATCTATCTGTGGAATAATTGGCATTTCCACTGCGAAGAACAAATAAAAATAGCTGAAGCACTGGATCGTGCCAATATTCTTTTTTTTCCTAATGCTAAAGTGCGTCTGACAACACCAGAAGGTAGACAAAATCAAGAACCAAACTTTCTAATTTTTAATCAAGGTAAATGGGGGATTCTGGAATTATTATCACAACCTAATATAGCAAAAGTTGAAGGGCGCGATCGCCTTTTTGAAACTCAGGGTATCTGTATTATCCACTATTATGACTGTAATCGGTGCAATCAAGAACCCGATGAGATTGTGCAGGAGTTTATAGATATTTTGAGTCAGGGATAGACCTAAAAATAGCCCAAATTGGGGAGAGTTTTACAACATTAATGATTAAGTAGAGACGTTGGATGCAACGTCTCTACGCATGGTTTAGGGAACTTATGTAGCACCGATTTCAAGATTTCATATCAGAATGAATCTTGACAGTTTCCCCTAATAAACTGGAATGTCGCGCCGCCTCAGCAACTTTTAGGGTATATAAACTAGCTTCTGGCGTAATATAAAGCGGCTTTCCTTCATAGAGAAAATCTAAAACCATCTGGGTATCTTTAACAAATAATCCTCGACGAGAAGCTACCTCAATATTTTGAATAGTATCGTTTTGAATTAGTTGACCCTTTTCGGGAGTAAATATTAACGTTCCTTGTTCACCATAGAGGGTAAAAGTATTATCAGACTGCCAAAAAACTTCCCCTTTTCCATAAACAGACTCTCCGAGGATACCATTACTAAAAGTTAACCGAGCATTACATAAACAGGCTTTATAAAGATCCGGTTCAATATTCCAATATTGGGCTTGACAATTGACACTAGCTACCGTCCCAAATAAATCAGTAAATCTATGCAAACGGGACAAAGCCCCAGTCATGGGAAAACCAAATAAAGACGGCTGATATGTCCATTTAGGGGGGGTCGGATGTTGGGGGTTAATAGTGACATAACGGACATAGAAGACTTGACCAATAGCTGCCAGGGAGTCTTTAATGGCATTATGGAGTCCCCCCAAAAGTTCAAGATGTTCAACATGGAGAAGTTTATTCTTCTCTCGCGCCAGGGTAATTAAAGATTCTGCGTCATCGGGATCTAAACTCAGGGGATATTCAACAACGACGTGCTTACCATGTTCTAAAGCATAACGGGCAATCTTGCCATGATCTCGATTAACCGTAGAAATGATCACCAGATCAATATCTGGCCGTTCGACTAAATCAACCCAGGATGCAGATACCGTCACGTCGAATTCTTGACTAAAGGCAATGGTGGAGGCCGGGGTATTACCTGTAACGGCCACAAGCTGCGATCGCGGATCAGCAATTAAAGCCGCCGCCCGCATTTTTGCCACATATCCAGTACCAACGATGCCCACTTGCAGGGGATGGGAAGCCTTACCAACAGAAAAAAATAAAGATTGAGTCATGATAACAGAGTTAGGGACAAGGGAACTAGATATAAGTAATCAAGATGTAATTAGAAAAATTTATAATAAATCCCATTCTAAATCTAGGTTGACAAGGTTTTACAACTTCCGCTTTTTCTCCTAATATCGAGAGGTGAAAAAAATCTGTGATGCAAGCAAAAGCCCATTAATGCTTTTGGTTTGTATAAGGGATTTTTATATTTTTATCGAAATTAACGAGAGGAACACTACATGGCTACTTATAAAGTCACATTGAAAAATCCCGACGATGGCAGCGAGAAAACCATTGAAGTCGCTGATGATGTCTATATTTTGGATGCCGCGGTAGACGAAGCAGGTATGGATCTGCCCTATTCCTGCCGTGCAGGTTCTTGCTCATCCTGTGCAGCTAAAATTATTTCCGGTACAGTCAACCAAGACGATCAGAATTTCTTAGAGGATGAGCAACTCGAAGCAGGATACGTTTTGACGTGCGCGGCTTACCCCACTTCCGATCTTGAGATCCTGACTCACCAAGAAGAAGAAATGCAAGACATGGAAGCCTAGTCGTTGGCGTGTTTGTTCAAAGTTCAACGGTGATGGGTATTATCGGCGTTGGTCTTTGAATTCATAAAGGATTGACGGGCTGAAGTTGGGTTTTTAGAAATTAAGAGTTTAGTTACTTCAATACCCTGACTTCACCTGTTAATCTGACCCCCAACCCGCCTTAAAATTTACAAAGTTGGCTTTTTTTCGTACTGTCTAAAGAGAAAAAAATTCCACGATGTCAACAAATCCTAATCAAGATTTTGCTTGCTGTCGGGGATTTTTAGAGTTTTTATCAAAATTCGTGAGAGGATCACTACATGGCTACTTACAAAGTCACACTGATAAGTAAAGAAGGCGACGAAAATACGATTGAAGTCCCTGATGATGAGTTCATTTTAGATATAGCAGAAGAATCCAGACTAGAACTACCATCTTCTTGTCGTGCTGGTGCTTGTTCTACCTGTGCAGGTAAAATAGTATCCGGTACGGTTAACCAATCGTCTCAGGCTTTCTTAAATGATAACCAAATTAAAGAAGGATATGTCTTAACCTGTGTAGCTTACCCCACTTCCGATTGTGTAATTGAGACGGATAAAGAGGAAGATTTATATTAATTTGTTCTGGATTTAAAGTTCAACCTTATTGATTCCATCGCCACTAAATCCTTGGGTGATTAGTGGTGGTGGTGATTTTTTTAGAGTTTTTATCAAAAATCGGAGTAAGAAGACCCGCACTAACGCTTCGCTGATTGTGTCGGGAGGATGTCAACTTTTATTCCTGACCTGGAATCCCAACGTTAAGTTCTGCAACAGGAGCTTGGATTATATCGATAATTATGTAACTCTGAATACAGAAATAATTTTATTTTTCAGGTTCAGACCCCTAGAACTTGAATATTAACGGTTGACAAGGGACAAAAAATTATGAAACTTAATCTCAAACAAGCGGATACAAAGGTTCAACCCCAATGGCAACCTATTGTTGGGTATGCCTCGGAATTTAATCCCTCTACCTGGGTACAGATGCGGGAAAAACCCAATCCCTATAGCCATGATCAGGCGTTGCTCTTATGTCAGGTGACTGAGGATGAATGGGTGGCTTGGGTTCCCGACCACGGTGAGATGGTATTATATCGCCATCAATTCTTTCGCTCTTAACTCTTGAGATGGGATACAGTAACAAAAAGAACGTTAAAATTATCCCATACGAGCGTTATGACCGTTTTGGAATCTCCTGGTAAGTCTTCAATTCAATATTCTGAACGCACCTTAAAACGGGCTGAACGGGCGATCCGGTGTTCTCCCTTTCAACTGCTACTGTTCACCACGATCCGGTTTAATAGTGTCAGTCTGACTGGAATTGCCGGGGAGTCTGGAGTCAATTCTACCTATACCCGTATGGCCTTAACCGAACTAGCCGCAGAAAATACCCTATTATGGCTGATTCAGGTGGGGGTGCTGCGTCGAGAAGTTGATGGTCAGGGGATTACTGATAGTTTTCGCCTCACTCCCCTGGGTCGGCAATTAATCGACCAATGGGAAAGTGAAAATCAAGGCATACCCCAGCCTTCTTTGTGCGATCGCTCTATCAACACTCTCAATCGTTGGTTGCGATTTGCCTTTTGAAAAAACAAAAACAGGGGTATGCTTTAAAACAGCACCCTAAAGCCAGATAGAATTAAATCCTATCTGACTTGTGGGGTCAGAAAAATTAGACCCCCCTAAGTGGATTAAAATTTAGGATTGATGGATCAAATGGCAGGAAGAAAGCCCGTGATTAGTAAAATGAAACAAATGCTAGGACTAACGACGCTAATCAGTATGGCTTTGGTATCTTCAACAGTGGCGGAACAACCTTTATATATTGCCTATCCGCCACCAGATCACAAAACAACATCTGATCGTATTTTTTTGATTGGAACAGCAACACCCGATGGAGAAGTCTCAATTAATGGTCAAGTAATTCCCCGAAGCCAAGCTGGTCACTTTGCACCCACATTTCCATTGCAACTTGGGGAAAACAATTTTATTCTACGCTACAAAGATCAAAAAATCAAACTTAATATTACTCGAATTGCGACGGAAGCAAATTCTTTAGATCCGGTCAGCTTTTTCAATGATTCATTGACTCCCTCTGAAAATCTGGCCATCCTTCCGGGGGAGTTAATTTGTTTTAGTGCGATCGCCCCGGAAAAATCAACGGTTTCTGTTGAATTAGCCGGACAAATTCTATCTTTATCTCCCCAGTCTCAGAGATTAGAATTACCCGATAACAAAGCAGTTTTAACCGGAACTAATCAACCCATAAAATCTGATACCTTAAAATATCAAGGATGTGGAAAAATTGCTGAGAATTTGCAATTTTCTGCTTCCCAAAAATCCTTGGATTTAGGTCAACCGAAATATCAATTAACCCTGAATAATCAAACCATTACCCAACTGGCAACGGGAAAAATTTCTGTTCTCTCTCCGACTCAATTTGAAGTAGCTGAAGTCATTGTAGATGAAGGGGTAGCCCGCACTGGCCCCAGTAGCGATCATTCCCGTTTAACTCCTTTACCCAAGGGAACCCGTGCCACGATTATCGGACGACAAGGAGATTATTTACGTCTTGATTATGGGGGGTGGATTAAAGCCAGTGAAACCAAGATTACCACCGAGTCGGTTCCCCCTAATTCCGTAATTAGAAGTGCTAGTTCTCGTCAAGTTGGGGATTGGTTAGAGGTTTCTTTTCCCCTACAAGTACCAGTGCCAATCACTGTTAAACAAGAAGATCAGAGTTTAACCTTAACCCTCCATAACACAACCGCAAAAACCGATACGATTCGGTTTAATGATAATCCTTTAATTTCGCGTATGGATTGGCAACCGATTTTATCTCCCCTCGGAGAATCACAAAATGCGGTGCAATATACATTTCATTTTAAAACCAAACAACAATGGGGTTACAAACTCCGTTATGATGGCACAACTTTAGTTTTATCTCTGAAAAATCCCCCCCAACTCCAATCGAATTTACCCTTATCGGGGTTAAAAATTTTAATTGATCCCGGTCATGGTAGCCCCAATGATTTAGGGTCAAAAGGGCCGACGGGATATCCTGAAAAAGATGTTAATTTAGTGGTTTCTAAACTATTAGAAGCCGAACTAATTAAACGCGGTGCATCGGTATTTATGACCCGCAACGGCGATGAAGATTTGTACCCTCAAGATCGGGTGAAAATGATTAATCAACAGGAACCAGATCTATCAATTTCTATTCATTATAACGCCTTACCCGATAATGGAAATGCCATCAAAACAAAAGGGCTTAGTACCTTTTGGTATAACCCTCAAGCCCACGATTTAGCTGTGTTTTTACATGAATATTTAGTTAACAAACTTGACCGTCCTTCCTATGGCGTATTTTGGAATAATTTAGCCTTAACTCGTCCGACCGTTGCCCCATCTTTGTTATTAGAATTAGGATTTATGATTAATCCCGAAGAATTTGAATGGATTGTTAACCCTCAAGAACAACAAAAACTAGCAATAACCTTAGCGGATGGTATATTAGAATGGGTCAGAAAAACTCAATAGCAAGGAATACAAAATAGGAAAGTGGCGTTGCTGAATTAGGTTATGATTAATCTACGACAGCTACGCCATCGCAGATTAAGATATTGATTATTTATGATAATTAACGAGAAGATTTGCACCGATCGCAATGACCACAGCGTTTAAACTGATTATCTAGGTTGAACCCAAAAGATTGTAATAAAAACTTCCATCGACAATCACGGGTTTTTAAGTATTGATTCATTTGTTGAATGGCTTTACTATTTTGATCTTGATTCAATTTTGCAGGTTTAGATAGAATTTCATAATCAAAGGGATTATGCCAGATTAATCGTCCTTGGGCGTGTAAAATAGAAAGGGCGATCGCACTATTTTTAAATTGTTCAGATAGAGTTTCTATATTTCCCGTTGCTGGAAGTTTTTTAATTAATTGATTTGCAGATTGATATTGTTTTTCTAGGTTTTCGATTAAATATTTTTGTCGTTGTTTATCTTCAGGATAGAAAAACCCCGTAAGTTCGCTAATAATAGTTAAGGCGATCGCAGGTTTCCCATCTCTCCCCGCCCGTCCCACTTCTTGAATATATTCAGACAATAAAAAAGGGGCTTGAAAATGGCATACCCATCTCACATTACTCTTATTAATTCCCATACCAAAGGCACTACTACAAACTACAAATTTAATCTTTTCCTGTAACCAATCTTTTTCGATCTTTCGGCGTTCTTCTGAACTCAACCCCGCATGATAAGCAACAGTTGAATAGTTTTCGGTTTGTAGCCATTGGGCTAATTGTTCACAGTCTTTACGAGTCCTAGCATAAATCAAACCTGTCTGATTTTTTCGCGGTTGAATAAATTGGATTAACTGTTGTTGTCGTCCTCTGGGAGTGCAAACTGTTTTAATATTTAATTCTAAATTAGATCGATAGGGACTCAATAGAAATTGCTGAGGTTTTTGCAGTTGTAAAACCTGTTTAATTGTGTCTTGAGCATCGGGATCGGCGGTGGCGGTAAAAGCTGCGATCGCAATTTTTGTTCCTTTTGGTTTAAGTTTTAATAAGGTCGAACGAATAGCCCCTAAACGTCGATAAGCTGGGCGAAAAGTATCCCCCCATTGTACTAAACAATGAGCTTCATCTAAGATTAAACCATTAATTTTAACTGTGGGTTGAGAAATTACACTCCAGACGGGAGAACTTAATAGAGTTTCGGGGGAAAGATAGAGAAGTCTTAATTGATTTTGTTGAACCAAACTTAAAGTTTTTCGTCGTTGTTGGGGCATTAATTGACTATGAATTAAAGCGGCGGGAAGTTGCAATTCTTGAAGTTCTTGCACCTGATTTTCCATTAATGCCACTAAAGGAGATATAATTAAAGTTAATCCAGTTTGTAATAGTGCTGGAAGCTGAAAACAGATGGATTTTCCGCCTCCGGTTGGCATAACAATTAAGGCATCTTTTTTATCTAATAAGCTCTTAATAATTTCTCCTTGGGGCGGTCGAAAATCATCATAACCCCAAATTTTCTTAAAAGATGCCTTAACCTGTTGCCAGTCTGTAGATGCTTCCATAACACATTTCCAAATTTGACTTAAGTTCGTTGTTGCGCTTCAGCGCAAGGAGGAGCTAAATATAAGAAACCCCGTTGTTGCGCTTCAGCGCAAGGAGGAGCTAAATATAAGAAACCCCGTTGTTGCGCTTCAGCGCAAGGAGGAGCTAAATATAAGAAACCCCGTTGTTGCGCTTCAGCGCAAGGAGGGGCTAAATATAAGAAACCCCGTTGTTGCGCTTCAGCGCAAGGATGGGCTAAAGCCCAACGACGGAGGGGCTAAAGCCCAACAACGGAGGGGCTAAAGCCCAACAACGTTTTATATGTTTAATTATTTTAAGAGGATAAAACATGAGTTGTGTTAGAAAAACCCTATCGTTATCAAAAATTAATCTATCTTATTTAGAATGGGATTCTGGGATTAATAATTCCTCAGACACCAATATTTTATTATTACATGGGTTAGCAGATCAGGGGTTAGTCTGGAAACAATTAGGGGAAAAATTAAGCGATCGCTATCATATTATAGCACCGGATATGCGCGGACACGGAGAAAGTAGTAAACCCAATCACGGATATACTTTTACCGAAGTTATTGAAGATTTAGAAGCCTTAATGGAGCATCTAAACTGGTCAAAAGCCCATATTTTAGGGCATTCTTGGACGGGGAAAATGGCAGCAATTTGGGCTAAACAAAATCCCGAAAGGTTTAATAGTCTGATCTTAGTTGATCCGATTTTTATTATGAAACTTCCGGGTTTGTTTAAATTAACTTTACCAATTCTATATCGTCAGTTAGATTGCTTAAAATTAATTGGGCCATTTACGAGTTTTGAACAGGCGGAAGATCTGGCTAAACAATTAGCTCAATTTTCGGGATGGAGTGATTTACAACAAGAATTATTTATATCGGGAATGGAACAAAAAACCGATGGAAGTTGGGGAAGTAAATTTGGAATTGCTGCTAGAAATGAAATTTTTGAACAGGTGATGGAAGTTCCTGGTTTAACCGAAAATATTGATATTCCTACGTTATTAATTCAACCGGAAAAAGGCGTAAATCGCATGGACTGGCAATTAAAACCTTATAAACAGTATTTAACTCAGTTAGAAATTCAGCGTGTAGCGGGAAATCATTGGTCATTTTTAGTCGAAGCTGAAGGTTTTAATCAAACAGTTGAAAGGTTTTTAAATAGTCGAATTGTGGCAAACTAATTATAGTAAAAATAGAGGTAAAATTATGGATTTAGAAATTATTGCCCATCGAGGTTTTTCGGTGATGGCGCCTGAAAATACCCTAGTGGCGTTTAATGCTGCGTTGCAACAGGGGGCAAATTCCCTAGAATTTGATTTACAAATTTCTGCGGATGGAATTCCGGTTATTTTTCATGATCAAGAGTTAAACCGAATTACGGGAATATCGGGTAAAGTTTCTGAAAAAACTGTTGCAGAATTAAAAGAATTAGATGCGGGAGGGTGGTTTGCGGAAAGATTTGCGGGGGAAAGTATTCCGACATTGGAAGATGCGATCGCTACCTTTCAAGCGGTTAAAGATTTTTTATATTTTGATGTTAAACCCGATCATCAATGGTCAGAATTAGAAATCAAAAATTTAGGAGATTTTTTAATTAATAATAACTTGATTAAGAAGTCGATTATGACTTCATTTAATCAAGGATTTTTAGACCAAATTCGTGGTTATTGTCCAGAAATCACCTTGGGATATTTTTTAATTGATTTTAAGCAATTTGAACAACAATTACAAACAGCTATTAATCAAGGAAATGCTATTTTAACCATAGATTATCCTGTGGTTTTAGAGCATCCTGAAATAATTACCCAGAGTCGAAATCAGGGGGTAGATATTGTGGTTTGGACGGTGGATGATTTAGAGGATTTTAAAAAGTTAGTTAATCTGGGAGTAAAACGGATTATTACAAATTCATTAATTGGTAACATTCAAGTTAATTAAAGTTGACTTTAAATTCCGGTTACTACTTCCCAAAAATAGGTTTTAAAAGTTGTTAAATCAACAGTAATTTGCATTTCCTGTCCCCAAGTATAAACATTAAAATGAATCAAATTACTGTTTTGATTAATCTGTATTTCACCTAATAAAGCTACCCAATGATTCGGATAGGGAAAAACGGGCGGTTGATTTAGGAGTAAACCGGAATCATTAATTAAGGCGAAGGCAACACCACCGGATTTAATCATCTGATTTGCGGTTTCAATTGCTTCTAAATCCCCAAATAAGTAAGCATTTCTATAATTAACGGTTTGATAGCCTAAAATTTCTTTAATCCATCCTGCCATCTCCCAAGGTTTAGTCATTCCGGCTAAGTTTCTTAACAGTTGAGGTGCATTAGGATCTACAGAAAAAATAATATTTTCCGACTCTCTGAGGGTGGATAATACCATCCAGTCTATTTGATAAATTTCTAAATTTAAAGGACTTTCTGATAACCATTGAGGCGGAGAAATCCAGCGATTATTTTGGGTATGAAATCCTCCAATTTGGAACAAATTACGGCAGATTTGAATATAGGCAAGGGGATTTTTTCTAATTAGTTCAAAAACAATTGCTGCTGGGCCGCAAAATGGTTGAGTCCCTTGATTAATATTAAAAGGATTAAGTAGACGCGATCGCAATTCTGCAATAATTTTTTGTTGATCTAATCCCGTCCAAACTCCCAATATTTTGGAATTTTCAAACTCAGTAATTGCTATTTCTGCTTGTCTTAAAATATCAGAATTTGCTGTCATATTCTATAAGTAGTTGCACAAAATAAATTACCTAGTTGAGAGAGGGAACACCGGAAAAGCCCCCCCAAACCCCCCGTGCACGCAGGGCTGTTTCATTCTCTAGGAAAAACTGTGTGACCTCTCCCCCAACCCATCTCCTGCGAGGAGAGGGGGACTAATTATTACTATTAAACATAAAAAATTATTTATTACTCCCCCTTCCCTAGTAGGGAAGGGGGTTGGGGGGTTAGGTCTTAGGGGTTGGCAATGGAAAATGAAACAGCCCTGCCCGTGCACGGGGGGCTAGGGGGGGAGGGAACAGGGTAGAGGATGTGTAATTAATTTTGTTTAGGTACTTAATTGATTTAGAGAAGATTGCTCCTTTAATTTATTCTGAAAGTTGGTTTCCATTTCTAATTCTTTATTCAAGAAATAGTTTAAAAATGTCCGAATTACAGCAATAGCAGCTAACTGACCTAACGCAATAAAAGAGGGTGTAACGGTTGTGAACAAAATATCTGCACCCAACTGAAATTCCAAGGCTAAAGCTAACCAACTGCCAAAATTAAGCCGTAATTCTATAAACGGAAAAATTTGCCGACGACGGAAACTTGCCAGGGCAATTTTTAAGGTACTAATTAATCCCAATAATATACAAAAAGCCGAAATTGCTTCTAAGCAAAATCCTAGAAGATGAACAAAGGAAGATAAACTATGTTTTAAGGTTTCTAAACCGATCATAAATCCAATAATTAAGGATTAACTCAGTGCTTCAGATAAATAATCAGCAGCCGCTTCAACCACGGCGATCGCATTTTCATACATCATCCGAGTCGGGCCTAAAATTCCCACACTTCCGACCGGAATATTATCCCGTCGATAGGGTGCAGAAACCAAGGTACAGCCTTGAATGGGTTCTAAAGGATTTTCCGACCCAATGCGAACCGTAACCCGTTGTTCTTGTTTGGGATTAGGAAAAATTAACGGCCATAATTGTTCCTGTTCTTCTTCTAATAAGTGCATCAAAGTTTTCACCTGTTGCAATTGAGAAAATTCAGGTAAATGTAGAACCTCAGCAATACCACTAATTAGAATGCGGGTATATTCTGGAGTTTGGCTACGAAAACTTAAATCCGTTAATAACTTTATTAAAAAGTCAGAATAGCACTGAAATTCCCGATCTAATTCACTCCAATCTAAAATCGAAAGTTCAGAAATAGATTTACCTCTGAGTTGAGCATTTAAAAAATTAGAAAGTAGTTGTAATTCCTGTTCTAAAACCTCTTGATCTTCGGGTAAAAGATTAACTCCCATGGCCTGAGAATCCGAGGGAGAATTGGCTGGAGATAAATCAATTAAACTGGACTGAGTTTGATAGGAGTCTGTCACCACAACTAACATAATTTTCCCAGGTTCTATAGAAACCAAATGCAAATGTCGTAACCGAGTAGTGACGGTTTTCGGGAGTGTAACTAAGGTAATATAACCACTCAAAGTTGATAAAATTTGTGACGCCCCCCGCAAAACCGCTTCTAAACTACAGTTTTTTAAATTCAGTTGTTCGCGTAACAATTGCAGCGCCTCATCCGCAAAAGTTTCTGAGGGGGTAATCAGTTTATCAACATAAATCCGATACCCTGAGTCGGAGGGGATACGTCCGGCGGAGGTATGGGGCTGATACAGGAGTCCAGCCCGTTCCAAGACCCCCATGCCATTACGAATAGTGGCGGGACTGACTTTGAGGTTGTATTCTTCCACCAAAGCCTTAGAGCCCACGGGTTCGGCCGTCGCAATATAGTGACGAATCGTTGCCCAGAGAATATGATGATGTCGCTCTGTCAAATGAACTTGTGTAAACATTGAATTTTTCTATACAGATTTGACTGATGGAAGTACGGTATGGAATCAGGCAACTCCGAGATTTCCAGAATTTCGTGACTCACAAGATTTTTAGCAGAGTTTTGATATCCAAGATAGCAGATATTTGAATTAAACTGGGAAATTTAATCCAATAATATTATGAATTATGATCTAAGGAAATTTATTGTAATGGCGACCATGCCTTTTCAGCTTGTTCAGCAACATAGGCAGCAACGGTGGTAATTTCTCTAGCCGTTAATCGACTTTTAAAATTAGGCATGGCATTTTTACCATTGGTAACTTGATTAATAATTGCAGCCAGAGGATTTTCTTCATATCCTTTTAAGTATTTAGTTAACGCTTTTTTTTTTAGAGTTTTATTAGCAACTATAACGTTATTCCCGTTAATATGGCAAGCTGCACAGGAGTTAGAAAAAATAGTAGACCCACTTAAAACCCCTTCTGCTAATGCGGATTTAGGCAAAAGGACTGTTAACAATAGAAAACTCAAAATAAGGACTGATAAGAGCTTTTTCAATGGAGTCTCCTTGAATCAAAAATAGCTAACAAGAAGATTTTACTCTTTAAGTTGTGCAAATAGACAACCATTCCCCTTAACGAGTTGCCTTTCAGTATCCTAGAGGGTTAAACACACGGATTCTGGCCATTCTCGACACCAGGATTTCATTTCTGTGACGACGGGGAGATGAATACGATTCCAACTAAAAAAACCAGGATTAATTTCTGCATAGTAACCTTGATGAAATTGGACTTCTCCAGGGGATAAACCACTTTCTACAAATTTAAAGGTTAATTGAGAGGGGTTAAGTTGCTTTTTGATTTGGTTTCTAAACCAGTTTCTATGGATAATTCCGGTATAGGTACTGCGAAAACTACCCGCAAATTGCTGACAATTCCATATCACTAAATTACAAATTAATCCCAGGGTTTGTTCATCGGTAAAAGGTAAATTTTTAAATTCTTTTTGAAAGTTTGCAATAATAAAGTGATCAATAAAAATAGCATTTTTATAGTATTTTAAAATTGGGTTAAAAAAATCCATATTCTCTGATTCATCGGTACAAATTAATAAAAGTTCTTCCGGTGGAAAAATTTCTTTTAGGGTTTTTAAGATTAAATAGGGATGGTCGGCTTCTCGATGTGGAATCCAGTTACGATAGTCTGTCAGACGAATATGAATCCCATTATATTGTCCGAGGGTTTGAGAGATTTTATCGGCTAAATTCTGATAAATGGGTTTAAATTTAATCGCTTCCATCAAGGAATAGAGCGTCGGGGAAGGCAGATAAAAAAAGCGAGAATAATAGGCTAAATTACAAGCACTAAATTCTAAAATATCCTGTTCAACGTCCTGTACAATGATTCGATTTTCAGCAAAATCCGATAAAACCTTGGGGTCAATTATAATATTATTCGGAACAAAAACCGCATTAACTAATCTAACCTGACTCTGATAATGACTGAGATTTTTTCCTTGGGTTTCTGCCAAAAACTCTGAATAATTTAAAATAGGAATAGGAAGTTTATCAACTAAATCTAAAATCGTTGGTAGTTGGTCAATATTAATAATATGTTTCCGACTTTCCGGCACAGATAAAAAATAGCCCCCCCGCACAGGTAAAATGTTTTTATCCTCTCCCACGGAACCATAAAAAACTAACTTTCGTTGGGTTAAATAGGCTAATCCTACGGCTATTTCTAACCCCATTAAGTTATTATTTAACCCGGATTCATAATCTTTGTATAACAGATAGCGTGAGGTCATGAAATTGAAAATTAAGAAACTTTAGCTGAAGAAAAATTTAATAGTTTTCCTTGGGCAGACTCCAAAATTACATCCCGGATAAAAGCACTTGCTTCAAGGATTTCTAGTCCAATTAATTCCCCATCTTCATTCAGTTCAGCCGTCATATTAGGGCTAATCTCAATACTTCCAGTTTCCGATTCATCTGAAAATTTCAAATGCAGAATATCTTCTTGTTCAAAATAAGTCATTTTTGTAGGATTCATAGATTACAAATCTCCCAGTTTTTAAACGAAATCGCACTTGTTGCCGAGTGGTTACATGAATCGTCACAGGCATGATTAAATCTGGATTTTCTTCATAAGGAATCAAAACCAAGTCATTGTTGTGTTTACCCACTACCACCAAACGGCTTGTAGCACTATCATAATACTTTTCTGCTGAAAATCTTAAAATTTCTTCAATTTGTTCAAGATCAAAACCTCTCAGTGTAGCTCGATACTGAATATAATCTGACCAGACAATTTTAACCATGAACTGATGCCCAAATCTATAGGTTTCATTCTTTTTCTTTCTGCTTCCTATTTTCTATTCCCTTCTATAAATCCGAAATTTAATATTAATCAAGGTTTCGGTAGGGTCTGTGTGGGGTGGGTTCAGACCCACCTTTTTCGGTTAAATTTTACAAATCCAATTATAGGGATCGGGCTCTTTTCCAGTTTTAATGGCTTCCAATTGTTCTAAAATAGATGGGGCATATTTGCGTTCAGAAATCGGAGGTAAAACTAAATCCCGTCCTTGATATCCAATTTTAGAAACCTGGGCAATAGTAGCTGCGGTTCCCATACCAAAAGCCTCTTGTAAAATCCCTTGGTCATGGGCTGCTGCCACTTCTTCGATAGAAATTAACCGTTCTTCCACTTCTACCCCTTGATCTCGGAATAACTTTAACACACTATCGCGGGTAATTCCTTCTAAAATGGTTCCGGTTAATTGAGGTGTTACCACCACATTATTAATCACAAATGCTAAGTTCATGGTTCCACATTCTTCCACATATTTTTTGTGGACACCATCGAGCCAAATCACATTATCATAACCCAAGGCTTTAGCTTCTTTATCAGCTAATAAACTAGCGGCATAATTTCCAGCACATTTCGCCGCCCCGGTTCCCCCTTCACAGGCTCTAATATATTTATCCGTGACGATTAATTTAACTGGTTCGGAATAATAGGCTCCTACGGGACAACTCATAATAATAAAAGTATAGTGAGTTGAAGGTTTTAAACCAATAAATTCATCGTTGGCAAAATACAAGGGACGAATATATAAACTTCCCTCGGATTCAGGAATCCAACCGGAATCTAAACGAATTAATTCCGTTAATCCTTCCATAAAAACTGATTCAGGAATCGGGGGCATACAAAGTCGATGAGCCGATTGATTAATCCGTCTAAAGTTAGCATCGGGTCTAAAGATTAAGGTTTCTCCTGTGGCACTTTTATAAGCTTTCATCCCTTCAAAAACAGCCTGACCATAGTGCAGAACTGCCATGGCTGGAGCCATAGTTAAATTACCATAAGGGATAATTTTAAGGTCTTGCCAAGTCCCGTTATTGTAGGTAGCAATAAAAATATGGTCACTGAAGATTCGACCAAAGGGAATATTGTGTAAAGTTTCAGAAGAAAGACGGGAATCCTCTGTTTTTTGAATCAGAATTTTTTCAGTTAGTGTTTCCATTATGGCTTAGGTGGTCAGGGTTTTATGGTTTTTCATCAGAATAACATGGGACTGTGATTAGGAAATTGCCCCATCCCTGTGCAGTGGGAGCGTCCTTGCTCCCTAGAATATACAGTTTAAATGCAGTACAGCTTAACTGATAACTGAATTTATTCCTCGGTTTAAAATGAGGTTAATTTTGATCGTTTTTGGCAATTATCCAAACAGCGTGAACAATCCCGGGAATAATTCCCAGCAGGGTTAGGAGAATATTCAGCCAAAAGGCTCCCCCAAAACCAACGGTCAAAAAAACGCCCAAGGGGGGCAAAAAAACAGCGGCAATTAAACGAATAATGTTCATCAGAAAAATGGGTAGAAACCCCGTCCTTCTGGGACGGCTTTATATTTTTCCCTTTTCAGGGAGGAGGGTATGGTTACCCTCCTAACTCCTATTTCTAGGGTAAAGTTAGCTTCGCCAATGTTTTAAGAGCTTGTTAGGCTAGTAGCAATGTCTTACCCCTCGTAAAACTGTTTAACTACTAACGACAGAGCCAGGGACTAGCTTCGCATCCAACAGGGTGTCATGACTCAAAAAACGTAGTCAGTTAAGACTTAGGCTGGTCAACTAACTGAAGTTAGAGGCACGAAGCCCCGTCACTTCAGTGCGGGGTGCTGACATCACTTGATTACAACTTCTCTATCTATTTTAGCAATTTTTTCAATTAAAATAGAAAAACCTCTGTCATATCTTAAATTTTATGTCCATGTTGTTTGATATTTTTCCCTTCCAATTCCATTTTGACCCCAAATTGATTGCCGGGGCAACCCTCTGGTCTTTAGCATTGTATTGGGGTTTTTCTCCCGTGGGTGAATGGGTTACCCATCAATTAAACCGTTGGTTTAACTATGCAGAAAGAATGTTATATACCTCGGAAGCTGAATATGAACGGACTCGCAAAAATCGAGAATCTCAAAATGCTTTTTATGCGTCTTTATTTAGTATTGTTCCTTTTTTAATTATGGGATTTTTATGTAATTGGGGTATTGAGATAGGTTTAGATAAAAGTTGGTCAATTAGTGTGGGAATCATTGCTTGTATGAGTGGGGGAATTTATGAATTAGGGCGACAAGATGGCAAAAAAGGCATTAATTCTTAATCATGAATTTCACCATTAGGCATCATTGCACCATGCAAAATGGCTCCGGCGGTATTAGCACTACTAATTTCTACGCGAGTTAAATAGGTATAACTTAAATTCGCATTTCTTAAATTAGTTCGAGCAACGGAAGCATCGGTTAAATCCGCTTGAGTGAGATTGGCTCCATTCATATTAGTTCGGGTTAAATCGACACGAACTAAATTGGCTCGACTCAAATTGGCATTACTTAAATTAGCATTACTTAGTTGAGCGTCGGGGAGAATGGCATCACACAATTCTACCCCGGGTAATTGAGCATCAATTAAAATCGCCCGTTCTAATTTAACTTTTTTTAAATTCGCTCCAATTAAGTTAGCTTCGGTGAGATTTGCTTCGGTTAAAAATGCAGATTGTAAGTTGGCTTGACTTAAGTTCGCTTGACTTAAAATTGCTCCTTTTAAGACGGTTTCTGTTAAATTAGCTCCGCTTAAATTCGCCCGAGTTAAATCAGCCCCGGTCAAATTTACCCCTTGTAAATCGGTTCCTCGTAAATCAGCCCCGCGCAAATTCACGCTTTCATAAATTCTGGGTTCATAGCGCAGATTAGCCCCCCGTAAACAGGCTCCTCTCAGGTCAGCCCCTTGTAAATTTGCCCCTCTTAAATCCGCTTGAATCAGGTTCGCATCTAATAAGGTTGCTAAGGCTAAATTGGCTTTCCGAAAATCTGCTCCTTGTAAATTTGTGCCATGAAATTCGGCATCATTCAGGTTAGCACTGCTTAAATTGGCTTTATTTAAAATAGCGCCATTAAACCTAACTCCCCTCAGATTAGCCCGGGAAAAATTAGCCCCATTCAAATAGGCTAAAACAAAGTTAGAGCCTTGCAAATCTGCACCACTTAAATTAGCACCAATTAAGTCCGCACGACTTAGTTCAGCACTCCTTAAATTAAGCCCTTTAAAATTTTTTTGTCCGGCTCGATACTGTTCGAGTAGTGTTTCCTCATCCATGATTAATTATCTTTGAGTTCCCGTATAGGTAAATTCTTGAACCCAAGCCATTGACTTACTACCAGGAGTTCGAGCGTAAACTTTAACCTTCTGAATCAATTGAATGTTCAAATCCAGCAATTTTTGACGGATAAATTGACTCATAGAGGCTTGATTTGGCACTTGATCTGACTCTAGTATAATGTGCAGACAGCCCTCTTTTGACTTGGTGAGAGTGTTAATTCCTTTCGGTTTCAGGGATTGACTAATCACCGTTGCGATCGCTTTTGCATGGCCCTGCTTGGCCAGTTCTAACAATTGGCCATGGGTTAGTCGAGGTTCCAGTTGTTCTGGGTCTTCCTCCTCAACGGCTATTGTGGTCTTATGCTGGGATAATCGTTGCTGTTCTTCCACTTCCGATTGATGAATGACCCCCGCTAAATCTCCGACTTTAGCTTGCAGGACATGAATAAACCGTCTTAAAGATTTATATTTAATCTCTAATTGAATTTCAGGAGGATGATTTTTTAATTGTTGATTGAGGGCAAGTTCTAAATGTTTCAAAATAGTGGTTAATGGCACCAAGGTATCTGCTACACTGTTTCCAACAATCTGTTCAACTTCTTGCTCCAGAATGAGCTTTTTTCTGAGATCATCACTCATTTCTCCTGAGTCTGTGGGCGGGATATCAATATTACTAAAGGCGGTGGCGGAAGTAAAATCAGAAAAACTACTCTCGCTAATTGTCGTAAAATGTTGAGTTTTTGGTAAACCTAATCCCAAGTTCGGAGGATTAGGGGATAATAAATGCACGGTTTCACTTTCATTAATATCAATGGCATTATCAGTTAAAAAATGCTGCTGCAAAATTGAAGAACGGGGGGGGGTTGTATTCCCAGGAGAATGATTCAACCCCGAATCTGAACGGGATTTAGCTTTAGTTTCATAATAGGGGTTCAGGGCATCTAAAATCACCGTTACTGCTTGAATATTTTCGTCCGTATCTTCTAAATATTCTGCCATCTTATAAAGATGGGATTTTAGTCGATCTACGTTAGGAAAGGTTTGTAATAGTTCGTGAAGTAAATCATCGAGACTCTGATTTTTTAGTTGTGACCAATCTTCTTCTCGATAGTTAAATTCCCGTTCTAAACTCGAAAAAATTACCAGTTTTGCCCGTAAAGGATTGGTGTGTTGCATGATTTTAAATCGCACATCAAATAAATTCGATATGTTGCGAATCTGATGGGCGGGAACACCTTGACTAAAATAGGCTGAAGATAGAGAATTTAACTCCTCTGGACTAATTTTTATAGTTTCTGAAGCAGTAATTGATAGTTGATTTAGTTCGGGAATTTCTTCGACATCAGACTGAATATAAAATTGACTAATCTGAGCTTCAATCCTCTCTAAAACCAGATTATATTCATTTTTTTTATTCAGACGAGATAGAATATTATTCAGAATAATTTTAAGCGGTTCAAATTGGGGATGTTTTTGATAAATATTTTGGAGTAAAACATTCAAATTAATACTATCTAGGACATGGGAATCATTCTCCCATTTTCCACTATAGGCACATAACAGAACTTTCTTAATCCGAGTGATATTCGGATCAGTTTCTAAATTTTGAGCAATCTCATTTAGACGGGATGGGGTCGGCATTTGGGTCTCCAATACAGAAAGTCAACACTATGAGAAGTGACTTAGGGGTATTCAGCACGAGGGTCTTGAAAATAACGGATTACATCCGGTTACAGGAATATTCAAAACAAAACACAAAATCCCTGATGATCCGCTCAAACACATTTTAATTCTAAAAACCAAAATTTATATTTTTGACTGACCATTTTTGATTCTCCCATCTTAGAATACAATTTTAATCGTTAGCACCCTAATATACTATTTTACGCTATTTTTTATCGGAATAGCTGTAGGATTTTTTGCTACTCCCCTACCCCCCCGTGGGGGATAGGGGGGAGGGAACAGGGTGGAGGATGTGTAATTAATTTTGTTTAGGTACTTATTGACCATTATGCTTTTTTGTCAAAAAATCTGTTCAATCTAGCCAACTACCATTATCGTCCATCAGCAATAAAGCCGGAGGCAGAAAAATCCAAGCCATGATAGCATCTTGATCCAAAAGCTGTTTCTGAGAACCCGGTGAAGAAGCCATAACCTGAATAAATTTTGATAAAGTTTCTTAAAAATATTTTACAATAGTTTGGTTAATTTATATTTAGGTAAAAGCTTGAATGGATAAGAAAATGACCAAAATTGACCCCACCTCCTGTTTAATTTCTCCCGCGATTCCCTCGCCTTTATTTGTAGAGGGATCTCCGGTAAAAATTGGAGTTTTAGCATCTGGAAGTGGCACGAACTTTGAGGCGATCGCACAAGCCATAAAAGATCAACAACTCAATGCCAAAATTCAGGTTTTAATTTATAATAACCCCGATGCTAAAGTCATAGAACGGGCGGAAAGGTTCGGAGTCAAAACCATTCTTTTAAACCATCGTAATTATAAAAAACGGGAAGATTTAGATCAAGCCATTGTTCAAACCTTAAAAGAACATGATGTGGATTGGATTGTTTTTGCTGGATGGATGCGAATTGTTACCCAAGTTTTAGTGGATGCTTTCCCCCATAAAATCATTAATTTACATCCGAGTTTATTACCGAGTTTTCCGGGGATTAGAGGAGTAGAACAGGCATTAGAAGCTCAAGTAAAAATTACAGGCTGTAGTGTTCATTTAGTCGAGTTAGAAGTCGATAGGGGCCCAATTTTGATGCAAGCCGCGGTTCCGATTTTACCTGATGATACTCCCGAAACTTTACACGCTCGAATTCAAATTCAAGAGCATAAAATTTTGATTGGGGCGATTTCTTTGGTGAGTCAGTGGCAAAATGCGATAAATTAAAATACAGTGCCATCACTCTCTAATTTTAGGGGAGGAGAACCATCAAAACGTTGTTGTTTAGCAATTTCCCGTCCAGCATTCCAGGTACCTCCTTGTAAGACTTTAACTAGGGGAAATTCCTGGGAGGTAAGATTTAATTTTTGGCGAAGGATTTCCGCAATTTTATCGAGTATAATAATCGTGAGCGATCGCCATTCTATAATTATATTAGAATCGGGTTTGTGTAGTTTTTCCGATAAATTATTATCTTTTAATTCCAATAATCCCAAATCTAAAATTAATCCCCCGTTGCGATATTCTGCTAATCCAGTTAATTGATCTAAATCAATAATTTCTAATCCTAAATCCTGTAAAGGTTCAAGTAAGGAATAGGTTAACCATTGGGATAATTTATGGAAAGGAACAAAGGGATATTCTGAGTCTAGGGTTTCTAACCCTGAATAATACCAAACATCTCCTAAATTGACTTGATTTAAAGTTAATCGTCCCGGCCAAATTTCTCCTAATCCTTCTAAAATAGCGTTTAAAACAATCACAGCACTGAGTTGATTGTTTTGGGTTTGGGTTAAAAAATAATTCGCTAATTTCCCAGGTCGAGGATGAATTTCTCCAAATAAATGAGGATAATTAGATAGGGTTTCACCGAGTTTTTTTAAGAGTTCTAATCTACCTTTTACTCCGGTTAAAGAATTATTTTCATTAACTTGAAATCCGGTGATTAATTGGGATTCCGTCAAATTCATTAATCCCTGGGCGTCGGCTTGAAATTGATATTTACTCTGACTAGAAAATAAACCCTGACCAAACATCTCATAACTGGCAATTGCTAACCCCTCAGAACGTCGCCAAATTAACCCGGTTTCTGATTCTTGATAATGCCATTTTTCCCCGGCTCCGGCATCCAGTAACACACTAATAATGGCTAAATCAAGTTTAGCTTGGGTTTGTTCTAACTGGGATAAACCATTTAATTGTTTTTGTAAGTTTGCAATTCTAGGAATATTACCGACTTCAAAATGTCGCCAACGAGAATGAAAAGGGACATTGAGATCGGGATAGTTTTGAGTAATATTATCTAAAACAAAATTAGCCACTAATTCTAACTTTTCTGGATGATAAACAAAATGTTCTAGTTGATTAGATAGGGCTAAATCAAAGATAAAATTACAACGTTCTCGAATTGCTTGAGGAGAACGAAAATAGGCGATCGCATTTGAATAATTTTCTCGATTTTGCATTTTAATATTAAGGGAATAGGGAATAGAAAAAAGTGATTGGCTACCTGATCAAGTATTTGTAGCAAACATGAAAGAATGGAATATAACTATCCCCAATTCGTAATTCGTAATTCGTAATTCCCATTAACTTGGGATTTTGCGCTGAAGCGCAACAACGGGTTAATAGTCTCGACCTTTAATACCGAGTAAACCTTCTGGGTCTAAAATTGCCCCTTCCGTATAATATCCGGCGGCTTTTTTCGCTTCAATTTCCACCTGAGCATCCGCCGGAATTAAATCATCAGGAATCGCAATTCGTCTAACTACTTCAATCCCAGAATTAACAATCGCATCATATTTCATATTACTCATGGAAACTAACCGATCAATTCGAGTAATTCCTAACCAATGTAACACATCCGGCATTAATTCTTGAAACCGCATATCTTGTACCCCAGCCACACATTCTGTCCGTTCAAAATAGGCATCCGCGCGATCGCCTCCAGTTTGACGTTTCCGGGCATTATAAACTAAAAACTTCGTGACTTCTCCTAAAGCTCGTCCCTCTTTTCTATAGTATATAATTACTCCTGCGCCGCCTGACTGGGCTGTTTTAATACATTCTTCAATCCCATGCACTAAATAGGGGCGACAGGTACAAATATCTGAGCCAAAAACATCAGATCCATTACACTCATCATGGACTCTAACTGCAACCGGAAGATCGGGATCGGTAATCGCTGCAATATCCCCCATAATATAAACCGTAACTCCCCCAATCGGAGGTAAAAATACTTGTAAATCAGGACGAGTAATTAACTCAGGAAACATTCCTCCGGTCTGTTCAAATAATGCCTGACGTAAATCACTTTCTGTCACCTTTAAACGATCGGCAATTCCGGGTAAATACCAAACAGGTTCAATTGCGGCTTTTGTTACTACTAAATCACCATTTTTCTTCATAATTTTGCCATCAATTTCTAACCGTCCTTTCATGGCTGCATCATATAATTCTGGCATATTAATATGGGCTTTTGTAATCGCAATGGTGGGGCGAATATCATAGCCTTTTTCCAAATATTCAGTAAATGCTTCCCCAATAATCGCGCCAAAGGGATCGAGGGCGACAATTTTATCGGGATCTGACCAACTGGGGTAAGGGCCAATTTTTACGAAGGGGGAAGTGTTGGTTAAGTCGGCGCGGTGGTCGGTTTTCAGATTCCCCTGGACGACGGCTAAGGCGCGATAGATAGCGTAAGAACCCGAATGGGTGCCAATGACGTTACGATGGCTAGGATCGGTCAGGGTTCCAATCAGGGGGCCACGTTTGCCGGGATCGGCATTTCCCCAATGGACGGGGATGGGTTTGGCTCCGTAGGAGGTGGGGTGAGAGGTCAGAACAATATGCCTCAGTTTTGGATCTTGCTTTTGGCCAGCCATTGTTGTCTCCCATGCGATTCGGATATCCCTATTATGGGCATATTAGGGGTATTTTATTGTTCAACAAGATCCCTGGACGGCATTTTTTATTTCAGAGATTTGTAAGTTTTTACCAATAAAAACTAACTGGGTTTGACGGGACTCGGTGGGTTTCCAGAGACGATCATAAAAGGTTTCAATTCGATCGCCAACTCCCTGTAATACTAACCGCATTGGTTTATTTGGAACTGAAACAAACCCTTTAATTCGGTAAATTTCCTGTTGTTTCACCATGGTTTTTAACCGTTGAATTAAATCTTCTGGTTCAAAATCTTGGGTTAAAATCACCGGAACTGAATTAATATTATCATCATGGTCGTGTTCTTCTTCAGTATCATGATGACTGGGACGGGCTTCTAAATTATCCTCAACCGCCGCATTAAACCCTAAAATTACATCGGGATGAATATTTCCCTGTTGACAAGGAACAATTTTAACTCCTGCTCGCAATTCCTGTTTTAACCAGGTTTCAACTTTATGTTGATGATCTCGATCAACATGATCGGTTTTGGTTAATAAAACTAAATCCGCACAGGCTAATTGATCTTCAAATAATTCTTCAATTGGGGTTTCGTGATCTAAATTGGGATCGGCTTGACGTTGGGCTTCTACGGCCTCAATATCCCCAACTAAAGTACCATTAGCCAAGGCTTCACAGTCTACTACAGTTATCACACCATCCACCGTTGCCCCCGTGCGAATTTCCGGCCAGCGAAAGGCTTGAATTAGGGGTTTAGGTAATGCTAACCCAGAGGTTTCAATCACAATATGATCGATTTTATCCCGTCGTTTGAGTAGGGCTTGCATGGCGGGGAAAAATTCTTCCTGCACCGTACAACATAAACAACCATTAGTCAGTTCTACGAGGTTCACTTCTTCGGTTTCATCGTCACAAACTTGACAGGATCGAATTAATTCACCATCAATTCCAACTTCTCCAAATTCATTGACTAAAACGGCAATCCTTCGCCCATGATTATTTTGTAATAAATGACGAATTGTGGTGGTTTTTCCACTTCCTAAAAATCCAGTAATCACTGTAACGGGAATTTTGGCAGACATAATATTTATAAGAGGGAGTAGGAAATTACGAATTACGAATGGGGGGAAGACTTGGCCGTGAGCTTTGTTGGATCAATCTTTATTCGGGTTGTTATAATTCAAAGTTTCAAGGATAAAAGTAGAGATATTTTATTAATATCTCTACTTAATTCTAATTAGGATCAACTAGCTAATAATGGCGGAAGATAAAGCTACTACACCAACAGCTAAAACGGCAAAACCCGAATATTTGATTAGGGAAAATTGGCTATTTTCTAAGGTTTCTTTAAAGGATTGAGTTAGTTTCATTGTGGCTCCAGCAATCATTAATTGAATGGCTGTAAACCCAACTAAATAGGAGATTAAGGGGGTCATTTCGGCTCCCATAATTGATTCTCCGTAGGCATAACCGTGAAACAAACCCGCTACACTAGCTAAACTAATTAATACTGCTAGGGGTAACTGTTTTTTGAGAACTAATAAAATCCCAATTGTAATCACAGAAAGGGCGATCGCAATTTCAGGAATGGGTAAATTAAAACTCATTAAATGAATTCCGGTTCCCAACATTGCGGTTAATAGAAAAGCCATAATTATCCAACTACCGCCCACAATTCCGGCTGCAATTAAACCAACGGCAATCACAAAAGCTAAATGATCAATTCCAATAATTGGGTGAGCAAGTCCGGCTAGAAATCCTTGAAAAAAGTTTTCCGGGCTTTTCCCTCCAAAGGCATGATGAGCCTCTGCGGGTTGCGCCATTAGGAGTAATAATAAACTCACCCCTAAAACCAAGATGCGAGTGCTATTTTGTAGCGAAAAATTTTGAAAAGACTTTAACATTTTAAACACCATCTGTACCGCGCAGATGTGCGAAAGAACAATCTGATTTCGGTGGGTGTTCTGACTTAGAGATTAATATTCTCATCACAGTTGCGGGACAGTGTTGGATTTGCGCCAAACTTTCCCCTTGCTTCTAGCGACTGTTCCCCGCTAGAACCGATTCAGACCTTTCATTGTATCATAATTTCTCCCAATATTCAATCGGTAGAAATACTTAAATTATTACCATTTTTTATAGGAAAGGAATTTTCCAGACATCGTAATTTTAACGCGATCGCCATTGGGGTCTTCGATTTTATCCACATCTAAGGTAAAATCAATCGCACTCATAATTCCGTCGCCAAATTTTTCATGAATTACGCTTTTAAGAGGCATTCCATAGACCTGCATAATTTCATAAAATCTATAGATTAAGGGATCGGTTGGAATCATGGGATCAAGTGATCCTTTGACGGGATAATCGGTTAAGAGTTCAATATATTCTGTGCTTAAACCTAGGGCTTCAACTAATTTTTTGGCTTCCTCATAGGAAGCACTCGCTTGTCGATAAATAACCGCAGCAATCCAAACTTCATCGCGCCCCAGCAGTTGCTCTAAATCTGAAAAGGTGACTCCTTTAGATTTTTTAGCCGATAATAACTTTTCTGTAATTTCTGAAATAGCCATTGAAAGTTCCTCCTAGAATTTATTGGTTGATAACTTGTCTCAAATTATAAAATATTTTGCTGATCATGCAACGGAAGTATTTGATTTTTAGGCCGGGGCGATCGCCATTAGGATTGGGAATTTTTAGGGAGAGGTTTAGGGGGAATAGGTAAACTCCGGGGATGATTGGTTTGTAATTGTTTAACAACGGATAATAACCGTCTTAAATGAGGTTTAATTACCTCTTGATGTTCTTGGGTAAGTTCATCTAATCGGGTTTGAATCTTGGATAGATGAAGATCAGAAGCAGAGTCTCCAGATTTTTCCTGTTGTAATTGATCAATCACAACTTGAATTTCTAAAAATCGCCCTTGAAAATCCGCTTGTAAAGACTCTAAATGAGCCGTTTCAGTTGAGGAAAATGTTTGTAATTCTTGCCGAAATTCCGCTCTAATTTCTGCCAATGCTAGGGAAATATGTTCGGTGCTTGAAGTTACTGCTTGTCCTAAAGCTGCTACTTGTTTACTCCGATAGGCGGAGTCCAAGGCTTCAGTAGTAGGAAAAGCCTCTAATTTTTGCTGGAGGGATTGAATTTCTTCTAAAAGTTGTTTCCTCAACCCCATAACTACTTTAACCGTATTTTTTTCTAACTTTTCAACGGAGTCTTGAGCTTGAACAATTTCAATTTGATTTTGATGGGTTTGTTGTTCTAAACGATAACGGTTGGCAACATTCAGCGATAGGGCTAAGGTTAGGGGGGCAACTCCATAAAACGCTTGACCCGAAAGGGCCACTACTCCCGAACCGACAGCCGAACTGATCAGAGAAACATACTCTGCTAACTCTAACCAATGCCGTTGTTTCAGGGAAGAAAAAACCGTTTTAGGAAGAATAGAGTTAGACATCGGCATAGGACTAGAAGTTATAGCATGGGGTCGATTGGGATGGGCAGAGGACGCTGGTGGAAACATAATAATCTATTCTACTAGGGATATTGGGACACAGTGGTTAACTCCAGAATACAAAAAATTATGGCTATCCGCACTAGGAATTAAAAATTTGATGATCGGTTCGGCGAGTCCTTAACTGTTAAGATGTTTTGGGAGTACAAAATTATCTTAATTTCTGGTTTGATATTGGAGTTGTCTGAATTTTAACACCCTTAATGCCTAGATTCAATATGAAACCAAATCAAAATCCCAAATTCGATCAATTGAGATCAATTTTTAGTATTACTGCTTTTGTGGTTTTAGTCCTAGGAGTTGGGTTTTTGAGTCTGAATTTTATTTTGGCTTTATTTCATAAATTCTCATCAACAATTTAACCTGTTTTCAGTGCATAAATTTTCTGATTTGATAGGTTCGACTTTCTAAAATAGGTATTTTTAATTCTCCCATTTTTTCGTCAAGTTTTTGAATTGTTTGTTCAGGAAAGCTGGCAAGTTTTTCCTGGGATTCCCAGCGAATTACCATGACAATTTCCTGATTTTTTACATCTAACCAAACTTCTTTTCCGAGAAATCCAGGAAAATTCTTGAGTCCGGCTGTCCAAACTTCTTCATCCTTTTGAATAAATAGCTCCCATTGTTCTGTGGGAACTTTGAATTTCAACCACTCAATAACCATGATTTTTATTAAGATTAATTAAACCACAAAGACACAAAGAAGTTTTAAAAACGCTCTGCATTGCTATATAGCAACCGCCAAGGCAGTTAGGACACCAGACGGATCTTGGAACCCAGAAAGTGAAGTATTTCCCCCCTGTTCCCTCCCTGCCGTGCACGGGGGGCTAGGGGGGGCTGTTCCCTGCTATATTTTGCAGAAGTAGAGAACCAGAAACAATCTCTAATTCCCTACGCCCGATTCCTTTTAACCTTTAAAATATTGTCCCCCTAAACGCATGGCATCAGCAATATCCACATCTCCATCTCCATCCGCATCTAAAAAACTATTTAAAACCGAATTAGAAGCTGATGCAGATTGTTGTTGATTGGTTCCTGTTTTCAGCAAGTTTAATACTAAAGGAACCACCATGGGTAAAACCGATTGAATGGTTTGGGCACTAACCCCCGTATGTTGGGAAACGGTTTGAATCAATTGCTGTTGCTGAGTCGAAGAAAATAACATTTCTACCGCCTGGGGGTTAGAAGTGATTCCAGCAAATTGATTGACTAGATTTTGTACCCCATCATTTCCGATTTCGGTTTGTTTTTCTTGCAAAGAAGACCGCACGGAACTCCCCACCATTGACATCACCATTTGACTGGTTTCAGGGGCAATCCCTAATTGATTACCAAGCTGTTGAGCGGTATTCAGAATCCCTCCGATTTGGTCGGTGTTTCCTACTGTATTGGGATCATTCAAAGCTGTTAAAATTTGATCAAATAGTCCCATATTGTTAATGAACCTTTTATGCAGATGAACTACACTCTAGTTTATCCTATATCTGATCCATTGGCTTAATTAAGTCGATAAAAAGGTGAAAAAACCTTAATTGAATAGGGATAATTTGTTATAATTACTAATAAATTATCAGAAAAATAATCCAAGATAATTCAATATAGAGATGAGATGATAGAACTGCTTACTTATTTTGGTTGTCTAGCTATATTTATGAGTAACTTTGAGTAAGTTTAGATCAGTTTTTTGTTTCTGTATTTACCCCCGTTAACTCAATCAGTCTTTTCAGGGTGGTTACTTTTTCCCGATGAATGGGTGCAAACCATTCTAGGTTCATAACCATTACTTCCAGAGTATAACTATCTGGATTTAAGTAAATTCCTGCTGCCCGATTTAGATCTAGTTCCACTACCCAATATTCTATCCCATCTACCAAATGCAGTTTTCCCCGTTTTTCTAACTCTAAAAGGGCATGATCTTTAGGACTAGCCCAATTTGCATCCACCATTAACCGGGCTTGAGAAATACGATGCTCGATATTTTCCATTTTCCACTGATTGTGTTCAGCGATTCTATACAGTTGTTCTAGCTCAATCTCACCAAATTTTGTCGATAGGGGAATCGGTTTGAGTGAACCATTTGCACTGAGAAAGGTTTGAGTTGATTTGGTAGCCACAATCATGTTCGTTATTCTCACGGATAAAATATTTTAACTTGTGTTCCTATAATCTAACAATTTCTGGTAAATGTCAGTGATTGTAAAAGGGTTATGGTTGTGATGTGTCGATCTGATCTCCGTGATAACACGTAGAATCTGTTCTGACTGAATTAACATTGCCAGAGTGACATAGATCACAAACCAGGGTTAGTTGGGATAATATGGATAATGATTATTTTTTATATTAATCTTAATAAAAAAAGGTTGCAATTTGGAGAGTTAAGAAAGGCTATTACGAGTTAAAAAATTAATTATTCCATGTTTATTGTGAATTATATACCTGTTCCATAATTGCCAATTGATAGATTTCACGGGATTCCTGCTTAACTTTTCCTGACATGGCAGCCAACTGCAAATTAGCAAAGGCATGGACATCCTCAGAATCATAATGGGTAGTTTGTAGCATTCGTCTTAATTGGTTTTCCTTATGCAAGGTCAGATAGCCCGCAGCCATCACTTCTTGAACCACATCACGAACACGAATACAAGTCATAGTACATTCCTACCGTTGAAAAGTTCTGATAATACCTAGTGTCAGGGAGTTTTACAAAATTTGCCGTGATCCCAATACATTGACTCTACTGATATTTAGCATCAGAGTGGGGTGATAAGGAATAGGGTTTAATAGTGATCTTGATCAAAGTTGTCAAGATGATTGATTGCTAAGGGGTACACTGTCCTTTGTCTTGACCCACAGGGGAAAAGTTAGGGATCAGACGGCTATTGATTTCCTGTTCTGTCAACCAACCCTGGTTCCCTGCTTCTAGGGATGGGGCAACTGGGGTATTGGTCGGCGATGGTGGTGTGGCATCAACCGGAGATAACTCCCCATTAGTCGATGCTTTGGGAGTCGAACAAATTTTGACTTGCACCCAGATTCCCCCTTGAGGAGTAGACTGTTTTAGCTGAACCTGAAATACCGATCCCTGTGGAACAGTTCCCTTAACAGTGTTTTTACCAAATTCGGTGAGCAGAGTAATTCGCTTGGAATTGGCGGTTGGATTTCCCAATTGAATCAAGGATTGCAATTTTAACAGACTGGGCGCAGAGGCTTGAGGAGTCGCAATTGGAGGAATAGAAGGACTATCCGTAGGGGTGGGAGTGTCTATTAGTTGCGCTTGGGGATCATGGTTGAACACCCCTAACCCATAGAGTAATGCCCCTAGAATCCCTAATAAGACGGCAATACCCAGGGATAGGAACCAAATCTTATTCACCCCCGACTGAGCCGGTCTAGGGCGACCAATTACTGTTTCCATAGATGAATCTTCGGCATCACTGGTATCGGAAGAATCATCCCCTAAATCTTCGGTTAAAGGAACCACAGGAGGGATACAAACCTCTTTCTGGGCATCGGGATCATCCTTGGGAACTACCGTAATTAATAACAAGGCAATGGTGACGTTATCATGGCCATTTTGAGTATTGGCAATTTCAATCAGACGATCCCGAACCGTTACTAAATCCACTTCTTGACGCAAAACGGGTAAAATTTCCGCTTCCCAATATTGTTCCACCCGATCGCGATCGCTTAATCCATCAGAACATAATAAAAACACACAATCTTCATCCAGGGGAAACCGTTGTACCGTCGGATGCAGCGTCACCGATGACGTAATCCCCAGAGCTTGAATTAAAGCCCCAGAAGCCCCCTGTTGCAGAGCATCGCGATAGAGGGCGCAACCCAAACGCACCTGGCGAGAAGCCACATCATCATCCACCGTCACTTGATGACAACCACTGGAACTAATCCAATAAACCCGACTATCCCCTAAATGGGTTAAATAAACTTCATGAATATGGGCTAAAGCCATCACCAAGGTGGTTCCCATCCGTTCCCTACCTTGACGGTTTTCATCATCGTTGCGTTGACAAATCACGTCATTGGCGATGCAGATTGCCCGTTTTAATTTAGGCGTTAAGGATAATGGATCCCAATTGGCTTGATGCAGAGGCATTTTTTCCACCTCCTGACGCAGAACATCAATCGCTATCGAAGATGCTACTTCTCCGCCATCCTGCCCCCCAATTCCATCACAAACAATAGCCAAAGCGGGTTCGCTGGGAGGAACTTCGATCGGTTGATCACCATTGGGATAGCAGGCATCCTCATTATGGGAACGAGTGGGGCCAGCATCGGTTCCAGCAGCAATCTCAATCTGACGATGATAACCCCGTCCACAAATAGAAAGGGCTTGATCCAATTGTTGGATCAGTTGGGTGGAGGTGCGTAATTCCCCTGATATCATTTGATGGGTCAGTTGTCGGAGGAATTTTTGGATTTGAGGCTGTGCGGTCGGAACCCACTGTTGCCAAAAATTACCCAACTGTTTGAGGGTGGCATTATGGATATCTGGGTCTAACTGCAATAACCGAACTAATCTTCCCTGAACCATGAGCAAATGGGAATTAAGCAAACTGGAAGCGACATTTTGACGGCAAAAGGGTTGCCAAATTTGAGCGATTTGCCATAACCAATTCAGTTGGCGCATTGCCGTTGCATCGGGCCACAGAGCCGCCAGTGTGGGCATTAGGGTTTCCCCATGGTCTGCAATCGGCCCTTTTTCTAAAAGGATGATCGGTTTATTAATTCCTCCCTTAGCTGGGGAGATAATTCCATAGACCTGCGGAATGTGCAACCGATAGGCAAATAATTTTAGATAGGGAGAAATCTGATCAGAAATCTCACTGGGTATTTCCGGCAACAGTTCTGGTCGCGTATCTACTACAATTCGATTGGTTTTGACCAGGTAGCGATCTGCGATCATCGTTCCCGAAGGCTGATCTTCGATCCCCTCGCCTACCGTCCACAGATATTGTTTTGCCACAGGATTTTGCATTTGGGTTCCTCACGCCTGGCGTTGCCACTCAAAAGTGATCTTCTAAAATTAGGATGGTTTATCGTTGTTATCTACCCCATAGGTTGAGGGCGATAACACCAGAACCACAATAGATGTCCAGTCCTGTCCAATTTTGATAACTCACCCTAAAAATTAGCACCAATTGGCAATCAAGATCAGGTAATCTGAACTATTGTAGCCTTTGAGCATCACCATCTGCTTGACCATTTGTTGTTAATTTTTCTTGGCTCTGGGCAAGGATGCTTACAGCATGAGTGATTCTCCCCCTAACCCCTCCGATGACCCTAATTTATTACCTTATTTGGAAATTAATGAACGCTTGACTCAACTCAAAAAGTCTCACGGTCACTATTACCAGATGATTAATTTAGAGGTTTGGGCTTTAATTGAAACCATGGATCAGTTTTTTCCAGGTTCTTGGAATCGATTTATGAATAACCGTCAACTTTCCATGAAACAATTCTTACGGCGTCAGCGATCGCAAAAACAATCCCCAGCACCCGATGAGTAGGCTGATTTGAGGGTGATCATAAGGTTTAGGGTATATACAAACTCACCATCAAGAGTCTGTATATGGTGAGTACAGACTCTTAATGGTCATAATTTTACTAATTGCCGACTCGGGGTAATCCCATACTATAGTTTACCGCCCGACAGTCGAGGTTATAGCTAATTTCACCTTTTTGGATCAGCGATCGCACTAAATGCTCTAAATCTGATCCAATTCGACGTAAATTATATTCGGTGAGGTCTTCGCCACTGAAAGCCTCGACTAAATCATCAAATTTGCGATAGACTTTTTGCACAGCCTGATCATTCCAGTTAAATTCGTTATCGGGATCAATATCCAAGGTCAATACTTGTTCATTGTCCACTAACTCCTCATCTTTAATTTCCGCCGTATAAATATGAATATGGCGAGTTGTTGATTTCAGCAGCATAAGCGGTTTAACTGAATAGATTTTATCTGGATTGTTTTTTATTTTGCCATTACTTTAGGAAATAATGACTAATTTTTGGGATCAAATTTTTGACTTTGCACTTACCACGGCCACCGACGTTGGACAACAGTTAATCCTCGATTTTGGCACAGTCCAAGCCTCGGAAAAAGCCGATGGTAGTTTAGTTACCCAGTCTGATCAGTGGGCTGATCAGGAAATTCGCACGCGCATTGCTGATACTTTTCCTGATCATGGGGTGATTAGTGAAGAAGCTGAACATATTTTTCCCAATACGGACTGGTGTTGGGTGATTGATCCTTTAGATGGTACAACTAATTTTGCCAGAGGTATTCCAATTTGGGGGATTTCTCTAGGATTACTTTATCAAGGTACTCCGGTATTTGGTTTGATTCATTTACCGCCTCTACATCAAACTTTTCATGGGTTTTGGTATGGTGCATCGGGATTAACTGGCCCAGAAGGAGCTTTTTTAAATGGTAAACCCATTCATGCTAGTTCTGATACCTTGAGTTCTAATCACTTTTTTAACCTCTGTTCTCGAAGTATTGCGATCGCTCCCCAAATTCCTTGTAAAATTCGGATGTTAGGCATGGCGGCTTATAATTTCCTCACGGTTGCCTTCGGTGCAACATTAGGGGGAGTGGAAGCTACTCCTAAAATTTGGGATATCGCCGGAAGTTGGGTCATTGTTAAAGCGGCGGGTGCGGTTTGGTGTCCTCTCTCTCCCGAACCCTTTCCCTTAGAAGTGAGTCGAGATTATGGTACTCAATCCTATCCTACATTAGTTGTCAGTCAGGCTGAATTATTATCGGTATTTCAACCATTTGTTAATGATTTTATCAACAACAAAACCTAAAATTAGGGTGCGTAAGCGATCGCTTATGCACCTTATAAACATTAAAAATAGATAATTTTTTATTATAATTTGATCCCAAAATTTACTTTTAAATAGTATAAAATTGCTACACAAAACTGTTTATAATGTTTCTCGTCGTCTAATTGACTACATAATTGAGCCTCTTTTTGAGCTTCTTCGTCAGTCATTTCTTCTAATAGAAGGAATTCTTCACTTCGCCTTTGTTTAAGATCATAGTGATTCAGGTTAAGGATCTCAATTGTTTCTTTTGCTTTCTCTTGTAATTCTAAATTATTAGTAGGAATAATTTCACCCTCTCCAGTATATCTAAAATACTCTTCACAGTTAGTTTGTAGGGGTGAGACGGGAATCGGATGATTTTCCCTTTGATTACCACAATGTTTAGGCCAATGTTGAGAACTACCACAGGAGGCTAACAGATTAGAGTAGGTTACAGATAATTCTGCATCGGTTTTACTTTGAGGTGAAAAATGCTCAATATGGCTAGTTTCTTTCTCTATCTTCTGACAACAGTAACAGCAAATATATCCTTGTTCACTAAGTAAAGCCGAATGTACTAATCTCTTTTCTGGATTTTGAAAACTTTCATAATTATAGTTAATACCAGTAGACTTTTGTTGCTGTTTCCAGTCTTTGAATTCTTGCGGTTCTTCCGATTTTTTAATATGTTTCATGATTTTAGAATTTCTTTGCGTCGAATTAAGCCATCAGCCCTAACAAATTTAGGATCTTCTTCTCCCAATTTATCTCGCAGTTGTTGAAGTGATCTTTTGGCTTCTTCCAATTGATCACTATCAATAAGGCGAAATAGTTTCAGAAAATCTTGTTGAATCTCAACGGGACGTTCTGAAGAATCCATCAAGGTTTCCAGAATTCGGTTACTATCTTTGCCATAGGATCTTAACCGTTCCACAATTATATCATTAGGTGTAACACACAATAAATGAACCCAGTCAACATGACTAATTACTAAAGGTGAATGAGTTGTAACAATAAACTGGCAATTAGGAAAGGTTTGGGTTAAAGCAGGAATAATCTTTTGTTGCCATTTCGGGTGAAGATGAAGCTCTATTTCATCAATAAGAATCACCCCTTCTCCCTCTAAAGGTTCTGATAAATTAGGATTAGCGATCGCTAAACGCCTTGCTAAATCACCGACCACAGCTAACAAACATTTTTCTCCATCAGAAAGTTGATTAATAATCAGTTCCTTTCCATTTTTATCTAATGTCATGCGTAATGGTGAGTCCTGCACTCGTAAGTTAGAAAACTCATTCATAAAAAAAACTTCATAAGATTTTCTGACTGCTTTTAATTGAGGATCTCGATAACTTTGATCATGATTAAACTTGCGTTCATTTTCCAAATCTCCCCGATGTTGAAACCATTCAAAAAAGCGTCTAAAATCAATTTTTCCTCCGGTTAAATCTTCTTCGTCGGTTTCAATTTGTGCCAAATAAGGTTTATTTTCCATTTTTAAAGAAATATCAAGAACAGCCCGATTTGTCGGATAGTAGACAACTACAGGTAATGATAAATTCTCCCCCTTTACTGAACTGTGAATTTTATCAATGATTTGTTTTAGCTCTACATCTACAACAAATGAATCATCAATATAAAGAACTCTACTATATTCCTTCTTAACACCAAAAACAGACCACTCAACTCCCTGTGAATTACAGAAATCCACAGTAATAGTATTCTGAGTTCGTACCTCGTAATTTTTAATATCAGTTTCTTGAAAAGAACGTCCTGAACTTTGGGGGTTTTGAATTCGTGCTGTAAACCAGGATAACAGAATTGATAAACATTCAAGAATACTCGACTTTCCAGAACCATTAGTCCCAATCAAAACAGTAGGTGAATCTGTTTCAAAATGTAGCTCTAAATTCTTAATGCCTCTAAAAGAATCGATTTGCAATTTGGTGATTTTCATAATTCATCATTTTTTATTAATTATATTATATAGCGCTACGCGCTCTTAAGCTGTTACGCATTTAAACTTGATAACCTAGCGAGCGAGGACGCTCGCACTACAAGGGTTTTACGATTTCCGAATCACCAATTTAGGTGCTTAACAGCTTAGAACAGGGAACACCTTAACAGGGAACAGTAGGTTATGACTCTTGTTACAAGGTTTAGTATTGTCAAACACCTTAATTGGTAGTGCTATATCCTAGAAACCCGGTTTCTGAAATTTACACCTTCACCCCATTGGCAAACTTAATTTTCAAATAATCATCTTCCATTTTTGCCCCAGAAGGTTGCAACATAGCTAACGCTTGAGGCAACACTAAATTCCGACGATGATTACCAATTCTAATATTCAATTCATCCCCGGTTTTATTCAATTGAACTTGTTCTTTAGGAATACCAGGTAAATACAATTCTAGCGTATATTCATTATTGTCTACCACCACTCTAAGTGTATTTTCTTTATAGTAAACTTGACTGGGATCTTCATCCTTATATAGCACTTCTTTTAATCTTTCCAATGCTTCAAACCCACACAACTCCTCAGAAAATAACGGCACTCCCTTAACAGGTAAGGGGATAAAATTATCATGGATTTCTTGACAATATTGTTTTTGATTATCTTTCCATTTTTTGAAAAAAGGATCGGTAACTTCTTCAGGAATAATCCGATTAGAAATAACTAAATCCGTAGAAACATTATACAAACTTAAATAGGCATGGGTGCGTCCATGACTTCTTTATCAGGTAAAGAAAACCCGGTCAAAGGTCTAAAAATCGGTTCAAATAGAGGACGTAAAGCCACCGACATTCCTTGTAACGGTTTGTAAAATTTTCTCATATACCAGCCACCCACCCACTTCGGGTAAACTTAACAGTCTCAACGCGGTTCCCGTTGGGGCTGAATCAATAATTAAAACGTCAAAATCGACTTCATCATAATAATGGCGCTTCAATGTATTGCGATCGCTCCCCAAATTCCTTGTAAAATTCGGATGTTAGGCATGGTGGCTTATAATTTCCTCACGGTCGCCTAATGTAATCCTTGGTGCTATAACTGGACTCTTCAGAAATCCCCTTGTCTTCAGAATGGGGAAGCTTAACCTTCCCTTTTCAACTTTTTGTTACGATCCCTTCCCAAAATGCCCAAATTAGTTGACATTAGTTAACGATTATCTCAATTTATGAAGGAGCTATTCAACAATGGCATTAACAGATACTCAGGTGTACATTGCCCTGGTTGTTGCCTTGATCCCCGGAATTTTGGCCTTCCGTTTGGCGACCGAACTGTATAAATAGAAACTTTCAAACTTATTAGTGAAAATTCACTGATAACGGGTCAATTTATAAATCTGTCTCGACAAAAACAAACCAAATAGCAGACAATTAACCCCAAATGGGATATAATATTGTGTGTTAACTCGGTAACGGTGTCGGGACAGTTTTTTTTGGAATCCGCATCGGATGTTAATTCTTAACCCGTTTTGGGGAAAGCTAGAACCCTCTCCTGCTGTTGGTGTTCCGTTGGTTGTGACGTTAGTAAAAAGATCATGTCTGCGATTCGACCTGTTCCCCAAATTATTCCATCTATTTCCCCTTCTCGCCGTCCCCGTGCGCGTCGAGCCGCCAAACGACGAACAATTCATAACCCGGGTCTACTTACGATTGAAACGACCATCAAGTTAGGTGTTAATCTAATTTTATCTGCTTTTGCCCTCTCTGCATTAATTCAGATTTTGCCCCAACATCGTTCGGCTTCAGAAAAACTTCAGGATATTCGGGCTGAGGTGAAAATGACAGAAGAAAGAGTAATCAAAGAAAGGGAAGAATTTACTCGCTATTTTGATCCCCAGCAAACTAAAAGTATTATGCAGGAACAGGGGAATCTGATTGATCCCACTCAAAAGCCGATTATTTTCTTAGAAAAACGTCCAAGCACCATCGCAGAATCAACGGAGGAACCAACAACCACTTACGCAGGTTTAGAATAGAACCTAGAAAAACTTTGTGCGGTGAAAATAGGGAGAATCAGATTTATGGAACGTTCAAAAATTGTTGCGTATATTACGGGTGGGATTTCAATTATTTTGGCGTTGGCTTATTTATTACTTGTCTCTGTATTAGATTTCCGAGGTGAAATGTTACCCGCACCCGTAAGTCAAATTCCATCGACTGTATTAGTTGAAAATATAGCAGGGAATCTAAGTGTCAACTTCCAAGCTGTTATAGCAACCGCCAAGGCAGTTAGGACACCAGACGGATACTAGAACCCAGACGGTGAAGTATTTCCCCCTGTTCCCTGCGCGGCCTGTTCCGGCGTTCCCTCCCCCCCTAGCCCTGCGTGCACGGGGGGTTTGGGGGGCTGTTCCGGTGTTCCGGTGTTCCCTATTCCCGGTTCCCTGTTCCCTTATTTGTCCCACTTTAACTTAGTTTAATTTTAAAGCACTCACAGGGACATCATCCCAAGATTCAACGCTTCTTAGTACAGCAACCCAACCTTCTTGTTTTTGGGTTTCGGTTAGGTCTTTTTGAAAGGATTCATGACAGTCTTGAGCTTGCTTTTCATCGGAACAAGCAATACAAGAGTAAACAATTCCCATCGGATCAAGTTGTTCATTTACCCAAATTATCATTGTAAATCTTCTTCTCACCCCATATTAGTAAATTGCTTTCATTTTATATTAAATTGGGAAGAATTTGCCTATTTATTTTTTCCATATTGTGTTAAGGATTCTCCCGTTAAACGACAAATCCGCCAGTCGGGTAAAATTTTAGCTCCTATTTTTTGATAAAAATTAATAGCGGGTTGATTCCAGTCTAAAACCGACCATTCTAAACGTCCATAGCCTCTGGATACTGCTAATTCTGCTAGATAGGTAATTAAGGCTTTCCCAATACCTTGACGACGATATTCAGGGAGTACGAATAAATCTTCTAAATACATTCCAGGTTGGGTTAAAAAGGTAGAATAATTATTGAAAAATAGAGCGAAACCCACGGCTTTCCCTTCAATTTCAGCTAAGATAGCTTCCGCATAACAAGGAGAACCAAATAAATGTTGTTTTAATGTTTCCGCATTTCCTGTTACCTCATGGGATAATTTTTCATATTCGGCTAAGGCTTGAATTAACTCAAATAAAACAGAAATATCCTCAATAGTTGCGGGTCGTAAAGTTGCGGATTTAGACATATAAATATTGAAGGTTTGACAATGACAAGAGAACGATTCTCTTGCTCATTATTGTACCACAATTTTAATCAATAATCAATTGATTATCTGATCCAACCTTTTAAGCGTTCAGCAACATTAGGACGGCGTAATTTTCGCATGGCTCGGGCTTGAATTTGTCGAACTCGTTCCCGGGATAAATTATAGACTCCACTGACTTCTTCTAAGGTGTAAGGAACGCCTGTAACTAATCCAAAACGCAGGGCTAAAACATCTTTTTCCCGTTCAGTTAAAACCGTTCCTAAAACCTCTAATAAATCCTGTCGCATCATCATTTCATTCATTTGAGCTTCAGGGGTTTGGGTTTCTTGATCTTCTAAAATATCCATTAATTCCGAGGTTTCTTCAGAACCAATTCGATGATTTAAAGATAGGGATTTACGGTGAACTTGTTCGAGTAAAATCACTTGTTCGGGGGTAATTCCCATCGCCTCCGCTAGTTCTGCTTGGGTGGGCTTTCGATGGAGCGATTGCTTTAAATCTCGATAGGTTAACTTCATTTTATTCAACTGTTCAACAATATGAACAGGTAAGCGAATTGTTCTCCCTTGATTAGCAATTGTGCGGGTAATTCCTTGACGAATCCACCAATAGGCGTAGGTCGAGAATTTATAGCCTTTATCGGGATCAAATTTTTCGGTGGCGCGGTTGAGTCCCAAGGCTCCTTCTTGAATTAAATCTAATAATGGAACTCCTCGATTAATATAACGTTTAGCAATAGATACGACTAACCGTAAATTAGAACTAATCATCCGGTTTTTTGCAGCATTTCCTGATTGTAAACGATGTTTTAGTTCTGTTTCAGTTACTCCCACTAAAGTTGCGAGTTCTGGGGGAGTAGGTAAACGTCCTAATTCCAGGGTAAGTTGAGTTTGTTGGGCTTCGATTTTAACTAAACTTTGAATATGACGAGCGAGTTCGATTTCTTCATCGGGTTTGAGTAAAGGATAACGCGCCATCCGTTTAAACAGTGCGGCGATGGCGTCATCTCCAGATGCAGTCGCTTCTATAATCGGGAAAAATGTGGCATTCTGTGGATTCATTGTATCCTCCAGGTTAAGATTCGCCATGACAGAATGGTTTTGACGATCTAGAATTTGAGCAGTCTACTTTTAGTTTTCCCCATCCTTAAAATCTTGAGTCCGATTTAAAGATCAGGAAATACTATCCATCACTACTTGATGCTGGTTCTATTATAGAAGACTTGTTGAAAAGACAGGGAAATCCTTGGTATGGTTATAATTTACTCATTCATATTTCTTAATGTTGCTACCGCAGAAGGGGAAATTCGACTGAGGTAACGGAAAATCCAATATTTCATAATGGTATCCAAAATCACGGGAAAAGTGGCAATGAACAAAAAGATAAAGCTACGATTCGGCGCAATTCCAAGGTGATTAGAAAATCCCTCTAATAGAACTTCCCAACCATGGGGAGAGTGAAAACCGACAAAGATATCCGTGAGTAAAATAATAATAAATGCCTTAGCACTATCACTCAAATCATACATGACCGTATCGAGCAAGGATTTTAAGGAGGCTAACCCTTGGCGATTGAAAATAATTACTAACGCAAAGGCAATTAATCCCACGAAATCCGCAAAAATATTACTAATCGCTTCACTGCTTCTGTGATTAAAGTCTTGGGCAATTTCCTCGGCTTTTTCTGCCATTTTCTTTTCAACTTCTTCGGCTTCAATAGCGGGAGTTTTGTAAAGTAAACTGCTCATTTGCAGTTCTTCTTGATATGATTTTAACTCATGAAGGGCTTCTTCTTTCATTTCTGGGTTAAGAAATAAAGCCACTTGATGGGTTTGTCGATAGTGTTCTACTAGGGGAATAAAGACAAAGTTTTTAGATAGTTGTTGTGATAAAAGGGGAATTAAAATAAGCAGCAATAGGAAATTAATCGCTGATTTTGTTTTTTTTCGGGATGCTCGGTAACTATTCATTAACCGTTCTTCGGAGCCATCATCTAATTCCGTTTGGATCTTTTGGAACGTGCGTCCAATCGAACGGGGTAAAGCCCCACTTTTTTTTCCTTTAAACATTTCTTCAGAGGCTTGAACTTCTACAAAATCCAGAGGGGATAAACCCGATGGGTCATTAGATTTTCCGTTGTTTAGTTTGTTTTCAGATGTAAACCGAGAGTCATCAGATGATAAGGGGAAACCGGAAGAATCATATTGATATTTATCAACAACTTCATCAATAAATCTTAATTTATCAATAAATTCTATGTTTCCCGAATTGTCTAAACTCCGGGTTAGTTTAAATTCATTTAGTTTGAATTTAATCGTGTTTAAATGCCGCTCAACATCCCTGATAAAGCACTCTAAAACACTGGGACTATATTGGGGTGCGTCTTCGGAAACTTTTCGACCCCCAAAACGCTGATCTTCTATGGTTTTTATCGCTAAAGCAGCTTGATAGGCTTGTTCTAACGCCCGTTCTGGGGTTTTATGAAACCATTGATTACTGGATTTAAACACATTCGAGAATCGAGTGCCTAAACTACCTTTTTGAACTTTGATAATAGAATTACTCATCTGGATGGTGTTGGCTAGAACAGAATAATAACAGGACTTTAACTTGGATTTATTATCGCCAAGAGGTCAGGGACGGGAAAGGGTTCTTGTTCAAGAGGAACAAACTGATTTTGTTTAACATCATACGCTAAAATTCGTCCAGTTTCAATTTCATAAACCCAAGCATGAAGGTGGAGTTTTCCAGCGTGTAACCTAGACCTAACAACTGGATAGGTTTCTAGGTTGGCAATTTGATTTAAAACATTAGTTTGGGTGGCAATACTTAACAATTCTTCTCCCGAATATTCTGAATAATTCTCTCGAATGATCCGACGAATAGATTCTCCATAAAGTTTTAACCAATCATAGACTAATGGCATTTCATCACACAAACTTTGGAGTTGAAGTAATCCTTTGATACTACCACACAGGGAATGTCCACAGATGATAATTTCTTTAATATTCAAGGCTTGAACTGCATATTCAATTCCGGCTCCTTCACTACTGTTTGAAGTTCCGTAAGGAGGAATAATATTACCCATATTGCGAATAATAAAGATTTCTCCGGGTTCAGTCTGAGTCAGCAAGTTGGGAGCAATCCTAGAATCACAACAAGTGATAAATAAAATCTCAGGGGTTTGACCGCGAGAGAGGCGTTGAAATAAGTCTTGGTGGGCTTTGAAATAATTCTGTTGAAAATCATTCAAACCACTAATAATGCGTTTAATCGGCATAAATATGTCCTCAATCACTAACCATTCGAGATCCGGTCAACTGCTAACTGATAACTGATTCGGTGTCAATGTATACTGTCCTAAAATCCCTTTAGTGGATTACCCATTTGGCATCACCCACTAAACACATTCCACCGACTTTTTTGAGTAAAGGTGTGATTAACTCAACCAGGACATTAAGTTGTTTTTCATCGATACAAACGGTCATGATATAGCTGCTCGTAAAATTGCAGTCTAAATCAGAACAGTAAATACCCCGATCCCCTTTCCCAGAGGTATCTTTAATCACGGTATATCCAGAGACTTTGACCTGATCTAAAATATCCAGGGCATCCTGAACATGAAATGTATCAATAATGATTTCTACTTTTCTGATATCTTGCATACTAAATTAACAATTCTAGTAGTGAATCCAAGTTGCATCGTTAACTAAACACACTCCTCCCAATCGCTTCAGCAGAGGGGTGACGCTGGAAATAATTTGCTCAAGTTGTTTTTCGTTGGTGCAAACCGTCATAATATAAGTGTTGCTAAATACTTCTCCGAAATCATCATTAGCAAAACCGCGATCGCCTTTTCCAGACGTATTTTTGATCACGGTATATACTATAACTTTCGCTTGGTCTAGTTTTTCTAAAACTTGATTAACTTCAAAACTACCAATGATGATTTCAACTTTTTTTACCGCTTGCATTCTCTAGGCTCCAATGAGTTTGATGAGTTCTAAATACAGGGGAATTCCCACAATAATATTGAAAGGAAATGTCAAAGCTAGTGCCATGGAAACGTAAATACTAGGGTTGGCTTCGGGAATAGTCATTCGCATGGCGGCGGGAACAGCAATATAGGAAGCACTGGCACAGAGAACCGTAAAAAGTAATGTGTTTCCTTCACCAAATCCTAAGACTTTACCAATAACAATACCTAAAATTGCATTAGCAACGGGAATAAAAACAGAAAAAGCAATCAAAAATGATCCGGCTTTTTTCAATTCTCGAATTCGCTTGGCGGCCACTAATCCCATATCTAAAAGGAAAAAGGTTAAAGCACCATAGAAAATACCTTGAGTAAAGGGTTGTAATTTTTCCCAGCCTTTGTCTCCGGTTAATAGTCCGATAATTAAACTACCGACCAATAGAAAAACGGAACCATTTAAAAAGGATTCATGTAGAACTTTTCCCCAAGAAAAAGCCTCATTTTCACCCTCTTTAGCCGGGGCAAAAACCCGTACCAAAACAATCCCAATAATAATTGCTGGAGATTCCATTAAAGCTAAGGCCGCCACCATGTGTCCGCCATATTCAATGTGTAATTTTTCTAGGAAGGAACTGGCAGTAATAAATGTCACGGCACTAATGGAACCATAGGTCGCTGCAATCGCCGCCGCATTATACGCATCCAATTTTAGGCGCAAAATAAAAAAGCTATAGGCAGGAACCACAAGAGCCATGATAATCGAAGCCATCAGGGTTAAGGCAATTTGGGTATTAATTCCACTTTCTGATAACTCGTAGCCCCCTTTAAATCCAATTGCCAATAACAAATATAACGAAAACAGTTTGGGTAAAGGCGGAGGAATTTCTAAATCCGATTTACAAAAGACGGCTAACACCCCCAGAAAGAAAAACAGTACCGGAGGGTTAAGGATATTAAATAAAATCAGGCTTCCATCCATAAATTAGAGTTTGGGTGTAGATGATATAAAAAATCTTAATCAAGATTAAATAGAATATACTCAGAGAAGGGTAAAAAAATTCTAAGAATCTTCTTAATTAAGACTTTAGCACTAAAATTTAGTTTATAAATAATTCTGGCAAGATTTTATATTCAAAATATAGGCTTAAAAGGGAACACCGGATCTGGGGTAATACTTCTGGCTGTTTCATGTCAGTATTAAAATGTTACAACCTATTTAGGATTGCTATATATCTAAAATCATCTTCTACCAGTAAAACGTGCATTGCTTCTGATTCCTATTTCACCCTAGTCAACTCAACTTAATTCTATAAAAGATTTTACCTTGAATTAGGTTATAAAACATAGTGACTTTTTTAAGGTTGTTGCTCTTTTGGCAATTCTGATCAAATTCCTAGGGGAATTATTAAGATTTGTTACAATTGACAATGATTGTCACCTTTACTTGTTTGATGATTAGTTGTTGGTGGTAAATTTTTTTTTGACCAAAAATCCCCCTTGAAAGAGGACGCTAAATTTAGGTAGCTTTCCTTTGAATTTTTTTTGCTAACGTCCTCTCTAATATGGATAAAGCAACTTTTTGGCCCATTCATCACTCCTAAACCCATCAACACCTCAAAGAATTATTGATTCTGTGCATCCATCCTAGAGTTGAGTTGTGAAGTTCAACAAAAGGTTGAGAATATTACGATTCCAGGCAGAAATAAAAAGATTATGAGTATCAGACCTTTATAGAAGGTTCAACCTGTTTTGGATTCAGGCATTTTTACTCATTTCAACAGTTAAACATCCAGACTCATTGAGTTGAAAACTTTCCTCAATCTAAGGAGCATCCAGTTTTATGACGAGCAGCGCAACAGCATCACTGCTGTATTTTAACGGTACAGACGATAAGATTGATGTGGGCTACAACAATGAATTAAATCCCCAAACTTTTACAATTGAAGCTTGGGCATATTCCCGCACCTCAAATACAGGAATTGAGCGCTCTGTATTAACTTCCCGTCCCGATAGTTATCGGTGGGGGTATATGTTTTATCAAGCTTGCTATCAAGATAATTGGGAATTATGGCTGTTACCTCCAAATGGTGATTATCAAAAAATTCGCGGGCCAAAAGTTCAAGCCAATGTCTGGACTCATTTAGCCGCCACTTATGACCCAGGTTCGTCGGTAGCCCGGTTTTATATTAATGGCCAACAAGTCGCCCAACAAAACCTAAACTATCAACCTTCTGGGCCAACGGGTTCTAATCGTCAGAATATCTTACGCATTGGGTCAGGTTCTACGGAGTCGGGCTATTGTGTTGGGGGGAATTATTTCTTTAATGGTTATATTGATGAAGTTCGCGTCTGGAATAGCGTTCGCAGCGCACAAGATATTCAGGCGAAAATGAATCAACGCCTCACGGGTCAAGAAGCCAATTTAGTCGCCTATTGGCGGTTAAGCGATATTTCGGGCGCACAAGTTTCTGACCTCACAGGTCATGGTCATAATGGCAATATTTGTAAAGGTTCCATGGGTTCTCAGACTATTAACCCACCCTTTCCAGTACCCACTCCAGTACCTACTCCAGTACCTACTCCAGTACCTACTCCAGTACCCACTCCACCTCCTCCAACTTCAGGTCAATTTGATGTGATCAGTACCTCAGAAACGGGCTATAACTTCACGAATACATCGGGTCGGGATATGACCTTTACCTTTTACCCGTCAGGAGAATGGAAACCTGCCTATTTTCTTCCTTATTATACTGCCGCAGGAGAAACGGGTTTTCCCTATCAACAATACATGGTTTATCCTCAACAGACATCCTTTGCACTGTTAGCAATTGACCTACAAACTAATACGGTTTTAGCCGAAATTAACGGGACAACTCAATTCGTAATTAAACCCGGACAAACTGTTGCTTTCCGCATCAATGATGTTGTGGGTTGTTATGCCGATAATTATGGGACTTTAACCGTTCAATGGTCAGCCGTTTAGGTTAATCTTAGAAACGGTAAATATTGAAGGAAAAGAGACGCTAAACAGTAGAAATATTATTGAGGTATTTCTACAAATTTGAAATTTATTTTGAACAACAGGAGAAGCAGCAGATGATTGTCGATTTGCAATTTCGCACGATCTTAAATGGGAATACTTTTGGAACAGGAACATTTAGTTATAACGGACAATATGCACCTGTTACTATTCTGCATCAAGGAGATTTAATTTCGTTTACTTATCAGGATGAAATTGTTGGGTCGCTTGACTTAAGCCACTTAGCAAATTTTGATTTTGTCTATCAAAGTGTTGACAATATTTGCGCTTTTAATATTGTTGTAGCCTCTGCGGATCGCACGCGATCGCTAACGGCTGGCCCCGCCCAACCTCACCTGACCCGACCCGGAACATCAGCCGATGTCGCTAAACCCCGTTCTCAAGTCGTAGAATTAGAGTGGCCTACCCCCAAAACCTCACCCCTAACACCTCCACCTACCCCAGTCCCCACTGAAATCCCAACACCTCCACCTACTCCAGTCCCCACTGAAATCCCAACACCTCCACCTATCGAACTTTATGGTCAATTTGATGTTGTCAGTACCTCAGAAACGGGCTATAACTTCACGAATACATCGGGTCGGGATATGACCTTTACCTTTTACCCGTCAGGAGAATGGAAACCTGCCTATTTTCTTCCTTATTATACTGCCGCAGGAGAAACGGGTTTTCCCTATCAACAATACATGGTTTATCCTCAACAGACATCCTTTGCACTGTTAGCAATTGACCTACAAACTAATACGGTTTTAGCCGAAATTAACGGGACAACTCAATTCGTAATTAAACCCGGACAAACTGTTGCTTTCCGCATCAATGATGTTGTGGGTTGTTATGCCGATAATTATGGGACTTTAACCGTTCAATGGTCAGCCGCTTAGGTCAACCCCAAATCTAGCTGTTAAACTCTTTCATCATTATTAATTGATAACGGTCAGTAGGTTCTAGGTAAAATCCTGCATGAAGGAGAGTTAATTCTCTAGTTTTTTGTGATAAATTTGTCTTGAAATTCTACTTTATTTTCATAAAAAATGTTGACAACATTTCATAATTGAATATAATGGTAGAATGGATTAATCCAATCAACTATGAGTTTCGTTCTGGTCTATCCATTGATTAATAATTAGGAGTAAAAACGATGTCTGCTGCCGCAAACTGGCCTTTTCCATTGCCTAATACTAAAGATTTAGTCAGTTTGTTAAATTGGCTATATCTTCAAGGAAAACGGGATTTTCCCTATAGCTATCTGTATGAAGCTAATCTAATTAATGCCAAACTTCCCTCGGTCGATCTTAGCTTTTCTTATATGTACAAAGCTAATTTATTAGGTGTGGATTTAATGGCAGCTAACTTAGGCTATAGCTTTTTTGCCTATAGCTATTTGGGTTATGCTAACCTCACCTATGCCTATTTTGGCTATGCCTATTTAGCTTATTCCAACTTAAATCATGCCAATCTCACCTACGCAAATTTGAGTAATTCTGATTTGAGTAATTCGGATTTAAGTTATGCAGATTTAACCAATGCCGATCTAAGTAATTGTGATTTAAGTTATGCGAATCTAACAGGTGCAAATCTAACCAATACTAAAATGACAGGTGTAACGATGGTGGGAGTTATTAAGTAAGTTATCCCCTAGGGTTTAAGCTGCACTTTACTTTCATCAGTTAGGTAGTTTGACCTTTAATCCTTGCCGAAAATAGAGTATGGAGAAACAAAAATTATTTTTTATTTCTCCCTCTCTCCCCAATTTTAATTCAGTCTAACTTATTGAAAAGGATGGCAAATTATTATGACCAGCAATAATCCTCAAACCTCTCTCTTGTACTTTGATGGTGTTGATGACTATGTAGAAATTCAATACCAAACTCAATTAAATCCTCCCACTTTTACGCTAGAAGCTTGGGTTTTAGATTTGAGTATTCCTGATACAAACTTAGGAATTATCACTTCAGCACCGTCCACGAAAAATAACTTTAAATGGGGATATGATTTTGCCGAACAGACCGGACGTTCATTTTTTGCACTTCATGTTCCTGGAGGCAGTACCAATGCTCAGGTCAATAATTCTTTACCCAAAAATGTTTGGACTCATCTGGCAGGAACTTATGATCCAGCAACTAAAAGCCAACTTTTTTATATCAACGGTAAACTTATAAAATCTTATACAAGTAGCTATAAGCCAGAACCCCCCCCATCTGCTGACATTTATAACCTGTTGCGACTAGGAACAGGATACATTGATCGATCAGGTTTTGGGGGTTGCTTCAAAGGATATATTGACGAAGTTCGTATCTGGAATATCGCTCGAACTGAACAACAAATTCAAGAAACCCTCAATAAACAATTAACAGGTAAAGAACCAAATTTAGTTGGATATTGGCGCTTAAGCAATATTTCTGGGAATAAAGTTACTGATTTAACTGGGAAAGGGTTAGATGGAATCATTCATGGTAATCCTACCTCTCAATTAATTGATAACCCACTATTTACCACTCCCCAGCCAGAGAAAACGACAACCTTTGATGTTGATATCAAATCCCCCTCTGGTACGCCCTTTAAAAATGCTTTTGCTCAGGAAGTTAGCTTCAAAGTTTCTGCTACTGGAACCTGGAAACCCGCTAATTGGGAAGGTGTCGATTGTACGACCGCCGGATGGGAGGGTTTTGAATATCAAAATCTGATGAAATATCCTAACAATAATTCCTTTGCCTTGTTAGCAGTTGATGTGGAAACTAACACCGTTTTAGCAGAATTAGGGAGTGAAACAACTTTAGTCTTAAAACCCAGTCAAACCATTACCTTTGTTGTCAATGACATTCCTGGTAATGATGGCTATCAAGATAATACAGGACATCTCAGTGTCACTTCTGTTGCACAGATTCCCTAAAATTAGGTTGGGGAGAGTTGACTGTTGAAATGTTAACAGTTAACTCTATTTGTCCCCTTATCTTCCCCTATTCAAGATCAACTCGAAGCACATCCTCTGGTATATTATCAATCAAATAACTGTAGATTGGATGCTGTTGTTCTATGGTTGCAGGAATCGGAAAAACAGAAGTAGGCAACCAAGTTTGATCAAATTTGTTCCATAAATCTTGTAACTCTGGACGAATGGCACTATCCGCCAAAAAATTCATCACAATCCCATAAATTGCGGTTAAATTTGGTAAAGTTCCTTGAACATAAATTTTACCGATAACAACCGCAGCATCTAACGATAACCGTCCCTGAATAATCGCCCTTAAAGTTTCAGCATCAGTACAAAAATCGACGGTCGAAACGTCAAAGAGAGGTTCAATTTCAACTTGTAATTGTTCACCCCCATGCGCCTTTAATTGTAAAGGAATGCCATCTAGTTCAATGACTGCGGATTTTCCTGAAACTGCCAGGACAAAACCATCCCAAGTTGAGCCTCCCTGAGTGCGAACTATAAATACTAATTCCTCTAACCATTCCTTTAATTGTTGCTGACGTTCTCTCAATAAATCAACCATCTTTAGGAGTTAAAAATGAATTTTATTTGAACCGGAATCTATGGCTAATATAGCATAAAAATTGATCGATTAAAACCCTAGCAACCCCTATCACCTATTTGAACGGCAACGAGTGAGTAAGAACCGATGTTTAATCAAACTATTATTAATGAAGCCTTACAAAATTCCCGTTCTGCTATTGTTAGTAAAATTCAGGAATTTGTGGATAGCAAACGTCAAAGCACAGGTGCTTATACTCCTTTATATGATTTATTAACCGATTATCCCTTCCGCATGGGAAAAATGCTCAGACCCACTATTTGTATTAGTGTAGCTCGTGCTGTTGGAGGCATGGGACAATCTGCTTTAGCAACTGCTGCCGCCTTAGAACTTTATCATAATGCGTTTTTGATTCATGATGATATTGAAGATGGCTCAGAATCTCGACGGGGAAAAGAAACATTACATTCTAGGATTGGGATTCCTCGCGCCATTAATGTCGGAGATGCGACTAATGTTTTAGCTGTGGGTTTATTATTAGAAAATCTATCTTTCTTGGGAGTGACAAAAACCCTAAATATTCTCCATGAAATTGAAGTTATGGCACAACAATCCGTTGAAGGACAGGCAATGGAATTAGATTGGGTAGCCGATAATGCCGCCTATTTAACGGATCAAGATTATTTTACCATGTGCGTTAAAAAAACCTGTTGGTATTCGTTCATGACCCCTTGTCGAATTGGGTTGATTATTGGAAATCCTAATGCTAACGCCAGTGAATTAATCAAACCTTTAGCCGAGTTAACTCGATTTGGAATGCTACTAGGAATTGCCTTTCAAATTCAAGATGATCTCTTAAATCTAGTGGGAGAAATCGAAACCTATGGCAAAGAAATTGGAGGAGATATTTATGAAGGAAAACGCACGGTGATGTTAAATCACGTCATTACCCATAGCAAACCCCAAGAAGCAGAAAAAATTCTCAATATTTTAGCAATTCCAAGAGAAAAGAAAACTCCAGATCAAATTGAGTTTATTTTGCAATTGATGCGAAATTATGGCAGTATAGAACATGGTTGGGATTTAGCTCGTTCCTATGCGAATCAATCCGCAGAACTGTTCGAATCTCTGGATTTCCTTCAAGCTGAAACTCCCGTCCATCCAGAGGAAAAATTAATTTCAGAATATCATGATCGACGATTCTTAGAAGAATTGATAAATTATGTAATTTATCGCAATTTATAATCAATAAAAATAGGATAAAATCATGAATTTAGAATTAAAACAAACTGACAATTTCCCGATATTAATTCAGGGTAAACTCGGATTAAATGTGATCCTGAATTTATCCTGTTGTAATCATCAGTTGGAAACCTTACTCATTCGTCCGATTTTAGAAGATGGGTTCACCGATCAACAACAGGTAGTATCTTGTTATTATCAAGTTAATCCAGCCTATCTTTATTTATTATCAGGAAAAACGGCAAATCTGACTTTAACCTTCCAAATTCCCGAAACTATTCCTGATCATCCGGTGAAAATCGGGTTAAGATTTCCAGGGATAGAAGCAGAAGCGATTCCCATTCTCATCACTCCTGTATCTCCTCAACCTGATTCTGAAACGAACTCAATTCAGATTTATCTTCAAGTCACCTTTCCTTTTTCTAACCAGAATATTCAATCCCCAACTCATTTTTCTAGTCAAAAAACAGGCGCAATTTGGGGATTAATTTCAGGGTTAAACGATTTAGATACAATTCCCTCTCGTTGGTTTATTGCTGAAATTATTACGCTTTTAGCGATAATTGGAAATGATTATTCTCAGACTAAATTTGGAAATAAAATACTTCATAAACTTAAAAAAACAGATTTTTTCAAAGTAGGTATGAAGGCATTTAATTCAGCTAATATTTCTCACTGGCTGATCACAAGTTTATCTACGATTCAAACTTATTTAGGTAAAAAATTAGGATTAGAAGTTTGGGAACAGTGGTTATATAGTTTGGAAAAAACTGATTTAGAAACCGAAAAAAAATCAGAAACTATTTTAATTTCTCCCCTGATATCTTCTGATGGGGTTTCTCAACAGAATATCCCAACAGAAGACTGGTTTTGTTATATTATTTTGGGTTTAAAACAGATTTCTCCCACTTTTTCTAATCAATTAGAAACTCTAATTTTTCCAGCTTCAGCACAGCTTAACAATTCTTCTTTTGGGTCGAGGTTATTTAAGTTTATTCCCCCTAAAACTAACCCAGAAAACCAAGCTATTACCCTCGAAAAAATTATCACTTTAACCACAGGAATATCTAGTTTTGATACCTTACCTGCTCGCTGGTTTATTGTAGAAGTGCTTTTGATTTTAGCCGATCATGGAAATCAGTATTCAACCCAAAAACAGGGGATAGAATTATGTTCTAAACTACAACGGACTCGATTTTTTAAAAATGGGGTTATTGCTTTAGCTTCCGCACAATTTCCCCGGTGGTTAATTGTCAGCCATCAAGCAGCATCAGCCTTTCATACCGATACAGGAGAAAGCTTAGAAACCCAAGGATTACTCTATTTTTGGGAAAAATGGTTATGGAGTTTAAATTCTCAGCCCTTGCCAAATATTTTAAATTATCATACCCTAACGGAAAACCTAATTCAAAAAAATGGGATGAATGCTGAAAAATGGTTCGTTGATATTATTTTAGGACTGACTTTAATTTCGCCTAGAATAGCAGCATTTGTCCATTCCATGGCCGAGACAGCACCAGCAATTTCCCTCGAATCCGCAAGTGTTAAAACTCCATTAGAAAATATTCTCAATTCTAATCTATCTTTACAACGATGACTTTAGATCTTTCACTGATTAACCAGATTGAATCTTTACGGATTCCTTTAGATGATTCTGAATCTCCTTTAGATTGGAAAGATTGGTATCATTATATTCTGATTCATCCTAAAACCGGGATGCGAATTTTAGTGAATATTACTCTCATGGGTAGACCCCAACGGGGAGAAATTCAAGTCAGTTTGATTATTAATAGTCCCAATTATTTATTACCCCTATCCCTACAAACACCGGATTTAATTGCGACCTTTGCTGCGGCTGTTTCTATTCCTTGGAAATCTAATCAGGTCTGTTCTCAACCCTTAGAAATTCAAGTCAAAGGGGTACATTTACAAATTAATGGTGAACAATCTAAAATCCGAGTTTTTGACGAGCCATCGCAACTTTCTATTGATTTTAAAACTCAAGCCAAGGCTACTCCTTTATTAGTTACAGAAGATGCTCAATTTGGCAGTGGTTTTATCGGCTGGGGATTAATTCCTGGGTTAGAAGTTGTAGGAGAATTAGACGTTGGTGAAACCAAATTTAACTTAAATTCCGATTGGTTTTGTTATCACGATCGCAATTTTGGCCGATTCCGATGGGGAGAGGATATTGGTTGGGAATGGTTTGTGATTTTTGCCCAAACCGAAACTAAAATTCCCCTCACCCTAATCTTAGACTGGAGAACCAATAAAACCCATAGTCAAGGCGGTTTACCTTATATTTTTATCTATCAAAATCATCAGTTAAGGAAAATCTTTTTAGGGGAAACCTTACGCCTTAATTGGAATTGGTCTACAGTTTCCTATCAACCCTTACGTTTACCTGGAATTATGGCTTCTTTATTTAGCGATCGCTGCCTAAAAATGCCCCAAAGCTTGCAAATTGAAGCCCAAGATGAACAGGATCATTTGTTGTTAAATCTCAACTTTGATGCTACCCTAGAACTGATTGTCCCCGATAATCAATCCCGTCAATATACCTTTATTGAAGAACTCTCTGGAACTGTGGAAATGCACCTAAACCTTAACGAAACCCAATTAACAGCCCAAGGATTTGTTTATGCAGAATATGTGCAGTAAACTCCCAACACCGATTAACAAGACTTCAAATAGGTTTCAATAATATCAATAGCTTTGTGGTTTCCCTGTTCGGCCGCGATATAGTGGCTGACTTCAGTGACACGGGTAGCATAATTTGGATCACCTAATAACACTTTAAGTTCTGCTAAAACCGTAGACGCTTGATAAAGATTGCGGTCTAATATTCGTCCAACTCCCATTTTTACCACTCTCGCCGCATTGTCCGGTTGATCATAATTAAAAGGAACAATCAACATCGGATGCCCTGCGCGTAAGGCTTCTGCCGTTGTTCCCATCCCCCCATGATGGACAATTGCCGCCGCATGGGGAAAAATAGCCGCATGGGGCGCGTAGTCAACAGCAATGATTCCTTCGGGTAAACCCAAAGCGTTCAATTGGTGTGCCGCCTTTCCCATCATCAAAATTGCCCGATATCCTAACTCTTGGGCGGCTATCATCCCCTCCTGATAAAAGTTGCCAGGAGCTAAAACAGCCGTTGACCCCAAGGTAAATACAATCGCAGGTGGCCCATTATCCAAAAAGGCCTGAAGTTCTGGGGATAACCCCGGCCCAGAATTGGGACGGTAAAAGGGAAAACCCGTAATCTGGGTTTGTGGGGGCCAATCTGGTTTGGCCGTGGCGAAGGTTTGGGAAAATAAACCTAATACCAGCGGCGCAAATTGTCCTTCAAACAAAGGATCAAGCCCGCCTTCTAACCCTAATTCTGCTTGTAATTGTTCCAAAGGAGCGCTCCAAAGTTGAATACTCCAGCGCAATAGACGCAGGAGTGAATCTCTAGCCACCACAGCCATTGCCTGTTGATGGCGAGATTGAGTGCTTTTTTCCTGGGTGGTATCATAGACTGAGATCAAAGAAGCACCGGGAGATAAAATCGTAGAAACCCAGGGAATTGCTATTTTTTCAGCGACTAAAGATGCCACTAAAATTAAAGGATGGGTTAAGAGTAAATCTGCTCCTTGACAAGCCTTGATTAAGTCACAATAACTGGTGCGTAAATAGGGCATTAATAAATAATTGATAATGTATTCTACGCCCCGTTGGGAGTCCATCATCATTGAAATAAATTCTCCCTCATTGGGATCTTGGGGTAAACCACCATTGGGTCTGAGGGGATGAAATTCTATTCCTGCTGTTTCTAGGGTCTGTTGATATTGTTCACAGGTGGCAATACTGGGAGAATATCCTCGACTTTGCAATTCCTGAGCCAACGCCATATAGGGATATAAATCCCCTAAAGATCCAAAGGTTGCTAAAACAATTCTCTTTCCAGAGCCGTTTGAAGTTTGATCTTTTAATCTACTGTCCATGGGATTGAATTTACAAATACCTGATTCCACATTATTAAATGTATCATGAGCTAATAAAATATTTTGCCTTGAATTAAGTTCTAAAACATAGTGACTTTTTTTAAGGTTGTTGCTCTTTTGGCAATTCTGATCAAATTCCTAGGGGAATTATCACGATTAACTGTGATTCGAGAAATTCGATATTTATTGGTATAGCGATTAATTCGTGTCATATTTCCATCATAGATATATCCGGTTAAATAATAGGGAGGTAAGGATTTTTCCACTCTCCGGTTAACTTTTCCAAAGGGATAAGCAAAATGAGCAGCCACCCATTTATTTTTATCTAAATCTTCCATACAGGTTCTTAGATCGAGTTTAGCTTGTTCGAGTTCAAATTTTAAATCTTTCCCTTTGATTAAGGTTAATTGTTTATGGGTTTGACCATGGGATTGAATATCATAATATCCGCGTTTATAGCCATCCCGTAGTTCTGCACAACTTACATGGGGTAAAAAATCCTTTAACCTCACTCCCATTAAGCCTGGATTTACAAACCAGACAATTTTGATTTTTTTGTTGTATTCTTTTTCTAAGTCTTTTAAAATCGGTAAAACATTCTCGTGAACACCATAATAACCATCGTCAAAGCTAATCATTATAGGTTTTTGCCCGATTTTTTCTGAAGGAATGGGCTGGGATTTTTCAATAAAATAGATAAATAAATCTTGAGTTGTTAAAAACCAATAGTTATTTTTAGCTAAATAATTAAGAAAAGTATAGAAATCTTGTTTTAAATAATCATTTTCAAATTGGGTTCTTCTTTCAGGACTTTGATCAATATTAGATTCGTCAATAATATCATGTAATCCAAAAATGGGGATTCTGATACTGGCGGTTCTGTAGGTAGCTCCCAGGGCGGGAATACTTAACAAAATCACACAAAGTAAGCCAATTAGGAAACTAAGCAAAATCCGATTTTTTTTTGCCATTTCTGTTGTATAATAGAGAGATTAAAACCACAAAGACACAAAGACACGAAGAAAGATAAAGAGAATAATTTTAATTTTAACTGAATCCGATTTCTGTCCCCTTTCCGGCATGAACCAGGGCTAATTTTTCATAGCGTTGAGCGTGTTCAATTAAATCTGCCGCAGCTTCCGGGGACACATCCCGCAGACGTTTGGCGGGAACACCCACAACTAGGGAAAACGGCGGCACATCTTTGGTGACCACCGAACCCGCTCCAATTATACTTCCGGTTCCCACCCGTACCCCGTCTAATACAACGGCCCCAATCCCAATTAAACTTCCCCGTTCGATATGGGCCGAATGAATCACCGCCCGATGACCCACAGTAACACAATCTTCTAAAAGGGTAACTTTCCCCGGATCACCGTGCAGAATCGCACCATCCTGTATATTAGTTTTGGCACCAATAATAATTCGTTCCACATCCCCCCGAACCACCGCCCCATACCAAATACTCGCCCCCGCCCCAATTTCTACAAACCCCATAACAACTGCATTGGGGGCAACAAAAGCAGCCTGGGAAATATCGACATCGGGCCAGTAAGGTTGATCATTCTGTGGAGATGGATGAGACATGGGTATTAGATTCCTTCAAAAACGAACAAGCCAGAATTAACAAGAAAGGTTAAAATTCCTATAGCTATAATACAAGCCTTGGTCTAACACCATTTAATATTGACACTCTCAGGTCTGAAGACACGCTCGATTCTGCGGACAGAATTAGTTTAATCTAATTCTCGCTACGACTGCCGCATATCGTCTACTGAGTTGATTAAGCGACAAACCTAATCTTCCCGATACTTTTTTTAAAATATTAGCTGCACCATTTAAGTCAGCATTAACAACAAAACCATCAGATGTCCGATAAAGACCACGCTTAATTCTATTCCCAGATGCTTTCCACCCCATCGGTTTTTCACCGTATTTGGGTAGGGAGTCCCCATCTAAGAAACTAGCTTTTGAAGTGTAGGCTTCCTCGGTTTCAATAAACCTAATCCCGTGTAAATCACAAAGTTGTTTTACACGGGATTTTAATTTACCCAAAGGCATTTGAACAAACTTTTGATTATTCAAATTCCCTAAATTTGCATCAACTTTAAACCCTTCATTCCAACCCATTACCAAAGTTCCAATACCGTATTTCAGGCAATGGTTGATAATGTGTTTAGCTGCTTTATTAATCCCGTCACGCATTTGGTGATTACGCTTACGAGTTACACAGTCTAACCAATTATCCCAATATCCTTGGGGTTTACCTTCTTGGCGGGTTGATACCTTTTTATTCCAAAGTTGATTTTTAGCTTTCAAATCTCTAGCATCAATCAAAAAGGAATTCCCTAAAGTATCAACACAAGCTGCCAAATTATCAGCAGTTCCTAAATCAATAGACAACGCTTGGTTAATATCTAACTCATGGTTTTGTTTCTCTACTTCGTAGGATACGTCTAAATAAAAAGCACCATTTTTAGGAAGAATCGTGAACTCTTTAACTTTGGAATAGTCAAGATTTGATGGCATAGGTAAGAAAAATTCAGATACGCCAAACCATCTTTTAACTGTTAATCCCAGAGAAAATCTAAGTTGACCATTAATTAATGCTGGTCTTTGCCCTCCAGAATTAGGATAGGCAACTTTAAATAGTTTAGAACCTTTGAGATAACCGGGAGGTTTAGGTCTAAAATGTAGCTGACCTTTCTTGTGTGAATCTCTCAAGTTTTTGAAAGATTTGAATGCTTCTGTCACCGACATTAAGGTTTGTTGCATCGGTGTTGATGGCATTGATTGTGCTAATAAAGATTTTGATACCGATGGTTCAAAAGCTAAATCAAACTTTCCTGTTAGTAATTTACCTGTCTTAAACAATGTTTGACGGGCAAAATAAATTCCCGTGTTGTACAATTTACCGGATTGTTGACAAAGGTATTCTAGTAACGCACAGGTTTCTAGGTCGGGAGACAACAAGATTTGCTGTACTCCGATTGTTTTACTTGCTTTAGTCATTGACTCGACTATTACGACCATGTTGGTTTCTTTATGATAGCATTACTAAATATTTCTAGGGGAATAAATTCCCCTGGGTCGTGTTTCCTCTGGTGGTCTGAAGACACTGAGTTTCCACACTCCCATCCTTTTCTTATGAATTCTGCCTTGCAGTACCCAATTTTTGGCCCGGAAATTAATTGTCCCCATTGCCGTCAGCCTATTCCCGCCCTGACGCTGACGGATACCTATTTGTGTTCTCGTCACGGTGCTTTTGAGTCTGACCCAAATACAGGGGAGTTGGTTCACTTGCAATCGGGCCGTCATTGGCGACGATGGCAAGACGAATGGTATCGACAACATACCCATCCCGACGGGATTCGGTTTGAAATCCATGAAGCCCTAGACCGACTATACACCCAGGGCTATCGGGCAACCCGTGTAATTATTGCTAAACGCTATCAGGATTTAATTAGTAGCTATTTAGAAGGGAACACTCCCTGGTGCAATCCTACAGAGGGAAACGAACCAAAATTGTATGGTTTACCTGTGGAATTTAGTCCCGATATTGGGGATGAACCCCGTTGGAATGTGATTAATTTTGATTTGGAAAAAGAACAGGGCGCTCCTGTACGTTATCCCTATTTTCGATTATTTGAGTAGGGGGAAATTTTATGCACCATATATCAATTCGTACCGCTAATATTCATCGCGCGATCGCATTTTATGAAATCCTAGGATTTACGGTTTGTGAACGCTTTACAACTGGATATACTTTAGCCTGTTGGATGGAAGGTTTAAATGGCAGGATTGAATTAATTGAAATTCCCCAACCCCAACCCGCCCCCGATGCTTTTGGCGATGAACATTATGTCGGTTACTATCATATTTCTTTTGATTTAACTAATCAGGTTTCTGATCTAGTTAGTTGGTTAAATCATCTCAAAAATCAGTTTGATCAAGCTATTATCAAACAGCCTAATTTATTGCAACCCCTCAATATTTTATTAGAACCGATTCAACAAATGATCGGAGATCAGGTTTATGAAGTCATGTTTATTGCCGATTCAGATGGTTTACCCTTGGAATTTATTCGGATTTTGTAGGAATTACGAATTACGAATTACGAATTACGAATTACGAATGGGTAAGGGACTGACTCAAATCGACTGAATAATTTAAGTTAAAACCTAGTTTTCCTTGTGCAAATGAGTCAGCTTAACGGTATATTGATATTTCGTTGATTTAGTTTAAGGAGATTAAAATGCAATCCAAAACCATTCAGTTATTTCTCGCCGTTGGTTTAGCTACTACTTTAGGGGCTTGTGGTGCAGCAGATCAAGGAGGAGAAGGTGCAAAACCAGAGGAAACCACTGCACCCACTCCCGCAGTCACATCTAGTCCAACCACCGCACCCACTCCCACAACTACATCTAGTCCGTCTTCATCTTCAGATGATGACAAAAAAAAGGATAAGGATAACGAAGGAGGCGAAGGGGGCGAAGGCTAAAACGCTTTCCCAGTAGAGATATTCCCAAGAATGTCTCTACAGTTATAGCAGTAGCCATAACTATATTTAACCCACATCCCCCCATTACCCTGTTACTGAGCGAAGTCGAAGTATTACCCATTCGTAATTCGTAATTCGTAATTCGTAATTATCCATTCCCCGGCGGAAATTTCCCCTCACGAACTTCGGTACAAAACTCCTGCACAGCCTGGGTAATAGTTTGTTGTAAATTAGCATAGGTTTTAGCAAAGGGGGGTTGCCACGCAGATAACCCTAAAATATCAGAAGTCACTAAAACCTGGCCATCGCAACCGCCCCCCGCCCCGATACCAATGGTTGGAATGCCTAATTTTTGGGTGATATTTTGGGCCAAATCCGAGGGAATATGTTCTAAGACAATACTGAAGGCTCCAGCTTGCTCTAAAGCGATCGCCTCTGCAATAATTCGTTCAGCCTGATCCAATGTTTTGCCCTGTTTGCGATATCCGCCAAATTGATGCACCGATTGTGGGGTTAATCCCACATGACCCATCACCGGAATTCCCACTTGGACTAACTGACCAACGGTTTCCGCCATCGCTGGATATCCGCCCTCAAGTTTCACCCCTTGAGCACCCGTTTCCTTGAGAATTCGTCCGGCGGAATGAATCGCTTGTTGGGGACTTTCTTGATAAGTTAAAAAGGGTAAATCAACTACTAATAACGCCTGTTTTACCCCCCGTCGTACTGCCTTGGCATGATGAATAATTTCATCTAAAGTTAGGGGTAAAGTGGTATCGTAGCCTAACCCAACCATCGCCAGAGAATCCCCGACTAAAACAATATCAATTCCGGCTTGATCAATCAATTGAGCGATCGCATATTCATAAGCTGTTAATACCGTAATCCGTCGCCCTTGATGTTTCCATTGACTTAATTGTTGCGTTGTAACTGGCATTTACTAATTTTAGATAATTTCATAAGGATTGAATAGTTGACAATCTGGATTTACAATTAAACAAGATTTGATGTTCTTCATATTTCACCCCGTTAAATTTACCACATCTTCTACCCGATAACGCCCAGACCATATCAGTAATCAGCCCTTGGAGGGAGAAGTTTTGCCCACAACCATCGCTGTAAAAAAACCTATAGGGGGAATTATCATGAAAATTTTATTAGTAGAAGATGATCCACTCACCCGCACCACCTTATCGGAAATTTTACTCGCTCATCAATACACCGTAAATACTGCCACCGATGGACTAACAACCTTAGAAATGGCTGGATCCTTTCTCTATGACTTAATTCTATTAGATATTGGCATTCCTAAGCTAGATGGAATCAGTGTTTGTAAACAGTTACGCAGCAAAGGATATCAAAATCCCATTCTACTCTTAACAGCCAGGGATAGCAGTACCGACCGGGTGATGGGATTAGATGCAGGAGCCGATGATTACGTCGTTAAACCCTTTGATATTAACGAATTAATGGCAAGAGTCCGGGCTTTATTACGCCGAGGAAAATCCGTTTCTACGGCGGTCATGACCTGGGAAAATCTGAGTTTTGATCCGATTAATAACGAGGTAAAATCTGGAGAGAGATTAATACATCTGACCTCAAAAGAATACTGTTTACTGGAATTATTTTTACTCAATCCTAAGCGAATTTTTAGCCGGAGGGCAATTTTAGATCGCCTATGGGATTTTGCCGAATCTCCAGGGGAAGAAACTGTCAGTACCCATATTAAATGTTTACGACAAAAACTCAAAGCTGCTGGCAGTGCAAACCCGATTGAAACGGTACATGGTTTGGGCTATCGTTTACGATCGCCAGTTAGCCCATCCGCCTCCGATGCTACCGAGTCCCAAACTGCAACCAACTCTAGTAACTCTCGACAAGAAATCGCCCAGATTACCTCTAGGATTTGGGAAAATTTTAAGGACAAGGTGAAAGTCCAAATTGAGATTTTAGAACAAGTCGCCCCAGCCTTACTCCAAAGAAAGCTGACTCCCGAACTCCATCAACAAGCCAGAAACGAAGCCCATAAATTAGCGGGATCTCTAGGGATTTTTGGTCTGCGGGAAGGTTCACAAGTGGCCAGAGAACTGGAATGTTTACTGGAATTGCCCAAAATAGAGGTTAATCAAGCTCAGTTAATTTCGGATTTAGTCGTTAGCCTGAGTCTTGAAGCCAGTCGCGAAACCCTATTAACGCCCCTGTCTTCCGAACCTGTAGCCTATTCCCCCTTAATTTTAATTGTCGATGATGACTTAATGCTGGCGGAAAGAATTAGGATAGAAGCGATCGCCTGGGGATTAAGAATTGAAATGGCGACGGATCTCTCGGTTGCCCGTAAAATGATTGCTCAAAACCCTCCTAATATTATTCTACTGGATTTGACCTTTCCCAGTGTCTCTACCGAAGATGGTATCACCCTGCTCAAAGAACTCAGGCCTATGATTCCTCAAATTCCAGTTATTACTTTAACCGGAAGGCAAAGTTTAAGCGATCGGGTCACTGTCGCCAGTTTGGGAGTTAAGAGGTTTTTACAAAAGCCTTTACCTGCTTATGAAATCCTGAAAGCGATCACCGAGGTCTTATCCCAGTCTCGGTCAGTCCAAGGGAATCGGGTTTTGATTGTGGATGATGATCCTACGCTTTTGATCTCTGTTTCTAGCTTGTTAGAAGCCAAGGGATTAAGTGTAAATACTCTACAAAACTCAGAACAATTTTGGGATGTGTTACTCGATTGTCGTCCCGATCTATTAATTTTGGATTGGGAAATATCGGGTTTCACTGGCTTAGATCTCTGTCAAGCGGTGCGAACTGATCAACGGTGGTGTCATCTCCCGATCATCTTTTTTTCTGTTTTTACGTCGCCTGCAACCCGTTGAGTGAAATTTAGTGAAAATCAGGGATCAGAAATAGTTCACGCCTTTGAATTGTCACCCCAAACCTGATACATGATATGATCAAAGATCCTTGCTTCTAAATTCAGAAGCCCCGTTGTCCACAAGGAGAATAACAGCATGAAGCCTTTTGTTTACGAAACAACGTATATTTTGCGCCCCGACCTCAACGATGAGCAGGTGGGTCAGTCTATCGGCAAATACGAAACCCTCCTCAAAGACCAAGGCGGACATAATATCCAAATCCAAAATCGGGGTAAACGACGTCTAGCCTACGATATTGACAAGCATCGGGAAGGAGTTTATGTCCAGATGAATTATGAAGGCCCTGGAGCCCAAATCGCTGTTTTAGAAAAAGCCATGCGAATTAGCGATGAGGTTATTCGTTATCTAACGATTAAGGAAGAAGTAACGATAGAGCCGACCGAAGCCACGGAAGCAGAACCCGAATCTCAAGAAGTTGAATAAATTGGGCAAACAGGGGGAAGGATAGAAGCAAATTCTACTCTTGACCCCTGTTATTGTTGTACCCGGTTTTCTTAGCTATTGCCGATTGGGAACAACAGAGATATTTTAGAGACACATATACAAAATAAATTTATAGGAGCCGTTAGTCACCGTGAGCCAACTCAAAAGTCAAACGCCACAGGAGTTACAAGCTGAAGTTACTCGTTTGAACGAGGAGCTACAAATGCGGGAACAGTTGATTCAACAGTTATCTCAGGAACTATTCCGTTTGGTCAAAGGAGATGCTAACTTATTACCCAGTCCAGAGGTTTCTGAGCGTCATCAAGCTCAAATGGTAGCCTTGCGAGAACAACTTCAAGAGATGGAGCAGCAAGTTAAGTTTTATCAAGGACAAATAGCCGAACGAGATACGGAAGCCTATCAACTCAGACAGTCAGTTGAGGAGTTAACAGACCGTTCTCGAATGTTGGAACAGGTAGTTCAGGAGTTACCCGGAGTCTATCGTCAGAAGTTCTCAGAACGTCTGAATGAAGTCATGGAAAAAGTTGAATTACTCCAACGGGAAAATAAACAACTTAATGCAGAATTACAAAGTGTGAGCTATCGTTTAGCTCAGAAAAGTCGCCGTCCCAGTGGCTTAGATTTACCCAGTTTTCAGAATCGAGCTTCGGGCTCTGTTGAGATTCCAACTTTGGGTAATGCTTGATTATTGATAGCTTAAAAATTATCCCCTATTATAGCGGGGAACACCGGAACAGCCCCCCCAAACCCCCCGTGCACGCAGGGCTAGGGGGGGAGGGAACAGGGGGAAAATACTTAACTGTCTGGGTTCCAAGATCCGTCTTTATCCTAAATGCCTTGGCGGTTGCTATAAAATTTAAGGGGCTATTCTTGGTCAAGAATAGCCCCTTAATTGTTTTTCAGTCATATCAGTTGAAAGCATCAAAGTTGCACCCGAATTCACCTAATCTTAATTCAAGTATCAACCTCCGTTCTGATGGATTAAGATTGACGTTTGCTCAGTCGGCTACCACCGAGTAAAGTTAAACCAACCAAAGCTAAACCAGCAAGACTACCGGGTTCGGGAACAGAAACTCCGCCAGCGAGAGAAACACCATCATTCCCACATTCTAGGAACAGACTGGCCATATAGTCATAGTTGCCATCGGCGAGCCCTAAATCGGCTTTATTGAGGCTAAAACCAAGGGTTTCTGTTCCACTAGCACCGAAGAATCCAAAGTTAAGTCCTTGACCCGTTAAGGAGGCAGCGGACAAATTTTGAATACCACCTAATTTGGTCGCACCGGAGTCAATCACATTCAGGATTGTTCCTTGACCGAAATAATTGTAAGCAGCAGCTTTTGTAGCAATGTCAGTACCTTGGGTATCGGCGCTATCAAATCCATGATCGTAATACTGTTTTAAGCTACTGTAGCCGGAATTATCAAGTGTAACGTTGGCACCTTTGACGTTCCCATATAAACCTGTGGTGGCAACTTTGGAGTCATTTGTTCCCGCAAAACGAACTCCTAATAAGCTTTTTTGATTACTAGCGGTTGTGAAGTTTTGGTTAGTAAAGTTTAAGAATAAATCTCCCCAACCAATATTTCCATCGGCTGCTCCACCGTAAGCCACACCCGTCAGAGGAGTTCCACCCGTGAGAGCAACAAAAATGCTATTGCTGGTTTCTTTAATTGCAATTCCTCTGATATTAAAGGATTCACCGCCAGAGCCATCGTTAAAGGAATCAATTCCATAATTCCATCCATTGTGAAGTTTTCCAGCCATCGCCGGAAGGCCGTTTACAGATACTAAACAAAGACTGGCTAATGTCGTTCCAATTAATTTTTTCAGTGTTGAAGTTTTCATAAGTTTGCTCCTGGGTGGTTCGAGTTAGGGCTTTTTTTCTTTTCGATAAATATACTATAGTGGATGGGTGTTAAAGATATGATGTTAAAAACTCCTTAATTTGTAAAGTATTTGTAAAAGGTTTGAAAGCCTGATTGTATAGAGTTTTTACTTTTAGTAACCTACCTAAAATATGTAAAATCAAGTAAAAATACTGATCATTTTTATTAAAATTCAAAATCTAAACAACAAGGATAGATTTTCTCAGTGTTATTACCGAGATTAAAAGTATAAATAAACGGTGAAAAGTATGAATTTTATAGGATTAGCTCCTTGACTAATAGATGAGTTAGTTCTAAGATAGTAATTAGATTATTGTGGAGATCTAATTAATGAATCTGGTTGAACTATTTATTTATCCGATTAAATCCTGTGGCAAAATAGCCCTGAACCAAGGAGAAGTAAACCTGAAAGGATTAGACTGGGATCGGGAATTTATGTGGGTTGATGAATCCGGTCAGTTTGTTACCCAGAGAACTCATCCTCAATTAGCAAAAATTCAAGTTCAACAGTCAGGGGAATTAATAGAATTATCCGTTGAGGATCGGGAAATTAAACCTTTTCAATTGCAACCTATATTAATAGGAACTTCCAAAACTGTACAGGTTTGGAGAGATGAAACTATTGCAATTGATCAAGGGGATGAGGTTGCTGATTGGTTGAAAAATGCTTTAAAAATAGATAATCAATTCCAGTTTCGGTTAGTGCGACAATCTCCTAATTTTATTCGATCTGTTGATCCGAATTATGCTGTTAATATTAATAATCAGGTGAGTTTTGCCGATGGTTATCCTTGTTTATTAACTAATACTGCTTCCTTAGCTGAATTAAACCGAAAACTATCAGAAATCTATCCAATATCATCACAAGAAGTTCCGATGAATAGATTTAGACCTAATCTTGTGATTGATACAGATCAACCTTTTATTGAAGATCAATGGAAAGTGATATTAATTGGAGAGGTTTATTTTGATTTAGTCAAACCCTGTAGCCGTTGTATTGTAACAACAACAGATCAAAATATTGGGGAACGTAATCCATTAAAAGAACCTTTAAAAACCCTAGCTACCTTTCGACAACAACCAGGTGGGATTATGTTTGGTATGAATATTATTCCTAGGAATACCGGGACAATTCATGTCGGAGATTCTGTTGAGGTCGTGGAAACCTATTAAAGCGTTCTATAGCACTACGCATTACAGTTAGGACATTTGTAAATTCTGAAACCATTTCACAGCTTACTGTTCCGGTGTTCCCTCCCCCCCTAGCCCCCCGTGCACGGGGGGTTTGGGGGGGCTGTTCCGGTGTTCCGGTGTTCCGGTGTTCCCTAGCACTATAGTGAATTTTTGTTACAAGTGCGAGTCAGAAATACTGAGACTAATCTGATAGAAACGGCTAATCCTAGGTAACTTAACGCCCTATTGAACTTGAAATTATGGAAAAAATTGGGTAAAATTTAATACTAAATATTGCGTTGGTGGGGTGTAGCCTAAATGACCTATAGCCTGAGAATTGCTGATTTACCCAGTGATGAGCGTCCCCGCGAGCGACTGATGGCCATTGGTTCCAGAAATTTAGCCACGGCTGAATTGATTGCAATTTTGTTAGGAACAGGTCAGGGAAAGGGGAAATTATCGGCCGTTGGTTTAGGACAATATATCTTAAATCAGTTGGGTCAACATCAACGAGATCCCCTAGCGGTATTGCGGGATATTGGGGTTCATGAATTGACTCAAATTCATGGTATTGGGCCAGCAAAAGCCACCACAATTCTAGCGGCCATTGAGTTGGGAAAACGGGTTTTTCAGTCCAAACCCCCCGATTTAGCCGTTATTGAGACCCCCCAAGCCGCCGCAGATGCCTTAAGCCATGATTTGATGTGGCAACCCCAAGAACGCTTTGCGGTGTTGCTATTAGACGTTAAACACCGTCTATTGGGAACTCAAGTAATTACGATTGGAAGTGCAACGGAAACCATCGCCCATCCTAGGGATATTTTCAGAGAAGTCTTAAAAAGCGGCGCAACCCGGGTGATTATTTCCCATAACCACCCATCGGGGAATGTTGAACCCAGTGCGGCAGATATTACTTTAACTCGTCAATTGTTGCAAGGGGCACAACTTTTGTCTATCCCGATTTTAGATCATATTATTTTAGGAAATGGTAATTATTTAAGTTTAAGAACTACCACATCTTTATGGGAAGAATATCCCCAAGCGGAGTAAAAATTTACCCTTTTGTTGTTTTCTGTTTTAGGATTTAACGTGCTTAATTAACAACTGAGCGATCGCTTGTAATTGTTGTTTATTAAAGGTTTTTAATAGAACTTTAACTACCTCTTTCGGATCAGCCGGAATTGTGATTTCTTGAGTCGCGGGTTTAGCGGTGGCTTTTGCACCCGCCAAGGAAGATAAAGCCGCACTGGGGGCAATGGTACTGGCTTTTCCTGCTTGTAAGAGTTCGGCTCCTTGCTTTAACTCATTAATAATTGGGGTCGCTAAAACCTTAAAAGAATTTTTAGGATTTGCGATCGCACCATGGGCCGTTTTAACTAATGTTTGCCAGGGTTCAATTCCTACCCCAACCTTCGTTAACCGAGCGCATAAACCCGCCAATTGTTTACGAGTTTCCGGGGAGTCCGCCTGTTTAAATCCCTGCAACATCGGTTTGAGAACCGTCATCACTTGATTAACGGCATTGGCAACCCCAGGTGTTGCTGTAGCTGTTGGTGTTGTCGCTTTTGGAGTTGCCACGGCTACCTTACCACTAATTAAATCCTTCAAGTGGTTTTCTAACTTGTCATACAGAGGTAGAGAAGCCTGGAGAATTTTTTCCCCTATTTCTTCTGAAAGTCCGGCGGGACTGGCGGCTCGATCAATAAGATTTTTCAATACTTCAAACCCCTTACTATAAAGGGTTTGAGTTGTGGCATCAATTTTTAAAGGCGTGTCTTTAACCAGCTTAAAACAATCTTCTAGGCGTTTAGACACCTTATTAATACTGGCCAGACTGGGCATATTCTCCATCAACATCGCTGCCGCCCCTTTAATGGAGTGAGCAGCCCGATAGATAGAGGCCACTTCTTCCCGGTCTGGATCGGCCATAATTGCGGGGAGCTTTGTTACCCCCATTTGCAGGGTTTCGAGACGCTCCTCCGCTTCTTCCATGAAGATAGCAAATATTTTTTGGTCTTGGTTTGTTGGCACAGCAGCCCTCCTAAACCCTTGAATCAGTAATCAGTAATCAGTAATCAGTTATCAGTGTAAGAGTTGATCTGCGATTGGTCAACCGGAATATCTGAGGGGGGGAGTTTTTCCAGATGAATGAGTGCTTCCATCACCGATTTCACAATGGGTGCAGCCACAATTCCTCCGGCGCGACCTTCTAAGGGTTCATCCACCACTGCCACAACCACATAACGGGGATGGTCAACACTTAAAATTCCGACAAAACTGGTAATGAGGGCGTTAGAAGAATAGCCTCCATCAGCCGATGCTTTTTGAGCCGTCCCGGTTTTGCCAGCAACCCGATAATTTTCTATGGAGGCTTGGGTTCCAGTTCCTCCTTCTTTAACCACAGTTTCCATCATTTTTAAAACGGAATTAGCTGTTTCAGATGAAAACACTTGTTGGGGTTCACTCAGGGGCAATTTCCAATAGAGTTGGCTTTTGCTGTTATATAACCCTTGAACAACGTGGGGAGTTACCAGTTTACCGCCATTAGCTAAAAGACTATGGAGTTGGGCTAACTGAATGGGAGTAATGGAAAATCCTTGGCCAAAAGCTGTGGTAGCGGGTTCAATTGGGGCAGAAACAAATTGTTCTTTAGATTTTAGGGTACTGGTGGCAGCAAAGGGTAAATCAATGCCCATGGTTGTTCCTAACCCCAAACGTTTTAAGCCTTCATAAAATACCTCCGGCTCCATCCGTTGCATAATTCGCACCATGCCCACGTTACTGGAATATTTGACCACATCGCTGATATTAATTGCGCCTCGAGCGGAACCATCGTAATTTTGAATCGGCCAACCCCCAACTTGAATATGACCCTCATCATTAACAACAGTATCCGGTTGAATTGCTCCCGCTTCTAAGGCTAAAGCAATGTTAATGGGTTTGAAGGTTGAACCGGGTTCATAAAGATCCGTTAAAGCCCAATTTTTAAACCGTTCTAAGTCAAATTTATAGTATTGATTCGGATTATAGGTCGGTTCATTGGCCAGGGTTAGTACGGAGCCATCGGTGGCATCCATGACAATTACTGTTCCCCGTTTGGCTTTGTATTCTTTAAGGCTTTTCTGGAGGGCTTGATGGGCAACTCGTTGTAGGGAGGAGTCAATCGTTAGCCTTAATTCTAAATCATCAATGGGGATAAACCCTGTGGCGATTCGTTCAGGAACCCAAGCACCATTAGCAGCCCGTTGAAAGGACAAGGATGGCATGGTACGTTCTAGTAAGTTTTCCTGACTATATTCAATTCCAGCTTGACCTTTACCTTCAAGATTGACATGACCCACAACATCTGAGGTGTTTTCCTGTTGCGGATAAAGTCGTTGACGACTTTCTAATAGTTCTAATCCATCTAATCCCAAATTTTGGATATGATTGGCGACTTGTTCGGAGATTGAATCTGCAACTTTAATTCCACTTGGAGATGTACCAAATAGGGTTAAAAGTTCGCTCTTGAGTGGGGTAGTTGAATCTTCTCGCAATAATACAGGGGCTAACTTTTCGGCAATTTCATTGGGAGTTTGTTTAAAGAGTTTAGGGTGAACATAAAGGGTATAAACTCGCTGATCTAAAGCCAGAATATCTCCTTTGTGATCGGTAATTGAACGTCTGGGAACAAACGGTAGGATTTTTTGTTGTTGTTGAGATAAAGCCTGTGCTTTTAGGAAGGAAGATTCTTGACCTATTTGTAAGCGGAATAAATTCAGGGACAGACCAACAATTCCCCCTAATATTAATAACCAAACTAATATTAAACGCCTGCGATCGGCTCTTACTGGGGCAGAGCGATCGCGCTTTCTAGGATAGGCTACAAAGGGAAGATCAACCGAGCTTTTCCTTAAAGGAGTAGAACCTGAGTTCCGAGATGGGGAATTTTGACCTTTACCTCCCCAGACGGTTCTTTTTCGCCCACGCTGACCAGGAGAAGAACGCTGTCGTTGAAAACGAGAACCCGAAGAATAGTCTGAAGAAGCCATACTAACTTACTCAATACCAATCAATAACTGATTACTGTTAACTGTTAACTAATGACTGTTACAGACGCGCCAGGGCAGCGTCTCTACACTGATGACCATTTAATATCCTAAAGGTCTTTTTACTGTGGACACCGGAACAGGATCTAATTCGATCACAGCACTGGGTTCTGGAGATGGGTGGGGACGGGGTTTCGCCGGTTCAACATAAATCATATCACCAGGTTGGGGAACCACAAGACCTGTGGTGGGCCCGTCGGCGGTGATCGCAATTTCATTTTTTAACATTTCTTGAGCCGTCCGTAGTTGTTGTTCCGTGGCTCGTAACTTTTCTAATCTGGGATATTCCTGTGTCCAACTCGACTCTCCATAAACCGTTAACCCATAAACTGTTAAAGTTGAACCAATAATCAAAGAGGTGATAACCGATGAAACCTTTTGTACCGCAATTATAGAACCAAGCCATAAAGGTTTGGGTTGAGGTTTAGGGAGAGCTTTAACAACAGTTGATCTCGGCAGGGAAGAAGGGGGATTAACCAAAGGTACAGCATTTGTCAAGGAGGCTTTAACCCGTTTTTTCCGAGCCTGATCAAAGGGAACAACCTTACTTTGTACCCAAGGAAGATCAACGGTACTAGAAGTTCTGCGTCTAGGAGAAGGTGTCGATTTGAACGCAACAGTCATACTAAATTTACCTATCTTGACTTGAGATCAACGGTGGGGGGAAAGGGAACGGCGAGGGGGATCGGAAAGTCGGCGTCGTTAGGAATCATCCTCAGCCAAAAAATCTAACCTTTAAATGATCAATCTAACTTAGTAACTATCTAATCACAAAAAAACCTAAAATATTGTTAAATTTCAGTTTTGTATATTAATTCAATCCATTTTAGTTTTTTATGCTCCTATTGCAGTTTAGTACGTCCCATTATTGTCGAAAAGCCCGTTTAGCATTGGGGTATAAAGGGATTTCTTATCAAGTGGAAAATCTCACCCCCGGACTTCATACCCTGAAACTCAAACCCCTAACGGGACTGACAACGGTTCCGGTTTTATTACCCCAAATAGAAGGTCAACCCCAGGCGATCGCCGACTCCACTGAAATTTTTAAGTATTTAGAGCATAATTATCCTGATCCCCCCTTATTTTTTGTTGATCCCCACCTACAAACCCAAGCCGCATTATTAGAAGATTGGTTAGATGAAAGTATTGGCACAGCCACTCGATTTGTTTATTATCAGTTTCGGTCTGGAGAGGGGAAACAAATTGATCCGTCCCTATCGAGTTTATTGGTAATTCGGGTTGTGTGTTGGCAATATCAGATTAATACGGCTGCCGTTGAACTGGCTAAAACTCGCTTAAAAACGGCTTTTGAGGTGTTGGAAGTCTGGAAAGAACGGCCCTATTTAGTAGGCGATCGCATCAGTATTGCGGATATTGCTGCGGCGGCCTTGCTCAGTCCCCTGGCCTTAATTCCCGAATACCGCCAAAGTTACCCCTGGATATTTGACCGTATTACCGAAATTCACAATACTTGCGGTGAACCTTTACCGCCGGGATTAGGAGATTAGGGGAAGTGAGGAAGTCGGAAATGGGGAAAGTGCGAATATACGTTCAAAATCTAGTACCATTATCCCAAATCTAAACCTCGCGTCAGCGTAGGATTTTCCCGAAAATGCGGAGGGTAGGGGAGAGGTTTCCTCGCCCTAAAAATGTAAGTTGAAGCACCATTCCCATCCGTATTAGACCTGTTTTGTAATCGTAGAGCAGTAGAATCCATGACGACCATCGCAATTGATCAGATTGATAAGATTGTTTGGAACCATCACCAAGATCCCTTTGAAGTGTTGGGTTCCCATCAAATTGAACACGAGGGTAAAACGGTATGGGTAGTAAGAGCATACCTCCCTAATGCGGAGGCGGCATGGGTTCTGTTGCCCGAACAACGACAGGAATACCCCATGCAGTCCGTCCATAATCCCCATTTCTTCGAGTGCATCATTGAGACTCATGAACTCTCCAACTATCAACTGCGAGTCAAAGAAGGGGAACATGAAAAGGTGGTTTATGACCCTTATGCTTTCCGTTCTGCCCAATTTACCGATGTAGATGTCCACCTGTTTGCAGAAGGGAACCACCACCGGATTTATGAAAAATTAGGTGCCCACCTAATGACTGTCAATGAAGTGGCTGGGGTGTATTTTGCCGTTTGGGCTCCCAGTGCACGGAACGTTTCGATTATTGGTAACTTCAACAATTGGGATGGCCGCCAACACCAAATGCGGAAGTTGGGCAATGGAGTTTGGGAAATGTTTGTCCCAGGACTCGGAGTGGGTGAACATTACAAATATGAAATTAAAAACTGGGAAGGACATATCTATGAGAAAACTGACCCCTACGGGTTTTATCAAGAAGTTCGCCCTAAAACCGCTTCCATTGTTGCCAATTTGGATGCCTACCAATGGCGCGATCAAGATTGGTTAGAGGAACGACGTCATAAAGATCCACTAAAATCCCCGATTTCAGTTTATGAATGCCATTTAGGGTCTTGGAACCGCGCTCCTTTTGATCAACCCCATGTTTTACCTGATGGCACCGTTGAACCTGCTGTACAAGCCACTGAGCTTGATCCAGGGGGTCGTTTTTTAACCTATCGGGAACTCGCGGATCAGTTAATTCCCTACGTCAAGGAATTAGGCTTTACCCATATTGAATTATTGCCGATTGCTGAACATCCCTTTGATGGATCTTGGGGATATCAAGTCACCGGATATTATGCCCCGACTTCCCGGTTTGGCAGTCCCGAAGATTTCATGTATTTTGTCGATCAATGCCATTTGAATGGTATTGGGGTGCTTGTGGACTGGGTTCCGGGACATTTTCCTAAAGATGGACATGGTTTGCCTTTCTTTGATGGCACCCACCTTTATGAACACGCCGACCCCCGCAAAGGCGAACATAAAGAATGGGGAACCTTAGTCTTTAACTATGGTCGCAACGAAGTTCGTAATTTCCTGGTTGGTAACGCCCTATTCTGGTATGACAAGTATCATATTGATGGAATTCGGGTGGATGCGGTCGCCTCGATGCTGTATCTGAACTATTTACGTCCCGATGGTGAATGGGTCGCCAACGAATACGGCGGTAGCGAACATATTGAAGCGGCGGACTTCCTGCGTCAAACTAACCATGTTCTGTTTAGTTACTATCCGGGGACGTTATCCATTGCAGAAGAATCAACTTCCTGGCCGATGGTGTCCTGGCCCACTTACGTTGGCGGGTTAGGGTTTAACCTGAAATGGAATATGGGATGGATGCACGATATGTTGGATTATTTCAGCATGGACCCTTGGTTCCGTCAGTTCCATCAAAATAACATCACTTTTAGTATTTGGTATCACCACAGCGAAAACTTTATGTTGGCGCTCTCCCATGATGAGGTGGTGCATTGTAAGAGTAGTATTGCTAACAAAATGCCGGGGGATGATTGGCAAAAATTTGCTAATGTTCGGTGTTTGTTTACCTATATGTTTACTCACCCGGGTAAGAAAACTTTGTTCATGGGAATGGAGTTTGGTCAGCGTCAAGAGTGGAATGCTTGGGGAACTTTGGAATGGGAATTGATGCAATATCCCGCCCACCAAGGGATTAAACGGTTATTCCAATCTTTGAATGGACTGTATCGCAGTGAACCTGCATTGTATGAACAGGATTTTGCTGAAGCTGGGTTCCAGTGGATTGATTGTACGGATACTCGTCACAGTGTGGTGTCGTTTATTCGACGGGCAAAAGATCCAGAAGAATTTGTGGTGGTGGTCTGTAATTTTACGCCCCAACCCCATAGTCATTATCGCGTGGGTGTTCCTGAATTGGGATTCTATACCGAAATATTCAATAGTGATTCCGGTGAATTTGGCGGCAGTAATATGGGGAATTTAGGGGGTAAATGGACGGATGAATGGTGGTTCCATAATTATCCTCATTCCTTGGATTTATGTTTACCACCTTTGGGAGTTTTAGTGCTCAAATTAGACCGACCGAAAACGGAAGCCGCCCTCCAAGCTACTGCGGTGGAAGTTCCTGCTTTAGAGGCATAGTTAGCTTGAATTAAGTTGATGAAAAACAGCGATCGCTATTTTTTAAAAGTGGCGATCGCTTCAATTTTTTATATATGGGGAACAGGGAACAGGTAACAGGTAATAGGTAATAGGTAATAGGTAATAGGTAATAGGTAATAGGGATAAAGCATTTTTATAAAAATAAATTCTTAAATTATATCAATTTTAAATTAGGTTATATATCCAGGACTTACGCACCCAACCAAAGAAACCGGGTTTTTTTACGAAAATACTTTGTTGTCACCGACATATTATCTAAAACACCCGGTTTCTGGGTCAACCTGCGTAAGTCCTAATATCGTTATTTTAATTGAATTTCTATTATAATATAATCAGCTTATTTAAAATCTTACAATGTCAATTCATGCAACTTCAGGACGATGGCGATTAGGGTTAGGTTTAGCACTATTAACAGCATTTTTATGGGGGATTCTACCGTTAGCATTAGCGATTATTTTACAAGGTTTAGATGTTTATACCGTAACTTGGTATCGATTTTTCATTGCTTTTGTCCTGTTAGGCGGATATTTAACCATTCGTAAACAACTTCCTAATCCAGAAACAATCCGTTTAATTCCTTGGGGTCTATTAGGAATCGCCGCAATATTTTTAGCAGGTAACTATATCCTATTTGTGCAGGGTTTAGCCTTAACTTCTCCCACTAATGCTGAAGTTTTAATTCAAACATCTCCGGTTTTAATGGGATTAGGAGCATTAGTTATTTTTAAAGAACATTATACTCGCTTACAATGGTTAGGGTTAGGGGTATTAACCTTGGGATTTAGTTTGTTTTTTAATGAACAATTAAAAGTGCTAGTTACTGCTTCCAATCAATATTTATGGGGAAGTTTTTTACTAGGAGTTGGAGCTATATGCTGGGCAATTTATGCCTTAGCTCAAAAACAACTGTTACAATCCCTTTCCTCCTCTCAAGTTATGGCATTTATTTATGGAAGCTGCACAATTTTATATTTACCCGTAGCCACGCCCACCGCAATTTTTAGCCTCACTCCATTTCAGGTATTAATCCTACTATTTTGTGGAATTAATACCTTAATTGCTTATGGGTGTTTTGCCGAATCTTTAGAACATTGGGAAGCTTCAAGGGTCAGTGCTGTTTTAGCCTTAGCTCCGATTATTACTCTAATTTCTGTTGATAGTATTGCGGTATTATTTCCCCATTTAATTGAACCGGAAAATTTAACTATTTTTGCTGTGATAGGAGCGATTATTATAGTTACAGGTTCGATGATGATTGCATTAGGAAAAAAAACATAATAGGAAATTATTAAACCGGGTTGGGTGAATATTTCCCAAAAAACCCGGTTATTATTTCAGAATTAACCTTCTGATTTCTCGAAATTTAACGCGGCAGAATTCATACAATAGCGTTGTCCGGTGGGTTTGGGGCCATCATCAAAAACATGACCTAAATGGGCATCACAAGCCGCACAAAGAACTTCAGTTCGACGCATGAAGAAACTGACATCACTTTTGCAACTAATATTATCTTCTTTGATAGGTTGCGAAAAACTCGGCCATCCGGTTCCCGAATCAAATTTTGTTTCGGAAGTAAATAACTCCGTGCCACAACAAACGCATTTATAAATACCCTTTTCTTTATTATCATGGTATTTTCCTGTAAATGGGCGTTCCGTGCCTTTTTTGCGAGTTACAGAGAACTGTTCATCGGTTAATTGTTGTTTCCATTCGGCATCGGTTTTCTTGATTTTATCTACCATAAGACCTCTACTAAAGTAAGCTGTTCCGGTGTTCCAGTGTTCCCTATTTAGCCCCCCGTACACGGGGGGTTGGGGGGGCTGTTCCCTATTTAGCCCCCGTACACGGGGGGTTGGGGGGCTATTCCCTATTTAGCCCCCGTACACGGGGGGTTGGGGGGGCTGCTCCCTACTATTTAGTTACGAGTTAACCATTTTTGTGCATTTAAACGCTGAACTACGCCAAACACTAATAAATCAAGATTGATTTTTCGTTCATCTCCTAAAAATGGCTCAATTGTAGAAGGTTTAATCCCGTTTAAAGCACAGGTAAATAACTTTAAAGAACTAATATCTTCATTGGGAAAATAGACATTAAACTGTCGTTTTCCCTGTTGCCATTGACCAACTACTTGCCAACAATCTTGATTTTCTCCTAAGCTAGAAGGCAATTTTTCTTTGGCAAATTTGAGGTCTAAATTCTCAACACCTTGACTATTTAATGCTTTTTGTAAGGCGGGAATATAGTCCTGTTGGATAAACTCACCGAAAGGTTTATCTTCTAATGCTGGGGCTTTGGCTTTCTTCTCGGCCGGTTTTTCGCCTGGTGTTTCTGGGGTGGCTTCAGGGTTGGGTTTTGTTTCTTCAGACATGGAGACTTCCTTACTTTAATTTCAACAACAATTTACCAGAATATTCAAGCTATTTTAACGGATGATTGATTTCTGTGCAGGGGTGGGAAAACCCTACCCCTGATTTTTTTAGTTAAATTTCGGCGGCGGCTCGTTCAATTAAACGACGGGCTAAGGTTTGAGTTCCGGTATGGGTATAATAGTTAGTAGTCATGTCCAAAAATGCTGCAACATAATCTAACTTATCATTGGTAATATCGACAAACCCTTGGAGATTTTTAACTACTTTTTCGGGGGTTAAATCATGTTGAGAAACAAAATCTCCCATCCAACCCTTGACGGAATCAAAACTTTCTTGCACAAATTGTAATTTTCCTTCAGAAGTTTTACCCGGAATGACATCATTAATCCGTTTAAAGCCTTCATTTTGTTCTAATTCTTCCGTGGTTAAGTTTCCAATAGTTGATAACGCCGAACTAATAAAATCTGGCCCCAAAGGAATTAAACCATCTAAACAAACTAAGGCGGTCATCCGCATTAAAGATTCTCCGCCATAATCTCCTAATGCAGCTAAAAAGTCTCCAATACCATCACCTGGGATGCCATTAATTAAACAAAATCCGACTAATTCTGTAACTAATTTCAGAGATAAATCAATCGCTTGGGCTTTATTTGGTTTGGGGGTTAATTGATTTAAGAAGCCTAAAAAGTTGACACTTTCTCCGATTTTATTGGCTAAAGCGGCTGCTCCTAAAGCTGTTCCAGTGCTATCAATAGTTTGATATAACCACAGTGCCCGTTGATAATCCTGTTCTTGTTTTTTGTCATTATAGAGCCATAAAGCCCGTTCACTGACCTGTTGAATATAGGCGGGGTCATCTTCTCCGGTAATGGTTTTAACCGTATTTTCAAACCCAACTAAATTATTCCATTGACCCGGAATTACAAAATCTAACCCGCGTAAAACCATGACGGTAACGCCACCTGTCGGTAATTCATCAACTAATTGAGTGATAGGTTTACTCACAGTCATTCTCCTAGAATAGTACAGTTATTGTTGCTAGAAATGCTAACTAATATTATTTGATTCGGGATAACCCATTCAAATTGAATTTTCCCAGCCATTCTTCTCGGTCATTGGCGGTAAAAGATTCTGCCCGAGATTGGACTTTGACTTGATGGCGGTTTGCCACTAAAATAGCAGTAGTATTTTTACCTTGAGTAACGGCTGGATATCCACTAATAGTTTTACTACTTTGTTGATATTTTGTCGCCGCACTGGGATTATTCGCTAGGTCATTAATTGAAAACATGGCTACATTTTCTCCTCCTTGATTCAATTTGGCTTCGGCAAAACCAGTTTTTTCCTGAGCAAAAACCACTTGATAACCGTCTTGACCTTTGGGGAAAAACTTATTAAATTGGCTGCCAGAAACAGCTTTCTGTGCCACAGTAGTTGGGGCAGATTTATTAACAGATTGATTCCCCGACGGAGGTGTAGAAGCTTTGCCCCCGCAAGCCGATATTAATAACGACATTGCTAGGGTTAAGGCGATTAAAACTTTAGGTAATTGTTTAAAATTCATACTTTAGGCAAAAAAAAGGTAAAAATCGGCGATTATTCCCCTATAGTTGGGGAAAATAACCCTTATTTCCCCTAGTATAAGCTTTTTAGAGGAAAGGAGAAGCCAGAAGTTCTACAAGTTTGACTTCATAAAGGATTGAAGATATTTATACCATCGGACGGCTAGAGAAATTTCAGTAAAGGGAATTTGGACAATTTTAGCAGTATCGGTGAATCTAAATTCTAACGCGATCGCTTTTCCTTTTTCTGGGGGAATATTCGGGTCAACGGCCTGATTTTCCACTAATAACCCCAAGGACTCCACCTGTTTGAGAGAAAAGGTTTCTAAATTAATCGGGCCTTTGCGGGTAGGTTTTCCCCAGGTTAGGTCGGTTTCCTTGAGGCCCAAGACCGCATAAATGTCATATTTAGCCTTATCAAAATGGGTCGCCCAGGCTTGATAGGCCTCCAATTTTTGGTATTCATTCCAACCCGACCAAGCTAAACCAATAAATATCGCCAGCAGGGGAAGCCATAATAAACCACGTTCCATAATAGTTTTTTCTGTGTGTTAATTTAGGATCTATGATCCTCTATTTTGAGGATGATAGATAGAATAGAAACAAGATTGTATGTTCTGACCCAAGAAACCCGGTTTCTCCGGTTTAGATGTTAACCTATTATCAACCTTAACCGTTGAAAAACGATGAAAAAATTTTTCCTATTCTGCTTATTTTTAATTGGTTTGGGCTGGGCAGTTTCTAACTTCTCCGGTCTTGCCAATCAAGGCAGTTATGACAGTATTGTACTTGATTTTAGAGAATCTTTAGGAAAACAAGAAATTGCCAATCAAGTTCGGACAATAGCCGAAAAATATCAAATTGTTCCCTATCTCAATAGTGAATTTTCCCAAGCAGATAATGTTTATGTGGTTAGAGGGGATGCTAAACTACTCAAATCCTTGAGAAAATCTTTGGGTAAACAAACAGAATTTATTGAACCCAATTATATCTATAGTGCTGACGAAATCCCAGGGAAAAATTCCCAAGCTGCGATTATTTATGATACGGCAAATGCCATTCCTAATGACCCTTTATATGGAAAACAATGGAATTTTCGCAGTATTAATTTAGAAGGAGCCTGGAGTGAAACCCAGGGAGAAGGAGTTACCGTTGCCATTATTGATAGCGGAGTTAGTCTAGTTCCCGATTTAGAACAGACCCAATTTGTGGAAGGCTATGATTTTGTAAATGATAAAATTGAAGCCTTTGATGATAACGGACATGGAACCCATGTTGCCGGAACTATTGCCCAATCAACTAATAATAATTATGGTGTAACAGGCATTGCTTACAAAGCCAAAATTATGCCCTTAAAAGTATTAAGTTCCGGGGGCGGAGGCACGATTTCTGATATTGCCGAAGCGATTAAATTTGCTGCTGACCATAACGCCGATGTGATTAACATGAGTTTAGGCGGTGGTGGCGAAAGTAACTTAATGCAAGAAGCCATTGATTATGCCTATTCTAAAGGAGTTGTAATTATTGGCGCGGCGGGAAATTCCGGGGAAAATTGCGCCGGATATCCTGCCCGTTATCCTAAAGTTTTAGGTGTGGCTGCGTTAGATGCGGCCGGAAATAAAACCCCCTATTCTAATTTTGGGGCTGGGGTTGATATTGCCGCCCCAGGAGGATTAATTGAAGGAGAAAATCAAGTCGGAGGTATCCTACAAAATACCATTGACCCGGCAACGGGTGAGGCGGTTTTTGCAGCTTTTCAAGGTACAAGTATGGCGGCGCCGCACGTTGCTGGGGTAGCTGCATTAATTAAAGCTAGTGGAGTTACCGAACCAAATCAAGTAATTAATATTCTCAAAGAATCTGCCCGCAAAGTTGCAGAAGACCCCCTAAATCATTTTGGGGCGGGTCATTTAGATGCTACAAATGCCGTGCAAATGGCATTAAAAGGACAAATTACTTTCCGAGATTTCTTTCGTTGGTTACGCGATAATGGCTATCTGAGTCCTCGATTTTGGGTTGATGGCGGGGCGGTAGCATTATTACCTAAATTAGCGATGGTTTTGGGTTCCTATTTATTAGCTTGGTTTCTGAGAAATTATTTTCCGTTTCAATGGGGTTGGTCTTTGGCTGGAGGATTAGTTGCTGGAAGTAGTGGTTTATTTTTTCTGCGGGGTTTCTATATCTTTGATTTACCCCAATGGCCGATGCGAATGATGGGTAGTTCTCTCCCCGAATTAGGGGGAGCAATTCAAGGAAGTTCTACCTTAAATCCCATTTTTGCTAGTGTATTAATTCCAGTAATTTTAATCCTATTATTCCTGGGACATCCCCAGTGGAAATGGGTAGCGATTGGAATAACAATTGGAACAGCAAGTTGTTTAGGAATTAGTGCAATAGTCTCTCCTACTGTTTGGGGATTAGGCACAGGTTTCGTCTCTCAATTGTTTTTAGTTACCAATGCTTTGTTATGTTTTGGGTTAGCTCGTTTAGCGATTAAAACTCAGGTGAACGCAATATGAGTATTACAGTAACAGGTACAATTGAACGCAAGGGATTTGGTTCTGGAACCTGGGCATTGGTCAGCGAGAGCAAAACCTATGAACTCCATAATCCTCCTCAAGATTTGCAAAAATCTGGGTTAAAAGTCACCATTACAGGTCAAATTCGAGAGGATATTATGACGATGGCAATGATTGGCCCTGTGTTAGAAATAGAATCTTTTGAAACGGCTTAATTATTGAGCCATAGCAGGGAAATCCTCCTGATTTTAATTGGGGAGTTAGTGACCTAATATTTGGGAGGATTTTCAAAGAAACTGAACATGGAAATTAGTAAGTACCTAAACAAAATTAATTACACATCCTCCACCCTATTCCCTCCCCCCCTAGCCCCCCGTGCACGGGGGGTTTGGGGGGGCTGTTCCGGTGTTCCCTCTCTCAACTAGGTAATTTATTTTGTGCAACTACTTAATGAGATATATTGATTTATTTTGTGGAATTGGAGGATTTAGAATTGCAATTAATCAAGTATTAACTGCTAAAAATATTAATCCAAAATGTGTTTTTTCCTCGGATATTGACCCCGATGCTCAAAAAATATATCAGATGAATTTTGGGGAACAACCCGCCGGAGATATTACTCAAATTGAAGCCAAAGATATTCCAGAACATGATCTTTTATTGGCGGGGTTTCCCTGTCAACCCTTTAGTATTTGTGGACAACTTAAAGGGTTTGAAGATACCAGAGGAACATTATTTTTTGATATTGCTCGAATTTTAGCTAATAAAAAACCCAATTATTTTATCCTAGAAAATGTTAAACAATTAGTCGGACATAACCAAGGAAAGACTTTAAAATCTATTATTGAAGTTTTAGAAAAATTGGGTTATACTGTTGAATATAAAGTATTAAATGCTTTAAATTGTGGATTACCCCAAAAGCGAGAACGGATTTTTATTGTCGGTTATCGTCAATCTTTACCGTTTCGCTGGGATATTCAAAAAATACCGATGAAACCCTTAACAGAAATCTTAGAACCGCAGGTTTCAGACTTTTATTATGCTTCTGAGAAAATCCGTAATAGTCGTTTAATTAAATATCAAGGAAAAACCCATACTGAACCGACAATTTGGCATGAAAATAAAGCTGGTCATATTAGTGCTTATCCCTATTCCTGTGCCTTAAGAGCCGGAGCATCCTATAATTATTTATTAGTCAATGGAGAAAGAAGATTAACCGAGCGAGAAATGCTGCGTTTGCAAGGGTTTTCCGATGAATTTAAAATATTGGGTTCCTATTCTACTTTTCGCAGGTTAATTGGCAATAGTGTGGCCGTTTCTTGTGTAGAAATTGTGATGAATTGCTTATTAAATACGATAGAAAATTTTGCTATAGATTTGAAGTGACCACAAAGGCACGAAGACACGAAGAAATCGGGTTTTTGTGTCACCTCTGGCCTAATGACAAGTTTCGCGCTAGGCTTTATGTTAATAAATTGCAACAATCACTAATTTTGACGAGGAACCCTAGGTTGCATAGGGACGTCACCAACAGAATGCTTGAGTTAGGCCCTGTGTGCCGGATAACCTAAGTATTCTCACGGAAACTGAAAATAATTTCTGTCTAGGAAACAACTAAAACATGACTGCAACAACTGTCCGTATCAACTACGAAATTAAAGACCCCTCCCTCGCGCCGAAAGGAAAACAACGGATTGAATGGGCTGGCCGTGAAATGCCTGTTCTGCGCCTGATTCAAGAACGCTTTGCCAAAGAAAAACCCTTTGCTGGTCTGCGGTTAGCCGCCTGTTGTCACGTTACGACGGAAACGGCCCATTTAGCCATTGCCTTAAAATTGGGTGGCGCCGATGCGGTGTTAATTGCCAGTAACCCTCTATCTACCCAGGATGATGTTGCAGCGAGTTTAGTTGTTGACTACGGAATTCCGGTTTATGCGATTAAAGGGGAAGACGCCGAAACCTATATTCGCCACGTTCAAATTGCTTTAGATCATCGTCCTAATATTATTATTGATGATGGTAGCGATGTGGTGGCAACTTTAATTCAAGAACGTCAACACCAAATCCCCGACTTGATTGGGACAACGGAAGAAACCACCACCGGAATTGTGCGTTTGAAAGCGATGTTGAGAGATGGGGTTTTAACTTTCCCTGCCATGAATGTCAACGATGCCGATACTAAGCATTTCTTTGATAACCGTTATGGTACTGGTCAATCAACTTTAGATGGAATTATCCGCGCTACTAACGTCCTGTTAGCGGGTAAAAATATTGTGGTGGCTGGTTATGGTTGGTGCGGAAAAGGTACCGCACTGCGGGCACGGGGTTTAGGCGCCAATGTGATTGTCACCGAAATTGACCCAGTTCGCGCTATTGAAGCGGTGATGGATGGTTTCCGGGTGATGCCGATGGATGAAGCTGCATCGGTGGGAGATTTATTTATTACTGTGACTGGGAATAAGCACGTTATTCGCGGCGAACATTTTGACGTCATGAAAGATGGCGCCATGGTTTGTAATTCCGGTCACTTTGATATTGAAATTGACCTGAAAACCTTGGGAGAAAAAGCCACCGAAGTTAAAGAAGTTCGTAACTTTACCCAAGAATATAAACTCAAAAACGGTAAATCCGTTGTGGTCTTGGGAGAAGGTCGTTTAATTAACTTAGCCGCGGCCGAAGGACATCCTAGCGCGGTGATGGATATGAGTTTTGCTAACCAAGCCTTAGCTTGTGAACATTTAGTCAAAAACCAAGGTAAATTGGAACCGGGAATTCATTCTATTCCGGCGAATCTTGACAAAGAAATTGCTCGTTTGAAGTTAGACGCCATGGGGATTAAAGTTGATAGCTTGACCCCAGAACAAATCGAGTATGTTAACTCTTGGACATCGGGAACATAAATCAGTTTAGGACTTACGCCAAGAAACCGGGTTTCTACGAAAAATATGAATGTTTTTCGCGCTTATATCTAAGAAGAAATCCGGTTTCTGAGATAGATTTTTAAGCCACCCTTTAAACCGGGTTTCTGAACCTGAAGCCCGGTTTTTGAATGACTGAAAACTTAATTTAAGAAAAGATTATGGTTGAATGGATTACTAATACCATGAGTTCCTTGGGGTATCTAGGAATTGGTTTATTAATGTTTTTAGAAAATCTATTTCCGCCTATTCCTTCTGAGTTAATTATGCCCTTAGCTGGTTTTACGGTATCCAGAGGAGAAATGCAATTTTTTCCGGCGGTTTTAGCGGGAGTTGTCGGAACAATATTAGGGGCGTTTCCTTGGTATTATGCGGGTAAATTCTTTGGGGAAGAACGGTTAAGAGATTTAGCCGACAAATACGGAAAATGGATTACAGTGACCGGAAAAGATATTGATAAAGCCAATAATTGGTTTACTCGATATGGCGGAATGGCGGTTTTTTTATGTCGTTTAGTTCCCGGGGTGAGAACCTTAATTTCTTTACCTGCGGGTCTAAATCATATGCCGTTAACTCCTTTCATTATCTATTCTACCATTGGTACAACCCTTTGGGTGACTTTTTTAACCGGAGCCGGGTATTTGTTAGGAGACCATTATGATTTGGTTGAAGAATATATAAGCCCTATTTCTAAGATTGCGTTATTAAGTTTAGTCATTGGTTTTGGTCTTTGGATTCTTCGCAAAAACATGAGAAAAAGCGCCGAATAGTAGAGACGTGCCACGGCGCGTCTCCTCCCTCAGTTATCAGTTTAATTATCTTTGAAACCGTTGGCGAAGTCGGGAGACTAATAAATCCACTTCGGGTAATTTGAGAAATAGAATTAATACCATAAAAACAATTAGGCCGATAATCCCCGGAAGCACTAATTCTAGTAATAAAAACCCAAAATTATCACCGAGGGCTAAAATTCTTAAGCCTTGTAATGTTCCCCAACTCACCAACCCAGAAATTAGACTAATTATTGTTAATCCCAAAAAGGGTAAACTCCACTCCCGCCAGGGTAAACCATTTAATTTTATATGTAATAGCCATAAAAACATCACCATAGAAACAATATTAACCACAACTGTTGCGAAGACTAAACCCGGCGCACCCCAAGATTTAACCAACATAAAATCTAATAACCCATTCAAGAAAATATTAAAAATACTAACTTTAAAAGGAGTCTGTCCATCTCCTAAACCATAAAATACCCTAACTAATACATCCCGTCCTAAATAAAAGAACATCCCCACGGAATAGGCAACTAAAACCGAAGCTACAAACTCCGACGCCTGTAAATTAAACGCATAACGTTCATAAACAATTCTCACCGTTGGTAAGGCTAAAGCTACCATTAATGTACTTAACGGTAACATCGTAATAGCTGTTAATATTAACGCCTGACGAATCCGATCTTTTAATTCTGGCCATTGTTCAGGATCTCTTAAACGAGCAAAAACGGGTAAAAAAGGAACCAAAATCATATTAGAAATGATTCCCAATGGCGTTTGAACTAATAATCCAGAATATCCCATAGCCGATGCAGCTTGAGGAATATAAGAGGCAAAAAATAAATCCGTATAAACATTAATTTGTAACATTCCTGATGATAAAGTAGCGGGTAGCATCACTTTCATTACATCTTTTAACCCAGGAATTTTAAAATTAAAGCGTAGTCTTAAAGTCCCTAACCCCGATTTCCACATCGCCGGAACTTGAATAATCCATTGTAAAACCGCCCCCGCCAAAGTCGCCCAAGCTAATACTTCCCCTCCTAAAACCATATATTTAGGACTACCTACCTCATCCCCTAAAATCCCAATTAAAACCCCTAATCCTAAAATTAAAGCCGCACTAGAAAACAAAGGACTAATAGACGGCAACCAATACATATCCGCCGCATTCAGTGTACCAAATCCAATCCCAATTAAACCAGCAAATAAAGCCATCGGAGCCATGATTTTTAACTGTTCAATGGCAATATTTCGGGTAGCTATTCCTTCAGGAGTTAGGCTTAAACCCGGAGCCATTAAATCAATTAATGGGGTAGCAAAAATTACTAACCCCACCGTTACGACTAATAAAACCATTCCGACTAATGTAGAAACAGTTTCGACTAATGCTTCTGCATCTTTTCGCTCTCTATTTGCTAAAGCACTAACAATTGCACTATGAAATGGGCCGTTAATTCCACCTAATAAAATCAATAAAAATCCGGGGATAACATAAGCAAAATTATAGGCATCAATGGCTGGCCCCACACCAAAAGCCGCCGCCATTACTTGTTGACGGATTAAGCCAAATACTTTACTAATTAGGGTAGCAACTGCAACAATAGTGGCAATTCCTACTAATGAACGAGAGCGTTTAGGTTCTTCTGACACGGAATATCCACAGGGGTTAAAATGCAAACCCTAGTTTAATCGGAATTGACCACTATTCAAACCTATTGCTCATGGATTCTTATTTGTATCGCTATCCGCCCCTGGAGTCTGGAGTTTTGCTCAAACGCTATAAACGATTTTTAGCGGATATTCAGTTAACCTCTGGGGATGTCATCACCGCCCATTGTCCGAATACCGGGCCGATGACCGGGGTTTGTATCCCTGGAAACCCGGTGATGGTGTCCTACAGCCCCAGTAAAACCCGCAAATATCCCTATACTTGGGAGTTAATTCAGTTAAATTCGGAGGTTGACCCCCCCCAGCCCCCCCTTAGTAATGGGGGGAGAGAAGAATCGGAACAATATCTTGAACCCACCCTTACCAAAGGGGGGAGAGAAGAATCGGAACAATATCTTGAACCCGCCCTTACCAAAGGGGGGAGAGAAGAACCGGAACAATATCCTCAAACCCCCCTGATACAAGAACGAAATCTTGAACCCCCCATTAGTAAGGGGGGGCTGGGGGGGTTAATTTGGACTGGAATTAATACCGCTTTACCGAATAAAATAATTAATTTAGCTTTAACAGAAAAGTTATTTCCCTCATTAGGAAATTATAGCGAAATTAGGAAAGAAGTTCCCTATGGAATGAATTTAAAAAGTCGGGTTGATTTTCTGCTGAAAGGAGAAGATAAACCGATTTATTTAGAAGTTAAAAATACTACTTGGTCTGATGGGAAAATTGCTTTGTTTCCCGATACGGTAACTGAAAGAGGACAAAAACATCTCAAGGAATTAATTGAAGTTGTTAAACAAGGCGATCGCGCAGTTATGTTATATTTTATTAATCGAGGAGATTGTACAGAATTTGCCCCTGGAGATACCGCCGACCCGGTTTATGGTCAACTGTTAAGAGAAGCAATTTTAGTAGGTGTGGAAATCTTACCCTGTCGATTTGAAATTACCCCGGAAGGTATTAAATACTTAGGGTTAGCACTTTCGTTGTTGCGCTGAAGCCCATCCTAATCATCTATTTCCCTGCTTAAAATTTATGACAGCATCACAAAATAAATAGTTAACTGGCTTGAGGTAATCTCTTGGGGCAATGCTTGTCAGCTATCTGTTATATCTAAAGTTGTTACTGCGTAAAGTTCTTTGAGGAAAGTAAATGACTTATGTTATAAGGCAAACCCACAGGAGTATAGAGTCCCATGCTTGCCGAGGAAATTTTTACACCCCTGCCCGATCACACCCAACTTCCCTGTGAAGACGGTACTTTCGTGAAGAATTTTCAGGAACATCCCCAAAGTATTTTACTGACCAGTACGATTCGCCCGATCTTCGATCAAATTCATCCCGACGGACAGTACACGATTGGTCAAGATAGCGGCATTTATTGGCGTTTAACCGAACCACCGCAGAGGGGAGCCGAAGCCCCAGACTGGTTTTATGTGCCGAATGTGCCGCCGTTACTCAATGGCAAAGGCAGACGATCCTATGTGTTATGGCAGGAAATTATCCCGCCGCAGATCGTTTTAGAGTTTGTTTCTGGTGATGGATCTGAGGAACGCGATCGCACCCCTTGGAGTGGCAAATTTTGGATCTACGAAACGGTGATTCGTCCGGCATATTACGGGATCTACGAAGTGGAAAAAGCGAGTGTTGAACTATATCACTTAATCGGTAGCCACTATGAATTAATGACTCCTAATGTTCATGGACAGTATGAAATTCCAGAATTACAAGTTGCGTTAGGTATTTGGCAGGGAAGCTATCAAAATATGGAATTGCCTTGGTTACGGTGGTGGAATTTGCAAGGAAAACTGTTGCCCAGTCCCGAAGAAAAAGTGATTCAAGCTGAACAGAAAGCCGAAAAATTAGCGGCAAAATTGCGGGAGTTAGGTATTGATCCAGAGACTCTTGATTAACTGGTCAATTCTGGCGTGAAGGGCGATCGGCATTAGTGGGGGAAGTTTCACAAATTTCGTAGTGAGATTGGTAAAGACTGCTCAAATTACTTGTCCAGTGCCTTATCTTTTAGGATAAAGCCATCCTTACAGTGCTACGCTACTCATAGTGTAGCTGCGTAAGTCCTGGGAGAGTTAACTGAAGATAATGCAAGAAGCCAGAAATGTTTTAGGCGGAAAACTGGAAATGTGTTGCTCCGATCCGATGACCGGATTTTATCGGGATGGGTTTTGTTACACTGGAGGGCAAGATTTTGGTGTTCATGTAATTTGCGCCCAAGTCACCCCGGCATTCCTCGAATATACAAAAGCCCAAGGAAATGACCTTAGCACCCCCGTCACCGCCTTTGGGTTTCCGGGGTTAAAATCGGGGGATCGGTGGTGTTTGTGTGCCTCCCGTTGGCAAGAAGCCCTGGATGCGGGAGTCGCGCCCCCGGTGGTGCTAGAATCAACCCATGTTAGAGCGTTGGAAGTGGTTGATCTGGATCAGTTGCAACAATATGCCGTTCAGGGTTAGCTGAAAACGATATAGTAAGAAATTGAAATTATTAACGGTTTTTGAGATCCTATGTTCACCGTAGACATTATTGTTAAATACACTCCCACCCCCTTATCGATTCAAAAAAAGTCTGCTGAGGATGCCCAAGGAGCTTACAATCAGATTTTAGATGCACTGCGGGGAGGAAATGCCCAGGTCTTAGAATTTACTTGCGATAAAATTACAGATAAAAAACTGGCAATTCTCAGTAGTGAGATTTCTGCGGTACAAATTTCTGATAAAACCGGAGGAAATGCCGCAGGAAGACCTCCTGGTTTTGTTGGTGCAAAGGCAGAATAGAGGGAATGACAACGAGCATGGAATCTTCAAGTCCAGCGATACGGGTACAAGAACTATGCTTTAGTTGGCCAAGCGGGGCGCAGGTCTTAAAATCCTGTTCCCTGGATGTTCCTAAAGGAGAGTTTTGGATGCTTTTGGGAAGCAATGGTAGTGGAAAATCCACCTTATTGAGATTATTAGCTGGGTTATTACAGTCGAAATCGGGAGAAATTCAACTCCAAGGAAGGGTGGGGTTTGTGTTTCAAAATCCTGATCATCAGTTAGTCATGCCAACGGTAGGGGCGGATGTAGCCTTTGGATTAGTGGAGGATAAGTTACCCTGGATTGAAGTGAAACAACGGGTAGAAGATGCCTTAACTGCGGTGAAATTATTGGAGTTACAACGACGTCCGATTTATGCCTTAAGTGGGGGTCAAAAACAAAGAATTGCGATCGCTGGAGCCTTAGCTAGACATTGCCAAGTATTATTATTAGATGAACCCACAGCATTATTAGATCCCGATAGTCAAAATGATTTAGTGATTGAAGTCCAACGGTTAGTGAAAACCAGAGGCATTACAGCCCTATGGGTAACACACCGTTTAGAGGAATTAAACTATAGTGATGGGGCGTTTTTATTAGAAAATGGTCAGGCAGTAGGTCAAGGTGATCCTGAACCGTTGAAACGGCGATTAATGCAAAAAGAGTTAAAGGGTTAACCAGTCTAATCAATTTTAGTTAATTTAACCACAAAGACACAAAGAAGTTCTAAAAACGACGGATGATAGAAAAGATCGAGATCCCGATTAAGATGGAGACACCCCGATAAAATCGATCATTTGATGTAATGATCCCGGTTTAGTCACAATTAACACAGTAGACCCAGGTTCTAAAACCGTGCTCCCATTTGGAATCATCAAATCATCATGGGGGTGAGGTTGATAACCGACAATCAGAGAACTCTCAGGAAACCTTGCATCCTGAGCAATTTCCGCCACACTCCGACCCGCCACACGACAACGATCTGGAATTGGCAGTTTGAGAACCTCAATTTGTCCTTGCTCAAAGTGCATCATAGATTCTACTTGCGGATACTCAATGGCATTCACCATTGTAGATACCCCTAATTCCACGGTACTAACAATATGATTTGCCCCGGACAAACGCAAAGGTTCGGCAAAATCAGGGTGGCGCATCCGGCTTAAAATATGGGGAACTCCGTAATGTTTGGCGAGGGTGACCATGGCTAAATTCAGGGCATCACTTCTGAGCATCGCCGCCAAAGAAGTCGCTTTCCGAATTCCGGCTTCTAATAATACATCCGTACTTACCGCACTACCTTCAAAGGCCATGGCCCCAATTTTTTCCCTGGCATAGCTACAGGCGGTGGGGTCAGTATCAATAACTGCCACCGTATGCCCAAGTTCTAACAATTTTTGGGCTAAACTCAACCCAACTAATCCCCCGCCACCAATCAAAACATACATAGCAATACCTTAATTTTGGATTGATAATTAATCTTACCGTGTGGCAAGATTAACTGATAATATGAAGACTAATTATTCAGCAGTATCGAGAGTGGATGTTACCGAATTAGTCAGGATTTCAATTATTCTCCTACTGGTTTCGACGGGAGTGGCACTATTTTCCCGCAAAATTGGGATTCCCTACGTTACAGGTTTAGTGCTCGCAGGTTTGCCCTTCTCAGAATTTATGTCTCAATCGGTGGGTTTAGATCCGGTTTTAGTTTTGAATCTATTTTTACCTATTCTCATCTTTGAAGCCGGGATTAATACCGATGTTAGTCGTCTTAGGAGTACCTTTAAACCCATTGCCCTTTTAGCTGGCCCTGGGGCGATTTGTTCCGGTGGAATTATTGCAGTTTTATTAAAATTTGGCCTAGGACTCGATTGGATACCTGCCATCTTTATGGGGGTGATGTTAGCCAATACCGATACGGTTTCCATGATTGCGGTATTTAAGGAAATTCCAGTCCCTTCGAGACTTTCAACTATTGTGGAAGGGGAAACCCTGTTTAACGATGCGGCGGCTTTGGTTTGCTTTAATCTAATTTCACAATTTTATACCACAGGTTCCCTTACTGTCCTAGAAGGCTTTCAACAACTGCTGTTTAGCTCCGTTGGCGGGAGTCTGGTGGGCTTGGTCTTAGGCTACTTAACTATCCCTATCTTTGCCCGTTTAGATGATCCCCTGAATAGTCTATTACTCACCGTAGCCGTGGCATTAGGAACTTTTCAAGTGGGGCAATGGCTAGGGGTATCCGGTGCGGTGGCGGTGGTCGTAGCGGGATTAATTTTTGGAAATCTGGGACTGTCTCGCCAAACCTCAGCTTCAAGTCGAATTACCCTATTGAGTTTCTGGGAATATGCGGGTTTTACCGTTAATACTTTTATTTTTCTATTAATTGGGGTAGAAATCGACCTAGTAACCTTCTGGCAAACCTTACCTGCGGTTTTGTTAGCGGTTTTGGCGTACCAAGTCGCCCGTGGTTTAACGGTTTATCCCCTGTTAGCACTGGCGAGTCGGTTTGACCGTGTAATTCCCCTGCGTTGGCAACATTTGTTATTTTTTGGGAATATTAAAGGCTCCCTATCCATGGCTTTGGCTTTAAGTTTACCGACCACACTCCCAGGACGGGATATTTTAATTACCCTGGTTTTTGGTAGTGTTTTAGTCTCCTTAGTCGGGCAAGGTTTAAGTTTACCTTGGGTAGTTAAACGTTTGAATTTATCAACGGTTTCTCTAACACAGCAACGGGTGGAAGAATGGCAAGCGGAATTAATTACCGCTAAAGCCGCCCAGGATGAATTGGATAGTTTATTAAAGTCTGGAATTTTACCTAAATCGGTCTATGAAGAAATGCGTTCTACTTATCAAGTAAAAATAGCGGGAGCCGAAAAGTCTTTGCGAGAATTTTATAATCGGCGTCCGGCAGATTTTGAACATTCTCAGGGAGATTATATTAGTAAATTAGACTCGATTCGTCGGCGTTTACTATTAGCGGAAAAAGGAGTTCTCAATGAAGCAATGCGAAAGCGAATTTTATCAGAAACCGTTGCCCAAAAGCGTATTCAAATCCTTGACCAACAATTACTGCAACTAGAGGATGATTAAAGCAGACTTGTGAATACTTACCCACCATTAAAAATCCGTCCGGCGGTCAGATTAAATTCTGGAAAAACTACGGATTTCACTGTTTCATTATAAAATTTAAGTTATTGTGGAGAAATAAAATTGCTTATCTATCTTCAAGCATTTTGACGCAATCGTGTGTGATAAAATCCTGATAATTTGTTACAAATGGAGGTAGTCCAGGTGGTACAACAAATTCTCCCGACGCTTCTCTATTTGCCACTTCTAAATTTAGTTCAAACAAAAATCCCAGAGAATCTTCATCTGGATTCATCCCATAACCTAAACGGACTGCTAGATCAAGATTAGCATGAGCTTTATGTAAAGGTGTATCCCCTGGTTGATCTAATGTTTGATACAATTCTCGTAAACTCCAATTATTTTTTATCATTGTTTTGCGACGAACTTCTCTTAATTTTATAGCTGCATCTGCAATACTTCTAACTTGAGATATTGTCGGATTTTGAGGCCAGGGAAAAGTATTAAATACCGATTCAGAAGTATACCGTGAATCTCCTTTTAAACTCGAACACTTTTCAGTAAACCAAAGCCAATGAATACCAGATTGTAAAATACCAAAAGAATAATCATCAGCTAAACTAAAAACTTGCAGAGCATCATTAGGACGGATATCAAAACTGACAAATTCAAATATTGATCTTTTAGTTACTCGACTACAAACAATATAACGGGGTAAAGATTCAATTTTTTCAATCATTTCAGGACGATATCTCCAATATTTCCACCAACGACGGAAATGTGTTTGGCGAGGGCCAGTTTCTTTACCAGTTTTCTTTTTTTCATCTTCAGCATTAGCCTGTATTGTAGGCATAACATACTTTTTTACATGAGCAAATGCTTGACTATATTTCATGGCTAAAGATGGATCAGCACATTTGTTTAAGTCAATGGCATAACGAGAAGGGAGACTTTGGGGATGGCTTAAGATATCATCACCAGTTAAATAAGGGTAAATGACTGGTTTGGATTTACGATCTTGTAAAAATACAGCGGCTTCTTCTGGCGATAGCAAAAAACCTTCATGTCCATGAGTTTGTCCCTGATAACAAGCTTCTGAATTAGCATTGGCGATAATTTTTTTAGCTTGAGTAACATCAAATCCCGCAGAAAGAGCCGAATTAATCCGATCTAATTCTAAAACTTGCCAAGGACTATCTAACGAGTCTCCTAACTGAGTGTAAAGTTTCTTTTTGCCCTGATATTCACCTTTTACCCAATTAACAATCGAAACATGAACGGCAGCATCACCCGACCAAACTTGACTAGATACAGCTTCGGTAATAGTGCCACTATTAGCAACAATATAGTCTAAACCACCTTCGCGGGAATAATTTTGACGAATTGTATTAGTACCAACTAAACCCGCCCGACCGCCTGTTATTAATTGATCATGGGTTTTGCGAAACCAATAAACACAGTAATCAGCACGTCCAGGTATATCTGGATATTTTTCTCTGAGTTTTCTCACATAATTATTACCAAATTCTTGCTGCATTTTATTCTTGGATTGAAAAGGAGGGTTGCCAATAATTGCATCAGCTTTAACCCAATCTTCAAATAAAGCATCTTTACAAACGATATTTTTATCTAGTGTATCTAAAGGAAGTGGGTTTTCATGTAAGCCTAATTTATCAATAGCCACTTTCCGAGCAATTATTAATGTTACCCGTGCTAACTCTATGGCAAAAGGATTATTATCAATTCCATAGAATTGTTCTGGAGTAACAAATCCTATGCTTAACTGAGAAGTGCCTGATTTTTCCGCTATTTTATCCAGCAATAATTGTTCGGATTGTTTGAGTTCCTGGTAAGCCATATACAAAAAATTACCAGATCCACAAGCCGGATCTAATACCCGATAGTTTTGTATTTCTAGTCGCAAAGAGTTTAATTCTTCAATTGTATTGGCTTGCTCAATTTTATCCTCCCAATGTTTACTAATTGTGGGTCGGACAATTTTCATAATATCGTTTTCTGAGGTGTAATGAATACCACCACTATGACGACTTTCCCCGGTAATTGTACTTTCAAATATGCTACCAAAAATAGCTGGACGGATCTTACTCCAATCTTCAGAAGCAGATGCGGCTAAAAATTCTAATTCTTCCCTATGTAAATCAAGCGGAGGAATGGTCGAAAATAATCCACCATTAAAATAATCCACGTCTTGATAACGACCATAAGGTGTAATTCCTTTGGTATTCATTTCCCGAAACAAACCATTATATAAAATATCGTATGTACTTTCGCCCTCTAAACATCGTTGAATACAGTTAGTAAAAAGGTTCGGGGGTAACATCCCTCTATACTGAGCAAACATTGCAATTACACATTGAAGCACAAATCTTTGAGCATCTAAATCGGTAAAATTATTTCTCTTATTTCTCTGACTTCTAGCCTGAAGTCTTTGAAATAACTCACCCATTCTTTGAGCCGCTCTTTTTGTTACTTCTATGATTTGCTGATTCCGAAAATTAGGACGCTGAGTGCTAAACTCCATAAAAGTAAAAGCGTCTAATCGTTCTGGTAATTCTACTAAACGAATAATATCAACTGGAGTATCAATGATTTTTTCAAAATCATAAATCCAAAACTCATCAAAATTACATAAAATTACATATCTTGGTCTGGGTGTTAAATTTCTGGAATATTCCCAGGCTTGACCATAATGTTGATTTAGTTTTTTTTCTTTCTTTGATTTCATTTCTATTAATACAGAATCTAAGGGCTCACGTCGCCAAAAAAGATCGGCGAATCCTGTATTACCTTTCCTGCTACCATCAGGAACAACTTCTTCACATATTGCTCCAGCCTCTCTTAAACCTTCTTTATAGCCAAATGCTTGAAAGAATTGATCTATAAATATTTGCCCTTCCCCTCTTTCTCGACCCGTAATATATTGCTGGCAATAATTAACAAAATGATGAATAGTTTCAGGTGTTGCTGGCATATAAGAATCAATATTTATGAGGTTCTAACATTTGCATCTAACACATTCCAAATTAAAACATCTTGAATTAAAAAGCGTTTTCCACATTCCCGATCACGGATTTAAGAGGACGACGCAGATGAACACAGATTAAAATCCGTGAAATCCGTGAAATCCTCTTAAATCTGTGATCCCGATTTCAAATATACAGATATTTAGAATAAACCGCCATTCCCGATCACGGATTTAAGAGGACGACGCAGATGAACACAGATTAAAATCCGTGAAATCCGTGAAATCCTCTTAAATCTGTGATCCCGATTTCAAATATACAGATATTTAGAATAAACCGCCATTCCCGATCACGGATTTAAGAGGACGACGCAGATGAACACAGATTAAAATCCGTGAAATCCGTGAAATCCTCTTAAATCTGTGATCCCGATTTCAAATATACAGATATTTAGAATAAACCGCCATTCCCGATCACGGATTTAAGAGGATGACGCAGATGAACACAGATTAAAATCCGTGAAATCCGTGAAATCCTCTTAAATCTGTGATCCCGATTTCAAATATACAGATATTTAGAATAAACCGCCGCTTGTCCACAATATTGCTCCTGTTCATCTAACACATTCCAAATTAAAACATCTTGAATTAAAAAGCGTTTTCCACTACTAGAAATTCTCACCCCTTGATAGTTTTTAACAAATCCTTTAGCCGTAGTTTCTGCTAACAAGCGATCGCGTTCCTCCTGTACCATCGGTTCGGCGGTTTTTCGAGAGGGCATTTGAGTTAATTCTTCCCAGGTTAACTCCCACATTTTCAAGGCTTTTTGATTGCCATAATTAAAAATTGGATCGGGTTCAATTCCGTGGGAAACTAACACAAAGGGTGAGTAAAATAAGGTTTCTGCAACCTCCTCCGGGGTGTCATTGAAATTTAACAGGATTTCCCCTGTCCAATGTTGATAACTCCTCAAAATTCTTTGGGTATGAATAATAATTCTGTCTTGTTTCCAGGGTGAAATCATCTATGATACAAAGATAGTGTTTACAAATCTTAATAAAATGACAACCACAACTTCCCCCCAAATCACAACCCCCTTTGAACCCCAGACCTGGACATGGAAAGGTCATCAAATCCAGTATACCGCCACCGGAAGCGGACAGCCCTTAGTGCTGATTCATGGGTTTGGTGCATCCATTGGACATTGGCGTCATAATATCCCTATTTTAGCCCAAGGAGGATACCGGGTTTTTGCTTTAGATTTATTGGGATTTGGGGCATCCGCAAAACCTAATCTCGATTATAGTTTAGAATTGTGGGAAGAATTACTAACAGATTTTTGGGCAGAAAAGATTCAACAACCCGCTATTTTTATCGGCAATTCTATCGGGGCATTATTAGGTTTAATCATGGTTGCTAACCATTCTGAAATATCAGCAGGGGCGGTATTAATTAATTGTGCAGGAGGGTTAAATCATCGCCCCGAAGAATTAAATTTACCCCTGCGGTTGATTATGGGATTATTCGCAAAAGTTGTGAATAATCCTATTATTGGGCCGTTTATGTTTAATCAAATTCGGCAAAAACACCGCATTAGAAATACTTTACATCAAGTTTATGGCAATAAACAAGCCATTACCGATGAATTGGTAGACCTATTATATACTCCTTCTAATGATATTGGTGCTCAACAGGTCTTTGCTTCGATTTTAACCGCCCCTCCCGGCCCTCAACCCTCAGAATTATTACCCCAAATTCAACAACCGTTATTAATTATTTGGGGAGAAACTGACCCTTGGACACCAATTACTGGGGCAAAAATTTATCAAGATTTGGCGGAAATAAATCCATCTGTTGAATTTATTTCAATTCCAGATACAGGTCATTGTCCCCATGATGAACGTCCTGAAAAGGTTAACTCTATTATTTTGAATTGGTTAGACCAATTGAGTATAAAATAAACTCTTGTAGGGTGGGCTATACCCACCTAATTAATTAATAAAAAAGCCTAAAATATTATGGGAATAGGAAACTACGAACGCCAAAGCCAATATTTTAATAGTCCTGAAATTTATAAATCCTTAGAGGAAATTTATTCTGATTTAGATAGCTGGACTAATGAAATTTTTGAACAAGAATCTGACCGTTTTGAAAACGTAAATTTTCATATTTTACTCCCGCCTTTGTTTTATGAAGGTAAATTTATTAAAGGATTATATTTTAGTGAATCTGTAGATTTATTAAATAAACTTTTACCTCAACTTTCTGAGGTTTTCTTTTCAATAGCTGATTCCCTTTGGTGTGCTTATCCTTGGTCTAATACGGCTGATGCCTATTTTTGTTTATATGATAATCCCTCCCGTGCAGATTGGTTTAAAAAAACCTATCCTCAACGGGCTAATAAAATTTTAATTCCGGCTTCTAATGGCGATTTTATTAATGAATATTTGATTGCACCTCAGCCCATTAAAACCAAAGATATTGATATTTTGTGCGTGGCTAAATTATCTCCTATTTATAATTTACCGATAATTGCCCAGGCATTAAATATTTATCAAAAAAAATATAATAAACCTTTAAAAATGACTCTAATTTTAGAGGATAATTTTGATTTTAATTCTATTGAATTACTAAGTAATGAAGCTCAATTAGAATGGCAAAAAATTCAAACTATTTTAGTTAACAATTTAGATAATATTAAAATAGTTTCTCAAGTTGACTATTATCAAGAAATGCCTCTGTATTATTCTCGGTCTAAAGTTTGTCTTTTGGGTTCTCTTTTAGAAGGAAAAAATCGCAGTCTTTCAGAAGCGATGAGTTGTAATATTCCGGTGATTTGTTTTGGGCAATTCAATCAATATGTCAGAGGTAAAGCTGAATTATTCCCTACGGGATCAGGGTTATTATCGGAATTTGATCCTGAAGCTCTAGCTGATAATATTCATACTACTTTAGATAATTTAACGGTTTTTCAACCCCGTTTTAATTATTTAAAATATCAAGGTCGCAAAAACTTTTTTAATACTTGTTTAGATAGTTTTCCTTATTATTATAACACAGTTCCTGATTATATTAAAGGACAAGCCTATAATAATTTATGGTTAGATTTAGCCCTACAATATAATTATCAAATCAGTCTGCATGATTTTTTATATGGACGTTCTCCGCGATCGCATTTACAAGGATTAGTTAATATTTATAAAATTCTGAATCAATGGATTAGAATTCACGATTAAGATTAAAGAGAGAAACACAAAGGCACTAAGACACGAAGTAAGAAGGTAGGATAATCACAATTATGAAAACAATTAATTACCGCAGAATTATTGATTTAACCCATAAAATTGATCCTGATATTCCTTTATGGCCAGGTGATCCTGCTGTGGAATTAGAAACTATAGCAGATTTTTCGACATCGGGATATTATTTAAGAAGGTTTTCCATGGGAGAACATAGTGGAACTCATTTGAATTCGCCTAAAAGTTTTTATCAAGATGGAATTGGAATTGATGATTATTCGCCAGAGTCTTGTATTCTTCCCGCAGTTGTGATTAATATTAGAGAAAAAGCTAGTCAAAATCCTGATTCAATTTTAACGGTGAGTGATATTGAATTATGGGAAAAACAGTATAATATTATTCCTGAAAATAGTATGGTTTTACTTGATACAGGTTGGGAAAAAAAATGGCATAATCCCATTGATTTTTTAAATATTGATACTGAGGGAAAATTGCATTTTCCAGGGTTTGGGAGTGAAGCAACTCAATTTTTAATCGAACAAAGAAATATTAAGGGAGTTGGAATTGATACCCATGGAGTTGATCCGGGTTTTGATCATAGTTTTAATACTAATAAAATGATTTTGAAAAATAACGGTTTTGTGTTAGAGAATTTGACAAATCTGGATCAACTTCCCGCCACTGGAATTACCTTAATTATCGGTATTTTAAAATTAACAGGCGGTTCGGGTTCACCTGTTTCTGTGTTAGCCTTAATTTAAGTTAAACTGTTAATTACCCGGTCGTTTAACTCTTGAATTCTGACGACTTGAGCCATAATTTCCCCATCGGGGCGTTAAACTAGATAGAAATGAGCGTAGCAACGGGAAAAGGTAGAATGAATAGGTCTTGGATCAAAACCTGGATGGGAGGGTCAAATCCTCAACAGATAGTCCCCCAGAAAACAAAGATTGGGAAAAGACTGGGGCGACTTTTGGGAAGTTGGATGATCGCCCAAGGGGTGCTGATGGGAACTCCGGCTTTTGCGGATAACGTCCCAAAAACCATCAGCTACAGTCAACTGTTGCAGAAAATTCAAGCCGGGGAAGTTCAAAAAATTGAAGAAGACCCCTCACGACAAATGGCGAAAGTCACTTTGAAGGGAGAGAAAGATAAAAAGGCTGGGTCGATATATTTTGTCTCCCTGTTTGCCCAAAACCCGGAATTGATGGGAGAAATTCGGGCAAATAATGTCGAGTATGGAGTTAGCCCTTCGGCGGATAATAGTATGGCCATGGGGCTGATCGTCAATATGCTGATTATTTTTGGCCTATTGGCGATTTTATTAATGATTCTGCGACGGTCTACCCAAGCATCGGGCCAAGCGATGAATTTTGGCAAATCCAAGGCCAGGTTTCAAATGGAGGCGAAAACTGGCATCTTATTTGAGGATGTGGCGGGAATTGAGGAAGCTAAGGAAGAATTACAGGAAGTTGTCACCTTCTTGAAGCAACCCGAACGTTTTACCGCGATTGGGGCTAAAATTCCCAGAGGAGTATTGTTAATTGGGCCCCCAGGGACGGGAAAAACCCTCTTAGCCCGGGCGGTGGCTGGGGAAGCCGGAGTCCCGTTTTTTAGTATTTCTGGGTCAGAATTTGTGGAGATGTTCGTCGGGGTCGGGGCTTCCCGGGTGCGGGATTTATTTAGAAAGGCGAAGGAAAATGCCCCTTGTTTGGTGTTTATTGATGAAATTGATGCGGTCGGACGTCAACGGGGCGCGGGTATTGGTGGGGGAAATGATGAGCGTGAACAAACCCTAAACCAATTATTAACGGAAATGGACGGTTTTGAAGGAAATACGGGCATTATTGTGATTGCGGCGACTAACCGCCCCGATGTTTTGGATGCGGCGTTATTGCGTCCGGGTCGATTTGATCGACAGGTTATGGTGGATTTACCTAGTTTTAATGGCCGCTTGGGGATTTTGGAAGTTCATGCTCGGAATAAGAGGTTATCGGAGGATGTTTCTTTAGATGCGATCGCCCGTCGGACGCCGGGATTATCGGGGGCAGATTTAGCGAATTTACTCAATGAAGCGGCGATTTTAACCGCCCGACGTCGTAAGGAATCAATTACTCCTTTAGAAATTGATGATGCGATTGATCGGATTACGATTGGGTTAGCTTTAACGCCGTTATTAGATAGTAAGAAAAAGCGTCTGATTGCCTATCATGAAATCGGACACGCTTTGTTAATGACTTTATTGAAGAATTCTGATCCTTTAAATAAAGTTACTATTATTCCGCGTTCGGGAGGAATTGGTGGTTTTGCTCAACAAATGTTTAATGAAGAAATGGTCGATAGTGGATTATATACGAAATCCTGGTTAACCGATCAAATTACCATTTGTTTGGGCGGACGAGCGGCGGAAATGGAGGTTTTTGGGGATTCGGAAGTTACGGTTGGAGCCAGTAATGATATTCAAACGGTAACGAATTTAGCCAGGGAAATGGTGACTCGTTATGGAATGTCGGAATTGGGTTTAGTTGCTTTAGAAAGTCCCTCGGCGGAAGTGTTTTTAGGTCGAGGATTTCCTTCTCAATCGGAATATTCGGAGGAAGTAGCTACCCAAATTGATCATTTAATTCGAGATCTGGCTTTTGACTGTTATGAAAAAGCTCGAAAACTGGTTCGTGAAAACAGAATGTTAATGGATCAGTTGGTGGAATTACTGTTAGAAATTGAAACCTTGGAGGGAGAACAATTTCGGAAATTAGTGGCAGAATATACTCCCCTGACAGTTAAGGTTAGTTAAGCTGTTAAACACCTAGATTTAGGGCTGTTTTGTTCTCTGGCTGACCTGTTTGATCAAAAAAGCGATCGCCTCTGAAAAATTAGCAAGCGATCGCTATCTAATTGATTAATTGAAAAAGGGATAAACTCGCTCTAGTTGATGACTTTGGTTGTGAGCTAATCCATTCCAGAATTTGATCAACTTTCTGTTGTAAATTAGCAACATCAACAATGACCTTACCAATTCCGACATTTTCATCCCGAACTTTAAACTGACGCACATCGCGACCAAAGCCCATCAGTGCTGGACGTTCCACATAAGTGACACGGTGCAACACCCGCCAAGTGTTATTGGGCTTACCCCCAAGAGTTTCACGCAACGCCCGTGCTTCTTCGTCATTGCTTTACAACCATTCCGGGTCAACCACATAGTTAAAGAAGTCTTGGAAGTGTTGGGTACTCCCTTCAAGATAGAAACTCATAAAGCGATAACGGTCAACTTTTTCCCCTGGCAGGATGGGGTTATCTTTATAGTCCGTCACCCCTTTATTTTCCATCCCACTCAAGTCAATATTCAACTCAAAACCCTTGCTACGAGATTCGGTTTTACTCATGGTTTGAGTCATGTTAACGGTGGCTTGGGCGAAGAGTTCTGACTCCATATTGTGCAATGTAAATACGTTTTAGCTATTGCTCTGCAAAAGCACTTTTACATAGCAATAAGACGACTTTAACTAGAAAGAAACAGCGTAGTTATAGACTTTTGCGCCTGAACGGGGGATAATTGCCCAGCGCATTGTACTTTCAAGAAAATATTCGTACACTGTACGATCCTTAGTACCAATTTGTAGTTCAAAAATCCAATTTTCTGGCACTGTTTCCCCAAAATCCGCAGTCTGGCGGTCAGAAGTAGGATATAAGATAAGTTTTGCATCTGCATTCATCAAAGAACGCAATTTTTCCGTAGCCATTGCTTTAGTAGCATCTGCTGGTAAACCAAAAAGACCCGGCTTTTTAAGAATCATTGCTAAAGGACTTTCAGGATGAGTATCATCCTCCAGAAAACTCTTAATTGCTAAAGATAAAGCTTCAGTAAATGTAACTTTACCCGTTAAAGACATTTGTTTGTTAATTGCACTATGAGTCGCAACAAACTGTAATTGAGGAACTTGGAATTGTTGTTTGATACCAGCAATGGTATTTTTTCCATAAGCTAAAGTAGAAACATTGTTTCCGGCTGCATCAAAAAGTTTAGCTTCATCTCCGGCATCATTCCAAATGGCAGTACCACTACCAAAGGAGAAACCACCCGTTTCAGGATGTACTTCATTAGTATAAACGCGGAAACTCTTACCAGCTTCTAAGATAGTGCCTTGTGGGAACGTGAATACTTGCTTGAGGCTACCCGCAGAAGTGATTTTCCAACCGGAGAGATTCGCTGGACTGTTACCGGGGTTGCTAATCTCTATATATTCATCGGCTTGAGTGCGTTTGACTTGACCTTTATAAACTAATTTGGAAATCGTTACATCTTTAGTCGCGGTGATGGTAAATTCTTCCGAGTCACTGACTAAAGGTTCGGGCGTTGTTTCCGGTGCAGGAGTTACTTCTGGTACGGGTTGGGGTGCGGGGGTTACTTCCGATGTTGTTTCCGGTGCAGGAGTTACTTCTGGTACGGGTTGGGGTTGGGGTGCGGGGGATTGAATAACAGGAACAGCACCTTTCACCAGGATTGAGTAAATTCGATTGCTTGAACCTGAAAAAGCTGTCGCGTTAGCACCAGAGGCAGTGAAAAGAGCTGTGCCAGTTAAATTTCCTAAGTCCCAAGCGTCCTGTGCAGTTTTACGGTTGAAACTGACAGAACCTGCTCCGGGATAATAGATCCCAATATAGTCACCTTTTTTCACTGTAATGGGTGTAGATATGGCAAACTGGTTAAGTCCCACCACTGGGGTTTTGAGATCGCTCTTGCCCACTACTGACCAAGAACCTGCTTCCTTTCTGTAAATAATCAGTTGTACAGATGCTGTTGTATCCGCCCAAATTTCCCAGGCATTAAGATCACCATTGATGTTGATGGGATTGTTGGTATCTACGATATAAAAATTAGTTCTGCTATCACTAATTTCCCGCTTTTTCAGTTCATTTCCACCAGTCAAAGCTTCGGTAGATTGGAGACTTGATATTTCACTGTTATTCATGGATGTTTTATGTAACTTGTAATTGATTCATCTATACTACCGCTATCTTGCGATCGCGTCCAATTAAACCTCACATCTTCCGTCATGGTTAATTCCACTGAAGTTGCGCCGTTATAATCATCGGCTAAGGTGAGGTTTTCACTAGGTACTGGGGGTGCTCCTTCGATGTAACCCAATAAAGTGGGAGCAAATTGAGCATTGCCAATCCATTTGTAAGTCCTATTTGATCAAAAAAGCGATCGCCCCTGAAAAAATTAGCAAGCGATCGCTATAAACTACCAAATTTGTTCCAGATTTAGCACAAAATCTGGTAATACATCTTCACCTGAAATACTATTAGGAATATCTAAAACTTCTATTTCTTTACCAATCCTGTAAATCTCAACTTGTTGATTTTTGCAATTAATTAACCAACCCAGCCGACAGCCATTTTCCATATATTCTTGCATTTTGTCTTGAGTTTTTTTCAAACTATCATTAGGAGAAAGTAACTCAATCACAAAATCAGGACATAAAGGAATAAACTTTTCTCTTTGTGCAGAAGTTAAAGCCAGCCAACGAGATTTTTCTAACCAAGCAACATCAGGCGATCGATCTGCTTTATTTGGTAAAGTAAAACCAGTGGATGAGTCAAAAACTTCACCTAATTGAGTACGTTCATTCCAAATTCCTAATTGTAAATTAAGTTTAGAATTGCGTTTTCCTGTTTCTCCTCCAGTGGGTGGCATAACAATTAATTCTCCCTCAGCATTACGTTCTAATTGTAAATCTGGATTAGCTGCACACAGTTGATAAAATTGATCATGTGTGAGTTTAATAATCGGATTGAGATTTAAAGTAACTGTATTCATTTTCCCCTCAAATTAATTGTTATAATTGATGACAAGTTGAAATTGAGATTAATTGAGTTTTCAGGTATTAAAATGTGGAGTTTGTGGTTTTCCCATTCCGTCAGTTAAAGCATAACTGGTTGTTAATAACCACATCCAAAGTTTAGGATAACGGGGTTCTAACCAGGGTTGAATTTTGCGACTGAAATTAGGAAGCCAACCGCAAAGGAAACTAATCATAGATAATACCATAAATTGAATAAAATTCTTCATCCATCTTAGAACTTCTCCCACATTTACAAAGTCTAAAATCCAAATTAATAATAAAGGATTTATCCGGGCTGCTTTCAGGGCTAACCGCGTAAAAATCCACCAAGTTGTTCGATCTTTAATAAAGGTTTCCGCAATTTCTTGAGATTCTGTTGCTAAAACCCCAAAAAAAGTATTTAAAATTGAGTTAATTTTTTCTGGGGGCAAATATTTACCCGTGGGTACCATCATCCCTTTAGAAAATAACCAGGTAACAGAAACATTAGTTTGATACGCCCGAATTTGATCTAGGGATTTTGCGGTTAATAAATCATGTTTTAAAGCGGTATTTAATAGGTCTGTTAATCGAGATAAATTCCGCACTAAAGACCCAAATCCAGTAAACACCAAGGGAGATTGTAAAGAAGCAGCATCGCCAATTAAAATTAATCGATCAACACTAATTTTGCGATCGCTACTTCCGGTACTAAAATGCCCCGGAATATAGCCAAAAGTTGGTTTTTTCCAAACTAATTTATCCATATCACAGCGACGATATTCGGGTAAAATAGTGAAAAAATCTTCATACATTTCCAATAGAGAACCGGGGTTTTTAGGATTAACTTGATGATAGTGAAACAGATAAAAAGTTAATTCATTTCCTGCTCCGGGAAACAGTTCCCAAATTAACTGTCTACCCCGAGAAATATCCCCATGACTATTTAAAACGTCCCCATAGGTGGCATCCCAAACCCCCGGTTCAAACCCCCCCTCAATTACCGCCCCCACCGTCGGACATACGCTATCAAAAGCCCGTCCTCCGTTCAATTGCCAAGCAATAGGGGAGGCCGTTCCCATGGCATCTACTAATAGCCTTCCGGTGGCAGTTCGTTCGGTTTGGCTGGGAATATGCAGGGAATTAATAGTAACTTGATTGGGGTTAATATTCGCTTGTAAAAACTCCGTTTCATCCCAAATATCTCCTCCAGCTTGCTTGAGTTTTTCCCCGGATAATTTTAATAGAATTTCAGCATCTAAGGCAACATTTAAAACCGTTGGAGTATGGAGAATTTCAGCTTGAGCAATTTTAGGATTATAAGCATCAAAAAACTTATGAAATCCATCTTTATATTCTCTGGCGATAAAACTTTCGATTTCCGTCGGGGTAAATAATTTTAAATCAATTAAACTTTTTAACTCACTCCGAGAAATATTCCATTCTCGGTTCATCCGACCAAAAGGCAACCGTTCAATTAATAATACTTTATAGCCTAATCTTGCCATCACCGCCGCATGAATTACCCCTAAAGCACCCCCGATATAAATTAAGTCATAATTAGGGGAATCATCGGTCTGGGAATCATCACTTTTAAAAATAACTTGTTTAGGAGTTTGGGGATTTCTTACTCCTTCTCGCCAGCGTTTTTCCCACCAATAAACCCGTTTGAGATCAAATTCCCCATTGGGCATTTTTTTGAAGTATTTGACCGTTAAAGGATAATCTTTTTCTAATCCTTCAAAAATAGATTGTTGAGATAAATTAATCTCTGGAGGTTCGGGATATTGATGGGGAAATGCGGTTCTAATTTCGGTTTCTAAATGCTTTAAAAATAGTTTTTCTTGGGTTTTGGGCGGTTGACCGATGCGAAATACTTTTAAATAAGTTGTCCGTTGCACTGACCAAACAAAAATTGAAAGTTCATGACATTCTGTTGTGTTTTCATGCTGGGGAGAAAACCGCAACCTAAAACCATCGGGGGTGATAAATTTTTCCCCCATTTCTGCTTGAAATTTTTCTTGCAACCAAGTACAAACCTGTTGAGTACCGGGAGTGGGAACTTCAAGATATAAAATTTCTTTGATGTTTGCCATTCTCAGCTTGACCTCAGTTGCAATAACTTTACCAGATCAAGTTGTACCATAAAAGGGTATCAACTGTTCGAGTAATTTGGAGAAACAAAAATGACTGAAAAAACGCCAATTCAGGGTTTAATTGGGCAACAGCGAGACTTTTTTGCCACTGGACAAACCCAGGATATCCAGTTTCGCCTTACCCAACTTCAGGGTTTGAAACAGGCGATCGCCTTCCATGAAACAGCCATTATTAATGGGATAAAAGCCGATTTATGCCGTCCTGACCTGGAATCATGTTTTGAGTTTTCCCCCGTTGCTGAACTCAATTATGCCATTAAACATCTCAAATCTTGGGTTAAACCCCAAAAAATTCCCGCCTCTTTAGGTCAACTTCCCGCCTCAACATTTATTTATCCTCAACCTTTAGGAATTATCCTAATTATAGGCCCTTGGAATTATCCCTTTCAACTATTGATTTCTCCTTTAATTGGAGCGATCGCGGCGGGCAATTGTGCAATTTTAAAACCTTCGGAAATTGCTGTTAATACCTCTAAAATTATTAGTGATATTATCAGCAAAACCTTTAATTCTGAATATATTGCCGTGGTTGAAGGCGGAGTCGAAACCAGTCAAGAATTATTGGCCGAAAAGTTCGATCATATTTTCTTTACCGGGGGGCAAAAAGTCGGTCAAATTGTCATGGAAGCCGCAGCTAAACATTTAACCCCAGTTACTTTAGAATTAGGAGGAAAAAGTCCCTGTATTGTCGAGGATGATATTCAATTAGATTATACCGCAAAACGGATTATTTGGGGTAAATTAATTAATGCGGGTCAAACTTGTATCGCCCCCGATTATTTATTAGTGAATTGTCTAATAAAATCGGAATTAATTATCGCGTTGCAAAAATGGATTAAAACTTTTTTGGGCGATAATCCCGAAACCAGTCCCGACTATTCCCGGATTATTAATCACTTTCATTTTAACAGATTACAGCAATTTTTAAAAGCGGGCAATATTATCACTGGAGGCAAAACCAACCCAGAAACAAAATATATTGCTCCCACTTTAATTGATAATATTTCCTGGGATGATTTAATTATGCAGGAGGAAATTTTTGGGCCGATTTTACCTATTTTAGAATATCAGGATTTAGGAGAAGCGATCGCAAAAATCAACAGTCGTCCCAAACCTTTAGCATTATATTTATTTTCTAACGATAAAAACAAACAAAACCGAATATTACAAGAAACCTCATCAGGAACCCTCTGTTTTAATGATACCGTACTGCAAATTGGGGGGAAATCTTTACCCTTTGGCGGTGTTGGAGAAAGTGGGATAGGAAGTTACCATGGAAAAACCACCTTTGATCGATTTTCCCATTATCGCAGTGTATTAAAACAAACATTTTTATTAGATTTACCCCTACGTTATCCACCCTATAAAGGCAAAGAATGGTTAATAAAAAAAATTCTAATGCAATAATGCGGTTAAGAAATAGATATAAAATCGCTCTCAAAGCATTTTTAGGAATGTCGGATTAATTAATCTAAAAATAAAGTTTTAAAGCTGTGGCGACGATATCGGGGGGAGTCGGGAGTGAAATAACTCCACAGGGTTTCCCAATAAAAAAATGAGATTCCATCAAAGCCGCGATCGCGCACAACCTTCATTTGTTTTTCAATTTGTTCCATCGGAACAGGATGGCGTAATGTTCCACTTAATAACCCAATAATTACCGGGACTTTCCGCCTAGCAATTTGAACAGATTCATGGTCTAATTCTGAAATAAATTTTACCATACTATCTCGATAAACTTGTAAAATAATTTCATCCACTAATCCTTGATCGACCCAGGTTAACCAATCTTGTAAATACATTTCATAGGTATATTCATAAGGATTAGGGGATAAAGAAATAAGACAATTAGGTTTAGCTATTTTAACTTTTTTAACAATTCTTTCAACTAATTTAGTAATTTTATTTGCTCTCCAACTTCGCCATTCTTGATCATAATAATCATTAGGGGGAGACTGACCATTATGTTCTTTTTGATAGAGTTTAATGGTATATTCATCATAGCCAAATTCCACGGGAAGACCGAAATGATCATCCAGTTGAATCCCATCAATATTATATTTCATCACTACTTCTAAAATCAAATCTTCAATAAACTGCTGGACTTGCGGATGAAAGGGATTTAACCAGACATTTTGAATCGTCATCGCTTCTAAAATTTGATTCACAATCCAGTTTTTAACTTTAGTTTGATAGGAAACATCCTCAGAACTCCTTAAAGGATCTAACTCTTTTTCTCCTTTTTGAGTTTGGGCGATCCAGTCGGGATGTCGTTGGACAATAGCAGAGTTTTTAGGCGCCATAAACCCATATTCAAACCAAGGAATTACTTTTAATCCTTTTCTGTGTCCTTCTAAGACAATTTTTGATAGGATATCTCCCCCTAATTGGGTTATATTTAATAATGAATCTTGAGAGCGACCCATGACTCTTTTTCCCACTGCACTTTTATAAAATGTGCTTCCTCTATTCCAAACTACGGGATAAATGGTATTAAATTTTAGTTGCGATAATTGATCTAAAGCGCGATTAATTCCCCAAGGAAAAAATAAGACTCCACTGCTAACATTTGTTAACCAAACTCCTCTAACTTCATTGGGGATAATTAAAATCGGTTGCGAAGATGTGGGGGAAATTAAAAGGGCGATCGCTAAAATCAATGATAAAATTAAACTGGAAATTCCATAGATAATTAAGCTGGTTTTTTTTGTTAATTTCATTATTATTAAGAAAGGAAACACAAAGGCACTAAGACACGAAGAAGGAGAATTGCAAGCGCAACCTCAAATAATAGATTATTTTAATATAATTTTTTCCATTGCTGATCAATATTTTGGGTCGTATCAATGGTGGTAAGATAGTTTTTTTCGGAATCTGTAAAAGGTTGAGATGTGGTACGTTGGGAGGTTAATAAATCAATAGTTGCGTCAGAAATATCCCCTTGACGTTGTTGTAAACGTTCTTGTAAAATATCCATTGGTGCTGTACATTCAATAATTTGTAGGGGTAATTGATGGGTATGACAGGTTTCTATGACTTCTCCCCGTCGTTCTTGTTGCTCATATTTGGCATCTAAAATTACCCAAAATCCTTGTTTTGCTAATAATAATCCTAATTCTAATAACCGTTTATAGGTTTTTTCGGTCATCTCTGGAGTATAGATTTCTTCTCCTCCTGGTTCGTGGAGAGGAACATTTGCTAAATGTTTTCTAACTGCATCGGAACGAATATGAATGGCATTTAATTGTTTAGATAGTTGGCGGGCGGTGGTGCTTTTTCCTGACCCCGATAACCCCGACATCATCACGATTCCTCCTAAAGATTTGCGGGTATATTGCCAAGCTAATTTATAATATTGAGTGGCTTCTTGTTTGGCTATTTCTTTTTGTTTTTCAGTAATAGCTGAATCATCTAATATTAAGGAATTAACTTTGGCTCTAACATAGGCTTGACGGGTTAAATAAAAGGGTAATAATTGTAATCCTTCCCAGTCTCCAGTGTTTTCAATATAAGTATTTAAAAACTTATTTCCTAAATCATTCCGTCCTCGTCCTTCTAAGTCCATAACCACAAAAGCCACATCATAAATTACATCAACAAACCGAAATTCTTGATTAAATTCAATCCGATCAAATAGTAATATTTTATCTTGATAAATACAGATATTTTTTAAATGTAAATCTCCATGACATTCTCGAATAAATCGGTTTTTAATCCGACTCTTAAAAATAGCTTCATGGGTTTCAAAAAAGCTGTCTGTATATTGTTTTGTTTGTTCATATTGTTCTTGAGTTTGACAACAACCAATATATTTTTCTGTTTTTAGATAGTTTCCATCAATAGCATGACGAATTTGAGCAATTTCTCCAAATTTTAAAATATGCTCATTGCTGGGACAATTGAGATGAAACTTAGCCACAACATTTCCTAAAGTTTCCATTTCCTGCTTAGTTAATTTATCTTGATTAAATAAATTAATAAATAAATTTTCTTGGGGGAATTGGCGCATTTTTAAGCTATATTCAATGGCATGATTTTGATTTTCCCCAAATTGAAAGCGATCGCCTATTTCTATTATTGGTAAAACCTCTAAATACAATTCCGGTGCTTGTTGCTGGTTCATTTGTAATTCTTGTTCACAAAAATATCGTCGTTTCTCTAAAGTTGAATAATCTAAAAATCCAAAGTCAACTATTTTTTTTATTTTATAAGCATATTCTCCCGTTAATAATATAAATGAAATATGAGTTTGTAAAAGTTCAATGGGTTCCTGTACCGGATGGGGATAAAAATCCGGTTCTAACATTTGTTGAATTAGCAGAGGAAGTTCAGAGTCAGTCATATTAAAAAAAGATCAAAATGAATTGAATTTTGCGAAAGAAACGGTAATCAGTTGGGTATTATTTTTATTATCTCACCGAAAAAAGCAAATTCTCATAATTTGAAAATAAAAGTTACAGAAAATTTGCTATGATCAACGATAGAATTGTTCAAACCGTTTTACAGAAATAGTCAATGACAGAACCCAAATCCTTTAATGTCTTTGGTGTTGGAAATGCCCTCCTCGATATTTTGGCATTAGTTGAGGATAATTTTATTCAAAGCCATGACCTCAACCGAGGTGCTATGACCCTGATGGATACGGTCAAACAGGGGAAATTATTGCAACAATTAGAAAACAATTCTCTAGAATTACGTTGTGGGGGCTCTGCTGCTAATACTATGATTGCGATCGCCCAAAGTGGCGGTACGGGAATTTATTCGGGTAAAGTTAGTACGGACACCAATGGCGAATTTTATCAACAGGATATGGTCGCCGCTGGAATTGGGTTTGAAATTGAACCCGCCGAGAGTAGCCAAGGGCCAACGGGAACCTGTTTAGTATTAACAACTCCCGACGCAGAACGTACTATGTGTACTAATTTGGGGGTTTCTACAACTTTATCCGTGGCGGATATTAATCTTGATCATTTAAGTCAGTGTGAATACAGTTATATTGAGGGCTATTTGTGGGATGCACCCGAACCCCGTAAGGCTAGTATTGAAACGATGGAACAGTCCAAACGCCTAGAGGTAAAAGTGGCGTTTACCTTTTCCGATATGTTTTTAGTGGGACGGTTTGGGGATGATTTTCGCAGTGTTTTAACTGAATATTGTGATGTCTTGTTTTGTAATGCGGATGAGGTGCGCCACTTCTGCGGTAGCGAAGATTTAGAGGTTTGCGCCCGTCAGTTAGGAGAAAAGGTAAATTTTGTTTTTATTACTAATAGTGATAAGGGCTGTTTAGTAGTGGAAAACCAAACCCTAATTCATGTTCACGGTTTCCCGGTTAAACCCGTGGATACTGTTGGGGCGGGGGATGCCTTTGCAGGTGGGGTATTATACGGACTTACCAACGGTTTAACCACTACCCAAGCCGCCCGTTGGGGAAACTATCTCGGTTCCCAAATTGTTCAAATTCATGGCCCCCGCTTACCCGGATCTCAACGGGATAAATTAAAGGAAATTATTAGTTAGGGTCTGGGGTGAGGGTTCGGGTTTCGGGGTTATTAGCAAGGGAGGACGCTCTCATTGCTCTTTGCAAACTGCTCCCCCTGCTTCCCCCTACTCCCTAAAATTAAGCTTCGGCGTCGCCTTCCTCACCCCGTTCTGGACGAATGATGCTAACAACTACTTGTTCGCCATCACCCGTGGCTTTAACTCCATCAGGTAAGTTAAGTTCTCTAATATGCAGGGCTTGACCTTGATGTAATTCCGTGACATCCACATCAATACGAGCGGGAATGCTACCGGGTTCGCACTCAATTTCCAATTCAGAGAGGACGACATCTAACAGACCGCCTTCCATTTTGACCCCAATAGATTCGCCGACAAAATGCAGACGAACAGAAACGGTTAAACTGTCTTGTTGAGCCACGGAAAAGAAGCTCAGGTGATAGGGAAATCCCTTCCAAGAATGTTTTTGCACTTCTCTGAGTAGGGTTTTACCACTCCAAGAGATATCAGGAATATTCAGTTGAATTAGAGCCTGGTTAACAACGTTCTTTTTGAGTAGGTTTTCTACGGTTTTCGCCGGAATGGTAATGCTAATGGATTCTGCCCCTTGATGGCCATACAGCACCGCCGGAATTAATCCTTGACGACGCAAAGCATTGGGTTTAGAGCCTTCTGGTCGTTTTTGACCTTCAATCGTAATTTCCATGAGGTTTCTTTTACTTAGGGTAAAACGCTTAAAAATTTTTAGCCAAACTATCATTATACCAAAATCTAGCCAAATCGCCATAAAAAATCCTCCCATTACCAAGGGGAGGGCTGGGGTGGGGTCTAAATAAAAAATCCTCCCATTACCAAGGGGAGGGCTGGGGTGGGGTCTAAATAAAAAATCCTCCCATTACCAAGGGGAGGGCTGGGGTGGGGTCTAAATAAAAAATCCTCCCATTACCAAGGGGAGGGCTGGGGTGGGGTCTAAACTAAACTATGATCGGGTTGATAGGATGTAATTGTCTTCATATATTGGGCGCGTTCATAAGCTGATTTATCCTCACAATGGAGTTGCGACATAGAACCCTGCATTTGTTTAACAGACTCATATTCGTGTTCTTCCATCCAGTGTTTCATATCCTCCTCCATGACTTTAATATAATTAAAACCATGACGTAATAAGGTTGAACACACTTGAGTAATTTTTGCCCCCGCCATTAATACTTTAATTGCATCATGACCACGTTGAACCCCACTGGTACAGGCTAAATCCGCATTAATTCGACCATATAAAATTGCAATCCAACGCATAGGTAAACGCAGGTCATGGGGACTACTTAAAATAGTTCCCGGTTCAACAATCAATTCTTCGGGGTTAATATCCGGTTGCAGAAAGCGATTAAATAATACTAAACCATCGGCCCCCGCATCGCAACATTGTTTCGCCATATTCGCCATATTGCTGAAATAGGGACTCAGTTTTAAAGCCAGAGGAATAGTAACTTCTGCCTTAACATCTCTAATGGTATTAAGATAGTTTTGTTCGATTTGTTCTCCTGTTAAATTAATGTCCGTTGGTACATAATAAATATTCAATTCAATCGCATTCGCCCCCGCCTGTTGCATCAGTCGAGCATATTCCACCCAACCCCCAGGAGAAAAACCATTTAAACTAGCAATAATCGGGATATTTGTTGATTCTCTAGCCTGACGAATATGTTCTAAATAAAGTTCTGGCCCAACGTGGTATTCATCAGGTTCAGGAAAATAACTTAAAGCCTCCGCAAAGCTATTTGTTCCGTATTCTAAATGATGATGCAGTTCAAATTTATCCCGCAGTAATTGTTCCTCAAATAAGGAATGTAAAACCACCGCAGCTGCCCCCGCATCTTCTAAGCGTTTAATATTATCAATATCTTCAGATAACGGTGCAGCAGCAGAAGGAACAATCGGAGTTCGTAAATTTAATCCTAGATAAGTTGTGGTTAAATCCATTGTTTTTAGTCCTAAGTTTTAGATGATTAATAATGATTGGTTTGACGCCGAGATCACACCCCCTAAATCCCCCTTAGTAAGGGGGACTTTGACTTTCTGGTTCCCCCCTCAAAAAAAGGGACTTTGAACATCCGGTTCCCCCCTTGGGGGGCTAGGGGGGTCTAGGGGGCAGGTTAAGAAGGATTTATACAGGTGTAGTTTCTGGGGGTTTACCTTCCGAAATTGGGGCTGATTTCCCTTCAGAATGACCGTTATTACCCTTAGTTTCTAACGGACGAGCGGCCATATATTCATACATTTTCCAACGGGTACTGACGTCTTCTTGGGCTTCTTTTAACAACCGTTTGGCATCAGCAGGTTTGCTCTTGGTCAACATTTTGAAACGGTTTTCCGCATACATAGACGCCTCAACGGTTTTCTTAGGTGATTTAGAATCCAAAATTAACGGGTTTTTGCCTGCTTCTTTCAAGTCGGGGTTATACCGATACAGTAACCAACGGCCACTTTCCACCAGATCTTTTTGATGGGTCATAGCCGTTGTCATATTAATCCCGTGGGCAATACAGTGAGAATAGGCAATAATAATTGATGGCCCGTCGTAGGCTTCCGCTTCCAAGAACGCCTTCAGCGTGTGTTCATCCTTGGCCCCCATCGCCACACTCGCCACATAAACGTTACCGTAGGTCATGGCAATTAGGCCTAAGTCCTTCTTGGGTGACGCTTTTCCTCCGGCTGCAAACTTAGCAACCGCGCCGCGGGGGGTGGCTTTCGAGGACTGACCCCCGGTGTTGGAATAAACTTCGGTATCCAAAACCAAAATATTAACGTTACGGCCACTGGCAATAACATGATCTAAGCCACCGTAACCAATATCATAGGCCCAACCATCTCCCCCAATAATCCAAACGGATTTTTTAACTAAATAATCAGCCAAACTGAGTAACTGTTGGGCGTCAGGGGAATTGACTCCTTGCAGTTTTTCTTTGAGTTGGACGACCAGTTTCCGTTGTTCCCAAATATCAGCCTCTGATTTTTGGGAATTATCAGTAATTTGCGTAACTAAATTATCCCCGACGTCGCCGCCTAGTTTATGTAACAATTCCAGAGCAAACCCAGCGTGTTTGTCAATGGACATACGGAAGCCTAAACCAAATTCGGCGTTATCTTCAAATAAGCTATTAGACCAAGCCGGGCCGCGACCGTCGGCGTTTGTTGTCCAGGGGGTTGTGGGTAAGTTCCCGCCATAAATAGAGGAACATCCGGTGGCGTTAGCCACGATCATCCGATCGCCAAATAACTGCGTGACTAACTTAATATAGGGAGTTTCGCCACATCCGCCACAGGCGCCGGAGAACTCAAATAACGGTTCTTGCCATTGTTGTTGACGGATCAAATCTGGCCGTAATTTTAACCGATCGGGGTTGGGAATACCCAGGAAAAAGTCCCAATTCGTCGCTTCTTGTTCCCGCAGGGGTAACTGGGGTTCCATGTTGATCGCTTTTCTTGAAGGCATGGATTTATTTTTTGCCGGGCAAACATCCACACAGATGCCACATCCGGTACAGTCTTCCGGGGCAACTTGGATGGTGAATTTTTCCCCGGTAAAGACTTTATCCTTAACGTTGGTAAATTTGAAACTGGCGGGGGCGTTTTCCAGGGCAGCCTCATCGTAAGCTTTACCCCGAATTGTGGCATGGGGACAAACCATCACACATTTACCACACTGGATACAGACATCCGCATCCCAAACCGGGATATCCTGGGCGACGTTGCGTTTTTCCCATTTGGAGGTTCCGGTGGGATAAGTACCATCGCAGGGCAGTTTACTAACGGGTAAATCATCCCCCCGTCCGGCGATCATCATGCCTTCAACTTCTTTAACAAAGGTAGGGGCTCCGACGGATACGGGTTCGGCCCGCCGTAGTAGAGACGTGCCATGGCGCGTCTCTACAACATTGGCAACGTTGACTTCATAAAGGTGTTCTAGGGTCTCATCAACGGCCTTTAAGTTTAAGCGAACAATTTCTGCTCCTTTCTTACCATAGGTTTTTTCGATCGCTTTTTTGATTTGGGCGATCGCTTCTTCCCTTGGCAATACTTTCGCTAAGGCAAAGAAACACACCTGCATAATAGTATTGATCCGGTTTCCCATCCCCGTATCACGGGCAACTTTATTGGCATCAATAACATAGAATTTCAGATTTTTTCTAACAATATCTTCCTGAATTTCTAAGGGCAGATATTCCCAAACTTGATCGGGGCCGTATGGACTATTTAAGAGGAAAGTTGAACCTTCCATCGCGCATTGGAGAACGTCTAATCTTTCGATAAACGTCCATTGATGGCAACCGATAAAATTAGCTTGACTAATTAAATAAATCGACCGGATCGGTTGCGGCCCAAAACGCAGGTGAGAAACGGTAACAGCCCCGGATTTTTTGGAGTCATAAACAAAATATCCTTGGGCATAATTATCGGTTTCTTCCCCAATAATTTTGATTGAGTTTTTATTCGCGCCAACGGTACCATCTGCACCTAAACCGTAGAACATCGCCCGCACCACGTTATCGGGTTCGGTGGAGAAGTTGGGATCGTATTCTAAAGATGTGTGGCTGACATCATCATTAATACCGATGGTAAAGTGATTTTTGGGTTTAACCCCCCCTTGATAAGTAACCCCCTCTTGATCCCCGCCTTGGTAAGGGGGGGTTGGGGGGGTAATATTCTCAAAAATACTCTTAACCATTGCCGGGTTAAATTCCTTGGAAGATAACCCATAACGTCCACCTACTAAGACTTTAAGATTTTTAATCTTAGCTTTAAGAGTATCGTTATCTCCTAACATCACTTCTTGAACCGCCGTAACCACATCCAAATAGAGAGGTTCTCCACTAGAACCGGGTTCTTTTGTCCGATCTAAAACCGCGATCGCTTTGACAGTTTCTGGCAGTTCAGCAATTAATTGTTCCCCATCCCAAGGCCGATATAATCGAACTTTTAATACCCCTAATTTTTCCCCTTGGGCATTCAAATAATCCACGGTTTCATGGACGGTTTCACAACCGGAACCCATGAGAATAATTACCCGTTCGGCATCGGGGGCGCCGTGATATTCAAATAGTTTATAATTACGTCCCGTCCGTTGCCCCAATTTATCCATTGCCCGTTGTACAATTTCGGGGGTTTGATCATAAAAAATATTAACGGTTTCTCGGCCTTGGAAATAAACATCGGGGTTTTGGGCCGTTCCTCGCAGGACAGGACGGTCAGGTGTTAAAGCGCGGTTGCGATGTTCATAAACGTATTTATCATCGATTAATTCTCGGATATCACTATCCTCTAATAGTTCAATTTTTTGGACTTCATGGGAGGTACGAAATCCGTCAAAAAAGTGAATAAAAGGAATTCGTGATTCTAGGGTGGATGCCTGGGCAATTAAGGCCATATCCTGGGCTTCCTGCACCGAGGCGGAACACAACAGGGCGAACCCCGTGGCCCTAGCTGCCATCACATCACTATGGTCGCCGAAAATAGATAACCCTTGGGCGGCTAAGGAACGGGCGGCCACTTGGATCACGGCACAGGTTAACTCTCCCGCGATTTTGTAGAGGTTGGGGAGCATTAACATTAACCCTTGGGATGCGGTGAAGGTGGTTGTCAGGGAACCCGCTTGTAAAGCCCCGTGTACGGCCCCAGCCGCCCCGCCTTCGCTTTGCATTTCTACCACGGCCGGAACCGTCCCCCAGAGGTTTTTATCCCCCACGGAGGCCCAAGCATCAGCCCATTCTCCCATGGGTGAGGACGGGGTGATCGGATAAATGGCGATAACTTCACTCAAACGATAAGCAACACGAGCAACGGCTTCGTTACCATCTAGGGTTGCATAATTTTTTGTATTCATTCTTGAAATTCCTCTCTTTAATAAAAACTTGATGCGATGGCGTAGCCGCCACTTTGTGGCATCGCCCGCTTTCCTACAGAATTCTTTTGGCAATTTACGCGCCTGAATTCATACTTGGTGATGTTTAGTTGGAATTTACGATCATTGTAATTCTGTAGTTAAACAGACGGAATTTTCCTTAACAATTAATTCAGCTTTCCCTAATAATCTCCGTCGTTGTTTAATTGAGGGTTTTCCATAGGTAAATCCTGATCGAGATTAAAACATCCTTAAATTTTGATTAAGAATTTTTGAGGTCTACTTTCCCTGAGTTACTGCTTTAGATCATCTAATAAAAATGGGGAAAAGTGGATCATTGCTTAACGTTTTTTAACTTATTGTCATCATTTGTTGTAAGTCCGTTAAGGTTTGTTGGGCTGCCTGTTCATCCACAATACTCAAAGCAAAACCGACATGAACAATCACATAGTCACCCACTTGAACCTCTGGAACATAAGCTAAGTTGACTTCCTTGACCATTCCACCAAAGCTGACTTTGCCGACTTTTGCCAAGGGGTCATCACCGGAAATACTCAATAATTGACCTGGAATTGCTAAACACATCGGGTGCACCTAAAAATGTTACGTTTTTTGAAGCAAGGAGGGAAAACTGATGAAAAATCCAGACCATTTCTTGTGGTAGGGATTGTCCCAGTATTTCAGTCCGATTAATACCACATCCATTATTAACCCAGGCCGATTAATTCTTTTCTTTATTTTAATACTTTTTTCCATAAATTAGCAGTAGACTTACAACTTAGGAGAGAAGTTGGAACCCAACCCAGAATTATCGAGATAAACAACACAACCGTTGTTTATACAACTCTCAACCTAGTCTATAATCCTTGAGTCCCCAAAGGTTCATGATTAAATTTGTGACCCTTTTGTGGTGAACTGAACCCAACTTTTCTAAAGGTATATTTGATTACAAAATGAGTGTCAAAATCCACATCATTAGTAGAGAACAGAACTATGCAATCTTCTACGGTAACGACTGCAAAAGCCGATAAACCCAAAGCTGGAGCCACAAAAGGAGGCGATAAACGGTTTAAAGTCCTGGATATGACCATGAAGCGCAACCAATATCGTCAGGACGCCTTAATTGAGGTGCTACATAAAGCCCAAGAATCCTTTGGCTTTTTAGAAGAAGATGTTCTAATTTATGTGGCCAGAAATCTGAAACTTCCCCTCAGTTATGTCTATGGAGTCGCCACCTTCTATCATTTATTCTCCCTTAAACCCAATGGCGCTCATACCTGTGTGGTTTGTTTAGGAACAGCTTGTTATGTCAAAGGGGGCGGGGATGTCTTAACCGCCTTAGAAGCCCGAACCGGAATTAAAGCCGGGGAAACCACCGCCGATGGTCAAATTTCGATTATGACCGCCCGTTGTATTGGGGCCTGTGGTATTGCTCCGGCCGTTGTCTTTGATGGCAAAGTAGCCGCCCAACAGACCTCGGAAATGGCCTGCGATCGCATGGCGGCATGGGAGCAGGGGGAGTAAGAGAGTAGGGGGGCCGGGGAGCCGGGGGGAGTAGGGAAGTGCGAGCGTCCTCGCTCGCTGACCTTAACCAAAAGTTAGCAAGTCTGACCTTAACCAAAAGTTAGCAAGTCTGACCTTAACCAAAAGTTAGCAAGTCTGACCTTAACCAAAAGTTAGTAAATGCCAGCCTGACCTTACCCCAATATTTTACGAGTTAGCGAGCGAGGACGCTCGCACTGCTGATTGATAACTGATTTGTCTTGATACTTGCCTGTTGCCTTTATAGAGGAAAACAAAAATTATGGAATATAGCGAATTATTAGAATTAGCCGAGAAGGAACAAAAATCCCAAAAACCGATCCGGGTGCATTGTTGTACCTCAACCGGATGTGTGGCCTCAAATTCCTTGGGTGTCAAAGACCAAATGGATGCAGCCGTGAAAGCCGCCGGACTTGAGGAAAGAGTGCAAGTAGTCGGGGTCGGTTGCATGGGATTTTGTGGCCGGGGGCCGATCGTAGAAGTCGAACCCGTCGGACTCCAATACGAGAGAGTGACGCCCGAAGAAGCCCCCTCTATTATTGAAGCCCTGAATGGGGGAGAGGCTAAACCCGTCCTAGGCGATCGCCACCATCCCTTTTTTAGTGGCCAACTGCTAATTGTTCGAGAAAATAGCGGTAAAATTGACCCGGAAAAAATTGGTGAATATATCGCCGTAGGTGGATACCAAGCCCTGCACCATGCCGTTTATGAAATGAGTCCGGCCGAGGTGGTAGCTGAAATTACTAAATCTGGGCTCCGGGGTCGAGGCGGGGCCGGATATCCTACGGGATTAAAATGGGCCACCGTTGCCAAAATGCCCCCCGGACAGAAATATGTGATTTGTAACGCCGATGAAGGAGATCCCGGCGCCTTTATGGATCGGAGTGTGTTGGAAAGTGACCCCCATCGGATCTTAGAAGGAATGGCGATCGCTGGATATGCTGTTGGTGCGACCCAGGGTTATATCTATGTCCGGGCCGAATATCCCCTGGCCATTTCCCGTCTACAAAAAGCCATTCAACAGGCCAAACGCCAAGGGATTTTAGGGAGTCAAGTCTTTGGATCGGGGATAGATTTTCGCATTGATATTCGGGTGGGGGCGGGAGCCTTTGTATGTGGGGAAGAAACCGCCCTAATTGCCTCCATTGATGGGGGACGTGGCACTCCTCGCCCTCGCCCGCCCTATCCCGCCGTTTCCGGGTTATGGGGGGAGCCCACCTTAATTAATAACGTCGAAACCTTAGCCAATATTGCCCCAATTATTAAAAAAGGTAGCGACTGGTTTTCCAGTATCGGCACAGAAAAAAGCAAGGGGACTAAAATTTTCTCCCTCACGGGCAAAATTCGGAATACCGGTTTAATTGAAGTCCCCATGGGAATTAGTTTACGGACAATTATCGAGGACATGGGGGGCGGTATTCCCGGCGGGGTGAAGGTGAAAGCCGTGCAAACTGGAGGGCCATCGGGAGGTTGTATTCCCGCAGAACATTTGGATACCCCGGTAGATTACGAATCCTTGGCCCAATTAGGATCTATGATGGGGTCAGGGGGTATGGTGGTACTGGACGAAGATACCAGTATGGTGCAAGTTGCCCAATTCTATATGGAATTCTGTCGGGGGGAAACCTGCGGAAAATGTGTTCCCTGCCGCACCGGAACAGTCCAACTGTATCAAATGTTAACCAAAATTCTCAATAAACAAGCTACTACCGCAGATATTGAGAAAATGAAACTGTTGTCGGAAATGGTCAAAGCCACCAGTTTATGCGGACTCGGACAAACAGCCCCTAACCCGGTCTTGAGTACGTTGCGTTATTTTCCAGAGGAATATCAGGCATTATTGCAACCAGAAGAAAGCGGACGGGTTTCGGGGTCTTAACATCCCTAAAAATGGGATGGTTTCTATCTGCAATGGGTGACTATTTATTGGTATCAACAAAGATAAAATTCACCCATTGTATCCAATACTTGCAAGTAAGGATAATAAAAAATGTTTTGCGAACAATGTGAACAAACCGCCAGTGGAAATGGCTGTCATCAATGGGGGGCTTGTGGTAAAAGTCCAGAAGTTAATTCAATCCAAGATTTATTAGTCTATTGCTTACGCAGTATTGCCCCCATTGCTTTAAAAGCTTATGAGTTAGGTATTCCTAATCGAGAAATTGATCGTTTTACCTGTGAAGCGATGTTTTCAACGATGACGAATGTTAACTTTAGTACGAAGCGATTTGCTGATTCTGCCCAACAGGTTTTACAATTGCGAAAAACCTTAAAACAAGCTGTTGAAAATCAGAGTCCCACCCCAATTTCCTGGCCAGAAATTTGTAATTATCAGCCGGATTTTGAGGGGGATTTATCCGAACAGGGACAACAGTTTGCCTTAGATTTAATTCAAAAAGCCAGTGGGAATATTGATATCTATTCCTTGCAATTAACCACCATTTATGGCATTAAAGGATTAGCTTCCTACGCCTTCCACGCCTACGAACTGGGTCAGGAAGATGAGAAGATTTATCAGTTTATCTATGAAGCCTTAATTGCTTTAGATCGGCAGGATTTAGACTTAAATGCCTGGGTGGGTTTAGCCTTGAAAGTCGGAGAAATGAACCTACGGGCGATGGAATTATTAGATGCCGGACATACCGGACATTATGGACATCCCACCCCGACAAGTGTTCCCTTAAATCATCGTCAAGGTAAGGCTATTTTAGTCTCTGGACATGATATTAAACAGTTAGAAGCCCTGTTAAAACAAACCGTAGATACGGGGATTACGGTTTATACCCACGGGGAATTATTACCCGCCCATGGATATCCGATTTTAAAACAAAATTATCCCCATTTGTTCGGACATTTTGGCACAGCATGGCAGAATCAAACCAAAGATTTTGCTAAGTTTCCTGGGGCGATTGTGGTGACAACAAATTGTTTAATGCCGCCCCATGAAACCTATGATCAAAAACTGTTTACTCTTGGGCCCGTGGGCTATCCGGGGTTAGGCTATTTACCCTCCGATGCTGATGGTATTCCTGACTTTACTCCAGTGATTCAAGAAGCGCTAGAACTCCCCGGCTTTTTGGATGATGAAACCCCCCGGGAAGTGAAAACCGGATTTGCCCATAATGCAGTTTTAAGTGTAGCTGATCATGTGGTTGAAGCGGTTAAAGCAGGGAAAATTCGTCACTTCTTTTTAGTCGGCGGTTGTGATGGGGCCAAACCCGGACGGAGTTACTATACAGAATTTGTGGAAAAAGTTCCCCAAGATTGTGTTGTCCTCACCTTAGCTTGTGGAAAATTCCGCTTTTTTGATAAAGAATTAGGTGAAATTGGTAACATTCCTCGATTGATGGATGTGGGACAATGTAATGATGCTTATTCTGCCATTCAAATTGCTTTAGGATTAGCTAAAGCTTTTGATATTGGTGTGAATGAATTACCCCTATCAATGATTTTGTCATGGTATGAACAAAAAGCTGTAGCGGTGTTATTAACTCTGTTATATTTGGGGATTCAAGACATTCGTTTAGGCCCGACATTACCCGCTTTTATTTCTCCGAATGTGTTCCAATTACTATCGGACACCTATCATCTGAAAGCGATTTCTACCCCCGATGAAGATTTAGCCGCTTGTTTAGCCTAGGGTTAATTTCATGGGTGTCAAAGACGGCCGAAAAAATCTGATTGTAGCCGAATCAGATCCCCCTAAATCCCCCTTAAAAAAGGGGGACTTTGAAATCAATCCGGTTCCCCCATTACTAAGGGGGGTTAGGGGGGTCAAACCCTAAAAAATCATGTAAAAATTATTAGGAAAAACTGCTATAATGAAACCAGATACATCTTAAAGTTAAAGGATTAAATTTGATATTTAAACCTCAGAGGAGATGAAAAAATTATGTCCGTAAAAACCCTAAAAATAGATGGAATTGATGTTGCTGCTGAAGAAGGAACATCTGTACTCAAAGCCGCCGAAGAAGCCGGGGTCAAAATTCCCAAACTCTGTCATTTAGACGGGGTTTCTGATGTGGGTGCTTGTCGGTTATGCCTAGTAGAAATTAAAGGAATTAATCGTTTATTACCAGCTTGTGTAACCGAAGTTGCAGAAGGTATGGAAGTCTGTACCCAAACCCCCCAACTGCAAGAATATCGACGCATGACCGTGGAGTTATTATTCGCAGAAGGAAATCATGTTTGCGCCGTTTGTGTTGCTAATGGTAACTGCGAATTACAGGACGTTGCAATTGAAGTGGGCATGGATCATAGCCGTTTTCCCTATCGCTTTCCTGACCGGGAAGTAGACATTTCTCATAGTAAATTCGGCATCGATCATAACCGTTGTATTATGTGTACTCGGTGTGTGAGAGTTTGTGCTGAAATTGAAGGAGCCCACGTCTGGGATGTCGGCTATCGGGGAGCCGCAGCTAAAATTATTAGTGGTTTAAATCAACCCTGGGGGGATGTGGATGCTTGTACCTCCTGTGGTAAATGTGTCGATGCTTGTCCCACGGGTTCAATCTTTAAAAAAGGTACTACCACGGCGGAAATGCAACGGGATAGTGAAAAACTAGAATTCTTAGCAGATGCAAGAGGGAAACATCAATGGACAAGATAAAATTTGCTACGGTTTGGTTGGCGGGTTGTTCCGGTTGCCATATGTCGTTTTTAGACTTAGATGAATGGCTGTTTGATCTCGCGGAAAAAGTCGATGTTGTCTTTAGTCCGGTGGGTTGTGATATCAAAGAATATCCTGAAAATGTCGATGTTTGTTTAGTGGAAGGGGCGGTTGCCAATGAAGAAAATTTAGAGTTATTATATCAAGTCAGAAAACGGACTAAACTCTTAATTTCCTTTGGAGATTGTGCGGTAACAGCTAATGTTCCGGCGATGAGAAATATGTTAGGCAGTACGGAACCTGTCTTAAAACGCTGTTATTTGGAACTGAGTGATATTGGGGCTCAATTGCCTAATGAACCGGGTATTGTGCCTGAACTTTTAGAGCGAGTTCGTCCGATTCATGAATTAGTTGATATTGACATCTTTTTACCCGGATGTCCTCCTTCTGCGGATAGAATTAAATCGGCGATCGCTCCTTTATTAGAAGGAAAAAGACCCGTAATGGAAGGACGGGAAATGATCAAATTCGGTTAATCGTTGTTGCGCTTAAGCGCACGAGAGGATATAAATTATAACCCTTAATTTTCATCCTCAAATCTAATAAAGATGCGCTGAAGCGCAACAACAATTTTTAGATGCGCTGAAGCGCAACAACGGGATAGAAATGCTCAATCTTAATAACAAATTACAGAGGTTAAAAATATGTCTAAAACCGTTATTATTGATCCCGTAACTCGGATTGAAGGTCATGCTAAAATATCAGTCTATTTAGATGATGCGGGAGAAGTCGAAAATGCCCGTTTTCACGTCGTAGAATTTCGCGGTTTTGAAAAATTCTGCGAAGGAAGACCGATGTTTGAAATGGCTGGAATTACCGCTCGAATTTGCGGAATTTGTCCCGTTAGTCACCTCTTAGCTTCTGCAAAAACCGGGGATAAAATCCTTGCAGTGCAAGTACCTCCGGCGGGGGAAAAACTGCGCCGGATGATGAATTTAGCCCAATTAATTCAATCCCATGCTTTAAGTTTTTTCCACCTCAGTAGTCCTGATTTTCTATTAGGTTGGGATAGTGATCCTGCTAAACGCAATGTCTTTGGTTTAATGGCGGCTGATCCTGATTTAGCTCGGGCAGGAATTCGCCTGCGTCAGTTCGGACAAACGGTAATTGAACTATTAGGAGCCAGAAAAATTCATGCGGCTTGGGCCGTTCCCGGTGGGGTGCGTTCTCCCCTTTCCGATGAAGGCCGAGAATGGATTATTAACCGCTTACCTGAAGCTCGACAAACCACCGAATTAGCTATTAGTATCTTTAAGCGTTTATTAGATACGGAATTAAAAACCGAAATTGATGTTTTTGGCAAATTCCCCTCATTATTTATGGGGTTAGTTGCCCCCGATGGTACTTGGGAACACTACGGCGGACACCTAAGATTTATTGATAGTAATGGGGAAATTGTTGCCGATGGTTTGAGTGAAGATAACTATCAAGATTTCCTGGGAGAAGCCGTTGAAAATTGGTCTTATTTGAAGTTTCCCTATTACAAACCCCTGGGATATCCCGATGGTATTTATCGCGTTGGGCCCTTAGCAAGATTGAATGTTTGTGACTGTATTGGTACCGAAGATGCAGACCGAGAATTAATTGAATTTCGGCATCGGGCGGGGGGACGGGTAGCTACTTCTTCCTTCTTTTATCATTATGCTCGTTTGGTGGAAATTCTCGCTTGTATTGAAGCCATTGAACAGTTAGTTGATGACCCTGATATTATCTCAAAACGGGTGCGTTCAGAGGCGGGGATTAACTGTTTAGAAGGAGTGGGAGTTAGTGAAGCTCCACGCGGCACTTTATTCCATCATTATCAAGTAGATGAAAACGGATTAATTAAGAAAGTTAACTTAATTATTGCCACCGGACAAAACAATTTAGCCATGAATAAAACCGTGACTCAAATTGCCCAACATTATATTCATGGAAATGAGATTCCAGAGGGAATGTTAAACCGAGTCGAAGCCGGAATTCGGGCTTATGATCCTTGTTTAAGTTGTTCCACCCACGCCGTCGGACAAATGCCTTTGCACATCCAATTAATTCAAAAGGATGGAACAGTAATTAAAGAAAAATACCGCCATTAACCCCACCGTTGTTGCGCTTAAGCGCAATCTTAATGGCTAAAGCCCAACAACATTTTTCAATCCCGTTGTTGCGCTTAAGCGCAATCTTAATGGCTAAAGCCCAACAACGGATTTATGATATTAGGAGGCAAAAAATGCCAAAGGAAAACTTATATTTATGTATGGGTTCTGCTTGTCATCAGCTTGGAGTGTATGAAGTGTTACCGAAATTGCAAGCCTTGATGAGTGAATATGATATTGATCACAAAATTGAGCTAAAAGGCTCATTTTGTTTAGAAACTTGTAGTTCGGGAATTGTGATGAAATTTAAGGACTTACATTTTATTAATATTAGTCCTCAAAATATTGAAGATAGATTTTTGCAAGAAATTCTTCCCGCCATTAAAGATCAGAATTGAGATAAACACCATGTTAGAAACAACTCAGAATCACCTCTGGCAACTTTTGTGGGAATATGATCCTAACGGTTTAATTGCCGTAGATTCAGACTTGATGATTAAAGTTGTTAATCCGGCTTTTTGTAAACTATTTAATGTTGAAGCGAGTGAAATTATTGGTAAACCCGTAACCGAAATTTTAGGGAATGTAGATCATTTTAAAACTGTTTGGGAAACTAATCAGGTAATTCGGGGACGGGAAACAGAATATCCTGAATATCATTTGTATATTCGAGAGTTTATTTTTCCCATTAAGGAAGAAAATATTATTGGCTGTATTATGAGCGATATTACCGCCGAAATGGAACGTAAAAAAGAAACGGATATAATCAAGGCAGAAACCGTTAAAAAAGTGAATGAAGTAGTTGATAATCAAATGAAAGTCGCTCAAGAAATTGCCGGGTTATTAGGAGAAACCACCGCCGAAACTAAAATTAGTTTACTCAAAATTATTGAACTGGTGAATCAGTAAACTATCGGAAACCGGGTTTCTATCTATTCCCTATATTTTAATAAAATTAATATGAGTCAAGATAACTTTTTTGATATTTGTCACCTGAGTTTGAATAAAAAAGGCGAAGAACTTTGTGGTGACCAAGTTAAATTTACCAAAAGCGAAACTAAAAGCACTATTGTTTTATCCGATGGTTTAGGAAGTGGGGTAAAAGCGAGTATTTTAGCCACCTTGACCACGGAAATTTTAATCACCATGTTAAATGCGGATGTTCCTTTAGAGGAAGTGATTAAAACCGTGATTGGAACTTTACCTATCTGTCAGGTGAGAAAAATTGCCTATGCAACTTTTACGATTATTTCGATTAATCATTTAACCAATGAATTTAAAGTAATTAATTTTGATAATCCGCCAATTCTTTATTTTAAAAAAGGTCGCATTGTTAAATTAGAAACCAAAATTGATAAGATTTTAGGGAAAAAAATTCAATATTCAGAAGGAACATTAGAGCGGGGAGATTTTATTGGGGCGATTAGTGATGGTATCCTTTATGCGGGGTTAGGGGATACGATGAATTTTGGCTGGGGTTGGGATAATATTGCTAAATACATGGAGAGAATTTTTATTAGTCAAGCGACTAATTCTCGAACAATTATTGAGCAAGTAATGTCTGAAACCCGTTCTTTATATCGGGAAAATATTGGCGATGATGCAACTTTTGTGGGGGTTTATGTTAGAAAACCTAACCCGGTCATGATTTTTACTGGCCCGCCTTTAGATATTACTCAGGATGAATTATATGCCGATAGGTTATTAAATTTCCCCGGCAGAAAAGTAATTTGTGGCGGAACAACTGGAAATTTAGTCGCAAATTATATGGGAGAAACTATTGAAATGGATATTGCAACCATGCGAAAAGATTTACCGCCTATTGGTAAACTAAAAGAGGTGGATTTAGTTACAGAAGGAATTTTAACGATTTCTAAAGCCACGGAAATTTTGAGAAAATGTAAGGGGGATATTGCCCGGTTAGCTTCTGATAATAATGGGGCGGTTTTATTGGCGCGGGAAATTATCGAAGGAGATTCGATTTATTTTTTAGTAGGTCAACAAATTAATGAGTTTTATCAGAATCCTTTATTACCTAAAAATATTTCAATTCGTCGTAACTTAATAGAAGATTTAGTCCAGTTACTTCGCAGTCAACAAAAGGAAGTTGTGATAGAATATTGTTAATAATAAATATAGAAAATAATATGATTTTAATTGTCGGATATGGGAATCCCATTCGAGTAGATGATGGTGTTGGTCAAGCGGTAATAACAGAGGTTGAACAGTGGAATTTAACGAATGTGCGATCGCTTTCTATCCATCAACTCACCCCCGCAGTTGCCGCAGAAATGGCGGAAGTTGATACGGTTATTTTTGTCGATGCTGCTTTAGAAGGAGATACGGTTAATATTATTTCCTTGGAAGCCTTACCCTCAAAATATCTCAAGCGCAACAACGAATTTATTCAACCTCAATTAACGATGCCAAATGGTTTGATTTCCAGGTTGATCAATTAGGGTAATTCCTAATGCTTTCAATTGATCTCGAATCCGATCGCCTTCGGGATAATTTTTAGCTTTTTTCGCCTCTGACCGTTGCTGAACTAAGGCTTCAATTTCACTATCACTTAACCCTAAATTCTGACTTTCCTCTGGTTTTGCTTCTAACCCGAAAACCGTGGCTAATTCCATTAAAGTTTGCCAAGTTTTCTGTAAGTGTTCGGTCGGGGTATTAATATCGCCTCCATGAATTAATATATTGCGATCGCGTCTTAATTCCTTGGCTAATTCAAACAAAATTACTAACCCTTCCGGGGTATTAAAATCATCATCCATTGCCTCTTTAAACCGACCAATAGCATCATCAATTAAGGTTTTTTCATCGGGTTTAAAGCCTAATTTATCGCCATATTCCCTACCAAATAATAGCCCCTCTTTTAACGTATTCCATCCATTTTCAGCCGAAGCGATCGCCTCATCGGTAAAATCTAAAGGTTTGCGATAATGGGCTTGTAAAATAAATAAACGAATCACCATCGCATCCAAAGGACTATCTAATAAACCGCGAATTGTGGTAAAATTTCCTAAAGATTTAGACATCTTTTCACCACTCACCCTCACCATGCCATTGTGCATCCAATAATTGGCTAAAGGTTGATGAGTTGCGCCTTCAGATTGAGCAATTTCATTCTCATGGTGAGGGAAGACTAAATCCCCGCCGCCGCCATGAATATCAATGGTATTTCCTAATAGCGATCGCACCATTGCAGAACATTCAATATGCCATCCAGGGCGACCTTTTCCCCACGGTGAATCCCATGCAGGTTCCCCTAGTTTTGCGGCTTTCCAGAGGGCAAAATCCGAGGGATCTTTCTTCTTAATTGTATCGGTATCGGAGGAGGAAATTCGACCACTCGCACCCGCTTGTAATTGTTCCTGTTGGCGGCCGGATAATTTGCCATAATCGGCAAAATCTTTTACACTATAATAAACATCTCCATCGACTGCATACGCAATACTTTGATCTACTAATTCTTGGATTAATTGGATAATTTGGGGAAGATGTTCCGTCACCCTGGGATAAGCATTTGCATCCCGAATATTCAAGCGTCGGATATCTTCAAAATAGGCTTGAATATATTTATTAGAAACCGCCTCCATTGTTGCGCCTTCTAATTTGGCCCGGTTGAGAATTTTATCATCAATATCGGTAAAATTCTGAATATAATTAACGGTATAGCCACTATATTCTAAATAGCGTCTAACTATATCCCAAGCAATATAGGATCTAGCATGACCTAAATGGCAATAGTCATAAACCGTCACCCCACAGCAATACATTTTAACCTTTCCTGCTTCTAAGGGTTTAAAATTTTCTTTTTGGCGAGTTTGAGTATGATAAATTTTGATAACCATATTTTTGATCACGGATTTAGACGGATTTCACGGATTTCACAGATTTTTAAGAGTTAACAATCAACATTTAAACGGATTTTTAAGAGTTAAAAATCAACAGTTGACTTCTTTAAAAAAACAACTTCTCGCCCCGGTATGACAAGCGATATTGCCAATTTGTTCTATTTTTAATAATAGAGTATCGGCGTCACAATCATAATATAATGATTTCAGTTTTTGAATATGTCCTGATGTTGCTCCCTTGTGCCATAATTCAGAACGAGAACGACTCCAATAGTGAACTTCCTTAGTTTCTAGGGTTTTTTGAATAGATTCTTTATTCATCCAAGCCATCATTAAAATAGTACCATCTTGGGCGTCTTGAGCGATCGCTGGAATTAACCCTTGCTCATTAAATTTTAATGCTTCTATCCACAAATAATCTTGATTCATAGTTGAGTTAATATTTTAATTTAATTAATCCCTTAAACTTCAATATCAAGATTAGGATCACAGTTTTGAGCCTTTTTCTTGAAGGTTTGAAAAATATTATAAAAACCGTTAGCGCGAGAAGGAGTTAAACTCGCTTGTAATCCAGTTTCTTGAATAAACTCAGGGTTAAGTCCAACAACTTCTGTGGGAGTCATTCCATTCATTCCCATAATTAAAAAAGCAACTAATCCCTTAGTTAATTGAGAATCAGAATCCCCGTGAAACTGAACTTTTCCCTGTTCATCTAAGTTAGCAATCACATAAACCTGTGACACACAACCAGGAACTTTATTATCAGGAATTTTCTGATCTTCTGGAAAGGTAGGAAGTTTTTGGGCGATAGTAATTAATTGTTCATAACGCAATTTATTAGAAGAAGCACGTTTAAAACGCTGTACAATCCGTTCTAAACTAGGAGGTAAAGGGCTTGTGGTAGAAGACATAATCCAAAACCATAAAATTTCTACCTAAGTTTAGCAGGTGTTGGTTAGTGGTTGGTGAGTGACTTTTGGTGTGGCTATCGTAGCGCACGCACCCTAGGATTCAAGATTTCAAGCAACGAATGGCTTCTAATAACCCCCGGGCTTTATTCAAGGTTTCCTCATATTCTTTTTCAGGTTGGGAGTCAGCAACTACACCCGCCCCCGCTTGAACACTAACTTGATGTTCACCTTGACCCTGGTTTTGAACAATCATTGTGCGGATAGTAATAGCAGTATTGAGTTGTCCTTCAAAATCATAGTAACCATAAACGCCGGAATAGGGGCCACGACGACACCCTTCTAATTCATGAATAATTTCCATCGCCCGAATTTTCGGCGCGCCGCTCACAGTCCCGGCGGGAAAACAGGCTTTTAACAGATCCCAGGCGGTTTTATTTTCTGCTAATTCTCCAATCACATTACTAACAATGTGCATCACATGAGAATAGCGTTCAATTACCATTAATTCATCAACTTTAACTGTTCCCATCCGACAAACTCGGCCTAAATCATTGCGTCCCAAATCGACTAACATAATATGTTCCGCGACTTCTTTAGGGTCTTTTAATAAATCTTCCCCTAACGCTTGATCTTCTTGATGGGTTTGACCTCGGCGCCGAGTACCCGCAATGGGACGGACGGTGGTAATTAATTTTCCTTCTAGGTTTTTGTCCGCTTTCACCATAACTTCTGGACTAGAACCGATTAATTGCCAGTTTCCAAAGTTAAAATAAGCCATATAAGGAGAAGGATTAATTAACCTTAAAGAACGATAAAGGGAAAAGGGATCGCCGGAATATTCGGCTGTTAATCTTTGGGATAAAACCACTTGAAAGATATCCCCGGCTTTAATATGTTGTTTGCCTTTTTCTACATTGGTGCAAAATTGCTCCTGGGAAACATTACTAATATAGCTTAAAGGGGTTTGCTCACCCTGTTCACGGGGGGTTGGGGGGGCGGGGGGAGTCCATTCTAAAAGGGTATTTTCCGGGGATAATGGCGATTGTAATTTAGCCACTAATTGTTTAACCCGATCACAAGCTTGTTGATAGGCCGTTTCTAAATCTGTATTCCGAGTATCAGCATAAGCGATCGCCCAAATTTTACGTTTAACCTGATCAAAGATTAATAAATTATCAACCTGCATCCATAACCCATCGGGTAAATCATCGGAATTGGGGGAATGTACAGGGACACGGGACTCGATCCATTGAATTAATTCATAACCCCAAAACCCAAATAGTCCCCCAATTCCGGCGGGTAACTGGGGTAATTTTACCGGATGATAGGGTTGTAAACAATCTTGTAGGGCTTGGAAGGGATCGCCTATAAATTCTTGAATTGTTCCATCTCGCCATTTTTGTACCGTGTGGTCGCCATGAGCTTCTAAAATCCAAACTGGATCACAACCCAAGAAACTATAACGCCCGATGCTTTCTCCACCTTCAACAGATTCCAAGAGAAAATTATAGGGTTGATTGGCACAAACCCGATACCAAGCCGAAACCGGAGTATCTAAATCAGCCACCCATTCTTGATAGACCGGAATAAAATTTCCTGTGGAAGCCAGTTGAGCAAATTGGGAGAAATCGGGAAAAATCATAGCGGCGAACAATAAAAAAAATAAAGGATGAAGGTAAGAATAGACTATCCTCCATCCTAATATGTTTAGGGCATTGCCCTGGTTAATTGCACCTGATCGGTCTAAACGTCAGAGGTGGTTTTAGTTGTGAATTTGACTTTAACTGGATCAACATTGCTACCAATATTGTGAGCAACGCTATTCACAGATTGACGTCCTTCGTTGACTTTTTCAGGGAAAACGCCATCTTTAGGATGCAGGTATTCAGTTTCGCCGTTAGGGAAAACCCGATAGATTTTATAGTTGTCGATTTTGGGTTTGAATTTCGACCGCAGTTGAGTCCCTAAAGCTAGACACTGTTCCTTACGGGCTAAATACATCAGGTTGTCCCCTTCATTCATAATGGCTGCGCCACCTGTGGGCATTTCAAACACCTGTTCTTTGCTGCTAGTCCAGGTAATCGCATATTTTTCTTCAACTAGGGCTTTTGTTAATAAGCCACCAGTGCTACCACCAAACTTAGGCGGTGTTCCAGTCAGTGCTTCTGCCATAGGAATATCACTCAAATTATGTTTTTAGGGCATCCTAACACTGATGTTACCCTTGTCTATAGCAGTCGTAAAGAACCGTTACAGAAATTAGCAGGGTAGAGGGAGTCACTCTTAACTACAAAAACTTTTTTGACAAACGGGCCAGATTGCTCTAATCTCAAATACAATATTCAAAAATTCAATGCGTGTTCAATCTTTTCGTCTTTTTAGGGGATTTCAGGTTCCTTCCGTATCAACGGCTATGACCTTTTGTGGATTAGTCCTTACGATTTTATTTCTATTAATAGCATTATTATCACCTTTATTTTTAAATTGGGGATGGATACAAAGTCCTACGGAGTTTCTTTCTAACCCCATCCATCAACCGCCGTCTTCTCAACATTGGTTGGGAACGAGTCGTTTAGGATATGATGTCTTTTCTCGGACATTATTTGGGACTCAAGTAGCTTGGCAAGTCGTTTTATTAGCAACAATTTTGAGTGTGGGAATCGGTGTACCATTGGGAATGGTGAGTGGATATTTAGGGGGAAAAATAGATCGGGTTTTATTATTTTTAATGGATACGATTTATACTTTACCCGGATTGTTACTTTCAATTACTTTAGCGTTTGTGGTAGGAAAAGGGGTTTTGAATGCAGCGATCGCCCTTAGTGTAGCCTATATTCCTCAATATTATCGCGTGGTTCGCAATCACACTACTTCGGTTAAAACGGAATTATTTATTGAAGCCGCCCAAGCTTTAGGGGCAAGTACCAGTCGAATTTTAACCCGTTATTTGTTTTTAAATGTGATCCAAAGTGTTCCGGTATTATTTACATTAAATGCGGCGGATGCCATTTTAACTTTAGGGGGATTAGGATTTTTAGGCCTAGGTTTACCCGATGAAATTCCCGAATGGGGACATGATTTAAGAATTGCCTTAGAAGCATTACCCACCGGAATTTGGTGGACAACTTTATTCCCAGGTTTAGCATTAACCATCATGGTCGTTGGTTTATCTCTCTTAGGAGAAGGATTAAACGATTTTCTCAATCCCCGTTTGCGGAATCAACGTTAATAATAGGGAACAGGGAACGCCGGATCTGGGAACAGCCCCCCAAACCCCCCGTGCCCTGGGGGCTAACAGGGAACAGCCCCCCAAACCCCCCGTGCCCTGGGGGCTAACAGGGAACAGGGAACAGCCCCCCCAAACCCCCCGTGCCCTGGGGGCTAACAGGGAACAGGGAACAGCCCCCCCAAACCCTCCGTGCACGGGGGGCTAATAGGGAATAGCCCCCCCAAACCCCCCGTGCACGGGGGGCTAGGGGGGGAGGGAATAGGGAATAGGGAACAGGGAATAGAAATAATAAAAAAGTGATGTCTATAAAAAAATGGCTGTCCTCAATTATTGGGACAGCATTTTAATTAGGTATTTTTACTTCTTTGCATAAAGTTTTGATCCTAAGATTGTTCAAGACAAATTGCCTCACGCTTCGACTGTTTCCTCCGAATCTTCTGTATCTAAATTATCGGGATCAACGTAATAACAAACGGTGTCATCAACGCAGATTAAAGCCCAACCCGATTCATCAATATTTTTTAACTTATAGGCTCCTTGTTTCACAAAAAAGCCTTTGTGATTACGGGTTTCGGCTTTGACAAAAACTTGGCTATCCATAGTGATCCCATCTCCTTAATTTATTATCAAAAAATTTTTTGAACGGCTGATTTTGATTGTTAATAACCGAAGTTCTCAAATACTATCACTATTTTTTGTCTTTGTTAGTTAACTTATGTAATTTTTTGTTGCGCTTTCTTAATACTTTTTAGGAGTTTATAGATTTTCAGTCATTTTCAGCCGTTTTTATTGGATTTACAGCAGTTTAAAGAATTCAATTATCCTGTGAACAATTACCTAATCATGCTAATTAGAGCAGCAAAATTAGGTAAAAGTTCCCTAACCTTCAAATAACCATTGTTTGACTCGGGCTAAGGATTTCCAGTCGGGTTTGCGAGTTAATCCATCTTCAAAATTCTTCGCTAATTCCTGTTGCCAGTCTGTATCTACTAATACTAACTGACTAGCGAGTTCAACGTGGGAACGTACCCCCGATTTCCCTAACTCTAACATCGCCGTCGCTAAATTCACTCGCGCTTGGGGATCATGGGGATTGAGTTTAACGGCCGATTTTGCCGCGTTATGGGCTAATTTCGGTTTATCTGCTAATAGATATAACCAAGCTAAACTTGTCCAAGCATTACTATTTTTTGGGGCGTGATCACAAATATCCTTAAACACTGGAATCAAGGTTTCCGGGTCTTCCCCCGCTTGATACCGTTCAAAACCTTCCTTAAATAATTCTTCTGGAGTCGTCATGATTTGTTGTAGATTTAAAATACGGCAATAGGCTACAAACTGGATTATTTAGTGCCCAATCTATACCTAGGGCGAAGTGCCAACCTTCCATTGTAACAGAACTTAAGTATATGTGGGGGGAATTCATGAATTCCCCCATTGATTCCCTTCACAAAGAATTGGTATTAGGTGGCAAAGGACTTACCACAACCGCAGGTTTGAGTGGCTTGGGGATTGGTAAACTGAAACCCGCCACCAATTAGAGCATCCGTATAATCAAGGACTAGGCCGTAAATGTAGAGTAGGCTTTTGCGATCGCAAACGACCTTAAACCCCTCATAATCAAACACATCATCATCCTCTCGAATGGTACTAGAGTCAGCAAAATCCATCAAATAGGACATTCCAGAACAACCGCCCTGGCGAACTCCGACGCGCAGACATAGATCTTTTCCTTGCTTTTCCCGCAGAAATTGGACTTGTTTGATGGCTGATTCGGTCATCTGAACCCCTTGGGTTGGGGCTTGAGTCGTTTGTGTCATGGGTTGGCCTGACTCCTGTAGTAATGTTTTACACTGATCAAAAAATAATAGCCTTTTGATCGAGCTTCTCTATTTCTAATAGTTTATCAGAAACATCTGGGAGATTGAAAACTCAGTGGCTTTAGACCACCAGATGAAAAGCGACTCAGGGGAATTTATTCCCCGTGAATATTCTCATGATTTATGTTAACATAGTATTAGGTCGAAAAAAGGAGATTTCTATGATAGTTCTGGAATACAAGTGCAAAGGCAAACCCAATCAATACAAAGCTATTGACGAAGCTATCTGTACTACCCAATTCATTCGCAATAAAGCGATTAGATATTGGATGGATAGTTCAAGAGATTTGAAGATTGATAAATTCGCCTTAAACAAATATTCTACGACTCTTAGAAATGAATTCCCCTTTGTTGCCGACTTAAATTCAATGGCAGTCCAATCCGCCGCCGAGCGAGGATGGTCTGCCATTAGTCGTTTTTACGACAATTGTAAGAAAAACATTTCCGGCAAAAAAGGATATCCCAAATTCCAAAAAGATTGCCGTTCCGTTGAATATAAAACATCGGGATGGAAATTACACCCAACCAAAAGACAGATTACCTTTACCGATAAAAATGGAATTGGTAAAGTTAAATTGTTGGGGAAATGGGATATCCACACCTACAATGTTAAAGACATTAAGCGGGTACGTTTAATCCGTCGTGCCGATGGATATTACGCACAATTTTGTCTGAATATTAATGTCACCGATATTCAACCCAAAACCGGAAAAGAAATAGGACTTGATGTTGGTATTGAGTCGTTTTACACAGACTCAAATGGATATAAAGAACCGAATCCTAAGTTTCTGAGAAAGGCAGAAAAATCAATTAAGCAATCTCAGAGACAAATCTATAAAAAAGTTAAAGGTTCCTCGGGGAGACGGAAAGTTAGAAAAGTTTACGCTAAAAAACATTTAAAAGTAAGTAGGCAACGGATTGAACACGCCAAGAGAATTGCGCGTAACGTATGCAAGTCTAACGACTTAGTGGTCTATGAAGATTTAAGTGTGAGAAATCTGCTTAAAAACCATTGTTTAGCTAAATCAATTACTGACGCAAGTTGGTATTTGTTTAGAAAATGGGTAGAATATTTTGCGGCTAAATTTGATAAATTAGCAATTCCTGTTGCACCCCATTACACTTCACAGAAATGTTCTAATTGTGGGGTAATAGTGAAAAAATCTCTATCAACCCGCACCCATGTTTGTAATTGTGGATGTGAATTGCATAGAGATACAAATGCTGCAATTAATATTCTAAATCTTGGTAAACAAGCTAGGGGAGGGCATCCCCAAAGTAACGCTAATGGACTGGAAACCTCTACTCCTCTTGATGAAAGTCTGGTCGAGCAAGTGTCCAGGTTGAAGTTAGAATCTCAGTGTCTTCAGACCTGAGAGTGTCAACGCAGATAAACCTGGCTGGGCGACCAAAATTTGTGTCCTTTTTCCGGGGGAAAAGCGATCGCTATTTCTCCCCCTAATCGGCTATTTTTTGCCCAACTATTCCGGTTGTTGAGAATGTTGTCTAAGCCGCCAACTGAATAATAAGGCTAGAATAACCGAAGGTAAGCAAACGGCGATTAAGGCAATGGTTGAGGACGTGGGAATTGTCAGCAATGGGCCAACGAATTTGATCAAAACCGATAATCCTAGGGATAGGAGTAGAACTTTAAGTAAAAATGTGATTTTGTTATCCATAGATGGCATTCTATAAATATAGAGGGTGCGATCGCCATTTAATAGTTTACTTTAAAAATACCAATGCTAAACCACGACCCGGAATTATTAGAAAAAATTCGTCAACAGTTTGATTCCGCACCCTATCCTAGAACTCCCTTAGAACAATCACCGAAAACCGATTATGAATTGCTATTTATCCATAATTTAGTAACTTGCTATTATCTAAAATATCAGAAAGTTATTAACACAGAAGGTAAAATTATTTTAGATGCTGGATGTGGAACTGGATATAAATCCTTAGTGTTAGCAGAAGCAAATCCAGGGGCTAAGATTGTTGGAATTGATATTTCTGAACAATCTATTGAACTAGCCCGTCAACGTTTAAAATTTCATGGGTTTGACAATGCCGAATTTTATGTTTTACCCATAGAAAATTTGCCCCAAATTGGGTATGAGTTTGATTATATTAATAATGATGAATCGTTGTATCTGTTCCCTGATATTACAGTGCCCCTGAAGGCGATGAAGTCAGTATTAAAACCAGAAGGAATAATTAGAAGCAATCTTCATAGTAAGTTTCAGCGTGTTAATTATTTTAGAGCACAGTCCCTATTCAAAATGATGGGATTAATGGACGATAACCCGACGGATTTAGAGATTGAATTAACTGGGGAAATCATGGAGGCGTTGAAAGATCAAGTGTTATTGAAATTACAGACCTATAATTATGTAATAATTAAAGACAAGAAATTTTTCTTAATGAATTATCTATTTCAAGGAGACAAAGGTTACACAATTCCCGAACTTTTTGCAACCTTAAGAAACTCAGATTTAGAGCTAATCAGTATGGTGAACTGGCGAAACTGGGAAGTTATCGATTTATTTAAGGATGCTGAGAATTTACCTGCATTTTTAGGGATGAGTCTACCCGAACTCTCGGTAGAAGATCGCTTACATTTCTATGAACTCTTACATCCTATCCATCGTTTGCTTGATTTTTGGTGTGGTCATCCCATTACAAATGAGTCTATCGTTCCGGTGAGTAACTGGACAGATGCAGACTGGCAAACAACCCAAGTCCATCTCCATCCCCAACTCAAAACCAGCAAAGCTAAAGACGACTTAATTGAATGTGTCAAGACCCAAAAGCCTTTTGAAATCAGTCAATATGTTAAGTTACCGACCATTGTACCAATCACCCTTGAAAGTCGTCGTGCTGCCTGTTTGCTGCCCATGTGGGAGACGGAACAGCCTATTATGTCCCTGGTAGAACGTTGGCAACAGATCCAACCTGTAGACCCTGTTACCCTAGAACCGATCACTCCTGCAATTGCCTTTGAGCAGGTAAAGGAACTACTTACAACCCTAGATGCCTTTATGTATGTGCTTTTGCAGCATTCAGGATCAAGTTAAAAAAAAATTTTGTTAGGGTGATATGAAACTTTAGAGCAGTGGGTAAGTTAGAACTACCAGATAAAAAGTTAAACATCCCCCCAAACGGAGAAAAGATTATGAAGACTGAATTTAAAGCGAAATTCCTGCAATACGTTTCTAATAGAAAAAAAGAAGAAGGTTTCACCTTAATTGAACTGTTAGTCGTTATTATCATTATCGGTATTCTGGCTGCGATCGCTCTGCCTTCCTTCCTCAGCCAAGCGAGCAAAGCTAAACAGTCTGAAGGGAAACAATACTTAGCTTCTATCAATAAAGGTCAACAGGCCTATTACGTAGAATATACTGCGTTTGGTACCTCAATCGATGCTTTACAAATTGGGATCAAAACCTCAACGAACAACTACACTTATGGCGTAAGCCCTACTGCTACTGGTGGTTCTACTTCTGGAGCCGTACCACTCGCAACTGGAGGTCTCAAGTCTTACGCAGGCATCGTTGCATTAGTAGGTACTGGGACTGCTGACAAAACAACCCAAAGTACCCTATGTGAAGGAGCAGCTGGCAGCACTCCTGCTGTAACAGCACCAGATGGTACAGCCGCACCTGCTTGTGGTGCTACTATGACCGCAGTCACTAAGTAATTCCAAACAGACCATTAGTTGACTCTCCTAATATAAGAAACGGTGTAACCCTGCCTAATCAAATTTGATGATTGGGTGGGGCTATTCAGTTAGTAGTGATTAAATAACTGTGATTTTCTAAATTAATGATATCAGAACAATCTTTAACTCTATCTTTTGATGGGCAGCAGCAAGCTGATGATGCTTGGCAAAAAGGAAATTATGGGGTAGTGACTCAACTCTATGAACAAGCCATTGAAGCTCAACCGGAGTGTAAAGCTTACTATTGGTACTTAGGTTTAGCACTCTTGCTACAAGGTCAAGAAACAGAAGCACAAACGACTTGGTTATGTGCAATGGCGGAAGGGGAGCCAGAAGAAATTGAGCAATGGACAGTAGAACTGATCCAGATTTTGCAAACTGAAGCTGACCATCAGTTAGAATTAAAAAATTATACAAATGCTTGGGCTATTCGTCAGCATATTCGAGAAATCAACCCGGAAGATATCAATAATTTATTGCATTTAATCGGATTATCAACCGTTATTAAAACCTATACTGGAGAAGACTTAAAAGAATGGGGAGTGATAGATTTCCTCAATTCAGAAGAATATATTGGCGTAGATTCTGATCTTTTACTAGAAGTTTTAAAAAGTGTTTTAGATTATGATCCATTTTCTCCATCTACTTTAGAGTTCACAGAGGCGTGTTTACCTTATGTGAAAGATACATCATCATTTATAGTCACTTTTATTGAATTTATTTATAGAACTGCTTATATCTCTTATCGGCATTATTTAGCAGTCAAATATACTGAGTTATGTTTACACCTTGAACCTCAAAATTATGAGTTATTGATAAATTTATCAGCACTTTATCAGAATATTTCAGAATTTAATAAAGGGATAGAAACAGCTAAAGTTTCTATATCTATTGCTGATACTTTAACAAATAAAATTTATGCTAACTATATGCTGATGCGAGCTTTGATGAGTGCTGGAGGATATTGGGATGAGTTTACTGTTACACTCAACGAACACTTCTCACTGCTGCAAACTTTATTTGATCAGCAACCACGATCTTTAGATCCTGCAACTACAGTGCGCTTATTTGCATCTAGCTTTTTCTTCGCGTATTTTCAAGATAATCCTCATAAAAATTTAGCAATTCGTCGCCAACTGGCTCAAATAGCCCAGTTGAATATTGAATCTTATGCTCTCAAGGAAGTAGAAAAATTTAGGAAGTGGAAGTCACCCCTGATCAAAATTGAAGAACGTAGCAATAAACGTTTAAAAATAGGATATCTCTCTCATTGTTTACGTTCTCATTCTGTTGGTTGGTTAGCGCGATGGATATTCCAGCACCATGATCATAACCGCTTTGAAATATATGGTTACTTCATGAGTACAGCAAAAACCAATGATCCTTTAAAAAATTGGTACTTTGATCATGTTAACAAAGGTCATTTATTAGGATTAAGTGGAATAGAAGCAGCTGAAAAAATTTATGAAGATGAGATTGATATTTTAGTAGATTTGGATAGCATTACACTCACAAATAATGCTGACATTTTGGCGATTAAACCCGCGCCTGTTCAAGTTACCTGGCTGGGTTGGGATGCCAGTAATATCCCGATGATTGATTATTACATCGCTGATCCTTATGTTCTTCCAGAGGATGCTCAAGCCTACTATACTGAGAAAATTTGGCGTTTACCTCAAACTTATATTGCAGTAGATGGTTTTGAAGTGGGTGTACCAACCCTGCGTCGAGATGAGCTAGGTATTCCCAATGATTCTATTATTTATTTGACCGCCCAAAGAGCATACAAATGTCATCCAGACATCGTAAGGTTACAATTACAAATTCTCAAAGCTGTACCTAATAGCTATCTTTTAGTTAAGGGTTTATCTGATCAAAAATCTCTGGAAAACTTCTTTTTTGAGATTGCACAATCTGAAGGAATAGAGTGTGAACGATTAAAGTTTTTACCTTTGGCTGCTTCTGAGGAAATTCACAGAGGAAACCTTGGTATTGCTGATGTAGTCTTAGATACCTACCCTTATAATGGCGCCACAACCACAATGGAAACTCTCTGGATGGGGATTCCAATAGTAACAAGAGTTGGACAACAATTTGCGGCTCGAAATAGTTACACCATGATGATCAATGCTGGAATTACAGAAGGTATTGCTTGGACAGATGAGGAATATGTGGAATGGGGAATTAAGTTAGGAAAAGATGAAAATTTACGCCAACAAATTGCTTGGAAATTAAGGAAAAATAGACAAACGGCTCCGTTGTGGAATGGGAAACAGTTTACCCGTGAAATGGAAAATGCTTATGAACAAATGTGGCAGAAGTATATTGAGGGGAAGAATTGATTCTTACGATTCAGAAGAAGGAAAATTTTCTATCCAACAAATATGAGGAGATAGTACATCTCTATAAATTGCATTGTAAAATCTTTCATCTGCTGTTACCATCTGGCATTTATTAGTAACAGCTAAGGAGAGGTAAACACAATCATAAATAGCTTGGTCAACTCGAACAGCAATTTCTAAAGCCATTGGCATTAAGGACTGTGAGGGATAAATTTTTAAATCTCCTCCAATTAAAATAGTTAAATCATTTTGAGCGAGTTCTAAGGTGGTTTCTCCTCGTCGTACCCGCTTCCATAAAATGTTACCAATTTCCGAAAAAAAGAAATCAGGTACTAATAATTCATGGGCATCATCTAAGAGACACTGAGCAATTTCCGAATGAATCTCAGACAATACCCATTTTACTGCTACATTGGCATCAACAACGAATGTATTCAACGATTTCTATCCTCTCTCAGAAGTTCTACACTATCACTAAATATCTGATTGCCATGTTTTTGACGTGCTACAAAAAGTTTAGCTCGGAAATTAGCTCTTGCAGAAACTTGAGTGGTGATTTCTGCTTCCGCTATTTGGGTGAGAATTGCTTTAATTTCATCCTCTAAACTGCGGTTATGTTTTTGCGCCAAACTGCGAATTTTATCAAAAACAACGGGGTTGAGATTATCTAGGACAATCGGATTCATTTCGTTTCCCCAATATGAGTAATTCTATTCTATTATTAATTTATCAGTATTGAGGTAAATTGCCCATTTTTAGCAGAATTATTAAGTGTTCGATGCGTTCATATTCGTCAAGTTCCTGTTTTTCTGAAGGAGTTAGTTCGCCCGATTGACTACGATTTAAGAGAGTGTGCAAACGGCTTTGCATTTCCGGGGAGGGACGAAACTGGGAAATTTGCTCAGGAGTGGGTTGGCTGGCGATAAAAGTCAGGATGTAGTGATAAACCTGAGCCGGAAGTGGAGATTGAACTAGACACTGATGCAAAAGTTCAGGCAGTTTGTCTCCTAATTGAGTAAGTTGAGCGGAAAGTTCTTCAGGGATTTCAATGGTAAAAAGAGCCATTATTCTTAGGGATAAACTGTATAGCCAATTAAGGTTATTTGCTATTATATCCTTCTTTATATCACTTGAAGGTAAAACCTTGATTTTCCCCAGGCTGGAAGGGCGTAACTTCGTTCAAATACCCCAAACTGACAATCATAGGGATTACTTAATTTGTTAGCTATTCTGATTAATGGTTTTTTTCATAAGAAAAAGATGGGAGAGTGGAAACTCAGTGTCTTCAGACCACCAGAGGAAACGCGACACAGGGGAATTTATTCCCATTGAAATATCAAAAAATGTGCTAGAATCAAAAACACATGAGTAAGAACAATAAATATCTGCGTGTTGAAGTATCCTAGTATCGGAGAAATCCCGGCTCCCCTGAAACAACGGTTAGATTTAATTCTAACGGCAGTATGACAAGCAAGGAGCAAGTAAAGGCAGGATATGGAGCGTACCGCAATTTGGCTTAGTGATATCTTCTGAAAGTGTTTTGATTCAAAAGTAAAAGTATCGGGAAGATCGGGTTTTTCGTCCGATCAACTCAGTAGACGATATGCGGCAATCGTAGCGAGAATTAGATTAAACTAATCCTGTCCGCAGAATCGAGCGTGTCTTCAGACCTGAGAGTGTCAAGTTCTATATCCTCATCTTGCCCTAGCTTACTTGTCCATTTCCCATTAGATAATTGTCTGGCGATATGTGTTGGTTTTCCTGTAGAATCCGCATAAATAGCTATTTTTTGCCATCCAGACTCCAAACTATCAGTCTGACAAACTTCATAACCAACAGTTTGAAAAGCCTGCTTGAAAGCATCCAGTGTCACTTCGCGCGGTACTTCCTCCGGCCAGTAATCAATATTTTGCGAATCCGGCCACCACCACCTTTGGTCATCACCTGCTGCCCAAGCAATACAATTGTAATTGATCGTATCAGGACTGGTAATTTTATAACCAGTGGTTGATAAATTAGGAAAATCCCGTTCTATCCAAACTTTAACCCTAGCTATCCAGTCCTCATTCATCACAATATATAACCATTTTTTCTCCCCCAATTTAACCAAGATTCAATCATTTCTTTTGTCTTTCCCTGCTGTTCTGGAGTTACCGGATCTTCGCGGGTAATTGATTTTAAAGCCCAAAACCAACGCCCAGAATTTCTTTCCAGTTCCCGTAATAGCATTGGGATCACATCACTGCCCATACCAATAATTTGCTGATAGGCTGAGTGCATTGATAATTGTTCAGTGGAGGAAACCCCGCGAGTTTCTCCTCTCCATTGCTCGACAAGCTGATAAAAAGTGGTTTCCAATTCAGTTTTTTTGCGAGACTGGTTTTCCTCAATCATCTCTCTAAAATCACCCGAAATGTTGTCTATATTCTGATCAAATTTTAGTGGCGTTAGTGTTGCGATCGCTTGTCCATTTCGAGTTAAAATAATCACTTCTTGACTATTTGCATAGTCCGCAAGTGTGTCTATTGTTTCAGTAATTTCAATAACTTTCATTATTCTTAAGGATAAACTGTATAGCAAATTAAGGTTATCTGCTATTATGGCGGGATTTTCTCTAACCTAGTTAACAGCAAATCATTGTATTGTGGTAGGTTGTACATTTATTAAGTTCAATATGGCAAAAGTATACTCTCAAACTTTGACGATTATTTTCAACCTGCAACGACGTTTAGTTGAATTGATCGATCAAGCAAAAACAGCCGAGTATCATTTGTTTGAAGACTACGGTGAGACGGAGGAAACAATTCCAGAATTGGAACAATTACAAAATGGCGCAGAACGTCTGAGAAACCCTTATTCCCGTCTAGCTACTCTGACATTAGCGATCGCTGAGGCTCAACCTATTGCTCCTACTGCTATGATCAATTTATTGAATCAAACTGTGGAAGAGGCATCAGCAAGTTCTGATGCTGTTGAGGCCAGCATTATGGAAATCAAAAGAAGTTGGAATCTGCCATGAATAGAGAACGAACAATACCAGATGCAGAGACAAGAGCGCGAAATGTCGCTCGGATGCGTGATGCCTGCCGTCGGGTTGACGCTGTTACCCTCGCACTGGATGAATTAATCGCTATGGTAGAAGAACATAACCGTCACAGTCCACTAACTTTATACCGATTAGCTAAGTATAAGGGTGAAGAGGTGGAACAAAAGAGTCAGACTTGATGTTAAAGAATACTTTTTGAAATAAGTCAGCCATGAAATCAATTTCGGTCGTAGAGACGTTCCACTTAACGTTTCTACGACCAGTTTTAAAGGGTTAGCAAAGGCAAGTTTTTAGTTGTCTAAATCATAAGATCATGATGGGAGTGTGGAAACTCAGTGTCTTCAGACCTGAGAGGAAACACGACACAGGGGAATTTATTCCCCTAAAAATATTAGATTATGTTAGCATAAAGAGGCCAACAAAGTCGTGATAGTCGAGTCAATGACTAAAACAAATATAATGATGGGAGTACAGCAAGTTTTACTCTGTACCGACTCGGAAACCCATGCGTTGATAGAGTATCTCTGTCAACAATCAGGAAAATTATACAATACAGGAGTTTATTTTGCCCGTCAAACATTTTTTAAGACCGGGAAATTATTAACCGGAAAGTTTGATTTAGCATTTGAACCATCGGTGGCCAAGTCTTTGTTAGCACAATCAATGCCATCAACGCCGATGCAACAGACCCTAATGTCGGTAACAGAATCCTTCAAATCTTTTAAGAATCTAAGAGATTTGTATACCAAAGGTCAATTACATTTTCGACCTAAACCTCCTGGTTATTTAACAGGTTCTAAACTATTTAAAGTTGCCTATCCCAATTCAGGAGGACAAAGACCAACACTGATTGATGGTCAACTTAGATTCGCTCTCGGAACAACAGTTAAAAGATGGTTTGGGGTATCTGAATTTTTCTTACCTATGCCATCAAATCTTGACTATTCCAAAGTTAAGGAGTTTACAATTTTACCTAAGAACGGCGTTTTTTATTTGGAAATGTCTTATGAAGTAGAAAAACAAAAACACGATTTAGATATCAGTCAAGCCTTATCAATTGACCTGGGAACTGCTGATAATTTAGCAGCTTGTGTTGATACCTTGGGAAATTCCTTTTTGATTGATGCCAGAGATTTGAAAGCTAAAAATCAACTTTGGAACAAAAAAATATCAACACGCAAAGAAGGTAAATCCCAAGGATATTGGGACAATTGGTTAGACCGTGTAACTCGTAAACGCAATCACCAAATGCGTGACGGGATTAATAAAGCAGCTAAACTGATGATTAACCACTGCCTTAAATGTGGCATTGGCACTTTGGTAATGGGTTGGAATGAAGGATTTAAAACTAATACTAATCTAGGTAATTTGAATAATCAAAAATTTATTCAAATGCCTTTAGGTAAACTAAAATCCCGTGTCAAACAACTTTGTGATTTACACAGGATTAGATTTATTGAAACCGAAGAAGCCTACACTTCAAAAGCTAGTTTTTTAGATGGGGACTCCCTACCCAAGTACGGTGAAAAACCGATTGAGTGGAAAGCATCTGGAAACAGAATTAAGCGTGGACTTTATCGGACAGCCGATGGATTTTTTGTTAATGCTGACCTTAATGGCGCAGCCAATATTTTAAGCAAAGTATCGGGAAGATTGGGTATACGGCTTGATCAACTCAGTAGACGATCTTTGGCAGTCGTAGCGAGAGTTAAATTAATTTAATTCTGTCCGCAGAATCTCAGCGTCTTCAGACCTGAGAGTGTCAAAAACTGGGATGATTTCTGCACCGACAGATGCGATCGCTTCTTGATTTTCAGCATTCAACTTAATTCGACCCTGTAGTTGAGAAGATAAAGCAGACCACTGGCTGGAATTTAGTTGACCCATTAAAACAATTTCTACACTGTCATCAAGCTCTAATTCTTCTTCCATTAACAAATTCATCATCACACTAGACAATGCTAAATTTGCATCTTCATCTGATATGTTTTGATGATCAATAAGTAAAGTTATTTTGCTTCGGTTGGGATGAGTTGTTATCGTTTTAATTATATTCGCTAATTCGGTATAAAGCACTTCTTCTGGTTGGCTCCAATCGGGAAAAATAACTAAATTAATCTCTCTTAAATTAAAACGGATCAGAGTAGCATTAATTAAAGCCGAACTGATAGTATCAGCCATTTTTGACCAAGAAAACTGTTTAGCTTGTTCTAGTCCTTTAGTCATTAAACTATTACGGACTTTGAATTTTTGTACTTCACAAAGAGCATCAGTCATGGCATCAATATCATCATCTTTAATATAAATTGCCGCCTCTCCTGCGACTTCAGGAATCGAAGCATTTGCACAAGTAATAACAGGACAACCACAGGCTAAAGCTTCTGCAATTGGCATTCCAAAGCCTTCATATTTAGAGGGATAAACCAGGGCGGTTGCACCTGAATAAGCGGCTCTGAGTTCTTCATCGCTGAGATATAAAGAATGAACAACACTCCCTGCTGCTAACTCTCGAAATTCCGTTCCTAATAAATAACCTGTTCCTGTACAAACTACATCAAATCCAGTTTTACTCTGAAGTTGAGCAAACCCTTGAAAAAATAAAATAGCGTTTTTATAATTACTGCCTGCCCCAACCAATAGAAAATAGGGTTTATTAATTCCATACTTTGTTTTAAACTGAATAATTTCTTCAATGGGCGCAGGATAAAAAGAACCAGAAATCCCACAGTGAGCTACTGTAATCTCAGAATTAATATCAGGAAAATACTTAACTAAATCATTCGCTGTACTTTCTGAAATGGAAATATAAGCCGACGCATGGGCAATTCCTCTGTGTTTTTCCCGCCACATGGGTTCATCTAGGTTACCCCCTAAAATTTCAGGAATCATATCATAAGCCATAAAAACTGATGGCGTTGAAATAGGAGTTGTATAATAAGTCGAAATGAATAAATCTGCTCCTTCTTGATCACAAACTTCTTGAAGCATTTGACAATCAGCATCAGTATTATTGTAGTCATAAGCAGGAATTGTTCGATACCAAAGCCCAGGAATTTTGGGAGCGGTTCCATCCCGATCTAAAATCATAATATGACGACCAAAACCGTTATTTTTCCATTCTTCTAATAATGAACGCCAAACCCTTGCGATACCCGTCTGATACATTTGGAAAAATACACCATCAATTATAATTTTTGGATGACTGATTGAAACTTTAGAATCAGTTGTTACTGAACCACTATTTGCATGAGGATTTAATATGAGATTTTCTAAAAAATTACTAAAAGTTTTTGTATTATTAACCAAGTCCAATATATGTTGATGATACTCATCTAATGTATTTTCACCCGATCTGGTAGATGGCATGATACCAGTTAATATCCATTGATATTTAGTCAACAAACAATTAACAATAGATACTACAATTGCGTCTTTCTGTGGTGAAGGTTGAAGGTGTTTCCCAATGACTAGCAAATGTGATTCTATGATTTCCCAAAACAATTGGTTTGCAGATAATTCTGATAAACGCTGATTAAAAACTTTTTCAATGTATCTATTCCAATCCCCAAAATCAGCCATGCGCCGAATATATAACAATGGTTGTTGAAGATGGGCAAAGCTTCCAAATAAAGACAATTCTGCCAACAAAAGGACATCAGGGCCTATTATTTTTAAGCCTAATGTTGCTTGTCTCAGAGCAGATAGTTTAATCAAACCATAAACTGGATAGCAATATCCTAATCCCCATAAAACGACATTAACACGAGATATTGTGTCTAATCCTCTAGTGTCAACTGAACCTGGTATGATTCCCAATGGCTGACTATCCGTATCTATCCACATTGCTTGCGGATGGCACAGAACAATAGATTCATCTTGAGACATCACTTCGACACAATGAGATAGAAACTGAGGATGCCACAAGTCATGTCCTGATACCCAAACAAAATAATCTCCTTGTGCTAATTCAACTACCTTTTTGAAATTACCTGATGCACCGATATTAGTGGGATTTGGACAATAACGAATCCGATCATCTTTATGAGTATATTCCTGACAAATTTCAGGAGTATTGTCACTGGAGGCATTATCTGAAATGATTAACTCAAAATTTTGATAATCCTGTCCGAGTATTGACTCCAGGGTTTTTTGAAGATAAGTTTCTTCATTATAAATTGGCAGACCAATACTAATAAGAGGTTGATATTTTTCCATATTATTATGCTCCTTATTATTTAAAATAAATCGACAGGAATCAGACAGCTAAGAAAGCACTACTTACGTCGTCAAATCGCTCTCCCGTTACTCAACTGTGCGGTTGCTAGTCTGGAACCGAATGAAATTTATTGTGAGATTGGAACACAACAGGGTTTAACATTGATTGGTGCGCTTTTGAATCAACCAGAAGCTATTGCCTATGCTATTAATGACAATCCTGATTTTACACCAGATAGTGAAAGTTTAGAACAGCTATTTAAAAATTTACATCAGTTTAACCTGGAGGAACAGGTTTGTTTTTTTGACACTCCCCAGCCTGAAGGCGTGGGGATTCTTGGTTCAACGAAACCACTTAATCAAAGTACCTTGCAGTGCTTTAACCAGAGGTGGGATTCTCCCCAAGCGTAAATTTGGGTATGCCCTACCCTATTCGCAGTGAGCCTGTCGAACTGCTGCGAGTTCTTTTTTACTTGAAACAAATTTGTTTCAAAAAACTGGTTGCCTAGCTCCCATGAATCTTTTACCCACTGCTGGGGGAAACTAGAACTGTGCAGTAGAACCCTATAGATTCAATTGTCAAGGTTCAGTGTTCTGCCGTTAGGCGACTAGGTTTTTAGACAGGTTTTTTACCTTTCCTGTTACCTGAAATGGGAGCATCGATCAGATGTCAATAGACAACCCAATATAAAGCCTAACTAGAAGTTAGGGGTTTTAAACCCATTTTTCCGATAACCAAGATGTTGAAGAATTTTTATTAGAACTGCGACAACTGGAAACGGAGATTAAAATAGGGGTTTATGTTGTCCAGAGTTCAACCGATTATCGTTCTACTTTATTAGCTTTATTATTAGCTAAACCCCTGTTATCAGATTCAGCTTTAATTATAGTTGATCATGGAAATATTAGTTTTGTTCAGCAAGCAATCTGGGATTTTTTAGCCTCTTATCCACAAGCAAAACTGTTTCCAGAATTATCTATTTTAGTAAATAGTCATTTTACTGATAAAATTCAAGTTTTAAGTTGGAACCAGAACAGAACATTTAATTATTCAGTGCAAATATTTCAAGCACAACGTCAAGATTCTGTCATCCAAGAAATTATTGAATTAGCAGAACAAAAACCCACAGATGAACAGTTACAGCAAATTTATAAACAAGGGATAACTGCTCATCAAAATCAACAGTTTGATTTAGCTGAAAATCACTATAAATTATTGCTTAGATGGCAAGAAAAAAACACTGAAGTTTGGGTTAATTTAGGAATTTTATACTATCAACAAGAAATTTATTCTCAATCTATTTTAGTATTGTCTCATGTTTTAGAACTAGATCAAATTAATAATTTAGCTTATTACTATCTGGGAATGAGTTATGAAAAATTGAATCAAATTCAACAAGCGATCGCAGCCTACCAAAAAACAATTGAATTAAAACCCGATTATATTGATGCCTATAATAACTTAGGAAATCTCTTAACGCAACAAGGGCAATTTATAGAAGCAGAAACCGTTTACCGTCAAGGAATTAATATTAACCCGAATCATTTTGGCAGTTACTTAAACTTAGGGAATCTCTTTTTATTGCAAAATCAAATAGAATCAGCATTAGAAAATTATCAAATTGCTTTACAAATTATTCCCAATAATCCTGATATTCTGCACAATTTAGAACTAGCTAAAGAAAGGCAACAAAACCCCGCACCCTATTATAGCAGTTTTGGCGATCGCTTGTATGAATTAGGGAATTATCAAGGAGCGATCGCCCAATATCAAAAACTACTGGATTTACAACAGGGAGATGTTAATATTTATGAAAAAATCCATCAATGTTACTGGAATTCAGGAGAATATGATATTGCAATTAATAGCTTAAAAACAGCCATAGAGCTTTATTCTCAATTTGCACCTCTCCACTTTACCCTAATTACCAATCTTCTCTATCAGGGAAGAACAGAGGAAGCAGCTACACAAGCGAAAATTGCCTTGGAATGTTTACCGAAAGATTATACTTTTACATTGCTTAAAAATTTAATAGTTCCGATGTTTTATCACTCCGTTGAGGAAATCAGCTATTATCAAGAACGGTTTAACAAAGGATTAAAAACCTTAATTGAAACAACAGATTTTAATGATTATGAAACCTTGGAACCAGCGTTTTTAGGAATGGGAAGATTTACTAATTTCTACCTGGGTTATCAAGCGAGAAATATTATAGAAGAACAACGGATTTATGGTGATTTCCTCCATCAGATGATGTCAGCAAAATATCCCCAATGGGTGCAACCGTTAACCCTACCAACAGTTGAGAATAAAATTAGAGTTGGATATGTTTCTAACTATTTGCATTGTTATAGCGGGTCACTTTGGTTAACGGGTTGGTTGCGGTATGCTAACTCTGATAAGTTTGAAATTTACTCTTATTATACTGGCAATTCTCCCGATCCAGTTACGGAACAATTTCGACAATATAGCTATAAATTCTATCATATTCCAGACAATTTAGAAGCGGTTGCTGAACAAATTTTAAAGGATAAACTGCATATTTTAGTCTATCCAGAAATTGGCATGAACCCCCCAACAATGGAACTCGCCGCCTTGCGTTTAGCACCTATTCAATGCACCGCTTGGGGTCATCCAGTAACATCGGGACTACCCACCATTGATTATTTTCTTTCTAGTCAATTAATGGAACCAGAGAACCCCCAGGAACATTATTCAGAAACGTTAATTTTATTACCGAATATTGGGGTTGCTTATCCCAAACCGCAAGATATTCCAGCGTTAATTAAAACTCGATCAGATTATGATTTACCAGAGGATGCGGTGATTTATTTATGTTGTCAAGCACCCTTTAAATATCTTCCTCAATATGATTATATTTTACCAGAAATTGCAGTAAAAGTTCCTAATGCTAAGTTTTTATTTTTCCGAGGAACACTATTAAATGATCGGTTAAAACAAGCATTTGCTAATTATGGGTTAAATTATGAAGACTATTGTTTACATCGAAACGTCCCTGAAAGGTTTGATTATTTGATGTTAAATTTGCTTTCTGATGTGTTTTTAGATACCTTTACTTGGTCGGGAGGAAATACATCTTTAGAAGCGATCGCTTGTAATTTACCCATTGTAACTTGTCCTGGGGAATTTATGCGCGGACGCCATGCTGATAGTTTCTTAAAAATGATTGGTTTAACCGAAACAATTGCAGAAAATGAAGCAGAATATGTTAAAATAGCAGTTAAATTAGGATTAGATTCTGTATGGCGCAAAACAATTTCTGAACAGATGAGCGATCGCCATCATCTAATTTTTGATGATCAAGTTTGCGTGGCTGGGTTAGAGGAATTTTATCAAACCGTTGTCGCTGCTTCGGCGCTATTTTATTTGTCCTCAAATCAGTAGGGATTGCTTACGAATATTCAGGATTCTAATAACAACATCTATCCGATAGGAATAGGCAATGGTCAATAGGAAAGTTGCCTATTCCCCATTGCCAATAGAAAATAATTGACCGTTAATTATGATCAGAATCTGGAAAAGTCCGCTTAAATTCTTCAATTAATTCATCAATTTCCTCTAGGGCTTGATTAACGTCTATTCTAAGAGTTCCTAAATTGGGTTTTTCCAAAAGTTTAACGAGGGATTCTCGTTTACCTTCAATTAAAGCCACTCTTTGCTTAATAGTATTTGCATCCATGTTTTTTTCCTCTCTCAGTAAATCAGTTATTAATTTAACATTATTAATCCTTTGTGGTTGAAATTAATCTCTAATTAGGCCTTGCTGAAGCAAAAGATCCCATTTGTTAGACCCTGATTGATTCTAGGGACTGATGAAAGCCTATGCGCCCTACTGGAATCGAACCAGTCTGAAGGCGAATTATGAGTTCGCTGCCTCCCCAATCGGCCAAGGGCGCTTCCGATAATACAATACCATACTCGCACCCAAAATTGTTAATATAGCAGGGAACACCGGAACAGCCCCCCCAAACCCCCCGTGCACGGGGGGCTAGGGGGGAGGGAACACCGGGGGAAAACACTTTACCGTCTGGGTTCCAAGATCCGTCTGGTGTCTTAACTGCCTTGGCGGGCGCTATAGCGATCGCTAATCCCGAATAAATTCCGAGTAAGCTTTATAGGTGATACCATATCATTCGGTATTAGCCCTTAAAATGGCAAGTTAAATCATATCTAAATCTTGAGATGGGACTAAATTCAACTGTTGTTCTGACTGTCGTTTTACTAACCATGATGTTTGGGGCTGGCTTTACCAGTTCCGTCTGGGGCTATGGTCTGGGTCGTTCGGCGTTGAAAGAAATTACACAACCCGATGTGCGTCCAAACAACCTAGCCAATAAAAATAAAAATGGAAACCGCCATGATGGGGTGCTGTTGCTGAAAGAGAAGGATATCCTAGCAACGGTTAAGAAACGCATGGAAGGGAAGGAAGAAGTGGCGAGTGCATCGGCTAAAGCAGCTAATAAACCCACCTCTACCCAAGCCCAGAAACCGAAAACTGAAAGTTCCCCCGCCCCAGTAGCGAATAATAAATCAGTGTTTCCTATTGTTAGCCGGGATGGGGGAGTCAGCTTAGAAGTGGTAGAGGCGACTCGTAAAGGAAATTCTTTGGTTTTAAACGTTAACCTGAAAAATGAAGGCCAAGAATCTGTTCGGTTTCTCTATAGTTTTTTAAATGTTACCGATGATAAGGGTCGTGCTTTGAGCGCGAGTGTGGAAGAATTACCCGGTCAATTGCCTCCTAGTGGCAAAATATATCAGGGAACGGTTACAATTCCCACGGCATTAGTCGAAAATTCCAAGGAATTAACCATGAGTTTAACTGATTATCCTGACCAAAAAATGCAATTGCAGATGTCAGGCATTCCTGTGGCGCAATAGACATCTGGATTTGTGCAAAGGTAATCATGACACTCACGACTCAAGATGTGCTGTGGCGATTGTTCTCAGTGCTATTTTTGATTACGATTAATGCCTTTTTTGTGACGGCCGAATTCTCCATGGTTTCGGTACGGCGATCGCGTATTAATCAATTAGTTGATGAAGGGGATGCTCCGGCGCGAACCGTTCAACAACTGCAACGAAGAATTGATTTATTTCTGTCTACAACTCAGCTAGGAATCACCCTTTCTAGTCTAGCATTGGGTTGGATTGGAGAAGCAACGGTAGCGATGACCTTAAAGGAAATTCTTACTCCTTTACCCCTACCTGTTTCTTTCCAGAATGCGATTTCTCATTCCTTAGTAGTTCCGATTTTTGCATTTTTCCTAATTGCTTATTTGCAAATTGTCCTAGGAGAATTATATCCTAAATCCCTAGCATTAGTCTATCCTGAACAATTGTCTCGGTTTTTAGCTCCTCCAAGTTTAACGATCGCCCGTTTTTTTAAACCCTTTGTTTGGAGTTTAAATGAATCGACCCGTTGGTTATTGCAATTATGTGGAATTCAGTTTACGGGTCATCCCTATACCAGAGTCACCTCGGAAGAATTGCAATTAATGATTACCACCTCCAGTGAATCGATCGGTTTACAAGCTGAGGAACGAGAATTACTGAATAATGTGTTTGAATTTGGGGATGTAATCGCGGAAGAAATCATGGTTCCCCGTACCAGTATTGTAGCTATTCCTAATAACGCTACGTTCCAAATGTTACTGAATGAAATGGCAAATTCTGAACATTCCCGTTATCCGATTATGGGAGAATCTTTAGATGATATTTTAGGAACAATTGACTTTAGAGATTTAGCTAAACCCCTAGCAGATAGGTTACTATCTCAGAGTAGTTTAATCAAACCTTGGGTACGTCCGGCACGGTTTATTTCTGCACAAATGCCCTTGAATGAGGTATTGTCTTTAATGCAGCGATCGCAGTTACAATTAGTGATTGTAGTTGATGAATTTGGAGGAACAGCCGGATTAGTAACTATTCAAGATGTGATTGCAGAAATTATTGGGGATCATTTTAATTCCACAGAATCTGAAGATGTTACGATTCAATTTATTGACGATCATACTTTTTTAGTTCAAGCTCAATTGGACTTAGAAGAACTGAATGAACGTTTAGATTTAAACTTACCTTTAACCGAAGAATATCAAACCCTTGGAGGGTTTTTGATCTATCAATTCCAAAAAATTCCCGCCGTTGGAGAAACCTTAAATTATCAAACTTTTGATTTTACTATTTTATCAACAGAAGGCCCTCGTTTAGATCAGATTGAAATTCGGACGATTCTACCAGAAACCCTAGAAACTCCCTCAGAAACCATTAATATAGAAGTTGAGGAATCCCAGGATATTCCTGAAGTTTCTGAAAGTTCCGAACAAGAATAATCAGTCATCAGTTTAAAGATTAGCCGATTTACAATAACTGATAACTGATAACTGATTACTGATAACTGATAAAGGGACTTCCTCAACAGCAGGATGTTTTTCTAAGGTTAAATTAGATTTTTGAGAACCGGATAAACGCTTAAGCAAAGTGGGTTTAGGATCATGAAGAAGATAAATAATCTGATCTCCAACTTGCCAAGATTCTGAAGCGGCTAAAACTTGGAAATTGCCATCTCTTTCTATTAATAAAGGAATTAATTCCCCAGAACGAATTAATGCTTGTAGATGGGCTATTTGAAATTCTAATCCGGGTTGACGTAATACTGTTTCACCTAATTTTACTTCCTTGTCTTCCAGATAAGTATTCCACTCTTTTAAAGAAACATCTGGAATAAAAGCCTGTTGAACTTTCTCCCGATTAACAGTTATTGTAGTTTGAGGTTCCCGGGGAAATAATGCTAATACCCGGGGCGGTTTAAATTCGGCATCTGCACGTTCAGCGAGTACCAGATTAACTTCCCCATTAGTAGTCATCGCTAGGAATGTTCCCATTAATTCTAATCCCGCTTCCTCCAAAACATTATGATCTAAAGCACTACTTTGATAAACCCGTAACCCTTGCTCTCTCGCTGTTTCACAGGCTTCAGAATCAGTATCAATCATCACCACTAACTCATCCCGTTCTTGGAACAATCTACCAATTAATCGACTCAAAGGATTTGAACCCACAATCACCGCCCCGGTTACTGACTGGGAAGTTACTCCTAATTTTTCCGCCATCCATCGGGCAGTTAATCCTTGAATTACCACCGTCATAATAATAGTTAAAAAGACTAAAGCTTTAATTGAGTCTCCCCCATTAATTCCCCGTTGGGTAAGTAAAATCGCAAACAAAGAAGCAACAGAAGCCGAAACAATTCCCCTGGGTGAAATCCAAGACGCAAATAATTTTTGTCGCCAATTCAGGTTACTATTTAAAGTACAAAGCCAAATATTAATCGGACGCACAACCCACATTAAAGCGAAAACCGTTAATACACTTCCCCATCCCAAAGCTACTATACTTTCTAATGATAAATCCGCCGCCAATAAAATAAATAAAACCGACACCGCCAACATAGTTAACTGACCTTTAAATCGGAGTAACTGACGCATATCAGGAACACCGACATAACGCACCATCATTCCGGCGACAACCGTTGTCATTAACCCCGATTCACTCATTAGCAATTCGGCGGTATCAAATAATCCCCACAGAGCCGCTAATACCACTAAATTCTTTAATTCTTCCGACATAAATTGGGCAGTTTTTAATAACCATCCCAAAATCCCTCCCCCAATTACCCCAATTCCCGCCCCAATACCTAAACGCAAGAGCAATTGTCCCATAATTTCTAGGGGGTCAGCATTGCCATTCAGGACAACGTTAAGGACTAAAACCGCTAAAATCGCCCCCACTGGGTCAATTAGAACCCCTTCACCCTCTAACAAAGCGGAAACTTGACGGTCTACGGAAACCTGTTTCAGCAATGGGCCGATGACCGTTGGGCCTGTAACCACCACCAAAGCCGCGTAGAGAAAGGCGATGGGCCAAGGAAATTCCCCCAACCAATGGGCGGCTATTCCTGCCCCCATCAGGGTGATTAAAGTGCCAAAGGTGACTAAATTGCGAACACTCCCAGAGACTTGACCCAGCGCCCGCAGGTCTAAACTTAATCCCCCCTCAAATAGAATTAAGGCTACCGATAGGGAGACAATGACTTCTAAACCACTTCCTAAAAGATTGGGCTGTACTAAACTCAAGCCGTCATTCCCCGCCAGAATGCCGAATAATAGCAGAAATACGATGGCAGGAACTTTCAGGTAGTCTGCCAAGACTTGAGCCGAAATCCCAGCCATGACGGTAATGACGATTAACAGGGTGATCTGAAAAGATGATGTTTCCATAGGCGCTATTGTTGCAGACTACCCACCGAATTGAAAAGAGTTGTATTCTGTTTCACTATAGCTTATGTCCAAAATCATCAATGTATTGTCATACAAATATGAGCTTCTTTAAGTGTGTATTAAATATTGATTTTGGTAGAGATACCTCAATTATTTTGAAATAAATTAAGATGTTTACAAGTAATAAGTACCTAAATAAAATTAATTACACATCCTCTACCCTGTTCCCTCCCCCCTAGCCCCCCGTACACGGGGGGTTTGGGGGGCTGTTCCGGTGTTCCCTCTCTCAACTAGGTAATTTATTTTGTGCAACTAAGTTGGACTTGTGGAAGTACCCGCCCTGGGGTTATATGACGAAGATGGACATAACTGGACGGCACTATATAGACGCAATACCCTCCTAAGTAAGCAGGTTTTAATGGCTGACCTACAAGCGGGTGGTTTCGATGCTCAATTGGTTAATCTGAAAGATGGTGATTGTCAAGAACCCTTCGGAGATGTTACCTGGAAAGGCATGAATCTGACCAAAGCTTATGTTGGGCGGAAGATTTCGGATATCGACCCAGAAACCTATGATGCTTGGGGTGTTACCGTTAACTACACCCAAGAACGTCAAGTCACCTGTATGACGATCTCCCATCTAGCCAGTAAAGGCAAACCCGTTGTCGTCGGAGGTTCTGACGCCATTGCTGAACCGGAGCATTATCTGAAAGCGGGTGCAACAGCGATTGTAATTGATAAATCTGGTGCAGCTAATTGGCCGATTTTTGATCATGTGTTGGGAAAAACTCCACGGGAAAATCTCACGGGTGTGATCTTGGCTGATGGTCATTCCTATCGAACCCGCACGAAAGCCATGAGTCCCGATGAGTGGGCACTCCCATCGGTGGAAGTCGCAAAGCAATGTTTGGGTCAAGAATACTCAGAAGAACCTTTTATCGAAGACCTTGTACCCATTGGCTCGGTCTATCCTGACATTGGGTGCGATCGCAAATGTGATTTTTGCCAAACTCCAACCTACACATCGGGGTTTCGGCGGATGTCACCGGAAACCACCCTCAAGTGGGTTGCTCGTCAGAAGGAAGCCGGGGCCAAATGTACAGTCATGGGTTCCGATCAATTTCTCGGTCGAGTGTTGTTTCCTGGTGGACGAGAGGAAGTTTTAGAAATTACCAAAGGCGCAAGAGAAATGGGAATGCCGCTTTTGTGGCCGAATGGTTTAGAACTCAGAAAAGCGACTTTGGGCCGAGGACGCAACTACGATCATACAGACCTCTCACCGGACGAAGAATTGATCGAAGCCCTTTGGGGATGGGATGGCAAAGTTGGCGGTTTTCTAGGTTATATTCCCGCCGAACGTCCGGTTTTTGGCCGAGAATCCTATGCCAAGCTGTTACCCTGGAAACAGCATTGTGAGATGATGCAAGCGATTGTTCGAGTCGGTCTTCCCGTAATTGTCTATGGTTTAATCATTGGCTTTCCCGATGACAACCATGACAGTTTATTGCGTCTTGAAGAAGCTGTTTTAGAACTCCATCAACAACTCCGAGAAATTAACCCCCACCTAGAATTTCAAGTCGCTTCCTATTCTATTTCCCCCATACCCGGAACACCCCAAGGGGAAAACATTCGCAAATCTGGTTTATTGCGTTTTGATGATCCCTCAATTATTGGTGGGTTCTGGACACCTAGTTGTGATACCCACCACCTCAGCTATGAAGATATTTCTGAATGGCAATTTCGGTTAGCTCAAATCGGTAAAGCTGAATCTAAATTGATCAACTATCACGGAGGACTGACCAAAATGGCTGCTGTGAGTAAATCAGGTAATTCTTGATTAGTGCCAAGAGGGTTGGGTCTCCCAACCCCCACCCTAAAATATTACAACCGATTATGGTAAATGATGAAAATTGAAGTCATTAAAATAGATAATTTAACAATTCATGAACATCATCTCGATATTATTTATAGTGCCGATAAATTTCAATTTTCCACCAAAATTTTTTATCATGATGTCTCTTTTTCAGCACTAATAGAAAAGTATTCTCAACCATTAATAGAACGCATTACTGCCCATATTGCCTTATTTGAAGGCATGAAATTCTGTTCCTTATTTCCCAAATATTACGATATTTCCAAAATTTCTCCCAATCTGGAAAAGCCTGTTTTAGATTTATTTCTCAAAATCTATCAAGGAGTATTTGGTCAACATTGGTATGAAAACAATGTCACAGATTATCAACAGCCTGAAATTATCTATTCACAGGAGCTAGGAGAAAGTTATCCGGTTTCGATTTTAGGGGATAATCCTATAATTCTTACAGGTTGTGGGGGCGGTAAAGATAGTATTTTAGCCATGAAAATGTTGCAAGAAGCAGATATTCCTTTTGCTTCTATGCAATATTCCCATAGTGTTTATGGTAAAGCCGATATACAACACAATTTAATTTCCCAAGTCCTAGAAAATATTCAAGCTATTAAAAGCCATAAAATCTCAATTTTTGATGATTTTATTGACTTTCCCTTTCTCCAGTTATATTTTCCCGAAAATTCAGGAATTACCGCCCCAGAAACCCCTGTTTCTATCTTTGAATCCTTAATTTTAATACTCGATGGGGGATACAAATATTTATGTCTAGCCCATGAAAAAAGTGCTAATACAGGGAATCTGTTTTGGTCAGAAATCGGACAAGAAGTTAATCATCAATGGGGTAAAAGTCTGGAAGCTGAACAAATTTTAGATAACTTTATTCAAGACCATCTTTTATCTAATTTTAAATATTTCAGCATCTTACAACCCATTTATGACTTCCGCATTTTTCAAAATTTAAGTAAATATCCCGAAGTTATTCCTAAAATCCATTCCTGTAATATTCAAAAACCTTGGTGTAAAAAATGCCCCAAATGTGCTTATGTTTGGTTGGGATTAATGGCTTTTTGTCAGCCAGAACAAGTTGATGCAATATTTCAATCAAATTTGTTTAATGATGAAGATTTACAGCCTACATTTCGAGAAATGTTAGGTTTATCAACCCATACCCCTTTTGAATGTATTGGCGAAATTGGTGAAAGTCGTTTGCTGATGAAAAAATGTTTTGAGAAAGGTTTATCAGGTAAAGCGGTGGAAATGTTTTCTCAAGAAATTCTTTCAGACACTTCTATAGATTGGCAGAATATAGAACAAAAGTATAATTTTGTTTACGCAAAAGAACACGCCATTCCCCATCAGATTTTTGCTCAATTAAAAGAGCAGTTTTAAAAAAGTATTGCCCACTGGCACTGCTGATTTTTCTTGTTATATTAATTATTGTAATCCATTGAGTTAACTAACCGCTTTAATATTCATTTATTTCATTAATTTGAGTATTGATGTTGTTGTGTGTGCGCTTTGCTTACGCACCCTACAAGTGAGAGATGGGTTCGTTAATATTAACAGAATAACCATAAAAATTAATTTGATAATCTGTAATTTTAACGCCTGTTTGTTGTTCAACTTGGGCTAATAATTCCGGGGGTAATTCGATATGAATATCTAAAATTTTATCGGTATCTAAACAATTAACATGGGAATGGGAATCACTAATATGTCCATATAAACGGCCGTCGGAACGTTCCACACATTCAATCACATTTTCCCGGGATAGGGCTTCTAAATTTTGATAGACTGATGTATGACCAATAGCTTTACCCTGTTGATTTAATCGATCATAAATGTCCCGGGCTGATAAATGTTCTTGAACTTGCCACAGCAATTCTAAAACTAAACGACGTTGACGACTCAGCCGCATTCCTTTAGCTTGACAATAATTGATTGCATCTTCTAAAGAACGAATTGGTTTCACTATTCTCGCCTCAGTTTATTTATGAAATTTCAATAGTTTTAGGATCACCGATCCCATACTTAGACTATACTTTCTATTGTATCTTAGGGATTTTATAGTAAACAGTGGTTTCTATAGCAATCCTAAATAGGTTGTAACATTTCAATACTGATATGAAACGGCTAGAAGTATTACCCCAGATCCCTCCCCCCGTGCACGGGGGGTTTGGGGGGGCTGTTCCGGTGTTCCCTTTTGATCAGGGATTTTAAACACAACTCAAATAGGATTGCTATATCTGCAAAGGTTGACATTGAATGGCAATTATAATCAAGCTGAATTCTGAGCAAGTAAATCGTTTAGATCTGTCTCCTGTGCAAACGGTGATCGATTCCCTATCTAAAAATAACGATATTACAGCCTATGAACAGCAGATTAGCTTCGAGATCGATTATCCCCGTGACCCGGAAGACCCCAGAGAAATTTCAGAAGTTCCTGAAATTCGCCTATGGTTTATTCGCCTAGACGCCCAATATCCTTGGCTACCCTTGTTTCTGGACTGGAAATCTGGGGAATTAGCCCGTTATGTGGCGATGCTCGTCCCCCATCAATTCCATCGTACCGAAGGCATCCAATATAATCCGGAAGCCCTAGAAATCTTCTTAATGCAAAAGATCTTTATCCTTGACCACTGGTTCACCCAAAACAACCTTCCCAGTAAATCCCGCCTCATGGCCATGGCTCAAATGCTAGGCTATGACCTTGATGATACCTTCTTTGAGACTTATACCCAAGGGTGTTAATGGTTGGGAGGGCTGCTTCCCAGGGTTGTTTTAAAGTTGGGTGGGAAAAAATCAACAAGGGGCGATCGCTAACCATTAATAGCCAACACCCCAATCTTTCAACACCTCAACCCTAACGGTCAACACCCAATAAACATGGGTGCAAATAATGTGATAATGCTTATAGAAGGAAGATCGGGCTTGCCGTTATTCAATCGAGTGAGTCAGATGTTCAACTAAATTCAGTAGATTAACGGCTTCTTTGCCCAGTATTAAGTAACAATCACACAGACAAGCGGCGTCAGTTATGACTCAAATTTCAGTAACCTCCGATGCTCCGAGTATGGGGCGTCGTCAATTCATGAATTTACTGACCTTCGGTACAGTTACAGGCGTTGCTGTCGGGGCGCTGTATCCGGTGATCAAATATTTTCTGCCCCCCTCTAGTGGTGCGGCTGGCGGTGGTGTAACGGCTAAAGATGCTCTGGGTAACGATGTTATCGTCAGTGAATTTTTATCCAGCCATAAACCCGGCGACCGGGTTTTAGCCCAAGGTTTAAAAGGCGACCCCACCTATATGGTGATTGAATCCGATTCTTCCTTAGCGGAATATGGAATCAATGCGGTTTGTACCCACTTAGGGTGCGTTGTCCCTTGGAATGCCAGCGAAAATAAATTTATGTGTCCCTGTCACGGCTCTCAATATAACTCCGAGGGCAAGGTTGTTCGTGGGCCAGCACCGTTATCCTTACCCCTGGTTCACGCCACGGTTGCGGATGATAGATTGAGCTTTACAACTTGGACAGAAACCGATTTCCGCTCGGGTGAAAATCCCTGGTGGTCTTAATAAATTTTAAATTCTAGGATTTTAGATTTTAGATAAATACCTGAAATCTGAACTCTGCGATCATTGATTCTGTTGACTTTGACCAGAAATAGAACATTAGTAATGCAACCAATTGATCAATTAGTAAAAATGCCTCGTTTGCGGGCTTGGAAAATCCTTTGGGTTGCCGTAGCAACGGTTGCTTTCTTCCTAACCAGTGATTTTGCCCTACCCCAGTCGGCGGCGGCCTATCCTTTTTGGGCGCAAGAAACCGCTCCCCTAACCCCCCGGGAAGCGACGGGACGGATTGTTTGTGCCAACTGTCACTTAGCGGCAAAATCTACGGAAATTGAAGTTCCCCAATCGGTTTTACCGGATACTGTTTTTAAAGCGGTTGTTAAAATTCCCTACGATACCAACGTTCAACAAGTCACGGCCGATGGTAGTAAAGGTGGTTTAAACGTCGGTGCGGTATTAATGCTGCCCGAAGGCTTTAAAATTGCTCCTGAAGATCGGATTCCTGAAGAATGGAAGGAAGAAATTGGTGATCTATACTTCCAACCCTATCGGGAAGATCAAGAAAATGTGGTGATTGTCGGGCCATTACCCGGAGAAGAATATCAAGAAATTATCTTCCCTGTCCTGTCTCCTAACCCCGAAACGGATAAATCCGTCCACTATGGTAAATTTGCTATTCATGTCGGTGGAAACCGAGGTCGCGGTCAAGTCTATCCGGCCGGAAACTCTAGCAATAATACCGTTTATAAAGCCTCTGCTGCTGGAACCGTTACTCAGGTAACAACGGACGCAGAATCAGGTTCTCAAGTGACCATTCAAAAGGCCGACGGTCAAACCGTTGTCGATGAAATTCCTCTTGGCCCTTCTGTGATGGTTTCTGAAGGTCAAACTGTTGCAGTAGGTGATGCTTTAACCGATAACCCCAATGTGGGTGGTTTTGGTCAGCATGATACTGAAATTGTTCTGCAAAGTTCCACTCGTGTTACTGGCTTAATTGCTTTTATCGCTTTGGTGATGTTAGCTCAAGTTATGCTGGTAATGAAGAAGAAACAAATTGAGAAAGTTCAATCGGCTGAAATGAATTTCTAACTTTTGAGTCGTTTTGATGATTTCAACCCTTGTAGAGACGTTAAATTTAACGTCTCTACAACTTTTTTTACTCTTCTTTGTGTCTTTGTGGTTAAATTAGGCTGGAAAATATTATGTCAATTACTAAAAACGAAATTAAAGTCGGATCTTTAGATTGGTTTTATCGGGAAACAAATCCCGAAACCAATGATAAAATTCCCGTGGTATTTTTGCATGGATTAGTTTCTCAGAGTTATAGTTGGTTAGTAATTTTAGATGAATTAGAAAAACAAGGATATAAAGCGATCGCACCGGACTGGATAGGTTCTGGATATTCGGGAAAACCAGATAAACGGGATTTTAACTATACGCCTGATGCCTTTATTCAAGGTTTAGGAGAATTTTTAAAACAGTTAAAAATAGAAAAATTTTATTTAGTTGTTCAAGGATTTTTAGGCTCAATGGGATTACAATATGCCCTACGTTATCCTGAACAAATTGAAAAATTAATTATTCTGAATACTCCTATTTCCACATCGGTTAAACTCCCCTGGAAATTACAACAAATGGCGTTACCGTTTGTGGGAGATATGATCACTCAAGATCCTTTATTAGTTGATAGAACTTTAGAAGTAGGTAGTAAATATGTGATTGAGGATAAGGTTTTAGAAGTGTATCGTAGTCCGTTTTTAAAGGCTTCTGCGGCTGGACGATCGCTCTTAGCAATCTTAAAAAATTTACGCTTAAAAGATGCTATGATTGAAATAGAATCTGGCTTTAAAAATTGGCATCGCCCAACTCAAATTATTTGGGGATTAATTGATCCTTGGTTGAATTTTACCGATGTTGAAACCTTTGCAAAAGGGATTTCTGATATTGAAATTATCACCTTAGAAAAAGCCGGACATTATCCCCAAGAACATTGGCCTCAAGAAATTAGTCAGGCTTTAATATTATTTTTGCGGAAAAAAGTAGTTTAAGATTATCAACCCCAAAAACCCCCGTTGTTGGGCTTCAGCCCATCTTAAGAGGGGCTAAAGCCCAACAACGGATTACTGAGTAATTTTTTCGGCTTCTTCTGAATCAAGATGTCTGGCCAGCACTTGAGCCGTTGTATCCAACAGGCGTTCTGAAAAGGCTTTAGTTAAGTCTGTCCGCAAGCCTTGTCCTATATAAAACTTCAGCAACGCTTCTACAGACATATCTCGAATTGTCGCTATTTTTGTCAGTGATTCTAAAGTATCTATTGGGACTTCAATCGAGACTGTTTCCGTGATCCGTGGCCGCAATTGCAATTTTATTTCTGCTTCAGGATTGTTCATATAATTTCCTTATTAACATTATTTAGAGAAAAGCGAAAGTATCGGCGAAACTAAGATTTTCTCTCTTCTGTGAAATTAAATACAGAATGCGATTATTAATCTATTATAAGTAAGTAGGCTCTATAAAACCTCCCTATGTAAACAATTGTTAATCAGTCTAACACTCTCTAATGGATGATCTAAGCCTTCAAACTCCATGAAAAATACCTTTCCAACTAATCAAAAATGTTCCTGTCAGGGGAATTGTTCCCATTTGTTAAGTCGTCGTTGGTTTATGCGATCGATATTAACAACTATTGTTTCTATTCCTCTGTTAGAATTTGCTAAACCCGCTCTATCTGCAAATCATCACGCTACAGCTTTAGTATTAAGTTGTATTGATTTTCGGTTTATGAACGCAGAACAGCAATTTCTCTCTAATATTTTACCTCAAAAATATGACTGGACAGCCCTAGCCGGAGCTTCCTTAGCAATTTCTGGTTTTCCCCATAAAGCAGAAGCAACGGTTTTTTGGGATCAATTAGAGTTATCCTATAAACTCCATTCTATTGAAAAAGTGATCATTTTAGATCATGAAGATTGTGGAGCATACTCTAGTTTAATTAACCCTAACCTGCATCAAAATCCCGAACAAGAATATCAAGCCCATGCTGATTATTTAAACCGAGCCTATACCAAGATTCGTCATCGTTATCCCAATCTGGATGTAGAACTATATTTTGTTACTTTAGAGTCGCAATTCCAAGCGGTGATACCTAAAAAAATTACCTTTCCTTGGTCTAGCTAAAATCCTGAAGCGACAGAATAACTCCAGAAAGATATAATCAAGATATTCTGTTATTTTTATTAAAGCCATGATGAAACTTGATTCTACTCCATCCCAATCATCTTCGGGTTATCTAGGAAAAGGTGTAATTCTACTGACTATTTTAGCCGGAACTATGGCATTTACCAATCCTAAACGAGAAGAATATATTAATTATGCTTCTGATCAATTATCCACCGAAATTAAAAAATCCATTTGTAAAGAATCTCAAGTCCCTGAATTTTTAAAAGGATTTTCTAGTGCGTTAGTGAATACCTGTAATACCTTAGTTGTTAATCAACGTAACTTAATTAAAGACACGGTAGATAAATCCACAACCCGACAAAATGCGATTTTATTTAGTGTTTATACGACCGAAATCGCTGGATATAAATATCAAACATTAGGAGGATTTGGTAATTTTCTTACCTTTCCCACAAAAGAGCCTAATTCTGCTCAATCTACTTCTAAAGAATCAAGTTGAGAATTTCGATCAATTTCCGACTTTAAACGGATAATAAAACTATCTCGGTTAACTTGATTTAAAATCTCTTGAATAGCGGTATCAATACCCTGTTCACCCCAGGTACAGCCTTTTTCTAAATATACTTGCGCCGCCTGACCAACGGTATAAGTTAGATAGGCAGAAATTGAGGCTTGAGTAATGGCAATTCCGGCATAATTAGCGAGATCTGTAGCTAACCCAGCCGCACTTTTCCCAAATCCTAATATCCAACCACTACCCATTTCAGCTAATAGTAATCCTCCCGAACTTAATAGAATTTTTTTCCATAATTTCCCCGCTTGATAACTGGTCATCGGTAAACCATATAAACGGGCCAAAGACCGAATTAAAATTAAATCGCTAATTGTTGCACCCAAAACATCTAAAATAGCAATGGGATTTAAGGCTACCGCTATAGCTTTATAACGAGTAAATTTCCAGATTAATTCCTCTGCTTCCGCCGATTGTAATTTAATACTTTGACGGGCGATAATTCTTTCTGCTTCTCGCCCTTGAACTAAAGCATTTAAAGCTAAAAGTGAGCGTCCTTCTCGATTTAATATCTTTAAAATAATCTGTTTTAATTCATCAATTTGAGATGATGGAGATTCCCATTCATAAGTTATTCGACCATCTGGCCATTCAATTCTAAGTTGGATTGGTGCGGGTTCTGCTGATACTTTGACAATCTCAAATGGTTTAGATTTATTAGGAGATTCAACAATAGAAATATCTTGAGTGTGAGCTAGTTTTTGTAAATTTTGATAGATTTTTTCCTGTTCTATTTCTGTATACAAATCAATTTTATTAAAAACAATAATTAACGGTTTATGAGCATTTTGTAATTCTAATAAAGCCTCATATTCGGTTCTAGTTAAATCCCCCGATACCACAAATAAAATTAAATCCGCTTGGCGAGTGACTTCCTTTGCCATATCCCCCCGTACCTGTCCGGCGACTTCATCTAATCCTGGGGTATCAATTAACTCAACTTGAATCGGATTTTGTTCGTCAATATTATCAATTCGATTCGGTTCTTCAATCTGAGATAAAGGTACACTCCAACGAATAGAACGGGGCCATTGGGTTACACCATTTAACGGCCCGGTTTGGAGGATTTTTTCCCCCAATAAGGCATTTAAAACCGCCGATTTTCCCCGACTAACTAATCCAAAGACGGCAATTCTAATAATTCCTTGTTCTAGTTTTTCTAAATTAGTTGATAGGATTTCTAACTGTTTTTGTAATGTTGCTTGTAATTCAGGATGAGAACTCCTTCGCCCCCGTTGTAAGTGGTTATAACGGGATAAAGTTTGTTTTAAACTAGAACGAGCTTGATTAAAATGAGTATTCATTATTAATGGGTATAGACTGGCTTTTTTGGAATGATGGGGTTTTGGTGTGTATGCCGATCTTACGCACCCTACAAGTACCAAATTGATTCAATTTGATCGGCGATCGCATTTGCTTCTTTTTCTATATTTTGATCGTTTTCTGTCTGAATTAATACCGTTACATGACCTAACTTTCTACCTGGACGAGATGCGGTTTTACCATACCAACGAATAAAGGAATTAGGAATTTCTGCGATCTTTTGACGCTTTTCTAAATATTCACTATTAGCAGTTTCAAACCCCAATAAATTCACCATGATCGCCCCACTACATTTTAAAGCGGTATTACCTAATGGTAAACCACTCACCGCCCTTAAATGTTGTTTAAATTGGGAAGTTTCACAAGCATCTAAACTAAAATGACCGGAATTATGGGTGCGCGGTGCGATTTCATTAACTAATAGTTTGCCTTCGGATGTTAAGAATAATTCTATCCCAAATACACCAATTACTTGTAAACTATTAAGTAAGGTTTTGGCGATCGCTTCTGCTGCTTCGGCTATAGTTTTATTAATATTAGCTGGAGCAATAACCCGATGACAAACTTGATTTTTCTGTACCGTTTCAACAATTGGATAAACTGCCACATCTCCTGCCACCGAACGGGCTGCAATTACCGCTAATTCCCGTTCAAACGGAACAAATTTTTGTAATAACATCGGAGGATAGTTAAATTTCGCCCAAGTTTGAGATAATTCCTCGGCATTGTTAATAATAAAAGTTCCCTGTCCATCATATCCATAGCGACAGGCTTTTAAAACCACCGGATAACCCAAATTATGATTAAATATTTTACCATTTTCGGGGTTTAAAAGTTTAAATTCGGGAACAGGTAAACCAATTTTTTCTAAATAACTGAGTTGATCATATTTATCTAATAATAAAGATAAAGCTGACAAGCGTGGACGAAAACAAATTCCCTGTTCCACCAGTTTAGAGAGGGCGTTTAAATCAACAAATTCATTCTCAAAAGTAATAACATCGCAATGATTTGCTAATTTTGCCGTGGCTGTGGCATCATCAATTTTGGCTAAAATTGTTTCGGTCGCAAAAGGTACGGCGGGGTCGTCAGTTTCGGGCGTTTGAACAAATAAAGAAATCCCTAAAGATGTGGCTTCCATTCCCATCATCCAAGCTAATTGTCCTCCTCCAATTACACCAATTTTGCTTAGGGTTTGAGGTTGAATTGTGGGAGTAGATCGGGTGTTCATTTTTTAGCAATAGTCTCAACTTTATTTATTTTAACTGAATATAGCAATATTTATATTAAGCGTGATATTAATAGAAAATTGAGTTACATTGAAGGTGAAATGTGCTTCTGCTTCAACTGCATTAACAATCTCCTGGGACTTGGTTCACCATGCCTGAAATGACCGTCAAAGACCTAGAACGTATTGAGTCCGTCTTCTGTGAAGCTGGCTTGGACTATCAAATTGAACTAGAACAGGGTAATATTACCATTATGGGGCCATCAGATATCGTCGCCAGTGAAGTCTCCTTAGAATTTGCTAGTCAACTTCGTAATTGGGTGAAACCTCGTGGTTTGGGTCGTGTTTTTGACTCCGCAGGTGGGTTTATTTTACCAAATAGTGACCTAAAAGCACCGGATGTTACTTTTGTTTTGCGCGATCGCTTGCTCAGAAGTGTGAGATATTTTGCGACCCTAGTTCCCGATTTAGTCGTTGAAGTCAAATCTCAAAGCGATCGCCTGAAAAAACTGCGAGATAAAATCCAAGTTTATATCCAACAGGGAGTTAAAGTTGCGATTCTGATTGACCCCGATACCTGTCAACTGGAAGTTTATCGACCGGATCAGCCTGTAATTATATTAGGAAATGGTGATATTTTAACTGTTAACGAACTGCTACCTGGATGGGAATTAATAGTTGAAGAAATCTGGCCTCCGGTATTTGACGAAGATGAATAATCTGCTTTTGTATTTAAAATTACCACAGAATTAGATAAAGTAAGTTCATCTTACAGCATTATATCTCGTCCTGCCCTAATGGGGCCTTGAATTAAATATAACGAAGCCAAGGTAAATATCTCCTGATCAAGAGTTACACGCTAGTTAAGACTTAGAAAAGCCCAGTTAGCGTGTAACTCACAATCTGGCTTTAAAACACAGCTACGAGCTTGTTTTTTTGCTAGTAGTTGAGGACTTTTTGGTTGTAGTTTTCGTGGTTTTAGCGGTGGTTTTCGAGGCTGTTTTAGTCGTTTTAGACTTACTCCGAGAACTCGAACCCGAATCCGCTTTTGCCGCCAACAATTCCAACCCTTGGGCTAAGGTAAACGCCTCTACCGCCGCATCCTTGGGTAAGGAAGCATTGATTTTTCCATGTTTAATGTATGGCCCATAACGACCATCATAAACATTCACAGGTTCACCATCGGCGGGATGGGTTCCTAACTCCCGTAAAGGCGGAATTTCTTTTTTACCCCGTCCTCCCCGACCACTGGTTTTCGGTTGGGCCAACAGTTCTAACGCCCGTTCTAAACTAATGGTTAACACATCATCAGGGGCTTTCAGCGACCGATAATCCTTACCCAATGACCCCTGGTCATGGACAACATAGGGCCCAAACGGCCCCAAGGCGGCTTTAATCTTAGCCTCGGTTTCAGGATGGGTTCCTAATAGTCGCGGTAGGGCTAATAACCCTAAAGCCATTTCCACGGTGACGTTTTCCTTCTCAACACCTTTAGGAATAGATACCCGTTTCGGTTTTTTACTGTCTTCGGCTTCTAACCCCAACTGCACATAGGGGCCGTATGGGCCAATTAATATATAGATAGTTTCTCCCGTTTCTGGGTGAACTCCTAATTTCTCTGGCCCTTCGGTTTTTTGTCCCACCAACTCCCGAATTACCTCCGGGGTTAAATCCGCCGGAGTCAAATCCTGGGGAATGGAAGCGGTAATCATGTCCTCTCCAGTTCCCGCCTCAATATAGGGGCCAAACTTACCGATACAGACGCGATATTGAATCGGATCATCTTCATCTCCCAACTGTTCTAACTCAATAGTTCGGGCGACTTTAGTATCAATTTTACTGGCTTGGTCTTTAACCTGATTTTCCAGTCCAGCATCGCCTAAATAGAATTTTTCCAAATAGGGTAGCCAAGGAGCTTCTCCGGTAGCAATATCATCGAGGGTGTCTTCCATGCGGGCGGTAAATCGCAAATCGACCAAATCCGGGAAGTATGTTTCTAAGAGGTTGGTAACCGCAAAGGCCGTAAAAGTGGGAATCAGGGCGTTATTTTTTAACTGAACATACCCCCGATCAATAATGGTTCCAATTACACTGGCGTAGGTACTAGGGCGACCAATACCTTCACTTTCTAGGGTCTTAACTAAGGAGGCTTCGGTAAATCGAGCCGGAGGTTGGGTTTCATGTCCAACTACATCTAACTTTTTGCAGTCAGGATGGTCGCCAACTTTCAGAGGGGGTAATAATACCTCTTGGTCTTCCAAGGCTGCTTCTGGGTCGTCGGAACCCTCCACATAGGCCCGCAGGAACCCAGGAAAATCAATTCGTTTTCCGGTACTGCGGAATCCGGCATCCTCAACTTTTAGCTCAACGGTAATATTAGTTTGGCGAGAGTCAGCCATCTGGGAGGCTACGGTACGCTTCCAAATTAAATCATAGAGGTTGAGTTCGGCTCCACTTAGGGCCGTTTCTTGGGGGGTACGGAAAGAACTTCCCGCCGGACGGATGGCTTCGTGGGCTTCCTGCGCTCCTTTAGATTTAGTCGTATATTGCCGAGGTTTGGGACTGAGGTAATTTTTCCCATATTTCTGTTCCACACATTCCCGGGCGGCGGTAATCGCTTGCTCCGATAAATGCACGGAGTCGGTTCTCATATAGGTAATATATCCCCGCTCATACAAACTTTGGGCGGTTTGCATGGTCTGACGGGCACTTAACCGGAGTTTACGGTTAGATTCCTGTTGCAAGGTGGAGGTGGTAAACGGAGGAGAGGGTTTGCGAGTAACGGCTTTTTCCTCTAAGTTTGCCACCGTCCAGGGTTTACCCGATAACCTTTGTTTTAAAGCTACTGAAGCGGCTTCATCCAGTAAAACCACCTTCCGACCCGCGGCAATTTTTCCAGTGGTTTCATCAAAATCGCTCCCAGTCGCCACTTTTACCCCGGCCAGACTCACCAGTTTGCTTTCAAATTTACTTCCCGCGCCTCCCTTTGCTAAGGGGGGGTTGGGGGGGGTATATTCCAAAAGGGCTTTTAAATCCCAATATCCCCCAGACCGGAAAGCCCGACGATCCCGTTCTCGACTGACCAGTAAACGCACGGCCACGGACTGCACCCGTCCGGCGGATAATCCCTTAGCAATTTTTTTCCACAACAGGGGGGAAAGAGTATAACCATAGAGGCGGTCAAGGATGCGGCGGGTTTCTTGAGCATGAACCAGTTCTTCATCAACGGTGCGACAATTTTTTAGGGCTTCACGAATGGCCTCTTGGGTAATTTCGTGAAATACCATCCGTTTAATTGGGACTTTCGGTTTCAGAATTTGGAGTAGATGCCAACTAATACTCTCTCCCTCGCGGTCTTCGTCAGTAGCGAGAACGAGTTCGTCCGCTTCTTTGAGGGCGGCTTTGAGTTCCTTAACAATTTTTTGCTTATCTTTGGGGATAACGTAAATGGGTTCAAAGTTCCCTTCCACATTCACTCCTAGTTTTGCCCACGTTTCCCCCTTATATTCTTCGGGGATTTCCTCAGCAGAGGGGGGAAGGTCACGGACATGACCCATTGAGGCTTCTACCCGATAGCTCGATGGTAAGAAGTTGCGAATGGTACGGGCTTTGGTTGGAGATTCAACAATGACTAAAGTTGACATAGCACCTTCTCAGGTTACAGCAAACACCGGACTTGGGGAATGAAGAAAAAGCGTTGGTAATTGCTTTTGTTGACAATATTAGCACTACATACAGCCAATAAAACTTTAGGTAAACCCTGAAAGGGTTGGGTGAGGGGATCTCCACACACTCACTATTTGAGTAATCCTATTTGAGTTGTGTTCAAAAGTCCTGGGCAAAAGGGAGCGCCGGAACGCCGGAACGCCGGAACACCGGAACATGGGTAATACTTCTAGCTGTTTCATGTCAGTATTAAAATGTTACAACCTATTTAGGATTGCTATATGAGTAATCATGTTCTTGTCATTGAAGATTTAAAATTTGACTCCGAAGTTCTGAAAGCAGAACTTCCAGTTTTAGTATATTTTTGGGCGGATTGGTGTGGCCCTTGTCGGCTTATGTCTCCTTTTATGGAAGCGATCGCCACAACCTATAGCGATCGCTTAAAAGTAGTAAAAATGGCGATAGATCCCAATCCTATCACTGTTAAATCCTATAAAGTGGAAGGGGTTCCCGCCTTGAGGTTATTTAAAGATGGGAATCTTGTCAAGTCCCATGAAGGGGCTATCCCTAAACCTAAAATAATCGAGTGGCTAGAAGCAAGTTTATCCGCTTGATATCCGCCCCGCCCGTTCAGGGCGGGGATTCCATCTATTGACACTCCCTGTGCCTGAAGGCGTGGGGATTCTTGGTTCAGCGAAACCACTTAATCAAATTACCTTGCAGTGCTTTAACCAGAGGTGGGATTATCCCCAAGCTAAAGAGCGGGTATGCCCCACTCTATTCGTATGAATGCGAGTTATTTTTTAAGAATCTTTTACCCACTACTGGGGAGAGGCTAAAACTGTGCAGTAGAACCCTATAGATTCACTTGATAATCAATCCGAATCTATCCGGCGATAGTGACCCAAAATAAAATCTTCCGATAGCATCATTGTATAATGGGCCAAGGGTAGTTTTTTACAAAGCCAGGGTGGGATCGTGAAAGCCCACTGGCTTCAGCCGTGGGATGAAAAGCGACGCAGGCACTTTTAAGTGCCGTCATCTACCAATTAATTTGTACCCAGTTATTAGATATTTATGTTATCATATTTTCCATGATCAAAGTAACTCGGACGATTAAATTAAAATTCGCAAAACTCAACCGTTGTCAAGCTCAAATGTTTGAGCAAATGACGAAAGAAAATACGCGAATTGCTAATAAGCTGTTGTCATTGCCAATCAAAGAACGGCGAAAAATGACAACAGCTAAAATCATGTCCGAGTTAAAATCTGCTCTGGTCAATCAAGTTATTCGACATACCACATCCCCAACGGGTCGTAAAACCAAGCAATATAAAGTTCTTCCTGTAGAAGTTAACAATCAAAATTGGAAGTTAACTCAGAAAGGAAATACTTATTCAATTAGCTTCCCGACCCTCAAAGGTGAAAAAAGAATCCCCATTGAAGTAGCATCTCCTCATTGGCAACCCGTTTTAGATGGATTGTTAGAGGAAACAATTCAAGGGGGTTCTTTTAAATTGATTAAACACAGAAATAAGTGGTATGCCTATCTGTCGATAACAGAGGATGTTCCAGAAGTTGAGACAGAGAAAACATTAGGATGTGACCGAGGGCAGAATAATTTAGCGGTAGTTGCACCAAAAGAAGGTTTCGGCAAGTTCTTTAATGGTCAAAGTGTTAAGCATCGAAGACGTTATTTTCAACAACGTAGAAAACAACTTCAAGAAGCTAAAAAGTTTCGAGCTTTAAAGAAATGGAACAAAAAAGAGCAACGATGGATGGAAGCTATTAACCATACAGTCAGTCGCCGAATTGTTCGTTTTGCCCAATACCATAACGCCGATATTGTTATAGAGGATTTGGAAGGATGTCGTAAAACCATGAAACAGAGCCAGAAATCTCGTTCTGATTCCGGTGAATCTCGACACACTTGGTCTTATTATTCTTTGGAGCAAAAACTTAATTATAAGTTGGCTCTTAAAGGATTGAAATTAATTAAAAGACCTGCGCCCTATACTTCTAAATCTTGTTCAACTTGCGGTGTTATTGGCAAAAGAAATCGGCATGATTTTAATTGCCCTAATGGTCACTACCACAATTCTGATTTTAATGCTGCACGAAATCTGTCTCAATGGGATGGTTTCGCTTGTGATTTAAACCTAAAGAGAGATGCTTCTGTAATGGATTCATCCGGTTTAAATTATGGGGTGTTTGGCGCACCCCCGAACTCGGTGAAAAACAATCAAAAAGAGTATATTCAACTGTCTTTATTTGATTGGGCTAGATACGAGAATCCCACCCCTTTAGCGTAGCGTAGGGGTGGGAGTGTCAACTACAATAGAGGAAACCCGAAAAACTAATGGCAAGGATACGCATTCACGCCATTAGAACTTGTAGAGTAATCTGTATATTTAACAGTTAAAACTGAAATTCACTATTAGCATGACATCTGAACATATCCGCCAACGCTCCGAAATTCTCGGCACTCAAGTTATCACCCGTGACAGAGGTAGACGACTTGGAATCGTCAGCCAATTATGGGTAGACATAGATCAGCGTGAAATTGTAGCGATCGGAATCCGTAATAATATTCTAGCGATCGCTGGAATGCCAAAATTTATGTACCTGAGTAGTGTCCGCGAAATCGGGGACGTAATTTTGGTGGATGATGATACCGTCCTTGAAGAAGATGTGGATGTAGAAAACTACAGTACCCTGATCAACAGTGAGGTCATTACCGAAACCGGGGAACCCCTGGGACGGGTGCGCGGCTTCAAATTCGATACCCGGGATGGCAAACTAGAATCTTTGATTATTGCCTCCATCGGTCTACCTCAAATACCTGAACAGGTGATCAGCACCTATGAATTATCCATTGAGGAAATTGTTAGTAGTGGCCCGAATCGCTTAATTGTCTTTGAAGGTTCAGAAGATCGACTGCAACAGTTATCCGTCGGTCTGTTAGAACGTTTAGGTTTAGGAGAAGCACCTTGGGAAAAAGAAGATGAGGGAATGTATTATCCCCCAACGGTAAAACCTGCTAACCAGTTAGGCACCGGACTACCCCAAACGGCTCCACAACGAGCGAATCGCGCCCCGGCGGTGGCTCAGGAAGAAGCCTGGGATGAAAATGATGCCTGGGAAGAACATCCCGCCCCAGTTCAGCCTTTACGCCAACCCCAACCGATTTACAATGACTATGAAGAAGAAGATAATTGGGGCGATGTGGAACGGGATGAGGATGATCGTTATCGAGAACGGGAATTAGTTCCGATTGACCCGACCCCCCGTAAAGAACAAAAGCTCTATGCCAGAGAGTTAGACTATGAATATGAAGATGAGGTAGATTCGGACGCTTGGGATGAGGGCGAAAATCCCAAACCCTATCAACCTCCTCGAATTAATATTCCAGAGAAGACAAAAATGCCCGAATACGAGGAGTGACATACTCTCACGCTAACCTAGCGGTATAGCGTGAGCTTCTTTTCTTCACAGATAAAGATTCCTGCTTCACAAGCTGAGTAACCTCGCTTGCTTCCACAGGCTGACACCGTAAGTCCGACGGCGTTAAGAGCTAAATTTTTGATATTAATTGCCGCATTGTGATCACGGTCTAAGACGGTGCCACAGTGCGGACATTCATGGGTGCGAACTGACAGAGCTTTAGGAACATTTTTGCCACAGCCAGAACATCTTTGAGAAGTACCATAGGGATTTACTTTCACAATCCAGTTGCCGCGTTTTACCGCCACTGCTTCTAGGATTTGCGAAAACTGTCCCCATGCTGCATCAAGGATTGACTTAGCTAAACGAGTCTTAGCCAAGCCTTTGATATTGATATCTTCCAAGCCAATCAGATCATATTTCTCGCATAACTTATGAGCAACTTGATAGTGAAATTCCTTCCTAACTCTTGCTACAAACTGATGTAGACAAGCAATCTTGTGAGCTAACTTTTGATAATTAGCGGAGCCTTTGACCTTACGAGATAACTCTCTTTGCGCTCTAGCAAGCTTGGATTGAGCTTTGCGGTAATATTGCTGAATTGGCACAGCATCACCTTCAGAGTCAACTAAGAACTCTTTCAACCCAACATCAATACCTACTGCTGACTTAACCGTATCAAGAGATAATGGCGATGGTACACTTGCATCTTCAATTACGATTGAGGCATACCAGCCATCTTCTTTTGAGTTATAAGACCCATCAGTTGATGTTTTAATATCGTGGCAATGGCGATGTAATAATTGCAGGTTTTTATATTCATCTTTTCCGCCTAATGACGTTGGGATGATATGGTCGATTTCTGCAATATCTTCTGGGGTGAAATATTGACCACAGAAGGTACACTTGCCTTTCTGTTTTTTAAGCAGAAATGCTACTTTGTTGGGTACATCGAAAGATGTACCTTTTCTTGTACTCCAATTGGAAACGACTTTGGAATGGTAATTACACCATCCTCTAATTACAGGATTTAGGCGTTTGATTAATGCGTATTGGGGTGCAGTTTTGTGGGTTTTAATCACTTCTTTCACCTTATCCGCGTGAGCTTTAATAGCCTTCTTACTAGGTTTTATAAAGGTTTTAAATTCTAGTGTTTTAGAACTTTTACCTGCACCTCCACTTTTCCCCGCGTGGTGTTTACCCACGGGATATTGTCGGAAGTTCCAACCTAGAAAGTCGAATCCTGGTGGTATATTTTCGCCGTTTACTTCGATTTCTCTTAGTGTGTGGCATAATCGGGTTTTTGCTGGTTTCAGTTCTAACCCGATAGGTTTTAACCATTCTTCGATGACAATTTGGCACTGTTGTATGATTTCTAATTGTGGACTAATGACCACGAAATCATCGGCATATCTGATGACTTTGGCTTGGACTTTCCCTTTCTTTGGGAAATTTAGGTCAATTAGCCTGATCATTCCATCCAGTGCGATGTTTGCAAGTAGAGGACTGATGACTCCTCCTTGTGGAGTGCCTGCCTCTGTTGCGTTAAATATGCCGTTGTCCATAACTCCAGCTTTTAACCATTGTCTGATTTGGGCTTTCATTGTTGATGGACAATCGATTTTGGACAGTAGGTAATCATGATTAATTTGGTCAAAGCATTTTGAGATGTCAGCATCTAGGATGAAATATTCACTTTTATTGATGCTTTGGAAGATTCTTGACATTGCATCATGGGCAGAGCGTCCGGGTCTGAACCCATAGCTTGTACCCTCGAATCTGGCTTCCCATTGTGGCTCTAACGCAGATTTAACCAAGGCTTGCCTTACTCTGTCGTTTATAGTTGGGATTCCTAGAGGACGTTCTTCTCCGTTGGGTTTGGGTATCCATTTCCTTCGGAGTGGTTTCGCTTTTTGGTATTTACTCAGACTTTCAACAATTTCTAATCGTTGTTTGGGTGTGATGGATTTGACCCCATCTACCCCTGCCGTTTTCTTGCCTTGATTATCTTGAGTGACCCTTCTAACTGCTAAGAGTTTGGCGTAATATGACTTAACTAGAAGTTTTTGGAGCTTCCGGGCTTTCGCATTATTATTGTCAGTATCTTCGCATTAATTTGGTATGTTGTGCAAGACTCTGACGACCCAGAAATCAGAAAAATCAGAGGTATTCCAGAACAAATTGTTTGGAATCTAATCTGGGGTGCTTTTATTAGTATAGGTTATGGGCTACAGCCTTGGCTCTATAGATTTGGTTCCTCTTATACCGTTCTCGTTATTGTAATCATTCCTTTAACCTTGTTTATCTGCTTTTTTAATACCATTCTTGACTATCAAAACCTCGTTTCACTGGTTATTTCTGGAGTGAGCAATACCCCCTACATGGATATATTCACAGATAGAACAGTTAATTATATCAAGAACACAATATATTAGCAGGTATAACTACAGAAAAAATCGAGATTGATGAAGAACTAAAATTAAGAATTAATCATCTAAATCAAAAGATTCATAATGGTAGCATATGGGTTATACTCTTATCTTTAATTTTGTCTTTAATCTTGTTTATTAGCCAACTTGGATGGGTGACAACAGGTTCAAAAGTCAACCTTGCCGTTTTACTTCCGTTTTTAAGCTTTGGAGAAAAGTATTTGATTGTGGATCAAAATAATTCCTATAAACACTCTGGTATACAAGCCTTCGCCAAGGGTGACTTTACAACTGCCAAATTGCAAATGCCTTGGTAAAAAATCCATCAGTCTTGGGTGTAGTTGGTCATTTCAGCAGTGATGTCTCTCTGGAAGCCGGAACGGTATATGAGAAAGGGCAACTAGCAATGATTTCTCCTACTAGCACCTCAGTTAAACTTTCTAGCTTAGGCAATTATATCTTTCGTACAGTACCAAGCGATCAATTAGCTGGTCAAGCTCTTGCTAACTACCTGACTAATAAATCAGGACTACAAAAAACTGCTATTTTCTTTAATTCTTCTAGTAACTATAGCCAATCAATAAAAAATGAGTTTACAAAAAATTTGGCTCAAAATAATGGTGAGGTGGTAGCAGAATTTGACTTGGGTAATACATCTTTTAGCCCTAAAGCTAACGTAGACGTGGCAATTAGTCAGGGAGCAGAAGTCATTACTTTATTACCCAATGAGAAGACACGCAATCAATCTTTACAAGTAGTGCAAGTAAACCAGGGAAGACTACTACTTTTAGATTGATTGCTGCTTTGCAATAAGATCCTACTCGGATCGGTGTGCAAAAAGCACTTTCATCGCCCAACTTTTCTGCTCAAGGCGCTTCTGGAGTCGTGACCTTTTTGCCAACAGGCGATCGTAACGCCCCAATTCAACTTGTGAAAATTATTGGGGACGAAAACTCTCGTTCTGGTACTGGTTATGATTTTGTGCCAGCGCAGTGAAATGCTTTTGATATAGAGTAATCTGTGTATCTGCGATCGCCCTTAACAACTTGCAATTCTCCAAGCATTCTAAAAACTAGAAAGTGCTCCGAAGGTGGACACATTATGGTTGATTTTTGTTTTTCTAAAGTGGGTGATTCTGTTATCCTGATCAAAAAACGACTAGAAACTCACCCACCCTAGACCTATCATTTGTGTTTTTCCAAGTATTTTTGTACTCCTTTCCCCATATCTATTAAATTGGGTTCGAGTTTACTTCCTAAGATTTGTTCAAACAAACTGGCTAATTGAGTTTTGAGAAAATCGGGAACTCCATCTATTTTATTCGGGTCTAATTGAATTTCGCCTCTGGTTTGAATTAGGGTGTGGTTTTTATCCTCTAAAAAGGTGTTTTTCCCTGAACATTGGAATGCTTCTGTAAAGGCTTGGGTTTTAATTTGCCAATCTAAGGTAAAGTCTTGATTATTCCAAGTGTCGTATTCTGTCCAACGGAGTTTATCCTGTTTTAATATATTCTCAATCAGTGCGGGAATATCTTCATCCGATTGCCAATCATAAACAGTATAAACCTTATCGGCTTCTACTCGATGAGAGACTAATTTAACATCATTTTTATTGGGTAATGAGTTGACCACATCCATTAAATTGTCTCTGTAGGTACTAAAAACCAGGGGACGAGGGAAGGGAATTTTGATGTCGGTGACAAGTTTCATAATTAATCAGGTAAAATATTCTAACTTAGTATTATACACGTTAAAAAGATTAGGAATAGAAAGAAGGAAGAATTAAAATATAGTCGGGTTCAGCTTTATGATTTCGGTTCCAAAAACTCATCTAAATTGGCAAAAGTTCCGCCATAGGTAATTGTAGGGGTATCATAGCCCTTAAGATTAACAGTATATTGTTGAAAATTTTGTTCAGGACAAGCCTGGGCTAGATATTTATAGGTAGTTTCTCCTAATGCAATATCCATACCAATTTCTTTAGTCGAAGATTCTAAACGAAATGCTGCATTTACCGTATCTCCCAAGGCTGTATAATCAGCAGTACCACCGCTTCCGGTATTTCCGACCATGGCATATCCGGTATTAATACCAGCACCCACTCGTAACGGGAAAGGCAAGGGATAATTATTACTCAGTTCTAGGGTAATTTTATGTAATTGACTTAATGCTTTAGCAATTTTTAACATTTCTTGGGGAGTGACTCCTTGAGTTCCATGAAACCAAACGGCCATAATCGCATCGCCAATATATTTATCTACCCAACTGCCATTTTCTCGAATAATTTGTCCGGCGTGACGAAACCAAAGACCGATAACTTCTGATAAAATCCGTTCATCTAATTGTCTAGTTAATACGGTAAAATCCCGAATATCCATCACCATGACTGATATCAAACGACGGACAGTTAATGTGGCGGTAAAATCTTCAGATTCGGGTTCGGAAGGGTCAGTTTCTTGAGTGACATCAGGACAATAGAATTCTAATTCCATTTGTCCGAAAACAATATGATCTCCATTATGAAGGGTAACCGGAATTGTTACCCGCCGACCATTGACAAAAGAACCATTTCGACTCCCTAAATCAATTAAAAAAAACTCTCCATTTTCCATGCGTTGTAACATGGCATGGTTACGAGACATCCATCGGTCTTTGACGACAAAAGTATTGTCCTCACTGCGACCGAATGTCCAGTAATTTTTACCCATTAGTGGTAAATAGCGATTACCACCTTCGGTATGTAAGACTAAATGGGGAGTTGGTTCCAAGGTCAAAATCACTGGATAGAGAGCATTGGGGGATTAAAAAGCCACACCGAATATTGCCACAATTTTGAGGGGCTGGGTGCGGAGGCCAAGTCCGCACGTTCAAGGGTCTAGCACTGAGTCACCGAAAGCTCCGATTTAGATAAAATTGCTCCTTGCTGTTGCAGGTAACTGAGTAAATCTAAACTTATATTAATTGCACCCGTCAAATTAGCGTCCTGAACCGTTGAATCCTTGAAATTAGCATCTTTCAAATTAGCTCCTTTGAGGTTCCCATGATTCAAATTCGCTTCCACCAAATCGACTTTTAATAAAGTGGCTCGACTCAGATCAGCATAACTCAAATTTGCCAAGGATAAAGTTGCCCCACTCAAATCCGCCCCACTCAAGTCCGCTCCACTCAGGTCAGCCCCGGTCAAATCCGCTCGGGTCAGGTTAGCCCCACTGAGGTTAGCTCCACTTAAATTAGCACAGTAGAGATTAGCACCAACGAGATCGGCATTGTATAAATTCACCCCAATCAAGTTAGCCCGAAATAGGTTAGCCCGAAACAGGTGACATCGAAATAGACTGGCCCCACTCAAGTCAGCATTATTAAAATCAGCCCGAAATAGGTCTGTATCCCGAAAATCCCGCTTTCCAGAGGCATAAGCCATCAAAAGTTCTTCAGCCGTCATATTTGATCTTTTCAAGTCTAGGGTTTATTCTATTGTCACCCAAAAATAGGCTATCAAGCCCCGTCCTTCTACTTAAGCTTTGAATCTCCCAAATTCTATTCGTAAGAGTGTCAAAACTCCCTCAAATCAATGCTAATCTCTACAAAAGTGGTAAATTGGTGTTTTGTCAGAAGGCATCAGAATTTTAAAGACGGATGGTTCAGCCGTTTCTGCATTTGCAGACTTGCTCACATAATTTATGAGGTTCATATCAGATGAATAAAGAACAACTGGTTCAAGCCACAGCCATTAAAGCTGGTGTTACTAAAAAACAAGCGGATTTGATTGTTTCAGCCATTTGTGAGTCCATCATGGAAGCGGTGGCGGATGGGGAAAAAGTGACTTTGGTGGGTTTTGGGTCATTTGAGGCCAGAGAACGTAAAGCCCGTGAGGGTCGTAACCCCAGTACGGGTGCACCCATGACCATTCCGGCGACCACTGTTCCGGTGTTCTCGGCAGGTAAGGCCTTCAAAGAGTTGGTTTCAGGGGTTTCTGACGAAGTGGCTTAAGCCCTGAGTCGAATTGTCCTTATTTTCATCGAAGAATCTGAGATTATTCCGGTTTTGGTTTAACGTTTTTTTGCTATTGCAATTTTTTATAACTTTTCCCACGCTATACTAATTTTTTTGGCGTGGGATTATTGTTAAAATGGGACTCAAACTTGATCCGGTTATCTTAACACTCGGAGAGTGACAGAAATGGATAGATAGTTTTGGATAGGTTTAACGGAGAGGATAGTAGATTAACGAAAAAAGTACATTTCAAGATACGATAGGATTATGGCTACTATCGATATCCATGGCGTAAAACATAGTTACGAATTGACATCACCAACCTCATCGGGTGATGTACTTGTGTTTATTCATGGGTGGCTACTGAGTCGTCACTATTGGCAACCCGTAATCGACCTGTTAGCCCCCGAATATCAATGTTTATCCTACGATTTACGGGGATTTGGCAATTCTCAATTGTTGGCGGGAAACCCATCACACGCTATTTATACCCCCATTTCCTACGCCGAAGATTTAGGGATTCTATTACAAACCCTGAATATCAAAAATGCCTGGTTAGTGGGTCATTCCCTGGGGGGGACGATTGCGCTTTTAGCAGCAGATAAACTCTCGAAACAGGTGAAAGGCGTTATTTGTATTAATGCTGGGGGAGGAATTTACCTGAAAGAAGAATTTGATAAATTTCGTTCCGTGGGAGAAAAAATTGTTAAATTCCGCCCCCGATGGTTATGTTATTTACCCCTGTTGGATTTAATCTTTACCCGTGCTCAAGTGGCTTGTCCCATCACCCAACGCTGGGGACGCCAAAGGTTAATTGATTTTGTCATCGCCCATCCCGAAGCCGCATTAGGGGCGTTATTAGATTCCACTACTGAAGCGGAAGTTCATCGTTTACCCCAGGTGGTTTCCCAACTTAGCCAACCTGTTTATTTTTTGGCGGGATGCCAAGATTTAATTATGGAGCCTCAATATGTTCGCCATTTAGCCAGTTTTCATTGGCTATTTCGTCAGGGGGATAACAATGTGATTGAAATTGACAATTGTGGGCATTTAGCTATGCTAGAACAGACTAATATTGTTGTTGATCATATCAAAACTATTATGAATCAGTGTTGTATTCGGAAAAAGATTGAAGATGATTTTCTTGACCATTAATTTATCTTTCTTGCAACTGAACACTGCGGTTTAATTGGTTCATTCCTAAAGAAATTAATAAATTAATTGTCAGGTAAGTTCCCATAATAATTAACATGACTTCAATCGCTTTTCCGGTTTGATTAAAAGTAGTTGTGGCAACATTATAGATATCCGCATAAGCAACGGCGATCGCTAAACTGGAGTTTTTTACTAAGTTTAAATATTGACTATTTAAGGGCGGAATAATCACCCGCAGGGCTTGGGGAAATACCACTAACTGCATGACTAAACCGGATTGTAAACCCAAGGAGCGAGCCGCTTCCCATTGACCTTTGGAAACAGATTGAATCCCCGCCCGCACAATTTCAGCAATATAAGCCGCTGTATAAACTACTAAAGCGACTAACAGGGTTGTAAATTCAATCGTAAGCCTTAATCCTCCTTCTATATTATTGGTTGTGGGATTAAATATTGGAGTTTGCCAATTTAATCCGATAGTTAATGTTAATAAAGCAATCAAACCAATTATCCCCAAAGTGATCAATTGAGTTTGTCCAGATTCTCCCCTTTCGATCATGACTTTTAGGCGTTTTTTTGATATAATTAAAGCTGCGATCGCAGAAATCACTAAAACCCCAAATCCAATAATTCCTTGCATTCCCGACGGCCAAGGCATAAAAATTCCTTGCTTAGACAAGAAAACTGCATTAAAAAAACTGAAACTTTCTTTAATCTGAGGAAGCTGCACAAAAACCCCATACCAAAAAACTAACTGTAATAATAGAGGAGTATTTCTAACAATTTCGACATAAATAAACGATAATTTACGCAAAAGCCAATTATCAGAAAAACGGGCAATACCAACAGTAATTCCCAATAAAGTTGTGAGAATAATTCCAAAAAACATTACCCGCAGAGAATTTAATAATCCGGCGAATAAAACCCGAATATAAGGATCTGTCGGAGTATAGGGAATTAAACTATCGAGAATATTAAATCCCGCCGATGTTCCTAAGAAACTAAAGCCAAAACCACTTCCAGTTTGTCTGAGACTGCGATTTAGGTTTCCGCCCAAAAGAGCAAATACACTCACCACAATTACAATCACTAAAACCTGCAAAGCAATTCGCCAAAATCGGTCATCTCGCCAAAGCGGAATTTTTTGCTCTCTATTGCTCATAATATTATTTATTAAGTACCCATATTAACAGTGTAGAGACGTACCATGGTACGTCTCTACATTGCTGACTTTAGCGTAAAGGTGGAGAATACATTAAACCCCCATTTGTCCATAGGGCATTTTGTCCCCGGGGCAGTTTAAATTGTGAACCTTGACCTAAATTGCGTTCGTAAACTTCACCATAATTGCCAACAGCTTTAACCGCATTAGCCGCAAAATCATTACTTAATCCAGCACCTTTACCGAGGTCGCCTTCTGTTCCTAAAAATCTTTTAATATTAGGGTTCTCACTCGTTTTGAGTTGATCCACATTCCCTTGATTAATTCCTAATTCTTCGGCCTCAATTAAAGCATAAGTTGTCCATTTCACCACATCAAACCAAGCGGAATCATTATTCACTGTTACCGGGCCCAGGGGTTCTTTAGACATCGTAACATCCAAAAGAACATGATCGTCGGGATTAGGGAGGGTACTGCGACGGGCAACCAATTGGGACTTATCGGAGGTCATCCCTTGACATCGACCTTCTACATAAGCAGCATAAGCCGGGTCAGATTGCTGGAAGGTAACGGTTTCAGCCTTGATATTTCTTTGACGCAGGGCATCAGTTAGGTTCAGTTCGGTAGTTGTTCCCGCCTCAACACAAATGGCTTTACCTGCTAAATCTTCCAATTTAGTAATCCCACTATCTTTAGCAACCATCATCCCCTGACCGTCGTAGAATGTAGTCGGGGCGAATTCTAAGCCAACGGAGGTATCACGGCTAATTGTCCAGGTGGTATTTCGAGAAAGTATATCGACTTCCCCCGATTTTAAGGCTTCAAATCGTTCTGTAGAATCCAAATTTCGATATTCAACCGCATTCGGATCACCAAAAACGGCGGCGGCCACGGCTTTACAGATATCTACATCCAGACCCGAATATTGGCCACTTTCATTCACAAAGCTGAATCCGGGAATTTTGCCATCAACTCCACAGATGAGTTTTCCCCTTTGCTTGACAATATCAAGACGACTTTGGCCTGTTCCTCCTTTAGCAGCCGTTGAGTCTCCCCCAGAGGAAGTTGTAGCAGTGTTCGTAGGATTCGATGATTCACAGGCTGTTAGGGATGCAACTAACAATAGGGTTGCTACCAGTAAAGAACCAAATTTGTTCATAGTTTTATATTGTGGGTGTATGAGTTAGACAAGTTGACAAACCATAACCGTATTGAGGTGATTCACTCTCAAGGAGCGACCTCAAACGCTTTCATCTTACCAAAGAAATGAGTCTAATCACTTTTAGACAGTGGAGTGTCAACTTAATCTGATAATTTTCCATACAACCCTTTAAGAAAGATGCCCCCATAGTTATACTTTCACAGAATTTGAAACTATTGGAATATGGAGGTTAAGCCGAAGCATCTCCAGATAGGCGGGCTTCTGCCATATCTCGAATTAAAGCAATCCGAGAGCAGATATAATCCTTTAAGAGATCGGCTTCTTTGGCGTTAATGCCAGCTTGTTTTTTCAACTGTTTGACCAAACACTGGACAAGACTCGCATCATCAAGATCAACCAAAGTGGATGCTTGAGTAGTTTCTACCAGTGACCAAAGTTGACGAAGCATTGTAGGAGTCATAAAATCTCCGATGGATGCAGTTTTGTTAGTTTCTATACAGAAAATAACAGTGTTTTTCTGAGTGACTTAGAAAGTGCCTTCGCCATTTAGGAGAAGGCTTAATACTTTCTTCAAATTTCAAGAATAACCGAGTTTTCTCAAATTGCAAGCAAAAATATACAAGATGTCACAACAGGTACAATTCTCTTAATCCTTTGCATTAAATCTTGACAAATATAGCAGGGAACACCGGAACAGCCCCCCCAAACCCTGCGTGCACGGGGGGGCTAGGGAACAGCCCCCCAAACCCTGCGTGCACGGGGGGGGCTAGGGAACAGGGGGAAAAGACTTCACCGTCTGGGTTCCAACATCCGTCTGGTGTCCTAACACCCCAGGCACGGTTGCTATACCTCCCCGACTCCCCCTATTTCCCCTTACTTAGTTGATTCTGAGGGAATTCCAACTCGTTTGCGTAGGGATTGGGCCCGATATTTTGCGGTTTGATTATCGGGATCGTTTTTTAATGTTTCTTCGTAGGCCTCTAAAGCCTGGGCTGTTAGCTTTTTCTTTTCGTAGGCATAACCCAAATTATTAGAAGCGGAGGGGTAAATGGGACTTAACTTTAAGGCTTCTTTATATTGACGAATGGCAATATCGTATTGTTCTTTAGCTAGATGAGCATATCCCAAGGCATTATAAATCATGGCTAGGTTTTCAGGAGCTTCATCTTCCCCGGCTTTTAAGGCTTTTTGTAATACGGTAACGGCTTGGGAATAGAGTTTTTTATCATTATAAATACTTCCTAATTCATAGTATTCCTGTGCGTTTCCCTGTTCTTTTGATAATTTAGTTTGTAGATCAAAAAGGGTGCTTTCTATCCGACGGGTTTTAATAATTTGACGAATCACAAAGACAATGGCGGCTGCCAGTAACCCCACTAACAGTAATAAATAGGCAATGGGAAGGTTCTTATCCATAATTTTAAAAGGAGAGTTTTTTCAACACAAAGGTGAAGGATCGAATTAAATCTATCCTTCACCTTAGCTAACAATGGGCAATTTTGTCTATTCAGTTGAACAGGCGGTTTTAAGTGGTTAAAACTACTTGTTTGCACTCTTGGCAAGATCAACGACTTTCCCAAAGGTTTGAGGATCTAAAACAGCAAGTTGAGCTAACATTTTACGATTCAGTAAGATATCGGCTTTTTTCATATTGCCAACTAACTGACTATAGCTAATTCCGTTAATCCGAGCCGCGGCATTAATCCGAGTAATCCACAACCGTCTAAAATCCCGTTTGCGGTTACGACGATCTCGATAGGAATTTCTCAACGCCTGCATGACTCTCTGATTCGCGGTGCGGAAGTTAGTAGACTGACAACCCCGGAATCCTTTGGCAAGTTTCAGTATTTTTTTGCGGCGTTTGCGAGCAACATTACCGCGCTTAACTCTGGTCATTTACGTTTGTTTCCTTTAATAAAATTCGTTTAGAGGCTTACAAATAGGGCAGCATCAAACGCACGTTGTCTGTTTGAGTCTCACTCACCAGCGCCATCTTAGACAGATTCCGTTTGCGAGCGGAGCTTTTATGCTGTAACAAATGGCTTTTGTAAGCCTTACGACGCACAATTTTTCCGCTACCAGTAACTTTAAATCGTCTGGCTGCGGATTTCCGAGTTTTGAGTTTGGGCATGGATTCGCCTAAATTCGACACAGCCTATAATTTTATCATAGGAGTTGATATTCTCACAAGTCCTGAGTTTTAGAGTTTGGGGTTTAGCTTCTCGTGTTCGACTTCAACAACCGTATGCACATTCCCCCTGGGGTTAAAATCCCCTCTAATGCTGACTTCTAAGGGATCGACAGCGGCAACAAAATCATCTAAAATCTGGTTTATCGATTCTTCGTGGGAAATATAGCGATCGCGGTAACTATTAATGTACAGTTTGATCGATTTTAATTCCACCACCCGCTCATTGGGAAGATATGTTAAATAAATCTTGGCAAAATCGGGATATCCAGAAAAAGGACATTTACAGGTAAATTCGGGTAAGATAATCTCAACGAAATAGCGACGACCAATTCTAGGATTAGGAAAGGTAATCAATTGTCCTTCCTCGATTTCCCGTTCACCATATTTTGATGCTTCTGGACTGGCGGTGGCAGATTCTGTGGGTTCGGAGTAAGAGTGGCTCATAGTTAGGATTCAACAGTAACTCTTTAAAGTGTAGTGATGGCAGGGTGAATTTTTCTGCAATTGCTGGAAAAAATTCGTTCAAATAGTTCTAATCACAGGTATTGTAAAACATAATAAGTTTCTAATAAAATGTTCACCCTCAATTACAAGTCGTCCTATGCAAAATGCTGACGCCTCTAGTCCTAATCCGTCAGTGGCATCGAGTAACTACTCTCCATCAATTCCCATTTCTATCTATCGGGAAGTTACGGCGGAGTTGCAAACCGTTCAATCTCAACTCCAAACGCTCAAAACCCAAAATCAACAGCTAACCCAGCAAAATCAACAACTTAGGCAAGAATTAGAAAACGTTGTGCAATCTGCCATTGGGTTGCACCAGGCTATTAATAAAGCTCAAGGCATCAGTCAGGGGAAAAAATCTCAAGTTTCATCCCCAGGGGCCAGTTCTTTTAGCGTTGAAATTCCGACCCATCTCGGAGCCGCTCCAACTACTTCCCCCATGATGGAAATTTCCCCCTCAATTAAACTTGAACCGAGGGGAAATGAACCCAGTTTTCCGTTTTCTGAGTCTCCCAAACCCCCATTAATTCCAGAAATAGCACAACCTTTATTTACAGAACCAACAGAGGCCCGGTTACGCCCGATGTCTAAATCTCAGCGTTCTGAATTGAGCGGGTTTTGGTTAATTATATCAATTGTTTTGATTGTAGTAGTCGCCTTTGGTGCTGGTTATTGGATTGTTCGTCCTCTGTTGAACCAACAGCGCTAGTATGAGAGGTAATAGGTAATAGGTAATAAGTAAGCGGAAGGAAAACCCTCCGCCAATACTGTTTCTGAAGTTGTAGATATTAATGCAACTTTCTAAGAATTAATCAGCTTATCGAGTGGCTGTAATGTAGTTTCCAGAAGGGACATTGATTGTGTTAGCTCGGTGTTGGTATTAATAGTTTCACTATTGAATTTTAGGAAATTATCAATACCAACGAAAGGATGAGAAACACAATCCTTTGTTTCGATTTGACTTGACTCGGATAACCGATGAACGGGTTCTAACCGCGAGTTCCAGTTTCAACTAAAGTTGCTAAAGATTCTTCGCTAATTGAATCTGGGATCTCAGTCTCGTCGGGTTCATAACCGCGTTTGAATTCTCTCGATCTTACCTGTTTGGCTTGAAGCGCGGTTTCTAGAAACTTAATGGCTCGCTGAGGATTGCCTGCTCCACAAAAGAATAAGTCAGCAGCGAAATAGCCTAATTCTGGCCAGGTGTGAATGGCAATGTGAGACTCAGCCAAAGTGGCTGTTGCAGTTACTCCGTGAGGACTAAACTGGTGTACACATAAGTCGATGAGGGTAGCCCCCCCAGCAGAAATTGCATCAAGCATCGCGCGACGGATGCGTTCAGGATCGTTCAGAAGTTCTGCAGGACACTGCCAAGCGTCAACGACCAGATGGGTTCCCAATTGTTTCATTCTTCGGGTTTTACCTCCACCCTAAAGTGTATCAAACCCTCCCATCATATCACACCTTTTCAGAAATTGTGCAAGAGTTTTATCGAAACCGCTCAGAATCTCTAAGAATAGCTGGCTCCGTTGGGCAGAATTGCTCCTTCGAGGCTGGCTGGGTTCAGGTTATCAATATTGAGACTCGCACCGATTAAGTTAGTCGCACAGAGATTAGCTCCGGTTAAATTTGCTCCTTTGAGGGAAGTCAAAAGCAGTCCGGCTCCGGTGAGATTAGCATGGCTCAAGTTCGCCCCGCGCAAATCGGCTCCTAAGAGCGTCGCACCTTCTAAGTTGGCGCCACTGAGGTTAGCCCCGCGCAAATTAGCCTTAGTCAAATCGCTGCGTCTTAAATCAGCATTCTGTAAGTTTAAACCGTTTAAATAGGTATCTTTAAGATTTGTGTCTTGGAGGCAGGCTCCTTTTAAGTTGGCTCCATTTAAGTTGCTGCCACTTAAATCCGCCCCTTGTAAGTTAGCAACCATTAGGTTAGCAACACAAAGATTAGCGTCTCGCAGACTAGCCTCGCTCAGATCGGCATGACTCAAATTAGCCCCACTCAGATTACCTTGATTTATGTAAGCTCGGACTAATTTAGCATGACTTAAATTAGCACCACTGAGATCAACTTCAGTTAAAATGGTTCGAGTTAAGTTAGCACCACTTAAATCAGCGCCGCTTAAAATTGCTCGGCTGAGGGTTGCCCCGACCAGAATAGCATCGTTGAGTTTGCAACCATTCAGGAGACAGGCTGAAATTAAACTAGCTCCGGTCAAGTTCGCCCCGGTCAAATCGGTTTGGGACAAAATCGCACCACTGAACATGACTCCACTCAGGTCAGCATTGCGTAAAATAATATCGGTAAGACTGGCCCCACTGAGATTAGCTTCAACGAGAATGGCCATGGAGAGGTTAACTTGACTCAAATCAGCCCCATTCAAATTCGCTCCAATTAGGCGAGCGCGGGATAAGTTAGTCCCTTGTAAGTTGGCATTACTGAGATTAATCCGATTTAGATTTTCCTGTTTCAAGCAGGCTGCCATCAGATGGATACCGCTAAAATTTCTCTCTCCTGTAGCATATCGAGTTAATAACTTATCGACATCGATGCTTTCATTAGCCTTCATAAAAAATGAACGGTTTTATTTAATGTGTAAATAGTGAAAAATGACCACGAATTGCTTTAACGCAGTTCATGGCAAGGGAAAAAATGCCAAATAATGCCTATTAGTCTGTGATCATAGATAAATCAACCCAGATCAGATTCAGTCTAAATTCTTTGTGGGAATCTAACTGTATCGGACATTGCTACTTAACTATATTCAGGTGAATGGCTAACCCCAAAGTGAATCGGGCTTAACTGGTATCACCCGCAATATAGGTGTATTGGGCGATTAATCGCCAGATTATTACTAAACAGAATTGCTGAAAATCATAGTGCGGCTGAAGTGGAATATCCCGCAGCATATATAAAATAATACAAGAACGAAAGTGCTGAGAAGTCTTAGATAGGACTGGATAACCCTTGATTTGGGATAACCCAAAAACGGGTAAACTAACCGAGCTTGGGTCGAATGTCGGTTTCAGATGAAAACGACGGGCTAAAAGTCTAACCCGGAAGAAACTCCTCCATCGCTGTTGATTTGGGATATTCATAGGATGTTTTAATCCTAAACCCCCCTTCTTCCTAATCCTACGAGAGTTTAGGCAAAACTGCCTTCCCTTGAGAGTTAGGGGATTTTTGTGGGTTAGGATCAAAGATTAACTGATCTTTTTGCCTCGATTGATCAAAATTGTTTCTTAAACTAATCATAATCGCTGGAGGCTCAACTCGGCAATGTGGGTTTTTCAAGTTAGGTTGGATCTGAGTCAAACTAAAAGTGTTAAGGACTGAATCACTAAACCGGGAAAGCCTCCATACTAAGATTAAAGTGTGATCGCTTTCAGGAGGTTTTATGGAAATTCGCGGTGTCTGGTTAACTAATACGGATAGTCGAGTTATGTTTTCTCGACAGACCATTGCTGAAGCGATGGAATTCTTGGTGGAGACGGGTTTTAATGTGGTGTTTCCGGTGGTTTGGAATAAGGGCGTAACTTTGTATCGCTCTCAGGTGATGGCTCAAACCTTTGGGATTGAAATTGATTTCTATTCTAAGGGACGTGACCCGTTACAAGAAGTGATTGAGGAAGGTCATCGAGTTGGGTTGAAAGTAATTCCTTGGTTTGAATTTGGGTTTGCGAGTTCCTATCAACAAAATGGGGGCCGAATTTTATCTCAAAAACCTGGCTGGTCGGGGATTAATTCCACGGGGGGATTAGTTGCTAAAAATGGGTTTGAGTGGATGAATGCTTTTGACCCAGAAGTGCAGAATTTTGTTCTAAGTTTAGTCTTAGAAGTGGTGAGAAAATACGATATTGATGGGATTCAGGGTGATGACCGGATGCCTGCAATGCCCTCGGAAGGAGGGTATGATCCGAAAACAATTGCTCTTTATCGGGATGAATTTGGGCGTCAACCTCCGAGCTATCATAAAGACCCCCAATGGGTACAATGGCGGGCGAATATTCTCACCAATTTTTTAGTTCGTTTGCGTCGAGAAGTTAAGGCAATTAAACCCCATTTGATGATTTCTATGGCTCCAAGTGTTTATAAATGGGGTTTAGATGAATATTTACAGGATTATATTGCTTGGATTGATCAAGATTTAGTTGATTGGATTCACCCTCAATTATATCGACGCAATTTTTGGAGTTATAAAGGGTTAGTTGATCAATTGGTTGATGTTCAGTTTAGGGATTGGCAGTTACCGAAACTTTCTCCAGGAATTTTAGCAAAAATAGGTTCCTATTGCATTACGACTGATGATTTATTAAAGTCAATTGACTATAATCGTTTTAAAGGAGTTCAGGGAGAAATATTTTTCTTTTATGAAGCCCTAAGATTGAATAATAATGCTTTGGCAACTGCGTTGAAAAAAGGCCCCTATGCTATTCCTGCTAAATTGAGATAGGGGTCAAGCAGGGCCGTTTCATTTTCCAAAATTGGGGAGTCAAATTGAGTCCTCAATTTTTCACAATTGAGGCGAAAAAACTGATTAATTCTAATTTAATTTCTAGGTTTTTTTGTTTTTAAAGATTTTACCAATGCCAAATATGAATAAACCCGATAATAACGCAACTATAAAACTAAGGGTAAGGGATATTCCAAAGGTTATAACGGGATAATCAGTCGCATATTGATTTAATAATAGACCGGAACTAGAGCCTGTAATGCCTCCCGCACTCATTCCTGTACCGACGGCTAAAATGGTGATTTGCAGGTCATAATTGTTTTCTTTGTCCCGTTCTTCATGACCTAGTTGGTTTTCAGTTTGATCTATTTCTATAATACCACGAATAGATGCGATCGCTCGATCTACTAAAGTAGAACCTTCAACAAAATAGTTGAGTTCATCCTTAATTCGTTCTTGAAAATATTGACTATCCTCATTAATAAAAGCTAGAAAGAAATCTAATTTTTGCTCGGAATTAATCGGAGATTTTTCTTTTAATTTCCGTTGAATAGTTTTTAAAGTTTGTTTATAGTTTTTACTATTAATTCCAATTGTATTTCTATAATGTTTTAAATTGCGGAGGGTTTGAGAATAGCTAAAATCTTGGTGAGATAAAGCTTTAAGTTTTTGTTTAAGAAACTTTAAGTCTGCTTCATTTAAAAAAGATTCATCTGTTATTTCCTGATTTAAAAACTCATTTAAACTTTTGATTTCCCCTTCAATTTCACCATAACATTTAAAGGCTTTTTCATATTGTTTGAGGCTTTGCTGGTAGGCTGTAATCACTTTATTACGATAAAAAAATAAATCAATAAATTCAGAATAACAATCAATAAAATCCTCACTGCTTTGATTCTCTCGGAATAACCAAATTAAAACATGACAGTAATGAATATCTGAAGAATCAAGATTGATTTGACTTAAATTATCATATTCAAAAATAGGACTTCCAAATACTTCTCCTTGGTTTTGTAGGGGAGGACGTTGTTGATTATTGGGGATAAATTCTTCTAAGCATTTTTGAGCTAAAATTTCTAAATCTTTAATTGAGCTTTGTTTAAATTCCTCTGGAATAAAAGCAGTAATTAATAAAGTTTGTCCGAGGGAACTATTAACAAATTTGGGTAAAAATATCTGATCTGGATTAATTTCTAGGAAAAAATCTAACGATATTTCTTCTGTTTTTTTGCCGTTTTCCTGTTCGGGACGACGTAAATTAAACGCTACAGCATAACTATCATGCAGACATTGGGGATAAATCCTTCCAGCAATTGGGATTTCACTATTAGGGAGTTTCCCGTATATTTTAATCAGTGAATTTTTGGATTTTTCGGAAACTTCATCATCATATTGAGCAAGATTCAACCGTTCTGAAAAACGTAGTTTTTCCAATATTTGATAACACTTATCAAAAAGTTTTTGAGGGTTTTCAACTCTATTATTGCCATCATTCCTTAAGACTTTGTAGAGATGAAAGGCAAATAAATGTAAATTGGGAGCATAAACTTTTTCTATCATCTTAACTATTAATCCATTTGCTTAAAATTTGCTTAATATAATCCAGAATAGGAACTTTAACCTGGCAATCTTCGCTACTTTCAGGAGCAGGTATAATTAAAGTGCTGACTTCAGAATAGGAATTTTCTGATTGAGAATATTCTGAGGTTTCGAGTTGAAAATTAGGAATAATCCAGCGACCGTTATGAGGATGACGATCACTAATTTCATCAAGGTCTTTTCGAGATTTTCCCTTCTTAGCTTGATCATATAGTTTTAACTGTTCTTCATGATCTCCACACCATTTTTCAATAGAATTTGCAGCTTGTTGAATTTCACCAGGCTCTAAATTTTCCAATTGTTCTAATAATCCGGTTAAACTAGATTTATCCTGATCTTGAAGAATGGGAGGTTGAATTTCTAACAGTTCTAAAAAGCAGACTAGGGTTTCAATAGAGTCTTGCATCATTTATTTCCTCAACGAATTGATAATAATAGAATATCAAGATAATTTTAACCTATTTTCCAATCGCACAGAAACCCGCCCAATAATAAGCTTCTTTAAAAGGTTGATAGGTTGATGAACGCAACCCTAAGTTTAGCTGTTGACGGAGTTTTTGTTTGGATTCTGGTTTTAATTGTAGCGCATCCAACCATTTTATGAGGTTTTCTTTATCAACGGTTCTTAACCAGCTTTGGGCTTGATTTAAGGCCAAACTCACGGACTTTTCAGACCGAAACAGTTCATAAAACTTAATCATTAAAATCGCCGTTGATAAATCACTGACTCGCCATAAACTACAAATCACATTTTTAACCCCCGCAAACAGAAACCCACTAGGAAGACTAATATATTCTTCTAAAGTCTGATCAAATTGTGTTAACCCCGTTTCACAGGCGGATAATATTACCAATTCCCCTTTTGGGAAATATAAACTAAAGATTTCGCGTAGAGTATAACATTGATTGGTATCGACTTGTTTACCTTTTCTCCAAGGAAGATAAGACCCCCCCTCAGTCCCCCCCTTGGTAAGGTGGGGAAGGTTAGACCCCCCCTCAGTCCCCCCCTTACTAAGGAGGGGAAGATCAGACCCCCCCTCAGTCCCCCCCTTGGTAAGATGGGGAAGATAAGACCCCCCCTCAGTCCCCCCCTTACTAAGGTGGGGAAGATTAGACCCCCCTTTACCAAGGGGAAGATCAGAAAGTTCTTCACTCCCCCCATTACCAAGGGGGGGCCGGGGGGGGTCAACCACCGCACCTGCTAAAATCAAATGGGATAATAATGGAGACTCAAAGTTAAACGACCCGTGACAAGCAAAGTGGAGATAATTGGCATCTCGAAAGAGGTCACTATTGGGGGGTTGAGTCAGGGCGATTTTAGTAGCTTGTTCACGGGATAAAATATTATTAGCGGTAAATTTAGATGCAATCACATCCACTTCTAATTCTGCAAAGTCTAATTCTCCCGTGGGATTTTGAATCGCAAATAATTGAATATTGTTAACAGCGTGGTCTGGATTTTCCTCCCGCAAGGCAATATTTTTTAACGACATTAACCCCATTTGCAGACTCGGTAAATATTGCACCCCCTGAGAAAATTGATCAAACAAACAGACGGTTTTTCCGTTATTTTTAGCAACAGGTAAAGCATGGAGAGGAAATAAATGTAATTCTCGATAGGGAACTAAGATTAACCGTTGACAGAAGGCGGGAATTTTACTCAAAATATGATTAATATTCAGAATTTCGGCTAATTCTTCTAAAAACGATTCTAACTGATCTTCCCAGATGTCGGTTTTGCTATTATAGGTTTTTAAATAGCGATCGCGCAACTCCCCTAACGCCCTCACCGCTTCCGGTTTTGATTGCCAATAATCAGCGCGAAAACTTGATTGATCATCCTTCTCCCCCTTTTCTAAGGCTATGCCCTGAGCTTGCCGAAGGGGGGGTTGGGCGGGATCAGTCCAAAGTATAAACGCATAAATCCCTTCCGACGCGATAAACCATTCCACTAAGGCCGTTTTCTCTGGCAATAATGCCGGAATTTCTGATAGATTAATCCGTTGCACCCGTTGGGTATATTCAAAGGTGAGATCAAAATCTTTAATCTGTTCTAAAACTTGATTTAATTCCTGCTTTTGCTGAACCAAAGTTTCCCGAATTTGATTAATAGAATCAATCGGAAGATTAACAGCACCCGCACTTCGACTTTGAGGAGAATCTGGATCAATACCAGCAGCAAGAATATTGCCGCCCAAAGATTCGATAAACCGTTGATTGGCAGAAAGTTCCCGACGCAACTGTTCTAACCGTTGACAAATCTCTGGTGGGGTATTTTTTGGCAATAAATCCCGGTTAACCAAGAGTTCAATTAAACTGCGAGACTTGCCGCGCTCCAGGGTGACTAAGGCTTGATCTATCTGGTTCTGATGCAGATAGGCTTGGACAAGGCGTTCATAAACCCCAACATTCTTACGCCGTCGCTGTTGTTTATTGGCATCGGAGCGATCGCGGTGACAGAGTTCTTCTAAAGCATCCAGGGCGGCTTCATAGCCCGTAATAGCCAGTGGCCAGTTTTCCACCTCAAAGGCAGTATCACCCAAATTACGCCCGATCAATAAATATTCTACCGGAAACTTCAGGGGAGAAGATAAAGCTAAGGCAGATTGCCAGGTTTCCAAGGCTTGGGGGATTTGTTGCAGGTTCTCGTAGATAGATGCCAAGTTATTCAGACCATTAACTTCTCCCCGACGATCTCCGATATCCCGTGCAATGGTTAAATGCTGCTGAGAATAGTCGATGGCTTGTTGATATTGCCCCAAGGAATTGTAAGCACTGCCCAAATTGACCAGAGCAATGCCTTCTCCCCCACGATCTCCGATTTCCCGTGCAATGGTTAAATGCTGCTGATTATAGTCGATAGCTAGTTGATACTGTCCCAAGGAATAGTAAGCAATGCCCAAATTGCCCAGAGCAGAGCCTTCTCCCCGACGATCTCCGATATCCCGTGCAATGGTTAAATGCTGCTGATAATAGTCGATAGCTTGTTGATATTGTCCCAAGAAAAGGTAAGCAATGCCCAAACTGCCTAGAGCATTGCCTTCTCCGTAACGATCTCCGATTTCCCGTGCAATGGTTAAAGCTTGCTGATGATAGTCGATGGCTTGTTGATATTGCCCCAAGGAATTGTAAGCACTGCCCAAATTGACCAGAGAATTGCCTTCTCCCCCACGATCTCCGATTTCCCGTGCAATGGTTAAAGCTTGCTGATGATAGTCGATAGCTAGTTGATACTGTCCCAAGGAACCGTAAGCATTGCCCAAATTTCCTAGAGCAATGCTTTCTCCCCGACGATCTCCGATTTCCCGTGCAATGGTTAAATACTGCTGAGAATAGTCGATAGCTTGTTGATACTGTCCCAAGGAATAGTAAGCAATGCCCAAACTGCCTAGAGCATTGCCTTCTCCCTGACGATATCCGATTTCCCGTGCAATGGTTAAAGCTTGCTGATAATAGTCGATAGCTTGTTGATATTGCCCCAAGGAATTGTAAGTAATGCCCAAATTGCCTAGAGCATAGACTTCTCTGCAACGATCTCCGATTTCTCGTGCAATGGTTAAAGCTTGCTGAGAATAGTCGATAGCTTGTTGATACTGTCCCAAGGAATAGTAAGCAATGCCCAAATTGCATAGAGCATTGCCTTCTCCCTGACGATCTCCGATTTCCTGATAAATCGTTAAAGCTTGCTGCCAGGATTGTAACGCTTGGCGATATTGACTACGATCATATTCCTCAACTCCTTGATTCAATAAGCGATCCGCTTCAGCTTTTTTCTGTTCTGGGGTCATGGCACAATTCCTGGGTCTGGGCTGGGGTTGCTGATATTGATTTTAACTTGAACAGGACTTACGCAAGCAGGCTATATATAGCGAGTCAAAAGTAGGCGATCGCATACCAATGATAATAGCAATCGCCCTAAAAAGTCCTAATTATTTATTTTCCTCCCAAATTGGGGGCTAGGGGGCTAGATCAGCAGTTTTAGAACAGATTTCTAAAGCAGCAATATTTGCCCCCTAAATCCCCCAAAATTGGGGGACTTTAAGAGGTTGTCCTGTTAATAAGTCCTGTTTAATAAGGGTTTAAATCAAGAAATTAAAGAATTACCTTTAGTTAGTGTTTGTATTCCGGTTTATAACGGAGAAAAATTTATTGCTGAAGCAATATCTAGTATTTTATCTCAAACCTATTCGGCATTATCAGCTATTTCCCCCTCCATTTCGTCAGCAAGCGGTATTGATCTATAATTCTATCCAATGGGGTTTGCCAACCTCACCAAAACCCTGTGATGATTGTAAATTCATTTTGATATTAAAGCCCTGAAGGGCTTACTACGAGTTTTGCTTCGATCATCATTTTTACAACATCGGGCATTTTATATTTTGCCTTCCATCCTAACTTTTGTTCTGCTTTACCCGGATTTCCTCGACCTACTGCAATATCCGTAGGTCGTAATAAATTACTATCAGATTTAACACAGGTTTTCCAATCTAATCCCACACAGGAAAAAGCTGTTTCTATAAATGATTCTAAGGCATAGGTTTCCCCCGTTGCGATCACATAATCATCGGGCTCTTGCTGCTGCAACATTAAATACATGGCTTCTACATATTCTGGAGCCCAACCCCAATCTCGTTGAATTGAAATATCCCCTAAATAAAGTTTATCTTGTTTTCCGGCTGCAATATCAATCGCGGCTTTAACAATTTTTTGGGTGACAAATCGTTCGGGACGCAGGGGAGATTCATGGTTAAATAAAATCCCAGAACAGGCAAATAAACCATAGGCTTCTCGATAGTTGGCGACTTCCCAAAAAGCCGTTGCTTTGGCTACAGCGTAGGGACTGCGGGGACGGAATGGAGTATTTTCATCGGCAGGAAGTCCTTTTGTATCGCCAAAACATTCACTGGAACTAGCATTATAAAGTTTAATTTTAGCGCCTGTAAATCGAATCGCTTCTAATAAATTTAATGTGCCAATTGCCATGCTTTCTAAGGTTTCTACAGGTTGTTCAAAAGATAATCCTACTGAACTTTGACCTGCTAAATTATAGACTTCATCGGGTTTAACTTTAGTCAAGATTTGCAATACACTTCTAAAGTCCGTGAGACTCATAGATTCTAATTTGATTTTTTCTCGAATTCCCAAGCGGGATAAATTGCTAAAGGAAGACATTTGAGCATCCCGTGATGTGCCATAAACGGAATAACCTTGTTTTAACAATAGGTCGGCTAAATAGGCCCCATCCTGTCCCGATACCCCACAAATTAATGCTGTTTTCATCTTTAATTGACAATCCTTAATGTTTGATTTCATAACCCGCGAAGGCGTGTTTCGTCCGTGTAGCGACAGATTGAAATCTGTCGGAATATCGGAATCTTAAAACTATTATAAACGACTAACAATCCCTAAAATTCGTTCCATTGCATATTTCCATTCTGGGGATTGACTTAAGGTAGAAGCATCCAAAGGATGGTTTTTATAATTGGATAATCGCACAAAATCATTCACCCATTCTAACACAGATTCGGTGGCAAATTCAAAGGGGGAGTATTTTAAAGATTGTTCAAGAAAGTTAACCATTTGAGATAGATTACCTTGGGTATAATAATACCAAGCATTCCAAAGTAATGAAGCATATTTGAGGCGATGATTAAGCTGTTTTACTTCTGTTTTAGTTAAGGGTAAATTGATCAAGTCATCTTCCTGGGGAGAAGTTAAAGCAATTTCTATAATTTCTAGGGTTTGTTTTAACATCCGGTCTTCTTTAAAGAGTTCTTCTGCCCGTTGTTTGGATGCTACACCCATTGTAGATAATAATAGAGGATTAATTGCTAATTCTTGAAGACTTTGAACAAGTTCATTAACCGTTTTTTCGGGATCAATATTAGGATCACTTAACAGTTTTCCCGTATCTCCTAATCCTTCGGGAATACCCCCCGCAGCCGAGGCTATAATGGGTAATCCTTTTGCCATGGCTTCCATAATAGCAAAGGAGGGGGCGGCTTCTGCTAGGGAGGTTAAGATAAAGATATCACAGGCATCTAACCAGTCGGGAATATTCCATATTTGCCCTAAGAATATGACGCGATCGCTAACTCCTAATTCCTCAACTTTTTGCTTTAATTCATGTTCTAAATCATGATCACTTCCCTGTCCTGTTCCTGCCCAAACAAAGTATAATTTTTCCCAGATAGAAGTGTGTTTTAATTGAGCGATCGCTTCTAACTGAAACCGATGTCCTTTAATCGGTGCTAATCTTGCTGTTGTTAAGCACATAATTCCATCTTCAGGAATCCCTATTTCTTGCCGTAACCGTTGACGAGTAGATAAATTAGGCGGGGCAAAATATTTTTCTGAGCGCCCATAATAGACCACATTTCCTTTATCTTTCGGTAAGCCAAATTGGTCTTGTAAAATCTGAATATGTTCGTAAGCTGCGGTATTAAAAGTCCGGGCTAATCCATATTGATATAATACTCCTTTGGCGTAGGGAACACCATCTCCCATGGTAAAATTAATATGTTCTGGCATAGCTAATCCCAAGGCAATCATATATGGAATATTCCGTTGAATTGCAGTTTGTTTAGCGGCAAAATGGGAGTAAGGCCAGCCATCACTAAAAATAATAAAATCGGGTTTAATTTCATCATAAAGGGTTTCTGCATCTTGGGTATTTCTGAGAATTCGCGGTAAATCTTTACTGGTACTATAGTCTAACCAATATTGCTGAATTCCTAACTCTTTTTCTGCCTCAACTAAGGGGTTATGGTGTTGAGGTCTAACAGCAGTTACTGGATATCCTAATTTAGCTAATTCACATAAAATCAAATGATCATATTGGGCTAAACCTCCAATACCCGGATCATCGGTATTCATTAACAGAATATGGGGTTTATTCGAGGGAGGAGTTAAGGTAGGTTGGGGTTGAGGTGTGAGTTTGGGATTCATAATTTTATGGATAACAGTTTGCCATTCCTGAGATTTAATTAAAGCATAAGTATCTAGGTTTTCTCCATAGTCTGCTGCAATATGTTGAAAAGCATCAAGCCATTGAGAAATTGTTTCTGTTAGAGGGAAAAAAGTATATTCTATGGATTTCTCTAAACAATATATCATTAAATCGGGATAACCATCTCGATACATTCGCCAAGCTAACCATACCCAGCGCTCATAACTTTCTTTTCGATGTAATTTACGAATTTGATCGGGAAGATTCGGATGATTAAAAAATTGATCCATAACAATTTCAGTATTTTCAATAACTTTTAATCCCCCTGACATTAAGTTATGATCATGTTGACGGTAACAGGCATGAATTTCTTTTAACCAAACGGTTTTACATCCCATTAAGGATAACCGTAAGACAAAATCTAAGTCTTCGGTAGGAGGATAACGATGATCAAATCCTCCAACTTTTTCCCACCATTCTCGACGTAAAATCATAGCACTAGGACGCACACATTTATGTAAAACCCAAGTTTCTAAATTCAATTCCGGTGCGTTTAACCAAGGCATAATCACACTAACTCCAATGCCTTTTTGATTAACAATACACCAGCCACTTTGGATAAAATCAATGGTTGGATCATGATCAAAAGTAGCGATCTGTTCGGCTAATTTTTGAGGTAAGAAAAAGTCATCTCCATCTAAAAAAGCTAAAAATTCTCCTTGTGCAATTTCACAACCATGATTTCTGGCTTTCGCCGCGCCTTGATTTTCTTGATAGATATATTGAATTACAGGAAAAAAAGGTTTGAGAATTTCTTGAGTTTGATCTTGAGATCCATCATCAATAACAATAACTTCATAATTAGTATAGGTTTGTTCGAGAACACTTTTTACACATTGTTCAATATATTGGTCACAATTATAAGCGGGAATAATCACACTCACCCTGGGTTTATTTTGAGGAATATTTTTATTAATTAATTGTTTCCATTCGGGTAAATTATAGAAATTTTTTAAATCAAGTTCGTAACCATAGCCACGACAATAACCAATAAATCTATGTACCCAGTCAGAAATAGTAATCGCTACGGTATAAGCAGTATAAAGTAAAGATTTTTGGAGAAATTCAGCCATTTCTTGAGAATAATTGGTATGATATAAATGCCATGCCATCCAAGTGACAGCTTCATATCGAGCAGGTTTTTCGAGTTGTCTAATTTCATCGGATAAATTAGGCTGACTGAAAAATTGATCTTGAACAGCTACCATAAGATTAGCTCTTTCTATGGCTTTTGTATTAGACATCGTTTGCTCATGTTGTCGGTAATTAACGGTAATTTCAGGGAGCCAAGTTGCTGAATATCCTTGAAGTACCAAACGCAAAACAAAATCGACATCATCCACTCCATTAAAACGAGAATCAAATCCTCCGACTTGCTGCCAAGATTCTCGCCTAAACATTAGAGAACTTGGTAAAATTGGAGTTCTTTTTATCCAAATTTCTAAGGTTAAATCGGGTAACTCATGCCAAGGTTCAATATCAGAAATTTTGTTGTTATTTTGATCTATTAAACGCCAACCACTATTGACAATAGCTACATTAGGGTTAGCATCAAAACAGGCAACTTGATGTTCTAATTTTTTAGGCAAAAACACATCATCGTGATCAAGGAAAGCAATCAATTCTCCTCTTGCTTCATGAATTCCGCGATTTCTAGCAGCCGCCATACCCTGATTAGATTGAAAAATATAACGAATTAGAGATGGGTTCCGGTGTTTATCTATATAATGTTGTACAATATTGGGTGTATTGTCCGTTGAACCATCATCAACGATAACAATTTCATAGTTTGAGTAGGTTTGACTCAAAACGCTGTCGATGGCTTGGCTAAGGTAGCGATCGCCATTGTAAGTAGGAATGATAACACTAACTCGAGGGGATGAACTCAACATAAAAATACGATTTTAGCTAATCAACCTGTTATTATAAGTCTTATTGGCTTACATGATCAGTAGTTTGAGTAAATCGGATTGGATATCGGTTTGAATCAAAGCCAAATACTGGTTAAAATCTGAATAATTTCTAATTTATGATGGATTTTAAAGTGTAATCTTTAAAATCCTAGATGTTAAAATTTCCGGTCTATATTATGGGATAAGGAGGGTTTGTATGTCTCGTTTTGATCTGATAAAAAAAGGCAAGAAGGTTCAGAAGCCATCAGGAAAACATGATAATTTTGGAAAACCACCTAAATCTGTGATGTTACCTGGTTTAACAGGTAAGAATATACAGACCCTAAAACCAGTTAAATGGACTCCCATTAAACTGATTTTATTTTTGATCTTTGTATTTGGGCCCTACGGTGCTTTATTATATGTAGCTAGTGGGATTTCTCAAGTTTTATTGATTTATTTGCTGGCAATTCCTGCTATTGCGGGTTTAGTATTTTATCTGGTGTATCAACTCACTAAAGGTTAAAAATTAGCGGAATAAATTTTAATGAGTTTTGATTCTAATTTATTACACCAAAACCCCCTGTCAGCTTCCAGTTTATATGAACAGGGGGAACTTTATAGAAATCAAGGAAATTTAGAAGATGCGATCGCACTTTATCAAAAAACCATCGAACTTGATCCTGATTTTTCTTGGGCTTATCATCAGTTAGGAGATATTTTTTCCCAGCAAAATAACCCGACAGAAGCTATTGTTGTTTATGGTCAAGCGATCGCCCTTAACCCCAACTTCTCCTGGTCTTATCATAACCTAGGAATGGCATTAATTCAACAAAAACAATGGGATCAGGCAATTTTAGCTTACTCAAAAGCTATTGAAATCAACCCTAATTTTTGTTGGTCATATTATTATTTGGGAGAGGCTTTTTATCAACAACAAAATTGGCAAAAATCTGTGAATGCTTATTTTCAGGCTTGGAAACAAAACCCGGATTTATTAGAAAGTATTAATCAAATTGGAGCTATACTTCAAACTCAAATCAAAAAGGGATTAGATCCGGTAATTAATGATTATTGTTCGGTAGTTAATGAATCTTCTAAAAATAAATTGTTACCAATTGATTTTGAACTTTATATAAAATTGGCAGAAATTCTAATTCAAAAAAATTATGGGTTTGCAGCCCTTATATTTTACCAGATTGCCTTGCAAATTCAACCTAATAATTTAGATATTTCTCAAAAAATAGAAACTATTTTAGAGCAAAAAAAAGTTTTAGATCAAGAGGTAGAAAAATGTCGGGATGCTGTGCAACATAAACCCAATGATCCCCAAGTTTATTATAACTTAGGAATGGCTTTATATCGTAACCAACAGCCGGATAAAGCGGTTTTTGCCTATCTCAAATTTTTAGAACTTAAACCCGATTTGTACCTTTGGAATTATCAAAATATTGTTGATTTAATAGCAACACAAAATCAAATTGTCACAGCCATTAATATTGTTAATCAAGCAATTAAAAAAGATCCAGACTCCTCTATTTATTATTTGAATTTAGCCGTATTATATACTGCTCAAGGAGATTTACAATCTGCGATTAAATATAATTATATTGCTGGTCAAAAAATCATCCCTAAATTCCGTCCACAATGGCAGAATATTTCAGCACTATTAAAACCTGTTAATCACCTAGATTATTTAATAATTGGAACCCAAAAAGGAGGTACAACTTCTTTAAATTACTATCTCTCTGAACATCCGAATATCATGTCCTCAATGATTAAAGAAATGCCCTTTTGGTCAAATCAAGTTGAGCGAGGTTTAGAGTGGTATTTTTCTCATTTTCCCCCAATTCCTCCTAACTATCACTGTTTAGTAGGAGAAGCAACACCAATAAACTTTAATTCTCCAGAAGTTGCTGAAAATTTAGTTAAATTTTTTCCGAATGTTAAATTAATTTTATTATTAAGAAACCCGATTGACCGAGCGGTTTCCCACTATTATCATTGGTTAAGTTTAAAATGGGAATTATCTTGTTTTGAAGAAGCAATTCAACGGGAAATAGATCAATTAGAGGATCAAACTATTGATTTTTGGAGAAAAATCCATCAACCAAACTTTCAAGGATATTTAGCTAAAGGGTTATATATTTATTTCTTAGAAAAATGGATCAAAGTATTTCCTAGGGAACAGTTTTTAATTTTAAGCAGTGAACAATTCTATACAAACCCTGACCAGGGAACAACAGAAGTCCTGAAATTTTTAGGTTTACCGGAATATCATCTTTCAAACTATCATCAATATAATACCCGACCCTATCCCCCCATATCTGAACCAACTCGGACATTACTCAATGATTATTTTCAGCCTTATAATCAGCAGTTAGAGGAGTTTTTAGGAATGCAGTTTAACTGGAATTAGATTAGATTTATGTTATAATTATAATCTGTCTAGCTAAATCCATATAAAAACCTATTTTAACTTAAATTTATATTTTTTAATGTCAATATCAAATCATGATTAGAGAACCTGATAAAATCAAATTGGAAGATCAGTTTAATTTAGGAAATAAATTTTTAGATAATGGCAAAATTGATCAAGCAATTGTTTGCTATCGTTACGCCATTGAATTTAATCCAACCTTTTATCATCCTTACTGTCAATTAGGGTTGGCTTTAAGTCAAAAGGAGCATTTTACAGAAGCAATTTTAGCCTATCAAAAAGCCATAGAATTAAATCCTAGTTTTAGCTGGTCGTATCAAGGTTTAGGGGAAAATCTTAGTAAGGTAAAACGCTGGGAAGAAGCTATTTTAGCCTATCAAAAAGCCATAGAATTAAATTCTGATTTTAGCTGGTCGTATCAAGGTCTAGGGGAAAATCTTAGTAAGGTAAAACGCTGGGAAGAAGCGATTTTAGCCTATCAAAAAGCCATAGAATTAAATCCTGATTTTATTTGGTCTTATTATGCTTTAAGAGAAGCTTACCAAGCCGTTAAACAGGAAAACAAAGCAGTTTCTACTTATCGTCGCTTTATTGCTATTAATCCTAAAATTGCGGCAGGTTATTTTAATTTAGGAATAATTTTAAAAGAATTAAAACAATGGGAAGAAGCGTACATTACTTTTAGTGATTGTCTAAAAATTAATCCTGATTATCCTGACTTAAATTTAAACTTAGAAATAGTCTATCAAAAATTAGGAACGTATTTACAACAGCAAGCAATTACTTGTGATCAAAATTATATTAAAATCAACTATCATTCTAATTTCTATTTATTGATTACAGATTTTTTAATTAAGCAACAACGATGGGAAGAAGCAATTCCCTATTTATTGCAATGGTTAAAACGACATTCAGATAATTTTGATAGTTATGTTAAATTGGGTTTAATTTTAGAAAAAATGGGGCGAAAGTTAGATGGAGATGGATGTAAATATTTGCAAATTATCCCCCTTGATGTACTTCAAAAATACTTGAATTTATCACCTGATTTACTAATAAATAATCAAGATTATCCCCACGCTCAGAAAATATCAATTTACCCTCAAAGTTTAGTAAATTTTAATCCTCCAAACGGAATATTAGGAGAACCTAATTTTAGGTTGTTTCCTAACTCTATGCTATCCTCAGAAGCGTTTGTTGCAGTCATCCCTAATGGACGGACGAGGGTGGGGAGATGCTTTAACATCTGCTGTTATGACTTCAGAACACCAGTTAATTAAGGATTTATCAACAGGTTGTGGTGAGTTAATAATTAGTCGTGAACAATTACAAGATCCTTTGGAATTACAAGGAAATGTAGCTTTTTTATCAGCGCAATTCGGATTAATTTATTACCATTGGATGTTTGATATTATAGCCCGTTTGCATTTATTAGAGGAAGCTGATTTTGATTTCAATAAAATTGATTGGTTTGTCGTTAACCGTCATCAATCTCCCTATGAAAAAGAGATGCTAAAGCTGTTGAATATTCCCGAACATAAAGTAATTGATAACTGTATTTATCCCTATGTTAGAGGGTCAGTATTATTAGTTCCATCTCCTGTTCATTGGAGTCATTTAAAGTCTTCAAAATGGGGAGTAAATTTTATTAAAAATAAGTTTCTTTCCGCTAGTATTAATTCAAATAATTATTCCCGGCGAATTTATATAAGTCGCCAAAATGCTAACTGTCGAAAAGTTATCAATGAGTCGGAGTTTTTACCCTTTTTAGAAACATTAGGTTTTCAAACGCTTTGTTTAGAATATTTACCTTTTCAAGAACAAGTTGGTTATTTTGCTAATGCAGAAATTATCATCGCACCCCATGGGTCAGGATTAACTAATTTAGTCTTTTGTCGTCCTAATACAAAGGTGATTGAGTTTTTATTTCCTGAATGGGAGACTTCTTATTATTGGCAACTTTGCAATATAGTCGGCTGTGAATATTACTGTTGTGTCGGTGAACCGATAGATGATGAAGGATTAAATTTTATTCCAATTTTTGACAATATAAAAATTAAGTCTTATACTATTATTGAACTTTTAAAAATGGCAAAAGTTATTAATTAATTATGACTCATTTTAACGATGATAATACCAAAAATAATTCACAAATAGCAGAATCTCATTTAATTTCTGCAAATCAATGTTTAGAAGAGGGAAACCCTGAACTAGCTTTATTTTTCTATAATCAAGCCATTGAATTAAATCCTGATAATGACCAGATTTATTATAAATTAGGTCAAACTTTAATGCAGTTAGAACGTTATGAAGATGCGATTACAGCCTATTCTAAATCTATTCAACTTAATCCTAATTTTCCTTGGTCTTACAATAGTTTAGGAGAAGTATTAATTAAATTAGAACGCTGGGAGGAAGCGATCGCAGCCTATACTCAATTTATTAAATTTAATAATAATTTTTGTTGGGCTTATTTTGGTCTAGGAGAATCTTTTTTTAACTTAAATCAGATAGAAAAATCTATTAATTATTATGAAAAAGCAATTAAATTTGAGCCTACAAATTGCTGGATTTATATTAAATTAGGGGATGCTTTATTAAAATTAGACCAACCAGAAAATGCGATTAAATCTTATTCTCAAGCAATTCAGCTTAATCCAAATATAGATTGGTTTTATGAGAAATTAGCGGAAACTTTCTTATCTAAAAATCAGTTAGAAAATGCAATTCAAGCCTACCAAAATGCTATAACTATAAATCCGCAAAGCTGTTACTATATCGCAATTGGTAAAATTTTAATCCAACAGGAATTATGGGATCTTGCTTTAGATTATTTAATTAAAGGATTACAAATACAGCCAGATTACTATGAAGCATATAATTATATTGCTAATATTTTTGAACAAAAAAATCAACTATTAGATGCTGTTTTTTGTGAAGTTCATCATCAATTACCAATCTCTTTAATTCAAAAAATATTTAATTTATCAGAGGAGCAGTTTATCACAACTAATACAGCTAAAAATTTAGCTATAATGCCAGTTTATCCCCCTACCAATATCAAACTCAAGCCTCCTAAGTTGATTGAAGGAACCCTCAACCCTTATTTTCAAGTCCCCTCAATTAATTTCCCAGAAACCTTTGTTTCTAGTATCCCTCAAGGCAAAGTTTGGGCAAATTCATTGAGCAGTGCTGTTCTCACATCAGATCATCAATTAGTAACAGACTTATCAACAGGAAGTGCTGCTTTAGTCGTTAATTCTTCTCATCTAAATTCACCTAGAAACTTAGAGGGAACTGTGGCATTTTTTTCTATAAAATGGGGAGAAAACTATTATCACTGGATGTTTGATATTATTGCTAGGTTTGATTTATTATCAACCTATTGTTCACTAGAAGAAGTAGATTATTTTATCATAAATAGATGTCAATTTGCTTATGAACGAGAAACCCTATATCTGTTAAATATCCCTTCAGAAAAAATTATTGAAACTTGCAATTATCCGGCTTTACAAGCGGATCGATTTTTAATTCCGTCCTATTCCCATTCGACTTACAGAACCCCTGAATGGGCTTGCAACTTCTTAAAAAATTTGTGTCTCAAGGGTCAAGATCATCAAGGATTGTTTCCTTTAGAAAGAGTTTATTTAAGTCGAAGTAACGCATCCTATCGTCAGGTATCTAATGAAGCAGAAGTCATCTCATTTTTACAGCAATTTGGATTTACAGTCTTGAGTTTAGAAACTTTATCGGTCAGACAACAAGCCTATTATATGGCAAATACTAAAGTCATTATTTCTCCCCATGGAGCAGCTTTAACCAATTTAGTTTTTTGTTCCCCAGGAACTCAGGTGATTGAGTTTTTAATGCCAAATTGGACGCTATCTTGTTATTGGGAATTAAGTAATATTGTGGGTTGTGATTATTACTGTTTATTTTGTGAACCTGCCGATTTTGGCCGTTCTCCGACGGATGGATCTCAAAATATTAAGGTCAATTTGGATTCTCTTTTAAAATTAATGCAATGGGCTGGAGTTGTTTAGGAATAGGGATCAATTTTCCTACTTTTGGGAGATTTTACTAATAACCAACTAAAATAATCTGAATAGGGTTAAAACCGTAAAAAATTGTCAGAAACCCCACGCCTTTAGGCGGGGGCTTGTAAAAGCCTAATCTGACCAGACTCAGGTAGCAATACCTACGTTAGAGGCAAGCGTTAAAGTTCTTACCTACGGATGCGTTTAGCCAGTCTGTAGCTCTAAAACCGAATCGTTAAACAGGTGTAATGGGTTAAGCCAGTGCGATTTGGATAGTACCGACCTCTAACTTTGTCGAGGCTCACATTACCGGAGCGATCCGAGTCGGTTTCTAGGTTCCGAACCAAAAACCTAGTCCCCACAAAGGGAAAGATAATCTTTCAGGCCGCTTTAGCCGCATCCGTGTTCCTCCCCATAGTTAAAGCTAGGGGTTTCCCACTCGTTTTTTGATGATTAAATCTTGGATGGTAATTGGAGGAGTGGCGTTTTTAGTCGCCTTAGCCAATAATATTCTATTAACTTCTGATGATATCCGATGGTTTAATCGTTTAACCCGTCCCAGTTGGTTAACCTTTGAAAAAGCAATTCCTTTAATTTGGATAATCGTTTTTATTGCGGGGGCTTGGTCAGCAATTTTAGTCTGGGAAGCCGAACCCGGAATATCCCAAACCTGGGTATTAATGGGATTTTACCTATTATTAGAATTAGTGATTTTGTCCTATACCCCGGTAATGTGCAAAACCAAAAGTTTACGCATCGGAACAATATTAGGCGGGACAGGTTTTATTTTAGGCTTAATGTTAATGGTGAGTGTTTGGCCAGTGTCTCAAACCGCAGCCTATTTACTCCTCCCCCTTGTCCTGTGGAGTCCAATTGGAACCTATACCACCTGGGCGATGCTCCCACTCAACCCCGCAGATGTTTAAAAACATACCAGCCACCTACTATGGGTTAAATAATAGGTGGCTGATATATAGCAATATAGGAACCGAAGCGGCGCACTTAAGACAGAGACAAAGTACGACGTTTAGTAGTCATCCGATAGGCTTCGATAATATCGCCCATCGTCCAGTCATTGAAGTTATCCAAAGCAACACCGCACTCGTAGCCAGCATTGACTTCCTTAGCATCCTCTTTCATCCGTTTCAAGGAATCGAGGACACCTTCGTGAATCACCTCATTTTTCCGGCGAATTCGGACTTTACAGTTCCGCACCACTTTACCCGACAGCACATAACAACCAGCGATGGTATTGCGTCCCACGGGGAAAATCGCCCGGACTTCCACTTGACCTAGATGTTCCTCCACCAGTTCCGGTTCTAATAGCCCTTCCATGGCAGCCTGGACGTCATCTAAGAGGTTGTAAATGATGTTGTAATCTCGGATGTCAACTCCGGCGCGATCGGCAGCTTGACGAGCACCATGGGCTAAGGTGGTGTTAAATCCAAGTAAGACCGCATTACTGGCCGCGGCTAAGTCAATATCCGTTTCCGTAATTTCACCCGGGGCCGCTAACAGCAGTTGTAGTTCCACCTCTTTCTGAGGCAGTTTCTTCAGGGCTCCAACGATCGCTTCTACAGATCCTTGAACATCCCCCTTCAGGATCAAGTTCAGTTCTTTCAACTCACCCTGTTGAGCACGGGCGGAGAATTCACTCAGACTGATCCGACCCTTGATTAAGCGGGTTTCCCGTTTCGTTTCTGCCCGTTGGGTGGCCAAAGCCGAGGCTTCTTTTTCACTTTCAAAGACCTCGAATTCATCCCCAGCCGCCGGGACATCCCGCAGACCTAAGACTTCAACGGCAAAGGAAGGACTGGCATTATCAACCCGATCGCCTCGGTCATCCACCATCGCCCGGACTTTACCCAGGACGGAACCCGCCACCACGATATCCCCAACTCGCAGGGTACCATTTTGTACCAACAGCGTCGCCACAGGGCCACGGGACTTGTCAAGGTGAGCTTCAATAATCGTTCCTTTCGCGGCTCGGTCAGGGTTGGCATAGAGATCTTCCACCTCCGCCACTAACAGAATCATTTCTAGGAGGGTATCAAGGTTTTCTCCCCTGATGGCACTGACGGGAACCATAATCGTGTCACCGCCCCATTCTTCAGGAACCAGGGCAAATTCCGTTAACTCCTGTTTCACCCGATCAGGCTGGGCACCTTCCTTATCAATTTTGTTGATAGCAATAATCATCGGGACTCCGGCAGCCTTAGCGTGACTAATGGCTTCAATGGTTTGGGGTTGGACACCATCATCGGCGGCCACCACCAGAATTGCCACATCCGTAACTCGTGCGCCCCGGGCTCGCATGGCGGTAAAGGCTTCGTGACCCGGAGTATCGAGGAAGACCACTTGCTGGGTTTTGCCCTCATGTTCCATATCGACATGATAGGCTCCGATGTGTTGGGTGATGCCCCCAGCCTCTCCTTGAGCCACTTTGGTTTCGCGGATCGCATCGAGGAGGGTGGTTTTCCCATGATCGACGTGACCCATGATCGTGACCACCGGAGGACGCCGTTGCAGATGCTCCAGATCCTCTGCGTTCAGCATATTGTCGGGCTTGATAGCACCGGATTTGAGTTTTTCGTTTTCAACTTCAACGCCGAGGTCTTGACAGATTAACAGAATTGTGTTGTAGTCGAGGGTTTCGGTAATATTAACTGCAATCCCTTGGGAAAACAGGCGTTTGATAATTTCCGTTTCCGGCAAGATTAAGGCAGAGGCGAGTTCCTGAACAGTCATTGGCCCAGGTACGATGACTTTCTCCGGGCGTTCAGCCTTGGGTTTAGCCTCCGTCCGGCGCGTATTGCCTCCTCCAGAACTCGAACCCCGACTGGGTGCGGGTTTTTTCGGTCTAACCGTTATCGCTGCCACACTTTGTCCGGGGCTGGCTTTGGGTTTGGGGGGACGGGCTAGGGAGACGCTAATCATGGCGTTGTTGGCATTCAGCAGAGACAACGCATTCATTTCATCGTCGTCGTCCTCATCTAAGGAGGGTTTAGCCCGTCGCTTGGCTTTGAGTTTAGCCGCCTTGGTTTTAGCGGTATCTACAACTTCTTCTTCTTCCTCCTCCCATGCTGGCCCGCGTTTTCCAGTGCGGGGGGGGTTCGGCCGAGTCAGGGTTACAGCCCGTTTTGGCCGTTTGACTAAATCATCGGTGGTGGCTAAGGGTTCCTCCTCGGCACCCTCGGTCGATTCTCCATCCTCATCAATCACTTGAGCCGCTGGCTTACGGGACGGAGGAGCCTGTAAATCAGAAATTGAGCGGGGTCTGGGACTGCCAACTTCTTTACGGGGCGGTCTTCGGCCCTCTGAATCTTTTTCTTTCCCTTCTGGGGTAGTTTGTTGAGATTTGGGAGTCGGTTTTTCGGGAGAGTCCGGTTTAGACTTTGACTCAACGGGTTTAGGCGTTGGTTTATTTGTCTTCAAAACGGGCTTATTTTTAGAAATGGCTGCTGGTTCCGGGTTCACACTGATACTCACGGGAACTGGCTCTGCGGGTCTAATAGGGGGAGCAGAAAGAGGTGCGGCTTCCAATGGGGATGAATCAATCTGTTCAGATGTTTCTATTTCCCCGACAGAAACCCCCATGGCCATATCTTCGGTTTCTGAGGCCACTTTCTCGGCTGTTATGGGGGAAGATTCCGTTTCCGCTTGAGCCGGAGCAGTGGGTTTTGATAATACAGGTCGATTTAACGTGGGTTTCACAGGCGCTTTTGAAGAAACAAGTGATTTAGGTGGGGTAGCAACAGAAGCTGATTCAGAGGAACTCGCCTCATCGTAGGGGGGGGAGGACTCGAAGCTCGACCGAATTTTGGGCTTCTGGATCTCTAAAATTTCTTGCCGTTTTTTGTCGCTGGGTGCGATCGCTGATAATTTCGCATTAGGAGGAGATCCGGGTGCTTTTCCTTCAAGCTGACCCGGGTTCGGATGAGTTGCGACGTATTTTTCAATGCGTTCTTTATCTGATTCTGAAATCGTGCTACTGTGGCTTTTAACTGAGATATTTAGCCGTTCACACACCGCTAAGATGTCCTTGTTATCCAAATTAAGTTCCCGTGATAGTTCGTAAATTCTGACTTTGGCGTTGTTCATCCACTAACCCCTCTTCGTACCTACCCATGGTTTGATGTTTACATAGTTCGATTTACTCTTACAACAGTAACCCGCACGTTTTAAATAACGATATCATCTGCTCTGGTTATTTAAGTGTCAAGGATGCAGATGTAAGGTCTGCTTTGACAGTTCTTAATTTTATTTTAATTTTTGGTGAAATCTAATTCCTCAAATCTTTAGTATTGCCTTTATCAAGTTAGCAGATATTAACCGGATGGTGAATAATAATCAATTTAGTTACTCAGTCTACTCTATTCTGCTTTAACATAAACCTTCTAGTCCTCTATCTGGAGAGTAGGTTTGCTGATTGAACAGAAAGATATTGTTGAGCAACTCAAGATCTTCAGATCCCAGGCAATTTTTCCCACCCTTCCCTACCAAGTAGGACATGGGGATCAATTCCAGGTTAATCTAAACGCTGCCATAGGCCTTGATAAACTTCCTCTGACACCGATATTCGGAGTGCGTGTCCCAGTCGATTTTTTTTCTGAGCCACCTTCAAACAATCTGGGTTAGGGCAAAGATAGGCCGAACGACCCATGCCATGATCCAATTGTACCTGATCTGATGAATAGAGCCTGACAAATCGCCAGAAGCTTTCTTTTGCCCCTAATCGGCGACAAGCCACACAACGACGTTGATTTTTCATGGGCTTGACAGTTATAGCGGGTAATGGGTTTTGGGTAATGGGTAATAGAAAGAGTTTACCTGCCCTGCTCCCCCTACCACCGGTACTCCCCCTGCTCTCCTATTCCTCCTTAAATTCATCATAGTTGCGATCGTTGATCGCATCCTGACGTTCGAGTTCTTCGGCGATTTTTTGATCTTCGGCTGCTGCATCATATTTAGCCGTATCCTTAATATCAATTTTCCATCCCGTCAACCGAGCAGCGAGACGAACATTTTGCCCCTCCTTGCCAATGGCCAAACTCAATTGATCTTCAGGAACCAGAATATGGGCGCGACGTTCATCGGGATTGACTAAACGAACTTCATCGACTCTCGCCGGACTCAGGGCATTAGCAATATAGGTGGCTGGGTCAGGAGACCAGCGAATCACGTCTATTTTCTCGCCCCGCAGTTCGTTCACCACCACTTGAATCCGTGACCCCCTAGCCCCAATACAGGCTCCCACAGGATCAACATCTCGATCGATGGTATCTACTGCTATTTTAGTCCGGGGGCCGACGTGACGGGAAGGAGGGTTGGCTTCCCTGGCCACGGCCACAATTCGCACCACTTCATCCTCAATTTCTGGGACTTCATTGGCAAAGAGATACACCACTAACCCGGCATCGGCCCTGGATACTAATAATTGGGGCCCCCGTTGGGAACCTTGGGAGACTTTTTTCAAATAGACCCGGAAGGTGGCATTGGCGCGGTAGTTATCATTGGGCAGTTGTTCCCGTTTAGAAAGTTCCGCTTCCACACTGGTGCGACCAAAACCACTGGCTACTTCCAGAATCACCGACTGGCGTTCAAATCGGAGGACTTTGGCTTGCAATACCGTGCCTTCAAGTTCTTTAAACTCCTCCTGAATCATTTTGCGCTGCTTATCCCGCAGTTTTTGAGCTAAAACCTGTTTAGTTTGGATCGCTGCCATCCGACCAAATTCCCCTTGATCCGGGGTAACATCTAGGGTGACGGTATCCCCTAATTGGGCTTCGGGAGCGACTTCTCGCACGTCTTTTAAGGCAATTTGATGATCTTGGTTGCTAACTTGTTCAACAATGGTTAAATTTTTGGCTAAGACTCGAAATCCTTCTTCATCGACATCGAGTTCGACATCAAAATTATCAAAATAATCTTCACTAAATTGGGTCTGAATTTCGATGGTACGACGATAGCGTTCATACCCTTTTAATAGAGCTTCTCGTAGGGCTTCTTCTACGGCCTGTTTCGGTAAATTCCGCTCTTGAGAAATACCATTAATCATATCTTGTAAACCGGGCAAACTCACCATTGACATAGTTTTTATCCTCTAAACTTTATTTTTTGTTGATCACACAGATGAATTTTTCACAGAAAATTGGGGAAGTACACCGCCCGAAAGGTTAAATCACGATCGGTTAAAATCTTTAAGGGTTAAAATCTTTACTCCTCGACACTTTCATCGAATAACACTTCCGTAATTAATTCCCGGGGAATGGCTAGTTGTCGTCCTTTTTGGCTTAAATAAACCGCATTTTCATCCCGACTCACCAGTTTTCCCCGTTGTTGAGAATGACCTTTGTAGGGTTCTGATGTTTTAACAATAATGGAAAATCCTTTAAATGAAACGAATTCTCGATCACTGGTTAAAGATTCCGAAATTCCGGGGCTGGAAATCTCCAACACATAGGCATCGGGAATAATATTGCTGGTCTCTAATTCCTCATCCAAGGCTCGACTCATCCGTTCACAATCTTCCAATCCGGTATCCTGACTGGGGTTGCGGATATCTACACGCAGCACAGGCGGTTTCTGATTGGTGTAAAAGGTTGCCCCGACCACTTCCAGTCCCAATGTTTGGGCGATGGGGGTGGCGATGTCGAGAATTTGGGGGATCAGAGGATGAGCCATAGTTGACGTGAATGCTAGAGTCTACAGGGGTTATGAGGTTAACTGCCATTAAAAAAGTGGGGTCAATCCCACTCCAGATCGTGAAACAGTGTCTCCTCACCAAGCCAAAGACGAACCCTGTGGTTCGCCTCTTGTTCTAGTTTAGCTTAGAGCGAAAGCAATTGCTAGATATCGGGTTTCGAGTTTTGCTCTCGGGTCTGGGATCAGTTCTATTTATTCGGTTCCTTTGATGTGTCTTTGTTCCTTTAATTGAGCAAGAACTTGTTCAAAGTTAGATTCATCCACTTGCTGAATATAGTTGATTTTGAATTCTTCTAAGAAGTCAATTAACAGGGTTTTAATTTCCTCTAATCCCTGTTCTTTTTGCAGTTCTTCTCCTAAAAGTTTATTAAAATTTTTAACCAGTTGATTAGATAATTTTGTTCCCACGGGATCATTCATGGCTTTGGCCACGGTTTGATAGGCTTCCTGGGGCCCCTCCGTGGCTAATTTAGAAAGTTCGGTAATAATTCTTTCTTGAATCTGTTGGGGAATTTGTTGTAACCCTGGAATGGTTTTAAATTGTTGAATCACAGGAGATTGTTCGATTACCTGCTCTATATTGTAGCGCAATAATGCTTCAATGTCAAGTTCTAATTTAGGAATAACTTTATAAACAACAACCTGAATTAAATGATTGCCGATCGCTTCTATTTCATTAACATTATTAATGTCTAAATAGGGTTTATCTTGATTCAAAAATAGTTGTTTAAAAATATCACCTCTCCTAATTTCTCCTTGAATCTGTTGAATCACTTCAATCACCACGAACTCGGTTAATTCCCTGGCAATGGCGGCAACAAATCCCCTGGTTATTTGGATTTTAATGGGTTCTAAACTAATAAAATGTACCTGATTTAAACGAATCGTTACCGGAATAATTCGTAACAATCGAAAAATCGGTAAAAACAAAAACACATCATACCACCGCCATAACATCGCATCAAACCAAGTTACCTTAGAATAACGACGACTAATTAAATAGGTTCTCGCTAAAAATTCTAAAATAAAAATGATAGTAAAGGGTAAATCAACTTTCCAAAACGTGCGGGTAAATTTTCCGTTTTCCGAGATACTGCGATAATAGTTTGTCGCCACTAACGGTCTAATATTTCTCTCAAACCATTTCATTTGTTGGTCATAACTGTTTTGTTTAAGATAAGATGAAGACCAAAATATATTAAAAGATTCTTTTGCAGAATTATTGGGATTTTTGATATGATCTCGCATCCGATTTTTAATTCGTTCTAAAGTCCCACTTCTCTCGGCAATAGCAAAGGGATTTTCATTGATAATTTCCTCACTTTGATTTCTTAACTTTCCTAATATTTCATCGGTTTCAGGCGAATATAAGCTGGTTTCAGCTATCGTAACTTTTAACTGTTCAATGGTCTCTAAATATTTTTCTGTGATTTGATGGGGTTCAATGCCTTTGATCGGATCATAAACTTGAGTCACAACTGGAATATAGTTAAAATAGTAATCTCGCAAATCCGTATAACTCATGTCGAATAAAACCAACCCGTAGTTCAGCGTCGCAACCATGGCCATCAACTGTTCAAACCAGGGAATATTTTGATTTTTTTTAACAGAAACAGTATTTTTCACAATTAGATATTAAAAAATAAAACAACAAAAAATATTAATAAATCCCCCGTTGTTGGGCTTTAGCCCAAGAATAAGAGGGCTAAAGCCCAACAACGAATTTTTTTAATCATGTCCACATACTTACATTTGTAGGTATTATGAAGTAGAAAAATTTACCCTAACCTTTCACATTCAATACAGTTCACCGATTTAATCTATGTCCCATACTTTAGCAACTCCCCAAATTAGTGTCATCATTCCAGCATACAACTGCGATCGCTATATTGGGCAAGCCGTCGAAAGTATTCTTAATCAAACCTATCCTGCTGACGAAATTATTATTATTGATGACGGTTCCCAAGACAATACCCGTCAAGTTTTACAACCCTATTCTAACTATATTCACTATGTTTATCAAGAAAATCAAGGGGTTTCTGTCGCCCGAAATCATGGGTTAAAATTGGCGCGGGGGGAGTTTATTGTGTTTCTGGATGCAGATGATATCTTTCTTCCCAATAAATTAGCAACCCAACTCGCAGTTTTTCAAGCAAAACCGCAATTAGGACTGGTTCAAAGTGGATGGCGTCGAGTTAACCAACAAGGAGAAACCCTCATGGATGCGACGCCCTGGGATTATGTTCCAGAGTTGAATTTAGAAACTTGGTTGCGTTGGAAACCCTTGGGGACGATGGGAACTTTGATGTTTCGTCGAGAATGGTTATTAAAAATAGACGGGTTTGAACCCGGGTTAGCCCACGCGGAAGATGTCGATTTAATCTTAAGAATGGTATTATTAGGGTGTGAATCTGCATGGTTACAACAATCAACAGTTTGTTACCGTCAACATGACCGGAATACGATGCGGGATGGAGTTTCTCAAGCGAAATCAATTAATTATGTTTTGGATAAATTTTTTAATCTTTCTAATATTCCCCTAGAAATTCGGTTAATTGAAAATTGGGTACGTTACAGTACCTTAGTTTGGAGTTCCTGGTATTTATATTATACCGGATTTCCGATGGAAATGGCAGAATATTTACAAAAATCTTGGCAATATACGCCATTTTTAGCGGTAGAAACCCTAATCAATTGGACGGAAAGTTTTGTGCATTATTCTAATAGTTTAGGACAGACTTTGGAGGTGAATCAACTTTGTAATTTACCCGAATGGCAAAATTTAACCCTTTGGGTTTTAGAACAAACTATAGAAAAACGTTCTCAATCTTTAGAAGGGGGAATTAAGTTACTGTAATTTCTGCTAATTCCAGTAAACTCATTAAATCATCAATATTAATTCGCATATTCAACAATCCCGAATGGGTCAGATCTTCGTCCATTGTATTCTCTACCAGTTCCCCAATTAAATAGTAATGTTCCAGCCCACAAATATTACTAATAATTCGATAGCAAGGTGGAACATAAGTAGGAGCAAATAATTCGATAATTTTGGTTCCAGGTTGACAGAAAACAATATTGGATAATCCTGCTCCATGGGGGGCTAAAACCACCGAGGCACTCGCCATTAATTCAGCTTGTTCAGAAATCGTTAAGGATTCTAAAACAACACTCTCAAAGTTCAGGGATTCTAACTGTTTCATCAACTCATCTTGATTAACCACATTCCGAGAAATTGCATTTTTCCGATTGATATAAATGTGACGATTTGCAGTTTTATTTTTTGCTGTTTCTGGGAGTAATTTTTGTTTTATAAAGTTACAAATCCATTCAGGAGTTGTCGTATCATTTTGGAACAAATTAGGAGCGGGGACAATCAGTTTCTTCGCTTGAATATAAGGTTTATCAATACTTCTAATGATTTTATGTTCAGGTATTCCCAAAAGTTCTAAGGTTTCTTTCTGATAGGAAAAATCGTAATTATTAAACACAAAATAATCAATACTATTCAAATCTATACCACTTTTTTCCATCAAGTGAATTCCAGGTAAAACATCATACATCCAATGAAAAAATGCCCCCCCCCAGCGTACCGATAAAAATGCAACGGTTCCATTAATATGATGAATTGGAGGTAATTTACGGGAGGATAAAACCAATTCAGCAGATCCGGTGGAAATATCAGTCAGTAATTCATTATGGGCTGTGATCACCGCACTGGTCGCCGAATCTCCCCAGACTCTACCTTGATCTAATTTGACAATAAACGCATTCCGAGTTGTCGCTTGACTAAAGATAAAACCAGGATGAAATTGAGCCACGGTTTTAGAAGGATTCAGGGAAATTTCACTACCCGGATAAACAGGAATATAGGTGACATTAGAACTAAAGTCTGAGGTGATCAATTGTTCGGGATTAACAAAACAATATTGTTCTAAAAGTGACGGGGGCAAATCCTTATAATTAAAACACTTTACAGCTTCTTCATTTCTGCCTTGATGTTGTAGAATTTCAGCAATATTTTCATAAGCAGAAATTAAATCGGGCTTCATTTTTAAAGCGTCCATCAAGTAGGACATTGCCAGATCTAGTTCTTGTTTTTTTAACCAAATTTCTCCTAATCCCGCATAATATTCAGCGATTTTAGGATTAATATTAATAGCATTTTGATAGGATGCGATCGCTTCTTCCCATTGACTTTGAGATTTATATAAATTGCCCAGATTGTAATGTACAATATCCGCTTTAGGATTGATTTTTAGACATTCCTGATAAACAGAAATAGCAGTTTCAATTTCTTGCTGTTCAATTAAGGTTTCTGCTAATTGATCTAACAACCAAAGATTATTTGAATTCAGTTCAACTGCTTTACAATAAACTTTAATAGCTTGATCCCAGCGTTGTTGAGCAATCAATACTTTTCCCAAGGGGGGATATAACCAATCCGTATTCGGTTCAAATTCAATCGCTTGATAATATTCTGTTAAAGCCTCATCAAACTCCTGGGTTTCACAGAGAGCATTTCCCAAGGTAAAATGTAACCAAAAACTATCGGGATTAATCTCAAGAGCTTGACGATACCAATTAATTGCTTCTTCATGTTTTCCGGTCTTAGAACAAATTTCTCCTAACTTATAATAGGAACCAAAAAACTTAGGATTTAAACCGATTCCTTGATAATAAGCAACGGTGGCTTCTTCCCATCTTTCCTGTTCAGATAAAGCATTTCCTAGTTGATGATATGTCCAAGAAAAATCCGGGCTGAGTTCAATCGCTTTTTGATAATTGGCGATCGCTTGCTCATAATTCTTTTGTTGAACTAAAGCATCGGCTAACCCTTGATAAAATAGATTACTATTGGGATTCAGAATAATCGCTTGATTATAGGCAGCGATCGCTTCTTCCCACTGTTGTTTCCGACTTAATGCCTCTGCTAATCCATAATGGGATTGGGGTAAACTGGGATAAATTTCTACCCCCTTTCTATACAATTCAATTGCTGGCTCTAATTTGCCTTTTTCAATTAAGGTTTTCCCAAAATCAATATAATCTTGAGGGGCGACGGACTGGGGTTCTAAAATTAAGGCTTGATACCAAGCATTTGTGGCTTCTTCCGGTTGATTCAGATTAATGAAAACAGTATATAAACTCTGATAAATTCTGGCTTGATTGGGTTTAAAATGTAGGGCAGTTTGATATGATTGTAGAGCATCCCGCCATTGTTGTTGTTGAACATAAACTGTTCCTAAATTCGCATGAACTTCCGCCCAATCGGGTTTGAGATTTAGGGCTTTTGTGTACCAAAATTTGGCTTCATCAAGTTTCCCTTGCAATTGTTTAGCTAACCCCAAGGTACTGTAAGTGGGAAGAAAACGAGGTTGCAATTTTAACGCCTGTTCACACACAGCAACTGCTTCATCAAACTGCTGTTGGGCAATATGGCGACTTGCTTCTTCGTGTAAATCAAGGACAGTTTTCTCTGGAGTGTCAGACAATGGCATGGTCAACCGCAAAAATAGGACAGCTTTTAATATAGACGTTGGATTGATGGAAATAGTTTATCAGGAATAGGGAACAGGGAGCAGGGGACGCCAACTATTACCCAAAACCCATAACCCATTACCCAAAACCCATAACCCATAACCCAAAACCCATAACCCATAACCCATAACCCATAACCCATTACCTGTTCCCTATTATTAAGAAATATTACGAAAAACTTATTAAAAAATGTTGCAACTTGTTGATTAACTTGCTAATCTGTGCATAGAGGGTCTTTCCATGAACGCTCGTATTGAGGAGACAGGTGAGCCATGCTTGAAATCAATCTTGCTCTGTTAACCAGGAATTAAGGAAAGAAGATAGCCTGGTCTGTTGTCTAATCATGACCCATTAGTAATCTCTACAATCATGACACCAAATTTCTAGCATTCCCAGATTTTTTACACGCTGCATAGAGGAATATCGGTGCGCCTAAAAGGATGTCAGGGTCGCTTGGGATGAAAAAATCCCGACTCGCATGGGTGAGTGAACCTCGCCCCGCCGCACCGAATTCCTCCTCAACAGGAGGTTTTTGTAATGAACATTCAAGGAAAAACAGCCCTAATTACTGGGGCTTCTCGTGGAATTGGCCGGGCAATTGCCGTAGAATTTGCCAAAAATGGGGTTAAACGTCTGATTCTAGTGGCACGCGATCGTCAGAAGTTAGCGGAATTGGCCACAGAAATAAAACCAATGGGTGTGGAGGTGATCACCTTAGCCCTGGACTTAACCCAATCTGTTCAAGTCCATATTGCGATCGCCCAGGCTTGGCGTTCCCACGGGCCAATTGAAATTCTGGTTAATTGTGCTGGTGTTGCCCACCAAAAGCCGTTTTTAGAATCCAAACTCCCAGATGTTCAGGAGGAAATCTCCTTGAATTTAATCGGGTTGTATACCATTACCCATGTCATCGCTCGACGGATGGCCACCCGCCAATCGGGAACCATTATTAATGTATCGAGTTTGATGGGCAAAATTGCTGCCCCTACGATGTCCACCTATTCGGCGACTAAATTCGCAATTTTGGGGTTTACAGAAGCCCTCCGCCAAGAATTAGCCGCCCATAATATTCGGGTTATGGCCCTATTACCCACCTTAACGGATACGGACATGACCCGGAACTTGCAATTATTCCGTTGGGTAGTTCCCATGACCCCCGAACAGGTCGCTAAGGTGTTAGTGGCGGGACTCGATAAGGATACCTCGGAAATTTTAGTCGGATGGCAAAGCCATTTGGCCGTTTGGTGCAACCGTTTTGCCCCCTGGTTAATGGAGAAGATTATGGTATTGGCAACTCCCGTTACCCACAAAATCCGCAAATCCTATCCTGCATTCAACAAAGCGGATGCAACACTGCATTAGTTTGGGTTAATGGTTGACCCTTAATAATTGATTCCCCGTAGAGACGTACCATGGTACGTCTCTACACTGATTAAGGTAAGATTAGGCGATGGGCTGTTAGGGAACTTCCTTAAAATTAAGGAGTTTCCAGCCTTGAACTTTAGAGATTAAAATTTTATGCCAAGATCACAACGTAACGATAACTTTATTGATAAAAGCTTTACGGTTATGGCAGATATGATCCTGAAGATGCTGCCCACCAATAAAAAAGCTAAGGAAGCATTTGCCTATTATCGGGATGGAATGTCAGCCCAGGCGGACGGAGAATATGCAGAGGCTTTAGAAAATTACCAAGAAGCCTTAACCTTAGAGGAAGATCCCTATGATCGAAGTTTTATTCTTTATAATATGGGCTTAATTCATGCCAGCAATGGTGAACATGAGGAAGCATTAGAATATTATCAACAAGCGATTGAGCTAAATCCCCGAATGCCCCAGGCTTTGAATAATATTGCGGTGATTTACCATTATCAGGGGGAAAAGGCTAAGGAAGCGGGAGATGAAGACACCGCAGAACAAGAATTTCGGCAGGCCGCAGAATATTGGGTTAGGGCAATTCGTTTAGCCCCGAATAACTATATTGAAGCCCAGAACTGGTTAAAAGTTACCGGAAGAAGCAAAATTGATATCTATTTCTAATTGATTTTGCTTTTAATTTTTTCTTTGCTAACCTACCTAAAGCCCGATTAAATATGACTATTGATCGTGAACAAGTCTCTAAAGTTGCTTTTTTGGCTCGACTGGAGCTAACTCCAGAAGAAGAACAACAATTTACGACTCAACTGGGTGAAATTTTAGATTATTTTGAGCAATTAAATGAACTGGATACATCCCAGGTGGCTCCGATGACCCGGGCAATTGAGTTGAGTAATATTACTCGACCTGATCAGTTAGAATCCTATCCCCAAAGAGATGATATTCTAGCCAACGCCCCGGAACAAGAAGGAGACTATTTCAAAGTCCCCAAAATTATGTCGGAAAATTAACCATCAGCCCAAACTGCCTGAAGTTATAGTAGGGAACAGGGAACGCCGGATCTGGGTAGAGAATGTGTAATTAATTTTGTTTAGGTACTTATAAGTCTTTTTCCACCCATTACCCATTACCCATTACCCATTACCCATTACCCGCTATATCAAAAATAACAACCCTGTTTCTGGTGAGCGGAAACGGGGTTTTTAGTTTTTGGACAAATTTTTTTAAATTTCCGTGGCGGGGGAGTTGCTCAACTGAAGATTTACCTCTATAATTTGAACAGACGTAAAGAAACATTAACGGTACTCATAAAATTCTCAGATTCTGCTATAGCAGATGAGAGACGCTTAACATGAGTCCTAATCCCTTTACAACTTGTCATTATATATTCGGAGATTTTGTCCATGACTATTGCAGTCGAAAGGCCGCAGGTTGAAAGAGGCGTCTTTGACGTCCTCGACGACTGGCTCAAACGCGATCGCTTTGTCTTCGTGGGTTGGTCAGGAGTTCTATTGTTCCCCTGCGCTTATCTAGCCCTCGGTGGCTGGTTAACCGGAACAACCTTTGTAACTTCCTGGTACACCCACGGTTTAGCAAGCTCTTATTTAGAAGGCTGCAACTTTATAACAGCCGCCGTCAGTAGTCCCGCTAACAGTTTAGGACATTCCTTACTGTTCCTCTGGGGGCCGGAAGCTCAGTGGGACTTCACCCGTTGGTGTCAACTGGGCGGTTTATGGGCTTTTGTGGCTCTGCACGGTGCTTTCGCGCTGATCGGCTTTTGTCTGCGTCAGTTGGAAATTGCTCGTTTAGTCGGCATTCGTCCCTATAATGCGATCGCCTTTACTGGCCCAATTGCGGTATTTGTCAGTGTATTTCTGATGTACCCCTTGGGTCAGTCTAGTTGGTTTTTTGGCCCTAGCTTTGGGGTAGCCGGAATCTTCCGGTTTATTCTGTTCCTACAAGGCTTCCATAACTGGACGCTGAACCCCTTCCACATGATGGGAGTGGCGGGAATTTTGGGTGGTGCGCTATTGTGCGCTATTCACGGAGCGACGGTGGAAAATACTCTGTTTGAAGATGGAGATACGGCCAATACTTTCCGGGCTTTTGAACCGACTCAAGCTGAAGAAACCTATTCGATGGTGACCGCCAACCGTTTTTGGTCACAAATTTTCGGGATTGCTTTTTCTAACAAACGTTGGTTACACTTTTTCATGTTATTCGTGCCGGTCACGGGTCTGTGGATGAGTTCTATCGGCATTGTTGGTTTAGCTCTGAACCTACGGGCTTATGATTTCGTTTCCCAAGAGTTACGGGCGGCGGAAGATCCTGAATTTGAAACGTTCTATACTAAGAACATTCTGTTAAATGAAGGTCTGCGGGCTTGGATGGCTCCTGCGGATCAACCCCACGAAAACTTTATTTTCCCTGAAGAAGTTCTACCTCGCGGTAATGCTCTGTAATTAGAGATTCTAATTATTCAGGACATTCTTAAAAACATCTGATTAATTTTAAAATCTCCTACAAGTTTTGTAGGGGGTTTTATTGTTTTTTTGATGATTAATGGTTTAAGAAAGCCCTGAAGGGCTTACTACAGTTGAAATCTGGCTCGGATAGCTTCAATTCTTTTCCGATTTGCTCCTAAATCTGATTCTCCTAAACGAGAGGCAGAACGTACTTGAATTAAACTATCTTTTTCATCCAAATAAAATTCTACATCATCCACAAATCCCATTAAATCCGAAGTAAATTCGGCGTAAATATAGTTTGCTTCGGCTGTAATAATTTCCGCATTTTCAGTATTTGCTAGAATAATTTTAAGATTTTCAAAGGCTTTTTTAGGTGTATCTTGATAGGTGAAAGGTTCAATTTGATGTTGGGTATCTAGGCTTTGACTGGAAACACAATTGGGAGAAGTGGGACAGGGGGCAAATTTTCCTTGTTCAATACCGAGGTTGGTGGGTCGATTTCCTGAAAATGAAAATATACTAGCTATGATTGGAGATACAGAAGTAGTATTAGCCAAAGCTGAAGGCACTAATCCTAATAAACTGCTAACAAATATAATCGCTGTTAACAATATAGAAAAACCGGGAATTTGACCGATAGACAAGACTGATTTTTTCATGGTAAATATTTAAGCACTTAATCTATTTTAAACTTAATTTAACCGATTAAATCCTTTCGATGGATTCAAACATTGGGCAGTAACCATCGGAAGTTACTTTGAAGCCGTAGAGGGCGGAGGATTGATTCCAACAGCGTTGTCCGCGATAGTATTGGCAGTTTCCACAACAATCAAGATCCCTGGGAATGGGGCGATCGCTTCCTAGACTCAGGAATTCCCGTTGGGAAATCCCCCGCAACACTAATTCTTCCCCTTGCCATCGGGCCTCTACTAACCCTGTATCGGCAAAACCTAACCAGCGCGGATCGGTGGTTAACCCTGGGGGTAGGGTAATGTGAATTTGAGTTTCAAACTCGGCAATTTCCCCTTCATACTCAATTTCAGCCAGGGGCGGCTGGATGAAGGTTTCGCCGATGGGTAACTCGACTAGGGTTCCGGGGTTGGGGGTATGGAGTTGATAGCGGTTTCTAAGTTCTTCTAAATTGGTCAGATCCCCTAAATAGGTGGGTGAGCCGTGAACAAAAATAATATGTTGGGGTCGGAGGTTATGAATTAGTTGGGTTGTCCCGGGGCCATCACAATGTTCGGAGATCAAATAGGTTTCAACCTTTGGTATGCAGGGACTAAAGCCTTTTTCTTCCGATTCGGGAGTCAGAATAATATCGAGGTTTTGACCGGGTTTTTGGCGCAAAAATAACATCCAAGGCCGGATAGAATCGGCCCAATAGGTATTCCAGTCGGCTGATTCGTCGGTGAGAACAATACAGGGCGTTTGACCGAGTTGAGATCTGTGTTCCGGGGTGAGTCTTCGGACTCTGGGGCGAATGCGGTCATCCCAAAATAGGGGCTGATGTTGGGCAAAATTCTGAACGCTGGCGGGGAAATGGGGCAGGAGTTGTAGGTAAATATCGCATCCGGTGGCGACACTGCCATCAACCCAAATATCGAGATCTCGTCCGGTAAAATAATGGTGACTACGAAGCAACATCAATAATTCCTGTCCTAAGCCTAAAGTTGGTGTTGGTAGGAGTAGGCAATATTGGGCTTCTATCGCTCGATATAAGCGTTCTGCCAGTTGGTTTTCCAGTTGACGACGATGGGGATGGCGGGCGGTTCCATAACTGCCTTCTAGGATTAAAACGTCGGGTTTGAGTCCGCGCAACTCCCCCAGGGGTAAGCCTTCGACTAGGCGAGAATTGGAGAGAAAAAAATCTCCGGTGTAAATTAATTTATAGTTGCGTTCGGGTGTTACATAATTGATCAAAATTACTGACGCCCCGGGTAAATGACCCGCCGGAAACAAGGTAACACTGAGTCCGGGTTGGAGTTGGATAGGAGAATCCCAGGGTAAGGGCTGACACAGGGGTATATTGGGATCGGGTTCCCAGTCTGGCCAGTTTAGGGTTAATAGTTGGGTTGTGACTTGACTCCCATAAATGGGAATTTCAGGAAAAGCCTGATGGAAGGCGAGTAAACCTTGAGCATGATCCGCATGAGCATGGGAACATATAACTAAGTCGGCTGGAGGTTGATCTGAGGATGTTAATAGGGGTGAAATGTCCTGAATACCACAATCTAGTAGAATGCGATGAGATCCAATTCTGACTAACAGACATACACCTTCCCCTGCATGGCCAACACTATAGGCTAAACATTCCGGGTCAATCACAGGAGTTCATCAACAGGATAATTTAGTTTAGATCTTAGAATTATTAGGGGTTTTTGCTAAAAAATGTTAGAAACTGTTGCAAAGATTATTTAAGAGGAGTGATATTAATTATGTTGATTGCACAATTTCAGGAATTTTTCGATCATTGTGTGGGTGAATGGATCACGGAGCGTACCTATCATTATCTGAGTTATCGGGAAGTTGAGCGATCGCACACGGAATTTGTGATTCATCCTTTGGAGAATTCAGCTAAAGCTAAAGTCTTAGAAGATAATCACCGTTTATCAACAAACTTAGAGTTAGAAATTCTACCAGGATATCGACTAGCTTTTCAAACGGTTTCGGAAAAAGGGGATGAGGTTTCTCAGGAGTTAAATATTCTTTTTGTCCCTCAAAAATTAGATTTCCCGATTATTGAAGGAGATTATCTGCGAGATAAAGCCTATGAGGAAGCGAAACCAATGGTGTCCAATTTTCGCTACGATACCGAAACCAGGGAATTGTTAATGACAACCAGCTACACCAGTGTTGTTTCGGTAGATTCGATTACTTTGATTAATCCAAAGTTAAGAATTCGTCGGATTATTAATTATCAACGACCGATTAATAATAACCCTTTGGAAACTGTATTATTGGTGGGTTTTGGAGTTGAACAAAAAAATGTTTTTAGTTGACAGAGGATCACGGATTTAAGAGGATTTCACGGATTTCACAGATTAAAATCTGTGTTAATCTGCGTCATCCGTTTAATCCGTGATCGGTAATTAGTAATTTAATCTATTTTAAACTCTGTTCCCCGATAACAACCTTGAAAGGAGGTGATTTGAAGTCCTGTTTTTTGTTGAAGTTGATCAACCAGGCTGGAAGAAACACTATTCCATTGATAGGGAAAGTTTCCTAAATTTTGATGGGTTCCTTCTTGACTATACTCCTCAATTGGAATCCCCGAAACCCCCATAATATTTTGATCATAATATCCATTTAAAATTATTTTTTCAATGATCACCCCGGGCTGAATGTTAAGTTTCCAGGTAACGGGTTCATAGGAGGATAAAGCTAATATTATGGGTTGATTTTGACGGTTAATATTAACGGAAATTGTACCCGGAGAGCGTTGATTTCCGCTATGATTAGGATCGGCTTCATAGACTCCAATTAAATGTAGTTCTTTGGGTTGGGATGTTTTGATAAGATAATGGTTAAAATCATCAGATCCTCCGACTCCACAGGTTTGATCTTCAGCTACAATTGGTTGAGAAGGGGAAGTTACTCTTAATTGCTGTTCTACTTTGGGAATTAAAGAAGATACGGTTTTTAAACCTAATATAGTGACCAAACCCACACCAACAGTTAAGGGAATCCATTTTAGAAGATTCAATAGTAATATAGAATGGGTAATTTGATGAAATTGATATTTAATATTTGATAAAGATTGATTTTGAGTTTCTAAACAAGCAAGTAAATTTAAACTATCAGGTTGTTCTAATAAATTTTGAATCAGTTTTCCCTCTCCAACATAAAGGTTACGGGTTTTTCGATCTAAAAGTAACCCATATTGCTGATTGGGGTCGGGGAAATACTGTTGTAAACTGGAACTAATATTCGGGTGTTGTAATAAAATTTGCCAGGATAAAGCCGAAGTTGTTCCTAAGTTTTGACCATCGGTAAAGAATGCTTCTTCGATATCGGGTTCCCAATACCAAGCCACCCATCTATTATTAGAATGATAGCCTAGGGATTTTTCTAGTTGGGGATGAACACTAATATTAAGGGGATATATCTGTTGAGACATGGTTTTATCGGGGGGAATTAAATTTAAGGTAGACTTTGAAAGTCGTTGCTATTTAAGCTGTTCGCAGAAATATCAATTAATGTGGCTAATATTTCGTTAGTATTGGTAACACGAATTAGGGTATTATTCAGATCGGAAACTAAGGTTAATTGGGCAAAGGTTAATCCTCCAGTTAACCCAATTATATCCTCACCTTGGGTAAAGTCATTGATAGTATCGCTTCCTGAATTATTCGTGAGGATAAAGCGATCGCGTCCAGCCCCTCCAATGAAGATATCATTATCTTTGTCTCCATATAACCAGTCATCTCCGTCATTTCCCCGCAGAATATCTGTTCCTTGACCTCCAAATAAGGTATCATTTCCAGTGTCTCCAGTCAGGTCATCACTATCTAAATTTCCAAATAATAAATCATCTCCAATGCGACCATCTAAAACATCATTATTTTGCCCTCCATAAAGGGTATCATTGCCTTCGTTTCCGACAACTGCATCATTACCAAGATTGCCATTTAACCAATCATTACCTAAATTTCCCGATAAAAAATCATTCCCTGAAAGTCCTAATATTAAGTCATTTTCTACCCCTCCTAATATGGTATCATTATTCTCGCTTCCCAATAAAAATACAAAGGTATTGTTATCGAGAGTAACAGTTGTATCTGCCATAATATTTTTTAAGTTAAAATTGATTAATCATTAAACCGTAGTTTTCGGGTATAGGTCTATTATACTCATACCAATGGTTAGCAATATCAACCCGACGACAGATCCAAACCCGATCATAATTTTGAATATAATCTAAAAAGCGAGCGAGTGCAGCCGCCCGTCCGGGTCTACCCACTAAACGACAATGTAACCCAATACTCATCATTTTCGGTGCGGTTTCTCCTTCAGTATATAACATATCAAAAGCATCTTTTAAATAGGTGAAAAACTGTTCCCCACAGTTAAAACCTTGATTGGTAGCAAATCGCATATCATTATTATCAAGGGTATAGGGAATCACTAAATGGGGTTTACCATAATCATAAATCCAATAGGGTAAATCATCGGCATAACTATCAGAATCATACAAAAATCCTCCTGCTTCTACGACTAATTTGCGGGTGTGGGGACTGGTGCGTCCCGTATACCAACCGAAGGGGTGATTTCCGGTAATTTTTGTATGAATAGCGATCGCTTTTTCTAAATGTTCCCGCTCCATTTCTTGATTAAAATATTTATAATCAATCCAGCGATAACCATGACTAGCGATTTCCCAGTCTGCTTCTAACATAGCTGCAACGGCTTCTGGGTTGCGTTCTAAAGCCATGGCAACCCCATAAACGGTCACGGGGATATGACGTTGGGTAAACAGCCGATAGAGTCGCCAAAAACCCGCTCTGCTGCCATATTCATAAATTGATTCCATGTTTAAATGGCGCAGTCCTTGAAATGGTTCAGCCCCAATAATTTCTGATAAAAATGCTTCAGAAGTTTGATCACCATGTAGAATACAATTCTCGCCACCTTCTTCATAATTAATTACAAATTGTACCGCAATTCGGGCTTGATTCGGCCATTTAGGGTCGGGGGTGTGGCGACCATAACCGATCATATTTCTGGGATAATATTCAGACATCCGATCAATTTCCTCCAAGCAATTCGGTTAAATTAAACTTCCGGTTCAATACCTGCCGCCCGTAATTGTGCAGCTAATTTTTCCGCCCGTTGATGTTCAATTTGTGCTAATTCAAATCCCCATAATAATAGGTTTCCGCTTTCATCCCACCACCGCAACCAATATCCGGTTCTGTTTTCTCTAGTTCCTTGCCAAACTCCTAAATATAAGTTCATTTCTGGGATAAAATAACGGTTATCAGCATTAGCAGTTTGTAACTGATATTCTCCATTTTCATTTAAACCGTAGACTTCTAAAATGCCTTGATGGGGTTCAAAAATCACATAATACTTGACTTGCAAAATCGTTTGATAGAAAAACCATTTCCCCGGAGGATAGGTTGATTTGATTGAATATTCTCCTCCTTCAGTATCAGACAGAAATTCTACGACTAAAAGCGGAATATCCCCTTGTAATTGCGGGGTATAACTGCGTTGAATATCGGTTCTGGGAACTCGAATTTCTGGAATAAATGCCCAGTCTGGTGCTTTAATTACTATTTTGTCATTAACCGTTGCACAAATTCCATAATTCGTTGGAGTTAAACTATTCGGGGGTAGTTTTCCCGCATTTTGTAAACTATCTGTTAAAGCGGAAGCTAAAGCAGGTTGATTAATATTATCCACAGGATCATCGGGTAAAATAAAATCATCGGGAAGGGGTTCCCAAGTTATTTTTAAACTGGCGATTGAGGTTGCCATTGTTCTTGAAAAATTAAGCTATATATTAATATTTTAATTGATACTTTGATAATTGTCAAGTTTTTAATCAAATTTTATAATTAACCGGGTTTCTAAATTTATCAAGAATAGTTAGAAACCCGATTTGATGGGTTATGGGTTAATATCGTAGGTTTCAACGACAGGGGATTCGGGGAGAGTTTGAACGGAAGATTGAGAGAATTGAGAATTTAAAATTGAGACAAAGATCAGGGCGATCGCACTAAAAACAATAATCGTTAAAGCGGGATCGTTAGTGCGAATATGACGCTCTGTTCCACATTTTAAACACACCCAAATATCAGCGTCGTGCCGGTTCTGAATCCACTTACACCCAAAGCCATTGCAGCTATTGTCTTGCATAATATCTCCTTTTATCTTAACATGAATTTGTGAAAAAAACCTGTAGGGGCGGGTTCTCGTCAACCTTTGAAAATTACCCCAAATCTTGCTAAAACCGCCCCGTTTTTTCGTTAGATTTGATAGTCTGAACGATTGATCATATAGTGAGAATATTGGCGACCATCGTAGATGAATTGCTCAGTGATGCAGGTCATCCCAATTTTTTCGAGAATATGACGGGATGGGATATTATTAATATGGGCAAAGGCATCAATACGCGGTTGATTTAAGCCATAAAAACCCAGTTTTAAAGCCATTTTTCCGGCTTCAGTTCCGTATCCTTTGCGCCAATATTCACGCCCTAAAAAATAGCCAATTTGCAGATAGGGACTGCGATCGCTTAAATAGAGTTTAACGGCTCCCATAACATCTTTTGTCTGTTTATTCAACAGAAAATAAGCCCCCCATCCCTGTCGTTCCCAATCTTTTTGAAACGCTGAGGTTTCCAGTTTTGCTTGTGCGTTTGAACGCGCCCCAGTCGTGACATATTTCATACCTTCAGGGTCTTGTAACATCCGTGTAACCTTTGGGAAATAATCGGGGTGGGGTTTAATTAATTGCATCCGTTCGGTTTCAATTAATGTGGGTAATTGCAGATTAAATTGACGGTTAGGGAAGGATTGAATATTGTTTGCAGAATTGATGGATGATTTGTAAGATGTCATAATCTATTCCTGAACTCTGCTCTCATATTGACAGGAAATTATTTAAAGCGTAACTGACACTCATTAACGAATCAATAGCATTATGAAATAGGCTTCATTAACCGGGTTTCTCAAGTTTTTAAGGTTAATGACCATTAACGATTTAATAACCAGGATAGCCCTGAACTAAAGTTCGGGCTAAAAGCTAAAGTTATCTAAAGATAACTCAAGATTGGATTCCATTAACCCGTTTTAACGGGTTTTAGCTCTTAGCCTGAAATTTATTTCAAGGTTGTATAGATTTTTTGCCCTTATCGGTTAATGCTCATTAACGAAACAATAGTAATTCTCAAAATCGATGATTTTAGCTTGAATTTTATTAAAGGGTTTGTTATCTTCAAATCAGAGAACTTAAGAAACCCGGTTTCTCGGTTCCCAGTGGAGAGTTCAGAAACCGGGTTTCTTAACAGAAATATCGGTGTTGAGTACAGAACTTGGTGAGAAACCCGGTTTCTCGGTTCCCAATAGGTTCCCAATTAAACTAGAGGAGAATTATGGTTATTGCTAATATCCCAGATGATCAAGTCTTTGCAGAAGCGGCACAATATTGGAATCTGCCTCAATTATATGCAGATTTAGCGATCGCAAATGCCAAAGAACTAACATCAGTTCAGAAAAAATACTTGAGAGGATTACTGTTAGGTTATAGTCCTGATTATATTGCCGATAAAGTTCATTCACAAGCTAATAGCGTGAGAGTAACTTTATCGAAAGATGTTTATCCAGCTATTAGACAACTTTGTGATATTGATTCTGTACAATGGGGTCAGGTGACAACATTATTAGAAAAATATAGAATCACCTTAACCCTAGAACAAGTTTGGCAAGACTTAGAACAACTTGCCACCCAAACTGATAAAATGTATCCGGTGGCTATATCCTCCCGTCCTCAAGTTCAAGGTTTAGATTGGACAATGGATGAACAACCCGAAACCAAATTTAAGGTTAAATTAGGAGATAAAATTAAATTTGAGATTAATTTAGAGGTATCGGGATATTTAACCTTATTGCAACGGGGAACATCAGGAAAGGTGATTTGTTGTTGTCCCTCTCCCCTAGCAACGGATATCTATTTAATCAACGGTAAAACAATTTTACCCCAACCCCAAACGGGTAAATCAGCAATTCCCATTACGGGAAGTTATGGCACGGATAAATTTTTAGCCCTCATCACCCCCCAACCCTTAACCCTAACTTGGTTAAAACAAGGTTCTGAAAAATTCCTATCCTTAACGGTAGAACATTTATTAGAACTTCAGAATAACCTTAACCCCAGCAACGACTATCAACTGTTTTGTTCTGAATATTTAATTATTGCTTAATTATCTAACTCAGAGGAAGGTATAAATATGAGTAAGAAGAAAGTCACAGTTTACCAAAAGTTAATTAAAAGAATTAAAGTTTTTCTTATTGCTTTAATTAAGTTAGTTCTTTACCTGAAGGATAAATTATTAGAATTAAATCCATTTAGTCAGTCAAAAAAACTTAAAAAACAACGTCAAAAACTCAGCCAACAAGCTATTAACCTCTATCAACAGGGTGCATTTACGGAGGGAATAGTTGTTGCTGAACAGGCGTTAGAATTAGCTCGTTTTCTATGGGGAAAAAACCATCCCAATGTTGCCACCAGTTGTAATAACTTAGCAGGACTCTACAGATGTCAAGGACGCTACAGTGAAGCTGAACCCTTGTATTTAGAAGCGGTAGCCATCATCCGTCAAGCCCTATCCCCCAACTATTCTAACTTAGCCTCCGGCCTCAATAACCTGGCATCACTCTACTATAATCAAGGACGCTACGGTGAAGCCGAACCCTTGTATTTAGAAGCCGTAGCCATCGACCGTCAAGCCCTATCCCCCAACCATCCTAACTTAGCCTCCGGCCTCAATAACCTAGCATTACTCTACAAAAGTCAAGGACGCTACGGTGAAGCCGAACCCTTGTATTTAGAAGCCGTAGCCATCATCCGTCAAGCCCTATCCCCCAACCATCCAGACTTAGCCACCCACCTCAATAACTCGGCAGAACTCTACACAATTCAAGGCCGCTACGGTAAAGCCGAACCCTTGTATTTAGAAGCGGTTGCCATCGGCCGTCAAGCCCTATCCCCCAACCATCCTGACTTAGCCACCCTGCTCAATAACCTGGCAGAACTCTACAGAAACCAAGGACGCTACGGTGAAGCCGAACCCTTGTATTTAGAAGCCGTAGCCATCGATCGTCAAGCCTTACCCCCCAACCATCCTTCTTTAGCTACCGACCTCCATAACTTAGCAGGACTCTTAGCCACCACTCAACGTCCTGGGGGTGCATTCCTCTTAATGCAAGAAGCCCTGAAAATAGAAGATTATAATATTCGGCAAATGTTCGGATCGGGTTCAGAACGCGATCGCCTCAACTACCTAAAAACCCTTCGAGGAAATTTTCAAGCCTTCCTCTCCCTAGTCTGGCAATATTTCCCCCAACAGTCGCAAGCGGTACAAGCCGCCTTTGACTTAGTGTTGCGCCGCAAGTGCTTGACGGCTTCCGCCCAAGCTGCCCAAAACCTCGCCCTCGCCAGTGGTCGTTATCCCCATCTGTTACCCCAGGTGCAAGAGTTACGGAAGATCACCGATAAAATTATTGCTCTCACCATCTCCCTAGTCAGTCAGTTTGAGCAGCGAGACGATATCCTTGAGCAGATCGGGACGTCGCAAAAACAAGCCGATGAAATTAACCGACTGCTGGCCCGTGAAATTCCTGAAGTGCAACTGCAAAACGCCCTCCCCGACCGTCAAGCGGTGGCGTTGGAACTTCCCCTCGGTAGTACCCTGTTGGAGTTTGTGCATTTTAAGGTGTATGACTTCACCGCCCCTGAACAGGAATGCTGGAAACCCGCCCGTTATCTGGCGTTTATTCTCCCCGCCCAACAACCGGATCAAGTGGCGATGGTGGATCTAGGGGATGCGGCGGAAATTGATCGGTTAATTCGTCTATTTCGGGCGGGGGTTTCCCTTCCTCCCGATCATTTCTCCCCTGCTCAAGAAAATGCGATCGGCCGTTTAGGCTGCTGGGATGAGGAGGAGGTTGTTGTGCGGTCTTCTTCCTCCTTTGTCAGTCATGGTCAAGGGTTGCGGCGGCTGTTGTTGGATCGGGTGTTTCAGGTGTTGGATGACCTCTCCCCCGACCCCTCTCCTGCAAGGCGAGGGGAGTTTGACCTCTCCCCCAACCCCTCTCCTGCAAGGCGAGGGGAGAAAGATGTCACCCCCATTCCCTCGCAGGGAAGGGGGGCTGGGGGGGTTAGGTCACTCATCATCGCCCCCGATAGCAACTTAAACCTGCTCCCCTTTCAACTGTTAGCCCAAGAAAACGGACGATTATTAATAGAAGACTACAGCATCAGTTATTTAAGTGTGGGGCGAGAAATCTTGCGGAAAACTATTGTTTCCCATGCTATCCCATCGGCTCCCTTAATTATGGCTGATCCGAATTTTGATTATCCCCAACCGTTTCCCGAAGTTGAGGATAACATTGTTGAAAATACGTCTCAAAACTGTAATATTGAACTCAACACTAACGAACCCGAAACCTTGCTGCAAACTTTATCGGGTTGTCAGCGAGTATTAGGAACCCGTTTCTTAGGAGAAACCGTTGCTAAACTCCTGAAAGTAGAACCCTATTTAGAAAATGAAGCCCGCGAGTCCTATCTGCATCGCCATAAATCTCCTAAAATTCTATTGTTTGCTACTCACGGGTTATTTGTTGGGCAGAAACAAGAACAAAATTATCATCATTTAATTCAAGATTTGCTTACCTGTCCTGAAGGTGAAAAAATCAACCTGTTAAAAAATTATCGAGATTTATGGAATAAAGATTTATTAGCGTTAATGCGATTAATTGCTGATTTATACAAAGAAAATAATCGGCAAAATTTAGCAGATTTCTTAAATTATTGGGCAACTGTTATCGAAAATGAAGTTAAACCTTCCTCAGAAAATCAATTTTCCAATGTTGAAGATCCGATGTTAAGATCGGTATTAGCCTTAACAGGAACTAACACGGTTTTACGCGGTCAACCCTTATCGGAAGAATACGGAAAAGGATTAGTTTTTGCCCTAGATGTGGCAGCATTAGATTTATGGGCAACGGAAATTAGTATTTTATCGGCTTGTCAAACGGGACTAGGAGATTTAGCATCAGGAGAGGGTGTATTTGGGTTGCGTCGGGCATTTGCGATCGCAGGTTCAAAAACATTACTTATGAGTTTATGGTCTGTTCCCGATAAAGCAACGGCGTTGTTAATGCAGTTATTTTTTGATAAAATAGATACGGGTTGGGGTCGTCTGCAAGCGTTAGAATTTGCCCAAGATTATATTAAAAATGCGACAATTTCTAAATTACAAACAACGGAACTGGGTCAAACTGTTCTCAAAGAATTATACCCCAAAAACGACTATCCCGAACCCGATTATCAACCGTTAAACCATCCCTATTTTTGGGGTGCATGGGTTTGTCAAGGAGAAACAGCACCTCTGTCTAGCCCATTAATGAATTAGAATTATAGCAAGTCTAAATGAATGGTACAAAAGAATAAGTAAGTGGGCGAGAAAATTAACAAGTATGTAACGAAAAGTTAACTTTGTTGCTCTGAGTGAAATTTCATCCGTTGTGTGCTGTAGTTTCCTCTTTCTGCCCTAGCTTGAATACCATTAATTACCGCATAAGCCAGATCTAATTCATCCTCAAAATATTAATATTTTAATTAATATTTTGATAATTGTCAAGTTTTTAATCAATTTTATAATTAACCGGGTTTCTAAATTTAATAATAGTTAGAAACTCAGTTTATGAATTATGAGTTAATTTTGATTTGTAGGGATAAATGAGCCTGAAATCTAGGCACAGCAAGGAGGCAATATTACAACCTATTTAGGATTGCTATAGCTTGCCAAACTTGATCTAATAAATTAGAACTATCGGCATCAAACCATTGAATTTCAGAAATAGCATTAAACCAAGTTCGTTGTCGTTTGGCAAATTGTCGGGTATGTAATACGATTAATTCCTTGGCTGTTTTTAAAGAAATATCCCCAGCTAAATATTGTTTTATTTCCTGATATCCTAAAGTTTCTAATAACGATAACTTAGTTCCATATTTTTGACATAAATTTTCTACTTCCTGCACAAATCCTCGTTCGATCATGTCTTCAGTCCGTTTTTGAATCCGATGAATTAATGCTTCTGGTTCACAATTTAAACCGATTTGTAAAATTGGATAATTCGGAGGATTTTCTCCTTGTTGTTCAGAAATCGGACGACCTGTAATATAATAAACTTCTAAAGCTCGTAAAGTTCTAACCTGATCATTAGCATGAATTTTCTGCGCTGCCATCGGATCAATTTGTTTTAACATTTGATAACATTGCACTTGACCTAAACCTTCAAGTTGCGATCGCAATTTTAAATTAGGTGCAACCCTCGGAATTTTCATTCCCCGCACAATAGATTTAATATATAATCCCGTACCACCAACTAATAATATAGGAGCAGAAACATCAGAATTCATAATCAATTCTTGCGCTTGATCCTGATAATCTGCTACAGTTAAAGTCTGGGTTGGTTCACAAATATCAATCAAATAATGGGGAATCCCCCGACGTTCTTCAAGTGTTGGTTTCGCCGTCCCAATATCAAACCCTCGATAGACCAAACGAGAGTCCGCACTCAAAACCACAGACCCCAAACGCTCCGCTAACTGGATTGCCAAACCCGATTTCCCCGTAGCCGTCGCACCACAGATGACAATTAACTGGGGTGACTGTGGTATTGTACAAATAGTCAACTTTCCTTCTCCTTGCGCCCATCACGGATAACCGAATATATCAACCCTGTCCAAATTTCATTTGAGAATGCCCTACGATCCTCTCCAACCTATTTGTGCTACAATTTTTGAAAGTTTTATCATTTTAATGTAAGAACGCCATAAGGGACGTTTTTACTCAACCAATACTGGAGTCGTGATCAAATGACCAGCAATTACAGCGCCGACCAAATTCAAGTCCTTGAAGGTTTGGAAGCCGTTCGCAAACGCCCTGGAATGTACATTGGTTCCACAGGGCCAAGAGGACTCCACCATTTAGTATACGAGGTTGTAGACAATGCGATCGATGAGGCGCTGGCTGGCTATTGCACCCACATCGAAATCGATTTCAACGCCAATGGTTCCGTCACCGTCACCGATGATGGTCGCGGTATCCCCGTCGATACCCATTCTAAAACCGGAAAGTCCGCTTTAGAAACGGTGTTAACAGTTCTGCACGCCGGAGGTAAATTTGGCGGTGGCGGTTATAAGGTTTCTGGGGGTTTACATGGGGTCGGGGTTTCCGTTGTTAACGCCTTATCAGAATGGTTAGAAGTCACGGTTTTTCGTGATAGAAAAGAATATTCCCAACGCTTTGAACGGGGGACTCCCGCCACGGAACTGACATCAAAACCGATCAAAGAAGCCCGCACCGGAACCTCCGTTTGCTTTCTACCTGATACTGTAATTTTTACTACCGGAATTGAGTTTGATTGTGATACCATTGCTTCCCGTTTACGGGAACTTGCCTATTTGAATGCGGGAGTTAAAATTACTCTGACAGATAGTCGTTTAGAACTGTTAAGACGGGAAACTCCCAGGATAGAAACCTACCGTTATGAAGGCGGAATTCGGGAGTATATCGCCTACATGAACAATGATAAACAACCCCTCCATGAAGATATTATTTATACTTGTGGAGAACGGAGTAATGTTCAAATAGAAGTCGCTTTGCAGTGGTGTACCGATGCCTATAGTGATACGGTTTTAGGCTTTGCTAATAATATTAGAACTATCGATGGTGGAACCCATTTGGAAGGGTTAAAAACCGTTTTGACTCGGACTTTAAATGCGATCGCCCGTAAACGGAATAAACTTAAAGAAGGAGAAGCAAATTTAGGCGGGGAAAATATTAGGGAAGGTCTGACCGCCGTTATTTCTGCGAAAGTTCCCGATCCTGAATTTGAAGGACAAACCAAAACCCGATTAGGAAATCCAGAGGTTCGGGGAATTGTTGACTCATTGGTGGGGGAAGCTTTAACCGAGTATTTAGAATTTAATCCAGGAATTGCCGATGCGATAATTGAGAAAGCCATCCAAGCCTTTAAAGCCGCAGAAGCCGCTCGTCGAGCCCGGGATTTAGTTCGTCGAAAATCGGTCTTAGAATCCTCACCTTTACCCGGTAAATTAGCGGACTGTAGTACCCGAGATCCCCATGAATCCGAGATTTTCTTAGTCGAAGGGGACAGCGCTGGCGGTTGTTTTATTAGTTTTACTTATATATTGCTGGCTGATGGGTCAGAAAAAACTATCAAAGAAATTGTTGATGAGCAGGCTGAGGGGAAAGAGCATTTTTGCTACACCATTAATCAAAGTGGCAATATAGCCATTGAACGCATCACCAATGCACGACTAACGAAGAAAAATGCCCAAGTCGTGAAATTAACTTTAGATAATGGAGAAACCCTGATTTGTACTCCCGAGCACCCGTTTATGTTGCGCGATCGCACCTATAAAGCAGCAGCAGAATTAACCCCAGAAGATTCCTTAATGCCATTTCATCGCAAAATTTCTCAGAAAGGGGTAGATGGAGGATTAAACGGTTATGAAATGGTTTGGAACCCCGGTTATGATAAATGGATTTATACCCATTTATTAGCCGATTTTTATAACTTAAAACATGGGGTTTATCAAGCGTCTGAAGGCAATCATCGTCACCATGTTGATTTTCATAAACTTAACAATAATCCCACCAATATCAAACGCTTACCAGCAGAAGAACATTTAGCCTTACATCGCGCTAATTTGGAAAAAACCTTACATCGTCCTGATGTGATTGAGAAAAGTCGCCAAGTGCATCAAAGTGAAGAATTCCGAGCATTTATGAAGCAACGAATGATGCACCCTCAAACCCGACAAATCCTGTCAGAACAAGCTAAAGCACAATGGGAAAATGAGGAATATAAAGCTTATATGGGGGAGAAATGGCGAGAGTTTTATGAAAGTAATGAGGAGTATCGCCAAGAAAATAATGAAATGTTATATCAGGCGCAACAAGAATATTGGAGTCATGAAGAAAATCGCCTAAAACAATCGGAACGGGTGCGTCAACAGTTTGCAAATAACCCGGAATTACGAGAATCTTATTCTGAAGCAGCGAAAAAACAATGGGAAGATGAAGAACTTTTGGAATGGCGACGGGAAAAAACGAAGGAACAATGGACAAGAGATTTTCGTAAAAAACGCCGTCAAGCATTAGATGAAACCTATTATGCCAAAACACTGGCTGCGCTTTATAAAGTCTATTCCCATTATGGGTATATGGACGTTGACAAGTACGAAGATTATCGCAAACGTCAAAAAGATAACAGTATACTGAAGTTTAAAACCTTTTGCGATCGCTATTTTGAAGGGGATGAAGTTGCCACCAGAACTGCTATTCGTAACTATAACCATCGGGTAGTTTCTATTGAATGGTTAGAAGAACGGCATGATGTTTATGATATTGAGATTCCCCATAGCCATAACTTCGCATTATCGGCGGGTATATTTGTGCATAATAGCGCCAAACAAGGACGCGATCGCCGTACCCAAGCCATTCTTCCTTTACGGGGAAAAATCCTGAATATCGAGAAAACCGATGATGCCAAAATCTACAAAAATAATGAAATTCAATCCTTAATTACAGCATTAGGATTAGGGATAAAAGGAGAAGAATTTGATGCTTCTCAATTGCGGTATCACAAAGTCATAATTATGAGCGTTGCGGGTGATGAACCAACCCTAGTAATGGAAGATACCGGAAAAACGGAATTTGTGGAAATTGGCAAATTTATTGATGAGTGTATCGAAGGGAAACGTACCCCAGAACGCTATCAAGTGATTGCCTTTGATCCCGTAACCCATGCCACCCGTTTTCGTCCGATTAAAGCCGTAATTCGTCACGGTCATGAAGAACCCATGTATCAACTGACGACTCGCTATAATCGTCAGATTAAAGTCACATCTTCCCATAGTGTTTTTGTTTATGAAAACGGGGAAGTTAAACTCAAAAAAGGCAATGAAATTAAACCGGGAGATTGGTTAGTTGCCAGTCGTCGTTTACCCCGTTCAACTGAACCCCAAACCCGAATTGATTTACTCCGAACTTTATATGAAGCGGGTGTAACTCAATCATTATATTTACAAGGAGAAGATGTTCGTAAAATTGCCAGTCGGCGAATTTTAGCCCAGGTTGACAAACCGGAATTATTCAGTGAAACCCGGGTTGAATTAGATGCTCAAGGATGGGAACAATTAATTGCCCAACGTCAAGCATTAGGCATGACTCAAAAACAATTGGCAACTGCCATTGGAGTCAAACAACCCATTACTATTAATCACTGGGAACGGGGAATTAATCGCCCAATTTTGTCTAATTTCTTGGATTATTTAGAGACAATTGGAGGTAACGAAAATATTGTTTACCAAACCCTTCCCTCTAAAATTGATCAACTCCTGACTCAAGATGACAGCAGTAAAAACGCCCGTTGGCGAGAAGTTAGTAATTACAAACCCTTTGAATATTTCACACCAAGCGAGTTAATTCAGTTGGGGGATAACCTAAAAATTGTTCCTCAAGCGCACCAGAATAAAGCCTTTGATCGCTATTTACCCATTACTTCAGAATTGATGTGGTTTTTGGGTTGGTATGTAGCGGAAGGAACCCTATCAAAACATCAAGTCAGCCTGAATTTAGGCACAAAAGATGAGCGATTTATTCCTGAGTTAATTACAGCTATTCAAGAGGTATTTGGGGAAACCCCACGCCGCTATAATGATCCCGAAAGTCAGGGGATTAAACTGTACTTTAATAGTGTAGCTGCTGCCCGACTTTTACAGGCTTGGGGATTAGGAAAAAAATCCCATGAAAAACAAATTCCCGATCTGGTTTTCTCGGTGACAGAACCTTTACAAATTGCCTTTTTAGAGGGGTATTTCTTAGGGGATGGTACAACCAGTGGGGCGAATATTTCTTGGACTACAAACTCCAATTCAATTAAGAATGGATTACTCTATTTATTCGGACAATTGGGATTAATTGCGAGTACCAGTGAACATCAACCTCAATTGAATGACACAGCCCCAATTCAAACCCGTTATCCCTACTATACCCTGACCCTTTGTGGCAAACAACAACTCGAAAGTTGTCGTTTAATTTGGCAACGTCATTTAGGGGTAGAAAAACTCAACGCCTATTTACAACTTCCGACTCAAAAACCGATGGATTATTTACCCATTAGTGAAGATTTAATGGGATTAAAAGTTATCAAGGCAGAGGAGATTGAATTAGTTGGAGAGTATGTTTATGACTTCTCCGTTGATGGGGATGAAAACTTTGTTTGTGGAACTGGAGGACTCTGCTGTCATAACACCGATGCGGACGTTGATGGAGCCCACATCCGAACTTTGTTACTCACCTTTTTCTATCGTTATCAACGGGAATTAGTGGATCAAGGCTATATTTATATTGCCTGTCCTCCCCTGTACAAAGTGGAACGGGGACGTAACCATCAATACTGTTACAATGAGCGAGAATTGCAAGAGCATTTGAGAAGTTTACCCGCCAATGCCAACTACAATATTCAACGGTTTAAAGGGTTAGGGGAAATGATGCCAGAACAACTTTGGACAACCACCATGAACCCAGAAACTCGCATGATTAAACGGGTTGAAGTTGAAGATGCCGCCGAAGCTGATCGGATTTTTACTGTATTAATGGGCGATCGCGTTGCCCCCCGTCGGGAGTTCATCGAAACCCACGCCCCCCGATTAAATTTAACTGATTTAGATATCTAAGGGGTTTGGGATTGCTTGAGGTATGATCTAAAAACCCGATTTCGTGAAAGTTATCGGGTTTTTAATCTTCAACGCATTTGCGATCGCGTGGAGTGAGAAACCGGGTTTCTGAATAAAATATCGGCGGCGATGCTTGAGTTATCTGATCGACCCGGTTTCTTAAGTTGCGATCGCATGGTAATGGTATTGAATAGGAACGGTTTGCTGTTCCCATATTGCCCCTAATTGTAGACCAATCTGATATGGGAGAACATTAACACTTGCACCAGTATCTAATAATGCCATCACTTCTACAGAGTTGCTACCGATGGAGAGAGTAATGGGCAAATATGGCATGACACTCGATCGCCCAAGGCTATCAATTCTCTCTATAAATGGGAATCGCTGACTATTAAGCATGGGCTGATTCTTGGGCGGTAGCTAGAAGTTCTGATAATGCTTGAATTGACTTCTGATCTGCCTGTGGAGACCATACAACTGCACTCGTTGATGCTAGTTGATTCAAAAGTATATTTTCTGAATTAGTATCTTCAGCAGGTTCTAGGCTGCATCCTTGTTCCTTGGCAACTGCAAGTAGGAGAAAGTGAATGAGTCGCAGTTTATCTTGATGAGATAATTGATTAACTGTGGGTAAAAGTTCACTGAGAGGCATATCGCTTGTTTAAGAGTATATATATTTATTTTAACCTTTAAAATTGTGTTTTAACGGCGATCGCGCTTTCTTTTGGAGGGGCGATCGCACTACAAATCATCGATTTTAATCGGTATAGTTGAGCCGTTGAAGAGCAGAAATGTCAGGGTGATGGTTGCGTGTCTATCAGTTACAATGCCGGAAATCACCTGTAAACACGCTCCATAATTCCACCGAATGATACGGCTACATTGTATCCAATACGAATACCAAATAGACGAGCATTTGGATGTTTTTCACTGAGTTTTCGGGCTGATTTTAACCCGGTTTCATCTACTTCGTAGTCTCCTGATTCAAAGTCGATGATCACCATCTTGCCGATATTTTCGTCTATCTCAACTTGTTGACGGATGCTACTCTCATACAATTGTCGGGCGCGTCGTGCCACTTCTTCTCGGCTTAAAAGGATGGTTTGCATGAGGAGAGCCTTGCGATTGCTATACTTAATATTATACCGCAGATATTGATCGCTCCTTTGAAGATCATAAATTTTCCCATTCATCTCTCTGAATCATTGCCTGTCGCAATATCTCAGCCAAAAGCCCTCTGCCGATATCGCCACGATGCGGGTTCGGCACTCGCACAGTAATATCGCCCTTCTGCATATACTGGTGTTTGCTGCCAGCATAAGGCCCATCAAAACCCAGTTGCTTTAAATACTTGATTAAATCTCGACGACTAATTGGCCCAAAAGCAGGCATTATGCAACTTCCTTGATCGATAATTCTATTCCATCGACAACAGGTAAAGGCAAATTCTGCGAAATCCGCAACAAAATCCAATCTTCCAAAACCTCTGCCAATTCTTCTCTGCAAGTTTCGAGTGCATCTGCATTAGCCCATAGACCCTGAAAGCCGGGAATTTCCCCGAAAAAAGTACCATCATCTGTCAATATCTTGTACTTGGCTTTATGCAAAGCGGCTTGGAGGTATTTTGTCAACATAACAAGTGTCTTTGATTTCCCTGAAAACAGTCTATCATGGAAATAAAAAAATATAGAGAACTGATTAGAAACAGAGCGATCGCTCTTTCTTTTGGATGGGCGATCGCGTGGAGTGAGAAACCGGGTTTGGTGAACACTCATCTCGGTTCTTGAGTTATCTGAGAAACCCGAAATCTTACAATTATTTGAAAAATATTGAGGTGAAAAATGCACGATTTATATAGGCTGATTGAGAAAATTAAGAAGGCTCCTTCAATGTACTTGGGACGACACTCTATTATTTGTATTCAGGCTTTTTTGTCGGGTTACAGCGTTGCTAAATATGAGTTAGGAGAACAGCCAACGAAACAAGATCGCGATTTTATGCAGTTTTCTGAGTGGATACGAAAAAGATTCAATGTGCAGACTAGCCAATCTTGGGCTAATATCATTCTTTTTTATTCTGAGGATGAAAGTAAAGCACTTGATAAGTTTTTTGAACTCCTAGATGAATTTATAAATCGGAATCCTGCTGATGATAATTTAGTTAAAGAAGGATTGGATATGTCGGAAAAAGTGGAAGTTTTTAGAAGTTGACAAAAAGAGCGATCGCGTGGGGTTGAGAAACCGAGTTTCTGAATAAAATCTCGGCGGCGATACTTGAGTTATCTGAGAAAACCAGTTTCTTAACCTGCACTATTTTTATGACTTAATTTTCGGTTGGTTCAATATCTTGGATACTCAACAGATCGATCAATGGCTTGAGATCGAGATACATAGTGCGATAAGGTACAGATGGCGGTAAGGACTCACGCCAGTAAACCAATCTTGATGGCTGGAAACGATCGGTACTGAACACCCTCATCTAGCAGGATTGTTTCATCAACTACCAGTTTATCCGCGAGTAGAGTGATATAACCTGCCAAAGTGTTTTCATGGCGTAAAATCCAGCATTGACTGATACGAGCGTCTATCTCTCGCTGAATCCGCCCTTGTCGCCAGTAAGTGACAAATTCACCCCGTAGACAACGAAACCCCTGAGCAGAAATGGTAAGATTTGCGGTCAGATGCTCGACGGGTAACTCGGAGAAATCAACTCCAGTAAACTTACTACTGGGCGGCATTAGCAGACTTCTGACGACGGCGACGATTGGCAATACGTTCAACTAAAGCCAAAGCAGCTTCATTTGCAATATAACCGCCACTCTTAAAGGCATGGGCTAGTTTCTGAACTTCGCTGCCTGAGACAGGTTTGGAAACTGTATGGAGTGGGTACTTCATAATTTAAGCTTGATTATTTAGCTTGATCATAGCAGGCGTTTCCCTATTTTCCGTAAGTATTTTAGATAGAGCGATCGCGCTTTCTTTTAGTGAGGCGATGCCTTCGGCTGGCTGCGCCTACGGGTGGGGTTAAGAAACCGGGTTTCTGAATAAAATCTTGGCTGGGATGCTTTAGTTATCTGAGAAACCCGGTTTCTTAAGTTGTGACTATATTAATGGGCGATCGCGTGGCCCCCCGTCGGGAGTTCATCGAAACCCATGCTCCCCGCCTAAATTTAACTGATTTAGACATCTAAGGGGTTTGCGATTACTTGAGGTATGATCTAAAAACCCGATTTCGTGAAAGTTATCGGGTTTTTAATGTCTCTCCAATTGAAAACCACTATATTTTAGGTGATCGCTCATCAGAAACAAGAAAGCGCGATCGCATATTGCTTAAACAATTCCTTTCTCCCTTGGGTAAAGCTCAAAAGCTAATTCGTGACGAAAAAAACAGACATTAAACTCCGAGAAAAAGTTGAGGTGTCCAAGGATTACAGGTGCATCTGTCGAACGAGTCCAAGCGAATGCAAGTAAGATCGTAGAAAACTCAGCAAGTGCGCCTGAAAGCACCAATCCCCGCGCCTCACTATGAGCCAAATTCCCACTCAATTGAATAGGAACGGTTTGCTGTTCCCATATTGCCCCTAATTGTAGACCAATCTGATATGGGAGAACATTAACACTTGCACCAGTATCTAATAATGCCATCACTTCTACGGAGTTGCTGCCGTTGGAGAGAGTGATTGGCAAATATGGCATGATACTTGATCGCCCAAGGGTATCAATTCGCTCTATAAATGGGAATCGCTGACTATTAAGCATGGGCTGATTCTTGGGCGGTAGCTAGAAGTTCTGATAATGCTTGAATTGATTCCTGATCTGCCTGTGGAGACCATACAACTGCACTCGTTGATGCTAGTTGATTCAAAAGTATATTTTCTGAATTAGTATCTTCAGCCGGTTCTAGGCTGCATCCTTGTTCCTTGGCAACTGCAAGTAGGAGAAAGTGAATGAGTCGCAGTTTATCTTGATGAGATAATTGATTAACTGTGGGTAAAAGTTCACTGAGAGGCATATCGCTTGTTTAAGAGTATATATATTTATTTTAACCTTTAAAATTGTGTTTTAACGGCGATCGCGCTTTCTTTTGGAGGGGCGATCGCGATGAGTTTTGGTGGGCGATGGTGTGGCGATCGCGTGGGGGTGAGAAACCGGGTCTCTGAACAAAATCTCGGCGGCGATGCTTGAGTTATCTGAGAAACCCGGTTTCTTAAGTTGCGATCGCCTTCCCCATTCAATAGCACCTATACTATCGGTCAAGATACTGGTAAAGGTGAACAGCTTTGAGGTAAACTAGAATTGCTCGAAGTTTCTGGAGTCTGACATGGAAACAATGAAACTGCGATCGCATATTGGAACCGATGGCATATTGCTTCTCCAAATGCCCGATGAGTTTAAAGATACTTCTGTGGAAGTGGTGGTAGTTGTGCAGCCTCTACCATCGGAGGAAGTTAAACCGAAGTATAACGCTTGGGGACAACTGACTACTAAAAAATCAATTCAAACAGCAATTGGTAGAATGCGACAACTACGGCAAGAAATTGCCTTGGATAAAAGCTCAATCCGCGAAATGATAGAAGAAGGGCGCAGGTTCTAATGCAGTTTATATTGGATTGTTCTGTAGCAATCAGTTGGTGCTTAGTGGATGAAGATAACGATTATGCTAATGCTATACTCGCGATGATGCCGGATTGCGAAGCGTTTGTACCAGGAATTTGGTCGCTAGAAGTTGCTAATACTCTCCTGGTTGCCGAGCGACGCAATCGCATGACGACTGAGCAATCTGAGATGGCTATTACTTTTTTACAATCACTTTTAATTCAGGTTGATGAAGCTACGGATAGCAACGCACTGTCGTCAACTCTGGTACTAGGAAGACAAGAAGGTTTAGCTGCTTATGATGCAGCTTATTTAGAGTTAGCATTAAGATTGGAATTGCCGATCGCAACACTGGATAGCCACTTGGCGGAAGCGGCAATTCGCTGCGGTGTGGGGTTGGTAGTTATTGATGGAGAAATGCCAGAGACGGAGCGATCGTAATCTAACCGATGAGAGGAGGTTAAATAATTTTATGGGCGATCGCGTGGGGTTGAGAAACCGGGTTTTTGAATAAAATCTTGGCTGGGATGCTTTAGTTATCTGAGAAACCCGGTTTCTGAAGTTGCGATCGCGCTTGCAGGTTAATCTAAACTGAAAAGTTGGTCTTAAGGTGTACAAGGTCTTCAAGCTGTTCACGAAAGACTCTCACTCTCTCAAACAAGGTTTTTCCAGTGTCTACTAAAGCTTCGGGAGGCGCACTGACTTCAAGATTGGCAATACGTCCCTTAATTGCCATCCGAGCATAGAAAAAACGCCATCTTTGTCTGTTAATCTGCACTACAAACCACAGCAAATCATTGAGGCTCATCTTGTACTTGGGTAACAAAACCCGAACTGAACTGCCACCGTTGCCTCTTGCCATAAATGACCAGGGTTGTAACGCTGCTTTGCCGAAAGCAGTAATCGTAATGCCACCTTGCTCAAACACCTCCTCTGGAACAGGATCAATCAAGCTGATAATGCTGTTGGTCGAGTCACCACTACTGATATAGGGAATCGCGCCTTCAATGTAATTTTTTTCACCTATCGAGCGTCCATTCTCAATGTGGAAGTATTTAGAAAGTGTTCCATGAGTTCCATAAGGTAATTCCTTACTATCATCCTCTTCATCTGCAACCCCAAAATCTTCAAGAACAACATCAGCCAAGTCTGGCATCAATGTCACAGCTTCAAATATCCCGCGCATTGCTTCACTTCGTAAACGTTCAAATTCACGCTCCGAGAGTTTTGGTTGAGGTAGCCATTGTTGTGGACTCCACTCGATATTACTCATGGGAGAATATCACATCCTTCTACGACTGTAACTAATTCAGAAATTACCGTTTTACCTTTCATAAAAATATGAAATTGGTTGACAATCTCATCAATCTGATTACCTGCTCGTTCAACACGCTTACCCTTAAGCTTTTCATATCCATCATTCCAAATTCTGGCCATAAATATTTTGTCAGTTGAGGCAAGTGGTACATGAGCTTCAGCAACCATGATTGAGGTTGGTGCAGCAGTTGGATAAAACAAGTCTTCAGGAAGGCTAATCATGGCAAGGAGTTTATGTTTGAGCAGAAAACGTTGTCGCCATGCGTTGTGATTCATATCGGCGAAAATTCCAGCATATACAACTACAGTCAAGAATCCACCGGGTTCTAGTGCATCCATTGCTCTGTCAACAAATAGATACTCCGGTTCCTCGTCTTGGGAAAACGGCGGGTTGAGAAATGCTCTAGTGCATCTACGATTTACAACCGAGAATATATTATCGTCAAAGCAGCTTTCGTTATAAATATGACTTTTACCATCTCCTCGAAAAAACATATTGAGCATCGAAAGTGCCCAAACAGTCGGATTAGTATCAAAACCAATAATTGAATCTTTGACCTTCTCAATTTCAGCAGCACTACGAGCTTGTCGCATCATGGCATCAAATGCAGCAACGAGAAAGCCGCCTGTACCCGCAGCAATATCAATAATACGATCTCGTACACTTACTCCCACTAATTCGGCACACATCCGCGTAATATGTCGTGGCGTGAAAACAATTCCCAGGGCATTATTGTCATAGCCATAACGCAAAAATGCTTCGTAGAACATTCCCAAAAAATCAGCATCTGTTTGTATGACTGAGCGAACATTCAGGCGCTTTAGTGTATTGATAACTCGCCCAATATAAGGAGAAAGGCGATTAAAATCTGCTCCTGATAAACGCAGAGCATCTTTGAGTCGTTCTTTATTTTGATCGGGTAGTTTATGTGCAGCATTAATAGCACTTTCAGCTAGTGTATTAACTGAGAATAACGCATTAGTAGGAGTTGTATCAATTTGTCCCTGGTACATTGCCAAAACTAAAGCACCAATCACTTTAGGACGAAGTGGGGCTTCTATTTTCGCAGTGCGTAGAATACGACTTGTTTCAATTGCTGCATCAACAAACTCAGCTTGTGAGGGTACACTCACTTTTGTTGAGCCATTATCGGCTTTCAGCGCAATTTCAACTTCTGTTTTGGTTGGAAAAGTAGTTAGGGCAAATCCATGTGAAGTAAGAGAAATCCATCTCTGATGAGTTAGAAAAGAAACACTGATCTCAAACCCTTTATCTTCTTCGCCCGCAGCACCAATCGCTACTTTAATACTGTATTTACCTATTGCATTGATTTTGTCAGCGTAATCCTCTGCTTCTTTTTGTGCTTGTTTCAGTTTACCTACTTCGTTTTTTGCTTCAACAATAATCGTGGGATCGCCTACTAAACAGAAAAGAAAGTCAGGTCGTTCGCCTTCAAGACCAATGTTATGGAAATAAGCTTCGATTTCTTGCTCCTCTAAAACATCTCCTCCGCTACTAATGTGACGCAGATCCCAACCACGACGTTCAGCTTCACGCCGAATATAATAGCGACAACGATTTTCTGATCTTCGATTTTGTTTTGGAGCCATGCACTGTTAAAAATTTAACTATTAATTACAATGAAAATGTTTTCTCTATCATCTTTATAAATCAAAGATTTGTCTAGCCAAAAAACATCCTATTTTGCCGCCAACCTCCCCCCACTTTCACTCTATTAAATCTAATTTTGTACAAAAATATATGAAATTGTACGAAAATGCTGTCAAATGTGAGCTACAATACAAAAAATCTCGCATCTACCAAACCAGATGAATCTTAAAGAAATGTTAAAATTCGCTGATGATATAGTATTTGCTAAAACAGGCCAACATCTTGACGATTTACAAGCAGCGGTGCTGCGAGGAACTCTACAACGGGAGACATACAAAGAAATAGCGAAAGACTTTGACTGTTCTGAAAGTCGCATCAGAGAAATTGGATCGGAATTATGGCAATTACTTTCAGAAGAATTGGGAGAAGATATCAATAAAAAGAATTTTCGCTCGGCGATGGAGAGGTTACAAATCTCCCTATTTTCAAATGTTATACAAGATAATGTTATACAAGATAATGTCGGAGTTGGTAGTATTAATATCTGTGGAGAAGGAAGACACCCGCCAAATACACCAAACTCACCCCCACCAAATCAAGAAACATCTAACACAAAACAACCTGAAACTCCACATCAAGATTTAAGCGAGATGCCAGAATTAGGTGCTTTTTACGATCGCACTCCTGAACTAGAAACCCTGACCACCTGGATTTTACAAGCACAATGTCGCCTGATTGCTATTACGGGTATTAGCGGTATTGGGAAAACATCCCTAGCAGTACAAATCGTACAACAAATAAAAAATGAATTTGATTACATAATTTGGCGCACTATAAACGCATCCCACACCTTAGACGAATTTCAACAGGAACTAATTCAGCTTTTCTCCCATTCAGAAAAACTAGACTCCCCTACAACTAAACCGAAACCCTTATCCCTAATTAAGTATTTACAAAAGCATCGCTGTTTAATTATATTAGATGATGTTCATAATCTTTTCAGTAGTGGCGAATTGGCAGGAAAATATAAACCAGAATATGAAGAATATCGCCATTTTTTTAAACAGATAGAAAAATTATCCCATCAAAGTTGCTTTCTTTTAATCGGTTGGGAACAACCCAGAGAAATTTCTCAAATTGAAAGCCAAAATAATCCTATTCGTACCTTACAAATCAATGGTTTAGATATCGCAGCCGCAGGGGAAATACTCAGAGATTACGGGTTAGCAGAAATCGACTACTCAATACTTATTCACCGTTACCAAGGCAACCCTTTATGGTTAAAAAGTGTTGCAACTCTGATTCAAGAATTAGGAGTCAATGTTACTGATTTATTACAAAATGATACCATCTTATTACCCGAAGATGTTAAAGATATTTTACGGCAACAGTGGGATCGCCTGTCCGATAGAGAAAAACAAATATTGTCCATACTGGCTAAGGAAACTCAACCCCTAAAACTGTCAAAATTAATAGACAAACAACCCAATTTAAACTTAGAATTAGTTAATGTCTTACAATCTTTACAACGGCGTTGTTTAGTAGACAAAATTGAGGATAGTTTCTGGTTATCACCTCTAATTAAGCAGTATTTGGTCATATAAAAAAGATGAAGATCAGATTCCCACAGATAAATTTTATCGACCCGTCCTTTTTCTGATTTCCAATTTTCCCGAAAGTTAATCCGAGCAAATGTATCCTTTCATACAACGATGATCCGAATTTGATGAGAAATTTTTCATGACAAAGGGCAGAACTTCCACTAACATTAGGGAAAAACACCCGTTAGGTGAAAAAACTCATCTCTAGTCCTGGTATCATAACTAATCAGTTTGAACCCAGGAACACTATCAATCCGGGTCGCGTCATCAACTAACGGAATCTTTCATCAACCAAGTTCCACCCATGAGTCAATCTATCCCTATCTCCTGGTCTAAGGCAGGCGTCTCTATCCCCCTGGAGCAACTACCCCTTGAGCAACTCCCCAATACCGATTTAGTCCTGCGGTGTCAAGAGGGAGTCTGTCCAGATAAAGCAGCCTTTACAGAACTGCTGCGTCGGTATCAGTCCCATGTTGATAAGATTCTCTATCACCTGGCCCCAGACTGGCAGGATCGGGCTGACCTCGCCCAAGAAATCTGGATTCGGGTCTATCGTAATATTAAGCGTCTACAGGAACCCGTCAAATTTCGGGGTTGGTTAAGTCGAATTGCTACTAATTTGTTCTACGATGAACTCCGCAAGCGCAAACGGGTCAAACCCCCCTTATCTTTAGATGCCCCTCGCAATATAGAAGATGGGGAAATGGATTGGGAAATTGCCTCCGATGGCCCTGGCCCCGATGAAGATATGGCAACCCGTGAATTTTATAGTCATCTTCATGAAGCGATCGCCGATTTACCCGAAGCATTCCGCACCACGATTGTTTTGCGGGAAATTGAAGGATTAGCTTATGAAGAAATCGCCGAAATTACCGGGGTTTCCCTGGGAACGGTAAAATCGAGAATCGCCAGAGCCCGTCAACGCTTACAAACCGATCTGCAAGTGTATCTCAATCCCTAAAATCTGTGCAGGCGAGCGGGTGAAATTCCTGTTAATAGGGATATAATAGTTCTATAGGTTGAACCCCAATTTCTCATGTCTGATTTCATATTTGGTGAACGGGGGTGTTCGGATGAAGCATAATCTTGAGCCAGAACCACAAACTTACTCAACCATCGGGGGATATCTATCTGAGGAACACTCGGATCTTGACCCTAAAATCCAATTACTCAGTGCCTACCTGGACAATGAAGCGACGGTTGCAGAGCGCCGTCAAGTTCAGTTGTGGCTGGATACTGATCCTAAGATTAAAGCAACTTTTCTACAATTACTACAACTGCGTTCTCGCTTGCAAAATGCTCCTGTCCCTGCTTCTGGTACTTCGGTACAAAAACTAACCGCCCGCGTTTTCCAACGGTTAAATCAGAGAACCCGGAGGATGGCAACTTGGGGAGGAACTGCGATCGCGGCTTTATTAGTGATGACTTTTTCTAGTACAATTTCAGGCAATTCCGGGCGTTTTCCGATGTTTGCCCAGTCTGAAACCCTGAACAATTCGGAACCCTTACAAATTGCTTTAAATGAACCTCTGATCCCAATTATTACTCCGAATGCGGTTAGTATTAGTGTGGATCAACCGATTATTCCGATTCCTAAAGCCGCAGTTTCAAGACCCATCAATTAAAATAATATAACCCCAGAGACTTTAAAATATAAGGTTTTTTGGGGTTATATTTTAGGTCTAATCTTGGTTTTTCCAACACCCATCAGGAATTAAAACCCCGGAATAAAACTCAACGGTTTTAATATCCATCAAATAAACCCAAACTAAGCCTAAAGGTTGATGGTTGAGATCAAATACAGAAATTTGTTGTCGCTGATATTCGTTTTCTTCAGCAGGGCGATGGGGTTGGTAATCTTCTAATTGATCTAAATCTAAAAAAATATTAGGGTCTGCAAAGGATAAAATCACCCCCTGTACCATACCATCCCCAGCTACCATCCCTGGATAACCTAAAGATAGAGCATAGAGTGTTCCCACCGCTAAAGCCGGACGCTGGGCCAGGACTCGCCCCTGACAATAGCGTTGATAGTTATATTCCCCTGGCTTGAGCGTACCATAGACAAATACATCAATCTGATTGGTCATAGTTAAGTTGCAATGTCTGTAAGAAAAAGAGATGATTGTACAGTAATTGTCAAAACTTTTTGTTAAGATGATCATCAACAGATCGTCTTGACCGTTGGATGAAGGCGATGATTAGTTTGAATTGAGTTTATTTCCTACTTCTGAATTTATTTATGTTAATAGCCATTAATTTAATTGATTTTTCATTTCATACATTACTGTTAAGTACGTTTTTCCCTGAATTTCCGGTTTTTGACGGGATTTTTTCGACTCAGGGGGTGATGGTGATGCTACTGGCGGCCTATGCCGTGGCCATGTGGATGTTTCTCACCAGCGCACCGAAAGTACATACAATTATGGTTTCTGATTTGAATGTAGCCAGGGATTTTTACGAGGGTTTATTAGGACTGTCCGTGGCAGATGTGCCTTTACATTATTACTATAACTATGAACAAACTTTAGGAGCGACCGGAATTGATCCCCTGTATCTTTCTGCCCCCGTCGGGAACACTGTAACATCTAAAATGCAGGGTACGGAGGGATTATGGTATCAACTAATGAAAAACACTCAGTTACATATTATTAGCGGGGCTAGTTATGGTTCCAAAGATCAAGAACGTCATGTTTGTTTTGATAAAGACTGTTTAGAACAAATTTTAATGCAGGTACAATTGCGCGGGGTAAAACATAAAATTCGCAGTGAAAGACCGTTAAATTTTTTAGTGAAAGATTTAGATGACCGTGTTATTGAAATGACGGAAGTTAAGAGTTAACAGGGGGAGCAGGGGAGGTAAACTTTTTCTATTACCCATTACTCATTACCCATTCCCTATTTCCTTAAAAATAAACACAACGTTCTCCTGTCATTTTAGCTTGTTGTAGGGCTTGATTTATTCGTTCAATGCAGGCGCGATAGTGTTCATTGGGTTGAACTTTTGTATATCCAATATATACAGAAGAATTAGAGGGATTATTTTCAAGGGATTCTTCTTGATTAACTAAACGATCTAAAATTCGGTTGAGTGCTATTTTTGTTCCGGGTAATTCCGAAAAAATAGCTAATAGAAATTCATCCGTTTTCCATTGGGCGACCCAATCACTTTCTCGCAAAATTTGTTTTAATTCCTGCATTAAATTAATAATTTGGCAGGATGGAGTTGCTAAAAAATCTGGGTTTTCATCAGTTAACTGGCTGTCTTCGACGTTAATTATAGCAACACATAGGGATAAATGGTGACGGTTTGCTATACTTAAACACTGGCGAAGATGGGTTTCTGCGGTTTCTCGTTCCAGAACAATTTGCAGGGATTCTTCCTGACGAGACAGAATAATATTTTCTAGGTCTAAAATCTTTTGTTCGTTATTTTTAATTCCCAATTCAATCGCTTGGTGAAGTTGATTTATTTCCAGATAAATACTGGGAGTAAATTTTGGAATTTCTCCTTGATTAAAATATAAATTTAAGGCTTTTGTTATCAATAAAATAGACTCTTTCATATAGTTAATATATCGGGATAATAAAATAATACCAGCTAGATAGGAGTAGGTGAACTACCATAAAACCCTGTCGTCGAGGGACAGCGCACCTTGAAAACTAGGGTTATGGGGTTCTGTATTACTTCAGCATACTATCTACTGAAGAACCAAACTAACTTTTATCTGAAATTAAAGCAACATCAATCTGTTCTTCTCGGGGTTGGCTAATTTCAACTTGTAAATTAGGGCCAAAAAATTTAGCAATTTTGTCTTGTTTTTTTTGCCAATTTTCCAAAGACATAAACGGAGAATCAAACTCTAAAATCAAAGAATAGGAATCATTAATGAGGGCTTCTCGAATACCTTGGAGGAGGGGACGTTCTTCACGGTTGGGGCTAAGTCCCAGACGTTCTAGGACATCGGATAAATGGGCTTCTTGGCCATAGCGATACCGGGTGACATCCTTGCGGACTTGATTTTGGGTGTCTGTAGCCTGTTTTTCTCGGCTGGCTAAGACCTCAGAGGAGGTGACTTGAGTAAAAGGGATGGGTTTGAGTTCTGCCGCTTTCAGGGCTAACCCTCCCAACAATACAGGAATTCCATAGAAAAATCCAGCTAAGTTTAAGGTGGCATTATCCGCAAAATAGGCGGCAAAACCCACTACAGTTAAGATTCCACCCACCACTAAACCCAGGGCTCCCAAAGAAGTTTGACGTAACATATTAATCAAAAGTATTCTGCTAGAACTCACTGTGTTGATTCTAAACTGCTACGCCATTTTATTAAACGTTCAATATGAACACCAACGACGAAGATCAATCTATTTCTAACATAAAACGCAAGCTCCTAGAACAGATTAATACCCTTAAGTGCGAGGATGAACGAATGTACAACATTCTAGCCATTGATGTTTGGGCTTTAGCGAAAACGATGGATGAGTTTCAACCGGGGTTTTGGGGGGCGTTTATGAAAAACCGTGAAAAAGCCTTAAAACGTTTCCTGGCTGAGTCGGCTAAAAATAAAACCGACACGGATAGTAAACGCCCTCCATTTTTGCGCTAATCTGTTTAATTTCTAACTAAAATTGGTTTGAATATTAACGCCACGTTGATTCAGAGTGGCTTCAAATAATGGAGTCGAAAGTATTTGTTCTACGGGCCAAACTCCGGGCTTTTGCAGTTTACCCTTTAAGCAAAGTTCCGCAATCGTTCCGGTGCCAATTCCGGCAATTTTAGCGGTATTTTCATGAACAATTGTAGAACAAAAATCAACGGTTTTTCCCTGTTTAATTCCGGTAACACAGGAACGAACTGCTACCCCGATACCACTCCAAAGATCGGTTACATTGGTCATCCGATAACTTACCTGGGATAAAAACTCAATCACGGCGGGATTTTTCAGCCAACTTTCTGGCCACCAATGGGCAACACTCCAGGTTAAATAATTATAAAAATCGGGAATAGTGCCAAATTTGGTAATCACAGTTTTAACGGGAAAAGAGTCTACTAAGGTGAAACATTCTGGCATATCAAACCAATAAACTCCGGTTTTTCCATAGGGGGAAGGAAATTCAATGGTTTCCCTTTCGCTATAGGGTTTAATCGTTTGCCATTGTCCGTTTATCCACACTTGAAATGGAGATTGTAGCCCTAAAAAAGTAGTTCTCATAACAGTAATTCCAGCCCCCCCAGACCCTCCCACCACATAACTTAGGTGAATTTTTTCGACTTGATCAAATTGTTCCACTCCTTGACGCACCATGCTATTAGAAATACCGGGGAAAATACCTGTATTAATAATAGCGGTGACTCCGGCATTTTTAGCTGCTTCAGAATGCTCTAAAATCCGGCGGGTAAAGTCTCGATTATCACTGACATCAATATAGTTAACGTGATGTTGAATACAGGTTTTTAAAACTCCTAAATCTCGATATTGAAATGGCCCGGCACAGTGAATAACTAAGTCAGAATTGGCGATCGCATTTTCTAATTTATCCTGATCTGCTAAATCTAATTCTAACTGTTGAAATCGGGGATTAATTCCTATATTTCTTGTCAATTTTCGTCCAGTAATGGTAATCTCGGCGGCGGTATGTTGGGCTAGATATTCGGCAACACTATTGCCAATTCGTCCTCTGCCTCCTAGGATTAAAACTCGTTGATTCATGGGATTATCTCCTGAGTATTATGGGTTTTATTCTAAATACTGAAAAATAGCATTTGCGGTTAATAAATTAGTTGCAAATAAAACCTGTTGTAAGTCACATAATCGCGATAAAGATTCAACGGATGCGGGGTTAGATTCGACTTTCACCGGATCTCGAAGATACATAATTGCTTTGACTTGATCTAACAGAATTTGATGACCAATAGCGGTTTCACCTAAAATTAAACTTTCGGGTTCAATTACTTGACTAATGGTTAAATTTGTGCTTTCTCTTAAGGCTATTTTTAATTTTTCCGAGGTGACAATGGAAAAGTTATTAATAATATGAAGATGATCCTTGATTAAATTAATTAAATCCGAAAATAAATGATCATCGGCTAATAATACCAGGATTTCTGTATTATCTTTTTTGTCATTTTTTCGTAAATTATTAATCAGATTACTGGTGACAAAATTAACTAATTTAACCGCTAAATAAGGTTGTTTGAGTTTTAATTTTTCAATATCATCAAAGGTCATAATCGCGATCGCCCCATCACTAGCAGCAATAAAATCCGATCGCAAGCCATGAATAAATGCCATTTCCCCTAATATATCCCCTTTAGTCCGACTGGAATTTTCTATCTGGTCATCACTGATGCTGACTTCCCCAGATAGAATAATCCCAAAGGATGAATCCCGACCTGTTTGGGGCATAATCACTTGTAAATCAAAGAACTTATGAATCGAAAAATATTCGCTAATAGTTTCGATTTCTTCTGTATAAAATTCTTGAAGAATATCGAGTTTTAATAATAATTCTGTTCTATGATCCATTATAGATGCTCCGCCTTTTTACCTAAAATAAAAATTGACAACTGGCTCAAAAGTTTTAGTCTGTTTAACAATCCCCCAATACCCGATAATTGTATAAATAGGAGTTTTTCCCATTGATGATCATAAAAGAAACAATTTATCTATCTTAATCTATTACTGTTACTCGATGATTTTTTCCCAATTGCAGAAAATGGTAAGATTTGATACTCCTGAAAGCCAGTGGTTTTCCAAGGTGTTATGGGTCGGTGTCGGTTGTGGACGGTTAACCCCAAGAATTTTAATTGAAATGGCAATTCAGCAGGTTTTACAACAGTATAATTTAGGGGAAAATGCGATCATCGGGATTGCCACTTTAGATATCAAAGGGAATGAACCTGGGTTAGTGGAATTGTGCCAAGCCAAAAATTGGCCCTTACGCACCTTCTCCTCAGAAGTATTGCGGGCTGTGGAGGTTCCTAACCCTTCTGCGGGGGTGGGAATAGTAGTCGGAACACCGAGTGTAGCCGAAGCCGCCGCCTTAGAAGCCGCCGGAGTCAAAACCTTACTGGTTTCTAAGCAAATTTATCGGGCGTCAACGCCTGAGAGTAGACAGGCGGTAACGGTAGCCATTGCTCAAGTTCAACGGAAAACCCCAGGGGAATTTTGATAAAGTTTGGTTAAATATTTTAGCAAAATGTGAAGCTCGATGAGTTTGACAATATCCCTGTTGTTAAAGTCAGGTAAGGGTTTAGACACTTTCAGGGTCTAATTCGGTTCAGGTGGGGAAGATCGGAACTTGGTACAATGCAACCAGCGAATGATTCTTGGAATTCTGAACCTTTTAATTTTTATGACAACTGCAACAGCTTATCCTAACGCCCCGGATCTCTCGACTGATGATTATGTCGTCATTGGTTTAGCGACCTGTTTTATTAAAGAAGATGGGGAAGTTCATCAAGTGCAAGTGGTTGAACCCATTCCCTCGGCGGCTTTAGAAGCAATTCTTAAAGGAGTTCCGACTTCATATCAAATGGCTTTGGCGGTGACATTAGGTTCTATTTTAACGAATACAGAGGCTAAAATTCCCCCTGAATTAACAACAGATGCCCATTTTTGTGAGAATTTTAGCGATCGCGCGATCGCCGCAACTCGCACTTACAAGAATCGACCCCAAGCTCAACTTCATATTCCTTTAGGAACCAGTTTTAAAGAATTTAATTACTCCTTAGAACGAAAACGGGTTTTAAATTCTGAACGGATGATTCGGAATGAAGATAATGTCAAACAACACGCTTATACTCACCAAGTTCTGTAATTATATAGCAGGAAACAGGGAACAGGGAACGCCGGATCTGGGAACAGCCCCCCCCAAACCCCCGTGCACGGGGGTTTGGGGGGGGAAGGGAATAGGGAGGAAAAGAAAAGACTTCACCGTCTAGGTTCCGTACATCCGTCTTTGTCCTAACTGCCTTGACGATTGCTATATTTAAGAGATTTTAATTGGGGCGAAATCCTGGGCTATTCACTGAATATCTAGGAAATTGCCCCCATATTTAATTATTTTGATTCTCCTGTTCTTGAGTTTGTTCTAACGCTTGAATTTGCGGAACAGTTAACTGTGTTGTTTCGGCAATTTGTTCTAAACTCATTCCCGTTTTTAGTAATAGAATTGCCACTTGTTTTAAGGCTTCAGTACGGCCTTCGGTAAGACCTTCAGCACGACCTTCAGCACGACCTTGTTCTTTACCTTCTCGCAAAATTTCTTGATACATGGTAGATTCTTGCATAATATCGCTCCTAATAATCCGTTGAATTACTTCAGGTTCTAACACTAATCCGGCGAGAATTGCAGATGCAGCCATCAAATTACTTTGAACTCGCCTATCTGCAATTTGTTCAGTTATTTGGGAGATTTGAGTTAATACCAGGGCGGGATCATTAGTCTGACTTAATACCGCAAAAGGTAATAACCCAGGAATTCTCAAAAACTCCTCTGTTGGTTGTTCCCAAAGACGAATGACCTCAAATTCATGGGAGGTTTTTTCTAGTCTAAAGGTATTTTGTTGAACTAAAGGGGATTTTGTTGGCTGTAAATAAATCACCACCTGACGCATTGACTTTTGCGGAAACCGTCGATATACCCTAACTCGATAATCTAACATCCGAAATGGGATCATTACATCCGGTTGAGTTTGGAATTCCGTATGCAATACCAACTGATCAGATTGGAGTAAAATTAAGGAATCTGCGCGAATAGGTTCTAAGGATAACTCCGTTGGGCTCAGTTGTGTTAACTGAATCGGAAAACCCAATAACCAACTGGCTAAATCCTCGGAAAAATTCTCCGCTAGAAATTTGCAGATATTATCAAACACGCTTCTTTTTCCTGGGTCTGGTTATTAATCCTGATTTGTCTTTCTAATTTTATGATAAACTTTTTTAGAAAGTTCTCATCTTAAAAAAGGATAAAGATCCATGTTAAAACTCTATGGTGGCGGTCGCAGTCGGGCTTCAATTGTTCAATGGTATTTAGAGGAAATTGGGGTTGCCTACGAGTTTATTTTATTAGATATGGCGGCAGGGGAACACCTGCAACCCGAATTTCTATCAATTAATCCGATTGGTAAAGTTCCTGCTATTGTAGAAGATGATTTTCAACTGTGGGAGTCCGGCGCAATTTTATTATATTTAGCTGAAAAACACGGTAAATTACCAAATTCTGCTGAAGAACGAGCTATCATTACACAATGGGTATTATTTGGCAATGCTACCTTGGGAACGGGGATTTTTATAGAAGCGAATCGGGAAAAAGAAACTCCTCGTTTACTCAATCCTTTAAATAAAATTCTGAGTCAACAACCCTTTTTAATGGGTGATGAATTGAACATAGCTGATATTGCGGTAGGTTCAATTTTGGCTTATATTCCCCTGATGTTGAAGTTGGATTTAAGCCCCTATCCGGCGGTTTTAGAATATATTCAACGTTTAAACGAAAGACCCGCTTTCCAAAAAACAATTGGTGGAAGCAAGTAATATTAACGGGAAAATGCTATCAGCGTCGAGTTAAAAAGATTGGAAAGTCAAACCCCAAATTTTCTAACTCAACGCTGATAGCTTAAACTTGTTTTCTTATTTGAATCCCACAGAGGCTTGCCAAACGAAAGCCAACAACAGGAAAAATACGGGGATAACGGGCAAAATGTCAACAACCGGGCTAAAAATAGAGTAAGCTTCGGGTAGCTTTGCTAACAGCAGTGTTGCTTCCATGAATTAATATACCTCTGGGAAAAATTATTTGGGCGAATTTTTACACATTTTACCACGCCCGGTCATGGCAACTCACGAATTTTAAAAGTTGCTGCTCAAGCCCAATTTTGGTGATATAGCAGGGAACACCGGAACAGCCCCCCCAAACCCCCCGTGCACGGGGGGCTAGGGGGAAGGGAACACCGGGGGAAAATACTTCACTGTCTGGGTTCCAAGATCCGTCTTTATCCTAACTGCCTTGGCGGTTGTGATATCCTCCAAAATCCGTTAACGGCTACTAAGTTATTATGGGCTATTGAAACGGAAGGTTTGAAAGTATTAGGGGTTGGATCGATCAGGAACTCGCTTGAGTTTGAGTCTGGACAAAGGGACTGACAACTGGTTTTAGGGCAAAAAAATCTTCATAAATTCGCTCACCAACATGATTCATCCGATGTTGCAAATCATCTAAAAATTCATGAATTCCTGTTTGCATAATTTCTTCAATCGTCAGATAATCGAGTTCAGAACGTAACCGTCCTAACTCCCGTTCGGCAGGATTTTGCCAGGTTCCGGGGCTAGTTCCAGTAATACATTGAAGCGATCGCTCCGCTTGTAACAAACAATATTGAATTGAACGGGGAAACTCCCGATCCAAGATTAAAAATTCTACCACCCTAGAGGGCGTAATTCGGTGTTGTTTGCGTTTCCGATACATTTCATAAGCACTCGCAGATTTTAACAATGCAATCCACTGAATTTCATCAATAGTTGTTCCCACATCCTGTACCGAAGGTAACAAAATATAATACTTAACATCCAAAATTCGAGAGGTTTTATCCCCCCGTTCTAATAATCTCCCCATATTGCCAAAATGCCACCCTTCATTATGGGACATCGTAGCATCCATCACCCCAGCAAACAGGTGTCCGTGCATTTTCACTTGATAGAAGAAATCCGCGAGTTGATAGGAACTATCTCCTAAAGCCGCATCTCTAACCATCATATAAAATTCATTCACCTGTTCCCACATTTCCGAGGAAATAATTTCTCGAACTGAACGAGCATTTTCCCGGGCAGCCCGTAAACAAGATAAAATAGAACTGGGATAATTACTATCAAAGGTCAAAAATTGGATCACATTTTCTGCGGTAGCCTCTCCATAACGTTCTTTAAACAGTTCTAAATCTCCCGTTGTGACAATAATTGGTTTCCACTGTTGTTGAACACCGGAGGGAGAATCTAATAATAAATTTTGATTAACGTCAATAAAACGAGCAATATTTTCCGCCCGTTCTACATAACGATTTAACCAATAAATAGAATCTGCAACACGACTTAACATATTAAAAATTGTTAACGGTTTACTGTTGAATAAGATGAAGCCACCCCCAAAAAATCCATGAAATCCGATCACAGATTTAAGAGGGTTACGCAGATTGACACAGATTATAGCAGTCGCGCCTGGGGTGTTAGGACATAGACTGATGCTAAAACCGCGCGCCGTACACTCCTCTTTTTCTGCGGTGTTCCCTGTTCCCTGCTATAACACAGATTAAAATCCGTGAAATCCGTGAAATCCTCTTAAATCCGTGATCCAGATTTATTCACATAAAACCCAAGTATCCTTACTCCCTCCTCCTTGAGAAGAATTAACAACTAATGACCCTTTTTTCATCGCCACCCGGGTTAATCCCCCTGGATGAACATAGATATCCTCACCATATAAAATATAGGGTCTTAAATCAACGTGACACCCTTCAAAAGTATCTCCTAATAAGGTTGGAACGCGAGATAGAGATAATGTTGGTTGTGCAATATAATTTCGGGGATTCGCCTTGATTTTTTGGGCAAATTCTTGACGTTCTGCTTCGGTAGATTGGGTTCCAATTAACATCCCATATCCTCCCGCTTCATTCGCCGCTTTAACGACTAATTTATCGAGATTATTTAGCACATATTTCAGTTGTTTGGGTTCCCAACATAAATAGGTCGGAACATTGGATAAAATTTGTTCTTCTCCTAAATAATATTGAGTCATTTGGGGAACATAAGCATAAATCACTTTATCATCTGCAATTCCAGTTCCCAAAGCATTCGCCAGAGCAACCCGACCATTTCGATACACTTCCGTTAACCCGGGAACCCCTAACATTGATTCAGGATTAAAAACTAACGGATCAATGAAATTATCATCAATTCTGCGATAAATCACATCCACCCGTTGTAAACCCTTAGTGGTTCGCATCTGCACATAGCCATCACTGACCACTAAATCCCGTCCTTCGACTAATTCCACCCCCATTTGTTGGGCTAAAAATGAGTGTTCAAAGTAGGCGGAATTGTACATCCCCGGAGTTAAAACAACAACCGTCGGATTAGTAATATGATCCCCCACTAAATTTAGCAAGGTATCTAATAAATGACTGGGGTATTCATCAACGGGTTGAATCCCTAATTTAGCAAAAAGTTGGGGAAATGTGCTTTTCATTACCCGGCGATTTTCTAAAACATAGGAAACCCCCGATGGACAGCGCAAATTATCTTCCAGAACGTACCATTTTCCCTCTTGATCTCTAACTAAATCTGTACCTGTAATATGACACCAAATTCCTTTAGGGGGTTTTAACCCCATACAGGGTTTAAGAAATCCTTTAGAAGACAGGATTAATTCTTCGGGAATAATTCCATCTTTAACAATTTTTTGTTCCCCATAAATATCATTAATAAATAGATTTAATACATGAATACGTTGCTTCAATCCGCTTTCTAAATGAGACCATTCTGAAGCAGAAACAATTCTAGGAATTAAGTCAAAGGGTAATATTCTTTCTGTTCCTTCACTATCATTATAAACGTTAAAAGTTGCTCCTAATTTCATCATTGCTGTTTTAGCCGCTTCCTGTCGAATTTCTAAATCCCCTGGGGATAAAGAATTAATTCGATCAATTAACTGGGCTGCATAGGAACGAGGTTGTCCTTTCGCCACAAACAGTTCATCGTAAAATTCACCCGGATCGTAAGATTGAAATTGCACAGCCTTTAGCCCCTATCTTTTAGAGTTCTAGTAGTCACCAGAAAGGTCAGAACATAGAATCATGCCGAAACCTATATGGTACATTATTTCTGTTCTCTGTTTCCTGTGCACTACTATACTTGAAATTTGACATCCGCCCCGCCGCGAACGGGCAGGAATTCCGTCTATTTCAACAAATCAAAACATGATAACGGTTAACTGTAGCTTTTGATACTAATTTATAAAGCCTTAATTTTAACTTAACCCACCGTTGGGAGGTACTGAAGTTATTGGCTGAACACAAATTCTACAATTATTGGCCAGGTACTCAGGGGAAAGGCAAATTCTTGAATTGGGACTGGACTGGTCTTTGATCAATAGCAGTTTGGATCACCTTGCTTGTTTTTGGGTATAGTAGTATCCTAGCCAATGTATTCGTCTTCAGACAAAGATGTGAGCGCAAACAGTGATGGATTTAGTTGACATTTGGATTGACGATTCAAAATAAGCAACTTATAGTCTATAAAATCCTAAACTAATATTTTGGGATTTATTCTGTTTAGTTAAGATTTGTAATACATATCGTGAGAGAACTACGTTAGGTTTCGATAAAATAGGAGTGATTGTATGGCTTTCGGCAATTTAGTGGTTACGTTAATTATTGGATTCGTGGTAGGTGTAGGACTTGCCTACTGGTGGTTTGACAAACAGATATCCAATCAAAAAAAGAGTATAGAGGAAAACAATCGTCAGCAACGAGAGGAACAAGACAAATTATATCTGATTCGGACTCAACAAACTATTCAAGAGTCAGAACAAAAATATCAAAATCAACTTCAGCAAGCAATAGAAACATCGGAAAATCAATATCAAGCTCAACTTGAACAGATGAGTGTGCAGTTACAGGAGAAAGATACTCAAGTTCAACAACTGAATCAATCTCTTTTTGAATCTGAAACTCAGGTTGCACAACTGACAGAACAATTGCAAGAAAGTGAAACTGAAGTTACAAAACTCAATGACTTTTTGATTCAGTATCAAACCATGCTAGAGGAGGTAAATGCTGAATTAGAAGCCAGTCAAGCACAGGTGAGTCAATTTTCTACAAATCAAGCGGTTGAATCTGAAATTCAACCAGAATCTCCGATTTTAGCATCTCCTACCATTGAAGAAATTGTAGAAGAATCTCCGATTTTAGCATCTCCTACCATTGAAGAAATTGTAGAAGAATCTCCGATTTTAGCATCTCCTACCATTGAAGAAATTGTAGAAGAATCTCCGATTTTAGCATCTCCTACCATTGAAGAAATTGTAGAAGAATCTCCGATTTTAGCATCTCCTACCATTGAAGAAATTGTAGAAGAATCTCCGATTTTAGCATCTCCTACCATTGAAGAAATTGTAGAAGAATCTCCGGTTTTAGCATCTCCTACCATTGAAGAAATTGTAGAAGAATCTCCGGTTTTAGCATCTCCTACCGTTGAAGAAATTGTAGAAGAATCTCCGATTTTAGCATCTCCTACCGTTGAAGAAATTGTAGAAGAATCTCCGGTTTTAGCATCTCCTACCGTTGAAGAAATTGTAGAAGAATCTCCGGTTTTAGCATCTCCTACCATTGAAGAAATTGTAGAAGAATCTCCGGTTTTAGCATCTCCTACCATTGAAGAAATTGTAGAAGAATCTCCGGTTTTAGCATCTCCTACCATTGAAGAAATTGTAGAAGAATCTCCGGTTTTAGCATCTCCTACCATTGAAGAAATTGTAGAAGAATCTCCGATTTTAGCATCTCCTACCGTCGAGGAAATTGTAGAAGAATCTCCGGTTTTAGCATCTCCTACCATTGAAGAAATTGTAGAAGAATCTCCGGTTTTAGCATCTCCTACCATTGAAGAAATTGTAGAAGAATCTCCGATTTTAGCATCTCCTACCGTCGAGGAAATTGTAGAAGAATCTCCGGTTTTAGCATCTCCTACCATTGAAGAAATTGTAGAAGAATCTCCGGTTTTAGCATCTCCTACCATTGAAGAAATTGTAGAAGAATCTCCGGTTTTAGCATCTCCTACCATTGAAGAAATTGTAGAAGAATCTCCGGTTTTAGCATCTCCTACCGTCGAGGAAATTATAACATTACCCACGACAAATATTCAAACAGAAAATATCACATTACCTCCAACCAAAACTTCATCAGAAGAAGAATTGATTCAACAAATTTCAGCAATTGGATCATCAGGAAATTTTGGATCTACTAACATATTAACTGGATATTTACAACATTCTAACCCTCAAGTTCGTTATGCTGTTGCTTCAACATTAGGGAAACTTACAGCTTCCGGTCGATTAAGTCGAGAAGTCCAACAAAGCATTCCTCTTTTAACTCGATTAAGTCAAGATATTGATCCAAGTGTTCGTCAAGAAGCGATTATTGCATTAGGAAAAATACCCTCTCATCAAGTGATTCCGATTTTACAGAAAGCACTCCGAGATCCTCAGATTTCAGTCGCACAATCGGCTAGTATTGCATTAAACAAATTCAAAGTTTATCGCGTTCAGCCGAAATCTCAGCCTAAATCTCTAATGTTGAGAAAACCGAATATATCCAGCAATCCTAAATAGATTGTAATACCTATTATTTGTGAAGTTGCCAATAATTTATCCCCCCCAAAAACTATTAAAAAAAAGGGGGGAATAAATTTTACCACCATTAAAACATAGCACTTAATCTATTAAAAATAAATGCTAAAACGGCAATACCGACAATAGCAATTAATATAATTAATAATAATAATCCCCCCAATAATAGAAAAACAAACCAAGGATCGGCTTTTTCCCCCAGTTCAGGGGAATTAACGTAATCTTCTAAAAGTTCAACGTTTTTAACATTAGCTTTCCAAGCGACATCAAAAATATCTCCAAATACCGGGACAGTTCCCGTAATAGTTTCTAAGGCAATATTGGATACCATTGTAATTAAAGTTTCCCTGGGTAAACCCAACTTAAATGCCTCAAATACAATATAAATAGATAACACTCCTCCTAATATATCCCCACCCCCAGGAATTAACCCTAAAATCGGATCAATTCCAAACCCAATTGATGTACCAGGAACCCGAATAGCATTATCTAAAAGGGTACTCAGACTTCGCATTCTGCGGACAATAATAGTTCTTTCACGATCAGAATTTGAGGGTTTTATAGATTTCATTTTGTTTGTATTTTATAATAAAAATTCCTCCCTACTTAAAATAAAGGAGGGAGGAATGATGGTGCTAAAGCACAACAACTAAGATGGTGCTAAAGCACAATAACGATGATGGTGCTAAAGCACAACAACTAAGATGGTGCTAAAGCACAATAACGATGATGGTGCTAAAGCACAACAACTAAGATGGTGCTAAAGCACAACAACGATGGTGCTAAAGCACAACAACGAAATTATTTAGATTCGGTGAAGTCAGCATCAATCACATCATCACCGCCACCTGGAGGGGTGGAACCGCCAGCACCAGGGCCACCGTCTTCAGGAGGAACACCGCCACCAGCTTGTTGATAGATATTAGAACCCACCGCAAATAACGCTTGTTGTAAATCCGTAGTTAGGGTTTTAATTTTATCATCATCATCCTGGGCGATCGCTTCCCGCAATTCCTTCACCATCCCTTCAATCTTGGTTTTATCGGCTTCGGGAACCTTATCACCTAACTCTTGAAGCTGTTTTTCCGCTTGATAGGAGAGGGTATCAGCTTGGTTTTTGCGTTCAATGCGTTCCCGACGTTCTTTGTCGGTGGCGGCATTTTGTTCAGCTTCCCGTACCATCCGTTGTACTTCGTCATTGGGGAGGGTAGACGCGCCCGTAATACTGATAGACTGTTCTTTTCCAGTCCCCTTATCCTTGGCGGTAACGTTCAAAATCCCGTTGGCGTCGATATCAAAAATCACCTCAATTTGAGGAACACCCCGGGGCGAGGGGGGAATACCATCGAGGCGGAAAGTTCCCAAACTCTTGTTATCATTAGACATTTCCCGTTCTCCTTGGAGAACATGGATTTCAACGTTAGTTTGACCATCCACCGCCGTCGAGAACACTTCCGATTTCTTAGTAGGAATAGTAGTGTTACGCGGAATAATTTTAGTCATCACCCCACCGAGGGTTTCCACACCCAAGGACAATGGAGTTACGTCTAACAGCAGAATGTCTTTAACTTCACCCGATAACACCCCAGCTTGAATTGCAGCGCCTAAAGCCACCACTTCATCGGGGTTAACGGTTTGGTTAGGTTCTTTACCCAAGGCGTCCCGAACTAATTTTTGAATCGCAGGAATACGGGTAGAACCTCCGACTAACACCACTTCATCAATATCAGATTTCTTCAGTTTAGAATCAGTGATGGCTTTCTCAACGGGCGTCAAACAACGGTCAATTAAATCAGAACATAACTGCTCAAATTTTGCCCGGGTTAAGGTCATATCCAGATGTTTAGGGCCATCTTGGGTCGCCGTAATAAAAGGCAGGTTAATTTCGGTTTGGGTAACGCTAGACAGTTCTTGTTTAGCTTTCTCCGAGGCTTCGGTTAACCGTTGCAGGGCTTGTTTATCTTTGCGAAGGTCAACGCCCTCATTTCTTTGAAATTCTTCCGCTAGGTAGTCAACAATTTTCTTATCAAAATCATCTCCTCCCAGGTGAGTATCTCCAGAAGTTGATAATACTTCAAATACCCCATCGCCGACTTCTAAAATTGAGACATCAAAAGTACCGCCCCCTAAGTCAAAAACCAGAATAGTTTCGTTACTTTTTTGTTCTAAACCATAGGCCAAAGAAGCGGCGGTTGGTTCGTTGATAATCCGTTTAACTTCAATTCCGGCAATTTTACCCGCGTCTTTAGTCGCTTGACGTTGGGAGTCGTTAAAATAAGCAGGAACGGTAATAACAGCTTCTCTAACGGTTTCGCCTAAATATTTACTGGCATCATCAACCAGTTTTCTCAACACTTTGGCGGAGATTTCTTCCGGGGCAAATTGTTTATTGCGGGCGGGGGAATCTAATTTAACATTACCACTGCTATCACGCAGCACCTTATAAGAAACTTCTTTAGATTCGTTGTTAACTTCTTCTGATTTGCGTCCGATGAACCGTTTAACCGAATAAAAGGTATTTTCGGGGTTCATTACCGACTGACGTTTGGCAATTTGACCCACCAGTTCGTCACCATTTTTAGCAAAAGCTACCACTGAAGGTGTGGTGCGTAACCCTTCCGCATTAGCAATTACGGTGGGTTTTCCCCCTTCCATCACGGCGACGCAAGAGTTAGTGGTTCCTAAGTCAATGCCGACTACTTTTCCCATATTCTTTATTGTTCTCCAATTTACTACAAAAAAGTTAGATTCTGTTTGAGGTTAGTCGTTTTAATACGACTTCTGGACTAATTATCGAACCCAACTAAAGCCGGGGGCGAGTCCAATTTCAATACAGTTTTTAAGATACGATTGCTTATCTCTATACTGCGGGCGGTTTGTCCATTCCTTGAAGGTGTGTTTACCGAACCTATTTGGGACGGTTTGACTTCAACTTTGGACGGTTGCCCTTTGTGGTTCACATCTACTACTGTAGGAAGTGCGATCGGTTTTGGTATTGTGGCAAACCGTATATTTTAGGTTGTAGTTTCCGATAAATTATTTTTCCCCTCGTTTCTAGGTTCTACCTAGAAATGACATTAAGGAGGCTCTGCCTCCTGTTATAATCTGAGGCAGAGCCTCAAATTTGCATTCCAATGCAGAGCATTGGAACGAGGGAAGGGTTAAATAATATCTGATAAAATAAGAATTAAATTATATATCCCCAGTCCTTAACCATGAGTCAATGTCTTAATCCTGATTGCCTCCAACTCAACCTTAAAACTACAATTTTTTGTCAAAAATGCGGTTCTAAATTACTATTAAGGGAACGATATCGAGCTTTAAAAATATTAGGACAAGGAGGTTTTGGTCGAACGTTTCTAGCGGTTGATGAAGATAAACCGTCTCAACCCTATTGTGTAATTAAACAATTTTTACCCCAAGCTCAAGGCACGAATAATCAAGAAAAAGCCGGAGAACTTTTTAAACAAGAAGCTATACAGTTAGAACAATTAGGCAAACATCAACAAATTCCTGAATTATTCGCCCATTTTATCCAAGATAACCGTCAATATTTAGTTCAAGAATATATTCCAGGGCAAAATTTAGCTCAAGAATTAGCCAAATGTTCAAGATGGAGAAAATGGATTTTTATATACTCCTCAAGATCCAGAAGATTTTACACAGAAATTACAGCAATTAATTGATGATCCTCTATTAAGAAAAACCCTAGGAAATCAAGGAATGAAATCCGTCGGTAATTACAGTTGGGATGTGGTAATTAAAAATTTAGTTGATATTTGGGAGCAAAAAATTAAGGAAGCTAATTAAACGAATTTTAAATAATCAATTTTATTTCTTATCTTCTCCGAGAGGGAGAAACAAAAACAAATTGTTGCAATAGATCATGCCAAGTTATTTTACAGTCTTTGACTTGTTCAGGAGGCATCATCGTAATAATGGCTTGATAGTTCTCATGGTTAATAACACGAGTTCTATCTTCGCGTGAAATTCCCTTAATTCCCGCAGGTGCAATAATAATCCCGGCAATTTTATAGGGTTGAGGTTGGGGACAAGCTTGATCAAAACAGGAAGAATGAAAAAATTGTTGAGGAAGAATAGAGATAATATTTTGAATTGTTTTTTCCACTTGATCTAACTTATCAATTGCTTGATCTTCATTCACAATAAGATGACGTAACTCAATAATAATTAAATAACAATCTCCATCTTCTACATTCATTCCCATGACTAAATAATCACAGCGCCGACCTTTCCAACTACTTGCTTGATTAGCATATTTTTCTAAATTACAGACAACTAACTGAATTTCATCGGCTTCTAATTTCACCCAATAATAAGATTTTTCGACTTTTTCAAAAAGAAGTATCTCGGTTTCTATTTCAACCAATTGGCAACAATTGTCTAGGTTTTTAATTGGATCAGTAGAATTAATTCTGGGAATATTTGGAAGTTTATCTCTAGTGCAAAGTAAGCGCATTTTTTTAAATTATTTACTCCATAAATTATACGTCATTAATTGATTAAATTGAATTTCTAAATTTCCTAAAACAGATCCTAGTAATCCTTCATCTATTTTTCCTGACTCCGTGACAATATTTTGGATTTTACCTTGACTAAACAGATAAGCTGAAAGCATTTCAGGGGCTATTCTTGTTTCGATTTCAGGCATTCCATCAACGGATTCATCGTTTAATTGCTCATAAGCTAATATTAAATTATTTAAGGTGTATAATACAACTAAAGAATGAGTTGTAATTACTAAACGAAAACCTTGATTGACTAAATAAGCTAACATTTTAATAATAGCAACTTGCGCCTCTGGATGTAAATGAGTTTCTGGTTCTTCAATATGAATAAATAGAGGCCTTTCAGATTGTGGAAAACCCAGTAATGCTTGTGCTGTTGATACTAACGGCCAAGTTTCCATTTGACCTGAAGAAGCCATTTCAATCTCTAAAGGTTGATGGGTTTCTTCTGGTATCCATTGCCATTTACGAGCATAGGGGCCAGTTTTAGCAGAAATCGCTCGTCCCCCTAAAGCATTTTTGACTAAATTATCAATATCCAAGGCTGCTTTAGGTTTCTCTTGAATGTTGGTATCCCAAAATTGATGAATATCGGAAACTTGACTTAAAACTTTAGCAAATTCCCGCATGGTAATGGGTAAAGCTCGATTTCCTAATATCGTAGAATTAGAGTTGATAAAACGAGAAAAAAATGTTCTTTCTGCTGGGACAAAAATTGACTTTGGTAAGTGTTTACCCGAAAGAGAGGGATCAGCAAATAAGTCTTTTAAATACCGATCAATTTCTTTCTTGAAGTTACCAATAGGATTAATTTTTCGATTAGATTTATATAGAGTTATTTTTTGTTGATTCTCAAATGAATTTAGATCATTTTTTGTATAGATTATCTCAACTTTTGGAGATGTTAAAAAACTGGCTAAAGCCCTATTAGTTAATTCTCCTGATCTAATTCCTTCTAATATCTTACGCACTGTACTGTTGGGTGTTAATGATTCAAAATAGTTCGACAATAAATATTCATAATCATGAAAAAAATAGAGAATTTGGCTGATTAAAGATTTTCCTGTTCCTTGGGTTCCTATCAACACAGTTAGAGGTTTAATTTCTAAGGTAACCGGAGCCTCAATTGCTTGAATTGGGCCGAATCCTCCTTGGATAGTAATTGTTTCTTTAGAAATAGGGGTAGCAGATGACATTTAATTTACCCATGAAGTTGATTGACATTGAATTTGTACAGACTATTTCTGAATAAATGAGACTAACCCAAAAAGAGCGGATTTGATTTCAATATAACAGAATTAGCAAGTCATGGCGAAGACCTCGATTGACAAATGCTCTTTACAATACTTAATATAAGCAAGCTATAACTGATGAAACTGTGGGACAAAGAACGTATGCCGACTTTTTTGCTGGTTTGGTTGGGACAAATTGTTTCTATGTTTGGTTCCAGCTTAACCGAATTTGCTTTGGGGGTTTGGGTGTATCAAACCACAGGTTCCATTACCCAGTTTGCTCTGATTTCTGTTTGTATTCATCTTCCTAACCTGTTGATTTCCCCCCTCGCAGGCGCTATTGTAGACCGTTCGAGTCGTCGCGGCGCGATGATTATTAATGATATTATTGCGGCGGTCGGAACGCTAATTTTAATGGGTTTGGTGTTTTCCAACCGTTTAGAAGTTTGGCATATTTACGTTGCGGTGTGCGTGAGTTCCATCTCAGGCGCCTTCCAATGGCCCGCTTATATGGCCTCTATTCCCCAATTAGTTCCCCGCAATGATTTGAGTCGTGCTAATGGCATGGTACAAGTTTCTAGGGCGATCGCTAAAATTTCTGGCCCAACTGTTGCCGGAATTTTAGTTAGTAGTATTGGTATTGGTTCGATTTTAATTATTGATTCAGGAACCTTTATTTTAGGGTTAATTACTTTATTAATTGTACGTTTTCCTAAAGTAGAACCTTCAAAATCTCAACAACAACCCTTAAACTTTAAACGACTTTGGCAAGAAAATCTGTCCGCCTGGAATTATATTCTCATCCGTCCCGGTTTAAAAAAATTATTAAGCTTTTTTGCAATAACTTACTTTACAGAAGGAATGCTTGCTATTTTATTCTGGCCGGTGGTCTTAACCTTTGCCAGCAGTAAAGAATTAGGATTGATTTTATCAATTAGCGGTTGTGGAATGCTCCTCGGAAGCCTCGCTGTCAGTGTTTGGGGCGGCCCTAAAAACCGAATGAAAGCAATTTTATGGTTAGTCGGTTTACAGGGTTTATGTCTTTGTTTAGGCGGGTTTAGACCTTCGGTTTTCTTAGCTGGAATTGGAGGATTTGGTTATTTATTTGCCCGTCCCTTTATTGTTAGTAGTAATCATACAATTTGGCAATCTAAAATCCCCTTTGAATTACAAGGACGGATATTTTCTTTACAAAGTGTTGTCGAGCGATCGCTTTTAATTCTATCCCATTTAACCGTTGGGCCCCTAGCTGATAGAGTATTAGAACCAATGATGAAACCCGGTGGACTATTAGCTGATAGTATTGGTACAATTATTGGAGTAGGTGCAGGACGAGGAAGTGGGTTATTATTTATGTTAATAGGTATCCTCAATATTGTAGCCGCTTTAATTGCCTATCAAATGCCCCGTTTACGTCGAGTCGAAAAAGAAATTCCCGATGCCATTGCAGTCATCAGTTAACAATGTAGAGACGTGCCACGGCGCGTCTCTCTTCTAACAATTAACAATTAATTAATTATGAAAATCCTACAAATTATTCCTTCAATTTCTTTAGTATATGGTGGCCCCAGTCAAATGATCCGGGGTCTATCTTCAGCGTTAGGAAAACTGGGGGTTGAGGTGACAGTTTTAACCACTAATTCTAATGGCGATCGCGGACAACCGCCCTTAGATGTTCCTTTGGATATTCCCGTACAGGAAAATGGTTATCAAATTCGCTATTTTCCCTGTTCTCCCTTTCGCCGTTATAAATTTTCTTTAGATTTATTAAACTGGCTAAAAAAACACGCCTCTGAATATGATTTAGCCCATATTCATGCCTTGTTTTCTCCCGTAACTTCGGCGGCGGCAACCGTAGCCCGTTATCAAAAATTACCCTATATTTTACGCCCGTTAGGAACCCTTGACCCCGCCGATTTAAACAAGAAAAAACAGTTAAAAAAACTCTATGCAGCATTATTAGAACGTCCCAATCTTGCCGGGGCAGCAGCTATTCATTTTACCAGTCAAGAAGAAGCCAGAATATCTGAACGATTTGGAGTTAAAACGAATGATTTAGTCATTCCTTTAGGCGTAACCTTACCCGAATTAACCCAAACTCCCCAAGCAATTTTATCCCATTTAGAAATAAAGCCAAATATTCCGATTATTTTATTTTTATCTCGAATTGAACCCAAAAAGGGACTCGATATTTTAATTCCCGCTTTAGAAAAAGTCTTAAAAACTGGATTAGAATTTCAATTTATTTTAGCAGGATCTAATCCCCAAGATCCCGAATATGAGGCTAAAATTAAACAACAAATTCAACAATCTCCTTTAGGCGAAAAAACTATTATTCCAGGGTTTGTAACTGGAGAAATCAAAACAGCTTTATTAAAAATAGCTGATTTATTTGTCTTACCTTCCTATTATGAAAATTTTGGAATTGCAGTGGCCGAAGCGATGGCTGTGGGAACTCCGGTAATAATTTCTAAGGGAATTTATATTTGGGAAGATGTGGAAAAAGCCCAAGGAGGTTGGGTCGGAAATGGCAATATTGATGAAATTTCAAGTTTAATTGAAACCGCATTAAAAAATCCCCAAGAACGTCAACGGCGAGGTTTAAATGCTCAAAATTATGCTTTAAATTATTATAGTTGGGAGGCGATCGCTCAACAAATGATTCAAGTCTATCAAGGATTAATTCTTAATTCTAAACAATGATACAGCAATCCTAAATGATTTGTGATAAAAACCCGTATGATTTTGTGTAGAAAATGCTATAATCTTAATAATTCCTAATAAAAAAGAGCTTATGATTCAAGCAATATCTACAACCGTAACATTTGATGAATTTATCGCTGGGTATCCAGAAAGGTCGGAATATCACTACGAATTACACAACGGAGAAATTGTAGAAATGCCTAAACCCACAGGTAAACATTCACGGGTTGCAGGTTTTTTAATTGCTGAACTTAACTTTGAAATTAGACGATTAAAACTTCCTTATTTTATTCCTAAAGAAAGCGTGATTAAATCTGCTCGTGATCAGTCTGGATATGAGCCTGATGTGATTGTAATTGATGAAGGACGGGTTATAGATAATCCTAGATGGGAAAAAGAATCGGTTATTACTCAAGGAAGTTCTGTACCATTGGTGGTTGAAGTTGTTTCAACTAATTGGAGTGATGATTATGCTTTAAAACTAGAAGAATACGAGATTTTGGGCATTTATGAATACTGGATTATAGATTATTTAGGATTAGGAGGAAGAAGATTTATCGGAAATCCTAAACGACCTACTATTTCCGTCTACCAGCTTGTTGAAGGAGAGTATCAACTCCACCAATTTCGAGAAAATCAACACATTGAATCACTGATTTTTCCAGAGTTAAATTTGACAGCTTTAGAGATTTTTCAAGCAGGTAAATGATGCTTTTTCTGATTCTAAAATTAGCCCTCGTCAAATTTATATTTGCTAAACACTGGATGGGACTGAAATTTAGTTTCATTGAGGAATTTAAACGGGGCAAAATTAGAAAAAATATCGGGTTTTATTTGGGCTATATGCTGATCTAAATAACCATTCAAATCAGTAGAAAGATCACTAGCGATACTATGTCTTCCTTCTTCTATACACACTCTTGTTGTCACTCCTGAACCCGCAAAAAAATCAAGTACAACCGAACCAGGGTAAGACATAGCACGGACAATTCTTCTAATTATTTCCGTTGGTTTTTGTGTGGGATGTCCTACCCTTTCCAGTGAATTACCATTTAATCTTCCAATCTCCCAAACATTAGTCGGATTTTTGCCTTTCTCAACACTCTCAGGCTTTAATCTTTTATCTTTTAAATACAGGGTTTTAGTCTCCTGATCAAAAGGTATACGCACTGCATCTAAGTCGAAAATATATTTTTTTGTCTTAGCAAACCAGGCTATTTCTTCATGGCGATTAGCAAAGAATCTATGGGCACTCATACCATTTTTATAATACCAAATAATCATATTAACTAATCGCATTTTGCTATGATGACGCATATACATCATAATTTCCAGTAAATCACCACTTCCGGCTTCACTTTGATATTGAAACCCACCAAATATAACAATATTTCCTGTCTCAGATAGGACTCTCTCGCTCTCTATCAACCAATTAGATGCCCACTTAATATAATTATCAAAATTATCCCATTCCGCGAGATTTATATTATAAGGAGGATCACAAACAATCAGTTGAACTGAGTTTGAGGGAATCTTTTTAAGCAGTTCAAGACAATCAAGATTCATAACAGTATGAACTGTTTCTTGATATTCTTTAACTTCAATTTCAAGTTCAGAAGTGTGAACCCCATTACGTTTTCGCAGGGCATTCATTCCAATAAGTCGTGTATTTCTGTGAGATCGGTTAGCCATATTTTTTCTATAGATAAGACCAGTTTTAGTTAGGTTAGTATTTACAACTTCTTTGTGTCTTTGTATCTTTGTGTTTAAACTAGGTTTTATCCTTGTAAAAATATCAATACAAACTGCTATATATATCGCTTTTATTCAGATATTTTAGCACCATATACCTCATAAAAGTATTGATTTAATTCTTGCAAATCTTGATCATTAATAATATTAGACTTAGCTAATATTACCAGCTTTTCCACTTCTTTTGATATTTTTTCCAATAACAGTTTTTGTGGTATAATCAAAGGTATTTTCTTGATATAATTCGCAGAATTATTGGTACTTGTATTAATAGTTCTAATCAGAATATTACAAACTTTACTATTGAAAAAACCCAGTAAATAGTAAATTAAATCCTGGTAATCTTGGCGAGGAAATATCCCCACAATAGACTGATCAAATAATCTCCCATCAATCAATGCTCCCGTAATTGCAGAGGATGATATCATCGGAACAGCAATTCCCTGACGGAAATAAAATTGAGAATTCTGAAATCTGGCTTTTTGCTTATTAATAACTTTATAATCATTAACTGCTTCTTCCCCCCAGTCCATAAACCATTCTGATTGTTTGTAAAATCTTTGATTACCACCCTTGACAATAGGAACCCAATAACAATCATTTTTGATGCCATTCAGGGGTGGATTAATAGAAAGATCATCTCTACAGATATTATTATTCTCCATAATAGCATATTTTTTATTCCCCCTAGTAACAGATGGCGATCGCCTTAAATACTTACCATCATTACCCGAATAAAAACCCGTTACCACAAAACAAATATCACCTACTGTCATATTATCAGAACTCATAACTTTAGAAATCCAGTCTTTTGAAAACAGAAAAAAAGCATTAGATAAACTGTTAATAAGCTGACGGTAGGAAAGTCTACAAACTTCATAATTTTTCTTGGTTTTAGTTAATAATTTGGTAAGCTCTGACGGTGAATGCAGACCATTATATACAGGAAAATTATAGTCAATATTGGGTTTTTCCTTGATAATAGATATTATACTCAATCCCGCATAGCCAAAATTAACACCCGGGAAAAAATTGGAAGGAAAAAGAGTGATTGATTCTATTTTATAGTTACTAATAATTTCTTTTCGCAAACCTTGATGCTGATGGAGTGATAAATAGGTATCTGGAATAATAAAAACCAGGCGTCCGTCCTGTTTTAATAATTCCAGCGTCCGAATTAAAAATAAACCGTAGGTTTCCTTAGTATATATATGAGGATATGCTTTTTTTAATTGTTTTCTTTTTTCCGGTGATTGATAGGCTCCATAAGGAGGATTTGCAATCACTCTATCGAATTTTTTGTTAGTGTTTACCAGGATAAAATCTTGATGTATAATCTCAATATTTGTTAATTTATTGTATTTAAAATTTAACTTATTTACAGAATCAATATTTAACTCATAGGCGGTAATTTCTGGAGTTAATTCCTGTTTAAATAACTCGTCAATAAATACACCCTCACCCGCACAAGGTTCAAGCACAGACAAATTAGAATCACATTCCAAAAGTCCTACCATATAGGAAGTAATATGATGACAATTAGTGTAATAGGCTTGGAAACTATCTTGCTTTCTATTTGCAGGAGCTACCATGATCAAAAAGCGATCGCTTTACAAAATCGGCGATCGCACGAGGGAATTATTTAAAGAGAGACCGTAATCAAGTCTTATAAGACAGTCACATTCACTGCGGAGGGGCCTTTTTGACCCTGTTCGATCTCAAATTCTACTTCCTGGTTTTCAGCCAGAGTTTTAAAAGTATTGCTTTGAATAGCCGAGAAATGTACAAAAACATCTTTCGAGCCATCCGAGGGAGTGATGAAACCAAAGCCTTTGGACTCGTTGAACCATTTGACTTTACCTGTCAGTTTAGCCATGTTTTGACCTCTAGGGAATTATGATTACAATAACCATGCGATCGCCAATTTTATAGAGCGATCACAGGAGGGAATTATCTGAAGAAAGATCGTGATCAAATCTCATAAAAGGATCACATTCATTGCGGAGGGGCCTTTTTGACCCTGTTGGATCTCAAATTCCACTTTCTGGCCCTCAGTTAGGGTTTTAAAGCCATTGCTTTGAATAGCCGAGTGGTGTACAAAAATATCTTTAGAGCCATCATCGGGGGTAATGAAACCAAAGCCTTTTGAGTCGTTGAACCATTTGACCTGACCTTTAATTTTAGCCATGTTTTAACCTCTAGGGAAATAAAATTAACCTCAAACCATTATTCTATAAGAGTTTGATTGAAATTTTTGGATATGTCTATTATAGTCTAGCTTACTCAAGGATCAAATTCCGAGAAATAAAATAAGAAACCTGGTTTTTGCACTAACTTAATACTAAAACCCTAAAAATCAGAGGTTATACAATGGATACTTTAACAAATCTCAACTCTGACTGTTCTCGCTTCCAAGGAGATAACCGGTGATTTAGCCAATTATAATGGTAACTATTAGAGTTTTATATATGGATACTTTAACAAAATGCTCAAATTCCCTATTCTACAAATTTAATTTATCATGGTTGAATTAATTATTTTATTAGCTTCCCTATTGGTGGCTTGGTTAGTGTTTACCTGGGTAGTTCAGGTGTTGAAAGCCAGTGTTAGTACAGCAATTGCGATCGCAGTTATTGTATTAATTTTACAACTGGTATTTGGAATTGGGCCCCAGGAATTATTAGACCATTTGATTCAGTTACCGCAAAGGTTATGGGATTTAGTTGTTAATCATCGTTTTTGAGGGAAAATATAATAAATATAATAAGAGAGTCCTGAAGGACTCACTACGGGTTAGAAGTGGAATTTTAGTCGATCTGAATGATTTTGATTTAACTGTTTGTCTAGGGTTTGCCAGTCTTCTTGTTCAATATAATTGGTGATTTGATCTAGGGTTTGTTTGTAGGATTTGAGCGATCGCAATAGGGCTTCCCGATTATATTTTGCCATCATTAATCCTAATTCTGGATTTCCCCCCCCGACCCGACTGGTATCCCTAAATCCTGAACTAGCAAAATAGTGGGCTAATAGATCAACATCGGGATTATTTTCTAATCTTAAAGCCGCAATTAAACTACCACTAATAATTACAGGTAAATGGGAAATCCAAGCTACGGCCCGATCATGTTCTTCTGGTTGACAATGGTAGATTTTAGCTTGTAATAAATTTACAATTGATTCTACAATTTTAATTGATTCGGGGGGGGTGTTGCTAGTCGGTGTAATTACATAGGGTTTATTAATAAATAAATCATGTTGGGCTGCGTTAATTCCGGTTTCCGTATTCCCCGCCATCGGATGTCCCCCGACAAAATTCGGCCATAGGGCGGAACAAGTTTCTACAATTGGTTTTTTCACAGAACCCACATCGGTTAAAATAGTATGGGGTTGTAAATGGGGAATTAATTCTATAATGGTGGGAGCGATCGCAGCAATAGGGGTACAAATAAAAATAACGTCAGCTTGACCCATCAAAGATAAATCCACACTAGCTTCATCCACAACCCCGCGTTCAACAGCAACCTCGCAGGTTTTTTGTTTAAGACTGATACCCAGAATGCGATAGGATGGGGGTGGAGATGTCGCGGAGTCAGATTTGTGAATTTGGGTTTGGGTTTGTTGTCGATGACTATATAAATCTAAACCGAGTGATCCGCCAATTAAACCCAATCCAATAATACCAATATTCATAGATAAAGACTCCACTCAAATTATTAGGGAAAAGCGTTAGTGAATCTATCACTTAAAGCTCAATTTTAGAATATTTTTGTCAAGTTTAGTTAAAGCTGGTTAATCGGTGATTAAACTATTCAGCATTAACTGGAATTTAAAAACGATTGTTTAAGGTTTGAACTAATATTCTTAGAGCAATTTCACCCTTTTTATAGGTAGATAAATTCTACCCCATTTTGTTATAATTTTCTATAATCAACCTCACTAATTTGGAGAGTTAGAAGGCATGGATGCCGATGAACTTCTGCTCAAATATAAATCAGGGACAAGAGACTTTACGGGTATTTTACTTTGTGAAGCTAATCTCAGTCGAGCCAATCTGAGTCAAGCCAATCTGAGTCAAGCCATTTTGAGCATTACAAATCTTAGTGGTGCGAATCTTTCTGAGGTTAATTTCAGTCAGGCTAAACTCAATGTTGCCCGCTTGAGTGGTGCGAATTTGCATCGCGCTAGACTCGATGATGCAGTTCTCAATGTTGCCAATCTAATTCGGGCGGATCTGCGAGAGGCATCTTTAATTAATGCGTCTCTGATTCGGGCTGAACTCATGCGCTCGGATTTGAGTAATGCTTTATTAATGGGGGCAAATCTCAGTGAAGCGGATTTACGAGAAGCAACCCTACGCCAAGCGAACCTGGAACAAGTTAATTTGAATGGAGCTAATTTAACCGATGCGATTTTAATTGGTTCTAATTTAGAACGGGCGAGTTTACATCGAGCTTGTCTGACCAAAGCCGATTTAAGGGGGGCTAATTTAAGTAATGGTGAATTACGACAAGTTAACCTGTCTAAAGCTAATCTGAGTGGGGCCGATCTGCGCGGGGCAAATCTCCGTTGGGCGGATTTGAATGGTGCTAATTTAAGTGGGGCAAATTTAGAACAAGCTCGATTAAGTGGGGCGAGTTTGTGTGGAGCAAATTTAAGCGGTGCTAACCTAATGAATGCGGTTTTAATCCATGCGGATTTAACCCAAGCTAATTTAATTAATTCCGATTGTACTGGGGCGGATTTAACTGGTTCATCTTTAACTGGGGCTAAATTATATGGAGTATCTCGTTTTGATTTAAAAGCGGAAGAAATTACTTGTGATTGGATTGATTTAAGTCCCCTAGGAGACAGTAATCAGATTCAAACTTTTAGTTCTAAAGAAGCCAATAAATTTTTTAATGCTACCTTTCCGACCGTAGAAATTAGTGTTGATACCCAATTAGGATTTGAAGCCCATACAATTCTTGCTAAAATTTATCATTATCTACAACAAAAATCCTCCTTACTCACTCAGCCGCCAACCTTGGAAGTTAATTCCCGACGCACAGTAATTTCATTCAAAATTGAATCCAATGAACAACTTTTTAATGTTGCTTATATTGCCATTTTACCCTTTAGGGATGCCGATGTTACCCAAAAAGCGATCGAAACCGCAATTAAACAGTTAACGCCAGACAATTGTAGTCATTTTCCAGTACAGTTATCTAATCGAATTGTGCAATTAGGAGTGGAAATTTCTCAACAAATTCGCTTGTTGAGTGATATTCAAATTCCCCAATCTTGGCAAGCAGAAATTCAAACCTCAACGCCTTTCTTTTTAAATCCCACAAGAACCCTTCTCAGAAGTTCTAGCCATCAAAGTTTAATTCTCCATAGCCATGCTTATTTTGGCAGGAGTTTAGGTTGTTCTTCCGAATCATCAGAAAGTTCAGAATCCCTGAACAATCCCTATTTAAACCCTAAACCCCTTGATACGGAAACTATCCTAAATTTTATTAAAGGATTTTAGGGCTTTTTGATCAAGGTTTAAGCCATAACTAGAGAATCAATAATCATTCATTTAATTAGGGTTAAAGGATTACTATTATGATTGAAAGTGAATTAGTAAAAGTCTACCAAATTGTTAAAAGATATCAGGAAGGAGAGCGGGATTTTAGTGGAGTTAACCTGAATGAAAATAATTTAAGCCGGATTAAATTGAGTCAAGCAAATTTAAGTGGGGCTTCTTTTATGGTGGCTAATTTAACTTCTGCTAATTTAAGTGGCTGTAACTTAACCGGAGCTAATTTTAATGTTGCTCGACTCAGTAATGCTAATTTGAGTAACGCCATTTTAGATCGAGCCACCCTCAATGTTAGCAATTTAGTCCGAGCCGATTTAAGCGAAGCATCTATGATTGAAAGTCTACTGATTCGCGGGGAATTAATTCAAGCATTACTGAGTAAAGCGAAATTGATTCAAGCCAACTTAAATGGGGCGGATTTAAGAGAAGCCAAAGTTGAACAAACCGATTTTAGCTATGCCAATTTAAGTGGGGCAAATTTAAGTAATACAAATTTAGTCAAAGCCAGTTTTGTTCATGCGGATTTAACTCAAGCTAATTTAATTCAATCGGACTGGGTAGGAGCGGATTTATCTGGAGCTACCTTAACCGGAGCCAAACTTTATAATGTTCATAGATTTAGTTTAAAAGCCGAAGATCTTAAATGTGAATGGATTGATTTAAGCCCCCATGGAGATCATACTCATGTTGTAAATTTTAATCCCGAAACCCTGAAAAAGTTTTTTAATCAAAGTCTTCCCTTGGTGCAAATTTTTGTGGATGCTCCGTTGGATTTTGAATCTAATTTAATTTTAATGACCATCTATTATAAATTAGCTCAAGTCTATCCCGTGATGAATCGTCCACCGAGTATTGAGGTGGATTATCGACGCACAACTTTAACCTTTGTTGTGGAACGGGAAGAACATTTATTTCCCCTAGCTTGTATGATTATTTTTCCCTTTGATGATTCCTCCCCCACACAAAAAAATATTATTAATTTAATGAAAAAAATCAAGGAAGAAAATTTAGGAAAAAATCGAAAGATTCAAATTTTAACTGCCATGAATCAAGTTATTGTTAAGGCGAATGAATTTAAACTCTTAGTTAAAGAAAGTCAAAGTGATTCTCGGTCTATATTTTTTAAATCCGCCACTCAAACCCTATTGAAAAATAGCAGTCAACAAAGTTTAATGGTTCATAATAATGCTAATTTTGGTAAACGATTTGATGAACTATCTAGTCGTCAAACCGATGCCGATTTAACCCTCAATTCCCGTCAATCTAATCTACCCGATTTTAAAGAAGTGATTGATTTTATCGAAAGTTTTGATTATCTTAGTAATTGAGGGTGAATCTAACCATTACTGTTTGTATTTTTGAACGAATTTGATAGAAGTTGAAGTCCATAACTTACTGCGAAACCTGCTCAAGTCCCAAACCGAAGCCCTGTGGCCCCATCATCTGACGATGGCCCGCCTAGTGGCTAGGGCGTTACGTTTGGGACGGGATGCTTTAATTCAAACGGGGATTCCCCCCAGCCACGATCATCATTCCTATCGGTTGAGTTACTGGATACCATTATTAGTCTGGCATCAATCGGTAATTGTGGTGGCGCCCGATGGGATTTTGGACGAACTCCAACGACTAAATTTACAACCCTGGATTAATCCAGAAACCCTTAACCATCCTGATCTAATTGCCAATAAACCCATTCTCCGAGGGGATTCCTGGCCTGATGATAGCTTTTCCGGGGTTTTATTAACAACACCTTCAGCTTGGTTATCCAGTCGCTTCAGGGATGATCACAACTTTCCTCAGCAAGTCCTGACTGTGATTGATGGGGTCGATGATTTGGAAACCTGGACACGCCAAACCCTAACGGTTAGTTTGCATCCCCAGGACTGGAATCATCTCATGGAACAGCAACCCCAACAGGGGGAAACCATTCGAGATACCCGGATACACCTAACTCGGATTTTGTTCCAACATCCCCCTAATCCCTATCAATGCTATGTTTTGGACAATCCAGAACAGGAAATGATTGAGCAACTATATGGGGTTATCGATCCCCAGTTATTTGAATGGCAGAGGTTTTGGCAACGTTGGCAACGGCCTGGACAGTTAAAATGGGCCGTGGTGGATCGGATATTGGGAACCTTTTCTCTGTTTTGTGGCCCGGTGGATGTGGCATCGGAGTTGGGCCCTATCTGGCCCCAACAGCCTGTGGTTTTGATTGGAGGAGCTTTGGATTTAGACAAACAGGCTCCGATTTATCGCCAAGCGGTGGGACTCGGAGAAATTACCGGGGTGAAATTTACCCCTGATCGACAAAGCCAACTGATCCAACTTTATATCCCATCGGGTTTTCCTTTACCCAATACTCCCCAGTATCAATTGACTTTGATTAAAGAGCTTTATAATATTTTATATATGAGCTTATCAGTACAAGGATTCAGTGTTTTATTAATTGGAGATGTTCCGTTAAAAGCCCAAGTCAGTACGGCGATGGCGGCGGAATTTGGTTCTCGGGTACGGGTAGAAACCACGGATTTACCGGAAAATGCTGTTTTAGTGACGGGTTGGGAGTTTTGGCGACAACATCAGGGCCGTTTACCTTCACCCCATTTATTAGCGATCGCTACCTTACCTATCCCTTCTTTAGAAGATCCTTTAGTTGCCGGACAGGTCGCCTACTATAAACAACGACATCTGGATTGGTTTCGGTTTTATTTATTACCCCAAGCATTAAGTGAACTGCAACGGGCCGTTGCTACGGTGCGGGATAGTCAGGGGGTTGTAGCCCTATTTGATAGTCGGGTCTTACATCGGAGTTACGGAGAACAGGTCTTAACGGCCTTGAGTCCCTCCGCCCGGATCAATTATTTAGATCGGTTGTGGTTAGTCCAGTAACTACCCCCCTTTTCCTGATTCAAAGATTCGGATCAACTCCTAAACTTTTCAACCGTTCTTCTAAGGCTTTTAATCGAGCTTCTGCTTGTTCAGCCCGTCGCTTTTCTTGTTGTAATTTTTGCCCTAATTCTACAAAGGTTAAAAACCGTTCTCCCGTGGGGGTAAAAATTTGTAATTCTTCAGCCATTTCAAAACGAACTCCTAAACGGGGACTTACCCAACCTTGAATTTCTTCAATAATTGTTAATTTTCCATCCATTATTTGCCATCCGGCAAAATCCACTTTTTCAGGATCATAAAGATAATATTCCTCCACACCATACCGTTGATAAAATTGCAGTTTAGCCGCCATTTCTTTAATTGTATTTCCAGGGGAAAGAATCTCAAATACCACCTGGGGCGGGATATTATCTTCTTGCCATTGTTGATAGGAACCCCGATAGCCCTTGGGACGACCAAAAACCACCATAACATCCGGGGCGCGACGAATTGTATTATTTCCTTCAATGGGATACCAGAGTAAATCCCCCGCTACAAATACATTAGAATTGTTAGCAAATAATAGATCTAAATTTTCCTTGATGGTAACAATCCATTGAAATTGTCGGGTATTATCAGCCATTGGTTGACCGTCAGTATCCGAATAAATAATCGGGGTTTGGGTTTGGGATGGTCGTTGTTGAATCATTAGGATTTTTCCCTGGGATTAATGATTTTTGGGAATCCGTTATTTGAAAAAATTCTAACAATTTAAAGCGCCTCCCAGACGGGAGGACAACTTCAAAATTGATTAACTCGCAACCGGATTAGCCGCCGAGGGACGACGGTTAATTACTTGGTCAATTAAACCGTAGTGCATGGATTCTTCCGCCGACATGAAGAAATCCCGTTCTGTGTCGTCTTCAATGCGAGATAGGGGCTGACCCGTGTGGTCGGCTAAATGTTGATTCAGGCGTTTTTTTATATACAAAATTTCCCTGGCCTGAATCTCAATATCCGTCGCCTGTCCTTGGGCGCCCCCTAACGGTTGGTGGATCATAATCCGCGAATGGGGAAGACTCATCCGTTTACCCTTGGCCCCCGCACTCAACAGAAACGCCCCCATACTAGCGGCTAAACCCAGACAAATAGTGGAAACATCGGGGCGGATGTGGTTCATGGTGTCAAAAATCCCTAAACCCGCCGACACCGAACCTCCTGGGGAGTTGATGTAGAGGTAGATATCTTTTTCTGGGTCTTCAGCATCGAGGAACAGCATCTGGGCCACAATTAAGTTAGCTAAATCGGCTGTTACCTGTTGTCCGAGGAAGATAATCCGATCGCGTAATAGCCGAGAATAGATATCAAAGGCTCTTTCGCCACGACCCGATTGTTCAATAACGGTTGGGATCATAACATTTTGCTGCTAATGGTCATTCTTTGATATTGTAGCGATTTCGGGTTTCAAACTTTCACAAACCATTCCTGACGATACATCAAATAGGATACTAGCCACCAAAATATTAGGGTAGCGATCGCAAAGGCTAGAGATCCATTCATCGCCCCGAACCCCGACTGGAATAGGGTTTCATACAGCCAAGTTTTCGCGCTGGGGGCCTGGGGAGAATCGCCAATTTTAATTAAATTTAAAATTCTCCCGACAAAACCAGAAGCCACAAATATTGTTAGGGCGTTTAATCCCATAACTTTAAAGGGAAATCCCCATTTTTTCCACCCTCGGACTTCGATGGTTTCATAACAGAATGCGAGTAGTATTAATGACCAACCCACGGTAACTATTACAAAGGAACTTGTCCACAGGGATTTATTCAGGGGAAACAATTCCGCCCATAAATAACCAATCACAAAACAACTAATTCCAAATACAACTAAACTGGCACTGGTATCAGTTCTAATTGGTTGTTTTCTAATCCAATTTCCGGTTAAATAACCTAATATAACCGTAACCACGGCGGGAAAGGTACTAAAGAGTCCTTCGGGATCATAAAATCCTCCTTTCCACAAATGTTTTTGACCTAAAATTAGGCGATCAATATAGGCGGCAAAATTTCCTTCCGGGGTGAGGTTTCCGATTCCATAACCCGGAACAAGAACGAATTGCATCAGAATATAATAGCCTAATAAAATCCCGCCACAGAGTGCCCATAATCCTTTTCTGGAGAGGTGAAAAATGGCGATCGCAGCCAAAAAATAAGCTACCCCAATTCTTTGTAAAACCCCCATAATTCTAATTTCGGCGAGATTATAATAAGGGAATCCATTTAGCAGTAATCCCAATAAAAATAATATCCCAGACCGTCGAGCAATTTGTAGATAAATAGATTTAGGAACAATTGTTTCCGGCGCTCGATATTCTTGGGTATATTTAGACAAAGAAAAAGCCATGGCTACCCCGACAATAAACAGAAAAAAGGGAAATACTAAATCCGTCGGAGTACAGCCATTCCATTCCGCATGATCCAGCCAAGGATAGACATAATCCCAACTACCAGGATTATTGACTAATATCATACTGGCGATCGCAATTCCCCGAAATACATCCAAAGCCTGTAGCCGCATAAGTGCATCCTCAACCTTGGAAGTTATTATTTCATAAATTCCTAATTATAATAAAATTCCGGATCAATTCTTCCTCCATCCTAGATATTAACTTTCACAAAGCATTAACTAGGGGTAAAAAAATCCTGACCCGGTGGGCTATGATTAAATATAGTAATAGTCTATTGAGGAAAATAAAAGATGCACCCGATGGCAAAATTCCCAAATCGATCAACACCGGTGATGGCTTTCGTGTGAGCCCCTGATGGGCTAGTTGGACAAACATGGACACTACGGACAAGTCACGTCTGAGTTATTGATCAATCGAGATATGCGAGTCTACGTTAATTATGGCAGGGAGATTTTAAAGATTTCAAGAGGTCTTTTGCAATCACCCACTTTTCTTAAAAATAACTGAATTGATAGCCAATTCAAGAACAGTTTCAAATTTTAGGTTAAGCTGCTTTTAGATTGATCTTTGCTGCCTTGTTAACTCAAATTCTCTCTCAAATAAAAAGGGTATTGGCTACAATAGATTCCCATTCGACTTGACACCCTAACCCCATTGAGTTTGAATGTCATCAAGTCCATACCGTTTGTCTACAACCCCATCCGTGAGTCTGAGGATGCTTGTAGCCCCTGATTCACGGAAAATGGTGCTTACACATCAAAAATCATCTAGGACGATCTGAGTTGAGTTGAAATTTTATCCCTTGTAATGGGCTGGTAGACAAATGGAAACGGAAACCAAAAAACGTCGCGTATCAACTAATACTATCGTTCGGCGACAGGCGACACCGAAAGAACGAGAGTTAATTCATCTGTTAGCAAATCTAGGCTGTTCTCAAGCGAAATATGGTTTGAGACACGCCACTAGCAAACAGTTAATTAGTCCTGAAGAACGCTTAAGATTAGCAGAATGGCATTACCTTCGTTTACAACAAATTCGTCGCGTTGAACGCAGTTTAGACCCGGTTGCTACGCTGAAGCGAGTCTATTTTAAAAGTAAGTTAAGTCCCCGCAATTTAGAGTCTTTAAAACTATTGTGGGTCGAAGATGAAAAAACCAGGGTTAAACGGGTAGATCCTGAACTCGATGATCTGCTTTGTGATGCTTTGGATAAAGGAGACACTCTCAAGCAAATTTTTCGGATCATTGAGGTCAAAGAAAGACAATTTGCTCGTACTCCTGAACCCGGAAAAATTCCCCTCTGGGTGCAAGAATGGGAAAATTCTAATTATGAAATCAACTACTTTCCTCCCTCTTTCCCTGATTGGGCGCAAATCGTTGATGATTAATTAAAAATGCAGCTTGTCCTAATGCTAGTCCTCCATCATTAGGAGGATTTTTTTGTGACCAATAAACCTGAAATCCTTCTTGACAAAGCCGAAATATTGTGCGTTCAATTAAATATTTATTCTGAAAACATCCCCCACTTAAAGTTATAGTTTTTTCGCCTAATTTCTGACTAATTTCTACCACCGCTTCCACTAAACTATTATGAAATTTAGCCGAAATTAAATTAATCGGTTTTTTGTTAATTTTATCCTCTAATATCCCTTTAATTATTAGTTCCCAATTAAGATAATACCTACAATTATAACTCATATTACCAATATTATCCCCCATTTCTAAGGGGGGTTGGGGGGTATCAAAATCCCTTCTATTCTCCCCCATTTCTAAGGGGGGTTGGGGGTATCTAACCATGCAAACGGATAATATTCATCGGTTTCTAAATCATTAATTGCAAATTCTAAAGCCATAGCTGCTTCCCCTTCAAAACTCACCCTTTGACAAATTCCTAATAAAGCCGCCACTCCATCAAATAACCTTCCCACACTGGAAGTTAAGGGAGTATTTAATTTCCGGTTTAACATCGTTTGCATAATTCTTAATTCCTGGGGTTTGAAAGATTCCATAAACTCTAAATTCATCCCCGAATTAAATAGATCATTTCCCAATAATTCATATAATAATCCTAAAGCAATTCGTCGAGGTTCAGATACCGCTTTATCTCCCCCCGGAAGGGGAAAATGGCGAAAAGAAGCAATACGTTGAATTATAGTTTCTGTAACTTGAAAAAACTCTCCTCCCCAAATTGTTCCATCGAGTCCATATCCGGTTCCATCCCAAGCAATTCCCAGTAAGGGAGGTTGTAAATTATGTTCAGCAATAACCGCAAAAACATGGGCGAGATGATGTTGAACTCTAACAATCGGATATTGATTTTGTTGAGATAACTTTTCTGCAAATTGCGTGGAATAATAGTCGGGGTGAGCGTCACAAACAATAATATTTGGTTGAAAATCATAGATATTACTCAAACTATTAATCACTTCTTGAAATGCTGCTAAAGCTGGGGGGTTTTCTAAATCCCCAATATGTTGACTTACGAAGGCTTTTTGATTAAATGCGATGGGCTCCGCCCAGCCGAAGGCTATCGCAATTGTACTCTTTAAATGTCCGCCCAAAGCTAAAATTTTTATGGGATTTTCTATTGACAAATCCCAAGATTGTGCTAAACTAAGGTTAGTTTGATATAATGGGGATATGTTTGCGCCTATAGGGTCAGGTAGGGAAAACGGTAAAGGAGCGTAACCCCTCGCCCGACGTAACACCATTTCTTGATTAGCAATAATTCTAACAATCGAATCATCAATCGGTCTAACAATCGGGCGGTTATGAACTAAGAAGAAATCCGCGATAGTATTCAGACGAGTCACCACTTCCGCTTCATCAATACAAATAGGTTCATTTGCAAAATTTCCACTGGTTGCGACGATAGGAAAGTTCAATTGAGCTAATAATAAATGATGGATAGGGGTATAGGGTAACATCACCCCTAAATAGGGATTTTTTGGGGAAATTACCCCCCCTAACCCCCCCTTAGTAATGGGGGGAAATGTTTGGTTTTCTTCTGGGGAAGTTACCCCCCCTAGCCCCCCCTTACCAAGAGGGGGAAATGTTTGGTTTTCTTTTGGGGAAGTTACCCCCCCTAGCCCCCCCTTAGTAATGGGGGGAAATGTTTGGTTTTCTTCTCCCCCCCTTAGCAAGGGGGGGTGGGGGGGGTCAGACTTTAATTGATTAAAAATCCGACGTAACAAAACAATCGGAGCAGCAGGAGAAGATAATAATTTTTCTTCCAATTCCGAAACCAAACAATCCTGTTTTACCTGTTCTAAATTAGGATACATCACCGCCAAAGGTTTTGCGGGGCGGCGTTTGCGTTGACGTAAATTCTCGACGGCGGTTTCATTTCTAGCATCAACAATTAAATGAAATCCGCCTAATCCTTTTAACGCTAATATTTGACCCGAACGAATAATATCTGCCGCTTGTTTGAGAGCTTGATTTAAACTAGCAATAACCTTACCGTTTTTATCCCATAATTCTAATTGTGGCCCACAAACAGGACAAGCATTAGGTTGGGCGTGAAACCGACGATTTAAAGGATGATTATATTCATTTTGACAATTGGAACACATTATAAATGTTGCCATTGTGGTATGATTTCGGTCATAGGGTAAATCCCGAATAATCGAATAACGTGGCCCACAGTTGGTACAATTAGTAAAGGGGTATTGATAACGACGATTTTCAGGATCAAAAATATCCTGTAAACAATCAGAACAAGTTGATAAATCTGGTAGAATGATTGCTATTTTTTGAGGATGGTTTGTAGATTCAGAAAGGTGAATTTCAAATTGGGAATAACCAACAATTGGCAACCAAACAGCGTCTAAGATTTCAATTTCAGATTGAGGAGGTTTTTCCTTTAAAATTCGGTATTGAAATTGTTCTAAATTCTGACGAAAACCTTCAACTTCAATCAAAACACCCTGAACCGAATTATTAACCCATCCCGTTAGGTTTAATTCCATTGCGAGGCGATAAATAAACGGACGAAACCCCACGCCTTGGACTGTTCCTTGAATGGTTAGTTGGAGGCGATGTTGTTGGGAATTGAGATCGAAATAATCTGGTGACATAGCTCAGAATCAGAACTATTATATTATAGCTATATTGGTAAGAGATTGCACAAATTATATTAATTTAGGATAAAATTTATCTCGGTTTGGAGATTTAACCCCCTCGTCATCGGTATAAAATTGTGGTATGAAAGGTACAACATAATTGTCATCTACTAGACCCGCCGGGGTAGAATGATTAGGAAAAATGCTAGAACCAAACTCAAAAGAACACTTTGATTCCCCCAATCCCTTATCCAGTTTAGAATCACCGGATTTCAGCACAAAATCCAAGGCTTTAACCCGATTACCGAAGAAAACGATTGCGAATATAATTTTTCCAGTTGTGGCGATTTTGAGCACATTAATTACGATTTGGATTTGGGTAGAAAATAGTCGCCTGAGTCAACGTTTACAAGCACAACAATCTCGTTCAACAACATCATCTTCCAAAAATCAACCCCTAAATCCCCAGGAAACTGTATTAAAAACCAAAAAATGTTCGGAATGTAATTTAACTGGAGCTAATTTAAAAAAAGCCAATTTAAGGGAAGCCTATTTGTGGAAAGCTAACTTAGAAAATGCCGATTTGAATAATACTAATTTAAGGTTTTCTGATTTGCGGGGAGCCAATTTAGCCGGGGCAGATTTACGCGAGAGTCAATTAGCAAGTGCTAATTTAGGATATGCTAATTTAACCGGAGCGAACTTAAATAACGCTGATTTACAACAGGCTAATTTATGGCAAGCTAACTTAAAAAATGCTCAACTCAATAATACTATATTTATACAGGCTGATTTACGTCAAGCCAATTTAGAATCGGCTAATTTAGAATCGGCTAATTTATTAACCGCTAATTTAACTTCAGCCAATCTGAAACAAGCAAAATTAGGAAATGCTAATCTGAATGGGGCTAATTTAGAAAATGCTAATTTAACCGAAGCTAATTTAACCAAAGCTATTTTAACCGAAGCTAATTTAACCAAAGCTAATTTAGGAAATGCTATTTTAAATGGGGCTAATTTAAAAGATGCAAACTTATCAGAAGCTGTGTTATGGTTGGCACAATTAGAAAAAGCCAATTTAGAAAAAGCCAATTTAGAAAAAGCTAAGTTAGGCTATGCTAAACTGAATCAAGCTAACTTGAAGCAAGCTCAATTAATTGATGCGGTATTAGAAGGAGCGAGTTTAGAAGATACGGATTTACAAAAAGCCAATTTAAAAGGCGCAAAATTGGAACGAGCTAATTTATTAGGGGCGTATTTAGAACGGGCTAATTTGCAAGAAGCTAATTTGGCAAAAGCAGATTTACGAGGAGCAAATTTAAGTAAAGCTAACCTAAAAAATGCCTATTTACAAGGAGCAAATTTACGCGGAGCTAACTTGAGGGGCGCGGATATAGAGGGAGCAAATCTACGGGATGCACAGTTAAAAGGAGCAACAATGCCCAATGGCAAAATTTATATTGACAACGAAGAATAACATGAGTTAAATTAGGGAGAGGTCGCTTTTAAACCGATTAGGGAAACTACTAATAAACCCATGAAAAATAACCGCCCCAAACTAACGGGATCTTTAAAATAAATAATTCCCACAATTATCGTTCCTAATGCTCCAATTCCTGTCCAAACAGCGTAAGCAGTGCCGAGGGGAATGGTTTGCATAGCTTTACTTAAGAACCCAAAACTTAACGCTCCAAAGCCAATAAATGCCAAAATTGCCGGGAGTTTTGTCATTCCTTCTGAGAGTTTCAGAAAACTGGAAAATCCCAATTCAAATAACCCTGCTAAAATCAAATAAATCCAACCCATTTTTTTAACTCAACAAATTAGGGCTACCTATGTTCATCCCCTGAATATAATTAAAAGTATATCGTAGATCAGAAAATCTTAGAATGGGCAATATTAAAATCTGCGGAATATGGAATTGAAAGTTTCACCCAACTTGTTCTATAATTATGAAAGCGCGGTTGGAAAACACAAAAAACGGTTTACCCAAATATTTTTCACCAAAATGCTTAGTTTTAACGCCAAAATTAGCACCTTGACTGTGATATTTTTGTTGTCATCTTTATTAACAGTCTGTTCAGCCAAACAACCCGAACATCTGACCCAAATGCAACTGCTAATCCCCTTATATTCCTATCCAACTTGGTATAATTCCCAGACTTATTTTTGGCCGGAAGTTGTCAAAGCAGCCCAAAAAGTACCCGTTACAGCAGTGATTAATCCGAATAATGGCCCCGGTGGAAGTCCGCCCAATCAAGATTATGTCAAGGGTCTAAAGGATCTGAGTCAAGATAATATTACGATCTTAGGATATGTTGCTACTAACTATGGTAAGCGTGATATTCAGGAAGTCAAAAGCGATATTGATATTTATAGTAAATACTACAATCTTCAGGGCATTTTTTTCGATGAAGCCGCGAGTGGAGCGGATAAATTAGACTACTATCAAGAGATATATAACTATACCAAAGCTAAACCAAATTTAGATATCGTTGTACTGAATCAAGGAACTCATCCAGATGAAGGTTATCTGAGTAAACCCGCCGCAGATATCGCTATAATTTTCGAGAATTATTCTAAAGAATGGCCTAACTATCAACCTTCTCCCTATGTTAGTAATTATGATCCTAAACGTTTTTCTGGCTTAATTCATACCGTACCCGATGCAGCTACGATGAAAAGCCATATTGACAAAGCAGTGGAACGTAATATCGAATATATTTATATCACAGATGATAGCCCCGATAGTCCAGACAAAGACCCATGGAATAGCCTACCATCTTATTGGCAAGAAGAAGTCAATTATATTCAATCCTTAAATCAAAAAAATCAGAGTTCAAAATGACAAATTCTGAGTTGATCATCTTCATAATAGATAGAAGCACCAGAATTATGTTTTTGATAAAGTTTACATAATTTTAAAGCTTCAAATTCTAAACTGGTGCGCCCCGCCAAAGAACGATAATAGAAATAGGTTGGGTCTGATAAAATGGAGTTAGCAATGGCTAAATGTAAGTTCAAAGGATTAATAGCCAGAGGTTCTTTTTCCACAAATACAAATAAATCTGGTACCTCGTAGGGAAACTGAAAATCATCAAAAGTTACCTCCGTCAAATATTGTTTCACAAATTTGGCTAAATCTTCATGCCAACCCGCACGATAATTTTGAGCTAGTTGTTCCGGTGGGGCGACAATAATCCAACGTTTGAGCGGAAATCTTGTGCGAATTTCTAGGCTTTTACGAGCAGCGATTTCATGTTCCAAATAATTAATTTTAGCCGGGGGTGGTAGCAAGAAATTAAAGGCCAAACAAAATAGTAAAATCAAACAAACTATTTCCGAATTTCCTCTCAATACTGGGAATAGAAGCCAACTGATAAATAAAAATACTAGGCCAATGAGTAAACTGAGTCCCACAGGTAACGTAATCAGAAAAACTCGTAAAAAATCAAATTTTTCTGGAGAAAAAGCAAATAATAAAGCCAACAATAACCAAGAGATCGCAACCGCAGCCAATCCTAAAATCCGGCCCCCCATGACTCCTACTATTCCGATCAAGGCGAGAGTCAGTAATACAGGTGCCGCCATCGCCACCATTGCTAAACAACAACAGGTATCAAGTACCGCAGTTGGGCGCAATTTTCTGATATAAACCTTGGTAAAACAAGCCAGAGAAAGAACTAAAAACATCGCCGCAATTTCTTCATCACCCGTAGCCCACTGTCGAACTAGGGAAAAGTTCAAACTTCCGATCAAAGTTCCTAAAACTTGCTGATACCAGAGGGGTAACTGTTGAGAAATTTCTGGAGACCAGGTAAATAGATAGGCTCCTAAACTGAACATTCCCACCCAAGCAACGATATTCTTTTGAGTCAAAGTTTGCAGACTGTAACCGACACTCAAGACCAGCAAAAACCCAAACAGAGGTTGAAGAAACCGGAAAACCTGCATAGCATCGACAGTTAAATCAAGCCAAATTTTGATTTTTCATGAAACATTCATATAAGAACCCTTAATTCTTATTTTTCTTAAAGAATTGGTAAAGTTAGTCTGGGACTATTGCAATCTTCGGGTAGTATCAACCATGATTAGCTTAAGTAAATACACTGATGCGAACAAGTAGTCGGTTTAACTCAAGGTTAACTGTGAAAACCAGGAAAGAGTAAAGATATGTAAACACCTTTACAGTTCTTTACATAGCTGAGTTGATTCATTTACGACTACTTAACCACTTTTAAAAGTAAAGGAGGTATCTGTGATGCAAACAAGTAAAAAGATATTAGTCACTGGAGGAGCCGGTTATATTGGCTCCCATGTTGTCAAACAACTCGGAAGAGAAACCGATTACGAAATCGTAGTCTATGATAACCTCTCAACAGGCTCACCCAAAGCAGTGCTTTACGGGGAATTAGTCGTAGGGGATTTAGCAGACCTGCAAAAATTAGCTCAGGTCTTTGCCGAACATCAATTTGATGCGGTTCTACACTTTGCCGCCAGCATTTCAGTCCCCGAATCCACAGCCAATCCCCTAGCTTACTACGGAAACAACACCCGTAACACCTTAAACCTACTGCAATGCTGTGAAACATACGGAGTCAAAAAGCTAGTTTTTTCTAGTACCGCCGCAGTTTATGGAGAAACCGCCGAAAACCCGGTGCGGGAATCAACCCCCACCACACCCATCAATCCCTACGGTTACTCCAAACTGATGAGTGAACAGATGATTCAAGATTACAGTCGAGCATCTGGATTAAAGTACATAATTCTACGGTACTTCAACGTTGCCGGAGCCGACGACCATGGGCGCATTGGTCAAACCAACAAAAAAGCCAGTCATCTGCTGAAAGTCGCTTTAGATGCTGCCTTAAACCGACGGGAATCCGTGAGCATCTTCGGTACAGACTTTCCTACCCCCGATGGTACAGGCATTCGTGACTACATCCACGTCGAGGATTTAGCCGCTGCCCATATTGATGCCTTACGTTATCTCAAAAACGAGAATGAAAGCCACATTCTCAACTGTGGTTATGGTCAGGGGTACAGTGTCAAGGAAGTCTTAGCAAAAGTCACAGAAATGTCGGGACGACAATTCCCGGTGATTGAAATTGAACGACGAGCCGGAGACCCCGCCTGTGTGATTGCTTGTTCGGATAAAATTCGTCAGATTTTGGGTTGGAAACCTCAATTCAACAGTCTGGAGAAGATTGTGAGTAGTGCTCTGGCTTGGGAATTAAAATTAATGTATCCCGAAGAGCTAGTAAAAAAGATGCCCAAAACTCCCCCAGCTTTTGTTCTGGGTACAATCTTACTCCAAAAGCAATTTATTTCTCGGAATCAATTGCAAGTCGCCTTGCAAGAACAAGCTAATACAGGGAAAAAACTGGGGGAAATTCTGTTGCGGAAGTCTATGATTTCTGATCAAACTCTGCAAAACTGTTTGCAAGAACAATTCTATTTAAGACAACGTAACTTATTAGCCAGTTAATCAGAGCAATTTAGATAAAACCCATTTTTAAAAACCAGAGTCAAATTCCAATTATTTGTAAGCTAACCAGAGCAGTTTTGACAAAAACCCTTTTAAAAAACCAGAGTCAAATTAAAAAAGTTCAGCCAAAACTTCAATCAGTCATCAGTTAACAGTTATCAGTTAAGAAGTTTACAGTTTTTATTTAACAGTGCAACTTATTCCCTCTTTCTTTAATCAGATTGGGGGACGAGTTCCCTGCAAATTCACACCAGATGAATATGACTAATCTTTGATTAGTCACTCATTGAGTAGCCATTTTTTATCAAAAATATAGGAGTCATCATGACAAACCAATATGGAAATATTAACGTTGACGGAAATCTAACGGATTGGACACAGAATGATCGCTTAGATTCCATCTCAGGGACAGGGAAAGCCGGATATGAAATTTACGGCAAATATGAAGGAGATACTTATGTTTTTGCCTTCAAAGCCGATAGTACGACCATTGGTGCTAATACCACTTTATGGCTGAATACAGACCGGGATACTAAAACGGGTTATAAATTATGGGGGTCAACTTCAACAGTTGGAGCCGAATATAACGTCAATTTTGATAGTAATGGTATCCCGGCTCTTTACACTGGGGGTGAGGACGAAACTAATCCAAGAATTAAAGTTTCCGACCTCGATTATACCTTTGATCCCGACAAAAAAATCGTAGAATTTGCCGTTCCCGTCAGCCAATTACAAGGATCACCCAAAGCTGTTGATGCCTATATTGACATTAACAATACTGACTTTTTACCCGGGAGTTATGATACTCAAAAATATACGGTTTCAGCCCCAAAAGTTTTAATCCCAAGAACGGATCTGAGTAAAAAAATAGGCATCGTTTATTCAGACACCACCGCAGCCAAATTCTTTGATCCCAAAGCCTATACTCAACTTTTTCTGTCCGCCCAATCCCAAGCGATGCAGGCTGGAATTCCGTTTGATATTTTAAACGAGGATGATGTCACCGATATTACAAAACTGGTTAATTATGACACCTTAGTCTTTCCTTCCTTCCGCAACGTTCCCACCAGTAAACTGCAAGCCATTGAAAACACCTTATCAGATGCCGTTTATGACTATAAAATTGGGATTGTTGCCGCCGGAGATTTCCTCACCAACGACGAAAATGGTAATGCTTTACCCGGAGATTCCTATAGCCGGATGCGGAAACTCCTAGACCTGACCAGGGTTGATGGGGGGGCCGGTGAATGGGACTCTCACAGCCACAGATGTAACTAATCCAGTCATGAAAGGGTACGCCGCTAATGAGGCGATTCGTGACTATAGCAACATATCCTATAACACTTATGGCGACGGTGTAACAGACAATAAGCAACCCACCGTTGTCGCAGATTTAGTTGCCAATGGTACAAATAGCGAGGCAGTGATTACCACCCAAACCGGAGGCCGAAATGTTCACTTTGCCACGGAAGGATTTTTAGCCGATAGCAACCTACTTTGGCCAGCACTACAATGGTCTGCGAAAGGGACTGAACCCACGGTACGACTTAATATGAGCCGAGATCAAGGAATCTTTGTTTCTCGGAATGACATGGATCAGTCTCAGGAAACCTTTGACGTTAATAATGGAATTTACGATAAACTCCTGCCCATTTTAGACAAATGGAATAAGGACTATAATTTTGTCGGTTCCTACTATATCAATGTGGGCAATAATCCCCCAGACCAAACCACGGATTGGAACAAGTCTGGCCCCTACTACCAGCAGATGTTAGCCCAGGGTAACGAAATTGGTACCCACTCCTACACCCACCCGGAAGACACCAATGTTCTCACCCCCACCGACCTCGAATTTCAATTTAATCAATCCCAATCGGTGATTGAACAAAATTTAGGAATTAATGTGACTGGTGCAGCCATACCCGGAGCCCCGGAAGGATTCGCAGTCAGTCAAGAACTGAAAAAATACCTAGATTATGTCAGTGGGGGATATTCAGGAGTTGGTGCCGGGTATCCGAATGCCTTTGGCTTACCCTTTAAAGGAGAAGACTATGTTTATTTAGCTCCGAACATGAAGTTTGACTTCTCTTTAATTGAGTTTGAGAAAAAAACGGTACCCGAAGCAGAAGCTGTATGGAATCAAGAATATAACGACATTGCTAGTCACGCCGCCATGCCGATCTTCCACTGGCCTTGGCATGATTATGCCTCAACAACCGCCCCGGGCGCGGCACCTGGTTACACCGAGCAGATGTTTACCAATTTGATCGCTAAGGCTTATAATGCCGGGGCAGAATTTGTCACCGCCAACGATTTAAGCAATCGGATTAAAACATTTGAAAAAGCCAAAATATCTACATCAACTACAGAAAATACGATTACGGCTAAAGTCGAAGCCGCAACCAATACCGACGTCGGTACTTTTGGTTTAAATGTGGAAAAAGGTCAACAAATCCAAAGCGTTAGTAACTGGTACGCCTACGACGCAGACACGGTATTTTTACCAAAAGCCGGGGGCGAATTTACGATTAACTTAGGGACAACTCCCCAAGATGTGACTCGGATTATTGACCTACCCATGCGCTCAACATTGGAAAGTGTTACGGGCGACGGTCAGAATTTGGACTATACCTTTACCGGGGCGGGAACGGTCAAACTGGATTTGAAGATTCCCCAAGGTCAAGACGTAGTAACAACGGGTGCGGATAGTACCACCCTTAACGGCGATATTTTGGAGATGGTCTTCAAAAACGGAGGCTCCCATACTGCCAAGGTTAGCTTTGGTGTTGCACAAGATCAACCCCCCACGGTGATCAATCCTATTACTGATGTTACCGCCGAGGAAGATGATCCGAGCAAAACCATAGACTTAAGCAATGTCTTTGATGATGTTGATAACGATAAAAACCTGATTGTCAAAACCGTTACAACTAACAGTAACGAGACATTAGTTACTTCTAGTATTACCGACAATACTCTTACCTTAAACTATCTAAAAGATAAATCAGGTACGGCAGATATTACCGTAGAAGCGACATCCAATGGGCTAAAAGTAACGGACACCTTTACTGTCAATGTTAATTCTGTCGATGATGCTCCTACGGTTGTCAATCCCATTGCTGATGTTACCGCCGAGGAAGATGATCCCAGCAAAACCATAGACTTAAGCAATGTCTTTGATGATGTTGATAACGATAAAAACCTGATTGTCAAAACCGTTACAACTAACAGTAACGAGACATTAGTTACTTCTAGTATTACCGACAATACTCTTACCTTAAACTATCTAAAAGATAAATCAGGTACGGCAGATATTACTGTAGAAGCAACATCCAATGGTCAAACAGTAACGGACACCTTTACTGTCAATGTTAATTCTGTCGATGATGCCCCCACGGTGGCTAGCCCCATTGCTGACGTGACTGCTACTAAAAATGCACCGCAGTCTACTATTGATTTAGCCAATGTCTTTGATGATATTGACAACGATATCGCTGCCATTAATAAGACCGTATTAACTAACAGCAATACCGGATTAGTTACCCCCAGTATTTCTGGAAATACGCTGACGTTGAACTATTTGAACAATCAATTCGGTACAGCAAACATTACAGTTCAAGGTACATCTAATGGCAAAACCGTAGATGATACTTTTACTGTCAACGTCAATGACTCCGTGGTTACTAACCCCAATGATCCTGTAGTTACTAACCCCAATGCACCTTTCAACGTTATTAACGTCACCAGTGCCAATAATAATGTTACAGGAACTGCTGGTAATGATCAAATTAACGGTACTGCTGGGAATGAGACCCTGGCAGGAGCAAAAGGGAATGACATCCTCAATGGTGGAGATGGGAATGACATCCTCAAAGGTGGAGATGGGAATGACACTCTCAATGGCGATGGCGGAAATGACCAACTACAAGGTCAATTAGGCGACGACGGATTAAATGGAGGTATTGGTGACGATACCCTCAGTGGCGGTGCCGGTAGCGATACACTCAGTGGCGGTGCAGATAACGATTCACTCAAAGGGGACGCAGGTAACGACCTCCTCAATGGGGACGCAGGTAACGATTCACTCAGTGGGGGCGCAGATAACGATACCCTCAGTGGGGACGCAGGTAACGATAAACTCAATGGTGACGCAGGTAACGATAAACTCAACGGGGACGCCGGTAACGATACTCTCAATGGTGGAGACGGCGATGATACCCTAATTGGTGTCGATACCACAACATTTGGAAAAGGAGAAATTGATACTCTCATAGGGGGTCAGAACAAAGACCGCTTTGTATTAGGAGATTCAAGTCAAGCCTATTACAAGGATACTGGATCGGGTGATTATGCTCTGATTTCTGACTTCAAACTGAATGACGATACTATCCAACTGTACGGAAGTGCCTCAAATTATGAATTACAGACCAAATATAGTCTCGGTAGTAATACGGGCACCGCTATTTGGTTAACAACTTCCGGCTCTAAGGAATTGATTGCTATTGTTAAAGCGGATCAAACCCTCAATTTAACGAATAGTAATACTTTCAGTTTCGTTTAGCTGAATCAGGGGTTGTAAGTGTCTAGCGGGCATCTTGCCCGCAGGACAAACTTTTTTATCCTCAACCTCCACTGATCATTATTCAATCAAAAATTTTTTCATAATCAAGGCTAAATCATAGCCTGATCTGATCACTTTAAATACAACAAAACCACAATATTAACAAAGGATAAAAGTCATGTTTATATCCACGACTCACAGTATTATTGACCGTTTTCGTGTTAATTTACCCAAAACACCCCTATTTGGAACCGATGGGATTCGGGGAAAAGTCGGAGACCTTCTCACACCATCCCTAGCTCAACAAGTCGGATTTTGGACAGGGAAAATCCTACAAACTGAGAATCAGAGAAAAGGGCCTGTAATTATTGGGCAGGATTCTCGCAACTCCAGCAATCTGTTAGCCTCATCATTATCTGCGGGTTTAAGAGCCACCGGATTAGAGGTTTGGTATCTCGGTTTATGCCCCACTCCCACCGTCGCTTATCTAACTCACATTTCCGAGGCGATCGGTGGGGTAATGATTTCCGCCAGCCATAACCCCCCCGAAGATAATGGAATTAAAATATTTGGAGCCGATGGGACAAAGTTAACCACCGCCCTACAAAAACAGATCGAAACTGGCATCCGAGGAGCCGGGGGAAAAATTGGCTACGAACCCGAACATCCTGTCAAGTATGGATATCAACACGCTCGACCCGAATTATTAAATCAATATCTTCAGTCCCTACAAGACTCCCTACTCCCAACCGTCGATTTATCGGGTCTGCGGATTGTTTTAGATTTAGCCTGGGGCGCCGCCGTAAATCTAGCGCCCCAAGCCTTTGCCCAAATGGGAGCCGAAGTCATTTGTCTGCATAATCAAGCCGACGGTGATCGGATAAACGTCAACTGTGGCTCAACCCATCTCGCCCCCCTACAAGCCGCCGTGCGGGAAAATCAAGCGGATTTAGGTTTCGCCTTTGATGGAGATGCTGACCGAGTGATCGCCGTCGATGGTCAAGGTCGAGTAATTGATGGTGATTATATTCTTTACTTCTGGGGCAAAATGCTGCAACAACAGCAACAGTTACCCGGAAATACAATTGTTTCAACAGTAATGGCCAATCTAGGTTTTGAAATGGCCTGGAAACATTTAGGCGGGAAGTTGATCCGAACTGCGGTGGGCGATCAATACGTTCATGCAGAAATGATGCAAACTGGCGCGATGTTAGGGGGCGAACAGTCCGGTCATATTCTCTGTCGTCATTACGGTATTTCTGGAGATGGCTTGCTGACAGCATTGCATTTAACCGCCTTAGTCCAACGTTCGGGCTATTCCATGAGTCAACTCCGAGAACAAAGTTTTTCCACCTATCCTCAACTGTTAAAAAATCTGCGAGTAGAAGACCGGGAGCGGCGTTGTAACTGGCAACACTGTGAACCCTTACAAAAAGCGATCGCTAAAGCCGAAACAGCCATGGGAAATCAAGGTCGGATTTTAGTTCGGGCGTCTGGAACTGAACCCCTAATTCGGGTCATGGTCGAAGCAATTAATGCCGACATAGCCCATTATTGGTCTGAAAATTTGGTTTCAGCAGTTCAGCAATATCTGTAAAAGTAGGCAACACCGGAATAGGGAAAAGGGAACACCAGATAATACTCCCGATTCCCTAATTATTCAATTCTAATTTTTTTTAAACCCCTTCAAAACATCAGCAATCTACTATGGACTCCAGAATCCCTAATCAACCCTCTTCTTTTGAACAACCGCAAAAAGCTTCATTTTTTAAAACCGAAGCAATTTCCGGTTCCCACAGCAACTCTCCCTTCATCAACCTACCCAGCTTTTTAAATAAACCGTATCCTAAATCTGAAGTCGGTTTTGTCAATGAGGGGATGAATGGCGATAGATCCTGGCAACAATTGTTAGCTTTATTCATCATGGCTGTCAGTGTCACCGCCGGAGTTTATTTCGTGCGTTATCGTCTGCGGGAACCCCTACCGATTTTAACTAAATCAGAACAAAATCACCAAATTGGCAAAACAAAATTTACGGGAAAAATCCAACCTGGAAAGACATTTGCGATCGCTTCCTATTATTCATCCATCGTTGAAGATATCAAAGTAGAAATCGGCGATCAAATCCAATTCGGACAACCTTTATTAGTCTTAAAAAATATCGAAGCCGAACGGGAACTAAAACAAGCCAAAAAAGAACAACAAACCCTGCGCCGAGAAAGAAAAGTTGCCCGACAACAACAGCAAGCCTTGAAACAACAGCAGAAAATTGCTCAACAGCAACAGTTAGCGTCTTTAAAGCAAAAAGACATGGATTTGCAAGAACAACAAATGGGTCAACAACAGGAAATCCTCAAGTTAGAACAGAAAATCCAATATTTTGATCAAAATAGCGCCCCCCTACGGGCGAATGCCGCAGAAGCGGAAGCCGAACTCAAAATCGCCCAAAACCAGATGCAGCAAGTCCCATTACCTCAACGGCAAGATTCTGTGGAACGGTCTGAGGCTCTGTATCAAAAGGCTAAATCTTCCTATCAGCGTTACCTAGAATTGCGGGAACAAGGGGCAGTTTCCGAGGAAAAACTCGAAGAAATCGCAGCCGAAATGAAGGTAGCCCAGGCGGATCTCGACAGTGCGAAATCGGCGATTGCAGCTTCAGAAACCTTTACAGAAGCACAGACAAAACAATCTCAATTGCAAAGTCAATTGGAGGTTGATCAACAGCAACAAGAACTAACGGACATGAAAGCGAAGTTAAAATTGGCTCAGTTACAATACCAACAATTGACCGAACAACGTCAGATTGTTCAACAACAGTTGGCGGAATTGAGAGCTATAGAACTTCCATCTGAATCAATAGAAACTAACTGGTCAGACCCAGAAGAAACGTTGACAGAAATTAAAACGACAGAAGTAATTACAGCGACTCGCTCTGGAGTTATAGTGGATTTACCAGTGGCGGTTGGGAATCAAATTTTTGCCGGGACAAAGGTGGTAGATCTGGCGGAAATGGAAAATCTCAATGTAGAAATTCCCGTGAGTTCCCGTTTAATTAATGCTTTACATCTGGGTCAAAAGGCGATTGTCGAAATCGGCGGGGGAGGCAAAACCCAGGAATTTGAAGCTACGGTTGCGAGAATTAATCCTTTGCCTTCGGAAGACCTGAACCATCAAGTTATTTTACAGTTTAAAAATACTAAGAATGACTTGCTGGCGGGTCAGTTAGCCACAGTTTATTTCTCTGATCAGCAAAACTTAGGGGGAATCTAAATTATAATGACTATGCCGTAAAAAATTCATCCCTTCAATGAGCCGAAACCGCCCTTCTGTACTCTTGACCACTGAAGGTACTTATCCCTTCCACAAAGGCGGGGTGAGTACCTGGTGTCATGTCTTAACCCAAGAACTCCCAGAAATTGATTTTAAACTGTTTGCCATTGTTGCCAACCCTTACCTCCCCCTACGATATAACTTATCAGCCAATGTTAAACAAGTTGTAAAATTGCCTCTATGGGGAATAGATGACCCGGTTGAATATTCTTGGCATTCGCCTTTTTCTAATGCAATTAGAAGTAAATTTCAGACGACCCCAAAAGTTATCGCTACTCAATTTTTACCCCGGTTTGAGAAATTTATACAAGCTATTCTTTTTGAAGATTTAGACATCAATCAATTGGGCGAACTACTGTTAGATATTCATAAATACTTTCTGCATTATGACTACCATATAACCATGATGTCCGCCTCGGTCTGGTCAGTTTATCAACATTTAGCCTGTAGTAACTGGCAAATTGAATCGGAGCGCGTCGAACCAACAATTAATGAATTAGCTGAAGCGATCCGTTTACTTTATCGTTTTTTTCTGGCAATTAATATTCCGGTTCCTCACACAGATATCACCCATTCCTCAGCCGCGGCATTTTGTGGTTTACCCTGCGTGATTGCCAAATTGGAACGGGGAACACCCTATCTGTTAACTGAACATGGGATTAATATTCGTGAACAATATCTTAATCTTAACCGTAGTATTCCTTCGGTGTTTGTACGCCGATTTCTTTATAAAGTTGTGGAAGCTGTGGTCAGACTTAACTATCATTTTGCCGATCAAGTTTCACCAGTTTGTGAATATAATGCTCGTTGGGAAAAATGGTGGGGAGTACCTCCTGAAAATATAAAAGTTATCTATAATGGTGCAGACCCTGAACAATTTCATCCCACACCCCCAGTGCAAAAAGAACGCCCCCAGGTGATGAATATGGGTTTAATTTTTCCCTTAAAAGGTCAGTTAGATTTAATTGAAGCTGCTGCAATTGTGCGGGATAAAATTCCCAATGTGGAATTTCGTTTTTATGGCAAAGCATCCGATGAGGGATATTATGCCGAATGTTTAAGACGGGTAGAAAAATATGGGATTGAAAAAAATATTAACTTTGCGGGTTTTACCAGCGAACCTTGGCGTGCTTATAGTGAAGCTGATGTGGTAGCCATGTCTAGTATTTCGGAAGGGTTTCCCTATGCTGTGATTGAGGCAATGTTGTCTGGTGCTACGATTGTTTCTACTGACGTCGGGGGAGTCAGTGAAGCCCTGGGAGATACGGGGTTAATGGTCAAAGCTGGTCGCCCCCCAGAGTTAGCCGCTGCCATTCTCAAGTTATTAGAATTACCGGAAACTGAACGTCGCCAATTTGGTCAACGGGCTTGCGATCGCGCCTTGGATTTATTTACTCAAAGGCGGTTCTTAGATTTACATTTAGAGAGTTATTATCGACTCATAAATCAACCTGTTTTCGATTTAGAAAACCAGCTACAGGAAGTGGAAGTTTTGAAACATTAAAATTATGATTAATCCCGATGAAAAGCTACAAGAATTAATTAAGGCTGTCCAAGAAATTAGTCCTCATTTAGCTAACTATTGGCAAGCCACTGCTATTATTGAATCCCTCGGTTATACAGATAGAATTATCAGAGTAGAATTTGGTTTTGATAATGCTAGGGATTTGGGTCAGTATGTTTATGAATATTTGAACAATGCACCCGTTTCTCCAAAACCAACAAAAAAAGATGATGTTTGGAAAACAATATCATATCAAATTTTAACTTTTATTAATGAATTTTCTCAAAGTTTTGTTTATGCCCTGCCGTTGATTATGATGTTAGCAATGGAATATCTTGGTATTGGAGACAAAAAGCAGGTAATATCACCGGAATTAGCTTCACTTTTTACAATAGTAACCATGGCTAGTCTAACCACAGCAGGTGGATTCGTGCAAATGATTAGTCGCCGAGGTCTATTCTACATGACATTAGGTGAAATTCATCAAGCCCAACGAGTTTCTACTTCCCTATTATCCTTGGGAATTATTACAACTATTTTTCTGGGATTCTTCGGCCTATGGTTTGGATTTTATCGAAGCTTATTTGCCGATAATTATATCATCATTGCTGTATTTTACTACCTGTTACTCAGCATTTTATGGATGTTTTTAGCCGTTCTTTCCATTCTATCCCGATGGAGCGGGCCATTAGTTTTAATTGGGTTAAGTGTATTGTTTCTGTTTTTAAGATTACAGTTGGGTTTAGGCACATTAATCGCACAAATATGGGCAATGTTTGTCGGCTTATTAGTGGTTATTGGATTGGTTTTATTTTGGTTTATTAAACATAAAAATACGGATACTGGTTCTCCCGTTCAATTACCTCGCCTCAGTGCGGTAGTATATTTAATGTCTCCTTATTTTGGCTATGGATTAGCCTATTTTAGTTTTATTTTTGCTGACCGTATTGTGGCGGGTTTAACCATTAATCCTGCTTCTGGGTTACTGTTTGCTATAGATCTGAAATATCAAAAAGGCATGGATTTAGCCTTGCTAAATTTCTTAATATTAGTGCCATTAGTGCAGTATTTGGGATATATATTTATTAGTTATTGGTATAGTAAATCTAAAATTTTAACAGTTCATAATTTAGCTAAATTTTCCTCTAGGTTATTTTTCCTTTATCGGTTAGCAATTATCATGGCAATAATATTTTTTGGGCTATCGGTTTTTCTGACTGTGGGTATTCTTAGACCCGACAATTGGACACAACCAGAAATAATGCAAGCACTATGGGGCTGTTTAGGCTATTTTTTCTTTGTTCTGGGTTTATTTAATGGATTAATTTTATTTAGTTTAAATCAAGGTTTTGCTATTTTTAGAACATTAATTATTGCTTTGCTTGTGAATATTGTAGTCGGTTACACTTTAGCCCATACAATTTCCGTTTTTTTTACTGTTTTTGGTTTAATAGCAGGTGGATTTGTATTTATGATTTTATCGGGAAAAAAAGTTTTTAAAGCTCTTAAAAAACCTGATTATGCTTATTATTTGGGTGGCTATTAAGTCTATAATAATCCTAGGTAGAACTTAGGAACTTTAACCCCCTTTTTTTTGTAATTGATTATGAAATTTGCTAATCGTTTAGACCTACTACGCTCTAATGTTTTTGCTGATATGGATCGAGCCAAATCCAAAGCAATATTGGCAGGACAAGACTTAATTGATTTATCCCTGGGTTCTTCAGATTTACCAGTTTCTGATCATATTATTCAACCGATCCAAGAATCTTTATCCGATCCAAGTACCCATGGTTATCTATTATTTCGCAATACTCAGGAGTTTCGAGAAACCGTAGCCCAGTGGTATAGCAATCGTTATGGTATTACCCTTGATCCCGAAACCGAGGTTTTACAATTAATTGGTTCCCAGGAAGGAACGGCCCATCTTCCCCTGGCCATTCTCAATCCAGGTGATTTTGCCCTACTCCAAGATCCGGGTTATCCCTCCCATCTGGGCGGGGTCTATTTAGCCGGAGGTCAAATGTATCCGATGCCCTTAGTCACGGAAAATGACTTTTTACCTCTGTTTGAGGATATTCCCGAAACCGTATTAAAACAATCTCGGATGATGGTCTTGAGTTATCCCCATAATCCCACCTCCGCCACGGCTCCTTTATCCTTTTTCCAGAAGGCTGTTACATTTTGCCAAAACCATGATTTAGTGTTAGTTCACGATTTCCCCTATATGGATTTTGTCTTTCCCCAGGGAGAACAAACCATTGCCGAATTAGCCCCATCTATTTTACAAGCCGATCCCAATAAAACCGTTTCCATTGAGTTCTTTACTTTTTCTAAGTCCTATAATATGGGGGGCTTTCGGGTGGGGTTTGCGATTGGCAATGCAGAATTAATTTTGGCTTTGCGCCGGATTAAAGCAGTGGTTGATTTTAACCAATATCAAGGAATTTTGAATGGAGCGATCGCAGCTTTAACCGGGCCACAGGATCATATTGCCCAGAATATGGAGGTTTTCGCAGGGCGGCGGGATACCTTTATTGACCGAATGCAGACTATTGGCTGGAATATCCCAAAACCCGAAGCGACCCTCTATATTTGGGCAAAACTCCCTGAGCCCTGGTCAGAGGATTCTATGGGTTTCTGTCAACAACTGGTGGAAAAAACTGGAGTCGCCGCCTCTCCGGGGGTAGGATTTGGCAAATCCGGTGAAGGATATGTCCGATTCGCCTTAGTTCATCCCCCAGACATCTTAGCAACAGCAGTAGACCGGATTGGGGAGTTTCTGCAAACCTCTCGACCCGACCTTAACCCTTGATGGGTTTGAGTTTCTGCCTCTTTTCTTCCCATCCCTAGCTCTGGCAATATGACCTAGAACCAGGGTTTTTTTCAGTAAATTTACGGATATTCAGGAGCCTTAAACCGATTTAAAATCCCAACTCCGTAAATTTACTGATGTTTAGTAATAGCATTTAAGCAGGAATTAAAGCTTTACCTTAGCTTTACAAAAAAACCGATAAATTCATCAAAATTTTATAGACATTTACCCAGAATTGAATATAATAACAATAGATAAAGTCAAGAACCCCAAAGCCAACTGGCTCGAAGCGTTCACCAGACTAACTGTTAAACTAGGGTGCTAAAGTTCCTCCGTTCAAGTGGAGCTTTAATATATTAAAAAAAACACACTCAAAGATCATCGTCTGAAGTGACATGAATCACAAACCAATCTATCCCAATCGGTTTTAATCAGATTCAGCATCACTAATAGACAAAAATTCTAAGAAAACCTTCTACTTTCTGGAGACAAGATTATGGCAACTTCATTAAAAAAACTCTTAATCGGCACTTCCGTCGCAGTTGGAATGAGCGCAGTTGGAATAACCCCCGCTTTAGCCGGAAGTTTGACCAATGCGACTATCGGTGGAACCGCCTCAACTGATTATTTAATCTATGGTAAAGAGGGAAATAAAACCGTTGTAATTCCGAACAGCGTTGCTAACCTACAATCGGTTTTAGATGGCAATGCAGTTAGTCCCACAGGCAACGTTGAGTTAGCGGCAAGCAGCGAAAAAGACGGGTTTGTTTTCACCAAAAATACTAGCTTAACAGGGGATATTGGAGGCAAATCTCTGACCCTGAGCAGCTTGACAGCATCGGACTGGGCTACCACTGTGAGCGGTGGGTTAACCTTAGCTCAAAAGTGGTTCGGTGATGCCTTGACAGCGAATGGTTATGGTGCTTTGTTGACGGCTAACACTACTTTGTCTAATAATGCGTATAGTTTAGCTTGGAACGCCTTTAACATAGGAGGTGGACTACAACGCTTCAGCGACCCAAACATCTCTTATGTGAATCAAGATGACAGCACGGGCGATATTAAAATTGGGTTAGCCGGCCACCTCGATGCCACCCCACTACTATTTAAAGGTTTAAATGACGCTCAGAAAACTAACTTAAATCGCTTCCGCGCCCCCAGCAAAGCCGGAACCCCCATACAAGCCAGTGAAGTTGTAAAATATACCTATAACGGGACAACTAACTATCTTTACAACTTCTTTGCTACAGCTTCTAAGTTAACAGCCGCAGACGATGGAAAGTCTCATAACGGTAATTATGAAGTGGGATTCGACGGCGTAGCACCTGCCCCAGTCCCCGAACCCTCTACCATCTTAGGACTGATGGCCATTGGTGGTTTGTTCGGTGCAGCCAAACGTAACGCCAACAAAAAAGCCTAATTTCGGTTTTCGGTAAGTTAATCGGAGAAGTAAAAAAGGAGAGGAAGCAAATTCCTCTCTTTTTTTGTCCATTTGCCTTAAATTCCACTTTCTCAGTTAGATTTGGGCTGAGGGTCTTGGGTTTCCGAAGGTGGAGGAGTTGACCCGGTAGACTCCGGGGGTTTTTGTTCAACGGGATTAGTCGGTAGTTTTTGGGTTTCTGAACTCGGAGGGGAGGGCTGTGCTGGGGGTGGAGCAGCTGTTGCTGGAGGATTAGGAGATTTGGGAGTCTGGTTATCAACGGTTCTGCAATTCTCCTGAGCGTTAAACTGAAATTGAATTTGATAGGCCTTGGGTGAATTACTCGGGTCAAAGGTCATTTCTCGAACCGCGGCAATCGCAGCATTATCGAGAACCGGATAACCCGTCGCTAATAACGGTTCTGGCCCTCGTAAAATTTCTCCCCCTGTCCCAGCAACTACTCCAATTAAAGCCTTCCCGGTTAACTGTTGTTCACAAGCCGCCGCCGGATATAAACGGTTGGCGACCATCGGAGACGCAGTTTCTAAATTGGGATAGTCCGTTAGTAAACTATTCACCCAGTTTAAATAAGCCCCTCCTCCTTGTAACATCGCTGTTTGTTGCTCATTGACAACACCTTCAGGAGTTTCGGGTTGTTGGGCTGGTTGTTGGGCTGGTTGTTGGGCTGGTTGTTGGGCTGGTTGTTGGGCTTTAGCCCCTCCTCCCTCTTGCAAACCCTGTTGAAGTCCCGCCAAAATTGAACCTTTAGGATCTTTTGATTGAACATCGGGATTATTTTCAGGAGGTTTGGTATTGGCCGGAGGATTCGGATTATTGTTTGGATTGAAAATTGAGGGGCTGCAATTGCCATTATTAAACATCGGTGGACAATCGACGTCCTGACCCAATTCTCGGATTAACTGTTGTCGCAGGGCTAATTCATCCCTAGGAGGCAAATTCCCCGGTGGTTTGGCTTGTCCGGGAACTTCAGCCGGGGGAACATTGGAATTACCGAAGCCTAAAGGTGGGCCAGGAATAAAGGATAAAGACGGACTAGAGTTAGGCAAAAATCCAATAGAACCGGAATTCAGGTTATTGGAATTAGACCCCTGGGAAACAACCGGAGGTAAACGATAGGTTGGTAAACCTGGGGAATTACTCGGTGGCGGTAGGGGAATATTCGTCGGCCATACGGGGAGGGATGCCCCCGGCATGAAGTCTGACGGTGCGGGGGGAGGAATAATATTATCTATGGTCGGGACTGGAAGAATAGATAAAGAGGGAGAGAGAGAATTTAAGGGAGTGAAGGAGAGTTTAGAGGGGGCGGCTGGATAAACACCACTAATTTGTTCGGGGGAAAGTTCCACCACTTGAACTGTGGGAGGGAGTTTAATTGATTGGGAATAGAAACTAATATATTGAATATTGGCCGCAAATAACCCATGCACCCCTAAAGATGCCAACACACACAGGACAACGGGCTGGCGAAAGGTGGAGGGGACAAATTCAGCAAAGGATGTTGTCGAAGCCGTCATAATAAATTTTGATTTTAAATAGGAATGACTCAGGGTTGAGTTTTGACAATCCGACTCGCACAATAGGATCAACGTAAATGGGGGCGAGTGCTTAACCCATTATAAATCACTTAATTGGGTAGCGTCGCCCGTTCCATTATATAAGCCTGTTCTAGCAAATTATACGGTTTTAAGACTTCCCAAACTTGCTGATAAACAGAACTAAATTTGATCAACACCACAACATCCGCCCGGTGCAGGGTTATTTTTCGGTCAGCGACGGAATATCCAAACTCGCCACCGCCACCAAGGGAGAACAAATTTCACCAGATGGCCTGCACTATAACTTGAGGACGGAATTTTTGCAAGGTTTGTGCCAGATAATTGAAGGTATTATAAAAACTCACATCCCCTTCACAAAAAAAGCCCCGGAAAATATAACTTCCAGGACTTAATAAATATGATTAAATAGGGAACACAAAAGCGTTAATAATTTAAGCAATATTACTAAAAATTATTGCTCCTAAAGCCCCGGCAACACCTACAGCAATCAATAAGTTTGTGAAGAAACGACCTGATTCTTGATTAAAGCCTAGCGCCTTATCCTCTTGACCTGCGGTGAAAAACAATGACCAGGCTTGGTTGGCATTAATCACTTCAGAGGGAGTATTAAAACTAGGTCTAAATACAACAGGGCCTAGTAAGTAGTAATTAGGAAAGTTAAAGTCAGTTTTCATTGCAATTCTCCAAAATAATAGAAATTAATCAGTACAAAATATCTTGACAATATTGTCTTTATAGACTTGTTAGCCAGCCAATCAATCCATGTCCAGTTAGGACTTCCATGGCCAATGCCGAAATAAATCCAATCATTGCTAACCGACCATTCAGTTTTTCGGCGTATTCGCTGAAGCCAAACTGCTGGGCATCATCGACATACATTTTGGGCTCAATGGCATATACATTAGCCCGTCCACCATCTTCAATGATTTGTCCGCGAGTTGTTATCATCTTGAATCCTTGTTTGGCTTTATGTAAATTAATATAACAAAATGTAAACAATTGTGTCAATAGTCTTGACAAAAAAAATTTTTACTCCCAGCAGCCCCTGAATCATGTCTATCAGGATGGGGTCGCCAAACATCCATTGCTGAACGGTTAACCTATATATAGGATAGAAAGCCGTAACTTGGTGGAAAGCCACTAAGTAGGTGGTCATAATTAATTCGGGTGGCTGAAGATTTAAGTGATTTACAAAGAAGAGAATATCTCCCTCCTCGTCAGGAACTAATTGGGCGTATAAACTAAAAATTTAGTTGGAATTCCTTTAGCAGCTGTTTCCGATATTTCCTGGGTTTGGAAATTTACCCCACAAAAGTTTTGATAGTCTTCGATAGTTCTAATATTTCCCAAATCGTAAATTTCTAAACTTTCTGCTTCTAATGGATTAATTCTTAATATTTTTTTAACTCTTTCTCTGGATTTTTGTTCTAATTTAAACCATTCAGAATCCACATCCCAATGTTTTTTCGCATTGGTGCGAGTATAATAGTGATAAATGGTAATTTGATAGGGATAAAAAATATCCCATCCTTTTGTCCAAGCCCTAGTTGAAAGGGTAATTTCTTCCCCTCTAAAATAGAGAAAAGGATCATAGGGAACTTCTAAATAAAATTGTCGGGGGGCGAAAATAAATCCTCCGGCTAAAAACATTCCTAACTGGGGTTCAGAATAGGAAGCTAGACTCTCTCCGGCGACAAAACTTAAAATCCCATGTTCATCAAAATGATGGGCGGTTAAACGGGTACTGGGATATCCTGGGGGAATTTCATCGGGGGGAATATAGGGGGGAGTATAGGCAGAAAGAATGGGTTTGGAGCTAGGACATTGGGCGAGTTGTTTCAATAATAAACTATCCCAACCTTCAACAAATCTATGGTGACTATCTAATTGTAAGATAAAATCTTCATCATGAAGTAAGCGTTGACCCATCGATCTTGCCCAACAGACACCCAGGGATTTTCTGGCATCTATTTCAATCATTTTACAGGGAAATTCCTGCATTTTTCCGGTAATATTTTCATCCTCTCCGGGGATAAATTGCCAAACAATACCAAAGGTAATTTTTTCGGGGCGATGGGCTTTTTTTAAAGCATCTTTTAAGGTAGGAATTAGTTCGGAATCTCGATAGGCGGCTAGATGTAAAAATATTTTGGGGGCGGTAAAATTAAGTTTACGTATTGGGATAGGTTGAGTTTCTGAAGCCGGAGGAGTCTCCGGTGCAAAAGTCCGAGCCATTTCTAGGATTTTTAAGGCAACGGTTGCCCGTTCTGATGGGGGCAATTTTTCATCAATTAAAATAGAATCTAAGGTTTTAATTGATTGAGATACTAATTTTTTTGAGGAAGATTCCATTATAATTACTAACCTTTAAAAATCATAAAATTATCAGGATAATACAGCCGAGGCATCCTGCCAACCCAATTTACCCAATTCTAATCAACAATGGCTTTGAGCAACACATCGGTTAAACTCATAGAATCTAAATCCGATAGGGTAATGGTATTACAAATATCAAATTTAGCTCCTTGACTTTGTAAATTATGATCTAAACCCTGAAAAAAGGTAGTTACATCAGCATTAGAACCCACTTGAATTAGTTCAATAGCTAATTCTTCATCTCGGCTTAATTGATTGGCTGCATCAATAATAATTTGTCTAAGAGCGGTGGGATTTTCAATTTCTCCCGAAGTCACAATAATAATAGTTTCACCATTGGCTTTAGTTTGTTCCGTTGCCCGTCGTCCAAAATAGTGATCGGTGGCATCTTTTAATACCGGAGATAAACGATTTTTCCCCGAGGGTTGATGATGTTGAAAAAGATAAATAATTCGGTCAGAGGTGACATTTTCATAGCGCTTAAATTGATCGGAAAATAAATATAAGGTGATGCCGTCAAGATCAAATTGTTCACAGTAACTAGCGATGGCTAAAATCGACTCTTGAATTAAATCCCAGCGACTTTTGCCTTTAGATTTTTCAATAGTCGCCATACTTTGACTACTATCAATAATTAAAGTATAATCGCGATCGCGTAAGACCGATCCCCCTTCTAACAAAATGTCCATCTGGATTGACTCCTAAATTTTTGATTCTATTCTTAAACTATCAGGTCTGGTGATCGTTGTACTTCCTAGATTGGGAATCGGGGATGGGTATGTTAGGATACGGCGGTTGCCTGAAACAAATTTTCAGCAATCTGGGTCATCTTTGCCATCAATTATTCTATATTTGTGGATGCTTCCTCATGAAATCCAGCCACTCCAACAGTCGCCAAAAAGCGACCTCCAAGGTGAACAAGAAGCAGCCCCGCCCGTTTGTATTGGCGTTGATGTTGACTGGGGTTTTAGCTTTAAAATCTGACTCAACCTTGTTGAAATCTGCCTTAGTTCACAGCAAAGCGGTACTCTCGGACTCGATTACCGTAACCCAAAAGCCTAGTCCGATGGAAAACCAACGGTTATGGGAAATGCCGCAAAAATCGACTGCTGTTTCTTCGATTACCCCGACCTATCGGGTGCTAACTAATCCCTTATTTAAACATCAAGGACAGTCAACCAAAACCATTCCGGTTATCTATGCAAAAAATCCTTTAAATCCTGAATGGGCAGTTAATATCGCGAATGCGGCTAAAGTTTTACCTCCGACCGTAGACAAAAAAATTCGGGAAACCGTCGCCCAGGAATCGGGAGTGATGACTAAAGATATTAAAATTGTAGAAGCCCGTCAACAAACTTGGCCAGATACCTGTTTAGGACTGGCTAAAACCGATGAAATCTGCGGTCAAATGTTAGTTCAAGGGTGGCGGGTGGTGGTTTCCGATGGCAGCCAAACCTGGGTTTATCGCACGGATAATCAGGGGAGAATGATTCGTTTAGAATCTCAAGCTGATTAGTTAAATCTCCCGTCCTCGCTCTTAGAGGCGGTATTTCAGGATATTAATAACTTATATTAGATATCAAATATGACTGATCTTAGTGGAAACTGGCTAGGAACCTATTGGCAACAGGGAGTTCCTACTCGTTTTGAAGTAACATTTATTCAGAGCGGAAATTCCTTAGCCGGGAATATTTTAGATGAGGGTTATTTGGGAGAAGCTCAAATTAGTGGGGCTGTGATGGGTCGAGGGGTGAGTTTTACCAAACAATATTTAACGACTTCTCCCGATACAGTTAGTTATACGGGGACGGTATCTGAGGATGAAAATTATATTCAGGGACAATGGCAAATTAGTCGGTTGTCGTCGGGAACTTGGGAAGCCCATCGTCAAGGAGATAATTTATCCTTAGAATTTAATAACATCATAGTTAAAAAGGTTCCAGTTTTTTCTTAAGCGATTAATTCTGTATCAACCCTAAGCCGTTTATGTCATATAATATATGATATTCTTGGTTTGGATTATTTTAATTAATCGTCAATAGAAAGTTTATCGAAAAAATAGTTATAAATCAAGGAATCAAAAAACATGGTTAATCAATTATTCTATGGTGATAATTTAGAAGTTCTGCGGAAATATATTAAGGATGAATCTGTAGATTTATGTTATATTGATCCGCCGTTTAATTCTAAACGTAATTATAATCAAATTTATAATAATTTAGGCAAAGAAGATCAAGCCCAAGCTCAAGCATTTATTGATACTTGGACTTGGGATGATCAGGCAAATCAAGGTTTAGAGGATATTTTTAATAATTATCAAGGTCATTTTACCCAACAAAGTATTGATTTAATTGCCGGATTAATAAAAGTTCTGGGTAAGGGTAGTCTTTTGGCTTATTTAGTTAGTATGACTTTGAGAATTGTAGAAATTCATCGTGTTTTAAAACCAACGGGGAGTTTTTATCTTCATTGTGATCCTACATCTAGCCACTATTTAAAATTAGTATTAGATGCGGTTTTTTGTTCTCAAGGTGGTGATTTTTTAAATGAAATTATTTGGAAACGTACATCAGGTCATAGTGACTCTAGTAAATATGGCCGTGTTCATGATGTTATTTTCTACTATTGCAAAAGTTCAAAAGTGATCTGGAATCAAATTTATCAAAAATATGACCAAAATTATACTGATAAATACTATAGATATCAAGATCCCAATGGTAGAAAATGGATGTCTGGTGATTTAGGTGCTGCTGGTTTAGCTGGTGGTGGTTATCAATATGAATGGAACGGAGTGACAAAACTGTGGAGATGTCCAAAAACCACAATGGAAAAACTTGATGCGGAAGGTAAAATTTATTATACTAAAAATCGTGTTGCTAGAATTAAAAGATATTTAGATGAAAGTGAAGGATTGCCTGTACAAGATGCTTGGAATGATATAGAAGCTTTGCGTTCTTGGCATAAAGAACTATTAGGTTATCCAACTCAAAAACCTGAAGCGTTATTAGAAAGAATTATTCAAGCTAGTAGTAATCAAGGTGATGTTGTTTTAGATGCTTATTGTGGCTGTGGAACAACAGTTGCAGTATCGCAACGTTTAGAGCGTCAATGGATAGGAATTGATATTACTTATCAAAGTATTAGTTTAATTTTAAAACGGTTAGAAGATGCTTTTGGTCAAGGAGTATTAGAACAAATTCAACTCAATGGTATTCCTAAAGATATGAAATCTGCGATCGCCTTAGCCAATAAAAAAGACGATCGCACTCGCAAGGAATTTGAAAAATGGGCGGTTTTAACTTATAGTAATAATCGGGCAGTGATTAATCCCAAAAAAGGCGCGGATAAAGGTATTGATGGTATTGCCTATTTTAGAAGTGAACAGGATGAGCCGGAAAAAATTATTTTACAAGTGAAATCAGGTAATATTAAATCAGGAGATATTAGGGATTTACAAGGAACATTAACCCTAGAAAAAGCAGCAATGGGAATTTTTATTACCTTAAAAGAACCCACAAAAGAGATGATTAAAACCGCTAAATCCGCCGGAATTTATCAAAATAAATATATGAGTCAAAGCTATGATATTATCTCAATTGTGACGATTCAAGAAATAATTGAAGATCAAAAAAGGTTATCAATTCCGTTAGGATATGAAGTCTTAAAATCCGCCGAAAAACAAAAAGAAGTCAAAGCAACCCAGTTAAAATTAGATATCGATTTTGATTAGTGAACTACCTACACCGCCCTAATCGGGTCGGTGTAGGATCAGCGAATTCACAGACCGATGCCCTTTCACCTTGCGGTTATCCGGTCTTACACAGCCTCCATCGGCAAAAACGGGGTTCCCTCCGCCTTCAGTTAATATCCTGATTCCTTCTGTTCTGATGTTAAGCGCAGCGTTTTCGTCACGATCATGGTGAGTATGGCAATTTGGACAATCCCATTCTCTGATATCCAGAGATAACTCATCTAGGACATGACCACAACAGGAACAAGTTTTGGAACTAGGAAAAAAGCGATCAATTTCTACAAGTTCACCACTTTTTTGCTTTAACTTGTAATCAATAAAGTTGACGAATTTTCCCCATCCCACATCAGATATTGCTTTTGATAGCTTCCGGTTTTTAACCATCCCCTTGACGTTGAGGTTTTCAACGACAATCACTTGATTTTCGTTCACCAATTTTCTTGAGAGTTTATGCAAGAAATCTTGGCGGGAATTGGCTATTTTCTCATGAACCTTAGCTACAGTTTTTCTAAACTCCTCTCTCGATTTACTTCCTTTAGTTTTTCGAGAGAGTTTTTTCTGTTTTCGGGCTAGATTTTTCTGGTGACGATATAGATGTTTAGGGTTAGCATATTTAGTTACATTTTCTCCATTATGAGCAATTGCGAAATCTTTTAACCCTAGATCAATCCCAGTAATTTTATTTCCCGACTGTTTAACGTCAATTTCTTCCACTTCGCATAAGATGGAAGTAAAGTATTTATCAGTTGAAGTTTTGGAGATTGTTACCGTTTTAATTTTCCCCGTAATTTCTCGGTGAAATATTGCTTTAATTTCACCAATTTTAGGGATTTTTAGATGTTCACCGTTAACAGTAACACTTTGGGGATATTGAATTGATTGCTTGTGATGTTTGGATTTGAAATTAGGAAATTTAGCCCGTCCCTCAAAAAAGTTTTTGTAGGCTCTATCTAAGTTTATAGCTACACATTGAAGAACCGATGAGTAGCAATCTTCTTTGAGCCAAGGATATTCTTTCTTGAGTTGAGGAAGCATTCCCTTATAGGATGCTAATTTTAGGCTTTTGCCAGTTTCCTGATAGTGCTGAATACAGGCGTTTAAGGCAAAATTCCAATACCACCTTGCACAGCCAAATGACTTGGCTAATGCCAATTCCTGTTCTGATGTTGGATAGAGCCTGACCTTTGTTGCCTTCAGCACTTCAAATCACCTCCTTTTCAATTATATTAACACTTAAACAATCATAGTCCCTGACCGCAATTCACCCCACGCTGCCGAACCCGTGTCAGACGTGGGGCTTCGGCGCGAAGAAGCTAAAAAACCCGGTAACTTTGGCGAAACCGGGTTTTGAGATCATCTAAAAATAGATTAATCTCGAATTATATAACTCCTGAAATCCTATTGAGGGGCAGTAGTAGGTGTGGTAGTAGGAGATGTCGCTTCAGGGGATGTAGTAGTAGGAGATGTGGCTTCAGGAGATGTAGTAGTAGGAGATGTCGCTTCAGGAGATGTGGTAGTAGGAGATCCGACACCAGGAGGAAGAATCACAACCTTAATCACATGAATAACACCATTATTGGCATTAATATCAGGTTGAATTACTTCGGCTCCATTGACTGTAACTTTACCTTCAGCTACTTCTAAATTTACAGGATCTCCCTCAACCGTAGCGACTTCACCTGGTTTAATTTCAGCCGAGGCGACTTTATTGGCTAGAACATGATATTGGAGAATTTTAGCCAATTTTTCTTTATTTTCAGGCTTCATTAACTCCTCTAAAGTTCCCGCAGGTAAAGCGGCAAAGGCTTCATCGGTAGGTGCAAAAACGGTATAAGCACCTGGAGCAGAGAGGGTTTCAGTTAAACCAGCGGCTTCAACTGCTTTAGTAAAGGTACTAAAAGAGGGGTTAGCAGCAGCAATTTGAACAATACTTTCCGACTCGTTGGAAACTAAATTGGTTGTAGTATCAGTCTTTTCGGAAGCAACGGCCGGAGTCGTGGTAGCAGTGCTGGCGGTTGTGCCTGTGGCGGGAGAGGGAGACGCAGTGCTGGCAGTGGTTTCAGGGGTTGTTGCAGACCCAGTAGTTCCGGCAGCTTGTTCGGTGGTTGGTTGTCCAGGGGTGGTATTAGTGGCACTGGGTTGACCGCAAGCACCGAGGGCGGCTACACTGCTAACGGTTGCTAAAAGAATCAAGAATTTTTTGGTCATTTGGGCTTTATTGCTCATGGTTTGGCGATTTTGATTGTAAACGGCTACACAAATTGCTGATGTAATTCTAGGCATTGTAACATATCTTCACAAAAATACAAGCTTTGCGGGTAAGAATTCTTCAGATTGATTAAGAAACGTATCTAAACCTAAAGCTTAATTGCAATTTCGACTCAAACCCACAGGCTTTATGGCTCTAGGTGATAGGTTAAACCCATTCAAAACTATGGCGTCAATCCAACTTCCCCCAGATTATGAACCATAAAAACTCACAACGCGATCCTCTTGAGTCCGCCGTAACCGCAGCATTAGGCGCGGGTGTAGCCACTTCTTTTGCTGTTAGTCAAGGTCAAAGTCCTTGGGTGGCTTTAGGAATCACAGCTTTTGCAGTGATTGTAGCTTTAATTTGCGATCGCGCAGGTTGGGTTTAAATTTCACTTTGAAACCTGATCTACAATAGGGGAAACTAATCTTTCAAGACCTAATTTTTGGAAAGGTTAAAGTCTATTAATAATGTTTCCCCAAAAAAACCATGATTGAATCCTATGCGTTTTTGGCCTTAGCCTTAACCTATGAAGATCCTGTTTGTAATCAATTCTCAGGATTAAATCAGGTTAACTGGAAAAAACTTTCTAGTCAAACCTACCGCTACTTTCTGGCTTTAGCTGTAGCTGTTTCAGTTTTAACTGTTGCCCAAACCGCCCAAGCTGAGATCGCCAGAGGAGATTCGGGAAATCAAGTCAGGCAAGTTCAACAGCGCTTACAACAATTGGGCTATTTTAATGCCAATGCTACAGGTAATTTTGGCGGTCTAACTCAAGAAGCGGTGATTCGCTTTCAACGGGATGCGGGTTTATCAGCCGATGGGATTGTTGGCCCCAGAACCCTAGCGGCTTTGAACATCCGTGTTGGCCCCCTTGATACTGGCAATACTGGCAATAATCGGGATTTAATTGGCTTGGGAGAGGGAGATCGTGGCCCTGGGGTTTCGGATTTACAGAGGCGGTTACAAACCTTGGGTTATTTCAACCAACAACCTACAGGCAATTTTGGAAGTATAACCAAAAATGCCGTGATTCGACTGCAACGGGACTATAATATTCCGGCAACGGGTTTAGTCACGGAAGCTACCCTCGCCTTACTTAATAGCGGCCTTAATTCTGCTCAGGATGCTGTTTTCCCCGGTACAACTTTACAACAAGGCGATCGCGGGCCAGAGGTTGCAGCATTACAACAAAGGTTACAAACCCTAGGCTTTTATGATGGTTTAATTACCAGCTATTTTGGCCCCGAAACCGAAGCGGCGGTTAGACGGTTTCAACAATCTCAGGGAATCTCTGCTAACGGAGTTGTTGCATCAGCCACATTATTCGCTTTAAATCCCAATGTTCCTGGGATTCCCTATCAAATTCCCATTGCTCAACGTCCTCTGTCTCCGATTCAAAATCCTTTATCTATCATTTCTTTCGGAGATACAGGCCCGCAAGTAAGAAAAATTCAACGGCGTTTACGCGATTTAAACTATTATAATGGCCCGATTAATGGCTGTTTTGATACCGCAACTCAAGATGCCTTAATTTGGTTTCAAGAATCCCGGGGAGTCACAGTAACCGGGATTGCAGGCCCCACCACTCAAAACTCTTTATTTAATACTCGACCTGTTTCTGCAACCCCTAATCGCACCGTCGTATTTGTAGCAACAACTCCCCCTATTTCTGGTACAAGTAGCGTCCAACAGTTGCAGCAGCGATTAAGAATCCAAGGACTTTATAACGGCCCAATTAATGGAGTTTACGATGGTTTAACCCAACAAGCTGTTGCACAGGCCAAAGCAGTTTATGGCCATAATGCGGATACCGTTTTATTTGGTAGCCTTTAATTCAGTCATCAGTTAACAGTTATAGCAAGAGGCAATAGGGAATAGGCAATGGGCAATAGGTAAATACTTACTGTGAGCAGTGTAGAGACGTGCCATGGCACGTCTCTACAATTTATCTCTGATCATTGACACTCAATTTCGTCTATTTCAGAAGGCCCATCAGCGATCACCTTTGAACACGACCAATTAGTAGAAATCAAAGACGGCCAACCCATGCGTAAAGCCTCGTGGCAAATCGTATGAATAGTTAACTGACAATCTAATAAATGAAACCCCGATTTCTCCGCCTGCTTCATGCTGGTTTTAGAAATAGAATCATTTTTAAACTCAAGGGTTTTATTACACTGAACACAAACTAAATGATGATGGTGATGGGGATAGGGTTGATTAATCTCATAATGTTTATGGCCTTCAGCCAATTCCAATTCCCGTAAAATCCCCATCCGCGCCATTAATTTTAATGTGCGATAAATAGTCGATAAACTAATCGCTTCCCCTCGGCTTTTAAGTAAAGTATACAAATCCTCCGCACTCAGATGATTTCCTTTCGGCAAATTCTGAAAGACCTGTAAAATCGTTTCCCGTTGGGGCGTCAACCGCCAACCCTTATCATTAAGTTCGGATTTAAAAGAGACTGTTGTATATAAAGCCATACGCTCAATTGTTTTGTTTTCAATAAAGCTTGCATACTGACAATGATACACAAAAAATTTCTGGATTATCAAAAAAACAGTTATTGAAACTAAAACCTCCCGATAACTATAGTTATCGGGAGCTATGAAAGCCCATTCTATAAACGATTAAGGATTAACTCAAAGACTCCAAATAATCCCGAACCCGGTTACGCCGTTTAGGTTGACGCAGTTTTTGTAGAGCTTTAGCCTCAATTTGACGGACTCGCTCCCGGGATAATTCCAGTGCCCGACCAATTTCCGCCAGGGAATAGGGGTGTCCATCCCCCAAACCATAGCGCATCAAAATCACATCCCGTTCCCGACTACTTAAATCCGCTAAAAGGTTTTGTAAATCCTTATGCAAAGATTCACGCATCAGCATTTCTTCCGGTGTGACCTCCTCGGTTTCGAGTAAATCCCCTAATTCCGTATCTTTATCCGTTCCTACCTTCGTTTCCAAAGACACAGAACGGGGAACCCGAAGCAACACTTCTCGGACTTGAACCGGAGTCATTTCTAACTCATGGGCAATATCATCAATGGTGGCGGTACGACCTTTTTCCTGGGAAATTTTCCGTTGTGCTTTTTTAATTTTATTCAGTTTTTCGGTAATATGAACCGGAAGACGAATCGTGCGGCTTTGGGTAGCGATCGCCCGGGTAATCCCTTGACGAATCCACCAATAAGAATAGGTACTAAAACGATATCCCCGGGTCGGGTCAAACTTCTCCACCGCCCGTTCCAATCCTAAAGTTCCTTCTTGAATTAAATCTAGTAGTTCTAAACCTCGGTTCTGATATTTCTTTGCCACCGATACCACTAAACGCAAATTCGCTTTAATCATCCGGTCTTTGGACTGTATCCCTTCGGTTTGAATCTGATCCAATTCCTCAACGGTCAAACCCGCGATTTCTGCCCAACACCTTTTTCCTGTTGCTAACATCGGCTTGAGTTCGGCTACATCAACCCCAGCCGTTGTTGCCCATCGCTCTAAAGATGGGCGATGACCCAACTGAGCCGATAATTTATCCCGGGTTTTGATCAATCGCACATAAGTATTGATCAGTCCCTCATCCTGCTCGGCAGCATTGTCCCGTAAGTCAACTAACCTCAGATAACGCTGTACCTTTTGGGCTTCTGATACTTCTTCATCCCGCCCCAACAGACGCACCCGACCAATTTCTTGGAGATACAATCGAACTAAATCTGTTGTACGACGATTATTGTTGGGCTTCTGGAGTTTGACATCGCTGGTATTCTCTATCTCCAAATCAATTAAATCATCCAAATCAGGCTCAAGATCCTGATTCATTACCTCATCAGGCTCAGAATAGTCCTGAAAAGAGGGGTTTAAGTTGTTCTCGGCATCAATTTTAGTGGCTGGCATAGTTTCTATCTCAGTTGCTCCAGTAATCAGAGGCTGCACTTACGGGGGTTAGCTAACCAACGCGACACCCTTGATCGGGGGTGACGTAGGATTCAGCTTTTCCGTTCCGGTGATATTACTTATACTGCCCTACCATCCATGATTTTAGGCAAAGCCTGGAAAATGATTTAATGATGGCCATTTATAAACAGAGGGAGTAAAATCAGGTTAGGAATATTTGTTTTTTTATTAACCTCTTAGTTAGTATAAGAATAACTCCGGGATTTCACAGTGATTCTCATCAAACTCTTAATTAATTTTCGTCACTCCCCATAGGCGTCTGAGATCACCATAGGGCAATTTTAGATTTTTGTAACGAAAAATCAACAAAGTCCCACCTCCCCTGGACTAACCGTTTAACTTCTTCTCACGAGTGGCAATTTCTGGTAGTTTTAATAATTAAACCGCTAAACAGGATTCGGTGAGCCTGTCAGCAGTATTTTTACTTACTGCCAAGTCAAGTTGGGAAAAAACAATGTTAACAATTCTGTTTCAAGTTGTCCTTGCGGCACTGGTGATTTTATCCTTTTTACTGGTAGTAGGCGTTCCCTTTGCCTATGCCTCCCCCCAATACTGGAGCCAATCTAAGCCTTTGCTTTATGTGGGTTCCGGTCTTTGGTTCGTGTTAGTGATTTTAGTTGGTGTATTAAACTACCTAGTGGTTTAATTCAGAAGGGGAATTGAAAGTTAGACGGTTTGGGACAATTGCCCTAAGCGGTTTAACCTAAGATTCCCTAGCGATTTATTTCTTAAATTATATATTTGTTAACTTTTGTTAACAAAAAGGATCGGATAATAAAAATGGCAGTTTTTGAGGGAAATTTTACCCAGACAAACTCCTTAAGGTTTGCCATGGTGATTGGTCGGTTTAATGATTTGATCACAACCAAACTTTTAGAAGGATGTCAAGATTGTTTAAAACGACATGGGATTGATCCCGATCCCCAGGGAACACAAGTCGATTATGCTTGGGTTCCGGGTAGTTTTGAAATTCCATTAGTGGCTCATCAGTTGGCCCTAACCCGTCGCTATGATGCAATTATTTGTTTAGGGGCCGTAATTAAGGGACAAACACCCCATTTTGATTATGTCTCATCGGAAGTTTCCAAAGGCATCGCGGCTACGGCCTTTCAAACGGGTGTTCCAGTGATTTTCGGGGTTCTGACCACCGACACCATGCAGCAAGCCCTAGAACGAGCCGGAATCAAGGCTAATTACGGTTGGAACTATGCGATGGATGCGATTGAGATGGCGAATTTAATGCGTCAAATTAAGCAAAGTGCAGCAACAACGGTGGACTCTACGGCGGTTTTATCTGGGAGTGCTAGTCCAGCTTTAACTGGGGAACGGGTAAAACAGCATTCGGAAACCCTTTAATCTCTCAGGTTCTAAAAATTTTTGGAAAAGGGGTTGACAAATCTCAAGATTTTTGGAATCATAGAAAAGGTGAACGAGTTGCGGGTGTAGCTCAGTGGTAGAGCGCAACCTTGCCAAGGTTGATGTCGTGGGTTCGAATCCCATCACCCGCTTAGAAACTTTATAGTTGGCGCTTTAGTGCCATGACAAATCCTCAGATTGACCCCATCAGGTTAACTGAGGATTTTTTCATGACTGTTCAAAAAACCTGATTTTTTGTGTTCAGGGGTGTCAATAAACTCTACATAAGGTATCCGAGAAATCCGATTTCTAGTGGGACTTAAACAAAAATAAGGGAAGAAATAGATGATAATGATTATGTAGCAAGCACATAACATTCAAGAATAACGAATGAAAGAGACAACCCCGGCAGCGATGCCCCCCTGCTTTGACCGATGGTGTCAAAGATTTGACGATATATTTGGTCATCTTGCCCAAAAACGGGAATTTAGGAACTATTTAGGGGGATTATTGGGAGAAAGTGAGCGAAAAAACCTGTCGCAAATGGCGAATAACTCCGTAGGAGTAGCTTACCACCGATTACACCACTTTTTAACCGAAGCTCCCTGGTTAGCAATGAAACTGAATCAGCGTCGCCTGGAGGTGATGAATCAGTGTAAGCAAACCCAGATTAGTCGGGGATTTGCCCTAATTATTGATGATTCAGGACATCGAAAAAGCGGGAACTTTACTGATGGAGTGGGACGACAATACATCGGAGAAATCGGAAAAACCGACAATGGAATCGTAGCAGTAACGAGCCATCTATACGATGGCAAAAAAAGCCTACCATTAGATATAGAATTATATCAAAAAGCCGAGTCATTACCGTCAGGAAAAGCTGACCCGGAATTTAAAAAGAAACCGGAAATAGCATTAGAATTAATAGAAAGGAGCTTAGAGAGAGGATATCAACCGGGAATTGTGCTAACAGATGCCGGGTATGGAAATAACACAAATTTTTTACAAGAGTTAGAGAAAAAAAGATTAAAATATATAGGGGGAGTCGCCAAGAATCGAAAGGTAATCCTCAAAAAGGGGGAAGATAAAACAGAGGAAACTCGATTAGATAATTTAGCCAAATCGTTGCCCCAAGGAGCTTTTAGTGAAATTCAACTCCAACTAGAAAAACCCAGAACTGTGTGGGTAGCAACAAAAGAAATTGAATTATCAAAGTATGCAGGGAAGAAAGTAATAGCCATCGTCATGAATGCTGCCACTTTCGACCAAGCCAGTGATATTGATTATTTAATGACTAATGTTGAGGCATCAAAAGCCACAGGAGAATGGATAGTAACGACCTATTCACAAAGAAATTGGATAGAAGTTTTTTACAGGGAAGCTAAGGGTTGGTTGGGGCTGAAAGAATATCAAGTCCGAGATAAAAGAAGTCTAATCAGACATTGGATTTTGGTATTTTGTGCCTATACTTTTATTCTCTGGCATAGTTTAACTGGAGGGTTAAGACGTCGATGGGCTAACAAACCTTTAAACACATTTGCTGATGCCCTTGAAGCCTTCCGCACAGCGATTTCCTTTCGATTTGTGGAGTGGCTCCAGAATAATAGGGATGTATTTGCAGCCTACAAAGCAAGTTTAGGCTTGATTTGGGCTTGATTTTTGTTTAAGTCCCACTAGGTAAGTCATATAACTGACAGGTGTAAGAGAAAAACCTCTAATTTTTTCTGTAGCTAAGGTTGTCAAAAAATCAATAAACGGCTAAGGTTATAGAAAATAGCTGATAAAAAAAATATGGACAGAACAGCGAAAATTAATCAAATTATCGGTAAGCGGAAACCCCTCGCTCAGAAAATTGCTCAGGTAGAAACTAATCTCCGTAATCTCACGGATGAACTTTATCGGTTAGAAGAACATCGACATCAACTATTAAGTAAAATTGACGATCCGGCTACTCAAGAAAAGTTACAAAACCTTGACTTTTCCCAATTCCAAAATGACATTTCTGAAAATTTAGGGGCATTATATAAACTCAGAGAACGGTTTTCCAGAGATACTTTAAATATTGGTGTTGTAGGACGGATGAGACAAGGTAAAAGTCGTCTCTTACAAACTTTAAGCGGGTTAACGAATGATGAAATTCCTTCTCTACCTGGTGAGGCTTGTACCGCAGTTCGTAGTACCGTTTATCATCATGATGGTGAAACCTATGCTAGAGTAATATTCCATTCTCAACACTCATTTCTTAAAGAAGTTATTCATCCTTATTTTCACCACTTAAGATTAGGCGCATTACCTACAACTTTAGATGAATTTGCTCGACCGTTACAAAATTTGTTAACCGGGGCAACAAATCGAGAAATGATTGAGCATCTAAAAAAATATCATCAAGATTTGAGCAAATATCGTTCTTTACTTAGAGAAACTCCACAAGTTATCCATATCAGCAAAACAGAGATTCCTCAATATATTACGCAAAATCGAAGCGGTTACTTTCATCATTTAGCAGTTAAGGAAGTTAAAATTTATTCCTGTTTCAGAAATCCTGATGTTGGGAAAATTGCTTTAGTTGATGTTCCTGGTTTGGGAGATACTAAGTTAGGCGATGAAGAATTAATGCTACAAACAATTGGGCAAGAAGTTGACATTATTTTGTTTGTTCGTCGTCCTGATGGAATGGGAGATCAATGGCAAAAAAATGATACTGATTTATATGATAAAGCAAATCAGGTTGTTAAGGATTTACCTCAGCGAGCTTTTTTACTGATCAATCATATTAGCGATGATGTGCAACAATCAGATCTTTGCCTAACTTTTAAGGATAAGATAGAGAAAAAATCAGAACCCAGCCCTTTAAATAAATCAATGGAGTTTGTTCATTGTGAAATAGCTGATTGTTCTAGTTATGAAGAATCTAGCCAAGTTCTTGAAATGGTTTTAGACTATTTAACTAATAAAATTAACGAAATGGATGAAAAGTACACAGAAATTTACCAAGTTAGAATTAAGGAACTTCAGGTATCAATTCAGGTAGAGTTAGAAAAAGCCCTAAAATATTTTGGACAGGAAAGGATTGATTCATCTGTTTTATCTCGATTTCTACCCCTGTTTAATAAAGCCTATGATGAGATGACAACTGCATTAGACAAGCTACTTAAAGATTTAAGAAATAAACGAGAAAACGAAGATATTGCTTTTAAGAATAAGTTAGAAGAAGTTCTTAGTATTTGTAGAACTGATACAGGGCTACCCGATCTTGAACAAATTGAAAGTAAAAAAGCAGAGTTAGGAGGCTATCAGATTGCTTACCCTGATTACTTAAATAAAATTAGAGCTAATTTATCACAACATTTTTTAGGTTTAGATGAAGGGTTAAAACTTTCAATGAAAGAAGTTAAGGCTCAGGTTGGGGATATATTTGTTAAATATTTAGGCCAATTAACTGATGCAAGGCAAGAGAAGTTAATCGAAGTGATCGCTAATTTAATTCCTGAACAGTTGATTTATCAACAGCCGAGTAAAATTAAATTTGGGTTTCAAATGTTAGCTGAGTTTGAGCTATCTTACCGAGGGTTAGTACAGCACCGTATCCGTCAAAACTTAGATATCTTAACGCCGGATGAACTAACTGCGTTTCATCTTTCTGGTGAATCTTCAGCAAAACAAATTTTAGATATTTTAAGAGTAGCTCATGCTAAAGTAGTCTATAATTGTGAGGATACTTTAGAAGATATTTTATCAGAACCTAGTCAAGCTGCTTTTGCAATTGTTGAAGAATTTAGTGACCGAATTTTTCGCGCTGATGGAGTTAAAGACGAATGGCAAACTTTCCTTGAACAAAATAAGAGTTTAATTTGGCTGGAATTTCAACAAATTGAAGCCAACAGGAAGCTCCAAAAGGAATGGCTAGAGTTACTTGAAAAAGTCTCTCAATGCAATCAACCTCAACTCATACAATTTTTAAACCTATAGCTTAGGAGATTTAACTTAAATGTCACAGGAAATTAAAATAACAATGTTAGGAGCTAAAGGAGTCGGTAAGACTAGCTTATTAACAGCGATGTATGATCAGTTTGAAAATACTGTTGGTACAACTAATTTACAACTAATTCCTGATCTAAAAAGCTCTGCAAAATTACAAGAGAAATTAGGTCAGTTAAAAAGTTTATTAGATGACTTTGAAGCTACAGGAGGACTTCAAGGCGATAACGATTTTACTTCCTATACCTTTAACTTTGGGAAAAAAGGTTCTAAACCATCAATGAGTTTAAAATTTGAAGATTATAAGGGAGGATATTTAGGAGGAAAAAATATTTCTGATCAAAATAAAATTCAAGAAATCCTGAATAAATCTGGAATTTTGTTGATAGTAATTGATACACCAGCATTAATAGAAAAAAAAGGTCGATATCATGATCTAATTAATAGACCTCAACAAATTAAAGATTTTATTGCTAGAGCTTTTCAAGAGCTAAAAGAACCGCGCTTAATAATTTTTGTGCCAATTAAGTGTGAAACCTATCTTAAAAATGAACAGTCTAAAAAAGAGTTATTGCGCCGTGTTAGAGAGGGATATTCTACCTTACTGGGATTTTTAAATTCTGATCTTGTATATCCTTGGGTGGCTAGTGTTATTACTCCCGTTCAAACGGTAGGAACAGTGGTTTTTTCTGGCATTGATGTGATCCAAGAAGGGGGTAAAGAATATCCTCATTTTAAATTTCATAAAATTTGTCATGATGCACAATATAGCCCTAAAGATAGTGAACAGCCTTTTAGGTATATACTCCGATTTCTACTCAAGCTAGAAATATATAACCGTAATTACCATTGGGGCCCTTTTAGATTTATTCGAGCTTTTTTTAATTTGGATCAAGATCTTAAGCAAGCAGCGCAAAAAGTAGCTGAGAATTGCAAAAGTAATCCAAAAGATGGCTTTGTTGTTCTTCAAGGAGAAAAATACTTATAACTTCAAGGAGAAAAATACTTATAAACTTGGTTAAGGAGCTAAAGATGAAAATTTTTGTTGAGAGTGCTGGTAAATCTCCAGAACATGATTACAATTGGATTGATGAACAACTAAAAATTATTGAAAAGCCAAATATTATTAAAAGTTTTATTGGCTTGTTGCAACAAGATTCTCCTTCACTCCTAATAGGTCGAAAAGGGGAGGCATTCGTATTAATTGTGACGGGTATTTCTTCTGAAAGACGAGATTACCAAAATAGAATTATTCGTATTTCTGTTGCATGGATATTAAAAGATGATGATGATCATGTTAATGAGGCAAAAATTCGTAGTTTAGCTAGTAAAATTTTATTAAGTAAAATTTTCTTATCTGATACTGGTGAAATTAAACTGAAGGAGACTATAGAGAATTCTGTACCTGCTGGAGAAGAAAACGGTTTTGATGTAAAATTTGAATCTCTACGATCCCTTTTAGAAAAAGAGCCAGAGAATTGCTCACCTTCTAAATCATTAGACAAGAAATTAGAGATAAACTCTAAGGATACTATTAAACAATTAGCAGATGAGTTAAAAGAACGATCCTTACCTGAAGGAGATAGACCTTTAGTAGTAGTTACAGGAATTCAAAGTCGTGCTGATTTTAAAAAGGCAAAAGTTTGGCGAGGATTAGCAAATTTTGTTGATGAACGCGGAGGTCAAAAAGAAGAAGAAATTAACTTTCGAGAAAATATTCAAGGGTATAAACAAAGCGATGATAGACATTCAAAAGGAGGTAGAAAAGCAAATGAAGGATCTATTCAAAAAAGAATAGTTATATCTGTTTTAGCTATATTGTTTTGCGTCTCTTTAGCTTTGGGAATTTGGTTCTATATCCAATCCAACGATCAAAATCCAAATAATCAACAGCAAAACGACAATATAAACAGTTCAAATAAACCGATTCAGACTCTAATCATGGAACCCAATGCAGTGCAAAAAGAGTTAACCTCTCAAGAAAAAACTGAAGAATTAAAAGAAGAAAAGATTAATTAAAATTATCGACATCCCTACCTTTTTCCTCGAATATAATCAGTTAATCTCATGCAAACTTCCGCCAAAAACCGATTAAAATTATGCCTATTAAGCTAACCTAGAAAAATGCCAAAGAAAATTAGGGAATTAAAAAGCCTTCTTCTGAAAGCAGGTTTTACTGATGAACCGGGTAAAGGAAGCCATACAAAATGGTCACATTATCTTTTGTCAGGAAAAGTAATCTTATCAGGAAAGGATGGGAATGATGCCAAACCCTATCAAGAACGAGATGTTATAAATGCTTTAAATACACTTGCTAAAATCAAGGAGGATCAACAACGATGAAAAGCTCTTATACTATCATTATTCAATGGTCAGAAGAAGATCAGTGTTATGTGGTCAGCCTTCCTGAATGGGGAGAACATTGTCACACCCATGGGTATACCCATGAAGAAGCGTTAAAGAATGCACAAGAAGTTTTAGAACTACTGATAGAGTCGGCGTTGAAAAATGATGAGCCTTTACCCAAACCTCAACTTTTCGGAAAAACATTAGAGAGAGTGTGAAAATTCATTAAAATTATTGAAATTTTTGGCAATTTTAAATGAGAATCAACAAGCAAATAAGAGTGTGACAGTGCCGATCACTTGCTTGAACGAGGGGAAGTTGGGAACGAGGGAAGGATACTGGGAAGGATGGAGTTGAGTATAATAATTGGCAATAGCCAGTTTTGACTTAATTATTGTAAAAACATTATTAAATTAACGGATCGCTTGTGCCATCCCAAAAAGCTCAAAAGATTGATTTGAATGGGGATTATCCTTGTCCCTGTCGGCGAAAGGGGCGGTTGGTTCCGATTGCGCTGACAGAAGCCTTTGGCTGCGATCGCTGTCAGCAAATTTTTGTTGTCGATGAGAGTGGTTATTGCTTAGAACAACTCGCCACCCATTATCCTTATAAACAGGCTTGGCGTTGGACAGGTCATCAATGGAATAGAGCCAGTCCTGGGTTAAAAGCCCACTATTTACCCATGGCTTTGGGGATGCTCCTAGTTCCATTAGTGATCTGGTTACCATTAGCCTTGTATTCACCTGGGCCAAATCTGGTGTTATGGGCGATGGTTGCTATTGTGTTGGCGATGTTACCCGCATTGATGGTTTGGCTCGCTTACAGGCGTTAGCGGCATGATAATTGATGATTTCTCTCTCCTTCCGACCGATAATCCTTTGCGTCGTGCTTACCTTGCTAGTTTTGAATTAGCCAAAACCAGAGGGGTAGATCGGAGTCTCGCCTTGCAACTGATGGCGAAAGCCTTGCGATCGCGACAGAATGATATCCTAGAAGCCAATACCCTCGACCTAGAAGCCAGTCGCAACCTAGGGCTATCGGAATTAATCACCGACTGGCTGAAACTCACCCCTGAACGCTTAGAAACCACCGTTCAAATTTTAGAGCGTCTGGGACAACTGCCCGATCCCATTGGTCGGGTGATGAGTGCTTCCTATCAACTTGAACAGGGACAAACCTACTTTCAACCGATTCCCCTGGGGGTAGTGGCGTTGGTTTATGAAGCCTTCCCCGAATTAGCGGCGATTGCGACGGGACTCTGTTTAAAAACCGCTAATAGTCTAGTGCTGTTAGGGGGAACAGAAGCCAGCCATTCTAATCAGATGATTGTTCAAACCTTGCAACTCGCCTTAGAGGAATCGGGACTTCCCCCAGGCTGTTTAGAAATGCTGCCGTCAGAACCCCATACTCCGATTAAACAGTTAATTACTCAAGACAAATATATCAATTTAGTCATTCCCTACGGTCGCCCCAATTTTGTGCAGCAGGTCGTAAATCAATCTACGGTTCCCGTCTTGCGTTCCGCCATGGGAAATTGTTATTTATACTGGTCATCTACGGCAAGTGTGGATACGGCGCGATGGATGATCTTAGATAGTCATGATGGTAAACCGGATGCCGTTAATGCCATTGAAAAAGTTTTGATTGATCCTAATCAAAAAAGCTCATCCCTAGTGCGATTATGGAATAACTTACGGGAAGCTGGATTTGAACTGCGGGGGGATGAAGGGCTCGCTCAAGAATTTTCGGAATTAATTTTAGCAGAAACAACAGAATGGTCAAGACCTTATTTAACTCGCACCGTTGCTTTTAAAAGGGTAGATCATTTACAACAAGCTATTATTTGGATGAATACCAATAGTAGCGGTCACGCAAACTGTTTAGCCACCGAATCCTATTCCGAGAGTCGAAAATTTGCGCAGGATGTCAATAGTGCCTTGACCTTTATTAATGCGTCTCCTCGATTTTCCCGTCACTTGAACCGAGGAGACGCAATTTTTCTGGGAATTTCTAACCAGAAAGGATATCGTCGGGGGTTAATAGGTTTAGAAGCCCTAATGACCCTGAAGCACGTTGTTCAGGGTAATCGGCAATTTTAGATACGTTGGGCTTCAGCATTGGCGGGGGGTAATTTTACTTTTTGGGCTAACCCCAACGCTTGTAACAGCGCAATGGTCATCCAGGTTAAGTCAATTTCCCACCATTCCAAACCGTGACGGGCGGAATATTGAAAAGCATGGTGATTATTATGCCAACCCTCACCATAGGTAACAACGGCGACCCACCAGCAGTTACGTGAGGAATCCCCCGATTCGTAGGTTTGATAGCCAAATTTGTGAGTAGCACTATTCACAAACCAGGTGCAGTGGAACATCACCACCACCCGAAAGAAAATACCCCAAACCACAAAAGGCCAACCGCCCATTAGATACAGCAAGAATCCAAATACCACTTGAATTACCAAGAAGTAGGTTTGGAAGAACTGATATACTGGGTCATCGGAAATATCTTTTGTGAAACGGGGAATTTCTTCATCCGCCGGAGTATGGAACAACATCCAGCCCATGTGACTCCACCAAAAACCTTTTGTGGAATCATGGGGATCTTGATCGTAATCGGAATATTGATGATGGAGACGGTGTAACCCGATCCAATCAATCGGCCCTCCTTGGCAAGCGAGGGTTCCACAAAAAATTAAAAAATATTCTAGCCATTTGGGAGCCTCAAAACTGCGATGGCTAACCAGGCGGTGAAATCCTAGGGTAATTCCTAAGCCTCCCGTCACCCAATGTAAAAATAGAGCTAGACCTACGGCGGGCCAGCTAAAGTTACCGGGTAAAAATGCCAGCAGCGCGGCAGCATGGAGTGACACCATAAAAGCAATGGTGATCCAGTCGGGCTTATATTGAGGTGAAGTTGCAATCGTCATGAAGAAACGAAAATTCGAGCTTTTTTTTTAACAAAAGAGTCCTATTTGCGTCATAATATGCACCGCCCACAAATTGATTGAGTTCAGTGATGATATCCAGCATCGAACAGCTAAAAGAAGCAGAACAGGAACTATTTCCGATTTTTTCTGGTATTGACACGCAGGTCAAGCATAATCTTAAACGAGTTTTAGATTCCTTCCGTCGCTACCGAGTTGGAACTCACCACTTTGCAGGTGTTACAGGCTATGGCCACGATGATTTGGGACGTCAAACCTTGGATCAAGTCTTTGCCGAGATTATGGGGGCCGAATCTGCTGCGGTACGAGTGCAGTTTGTTTCTGGAACCCACGCCATTACCTGTGCCCTATTTGGCTGTTTGCGTCCTGGGGACGAACTGCTGGCGGTAACTGGCACTCCCTACGATACCTTGGAGGAGGTCATCGGTGTGCGCGGTCAAGGTCAAGGTTCATTATTAGACTTTGGCATATCTTACCGCCAATTGGAGCTAACTGTTCAAGGAAAAATTGATTGGGAGGGTCTACGGTCGGCAATAACCGCTAAAACCCGTATGGTTTTAATTCAGCGTTCCTGCGGCTATTCTTGGCGTTCTAGTTTGTCTATTGATGAGATTGAGAAAATTGTTAATATTGTTAAAAAACAGAATCCCCATACTATTTGTTTTGTGGATAATTGTTATGGAGAATTTATTGAAAATCGGGAACCAACGGCCGTTGGTGTGGATTTAATGGCGGGTTCTTTAATTAAAAATCCGGGGGGAACTATTGTACAAGCGGGGGGTTATGTTGCTGGGCGGGAAGATTTAGTCGAAGCGGCGACCTGTCGATTAACAGCGCCGGGAATTGGGAGTAGTGGAGGGGCAACTTTTGATCAAAATCGGATTCTGTTTCAAGGGTTATTTTTAGCGCCTCAAATGGTGGGAGAAGCAATTAAAGGAACCCATTTAACCTCCTATGTTTTTAATCAATTAGGTTATCGAGTTAATCCTTTACCATTTGAACCAAGACGGGATGTGATTCAAGCCATTGAGTTGGGTTCTCCTAATAAGTTAATTGCCTTTTGTCGGGCGATTCAACAATATTCTCCGATTGGTTCCTATCTTGAACCTGTACCCGCAGAAATGCACGGATATGAAAGTCATTTAGTCATGGCGGGGGGCACTTTTATTGATGGGAGTACCTCGGAATTTTCCGCCGATGGGCCGTTAAGAGAACCTTATATTGTGTTCTGTCAAGGAGGAACCCATTGGACACATATTTCCTTAGCATTAGAAGCCGCAATTGAAGCGTTAGCAAAGGTTTAAATCCAGAAACCGGGTTTTTGTTATAGCTTTCGGTTTTTAATTCTCAATCCCTTTGCCATTTTTTTAACGGTAAAAGGAACCACAAAGGCACTAAGGCACTAAGGAATTAATATAGTAAAGTTTTTGGCAAAAACCCGGTTGCTAATTAAACCCGCCCTGTCTTAACTTATGTTATGATTACGAAAAAAACTCTATTAAATAGCGAATATGAGTATAATGATTGAATTACCTCCAGAACTAGAGCAGAAACTAAGTACAGAAGCATCTCAACTAAATTTATCTTTGTCTGACTATATTTTACGGATTTTGTTGAGTGAAGAAATTGTTAAGAATCTACCAAAAACAGGAGCAGAATTAGTCAATTATTGGCAAAATGAAGGTGTGATTAATTCTTGTCCTGATATAACTGATATGGGAGTGGGTGCTCAGAAACTGTTAATTATTCAAAGGTTTGAGTTATAGCAATCGCCATCACGATTAGGAAGTCGATTCATCTAATAAACGACGAATTGATGCTTTTTCAATAAATCCCACTAACACCCCATTCCGAACCACCGTAACTTCATTTAACTGTTGTTGTTCCAATAAATTCACTACTTCTAATAGGGATTGTTTAGCATCAATAATTGTTGTAACAACGGGTTTCATGACTGTTTCAATATGAGTTACAGGCCATTGCGCTGTAGGAATAGGTTTAAGGTCATCTCCGCTAATTTGCCCGACTAATTTGCCTACTTCATTGATAACTAAAAATTGTTGAATTGCCGGTTTACCAATAATATAATCATTGACAAAAGTTCTTAATGAAATGTCTTGAGAAACCACGGAATTTTGATTCACTAAGGCATCCTCGGCGGTAAAACCCGATAATTTATTCCGCAGCTTGGCATCTTTGGCTAAAACCCCAGCATTACTAAATACAAACCACCCAATCAAAACTGTCCAGAAATTAGGAGACCCACCGGAGATTAACAGGGGTAAAAATCCCAATGAAATTCCGATTAAACCTAATCCTTGACCCGCTCGACTTGCAAATAGAGTCCCCTGATATTGATTCCCGGTAATTTTCCAAACCAAAGCTTTAAGAATATTCCCACCATCAAGGGGTAAACCGGGAATTAAATTAAAGATTGCTAGGGCTAAATTAACATAAGCCAAGAGATTAACTAAAGCCGATAAAGGCCCTGTTACTAGCAAATAGGAGCCAATAAAATGCAACCCCAAAAATAACAATAAACTGACTAACGGCCCAGCAATGGCAATCCAGAAAGCCCCGGCGGGAGTTTTCGCTTCTTGGTCTAACCCGGCTAATCCCCCAAACAAAAATAACGTAATAGATTTAACCTGAATTCCTTGTTTGATTGCTACAAAACTATGTCCTAATTCATGGGCTAAAACCGAAGCAAATAGAAGCAATGCGGCAATTAATCCGAGGAATAATGACAGTCCTAAACCTAATTGGGGAAATTGAGATCCCAAATTTCCCCCATAACTGAGGGTCATTAATCCCAGAATCAGAAACCAAGAAAGGTTAATATAAAATGGGATACCGAATAAATTACCGACGCGAATAGAGCCATTCATATTGGCTACCTCTTATACTAATCCAGAAGTAGATTCAACCTCTGGTCTTTCATAACTTCAGTGTAACGAATTGTAAATAAAATCGCCAATCTCCTCCAGGGTGTATATACCAACCTATGAAGTACGGTTTTCCTCTGTGAGCAACCTAAATAAATAGTTTCCATGGTTGCCTATTTTAGCCTAAAAACGCTATTTTTAAACCCGATAATAGGAGCGATACCAGTCTACAAAATTTTGGACTCCGACTTCAATAGAAGTATTGGGTTGAAAGTCTATATCTTGAATTAAAGCATCGACATCCGCATAGGTTATCGGGACATCTCCGGGTTGAATGGGCATAAAATTTTTGATTGCAGGTTTACCTAATGCCGTTTCTAAGACTTCAATCAAATGTAATAATTCAATCGGTTGATTATTCCCAATATTATACAGTTTATAGGGTGCGTTTGTATGGGGATTTTCACCGGATTGGGGAATTCTATCTAATGTTCTAATTACTCCTTCTACAATATCATCAATATAGGTAAAATCCCGTTGCATTTTGCCATAATTAAACACATCAATGGGTTTTTCTTCGAGAATGGCTTTTGTGAAAATAAACATCGCCATATCGGGACGACCCCAAGGCCCATAAATGGTAAAAAATCGCAATCCTGTCATCGGAATCTGATATAAATGGCTGTAACTATGGGCAATTAATTCATTGGATTTTTTTGTTGCTGCATATAAACTAATCGGGTAATCTACATTATCTTCTACTGAAAACGGGATTTTTTTATTCGCCCCATAAACAGAACTCGAAGACGCATATACTAAATGTTGAATTTGGGAGTGACGACACCCTTCTAAAATATTCAGAAATCCCACTAGGTTACTATCAATATAAGCATAGGGATTTTTTAAAGAATATCTGACCCCGGCTTGGGCGGCAAGATGGGCAACTTGTTCAAAATTTCCTTGAGCAAATAACTGATTAATTCCCTCTCTATCCGCTAAATCTAATTTTTTAAAGGAAAATCCTGATCGGTTTTTTAACTGTTCTAAACGGGCTTGTTTTAGAGAAACATCATAATAATTATTGAGATTATCAATTCCGATGATGGTGTCTCTTCGGTCTAACAAACGTTGACACAGGTGAAATCCCACAAATCCTGCCACCCCGGTCACTAATAAGTTAGCCATGTTTCCCCACATAAATTTCAATAACGAAAATAAAAACAATAACTGATCCTGTTAGAATCAATTTATAATTGTATTATAGCAGAGAATGGAAAATATAGAAAGAGGTTAATTATGTTAAACAAAGGTTTAATGAGTTTAGGAATTTTACCTATTGTATTCTTCAATAATTTCACCCTGACTTTAGGCAATTATCAACCTCTGACAGATCATAATATTGTTCAAAATAATGCCCAGGATGCAACGGCGTTATTTCAACAAGGAAAACAATATTATACTCAGGGACAATATAGTCAATCGGCTGAATTTTTGCAACGGGCAATTTTAGGTTTTTCTCAACAGGGAGATCGGGTAAATCAAGCCATAGCTTTAAGTAATCTATCTTTAGTATTTCAACAATTAGGACAATGGGATCAAGCCGAAAAAAACCTGGAATTAAGTTTGGGATTAATTCAGGATTCATCTTTAAAACCTTTGATTTTAGCTCAAATCTTAGAAATTCAAGGTCAATTACAATTAACAAAAGGACAGCCGGAACAGGCGATTAAAACTTGGAAACAATCTTTTAAACTTTATCAGGAAGCGGGAAATTTATTAGGGACAATTACCAATCAAATTAATCAAGCGATGGCTTTACAAAGTTTAGGACTTTATCGACAATCTTTACAAACTTTAATAGAAGTCAACGAAACTTTAAAATCACAACCGGATTCTTTAATTAAAGCCACGGCTTTACTAAATTTAGGAAATACCTTAAAACAGGTGGGAGATTTAACAACTTCTGAAACGGTTTTACAACAAAGTTTGGAATTAGCTAAAACCTTAAATAACCTGCAATTATTAAGTCAAGTATATTTGAGTTTAGCTAATCTTAATCGCAGTCAAAACAATTTAGATTTGGCTTTAAAATATTATCAAAATGCCGCCGAAACTGCTCCTAATGCTTTGGGGAAAATCCAAGCCTTAATTAATCAATATAGTTTGCTCATTGACTTAAATAAACAAACGGAAGCAGAAAGTTTATCTAATCAAATTCAATCTTTTCTACCGCAAGTTCCCGTCAGTCGCAGTTCAATTTATGCTCAGGTTAATTTTAGTAATTATTTAATCAAAGTTGCAAAAAAATCAGATGCTAATTTTTCTGAAATTATCATTTTATTAAATACCGCAATTCAAGATGCTAAAAACCTACAGGATTTGCGAGCAGAATCCTACGCATTAGGAAGTTTAGGCAAGTTTTATGAACAAAATCAACAACCTTTAAAAGCCCAAGAGTTAACAGAAAAAGCATTATTAATTGCCCAATCTATTAATGCCTCCGATATTGCCTATCAATGGCAATGGCAGTTAGGAAGACTCCTGAAACAACAAAATCAAAAAGAACAAGCGATCGCGGCCTATACAGAAGCCGTTAATAGCCTAAAATCCCTGAGAAAAGACCTAGTAGCTATTAACCAAAATGTGCAGTTTTCCTTTCGGGAAAGTGTGGAACCCGTCTATCGAGAATTAGTCGATTTAATCTTACAATCTCCCAGCCAAGCAAACCTAAAAACCGCCCGGGAACTGATAGAATCATTGCAACTCGCAGAACTCGATAACTTCTTCCAAGAAGCCTGTTTAGATCAAGAAATCAAACCCCAACAAATTGATCAAATAGATTCCCAAGCCGCCGTAATTTATCCGATTATTTTAGCGAATCGCTTAGAAGTAATTATCTCAATTTCCGGTAAACCCTTACAACACTATTCTACCACAATTCCTCAAGCACAAGTTGAAAATATCCTGAGTAAATTACGACTATCTTTCCAACCCATTTTTTCCACAAAAGAGCGTTTACAATTATCCCAACAGGTTTATGAATGGCTGATTCGTGCAGCCGAACAGGATCTCAAAAATAATTCGATTAAAACCTTAGTTTTTGTCTTAGATGGTTCCCTGCGGAATATCCCCATGGCTGCCCTATATGATGGTAAAAAATATCTAGTTGAAACCTATAATCTAGCCCTAACTCCAGGTTTACAACTTTTGGCTTTTCGCTCCCTAAAACCTAATCAACTGCAAACATTAACCCTCGGATTAAGTGAAGCTCGCCAAGGATTTTCCGCCCTACCTGGGGTAGCCTCAGAAATCCAACAAATTGAAGAAAATATTCCCACAAAAGTTTTATTTAATCAACAATTTACCCGGGATGCTGTGCAACAACAAATTCAAAAAACCGCCTTTCCTATTGTACATTTAGCCACCCATGGACAATTTAGTTCTAAAGCCGAAGACACATTTTTATTAACCTGGGACAGTCGAATTAATGTTAAAGATTTAGATTATCTGCTTCGTAGTCGTCAACCCGGAGAACAAAACCCCGTAGAATTATTAGTCCTGAGTGCTTGCGAAACCGCCACCGGAGATCAACGGGCTGCTTTGGGGTTAGCGGGGGTAGCCGTGCGTTCGGGGCGCGGAGTACCTTGGCCACCCTCTGGCAAGTTAACGATACCTCCACGGCCTCCTTGATGGCAGAATTTTATCGGGAATTAATCCAGCCCCAAGTCACTAAATCTCAAGCCCTGCGTCAAGCCCAGTTAAAGCTGTTACAACAGCCTCAGTATCAAGATCCTTACTATTGGGCTCCCTTTGTTTTAGTGGGAAATTGGCAGTAAATTTGTGACTCTGACCCTAGGTGATCAAAGATTTAAGTGCGGTTACTATCCTGGTTTTTAGATTGGTTTTTGATAAAATTAAAAGATTAGTGCATCAACCGGGACAAATTAATCTCAAGCCAGTCCCGTTAAATCCAATTCCCTCATTTATTGGTATTCTTTGGAGACTTGTACTTTTATGCCCCGAAAATATTTGCACCAACATTGGATTAGCCTGTCTCTCCTGACCCTTGTAGGAGGGGCTTTTGTTCCTCAACTGTCTGTTATTGCCCAGCCTAACAGTGCTGAGGGCACCCAAATCAGTATGGCTTTTGAACCCCCAGCCGGGGAAGGAATGCCCAGCCGCACCGCCGGAGGAGGTTCTCGCGGTCAATGTCCGAATGTTGTCCAGGGAATCAACCCCCCCTTAATGGCTTTAGTTCCGGCTTTTTCGACTCAGCCGAATAGTAAACAAACCGATATTAAAGGGTTGACTATGGCGGCAACTCCGACCTTCTTTTTCTATGTTCCCCCAATTCCCGCAACCAAAGCGGCTTTTAGTCTAAAAGATCAAAACAATAACGACATTTACCAAACCAATCTAGCAATTTCTGATCAACAGGGAATTGTTAGTATTCAACTTCCCAAAGATACCCCTCCTTTAAAAATTGGTCAAACCTATCGTTGGTCATTTGGGGTAATTTGTAATGCGGAAAATACCGCCGAACCTAAAGTTGTGTTTGTAACTGGGGAAATCAAAAGAACCGAACCCGATGCCAGCTTAACGGCAAAATTGCAACAAGCTAAACCCTTAGAACAGGCTAAAATTTATGCTGAAAATGGGATTTGGTTTGAGAGTTTAGCCACCTTAGCTAAATTACGTCAAACTCAACCTACCGATAGCAATTTAACTCAGGAATGGCAACAACTTTTGGAATCCGTTGGTTTAGAAACGATTGCTAATCAGCCCTTTATGAATGCCCTTGATAATTAATTAAGGTTCAACTCCCATGCAGCAGTATGAAGTTATGAAACCTCAAAAAACCGCCTTCAGACTTCATACTTTAAGACTGCGAGTTTCTTGGCAATGGCTGAAGTTATTCCGTTATTTATGGTTAAGTCCATTGATCACCGCTTCAGTCATTGCCTTGCAAAGTACGGGTTTTTTACAACTTTTAGATTGGGCAACTTTTGATCAATTTGTCCGTTGGCGACCCCTGGAATCTCTCGACCCCAGAATTGTCATTGTTACGATTGATGAACCAGATTTAAAAAAGCTCAGACAATGGCCGATTCCCGATGCTATTTTAGCACAATTAATTACAAAAATCAAGCAACAAAACCCCGTTGCTATTGGCTTAGATATTTATAGAAATTTACCCGTTGAACCCGGGAATAAAGATTTAGTTAATGTTTTTAAAAATACTCCAAATTTAATTGGTGTAGAAAAAGTTGTTGAGGATCAAAATCGATCTTCTATTGAGCCTCCACCTATATTAAAAGAGAAAGATCAAGTGGGAGCGGCGGATTTAATTTTAGATGCCGATGGCAAAATTCGTCGAGCATTATTATCAATAAAACCTCCAGACAGTCCTACTATTCTTAATTTGGGGGCGAGACTTGCTCTGATGTATTTGGAAGCTCAAGGAGTGACGCCGGAAATGACGGCAAATCATCAGGTGAAATTAGGAAAAGCCGAATTTATTAGATTTACTCAAAATGATGGGGGTTATGTTCGCGCCGATGATAAGGGTTATCAAATCCTATTAAATTATCGAGGATCTCAGGATAATTTTAAGACTATTTCCATAACCAAGGTTTTAAATAATCAAGTTCCCCCGGATTTTTTTAGAGATAAAATTGTATTAATTGGCCCCTTTGCTCAAAGTTTAAATGATTTATTTTTTACTCCCTATACCAGTAATTTATTTAGTATCAGTGACCGAACTCCTGGAGTGATTATTCATGCTAATATTGCCAGTAAAATTATTAGTAGTGCTTTAGACGGACGACCATTAATTTATGTTTGGCCGGATCGAATAGAGTGGTTTTGGGTCTTTATTTGGTCAACTTTAGGCAGTAGTTTAGGTTGGATTTATGGCGGAACTCGTTGGACGGCTTATTGTTTAATTTTAGCGACCGGGAGTTTAATTCTGATTTCCTACGGAGCATTTTTAAGTGGATGGTGGCTACCCTTAATTTCGCCTTTATTAGCATTAGTTAGTTCGGGAATGATGGTAACAGCTTATATTGCTAATGTTGAACGTCAAGATCGGAAAATGGTGATGACTTTATTTCAACGTTATGTAAATCCCAAAATTGCCGAAACTATTTGGCAAAATCGAGAGGATTTATTAGAAAAAGGTCAAATTATGGGACAGAAAATGATTGCTACTGTCCTATTTACTGATATTAAAGGATTTAGTACCATTGCTGAACAAATGGAACCAGCAATGTTAATGAATTGGTTAAATGAATATATGAATGCTATGGCTAATATTGTCTTTGAACATGATGGAGTTGTGGATAAATTTATGGGGGATGCTGTGATGGCGGTTTTTGGGGTTCCTATTCCGAGAAATTCTGATCAAGAAATTGCCCAAGATGCCACATCTGCGGTATCCTGTGCTTTAGCAATGGGGGAAAAATTGCGATCGCTGAATCAAAAATGGAAACAACAAAATCAACCCATAATTTCTATGAGAATTGGTATTGCCACCGGAATTGTAGTTACTGGAAGTTTGGGAAGTTCTCAACGAATGGAATATACAACTTTAGGCGATAGTGTTAATATTGCGGCTCGCTTAGAAAGTTATGATAAATCCTTTTATAATCAAGGAATCTGTCGAATATTAATTAATGAAGAAACCCATAAACAAATTGATAGTAAGTTTACTACTTGTTATGTTGGTCGTGTTCAATTACACGGACGTCAACAGTTAATTAATATTTATCAAGTCCTGAATGATTAAAATTATTGCGTTGTTGCCCGTTGTTGCCCGTTGTTGCGCTTCAGCGCACTCTTTATAAAAGCACTCATCCCAACAACCAAAAACATTCGTTGTTGTGCTTCAGCGCCCTCATAAAGATTGCGCTTAAGCGCAACAACTAACTTTTAATTGGAATTAAAAGGAGTATATTTTCCCCCCAATGCTTCCACAATAGTTTGAGTATTTTTAACCAACATTTTAATATAGGTTTCTCCCGCACTCCCTGGAGCACCAATAGAATCAGAATATAACTGCTCTGGAGCTAATTTAACCCCCGATTCTTCCGCAACCGTTGTAATTAATTGAGGGTTAATTGTAGTTTCTGCAAAAATAGCTGGAACCCCCGCTTTCTGAATCGAACTTGCTAAGGTTTTAACAGTTTTTGCGCTCGGTTGTTCTTCCGTACTAATCCCAATTAATGTCCCAATCACCTCTAATTTATAATCATGAGCATAATATTGAAACGCATCATGGGTTGTAACTAACTTTCTATTTTCAGGGGGAATAGTGGCAATTTGTTCATGAATCCAAATATCTAATTGAGTTAATTCCTGGGTCAATTTTGTCGCATTTTTAGTAAAAATATCCCGATCTTCAGGAGATAAAATAATCAACTCATCCCTAATTTTATTCGCCATTAAAATAGCATTTTTAGCCGTTCCCCAAACATGAGGATCGGGTTGTTTTTGTCCTTTATATTGAAAATCCAAAGGTTTAACCACTTCCCCCACCGCCACTTTTTTTCCCTGAGTTCCCGCCGCCCGAATTAACTTAATTAATCCCGGTTCTAAATTATAACCATTATAAAGAATTAAATCCGCCTTTTCTAAAGCAATACTATCTTGAGGCACAGGTTCATAAACATGGGGATCTGTACCCGGTTTTAAAATTCCTAGATGTTCAATTTCATCCCCAGCAATTTGTTCAGTTAAATCAGCAATAATGGTACTGGTTGATACTACTTTCGGTTGATTACTATTAACAGAATTATTTATTTTTTCTTGAGTACAACTACTTAATCCCGTTAACATAATCCCGAAAAAAATACCCCAAAACCGCATACAAAAGGACTTTTGAGCAATTATTGACAACATAATCTTTAAACTTTCATAATATTTTCATTTTTATGATATACTATAAACATCATCATCCCCAAAAAGGGCATAGAAAACAGATGAATATTATAGAATTCCCCCATCCCAACCCGGTTTTAACTATCGAACACCTCAGCGTCAACTATCGCGGGGTGGAAGCGTTACGAGATATCTGTCTAAACATCCAACCCGGACGACTAACCGGGATTATTGGGCCGAATGGGGCGGGGAAAAGTACCTTAATGAAGGCGATGTTAGGGTTAATTCCGATGGGGACTGGTGCGGTGGTCTATGACGGAAAACCCCTAATTCAGCAACGTCAACGGGTCGCCTATGTTCCCCAGCGATCGCAAATTGACTGGGACTATCCGGCAACGGTTTGGGATATTGTGATGATGGGGAGAGTGCGGAAAACCGGGTGGTTGCGTCCTTTTTCTGGAGTCAGCCGTCGCATCGCCACCCAAGCGTTAGAAAGGGTGGGAATGGTTGAATATAAACATCGCCCCATTGGTCAACTATCTGGCGGTCAACAACAGCGTGTATTTTTAGCTAGATCTTTAGCCCAGGAATCTGATATTTTTTGTTTTGATGAACCCTTTGTTGGCATTGATCAAAAAACCGAAGCGGTGATTTTTAGTTTATTTCGAGAGTTAGCCGCATCGGGTAAAATTGTGATTGTAATTAACCATGATTTGGGAGAATCTATTGTTAATTTTGATGATTTGGTTTTACTCAATCAAGAGGTAATTGCTAAGGGAAATCGCCAACAGGTTTTGAAAGAAGATTATCTACAACAAGCCTACGGAGGAAAGGTGTTTTTCTTTTCTGAAAATGTAGCTTAATTGATTTCAGGATGCAAACAATAACTGTCTTTTTAGTTAACAGTTAACCGTCATCAGTCAACTGTCAACTGTCAACTCCTTTTAATACAGCCGACTTAAAACATAATCTGCTAAACCGATTAACGCCTGTCGAGATTCACAAGTTTGAAAAGATTCCAAATACTTTACCGCTTGTTGGGCATGATAGGCAGCCAACTCCCTAGAGCGTTGAATCCCTGAGCTATCTTTAATTAAGGTTAAAGCCTGTTCTAAATCTCCATCCGTAGCAAATTCTCGCTCAATTAACGTTTCCAGATGGGGTTTTTCTTCTAAAGCATAAAGGGTGGGTGCGGTTAAATTTCCACTTTTGAGATCGGATGCTGCGGGTTTACCTAATTCCTCGGTTAAACCCGTAAAATCCAAAATATCATCAACAATTTGAAAGGCTAAACCTAGATGGCGACCATAGTTGTATAAATCTTCGGTTTGTTGCGGAGAAACTTCACTCAAAACACCAGCCGCTTTAGAACTATTGGCAATCAAAGAAGCAGTTTTATAATAGCTTTTTTCTAAGTAGGCTTCAATTGATAATCCTGTATCAAACCGATTAAGACCCTGTTGAATTTCTCCTTCCGCTAAATTCATAATTACCTGAGACAATAATTTTACCACTTCCAGGTTATCCAAATTGGCTAAATACCAAGAAGATTGAGCAAATAGAAAATCTCCAGCTAATACCGCAACTCGGTTATTAAATAAACTATGAACCGTTGGAACTCCCCGACGCATTTCAGAATCGTCCACGACATCATCATGGACGAGACTGGCGGTATGGATCATTTCTGTGATTTCTGCCAACCTCCGGTGCTTCAGGCTAATATTTTGATCGGGCGTTGTCATTCGGGAAATTAACAGGACAATCGCAGGACGTACCCGTTTCCCTTTGACACTAAACAGGTGTTCTGCGGCGGCATACAAAATTGGATGTCGCGCACCGACAAGCTGTTTTAAGTTATCGGTCAACTGCCGCAGGTCTGCTTCAACTGGCGAAAATAGAAGAGTTTGCGATGTCATGGATTAGCCAACTCAGGCGTTGAGTTAACAAAATTTTACATATCATAGTCTGATTCTAATCTGTTTCGGCTCAGGGGATCGCATTTTTGCTAAAATATTGTCTTGGGAACTCTCCGTAGCCAGGGGTAATCCTCAAAAATTTCTAGGTTTTAGTACCCACCCTTAACTCTTGCAAAACGTCGCTTCTGGAGATTTTGCGCCCTCTTTCCCCTACTCTATTTTTTAGGCGCGGTGGGCAGATCAAATTCTGAAAAAAATTTCCGTGCACCGCTACCATTCTCTAATTTTTATGTTATCTTAGGGGTAAGAGTTTAAAGAATTCTATACATTAGGGACAACGGTTCTAGCGACTGGGTTCAGGAGAATCTATCGCCACCTATTTAATCTATTGGCTTAAGGATAGCCGTTAGGACTTATCGACAAGCTTCTAACTCCGTTCTGGTCATAAGAAAAGGATGGGAGTGTGGAAACGAGCGTGTCTTCAGACCACCAGAGGAAACACGCCTCAGGGGAATTTATTCCCATGAGGAGCTTAAAAAGATGTGATAGAATCAAAAAACACAAGTAAGAATAAACATCTGCGTGTTGAAGTATCCTAGTATCGGAGAAATCCCGGCTCCCGCGAAACAACGGTTAGATTTAATTCTAATGGCAGTATGACAAGAAAGAGCAAGTAAAGGCAGGATAGTGAGCGTACCGCGATTTGGCTTAGTGATGGATTCTGAAAGTGTCTTGATTTGAGAGTAAAAGTATCGGGAAGATTAGGTTTGTAGCTTGATCAACTCAGTAGACGATATTTGGCAATCGTAGCGAGAATTAGATTAAACTAATTCTGTCCGCAGAATCGAGCGTGTCTTCAGACCTGAGAGTGTCAATTCCCGTAGGAATTTTTTATTTGTGGGTCACAAGAGCTCTGGCAGTTGCGATCGCTTGTTGACCTGATGTAGTGGGTCTTAAACTTCTCTGCTCCTCCTCCTATTTCTTCAGGCTGACTCATGATGTTCTATAACGATATGCCCTTAATCATCCCGCTTCTGGCCACGGGTTATGTTTTGATGATTTATTTACTCTTAGCCCTTGCTAAGTATACAACAAACATCTTGTGAACTACCCACACTGACTTGGAGTACCAAGTACAGTTTGGGCGTGCCATGGCGTGTCTCTACACTGATTAATTACTGATTACTGACGGTGAGGGGTTCCATTGCGGGTAGGGTAGTGGCTTCTACTGCGGGAGTGAATCCCAACCACTGCACCGAAAGATCAGCAAACTGTTGAGGGCAGCCACTCACACAAAACCGCGTTGGTTTGGGGGGCTGGGTATTCCGCATTCCTAACAGTTCTAACTCCTTAACAGTAGCTTTAACTAAAGAAACCGCCGGGTCAACCAACTGAACCTGAGCCGGAAGGATTGAGCGCAACACTGGGGCTAAATGGGGATAATGGGTACAACCATAAATCAGAGTATCAATTTGCTGCTGAATTAACGGGGTTAAATATTCCCGTGCCACTTGATAGGTGTAAGGGTCATGAATTCGGTTTTGTTCAATGAGGGGAACAAATTCTGGACACCCTACTTGCCAGACTTGAACCGATGGATCGGTTTCTTGAATCGCATGGCGGTAGGCATTACTAGCGGCTGTGGCGGGGGTGGCAATCACTCCAATCCGTTTTCCTTGTCGCACTGAGGCTTGAGCACCCGGAAGAATCAGTCCTAGCATCGGTATATCAAATTCATCTTGAACCGTTTCTAAAGCCAGGGCGGAACTGGTGTTACAGGCCATGAGAACCATTTTGGCGTCCTGTTGCATTGCCCAAAGAATAATTGGGCGGACAAACTGCAAGATTTCCTCTTTTGAACGGGTTCCATAGGGCAAGTGCGCCGTATCTCCAAAGTAAAGAACGGATTCATTGGGCAGTTGACGGTACAGTTCCCTTAAAACCGTTAATCCCCCCACACCACTATCAAATATTGCGATTCTTTTTTGTCGATTGTCCATTGTCATGGGTTAAAAATCTGTCTTTGATTGTCTGTTATCAATGGTAGAGAGCTTTGTTGTCAAGTCTATTGACAGAATTTGTTCGCTCTAAGCTGAAACAATAGGGCAATAGAAATCTACGGGTTAAATATTGTTAAATTGACATCCTCACCGCCGTAAAACTGACGGTGATTCCTAAACTTCACAATTTAGGTTTCTGCTTCTTAGCAGTTGCCTTCACAGATTTACTCTGTTCGGGTCTTACACTCGCTCCACAGACTAACACGGCAAGCCCTGCCGCCAAAATATTTTTACTGGCGTTAAGATCTCGGTCATGGTGAGTCCCACAGTTTGGACACTCCCATTCTCGTATCTTTAACGGCATTTTTTCCACAATATATCCACAATTACTACACCGTTTTGAACTAGGAAACCACCTATCTATTTCGATGTAGGTTCTCCCATACCAACGGCATTTATAGGCTAATTGTCGAGTGATTTCACCCCAACTTGCATCTGATATAGATTGTGCAAGTTTTCGGTTTTTGACCAGGTTTTTTACAGCTAAATCCTCAACCACAATCGTTTGGTTTTCACGAACTAATTGAGTTGTTAGCTTGTGTATATGGTCTGTTCTGGTATCGGTAATTTTTGCGTGAATTCTAGCTACTTTAATTCTGGCTTTTTCCCGATTCTTTGACCCTTTCTGTTTTCGAGAAAGACTTTTTTGCGCTTGACGTAACTGACGATAGGATTTTTTGAGATGTTTAGGATTAGATACCTTATCCCCATCGCTGGTAACTAATAGGCTACTAATTCCTAAATCAATTCCTATCGCTTGATCAATAACAGGTAAAGGTTTAATAGTCGGGTCATCAAATCTAATAGATATATGCCAACGACCAGAAGGATGTAACTTAACGGTTACAGAGGACGGCTCACATCCTTTTGGAATCTGCCTAGACCATCGAATATCTAAAGGTTCAACACTTTTCGCCAGGTAGATTTTTCCATCTTTAAACTTAAATGCCGACTTTGTAAATTCAGCACTACCACCATTCCTTTTTTTCTTGAAGTTGGGATATTTTGCCCTTCCTGCAAAGAAATTAGCAAATGCCGATTGAAGATGTCTCAACCCTTGTTGTATTGGTACACAGCTAACTTGATTAAGAAAATCCAAGTCTTCTTGTTTTTTCCATGCTGTTAGCATAGAGGATGTTTGGTTATATCCAATTTTTTCTTGCCTCTCGTACCATCCTTGAGTTCTCTCATGGAGAGCCTTGTTGTAAACCAACCTTACACAACCCAAAGTGCGTCGCAATAGCGACTCTTGCTCTGGACTTGGGTAAAATCGGTAATTGAATGCTTTTTCCATACCTCACATTATAGTATATCTTTTTGTGAATGTGTTAAATTAAAAATATAAAGCCGTCGTAGAACGACGGGGTTTCTACCCAATTTTTCGATGAACGCTCGTCCCCCTTCATGGGTGTGAGTTTCAACGCAGTGGAATTATTTGTCAAGGTGAAGGACGGTATAAATACAAGGAGGAACAAAAATTGCCGACACTGGGAGTAAATATTGATCATATAGCCACGATTCGCCAAGCCCGGCGCACCGTTGAACCCGATCCCGTAGGGGGGGCTGTGCTGGCGGAATTAGCGGGGGCTGATGGAATTACGGTGCATTTGCGCGAAGATCGACGCCATATTCAAGACCGGGATGTGCGACTATTGCGCCAAACCGTGAGAACCCATCTAAATTTAGAAATGGCCGCGACGGATGAAATGGTGGCGATCGCTTTGGACATCAAACCCGACTATGTAACTCTAGTACCCGAACGTCGGGAAGAAATTACCACCGAAGGGGGGTTAGAGATCGCCGGACAAATTCCTCGGATGACCGATGTGGTGAAAACCCTACAGGAAGCAGGAATTCCGGTGAGTTTATTTATCAATGCCAACCCCGAACAAATTGCAGCCTCGGCCCAAGTAGGGGCTAAATTCATCGAACTGCATACGGGATGTTATGCAGAAGCTAAAGGGGAAGACCAGGTTAGGGAACTGGGGATTTTAGCCGAGGGATGTCAACGGGCCTTAGAAGCCGGACTGCGGGTAAATGCCGGACATGGGTTAACCTATTGGAATGTTTATCCCATTGCCGCCTTAGAAGGGATGGAAGAACTCAACATTGGTCATACAATAATAAGTCGGGCCGTTCTCGTCGGCTTAGAACGAGCCGTCCGAGAAATGAAACAAGCGATTTTTGGGCAACTTTAACCCAGAAATCTTCCCATGATAGAATTTACAACGATTAACCATGCAGACTTATTACTACGTTTTAGGCAGTCACAAGTTTTTACTTGAGGAAGAACCCTTAGAAGAAGTGTTGCGCGAACGCCAACGCAACTATCGGGAACGGGAAAAGGAAATTGATTTTTGGTTAGTGCAGCAACCTGCCTTTTTAGAAGCGCCAGAAATGGCTGAGATTAAAGCCAAATGTCCTCAACCTGCGGTGGCGATTATTTCCACAGATAAACAAGTGGTCACCTGGTTCAAATTGCGTTTAGAGTATGTATTCCAGGGACAATTCCAAGCTCCGACCGCTAGTATTCCCGATGCTTTGGGGTCTTTAGCAACGGCCGCTTAAAAATTCTGATCCAATATTTGACCCTGATCAGTACAATGAAAGCTGTTGCTTCATTGTTGTCAACTGCGGTTTTTGGAGAACAAAGGTTAAACTAAGCCAGAGAGTTTCCCCCTCTGGCTCGTCTTCAAAAGCAGCTTTTATCTTTCAAACTTAAAATAATAAGGTTCACCTAAAATTTCAATCAGTTTTTAAGAGTTTAACTGATGTTGTTCCTTTAACGAGTAGGGTAATGCAAGAGTTAGATAGCAGGAATAATTAGATTAAAAATCTGAATATTCCTAAAGTTTAACTGTTAAGATAAAGATTAATTATGACTAAAAAGCAGAGACTAGAATTAACCTGGATTGGTAAGGATATTCGCCCCAAATTGGAGCCACGAATTTTGCTGGAAGATCCAGATAAATCCTATCATGCTGCTCATCGGATGAGTGAAAATGATATTTTTGATAATCGCTTAATTTTTGGGGATAATTTGTTGGCTCTCAAGGCTTTAGAGTCAGAATTTGCAGGAAAAGTTAAATGTGTATATATTGATCCTCCTTATAATACGGGATCGGCTTTTGAACATTATGATGACAGTGTAGAACATTCCACATGGCTTTCTCTTATTCGTGCCAGACTAGAAATTCTCTGGAATTTGTTATCTGATGAAGGTTCTATCTGGATTTCAATAGATGACTATGAAATGGCCTATCTAAAAATTTTGTGTGATGAGACTTTTGGACGTTTAAATTTTATCGCTTCTAATGTGTGGCAAAAAAGATATTCTAGGGAAAATAGAGAGGCAATAGGAGATGTCCATGAGTATATTCTTCTTTACGCTAAAAATCCGACAAAATTTAAAGAGATTCGTCATAAAGTTTCACTAACTGAGGCTCAAGCAAAGGTTTATCGTAATCCGAATAATGATCCTAGAGGGCCTTGGAGAACTATTCCTATTACTGCACAAGCCGGACATGCAACAAAAGAGCAATTTTACGAAATAATTGCTCCAGGAGGCAAAGTTTTTAAACCAAGTGAAGGTAGGTGTTGGGGTCTTTCCAAAAGTACATTTGAAAAACTTAGATCTGAAAACAAAATCTATTTTGGTAAAGATAATAATTCTCAGCCAAATCTTATCCGATATTTATCAGAAGTTGAAGGAGTAGTTCCTTGGACTTGGTGGCCTCATGAAGAAGTAGGTCATACGGATGAATCAAAGAAAGAAATTCACGCATTATTCGGCAAAGAAGATGCTTTTGACACGCCGAAACCAGAGAGATTAATTAAGCGAATTATTGAAATTGCTACAAATCGAGGTGATTTAGTATTAGATTCCTTCGCAGGTTCAGGAACAACAGGCGCAGTCGCGCATAAAATGGGAAGACGCTGGATCATGATTGAACTTGGCGAACATTGTCATACCCATATTATTCCCCGACTTAAAAAAGTAATTGATGGCGAAGATCAAGGGGGAATTAGTAAAGCATTTAATTGGAAAGGTGGCGGTGGATTTCGATACTATCAGCTTGCACCTTCCCTACTCGAAAAAGATAAATGGGATAATTGGATTATTAATAAAACCTATAATGCCGAAATGTTAGCCGAAGCACTCTGCAAAATTGAAGGTTTCACCTACTCACCATCAGATACTTTCTATTGGCAACATGGCTATTCTACAGAACGGGATTTTATCTATGTTACCACCCAAAATCTTCGTCACGAACAACTATCTAAACTTGCTGACGAAGTAGGACAAGAACGCAGTTTACTCGTTTTATGTACCGCCTTTCGAGGCAAAACTGATATATTCCCCAACCTCACCGTTAAAAAAATTCCTAAACAAATTCTTTCACGCTGCGAATGGGGACATGATGATTACAGCCTGAAAATTGAAAACCTGCCAAAAGCACCCCAAAAAATCGGACAACTAACACTATTTGACCTGGATAACATACAATGAATCAACTTGTTAATAACATTGCTAATCGTCTGAGTCTGCGCCATCCCCAGCGCCAATCATTAGAAATTCTTGCTCGTATTTGTGAACTTTTAAATATTCCAAATATCGCAGATCGAGAAACAAGTTTAGCCGCGATTAAAAAGGAATTTCCCACGTTTACTGACTTCGAGCGCGAGTTTCCATCCTTATGTTTTGCCCTAGCCACAGGTGTTGGTAAAACTCGACTTATGGGTGCTTTTATTAGTTACTTATATTTAGAATATAAAATCAAAAACTTTTTTGTTCTAGCACCTAACCTAACCATTTATAACAAACTAATTACCGACTTTACGCCCAATACCTCAAAATATGTATTTACGGGTATTTCTGAATTTGCGATCGCTTCCCCAGAAATTATCACAGGTGATAACTATGAAATGCGGGCAAGAACCCTTTTTGATGATCAAATTTCATGCAAAATTAATATTTTTAATATCTCCAAAATTAACTCGGAAGTGCGTGGGGGGAAAAGCCCCAAAATCAAACGACTATCCGAATATATTGGGGAAAGCTATTTTGATTATTTATCTCAATTAAAAGACCTTGTAATCTTAATGGATGAATCCCACCGATATCGTGCCTCAGCCGGAGTTCGCGCAATTAATGAATTAAAACCATTATTAGGTTTAGAATTAACTGCAACTCCCTCTATAGAAACCAGTAAAAAACCAGAAAATTTCAAAAATGTTATCTATGATTATCCCCTCGGACGTGCAATTAAAGACGGTTTTGTTAAAGATCCTGCTGTTGTTACTCGCAAAGACTTTAACCCGGCGTCAATGTCACCAGAAGCCATCGAACGTCTCAAACTAGAAGACGGTATCTATCTCCATGAAAATATTAAAAACGAGTTAAAAGCCTATGCAATTCAAACAGGAAAACATATTGTTAAACCTTTTATGTTAGTGATTGCCCGTGACACTAGCCACGCCTCAAAACTGATAGAATTTATTCAATCCGATGAGTTTTCAGACGGCAATTATAAAGATAAAGTGATTCAAGTTGATTCGAGTAAAACAGGCGCTCAAGAAGATGAAATGGTAGAGAGATTGCTTAAAGTTGAGCATCCCGATGAACCCACTGAAATCGTGATTCATGTTAATATGCTCAAGGAAGGTTGGGATGTTACTAACCTTTATACTATTGTACCATTGAGAGCCGCAAATTCTAAAATTCTGATCGAACAATCTATCGGACGGGGCTTACGTTTGCCCTATGGAATGCGTACAGGTGTAGAAATTGTTGATCGTCTAAATATTATTGCCCATGACAAATTTCAAGAAATTGTTGATGAAGCCAAACGTCCAGAATCACAAATCAGATTACAACAAATTATCCTCACAGATGAAGACTTACAGCAAAAAACAGAAACAGTAATTTCACGATCGCAACTCTCCCAAGATTTAGGAATTAAGCCCGAACAAACAATTAATTTACCTAATAATTTACCTGAAACCGAACCCCAAAATATTCAACCATCGCTATTTCAATCACCTGTAGAAGAAGAAATTGCACAGCTTACCTACAAAGAAATCCTAAAGCTTGAAAGTCGCCCCGAAGAAGTCCCAACTACCGCCCATATTGCATCCCCAAAAGTTCAAGCAATAGTGCGTGAAGCCGTAGAGAGAGAATATCAACCCGCACAACTGGAACTTGAGGGTGTAATAGCACCTCCAAATATTGAAGCAATTGTTGCCAAAACAACTGATTTAGTCATTGAGAAAACTATCAATATTCCTAAAATTCTGATTATTCCTAAAGGAGAAGTGCGATCAGGTTTCAGGTCTTTTGCCCTAGATGTCACAGGTTTAAATTATCCCGTTCCCTCCAAAGGACAATTACATATTCAATCTTTACCTAGTGGTAAATATGAATACCTAGAAATAAAAAAAGAAAACTTTTTAGAATCTCAATTAGAAAACTATATTGTCAAAAATTTAGTTAATTTTGATGATATTTCCTATGATGAAAATGCAGATTTACTTTATGATCTTGCGGGTCAAGTCGTTAATCATTTTATGACTTATTTATCAGAAGAAGATACACACAAAGTTTTACGCTATTACCAAAAGGAAATTGCTAATTTTGTCCATAGCCAAATGCAACAATATTTCTGGGAAGAAACCACAGGTTATGAAGTCAAAATTAGTAAAGGTTTTACAGCTTTAAAAGATAGTGCCTACACCACAAATGCTAATAATTACCGTGATTATCGATCTTCGCCAGCAGATAAAAGCAATATGTCTAAATATCTGTTTACAGGCTTCTCAAAATGTCTTTATCCAGAACAGAAATTTCAATCGGAAGCAGAAAGAATATTAGCACTAATTTTAGAACGGGATGCCATTAAATGGTTTAAACCCGCAAAAGGACAGTTTCAGCTTTATTACAAATGGGATAGAGACTATTCAGAATATCAACCTGATTTTGTTGCTGAAACAGAAGACTTTATTTATATGCTTGAAGTCAAAGCTAAAAATGAAATAAGCGATCCTCAAGTGCTTGCCAAGAAAGATGTCGCTGTTCAATGGTGTCAATATGCTTCAGAATATATGCTAAATCATGGGGGCAAATCTTGGAAATATGTCTTAATTCCCCATGATGCGATTAGTGAAAATATGACTCTCAAAGGATTAAGCGCGATCGCTATACAATCACTACAAAATACTAAAAGCAAATTTGCTTAGGTGTTGGATATAGTCGAAAACGATACCGGGCTTTCATTCTTTTTGATCAACTGGTTCTTTTATATATTAAACTAGAATAACTACAATAAAAGCCTAAGTAGAACTTACGAGCTTTAAACCCAATTAATTTTTTTGCAAACCTTCTGTTTATGCGTCAAAGTGGTGTCAAAAGGTTATCTGCCCTCTGGGTTTCCAGTCTGCTCACGGCTACCAGTTGGGGTTTAGCAGTCCAAACCAGTTTAGCCCAGGAAACTTGTGCAGCACCAAAGCCTGGAGAATATCTGTTATTGATTGTCAGTAACACTTCCGAGGAACAAAAATTGGTGCAGCGCACGTTACCCAATGACATCAATAGTGAGGTTTGTCGCTATTTGACGAATTTAGTGACTAGGGTGGGAGGATTTAGTGATCCTTTAATTGCAGAGGATTGGGCTACCTATCTACAGGATAAGGTTAAGTTACCCGCCTATGTGGTGAAACAGGAGGTCATAGCCATACCCCGTCCGAGTCCGAATTCTAGTCTTGGCCAGACTCCGATTGTTCGAGAAACCCCGCCAACACCCAAAAAAGAATCAACAGCTAATTCTCAATCTTTGGGGTCAGGTTATGCTGTTTTAGTGGATTATTTGAATCAGCCGGAATTAGTCCAACAGTTAAGAACCCTAATCGGTGAAAATGTGGGTTTAGTTTCCTATGGTCAGCGACCCTATTTATTAGTAGAATATACAACAGATTCCGAAAAAGCAACAGCAACTTTAAATAAATTAAGTAATCGTGGCTTTTGGCCGATATTAGTCGATAGTAACCGGGTGACAGTTATTAGTCCTACGGTTAAACCTTAGATGACAAATAATGGCTATAGATATTGTATTTCAAGGTTTCTACAGAAATATAGCAATAAGCAGCAAGGGTGTTAACGACTTCTTTGTGTCTTCGTGTCTTTGTGGTTAAATCAGACTTGACCCTTGGCTATACTGGCATAAAATGTAGAGGCCAAGTTATCTCAGCAATCGAAGCGATCGCAATCCCTAATCCTAAACCAACAATAACTTGAAAGGGGGTATGACCTAATAATTCAATTAATCTTTCTTCGCTTAATTGTTTATGTTCTTCAAAGACTTCATCAATAATTTGGTTTAAAATGCGGGCTTGTTTTCCTGCCGCTTGACGGACTCCAGCCGCATCGTACATCACAATAAACGCAAAAACAACAGCAATGGCAAAATCAGGACTTCCCCACCCCATGGTTTTGCCCACTCCCGTTGCTAAAGCACCGACAAAAGCGGAATGGGAACTGGGCATCCCTCCGGTTGTCACCAACACCCGCAGATTAATTTTGCCATGTTGGACTAGCTCCACCGCTAATTTAGAAAGTTGAGCCAGAATACAGGCTAACAGGGCAACCCATAACACTTGGTTATTGAGGATTTGAGAAAAGTCTTGCATATAATAGAAATCAATAGCTTTAGTGAGTGCGATTAGTGATAAAATCTGCGATCGCTAACAGAGGAATAGCCTTATCCCCATAGTTAGATAATTCGGCTTTTGCCGCTTCAATTAACTGCTGGGCCTGACGTCGGGATTCATCTATGCCCCATAAACTGGGATAGGTGACTTTTTTAGCCGTTAAATCCTTACCTGCGGTTTTTCCTAACTCCTCCTGGGTTGCGGTAATATCGAGAATATCATCCACAATCTGAAACGCCAAACCAATATTACGCGCATACCGAGATAACCCTTCAATTTCCGTTTCCTTCGCCCCGGCTAAAATCGCCCCACAGACCACAGAAGCCTCTAATAAAGCCCCAGTTTTATGGGTATGAATAAAAGTTAGGGTTTCTTCGGAAACATCCGTGAGTCCTTCCGAATCTAAATCCACCACCTGGCCTCCAACTAAGCCCGCAGCCCCCATCGCCCGACCTAAACGAGCAATTACCTGTAAAACTTGATTTGCAGGAACATTAGGAGTTTTAGTCGCTACAAATTCAAAAGCATAACTCAATAAACCATCCCCAGCTAAAATCGCAATATCCTCTCCATACACCTTATGATTGGTCAGTTTTCCCCGTCGATAATCATCATTATCCATGGCTGGGAGGTCATCATGAATCAAGGACATGGTGTGAATCATTTCCAGGGCGCAGGCGGTAGCCATGGCCATCTCTACAGTCCCACCGACCAACTCACAGGTCGCCAAACACAAAATCGGTCGCAAACGCTTTCCTCCAGCCAGCAAAGAATAGCGCATTGACTCATAGATTTTTTCAGGGTAGATTAGGGGGAGAGACTGATCTAAAGCCTGTTCTACTAGGGTCTGTCGTTGGGTCAGATAGGCAGATAAGTCAAACTGAGGGTTTTCCAACGGTGAGTTAATTTCGCTTACCAATACCATGACGAGTGCTTGTTTATAATAGGAGTAATGTTAACAAAAGTCGACTACTGGGGACTTAATTTTTCCCTTGATTTCAGGAGCAAAGTCTTAACTTCACTATTTTACGAGTCTTGTGACACAGAAGTGATCATGAATTTTTCAGCACCCCGCACTCTCTGTGACGGGGCTTCCTGCCTCTAACTTCACTATACCAAAAATCACTATGCAAATCACCCTTGAACTCCCTGATGAAATAGCAGAAAAATTACAGTCTGTTAATATTTCTCGGCGTATTTTGGAACTAATCACCGCCGATTATTACCGTCAAGGTCAAATCGGTGCTTCTGAAGTAAGACGAATACTCAAATTTTCTTCTCGTTGGGAAACCTACGAATTTCTTAAGCAAGAAAAATCTTATTTACCTTATACTGAAAATGATTTAGAACAAGATGTTCAAAGGATTCGTCATCTTTTAGCTTAGGAATGATTATTATCTCTAATACTTCGCCCATTAATTACTTGATTTTAATTGGACAAATTGACTTGCTTCCGCAATTATTTTCACAAATTATTATTCCTTGTGCAGTTTATCAAGAATTATCAGCTAGAGATGCACCGGAAAACGTGAGAAATTGGATTATAAATACACCTAATTGGCTCAAAATTGAGGCTGTTACTCAACCTGCTGACAAGATAATAGATTTACTTGATCCTGGTGAACGTGAAGCGATTCTTTTAGCACAACAACTTAATGCTGATTTAGTTATTTTAGATGATATGAAAGCAAGACGTATAGCGATAGATAGAGGTTTATCTATTACAGGAATACTTGGTATTTTAGATCAAGCCGCAACGATGAAACTGATCAACTTATCTACAGCCATTGACAATCTTCAAAAGACATCTTTTTGGGCATCGGAAAGTTTGTTACAAAGATTATTAGATAAACATAATTTGTAAAATAGATAATACCCACCCTACGGTCGTTAACAGTCAACTGTCAACTGTTAACAACGCCTCTACTGAAATTTTTCCAAATAACTCCAGAAGGTATTTTGCAATAACATCGCCACGGTCATCGGGCCAATACCGCCGGGAACTGGGGTAATATATTGGGCGATGGGTTGAACACTGTCGAAATCTACATCCCCGACTAGGCGAGATTTGCCATTATTATCCGTAATTTTATTAATTCCGACATCAATTACAATGGCACCAGGTTTAACAAAATCCGCCGTAATCATTTGCGGACGTCCGATAGCCGCCACTACAATATCCGCATCCCGGCTAACTTTAGCTAAATCTTGAGTTTTAGAATGGGCAATAGTTACGGTACAATCAGCTTCTAATAACATCAAAGCCATCGGTTTTCCGACTAAAATACTGCGACCCAAAACAACGGCGTGTTTTCCTTTTAACTCAATATTATATTCCTCAAATAGTCGCATCACTCCGGCCGGGGTACAACTTCTTAATCCCTTTTCCCCCCTAGCTAACCGTCCTAAGTTTTCCGGGTGCAAACCATCAGCATCTTTCTTAGGATCAATTTCATATAGTAACCCAACGGAGTCCAAATTAGCAGGAAGGGGTAACTGAACTAAAATTCCATCCACTTGTTCATTTTGGTTCAGTTCATGGATAATACTGGTAAGTTTTTCTTGGCTAGTTTCTGCGGGGAAATGTTGACCAAAAGAGGTGATGCCAACCTTAGCACAAGCCTGTTCTTTATTACGAACATATACCGCACTGGCCGGATTCTCTCCTACCATAATCACCGCTAAACCGGGCGGGCGTCCAACTTTAGCTTGCCATATTTCTACCTGTTCTTGCAGTTGGGCTTGAATCTTTTTGGCTGTAGATTTACCGTCTAATAGATTATCCATAATTCGTTCTCTGTTTTGTTAATTAATATATTCAGTGATTCCATGACCTTTTCATTTCCACAGAAGTTCACCAAAACCTGGCACATTAGTATTGTATTACTATTTGTGACCGGATTAGTCGGTTGTCAGAGTATTTCACATTCTGAAAGTTGGATTAATTTTAATACAGCTAAAATTGAACTGCTACAACAAAAACACAAAATAGGTGCTAAAGTTTATCTCAGAGGTAAAGTCAAAAGTCATGCACCCTTTTTAGGGGCAGGCGCTTATCAACTCCAAGATGATACAGGTTCAATTTGGGTATTTACCACTCAACCTTTACCACCCCTCGGACAAGACCTATTAATTCAGGGGAAAGTAGAATATAAAAGTATTTTAATTAAGGAGATGAAAGGAAAAGATATTGGAGATGTTTATCTCAAAGAAATTAACCGTGAATCAACGTAGAGACGTGCCACGGCGCGTCTCTCTTTCTCTTTCTCTAATCTATAATCAGTCAAAATAATAATTATGATTCAAGTTGCTATAGCGATTCTTTATCGAGATGGAAAGTTTTTATTGCAGTTACGAGATAATATCCCTAATATTGTTCATCCTGGGGTTTGGGGATTATTTGGGGGACATTTAGAACCCGAAGAAACCCCAGAAAATGCCTTTAAACGAGAATTACTCGAAGAAATTGGTTATAATGTTCCTGCGTTTTTACCCTTCAATTCCTATCCAGATTCTCTGGTTAATCGGATTGTTTTTTATGCTCCTTTAACGGTTGATTTGAGTCAATTAGTCTTACATGAAGGCTGGGATATGGGATTATTAACCCCAGAGGATATTCAAGCCGGAGAATGTTATTCTGAAAAGGCAGGAATGGTTAGATTAATAGGGACTCTGCATAGAAAGATTTTATTAGATTTCATGGCTCAAAAGTTAGTTTAAGCCACAATGGGAACACTATTATCATCGGGTAAAATAGAACGGGGATCAACTTTTTCACCATCGGGGTTATGAACTTCAAAGTGTAGATGAATAGAATATCCTCCCCCATCAATTTCTAACCCTTCATACCCAAAACCCGAACCGCCCCGCACCCCGATAAATTGACCTTTGGTAATGGTTTGACCCACTTCAACCCGAATAGATTGTAAATGAAAATAAACGTGCTCCCAACCATTAGAACGTTTAATATAAATCGCCCGACCTTCTGCACCACTGGGATCATTTTTAATATAATCAACCACTCCATCACTCGCCGCATAACATTCATCGGGAGTATATCCCCCAATATCAACACCTGCATGAAGTCTACCTCTAGCATAACCAAATTCAGTTACGGAACCCATACTGGTTCCGGTCATTGGCCATATCCATTCTGAATTAGAAACCGCAAAGGAAGCCGAAGAAACTGAATGGGATACGGTTAATTCTTCATCGGTTTCTAATAGTTTAACTTGATGAGCCGGAACGAACCAAGTTGTCATATTTTTGGGTTTGGGAGATAGAAAATTAACCCGTAAATGGTTATCTTCTGCCTCAGAATAACTTTCTATTTCAAATATTGTATCACGATAAGCGGATATTTTTTCATTATAAGCAACAGCTTCGGCTACAACCGGATGGAGCTTAAAAATCGTATGTTCTAAAACTTGTAATTTCATGGTTATCTCCTGATTTAATTTATGGTTTTTAGGAACTGTGTTAAAGCTGGAATTAAATATTGAGTTAATGTATAGGCATCAACCCCTAATTCCGTGCGTTCTGTTGCGGCTAAAATCCCGGCTTGGGAATGCCACCAAACCGCCGTATTAACTATTAATTCTACAGGTTTTTCCGCTAAAATAATAGGGGGTAAAAGCCCTCCTAATAATCCCGTTAAAACATCCCCGCTTCCCCCACGACCTAAAGCTGGGGTACTATCAGGATTAATCCAAACTTGATTCGGAGTAGCTACACAGGTTCTAGCCCCTTTTAAAACAATAATAGCACCCGTTAATTCGGCGGCTTGTTTGGCTAATATTATTTGATTTTTTTCTAATGCTATCAATTCGGGAAATAGCCGTTTAAATTCTCCAAAATGGGGTGTTATAATAGTCGGAAATTTACGAGAAGATAGGGCGAGAACTGGATTCAATTTAGCCAAAATATTTAAAGCATCCGCATCTAAAATAATTGCACAATTTGCTGTTAATATTCTTTCCACAATAGCTTGAGCTTCGGTTGTTAATCCAGGGCCACAAACAATAGTTTGATAGCGGTTTAAATCTATATCTTCTGGAAGTTCAAGAATAGCTCCATTTTCCGTTTCAGGACAGCCAATAATTAGGGATTCTGGTAGTTGCAAACTTAACCAGGGTTTAATCGAATTGGGTACAGCAATAGAAAGCATTCCCACACCGCTTGCTCTGGCTCCTAATCCAGCTAAAATGGCGGCTCCTGTATATTGTTTGGAACCTGCTATAATTAATAAATGACCGTTTTTATATTTATGACAATTCACGGGACGGGGCAAAGGTAAACTATTAATTGCCGTGTCCTGAGTGATGCGATTTAGGATAGGATATTCCCCGATGATAGCATTAATATCCGCCCTAGGAATATCAAGATCAATCAGTTCTGCTCTGCCAATATAATCTAATCCGGTATCTTGTAAAAATGCTTGTTTCCATAGTCCCAAACAGAGGGTAATATTTGCTCTAATTGCTGTTCCTAATATTTCCCCTGTATCCGTATGAATTCCCGATGGTAAATCAATGCTAATGACAAATTTATTCAAATTATTAATTATATTGATAGCATTGGCAATTTCTCCGGTAATTTCTCGCTCTAAACCAAATCCAAATAACCCATCAATCAGAATATCACAGTCATATAATTCTTTAATGTTAGAACTAAAATTAATTCCCAAACTAATAGCATATTTGGCATGGGATTCCGTTAATTCTTTAGGCTTTGAAATTGGACTATAAATTACAATATTATAACCCAAAAAATAGAGTTCCCTCGCTACCACTAATCCATCACCACCATTATGTCCTGGCCCTACTAATATTCCGATTTTATCAGCCGAAGTGATTGATTTTTCTGAGAATAGAGTCTGTAACTTGTGAGTAATTTTTCCGGCAACTTTTTCCATTAAAGCCGCCACAGGTATCCCGGCAGAAAAGATACGTTCTTCGATATTTCGCATCTGTTCTGCCGTAACAACAATTTGTTGAATTTTTTTGGATCTAATCTTAGCATTCATACCGTTTCTTCTAGGTTCTCAGCGCTAGAGTAATGGGCTGTAATCATCCTTGAGCAAGGAAAAAGAAAAAATTTTCACAGATCTTGAAAGCTGGTGACAAGATTTGAACTTGCGACCGGCTGATTACAAATCAGCTGCTCTACCACTGAGCTACACCAGCAACGTTTCCGATTATAGCAAAAGTTACTAATTTTGATCAAGACTTTTTGAGATTTTTTTGGGCTATAGAGTTTCCAAATAATTCAACAGGTCGGCCATTTCCTGGGGATTGGGTTGAAATTTTGGCATGGGTGGGGTATTACCACCGGTGACTTGCTGAATAATGCCTACTTCTGATTTCCGTTGGGAAACATCCTGAAGACTTGGCCCTACTTGACTATCGGTTTGCCAAGCGTGACACCCGGCACAGTTATAAAGAAAAATTGCCTGTCCTCGGACAAAATCCCCTTTGATGGATAGCACATTCTCCACATAGGGATCAGAAACCTGTAACTTAGGAAGGACAAAAATCCAACCCAGGATCAAAACCATCAAGGCCAGGGTAGTGATGGAGGCTCGTTTGATCAGGACATCAATTTCTGTAATTGCAAGCTGGTTATCCAAGGTGTTTCTAATAATTTGAGACTGATCTACAAGAATCTTTACATTCTACCTAGTTTATAGCGTTGTCTGGTTAAGAGCAAGAGCGCTCAACAGTGAAGCGTCAACGGTTCAGGGTATGATTAGAGATTAATTGCTCAAATTAACACCAAGGAGTTATCTAGTGGTAGAACCATTATTATCGGGAATTGTTCTGGGTTTAATTGTCGTTACCCTATCCGGGTTATTTGTTGCGGCGTACCAACAATATCGTCGGGGAAACCAACTTAATATCGACTAAATATCCAACCGACCCTAGGTTAAGCCCCCCAGGGCTGTTTAATTTGCCAAAAATTAGGTACGAAAAAGCCAAAAATCAATAATATTTTCGGCTATCATTCTTTGAGTCATTGTCGGAGAATGATAGCCATTAATTTTGAGAAGATTAAGAACTATAGCAATCCTAAATGATTTTCTATATATAAGTATACTGATGAATTTTGGGAAAATCAAATTTATGTTCCTTAGTAAAAAACTCGAACAAAAATTTGATAATCTTAAACGACCTGCATAAATACCAATACTTCCTCAAAAAGTTTTTCGCTTGTAACCAAATATCTTCAACCGGATTTTGTTGCGGAGCATTAGGAGCAAATAAAATACAAGTAATTAAAAAATCATCAGGTTCTTTATCACCATTTATTTCTGATAAAAATTCTCTAAATTCTCCAAATCTATGATAGCTCGCTCCATCCCAAATTAAGATAATTCTCTTGTTTTTATATTGGTTTTGTAAGTATTTTATAAATTCAATTGTTGATTTTCCATCCCCAGATGGGTAACTTTTAACATGGAATCTTTTGCTTTGATAATTCAGTGCTCCAAAATAAGTTTGTCGCTCTTTTTCATTGGTAATTGGAACTTCAATTCTTAGATTTGATTGACCCCAAACGTAGCCATTAACATCTCCATGAAGTAGATGACATTCATCTAAAAAAAATACTATTACTTCCCCCGATTCTATGCCAGCCTTTTGTTTTGATAACATCTCATTAATTTCTTCTCTCTTTTTTTTTACTTGCTCTTCGTTAAATTTTGGATTCACCTTTTGAGACTTCTTCCAACTAATATTTGCCTGGTCAAAAAGTTTATAGTAGCTTTGTTTCGATTTATATATTACCCCAAATTCTTGATCCACATAAGTAACTAATTCATCTAAATCCCAATACTTTTTATTCTTTAACCACTCAATTACTTCTGTTTTTTCTTGAATACTTAAATACCCTTTTGAGCCTTTATATCCTAGTTTTAATCCAGCGATTCCTTTGACTTTAAAAACTTTTTTCCAATGCCCAACAAAAAATTCGCTTACACCTAAAATTTGGCTGATTTCACGGTAAATTTTACCGGTGAGTGCCATCCTGACAGCTATTGCTCGTTTTAGTTCTCTTGCCGAAAGATTACTCTCAATTAAAATTTCTAATTCAGCTATTTCTTTGTTCCGCTCTTTTTCTGCCTGTTGTAAGTCATTCATAATTTTTATTGTCATAATCAAGTAGTGTATATCATTATATCATGCTCTTGATAATGATTTAGGACTGCTATATACTTCTAATAATTGCGAAGTAGGGGTAATTCGCTTTACTTATTACCGAGGTTTACTAGAAATTATGACACCTTTAAATCCCCATGAAGGTAACAAAAAACTATTAGGCCGTTTGGTAAGTACCTAAACAAAATTAATTACACATCCTCCACCCTGTTCCCTCCCCCCCTAGCCCCCCGTGCGCGGGGGGTTTGGGGGGGCTGTTCCGGTGTTCCCTCTCTCAACTAGGTAATTTATTTTGTGTAACTACTTAGAAACTCTGACTGAAGAATTAAATAATGATGCAAAATAGTTTGGAGATGGAAAAGATAAAATTATCTATGATTATTCCCTTCTGGAAACAGGAGGATTTTTTATTAGATATGATTACAAATTTAGAGTATAATTTAGATGTCAGTTATGAATTTATTATTTTAGTAAATTGCAATTTATTTGATTTTGAATTAGCTGATATTCTGAACTATTTGAACCTGCAAGGTCATCAAGTTTTATATTTTGAGCCTGCTTTTAATAGTCAAGAAATTTTTAATCAAGCCATTGCAAAAGCACAGGGTAATTATATTGTTTGGGTACAATATCCGGTTACTTTTTTTCCGAAAGGTTTGGCAGAAGCTATTAATATTTTAGATAATAATTTAGAAGTAGATGGAGTTAATCAAATTCCAGAATTAAAGAGTTTTCAGGAAAATGGGGAAGGAGTAAAAATTGGATCTATTTTTAGAAAGGCAATTTGGGAAAAGGAAATTATATTAAAGGAAGATTATATAGATAATTTTAATTGGGAATTTAAGTTTAAAAATAGTCAAAATAATTTGATTATTCATCAACTTTCTGAAAAAATATGTGAGCTTAAATTTAATAATTGTTTAAATCAAGAAATTAAAAAATTGCCTTTAGTTAGTGTTTGTATTCCAGTTTATAATGGAGAAAAATTTATTGCTGAAGCGATATCTAGTATTTTATCTCAAACCTATTCCGCGATAGAATTAATTATTTCTGATGATAATTCCTCTGATCATACCATCGCGATCACCCAATCTTTTCAAACCCAAACTTCTATTCCGATTAATATTTTAACTCATCAAAATTTAGGATTAGCAGAAAATAGCAATTTTTGTATTAATCAATCTCAGGGTAAATATATTAAATTTGTCTATCAAGATGATATATTAATGCCTAATTGTATCGAAAAAATGGTTAATTTAGCCGAAACAGATCCCGATATTGGATTAGTGTTTTCACCTAGAGAAATGTTTTTTCTTGAACAAGAAAATATTAATTTAGAATTAATCGCAGTTTATCAACAATTCGCTAATTTACACCAAAGTTGGTCTAATTTAAAAGCTATTCAATGGGGAAAAGACCTCTTAGCTGATCCCAATTTATGGCAACATCCGATTAATAAAATTGGCGAACCCAGCACCGTGTTATTAAGAAAATCCGTATTTAAAACTATAGCAGGTTTTGACCCCGAATTAAATCAATTAGTCGATTTAGATTTATGGTGGAGAATATTGGCACAATTTAAAGTCGGTTTTGTCGAAGAAACTCTATCTTATTTTCGACTCCATACTCAACAAAAAACCTGTCAAAATATGTTAGAAGGTCAAGCAATGGATCTGAATTTTTATGATAAAATCTATTCCCATCCCGATTATCAGCTATTTCCCCCCCAATTTCGAGCCTCAAGCGGTATTGATCTATAATTCTATCCAATGGGGTTTGCCAACCTAACCAAAACCCTGTAAAGTTTGTTCAGAAATAACTTAGGACAGTTTTAACTATGGCTAATTTTCTCACTCCTAGCACAATTCCCGGTGTATTTGCCCTTTTAGCAAGTCCCCAAGATGATAATGTTCTTCTATTTTCTGGACAGGTTTCCGCCTATCCAGACGGTGTGCTATTATTGGCAGGAAATGATAATTTACAGAGTTCTAATATCAACGATAACTTACTGATTAATGGCAATCAAGGAAATGATACTCTGGTCGCATCCAATGGATTTGATACGCTATTTGGTGGACAAGATAATGATCGGATTTTTGCCAGTTCTGGTAATGATTTAATCTTCGGAAATTTCGGGGATGATGTCCTAGAAGGAGGATTTAATGCCGATAGTATTTATGGCGGTCAAGGCAATGATACTCTTTATGGTGATGAAGATGGAGATATACTATTTGGTGATTTAGGAAATGATATTGTAGATGGGGATGGTGGGGTTGATACATTAATCGGTGGTTTAGGAAATGATACCTTTATTTTCGACCCAGGTGAAGCCAGTCTTCGGGTGCGGAATGTAGATGAAATCCGACAATTTGAACCGGGAACCAGTCCGTTTAATGGAGATAAAATCGCGGTTCCGGTGGGAACTCAAATTGATTCTAATTCATTATTTAGAGATCGGTTTGATTTGTTACCCCAAGAAAATGATCTCAATGGCGATGGCTTAAATGATATTATTGTGGAATTATTAGACGGAAGAATTTTGGGTGCAGTGATTAATGATGGATTTTTACCTGCTCAGTTAACCTTCGATTTGGATTTCGTTTTTAGTAACGCTTTCGATTTTAATTTATAAACAAAACCCAGGAGCTTTTATGGAAACCAACACCAAATTTAATGGGTTTTATTCTGCAAAATTAGCATTATTATGTTTATCAATGGTGCTATTGTTTGGGGGAAAAACTCAAACCCAAGCTATGACTACAACGGCGGTGATTGATCAGTTACAAAAATTAACTGATACTAACCGACAGAACCGTTTAGAAGCGATCAAAACCTTAAAAACCCTGGGTTCTCCGGCAATTCCGATTTTAGTCGAAGCCCTAACTGATGACCAGGAAAGCATCCGTCGGGGGGCGGCTTTTGCGTTGGGGGCGATGGCCCAAGATGCGGTGGATGCGGTTCCGGCGTTGTTGGCTACCTTAAAAGATCCAGTGTCGGCGGTGCGGATGGATGGGGCTGTGGCACTCAAACAAATTACCACAGCCTCCCCAGAAGCCTTGCAGCAAGCGGTTCAGGAGTTGACACCCCGATTAAACCATCCTGATACCGCCGTTCGTCAGGGGGCGGCTTTGGGCTTGGGAGTCATCGGTTCCGAGTCCCCAAATACTATCCCGCCGTTAATTGGGGCGTTGAAGGATACCGATGAGGAAGTCCGACTGGCGGCGGCGATCGCCCTTAAACGCATGGGTGCGGTGGCGGTTCCGGCTTTGAAAGAGGCGTTGAATCACCCGGATATGGGGGTGCGGGCTAGGGCGGCTTTTGCTTTGGGGAATATTCAGGCGTCGGGGATTACGGGTGTAACTCAAGCGCTACAAAATAGCGATCGCCAAATTCGTCAAACGGCCGCGATGACTTTGGATCAACTCACCTCTAATCAATTGTTGGTTCAACGATCAAATCAGCCTGGGGTCAGTCCTCAAGGAAATCAACCCGGAAATCGACCCCTGGGAAATCGACCCCTAGGAAATCGACCCCTAGGAAATCGCCCTGTGCCTCTGGGGAATCAACCCCGGGGGATGGGTTCTTAACTTTTTTGAAATTCTTAAATCTTGGCCCCCCGTAGAGACGTTGAATGCAGCCTCTCTACGGGGGGGAGAGGGGTAATCTATAGCATCTATGAATAATTGCAGATTAAATGTTAATATTAAAGGATTATATGCCGAGGCATTAGCCTTGGAACAGGCGGGATATTTTGAACCCGCACAGGCAAAATATCAACGGGTTTTAGAGTTAGATCAGAATAATATTGAGGCGTTGCAAGGTTTAGCAAGGACGTATTTTTATGATAAGAAATATGATCAAGTATTGGAAATTTTAGAACATTGCTTAATCTTAGATGGAACCCAAGGGAGTCAATATTATAGTTTGGGTTCGGTTTGGGAAAAACTGGGGAATATTACTGAAGCAATTTCGGCCTATAAATTGGGGATTGATTTAGATAAGAAAGGCATAGATGGGTGTTTAAAATTGGGTGACTTGTTGGCAGAATTGGGAGAATTTCAAACAGCACAATTCTATTATCAGCAAGGAATAGATCGACAACCCCATACAGCTATGGGATATTTAAAATTAGGCAATCTTTTTTTAGGACAAAATCGGGTAGAAGATGCGATCGCTATTTATGAAACAGCCTTAAATATTCATCCCAATCATGCTGATTTATTATATCAGATGGGATTAGCATTCAGGGTTAATCAAAATTCTGAAAGGGCGGATTTTTATTTTGCTTTAGCCGCAGAATCTCAAGATCAGTATGAAACAGCTATTCAATTTTATCATAATATTTTACAGACTCAATTAGCTACAGTTGAGATTTATTTAAGGTTGGGAAACTGTTATCAAAATTCAGATCAATGGTTGGAGGCGGTTGCTATTTATGAACAGGCTTTACCACGGTTTCCTGATGGGATAGAATTATATTTAGCTTTAATTTCAGCTTGGCAAAATTTGGGAGAAATTCAAACGGCATTGCAAATAGCTGAACAATCTATTGATAGGTTTCCAAATCATATTTCCGTCAGATTTGCTAAACAATCTTTGTTACCGATTTTATATAATAATTCTCCAGAAATTTTTAAGTTTAGACAAGATTTTACAGAAGAATTAGTTAAATTAATTGAACAAACAGATTTAGAGGATTTAGAAGTTAAACAACAGGCGTTAACCGCTATTGCTAGGGGAACTCATTTTTATTTACAATATCAGGGATATGATGATTTAGAACTACAAAAACAATATGGTGAATTTGTCCATCGAATTATGCAAGCGAATTATCCTGAATGGACAAAACCTTTATTATTAACACAATTAAGTCCTAATCAAAAAATTAAAGTTGGTTATATTTCCTCTCATTTAACCTGGCATACGGTCGGGTTAGTATTTTTAGGATGGTTGAGAGATTGCGATCGCGATCAATTTGAAATATATTGTTATTATACCGGAAAAGATACGGATTTTATTACTAATTTATTTCAACTTTATAGTGATCAATTTTATCATATTTATGGTAATTTAGAGAATATTGTTGAGCAAATTTTAGCTGATCAAATTCATATTCTGGTATTTTTAGATATTGGGATGTGTCCCCAACTTACCCAAATAGCCGGGTTACGAGTTGCCCCAATTCAATGTGCAGCTTGGGGACATCCAATTACTACGGGTTTACCGACGATTGATTATTTTATTTCTGCGGAATTATTAGAACCTCCTAGGGCTGAAAACCATTATTCAGAAAGGTTATTTTGTTTGCCGAATTTAGGAATTAATTATGCTCAACCTCCGTTATTAGAACAGCAAAAAACTCGGTTAGATTTTGGATTAAAAGCGGATACTATTTTATATTTATCCTGTCAATCTTTATTTAAGTATTTGCCAGATTTTGATTTAATATTAGTGGCGATCGCCAAGCAAGTAAAATCCGCTCAATTTGTGTTTATAGCCCATTGGAATGCTGCAATTACCGAAAAGTTTAAACAACGGTTAAAACGATCTTTTGCCGAACATTATTTAGATATTCAAGAATATTGTATGATTTTACCACGTTTAGATAAACTAGATTATTTACAACTTAATAATTTAGCTGATATTGGCTTAGATAGCCTGCAATTTACTGGGTTTTTAACCACTTTAGATAGTTTATCCTGTTGTCTTCCGCTTGTTGCTTATGAGGGAGAATGGATGAGAAGTCGTCAGTCTGCGGGAATATTAAACCGATTAGGAATTACAGAAACTATTGCCCAAAATCGAGAAGATTATATTAAAATAGCAATAAAGTTAGGATTAGATTTAGAATGGAGATTAGCAATTAGAGAAAAAATTAAACAAAATCAATGGATACTCTATGAGGATAAAAGTTGTGTCCCAGCATTAGAAAAATTTTATCAACAAACCATTCACAATTTTAATTAGATATCCCTAAATCCCCCTATTCCCTATTCCCTATTCCCTATTCCCTGTTCCCTCCCCCCCTAGCCCCCCGTGCACGGGGGGTTTGGGGGGGGCTATTCCCTGTTCCTATATGAGTCAAGCAATTTTAATTAATCTCAGAGAAGCGTTTTTTCATGCGCCTGGATTTTGGCAAAGTCGGTTTTTAATCAAAACCGGAAATTGGTGTAAATCAGTCGATGGTTTAGATAAAAGTCGCACCGATGGCTATTCTATTTTAGGAGGTTTTGTCAATCAATGTGATCAATTATCAACACAACAACCCGGATTATATTTATTTTGTGAAAAAAAGAAGCAAAAACAGAATGTTACAGAACGATTATATACTTTATTTATCTTAGAACCCGATGGAAGTGTAGAAGTATTAAACGAATTAAAAACAGCTAGTAAAGATTGGGGGGTGCAATTATGGCCGGAAATTGATGCCTATTTTATTCGACAACAAGATTCTGGAGAAAAAAGACGCCAACAATTAATGCAAGAAATTCAACAGTTAGAGTTTGAATTGAAGCAACGCCGCGGCGAATTAGCAGCATTAGACAGAGTTGAATTTGATCTTTAAATATTAAATCAAACCGATTAGGGACTGGGCTGATTTTTAAGAACATTAACAACTGAATCAGCAACAAAATTAGATAAAATATTTTCTCCTATTTTCTGATAGTGGCAACAGTTATCAATATAAGCTGGTTCTTTAGTATCATCAAGAATAGCTACTCCATCAAAAAAATTAATTTGATTAGCTTTGAGTTCATTCACCTCTTTTAATAAAAGAGGATATCCCTTTTTGACAGCATCTTGATAGGGACTATCTTGACTAAAGGCAACTTTTTTTTCCGCTTCACTAAACACTCGCTTTGTGGGATAATATTGATTAGGTTGTAAAATATGGAAATAGGGAATATTATTTTCTTTTAAAACTTCATGGATTAAAATGGAACTTTTAGCCCAATGATTAGCAATTTTTGGAAATAGTTTAGCATCGGTTAAAATGGGATTTTGCATATAAAAATAAATCACACTTTCCGCCGTACTACCCTCCTCCGTAGGCTTCTGGCGATATCGTTCAAATCGTGCCACATCTCGGCGATAGTTTTTAACTAAGTCTTCAACATACAGGGACATGACCGCATTACAAGCAGCTAAGGGACAATCTTTTAAAGTCTCTAAGGCATTTTTGATTTTAGGTTTATTATCTTTAATTCTTAATAGGGTTTTGAGGGCTTTAGTCGATAAACTATTATTAGCTAAACCCGTTAAGGCTTGAACATGGGATGAACTGGGCATGGCAAATTCTAATCCATTTTGATTATTAATATTAGCGAGGGCAACTTCATTAAAACCATCAATATTAATTACCAGATCAAATTTTTGCCCCAAAGAAAGCAGATAATTTAAAGTAATTAGCTGTTGGGGTTGTTTATAGCCTCCAGTTGCTAAGGAAATAATAATTAATTCTTTGCCTTTGAATTGAGGAAGTTGTTGGAGTTTTTTCTCTAAAATCTTATTTTGAACTTCATAAATTGAGTAATTCCCCGCAACGGAGCCACCTAAAACTCCAACAATTACTTGATTTTTATTGGTTTTTGTGTAGGGGTAATCATAAGGAGAAATAAACCCATAATTATTATACTTAAATCCCGGTCTAAAATCGGGGCCAGGTTTCTGTATATAACCAAAATAAGGATGCAATCTTTCGACTATAGATTCCCCGACTCTCACCCCTTCTAAATTAACTCCTAGGTTCTGTAAATCCTCTGTACGTTCCCGGGTATAATAGAATTGTTGATGCTTAGAATAATAAAAAATTAACGAGCCAATTTCTAAAAGAACAAATAAAACAACTAGGTTAATTAACCCTATTTTTAGACCTTGTTGAACTTGAGGAAAGAATTTAAAATTTTTCATAATCGTAATACAATAAAGTTAAAACCAAAAAATCAGAATTGTTAATAACTCAAGAAAATCACTATATCATATATAGCACTAAGCATTATAGTTAGGACACTTCTAAATCCTGTTCCCTCCCCCCCTAGCCCCCCGTGCACGGGGGGTTTGGGGGGCTGTTCCCTGTTCCCTGTTCCCTGTTCCCTTTTCTAAGAGTGCGTAACACTTTATGGTTGAGTTTTTTTGGTTTGACTCATCAGTTGTTGACAAACTTGACTCGCCATTAATTCCCCGGCGACGCGATTTCCCTCAACGTTCCAATGTCCGCCACAGACTTCCGCATTCTTAAATCCATGTAAACAAATTCCGGCTCTTTCTGCTTCTTTTCGTAATGGTTTTGCTAACTGTAAAACCGGAAATCCCTTTTGTTTTCCTAACGCTTCAATTCGCTTATTTGGGTAAAATAAATCTTTAATTTGATGTTTTTCCATAAATTCTTGACGTTTTTTGAGATCGGGCAGAACTTGAAAGGAGTCACTTACCATTATTAGCATAAAATCCTTTCCTTTGGCTTTAACTTCATCCCTGAGTAATGTAATTAACTGTTCTGTAATTTTCCAAGCTTGTTGCCAATTTTGATCGGGGGGTTCCTTATAAAAATTAATCTCCGTTTCCTGATAGTCTTTTTGCAACTGACGACGTTTAGATTCCATTTCCGCTTGTCTCATTACTTGTAATATTCGAGAATTTGTCATTAATGGATAAGGTAATTGATCCATTTTAGAAAATAAATAATAATCTCGTTCAATACTATTAGGATTTAATTTTCTAAAGGATACATCTTCCACAAGTTGACCATTTTTTTCGACAAAATAGGGACGTAAATGATCATGTTCTAAGGGGCGAAAATTATTTCTAATATCATTCCCTGGATAGAACCCCAAAATTACTAAATCGGGAGAAAATTGTTGGGCATGATGTCGCCAAGTCATTAATTCTTGGGCAGTCCCATAACCCTGAACTCCAAAATTTAAGACTTCAATATTTTTCCCCTTTAAAATCGGGCAGGTTTTTAATTGAGTTTCCATAATTGATAATGCCGTTTTTTCTAGGGGAACGTGCAAAGCTTCCATAAAAGAATCCCCTATTACAGCAATGCGATAACTATTAGCTGGTTTTTCTAAAGTTCGTTCGCGATCGCGCATTCCAAAACTGTTCATTTTCACTTCTGAAACCTCTCCTTCCCCCGCCCAAACTGTTTTAGCATTCGGTCGAGGTGACCAACCCCGTTCGGGATCGTTGACGCTATATGCGAGAGATTCGGAGTCCGCCGGAAGGGGCGGTTGATGTTCAATTCCTGCAATTCTTAATCCCACTTCCCCCAAAACAATTGCTAAGACTAAACTCGCAAAAACTAAGCTTGTATTTAAAATTAACGACTTCCAAATCTTCATAATTATTTTTTATTTTCACACAATTGATTAGCAATTAATTCTGCGGCTAAACGATGTCCCTCTGGATTCCAATGTCCCCCACAAAGCGTACCATTTTTTTTAAACCCATGTAAACAGGTTTGATTTTTGGTTGCATAGGACTGAAAAGCGGGGGCTAAGTCTAAGACCGGGAAATTATTCCGTTTCCCGATATCTTTTAACCGTTGATTGGGATAATATAAATTATCAATTTTATTAGAGACTTGAAAGAATTTTCTGGTGGCTTCATCTTGATGAACTTGCATTGGATCGGCAATAATAACTAATAAAAAATTAGCTTCTTTATTTTTGACTTCTTGCTGCATTGAGGTGATTAAATCTTCTGTAATTTGCCATGCTTCTTTCCAATTAGAGTCTTTAGGTTCCCGAAAGGTGCTAACACTTAATTCGTTAGAGTGTTTAACCAAATTATTTTTGCGATATTCTAATTCGGCTTTTTTTGCCACCTGTAAAATCCGAGAGTTATTGACTAACCAATCGGGAAAATGATCAACGGTTGTAATCAAATAGCGATTACTATAGCCCAAGGGCAAATCACGGAAAGAAAAATCCGGTTCTAATTGACCATTTTTATACACAAAAAACGGCCGATAATAGTTATTTTCTAATTGTCGGGAATTATCAATCACATCATTGCCAACAAAAAAGGAAACAATGACTAAATCAGGATTATATTTTCCTACTTTTTCCCGCAAGGTGATTAATTGTTGGGCGGTTCCATAGCCATCAACACCAAAATTGAGAACTTCAATGTTTTTACCTTCAAATTGCTGACATTTACCCAAGGTTTTTTCTAATACTGAAGTGTAGTTACTCTCCCCTGCAACCTGGGAAGCTAAGGTAAAAGAATCCCCTAAAACCGCAATTCTAAAGGTATTTTTAGGTTTAGCGATCGCATATTCCTTATCCCTCAATCCATCACTATTAATTTCAATATAAGATTCACCTTCATACTGCCACCATCCCTTTGCCCCAGGTCGATTCGACCAACCGAGATCGGGATCGGATTGGGTAAAAAAGGAGGGAGAAAAAACCGCATGACCGGGTTCAGGAAGTTTTTTTAATCCCTGAATATTGGCTACCCTTAAACCGATTTCCCCGACAGCAAAACCCAGGACTAAACTACTTAAAGCCAGCCCTAGATTTACTGCCCATATTTTCAACTGCCCCATCGTTTAGAATAAGGTATAAATAAACGGTGCGATCGCCGAACCATGACTCAGAACAATCAAAGCCCCTAATAAAACGAGTGTAATAATTAGAGGCAATAACCAATACTTTTTGCGTTCTCTCATGAACGCCCAAATATCTTTCAAAAAATCTAATGTTGCTTCAAACACTAGAAGGGACGCTCCATACTTTCTTTGGTTCTAACTTGACTCGCAACCCGATAGGTTGAGAGATTGGGATTTAATTCGCGCCGCATCGCATCAGAACCGAATAGGCGTTTAATAAATCCCATCGGAGCCATCATAACGTAAAAGACGACACCCAGAATAATCTTGCTGTTAATTGCCCCCATGAATAACCCGAATTTCATCCAGTAGTGATACACGGGATTTAAGGTTTTGGGGGAGATTAGAGCCCAAATGATCATAACGGTTCCCAACACCCAGGGCCAAGTGCGGGGGGGCCAATGTCCGAATAACAAGGGTAAAACCAGACCAAATAAGCCAATAATAATGGCTCCGGTTGTTAGTCCAAATTCGCGTAATCCTTTAGCGTCAAGTTGAGGAATATCGTGATCAGTCATAATCTTAATTTAATTCAACCGTAGTGAGCCCTGAAGGGCTCTAAAATCATTTCCTCGTTCCCAGGCTCCCGCCTGGGAATGAATTTTAAGAGGCTCTGCCTCCTAGATCAAGGGTGGCAGAGCCTCCAATCAAGCATTTCTAGGTAGAACCTAGAAACGAGAGTAACGTTAATCTAATTCAAATTCTTTTTGCCAAGCATCATCTTTTTCCCAGGGCGTTTGTTCGGTTTTAGCTAATAAGAAATTCTCCAAAACCAGATAATCCATTTCCGTTCGCATAAAACAACGGTAGGCATCTTCGGGACTCCCAACAATCGGTTCTCCCCGCACGTTAAAAGAGGTATTAACAATCACAGGACAGCCCGTTTGTTTTTCAAAATGATGAATTAAATCATAATAACGGGGGTTAGTTTCTTTGTGAATAGTTTGTACCCGGGCGGAATAATCAACGTGGGTAATAGAGGGAAGTTCTGAACGGGGAACATTGAGTTTTTCAATCCCAAATAGTTGTTCCTGTTCTGGAGTCATGGGAATTCTTAAACTCTCTTGAACCGGAGCTACAATTAACATATAGGGACTGGGACGATCTAATTCAAAATAATCAGAAACTCGTTCCGCCCTCACCGATGGGGCAAAGGGTCGGAAAGACTCTCTATATTTAATTTTCAGGTTCATTACCGACTGCATTTTCTGATTGCGCGGATCACCAATAATTGAACGTCCTCCTAACGCCCTCGGCCCAAATTCCATCCGTCCTTGGAACCATCCAATTACGTTTCCATCGGCTAAAATTTCCGCTAGACGGGGCATTAATTCCACATCATCTAAGCGTAAATATTTTGCCCCAGCCGTGTCTAAATACTCCTGAATTTCAGCATCGCTAAATTTTGGCCCCAAATAGGAACCTTGCATATAATCCAAGCGTTTTTGATGGGTTTTTAACGCTATAACGGAAGGTTTTGATCCGGCACTGGTTTCTAACAGTTTTTCCGCCGAAATATCAAAGGCAAGATCGGTTTCTACGTTGCGAGGTTGTTGATGATATTGATACCAAACCGCTAAGGCTGCCCCCAACGCACCCCCCGCATCTCCGGCGGCTGGTTGAATCCAAATATCCTTAAACGGGCCTTCCCGCAGAATCCGGCCGTTAGCCACGCAGTTGAGGGCCACACCTCCGGCTAAACAGAGATAATCGACGTTTAACTCCTTCTGGACACTGCGGGTTAGACGTAAAACCACTTCTTCGGTGACAACTTGAATCGAGGCGGCAATGTCCATTTCCCGTTGGCTAATCGGGGTTTCGGGTTTGCGAGGCGGGCCACCAAAGAGTTGATCAAACTTGCTATTGGTCATGGTTAGACCGACGGCATAATTAAAATATTCCAGATTTAATCGGAATGTACCGTCGTCTTTTAAATCAATTAAATGGGTGAGGATTTTATCAACATAAATGGGTTCGCCGTAAGGTGCTAATCCCATTAATTTATATTCCCCGGAGTTAACTTTAAACCCGGTATAATAGGTAAAAGCCGAATAAAGTAAACCCAAAGAATGGGGAAAATCTATTTCCCAAACCGGGGTTAAACTATTGCCATCTCCTAGCCAAACCGAGGTTGTCGCCCATTCTCCCACGCCATCTAAACACATTACCGCCGCTTTTTGAAAGGGACTAGGAAAGAAGGCAGAAGCCGCGTGGGATTGATGATGTTCGGTAAATAATAGGGGGGGAAGTTTAGCTTTTTTAGCCCCGGCTATGGTCGCTAATTCTTTTTTTAATACGGTTTTCAGGTAAAGTTTTTCTTTTAACCAAACGGGCATGGCCTTCATAAAAGAACGAAATCCTCGTGGCACGTAGCTGAGGTATGTTTCGAGGAGTCGTTCAAATTTAACCAGGGGTTTATCATAAAAAACAACCTGATCAATTTCAAAAAAAGTGATGTTCGCTTCCTGAAGACAATAGCGGATGGCATTGGCGGGAAATCCGGGGTCGTGTTTTTTGCGCGTAAACCGTTCTTCCTGGGCCGCGGCTACGATTTTACCATCACAGACGAGCGCCGCGGCGCTGTCATGGTAGTAGGCTGAAATTCCAAGTATGTTCATTGATGTCTCCTCACTAGGCGCAGTCGAGCCTGTCTGTGATTATAAAGAAAAAAGAAATAATCCAGAGATTATAGCGTTAAGTGGACAATCTGCCGCAAAGGTTGACGGTTAGCTGTTGAAGGTTGATGGTTTAGGAGGAGTTCCACTGCTTAGGTTGACCAAATTGAAAGTTCATAAGATCATGATATTGTTAAAAAATAAAGACTGGCAACCCACTCAAACTGCTGAAAGCCCGTTAAAATACGTCGATGAAAAAATGGGACATATAAAATTATAGATTATGGATAGACTTAATTATTGGCAGTTACCAGGTTTAGAAAATATCTATCTTGAAGATAGTTATGTATTGGGCATTAAAACTGATACCTCTATAGAATTCTTTTTAGAAGCTATTTTGACAGAAAATCATCCGCTTTACACTTCTCCTTTGCCTGGAGAACAGTATTGTTATCGAAGCATAACTTTAAAATTTCCCCATCCCCAAACCTATAATCTAACTTTAAATAAAATGCTCCCAATTGTCGATCCTGATGGAACTTGGGATTATGGTAATATTGATGAGTTTTTTTTGGAAAACGAAGCCTATCATTTAATAGGTGAATGGGGAGAATTAACCATTGTTTCAGATTCTCCTATTATTGAATTTGATTCTAACTTTTCAATAACTAATAGTGACTTTCTGCAAAAAACGATTAGTTTTGAAAAAATCAAAGACATTTATTCAACTTTAATTGATGAAAATGTTAAATCTTTATCAATTAATTTTTCCGTGTTAGCAATGCGTTAAATCATTGTTGATATAAAATCCAGAAAATATTCCTGATAACCATAATTAATTCAGTTGTTTGCGATGAATATTAACCCAAATTCAACTATCAGGCCGTACCTCAAGCCACTGATTAATTAATTTATTGATTTTCTATTTCATCATATAAACTTTCAACTAAATTTTCTAATTTTTCTTCAGAACAACAGTCAATTAACATATCAAAAGCATCCAGCAGTTTAGCGGCATTTTCTCCTAAAATGGGACTCATATCCCAAACATCTTGTACCCAGTCTCTAGGGAGTTCATCATCAAAAATCATACGTTCTAAAAGTTGTCTGGATTCCGTTTTGCTCAGAGTCATAATACTGCAAAATTACTAAGATTGGCACTTCAACTATAATATCAAATTGTGGTGATTAGTTGGGTTACGGAAGATACAACCTAACTTTTAGACTCAATCACTATAACGTTCTTCCCCATTAACCCCTAACGACCACTTTTATAAGTATACTATTAAACGCCTAACTTTAATTAGAATTAGAGGTAGGTTTACCAAAAATTGTAAAAGACATTTTTCCGGTTAAGCCACTTTTCCAGGTCAAGTCATCCCGATCTCGAAAAAAGATTTTTAGATCGGCATCCTGTAATTGAGTTTTGGGCTCAGTAGTCATCCATAACCAGTCATCAGTATGACCCTGAGTATTATTAACAATTGATAACAAATACCGTCCCGGTTCTAATTGAAACGGGATCACCGAACCCACATAATTAAATACGGGATGGGAAAACCGTTCAATATTGGTTTTAGTTTGGCGTACTTCCCTTAACTGCACATCAATTTTAGGTTTAATTTCTGGGACTCCTTCAACCATTTTAAAAATTCTCAAAGAAAATTTATCCTTTGAAGGTTGACCATCGGGGAAATATTGACCATGCCAATCAATTTGATCCACTTCAACTGTTTCGTTAATGATAAATTCATGGCCAATTTGTTGTTGTCCAGAGAAATATTGACCATCAAAATCACTCAGTAATCCAAAGGAACCATTGCCTTCACCGGAACCAACAATCACCTCAGCCTTTACTGAAATCAACAAATAGTTAGCCCAGATAAAACTACTCAAAAATCCAGTTAAAATTATCGCAGATGACTTGAAAAACTTAATTTTTTTTGACATCATAAAACTTGATAATTGATCTTGAAAACTCAAATTAATATACAATAGTAACAGTGAACTTCAACTCAATCCTCTCTATGATACCTGCTCCGATCCCAGACAACGAAAAAGAACGATTAGAAGCCCTGTATGACTATCAAATTCTCGATACCCAAGCGGAACCTTCTTTTGATGAACTAACCCTGCTGGCGACCTATATTTGCAAAACACCGATTGCTTTAATTAGTTTACTCGATCGCGATCGTCAATGGTTTAAATCAATTATTGGCCCGATACCACCAGAAACAAACCGAGATATTGCCTTTTGTTCCTATTGTATTTTACAACAGGATTTCATGATTGTTCCCGATACCTTAAAAGATGAACGATTTATTAATAATCCCCTGGTTATATCCGAACCCAAAATCCGTTTTTATGGTGGTTTTCCCTTGGTCAATAATCAAGGTTTTGCCATTGGAAGCCTATGTGTGATGGATTTTATGCCTCGGAATTTAGCCCTAGCTCAAACTGAATCTTTAAAACTGATTAATCATCAAATTATGAGACAGTTAAACACCCGTCGCCATCTTTCTAGTATCAACCAAGCCGTTGATTATTGTTTTAAATCATTGACAGCCAGCTAATTTTTATTAAGATTTTATTCCCCCTTAACCTATGTATCCTAACGTTACGATTATTGAGCATCCTTTGGTTCAACATAAACTCACCTTGATGCGACGAGAACAAACCAGTACCGCTAAATTTCGGCAATTATTGCGGGAAATTAGTATGTTATTAGCCTATGAAATTACCAGGGATTTACCCCTAAAAAAAGAGTTAATTCAAACCCCCCTTGCTGCGATGGAAGCACCGATTTTAGCCTCGGAGAAAAAAATGGTGATTGTTTCCATTATGCGGGCAGGTCAGGGAATTTTAGATGGAATTTTAGAATTAATTCCTTCGGCAAGAGTCGGACATATTGGTTTATATCGAGATCCTCGAACCTTTATCCCTATTGAATATTATTTCAAACTTCCTGATGATATAGAAGAACGGGAAGTTTTAGTAGTTGATCCGATGATTGCTACGGGAAATACAGCCATTGCTGCTATCCAAAGATTGAAACAAACTAACCCTTTTTCGGTCAAATTTCTGTGTTTAATTGCCTCTCCCGAAGGGATTAAAAATTTTCATTCCTATCACCCTGATGTTCCTCTATATACGGCTGCCATTGATGATCATTTAGATGAACATGGGTATATTATTCCGGGGTTGGGGGATGCGGGCGATCGCCTATTTGGAACTAAATAATTAGCAGGATAAGATAGTAAAGCTTACTATAGTTAATTAACTATTATAACAGCTTTTACCAGAAAAATGTCAGTCAAAAGTAAAAATTTTAGGGAATAGCAAAAATGAAAACAGTTAAAATTTTACCTAACTATATTAATGGAAAATGGGATTTATCCCAGGCAACAGAAACCTTAGATATCATTAACCCGGCGACCTTAGAAGTATTAGCAAAAGTCCCTCTTTCTCCTGCAACGGAACTGAATCAGGTGGCAGAAATCGCCCAAAAATCCTTTAATTCATGGCGACAAACCCCAGTTACAGAAAGGATTCGTTATTTGTTTAAACTCAGAGAATTACTTGAACAAAATCAACAGGATTTAGCAGAAACAATAACCTTAGAATGTGGAAAAACCCTGGCTGAATCCCTAGGAGAATTACAACGGGCAATTGAAAATGTGGAAGTTGCTTGTGGTGTTCCTAGCTTAATTCAAGGTTACAATTCCGAAGATATTGCTAGGGGAATTGATGAAATGATGATTCGTCAACCTTTAGGAGTTGTGGCGATTATTGCCCCGTTTAATTTTCCGGGGATGATTCCATTTTGGTTTTTTCCTTATGCGATCGCCTGTGGCAATACTTGTATTATTAAACCCTCGGAAAAAGTACCTTTAACCATGCAAAAGGTGTTTGGTTTAATTGATCAATTAGGACTACCCCCAGGAGTGATTAATTTAATCAATGGAGGCAAAGAAACCGTTGATGCTATTTTAGAAAATCCCCAGATTAAAGCGATTAGTTTTGTCGGTTCCACGGCCGTTGCTAAATATGTTTATAGTCGGGCTGCTGCTAATGGCAAACGGGCACAATGTCAGGGCGGGGCAAAAAATCCGGCGATTATTTTACCCGATGCTGATTTAGAAATGACCACAAAAATTATTGCTGATAGCGCCTTTGGTTGTGCCGGACAACGGTGTTTAGCCACATCAATTGCGATTACTATTGGTCAAGCTAAACAGAGTTTTACCGATGCGATCGCCGCGGCTGCAGAAACTCGAATTGTTGGTTATGGATTAAATAAAAATGTCCAAATGGGAACGGTTATTTCCGCCGAAAGTAAAACTCGAATTGAAGGATTAATTCAACAGGGAAAACAGGAAGGAGGCAAAATTTTAATTGATGGCAGAAATCCTAAAATTTCCGGCTATGAACAGGGTTATTTTATCCGCCCGACTATTTTACAAGATATTAACCCCCAGGGAGAAATTGCCCGCACCGAAATTTTTGGCCCGGTATTAAGTTTAATTCATCTAAATACAATGGAAGAAGCGATCGCATTTATTAATCAAAGTGAATACGGCAATATGGCCTGTTTATTTACTCGCAGTGGGGCGGCAGCGCGACAGTTTCGCTATCAAGTTCAGGCGGGAAATATTGGGATTAATATTGGTGTCGCCGCACCGATGGCATTCTTTCCTTTTAGTGGTTGGAAAAATAGTTTTTTTGGAGATTTACACGGTCAAGGACAGCAGGCGGTTGAGTTTTTTACCCAAACAAAAGTTGTGGTTGAAAGGTGGTTATCTGACTGGTCACGACAATTTTAACTGGGGATTTGGAGGGCGAGGAGACCTCGCCCCTACCTGTTTTAATGATGATGGTGATGATCGTGACCATGATCATGATCATGACTGTGGTGGTGATCATCATGGCTATGAACACTCACCAAGGAAGGATTGACCGCCAAAGCCATTTCATTTAATAATGCTTCAATTTGGGGGTTTGCCCAATCTGCGGACATTTTTAAAAACTCTGGATGGTCGTTAACACACTCCATTTGTACATATTTAACATCACCATATTTCCGACGTAAACCCTCAATAATATGCTCAACATCTAACAGGGTTTCATGGTTTTCGGTGGCAAATCCAATCGGCATAAAGACAATCGCTTTTGCCCCTAATTCAATTAAATTATTCGCCGCCAATTGAGCGTTAGGTTGTGTCCATTCAATTAAGGGGGTATCATGGTTTAACCAACCCACAGAAATTAACGGATAACGGTTAATTAAATTTTCCCGAACCTGCTCATAAAGGGCTTGACTTTCATCAATTCCCGATGTAAACCCTTTGGCTTTGTGGGGACAACCATGATTCATTAAAACAATCCCAATTTGAGAGGGGAGACAGGATTGAATCAGGTCTTTTTGAATCTTGTCTTCTACTAACTGTCCTAGCAGTTGAATATAGGCAGGTTCATTATAAAAAGAAGGGATATACCGTTGACCTTTTATCCAATGTTCACCTTCATTTGCTAATTTTTCCAGGGCTATATTCACCTGTTCCACGGCAATTCCACTGGTAAAAATAGAATCAACCACTAACAGAGGATAAATTAACAGTTTATCAAATCCTTCGGCTTGAATTTGAGTTAAAACCTGTTCAGGCAGAAAGGGAGCGCAGAAGTTAAAGGCTTTAAATACTTTAATCCGATCTCCCCATTTTTCTTTTAAATGTTCCTCAATTCCCACCCGTTGTTTCTCAAAAATGGCATTATGGGGAGAAATAAAATTCCCATGTTGATGACTCCATTCATGGAGATCAAACATCGCTAAAAGTTTAGCTAAAGGCGGATAGACCCAAGTGGGAACCGGGGCAAATTTAGCGGTCAAAAGGTTTAAAGCCTGTTCGTTATAATTGGCAAAGTCTTCATAACTTTCGACTTCACCATAACCCATCAGCAAAACCGCAACTCGATTTTTACCCTCTGCATGGGTCGGTGCTGAATTAATTATTTCCAGTCTTTCAGGAGTCGCAACCAAGTTTTTGTCCTCACGTTCAAGTGCTACTATCGAGTCCTGCTAGGGAACCGTCCCCGACGTTATCCGACGGGGGTATATCCTTTAGAATGACTCTCTTTGATAGTTTAACATCCCATACAGGGGGATGGGGTAAAACAGTGAAGTAGTATCATAGCACCCATTCCCCATTCCCCATTCCCCATTCCCCATTCCCCATTCCCCATTCCCCATTCCCCATTCGTACTTACCCATCAACAAATGCTATTAATTTGTCCTGGCATTCATCCACCGGAATTAACGGAATCTTTTTTAGATGGAGTTTTGGAAAATTGGAAAAATCAACAACAATTGGGAGAATTATTGATTTTTCCAACTCAAGATTATCCCGCCTATTCAAGTCTTGATATTTTTAATTTTATTGATCAAAATCATCCCAAATCTGCTATAATAATTATAGCTTTTAGTGCCGGAGTTGTCGGAGCAATTGGGGCTGCTTTAGCTTGGCAACAATTGGGGGGGGAAATTCAAGGATTGATTGCCATTGATGGTTGGGGGGTTCCTTTAATCGGTAATTTCCCAATTTATCGCATCAGTCATGATTATTTTACCCATTGGAGTTCGGCATTATTAGGAGGAGGAATAGAAAGTTTTTATGCCGATCCTGCCGTTGAACATTTAGAATTATGGCGATCGCCCCAAACCACAAAAGGATGGTGGATACATCAAACCTCAACGGGATTAAAAACCGCAACTCCCACCACCGCCAGAACATTTATTCAAAATGTATTTAATAGTTTAAACTAGAGAAACTCATTCAATATTTAGAAAAATGACTGTAGCCACAAATCCAAATAAAACCGTAATTTCTGTTAATGGAGTCGATCATTATTGTGAGTGGGTGACAACAGCCAACTCCACACCCGGAACTAAACCCGTAATGGTTTTTATTCATGGTTGGGGAGGTTCGGGACGCTATTGGGAAAGCACCGCCCAAGCATTATCCCAGGAATTTGATTGTTTAATTTATGATTTACGCGGGTTTGGACGGTCAAATTCCTCCCCAGAGGTCACGGATAAATCACCATCAGAACGTTATGAATTAATTGAATATGCTGAAGATTTAGTCACTTTATTAGACCAGTTAAATTTAGACAAAGTTTATATCAATGCTCACTCCATGGGGGGTTCCATTGCTATGTTATTTTTAAATAAATATCCCCAGCGAGTCGAACGAGCGATTTTAACCTGTAGTGGTATCTTTGAATATGACGAAAAAACCTTTAATACCTTTCACAAATTTAGTCGTTATGTCGTCATGTTTCGCCCTAAATGGTTAACCTTAATTCCCGGGATGGATAAAATGTTTATGGCTCGGTTTTTGTATCGTCCAATTCCTCGCAATTTGAGTCAAGCCTTTTTAGAAGATTTTCTCTTAGCGGATTTTGATGCCGCCTATGGAACCGTATTAACCTCCGTTTCAAAAGCAGCAACGGAATGGCTCCCCGCAGAATTTAAAAAATTAACCGTTCCCACCCTATTAGTCGCTGGAGAATACGACCAAATTATTCCCGCAGAAATGGGAAGACAAGCCGCCACTTTAAACCCTAACGTTCAGTTAGCAATTCTCAAAGATACGGCTCATTTTCCCATGTTAGAAGATCCCGATACTTACTTACAAAATGTCCGAGAATTTTTAGGAATTTGATTCTCAGCACTATCAAGTTTGCTAATTTTAGGTTTGCGGTTGTTGCAAACGGATTAGAATACATTAAAATAGGGAGAAACCCTGTTTTTGGTTAAAAACTTAGTTGAGCCGGAACTATGACATCCTATGCAACCTCCACTGCCAGAGCCGAAATGAGCGAACTCCGGCGATTAAAAGGCTTACTTCCTCCTGAGTTGCAGAGTTGGGTGACGGTGGAAAAAACCGTCGAAGTCAACCCGCCCCTCGTCCGTTGCGAAGAAATTGGCAAGGATCAAGTCGAAATTCAAATTGACTTGGTTCGTTGGGAACAGTTGGCAATGGATCAGCGCAATCTAATATTTTGGCATGAAGTCGCCCGCATTCAAAATGATACGATTCCCAGAGATGGTTGGGAAATGGCCGCCCTCGCCATTGGTTTAGGGGGAGCGGTCGGAGAACTCTGGGTACAGGACGGACTTCTGCTGTTATTAGCCTTGGCATTATGTGGCGTTTCCGGTTATCGTCTCTATCAAAAAAATAACGGAGAACGCACATTACAGGAATCCTTAGACGCCGATGAAAAAGCGATTTCTCTGGCCACCCGTTTCGGTTATACCCTACCCAACGCCTACAAAAGCCTAGGAAGCGCCTTAAAAACCTTAGTGGATCAAACCACTAAAAAACGCCAAAAAGCCCGTTATGAAGCTCGTTTACAAGCTCTAAAACGCAGTGCAACTAAAGCCAAAGCTAGAGTTAAAGGCGGAACTGATACCGCCTCCTCAAGTTCGGAAAATGTATTTAATTAATTGATAGTGATCATTCTTTCGAGGGTGCGTTAAATTAAATGTTGACGCACCCTGAAATTTTGGTTTTAAAGTAATAAAAAATAGTCAATAAAGAGGATTACGCAGATTAACACAAATTAGAATCCGTGAAATCCGTGAAATCCTCTTAAATCCGTGATACCTGTTCCCTATTATTTATGTCTATTATCATTGCTGAACAGCTAAGTAAAGTTTATCCCGTCGCCATCAAAGAACCTGGATTTAAAGGAACCATTCGCCATTTTTTCCAACGAACTTATCAGAATATACAAGCGGTTAAAGAAGTTTCTTTTAAAATTGAATCGGGGGAAGTAGTTGGATTTTTAGGAGCTAATGGAGCCGGAAAAACCACAACATTAAAAATGTTAACGGGGTTAATTTATCCCTCTAGCGGATTTGTGGAAGTTGCCCATCATAATCCTTTTAAACGTCAATCTAAGTTTTTACAACAAATTACCCTGGTTATGGGGCAAAAACAACAGTTAATCTGGGATTTACCCGCCTTAGATTCTTTGAGAATTAATGCCGCAGTTTATGGAATTTCTGATAGTGAATATCGTCAACGGGTAGGGGAATTAACCGAGATGTTATCCCTAGAAGGAAAGTTAAAACAACCCGTGCGAAAACTGTCTTTAGGGGAACGCATGAAGGTGGAATTAATGGCGGCTTTATTACATCGTCCTCAAGTCTTATTTTTAGATGAACCTACCTTGGGATTAGATGTTAATGCTCAAGTCAGTGTTCGGGAATTTTTAGCTGAATATAATCGTCGTTATCAAGCTACAATTTTGTTAACCAGTCACTATATGGCTGATATTACAGCATTGTGTAAACGGGTGATTTTAATTCATCAAGGACAGTTAATTTATGATGGTAGTTTAGAGGGGTTATTAGAACAATTTTCTCCCTATAGAGAAGTTAAAATTGAATTAGAACATTCTTCTCCTGAAGTATTAGAAAGTTGTCGTCAGAAATTATTAACCTATGCAGAAATTGAATCTATGGAGGGTCAAGTTGTGCGCTTATTAGTCAAGCGGGATACCTTAACTACAACGGTCGCTAAAATATTAGCGGAATTCAATATACTAGATTTAACCGTGAGTGACCCTCCGATTGAAAATGTAATTGGGCGAGTTTTTCGGGCTGGGGTTGTTGATTAAAATAGATTCAATATTCCCCATTCCCTCTTAAATTATGTATTAACCCATTATTTCTTTAAAAAATGCGATCGCATCCTTTAATGCTACAATAAAAACATCAATTTCTTGTTTAGTATTGTAGAAATATAAACTCGCTCTGGCGCTAGAATTTAAGCCTAAATAACGATGTAAGGGTTGGGTACAATGATGTCCTGAACGAATAGCAACCCCGGCATCATCTAACATAGTTGATAAATCATTGGCATGAATCCCATCCACGCTAAAAGAAGCTAAGGCGGCTCTCCCTTCTCCCTTAGCATTGGGTTGGGGGCCATAAAGTTTTAATTCGGGAATTTCTCGCAATCTTTCAAATAAATAGGCGGTTAATTCATGCTCATAATCTTCTATTTTATCCATACCAATTAATGTTAAATAATCAATAGCCGCACCCAAAGCAATTGCTTCTCCAATCGCCGGAGTTCCCGCTTCAAATTTATGGGGTAATGCTCCCACCGTGAAATGATCTAAAAACACTTCATCAATCATTTCTCCTCCCCCAAAAAACGGTGGCATGGCTTCTAATACCTCTAATTTGCCATATAAAAATCCGATACCCGTAGGAGCGCACATTTTATGACCCGATGCCACTAACCAATCACAATCAATTTTCTGCACATCTAGGGCGGTGTGGGGCGCACTTTGGCAGGCATCAATTAATACTTTTGCGCCGTATTTATGAGCAATTTGAGTAATTTCTTCAATGGGATTAATACAACCTAATGTATTAGAAATATGCACAACCGAAACTAATTTAGTTTTGTCTGAAATTAAGGTTTTAAATTGTTCTAAATCAAATTCTTGAGTTTCTGTTAACTCGACAAATTTAATCACCGCTCCGGTTTTTTTTGCGACCATTTGCCAAGGAACTAAATTACTATGATGTTCCATAACACTGAGAATAATTTCATCTCCGGTTTTTAAGGTATTTAATCCCCAAGAATAGGCTACAATATTAATAGCTTCACTGGCATTGCGGGTATAAACAATTTCTTTATAGGATTTAGCCTTAATAAATTGGGCAACTTTCACCCGAGCCGCTTCATAGGTATCCGTTGCTTTTGCACTTAACGCATGAACCCCTCGATGCACATTAGAATTATAATTTCGATAATAGTCTTGCAGGGCATTTAATACCGCTAAGGGTTTTTGAGAAGTTGCCGCATTATCTAAATAAACTAAGGGATGACCGTTGACTTCCTGATGTAAAATTGGGAAATCTTGACGAACAATTTCAGCGAAGGTTTTTTCTTGAGTTAACATCATTTTCAATATCCTTTAATAAAATTTATACGGCCTTTTGTTGTTGGGCTTTAGCCCACTCTTTATGTTGTTGGGCTTTAGCCCACTCTTTATGTTGTTGGGCTTTAGCCCACTCTTTATGTTGTTGGGCTTTAGCCCACTCTTTATGTTGTTGGGCTTTAGCCCACTCTTTATGTTGTTGGGCTTTAAGCCCACTCTTTATGTTGTTGGGCTTTAGCACTAATCAAGAGTGGGCTAAAGCCCAACAACGGTTAACTGAAGTCAGTGCGACAGGAAACGCAACGGGATAAAACTTGGGTTAAGGTTTCTGATGGTAATTTGCCTAAAATTTCTGCTGCAAAAGCATCAATTAAGAGGTGACGACTCATCTGTTCACTTAACCCCCGACTCCGCAAATAGAAGACTTCATCTGCTTCTAATTGACTGACGGTAGCACCGTGAGAACATTTAACATTATCCGCCACAATTTCTAACTGGGGTTTAGTGTCTATTCTTCCTTTTGAAGATAGCAATAAATTCCGACTCAATTGATTAGCATTGGTAAACTGTGCTGTTTGTGGTACAAATACTTTACCATTAAAAATGCCATGCGCCTTGTCGTCAATAATACATTTATGTACTTGATTAAATGTACCATGTTGATGATTCAGCATCATGGAACTGTGGGTATCAGCTAACTGTTGACTCCCAATTAAGGTTAATCCATTCAGGGTTGTTTCCGTCCCTTCTCCCCGTTGATAAACCTCTAAATTATGGCGAGATAGTTTAGCTCCTAAACTAATTGCATGGCAAGTATAGCGACTATTTCGAGCTTGAAAAACCGCGTTTTTACCAATGTGAAATGCAGATCCAGATCCCCGTTGTAGCCTGGTATGATTGACTTGAGCGTTTTCTTCTAGGTAGATTTCTGTTACCGCATTGGTAAAATAGGGTTGAACTTTTACCTGATCAGAACATCCAAAAATGTCCGCCGTGGCATAATGTTCAATAAAGGTTATTGAACTGCCAGTTTCTGCTACAATTAGCGCACGGGGTTGATTGACCACCGGAGTATTATCCGGTAGGCCAATAAATAATAAATGAATCGGGTCTTCAAGAATTTTATTTTTGTCAACCCAAAGGACAGCGGCATCCTTTAACCCGGTGGAATTAAGTGTAGCAAAAACGTCTTGATTTCCCTGTTGTTGACTGAGATAGTCAGGAAGACGATCTCTAAATTGTTCGGGAAGTTCTGCTAAATTCCCAATAAAAATACCATCGGGAATTTCTGTAATATCAGAGAGATGGGGGGCATAAATTCCATTAACAAATACTATCCGTTTATGTTCAGATTCGGGTAGAATTAAAGAAGCGATCGCTTGATTTTCTAACTGAACAAAATTAGCCATTTTAAAACGATTGGCTAATAAAGGAGATAAATCGGTAAACCGCCATTCTTCATCCCGTTTTGTTGGAATTTCTAATTCCTTAATCCAAGTTAAAGCATGATCTCGAATCTCTTGCAATTGACCGGAAATTTGAGAGGGAAGCGAAGGCTCAGAAAGTCCTCCTTGAATTTGTTCTAACAGATGGTTTAAATAGGACACTTCCTGTGTTTCTGTGATGGTAATATTATTCATTAAACCCCCACCATGGACGCAGAAACAACATCATCATAACCCTGTTCTTCCAATTCTAAAGCCAGTTCTTTTGTGCCTGTTTTAATAATTCGTCCATCCGATACAACATGAACAAAATCCGGTACAATATAATCTAATAACCGTTGATAATGGGTAATCAATAATAGAGCGTTATTTTCATTGGCTAATTGATTAACTCCACTGGCAACAATTCGCAACGCATCAATATCTAACCCGGAATCTGTTTCGTCTAAAATCGCTAATTTTGGTTCTAATAACGCCATTTGTAAAATTTCATTGCGTTTTTTCTCACCCCCAGAAAAACCTTCATTAACACTGCGTTCTAAAAATTCATCCCGCATTTTCACAATATCTAGTTTTTCTCGGACTAATTCATCAAAATCAAAGGCATCTAATTCTTCAATTCCTTTATGTTTTTGATGGGCATTATAGGCAACCCTCAAAAAGTCTAAATTACTCACCCCCGGAATTTCAATCGGATATTGAAACGCTAAGAAAATACCCGCTAAAGCTCGTTCTTCCGGTGCTAATTCTAATAAATTTTGACCTAAAAAACTAATTTCTCCTCCGGTGACTTGGTAGCTGGGATGTCCGCTTAAAACCTTAGAAAAAGTGCTTTTTCCCGAACCATTTAAACCCATAATAGCATGAATCTCTCCGGCTTTTACTTCTAAATTAAAGCCTTTAAGGATTTCCTTATCTTCAATATTAGCCGTTAAATTTTTAACGGATAGAATAATTTCGCTGTTTTCTTTAATCATGGTTTTATGTTGTTAGATTTAGGACTTTTTTCCCTCGTTCCCTGGTTCTACCAGGGAATGTATTTAGGAGGCTCCGCCTCCTTTTTTGACTAGAGGCAGAGCCTCTACTTTTCATTTCTAGGTAGAACCTAGAAACGAGGGGGAAGGGAATGATTTTTTTCCCTCGTTCCCTGGTTCTACCAGGGAATGTATTTAGGAGGCTCCGCCTCCTTTTTTGACTAGAGGCAGAGCCTCTACTTTTCATTTCTAGGTAGAACCTAGAAACGAGGGGGAAGGGAATGATTTTTTTCCCTCATTCCCTGGTTCTACCAGGGAATGTGTTTAGGAGGCTCCGCCTCCTTTTTTGACTAGAGGCAGAGCCTCTAGTTTTCATTTCTAGGTAGAACCTAGAAACGAGGGAAGCGAGGGGGAAAGGTAATGATTAACCAACAGTTCCTTCTAATTTCAAGCTCAATAATTTATCAGCTTCGACGGCAAATTCCATCGGCAATTTACTGAACACATCTTTACAGAAACCGCTAATCATCATTGATATAGCATCCTCGGCGGAAATACCCCGTTGGGAAAAATAGAAAAGTTGGTCTTCTCCTATTTTAGAAGTGGACGCTTCGTGTTCAACTTTAGCACTATTATTTTCCACTTGAATATAGGGAAAAGTATTAGCTTGCGCCCTATCTCCGATTAACATAGAATCACATTGAGAATAATTTCTCGCGCCTGCCGCTTTCGGCCCCATTTTAACTAAACCCCGATAACTATTGGAGGATTTCCCGGCAGAAATTCCTTTAGAAATAATCGTGCTCCGGGTATTTTTACCAATATGGATCATTTTGGTTCCGGTGTCCGCTTGTTGTTTATTATTAGTCAGCGCAACAGAATAAAATTCTCCTACGGAATTATCCCCCACTAATAGACAACTGGGATATTTCCAAGTAATAGCAGACCCGGTTTCTACCTGTGTCCAAGAAATCTTAGAATTGACTCCTTTACATAATCCCCGTTTAGTAACAAAGTTGTAAATTCCGCCCTTGCCTTCTTCATCTCCGGCGTACCAATTTTGCACCGTTGAATATTTGATTTCCGCATTATCTAAAGTTACCAATTCTACTACAGCCGCGTGCAGTTGATTCGTGTCAAACATCGGGGCGGTACAACCTTCTAAATAGGTGACAGAACTGCCTGCTTCTGCTACAATTAAGGTGCGTTCAAACTGTCCAGAATCTCCATTATTAATCCGAAAATAGGTAGACAAATCCATCGGACATTGTACCCCTTTCGGAATATAAACAAATGACCCATCACTAAACACGGCAGAATTCAACGCCGCGAAGAAGTTATCGGCAACGGGAACAACGCTACCTAAATATTTTTCAATCAGTTCAGGATGTTCTTTAACTGCTTCAGAAATTGAACAAAAAATTACCCCATCTTCAGCTAATTTTTCTTTAAAGGTGGTGGCAATAGAAACACTATCAAAAACCGCATCAACGGCTACATTAGACAGGCGTTTTTGTTCGTTTAAAGGAATGCCTAATTTTTCAAAGGTTTCTAATAAAGTCGGGTCAACTTCGTCTAAACTGGTTTTTTTCTGTTCAACTTTGGGCGCGGAATAGTAGATAATAGATTGATAGTCAATGGCCGGATAGTTGACATGAGGCCAAGTGGGTTCCGCCATTTTTAGCCATTGCTTATAGGCTCGTAAACGGAAGTTGAGCATGAATTCTGGCTCGTTTTTTTTAGCTGAAATCAGGCGGACAACATCCTCACTGAGTCCACGGGGTATGGTGTCTGACTCAATATCGGTGACAAAGCCGTATTTGTACGGTTGGTTGACCAGGGTTTTAACGGAAGCACTCATAAGGTTAAATTTAGTTTTCGATGGTTCTCAACGGATGACAGACGGGTGGTAGGCTGTAGACTTAAGCAACAGATTTGTTACTTAAGTCTATTTTAGGCTACATTAACAATAAGTGTATTGTCAAAGTCCAAATTCATTAATTTTTGTTAAGAAGATGGCCACCACTCAACACCAGTCCACAAAACACGATATTCTGCAACTCCTCCTGAAACAAGCACAGGCGACGGCCCAGGAGTTAGCAGAAACCCTTGATATCAGTCCCCAAGCAATTCGTCGCCATCTCAAAGATTTGGAAATGGAGGGTTTAATTGCCTACAACTCGGTGCAGGTGGGGATGGGACGCCCTCAGCACGTTTATGAACTCACAACTCAAGGACGGGAACATTTTCCTAACCGTTATGATGAGTTTGCGATTTCCTTTCTGGATACTTTAACGCAAACCGTCGGACATGAACAGGTGAGTCAAATTTTACATAAACAATGGCAACGAAAAGCCATAGAATATCGGGAAAAAGTTGGCAAGGGTTCGTTAAAAGAACGGGTGGAAAAATTAGTGGAATTAAGGAAAACTGAAGGCTATATGGCCGAATGGTATTTGCTGGAGTCGGAACCATTGGATACTAATAATCATGAACGTTATATATTAACTGAACATCATTGTGCTATTTCTAATGTGGCGGAATCTTTTCCCAGTGTTTGCGGTCATGAGTTAGAAATGTTTGGGGAAATCTTAGAAGATTGTACAGTAGAAAGAACCCATTGGATTGTTAATGGTGAACATCGTTGTGGCTATTTAATAATAGGAGGGAATAGGGAACAGCCCCCCCCCAAACCCCCCGTGCACGCAGGGCTAGGGGGGGAGGGAACACCGGAAGAAAAGGCTTCATCATCTGGTTTTCTGCATCAATCTTTGTCCTAATGGTGCTACCGTGACTGGTCTATATAAATAATTAAGTAAAACTATGGATTTTTTAACTGAGGACGAGGCAATTCAAGTGGATGCAGCGTTATTATCTTCTAAGGAGAAGTTTTCAACGCGGTTAGCGATTTATGCGTTACGGTGTTTGAAGGAAATTGCTAAAAATGAAGATATAAAAATTGAAAATATTAAACCAGAACAAGTTCAATCCTGGGTTAAAAATGATGATAGTTTTAAAGAAAAATTAGAATTAGATGGGAATTTTAATCGGTTTTTTAGCCAATTAGTGATTTCTTCATTAAAGCCTTTAAAACAGGTAGCTCAAGCCGAAAATATTCCCATTCAAGATTTAACAATTAAACAGTTAATTAACTGGTTTGAGCATGAATCTCAGCAGAATTTAGGGCAAGATTGAAAACTATAGCAATCCTAAATAGGTGGTAACATTTTAATACTGACATGAAACAGCCAGAAGTATTACCCTGTTCCCTCCCCCCCTAGCCCCCCGTGCACGGGGGGTTTGGGGGGCTGTTCCGGTGTTCCCTTTTGCCTAGGACTTTTGAACACAACTCAAATAGGATTGCTATATGTCAACAAAGTTTTTCACAAATAGCGAAGAAAACACCTTAATCAAAAAGTTTGAAGGGGTTTTTACCTATAATCCCAATATTCAATATTTTGACGCTTTAGTAGGCTACTTCAGAGCATCAGGTTATTTCAGAATCAGACCATTTTTAAACCAAGTTCCAAATATTAGAATATTGGTAGGTATCAATATTGATAAAATGCTGGCTGATGCTCAAAAATCTGGGCTTGATTTTTTTAGCAATCACAAAAGAACAAAAGAAGATTTTATCAAGGAAATTCAAAAAGATATTGCACAAGCTAATTATGACAAAGACACCGAAAACGGTATTTTACAATTCATTGACGATATAATTCAAAAGAAAATACAAGTCAAGGCACATCCCGAAAAAAAAATCCACGCCAAAGTTTATATTTTACGTCCTGAACAATTTAATGAACATACACCCGCCACAGTAATCACGGGTTCTTCAAATCTTACCGATGCGGGACTGGGTGGAGGAAACTTTTATAATTATGAGTTCAATGTTCAACTAACAGAATATCCTGATGTTCAATTTGCTACCAAAGAATTTGAAAAACTTTGGGTTGAATCTGTTGATATATTGCCAGTTGATATTCAGGGCATCAAAAAAGAAACTTATTTGAATGAAGAAACCAGTCCCTTTGAATTATATATAAAATTGCTGACTGAATATTTTGGGAAAAATATTGATTATGACCCAAACTCAATAGGTGATTTACCTCAAAATTTTAAAAAACTTTCTTATCAAGTTGATGCCGTCAATGAAGGTTTTAATATGCTGATAAAACACAACGGCTTTATCTTGGCTGATGTTGTGGGTTTGGGTAAAACTGTTATTGCCGCCATGGTTGCCAAAAAGTTTTTAATCCAAAATGGTAGAGAGAATACAAAAATATTAGTTGTTTATCCGCCAGCAGTTGAAAAAAACTGGAAAGACACTTTTAAGAATTTTAATATTGACAAATATACCAAGTTTATCACTAATGGAAGCCTGGAAAAAATCTTGGAACCCCATCAAGACTATTGGAAAAAAGAAGATTATGATTTAGTGATAGCTGATGAAGCGCACAGGTTTCGTAATCACAAAACAGGTGCTTTTCAAAACTTACAATTAATTTGTAAAAGTTCAAGAGCAAATAAGGGTTTGATTCCAGGTACTCAGAAAAAAGTAATTTTAGTATCGGCAACACCTTTGAATAACAAACCTGATGATATTTATTATCAAATACAAATGTTTCAGGATGCTAGACAGTCAACACTTCCTATTACAAATTTGACTGCTTTTTTTAGTCCCTTAATGGAGCAGTACAAAAGCCTAAAACGCTTTGAAGAATTAGATGTAAATAAGCTTAGAGATATTTATGGGAAAATTCGTAAGAATATAATTGAACCTATTACCATTCGGAGAACACGAACTGACCTGGAAAATATTGCTGAATATAAATTAGACTTAATAGCACAAGAAATCAACTTTCCAAAAGTAGAACCACCTCAAAAAGTGGAATATTTAATGGATGAGAAACTAAATGAATTGTTTTATAAAACGGTTTTTTATCTAACAGATGAAGCTCAACTAAAATACAGCCGTTACCAAGCCATTGCCGGATTAAACCCAGAAATTCAAAGCAAGTATTACGAAAACGCAGAAACGGTTTCTAAATCCTTAGCATTTATAATGAAGACTCAGTTGATTAAAAGATTAGAAAGTAGTTTTTATGCCTTTAAAAAATCCCTAAGCAATTTTCAACAAGCCACCGACAGAATGATTAAAATGTTTGCTAATGACAAAATATTTATCGCACCTGATACCGATGTAAACAAGCTATTGGATAAGGGTTGGAGTGATGAACAAATTGAAGAAGAAATAGAAAGATTAAGCGCGGACAATCCGAAAAACCAAACTTTTAAAAAGGCGGATTTCAAGCCAGATTTTATTGAAAATTTAGAGAATGATTCTCGACTTTTACAGGAATTAGTCACAGGTTGGGCTGCTGTTGAGAATGATCCAAAATTAGATGTTTTTATTGCAGAATTAAATAAACAATTTCTTAACAAGAAAACTAATTTAGAAGGTAAGTTGGTAATATTTTCGGAGTCAAAAGATACTGTTGACTATTTAGCCGAGGCTTTACAAAAGAGAGGCAGAAAAGATGTGTTGGTAGTTTCCAGTAAAAATAGAAACCAATTGTATGATACGATAGTAACTAACTTTGATGCTAACTGTACGCAAGAAAAACAGACAAACGATTATAGTATAATTATTACTACTGAGGTTTTGGCAGAAGGAGTAAACCTACATCGTTCTAATGTCATTATTCACTATGATACACCTTGGAACTCAACCAAACTTATGCAAAGGATTGGGCGTGTGAATCGTATTGGTACTAAAGCAAATGCTATTTATAATTATGTTTTTTATCCTTCGGCACAAGGCGATTCACAAATTCAGTTAAATAAAACTGCTTTTATGAAAATTCAGGCTTTTCATACTGCATTTGGGGAGGATAATCAAGTGTTTTCAACGGAGGAAATTTTAGATGAAGTTAAACTTTTTAGCGGAACTTATAAGGAGGAACAAGACGAACGCTTAAAATTTCTTTATTTTCTCCGCAATTTCAAAAAATTAAACAAAATTTGGTTTGATAAAATTAAAAAAATGCCTTTAAAATCAAGGGCGGGAAGAAGTTCAACTAAAATTAATAAACCTGATTTACAAAATGGCACGGCGGCATTTTTAAAGACAGATAAAAAGTTTGAATTTTATTGGGTGGATAGCAACAACCAACCCATAGAAATTACACCTATTGAAGCATTTAAGATATTTGAAGCTAATCAAAATGAAAAAAATGTAGAATTAATTGCCAGCCATCACGAGCATATAAACAACGCGATTAAACATTTTGAAACACTGGAATATGAGTTAGTTCAGGCACAAACAGACCCCGAAGCATTAGGCGGTGTGGCGCAAAGGGCAAAAAAATGGCTTTCAGGAATGATTAACCATCTCAAAGTAACTGAGAAACAAAGGGACAATATCAAGAAAATTATCATCCTGATTGATATAGGGAAATATACCAATTTGCCTTCGGATGTTGACAAGCTGCAAAAGAAAAAAGTAAACTTAGATATAGATACGGCAATTTTAGAAATTGATCAAATTGCTGAACGATATAGTGTTGATGTCTCAGATGTCCAAAAAGGAAAAAAGAGAAAAGTTGAAAAACCAGTTTTAATTATTTCAGAATCTTTTGAATAATTATGACAAAACCAATAAATAGATGTTGCCTTAAGCATGGGTTGTGCTAAACTAGAAATAACTCTAAGAGTCAAAGGAGAAAGATGACAATGATTACCTTAGAAATGGCGATCGCCAAAATCAAAAAACTCCCGGCTGAACAGCGAAACGAAGTGATCAAATTTGTGGAATTTTTAGAATTTAAACTAGACAACATTGAGCAGAGCCAAGAACAGACAGAATTAGAGGAAAAAGAAGTTTCATTTACAGAAGTCGCCAAAGAGTTTATTGGTTGTTTAGACAGCAATTTGGAAGATTTATCCTATAATCCCAAGTATATGCAAGGATTCGGTGAATAATGCAAAAAGGTATAATTCTCGATACGGGAGTTTTAGTAGCTTTCCTGATACCTAATGACAAATTTCATCAGTGGGCTGTTGCTTCACTCACAGATATTCAGTATCCTGTTTTGACCTGTGAAGCTGTTTTAACTGAAGTTTGCTTCTTGTTACAAAGAGTGCATTTAGGACGTGATAAAGCTTTGCAATTAGTTAAGCAGGGATATATTGAAATACCTTTTTGCTTGAGTAAAGAAATTGAAACAGTCGAAAAGCTAATGCAGCGTTATAATTCTGTACCCATGTCTTTAGCAGATGCTTGTTTGGTAAGGATGACTGAGATTTATACAGATGCTTCGATACTTACATTAGATAGTGATTTTAGGATTTATCGTAAGCATCGTAATCAAGAAATTTCTGTGATTATGCCCGATTTGGAGAGATGACTATGAGCACTTTTTAAATGGAGGTTAAGACAACGATCTCGTAACCAGTACGGGAATTTTTATAATCAACTAGAAAAACCAACAGATCGAGAAATTATAAAACCTTATTACCTTGAAAAAATTATGACACAACCACAAATTAAAGATATATTCAATCAACGTTACAATCAAACCAAATGGAAACAATTTCTAGGCCAAACTTTTGCTAATGCTCAGTTATTATCAACTCCTAAAACTCTGACGGGTATTGATATTAATGTAGCTTCAAATGCTCAAAATTTAGGCTATATTCTGTTAGATGAAAATGGCATTGAACGACAAATTGCGGTGTATGAAGTAACGCTGGCACCGGGCATTATCTTAGAACGTAATCGGGTAGGATTAAGAAATTTATTGCGTAAATATTGGCAAAATATTGATGCTGCTTTTATTGCTTATCATCGTCCAGAAAGTGCAAATTGGCGTTTTAGTTATGTTTCCGAATTAACGGGTTATGATGCAGAAGGGGAATCTATAAAAATCAAAACTGAACCTAAACGCTACACCTATTTATTAGGCGAAAGTGAAAGCATAAGAACGGCCGTTGAACGGTTTGAACGTATTATTAAAAAAGGGAGTAAAGCAACTTTAGATGATGTTAAAGAAGCTTTCTCAGTCGAGAAACTTTCTAAGACGTTTTTTGATGAATATAAAAAACATTATGATATTTTTTGTAAATATATGGTTTCACAACCTGGTATTTACCAAACTATTTTTAATGGTGATGAAAAAGCTATCCGTGATTTTAATAAAAAATTATTGGGGCGGATTGTATTTATATATTTCATCCAGAAAAAAGGCTGGTTGGGTGTTCCCAAAAATGAAAGTTGGGGAAAAGGTGATTTTAATTTTTTAACTAATCACTTTCAAAATTTTCAACATCCAGAACTTTTTTATCAGGATTTTTTATCGGTTTTATTTTTTGATACCCTCAACACCAAACGCCCGGATGATTTAATTGAATTGGTAGCAGGTAAACCTTGCAGAATCCCTTTTTTGAATGGTGGTTTATTTGAAGAAGAAAACAAGAATCATCGTAACTTAATTTTTGATACTAACTTATTTAAAAATCTTTTTAACTTTTTTGATCAATACAATTTTACCATTTATGAAGATGATCCTAACGATCATACTGTAGCGGTTGACCCTGAAATGTTGGGGCATATTTTTGAGAATTTACTGGAAGATAATAAAGATAAAGGCGCATATTATACGCCTAAAGAGATTGTGCATTATATGTGTCAGGAAAGTTTGATTGAATACTTAACTACTTGGTTTGAAAGTCATGGTTATAATATTATTAGTTATACCAGTATTGGGAATCCTGAACAACCGGAATTATTTCCTGTAAATCAAGGAAGACAAGGACAATTAGAACTAGAAATTATAGTCGAATCTGAATCTAAACAAATAGACCGGATATTAATTGAGAAATTGCTTAAAAAGAATTTAGATGATCAGGATCAGAAATTAATAAAAAAATATTCTACCGAATTTAATCAGGCTTTAGATAGGGTGAAAATTTGTGATCCGGCGATTGGTTCGGGGGCTTTTCCGATGGGTTTATTGCACGAAATATTTACGGCTAAACAAACACTACATATTTTTGAATTTGGCAATACAACTAACTTTAATGCTTCGGGTGTGAAGCTAAATATTATCCAAAATAGTATCTATGGTGTAGATATTGAACGCGGTGCGGTGGATATTGCGAGACTACGTTTCTGGCTGAGTTTAATTGTAGATGAACCTGAACCGAAAGCGTTACCTAATCTGGATTATAAGATTGTGGTGGGTAATAGTTTGGTGAGTAAGTTGGGGGATGATATTATTGATATTGATTGGGAAATGAAAGATAGTAAACAAGGAAATATTTTTGTTGATGTTTTCAAGCCTGAAGAAATATTAAAACAAATAAGTCAAGAACAAAAAGAGTTTTTTAGTCCTGATAGTGATAAGAAAAAATTAGCTGCTGATATCCGCAATCTAAAAATTGATTTGCTGATAAGCCAACTGGAGTTAATGGTTAAAAGTAAAGGTATGGAAACTAAACCGACTAGCACAGGTAAAACATTAACTAAGCAAACTGAAATATATTTACAAACTATTGGCTGGAAAAACACTATTACTCAATTAAATAAACTGAAAACTAAACCAGAGTTACCGCTTCATTTCTTTGATTGGAAATTGGATTTTCCAGAGGTGATGAATCCCTATTTATTTGCAGGAGATAAAGATAGTCCAGAAGTAGCCACTACTAATAAACAAATTAATGCTTTAAATGCTCAAATTGATGCTATTAATTTACATTTAAGTCAACATAATATTAATATTCATTTATGTCATTTACAGGCTAATATTGTTCAAAGTCAAATTGTAATTATTAAACAACAACTTTTAGAAATTGAAGCGAAAATTAAGGTTATTTATGGTAAAATTAATAATATTGAAACTAATCTTGTTCAAGAGCTTGATTTGAGTTTTAATTATAATATTCAAAGTATCAACAAAAGTATTGAGGATATTAATAAAAGAATAGAAATCATCAATCCTCAAATAGAGATACAACAAAATTCTTCTATTGGTTTTGATATTGTGATTGGAAATCCTCCTTATGTATTCGCTAGAGATAGCAAAAGTAAAGGGATAACTCAAGCTGATAAAGAATATTATCCAAAGCACTATCAAGTCACAGAATATCAACTTAATTTATATCCTTTGTTTATTGAGAAAGGGTACAATCTTTTGAAAAATAAAGGTTTACTTGATTATATAACACCGAATAACTGGCTAACTATTAGTAGTAATAAAAACTTAAGAAAATTTATTTTAGATAATTCTAATATAAAAATAGTCAACTTTTATGCTAAGGTTTTTGAAAGTGCTGATGTAGATAGTTCAATTATACTGTTTGAAAAATCTCAACAAAATAAATCTATTGAATTATTTGAATATACAGATAATTTTTATTCTATTTTTGAAACAAAAACTAATTATTTTTTACAGCAAAAAGATTATATTATTAATATTGAAGCTTTTAAGAATACTGAATCACTTAGTTTATTAGAAAAAATTGAATTACAATCAATTCAAATAAAAACAATTGCTGATGTTAAAGCAGGTTTACAAGCTTATGAAAGAGGAAAAGGGAACCCTCCACAAACAGAAGAAATCAAAGAAAATAGAGTTTATCATAGTACCACTAAAATCAATGATGATTATATTAAATATTTAGATGGTAAAGATGTTTGTCGTTATTATTTAGGCTGGAGTGGCGAATATTTAAAATATGGTGATAACTTAGCTTCTCCAAGAAAAGATTTTTCTTTATTTTCGACTCCTCGAATTTTAGTCAGACAAATACCTTCCCCTTTACCCTATTCTATCAATGCTTGTTTTACTCAAGAAATTATTTTAAATGATAGAAACTCAATGAATATTATTAATCTTCAAGAAAATCCGATGTTAATTTTAGGAATTTTCAACAGTAAATTAATATCTTATTGGTTTGCTCATAAGTTTGGTAAACTACAAAGAGGGATATTTCCTCAATTTAAAGTTAATGAGTTAGCTACTTTTCCTATTCCAAAAAACTTTGGTAATTATCAACAACCAGTAATAAAATTAGTAGATGAGATATTGAAAAAAAAGAAAAAAGATGTTAAGGCAGATGTATCAGAATTAGAACAAAAAATAGATAATTTAGTTTACAAACTTTACGAACTAACTTATGAAGAAGTAAAAATAACAGACCCAGAATTTGTATTAACTGAACAAGAATATGATGCGATCAAAGTAGAATAGATATTGCCTTAAGTATGAGTTGTGCTAAACTAGAAATAACTCTAAGAGTCAAAGGAGAAAGATGACAATGATTACCTTAGAAATGGCGATCGCCACAATCAAAAAACGCTTAAAAATGTTACAATGAAATAAAACGACTCACATTTGCTGTAAATATGCGTGCCATTGAAACTACAGGTATCCTAAATACACAAGGGCAAATTCAGCTTGACCATCCCCTTCCTCAAGACAAAGCCAGTCGAGTGCGCCTGATCTTGCTGATACCAGAGGAGGATACTCTTAATGAAGAAACTTGGTTAAGTGCGATCTCGACCAACCCTAGCTTCACTTTCCTAAACGATTCAGAAGAAGACATTTATACCCTTGAAGATGGACAACCAGTAAATTATGAAGGGTAAGATTGTTCTGATTCAGTTTCCCTTTGATGACCTATCTTCTAGCAAAGTCCGTCCTGCATACTGTTTAACAGATGTGATCGGTATTTATCGGCACATAATTTTCGCGCTCATCACCAGTCGCATTCCTGAAAAACCTCTCAACACAGATATTATTCTGCAACCACAACATCCAGACTTTATTAATAGTGGTCTTAGGCAAGTATCAACCTTGCGTCTCGATCACTTGGTAACTCTCCGTCAATCTCTGATCCGGCGTGAGTTAGGAACTCTCACACCAGAGACTCAAGCCTCAGTCGCCGATCTTTTGTGTCGTATCCTATGTTCTTAAAAATGACTCTACGGCTTTAGAAATATGGAAATAATATTAGTTGACTGTTGAGAATTGTGAAAGGGTGCGTGCGCGTTGCTTACACACCCTACGGGTTAAAATATCTGATCACTTCCTGGATCAAGAATCACAATATAGCAACCCTATTTATATAGGATTGCTATGGATTCAATTGCTGTTTAAATTAGTGTGCAATCCGACCTTCCAAATGACCATGTTGGGTATAATGGGAAAACGCATTGCTAAAAGCTCCAATGTTGATGGCTTGTGCCACATCAGGATTCTGGGCTAAATAGGCTCCTGTGTTAAACTGGCTGCTGGGGTTTCGTCCTTCGTCCGCCCCCGACATGACAAAATGTTCAAAACCCGAATTAAATGCACCCACTTGGACAGCATTTGCTACATCAGGATTTGTACTTAAGTAGTAGAATTCATCATAGAATTCATTCGGTGAACGTCCTTCTGTTTCTCCCGATTTAATATACTGTTGTAAACCAGAAGAAAAGGTTCCTTGAGAGATAGCTACATTGATATCAGGATTAGTATTACGATAATAGTCCTCATCAAACATTTCAGTTAAATTCTGTTGATATTGAGGATTTTTTAAGACATCATCCCAATGGGTTCCGGTCAAATTATCCCAACTATTATTATAAGAAATACCCGTTATTGGGTTAACACCTGTTACCGGAGTTGTTGGGTTAATACCAGTTACCGGAATAGATTTATAATAATCATCGGAACTATTATTATCCCAGCTATTATCAGAATAACCAGTTATTGTTGGTTTAACACCAGTTACCGGAATGGATTTATAATAATCATCGGAACTATTATTATCCCAGCTATTATCAGAATAACCAGTTATTGTTGGTTTAACACCAGTTACCGGAATGGATTTATAATAATCATCGGAACTATTATTATCCCAGCTATTATCAGAATAACCAGTTATTGTTGGTTTAACACCAGTTACCGGAATGGATTTATAATAATCATCGGAACTATTATTATCCCAGCTATTATCAGAATAACCAGTAGTTGTTGGGTTAACACCAGTTACCGGAATGGATTTATAATAATCATCGGAACTATTGTCGTCACGGCTATCGTCATAACCGCCATTATCATCGTTAGATTCATACTGACTCATGATTTTTTCTCCTATTAAGTTCAAATCGAAAATATTTGAGAATCTGAGGATAAAGCCCTGGTGAGTAGAGACGCTTAATAAAACGTCCCTACATTTTAATTAAATTTGGGTTAAATATCAGCCCATTTTCGCAATAAATTTGCATGACTTTTGGCAATCAAGTCAAATTCTATAGTTTTGCCATATTGTTGAAAAATACTTCTCCGGGCGGTATCTAAATCAAACAATATTTCTCGTTGAGATGGGTCACGAATTAAACTTTGAATCCAAGTAACCGCCGCCCACCGAGTCCCTTCAGTCACCGTTTCCACACGGTGCAAAGTCGAAGACGGATAAACAATTGCCGAACCTGCATCTAACTTAAAACTCTGTTCCCCTAGTGAAGTTTCAATCACTAATTCTCCCCCTTGATAGGTGTTAGGGTCAGTGAGAAATAGAGTTAATGAAACATCACTTCGAGAGATAGATTCATCCCCCATAATCGCATTATCAAAATGGGAACCATAATACATTCCCACATCATAACGACTGAAAATAATCGGGCGGATTATTTTAGGACGTGCCGCTACTTGAAACAGTTCGTTACGTTTTAAAGCTTCGAGAACAATATTTCTCAGTTCAGAAGTAATCTCGGTATCGGTTTTGATTTGTTGATTATTTTTAACTGATTTGACGTACCGACCAGCAGTTGTTTTACCATCTATAAACTCAGCTTGTTGCAGTAGCGTCAAAGTTGTTTCTAATTCTTCGGGTGTGAGAACATCTGCGATACAAAAAATCATCGGATTTTAGCCTTCTCCACCTTCACCACCTTCACCACTTTCATCTCCTTTATCATCATCTGTTGTACCATCTGTGTAGCCGTCAGTAGACGCTTGTAACATCTCAGACGAGGTGAAAGTATCCCCAGAAGTTGAAATTCCAGAGGCAATTTCTTGAATAGAATTAGATGGGGATTGAGGTGTAGCAGCATTCGCCACGGTGCCCAATCCGGCAGTTAAAATATAAGCTCCCACTCCCATCCAAATCTTAGTACGAGTAGATAGACCGTTATTTTTGTTGGTATTCATGGGTTGATTCCTTTGTGATTAATTTGAAACTAACCTTAATTTGTCATATAATAGTGGCAAACTGGTGACGAAAGAAAATTCGTGTTTAGGTGGTTAGGACTTATATTAGGGAACGGGTGGGCAGGGGGAGCAGGGGAAGTAAACTATAGCAAGTTTAAATCAGTTGTACAAATCAAATTACTGAGGAGTTAGCTAGTATTAATGCAAAAAGTAGTGATTAATAGTTCCCCTTTAATTGTTTTATTCAAAAATCAATTAATTAATATACTCCCCCAAGTTTGTCAAGAAATTATTATTCCTAATGCAGTTTGTTCAGAAGTAACGGCTTATTCTTTAGAGAAACTTTTTGATTTCGATTGAGTTGATTATGATTTCTACACCCCAACCCAATGCTAAAACCTATCAATTTTGGATTGACCGAGGAGGCACATTCACCGATATTGTTGCCCGCAAACCCGATGGCACATTAATCACCCATAAATTATTATCAGAAAATCCCGAACGTTATCCCGATGCAGTGATTCAAGGCATCCGAGAAATATTAGAATTATCCCCCCATCAACCCATCCCCAGTGAATTAATTTCTGAAGTGAAAATGGGAACCACCGTTGCGACGAATGCCTTATTAGAAAGAAAAGGCGATTGCACTTTATTAATTATAACCAAAGGCTTCAAAGATGCGTTAAGAATTGGCTATCAAAATCGCCCTGATATTTTTGCCCGTCAGATTATTTTACCCGAAATGCTCTATGAAAAAGTCATAGAAGTTGAAGAACGTTATACTGCCCAAGGAGAAGAATTAACCTCCGTTAATTTAGCAATATTAAAACCTCAATTACAACAAGTCTATCAAATCGGAATTAGAAGCTGTGCCATAGTCTTAATGCACGGTTATCGCTATCCCCAACACGAACAACAAATCGCAGCCTTAGCCCAAGAAATCGGCTTTACTCAAATTTCCGTTTCCCATCAAGTTAGTCCGTTAATGAAATTAGTCAGCCGAGGCGATACCACCGTTATTGATGCTTATTTATCTCCAATTTTAAAACGTTATATTAATCAAGTTGCGTCTCAATTAAATTGTCACCCCCCCTCAGTCCCCCCCTTGGTAAGGGGGGGAGGAATAAAAGAAGAATTAGAGTTAGAAACTATTGAAAAATTAGAAACTATTGAAAAAAATGATAACTCTATCCCCCCATTAGCAAGGGGGGGCAAGGGGGGGTTAAACCCCATAAAATTAATGTTTATGCAATCTAATGGTGGCTTAACCAATGCCCAAAAATTCCAAGGAAAAGATAGTATATTATCAGGGCCAGCCGGAGGAATTGTTGGCGCAGTTCAAAGCAGTTTAAAAGCCGGATTTCAGAATATTATTACTTTCGATATGGGCGGAACATCCACCGACGTCGCCCATTTTAACGGCGAATATGAACGACAATTTGAAACCGAAATCGCCGGGGTGAGAATGCGAACTCCGATGATGGCTATTCATACCGTCGCGGCGGGAGGAGGTTCAATTTTAAGGTTTGACGGGTCAAGATATCGGGTTGGGCCAGAGTCAGCAGGCGCAAATCCTGGGCCAGCTTGTTATCGCAATAGCGGGCCGTTAACGGTTACGGATGCTAATGTCATGTTAGGGAAAATTCAGCCCCAATTCTTTCCGAAAGTATTTGGAAAAAACGGCGATTTGCCCTTAGATGCTGAAATTGTTCGCCAAAAATTTAGGGAATTAGCAATAGAAATTCAAACCCAAACGGGAGATAATCGCACCCCGGAAGAAGTTGCTACGGGATTTATTACTATTGCGGTTGAAAATATGGCAAATGCCATTAAAAAAATATCCCTACAACGGGGTTATGATATTTCTAATTATACCCTTTGTTGTTTTGGCGGTGCAGGCGGTCAACACGCTTGTTTAATAGCCAATACATTAGGAATTAAACAGATCTTTATTCATCCCTACGCAGGGGTTTTATCTGCTTATGGAATGGGGTTGGCTGATATCAGGATATTACGAGAAAAAGCAATAGAAAAACTATTAACTGGAAATTTAATTTCTGAGTTAGAAGCCAGCTTTTTAGAGTTAGAAACAGAAGCAAAAGCAGAATTAGAACATCCAGAATCAAAAATAGCAATAATTCTGAAACTCAATCTTAAATATGAGGGTACAGATTCTATATTGTCGGTTAATTTGACCCCCCCTACCCCCCTTAGTAAGGGGGGAGAAAGAGAGGTTAATTATTACAATTCCGTGTTAATGACTTTAACCCAACAATTTGAACAACAACATCAAACCCGCTACGGATTTATTAAACTGAAAAAAAACTTAATCGTTGAATCAATTAATATTGAAATTATTCAACAAATGGATACTCCTGAAGAACCCATATTAACCCGAACTCGAACCACACCTCCAAAACCTATCGCAACGGTTTCTATATATACCAATAATCAATGGCAAAATACCCCCATTTTCCCAAGAAATGATTTACAACCTGAAGATATTATTAACGGCCCCGCTATGATTATAGAATCTATTGGTACGAATATTATTGAACCCGGTTGGCAAGCAGAATTAACAGCAAAAAATTATTTAATCTTGAAGTTAAACCCCCCCTTGTTAAGAGGGGAAGGTGAGGAAGAAATTTCTAATTTGTCTTTATCTTTCCAGGAAAATCAACAAACGTCTCACCCTCCTTTACCCAGAAAAGGAAGTGCAGAAAAAACATCTCACCCCCCATTGCTAAGGGCGGGACAGGGGGGGTTAAAAGCTGACCCTGTAAAATTAGAAATATTTAAAAATCTATTTCAATTTATTGCCGAACAAATGGGAATTACCTTGCAAAATACCGCCAGTTCTGTTAATATTAAAGAACGGCTTGATTTCTCCTGTGCCATTTTTGATCAAAACGGTCAATTAGTAGCAAATGCGCCCCATATTCCCGTCCATTTGGGGTCAATGGGTGACAGTATTGAAAGTTTAATTGCTGCAAAAGGTGAAACCCTTAAACCTGGGGATGTTTATTTATTAAATAATCCCTATAATGGGGGAACCCATTTACCAGATGTTACTGTAATTACTCCGGTTTTTACCCCCCCTAGCCCCCCCTTAGTAATGGGGGGAAATAGACAGGAGAACTCCTTATTAAAGGGGGGAAATAGACAGGAGAACTCCTTATTAAAGGGGGGAAATAATCAGGAGAACTCCTTATTAAAGGGGGGAAATAATCAGGAAAATCCTACTATTTTATTTTATGTTGCTTCCCGGGGACATCAAGCGGATATTGGGGGAATAACACCGGGTTCAATGCCACCGAATAGTACAAATATTGAACAAGAAGGGATTTTAATTGATAATGTTCAATTAGTTAAAGAAGGTAATTTTTTAGAAACAGAACTCTTGAATTTATTAACATCTGGAAACTATCCCGCCCGAAATCCAGCCACCAATATTGCCGATTTACAAGCTCAAATTGCAGCCAATGAAAAAGGTGTTCAAGAACTTTTGACAATGGTTGAATATTATGGGTTAAATACTGTTAAAACCTATATGCAGTTTGTTCAGGATAATGCGGAAATATCGGTGCGTAGAGCCATTAATGTATTAACAGATGGTGAATTTAGTTATGAAATGGATAATGGGGGAATAATTAAAGTTAATATTAAAATTAATAAAAATAACCGTAGTGCTAAAATTGATTTTACCGGAACTTCTCCCCAACTCCCTACTAATTTTAATGCTCCAAAATCTATTTGTAAAGCTGCGGTTTTATATGTATTTAGAACCTTAGTTGATGATAATATTCCCTTAAATGCGGGATGTTTGAAACCCTTAGAAATTATTATTCCTGACGGTTGTTTTTTAAACCCCGGTTATCCGGCGGCTGTAGTTGCGGGAAATGTGGAAACCTCTCAAGTTATTGTTGATGCCTTATATGGGGCTTTAAACGTGATGTCGGCATCCCAAGGAACGATGAATAACTTTACCTTTGGAAATCAAAATTATCAATATTATGAAACCATTTGTGGCGGGTCGGGTGCGGGAATTAATTATCATGGAACCGATGCGGTACATACTCACATGACTAACTCCCGTTTAACTGACCCGGAAGTATTAGAATGGCGTTATCCAGTATTATTAGAAGAATTTAGTATCCGAGAAAATAGTGGGGGTTTAGGAAAATTCAAAGGCGGAAATGGTATAATCAGAAAAGTTAGATTCTTAGCAACCATGACCGCCGGAATTTTATCAGAACACCGCATTATTCCCCCCTTTGGATTAAATGGTGGACAACCTGGGTTAGTGGGTAAAAATTATATTATTCGTGATAATGGCACTGTAGAAAACTTAGAAAGTACCGCAACAGTAGAAATGAATATCAACGATATTTTTGTAATTGAAACTCCCAGTGGCGGAGGCTACGGGTACAATCAATAACCCAAACAAATCTTATCCCATTCGTAATTCGTAATTCGTAATTAAATCTGTTTTCTCATCACTAAACAATTGCGATGATCTTCTAATCGTATATAATATAATTCATCCATTAATTTAGACATAAAAATCAGTCCTCTACCTCCTTCATGCTCTAAGGGGTCAGTGTGCATTTCAAGTACAGACTCCAAGGCTTTTTCTAAGTTAAAGGGTTCCCCCCTGTCCCAAATTTTTATTTCAATCCAGGGGGAAAATATCCTAATTTCTAACTCAATGGGTGTTGTTTCAGGTAAAGCGCAATGAGCATGACGGACAGCGTTAGTAAATCCCTCCGTCAAAGCAATTTGACACTGATGCAAAATACCATCAGGTAGAAAATCAGCGGCAATTTTGTCAAACCAAAATAACACCTCCTCTAAGGCGGTTAAAGCGGTTTTTACCTGAAGATTTGATTGTGCTAGTAGTGCTGCATTACTCATCAGTTCCCTACATAGCACCGCTATTTCTATTGAATACAACCATGATAGTTTTAACAATCAACTTCATATCGTACATCAAACTCCAATTTTCTTGATATTTTAAATCTAAACGAATAATATCCTCAAAATTTTTAACCTGAGAACGACCATTAACCTGCCATTCCCCCGTCATCCCTGGTTTAACATCTAATCGTTGCCATTGAGGAACTTCATAACGTTCTACCTCATCAGGTGTCGGTGGGCGGGTTCCAACTAAACTCATTTCCCCGGTTAAAACATTCCAAAATTGTGGTAACTCATCTAAACTTGTTCGCCGCAAAATCTGACCTACTTTTGTAATTCTAGGGTCATTATCATTCTTAAAAATCGCTCCTTTTGCTTGATTAGGAATTTTATCTTTTAAGGCTTCAGCATTGGTACACATAGACCGGAACTTCCAAATACGGAATCGTTTTCCCATCCAACCACAACGCACCTGACCAAAGAAAATTGGCCCCGGACTATCTAAACGAATCGCAATAATAATTGGAACCGCTAATACCGATGAAATACTTAAACCAACAATAGCACCCGTTATATCAATTAATCGCTTCAGCCAAGACCGCACAGAAGGATGGGTCACGGGAAGACTATGTTCCCCTCTGGTTTTATCCTTGAGTTTATCGTCCGCACTAGGAGGTTCAATGGTTAATACCTCGTCAAGAGACGTCAGGGAAAAAACCGCCATTACCTGAGAACCAACGGATTTTAAAACCAACTCAATTCCCTTAGCTTTTGTGGTTTTCAGGTTACTAATCAGAGCCCCAATGCCACTACTATCAATAAATATAGTTTGGCTAAAATCAAGAATAATTTTTTTAGGCGGAGGACTAAGAGAAATAACATTCTGAAAAGTGCTTTTAAAAGAAACCGCTTCTAAAATACTCAATCGTTCGGGTAAACGAACATAGGCAATATCTCCTGTTAGGATAATTTGAAATTTTTCTTCTGGGACTTGACCAACCATCTCCATAATTTGCTGAGTAGTTGTTGTTAATTTTGCTGCTCTGTTTTAATCATACTCAAAAGAAAATAAGAAAAGGCGTTGGTTAAGTGCGAAAAGTCGGACTAATCCTTTTCTGTTATGACAATAGCATCCCAAATTCCTATTATTTTAATCTCCAAAACTAATTCTACCCTAAAATTTCCCCTACCGCCAGACGGGTTCCATTTACAAAATCCCAAGCGGACTGCATCCGTTTACCCGCCAATTGGACTTGGGTGAGTAATAATAATCCCTCACCTGTTTGTATTACTAGCCCAAAACGCTTAATCAGGGCAACTACCTCTCCGGGTTGTCCTGAAAGTTGAGATAAATTCGGCCATTGTTGTAACAAATTTTGGTATTCCGGGGGAAATTGAGGATGATATTCCGGTGCTAAAGGAACAGTAGCACAAACTTTTAAGGGTTTTTCTTGAAATGATGTTATACAGTTAGAGTGAAAAGCTCGAATTTGGTTATGTAAAGCGATCGCAGATTTACTCCAGTCTAAATCATAATCGTCATCTTTAATTAAGGGAGCATAGGTCGCCAAAGTATTATCTTGAGGAATAGCTACAATTTCTCCTCGGTCTAATTTAATTAAAGTTTCTACTAATAAATTCGCCCCCAATTGGCCTAACCTTTGTCCTAAATCCGTGGCATTTTCTAATAGTCCAATGGGTGTCACTACTTTTAACAACATCGGCCCGGTATCCATCCCCGCATCCATCAACATCGAGGTCATTCCTGTTTCGGTTTCCCCGTGATATAAACACCATTGAATCGGAGCCGCACCGCGATAGTAGGGGAGAATGGAGCCATGGCCATTCACACATCCCAACCGAGGCATCTCCAGAATTTCCGGGGACAAAATTTGTCCATAGGCCACCACCACAAAAACATCCGCCTGAGCCTCTCGCAACAGTTTTAAGGTGTTTTGATCTTTTTTCACCCGCTTGGGTTGCCAAACCGATAATTCATGGGTTTGAGCCAACATTTTCACCGGAGAAGGGGTTAATTGACTGCCCCGACCTCGGCGTTTATCCGGTTGAGTCACCACCGCCAAAACTTCAAATTCAGGGTCGGCCAATAATCTTTCTAAACTCGGAACGGCAAATTCAGGCGTACCAAAAAAAATGATTTTCATTTCAGGGAACAGGGAACAGGGAACAGGGAACAGGGAATAGGTAATGGGTAATGGGTAATGGGTTTTGGGTAATGGGTAATGGGTAATGGGTAATGGGTTTTGGGTTTTGGGTAATGGGTAATGGGTAATGGGTTTTGGTTTTATTAGTTAATTACTTAACTCTTAAACTGATAACTCTTAAACTGATAACTGATAACTGATGACTGATGACTGATTTATGGGGTAATGGCTACTTCAATTCGACGGTTTAGTTGTCGATTATTTGCAGAATTATTATTAACTGCGGGACGATTTGCCCCGTATCCAATTGCGGCCCAGTGGTATTCTGTACCAATCGCCTCGGATAAATATTTCATCACCGCTTCTGCGCGACTAAAGGATAAATCTAAATTTTGTTGAGAACTGCCTTGATTATCCGTATGACCCATAACCCTAACAGCAGAACCCTTATAGGTTTTAATATCAGCAATAATCGTATCTAAAATCACGTTAGCCCCGGGACGTAAAATTGTACTACCCACATCAAACAACACATCACTGGGAAAAGTCACCACCAGGGTATTAGAACTTTGACGACGTTCAGGCGTGGCTGAAATAGGTGGCGGAGCAGGTTTATTACTTCCTGAACCTGAAATCGGGGGTGCAGAAGCCAATTGCTGTTCCAGAATTTGTAAACGTTCCTCCAGGGGTTCCGTGGGACGACTGGCTCCCAATTGACTTTCTACGGCCGCCGTCCGTCCAATCAAGGTATTTAACTGTCCCTGTAACTGCTGTAACTGTATCCGCAGTTGTTGACGTTGGGGGTCAGTTAACCGTTGACTGGGTGCGGGAATCGGTTGCGGAGCCGGAGGACTAACCATTGGCGGCGGGACTATTCCCTGGGAACCCTGATGCTGAAATTGATTGAGCAATTGCTGCGTCAACGGAACCTCAGAACTCGAATTCGGATAGACCTGAGCCACGGCCATTCCCACCAACCAAGCAATAGAGGAACCCACCCCCAAAAGTAGGAGATTAAACACCATCGTCCCAAAGAATAAGAAGCCTCGAAATCGGCGAGGGGAGGGCTGGGAAGGTTTGGGGCGGGGCTTTGCAGATTGGGTCATAAATCGGTCTCCTTAATTGGAGGCGGGGGTTTTGGGGGAAGTTTGGGGATTCGCCTCGGTGTTACTCGCTAAATTACTCACCTCTAAATTCCCATCAGGATTAAACGTCACCTTGAAATCGGCCAAAGGCTCATTGGTTTGACGACTTCCTACAGGTTTATACAATAAATCCGGCAGTGGTGTTTGTTTCGTTTCCGTTCCTAGTTCCGGGTTCAAAGACTTATAACCCACAATTGCCCCATCTTTGGCCACGCTCACCCGATAGATTAAGGGAGTTTTTACCGATGCTGTCGGTATCCAGGCTTGAGTGAGCTTTTCAATTAATTGAGCTTTTAAATCCTTAAGTTCTTGGGGATTGGTAATCGGGGGAGGACTGGAAAGATTAGGGGGTAAAGATTGCGGTACGGTTGTTTGGGGAGAAGACCCTTGGGGGGGAATGGCTGTTGGTGTAGGAACCGTTGAGCTTTGGGTTTGCGGTTGCAGTTTCGGGTCTTCGGGTCGTTTAATATCGGGAATCGGTAAAGCAAACAAAGCCAAAGCGGTTAAGGCCAGACTCGATATCCCAATTGCTGCTGGAACAGCCCTTTGAGCAATAGGCTGTTCCGGTTTGAGATAACGTTTAGACAGGGGTTGTAACTGGATAGACAGTTCGGGTAAAGTCTGGCTATCGGCCAAAAATTGATCAACCGCTTCCACCAAATCAAATAATTGTACCGTGGTCAAATTGACCTGAACTGGCGGCGCAGCAGCTAAGGAAACTTCATCCGAAGACTTTTCCTGGGGAGGTTCATGAACGGTTAATTGATGTAACTCTCCCGCAATCGGGTGTAATTCGACTAACTCCGGTTGCTGACGGAAGGATTCCGGGGCTGTTAGTCCACTGAGGAACCCTTGAACATAGCGACTAACCTGTCGAACTAAACTTTCAAAAAACTCCCGTCCTCCGGTGATGGGCTGGGGATAGCCGACAAAATGACATTCTGCATTCATCAGAACATTTAAACTAGCCCGTCCATCGGATTTACCATCGCTTCCGGTGTTATAACCCTGCAAAATTAGTTTGCAGTTCGGTAAACTGTATTGACGTTCAATCGTCATGAGAATTCTCCATCAAACAAACTAATCCAAAATCGCTGCATTCCAGCCGTCCCTGTACAAAAAAGCAGTTTCTCTAACAAACGTATCCCTAACTCGTTTAACTTTTCATCGGAACTATAGGCCATCACCAACGCCCGCCGAGGATTCATCCGACTGCGGAAATGCGCCCGAAATTGGGTTAAGTAGTTGGACAATTGTAAATGTCGTTCAATCGGAATTTGTTTTTGGGTTAGGGCTTCATAATCCATGAGTAACTGCCGAATTCTGGCCGTTAACCGTCTTCCCAGGTTAGAGATAATCACGACTAAGGCTTTGGCTTCTAACAGACTCAGCGCCCGACGCTGGCTAAATCGGCGTAACGGGTTGGTACTGCGGATTCGCCACAATTCTACCCGATTGGGGATGACCGTTTGTAAATCCAGTTCTGAGATCACGACCAGCATATATTCTGCCCCCCCCAGATACAAGGCTTCAATCGCCAGTAACATTAAATCAATTTCTAAGCGGGCGCGACGTGGACATCCGTTCGACAGGCTCACGACCTGGCCTTTTTCACCAAACGGTAGATCGGGTAAACTGTCCAATATAATTGGAATTGACTGACTTTGAGACTGTTCTAACTGCATTACACTCACAGCAATATTAATGTCAACACATTAATGGTTATCGGAATAGTTAGGGAATATACAACAACGATGCCATATTGACACTCCCGGTGCCTAAAGGCGTGGGGATTCTTTGTTCACAGAGCCAACTTGCTCGAACAGGATTTCTCCAGCCCGAGTAGAGGTCGATTCTCCCAAAGCGTTGCTCATGTCTAGCATGAAAGTTCCCATAAGCCCTACGGTACTCAATCCTCGACTAAGGATATTTCTAGCTGCATTTTCATTTCTATCCATTGCACAACCGCACCTACAAACATGAGTTCTAGTAGATAGCGTTTTCTTAACAATTTCACCACAGCTAGAGCAATATGAGCTGGTATATTGCGGATTTACCGCCACCGTGACTCTTTCAAATACTTTACCAAAATATTCAATCCAGATCCGAAACTGATACCAAGATGCGTCATTAATAGACTTAGCTAAACAATGATTTTTCGCCATATTTTTAATTATCATGCTATATATTTCAGCACAAAATTGGCTGATATTGCAACAAAGGTTTACAATTAAAGCCGTCGTAAAACGACGTGGTTTTAAACCCATTTTTCTGATAACCTTCGTTATCTCCATCGCTTGAGAACACAATTTTCTAGTGTACGATTTTTCGGGCTTGGTGTTCCCCTGATTCAATTTTACCCTCCTTCCCCCGAATCGCTGAATCTATTAACGCCATGACCTGTAACCTCCGATAGAAACAAAAAAAATTGTTAACACAGCATGGCTATTTCGGACTAGGTTTTAAAGTAGACAGAGGTTAGGCAAAAATATTTTCCCTGTTTTTCCAACCGCCTCAATTTTTGAGGTAGTTTGGGTTTCGTGGCTTGATAGTTGACATCCTCCCGACACCAAAGTTCCTTATGGTGCGGGTCTTTTTGCTCCCATTTTTGATAAACAATGCAGAAAATTAGTTCAGAGGAATTACTCGCTTTATACAGTCAGGGTAAACGGGACTTTGGCGCTATTGATTTAAGTGATTCAGATCTATTTGAAGCCAACCTGGAGGAAATTGGCTTGGCGGGTAGTAATTTAAACCGGATTTATATACCCTATTCCAACCTCAGCTACGCTAATTTACAGAAAACCCAAATTCAGGAGGCGCAACTGGGGGATACACAACTTTATCAAGTGGATTTATCCGAATCGAATTTACAAGGGAGTACCTTATTTCGATGCAACCTTCGCCATGCTGATTTAAGGGGTGCTAATTTAAGCTATTGTAATTTACAAGGGGCGGATTTATCGAGTGCTAATCTAATGTCAGCTGACCTCAGACATACGGATTTGAGTAATGCGAATTTGGAAAATGCCAAGTTAACAAATGCCCAATTAGCTGGATGTAATTTATTCCGATCCAAAATGGCAAATTTATCCGATGCAAACTGTGATCAAACCACCATCGGGCCGGATGGATATTAAACAATAATCCCTAGAAAAATGGTTATTATCGTTATTGTCATTAATATTTTAATTTCTCTGCTGTGTTTATATTTAGCGAGAAAAATCTGGATGTTGACATTAACAATTAATCGTTTAGAAAAAAAGTTAATCCTGATGGAACAACGCACCCGTTTTGTTTTGGAGAAAGCCCCCAAGTTTATTAATTCTGGACAACAGGGAACTACTAAACTCCGACAAAAATATCATCAACTTCAGGTACAACAACAACAACTCGAACAAGCTCTGGGGTTAATTTCCTTGGCCGTTAGGGTCTGGCCAAAAGGAGGAAAACCCAGAAAATCAAATCTCTAGGAACAAAATTGTTAAAATAGATGGAATTGGTACTGCGATTCAATATGTCAAATCAACGGTTAGGACGGTTTTTAGGGGGTTTGGTTTTGGGGTCGGTGGTCGGTACGGTAGTCGGTTTATTGGTGGCCCCTCGTTCGGGGAAAGAAACCAGACAGTTAGTTAAAAAATCGGCCGAGGCTTTACCGGAACTCGCAGAAGATCTATCTACTAATGTTCAAGTGCAGGCTAATCGACTTTCGGAATCTGCATTACGCAATTGGGATGAAACCTTGATTCGTCTCAAAGAGGCGATTTCGGCTGGATTAGAAGCGAGTCAACAACAACAAACCTTCTATAATCCTGAAGCCCAAAAACCTATCTCTGAGTCCTCAAAAACCACAGGAGAACGCTAGGGATCGGAGATTTTTCCTGAAAATCGCTATACTAATGGGGACGGACGAAAATATTTTGTTGTTAATGGAAATCCAGTGACTGAACCTTTATTTTGGCTTGGACTGTCACTGTTTTTTGTTGCAGTCAGCCTTACTGCTGTTGTGATTGCGGCTTTACCTGCTTTGCAAGCTATTGCAAGGGCGGCTCGGAGTGTGGAAAAATTGGCAGATACTCTGGCGCGGGAATTTCCTCCCACTTTGGAATCAATTCGGTTAACGGGGTTGGAAATTACCGAACTCACTGAGGATGTCAGCGAGGGGGTACAAAGTGTGGGTCAAGTGGTCAAACAAGTCGATCAAGGCTTAGATAGTGCTAGACTGCAAGCAAGAAAATTGCAATCTACCACGGGCGGTATTTTTACGGGAATTCGAGTGGCTTGGAAAACTTTTACTCGCAAACCTGCTACTTCTGAATCGCAACGCCGATCAGCCAATCGTTTACCCGGAAATAGCAGAAATTTACATCAGTTACGGGAACGAAATCTTCAACGCTTGGAACTTTATTCCGATACTAATTTTGAGTTAGAAGATGAAGATTTAGGCGAAAGTTATCATTCTTTGAATCAAAGAGATTAGGATCTATAGCAAGTTTAAATTAAAATGAGAGTGATTGTAGAAGGAGTAGAAACTAAAGCCGAACAAGAATTTTTGCGAGATCATGGTTGCAATTGTTTACAGGGATATTGGTTTAGTCGTCCCGTAGAAGCCCAGGTTTTTGAGCAAATGCTGAGGGCAAATTCTCAAGAAACAACGACTAAACCCCTATCATCATTTAGATAGTTAAATCCAAAAAGATTATGCTTTAACCATTAATTGTGCTTGGATTTGAGTAATTAAATCTTTCAGTCCGCCCGTATTTAAACGATAACTTAAGGGATGGGCAATTAAGTAGGCCGTACTTTCAAATAACACCTCAATTTCCGTTAATCCATTTTGCTGTAATGTTTTACCCGTAGAGACTAAATCCACAATAGCTTCAGACATTCCCGTAATCGGCCCCAATTCAACGGAGCCGTAGAGAGGTATAATTTCTACAGGTAAATCCAAACTCTCAAAATACTCGCTGGCACAGTGGACAAATTTGGAAGCGACCCGACTATGGGGTGGTAATTCTACCGGAATTTGATAGGGACTTGATTGTTTAACCGCAACCGACATCCGGCATTTTCCAAACTTGAGATCAACCAGTGAAGCTACTTGAGGCTTTTTCTCTCGCAGGACATCATAACCAACAATACCTAACTGGGCTTGACCATATTCCACATAAACCGGGACATCTTGCGCCCGCACTAATAATGCCTTGGCCGTTTGGGTGGGATCATAAATTTGCAGTTGTCGATTGCTGGGATCTAAAAAAGCACTAAAATCAAGTCCAACGGCTTGCAGAAGTCGAATTGTATCTATGAATAAAGCGCCTTTAGGCAGTGCTACGGTGATCATAGGAATGAGGAATGATAGGATTTAGGATTTATAACATAAGTCTGGGAGCTTGAAAACTCAGTGTCTTCAGACCTGAGATGAAAAGCGACCCAGGGGAATTTATTTCCCGTGAATATTTCTCCAATTTATGTTAACATAAGGTAGGTCGAAAAAAGGAGATTTCTATGATAGTTTTGGAATATAAGTGCCAAGGCAAACCCAATCAATATAAAGCGATTGATGAAGCAATTCGCACCACCCAATTCATTCGCAATAAAGCAATTAGATATTGGATGGATAATTCAAGAGAATTAAAGATTGATAGATTTGCACTAAACAAATATTCTACAACTCTCAGAAATCAATTCCCCTTTGTTGCCGACCTAAATTCAATGGCCGTCCAATCCGCAGCCGAGCGAGGATGGTCTGCCATTAGTCGTTTTTACGACAATTGTAAGAAAAACATTTCCGGCAAAAAAGGATATCCCAAATTCCAAAAAGATTGCCGTTCCGTTGAATATAAAACATCGGGATGGAAATTACACCCAACCAAAAGACAAATTACCTTAACGGATAAAAACGGCCCCCCCCTAGCCCCCCCGTGCACGGGGGGGTTTGGGGGGGGTAAACTCAAATTATTGGGTAAATGGGATATCCAAACCTACAATATTAAGGACATAAAACGGGTGCGTTTAATTCGTCGTGCCGATGGATATTACGCACAATTTTGTCTGAATATTAATGTCACCGATATTCAACCCAAAACCGGAAAGGAAATAGGACTTGATGTTGGTATTGAGTCGTTTTACACAGACTCCAATGGATATCAAGAAGTTAATCCTAAGTTTTTGAGAAAAGCTGAACAATCAATTAAGCAATCTCAGAAACAAATCTATAAGAAAGTTAAAGGTTCATCCGGTAGACGGAAAGCCAGAAAAGTTTACGCCAAAAAACATTTAAAAGTAAGTAGACAACGGAATGAACACGCAAAGAGAATTGCGCGTAACGTATGCAAGTCTAACGACTTAGTGGTCTATGAAGATTTAATTGTTAAAAACCTAGTTAAAAACCATTGTTTGGCTAAATCAATTAGCGACGCAAGTTGGTATTTATTTCGGCTATGGATAGAATATTTTGCGTCTAAATTTGATAAATTAGCAATTCCGGTTGCACCCCATTACACTTCACAGAAATGTTCTAATTGTGGGGTAATAGTGAAAAAATCTCTATCAACTCGCACCCATGTTTGTAGTTGTGGATTTGAGTTGCATAGAGATACAAATGCTGCAATTAATATTCTAAATCTTGGTAAACAAGCTAGGGGAGGGCATCCCCAAAGTAACGCTAATGGACTGGAAACCTCTACTCCTCTTGATGAAAGTCTGGTCGAGCAAGTGTCCAGGTTGAAGTTAGAATCTCAGTGTCTTGAGACATGAGAGTGTCAACAGTGCAGTTCGCCGAAAATTCGGTATCTGTTGAAACGACAATAATTACCCTAACTTTTATTTACCAGATTATGGGACAGTTAACTCTGGTGATTGGCAGTAAAAATTATTCTTCTTGGTCATTGCGTCCTTGGTTTCTTCTGAAGCAAGCCGGAATTAATTTTTCTGAAATTTTGATTGATTTAGGCAATCCCAACACCTACAAACAAATCCGGCGCTATTCTCCATCGGGGAAAGTTCCGGTATTATTAGATGGAGATTTAACGGTTTGGGAATCCTTAGCCATTTGTGAATATATTGCTGAAAATTTTATTCATGATTTATGGCCGCAAAACTTAGAAGCCCGGACTTATGCGCGTTGTATAAGTTATGAAATGCACGCCGGATTTATCAATTTAAGGCAACAAATGCCGATGAATTGTCGGACTCGTTACCCCAGAGAAGGTATGAAACCGGATGTACAAAATGATATTGATCGGATCACGGCAATTTGGCGGGAATGTCGAGAAAAATATGGCTCTCATGGTGAATTTTTATTCGGAAATTTTACGATTGCAGATGCGATGTTTGCCCCGGTTATTTCTCGATTTGTTACTTATGATGTCAAGTTAGGAGAAGTTGAACAAGCTTATGTTGAAATGATTTGGTCACTTCCAGCCATGCAACAATGGATTGATGCGGCTTATTTGGAACCGGAAATAATGCACTTTTGAGAAAGTCTTTTCCTCCCTGTTCCCTGTTCCCTGTTCCCTGTTCCCTGCCATAACATTAATCTGTATTAACTAAATAGGCAATTTCCTGAACCCAACGTTGTCGTTCTCGATGATCTAAATTCAGAATTTCTTCCCGTGACCAGTGAAAGTGAAATGCAATAAAGGCTACCTCCCGATATAACTCCTCTTGGGGGTAGCCTATAACTCCCCCGTGGTAGAAATTGTTGATTCTGGGGGGTTAATGGCGTTGTAAACTTCCTGTAAATATTGCCAGTCCGTGAGAAACAGTGCTTCTAAATCTTCTGGGGTGACGGGGGATAATTCCCCTAACTGGACAATAACCCGCGAAAGTAGGATCAGAGTCCCATAGGCTGGATTTTCCAAGCTGCGGGGGTCGGTCTGGTACAATTCATCTTTACCTGTGGCTAGACGCATTTCCCCGTCCCGGTGTCGTCTGTCTTGGTTGTCTAGTAACCCGACGGGTAGGGAAAAACTAAAGGTGATTGGAGATTGGTTTTCCATCAAACATCGTTAATTCAGGGTTGATCATAAACTGGGGATGGGGTGGGAGAGTCGGGTTGGTCTTCCTCTAAGTCATTGATGTAGCGATAAAACTTTTGTAAATAGCTTAAATCGGAGGCAAATAGATTTTCAATTACCATGGGTGAAATTTCTTCTAAAGTGCCTAACTGAGTAATAACACGAGAGAGAATAATTACAGTAGCATAGGCTGGATTTGATTTAACTCTAGGATCACGCATGGGAACAATTTCATCAATAGCCCGGGATAGTCGCATTACACCTTGACGGTGACAGTCGCCTTGTTCATCTAGGTATCCTTTGGGTAGGGTAAACTCAAATTCAGTTTGGATCATGACAAGGATTTAGGAAGGGTAGGAACTCGCTGAAAGCTTTCTACTGCTAATTCTAGTTCCTCAAAAGCGAGATCTGAACCAGAAACAATGTTATCAGCAACGGTGTAGGAAACAGGCCAAGCACCTTTAAAATTAAACCGAGCACCTTCTTCACTACTTTGGCGATAGATGACTAAGGAACCATCATAACTTTGAGTTGCCCATTGACCTGCTTGCACATTTTCAATCCACTTCCATAGGGTAGTTGATGCACTTAGACCGCGACGCAAATTAATATTATTAACTTTTTCATTTCCCGGCATTTTTGTTCTGAGGACTCGTCCCCGTTTAGCTTTCCCCCAAGGTTGGGGAAAAACTTCAGCTAATTCTATTAAACTTTGGGTATATTTAAACCCTTTGCATTCCATAAAATAAGCATCAACAGGATCGCTACTTCCATTTAGTTTTAACTCAACATAAAAGCGAGCAATGGTAAGAATCTCTGATAAATTTTGTTTTAATTGGTCTTGATTAATTTGCATACCAAATAGGGAATAGGCAATAGGCAATAGGCAATAGGAGAAAGACAGGGAATAGGCAATAGGCAATGGGAGAAAGACAGGGAATGGGCAATAGGTAATAGCAATAGAGAATATCTTTACCCATTACCCATTACCCATTACCCGCCAACCCTCAACACCTTCTTAAAGCTTGCTTCCCCCAACAGGAACCCGAATCATCCCGGCGTGGGCAACCTCAATGGTTTCTTTAAAAATATCGGCACTGTCAGCTTTGACTTGAGTAGTTTTGTATTTAGCGGGAATGGCATCTTTAATATTCCATCGGGCGCCTTCTGAACCATCTTGTTTGTAGAAAACCAGGGAAGCTTCATAACGCCGAGCCATGGTTTGCCGACCGCCTTTTCCCATTGCTTGCGGGTGTGAATCCACATACCATTGCAAGAGAATATCGTTGTCAATTGCTGTTACAAACTCCAGGGTAATATTTTGATAACTGACGGTAGCCGGGGTGGTTTGTGTATCCGTAGCCAAGCCCTTACGGGTTCCGATGGGCTTACCTTCAGAAGCCGGATCAATTGTAATTGAAAGTCCACTAGCTTTGGAAATCAGTAACCTTGTATTATTATTAATTTCTAAGTAAAAGCGAGAAACTGTCAGGTATTCCATTAGGCTTCTCTGAGTTGCTGCTGTCATTTTAAATATTCCTCCTGGTCAATAGTTAGATTGATTTTGTTTTAACTTAGTGTCGCTCATGTCCGCCGATTTATCGGGGGGTATGTTGTCAATTACGAATTACGAATTATCAATTACGAATTAATGAATTAGGAGTTAATGGATTAATAAATTAGGAGTTAGCTAATTGTCTCGTAATTCGTAATTCGTAATTCGTAGTTGATTATATGTCATCGACCACCATAAGTAACGGCGGCACCACTGACGGATTTGACTTTATTAATTCGTTCAGCCACCAGTTCATAGGTTTCTACTGCTAGATCTTGACCTGTGACGTCCGCATCGGCAATGGAGTATTTTTTCGGCCAAGCGCGTTCTAAATTCCATCGGAGGATTTCCCGACCGTTGGGGTCATAAACAACAACTGAGCCACTTTTACGGTTATTTGACCAGTCACCGTTACCGCCCTCACTAACGGGTAAGCATTTTTGAAACCATTTGTACATTTGGGCGCTGGCACCTTGGGGGGAATCGCACAGGTAAACTTCAACGGTCATGGCGGGGTTAGAATCGTAACCGCCGGAGGTGGTTTGTCGGTCATGAATTCCGCCTTTTGATGAACCTATGGGTTTGGCATTTCCTGTAACTTTACCTTCATAGGAAATTTGAGCCATACTTTTGATTTGAGCCTGAGTAATTCCGTCAAACTCAACGTAAAATCGAGAGGCAACAGTAGTAACAACTCCGACCATGTTTTTATTCCTTTTGTAAGTTTTTAGTGGGGAAATTAGGAATGGGGAATGGGGAATGGGTAATGGGTAATGGGGAATGGGGAATGGGGGAAAATAATTACTATGCAGTAATGCTGTTGATTAACCTTAATACCTGAAACCCTAAACCCCAAACCGGGCTTGTATTTAACTGAATTCGCCGCCTTCTTCTTCGTTTTCATCACCAGTGATCTGACTCATGCGGAAGATCACAAATTCAGCAGGACGGACGGGGGCTACGCCGACTTCAACATACAAACGACCTAGGAGCATCGTTTGTGGGGTATTAATTTCTTCGTCACACTTGACATAGTAGGCTTGAGCCGGACTACCGCCCACTAGGGCACCTTCGCGCCAGAGGGAGTCGAGGAAATTACCGAGAGTGCGTTTAACCCGTTGCCAGAGGTCTTCATCGTTGGGTTCAAAAACGACCCACTGGGTTCCCTGTTCAATGGATTTCTCAATGTAGCTCATCAAGCGACGGACGTTAATATAACGCCATTGAATATTATCCGCTTCCACCAGGGTACGGGCCCCCCAAATCCGTAGACCACGGTTGGGGAAACTACGGACACAGTTAATTCCCAAGGGGTTTAATAATTCCTGTTCACGGAAGTTACAGTCATAACTCAAACCGACCAGACCACGGGGGACTTCATTGGCGGGAGCCTTATGGACGCCTCTGGTTTCATCTACCCGTGACCAGACGCCTGCAACATATCCACAGGGCGGAATGGAAATCGGACGTCCGGCATTCCGGGGGTTGGGAACTCTGATCCAAGGATAGTAGAGGGCCGCAAATTGAGAACGACGGTTAAAATCTTCGGTGAGCCAACGGGCCACATCTTGGGGTTTAACCCGATCAGGAGGAGTATCGAGAATTACCATCCGGTTGGGTGGGTTGGGGATATCACCGGCCGTCGCACCTTCACTGAGACTGAGCATCATATCCATGATCCCATGAAGCTGATCGAGATTCATCAATCCGGCTTCGTACACGCGCATTAAGTCGGGACAGGCAACAATGGTCACGTCGTCAATTTCAAATAGACCCCGTACCCCTGTGCGATCATCCCTTCCACCTTCGACATATTGACTGAATAGTTCGGGCTGAACGTCGAGAGGCGGGGGACTGACTTCATAGAAGCCATTATTGGGGCGTTTTGCTAGGGGGCTACCTGTGAGGGAAATGTCTGTGATCCGAATGTAGCTGGACTCTTGCAGGGCATTGAACACATAATCTGCTACGGCGACATCGGCCTGGGCGTTCATGGTCAGGTGTTCGTAGCGTTCCAGTTCCTCGCCACCTTGGGTGATGATAACGGTGAAGTATTCCCCTGTGTTTGCGGGTATAGAAGTTATTGCCCTTGCCTCTGTAGCTGCCTCTGTGGTTGCCTCTGTACCTGCCTCTGCTGAGGAGGTTGGGGGTAGGGCGGGTGCTGGGGCTTTGGGTTGTCCTTCGGTAATTCTAACCCGGATGGTTCTCTCGCTAGGTGATACCAAAGCACTGTTAATGTTCTGGGTTGAGGCAATTCCGGGATCGCTGAGGGAAAACCGCAGGGCGGGACGTTTGGCGCGGTTCATCACCTCTGTGCCTAATTCCGTTGGTGCTGGGGCGGCAGAACCTGGTAATCTGGTGCCGATACTGGTGACCCAACAACGGCCGCCACCGTTTAAAAACCAGCCGTACACTGAAAAGGGCAGGTAGGCGTTGAAGTCGGTGAAGCCGTCGGAATTGGGGCGGGCAAAATACTGGAGGTATTGGCTCCAAGTGTTGACTAACATGGGTTTGAACATTTCGGCACCACCGCGCACATCTTCGGTAAATCCGAGAAATCCGGCGATCGCGGTGGGGACTCCTGCTATTGGACGACTTCCTCTATCAACTTCTTCTACATACACACCTGGAGCAAAATAGTCAAGTCTTGCCATATTTCTTTTCCTTATATCAATATTTAGCTTGGGAGTGCTGCTCAACAATTTGCTGTGCAGCCAAGATGGGGTTTGTCCTGATTACTATTTACTATGGGGAGCAATACCACCGCGCACGTTAATGTGCCTAGATTAAGGTGAAATAGACCCCAGGGGTTATAGACTTTGGTCGAAATTTTTGGGCTTTTTGAATAAGGTTATCTGGATGTTGGGTATTGTCGGCCATTGGTCAAGATATATTTAACATTACTTTATTTTTCTTATTAATTTGTTAGATTTCTAAACAAATGTACTGAGGATTGAATCGCAAAAATTAAATTTATATCTGAAGATGGATGTTATATTAAAAAATAGCGTTAATTACACAAGCTGCCTTCTGGGACATCAAACTATATTAGTTTTAATTGGACTTGATATGCGGGTAAATCAACTTAATCACACTTCCAATCAAAGGCCAGCAAGTGTTTCTAGGCAGATACCTAAGAGCATTTTACCGGAAACAATTGCAGTTATGCTTGTAGCCAGTGAATTGCCTTTTTGCAAGAGTTTGCAGGTATTACTTAAGGTTTATAACTTGAGTTCGTCATGGCAAATTAAGCTAGTTGGTAACACGAGTTCAATTCAACCTGTACTGAGTATGGCTGACCAATATAAACCCGGTTTAATTTTCCTAGATTGGGATTTATTTAAGACACCTGATCAGGGTACTGAAATGATCAGAAGTTTAAGTCAGAAATCAGAACAAAATCAGAATGATAGCAAAATTTTAGTGTTGTCTTCTGTAGGGGAAGAAAATAGTATTTTTGAGACGATGCAAGCTGGAGCTTGGGGATATATGTTGAAGGAAAATTTACCGACGCAACTCCCTATTGCTATTACCTCGGCTCTGAATAATCAAGTTTATTTATGTCCAGAAGTTGCAGCCAGATTCTTTCGAGCTTTTCAGATAAATCAAGGTAAATTAACAGCCACTCAACCCAATAAATCATCTAATCAACCGAGGGAATTAAATAGCTCTAATCCCTATAATTTAACACATAGAGAACGGGAAGTCTTAAAATTGTTGGTGGAGGGATACCGAAATCAAGAAATAGCTAGTTCCCTTTATATTACCGTAGCAACAGTCAAAGCCCACTTAACAACCATATTTGAAAAATTAGATGTAGATAGTCGTAGTCGAGCGATTGTTCGGTCGTTACATCTGGGTCTTGTTTAAAACCAATTAAAGTATGAGTAATTATTTAGGTATTGCCACGGTGACGGCAACATTGCAGAGGATGTTACAACAATCTGTGCAGATGGATGTGGAGGGGGCAAGGGTGACAACAAGCCGCCCAGAAAATACCGGGGGAACTCCAGAAACAGGAATTAGCATTTACCTCTACCATTTGAAGCGCAATACCTCTTTAGGGAATGCAGATATGCCACCCCGTCAAAGGAAGGGAGAATTAACAAAGCGGAATCAATTACCTATAGATTTATACTATCTGTTAAGTTGTTATGGAAATGAGATCGAATTAGAGCCTCAGCGCTTATTAGGAAGTGCAATCCGAACCCTGGAAGATCGAGCGGTTTTATCCTCTCAAATGATTCGAGAAACGGTGAATGATCCCAGTTATCCTTTTTTAGCAAATTCTGATTTATCGGAACAAATTGAGATGATCCGAGCGGAATTTGTTCCGGTTTCAACGGATGAATTATCGAAGGTTTGGTCGGTCTTTTTTCAAACCCCTTATGTTTTATCTGTGATCTATAAAATTACAGTTGTGGTGTTAGATGGTGAGGAACCTGCAATGGTAGCACTGCCAATCCGCGATCGCAGCCTAAACGCCTGGACATTTAGCAAACAACCGACGGTTGATTTTGTCATGTCAACCGAAGGTAGATATCAACCGATTTTCAGCCATAGTACCTTATTAATTCGAGGTAAAATGCTTGCTAATGCCAATGCCTCGATTAGAATTGGGGGTGTGGAAGTGGCGCCGGGTACGGTGCAAGATCAGGAAATTACCTTAGCTTTAACCTTAGTGCCACCAGAGGCACTCCGACCCGGGGTTCAGGCGTTACAGGTAATTCACGGTCAAAGGTTGGAGAGGGGAAGCACTAATGGCCCCATGCAAGAGCGGGTTGAGTCCAATGTGGCTCCGTTTGTGTTGCGACCTGGTATCAAGGAGGTGAATCTGTTGGATGGGTCAGGAACAGACGACGAGCCTCGTGATGCTGAGGTAGAAGTGGTGACAGATGTGAGGATCGGTCAAGATCAGCGAGTGATTCTGATTTTAAATGAACAGACCAGCCTACAGCCTGCCTCTTACATTTTTAACGCCCAGCCTCGGAATAATAATACTGCTCGGATTGTCTTCTCACTTAAAGCTATTAAAAATAGCAACTATTTAGTGAGAATTCAAGTAGATGGTGCAGAAAGTCTCTGTCAAATTGATAGCGATCGCCATAGTCCCACCTTTGATCAGTATATTAGTCCAACGATCACCATCCCCTAGTAGTAAGCCCTTCAGGGCTTCTTTAGGGCCTATATACAATATATGGCAAAGAGTCCTAAAGGACTTACTACGAGTTAAGAGTCCTAAAGGACTTACTACAATTTTTTACTGAAAATGAACGCTGTTTCTGTGCAAAACTGGCAAAAAGCGAACCAAGAATCCCTGATGGTGGCACTGACCCAAGTGCGACAGGTGCTGGAATGGAAAGCCAGTCAAGACGGTCAAACTCCAAGGCCAATAGCCACTTCCGAACTATCGGATAATTCATCTCTACAACAGATCTGCCGTATCTTTGGCTTGTCCACCTTTGAACGAGACTTACTAATGATCTGTGCAGGTATGGAATTAGACGCCAGTTTTGCCAGCTTGTGCGCCCAGGCTCAAGGGGACTCGCAAAAACTTTATCCCACCTTCAGTTTAGCCCTTAGTAGCCTGGATAACCCCCATTGGAACGCCCTCACCCCTACGGCTCCCCTACGACACTGGCGATTAATTGAGATCGGTAGTGGATCGGCACTCACCCAGAGTCCCCTCCGCATTGACGAGCGCATCCTGCATTATTTGGTGGGAGTACAGCACTTAGATGAGAGACTGATGGGGATAATAGAGCCATTAAAAGAAGAAAATCAATTAGTCCCCTCTCACCAACAGTTAGCCGAACAGTTAGCAGAAACCCTGTCTCAGAGTGCCGGAAATGACATTGTACCCGCCGTGCAACTCTGTGGAGAAGATACCAGTAGCAAACGGGCGATCGCCCTATCCGCCTGCAAAATATTAGGACTGGATGCCCATTTACTCAGTGCCGATCACTTACCCAGCAACAGAAACGAACTGTCTCAACTGCTGCGGTTATGGGATCGGGAAGCGGTTTTGTGTAATAGTGCATTAGTCTTAAACTGCGACGAAGTAGACGGTTCAGATCGGGACGGAAATGTTGTCGCCCATATCATTGAACAAATTAACAGTCCTCTGATTATAACTACACGAGATCGGATTAGTCAGAGACAGCGCCCCTTAGTGAATTTTGAAGTTAGCAAACCTACCAACTCAGAACAATACCTATTATGGGAGGAGGCGCTGGTGATGGAACGCGAGGAGTTGCCGGAGATTATAGAACACTTAGTCGGACAATTTAACCTGAATGCCCCCGCCATTGCTGCGGCTTGTGCCAGTACCCTCGGACAAATGGGGCTAAGTGAGGATTATGATCAGCTAAATAATACTTTATGGGAGGCTTGTCGCGCCCAAGCTCGTCCTCGGATGGAAGATTTAGCCCAACGAATTGAACCGAGTGCCAGTTGGGAGGATTTGGTATTACCTGAAATGCAGTCACAAACTCTGAAAGCAGTGATTGCCCATGTTCGCCAGCGCGTTAAAGTTTATGAAGGTTGGGGGTTTGCTAAAAAAGGCGGACGGGGTTTAGGAATTAGTGCTTTATTTGCTGGCCCTAGTGGGACGGGAAAAACTACGGCGGCGGAAGTGATGGCTCAGGAGTTAAATTTAGATTTATATCGGATTGATCTGAGTTCAGTGGTGAGTAAATATATTGGGGAAACGGAGAAGAATTTGCGACGGGTTTTTGATGCGGCGGAAACGGGTGGAGCGATTTTACTTTTTGATGAAGCGGATGCTTTATTTGGAAAACGTTCTGATGTGAAAGATTCCCATGACCGCCATGCAAATATTGAGGTTAGTTATTTATTACAACGGATGGAAGCTTATGGAGGTTTAGCAATTTTAACTACGAATTTAAAGGGGGCGTTAGATAGTGCATTTTTGCGAAGAATTCGGTTTGTGGTGCAGTTTCCGTTTCCCGATGTGACCCAACGGGCTGAAATTTGGCGGCGGATTTTTCCCAAGGAAATGCCATTGGAAGGGGTGGATGTGAATAAATTAGCTAAACTGAGTGTATCAGGGGGGAATATTCGTAATATTGCGATGAATGCTGCTTTTTTGGCGGCGGATTCTAATGAGGCTGTGACGATGAAACATTTATTAAATGCGGCTCGTAGTGAAAGTATGAAGATGGAAAAACCTTTAACGGATACGGAGGTAAAAGGATGGATTAGTCCTTGAAACAGTTTGGGTTAATCGTCGTTAAGGACAACCCAGAGGAGGGATAAAAAAATCGTCACCGCCCAACCAAATCAAGCAGTTGATTAATAATATCCCTTGTCGATTTATTTGGATTATTAATTGATGTCAGGGTTTCTGCCATTACTAATTGGGTTGCAGCATTGAGACGGAATAAGTCTATTTTTGAATTAAAAATAAACTCTGCCACTCGTTGAGGCGTTCGCATTAAATTATTAATTTCACAGTAAAGCTCTAAACTTCTAAAGTTATAAGGATCATTATTCAAAAGCTTTTCAACTTTTTCAAGGGCAGCACTATAATTACCAACAACAGTATCATTTTCAGCCGATCTTAATTCACGAATTGCCTCATGTCTGGGATGGGCTCCTAATATACACACTAAATTTTCACTGCCAATCTCAAAAATCGGAGCCGGACACCCCTCTGCTTTCATGGTTCGTAGGATGGTGGGAATTCCCTGACCTTCTGTTTGAGCAAGTTGCAGTTTAATAAAAAAGTAGGCGAGACCTTGATTCCGCCAAAATGGAGATTCGCGACCCTCAACAAATTTTATTCTATCTATAGCAGATGGTAACGTACCCGGTGAATTGATTTCTACACGATCTGAAAATATAGTAATTCTAGTGGGTTGATCAGATTCATAATCTCTATGGGCTAGTGCATTGACAACAGCTTCTTGTAATGCTCGACTGGGATATTTTGCCAGGTTTGGCATCGTCGTGCTAGTTTTATCAAAAACAATATAAGCCTCTGCATTTAAACGCTCAATCAGTTTGTTTGCTTGTTCTACAATAGTTCCCTCAAGTTCGATCCTTTCTGCATGGGTTTCGCCTCTGTCTTTACCAGGATATATCGAAAAAATTGAGACTGCACCGGGGAAAAATCTTGTGGGTTCACGTCCAAACAGTAATAAGGCAAAATTGCGGGGTCTAAGAACATTTGTTAAAGGTTCTTTTTGACATAAAGAAGGGGCTAATGCCGCTAATTTAAAATCAGGTGATAAATATTCATCAATATCTCTCTTTCCATCCCATAAAGACATCCGTTGAAGGTACTCTCGTAGAACGATTAAATCAAGATCGTTTACGGTTGCATTAAGATTAATTCTTCTATCCCAAGGTGGTAATTTGCCTTTTTTTACTAGCAGTTCCCTCAATAAACCATTACGAGCTTCACAAGTATTACTACCAATCCGAATATAGTAAGTCGTAGTAGATTGTTGTCTGAAAGAGTGGGCATGATCAGTAGCCGGAATGATGAAAACTAATACTCTTTTATCCTCTGTTTCTGCGGGAAGTTGAACAGTATGGGGAACAATGGGCGGATCTACATAGTCTCGACAAGCGTTTAATACTTTGCCCTCAACTTCTTTTAACCTTTGAGAAGTCATCCCTGGAAGAAGCATTTTTTGAAAGCCGTGTTCATCTTTTACTTCTTTCGCACCACAAACAATATATCCACCCCCCAGATTTGAGTAGTCATTAGCAAAAGCCACCGCAGTTTGGATAACATCATTAATATCTGCTACATTTTCTTTCCATTCCACCTGTTCACTTTCCCGATAGGCAAGTTCTTTTAAATCAATAGGATAGTTCATACCTTTTTTATTCAAATCGGTGGATTAACTATAGCACTTGTATTACAGAGCAAACTAAAAATCTTTTTAGCTGCAAAATAGTTTAGGATTAACAACGGTTTGGGTTAATCGTCGTCAAGGACAACCCGGAGGAGGAGCAACGAAAGTTGCGATCGCCCAACCCGATTTAGAAGTGCCGGATTTAAAGAGTTTAGTTGACTTGATTTTTGAGCGTTAAGAAATAGAGTTATTCACTAAAATAAACTTTAAAATGGCATTTTCCAGACTTTTATACCATTATTATCTCCTCCAGCAACCAGAAATTTGTTATCAGGAGTAAAAGCTACAGACTGTACATAAAAAACTGGAGGATGTACATAAGAAGATGGAAAAGAAAGAGTAGCCAGTTCTTGACGTTGTTTGAGATCCCAGATTCTAACTGTTCCATCATCAGCACCACTCGCTAGAAATTGAGAATCTGAAGTTATAGCTAAGGATGTAACAGACTGAGTGTGACCTGTTAATGGATATCTAAATTTACCTGAATTTAAGTCCCATATTTTAATCGTTTTATCATTGCTTCCAGAGATTAATAATTGATTATCTGGGCTAATCACAATGGCTCGAATGATGTCTTGATGTCCGTGATCTTTGTCTAAAGTAGGAATTTCTTTTCGCGTCTTATAGTCATAAATTCTCAAAACTTTATCATCTCCCCCACTGACTAACCATTTTTCATTTAATGCAAGAGAATTAATCTTTTTAGTTGGGGTTGGGATTGTCCAAATTTGTTCACTTGTCTTCTCATCCCAAAAGGTGATACGAGTATTTTCTCCGGCACTAATCAAAATTTGTCCTGTCGAATCATAAACAAGACTGCGAATAATAGCGTTATCATTAGGAAGCTGAAAAGCCTCACCCTTTCCAAAATTTAAGTCCCAAATTTTTAAGGATTTCGCTCCCCCAATTGCTAATTTGTTTTTATGAGGATTAAATACAAGCGTATATACCTGATTTTGATTATCAAACGGCTTTTCTTTTTGGACTTGTTCAAAATTAGAAATTTTGACTATATTCTTGTCACCTCCACTTGCTATCCTATCTCCACTAGGACTAATAGCAATTGTAGAAACCAGACCATGTCCAAATTTATCTGGACTAGAGATTATAGGAAAAATAGCCTTATCTTCTAAGAAATTTTTTAAGGAATTTTTGATGATTTTTCGTCTTGAATCAGCTTGAGATACATAATCTTGATAGTTAGATTTTTGTGAGGAATTTTGAATAACTTGTTGATAAACCTGATCAGACAATTCCAAATTTGAGATTTGATCTTTATTGGATTTTACAGCTAAATCAAAATAAGTATTAGCTAATTCCATTTCAGCTTCTATATACTGTTTATCTTGGTTTAAAACTTTTTCAAGATCAGCTTTTGCTGAGTCTAAATTATTGTTCTCATGATAGGTTTTACCCCGTTGATAATAAGCTTCTAAAAATTCAGGATTACGCTTAATTTCTTCACCGTAAGAATTAATTGCTTGACCCAGGTTTTTTTGGTAATAATAAGCTAGTCCTTGATTATAAGAAAGTTCTGGGTAGTTAGAATTGTTGTTTTTCGCTTCATTAAAACTCTTAATGGCTGCTTCATAGTTTCCTAAATTAAGCTCCGCTAATCCTTGTTTATAATAAGGTTCAGCTAAAGAAAAAGAACTCTTTTCTTTTTTATTCAAATCAATCACTTTCTCAAAATCACGAATTGCATCTTCATATTTTCCTAATTCCGCTTTAATTGAACCTCTCAGTAGAAAAGCATCTTGAGAAGTAGAATCTTTTTTAATCGCCATATCTAAATCTTTGATAGCATTGAGATAATCCAGTTTTGATAAATAAACAACCGCTCGATAAAGATAAGATTGATAAACTTCAGGACTCCGCTTTATAGCTTCACTCAAATCTCTATGAGCAGCTTCATAATTTCCTGTTTTTATATAAAACCATCCCCTTAATATTCTAGGATCAACATAAAGTTTAGGATTGTTAATATGATCTTTAAGTTTAGGTTGAGAGCCTGATATTGCTATATTAAAATCTTTTAAAGCATCTTCATCTTCATAATCATCTGAGTTATAGTAGGCAAAACCTCTTTGAGCATAGGCTTCTGAAAACTGATCATCAAAAGTTAAAGCTAGGGTAAAATATTTAGCAGCCTTTTCATATTCTTGGTTTTCTAATTCCTTTTGACCTGCTTGATAGAGTTGAAATGCTTGAAGAGCTTGGTTAGAGGATTTATTCTCATTGTTAATGTTAACAATCTTGAAAAAGTTAATTTCTTGGATATTAACAGGAATGTTAACATTTAAAAATCCAACGTCTATCGAAGGAATCTTAACTGCTGTAAAACTTATATTCATATCTCCCCGGATGTTAGAAAAATCTTGATTAGCTTTTTTTCCTGGGGAACTCGAATTTTTAGATTGGTTTAAATAAAAGACAAATTCATTACCAAGAAAAGGACTAATCGATTTTATGTCTTCTTGATCTCGGACATTTTTTAGATTTTCTTTAAAAAAAGATGGATTTTGGGAGAGATTTAATTCCTTATTTTGAGATGAACTTTGAGCAAAAGCAACAGAACTGAAATCAGATAAGCTAATCAAAGAAATCAATAAAGAAATAAATAATAATTTTAAGAATCGATAGAGATTAGTCATAGCGGTAACTGGTTTATAGTGCAATGCTTCGTTAATTATAGTGGGTTTAGTGCGATGACTCTCCTGATGTTATATAAAAATTAACATGGGTAGAGCTTGGTAATAGGAAAAGAAGTACGATCGCCCTAGCTCGCTATAATAATATATAAACTATTGACAATTATTGAATACAATCATCGGAGGCAGAGCCTCCGGTTGGCATTCCAAGGTAAAACCTTGGAACGAGGAGAAAAGGTTAAAGTTGACCGAAACCTTTTTTCTTTTTGTCTTTCTTTTTCTTGGCTTTCGCCGCCCCGGGATAACCTCCTCCCATTCCGGGCATTCCGGGCATACCCATACCGGGCATACCTCCCATTCCCGGCATCATTCCTTGACTCATTTGTTGCATCATTACCCGCATTTTTTGGAAGTCACTAACTAACTTCATCACGTCTTTTTCAAGCATTCCTGAACCCTTAGCAATACGTTTGCGACGGGAAGGAGAACTAGCTAATAAATCCGGGTTTTGGCGCTCATTAACGGTCATGGAATTAATCATCGCTTCCGACCGTTTTAATTGTGCTTCTCCCTGGTCTAATTGGTCTTGGGAAATCTTATTCATCCCCGGAATTAACTTAATTAATCCCCCCAAAGATCCCATATTTTTCATCATTCGAGTTTGACGCAGGAAGTCGGTAAAATCGAATTTTGCCGTAATAATTTTTTCCTGCATTCTCTCGGCATCCGCCAAGTCAAATTCCTCTTGGGCTTTTTCAACTAAGGTTAAAATATCCCCCATGCCTAAAATTCGAGACGCCACCCGGTCAGGATAAAATGGTTGTAATGCTTCGACTTTTTCCCCCACCCCAACAAATTTAATCGGCGCCCCCGATACCTTCCGAATCGATAGTGCCGCCCCGCCGCGACTATCCCCATCCATCTTAGTTAAAATAGCCCCGGTAATCCCAATTTGGTCGTTAAAGGTGCGGGTTAAATTAGCAGCTTCTTGACCCGTCATCGCATCAACAACTAACAAAGTTTCATGGGGTTCAATAGTTTGTTTAATTTGGGCTAATTCCGCCATCATATTTTCGTCTATTTGCAGACGTCCGGCGGTGTCAATAATCACCGTATCAATATCTTGATTGCGGGCATATTCTACCCCTTGGCGGGCAATTTCTACGGGGTCGGTATCGGTTCCCATTTCAAACACAGGAACGTTAATTTGTTTCCCCAATGTTATTAACTGATTAATTGCCGCCGGGCGATAAATGTCCGTTGCGACTAACAAAGTAGTGCGATTTTCCTTTCTCAAATGCAGGGCTAATTTTGCCGTGGCGGTGGTTTTTCCTGTCCCTTGCAACCCGGCCATTAAAATAATTGTTGGGGCAGTGTCCGCTTGGGCGAGGGGAACGTTACTTTCCCCCATGACATTGACCAATTCATCATGGACAATCTTAACGAACTGTTCTCCGGGTCGCACACCGGACACGACTGCTGCTCCCTGGGCTTTTTCCCCGACTTCGGCGACAAATTCCTTGACGACTTGCAGGTTAACATCGGCTTCTAGGAGGGCGCGACGGACTTCTTTTAGGGCATCTTGAATATTAGACTCACTAATTTTATCTTGACCTCGGAGTTTCTTCCAAGTCGATTCAAAGCGTTCGGCAAGAGCATCAAACATAGCAATTTCTTTATTGAGCAGATTAACTTCACTCTCTATGATAATATTTAGTTGTTGCGCTTTAGCGCTCCATATTTTTAGAGTGCGCTGAAGCGCAACAACAAATTAAGGTTTAATCTCGTTTGATTTTTTCGACATTTTCATCAAAAATCGCTCCTCGTTTCTTCCAAGTGGATTCAAAGCGTTCAGCAAGAGCATCAAACATAGCAATTTCTTTATTGAGCAGATTAACTTCACTCTCTATGATAATATTTAGTTGTTGCGCTTTAGCGCTCCATATTTTTAGAGTGCGCTGAAGCGCAACAACAAATTAAAGTTTAGTCTTTTCTATCTTTTCATCAAAAATCGCTCCTCGTTTGATTAAGTCTGCTTTCACAGTTTCAGAAATTCCGGCATCATGCCAGAGGCGAGCTTCTTTAACATTTGCTCCGGTAAAATCAACTCCGGCTAAATTAGTTAAAGCTAATCCTGCTTGATATAAGTCGGTATTTTTTAGACAAGCTCCAGTTAAATTGGCATTGCTTAAATTACAGTTACTTAAATTGGCATCTTCTAAATTAGCATTCGTTAAATTTGATCCACTTAAATTTGCTAAAGCTAAACTGACCCGGTGCAAATCTGCTCCACTTAAATCAGCATCACTTAATAAGGCTCCGCTTAAATCTGCTCCCCCTAAATTGACATTTTTTAGGTCAGCATTGGTTAAGTCAATATCGCTTAAATCTGCCCCTCGTAAGTAGGCATTGGTTAATTTTGCCCCACTTAAATCTAATCCTCTTAAATTAGCTCCTAATAGTCTACCTTCGGCAAAATCTTCTAGGGGATTTAAACCTGCAATTTCAGTTAACTCTAAGAAATTATCGGTTTTTGCTGATATAATAGCTTGTAATGTTGTTTGTAAATCTGAAAAATGACAACCTTGAGATGCTGCTTTTTGAGTTAACAATTGTAGGTCTTCATGGGTTTTATAATGCAGTGCCATTTCGTGAATATCAGCAGGTAAAGGTTGTTTTTGTAACCAAAGTACGAGTTTACGCTCCAACACCGCCAAGCGATTTGGGCTAAGATTATGGGGCCACAGTCCTTCTACACCAGTCATAGGTTTTAATGATTTTGTTTATGGATATTGGTTAATGGATAGAATGGGTTGGATTCTGTCTATTCACCTAATCTTCATTCTCTCTAAAAATTGCCCCCCGTTGGACTAACTCGGATTTAATTCGCTTGGAAATACCTACTACCTCGGTAAAATCAACGTTTTCTACCCAGACATTTTTGAGTTCGGCTTGACTGAAGCTGGCCATTGTTAAGTTCACCCCTTGAAATTTTACCCCGGTTAGGTCGGCATAGTTGAGATTAGCTTGGCTGAGGTTGGCTTGGGTCAAGTTGGCATAGGGTAAATAGGCACTCATCAAGTTAGCATGGGTTAAATTAGCATGACTCAAATTAGCCCTAGGCATTTTAGTTCTGACATCGGCTTCGCTGAGGTTAGCACCTGTTAAATCGGCATCGCGTAAATTAGCGTTAGTTAAAATAGCATAACTGAGATTAGCTTCTTTTAAAATCGCTCCGCTCAAATCTGCTAAGGTTAAATTAGCATAACTGAGGTTAGTTTTTTCTAAATTTGCCCCGTGTAAATCGGCGTAATTAAAATCAAGATGACTTAAATCCATGCCTGCAAAATCAAATAAAGGATCTAAGCCAATATTTTCGGCTTGTTGTAGAATATTACCTGGATTTTCTATTAAAAATTCTCGAAAAATAGCTTGATGCTGTTGAGTATATAATTCAACTTGTTCCCATTGTTCTAACTGTTCATAAATTAACTTTAAATGGTTAAAAGCATTGCCTTGACTTTGATAATTTTTGTTGGTTTTTGCCAGGATTAATTGTTGTTGATAAGCGTTAATTGCCAGTTCAAATTTTTCTTGAGTGAGATAGATTTTTCCTAACACAGATAATGTCTGTTCTTCCGTGCGAGGATCTGAAAATTGACGGGCGAGGTCTAACCGTTGGTTTTGGTATTCGAGGGCGTTAACATAGTCTCCTAAATTATAGTAAATATTGCTCAGATTAATTAAGGCATTCATTTCACCTTTGGGATCTTGAATTTCACGGGAGATATCTAAATGTTGTTGATAGCAATTAATTGCCAGTTCTGGACTTAATAGGGCTTCATGTACAGCCCCTATATTCCCCCAGGCTGCGCCTTCCCGTTTGCGATCCTTTAAATTTCGGTAGGAGTGGAGAGCTTGTTGCCAAGATGCTAAAGCGGCTTGATATTCTGTATTTTGATAGTGTAAAATCCCTTGCTGGAATAACTCGTTGGCTTGATCTAACATCTAAATAGTTTATTTGATGAATTATTCGATCCAGATTAATCTAAATCTGCTAATTATGCAAGGGGGAATTCGATTGAAAATCCCTCTTATTTATGGATATTTAGGGGTATCTAGTCTAGGGTAAAAGTTATCTGTTTTCTTTTGACTTCCTCCTACAAAATATCAGGATTCCTCACGGTAACTTGATGCTCTGCTAAGTAGGTCTTAATTTCTGTCACGCTTAATTGACCATAATGCAATAAGGATGCTAACAATGCTGCTTCGGCTTTGCCTTGGGTTAAGGCTTGATAAATATGCTCACAAGTCCCCGCGCCCCCCGATGCAATCACTGGAATTTCTACGGATTCGGCAATGGTTCGCGTTAGTTCTAAATCATAACCTGCCTGGGTTCCATCGGCATCCATACTGGTGATTAGAAGTTCCCCCGCGCCCCGTTTTGTGACTTCTTTAGCCCAGATAAGAGCATCAATTCCGGTATTTTCCCGACCGCCTCGCACATACACATCCCAGCCGGGATTATCGGGATTAGTGCGCCGACGGGCATCAATAGCAACTACAATACATTGTACTCCAAAGCGATCGCTGGCTCGATTAATTAAGTCAGGATCACGCACAGCGGCGGAATTAATACTAACTTTATCTGCTCCGGCTCTTAATAAATTTTTAATCATGTCTAGGTTTTGAATTCCACCCCCCACCGTTAAGGGAATAAATACCTGTTCGGCGGTGCGATAGACGACATCAAAAATAATATCTCGGTCTTCATGGGTGGCTGTAATATCCAAAAATACTAATTCATCGGCCCCAGCATCGTTATAGGCCGCCGCCAATTCCACCGGGTCACCAGCATCTTTTAAATCAACAAAATTAACCCCCTTTACCACTCGACCTGCTTTTACATCCAAACAAGGTAAAATTCGTTTCGCAAGCATAATAACTATTGAACATTAGGACAATAAAATCAAGGGTGAAAATCCCTTTTTTGAGTTCAGATTAATTATATAGCAGGGAATACCAAAATAGGGAATAGTTAATTAATCAGTTCACTAATCATAATTTTTTACGGGACGGGAGAAAATTCGAGAATTTCTGACTCGTAAGTGGAATATAGAATTAGATTGTCGTTATTTATCTGTGCTATTCTCCTAAATTCCTATCTAATATAAATCCTAGATTGCTGAAACCCGATTCCAATTTCTAATCCGAATCAAGTCTCATCCCGGCGGTGGGACTTGATTTATTCAGCTATAATATAATTGGAAACGAGCAAACAACCTTAAGAAAAAAGGATAGTCTTTAATAGTCAACAGTCAACCATTAACCGTCAACACACCAAATTATGAATTTCCTAGAAAGTATCAAAATGGCAACTACAACACTATTAGCGAATAAAATGCGAAGTAGTTTAACTATGTTAGGAATTATTATTGGCAATGCCTCTGTTATTGCTATGATTGGTATTGGAGAAGGTGCTCAGAAATTTGTCAATAATCAAGTCAATTCTTTGGGGCCAAATGTTTTATTTGTGTTACCCGGAAGTCCTGACTCACAACGCCGTCCTGTGTTTCCGCCGCAAAATTTAGTCTTAGAAGATGCGATCGCGATCGCCGAACAAGTGCCTTCGGTTGAACAAGTTTCTCCTTCTTTAAATGGCAGTGAATTAATTACCTATCGCAGTAATAATGCTTCAGCTTCTATCGTGGGAACCACACCGGAATTTTTATCGGTGCGTAATTTTGATATTGCTAAAGGTCGATTTATTACGGATTTAGACTTAAAACGGAATGAACAAGTTGTGGCATTAGGATCAGAATTAGCTCAACAATTATTTGGAACTGAAGATCCGATTGGTAAGTCGGTTCGACTGCGGAATTTGAGTTTACAAGTTATTGGGGTAATGCAGCCTAAAGGCTCTAGTTTTGGCAGTAATGACGACATGAATGCCTTTGTTCCCTTAACTACAATGGCAAATCGAATTGTGGGAAATCGATCGCCCTACGGAACCCAAGTTACATTTATTTCTATTACTATTGATAGTCAAGATAATATGCGGGCGGCTCAATTTCAAGTTGAAAATTTATTGCGGTTACGTCATAAAATTACTAATGAAGATGATTTTACTGTTAGAAATCAAAAGGATTTAATGAATATTTTGGGCAGTATTGCTGGAGCTTTAACTATTTTATTGGCAGCAACCGCCGCCATTTCTCTATTAGTGGGCGGTATTGGAATTATGAATATTATGTTGGTTTCTGTCAGCGAAAGAACTCAAGAAATCGGATTAAGAAAAGCGATCGGAGCGACCCAATCAGATATTTTAATTCAGTTTATAATTGAATCTGTTATCCTATCAGCAGCAGGGGGTTTGATTGGTACATTAATTGGCGTTGGTGGCATTTTAGTTGTCGGTGCTTTCACTCCTTTACAAGCCGGAGTTTCCAGTGTTGCGATTGTAACAGCCGTTAGTATTTCTGGGGCTATTGGATTGTTTTTCGGTGTTGTTCCTGCTAAACAAGCTGCCAAACTTGACCCAATTGTAGCTTTAAGAAGTATTTAATTGGTTTAGTTTTGATTATAGGATTGCTATATCTCTGTTCCCTATTCCCTATTCCCTATTCCCTATCCTATTAAAATTATGAAAACATCAATTTCGACTAAACCAGAAAATCAAGATTCTCAAACCAATCCGGTGATTATTCACTTAGAAAATGTCACCAAAGTTTATGGGATGGGTGATATTCAAGTTCAGGCTTTAAAAGGTGTCATCTTAACGGTAGAACAAGGAGAATACTGTTCGATTATGGGTGCTTCGGGTTCGGGGAAATCAACGGCGATGAATATTATCGGTTGTTTGGATCGTCCCTCCGCAGGTTCCTATTATTTGGATGGGGTAAATGTGGCGCAAATGTCAGAAAATAATTTAGCCCGCATTCGCAATATTAAATTAGGGTTTGTATTCCAACAATTCCATCTTTTACCCCAATTAAGTGCTTTAGAAAATGTGATTTTACCGATGATGTATGCTGGAATTCCCTCGAATGAACGTCGAGAAAGGGCAAAGCAAGCATTAATTAGAGTCGGGTTAGAAAATAGATTAAATAATAGACCGAATCAACTTTCTGGAGGTCAACAACAACGGGTAGCGATCGCCCGTGCTATTGTGAATCGTCCGGTATTATTATTAGCAGATGAACCGACCGGGGCGTTAGATTCTCAAACTACTCAAGAAGTGATGAATATTTTTACTGAATTAAATGCGGGTGGAATGACCGTTGTAATGGTCACCCATGAAGCCGATGTTGCCCGTCAAACCCGTCGAATTGTTTGGTTTAAAGATGGTGAAGTTGTTCATTCCCATCTCACCCCCAATGATTTACACAGTGCTATTTTTTAAAATTTAATTTCGTTTTTGTTGTTGGGCGTTGTTGGGCGTTGTTGGGCTTTAGCCCATCTTCTCAAGGTTTAAAATCTCACAACATTGAATAAGGATTGATTTAAGTTAGTTGCCAATTAAAAAATTTCTGGCCCCGATATTATATAAATTGTTGATAGCCCAGGATAAATGATTAATTTCTGGTATAGCGATGTTTTACTCCCAGGGGGAAATATTCGGGATCTGCCGTTAATTTGAGGGTGATTTGAGGGGTTTGATATTCAGGGGGAACATAATTAGCAAATTCGCTATTTAAGCGCTTTAATTGCGTTAAAATAGAATGGGCGATCGCTTGTTTTTTATCCTCGGTTTCTTCAATCCCAGGTGCTAATTCTACAACCACTGATAGAAACCGATTTTGATCAGAATCCTCCAAAATAGACATCACAAATTTACCCGTCACCCAATCTTTAATTAAGGGTTGTTCTAAACCTACGGTTATATTTTCAGGATAAATATTAGCTCCAAAATAGGAAATAATAAATTGCGATCGCCCAAATATAAAAACAAATGGTAAGGGATAAATTCCCCGATCTCCTGTTTTTTGTAATTCTAAAATCGGATCAAAATCCCATTGTTTCAAAAAATTTAACATTTCTTGAAATTCAATAATTCCCCCTTGATCAGCAATATGATATCGAATTAACGGAATCCCATTATCTCCCGAAAACAATAGGGTTCCAGTGATAGAATTATCTGTTTTTTGGACTTCAAAAAATCGACTTTTAGGATCATATTGAACTAAAGTTGGTAATCGAGATTCTCCAAATAATTGTTTGGCAATTTCTGGATTTTCAGATAAAAATTGACGAATACAAATACTCAAAGGTGTTTCATTCCCTAAAACTCCCGCATCTGCTGTCCCATAAAGGCTTGCCGAATCATAATTTGGTTGAGTTGATCCCACCCTTTCCCCGACTAAACGCCGCCATTCTTCACTAAAAACTTCCCCAGCAAATACTAATTTAACTTGATATTTTGCCCATTCTATGCCTTCAGTAATTCCCGTATCAATAACATCTTTAATAAACGGAGGATAGCCTAATAAAACCACTTGCTCAAACTGTTCTCCCAATTCTCGAATTACCCGAAAAATTTCCGGTTTTTGATTTCCTGGGGTAATCACTGTAAGGGGATAACCTTTAGTGGCTAAATGACGACAACAGGCCGTTGTATAGATTCCCCCAACCCAAGTTCCCAAAGTAAAACAAATCACCGCTAAAGTTCGACGTTGATCCGCTTGAAAGCTATCATAAAAAATCTGTTCAAAGCGAGTCGCAATTTGCAATTCATCACTAATAAAACGGGGCCAAAATGTTGGATTTCCGGTGGAACCTGAAGAAACTGCAATTAAATCACAGGTTTCCAATTGACCATAACGACACAATTGGGATAAGGAATATTGACGTAAATAATTTTCTTTCGTAATTAAAGGCAAAGTTTGGAAATCTTCCCAGGTTTGAATATCATCAATAGACCGATGATGAGTGGCTAAAAACTGTTGATAGGCGGGAACTTTTGTGACAACATCTTGGAATAGTTGTAAAACAGAATTCACCCCTCTATCTTCAGAGGGTTGAACTAAATTCGATAGGGGTGTAGATAAAAAGCCGTTTAAGGCGGAAATTGCCCGTTGGCGTTGTTCGTCTCGGAGTTGACCCATGCTACAGTCCTGATAAATTGCTACTCTAAATTAAGACAGATCGGAACCGTTCAGTATTCATTTTTTCACACTAACACCCCATGAGTCAATTAATTTATCCGGGTCTTGTTCTGAGAAACCATTATGCCATCGTCCGTGAGTTAGGACATGGGGGTTTTGGACGGACTTATTTAGCAAAAGATCAACATCGGTTTGATGAACTTTGTGTTTTAAAAGAATTTTCTCCCCAGGTACAAGGAAGTTTTGCTTTAAAAAAATCCCAGGAATTATTTGAACGGGAAGCGGAGATTCTCTATAAATTAAAACATCCCCAAATTCCTCGATTTCGAGAGTTATTTAGAGAAACAATTGATAATAAAGGGTATTTGTTTTTTGTACAGGATTATGTTGAGGGTTTTAACTATCGAAGTTTATTGAATCAACAGTCTTTTACAGAAGCCGAAGTGATGCAATTATTATTCCAAATTTTACCTATATTAGACTATATTCATAGTTATGGCGTGATTCATCGAGATATTTCTCCTGATAATATGATTCAACGTCAATCCGATGGTTTACCCATGTTAATTGATTTTGGCGGGGTGAAATTAATTCAAGCCAAAGTAGAATCGGAATTGGCAGTACAAGGGGGTCAAAATCCCTCACCTACAAGGTTAGGAAAAGTGGGCTACGCCCCCGATGAACAAATGCGTTTGGGTATGGTTTATCCTAATAGTGATTTGTATGCTTTAGCTGCGACAATGTTAGTGTTATTAACCCGAAAAGAACCGCAACAATTAATTGATCCACAAACCTTAAATTGGAATTGGAGAAAATACACTAAATTAAATCCAAAGTTTGGGGAAATATTAGATAAAATGTTAGCCTATCGTCACGGCGATCGCTTTTCATCGGTTCAGGATGTTCTATCGGCTCTTTCAGCCATAAATCCACCCCCGCAAACCCCTATAAATCCCACTCAACCCATCCTAAATCAGAGCTTATTCCCCCAACCTTTTTCCCCTCAAGCCGGAAAAAATTCTCATATAAAAACGCCTTTATTAGTATTTGTTTTTATCTTAATTTTAGGGGTTTTTGGATGGTTGGGAGGACGTTACGGGTTAAATAATTATGCAAATCAAGACTTAAACCAACTCGCAAAAACGGAGGAAAAACGACAAGAAGCATTACGAGAACAACTGCGTTTATTAGGAATTGATTCTAACTTTTTTGTAGAGTTAGTGGATGAAGAATTTTATCATCGCTATCCCGAACAACGGGGAAGAACTTTAACAGATAAATCCTCGGATTCAATTTGGCGAGAAAATTGGAATAAAATTGCAGATGAATTTTTGCAACATTTAGCGCAACTTAGTGATCAATCTCGGATAAAATTAGGAAACTATAGTATTAATGATCTAGATCACTTAAAAGCACAAGTGAATCAGTTACAGTTAAGTAGTCAATCCTTATATGATTTAGCGGATGCCAAATTTTTTGATCTATTTCCAGAACAATCAAGAAATGTTGATTTGGGGTTTCCTATGGGACAAGTTTGGCAAGCTATTACTAATGATGTGGTTAACAATTTAGAAGCGGGAACTGCCTGGGAACGGGTAGAATTTGCTTCTAAAAAAACTCAAAAAACCTTGAAATATCGACTAAAACCCGGTGAAGGAAAAATCTATATTGCTCACTTGAATAAAAATCAAGTTTTACAGGTGCGTCTCAAATCTCCACAATCCTCAACTTTACTTTCAATTTATACACAAAAAGCTCAATCCTTACTAGAAGATTCACCTAAAAACCGTTGGTCAGGTCGTTTACCCGATTCTGGTGATTATCAAGTGGTTGTGGTGTCTAAATCTTCCCGACCGTTTGACTATGAGTTAACCCTAGAAACTCGTTAAGGAGTTTATCATTATTGATAAGAGTATTCAAACGAACGGAAAAATTATCGGCTATCTGTCAATATTGAATATTTCTAATTGTCGAGGTTCAGGTTCTCACCCATACCAAATTCTCAAGGATATTAAATTTTATGGAAAAAATAAAAGTTGGGATTTTATATTCATTAAGTGGAACCATGGCAATTAGCGCAACACCATTATTAGAAGCAACCTTGATGGCGATCGCCGAAATTAATGCTCAGGGTGGCATTTTAGGACATCAAATTGAACCCGTAATTGAAGATGGAGCTTCCGATATTTCTATCTTTGAAAAAAAAGCTAGAAAATTACTAGAAATTGATCAAGTAGCCACGGTATTTGGCTGCTGGACATCGACGGCTCGTAAGGCAGTTAAACCAATATTTGAACAGTTTAATATTTTACTCTGGTATCCGGTTCAATATGAAGGTTTAGAATCTTCTCCTAATATTTTTTATACCGGTTCTTGTTTAAATCAACAAATTCAACCGGTGATTAGTTGGTCACTCGAAAACTTAGGCAAACGATTTTATTTATTAGGTTCGGATTATGTATTTCCCCGCACGGCTAATAAATTAGTTAAATCCCTCCTTAAACACGAAGGAGGAACAGTCGTGGGAGAACAATATTTTCCCTGTGGAGATAAAAACTTTACTGATATTATTGAAGAAATCAAACATCTCAAGCCAGATATTATTTTTAATACGTTAAATGGAGATAGCAATTTTTATTTTTATAATGCCTATTATGATGCTGGAATTAAACCATCAGATCTGCCGATTATGGCCATGAGTATTTCTGAGTCAGAAGTTCAAAGTATCGGTCAAGCCAGTATAGGTCACTATGCCTGCTGGAGTTATTTTCAAAGTTTAAATACCCCCCATAATCATGAATTTGTTAATAATTTTAAAGCCTTATATGGTCAAGAAAGGGTAACTTCTGATCCGATTGAAGCCGCTTATTTTCAAGTTTATCTATGGAAAAAATCCGTAGAAACTGCAAAAAGTTTTAAAACCAATGAAGTCAGAAAGGCTGCTTATTGTCAAACCTTTTATGCTCCAGGGGGATTAGTTAAAATTGAACCGAATCATCATTTATGGAAACACTGTTATATCGGCCGTGTCAACGAAATTAAACAATTTGAAATTATTTGGAAAAGTCCTAATTTAATTAAACCTTTGCCCTGGTTAGGAGTAGAAGAATTAAAAAATTTCCCTCAAGCCGATTTAGTTATTGATATGTTAGCTGAGGTATCCCAAGGGATTCAATATAGTTGTTTATTAGAGCAAAATAGCCTTAATTTAGAACTAACAATGCAAAAATTACAACTTGAAATTGAACAACGCCAAAGGATTGAAATTGCCTTACAAGAGGTCAATAAAGAATTAAAATATATGGCAATTACCGATAGTTTAACTAAACTCTCTAATCGATATTGGTTTAATGAATGTCTCAAATCTCTATGGCATAAAAATCTACACAGTCAAACCTCTTTAGCCTTAATTTTATGTGATATTGATTATTTTAAAAATTATAATGATACCTACGGTCATCAAATGGGGGATTACTGTTTACAACAGGTCGCTCAAGCAATTAAGAAAGCCGTTAGAAATAGTTGTGATATTGTTGCTCGTTATGGGGGAGAAGAATTTGCCGTAATTTTACCCCATACCACCTTATTTGATGCTTCACAAGTCGCGACTCGAATTAATCAGGAAGTGCAAGAGCTTCAGATTCCCCATTTAAACTCTTTAGTTAATGATTATGTCACCGTCGGGTATTCTAGTATAGTTTTCTTGGATAATTGTTGTATTTTTTAATACATTTTAGTAAATAAATACTAATTAATTACTAGGAAAACCGGGAAAATATTGATTAACTCTTTAAACTGACACCACTATAAAAATTTAACTCCGATAATCGGACATTTATATCGGGGAGTTTTAGTAAAAAAATCAAATAAAATATTCTGATTTGTATGAGTATGTGCCAATAAAAATCCCCCGCCTGCGAGGGAAGTTAAACCCGGTTCCGTAACACAATCTGCTAAAATACAAGCCACCGCCACATCAAAAGCATCAAACATCACCAACCCGGCTGCAACGGTTTTGGGATGTCCTGCGGTAATCACCCCGTTGGTTTTCTTCATACTTTTTTAAATTTTCGAGGTCAACGTTTCAGGATACAATATATTTTCGACCTAAAAAGTTTCACTTCCTGCGATTACAACTTTTGAATATCAAGTTTTTCTCTGCGTAGAAGTCAAACCCTCAGTTTTTTGGAAGTCAAACTTGTGACTGGACATAGAATTCTTAGCTAAAGCATTTTTAAGTTTTGGATGAGGAACTTCTTACCCGTAAAATAATTCAAGATAACTAAGCACTTTCACCTTATCCTGTGGCATCAAAACCTTTCAATATGATGGATTCTTTGCGTACCTTACGATTCATGCGTCAACACCACCTTAACCATGCTCTGCTAGTGGGACTGTTCTCTTGGGGCGCGGTTTTGTTGGGAGTTGTCCCGGATGTTTCGGTATCAAACGCTTCTGGGTTCAATACCGTTGTTCTAGCTCAACAGTCCCCAGAATTTAGTGAGGCTGAAATTAGGAATTATGCCCGTGCTGTCCTAGGAATTGAACCCAGACGCCAGACCGCCTATAACGAAATTCAAGCGATATTCGGGGCGGGAAAATCAGTTCCCGATGTGGTTTGCAGTGAAACCCGAACTATTAATGGCCTGGATAAAGGCGTTCGAGATATTGCGGTGAATTACTGTACCCAAGCAAAATCCATTATTGAAACCAACGAGTTAACCATTACTCGTTTCAATCAAATTACCCAAAGTCAACAGGCTGACCCCGGTTTGCAAAAACAGATTCAAGGGGAACTCCAGCGTCTACAAAACTAATCTGAGATTGTCTCAAAATTAACTCTATATATGAACCTGTTATGAAAACTACATTACCATTTGGTCAAATTCTATCAAAATCCTTAACCGTTGCTATTCTATCCGGTTGTGGTGGTTTTATTGGATGGAGTCAAACCCCCTCCCAAGGATTTCCGGTTTTGAGTTGGGGTTCGCCAGCCCAAGCTCAAGATAGTTTTAACTATAGTGAAGAAACGATTAGAAATTATGCTAAGGCGGCTTTAGCGTTAGAATCTCGACGTCATGAAGTAGCCAATGAAATTAAAAAAATTGTTGGAGATGTTCCCCGAATTATTTGTGACCAACCTACCAGTTTTAATGGCTTACCTGGAAATGCGCCTCAATTAGCAGTTAGTTATTGTGACCAAGCGAAACGCATGATTGAATCTAAGGGATTAACAATTGCTCAGTTCAATGATATCACCCGTCATCAACAAAATGATCCCCGTTTTAGACAACAAATTCAAGCGGAAATATTAAAATTATTACAATCAGGCGGAAACTAACCGTTGTTGCGCTTCAGCGCACCAAGAAGGGCTAAAGCCCAACAACTAACCTTTTATTCTGTTGTTGCGCTTCAGCGCATCAAGAAGGGCTAAAGCCCAACAACGAACCTTTTATTCTGTTGTTGCGCTTCAGCGCATCAAGAGGGGCTAAAGCCCAACAACGATTTTTTTTTAATTATAGACACCTAACTTATATTAAAATGTAGGATATCTATAATAATTTTAAGGATTAAATCAATGACTGAATCGTTTATTAAGTTGGAACAGGATGACGATATTGTAATGTTGGGTAAGGATACATTTACTGTATCGAGGTTGAAAGAGTTGATCACTGAGAATATGAACGTTAAACTTTCATCTAGTAATATTTCACATTTACAGGGTTTCTTATGCGAAAGTTTAACAATAACAGATAAATCAATACAACTGAAATTAAATGAAATTAGATTAGTATTTCCGCCTAACGGAATAGATGGTCAGTTACTCCAGTTAAAGTCTGGACAGTGGATTTCAGGTAAAATCAGATTTCAAGTCGATGCCCATTATTACCCACAAACAGTTAATACTGAATTAGAATTTGCTCCTGATGAAATAATATCTAACGAAGAAGAAGAACAGAACAACATTAATTATGATAACAGTTTAGATAAAATTAGAGCAGAATTAAACGAAATGAAAGCTATTTAATTTTAGAGGTTCGATATTGTCACACTATTTAAAGTTAAGGTTGGGTTTGAAGACCAAACCCCTACGGTAAATATTAAACGTTTTCCAGATTATAGACAGATTTCGGGCTAGGATACCCTCACCGTATAAACTCTTGAGTATGTCAATGAAATTCAGTCGTAGACCAACAAAAACCCCTCAAATCCTTTAAAATCAGGTAGAATTTATTCAGTGTGCCGAAGGGGATGAGATCATGAATATTGAATTCAACGATGAAGCAGAAATAGATGTTTTTGGGTTGATGAAACATAACGTGATGTTTGAGAAACTTCCCCCAGAAGTAAAACAGTGGGCAGAAAGTTTACCCTGGAATCAACGTCGTTATGTTCTCTCTCTGTGCTATATTCTATGTGCATCTTCCCCCGAAAAACAAGCAGAATTTTTAGATGAATATACCGCCGATGGTTTAATGGCGAAGATGTTGGAGGATATTGATACCTTGCAAAGAGTTAAACAATATCTCAGTGCTTTTCAAATAAAAGCCCCCCTAAACGAATCAGTTTTACGCGGGTATATTAGACAATTCTATATTCATTCCGCCCAGGATGCTCGATGCCAACCCAGTCAATATTTAGAATCTGCTTTAAAATTAGCATTAAGCCCAAAAGACAAAGATAATGTTTTTAATTATATTATCGGATTTGAAATGATTAAACTCCTATTTCAAATGAGTTGGGTACAACATGAACGACTCTCTCGCCTACAAACTAATCAAGATTATTTTATTAAAAATTATCTCAAACCGATTCAACACGCCCATAAAGTGAATGGAATTATTGTTCCTAAAGATGAACGGGTGTTTTTTGCTAAACGGGATTATTATGTACAGAAACCCGAAATAAAATCAAGGAAATTAATTGAATTAGTTATGGCAACCTTTACCACTAGCCAAGTGATTGCTTGTGGATTCTCCCTCACCCGTCATAGTCGAGCCTTCGATTTTGATTATGACTATATTTTTAACTCCAATGAACCCGATAGCATTTTTCCTTGGGGTTCAGAATCCGTGATAGGATAGAGAATAGGAATTATTTTCTAATAACCCAGATTCAATTATTAGCAAACAGTTGATCAACTCTTTTCTAATAACTCTTACCCCGATAACTTGTACGGGCAGGTTGGTGTGAGATATTTGTTAATCACCTAAATCTCGATGAACCCGCCCCCACAACTGATAACAGATTACTGATAACTGTACTATGCTTTTATCCAAAGGTTTTGAAGTAGAAATGTATACCGGAACTCCCCAAGGTGACGTGGTGGGACTGTCCGATAAAATTGTAGCGGATTTAGAGGGATTTGTCCGCGAACCCGATAGTCGCAATGTCGAGTACACCACCGCCCCCCTGTGTAATTATGATCGGTTATTGTGTGCCTTAGTTCGACCTCGGCGGGAACTCCGAAAATATTTACAAAAGTTGGGGGACTATACTATCATCCCAGGAAGTACCCTACCCCTGGGCGGTACGGAGAATTTTTATCGCTCCGATCCCCAAAATCCCTATCATGATTATATTGAACAAACCTATGGTACGGATGTAGTTACTGCCAGTATTCATATTAATGTGGGTATTGCTGATCTCGAACAGTTAATGCGGGCAATTCGTTTAGTGCGGGTTGAAGCTCCTTTATATTTAGCGATGAGTGCTTCCTCTCCCTTTTTGGGTGGCAAAGTCACCGGATATCATTCCACCCGTTGGCATTTATTCCCCAAAACCCCAGCTTTTGTCCCCTTGTTTGAAAGCCATCGCCATTTTATCGACTGGACAGAAACCCAACTCCAACAAAAAACCATGCAGAATGTTCGTCACCTGTGGTCATCGGTACGACCCAATGGCGATCGCCGTCCCTATAATTTAAACCGTCTGGAACTGAGAATTTGTGATTTGATGGTTAACCCGATTGCCTTATTAGCGATCACAGCGTTATTAGAAGCTCGGATCTGGCAAATGTTAGAAAATCCTGACCTTGATCCATTGCAACTCAGTCAACTGCCTGAAACCAGTCGGGCCCAGGATTTAGTCGAAATTTCAGATCAAAATGAAATTCTCGCAGCCCACCATAGTTTAGACGCCCAACTGCGGCATTGGAAAGATGGCAGCCTAATTTCCGTTAGAGATTGGATTGAACAAATTTATGCAGAAGTTTGGCCAATTGCCAAAAAACACGGGTTTAGTTGCTTTCTGTCCCCGGTGAAAAAGCTACTGCGAGAAGGGTCTACCGCCCAACAGTGGTTAAGGCTGTCGGAACAGGGCCACGATCCTCGCTTGATTATTCAACAGGCCATTCAGGAGATGGCAACCCAGGAACAAGAGTTTGAAGATCAAATTTGTCAACCCCTGATCGCCTGAAAATTGGCCAATTTTTAGATGAGAATATCTTATCAATAAATTTCTTTACAAAGTATAAAGAAAAACTATAGATTTATTACTCATCAACCGGGTTGATCCGACCCAAAAGCCCTTGTTTCCTGGTCTAATTACCTCATGCCCCACGTTGTCTTAGTTCAGCCACAAATCCCTCCCAATACCGGAAATATCGCCCGTACCTGTGCAGCAACCTGTACCGAATTACATTTAGTCGGGCCATTGGGGTTTGAAATTAGCGATCGCTACCTAAAGCGGGCGGGTTTGGATTATTGGCCCTACGTTAAGCTCACCCATCACCCAGATTTTTCCAGCTTTCAAACCCATCAGCAACAACGGGGCGGCCGTTTGCTGGGGTTTAGTACCAAAGGGGCTTCTAACTATATCCAGTTCCAGTTTCAAGATTCCGACTGGTTGCTCTATGGCAGTGAAACCACCGGACTTTCGGCCGATGTATTGGAGACTTGCACCGCAACAATATATATTCCCATGGCTGAAGCCGGAGTGAGAAGTTTGAATCTCTCCGTGAGTGTTGCCATCAGTTTATTTGAGGTACGCCGCCAACTCGGTTATTTGGGGTGAATTCCATCCCTCAAACCCTGATATTGTGTTAATCCCAAAAACCACCCCAATCTGATAACTTTTTTTTATAAGTGACCGGATTCAATTGTCCCCCGACAGTGATAGATTTTATTCATCTAAACGGGGTATTTTTTCCTATCACAAAAAAGCCATAACCCTTAACTGGCTTTGATTTAAAGCTCTTAATTGTCTATTTTGATCGATCTTGTCATCTGATCCCCAGAAATTAACAGCCCCAGATCAGGTGTTGTATTTTTGGTAGGAACTGGTGTAAATTCTCATCTGAACTCTGGTGACAGAATTCACTCATATTTAAACATCCTCGGCCCTCAAGGGTTATTGTTTATCTATCCTTAATTTTCAGGGTTCGCATTTCAATCTAACTTTGGCTTTTGTTGCCGAAATTGAAAAATCAAGGTAATCTGACTTAATCAAGATTATCCTCAGTGATTTCAGTCAATAATTAATGTGATTAATTTCACTGATATGAATTTCTTGAGCGGTTCGAGGACAGTCAGCACGCTTCTCCATAGGAGGTCGTTCTTTGAAAGGAACAGTTCCAAATCATGATCAACCTGTTGTTATGCCTAATTTAGATTTCAATTTAGATCAGACTGCAACAGGCCAGACCAAACAACAGGTCGCACACCCTGGCAGTCGTAAGGTTTATACCTCTTTCGCATTTCTCGGTTTGGCCGTCGCTTCGGGCATCCTTATGCCCAAAACGAACGATCGAGTCATGGCAACTGAGTTATCCGATCCTGAGTCCAATCCGGCGATGCAGTCTCCTGCACCGATGGCAGTATCCTCCCCGACGGTGGAAAATTCAACCGGACAAACATCCCAACCCGATTGGCAACCATCTATATTGCGGAGCCTTTCCAGTCTGAATACAGATGAGAAAGTGACAAATAACCGGAGTCAATCTACGGATTTAGGGTTAAACAAACCAGATAAGACTAGCGTAGAAGCATTTTCTACACCAGAGTCTCGGCCGAGTGTTAACTCGGAATCGTTACCTGAATCAGCTACGTTGTCGGAATCCAACCCCGGATTCAATCAGCAAATTCCTCTTTCTGGGGGTGAAACCTCGGCTACTCAGGAAATACTAAGTCCATCGGTGGGGAATTCGGGATCTCCTGCTCACTCCAATCAGCAGTGGGAGTCCACCAATAGGGTTTCTAACTCGGTTCATTTTAATTCTTTAGATACCATCTCCCAAGGGCTATCTGGAGCTTTTGTGATTCCGAATGATGAGCGCGACCCAACCATCTCGGAAGTTTATCAGGTAGGTTCGGGTGATACGTTAGCTCGAATTGCTAAACTGCATAATGTTTCTGTTGATGCCATTATTAAGGCAAATCAGCTAACTGATCCTAATGTTCTGAGTCTCAATCAGAGTCTAAAAATCCCTAAGCAACTGGCGAGTAGTTTTTCTAATAGTCCGGCCTCTCTAGCCACGAATTCATGGCAAGACCCTCAGATTCGTCCAGATGCTGACCCCTCTCCACAACAAGCTTCTGCCGCAACAGACTTGCGCCTTTTAAGAGGAAGATTACCTCAATCTGTGCTTCCGGCAGTTCTTCCCTCAGAATATAGAAGTGATGATTCAGCCGTTGCCGATCTTCCAGGAGAAGATATAGCTGATCTGAGTTCGATTCCGACCCATAGCACTTTAAATCAAATCTCGCTGAACCAACTGGCGAACCGTGCTATGAATGATGGGGTCGATGCTTCTACTCCCATAGCAACCGCAGCCGTGGCGATTCCGGTTGATTCAAAATTTTCTTCCTTGTCCGAACAGTTGGCGGTTCAAGAGGTTTCTGTTAGCAAATCAGAAGCCGTTAATAAATTGTACAGCGATCGCCTGAGATCTGAAGTAGAACGACTGCGGGAGGAATATAAGGTTCAGAGTGGCTATCAGTTGACCAGCGTATCCCTAGAACCAAATGAACAGCCCAAGGCTGAAGTTTTGACCTCTAAGGGAATGGCTTCCTTACATCGTCAAAAACTGATTAATCCTGAGTTTAATCCTCAAGCCTATGCTCCTGAAAAGGCTAGTCAAGCCGAACAGAACTTGGCTTCGGAACAGTTAGCTCAATTGTCTCCCAATGGCGTGACATCTCCGGCTGCCCAACTCCAGCCCGCATCAAGACGTTCGGTAGTGGCTACTGCCCCCGTTGGTTCTAGGGCTTATGATCCTTTAAGCAATCCGGCTTTGGGTCAGATGGTTTCCCCGCAGTTACCCCCTCTCTCTGGGCCAGATGTTTATTTACCGAGTGGGTCGATGCGCTTTAATGGCTATATTTGGCCATCATCGGGTGTTCTGAGCTCCGGCTATGGCTGGCGCTGGGGACGGATGCACCGGGGAATTGATATTGCTGGGCCGATTGGAACTCCAATTGTCGCTGCTGCCCCTGGGGTTGTTAGCTATGCGGGATGGAATGATGGTGGCTATGGCAATTTAGTCGAAATTGAACATCCCGACGGCAGTTTAACGGTTTACGCCCATAACGATCGCATCCTGGTCAGCGAAGGCCAAAAAGTGGATCAAGGAGATCAAATCTCGGAAATGGGAACCACCGGCCGTAGTACCGGGCCTCATTTACACTTTGAAGTCCATCCTAGTGGCCAAGATGCCGTTAACCCGATCGCTCTCCTACCTCCAGAAAGTTCTACCGTATCCCAAAATTATTAGGGTATTGATCAGGTATTGAGGTGTTGAAGGTTGGATAGTAGCGAGGAAAGAGCGAGGGTACTTTTTATTCCCTCCCCTGCTCTCCGCTCTCCTCCTCCCCTCCTCCCCTACCCCCTGAAAAAAAGATTAAACAGGGGGTTGATATCTGGGAAAGGTTTGTGTTATATTGTTTAATCGTGAATAAACTAAGGCTCAGTAGCTCAGTGGTTAGAGCAGGGGACTCATAAGCCCAAGGTCGCAGGTTCAAATCCCGCTTGAGCCATTGAAAATAAATCCGTTATACCAGGGAACAGGGAACAGGGAACAGGGAACAGGGAACAGGGGGGAAAACATCTCACCGTCTGGGTTCCAAGATCCGTCTCTATCCTAACTGCCTTGGCGGTTGCTATAACTCTTAATTTTTGGGTTTTAGGTCAGTCTGAAAAGGGCTGGCTTTTTGATTGGGATTACTTGTTTTTTTCTAAGTCTTGTTTAACTGTACTCAATTCGACTATGATGTATTTGTAACAAATCGTAAGATAGCAAAACAATTGGGATCAAAGTTATCCTAATTTTCTGCAACGAAACTATACTATCGTCAGTTTAAGGAGTATTATTCATGGCTGAGAGCCTGCGTATTGGCCAAGTCGCCCCGGATTTTAAAGCAACGGCCGTTGTTGACCAAGAATTCAAAGACATCTCACTATCCGACTATCGGGGTAAGTATGTGGTTCTATTTTTCTACCCCTTAGACTTTACCTTTGTTTGCCCGACTGAAATTACGGCTTTTAGCGATCGCGCTGAAGAATTCAGCAAACTCAATACTCAAATTCTTGGGGTTTCCGTCGATAGCGCCTTTTCTCACCTAGCTTGGATTCAATCCGATCGCAAATCCGGTGGTGTGGGCGACCTGAACTATCCTCTGGTGGCTGACCTGAAAAAAGAAATCAGCACCGCTTATAACGTGCTTGATCCTGAAGCCGGAATTGCCTTGCGCGGTCTGTTCATCATTGACAAAGAAGGGGTGATTCAACACGCCACGATCAATAACCTCGCCTTTGGTCGTAACGTAGATGAGACTCTGCGGACACTGCAAGCGCTTCAATATGTTCAAGCTCACCCCGATGAAGTTTGTCCTGCGGGTTGGCAACCGGGTGACAAGACCATGATCCCCGATCCCGTCAAGTCTAAAGAATTCTTTGCGGCGGTCTAAGATTAAGTTTTAGACAAGATTTAAGAACCCGTCTTTACAATGTGAGGGCGGGTTTCGCTGATTTTTGTAAGATTGTTTTAAACTAAGAATAATCACAAACAACAAACTATTATGCTGACTTCTAACGATTTTACTGGTTTAATTAATCGTCGATTTTGGAATAACTTTTTTCCGATTCCCGCCACTAGCAATTTACAGTTAGGGTTGAAAACCCCCGATTTTCAATTACCCGATATTACCAATGGTCAATTAGTGCGGTTATCTCAATTTCGAGGCGATCGCCCGGTAATTTTAGCCTTTACCCGGATTTTCACCGAAAAACAATATTGTCCCTGGTGTTATCCCCATGTTAGAGCGCTGAATGAAAATTATGAAGCATTTGTGCAAAGGGGAATAGAAGTTTTACTGATTACCAGTACCGATGAACGCCAAAGTAAAATTGTAGTCAAAGACCTCGGCTTAAAAATGCCATTACTGAGTAATCCAAGCTGTGGAATTTTCCAAATATATCAAGTAGGACAAGCCCTAGGTGCGCCCTTACCCGGGCAGTTTGTCTTAGATAAAAAAGGCATCTTGAAATATAAACATTTGTTTTCTTTTTTTGATTACAATGCTAGTGTTAAAACCCTCTTAGAAGTGGTCGATCCCCTCACGAGTCCCAAAGCCTAAAATCCGTAACTAAACAGACTGGATTTCCTTGTAGATCATAACCCCAATAGGAGGAATAATAACCCTCCCCCCAACCGGAATGAAAAGCAATAATATTCAATCCGGTTGATTCATCTAAACAGAAATTTGTCCAATCCCAGGTATCAACATAGGTCTGATCTAAAGCTTGATCCAAATGATTATAATAATTTTCAAACTCAGTATCGGAAAGGAAAGATAAGCGTTTGATCACTTCCCTATCGGTAAAACATCCTGTCCCAGAAGTGACGGGATAACCCGATTCTTGATCCCCGGTAAAAGATACCGCCAATTCCCATTTCACCGCAGGTTGATCCCGAATTACTAACATCGCATAGGCGACTCTTTGTTCTTTTTGGTGATCAAATGTGGCGATACTTAGTTTCACCGAATAACGACCCGCAGCTAGAGTTTGAGTCAAACAGAGATCAGAATTAGGGACAATTAAAGGATCACAAACGGCAATTTTCCCAGAGGTTAAAACGAGTTCACCGAGGGTATGGACGGAATAGGTAACTTGATCGCTATGTTGATCAAGGGTAGTTTGAAAACAATAACCATTTTGAAATGCCTGATTCAAGTCGGTGGGATTCATTCTTTTTAACTGCCTTCTAAGAGAGAACGTAACTAATTATGGGTAAAATGGAATAGGGAATAGGGAACGGATAACAAGGATTAAAAGTAAGGGATTTGTACAAGGACTGGTCGGTAATTATCAAAAAATGTAGGATTGATGTCCCTGCTAACCCAAAATAGAATAGAGCTTTTATCGGAAATCTCCAGAATCAAATATTACAACAAAATCCTGACGAATTGCTATAATAATGGGTTGAGTTCAATCCGCTTTAATACTTATTAAATTGACTCAACCCTAATTTATGGCCAATCTCATTAAAAATATACAACCCACCCTAGATTTTATTCCGCCCCGCTTTAATCCTTTGGTGCTAAAAGTCTGCCGATGGGGAATGCCCTTTTGGATGAAATGGAAAACGCCCTTAGTTGAAATTAAGGTAGAACAAATTGAACGATTAGTTAATCTTTATCAACAATTTCAAAGTGGAAAAGTCAGATTTTTATTGGCTTTTCGTCATCCTAATACGGATGATCCATATTGTATTAGTCAATTGTTATGGCGATTTGTTCCTGAAACTGCAAAACAACAGAAAATTGTCTTATCTAATCCAATTCATGCCCATTTTATGTATGATCGAGGAATTCCTTTATGGGCAGGAAATATAGTTTCTTGGTTATTTCCAAAATTAGGAGGAACACCGATTTTAAGGGGGAAAGTTGATCGTTTAGGATTACGATCAGCCAGGGATTTATTTATTAATGGTCAATTTCCTTTAGCCGCCGCACCGGAAGGGGCAACTAATGGGCATAATCAAAATATTAGTCCCTTAGAACCTGGAGTTTCTCAATTAGGATTTTGGTGTGTTGAAGACTTAAAAAAAGCTGAACGATCGGAAGAAGTTTATTTGGTTCCCATTGGTATACAGTATTTTTATATTCAAGATAATTGGGGAGATTTAGAAAAATTAATTGCCCAATTAGAAAGGGATTGTAACTTACCTCAATCTAGCCAAGACTTAACTGTTTCTTCCCTCTATAGCCGTTTAATTCGATTGGGGAATCATTTATTAGATATCATGGAAAATTTTTATCGCCAATTCTATTATCGCAGTATTCCCCGGGATGAAACTATTGATTTTCCAGATCGAATTAAACGATTATTAGATATTGCCTTAACCGTGGCTGAAGAATATTTTAATCTCAAACCCATGGGAGATTTAAGTAGTCGTTGTCGTCGTTTAGAACAAGCGGGATGGGATTGTATTTATCGCTATGATCTCAAGGCTAATGATACCTGGTCTGCGGTAGAATTAGGATTAGCAGATCGGGTGGCAACCGAAGCTAGTTTGCGAATGTGGAATATGAGATTAGTGGAAAGTTTTGTGGGGGTAACGGGCAGTTATATTAAAGAAAATCCTACCTTTGATCGTTTTGCCGAAACCACTTTAATTGTTTGGTCAATGGTAACTAGGTTAAAGGGAGAAAACCCATTAAAACGTCCCCATTTAGGGAAAAAACGCGCTAAATTAACCATTGGTGAACCCATTTCTGTGACTCAAAAATGGTCAGATTATCAAACAAACCGTCGTCAAGCTGTTGCTAATTTAACTCAGGATTTACAGGACGCTTTAGAACAGATGATTGAGCATTGAAAATTTGATATAATAAATTAACCCAACCTCAAATGAGGAGGAGAAAAAATGTCAATAACCGCAGAACAATTAGAGGCATTAATGCCTGATGGTACTCAAGTTGAAAGTGAATATATAGAAATGGAAAGTACGTTACACTATCTCCAGTTGGCGTTGTTAGTTTCTTGTTTAGATTGGTTATGGAAAGATAGAACAGATTATTTTATTGGGGCAAATTTAACCATCTATTTTAGTCGTCAACAACTGAGAAATCGAGACTTTCGCGGGCCAGATTTTTTCTTGGTAAGAAATACTTCTAAACGTCCGAGAAAATCCTGGGTAGTTTGGGAAGAAGAAGGGAAACATCCCGATTTAATTATCGAACTTCTTTCCAACTCAACGGCGGAAACCGATAAAACCACTAAAAAGAGTTTATATCAAGATCAATTTAGAACCCAGGAATATTTCTGGTTTTCTCCCGATGATTTAGAACTAACAGGTTTTAAATTAATTGGACAGGAATATCAAGTAATTATTCCTAATCAACAAGGATTATTAGCAAGTGAAGTCTTAGGATTATTCCTGGGAATTTATCAGGAGAAACTCCGATATTTTACCCCAGAAGGTGATCTCGTTCCGACCCCTGAAGAAGCGGCATTACAAGCAGAAAATCGGGCTAATGAAGCAGAAAATCGGGCTAATGAAGCACAGAATCGGGCCAAACGTTTAGCCGAACAATTAAGGTCTTTGGGAATAGAACCGATAGAATAAAGATATTTCCAAACATATTGTAGAAAGATGCGCCGTGGCACGTCTCTACTCTAGGGTTTAAAAACATAGCTGAATTAACCCATTTTACAACTTTTATTCATCGGTTAAGATTAAAATTAAACCAGGAAAAAAATGTCAATTACAGCAGAACAATTCGAGGCATTAATGCCCGATGGTACTCAAGTTGAAAGTGAGTATATAGAAATGGAAAGTATGTTACATTATCTCCAGTTAGCCTTATTAGTATCTTGTTTAGATTGGTTATGGAGAGACAGAACAGATTATTTTATTGGGGCAAATTTAACCATCTATTTTAGTCGTCAACAACTGAGAAATCGAGACTTTCGCGGGCCGAATTTTTTCTTGGTGAGAAATACTTCTAAACGTCCGAGAAAATCTTGGGTAGTTTGGGAAGAAGAAGGGAAATATCCCGATTTAATTATTGAACTTCTTTCTAACTCAACGGCGGAAACCGATAAAACTACGAAAAAGAATTTATATCAAAATCCATTTAGAACCCAAGAATATTTCTGGTTTTCTCCCGATGATTTAGAACTAACAGGTTTTAAATTAGTCGGAAATGAATATCAAGGAATTATTCCTAATCAACAAGGATTATTAGCAAGTGAAGTCTTAGGATTATTCCTGGGAATTTATCAGGAGAAACTCCGATATTTTACCTCAGAAGGTGATCTCGTTCCGACCCCTGAAGAAGCGGCATTACAAGCAGAAAATCGGGCTAATGAAGCTGAAAATCGGGCTAAACGTTTAGCCGAACAATTACAATCTTTAGGTATCGAACCCATAGAATAAAGATATTTCCAAAAATCTTGTAGACAGACGCGCCGTGGCACGTCTCTACAGGGGGGTGAGAAACATCAACCCTTGAGAAATGACCCCCTAACCTGCTATGGTGATTATTTGTCACCTTAATTTTCTTAGTAACATCCTTTATAAAATTTCCTATGGTTAGTTTTTTACTCGAAGTTGGAACAGAAGAATTACCAGCAACCTTTGTTGAAACCGCCATTCAACAGTGGAAACAGAAAATTCCTGCTAGTCTCAAAGAACAGTTTTTAAGCGTTGAGTCGGTTCAAGTTTGGGGAACACCGCGACGGTTAGCGGTATTAATTGAAGGACTTCCTAGCCAACAACCCGACCGCGAAGAAGAAATAAAAGGCCCTCCGGCGTCTACGGCTTTTAAAGACGGAAAACCGACTCCGGCGGCGGAAGGATTTATTAAAAAACAGGGCGTGACCTTAGAAGATTTAGAAATTCGTCCTACTTCTAAAGGGGATTTTGTATTTGTTTTAAAGAAAATTCCGGGGAGGTTAACGGCGGAAATTTTAGCCGAATTAACATCAGAATGGATTACAAAATTAGAAGGGAAACGGTTTATGCGTTGGGGGGATGGAGATTTAAAATTTCCCCGGCCAATTCGTTGGTTAATTGCATTATTAGATAATCAGGTTTTACCTGTCACCTTAGTTAGCGGTTCAGAAGTTGTTAAAAGCGATCGCATTTCCCACGGACATCGAGTTTTGCATCCTGAAAATATCTCTATTTCCCATGCTAAAACCTACGCTGAATCTCTGAAAAAAGCCTTTGTTCAAGTTGACCCCCAGGAACGAATTCAGACTATTCAAAAAGAAGTTAAAATCGCGGCTAATATTGTGGGAGGCGAGGCTGAAATTCCCGAAGATTTATTAGCAGAAGTGGTTAATTTAGTGGAATGGCCGACGGCCGTTGTCGGAACCTTCGATCAGGAATTTTTGGATTTGCCCGCAGAGGTAATTAAAACCGTCATGGTGACGCATCAACGGTACTTTCCAATATTAACAATAGAAACCCAAAATTCATCGCCTTTAAAGCCCTATTTTATCACGATTTCTAATGGAGATCCGGCTAAATCCAATTTAATTGCGGCGGGAAATGAAAGGGTAATTCGGGCGAGGTTAGCCGATGGACAATTTTTCTATAAATCCGATTTGAAAACGCCTTTAGAAAGCTATTTACCCGCCTTAGAAGCGGTGACTTTTCAAGAGGATTTAGGTTCGGTTCGGGATAAGGTAAATCGGATTGGTAAAATTGCTAATTGGATTAGTGAACAACTTAATATAATTGAATCTTACCGCAGTTTAATTCAACGGGCTGCATTATTATGTAAAGCGGATTTAGTTACCCAAATGGTCTATGAATTTCCCGAATTACAAGGGATAATGGGGGAAAAATATGCAATAGAAGGAGGAGAACCCGCAGAGGTAGCAAGAGCAATTTTTGAACATTATTTACCCCGGAATGCTACGGATAATTTACCCCAAACTTTAGTCGGTCAAGTGGTTGGTTTAGCGGATAAACTAGATACTTTAGTTAGTATTTTTGGCTTGGGAATGTTACCCACAGGTTCCTCCGATCCCTTTGCTTTGCGTCGGGCGGCGAATGCGGTAGTTAATATTATTTGGGCGGCGGATTTACCCCTGAATTTATATCAACTTCTGAAACAAATTGCGGTGGATTTTGTTAATACTTTTCCCAATGCTATTTTAGGATTAAATCATGAATTATATGATTTTTTCCTGCAACGAATTAGAACTTTATTACAGGATGAAAAAGCTATTGATTATGATTTGGTGAATGCGGTTTTAGGAGAGAATGATCTGGAATATCAAGAACGGGCGTTACAGGATTTGTTAGATGTTCGAGATCGGGCTTTATTCCTACAAACTATTCGTAAAGATGGCAGTTTAAACCAAATTTATGAAACGGTTAATCGTTCGACTCGTTTGGCGAAACAAGGGGATTTAAACACTCTGGAATTGCAGCCAGAAATGACAGTTAATCCTGAGTTATTTCAAAAGTCTTCAGAACGGCAATTCTATCAGGCTTTAGTACAATTAGTTCCTAAAACAAAAGCTTCTCAAGCCACCAGAAATTATCGTCAATTGGTGGAAGCTTTAGCAGAAATTACCCCAACGGTGAGCAGTTTTTTTGATGGCCCAGAAAGTGTTTTAGTGATGGATGATGATCCCAATATTCAACGTAATCGTTTGAATTTATTGGGATTATTAAGAAATCATGCCCGGGTTTTGGCGGATTTTGGGGCTATTGTTAAAAGTTAAGGGTTAGGGGCGATCGCAATATCATAGAATATTCCCCTTGACAAGCGGCGGGTTTCGGTTTATTATGATTTTCGTGAACCTAAGCGGGGGCGAAAACCTGGGGGGGTTCACGAAAAACCTTAGAACCTTGACAAATCAATAGTTTATATTTGTGAGTCCGGTTAGTTATTGATAATCTGTTGCAATAACGAAGCCTGAAATGAGGCATTTTTTGAGGTTCACGAAAATGGGCTCCAGAATGACCGCCCCATAAGGGTTTCAAACGGCAGACTTTCAATTAAAATAATCCTGCTTGCGGGACTGAAACCAGAATCTACTATCACAGACCAGAAAGGAAGGCGCGGCTTTCAATTAAAATAATCCTGCTTGCGGGACTGAAACCAGCCAACCCACAGCGAAGTAACAAAACGACCGCCGCTTTCAATTAAAATAATCCTGCTTGCGGGACTGAAACTGGGCAGCTTCACAATAACCTTTTAGGTCATCGAGTTCTTTCAATTAAAATAATCCTGCTTGCGGGACTGAAACTTGGCAATAAAACAGGCGACTGGAAAGTTTACTCTTCCTTTCAATTAAAATAATCCTGCTTGCGGGACTGAAACATGCGAGACTCAACCATTGGGGATAGATTTTTCTCCCCTTTCAATTAAAATAATCCTGCTTGCGGGACTGAAACATGTTTAGATATTAATCATTAATCATTCAATCGTTTGCTTTCAATTAAAATAATCCTGCTTGCGGGACTGAAACTTGCAAACAAGACAGATTCCTGTTAGTGGGATTTTGTCTTTCAATTAAAATAATCCTGCTTGCGGGACTGAAACTCTAACTCATCCCCTTGAGTGGGATATAAGACTACTTCTTTCAATTAAAATAATCCTGCTTGCGGGACTGAAACCTGGTTCAAAATACGGGTACGAATACGGGGATATTCTTTCAATTAAAATAATCCTGCTTGCGGGACTGAAACGTTGATGGCAAAACTTAATCCATCCCTGTACTGTCGTCCTTTCAATTAAAATAATCCTGCTTGCGGGACTGAAACTCACATAGTCATATTAACACTGATACAGTTTTGACCTTTCAATTAAAATAATCCTGCTTGCGGGACTGAAACTCAAAGATTAATGGCTCGACGTTGGCGATATAGTCTTTCAATTAAAATAATCCTGCTTGCGGGACTGAAACCTTACGCTCGTCAATATACCCTAGTTCGTTACACAAGTTCTTTCAATTAAAATAATCCTGCTTGCGGGACTGAAACTTTGATAAACCCTTAGAAGGTTTGATGGTTAATATCTTTGACTTTCAATTAAAATAATCCTGCTTGCGGGACTGAAACAATGGCAATACTGTAACCCTAGAATATTGTCCTATCTTTCAATTAAAATAATCCTGCTTGCGGGACTGAAACATCTATTATCTCCAAACCACTGAATACCTAGGAGAGTTAAATGCTTTCAATTAAAATAATCCTGCTTGCGGGACTGAAACTCAGGATGCAATAAAGACTCACATCGTGAGCAAGAACGGGGACTTTCAATTAAAATAATCCTGCTTGCGGGACTGAAACAGATCACTCTGTTCTAGGGGAAAAGGATATCTTAACTTTTCTTTTCTTGGCGATTAGAAATCGCAGCTACACAGACAAAACCCACCTGCGTGGGTTCAAAAACCTTGATTTTTATTAGTCCACGTAGGTGGACTTTGTTTGTGTAGTAGCGAATTATATTCGCCGAAAACTTTTTTTTCTTTTCTTTTCTTGGCGATTAGAAATCGCAGCTACACAGACAAAACCCACCTGCGTGGGTTCAAAAACCTTGATTTTTATTAGTCCACGTAGGTGGACTTTGTTTCTGTAGTAGCGAATTATATTCGCCGAAAACTTTTTTTTCTTTTCTTTTCTTGGCGATTAGAAATCGCAGCTACACAGACAAAACTCACCTGCGTGGGTTCAAAAACCTTGATTTTTATTAGTCCACGCAGGTGGACTTTGTTTCTGTAGTAGCGAATTATATTCGCCGAAAACTTTTCTTTCAATTAAAATAATCCCACTTGCGGGACTGAAACATATCCGAGTAGAATCAAAAACAACCTACTGGGAATTATTACATTGTCTATGCCGAAAGTTCATATTATTGGTTTAGGAAGATCGGGAAATGCTGCCGCCCGGTTGTTAAAATTGCAAGGATGGGATGTAATTTTAAGCGATCGCAATTCTTCCTCAACCCTAGAAACCCAAAAACAACAATTAGAAACCGAAGGAATTAAAGTTGAGTTAGGGCATAATTTTCAACCCGATATTTCCCTAGATTTAATAGTTGTGAGTCCTGGGGTTCCTTGGGATAGTCCGGGGTTAAAAGCCGCCAGAAATTTAGGCATAGAAACCATCGGAGAACTAGAATTAGCATGGCGAAATCTGCGACATTTGCCCTGGGTTTGTATTACTGGAACTAACGGAAAAACCACAACCACCGCCCTCACCACCGCAATTTTTCAAGCAGCAGGTTTAAACGCTCCCGCCTGTGGAAATATTGGTTATGCCGCCTGTGAATTAGCCTTACAAGAATATCAAGGAATAGAAAAACCCCTAGATTGGATAATTGCAGAAGTCAGTAGTTATCAAATCGAATCCTCCTCAACTTTAACCCCTAAAATTGCCATTTGGACGACCTTCACCCCCGATCATTTAAGTCGTCATTACACCCTAGAACGTTATTATGATATTAAAGCTAAATTATTATATCAATCCCAAACACAAATCATTAATGGAGATGATCCCTATTTAAGAGAAACCGCTAATCAACGCTGGCTTTCTGCCCATTGGACAAGTGTTTTAGGACAAGAAAAATTAGTGGCAAATCCCGAATTGGGATTTTATATTAAAAATAATTGGGTGATGCAAAATAAAGATAAAATAGTTCAAGCGGATGCCTTAAAAATGGTCGGAAACCATAACCAACAAAACCTGTTAATGGCCGTTGCAGCCGCCCGAATTGCCAAAATAGAAACGCCAGCAATTAGTCAAGCAATTTCTGATTTTCCAGGGGTTGCCCATCGTTTAGAACAGATTATGACTTGGCAAGGAATTGACTGGATTAATGATAGTAAAGCCACCAATTATGATGCAGCCGAAGTGGGATTATCGGCCGTTGATGCGACCGTAATTTTAATTGCTGGAGGAGAAGCCAAACAAGGAGATGATACCGCTTGGATGAATAGAATTAAATCAAAAGCCATCTCGGTTTTATTAATTGGAAATGCAGCCGAAGTATTTGCAAAGCGGTTAACAGAAGAAAATTATTTTAACTTTGAAATCGTAGAAACCATGGAAAAAGCGATTATCAAATCCTCTGAAATTGCCCCAAAATTAGGCGCGAAAGTCGTATTATTATCCCCCGCTTGTGCTAGTTTTGATCAATATCAAAGTTTTGAACATCGCGGAGATCATTTTCGCCAATTGTGTTTAGAATTACAATCAGGGCGGGTTTAGATCATCTGTATTCCCTATTCCCTCCCCCCCTAGCCCCCCGTGTACGGGGGGTTTGGGGGGCTGTTTCCCTAGCCCTCCGTTCACGGGGGGTTTGGGGGGCTGTTTCCCTAGCCCTCCGTTCACGGGGGGTTTGGGGGGGCTGTTCCCTGTTCCCTAGTTTTCATAACTATCTTGAACAATTCTAATTCCTTACAAAAACCCAGTTCATCCCAGAGTCAAATCACCTTATTAACCGCGATTTGTCTTGTTATTGCTAATATGATTGGTACGGGTGTATTTACAAGTTTGGGGTTTCAAGTCCTTGATATTCAATCGGGTTTTGCTATTTTATTTTTGTGGTTAATTGGCGGTATTTTTGCCCTTTCCGGCGCCCTATGTTATGGGGAATTAGGGGCCGCTATGCCCCGTTCTGGGGGTGAATATCATTATCTTTCTGAAATTTATCATCCGGTGATTGGTTTCCTCTCAGGATGGGTTTCTGTCACCGTTGGTTTTGCGGCTCCTATTGCGGCTGCTGCTATGGCATTAGGGAAATATATCTCCAGTGTATTTCCTAGTTTAAATTATCCCACAGCGATCGCTTTAATTGCTGTGATTTCAGTCTCTTTTATTCATACCCAAACCATCAAAATTAGCAGTTTATTTCAACAGGGATTTACAGTTTTAAAAGTTGTCCTAATTATTGTTTTTATCCTGAGTGGATTAACTTTGGCTACCCCCCAACCGATTGAATTTATGCCTAGTTTTAGCGATATTTCGGTAATTTTTAGTTCATCTTTTGCCGTTTCTTTAGTTTATGTCACCTATTCCTATTCCGGTTGGAATGCTGCGGTTTATTTAGCGAGTGAAATTAAGGAACCAGAGAAAAACTTACCGAAATCCCTATTAATTGGTACATTAATAGTTACGGTTTTATATCTGCTTTTGAACTTTGTTTTTCTCTATACAACACCTATAGAACAATTAGCCGGACAATTAGAAATTGGTTATATTGTCGCCCAACAAATATTTGGAAATTTAGGAGCAAAAATCATGGGATTATTAATCGGATTTGGTTTAATTTCTTCGATTAGTTCCATGGTATTAGCTGGGCCAAGAGTCACCCAAGTCATCGGGGAAGATATTCCCATATTTAGAATTTTGGCTCAAAAAAATCAACATGGAATCCCCTATTATGCCCTATGTTTACAACTAGCAATTGTAATTATATTAATCATCACCGCCAGCTTTCAAGCCGTAATCACCTATTTAGCATTTACCCTAACCCTATCTTCATTAATCACGGTTTTAGGGGTTTTTGTCCATCGTTTCCGCCGTCCTGACCTACCACGTCCCTATAAAACTTGGGGATATCCAATAACCCCGATCATTTTTTTAGGAATTAGCCTTTGGATGCTAATATTTATTTTTCAGGATAAACCCCTCGAATCCTTAGCCGGATTAGGAACAATTGCCCTGGGTTTACCCTTCTATTTTATCGGTATTCGGAATAAATTGGTGTAATTTATGAAATTCTCAGCCCTATTACTAATCATTTTAAGTGTTGTTGGTTTGCAGTCCTGTGTTAAAACTGAACCTCAACCAAAGATTGAGCAATCCCAAAAGATTGAAACCCCAAAAACATCCCCACAAACGCCTACTCCTCCGATTAATCCCTTAGACCTATATGATCAAAAACAAGCGGATTATTTAACCGATACCGCTAAATTAATTGCGGGAATGAAAGTTGATCCAAAAAGTCAATTTTATCCCCTAACTCAATCTAATTTTTGGGTTAATTATCACGCTTTTATAAATCCGGCTTGGTCAAAACTAGAAAAACAACAACTGGCAAAAGTTAGCGAATGGTCTAAACAGGAATTAGCTACTATTAATCAATCCAATCCTCGAATTTTTTATCCCTTTAGTGGGCCGGATTTCTTATATGCTAATTTATTTTTCCCGACGGCTAGAGAATATGTACTTGTGGCTTTAGAACCCGTGGGAACTATTCCTAATTTTAATGAATTATCCGAAAGTCAGCGTAATCAAAAATTGGGGGATGTAAAAAACTCTCTTTATTCTTTACTTCAGTTTAGCTTTTTTCAAACCAAAGAAATGAAGTCTGATTTATCCAATCAGGGAGTTTTACCTTTAATTTTATTATTTATGGCGAGGACAAATAATAGAATTTTAGACTTACAATATATTGGATTAGATAAAGATGCTAAAATTCAAAAGTTTGAAAAAGGCATGATTCCTGGGGTTAAAATTGATTTTGTTTCTCAAGGGGAAAAAGAACCTCGAACTTTATATTATTTTTCCGCCGATATTTCCGATGATGGCTTGAAAAAAACACCAGAGTTTACTCAATTTGTCAAACAAATTGAGCAACCCGTTACCTATCTTAAAGCCGCATCCTATTTAATGCACAGACCCGCCTTTGCTGGAATTAGAGAGTTAATTCTGGCTCAAAGTCAAGCTATTCTACAGGATGATTCAGGGATTCCTCTTAACTTTTTTGCAGAAAAACAATGGAATTTAAACTTTTTTGGAACCTATACCAACCCAATTTCTTTATTTAGTGTTCGCTACCAACCGGATTTAAGGAAAGTTTATCAAAGCAATGCTGCTGTGAAACCCCTTAATTTTGGAGTGGGTTATAAGTTTGGGGTGAATCAATCTAACATGATGTTAGCAACCAAAAAGCAAAAACCTTAATCCTAAAGAGAATTATGCTCGAAAAAGTCTGCTCCTAAATCGCCCCAGAGCAGATCATTAGTCAATTCAGATATACAATAACGTTATTAAAAATATCAGACAGGAGGATCGAGTGGCATCAGGTGAGGGAGAAACTATCGAAATTATTGAAGCAGATATTATTGATTCAACAGTTGAGGTAGGAAGTGCTTGTATTTGGCGAGGGAAGGGTCAAGAGCCTCAATGGGATAATCCTAAATCAACTAAAGCTTACGATCATATTATCCGCCATCATGGTTCTAAGCTCAAATTCAGTAATTTACAAGGAAGATTATCGAGTACAAATAAGGATCAAGGACAATGGTTAAATGATCAAGATTGGGTAATAGCGGAAAAGTTAATCCCTAAATATTATGGGAAGTACATTATTAAGTTTAATCGTCCGATTGGTAGAGTTTATCATTCTGATAACAGGATTACTGAAAACGTTTATTATGTTAAAATTGGGAGAAATCCTGACGGAACAATTAAATATGCTTATCCAGTTGTTCAGCCTAAATCAAAATAAGTCAAAGCCAGGTAAATTAGCATGAAAGAAATAACTAATTTTAGTTTTAAAATTGCTGATCGAAATTTAGAAAATTACGCCTTACCTCCAGAAGATCCATTAGGAGAATTATCTGATTTTGAATTAGGGTTACGGCGTTTTTGTTATGAGTGGGATCATCGAGTTATCGTAGAAATTGGTGAAATCCAGTTTACTGTATTTTTTGACCCTGATATTTGTATGTTATTGGAAGATCGCTTTCCCGAACAAATTGGTCAATTAGAACAGGGTGAAAATATTCGGATAGATTTTGTTGAAAGTTATGAGATTACGGTTATTTTAACCCATGAGGGTGAGCAGCTTCATTGTCAATTAAGGGAGTTTAATGATCAGCACAATCAGTATAATTATAAGTTGGATAAACAGCAAGTTTTAGGAGAGTTAAGAGCAGTTTTGATGGGGGTAATGATATTGGCTTCGCAACAAGGTTATATCACGATAGAAGATATAGCCGAGTTTATTAAACCAGCTTTTTCTTCCCCCATGAGAGTCTAACAGGCGAAACTTTTGAGGATGTTTTACAACGTTTTAAATTGATTCGTCCTGCGGTAAAATATGGGCTAGAACAATAAGGAGTTTTACCTTTAATTTTATTTATCGCAAGGACAAATAATAAAATTTTAGAGTTCCAATATATTGGATTAGACAAAGATGCTAAAATTCAAAAGTTTGAAAAAGGCATGATTCCTGGGGTAAAAATTGATTTTGTTTCTCAAGGGGAAAAAGAACCTCGAACTTTATATTATTTTTCCGCCGATATTTCCGATGATGGCTTGAAAAAAACACCCCAATTTAGTAAATTTATTAAATAAATTGAGCAACCCGTTACCTATCTTAAAGCCGCATCCTATTTAATGCACAGACCCGCCTTTACTGGAATTCGAGAGTTAATTCTGGCTCAAAGTCAAGCTATTCTACAGGATGATTCAGGGATTCCTCTTAACTTTTTTGCAGAAAAACAATGGAATTTAAACTTTTTTGGAACCTATACCAACCCAATTTCTTTATTTAGTGTTCGCTACCAACCGGATTTAAGGAAAGTTTATCAAAGCAATGCTGCTGTGAAACCCCTTAATTTTGGAGTGGGTTATAAGTTTGGGGTGAATCAATCTAATATGATGTTAGCAACCAAAAAGCAAAAACCTTAATCCTAAAGTGAAATTTAAGACAGAATAATTACGAATTACGAGTTAATTTAATTTTTTAATTCGTAATTCGTAATTCGTAATTAAAAGGTAGTTAGCCCGAAAAGATATTGAGGCGTAAACACCTCACTACGAAGTCAGTTAATACTTAGTCTTTTGTCCATTCCGTGTGGAAAAACTCACCCCTGGGTTTATCGGTACGTTCATAGGTATGGGCACCAAAATAATCCCGTTGGGCTTGGGTTAAATTCAAGGGTAAAGTTGCCCGTCGGTAACTATCAAAATAGTCTAAGGACGCACTAAAAGCCGGAACTGGAATGCCAAATTGATTAGCAATAACTAACACTTCCCGCCATGCTTGTTGACGATCTAAAATCGTCTGTTTGAATTCCGGTGCTAATAACAAATTCGGTAAGTCAGGATTTTCACCAAAAGCGGCTTTAATTTTATTCAAAAATCCCGCCCGAATAATACAGCCTCCCTTCCAAATTCGTGCCATTTCTCCGAGATCCAAATTATACCCATACTCCTTAGAAGCGGCACTCAATAAAGCCATCCCTTGAGCATAGGAACAAATTTTAGAACAGTACAACGCATCCCGAATTTTATTCACTAACTCAGAAATATTTCCCTGATATTCACTCGTCGGCCAAGGCAATTCTACAGAAGCGGCCACCCGTTGATCTTTATAGGAAGAAATAATCCGGCTATTCACCGCCGCGATAATTGTTGGAATCGAAACTCCTAACTCCAAAGCACTCATAACTGTCCAACGTCCGGTGCCTTTTTGTCCGGCTGCATCAACAATTAAATCAACTAAAGGAGAACCAGTTTCGGGGTCAATTTTTTTGAAAATATCCGCCGTAATTTCAATCAGAAAAGAATTGAGTTCGTCGGTGGTATTCCATTGGGCAAAAACTTCATGGAGTTGGGCCGCACTCAACCCGGCGACATTTTTCAGTAGGTCATAGGCTTCGGCAATTAACTGCATATCGCCATATTCAATCCCGTTATGCACCATTTTAACGTAGTGACCCGCTCCCCCTGGCCCAATAAAAGTCACACAGGGGCCGTCATCAACTTGGGCGGCAATTTTGACTAAAATCGGCTCTAATTCTTTATAGGAGGCTTCCGTACCCCCTGGCATCAGGCTGGGGCCCCAGAGAGCGCCTTCTTCCCCCCCACTCACACCCATGCCCACAAACCCTAAACCCGTGGCTTCTAATTCCTTGGTGCGACGTTCGGTATCTTCATAGAGGGAGTTTCCACCATCAATAATCATGTCATCTTGATCTAGCAAAGGTTTAAGCTGATCAATGACCGCATCAACGGGTTTCCCTGCTTTGACCATGACTAGAATACGGCGGGGACGTTCTAGGGATTGGACAAATTCTTCTAGGGTATAGGCTGCTTTGACGTTTTTTCCCTGGGCCCGTTGCTCCATGAACTCATCGGTTTTAGCCCCGGTGCGGTTATACACTGCGATCGGAAACCCATTACGCTCAACGTTGAGGGCCAGGTTTTCACCCATGACGGCTAGACCAATTACACCAAATTTTTGCAGGGTCATAGATTTCTATTGACTGTAATATTGTGGGTTACTGAGTGCATTGACATACTCCCACCGTCAAGCTTCGCGCTTGACGGGGGATTCTCCCAGAATCACTTCTTGAGATTACTGGCTCAACGAGACGACTTAAATCTTCAACATCTCTGTTAAAGACCCAGAGGCCGGACTCTCCCCAGTCGTTCGGGTCGGTTTCTGCTTGCCCAACAGTACCGTTGAGATATTCTCCCAAATATTTCAACCCTTTTTTAAGAATATTGATAGCTGCGTTCCAATCACGATCTAAAACTGTTTGACAATCAGGGCATTGATGAGTTCTCGTACTCAATGTTTTATAAACTTTTGCCCCACAAACCGAACAATCAATAGTCGTGAATTGTGGTGGTACAGCAATGCAAGTTATCTTATGTATCTTGGCAAAATAATTCACCCATTGCGTGAACTGATACCAAGAAGCATCGCTAATACTCTGAGCTAACTTGTGATTCTTCACCAAATTAGACACTTTCAAAGCCTCATAGACTACCAAATCATTAGATTGGACTAACGCCAGAGCATCCTTGATAGCTCTGTCTTTACGTTGTCGGAAAACTTTTAAGTGCAATTTAGCTACTTTTTGCCGTTGCTTGTGATAGTTACTGGACTGTTTCTGTCTTTTTCGATGACGCTTAGATAGCCTTTGATGAATCTCGACAATTAGCATAGAACCGAGAAATGGCTTGCCATGCTCTATCTGCGCTTGACTGCCTTGCCTGAGAATTTAATTTGTTCACCCAAGGAGTTGTAGAGTCTTTCGCCAAAACAGCACAAAGTTTCTGCAAGTCATTCTTTGTAGTCCCTTTATTCTCCATCCAAAACTTAACGCATTTGTTTCTGACAAATTGCGCTGTCCTAATAGCTTCATCAAACTTTTGATATTGCTCTGGAGTGCCGTTCTTTAACTTGGCTTCTACAACTAACATAATTCCCTCGACCTTGGGTTTAACACTATTATAACACACTTTACCCGACAATTGTGGAATTAAATCGTGGCTTCGCATCTGAGTTAGTTGGATTTCATCCCTCGTTAAGCTACACTGTAACGGGGGCATTCATCCAAAATTTTTAGGTAATCTTATTAGATTAGCGTTGATTTTACTGGGTGTATAATTTAAGTCAGATTTTTTTAAAGATTTGCCGGATCAATAATTTAGTGCAGTTTGATCAAAACCAATGGAAGAATTACAGTATCTCGCCACTTGGGTTAAGGAACAACACGCCCAAGAATATATCCTGACTTGGTTATTAACTCAACCTGGCCTCTGGTGGTCAAATGGGGAAGTTTACCAAGCGGTTTTGCAAAAATCGGGGAAACGGTTGAAGGAATTTGTCAAGAAAAGCAAACAAGGAGATCTATTTCAAGGGATTGCCGATAAGATTGTCAGTGATGAAAGTTGGGATCAAATTGCTGAAAGTTTAGCCCGGTTAATGGGAATTTATCAAGAAGAATTGGTTAAATTACAGGATCAAGGACGGTTAGAACAAACTACTCGTTTATCGGTTCAACGTCCTTCTCCGCAGTCAAAATCCTGGTCTAATCTTGATGTTCAACAGCCTTTACCTGACCCGAATACCGATGCTTTAACTGGACTATAAATTATTAATTATTGTGGGGATAGCGATCGCTTTTTTTGTTATAATGAAAATCCAATCAAAAATACAATAGGAGATTATTTTTATGTCTCTGATGACAATAAAAGATTTAGAGCAAGTCCAAAAAAATCTCTCCGAAGGCGGTTTAGATTATCAGTTAGAATTAGTCGAGGGGAAGATTGAAATTATGGGGCCATCGGATATTATATCGAGTGAAATTGGCGTGATTTTCAGCCGTTTGCTGGCTAATTGGGTTTACCCCCGTCGTTTAGGCCGTGTCTTTGACTCTGCTGGGGGTTTTATCCTCCCTGATACTAACCTCAAAGCTCCTGATGTTTCTTTTGTTCGTGCATCCCGTCTTAGACAAAGTGTGCGTTATTTTGCTGAATTAGTCCCTGATTTAGTTGTAGAAATTAAATCCCAAAGCGATCGCATCAATCCTTTAAAAAAGAAAATCAATAAATTCTTAGAATTAGGGGCACAAGTTGGGATTCTGATTGATCCTGATGAGTTAATAGTTACGGTTTATCGCTCTACAGAGGAACCCGTTATACTCGGTAATGGAGATATTTTAACCCTGCCAGAACTCTTTCTGGGTTGGGAATTACCCATTAATGAATTATGGCCCCCGGTTTTTACCGATGATGAATTCTAAAATCGCTTTTCTGGTAGGAGTCCGTGTTTTTAGATACAGTTTTGGGAGAATCAGACCGTTGATAATTTCGTTAGGTGGCTATCGGATCAAGAACTTTAGTGGGATGATCGCTTTTATGGATTGTAATACCTATGAAACCTCGAATTATTGTTTGTAGTTTAGGTCGGACGGGATATCAGATTTTTAGACTCCTGAAGCAACAAGGAGCTATTGTCGTGGGTATCAGCGACAAACCCATCCCCCAAGAAGGGTCTGATGTGGTAGTGGGGAATTTACGCTCCGCTTCGACTTTATTGGCCGCCGGGGTAAAAACAGCCAATGCTTTGATTTTGGCTGGAAATGATGAAGCGACAAATTTAGCGATTTTAATGCAAGCCCGAATTTTAAATCCTCAAATTCGGATTATTAATCGTTTATTTAATACTAATTTAGGAACCCGCCTGAATCAAACTTTACCAGATCATAGTACCATGAGCGTTTCGGCTCTGGCTGCCCCTGTATTTGCGTTTGCGGCTTTAGGAAATCGGGCAATTGGACAACTAGAATTATTTAATCAAACTTGGCCGATTCATGAAGAATTGATCGATGAAGATCATTCCTGGTTAGGACATAGTTTGAGGGATTTATGGGCTGATCCCAGTCGAATGTTAATTTATTATTTGCCGTTTAAAGATAAAATTGATTTAGTCTCTGGGGTGATGGCTGATCAAAAATTGGAGGTGGGCGATCGCTTAATTATAGCCATTAAACCCAAAACCTATCAAATTCAAAAGAATCTTAAATATCGATTTCTTAAATTCAAACGAGGATTACAAAAGTTTAAACAATATGCTAAGTCTGCCTTAATTGTAAGTTCGATTTTATGTCTAACAATATTGGGAGCAGCTTTAACTTATGTTTTTGTCGATCCTAGTTATTCTTTCGTGGATTCTCTCTATTTTTCCGTAGGGATGATTACCGGAGCCGGAGGAAATGAACAAGTTGTTGAACATTCCCCCGACACGATTAAAATTTTTACGGTGGTCATGATGTTAATTGGCACCGGAGTTGTTGGAATTAGTTATGCCCTATTAAATGATTTTATTTTAGGAACTCGTTTGAAAGATTATCTGGATGCGACCAGAGTTCCCGAACGCAATCACTATATTATTTGTGGATTAGGAGAATTAGGATTAAATATTGCCCAACATTTATATCAGCGAGGTTATGAAGTAGTAGTAATTGAACGAGATCCCAATAGTCGTTTTCTCAGTACCGCCAAGGGGTTAAAAATTCCCATTTTTGAAGGAGATGCGAGTTTAGCCAACACCCTCAAAAGTGTTAATATTGAAGCTGCAGAAGCATTATTAGCCGTTACCAATGATGATACTGGAAATTTAGAAATTGTTTTAAGTGCTAGGGGATTAGCACCCAATTTACGGGTAATTACTCGCACCCATGATTCCCATTTTGCCTTGATGGTGCAACAGATTTTTGATTTTGAAGCGGTCTTAAATACAACGGAAATAGCGGCTCCAGCTTTTGCCGCCGCAGCACTGGGGGGGCGGATTTTAGGGAGTGGAATTACGGCGGATAGTTTGTGGGTGGCTTTAGGAACTTCAATTACCCACAATCACCCCTTTTGCGGAAAGCGAGTGCAAGAGGTTGCTAGAAAAGCTGATTTTGTTCCTTTATATGTTGAAACTGCCTATCAAACTATTCATAGTTGGGAACTGTTGAATTTTCTGCTACAACCTGGGGATATCCTATATTTGACCATGCCAGCCCAGCATATTGAGCAACTTTGGCAAACTCTCCCCCCAGAAATATTCTCCTGGCAGGATAACCCTGTTTTGAGTCGAGAGTCTAGCCTAGCGCCACCGAAAAAATTAATCGGTTAAGGAAAGGATAAGGAACAGTTACAGTAAACCGTTAGTGGTGAACGAGGCAAAATACGCACCTCCTCGTTCATACTACGTCGCGGACAAGTGCCGACTAAATGCTCATGGCAAATGTCCATTTTTCCCTTTAGGGTTCACTATTTTGAAATTGTTGTCTGCGGTTGCGAAGGCGACGGCGTTCTTTATGGCGAGCTACCTCTTTACGCTTGCGTTTTTGTCCGGGGGTTTCAAAGTGACGATTTTTTTTCAGATCGGCAAAAATGCCAGCTTGTGAAACTTTTCGTTTAAAGCGACGTAAAGCAGACTCTAATTGCTCAGTTTCACCGAGAACGACTTGGCTCATTCCATATTCTCCCAGTTAAAATTATAGATGGGTTTAACAAGCTGCCCTGATTAAGCGGATAGGAACGGGACACTGTGAACGTCCACACCCATATATCTTTGATCTTTGACCGTAGTACCATTGAGAAATCAGGGCTTGAAACAACCTCAAATGGCAATAACGAAGAATATCCGCCCAAATCGAAGCATGGTAGAAAAAAATTTCTGATACGGCTTAGTTTGTGCCATTTACTCCCCATGCAGAGCGATATTCACTATAGCACAAATTTAGACCACAATTAATCCCACGCTTTGGTAATTCTTCACAACTGACTGAGACTAAGAAGATTTCTGTTCTTCTTGGGATGGATGCGCTCCATCCATTCAGCCCAATTTAACTCTTGAATAGCTTTGGCTTCCTGATCGCTGGCTTAACAGAATTGTTAAGTAATTGTTAATTTTAATTGGGGAGAAATCAACTCTAGTCCAAAGACTTGAGCAAAGGTTTCTGCCACTTGAGAACGGACTTGTTCTAAAGTAATCCCAGGAATAAATTGAGCTAAACTACCAACGGGTCGATGGGCAATCCCACAGGGAACAATTGCTTCAAAACCCTGCAAGTCAGGGCAGACATTAAGGGAAAAACCGTGCATCGTAATCCAACGACTGACTTTGATGCCTACAGCCCCCACCTTGGTTTGATCAATCCAAACTCCTGTTAACCCCGGAATCCTTTCTGCGGGGAGTTCATAGCTGCCTAGAACTTGAATTAATACCTGTTCTAACTGCCTCAAATACCAATGTAAATCAGGGGTGTGGCGTTGTAGATTTAAAATCGGATAGCCGACTAGCTGCCCTGGACAATGGTAGGTTACTTCCCCGCCCCGTTCCACCCGATGCAGTTCCACCGGAGACTTGTCGGGATCGAACTTCAGAAACCGTAAATCAGCCCCCTGTCCCAAGGTATAAACAGGAGGATGTTCCAATAGGATCAATACATCATCAAGATCGGGGTTCAGCTTGCGGTCTTGAACCAAGGATTGCTGCCAATTCCAGGCCGTTGTATAGGGAACCGATCCAAAGTAATAAATTTGACAGGGGACAGCCACAATAACCGTTAAAAAAAGAAGTCAATAGCAGATAGGGTAACAGATTTAATGCTAATATAGTGAGTAGGAATACTTAATTCAACTTCTAGGAGAAAAGGAAAAACGTACAAGAGATCAGAAAAAAAATCAAGTGATTTTCGACTAAACTTAACCCCGGAAAAGTCAAGAATTGTCACAAGAGCAAAAAAAATTGCAATGGGTGAAGTTTGGTATCAGGTTAGTGTTAAGGTGGGAATATGCCCACATTATGAGCGGGAGGGAGCTTTATGGAGCTTGTTATCCAGGGTAAAAATTTAGAAGTTACGACTGCAATTCGCGAATATGTAGATCAGAAGATCACAAAAGCTGTCAGTCATTTTGAACAATTGACGACGGAAGTGGATGTACATTTATCTGTTGCTCGGAACCCTCGGATAAATCCAAAACAAACCGCAGAAGTGACAATTTATGCCAACGGAACTGTGATTCGCGCTCAAGAAAGTAGTGAAACTCTTTACGCCAGCATTGATCTAGTCGCCGACAAAATTGCTCGCCAACTGCGGAAGTACAAAGAAAAACGTCAGGATAAGAGTCCCAATCTACTTAAAACCGGTGAAGTCGTTATTGAGAATCCGGTGGTTGAAGATTTGATTGGGGATCGTTCTCCTGAACTACCCCCAGAGGTGATTCGCACAAAATATTTTGCGATGCCTCTAATCACCGTTGATGAAGCTTTAGAACAGCTTCAATTTATTGATCATGATTTTTATATGTTCCGCAATGCGGAGACGGAAGAAATTAATGTGATATACAAGCGTTCTCATCACCGTGGTTACGGCGTGATTCAACCTCGCCACGGAGATGCAGAAAGTAACGGTAAATCTACTCAGGCGAATACTGAGGTTTTGAGTTCATCCAAAGCTGCTCAAGTTTAGAGGTATCGAGGGTTTGGCTCTGTGTCAAACCCTCGATTACAACTTTACGGATAATAATTGAAGATGGGTTTTTGTTGAACGAGTATTCTATTTTAGGACGCTTTGGCTCAAAAGAAGACCATCAAAACCGTGCCATATCAGGATGGAACGTTTGAAACTCCACCCCAGGGATGGCGGTGGATTTTTTTTGATTAATGCGTCTATGGGATGCCATTGATTGCCCAAAGGACAGAATATGTTGAACAGTGCTAAGGATGCCTCGGCTTCAAAAATTTTAATTGTTGATGATCTTCCAGAAAATCTGGAACTGCTCTATCATGTTTTGACGGATGCCGGGTATGACGTCGATAGAGCTTTAGATGGAGAATCTGCCTTAGAACAAATCAATCATGATCCTCCAGAACTGATTTTACTAGACGTGATGATGCCGGGTTTGAATGGTTATGAATTGTGCCAACAATTAAAGGCTTGTTCCCAAACCCGGGACATTCCTGTAATTTTTATTACTGCTTTAGCTGAAATTAATAATAAAGTTAAGGGTTTTGAAGTGGGAGGGGTGGACTATATTACTAAACCCTTTGAGATTGAAGATGTTATAGTTCGGGTGAAAAATCAGTTAACCATTGTTGAGCAACAAAAACAGTTACAGGAACAAAAAGCTCAATTAGAAAGAGAAATTCAAGAGCGGCGACGAGTTGAAACGGCCCTGCAACAAAGCATTAAACGAGGAAAAACCAGTGCCCGTGTGATTCAACGAATGCGCCAAACCCTCAACTTGAATAAAATCTTTAAATCTACTACGGTGGAATTAAGGAAGGTGTTACATTGCGATCGGGTGGTGATTTATCAGTTTAATCCTGACTGGAGTGGAAAAGTTGTTGCTGAGTCAGTAGAAACAGGTTGGATACCTTTAATTAAAGCTCAATATCATGATCCGGTGATGACTCAAACGGCGATTTTAAATTCCGATTGTGTGTTTGAATCCTTAACAGAAATTTCTGAAATTCCTCTTGAAGATACTTATTTACAAGAAACCCAAGGGGGGGTTTACCGCCGGGGGGTAAATTATCGCTGTGTTGAAAATATTTATCAAGCTCAATTTAGTCCTTGTTATATTGATTTTTTAGAGAGATTTCAAGTCAAATCTTATTTAACCGTTGCTATTTCTTGTGCAAATAAACTTTGGGGTCTGTTAGGAGTCTATCAAAGTTCGGATTTTCGCAAATGGCATCACAAAGAAATTTCAATGGTGGTACAAATTGCCAGCCAATTAGGGGTTGCTGTTCACCAAGCCCAACTTTTTACAAAGATTCAAGAGCAAACAGAAGAATTAAAAATTGCCAAAAAGTCAGCCGAGTCAGCCAATACTGCTAAGAGTGAATTCTTAGCTAATATGAGCCATGAATTGCGGACTCCTTTGAATGCGATTTTAGGTTTTGCTCAAATTATGAAAAAGGATAGTTCTTTATTGACAGAACAGCGAAAGCACATTGAAATTATTAATCGCAGTGGAGAACATTTACTGGATTTAATTAATGATGTTTTAGAACTTTCTAAAATCGAAGCGGGAAAAACAACTCTCATAGAAACTCGATTTGATTTGTTATTATTAATAGATAATATTAAGGATATGTTGCGATTAAAAGCCGAAAGTAAAGGCTTATTATTTCAATTTCATATTTCTAATATCGTTCCTCAATATATTATTACAGATGAAAGGAAGCTCCGTCAAATCCTAGCTAATTTATTGGGAAATGCGATTAAATTTACGGAAACAGGTTGGGTAAAATTGCGAGTGAGTGCTGGATTTAAACCGCCATCAAAAGACGAACAAAGTAGTCAGGATATTAACGAATTTTCTACTTTGAACTTGAGCACTGGATTAGAAGAAATGCAAGATCATCGAAAAATCAATATTAAATTTGAAATTGAAGATACAGGAGCCGGTATTTCTCCCGAAGAATTGCCCTTATTATTTGAGGCTTTTACCCAAACAGAAGTGGGTCGTCAATCAGGTCAGGGAACAGGCTTAGGACTGCCCATTAGTCGTAGTTTTATCCAATTAATGGGAGGGGATATTCAGGTAAATTCTATCCGAGAACAAGGCTCAACCTTTACCTTTGAAATTCAAGCAAGAATAGATAGGGAAACCAGCTTCTCTCCTAGTCAAAATCAGCAACAAATTATCTATCTAGCTCCCGATCAAAATTCAGTTCGGATTTTAATTGTAGATGACGATGCGGATCATCGCTCATTATTAGTTAAAATATTAACTAGAATTGGTTTTGAGGTACAAGAAGCCAGGGATGGTCAAGAGGCATTAGACCTTTGGCAAAGTTGGCAACCGGATTTAATTTGTTTAGATATGCAGTTACCGATTTTGGATGGCTTTGCTACGGCTCGTCAAATTCGGAGTCAAGAACAGCAACATTCTATTCCGATTTTAGCCATTACTGCCTCGGTATTTGAGCAAGATCGGCAATCTATTTCAGTTTCTGGATGCAATGATTGGATTAGTAAGCCATTTAAAGAAGAAGTTTTGTTACAAAAAATTAAAGAACATTTAGGGGTAGAATATGTATATCAAGAACCAGATTCAAGTTATATATTGCCCCAAATAATATCTTCAGTCAGTTCTGAATTAAGAACTCAGATTTTGATGTTACCCCGTCCATTAATTCAAAAATTAAATTCTGCTGCCACCCAATGTAGTGATGATTTGGTTTTACAATTAATTGATCAAATTCCGGGAGAATTTTTAGATTTGAGCCAAGTAATAAAAGAATGGGTACTAAATTTTAGATTCGATCTAATTATTGATTTAACTCATCAGATTTAATCCTCCAAGCAATGAATAACGAGCAAAACCACCTAAATCCCTCTGATATATTAGTTGTTGATGATTACCTCGATAATTTACGAGTTTTAACCGCGATTTTAGTCGAACAAGGATATCGGGTGAGAAAAGCAATTAATGGTCAACTCGCACTGGCTACCATTGAAGTTCAAGTCCCTGATTTAATCTTATTAGATATTCAACTTCCTGATATTAATGGTTATGACCTCTGCCGTCAGATTAAAGCCAACCCCCGCACCCATGCTATTCCAATTTTAATAATGAGTATTCATGATCAAGCCGAAGATATTGTTAGAGCTTTTTCAGAAGGGGCTGTAGACTATATCAAAAAACCATTCCAACCAGAAGAAGTTATTATTAGAGTTAAAACTCAACTGATGATTAGAAATCTTTATAATCAATTAGAACACCAAAATCGGACACTATTTGAAAAAAATTATCAGCTTCAATCAGAAGTTGAGCAACGGATTCAAACAGAAGAATCTTTAAAAGCAGCTAATTTAAAACTAGAAAAATTAGCATTTATTGATGGTCTTACAGAGTTAGGAAACCGTCGTTATTTTGATGAACAGTTGCCTCGAATTTGGCGACAGATGGCGAGAAATAAACAATGTATTTCCTTAATTCTTTGTGATTTAGATTATTTTAAAATCTATAATGATACCTATGGTCATCCGGCTGGAGATATTTGTCTTAAACAAGTTGCTCATGGGATTAATCGGGCACTCAAACGTCCTGGGGATGCGGTTTTTCGTTATGGTGGGGAGGAATTTGTGATTATTCTCCCCGAAACTTCCTTAGAAGGTGCAATCCAAGTAACTAAAAATATACAGCTTGAAGTGGAACAACTTCACCACCTACACAATAATTTTTCTATCTATAAAAAAACCACGTTAAGTTTTGGTATTTCCTCTCAATATCCCGAACCAAATACATCACCTACATCTTTAATTATTCAGGCTGATCAAGCACTTTATGAAGCTAAAATGCAAGGGCGTAATACCTATGCTATTTACGGTTATCCCAATCCTTTTTAATTTATTTTAATATTGATCAAAGAACAGTAATAAAGCGATAAAAAGGTAATATTGATCAATTAATTAGTATCGAGTTATAATGGACTTCTGTTTCCCTGTTCCCTATTCCCCGCTATAATTATGATTGTCAATCCTTCTGATTATAAAATTTCTCATGAAGATTATCTCGAAGGCGAAAAAATTAGCCCTATTCGCCATGAATATATTCGGGGAGAAGTCTATGCAATGGTTGGAGGAAGTGATGCCCATGAAACTATTGCAGGAAACTTATTTGCTTTAATTAAAAATAAAGTTCGAGGCACAGGATGCCGAGCTTATATCAGTAATATGAAAGTTCATATTAAAACCGCCGATAGTTATTATTATCCTGATGTTATGGTAACTTGCGACTCCCGCGACCGAAATAATGGTTATTTTAAACAATATCCCAGCTTAATTATTGAGGTATTATCTCCATCAACGGAAGCATTTAATCGGGGGGATAAATTTGCTGATTATCGACAGATTGAAACCCTACAAGAATATGTTTTAATTAGTCAAAATAAAATTAACGTTGAATGTTTTAGACGAAATCAAGAGGGGCGTTGGGTATTGTTTACCTATCAACAAAATGAGCAGATACAATTAGAAAGTATTAATTTCACTTGTCAGGTATCAGAAATTTATGAAGATGTTTTAGAATTAAATTATCCTACGGGTTAGGGGAAATATTAAGAAAATCAATATTCAGTGAAAATACTAATGCAATTCTTGAACGGTTGAGTTATAATGATCCTTAATCAAGGATTCGACCATCACGGATTAATAATTATGGCACTGACCAGAGGTTTTGATTCACTCGCCCATCTGTTAACCGGAAGCGCTACCGTTGCGGCTATTGTTATTAGTCAAAGCGTGGCGGTTTATGCTAAAACTGGTGAGGAAGTTTACCAAATTGCTGTTCCCGTTACCGTCCAAATTAATAGTGATAACGGTGGCGGAACCGGGGTAATTATTGCTAAAGATGGCAATACCTACACGGTTTTAACCAATCATCATGTCGTTTGTGAACCTAAAACTTTTGTTAACAATTGCAATACTAACCGATCCTATAATATTACCACCTCTCAACGCAAAACCTATACCGCTAACTTTGTCCAACCCTTCCAAACTAACGAGAGTAGCCCGGATTTAGCAATTCTAACCTTTACCACTTCTGATAACTATTCCGCCGCTATTTTAGGCGACTCTAATCAACTTATCGAGGGAACATTTATCTGGGTTTATGGATTTCCCGGGTTAGGTGGACGTTTCGGAGTGGAACGAGAACCCCAATTTACCCAAGGGGCAATTACCAGTTTACCCCAACGCAAACCCGGCGGCTACACCATCAATTATAGCGCCTTGACATGGGCTGGGATGAGTGGTGGCCCTGTATTTGATAGTGAGGGGCGAGTGATTGGAATTCATGGACTGGGGGGGCAAGAAGCGAGTCTGATTTATGATAGTAATGGTCAACCTACTGGACAATTTACCGTCGTCAAAACGGGGATTAATTATGCGATTCCGATTAATACTTTTATCGCCCTTAAACCCCAAATCCGTCAAGGAAATACAACGGTTACGGTTAATAATACGGCCAAGAGCCGAGTTGCTAACCTGAATAATCCTAGCACGGCTGATGATTACTATGCTAGAGGTGCTGCTAATTTTAGTCAAGGCAATTATCGCGCTGCTCTTGATGATTTTAATAAGGTTATCAACGTTAATTCTGATAACGCAAATGCTTATGTTTCTCGGGGTCTTGTTCGCGATAATTTAAAAGACTATCAAGGGGCGATATCCGATTATGATAAAGCTCTTAAAATTGATCCTAATTTTGCTATTGCTTACTTCAATCGGGGTGTTGTTCGCTATAAATTAAAAGACTATCAAGGGGCGATATCTGATTACGATAAGGCTCTTAAAATTGCTCCTAATTTTGCTATTGCTTACGCAGGTCGGGGTCTTACTCGCTATAATTTAAAAGACTATCAAGGGGCGATATCCGATTACGATAAAGCTCTTAAAATTGATCCTAATTATGCTCTTGCTTACAACAATCGGGGTGCTGCTCGCGATAAATTAAAAGACTATCAAGGGGCGATATCCGATTACGATAAGGCTCTTAAAATTGATCCTAATTTTGCTATGGCTTACATAGGTCGGGGTAATGTTCGCATTGATTTAAAAGACTATCAAGGAGCGATATCTGATTACGATAAGGCTCTTAAAATTGATCCTAATAATGCTCTTGCTTACACAGGTCGGGGTATTGCTCGCCGTAATTTAAAAGACTATCAAGGGGCGATATCTGATTACGATAAGGCTCTTAAAATTGATCCTAATTATGCTCTTGCTTACACAGGTCGGGGTATTGCTCGCCGTAATTTAAAAGACTATCAAGGGGCGATATCTGATTACGATAAGGCTCTTAAAATTGATCCTAATTATGCTGCTGCTTACTACAATCGGGGTTATACTCGCGATGATTTAAAAGACTATCAAGGGGCGATATCTGATTACGATAAAGCTCTTAAAATTGATCCTAATTATGCTGCTGCTTACTACAATCGGGGTGTTGCTTTGTATATGGTTGGAGATAAACGAAAAGCGAGGGGAGACTGGGAAACAGCGGCGCAACTGTATCGACAACAAGGTAATGAGGATGCGTATAAAACCGTAATGGATAATATTAGAAACTTTAAGTAGGGTGCGTAAGCTCCGTGCACGCACCAAACCCATTTTTAAAAGGGTAAATACTCAACTGTATTTATCCAATCTTCAGATTTAGAAGCAAGGGCAATTAATTCTAAATCTTTAACAAATTGACCTACTGTACCACCAAGCTGATGTCCGAATATTAATCCCGCAAATGTTTTGCCTTGACGTTGCCAATCTTCTGCCATTGCCTTAAAGCGGATATCTTGGGTAAAAAGCACCCGTCCCAGAAGATTTGTTCGTTCTAAAAGTTGATAATCAGGTAATTCGGCAGAACCATCTTCAATAGCTGTTAGTACATCTATATTTCGACGGCGAAGTTGTTCAGTAATAGCTTGGGGAATATGAACATCCATATAGAGCTTAATTGCCACTTATAATACCCCTTTTGCTCTCAATTTGATAAAAAATGGAGAAGGAGAAATCAACGCTTTTTCTTGTTGAAATTGTTCCCATTCAGCGCGAATTTCTTGATCAATTTCATCGACATGATCAAAATAATATCCCATCGCTGCATGAGCTTCTGATAATTTTAAATAGGGATGCTGACGACACATTTCTTCAACTGACCATCCATAACTCAGATAGTCCATAGCAATTTGGGCAACACGGACGCGGGGAATTCTTTGTAAACGCGCGGGTTGTCCGTGATTTTTTTCAATATGAGGATAAGTGATTTCAACGGTCATTGTGATTAACAGACGATGGAATAATCATTATATTAGCATTTGATTCGATAAGTATAATTACGCCCAAATTTTTCCGATATTTCTAAGGATTTGATTAATTTATAGCCAATTAACAAAAACTGTGATACCATTTTCAATTAATAAGCTAGGGGTGCCTGCTAAGTTCAGGCTGAGAAAAGACACCCTTGGAACCTGAGTCCGGCTAGTACCGGCGGAGGGAAGCTATTAATACGAGGAAAATCAAAATGCGGACAGAATGGGTCGCCAAACGGCGTGGACAGAGCAACGTTTCTCAAATGCACTACGCCCGTCAAGGCGTGATTACCGAAGAAATGAACTATGTTGCTCAACGGGAAAATTTACCTGTTGAGTTGATTCGGGAAGAAGTGGCACGGGGACGGATGATTATTCCTGCTAATATTAATCATACTAATTTAGAACCGATGGCAATTGGGATTGCTTCTAAATGTAAGGTTAATGCTAATATTGGCGCTTCTCCTAATTCTTCTAATTTAGATGAAGAAGTTGCTAAACTCAATTTAGCCGTAAAATATGGCGCTGATACGGTGATGGATTTATCCACCGGAGGCGGTAATTTAGATACCATTCGTACCGCTATTATTAACGCTTCTCCTGTTCCCATTGGCACAGTTCCAATTTATCAAGCTTTGGAAAGTGTTCACGGCACAATTGAAAATCTCACCCCCGATGATTTTCTGCATATTATTGAAAAACACGCCCAACAGGGTGTGGATTATATGACGATTCATGCGGGTTTGTTAATCGAATATCTGCCCTTAGTTAGAAGTCGAATTACCGGAATTGTCTCCCGTGGGGGCGGAATTATTGCCCGTTGGATGTTGCATCATCACAAACAAAATCCCCTTTATACTCACTTTGATGATATTATTGAAATCTTCAAAAAATACGACGTTTCCTTTAGTTTAGGGGATTCTTTGCGCCCTGGTTGTACCCATGATGCGTCTGATGATGCTCAACTGGCCGAACTGAAAACTCTCGGAAAACTAACCCGTCGCGCCTGGGAACATGATGTCCAGGTGATGGTAGAAGGCCCTGGGCACGTTCCTATGGATCAAATTGAGTTTAATGTTAAAAAACAGATGGAGGATTGTTCTGAAGCTCCCTTCTATGTTTTGGGGCCGTTAGTAACAGATATTGCCCCAGGTTATGATCATATTACCTCAGCAATTGGGGCCGCGATCGCCGGTTGGCACGGAACCGCAATGTTATGTTATGTGACACCTAAAGAACATCTGGGTTTACCGAATGCAGAAGACGTCAGAAATGGCTTAATTGCCTATAAAATTGCCGCCCATGCTGCGGATATTGCCCGTCATCGGATTGGCGCCCGTGACCGTGATGATGAGTTATCAAAAGCTCGTTATAACTTTGACTGGAATCGTCAATTTGAGTTATCCTTAGACCCAGAACGGGCGAAGGAATATCACGACGAAACCCTGCCAGCAGATATCTATAAAACGGCTGAATTCTGTTCTATGTGTGGGCCGAAATTCTGTCCGATGCAAACTAAAATGGATGCGGATGCGTTAACAGAATTGGAACAATTCTTAGCTAAGGAAAAAGAAGTTGTAACTCAAAGTTAATTGGAAATAAACCGGGTTTATGTAAACCCGGTTTGTTGGTATATAATATTAAATTTAAGATGCGCTTAAGCGCAACAACCACGAATATTACTAAAATACTATGACTCAAGATAAACAGGCAGCAATTTTTGATAGTTTTTTAGCTCTTGTTAAAGCTCCTTATGGAGATTTTTCAGGAATTGGAAAACTTTCTAAGGAAATTAATGATGATTCTACTTTAGAGGAAATTGTCAATTTTCTGCGTCAAAGTCCTCAAGGTGAACGTGCATTTAAAGAACGTATCCTTTTGGGTAATATTGATTTACATCAGCTTCATGAGTTACCTAAAAATACTTTGGGTTACATTTATTCTGATATGATGCTCAAGAATAATTTAAAACCTGTTCCTGTTGAAAGAATAGAAGACAATGACTTCTCTTATTTAAAAATTCATCTTAGTGAAACTCATGATATTTGGCACATTGTAACCGATAGTGATATTGATAAGTCAGGTGAGGTTAAATTAGAAACTTTTTATGTAGCGCAGTTGCATTATGACCGTCTATTTTTGTCACTCCTCTCTAAAAATTTACTCAAGACTGCAATTCAAGAAATGGAGCTTTGTGAATCCATTATGGATGCTTTAACGAAAGGATGGACTATGGGAAAAAAAGCTAAACCCCTATTTGGAATTCAATGGAATAGTCTCTGGGAAAAACCATTGGAAGATATTCGCCTTTCTTTGGATATTGCTGTTTAGTCTTTATCTATTACATCTATAAAATATAAGGCTAACAATAGTTCTTGAATATCCCTATTTTACCCCCAATTAATCCCTTGATAAATTTCATTTAACGGGATTTGAAAATTGATAGAAGATAAACTTAAAATTTCATCAGGAGAATGGTACTCTGTTAGTAACCATTTACTTTCAGGTGTTTTAGTAAACTGTTCAACGTAGGTTTTATATTGGTCAATTAAAATATATTCTTTAAACTCAGGAATTGACCGATAATAGTCAAATTTGTCTCCTTGGTCATAGTTTTTTGTACTTCGGGATAAAACTTCAACAATTATTAAAGGATTAATCACAGTATCGGTTCGGTTTTCTTGAAGAATAGGTTCTCCTGAAATCACCATCACATCAGGATAAGTATAAATCCGATAATGGGGTATCCATAGACGAATATCACTGATAAATATTTTATGATTTTGGTTTCTGAGGGCAAATTTTAAATACGCATAAAAATTACCCGCAATATCGTTATGATTGGGTGTACCGCCTACCATAGAAATAATTTTTCCATCAATATATTCGTTTTTGCTGTCTGCTTTTTCTTCCAATTCCAGATATTCTTCTGGGGTGTAATGGCGTTGTTGAATTTCAGTTAACATGATTTTTTCCCTATAAAGATTGTGCTGAAGCACAACAACTTTTGAGTTGACGACGTAATAATAAGGAATTGGTGACAACAGTAACGGAACTTAATGCCATTAAAGCCCCGGCGGTTGAAGGACTTAATAATATTCCAAATTGAGGGAATAAAAAACCAGCCGCGAGGGGAATTGCTAATACATTATAACCGAATGCCCAGAATAAATTTTGACGAATTTTATTAAAGGTGGCGCGACTTAATTGGATGGAGTCAACGATATCTATTAAGGAATTTCGCGTTAACACAATATCTGCGGTTTCATTCGCCACATCCGTCCCGGTTTGTAACCCAATTCCAATATCAGCTTGTGCTAAAGCGGGTGCATCGTTAATCCCATCTCCCACCATTGCCACAACTTGATTCTGTTGTTGTAGGGTTTGAATTAGATTAACTTTCCCTTCCGGTCGGACTTCGGCAAATATATCCTCTGATTTTAAGTTTAACTCAATTGCGATCGCATTGGCAACGGATTGGCGATCGCCAGTTAATAAAATTACCCGTAACCCCAGATTTTGTAACTGGGAAACCGTTAATTTAGCATCGGTTTTGAGGGGGTCACTCATTGCCATTAACCCGACAACTTTACCATCTATTGTAACATAAACTATCGTTTTTCCTAAAAATTCCGGTAAGGTTTCAGGATAGTTAATTTTATGTTCAATTAACCCAGCTAAATTGCCAACAAATATAGTTTGATTCTCGATAATAGCCGAAACCCCTAAACCGGGTTCGGTTTGAAAATCCGATGCCATTAATAACGATAAATTCTGCTCTTTTGCTTCCCTTAAAATAGCTTCAGAAATAGGATGATTTGAACCCTGTTCTACTGTTGCCGCTAATTGTAATATTTGTTGTGGTGATAACTCAGAAATAGTAATACAATCTGTGACCATGGGAGAACCTGTAGTTAAGGTTCCGGTCTTATCAAAAACAACGATATTCAGTTGATGTACCCGTTCTAAAATATCCCCGCCTTTGATTAATAATCCCCTTTCTGCACCTATTCCCGAACCGACTAAAATAGCCGTTGGTGTGGCTAATCCCAAAGCACAGGGACAGGCAATTACTAACACCGCAATGGCTAATTTTAAACTTAATAATAAAGGAGCATTCGTGGCTATTTCTATTCCCGCCAAGGGAATTACATCCGGCCAAATTCTAGTTCCTAACCCATACCAAAATAGAAAGGTTAAACCCGCCAAACTCATGACAAAATAAGTAAAATATCCCGCGACAATATCGGCTAATTTTTGAATCGGGGCTTTGCGAGTTTGGGCGGTTTCAACTAATTGTACAATTTGTGCTAAAGTAGTATCGAAACCCGTGCGGGTTGCTTCAATTAAAATCACTCCGGTTTGATTAATAGTTCCCGCCGAAATATCATCACCAATTTGTTTTAAAATTGGCATAGATTCCCCCGTTAACATTGATTCATCAACGGTTGTTTTCCCGAACCTAATTTCCCCATCAACGGCTATTTTTTCCCCAGGTAATACCTGTAACCATTCCCCAACTTTAACTTGTTCGGCAGGAATTTCCACACTATTTAAAATTGCATTATCCTGAGATTGAGGTGCGACTAAACGGGCGGTAGTTGGTTGTAAGGCAATTAAAGATTGAAAGGCGGTGGCGGCTCTTTGTCGAGCGTACTGTTCTAGGGTTTTTCCTAATAAAATGAACCCCAATAACATTACAGGTTCATCAAAGAAACATTCCCAACCCAATTGAGGAAATAATAAGGCGACAAAACTGGTTAAATAAGCGGTGAGGGTTCCCAGTCCCACCAATGTATTCATATTGGGGGCATTATTTAATAAACTGCGTCCGCCATCAATAATAATAGAACGTGCAGGAAATAATAAAGCAATAGTAGCGAGTCCCCAATGAAACCAAATATTACTTAATAGATGAATATGGGGAAAGCCAAAATGATGTAAATGTCCAATACTTGATAATAACAATAACAGACCACAGGTAACAATCCGTTGAATTTGTTTTCCCATGTCCTGGCGATGTCTTTCTTGTAGCTCCTTTAATTTTTCCGTAGCTGAAGATGTTAAATTACGGAGTTGGGTGGGAAACCCGGTATTTGTTAAAATTTCAGCCAGACTTTCCGGGTTAATTTGGTTCGCCGCACATTCAACCCTTGCCACTTCCGTCGCCAAATTCACAGAAACAGAAATCACCCCCGACTGTTGGAGTAGTTGACGTTCCACAGCTTTCACACATCCCGCACACTGCATCCCAGAAACATCTAAAATAATCGTTTCGGTTGGGGGTGGGGTTAAAGTTTCGTCGGTTAGAGGTTTAGGAGCAAGCTGCATAAAGGTTGGGATTGTTGGTACTTATCAAAGAAATAATGGAATTATTCGTGTCAATCCTAGATTAGATCCCCCTAAATCCCCCTTAAAAAGGGGGACTTTGAATTTGATTCCCTCTTAAAAAGCAGGGTTAAGGGATCTAATTCCCCCCTTATTAAGGGGGGTTAGGGGGGATCTAACCCTTATTAATGGGGGTTAGGGGGGATCTGTAGAACCATTGTCTACGAATCACTTCCCTATTGAGGGTAGATCAAATTCTCTTAATAATCAATTGCGGGGGCTAAGAAAAAAGCTCACCAAGAGTCCTTCCCAGATTATAAAGGTTTCTGAGGATTTTCTTAAGACTGGGATTGTAAATTTAGGATAAACTTAACATATAATTGTCCTACTGCTTCAAGTATTAATAACTTTTGTTAAGTTGTGACTCTTTTGTGATCCATTCGTCAAAATTGATGTACGGACTTTTCGAGTCAAACCTTAATCAACAAAGGGATCATCAGTTGTCAGTTGTCGCTGAACAGTCAACCGTCGGTGTATATCCTCGCCATTCCCCTAGCATAATGGAAACCTTAGAATTCATCATCTATCCAGATGGCCGTGTGCAGGAGAAAGTTACTGGCATTGTTGGGTCTTCCTGTGCGGAAGTAACCGCCGCCCTGGAAGCCGAATTAGGTATCGTACTAACTCAGGAAACCACTTCTGAATATTACGCCCGTACCCAACAACAGTCCGAGACCGCGACAACCCAAGTCGGTTCGAGCCATTGGTAAATTCTGTTTTTGAGTTCACTGAAAATCTCGTTAAAAATAGCTAACTATGTCACACTTTAGCCAAATTAAGACCCAAATTCGGAATCTGACCTCATTAGAAACTGCTTTAAGTGATCTGGGCATTGACTGGAAAGCTGGCCCAAAAGAGGTTCGCGGTTATCAAGGTCAAACCCGTCCCGCCCAAGTAGTCATTGAACAAGACAACGGTTATGACTTAGGTTTTACTTGGAATGGCCAAGAATATGAGTTTGTTGCTGATTTACAATTTTGGCAACAAGCAGTTCCCGTTGATCGGTTTTTAAGCAAAATCACTCAACGCTATGCTTACCACACCGTTGTTAACGAAACCAGCAAACAAGGGTTTCAAGTTTCAGAACAACAAAATCATCAAGATGGTTCCATCCGCTTAGTTTTACAACGCTGGAGTGCCTAATGTCTGATGGGTCTGTATCGCTAACTGATCCCGTATCCGAGCGTTCTGGACTAGAACCAGAATTGGGCGGATTTTTGCGAAATGCACCGGAACGTTCTGGGCTTGAACCGGAACTCGGCGGTGTATTGCGGCAAAAAGGGGTTTATGTGGATGAACTCACCTGTATCGGGTGTAAACACTGTTCCCACGTCGCTCGGAATACTTTTTTTATTCAAGAAGATTATGGTCGAGCGCGGGTATTTAGACAGGATGGCGATACATCCGTGTTAATACAGGAAGCAATTGATACTTGTCCGGTTAATTGTATTAATTGGGTGGATTACACTGAACTAAAACGTTTGGAAGTAGAACGTCAAGATCAGGTAATTCCTGTGGTTGGTTTCCCTGTAGAAGCGGGTTTAGCTAACCGGAAACGTCAGAAACAAAAACGGAAACAAGATAATTCTTTAACCGAATAACTGATTTCTGGCGGGCTAAAACTGCCTTTTTTTTTATTCATTTAATTGGTATTAGGCAAAAGGAGAATATTCTGCTTTTGCCTATTTTAATCTTCCGTTTAATCAGGAAGGTTTAGTATTAAATCCTTTTAAAGTTGTTCAGGATCAATTCCTAATTCTCGGAGTTTAGCGGCTAACTTATCAGCCCGTTGCTGTAACATTTCTCGTTGTTGTCGTTCTTGAATAACAACTTCTTCAGGCATTAAAACCAATTCTCCTCCTATTGTAAAAAATCGTAATTTATTATCAAGAATCCCTAAAAATAGGTCTAATTGTTGACTCCATAACCAGCCATTTTCATTGGGTGGAATGGGTTGATATTGACCCTCAACAATATGAAATCCGGCAAATTCTAAAGTCTTTGGGTCAAACCAAAAATAGTCTGGGGTACGAAAAACATCCTGATAGATTTCTTTTTTTTCTCCGCGATCAGTATTAGCCGTTGTTTTGGATAACATTTCAATGATGACATTAGGATATTTGCCATCTTCTTCCCAAACAACCCAACTATTACGGGGTTTTCGTTCAGTTCCCAAAACCACAAAAAAATCTGGCCCGCGAAATTCTTCGGATTTTTTTTGACGTTGACTATAATAAATGGTTAAGTTGCCAATCGCATAAAAATCATCTCGATTTTGCCATAACCATTCTAACGAGTTAAGTAAAAGTAGAATTTGGCGGAGATGGAGTTCGCTTTCCAATGGAGGCTCCTGACTCAATAAATCACTGGGCGGAAATTGCACTTCAGGGAGAAGTGTTGGGGTTTGAATTTGTTCTTCAACAATAGACATTATTGAATGTCCGTTAGGATGACTGTTTTTTTATTATAGTTTATCAAAATAGCGATCGCTCTAGCTGCGCCTTTGGATACATCACTTATAATAACTATAATCCCATAGCTTTCTAATCAGAACTATGACTCAATTTACTTTAAACTTAGAACAAATTTGGTATTGTTTCCTCTTGTTTCCAGGTTCTACCTGGAAATGCTATTTATGGAGGCTCCGCCTCCTATTATTTGAGGCAGAGCCTCAAAATTAGCATTCCAATGCAGAGCATTGGAACGAGAAATTAACAAATTTCGAGCGACGAGTTAGGACGTTCTATCCCTGAACCTAAAGGACGATTATTATTAGCTTAATTCAGATTTAGTATTATTAAGATCAGCGATAGATTGTTGGAGTAGGAATTTAATATTAAATCTAGCTGTATCATTCTCATCACTTTTTTCTATCCATCCCCGTCTTTCTAAGGATAAAATGACTTTGAATAAGTCCGTTGTAGAAATCGGTAATTTTTGACTTAGCTGTGAAATATTAATCGGAGATGATTCAGAACAAAAAATAGCGATCGCCTGTTTTTCTAAATCAGATAATCGCTGAAACTGTGGTGTTAATATCTTTAATATTTCATCTCCTAAAAATACGGGTTCATATTTAAGATACTCAGAAACTTTCCCTGAAAATAAGTGGTTAATAGTTTGAGCAACGCATCTTAAAAACAAAGGATTTCCCTGATAAATATGAATTAATTCTAACCAGTTTTCCTCATCTTTTAATTCCAACTGTTTAAATAGTTCTATTCCTCCGGTTGTGAGTCCAGATAATTGTAAAAATTGAACTGATGAATCATCGTGATTAAATCTCAAAAGCTCTAAAGGAGGTTCCCAACTATTTAAGAGTAAACAACTATTATGAGGAAATTCAGCAAACAGTTGAAATAAGGTTCCATAATCATCATAACCCGGTTTATATTCTCCGGCTAATTGTCTAGGATTAAATATAGATTGAATATCATCTAAAATAATCAGACAACGGCGATCTCGTAAACTCTCAATTAATAATCTTAATTGATCATCTCCGGTTAAAGAGCTATCAACTTCTGTGGGATTCAAAAATTTTATTAAATCTTTTAATAATAATTTTAAAGGCGTAGATGTTCGCAAACTTCGCCAAAAAATACAATCAAATTCTGTTTTAATTTGTTCAATGAGTTGACGAGCGATCGCTGTTTTTCCGATTCCACTCATTCCTAACATTACTACGACCCGATACCGTTCTTTTAAGATAAAATTATTGAGAGTTGCTAGTTCTTCAGTGCGATCAACAAATTGATTTAAGTTCGGTGCATCTCTTAAATCAATTTGTTGTTTAAAGTTAGAATTTTGAGGATCAACTGTTGATGATGATGGGTGTTTTTTTGTTTCGGGGAGACATTTATTATCTGGACAAAATTGATTAACATTACCAAACTGTTGTACAAAATTGCCATAATTAGAAACATTAGAAACTGTGTTTCTGTCTAGCGTTACTTTTACATTCGATTTTTTCACAGTTTCACCGAATTCGTCTGAAAGGATTTTCCATAATTTTGAACCAACATCTCTAATATAACTTGGACTACAGTGCAAATCCTCAGCAATTTTCCGATATTTCTGGCCTTTGAGAGTCTCACAGAGTACCGCTTCTTGTAAATTGTCTAAGTGTTTGCCTGTTTTAGCAAATACAATATTATCCGTTAACTTGATCATACTTTGTGTGTCCATAAGCCGAGTATTCTAACAAATTTGACCTTGGGTTAACATTATCTAACATTTTATGACATTTTTATAAAAATAGCATCTTAAAAAAGATAAAATTCATAACAAAATCAGACAAATTTTAGTTGTCATTTTATATATCCCAGAGAGATAATATTAGGTAGATACCAGTAAATCCTTTTACCTAAATTACAAATGTTTCAACAAGCTCTTACTTTTGTTACCGGATGGTTCTCAAACCTTCGTTTTATTCCTGTAGAAGAAGTTAAACCTGCAAAGCTCACACCCAGCAAAAGAGGTTATCAGTTTGAGCATGATGAGATCAAACGTTTAATGAGACGGCTGAAAAATTTCCAAACGGTTGATTTTACTGATGCTGAGGGTAACATTTTAACTGAATCTATCATTGAGAAACGATATGGCAAAGATGGAGGAATAGATTGTGTTATTAGAATTGTAGCTCCTACAGAACACGGAGCGCGTATTGTAGCCGGAAAACTTAAAACAATCATTATTGATGGAGATTATTAATGGCTACACATAAAATTGCTCTGGAATTTAAAGATCGTCATTTAAGTCGTCCTGATTTAGATGGAATTGTGGGAGCAGCTATCCGAACAAATCCAGATGCAAAAGAATTAATTGTACGCTGTCGAAGTGCTGCAAAAACAGTTTACCAAGCCATTAATAGCTATCCCATTAAAGTTACAATTGTTGCTAGAGAGAACACAGTCTAAAATTTATGGGCTACCTGATTAGCTTTGCTATCAATCTCAAGTTAGAAGGATCAAGATTAGATTATAATAGTCTTAAATCGGTAGATCCTCCCATTTCTATCAATATCCCTGATTTAGAAACTTTAGTTAAAGAAACCGTAAAGAGCTTTCAAGAAGTTGCTATTGTTGAATCAGATAAACCAGCTATAGAAAACAGATCTTATCTTTCTCCTGTATCTGGGAAGGCTTATATTTTTCCTCTTAAAGATTTAGAAACACTAAATCTTGATCAACTAGGAGAGAAATTAACCCATTATCTCAAGAGTTTAGTTCAGGATCTTTCTAGTCAGGAATTTATGGATATTGAATCCAGTCCTAAATTTTCCACCCTACAACAAATTCTTGAATTGAGAAAATACTTAATTGATATTGGAGAAAAACAGAAGAAGAAACCCTACCGTAATGGATATATTTATATTACGGAAAACTAGAAATTAAGTCTGTTGAATTGATTCCAATAAAAACTTTTAACCCATCCTGTATAGATGCAATATTTAGCATTTTTATAGGATGGGTATTTGATTAAAATTGCTAAAATTTTTACTCAGAAATATAACCTCTTTATCAACACAATTACTTCATCGGATTATATTCAGCTAATAATTTTTCTAACTTAGCTTGATCAACTTTAGATAATAATTTGTCCGCTTCATGATTATCTCGAACAGTTTTTGCTAAAGTAAAAGAAGACCCCACCGAAAAAGTTAAACCCATTCCCATAAATCCTTTCACCCAAATATCTACAGGAAGGTAAGCAATCCCGACGGCGGTTGTGGATACAGCCAGAATAAAAGATAGCCAAACTTGAAGAATCCAAGCGGATGTATCTTTTTGTGCCAACATTTGTTTATTGCTCATAACCGTTAATTCCTTGGGGCGTTATTGTTAATAATATTGTAGTTTTGAGCCACAAAACCCCTGAGCCACCATGGACAGTTTTAGAAACTGTCTAATTGACACTCCCACCCCTACGCTACGCTAAAGGGGTGGGATTCTCGTATCTAGCCCAGTCAAATAGAGACAGTTGAATGTACTCTTGTTTGCCAGTATTCATCGAGTTCAGGGGTGTGCCAAGCACCCCATAATTTAAACCGGATGAATCCATTACAGAAGCATCTCTCTTTAGGTTCAAATCACATGAAAAACCATCCCATTGAGATAGATTTCGTGCAGCATTAAGATCGGAATTATGGTAGTGACCATTAGGGCAATTGAAATCATGCCGATTTCTTTTGCCAATAACACCACAAGTTGAACAAGATTTAGAAGTATACGGTGCAGGTCTTTTAATTAATTTCAATCCTTTTAGAGCTAACTTATAATTAAGTTTTTGCTCCAGAGAATAATAAGACCAATTATGTCGAGATTGACCAGAAGTGGTATGTCGAATGACTTGATTAACCAAGGCAGATTTTAACTCGGACATGATCTTAGCTGTCGTCATTTTACGCCGTTCTTTGATTGGCAATGACAACAGGTTGTTAGCAATCCGTGTGTTTTCTTCCGTCATTTGCTCAAACATTTGAGCTTTACAACGGTTGAGATCCACGAATTTTAATTTGATCGTCCGAGTTATCTTAGTCATGCCAACCATGATAACATAAGGTTGATGAATCGTGTGTATCGACAATGACAGAAAATCAGTACAAAAGAAAAAACACATCAGTGAGCCTGATTAACTATCATTTTGTCTTTTGTCCTAAAAGACGGAAAAGGGTATTAGTCAATGAAGTCAGTAGAAGATTGGAAGAAATTATCTACCAAAAAGCAAAAGAGCTAGAGTGTGATGTCCTAGCTCTGGAGATAATGCCCGATCATGTGCATTTGTTTATTAGTTGCCACCCTTTAGTTGCCCCATATCAAATTATGTTTAGAATCAAAGGGGCATCATCAAGAATATTAAGAAAAGAATTTCCTCATTTACTTAAACTGCCTTCTTTGTGGACGATGAACGAAAAGAGTTAGGAATGTTAGAATCGGAAACATCGGAATCAGTTAATTTTGAATTATCAAAAAATGACATAACTATTAAACCTTTAGAAATGCAAATCTATGAGGATTTACAACAAAAATCACACTATTCGGCTTTACAAGATCAATTAAAATTTATCGTTAAACCTGAATTACGCCGGGATCATGAATCTTATATTTTTGAAAAAGCGATCGCCACAGGTTTAAATGGATTAGCCCCTAAAAATTGGCAAGAAGTACCCGATTTAACCGTTGCTAATCTTTATCATTATTTTCAGTAATTTTGTAGTAAGCCCTGAAGGGCTGACTCATAAATCCTAATTATGAGTAATAAATTTACCAGCAAATATGGATTAAGCCCTGAAGGGCTTACTACGATTGAGGTCAGAAACCGTGTTTCTTAATTCTCTGGTTGGGTTGATCAGGGAAAAAGCCAATATATTCCTAAACTTGTTCATAAGCAGCAATAAAATCATCTCGTGAGATACCAGATTGAGTGCAGATACTTCTGAGGGTAGAACCTTTAATCAGTTTATGATTGGGCAAAGTTAAAGGAGTAGTTGTGCCATCAGGATTTTGTCTAATCATAGAAATATGTTCTTTTTCCCTGACTATTGAAAATCCAAAACCCTCAAGTACCTTAATAACCTTTGATTTGGGAGCATCAACTGGAAACTTTGCCATTATACGCTTGCCTCGGCGACAAAAGCTTCGAGGATTGAGGATTCAGATTCTAGCACCGATTCTCCAAAAGTCTCAATATGAAATAAAATAGCTGATCGCACATCATTTAGAGCTTCTTCATAAGTATCACCTTCACCAACTACAACTCCCTGAATCCCTAACGGATAGGCAATATAACCATCAGGGTGCTTTTCCACAATGATTTTGATATTTTTCATTAAAAAATAACTTGGATCAAATTAGATTAGGATTAAGTTTTGCTAATATTCTAGCTTGATTATAGCTTCATTGGGGGTAGGATGAGGTCAGAAACAGGGTTTCTCTCAAAACCTCTATTTATTGAACGAAAATTGTCTCAGAAACCCGGTTTTTTATCTTCTCAAGTCTTGTTTAACCAAGTTTAAATCGCAGATAACAGATTGGGTTGATGGGGGGAAAGCCTTTTAACGGTGCTTCTAGGGATTTGTCCGTTAGCCACGCAAGGTTACAGGGTTTGCCTTCTGTGGATTTGGGGCAGTGGTGTTTTTTGACGAGTGGTGCTAAGATAATTATCAGAATCGAAAACAAGGAAAAACAATGTCAACAGTTTATCGGTTAAAAGCCAGCGAACTAGATACTAATATTTTAGAAGAAATCAAAGCGACTTTTGGAGATAAAGAGATTGAAATTATTGTTTCACAATTTGATGAAACTGAATACCTTTTGAAATCAGAAGTCAATAAAAATCGACTTTTGCAAGCCGTTGATAACGTGAAAAATCGGCAAAATTTAGTTGAAGTTAACTTACCCGATTTACAATGAGCAGAAGAATTGTTTTTGAATCTTCTGCCTTTGAAGATTTTACTGAGTGGGTAAAATTAGACAAAAAGATTTATCGCAAAATTGTCGAACTGATTAAAGATATAGACAGATCGCCGTTTGAAGGATTGGGTAAACCTGAACCTCTGAAATATGAGTTAAGTGGTTTTTGGTCAAGACGTATTGATAATGAACATCGTTTAGTTTACCAAGTTACGGATGAAGAAATTGCGATCGTGGCTTGTAAGTATCATTACAATGAATAGTGGTAGAGTGGGCAGACTAAAAGGCTTAAAATTTATTACTTTCATCTATTCACACAGCCGAGGATTCCCCTATTCTGTTATAGGTTAAGCTTCTAAAACAGTGCGTTGCAACTAATTTATAATAGTTTGAATCAGGTGCGGGTCTTGGGGTGAGAAAGTTCCCCAGAACAGAAACCGGGTTTCTTAATTTAATCTTGGGTAAGCCACAAAAATTGTTGCAGAAACCCGGTTTCTTATCTTCTCAAGCCTCATCTAACCAAGTTTAAATCGCAGATAACAGATTGGGTTGATGGGGGGAAAGCCTTTTAACGGTGCTTCTAGGGATTTGTCCGTTAGCCACGCAAGGTTACAGGGTTTGCCTTCTGTGGATTTGGGGCAGTGATGTTTTTTGACGAGTTGCAGGTAGATGTCGGCGGCGGGTTTCGTGAAATCCTTGGGGTAGTGGTAAGATGGAAAAATGGATTCAAGGTTGTTTTATGTCAAATCCTGAATTATTGGCTCAACGGCGGCAGTTATCGTGTGCCGAAAAGTGGCAAAAGATACTAAACATTGAAGTGGTAAAACACCTATGAATACTACAGATAATTCCCCAATGTCGGATAAGTCGTCGGCGGTTGCGATATCTGTAACGGAGTTACAACGCCAGCTTAATGAGTCACTTAAGCAACTATCGCCAGAGCGATTACAGGTGCTTGCTGATTTTGCTGCTTACCTGGCTTATGCCGAAAGCGAAGCTGCAACCGAGGAACTCTTGGCAATTCCTGGATTGCTCGAACGAGTTAAGCAAAATCAAGCAACCCCTAAAACCCATTATAAAAGCTGGAGAAACATTCGCTCTGATGTATGAAGTTCTCCTCCATCCTGATGCTCAAAAGGTTTATGCTAACGCTCCCAAAGCCCGAGCTAAGAAAATTGCCCGATGTTTGCAGCAGCTAGAGCAAAATCCTCGATCTCACCCTAATATTAAAGCCCTCAAGGGAGATTATGCAGGGTACTATCGCTATCGAATCGGAGATTATAGGGTCATTTATTCGGTAGAAGATGAAGTGGTTCAGGTTTTTGTTGTCGCGATAGCGCATCGTAGTGAGGCTTATGAACCGTGAAATGCGATTCCCTAGGGGACGGCAACGCAATCGCGCTATCAATAACCTCCGGTTGGTCTAAAATCCCTTTATCCGGCGTGATCGACCCACTCTACAAATTTACGTTTCTAAAACAGTCCTTTGCAGCCAATTCATAATAGTTTGAATCAGGTGCGGATCTTGGGGTGAGAATGTAGGAATATTGGGATGGGGTGAGTCGGTAATAACGCAGATTGTAGCGTCGAAGCGAGTGAGAGAATCGAGAAAAGTTTGGCTAAAACCTTGGGATTTTGCCTCTTCGTAGAAAATGAGGATGGGGTGTTTTTCCCAGTCTAGGAGTTGCCAATAGATTTTGAGATCGGTGAGGGTGCGGGGCGATGCCCTCAGTGGATTTGGGGCAGAGGTGTTTTTTGACGAGTTGCAGGTAGATATCGGCGGCGGGGTTATCGCGGTTATCGAATTTGCTACCGTCGATGCAGAGGAGTTGGAGGGTTTGGTAGAGGTTAGTTTCGGTGAGTTGGGCTTGCAGGAGTTGGGCGAGTTTGACTATTGGGATATCCCTATGCTGTAATTATAAGGATAACTTCAAATTAACTCTCTATGGCTGAAACTTACTACTTTATTAAAGATTTAATCAATGATGTACAGAGGGGAAGGATTAGAATTCCGTCTTTTCAACGGGGTTTTGTTTGGGATTCAGATCGGGTTTCCCTCTTTATAGACAGTATTTATAAAGAGTTTCCTTTTGGTTCTGTATTAATTTGGAGAACTAGAAATTGTTTACGAACTGAAAGGAATCTAGGGCCTTATAAACTTCCTGAGAATGATTTGGAATATCCAATAGATTATGTGCTTGATGGGCAGCAGAGAATAACCTCTATTTTTGGTATATTTCAAAATTATCTTACTGCTGGAGATAGCGAGAATACTGATTGGACTAATCTGTTCTTTGAACTAAATAGCAAAGAATCCGTTCCCTTTCAATATTTGGAAGATTCTACAAATTATGATGCAACAAAATTTTTTCCGCTCAAGTATGTTTTCGACTCTCCTAACTATAGAAAAGCTACTAGAAATTTAGATGAGAATCTAGCACAACAGATAGACGAGCTAGTAGACAGATTTACCAAAGCTAGAATTCCTGTAGAACGATTTGAAAGTGAAGAACCGAAATACGTTGCCACCGTTTTTGAGAGGATTAATAGGAAAGGGGTTGAATTAGATACTTTGCAGCTTTTATCTGTTTGGAACTGGAGTGTAGAGTTTGACTTACCAGAGAAGTTTAGAGAAGTTGCTGAAGAATTGGAACCATTCGGCTTTAAAGAGGTAGGCTCTGATTTACTCCTCAAATGCTGCTCTGCGGTAGTAATGAATAGTGCCAATCCAGAAGGTTTTATGGAACTTCCTGGTAGTGCAGTACGAGACAAATTTGAGGAAATCCGCAGAGGCATATCTCGGGCTATTGACTTTTTGAAGACTGAGCTAAATGTTTTCTCTCTTAAGCTTTTACCAATGGAAAACATATTAGCCGTTTTAACCTCATTCTTTGCTTCGTCACAGAAACAACCCCCTCCTTTCTCTCAAGAGCAATACAAAGTTATCAAAAAATGGTTTTGGCGTGCGTGCTTTTCTCAAAGATATGCAAGGGGAGGAGCTAAGAGTACCGATATAGATTTGGCAGAAGTCCAAAACCTGAAGGCAGGCAAACCTCATACACTTGGAGACTTTGACGTATCCTTAGATACCAGTTTCTTTCTCAATTACTCCTTCCGAATGTCTTCAGTTGCAACAAGTACATTTATTCTTCTTTTAGCACAGGGAAAACCATTAAACTTTATTCAAGGGACAAATGTATCTTTACAAAAGGTTTTATCCCTAGGTAATCGAAATGAATTTCATCATATTTTTCCAAAAGATTACTTGGAAGGACTGAACAAGTATAAAGATAACCAAATAAATTGTTTGGCAAACTTTTCATTACTTGCCCGAACTGACAATAATAAAATCAAAAATCTACCACCTAGCAAATACCGTCTTCTAATGCCTGCTGACACTAAAATTTTCGATGAAATAATAGCGACGCATTTCTGTCCTGCCAATGCGTTCGAGGATGATGACTATGAGAGTTTTCTAAGGTTAAGATCTGAATTGTTGCTTCAAAAAGCAAAAGAACTGTCCCAATTATGAGTAATAAATTTACCAGTAAATATGAATTAAGCCCTGAAGGGCTTACTACGATAGATATTCGGCATCTTTTTGCAAAAAGTAGGCGGTGGCTACATTTTCATCCATCGACTGCTGTTAGACCATTTTGCCTCATTAGAATCCAATGATTGAATAAATAAAATGGAAAATTTCTTCAAGAATTACCTACAAGTTAGGGTCTACAGGATTGATATCTTCCGGGGGTGGATGACGACCCCGTAATTCCTCTTCGGCCCGAATTGTCAACATATTTGACCGATTCAAATCAAGGGCTTGCACCGTTGCTCGACCAGTCGCCGTGAACCCGATCATTTCCACACCATTCCAAGCAAAGTGAGCATTCCATCTCTGTTGACGCGGATTAAAAATATAGACAACTTCACCCGTTTCTGCATCTTCAATTTTCTGCCGTGCGCCCTTCCGAAGCGAACAGGAAACACAGGCAAGGGCTAAATTTTCTGCTGTGGTTTCGCCACCTGCAACAACAGGAATAACGTGGTCGATGTGAAATGTAGCGACTTGACCAATCTGAGATATGCCACAATATTCACAACGGTTATTAGCTCGTTGAATCACCCATCGACGGAGAGAAGCGGTCATCTTTGTCATTAATAATTACTGGCTCACCCGTGTTGAACGTAACTGTAGCAATGATAAAAATTCCATCAATTCAACCAGTCCCTCGGCTTCCTGTTGTTCTGCTTGAGATAGGGTGTAACCTTCATCCTGACGATCTAAGAGAAATTGCAAACGGGATTGAACTGCTGGCGACAGTTGAAAGCGAGTCAGTTCTAGGGGAATTTCGACGATTTCGGGCATAGAACAGTTAGCCTCAGTCTGTAATTCTGTGATTCTATTTTAGTCGTTTCAGGGGCGATCGCGGTTATCTTCCCCAAACCAACGCCGGATAAATCACCAGATTATTACCTATTTGTAGTAAGCCCTTCAGGGCTGACTCATCAATCCTAATTATGAGTAATAAATTTACCAGTAAATATGGATTAAGCCCTGAAGGGCTTACTACGGTAGGTATTGGGCAATACGACGACTTGCACCTGGTTGTCCGAGGCGACGTTTTCCGTTTTCTGCTATTAATTTTAATTGCTCGGAATTAAGAAGAAGCGATCGCAATATTTCAGGAATTTCTATCGGATTTTCTACTATAATTAATGATCGCCCTAATAGACGCTGTTGATTATTAGCAAAGGTGGGGGTAAATTGTGGCCCCTCGCCCGGAATTGCGATCGCTGGTTTCCCTAAACCGACAAATTGTTCTGTTGCAGTTCCCGCCATGGCGATCGCAATATTCCCTAAAGCTAAACAATCATTAAATGCTTGATTTGTCAAGATTAATATAGCATTTTTTTGAGAAAAAATTAATTCTCCGTGACCCCAAGGAAAGTTAAGATTAGGTAATCTTAAATCTGGGGTTTCTTGCCATTGGTGAAGCGACAGAGATTGACAAAAGGGTTGCAGGTCTAAACTAGAGGCGATCGCACCTAAAAACACCAATTCTTGATAGCTAGGGATCGGATTTTCTGTTGATCGGATCGAGCTTTGAATAATTGCATCTACTCCTTGTAAAATTATATCCCAATTTCGATTAACTTCTGGAGAACGGGAACCGGGTAATATTGTAATGAATAGCGATCGCTGCTGTAATTGATCAATATTAGAATTATCAATATTAGGTTCTAAATTATCCATCATGGGATTTCCTAAATCAATCGCCGGAATCCCATATTTTTGTAAGGTTTCAGTTGTTATAGTATCCCTAGGAAATATCCCTAAACACCGAGAATGATTCATTAACCAACGTTCCCAAGGAAAATAAATTGAATCAGAATATTTATACCATTTCCACATTCCGGTTAGGGGTAATTTTTCCTGTTCATCACGGAGATAATAGTCGGATTTTGCTGTTCCGATAAAAGCATAATTTCCCCCACTTAACCAAGCTAAAAATAAAGGCACAATATCCCCGACGGCGAGAATTATTCCCCCTTGTTTTACCCATTGACGAATTGTTTGATATTGCTGAATAATTAAGGGAAATAACCCTGCTTGTAGATCTCGCCAGAGTTGGTGTTTATCCATATAAATAAAACCCCCAGAAGGTAGGGATTTTACTGATCCGATAATGGGAACGTTGTCTAGTTGAGTGTAAGATTGTCCTAGTCCCACTAAGGGTAAGGCGGCGAGTTCCGGGGGATGGGGCTGTTTTTGGAGTTCTCGTAAAATCCTAACGGCGATCGCATCTTCCCCATGACCATTACTCACCGATAGAATTTTGACAGTCATGGTCTAACTTCCTCAATAGGTTGTAATATTTTATCAGTTATCAGTTATCAGTTATCAGTTAAATAAATAAACCCAAGATTTTTACTGATAAAAAAAACTGTGATTTATTCTTAACTGATCATGCGGATACTTGATGAATCAATTCTGTTTTTTAACCTGATTTAATCTGATTAAATTATATGATTTTACCTGCCCAAAAATTTCCCCCATTGGATTGTTTGATTATTGATTATGATGACCAGGATGTACAAATTCTATCGGAAATTTTAGGTCAGCAAGGGTATCAAATTAGAAGGGCTTTAAATGAAACTGCGGCTTTAGAATATTTACAGATCAAGATTCCTGATCTGATTTTTTGGGATTGTTCAGAACTTGAAGATCAAAGATTAAGTCTTAACTATTTTTCTCAATATTGTGAAAATAATCAACAAAGTATTGGTATTTTTTTATTAATTTCATATTCTAATCATAGCTATTCTATTCCCTTAGACTATGGCGGCTATTATGACTATATCAGAAAACCTTTTAATTCTCAAGAAATTATGCTTAGAATTAAAAATATCCAGAATTACCGTCAAAATCAGAAGGTTTTAAGCGAGTCTTTGCTTCAGTTAGAACAAGAAATATTAGCGCGTAAAGTCGCCGAAAGTAAACTTGAGGAAATTAGCCAGAAGTTACAAACAACAACGGATAAATTAAAGTATTTGAGTCGGCTTGACCCCTTAACTCAATTAGCAAATCGTCCTTATTTCGATGAATATTTATTAAGAGAATGGCAACGTTTAGCCAGGGAAAGAATATATTTATCCTTAATTATTGCAGATGTGGATAGGTTTCAAGGTTATAACGAAGTTTATGGATATGATCAAGGAGATATCTGTTTACAAAATATTGCTCAAACTATGGGCACCTGTATTAAACGTCCAGCCGATTTAGTTGGGCGTTATAGTGGGGAAAAATTTGCAATTTTGCTTCCCCATACAGATAGGACTGGGGCGATCGAAGTTGCTAAGTTAATTAGAGCTAAAATTAAACAATTGGAAATTTCTCACCCTAAATCTGAGATCAGTCCCTACCTAACTTTGAGTTTGGGGGTAGCAACAGCTATTCCCGCACCGGAATTACCCCCACATCCTTTGATTACCGTTGCCGAAGAAGCTCTACAGGAGGCTAAACAGCAAGGTGGCGATCGCATTGGGGTGGGAGTCCATTGGCGTTAGAAATAGCTTAAGATTTTTTAGTATCGATCTGTTCTGTGTCTCCATCCTCATTTTTCCCGGTGTAACTCAGTGTTGTCCAATGATCGAGGGTGGTTTGATTTACCTCGGATTTGGACGGGACTGCGTGGGCAGAAGCCACGGAAAACACGGTAAAACTTTTAGAAGCAACAAGTCCTAATAAAACAATAATATTTTTCATGAGATGACCCCTGATGGCTATGAAAATAGATGCTTTGATTGAACAGAATAGGGATATAACAAGGTAGTAAAAACCCGATCACACCCTGGAGAATTGCACGAGGGATATGGGAAGCGGCTTCGGTCGATGCACATAAGAATTGACCGCTTCTGGATCTGACACTCTGAGTAATGTGTTTTATCTTCGCTCCATTTTGAGGATTTGGGGAGCGGGGAGTCACCCATCAGGGGGGGTATATGTACTATTTTTTGTATATCTAGCAATCCTAAATAGGTTGTAATATTTTATTGTGGGGGTTTGGATACCAAACCCTCTTTACTTGTCGAACGGGGGAAGTTGAATGGTGAGACTTAGATAAGTTTAACCAAGTTTTGTATAACAAAAAAAGACTGTCCAACATCTGACTGAAAAAAACTCAAGAGCGATGCACCAGCAGACGCGAAGCAGCATCACTCTTTTTTTATCAGTTTTCCAGTAGGGATTCAAAAGTATTACGGAGGAATTTGATATCGGCGACCCTGGCGACTAATAGATTTTGCTGTCCAGCGTCCTCTAGGCGAGTTTTCCAATATTGGATGCTGTCGGCGTTATTCATCCAGAAGTGAATTACCGTATCGACCACTTGATCGACATTCCAGCCCCGTTGAGGAGAAACCGTCTGTACAGACTCAATAAAGGTATCAAGGGTACATTTGTGATTTCCCAAGTATTCAACCCCTGGGGCGGGTTGTTGGTTTAATTCCTGTTGTTCATAAAAAAAGGCAAGAATGGGAGAAACACCCACTAAATCAAAGGTGTATACCATTGGTTCCTCCTGTCCATTTTTAAGTATTTGTTGGTTATAGCAGGTAAATTGGGTGAAGATAGTAAATTTACTTACAACTTACCCAGATTTTTGGGATTTTAGATCGGGTTTTGCAAAAATTCACAAGTAGACGTAGGCAGGTCTTCATAAGAAAAGGATGTGCTAGAATCAAAAAACACAAGTAAGAATAATAAACATCTGCGTGTTGAAGCATTCTAGTATCGGAGAAATCCCGACTCCCCTGAAACAACGGTTAGATTTAATTCTAACGGCAGTATGACAAGCAAGGAGTAAACAATGGCAGATTGCAGAGCGTACCGCAACTTGGCTTAGTGATGGCTTGGTGAAAGTGTTTTGATTCAAAAGTAAAAGTATCGGGAAGATCGGGTTTCTTACCTAATCAACTCAGTAGACGATATGCGGCAGTCGTAGCGAGAATTAGATTAAACTAATTCTGTCCGCAGAATCGAGCGTGTCTTCAGACCTGAGAGTGTCAAATTATGCACAGCATCAAGTTAAAATCTCATATCGGTAGTGATGGTTTTTTGAAAGTTCGCTTACCTGATGTACAGAATATGGATATCGAGGTGATCATTGTCTATCACACTAACCTACCTAAACCAATGGAAGCAACACCACTTTCACAGTTTTACGGATGTATTCAGGACGACTCCTTTATTAGATATCCTCAAAACGAACAACCTGAACGCGAACCCCACCGAATGAAATATCTTTGTTGATACAAAATTTAATTAATAATTTAATTATTTTTTAAGGTTTTAAGTCGTCCGGTCTATTGCAATTTAATAACATTTGTGATTCTGCTTCCGATAGCTCAATCGGTTCTATGGGAATTTGACCTAACCAGCGTTGAAAAGATCGACCGCCGGGAGCCATAAACCCTTGTAAATGGTCATAGGCGGAACGCCGATAAAACCCACATAGGGGTTCCCAACGGGACTGGGTTTGAGGAACAACGGCTAAAATTGTATCGGGGAGAACGGTTAAACGGGTTTGCCAATGTTGAATCATAGCAGGTTCTAATCGCGGCAAATCACAGGCTAATAACCAAATCCAATCAAAGGGAATTTGTGATAATCCTTGGGATAGGGCGATTAATGGCCCTTGGTTCGGTTCCTTCTCTAATATAACTTCGTAATCCTCGGTTAATAGAGTTTGATACCGTTTCGGCCAAGGTGTGGCAATATATACTTTTTGGCTACAGATAGCCGCCACTTCATAAACTCGCTGAAGCAGGGGTTTTCCTTCATAGAGAACAAAAGCCTTATCCTCACCCATGCGAGAACTTTGACCTCCAGCTAGAATTAAAGCAGCAATAGATAGATCATTCATTTCAAATCCCCGTTAAAAAAGTAATTTTGAATCTCCTGCAATTTAGCCTGAACTTTCCCCTGGGTTAGTAGAGATTCAGCCATTGATAATCCTGATTCTAAATCTTGACACACCCCAGAACGCCAGAGATAAAAACCCCCATTCCACAGTGTGGCTTTCATAAATTCACTACTTTGACCCTTTAAAACCGTTTGAATTTGTTCAATTAAAATCGGAGTTGAGGACAGAGTAACTTCCCTACCGTCAAATCCATAATCCCGGGGATGTAATAATAACCGTTCAAAGAAAACATCATCTAAGATAGGATTTTTTGTTAATATTTTTGTAGGATCTTTAACTATTTGGGTTTGTTGACCCGGTTGATGCAGCCCAATAATACAAGTGCGATCGCGGGGTAAATCGCAACTTCCTTCTAACCCTTTAACCGTAATAAAATCCGTTACTCCACGCCAATGAAAAGCTTCTCTAAACATGGTTTCTGTGGGCGGATGTACATACCCACAAACCACTGTTGCTTGTCCTAAATAGGGTTTCCAGATCAATTCCATCGTCGCTAAAGGGGGACGTTTACCAATTTCTCGACGATAGGTAACTAACTTTTCTGCTGCTAAGAAATGTTGGGGAAGATAAACAAATCCCAAACCCAATTCTGCAAAAACCTTTTGTACTTGTGCTAGGGATAATTTAGACCAGTCTAAACCCAACCCCTGCCAAACTTCAATTAAAGGAATTCCCTCCTTGGTGGGCATTCGCTGACCCCCATGTAAAATCACCCGCACCCCGGCGGTAACTAAAATTAAAGCGGTTAAGGGGGCCATTGGAGCCGTGCGAGACCGACCATCATAAGGACAACCCAATACAAACGGCGCGGAGGTAACAGACTGAAGTTGAGGGCCAATTTCTTCATAAGCATCTAACATTCCGGCTAATTCTTCCCCTGTCGGGCGTCGGATGCGATGGGCGATCAAAAATGCACCAATTTGAGCCGGAGTTGCTTCCTCTAATAGCATTAATCTCATGGCTTCGGCCGCTTGAGAACGGGTTAATGCTTCACTGGTATGAGTACCACTGCCCACTTGACGAAGTAAATCCCTAAATCGATCACTCATGTTGATAAAGTTTTAAATTGTAAGATTATCCACTATAGCAATCTACGCTAAGGTTATTTTAACAGAGGCATTTGAGGATTTAAAGCATGAATTGAGCCATTACTTTGATTAGGAATACAATCATGAACTAATTGCCAAAAATAGGCGATCGGAGGAATTTGCATTCGATCGGGTGTGGTCACAATTACCACTTCACGAGTCCAATTTGTATTTACATCCTCAGCCATTAACTCAGAAGAAGCCGAAGATTTGGAAGGGGAAGCTAATTCTCTAACCGCCAAAGTCGGATCGGTTTTGGCTTCTACTAGGGCAGAATATGGTAATAATGCAATCAGTTCCCCCTGACGAATGACTCCACGAAACCCATCTAATGTATTTAACTCTAAAACGGCATTTAATTTGGCTCCGGCCTTAGTAAAGTTTTCTTGAACTAATCGCTGCATTCCATAACCATCTTTAAAAACAACTTGCGGATAACGAATTAATTCATCCCAAGGAATTTGAGAATATTGGGCTAAGGGATGGTTACTCGCCATTAATACTTGAATGGATTCTTGATACAGAACATCAACTAAAAGTTCTCCACTGACGGTAAAAGAACGATTATTCATAATAATAGCAATATCTACTAATCCATCTTTAAGCACTTTTAAAGCCCGATCACTTCCTAAAGAAGTTACCCTTAATTGAACCTCTGGATAAGCATAACAAAACTTCTGTAAAACCGGAGGTAAATAGGAAGAACAAACCGAATGAATTACCGCCACACAAAGTTCCGGCTGTTTTCCCATCAACAGAGATGCTAGTTCTTCTTTAGCACTATCCCAGGCTTGGCAAATTTTGCGAGCATAGGGCCAAAAGCGTTCACCCCCAATTGTTAATTTAACTTGAGTCGTGCGGTGAAACAAGGGTAAACCGAGTTCTTCTTCTAGTCCTTGTATCTGTCTACTAATTGTTGATTGAGTTAGACCCGATTTCCGTGCTGCTTGTTGAAAACTTCCAGTCTCAGCAACGGACAGAAAAGATTGCAGTTGCTCTAAACGCATAAATACAATTATCAATCATCAGTTATCAGTAATCGGTGTAGAGACGTGCCCGAGCGCAGCGATGCCGTAGGCTATTGGCGCATCTGTACCAGTCATCCGTTATCAGTAAACAGTAAATAGTAAACAGTAAATAGTTATTGGTAAACATTTATCGGTAATCAGTAGAGACATATAGCAGGTGTCTACTGATTACTGATTTCCGATAAAGCGATTAGAATTGCTTGTTTAATATCAGAACTAATATCTTTTTGATGGGATAAATTTTGTAAATATTGATAGGTTTGTTCGGGTTCAATTTGTTTTAAGGCTGAAATACAATGGAATCGTACTGAGGGATTCGGATCAACCAAAAGCTTAATTAAGGGATTAATTGCCTCGATTAATCCTAGTTTTCCCAATTCTAATGCAATCAATTGTTTTGTTTTAGGATCGGAAATTGCCGGATGATTACTATTAATAAAATTGACCAGAATTTGATGGGCTTGTTTTCTCAATTCCAAGGTTTCAAATCTTCCTATACACGGAATAATTTCTCTAACTAGGGTAATTTTTTCTATTGTTTCTGGATTTGAATTTAGATTGAATTGAGGATCAAAAGTCAAGAGAATTTCCTGTAAATAATCCAAACTTTTAGCAGTTTCGATCCATCCCAAGGAACGCACCCCATCTATTTTTAAGGAAAGGGGAACACTTTGAGATTGTACTTGTTCAAATAATGCGGCGGCGGCTTCATCGGTTTTTAAACGGGCTAAGGCGAGTTGAGTTTGTTGACAAACTTCCGGTCGAATATCCCATAATAAGGGTTTAAGTTTTTCGACTAAATTGATATTTTCTAATAAATCTAATTTTACTCCTAATCCAATTACCGCTTGTTTTCTCACATCAGCAACGGGATCATTTAAAGCCTCTAATAAAATCGGAATCACCCTCGGATCATGAAAACTACCTAATGCTTCAATGGCGATCGCTCTAATTTTAGAATTTGGATCATTAACAACAGTTAACAAGGGGGGAATAGTTTCAGAATGGCGAATTTGAGCTAGGGCTTGGGTTGCTAATAATTTAGAATCGGGTTTTTCTAATAATTGAATTAAAGGTGCGATCGCTGAATTTCCTAGATTTGATAAAGTAATAATCGTTATTTCTTGCAGGGATATTTCTGCTTCTGTTGGTTCAGATTTAGAATTTTTGAGCAGATTAATTAAAGGTTCAATAATGATTTCTGATTTAAAATTACCCAAAGTTCTAGCTACAAACCAACGCATTTCTATATCAGCCGTTTCATCTTGTAAAATATTAAGCAATGGCTCTAAAACAGGGGTTCCTAAACTGGGTAAAATCTTGCTCACTTCCCATCGTTGTTGAAAATCTCCCTGTTCTAACTGAGTTAAAATATTATTGAGTAATGCTTCCGGTTCCTGTTGTGAAAAATCAATCTCTGAATTTTCCATAATTTTTTTTCAAAAGATTTGGATATCCCATTTACCCAATAATTTGAGTTTACCCCCCGTGCACGGGGAGGCTAGGGGGGGCTGTTTTTATCGGTTAAGGTAATTTGTCTTTTAGTTGGGTGTAGTTTCCAGCTTGATTGTTTGTATTCAACAGAATGGTAATCTTTCTGGAATCCGGTGGATTTCCTCTGTTGATTTCTCAACCTCCTGATATACTAACATGAAGATTCTCTACGATCTTACGCAATTCTGGAAACAGTAGGGGGCAACTCCATGAATACCGAGCAATCGGGGCTAGACAGGAGAATCCCACGCGGTTCACACGTGGGAGTGTCAATACATACTCCCGCAAACAGTAAACATAAAATAGGCTATTCGGGGGTTAATGCTTGTGTAAATAACTGTTCATACTGGTCTAACGCCTGTTCAATACCATAATATTCCTCAGCATATTTTCGTCCAGATTTACCCAAGGCTTCTAATTGTGCTGGATTTTTGTGAAGATCAGTAATCGCCTGGGCTAAACTCTCCGCATCTTCAGGAGGTACCACAATTCCCCCGCCACTTTTAAGAATCACCTCTTTTGCGGTTCCCGTATCAGGAACAGAGCCAATAATAGCACAACCACTGGCTAATAAAACCGGAATTTTTGAGGGTAGATTAAAAACCGTTACTCGTCTTTTTTGCACCACTAATCCCACATCCGCAGCCGCCAACATATCGGGTAATTTTTCCCTGGGTTCAAGGGGAATTAATAAAACATTTTCCGTTTGATATTCTTGACAGACCTTTTCTAACTGTTGTAAAGCCTCCTGTTCCCCAGCAATGACAAAAGAGATTTCAGGAATAGACCCTAATAACTTTGCTGCTTTAATCACCGTTTCTAAACCTTGAGTTAAAGCAATATTTCCAGAATAAAGAACGATAAACTTATCTTCAAGTTGATACTTAATCCTAAAGGAATTATTCGTTTTTGGTAAAGGTTTAATAAAATTAGTATCTACCCAATTCGGAATATAAGCAATTTTATTGTTTGGGATGCCGAGTCCCACTAATTTATCAACAAAACCATCCGCAATTACACTAATCCGATTTACCTTTTCATAAGTCAACTTTTCCACAAATTTAGCAGTTTTAATCACAATACCATCGGGATTAACCAACTTCACCCGCAAGGCAGCTTCCGAAACAATATCCTGAATATTCAAGATCACCGGACAACGGCGCACCCAGGCATAAATACCCACCGGAACACTCACCAATAAAGGAGGAACCGTAGCAAAAATAATATCAGGTCGCCAACCGTTAAACGCCTGAACTATGCTTGTCACCATAAAACTACTATCAAGTAGCATACGATCTAATAATCCGGGTTTCGGGCCACGCACCCAAATATAGCTGCGCTGAATTATCACCCCATTTCGTTCTTCCGTCAGATATAACTTATTTCGGTATCCCTGATAAATCCGGCGTTCTGGGTAATTGGGCATTCCCGTAACTACCCGAACTTCATGGCCGCGCCTGACCAGACCCTCTGCGAGTTCTGTCATCAGAGGAGCAATACCAATCGGTTCAGGATAATAGTTATAGGAGTAAATCAGTATCCGCATACGCTTTAAATCAGTTATCAGTTATCAGTTATCAGTGATCAATTATCGCTAATTTAGGCGAATTACACTGATTTCGCAAAGTAGTTTTGTTGCTTTCTCAACCGTGTAATCTGTGTATAGCAGTCGCCAGACCTATTAGGACAAAGAGTGATGCAGCAAAGCTAGACGGTGAAGTCTTTTCCTCCGGTGTTCCCTCCCCCCCAAACCCCCCGTGCACGGGGGGTTTGGGGGGGCTGTTCCGGTGTTCCCTGCTATAATCCTTTAAATCCGTGATTAAGTTTTGGGTTTGAGTACCAATAGCATTTCTACCTCAACCTGCGAAGGATCGGGAAAGCTGGCACTAATTCCCACACCTCGAATTGAATTTAGTATAGTCATTCTATTGGGTTGAAGGGCGATCGCCGGAGATGCTAATAGATATCCCATCGCCCAAGAAGTAATTTTTTCAATATCCAAATAGACATAACTATGGTGAGAACTGGGTAGGGATTTGCTAATTTCTTGAAATCGTTGGCTGTGATTCAGGGGATTGGTGGGATTCTGAGTCATGGCTTCCACCACTGGCCCCCCAAAGGCAACAAACATCACATTGGGACTTAACCAGCCATGTCCGAATAGTGTTCCCTGTTTAGGGTCATTCCATTCTGTCACCTCAATTCCAGATAAACTCCGTTGTTCAATATTAATCGGAGGATTGCCCCCGGCAACCAGAGTATTGAGTTTATTTAACATTATTTCTGCGGCGGGGCGATCGCTAGTTTCAATTAACAAAACTCCCCCCAATCCCAAGGACGCTAATACTCCTTTTTCAGAAGCGATCGCAGCCAAGGCAAACTCCCCATCCATCCAGCCAAACACCTCCCTATCCGCATCTAAATTAATTGCTTGCAGTCCCAAACGAATTTGACTAATGATCTTATTCAAATCCCGGTTATTTTCCCCCAAAGTTAAAAACTGTAACCAAATTTGATGCAGATCATGACTATTTACCAGAGCCAGGGTGTCACTGGGGAAACGATCGATCATTTTCCCAAATTCCGGTGGTTGTTGGGATACCTTGCCATTGGGACGTAACTGAGCCATCGCTTTTAAGCGCATCCCATCCCCTTCTACCCCAACTCCAATTACCATAGATTGAATGGGTTTCAGGGAAGATATAGATTGACCGGATAAACTCAAAACTTCTGGCCAAGTGCTACTTAAATCCTGCGTTAACCGATCATAATCGGTAATAAACACCGTCACTAAAGGATTAGCAAGATTTGCACTTTGAAAAAACAGGTCAGATTTTCCCGATAAACTGACCAAGGAAGGAGAACCCATGAAGGTATCGATCGCCCGTTTCACGGTTTCAGGATTAGCCGCAATTACCACCTGATTATTGATCACCGCCACGTTATATTGTTTTCCCGTTTTTTCGGTATAACTCGATAGAGTCACCCCTCGATATTGACTCTGTTGAGATTTAACCTCCGATGAGGTGTTTAATTTTTGGGCAAATTGCCAAGCTTTCCATTTATTTTTAATTCCCACAACCATTAATAACTGGGCATCTGTTGCGGGTTTAATTCCATCAGTAGGAAGTAAAGCCACCATCACCCCACCGATCCAAGGTTGAATATCCCGATTAAAATTAATCGTCGCCCCAGCTAAACTCTGTTGTTGAAAAATTTTTATTCCCCGACTCACTAATGCTTGAGCTTCCGGTGTGCCAAAATTTTGTAATTCTGATAAAACTTGAGGCGTTGCTGACACATAAGTTGCCATAATTGCTTCATCAGGCACAAGTTTGCCACTTTCTAAGGGACTATAGGCTTTGTGCCGCTCAGTTGTTAAGTAAAAGGCGGCGGCGACACTCCCACATACAGTTAGGGCTGCCACGGCCAAAAGCAGCTTAGATTTTTTTCGGGTCAGCATGATGATTTTTAATCGGGGGGTGATCACCAAAGGTTTCGGACAATTCCCTCTATGTTAGCTTGTTACCCTATCGGGGGAATGGCTAAAGATTTGTTAAACTCTAAAGACAAAGGTGCGAGCATTCAGCCATTAATAATGAAAGTAGCAGTTACAGGAGCAACAGGTTTTGTCGGTAGTCGTTTAGTAGAGCGACTCCAACAGTCAGGACATTCGGTATTAGTTCTCACCCGGCATCCAGAGCGGGCAAAACGGGTATTTCCCAGTTATGTCTATTCCCAGTTAGAAATTATTGGTTACACTCCCACCATATCCGGTACTTGGCAACAGGTGATTTCGGGATGTGATGGGGTGGTAAATTTAGCCGGGGCGGGAATTGCCGACGAAAGATGGACACCGCAACGCAAACAGGAAATTTTAGAAAGTCGCTCTACGGCTACCCAAAAATTAGTCGAAGCGATCGCACAAGCTAATTCTAAACCTAGTGTCCTGGTTAGTGCTTCGGCGATTGGCTATTACGGAACCAGCGAAACCGCCCTATTTGATGAACATAGTCCCTCTGGACAGGATTTTTTAGCCAATGTCTGTCTAGCTTGGGAAACCTCAGCCCAACAGGTTAAGGAAACCGGAACTCGTTTAGTTATTTTAAGATTGGGGATTGTTTTAGCCATGGGGGGAGCTTTGGGAAAAATGCTAACTCCCTTTAGAATGTTTGCCGGGGGGCCATTGGGTTCGGGAGAACAGTGGTTTTCTTGGATTCATCGAGAGGATTTAGTTAATTTAATCCTATTAAGTTTAACCAATTCTCAAATCGAAGGGGTACTAAATGCCACGGCTCCCAACCCCGTTAGAATGGGGCAATTGTGTCATGCTTTAGGGGAAGTTCTCAATCGTCCGTCTTGGCTTCCGGTTCCTGATTTTGCCCTGGAAATATTATTAGGAGATGCCGCCCAAGTCATTCTCGAAGGTCAACAAGTCCTACCTAAACGTACCCTATCCTACAATTTTAATTATCAATATCCGACGGTTAAACCTGCCCTAGAAGATATTTTATCTTCTTCATAAATTGGGTATTTTTAAACACGGATTTAAGAGAATTTCACGAATTTTAATCGGCGTTAATCTGCGTAGTCCTCTTAAATCCGTAATAGGTAAGTACCTAAACAAAATTAATTACACATCCTCTACCCTCTACCCTGTTCCCTCCCCCCCCCTAGCCCCCCGTGCACGGGGGGTTTGGGGGGGCTGTTACCTCTATCAACTAGGTAATTTATTTTGTGCAACTACTTAATGGGTTCGGATGACATGATGAATTAACTCCCTAACAAATTCGAGGTAACTGTTCTCCACTCAACATATCAATAATCCGTTTTGCTCCTATTCTACTTTGCATAGTAACCAAAGGATTTGAAGTTTGTTTCACAAAACCAATTAAACTAGATTCGGGTATTTTTGCCTGTAAAATTGATAAGGTTTTTTCAATATCCTTCTCAGGAACAAACACCGCAAACCGTCCTTCATTAGCAACATAAACGGGATCAAATCCCAATATTTCACACGCACCTCTAACTTCTTCTAATACCTTAATAGCCGTTTCTTGAATTTCAATTTCTACTTTAGCAGCAGTAGCAATTTCATTTAACGTACTCGCTAAACCGCCCCGGGTTAAATCGCGTAAACAGTGAATTTCTATTCCCGCCTCTAATAACTCTAAAACCACATCGGCTACAGGCGCGGAATCACTTTCTATAGTCGTTTCAAATTCTAATCCTTCTCGCACCGCCATAATAGCAATCCCATGTCGCCCCAAATCCCCATTAATAATAACAGCATCCCCAGCTTTAACAGATAGGGAATTAATAGTTAAATTATGTTTAATAATTCCGATACCCGATGTATTAATAAAAATCCCATCTCCCTTACCCTTATCAACAACCTTAGTATCTCCCGTGACAATTTTAACCTGAGCTTTTTCGGCAGCAATTTTCATGGATATAATAATTTCCCATAAGGTTTGAATTGGTAAACCTTCTTCTAAAATAAAACCTACACTTAAATATAAAGGACGAGCGCCCGCCATTGCCAAATCATTAACGGTTCCATAAATTGCCATTGAACCAATATCTCCCCCTGGAAAAAATAGGGGATTCACCACATAGGAATCCGTTGTAAATGCTATTTTATTTCCCTGTAATTGTAGAGTAGCTGCATCATGTTCAACTTGATTAGAACTCCCAAAAGTAGGTAAAAACATTTTGTCAATTAATTGCCGCATTAGTTTACCACCTCCCCCATGAGCGAGTAAAATATGAGGGTATTGTTGAATCGGAATCGGACAAGTTAAACTAAAATCTGGATTAGAGGTCATAGAGAGGTTATTCATAGAATTATTATTAATTCTATAATGAAATTTACGGAACTTCAAAAAATCATGAAAAGTTATTATAATTTCTCTCAAAACTCAACTACTGGTACAACATTTATTACCGTCGGTGCAACGACTGGGGCCGGAATTTATAGCACAATTGGTGGCGTTGGATTGGTGGGAAGTTTTGGGGGAATTGGGTTAGGAATAATGCCATTAATGGGTGTGGGGGCGGTGGCGGGTGCTGCAACTTATGGAGCATTTAGAGCTATTAATCAAGGGGATGCTATTGCTTGGGGTGCAGTAGGATTAGGGGCAATTTCCGGGGTAGGAATTTCTTCAGTTGTGGGAGGAATGGGGTTAGGTTTTGCGGGAACAGGCGTCGGAATTGGTATGGGAACATTAGGGGTTTTTGGCGGAATTGTTGGCTTAGGATTATATGGAATTGCCCAATTAATTGATGCTGGCGGAAGCCCAGAAACAGCATTTCAAGCCTTTGACCGGATGGAAGAACGGATTTTAGATCAGGAATTTTATACCGCCGCGTTATTAGAAGTATTGGAACTTATTCCTGAATTTCAAGAAGAAAAATTAAACCAAAAATTCAATGATTTAGAATTAGACGAGGAATTAAAAAATCTTAAACAAAATATTCAAGATCCCCAGAAATCATCTGCTCAAAAAAATACAGAAAAACCTAATATTGAAAATCACAATCTTGTTATTCGTCCCCATTCACCAGATTTATTATGGACAGAAACACAACGTTTAGCCGGACATCAAGATTCAATTCATGCGGTGGCTTTTAGTCCTGATGGTCAAACTTTGATCAGTGCTAGTGATGATCGCAATATTCACATTTGGGACGTTAATACAATTAAGAAAAAATATACTTGGTTTATGCCCTATGAGATGTATTCCGTTGCCATTAGTCCTAATTCAGAAATAGTTGCCACGGGGAGTGTTAATGGTCGAATTACCCTCTGGAATTTTCAGACTCGACAACTGAATCGAACTTTATTGGATCTGAATTTTCCTGAAAAAAATATGGGAATTATTACGTCCCTTGTATTTAGTCCCGACAATCAAATTTTAATTAGTGGAAGTAGCGATAAAACCGTTAGACTTTGGTATTTTAAAACCGGACAATCTAAACGAATTTTGAACGGACATACTGATGGAGTTTGGTCTGTAGCTATCTGTTCTCAGAGTCAATTTGTAGCCAGTGGTAGTGCTGATCAAACCATTAGAATTTGGGATCTTAAAACCTATCAAAATCCTATGGTTTTAACCGGACATTCTAACTGGGTGACTTCGGTTTTATTCAGTCCTGATAATCAAATTTTAATCAGTGCAAGTGCTGACAATACAATTAAAGTCTGGGATTGGAAAAATCAGCAATTAATTCGGACATTAACCGGACATTCCGCCGCTATTTTTTCAATAGCTTTGAGTCCAAATAGCCAAATTTTGGCGAGTGGAAGTGTGGATAAAACGGTTAAATTATGGAATTGGAAAACCGGAGAATTATTGCAAACGCTCTCCGGTTGTTCTCCCGTTGCCTTTAGTCCCGATGGTCAACGATTAGTTAGTGGAAGTCAAAAGGGTATTTTACAACTCTGGTATCAACAATTAGGTATACCAGAATTAATCGAATTTGAACGTTATCAAAATTGGTGGCAAGTATTAGGAGTACATCCCCAGGCAACACTTAATCAAGTTAAACAAGCCTATTATCAATTAGCAAAAAAATATCATCCTGATCATAACATTAAATCAGAAGCGATCGCAGTTATGCAAAGAATTAATCACGCCTATGAGACTTTTTTAAATGAATGGAGTCAAACGTGATTTTCGAGGAGAAATTGTTACTGTTGCAGTCAGGAATACAAAAGGAATGTCTGTTTCTCTTGCAATTGAAAGTTTACCAGCATTTCGCCCACCTGCAAAATTTGGTGGAACTGGAAAAGACCCTATATGGCAAATTGATGACAGAATTAGGTATTTTATTCTATCAAATCCAGTTAATTTTAATCAATATTAAGCCTTTTCTAAAGGCGCCATTGTTAAGCCTTCTCGACTTAATTGTTGATGATATAATTCCGCTTGTTCTTGGGGGCCAACCCATACCGTAGCTTGACCTTCATAATGGACTTGATTTGTTAATTCCCAGGCGCTATCGGCGGTCATCCCAGGAATATATTTCATCAAACAATTAGAAACGTGTTCAAAGGTATTAAAATCATCGTTCAAGACAATGACTTTATAATTAGGATAGGTTTGATTAACAGTTTGACGAGAGCGAGTTGGTGCAATAGTGGGTGAACTTGCCATGCCGCGAATAGATGCTAAAATTCCCATATTCATATCAATAACCCCAATTTCAAACACAATACAAATTAAACAATAATTTTTTATCCTCTCAACCCAAACCTGAATGATTGAGGTTTTTGGAAGTGATTTAGAATCATTATACCTTAAAATGAGTATTGTGGTTGTCAATTGGTTAGAAATGATTTTAAGGACTGGTGATGATCCAGATGCAGTTGCTAATTGAGAAAATGATACAATGACTTATTATATTGCTACTGTTCATAAAGATACTGACAGTGATTATGGAGTGCAGTTTTATGATTTTCCGGGTTGTATTACTGCGGAAGAAACTATAGAAGCCACACAAATTATAGCTCAAGAAGCCTTAATAGGTCATATTAATTTAATGGTTGCTGATAGAGATGAAATTCCAGTTCCCAGTTCCCTAGAAACAATTTTAAGCGATAGTGATCATCAAGATGCGATCGCATTTTTAGTGATTCATATTCCTGATAAAACTTTCAATAGAATTAACACTTCGACTAACAAACAACAACAACCCTTAAAGTTTGCCAAAAGCTCCCCAAATTAAACCGGAAACCATCCCCCAAATACTGCCAATTCCAGCCGATACAATAATTGAACCAATTAATAAAGAAGTTGTGCCTGTTGTTGCAGAAGTATCTAAAAAATTAGCAAAACTTGTTGCGGCTAAAACTCCTAAACCTGCTCCAGAAATTGCCCCTAAAAAATTACCCCAAATTGCCCCAATAAAAGCTCCCCTTCGTCCATATAAATTTAGGGATAAAGGCAAACTGGGAGCGCCTCCAACAGTTCCAAATAACCCTCCGGCTAAACTTCCACCAATAGTTCCCACACCCGCCGCCACAATCGCCGTTGCCATTATTCTTAGGGCAATTTCCGAAGAATTTGAGGTAGAATTAATATTAGAATTAGTTTGTTCAAATTGTTGCCAACCTACGGCTAAAATCCCTAAACAAATTCCCCCTAAAGTTCCTAAATATGACCCCCAAACTCCCCCAACAAATGCCCCACGTCTTCCCCATAATCGTCCAATATGAGGTAAGGATAAAGGAGGTTTAAATAAATGCCAAACCGCACCCCAAACCATGCCCATTAAAGCCCCCCACATTAAGGTTTGACCAATTAGGGGTTCGGTGTTCCATACTCCTAAAATTAATCCGGCAATTACCGCCGCCACAAAAATCCCTGACCAGCCCCCCACAATTAACGCCAATACTCGGTTTAATCCCCCCGGTGGAGGGAGATACACACTAATTACTATCCCTATAAATGCCCCCCACATTGCCCCCACCATTAACCCGCCAATAATTGCTTCTTTTCCTTGCACAAAAGCAACAATTAGGGCAATAATTGCTGATAAAACTGACGTTCCCCACAACCCGCCTAAGACAACTCCTTCAAATATATTACCTAATAAATTTTGGAGATAAAAATTAGGAGCTTGGGGCAAAACTAAGGTTTTTTTAGCTGTTGGTTGAGCAAAAATAGAACGGTTTGGCGGAGTGAATAAAGGACGATTATTAACCGGAACAGGTTTATTATTTAAAACTCTTTTTCGTTTGCGTTTGAGGGGTTGTAAATTCTGTTTTTGTTTAACTGCTAAACGGGAAGGAAATGGGTCGCGCCCACCTAATTTTTCTGTGCGATCACACCAAGGACAATGGCTTAAATGATTACCATAACGATGTTCTGATTGTTGATTACAGGTAATTAAATTCGCTTCAGCTTCTTTTAATACTATTAACCAAGTTTTCGCATCGGGTCTAAGTTGGGGATTATTATATGCAGTTTCAAAACATTGAATAAATAATTGTTGCAATTTTGGATACAAGATTTCAAAAGGAGGAGCATAGGGCATGGGTTGATAGGGAACCTGTTTTGTGCCATAGACAAAATGACCCGCCCGCACCCTAGACTCAATGGCTGGAGGGTCGCCACTGCCTTGATAAACGCCGGAAAAGGGGTGAGTCCCTTCCATCAATAACAGAAAAATTAATACCGCCAGTCCAAACCGATCCTGTTCGGGGGTACGGTTTAAGTCCCGAAAGGCTTGTCCCTGGAGTTCTGGGGGGGTAAATTCGGCTTTTCCCACGGGACAGCGATAAATTAACCCGGTATCGGGATCTCTAACTTGAAAGGAGTCGGTATCAACCAGAGTAACTAAGGCGGTATCACTAACTAAAATATTAGATTCATTAACATCACCAATAATATATCCACTACTATGTAAATCGGCAATAGAAGCGACTAAATTACGCGCGGTACGATGGAGATATAAATAGTTAAATAAAGGCTTTTGTTCCCGGCGACTTTTAGGGGTATAAAAAATATGAATTGGGGTAGCTTTATGCACCCGGGGCATTAAATAACCGACAATTTGGCGCTTATTATCGGTGGTATGCAGCAGGTCAACGGGCCAAGCGATCGCCGTCATTTCCGGGGAAACCATCGCCGTTGCTGGGGGATAGTTATACATGACGGTGAGTTTCTCGGCGTCTTCGTCGTTGGGTTTATGGTAGATTTTGGCAACTAAATTCGGATCTTCTAATATGCCATAGATGCGTCCTTCCCCCCCACTCCCTAGAGGGGTGTGGGTATCGAGAGTGATGGTTTGTCCGTTGAATTGGCGTTGCAGCCGCATAGCAAATTAGGGGGTTGAACCGTTGCACCTGTGAAATCGTAATTTAAGCATAGCGTGTCAGGGAAGGGTTATCCTTTCTCGACACGCCAAAAAGTAGGGTGCGTAAGCGATCTTCGCACGCACCAATTTTATAAAAAAGTGATCGCCCCATCTCCACCCACCAATTTTATAAAAGCGATCGCGCTATCTCCACCCACCAATTTATAAAAAGCGATCGCCCCATCTCCACCCACCAATTTTATAAAAGCGATCGCCTCAAATTTTAATAATTACAATTCTCTGTTTTTTCTTTGTAAATTGGGTTTTGGTGCGTGCGTAGGACTTACGCACCCTACGGTTTTGTAATTGGGGGTTTTGAGAATTATCGAAAAAAACGAGATAAGCTGTTCAGCATCTAAATTGGTCATGCAGAAATCTTGAATCTTATGCAGTGCGAGCGTCCTCGCTCGCTGGAATATACAGTTTAAATGCACAACAGCTTAATCCCATAATAATAACCGCAATTAACATCGGTAAACTACTAATAAAAAAAGCAGGAGAAGCCAGAAAAGAAAAGTCAGTATGAGATTTAGGACTCTCTTTTTGAGTGGATAAAACACTGGCAGTAATACCACTCATACTTAAAGCTGTACCAACAACAGCAATGGTTAAATTAAGATTGCGATCAGTTTTTGTCTGTTCAATATTAATAATTCCTTCTATAGTTTTAATCGCATTTTCCAAGAGATCAAATCCACTATTTAAACTTCTTAAATCCGATTTAATTTGTTCTAAATACTTTTCTTCAACATAATCACTAAAAAACTTTAAAAATGTGATTGTTGCTTCTGAATTAGAGTTAAATTTTAATTTAGAAATAGTTTTAACTCGTTTTTGATAATTGATTAAATTAGTTTTAATCGTAGATTGTTGCTCCTCTAAACTACCTAATTGATTAGAATAAATCGATAACACTTTTAATGTATCTGCTAACTCTATTTGTAACTGGTTCAAATTCGATCGCGGTTGATCAACTTGTTGGGGAAGATTGTTAACCGTAGTCTGAATAATAGGATAGGTTTTTTTAAGTTCGGATTTCAGTTTACGACTTTGCCAACAGGAAAGTTTCGTATTCCGGGAAAAAAAGTATTAATTAAAGATTCTGGTTATCCTAAAATCGTAGTGATGGATGTTACGGAAACAACTATTGAAAGACCGAAAAAAAACAGAAAAAATGTTACTCAGGAAAGAAAAAAAATCACACGCTCAAAATTCAGTTAGTAATTGATCAAGAAACTAAACAGATTATTTGTACAGATTTTGGACAAGGACATTGCCACGACTTCAGCTTATTCAAAAAAAGTAAAATTCATTTTCACCCCGAAACTGATAGCTTACAAGATAGTGGATATCAAGGGATTAAGGATTATCATTTTAATAGCTATGTCCCCAAAAAGAAACCCCAAAATGGCAATCTTTCGGTCTTAGAAAAGGACTATAATCTAGCTTTAGCTCATCAACGAATTGTGATTGAACACGTTAATCGGAGTCTGAAAATTTTCATAATCTTATCGAGTCGTTATCGGAATCGTCGCCGCCGTTATGGTCTTCGTTGTAATTTGTTGTCAGCCATTTATAATTATGAGTTGACACTAAGGTCTGAAAGTAAAAGTTTGCTATTATGGCATAGATTTTTTTTGCAAGAGGTCTATTTATTATAAACTGTGGGTTGGTGCGTGCGCGGAGCTTACGCATCCTACTAATAGCTGCGATCGGATTGGGTGGGGAAGAGTTGGGCTCTGGGGTCATGCGTCAAAGCTGTAGCAGGTCTGTAAAGATGATTGTAACCAACTCAGGGTAACTCGATAGTATAATCATCTAAATATAGTAGTGACAATAACTTTACAAGAATATGGATGTAGAAATTCAACAATTCCCTATTATTCTGGGACAAGGAGGGGAAATTACCATTCCCCAGTTATTACAAGATTCTCTCAATGTTAATCAGGGAGATATGCTGGTATTACTTCAGATAGGTAATCTGATTTTGCTTGCTCCAAAACAACCTCAAGTTCCCCAACTAATCGATCAGATTGTCTCTATTATGGAAAATGAAAATGTAGATTTAACTGATTTATTAGCGGGTTTAGAAACAGAGCGAGAGGCGATTTGGCTGGAGAAACAGGTTTGATGCGTAGGATATTTGCTGACTCTAGCGTGTTAATTGCCGGATGTGGATCGCGAACTGGAGCTAGTCGTGCTGTGCTGACAATGGCTGAGATTGGTCTTTTCAAGTTGGTTGTATCCCAGCAAGTTTTGGAGGAATGCGATCGCAACTTACGCAAAAAGTTACCTGCGTCTTTGCCAATTTTTACACAATTGCTGGCTAATATTAACCCTGAATTTCAACCCGATCCATCACTAGAAGAATCATTGCGCTGGGCCGATATTATTGAAGCTAAAGATACCCCGATTTTAGCGGCGGCTGTTCTGGCAAATGTTGACCGCCTGTTGAGTTTAAATACTAAAGATTTTACTGCTGAAGTTGCTGCACAAAGCGGGTTAATGATTCAAACTCCAGCACAATTTGTTAGAGAAATCCGAGAAATTGTGGAAGAAGGTTTGTCGTGAAAGTGATTTGATAATGATGAGAAAGAAAAAGGCGATCACACTTAGTTTTGTTCGTAAGGGCGATCGCGCTTTTGAGTAATTCAGTCTAGCCTCCCGAATTTTTCTTCTCGCTCCCTTGCTTCCTGTTCCTTCCTTTTTTTTTCTTCTGCTTTCTCAATTGGTTCTAGTTTTAACCTTAAAGACTCTATATGATTGAGCCAAGAACCTATGCGAAAGCAAGAGATACTACGCTGGGAATGATTTATCCCATAAAAGTATACTGAAAAAACATTGGTGCCAAGAGATCCTAGATTGATGCTGACATCAGATCCTGTCCTTCCATTATTATGGAGTCTCACATAATGCTTAATCTCAACAGTGTCATCCTTGTAATTCCACCTATATATTCTTCCGTTATCATCCTCTTCTTCTTCTTCTTCTTCTTTACCAAAACGTCTAGCAAAACTGCGACTGATATTATAAACTTCATACAATAGCGATACTTGCCATCCAACTTTTTCATCAAATGTTTCAATTTGTTGCCAGTCGTATTTATTTATTGACATTGTAATATTTTGAGATTTCTTATGTATTTTGTACGTGAATAGTTAGGAATAAACATCGCTGTTCAAAATTATATTTACTCCTAAAACTATAGAAATCTATTTCATCAAGAGATTAGGCAGTTTTTGTCCTATATCCTCGATAACATAATCAGAAAAACTCGAAGCAAAATGCCTACCTCCACTCTTCATTTGGTAGCCAGATTACCTAGATTGGTTGTTATACCAATAATGAACATGGTTATCATCTGGATCTGATTCACTGGCAGGTGCTACAAGAAAGCCTATTACAAGACCTGATGATGTATCAACGTTAAACTTAACTTGATATCCAGGCAATTCAGAGTAAGTATTCCAATTTTTTGGCCAAACTCGATCTTTTGCCATAAAACACCTCCTAATTTTTTTTCATGCTAGACCGATCGTACCGTCTATGTAAAGCGAAAAAAGTTGGAAAAAGTTGGATCTTCCTAGAATTGCGATCGACAACTGGTATACAAAGCAAAAAAGTTGGAAAAAGTTGGGAAAAGTTGGTTATAGTAACTACAGTTATCTCACCATCCCACCTATGGACAGTCCTCAAATATTGCAATTTGTCGATGAAACTGTCTACACCAAGACAGGCAAACATCTAAATGACTTGCAGCGAAGGATTATCGGAGGAATACTGAATCGTCAAAAGTATGCTGACGTTGCAGAAACTTATGGCTATAGTGCCAAACACATTAAGAAAGCTAGTCACGAACTTTTACAAATGTTATCTGATATTTTTGGCGAACAAGTTAAGAAAAGTAATCTTGAATCTGTTTTAGAACGGCAAATAAATCAAAACATAAATCTTGGTGATTATAATACTTTTCAAAACAATAAAATTAGCTATACTAACAATTGTTCAAATCCTTCTACTCATTCTACTCCTACCCCAGAGAAAAGTCAGCCCGAAACTCCTGATTTTCATCGCAATAATCAAGCTGATTTTGAAAAAATTGGTAAATTACGGCAATTTGGTTTGAGCGACGAGCAAATTGCAGAGATACTAGAGATACCTTTAGAGGTGGTTAAGCAGGTGAACTTCGAGGAGTAAGTCTGCCCTATCTCCGAACTTTACTGGAGCGATCGCTCTTATTTTTTTTGTTATAATCTAATTCTAACTGATTTATTAGTCGATTTCTAAGCTATGAACACAAAACTCATTGAATCTTTAGTACAAATCATCCAGGCACTTTCAGAAGAGGAGCAATTGCTAATAAAAGCAAAATTATTTAGCAACATCTCCTATCCTTTACCTCTGGAAATAACGCAGTAAAATAACATGATTAATGTTATCCAGTTTCTCAATAATTTGATTAATTCCGAGAATTTGTTGTAATTTTCTCAAATTAGGGATCATGTTTTGTCGCCAGTCAGGGAATAAACGATCTTTATTACGCATGAGGCTCCAGAAACCGGTTTTTTTAGAGCATCTGTTGGTCAAAACGAAGTATTTTGGTAAAAAAACCCGGTTTCTTTAATTGGGTGCGTAAGTCCTGAATATCAGACTATTTCAAATTCAGAAAATTGTTTAAGGCTGTTACTAATTTTGGCGGCCACCTTCTAACGGTTTTTACCCAATTAATATTTTTATATCGAGCATCCAGTCCCACTACAGCTACCCAATTACTTTCGGCTTCTCCTGGTTTTCCAATATCCCATAAACAGGCTGTTAGGGCGGCACGCATATCGGCAAAATTAGGATATTTACGCACTAGATTGTTCATGGTTTTTAGGGCTAATTCAGTTTCTCCTAATTGATATAATGTTAAGGCATAATTCCCCCGCGCAAAGGAATAATTTTTATCTAAATCACTGGCGGTCTGATAATCTAAAAGGGCTGCTGACCATTTTTCCAATCCCGCTTCCGCATTGCCTCGATTATTATAAGCCACAGGATCATTAGGGTTAATTGCTAATACCTGATTATAGTCGGCGATCGCTTTTTCCCACTCTCCTAAACCTTCATAAGCCACCCCTCGGTTTAAATAGGAATCAGGAAAATTAGGAGCTAATTCTATAGATTGATTATAGTCAGAAATCGCCGGATTTAGTTGATTTTGACTAACTCTAACATTGCCTCGGTTACTCCACATCGCCGGATTTTCAGGATATTGATCAATAATTTCAGTCCAGTAGGTTTCTGCTTGGGAAAATTGACCCTTTTGAGTAGCAGTAAATGCTTGTTCAAGTAAGGTATCCAGATCAGAAGATAGGGATTGATTTTCAGCCCCTAGGGGGGTTATATTTCCCCAAGTAAAAATCAGGATACTGAAAAATAGAACTATAATTCGGTGAAACCAACGCATTTTAGGTATTAATCAGAACAGGGAATAGGGAATTACGAATTAGGATGGCTATAGTTTAAATCCTTAACAACTTATTCATCCAAATCAATTCTCCCTTGAACTCCTTGAATAATTCGAGATAATTCATTCTTTTCATTAACAGAAATTCGGCTAGGAGAACCACTAATAATCCGTTCATAATCACGGAAAGAATCCGTAATTACCGGGCCATTCTCACTAATAGTATATTCTCTAATCCCTTTATCATGCCAGGAACCCCGCATTTTGAACACATTCAACGCCCGACACATTTCCCCACGAATTTCCACATATTGCAGCATCAAAATGGTATCGGTAATCGTTGAAATATGGGAATCCGTAATAGAATTAGACCCCATAAATTGATCGGTTGTATTGGTGAAAAATCCCGTAATTTCCTCTTGTTTAGCATAACCAGTCACCCCAATCACAAATTGACGGAAGGCGTTATTACTCACCCCTCGCGCTAAAGCTGATAAGGAATCAATCGCAATTCGATCAGGTTTAAAGTCGGAAATTTCCGATTTAATAATTTGCAAATGATCTTCTAAACCAGTAGATTCAGGATAACTACATAAAATTTTCAGTAAACCTTTGCTTTCCATTTCTTCAAAATCAATTCCCCAGGAACTCGCATTTCTAAATAATTGAGATCGGGATTCTTCATAGGCAAATAACAGAGCTCGTTGACCATTTCTACAGGCATTTTCCAGAAAAATACTAACTAATAAAGTTTTACCTGTTCCCGTGGCTCCGGTCGCCAGAATAATCGAATCTTTGAAGAAACCACCCCCACACATTTTGTCCAGGGTTGTATTCCCAGAAGAAACCCTAACATTAGACGAGCGTTGGGTAAGTCGCATCGCACCCAAGGGAAAAATACTAATTCCATCATTAGTAATCGTAAACGGATATTCCCCTTTCATGTGGGTTGTTCCCCGTAATTTCAGAATTTCCGCCGTGCGCCGACGTCGTTCTCCTTCTAAAGCATTTCTCAAAATTACGACATTATCGGAGACAAATTCTTCCACCCCAAACCGAGCCACGGGGCCATATTCAGCCTCTCGTTCCGTTGTCATAATCGTAGTGGCTCCCACCTGTTTCAGTCGCGCCACCAGTCGAAAAATCTCCCGTCTCACCACTCCAGCACCATCATATTGTTGGAAGACAGCCGTTACTGAATCAATTGATACTCGTCTAGCTTTATATTTACGAATAGCATATTGAATCCGTTCAATTAATGCAGATAGGTCAAAATTTCCGACTATATCCTGTCCTTCTGGGTCGGGAGAAGCATCTAAGATAAATAGTTTCCCTTCATCAATTAATTTTTGCAGATCCCATCCAAAACTAGAAGCGTTTTTAATAATATCTGTGGGTGATTCTTCAAAGGTAATAAAAATCCCTGGTTCATCAAAATAGACAATTCCGTTGTAGAGAAAGTGAACTGCAAATAAGGTTTTTCCGGTACCTGACGTTCCGCTAACTAGAGTAGCTCTAGCAATAGGCATTCCCCCATGACTAATATCATCAAATCCCTCTATCATGGTGCGGATTTTTTGCACCCCGGTTAGTTTGCGTTCATTACTTTCGATATCCTGAGAACTTTCAGTCATAAATTTTAAATTTTAAAAAACGTAGCTGATAATAATGCTACATTTACCACAAAATCTGGAACATTGACACTCCCCCGCCAAGCCAACCTACAAAGGCGGGAGATGGGGTGATCAAATTGAGAAACTATTGTATAGGGGTAAATACCGGAACTTGAGGGATTTTCTTTCGTGCATTGGTTGATACGCCTTGGTTGAGAGAACATCTTGACTTATGTATTTGTTAACAAACGTTAGCAAAAAAGTATCGGCTAGTTTCATTCATCCATTAGTTCTTCGTAAAGAAGATCAAGCCCAATTAAGACTTTTTCGCGATCGGACAGATCCCCAATAATTTTCCGCACCGGGGGAGGTAAAATTTTGGAGAGGGTAGGGGTTGCCAAAATTTTGTCTTCCTCCGCCAGTTGAGGATTTTTAAGCACATCAATCACTTTTAAGGCATAAACCCCTTGAAATTCCTGTTCTAAGATGTCTTTCAGGGTTTTTAACGCCCTGACTGAATTAGGCGTATTTCCAGCCACATAGAGTTTAAGGACATAAGTTTTTTGGAGAGGGCTCATAGATTTTTAGGGGTTAATAAGTAACATCCACTTAGTCTGCTAGGGTGAGAATCTCCACACCTGTTTCTGTAACCGCAACGGTATGTTCAAATTGGGCGGAGAGTTTTTGATCCTTGGTGATAGCCGTCCAACCATCTTCTAGGACTTTGGCTTCCCAAGTCCCTTCATTAATCATGGGTTCGATGGTAAAGACCATCCCCGGACGTAGACGTTTTCCTTTTCCCCGTTTTCCATAGTGGGGAATTTGGGGGGCGGTATGAAATACCGTATTCACCCCATGACCGACAAAATCCCGGACGACGGAAAAGCCCTGGGCTTCGGCATATTCTTGAATAGCTGCCCCAATATCCCCCACCCGTCCATCGGGTTTAACGGCTTCAATTCCTCGCCTTAAACATTCTTCTGTGACTTCGACTAATTTTTGGGCAATGGCCGAAGGCGTCCCCACAAAAAAGGTGCGAGACACATCACCATAATAGCCGTCTAGGATGGGGGTAACATCGACATTGATAATATCCCCGTCTTTGAGAATCTGTTTGGCGTTGGGGATACCATGACAGATGACTTCATTAACGCTGGTACAGATTGATTTGGGGAATCCATGATAGCCCAATGGGGCACTGCGAGCGCCATGTTCCTGTGTCCAGCTTTCGGCTTCATCGTTGAGTTCTAGGGTGCTCACCCCAGGTTTAATCATCGGTTCGAGATAATTTAACAGTTGCACCGCCAGACGTCCGGCTTGGCGCATTTTTTCGATTTCTCGACTGGATAAAAGAACAATTGTTTCACTGCCCATTTGTTTGTTAAAAATCTGGATGTGTCTCGCAGGTTATCAGCGTTTCTACTACGATATCATAAAAATAACCACAAATACTAATCAACGTGGAAATGATAAATAATTTCACCGTTTGATTTTTGTTCAAATTTGCCATTTAACTCTTGAGATTTTTTATCTAAAAATAATTTAGCTTCGAGTCGGGATAAATGGGTATATTGAGCTAATTTTTGGATACTAATTTCCCCTCCTTGAACTTTAACTAAATGCCAAAAGATAGAACTAATCCGTCGAGAACGAGCTTGATTTTTTTGACGGCGTTCTTGATACCATTCCCATGCGACCCATCCCCCAATTCCCAAGGAAGGTAAACCTAAAATTAATCCCCCTAAAATAATACTGAGTCTACCATCAGCAGTTGAATTAGGATTAATTAATTCCGTGGCGATCGCTAATAAACAACCCATTCCCACCGGAACTAATAAACTCGCTGTGATTACCTTCAGGAACTGCATCGTTTTTCCTCCCCACCGAGAGAGCGTGGAACACCATTAAAGCCGTATTAGCGGGGGGAGCACCGGGAGCAGGGGGAGCAAACTATTGCTTATTGCTTATTGCTTATTGCTTATTGCCTATTGCCTATTGCCTGTTGCCTGTTCCCTGTTCCCTTTTGTGTGTCTCCTAATCCGTATTGCGTATTGCTTCAATTAACCGGGAATAGTAGAAGCTAGTCCCGATCATAGTTTGTCGTTGAATCGAAAAACCATTGTCACTAAAAATTTTAACAATATTCGCTTCTTTATGTTGGTAAGCACGAGTAGTTTTACTCGGCCCTGGGAATAATTCCCCAACTTTTTTGAGTATAGTTAATGCTAAGGTTTTAGGAGCAAAACTCAAAATTACCCGTGATTCGGCTAGGGCACACAGATGAGAAATCATCTCAGGAATTTGATCTTGGGGATAATGAATCAAAACATCCAAACAAATCACCGTATGATAGCGACCTTGTAGGGTTTCTAAATCCTGGGCTGTGAAGCTGAGTTTCTGGATCACGTTCAGGCGGTCTTTTGCCCGATAATAGGCTTCAGCAACCATTTTTTCGGAAATATCACTACCGTAGACGATGGCTCCAGCCTCTGCTAAGGGAATACTCAAACTACCCACACCACATCCCGCGTCACAGATGCTTAAACCCGGCAGGTTACCATCGGCTTTTAACCACTCCAAGACCTGATCGACGGTTTGTTGATGTCCTTGACGGATATCAAGTTGCACCTTATTCACTTGACCGTCACCGTAGATGCGTCTCCACCGATCAAATCCTGTGCTATTAAAATAATCCCGAACTACGGTTTTCTCGTCTGCTACACTCATGGGTTTGTTTGAAATTAATTCCGTCCAAACCTTCATTGTAAGGTATACGGGAGCAGAGGGGGCAGTGGGATCAGGAGAGGCAGACTCTTTCTATTACCCATTACCCAAAACCCATTACCCATTACCCAAAGGATTAGTGTGCCGTTTATTGAACGCGGACGTCGATGACTGTACCGTTGAAGTTGTAGTTTTTGCCGTCAAGTTCAACGGTAGTACCCACTTTGATTTTGATATTGCCTAAAACTGGGCCTGTCTCGGTGATTTGACCTTTTCCTTCTAAGGTTAAAAGCAAATTATTATTAAATAGATTATCGGCGGTGGGGTCAGGTAGGGCTTTTAATGTGCCATCCGGTTGAGTCACGGGGATAATTCTGGGTAAAAAATTGACTTTATTCAAAGTAACTTGACCATAGGGTTGATTCCGAATAATTAAGTTAGTTTTTTCTCCGGTTTTAAATAATTCTTTGGCGTTACTGCTTTTGAGTCCTACCACCAAAACATCTATGGTCACGGGGCGGGTTGTCACACCGACTTGAGCCACTGAACCCGATGTGCCTGGATAAAAGAAAATCCCAAACAGCACCAGTAAAATTACTAAAGCTGCACCGAAATCGAGAATGCTAATCCTACCAAAGAGACGACCTTGAGAATCTAAAATTTTCATAGAACAAATGCACAATAAGTTTTACAAAGGATTGAACCTTGTCGATTGACACCAAACCTGTATTAGAGGGAAAAATTCAAGGAAACAGCGACAAACAGAACAACCCACGGTCAAGTTATAGCAGGGAACACCGGAACACCGGAACAGCCCCCCCCCAAACCCCAGGGCTGTTTCAAAGTCAGGTGAAAAAGAGTAAAGAAAGAGCGATCGCCACCTGATAAAATGGAGAGCGATCACCATTTTTTTCTAAAATAAAGATGCTAACAAGTTTAATAGAAAATTTAAAAGAAGTCAAGGATTTCCGAAAAAATCAGGGAAAAAGGTATAGTTTATGGGAAGTGCTATTAGTAGTAGTTTTAGGGGTGATGTCAGGGCATCAAGGATATCGAGAGATGGAATATTTTGTCAAAGCCAACGAAGTTATCCTGAAAAGAACATTCAATATCTATAGCCAAGGAATGCCATCTTATTCAACAATAAGGAGGGTGATGAGAGGAGTAGACGAGAAGGATTTAAGCAAAATAGTAAAAGAATGGTCAAGAGAGAATTCTCCTAAATTAAAGGGAATAGAGGGATTAGCAATAGATGGAAAAAGTTTAAGAAGTACGGTAAAAGACCCAGGCAATCAGCAGCAAAACATGGTAATAATGGTATCTCTATTTAGTCAAGAAACCGGATTAGTATTAGCGACGGAAAAGTTCGAGAGTAAAACCGGTTCAGAACAAGCTGTAGCCCAAGGGATAATAGAAGAATGTGGTCTAAAAGGAAAGTTAATAACTGCGGATGCGTTACATTGTAATGTCACCACAGTCCGAAAGATTATCGAGAGTGAAAACGATTATTTAATCGCGGTTAAAAAGAATCAAATCAAACTGTATAATCAAATTGAAAAAATTACAAAAACGACGAAAGCTGAAAGTATAGATACTCAAAAAGAGAGGGGTCATGGACGAGAAATAACTCGTCGGGTATCAGTGTTTAAAAATTCGATAAAAATTGAAAGCCCTTGGGAACATATTCAAAGTATAATTCAGGTAGAAAGGTGGGGATACAGAGGAAAAAAGCCTTATAGAGAAACGGTTTATTATATAAGTAGTATCTGGGAAAAGGCGGATTTTTTTTCCAAAAAAATTAAAGGGCATTGGGGGATTGAGAATCAAGTTCATTGGGTAAAAGATGTGTTATTTAAAGAGGATAGTATGAAAATTCATCAAGTACAAGCCGCGACTAATTGGGCACTGCTCAACACCCTAGGATTGAATATTTTCAGAGGTTTAGGATTTTTGTCAATAACAGAGGGAAGAAGGTGGTTAGGAAATCATTGGGAGAAATTAGTGGCTATCTCTTAATCCGAAGGTTAAAAATGAAAAAATAGAGCAATTAATTTAGGAAAAATAGATAAAAATCGGGAATGTAAGTCTTACTCCATAGGGAATAAGAATATTTATGCTGCTTAGATAATACCTCCTATAATTAATATTAATATAGCAATTATATGAAATATTAATTATTCGGAAAATAGCTATCATGTTTGAGAATTATGACCCAAAAGTAGGCTATAATTTTCAAACATGAAACAGCCCTGCCCCAAACCCCCCGTGCCCGGCAGGGCTAGGGGGGGAGGGAACACCGGGGGAAAACACTTTACCGTCTGGGTTCCAAGATCCGTCTGGTGTCTTAACTGCCTTGGCGGTTGCTATACCATCAAAAATTTTAAATTTAAAGGCGATTAAGAAGCCAAAATAGAGGTAAAGATTCTCGTTTAATCTCCAAAGATAACATCAATCTGGATTTTGTCTTCTACAATACCTCTGGCCCCTAGCACCCGAAATCTCAACCCCAAAAATCGCCTACAAGGTTGCCAGAGTTAGAGTAAACGGCAAAATTAGGTAAGACATCCACTAAAAATACCAATATGCTGGTAGTAGGAAAGGGTGTTACCCCCCAGGTATTCCAACCCTTTTCTTTGATCATTAGCCCAGTTTACCCAAAACCGAGTCCCAAACCTGATTCCACTCAGTACCAACCCCAATCAGCCTTCTATGTTTATTCCCTCAGTCTATCAAGCGATTAACCGCTATCCCCTCACCACAACACCGGAAACCCCTGTATCCGAGGTGATTTTGTTGATGAGTCGTACCCATTCTAGTTGTATTTTTGTGATTGAAGCGGATGATAGTGTCAATCAAAAGCCAACGATTATCGGAATTTTTACAGAACAAGATATTATTCAGCTTAATTCTATTGGAGATCCATTGCGAGGATTTCCAATTTCTCAAATTATGATTCGGTCATTTCTCACGGTGAAAGAATCGGAGGTTGATGATATATTTACCCTGATGGGAATATTAGAAAAACATCAAATTCAACAGCTTCCAGTTGTTGATGATCAAGGAAAATTAGTCGGGGTCATTAGTCCTAAAATTATTCTAAAACTCTCTTTAAGAGATTCAGAAGCTAGAAAAATAGCTAGATATTTACCCTCTGTTTCTGAAGAAATTTCTACAGAATTATCTGATAACTCGGATTTGGTGTTACCTGAATATCATCCCAGTTGCCAACAACTTCTGGATCATCTTTTTATTCCCGATCATTTAATTAAACTGAATCAACTTGCTCCTATTGCCGCTGCTAAAATTGTGCCGACATCGGGGGAGACAACTCTACGAGAATTAACGGAATTAATGTTTAACTATGGTGTGGATGAAATTGTAATTACAGAAACCTCTCCTTCTAATTCTAAGTTAACAGGGGATCAGATTTATATAACACAATCTCAATATAAATGGGTGGGTGTTGTGACTTCCCATGACATTATTTCCATGCAGGCATTGGGCTTGGATCTAAAAACTGTAAAAGCAATTACGATTTGTAATACTCCGCCTTTGGTTTTGCGATCGCAGGTTTCCCTCAAAACGGCATTAAACTTAATGAGAAAATATTATTATCAACTGCCCATAATTTTAGTGGATGATCATAATAATCCCGTCACCCTCATCTCCCCTAAAAACCTATTGTTGCAAGTTCTCCAACCCAAATCAATGCACAATACCCTATTAAGTTGGCAGCATCAATTTCAGCAGGTATTAAAAGCAACTCCATCTTCTCCTGAGTCCTTGCCTTTACCCTCAAATCATCCAGTTACGAAACCTTTAAAATCAAACCTAGAAGGAATTTATCATTGGAACTTAAAAACGAATAAAATTTTATATTCTTCCCAATGGAAAGCCATGTTAGGATATCAAGATCATGAGATTAAAAATACCCGAGAAGAATGGTTAAGTCGGATTCATCCTCAAGATTTGAAACTGGTTAAAGTCGCTCTAAAAGATTATTTTTCCAAGAAAAATAGTGAATATATTATAGAATATCGTATCCGGTGTAAAGACGGTCAATATAAATCTGTACGCAGTCAAGGTCAGGGGTTTTGGAGTGAACAAGGGGAACCTTTGCACTTGATTGGGACTCAAATTGATCTAGCATCTGATCACTTAGAAAAAACTCCATCCTTGAATGGTAATTATCCCATTGATGATCCGATTCAGCAATTAAAATCTATTGTGTTTAAAACCGATAGTCAAGGAAATTTTATATTTTTAAATCCCGCCTGGACGCAGTTAACGGGATTAACCATAGAAAATAGCTTAGGGACATCATTTGTAAATTATATTTATTCTCAAGATCGGACAAAAGTTAGCCAATGGTTTGAATGCTTAATGTTAGGTCGTCCCAAAACGGAACAACTTGATGTCCGAATGTTAGTGTTTAATCTTAAAGAGAAGGAAGGGGGCGAAAAGTCTTCTCAACCTGCAACTCGCCAGGTTTTAATTTCAGGTCAATTAATTTTAGATAAACACAAGCATATTTTGGGAGTTTTAGGAACATTAAATGATATTGCGGAACAGTTTAAAGAGTTAAATGATCTCAGAGAAAGAGAAAGACTAATCCATCAATTCTACGAAATTACTGTTAGTAATAACACGGATTTTAAAACTCGAATTAGTGCGATCTTGAGTTTGGGTTGTCATCGGTTTGGTATGGATATTGGTCTACTGGGAAAAGTTTTTGCCGACCGATATGAAGTGATTTCTTCCTATCTTGCTGATGATTTTCCTTTTGGATTTGCCAAGGGCGATACCTTAGCCATTGAACAAACCTTTGAATGGGAATCCTTAAAAACAGAGGATGTTGTTTGTTTAGAATCAATTAAACAATCACCTTGGAAAGACCATCCTGCCTATCAAACCCGACGTTTAGAAGCCTATATTGGTATTCGGGTGATGGTGGGGGGAAGGGTCTATGGAACTTTGAGTTTTATGAGTCGCAATTCCCGCGCCCCATTTCAAGAATTGGATTTAGAAATTATGGAATTAATGGCAAATTATATTGGCAATGAAATTGCTAGGGATCATTCTCAAGAAATTCTCCAACAACAAAATCAACATTTATTATTACTCAAAGAAATTACCCATAAGGTTCGTTCTAAATTAGATACGCAAGAGATTTTTCAAACTACTGCTACGCAAATTGGTAGAATTTTTGGGGTAAATCGTTGTTCAATTTATACCTATCGATCTGACCCTTATGCCCATTTATCTTGTGTGGCAGAATATCTGGAATCCGGTTATGATTCTACCTTGAATTTTGAAATTTCTGTAAGTTATAATCCCTATATTAAAAAACTCTTAGCTGAAGATCAAGCGATCGCTTCGGTGGATGTTTTTACCGAACCTTTATTAGAATCCTCTACCCCGATATGTCGGCGCATGGGGTTAAAATCAATGTTAGCGGTTCGGACTTCCTATCAAGGAGATGCTAACGGTATTATGATGCTGCATCAATGCGATAAAATGCGGCAATGGATACCCGAAGAAATTGAATTTTTAGAAGATGTTGCCAATCAAGTTGGTTTAACCTTAGCCCAGGCTAAACTATTAGAAGCAGAGGTTAAAAATCGTCAACAATTAGCTGAACAAAATAAAGATTTAGAAGAAGCTAGATTAGCCGCAGAAGTGGCGAGTCGGGCGAAAAGTGAATTTCTTGCCACTATGAGTCACGAAATCCGTACTCCGATGAATGCAGTAATTGGGATGACGGGGTTACTATTAGATATGAATTTAACCCCGGAACAATTAGATTTTGTCGAAACCATTCGCACCAGTGGCGATGCTTTATTAACGATTATTAATGATATTTTAGACTTTTCTAAGATTGAATCAGGTAAATTAGACTTAGAAACTAATCCGTTTAAACTGCGAGATTGTTTAGAAGAATCCCTAGATTTACTTTCAGGAAAAGCCGCAGAAAAAGGTCTGGAAATTGCCTATTTAATTGAACCTTCTACCCCTCAAATTATTTTGGGCGATGTGACCCGACTCCGCCAAGTTTTAGTGAATTTACTGAGTAATGCGGTGAAGTTTACCGCCCAAGGAGAGGTGGTAGTTTCGGTGAAAGCTTCGGAGGTAACTAATCTTCCAATTAACCTTAATACTGCCCCAACAATAGCCCATAAAATTTATGATATTCAGTTTGCGGTTAAGGATACCGGAATTGGGATTCCTGCCGATCGCATGGATCGTTTATTTAAAGCCTTTTCTCAGGTCGATGCTTCCACTTCTCGTCAGTATGGAGGCACGGGTTTAGGATTAGCAATTAGTCAACGTTTATGTGAAATGATGGGGGGACAAATGTGGGTGGTGAGTCGATCTCAATCCAATTCTTATACTGACAATCAATCTTTTATTTCGACAATAACTGGCAATCCTCCCGATGATTTTGTTAAGGAATTTGAGTTAGATGCAGGTTCAACTTTTTACTTTACTATTCGAGTGGAAGCAATTACAAAAATTGAAGCCAATGAACTTTCCGGTTTCCTGGTGGGTAAGAGATTATTAATTGTGGAAAATCATGGAATTAATCAAACGGTTTTAATCCGACAAGCTAAATCTTGGGGCATGATTCCTATTTCAGTTAAAACCGGACATGAAGCCTTAAATGTGTTAAAAAATAATCCTGATTTTGATTTGATTATTTTAGGCATGAATTTGGCTGATGTTGATGGGATTAATTTAGCTAAACGGATTCGAGATTGGGAACGAAGTCGTGCAGAAATATTCCCCGAACAGAAACCAATTAATATTACCTTCTTTAATTATGTGGTGAATACCGATTTGGCTAAACAGGTAGAACACAGTAATATTAATTGTGCCGGATTTATTAATAAACCTCTGAAACAATCACAGTTTTATAATACTTTGCTTCAAATTTTGGGTGAGTCTATAGAAAGTGCTATTCAAGAACCTGGGAAATCTTTAGGAGGATCAAATACGTTATCTGTTACCCCTTCTAGTAATTTAAAAATTTTGCTGGCAGAAGATCATGTTGTTAACCAAAAAGTGGCAATTCAAATGTTACAACGATTGGGATATCGTGCGGATATTGCTGGGAATGGATTGGAGGTTTTAGACGCTTTAAATCGACAATATTATGATGTGATTTTGATGGATGTTCAAATGCCCTTAATGGATGGTTTAGAAACCACCCGTCGCATTTGTGAAGAATATGCCAATCGTCCTAATAAACCTTGGATTATTGCGATGACGGCTAATGCTATGCAAGGCGATCGAGAAATGTGTTTAGCCGCTGGCATGAATGATTATATTACTAAACCTGTTCGTCGGGAAGAACTCGCCAAAGCCCTATCCCAATGTAAACCAATTCAGAATGGAAATGGTTATAAATCTTTGGAAAATTTATCGGATTTTGGCAGTAACGGACATTCTAATTCATCTTCTGAATCTCCGGCTAATTCTAATGGTAATGTGCCAGAATCTTCGGCGATTGATCAACAAGTATTAGAAAGTTTAAGGGAATATGATGATGAAGATGATCCCTTTTTCAATAGCTTAATTCAGGATTATTTAGCCGATACTCCTCAAAAAATTGCCCAAATTAAAACGGCAATCAACACTCAAGATATCCAAGGGTTAAAAGAAGCTTCCCATACCCTAAAATCTAGTAGTGCTCAATTGGGTGCTCTTAATTTTTCGGGGTTATGCAAGGAGTTGGAATATATGGGACGGGCAGGAATGGCCGCAGAAGATGGCACAAATCTGGAATGTTTTACATCGGGAAAAGCAGCTACCGGGTTATCTAAAATGGAAACGGAATGGTTAAGAGTCAAAGCCACTTTAGAACTGGAATTATCTAAGGAAACCCTGAATATACACAATTAATAATTGTTGATTTTTACTCCCTGAGTATTGACGTTTTTCTATTAATTCTTTAGAATTAATCATGAGGAAAAAAATTAAATTTTAAGTATGATTCCTGTGATTTTGGCTGGTGGAAAAGGTGAACGGTTTTGGCCCCTAAGTCGGAAACATCGACCTAAACAATTTTTGAGTTTAGATGGCAGTGGGATTAGTTTATTACAAACCACCGCAGAAAGGTTATTACCTTTAACCGAAAGTTGGGAGGGTTTATGGGTCGTAACTTCTGCTTTATTGGAGTCGGGAGTTCAAACTCAATTACCCCAATTACCCCACCCCAATATTTTAGCTGAACCGGAAGGACGAGACACCGCCGCTGCCCTAACCTGGACAACTTTAGAAGTAGCAAAACGTTACGGGGAAGAAGCAGTAATTGGGTTTTTTCCGGCGGATCATTGGATTGCGGAACCGGAGAAATTTCGCCAAACTTTAAAGGCGGCGGAGGTATTAGCAAAAACCCAAGATGTGATTGTTACTTTGGGGGTAAAACCCACATATCCTTCCACTGGATATGGTTATATTGAACAGGGGGAAGAAATTGGAATCTTTGATGGATTTCCCGCTTATAAAGTGGCTCGTTTTACTGAAAAACCCAATCGAGAAACGGCAGAAAATTTCTTAGAAACCGGGAGATTTAGTTGGAATGGTGGAATTTTTGTATTTCGTGTCGGTGTGGTTTTAGCAGAATTAAAAACATATCTTCCTGAGTTAGTTAGCGCCTTAGAATTGAAAGGAAAAGACGCTTATCCTGAGTTGAAAAAAATTAGTATTGATTACGCCTTAATGGAAAAAACCCAGAAAGCCTGTGTTTTACCCGTTGAATTTGGCTGGGATGATTTAGGGGATTGGAATGGGTTAGAACGATTATTAGGGGGAGATAAACCTAACGTAGAATTGGTTAAACATATTGGTTTAGATACAAAAGGCACAATTTTATTTAGTTCCAGTGATGAAGATGTGATCGTAACACTGGGGATTGAGGATTTAGTGATTGTGCGGGATGGAAATGTCACCCTCATTGCTAAAAAAGATCGAACTCAAGATATTAAACAGGTGTTAAAAACCCTAGGAGATGATCCAGAATTTCAGAAACTCTTGTAATCAGAGAAATTTGTATTAACAATAACCATTTGGGAGAGATGGCAAACGTCAATGATGTAACTGATGATAGACATTAGCTTTGTGGGATGGAAAGAGACTAGCACAGTGATTGATTTTTGTGATCACTGTGGCTTTGTCCTTTTGATCTGGTGTAGCGAGATCTTTTTCAAAATGTTGGGTTGAGTCAATCACCCAAATATTCCCAAAAGTAGAAATCAATTTCAGAAAATAGGAAGAAACTGAAAAGAAAAGTCTACACTAAAGAAAAGCGTTATTCTTCTGCATCAGGTTAATCTTATGTCAGAATCTCCGAAATCCATTGCCCAACACTACCATGAGCGGACGAAATATGACCCCGAAACCCTAGGGTTGAAAAGTCAGACCTTGGACTGGGAAAAACAGCCCATTCCTTTTAAAGAGTATAAAATCGGTACAGTATTTGATCTTAAACCCTACCTGCGGGACACAGACGAAGCCGTATCTAGTGATCCTAAAATCCGACTTTGGCAGCGTTTATCCCATTTGTTGCTGCATAGTTATGGTTTAACGGCCAAACTCCCCACGGCGGCGGGAGTCCATTATCTGAGGGCGGCACCTTCGGCGGGGGGGTTGTATCCTGCGGAAATCTATTTAATTTCCAGGGGGACGGCAATTTTATCGCCGGGTTTATATCATTATCAAGCCCAAACCCATGCTTTAGTTCAATTTTGGGAAAATCAAGTTTGGCCTGATTTACGAGATGCTTGTTTTTGGCATCCAGCATTAGAAAATACCCATTTAGCATTGATAACAACGGCGGTTTTTTTCCGTTCTTCTTGGCGCTATCAAGATCGGGCTTATCGGCGAATTTGTTTAGATACGGGTCATTTATTAGGTAATATTGAATTAATGGCGGCGATGAATGATTATCGACCCCATTTAATCGGAGGATTTGGGGATGATATTCTGAATCAATTGTTATATTTGGATACGGATGCTGAAGGAGCGATCGCGGTTTTAGCCTTAGCAGATTTATTAGAAATCAATGAAAATTTACCGATTTCAAGAACAGCTTTACCCTCGGAAACTCATATAGATTACCCTAATATTCCCGATGGAAAACTGCTGGCTTATTTACATAAATCTACTAAGTTAGAAACAGATTCTTCGGGAAGTCAAGGTTGGAAACTCCTAGAAACTGACGGAATATTAGAAGATAAATATAATTTTCCGTTTTGCACAAAAATTTCAACGGTGACAAGTTCAATTGATTGGGGTAAAAATTTATCAGGTTTAGAAAAAACTATTTTAAAACGGAGGTCTACAAGAGGTTACACTGGGGCAGAATTAATGTTAAATGAACTTCTAGCCCTTTTAGATTTTACCTATCAACCTTACCATTATATTCATCAAGGATTAGATGGTTCTCCAGATTATTTTGATTTGAGTTTAATTGAAACGTTTATTGCGGTTTCTGGAGTCTCTGGTTTAGAGGATGGGTGTTATTATTATGCTCCCAAAGCCCAAGAATTAAGGCAAATTCGCTTTAAGAATTTTCGTAAGGAGTCGTACTATTTGTGTTTACAACAGGATTTAGGACGGGATGCAGGGGCGGTATTATTTCATACGGCGGATTTGAAAAAAGCGATCGCCAATTATGGAGATCGGGTTTACCGCTATTTACATTTAGATGCAGGTCATCTCGGACAACGCTTGAATTTAGGTTCTGTTTATCTGCGTTTAGGAGTTAGTGGAATTGGGGGATTTTTTGATGATCAGGTGAATGAAGTATTGGGTATTCCTACGGATGAAGCCGTGCTTTATATTACAACATTAGGTAGACCCAGGTAGAGAAGCAAAGAGGGTTTGGAGATCAAACCCCTACGATAAAATATTACAACCATAGCATTTTAAACAAATGTCATCTTCTGAACCTTCGATAGAAACCATTATTACGCCGAAATCTTCTCGAAAAGATGCGGGTTTAGCGCCATTGGTGTTGACATTGGTGGAACTAATTCGACAGTTAATGGAAGCCCAAGTCATTCGACGGATGGAAGGAAATACCCTCAGTGAAGAAGAATTAGATCGGGCGGCACAGAGTTTACAACAATTAGAAATTCAGGTATTAAAACTGTGCGAAATCTTTGAAATAGACCCGGCAGACTTGAATATTGAATTATCGGAATTTGGCACATTATTACCCAAATCAGGAAGCTATTATCCAGGGGAAAATACACAAAATCCTTCGATTTTGGAATTATTAGATCGGTTAATGAATACGGGAATTGTGGTCGAAGGAAGTGTGGATTTAGGGTTAGCACAAATAAACTTAATTCATGCAAAACTAAGATTAGTCCTAACCTCCAAACCTCTCTAACTCTTGTATCATTTCCTCTGCTATAGCAATCCTAAATAGGTTGTAACATTTCAATACTGATATGAAACGGCCAGAAGTATTACCCCAGATCCCTCCCCCCCTAGCCCCCACGGGGGGTTTGGGGGGGCTGTTCCGGTGTTCCCTTTTGATCAGGGATTTTAAACACAACTCAAATAGGATTGCTATATATTAGAGAGTTTGACATTAAGGTTTATAATAGGTGTTGGTGCGATCACTTACACAGCCCAAGGGTTTAATTAATGGGGGTTCAATTATGGGAAATGGTTTATATTTATATGGGATTTTACCGACTAACCGAGTCCGACCTTTAGCCTTGCATGGGTTAGATAAACAACCGATACAAACCCATCCCGTTGATGAGTTTAGCTTTTTATATTCCGAGACTCAACAGGAACGTTATTTAGCCAGTCGGCGCAACCTATTAGGCCATGAAGACGTATTAGAAAAAGTGATGCAACATGGCTATCGAAGCGTTTTACCCTTGCAATTTGGATTAATTGTAAAAGATTGGGATCATGTGAAAGCGCAGTTAATTTTTCCCTATCAAGATCGGTTAAAAGAATTGTTTCATAAATTAGAAGGAAAACGGGAAGTTGGGGTGAAAATATTTTGGGAAGAAACAGAAGAATTAAACCTGTTAATGACAGAAAATCAAGGGTTAAGGGAAAAACGCGATAGCTTAGAAGGGAAACGTCTGAGTATGGATGAAATCATCGGTATCGGTCAAGAAATTGAATGGGCGATGAAAAATCGTCAACAGGGAATTATTGATAAATTTCAACAGACATTAAACCCCCTAGCGGAAGAAATTGTCGAAAATGATAACTTGACCAGTGCTATGATCTATAATGCAGCCTATTTAATTCCTTGGGATACGGAACCCCAATTTGGTGATAAAATTGAAGAACTTGATCACCATTTTAATAACCGCCTGCGAATTCGCTATAATAACTTTACGGCCCCGTTTAATTTTGCTCAACTCAGATCTTAATCAGGTGTGTTATGGTATTACGATACCATTATATTCATCAAGGATTAGATGGTTCTCCAGATTATTTTGATTTGAGTTTAATTGAAACGTTTATTGCGGTTTCTGGAGTCTCTGGTTTAGAGGATGGGTGTTATTATTATGCTCCCAAAGCCCAAGAATTAAGGCAAATTCGCTTTAAGAATTTTCGTAAGGAGTTGTACTATTTGTGTTTACAACAGGATTTAGGACGGGATGCAGGGGCGGTATTATTTCATACGGCGGATTTGAAAAAAGCGATCGCCAATTATGGAGATCGGGTTTACCGCTATTTACATTTAGATGCAGGTCATCTCGGACAACGCTTGAATTTAGGTTCTGTTTATCTGCGTTTAGGAGTTAGTGGAATTGGGGGATTTTTTGATGATCAGGTGAATGAAGTATTGGGTATTCCTACGGATGAAGCCGTGCTTTATATTACAACATTAGGTAGACCCAGATAGAGAAGCAAAGAGGGTTTGGAGATCAAACCCCTACGATAAAATATTACAACCATAGCATTTTAAACAAATGTCATCTTCTGAACCTTCGATAGAAACCATTATTACGCCGAAATCTTCTCGAAAAGATGCGGGTTTAGCGCCATTGGTGTTGACATTGGTGGAACTAATTCGACAGTTAATGGAAGCCCAAGTCATCCGACGGATGGAAGGAAATACCCTCAGTGAAGAAGAATTAGATCGGGCGGCACAGAGTTTACAACAATTAGAAATTCAGGTATTAAAACTGTGCGAAATCTTTGAAATAGACCCGGCAGACTTGAATATTGAATTATCGGAATTTGGCACATTATTACCCAAATCAGGAAGCTATTATCCAGGGGAAAATACACAAAATCCTTCGATTTTGGAATTATTAGATCGGTTAATGAATACGGGAATTGTGGTCGAAGGAAGTGTGGATTTAGGGTTAGCACAAATAAACTTAATTCATGCAAAACTAAGATTAGTCCTAACCTCCAAACCTCTCTAACTCTTGTATCATTTCCTCTGCTATAGCAATCCTAAATAGGTTGTAACATTTCAATACTGATATGAAACGGCCAGAAGTATTACCCCAGATCCCTCCCCCCCTAGCCCCCACGGGGGGTTTGGGGGGGCTGTTCCGGTGTTCCCTTTTGATCAGGGATTTTAAACACAACTCAAATAGGATTGCTATATATTAGAGAGTTTGACATTAAGGTTTATAATAGGTGTTGGTGCGATCACTTACACAGCCCAAGGGTTTAATTAATGGGGGTTCAATTATGGGAAATGGTTTATATTTATATGGGATTTTACCGACTAACCGAGTCCGACCTTTAGCCTTGCATGGGTTAGATAAACAACCGATACAAACCCATCCCGTTGATGAGTTTAGCTTTTTATATTCCGAGACTCAACAGGAACGTTATTTAGCCAGTCGGCGCAACCTATTAGGCCATGAAGACGTATTAGAAAAAGTGATGCAACATGGCTATCGAAGCGTTTTACCCTTGCAATTTGGATTAATTGTAAAAGATTGGGATCATGTGAAAGCGCAGTTAATTTTTCCCTATCAAGATCGGTTAAAAGAATTGTTTCATAAATTAGAAGGAAAACGGGAAGTTGGGGTGAAAATATTTTGGGAAGAAACAGAAGAATTAAACCTGTTAATGACAGAAAATCAAGGGTTAAGGGAAAAACGCGATAGCTTAGAAGGGAAACGTCTGAGTATGGATGAAATCATCGGTATCGGTCAAGAAATTGAATGGGCGATGAAAAATCGTCAACAGGGAATTATTGATAAATTTCAACAGACATTAAACCCCCTAGCGGAAGAAATTGTCGAAAATGATAACTTGACCAGTGCTATGATCTATAATGCAGCCTATTTAATTCCTTGGGATACGGAACCCCAATTTGGTGATAAAATTGAAGAACTTGATCACCATTTTAATAACCGCCTGCGAATTCGCTATAATAACTTTACGGCCCCGTTTAATTTTGCTCAACTCAGATCTTAATCAGGTGTGTTATGGTATTACGATACCATTATATTCATCAAGGATTAGATGGTTCTCCAGATTATTTTGATTTGAGTTTAATTGAAACGTTTATTGCGGTTTCTGGAGTCTCTGGTTTAGAGGATGGGTGTTATTATTATGCTCCCAAAGCCCAAGAATTAAGGCAAATTCGCTTTAAGAATTTTCGTAAGGAGTTGTACTATTTGTGTTTACAACAGGATTTAGGACGGGATGCAGGGGCGGTATTATTTCATACGGCGGATTTGAAAAAAGCGATCGCCAATTATGGAGATCGGGTTTACCGCTATTTACATTTAGATGCAGGTCATCTCGGACAACGCTTGAATTTAGGTTCTGTTTATCTGCGTTTAGGAGTTAGTGGAATTGGGGGATTTTTTGATGATCAGGTGAATGAAGTATTGGGTATTCCTACGGATGAAGCCGTGCTTTATATTACAACATTAGGTAGACCCAGATAGAGAAGCAAAGAGGGTTTGGAGATCAAACCCCTACGATAAAATATTACAACCATAGCATTTTAAACAAATGTCATCTTCTGAACCTTCGATAGAAACCATTATTACGCCGAAATCTTCTCGAAAAGATGCGGGTTTAGCGCCATTGGTGTTGACATTGGTGGAACTAATTCGACAGTTAATGGAAGCCCAAGTCATCCGACGGATGGAAGGAAATACCCTCAGTGAAGAAGAATTAGATCGGGCGGCACAGAGTTTACAACAATTAGAAATTCAGGTATTAAAACTGTGCGAAATCTTTGAAATAGACCCGGCAGACTTGAATATTGAATTATCGGAATTTGGCACATTATTACCCAAATCAGGAAGCTATTATCCAGGGGAAAATACACAAAATCCTTCGATTTTGGAATTATTAGATCGGTTAATGAATACGGGAATTGTGGTCGAAGGAAGTGTGGATTTAGGGTTAGCACAAATAAACTTAATTCATGCAAAACTAAGATTAGTCCTAACCTCCAAACCTCTCTAACTCTTGTATCATTTCCTCTGCTATAGCAATCCTAAATAGGTTGTAACATTTCAATACTGATATGAAACGGCCAGAAGTATTACCCCAGATCCCTCCCCCCTAGCCCCCCCCTTGGTAAGCAGGGCTGTTTCAAAGTCGGGTGAAAAAGAGTAAAGAAATAGCGATCGCTACCTGATAAAATCAAGAGCGGTCGCTAACTTTTTATAAAAATAAAGATGCTAACAACTCTAATAGAAAAACTAAAAAAAGTCAAGGATTACCGAAAAGCCCAAGGAACAAGGCATCCGCTCTGGCTAGTATTATTAATAGTCATCTTGGGGCTGATGCAGAGAAATTTAGGTTATAGAGAACTCGAAAATTTTGCTAAAATTAATCAAAAAGAACTCAGTCAAGTTGTAAAAATTAAGCTGGAAAAACTGCCATCATACTCAACAATAAGAAGGGTAGTAGAGGGGGTAGATTGGTCAAATTTAATCGAGATATTTAATGAGATGTGTATTAAACCTGAAAAAGTTGGAGAACAAAAAAGTTTCGGTTTATCAAGTGAATAGCAACTTTCACAAAGGCTGGAAACATCTGAAAATTGTGATTCAGATAGAAAGAAGTGGCAACAGAGGGAAAAAACCCTACAAAGAAAAAGTATATTATATCAGTAGTGCAGTCAACGAGGCGAAAACGTTAGCTCAAATTATTAAAGGACATTGGGGGATTGAGAATCAATGCCATTGGGTAAAAGATGTAATTTTTCAAGAAGATAAAAGCCGAATCCGTAACTTTCAAGCAGCTACCAACTTCTCAACTCTAAAAACTCTGGTGATCAATCTTTTCAGAAGTTGGGGTTTTGTATCAATAACAGAAGGACAACGGTGGTTAACTGATCACTGGCACAAAATTTTTATTATCTCGGAACTGTTTCCCCTGAAATCCTCAAGATAATCGAGTAAATCAGCGGCAAAAATTCAAATAAAATAGATATAAATCCTCTATGGTAAAGATATAGAGAAGTTTTTTTTGCTTAAAAATCAGAAAGATGATACCTTGAGCAATATTCCTGATAATTCAGTTAGAATTACTCGGTTTTTTCGCCGAATGAGGCAAAAATTGGGGAGTTAAATTGAGTCCCCAATTTTGGAAAATGAAACAGCCCTGCCGTGCACGGGGGGCTAGGGGGAGAGGGAACATGGGGGAAAATACTTAACCGTTTGGGTTCTAAGATCCGTCTGGTGTCCTAACTGCCTTGGCGGTTGCTATATCAGTTTTTCTCTCCTGGGATTCCGGGGATATAATTTAGGAAATAAACCAATGATTAATTCCAAATCCGACAGCACGATTATATAATAATAGTTCAGAGGCAATTTTTAAAGCGGAATTTTGACCGATATCGGTTTCAAAAACTGAAGAAAAAACGGTATCAATTTTATTTTTTTGGCAAAAATTCTTGAGTTTTCTTGGAGATCCAAAAATAGCAGGTTTGATCACAAAAATATCTGACCATCCTTGTTGATAACAAAAGTTTAATTGTTGTAAATTAGCAACGGATTCATCTAAGGCTAGAGAAGTGGAATAGCGATCGCATAATTCTAACATTAAATCCAATTGAGAAATAGATAAAGGTTGTTCTAAAAATTCAATTTCAATCAAGTCTTGATTGGCATTAATTAAATCACAGGTTTCTAACCAATATTCTGCTTGCTCAAAGGTTAAACCGCCATTTGCATCTAACCTAAGACGGATTTTTTGAGGACTGCTTAAAGTTTCTATTACGATCTTGACTAACTGTTTAAAAATATTAATTTCTGTTGTAATTTCATCAACACCTATTTTCCATTTTAAGGTTTGATATCCTTGCTGAAATAGGGTTTCCCAAGTATTTAAAACTATTTCTCCAGTAGGTAATAATCCGCTATATTGAAGTTTAGATAAATCAACTAATGGGTTAGAATTTAACTCAATTAATGCAGATTCAAACCCAAATTGACAAGCGGGTAAACTGTCAGAAATAGTAAAAATTGTTTCTGTTGAAATGATACTCGGAAGTTTTTGACAAAAGGCGATCGCATCTTCCAAGGTTTCCGACCCAAACCAACTTAAAGGTGCAATTTCTCCCCATCCTATATTACCCTGTTTATTGGTTAAATTTAAAATAATTCCTTCTCGAATATTCCAAATTCCGTGGGCGGTTTTGAGGGGAGTTTTAAACGGACGTTGATAGGGTTGAAACTGAAATTGATAATTCATTCCGATAAAAACTTAACTATTTTATTAATCCACTGTTGAGGATTTTCAATTAAAATATTATGACCACAATTCGGGATAATTTGCAACTGGGAAAGGGGACATAATTGGTTTATTTCTTGGTTAATTTGTTTGAATTTATGATCCAATTCTCCAACTAACAGCAATAGGGGTATTTGATTGTTGGGTAATTTTTCCCAGAGAGACGGTTGATTTCCGGTTCCTAAATACCGCAGGGATTTTGATAACTCCATGGGATTATTCTTTAAACGATGATCAAAAATTTGATCAAATTCAGGGTGATTTTTTAAGGTTTGAAATAGTGGTTGGTTATACCATTGGTCTAAAAATATTGGAAATTCCAGGGTTTGTAGTTGTTGAGATTTTTGAATATCTGAAATCAACCGTTGTAACCGCTCTGATTCAGTTTTGAGTCCTGGGTATGTGGATTCTAATATTACTTTTTGAAAATATTGGGGAAAATTTAAGGTTAAATATAATCCTAATCTTCCCCCCATAGAATATCCCATTAAATAACATTGGGCAATATTTAGATGGTTTAATAACTCTATTAATGCGATTGCTGTTTCAGACATTTGATAACAAATGTCTTCTCCTAAAACTTGAGTTTGTCCGTGTCCAGGGAGGTCAAGGGTTAAACAACAAAACTGGGAAAATAGTGGAGAAATTCGGGTATTAAAATCCTGACTATTTCCTAGAAATCCATGTAAAAATAAAATAACAGGTTGATTAATATTGCCGTTTTTGGTATAATGAAAACAATAGTTTTTTTGTTTTAAAAACGGCATAAAACTTGATGAAGTTATTAATCTAGTAGCCAATGTAAAAAGGGAACAGAAGCGGCACAAAATGCCATAAATCCAAATAACCCGAATAACATTCCAAACAATAAAAATTCTTCTCCTTTTTGTTTAGCTAGTTTAACAATAAAATAACTGTAACCATAACAGGCGATGAAGAAAATAACGATAAATGCGGTAAAATAGTATTGCATTGTGTTTTATGGTGCTACGCACTAGGAAATAGGGAATAGGAATAGGAAATATTTGTGCAGCTTACCCGGCTTTAAAACCAGAACCACCACCAACTTTTTCGTTTTCCATTTGGTCTAATTGTGCGCCCATTCATTTTAGCCATGGCTAATTGTTCATCGGTGACAATGGCATCCGTAAGATTAGCACCACAAAGATTCACCCCTCGCAAATTAGCCCGATTTAAACAGGCATTTCTCAAATTTGCACCCCGAAGATCTGCCCGTTCTAAATTAGCATTACTCATATAGGCTTTAACTAATTTAGCATTTCTGAAATTAACATTCGTTAATCTTGCCCGACCAAAATTAACTTCTGTTAAATCGGCCCCTTGAAAATTCGTATTACTTAAACGGGATTCATAAAAATTAGCCCCAGACCAATCAAAATTTTCCAAATTTAAACCACTTAATTTACAGTCCGCAAAATCCCGTCTACCCTTTACATAAGCAGTTTTTAATGTGTTTTCATTCCATTTTGGGGCTGAATTTACAGGGACAGAAGCAGAATTAACTTTTTTATTCGCACCAGAATCACAGATCATACTAACTGGAGCGCCTTGATTAGCACCGAAACCACTCACTAGAGCAGTTTGATCATAAATATCCTGATCTCCTCCAATCTTTCCTGATTTTTTTTGCCCTAACCGTTGTTTCCTTTCTCGAATTTGTGCACCTATTTTTTCTGAAGTCAACATCAACCCGGTATTTTCATTGAAAACAGTAGGTTCATCCGTAGGAGTTGGTAATTTGGAGTTAGAAGTTGAGTTAGACTTCTGCTGCATTACCATGCTTCCTGAAAGACCTTCATAACTAGATTCAGAATCTAATGCTCGCAGAACATCTTGCGCCGATTGATAGCGATACTGCACCGAAAATTCTAACATTCGTTGCAATATACTGCAAAAAGAATCACTCACATCTAAATGGGGTTGCCACAAAATTTCCCCGGTAATTTGATTACTTTCAAAGGAATTAGGAGACTTCCCAGTCATCAAATAAACACAGGTCATGCCCACCGCATAAATATCACTGGCATAAACCGGACGTAAAGCCATTTGTTCGGGGGGAGCAAACCCCGATGTCCCGATGGCAAAATTAGTAAAAGCCGTCTCTCCAGTTCCCATCATTGTGGCTTGGTTAACTTGATCTTTTACCGCTCCAAAGTCAATTAAAACTAAATTTTGATCAATTCGCCGACGTAAAATATTAGCAGGTTTAATATCTCGATGAATCACTTCTTGACTGTGAATATAATCTAATATGGGAATAATTTCCCGCAGAAATTTTTTGGCTTGTGCCTCGTCAAAAATACCCTTTTCCTTGACCTCTTGTTTTAAAGTATAGCCATCCACATATTCTTGTACCAAATAAAATTGTTTTCCCACGATAAAATAATCAATGAGCCGAGGAATCTGGGGATGATCACCAATTTTACCCAGGGTTTTTGCTTCCCGTTGAAATAACTCCCGTGCCATTTCTAAAATTCGAGCCGATGTCGCCGTGGGTCGTAGTTGTTTGACCACACAATTCGGGCGTCCGGGTAGGGACATATCTTGAGCTAGAAACGTTGCCCCAAATCCGCCTTTACCTAAAGGTTGAATCACCTGATAGCGATTTCTCAGCAGCAATTTTGAACCACAAGCCTTGCACTTGAGGGCATCATCTAAATTCTCAGGTTGAGGGCAGGCTGGATTAACACAGTAGCTCATGATGTTTGAGATTGCTTTTTACCAGTGAACGGAGAACTTGCAAAACCCACAGGACTGATAATATAATACTGGATTTGTGTTTCTACTTATTTCTTAACAACTATGCCACCCTTGAAGCATAAATACTCGTTTTCTATGAAACGTTTTATGGGAGCCAGAATCAATAATCTTGCCCTTGTAGCAATATTTGAACGTGTTGACACCAGAATTATAACACAAAATCCTCATAGTTTCAGTGATTGAGCTTCAACACCTTCAAAATCAACCAATAACAAACGCTCAACATCCGACTTGGTGCAACAATGGATTAGGAACATTGAAAGCGAATCACGATGCGTATTTCTCTAAATTGGTTACAAGAACTGGTAGATATCCAGAACACCCCCCAAGAGTTGTCTGAAATCCTCACAATGGCGGGGTTCGAGGTGGAAGATATTGAAGATTTACGTTCCTGGGCCGATGGGGTTGTCCTGGGGAAAATTATTCAAGCCGAACAACACCCCAATGCTGATAAATTAAGGGTTTGTCAAGTTGATATTGGTGCTTCTGACCCTCTGAATATTGTTTGTGGGGCGTCCAATGCGGCATCGGGAATGGTGGTGGCTGTGGCAGTTTTGGGAACTCATCTTCCTAAAATTAATTTAACACTAAAAAAGACAAAATTACGGGGAGTTCCCTCCGAGGGGATGATTTGTTCTTTAGCTGAATTAGGATTACAAAAAGACTCGGCGGGAATCCACAGTTTTAACCTGGAAAATCCGGCGTTAGGCAGTGATATTAGACCCTTATTAGGGTTAGATGATGTTATTTTAGATGTGACGGCAACTGCTAACCGCGCCGATGGCTTAAGTATGGTGGGAATTGCCCGTGAAATTGCCGCATTAACCGGGGCAAATTTAAGAATTCCTCAACCTCCAGAGTTATTAATTGAACAGCCAGATCAGTCTGAATCTTTAGCGATTGAAATTGCCGATAAAACCGCTTGTCCGATCTATATTGGTACTATTATTCAAGGGGTGAAAATTGCCCCTTCTCCTGAGTGGTTACAACGCCGTTTACAAGCCGCAGGAGTGCGTCCGATTAATAATGTGGTAGACATCACTAATTACATTTTATTAGAATGGGGACAACCGCTTCATGCCTTTGATTTAGATCGGATAAAACAGTTAACTTCCTCTCAAGATTTAACCGTGGGCGTGCGCTTTGCTAAATCAGATGAATCCATTAAAACTTTAGATGGTCAAACTCGGAAATTACAGGAGCAAAATCTGTTAATTACCGCCAATAATTATCCGGTGGCTTTAGCGGGAGTTATGGGAGGTGAAGAAACAGAAGTTTTTGCAGAAACTCAAAATCTATTGTTAGAAGCAGCTATTTTTTCACCCATCGCTATTCGTCGTTCTGCCCGGGCGCAAGGGCTACGCAGTGAGTCTTCTACCCGTTATGAAAGAGGAGTCAATCAGGCGGAATTAGAATTGGCTTGTCGGCGGGCTATTTTATTGTTAAAAGAGTTGGCTTCTGGGGTTCCTGTTCGTCAAGAAAGCGATCGCAGTTCTATAAAAATTCAGACTCCTGAAATTACATTAAGGTTAGATCGAATTAATGCTATTTTAGGACAACTGAAACGAGCCGAATCCCCCTATTTATTGCCGGAAGAAGTAGAAAAAACTCTCACTGCTTTAGGTTGTAAATGTAGGGGTGGGTTAATCCAAATTCCGGTAACTAGCAAAGATATAACAGAACCCGCCCGTACGGAATCTCACGGTAATTCTGTTATTTGGCAAGTTACTGTTCCCCCCTATCGTTATCGAGATTTAGAACGAGAAATTGACTTAATTGAAGAAGTTGCCCGTCTCTACGGATATGATCAATTCCGTGATACATTGCCCAGTCAAGGAGTATCCGGTTATCTACCCCCGGAACAGGTCGCAACTCGACAAATTCGGGCGGTTTTTCGCGGGGAAGGATTAACGGAATTAATGCACTATTCCTTAGTTAAAACAGAAGGGGATAATCAAGTTGTTTTAGATAACCCTTTGTTTGTGGAATATTCGGCTTTACGCACCGAAATGTTAACCGGATTAATTGACGCCTTTGTTTATAATTTAGAAAATGGCAATGGGCCGTTAAATGGCTTTGAAATCGGCAGAATTTTCTGGAAAGAAGGAGACGAATACAAAGAACAAGATGCCATTGCTGGTATTATGGGAGGCGATCGCAGTTTTGGCCGTTGGGTTAGAAGTGGTCAAGAACAACCCCTAACTTGGTTTGAAGCTAAAGGCATTTTAGAAGCAGTATTTCAACGCTTGAATTTAACCGTTGAATATAAACCGGAATCTACTATAGAATTGTTACACCCCGGACGCACAGCTTCCTTATGGTTACAGGGAAAACGCTTAGGAATTTTCGGACAATTGCATCCGCAACTCTGTCAAAAACAGGATTTACCGAATCAAGTTTATGCCTTTGAATTCGAGTTATCGGTATTATTAGAAGGGATGAATCGCCCCTCTAATTTAGTTCGTAAATTCAAACCTTTTTCTACTTTCCCCGCTTCCGATCGCGATATTGCCTTTTTCGTCCCCGTGGAAGTACCTGTATCAGATATTCAACGCTGTATTACCAAAGCCGCTGGGAATCTATTAGAATCGGTGGAAGTTTTCGACGAATATCGGGGGAAAAATGTGCCTGAAGGTCAGCGTAGTTTGGCTTTTCGTTTAGTTTATCGGGTTAGCGATCGCACTTTAACCGATACCGATATTGATCCCTTCCAACAAAAAGTCCGAGATGCTTTAGTACAACAATTTAACGTCAGTCTCAGAAGTTAGATCCCAGTCAAAAATCAACAATCAATCAGCAATAATTATGCCAAAATATGTCATGTTCGGAAGCTATTGTGAGAACGTTCTGGAGAAACGAGAACCCTATCGGGCGGAACATTTAGAACGATTAAAACAACAAAAAGAATCGGGTGTTTTATTAACTATTGGCCCGACTCTGGATGTTACTAAAATATTTGGAATTTATGAAGCGGAGGATGAAGCAACCGTGCGTCAGTTAATTGAGTCTGACCCCTATTGGCAAAATGGGATTTGGACAGAATATGATGTTAAGGCCTGGATTCAGGTCTATTAACTAGGACTTACGCAAATTTTGGGATTTAACCCTATATTTAGGGGTAATTTATGAATTACCCCTAACCGCCTAACAAATACATTAATTTAATATTAATATTAGTGTTTTCTCCAGCCACCACAACCGCAGCATCATTAAATTTTGGGGGCCCGGTGAGAATGGTGGGATTTTTAGAAAAACCAAATCCTTCGGTGGGAATTCCTAAAGCATTTCGGTTAGCCATTTTATCATTATTTGCATCATGAAGAACGGCAATCGCATAACTACCCGGTTGTAAATTATCAAAACTCATGACAACAGGAACTTCTGTAATACTCACACAACCGCTTTTTATCGCATCGTCTCCATTGCTGGGGAAGCCTTTATTACTCGCAAATAAACTCGCACAAATTTGTCCATTTTTATTTTTTAACCCATCAATAGTCAGGGTTATTTTGCTTTTGGTTTCAGCTTGAACATTAACAGCAACCGAAAAAATACTGACAAAAAGGAAAGAAGTCAGAAACATTAAGGGTTTTGTAGATTGAATCATTGGGGGATTTTGGGAAATAGGTTAAACTGGGATTAGTCTGTTTAAATTATCCCATAATTCAATAGTTTTGTAAAGTTATTTTGTTTGGCGATCGCCTCCAAATCATACTCAATTTAGCAATTCAATCTGATCTAAATCCAGATTAAAATTATTCTGACCAACATTAAATAAAGTAGCAAGACGATCAGCTTTTTCTGTATAAGTTAATTCTATTTTTAGATAACTTTCCGGTTTATAGGGCAAACAATCGGCCCATTCAATGGCAATAATTCCGGGTTCGACTTCAATTCCTTCCCAATATTGTTCTAAATTCAAGTGTTCAATTTCTGATGCTTCTAATCTATATAAGTCTAAATGATAGAGAGGAATCCTGCCATTTAGATATTCATTAATTAAAGTAAATGTCGGACTTTCAATAGATTCAGGAATATCTAAACCTGCGGCTAAACCTTGAACAAAAGTTGTTTTTCCGGCTCCTAAATTCCCTTCTAATAATAGAATACTATGGGGAGGGAGCGATCGCCCTAATTGTTTGCCTAATTCATGGGTTGCTTGGGCGTTGGGTAAATGGAATTGAGTCATAATTTTATCTGAATAGTTTAGAAAGGATTAAGCCCTGAAGGGCTTACTACGTTGTAGTGAGTCCTTTAGGACTCTCTAACCTACGGGTTATTTTTGCCAAACCATCTTAATAATACCTGGGCTAACCGATAGGGATCATGGCGTAAATATCCGGTATCGGGATCAACATCCATAACATTACTCATCACAATTCTTCGACCCAATTGTTTAACCAGATCTCGATCTAAAATAACTGGATGGGAGTCCTCTTGAGCATATCGAATTAAAGCATTAGCTGGGGGAACTGTTCCTTGAGTTAACACCGCATCAAATAATTGATAACCGCAGGCTTTATCAATAGCTTTAATATGATCAGAAACGGTGTAATCATCGGTTTCCCCAGGTTGCGTCATAATATTACAAATATAAATCCGGGGAACATTTCGAGAAGCAATAGCCGCGGCAATTTCTGGAACTAATAAATTAGGAATTACACTCGTATATAAACTACCAGGGCCAATAATAATTAAATCTGCCTCTAAAATCGCTTGCACCGCTTTCGGTAGGGCGGGAGGGTTGGGGGGAATACAGCCAATTGTCAAAATTTTTCCCTTAGCTTCAGTAATACTAGATTCCCCATGAATTCGGCGACCATCGGCTAATTTTGCCCATAAATTAACATCTGTTAATGTGGCGGGTAGGACTTGACCTCTAATAGCTAATACCTTAGAACTAGCGGCGATCGCCTGTTCCAAATCTCCTTCAATTTCACTCATGGCGGTTAAGAATAAATTTCCGAAACTATGTCCGGTTAATCCATCTCCGGCGGTAAATCTATATTGAAATAACTCCGTTAATAATCTTTCTTCATCGGCTAAGGCGGCGATACAATTCCTAATATCTCCAGGGGGTAAAACTCCCATTTCTCGCCTTAACCGTCCTGAAGATCCGCCATCATCTGCCACAGTAACAATGGCGGTAATATTAGCGCTATATTCTTTCAATCCCCGTAATAAAGTGGATAACCCAGTACCGCCCCCAAGCCCAACAATTTTCGGCCCCCGCAATAAACGGCGATGACTCAACAAACGATCGACTAATTGTTCATCTCCTGCCGGATAAAAGGCTTCACTAATTGAATTTAAACTGCGGGTTTGACTCCAAAGAACTAACACAACCCCCAAGGCAATCATCAATGGCCCTGAGATATAATTTGGCACAACGGTGGTAATCCATCCTAATAAATTTTTCAGCAGTTGTAGGATGTAATAAATCGGAGTCATTCCTGTCGAGATCGCTAACCCCAAACTGGCTACTAACACCCCCGTGGCGCTAACTGCCATCCACCGCTTGATAAACAACCCAGGAGATAACCATTTAAACCATTGGTTAATCATCCGGTGAGAACGATAGTTCGATAGGCCAAGATGGAGTCTGAGTTTCATAATTCTGCGGAAGGTGTGTTTGAACGAACCAGTTGACATAGATAGTGTTTTACTTCGATATACGGGCTTTTACAGACAATTTAGACTAGGGAGGTCGTGCTGATCGTAAAATAACGGACTAGAGGTTAATCCCATCGGGCTATCGGTGTGTTTAATTTTTCCTAACGAGGGAGATCAAAGTGATGATAACGATTAAATCGTTTGCTTAACAACTGTATTGGGTATAAGTTACAATGATAAGAAGGGTTGAGCGAAATGATCAAAGACGGTAACAAGGGAAAAACTCCGAGGATTAAGGTTGAACCCGTCGATTTTAAGGATAACTTGGTTTTATCAAAGCACTCGGAATCTTTAGAACCTTTAATTGAATTAAAAGGGGTGAGTAAAGCCTTTGGTTCCCAAATGATTTTGGATCGGGTTGATTTAACGATTTATCGGGGAGAAGCATTGGGAATTATTGGCCCTTCAGGAACGGGAAAATCAACGATTTTGAGAATTATTGCCGGACTTTTGCCCCCCGATGAAGGAGAAGTTTATATATTAGGAAAAAAACGGCAAGGATGGGTCGATGATATTACTGATCCGATTGGAATTGCTATGGTATTTCAACAGGCGGCTTTATTTGATTCTTTAACGGTGACGGAAAATATTGGTTTTTTACTATATCAACATACAAAATTACCTTCTAAAAAAATTAGGGAATTAGTTAATGAGAAATTGGAGATGGTCGGGTTGCCTAATATTGGCGATCGCTATCCCGCCGAATTATCAGGAGGAATGCGAAAACGGGTGAGTTTTGCCCGGGCAATTATGCCAAATCCAGAAAATCCGAGGGAGACTCCAGAGGTGATTTTATATGACGAACCCACCGCCGGGTTAGATCCGATTGCATCAACGGTTATTGAAGATTTAATTAGGGATTTACAACATAGTGGAAAAGGTTGCAGTACCTATAGTATTGTCACCCATCAAGATAGTACCATTCGACGCACGGCCGATCGGATTGTTTTTCTATATCAAGGTTTAGTGCAATGGCAAGGAACAATTAAGGAAGCATTTACCACCGATAGCGCGATTGTAAAACAGTTTTTTAGTGGTAGTATTGATGGGCCGATTCAAGTTGCTAAATAATATGGGAATTACGAATTACGAATTACGAATTACGAATTACGAATTGATAACGTTTTGCTGTTCCATATAGGTAATGATCGTGATTGATTGACCAATCTGGAGGAGCCTCAACAGTTCCCATTATTGATTCTAAGACATCCCAAGCATTTTGTTGATTTTGAACAACAGTTACCTTTTGCTCAGTTTTTTCTTCTTCGTGTTCTGTATTCCCTTCAGTATTCAGATAATTTTGTAACCATTCTGCCAGTTGACGGACTTCAATAGCAGATAATTTTTGAATAGCCGCTTCAACTTCTATTAGTGAATTCATCCTATTTTAGCGGTTAAGTAACAATTTGATTTTAACATTATTTCTAAATCCCTCGTTCCCTCGTTTCTAGGTTCTACCTAGAAATGCTAAAACGGTGGCTCACCCCACCCATTAATTTATAGAGGCGGAGCCTCAATCATAGCATTCCCAGGCTGGAGCCTGGGAACGAGAATAATTAATAATGTTTTTGCCTGGTTTTAACATATTGCGCTACCACCGGATTTAAACTAAAAAAAGTTATTTTTTCCCGCTCTTGTGTCTCTAATAAAAATCGCATACACAGGGATTTTATCGCATTAATTAAGTCGGAATTAGATAATTTTATTTTGTTTAATATTTCTGATAAGATAACCGCCTCTGTTTCTTGGGCAAGCTGAGTGATTACCGCAATTTCTTCCTCTGTTAATCTTCCTAATAATTTCTCTAAACGCGATTGTAATGATTCATCTAAAAGGGGCATATCATATTGCAAAAAATCAGCGACTTTACTACTAAATAATTCTCGAATCAGGGCAGCCGTTATATTTAACCAGAGGGGGTTGCCTTGATAGATATTAATTAGGGTTTCCCAGGTTTCTGTTTCTAATAATTGATGGGAGCTTAAAATCTCTTTCGCGCCTAGACCTAAACTCCCTAAAACTAAAGAATGAATTGGGGAATTTGATTTTTCTAATTCGGCAATTTCTCTAGGTTTTTCCGAACTAATTAACAGGAAACAACTATTATGATTAACTTCGGTGATTTGTTTAAAAAATAACTGATAATCTTCATAGCCTGATTTATATTGTCCAGCAAGTTGACCACTGCTAAAAAGTGCCTGCACGTCATCGAGAATAATTAGACATCGGTATTTTCGCAGATAATCGAGAGTTTGGGAAATTTTGGTTTCGATATTTTGGGGTATTTCTGATGATTCGGAGAAAATTTTTAGGATTTGGGAAAGATATTTTTCTAAGGGAGGGGAAAAGCGGAGACTCCGATAGATAATGTAATCAAATTGGGTTTTGATTGGGTCAATCAGGCGTAGGGCAAGGGTGGTTTTACCAATACCACTGATTCCTAGAAGTGCGATTAAGCGTGTACGATCTTGTGTTATCCAATTTTCGAGGGTGGAGAGTTCAGAAGTGCGATCGAAAAAGCTGAATATTTCGGGTGCGTCGCCTAAGTCTATGTGGAGTTGTTTAGAAGTTTGTTCGGGGTTTTGGGGAGATGTGGGCGATCGCGTTTTTTCTGGGCAAAAGTTGAGGTTATTAATCGCTACATGACCCTGACCAGATGAAAAGTAACAATTAGATGCTAAATAGCTTACTAAAACTCCACTTTAACCGTCAAGGTAAACTCATAGACTTCTTTTTTTAGTTGCTCAATTTGAGCCTGTAAATCAAGATAAACTGGAACTTTAATATCAGCAATTGCTTTAAAATTTTGCTTAAATTCCTCAGTGAGACTTAAAGTTAATTCTCGACTTTGTAGAGGATTACTACCTGATCTTTGAGCAATTAGACTTGTCATAGAATGATCACTTAACAGTTGATATTTATTTAGATGAGCTTCAGCTTCTTCTATATTCGGATTTCCCCCTGGGAATGTACTCCGAATTTTAAGTTGATTCCGTATTTGTTCCAAGGTTTTACTCTGTGCTTCAAGATTTCCCGTAACAGCAGAACTATTTAGAGAACCTTTATAAAGTTGCTTTCCTGTTGAAGTTTTAACTTCTATTTGTTCTACCGTAACTTCTCGCGCACCGAGGAACCCGCATAGAGTCGTAAAATGAAGATATTTTGCTAATGCAAAGGTTGAAGCCGATTTCTCAAGAACAACATAATCCGATGAATCATAAGGATTTTGAATTAATAAAGATTTTTCTTCCAAAAGTCCACTATTTTCTAATTTTTTTTCTAAAGAACTTGATGCTTCATCGGAAGGAACTAAAAGATGAATCTGCTCGCTTAAAAGTAATTCATTCCCACCCGGAGTATATTCTAGTCGGGTCAACTCATGAGAAGAAATAACTAAAATAGCTTTGCGTTTTTTAGGAGGAACTGCATCAATATTCATCTGTTTTGTTTGATTGATATTATTAGGTTGATTAGGGATTATTTTAAGTTGAATTTGCTCTGATTTGGGTTGATCAGGAATATTTGCAGGGAGATTACCAATAGGTTGTTTAGTCCTATTAACCCCCCAATTTGTAGCGGTGTTAATTGCCACCCTTGAAACTGTATCAGTAAGCTTACTGCCAAAGGAATGAAAAAACTCGTTGACAGACTGATAAGGTTTCTTTGGAACTGCACCCGCTTTTTTTTTTCTTCTAATTCGTGATCCAACCATTTTTCAATTGATTCTAATGTACCGTTTTGTAATGTTCTCTTAATTTGATTAGAGATAACTTCTTGAATCTCAGTACACACATCCTTAACCCAGTTTGCCGGGCACTCCTCTGGGAACTTTCCATAGATAACAATTGGAGCCAGACGATTACTTTCATCTTTCTCAGTAGGTATAACTTCTATGACAAATTTAGGATCACTATAACGAACAGTAACCGATGGGCCACCATAAGATGCAATTTCTATTTTTTTTGCAGAAATTTCATAAATTTCTGAGACAAGTTGCTCCTTTAATTTATCATCAGATAATTCTTTTCTGTTTCTAATAATGACATCAGGAGATTCATTATCAAGGCTTTGAACCCAAAATAATAGATTGTTCATTTTTCTACCTGTCTGAAAATTTCTTTAATTAGATTATCTGCATCTTGTTCATTTGCCAAACTTCCCAGGGCAACTTTAACTTTAGCTGCTCCCCCAGCAAGCTGAGTTATTTTTTTTACAATGGGAAGTGATGTAAATTCATTTTGATAATCACCGATTGTGTCACGAGTAAGATTTTTAAATCGCGGATCAGAATTCCAATGATTTCCAACAATAAAGAATTGCTTTCTTTCTGTTGCACCTAGTTCTTTAATCCAGTTTTGAATCTGTTTTAGATCGTTCTCAGTTCGTTTTTCTGTCCCCGAATCTTTATCTAATAACCTATCTGTTCTTACGATATATAAAACTAAATCAGCTTCTTCAAAAAGTTTTTTCCAATAAAAATATGCTATTTCACTACTTGAAACATCCTCAGTTTTTTTGATTAGAATATCCAGATCACCGAGCTTAATGCGCGTCCTCTGTATATCTTCTTTATTGACAGTTTGGTTATATCGCTCAATCAAAATCCCCTTTTCCATATATTTTAAAAGGGTAGTTTTTCCGACTCTCCTTGCGCCTAAGACGGCGATTTTCTTTCCCTTCAGGGAATAAACAATATTTTCCCAGTTAGAGACAACTGATCCGCTTACCACCGCGCCAACGGCAAAAGCGATAAAGATTGGAACAAGAGGCAACGGCATAAATATTAGACAAAATACATTTTTTAAGTCTTAAACTATACTAAGGTTCTCTGATAAAATCTGTAAAGACGGAAAAGGGCGGAAAAAGACGGCAATTTCTAAAATTTTAATGAAGGGCGGAAAAAGACGGATATAATAACAGTAGGTTTTTTCTGGTTTTTAACAATGGATATTCCTGATATATTGCAGTTTGTAGATGAAATTATCTCCTTTAAAACTGGCAAACATCTCAACGATTTGCAACGAGGAATTATTGAGGGAACACTGAAACGACAGAGGTACACTGACATTGCAGAAACCTACGGTTGCACTGCGGGTCATGCGAAGGATGAAGGTTACAAACTTTTACAACTTTTATCTAATATCTTTGGTGAAACTATTGATAAAAATAATCTTAAATCTGTACTAGATAGACAAATAAATTTGAACATAAATCTTGGCAATAATAATACTACTTTTCAAAATAGTAAAGAAATTAACTATATCAATATTTGTCCAGATGATCCAACTCTTTCCTCAAATAAAAGTAAACCTCCTACTGTTAATCCCAAAACCAGAAAAAATAAAGTTAATATAGAATTGATTAATAAATTACGGCTATTTGGCTTGAGTAATGAGCAAATTGCAGAGGTTATAAATCTTCCTTTAGATGCTGTTAATCAGGTAGATTTATAACATTATGCTTGATGTTGAGATTTTCGGGTTGATTGTTATTATAGCAATTTAGGATTGAAGGAAATGCGATCGCCTTTATCTTCCCAAAATGCGATCGCCCCTTTTTTTACCTAATCAAATGGATTTAATATAGTTAACCCATTAACGCGCTTAAAATCCTTAGCATTACGAGTTACCAAAACACATCCCTCAACTAAAGCACAGGCTGCAATTACACCATCACCTAGTTTCAAGCGATAATCTCGACGAATTTGGGCTGCACGATCTAAAACTGATTCTGTCAATGATACGCAGTTAAGAAGCCTCAAAAATTCTCGCATCTCATTCGCTTCTTCTTCCGTCAATGCCGGGTAACAAAGTAACTCTACCCAACTAATCGGACAGTAGAATGCCTCTGCATCTCCAACTTCAATTTCATCAAATATAGGCTGAACTTCCGGCCCATCATTGAAGTAGTAAATCAGGATGTTGGTATCGAGAAGATATTTATTAATCATCCCATTCTTCTCTAATTTGCAACTGGAATTCCAAAGCATCCAAACGAGGCGGCAAAAAACCGCACCATCTCTTTAAATTTTTTCCGGGTAATCTTTCACTGCTATGCTGAGTCTGGGTTGTTACTCGATCGCGCATCAATGCTGACAATACTTCTAAAAGTTGTTGTTGCTCATCAGGAGTGAGATTTTGAGCCTGACTCAGTACCTCGCTATAAGTAGACATTATGCTTGATGTTAAGATTTTTGGGTTGATTGTTATTATAGCAATTTAGGATCGAGGGAAATGCGATCGTCCTTTCCTTTCCAACACCAAATTAATTAACTCTCTATGTAAGCGGTTTTCTAAACCGATGTCCATCAGCCTCTACAACCACAAATGCCCCTTTTAGTTCTACTTCAGAGTGATTTTCTATGACTCCTGCTAGTTCGTTATGAACTGCATTCACCGTTTTAGGTAAAACTCGAAGGTAAATCACACCTGTTGCGATCGCCCTCACAAAAACAAGATTTCCGTAATCTCTGTCTCGCGTAATAAGGATGCGATTTTCTGCTTGGGCTACTCTGAGTATTTCTTCATCACTTGCTTGCGCTAGACCCATTTGAGCGACAACAATTACATCATGTCCTGTATCAATCAAAAATTTTGTGGTGACAGCGTATACATCTTGGTCTATCAGAAACTTCATAATTTAAGCTAATGCCAAATGCACATCTTCAGCCGCCACCAGTGCGATCGCATACTGTAGACACGCTCTAATATCCTCTACTTGCAAATCGGGATAGTAGTCTCGGATAATTTCTGCAAAAGAAAGTCCTTCATTTAGTAATTCGAGAACACTCTGAATAGTGATGCGGGTACCTGCTATGCAAGGCTTACCGAAGTGGATTTGAGGGTTGACCGATATCCTGTCCATGTTGACTACAGAGTTATATGTCTTTTTTATTTTAACTCATTAGATTGGCGATCGCACATTTCTATCTTCCCCAAAGTGCGATCGCGCCTATCTTCCTATCCAAAAATAATCCCTCAATTTCTCAAATTCTCCAACACTAAAACCGTTAACTCCGGTAAAGAAGGCAACCGGGCATCATTTGTCAAAAAAAACGAAGCACCCTCACAGATAGCTGTAGCCATTTGAATAGAATCGGGCGATCGCAAATTATAAGTTGCTCTTAGTTGTGCTGCTTTTTCAGCAATATCTGGAGTTAATTCAACCACAGTTAAACCTTCTTGATTGAGCAATATTTCACGATATTCTTGAGCCAAGATAGTGTTTCTCAGTCGCAGGGGATAAACTAGCACTTCTACTAGCGTTACTGTTGATGTCACTATCCTAAAATAACCGCGATCAAACGATCTAAAGAAAAGCCGCATCATCTCTATATACTTGGGATTTCGCTCCATAAAATAAATCAAAGGCGCGGTGTCTAATCCCACAACTTTTCCGGTGTAACTGAGCTATCCATTCCATGAATTTCGTTCGTGATTCACATATTCTTGAGCATCAATCCCATGCCAAATTTCCTCACCCAATCCTTCTAATTCTAAAATACTACGCTTAGGTTTAGGCTGAAATCGGTGACGAACATATACTAATAATTCAGAGATAAGTCGCAGTTGCTCATCTGGTGAAAGTCTTAGAACCTGAGTCAATACCGCGCTGTAAGTAGACATAGATTCTTGATTAAGATTTTTGTGCTGACTGTTATTATAGCAATTTAGGATAGAGGGAAATGCGATCGCCCTTAATTTTCCGAAGTGCGATCGCACTAATAACTAAGCAAAAGTATGTTAATATTTAGGGAGTATAAATCACAAGATTTAACTCCATGACTCAATCACTACCAAAAAAAAGCCCACCTCGCGGCAGAATATTCCCAGAACGCACCTTATCGCCTGAAGCACTAGCTCGACGCAAAGCTGAACGCGAAGTATTTCATAAGCGTTGTCGAGCAATTTTTGAGCAAGTTCGCCCCGCTCTCATCGCAGAACACTATGGCTGGTATATTGCTATTGAACCTGACAGCGGCGATTATTTCATTAACAAAGATCAAGAAGTAGCTAGTCAAGAAGCACGTCATAAACACCCTGATGCCGTACATTGTATGTTTTGCTTAAATGAAAGTGGAGCTACTGGCAAAATATGATTCAGGGTACTTTTGGAAGTAGGGGTGAACTGTTTTTTGAAATTGATTTGATTGCTGCTGATGGCTTAAATCTAACTGTGGAGGCAATGCTAGATACGGGATTTACAGAATTTCTGGCAATTAATAAACAAGATTTAGATGGTCTGGATTGGCAATTCGTCCGGCAAAATGAAATGATCACAGCACAAGGAGAAAGCACTTTTGATGTTTATGCTGGCAAAATACTATTAGGTGAACAAGAATTCGAGATCCCAGTTTTTGCAGGTGATGAGATTCCCGAAGTTTTACTAGGTTCCAGATGGTTAACAATCTTGCCGTTAGCGGTGAATTTTTTGGCGGGAGTTCTCACATTGGGGTAATAACTGATTCTGTCAATATGCTTGATGTTAAGATTTTTGGGCTGATTGTTATTATAGCAATTTAGGATTGAAGGAAATGTGATCGCCCTTAATTTTCCTAAGTGCGATCACCCATCTTTATTTAAGCACATTATCCATCCCTACCTGGAAGTGGACGATCTTGACGCAACTCTCGCTGCCATTTCACCGGATCGCTAATATCAGCACAGACATTACTTGCTGCAATTTTTTCCAATATTTCAACTGTTTTTTGGCGGCGAAACTCAGCACTTAGACTTGATTGATCTTCTTGTAAAGTAACGTAAACTCTAATAGGGCGATCGCTCTGTTTGGGAACATCCCGCGTCCATTCTAAAAGGTTTCCCTTCAATATAGCCTCATATATTCGCTGCATATCATCTCTAAACTATTTTTTTACTATTCTAACCTTTGAATAATTGTTTCGCTCCTTTCTTCCCCAAAGTGCGATCGCACATTTCTATCTTCCCCAAAATCTGGTAATGGTGCATCAAAATCATTACTTGTCCATATTTCTCCCTGGTGTAGTCCGGCTATTCGAGGTACATTTTGTTGAGCAATAGGAACTAGACGAGCTAACGGGTTATTACCATCTGTCAGTAAAATCTCTATCCCTTCATCAACCAGGTGTAATAATTCTTGCACGCTCATTTGTGAACGACTAATATCTACTGTTTTTTGAACTGTGGTCATATTAAGTCACCATATTGTTACTATTATAGCCCTTTCTAAATAGTTTGGATTTCGCTCCATAAAATAAATCAAAGGCGCGGTGTCTAATCCCACAACTTTTCCGGTGTAACTGAGCTATCCATTCCATGAATTTCGTTCGTGATTCACATATTCTTGAGCATCAATCCCATGCCAAATTTCCTCACCCAATCCTTCTAATTCTAAAATACTACGCTTAGGTTTAGGCTGAAATTGGTGACGAACATATACTAATAATTCAGAGATGAGTCGCAGTTGCTCATCTGGTGTAAGTCTTAGAACCTGAGTCAATACCGCGCTATAAGTAGACATAGATTCTTGATTAAGATTTTTGGGTTGATTATTATTATAGCAATTTAGGATCGAGGGAAATGCGATCGCACTAATAACTAAGCAAAAGTATGTTAATATTTAGGGAGTATAAATCACAAGATTTAACTCCATTCAAACGTTAGGTAGTAATCAACCCAGAGGAAGGGTACGACATGTCATCTCCCAGCCTGCAGGCAAAACTTGATGCGATCTTCAGTGCCCATATGGACGCGGAACTGGTCGGCGACCTTGACCAGACGCTGGCTACGATGGCGCCGAATCCGCATCTAGTGAACGTGCCAACCATGGTTGGCGGCCAAGGTTCGCGAGGCGTCAGGGCGTTCTACGCGAAACGCTTGATCGGCCAGTTCTTTCCGCCTGACGTCATGTTTGAAACGGTGTCGCGCACATACAGCGAGGAACGGCTGATCGATGAGATCATCATCTCGTTCACGCACACAAGCAAGATTGACTGGATGCTGCCAGGAGTCGAGCCCACAGGGAAACGGGTTGAAGCGGTGTTCGTGGTGATCGTCGGGATCGAAGGTGACAAGGTCTCCTACGAGCACATCGTGTGGGATCAGGCGAGTGTGCTCGTGCAACTGGGCCTGCTCGATCCGAAAGGTCTTCCAGTCGTTGGCGCGGGTGCCGCCGCCAAGTTGAGAAATCCGGCGTTGCCGGACCCGTTCTTCAATGAGGGCTAGCTGGGGCTTAATGCCAACCAATGCAGACCTAACAACAGCATACAGCGGACGGCGTTCGCGCCGCCGATGATGCTGAGCGTTATAGTGTAAACCCTTCGTCCAAAATCATTGCCAATTGCTAATATATATGTTAGGACTCTAGCATTGCTTTTCTCTATCAACACTAACCAAAAGCGCGATCTGGTTATGCTATATTATTAAGTGCGTTTTGTATATACAATATCATGCAGTTTGAATGGGTTGACTGTTTCGTCGATAAAATAAATGCTTAACTTTATTAATAAAAATTGGTAAACGGTCTGAAAACTATTTAACCCTAAATAATTATCCATTAACCTCAATAGATTAAGATTTGTTGTAGAAAAACCGTAGCAATTCTAATATAATGTTATCATTCTATAACAAATGGGTTGCCACGATGCAATCCCCCTCCTAGAATCTAAAGATTGAAACAGAAAATTACAGATTTTTAAAGTATGAAGCTAGCAGCGCGAGTAGAAAAAGTTCCACCGTCTGTAACGCTGGCGATCTCAGCGAAGGCAAAAGCAATGAAAGCTGAGGGGATGGATGTCTTAAATTTTAGCGTAGGCGAACCGGACTTCGATACCCCTCCACATATTGTTGCTGCGGCTAAAAAAGCCTTGGATGAAGGCAAAACTCGCTATGGCCCAGCAGCAGGGGAACCCCTGTTACGATCATTAATTGCCCAAACCTTAAGTAAAGAAACAGGTTTAGACTATAAAAGTGACAATATTATTGTTACTAATGGGGGTAAACATTCCCTCTATAATTTGATGGTGGCGGTGATTGATCCAGGGGATGAAGTAATTATTCCGTCTCCCTATTGGTTGAGTTATCCTGAAATGGTAAAACTGGTGGAAGGGATTCCGGTTATTGTGCCAACGGGTGCAGAAACTGGTTATAAAATCACCCCGGATTTATTGCGCCAAACTATTACACCCAAGACTAAACTTTTTGTTTTGAATTCTCCTTCTAATCCGACGGGAATGGTGTATACCCCAGAGGAAGTTCGCGCCTTAGCTGAGGTTGTTGTAGAAGCGGGTATTTTAGTGGTTTCGGATGAAATTTATTCTAAAATTATTTATGATGATGCTCAACATTTAAGTATTGCTGCTGCCCATCCTGAAAGCTATAAATCTACTTTAATTAGTAGTGGTTTTGCCAAATCCTTTGCCATGACGGGCTGGCGTCTGGGTTATTTAGCCGGAGATGTGGATATTATTAAAGCCACAACTCGTATACAAGGTCATAGTACCTCTAATGTTTGTACTTTTGCTCAATATGGGGCGATCGCTGCTTTAGAAAACTCCCTCGATTGTGTGGAGGAAATGCGTCTAGCTTTTGCGAAACGACGAGAAGTAATGTTCAATTTATTAAATGCAATTTCAGGAATTAGTTGTCTAAAACCTGATGGTGCATTTTATATGTACATTAATATTGAAAAAACAGGTTTAAATTCCGTTGAATTCTGTAATTCCTTACTAGAAGAAAAACATTTAGCCTCCGTACCAGGCCATGCTTTTGGAAATGATGACCATATTCGTTTATCTTACGCAACGGATTTAATCACGATTGAAAAAGGAATCAAGCGATTAGAGGAATTTGTTCATTCTAAGATTAAGGTATAATCAATTAACGACTGGGTGGTAGAGATAGGGGCTGTTTAGGCAAGGATTTTCCTTGACTAGAATCTCCGTTTTTTTCAACAGTAGATCCTAATTGATTATCCTCATAAATTAGAGGATCAGAAGATAGAAATAACTCCCGAATCAGTCTGGCGGCGGCTCGTTGAGCTAATTCCCCCGCCACTTTTTGGCTCAGGTTTTGTACTTCTGGTTTAACCATTAAACCAGGAACTCGCTGGACTAATAGCATGGGATCAAAGCCTTTCGTATCTTGGAGAATACCCACAATTCTTTGAATTTGTTCTAAATTATTCTGATTGGGGGTGGTTTGAGGGGCTGTGGTGGGAGTTGGGGAGACTTTGACTCCCATCCATTCCGCTACTTTAGATTGGGCTGTGGTCAACGCATTACGAGAGGCTGTATCAATACCTTTAACCAACTCATTCCCTAACTGTTCTCGAATCAATTCTCCCCGCTCTGAAAATAAAAAGTCGAGGGTTTGATCCAGCATTTGGTTGATATCATAATCCTCGCTATTTTGGGCATTTTTGAGTAAATTTTCCAAACGATTCCATCGAAATGATCCATCTTTAAACAATAAATCTTTTAAGGAGGTTCTTAACTCAACGGAAGGATCGGTTAAAAGTCTTTTTGCTACATAAGGATAGGCTTTACTTAACACTTTAAAATTGGGATCAACATTAATGGCAATCCCCTCTAAGGTGACTAAAGATCGAATAATTAAGGCATAATAAGCCGGAACTTGGAAAGGGTACTCATACATTAACTCAGAGAGTTGATCCGTAATACTCTTAAAATTTAGTTCGGCAACACTCGCCCCCAAAGCATTACTAAACACTTCTGCTAAAGCCGGAATAATTGGGGTTAAATCGGTTTCAGGCTTTAAAAATTCTAACTTCACATAATCTTTCGCTAATCCTTCAAAATCCCGATTAACTAAATGCACAATAGCCTCTAATAACCCATATCTTTGATAGGGTTTGACCTCGCTCATCATGCCAAAATCGAGATAGACTAATTTTCCTTCAGGACTGGCTAATAAATTACCTGGATGGGGATCGGCATGGAAAAACCCATGTTCCAATAATTGCCTTAAAGAACATTGTACCCCCACTTCAATTAAGTAACGGGCATCAATTCCTCGGGCAGTAACTTCTTCTAAATTGGTTAATTTAGTTCCGTTAATCCACTCCATGGTTAAAACCCGTCGCCCGGTATAACCCCAATAAATTCTAGGCACATAAATATCGGGAATATTACCGTAAAGTTGTTTAAATCGTTCGGCATTTCTGCCTTCGTGGTTGTAGTCCATTTCTTCATAAATTCTTTCCCCAAATTCATCCATGATGGCGACTAAATCACTGCGGATAAATTTGAATCTTTTCTTTGCAAACTGGGCTAGGGTTCGTAAAATATAAATATCCAGGGCAATACTTTCGGATAAACCTGGACGTTGAACTTTGACTGCAACGGTTTCTCCGGTTTTTAATTTGCCTTTATAAACCTGTCCCAAGGAAGCCGCAGCTAGGGGATCGGCACTTAATTCTGCATAGATATTATCGGGGTGATCGCCTAATTCTTCTTCAATAAATTGATAGGCAACTTCATTGGAGAACGGGGGAAGTTGATCTTGTAATTTGGTTAGTTCGTCTAAATATAAAGTAGGCATAACGTCGGGCCGGGTGGAGAGGGCCTGTCCAACTTTAATAAAGGCTGGGCCGAATTCGGTTAATATAGTTCGCAGTTGAATTGCCCGTTTTCTCTCGGTTTTAACTTTTTTTCCCCGTTTGCCATCAAACCATAATCCTAGGGCGAAGGAACCGAATTTCCAAATAATTCTAAATAGGCGTCCCCAGACTTGGAACAATCGAGAACGGTAATAGTCGGCAATGGCAACGGGATCGTAGCGCAGAGTAGGTTGATCCGATTCCTTGTGGATGGTTCCCTCTGGCCGGGGATGATGTTCGTCCATGGACTTGGAGGAAACATCAATGGTGGCAGGGGAAAATGATCCGTTCGGTTCGAGTTGGGTAATAGTCATGGGGTGAATTTAAGTCAAGCCGGGGCTGAGTTTTGAATTTATATGAACTATTGTAACAACATTCCTATCAGTGTAGAGAGACGCGCCATGGCACGTCTCTACTTCAATCCAGATTTTCTGTTTCTCGGTTGGGTGCAAGTCGGTTGCACATATTCAATAAATGGAGACGGGTACTCACGGGAAGACGGGGTAGGGGGACTTCCAGATTTGGCCAGGTGGGTAAATCAAAACAGGGACAACAATTGGGGGGCATTCCGGCAACTTTCACTGGAACCAGGAGGGAACACCGCCCACAGGATTCGATTTCCCATTGGGAGGAAAGTAGGTTTTCAATGGTTTGCTCGGTTCCATCTAAATAGCATTCTCCAGACTCGGGGGATAGAATTTCGTTCCAGCATTCCTCAAACTGTTGGCTATACCTTTCTCCTTGAACCACCGGTTGCGGTAGGCGGGAGTCTGCGCCGTTGCGAATGAATACTTTTTTGCCTAACTGCAACCAGTGGGCCAAATATTGTTTAACTTGATTTTGGGAAGCCATGATTTTAATTTTTTGAGGTTTTATAGCAGGGAACACCGGAACAGCCCCCCCAAACCCCCCGTGCACGGGGGGCTAGGGGGGAGGGAACACCGGGGGAAAATACTTCACCGTCTGGGTTCTAAGATCCGTTTCTGTCCTAATGTCCTAACTGCCTTGGCGGTTGCTATAACAGCTAAATTTAAAGATGATGGGGCAGAACTTTAACTTCAAATCAAAGGCAATTAACTATTTTTATATTTTTTGAGTTAAATTATATCGGTTAAATTCACATTAGAACCAAAACTAAATCCATACTAATCCTATAATTTTATTGATAATAAAATCGATATATTACAATTTTTCTAGGAAGTTAGCCTCGATTGGAATTGATGAGATAGCTTTATTAAAAGCAGATGAACTTGTATTAACCAACCCCATTCTATCATTTAATCATGAATATGGATAAAAATATTTATTAATCTTGGCAAAAATTAATAAATATATTTTTGTTTTTTAAATCTTCATTTATTTTAGCAATAATTATATTAAATAATTATGTGTTTTTCTTTTAATAATCAATGATTAATTTTTAATTAAATTCCCTATAAATTTATTCTGTGCAGGGCTTCTGAAACCGAAATCTTAAAAGTTGTTAATAGATTGGATATTTAGCTCATTTCTCCGATAAACTCAATAAGCAGATCAGTCCAGAAGTCACAAACTATTATGTCTAGTACAACCTCGCAACCTTCAAATTCCGATCTAACAACTCCGATAACCCGCCATCAAATTGTCATTGTTGGGGGAGGAGCCGGAGGAATTACCGTCGCCGCCCAACTAATGCGGAAAAATTCCAGCCTTGATATTGCCATTATTGAACCCTCGGATAAACATTACTATCAACCCGCTTGGACGTTGGTGGGTGGGGGAGCCTATAATATTGAAGATACAATTAAGGATGAAAAAGACTGTATTCCGGCGGGTGTCAAGTGGATTAAAGCTTATGCGGATAAATTTGAACCTGAAAATAATTTAGTGATTACAAAAGATGGTCAACGAATTAATTATCAATACTTAGTAGTTTGTCCGGGGATTCAAATTGATTGGCATTTAGTTGAGGGATTAAAAGATGCTATTGGTAAAAATGGAGTCACCAGTAATTATTCCCTAGAATATGCCCCCTATACTTGGGAATTGTTGAAGAATTTTAAAGGGGGAAATGCGATTTTTACCTTTCCATCCACACCGATTAAATGTGGAGGAGCACCCCAAAAAATTATGTACTTAGCCGATGATACTTTCCGCAATAATGGGGTGCGGGAAAAAAGTCGGGTGATGTATTGTACGGCGGTGGCTAAAATGTTCCCAATTCCGGGCTATTGTGAAGCCTTGGAAAAAGTGGTGGAACGTCGAAATATTGAGGTAAATTATAAACATAATCTCAAAGCAATTAAACCGGAAACAAAGGAAGCAATTTTTACGGTGACAACGGATAACGGTGTGGAAGAAGTCAGGATTAAGTATGATTTTATTCATGTCACACCGCCCATGAGTTCCCCTGATTTTATTAAGAATAGTCCCTTAGCGGTGCAACCGGGGGGATGGGTAGATGTGAATAAAAATACGTTACAACATAATGTTTATCCGAATGTTTTTGCATTAGGAGATGCGTCTTCTTTACCTATTTCTAAAACGGCGGCGGCTATTCGGAAACAAGCGCCTGCTTTAGTGGAAAATCTTTATGGGTTAATTCATGCTCAAAAACTAACGGGAAGTTATGATGGTTATACCTGTTGTCCGTTAATTACGGGTTACGGAAAAACGATTATGGCGGAGTTTACTTATGAGAATAAACCCGACTCTAGTTTTCCTTTTGATCCTACCGAAGAACGTTATATTATGTGGTTAGCCAAGCTTTATGTTTTACCTTGGTTATATTGGAATCGGATGTTAAAAGGTGCGCCCTTTGAAGCGGAACGTTTGAAGAAGTTAACCGGAAAATAATTTAGAAACCGGGTTTTTTGCTATTGCAATTTTGTCTAACTTTTCCCACGCTATACTAATTTTGTTGGCGTGGGATTATTGTTTAAATGGGACTTCAACTCAATAATGTGATTCCTTGGGGACGCAGTTTAAGCGAATATATCAGGATGTTTGATTTAACACCCGATGATTTGCAACAATCAATTTTAGATTGTGCGGGAGGCCCTGCTAGTTTTAATATTGAAATGATACAACGGGGCTATCAAATTATTTCCTGTGACCCGATTTATCAATTTTCGGCTGATGATATTTACCAACGGATTCAAAATACCTATACAACCGTTATTGATGGGGTAAAGGCCAGTTCTCAGGATTATGTTTGGGATAGTATTACCTCTCCTGAAACGTTGGGGGAAATGAGAATGGCGGCGATGGAACAATTTTTAGCAGATTTTACAATAGGAAAACAACAGGGACGTTATCTCACCGCAGAATTACCGCAACTTCCCTTTAAGTCGAGTCAATTTAATTTAGCATTATGTAGTCATTTTCTCTTTACTTATTCCGACCATTTTTCAGAAGAATTTCACCTAGAAGCAATTTTAGATTTATATCGAATAGCTCAACAAGTTAGAATTTTTCCCCTATTAAAAGTATCAGGAGAAACCTCTCCCTTCCTACAACCAATTATTCAGGAATTAGAAACTAGAGGCTATATGACTATGATTAAAACCGTTAATTATGAATTTCAAAAAAACGGCAATCAGATGTTACAAATTCAGAAATAATCATAGATTATTGAGAAATTTCTCTTAGGCAATCGATAACACCATTGGCAAGATGATTCATTGTTTCTTGGCTAATTGAAGGCTGGGAGACTATAAAGTTAAAAATCATTTGATCTTGAAAAGTCGTAACTGCAACTGTGAAAATCTTTCCAAAGATCACATTCGATGGTACGAAACTAATTTCTTCTATTTCTAAATCTCCATAAATATTAGGAATATCAACTCTGCCCATATTGGTTACGGAAACTGTCATAGGTGATTCATCTGGCTGATTTAGATAATACTCAACAGTCTTTCTAAAAACCTTCAAAGGTTTAAAAATATCTTGATTTTTAATCTTTGATTCAACTTGATGCGTAACATCTCTGGCTAAATCCCAAAATGAAGTTTGACTTTTAATGGTGTGGAGTGAGGTGATCCAGGAAGCGATACAACTCATATTTTTAGGGCCAATAACGGGTTTAATTCTTCTGCGTAAATCCACAAAAGAACGGCAGGATAGATTAATATTTCTTAATTCCCCTTTTCTGATTTTATCCCCTACTGTCATCAGCATAGCTGCACATAAAGCTCCTTGTATCGTTGTATTTTCTTGGTGACAAATTTTAATCAGCTTTTGGGTTAAATCCTTCTCTAAATACCTTGAAGTCATACCACAATTTCTAAGCTGAATAGGAACGGTTTTTTCTGACTCTAATCGTTCGGGTTTATGCCAAAACATTTGCCATTTTGTCTTCAATAAAAATTTTTTACCTTGGATAACTCCTTTGTTTCCTAGCATCCAACTGGGTAAAACTTCATCTATGGGCGGAAGTACATTAATAGTCTCAAAATCCATAGGACTACCCGATATCAGGGATTGGTAAAATTTCAAGATTTGCGATTGTAGGTTAATAGAAGATGTTGCATCAGTTATAGCATGATGTACTGTTGTAATTAAATAACTTTTATTACTTTCAATAGCATGGTTAATTAAAACACACCTTAACAAGCATTTACTACTATCAATACTCTGATTTAATTCTTCTCTTACAACATCTTGCCAACCCTCTGAATGGTTCTGGATGACTACACGCAGAGGAATTTTATCTACCCCTTCACTCGTAAAATTAAAGTTATCCCCTGAACTAACAATTTTAGAATTCAATCTAGGGTTAACACATTGAATCAGATTTAGCCCTTCTCTTAAAATATCTGGATTAATTTCACCCAAAATCTTACTTATTGTCACCACATTAAATGTTCCTTTCTGGTGATTCAATATTTCCATTGCTTGTTCACTATCTACAAGGGTTCTGTTGTAATCCATGGCTTTTTTGATGGTATAATTTATTGGCTGATTCACTAAATAAGTTATAATATTTTACCATAGGAGTTTGGATACCAAACCCCTATTTTTTGTCTAATTGACACGATTAAAACTCAATGGTTTGTGGGGCTCTGGGGAAGGGAATTACATCCCGAATATTCCCCATCCCCGTCATAAATTGTACCACCCGATCAAATCCTAATCCAAATCCGGCGTGGGGGACGGTTCCATATTTCCGTAATTCCAAATACCACCATAATTCCTCTGGATTTATTCCCAAGGTTTTCATCCGATTTTCTAACATTTCTAACCGTTCTTCCCGTTGGGAACCTCCGACAATTTCCCCAATTTTAGGAGCTAAAACATCCATCGCCCTAACGGTTTTTCCATCCTCATTTAAGCGCATATAAAAGGCTTTAATTTCTTTAGGATAGTCCGTAACCATTGTCGGTTTTTTAAAGTATTCTTCAGCTAAATAACGTTCATGCTCCGATTGTAAATCTAAACCCCAACTAACGGGATATTCAAACTGTTTATCCGCTTTTTCTAAAATTGCGATCGCTTCAGTATAAGTAATCCTTCCAAACTCATTATTAATAATATTATGAGCCGTTTCTAATACCGATTTATCAATCCTTTCATTAAAAAATTCCATGTCTTCAGGACAGGTTTCTAATACCGATTTAAAGATATATTTTAAGAAATCTTCGGCTAAATCCATATCTCCTTCTAAATCACAAAAAGCCATTTCTGGTTCAATCATCCAAAATTCCGCTAAATGGCGAGAAGTATTAGAATTTTCCGCCCGAAATGTCGGCCCAAAAGTATAAACATTCCCAAACGCCATCGCCATAATTTCTGCTTCTAATTGCCCACTTACGGTTAAATAAGCAGGTTTTCCAAAGAAGTCTTGATCGTAATCAACCTGTTGAGATTCAGTTAGGGGAATATCCTTTAATTTAAAGTTAGTTACACTAAACATTTCCCCCGCTCCTTCACAATCACTACCAGTAATAATAGGAGTATGAACCCATAAAAAACCCCGTTCTTGGAAGAATTGATGTACCGCCGAAGCACAGGTATTTCTAACTCGAAAAACTGCCCCCAAGGTATTAGTCCGGGCGCGTAAATGCCCAATTTCGCGGAGAAATTCAAAGGAATGACGTTTTTTTTGTAAAGGATATGTTTCAGCGTCTGCTTCCCCATAAACCGTAACTTGAGATGCTTTTAATTCTATCCGTTGTCCCTTGGCGGGAGATTCGACTAATACCCCGGAAATTTCCACCGATGCACCTGTATTTAGTTGTTTTAAAATATTCCCATAGTCAGCTAAATCGGGATTTAATACTACTTGCAAATTAGCCAAAGCTGAACCATCATTGACTTCTACAAAGGTAAATTCTTTCAATTCCCGTTTGGTTCTGACCCAACCCTGAACCGTTACGGTTTCGTTAAGTTTACCCGTTCTCAAAAGTTGAATAATTCTGCTCACTGTCATGGTTTTATCCTTTTGGCTACTATTATATAGCAATCCTAAATAGGTTGTAACATTTTAATACTGACATGAAACAGCCAGAAGTATTATCCCAGATCCGGCGTTCCCTCCCCCCCTAGCCCCCCGTGCACGGCAGGTTTGGGGGGGCTGTTCCCTTTTGATCAGGGATTTTAAACACAACTCAAATAGGATTGCTATATAGTAATCCTAAATAGGTTGTAACATTTTAATACTGACATCAAACAGCCAGAAGTATTATCCCAGATCCCTCCCCCCCCTAGCCCCCCGTGCACGGGGGGTTTGGGGGGGGGCTGTTCCCTTTTGCCCAGGACTTTTGAACACAACTCAAATAGGATTGCTATATTATTCCTAGATTAGCGAAAAATGGAGCGAGCGCCACTAAAATAACATTAATTAACTAAATCCATGTTCAGCTAAAAACTCTGGGGTAATTTCTGTTAAGGTGGAAATTGCTGGGATATTATCATAACTTTCAACATAATTCAAGTTTCCTTTGAGATAACTTTGGAGAAATTTCCCGACATATTTTCCTAAAATATCTGCTTCAATATTAACCCAACTTCCCGGTTGTAAATAGCGTAAATTGGTTTCTTGATAACTATGGGGAATAACCGCCACTTGAAACCAATTACCGTCAAGATCACAATCAGAAATTGTTAAACTAATTCCATTGACTGCAATACTTCCTTTTGGCACAATATAAGGAGCAATTTGACGCCGCCAAATATTGGCGTCACTAACAGGAGCGCCAAACCGCATTTCCCAAGAAGTTGCTGTCGAAGTAACGGACTGGAGACACCCGACTCCATCAATATGACCCGTAACAAAATGTCCCCCTAACTTACTTCCGGCTCTTAGGGACGTTTCTAAGTTAAAATAACCTTCTAAACTCTGTCCCAGTTTTGTCCGGTTTAAGGTTTCAGGAGACGCCGTGGCGATAAACCCTTTATCCCGAATTTCTACCACCGTCAGACAAACTCCATCCACTGCTACACTATCACCGATGGCTAAATCCTTTAAAATTAAGTCCACATCCCCCAAGACGCAACTAATTTGGAATTGATCTTGTCCTAGAGGTTGAAGGGTTGCCAGCGCTTGAATAAGTCCTGTAAACATAGAGCAGTTAGTTGTTAAAGGTTGAGGTGTTCAGGGTTGAGGTGTTCACGGTTAACGGTTAATACCTCAACAGCTAAAATCCAATGTCGATTCCGACAAAAATCAAGGCATACTGGAATAGAGTTGGTATAAGTATCTATGGCTTAACCACTGAGCTTGTCGGGAATATTTGATAGAGAGGCTAATAAACGTAATGATTGAAATGAAAGTCGCTGGAATTGCACTCGACGCGGCTACACGCAGCCCGATTATTCTACTGCGAGATGCGGTCGAGAGACGTGCTTTACCGATTTATGTTGGCCAGGATCAAGCCAAATCGATCCTCGGTGCTTTAGAAAATCATAAACCACCCCGACCCCTGACCCATGATCTATTTGTTAATCTTCTCGAAACTTGGGATATGACCCTGGAAAAGATTATCATTCATTCCTTGCAAGATAGCACGTTTTATGCTGTGTTAATTGTCCGTCAAGGAGAAATTAGGAAGGAAATTGATGCTCGTCCTAGTGATGCAATTGCTATTGCTTTACGCACCGATAGCTCAATTTGGGTTATGGAAGAAGTCATTGCAGATGCTTCTATTCCTGTGGATAGGGATGCGGATGAAGCAGAAAGACGAGCGTTTCGAGACTTTATCTCTAACTTGAGTCCTTCGGATTTAATCAAACGTTCAGAACTGAATAAAACCGATGAAACACAATAGGAGAGTCGGGGGAGCAGTCCGTCCTCACTTGCTAATAAGAAAGAACAGTTAATCATCAATATATCAATAATGCGTTATAGACGGTTTGGCAAAACGAACCTAGATTTTTCTGTATTTTCTTTGGGTACAATGCGTTATTTGGCATCTTCAGAAAATGCCTATTTAACAATCAAAAAAGCGATTTCTCTGGGGATAAATCATATTGAAACCGCACAGGGTTATGGTGAAAGTGAATCTTTTTTAGGGGCGGCAATATTAGGGGGTTTGTCAATAGAGCGATCGCAATTTTATATTACGACTAAAATCACCCCCGATTCTAACCCAGATGTGTTAGAAAAAAAAATTGATCAATCCCTAAAACGCCTAAATTTAGATTATCTCGACTGTCTAGCAATTCATGGAATTAACACCAGAGAACACCTAGAACAAACCCTTCAAGGACTATCAGGAGTTGAAAAAGCGATCGCCGATGGTCGAGTACATCATTTAGGGTTTTCAACTCATGCTCCCCTAGAGGTAATTTTATCAGCAATTCAAACAGATTTATTTCAATTTGTCAATCTGCATTATTACTATTTTTTTCAAAAAAATGCGATCGCCATTGAGTTAGCTGCTCAAAAAGATATGGGAATTTTTATTATTTCTCCGGCGGATAAAGGTGGACAACTTTATTCTCCTCCAGAAACCTTAAAAAACCTCTGTGATCCGATTTCTCCCCTAATATTAAATTACCGATTCTTATTAAATGATTCCCGAATTACAACTTTAAGTGTAGGGGCGACGACCCCCGAAGAATTAGAATTAGATCACCCTTTAAAAGTAGCCGACCAAGAAATTGAATTAACCCCAGAAGAAATCGCTATTTTTCAACAATTAGAAACCCAAAAAATAGAACGTTTAGGAATAACAAAATGTAGTCAATGTGATCAATGTTTACCCTGTCCAGAACAGATTAATATTCCCGAAGTCTTACGATTAAGAAATTTAGCTCTGGCTTACGATATGATCGAATTTGGAAAATATCGTTATCAAATGTTTGAAAATGCCGGTCATTGGTTTCCAGGTAATAAAGCAAATCGTTGTAACGACTGTGGCGACTGTTTACCCCGTTGTCCTGAACAATTAGACATTCCTACCTTATTAAAACAGACCCACGAACTTCTCAAAGGTACAGAAAGAAAACGACTTTGGGAATAGAAATTATCTGCCTTCGTGTCTTCGTGTCTTTGTGGTTAACTTAATCCTATCATAATTTATGAATTTAATCAATAAACTAGCTAAAGTTTTTATCTGTATCTTGATTTTTAATAGTTTAATTTATCCAGTGCGATCGCAAACATCTCCAGAAATTTCCCTGAATAAACCGACAAAATCCTGTTTTTCAGAAGATGCTGTTTTACCCTTTCCTCCTGTCTCTCAAACCGAACCTAGTATCCCTAATCTTTGGTTAGCTGAAAAACTCTATGAAGACAAAGTTATGAAAACTTGGTATATTGAAAATAATGTTGTGCAACTTTCACCTAATATTTATTTAGATGCTCCTATAACATTAGTAGTAGACCGAGAAAAATGGAATGCACAACAGTATTTAGGACAATATGTATTGGTAAATAGATTTGCGACCGTAGCTCAAAGTTATGGTTATAATTTGCGAGTTTGTAACCTTCAAGGAGATTTACTTGGCTATTATTACTGTGATTTTACCAGATCTCCTTTAGACTGTAAGGTTAAAATTAGATCTACTGGTTTAAGAAGACGAGATTTTAAATAGGAGTCAACAAATTATGATTGCTCAAAGTGAAACAAAAATCTACACTCCTGAAGAATACCTAGAACTAGAAATTGTCTGTGAAACTCGCAACGAATATCGCAATGGAGAAATTATTCCTATGACTGGTGGAACACCTGACCATAACGAAATTGCTGGAAACCTGAACGCTTCTCTCAAACTTGCGTTAAAAGGTCAACCTTATCGCATTTTTATCGCAGATCAACGGCTGTGGATTCCAACTATTAACATCTATACCTATCCCGATGTTATGGTACTGCAAAAGCCCATAGAACTGCAAATCGGACGAAAAGATACAGTGATTAATCCTGTTCTTATCGCCGAAATTCTATCTAAATCCACCCAAAATTATGACCGTAGCGAAAAATTTGCCACCTATCGAACTATCCCAACTTTTAAAGAATATTTATTAGTGGATCAATATCGGATTCATGTTGAACATTATGTTAAAACTGGTGTGAATCAATGGACATTTTCAGAATATGATGATCCGAATATTACTTTATCTTTAAATACCCTGGAATTACAAATATTAATTGCTGATCTTTATGAAAATATTGATTTTATCAATTCCTAATAGAATGATTCCCCCCTTTTTTAGTTGAGGGGGAATCTTTTTAAAAATCTGCTGGAATTAACTGTAATCGGCCTAAATCTAAATCCTCAGAAGGAATAAAATGGACTTCCAATAAAGCCATCATATCCTTAAATTGGGGTTGACCTCGGGAAGCACCCGTTAATCCCATAGCAATAATTAAACCACACCAACCCTTGGTTTCTTTACAGCGTTGTTCCCATTTTTTCCGGGCTTCTTGATGCACCGGATCATCTTCAATAAACTCCCCAAATAAATGTAAATCTCCATCTTCTGTTTTAAGAATTCCCAAGTCATAATTGCAGCCCCGAGTCGGATCTTCACCCGGATTAAAACAAATTCCTTCGAGTCCGCCCGCATCTTGTAAACTGCGAATTAATACCTCAGCTTTCGGTTTAGTAGTTTGAATCACAACCACTGGTAAACCATCGCCAGCTTCTGTAATTTCTGTTTCTGCGGCTTGATGAAATTGGGTATTACTTCGCAAATATTTAGCAGTTTTCCAGGGGATAACTCCCAAACTCAAGAAAGACTTGGGCGGGACTAAATCATCGCGTAACCGAGGAACATCGACGTCCATGTCCTCATCATCATCTTCGTCATCATCCGCCACCATTGACGCCAACTCCGAAGCAATATCGGGTAAAGTTTCCACCTTTACCGAGACCTGTTTTTTCTCCCCATCGGGCAAATCTACCGGAATCCGATACCGACGGTTTAGACTAGGAAACTCATATCGGGCTAATTTTTGACGATGATCCCGTAAAAAGCGATGTAAGGCTTCTAAAGCAATTAAAACAGTCGCCGCTTCTTCATCATACAAAATCGAACGTAATCCTTCTAAGGGATGAAGATTACCAAAATTGGGCTCGATTTCCGATGGGGATAAATTAGTGATACTGACAAAATCATCATCATCCTCGTCCTCATCTTCATCAAAACCATCGGTGCGATCAAAAGTAACAAATAAACAGTCCTGAGTTAAAAAAGCTTCCTCTAAATTTTCATAGGATTTATTGCGAATAATTCTTTCTCGAAACCGTCTTAACGAGTCCAAAGAACGATACAACAATACCCCATAATCCATTCCCAGTTTACCCAAAGTGGAAATATATAAGGTATTAACACCAAATAGGTTTAATTCAACTGAAATAATCTGATGATCTCCTAAATGTTCCCAAGGAGCATCTTGCCAAATTTGATAGGCTTTTTCCGTCACCACTTTTGCATATTGGGCCGGGAGTTGGGGCGGGCGGCTCTGGGCCACTTCCTGTAACCCTCGAAAAATTTCATCAATCAGAGGTAAATCCGGGACATATTCAATGACGATATCTAAATCTTGGAGAACCCCCCGCAGAAAAAATTGAATTTCCCGATCTTTGACCACTATTTTTTGGGGACGGGCCACGGGCGCGGAACTTTGGGGATGTTCGATGGCCCTGAGTAGTGTCCTTACAATTGCTTCTGGCCCCATATCTGATGCCACCATATCCATTGCTCGCACCATCCCCTGAGATCCATCTACCCAAATAATACATTCGCCCGTAGCTTCGGAGTCTGTGTCGGTAGTAGGACTGGCATCGGTTGCCATTGGACGCCGATCTCCTTCCCACACACTGGGAATTTGGGGTAAATTTTTGAGCCTACGGACGGTTGAGTGATTGAGAGTTGCCATCAAATTAATCTTAATCTTGGGGTAGTTTCACCAGTTTCGATGGTGCCACACAACGAATAGCTTAAACTCGCCATGTTGTAATGCAATGCTGTATCCATCTTATAGGAAAAATCCCAGAAAAATCCGTCGCTTTAGGACAGTCCATGGCAAAATCCTACACTCTGTCTTTACCAAGGACTACCCACGATTGTAAACCCTGACCAAACACTGTAGTTTGAAAAATTAATTAAGGGTATCAAAATTCGTTGTCAATTCTATTTGATGATTCGGTTTCAATCAAATCCTTGAGCATCGGATTAAGATTTTTGGGTCGATAATCGGGATCGGCGTTAAGTCGTTTGATAACACTATGATGAATAATAATTTCAGAAGATTTTGGCGATCGCCATTCCTCACCACCCAGAGAATAAACGCCAGTAAGACTATTATCAAATTTAGCCGTTATATCTGGCTTAATCTGGAATTCTTCACTTTCATTTTCAGGGAAACAAAACTCTAATCCTAATTTTTTAGCTTGGTTTATCATCCATTCTAAAGGATAATCCGATAGTCCCTGATATTCTTTAATTCCCCCACCGATACAGTTATGTTCACCAGAAAACCAGACTTCTTTAACTATTTGGTCAGGATTTTTTTCATTTCTCTCCATGACAGCTAAAGGAAAATTTTTGGATTTCTCATCAATGGCAACTGCATGAAAAGCATTTTCTACAATGGGACTTAATCTATTATCAAAAAATTCATATCTCTGATTCCATGGTTTGGCAATTGGTAACCAAGGGGTTAAATCAGGAATACCTAATTTTCCTACTGTATCCCAACAGCCTAACATTTTAATCGGTACACGATACTGTAGATAGTCTTTTTCGGTATCAATTTTTTTGGAATTTTCTTCACGGAATTTTTGAGCTTTTGGATGATTGGGACTAATTTTTACATCTCGATAAAGCTGATAGGCTTTAGGAATTTCCCGAATCTTGGAACGTTTTAACAAACCACACTTATGGATCATACCCACTAAAGAGCGAACGATGTAGGCTCCACGACTAAAACCCATGAGGTAGATTTCGTCCTGGGCATCTACGTTATAGTTCATACATAAAAAGCGATAGGTTTCTTGAATAATTCTGTCAATTCCCCATCCAAAAGCACCTTCGCCTAAACGTTTGATTAAATTATCTAAATTATCTTCTTCTTCTGTGCCATATCCTGGTAAATAGAAGACAATTTGCGGTGTTTGATCGTCGGCTGCATATTTAACTGATCGGGCAAATTTGATCACATTATTTGGATAGAAACTGGCGGGTTGATTCCAAGTTCCATCACAGCAAATCACTAATCGTTTTTTCTGAATACCAGAATAAAGTTGATTGGATTCTAGTGTTTCATCATTAGAAATTTGTTCAATAATTATGGGTTGAGTTGATTCTGAAATCGGTTCTAAGATTTCCGATTCTGATATTAGTTCATCGGTAATAATCGGTTCCGAGATTTCTAATATTGGTTCTAAGATTTCCGATTCTGATATTAGCTCATCGGTAATAATCGGTTCCGAGGTTTCTAATATTAGTTCTAAGATTTCCGATTCTGATATTAGCTCATCGGTAATAATCGGTTCCGAGATTTCTAATATTGGTTCTAAGATTTCCGATTCTGATATTAGCTCATCGGTAATAATCGGTTCCGAGGTTTCTAATATTGGTTCTAAGATTTCCGATTCTGATACAGGTTCATTAGTGGTCATAGGTTGACTAGATTTTTTAGTTTTAGTTCTGGTTTTAATTTTATTTTTAATCCTGGGAGTTTGTTCAATTTTTTTGGCAGGTAATTTCTCTAATTTCCAACTCGTCCCATAAATTATGCCATCGTTAGTATAGCTGGTTTTGTCATTAACATCCCCATTTAGAGGTAAATAAGTTGATAACCCCAGTTCATCACCGACTAAACGCCGATTCATGTCCTGTTTAATTTCTTCTTGGGTGCGAGCTTGATTCCAAATATAAAATTCAGCCAGGGAACCCTTCCAATAATGAGAACTATTGACAGAAGAACCAATGACCAGTTTTTTGATCCCCGTTAATGGTCTATTATGCCCGTTCCCTCGATGCCAGACTCCTCCATTCCGATAAATGTACATTCGCCCGGTGGTGGCATTTTTCACAAAAGCCCAATGAGTCCACCCATTATATTCTCTGAGTCTCACGGTTTTATCAATGCGATCAAACCCATCCTGATTTCCGGCGTCCCAAAAAATCCGAGTATCTGTTTCATCCCACCAAGGCAAACTAATTTGTAAGACCCGAGTATTTTGATTATTATAAGCCTCAAGAATACTGGTTTGTTCGGTCAAACTGTTTCCGCCCTTAGCCCAAAATTCGATAGTGATGGCTTTGTCCAGGTCGGGAAAACTTTTAGATAACTCTATGTGGTCATTGATACCATCAAAAACTAGGACTGATTTTTGTTCAGACATTAATTTTATCCTAATAAAATTATTAAAGGGTTCTGCACGGGTTTTAAGATATTTTACCTTTATTTTACCTGTTTTTCTTGCATCATCAAGGAATTTGGCGTAAATCTAAGGTTAATGGATATTCAGGATTTAATTTTAAAGGTGGAAGTTTAATCAATCCAGATGTGTGACCCATGGCTACAAATCGTTCTAACATTCGACTTTCTGCTTCTCGATGATTAATCGGAAATTGTTGATATATTTTACCATTGGGAGGACTCACAAAATAAGTACAACCCCCAATGGAACGGTTTGACCCAGTATCAACAATATCAAAAATTAAGGGATCATGGGGATCAATAGCAGGATGCAATAAAGAAGTATAGCGTCGCGCCCGAAACCTTACCGCACCGACATATTCCCCTGGATTTCCAGTGGATTTTAAGGGAATAGGACGACCCTGACAAGTAACAATATATCGAGCCGAATAACTATCAATATTAGCAGAATTTCCTAAAGCATTTCTTAATATAATTTGTACCCTTTCCATGGAGGAATCTACATAACGGGCCGTACTTCCTGACGAGCTTTCTTCTCCTAAAACGTGCCAAGGTTCAATTCCATGACGCAGTTCTAATTCTACCCCCTCTTTTGTGATTTCTCCATAACGAGGAAACCGAAATTCAATAAAAGGAGCAAACCAATCAAATTCAAATTCATAACCAACGGTTTTTAAGTCCTCAATAATTGTTTTTAAATCCTCTCCTAAATAATGGGGTAACATAAACCGATCATGTAGAGTTGTTCCCCAACGAATTAATGAATGGGTATAGGGTTTTTCCCAGAACCAGGCTACTAATGCCCGAATTAATAACATTTGTAATAGGTTCATCTGGGGATGGGGAGGCATGGCAAAAGCGCGAAATTCTAATAATCCTAATTGATTTTTAGGGTTTTCAATTGGGTATAATTTATCAACACAAAAAGCTGAACGATGGGTATTTCCAGTAATATCAACTAATAGGTTTCTTAATAAACGATCTACTAATTTAGGAGCAATATTGGCTTGATATTCCAACTGTTGAAAGGCAATTTCTAACTCATATAAACTTTCATGTCTAGCTTCATCCACCCGGGGAGCTTGACTGGTTGGCCCGACAAATAAATCACAGAATAAAAACGATAAACAGGGGTGATTTTGCCAATAGGTAATTAAACTTCTTAATAAATCGGGACGACGTAATAACGGGCTATCATAAACAGTTTTTCCGCCTATGGTAACATGGGCACCTCCCCCGGTAGGAATTCGTCGTCCATCTAATAGATATTTTTCCGTTCCTAAACGGGATAATCTGGCTTCTTCATATAAAATATTTGTAATTTCGACTAATTCTTGCCAGTTAGAGGCGGGATGAATATTAACCTCAATTACTCCCGGGTCTGGGGTAATTTGAAACCCGATAATTCCTGTATTTACTGGGGGTGTATATCCTTCTATTAGCACTGAATATTGAAGTTGGGCAGTGGTATTTTCAATGGCTGTAATTAAATCTACAAAACTCCGAGGAGAGGAAATTGGAGGTAAGAAAACGTGAATTTTTCCCTGTCTAACTTCCACACTTAAAGCCACCCTAATTGAATTAATTGGAGATTCTAAGGGTTCAAAATTCGGAATAATTGGCGAATGAGTTAAGGGAATAATTGCTTCTGGTTCAAGTTGATCATTTTGCCAATCTAAAGAACTTAAAGGTAAGCGAAATCCTATCGGTAAATTTCCAGTTAAAAGTTCTATTTTGTTGGGAGTAGAAAGTCGCCATTGGCAACTACTCCAATGAATATTTTCTGCTTTTTTAACTGATAAAATAGGTAGTGTATATCCAGATATAATATTAGAATTTAGTTCGTAAGCTGAAATAATAAAATCGGATTTAACTCCTAAATTTTTAGCTAAAGATTCAATAAAAATTTGGGCATTTTTTGAGGTATAATTATTGTTTTTATCCTCCTGAGCATAGAGTTCTCGATTATGCCATAAAGGGATTCCATCTGTTCTCCAATAACACCCTAAAGTCCAACGGGGCAAGGCTTCACCTGGATAAGATTTTCCTAATCCATAATGAAGTAATCCACCTTTATGAGCAAATTTAGCTTCTAATCTATTCAGCAGTTGCCAAGCAATTTTGCGTTTTTCTTCTCCTAATGCTGTAACGCGCCATTGGGAAGATTCAAAATCATCAATTGAAACAAATGTTGGTTCCCCACCCATAGTTAAACCGACATTTAAACGTTGTAAATTATCTTCAACTATTTCGCCTAAATAATTAATTTGTTGCCATTGTTCTTGATTATAAGGTTTAGTAACTCTAGGGATTTCGTGATAGCGAGAAACTGTTACTGAAAAGTCTAGTTTCGACTCGCAAGGTTCAAAAGTTCCCTGGACTGGACTGGCATCTTGGGGGTCAGCCACACAAACTAAAGGAATATGACCTTCAGCAGTAATTAAACCTGATGTGGGGTCAAGTCCTATCCAACCTGCACCCGGAATATAAACCTCAGCCCAGGCGTGTAAATCAGCATTATCATAAACTGGCCCTGGCAACCCATCCAAGGGGGGAATATCATTAGTAAGTTGAATTAAATATCCCGAAACAAATCGAGCCGCTAATCCATAATGGCGTAAAATTTGAACTAATAACCATCCCGTATCTCGACAGGAACCGATTTTTTTCTCCAGGGTTTCTTCACAGGTTTGGATACCAGGTTCTAATCTGATTTGATATTGGATATCTTGAGCTAGTTTTTGAATTAAATCCAGTAAAAAATTAGAAGTATAAATATCCTGTTGACGATGAATTTCTACCCAATTTTTTAGTAATTCTCCCGATTCCGCAATCTCTAAAAATGGACTAAGTTCTTTTGCTAGACGGGGTTCATATTCAAAAGGATAGTGAGTAGCGTAGCTTTCAATTAAAAAATTAAAGGGATTAATTGGTTGAATTTGGGCAATTAAATCAACTTCAATTTTAAGATAATCTGTGGTTTGGGGAAAGTTAACCTTAGCCAAAAAATTGCCATAATGATCCTGTAACCAGGTTAGTTGATAGTCAGAGGGGGAAATATTCAGGGCATAACTCAATATCGGTGTCCGACAATGGGAAGCAGGACGCAATCCAATGGTCTGAGGGCCAAGAATTACCGGACGTTCAAATTGATAGGAAATCTGATGGTTAAGACTAACTTTAATAGACATTTTTTAGATATATTAGATATACAATATTAGCTAACGAATAAAAACTGTTAACTGATGACTCTTAACTGATGACTGATTACTTACAATTGATGACCACAATTAGAACAAAATCGGTCTTCCGGTTTTACCGATGTCCCACATTGACTACAAAAAGACTTAGGATTCTCCTCCGATGAACCCGACCCCATTCGCATAGACATCGGGTTCATATTCATCTGCATATCCCCCATTTTTAGGTTCATGGGTTTCATGGGTTCCATTTTCATCGGTTCCATCGGTTTTAATGGAGAAACAGATACCCTCGTGACTTCCTGAACCGTGAGTTGTTGAGAATCAGTCACAGAGGGCATTTCACCCAGAATACTAACGCTAGTCCCTTGAATTTGTAGGCTTCTTTCCCCCTGTTCGGATATGACTTTGAGTACCAGACCATAAGGAGTCTGGAACACCTGGGGGGGTGAACTCCAAACTCCGGTTGTAAAACTGCTACTCGCTTGTTGCTGTTGTCCAGGGCCACTGCTAATGAGGGTGACAACAGTTTGTGCGCCCTGATTTTCTAAATAAACGCTTTGACCTGTCCCTAGCTCGCATACATAGGCCATAGGAAGGCTCCTTTGTCAACTCTATAGTGCTATTTTGCATTGTAGGGTCGAGTTTCTCAAAGGATAGGGTTTCTTAACAATTGTATTAGGAATGACCCAAGCCAAACGTTATTGATATGTGTATTCTTCACCGCTACAAATCTTTTCTCCGGTGTCCACTGATTCAGTACCATCTTCAAAGACAGCCCGAAAGTCATAGTTACAATCTTCTCGACCATCATCTATCTTAATAGTTATACTGTCGCCAGGGTTAAGAACATCAACGCCAAGAATATCATCTTCCCAATCTGAGGTACTGGGAGGGGAAGCATAAAATTCTGTCATCACTTTATCAGTCCCATTGATCAATTTAAAAGTTACAGCCTCCGATTGTGCGATCGCTTTTGAATTTGTTAAGCTGATTCCTGGTACCAATATTGCTGTCGCTAGTAACAGAGTAGAAAGACATTTATTTTTACCAAACTGACTAATCATTACAGGTTCCTCACCAAACAATGGAATTGCTATAGAACTATATACCTTGATGAATAGTTTTGTCAAGAGGGCGGAATTTAAGTCTAATTTGATGTCAGACTAAAGACGATCCACTCCCCATCAACAATGGCGATCGCACCCCCAGGAAAGGGATCGGTTTGAGTCCGATTTGGGGCATGAATTAAAGCAGTTAATTTTTCAATTTGTTCAAAATTAGCAGATTTTTGCATAACTTTTTGTAAGACTTTCCGACTCACTCGACGTTTTAGAGCTTCATGGGTTTGGCTCAGGGCTAAACGATTTATTTTTAATCGATCTTGACTGCCATTTTCCCAAAATACCACCTGTTGAAATAGGGTTTCTGTCAGTTCTTCTAAATAGTCTACTTCCGATCGCAATAATTCTGCGGTTTGGGCTAGATGAGATTCGACTTGGGGGTTAAAATGGGTTTGTAAATAGGGTAAAAGTTCTTGGCGAATTCGGTTACGAGCATAATGTAAATCATTATTGGTAATATCTAGCCAAATCTTTAGGGCTTTTTCTTGACAAAAATGCCCTGTTTGTTCCCTAGTAATATCTAATAAAGGACGAACTAAAATTATCGAATTTGTTGATATAGAATCCAGAGGACGTTGCCAAGTTAAGGCTTGTAAACCATCGGCGCCACTACCTCGAATTAAGTTATAAAGTAGAGTTTCAGCCCGATCGCTTTTGGTATGACCTGTAACAATATAAGCATAATTATTGCTTTGAGCAATTTCAGTTAAAACCTGATAACGCCATTCCCTAGCTGCGGCTTCTGTAGCGGGAATAATATCGGCGGTTTCTCGATAAAAGGGAATTTGCCAACTATCAGCTAATTGTTCAATATAATCGGTATTGGCTTGAGAATCAGAACGCCAACGATGATCACAATTAACCATAGCAATTTGCCAATGCCATTTGGGTTGTAAATCTAATAATAATCGAATTAAACATAAAGAGTCCTGTCCCCCCGATACCGCCACTAATAAACGTTTAGATCGAGGTAAAATATTGCGATCGCGTAGGGTACGATGGAGTTGGGTATGTAATAGAGTCCATTCAGAAAGATTAGACATGATTATTCGTAAAAGCAGGGAATAGGGAATCGGGAATCGGGAATCGGGAATCGGGAATCGGGAATCGGGAATCGGGAATCGGGAATCGGGAATAGCCCCCCCAAACCCCCCGTGCACGGAGGAGCCCCCCCAAACCCCCGTGCACGGAGGAGCCCCCCCAAACCCCCCGTGCACGGAGGAGCCCCCCCAAACCCCCCGTGCACGGGGGGCTAGGGGGGAGGGAACAGGGTAGAGGATTTGTAATTAATTTTTTTAGGTACTTAGGAATGGAAAACCAATAAGGTGACTAATTGAGCAATAGTTTACGGTAGATAAGGGTTTCCAGGGTTTAATTGTGCAAGTTATTTATTTTTCATTCCTTACCCAAATTTAGATGGCTTTTATAACGTAATTTCTTCTCCTTGTTCGGTAAAAATTACCTCATTAATTTGCCAATTAGAATTACCAATAATTGTTTTTCTCAAACTCCCAAACAAGGCTAACTGTTCACAACTAGACAAGGAATTAAACGTCCGATCCGCATTAGTCGGAACGCGAAAATCAATCGTCACAACCTGTTTTTCTGGATCTACATTTACCCGATAATTTAAAGTAAAATCCGAACTACTTTGTTGTGCTAAAACCTCTGCGATCGCCCTTTCTAAAGCCTGTTTTTTGGGAACCGTAATTTGTCGAGGAACTAACTCAGAACATTGAGTATCCACCTGATAAATGGTCACGGGAACCGTGTCAGCATTGGAAATAGCTTGTTTTTGAGGTTCAGAGGTCGGTTGAGGGGAAACGGTGGCTGTAGGCGTCGGTGTCTGCGGGGTTTCAGTTTCCATCGGAGGGGTGCTACAACTACTTAAGTTAAGAATAGTAACACCAAGGATACAAGCGGTCAAAAAGGATTGGATACTGTTCATAGTTCAAAGGGTATTCTAAAAATAACTATTAGTTTATTGTTCAAGCCTTGAGGTTTATATTCCGCTTTGAACGATCACCCAGTATAATTAAATATTGGATCAAAATTCCGATGATTTTAAACCTCAAATTTTGATTCCAAAATCCTATAATTGCTAATTATTTGACAATGGCTACTGCTCCCTGGACTCGCCGCCATATTTTATCCCTAGCTGACTTTACGGCGACGGAATATAATAACATTTTACAAACCGCCACTAGCTTTCGAGAAGTCTTAGGACGTCGCACCAAAAAAGTCCCCGCCCTCCAAGGTCAAGTGGTCGCCAATTTATTTTTTGAGCCCTCAACCCGGACTCGGAATAGCTTTGAACTCGCCGCCAAAAGACTATCAGCAGATACCTTAAATTTTGCTCCGGGGACTTCCTCCCTGACCAAAGGAGAAACCATTCTCGACACCGCTAAAACCTATTTAGCCATGGGGACGGATATGATGGTAATTCGTCATAAACAGGCTGGAGTTCCCTTTGCGATCGCCGCAGAATTAGACCGTTTAAATGCAAAAGTAGCGGTTTTAAATGCGGGCGATGGTCAACACGAACACCCATCCCAAGCACTATTAGATTTATTCACAATTTGCCGAATTCTTGACCCAGACAACCCTCAAATTGAACAATTAAATGGCAAAAAAATAGCCATTGTCGGAGACATTTTACATTCTCGGGTCGCCCGTTCTAATATTTGGAGTTTAACCGCTACCCAAGCGGAATTACACTTAGCCGCTCCCCCGACTTTACTCCCAGAATTATTTGCTGAATTTGGCAAAAATCGCCCCGGAAAACTATTTTTACATTGGAATTTAGATGAAGCTTTGGAAAATGCCGATTTTGTCATGACTTTGCGCTTACAAAAAGAACGGATGACCGCCCATTTATTACCCAGTTTACGCGAATATCATCAATTATTTGGTCTGACCCACGAACGCTTAAAAGCCTGTAAACCAAATGTGAAAATATTGCATCCTGGGCCAGTAAATCGAGGGGTAGAATTAAGTTCTGAATTAATGGATGATCCCGAATTGAGTTTAATTTCCCAACAAGTAACCAGTGGAATTGCAGTTAGAATGGCACTATTATATTTAATTGGAGGGGGAAAACCTAATTAATTATTATGGAATTTTTATTAAGTACCTAAACAAAATTAATTACACATCCTTTACCCTGTTCCCTCCCCCCCTAGCCCCCCGTGCACGGGGGGTTTGGGGGGCTACCCCGTGCGGGGTTTGGGGGGCTGTTCCCTGTTCCCTCCCCCTTCTATCAACTAGGTAATTTATTTTGTGCAACTACTTAATAATTTCCTAATATTTGCCTTAATTGTTTCAATTCAACCTCGGTTAAATCTCGCCATTCACCGGGTGCGAGTCCTGTTAAACTTAAATGGGCGATCGCAACTCTAACTAACCGTAATGTTGGAAACCCCACCGCCGCCGTCATCTTCCTGACTTGACGGTTACGACCTTCAGTTAAGGTTAATTCCAACCAAGCCGTAGGGACGGTTTTCCGAAACCGAATCGGAGGCTCACGAGGAGATAAACTGGGTTCAGTAGAAAGTAGTTTAACCTGGGCGGGTTTTGTCCGATAATCTGATAATTGTACCCCCTGAGTTAACTGTTGTAACGCCGTTTCATCTGGTATTTTTTCCACCTGTACCCAATAGGTTCGTGGATGGGCGAATTTAGGATCAATTAAGCGATGTTTAACAAAATTATCATTAGTTAAAAGTAACAATCCTTCACTATCTCGATCTAACCTTCCCACAGAATAAACTAAAGGAATAGAAATAAAATCCTTCAGGGTTTTACGAATAGCAGTGGTGGGATCATCATCGGTAAACTGACTCAAAACATCATAAGGTTTATAAAACAAAATATAGCGATAAGACATATAAAAATGACAGAATTGTTATTATTATATTGACGAAAACATCAATTTCTCTTATAATGGGGACAAATTCCCTGAGAGCTTGGGCAGACAAACTGCAAAAAATTGTTAAGCTCGTCGATATCCGGGGAGATCCATAATAGTCAGAACCCCGGCATAACTGCTACCATACCAGTTATGCACACTAGCGGCTAGTATGGCTAGGATGTCAAAATTAACCGTTACTTAAAATTACAGCGAATGGCTAAAGATACTAAAGATAATTCTAGTTCTGAAAAGAAAAAAGCTCTAACCCTTGTTTTAAACCAAATTGAGAAAAGCTTTGGCAAAGGGGCCATTGTTCGGTTAGGGGATTCCACCCGCATGAAAGTGGAAACCATTCCCAGTGGTGCATTAACCCTAGACCTAGCCTTGGGGGGCGGTTTACCCAAGGGACGGGTAATTGAAATCTATGGGCCAGAAAGTTCGGGTAAAACCACCTTAGCCCTCCACGCGATCGCCGAAGTCCAAAAAGCCGGAGGAGTAGCCGCCTTTGTCGATGCCGAACACGCCCTAGATCCCAGCTATGCGGCCGTCCTAGGGGTGGATACGGAAAATTTACTGGTTTCTCAACCGGACACCGGAGAAATGGGCTTAGAGGTGGTGGATCAGTTAGTGCGGTCTGTGGCCGTTGATATTATTGTGATTGACTCTGTGGCTGCCCTAGTTCCCCGGGCTGAAATTGAGGGGGACATGGGGGACTCCCACATGGGTTTACAAGCTCGGTTAATGAGTCAGGCGTTACGCAAAATTACGGGAAATATTGGTAAGTCGAATTGTACTGTTATTTTCCTCAACCAATTACGTCAAAAAATTGGTGTTGTCTATGGAAACCCAGAAACCACAACCGGAGGTAATGCCTTAAAATTCTATGCCTCTGTACGTTTAGATATTCGTCGAATTCAAACCTTAAAACGGGGAACGGATGAATACGGAATTAGGGCTAAAGTTAAGGTAGCTAAAAATAAAATTGCCCCTCCTTTCCGTATTGCAGAATTTGATATTATTTTTGGAAAAGGCATTTCTACTTTAGGCTGTTTAATTGATTTAGCCGAAGAAACCGGGGTATTAAAACGCAAAGGAGCTTGGTATAGTTACAACGGCGATAATATTGGTCAGGGACGGGATAAAACCCTCATCTATTTAGAAGAAAATGCCACCTTAGCCAAAGAAATTGAACAAAAAGTTAGAGGAGCTTTAGATAGTGGGGCTGTGGTTTCAGCTAATTCTGTCATCCAGGTAGATAGCCATGATGATGAGGATATTGATGCCAGTTCAGAAGAAGAATAAAGTTATGTAGTAAGCCCTTTAGGGCTAAGAGTCCTTCAGGGCCCAGAGTCCTAAAGGACTCACTACAATAGACCCAATTTTTGCAGCGCCACTTCGGCGGCTTTTTTTTCCCCATCCTGTTTTCGCTTCCCTTTTCCATAGCCATATACCTTATCCCTAACCCGAACTTCAATACAAAATTCCTTAGCATGATCTGGCCCAGATTCTCCGATCACATAATATTTCGGGTTTTCACCAGATTTTTCTAACGCCCATTGTTGAAAGCGGTTTTTACAATCAATCAAAGTTTGAGGGGTGGTTTCCGACTGGGGAAATACCATTTCATTCGCAACAGCAGAAAATAACGGATGTATGAACTCTCGCACAGCGTCAATATTGGTATCTAAATAATAGGCCCCAATATAGGCTTCAAAGGCATCACTAAGTAAGGAAGGGTTGGTGCGTCCACCGTCTCGAATTGCCCCTTTTCCTAACCGTAATAACTCCCCTAAATTAAATTGTACTGCAAATTTAGCTAGTTGTTTTTCATCAACCAACACAGACCGTAAACGGGTCATATTTGCCTCACTCATTTTAGTCATATCTTCGGGATAGCGCTTTTTAAATAGCAATTCTCCCACTAAAAATCCTAGGACGGCATCCCCTAAAAATTCTAATCTTTCATTGTCTTCTCCAGCGTTAGGATGTTCATTCAAATAGGAGCGATGGGTTAATGCTTGTAATCGCAATTGTTCGTTTTTGATCTCTGGTAATTTGGTCATAAGCTGTTAAGTATCTAAATTAGTTATTGTTAAATCGTAAAGCCTGTATATTGCAAACTTATCTTGCTACAGCATACGGTTTAAATGCTTAACAGCTTAATCATATCCTATTCAGGCGATCGCAATTTTTCTCAACTTAGACTAAAATCAATTCTCCGTGTAAGGAATCATAGCAGGAGAATCTAGTTTTTCTGGAGTTGCCTGATTGAGCTTAAAGGATGGGATTAATGAATCAATTTCATCAATATGATAAGCATAATCAACAGCATTTTTTAGTTCTTCAGCAACATTATTCATCCAAATTAATATTACTAATACTTTTGAGTCTTTTAACTTTTGAACTAAGGGTAAAAAACCTCCATCTCCTGTTGTTAAAACTACAGTTTTAATGCTTTTGCTTTGATCTGATAAAATATGCTTATTACAGTCTTCAATAATACGGTGATCAGCCGCATTGTTTCCTGGCAAAACATTAATCATGTCAATTTTTATGTCAGTGAGAGTTTGTTCAAATGACTTTTTTTCTTGTTTCCAATAAGCGTAAGCATTGCTAATCAATAAATCGCTTGTTTGAATTAACCCTTGATAGAAGTGTTTAATTTTGCTAGAAGAAGTTTTACCGTTTTGAACATCCCAATAAACTGCTGTAGGAGTTTTCATGATTGATTTCTAGTGTTATTGTTAATTAAACACCTAGCATTAATCAAGTTTTGAATTCTAACCTTTTAGACCCCTTCGCCTGAATTAAGACCTATTCGCCATTTCCGAGTCCAAAACAGAACTCCAAAACTAGCACTTTCAGTGCAACGTCTAAAGGATTGAATTAAAACCCGTAGTTTTGATTGTGTTTGGCTAAAGTCTCAGGTATCGGAATCAGGAATATAGCTAGAGGCAACAGACAGAGGACAAAGGACAGGAGTAAAACAATTAATAATTAAGGATCACAACCATCATTAATGTCCTAACTGCATTGCCAACTGCTGTATTCTTGATTCCGATAGATGAGACAGAAGTCAATTTTCCACTCAAACCTATTACTAGGTGATTCCATTATAATCAAGCCCTCCAAAAATGTCAAGTATTTTTTTTGCTATTTAGGTTAGGGCTGATAATTTCAAACTCCAACATGAGGATAACACACTCGGCTGGAGTCTAAAAACCTGCTATAAGAGTTTAACTTGCATAATACCCTCGCCAAAAAGTTCAACTATACCCCCCTTAATATCTTCCTTAGTGTCTTCGTGTCTTTGTGGTTATTTCCACAAAAAAATGACGAAAGAGGTATTGCTTACAAAAATAGGGTTGATCCCAGGAAAAACCCCACTTTGTAAGATCGAGTGCCAACAAAAACAGTTTTTTGTTAAAAAACCCAGATTTTATTACAGTTTACTAAAAACACCCTTCCCTGAGATTAGGGATTTTCGTCAGTATTGTTTTCATTTTCTTTATCTTTCTTATGGCTATTCTTGCCACCTTTGCGTCCAATGGCTGCCATGTGTTCGCGATTTTGGCTGACCGCCTTACCGCCTTTGCGTCCAGCTTCTCGGGCTTCTTCGGAAGTAAATTCATGAGCGCGTCCCGACTCATGGGCTGCTTTACCTCCTTTGCTCGCAATTTCCCGTTGCTTTTCTTGATCCATTGAAGCAAATCCACGTTTTTCCGTAGCCATGATTTTCTCCTTATTTTTTATTGATTGGCTAAACACTACTGTATCTGTGTGATTAGGATTAACCTTCTACCAGAAGATAGACTTAACCTTTTTCACCAATAAACCGAAACCATAATATTAATAGTAGCATTTCTAATCTAACTCATGGGGAAATGTTCTATTTATTTAATCAATATCTGCTCCAGACCCAGACCCAGACCCCAAAATCATGCCTCTACTTAATAAACAATGGTATAAAATAAATCTTTCATTTTTTCCTTTCCCACCTGAGCAAATAATTCATCGAGAGAACTGGCATCCGCAATTAAATGACCTTTTTCTAAAGCCACCCATCTGCCTCGATAATGTTCACGATGCCGAATTACCCAATTGAGATTTAAAGGAGTATCAGGCTTGCGAGATAGTTGATAAAAAGGCACATCGGGGGAGGATAAAATTCGAGCATAGCGTTGAATCTTATCATGATTCGGATAATCTTGACTGGCTTGATTAGAAAGGGTTTTAGCTTGATGAAAATTCCCTTGACATAACGCCAAATCAATCGCTTGAATTAATTCTTCTGGGGTATCAGCATTCATGGGGATTAAAAACGAATAAACTTCAGCCATTAACGATTAGTGATCAGAGACTCGAATCAAAACTAAACGTTGACTGCTTCAGTTTAATGGGATAGAAAGGCAAACCAAGGCAAAATAAGAGCGGATTAAACCCGTTCGTCCGGGTGTTCGCGTATCCAATCTTGCCACAAATCCGGGCGGCGTTCACGGGTACGTTGAAGTTGTTGTTGCTTTCGCCACTGCTCAATTTTGCCATGATGCCCTGACAATAAAACATCAGGAACGGGTATTCCTCTAAACACCGCCGGACGAGTATAGTGAGGATAATCTAGTAATCCCTGTTCAAAACTTTCAGCTTTGAGAGATTCCTCCTTTCCCACCGTTCCAGGTAATAATCGCACAACTCCATTTAAGAGTGCCATGGCTGGAATTTCTCCCCCGGTGAGAACAAAATCCCCCAAAGAAACTTCCCGGGTTACTAAGGAGATAATTCGTTCATCAATGCCTTCATAATGTCCACAAATTAAGACAATCTGATCACAGTTTAACGCTAAATCTCGGAATAGCTCTTGGTGCATTTGTTCCCCTTGGGGAGTCAAAAAAATCACTTCTCGACGGGGTAATATAGGTAAGGACTCAACCGCCAAGTAAATCGGTTCTGGTTTCAAAACCATCCCCACACCGCCCCCAAAGGGTTCATCATCGACTCGGTGATGTTTGTCCTGGGTGAAGTCCCGGGGATTCACTAAATGGACATGAGCAATTTCTTTCCCCAGGGCTTTACCCAGAAGACCTGAGCTAAGGGGAGAAGCAAAAAAATCAGGAAATAAAGTAATAATGTCAAAACGCACAGTATTATTAATTGATCAATTAGGCTTAAAATTTTTTTAAGCTCAAACTTGTAACAAACATTTAATGGTATATGATAATCCATAAACTAAAATATTTGTTAATTCGTATCAAAATATACTAAAATGGATCAGCTTTTTTGAATCTGGCTTTGCTACCAGAACTGGGTTCGGTGCGAATTTCACCCGTGAAACAATTAGGAGTCCAAGGACGGCTAACCTAATCACTCCCGTGGCTGAACCCAGTATAGATTGATTCGAGGAGACACACTATGCAGCAGTTGACATCTCAAGCCCTTGAACAAATGATTCCCCAACAAACCAAAACCTCTATCATGATTATTGGTGGAGCCGAAGACAAAGTTCATGGACGTGAGATTCTGCAAACCTTTGTTCACCGGGCTGGTGCTTCCAACGCCCACCTTGCCATCATTCCCTCTGCCTCCCGCGAACCAGTGGTTCAGGGAGAGAGATATAAAAAAATCTTTGAGGAAATGGGGGCCACATCCATTGAAGTCTTTGATATTCGGGAACGCCATCATTGTGAAGATCCCAAGTGGCACGCCTTCTTAGAAACCTGTACCGGGGTATTTATGACGGGGGGGGATCAATTGCGGCTTTATAGCTTATTGGCCGATACCCTGCTGATGGAAAAAATTAGAACCGGAGCCAGACAAGGGCGCATGGCCTTGGCTGGAACCAGTGCTGGAGCCGCTGTAATGGGCCACCAAATGATTGCCGGAGGCGGAAGTGGGGAATCTCCCAATCGCTCCCTGGTAGATATGGCAACGGGCTTAGATATTGTGCCAGAATTAGTTGTAGATCAACACTTCCATAACCGGAATCGCATGGCACGGTTAGTGAGTGCTGTCGCAGCCCACCCCGACAAAATTGGCATTGGCATTGATGAGGATACCTGTGCCCTATTTGAAGCCCAAGGTTTACTGCGGGTCGTAGGAAAGGGATGTGTAACCATTGTGGATACCCACGAAATGTCCTATACCAATTTAGTGAATGCTGGAGCCACCGATCCCCTAAGTGTATTCAATTTGCGGGTACATATTCTATCCTATGGTGATCAGTATAACTTTCACTCCCGTCGTCCAAGTTCTGCTCCCAGTGTGTAAATTGACATACATGATCGGTGAACTTGGCCAAATTCAAGGTTTTCCCCTCTAATTTGAAGATGGGAAACCCTGATTAGGGGTGATTGGGAATCGGCAAGTCTCGAAAAGAAAATCGGAAATCCCCAACTGCTCTGATCTAGCAAAGTTCAATAGTTCTGAAAAACTGTTCACTGCAAACAGTTTACAAGTCACCTTAGCTAGAAATTTAATAAAGCGGACTATCATCCCGGCCCATTCGGAGCATTATACTCACACCAATATGAAAATTCTTAAAATACAGACCTTAAGAGGCCCTAACTACTGGAGTATCCGACGCCATCAACTGATTGTGATGCGTTTGGATTTAGAAGAATTAACGGAACGCTATAGCAGCGATATTCCAGGCTTCTATAACGGCTTAACTTCCGCTCTCCCGAGTTTAATTGAACATCACTGCTCACCGGGTGTCCGAGGGGGGTTCCTCAGTCGGGTAGAACGGGGAACTTTAATGGGACATATTATCGAACACATCGCCCTGGAACTCCAACAGTTGGCCGGAATGACCGTAGGATTTGGTCGCACCCGTGAAACCTCCAGTCCGGGGATTTTTCAGGTGGCGTTTGAATATGATAACGAACACGCTGGGCGTTATGCGGGCCGAGCCGCTGTCCGATTGTGCCAAAGTATTGCGGATACGGGAACCTATCCCAGCGAAGAACTTGCCCAAGATATTGAAGATCTCAAAGAATTAAAAGCTCAAGCCTCCCTTGGCCCTAGCACAGAAACCATTATTAAAGAAGCCGAAGCCCGGGATATTCCCTGGCAACAACTGAATGCTCGGTTTATGATTCAGTTTGGTTATGGATGTTATCAAAAACGGATTCAAGCCACCCTCAGTAACCAAACCGGAGTTTTAGCCGTAGAGTTGGCCTGTGATAAAGAAGGGACAAAACAAATTCTCCGAGATGCGGGGGTTCCGGTTCCCAGGGGAACGGTGATTCGCTATTTGGATGAACTCCAAGATGCCATTGATGAGGTGGGGGGTTATCCCATTGCCATTAAACCCCTCGATGGCAACCATGGACGGGGGATTACCCTGGATATTACCAAATGGGAAACGGCTGCTATGGCCTATGAGGAAGCCAGTAATGCCTCTAAAACCCGCAGTGTGATTTTAGAACGCTTCTATACAGGTCGGGATCATCGGGTGTTAGTGGTGAACGGTAAAATGGTAGCCGTAGCGGAACGGGTTCCGGCCCATGTTGTCGGGGATGGCAAATTAACCATTGAACAATTAATCGAAAAAACCAATCGTGATCCCCGTCGGGGCGATGGCCATGATAATGTCCTCACCCGAATTGTGGTGGATAAAACCGTGCTATCCATGATTGCGGAGAAAGGTCATACCCTAGAAAGCGTTATGCCCCCCGGAGAAATCTGTTTTCTGCGAGCTACGGCTAACTTAAGTACGGGAGGCAGTGCCATTGACCGTACCGATGAAGTTCACCCGGATAATGTCTGGCTATTTGCTCGGATTGCTAAAATTATCGGTTTGGATATTGCCGGAATTGATGTGGTGACGCCTGATATTTCTAAACCTCTGCGGGAAGTCGATGGGGTGGTGGTGGAAGTGAATGCCGCCCCGGGTTTCCGAATGCACGTCGCCCCCAGTGAAGGTTTACCCAGAAATGTGGCCGGGGCGGTGATGGATATGTTATTTCCCCCTGGCCAGCCCAGTCGCGTCCCAATTTTAGCCGTCACCGGAACTAATGGTAAAACCACTACTACCCGTTTGTTAGCTCACATCATCAAACAAACCGGGTTAGCGGTTGGCTATACCACTACCGACGGGATCTATATTGGGGAATATTTGGCCGAACCAGGGGACAATACCGGGCCCCAAAGTGCCCAACTGATTCTGCGTGATCCGATGGTGGAAGTTGCTGTCCTTGAATGTGCCCGGGGCGGTATCCTGCGGGCAGGGTTAGGCTTTGATACCTGTGATGTCGGTGTGGTCTTGAATGTGTCGGCGGATCATTTGGGCTTGGGGGATATTGATACCCCGGAACAAATGGCGAAGGTGAAAAGTGTTGTGGCTGAAGTAGTGATGCCGAAAGGCTATGCGGTGTTGAACGCTGATGATCCGTTGGTGGTACAAATGGCCGAACGGGTAAAGGCTCAAATCGCCTATTTCACCATGAATCCTGATAATGAAATTGTGTTGAAACACACGGAATCCGGGGGATTGGCGGCGGTCTATGAAAACGGATATCTTTCGATATTAAAAGGAGATTGGACACTGCGGATTGAACAGGCGGTGAATGTTCCGATCACCATGCAAGGTCGCGCTCCGTTTATGATTGCTAATGCTTTGGCCGCTTGTTTGGCCGCCTTTGCCCAAGGGGTAAAAATAGAGCATATTCGGGCGGGTTTGTCAACCTTTATCGCCTCGACTTCCCAAACCCCCGGACGGATGAATTTATTTAATATGGGGAGTTATCACGCCCTGATTGATTATGCCCACAACCCGGCAAGTTACATAGCATTAGGGGCGTTTGTGAAAAATTGGCCGGGGCATCGGATTGGGGTGATTGGTGGCCCAGGCGATCGCCGGGATGAAGATTTTGTCACCTTGGGTCAATTGGCGGCGGATATCTTTGATGAGATTATTGTCAAGGAGGATGACGATACCCGGGGCCGAGAACTGGGTTCGGCGGCTCAGTTAATCAGCCAGGGGATTCAGCAAGTTTTAGGCACTATTCCTGGCCGTCAGGTACGTTATGAAACAATTCTTAATGAAACCCAAGCGGTGAATACGGCTTTGGATCGGGCTGGGGCGGGATCGTTAGTGGTGATTCTACCCGAAAGTGTGAATCGAGCGATTAAATTAATTGAGGTTCGCAACCCCATACAGGAGTCTATTGACAATTCCCATTCTCCGAGTCTTAATTCCTCAACGGTGATCCAATCTTCGATCACACTGTAGGGGCGGGTTCGAGTTAACCTTTGCTACCCACAAACAACCTCCCAAAACCCGCCCAGACATCACCCCAAATTAACGATTAATTCAATATTATTCTGGGGTTGGGCGGGTTTATAATGATTAGTTGTTGGAAACGGATATTAGTACGGAACCCGCCCCTACGGGGTTTGAAGAAATTAGTTCTGTAGGGGCGGGTTCGAGTTAACCTTTGCTACCCACAAACAACCGACCAAAACCCGCCCCGATTACCCATAAATCAACGATTAATTCAGTATTATTGTGGGGTTGGGCGGGTTTATAATGATTATTTGTTGGAAACGGATATTAGTACGGAACCCGCCCCTACGGGGTTGGGATACATTAGGATTTGTGGGAATTCTGTTCTGTCTCGGGGGAGACTGAATCAGAAATATCTGGAGGGCTGGAGAATCCATCTTTAAACCCCTTAAGACTTTGGCCCAAACTTTTCCCAATTTCAGGAATTTTTTTAGGGCCAAAAATTAACAGCGCCACCACTAAAATAATTGCGATTTCTGGCCAACCTAAACCAAACATAATCTTTAGCTGCCTTTATAAAGGGATAAGTCAACCTTCATACTAAACTGATATTCTATGATATAAGTCTGAAACGTTTAAAATCCTACAATGGTTAACACCTCCTTCCCCTCGATTCGAGAACAACAGCACTCTCTCATCCGCCAACTCGCCAACCAAATTCAGGTTAGTTGGAGCCAATATCTCGATTTGGAACCCTACCATTTACCAGAAGATTTAGGATATGTGGAGGGACGCTTAGAAGGGGAAAAACTGATCATTGAAAATAAGTGTTATCAAACCCAACACTTTCGGAAACTCCATTTGGAATTGGCTAAAGTTGGCCAAAACCTGGATATTCTCCATTGCGTGATGTTTCCGAGGGTGGAATATGATATCCCCATGTTTGGGGCTGATTTAGTCGGGGGACGGGGCCAAATTAGTGCGGCTATTGTGGATTTATCCCCTACCCATTTAGACCGTAGTTTACCGTTACCCTATCAACAGCAATTACAACCCCAACCGCAACAACAGTTTTCCCAACCCCGTGAAATTCCCACTTGGGGGGATATTTTTTCGGAATTTTGTTTATTTATTCGACCGACAACACCGGAAGAAGAAACTAAATTTTTGCAAATTGTGACGCAATATTTGAAAGTTCATTGTGAATATGCGATCGCTCAAAACCCGATTTCTGAGGAACAAAAATCGGAAATTATTGCAGGTCAACAACGGTATTGTACTCAACAACAACAAAATGATAAAACCCGCCGTGTCTTAGAAAAAGCCTTTGGTGAAGAATGGGCTAATAACTATATGACAACGGTTTTATTTGATCTGGCTCCCAGCTAACTTAAGTTAATTTAGTAGATTCTGATTTACTGCTTTTTTTGCGTTGAGTTTTCCCTTGAGTTTTGGCTTGGGTTGTTTCTTCATGATGAGTTTCATGGGGTGGTGATTTCATCCCCGCAGGTCGAGTTGTACGGAAGGTAACATTGACTCCTTCATTCGATTGTTCTAATACCAATAAAGGCGTTGGTTTGGCTTTTTGATCCCATTCAATATGAACAATTCGTCCTTGAATAGTGGGTTGCCAATTATCATGTTCATCACTGGCGCTTAAATAGGTTTCTAAACAATCAATAATTTCATTAATTGTAGTTGATGTTGATTGGGTGGGTAATTTCATCAGTCGCACTTGAATCCGAAATAACACCCGTTTTTTAGAGTCTCCAGCAACACCAGTTTCATATTCTACATCAAAGATAGAATCGACTTGACGGGCTGTTCCGGCGGTGCTTTGTTCTCCAACAGCCGTTTGAGTTGGGCGGAGGGCGATGGAAATTTGTTGTTTAACTTTCATCTTAATTTGAACAATAATGGCATAGTGGAAAACGTCCTCCGCCATCCGCATTCTCAAATAATCTAAGTTAAATTCTCGTGAGTGAATTAAATCTGGGTTTTTCTCCATTTTGGCAACCGTACCGACTGCCAATTTATATTTTTTCTGTAGCTCTTTATTTCTAAATATTTCTGTGTTTACCTGTTTAGTTAAAGCCTTAGTTTTTATTTTGAAAAAAACTATACTTCCTAATAGTAAAATAAACAAAATACCCGTCGCCCCCATCCAGATTAGATCCGTACTCATTTGGGGACTTTTAGCCGGAGGTTTTGGGGGCTTTGCTGCCAGCAAAGGCTGAACTAGGATAATTTGATTAGACATAAGTTATAATCACTTAATTTTTAGAATTTGCGATAAAACCGTTGCAACCGATCCAGAATAGGTTAAAATGAAAATGGCATGGATAGTACATCTTTATTTATCTAAGGATCAGATTAAATTTATTTTAATGGCTTGTTTTTGATCCCTTAATTTCAGGTAATTCATAAATTCCATACCTGTACTGTTTGATCAAATTTCAGGCTATTAAGAAAAACAAAAATACACCTCTGATCTTGCCATGATAAATCTATTTAACTCTAAGTTATCAAAAATTCTGTTCCATTGTCTAGGATTTAGGAAAAAAATCAGCAAACAGTTCAGGTCAGTTCAATTACTATGATTACACTGATCCTGTCCTAAATAGGAAAATCGACAGTTTCCCCTCTACAGTCCCACTTTGGTTGATCTTTAAAACTCTACTGCTATTCTAGCTAAGAGTGTTTCCTGTTCCCTTAATTTTACTGTTGCGTTGTGAGTTACGAACCCCTACACCACAAATACCGTCCCCAAACCTTTGCCCATTTGGTCGGACAAGAGGCGATCGCAACTACCCTCACGAATGCGATCGAATCTCAACGCATCGCCCCGGCTTACCTATTTACCGGGCCGAGGGGAACGGGAAAAACCTCCAGTGCCAGAATTTTGGCCAAATCGCTGAATTGTTTGGCCAATCAAAACCCAACAGCCACACCTTGCGGGGTTTGTGAGGTTTGCAAAGGGATTACTAATGGATCAACTTTAGATGTAATTGAAATTGATGCGGCTAGTAATACCGGGGTTGATAATATTAGAGAATTAATTGAGCGATCGCAATTTGCCCCGGTTCAATGTCGTTATAAAGTATATGTTATAGATGAATGTCATATGTTAAGTACGGCAGCATTTAACGCCCTATTAAAAACCTTAGAAGAACCGCCAGATCGAGTCGTATTTGTATTAGCAACAACTGACCCACAACGGGTTTTACCTACTATTATTTCCCGGTGTCAACGGTTTGATTTTCGACGAATCCCCCTAGATTCCATGATCAAACATTTAAAATATATTGCCCAACAAGAAGCTATTAATATTGCTGATGATGCGGTTTTTATGGTAGCTCAAATTGCTCAGGGGGGGTTAAGGGATGCTGAAAGTTTATTGGATCAACTTAGTTTATTATCCGGTGAAATTACCGTTGAAAAAGTCTGGGATTTAGTCGGGGCAGTTCCTGAACGAGATTTAATTAGTTTATTAGAAGCAATTGACTCCGGGGATACGGCTATTATTTTAGACTGTATTCGTAACCTATTAAACCGAGGACGGGAACCTTTAATTGTCCTGCAAAATTTAGCCGGATTTTATCGAGATTTATTAATTGCTAAAACCGCATCAACTCGTTCTGATTTGGTCGCACTGACTCAACCGACTTGGGAACAACTTTGTCAATTTTCCCACCGTTGGGATAGTACAATTATATTAGCAGGTCAGAAACATTTACGCGAAAGTGAAGTTCAAATCAAACATTCAACTCAACCGCGTTTATGGTTAGAAATTATCTTATTAGGTTTACTTCCAGCAGCGTTACAAAAATCTGTTATAACTCAAACGGTTACTGTTACCCAAACTCCTCAAAGAACCGTCCAAACCCAACCGGAAACCGTTCCATTTGTACAACGTTCAGAACCTTCAAACCCGTCACAAAATCCAGTTAATTCTCCCGTTTTTCAACCTACATACACCCCCGAACCTCAACCGCAAACCCAACCCCAAGTTAAAGCAGAAATTCCCGCACCACCCACAGAACCGCCTATTGTTACCGATGCTAATTTAGATCAAATTTGGCAACAGGTATTAGATTATATTCAACCCAATGGAACCCAACAAATGTTCCGTCAACAGGGTCGTTTAATTCAGTTTAATTCTGAAGTAGCGGTGATTAAAATGGCTTCTTCAACTCTGTTAAAAATGGCACAAACTAAACAAAAATTATCCAGTTTAGAAAAAGCATTTCAACAGGTTTTTGGTCATCCTGTGAAAATTAATTTTGATAGTAGAGGCGGAAATTCTGTGAATCAAGTTCAAGATATAACTCCCCCTTCTCCACCTTATTCTCCTGTTAATAATTCTAGGGTTTATTCTCCAGAAGTTGTACAAACTCCTGTAATTAATACTCAAGAACAACAACAAATTTCTGAATCTCCAAATCAGGATATTAACAAAAATCATCAAATAGAAAATATTAATAATAATTCATTTAAACCAATTGAAAAAGTAGAAACAGTTCCTATAAGTCCTGAACAAGCAGATACTCAAGCAGTAGCGATCGCATCTCAAAAATTAGTTGATTTTTTTCAAGGGAAAATGATTGAATTAGAAGAAAAACCCACATCTAAAACCGCTACTTTATTAGACAAAAAAGCTGATGCTATTGAAATTAATGAAAATGAAAACTTTATAGAAATTGATGATCTGGATGAAGAAAATGATGATGATTTTTGATTTCGTGTCTTTGTGTCTTTGTGGTTTATTAAAAATACCCGGTATCTCATAGGATTAAAAACTTTTATATTGTTAAGTGGAGTGGTGCGTGCGCGGAGATCCACGCACCCTAATTATTTATCTAGCCAGGGAGGTTTTTTCTAAGGGGAAACCTAACTGTTCTCGCTGTTCTAAATAGCGTTGGGCGACTCGTCTAGCTAAATTGCGAATTCGACCAATATAACGAGTCCTTTCTGTCACCGCAATTACGCCCCTAGCATCCAATAAATTGAAACTATGGGAACATTTAAGAACATAATCTAAACTCGGTAAAACTAACCCTTTTTCGATTAATTGTTCCGCTTCCTGTTCATATAATCCAAACAAAGTAAACAAAAATTCTGGGTTTGAGGCTTCAAAATTATAGGTACATTGTTCTATTTCTCCCTGTAAGTGAACATCCCCATAATTAATTTTATCTGTCCAAGAAATTTTAGTCATTGCATCCACATTTTGCAGATACATTGCTAGACGTTCCAAACCATAAGTAATCTCAATAGAAACGGGACGACAATCAATACTTCCGCATTGTTGAAAATAGGTAAATTGAGTAATTTCCATCCCATCTAACCAGACTTCCCAACCCACACCCCAAGCCCCCAAAGTCGGAGATTCCCAGTTATCTTCCACAAACCGAATATCATGATCTTCGGGGTTAATTCCTAATAGTTTCAAGGAGTCTAAGTAAACCTCTTGAATATTATTCGGAGATGGTTTAATTAACACTTGATATTGATAATAATGTTGAAAACGGTTGGGGTTTTCTCCATAACGGCCATCGGTGGGACGACGACAGGGTTCGACATAGGCGACCGACCAGGGTTCGGGGCCAATGGCGCGTAAAAAGGTATGGGGGTTCATGGTTCCCGCCCCTTTTTCGGTATCATAGGATTGGGCAATCAAACAGCCGCGATCGCTCCAAAATTGATTCAGGGTAGCAATAATTGATTGAAAATTCACGGGATGTAATTCTGATCTAATTGTTTTGACATTAATCAATTTTACCATTAATTTTTGGGCATGGATGAAATGCCTTTAAATAGCATTACTAATCCTCCAATTAAAATTGCGATCGCTATTCCCCCCATCACCGCATCTAATACCCCAGTATTTTCCATTTATTGTTAATTTCCTATAATTATTCTGATTCTATTCTAACACAATTCGTTTTTATTGATAGAATAAATATATCCATTAATTCACCGAAAGGCAACATCAATGACAATCGCCCTTTTACAATGGACAATCGAAGACTATCATCGCATGATTGATGCTGGAATTCTCGATGATCGATCTGTTGAATTATTGAATGGTCAAATTATTAAAATGTCTCCCGAAGGAATTCCCCACGCTTATTTTAGTGATGCAACAGCAGATTATTTAAGAAATTTATTAGGAAATCGGGCAAAAGTTCGGGAAGGAAAACCGATTACGTTATTTCAATCGAGTTCTGAACCCGAACCCGATCTTGCTATTGTTGAACCCTTGGGAAGTGTTTATTTAGAACATCATCCCTATCCCAATAATATTTTTTGGTTAATTGAGTTTTCTAATTCTAGTTTAACAAAAGATTTAGAGCAAAAAAGCAAAGTCTACGCAACAGAAAATATTCGAGAATATTGGGTTGTGAATTTGCAAAATCAAACGTTAATTGTATTTAGAAATCCTCAACAGGGTGATTATCAATCTCAAGAGATTTTAACTCAAGGAGACATTTATCCTCTGGCTTTTCCTGATATGGCGGTTTCTGTTCAGAGGTTATTAGTTGTTTAGTTAGAAAGCGATTACAACTTTTCCAAAATTATTACAGGAATTAAAATACTACTGTTCATGATTTTAGAATATGTTGTGCTATTTTTATAGCTGTTGGTGCGCCCTTGGGATTAGCTGATGCAAAACACAGGAGATATAGAGGTGTATTTTGGGAATTAAGCAAAAGTAGAGGATTTTCAGCTACACCTGCAAATATAATTTTTAATCTTTCAATAAAAAATCTCCCTATTAATTTATAGTCAGCAATTTTTTCCGTTTCTGTATAAGTTCCAAATAAGTTAGTTTTTTCAGAAATTGTATAAAATGTATCCCACCAACTTGTTGTTCCAAATGTTTCATTCAGTTTGTTTCTAACGGATTCACTTATATTACCATCTCGCTTGAGTAATCGATTAATCGCTATTCCTACGGGAAACAAATACCATAAATCAATTGCTTGAGTTTGGGCTATTGCTTCAATAGTCTTCCAAGGAACTTGCATTCCAAAAGGATCAAGGAAAAGAACCGCACGATGTCGTTCCCAATTAGTATTTTGATTACATTTTCTTTTTAGAAATGTATTAGCATCCGAATGAACGATTTCAATTTTGTCGGATAAATGGTTAAATTCAATTTTGAGATTATTTAATTCTTTTATTTTTTCCTCATCTTTTTCTACAAAAATATATTTATTAAATTCTGGTTTAACTTGAAGAGCAATTTTGGCAGAACCTTCTATAAATTGTTGAGATTCTGGATCAATCAATTCAGGCAACATTAGCTGACCTTGTTCATCAGGAGTATTAAGTGTTCTATATCCAGTTCCAGCAAAAGCATCTATGTAAGCATATTGGAGAGGGTATTTATTCATAATTGTTGAGTAAGCAACAAGATACTTTTTGACTCTACTCAGTTTTTCTTCTGTCCAATCTCCTCCAAAACGTTGCTTTTTCATAATCTTTATCCTTTAGCTTGCAATTTATTAAAATGTTGAAAATAAAATCAAAATATGATAAGGTAACAGAGTGGATATTTTAATAGATATCAGAAACTAACTTTGATTATCTTTGTTTTGGTTGAAAACTGTTATGTCTATTATCCAGGGAAACGAGAAAATAGTCAATCCCCTACAAAAAAGCAATTTAAACAAGAAGGGATTATGCGATTATGTGATTAATATTGCATCTGGCTGTTTGCATGGATGCACGTTTTGCTATGTTCCCTCAACACCTGCTATTCGTACCCGACAATCACAACTTAAAGAAAAAGGTGTGGATAATCCTCAAATGGACTGGGGAAAATATCTATTTATTCGTGAGGAGATTCCTGAGAAATTAAAAAAAGTTTTAAAAGGCAAAAAAAAATGGAATGAAACTCCATCAGGAAAGGGTGTTGTTTTACTTTGTTCAGGGACTGACCCTTATCAAAATCAACAGGTAGCAAAAATTACTCGTGATACAGTTAAGACTTTACAGGAAAAGAACAAGAGAATTAGAATTTTAACTCGCAGTCCTCTATGGGTAAATGATCTAGATCTTTTCAATTATCCTAATGTAACAGTTGGTATGAGTTTACCCTATTTAGATGATGAACTCAGTCGTCAAATTGAACCCCAAGCCCCTCCTCCATCTAAACGCTATGAAGCTTTATTAAAAGGCAAAAAAGCCGGATGTCGCCTTTATATTGCGATGGCACCCACTCCGCCCACTTTAACTTTAGATAACTTTAAAAATTATTTAGATAAAATCATGACTTTAGAACCAGAAGTAATTTTTTGGGAACCAATTAATGCGCGAGGAACTAATGGAAAACGAATGATTGCAGCAGGCTTAGACTGGGCAAATTCTATCATGACTAAACGTTCCTGGTCAGAAGATTTTTTAAGGCAATGGGAAGATATTGAAACGGCAGCCGAAATAGTGGGTTGTAAAGATAAACTTCATATATGGCCCGATCCAGAGTTAAAAAAATATGTCGATAATCCTCAAAAAGTTATAGATTGGTTACATCGTCCAACAATTGAAAACTGGGTTTGATATTTGCCTATAAAAATTATGTCAGGAGTATTTTATACATAAAAAAAATAAAGTTATAATAAAAATGCTATACTTTAACGATATTCGCCATCTTTCTCTAATCTGTGAGGATGATTATAATGCCAACCTTAACTATAACAACAGAACAAATTATTGATCTAATCCAACAATTGCCATTAAAAGAAAAACGGATCATATTGCTAGAACTTGTGAAAGAAACAGAAACCAAACGTCAAGAACGCTTAGACTATGGTGAAAGTCAATTGCGGAGATTGTGTAATGAAAGAGGAATCAATTGGAATACTTTATCTGACGAAGAACGCGAGGATTTTATTAATGATTTAATTCATGAGGATAGACCATGTATCCAATAGTCGTATTTGATACGAATGTATTGCTATCTGGTCTGGGTTGGCGAGGTAGTCCTTATCGATGTTTGGAATTAGCTAGAACGGGTCAAATTAAGGCGATCACTTGTCAAGAATTATTGGATGAGTTGCTGGAAAAGTTAGAGCAAAAACTCAATTTTACAGATTCTCAAATTACAGATACTTTATCCGATTTATTGAGTTTCTTACAGGTCGTCAAAATTTCTAATACTCTTAATGTTATCATCACTGATCCTGATGATAATATGGTGTTAGAATGTGCGGTTGTTGGTCATGCAAATTATATCGTAACTGGAGATAAAAAACATTTACTTCCTTTACAAAATTATCAAGGAATTGAAATTGTGAATGCAGCAAATTTTTTGAGTTTAATGGGTCAGGGGCGGGTTTAGGTAGGTTAAGGGTGGGATTTTAATATTCTTACAGAACCCCCCTACGAGATGGTTTGATCGATAATGCTATGTGTTTCCATTCTTTTTTACAGAATATTATTGTCATTTAATTAATAAAAATTTTAGAAAAACTAAGAAGTCTGGAAAATATTTTGTACCATTTGTTGATTAGAACGCATCACAGCATTATCTAACGCTGCAACTTCTCCTGAGTCCAAATACCACCCTAACGCCCCTAAATTATCCTTAGCTTGCTCTAGGTTTTTTGCCCCAGGAATCGGAATTGTACCTTTACAAATACACCAATTTAAAGCAACTTGGGTTAAAGTTTTAGACCGAAATTCAGCAATTTCTTTCAGACTGGCTAAAATCGGTTGAATTCCGGGTAACAATTTTTTAAATAATCCCCCGCGAATGCCTTTTGGTAAAGGGGTATTTTCTGAGAATTTTCCGGTTAATAATCCTAACCCTAACGGACTATAGGCAATTAATTTAATTCCTAATTCATCACAAACCTGTTTTAACCCTAATTCCGTTACCGGATAGGTCGATAATAAAGAATATTGTACCTGTAAAGTTGAAATCGGAATCCCCCGATCTGCAAATTTTTGATAAACTTTTTTTAACCGTTTCGGCCCATAATTCGATAAGCCAATTCCTTTAACTAATCCCTGTTCATATAAATCTCCTAAACCCGCTAATAAATTCCCTTCTTGCCAAGGAGCGTAATTAGCTGTAGACCAGTGCATTTGAACTAAATCGACATTTTTTCCTAACCGTTTAGCTGAATTTTCAGAGGCATTAATCATTGATTTGCGGGTTAATCTCCAGGGATAAGGAGCTAATTTTGTGGCGATACAAATTTGCTCTTGATTTATTCCTTGATATTCTTGAGAAAACTGTCCTAAAAGCGATTCACTGCGTCCATTTAATTTCCCTGTACCGTAGGAATCTCCCGTATCAAATAAGGTGACACCCTGACTGACACACAAATTAAATACTTGTTGTAACTGTGTATCCATACTGGGATCATAACCCCATAATAGGCGATTTCCCCAGGCCCAGGTTCCGCATCCCATTTTAGGTAAAGATAGGAGTTGATGATTGTTCATAATCACGATTAATAACGATAATAACTGCTCATATTATAAGACAATTAAATCATTATTTTAAAAAAATAGTAAGGAACCACAAAGGCACTAAGACACGAAGGGATAATCGGATTTTTCCGTTAGTAATATGCACATCCCAGATGATGTTTAATGGCTTTGATCTAATAATAACAAAGTTTGTAATAATACATTGGCTCCTTGGGTACAATGTTCGGGGGATGTATATTCGGCTTCGGAATGACTAAAGCCTCCTTGAGAGGGGACAAAAATCATTCCCATATTGGTAATTCTGCCGATTTCTAAGGCATCATGTCCGGCGCGACTGGGAAGATAATCATAATTTAAGTTTAACTGTTTACAAACAGATTCAATACTATATTGAATTTCAGGAGTCGCTAAGGTTGGTTTAACACTGAGTAAGGGAGTTGTTGAAATTGTGGTATTAGTTGAATGGGCGATCAATATTATCTTATTGTGCAATTGTGCCAACATTTCCTGTAAACAATTATCAGATAAATCTCGCATATCTACAGAAAGTTCTACCTGTCCGGGGATAATATTAACTGCATTGGGTAAAACATTAAGATATCCTACGGTTGCTACGGGTTGGGAAGGCATTTTTAACGCTATTTCTCGCACTGCTAAAATTAATTCTGCCGCCGCTATTAACGCATCCTGTCGCATTTCCATGGGTGTTGTTCCGGCGTGGTTGGCTTTTCCAATAATCGTAATTTTTAGGCGCTCCATTCCTACCACACCCTGCACAATTCCAATAGAAACCCCCTTTTGTTCTAATATGGCCCCCTGTTCCACGTGCAGTTCCACAAACGCCACCAGATCTGCCCGTGACCGTCGCGCTGTTGCTAGGTTATCCCAGTTGCCTCCCACCCGTGCTAAACATCCTTGAATCGACTCTCCTGCCTTTGATTGATAACGATCTGGAGCATCGAGTAACACCGTTCCTGCGATCGCCTGAGCACCAATCATGGTACTTTCTTCGTCGGCAAATACTATCACTTCTAGGGGATGATGGAGTTGTAGATTATGGTTTTTTAATGTGTGTACTACTTCTATGCCAGCTAATACCCCCAAAGCTCCATCATAGCATCCGCCCGTGGGTACGGTGTCGATATGGGAACCTGTCCCTAAAGCTGGAGCCGTGGGACTTTTGCCCTGATAGCGACCGATGAGATTTCCGGCTACATCGGTGCTAACGGTCATTCCCGCCTCTAGCATCCACTGTTTGACGGTAGCACGCCCCTCCAAATCCTCTGGGGAAAAGGCGAGGCGACAAATACTACCCGAAGGTTGTTGACCGATTTGGGCTAAAGTGTTGATTCGGTGATGTAGGCGATCGCTATTAATACTAATTTGGGTAATCTTATCCATAATTTGATTCTCCTGAAAACCAATAAATCAAAATTTAATCTTTTTTAACATCTATTTTTTATTCTTTCCACCATTCTCTTGATTTCCGTACTAGAATACTGTATAAAATGTACTTTACAAGCTCAAAAACCACTATAAATTTCTATAGCGATCGCGCCATAATCAGTTATCAGTTATCAGTTATCAGTTATCAGTCTAAGAGTTAATTAATTGACTAATAAATCCCCATTACCCATTACCCATTACCCATTACCCATTACCCATTACCCATTACCCATTTCCTTCTATGACTGATAAAACTAAACGGATCTTTATTTGTGGTTCGGCCCTCCATGGTCAACCGGATCATAAAAACTTAGGGGAAGCAAAATTGCTTAAATCCGCTAAAACCATGCCCCTATATCGCTTACACGCGGCGGGCAATGGTTGGCATCCGGCGATTTATGAAATTGGAGAAGACGGAATTTCTATCCCCGGAGAAGTGTATGAAATCTCCCACACCCAGTATGAACATTTACTGGTTAACGAACCTCCGAATATGTATCCAGGGGACATCAAGTTAGAAGATGGGGAAGTCTTAACTGCGATGCTCTATCCGAAGGAATTAATCGAACACTATCAATGGCCAGATATTTCTACTTTCGGGGGTTGGGCTGCTTATAAAAAATCAAATCCAATTTAATGCGGTAAGGGGTCGCCCTCTATAATGTTAGTTTACCGGATTAGTCTTTGTGCTAAAATCAAAAAATCAAGTTTATTCTTCCCATAAAAGAGCGATCGCAAATCTAACTAATTCCCCCATCAACGAAATTCTTTCCGTTGGACTAGCGACCTGTTCCCAACGGAATAAACTCTCTTTAAATAGGGGTTCTTGTTGGGCGCGTTGCACAATACCTTGAATAATCACTTGATGTTGTAAATCCTCAAGTTCCACACCATTTTTAGCCAGGAAATCTAATAATCTTTGGACACTAACCACAAATTTTTCCGGTTCCTGCGATCGCAAAATCCCTTGAATTTGACGAGAAATTTCTTGATATAAAGTTTGATGATTATTCCCTTCAATTATAGCAGGAGAGATCACCGCTTCAGGAATTCCATCCAAATCTACCGCCGCATTAAAAATAGGAACCTCCAAATTTAATAACCCCAAAATGTCCGATCTTTTCTGTACAAGTTTCTGCTTCATTGAGGGATAAGACTTTAAAATATGTTGACTCAGAAGTTTAGCATTGACTAAATAATTTGCCCTAACATAAAGTAAAAAACTATCCGGTTGGGTTTCAAATCCTTGAATGCTCAACTCAAGTTCATGACTCTCCTGTTCCACTTTAACTAAAGTATAAACCAAGGCTTCCCAATTCGGATATTCCGTAAATTCTACCGGAATTAACTGGCTATCTTCTGGGGAATCTTGAGCTAATTCTCCAGGTAAAAAATTTCGGTCACTGGGATAACGATTTTTTGGTTTTTTATTCGTATAATCAAAATCAGTATAAACATATTCACACTCTACTTTATTCAGTTCAACTTCTGATTTTTGCCAATTATAAATACAACATCCCGTTAATTTAGCTCCCTCTAAATTCGTTCTAATTAAACGACTTTCGATTAATAAAGTATCTCGCAAATCCGCCTCGCTTAAAATCGTATCTCCCAGATAAGCACCGCTTAAATCCGCCCTGCGAAGGTTTGCCCCCCTTAAATTCGCTTCGGTTAAATTTGACCAAAGTAGATAAACTTCCTCTAAATTTGCCCGTAATAAATAAGCCTTTTTAAAACTGGTTTTTAATAAATAAGCTCCGGTTAAATTTCCTCGACTCAAATCCGCCCCATCAAGAACCGCATCGGTTAAATCTGCTCCCGTTAATACTACTCGGTGCATATCCGCCCCCGTTAAATTCGTAGACCTTAAGGTGGCACCATTTAAGTCTGCTTCCGTTAAGTTGGCTTCAATCAGAATGGCATCTTTTAAATTAGCCCCCGCTAACTGAGATTCTCGTAAATTTGTCCGAGTTAAATTCGCTGCCACCAAACTTGCCCGAGTTAAATTTGCCTCCATTAATTCTGCACCGATTAATACAGCATTATTTAATTTTGCCTGTTCTAAATTAATCTGATCCAATTTCGCGCCCGTTAAATCCGCATTACTTAAATCCGCTTCAATTAAAACTGCCCAATTCAAATCCGCCTGTTGTAAAGTAGCAAATCGTAAGTCCGCCTTTGTCAGATTTGCACCACTTAAATTGCTTTGATTTAGATTACTTTGGGTTAATACCGTACTGTGTAAATCAGCCCGACGAAAACACACTCCCACTAATTGAGTTTTGCTTAATACCGCCCAACTGAGGTTAACGCCTGTGAGGTTCGCGCCTGTGAGGTTAATCTCCTGCAAATTGACACCGCTTAGGTTCACCTCACTTAAATCAATATAGGTAAAATTGCGCTCTCCCGCTTGATACCGATCTAAAAATTCTTGTCTGTTCATGGGACAGCTTGGAACAAGGCTGAAAAGGGTTCATCAACAGTCTATCTTGTTTTTCTGGCCGTGATCAGGGGGATTGGCTTCCCATCCTGACCCAAAATTGTCATCACCCTAAAATTTTTCATTTACCCCTAGACAGACTCTAAATGATCTGTTAGTATATTTAATTGTCACGCTTGGAGAGGTGGCTGAGCGGTCGAAAGCGACAGATTGCTAATCTGTTGTACGGCAGGTAACTCCGTACCGAGGGTTCGAATCCCTCCCTCTCCGTTGTTTAGTATTGAGAAACCCGGTTTCTTTACCGAGGATAAAGCCAATCTTGGATTTCTTGGGTTAACCAGGCGCATTCCTCGGCCACAAATACTTCGCCAATTCTATAGGTTTGGGAAGTAGTGCGAATTACCACCTCATATTTAGATTCTTTTTTTTCCATAAAAACACCGATAATATTACCTATAAAACCCGACTGTAAAGGATATTGAATTCCCCTAGATTTTCGGATAATTCTAAATTCATGGTGATCAAATTCAACCCAGGTTTTTTCATCAATTAAAAATAATATCCAAAGGAAGCCAGAAGCAAATAGGAGTGAAAACAAAAACCAAAATAACATGGGATTGTTAAAAAATATTGGTATAAAAACCGATAATAAGAAACCTAAACCAAAATAAATCATCAAAAAATGCAAACACCCCATTTCCATTTTAAATAGTTTTCCTAACCCTTTGGGCGGGAGATAAATATTTAAACGCTGTGAAGTTTTATCTAGGGAAATTCTACTGTAAAATGGTTGCTTCAGTTTTTGAATTAAAGCGCTTTGGGGGGTAGTATCAGGATTGATTCGAGGACGAATTTTTCCGGCTTTTAACAATTCTAAAGCTTCCCGGGCAGTTGGCAATCGGTTTTCTAAGGAAATTTCTGTTATTTGTTCAATCCATAAAACAAAATTCCGATTTAAACTAACCAGATCTGCAAATTGAATTCGAGAATTCTGTTGAGGTAAATCCGCCGGAGAAGTATTAGTTAATAAATGAATTAATGTGGCTCCTAACGCATATAAATCCGAGGCAGCGACCGCCCGTCCCCAAAATTGTTCTAAGGGTGCATAACCACTGGTTCCAACAACGGTAAAAGTCACCCCCGTCACCGATGCTTGAGCTTGTACCGCACCAAAATCCACTAAATAAATCTGTTCTGAACTGTCTAAAATTAAATTACTTGGTTTAATATCTCGATGTAAAACTGGAGGACTTAATTCATGCAAATAAATTAATATTTTTAAGATATCTTTGGCTATTTTTTTAACTTTGGCTTCAGTAAAACGGTGCCCTTTTTCTAATAGGTCTTGGAGGGATGAACCGGGAATATAATCTTGCACTAATCCAAACCAAGGTAAGCCCCCACCTAAATTTTGATCTATAGAAAAATAATCTCGATAATGGGGAATACGCGGGTGATTTAAGGCTTGTAAAACCTGGGCTTCTCGTTCAAAAAGTTTTAATTCTTCCCAAGCCATTTGGGGGCTAAACGCTAATAACTTGATAATAACCTCTTCTTGAGTTTCTTGATCCATTGCTAACCAAGTTTGGCGTCCGGCGGCGGTACGTCCATATTGATGCTGGAGTTGATAGCGGTCTTGGAGGATTTGTTGTTGATTAAACATATTTAATATTATGCGTAATTCCTGTTTTATACTGATAACTAATTACTGATAAATGACTAATATGATGAAACAGGTTCCTTCAACGTAAGCGGGCTAAATTATTTAAAGTTTTCTTGGGAAATATTTGGCTTAAAAATCAATAACTTCTGGTAAAAATTCAGGGTCAATAACTTGGATAATAGGATAAGGACAATCTACTGGAAATCTATCCAATGGCAATCCTGTTTCATTACTAGCAGCTTTCTTCCCCCGCCGATAACACTCCGCTAAAACTTCATTTGGAAGCGACTTCAAACTAGGACTTTCTTCGAGTAAATCAGCAATCCGATTTCGTTGTTCATCAATCGTATTTTGCCAAGAACCGCTACGCAAATTAGCTTGATATTGCCATTTGAGTAAATGGTGTAATAATACCTCCAAACGACTTTTTAATTCCCGGCGATCTGATTTTCCCAAACTTTCAATTTCCTCAATGACAGCCTCCCAATCCACTTCTCCAAATTGTCTCCCACGAATAAGTTGTACAGTCCGTTCTGTCCAGGCTAAAAAGTCTATTTCATATAACTTAGATAGGATTTTCGGAGTAGTGGTCATGATTTTTTCCTAATAAAAGGTTCCATTTCTAGTTAAAATATGTGGGATTTTAATACAGCAAAATCACCCTTGCTGTAGCTTCCCATAACACTGCTCAAAGATGAAACAGGTTCCTTCAATTGTAGTCCAATTTCTTCTCACCCTTACAATCGCTGGTTTAGGATGGTATGCTCTGGCCGCATCGGTACGCATACAAGCCGCAACTCCCCAAAAAGCGACTTCCCCCTCCTCCATCCCTCAACCTCAACCTCCTCAACCTCAACCTCAACCCACCATCGACCCCCAACCGGAAGCCCTACGCAATAAACATCGAATTGTGGTAGTTGGAGATAGTATTACCCAAAGTGGAGGACAATATGGCGGTTATGTCTGGCTATTACAACGCTATTTGAATTTACTATATCCTGATAAACCTGTTGAAATCATCAGTTCAGGTGTTTCTGGGAATACTTCAACCCAACTGAATGAAAGATTTAAACAAGATGTTTTAGACAAAAAACCCGATTTAATTACGATTAATATTGGGGTGAATGATGTTTTACAAAGTTTTCAAACTCCGACGACCGCAAGACCAAATATTCCCACAACCCAAGAATATCAGCAAAATTTAACCGCCATGGTACAGGCGGCAACCTCAAAAGCAATTCCAGTTTTATTATTATCACCTACTATTATTCATGAAGATCTCAGTAGTCGAGAAAATCAACGAATTGCCGAATATATCGCCGTAATGCGGGACGTTGCTCTGCAATATCGCTGTCAATTTATTGACTTAAATATTCCCTTTCGCCATGTCATTATCACCTATCAACGTTATGGGGGACAGGGACAAAATCTATTAACTCGGGATGGGATTCACCCGAATATTGCCGGACATCAAATTATTGCCTATAATATTCTCAAAAGTTGGGGTGTGCCTGAACCCAAAATCCAAAGTTTAAAAGTCAGTAATTAATTTAATCTTCCATAGCAATTCTTATCGGTGTTGATAACCAGGGTTAGGGTATCATCCCCAGCATGAGTAATTCCCCCTTTTTGGGAATAGTTGAGAATTGTTAATTTTAATTTGGGACTATCCAATAATGCTAATTTACGCGATAATCAATAACGTCTGAAATTTTCACACCCATTAAGAGGTTAAACTACAAACATCAGAATCCAGTTATTGCGATTATTGTTTATTTTTGTCAGACCCTAAAGTTATAGCATCTATTACTGAATATGAAATTACAAGACATTTTAGGAACCGAACAACGTTATGATGTGAAGGTGATCACATCGGATCAGGACTTAGCCCGTCAAATTCAGGTAATTTTAATTAATTTAACCTTGCTTGACCCCCCATCAGATGGCAGCTTTGGACAGAAATCCACCGCAGCCCTGCATCGGTTTCAAACCTTAATGGAATGTGAAGAACCCGGATTTTTAGGAGCGAGAACTGCCAAAAAATTAATAGAAACCAAACGGGAACAACTTCCTACCGATGTTCCGGTTCTTAAAATTACCCAAGAAACAATTTTAAAACTGAGACCCGTGACATCTTCCCAATTAAGTGAAGCTGAGAAAAAAGGCATAAAAGCAGGTCAAGAATTCAAACTTATAGCCTATGAACCCCTACGCGGTCATATTAGAGTCGCTTTTCGGGGAAATGAATTTGGGGAACAATCAATTTGGTATGTATTTGATCAACACGCCGAAATTTATCAAGGGAAGAATTTAGTTTATCCTAAACCCCGCCCTAAAAGTATCAAACTCGCTAATTTTCCCTATAAATCTCAACTGGATAACTTTTATAATCCCACCGGGTCTTGTAATGTTACTTCCATCGCCATGTGTTTGCAATATTTAGGCATTCCTCGGCGTACCAGTGGCGGTCAATTTGAAGATGAACTCTATGAATATGCCTTACAACAAGGTTATAGTCGCTGGAGTCCCTATGATTTAGCCAAAATTGTTAAAGATTATGGAGCCAAAGATTTCTTTTCAGACCGGGCAACCCTAGAGGAATTACAAGACTGGTTAGCTGATGGTAAACCGGCGGTACTTCATGGTTATTTTACTGCCTTTGGTCATGTTATGCCCGTGGTGGGTTATGACGAAAAAGGCTTACTGGTACATGACCCCTATGGAGAATGGTTTCCTTCGGGATATCGCACGGATTTGAGTGGTGCTTATTTACCCTATTCCTACAATTTAATCCGTCGAGTTTGTATGCCCGATGGGAATTTTTGGGTACATTTTATTTCGACTTAATTTCTTGTTTCTGGGGCTATCCTCAAAGTCCCCCTTGAGATGGGGGATTGAGGGGAAGCTGACGAATCCTTTCTAAATAAAATTGTGCCGCTCGGTCAATGGGATTTAAGGCAAAACAATCTTCAAATGCCTTCATCGCTTCTTGATAATTTTCAATATTATAAAGAGAAACCGCTTCTTCAAATAGAGTTTTAGTTGCTAATTTTCCGTCTTTAATTTGAGGTAAATCGGCATCAAATACTTCAAAAACAGACACCATTTCCGATTTGCCTTTAACATTAACCCGACCCATTAACCGAATGCCATAAAGACTAGGATTTTGTAACGCCTTTAACGTATATTCAGAAATTAATAAAGGCACACCAAAATATTTGGTTAACCCTTCAATTCGAGAGGCTAAATTCACCGCATCACTAATCACCGTACTATCCATCCGATTTTCTCCGCCCACGGTTCCCAACATTAAAGATCCCGTATTAATTCCAATACCAATAGACACTTTAGGTCGGTCGGATCGGCTTCGGGTCAGATTATATTCCGCCAGTGCTTTTAACATAGTAATTCCCGCTTGAATCGCATCATCTGCACCCCCATTAAATAACGCCATAATTGCATCACCAATATATTTATCAATAAACCCTTGATGTTGGGTAATAGCAGGTTCCATACGGGAAAGGTAGGAATTAATAAATTGAAAATTATCTTCCGGGGTCATCTTTTCACTAATGCTGGTAAAGTCGCGGATATCGGAAAATAAAATAGACATTTCATGTTGTACTCCCTCTCCTAATTTCACCTCGGCGATACTGTTATAACCCAGGAGAGAGAGAAATTGTTGGGGGACAAAACGAGTGGCGGCTTCCGTTAATTCTAACTGAGTTTGCATGGCAACTTCTAAATTACTATTGACTTCAAACAGTTCCTCAATAAACTGTTGACGCTCAACTTCAGCTTTTTTCCGTTCCGTAATATCGGCAATAAATCCTTGGTAATAGAGTAAATTACCATTGGGATTAAAGACGGGTTTAGCACTAGCAGAAATCCAAATTTTATGTCGATCTGCCCGATAAATTTGAAATTCAAAGTTAGAAACCGTTTCCTGTTCCTCCATTAAACTAATAAATTTCTGATGACGTTCAGATTGCACATATAATGAATAACTAGAAGTATGTAGAATATCCATCAAATCTTGGGGAGAATCATAACCATAAATCCGAGCCATAGCCGGATTAACATTAATATAAGAATGTTCAGGATGATATTGAAAAATCCCTTCTAAAGCGTTTTCATAAATACTGCGATAATTTTCCTCTGCAATTCTCAGGGCTTCTTCCGCTTGCCGACGTTCAGTAATATCAATTCCCACCGCAACAGAAGCCAAACCTTGCTGGTATTTCTGCACCACAATTAAATAGTAACGCCGTTGATCATTTAGGATAATTGGCAAAATTTGAGAAGCTGATTGTTCAGGACTTGATAGAAACTGACGGATAAATTCAACATATTCTGAATTCTGCTGAAAAAATCCAATCTTTTTACCAATAATTTCTGGCATATTCAAACTTAAATTATCTGCTAAATGACGATTTACACCGATATAAACTCCATCAGCACTCAGCCAAGAAATGGAACCAGGTACGGCATTTAATACCGCTTCTAACTGTTCTTTGGCGGCGGATAAAGCCTCTTTTGCCTGTTGTAAATCAGCATTTTTTGTTTCTAATTTGGCAAAGGATTCTTGCAGTTGCTCGGTCATGGTATTGAAAGAACTAGCTAAAACTTCAAGTTCTGTAATCCCTTTAGTTTCAATATGTTGATCCAACTCCCCTTGAGCAATCGCTTTTGAAGCTTGACTTAATTTCAAAATTGGTTGAGAAATCCAACGGGAGGTAGCAATTCCTGCTAAAATTGCGATCACTAATGCCACTAAACATAAAATAATAGTCAAGCGATTATTAGCATTAATTTCATCCATAAAATCCCGTTCTGGAATCACCACCACAATTAACCAGTCCAGTCCCCGACCATCTTTAAAGGGTAAAACTTGAATAAATTGCCGTTGATTATTCAGTAGAAACTCTGTTTGTACAGGTTTATCTAAGCTGGCAAAACTGCCATATTGATGGATCAGTTGTTGGGTTGCACCTCGAATTAAAGGATTTTGGCTATCGGTTGCGGGGAGGAGTTTGGCTTGCTTCCCTTCTCCGACGGTTAGGGTTTCATCGGTCGAACTCGAAAGTAACTGACCAGTGCGATCGCTGACAAAGGCAATACCCGATTTTCCGATCGCTAAACTTGATAGGAATTTGCGGAAATCATCGGGAAGCAAAACATCCGTGGCGCAAACCCCCAGCAGTTCGTCTGTATCGGGATTATAAATTGGTTGGCTGGCCGTAACCGTAGGTAGCCCGGTGGAGAAGGCTAAATAGATATCACTCCAGACCGGACGCCCAGTTTTTTGGGCTTTTTGATACCAAGGGCGTTGTCGCGGGTCATAAATAGCCCCACTATCCTTGTGTAATGTGGTGGGTCGTCCCTCCCTATCAACATTGTAGAGATATAAATGTTGTCCGGTTTCGGCGTTAGCTGTCCACAAACCCAAGGTATTATTCTCTAAAATCCGCACCGCCCCTAAAAATTCTCCTTGGGAGTTACCGCAATAAATCGAATACAGCAGGGGGGATATTTTTAATTGATCTAATAGGGGACGGGCGCTGTCAACATTCCTGACATCGAGTTCCCCGCGCAAAAATGCACGACTATTGAGTTGGTTAAGTCTGTAGGGGTTTTCAAAATAGCTTTTGAGTTCCTGTTCAATCCTGGCGCTCAGTTCGCTCCTCAGTTGAGAAGCGAGGGTATTGACGGCTTTTTGAGCATTCTTAAAGGAAAGATACCCTACTAAGCTAACGGCGGCAACGATTTGAATGACAAATGTAACAACAAGGGTAGTTCGCAGGCGCACTTTAGGTTTACTGGGGGGGAACGAAGGTGCAGAAGGAGTGAATCTCATGGTGGGTGGGTCAGGATAATAGATCAGGGATCATAGCTTTATTCTGAATCCCTAGTCTTTAAACAGACATTTTAGGCATAACACCGTATTTACCCCTAGGTTTGATTGGCTATCTTTCATCATAAGAAAAAGATGGGAGAGTGGAAACTCAGTGTCTTCAGACCACCAGAGGAAACGCGACACAGGGGAATTTATTCCCATTGAAATATCAAAAAATGTGCTAGAATCAAAAACACATGAGTAAGAACAATAAATATCTGCGTGTTGAAGTATCCTAGTATCGGAGAAATCCCGGCTCCCCTGAAACAACGGTTAGATTTAATTCTAACGGCAGTATGACAAGCAAGGAGCAAGTAAAGGCAGGATATGGAGCGTACCGCAATTTGGCTTAGTGATATCTTCTGAAAGTGTTTTGATTCAAAAGTAAAAGTATCGGGAAGATCGGGTTTTTCGTCCGATCAACTCAGTAGACGATATGCGGCAATCGTAGCGAGAATTAGATTAAACTAATCCTGTCCGCAGAATCGAGCGTGTCTTCAGACCTGAGAGTGTCAAAACTGTCTTCAAGAGTTACAAATCACCATAATCCTGATCAAAAGTCAAACCCGCCCTGAAACAAATTCAAGGCGGGTAGACGGTTTAATAGAATTTCTGCATTAATCCTATTATTTTTTTTCCTAATTGGGATTGGTTGGGGGCTGTTCCGAATTATTATTAGTCACGGGTTTAACCTTTTGATCTTCAGTTTTAGATTGGGTTTCTTTCCCAGGTTGGGCTGGAGCGATCGCCACATTAATTACAACCTCCGTCACCCCTTTAATTTCTTTTGTTAAGGGATCAATCCGGTCATATTGGGGTTGGTTTGGCACTGTTCCAGCTACAGTTACAACTCCATCTTTAGCTGTAACCGTTAGTTGACTTGCGGGTAAATTAGCTTCTAATTTAGAGCGAACTTCACTTTCTAAATCACTCGACGCTCGAATAGCATCACCACCGGTGATATTATTCCGTTGTTCCCGCGCCCGAATATCTTCATTAAGCTGACGTCTTCGCAGTTCGTTTTTGGCATCTTTCTGAACGGCTTGGGAGGTTTCTACCGTTGGGGTTTCTGCGGTTTGGTTTGACCCACTCGGTGCGCCTGTGCTAGTTTTGGCAACATTCCCGCAGGCTACTGTGCCCAGCAATAAGAAACTACCCATGAGTAAAGCGGTTAATTTTTTCATGATTATAACTCCTAAACAAAAATATAAAGTAGGGAACACCGAATTAGAAACAGCATAAGCTGTTCCCAAATTCGGAAATTAATGGCTTTTAAACAGGGAAAATAGATTTTGGTCTGTTCGGTGGGAATACCGTCTCCCATACCGTCAAAGCGATCGCTCATTTCAATATCCGCAAACCATTGTTGTTTTGGCTGATGAGAGACTAAACGAATCTGAGTTAAGGGGAAACCTGTACTTCTTAAATCCGTAATCGCCTGTTCGGTGTCCTGTGGATTGGAGAACACACCCATCGCCCGTTTATTGCCGTTGGTATGTAGGGAATGGTCTGAATTAGGGAAGGTAATATCTCGGTTGAGGTGTTCCGGGGACATGGAGGCAAGACCGGGGGCATCATAAACCCTGTATTCCCGAATATTATGGGTTTGTAAAATTTTGTGGGCGCGGGTAATATCCGCCTCGTTGCCATCAATAATCATCAAATATTCACCGCGACCGATGCAGTCGTTATAGACTTTGGCATCTGCTTCGGGAATTCCCAAGCCAATTAATCCCCCTAATAACCCTCCGGTGGCAACCCCAATCGCTGTCCCGGCTAAGGTAGTTGCGATCGCTGTAGCAGCGGCTCCCGCTAACATAATCGGGCCAATTCCAGGGATGGCGACACTGCCTAAACCGACTAATAACCCGGTTAGTCCACCTAAAACCCCCCCAGTGGTCACACCTAAAGCAGCCCCTTCTTCGGCTTTATTATCAACTCGGTTGGCAACATGACCCTCGGAAACGGAATCACTGACATCGGCTCCAGCAATGTTGTCGTCATGAATTGCATCTTTTGTCATCACAGAAATCTGATTCATCGGAAAACCAGAGTCTTTTAAGGCATGGAGGGCTTCTTCAGCCGTACTCCGGTTCGGAAATACACCTACGGCACGCCGATTTTTAGTCGCCACAGAATTAGACTGACTGATGACCATAATATTGTTCCTTGAAAATATCTTATTTGTTTGTGTTTGTAGCTTCAACAAGATCGACTCAATTTATTAAGTTTTAGTGCTAAAAACGAGACGACACATTCTGTCGTAAAGATCAACACTACAATTTTTTTTAAGTGACCCCATCTCCTCAAAACGGTCTGAGGTTTACAGGTGTTTAATTATGAATTTTAACTTCCATAATCACTACGTTAACGAGATCAGAGATATTTGCCCTCTGTCTTTAGAGACAAGTTTTTATCACTGATGACTGATGACTGATTATTAAGTTATGTCTAAAGAATGGTGATTTTCCTGATAATTTGTTTTATAATAAGTAAGTGTGTATTAACTCTATTCAAACAAAACACCGAAAATCTTAGGTAATTCAATAAAATGCAACACAATAAACTCCCCAACGATCCTCTCTGGTTTAAAGATGCCATTATTTATGAAGTTCCAGTTCGCGCCTTTGCTGATAGTAATGGGGATGGTATTGGAGACTTTATTGGACTGACGGAAAAATTAGATTATTTACAGGATTTAGGAGTAACGGCTCTCTGGATTCTTCCCTTTTTTCCCTCCCCCTTGCGAGATGATGGTTATGATATTGCCGACTATATTAATGTTAATGGAATTTATGGGAATTTAGAGGATTTTAAAGCCTTTTTAGATGCCGCCCACGATCGCGGAATTAGGGTGATTGTCGAATTAGTAATTAATCATACTTCCGATCAACATCCTTGGTTTCAACGGGCAAGATTAGCCCCCAAAGGTAGTAAAGAACGGGATTTCTATGTCTGGAGTGAAACCCCAGAAAAATATCCAGAAGTCAGAATTATTTTCCAAGATTTTGAAACCTCAAATTGGGCTTGGGATAGTGTGGCAAAATCCTATTATTGGCATCGGTTTTATTCCCATCAACCGGACTTGAATTATGAGAACCCAGAAGTCATTACTGCAATTTTAGAAGTCTTAGATTTCTGGATGGAAATGGGAGTCGATGGAATGCGACTGGATGCCATTCCCTATATTTTTGAACGGGAGGGAACCAACTGTGAAAACTTACCCGAAACCCATAAACTATTAAAACAATTACGCAGTTATTTAGATACTAACTATGCTAACCGAATTTTCCTCGCCGAAGCCAACCAATGGCCGGAGGATGCGGCGGCTTATTATGGCGATGGGAATGAATGTCACTTGAATTTTCACTTCCCCTTAATGCCTCGATTATTTATGGCTTTACGGATGGAAGATAGCTTTCCAATTATTGATATTTTAAACCAAACTCCCGCAATTCCTGATAATTGTCAATGGGCATTATTTTTAAGGAATCATGATGAATTAACCTTAGAAATGGTAACAGATGAAGATCGGGATTATATGTATAAAGTTTATGCTCAAGATCCCCAAGCTAGAATTAATTTAGGCATTCGTCGTCGCCTTGCGCCTCTATTGGGAAATGATCGCCGTCAGATTGAATTAATGAATAGTTTATTACTCTCCTTACCCGGAACTCCCGTACTCTATTATGGGGATGAAATTGGCATGGGAGATAATATTTATATTGGCGATCGCAACGGCGTCAGAACCCCGATGCAATGGACTCCAGATCGCAATGCTGGGTTTAGTCGAGCGAATCCGCAAAAACTCTATTTACCCTTAATTTTTGATTCTGAATATGATTATAAAGCCGTTAACGTAGAATCCCAAAGTAGTAATCCTAATTCCTTTTTATCTTGGATGAAACGGATTATTGCCATGCGAAAACGGTTTCAAGCCTTTGGACGGGGAACCTTTGAAATCTTACATTCAGAAAACCGTAAAGTTCTGGTTTTTACCCGCACCTATCAGGGAGAACATCTATTAATTGTAGCTAATTTATCGCGATTTGTACAATCGGTGAATTTAGATTTATCCGCCTTTAAAGGCATGGTTCCCGTGGAAATTTTTGGCCGGACAGAATTTCCTAAAATTAGTGATTCTTCCTATTTTATTAGTTTATCTCCCCATGGGTTTTACTGGTTTATGCTCCAGTTTGATCCGAAAGTGGCTTTATTGCCTCGACCTCAAGCCCAATTAACCAATTTTATTGTTCAAAATAATTGGCAAGAAATCCTTACCCAACCCAACTTAAAAACCCGTTTAGAATCTATTTTACCCGCCTATATCTATCGCTGTCGTTGGTTTCTTTCTAAATCTCGTATTCTCCAATCTGTAAAGATTACAGAATTCATTCCTATTCCCTATCAAGATAGTCAAGCGGTGATTATTTTATTGCAAGTGGAATATACAGAAGGATTCCCAGAAACCTATCTAATTCCTTTAGCTTATGCGGAGGAGAAATTAGCAGAAACCCTGAAAATAGAAACACCACAATTGATTTTAGCAACGGTACAACAGAATACAGAAACCGGAATTTTATTAGAAGTGGGGCAGAATCTTGACTTTTTAAGTTTACCCTTAAAAATGATTATTAATTCTGATCGTTATGCGGGTCGATTTGGTAATTTAATTGCCACCACAACCGATGCCATAAAACAACAGAATTTAGAGCAAAAATTAGACCCCCATTTATTAAAAGAGGAGTATGATAATTCCTTTGTAGTTTATGGCGATCGCTTCCTGTTTAAACTATTCCGTCGAGTAGAAGAAGGCATCCATCCCGAGTTAGAAGTTCGTAAATTTTTAGAACAAAAACAACAGTTAGGATATACAACGCCATTACTGGGTGGATTAGAATATCGTCGTCACCGAGGAGAATCCCTCACATTAGGGTTTCTTCAGGGGTATATTCCCGATGCGATTCATGCTTGGAATTATACCTTAGATAGTTTACGAGATTACTTTGATCGGGTAGTCTTACAACCGAGTCAAGATTTAGAAATTTTGTCTTCACCCCGTTCTTTCTTTGACCTCTATCAACAACCGATTCCCGAAGAAGTTTTACTCTTGATTGGTTCCTATTTAACCAGTGCAGAACTTCTGGGAAAACGCACCGCAGAATTTCATATTGTTCTAGCGAGTAATCCCCGTAATTCTGACTTTGCCCCGGAACCATTTTCTACCTTTTATCAACGTTCAATTTATCAATATTCTCGTAATTTAACCGGACAAGTTTTGCTAAAATTCAGGAAACAACTGGAAACTTTAACCCCGGAACTTCAACCCCTAGCCCAACATATTTTGAATAATCAAAACTATATTTTGGGTCGGTTTCAAAGCCTATTAAATTTGAAAATTACCGCCCTGAGAACCCGATGTCATGGTAACTATTCTTTGTACGATGTCTTGTATACAGGAAAGGATTTTATTATCATTGATTTTGAGGGAGAATCCTATCGGTCACTCAGTGAAAGACGGATGAAACGTTCCCCCCTGCGAGACGTCGCGGGAATGTTACAGTCTTTTGATTTTGCTACTCGTTTCGCCCTGCGGGAAGAAGTAAAAAATGGTATGATTCGCCCAGAGAATTTAGCCCTGATGGAACAGTGGGGTCAATTATGGTCAAGTTGGGTGAGTGCTGCTTTCCTAAATAGTTATTTAGAAACAGCTTCCCAAGATCGTTTTTTACCCCAAGGAAAACAGGAACTTAATGTCTTATTAGATTGTTATTTGTTAGAAAGAACCATTCAGGAATTAGGCTACCATTTAGATTATCGTCCCGAATTATTAGATATTTCTCTCAAGCGATTAGTTTCCAGTCTTCACTAACATATTTAGGACTTACGCAGGGCCTAAGAAACCGGGTTTCTACTTAGAAACTGTTGGTGAAAACTAGATATGGTTTAATCACTAAGGATAAAGATTGAATGACCTTTTGGCAGAATGAATAAAATAACCTTTCACTGGGATGAGCAAAAAAACAAAATTAATCAACAAAAACATGGTATTACTTTTGCAGAAGCTGAATCAGTTTTCTTTGATGATTATGCTATTCAATTTTGGGACGAGGATCACTCCCAAGAAGAAGAACGTTTTTTACTTCTGGGCATAAGCTCTAAAATGAGAATATTAATTGTAGTTCATTGTTTTCGAGAAGAAGATTCTATCATTATAATTATCTCAGCCAGAAAAGCTACTAAAAATGAAAGTCAAGAATATAGGAGATAAAACAATGGAACCGGAATACGATCTGTCAAAAATGAAAAAAAGACCTAATCCTTTTGCCAAACAGTTAAAAAAACAGGTCACTATTTCTCTCGGAATTGATGTGATTGAATATTTTGAAACAATGGCTCAGGAAAAAGGTATATCTTCCCAGGAACTAATTAATCTTTATTTGCAAGATTGTGTTGTTTCTAAGCGGCAATTATCTCTAAATTAGCGACAGGGTGCGACTGGTTAAAGGATTATTTTGTTACTCGTCCAGAGGAAAAACAAAAGTTAAAAGTGTGTCAAGATCATCCCAAGTCTAAATAAATTAGGACTCACGCAGGGTTAAAGAAACCGGGTTTCTGATGAGTGACTATTGGGGAAAACAGGGGAATTTTAAGCTGATTCCAATCCACCGTAAAGGCTAAAATAATTGCGGTTGCGGTTGCTAATCCTAGAATCACTGAGGTTTCTGTTCCCTGTTCCCTTAATTATCTGTACATGAAGTTGCCAATAAAGCCACCGGAAACACCGTTAAAATATCTCCTATTTTCAAGAAATGATTGCCTTTAATCCCTTGGTTTGTAATCATTTCTTTCCAATTAGTTGTCCAATCTTCCGGTAATTTAATCGCTGTATCTTGCCAAATATTGTCCCCTAAAGGAAACTGTTTTGGTTCAACTAAACTTGTTAAAAATCTGGGAACAACAGTAATTGTAATCGTCTGACCATAGGTGCGACCAAAGGCTAAAATATGTTCCCCATAGTCTCCCGTTACCTCTAAGGGAATGTAAGTTCCCTGTTGATAAACTTCCAGATATTGTTTACGAATGGCTAACCCTTGAGTAATTAAAAATAATTTAATCCGTCCATCTTTAGGGGTCTGTTTTAATTCCTCAATTAAAGATAAAATATCCTTTCGAGAACGGCTTTTAATTTCCTGAATAAACTCGATCCGTTTTTGATAATCAACGGGACGACGATTATCCGGGTCAACTAAACTAAAATCCCAGAGTTCTGTTCCTTGGTAAAAATCCGGTAAACCCGGGCTAGTGATTTTAATTAAGGTTTGGGATAGGGAATTAAATATCCCATAAAAGGCTATTTTTTGTTTGAATTTTCTGAACTCTTGTAAAAACTTATTGTTCTCAGAAGGGTTCAAAATTTTATCAATAAAAGCTAGATAACCTTCCTCATAAACCGAGTCAGGACGTAACCAAGCCGTATGAAATTTCGCTTCTCGGACAGCTTTAATCGCAAACTGTTTGACCCGTTCTACAAATTCGGGATATTCGATTTCATCAAAGGGATAGGAACCGATTAAATTTTGATACAAGAAATATTCATCATTGCCATCAGGAATAATTCGTCCATTGGTTTCTGTTTTCTGATCACGATTTAATGCCATCCAAGTTCTAACTTGGGCTTCCCATTCATCAGGAATTTCAGAAATAACGTTTAACCTGGCGCGTAAATCTTCGCTGCGTTTAGTATCATGGGTTGAGGTGGTATTCATTGTGTGAGGCAAACTTTTTGCCCGTTTTTTATTAAATTGATGCAGGGTATCGGGACTAATCCCAAAATGATTTGGTGCGCCCCCGACTTCATTTAAAGAAACAAAACGGTTATAAACATAAAATAGGGTATCTTCCACTCCTTTTGCAGTTAATGGCCCGGAAAATTGTTGAAATTTCATCACAAAATGTAGCCATATTTTTTTGTTTTCCTTACTTAAATAGGGGTCATATTCTAGTAATAAAAACTTTTCAATTAAATTGAGTTCGTTAATCAGTTCAGGATGTTTTCCTTTGGCTTCTTGAACCGCAAACTGAACATAATATCGATCTGCTTCGCTGACTTGTCCTTCATTAATATAGGTTCGATAGACGGGAAAGCGAACTAATACTTCTAAAATTGCAGTTTGTAACCCATGTAAAGTTAAGTCTCGTCCATAACGATATTGACCAGCAATGCGTTTGAGTAATCCAGCTAAATTATCAGCATCTCCGGCTAAGTTGCGATCGGCAATTAAGCGTTTTTTAGCAATTAATAATTGTTTAAATGAGGCAGTTAACCCCGTGGCATCTCGATAAATTTGGCTAAAGCGATCTTCATTTTTGCCTTGACAAAACAAACTATTAACATAAATTAAAAATTCATAACCGGAAGTTCCTTCAATCGGCCAAGCGCTGGGTAATTCTTCCTCAATCTCTAAAATTTTCTCGACGGTTAGATAAACATTTCCGACTTTTTCTCGGATGGATTGTAAATATTGTAGCGGGTTATAAAGTCCATCAATATGATCAATTCTGAGTCCTGTAAATTTCCCTGACCTGACTAATTTAAAAATTAGATCATGGGTTTTATTAAAAACTTTTTCATCTTCTACTTTGACACTAATTAATTCGTTGACTGTAAAAAAGCGTCGATAGTTTAATTCTTCCGCACCCACTTTCCAATAGGATAATCGGAAAATTTGTTGAGAAAGTAGTTGATCTAAGTCGTTTAAACTTTCTGGATCGTCTGTTTTTCCATTCAAATATTCAATATTTTCATCAACAAATTTATTAATATCGGTATTTTCTTGATACAGTTCCCAAAGTAATCCTTTAGCAAATAACGCTTGTGATCGCCGATCTTGAATAGATTTTTCATTGGGAATATTTTTCAGAACATACAATACTCCTAACAGTTTAATTACATTCGGGTGTCTTCTTCCTAACCTTCCTTCTAATTCTTTGAGGCGATGACTGACTAAATAAGTGTAGGATTCAATTTTTAAAGGGAATTTTAGGCTATAATAATTTACATATAATACCTCGTCTTCGTAAGAAATAGTTAATTGTCCATTTTCTAAACAATTGCCATAAAAATCCCCTAATAAGGGGGCTAAAACCCGACCTCTAAGGTCATCATGGGGATGTTCCCAATCAATATCAAAAAAATCTAAATAATCCGAATCAGCACCATATTCAAAGATATCCGTTAAATATTTATTTTGGCTATCATAGGCCATGTGATTAGGGACAATATCCTGTAACCATCCCATTCCCTGATTTTTGATTTTTTCCATTAATTGATCAAAGTCTTCCTGTTTTCCCAGTTCTGGGTTTAATTGATTTTGATCAACAATATCATAGCCATGAGTGCTTCCAATTCTAGCTTTGAAAATGGGAGACGCATACAGGTCAGAAATTCCTAATTCATACAAGTAATCAATAATCTCGTTAGCATGATTAAAAGGAAAATCTCTATTAAACTGAATTCGATAGGTAGCTACAGGAATCCTCATAATAATTTTGAGATAAAGTTAAATTACAGATGATAATTTGATGTTAGCACTGATTTTTCATTCTGGTTATCTATCTAAAGATTGAAAATATTATTTTAGCTTGTAAATTTCAAATATGATTGGATTTTTTAACCCTTTGATTTTAACCTCTTAAACTTTTTTAGTTATCTGCAATATATTTGGGGTTTAGAAAATTTATGGCAAGTACCAATACAAGCTATGATGCGAGGAATTAAGTAGGTAGTCATAAATAAAGTAACAAGTTTGTTGTTGGGCTTTAGCCCTCCCTAGAGGGCTAAAGCCCAACAACGAAATCAATAATTATGACCACCTACTTAATAGACAGATATCTCGTTGGAATTCATTAAACCAAATAACAATTAAGTTTCATACAGGACAAAACTTTCTGGAACTAAGGTTAATTCGGAAGAATTAGTTAATGTTTCAGGTAAATTTGATCCTGAACCTAGCCATTTTTTATCGTTAGAATCTAAACGTTTTTGCCAAGTTTTACCGATTAAATTAGGACTGTAGGAAACCGGATTTTTGCTGAAATTAAGCAGACATAAAACCTGATGATCTTCAAACCAACGCCGGAAGACTAATAATTTATCTTCCTCAATACAGTGAACTTCTTGATGGGTGCGATCGCGTAATTTCAACGCGGGAATATTCCGCCTCAATCGGATCAATATTTGATATAATTCCCATAATACTTGATGTTTTCCTTGCCGTTTTAATTGCCAATTTAACTTACATTGATTAAAAGTTTCTTGACTTTGAGGGTCTGGAGAATCACCCGCTAGATGAAAGGCCTCAAATTCCGCTTTTCTTCCCTTTCGCACCCCTTCAATTAAATCCTGATCGGAGTGACTAATAAAATATTGAAAAGGTGCAGGTTCCCCATATTCTTCCCCCATAAATAATAGGGGAATATAGGGCGATAATAATACCGTTGCGGCGGCTAATTTTAACCCTTCATAGGAGATTAAAGCTGTTAATCTTTCCCCTAATAAACGGTTGCCAATTTGGTCATGATTTTGACTACAAACTAAGAATTGATGGGGGGGACAATCGGCCACCGACTCCCCATGAAAGCGTTTTCGATTCTGAGAATAATCCCAGGTATAAACAAAGCTTTCTCTATAGGATTTTGCTAACTGTTCGCAGCGACCATAATCTTGATAATACCCGATATTTTCACCCGTTAATACCGTATGAATAGCATGGTGAAAATCATCACACCACTGCCCATCTAAACCATAACCTCCTACGGCTTTTGAACGGATTAATTTACCATCGTTTAAATCCGTTTCAGCCATCAAATAAAACTTCCTTCCTTGCTGTTGAGAAAGTTGATTGACTTGTTCAGCTAATTCCTGTAAAATATGTTTAGCACCGAGATCAAAAATATTATCAGCCGCATCCAATCTTAACGCATCAATATGGAAATCCCGTAACCAATAGAGGGCATTTTCAATAATAAAATTCCTCACACCCTGACAATAGGCTTGATCATAATTAATCGCTGAACCCCAAGGAGTTTGATACCTTTCAGTAAAATAGGGGCCGAATTGTGCGATATAATTTCCTTCTGGGCCAAAGTGATTATAAACCACATCTAAAATCACCGCCATGCCTTGTTGATGGCAAGCATTGACCAACTGTTTTAACCCTTCTACCCCGCCATAACAATTCTGAGGAGCATAGAGATAAGTACCATCATAACCCCAATTGCGATAGCCTGGAAACTGACTAATAGGCATTAATTCAATCGCATTAATTCCTAACTCTAATAACTCCGAAATTCGAGGAATAATTGCGGTAAATGTTCCCTCTGGGGTAAAGGTTCCAACGTGCAGTTCATAAACAATTAATTCATCTAAGGAAATACTTTTCCAGTTGTTATCCTGCCAAATAAAGCAATTTTGATCAATCACTTCCGAGGCTTGATGAACTCCATCCGGTTGGGAATAGGATGCTGGATCGGGATGGTTAAATTTTCGATCTAATTGATAAAAATAACGGCTTCCTGGGGGGATATTTTCAACCGTTGCACGACCGTATCCCTGTTGATCAAATTCTAAATCAATTAACCGTTCTTCCGGGGATATAATCTTAACAGCAACGCTTTCACGCAAGGGCGACCAAACTTTAAATTCACAGCAATTGTTTCCTAAATAATTTGCACCGATTTTCATAAGAAATTTTGGGGTAAATTACAGTTCAGGGTGTAGAGATGGGTTTTTACTTGTTTCTACCTGGTTGATTTTTACAGGTAACTCCAGGGAATTTGCCTCTGCTGGTTGTAATAAATTGGCTTCTGGTTGAGATGGGGTAAAATCCTGAGAACCTTTGATTTTAAACTTTTCAGCCAAGGTTTCCCGTTGATTCACCAAATAGATACTTACTAATGTTAAGCCGACTCCCATTGATTGTAACGGACTGAGGACTTCTTGTAAAAAGAAATTTCCAAATAAGAGGGCAAAAACTGGGGTCAGAAACGTCAAAGAACTCAAGCTAGTCAGACTTCCACTAGATGCAAAATAGAAAAATAATCCGTAGGATATGGCACTGCCAAATATGGTAGAATAACCCATAGCCACCCAACCGGAAAGATCAATATTTTGCCACTGTTGAGTTTCTGAAATAGCCGATAACCCAAATAAAGGTAAACCCCCAATAATCATGTGCCATCCAGTGCCGACAACCGGATCAGCATAGCGACAAACCCACCGGACTAATACAGTTCCAGTTGCCATTGATAGCGCGGCTAATAACATTAATAATTGCCCACTATTAAACAATTGAGAAATATCAATAGAATTCACTAATAATTCCGCATTAAATAACCCTAAAATCCAATCATCGGGTAAACCAATAAAACTAATTCCCATAATGCCAATAGCTAACCCTAACCATCCCCAAAATCCAATGGTTTCTTGAAATAACCATAAAGATAAAATTGCCACGGCTAGGGGTTGGGAGTCGATCATCACCGATCCTAACCCGGCCCCGGTTCTAACTAACCCTTGGGCTAAAAATCCTTGAAATAAGGTAGCATCCACTAACCCAAAAATTGATATCCATAGCCATGCTTGCCAGCCCTTCGGTTGCGGACGCCCCGACAATATCCCCGCCAATATTACCAAAACCCCTGCGGGGACTAACCGAACTCCCGCCATAAAAAACGGTGTGGTATGGGGTAGGAGTCCCTTCATCGCCACCATCGCCGTCCCCCAAAAGAAGAAGGGGGCAATTAACAATAGGGGTTGAAAGGGTAATTTAGCCTGGGTTTCCGGCTGCTGCATTCGGTTCTCCATTGAGTATGTACTTTTATTAAGGAGTTTATACAATATTATGGACTTAATATAGTTTTGTCATTAACCATGATTTGGCCATTTAAACCCAGCTACCGCAAACAAATCGCCCGCATAGAAATTAATGGTGCCATTGGTTCAGAGACCCGCAAACGGGTGTTGGAAGACCTAAAAACCGTGGAAGAACGGAAATTTCCCGCCCTACTCTTGAGAATTGATAGCCCTGGGGGAACCGTTGGCGACTCCCAAGAGATTTATAGCGCCCTGAAACGGTTACAGAAAAAAGTCAAAATTGTGGCGAGTTTCGGGAATATTTCTGCCTCCGGGGGTGTGTATATTGGCATGGGAGCCGAACATATTATGGCAAACCCAGGTACGATTACCGGAAGTATTGGAGTAATTTTACGAGGTAATAATATAGAACGGTTATTAGAAAAAATTGGCATATCTTTTAAGGTGATTAAATCCGGGCCTTATAAAGATATTTTATCTTTTGATCGAGAATTAACTGAACCCGAACAACATATTTTACAGGAATTAATTGATACCAGTTATCAACAATTTGTGCAAACTGTTGCTGAGTCTCGAAACTTGAGTCATGACACCGTGAGGAGTTTTGCCGATGGTCGAATTTTTACCGGACAACAGGCGGTGGAATTGGGAATAGTAGACCGTTTAGGAACGGAAGAAGATGCCCGGTGTTGGGCGGCGGAATTAGTTAAACTAGATCCCAAAAAAACCGAGTGTTTCACCTTTGAAAAACCCAAACCTTTTGTGAGTCGATTTACAGGTAATAGTTTAACTCCAAATAGCATTATTGCGGCTAACCGTTGGCTAGAATTTGAGTTATCTACCAGTGGTTTACCCCTGTGGATGTATCGACCTTGACATCCGCCCCGCCGTGAACGGGCGGGGATTCCATCTATATAACGACTTTAACACTTAAAATTGTTGTGACGGTAGGGTGAATTATGAAGCGGGATGAGGTTCTCAGTATTTTGGCGCAGCATCGGATGGTACTAAAAGACTTGGGAGTCAAGTTGTTGGCAATATTCGGTTCTGTTGCCAGGGATGAAGCTAGACCTGATAGTGATGTGGATATTTTAGTAGAGTTTGAGGGTTCAGTTACATTTGACCGTTATATGGATGTAAAATTCTACCTCGAAGATTTACTAGAAACGCGGGTAGACTTGGTAAGTCAGCGATCGCTTAAACCTCTGATTCGCTCTACTGTAGAACAGGAAGCCATTTATGTCGCGTAGTATTCGCCTCTATTTGGAGGATATCCTCACTTCTGGAGTCAAAGTCAGACGGTACACACAAGGAATGAGCTTTGAGGATTTCCAAGCTGATGAGCGTACTTATGATGCGGTTGTGCGTAATTTGCAGATTATTGGGGAAGCAGTTAAAAATATTCCCCAGGAAATTCGTTTAAAGTATTCAGAGGTTGAATGGCGAAAAATAGCTGGATTACGTGATATTTTAGCTCACGCTTATTTTAGCATTGAAGATGAGATTGTCTGGGATATTGTGGAAACTAAAATACCCCCATTACTAATAATAGTAGAGCGAATTTTAGAGGCAGAGTTTAGGGATGAATAACATTATAAAAAAGGGAGAACGATCGCTATTTTAACTCAATCCCGTCTTTCAACAATACATCCCTTTTTATATCAGTTTTATCAGGGTTTCGGTGAGATTGAATTACTTTAACACTTGCATTCTGCCCTTAAATGTGCTAATAAAACATCAATAAACTAGAGTTTTCACGCAGAAACCATGCAAGCGCAAAACTTCAAACAAAAATTTAAGCACACGGTACAAACCTGCGTCGCCTCGGACGTCACCGCATTGTATGGGAGTATGCTGTTGCGAACCTCTAGTATATTCACCTGTCTAGCCCTAGCAACGGCCCATCCCTTAACCACACAAGCCGCCAGCGTTGTAGATTGGAAAATTGATCCCAATACGGGAATTGTCGAGGTCGAACTGCCGCCAGGGAATCAGCCCCAATTATCGGTTTATAACCTTCCCCCGCGCCTAATCCTAGACCTTCCAAATACGGAAGTTAAAGTGAATATTACCGAACGCTATGAGACAGGCGTTGTTAGTCAAGTCAGTTTAATTCAAACTAAACCGCAACAGGCTCAATTAGTGGTAGAGTTCACCCCCGGTATCACCATTGACCCCCAAACCCTCGATTTACGGCAAATTGGGATTGATAACCTCTGGGTCTTGCGTCCTACCCTACAAACCCTACCCCCCGAACCCCCTGTAACTCCTCCGAATAGCGTGGCGACCGCCCAACCCCAAACGACTCCAACTCCTTCCCCCACTCGAACTGCCACCGCTACTCAAACCACTGCCACTGTTAAACCGACCGCACCCCAAAAACCTCCTCAATATTCTGTCCGTCAATACGACCCCCGACAAACGGTTTTACCCAACCCCCAACCGACCAGAGATTCGAGTTTAGATGTGGTGCGGGTTCCGGTGAGTCAACCTCGCCAAGCCCAACTGTTCCCCACCGTTCCCCCACCTCCTCAAACCACCGCCTATCGCCCTCCTATTCAGGTATCACAGGGGTTTGCGGCGGCCCCCAATCCTCAATACAGTGGGACAGCATCCCTACCCCAAGCGGTTCCCTTTGGTCAACCTTTGCCCCCAGGACAGCGGCAATCCTATCTTAATCCTCGTGCTCCGGCGATTCTGCTTCCGACCGGAACCGATTTAACCCTACTTTATCCCACGGAAGATCAGGTGCGTTTAACCCGCCGTTCTGAACGTCAGGATGTGTTGTTATTACAGGGAGGAATTGTTGATAGTTTGGGCAATTATATTGTGCCGCCAGATACGCCGATTGTCGGAGAATTTGAAACCACGACAAAAGGTAGTCGGTTTATTGCTCAAGCAATTAATTTAGACGGTCGTAGTATCCCAATTCAAGGTCAATCGAACTGGATTCCAGGGTCATTAGAAGTCCGTCCTGAACGGGTAGGAATTGGTACGGGTGCGGGGAGTTTAGCCGGGTTTTTAATTAGTGGTTTTACCGGAGTTGGGGCTTTAGTCGGTGCAATTGCTGGGGCCGGAATTGGGATTGGGACTTCTCCCTCACCCACGACTTTACAACCTGGTCAAATCATTTCTATTCAGTTAACCCAAGATTTGACAACTCCTAATTTCTTTCTAGTCAATCAATAGGTTAATTGGGGATAAAACCCTAAATTCCCCTCCCCTGTCCCCCTTGCTTTCCTATATGGACTTACTCCGATCGCTTCCCATTGGACTATATTTAGAACAACCGATTACTGGGTTACATCGTCTTGATGCCCGGGTTAAGTTTATTTGGTTAATGAGCTTTTTAGTAGCTCCTTTATTAGCTAACCCGGAGTGGCGATTAGTCTTAGTTGGGTTATTAATTTTAATCACCCTATTGGCGCGAATTCCTCTGCGGGTTTGGAAGCGACAAATGGGCTGGTTACTAATGTTTTGTGGGTTACTCTTTCTGTTAAGTTGTATTATGCCCGATGGTTTGGCGATCAACCATCAACCTCGACTTCCTGAACAGGAATTAACCTTTAATCAATCAGGATCAACAGAACCCTTACCTCAACCCACTTCCTATAGATATGTCTTATTTTCCCAAGGGCCAATAGAAATTACTCGCTATTCCGTCGATTTAGCGATCAGGACAAGTACCCTATTATTTACCCTGGTTTATAGTACAAATCTATATTTATTAACCACCGCTTCTGAAGAAATTGCCATGGCTTTAGAAAGCCTCATGGAACCTTTAAGACGTTTAAAATTACCCGTTACAGAAATAGCCTTAACCCTGACTTTATCCCTACGATTTTTTCCCTTAGTTTTAGAGGAAATTCAAAATTTAATTCGTTCTGTCAGAACCCGTGCCATTAATTGGAAAAAACTAGGACTACGAGGAACTACCCAGGTCTGGTTAACCTTGGCGGAACGGCTTTTACAAAACCTATTATTACGTGCCGAACAAATTGCCAACGCTATGCAGGTTCGAGGGTTCACCAGTCCAGATCAACATCGGGTAGAATGGCATCAACTTCGCTTTAAAGCTTGGGATGGAGTCGCCCTGATTGGTCTAGTGGTATTCTGGAGTATCCGGTTAATTTGGGGAGGAGCAATTTGAAAGGGTTGATCCCTTGCCTACACCCGGACAAAGTTTACCCAATCAACCTAAAATAGTTCTGTATCCTAAATCAAGCCATTATTTGTTAGTTGTGAAATTGAATGACCACAGAAACTTACATGAATCATCCCAACTTTGGGTTATTGTTCAAAATATGCTCAGTTGAGGATCATCAAGAATTATTCACAACCCTTTACGCCCAGCGCCTATTTTTTTTAGTGACTCAGGGGCCACCAGGATTAAAATTTGAACCCATTAGTCGTTCTGATGCCAAACTTTTGCTGGAAATTCGTCTCAGAATGCTCCGCCGCACCGGACAGGGCGAGGAATATAAAAAACTCCAAGAAGTCCATCGTAATACGTTTCTTTAGCTAAAACCACCAACGGCCAAATTACTTAACATGACTGATTGGATCACCGAACAGATTGCTAAAATTCGAGGCTCTATTCCTGAGTCGGTGCGGTTAATTGCGGTAACAAAAACAGTTTCCGTTGAAGCCATGCGGGTCGCTTATCAAGCTGGAATTCGAGATTTTGCAGAAAATCGAGTTCAAGAAGCGTCGGAAAAATATCCTCAGTTACAAGATCTTAGCGATATTACTTGGCATTTAATCGGTAATTTGCAAACCAATAAAGCCACAAAAGCATTACAACTGTTTCAATGGATTCAATCGGTAGATAGTCTAAAGTTGGCTTTACGTTTAGATCATCTAGCCGGGGAATTAGGATGTCAGCCCCAAGTTTGTCTTCAAGTTAAAATTATCCCCGATCCTAATAAGTTTGGTTGGACTATCCCCGAACTTTTGGCAGAATTACCCCACTTAAACGACTGTCAGCACCTCAAAATTCAAGGCTTAATGACTATTCCCCCCTTGGGGTTAACCGAGTCCGAAACCCTGGATGTTTTTGAACGCACCCGGGAATTAGCAGAAACCATTCGACAACAGAATTGGACTAATATTAGGATGCAGGAATTATCAATGGGAATGTCGGAAGATTATTCTCTAGCAGTTCAAAAAGGTGCTACCATGATTCGACTAGGACGGATAATTTTTGGTCAAAGGAGGAGTTAAATACAACAATTCAGATTGACACTCCCACGGGTGAACCGCGTGGGATTCTCCTGTCTAGCCCCGATTGCTCGGTATTCATGGAGTTGCCCCCTACTGTTTCCAGAATTGCTTCACAGCAATATTAGAGGAGAGTACGAGACTCTGAGGAATGCCAAGTACCTCGTCCCAAGTAAAATAGGCGAGTCTTACACAAATTCAATATAACCTAGACCCTCAACCCCTCTAAACTGGAAGTTGAGTTGAAATTCTAAAATCGTCAGTGATGGAGAATAGACCGTGAACATTTTTAATAGACTAAAAGATTTTGTAGGGTTCAATGACTCTGTAGACTACGATTACGAATACGATGAAGCGGAGGGGAATCGTTACCAGGGTAACTATCCCCCCCCGCAAGAACAACCTGCCCCGGCTGTGGCGGCAGAAGACCCCCGGGTGTCTCGTCGTTCACAACGGTCTGTTGGATCTATTAATACTGGTGTAATGTCTGAAGTTGGAATCGGATCAACAATGAGTAATGTTATCGGAATGCCCGGCGCTCTGAATGGAATTTCTGAAGTAGTGGTGATGGAACCCCGCACCTTTGAAGAAATGCCTACGGCTATTCGCGCCCTGAAAGAACGCAAATCTGTAGTTCTAAATTTAACTTTAATGGATCCTGATCAGGCCCAAAGAGCCGTTGATTTCGTCGCGGGTGGAACTTTTGCCCTCGATGGCCACCAAGAACGGATCGGAGAAAGCATTTTCCTGTTTACTCCTAGTTGCGTTCAGGTCAGAACCCCAGGTGCTGGCGTTGTCCACGAAGGCATCCCCCAAGCCCGCACCCCCCGCACAAGCAACCCAGTAGCCCCCCCCTGGCAGCCTGAAAGAACCCAGGCTATTCAGTAAATTAACCGATGTAGAGGCGTTAATTTAAACGTCTCTGCAACTAAAAAAAACTTTCCATTATTTTTTTTTACCCATAACCTATTCGTAATTCGTAATTCGTAATTCCCTCATTAAATATTTATGTTTAAATTAGGTGTAATTGGTGGCGGGGTGATGGCAGAAGCTATTATATCCCGCCTAATTTCTGCTAAGATTTATCAACCTGCTGAAATTATTATTAGTGACCCACAATTAGAGCGTCGTAATTACTTAGCCCAACATTATGGTGTGGCGATCGCAGATAATAATAAACAAACAACCCAGGCGACAGCGGCCCTTTTATTAGCCATTAAACCCCAAATTTTTAGCGCGATCGCAACCGAATTAGCCGAGGCTGAAACCCTATCAAAAAATACCGTTATTTTGTCTATTTTAGCGGGAGTTACCTTAAATAAATTAGAAGCCGCTTTTCCTCACCATCCTGTAATTAGAATTATGCCCAATACTCCGGCGACTGTGGGGGCGGGGATCAGTGCGATCGCCTCTGGAAAATTGGTACAACCCTCCCATTTAGATATCACCAGAGGCATTTTTCAGGCCGTTGGGGACGTGGTAGAGGTGGCAGAGACGTTGATGGATGCCGTCACCGGATTATCGGGTTCTGGCCCCGCTTATGTGGCGATTTTAATTGAAGCCTTAGCCGATGGTGGCGTCGCCTCTGGACTGCCTAGAGCTATTGCTTCCCAATTAGCATTATCAACGGTATTAGGAACGGCCCAACTCCTATCGGAATCAAAGTTACATCCGGCCGAATTAAAAGACCGTGTTACCAGTCCGGGGGGAACAACAATTGCTGGGGTTTGTCAACTGGAAAAAGCCGGATTTCGTTCGGCATTAATTGAGGCCGTAAAAGCTGCAACTCAACGGTCAAAAGAGTTAGGAAGTTAGAATGTAGTAAGCCCTTTAGGGCTGAATGAGGCGTGAACCGGGCAACTATTCCAAACTCCCCTGTTTTCCTAAATGAATACTAAATGAATAATAGCATCGGCTTGAAATTGCGATCGCAACCAATAATAAAACGCCAAATAATCCGGTGTGGGTTCTCAATCCGGGGCATGATAATTCAAAAATAAAGTTAATCCCGATCCTGATCCCGATGTACAATATTGGGAGAAAAAGCAGGAAGACAAACTGCCATATATTCCGCACCATCTTCGGTCGGCGTACTATAACGCACCCATTCCCCTTTATTAGTAATCACTGCTTGTCCGGCTTGAATATCCATTTGACCGCCTTCATATTCGACTCGCAATAATCCTTTTAAAACGACTGTAAATTCATCAAATTCAGGTCGTTGTCCTGGTTCCATCCATCCCCCCGGAGAACGCATATAGGCAACACTTGCCGTGTCCGTTTGACTATTAACTCGTCCAATATATTCATCAATTAATTTGGGTTTATTTCCCGCCGCCGTAATCCGACTCGGCTGTTCAATAAAATCTGGCATAGTGATTGTATGACGAAAGTTTAAGATTTCATAATTTATACAAATTTTGACCGATTGTATCATAATTTGAGGTGACAGATCAATACAAATTTGCCACAATCAAGACTAGAAAAACGAGTTCTTAAGTTTTGACAGGGTTTGTATGCTTAACACAGTTCTTCGCAACCGTTATAAAATCATCTATTCCATTGCGAGTGGGGGATTTGGCGAAACCTACCTAGCGAAAGATTTAGATTTACCAGGACATCCCCAATGTGTTGTTAAGCAACTCAAACCTCAGTCTTCCAAACCTGGCATTTTAAATACTGCTCGTCGTTTATTTGAAACAGAAGCTCAAACCCTTTATCTGTTAGGAGAACATTCTCAAATTCCTCGTTTATTAGCCCACTTTGAAGAAAATAATGAGTTTTATTTAGTGCAAGAATTTATTGATGGTTGGGATTTACGTCAGGAATTGATCTCTGAATCCTATGGCGATGAAATCAAAGTTATTAATCTCCTCCAAGATCTGTTGAAAATTCTCGATTTTGTCCATGATCATAACGTGATTCACCGAGATATTAAACCCTCTAATTTAATGCGTCGCAATCAAGATCAAAAGCTGGTTTTAATTGATTTTGGTGCGGTCAAAAAAATTATGCTTGAAACTGCTAATTCTGAAGCAGTAATCCCCTCTAGTATTGCTATTGGAACTTCGGGTTATATGCCACCAGAACAAACCCAGGGTAAACCTCGATTCTGTAGTGATATTTACGCGGTAGGGATGTTAGCAATTCAAGCATTAACAGGAGTATTACCCCATCAACTTCCTGAAAATCCCCAAACTCATGAAATTCAGTGGAGATCCCTGCTGTTAAAAAATAATACTCAAACTCAACTTCCGCTTTTATATGATATTTTAGATAAAATGGTGCGTTATGATTTTCGCGATCGCTATCAAACTGTAACAGAAGTTTTACAAGACTTATCTGGATTAATAGATCCCACTCCTTCGGTTAAATCTTCGTTTCTACCCAACAAAATCAGAGAAGAATTAGAATATTTCCCCTCTGAGTTAAATAATCGTCAAACTCTAGCAACTATTGTTTTTACGGATGCCGTTGAATTTAGTGCCAGAATGTCTAAAGATGAAGTGGTGACTCTAACTTTAATCCGTCGTGATTTGCACCGAATGAGAACATTATGTCAGGAGTTTAATGGATTTGTAATTAAATCTACAGGGGATGGATTATTAATGTATTTTTCTAGTGCAATTCAAGCGGTTAACTGTGCAATTGAAATTCAAGAATATTTAGCAAAAACCGCACAAAACTTACCAGAAAATGAGGTTTTATTACATCGAATTGGCATCCATTTAGGGGATGTTTTCATTCAAGATCAAGATGTCATGGGAAATGGAGTTAATATTGCTGCACGTTTAGAAGGAAAAGCTCAACCTGGGGGAATTTGTATTTCTCAAGTTGTTTATGATGTGGTCAAACATAATTTAAACGTTCCTATTCGTTATTTAGGAGAATTAGAATTAAAAAATATTTCTGAACCTATGCCAAGTTATTTAATATTACCGACTTCATTTTCAATTCAAACTCCAGTAAAAATCCCAGTTAAACCTGTAAATCAATCTTTCCTTAAATCGACATCTCAAAATAATCGAGATCGACATATTTTACTTAATAAAGTTAAGAATTTTTGGGTAAAAGGAGTTTTAGAAACATCCTTATATGGTCGAGCAATTATAGAATTAGGTTTAGAATTTCGTTTAGATTTGGTTGAAAGACCTTGGGATATTTTATGGGGAACTCCTGATGATCATCAACAGCGTTTATCCCAAGGAACAAAAGTGAGTCAAAAGTTTTTAGAATTGGGAGAAGGACGATCACTTTTAATTTTAGGAGAACCGGGATCAGGAAAAACCACAACTTTATTAGAATTGGCGAAAGATTTAATTGAACACGCTGAACAAGATATTAATCAGTTAATTCCTGTGGTGTTTAATTTATCTTCTTGGAAAGGTGGAAAACAAGCGATCACTGATTGGTTAATTTCCGAATTGAATACTCAATATCAAGTGTCTAAAACCTTGGCAAAACGGCTAATTGAGTCGAATCAATTATTGTTATTATTAGATGGATTAGATGAAGTTAGTTTAGAAAATCGAGAAAACTGTGCGATCGCCTTAAACCAATTTTTGCAAAAAAATGGGGATCATGAAATTGTTGTTTGTAGTCGTATTGGCGATTATCAAGCACTCAAAACTCGCCTCAAATTACAAACGGCTATTTGTTTACAACCCTTAACTGTCGATCAAATTCAAGACTATTTTAATCGTGCAGGTTCAGAACTTACCACAGTAAAAGAGGCATTAAAAACCGATCTTATTTTACAAGAATTAACCAAATCTCCCTTAATGTTGAGTATCATCACCCTAGCTTATTCAGGAATTTTACCTTCAGATTTTTTAGAATTTAGTACCATTGAAGGCAGAAGAACCCATTTATTTGATACTTATATTAAACGGATGTTCTTACGTCGCCGTGTAAACAAACGCTATTCTCAGGAAAAAGTTATTCATTACTTAAGTTGGTTGGCTAAAAATATGGTAAAACACTCCCAAACCGTCTTTTCAATCGAATCTTTACAGTTAACTTGGTTAGATAAAAGTTGGCAAAAAGATATCTATACTAGCTTAGTGTATTTAATATTTAATCTAATTTTATGTGTTTTATTTCAAGTTATTTTATCCAGTGTTGTAACTTTATTTCGAGACACGATTCAGATTTCCAATGATTCTATTATAATTATTTTTGATGGTTTATTTTTGGGATTATTGAATGGTTATATATTGGGAACAATTTTTATTTTACTGAGGAAAAGATTGTCAAATTCAATCGGAGCTATTCTATTAATCTTAATTAATGGATTCACTCAATTTATATTGTGGATGATCATTTCACAAAATTCTATGGATTTTGGACTGATTGGCGGTTTGTCTGGCGGATTAATTGGACTGATTAATTTACAGTTGATTAATGATAAAATTGTTCCTACAGAGACGTTAAAATGGTCATGGAATCAGGCTAAAAAAAGTTTGACTAAAAGCTTATTTTGGGGATTAGGGATTGGAGCTTTCATTGGCATAACTTATACCTTTATTACGCTTTTAAATTTTGCTTTTACAATGACCTATAATAGTATTGATGAATCAATACCAACTTTTTCTTTTAAACTGGCAGAACAGCCTATTGTTCTTTTTGTTTTTATGTTAATTAATATTATAGTTTTTAGCTTAATTTTTGAAATCATTGGAGGAATCATCGGAGGAATTTTAGGAGGATTAATGGGTACAACTATTGAAAATAGGACTATCCCGAATCAAGGAATTTTTCAATCGCTTAAAAATGCAGTTATTTTAAGCGTTGTTTCTATAATATTTTTAGAAATTGTTGCTAAAATTTCAGGTTTTTACTTGCCAATTTTAAACGGAATTACATTAGGAATCTTAGTCGGATTAATAGGAGGAGGTGGCGCAGCTATTAAACATTTTATTCTGCGGTGTATTCTCTGTTTAAATCGATCTATTCCTTGGAATTATGCTAAATTTTTAGATGCCGCCGTCGGCTGGATATTTTTACAAAAAATTGGAGGGAGCTATATTTTTATTCATCGCTTACTCTTAGAACATTTTGCTCAATTAAATCGTTAATTCAACATGAAAAACACAACCAGATTATTAATTATTTTAAATATAACGTTAATCTCTATTGCCTTACTTTGGGTCATTGGGGGAAATATTTATGCTCAACAGCAAAAGCAACCTATCGATCAATATTGGGATAATTTCTTTGAAAAAAAAATTGAAATAGTAAAAACCAATCAATCAGCTTTAAAACTCGAAAAATTAAGATCTATTAATTTTTTTAACAGGTTAAATGATAGGGAAGCAATAAAGTTATATTTAGAACATCAACTAGAAAATCAGTTAAAAACTATTGATATTACTCCTCAAAAAATACATCATATTTTAACTGATTTTGAGCCTAAAGTAACGGCAATTCGCCATCAAATTTTAACGAGTGATCCTCCTCAGTGGGGTACTGAAATCTATTTGAATCAGACTCGGGCAACTCCTTTACCTAGCTTTTTGTTCTTTGCTAATTTACAACAATTTTTAGCTTTAGATAGTTTAGATAAAATCCGTTCAGGTCAAATTCAAGAAGTTTTAGATAATTTAGAACTCAGTTGGAGAATCCGAGAATCCATTAGAAAACAACCCACATTAATTGCTCAACTTGTTTCTATAATTATAGATTCTTATTTGATTGGTTTATTTCGTAAGCTCGATTATGTACCTCCTGAATGGCAAGATCGCATTAATCAGTTATTGAATCAGGATTACTATAACTCTTTTTCGATCAGTAATGAGATGGAAGTATGGGCTGCATATAATAGTTTATCTAATTTGTCAATTTACTTTAAACTTATCAATAAAGATGATAACCAATCCCAAAATTCCCAAAATATTTTTGCTCAATTTATTTATTTATTCCATAAACCTTACGGAACGTTTTCAGCGATTGATCTTTTTAGAAAAAGACATTTATTTTTTCAATCTATCCCTAATAAAAATTTTTGTGATTTTGATTCTGAGAAATTTAAAAAACAATATGAACAACCTCTAGCATCATGGAATTTGATGAAAGGTGAGGAATCATTATTAACAAATCAATGGCCAAAATTATTCAGAAGATTAATTAATTGGGAACTAACACTCAAGATTATACAAGTAAAGGAAATTGCTGCAAAACAAGGCAAATGGCCGGAGAAAGTTCCTGGACTAGAAACTTCAATTTGTGAAGATCGTCAATGGATTTATAAGGTTTCTCCTGATGGTAAAACCATGTCAATTTCTTATAGTAAACCGCCTTCTTGGTGGCAAAAGCCAAAAACAGGAACAGTTGACTACCCTTTAAGTTATAGTAGCCAACAGATTCCTCGACTGAAACATAAGGAATGAAAAATAAATAAGGTGACTAATTGAGCAATAGTTTACAGTAGATCAAGGTTTCTAGGGTTTAATTGTGCAAGTTATTTATTTTTCATTCCTAATATGGAAGCGGAGCCTGATATTAGCATAAGTTCAGAGTATTAGAAACGAGGGAATCACCCTAATTTTAGGATTGCATCTCTCTAATCAATTTAGCATAAGTTTCCGAAGGGCGATCGCCTAAATGATCCTCAATTTCCCTTTCTGTACCCCGATTAAAATTAATACTAAATAACCCAAATCTGGGCGTATAAGACCCCCATTCATAATTATCCGTTAATGACCAGTGCATATAACCTAAAATCGGAATATTTTCCTTTAATAATTGTTGAATTTGACGAACATGAGCTTCTAAAAATTGGCTGCGATGCAGTTGGTCAGAGCGATGAGTGGCGATACTATTATCCGGTTTTCGACGTAACGCCATGCCATTTTCAGCAATTAAAATTGGAAGGTTATATTCCTGAGCATAATATTTACAGAAAAAAGATAATCCTTCTGGGAGCGCTCGCCAGTCCCACCATTTACTCGTAATTCCCGTCATTAACCAATTTCTTAACCCTTTAGTTTTAAATTCAAAATCAGAAAAAGACGGTAAACGGAAGGTATGGGCAATAAAAGGATCATAATAATCAATTGCTAGATAATCATAAACCTTTGGGCGAGGAGATAACATTAATTCTTGCCAATAATAGTCTAAATGTTTAAGATCAAAAGTTCGATGACCAACCCAATTTCCCGTCCAACGAGTTAACCGTCCCAATTGATAGGGAATATCTTTTTTAAAGGGTAAAGAAGCTCGACGCAAAGAGGTTTCTAAATGTTTAGCTTGAGCATAAGCATAATCTCTGATTTCCTTGGGTTTTATTTCTTTTTCCTGTGCGCCCAACAAATCCCAAATTACTTTTTCTGACCAATATAAATCACTACAATAGGTGTTTAAAGTCACCATAGGTTTGTTCCAGCCATATTTTTCATAAATATCATGAATAGAGTTATAAGCTCGAATATGAGCAGCTAATAAATGATTATAAGCTCGCCACACCGCCTTAATTCCGGTAAAATTTCCGGCGGGAAATTGACCACTTAAATAGGTATTTAAAACTAAAATATTCGGTTCATTAATAGTAATATACCAATGAATTGGCGGTTGTTGATGATAGTCGGTTAAACGTCGATTAATATGGGTAACAGTTACGGTTACATAATCAATAAAACAATCAATGGTTTCTGCGGATAACCAAGCATCTATTCCTAACCAGGCGGGATGGGTAAAATGATGTAAGGTAATAATAGGTTCTAAGCCATATTGACGACAGGTGGCAATGCGTTCGGCATAGTCATCTAAGACCTTAAAATCATAATGGGGGGCGGGAGAAATTTCGGCGGTTGTTATCGGTTGAATCCGACTCCATTCTAACCCTAAGCGAAAGGAATTTAACCCTAATTTTTGACAATTAGAAAAATCTTCCGGGTAGCGCGTCCAAAATTCAGAAGCGTTTCCAGTCCTCATTACTTTGCCTTTTTGTTCACTTTCTGACCAGTTATTTTGAGGTTGTCCCACACCATTATAACCTCCTTCACTTTGATAACCCGATGTGGCAACGCCCCATAAAAAGTTACTGTTATTAGTCAAAATTCAATCTCCCTTTGCACCTAAAAACTATTGCCTATTGCCTATTGCCTATTGCCTATTGCCTATTGCCTATTGCCTATTGTAATTTGTGATAAAATATTCTCAGCAATATTCAGAGCCGCCCGGGGTTCTCCTAATTCTAAAGCGGATGCTTGCATTTGGGATAATCTTTCTGAGTGGTTTAACAGAAACTTTACACAATGGGCAACCATTTCTGGCAATCTTAACTGCACTCCCGCCCCCGCCGCTACGATTAAATCAGCATTCCATTCTTCTTGACCCGGAAATGGGTCTACAATAATCATCGGTTTACCTCGTGCTAAAACTTCACTAACAATTAATCCCCCCGCTTTCGTAATTACTAAATCACTGGCTACGAGTAAATCATCAACATAATCAACTAATCCTAATTTTAGGAGTTCCGTTTCTGGGGTGGAGTTTAATTCTGTTAAGGAGTCTAAAAGTTGTTCATTCCGTCCTGCTACTACAATTATAGTGCCAACTTCTGAGGTATTCATCAGTTGAGAAACCATCAAACGTACCCGCTTATAATGTAATCCCCCGCCAAATATTGTAACTACAGGTTTGTCGGTTTTGAGTTGATAACGTTCTCGAATTTCAACTTGAGATTTAGTTTCTAATACTTCAAGTTTAATCGGGATTCCTGTGACATGAAGAATAGCCGGGTCAACTCCTCGTTTAATCAGAAAATCCGTAGTTAAATCATTGGGTAAATAATAACCATCGACTTCTTTATTAATCCAACTACTGTGAGCAATTACATCTGTAATTACCACATAATGGGGTTTTGAAATCCGTTCTTCTTCTTCTAATAGTTGCAATAAACGACTAGGAATTTGCTGTACACAAACAATAGCATCGGGATTAATTTCTTCAATCAAATGCCGCAGTTTTCTAAAAAAAACCCGCTCTATTTTAGCCGTAACAATATTTAATTCTAAAGACCGTTCTAAATCTTCTAAATCTGTTCCTTCATAATAGGCGCGATAAATTTGAGGAGCTTTTTCGCTCAATTGTTTATAAATACTGGTAACGGCATTTCGATAAATAGAACTGGCATACTCTAAGGCATCTTCTACCGTAACGGTAACATCTGGAAACTGGGAAAAAGCCTGATTTAATGCTTGTGCGGCACTATTATGTCCAGCCCCCAAAGAAGAAGATAAAATCAAGATATGGGTCATAATGAATTAAGAGTTGTGGTTTTTGAGTAGAGTATTATTGAAGGTAATGGGTAATGGGTAATGGGTAATATTAATTGATTGTTCGAGTGTTCTAATAATGATTAAACTGACTCAACTGATAACTGATAACTGTTAACTGATGACTGATGACTGATGACTGATAACTGTTTAAAAAATTTTCCCTATGGATAGGGTTGAATTATCTTTCCATCGCTTCTACAGACTTAGGAACTCCTGCACTTAATACTTCATACCCCCCAGAAGTTACTAAGACATCATCCTCAATTCTTACCCCAATTCCGTGCCAACATTCGGGAATTTCCGGTTGTCCTTCAACGGGTTTAATATTAGGAGAAATATAGATACCCGGTTCGACCGTTAGTATTTGTCCTGGTTGCAATGGTTGAGGATTTTCACCCCATTGATATACCCCCACATCATGCACATCTAAACCTAACCAATGTCCGGTTCGGTGCATATAAAAAGGTTTATATTTTTCTTCCTTAATAATTTCCTCAATATCTCCAACTAATAACCCTAAATCCATTAAACCTTCCACCAATACCCGCACCGCAGTATCATGAATATTTTTATAAGGATTTGCGGGTTTAACTTGTTCAATAGCGGCTAATTGGGCTTTTAAAACCAGTTGATAAATAATCTTTTGTTCTGGTGTAAACTTACCCCCAACTGGAAAAGTTCTGGTGATATCTCCATTATAATATTGATAACAACATCCCGCATCAATTAATAGTAAATCATTATTTTGTATTTGACAATTGTTTTCCACATAATGCAAAATACAAGCATTTTTCCCCGATGCCACAATCGAAGGATAGGCAACTGTTCCCCCATTTAAACCAAAAATATGTTCGATTTCTGCTTGAATTTCATACTCATAACGTCCGGGTTGAGCAAATTCCCTAGCATGGTTATGAGCTTTCACAGAAATTTCTATAGCTTTCCGCATTAACTCTAATTCAGTTTCACTTTTAATTAAACGGATGGGATGTAAAATATTACAAACATCCTCAATAGCAGTGGGCCCTGTACCATGTTTAGGATAAACTTTTAATAGCCGTTGCCAATGTTTTAAAATCTTTTCATTGAATTTTTCATCCCGTCCTAACCGATAATAAATCCGGTCGGCTTTTTGTAAATATTGGGGTAACTTTTCATCTAATTCATTAATAGGATAAACTGCATCCGCCCCATAAAGTTCTTTAGCTTTTTCTACCCCCGTAATATACCCTGACCAAGTTTCTTTTACTGGGTCTTGCGGTTGCACAAATAAAACAAATTTATGTTCTTCATGGTGAGGGGCAAAAACAGCAACGGCATTGGCTTCATTAAACCCAGTTAAATAGAAAAAATCACTATCTTGGCGAAAATTATATTCCACATCATTGTGCATAACTGCCATGGGCGCACTTCTGAAAATGGCAGTTCCCTGCTTAATATTTGCCATTAATTGTTCCCGTCGTTGCCGATATTCTGTTTGAGTAATCATCCTTTATCTCTCCTAAAATTGTAGTGAGGCGTTCACGCCTCAGAAACAGAAAGCCCTTACAAGATTGTTCACGCCTTGTGAAAGACAGCCCTGAAGGGCTTACTACGGGTGATAAAAAACAAGGGTAAAGCATAGCTTAACCCTCGTTAATTTTAAGTTAATTGTGACTGAAATTGAGATTAAATCACAGCCGCAAACCGTTCTTTTTCAGGAACTTCTGTGTACTCAGACACAATTTGCCGAAATTCATCGCCGTCGATGCTTTCTTTTTCAATCAAAAGATCCACTAACCGATCAATTACTGCTCGGTTTTCCTGAATAATTTGACAGGCTCGCTGATAACAATGTTCGGCAATAGTACGAATTTGACTATCAATGCGAGAGGCGATTTCATTAGAATATTCCGTGCGAGTGGCAAAGTCCCGACCTAAGAAAACTTCCTGTTGAGATTCTAAGGACAATGGCCCCAAATCCGACATTCCGTAACGAGTTACCATCTGCCGTGCCATGCCCGCAACCTGCTGTAAATCGCCTCCAGCGCCCGTTGTAACTTCCGAATCACCAAAAATGATATCTTCAGCCGCCCGACCGCCCAAGGCCCCAGTAATCCGGGCTAGGATTTGGGAACGGGAAATCAAGCCTTGATCTTCATCGGGCATAAACCAAGTTAAACCCTGGGCTTGACCCCGGGGAATTAACGTGACTTTCTGCACCGGATCATGTTCTTTGATTAGGGTTCCAACGATCGCATGACCGACTTCGTGGTAAGCAATTAATCGTTTGCTCTTGCCATCAATTAAGGGGGTTCCTTCCATCCCGGCAATTACCCGATCCACCGCATCATCAATTTCGATCATGGTCATGCCTTCTTTGCGACGGCGGGCGGTTAAAATTGCGGCTTCGTTGAGCAGGTTGGCTAAGTCAGCCCCGGTAAACCCAGGCGTCCGACGGGCAATCGCTTCTAAGGAAACTTCCTCGGAAATTTTCTTATTGCGGGCGTGAACTTCCAATACCGCTAAACGGCCCTTAATATCCGGCGCGTCCACGGTAATTTGGCGGTCAAACCGACCCGGACGTAAGAGGGCGGAGTCGAGAACATCAGGGCGGTTAGTGGCGGCAATAATAATAATTCCGGTATTGCCCTCAAACCCGTCCATTTCCGTTAATAATTGGTTCAGGGTTTGTTCCCGTTCGTCATTTCCCCCGCCAATACCTGCACCCCGTTGACGACCAACGGCGTCAATTTCATCAATAAAGACGATACAAGGGGCGGTTTCTTTGGCTTTTTTGAATAGGTCACGGACGCGGGACGCGCCCACACCCACAAACATTTCCACAAATTCCGAACCGGAGATACTGAAAAAGGGAACTCCGGCTTCTCCGGCGATCGCTTTAGCTAATAAAGTTTTACCCGTCCCTGGAGGGCCAACTAATAATACCCCTTTGGGAATTCTAGCCCCGACTGCGGTAAACCTTTCGGGTTTTTTCAGGAAAGTAACGACTTCTTGTAATTCTTCTTTGGCTTCTTCTACCCCAGCCACATCATCAAATAAAACTCCGGTTTTAGCGTCCATTTGAAATTTAGCCTTGGACTTGCCAAAGTTCATGGCTTGACCGGGGCCACCGGGAACGTTATTGGAGCGACGGAATAAGAAGAATAGACCTGCAATTAATAAAATCGGGAAGATCAGATTTCCCAATAGTCCCCAGAGGGCGCCATCATTGCGAGGGGGGTGGGTATCAAAACTAATTTGGGACTCTCTTAACCGGGCGATCAATTCTGGGGCGTTATTGGGTAAGTCCACCCGCAGTCTTTGAACTCGGTTATCGAGTTGGGGATCGACCGCATCGACAATGGCCGTGCGTCCGCCATCATAGAGTTCTACACTGGTGACACGACCCGCATTCAGATAGTCTAAGAAACGACCATAGCTCATGCGGGTGCTGGCGGTGTTTTTGCCGAATTCTGCGGGGGCTGTGGCAAAAGCTCCTTGCCAGACAAAAAACCCGATGACTAAGGCGGGTAAAGTCCAAAGCAGTATGGTTTTCCAGGATGTTTTCATAAATTGCGTTGCCCTATGGTGTGGAATATAGAATTTGCGATCGCTTTTTGTTATTCATAATCTTAACTAAATTTAACGTAATATTTCAGTATCAGGCAACTGACTTCCTTAAAATTGTGGTAATAGCTAGGGATGCCATAGAATCAGACAATGGGTGCGTCCATCCGGTTTTCAACAAGACTTCCGGTAAGACCTCAATTTGATCAGAAAACTCAAAAGTTGTTATTTTCGATCATTAACTTGGTTTTCAATTGAGTACAACCCAGTAGCTATAATGATTACAGGGTTTAGCAGACTCGGTTGCTGCTGTAGTTCTCTCCAAAGAGAACCCAAAATCCCAGATTTTACTGATTGTTTGTTGTCGGTTTCTTGAAAGTAGGTAAAATTGGCAACAGATAAGGCATTATATATTTTGAATCTCCGTGAGGTAACATATTCCGATGCAAGAAGGTGGTAACAGACAGCCCGGACAACCAGTCGCCGCAGCCGCAGCGGCTGCAATGCTGAATCGGCAAACGCCGACAGCAGGCAAAAAAACGATTTTAAGTATTGATTTAGGACGGACATCGACAAAGGCTTCCACCAGTCGTAACCCGAATGAAGTCGTTTTTATTCCTTCCAATATCAAAGCACTGACGGTGGATACCGCTAGAGGCGGTGGCTTTGAGTCGAAAAATACCGATCCGCTTCTGGATATTTGGGTGGAATATCAGGGCATGGGTTATGCCGTGGGTCAACTCGCGGCTGACTTTGGAGCCAGTTTGTTCAAAGATGGTTCTGATTCCCCTTCCAAAGTTGATGATGCTTTAATTAAACTTTTTGCTTGTATCGGCTACTTCAAGTTACAAGGCGACATTGATGTTGTTCTAGGACTGCCTTTCTATTCTCAATCACAATTTGAGCAAGAGAAGGAACACATCACCCGATTACTCAGTGGCGGCCACGAGATGCTCTATCGGGGCGAAAAGATCTCCGTTAATGTTACTACGGTTCGGATCATGCCTGAAGGCTATGGCAGCTTGATTTGGCTGGAAGCTCAAGGCGGCCAAGGAGTTCCCAATTTTGCTGATCTCTCTGTGGCGATTGTAGATGTCGGTCATCAAACCACCGATTTCTTAACGGTTGATCGCTTCCGTTTTGCCAGGGGGGTTTCCCAAAGTGACACCTTTGCTATGGGTAAATTCTATGAAGAAGTGGCGAGTAAAATTGAAGGCGCCGATAGTCAGTCTCTATACTTACTTGAAGCTGTTCATAAACCCGCCGGAGAACGGTTATATCGTCCTCGTGGAGCCGTTAAACCTTTTAACTTAGATGATATTGTGCCGGAATTACGGAAAAATTTTGCCCGGGATTTATCCGATCGCGTTGTTAAATGGTTACCTGAACGGGTAACGGATGTGGTCGTAACCGGGGGCGGTGGCGAATTTTTCTGGGAAGATCTACAACCTCTGCTCAAAAACGCAGGTCTAAGAGCCCATTTAGTTCAACCTTCGCGTAAAGCTAATGCTTTAGGACAGTATGTCTACGGTGAAGCTCAGTTAGCCCGACGTTAATTTTCTTAGTTCAACCCGTCCTGAACTCAGTTTCACTGGGCAAGGGCGGGTTTAATTTTGGTTCTGGGGCATCCCGATTCTGATACACTAACAAAGGGTGATTCTGGTTAATTATTGTTTGGATCAAAATTTTCCAGGCTCCAAACTCAATAATGGGATAACTGTAGGTCTGGATTTATATTATGCTGTGGCCAAATCGCAAACAAACTCAGTCGGTAACATTCACGGAAGATGCCGCAGATCAGACATTATTAGATGCCATTGAACAGGAATTATCCCAGGCAAAGTATCAAACGTTTAGCAATCTTTGTAAACAAGCTCTGTGGCAATTCCTATTATTATCTAAATCCGAACCCACATCCCCACCACTAGCGTCGGAGACTCCTAACCCTAATTCACCTCAAGTTTTACCTATTTTACCTAATTTACAGCCCCTTGAAGAACGGTTATTCGAAATTAAAAATAAATTAACAGATTTAGAAAAAAAGGTACTAGCTGACGATGGAACTAAGATAGAAAAATTGGAGACTCAATTCCATCAGTTAACCCAACAAGTGACGCAATTACAAACATCAATTAACCAAAAATTAACTGAAATTGCCACAGGTTTAGAAACGGTTAAATCTCAACCTGTGATCATCATGGAGTCAAAACCTCCCCAACCAGAACCAGAACCCGTTTCCCAAGAAGCGATGGCAGAAGTTGATCCTTTACTTAAACGTTTAGGTTCTTTATTAGATGATTTTTAGGGAATAGGGAATAGGGAACAGGGAACAGGGAATAGGTAATAGGTAATAGGTAATGGGTAATAGGTAATAGGTAATGGGTAATAGGTAATGGGTAATAGAAAAAAAGAATGTACTTTTTATTATTTATGATTCCCCACTTTTTAGGAGAATAAACTCTCCTAATATTTGGCGTTGAGCCTCTAATAATTCTTTAATTCCTAGTTCAGCAAAATCCAAAATTTTATTGAGTTTTTCTCGATTAAAACTACCAGATTCCGCAGTACCTTGGATTTCAATAATTTCTAATTCTTCGGTCATTACCAAATTAAAATCAATATCGGCGGCCACATCTTCGGGATAATTCAAATCTAAATAGGGTTCTCCTTCTAATAGTCCCACAGAAATCGCAGCAATTTGATGACAGATGGGTAATTGTTGCAGTTGTCCTTTTTCAACTAATGTATTTAAGGCATCAACTAGCGCCACAAACCCCCCGGTAATAGCCGTAGTTCGCGTTCCTGCATCCGCTTGAATTACATCGGTATCAACCGTAATGGTAAATTCTCCTAATGCTTTTAAATCCACCGCAGCCCTTAAACTACGTCCAATTAATCGTTGAATTTCTTGAGTTCTTCCTGATAATTTTAACAATTCTCTCGGTTGACGTTGGTGTGTTGCCCCAGGTAACATTCGATATTCTGCGGTTAACCATCCCTGTCCTGTATGCTGTAAAAATTTAGGCACTCCCGGCTCAATACTAACGGTACATAAGACTTTTGTATCCCCACTTTTTGCTAACACAGAACCCGGGGGAAAACGAGTAAAATTCCGTTCAAAACTTACAGGACGAAGTTGATTTGGTTCTCTATGATCAGGACGTTTCCACATAATTAATTAAAAGTAATTGTAGTCAGCCCTTTAGGGCTGTATTATATTAATTGAGACGTTGACAAATCTCTTGATAAATTTGTTCTGGAGATTGCTCCCCATTAATATCTAAAAGACGATTGGTGAGTTCATAATATTCTAAAATGGGAACTGTACGTTGATAAAATAACTCAATACGACGTTCAATAATTCCCAGTTGATCATCAGCCCTTGAACGCTCTAAAGAACGCCTTTTTAATACCATTTCTGGTACATTAAAATAAATCGCCCAATTTAACTGTTGTTCTAAATCTTCTAATAAAAAATCCAATTCTTCCGCCTGAAATGAGGTACGGGGATAACCGTCTAAAAGCCAACCCTTCGCCACCGCAGGTTCTAACAATTGTTGACGGACAAATTGAATCATAATTTCGTCTGGGACTAACTCGCCTTTTTCTACATAGGGTTTAGCTTGTTGACCCAATTCCGTATCAGAAATGATCCTTTGTCTCAAAATCTGACCCATATCTAAGCAAGGAATACCCAAATCACTACATAACAGTTTGGCTTGAGTTCCCTTTCCTGCTCCTGGGCCACCTAGAATCACCAGTCTCACAATATTTAGCTCCTCCGATGTTCAAATTTAACCATTTTTTAAATCCATGATTTAATTTCCTCCTTTAACCATTCCCAAAACCGATGTCGGATTTAATAAAAATGATGCCCCTTTTTGAGTAATTTCTTCAGAAAGATGTATCTGTTTTAAGGTGACTAAGCCATCATTAATATATAAATCTCTTACCATCGCCTTGTCTCCAGAATTAAAAACAGTCTCATAAAAGACTTCCTTAATTCCTGTAGAAATAATTAATTTTAAACAGGAAATACAAGGTTCTAAGGTAACATAAATACTTCCCCCATTACAACAAATTCCATGTTTTGCCGCCTGTGCGATCGCATTTGCTTCTGCGTGAACCGCCCGGGAAGGTAACACCGAACTGGCATCACAGGTGCTTAACCCCGGATAACAATAGCCTTGGGTGGTACAGTGAATGGAACCAGAAGGCGATCCATTATAACCTGTAGCCAGCATTTGTCGGTCTTTAACAATTACTGCACCCACGGGAAAGACTAAACAGGTGGAGCGCGTAGCCACCAATTTAGCCATCATCATAAAATACTCATCCCAAGTCGGTCGCAGGGGCGGTTTATAGTTTTCTGGTAAGTCTTCCATGCTAATAAAATAATAGAAATTAGTGGGGTTTTGTGGAGATTAATCCCGTAGACCCAAATCCATTATCGCTTCTTTTGGTATCACTTAACTGTTGAACTTCTTGAATCTCTACCCGCAAAACCGGGGCGATCACCATTTGAGCAATTTTCATGCCTTTTGTAATATTAAAGGATGTTTTGCCATGATTAATCAAAATTACTCCGATTTCTCCCCGATATCCGGCATCAATAGTTCCGGGGGCATTCAGAACTGTGATTTGATGTTTTAAGGCTAAACCACTTCTAGGTCTAATTTGGGCTTCTGTTCCTGGGGGTAATTCAATTGCAATTCCGGTGGGAATTAATTGACTTTCTCCTGGGGAAATTGTGGTATTAGCGATCGCAAATAAATCCAATCCCGCATCCCCAATATGAGCATATTGAGGTAAAATTGCGGTTTCATTCAGTTTTACAATGTTTAATTTCATATTTAAAGGGAATAGGGAACAGCCCCCCCAAACCCCCCGTGCACGGGGGCTAGGGGGGGAGGGAACAGGGAATAGGGAATAACTGATGACTGATGACTGATGACTGATGACTGATGACTGATAACTGATAACTGATGACTGATGACTGAATTACGGTGCTAGTCGAGCTTTTCCGAGTCGAGTATGTTCATACCATTTAGCAATTTCTGGAACCCATTCTTCAACATGAGGCCAAATTAAATCACAGAGTTTTTGAATTTCTAACTGGGCATCTTTTTTAAACCGTAAATCCAGAAAATGTAATAACGCCCTCAAGGTAAAACTAACCACAAAATGTTGACGATAATCAAAGGGAACTTTGCCCCTGGCGTGTTCTTCGGACATTCCATTATCAATATCAATTTTATAGCGTTTTGCGGCTTCTAAACACCAGTTTAAATCCTGTTGACGTTGTTCAGGAGAATAGTAGTATTTTTTGCCTTGGCGATCGCTATAATTTCCCACAGGTCTTAAATAAAACGCATCTTCAATATTACCTTTACCCTCAGCTATTGCTAATACTTTCCCCGAAGTATAGCGGTAAGAGTTGTGAACAACCACCCCATTAGCAACAAAATTATGATGAGGAGCAGCCATGACTAAATCATAAGTTGGCTCTATTCCAACATATTCAATGGAAACAATTTTAACGGGATGAGCGCATAACGGATTTTTCTGATCCTGTTTATGATGTCTGGTATGACAAGGCGAACACAGAACTTCTAAGTTAGTTTGATCAAAAGCTAGTTCTGGATGCTGGGAAACTTCTAAAATATGATGGATAGAAAGCCTTCTTGTTCCTCCACATCGAGCGCATTTTTCACCCTTTTCTTCAAGAATTCGCTGACGGTTAGATTTAAGCCAATGATAAACCCGCTTTTCCACAGGTAAATCAGGTTTCCAAGACGGATGATCTTCTCCCTTTAGAATTGTACCATTTTCAACCCTTTGCGCTGTAATTGATCTCCCATGATTTGCCCTCCGTTCTCGTTCTTCTTCAGAAATATTAATCTTATATTTTAACCCTTGGTTCCATTGTTTTTTCTGCCAGGTTAACTCATAATAGTAAGCCCATTTTTTGACAGTTTCCACCGAACATCCAACCAGAGCCGCGACTTCTTTCGGAGTCAGTCCTTCAGAAAACTTTGACTCTAACCATTCTTTATTTTGATAAGTCTGATCTGCATTTTTTAACGGTTGACCATTAACAAGCACCTCAGAACCAACCCCAAGTTGAGCTAAAATCCGCCAACCATAAGGGGTTAATATTTTATGGTTTTGAGTACATTTCAACTGTTTGCCATCGGCAAGGGTGACTTGATAAACGGGATTAAACCCATTAAAAATGATATCCTCAATATGATTATAAGTAAAGGTATTATTATCTTCATTTAAGCTACGAACCCGCATTTTTTTAATCCGGTTTTTACAATCCCGTCGATAGAAACCTGGGGGTTCATCATTTCTACCCTTGATCTTACGTTCTCGAATTGCTTGCTCTCCATGATGCCAGAGATCATAAAGTTCACCAATCGTCTTTTTTAACTTTTTAGAACTTTCACCGTCAATATTGACAAAAGTAATAACAACCTCTGCCGAAAGACACTGAACATCAAAACTGATGCCGATCCGATGAGTTCTAGCTTGCTGCATAACACTATGGGGAAAATAACCACAACCCAAGACAATTTGACAGTGTTCTAAGGGCCCATAATGTCCCCTTTCCCCCGCTAATAAACGCTTGACAATAACCTCCCCAGCTTTTTCTTCAGACGGCCAAGATTCTCGTTCCGCGACAACAAACTGATCGCTATAATCTTGGTGCATGGCAGCATAAATAACTTGCTGAGGAAAAGGAGTTTTAGCAATAACTTCTACACGAAATCGATCCATTTATGATTAAATCTTTAATAGTTTAAGCATCTAATATTAAAGCACTAAATGGATCAATTTGATATATTTTAAGATTAATAACAGGATTCTTATTAATTATGCTTTCAGACAAATTTACCGCCGCCTTGGTTTACGCCACCGAACTCCACGCCAAGCAAATTCGTAAGGGTTCGGGAGTTCCCTATATTGCCCATCTATTGGGAGTTGCCAGTATTACCTTAGAATATGGTGCTAACAAGGAAAAATTCAACAAATTGGTGATCCCCAAACCGATCAATATTCTATTCAATTTCAAGTCCCCATTCACCATCGGATTCATCCAGGCGATCGCCTAACGGTCAAACTAGATTTTAACCAGATCTTAATTTTTGATTCCGCAACGGGTCAGACTCTCTATCCCTAAACTATTTGTGAGGTGCGTAAGGCGAAACTGCACGCATCACCAAACCTTTAATTTTGTATCTAAATGAACTGAAATTCTTGACAAACTATGATTTTTAGATTAGCTTATAAACATACTTCCTAGACTCAAAAAATAAGCAATTTAAACCGATAAATCAGTAAAGAAAGTTTAACTAATATTGACTTTTATTAAATTAGTAAAAATTTTTAAACTCTGAATAAAAAATATTTTATTTTCCTGATTTTGAATCATACTGAATAACAAATCTCTAGTCTATCCAAGCCGTAGGTTGTCCGGTGGGGAAAGCGGAATCGTTAACCATTGGGTTGTTTAATCCTCATCCTCATCCTCATCCTCATCCTCTATCCTACAGATCAGGAAAATTCCCCATCACCCTAAAACTAATATGATGCTTTTAAACCAACCTACTCTTAAGCAGAATGAGTCTGGAATTAATAATCAGTACGATATTTTTCCGATTAGTTGCTCAACCCTAGATGTCAGAGCATTAATCACTCAAATTTTAAATCACTATCCGATTGATACCGTCGAAAAATGTAAATTTTGGCATCGAGGATTAAGTGATGTTTATTCGGTAAAAACTCAAACTACGCGCTATTTTTTGAGAATTTCCCATCAACATTGGCGCTGTCAGGATGAAATTAATTTTGAGGTAGAATTGCTGGATTTTTTGCATGAATATCAACTTCCCGTTGCTTATCCGATCAGGACAAAAAATGGACAATTATTTTTTGAAATTAATGCTCCTGAAGGAAAACGATATGCGGTGTTATTTGTCAATGCTCCGGGTCAAATTGCGATCGGAGATTTGAATGTTAGCCAAAGTTTAAAATTAGGTGAAACCGTTGCTAAAATTCATCAAGTTTCTTTAAATTTTAGACCATCTGTTCAACGTCAACCTTTAACCTTAGATTATTTATTAGAGAGTTCATTAGTGGCGATCGCACCCTATTTAAAAAATCGACCCAAGGATTTAAACTACTTAGTAGAAGTTGTATTTCAACTGAAAACTCAATTACAAAAATTACCTAAAATTCCTCCCTTATGGGGGATTTGTTGGGGTGATCCCCATAGTGGAAATACTCATTTCACCACCGATGAACAAATTACCCTATTTGACTTTGATCAATGTGGATATGGGTGGCGCTCTTTTGATATTGCTAAGTTTTTACAAGTATCGTTACAGTCAGGACTCAGTAAAAAAGTTCGTGAGGCTTTTATACTCGGTTATGAAGAAATTAACCCCTTAATAGAACTAGAAAAAAGCCTGATTCAAGAGTTAACTGAAACGGCCCATATCTGGGCTTGGGCGATTAGTATTATTAACGCTGAACATTTTAATTATAGCCGTTTAGATACTTGCTATTTTACTCGACATTTAGAACAGTTAAAACGCTTACATTCTCCAGACTGGCAATAAAGAATGGGTAATGGGTAATGGGGAACAGAAAATTAGTTTACTATTAGTCGGGGAGAAATCCACAACTTATTTCAATAATGCGATCGCTGTTTAATTTAAAGGTAAGATATCTTCCTCCAGAAAATGAATATCCTAGAAATTGGTTTTCTCCATCAATATAAGGTTCTTTTTCTCCATAAACCTCTAATATTCGCTGGAGAGAATCCCCAACACGAACCTGATCAGGAGTTACTAAATTGGGATCGGTAGTGGTTAAAACCGCAATTGTTTCGTCTCCCACTCCCACAATTAAATTAGGATAGACCAGTTGGCGATAGGTTTTATAGTTCCCAGGAGGATATTTGCGAATTTGAAGCGGTGTTCCTAAAATATCTAATTTTGACGCTACATCTCCTAAACGGAATTGTCCTAAACCAAGTTCTTTTTCTGGTAAAGGAATAGCCATACTCGCAGAAGTTTTAAAGGGAATATGGAGATAATTATAACTCGGAATTAAACCTATTATTCCACTTGCTAATATGAGAAAACTCAGGATAAATTTTAGATGGTTTTGCATGGAATTTAATCATTAAATAGGATTTTAGCTGCTTCTTTGATTCTAACAATCGGTTCAACAGAACGGGAAAGATTTGGTAAAATAATTAAGGTTTGATCGGGAAATTGATCAGTTACTAATTCCTGTCCTATTTCAAAGCGATTCTGCACAATATAGCGTTGATTAATACCCTTTTCTATTAAAGATTCCGTTAACCTTTTTGCTTCTGCTACAATCGCAACTTGTCCTTGAATCACACCAATAAATTCAGTATAATTAGGATCTTGCAGTTTTTTCTGAGCTTTAACAACCCGTTGACGTAAATTCCTTAAACGTCCCATAAATTCAGTTCTTCCTAACACATTCTGATATTTAATCCACAGTTTAAAAATCCACGCTAACCATTCACTCATCGCCGTTGGCATTTCTAAAAATCGTAATAAATGACCCGTAGGAGCCGTATCTAAAATAATTAAATCCAGTTCATGACTTTCTAATAAATCCATCACTTCTACTAAGGATAACATTTCATCAATTCCAGGTAAGGATTGGGAAACAATTCGCCGCCAAGCCTCCGGGCCATAAGCTAATTTAAGCATAGCATTAGGATCATCTTTTTCGCCACTCATCATTTCTGCCAGTTCCCAAAGATAGTCTTCTCTAAACTGATTTAAAACCTGATCAGCGTCTATTTCTTGACCGAATAAATTAGGAGTAATTGCCATAGCTTCATGGCTTAATTTTAACCCAAAAGCATCTCCTAAAGAATGGGCTGGATCAATAGAAACCATCTGAATTTTTTTCTCAGAATAACGCCTAGCTATTTCCCAACCTATAGCAGCGGCAACAGTTGTTTTACCCACACCACCTTTGCCACCAACAATAATTAATCGTCTATTTTCTTCGATAAAATCACTCAATTTGGCTTGGGAGGTAGAAAATTCTAAGGGTTGAGAAGGAATAAAAGTTTGCTCCTCTAAATCTGCCGATATTATTAAAGGTTGAAGTTGGGAAAATAGGGTTTCTAAGGCTATAGTTCCCAAGGGTTCTGTTGAAAGTTCGGGAATCGTAAAAATAGGATGATTTTCCGCAATATTCTGAAATTGTTTAAGAAGTTTCTGCTGTTCTTGATACCGATCTAAATTTTGATTTTGGGAAACAATATGATTAATTAATAAACCCCCAACGGGAATATTTAAACCTTGGAGAGCCTCTAAAAAACGTTGGGTTTCTAACCAACTCATGGGTTCAGGAATAGCTACCACAAAACAAGCGGTTTTTTCTTGATCTTGAAGTCGAGATCTTCCAGAAGCTAGTTCTTCCTGCATTTCTTCTAAAAAAACATCCGCTTGATCTGATTGATAACGTCCGGTAAAAGATTGACTAATGGTGCGGTGTTTTTCTTGAAATAGGGTTAAAGATGCTAATAAACTATCCAAAAAATCCATTAATTCTAAGAGGTTTAACGCATGACCACTGGGAGCCATATCGACCACTACTCGATCCACAACTTGGTCATGAAATAACCGTTGAATTTCTAATAATCCCATTAATTCATCAATTCCCGGCCAGTCTAAATCCCAAACCGGGGTTAAATCTTCCCCTTCGACAAAACTACCCCGTTCTACTAATAATTCTAAAACCGCACCATAGCGAGTTTTAAACGCTGTTAATAAGGTTTCTGATTCTATAGCTCTAACTTTTAAATTAGGGAAATTTTTAATAAATTCAGCTTCATCAGTCACGGGAATTTGTAAGACATCCCCCAAGGAATGGGCGGGATCAGTAGAAATCAGTAAAATTTGTTCATTGGGAAACTGTTTCGCCCAATTGAGGGCAAACCCACAGGAAAGGGTGGTCTTTCCCACACCCCCTTTTCCACTCAATAAAGCTAGACTAAGAGTATTAGAATTAAACATCAAATTTATGATAAATTAACCAGAATTTGCTATATTGATATTGTAGCACTCTACCAAAAGTCCCAAACCCATCGACCTAAAAAGATTTAAGCCTTGAAACCCTTGGAATAGAATGGAGTAGTTGATTTTAAATCTTCAGCCCTTGTGTCAGTTGCCAAAGTGTTATACCCCTTGCAGAAAGTCCCGCCCCCGATCTCCCATAACAACAGGTTGAAGGGTTGACTAGACAGACCAGACACTTGAGACTCCCCCAACCATCTTAGCAGAAAGTCCCGCCCCCGATCTCCCATAACAACAGGTTGAAGGGTTGACTAGACAGACCAGACACTTGAGACTCCCCCAACCATCTTAATCTCAAACCCTTTGGAATCAACTGAGAATTAAACTGTCATACCAATCTAGCATAAAGCCGTCGTGGATTTTAGATAATTAAAGAGTCACCAGCAAATTTCAACCCCAGGGAACAGACTGAATCAATCGGTCAGTCTAAATATGAAGTTAATATTCATTATACCCTGCCTTTCCCTAGATTAAGCCATCAATCACTAACTTAGAAATCAATTAGGAGCTAAATACTATGTTGACCAATCCTAGAAAAAAATACACTTTGATCCTGTTATTATCCTTAGCGGGTGTACTCAATGCTGGCTCCGGTTTTGCCAGCCCAGAAGGGATAAGTTCTAGTCCTTTGAAAGTTGAACCCTTGAGTCATGGGTCAATACAGTATAGCCCCAATCATAAATCCATCTTGACTCACCCAGAACAAAGACGCACTTCTGAATGTTACGACAATGGTTTATGTTATAGAACCGAACGGGTCACACTAGAATAGGTAGGGCTTTGGGTTATGATGGGGAGTTAAGGTTAAACAGCCGATATCAAGATCAAGCGTCGGATGATCACCCCATCAAGGAGATTCATAAAAATGGCACTTTACCCCGTAAACGATACGATCAGTCATAATCATCAGCAAGTTCATACCTTAGCCAGAGCAATAACGAAAATGCAAGGCAGTTTTTCGTTATTGCTGTTGCGATGTAATTATGAAAGTTTGCGGGAAAAAATGGTCGCCGAACTCAAACAAGAATGTTCCCTGACTTTTACAGAATTTAAGTTAGCTCCTGGGAGTCAAACCCTATATGGTTCAATTAAAGCCGAACTACTAGAGCCTAATTATCCCTCGGTTTTAATGGTTTATGGTTTAGAATCCGTTGTGGCGATTGATGAAGTTTTGCATTCGGCTAATTTAGTTAGGGAAGCCTTTCGTAATTTTCCCTTTCCTTTAGTTTTATGGATTAATGATAAATTATGGAAAAAACTCAATCGTAATGCTCCTGATTTTACCAGTTGGGCAACAACCTATGAATTTTTACTCAGTTCTGATGAATTAATTGAATTTTTAGAGGAAAAAGTTTCATCCGTTTTTACAACGGTTTTAGAAGCAGGTTCAGAACGATTTTTACCCACAACTAATATTTTAGGCCCAGAATCAGGAACCGAACTACAAGCGGCTTATCAAGAACTGAAAAGTCGAGAAATTCCCATTGATCCGGTTTTGGAAGCTAAGTTAAAATGGGTTTATGGTCGCTATTTTTATGTTAATCAACAGGTGACTCTGGCGTTACAGCAATATCAACAAGCTTTAAGATTTTGGCAACAACAATCACCAACAGACTCAGAAATCCTCGGTGTTAATGGAATTTCAACTGGTTTTAAAGATGCTTCTAATCCTCTATTATGGGAAGGATTAATATTATTTCATATTGGTTTATGTTGGTGTTATTTAGCCGAACAACATCGTCATCGCAATGGTGATCGGGAATGGAAACAAGCCTGTGTTTTTCTTCAGCAGTCTATAGAAAAGTTTGAAACTGCTCAACGTCAAGATTTAGTTGCCAAGTTTCTAAATAAAATTGGAGAAGTTTTTATTCATTTAAGTGATTGGAAAAGTCTCCGAGAACTAGCCTTAAAAGGTCGCAAATTACATCAGAAATTGGGGAATAGTTTCCTGATTCCACTAGCCCAGGATTATGGATTTTTAGCCAATGTTGCTTTACAGGATCAGGATTGGCAAAATGCTAAAGAATTAGCTAATGTTGCCCTAGAAACTCTGATTTTAGTAGCAAAGGAAAATCCTGATAATCCCTGGATTGACCAATTAGAAAGTTTTTTCCTCTATGTGTTAGCCCAGGCTTTAGAAAAGCAGGGATTAAAAAAGGAAGCAATTCAAAAATTAGAACAGGCAGCAGAGACAATTAAAAAGACGCTTTTAACCGTCAATTTAATTTGGTTATATCTGCAAATTTTGAAGATGCTAAACCGCCTTTATTTTGGATTGAAAGATTATCAAGAAGCCTTTAAAATCAAGGAAGAATATCGCAATCAATCGAGTGCTTATGGGTATAATGCCTTTGTGGGAGCCGGACGATTACAACCTCGTAAACAAGCTCTGACTTCTACCTTAAATCCTAGTGAAATTACCGCCAATTTTACCGATGAAATTACCGCTTCAGGACGGGAAGAAGCGATTAAACATCTGTTACAAAGAATGGCTAGTAGTCATCATAAATTAACGGTGATTTATGGTCAATCTGGGGTAGGAAAAAGCTCAATTTTAGGAGCCGGATTAGTTCCAGCTTTGCAGCAAAAAATTATTGATGCGCGGATTAGCTTTCCTATTGTTATTAAAACATATAATTGTTTTATCATTGAGTTAGAACAAAAACTTATCGCGGATTTAGATGGATTGCACGGATTTCACGGATTATCTGTGCAATCTGCGGAGTCTGTTCAAATCGGGGTTACAAATTTAGATGGTGATTCGTATCCAGAACTCACCGAAGAACCAGAAAATCAAGATTATACTGAGAATTTAATTAGAGTAATTGAACAACTTAAAGAAAATGCTAGACAAAATTTATTGACGGTTTTAATTTTTGATCAATTTGAAGAATTATTTTTTGTTCAGTCTATTAGATTACAAAGGCTATTTTTTGAGTTTTTACAAGATGCCTTAAATTTACCATTTGTAAAAATCGTTATTTCCTTGCGAGAAGATTATTTGCACTATTTACTAGAAGGAACTCGCCAGGTTGATTTAGAAGCTATTAATAATGATATTTTAAATAAAGATATTATATTTTATTTAGGAAATTTTAGTCAAAAAGAAGCCAATAACGTTATTAAGAGTTTAACTGATCGCGCCCATTTTTATTTAGAAGATACCTTGATTCAAGCCTTGGTTCAAGATTTAGCAGGAGAAGCGGGAGAAGTTCGTCCTATTGAATTGCAAGTGGTGGGGACTCAACTACAAGCCGAAAATATTACTACTTTAGAAAGCTATCAAAAACAAGGCCCAAAACAAAAGTTAGTCGAACGGTTTTTAGAAGAAGTAATACGAGATTGTGGCCCAGAAAACGACGCCACGGCTCGTGTGGTTTTATATGCGTTAACCGATGAAAATGATACCCGCCCTTTAAAAACCCGCATGGAATTAGCCGAGGAGTTGAAACAAAAACTACATCGAGAGCAGGTTTTAGGCCCGTTAGATATTATCCTTTATATTTTAGAAAAGTCTGGATTAGTCTATCGAGATATTGGGGCTACGGTCGAATTTTATCAATTAGTACATGATTATTTGGCGGGATTTATTCGCCGACAAAATAGAAACGAACAAGAAGAAGTTATCACAAAATTGCAACAGGAAAAAGCCCAACTGATTCAAGAAAAAGAAATAGGCCAAAAACTCTCAGAAGAACAGGAAAAACGCCACCAAGCCGAAGCCAAAAATCGTCGTTTAGAACGATTAATGGGATTGATTGTAGGGGCGGTTGTAATTAGTTTTGCTGCTACCTTTTATATGAATGGTCAGAATGAAGTTAAAGCTAGAGTTCAAGCCTTAACTTCTGCTAAAAATGCCCTTTTATTAGCGGATCAACAAGATCAATTAGGAGTATTAAAAACCACCGTGCAGATTGGTCAAAATACCTTAAAAACCAAAGCTCCAGAGGAGACAAAAACAGAAATTTCCCAGGGATTAATGCAGATGATTTCTGGGATTCAAGAAAAAAATCGATTAGAAGGGCATACGGGAAGCATTTTAGGCGTTAGTTTTAGTCCCGATGGTCAGCAGATTGCCACGGCTAGTCTTGATCAGACCCTAAAAATTTGGAGCATTCAGGGTAAGTTATTAACTGAACCTTCCCAATTTCCCCATGAAAGTCCGATTACCAGGGTTCGTTATAGTCCCGATGGCAACATCATTGCCACCGCTACAGCAAGTATCAATAACACAGGTCAAAATCAAGTCTTATTATGGACAACAACGGGAACTCCCCTTCCGCAGAGTCCCATGAGACATCTAGCCGTGATTAATAGTATTAGTTTTAGTCCCGATGGCAAGAAAATAGTTACTTCTAGTAATGATAAAACAATTAAGTTATGGGCTTTAGACGGAACATTAATTCAGGAATTTAAAGGTCATGCGGATCGAATTTTTGATGCAGAATTAAGTCCCGATGGTCAAATAATTGCCAGTTGTAGTAAAGATGGAGAAATTAAAATTTGGTCGCTTGATGGTCAATTAATTCGCACAATTAAAGCCCATAATCAACCCGTTTATGATCTCGATTTTAGTCCTGATGGTAAACAAATTGTTTCCGCCAGTGGCGATCGCACCCTCAAACGTTGGGATACGGAAACAGGTAAGGAAATTAACACCCCGATTAAGGGTCATAACGATGATATTTTAACGGTCAATTTTAGTCCCGATGGTCAATTTTTACTCAGTGGTAGTCGCGATCGCACCGTCAAACTCTGGAATTTAAACGGGGTATTACTCAAAACCTTTACCGGACATCGAGATAGTATTTGGGGTGTTGAATTTAGTCCCGATGGTCAAACCCTGGTATCCGTCAGTGCCGATACAACCGCCCGCATCTGGGATCGGAGTCGAGATCCCTTAAATACGACCTTACAGGGTCATACAGAAGGGGTGTTGAGTGTGAGTTTTAGTCCCGATGGTCAAACTTTAGCCAGTGCGAGTGAAGATAAAACCGTGAAATTATGGGTCGCCACCAAACCTCTGCAATATACTTCACAGCCTGCTTCGATTTTGCCACATCCCCGTAAAGTCAACTGGGTGAGTTTCAGTCCGAATGGTCAAGAAATTGCCACCGCCAGTGAGGATAAAATAGTGCGACTCTGGACAAAAAAAGGTCAGTTGTTGCAAGCACTTTCCGGTCATGCTCAAGCAATTAAGGCTGTGACATTTAGCCCCGACGGTCAAACTTTAGCCAGTGCAAGTGAAGACAAAACCGTTAAACTTTGGAACAAACAAGGAAAATTGATCGCTACTTTGCTTCATCAAGATGCTGTTTGGGATGTCCGTTTTAGTCCCGATGGTAATACTTTGGCCACATCTGCGAGTTTTTTGGAAAGTCCTATCAAGCTTCCCAGTAACGCTATTACCCTCTGGACAAAAAAAGGTAAACAATGGCAACCAACCTTAGAATTACCCGCGAAAAATTCTGTCGCGACTTTGGCTTTTTTGGGCAATTCTCAACAAATCGCCGTCGCTGAAGGTGATATGGTCAGGCTTTGGAATCTTCAAGGAAAAAAACCACTCGCCTCCTGTCCTCTGGGACATAATGCTCAGGTACAAAGTTTAAGTTATGATTCCCAAGGAGCAATTTTAGCAACGGCCAGTGATGATAAAAAAGTCAGGCTATGGCAAATTAATGACGGTCTTTGGGACACATCGGCCTGTGATCAGGTTCAACCTTTAATTGTTTTACAACAGAATGATTTTGTGAATAGTATTAGTTTTAGTCCGGGAAATACTGGAATTCTAGCTATAGGCAAGGATAATGGCACCACGATTCTCTGGAGTTTAGAGAATTTAGACTTAAAAACTCAGATGCGAAAAAGTTGTAACTGGCTTTATGACTATTTCACCACCAACCCAACCCAATTACAGGGACACGATCAGGATTTATGCGATTCAGTAATCAGTAATCAGTAATCAGTTATTTCCAAATGTTAATAACATTAAACGGGCTGGATCAAGGCACACATACCAAGGAAAGGGCTGATCTTTAATGGCGTTCCACTTTTCCTTAAAAACCTCCGCCTGTACATGGTAATCCTGGGAACTAGCGGGGGTAGCATTGAATTTGAGAAACAAGGTAGTATGGTGTGGAGTTTCGCTAGTAGCAGCTAACCAGCAGGGATAAGTATTATCGCCCACCGTATCGGGAAAATCAGAATTTGTGGTGATCTTGATTTGGTGCGCGCGGATGCCAATATTGGTTAGAGAATTAGGAATTGCTTCGAGGACTTGTAAGGTCACGTCCCAATCCGTAGCAGTCACAGAATTAGCCCCCTGTATTACCGCCCGGGAGAAGTTTTTGCAGCCTGTAAGTTGAGCCACCCGAACGGTTTGGGGATGTTCAAAGATTTGATCCTTTGTCCCAGAAGCGATCGCCAGACCCCCAGACATGACCATTAAGTTCTCACACAATCGGTAAGCCTCCTCTAAGTTGTGGGTGACAAACAAGGTAATGCCCCGATATGAGGTAAGAGTGGCGAGGAGTTGTTGCTCCATTTGGCTACGGAGATGGGTATCAAGGGCGGAGAATGGCTCATCAAGCAGAAGTAATTCCGGCTCTATTGCCAAAGCCCTAGCTAGAGCTACCCGTTGTTGTTGTCCCCCCGAAATTTGGTGAGGGAAGCGATCGCCCAGTCCCTCTAGTTCCATAATGGTAAGCTGTTGAGTCACTTGTTGTTGGCGGAGGAGTTTAGGCAGGTGATCTAATCCAAAGGCAATATTTTGGGCTATGGTCAGGTGGGGAAACAGGGCATAGTTTTGAAACACCAAGCTCACCCGCCGTTGATGGCAGGGCAGGTTAATCTGCTGATCAGCATCAAACAGAGTCCGTCCATTCAAGACAATCCGCCCCCTAGTCGGCGTTTCCACTCCCGCCAGACAGCGCAGGGTCATACTTTTTCCCGAACCCGAACCCCCAAGAATCCCCAAAGTTTCCTGCCCGGCAGTGAAAGCCACCTTCAGTTTGAAGTTAGCTAATTGTTTTTCAATATCAACCAGTAAACAGTGATTATCAGTTATCAGTGTAGAGACGCGCCATGGCACTTCTCTACCAGTTATCAGTTGCTTATTATTTTTAGCCTGACTGTTTGTTAACTTTCCCCCCTTTGCTGCGGTGAAATTGACTGTCATCAGGCCGGAGAGGGAGAGGGACATAATGGCGATCGTCCACAGCCATGCTTCCCGGAAATCCCCAGCTTCAACGGCAAAGTAGATGGCCATGGGCATGGTTTGAGTTTGACCGGGAATATTGCCAGCCAGCATCAGGGTAGCTCCAAATTCCCCCAAAGCCCTAGCAAAAGACAGGGTTATCCCCGCTACCAGTCCAGGAGTCGCTAAGGGTAAGAGAATTTGCAGCAAAACCCGGACTTCGGAAGCCCCCAAGGTGCGGGCGACTTGTAGCAAACTACTATCGATTTGCTCAAAGGCTCCCAAGGTGGTTTTGTACATGAGGGGAAATGAAACTACCGTGGCGGTGATGACAGCGGCATACCAAGTGAAGACAATCGAGAAGTTTCCCCAAGACAGGAATTGACCGAGAAAGCCATTTTTACCAAATAGTAGTAACAGCAGAAATCCCACCACTGTAGGTGGCAAAATCAAGGGGGCAATCAGAAGCCCTTCCATCAGGGATTTCCACCGTCCTCGATAGCCCAACATCCCGTAGGCTGCGGCTGTTCCAAGAAAGAAAGTAGCGATCGTCGCTAGTCCCGCCGTTTTCAAGGAAATCCACAGGGGCGATAAATCGGTAGTCATAAGCGTTTAGATCTGCATCAATCTTTAGTTGGCAATGCCAAAACCGTATTTTTTGAACACATCTTGGGCGGGGTTACTGGTTAAAAATTGGATGTAAGTTTTGGCAGATTCCTGATTCTGGCTGGCTTTAATTACAGCGATCGGATAGATGATCGGAGAATGTAAATCCTTGGCGGCAGTGGCGACTTGTTTCACCTGCTTAGAGATTTTGGCATCGGTGAGGTAGACAATTCCCGCATCGGCATTGCCACTTTCTACGGCGCTTAAAACATTACGAACTGAGTTGCCATAGACAAATTTGGGGCGCAATTCTTCTATAATTCCTAACTTAGTAAAAACTTCTTCGGCATATTTCCCCGCCGGCACACTTCGGGGTTCCCCCATGGCAATTTTTCCTACATTAGAGTCGGTTAATTGTTCAAAACTGATGAGATTTAAGCTAGAGTTATTCGGCACAATTAAAACTAAACTGTTAGTTAAAAGTTGCCTCCGAGTATCGGTGAGAATGAAATCTTTTTTCTGAAGATTATCCATCTGTTGAGCGGCGGCGGAAATGATAACATCCACCGGTGCGCCCTGCTCAATTTGTTGTTGTAAAAGCCCAGATGCGGCGAAGTTATATTTTAATTCCACCTCGGAATTGGCGGACTTAAATAGGGGATTAATTTCTTCTATGGCATTTTGTAAACTAGCAGCAGCAGCAGTTAATAAGGTAGTAGTTTGGGATGTGACGGCTGGGGTGATAGTTTTGGTCGCTTGCGGAGGAGTGGCAGAAGGAGAACAGGCTCCTACAGACAATAAGACGGCAAAAACTAAGCCGATTAAAAAATATAAAATACGTTTAGGCATGGCTATTAATTTTATCTGTTTAATTATTAATAAAAAAAATAGGTGAAGGTTGACTCTTAACTGACACCCCGCACCTATCTTTTAACTTTAAACTTCTATATAGCAGATGAAGCAGTAGAACCAATAATCTCCTGAAATTGAATCATATCCTTATGGGGATCAACATGACTTACCTTCACTTCAAACTGTTCTCCAACTTCTACAGAACGACTAAATCGCATCGGTAACTCTAAAGCTAACTCCTCTAAAAAGACTAACCCTAAATCTTCCCGCAGCCATCGCAACATTGTGGCTTGCCAAATTTCATCGCTATTCCGGCGCAAAAACTCCAAACTCCAATAACGATTCGTTTCCCGTTCTACTTTGGACGCTTCCTTCACCGCCGGCCCTAAACTCATCACAATAGCCTGCATATCTTCTATAGAAAAAGGTGAGGCTTCACCTCGCAGATGGGCTTTAATTTGAAAATGAGCTAATAAATCACTATAACGACGAATCGGCGATGTCACCTGGGTATAAGTCTCTAAAGCCAAACTCGCATGGCGCGAAGGAGTCAAACCCACCTCACTACGAGGCATATAACGCCGCATAGTACAAGCTCTCACCGCCCCTGGTGGTAGCTGCATCAATTCCTCCTCCGGTGGTAATTCCGGTTGGGGTTGACTCCGATAAGGCAACGGTAAATTATGGGTTTGACCATAACGAGCCGCCACTTCTCCAGTTAAAATCATCATTTCCGCCACCATTTGGCGAGACGGAGAATCCTCTACAACCGTAATACTTATTTCTTCCCCGTTCACCTTAATCACCGACTCGGGCATATAAATACTAATTGCCCCGTTCGCATTTCGCCATTCCTTACGGCGTTTAGCCCACAGCGACAAAGCATCAATTTCCGGTTCCCCTTGGATGCCAATTTGCAACATCTCATCCACATCATCATAAGTGAGGCGATAGGTCGGTTTAATATTACTGACATGAATACTATAATCCTTTACCCCACCCGTTTCATCCAAAATCACACCAAAACTCAAAGCACAACAGACTTGGCCTTGAATTAGACTCATCGGCCCAGTTGCCAATTCCGAGGGGAACATCGGAACCATTCCGGTCGGGAGATAAACTGTTGTTGTCCGGCGGCGGGCTTCTAAGTCTAGTTCATCTCCAGGAGAAAGCAAACGAGTTGGATCAGCAATATGAATCCAAATCCGTCTTCGTCCATCCTCCAAAACCTCTAAACTCAAACCATCATCAATCTCACGGGTACTCTCATCATCAATCGTATAGACCTTAAGATGAGTTAGATCTAGGCGATCAGAATCCGGATCGGGCGGGGGAGAATCTAAGCAACGTCGAGCCACTTCAAGCACTTGAGTTGAGAATTGGGTGGGAATTTGACTCCGACGTAGGGATAGGTTTTCATGCAGACCCCATATCCCTAAGTCTACTAACAACTGCAACGCAGCTTGGGGTGTTTGAGAACGTTCCAAGGTTGCCAAAGTTTCTAAAGCAGGTGCGACATGGGAGGCATCTTCTCCATGCAGCGCCAAACGCTCTAACGCATCCAAACGGGTGCGATCACTATTTCGCCATTCTACCACGACCCCCGCTAGTCTATTTTGCACTCGCAACCAATATTCTTGAACGTCCCGTTGCTTCTGTTGTTCAACGTCCTGTTGATGTTTGATTTCAGCCACCTGTCCAGGAGAGCGAGGTTCGTAGCGTTCACCCTTCTGTTTGAAGTAGAGTTTATCATTTGATAACAAGACATAACTGGCATAACACTGAGGCGGACTCTGCTCAGAAAACAAAAGCAGAGCCATTTCTTTCGGGTCTACGGTTTCTCCTTGCTCCACTAAAATTTCCCAAGCCACCTCCAAACTTGACGGATCAAGATAAGGCTGCAATTCTTTAGTAAAAGCCCGGATATCCACAGGTTTGTATGTAGCCCCCGTTACCTCATAAGCAATTTGCCGCGGGTGAATTGTATGAGCTAGGAGGTTTTCATCAATAACGACCCAGTGTTTTTTTCCTTCAGGTCGATCCATCACGGCAAGACGACGCTCCCCGTGTAATCTAAGCTCAATCAGAGTACCCTTTTCCACAGATAAAATTAGCCTTCCTTATTGACGAAAGGCAACATTGCTAGGATTCTAGCCCGTTTGATAGCTTGGGTCAGATCTCGCTGCTGTTTGCAGGTAAGTCCAGTAATCCGACGAGGCAGGATTTTACCCCGTTCTGTAACAAATTTCCGTAACAGTTCGATATCTTTATAATCGATGGGAGTTCCGGGTTTGATCGGAGAAACTTGGCGACGGAAGTAGGTCATGCTGAAATCGATCCTCTATGAATTTTTAAAGTAGATTTAAGTAGATTTAAGAATTACCATCAGTGT
>LR882958.1:800000-3235000 GCA_904830895.1 Planktothrix rubescens CCAP 1459/22
GGCGGGAAACTTAACGCGTTTGCTTCGGCACGGCCCGGGTCGATACAGGCCACACCTAGTTTCCATCGTTTACCGCTAGGACTACTGGGGTATCTAATCCCATTCGCTCCCCTAGCTTTCGTCCCTCAGTGTCAGTTATAGCCCAGCAGAGCGCCTTCGCCACCGGTGTTCTTCCTGATCTCTACGCATTTCACCGCTACACCAGGAATTCCCTCTGCCCCTACTACACTCTAGTCTTCCAGTTTCCACTGCCTTTACGAGGTTAAGCCTCGCTCTTTAACAGCAGACTTGGATGACTACCTACGGACTCTTTACGCCCAATCATTCCGGATAACGCTTGCATCCCCCGTATTACCGCGGCTGCTGGCACGGAGTTAGCCGATGCTTTTTCCTCAGGTACCGTCATTGTGTTCTTCCCTGAGAAAAGGGGTTGACAATCCAAGAACCTTCCTCCCCCACGCGGTCTTGCTCCGTCAGGCTTTCGCCCATTGCGGAAAATTCCCCACTGCTGCCTCCCGTAGGAGTCTGGGCCGTGTCTCAGTCCCAGTGTGGCTGATCATCCTCTCAGACCAGCTACTGATCGTCGCCTTGGTGGGCTCTTACCTCACCAACTAGCTAATCAGACGCAAGCCCCTCTCTAGGCGATTAATCTTTTACCTTTCGGCTCATCCGGGTTTAGCAGTCGTTTCCAACTGTTGTCCCCGTCCTAGAGGCAGGTTCTTACGTGTTACTCACCCGTCCGCCACTAAATCCCGAAGGATTCCGTTCGACTTGCATGTGTTAAGCAGACCGCCAGCGTTCATCCTGAGCCAGGATCAAACTCTCCGTTTTGAAGAATCTGTTAGCTCTTCTGTTGACTAATTTAATTAGTCATGTTATTTTTGAGTCATCAACTTTACAGTTGACTCCTCGTTTAGTTTTTTGACTAGGAGTTTGTAAATTCGACTTTCAAACGTATTCTTTTTTCTAGGTTCGGTGCGCTCTCGTCGCTTTCGTTTCTCGAGCGCATTTACTAATTTATCTAATCTGCTCTGGTTTGTCAAGCTTTTTTTTGAGATTTTTTTGTTTTTTTTTGAAATCCTTGTATCATCAGGCTTTCAGACGATTGCTTCTTTCAATATTTATATGGAAAGGATGGAAATTTTTTTGAGACTGGTTTTGGCAGTTGACTTTTATAAGAAATGGTAGGGAGGTAGAGCATCCCCAAGGCTTAACTGCCAATGGTGGGACTGGCTTTGCCATTGGTTGAATTGGTCTTGCAGTTGGAGGGTTTGGGTTTGGTCAATCAATATATAGATGCGTTCTCGGTTGGGTTGGCTGTCGGCGAAACGGTTTTCTGGATAGGTTTGGCTAATGGTGCCAACTAGCTCTTGCCATTCTTGAGCTTGTTGCTGTTGATATTCCAGTTGACGCTGATGGAATTGTTTTTTGCCTAAGAAGTAGTCTCGCCCTCTCTGGGGGGACGAGTTTATGGGGTTGGGTTGAGTAAGAACTGGGGTGGGTTCGAGAGGAATTCCCTGTAAACAATACTCGGTCTTATGTTGGAATTGCTCTAGTTTTTGCAAGTAGTCCTGTTGATGTAGGGCTAAATGCTCGGAAAGTGCTATGTCAGAAGGAAAACAAATGCCAAAGCGTAGCGGTAAGAGGGTGGTTTGTTCGAAAACGGAACGGATAATTTGATCATGAATTAAAATAGCTTGTATTAATTGTTCATCGGTATCTGGGAGGTCTTGAGCTTTTAAATCAGTTTCTACCAAGGCGGATAATCCTTGAAAATTGATAATTTCTAAACAACCTCTGATCCCAGAAGAAAGTTTAAGGGGTGATATGGGTGTTTTGAAAAAAGCATAAGTGTACATTTCAGTCACCAGTTATGAGTGTAAAAGTTTCATTTGAAAGCTAATGACTATAAATTAAGTCTTAACTGTTTCAGGACTTACGCACAAGACCAAAGAAACCGGGTTTCTGACCCTGATTTTACGGATAAAATCGGTGATTTATCGTTCAAAAACCCGGTTTCTGCGTAAGTCCGATGTTTAAGAATCATTGATGATTAGAAATGACTTAAAACTGATTTTTCACTGATGACTGATTGGGAATCCATTCAAAATCAAAGCTGAGTTGGGCAAATCCAGATTTCCAAGGAATAGATAGTGTTAAATTTTCATGGGAATTACCCCAATCTATTTTGACTCCTTTGATCCAACTTTTAAGTTCAGGAGTGGTTTCTAATAAATTAATGATTTGCATTTTTAAAAATTCTAGTGATTGAGGAAATCGACACCATTCATGGTCATCTGACTGGATAATCGAGTTAGAGATAAGGAGATTTATGTCAAATTTCAGAGGTTGGCTGCTGGCAATATCTACTTCCCAAGAATCGTTTAGAAATTCGGCATTTAAAACTGCTAATAATCTCAAGTGTCCGGTTTGCCAAACCAATCCAGGTTGCAGGACTTTGGCTTTAATTCCACTAATAAGTTGCATAATATTATAACTGCTTTTAACCATCTGCCATAGCAATCTTAGGGATAATTCTGTTAGTGGTATTTCAGGTTGAAGACGCATCAAACTGGAAGGAGATTGGGGACTGTAAATAATATCAACTAATTCATCTGCAATTTCAATTAAGTCGATTAAAGAGGAATGTTCGGCTTGAAGATCAAGATTTGAAATGGGTTCGGCAGAAAGGTTCAGATTATAGGATTGTTTTTGTTGTTTAAGCCAGTGTAAACCATGATTTTGGATTTGGTTTTGAATATAAGGTTCAATGATTCCTGGGTCAGTTAGTCGAATTTGTGTTTTGAATAAAGACGCCTGAGAAACGGAAGCTAGGATCGAATATTCAACATTTTGAATGGGTGTATGGATAAAAAGTTCTTCGTCTTTTTGGTCATTTTCTAGCGAATAATAAAAGGGACTGACTTCTGATGTTTCAGGGTCAGCAATAAATTGAAATCCCATTTTTATGTGGATTTGACTTGATTCCCATTGACTTTTTGGATAAATAATTTCAGTGTTGATGGGATCATTAAAAAAATTAATTTGATTAAAACTATCTTGAAGGTTATGGGTAATTTGTGTTAATAAAGATTGAACTTCTAAAGGATGTTGACATAGGGAACAGTCATTAGATTGAACATAGGCTTCAGTCGGAATCAAGGGAGGAGGAAAAAAACTGGTTGCCAGATCGATTGAACTCTCTAGATTTTCTGTTTTAATAATTAAACTGGCAACTAATCTTAATTTTCCAGGTGTCCAATCTTGATTAGGTAATAAAATTTCAGCATTAATTCCGGTTAAAAGTCGCATAAATTGATAGGAAGTCTGGGATAAATTCCATAATAATTGAGGAACTAATGTATTAAGAAATAAAATAACTGGGGGCTGGAGCAGGGGAGCAGGGGAAGTAAAATATTCCCCATTCGTAATTCGTAATTCGCAATTCGTAATTCCCCTATAAGCTGTTAATACTTCAGAAACTTCTTCTATAACATAAGGAATGAGGTTTTCAGGGGTTTGGGGTAAATTGCTTGGCCAGGCTCCATTAGGAGATCGCAAATGAGCAAGAATTTGAATCAATTCTTGCATGGCTTGGACTAAATTAGCGGGAATTTCAGGAGAGTTAGAGATAGAATTAAAGGAAACTAAATCAATAAATTTAATTAGGGTTTGATCGAGAAAATCATCTAGGTTTTGAGGTTGGGTTGTTGATGATTTTTCAATAGTATTTATTGTGATTTCTACGGAATCAATTGATTCTATTAATGGATTGTTATTCATAGGTCTTGCTCAAGATTAATAGATTTTACAAAGTGTAAGTCACCCTGGGGTTCGGAAGCGGTGAGAATTGCTAAACCTGTTTTTCCCCAAGAGGTTATGGCTTGAGGATGAACAGGGCCAAGATAATCTCCTAACAATTTTCCTTCTAAATTAAAGAAGGTATATTTTCCCTGTTTATCTACTATAACATATCCCCAGGAGGTAGCGCAAGCGATGGTGGGCGGAGAGTTTAAGGAGATGCGAATAATACTTAAGGGCTTTAGGTGTAAAAGAATAAGCTGAGGTTGATCATCGCATCCAATACCCAATACAGTATAGGGTTGAGGAGTGGGAATGATTTGTTTTAAAGGAATGAATAATTTAAGGTTGCCAATGGGGGTTCCTCGGCGGGTATAAACCCTGAGCAACGTGCAGTTTTTTTGTTTGAAGTTTAGCCAAACTCCGAGTAAATATCTACGGTCTAAAAATATAAGTTCTGGAATTTGAGGAACAGAAAGAGATAATTTTTTAATAAGTTTTAAAGCGGGAGAACCCTGTTTATCCGTAAGGGAATAAAATCGTAATTGTCCCGAAAAAGCTAAAGCCATATAATGACCCTTTGGTTCAATGGCAACTCTATATAATAAATCTTTATGTGAAGCTATATTTAAAGGATTTAAAGGATGGTTTTTTTCTGCTTTAACTTGATTAGAGTCTTGTGATTCTTGATCATAAGATGTATGAGATTGAATCGCACTTAAATTCAATAAGGATTTAGGATTGTCTTGAAAATTAGTCGCATAATAAATTTTATTTTTGGTCATCACACAACACCCATTTCTCATCATTTGCATGGCTAAAATCGGTTCTGGGAAATGAATTGGATTTTGAGCAATAACCTGAGTTTCTTCAGGAGGGGGAGAAGACCAAATTTTTAATGTTTGACCAAACGCTGTATAAAGATAGGGAAAATTAGTAATACAATTTAGGGGGAATTTGGAATTTCCAACGGAATATAATGGAATAGAATGATCAACTGATAAAGTTAGATTAGAAATCTGAGCTTTGGAGAATTGTTCGTCTTCGGGGGAATCAGGAAATTTCCCCAAAATAATAGAGTTAGCTAGACTTTGAATTTGAGGATTAACTATGGCTGTTTGCAATGCTTCTGCCATCTCTGCTGCGGTTTTATAGCGACGGGCTGGGAGTTTTTCTAAGGCTTTTTGAATGATTGTTTGTAGGGCTTCAGGAATCTCTGTAGACATCTCTAACCGCTGATTTAAGTGGGCTGACATCAACTCACCGGGTAACCCATGAAAGGGGCGATCGCCCACCAATAGTTCAAATAAGACAACCCCCACCGCATAAATATCTGATCGAGGAGAATAAATACCATAAAATCTTTCTGGAGCCATGTAAGCAGGAGATCCTCCAGTAAAAGTGGAGGGCTTTTCTGAAGAGGACAGTTTTCCAGCTATGGGAAGACGGCGAGCAATGCCAAAGTCTGATAATTTTGGATGCCACCCTTGGGATTTGAGGGTGAGTAGGATATTTTCAGGTTTAATATCACAGTGAATAATACCCCGTTGATGGGCGTAGTCTAAACCCTCTAAAACGCCGATGATCAAGTTTAATGCTTCTTGTAGACGTAGAGAATTCTGTTGTTCGACAAGATGACGAAGTGTTCCTCCTTCACAATATTCCATGACTAAATAGCGTCCGGTCTGGATGTGTTCAAGACCTAGACAAGCGGCGATATTAGGATGTTGTAAACTGATAATAAACCATAGTTCTTGTAAAAATTGGTGAGTAGGGGCGCTTTGATGACTCAGTTCTTTGAGAGCTACGAGTTTTCCAGTACGGCGATCGCTGGCACAGTAAACTTTACCAAACTGGCCTTGTCCTACTAACCCTAAAATTCGGTATCGAGAAGCCTGCATGGTGTGTTTTAGACCGCCTCGTTAATGCCCTATCCTATAGTATATGGGTATTACTGACAAATTAACCTTATCCAGTAACCAGGGGTGTTTATGTTTTCGACCGTTGAATCAGACTCTACAACACCAGTTACAGGGCCAGCCCCAACTAAAATCATTCAATCTCAAAATCAGTATCGCACTTGTCGGATCAAGGTGCCGGATTTGGAGCAACCTGTTCCTGCGGTTTGTGTTGATCAGGAATACTACAGTTTTTTTAAGGCGGTAGAGAATGCTGAGAAAACTTTAGAAATCGTTGCTAAACTGGGAAAGGTCGGAGACAGCACTGTCATTACTAAAACTCCAAAAGGTTATGCAATTTGGGTGCAAGAGCCTAATGCTCAACTTCATCGCTCTTAAGGCTTGAATTTGTTATGAAAATAACAGGGGAGATGAAAAACGAGCCTGTCTAATGATACTGAAACTGTTAATGTGCCACAATAATGGGACGTTAATGTCCCTGAAATTTTGAATCTAAATGCTAACTTGTGCAATCTACATTTGATTCTCTAATCTAAACAAATGGCTAAAATACTTCGACTAGAACCGATTGCGGAAGAAATGGCAGTTCAGACTAATTCTAATTTGCTTTCGGCATTGATGACCAAGGAACTTCATGTTCTGAAAGAATGCGGGGGGCGGGGAATGTGTGCCACCTGTCATGTTTTTATTAAGGATGGCATGGATGGTTTATCTAAAGTCAGCCGCCGTGAACAAAGAACCTTAGAAGTGATTACAACGGCTAAACCTAATTCCCGTTTGGCCTGTCAAGCTCATGTTCTTGGGGAGGGTATTGTTGTTGAATTACCCTCTGGGATGTATATTGATGCCATCGAAGATATAGAATCTTTAGTCGGGCGACGAGCAGAACAGGAACTTCTACATCCTATTACTGGGGAAGTGGTTGTGGAAACTGGAAAACTAATCACTCGATCAATTCTGAATCAATTGAAAGAAACTCGTTTACAAGTGGGCGAATATTTAGCTCGAACTCGGAATGCGAAAGATGAGTAATAAACAGTTATAGCAGGGAACAGGGAACAGGCTGCGTCGTGAGCCGTGAGCCAGTCGAACGGTCGAACGAGAACAGGGAACGCCGGATCTGGGAGGAAAAGACTTCACCGTCTAGCTTTGCTGCATCACTCTTTGTCCTAATAGGTCTGGCGACTGCTATATCAGTTATCAGTCAACAGTTATCAGTATAAGATATGTTTACTAATTTAGAACGTTTGAGTGTGGAAGTTGATGGTCGTTATGCAACACCGGAAGAACTGGATTTTTTAAAATCCTATTTTGGTACGTTTAAATATCGGATCAGTGCCTATCAAAAAATCAAAAATAATGAATCGCTTATCATGAATCAAATTCAAGAGAATTTGGAAAAAATGAACCCTGATATTTTCATGCAAGGTTCAGTTAATTTAAAATCAAAATGGCATTTAGATACAGTTAGAGTTTTACGGTATTCAGCCATGGCGTTATTGATCGATGATCCCGAATATTTGCAACAACGCCTATTAATTTGGTTTTCGACAATTTTACAAGCCTTTAAAGTTCAAGCTCTAACTGAATTAACACATCAAACCATGTCCGATGTAATTAAAGGTTATTTAACCTCGGAAGAAAATAATCTATTTTTACCTATAATTGAAATGAATTACAATACTTTATGCAAAAAAAGACCTTCATAAAATTCCTTTACTTTTAAGAGTTATAAACTTTTCCATTCGGTAATGTAGCTCCATGTAACTTTGCACCCTTAATTTCGGCATTGGCTAGAATTGCCCCCTTTAAAATTGCCCCTCTTAAATCAGCCCCGCTCAAATTAGCTCCCATTAAATTCGCATCGGCTAAGTTAGCATTACCCAGATGACTATTTCTTAAATCGGCATTAATTAGACAAGATTTACTCAAATTAGCAGAACTTAAATTACTGGCATTTAAGTTAGCATCCATTAATAAAGCTCCTTCCAAGTTGGCTTCACTTAAATATGCCCCCGCTAAATTAATTCCCGTTAATAATTTTTGTCTTAAATCAATTCCGCCTAAATCAGCCCCACTTAAATTAATTCCACTTAAATGAGACCCATTTAAACAGACATTCCTCAGATAAGTTTTGCTCAAATTGGCTTTACTCAGATTAGCACGAGTTAAGTTAGCTTCATTGAGATCGGCTTCTAATAAAGTTGCAGAATTAAGAAAAGCATCGGTTAAATCAGCGTGTCTTAAATTAGTTTTTAACATTTGGGCCTTGGTTAAATCAGCCCCGGTGCAATTAGCTCCACTTAAATTAGCTCGGACAATAATAGCTTGAGTCAAATCTGCACCGGATAAGTCTACATCTTTCAAATTAGCCTGGGTTAAATCCGTGTTTTTCAAGATCGCTTGATGGAGATTTGCCTTAATTAAATAGGCCTTAACCAGAGAGGATTGAGTCAAAATAGCTTCTAGGAGAATTGCGGAACTAAAATCAGCACCTTTGAGATTGCCATGATTCAGATCCGCCTCTTGCAAATTTGCCCAATTCAGGTGAGAGCCTTCGAGGTTAACCCGACTCAGGTTCGCTCCGGTTAGAATCGTGCCACTGAGACTGGCTCCACTGAGATTAGCCCCGGTTAAATTGGCTCCAGTCAAATTAGCCTTACTGAGATTAACTAGACTGAGATGGGCTTCGCTTAAGTCAGCATTACTTAAATCGACACCAATTAAATGCGGTCGATTTTGGGGTTCTCGAATATTAGCCAAACCCATAGTTGGTATGGTATTGGGTCGATAAGAATTGGTACTTAGAATCATACCTCGCAGACTTACGCCCTTAAAATCCCGTTCTCCATCTCCATATCGACTCAGCAGTTCAATCGCATCCATGGGTTAAACCTAATACGAATTATGAATTACGAATTAATATTCTCGTAATTTGTAACTCTTAATTTTTAATTCTTAATTAATTAATATTTCATGCCAGTGATTTCAGAATAGTGTCATGATCTTTCCCCTGATCTACTAAGGCTTCGACTGATTGTAAACGATTACTCAAACCGAGAATAAATTGGTTAGAATCTGCACCCATGGACTCACAGGTTGTTTGAACACAATGGAGGTCTCGTCCGGTTAATCGACTAAAAAAGGAGCTAAAAATTCCAGCTTCCAAAAAACAAACTGGTCGATTCCAGTCCTTAGCAACACTAGCAAAGGGGGAATTTTTGGTAATCAGGATCAAAAATCCCGTGTTAGTATATTGGGCATCCAAATCAAATGTTCCCCAACCATGGGTTTTCCAACATTGTTGTAAACATTGAATGAATTCGATCATTTCCATTTGCGCCACAGTTTTGTCATAATATTCGCTGATTTCTTCACAAAAACGGACATAAAAATTTTTTCCCCACCAGCGACCACAATTGAATAAGACTAAGCGGGTGGCTTGACCTGTTTCTTGTTCTAATCCAGTGTAAATTGCTTCAAGTAAGGTTGAGGGAAGACCTAGTAAACGACCCCCAAGACGATTTTCTAGTAAGCCCAATTCCAGATCCCCTTTCACATAAGCATCATAAGCAAAATAGTTGCCCGGAAGTTGAGGTTTAATTAGTAAATTGTTGATTTCAATCATGATTTAAACAGGTGATATTGACGGTTGATAGTTAACCGAATCGCGGTTGTGATGAACAGATATTTTTTTACCAGGGTTTCCATAAAAGTGCTAATCAGAATCAATTAACTCTTTTTTATTCAAGGTTTTAGCAAGTAACTTTTAACTTGTTCTAGGAATGGTTGGATAAAAACCATTGCCTTTGCCGAGAGTAATTCATTTAAACGGGTATTAAGCAATTGGTAGACTTGAGTATCAATTGCTTGGGTATTATGGGCTTGAACTATACCTGATAACCAATCAATCACTCGTCGCTGAAGGTATTCTGAATCATTTAATAACATCGCCATTGCACTATGGCGCAAAATCAGAATCCATTGTTGTAAAACCTGTTCTAAGCGTTCTTGTTTTTCCTGGGGAAATATAACTGAAATTTGATCGGCAACAGGCTGAAAAATCACCACTTCTCGATCACGAAGAAATTCATAAATTTTTAATCGTTGGGCTAAAGTTTCTGAATAGCTCTTGAAACCCAGCAATTCTTCGGTTTGAAGATAGCGATTTTCCGCTTTGACTAATAATTGATTTAATTCAGCTTGCATAGTAATCAGTAATCAGTAATCAGTAATCAGTGTAAGAATTGAGTAATGGGTAATGAGTAATGGGTAATGGGTTTAAGAATTGAGTAATGGGTAATGAGTAATGGGTAATGGGTTTAAGAATTGATTGTTTACCTATTGCCGATTACCTACTACCCATTGCCTGTTTCTTTACCCATTACCCATTACCTGTTAAAATAAACCCATTAAATCGTCGATGGTAACATCAAGTTGATCCGGGGTATTAGAAGCAGCAGCAGGTATAATCGGCATAACTCCGACCTGGGGAACTCCTTCCCAATCAATCCGTTGAAAAAAATCAGCGACGGATAGGGTTAAATTTGACTGTGATGAAGTAGTCGGATGACTCTTTTCTACCCTCGCGGGTGTACCTAACCAGTTAAGATTACTGAAAAAGTCTTGAACAGATTCACTGAGCCAAACCGGGGGATTGTTCATCGCAACACCACTCCATCCTGTAATTTTCGCTGAATATCCCTGGCGGTGGCCCCTTCATTCAGCCAAAAACCCGCAGCATCGATCCGATCTGGGTTTCCCAAAAGAAACTTACAATAGGTTTCTCCCATGGAATAACATTGCAGTTCTATACAACTTAGGCTTTTTTTAACTAAATTGCTAAAAAATCCAGCAAATAATCCAGCATAGATATGACAAACGGGTTTGCCCACATCGCCTAACGTCCGGGCAACGGCTGAGTCAAATAGGTTAATAAAGATACAGCCATGTTTGCGATCGCTCATGTCCACTTCCCAGCGTCCCCAACCTTGGGCAGTAAAAGGCCACCACCAAGTTTCTAAGAGAAACATCAGGTTAGACTGTCGAATACTTTGGCCATATTCGGCCTCATACCACTGCTGGAAAAAGATAGCATCCTTAACGCCCCATTCTTTGCCAATGGTATACATGATTACCGAGGAGGCGCTACCGACTTCTTCCTCTAATCCTTCGACCAAACCGATGATAAAATCTTCACTGGTAAAGATATTTCGCATTTGATTCCAGTCTGTGACCGTACCCATAGACGGATCAAAGCTGAAAAAATCTTGAAATCGATAATGATTATGGGCTTTAGGATTACTTATTTTGAGTTTGGATTGATGCTCAACAGGATGTTGAGGGGCGGCGCTTGAAGCCATTAGCTGCATACTCCTTTTTAATCGACAGGGTTTAAAACTGGGGTCAAATTTCTCAACCTAGGACTGACAAATACTAGGAAACAGGGAACACCGGATCTGGGAATAGGGGGAAAAGACTTCATCTTTTGCCTCTTACCTCTTGCCCCTTTCTTCGGTCAATTCAAGTTATAGGGGATTAATTCTCCTGGCGGCGGTTCTGAGTCAATTTGATTAATGCACCTGTTGTATCTAATTTAACTCGATTCTTTGCCATGAAGCACTACATTTTTTGAAACTCACTGACAGATAGGGAAATCAACACCACTTTTGAGGGGAGTGGGTATCAGATTTTGGAATTGATTTTTGTTTAAGTCGCCTTATGTTCAAAAATTAAATCAAGAGGAAGTTGGCGATCGCTCACCCACTTCCTCTGAGCAATTAAACGTTGACATCCACCCCGCCGTAAACGGACGGGGATTCCTCACCACGCCACCTTTTTAGGATGGTCGCTGAATGGGGATAAGGTAGATTGCTATCAAGATATTGTAGTTGATACTCCCCAGGGCTGAAGCCACGGGGATTCTTGAATGAATCCGAAAACTCTCAAAGGCGCTATCAAATCACCTCTACACGCTCAAAACAACTACCCTTATAAAAGATATTGCAATTGCGCTTACTTTTAAATTGTGTTTGTTTTCATAGACCATCACAACGCCAGATAGGTACGCTTCACACTCTGCCATTACTTGTCAGTTATACAGGCTTACTACTCCTCAAGGAGTGTGGTGGCTCACTGTGCCGGGATTTCTCCGATACTAGAGTGTTTCAACACGCAGATGGTTGTTTTACTTACGATCTATTCTAACTCAACTTTTCAATCAGTTAGATCAGGAAATATTGAAGGCGGTTGAAACCGCAGCCACTTTCCTCCCCATGTCTAAAGCCAGGGGCTTCTCGCTCGTTTTTTGGTGAGCATCCCCAAAACTACTTGATCAGAACTGTCAATATCTTGCGATCGCGGTTGACAAGCCAATCCCAAAGCAAACAAACCAAAGCCAGCTACCCGACCTACCACAGTCCCGATACCAGAAACCCCATCCCCTAACAACAACATAGCGACATCCGAAGGAGCGATGATTAGGGCTAAACCTGTGAGTATTTCGAGAGCAGATGCTAGACCGAGCAGCTTTTTGATCATGATTTTTCTTGCTGATTAACGACTTGCAATACCAGAGGTAATTTTCTCCATCACCTGATCAACCGTAAAACTGGCTGCTTTTTGACGTGGGGGAAACTCTTGGAAAGTGGCGATAAATTTGGCAACGATAGGCTGGGCTGCTAATACTAAAGGAATGTGATCAAACATCCAATCCCAATAGGTATTTGAGGTAATATCTGCACGCTCATAGGGATCGGTACGGAGATTGAACAGTTTTGGAACCCGCAACACAACAAAGGGTTCTGCCCAAATCTGGCAAGTACCTGTTACCCGTTGTTCCATGAAAACCGTCTTCCAGTGGTCATAGCGCAGTGCCATCAAGTTGCCATCATCACTGAAGTAGAAATATTCCAGTCGTGGGCTTTTTTCCACCTCGCCTTTTAGGTAAGGCACTAGGTTATAGCCATCCAGATGTACCTTGAAGGTTTTATTACCCGCCTGATAGCCTGTGAGTAGTTTTTCCTTAATATCTGGATCACCTGCCATCGCCACAAAAGTTGGCAACCAATCCATGTGACTGACAATTTCATTCGAGATACTACCCGGTTCAATCACACCAGGCCAGCGCACCAACTTTGGTACACGGAATGCGCCTTCCCAGTTAGTATTCTTTTCACTCCGAAAAGGGGTCATCCCCGCATCGGGCCAGGAATTCATGTGGGGGCCGTTATCGGTGCTATACATGACAAAAGTATTATCCGTGATCCCAAGGGCATCCAGATAATTGAGTAATTCCCCAACGCACTTGTCGTGGTCAATCATAACGTCGTGGTATTCCGACTGCCAGCGTCCCGACTGCCCTAAACTCCCAGGCTTGGCGTGGGTACGGAAGTGCATGTGGGTCGTATTAAACCACAGAAAGAAGGGAATACCTGCCTTTACCTGACGATCAATAAAATCCTTGGCTTTGGCCAGCACTTCATCATCAATGGTTTCCATCCGCTTCTTGGTCAGCGCACCCGTATCGACAATAGTTTGAGTCCCGTCTGGGTTGGCTTTACAGTCGAGGACACCGCGCGGGCCAAACATTTTCTTGTAATTAGGAAAATCTGCTGCGGGAGGATAGTCTCGTAATTCGGGTTCTTCTTCTGCGTTGAGGTGATAGAGATTACCAAAAAACTCATCAAAGCCGTGGTTGGTGGGCAGCATTTCGTCTTTGTCGCCCAGGTGGTTTTTACCAAATTGTCCGGTGGCGTAACCCAAGGGCTTCAGGAGTTCGGCAATAGTCGGATCTTCAGCACGCATTCCTAGATTAGCTCCAGGCATCCCGACTTTACTTAAGCCTGTGCGAAAAACACATTGACCCGTGATAAATGCCGATCTCCCTGCTGTACAACTCTGCTCGGCGTAGGAGTCGGTAAATAGCATCCCCTCTTTGGCAATCCGATCAATATTAGGGGTTTTATAGCCCATTAAACCGTGAGTATAACAACTGAGGTTAGATTGACCAATATCATCACCCCAAATGATGACAATATTTGGTTTTTTATCGGTCATTTTTAATTTCTCCTAAAAGTTTAAAAAAGGGGTATAGACACCTGCTATTTTACAGCAATCTTAATTATTATGGTAGTATTTTTAAAATAATGTTATACTAAATTTGCAATCTTAATATATTGACATATATCCATTATTCAATTAGCTAGGTTTAAAAATTCCTCTATTGTAATTATTTTTACTCCTTGAAATAAATTTAAAATAAGTAAGTCCTGATCGCCAGTGATAATATATTCTGCTTTTCCACTCAAAGCTAAAGACAATATTTTATCATCTTTGGGATCACGACACATTTTAATTATTTCTCTGACTTCTACAAATTCAACAGTTTTTTAGACAGAACCGCACTGACTAGAATATTGGTATCTAAAACTAAATATTGTCTAGGTTTCATTAATAATTGATTCTAAAATTTCTGGTGTTAAGCCTCTCGCCATTGCCCTCAATTAGTCTATCAACGGCCTCTGTTTTAACCAACCAAAAATTTGAGAGACCGTTAAATTAATATCAATTGATTCTAAAATGGGTAACTTTTCTGCTGAATCAATCTTATAATTCTTCAAAATTTGATTGGGTTGAAATACAAAAATTGATCGTTCATCTGGATCAATTAACCATCCCAATTTACAACCATATTCTAAACAATGCAGAATATTATCGATGACTTTTGTTGGTTTTTGATTGGGTGATAAAATCTCAATAGTCCAGTCAGGGAAAGAATCAAATTGATTAGCAATTTCTTCTTCTGGGGTTAGGGGTATTCTATTCCATAAAAAGACAGCAATATCAGGTACAATGGAACGCCCGCCAAAAGTACAACGGAGTTCCGGTAAAGCATAAGCGATTTTAGAAGGTTCTGCTATTTGGTTAATCGTTTCACAGAATTTATATTGTAGTTTACTATGTTGTCCTTGAGGCATTGGTTTTTGTCTGATTTTACCATCAATATATTCCCAGGCAGGAGATTCATCAATATAATATTGTTGAAGAAAAGATTCTAGACTTAAGGATTTAAGTTGGGTAGTAGTCATGGCAAATTTAAGGTATTATTTTACATTTTATAGCAATTTTAGGATATTATCGGATAGTCTGATTATATCAAACCGTCTGCCTCAGTACGGGAAAGCATGGATTAAAATTTTAAAATTCCAATCCATAAGCTAAACTTTTAATCAGTTTCAGTGGGTTTGTGTTTAAACTAGAAAGACCAAGCTAATCCTAAACGCATTCCTTGTGCAGTCATCTTAACCGTTGAGGTGCCAATATTCCCGGCTTGTTCTACTTTTAATTGATATAAACGATAGCCTGTAGATAAGGTTAAATCCCGCGATATTTGCCAATCCAAAGCTACTAATAAATCCCAATTGGCTAGGGCTTCACTTCCCCCTGTGATTGCGGTTCCGCCTCTGGTTTTAATTTTAAGATTATCGGCTAAATTGAGTGTAATTTGCGCTCCGAAGGAAGGATCAAACCAATCCGGTCGATAGTTGATTTTGGGGCCAGGATTAAAATCAAAATCCGTATCGAGATAACCAAAACGAGTCCCACCATAGACTTCAAAATCAAGGGAAGGATAGACACTATTCGGTTTTGAGGTATCTTTAACCGTAGTTAAGGGAAGGGTTCCTAAATGCCATGCAAGTAAGACTTCTGCGACTAATAATTGAGTATTAAAATCAATATCAATCTCTGAACCTTTGTTAGTTAAACCGATTTCAGTATATGACCCCTGAAAGATTAATCCAATATCCCCATTCCATGCTTCTAAACGGGTTCCTAACTGTAAAATTTTGGTAAAATTAAGATCGAGAAGTTTTCCTATACCCAAATTAAAATCAACTTGAATCGGAACTTGACCGTAGGGAACTCGATTTACTATTGTTTGTACTCCTTCTCGAATTTGAGTTTCTAAGCGTGCTGTTAGGTCTTGTCCCCGTTCTTTTAAACGGTCTCTTACTCCTTGAGCAATGCGGTCTTCTAACCGAGTATTACTGCGATCAAAAGGCAGACGTTCCAAGACTCGATTAACGGTTTGTTCAATTATATCTTTGGGTAATTGATTTAAGATTCTATTCGTTATTTCAGCCGTAATTAAGTCAACTAAAACCACTCGATTTACACTTGCACCTTCTCCGACAATGGCATAACCCTGAATATTAAAAGGCACAAATAACATCGGTTCAACTTTAAATCTCCATCGGGATTTCTGTTCAGATGCTTCAACATCTGGAGTAGAATTAGGTATATCTTCAGCTAAGAATTCATTGACAATATTATTGGGATTTTGGCTGAGTGTATTTCCCTCAATATTAGGTTGAGTTAGAATAGTTGTTTCTGGGGCGATCGCATAATTAATTATTCCCTGTTGGGAGAATTGCAAATCAGCAGCATTAATGCTAGGATTTAAGAAGGTTGAAGTTAGTTGAGAGAGTTTATAATCTTCAGCATTTTTTTCAGTTAATTGTTCTGATGGAGAAGGAGCGATCGCAATTTTTTCAACGGAAATCGGATTAATTTCAACCGAATATTTATCTACGGGAAAATGCAGATCAGAATTAATCAAAAACTGACCTTGATCTTCAGAAAAAGCTGAGGATACTGTCGGTTCAGAATCCAGATTAACAGCACTAGCCCAAGCGGGAGCAGCGACCAGAAATGTTAATATACTTAAACCAGAACTTAAAGTTGATTTCATTTGATAATTGTTATTTATTTGAACGAGTTTCCTAAATTTAGATTATATCAAAAATTTATGGATTTAACTATCACTCCAATAAAACTAACTAACCCAATTACAAGCAAAGCAATTCCGATAATTTCCGCACTGTAAGAGGTTTCGTATGTATAGCGATCACTTTCAATTCGTTGAAGTAACCGACGGTGTTCTCTTAACCCTAAAGCCATTCCTACCATTCCCGTACTAAGAAAAGACAGTCCAACGATAACAGAAAATCTTACGGGGTCAATCTTAGGATGAAGGTGGGTTTGTTCAATTGTTCTAACAATAGTTGGAATCCCAAAACCAAAACCAATCAACGAGAGAGAGGTGCGTATCCAAGCCATTAAAGTGCGATCGGCGGCGGCTCGACTGCGGTATTTAGCCATTTCGGTACGATCTGTGGCTAATTCATCATTAGAAAGATGTTTAGGAGGTTCTGAATTGACGGGTGGCTGATTCATAATTGTTTAGTTTTCCTGGGGTAATGTAGCTAATTTGCGCTTATTCCAAATGGAGTAAGGAATACCTAAAATAGCTCCCAAAATTAAATAAGCTATCAGTGTCGGAATCACTTGCTGTTGTACATTATTCAAAATAGCAATAAATAGGGCTAAACCGACATTACGAGCAATACAGGAAATCGCTAGAATTGAACGATTATGATCATCTGGCCCCCCTAAAGTGTGTCCAATACCTAGAGATGTAATTACCATAATAGCGATCGCAATCATCGGTAATCCCCAAACTTTCAACAATAAAGGGAATCCCAATACACATAGTAATATGGCTAATACAAAAAACAAACCATTCGACATAAAAGTTAAAAATTTAGCGATAGCATCTACATATTTAGCCCCATATTTTTGTAATAAAAGACCAATAGTAACAGGTAAAAATTGCGCCACTGTTACTTGTTTAGCGACTTCTAAAATTGTTGTTCTTTCTGGAATTTCTTTAAATAAAATAGCGAAAATAGCTAAGGTTATAGGAGTAATGAAGACCGCCAGTAAAGCTAGGGTTAGCTGAAGACTCGCTGAGTAGGGAAATCTGGCTCCAGCCATTTGGGCTCGCATTGTGGTTAGAGGTGCGCCAGGAGATGCTGCTAACAGGACTAATCCTATTATTACTCCCGGCGGTAAATTAAACAGTTTGATCAGGATAATAACAACTAGGGGAACCAAGACAACAACGGCTAGAAGCGCACGGAATAGTAAAGCAGGTTTGCGCCAAAAGGAGAGCATTTTCTCAAAAGAAAGATTGAGTCCGATGGCTAACATCAGAGCAAAAATCGTGACTTTGACGAAAATCAGTAATAAAGGATATTGCATAACTTTAAAAGCTTACTTTTTGTGATGATTTGTGGCTATAAAAGATGCGCGATCGCAATTTAACAAAAACTTAACTAAAAATCCTGTCCCCTCCCCTTACCAAGAGGAGGGTTAGGGTAGGGTTTTATTATGTTTTAGAAGCAGAAACAGTAGTTTCTTTTTCGGAATTTGATCCCTGAGTTCCTAACTGAATTAACTCAATTTTATAACCATCGGGATCTTCCACAAACGCAATTACAGTGTTTCCATGTTTCATTGGGCCGGGTTCACGGGTAATTTTACCCCCGGCGGCTCTAATTTGTTCACAAGTGGCGTAAATATCATCAACACCGAGGGCTATATGACCATAACCTGTACCAATTTCATATTGTTCGACGCCCCAGTTATAGGTTAACTCAATCACGCTATGATCGGATTCATCACCATAACCGACAAAGGCTAAGGTAAATTCACCCCCTGGATAGTCTTTCTGGCGCAGTAGTTTCATTCCTAAAATATCACAGTAAAATTTTAAGGAATGGTCTAGGTTTCCCACCCGTAACATTGTGTGAAGTAGTCTCATTGTTGTTTTTTTTGGTGATGTATTTATATTAATATAACCCATTAAATCGTAGTAAGCCCTTTAGGGCTTTATCCTAGAAAGAGAGTCCTAAAGGACTCACTACGAGTTTTGTAGTAAGCCCTTTAGGGCTTTATCCTAGAAAGAGAGTCCTAAAGGACTCACTACGAGTTTTGTAGTAAGCCCTTTAGGGCTTTATCCTAGAAAGAGAGTCCTAAAGGACTCACTACTAGGCGCCCATTCCTGAATATTGTTTTAATCCCCGTTTCCATAGCCAACGGTTGATAATTAAAAACAAAATTCCCCAAAAGAACATGATCAATAAACCTCGAAATAAATCAACGGGAAATCCCACAATAATAGAAGCGGGAAAATAAATTAGGTAGGGAAAGGGAGTCCATAATGTTATTTCCCGAATCAAGGGAGGAAAGACTGTTAAAGGGGCAATTATTCCTGATAAAAATATATAGGGTAAATACCAAATTTTTTCAATAGCACTAGCTCTTTCTATCCAAAATGACAATAAAGCAAAGGTATATTGAATAATAAACCGTAGCATAAAAGCTAAAATTAATACTAATAAAAATAATAAGGTTTGTCCTAAACTGGGTATCCAAAAAGATTCAGGATAGAGGGCAAAAAATAAAAGAATTAGCCCAACAATAAAGGGAAAACGGGCAAATCGTTCGGCAATATGGCTAAGAAAATGATGCCAAACTGGATCAATGGGTTGTAATAATCGAGGGGAAAGTTTTCCTTGAATTACTTCTTTTTCAAACTCCCAAATTACCCAAACCACATTACTTTGTCGGACAATAAAAGCAGCCAAAAAATATCGAGCAAATTCAATAGAACTGAGTCCAATATTACCTGTTTCGGAGGCTTTTATCCAAATTCCCATTAAAATAAAAGGTAAGGAGCCAGACAATACCCAGAAAAATAATTCGGCTCGATATTCAACCATATAAGCATAGTAGGTTGATAGGAAAGTTCGAGCTATTTTTAAAATATGTTTCATAATATTATTCAATTAAAATTATTTTTTTGACGAAAAGTTCTGAAGTTTTATCTATTTTTAACATTTGTTTTAATTTTGACCATTGTTGTCTTCTATTTAAAAGAGAGGATATTAATAATTTCCAGCCTTGAGCAGAAAACAAAGATTTTGAGGAAAAACAAATAGCGTTTTTAACTTTAGCTCTTTTTAATGCCACCAGACTCCAATGCAGTTTCAGATAATCCCTAATATGTTCAAGTCTAGGGAGTTGGATCTGATATTTTTGATTAACCAATTTATAGATTTTTTCCTTAATTAAAATATTAGTATCTAATCGCTTTTTTAGGGATATTTTTTGATTAAAAGCTCCTGGCCAAATTGTACGATAGGCTAAACACTGATTAATAAAAATTGCATCTCCAAATTGAGAAATTTTAATCCAAGAATCAATATCATCACAATTAGTATCCAAACTCGAATCCCAGCCACCGGATTTGATAAATGCTTCTTTGGAATAGGCAACTTGAACAGGGGTTCCAAATGGCACTTGTTCCAATAACATTCCATAGTGAATATCTTCCTGGGGAATATAATAAACTTTGCCAGGGCCGGTTAAGCGAGTCCGACTTAATTCTGTACCATTCGGGTCTATTTGACTCGCTTGACAAGAACAAATTACCGCCTGGGAGGATGAATTTTGATTGACTTTAGTTTGATAGGTTTCAATAGCTTTATTCATTTCCTCGATGCAATTTAACGCCAAATAATCATCATCATCTACGGGTTTAATCCAGTCTCCAGAAGCGGCTTTAACTCCAGCATTCATTGTGGCAGAATGGCCGAGATTACTGGGGTTACGATGATAAACTAAACGGTGATCTCCCTGTTGAATTAAGGAGGAAGATAAACTACGAACATAGTCTTCTGTTTGATCAGAGGAAGCATCATCAGCAACAACAACTTCACAAGGAATTGTTTGTTTCAATGCGGAATCAATTGCCCGTTTCAGTAAAGCAATGCGGTTATAGGTTGTAATCACGATGCTAAACTTCATCGGACTTCCTCGCTTAATGGTCTGCTAATTCTGTTATTATTAGCCTAACATATTTAGGGATCTCCTATATTGTTGTTTTTAGGATCGTCGGAGGCTGAATATTAAAAGCTCACAAAGTTTCCATGCAAACCGTAGGGAATATGATGTTTTAAGTGTAATCGAGCGATCGCACCTTTGCTCAAATCACGACTATCCAAAATCACAATCTCGGAACGATGATTTTGGGAATCATACACCACCGTTAATACCCATCCATCATCTTCGGCGATCGCATTTTTACGCGGAACAAATATGGGTTCACTCACAAATCCTTCCGGTGCTGCACTCCATAATTGACGCTGATTTGTGTTTAAATCCACTTTCAAAATTGCCTGTAAGGGGGCATTTACTTCGGCGTCGTGGGCGGCTGCTAAATATAAATAACGATAGGGTCTACCGACATAATTCGGATGTAAAGTCGGAAATTCACAACAGCGAGATTCAATCAGTTGACGTTCTACTTTTCCCGTAGTTAAACCCAAGGAAAAACGCCATAATTGTCCGGGGTCTAATAGACTAAAATCCGTTTCTCGATAATCTTGATTTGGGCTAATTTGGGATAAGGATTTATAACAAATAGAATCCACAAAAATAGTATCATCTTGTTCATAAGCATTGGCATGATGAAACACAAATCCCAAGGGCATTTCAAAATATTGAATTTTGCCATTTTTACCCCTGGGAATTACAATAATTTTAGTCGGTTTTTTGGTTTGAAAGTTAATACATTCTCCCGCTCCCGATAATCCTAATAAATAGGGAATGGGATTAAACTGGACTGGATTTTGGAAGAAAATACAATAATTAGGAGTAATAGCAAAATCGTGAATAAAAGCAAATCCAGGTACAGAATGAACCTGTTTTCTGAGTAACTTTCCTTGAGTAGAAATTTCATAAATTGTAATGGTGGTTGATAACATCGGTTTAATCGAAAAATTGACTAAACAGGGTTCACCGCCATTCCATTCACAATTAGGATCAATTCGAGGATGGGCTGAAAAGGCATCTCCGGGTTCTAAAATTCCCTCTAAATTATCAATTCCAATGGTTTCTAAGGTATTTGCATCCAGATGATAGGGTTGGGCAGCTTCCCATAATGCTAATAGTTTTCCCGCCCAATAAATGACGCTTGTATTAGCAATATTTTTGATTTTTAAATCCATAAAATTTGCTAACCATCCCCCAGCTTTTTGGGTTCCAAATACACCTCGATAGAGAATTTTTCCGGCTTTTTGTTCTTCTAAATAACCTTGAGTTTTGACAAATTTATTACAATAGTGGGCAGTACCTTTGGTAAAGCGAATCGCAGAAATCATGCCATCACCATCAAAGGGATGACGAAAACTTTGTCCATTAACATCTAATAAGCCTGGGCCATTTCGATAGAGGGTTCCTTCTAGTTCAGTCGGAATTTCTCCTTCAATATCTTCAATCCAATAGTCGTATTCATTAGGTTGAGAAAGATATCCTTTTGCCCAATCTTGGGGACTATAGGATAAGGTTTTTGTGGAATTTTCTGGCTGAGAAATTATATTTTTCATGTCTCTTAATTAAGGATTTACGGTTAATTGATCAAGTTCTGAGGGTTGAATGCTGACCATTGGAGGTTCGATTTCTGCATTACTATTGGGCAACCAATGAATTAGGGGAATAGGTAATAAGCTACTTAGGTTAGTAATCATCACCAGTAACCATAATTGGTCAAAATTGGTTTCCGTAATTCCTAAATAATAGGTAAGGATACCACCTAATTGATAAGAAATTAAACCTGCTAAATTAGAAACCGACATTAATAGGGCAAATAATGTGGCTTCTACCCCGGGAGGACAGAGGCGAGCAGCTAATATCAAAACAGGCATATAGGCAATTTGTCCCATCACGGTTAGGATTAAACTATCCCCCAAACTAAACCAATGATCATCAATTCCTAGGGTTCGGTTAGTGTGGGTGACTAATAGTAACATGGTCATCCCTAATAAGGTGGAAATAATTGTTGACCAAAAAAAGATTGTCCGAAAGGGAACGGACTTAAAAAATCTTTGAAATAGCCAAATTCCGAGTAAGGAGGCAATACTTGTAACTAAACGAACTCGCCCTAAAAATTCGGGTTGAAATCCTAATTCATTAGTGGTAAAAAAGAAAAATGCAGAATCAGCCGTGGGTGTGGCTTGCCAAAGAAAAATAAAGGCTGTAGGCAACCAAATTGATTTTTGGGTGATGGCTTGACGCAGATTTTTAATTTGAGATTTAACCGTTTGCCAATTGGAGGGTTGACCCTGAAATTCTTCTGCAATTAATCCCGCCACCATGGAAGTAATTAAGGGAAAAGTTGCCGTAATTAAAAATATGGTTTGCGGGGGAAATTGCTCTAATAAAAACCCCCCTAAATAGGCGGTAATTAATCCGCCAATAGCCGACGCTCCCCAGGAAGCGGATTGCAGCGAACCAATATTATTAATTGATTCGTGACGGGCTCTTTCAACAACTAAGGAATCGACAATTACATCGCCAATGGCCACGGAAAGGGAACTCAAGGCAATCGCCCCCGTAGCGGCTAAAGGAGTATGAACAATTGTGGCCATAGCCACCCAGGATAAGGCCCCCAATATTCCTGATAGGATTAAATAGGGACGACGGCGATAACCGAAAATCGGCAGACCGTCGGAAATAAAGCCAAATAGGGGTTTAATAATCCAGGGAATCGCCACAATTCCCAGTAATATTGACACTTCCGCCGGACTCATTCCCAGTTCATCCTTGAGGAAAAAACTCACCCCTAAACGGGCCAGTCCTAAAATTCCCTGGACAAAGTACACCAGTAAAATGGCTATCAGTTCTGGGGTTGGCTCGTTGTCAAAAAATATGGTTTTCTTAAAGAATTGCTTGGTTTTGGCGATGCTTGTTGCAGTCATCAGGATTTTGTAAACAAAAATTAAGAAATATGAATATATTTATCATAACCTACGGATCTACACTCCTAATCAGTTAACAGTTAACAGTCATCAGTCATCAGTCATCAGTCATCAGTCATCAGTGAACAGTCATCAGTTAACAGTCATCTCTTTACTGTTAACTGACAACCGATAAATTTTTCGGTGATAACTGATAACTCTTGCACTGATAACTGATAACTGTTTACTGATAACTGATTTACAGTACCCTTAAAATACTAGGAATACTGTCAATTTCATCAAAACCTTTAATTTCACTTAAAGCTTGATTAAAATTACCCTCCAAAACATCATGGGTAACTACAACAATTTCTGCTAAATTTTCATGAAATCCCGTTTGTACAATTGATTCTATACTGACATGATGCTGACCAAAACAAGTTCCTAATTTTCCAATTACCCCAGGAGAATCCTTGGTTAGAAACCGAGTATAAAAACGGGTGACTAAATCCTCCATCGGCGCAATTTTACAGTAATGTTGATGGGTACAATTCATCATTTCATGGGGAATAATCGGATTAACAACTTCTGCTTCTTGCATTTGTAAAACAGCAACAATATTTAAAATATCAGAAACTACAGCACTCGCCGTAGGCCCCGATCCGGCTCCCCTGCCAAAAAACATCACCTGTCCAATCGGTTCCCCTTCAACTAAAATGGCATTATAAACATCATTAATACTGGCTAAAGGATGGGATAAGGTCACTAAAGTTGGATGAACTCGAACTGATAATAAATCCTGTTCGGGAGTCGCCTGGGGACTGCGGGATGCGATCGCTAATAACTTAATCACAAATCCCAATTTTTCCGCATAGGTGATATCCGTCGCCGTTACCTTTCTAATTCCTTCACAGTAAACCTGTTCTAACTTAATTCTGCCTCCAAAAGCTAGGGACGCCAGAATCGCAATTTTATCCCCCGCATCTAAGCCATCAATATCGGCGGTGGGGTCAGCTTCTGCATATCCTAACCGTTGAGCATCCGCTAAGACTTCGGAGAAATCTGCCCCTTCATTTTTCATCCGGGTCAAAATATAGTTAGTTGTGCCATTAATAATTCCGGTGACTGTTTGAATTCGATTCGCACCCAAGGATTGTTTTAACGGTTGAATCACCGGAATCCCACCCCCAACGGCGGCTTCTAACATCACATAAACCCCTTTTTTATTCGCCGCATCAAAAATTTCACTCCCATAACGGGAAATCACGGCTTTATTGGCGGTGACAATATGCTTGCCATTTTCAATCGCTTGGAGAATTAGCGATCGCGCTGGTTCCAAACCCCCGATTAATTCCACCACAATATCAATGGCTGGATCAATCACAATTGCTTCTAAATCCGTTGTCAGCATATCTTCCGGTATATTGACACTCCGGGGTTTAGAAAGCGATCGCACCCCTACCCGATGCAAACTTAACTCCGATAACAAGGGATGACGACCCTCCGGGTTGGACAGAATTTCAACCACTCCGGTTCCAACTGTTCCCAGTCCTAATAAACCAATTTTAAAAACCACGATTCTAAACCATCCCTAACGCAAGGCTACACTTCTCATTTTTACATTAGAGGTTGACAATCTTGATGAATATGATCACCTAATTGATCTTCTTTTTAACAGACCAGATACTAAATTACCCTATTTTGTTGATTAATTAATTAATTTTTTTCCCGATTAAGTGCTACTAAAACCGCTTGCTGGCTGACATTTTTGTAAACTGTTTCTAAATATTGCATCACAATATCTATGTCAGATAACGTAGAACGATTTGTAGATTTAATTCCTATTGTAGCTAAATTTATTGCCCCTAAAATATCAAGTACCGTTTCACTACTCGGAGGAGGTGTAATCACAACTAAAGCGGAATCTAGCTGTTGAGAGTAATTCCAAAATTGATCTAATTTCAAGGAATTAGGATTAGATTTTATAGTGATTTCTTCCGAGGTAGCAACGTTAATTTCATCTTGACTTTGACCTCGCAACTGTCGTAAAGAATTAATAATTTGTTCGGCACTTTTTCCCCTAAGTTGAAACAAAACAAAAGGATCTTCACTAAAGCGATCGCCTAACATATAATAAACTGCGGCAATATGTTTACAGGGATTAGCTTGATCTGGACAACTACATTCAGAATGAACATTCTCTAGGGAAAAAGGAAATAATCTTAACCCATTGGCGGCAAATACATCCTCAATATCCTGTGGCATTTCTCCCGCTAATAATTTAGCACTAAAAATTGCCCGTTGTGATAGAGTTGCAATAATATAATTCCATTCTTCATCACTAAATATATCCAACCACAAAGAAACGGTATAAGGTTCGATTTGAGTCCCCTGAACCTGTGCTAAAACTTTTTGATCTTTAAATTCAATCTTTAAAACATTACCTTCTCTAGCGTAATTTCTGGCTCGTTCCAAGCGTTTTTTGAACCGATATTTGTCCAATAAATCTAACCATTGTTGTGACCACCATTCCTGACTCATTTTGTCCTCCTTCTAGTTGTTGCGCTTTAGCGCAGATAGTTGTTGCGCTTTAGCGCAGATAGTTGTTGCGCTTTAGCGCAGATAGTTGTTGCGCTTTAGCGCAGATAATTGTTGCGCTTTAGCGCAGATAGTTGTTGCGCTTTAGCGCACATAATTGTTATAAGATAAGATGCGCTTAAGCGCAACAACGGTGCTACAACGGGGTTTCTTCATCAATAATTGAGTTCCGATCTAATATTAATAGATTTCTGAGTTGATCGGTATCTAAAGCTGTTAACCAATCTTCTCCCGCACTAACAACCTGTTCCGCCAACGCTTTTTTACTTTCAATTAAATCATGGATTTTTTCCTCTAAAGTTCCTGTACAAACAAATTTATGGACTTGTACATTTCGGGTTTGACCAATTCTAAAAACTCGATCTGTCGCTTGATTTTCCACTGCTGGATTCCACCATCGGTCAAAGTGAAAAACATGATTCGCCCGGGTTAAATTTAAACCTACTCCTCCAGCCTTTAACGATAATATCATAATCGGTGGAGCTTGGGGATCATTTTGAAACCGATCAATCATTTCTTCCCGTTTATTTTTTGAGGTACTTCCATATAAAAATAATATTTCTCGGTTGAAATAATCTTCTAAATAGGGTTGTAATACTTTTCCCCATTCAGCAAATTGAGTAAAAATTAAAGCCCGATCTCCTTCAGCTAAAACCTCATCTAACATTTCCGTCAAACGTTGTAATTTTCCCGAATATTGGGTTTTAATTATATCTGATTTTTTACTATTTTTAACTTTAGCTTCGATTAAAACCGGATGGTTGCAAAGTTGTTTAAGTTTCACTAATAAAGCTAAAATCATTCCTCGACGTTGAATTCCTTCCGCATCATCAATTTTTGCCAAGGAGTCATCGACAATTTTTTGATATAGGGTTGCTTGTTCAGTTGTTAAAGGACAAAATACTATATTTTCCTGTTTTTCGGGTAAATCTTGAATAATATCCTTATCGGTTTTTAACCGACGTAAAATAAAAGGTTGAACAAGCGATCGCAAAATCTTTAAAGAGTCCGTATCCCCATATTTTTCAATCGGAATTGCAAACCGTCGTTGAAAAAATAGCCGTTGTCCTAAATACCCTGGATTTAAAAAATCCATAATTGACCACAATTCCGATAGGCGATTTTCTACCGGAGTTCCAGTTAATGCTATTTTAAACGATGCGTTAATATTTTTAATAGTTTTTGATTGTTTAGCATCGGGATTTTTAATATTTTGGGCTTCATCTAATACCAATCCTTGCCAAGTTACTCCTTGCAATTCTTTCTGATCTCGGAAGGTTAAGGGATAACTGGTAATCACTAAATTTTTATCTTGAATAACCTTAGCAAAATTATTACCTTTGGCGCGTTTATCGCCATGATGAACTATTACATTTAAGGTCGGACTAAACTTTTTAACCTCCCGTTCCCAATTCCCTAAAACCGATGTTGGACAAACCAATAAAACCGGATTTTCTAAACTATTTTGTTCTTTTAAATGCAGTAAAAAAGCAATAAATTCTATGGTTTTTCCCAATCCCATATCATCAGCTAAACACGCACCTAAACCCCATTGTTCTAGGAAAGATAACCAACCTGCACCTCTAGCTTGATAGGGTCGTAATTCCCCTTTAAAATCTTTAGGATTTGGAATCGGTTCTAAGTTACGATTATTGGTTAAAGTATTCAATAATTCCTGTAATTTTCCTCCCGCTTCAAAGTTAACAACGGGTAATTTTTCAATCATTTGAGTATCTCCCGTTGATAACCTTAACGCATCTTCTAAAGAAAGAGTCATTTCATCTTTTCTTTGACTAAAAAATATCTTTGCCGATCTAATATCCGATTCCCGTAACTCCACCCATTCCCCATTAATTTCTACTAACGGACTTTCCTTAGCAACTAAGCGATCAAATTCCGCTTTAGTCATGGTTTGACCACCAATAGATAATTGCCATTTAAAGTTCAATAAACTTTTTAATCCTAATCTTTCATTGGTTTTTAATTTAGGCGTTTCTGCTTTAATACTTAATCCTAATCGACTCGCCCATCCCTCTCGATTTGCTAAACTCGGAGGTAATATTACCCCTAAACCACTATCAGTAAAACGCCAAGCATAGCTTTTCAAGAATTGATAAGCTTGTAAAGGATTTAAACTACAGCTTTGGGGGCGTGCTTGCTGTAAACTGGTTTCAATTACCGGATATAATTTTGAAGCCAATCCTAAGCCTTTTAACAGGGTTTCCTGGGGATGTTTAATCGTTCTCCCTCGATAATTAAACGAGTCAACGGGATGATTCCAAACAATATTGGAATTAACAATAAATTCAGGTTGATCAATAGCTTGTAGACAATATTCTAATTGCCAATTAGGATTATATTCTGTGGGAGGATGTAAATGAAAAGCCGTCGAAAATAGATTAGGTTCAGACAAGGAATATTGTAGGGGAGCAGTCCAATTTTTTAAAGTGGTTTCTAAGGATTCTATTTCTATTAATTCGGCATTAATAGTATTTTCCTGTTCCCCCAAACTTTGTAACCATTTCTGCCAAATTGGAAGTGATAAAATCGCTTTTTTATTAACTTCCTTGGCTACATTTCTCACCTGTTGATCAATCATTACCGATAAAAAATTAATAATAATATCCTGAGCAGATAGGGGCAAATTAATCGCTAAACTATCACCTGCTATTAACTCCTGATACACTCGACAAACCCTTGGCATTTGTTGGGCAAAACGCAATAATCGAGCTTGATCAATAGCACTATCAAGAAGCGGTTGCCATTGAGATATAATAGTTTGATCAGATTGTTGAATTAATCCAGGTAAAAATTTAGATCTAGCTAATAAATCCAAACTCCAACGAGCAATATGTGACCAAAAACGTAGATCTTCCCCCAGGTCGGAATCAGATGTTATAACGGTATTCAAGGGTAGGGATTGTAAAAATTGAAACGCTTGTTTAGGATTAAGAGAAATTCCCGTAATTTGCCAAGGATAAAGATAGGATTTAGGAATATTAGTTGTAGCAGAATAAATCGGAGTCAGGTCTCCAGATTCAGAAATATCTGTTGGTAACGCTATAATTTGTTGGGATAGAATATTTGATAACCCCATATTTTTTAACAAGGGTTGAGTCAATAATTCTGTATCATTTAAAGCAAAGGGATATGGAAAAATTTGTTCTGAAGAAAAGGACTCCGACGGGACTCGCCGCCAGGTTTCTCCCCAGAGGAAAAAACACCCCTTCGACGTCATGCACCAACTTCCATGTAAAATTGCCATATTGATCAGATTGTGATTGGAAAAAATATTGGGTTTTCTTGCGTTAACCCAACCGACGAGAAAAGATTGGAAAAATAGCCTTATTGCTAAACCACCAATATCAAACCCTAAATAATTTTAGTTTAAATATCCCTAAAAAAATATGAAAGCCTCGGAAACCAAGCTACAAAAGATTTTAGAAGGAACCCAACAATATCTCGTTCCCCTATTTCAACGTTTCTATAGCTGGGAACGTCAACAATGGGAAAATTTATGGGACGATCTGATAGATTTGACAGAACAGGAAACAATGAGACCTCATTTTATGGGTTCTATTGTGACTATGCAAACGGTTTCTGTCCCGGAAGGAGTGTCTAAATATTTATTAATTGATGGACAACAAAGACTGATAACTATATAGTAAAAGATTCTTAATAGGTAATGTTTAAGCTCTTTAATGTTAGCATAAATAGATGGAGCGCGTGAAGCGAAACTATCCCGAATCCCAAAGCGCTTAGGCTCCACCAGCCGCAGGCATCGCCCCTAAAAACTCAACTACTAACCAATAGCATTAGCCAAACTCTAATCCCTCGATAGTTGCTATAATATCCTTAACAAATAACTCAATAAATGTATGAAAATTAGAGCGATCATTCATCCATCAGCAGAAGGTGGCTATTGGGAAGAAGTTCCAGCACTTCCCGGCTGTATTACTGAAGGAGAAACCAAGGTTGGGTTTTAAAAAGAATTACTGGAAGTCATTATATCTATGAAAACCCATAATTAGAACAAATTTTGTCAATTCCTGTTCACCGCAATCAAGATTTGAAAGTTGGAACCTTGAGAGCTTTAATGAAAATAGCCGAGCTATCTGAGGAAGATTTACTCTGTCCGAACGAACCCTTACAACTCAAAAAGCAAGAAATAATACCATGATTACCCTAAATATAGATGACATTCAACACAATTTATCAGGATTTATCAAACTGATTCAAGAAGGTAATAGCTTGATCATTACTCAAGCTGATCAACCTATTGCTGAAATCAAACCAATACTAACAAAACCACCTCAAAAAGAACGCCGTCCTATTGGTTTATGTGAGGGTGAATTTGTTGTACCTGATGATTTTAATGATCCCCTCCCTGGAGAAATTATTAAATTATTTGAAAATCCATGAAAATTCTGTTAGATACTCATATATTTCTGTGGCTTATTACTAATAATAAACGACTTTACCCAAAAATTTGTGATGCTATTAGCAATCAAGATAACGAAATTTATCTCAGTGTAGTTTCTGTTTGGGAAGCTTGGACTGTGAATTCTCCCCGGATAAATGTCTTCTGGTAAACTACCTCTAATTATAAAATAAATTTTATTTTTCTAATATAACAGGTTCTATGGGAAAATTATAACTGTGTAATATTTTATTTATTGACTGGTTACTGGTGAGAGTTATGAACAAGACTTTATTGATTGCTGGAACGGATACAAATGTGGGGAAAACAGTATTAACAACGGCGTTAATTTCCTATTGGCAAACCTATTATTTATCTCGAACTTTAGGGGTATTTAAACCGATTCAAACGGGAGAGGGCGATCGGGAATTATATACTCAACTTTTTGATTTAGGTCAGTCGATTGAAGACATTAATCCTTTGCATTTTAAAGCCCCTCTTGCTCCTCCAATTGCAGCCGAACTGGAAGGAAAAATAGTCGATTTAAAGTTAGTTTGGTCGCATTTTTGTCAGTTGCAAGAGCGTCGGGATTTTGTATTAATAGAAGGGTTGGGGGGGTTGGGTTCTCCAGTGACTCATGAATTAATAGTTGCTGATTTGGCACGGGATTGGCATTTACCGACTATTTTAGTGGTTCCGGTTCGTTTAGGTGCGATCGCTCAGGCGGTGGCTAATGTGGCTTTAGCTCGACAAACGGGGGTATTTCTGAAAGGTTTGGTCTTAAATTGTGTCGAACCTGTTTCTGAACAGGATATTGAAAATTGGACTCCTACCCATCTGATAGAATCTTTAACCCAAATTCCAATTTTAGGAATTTTACCCCATCTTGATACACCAACGGATCGAGAAAAATTGACTCAAATTGCTGCAAATTTAGACATAGAAACTATTTTTAATTAATCACAAAGATGTAGGGGCGGGTTCTGTAATAATTTATGTTCAGCACAAATAATCTGAAAAACCCGCCCAAACCCAGCATTGATTTTCAGTTAATCTGGAATTTTATTGGACAATAGTTGGGGCGGGTTTAAGTAGGTTATTTGTGCAGATTAAAGATTAATTCGGAACCCGCCCCTACAAACATTAAAATAATGTTATAATTAATTTTAGATCCTTAAATAGATTTTTCAGATTTTCTGCACACCGATGGTTTCTACAATTCCCAGCTTAAATTCAGTCAATAACTCACAACTGCGACTAGATATCCGTAACTTACAGCCGCAGTTAATCGAATGGCGTCGCCACTTACATCAGTATCCTGAATTGGGATTTAAGGAAACCTTAACGGCGGAATTTGTTGCCGAAAAACTGAAAAAATGGGGAATTGAGCATGAAACCGGAATTGCTAAAACCGGAATTGTGGCTATTATTGATAGTGGAAAACCCGGGCCAGTTTTAGCGATTCGCGCCGATTTAGACGCCTTACCAATTCAAGAAGAAAATGATGTTTCTTATAAATCTCAACATCAGGGAATTATGCACGCCTGCGGCCATGATGGTCATACGGCGATTGCTTTAGGAACTGCCTATTATTTAGCCCATCATCGCCATAGTTTTCAAGGGTTAGTTAAAATTATTTTTCAACCCGCCGAAGAAGGGCCGGGGGGTGCTAAACCGATGATTGAAGCGGGGGTTTTAAAGAACCCTAATGTTGATGCTTTGATTGGACTCCACCTATGGAATAATTTACCCTTGGGAACTATTGGAGTCCGTAGTGGCGGGTTAATGGCGGCGGTAGAAAAATTTCAATGTACAATCTATGGAAAGGGCGGACATGGTGCGATTCCCCATCAAACTATTGATTCCATTGTGGTTGCTTCCCATATTGTTTTAGCCTTACAAACTATTGTTTCTCGGAATGTTAATCCCTTAGATGCAGCCGTTGTTAGTGTGGGTTCCCTTCATGCTGGAAATACCGATAATGTGATTGCGGATAGTGCTAAAATGTTGGGAACAGTGCGCTATTTTAATCCTAGCTATAAAGGGTTTTTTGGGAGTCGAGTTGAACAAATTATTGCCGGGGTTTGCCAAAGTCATGGGGCGAGTTATGAACTTAATTATGCCTCTTTATATCCTCCGGTGATTAATGATAAACGGATTACGGAGTTGGTACAAAGTGTGGCGGAAACTTTAGTTGAAACTCCCGCCGGAGTTGTGCCAGAATGCCAAACCATGGCGGCGGAAGATATTGCCTATTTTCTCCAAGAAGTTCCCGGTTGTTATTTCTTTTTGGGTTCGGCAAATGTGGATAAAAATTTGGATTTTCCCCATCATCATCCCCGTTTTGATTTTGATGAAACTGTCTTAGCAATGGGTGTGGAAATGTTTGTGCGCTGTGTGGAAAAATTCTGCGTTGGTAATCATTTAACAGTTAACAGCTAGTAGAGACGCGCCATGGCACGTCTCTACTTATATAGAGACGCGCCATGGCACGTCTCTACTTATATAGCAACCGTCAAGGCAGTTAGGATACCAGACGGATTTTAGAACCCAGACGGTGAAGTATTTTCCCCCCAAGCCCCCCGTGCACGGGGGGTTTGGGGGGGCTGTTCCCAGATCCGGCGTTCCCAGATCCGGCGTTCCCTGCTATAACTGAATTATTGGCAAAACTCAAATTTAGCAAGGTCTTTGGGTAAGGATGGAGCATAGGGAACTTTGACCCCTTTGGGTGCTAAAATACCAATTCCATAAACACATCCATCTTTGCGGCTACAACTGGTCATATTAAGATTAAGTTCATAAATATTAGCAGCCGGAGGTTTAAATGGCATCACAGATAAAGTATCTTTTTCTGATTGTAAAACCTTCCCATCCAGGGTTTTAATACTTAAATTTACATCGGTACAATTTTCGTCACAATAGCCAACAAATAAATATTCTATCGCAGGATCAAGTCTAATGGTTAGAGGAGCATTCGCCTTCGCCGGCCCCTTACGGACAATCGGCCAAAATGCCAATTCAAAACCGTCTCTCCCCGCATCCTTAACTACTTCTTTGAGTTTACAAACGACTGTTTTCTCATCTGCGGTGAGTTCCCTAGCAACCGCAGTCCCCAGGAACACTGTACCCAACAAAAGCGCAAATCCAGGCAAGATAAAATGTTTGCTGTTCATCGATAATTTTTGGGAAGGGATGGTATGTCGCAAAATTGAAAATACTCAGGAGGATATCATACTTTGGCACAATTGTTACTGGCATTATGGGCTTTTAAATCATCTATCGTAAATAGACTCTGAAATTCTAAGCCTTCCTGCTGATAGAGTTCCCCGCCCCCCTGTTGTCTGTCTACTAAAGCGATAATATGATGGGCCTGATATCCCGCATCCTGTAGGCGTTTGACCGCTTTCATTGCCGATTGTCCCGTAGTCACCACATCCTCAAGGACTACCACCTGGGCGTCAGGGGGTAAAGTTGGCCCCTCAATATAGGCCTGGGTTCCATGTCCTTTGGCTTCCTTGCGAACAATTAAGGCAAAAACTGGCCGATTTTGATAGGCAGAAACCACACTCACCGCCGAAACCATCGGGTCAGCACCGAGGGTTAATCCGGCCACCGCTTGGGTATCTTCGGGTAACATTGCTAATAATAAACGGCCAATAGCCAAAGCTCCATGGGGATGCAAAGTGACTTGTTTACCATTAATATAGTAGGAACTCTGTTGACCGGAAGAAAGTACAAAATCTCCTTCTTTATAGGCGAATTGACAAAATAAATCCAGTAGCCAATGGCGCAGGGTTGCTAAGTCCGTTGTGGCGACAGACTCATTCAGAATTACCGGATGTTGATGTTGATCCATTGATGATTAGACGGGATTGAGTGCATTTTCTTAGTTTACTATAGAAATTGATGAATTTATAAAGATTTATAATTTATTATCAAAATTAAGAGTTGCTATTTAGGAAAAACTGGCCTAGGATAGAGACAGGTTTCTCTGGATAGGTTAGAAATATGAATCGGAAACAAACGCGTCTCCTCAAATTGCAACCTTTTGCACAAATTCCGGTTCTATTCACTCCCCGGGTAGTCCTTCCATCGGTACTGTTAGTTTGCCTATTTCCCACTTCAATTGTGGCACAAACGATTATTCCGGCACAGGATGGAACCGGAACCCAAGTCATTCATCAGGGAAATCAGTTTAATATTAATGGCGGCAGTTTATCGGGAAATGGAGCAAATTTATTCCATAGTTTTGAAAAGTTAGGACTATCTCAGGGTCAAATTATTAACTTTATTTCTAATCCTAAAATTCAGAATATATTAGGACGAGTTACCGGGGGAGAAGCCTCTTTTGTTAATGGATTAATTCAAGTTACGGGCGGAAATTCTAACCTATTTTTAATCAACCCGGCGGGAATTGTTTTTGGAGAAAATGCCAGTTTAAATATTCCTGCCTCTTTTACCGCTACGACAGCAAGTTCGATTGGATTTGGGAATCAAAATTGGTTACAAGCTATCGGGGAAAATCAATGGCAAACCTTAGTCGGAACTCCTAGGGATTTTGTGTTTAATTCCGAAAATCCTGGGAGTTTAGTTAATTTCGGAAATCTCACGGTTTCCCCTGGAGAGAATATAACATTATTAGCAGGAACGGTTTTAAATACCGGAACAATATCCGCACCCGCCGGAAATATTACTATTGCGTCGGTGACTGGGGAAAATTTAGTTCGACTTTCCCAGGACGGACATTTATTAAATTTAGAATTAACTTCAGATATTCCTCAAAATAATTCTACCTTTACCGCCTTATCTTTACCGGAATTACTCACTGGAGGAAATTCAGTTAGTGCGAGTCAAGTTAAGGTTAATGAACAGGGTCAGGTTATTTTAACTGCTTCGGGAATTACAGTTCCCACCACACCTGGAACTACGATTTTATCAGGAACTATTGATGTCAGTTCACCCAATCAAAGCGGGGGAAATCTTCAGTTAACAGGGGATAGGATTGGCTTAATTAATAGTACCTTAAACGCATCGGGATTAACCGGAGGAGGAACAATTTTAATCGGGGGAGACTATAAAGGATTAGGGGATTTTCCCCATGCCCAAAAAACCTTTATTAGTCCAGATTCTTTTATTAATGCTAATGCTTTAGACACGGGAAATGGCGGTCGAGTTATTATTTGGTCTGAAGATTTAACTCAAGTTTATGGTAATATTCAGGTGCGGGGAGGAATCCAAAATGGCAATGGCGGATTTGTTGAAACCAGTAGTCGCGGTATTTTAGATATTAACACCGCCCCCGATATTTCAGCCCCTGTCGGGTTAGGAGGAACCTGGTTACTTGACCCAAATAATATTGATATTGTTGATGATACGAGGGGAAATACAAACCTGAATCAAAATCCTTTACCCACGGGTGAATTACTATTTAATACCAGCGATGATAATGGAAGATTAAGTGTTTTTGTATTGAAGTCGGCGCTAAGTGAAGGTAATGTTGTTGTAGAAACCGGGGATGTGGGAACCAATTCCCAAGATGGGAATATTACCTTTCAAACTTCCTTTGATTTTGATGGAATTGGGGGGGAAAGAAGTTTAACCTTAAATGCGGCGGGGAATATTATTCTGAATGGACAAACTATTAGGGATAGTATCCCGAATGATAGTGATAAATTAAACCTGAATTTTAATGCAGATTTTGAGAATAATAATAATGGTGCTATTTATATTAAAAACGCTACCCTCGATACAAAGGGAGGAGATTTTACCGCAACGGGTCGAGGAAATGTCCTATTCCATTCTGGAGTTTGGATTGATAATAGTCAAATTAATACCTTGGGGGGAAACATCACCCTAGATGGCATTGCGGTTAATAACCAACCCTTTAATCATGGGATTCTATTAACGAATAGTAGCTTAAATTCTGGCAATGGAAATGTTAATTTAACTGGAACCAGTGGTCTACAAACCGAGACTAATATAGGAGTTTGGTTAGAACAATCTACTATTAATTCAGAGGCAGGAAATATTAGTATTATTGGCAATAGTCAAGGTAGTCAAAGCAGTAATATCGGGATTTTACTCAATAATAATTCTAGCGTGCAAACCCAAACAGGGAATATTACCTTAACAGGAAGTAGTGAGAATGGATTAAATGGTTTTGGTGTGAATTTGAACCAAAGTAATATTTCAACCGTTGATGGTACAATTAAAATCACAGGAACTCCCGCCGGAATCAATAATAGCGTGGCAGTTTATATTAGTGATAGTAATATTGCTTCAACCGGAACTGGAAATATTGATTTAAACGGAAATAATAACGCCACAGGAAATAATAATGACGGAATTTCTATATTAAATAACTCCCTAATTTCTTCCACAGGAACCGGAAATATTACCTTATCGGGGGTTAGTGGTCAGGGTAATATTAGCGAGGGAATTTTTATCGCGAATGGAAAAATACAAACCCTAAATAGTGATATTAAAATTAACGGTTTGGGACAGGGTTTAACCTCAAGTATAGGAATTTTTATTGGGGATGGAGGTGAAATTGTTTCTACTGGAATTGGGAATATTAATTTAGATGGACTTAGTAGTGCTACGGGGAATAGTAGTCATGGAATTGCCCTATTTGGAGGTGCAAATATTACCGCGACAGCAACGGGAAATATTAATTTAGTGGGAAGTAGTAGTCAAACTCCCGATAGTCATGGGATTTTGATTTTAGATAACCCTATTATTGGGGTTATTAATGGAAATCTGAATTTAACTGGAGTGAGTTCATCTTCTTTAGGTGGACAGGGTATTTTATTGGGAAATAGTCTAATTCAATCGTCAGGAACAGGGAGCATTAATTTAACTGGAACTGGCAATAGTACGGGGAGTGAGAGTAATGGGATTATTTTAATTAATACCGCAGAAATTAATAGTTTAGCGAGTGGGAATATTAATATTCAAGGTCGTAGTGCGGCAGTTGCTAATAGTCAGGCGGTGGGAATATTTGGAGAGAGTAAAATTCAAAGTAATACGGGGTCAATTTTAATCGATGGCGTGAATAATGGCGAGAATGGCGAGAATACAAATAGTGTAATTATTGGAGAAAATACCCCCATTACTACCACAGGTTCAGGAAGTATCACCATATCAGGAAATCGAGATTTATTAATTAATTCCGTGACTAATACCGGGGGTGAAATTAATCTCCAAAGTAGTGAAGGAAATATCAATAGTAGTTTTGGAATTATTGATAGTAGTTCTATTCAGGGAAGTGGGGGAAATATTGCGATTAATGCGGCGGGTAATATTAGGGTTGCCGGAATTAATGCCCGTGGAAACACCCAAGGAGGAAGTGTTAGTTTAACTTCTGCTAATAATATTATTACGGTAACTGATAATATTAATACTTCCGCCACCACAGGTCAGGGTAATACAATTACGGTTTCTGCTACCAATGGGGAAATTAATACCCAAGCTGGCATTTTAGATAGTAGTTCTTCTGATAATGATGGCGGCAACCAAACCCTCAACGCTTCGGGAACGATTACTTTAGGAGGAATTAATACCAGTACCGCCTCTAATTCTAGCAATAGTCAAGCAGGAACCCTGAATATTTCATCGGGAAATAATACTATTAATTTAACCGGAGATATTAATACATCTGCTACCCAAGGTCAGGGAAGTAATGTTAATTTTAATGCTAATGTTATTCTACCTAAACCCAATATTACTATCAATACAACGGGAAATAATAGCGGGGGGAATGTTACCTTTAATGGAACAATTAACGGGGGTATTGACCCCACCCCTACCCTCCCCTTGCTAATGGGAGGACGTAATAGTTTAACCCTAGAAACTGGAACGGGAGATGCAACTTTTAGTCAAGCAATAGGGGATAGTCTGCCGCTACAAAACTTAATCATTAATAGCGGAAATGTGGTTACTCAGTCTGCGGTAACGGTAGAGAATGGGGGAATTAATGTTAATGCAACTCAAAATATTAATTTAGGTGATACCATAACAGCTAATAATAGTCCTATTGATGTTAGTGCTACTGGAGATATTACAACGGCGGATATTATTAGTAATGGGTCAAGAATTTCTCTCACCAGTAATACCGGAAATATTAATACCGCATCGGGTATTCTTAATAGTAGTTCAACCACCGAAAACGGAGGAGAAATCAACCTAAATGCGGCTGAAAATTTAACTATAGGCGCAGTAATTACCCGCACAGAATCTAATTTAGGAACCAGTCAAGCCGGAACCCTAACTCTCTCTGGAAATACAATTAATTTAACTAATAATATTGATACTTCTGCTACTATTGGTTCAGGGAATAATATTATCTTTAATTCTCCGGTGATTTTAGATGCAGATATCGTTACTTTAAACACATCGGGAACCGCCAGAAGTGGAAATGTTACCTTTAATAATACCGTTGATAGTAATACTCCAGGGACTGCTAATTTAACCCTGGAAGCGGGGACGGGAACGGTTAATATTAATCAAGCAATAGGAGCAACAAATCCCTTAAATACTTTAAATCTAACCAGTGGAGATGTCAATAGTAATGGGGGAATTAATCTTGAGGGAGAAGGAATTAATATCAATAGCAGTGGTACGGTTAATTTAACCCAACCCATCACCGCCACGAATACCGCCACTATTAATATTAATGCCGAAAATAATATCACTACCGCCAACCTAACTACCCAAGGTCAAGCTATTATATTAAATAGCAATACGGGAAATATTGATAGTAGTGGCGGAATTATTAATAGCAGTTCCACTAATAGCAATGGTGGTGATATTACTATTACAACCCCCGCTAATATTACCCTAGGGGAAATTAATACCAGTACCCAAACTAACCAAGCGGGAACTCTAACGGTTACAGGAGAAAAGATTGCGTTAACTGGAAATATTAATACCTCTGGAAATAGCGGGACAGGTAGCAATTCAACCTTTAATAACCCCGTTGAATTAAATCAACCTATTACCGTTAATACCTCTGGAACATCGGGAAGCGGAAATATAATTTTTAATAATACTATTAATAGTATTCCCGCCAATAATAACGGTTTAACTATACAAGCGGGAAATGGCAATATTCAATTTAATAATACGGTCAACCTGGGAGGGTTAGAAATTAATGCCCAAACCGTTAATAGTAATTCTCCTATTAACCTTGATACCGGAAATTTAAAGATTAATTCTAGTGATACTGTCACCCTTCCCCAAGATATTAATACAACCAATGGTAGTAACGTTGAAATCACCGCAACCAATAATATTATTACCGGAAATATTACTACCAACGGTCAACCCATCACCCTGAATAGTTCCAATGGAAATATTACGACAAACCCCGGTATTCTGAATACCAGTTCCCCGAATAATGGGGGAAATATTACTATTATTACCCCCCAAACCCTGAATTTAGGTGGGGTTAATACCAGTACCTCCAACGGTCAAGCGGGAAATGTTACTTTAAACACTGGAAATAATCCAATTATTTTAAATGGTGATATTAATACCTCTAGCAATAATGGGGTCGGAAGTCAACAACAATATAATAGTCCCCTACAACTCGCATCCCCTAATATTACCCTAACTTCATCGGGAACTAATAATAGTGGTGATATTATTTTCAATAATTCTATCAATGGAAATAGTAACTTAACCCTGAATGCGGGTAGCGGTAATATTACTTTTTCTACTGTGGGTGATAGTAACCCCCTGTCTAGTTTGCAAGTTAATACCACCGGACTCACGACCCTAAAAGGCAATTTAACTACAAATAATAATATTGATTTTAGTAATGCTTCTGGGGGAACTCAACTCGAAAATCCTATTATTATTAATACCACCGGAAATAATGGTAATATTCTATTTAATAATAGTCCGATAACAGGTTCCCAAACCCTAACACTCAACGCCGGAAATGGAACAATTTCCCTGAATACCGTTGGTAATAATAATAACCCCATAAACGGATTAATTTTTCAACAAGCGAGCGCCCTTAACCTGTTTGGAGATATCTACACCAGCGCCGGACTTAACTTTTCCTCCGTAAATACCGTTAATGTTTCTGGAAATTCAGTTACATTAGACACCAGTATTGGAAATGGAGCAATTGACTTTATTGGTTCAACCCTTGCTGGACAAGGAAATAGTAACTTAACCCTGAATGCGGGTAGCGGTAATATTACTTTTTCTACTGTGGGTGATAGTAACCCCCTGTCTAGTTTGCAAGTTAATACCACCGGACTCACGACCCTAAAAGGCAATTTAACTACAAATAATAATATTGATTTTAGTAATGCTTCTGGGGGAACTCAACTCGAAAATCCTATTATTATTAATACCACCGGAAATAATGGTAATATCCTATTTAATAATAGTCCGATAACAGGTTCCCAAACCCTAACACTCAACGCCGGAAATGGAACAATTTCCCTGAATACCGTTGGTAATAATAATAACCCCATAAACGGATTAATTTTCCAACAAGCGAGCGCCCTTAACCTGTTTGGAGATATCTACACCAGCGCCGGACTTAACTTTTCCTCCGTAAATACCGTTAATGTTTCTGGAAATTCAGTTACATTAGACACCAGTATTGGAAACGGAGTAATTGACTTTATTGGTTCAACCCTTGCCGGACAAGGAAAGTTAACCCTTAATGCGGGGAATAATGATGTAAATTTAGATACCTTTACCACCGAATCTTCCCTGAACGGTTTAGGGATTACCGCCGGAACCGTCCAAGCTAACGCCCCCATCACCCTAGGGTCAGGGGGACTGAATATTAATGCCAGTAATATTGTTAACCTTAATGCTAATATTGTCAGTAATGGTACGGTTGCAGTCACCGCCAATAATGATATTACCACCCGTGATATTACCGCATCCCCTGGTATTACCCTCAATAGCCGTAACGGGAATATTACGGTTAACTCCCTGAATAGTTCATCCCCTAATGCTAACGGTGGGGGTATTTCCCTAAGTACCCCCCAGGGAAATATTACTACTAACACCCTGAATAGCTCATCCCCAGGTAATGCGGGCGGAAATATCTCCCTAGAAGCGAATACCGGAAATGTTACAACCGGAAATATACTGACATCCGGTTCGACAGGCGGTAATGTTACGGTTAAAGCCCAAACCAGCATTACCACCGGACAAATTGATACCCAAGGTCAAACCCAGGGCGGTAACGTCTTCCTCGACCCGATTAATGATGTTCAGGTCGAATTTATTAACGCTGAATCCCCCAATGGTCTCGGGGGTAACGTTTTTGCCGAATCAACTCAAGGCTACTTCCGTGCTACCAACTCCTTCCCCACCCAATTTTCCCCCACGGGAACCGCCAGTATCTCCACCGCAGGACGTCTGGGCGGGGGTTCGATTACGATTCGTCAGGCTGGAGGGCCACTGAATCCCCCTGTTGCTCCCTTTGAAATCGGAGGTAACTTAGCAATGAATGGAACAGCCTCCGTCATTACTACAGGAGACTTTAATATTCTGCCACTCCAAAGTTTTGAAGGTTCATTCACATCAGGAAATATTGTTATTTCCACCGATGACGCGCCTAATATTCCCCCCAATGTAAATCAACCCTTAATTGATACCGAAGTTATCCTACAAGAAGATGTATTAATTCGTCCTGACCAAGAACAAAAAATAGAAGAAACTTCTCCTGAAATTATTATTAATGATAACAATACTACAGGAGACTTTAATATTCTGCCACCCCAAAGTCCTGAAGGTTCATTCACATCAGGAAATATTGTTATTTCCACCGATGACGCGCCTAATATTCCCCCCAAGAAAATTTTATCAACGGTAGATATTGCTTTTGGTTTTGATAACTTAGATTCGACATTTTTAGCATTAGAACAGTCAAGAAATCAAGAATTTAAACAACATTTAGGAGTCCAAGGAACCCAATTAAATCGTTCAGAAGTTCAACAATTGTTAAAAGAATTAGAGATAAAAACTAAACAGGCTTATGCGATTGTTTATATTGTTTCCAGGGAAGAGCAACTAGAAATCATTGTGGTTCCTTCCTTCGGTGAACCCATAAGACATAGCGTTCCTGAAGCCACTAAAGAAAAATTATTCCCCGTTGTTCGACAATTACAAAGTGAAATTACCAACCCCCGAAAACGGGATACAGTCAGTTATCAAGCTCCGGCGGAACAACTTTATCAATGGATGATTCAACCGATAGAAGATGATTTGAAAAGATTAGGAATTTCGACAATTCTATTCTCCCTGGATGCAGGTTTACGGAGTTTACCGATGGCAGTTTTATGGGATGGTCAACAATTCTTAACCGAAAAATATGGGATTAGTTTAATTCCGAGTACCAGCTTAATTGACTTTCGATATCAACCCATTGGTCAAGCGCAAGTCCTAGCCATGGGAGCCAGTCAATTTCAACAACAAAATCCACTTCCGGCGGTTCCAATTGAACTCCAAAATATTACTGAAATTTGGCCTGGGGAAAAATTCTTAAACGAACGATTTACCCTGGAAAATCTGAAATCCCAACGGCGTATATCTGATTTTCAAGTGATTCATTTAGCCACCCACGCTGATTTTAAAACCGGATCTCCGAGTAATTCTTTTATTCAATTATGGAATGAAAAATTACCCTTAACAGAACTTCCTAATTTGGGTTGGGATAATCCCATAGTGGAATTATTAACTTTAAGTGCTTGTCGAACAGCATTAGGAGATCGACGGTCAGAATTAGGATTTGCTGGGTTAGCGGTGCAGGCTGGAGTTAAATCAGCTTTAGCGAGTTTATGGTATGTTAGTGATCAAGGAACCTTGGGATTAATGAGTGAATTTTATGAATCTTTAAAGCAAGATCCGATTAAAGCGATCGCTTTACAAGAGGCACAAATTGACATGATTCAAGGAAAAACTCGGATCGAAAATGATCAATTGATAACCACCTTTGGCGCTATTCCTCTCCCTGAGAATCTGACAGAATCTAATATTACCAGCCTATCCCATCCCTATTACTGGTCAGGATTTACAATGATTGGAAGCCCTTGGTAAACTTAGGGAGCGGTTTTTTAAAAATAACCTTTAAGGTTGCAATTGCTAAAATTTCTACCTTGTTGTATAGTCAATTTATTTTTTCAAAAGATGTTTTAAACTATGATCTAGTAGATTTTTTTCAACGAAATTCTTTGTTGATCCGAAAGGACAGTTATCTATTATAGCAACCGCCAAGGCAGTTAGGATACCAGACGGTGAAGTATTTTCTCCCCTGTTCCCTGCTATACCTAGCAACCTAAAAAGCAAAGCCTCCATCACTTATTCCCCAAGTCAGGGAAATAGGGAAAGGAGGCTTTAAGCGATTATTTCAGTAAGCGTTGGCGAGCAGTCATCCGCCAAGCCAGCAATTCAGGTAAACGCCAGGTAACACCATTAGATTTTTGATCTAATTCGTCCTGTTCTAAGGCCGTTTTCCAAAACGCTAAGGCTTGTTTATGACGGTTTTGGGCTTCTAAAACCTGAGCTAAAAGATAGTAAGCCACCACATTAGATTCTTTTAATTCTAAGGATTGACGTAACTCAACTTCAGCCTGTTTTGGATTATTTTCTAGGAAATAAGCCCAGCCTAAATTCTTATATAAGGCGGCTCGGATTCCTTTATCCTTAACTTGTACCAAGGTTTTTTCTAATTTATCAATAGCTTCCTCGGTTTTGCCATCTAAAATTTCCAATCGTGCTAAATTATTCACCGCCGCCTGTGCTGCGCGGTTATTATCCACATCGACTAGAATTTGATAATGTTTTCTGGCTTCTTCAAACTGATCGAGCTTTTCATAGGTCGAACCTAAATTATAATGACCTGCACTTAAAGCCGAATGATAGCGAATTGCTTGCAATAAATTGATTTTAGCCGATTGAAACTCCCCTTCTAAGTAGTGTTTATAACCCAGTTCATTAAAGGATTTACCCATTAACTGATACCAGACGGCTTTTCTGAAGTTACTATTAACCGTGTAAGCCATAGGAGCGCTAAAATTAGTTGTTTCTAACAGCGATCGCTCAACTAAAAATTCTAAGGAAGTCTGGACTTCGGCTTCAGTTTCCGAGAGAATTAAATCCGTTGCTAACTCACTCAAGGTTGCCGCTTTTTGATTTACTGCCAACCAACAGACTAAACGAATTTCTAGGTCGGACAATTCCTGTTCTGCTCGCAGGGATTGACGTACCAATTCTTCAATAACCAAGGTATTTTGCTTGATTAATTTCGTCAGATTTCTAATTGTAAAATCAGGAATCTTAGCCGCCCATAATTTTAAAATTAAGGGGTTGCCACCACATAAATGAATCAATTCTGATAGGAATTTTTCATCTAAATAGAGGGATTCTTGACCGGATAAAACCATTTGTTGAGAGTCTTGTTCCGATAACCCAGTTAACTGTACTGAGGTTTTAGACGCGAACTGTTGCCACGAAAGCGGAAATTCCCAACCGATTAATAAAACACTGCTACGATGGGAAGACTCACTAATCTGTTGAAATAAAGATTCATAACTTTTGAAAGCCGCATCTTTACTCCCGAGTTGTGAGATATATTCTATCTCATCAATTACTAACAAATACCGAGAATCCGATAAGGTTTTCAACAATTGGGCGATTTGTTCCGAATCATCCCAACCTAAAGGGGCTTGAGATTGTTCAGGAAAAGTTGAGGCGATAAACTCACTCGGAGAAGGTTTATCTCGGAGTGAGCGCCAAATCACTTTGTCAAAGTCCGGGGCAATTTCCTGAACTAATTTAACCGCCAAAGCCGTTTTCCCAATACCGCCCATGCCCTCCAACATCATCAGGTGAGCACGTTCGGTGACTAATCCTTGTTTTAAGGTAGCCATAGCTTCCAAACGGCCATAAAAGGCTGCCAATTTGGGTGCATTCCCCCAATCGATTTGAACATTACTACTGAAACCTTGGGGGTCAAGGCTACTCATCGACCGCTTTTTGCGACCGGATTGACCATTGATTTGGCCCCCTTGATTAGTACCATCGGTTTGATATTCTGACAGTAACTTTTGCTGCAATTTTGCTAATTTTCCCGGCCCTGCACCGCTAATATTTAGTTTCCTATAAACCTCACCCAAGCGTTTCTGCAAGGCATCCTTGCGAACCCCTAATTGCTTAGAAATCGCAGTCATCGGTTCTCCTTGGATTGCCCGCGCCATCACTTCGAGTTCATTGTCGGAAATTCCAACTCTCGTAGCTACAGTCTTTAAAAATTCTCTCGGTACCATATCAAATTTAACCTAATAAATCAACTGTGAATTCAATATTGATGCTCAATTCTAATTCTGTCAATAGGTGTTAATTTCTATTGATTTCTATTCAGAATCAAGGATCAATCCCATCTGATCTTCGGTGAAGGTACAACCCAGCTATAACAATTTTCAGTTATACATCAGAGTCGGCTCCACCCCTTCAAAAATCGCTCAGTTCTAGCTTGAGCAATTAGTCCAAGAAACTAAAAACCTCTAATTTTTGATTTTATCATACATTCTCGGTTTTATGAGTTATTTTTTGCAATTTTGGGTTTCCCCCCCTCTACTGCTGAAAACCAGGTTGACACCGAATCCGCTTTTGATCTGCGAAGACCCTACCTAGACCAATTTTAAGTCTAGCAGGGAGAACAGTCTTAGGGTGAAAATGAGAACTTGGGATGATTTTGGGAATAATCGTTTGTAATCAGATAGGTGCTTCTAGGTTAAAAGTGAACGACATTGACCGTCCTAAATTATAGGGTAGGAAAAATTTTGGACAACAGAGTTGAGCAACATTTTGGCAAAAGATCGGATTAGACAATTGACCTAAATCAAAATTTATTAAACTAGAATCTTGCCTCAAAATGAGTAACCCCAGAGAATCTAAATTGAATCTTTAAATTGTTCTCAATGTCAAAAAAATGATGCTAAGATTTACCAATATTTCCAAAATCAAGAAAAATATGGTGATTAATCGTACCCACCCTCAAGATCCCCACCATTTAAGGACAGAAACCCTTGAACCTTGCTCCTCGCCTCAAAACTTAGCACAAGTCAGAAAAGTAAAACTATTAGCAACAGGAAAATACTTGCCCAAAAATAAGGAGGGTGGCTTTGAATTTATTCAACGCCGAGATCCCTCCTAAGCAGAAGTCAATGAGTTTTCAAACTGATATAGCAGGGAACACCGGAACAGCCCCCCAAACCCCCCGTGCACGGGGGGCTTGGGGGCAGGGAACAGGGGGGAAATACTTCACCGTCTGGGTTCTAAGATCCGTCAGGTGTCCTAACTGCCTTGGCGGTTGCTATAACTAATAACTGATTAAAACACTTGGGACTCAAAGGCTCCGATATCAATAATGTTATTGATGATCCGGTTAAAGCCTGCCCCCCGTTGATCAAATTGTCCAGGGTCAGTATAGGGGGCAATAAAGCTATTACTTCCCTTGTTAATAGCAAGACTGGTACTAGCTAGAGCCAAGGTTGGTGTAGTGCCGCCGTTATTTTGTAAGGGACTGAGTAAGGGATCGATTGGGGCGATCGTACTGCCGACAATATCATTTTTAACCCCATCTACTAAACCCTCTCCCCCAGTTCCGTTTCCAATTAGGTTATTGCCGCCACTCTTGAAGGCAAATTCAATGGAGGCTCCCACGTCCGGGTCAAGGGGGGAGGTATTACTGGCAATAATTGTGTTTTTCAGGTTGGCTACCCCCCCAATATTCCTTACCCCGCCACTGTTTCCGCTCGCATTATTGAAGGCAATTGTGCTATTAGTAATCGTCAAGTCCGCAACGGAGTTAAATATTCCTCCGCCGATGTTGCCTTGATTGTTAGCAATCGTACTATTAATAATTTGGACTTGACCATCAATCACAATAATTCCACCACCGTTACTGCCTTTATTATTGCTGATGGTGCTGTTTTGAATGATAAGTTGGCCAGAGTTGGCGATCGCCCCCCCATTATTCGCCTGGTTTGCATCTAGCCAACTATCGATCACCTTCACGTTACTGGTAGAAGACGTAATATTAATCGCCCCGCCCCGACTTCCTGTGGTGGTACTACTGGTATTGGGTATAGTTCCGGCGGGGAAACCATTGGTCAGTTTCAAGTCCTCAAAAGTCACATTCCCACCATTAACAGTGAAAACATTGTAGTCCCCCCCCGTATCTCGACGAATAGTCAGCTTATCGGCTCCTGGCCCATCAAAAATTACATCGCTACCGATACCGGGTAAAGCCCCTGCCAGATTAATCACCCCAGAAGCGGCTTTGTCAACAAAGGTAATCGTATCTTCTCCGGGTAGAATTCCAGCATTGAGAATCGCCTGACGTAATGAACCTTCTAGGGTGGCATAGTCTTCGGGGGCTTGACTCTTAGTATCCCCTAGTTGAGTCACGGCGGTATCATTGGCCAGAATCGTCACCTGTGCCGTATTTTCTTTGGGATTAATCTTATAGTTCCCGTCCGCTAAGACTAGGGTTAAAGATTCATCAGCTTCGGCTTGGACATCATTAATGGGAGTCAAGATGATATCCATACTGGCTTGATTGTTGGGAAGGGTAACAGTAGCGGTGGAGTTACCTGTGACCGCTACGGTTTGACCCGTTGAGGTGCTCAGGGTATAGTCCGCCGGGCTAATTTTATCGGGTTCTAGGGTGAGGTTGATGGTTAAATCCCCAAAGGTATCCGGGGCGCGACTAATCCGATAAATACCGTTTTTGGGCTGTTCATTGGGGACTTTTGTGGTGACAGGTTCCGTGGCTATTGCTTCTACCGTGGTTAAACTGAGGGTGGCTTTGTCGTCATCTTTGATGGTAACGGTACTGGTAGGGATATTATTTCCATCTTGTCCGTTTTTGTTAAAATTGGCAAAGGAGAGTCCAAAGCTGCGGTCAGGTTGCACCAGGGTGTTCCCGATAATACCAAGGGGGACAATTTGTTTGTCTTGGTTAATAGCAAATTGAATTCTTTGTGGCCCTGGTGTAAAGTCCGTATTAGCGATCGCGGTATCACTGGTAAATACCACATCCACACTAGAGGTTTGAGTAATATCTCCTGAGCGAAGCACCTGAACTTCATTAAACAGGTTCGTGATGTCTCCTTCATCTAAGCTGTAGTTATTCTGGGTAAAGTTATAGGTTGGTGGGGAATCATCATCTTCAATGATTAGAGCCGCCTGCGGGACTGTGGTTCCAGATTGTCCATCGTTATCGAAGCCAGAAAAGGACAGAACTACAGTTTCGGTAGATTCGGATATTTGATCCCCTTTAATCGTAACTGGTATCGTTTTGCTAATTTCTCCCGGTGCAAATTGCACAGGGATGGTACTCGGAGTAAAATCCTCTCCCGGGGTCGCTCCATTTTGGGCAGCCGGGTTTAAGTCCACCGTCACCGAGGAGTTAATATCAACCTTTCCTGAGCGAATAATAGTAATTTCACTGTAGGTAATATCATTATTCCCTTCCCGAATCCGATAAGTATTAGTGGTGAAGTCGTAGGTCGGAACATTATCATCATCAATCACCAGTAACTCTGAGGTGGGATGGATATTTCCCACTAAAGCCCCTAGGGGGGGATTGAGGGAGAGATTCAGGGTTCGGTTTTGATTGGGTGTGAGGTTGCCCAGAATAGTGATCGGGACGGTTTGGGTGATTTGTCCCGGGGTGAAGTTCACGGTGATTGGCCCGGGAACAAAATCTACATTGGGGATAGCATTGACCCCAGTGACATTGACTGAGACGGAGGAGTTGACATTAATATCCCCAGAACGATCAATTTCTACCAGTTGGGTAATATTAGTTGAGTTACCTTCAAGGGTTTTGAATAGGGGTTCTTTGAAATCATAAGTAGTGGGGCCATCGTCGTCATTAATAATTAAGTTGGTTGTAGGATAAAGGGTTCCAGCCTGTCCGATGGGTAGAAAACCGTCCGGTGCAAAAGAGAGGATAATTATTTCTGAAGGTTCAATAACATCATCACCAATGATCGGGATTTGGAAGGTATTCTCGGTCTGACCGGGGGCAAATTGGAGGACGATTTCCGTGGGTTCAACATCAACTCCAGGTGTTCCGCCATTCTGTCCGGCGGGGGTGAGGAGAATCTTGACACTTGATTGCTGACTGGTATCAAAAGTACGATTAACCGTAATAGTAGCTTGCCCAGGATTGCCAGGATCACCCTCAAAGATGGAAAATTTAGATTGACTAAAGTTATAAACCGGGGGTTTGGGCGGGAGATCTTCGCTCTGGATACTGGCTACGGCGGTGGATTGTTGAGGATTAGCGGTGTATAAAAAGCCGGATTCTCTTAAGGTGATATCGATAGTTAGGGGGTCTTCTTCAAATTTATCGTTGTTGATCGGGGCGAGTTTGAGGGTGGCGATGGTACTATTTGCTGGGAAGGAAACGCTACCCCCTGTATTCGTAAAGGTTTCGTTATCAATAACGGTATAGTTTTCCCCTAGTTTTGCTGTTCCTCCAACGGTGAAGTTAACGTTAATGGGTAGGTCGAGGGAACCTCCCGCCCGTGTAAAGGTATAAACAAAGTTTTCTTGGCTATTTTCCAGAATAGTAGAGGGAGCAACCGACAGACTAATCGCGGAGGGAAAGGGCCCGATGGGAAAAACGATCGGCGGTTTTGAATCTACGGGCGGGACAGTTCCCTGTGAACTACTATCATTGTCTTGTAGGGTAATAACAATTGCCTGAGATTCTCCTAGGGTAGCTCCTCCCGTGGGATTGGCTAGGGTTAATTTAAAGATTTCATTCGGTTCGGCTTCCCGATCATCAATAACGGTGAGGGGAATAGGAACAATTTTGAAAGTTTCGTAAGGTTTGAAAATGACTTCTATGGGTTCTACGCTAACGTCACTAGCCGTGGCGGTATCGAGTTGTAGTTCCAGTTTGGCACTTACCGTATTAAAGGGAGAACCTGCTCGTTGAACGTTGACAAATAGGGCTGGTGTTTCGCCTTCTTTGACTACCAAGGAATTATTATTGGTAAACTCAATAACGGGTGTAAGGCTTTCGATTGATTGGGTAAAGTTGGCTTGATTATTAAGGGTTGTAGCTTGAGTTTCCTGAATAATAATTAGTTTTTGATTGCTGATCTTATCTTCAGTTACGGTATCATTTCCCACTTGAACAAACCGCAAATCAGCAAATTTTAATTCCTTAGTTAATCCAATTAAATCGACTCCAACTCTAAAATCAGTAATACTATCAACTTCAGTATCTATCAGTTCTCGACCAATTACAAATACATCGGAACCTCCGCCTCCGGTGAGTTCATTTTTCCCGCTTCCGCTATAAAGTAGGTCGTTTCCTCTATCTCCAAATAGTTGATCATTTCCACTACTATCAAATAGGGTATCGTTACCCTGTCCACCATAAAGGAGGTCGTCACCGTCACCGCCATTGAGTTGATCATCCCCATTATTGCCATAGGCAATATCATTCCCTGCTTCTCCTTCGAGGGTATCATTTCCCAGATCCCCAAACATCAGATCATTCCCATTACCCCCAGACAGTAAATCCTGATCCTGACCTCCATTTAGAGTATCGTTTTCGCCTAATCCATTCAGGGTATCGTTTCCAGCAAATCCTAAGATTTCATCGGGTTCGGGTGTCCCAGCTAGGAAATCATCGCTCGCGGTGCCAATAAGTTGTGCCATATCTAAAAATCTAATTTAAGTGAGCAATTGATTTTAGGCTTTAACTGGGTCAAGTATCATTTTTCTGTATTTCATGATACAAAATACGAATTAACTCCAGTCTGGTGCATCCTGTCCCTAGGTTAGTGAGTCCTGTGCTGAAATATTTCCCTCTAATAGAAATTTTGTTAACACTACAGAGCTTACCCATAAGTGCCATCTTTGTTAACAAATCTCAATATTGCAATGATTAGCGGTTAGTCGTTTAGTTGCCTCCCATCTTCCTCGATCTGTAACGAACTGTAAAGATTATCCCCAAAACCGTTAAACTTCGTTGCGGGATCATACAGTGTGGCAAAAGACGTGATACCTTCTACCTAGTGACGAAAAAACACAGTTAAGCGTAAAGGGAGAAAAACCTGTGAAGTTAGAGATGGGATACTCAACGGTTTCTGATCAGCAAGGCGTAAGTGCCTATGTGGCAGATTTACAACTGCACATGACGTTACAAGCTCGTAATTTAGTTCCCAACCTGACGATAGCTCGTGATTCTCGTGAGCAAATGCTACAACAAACTCAGGCGGACTTGGAAAAATTTGTTTCTCGCCAAACTCTCTAGTCGGTTTGGAATATCCGCGTTTAGATAAGTTGGGGGATTTCGATTGACTGATCTGGAGGGAGAACCTCTGATATTAGGTTATTGCGGATGGAGATTAAATCGCAATAATCGAAATCCTGTTGTCCTAATGTTTTTAGGGTGATTTTTTCTAGGGTATCTCCAGGTTTAACTTTATAGGAAACCCAACGGTAGGACTGTCCATTTAAGGGAAGTTCTGATGATTTTTGTAACCATTTTTGATAGTTATGATCTCGATTTTTGGATAGGCGAGACTCGGTTTGTTTGAGGGCAAATTGCCAAACTTTGTAACCTTCTGGACTCAGGTGTAAACCATCGGTTGTTAATTCAGAGCGGATATTTCCCTGGGTATTGGTAAATCGTTGATGAAAGTCTAAATAGATGCTTCCCTGGTCGTTAACTTGTTGGGCTAACTTTTGATTTAGTTCTTTAATTAAAGAATTTGGAATCGAAAAACTTAGAGTTTCTGTTGGTAATTGAGTCGGAAAAATAGATTGAACTAAAATTTGAGTTTCAGGATAATTTTTTTGTAAATAATCTAAGATTTTTTGATGGTTTTCTAATATCTCTACAACGGGAACTTGCCTTTTTAAATCATTAATTCCAGCTAAAATATAAATATTATTAGGATTATTCTTAGCAAAAATATCCAGACGTTTTAAAATTCCGCTTGTCGTATCTCCTGAAATCCCTTGATTTAACCATAATGCTTCCGATGGTAATAAATTATTAGGAAACCACATACTTAGGGAATCTCCTAATAAAATATTCAGACGAGATGAATCAGAATTTTTGGCAATTTTATCTTGGATTAAATCAGATTCTTGCTTTAATATATCCAGCCAATCTTGATAATTTGGCTGATCAATTTCATCATCTAAATTAGTATAAATTTGACTTTTATGCAGAGCAAAAAGTCGCTTTTGGTACATTGCAATGCCAGTTTTTGGAATCATAAAATAATCATTCATCATTCATCATTCATCAGTTATCAGTTATCAGTTATCAGTCATCAGTCATCAGTCATCAGTTATTAGTTATTAGTTATTATAGTAAATAATTGATTTTGATTTGTCAGTTAACAGTTGTCATTGAATAACTATTTTTAAGTTAACTGCTTATTGTAGTTAACTTAAAACAGTTAAGAACCAGTTTATAATCGGTGATTTTCAACTTAAATAAATTATTAACCTGGCAACTGATAACTGGTAACTGATAACTGGTAACTGATAACTGATAACTGATAACTGATTTAGTAGGTTTCAACGTGCCAACGATGTCCCTTTTTGAGTGTTTTCTGGTAATCACTCCAGTTAACATCGGATTTACCCGCAGCAACTGTCATGCCTTCGTCAATACCGCCTTCCATACCTTTGAGACCACAAATATAGGTATGGGTATTATCTTTCTGAACTAATTTCCACAGTTCATCGGCGTTTTCCTTAATCCGATCTTGAATATACATTCTGCCACCTTCGGGATTTTGTTCTTCACGACTGATGGCATAGGTCAAGCGGAAGTTATCAGGAAATTCCCGTTGTAACTGTTCCAATTCTTCTTTATACAGAATATTGGCGGTGTAGGGAATACCAAAGAATAGCCAAGCTAAACCCTTGAATTTGTAGTCTTCATGTTGTTCTTTGAACATCCGCCATAGGAAAGCCCGGAAAGGTGCAATACCCGTACCCGTTGCCATCATCACCACCGTAGCTTCTTCGTCATCAGGGAGTAACATTTCCTTACCCACTGGCCCGGTAATCGTCACATCTGCTCCCATTTCTAAATTGCACAGATGGGTCGAACAAACGCCATAGACGGTTTCTCCGGTTTCAGGATGTTTGTATTCCAGTTGACGAACACACAGGGAAACGGTTTTATCATCGAGTTTGTCACCATGACGAGTCGAGGCAATGGAATACAGTCTTAACTTATGGGATTTGCCTTTGTTATCTTTTCCGGGAGGAATAATCCCAATACTTTGACCTTCAACATAGCGCAAGTCGCCACCGGAAAGGTCAAAGGTGAGGTGACGGACAGTGCCCGCACCCCCTTCGCCCACGAGTTCATAGTTCTCGATACATTTCCCAATATAGGGATTGTTCGGACGATAGATATTAACGGGAATTTCCGTTTTAGCTTTGGTTTCAGTCATGGGCTTGCTTTTTTCTTCAGATGGTTGACTCTGCTGTCCATGGACGGTAGTTTCGGTGGTTGCAGCTTGAGGTTCACCTGCGGGGCGAATATTGACAATTTTCCCCCCCAATCGAGCAATCCGACGCATTTCTTGATTCATGCGCTCGTAGGGGACAGTGATATAAACGACACCACTGCGACGAATCGGGAAGTTGAGTTTGTCTGTATTTTCCCCTTGTCGGAGTCCCTCCACTTCAAAGATAAAGACACGGCCGTTAGCTCCTGTCTTGGTTGCAACACCAGTTCCACTCTTGAGATACATTCGTTGGTTCTCCCTTATAATACCTAAGCTCTTAACTAACAAAATGTGACGAATACATCACTTGCCAGTTTTTTTAACGTGCGATGGACAGAAACAGTTAAATATTACTTTTCCCTCTCAAACTGGCTTGAGGGCCGTCACTGTTGTCAATTTGCACTTTGCACTATTTTACAGCTTAGTGTTCATCGGCTAATCGGAATTAATCACAGTTTGGGAGAAGCGTGCTTTGAAAATTTGTGCCACAATACATTCGGCCTATTGCTTGAAACTGGATATTTTTTGATGATCATGGGGATTCTACCTTGGGTATTATTAGCAATATTGGGACTAGCCGCGGGAACAACGGCCGGATTACTCGGTATTGGTGGGGGAATGTTAGTTGTCCCTGGGTTATTTTATATTTTTAATTTAATGGACTTTCCGCCCGATTTCGTGATGCACAGTGCGATCGCCACTTCGATGAGTATAATGACTTTTACGGCGACTGCTTCGATTGTGGCACACCATTCTAAAGGAGATGTGCAATGGGGAGTTTTTTGGAAAATTATTCCGGGGATTTTATTAGGTGTTTTATTAGGTGCTTTATTAGATCATACTTTATCTAGTGCTTTACTTAAAATTATTTTCGGATTATTTTTATTATTGATTTCTGTTAAACTATTGTTAGATTTTAAACCTCAAGTACAATCAGAATCCTTACCAAGATTAGCTATAATCAACGCCGTTGGGTTGGGAATCGGTTTTAAGTCAGGACTCCTAGGAGTTGGAGGTGGCGCAATTAGTGTTCCTTTTTTAATTTATTGTGGATTACCTATGTATGAAGTCGTGGGAACATCTTCATCCTTTAGTTTACCAATTTCTATTTTAGGAACTCTGGCTTTTCTATTATCTTCCCATGGTGATTCTTTTCTACCTGGATTTATTGGATATATTTACTGGCCAGCATTATTATTAATCGCCCCATTTACAATTTTAGGAGCTTTTTTAGGGACATCACTTTCCCATTTAATTTCAGGGGAAAAATTACGGATGGCTTTTGCTTTATTTTTATTATTCATTAGTTTAAATATGTTATTGACTTAAACCCAGAGACTGAAGCACCCGATAAGTTTTTATTCGTTGATAAATTCAGCTTCACAGATAGTTGATTCCCTTTATAAAAAACCCCCAAACCGGAAAAGTTTGGAGGCATCTTAAAGTATTTTAACCATTCTAGGTTAAACGACCACAAAATTAACTAATTTTCCTGGGACAACAATCACTTTTTTAATGGTTTTATCCCCAATATGACGTTGACTAACTTCAGAATTTCGGGCATATTCTTCTAAAGTTTGGTGATTGGCGGTTGCTGGTACTTGCAGCGTGCCGCGGGTTTTTCCATTAATTTGAATCACTAAGGTAATTTCATCAACTACCAAGGCTTCTGGCTCATGCTCAGGCCATATTTGAGTATGAATTGAACCCGTTTTTCCAATCAATTGCCATAATTCCTCCGCGATATGGGGAGCAAAAGGTGCTAATAATTTTAACAGGGTTTCAATGCCTTCAGAATAAACGATAGACTCCTGACAATTCGCTTCTGATAAAGCATTACTGAGTTTCATCAATTCAGATACCGCCGTATTAAATTGATAGTCTCCGTTTAAATCCTCGCTGACCTCCTTAATAGCGGTATGAATTGCCCGCTTTAAGTCTTTTTCAACTTTACTTAATTCCCGATTCTTAGGTTTAAAAGTGGTAATTTCAGTAAACTCCGTGACAATTCGCCAAACCCGATTTAAGAAGCGAAATTGTCCTTCAACATCGGCATCATCCCATTCTAAATCCTTCTCAGGAGGAGCTTTAAATAGAATAAACATTCGAGCGGTATCGGCCCCATATTTGCCCATCACTTCTAATGGATCAACCCCATTATATTTAGATTTAGACATCTTCTCATAAAAGACTTCTAACTTTTCTCCCGTGGTCGGATCTTGGGGATTACTCGGACTAACTTGGGAAGCGGAAAAATACTTACCTGTGGTGCGGTTTTTATAGGTAATTCCCTGTACCATGCCTTGAGTTAATAACTTTTCAAAGGGCTCTTTACAATGTAATAATCCGCGATCGCGCACAACTTTTGTGAAGAATCGAGAATATAATAAATGTAAAATTGCGTGTTCAATTCCGCCCACATATTGATCTACCCCCATCCAATCATTAGTAATAGCTGGATTGAAGACTTGTTGATCATTTTTGGCATCAGGATAACGCAAATAATACCAAGAAGAATCAATAAAAGTATCCATGGTATCGGTTTCCCGTTTAGCAGGAGTTCCACAACTAGGACAAGGCACATTAATCCAATCTTCTAATTGGGCTAAAGGAGATAAACCTCGACCACTAAATTTTACATTTTCCGGCAATTTTACAGGTAAATCTTGATCGGGAACAGCCACCGCCCCACAATTCGGACAGTGAATAATTGGGATCGGAGTTCCCCAATAGCGTTGACGGGAAATCAACCAATCTCTGAGGCGATATTGAATAATTCCTTTGCCATATCCTTCATCTTCTGCATAGTTAATAATTGCTTGTTTTCCGTGTTCGGAATTTTCCCCACTAAAATTACAGGATTCGACTAAAATTCCTGTCCCCGTATAGGCCGTTGTGATCCGATCATTTTCCTCATTATCATTATCCGCATCATCGGGAACAATCACCTGTTTGATGGGTAAATCGTATTGAGTGGCAAATTGAAAATCACGCAGATCATGGGCCGGAACTCCCATGACCGCGCCTGTTCCATATCCATATAAAACATAATCCGCAATCCAAATCGGAATTTCTTCTTCATTAAAAGGATTAAGGGCTTTTCCCCCCGTAGGAACGCCGCGTTTCGGTTTATCTTCTGAGGTGCGATCGGTTTGACTTTCGTTTTTTACCTCTTGAATAAATGCTTCTACGGCGGCTTTTTGTTCCGGGGTTGTCACCTGAGCAACTAAGGGATGTTCCGGGGCTAATACGAGATAGGAAACCCCATAAACCGTATCGGGACGAGTAGTAAAAACGGCGATATTTTCATCTAACCCGATGATCGGAAATTCTAACTGTGCCCCAATGGATTGTCCGATCCAGTTAGCCTGCATTAATTTAACCCGTTCCGGCCAGCCGTTTAAATGCTCTAAATCGTTGAGCAATTCGTTAGCATAATCGGTAATTTTTAGGAACCATTGACGCAATAATTTCTGTTCAACAATAGCGCCAGACCGCCAAGATCTTCCCTCATTATCGACTTGTTCATTAGCAAGCACCGTTTGATCAATTGGGTCCCAATTAACCGCCGCTTCTTTTTGATAGGCGAGTCCACACTTATAGAATTGTAAAAACAGCCATTGTGTCCAACGGTAATATTCCGGGGAACAGGTGGTAACTTCCTTTTCCCAATCAATGGAGAATCCTAACTTTTGCAGTTGTTCCCGCATTTGGGCAATATTTTGATATGTCCATTCCGCCGGAGGAATTCCTCGGTCAATGGCGGCATTTTCGGCAGGGAGTCCAAAGGCGTCCCACCCCATCGGATGTAAGACACGATAGCCTTGCATCCGTTTGAGTCGGGCGATCACGTCGGTAATGGTATAATTGCGAACGTGACCCATGTGTAGACTCCCCGACGGATAGGGGAACATGGATAGGGCGTAAAATTTGGGCTTGTCTTTATCGGTTGGGGTTTTGTACAACCCCTGTTGTGCCCAGGTTTGTTGCCACTTTTGTTCGAGGGATGCAGGATGATATCGAGACTCCACAGCCATACTTTGTGCCGGATACGTTTTCTTATTTGTTTATTATTTTTACATATTGGTGAGGTTATACCCCCACCGATTTCGCCTGATTATCAAACCTAAGTCGCGGGTTTCCAAGTTCCATGAAATCCATTCGGAACTACATGGGGTAATCCTAACCGACAAACAGGTTCCGTGTTTAAAGATTGGGCATCAAATATCCAAACTTCGCTGGAATTTTGCTGAGCATCATAAACAATGGTTAAAACCCAACCCTGTTGAGGATGATCGAGATCTTGAACAAATAAAGGTTCCATCGGATAACGATTTTCTCCTAAATTAGCGGTGGTTAAGGTTTGGGTTTGATGATTAAAACGTCCAATTGTGCCAAACATTTCGACCGCCGGATTAATACCGGATTTATGAAGGGATAAATAGGTAAATTGAGCTTTTTTTCCCACTTCTTGGGGGTTGACCGAGGGAAATTCACAATGGCGATCGCAGAGTTCTTCCAATTGTAGTAATTTACCCGTTTGAGGTTGCAATACCATCCGCCATAAGGTCGATTTTGCTAAGGTTTGAGTGTTTCCGGTGGCAACTTCTTTTAAATATTGATTGGTTTGGAAATCTTGATATCGGACAAAATCAACAATAACCGTTCCATCTGTTGCAACATAACCATTGCTAAAATGCCACTGAAACCAAGGTTCAGTTTCAATCCGATTAACTAAGGTTAAATTATGACGATCAATTATTAAAATTTGGGTGGGGGTTTGGGGTTGCCAGGATAGGGCTTCACTAAAGGATTTCAACTGAAGAAATACGGGTAAAAGTTTTAACCGCAGTGGGGGAATTACAAAAATTAAATATTCACCCGCTAGGACAAAATCATGCAGGGCAGAAATTCCATCCAGAGGAATTTTATTTTGTTGTTTGATGTTACCCGTGCGATCGCTCCGATATAAAATTAACTCAGGAGTCGGCCCCAAAATTTGCCCAAAATTAAAAATATCCCCGGTTTCGGGATCAATTTTAGGGTGAGCAGAATAGGGGGTATTTTCAGCTAAACCCTGGAGGTTGTCCAGTCCCTGGGTTTCTAAGGTTTCTAAATCTAAACTATGGGGTTGTCCCCCTTCCCACAACGCCAATAATTTATCGGGTAAAGCTAAAACTGAAGTATTCGCCGCATTTTTTAGGGGTTTACGAAAACGTTCCCAAAGGTTTCCCGAGGCTTTCATTCCATAGCCACCATAGATAAAACGGTTTTTTTGTTCTTCCTCTTGATAGCCTGCGGTTTGAACATAACGATAGACCCCGGTTGCCCCTTTTTCGGTGAAATGAACCGCTAAAATCGCCCCATCTCCATCAAACCAATGTCCAACTCGGTGTCCTCCCCGTGCCAATCGTCCTGGGCCATTACGATACAGAGAACCCCTTAACCCTGGGGGGATTTTTCCCGACAAAATCCGTAGGGGCGTGGGCGAGAATTCGGTGCCGGGGGTGGTAAACTGTTGATTCCAGGTCGGTTGGGCGGTTGTTGCTGTCATAACAATCACAGTCAATGAAATTAGATAAAAACTTTAGTTGCACTCAGAATAATTGTCGCTGAATTTGCTAAAATCTACAGGATTGTCCTGATTATATTTTGTAATTATCCTTGAACCAATCTATCAATCTGCCGAAAGTAGATGACTTTTTAGAAGAATTGGCAGCCATTCAACAAACTGGCTCCAAGCGTCTTGCTTTGTTGGGTTCCCGCCATATTCCCCTAACCCATCAAAACTTGATCGAGATGATGAGTTATGCCTTGGTTTTAGAAGGCAATCATTTGATTACATCGGGTTCAACGGGAACGAACGCGGCGGCGATTCGAGGCGCAATGCGGGCTAACCCCAATTTGTTGACGGTAATTTTGCCCCAAAGCATGAAACGTCAGCCTAGGGAGTCCCGCCAGCAGTTAGAACAGGTGATTCATGTGGTGGAAAATGCTAAGGGTGACGATTTATCCCTAGCTGAAGCTAGTGGGTTTTGCAACCAACAGATTATTTCTCGGTGTCAACAGTTAATCTGTTTTGCCTACCATGATAGTGTCACCCTCCTAAGTACCTGTGAGGAAGCTGAAAATCAGCGCAAAATTGTGACGCTATTCTATTTGGATTAGTAGTTAATACCAATGTTGAATCAGTCACTCGTACAGACGCGCTCTTGGCACGTCTCTACGCTGATAATTTTCTTATTAAATAATTACAATTGACTATGGCTTCTACTTATTCATTTGATATTGTTAGTGATTTTGACCGCCAGGAATTAGTTAATGCTGTTGATCAAACCGAACGGGAAATTAAAAGCCGTTATGATTTGAAAGATACTAAGACTACCCTAGAATTAGGGGAAACTGCGATTATAGTTAATACAGATAGCGAGTTTACCCTCGATGCAATTCATACAATTTTGCAAACTAAATCCGCTAAACGGAATCTTTCTTTGAAGATTTTTGATTATGGGAAAGTAGAATCTTCCAGTGGTAATCGAGTCAGACAGGAAATTAAACTCAGAAAAGGTTTAACTCAAGAAGTATCAAAACAAATCACTAAATTAATTAAAGATGAATTTAAAAAATTACAAGCATCTATTCAGGGGGATTCTGTTAGGATTTCAGCTAAATCTAAAGATGATTTACAATTAGTAATTCAGCGTCTGAAAGAAGAAGATTATCCAGCTGCATTACAGTTTACAAACTATAGGTAAAATATACACAGTTATCTTTGATTGATACTCCACTACCTAAAGGCTAGTGGATTCTTAGTTTATTCTATTTCAACTAGGACAATTAGTTTCTAACCAACTGGATAAATCACCTACACTAGAAAAGTCGAAAATAGCTTCAGCCAAAGCCGATAACTGCTCTGATGATAGCTGTGATAAACTATCTTCTATTGATTGATTTAGTTCACCTAATTGCCGTTTTAATTGGCGTTTAATCAGATTTATTTGACCAATTTCAATACCTTCAGCACGCCCTTCAGCACGCCCTTCAGCACGCCCTTCAGCACGCCCTTGAGTCAACCCTTCAGTTCGCCCTTGAGCCTTACCCAACTCAATAGCACCTATTCTTTCCCGTTCAAACTGTTCTCGTTTCTCCAAATCATCTACTTCCTCTAAACTTAAGTTTACCCGATCGGCGATCGCAAAAGCCTTCTCAATTTCCGGTACAATTAACATAGATTCTGGCACTACTTCTAAATCCGGTGCTTTGCGTAAAAAATAAAGCCATTTATCCGTAATAGTTGTTAATTCTTCCAGAGTTTTATTAAATTTGGGTAACTCCACAAATACTAATTTTAACGGACTATGTTGATAATTTACTTGTAACTCATCTTCCTTGAGCGTAAATTGTGAAATGACTTTATTATGTTCATTAAACATAATAAAATCCGTCACCGCTACACCAATTGCTGCTCTTAATTCTGGATAAACTTCCCCTAATTTTAGTTGATTAACATACATTTTTGCCGTATTATAAAGAATCCTTTTGCCAAAAGCTGGGACATTAAACGCCTGCATTTCAATTAATACATTTTCGCCGTTATTCAGTTGAGCCTTAACATCAAAATAAGTGGTTTTTAAACCAGAAATTCTGCCGGGGGCGTAGGGATCAATAATTTCTAAAGAAGTGATGAAAGTCTCACCTTGATAGACAATTGCATTCAGAAAACTAATTAAAATATCTTGACTTTGATCCGAACCAAAGATTTTTTTAAAGGCGTAGTCTGTTTTGGGATTAATGAATTTCATAGTGTTAGTGGAAAATAATATAGGTAGGGACTTAGATAATACCTCAGTCCTGTTCAACTAGGGCAATTAGTTTCTAGCCAACTGGATAAATCACCTACACTAGAAAAATCAAAAATAGCTTCAGCCAAAGCTGATAATTGCTCTGAAGTTAGTTGTGATAAACTATCTTCTATTGATTGATTTAGTTCACCTAATTGCCGTTGTAATAGGCGTTTAATCAGATTTATTTTACCCCTTTGTTCACCAATTTGTTCACCAATTTGTATCCCTTCAGTTCGCCCTTCAGTTCGCCCTTGAGCTTTACCTAACTCAATAGCACCTATTCTTTCCCGTTCAAACTGTTCCCGCTTCTCCAAATCATCTATTTCCTCTAAACTTAAGTTTACCCGATCCGCGATCGCAAAAGCCTTCTCAATTTCCGGTACAATTAACATAGATTCTGGCACTACTTCTAAATCCGGTGCTTTGCGTAAAAAATAAAGCCATTTATCCGTAATAGTTGTTAATTCTTCCAGAGTTTTATTAAATTTGGGTAACTCCACAAATACTAATTTTAACGGACTATGTTGATAATTTAGCAGTAACTCATCTTCCTTGAGCGTAAATTGTGAAATGACTTTATTATGTTCATTAAACATAATAAAATCCGTCACCGCTACACCAATTGCTGCTCTTAATTCTGGATAAACTTCCCCTAATTTTAGTTGATTAACATACATTTTTGCCGTATTATAAAGAATCCTTTTGCCAAAAGCTGGGACATTAAACGCCTGCATTTCAATTAATACATTTTCGCCGTTATTCAGTTGAGCCTTAACATCAAAATAAGTGGTTTTTAAACCAGAAATTCTGCCGGGGGCGTAGGGATCAATAATTTCTAAAGAAGTGATGAAAGTCTCACCTTGATAGACAATTGCATTCAGAAAACTAATTAAAATATCTTGACTTTGATCCGAACCAAAGATTTTTTTAAAGGCGTAGTCTGTTTTGGGATTAATGAATTTCATAGTGTTAGTGGAAAATAATATAGGTAGGGACTTAGATAATACCTCAGTCCTGTTCAACTAGGGCAATTAGTTTCTAGCCAACTGGATAAATCACCTACACTAGAAAAATCAAAAATAGCTTCAGCCAAAGCTGATAATTGCTCTGAAGTTAGTTGTGATAAACTATCTTCTATTGATTGATTTAGTTCACCTAATTGCCGTTGTAATAGGCGTTTAATCAGATTTATTTTACCCCTTTGTTCACCAATTTGTTCACCAATTTGTATCCCTTCAGTTCGCCCTTCAGTTCGCCCTTGAGCTTTACCTAACTCAATAGCACCTATTCTTTCCCGTTCAAACTGTTCCCGCTTCTCCAAATCATCTATTTCCTCTAAACTTAAGTTTACCCGATCCGCGATCGCAAAAGCCTTCTCAATTTCCGGTACAATTAACATAGATTCTGGCACTACTTCTAAATCCGGTGCTTTGCGTAAAAAATAAAGCCATTTATCCGTAATAGTTGTTAATTCTTCCAGAGTTTTATTAAATTTGGGTAACTCCACAAATACTAATTTTAACGGACTATGTTGATAATTTAGCAGTAACTCATCTTCCTTGAGCGTAAATTGTGAAATGACTTTATTATGTTCATTAAACATAATAAAATCTGTCACCGCTACACCAATTGCTGCTCTTAATTCTGGATAAACTTCCCCTAATTTTAGTTGATTAACATACATTTTTGCCGTATTATAAAGAATCCTTTTGCCAAAAGCTGGGACATTAAACGCCTGCATTTCAATTAACACATTTTCGCCGTTATTCAGTTGAGCCTTAACATCAAAATAAGTTGTTTTCAAACCAGAAATTCTGCCGGGGGCGTAGGGATCAATAATTTCTAAAGAAGTGATGAAAGTCTCACCTTGATAGACAATTGCATTCAGAAAACTAATTAAAATATCTTGACTTTGATCCGAACCAAAGATTTTTTTAAAGGCGTAGTCTGTTTTAGGATTAATAAATTTCATAGTATCACCTGGAAATAATATAGTAAAGATTAACGCAGATGGTTATTTATATTTACTTTTTTTGACTATAACACAAACACATAAAATTAATAATATCATAAACCTGCCCCATGCCCACGTCAAATCGCTGCGACTTTTTTATGATTTCTGTAAAATAACCCAGAGAAATATAAAGATTTGTCATTGAGCGGCTAAACCATTGACAACCGAAAAGAACCTTGTTAGGTTATTTATATTGAAAGTGTCGCGTGTCATCTGTCCAAAGGTATAAATACCGCCTTTTAACTTAATTCGATTTATTCACGACAAATTTGCTAAAGATTACCTAGAAGAATTACTAATATTAGGTATGTAAATCTACCTTTCGATAGATTTACAATATCATGGTTAGGGTTCTCACGCAGTTGGGGTGCATTGAACAATAGGTACATAGTTGAACTTGGGCGCTTCTTAAGAGCGCTGAAGCGCAACTACATACCTAAGAATCAAATCCCTTCTCAAAAAAATCGGCTAATCCACTATGACTAAGCAAATCATTTTTGTTGACTCCTCAGTACAAGACTATCAAAGCTTAATTAATAACGCCGATGATACTCAAATCGTCATTTTAAATAAAAATTTGAGCGGTATCGAACAAATTACCAATACCTTAGCCAATCAAAAAGACATTTCAGCCCTACACATCCTTTCACACGGTAGCGAAGGCAGCCTCAACCTCAGCACCGAAGCCCTCAATAGCAATAATATAGAAAAATTCAGCCCCCAAATCAAACAATGGGGAAAAGCCCTCACCCAAAACGCCGACATCCTATTATATGGATGCGAAGTCGCCAAAGGAGAAACCGGCCAAAACTTCCTCAAACGACTCAGTGAAATCACCGAAGCCAACATCGCCGCCTCAGCCACCCCCACCGGTAGCACCGAATTAGGCGGAGACTGGAAACTAGAAGTCCAAACAGGCGACATCAAAGCCACCATACCCTTTAACGCCAAAGCCCTCAACACTTACAGCGGCATACTAGGCTTCGCCCCCAAAGTTGACTTCTCAACTGGCTTTAACCCCCAGTCCGTCAGCATCGGTGACTTCAACGGCGACGGCAAACTGGACTTAGCAACGGCGAACTTCAACGACAACACCGCCTCCATCCTGCTAAACACCACCGCCAACGGAGCCACCACCCCCACTTTCGCCACCAAAGTTAACTTCACAACTGGCAGTACCCCCCGCTCCGTCAGCATCGGCGACTTCAACGGCGACGGCAAACTGGACTTAGCAGTGGCGAACTACACCAACAGCAACAACGCCTCCATCCTGCTCAACACCACCGCAACAGGAGCCACCACCCCCACCTTCAACCCTAAAGTTGACTTCACAACTGGCTCTGGCTCCACCTCCGTCAGTATCGGCGACTTCAACAGCGACAACAAACCCGACTTAGCCGTGTCGAACCAGAACGGCGCCAGCGTCTCCATCCTGCTCAACACCACCACCAACGCCACCACCCCCACCTTCGCCACCAAAGTAGACTTCACAGTTGGCTCACAGGCCACCTCCGTCAGCATCGGTGACTTCAACGGCGACGGCAAACTGGACTTAGCAACGGCGAACACCAACAGCAGCACCGTCTCCATCCTGCTAAACACCACCGCCAACGGAGCCACCACCCCCACTTTCGCCCCCAAAGTTGACTTCTCAACTGGCTTTAACCCCCAGTCCGTCAGCATCGGCGACATCAACGGCGACGGTAAACCCGACTTAGCTGTGGCGAACAGTCTCAGCGCCACCGTCTCCATCCTGCTAAACACCACCGCCAACGGAGCCACCACCCCCACTTTCGCCACCAAAGTTGACTTCACAACTGGCAGTCGCCCCTTATCCGTCAGTATCGGCGATCTCAACGGCGACGGAAAACCGGACTTAGCAGTGGCGAACTACTCCAGCAGCACCGTCTCCATCCTGCTAAACACCACCGCCAACGGAGCCACCACCCCCACTTTCGCCCCCAAAGTTGACTCCACAACTGGCAGTCGCCCCACCTCCGTCAGCATCGGCGACATCAACGGCGACGGAAAACCGGACTTAGCAGTGGCGAACTACTCCAGCTACACCGCCTCCATCTTCCTCAACACCGCTCCCAAGGTTACGGCTGTCACTGCCACCACTGCTGACGGTAGCTACAAAGCAGGTGATACTATCGCCATCACCGCCACCTTCGATGCTGCTGTGAATGTCACTGGCACACCTCAACTGCAATTAGAAACAGGTACAACTGACCAATTTGCCACTTATGCTAGTGGTAGCGGTGGTACAGCCCTCACCTTCAATTATGTAGTCCAAGCCGGGGATTCTGCTGCTGATTTAGAATATCTTGCCACAACTGCCCTTACTCTCAACGGCGGCACAATTAAAGATAATTTGGCTACGAATGCTGTTTTAACCCTCCCCGCCTTAGCCACAGCTAATTCCCTCGGTGGTAGTAAAGCCATAGTTGTTGATACCGTTGCACCAACTGTTGCCTTAACCTCCCCATCCGCCACCACCGTTAACGGTTTATTTAACGTCATTGCCACCTTTAGCGAAGATGTCACAGGATTTGATAATACTGATATCACCGTAGCCAATGCAACTGTTGGTAACTTTGCCACAGTTAATGCTAAAACCTACACCTTTGATGTGACTCCAACTGCGGATGGAAAGTGCGATTCGTTTAACCTAAAGTAAGTTAAAAGACTTACGGGACGGTTAACCCAGTTGATGAAACTGGTGATAACTGATTACATTTATGGGTGAAACTCTGTGAGTTAAGTCCCATCCCTCAAGTGCTGAGGTGAAAGCATAACCCCTAGTTTGTTCGGGTAGCAACCAACAGATTAAAGCGGGGTTAAAAGGTAGAACTACTGGTAGCCAAATCCGGTAACTATCGAGCAAGAAGTCCATGCGTAGCGTAAGCAAAGATGTGTCCGAACCACCGTTATGTAGAATGGTGAAATGGCTAAATCAAGATTTTTATCTTGATTAACACCAAGCCAAAAGGCAAGGATAGGGCATAAGCAATTTTTGCATTGACTTATAAGCACCGCCCAATAAACCCGGTGGAAAGCATCACGCTAAAGACTTCAAACAAATGTGTAATCGGAACGAAATAACCCCTATATATCTCTGGAAAAGGTCGAAAATCCAGTAAGTAGCTAACGAATGATATATAGGGACGGGATGGCGTTAAAAGCGAATGCCCTTGGTAATACAAGGGATATGCTAACAAACGCTCGGTAATTCCAAAGAAATAGAACAAGTAGCAATGAATATATCTAAAACGCAGAATAATCTGACGGTGGAGTGGAAAGACCTTAACTGGCGCAAGCTAGAAAAGGTAACTTTTAAGTTGCAAAAGCGCATATTTCAAGCGAGTGAACGAGGCGATGTTAAAGCAGTTCGCAAACTTCAGAAAACCCTGATTAATTCCTGGAGTGCAAAATGTATCGCGGTTCGACGGGTAACACAAGATAATCAAGGTAAAAATACGGCGGGTGTGGATGGAGTTAAATCTCTGACCCCAAAGCAACGTATGAGCCTTGTAGGACGACTAAAGTTAACCGGAAAGGTAAAACCAACTCGTAGAGTTAACATTCCCAAATCCGGAACAACCGAAACCCGTCCATTAGGAATACCCACAATAAACGACCGTGCATTACAAGCGTTAGTCAAACTAGCGTTAGAACCCGAATGGGAGGCTAAATTCGAGCCAAACAGTTACGGTTTTAGACCAGGACGTTCCTGTCACGACGCAATCGAAGCAATATATACCAGTATCAATAAAAAACCCAAATATGTACTTGATGCTGATATCTCAAAATGCTTCGACCGTATAAACCACAAAGCACTAATCTCCAAAATACACACATATCCCACATTAAGCCGAATAATAAAAAAATGGCTCAAAGCAGGATACTGTGACGGAAAAGAACTTTTTCCTACCCAAGAAGGTACACCACAAGGAGGGGTTATATCACCCTTACTTGCTAATATTGCCCTACATGGTATGGAAGAAAGAGTTAAGCAATATGCAGAAACTCTAAAAGGGAAAAAACGGGATAACCGCCAAACCCTAAGTCTAATCCGATACGCCGATGATTTCGTAATAATCCATAAGGATTTATACGTAGTCAAGGAATGTCAAGAGATAATAGCTGATTGGTTAAGTGATATGGGATTGGAATTAAAACCAAGTAAAACAAAACTAACTCACACCCTCAATGAAATTGATGGAAATGTTGGGTTTGAGTTTCTAGGATTCCATACTCAACAACACAAAGTAGGAAACTACAGAGGGGCTTATAGCTCTGAAGGAATCCCGTTAGGTTTTAAAACATTAATTACACCCTCAAAAACCAAAACCAAAGCTCATCTTGTCAAAATAGCTGAAGTAATAGACAACCATAAAAATTCACCTCAAGCTGCCTTAATTAGCAAGCTGAATCCAATTATTAGAGGTTGGGCAAATTATTACTCAACAGTGATTAGCAAAGAATGCTTCTCAAAAGTAGATAATCTAATCTACGACAAACTAAGAGCATGGGCAAGAACGAGGGGAAAAGGGAACATCAATAAAGACAAATACTGGAGAGCAGTAGGCGACAAAAATTGGTGTTTCAGTACAGAAAACGGAATGGAATTACTCACCCATGCTAGTACGCCAATCGTAAGGCATATAAAGGTTAAGGGCGAAGTTAGTCCGTTTGATGGTAACTGGATTTACTGGAGTAAACGACGTGGAGAATACCCAGGAACTTCTACAAGAGTTTCCAAATTAATCAATAAACAAAAGGGTATTTGTCCTCACTGTGGTTTGTATTTCACAAGTACAGACATTGTAGAAGTTGACCATATCAAACCAACATCATTAGGTGGGAAAGACACTTATGACAACCTACAACTTCTACACAAACATTGTCACGACACAAAGACGGCAAACGATGGTTCTCTAATGAAAAGTAAGCAATTACCAATAGTTGAGAATTATGAAAATAACCCGTTTTGAATCGTACCTATAACAAAGGTGGAGTTATCAAGGAGCCGTGTGAAGCGAAAGTTTCATGCACGGTTCTGAAGGAGAGGTTAGGGGGGTAACTCCCTAATCGACTCTAACTGTCACCGTAGATATTCCGGCTGCTAAAGCTATTGATACTGCGGGTAATAATAATACCGCAGCAACTCAACTAACTCGTATTGTTGATATTACTCCGACACCAAGTCCTACGGTTGCTCCGACACCAAGTCCTACGGTAACTCCTACCCCAGTTCCAACCGTAACTCCAACCCCAGTTCCAACGGTAACTCCGACACCGGAACCAACGGTAACTCCGACCCCAGTTCCAACAGTTGCACCGACACCGGAACCAACGGTAACTCCGACCCCAGTTCCAACAGTTGCACCGACACCGGAACCAACGGTAACTCCGACACCAGTTCCAACAGTTGCACCTACCCCAGTTCCAACCGTAGCACCGACCCCGGAACCAACGGTAACTCCAACCCCAATTCCAACAGTTGCACCGACACCAATTCCAACAGTTGCACCGACACCAGTTCCAACAGTTGCACCTACCCCAGTTCCAACAGTTGCACCTACCCCAGTTCCAACAGTTGCACCGACCCCAGTTCCAACAGTTGCACCTACCCCAGTTCCAACAGTTGCACCGACACCAGTTCCAACCGTAACTCCAACACCGGAACCAATACCGAGTCCCACACCGGAACGAATTCCCGAAACTCCGGTATTCAATGGCAGTGTGGATATCTATGACTCCACCAATTTTATAACAACCATCGAATTTCCTACCCAAGAAGTCAAGGTTCCTGGCGATGAACCCATATCAGGTAAAGCAGAAGCCGATGTCATCTTTGCCTTAGAAGGTAACGATACCGTCCTCGGTGGCAAAGATAACGACCAAATCATCGTAAATGATGGAGCAGATGAACTCTACGGGAACCTGGGTAACGATATCATTACGGGTAATGGCGGGAATGATTGGATTAACGGCAACCTAGGAGAAGACCTGATTGATGGAGGTGATGGAGAGGATGAACTCTTTGGAGGTCAAGAGAATGACTTAATTAAAGGTGGCAACGGAGATGATACTATCTTGGGAAACAAAGGAGAAGACATAACAGAAGGAAACGAAGGTGATGATCTTCTCTCTGGTAACGAAGCCAATGACACCATTTCGGGTAACTCAGGAGACGACATGATTTATGGCGGTCAGGGCAATGACCTTCTCGACGGCAGCGAAGGCAATGATTTGCTCTCGGGTGATCAAGGTGATGATACCCTCGATGGCGGAGAAGGCAACGATATCTTAACCGGAGGTCAGGGTAATGACTGGTTAGTTGGAGCCGAGGGCGATGACACCCTAACTGGTGGTGCGGGTAATGACCGCTTCTATCTGGCCAGTAGTTTTGGGAATGAGCTAATTACCGACTTTACTAACGGAGCGGATATTATCGCTTTAACCGGAGGTTTAACTTTTGAACAGTTACAAATCACCTCTTTTAACGACTCCACCCTAATTAAAATAGCCAGTAGTCAACAACAGTTGGCTGAACTGTTGGGAGTCGATAGTAGATTGATAGGTAAGAGTAATTTTGTTCTAGGATAACAGTCATTATTGTAGAGACGTGCCACGGCGCGTCTCTCTAATACTGATCTTTCCCGATGCAGTCCAACCTTGCTCAATCCCCTCATCAACATATCAACAGCTAACACCTGTACGCTTCAAAAACTGTTATGATGGAGTTTTAAGGTCTTTTTTATCAAACTGCGAATTGTATGTCATCTTCGTCGGAATTTGCGAGTATTACTTCCTCTGAGTCCGATTTAATCACGGTCGATTTGGCTAATAAGGTACAGACTTTAGGATTAAATCAAATTGAACGTCATATTTTTATTTGTGCGGATCAGACTAAGCCCCTCTGTTGTTCCAAAGAACAAAGTTTAGAGGCGTGGGACTATTTAAAAAAACGATTGACTGAGTTAAAACTAGATCAGGTGACTGAGGGTAAACCCAGTTGTACCTTTAGAACCAAGGCAAATTGTCTGCGTGTTTGTACTCATGGCCCTATTTTAGTAGTTTATCCCGATGGGGTTTGGTATCATTCTGCAACATCGGAGGTGATTGAACGAATTCTTCAAGAACATATTTTAGGTTCTCAAGTAGTGCAAGAGTATGTGTTTTTAACCCCTCCTCTAACCCATCCATTACAAATTACGAATGACAAATTGCTTAATTCTTAATTAATTGTTGGGTAATCTATTATACTTGCTGATATATCTATATTTTGGTGAAAACTGTTTGTCTAAATAAACCTATAAAGAGATATCACCGAACTAGATATAAAAAATTGACCTTGATGTTGTTACGCCGATTCCCCATTGGAACAGATTTTAAAATGAAGGATAGAAACGGAGATCAAAAACGACTGATGCTTGTGGATGATGACCCTAACCTGATTTTATTGGTCAGGGACTATTTGGAATTTCGGGGATATGATGTGGTCACGGCAGAAAACGGTGTAATTGCGTTGGAGATTCTCGAAGATGAACTTCCTGATCTGATGATCTGCGATATTATGATGCCAGAAATGGACGGTTATAGTCTGGTGAAAAAAATTCGAGAAGACCCCCGCACCGGATGGATTCCTGTTCTATTTCTATCGGCTAAAGGTCAAAGTCAGGATAAAGTTAAAGGCTTAAATACCGGAGCCGATGTCTATATTGTCAAACCCTTTGAGCCAGAAGAATTAGTGGCTCAAGTCGAGTCTTCCCTGCGCCAAGCATCCCGTTTGACCAACGGCCACAGTGCCAATCTTAATAGTAATGGCCCTAAGTTGCGGGTGCGTCGGAATGTACAACTAACTCCAACGGAGTTAAAGGTTGTCCGCCTAGTTACTCAAGGTTTAGCTAACCGTGATATTGCTCGGATTATGAAAATCAGTCAACGCACGATTGAAAGTCATATCAGTAATATTTTGGGAAAAACCGGCCTCCATAATCGGACAGAACTGGCCCGATGGGCACTAGAAAGCAAAAAATTTTAGCCCCGTCAGTCACCAGATCGAGGTCTTGAGTTCAGAAAAATGTCAGATGAGTTTCTCCATCAGGGATATAGACTTTGAGGGTTTTCAAGAGATTTTCCCAAAATGGCTGGGATTATTGTAAATTTTCGTTAAACTTATAATTAAATATAATCATATATGGTATTTTATAAACATAAAATTATATGAATAACCAAGATATATTAGTGTTGAGTGCCAAATTAATGCAGTAGGATCAAATTATATCTTTACATCTATCGAATAAAATATTTATGGCGAGACAACAGCCTTTGTTGATGCCTATACTTTATTTGATTATGGATGTTAAGATAGAATATTTAGATTAAATTCATTTCTACAAATATTAGGTCTTAATTTTCTATGCCTAACGTAAAAAACCGTCTTTCTATTTTTGTGGACGGTAACAATATGTTCTATGCTCAACAAAAAAATGGTTGGTTTTTTGATCCCCGTAGGGTTTTGACCTATTTCAAAACAGAACAAGTGGATATCACCCTAGTCAATGCCTTCTGGTATACAGGACTCAAAGACCCCCAAGATCAACGAGGATTCCGGGATGCTCTGATCAGTTTAGGTTATACAGTTCGCACTAAAATTCTCAAGGAATATTACGATGATAGTTCCGGTCGGTATTCCCAAAAAGCTAATTTAGATATTGAAATTGTTGTAGATATGTTTAATACCGTAGAACAATATGATCGGGTCGTCCTCTTTAGTGGAGATGGGGACTTTGAACGAGCGATTGAACTGTTACGATCTAAAAATACTCATATTACCGTTGTTTCTACAGAAGGAATGATCGCTAGAGAACTGCGGAATGCCACCGATCGTTATATCGATCTCAACGATATTCGAGAACAGATTGAAAAAACAGACTATTAACGATTAGGGAACACCGGAACACCGGAACACCGAAACACCGGAACAGCCAAAAGTCAACAGTCAACAGTCAACACTCAACAGTCAACAGTTAACGCTTACAAGGAGATTTTCCCGCGATGAAATTTCAACCTAACCCCGACCGAATTATTATTTTTGATACTACTTTGCGCGATGGCGAACAATGTCCGGGGGCTACCCTGAATGTAGATGAGAAGTTGGTAATTGCTCGACAATTAGCCCGTTTAGGGGTGGATGTAATTGAGGCAGGATTTGCGATCGCCAGTCATGGGGATTTTGATGCGGTTTCTCGAATTGCAGAAGCAGTAGGTACGGAAGATGGCCCGGTGATTTGTAGTTTAGCCCGATCTGTGAAAGGGGATATTGAAGCAGCGGCTAAGGCGGTTTCTCCGGCTTTCCATCGCCGAATTCATACTTTTATTGCTACCAGCGATATCCATTTGCAATATAAATTGAAAAAAACCCGGTCTGAGGTCTTGGATATTACCTCAGAAATGGTCGCCTATGCCAAATCCTTTGTCGATGATATTGAGTTTTCCCCTGAAGATGCGGGACGGTCTGACCCAGAATTTTTGTATCAAGTTTTGGAGCGAGCGATCGCAGCCGGGGCGACAACGGTTAATATACCTGATACCGTCGGTTATACCACCCCGGCGGAATTTGGGGCGATCATTAGAGGGATTAAGGAAAATGTCCCCAATATCGACCAAGCGATTATTTCCGTCCATGGCCATAATGATTTGGGTTTGGCCGTTGCTAACTTCTTAGAAGCGGTAAAAAATGGGGCGCGACAGTTGGAATGCACGATTAATGGCATCGGAGAACGGGCTGGAAATGCCGCCTTAGAAGAACTGGTGATGGCTTTGCACGTCCGTCGGCAGTATTTTAATCCTTTTTTGGGTCGAGAGCCAGAATCAGAAGCCTCCTTGACCAATATTGATACCCGCCAAATCTATAAAACCTCTCGCTTGGTTTCTAACTTGACGGGAATGTTAGTGCAACCGAATAAGGCGATTGTCGGGGCGAATGCTTTTGCCCATGAGTCGGGAATTCATCAAGATGGGATATTAAAGCATAAACGCACCTATGAAATTATGGATGCTCAATCTATTGGGTTGAATGATAACCTGATTGTCTTGGGCAAACATTCCGGGCGTCATGCGTTTCAATCTCGGATGCGGGAGTTGGGATTTGAGTTAACCGACCCGGAGGTGAATAAGGCGTTTGTCCGGTTTAAGGAATTGGCCGATAAGAAAAAAGAAATCACCGATTGGGATTTGGAAGCCATTGTTAAGGATGAAATTCAACAAACCCCGGAATTATTTCACTTGGAATTTGTCCAGGTGTCCTGTGGAAATCAAGCCCGTCCCACGGCCACGGTGACAGTCCGCACCCCCGATGGTCAGGAATTAACCGATGCCGCGATTGGGACTGGCCCAGTGGATGCGGTCTATCAGGCGATTAACCGGGTCGCCAATGTGCCTAATGAGTTAATTGAGTTTTCTGTACAGTCGGTGACGGCGGGAATTGATGCGATTGGAGAAGTTACTATTCGGTTACGTTATCAAGACCGGGTATTTTCCGGTCATGCGGTTAATACCGATATTATTGTAGCCTCGGCTCAGGCCTATTTGAACGCTCTGAATCGTTTGTATGCTTCTATGCAGACCGAAAGTATACCCCAGTCTCAAGAGGTTGTCCAAAGTTCGGTGAGTTAATTAGAAGGTAGTTGGCGGTTAATGTTTAACCGTCAACTTTCAACCCATAATACTAAATTCCATGAATCCAGAACCTTCGGAACAAGAGAAAAAAATTAAACAGGAAATGTTGTTGCAATATGAAGCAGCAACGATGAAAACCAAAAAAGTCTTTATTGTGGTGATGGCAATTTTGACTTTATTTTTGGCTGGGTTAGGATTATTGACTTTTAAAAAGGCTAAAACGATCAATACCCCGGTAGAAAGAATACAAAATTAATTGCTAGGTCTGCTGGTTATGTAGGGAAGTTCTGAGATTAACCCAGGGTTTACTTATGAATCTGATTAAAAATTTAAACCAATGGGAAATTAGTTAATGTTAAACTGGAGGGTAGAATAAATGATAGGTAAATCATAAAAAGCCGTCATAAGTGGGTAATAGGTAATGGGTAATGGGTAATAGGTAATGGGTAATAAAAAGAGTTTACCCCCCCTGCTCCCCTGCTTCCCCTGCTTCCCCAAAAGACGGAGCTTTATAATGAATTTTTTGGTAAGGACGAACCATGTTACCCCAACCGATATCTGATGATCGTGTGCTAAGTCAGTCTTTGCATCAGGCGTTAATTAAACGTTTCTCTGACGCTCTCACTCCCTTAAACCAGTCTCAACTTTCTGAATGTAGCTTTGGTTTTGCTCCTAGTCCCACCGGAGTCAAAACCTTTTTTATTGTTACCCCTTCTTTGTTAGCGGCGGAAACATTACTCGTGGATCTCGATCAAATTCTTGAACGAGTGCAAACCTTAATGATTGGAGTTGGACAGGTGGCTGTTTGTATTCAACCTCAAAACAATCCGGCAGAAACCCCTTCCTCCTCATTGGTTTGTCACCCGTCCGGCCCCCACAAACCCCCTGTGCACGGAGAGCTTGGGGAGGGGTTTCACCCTGAATATATGATGTGTAAAGTTTTTCCTGTCAACAGTACCATCCCCTGTTTAGAAGATTAATGGGCTTTTGAGTTATTGCTCTTACCATTAGATTCGATCACTTCACGAACTCGATAGATCGGTCGATCTTGGGATTCGTGATAGGTTCGCATTGAGAGTTCGGCTAATAGACCAAAACAAAAGAGTTGAATTCCGGTAAGGGTCATGAGTACCGCCAGGGTAAGTAAGGGACGAGCGGCAATCTCTTGGCCTAAGACCAGGCGAATAAAACTCAAATAAGCACCAACAACAATTCCAACCCCAAAAGCTGATATTCCCAACAGACCAAAAACGTGCATGGGTCGAGTTAGGAATTTTTTGATAAAAGAAATCGTTAACAGATCCATCACCACCCTAAAGGTGCGATCTAAACCATACTTACTCTGACCAAAACGACGAGCATGATGGTTAACTGGAATTTCAGTAATTTTTGCCCCTTCAATAAATGCTAAAGCGGGTAAAAATCGGTGTAATTCTCCATAGAGGTTCATATCGGCGATTAACTCAGTCCGGTAGGCTTTGAGGGAACAGCCATAGTCATGTAACTGCACTCCGGTCATTTTGCTAATCAGCCAGTTCGCAATGCGGGAGGGAAGCAAACGGCTCAATTTATCATCCTGTCGATTTTTCCGCCAACCACTGACGACATCATACCCCTTACCTAATTCCCTCAGCAGGAGTGCAATATCCTGGGGATCGTTTTGTAAATCACCATCCAGGGTAATGATCACCTGACCCTGGGAATACTTAAACCCCGCCGCCATGGCTGCGGTCTGACCATAATTACGCCGGAGAACAATGGCTTTAAGATTAGGATTAATTTCGGCTTGTTGTTTCAGGAGTTCCGTAGACCCATCGCTTGACCCATCATCAACACAAATCAATTCATAGGTTAAACCCAAATCGGCCATATTTGTATCAATCGCTGCAATCAGTCGGGGTAAACTTTCTACTTCATTGTAAATAGGTACAACGATTGAAATAGCTAAGGTGTGGGAATCAAAAATCAAATCTCCATATTCAGGTTCTGGAGTTTTTAAAATTGGTGCTTGTGAAATATCCATTTTTATCTTTTTAAATCAATTATCAAATCCCAGTCCTGAATGCTTACACAGCTTTAGACTGTTTTATTGTAGAGGTTTGAAGACAAAATTCCTATGTTTTTTTCACAGAAGATTTGGGATTGCTATATACTGGTGATATTTTCGCGGAAACGGGTAGGTTACAGTTTTTCACTTATTCTAAATTTTCAATGTCAAAATTGACTTCTTCCCAGGTTCAATTACACAATCGTCAAAAGTTGCTGCTTCAAGTCCAAAATGAAGTGAGACAGTATCGCTTACAATCTTTACATCGAGGGGTATTAACTTATTTAGCTCAAGAAACGCCACCCTTGAAAATGCGACGAATCTGGGATGTGGAGTTAAAAGTTAGTCATCATCCGAGTGTTCGTTTAACGAATGATACGGGAATTATTCAAGTTTTTGATCGTTTAAATGGCAGATTATTAATTTTAGGATCGACCGGTTCGGGAAAAACTACAACCTTAATCGGATTAGCTAAAGTATTAGTTAGTCGCGCTCAAACTGATGTTGAAGAACCTATCCCTGTTTTACTGGATTTATCAACTTGGAAGAATCCCGATCAATTGATTATGGATTGGATTGTTGAACAGCTACATATTAAGTATGGAATTTCTATTGCTGTGGTTCAAAATTGGATTCAACAGCTTCAGATTTTACCATTAATTGATGGATTAGATAAACTTTCTTTGAATCAACAAGTTAAATATATTCAACAAATTAATCAAATGTTGAATGGGGATGTTTCACCTTTACATTTGGTGATCTGTGCTAATGTTATAAGTTATCAAAAATTATCGGAACGCTTGGATTTGAATGGAGCTATTTTTTTACGTCCTTTAACGATTCCACAAATTAAAGATTATTTAATTAATTCTCGTAGTCGAGAACTTTGGCACAATATTGAAACGGATAAACCGTTATTAAATTTAGCAAAAACACCGCTATATTTAACGATGATGACATTAGCCTATGAAGAAATTTTAATCATGTCTTGGAAACATCTTAATTCCTTTGAGGAACAGCGTGATTATTTATTTAATGCTTATATTCGTCGTCAACTAAATCAGGATATTCATAAATCCCAATATCTCCCCGGAAAAGCTCCTAAATCCGAAGGTTTTAGACGATGGTTAGGATGGTTAGCGACTCGACTAATAACCGATGAAGTCACAGAATTTTCAGTAGAAAAAATACCGATTCATTGGTTAGATGAGAATGAACAAAAACAGCGTTATAAGTTAATATTAAAGTTAATTCTAGGTTTGATTTGGGGAATTATTCTAATATTAATATTAGCAGGAGTTATTCTCAGAACAACTCCACTTTTAATCCTGGGGATGGGATTGGGATTATTATGGGCAATTTTATTAGAAAAATCGGGTTTAAAGCAAAAAATAGAACAGTTTGTAATTCGATGGATTTTGTGGAAAGATGGGAATATTCCTTGGAATTATCAACGATTTTTGAATGATGCTACGGATAAGTTATTATTACAAAAAAATGGCGATCGCTATCGTTTTATTAATCGTTTATTACGGGATCATTTTTATAATAAAATTTAATAGTTAAACTAGAATAATTGCACTCTTTGTCATGCTGAGTGAGCGGAAAAATCAAGATAAAATTCCAAATAATGCAACCCCAGAAACCCCAGATATTTGATTTATGGGGTTATTTGGGGTAGAGTAGTGATCGCACATTATCTAATAAACAAATTCTATGGAATACAATCACATCCCTCTTGATTCTGTTGAAAAGATAAGTTCATTAGGAGGGTTGCTTTCTGAATATTATCAGTATCGGGTAATTTCCGAACAAGGTAATTACTACGAACGAGCAATACCTCGCCTGGAAGAAGGTAAGCAAGGGGTCTGTAAAGAAAATATTGTTTATGATTTTGAAAAAATCCATCCGCGTATTTATAACATGAAGATGCCTTATTCTGTACACGAAATTAGAAGGCAGAAAGAAAAGCAGAAATAGTTTTAGCGATCGCAACTCCCTCTCTTGTCACGATTTAATAGAAATTAGCAATTGATTTATTGAGTAATTTAGGATAAAATCAAGCAAACAACAAGGAGTTAACGATGCAAATTAATCCACAGGAAATCGTTTCAAATGCTTTGGATGAGACTTTCAACTAATAGAATCCCGTTCGCGGGACTGAAACATAACAGGGAGTTATTTCACACCATTTGGAGAATACTTTCAACTAATAGAATCCCGTTCGCGGGACTGAAAAAAATCTAGTATTTTATATCAAAATCATTGTTCATTACAAGAACATTTTGCTGATAAAATTTAAACAGGAAATTATTCAATATTCAATAATTGTTCAAGGGTGTAGGGACATTCTAAAGGAAAATCAACAGAATTTTGAGTTTTAATTTTCACAAATCCTAACGCATCTTGATAGATAGAGTCAAATTCTGAATCTAAATAATTACGGAGATTTGTGGTAATTTTTCGTCTCAACTGAACTCTAAAACTATAGATTTCTTCTTCCGGGTGAACTCTATTATACTCAACTTCCCCTGTCCAATATTGCAGTAATAATAAATGACGGATAATCTGTTCCAAAAGACTCACTACCGCGTTTTTCTTTTCCCTACCCAAATCCTCTAATTCCTCAATTAAATTTTCTAAATCTAGCTGTTCAAATTGGTGATTTTTAATCAATTTAACCGTTTCTTGTAACCATTCAACATCATCGGTTTCATAGAGTGTTTTTAAATCCATGATCATCAATCATTCACCTCCCTAAATTGGATAAAATTGTGCTTAATCTTCCTTTGTTTTGCGTTTTCCCCCCGGAGTCATTCCCCGACGTCCGGGATCGTTTTGAGAACGTTTAATAAACTGGCGTAAATGTTGAATCGCCGCATGATCCGGTAATAAATCTAACTGTTCTAATCCTTGGGTAAAAGAATATTCAGAACGATATAATAACCGAAAGGCTTTCTTTAATAAAGAAAAATCATCGGAAGTAAATCCCGCCCGTTTTAACCCGACTAAATTAAGCGATCGCACCCGAGAAGGATTCCCCTCAACTAACACAAACGGAGGTACATCTCGATCAATCCTGGTCATGCCGCCAATCATGGCTAATTGCCCAATATGCACAAATTGATGCACCCCTAAAACCCCACTTAATCGGGCTTTTGATTCAATATAAACATGACCCGCTAGGGCGACAGAATTGGCAATTACCACCTGATCTTCAATCACACAATTATGGGCCACATGAACATAGGCCATTAATAGATTTTGATTCCCAATAATCGTAGCGTCCCCGGCATTTGTAGCGCGATTAATTGTGACATATTCCCGAATCAGATTATCATTACCAATTTTAACTAAACTCAAAGAACCATCATATTTGAGATCTTGAGGTTCCGAACCAATTACCGCCCCCGGAAAAAATTGATTGCGATCGCCAATTTCCGTGCGGCCATGAATCACAACATGGGAACCAATGACCGTATCCGCACCGACCTTAACATATTCCCCAATTACAGCATAAGCGCCAACTTGAACTGTAGGATGGAGTTCTGCACCAGGATGAATCACAGCAGTGGGGTGAATTAAGGTCGTCATAGAAATTAAAATGGGTTAAAACCTAACAAGGTATAAGAATTCAGTCTACAAGAGAGAACATTAGTTCTCCTTCACAGGCCAGTTTACCATCGACTTCGGCGCGAGCTTGCATTTTACCGAAACGGCGTTGTTTCACGACCAATAATTCTGTAGTCATGATCAATTGATCCCCCGGAACTACGGGACGACGGAATCGGACTTTATCAATTCCCGCAAATAAAAACAAACTACCTTTTAAATCAGGAAGTTGAGTTAAAACCACTCCTCCGACTTGGGCCATGGCTTCCACAATTAAAACTCCGGGCATAATTGGACGTCCGGGGAAGTGGCCTTGAAAATGGGGTTCATTAATGGTGACATTTTTGAGGCCCACGGCCTTTTTACCCGGGACATATTCAATAATTCGATCCACCAACGCAAAGGGATAGCGATGGGGTAATAGATTTTGAATCTCCTCAATCATCAATACTGTTTCAGCGTTCAACACAGGGGCGTCGTCCATATCCGATGAATTTAAGTTAACGTTAGTGGTAGAAAGAAGCCCTAAAGGGCTTACTACTTTGATATTTCCTGAACCAGTTGAACATGGAGATGGTGTCCGGCTTTGTATGCTAAGTAATGAGCTTGAGGCAGAAAACCCAATAAACTCAAATCCCCTACTAAGTCTAAAATTTTATGACGCACGGGTTCATTTGCATATCTCAAAGGTGGATTTAACCATCCTGATTTTCCGCACACAATCGCATTATCCAGACTACCTCCTTGAATCAGTCCCGCTCTTGCTAACTGTTCCACCTGTGCTTCTAGGGTGAAGGTTCTGGCCGGAGCAATTTCCCGCGCAAAGATTTCAGGATCAGCCGTGTAACTATACCATTGATTGCCAATGGCTGGAACTGAAAAATCAATCCCGTAGGTAAATCGGGTTTCGGATGCGGGAAAGGCGGCGACAAAACCATCGCCCTGCTGGACGGATAGGGGTTTGGTAATTTGAACAGTAGGGACGTCCTGGGAGGGAATATCGAGGGGTTGACGTCCAACGGTTGCGATCGCCTCTACCCAATTTTGAGCCGAACCATCTAATAAGGGGACTTCTGGGCCATCAATTTCAATTCTAACGTGATCAATTCCCATTCCAGTTAAGGCGGCCAACAAATGTTCAACGGTTCTAACTTTAGCGTTTTTAGTGCCTAATTCTGTGGATAAAGTGGTGGATAATACCGATTCTAATCTAGCCGGAATTTGAGGATTTTCCGGTAAATCAACTCGCACAAAATAGCGTCCTTCCCCTGGATTTGCAGGTAAAACTCTAACCGTTGTATTCACACCAGTATGTAATCCTACCCCAGAACAACTAAACCCTGCTTTTAGGGTATATTCGCTGTGATTAATCAATGTTCAATTCTCCTAATTTTTATGGATTTGTATGTTTAATTATGGCATCGTTTTTGTTATAACTTATTTTTAGTTTAATCCCCTTTGAGAATTTTTTTTGACTTGGGGGAGCAAAATTAAGTATAATCTTGGTAAGTTCGTTGTTGGGCTTTAGCCCCAACAAAAATTGGCTAAAGCCCAACAACCCTAATTAATCATTCTATCAAAACTTTAATCTATGCCAGAAAAATCATCTCCAATGTTATCTAATATGGAAGAAAATCAAGACTATAATAGCAATTTTGATCAGATTTTAAACCAAGCCTTAGATATTGTCAAATCCAGTCTAAATCAACCGGACATCACCTACGAACAAAGGCTAAATGCCGCATTAAAAATATTAGAAATAGGAATATTATCTCAGCAGAAAGATTTTAATTCAAATTTATCAGAAGTTATTCCATCTCCTGATAATTCGTCTAATATTACCGAACCAAAAGCAATTATTATAAATCCTGATTATGTCCAAATTGATAACTTTTTCTCAGAAGAAGATTATCAAAAACTTTTAAATTCAACCCTTGCTAATCAAAATAATTTCTTTTCCTCGGAAGTGATTAATAATGAATCAGAATATCGTCAATCCTATATTTTACTTCCTGAACACTTTGCCGAATTTCATGAACTTATCACCCATAAACTTCTCACCGCTAGACCGCAGGTGATGGAACAATTACAAATACAAATGTTTTTAGTTGCTTATTTAGAAATCCAAATTACGGCTCATTTACATGGAGGATATTATAAAATTCATCAAGATGTGGATGGGGGAAAAGCAGCTAATCGTAAATTAACCTATGTGTACTATTTTTATCAAGAACCTCAAGGTTTTTATGGTGGAGATTTGAGATTATATCAAACAAAAATTCAAGGAGAAGAAGCCATCATTTACGAAAATTTTACTCAGATTAAACCGCTTAATAATAGTATTATATTTTTTGATAGTCGGTGTAAACATGAAGTTTTACCCGTGTATTGTCCCTCTGAAAAGTTTACTGATAGTCGATTTACTCTCAATGGTTGGATTCATGGTTAACTAAGATTTTTGGATTATATTTTCCAAGACATTAAAAATTAAATCGAACCTAAAATGATTCACCCAATATTCTAATTCTTCCGATAACGCGATTATAAATAGGTTCTAAGGCGCTTATGAGTAAACTCGGTTCTAAAAAGGAAATAAACACATCACTCCAAGATGATTTTCCTGATTTAACTGCTTTCTGATAACTGGGATGTTGACGCAGATCATAATTTTTGACAATCAAATTTCCCGTGGTACGAGTGATCTTGCATAATTTTCCCTTATTAATATTGCTTATTCCCTGTTTTTAGACAAAGACACACCCCCTCTATACCATTCGGTTAGAGGGGGAAATTGTTGCAATTAGTGAGAAAACTTCTCATCTAAATCACTTTGATTAATGATTAGGTATCATAGAACCGAGCTTCTGCCGCGTCGGGATTTTCTTCACAGTACAAATCAAAGGCACTTTTTTCTAAACGTTCGGCTTTTTGGTGAGCCGCTTCTGCTTCTAATTCCTCTACAATATCCCAAGCCGCGGCACATTCTTTTGAGGTTGCTCCTTTCTCAGCACAAATCGCCCGGGCTTCATCAATCGACTCTTGAATCCGTTCTTCTAATAGAATGCTTTTAGGATTTTCTACAAAGTCTCCCTTAGTCAGAATATCAGTTACAGAAATAATTCCTAGGAGTTGATCCTGAATCACAGGAGCGCGACGAATTTTAGTTTGAGCAAAAAGTCGAGCTACATATTCCACACCCAGGTCAGGATTGACGGAAATACAAGGTTTAGTCATAATTTCATAAACCCGGATTTTTTTAGGATCTTTGCCGTAGGCGGTGACTTTATAAACAATATCGGTCTCGGTGACGATTCCATAAGCATCCTGTGGATAACGGCGTTCAACAATCAAGGCGCGTAAACACAGAGTACTCATTTGTTCAAAGGCTTCGGCAACGGTGGCGGAACCCTTGATGGTGACCACCTCGGCGGTCATAATATCTCTAGCTTTCAGCATCATAGTGGCTAATTCACAAAAAACTCTATACTTCTATTTTACCTTGAATTGGCAATAAAAAAAAGGGTTGTTTTATTTATTCTAAAATGTTGAAATATGGAAATTTAAAACCTTAAAAAACTAGGATTTAAGGAGATTCAGAAAGTCTGACTGGGAACAGTTCATGAAGTATAGCCCTAGTTAAATCTGCCCGATCTAAGGAGGCTCCGATTAAATTAGCCCCAACCAAATTGACTTGACATAGATGGGCACCAATCAAGTTAATATGGTTAAAATCTCGTTCTCCAGCTAAATAACGACGCAACAGTTCTTGAGAATCAATGGTTGATTGTATTTGCACAGAACCTATCCATTATTTATTCGGTAAAATTGCACCTCGGGTATCCGCATCTCTCAAATTTGCTTGATCTAATTTAGTATCAATCATAATCGCTTCAATCAGATTAACACCACTCAAATTAGACCAGGATAATTTAGTGCGGTAGAGTCTAGCTCGGCTCATATTAGCCCCGCGTAAAGTTGTCCAAGTTACATTTGCCCCTCGAAAGTTGGCTTCACTCAGGTTAGCTTCGCTTAAATCAGCCCCAATCATCGTGACTCGGGTTAAATCCGCTTCATGAAAATTAGCCCCAATCATCATTCCCCCACTCAGGGTCGCATTCGTTAAATTTGCCCCTTCTAGGATGCTTTCTCGCATAATCACGTTGGTTAGGTTAGCGCTTTCTAAAATCGCTCCGGTGAGATTAGCTTTCATCAAATTAGTTCGGACTAGGGTAGCGTGGGTTAAATTCGCGCCCACAAAATTAGCACTGGCAAAATTCGATTCCGTCAGGTTAGCTTCGGTGAGATTAGCTTGAGTGAAGCTAACATTTTTGGAAGAAGACCCGCGCAAACTCGACCCGCTTAAGTTGGCTCGATTGAACTTGGTATCGCCTAAATAGCTCCCAATTAAGTTAACATCGCTTAAATCCGCATCGGTGAAGTCAACACCCGTAAACTTAGTTTCTCGAAAATTTACCCCAATTAAGTTCGCCCCCACGAAGGAGGTATTTTCCAAGTTAGCCCGAGCAATTGTGGCTTCCCGGAGGTCAACACCCCTTAAATCCACTCCGACGAGGCTAACGGCTCGAAATAGGCGCTCTCCTTCTGCATAGCGTTTTAATAATTCATCAACCTCCATATCATTAGCCTCACGAATAGTCCCAGTATTAATTTAGAATGACACAGCCACAGAATACTCCCTCCATCATCCCAGATTACTTAGGTTTTGGGGAGTCTGTCTTTAATCTCAATCTCTAGGAAATGGGCATCACAGGCCATAATACCCTAATTGTTCATTGCTAAATTCAGTAAAAACTAAATCTTCAGGACGATCAATATCTAATAATACAGGTAATTTACCGACGGATAAATTCAAGGTTTCACAAATATTGAGGGTGATATCACAAACCGTTGCTGTACCCCAAGGAATATCTTTAAATAATTCAGGAATATAACTCTTTAAACCAATTAAATAATATCCCCCATCTTTAGCAGGGCCGACCACAATATCATGATCTTGCAATAGCTTAAATCCTTGATATAAAATATCAACAGTTAATTCTGGGCAATCGGTGCCAATCATCATAATCTGGGTTTTTTCCTCATAAAATGCCATTTGAAATGCCTTTCCCATCCGATTTCCCAAATCCCCAAAACTTTGGGCATCATAAATTAAATCTGCCCCTAACCAATTTTGCATCACATCTAAATTGCCTCCAGTAAATCTAATTTCAATAGATAAAGGCTCTATTTTTTGTAATTTTCGGACTGTATTTAGGGTTTTTTCCGTCATTTGACGATGTAAATTTGCCGCTCCAATTTCTCCCACAACCGGAATTAATCTGGTTTTTGTTTTTCCTGGTTCGGGATAACGGGTGAAAATAATTAAATGTTTATCCATGATAAATTTATCCGTTTGATCTTAAGAAAGAGATTTTTGATCTAGGTTTTATATTGCAATCATAAGTGATTCCTGAAAAAAAATGTAGGAGTTCACTCTCTAAACTAGACCTCAAATCGGGTTTAGAGAACAAACTCCTACCATAGAATATTACAATTTTGACAAAAATTGTAATTTTGCTGACTCCTTCCTATCCTTTGGAAACATTAATATTTTGACTCATTTCTAACATTCTTTGAATCGGACGTAAAGCCGCGATTCTGATTTCTTCGGAAAGGATAATTTCGGGAGAACAATTTTTCATCGCTAAATAAAGTTTTTCTAAGGTATTTAACCTCATGTGCGGGCATTCATTACAAGCACAATTACTCATGGGCGGGGCAGGAATAAAAGATTTTCCCTGGGTTTCTTTCTCCATTTGATGAATAATTCCCGGCTCCGTTGCCACAATAAAACTTAACTTAGGACTACTTTTGACATAGTTTAATAATGCCGTAGTCGAACCAATATAATCCGCCTGGTCTAAAACCGGAAGTTCACATTCAGGATGGGCAATAATTTCCGCTTCAGGATGTTCAATTTTTAGCTGCACTAACTTCTTCTGGGAAAAGTTTTCATGCACCATACAAGCCCCTTCCCATAATACCATTTCCCGCCCCGTTTCTGCCATCACATATCGGCCCAAATTGCGATCGGGCGCAAAAATAATCGGCTGATTTTCAGGAATTTGCCGAACAAGCTCCACCGCATTAGAACTGGTGCAAATAATATCACTCATCGCCTTAATTTCGGCGGTACAATTAATATAAGACACCACAATATGATCGGGATATTGGGCTTTAAATTGAGCAAAAGCATCGGGGGGACAACTTTCGGCCAAGGAACACCCCGCATCCAAATCCGGTAACAACACCAACTTATCAGGATTCAAAATTTTAGCTGTTTCTGCCATAAAGTGAACCCCAGCAAAAACAATCACATCGGCATCGGTCTGGGCCGCTTGTCGCGCTAGTCCCAGGGAATCTCCAATATAATCAGCAATATCTTGAATATCAGGATCTTGATAGTAATGCGCCAAAATAACCGCGTTCAATTTTTGCTTAAGCTCTTGAATAGCTGCAAACAAATCTTCGGGTAAATCGGTAACAGTCGAACGGTTTGTCGCGGAAAGGGTGGATGTAAACATAGGAACAACCTTATCGGAACTCTCAATATTGTTCAGGGTAGTTTAATTATAGTTGAATTCACCAAAAACGGGTATTCACGATCGCCCCCAAAATTGCTTATTCTTAGGTTAGGAACCTTTGAAACCATGACCATTGTGAATACCAAACCCCTGAAAATTGCTGTTGTTGGAGATATTCATGATCAATGGGAACAGGCCGACGCCCTAGCATTGAAGTCTTTAGAGGTCGATTTAGTTCTATTTGTCGGGGATTTTGGCAATGAAGCGGTAGACGTCGTGAAAACCATCGCCGCCGTAGATACTCCCAAAGCCGTCGTTTTCGGCAACCATGACGCCTGGTACACCGCCACCGAATGGGGGCGTCAAAAATGTCCCTATAATCGCAAAATAGAAGATCGCGTCCAAGAGCAACTGGAAATCATCGGGGAAGATCATGTTGGCTACGGAAAACGGGATTTTCCCGATTTACAATTAACCGTAGTCGGAGGGCGTCCCTTTAGTTGGGGGGGGCCAGAATGGAAATATCACGATTTTTATACGGAGCGATTTGGTGTGGATGGTTTTGCAGCATCCGCCCAACGCATGATTCAGGCGGTAGAAACGGCAACTTATGATCGGATTCTGTTTTTAAGTCACAACGGCCCCACGGGTTTAGGAGAGGCAGCAGAGGCCCCTTGCGGGAAGGATTGGAACCCGATCGGTGGGGATTATGGTGATCCAGATTTGGCTGAAGCGATCGCCCACGCCCGCACCCTGGGTAAAACCATTCCCTTAGTCGCTTTTGGCCATATGCACCATCACCTGCGTCATACTAAAAGCCGTGAGCGTCAACGGTTAGTAACCAGTCCAGAAGGGACGGTGTATCTGAATTCAGCCTGCGTTAATCGGATTAGAACAACCCCCCAAGGGAAGCAACGGAATTTTTCGATTGCGAGTTTGGAACAAAATCAAGTATCGGAAGTGTCGTTAGTTTGGATAGGTGAGGACTTCCAGGTCGTTGAAACAGAATTATTGTCTCAGCACTTGGCACAATCATCATTCATGTTATAATTGTTTAGCTCAACAATGAGCAACTGGAGAGGTGGCAGAGTGGTCGAATGCGCCTGACTTGAAATCAGGTGAGCCGCAAGGTTCCGGGGGTTCGAATCCCCCCCTCTCCGTTCTGAAGAAGATAGAAACCTTCACTGGTATGGATGTGTCCCGATAATTTTCCTTCAACTTAGGTTGGGGGAATTTTTTTTTGAGAATATCCCGATCAGAAATAATCCTAAAGGAATAAACAAAAATAGATGCACCCTGATGGTTTTCCTTCAACTTAGGTTGGGGGAATTTTTTTTTGAGAATATCCTGATTATAAATAATCCTCAAGGAATAAACAAAAGTAGATGCACCCTGATGGTTTCCTTCAACTTAGGTTGGGGGAATTTTTTTTTAAGAATATCCCGATCAGAATTATGCGTTAAAATTTAATGATGTTCAAAAATACCATTAAATTGTAACAAATCCAAGGTCACAAGCACAGGTAAACAGGAAAAACATTGTTGTGCGAGTTCTAAACGGTCTTCTCGCGCTAACATAGAAACCAGCTTTTTCTGTACATTCAATAAATAGCGAACATCATTGGCGGCATAATTTAATTGATTTTCCGATAAGTTACTCGCATTTCCCCAGTCGGAACTTTGGGAAGTTTTATCTAGTTCGACTTTTTCCAATTCCTGAACTAACTCTTTCAGTCCGTGTTTTCCGGTATAAGTTCTAACTAATTTACTAGCAATTTTAGTACAAAAAATCGGATTAACTTCAATCCCTAAATAATAACGAATTGTAGCAATATCAAATCGAGCAAAATGGAATACCTTCAGAATATTAGGAGCTTCTAGGAGTTGTTTTAAATTAGGAGCTTCTTTTTGACCCTTGGCAATTCTAATGGCGGTCACTTGACCATTGGGGTCGCAAATTTGAATTAAGCAAAGGCGATCGCGCCAAGGTAATAACCCCATTGTTTCCGTATCTACCGCTAAAGCATCTGCGGTCAGATATTCAGATAATAATGCTTCGGAAATATCCCCATCACAAACTTGAAAGTTAGACATATTATTTTAAAACAGTTTTAATTAATTTTACCCTATTGAGGATTAGGCAGATTAACACAGATTAAAATCCGTGAAATCCGTGAAATCCTCTTAAATCCGTGATCCCCATTCCCAACTATCTTTTCCTAACAAAAATCTGAGTAAAATAATACTCTCCCTTGGCATTTTTAACAATACCTACTCCAGTTAAGTCAAAATTTCCCACCATATTTCGTTGATGACCCGGACTTTCTATCCATCCTTCAACTGCTTCTTTTCCTGGGTTAGAATAACCAGAATTAAAAGCCACATTCTCGGCAATTTCTCGCCATGGAGCAAACTTACTAATGTTTTGAAACCGAGCTTCTGCACCCCCATGACCAAAAGCAACTTTCCCATTAGCCATTGAATAGCTATGAATTCGGGACTGTTCACTAATATTAGGGTCAAGTTTTAACGGAAGTAAATTCTTGGATTTGCGATATTCATTGACTTGCTGATAAACCGATAATTCTAATTGCTCAATATTAGAAGAATTTGAAGCTAAAATAGGTTTTACCTCCGGTAATGATGGGGAGATTAAGTTAGTTTTCGATAAAAATGTACACCCTCCCAATAATAAGACTATTCCCATTACAGGTAACTTAAACATAGTTTATTCTGGCTATATTGTTGACGCGGTATTGTTGCGAGAGGTCTGGGAAATTGCGATCGCTTTTTTTGGCATACATCACAAATTTTGATTTTTGTCAAGACCCTTATTTGTGGCTTCCGGTTTCGTTGCTAAAATTTGTTTCTGATCAAGCTAAAATTTCGTCAGAAAACCCTAATATTTTAGGAAAGAATAAGAGCTTTAGCTTAATTTTTTGCCTTTAGATAAAGTAACCCCTTGAGAGATACTTCTCTAAGTGTACCAGAACCCCCATAATCTCGTCAACTATGAATTTCGGGAGTTTTATACAGAAGTTTTCCGTATATAGCAGTCGCCAGACCTATTAGGACAAAGAGTGATGCAGCAAAGCTAGACGGTGAAGTCTTTTCCTCCGGTGTTCCCTGTTCCCTGTTCCCCGCTATAATGTGTAGTTAGACCTCAGTTTTAATTTCCTCCTCTGACCACAAGGTATTGAATTTGCTAGTATAAATTTTGCAAATAGGTTTTATATCCGATAAAGAAATGACCGAAAAAACTCTCCTAGATGAAATTGTTAATTGCTCCCATGCACAACAATGCTTAGGGGATTCTGCTGCTGAAAACCCTTGTCGTGCAATTGTTGAGTATCAAAATACCCTCAGCTTAAAAAAATTCCAAGTTCCTGAACCGTGGAGTGGGCAAATAGAGGAAGCACCCATTCTATTTCTCAGTTCCAATCCATCAATTGGTGGTGATGAGGTGTATCCTACTTGGGATTGGTCATCGAAAGAAGTCCATGATTATTTTAATCATCGTTTTGGAGGCGGACATAAAACCTGGATTCGGGATGGGACAAAATCGTTGCGAACAGATGGAACTTATAGTCGCGTTACTCAATTTTGGGCAGCAGTGAGGAAACGTGCGATTGAACTTCTTCAACGAGATGTTATCCCAGGATTCGATTATGCGCTGACAGAAATTGTGCATTGCAAATCCCATCACGAATTCGGTGTGGAACAAGCGCAAGAGCAATGTGTACAAGCCTATTTAATGAGAATTTTAGAACTAGCAAAAGCAAGGGTGATAGTCGTCTTAGGAGCACGTGCAAGACAATTTATTCAAAGGGAATTTAAAATTCCCCCAGAAAAATTGCTATCTGAATTGATTGAAATAGGGCGGAATCAAAGATTGTTTACATTTCTTCCCCATCCAAATGCGCGAGCTAATCGTTCTTTTGCTAAGTGTTTACAAAACGATGAACTTGAAAGGCTACGTTCTGCTTTGCGACATAACCAATAAAGTTCTAGTATCACCCATCCTTCCTACAAACGATTTTGCTTTTATTGCTGAATTTAACTGTTAGGATGATTCAAGAATTTTTGTACCGTTTGAACATCTTTATCCCCCCGTCCTGAACAATTTAAAATAATCCGAGGACTACCTTTTAATTGAGGACAAAGGGTTTCTAAATAGGCGATCGCATGGGCTGTTTCCAAGGCTGGAATAATCCCTTCTAAACGGGATAACCGTTGAAACGCATCCAAGGCTTGCTGGTCAGTCACACTATAATATTCCGCCCGACCCAAATCCTTTAAATAACTATGTTCTGGCCCCACCCCCGGATAATCTAACCCGGCACTAATCGAATGGGCTTCCATAATTTGGCCATCATCATCTTGTAAAAGATAACTCATCGCCCCGTGTAACACTCCCACCCGGCCATGGGTAAGGGTAGCAGCGTGTTTTCCCGTTTCCACCCCCGACCCGGCGGCTTCGACTCCAATGAGGCGAAGGTCAGTTTCCTGAATAAACTCATTAAACAGCCCCATGGCGTTAGAACCACCTCCGACACAGGCTAATAAAATATCAGGTAAACCACCCCATTTTTCTAAACATTGGGCGCGGGTTTCTACCCCAATCACATTATGGAAATCCCGAACAATCATGGGATAGGGATGAGGGCCAGCAACGGAACCGAGAATATAATGGGTTGTTTCAACATTAGTTACCCAGTCGCGGATGGCTTCAGAGGTGGCATCTTTTAAGGTTCCCGTACCCGCTTCCACCGGGCGAACTTCCGCCCCTAATAGTCGCATTCTAAAAACATTTAGGGCTTGACGTTCCATGTCATGAATACCCATATAAATCACACAGTCTAAGCCATAGCGGGCGCAAACCGTCGCCGTGGCTACCCCATGTTGACCCGCCCCGGTTTCGGCAATAATGCGCTGTTTGCCCATTTTTTTGGCTAATAGGGCTTGGGCGAGGGCGTTATTAATTTTATGGGCGCCAGTGTGGTTGAGGTCTTCCCGTTTCAGATAAATTTGTGGGCCCGTGCCGTCGGGTCTGGCATAATATTGGGTCAGGCGTTCGGCAAAATATAGGGGGCTAGGTCGTCCCACATAGTCTTTCAGCAGGCTTTGTAGTTCGGCTTGGAATTCAGGATCTTGACGATAATGATTATAGGCTGTTTCCAGTTCAGCTAAGGCGGGCATTAGGGTTTCTGGGACATATTTGCCCCCAAATTGTCCGAAGCGTCCGAGCAGGTCTGGGCGTTGTGTGGCGGGGCGTTGGGGGTTGGGAGGTAAGGGAGTGGTAGTCACGGCGATTGGGAAATAATTACTGAAGAACAATTTTATAATTATAGATCGACCCACCCTGTTTTTTCGATATAGAAATTGACATCCTCCCCGGCGTAAACGGGCAGGGATTCCATCTATAATTTAGCAGGTCAAAAAATAATTATAACCTCAGCACGGATTGCTATAAATTTCTATTAATCTTTAAAAGAGATCTAAAAAATTACTTCGAGATGCTTGATCAGTTGCTAGTCATGTTCTCAAAACGAAAGCTGATCTTAGGGTTTAAATCATTATCAATTAGTCAATCCTTGCTCCAGGGAATTGTGGGGTTGATTGTAAAGTCTTAACAGAATCTAATATTTTCCTTAAATTTTGGAAAATTTGTCCAACTTCAGGCATTTTAGTGTTTATATATTCCTAAATTGTGAGATAATTAATTTCGATATTGAATTGCTGAAATGGCTGTATCCATGAGTTTAGGAGGGAATACCAATGAAAATTATAAAAACTCAAACCTTATCAGGGCCTAATTATTGGAGTATTGATGTTCACAATCTGATTATTATTCACCTCGATTTAGAAAAGGATAATCGCTACACCAATGAAATTCCAGATTTCTGCGATGGACTTTGTGAAATTTTACCCAATTTAACTCAACCAAAATATCAAGATTTCCTGACAAATCTAAAGACCGGAATCTTGATGAGTGATGTAGTTCTACAAGTTGCCTTAGAATTGCAAAGATTAGTCGGAATGCCCGTAGACTTTGGCTGTACTCGTCCGAGTTCCCAACCCGGAGTCTATCGAGTGATCTTTGAATATAAAATAGCCAAAGCTGGACGCTATGTATCCAGGTCGGCACTGCGGTTATGCCATCGTTTAATTGATCATGGATTTTATCGGGAAACCGAACTGCGGCAGGATTTAGAAGACTTACAAGAAATTTTCTCAGAGGCTCAACTTGGCCCGACAACGGAGGCAATTGTTCAAGAAGCTGAAGCTCGTGGAATTCCCTGGAAAGAATTACCCGCCCGCCATGTAATTCAACTTGGTTATGGCAAAAAACAACGACGAATTCAATCTTCCCAAACCGACGGCACCAGTATTTTAGGAATTGAATTTGCTGGAGATAAAGAAGGCACAAAAACCCTTTTGGATGCAGCCCGTTTACCCGTTCCCAAAGGAACCGTTATTGATAGTTTAGATGATTTAGAAAAAGCTATTGATGATATTGGTGGATTTCCGATTGTTTTAAAACCCCTAGATGGGAATCATGGTCGAGGTATTACCCTAGACATTCAAACCTGGAGTGAGGCGGAAAACGCCTACGAAATGGCTAAAAGTGAATCAAAAATTGGCACTATAATTGTTGAAAGGTACTATCAAGGAAATGATTATCGGGTGTTAGTTGTGGATGGAAAAGTTGTGGCGGTAGCTCAACGGGTTCCGGCCCATGTTATTGGAGATGGTCGCTCAAATTTAGTAGAATTAGTCGAAGAAACAAACCTTGATCCTCGTCGAGGTAGTGGTCACGAAAATATGTTAACTCGGATTGAAATTGATCGCAATAGTATTGATATTTTAAAACAACAAGGCTATCGGTTAGAAAGTATTCCCAAAAAAGGAGATATTTGTTATCTAAAGGCAACTGCTAATTTAAGTACGGGTGGCATTGCCATTGATAAAACCGATGAAATTCACCCGGAAAATATTTGGATTGCCGAACGCGCCGCCCAAATTATTGGCTTAGATATTGCCGGAATTGATATTACCGCCCCCGATATTAGTCGCCCCCTGCGAGAAGTGGACGGGGTGATTGTGGAAGTGAATGCCGCCCCTGGGTTACGGATGCACATTCACCCCAATGAAGGCAAACCCCGAAACGTTGCAGTTCCGATTGTGAATATGCTGTATCCCCCTGGAACTTCCAGCCAGATTCCGATTACCGCCATTACCGGAACTAACGGTAAAACTACTACCACCCGCTTAATCGCCCATATCCTTAAAAAAACTAAAAAAGTTGTGGGTTTTACTACCACTGATGGTACTTATATCGGAGATTTTTTAGCAGAAGCCGGAGATAATACCGGGCCTCAAAGTGCCGCCTTAATTTTAAATGATCCCACCGTGGAACTAGCCGTATTAGAAGCCGCCCGGGGGGGGATTCTCCGGTCTGGGTTGGGGTTTAATCGCTGTGATGTCGGAGTGGTGTTGAATGTTTCCGAAGACCATCTGGGGTTACAGGATATTAACACCGTGGAGGAGATGGCAGAGGTGAAAAGCGTTGTGGCAAAGGCGGCTAGTGAATATGCGGTGTTAAATGCCGATGATCCTTTAGTTGTAGCCATGGCATCACAGGTAAAAGCAAAAGTGGCTTATTTTTCACTAAATGCTGATAACCCAATTATTAGTGAGCACGTTGCTCAGGGAGGAGTTGCCGCGATTTATGAATCGGGTTATTTATCCTTTTTAAAAGCAGATCAAATGATTCGGGTGGAACAGATGGCGAATGTTCCCCTCACCTTACGGGGGTTAGCTCCCTTTATGATTGCTAATGCTCTGGCCGCTAGTTTAGCGGCCTATGTCCAGGGAGTCACCATTGAGGAGATTAGTCAGGCTTTGCGGACATTCCAGATGTCGGTGGAACAAACCCCCGGACGGATGAATTTAATTCCCTACCAGTCTTTCCATGTTTTATTGGATTATGCCCATAACCGTGCGAGTTTTCAAGCAATTCTGGAGTTTGTTCGCAATTGGCCCGATGGGAAACGAATTGGGGTGGTCTGTGCACCCGGAGACCGTCGCCCGGAGGATTTTATCGAATTAGGACGATTATCAGCCCAAATGTTCGAGCGGATTATTATTAAGGAAGATGAGGATAACCGAGGATCTCAACGGGGAGAAGTCGCTAAATATATTGAAATTGGGGTTAAACAGGAAAATCCTGATTTTGATTATGAGATTATTCTCGAAGAAGTGCAAGCTATTCAAACTGCTCTGGGTGAAGCAACTCCGGGTAGTTTGGTGGTGATTTTCCCCGAAGGTGTGAAGAAAGTTTTAGCTCTGCTTCAGTCACATAATTGCCCTTAATTCGTTGTTGGGCTTTAGCCCGCCTAAATTCTTGGGCTTTAGCAGCAACAACAAATTAAGATTAAAGACAATTTCTGATAAAATGTTATAAAACTTAAAATTATTCACAACTCAAATTAGCGGGAGAGTCAGATGGCATTATTTGGTTTGTTTGGCAGAAAAGGGGATTCTAAACCCCAGGAAGAAACGGGAAGTGGTTTCTATCTCGACGGTAATGCAGCCCAAGGTCTGGGGGATATGGACAGATTCAAGGATTTACCTCCAGTCAAGAAGACTTTCCCCGTTGAAGTTGAGGCTCCTAAATCTACAACGCCAAAAGCACAGGTATCTTTTAATCCTGTGGCTGAGGAATCTTCTAGCAAAACTGAACGCCGTCGAGCCGATAGCAGCATGGATATGTACCGAAATCTGGCCAAGGAAATCAAAAAACCGTAACCTCTAGCCAAAAATAATTTAACGATTCATCGGGTTGAGAATTGTAGTAGAGACGTTAAAAACTCGTCTAGTAGCTACTGTTCTTAACCCTATTTTAATTTTATGGGAGAGAAATACCCCCTATAGCAGTGTAATAATAGATACAAATAATAGATCAATAAGTTTAGACAATTGAGATATAGGGAATCAGGATTAGTCTTTGTTGATTAATTCAAGGACGTAACCAATTATGAGCAAGTGGGGGATACCGATGATTAAGCTTGATGATTATTTTAATCTCGATGAAATTCATGCTGTTCAAAATATTAGTGCAGCGATCATTAATCTCAGTGGTCGTCAACGAATGTTATCCCAACGAATTGCTTTATTTTGTTTGAGGTTAGTTAATCATAAAAGTTTGGCAGAACGAGAGCAGATTATCAGGATTTTACAAGATAATCTCCTCAGTTTTGAGGAATCTCATCAAATGTTAATTTTGGGTCAGTTTAATCACGGTTTAAAATCTACTCTATCCTCAGACATTCATAAAATATATTATTTACCTCCCTATCATCTGGATCAACAGGTTCGCGATTATATAGCTGCGGTTAAATCCTTGTTAAATACACCGGATCATAATTTAGGACTGGATAATTTGGATCTAAACTTGATTTTAAGCTCGGCTTCAGATCAATTATTAGATGCTTTAGATGCCGTTGTTAGTCAATATCAGCTTGAAAGTGAGGAAGAACAATTAGAAGTAGAAAAACAGCAAATTTTATTGTATAAAAAAAGCTGTGAAACCACTGCGATCACCTATGCTCAAGCCCAACAACTATCTCATACCTTAAAACAACTCAAAGAAACCCAAGCCCAAATGTTCCATCAGGAAAAAATGGCTTCTTTGGGTCAACTGATTGCCAGTTTAGCCCATGAAATCAATAATCCTGTTAACTGTATTTACGGAAATATTAATTGTATTGATAACTATATTCAAGATTTGATTTATCTCCTGCGACTCTATCAAAAACAATGTCCTCAACCCATTCCAGAGATTACAAGCTATATGCAAGGGGTGAGTTTGGATTTTGTGATTGAGGATTTACCGGAAGTTTTTAAGTCAGTAAAAATATCTGCGGATCAGATTTTTGAAATTTCCCGATCGCTGAGAAATTTTTCACGAAAAGATGAATTGACGGTGCAACCTAGTAATTTACATGAAGGCTTAGAAAGTACATTATTAATTTTAAAAAATCGGTTGAAGGCAAAATCTAATCGCCCGGAAATTATGATTCAAAAAGACTATGGAAATTTACCTTTAGTTGAATGTTATGGCGGCAAAATCAATCAGGTGTTTATGAATGTTTTAGGTAATGCTATTGATGCTTTGGAAGAATCAACAGAAAAATGGGAAAAGGGTCAGGAAACCCCCATAATTCATATTAAAACAGAGGTAATTCAAACTAATACCGTTCGGGTACGAATCACCGATAATGGGTTAGGAATGGATGCGGATGTAAAAATGCGACTGTTTGAAAAGTTTTTTACAACAAAAGTAATCGGAAAAGGTACGGGACTTGGACTCGTTATTAGTCGCGAAATTGTTGAAGATTATCACGAAGGGATGCTATCCTTTGAATCTGAATTTGGACAAGGAACCGAATTTATGATTACTATTCCGATTCAATATCATTCCTCTGTATCCCTCAATCCTTGCTTAGATTCTATGACCTGTTCTTAACTGAAATGGAATAATTGTTTAACGGATTGGCGATCGCCCAATTCCGCGACGTGGGTTTGGGGTTGACCGATGATCAGCTAAAGAAATTACCTGGGCTTGATTTTCTTCTCTAGCTACCCGAATTAATAACCCAGCTAAAGCTAAACTAGCAATCATGGAACTTCCCCCATAACTAAATAGGGGTAAAGGTAAACCTGTAGTTGGTAAAACCCCCGTGGCTACCCCAATATTTAATAAAGATTGTCCCACCATCACTACCATCACTCCCACCGCTACTAATTGATGTTCAATTTGTTGTGCTTTCATCGCCACTCTTAGGGCTAGGGTTGCATAAATTGTTAACAATAATAACAATAATATCCCCCCAATAAAGCCAAATTCTTCCGCATAAACCGAGAAAATAAAATCACTATATTGAATCGGTAAATAATATAATTTTTGGTGAGATAATCCTAATCCCGTTCCCCAAAACCCTCCAGAACCTACCGCTAAAAGACTTTGAACTAACTGATATCCGTCTCCCATTGCATCAGACCAAGGATTTAAAAAAGATAAAATTCGTCGTCTTTGATATTCTTTAATAGTAACACTTAAAATAGCTAAAAGTACCCCGCCTAAAGCTGTTCCTCCTAAATAAGAAAAAGGCAGTCCCGCCGCTAAAGCCACTAACCAAAGAGTCATCCCACAAAGGGCGGTGGTACTGAGGTTTGGTTGGGTAAGAATAGATAATAAAACTATCCCAAAAATTCCTAACCAAATTAACCGAACTTGCCAATTTAAACGATACCAATTGCCAAAAAAACGAGCACTTTGTAAGACCAAAAAAGGCTTCATTAACTCCGAAGGTTGAATCGGAATCGGCCCAATTGAAATCCAGCGTGTAGCTCCATTAATAGTAGTTCCTAATCCGGGAACTAAAGTCAGAAATAATAATCCCAGAACAATTAAAACCCCCCATTGGGCAATTTTTAACCAAAATCTCAGGGAAGATTGAACAATAAAACTAAATCCGACTAATCCTACGGCTGTCCAAATTAATTGACGTTTAAAATAATATAATCCATCTCCTTGTTCAGCATAGGCGATGGGATAGGAAGCAGAAAACATCACAATTAAGCCTACAAATAACCAGAGAAAGGTTATCCAGTGTAACCATCTTGCTTCCGTTGACCAATGGGTCAAAAAAGAGGTAGAAAAAGGGAAAATTTGTTTTAAGTTCATCAGCAAGAAAATTAATGAGTTAGGCTTAGGGTTAATAATTTAGGATTTGGCGTTCAGGACAATTAAAATAATATCGAACTCAGGATAGCCAGTGGATATGTTCACTCGCAGAAGTCATCCTGATCAACCCCTGATGGTTCAGCATAGTCCCAATTGTCGCACAATTCGGTTAATTGCGGGCCCAGAAGAATTTGTTCCTAGAGATCAAATCCGGGCTTTAGTGATGGAGAAGAAAACAAGTAGAAACTCAATTTAGTTGGCAAGGTGTCGCCTTAAAATTAAGCGATCTTTATACTCAAATTCTGAGGTGAATCTGCATAACTCTTAAAAACAGGAAATGAGACTTCTGTAACTTTTGATACTGTCTTTCGATTCAGAACTTGTTAATTTCAGGACAAGTTTTAACTCAAATTAATTGCTTCTAGGGTTCCGGTTTGCTGCAAATTGCTGAAAACGACAGGTCCGAGAGAAGCAAGCTATCCTGGATTCAGATTTTAGGAATCCGTTCTTCAAAGAGGGTAGCTACACGGCGGGAAAAAAGCCCGGGAGAAGTTTGTGAGTGGACGTACCTCGCAACGGCTCTCGGCTTTTTGCATGGTACGGATTGATCTGCATCTAACAGGAGTTATTCCATGAGTGAGCAATCTGTTTTTCAACCTCCCGATGAAAATTTCAATGGATTTTCAACTGAAGCTCAACGCGCATTAGAACGGGAAAATCGCTTACCTTTAACAGGTTGGCAACAGGAAGTAGATCGCGGTTTAGAATACGGTTTAGAAGCCGCAGAAAGTATCAAAGATCGCAGAATTCCGACGTTTTCCAGAGGAGAATTACCCCATTATGCGGGGATTAATACGTTTCTAAAAGCTCCTTATTTAGAAGATGTTCGTTTAGTCGGAAATTATGATGTTGCGATTATTGGAGTTCCCCATGATTCGGGTACAACCTATCGCCCCGGAACTCGTTTTGGCCCCCAAGGAATTCGCCGAATTTCTGCTCTTTATACCCCCTACAATTTTGAATTAGGGGTTGATTTACGCGAACAAATTACGGTTTGTGATGTCGGGGATATTTTTACGATTCCCGCTAATAATGAAAAATCCTTTGATCAGATTTCTAAAGGCATTGCTCATGTTTTTAGTTCCGGTGCATTTCCGATTATTTTAGGCGGAGATCATTCCATTGGTTTCCCCACTGTTCGGGGTATTTGTCGGCATTTAGGCGATAAAAAAGTTGGGATTATTCATTTTGATCGTCACGTTGATACCCAGGAAACCGACTTAGATGAACGGATGCACACTTGTCCCTGGTTTCATGCCACAAATATGAAGAATGCCCCAGCTAAAAATTTAGTTCAATTGGGCATTGGTGGTTGGCAAGTTCCCCGTGAAGGCGTTAAGGTTTGTCGAGAACGAGCAACTAATATTCTCACGGTAACTGATATTATGGAAATGGGGTTAGATGCGGCGGCAAACTTTGCTTTAGAACGGGCATTAGATGGCACGGATTGTGTGTATATTAGTTTCGATATTGACTGTATTGATGCGGGTTTTGTCCCTGGGACAGGATGGCCGGAACCTGGGGGTTTATTACCTCGTGAAGTCTTACATTTACTCAAAAAAATTGTTCAAAATGCTCCCGTTTGTGGCTTAGAAGTTGTTGAAGTTTCGCCCCCTTACGATATCAGCGATATTACTTCTTTAATGGCAACTCGCGTCATTTGCGATACCCTCGCTCATTTAGTGGTTTCAGGTCAATTACCCCGCAAACAAAAATCCTCCTATATTTACCCCGAATCTCAACCCGAACTCGTTCAATGGTCATAGTTGACGGTTGACAGTTGACAGTTGACAGTTGACGGTTGACGGTTGACGGTTGACGGTTGACTGCAAGCGAGGGAGGACGCTCCCACTCTCCCCCTGCCTCCTGCCCTGCTCCCCCTGCTCCCCTAATTATGCACGAAACTGACATGACAAAGGCGTTAATTCTAACCGTAAAAGACTGGTGGAATTCACAGCCTGAACCTTATAAAATTGATAAAATTCATTTGATTGTGGGCAAATTTACCTGTGTTGAACCTGTTAGTTTGCAGTTTGCTTTTGAAGTGCAAACCCGCAATACTTTTTTAGAAGGGGTAATCCTAGAAATTCAAGAAACTCCATTAATTGCCTATTGTCATACTTGTCAAACGGAATATTCCCCAGAAATCGGTTTACATTATGCTTGTCCGACCTGTCAGTCACCGATGGAAGATATTTGTTCAGGACGAGAATTAAAAATTGATCGCATTGAATATTCTATAGCAGGGAACAGGGAACAGGGAACAGGGAACAGGGAGGAAAAGAGTTTACCTTCTGGTTTGTGCCCTTAGTCTCTGTCCTAACTGCCAGCACAACTTTAATTAACAATAGGAGAACAAAATGCACCAAACCTTTGATGTTAGTTTAGGAATTAATTTACTCCATGCGAATCAACATTTAGCCGATGATAACCGTTCCCATTTTGATCAATGGGGAATCACCTGTTTAAATATTATGAGTAGTCCAGGGGCGGGAAAAACGGTATTATTAGAAAAAACCCTAGAAGCTTTAAATTTAGAGTTAAAATTTGCGGTCATAGAAGGAGATATGACCACAGAATTAGATGCAGAACGATTGCGTCAATATAACGTTCCCGTGATTGCAATTAATACCGGGCGTTCCTGTCATTTAGATGCTAAAATGGTCTGGGGTGGAATTCATAAATTAGAACAAGATTATGATCCTCAAAGCTTTGATTTAGTCTTTGTGGAAAATGTGGGAAATTTAGTTTGTCCGGCCGAATTTGAAGTTGGAGAACACGCTAAAATTGCGTTATTAAGTATCACAGAAGGAGAAGATAAACCCTTGAAATATCCCATTATGTTTCAGGAAGCCGATTGTTTATTAATCACAAAAATGGACTTAGCCCCCTATTTAGAGATTGATGTTGAACGCATCGCTGCTAATGTTCGACAAATGAATCCTCACGTTAAAATTATTCCGGTTTCTGCGAAAACGGGAGAAGGGTTAGAAACTTGGTTTGCATGGGTAAGAACACAAGTCAAAGCCAAGCAAACCCTAACCCCAGAAGCCTTAAATCTTCAGTCCATTTAACCCTCAAAACTTAACCACTCAATCATCTGGTAAAAATCGATGAAACGCAGAAAAATTTTATCCTTATTTGGGGTATTTGTAGCGAGTTTAGCGTTAATTGTAAGTTGTAATCAAGCCCAAAATTCCACACCGAATAATAACGCTTCAACTCCGACAACACCCCCCCTAATTATAGGATATAGTAATTGGTCTGGATGGTGGCCTTGGGCGATCGCAGAATCTGAAGGATTATTTAAAGCCAATGGCTTGAACGTTGAATTAAAATGGTTTGATGGCTATTTAGAATCCTTACAAGCAATGGCGGCGGGACAATTAGATGGGAATTGTCAAACCTTAAATGATACGATTGCCTTTGTAGGTGATTCTAAAAATGGTCAAGTGGCGGTTTTAATTAATGATAACTCTGCCGGAAATGATAAGATTATTGTAGCAGAAAATATCAATAAAATTCAAGATTTAAAAGCCAAAAAAGTCGCCGTTGAAGAAGGTTTAGTGGATGATTTCTTATTGGCGTTAGCTTTAGAAAAAGAGGGAATGTCTCGTCAAGATGTAGAAATTGTTAACTTAGAAACGGGGGCTGCATCTGCCGCCTTCGTAGCGGGACAAGTTGATGCAGTGGGGGCATTTCCTCCCTTTTGGTTAACAGCATTACAACGAAAAGGCAGTAAAGAGTTAATCAGTTCTAAAGAATTTCCGGGGGCTATTCCCGATTTATTAGTGGTGAGTCAAAAATTGATTCAAGACCGTCCTGAACAGGTGCAAGGATTAGTTAAAACTTGGTTTGATATTCGAGAATTTATGGCAAAAAATCCTGAAAAAGCCAATGAAATTATGGCAAAACGGGCGGGAGTTTCTGGTGAGGAGTTCAAAATGTTTAATGATGGGACTAAATTTTTTACCATTCAAGACAATTTAGAAGCCTTTAATTCTGGAAATTCCATGAAACATTTACCCTTTGCCGCCAAAAAAATGAGTGACTTTATGTTACAAGTGGGACTCCTCAAAACCAAACCCAATTTAGAACCCATTTTAGATGCTCAATTTGTTAAAAAATATGCAGAAGCTCTCAAACAATAATTCAATGGAACCCAAACCTCGCCAAGCTTTAAAACCCACTGTTTTTTGGCGTATTGCTGAAAACATTCCTCCCGCTCTCAATTGGGTATTAGTCACCCTTTCCATTGTTATTCCTTTCTGTTTATGGTGGGTCTTAGCGTTAATTCTTAATTCTCGCTTTCTTCCCACTCCTCCCCAAGTTTTACAAGCGGGTTTTGGACTCTGGGAAAAAGGGTATTTAGTACAGGATACCGTAGCCAGTATTACACGGGTGACGTTGGGATTTTTCTTGGGGGCAATGTTAGCAATTCCGTTAGGAATTTCGATGGGATCTTTTGCCAGTATTCGGGCATTAACTGAACCCTTAATTGGGATTTTACGCTATATGCCCGCCCCGGCATTTATTCCCCTTTTAGTTTTATATCTCGGTATTAATGAAGCTCCGAAAATCATGTTAATTTTTATCGGAACATTGTTTTTCAATACCTTGATGGTTATGGATGCGGTGAAATTCGTTCCCAAGGATTTAATTGAAACCACCTATACTTTAGGAGGAAATCGTCAACAGGTGTTAACGCAAGTGATTATTCCTGCCATTATTCCTAATATTATTGATGCCTTACGAATTAATATGGCAGCAGGTTGGAATTTAGTCGTTGTAGCCGAATTAATTGCCGCCGAAGTGGGGTTAGGCAAACGCATTGTTATTGCTCAAAAATTCCTGAGAACCGATGAAATTTTTGCCTGTTTAATCATTCTAGGTTTAATTGGGTTTGCCATTGATTTATCTTTTCGACTCCTATTAAAAACAACCTGCAAATGGGCTGTTGATTAATCAACTGTATTCTAACCGTAGGATGGGCTTTGCCCATTATCTAAAATAATGTATCCTACTTAACAGTTCATGAATTAACTGTTAGTTACAATTAACTCTCAGTTAGAAAGAATTGCCATAGAATTTATAAAAATTTAATTGATACTAACGATAGTATAATTCAGTTTGGACTCAAAAAAATGCACCTAGAAATAAATAATCTTCATAAACAATTTCCCACCCGAACAGGGTTTTTAGTCGCCTTACAAAATATTAATCTGCACGTTGAAACCGGAGAATTAGTCTGTGCTGTTGGCGCATCCGGTTCAGGAAAATCCACCCTATTAAGAATGATTGCCGGGTTAGATTATCCCACTTCGGGTAAAATTATCGTGGATGGAATGGAAGTCACCGGGCCTGGAGCAGACCGGGGAATGGTATTTCAACGCTATACCTTATATCCCTGGTTAACCGTCCAAAAAAATGTAGAATTTGGCTTAAAATTACAGGGGGTTTCCCATCAACAACGCCGAGAACAAACCTCCTATTATTTAGATGTTGTTAGCTTAACTCCCTTTGCCCAATGTTATCCCAAACAACTCTCAGGAGGTATGAAACAACGGGTAGCCATTGCCCGTGCTTTAGCCACACAACCGAAAATTTTGTTAATGGATGAACCCTTTGGGGCGTTAGATATTCAAAGCAAAGAAACCATGCAACAATTTTTACGGCAACTGTGGCAAAAAACAGGTTGTACAATTTTAATGATTACCCACGACGTTGAAGAAGCGGTATTTCTATCCCAAAGAATTTATGTATTAAGTACCAGACCCGGACAAATCCAAGATGAATTTATAATTAATTTACCCGAAGAACGTAATTATAAAATCAAACGTCAATTAGAATTTCAAAAATATGTCGGTGATATTATGGATTTACTGCGGGGAAGCAAAGAAGAATCTGTTATAGCAGGGAACACCGGAACAGCCCCCCCCAATCCCCCGTGCACGAGGGGCTAGGGCAGGGCTGTTTCATGTTTGAAAATTATAGCCTACTTTTGGGTCATAATTCTCAAACATGATAGCTATTTTCCGAATAATTAATATTTCATATAATTGCTATATTAATATTAATTATAGGAGGTATTATCTAAGCAGCATAAATATTCTTATTCCCTATGGAGTAAGACTTACATTCCCGATTTTTATCTATTTTTCCTAAATTAATTGCTCTATTTTTTCATTTTTAACCTTCGGATTAAGAGATAGCCACTAATTTCTCCCAATGATTTCCTAACCACCTTCTTCCCTCTGTTATTGACAAAAATCCTAAACCTCTGAAAATATTCAATCCTAGGGTGTTGAGCAGTGCCCAATTAGTCGCGGCTTGTACTTGATGAATTTTCATACTATCCTCTTTAAATAACACATCTTTTACCCAATGAACTTGATTCTCAATCCCCCAATGCCCTTTAATTTTTTTGGAAAAAAAATCCGCCTTTTCCCAGATACTACTTATATAATAAACCGTTTCTCTATAAGGCTTTTTTCCTCTGTATCCCCACCTTTCTACCTGAATTATACTTTGAATATGTTCCCAAGGGCTTTCAATTTTTATCGAATTTTTAAACACTGATACCCGACGAGTTATTTCTCGTCCATGACCCCTCTCTTTTTGAGTATCTATACTTTCAGCTTTCGTCGTTTTTGTAATTTTTTCAATTTGATTATACAGTTTGATTTGATTCTTTTTAACCGCGATTAAATAATCGTTTTCACTCTCGATAATCTTTCGGACTGTGGTGACATTACAATGTAACGCATCCGCAGTTATTAACTTTCCTTTTAGACCACATTCTTCTATTATCCCTTGGGCTACAGCTTGTTCTGAACCGGTTTTACTCTCGAACTTTTCCGTCGCTAATACTAATCCGGTTTCTTGACTAAATAGAGATACCATTATTACCATGTTTTGCTGCTGATTGCCTGGGTCTTTTACCGTACTTCTTAAACTTTTTCCATCTATTGCTAATCCCTCTATTCCCTTTAATTTAGGAGAATTCTCTCTTGACCATTCTTTTACTATTTTGCTTAAATCCTTCTCGTCTACTCCTCTCATCACCCTCCTTATTGTTGAATAAGATGGCATTCCTTGGCTATAGATATTGAATGTTCTTTTCAGGATAACTTCGTTGGCTTTGACAAAATATTCCATCTCTCGATATCCTTGATGCCCTGACATCACCCCTAAAACTACTACTAATAGCACTTCCCATAAACTATACCTTTTTCCCTGATTTTTTCGGAAATCCTTGACTTCTTTTAAATTTTCTATTAAACTTGTTAGCATCTTTATTTTAGAAAAAAATGGTGATCGCTCTCCATTTTATCAGGTGGCGATCGCTCTTTCTTTACTCTTTTTCACCTGACTTTGAAACAGCCCTGGGGGCTAGGGGGGGAGGAAACAGGGGGGAAAATACTTCACCGTCTGGGTTCTAAGATCCGTCTGGTGTCCTAACTACCTTGGCGGTTGCTATACTGTTTATGTAGTTACACAAGACGGAAAAAGGTGGGTCTAGCCCACCTCAATCAATCTAATTGATTTCTGGCTTAACCCAATAACGCTTTCGCCTTAGCCAAAACATTATCAACGGTGTAACCGAATTTCTCCATCAACACACCACCCGGAGCCGAGGCACCAAAGGTATCAATGCTGATGCTGTCGCCTTCGCTACCCGTGTAACGTTGCCAACCAAAACTACAACCCGCTTCCACAGCTAGACGTTTGGTAACAGCTTTAGGTAACACAGACTCTTTATAAGCAGCATCTTGTTCTTCAAACAGTTCCCAACAAGGCATAGAAACCACCCGAACTTTTTTCCCAACCTGGGTTAATTTTTCGGCGACTTCCACACACAGAGAAACCTCGCTTCCAGTTCCGATTAGAATTAAATCGGGAGTTCCTTCGCTATCGGACAGAACATAAGCCCCTTTGCCGACCACATCAATAGAACTACCGTTTAAGTTCGGTAATGCTTGGCGAGTTAAGGCTATCAATGTGGGACGATGACGGTTTTCCACAGCGATTTTATACGCACCAGACGTTTCGTTACCATCCGCCGGACGCATCACCAACAAGTTAGGAATCACCCGCAAGGAGGCAATGGTTTCCACAGGTTGGTGGGTAGGGCCATCTTCCCCAAGGGCAATCGAGTCATGGGTCATCACATAGATCACACCAATTTCCGATAAAGCAGCTAAACGAATCGCCGCCCGCATATAGTCGGCAAAGACTAGGAAGGTAGCACAATAGGGAACTAACCCCGAACCATGCAAGCCAATACCATTACAAATTGCCCCCATTCCGTGTTCCCGAACACCGAAACGCAGGTTACGATTTTGATATTGTCCTTTTTGGAAATTACCAAAACCCTTGATCTCCGTTAAGTTGGAGTGGGTTAAGTCCGCCGAACCCCCAATTAATTCGGGAATAGCCGGAGCTAAGGCATTCAGACATCCTTCGGAATATTGGCGAGTGGCTTTACCTTTTTCATCGGGAGTGAATGTCGGTAAGGATTTTTCCCAACCTTCGGGGAGTATTCCACTGGTGCGGCGTTCAAATTCCGCAGCTTCTTGGGGATATTTGGCTTTATAGTCAGCCCAAGTTTTATTCCATTCAGTTTCCAGATTAGCCCCACGTTCAACGGCTTTGCGGGTATGGGCTAAGGCATCTTCAGGAATTTCAAAGGGTTCATAGTTCCAACCCAGGTTTTTCCGAGTCGCGGCCACTTCATCTGCGCCCAAAGCGGCTCCGTGAACTCCAGCAGTATTTTGTCTGTTGGGAGAACCGTAACCAATGATGGTGGTAACTTTAATGAAAGTGGGTTTATCGGTGACAGCCTTGGCTTTAGCAATGGCGTCGGCGATACCATCTAAGTCGGTATTCCCATTTTCAACGTGCAGAACGTGCCAGCCGTAGGCTTCAAACCGTTTGCTCACATCTTCGGTAAAGGAAATCTCGGTATTTCCATCAATAGAAATATGATTATCGTCATAAAGGGCAATTAATTTACCCAGTCCCAGATGTCCCGCTAAGGAACAGGCTTCACCAGAAACCCCTTCCATGTTGCAACCATCACCCAGGATCACATAGGTATAGTGGTCTACCAGTGCAGCATCGGGTTTATTGAAGGTCGCCGCGTCATGAGCTTCGGCCATCGCTAACCCAACGCCATTGGCAATCCCTTGACCTAAAGGGCCAGTGGTAACTTCCACACCCTCAGTTTCAAAGTTTTCTGGGTGGCCAGGAGTCCGAGAACCCCACTGACGGAATTGTTTAATATCATCTAAGGTGACGCTATCATATCCCGTTAAATAAAGGAGGGCATACTGCAACATACAGCCATGACCTGCGGATAGGACGAAGCGATCGCGGTTATACCATTTAGGATTTTTGGGATTGAACCGCATAAACCGATCCCACAACACAAAGGCCATGGGCGCGGCACCCATTGGTAATCCTGGGTGGCCGGATTTAGCTTTTTCTACCGCATCAATGGCTAGGAAGCGAATCGAATTAATGCAAAGTTCTTCAAGTGATTGGGCTGGATCAACCATAATTATTGTTATCTGTAAACTTTAGTGAGTGCGTGAGCGCTCATTTTATAGAATCTCAACAAGTGATTCTCTGCCATAAGTCGCTCTGGAATTACCCTTAGACCGCATCACAATCATCTCATCACTTGAGACACGCAAGCAACCCAATTCTTGATTTTTGGTCAAAGTTTATTTTCTTGCCTATGCACAAATTGTCAATTTTGTCAATACCCTACCCGTTACTTGCCATTTTCCCCAATTTAAGATTGCTATATCTTTAAAAATGTTTATCAATTAACACTGGAATTTGTTTTGATTCAACTTTGCTATAATGGATTTTATCGGGTAACATCACAAGATTAGGGCCAGATTTACATTTTTTCAGACATCCTGTTTTTTGAATCGTGACTTGATCTTCTAATCCCCGTTGGGCTAACTCTTTTTCTAATAACGAACAAACCCGATCTCCTCCCCGTTTGCGACAATCGGATTTTTGACAAATTAGGATTTTTGCAGGTTTAACAGGAATAACTGAAGGTTGAGTTAAGGGAATTTCGCCGTCTTGATCAATCTGAGAATTAAAAGAAACTGATGGAGTTAAAGTTGATATCGGTTTTGAACTTGAAAGCACTTGCGTTGCTTTTAGCTTAATTTTTCCGGTTTTAAAATCTTGTTTTTTCTGGCCTGTAACCTTGACTTGATAACCCGGAGCTAAATCAGAAATTCCAATAATTCTGACTTGTTTGGAAATTTTAATCAATAATAATCCCAAAGAAGTCATCAAGGTAATTACTTTAGGTCTTCCATCTTTAATCCCCACATTTTGGATTGTTCCAGTGAGATTGAATTCCATATTTAATGAATGGGATGATTGAACTCTATTTTGAATCATGGGGACAAACCAGCCCACAGATCAAGCCCTAGACTCTGATCGGTGAACCTCTATAGACTAGGATACCTCAAATGAAAATTATTCTCAATAGATCAAATAAAATTTTTCTCAATTCTGACGAGATGGCGATCGCCAGTTGTGGCCAGGGATAAACCCCGATCTTAAATACTGAGAAATGCTAAGTTTATAAAAATTTCTGTTACTTAGGATACATTTTGCTAAAAATATGTAAAAATTTTAGATAGAGAAATCATGGAGTCGATTAATATGAATCTGGAAGACAAAGCCCGGGAACTCTTGGTACAAGATCGCCAACACCAAGAACACATCAGTGAAAATATGCTCAACCGAGTAGCCGAAGAAGAACAAGCGGTGGAACAAACCCACGAACAAGCGCGAGAGTTATTAGCTCAAGATCGTCTACATGACGACCATCTCCAAGAAGCGATGTTGACTCGGGCTGAGGAAAAATCAAGTCATTTTCCGGTGTTCCTTCCTATACTTTCAACTTTCCCCAGTTAAGACCAAAAGCAATATTGAGATTTTCCAAAGATTCCACTAGCCAAAATACTTTATCTCGGGGAAAAGTGGCATAATGGTTAAATAGAATCGAGAACCGTTTTTCTAAATCTGATTTAACCTTCCGACAAATTAAGACAATTTTTAAGAGTAACCCAATTGAACGAGTCACACCCAAGTTACTGCTTAAATCTAAAAACACAAAGTGATGGGGTTGTTGGGGACTTTCTACGACTAGGAAATTTAATAACTTGCGACAGGTTCCCGCTATCAGAGTATCATTCACTTTCTGACTATCATTGTGTGAGAGCGTCCCTTGAAGTTCTCGGTACAAGCGATTATTAAAATGTTTTTTTGCATATTTAGTATCAACTGCATCCGTTAAATATTCATACAATTCTTCTTTAAACGTCCGATAAGTACGAGCGTTTTGAATTTGATTGACAAAAATTTTGGCTAAATCATCATAGGTATGATAACCGTCAATTCTCCCCGTAAAATGTTTGAGGGAAAAATTCAATTTTTTATCCGTTAATAGGGTAGGGTTTTCCACAGTTGGTAAGATTAACCGTTGTTCCCGATGAATATTTTTAAAGGTGAGATATTGAGATAAATCATGTTCAAAAGTTTCTTGAGCCTGCGTCCGCATATCCCGAATTTCCTGGCGTTGTTCATCGGGACTATCATCGGTTAAAAAACAATGATCATATAAATAGGGATAGGGATAACGACTAATTAAACCCTCGACATTATCACTTTTTTTATCTTCTTCCGCTTTGATTTTTTCTTCAAAAACCATACTCAAACGGCGCAGAGCTTGGTATTGTTCGGTTTGAGTAAATCGTTTAACTAATGAACGGAGGCGTTTTGCTGTCCAACAGGAGGGTAAACCCGAGGGTGTTTGTTCAAAACTATGAATCAGTTCAGGAATCGCCCACTGATCCCTGGGATGTTTGCGCCATCGGTTAATTAAAATATAGCAACTGCGGTTCAGAACATACTGAAATTCTATATTAGCTAAATCGGAATCAACAATCCGACCGACGGCTAAATTAACTCCTAAATCGGGGTATTCCCCACCTTGGATAAACAGATTAAAGAAACGCTGAATCAGTTGTCGGGGTGCTTCAAGATCAACACAGCATTGCAGATGAACATAAATGACTTGCTCATCTGACGAATGGTAATACTGGCTGAACCCCAAACTATTCACGGTACAACCCCTCTTTTTCTAGGGACAGATCGAACACAACAAGAAAACTATTACAACCCCAAACTGTCACCCAACATCATAACCTGCTTGAGTCCGTTTTCCTAACCGTCCCAATGTTCGAACAAGTGAGATTTCAATTTTCCCTCCCGTCTCTTTCGGAGTATGCTCCTACTGGTATCGAGGCAAGTACAACGTCCAGTTATCTTTAACCCACTTCTTCTGTAACAACAAAAGAAATTTGAATAAGAATCAACCAAGGATGACTGAAAACTTGAGGCAGAGTGTGGCTTACGTAAGAATACATATATTCTATAGATAAATCATTACAACTTCTATAAAGATTTAGCAAAAATCAACGATAAATTGTAAAGATTCGGTAAAGCTATTTCTTATCAGCTTTGATCACGGTTAAGATCGATGGCTCCCAGGGCTTTAAGTGTAACTTTTTGTGCCGTTGTGATTCCGGTCACACCTGTAATATTTAAGCCATTGTAGGGCTTATCAGCGCGTAAGGTTTTTAAACATTCATTAGTGTGTAAATCCCACACCTTAATCCCTTGATCATGACTTCCACTCGCCAAAAAATTTCCTTGAGGATCACCATGAACTGACCAAACGGGGTGATCATGACCCTTGAGGTTTTTCACACATTCCCCGGTGGCAATATCCCACAATTTAACATTATGATCATAGCTGCCACTTACCCAAACTTCTTTCTGAAGATAGAATAAAATTCCTTGGACTCGTTCAAGTTCACCTCGCCAGGTTTGCAGACATTCACCAGTTTCAACATTCCAACATTTCACCGAACGATCATAACTCCCACTGACTAAAACAGAACCCTTGTCCGTAAACCCCAAAACATGAACCCGATCACTGTGACCTTCGAGAACCGCCAAACATTCTCCCGTTAGTACATTCCAAACTCGGATCTGATGGTCATTACTCCCACTGGCTAAAATCCGATCCCGGGGACTAAAAGCCACCGAACCCACCCAACGCCGATGACCTTCTAAGGTTTGTAACAGTTCTCCGGTCTGTACATCCCAGACTTTCACCGTTTGGTCATCACTAGCACTGGCGAGTAGCATACCTTCGGAACTAAAGGTCACAGCTTGAATCCGATCGCTATGACCATGTAAGGTTTTGAGACATTCCCCCGTCTGTGCATCCCAAACTTTGACCGTTTGGTCATAACTCCCAGTGGCGATTAACCCGCCATCGGGACTAAAGACCACTGACCATACCCAATCCCGATGACCGGGTAAATGCTTGAGACAACGACCTGTCCCCACATCCCACAGTCGCACCTTATTGTCATCACTACCAATAGCCAAACGCCGACCATCAGGACTCACAACAAACGACCAAACCTGATGACGATGACCCCGTAAGGTTCGTAACCGTTGCCCAGTTTGCACATCCCATAACTGCACTATCCGATCTACACTTCCAGTGGCGAGGGTTTGACCATCGGGACTAAAGGCTAAGGAACAGACCTGACTTTCCAGTCCGGTTAAAGTCTTTAAACACATTCCCGTTCGGATATTCCAGAGTTTCACGGTTTGGTCATCGCTGCTACTGGCTAATAGTTCTCCATCGGGACTAAAAACCACGATCCAAACCGAGTCTTGATGACCTTCAAAGGTATGGAAACTGTTACCAGTATTGGCATCCCATAGATGAACTGTTTTTTCCTGGGTACTACTGGCGATCAAATGAATTTTACCAGGAGTTAATCCCGAAGCAACGAAGGTAACGGCCCAATTCCAGGCCTCATTGCCATAGAAAGTGTGTACACAGGTTGCGGTTTGAATATCCCAGAGTTTGACCGTCTGATCCTCACTGGTGCTGGCGATCTGTTCACCATTGGGACTCCAGGTGAGGGTGGATAGACGGTCAGTATGACCGATGAACTGATGCACAGATTGTCCCGAATCAATATCCCAGATCCGAATCTTTTGGTCATCGCTACCACTGGCTAATAAATCCCCTTGGGGGCTAAAACCCACGCAATTTACCGTTCCTTGATGGTCTGACCAACGGTTTAGGCATTCTCCGGTTGAGACTTTCCACAGTCGCACAGTTCGATCCTCACTACCACTGGCGAGTAAAGTACCATCAGAATTGAAACTGAGGGACTTGACGCTTCCGGTTTGACCTTGACAGACTAATAATAGTTGACCTTCTTCGACTGTCCATAAAATAATTTTGCCTTCTGTATCTCCGGTGGCTAGAATTCCGTTATTTCCCAGGGCGACGGTGAGGGAATTTCCTAGGGTTTTGGCAAACACTGATCGAGATAAATCGGAACCGGAAAAGTTAACGTTTTGTAAGTTAGCATCTTGTAAATAGGCTTGCCAGAGTGTTAATTGAGAAAAGTCATACTCTGCTAAATCGAGATCTAAGTGGTGACAAAGATTCAGAATATTCCCGCCTCCATAACCGGAGGAATGACGGTCTTGTTTTAACCGTTCAATTAGGGTTTTAAATTTTTGATTGAGTTCTCCTGAAATTCGATAACGGTTGAGGAGTTTTTGAACAATCGGTTGCAGGATTAAACGGGTTTGACTTTCTCTAATATAATCTTTGGCTTGGGATTTTATTATGGGATATTGATTAAGAATATTAATGGTTTCTGTTTCGATTTCTTCGATAACTTTTTCAATCAATTTTTCAATTATATATTCCATGACTACGGGTTGTTGGGTGAAACTCCCACTACTTTTTTCAATTAGCGATCGCCGACTCAAGGATTCTAGGGCTTCGATCAGTTTTACGGGGGAAATAATTGATAACAAATCTTTCCTTAAATCCACTATTGTAGAAGGTTCTCGATTAATCGCTAACCAGTACATGGTTTCTAATTCCAGTTCAGAAATTCGCCCCAATTGTTGTTCTAATAAATCCCTAATATCCCCAAATATCGCCGTTCCTTCCCGGATTTGGTCTAAAAAATCACTAACATTCCCAGCAAATAAATCATAAATAGTAGTGGTGACAATTTTCAATGCTAGGGGATTTCCGGCATAGCGTTCAATTAATTCTTGCCATTGTTCTAAGTAACTATAAACTCCTTTAGCTTGAATGATTTCTTGGCAATTTTTTGTATCTAATCCCGGTAAAGGTAAACAACGAACTTTCAGAGTTTGACCTTCTAATGCTGATATTTCTCTGGGTTTTTCTCGACTGGTAATCAATAGACAACTTTTGTGTTGGGTTTCTCCTAAACGTTTAAATAGATCCCCGTAATTTTCATAACCTGGATAGTAGCGTCCAACTCGATTTCCTTCTTGTAAAATTGATTCTAAATTATCTAAAATAATTAAGCATTGAGAGGTTCTTAATAATTCCATCAATTGAGAAATTTGACGGGCAGGATCGGTCGACAAGTTATATTCAGTCTTATTAGCAAAAAATTGAATTAAATCGATTAAAATTTCAGTTAATGGCGGTGCATTTCTGAGCGATCGCCAAATCACATAATCAAAATTAGGATGAATTTGTTGAGCAAATTTTACTGATAAAGAGGTTTTTCCCATTCCCCCCATTCCTAATAACGCAATCACCCGACAATCTTCCTGCAAAGTCCACTGTTCAAGTTGAGCGAGTTCTTGAAGGCGTCCATAGAACTGAGACACATCCGGTGCTTCTCCCCAGTCCACATTTGAGGGGGTTGACTTTTGAGGATTAAGGTTTGAGGGTTGAGGGTTGACGGTTAAGAGCAAACTAGGGAGAACAATTGTACTACTGACTTCTCCATCTTCCTCTAATAAAGCGTCTAAGGAACGACGTTCAATGACGGCGCGAAAATTCTTTTTCCCAACTTTTTCACCTAACTCATCTGATAATAACTTCCATAATTTTGGCCCTACGTCCTGCTTCAGATATTCAGGAGTACAGCGATATTCTAAAGCAATTTCATGATATTTCTGACAGTACCAAGTTCCTTGAATAACGGCGGTTTGTGCGTCAGTCAAGTGTTTTCCGGTTTTGTTAAAAACCAATGTATCGGTAATTGCAAGTGCCTGTTCAAAGTTCATCATGACCAACAGATACAACCGAGTTTGTTTTTGCTGTTTATCCCGCACCTTTACTATACCGTCGCAGGAATTGTAACAGAAAGTGGTTATATCGGAACTTATCTTTGATCTTCTCAAGGTCAGAATTTTATTTTTTATATAGAAGATATCATATCCATTAACATCAATGAACTTTGAAAGTTTTCTTTTTGAGGCGGTTGTAATTCTTAACTAAAATTAAAGTCAGCCTTGTATTAAAGCTGACTTAGTAATTATTGAATTGAGATTGTGGTCGTTGAAATCTTCTAATTAAACATCGTGACATAGACAGAATTTAAAAAATGGGATTTAAGACATTTTCTCAAAATAGTTTAAGCCAGAGGAAACTACGCTGCCAGCGAAACAGAGATATGTATAGTTTCATCCATTGAAGACTGGGAATAATCAGGATAAGAATACATGACGGATTTCGCTTCCATGATGCTTCCAAATCGTTCCAACCAATCAAAAATTCGATCCAGTTGTTCTAGTGTAATTAATCCATACTGCCATAGGATCATCGGTAACTGACCTGAATCGTTTTCAGGGTGGCGCAAAGCTGTAGCAATTGAGGACGCGGGGATCGCTAACTCCCAACGTAAAAACTGAATTAGTTGTGCTTGTTTGGGTGAAATCATTTTGAGGTTCCTAGAAATCGGGCATAAAAAGTTAGATTCTGGTAGAAATTAAGTTCCACATTATTAATCTTACCGAAAATCTAGGGCTACTCAGTGACAGATATCTGGCGAAATCTGTGATTAAATCTGGTTAATGATGTGATCATCATCACAGGGCAAATAATCACTACACTCAGTCTCTACAAGATTTTATTTTCGGAGTTGAATTGAGATAATGCTACCACTCTTTGGGTGAACATCGCTTTTTGATGGTATTTTAGTTATGGAAGTTTGAGTACCTTTGCTAAAAATGGTTTAATAAAAATCGATTCATTAAAAAAATATTAAAAATTCCCGAATTTGGTTAATCGTTGAAATGTAGGTTTTATGAGAAATTCTATCGTTCAGGGCGTCAAAACAGCAGAATTCGTCTATTACCCCCCCCAAATCGCATTAACGGCAAAACGGATTTTGGTCAAACCCAATTTAGGATATCCCGTTGGGCCGCCCGTTACCGTCAGTTTGCAGGTCTTAACCACGGTAATCCAAACCCTGCGACATCAAAACCCTGATGCGGAAATTTTAATAGTAGAAGGGGTTTGTTCTCCGGTGTCTCTGGGTGAAATTGTTCGTCGTCATGGGATAGATCAAATTTTAGGGGACGGAATGCGGATTTTGGATGCGGATATCCTCCCTTTAACTGAATATCCAAATTTGTCCCCCCAACCCGTGCGGTTTAAATCGATGTTCGCCCCCAGTTTATTGACAGAGGTGGACTGTCGAATTAGTATCGGGGCATTTAAACGAACTATTCTAAATGGAAACCCTTTAATTTCTGCATCCTTAAAAAATTTATATGGTTTGTTTCCCAGGGCGCATTATCGCGCGAGAAGTCCCCATTCACGAGGACAATTACACCGTCCTTCTGTTCCGTTAATCTTACAGGATGTTTATTTTTGTATCGGACATTTATTTGATGGGGCTATTGTAGATGGCGATCGCCAATTTATCAGTCCTAATTGGAAACCCGACCGAGGTGAATCAATCCCATTAGGAAAAGTATTTTGGGGGGAAGATTTAATCAGCGTTGATCGAGAAGCCTGTAGGGTTGCAGGGGAAATAATTCCCAGTTATTTAGGCCGGATTGATCAACTGCGTTCGTAAAATAATACCCCCATTTTGACCACACAAATGAAAGGCTTTTTGGGTAGCTAAAATATGTTCTGGGGTTTCGGCAATCGGAACCGTTAGCGCACAATTATCGACTAGATAATCATGTAACTTTGATTAAAATTGTTCCAGAAATCTATTGAAAACGAGGAACGGTTTGATTAAGATATAGTTTAACAGGGGATAGAGCAAGGGATTGTCACTGAGGGAATAGAAGAATAATTTTTATGTTTAGGTTTGATGATTTTATAGTATTTAAGGATATTCTAAAGAAGTGTTAGAATCAAGGAATAGCCATACCACACCGGACGGGGTTGCTCCCAAGTCAAATCAAAGGGTAAATTCCTGATACCTAAAAAATCCTAATTCAATGAGGACTATGATGCTAAACCGATTCAAAGCGATTTATAGGATAGTAATTTTAAGTTTAGGGTTGGTTTTCCTACTGGGAATCACACCTACTTGGGCTGCTCAACCCCTCCCTGAACCCAATGCTCAAGGTAACTATGTGAGCCTATCTTCCCATCTATATTGGCAAGTTGTTGATTCCGATCCTAATGGGTTGAATTGTCGCATGGGAAATTCAAGCATTGAAGAAATTTGGAATCCTGATAACCCTGGATTTCCTAGTATTAGTAATTGGCCGGTAGTTGCCACATTTAAACCCGATGAGATTTTTCGAGCGCAAGTGAGTTATAGTGGCTTTGTTTTCACCAGAGATGCTCAATTTTTACCTTGGATTTTTGTTAAGAAAAAACTTGATGGCACACCTACAAACTGTTTTATACGGGCGAATAGTGCATTAATTAAACCCGTTGAAGAACCAATGAATAATAATATTTCAACTCCCACTGTTGAACAACCAACAGATAATAATATTATTTCAACTCCCACTGTTGAACAACCAACAGATAATAATATTATTTCAACTCCCACTGTTGAACAACCAAAGGATAATATTTCAACTCCACCCGTTGAACAACCAAAGGATAATAATATTTCAACTCCAACTGTTGAACAACCAACGGATAATAATATTTCAACTCCAACTGTTGAAACGCTTCCTGATACTAGCAGTGACAACACTGAACCCTTTATTGATTTGTAGGTATCTCTCGTTTCTAGGTAGAACCTAGAAACAAGAGATAGGAGTTACTAATTTTTTTTTTTGGGTTTTTTTGGTGGGATTTAATAGTATTTAATCTGGCAAATCTGGATCAATTCCCAATTCCCGCAACTTAGCCGCCAATCGTTCTGCCCGTTGTTGTTCTTGGTCTGCTCGTTGGCGTTCTTGAATAGCTTCTTCTGAACTCCACAGTAACAAATTACCTGAATTATCCCACCAACGCAGCCAATTCATAGTTTGTTGCAACCGTTCCCCCGACCAAATTCCCAGATATAATTCTAGTTGTGGAATCCATACCCGTCCCTGATCATTTGCTGGGTGTAAAACATATCGCCCATCTTGCAAATAACGGACTTCTAAACTTCTATCGTAGGGGTCATAAGTGATGTATGTAGGAACTTGAAGAATCTGTTCATAAAAGTGGAATTTGCCATAGGGAGGAGTTGAGCGGATAGATAATTCTCCTCCATCTGCTTCTGATAGAAATTCCATCACAATCTCAATATTAGCGCCATCAATATTAGGGCTATAACTTCGACGAATTACTCCTTGGGGTAGAGGATGGACTTGAGGCACATAAAACCAGTCTGGAGCTTTGACAACAGTGTTTTTATTAACAGTTGCAACTAGCCCTAAATTAGAAGCAATTAGCATTTCTGGCTGAATATATCCGGCGGCTCCGAGTGCATCGGTCAGAGCCGCAGCCAGAACGGGCTGCTCAAGTTCTGTTTTGCCGTCAGCAAAGCTTTGGATTACCTGAAGCGCAACTTCAATCTCGGTGTGGCAATCTTTATTACCCACATTCCGCAGATATTTAAGCCAATTGAATTGCCAATTAAATTGGAATAAATAAAAGCCCAAATCATTATATGGCAATCATTTGGGCTATTTTCAATGTAGAATAATAATTAGAGTAGCTGAACAAATAAAAATATGAAAAACCCCCTAGAAGCGATAGAAATCGTGAATTTAGACCATTTAGGAATAGTAGCAGGCGTAATAGATGAGATGGAATTAGTAGAAGAAGTGAATAAAAAAGTGGGATTAAGAGGAAAAGAAGCCATAAGCCCAGGACAGGTAATGAAAGCAATGATTTTGAATGGATTAGGGTTTTTGAGCGCGCCGCTGTACCTATTCGAGAACTTTTTCGTAGGGAAAGCAACAGAACATTTAATAGGAGAAGGAGTAATAGCAGAGCAACTAAATGATGACAGAATCGGGAGAGCATTAGATAAATATTATGAAGTAGGAACAACAAATCTATTCACAGCAATAGCCCTAAAAGCCGCCCAAAAATTCCAAGTAGAAAAGGAAAGCGTACACCTAGATAGCAGTTCGATATCAGTAGAGGGAGAATACAAAAGTAAAGAAGAAGAAAATCAGGAAATAGAAGAAGAAATGAAAGCCATAAAAATAGTGCATGGATACTCAAGAGATAAAAGACCAGATCTGAAACAATTTATAATAGATATGGTAGTAAGCGGAGACGGAGATGTGCCATTATATCTAAAAATAGATGACGGAAACGCCGATGATAAAAGCGTATTTGTAGAAAGACTAAAAGAATTTAAAAAGCAATGGACATTTGAAGGAATATGTGTAGCAGACAGTGCATTATACACAGCAGAGAATATAGGAGCAATGGCAGGAATGAAATGGATAACAAGAGTACCATTAAGTATAAAAGAAGCGCAAAATAAGATTGTAGAGATAGAAGAGGAAGAATGGGAGCAGAGTCAAATAAAAGGATATAGAATAGCAACGAAATCAAGTGAGTACGCAAACATAAAACAAAGATGGTTAGTAGTAGAAAGTGAAGCCAGGAAAAAAGCAGCCCTAAAAAAAATATCAGAGCAAGTAGAAAAACAGTTAGAGAACGCCAAAGCATCACTGCGGAAGCTATTGAAACAAGAGTATGCTTGCATAGCGGATGCAGAGATTGGGATAAAAATGTTATCAGATTCGTGGAAATATCACGAAATAAAAGAAATAAAATGCACAGAAAAAGCCAGTAAAAAAAGCCAAAGTAAAACAGAAAAAGGGAATCAAGAAAAGACAATAGTTTATCAAGTAACAGGAGAGATAGAACCTAGAGAATCAGTGATAGAAGCGGAAAAAATCAAAGCCGGAAGATTTATATTAGCGACAAATATATTAGACAAGAAAGAGGTGAGTAATGAAAAGCTATTAGCCGAATACAAAGCGCAGCAAAGTAACGAGAGAGGATTTAGATTTTTAAAAGATCCGTTATTTTTCACAGCAAGTGTATTCGTGAAAAAACCAGAGAGAGTGGAAGCAATAGCGATGATAATGGGATTGTGCTTGTTAGTGTATAACCTAGCTCAAAGAAAATTGAGAAAACAATTAGAAACAGCCCAAGAAGGGGTAAGAAATCAGGTCAAGAAATTAACGAATAAACCGACGATGCGGTGGATATTTCAAATGTTCCAAGCGGTGCATTTAGTCAGGATAAATGGAGAAAACCAAGTGAGTAACTTAACCCAAGAACGTCAAGAAATATTGCAGCATTTAGGGAAAGATTGCTGTCAATACTATTTAATGATTCCTGGGGGATAAAGATTAAAAGAAAGGGGGAAATAGTTGTAAAAAATCTAAGTTATGAGTCAAGATGAGAACTCTTGGCTGAAAAGAATTTGGTGATAAAATACAAATATATTAAAAAAATGGAGTTCTATTTCTATTAAAAAATAGTAATTATTTATGTTTAGTTAAATAGCGGTAAACTAGCTATATAATTTGATAGTAAAGCCTCGGAAGTTCACCGAAAAATTGGAATAGGTTTCTATTTTTTAGAATTAGTGGAAAATTTGACCCCTATCTGCGGAATGTGGGTTATTAAGTTGTGAGGGGTAATTCTCCTCCATGTGATCGCATTTTCCAGAAACAAAAAAAGCGATCACGCTCCTTCGGGAAAGATACGCGATCGCCCTTCATCAAAAAGCAGCATCCACGCATTCTCTGACGGTTTGAAATTCGTTTAATCTCTGTTTCATCCAGGTCATCAAAAAACCCGCCTAAGCGGGTTGATTTCCTAGGATTAAACAAGGAACGTAAATTAGGCTTTAGTTGGGGGAGTTAATTCTATAGTAGGGGTTGAATCTGGGGGTTGTTCTTGTTTGTTCTCACTTGCGGATTGAACTTGTTTGAGATGAATTGTATTCACCTGAACAATAAAGTTTTCTATGGCTCTTTGAGCTTTTTTAGAAAGTTGACCATCTTCCATCGCATCATATTGATACAAGGTACTTACTCCTAAGATGAATTTTTCCTGTTCCGCCTCTAATAATTCCACAGCAGTGTTCGCCGCTACCCAATTTTCTTGAAACGGAAAAGAGGTGACAATACTAGCAACAATAGCTGCAATTGCGGGACAAATTACAGGCAACCATTTTAACCAAGATACCCCAGCTTCTAGTTTATCCACTAACACTAAAATAGGAGTGACACCCGATAAAACAATTGTGGCAGTTTGTGAAATATAGTAAATACTGCGACAGTCTCTTCGGGTTTTTTTATAGTCTTCAATTAACTCCTGAGCATATTCTAATGCTTGGATTCTCGCGGCGGTAATCACCGACTTATCCATAGGACTATTCTCACCTGTTAAATTACCTGTTAAAATTGTATACAGTGCAGCATTTTTCTTTATTTTGGAGAGTTTGTCTGCCTGTTGATAGTTCTGAAAAACTTGTCGGTTAATTAAGAACAAACAAATCCAGGTTGCTGCTAAAATAATTTCATAGATTTTAGCGACTTGCAACTCAGAAACAAAAATGTTAATGAAAGCTGCACCTACAAAACCTGCCAAGGAAAAATACTCAACAATTTTTAGCAGCAGTAGGAGGCTGGAGTTGGGTGAACTGGAAGAATCCTCAAGGGTAATGATCATCGACGCTGGGTTCGTCTCTGTAACATTAGTCATGGCTTAAAGGCTAACGGAATAAGCAGAATAACTTTCATCAATATTATACACCATCTGGAAGGGTAACATTTTTAAATTATCTAAGAAATGAGAATACTGTTTCAGCAGTGGAAACCTGATCAAAAGCTCTGTAGTCAGTTAAATTTTATGGGTTCTTGACAATTGGGTGTTAATATACTACATTAATAGTATAAAATAAAACCACAGAAGGGAAATGGGTCGAAATTCTGCCTATCAATGATCTATTAAAAACCCACTATGAAGCGTTTAGAGATTGAAAACCGTACTATTTTACTCGCCTTAACAGGTTCCAGAGGCTATGGAGTGGCAACAACCACCTCAGATATTGAGGGTATTTTTATCAGGATAATTAACGACTAATCCCGCTTCTGTGGCGGTGGCAACACCCTCAATTGCCCAGGGAGGAATTTGATTAGCATCTTTGAATATTTTCAGGGTTTGTTGAGGATTTGTATGGGGTTTTAACTCTAACCCACTTGCTAAAGCGACTAACACTTGAACCCGGGAAATTTCTTGTTTAGGTCGGAAGATATCCCCTGGATATCCTACTAAAAGCTTTGGATTACCTGAAGCGCAACTTCAATCTCGGTGTGGCAATCTTTATTAAGTTGTGAGGGGTAATTCTCCTCCATGTGATCGCATTTTCCAGAAACAAAAAAAGCGATCACGCTCCTTCGGGAAAGATACGCGATCGCCCTTCATCAAAAAACAGCTTAACAATAGCAAATGGTGATTGAGCAACTAACTCAAATTCACCCCAAATTTTTTAATTCCAACTTTCTCGGAATCTGTTGACATAATTCTCAAATTCTTGATCGCTATCGAAATGCGCTCTGAACTCTTGATCTGCTCTCATCTCGCTAATAATTCTTTCTACATCCTCATTAACCTCAGCCTCATTAAATGCAACGGGTTCATCTGTTGGTTCACTGGTGTATTTTAGTTCTCCATCAATGTTTTCAATGCCATTTAGGCGTAGGCTGGTTGAGACATATCGGCCTGATCGGGTTCGACATTGGGCCGATATGACATCTCCACGAATTGAGATATCATCACAAGATTGATCAAAATTAGCAGGTCTCCAAGAAGAAGTGACCTTGAGAGTTCCATCAATATTTTCAATCCCTTCCAACAATAAATGAGTCTGATTTACTGATTGGTCCCTTCTTCTGCAATTCGCTTCTAATATATAGCAATCCTAAATGATTTTCTATATATAAGTATACTGATGAATTTTGGGAAAATCAAATTTATGTTCCTTAGTAAAAAACTCGAACAAAAATTTGATAATCTTAAACGACCTGCATAAATACCAATACTTCCTCAAAAAGTTTTTCGCTTGTAACCAAATATCTTCAACCGGATTTTGTTGCGGAGCATTAGGAGCAAATAAAATACAAGTAATTAAAAAATCATCAGGTTCTTTATCACCATTTATTTCTGATAAAAATTCTCTAAATTCTCCAAATCTATGATAGCTCGCTCCATCCCAAATTAAGATAATTCTCTTGTTTTTATATTGGTTTTGTAAGTATTTTATAAATTCAATTGTTGATTTTCCATCCCCAGATGGGTAACTTTTAACATGGAATCTTTTGCTTTGATAATTCAGTGCTCCAAAATAAGTTTGTCGCTCTTTTTCATTGGTAATTGGAACTTCAATTCTTAGATTTGATTGACCCCAAACGTAGCCATTAACATCTCCATGAAGTAGATGACATTCATCTAAAAAAAATACTATTACTTCCCCCGATTCTATGCCAGCCTTTTGTTTTGATAACATCTCATTAATTTCTTCTCTCTTTTTTTTTACTTGCTCTTCGTTAAATTTTGGATTCACCTTTTGAGACTTCTTCCAACTAATATTTGCCTGGTCAAAAAGTTTATAGTAGCTTTGTTTCGATTTATATATTACCCCAAATTCTTGATCCACATAAGTAACTAATTCATCTAAATCCCAATACTTTTTATTCTTTAACCACTCAATTACTTCTGTTTTTTCTTGAATACTTAAATACCCTTTTGAGCCTTTATATCCTAGTTTTAATCCAGCGATTCCTTTGACTTTAAAAACTTTTTTCCAATGCCCAACAAAAAATTCGCTTACACCTAAAATTTGGCTGATTTCACGGTAAATTTTACCGGTGAGTGCCATCCTGACAGCTATTGCTCGTTTTAGTTCTCTTGCCGAAAGATTACTCTCAATTAAAATTTCTAATTCAGCTATTTCTTTGTTCCGCTCTTTTTCTGCCTGTTGTAAGTCATTCATAATTTTTATTGTCATAATCAAGTAGTGTATATCATTATATCATGCTCTTGATAATGATTTAGGACTGCTATAGAACCGTAAATATTAATATCTTCGCAGGTGAGTTGATAACTACTTGAAGCAGCATTAGCAGGCAAGGGACTGGTAATCAGTGCCAAGCTAAAAACAAATATTAAGACGGAGATTGCCTTAATCCAACGATTTAAGATCACTTTAATTACTCCTTGTCTTTGTGAGTTTTTACCTATAGATTGAGGTTTGTGTTTCCTCTCTACACTAATAAGACGTTTCCCAAGCTCAATTTCTGAATTTTTTGAGTTAGAGGCATTTTTTCTAAATTAATCCACCCATAAACTCTCTTGTGTCACTTTATACGTTCGTGGTTAAATTTGCCACCATTTTATTGAGTTCGCTAATTTCACCTAAGATATCCGGGTCACTAAAAGATTTAAGTGCATCCGCATATTCTTTGACGTTCCCGGCTTTTTGTGTTGCCAGGTTGATTCGCTTTTCTAGGTGATCAGACAATTGGGAGATTTTATTGGTTAATACGATTGCCTTCTGTAACACAGGAGTTTCTCTGCGTAAAGTTCTTAAACTTTTCTCAATATAATAGGCTTCTAAAAACCGGATTGTTTCCGGCTTTCGCGTTATAGCTCCTGCGGCTTTGATGTAATATGTTCCACTGTTAGCCAAATTGGGCCCACCGGCAGTGGCTTGATCAAGGGCGGGGACGGCGCAGTCCATGAATTCTTTGGCGCTAAGGTCTGTTTTGCAACCTTTGTAAACCGCCACTTGATAGATTCGGTCTATTATATAGTAAAGTTTCATCGCTTCTTTAAAGCTTTTTAGATTATCATCATTATCATATCCAACAAGTCTTTCTACGCATGGAAGAAATTTAAAAAATATATAGCCAGTGTCACCTTCAGGTACAGGTTTATCAGCTTCACAATGGTTGATAACAAAGTCAAAAAAGTATACATACTTATTATCGCCGAATATACTGATGTCGCGTGTTATAGGGTTTCGAGAAAAAACTTTATATTCCAGAGTGATATTTTCATTATATCCTTGATTTGCCTGCTCTTTTTGTAGCTGATTGATTCTATTAAGACGATTTTCGTACTCTCTCTGAGATTCATCGCTAAAATTCCCATATTTTACAGCATTTTGCCTAGCATCAATTTGAATTTTTTGTAATTTATTGTCTATCTCTGACAGTGTTGTTTTCCCATTTTCATAAGACAGATTGGGAAGTTTTTGGATTGCTGTCAATACACTATCTAACTCTACTTTAACGTTAGATACATAGGACTGTATTGCGCTATTATAGTTCAATGCCAATGCTGGTTTTGGAGCCAAAAGCAGTGCAGATAGAAGCAAAATGACTAAAGTTTTAAACACAATCTTGGCTTGAAATAATAAGCTTTTGCTGGATAAAAGTCTCATTTCCATACTCCGGTAGTTTTTGGTGCCCATAAATTAACTCAGTAGTTTTTGGGTTTAATTTTACAGAAGAATAGATGGCTGTTATTGCCATCTATTGTGTGAAGATCTAAACTTACTGAACCAAACCTGTTATAAGTTCGTGGTTAAATTCGCAACCATTTCATTGAGTTCGCTAATTTCACCTAAGATATCCGGGTCACTGAAAGACTTAAGTTCTTCCCCATACCCTGTGACGTTCCCGGCTTTTTGTGTTGCCAAGTTAATTCGCTTTTCGAGGTGATCAGAAAATTGGGAGATGTCTTGGGTTAATTTTATGCCCTCGGACAACTTCTGGTTATCTTTCTCTAACTTGGTTCTACTGTCTATTAAAGCGTTCAGCCTAGACCGGATTAATAATAGATTTGACTTATTTGTTTCCAAATACTTCCTGAAATTATCGGCTCCTTGGATAAACTGATTGTCCACTTGCGATCCCAGTTTTTTTGCAGCCCGTTCAATGCGCTCTAGTTCACTTTGTTTTTTCTGGTATTCCGCTTCATTTCTCTGCACTTCCTTCTCCATAGCTTGTTGGGAGGCATATAGCTTGTTGATCTCATTAAGAACATTTTTGTACTCTTTCTCACCTTCATCCCTCAACTTCTGAAAATCTGCGGCATTTTTCCCGGCTTCGGTTTGAAGTTTTTGTAATTGACTCTCTATCTCTGACAGTGTTGTTTTACCAGTCTCGTAAGACAGATTGGGCAGTTTTTTAATTGCTGTCAATACACTATCTAACTCTACTTTCACGTTAGATACATAGGACTTTATTGTGCCATTATAGTCCAATGCCAATGCTGGTTTTGGCACAAAAAGCAGTACAGCTAAAATCAAAATTACTAAGGTTTTCCAAACAATCTTGGCTTGACTTAGTAGGTTTTTCTGGGTAAAAAATGTCATTTTCATAATTCGGTAGTTTTGGGTGTCCATAAATTAACTCAGTCGTTTTTGGGTTTAAATCTACAATAGCAATAGATGGCAATCACCGCTATCTATTGCATTTATTCCTTAAGTCATGTCTAACAGGTATTTTGTGAACCTTAGCTGATCAGCGCGGATGCCTGAATGGGTGTTCTAAATTCCTTGAGAGACTTTATTACTTAAGTTCGTGACTAATGTAGCCAAATCTTTGATTTCACCCAAGATATCCGGGTCGCTGAAAGAAGCAAGTGCATCCGCATACTCTTTGACGTTCCCGATATTTTGTTTTGCCAAGTTGATGTCGTTTTCAGCCTTATTGCAGAATGAAGACATTCTAGTGGCTAGGACTGCTGCTTCAGCTATTGTCTGCCTGTTGCTTTCTAACTTGGTTTTATTTTGTTCTAATGTATTAATACGAGACTGCTTCGACCTGAGTTCTGCTTTCTTGCTTTCAACAGCATTGCGAAGTTGCGAGATCCGATCCAATCGTGATTTTAGATCATTTCTGAGCGGTTCAAGTTTTTGATTTTCACCTTCGTATTTTCTTATTTCTGCATTGAATGAGCTTTTAAGCCCTAGTGGATCAAAGGTTAGTCCGTCTAATTCCCTTCTAATGTGCCTCGCCGCTGCCAAATTATCCTGTATCTCGCGGTTCAGTTTTTCGTACTTCTTGTAAGCTTCGTCATATTGACTTCCCTCAAGACCTAATTCACGTTCTACGATGGGTAATTCTGCGTTCTTTGCTTCCACTTCTCCCTTCAAAACCTGTTGCTCTTGATACATTGTGTTGATGTTATTCAGAAGTTCTTGATATTTTTTCTGCTGCTCATTACTCCAAGTATCAAACTGTTTGGCACGGTTGCTTGAATCCTCTTTAAGTTTTTGTAGTTGACTGTCTATCGTTGCCAGACTTTCTTGACCTTCTTTCTCAGGTAGAGTGGGAAGTTTCTGAATAGACTCCAGTATGTTCTTGAAATCTCCTGTAAGTTTAGATATGTATGATTGTAGTTCCTGGTTATAGGCAATAGATGGATCTACACTTGCAGGGGAATTAACTGTATTCTTAATCAGATTAATGACTGGATTGAAGTCAATTTTCTGAAGCTCATTAGAGACTTTATTCAAGTCACCTTTCTGAATATCATTAACGACTTTATTGAAGTCAACTTTCTGAACATCATTAACGACTTTATTCAAGTCAACTTTTTGAACATCCTTTAAGAAACCACCCAAGTCAAACGCTAATGCAGGAGTTGGGAAAAAAAGCAGTAGAGATAGAATAAAAACGACTAACGTTTTCCCCATGAACTTGGCTTTAGTGAGTAATATTGTAGTCGGAAAAAAATTCATTTGTATACTCCGGTAGTTGTGTTTATCCATGACTTAATTCAGTAGTTTGTTGGTTAACTTTAGATAGCGATGATTCAGCATCTATTGCAGCTATTCCATCAACGACGAGCAGGCTTGTTCTAAACCTTAGTTGATAGGCTTTATAGCCTCTTCTAAAGCTTGAATCTGCATATTGACAGAACCGAAAAGTTTTTTAGCTAACTCAGGTGTTAGTTTCTTAGCAGTTTCGATTGAAGGTTGTGCCTGTATATTAGCTGCTACTTTATTTTCCAGAATTCTTGCTGCTACTAAAGATTCCTGAGAAATTCCATAGACAGCCATCCATTGGGATAAGCTCCGCAAGAACATATTAATGAATTGCTGGCTAGAATATCTCTGAATCTTCTTCTCTAAAGATAAGCTTACCTGGGGTTGAAGATTTTTGAATTTTTTAAGGTTATTACAGTAGCTCTCCATTGAATACCAGAAAACTGTTTCCTGCTTCAATGAAACCACGATTGTAGAGAGTGCTTTATATACAGTATGGAAACTCTCAACAGATCTGGCAGCATCAGAAATACTGCTTTCTAGGCTGGAAATTTGTCCTGCATATCTGCTAATTTTTAAAAGAGTTTCAATTTTTTGTTGTTGAAGACGTTGCATTTGAGTAAAGTATCGAGAATTTTCTTGCGCTATAAGTTCCTTTCTTGGGTCAGGAACATTGACTCCAAAAAACCCTAAAAAACCGGCAACAAAACCGCTAAAGCCTCCGCCAGCAGACTCTTCTATTTTTAAGAGGGAATCACAATGATCTATAATTAGCTTATCGATATCTTTTAAAAGATTATCTTGATAGACTTTCGCGTTTGTCTGAAGTTCATTAAATTCATTCAATTCTTTAGTCAGTTTAGTCTGATCAGCGTAGCTCAGATTCCGTAAATTTAATGAATTTTTACTGACATCGTAGGACTGATTATAAAGATTTTCAAAACTATCCCCTAAAGTTTTGGCATAAATACCCATCTGGTTTGCAATCTTCGCGCAATACTCTAATTGAATACCGGCTAATGCTTCTTTACCTGCCAATAGGTGTTTGTATATTTTAACCAGAGCAATCATGATTTGTTGACATTGACTGATGTATATGTCAAGTGTGTTAATACATTGGCCAGAAATTTTATGCAGTGAAAACTGGATTCCAGCGACTTGGGACTGAATATCTGTTCCCGCCGAAGCGTTGAATGCCAGAAACACTAAATCCCCAGAATTTTCCAAATTCCGCACTAACGAATCCATTGACAAAACTCCAAGAATCTGATCCCTAGAATCAGCCACAAATTTACTGTCAATTTTCTGAGGAATGATAAGCGTCTCTATCTTTTCTTTATTCGTTATATAAGGTTCTACCCAAAGGCCCAGATTATCTTGTGTCAGTATTGTTAAGTCGCTCATTTTACCTACATAATTGATGTATGGGTTAAGAAATTTAGAGGGGGTTAGTCATTGCTTTATGTCGTCAACACAGGGGTTGGAACAAAAGGCAGTCAGGAAGGGACAAGAGATAGCAAGTGTTGTGGAGCAAAACATCACAACACCCGATATCTCATGATCCTCAGCTTATCCAGGTTTACAAACCTTAGATAAATATCTCAATCTTGATTTTTAAGGTACAAGCACCGCTTGAACATCTAAAGTTGTCAGTTCTGCATTCAGATTTTTAAGAACTGATTGAGCTAAGGCTGGTGCTGCTTTTTGCCCTGCTTCAATTGAAGGTGCTGATGCGATGTTAGCGCCAACTTTTTGAAATACCTCATTTGAAGCAACCAGATATTTTTTAGAGACGCTATTCACAGCCACCCATCTACAGAGCAGATCAAGGGCTCCTCTCATGAAAACTGGTTGAGAGTAAGCCTTACGCCGTTTATCCTCAGATTGGATTTTCATAGCGCTTTTCAGTGAGGATTGAGCCCTTGGGGATTGCAGTCTTTCACAGAAATTCGCCATTGAATCCCAAAATAATGCTGTCTCAGTCAATGCAACGTGGGCTTGGGCAAGAGCGCGAACTGCACATTCGAGACTCTCAATCGCCATAGCTGTGTTATCAATGTCGATTTTTGTATTTGAAACTCGTACTGCATATTCTGCAAGTTTTGCCATCGTTTGACGGCTATCCTCTGCAAGTTTATTCCGGGCATTGAACAAATTAAGTTTGTGAGTTGACGCACGCTCTAGTGCAGACTGTGAGGAACTTGACATTTCTTTCAAGTCCTGTGACATCCGATCTGTGGCTTTTTGAAGACCTTCGAGGGCTAGTTTTGCTTGTTCTAACTGCTCTGTTAATAATTGGTTTTCTTGGGTTTTTTGTTGAAGTTTCTGTTTTTCAGCTTCTTTTGCCGGCGAATCAGGCAGGTCTTTTATATTTTTGTTGCACTCAACAATTTCTTGCTCAACTTTAAGTTTTTTTCGCTGAAGTGCAAGTTCCTCTTTCGTGGCTTTCTCCAAATCAGCTATTGATGAGTCTACCTTCTTGATCGTCGGGTTCGTCGATGAGGTTTGGGTGTTAGCTGCTGAAGTGCTTCCACCGCCTAAATTTCCCCCCATCAATCCCCCAGTTTTTGCAGCAGCGAACATTTGAACTCCTGCACCGAAAGCAGCAGACAGACCTCCCATAATTGTAGAGGCGAGTCCTAGATCAAAAGCCCTTTGGGACTCTCTTTGCTCTATCTGTTTAGCTTCCTCATATTCTATATTGATTTGTTCTAGTGATGATTTAATCTGCTCTTGAAGCGTCTCAGCGTTTTTCTGAACTGCTGCCAACTCAGCTAAACCCTGCTTTAACTTTTCTCGGTCTTCATTCTTAATATTTCTTAAGTCCAGTGACTCATTATGTACAACGGTGCAGTCAGCTATAATTTTCTTAAAACGAACGGCTAAAGCTCTGGCTTCCTGAGCCATCTCTTTTGCAGTCTCTCCACACTGTGCAATTATATCCACAGCTGCCTCTTCCTCAATCTGATATAAGAAGCTATAAGCCGAGAATATATTCTCGATGACATCATCAGACTTTGTTACAAAACCTTGAACTGTTGTTATGCAAACTGTACAAGCTTCATAGAACGATCTTTGTAGGTCAGACATCTTGACCTGGATATTCGGTACCCCTGACAAGGCATTAAATGCCAGGTACATCAAATCACCAGTCGTTTTTAAGTTCAATATGACTTTTTCGATCGATAAAGTCTGCAAAATTTCCCGTTCAGCCTCAACGACTAACACAGATGTGTAGCTCGGTTTAGCCAAAAGTGAATAGATTTCCTCTTTGTTACCCGTTTTGATGACTAATTCGAGCTTTTCCTCGTTAGGATCAACTTTAACAATTGATGATTCGCTCATGTTATTTACCTGTAAACTGATTGTTTTTCGTGGTAGCCCGGTTCCGGGCTTAGGCATCTGTATCTATAAGACGATCTCAGATGGCAATTTCTGAATTTTTTGAGTTAGAGACTGTTTTTTTCCCTTTTTCATGCTTTATATGCCGAACTGCGCCTTCAATGCCTTGTTATCAGTGGAACTGAACCATTCAGGTGTTGCCAGATCTGCTGTTTGTAAATTCGGGATATATAACTGAAAAGCATCAGGCCACCCTCCTAAAGCTTCAGGATAATACACACCGTCGTATAACGTCTGATAAATTGGGTTTTTGGATACAGGCTGTGGCGCGTAGCGACCCCAAAAAGCTTCTTTATCGTTCAGAAGCTTTGTTTCCATATAGTAAGTCAGGCTATTCCACTCAATGGTCACTGCTGATCTGTCTCGAACATAAGCCAAAAATATTTGACTTTTTGCAATAGAATCTTTTAATATCCCTTTTACTCCCCGTGTATCATCCTTGAATGGGTCATAATTAGACCACCAAGGAGTAATTGGGGGTGTAAAACGATGAATATTTGGATTTCTTGACGGCTTATAACCAGTAAGCTTCCATAACTTCATCCCTTTGGGAAGGATTACTAATGTCGCTTTTTGGTCTAGGAAGGCTTGTTTCACATGATCCGGCTGTTGATTCCATTGGAGTGGCATTTATTTAAAACCTCATGTTTTTGATTCAATCGAGCTAATTTTGTGTGCTCTCTTACACTTTAAAGACGATTTCCAACCTCAATTTCTGAATTTTTTGAGTTAGAGGCTATTTTTTTCCCCTAACTCAATCCCACTAGAAACTCATCCTCAACGAGGTTAATCCTTCCGTAATAAAGCTTTTAGCCGTTTCAAAGCGACTTCAACCTCCCCACGAGCCGGATAAAGTAACTGTTGACTCAAGGCACTGCGATAAACCTTCATTGCCCCCATAACATCCCCTAACCCCTCTAAAGCTCTGCCTAACCAGTAATCAGCTATAACGGGGTTGAACATCCTCAGTTCCTGACTTCGTACGCAAGCTTCTTCCCACCAGTGGTGACTCGCCCCATCATTCCCCAGTACCCGATAACTTTCTCCTAGCCACACCGCAGCCGAGACGAATTGCAGATATCCCCCATTTTCAGGTAAAAACTGCCATCCTTGCTGTAGTACCTCCACCGCTTCTTGGTGTTTATGGGCTAAGGCTAACACTCGGCCATGACGAAACCAAGCATCCGGTAACAGAGGCTGAAGTTGAGTTCCCTGGAAAGAAATACGACACCCCCTCTCAATCTCCTGAAAGTTTTGCACCAGCACCCGCCCTGCTGTCGCCCAAACACTCCAACGTTCAGGAAATCGCTCCAGCATTTCTTGCACGATTGAAGCAAGACTTTCCTTTCCTCCTGGGAGAGAAACTTGGGTAGAGGCAATCAAAATTTCACATAAGGCTCGATAGATTTCACAATCATTGGGATAGAGACGATAAGCTTTCAGTATCACTTTAGCTGCACTCTGATAATCCCCCCTGTGAAATAAACACAGCCCATAGTAATACCAACCACGAGGATTATTAGGGTGTTCTTCAGTAAACTCTGTTAACACCCTGACTCCTTGCTCCCAATCTCCTCGAAAAATGTGGTAATAAGCTAAGGATTTATGGACTTCGGCTCCATGAGGTGCCTGTCGTAAAGCAGAGCTAATCATCTTTTTAGTCTGCTTGCCCTCTTCACCAGATACCCATCTCATCGTGCAACGCCAATCCAACTGTCGTTGAAGTACCCGCAAATCATTAGGAGCTAGGACGATTAATTGATTCAGCCGTCGCTGGGCTTCCTGATAATTCCCCAGTTGGAGCAGTCCATCATAGCTATGAATTAAAGCCACAATATCATCTGGGTTGATGGACAAAATCATGTTAAAGGCTTGTAAAGCCCCCACAGGATTCTCTCTACCCATCTGCAATTGTCCGACAGCCAGCCAGGTAGCAGTGTTATCTGGTTCTAGGTTAGCCGCCGTTTCAAACGCAATGATGGCTTTTTCCGTATCACCTTGACAAACGGCAATCAATCCGCTAATGTTCTTACTTACAGCTTCATTTTCTGAGAAAACTAAGGCACTTTCATAAACCCTAATTGCCTCAGCTTTCTGTTGCATGAGTTCCAAAAGTTTCCCCAACTTCAACCACAGATTGATTAATTGGGGCTGTCGGTCAAGGACATGGCGATACTCTTCAATCGCCAGAGACCATTGACCCATCGCGTAGAACAAATTAGCTAATTCCAACCTTTTTTTCCAGCCAGAGGGATACTGCTGCACATACTGACTTAATGTTTTCAACTTCTGGTGTTGTCGGGTTGGTTTTTCTTCTAAGACTAGGTGAATATTCAACTCCACCCCAGAGGACTGGGTGAGTGATACCAAGCATGAGGCAGTGTTTCGAGACATATCGCACTTATTTGATAATTAAGGGAACGATCAAAGCCCTCCTTTTGTCGGGAGGGTGGGGTCATCTCTGAGTCAGTCCTGATCATTGCATTGGAGTCGAAACTCTCTACTTCGGTTATCTTTTTTTTGTCGGGTAACTTAAAAGGCAATAGAGAAGATTGTTCTAACCCAGACAAATACCTTGTCAATCGTTTTTGCACAATTCCTCGTGCCTGTGAAATCCGTTTGCAAAGGTTGTCGTAGGATATCCCTAGTTCTTGTGCTATGTCCTGATAGGATTTCTCCTCAATGAAGTATAGGACAAAGGGTTCCCGCAGTCTGGGTGGTAAATCCTCAATCACACGGTGAATGATTATTCCTAGTTCGCATTCCAAAGCCCAGCTTTCAGGACTATTGGAGGAGAAAACAAGCCCATCATCCCCTTTTTCAAATATTATTTCCAAGCTCTCAACCCGATTACCTAACATCTTGTATTCTCGATGTATATCCATACAGAGGTTATAGGTTAGTCGAGTCAACCAAGCTTTAAAGTTAGTAACGATATGACTCCCCTGTCTAATCTTCTCAATGGCTTTGAGCATCGCTTGGCTGAGTACCTCTTCGGCATCAATAGCATTACCTCTCATCCATTTCAGGCAGCAATGATAAAGATAATCTCGATACTGCCCCCATTGCTGCCAAAACAGTTTTTCTCTCTCTTTTGTGCCATCCGAAATTGTCTTTACAGCTTGGGCAATTACTAAGGGATGTAAAGTTTTATTACTATTCATGTTTTCAGTGCATGGGAGTTAACTTAATGGGTTCGTTATGTCATCCTCCTAAAGAATTATTCCACAAATAATTTAGGATTTCTATAGCCGTGTTGAAAATAGTTGGAAAAATTTACATCTATAATATAAAAGCCAGTAAAAATCAAGTCATTGTCATCCCACCAATCGACAAAACCGCTTCGATTCGGTCATAATTAGATCCGCGATTGATGGGACTTAAATATTTACTGTTATCTGGGTTTCAAGCAATAATATTGCCCGTTGCCAGTTAAGGAGTTAGACAGAGCACGACCAATTGACTGTGATGGCACTGGTGTTATCGCAGTAACACCCAGGCACGTCATTAAGAATGAAGATTAAAGTTTCACCCGCTTTGACAACTAGAGTCGTTTCTTGACCCACTTCTGCTACAACCGCACCGGTTTGCTTGTTCACCGCCAGCAGAGCAAAGGATGTATTGTTAGGATATTTCATCACATCCTGATATTTGAAGTCCTTAATTCCTGCTGATGTACACTCCGGCAAAAATTCCGCAACGCTAAATCGGCCTGATGGGGTAAATTTAAACGTGACATCCTGACTCTGCTCGTTAGTAAATTCTACCCCTGTCTCCAATTTGCAGGGAATTTCCAATTGGCCGTCTAAAATAATCGGTTTCACTGGGGTCGGGTTAACCACTGCCTGAATTTGCTCTGGACTGAGGGCGACATTATAAATAGATAAACCCTTGATACTGCCCATGAAATAATTCATGCCCGCATTTTGATAACCTCGGCAACCGAGATAGAGGGGACTATTAGTTTTGGTATTCCCAGTAGTCGTATCTGTATTGCTACCCTCTAATTTTCCATTAATATAGAGAGAGAGTTTCCCTTGATTATTTTCCTTGCTGCGGACAAACGCGACATGATGGAATTGCCCATCATTAACTTTGCTGGTTGACCGCACACTAGGATTATTGCTGCCATCATAGCGGGCTGCAACAATTATCCCAGAGCTATTCCCCGCTTTTTGATTTATGTAGCGAATCACATAAGGATATCCCCCAGAGCCACTGATCCACTTTTCAAGGACATCATTATCTCCATTTTTCGTGTCTTTTTGTTGACTTTCGGCTTTAACCCAAACGGCTATGGTGAAGTCCTGATCGGCGCTAAAGTTGATCGCGTCACTATTATTAACTTTTTCAAAGTCACTGATGCCATTAAAGCTGTAAACTTTGTCCTCTGAATTGTAAACAGGTATGGGAGCCATTTTTTATCCTCGTATCCACGTAATTGTTTTGGGTTAGTTTGAGTTCTAATCTATAAGAAGATCTCAGAAGGAAATTTCTGAAATTTTCGAGCTAGATGCGTTTTTTCTCAACAAATGCACCCCATCAAACAGGCACTTAAGATTAAAACTAAACTTTGCCCAATACCTTACCATATCTTCCATTGTCGAAGCAATACTCGCTCTACAAAAGTTTGCCAAACTTCAAGCATACATCTATTAATTCGGGTTATGGATGGGGCCATCTTAGGGTAAGTCTTGATGATTTCAATAATCATCTATTTCTGTTGTAACAATAATTGCCAATCTCGAATTAACTCCTTAGACCACATCCAATTTTGAGATAATTCATTAGGTTCAAATTTATTAGGTGCTTCACTCATCACTTTACTACTAAATTTAACCGCTTTACTCAACATAAACTCTTTTTCTTTACTAGGCAAAGTTTGAGCAAATCTCCACCAAACCAAGGAAATTCCCGCATAAGCATTTAACTTATCTTGTTGTTGAACTTGAGACTGGATATTATTAGCAGTTCCGGGTGTTATTTTTCCTGATAAAGTAGGTTCCTCAACCTCTAAAACTTGCATCCAAACTTGATAGGCATTTTCTAACTTTCCTTCGGTATAATAAGCAAAACCCAAGGCGTTTTTATACTTCATAGATTTAGGATTTTGTTGAACTGCTTTTGCCCAATGGCGTCGCACGTCATCAATTTTATATTCCGTACTTCCCCTTTGAATAGATTGCCAAGCTAACCGACCATGAAGAAAATTAACCATAGGATTATTCAAATCTTGAACCTGTACCGCAGCTAAGGCGGCTTTAGCTTTTTGTAATGCTCCTCTATCTAATAATTCTGTAGTTGCTTCTTCTGCCGATAATAGATTTCTCTGATAAAATTGTTCAACGGCAATTCCTAAAACATAATCAGTATTTGCTGTTTTTAAATCCGTAGCTTGAGGTTTATCAGTTCGTAGAGACGTGCCATGGCGCGTCTCTCCATGGCGCGTCTCTCCATGGCGCGTCTCTGCTAATTTTTTCGATTGTAAAGCCATATTTTGCCACCACAAAGCCCCAAAACCCAAGGGAATGAGCAAAAATGGTAAAACCCAGAATAATCGTTTTCCCTTAAACAAATTAACGGCACTTAAACCCGATAAAAAGTTTTTAGAATCAGAGTTTAAAGACTTATTTGTAATAGTTTTTGACGGTGAATTTAAAGATAAAGAAGGTATTTTTTCTGCTGCTAAATTTGGTATTGATTCGGTTTTTATGGGAGGATTTTCAACCTTTGATTTATTTAGAAAATCTCCAATAAAGTCAAGATTATCTGAATCATTGTCTAAATTATCTTCATAAACGATATCATCTAATAAATCTTCGATATTATCATCATTCATATTATCCAATTCGGATAATGATAGAGTTTCAGGGGTAGATTTTAGCTTCAAATCTTGTTCTGCTGGAGGAGAAGGTAAAGGTAAAAATTCCTGTTCTTCCAGAATCGAATTATTGGCGTGATTTGCGGTTAAATATCCATTAAATTGTCGATGTAAATATAAAATTGGCAATGCCCAATATAATTGATCGGAACCATAAGCAGAAATTAATCCTTGTCTGGCTCGACTTAAACTTAAATCAATCGGATAACCCTGATTTAGATTTCTATATAATAATCGCGTTAAGGTCAGTGCCACATCATCAGGAATGCGTTCTGCCATGGCTAACACCCCTGGAATACCGCGCTTAACGGCATATTCAGCTAAATTTAACTGGGCAGAATCATCGCTAACATTTGGTATATTTCCATAAGCTCCCCGACAGGAATTTAACACCACCATTTGCACGCCATTATTAACTAATAATCCGGCTAAATCATCGCCATTTAGGGTTTCTGTTAACCCGGTTCGACGACTAACTAAATATAATTCTCCCCCAGATACACCTAAATTACTATGTCCGGCATAATGAAATACTTGATATTCTCCTTGTTCCAGGGCTTGGGTGAGTTGTTCTCGGTCGGGTTGTTCTAAAATAGTTAGTTGAATATCGGGGGTTATGGGTTTCACAAAATTGCCGTTACTTCGTCTATTTTCCCGTCGCAATTCTTCTTGTAAATGCAACACTTCCCGCTTTAGTTGTAGGGTTTCTTGGTCGGTGGGGGCGGCAATAGCAATTAAAATTTTTAAGGGTTGATTGGGTTTTCTAACTTGGGTTTGGGGAATAGAATTCATCCCAGGTTGGTAACGAGAAAAAACCACATCGGTTCCCGTCGCTATTGGACGATCTGCGGCGTGTAATACTTCCCAAGGTAAACTCGATAATCGTTTGCCTTTTACGCCTAAGCGTAATTGTAATAATTCTTGACGATTTTGGGCGATCGCTTGGGCGCAAGTCCAACTATTGTGTAAAGTTCCTTGAAATAAGCCATGATAAAGCTGTTGACCCAATTCTACTAAACTTAATAGGGGCGGATCACTGGTGGATTGAGTTGCGATTGTTTGGCCAAAACCACGGGAACGACGAACTGTTTGGCCCTCCAATAGACCTAACAGGGGATCATTCATCAATTGACGAGCCTGGGCTAACCATTCGTCCACAGGCCATTTAACTTGTTCTTCGGCTAAAGGAACACCGGATGCGACTTTTTCGGTTCGCACCAAATATTCATTATCTCCAACCGGGGTAACGGAAATATGGAATTCCTGAGTCATAAAAATCTATGACGGAAATGTAACTATTTTGCTCCTGAGTCTAGGGTAACTAATATTAGGCAAATTTGCTTGCGGAAACCGGAAATTTCCTGTCCGTAGGGACTGATGAGGAGCTATAGTAATCCTAAACATTTATGAATCAATTCTACTTCATAGTAAGCCCTTCAGGGCTTAATCCATATTTGCTGGTAAATTTATCCTTGATAATTGGGATTTATGAATAAGCCCTGAAGGGCTTACTACAAATAGGCAATAATCAACATTAAAATTCAAGATTACTTTTTTTGTTGCCAGCGCATCCAAACATTGACACGATAAATTATAAGGGATATTCTGTGACACCGGAAAAACACCCCATCCTCATTTTCTACGAAGAGGCGATACAATTGGCTACAACGCACTATTTTAGAGGCGTGAAGCTATAACTAAGCTATAACTAAGCTAGAATATATGTTACCTCAAAAAAAAGCCATGACTGAAATTACCCTAGATGAAACTAAACTCAAAGAATTGCTCAAAACAGCTATTTTTGAGTTGGTGCAAGAAGAAAAAGAAGTATTTTCTGAACTTTTTGCCGAAGTTATACAAGACATCGGAATGGAAAATGCGATTAAAGAAGGCGAAAATACTGAAGTAGTCAGCCGCGAGGAAATTTTCAAAATTCTGCATAGAAAACCATGAATATTGAATTTAGAAAGAGTTTTGAAAAGGATTTAATCGAGATTCTTGATCCCAACTTATTGCCCAGAATTCAGGAAGTTATTGAACGGGTTGAGCAAGTAGAAAAATTGAGTGAAGTTAGCAATCTAAAAAAACTAAAAGGTGAGGCAGAATACTATCGCATTAGAGTTGGGGATTACCGAATCGGTATCAAATTTAATGATAGTGTCGTGTCTTTCATCAGGGTATTGCATCGGAAAGAGATTTACAGATACTTTCCCTAGATTCTGATAATTATCCAGGATTCAATCAATTAAGAAACCGGGTTTCTTGAAATTTAATCCTGATGGTAGGTGTAATTCATGAATTGCCCCCTAACACAAACTATTCAGGATTGCTATACTTATGAAGAAACTCTAAATGATGTGCGACCAGCTATTCTATTTCATATTGAGACTTTTGGAGAATCGTTGCTAGAATCTGAATCCTCAATCCTAATCCTCGAAGCTTTTGTCGCAGAGATAAGCGTATAATGGCAAGGTTTCCGGTTGACGCCCCCAAATCAAAAGTTATTAAGCGTAGTCAGACATTGCTGGGCTTAATCCATATTTGCTGGTAAATTTAGGAGATTAAATCATTATCTATGTTTCCTTTTATTCCTACATTTGTTTTAGCAGAAGTGATTACCATTCCCCCGCCAAATCTAGGGAAACGATATATTACTCAAGCGCAGGAAATTCGAGCTTTACCTGGACAATTGAATGAAATTCCGGTATTAAATAGTAATAGTCCCGAAGTGGTTAAGGGGGAAGGAATTTTATTGTCTACCTTTCCCCAAACAGCGAAAAAATTTCCGAATGCTCACCTAAATGTTCCTATCAGTGGAGAGTTTGAATTTTTTTCCCATCATATTGCTCGTCCGATTAATAAACAACAAACCCTATATCAAGGAGTATTAGTTTATAACCCCAGTCCTCAACCCGTTACCCTGAATATTCTGCAAGGGATTAGTTATGTTACCTCACCGGACGCGCCTTTTGTGGAACTACCACCTTTGGTGGAAGACCCCCAAGGTCGGGTATTTTCTGGGCCAGGGTCACGGATGGCGGGGGATATTTTACGGGGAAGAAATCAACTCAGCTTTCCTGAACAAATCATAATTCCGCCCCAACAAACCCAGATGTTGTTTAGTTTACCCATCCCAACGGCCAGCGCCCGTTCGACCCTACTCCGATTACAAAGTAATAGCCCTGTATACCTAGCGAATTTAGTGCGGTTTAACTCCCCAATGAATTCTCCGATGATTCCCAATATTCCCCGCTTACCTTTATCTCCGTTTTTCCCCCCACAAATCCCAGCTTTAGCCCAATGGTGGGATTTTTTAAATACGGGAAAACTAGCCGAACCCAGAGATGTGATCCCAACCTTCGGGGATAATGTCTACACGGGAGAAAAGGTTTATGGTCGTGTGGCGGGGGTGTCTGTGGGTTCCCAATGGACGGGAACAGTAGTAGACCGTCCGGGGATGAATTATTTAACCATTCCCGATCGAGGTTCGGCTTTTTCTTATCCTTTAAGTACGGTATCGACGGCAACTTTAGGAACCCAACAGGTTCAAAGCGCACCCTTATTAGCTCGTTATCCTGATACAGCCCTTCGCGCCCATGGCAATTATGGGGTGCGTTATAGTCTCATTTTACCCTTATATAATTCTACCCGACAATCCCAAACCGTGAGTTTATCAATTCAAACTCCATTTAAACAAAATGTGGCATCTAATCGGTTAACCTTTATTGAACCCCCCCAGGGACAAATATTTTTTCGCGGGACGGTGCGACTGAGTTATGTTGATGATTTTGGACAAAACCAACAGCGTTATTTTCACCTAGTCCAACGTCAGGGACAACAGGGGGAAGGGTTAGTTAGCTTAAATTTACCTGCGGGGGGTTCTCGTGCTGTGGGAGTGGAGTTGATTTATCCCCCCGATGCGACTCCGCCCCAAGTATTAACGGTAAAAACTTTAGACTAAGAGTGGAAACTGACCTTAATTAGCTCTAAAATTAAGCACTATAATTAAGTTTAATAGTCTAGTTTCTAGGGATGTTTCATGTTTTAGAATGATCGCCTCGTTTTGGGCTATATAGTAATGGACATGGTTATGAGGACAAAATATAGCCATGTCCGGCGGGTAAGCGGAGAGAGAGTCTATGTCCTGAGCACTCTTGGCAACTACTTATATCCCCATTGATAGGATTATAAAGAAGACTGTAAATTATGACTAAATTCAAGAAAGTTAAACGTTTTTTTTTGTTAGGGTTGATATCATTTTTAATAGTAATTTTAAGATTATCTCAAGTTGATGCTCAAGAGGTTTCCATCTCTGAATTTAGAGAAAATTTAGTGGCTCAAGAAGTTGCTGAACAGTCTTTTGAGGAGATAATTAAAGGCAGTAAAAAATTAGAAGGTTTATTTACAATTTATCAAAATAAAGAATCGGGAAAGGTTTATTTAGAATTAACATCTGAACAGTTAAATCAAGATTTTCTGTGTTTTGTGACATTGGAATCTGGTATCGGAGAAGCCGGAATTTTCAGTGGATATGCTCTTAGAGATATTCTCTTTCAATTTCGTCATCTACAGAATAAAATTCAATTTGTTGTTCCTAATATTAATTTTCGTACTCAAGAAAATGATCCTCAAATTGATTCTATCAATCGTTCCTTTAGTGAATCTGTTTTAAAAACTTTACCTATTTTAAGTATTAATCCTGATACAAAAACTATATTAATTGAAATTGGGGATTTATTCAATGGGGAAAGTGATTTACCCGGGTTAATGATCCAATTCTCAGATTTTTTAACAACTAACTATGCGATTGATCCGAGTAAATCCTATATTTCTGAAATTCAAACCTTTCCAGAAAATGTCGAAATTGAATCCATATTTGGATTTTCTCTTTCACAATATGCAGATGAACAATATATTCCATCCTTACCCGATAACCGCACCTTTAATTTAAAAGTTCGTTATAGTTTATTAGCAGTTCCTTATGGTAATAATTATGTTCCTCGGTTAGCAGATGAACGAGTTGGGTATTTTACAACCACCTATAAAGATTTATCAAAACGGGATGAAAGATCAACAGCCGTTCGTTATATTAATCGCTGGAATTTGGAAAAACAAGACCCCAATGCTGATTTTTCTCCCCCGGTTAAACCGATTACATTTTGGATTGAAAATACCGTCCCTTTAGAATATCGGGAGACAATTCGAGAGGGAATTTTATTCTGGAATAAAGCCTTTGAACAAGCCGGATTTATAAATGCGATTCAAGTCGAACAAATGCCCGACAATGCCCCTTGGAACCCCGCAGATGTTCGTTATAATACCATTCGCTGGTCTACTTCCTTTGATGTTGACTTTAGTGGTTATGGCCCCTCCCATACTAACCCCCTAACCGGGGAAATTTTAGATGCAGATATTATTATAGAAAGTAATGCTATCCGAAGTTTATCTGATGAAATAGATGTATTTTCAGGAGAAAATTTATCAACGATATGGACAGAAAATTATCCGCCCAATTCACGATTAAAGACAGAAAATCAACTTTGTCCGACAGGATTATCCGCCTATTCTATTGCCAATCAATCTGAAGCTCAAAAAAATAAAAAAGCCCTAGCTAATTTTACCCATGAATCCTGCTTTCATCGAGGTTCTAAGCAACAATTCAATGTAGGAACAATGGCTTTATCTCTCTTGGGAAATGTGATGCCCAATAGCCCGAAAATGGAACTCTATATCAAGCAATATTTACGTCTTTTAATTGCCCATGAAGTCGGACATACCTTGGGATTAAGACATAATTTTCAGGGGAGTACCCTGCTATCTCCAGAGGAATTAAATAATACTGAAATTACCCAAAAAAAAGGATTAGTGAGTTCAGTTATGGATTATGTTCCAGTTAATTTAGCCCCCCAAGGAACAATCCAGGGAGATTATTTTTCTACCCGAATTGGGCCCTATGATCAATGGGCAATTGAATATGGTTATCAACCCATTGCTAGTACAACTCCACAGGGAGAATGGCAAAGGTTACAAGAGATTGCAAAACGATCAATTCAACCGGAATTAGCTTATGCAACAGATGAGGATTTGAGATTTTTTCTTGACCCAGCAATTAATCGTGACGATTTAAGTAATAATATGTTGCAATATTCTCAATGGCAATTTGATAATGCAATTGAGATGTGGAAACGGTTAGAAAAATATACCCCAAGTCGGGGAGAAGGTTATGATAAAATTCGGAAAATGTTTAATACAATTGTTAACTATTATTTTATTCAAGCTAATCATTTAACTCTTTATATTGGCGGACAATCTTTTACTCGAACCCGGGCTGGAGATGGAAATAATCGTCTACCTTTGGAACCGATTTCGATTGAAAAACAAAGAAATGTGTTAAAACTCTTGGAAACCTATATTTTTAACGATAAAGCATTTAATTTTTCTCCTGATTTATTAAACAAATTAGCTCCGTCTCGTTGGTCAGATTGGGCAAATCCCGATCAAAATAGTCAGTTAGATTATCCTATTACTAGCTTAATTAGTCTTATTCATCGTTATGTTTTACAAGATTTATTTAATCCTATAAGGTTATTTAGGTTGCGAGATTTAGAATTAAAAACAACGGCGAATAATGCTTTAACCATACCCGAATTATTTGAAACTATTCAGAATGGCATCTGGACGGAAATTTTAGCTAATAATGGAGAAATTGAAATTTCCAGTCTACGGCGTTCTTTACAACGGCAACATTTAGACATTTTAAGCAATATGGTATTGCGAAAAATCTCAATTCCTGAAGATGCAGAAACCGTAGCTTGGTATCAGCTTAAACAGTTAAATAATCAGTTAGAAACAACCTTAAAACGAAGCAAGAATAAAATGAATGCTTACACCTTAGCCCATTTAGAACAAACTCAGAATCGGATTCAAAAAATATTGGAATCACAGGTAGAATCTTATTAAATTTATATTGAATTAAAAGGTAATCCAGTGTCAGAAAATACAACCTCAAATCAGCCTCTATCTATTCCTGAACTCCAAAGTCTAGGACATACTTATTTAGGTCAACAACAGTTTTTAAAAGCCATCTCGGTTTATGAACAATGTATTTTGGAGTCTCCTGATATTGTTGCTAATTATTGGTATTTGGGATTATCTTGGTTATTACAGGGAGATGTATTACAGGCGCAAACAATATGGTTTTCTGCTTTTGCTGAATCTAATTTAGAAACAACTGAAATTACTGAATTTGTCAATTTTTTAAAAGGTAAAGCAAGAGAATATTTATCCTCCCAATCTTTTGAATTTGCCCAACTAATTTATGAAGCAATTTTAGAATGGTGTGAAACCGATCTTGAGGTTTATGATAATCTAGGTCATACTATTGCACTTCAAGGAGATTTAGAAGCAGCTATTAGGATTTGGCAAAAAGGGATTGAGTTAGAACCCAATTCTATTCAAATGTATCTTAATCAAGCAAATATTTTTCAAAAATTAGAACAATTTGAAGCCGCAATTCAATGTTATCAAGAAGTTGTTAAATATTCCCCAGATTATTTAATTTATTACCAATTAGGATTATGTTTAACTCAGATTAAACAATGGGAATCTGCGATTAATGCCTTTGAAAATGCAATTCAACTTCAGCCAAACTATGCACCCGCTTATAGTGATTTAGGAATGAGTTTAATAATTTCGGGGTTATTTGAAAAAGGAATTAGTTTTCTTAAACAAGGAATCCAGAAACAGCCTCAATTTTATCAGGATTTAACTGGGAATAAAACTCTATCAACTCGTAATATAAATTCCTTAGTAATTAATTTTTTAAGACTGTTATTATCTCCCTCAATACCCCCAATAGAGTTATATATTGGCTTGAGCAAAATGTTATCTAATTTCTATCCAGATCCAGCCTTGATTTTACTTCAAAAAGCTCAGGATATCGCCCCCAATAACTTTCTAGTTTATTTAAAATATGGAGATATATTTTATAATTATAAACAGGATTATGTAGAAGCATTTCAGTGTTATTTAGCGGCTAATTTATCGGATTTTTTATCTGTAATAGATAATACTATTTCCTGGGAAGAAAAACAAGCTCGTTATCATTTGGCATTGGGAAAATGTCGATTAAAATTAAACTGTTATCAACAGGCGATCGCTAATTTTAAAACGGTTATTGATTTTAATTATAATCTAGTTGAGGCTTATTATGGTTTAGGTCAGGCTTTATTTCATACTGGAGAAATTGATCAAGCTATTGATAGTTTAAAACAATGTTTAAAATTTGATTCTGAATCAGCTTTATATTCAGGATATTTGGGATTTTTATTAATTTATAATAACCAGATTGAAGCCGGATTATTTTATTTTAAAAAAGCCATAATTTATGAATCTTCTGTTGCGAATTGGATTGATAGTTTATTAAACAATTTATCAGAATTAGGGAAATTAAATACTTCTGTTGATCTCTCAGAAATCAAACCAATTAACCCTCCAATTCAATTTGATCAATCAACGGAAGATTGGCTAAAATCTAATCCTTCAACTCCAGACAATTATCAACAAATTTATCCCGAAACTATTGTTAATCTAAAACCCCCAAAATCCTTGGATAATTCTATCCATTTTAGTTTTAGATTTGGTCAACAGATGGAACTTCCTGCTGCTTTTGTGCTTAAAATTCCTCAAGGGCGATTTTGGTTAAGTTCTGATCAAAATCAATCGGCTATTTTAACCCGAGAACAACATTTTTTAGGGGATCTTTCCCCAGAATTTCCTTTATTAAGTCCGGGTCATCCTGACAAAAATCCCAGTCAGCATTCTATTTTATCTATTAATAAATTACCTCCAATTTATTTTATCAATGGGACTGTGGCTATTTTAGCTGGACTTTCAAATTCAGTTTATTTTCATTGGATGTTAGATGTATTACCTCGAATTGAATTATTGAAAAAAAGCAGTATTAATTGGCATGAAATTGATTACTTTATTGTTGACAATCGTTTATCTTTTCAAAAAGAGACTTTAGAGAAATTACAAATTCCCCAAAATAAACAAATTAATATTAATGAATTCCATCATCTCCAAGCCCAAGATTTAATTGTGCCTTCTTTCCCTGGTTGTGCGGCTTGGATGGCCCCATGGACTTGTGATTTTTTAAAGCAACATTTTTTGCATCCTGATGCTGTTGCAAATTCCCCTAATATTAAACGAATTTATATTACTAGAAATGCCGCAAAAAGCCGTCGGATTTTAAATGAGAATGAATTATTAAGGGTTTTACAACCCTGGGGATTCCACTCTATTAAATTAGAATCAATGTCTGTGATCGAACAAGCTGCGTTATTTTCCCAGGCTGAAATAATTATTGCACCTCATGGGAGTGGGTTAACCAATCTTATCTTTTGTCAACCCAACACCAAAGTAATCGAGTTATTTTCCCCAAATTATGTCTATCATTGCTATTGGTGGATTAGTAATTTAGTCGAATTAGATTACTATTATTATATTGGAGAAACCTTCCCAGGTTACTATCTCCACCGTTTAGTTTATCCTCAACCTTTTTCCGAAGATATTTTAGTTAATATTCAAGAATTTTTAAATCTGCTGGTACTAAGTAGTTACACAAAATAAATTACCTAGTTGAGAAAGGGAACATCCCCCCAAACCCCCCGTGTACGGGGGGCTAGGGGTGGAGGGAACAGGGTGGAGGATGTGTAATTAATTTTGTTTAGGTACTTATTGGGAATGGGTTAAAATTACCGATAAATTAATATCTAAAAACCAGCAATCGCAAGCTAATCTTAAATTAAACAAAAATTTTGCCGGATCAAGGACGATCAACGGTAAAAATTAGAAATTAACTCAATTCTATAATCGGGAAATATCTCTGGCTGACTCTGACAGGGTAAACGTGCTACCTTAATCCCAGAGTCCACCAGAAAAATAATCTCGCTGTCGCAAAAGGAATAGACATGGTAACACTGATTGAAAATCCCTTGCGGGTGGGACTGCAACAAGATCGAATTCCCGAACCCCAGATTTTAGTAATTTTTGGTGCATCGGGAGACTTAACCCAACGGAAATTAGTCCCAGCCCTCTACCAGATGAAATTAGAGCGCAAACTTCCGCCAGAAATAACCATTGTCGGGGTTGCTCGTCGGGAATGGAGCCACGACTTTTTCCGCGAACACCTGCGGGAAGGGGTGGAAGCATTTGGGGGCGGTTTATATTCCCAAGCCCTTTGGGACGACTTCGCCCAAGGGATTTTTTACTGTTCGGGGAATATGGATGAACCCGAAAGTTACCAAAAACTCAAAGCCTTTTTAGGGGAAATTGATGAACTGCGCCACACCAGGGGAAACCGAGTCTTTTATTTATCCGTAGCCCCGCGTTTTTTTGCCGAAGCTATTGAACAATTGGGTGGAGCCGGAATGCTCCCCGACCCGAAAAAACAGCGTTTAGTCATCGAAAAACCCTTTGGTCGAGATTTAGGTTCGGCCCAAATTCTCAACCGGGTGGTGCGTCAAGTCTGTTCCGAAGAACAGGTCTATCGGATTGACCATTATTTGGGGAAAGAAACCGTCCAAAACTTGATGGTGTTTCGTTTTGGCAATGCGATTTTTGAGCCGATGTGGAACCGTCAATTTGTCGATCACGTCCAAATTACCGTGGCGGAAACCGTGGGTTTAGAAGGACGGGCGGGCTATTATGAAACCTCCGGGGCACTGCGGGATATGGTGCAAAACCACCTGATGCAGTTATTTTCCCTAACGGCGATGGAACCCCCCAACTCCCTCGATGCCGATAGCATTCGTAACGAAAAAGTTAAGGTGGTACAAGCAACCCACCTAGCAGATACTAATTTTTTAGAATATTCTGCGGTACGGGGACAATATACCCCCGGTTGGATGAATGGCCTACAGGTTCCGGGTTATCGTTCCGAAGACGGAGCCGCCCTGGAGTCCATCACCCCAACCTATGCCGCGTTAAAATTTTATATTGATAACTGGCGCTGGAAAGGCGTCCCGTTCTATTTGCGAACTGGAAAACGAATGCCGAAAAAGGTAACGGAAATTGCCATTCAATTTAAGGAAGTGCCGTTTTTAATGTTCCAGTCGGCGGCAAAACAGGCTAACCCGAACGTTTTGGTCTTGAGAATTCAACCAAATGAAGGAATTTCCATGCGCTTTGAGGTGAAAACCCCCGGAAATTCTCTGCGGACTCGTTCCGTTGATATGGATTTTCGCTATGATACGGCTTTTGGTAAAGCGAATACAGATGCCTATGCCCGTTTATTGGTTGACTGTATGTTAGGAGATCAAACCCTATTTACACGGGGGGATGAAGTCGAAGCCTCTTGGCAAGCCCTCACCCCGGTTTTAGAAGTTTGGGATGCCCCAGCCCCAGCCGAGTCTATCCCGCTCTATGAAGCCGGAACTTGGGGGCCAGTGGAATCAGAACTTCTGCTCAACCGGGATGGCCGTCGTTGGAGAAGACTTTAATCAGTTAACAGTTATCAGTTAACAGTTATCAGTGCAAGAGTTATCAGTGTAAGAGTTAAGAATTTGATCAACTGTTTCTTAATCACTTCTTTTCTTTACTGATAACTAATGACTAATAACTGATGACTAATAACTGATCACTAATAACTGATGACTAATAACTGATAACTGTTAACTGATAACTGATAACTGATTATGACTACACCACTTGTTGCATTACAAAAACCCAAGGATATTTCCCTCAGTCAAATTGAAGCTGAGTTAAGTAGTATTTGGCTAAGTCAGAATATTGGAAGTAGTAAAACCACCGCCATTGCTACCCGGGCGGCTACCTTTAGTATGGTGGTTTATGAACCCGAAGAATTTCAACAATTGTTAGGAGCTTTAGGGTTTTATCTCGGCAATATTGATGGGATTCATGGAACATCAACCCGGGATGCGATTAAAGAAGCCCAGAGAATTTATGATTTGCCGATTAACGGGCGAGTTGACCCCGATACCTTGCTAAAATTACGCCAAGAATTTGCCAAACTTCCCCCCGCAGATCAAATTATTCCGAATCTGGATGGACGGGGATTTAGTATTAGTGAAACCATTGCCGCTCAAAATCCCTGTCGGATTATTACCCTGTGTCCAATTGTAGGAGAGGATACCGGAGTCACAGCCCAGGTTTCTGCCTACTGCCCGATTCAGAAAAAAAGTGAAGAAGGGTTAGTCTGTTGTGAATATATTACCCTCAGAGGCACAAAAGCAGCCTTAGAACGGGTGGGAAGTGTGGTTTCCTCCCTGATGATTCCCGATTTACCTAAGTTTGTTTGGTGGAAAGCCACACCTAACCCAGAGCAGGAATTGTTTAAACAATTAGCGGGTTGTTGTAATTGTGTGATTGTGGATTCCTCTTATTTTAGTGATCCAGAATCAGAATTGTTAAAAATGAACGATTTGATTGAACAGGAAACCTATATTGCTGACTTGAATTGGCATCGACTTTCCCCTTGGCAAGAATTAACTGCCTCTGCCTTTGACCCCCCAGAACGTAGAGCTTCCTTGGTCGAAATTGATAATATCACCATTGACTATGAAAAAGGCAATGCGGCTCAAGCCCTAATGTTTTTGGGGTGGTTTGCGAGTCGTTTGGAATGGAAACCTGTTTCTTTTGTAGCTAAAGGTGGGGATTATGATTTAAAACTTATGGAGTTTATCGGGCCGAATGATAAAAAAATTATGGCCGAACTCGCGGCAATTCCCACGGCGGATTATGGTGAAATTCCAGGAGATTTAGTGGGGTTACGGTTAACTTCTAGTAATCCTAACGCCAACTGCTGCACAATTTTATGTTCGGAAACCACCGGATGTATGCGGATGGAAGCCGGAGGAAGTGCCCAATCTTGTCGGACTGAACAAGTGATCGCCGCCACGGATCAAAAAGCGGAATCCCTTATGGCTCAACAGTTACAGCGTTGGGGACGGGATGTTCTCTATGAGGAAAGTCTGGATCTAACGGCTCAAATTCTGAAGTTACAATAAGTTCAGATTCAAGTAAGAATAGCCCCCTTTGTTGCACCCCATGATGGGGTGTTTTTTGTTGAGTCCGCCATTAGTTGTGATGGGTGTCATTGTCAAATCATGATCAGTCAACGTAAAATATAATCTAAATAGTTCCATATAAGTTTAGATACTCAACAGGTTGGGGGTATTGTGTCTTTTGTTTCCTTTTGGGAGGCATTGAAAATAAATTCATTGATCAACGGCTACGAATATTTATAATTAAGTTGAGTTGAGATAGTAATTTGCTTTCTGCTGGAACAATTTCGATTGATCCATAAATCATAATCCCATTTAATATGCACTCCAACTCATTCAAAGAAACCACCATACTAATTGTCGATGATAGCCCAACAAACCTTAATTTATTATCAGGTTTTATTAATAATTGTGGCTGGAGAATTTTAATCGCAAACCATAGTAATCAAGCTATTCAAGTTGCGGAAACTGAACAACCTGATTTGATTTTATTAGATGTGGTCATGCCCGAAACCGATGGGTTTGAAACCTGCAAACACCTGAAAAGTCATGCTTCAACCCATGATATTCCGATCATTTTTATGACCGCAGTGATGGATAATTTAGAAAAGGTCAAAGGCTTATCAATTGGGGCTGTGGATTATATTACTAAACCGTTTCAAGCTGAAGAAGTGATTGCTAGAATTAAAATTCATTTAAAAATTAGTTCTTTAACACAACAATTATTAGAAAAAAATCAAGAATTAGAACAACGGGTTTTAGAAAGAACAGCCGAATTATCCCAAGTATTAGAAGATTTAAAACAGTCTAAAATGCAATTAGTACAAAGTGAAAAAATGTCAACTTTAGGGCATTTGATTGCTGGAGTAGCCCATGAAATTAATAATCCGATTAACTTTATTGCGGGTAATTTGAATCATGCTAATATTTATATTAAGGATTTAATTCAGCATTTAAAACTGTATCAAAGTTATTATCCTAATGCCGATCCTTCTATTCTTGCCTATGCTGAATCCATTGATTTAGACTATTTAATCGAAGATTTACCTAAATTGATTTCTTCTATGAAATTAGGCACAGATCGAATTTCTAATATTAGTACCAGTTTACGCACTTTTTCTCGGAGCGATATTAAGGCTCAAGTTCCTTTTAATATTCATGAAGGGTTAGAAAGTACCCTATTAATCCTGAAACATTTATTACAAGCAACCGATCACCGTCCTGATATTAAGGTGATTAAAAAGTATGGTCAAATGCCTTTAGTTGACTGCTATCCGGGGCAATTAAATCAGGTGTTTATGAATTTAATTAATAATGCTATTGATGCCTTAAATGAATCTAGCGCCACTAAATCCTATCAAGAATTACTGCAACATCCGAATCAAATTATAATTTCAACCTATCTGGTTTCTAATAGTCGTGCTGTTGCTGTTTCAGTTAGGGATAATGGGACGGGAATGTCTGAAGATACTAAAAAATGTGCCTTTGATTATTTATTTACCACTAAACCTGTAGGAAAAGGCACGGGACTGGGACTATCCATTAGTCGAAAGATTATTGAAGATACCCACAAAGGGCGATTATTGTGTCGTTCTCAGTTAGGAAAAGGATCGGAATTTATTATCGAGATTCCGATTTGTAGAGAATTAGAAATCATTAATTAGTAATCAGTATAGAGACGCGCCATGGTGAGTCTCTACTATCAGACCCAACATAGGAATTAAATCCAAAAATAATGACTGATACAAAATATAAATTTCAACTCAAATTATCTAGTTTTACTTTGGGAATGATCTCAATATTTATTGGGTCTATTCTTTTAAGATTTTGGGGTTTAGGCCGATTTAATAGTTTGGTTTTTGATGAAGTTTATTTTGCTCAATTTGCTAATAATTATTTAACTGAAACTCCTTTTTTTAATTCCCATCCCCCCCTAAGTCAATATTTAATTGCCATTGGAATTTGGCTCGGATCTAAACTACCCTTCGGACAAGAAACCATTAATAATTTAACGGGTTCGACCCTATCTACTTGGAGTTATCGGTGGTTTAATGCTTTATTTGGTTCGTTTATTCCCTTAATTGTAGGTGCGATCGCCTATCAACTAACTCAACGTCGCAGTTATACTTTAATTGCTACCTTTTTAATGGCAACAGATGGATTATTTCTAGTAGAATCTCGCTATGCTCTGAGTAATATTTATATTGTATTTTTTGGATTATTAGGACAACTATTTTTTTTAAAGGCTTTACATAAAAAAGGGATTAACCATTGGTTTTGGATGGGTTTAGCCGGAATTGGATTAGGAGCAGCAGCCCTAACTAAATGGAATGGATTAGGATTTTTATTGGGGATTTATTTAATATTAATAGTCTCAGGATTGATTCAATATTGTACCAAAAATTCAAAAAAAATAATCCCAGAAACATCTTTTAAATCTCCCTTACAAAATCTAAATCAACTCACCACAATTATTATTCTAGTCACCTTAATTATCATTCCTATTCTGGTTTATTGGATCGGTTGGCTTCCCCATTTACAACAAAATCCAGATCCGCCCTTTTGGGGTCTTCAAGCTAAAATTTGGGCTTATCATCATAACTTAGGAGATGGTACAAAAGTTCATCCCTACTGTTCTAAATGGTACAGTTGGATTCTGATGTTACGACCAATTGCCTATTTTTATCAGAAAGTTGATACTACCACTCCCCTTGATCCAACTTTACCTTTAAGTTATCCCGATCAACTTCCCATTATTTATTCAGTTCATGCGATGGGAAATCCCTTTTTATGGTGGTTATCGACCTTAGCAAGTTTATTATTATGTTTTCTGTTAATTCAACGAGTTTGGATGGCTTTATCTGTTAGATTTCCCTATTTAAAACCTAGATTATCCCTAGAATTTCCGCCGACACCGGAACTGTGGTTGGCTCTATTTTTAAGTTTGAATTGGTTAGCAAATTTATTACCCTGGGTGAGAGTTACTCGCTGTTTATTTATTTATCACTATATGACCGGATTTGTGTTTAGCTGTATGGCTTTAGCTTGGTGGGTAGAACGATGGTTATATAGTCATAATAAACAATTTCGGTGGCTAGGATTTCTGATCATATTCCTGGTTTTATTTGGTTTTTTGTATTGGATGCCCTTATATTTGGGACTGCCTTTATCCCCTCTACAATGGCAACTGCGGATGTGGTTTCGATCTTGGATTTAGCTTCTGGGACTGATCCCAATTTAGAATAAAAGGTGAGATTCATCACATTAATTGGTAATAATGATCACAAATAATCTTGATAGATATTGCGGAAATCTCAAGCTAGATCGTGAATACTTGTAATAGGTTCTAAAAAATATAATTTTATGAATAACAATAACTCTGATTCCAAAGAATACCCCGTACCAGAATCCCAAGAAAAACAATTAGATGCGATCGCTAAACTAGCAGTTTTAAGTTTAACCTGGTCTTTAGCGGGTCTATCCCCAAAAAATAGATCCAGTGCCAACCCCAAAATAGCCACCCCAAATATCCATATTAACTTGTCTGGACTCAAAGATGGGGTTTTTCCCTCTTAGTTGCCCATTTTTTCGATAATCTGGGGCAAGGACATATTAAACTAAATTGTGAATTGGTTAATACCCCAAGGAGAACACCGGACGTGGCAATCGAAATTGGTCAAAGAGTCAAGATTCGTCGAGTTATAGAGCGAGTCCCTGCCGATATTATCGCTCAACTCAAGCAAAATCCTTTTGGAACTGTCAAAGGCTTCAAAATGGTAGATGGGAGTGGAGTCGGTTTTATTGTCCAACTCGATAATAAAGCAGCAACTTGGTTCTTTGAAGATGAACTAGAAGTTTCTCGTTAATATTCCCATACGGCGGGGGACGGGAAATGTTAAGGGGATGATCTGCAAGTTTGGCTTCGGGCTATTATGGATCATCCTCTTGATTTTTGGAAATTGTCAAAATGTCATTCGCTTCTATAGCAATCCTATTTAAGTTGTAATATTTTTTGAAATTTAATCCTTGTGGTAGGGGCAATTCATGAATTGCCCCTACCACAACCTATTGAGGATTGCTATATATATGACTATTATCGGAATCGGGTAAATAATCAATGTTTAGTGTTTCTTCAATAGAAAATGGACAATTTTCAGGAAAAAAAGAACGGGGTAAACCTGTTTCTGCGGCTGCTAATTTTTTAGCACCTTGATAACATTGTATAAAAATATTTTCTAAAAATGGCTTGAGACTGGGACTGTTTTCGAGTGCATCTTCAATCCTTTGACGATGCTCAATGATTGTATATTGCCAACTATTAGAACGTTTTTCTGGCTGAAATCTATATTTCAGTAAGTGCATTAATAAAATCCTCAGATTACTTTTTAAGGCATTTTTATCATTTTTTCCCATACTGTCTAATTCTTCAATTAAATTTTGACAATCTAATTCTTCAAAATGTTTGCTTTCTAGCAATTGAATCGTTTGCTGTACCCATAAATGGAAATCTTGTTCATAAAGTTGGTTGAGTTTGAGTGATAATTCAGAGTTCATCAAATTAGCTCCTTGATGAGTTGAAAATATACCGGATTGCCGTATACCTATTCTAATTGATTTGTTGTAGGATCAAGTTTCCATAAACGAGATTAGGAAAATCATAAATGGCCTTAACATTAACATTTTTGGGCAAGGGGGGTACGGGTCGGACAACACTGGCGATCGCAGCCGCTCAACAATTGGCCGCCAGTGGGAAGCGGGTATTATTAGTCGGACAAGATGGTAGTCCCGCCTGGAATATCCTACTAGAAACGGAAGTGGGGTGTGATCCAACGGAAATCGCCACCCATTTAAAAGCCGTACAATTGAAAAGTGCAGTTTTACTCGAACGCAGTTGGGAAGAAGTAAAAAAGCTGGAAAACCAATATGTTCGTACCCCGTTTTTTAGGAATGTTTATGGTCAGGAATTGGGAGTTTTACCCGGGATGGATAGTGCCCTGGCCCTCAACGCGATTCGCCAATATGATGCCAGTGGCGAATATGATGTAATTGTTTATGATGGGTTAGCCAGTCAAGATACCCTGAGAATGTTAGGAATGCCAGAGATTTTAAGCTGGTATTTACGCCGTTTTCGGAATGTATTTATGGAGTCGGATTTGGGAAAAACCCTTTCTCCTTTTGTACAACCGATTGCCAGTAGTGTTCTGAATATTGATATTTCTGGGGATACTTTTGCCCAACCAACTCAAGACATGAATAATATCTTGGAGCAAGGGAAAACGGCGGTATCCGATCCTCAGCGAGTGGCGGCTTATTTAGTTAGTACCCAAGATGAAGTGGCGATCGCCACAGCTAGATATTTATGGGGAAGTGCCCAACAGGTGGGACTCACCGTGGGCGGGATGCTATTAAACCAAACATCCCTAACAGAAGCAATTACAGAGGCATTTGATCCCTTAAAAGTCAGTGTAATTCCCCCACGTTCGGGTCAAAGTTGGCAACCTCTGATCGAGTCTTTACCTGATTTTACCCAGGCTGGGTTAGCGCCAAAACCAATTAGTATTGATGTGGCACAACGCAAGGTTAGCCTGTTTCTGCCCAGTTTTGATAAAAAACAAGTCAAGCTAACCCAATACGGCCCAGAAGTCACGATAGAAGCCGGAGATCAACGGCGGAATATCTTCCTTCCCCCAGCCTTAACCGGAAAACCCGTAACTGGAGCCAAGTTTCAAAACGGTTATTTAACGATTAGCTTTTAATCAGTTATCAGTCATCAGTTAACAGTTATCAGTTAACAGTTATCAGTTATCAGTCATCAGTCATCAGTGCGATAGTTAATCGTTAACTATTAATTTATTCATCGAAAAACAAACCACTATCACCAATTACCTATTCGTAATTCGTAATTCGTAATTCGTAATTCGTAATTCGTAGTTCGTAATTTCCCATTACCCATTACCCATTACCTTAAATTATTAATAGGGTTCAGAGGAAGAAGAACGGGGTGAAGGTTCTACTTGAGAATCTATAGTTTGATTATTTAAGTTTAATTTTTCATTAATTGTCAGGGATATTCCCAGGAACAAAAGACTGCTAATAATCGCTAAAAGTGGTAATCCTTTCGTTAAGCTTAAATCTCGTAGAATTCGTGCAAGGGGATGACTTTGGCGTCGGAGCATTTGGGCAACGGCACACTGTTGGAGGCAAAAGGGATCTCGCACATAATGACCACTGTGACTCAGGACAAAATTGGTATGGCAGTGAGGGCAAGTAAAGAGTCCACCTAACATTCCAATTGAGGGCAAAATGCTAGTATGATGGCAAATTGGGCAGGTAACAGAATGGGTGTTAAAGGTATCTGCGTTCATAATAACTGGACTCAAACGTAGAAAATTAAAGGTTTGTGGAAGCTTGGGCACATGGCAACAGCTTGGACAGTGAGTTATCTTCGTTGCTTTCTATTACTTCTAGTCTACCTCTAAGGTAGGAGAGTTTATCAAGGAGAAACATTAATATTTGTAGAGCAGAAACCACCAACCCTCAACTCCAACTCAAGAGGGGCGATAAATCAGTTAAACTTTATTCAGAGATTTTGATCATCACAAAAAGGGGTTTGGGCATCGCATGGAAAAACCAGTCAGTGGTTCCGCTATGCTGGGACAGGGGGTGCTGCGGGGACTGAATCTCCGTCAGGAAGAAGTAGAAAGAACCCTACTGATGTTTTTGGTCTACACCTTAGCGTCCGTGGGGTTAATTTGGTTAGAACTCAGTACCGTGGGTTTATTCCTGGATGAATACGGCGCTGATAAATTACCCTGGATCTATATCGCCAGTGCTGGGATGGGTTCAGGCTTGGGCTTTGTGTATTCATCGCTGCAAAAGGTTTTTCCCCTACGTCAAGCGATTGTCATTATCTTTGTGATCATGGCAATACCCCTATTTTTATTTCGTTGGGGACTAGGATTATCCGATATCAAAATATTAGGGTTAAGTCTTCAATTTATCACCCTATTTTTAATGTGGTTATGGGTGGAAGCCTCTTATGTTCTCAACGACTTAAATAATGCGATTACCGCCAACCAACTGTTTAATATTCGAGAAATTAAACGCACCTATCCAATTATTAGTAGTGGATTTCTAGTCGCCGGGGTGATTAGTGGGTTTTCCCTTCCCCTACTATTAAGAGTGGTGGGACTGAATAACGTCACTTTGGTTTCCGGGGTGATGGTACTCCTAGCCGCCGTAATTTTATTTTATCTATCCAAACGCTACGGTCAATCCTTCCCCGACTCCACACGCTGGACACCGGAAGATGAAGAACAAGAATTTAGTACCCGTAATCTCAAGGGCCCGGTGTTGGGTTATGTAATTCCCCTAGTCTCGTTTTTTGTTCTAGCAGAAGCCCTATATGTATTAGTCGATTTTCAATTTTTTAGTCAATTAGAATTTCAAAGCGATACGGCCGGAGCCAGTGGGATTGTTAGCTTCCTGGGAATCTTTGAAGGGATTTTGAGTGTAGCTCAAGTCCTAACTCAGTGGTTTGGGTCTAGCCGATTAGTTGAACGCACGGGAGTCTTTGTCACCGCCATTGTTTTACCCGTTGGGGTGATTATTTTAGGCACGATTTCCCTGATTGGGGGAATTACCGGAATATTTTCTGTTTTTATAGGATTTGTGATCCTGCGATTTTTAGATGAATTATTCCATTACACCTTAATTGAAACCACCGGAGCCGTCCTGTTCCAACCATTGCCGGATCACGTTCGCAGCGATATTCAATCAATGGTAAACGGGGTGTTTGAACCGATGTCCACGGGGGTGACGGGGGTACTGATTTTAATTACCCTCTGGATTTCGCGGTTGATTTTTCCCGAATCGACCCAAACCCAGTTACAAACTCAACAGGGATTAATGTTCGTCGGTCTGATCATCCTCATGGCCTTCGTCTGGTTATTTGTGGTTTGGTTAATTCGCGCCCAATATGTGAGTTTATTGGTTCGGAGCGCCGAACGGGGGCGGCTGAGTGTCTCGGATATTGATATGCCCCAACTCAAGCGGAATGTGGTGGAAACCTTGAAGAAACCCGGAGAAGAAGCCGATAAACGCTCCTGTATTGAACTTCTGAGTCAACTGGATGCGAAAAATGTCGGTGAAACCCTGGTTCCCCTCCTGGGTAGTCTTTCCCCAGGGTTACAGCGTCAGAGCTTGGAAATTATGCTCAATCACCCCAATCCCGCCTATTTGGAGGAAATCCGAGCTTTTACCCAAGGGACTTTGGCCCCGGAAGTCCTGGCCCTGGCTTTGCGATATCTGTGGTTAACCGAAACCAGTCCCGATATGGAACAGTTGCGCCCCTATCTCCAACCCCAGGTTGATCCGGTGGTGCGGGGAACGGCCGGGGCCTTGATTTTGCGTCGAGGCGATCGCGAACAAAAGGCCGCCGCCACCAATACCATCCGGCGGATGATTACCAACGGCCAAGAACGGGAACGGGTGATGGGAGTCCGCGCCCTGGGAGAAGCTGACTATTTACAAGGACTGCGGCTCTATCTTAACGATTTGTTACAGGATGAATCTTTGCGCGTCCGTTGTGCATTATTAGATGTGATCGCCTCTACCCATTTGGAAGAATACTATCCTTCTTTAATGAAAGCTCTCTGCTATCGTTCCACAAGGGATACGGCTTTACAGGCTTTAGTGAGATTAGGGAATGAGGCAATTCCTTTGTTAATCCAGCAAGCTAGTGATATCTATAAACCGGATTTGGTGCGCTTACAGGCTTGGACAGCCCTGGGCGAAATTGGTACTACCGAAGCCCTGGATACCCTGATCGGTGAATTGATGATTTCCTGGGGAACTACCCGACGCAATATCCTGAGAATTTTGCTAAAAATTCCTCAAGATGCTGGAATTGAAGGAGTATTAGATCGGGTCGGACGCACCGGGGTAGAAATTTTAATTGAGCAGGAATTAATGTTCATCGGTCAGATTTATGCGGCTTTGCTGGATTTGTCCCTAGAAACACCTATGCTGTCGGACTCGGAAGATGAAGATTCAGATACCTTTGATCCCTTCGATCCGGTTGTCCCTGATATTCATGCTCCCCAACAGTTATTAAAACGCGCCCTGGAAGGATTAGAAATTGATGCGGTCGATCGTTGCTTTTTGTTAATGAAGTTTTTGTATCCCCATGACTCCATTCAAGCAGCATCCTTTAATGTTCAGTCAAATTCTTCAGATAATGTGGCACGGGGGTTAGAAATTATTGATAATATTGTTGATATTGCCCATAAACGGGCATTAATTAGCATTCTTGATCAACACTCTAAATTAGAGAAATTGCAGAATTTATCCGATTTAGTTAGCTATCAACCCCTGAAACCAAGCGATCGCCTACGCCGTTTATTAGAGTTACGTCATTTTCTCTCGGACTGGGCTTTGGCTTGTTGTTTCCATGTCGCCAAAAGCTCCCGATGGAGTTTAACGGCTGAACAAGCCTTGATGTGCTTACGTCATCCCACCGGGTTTGTTCGAGAAGCTGTCTTAGCATATCTAAAGATTGCATCTGAACGGGCTTTGATAGAATTATTGCCAATGCTACAAAATGATCCCGATCATTTAGTCGCAAACCAAGTTGAGGAGTTAATGATGCAGCTTGGAGTTAAGTAGGGATAAGGATTATAGGGTGCGGAGTACAGACTACAGAAGTTAAGGTGCGATTCGTTTAACCTAAAGTAAGTTAAAAGACTTACGGGACGGTTAACCCAGTTGATGAAACTGGTGATAACTGATTACATTTATGGGTGAAACTCTGTGAGTTAAGTCCCATCCCTCAAGTGCTGAGGTGAAAGCATAACCCCTAGTTTGTTCGGGTAGCAACCAACAGATTAAAGCGGGGTTAAAAGGTAGAACTACTGGTAGCCAAATCCGGTAACTATCGAGCAAGAAGTCCATGCGTAGCGTAAGCAAAGATGTGTCCGAACCACCGTTATGTAGAATGGTGAAATGGCTAAATCAAGATTTTTATCTTGATTAACACCAAGCCAAAAGGCAAGGATAGGGCATAAGCAATTTTTGCATTGACTTATAAGCACCGCCCAATAAACCCGGTGGAAAGCATCACGCTAAAGACTTCAAACAAATGTGTAATCGGAACGAAATAACCCCTATATATCTCTGGAAAAGGTCGAAAATCCAGTAAGTAGCTAACGAATGATATATAGGGACGGGATGGCGTTAAAAGCGAATGCCCTTGGTAATACAAGGGATATGCTAACAAACGCTCGGTAATTCCAAAGAAATAGAACAAGTAGCAATGAATATATCTAAAACGCAGAATAATCTGACGGTGGAGTGGAAAGACCTTAACTGGCGCAAGCTAGAAAAGGTAACTTTTAAGTTGCAAAAGCGCATATTTCAAGCGAGTGAACGAGGCGATGTTAAAGCAGTTCGCAAACTTCAGAAAACCCTGATTAATTCCTGGAGTGCAAAATGTATCGCGGTTCGACGGGTAACACAAGATAATCAAGGTAAAAATACGGCGGGTGTGGATGGAGTTAAATCTCTGACCCCAAAGCAACGTATGAGCCTTGTAGGACGACTAAAGTTAACCGGAAAGGTAAAACCAACTCGTAGAGTTAACATTCCCAAATCCGGAACAACCGAAACCCGTCCATTAGGAATACCCACAATAAACGACCGTGCATTACAAGCGTTAGTCAAACTAGCGTTAGAACCCGAATGGGAGGCTAAATTCGAGCCAAACAGTTACGGTTTTAGACCAGGACGTTCCTGTCACGACGCAATCGAAGCAATATATACCAGTATCAATAAAAAACCCAAATATGTACTTGATGCTGATATCTCAAAATGCTTCGACCGTATAAACCACAAAGCACTAATCTCCAAAATACACACATATCCCACATTAAGCCGAATAATAAAAAAATGGCTCAAAGCAGGATACTGTGACGGAAAAGAACTTTTTCCTACCCAAGAAGGTACACCACAAGGAGGGGTTATATCACCCTTACTTGCTAATATTGCCCTACATGGTATGGAAGAAAGAGTTAAGCAATATGCAGAAACTCTAAAAGGGAAAAAACGGGATAACCGCCAAACCCTAAGTCTAATCCGATACGCCGATGATTTCGTAATAATCCATAAGGATTTATACGTAGTCAAGGAATGTCAAGAGATAATAGCTGATTGGTTAAGTGATATGGGATTGGAATTAAAACCAAGTAAAACAAAACTAACTCACACCCTCAATGAAATTGATGGAAATGTTGGGTTTGAGTTTCTAGGATTCCATACTCAACAACACAAAGTAGGAAACTACAGAGGGGCTTATAGCTCTGAAGGAATCCCGTTAGGTTTTAAAACATTAATTACACCCTCAAAAACCAAAACCAAAGCTCATCTTGTCAAAATAGCTGAAGTAATAGACAACCATAAAAATTCACCTCAAGCTGCCTTAATTAGCAAGCTGAATCCAATTATTAGAGGTTGGGCAAATTATTACTCAACAGTGATTAGCAAAGAATGCTTCTCAAAAGTAGATAATCTAATCTACGACAAACTAAGAGCATGGGCAAGAACGAGGGGAAAAGGGAACATCAATAAAGACAAATACTGGAGAGCAGTAGGCGACAAAAATTGGTGTTTCAGTACAGAAAACGGAATGGAATTACTCACCCATGCTAGTACGCCAATCGTAAGGCATATAAAGGTTAAGGGCGAAGTTAGTCCGTTTGATGGTAACTGGATTTACTGGAGTAAACGACGTGGAGAATACCCAGGAACTTCTACAAGAGTTTCCAAATTAATCAATAAACAAAAGGGTATTTGTCCTCACTGTGGTTTGTATTTCACAAGTACAGACATTGTAGAAGTTGACCATATCAAACCAACATCATTAGGTGGGAAAGACACTTATGACAACCTACAACTTCTACACAAACATTGTCACGACACAAAGACGGCAAACGATGGTTCTCTAATGAAAAGTAAGCAATTACCAATAGTTGAGAATTATGAAAATAACCCGTTTTGAATCGTACCTATAACAAAGGTGGAGTTATCAAGGAGCCGTGTGAAGCGAAAGTTTCATGCACGGTTCTGAAGGAGAGGTTAGGGGGGTAACTCCCTAATCGACTCTAACTATTTACCCCTGTTCTCTGTTCCCCGTTCCGGTGTTCCCTCCTAGAAGTGAATTTTTTAATTTTTTAGTAAACCTATGTTAACTAGCGTTGAACGCCTTTTATTTGTCAGGGGTGTCCCGATTTTTAAAGAATTGCGAGACGATTTTTTAGTCCGTCTAGCATCGGTTATGGATGAATTATCCTTTCCTAATGAACATAGTATTTTTACTGAAGGTCAAGAAGGACGGGCGCTTTATATTGTGGTTTCTGGACGGGTACGAGTTCACATTGGCGATCGCAATTTAGCCGAATTAGGAAAGGGGACTTGTTTCGGTGAAATGTCTCTATTTGATGCCGAACCTCGCTCCGCCACCGTCAGCACCCTAGAAACCTGCGAATGTTTAATATTAACCCAAATGCAACTCTATGATGCCATTGATGAAACCCCCGGAATTGCGATTAATATTATTCGTTTATTATCTCGACGCATTCGAGAATTGAATCAAAAATTAAACCCTCCTACCTCTCCCCCGACCGTCGAGGGTAATAAAGTTATTGAACTGCGACCGTCGGCGGGATAGTCTGTTAGTAGGAATTTTCTGGAGGATAAACGTTCAAAAACTTATATGTCTAATCTCGAAAAAAACTGGTTTCAGTTAACACTCCGTATCCAAAATTCCGTAATTCCAGCCATCATGCCCCGTGTGATTTTATGTACAACATTGGGCATTATTATTTCTCTGTTAGATCATCAGAATTTACCCTTACCTACCGAAGTATTTAGTTATTTTATTTTTCCTGATTTGGTTCTAGGTTTATTATTAGTTTTTAGAACAAATACAGCCTATGATCGATTTTGGGAAGGTCGAAAACTCTGGGGAACTTTAGTTAATACCGTTAGGAATTTTTCTCGTCAAATCTGGTTAATGGTTCCTGAAAAAGAGGTTAATGATACCGCTCATAAAATCGTCACATTAAAACTATTAGTTGCTTTTGCCGTAGCAACTAAACTTCATTTAAGGGGAGAAAAAGTTAATTCAGAAATTGAGGCTTTAACTTCTTCAGAACAGTATACAAAACTGCAAACCATGAACCATCCCCCTCTGGAAATTGCCTTTTGGATTGGAGATTATTTACAGGATAAAAATAAACATTATCACCTTCATATCTACCAATTAACAGCTTTATATAAACTCTTAGATACCATGGTAGATGTTTTAGGAGGTTGTGAGCGAATTTCAAAAACTCCCCTGCCTTTAGCTTATCAAATTCATCTACAACAAATTTTATTAATTTATTGTTTGATTTTACCATTAAAAATTGTCAATAATTTAGGACTATTTACCGGGTTAATCGTAGCAATTATGACCTTTACCCTATTGGGAATTGAAGAAATTGCCCGCCAAATTGAGAATCCTTTTGGTTATGACGAAAATGATTTACAACTGGATGCAATTTGTCAAACAATGTTAAGAAATATTCAAGATTTAATTTCTCTCCCCCCCAGTGTTCAGAATTATGAACAAGAAATTAAATCTAAACTTAATGATACAGCAGTCGCCCAGGAATTTAGGACTCCTACCGATTCTGAAACCTAAACTTGTACTCCTTCAATTACCCATTAAGTAGTTACACAAAATAAATTACCTAGTTGAGAGAGGGAACACCGGAACAGCCCCCAAACCCCCCGTGCACGGGGGCTAGGGGGGGAGGGAACAGGGTGGAGGATGTGTAATTAATTTTGTTTAGGTACTTACCCATTACCCATTACCCATTCCCTATTCCCTATTCCCTATTCCCTATTCCCTATTCCCTATTCCCTTAGTCTTGAATAATTCTAAAAATGAAAGGATAGGAATAGGGTTGATCAGGATTAGAAACAACAGAAACAATCGCCAAAATTGGCATGACTAAACTAAAAACCCCCAAAATCACTAATAAAGGAAACCCAATTAATAAAAAAGTCAGCATTCCAAATACAAACGCATAAAGATATAAATTAATATGAAAGTTTAAGGATTCTCTCGCATTGGCTTTGACCACGGAATCTTGAACTAAAAATAAAATAGCAATGGGAATCCCAATGGCGACTAAAGTAGCACTAAAGAAGATTGCGCCATGACTCAGTGCCGATAGAATCAGTCGTTTATCTCGTTCCATGAGGATCACTCCTTAAAGGGTAATTGACTTATTATATCAACCCTGGATAACATTTGTGTTATACCAAAATTAAATTACAGCAACAATAGTAGAACGCACTTTATTTAATTTCTGTCCTTATGAACCGTTTAGAGATTGAAAACCGGACAATTTTACTGGCGTTAACGGGTTCCAGAGGTTATGGACTGGACACCCCTGCTTCTGATTATGATTATCGTGGGGTATTTATTGCAACCGAACCCTATTATTTAGGATTTAATATCATTGAACAAAAAGATCGAGGTTGGGAGACAGAACCCACAGAAAAGTTCCCCTTTTTATCTAAAGATACTTGTTTATATGAATTAAAAAAATTTCTGAAACTTTTGATTGATAATAACCCTAATATTTTAGAATTATTATGGTTTAAAGACTATGTTCATCTGACGGAAGTGGGAGAACAATTGAGAGAACATCGTCAGATATTTTTATCTAAAAAAGTCAAACAAACCTATTCTGGCTATGGCTATGCTCAAATTAAAAAGTTAGAATCCCATCGTCGTTGGTTATTGAATCCTCCAACGGAGAAGCCGACGGCGGCAGAATTTGGATTAGTGGATACACCGCCCTTAACCGTTAGTCAGATGAATGGTTTTTTAGAGTATTTATATGGGTTAGTTCGCGATCGCATTGAGTTTTTAGAACCCACCCAGGAACTCTATAAACTGCTAACGGCGGATATAGATTTTAAAGGAGTTTTAAAACAGTATCCCTTACCAGAATCTACTTTAGAAATGACTCAAAAGTTGTCTAATTCTTCTAATGATTTTATCCAATTATTGCAAAAAAGTCAACAGTATCAACGGGCTTGTCGAGAATACCAACATTATCAGGATTGGAAGAAAAATCGCAATCGAGATCGGGCGGAAATGGAGGCTAAGGTGGGATATGATTGCAAATTTGCCATGCAAGCAATTCGGCTATTAAAAACCGGAATTGAGGTCTTAGAAACCCAATCTTTAATAGTAGACCGTCGAGAAACTGGAGATGCGGAGGAATTATTAGCCATCAAAAAAGGGAAATATTCTTATGATCAGGTAATGGAAATAGCTAAAGGTTTGTATGAAAAACTCGACCAGGCGGCAGAAAATTCTACCTTGCCAAAACAGGTAGATGCGGAAGTTGTGAATCAACTTTGCATTGAATTAGTATCTCGGCAAGGATTGGGATCACAGATTTAAGGGGATTTCACGGATTTTAATCTGTCTCTTAATCAAGTTGAGGGCAGGGTTAATGTGCGTAATTCTCTTAAATCTGTGATGGGGAATGGGTTAAGAATATCACCTTTTAACCCACATTCCGCAGATAGGGGTCAAATTTTCCACTAATTCTAAAAAATAGAAACCTATTCCAATTTTTCGGTGAACTTCCGAGGCTTTACTATCAAATTATATAGCTAGTTTACCGCTATTTAACTAAACATAAATAATTACTATTTTTTAATAGAAATAGAACTCCATTTTTTTAATATATTTGTATTTTATCACCAAATTCTTTTCAGCCAAGAGTTCTCATCTTGACTCATAACTTAGATTTTTTACAACTATTTCCCCCTTTCTTTTAATCTTTATCCCCCAGGAATCATTAAATAGTATTGACAGCAATCTTTCCCTAAATGCTGCAATATTTCTTGACGTTCTTGGGTTAAGTTACTCACTTGGTTTTCTCCATTTATCCTGACTAAATGCACCGCTTGGAACATTTGAAATATCCACCGCATCGTCGGTTTATTCGTTAATTTCTTGACCTGATTTCTTACCCCTTCTTGGGCTGTTTCTAATTGTTTTCTCAATTTTCTTTGAGCTAGGTTATACACTAACAAGCACAATCCCATTATCATCGCTATTGCTTCCACTCTCTCTGGTTTTTTCACGAATACACTTGCTGTGAAAAATAACGGATCTTTTAAAAATCTAAATCCTCTCTCGTTACTTTGCTGCGCTTTGTATTCGGCTAATAGCTTTTCATTACTCACCTCTTTCTTGTCTAATATATTTGTCGCTAATATAAATCTTCCGGCTTTGATTTTTTCCGCTTCTATCACTGATTCTCTAGGTTCTATCTCTCCTGTTACTTGATAAACTATTGTCTTTTCTTGATTCCCTTTTTCTGTTTTACTTTGGCTTTTTTTACTGGCTTTTTCTGTGCATTTTATTTCTTTTATTTCGTGATATTTCCACGAATCTGATAACATTTTTATCCCAATCTCTGCATCCGCTATGCAAGCATACTCTTGTTTCAATAGCTTCCGCAGTGATGCTTTGGCGTTCTCTAACTGTTTTTCTACTTGCTCTGATATTTTTTTTAGGGCTGCTTTTTTCCTGGCTTCACTTTCTACTACTAACCATCTTTGTTTTATGTTTGCGTACTCACTTGATTTCGTTGCTATTCTATATCCTTTTATTTGACTCTGCTCCCATTCTTCCTCTTCTATCTCTACAATCTTATTTTGCGCTTCTTTTATACTTAATGGTACTCTTGTTATCCATTTCATTCCTGCCATTGCTCCTATATTCTCTGCTGTGTATAATGCACTGTCTGCTACACATATTCCTTCAAATGTCCATTGCTTTTTAAATTCTTTTAGTCTTTCTACAAATACGCTTTTATCATCGGCGTTTCCGTCATCTATTTTTAGATATAATGGCACATCTCCGTCTCCGCTTACTACCATATCTATTATAAATTGTTTCAGATCTGGTCTTTTATCTCTTGAGTATCCATGCACTATTTTTATGGCTTTCATTTCTTCTTCTATTTCCTGATTTTCTTCTTCTTTACTTTTGTATTCTCCCTCTACTGATATCGAACTGCTATCTAGGTGTACGCTTTCCTTTTCTACTTGGAATTTTTGGGCGGCTTTTAGGGCTATTGCTGTGAATAGATTTGTTGTTCCTACTTCATAATATTTATCTAATGCTCTCCCGATTCTGTCATCATTTAGTTGCTCTGCTATTACTCCTTCTCCTATTAAATGTTCTGTTGCTTTCCCTACGAAAAAGTTCTCGAATAGGTACAGCGGCGCGCTCAAAAACCCTAATCCATTCAAAATCATTGCTTTCATTACCTGTCCTGGGCTTATGGCTTCTTTTCCTCTTAATCCCACTTTTTTATTCACTTCTTCTACTAATTCCATCTCATCTATTACGCCTGCTACTATTCCTAAATGGTCTAAATTCACGATTTCTATCGCTTCTAGGGGGTTTTTCATATTTTTATTTGTTCAGCTACTCTAATTATTATTCTACATTGAAAATAGCCCAAATGATTGCCATATAATGATTTGGGCTTTTATTTATTCCAATTTAATTGGCAATTCAATTGGCTTAAATATCTGCGGAATGTGGGTTTTAAAAATTCCACATCACCGGACTATCATCTAAATAATCGGTAACAGTTCGTCCAATTTTATCAATTTCTGCAATATCTTCGGGGGAAAGATGAATTTGAGCAGCCAGAGTATTTTGTTGGGCTTGTTCGGTATTTCTAAACCCAATAATCGCGTTAGTTTGAGGTTGAGCAATTAACCAAGCGATCGCTAATTGTCCTAAAGTACAGTGATAAACTTCAGCAATGGGGCGTAATTGGTCTAGGGCATTTTGTACCCGTTGATAATGGTCTTTATCGGCAAAAAGTTTATTTTTAGAACGATGATCTCCTTCGGCAAATTGATGATTAAAGCCAAATTTTCCGGTTAATAATCCTTGGGCTAAGGGAGAATAGGCTAAAATCGAAATATTCTGTTCAATGCAATAGGGCATGGCATCTTTTTCTACCTTTCGCCAGAATAAAGAATAGGGGGGTTGTAGACTTTCTATTCTTCCATATTGTGCTGCTTCTTCTAATTGAGAACGGGAAAAATTAGAAACACCAATAGCTCGAATTTTGCCCTGTTCTTTTAAGTGATTTAAAGCCTTCATTGTTTCTGCGATGGGAACAATTTCCGAATTCATAAATCCAGAAGGCCAATGAATTTGATAGAGGTCAATATAATCGGTATTCAGATTTTTTAAAGATCGTTCACAGGCTGCAATCACTTGATCATATTTTAAATGATTAGCAAAAACTTTACTCGCATAAACAACTTGATCTCGGACATCAGATAACGCTTGGGCGACGATTTGTTCCGAGTGTCCTTCCCCATAAATTTCTGCGGTATCAACAGTGGTAATACCCGCATCAAAGGCGGCACGAATAGCCTTAATAGTTTCTGCGTCTTCAATTCCCACCCACATCCGTTTTCCCGCTTGCCAAGTTCCAATTAAAATTGGAGTAATTAAAATATCAGATTGACCCAGAGTTCGTTTTTTCATGTTAAGTTCCTCAGTTGTAGGTTATTATTATTGTATATAATTTTAGCAAAAATTAGCATCTATAGTTAAATCATGGAAACCGTAACAAATTATGCTTTAAAAGAATGGGATATTGCCATTCAAGCCTTAGAACTGGGTGAAACAATTATGTTATTGAGAAAAGGAGGAATTCGGGAACATGGGGGAAAATTCAAGGTAGATAACGATAGAATTCTACTCTATCCTACCTTTGAACATCAAAAACCCACTTTATTAAAACCTGAATATGCAAATCTTGTGCAACCTGTTCCTTCCGGTTGGCATCCTGAAACCGTTAAAATTAGTAGTTTTGCTGAAATTACTCATATTTTATCATGGAATAATGCTCAAAATGAATCTTTAATTAATTTCTTAATAAAATATCATATTTTTAATCAAGAATTTGTGCGCGATCGCCTTCAATTCAAACCCGATCAACCCCTTTATATTTTATTATTGAGAACCTATAAACTTGAGAAAGTTTATAATATTCCTTATCATTCAAGTTATGGAGGATGTCGGTCTTGGATTGAGTTACAAGAAAGGATTTCATTAGAAAATATGGTTCCTGTGTTAACGCAAGAAGACTACGATAAAAAAGTATCAACTATTGATCAAATTCTTCAACCCTCGTAGTGAACCCTTCAGGGTTCTATTTCATATTTTTTAAGAAAGCCCTGAAGGGCTTACTACGGGAGATAACCCTGAAGCCTGGGTGTCAACTCCAGAACAATTTAGGAGTTTTAAGTAAGTACGGAAGAACTGGACATCTAGGTAATAATATAATAAGCTGTTATGCATTTAAACTGTGATTATAGCATTACCTTTGTTTTTAAGTTTACGTCCCCATTTAATAGATAACTGTCCCTCATTTAAAAGCTGATGCAATAAACACTCTAGCTCATCAACTGATTTAAAGAGTCGATTAGCAATATATTCTTTAGCTGAATGCCAGACCAATTCAATTAAATTATAATCTGGACTATATTCTGGAAGAAATTCTAAATAGATATTAGGCATTTCTGCTTTAATTTTTTCTAGGTATTCTTCTTTTTTGTGAAAACTTGCATTATCAAGAATAATGACAATCTTTGCTCCTTTTTCTACAAATTCTTCTGCTTGATTTCCCGCTAATACCCACTCATGAATTAGCTCTTGATAAAAACTTTTTAACACTTGATAAAAATTATTTGCATTCCCTTTATCCAGAAATTCTACAAATCTTTTTTTGTCCGAGTACCTCAATCCTCCCATAACATTAACTTTTCCTTTCCTTCTGTCTCCTCTAATCTTTCTTCTCTTTCCTTTTTCACACCAGTTCTTTCTTTTTATTACTCTTAAATTAAATCCACTTTCATCCCAAAACCATACCTGTAATTGTTCTGGACTTTCTTTTGTTATTTTTAAATATTCTTCTATTTTATTTTTAAATAATTTCCTTTTTTCTGGATCTCTTTTCTCTTCCAAGCTATACTTTGCCCACAAGTAAACATACTTTTTTTTCTTTAATATCCTTCTCACTTGTGAACCACTTAATTTTATTTCTGTGATTTGTTCTAAATAAGTTGCCAATCTTTCTCCTGTCCATCTCCCAAATTCATATCCTAATTCTTCCGGTTCTTTTTCTACAGTTTCTAATAATATCTCTATATATTTATCTGTGGCTTTTCTATTATTTCCTTTCATTCTTTCATCTTTCAGGCTTTCTAACTTGTCCGGATCTCCATGTACACACCAATAACATACTTTATTTATTGAACATCCCAAAAAATTGGCAATTTCACTTTGTTTTTTACCATCATTTAGCAATAGTAGAATCAAGATTCTTTCTCTGATTTGTCCATTTTCTTCCTCTTTCAATCTTTTCTGTAGTTTCTCTACTTGCTTTTCATTTAAGTGATTTTTAGCAGGCATCTTTTTATTGATTTTTCTAAACTTAGTTTTTCATTATACCCTATTTAGATGCTGAACAGCTTAAGCAAGAGAGTTATTTGTTAGATTGATCATTTTCACAAAACCTCTGGCAAACATGGAAGATTACCAATCTGCTTTTTTAGAGCGTCATAAGGATACTGAAATACTTTGTTCCCGTCCTACAAGAAAAGTAGCCGCCATGCACTTTGGTGGTGTTACCATAGAGTGTCTGCTAAAATCAATGATATTGGCTTCATTACCCAAAGGTTCAAGCAGAGAATGGAAAACTGACGATAACTCTCCTGGACACACAATCACAAATCCACGACATAGTTTTCAAGATGCTTTGAAGCGTCACAATCGACTCCATACTAGGGTTCAAAATTTGCCGGAAGTAATGAAATGGTTAATCACAGTTGAAAATCCGAAAAATCAACATTTTATAGATATGCGCTACTCTAGTAATGAACCTAATGATGAAGATTATAAGCAGTGGCTATCTGCATACAAGAGTCTCATAGGTTGGTTACAGAAGCAAGCTACTCAACTTTAAAGAGGCAGATATGGAGGAAATCTGGCAACTATCATTGAAACGGCAGCTTACGGACACTTATGTGCAGAGTCCGCAAGCATGGACTGACATCAATATTTCAACTTCTGGACTTCTGAATTTAACGATTGTAAGCGATCGCTTTAATGAATTATCTTTACCACAGAGAAGGGATCAATTACAAAACATCCTAAGTCAATTTAAGATATCCCCAGGCTTTATTTCTTTATATACATTAGAAGAAGCACGATCCCTGAATTTATCAGCCCCACAGCCTGTAAATGGAAGCTCAATAAATACTTGGCAAGATTTAGCTTTATGGGCAGCAAATCCACAAAATCAATCCACATCTCCTCAACCTCAATCCCGCATTCCTCGAACAGTAACATTCTATTCTTTTAAAGGGGGAGTGGGTCGAACAACAGCCTTAACCCATGTTGCTTGGATTTTGGCTATGCGCGGTCGAAAAGTGGTGGCTGTTGACTTAGATTTAGAAGCACCCGGTTTAAGTACAGCTTTTAGCTTAAACCCACTACCAGAATTCGGTATTGTCGATTATTTTTATGAACGTTCTTATTTACCAGAAGGGTTAGAACCCAATATTTTAATCACCAAGATATTTGGTGAAGTTACAATACCCGATGCTACAGGAAGACTCTTTATTGTTCCTGCGGGTTCTTTAAGTCTTGATTATATTTCTAAAGTTGATGATCTGCGAGCAACTACTATTCTTGATCATGGTGAAACCCTCTGGTCTATTTTTAGTCGTGAAATTCAAGAACAGCTAAAACCAGATATTATCTTGGTAGATTCGCGTACCGGAATCAATGAATGGGGTGCTTTATCTCTACTCCAAGCTGCTGATGAAGCGATTATATTTTTATTTCCAAATGAGCAAAATCGACAAGGCATCGATCTTCTCCTAAAATCACTTAATTCTTTTGGCAAACTGTCAATAAACTTTGTGTTTTCACCTGTTCCCGATCTCAGCGATACTGGAATGGCTAAAGTTACAAAGCTTTGGCGACTTTTGCGCGAAGTAATTGAGGGAGAAATAGATCAAGATGAACTGAGTCAAAATGGGGATGACTCAGATGAGTCTCAATCGGAAATAGCAGAACCATTAGTAATACCTTATCTTCAACCTATTGCTCTAGCCGATCATTATCCTGTAACGGGCTTATTGGATTACTACAATCGAATTGCTAACTTAATTGATGAAGAAACTAATCAAATCCGCTCACAGGAAATTCTAACGGGAACAGATGCAAAACAACGCTGGAAAATTATCGAAAGCCTTCAATTTCAACCATTAAATGCTGCTGACCCCAGCCAAAATCTTGATTTGCTATTTCAGAAAACTGCTAATTTTGACAAATTTTTAGATGAAACAACTTGTCTTATACGCGGTCGAAAAGGCACGGGAAAAACGGCACTTTACTTACTTCTATTAAAACATGAATCTAATGCTAAACAGTTAGCTCGTGGTCGATTAGATTCCGTAACTTTCCTTTCTGGTCATGGAGGATTCACGAATAGTCGTCCATCCCGTGACGAGTTCCGATACATCAATCAAAAGTTAGAAGAAAATCAGGGAAGTTGGGAAGAATTATGGCGAGCCTACTTAATAGTTCGATTATTCCAAGAAAACAGTTTAAAACTTCCAGATAAAGGGATTCAGAAACCTAAATTTGAAACTTTACGCGAAATTCTGAAAGCACTATCACGCGAAAAATGGCAGTCTGAACATACCCAAGTATTAATTCAATTATCAACTGATTCAAATTTGAGACTTGTTTTACCTGATGTCTTAGATATTGTGAACGAACAGGAACGGGATAAAAATCAAACCCTGTGGCTTTTATATGACGATTTAGATGAAGATTTTCCCGAAAGAAATGGAGTTAGGCAACAAGCTTTAACGGGTTTATTTCAACTGATTCAGGCTTGCGATGCCCGTCGGTTAACCTCAATTCGATTTAAAATATTCCTACGGGAAGATATCTGGAATCGGTTAAACTTTGATAATAAAAGTCACTTCAATGGACGGGATCTATTTTTGATGTGGACAAGGGTAGATTTCTTGCGATTAGCCCTTCGTCAAGCCATGCAATCACGAGATTTTAAAAATTTAGTAGATCGTTCTGCACCTGTTGAAAATATTGATAATGCTAATGAAGAAACCTTAAATCGTGCCTTAGATTTATTGTGGGGAATTCGTCGAATAAGAGGCGGTAAAGCTAAGTATGTTTATCGATGGGTTTACGAACGTTTATCCGACTTAAATGGTACTGCATTTCCCCGCAGCTTAAGTGCTTTACTTCAAGGAGCAAAAGAGCAGGAGCTAACTTATAAAGAACAAACATTAATTAACACTCCAACTGATCGTTTACTCCGAGGAACTTCTCTGGAGATTGGTTTAGAAAAGGCTTCAGAAGAACGTTGTGATGCAATTGAACAGGAATATCCTGAGTTATGCCAATTTTTTGAAGCCCTAGAAGGTGTTCAATCTTTACCATCGAGAGAACAACTTGAGAACGTATGGCAGAAAAGCGCACGGGAAATATATTCTGATTTCAATGAATTTGCAAATTTTTTAAGCGAAATTGGTCTGGCTAAATGGCGAGAAAAAGAACAACGTTATGGATTTGCTGATATTTATGTATACGGTTTTAAGATGGAGCGTAGAGGTGGAAAGTAGTAAATTAGGTTTCTCAATTTCCTCCAACACAGAATTTAATTTGTTTAAACAGCGTATAAATAAAATTATTTTTCTTCTCAATAAATTAAAGCCAGAACTTTATTTTTTACACAAGTTGATAGTTGCAAACTATAACAATGCTTGTTTATGATTGCTATAGTATAGAAAGATAAAATTGGCTGATTTAAGGTTGGAGCGATCGCATTATGCCCATCTCTCGTTATTTACTTTTAATTTTTGGAATTTGTCTAATTTTAGGCTTAATGATTTGGCTGGTGAGTTCCCTATCGGCTCTTTATAGTCAGGTAATTTGGTCAGCTAATCCTATTTTAGCAAATTTGCTGCTTTTATTGTTAATTATATTGTTAGGATTGGCAATTTTTGCCTTTTTTTATTATACTAGATTCTTCCAGAAATCAGGAAAATCTCGCAAAAAACGGCGACCGTTAAAAATACCTTTAGACAAAATAGAAGCGGCGGAAGCATCCCTCAAATCCGTAGAACAACAGGTAACTCAAATTCAGGACGAAGTGGCTAAAAAAGCCTTATTAAGTCGCTCTCAAGATATGGCTTCAGAATTAGCTAAAGGCAATATTCAAGTTGTTGTATTTGGTACGGGTTCGGCGGGAAAAACCTCTTTAGTTAATGCGTTAATGGGTCGAATGGTGGGGAAAGTTAATGCACCCATGGGAACAACAGAAGTGGGAGAAACCTATCATTTAAAATTAGATGGAATTGACCGGGAAATTTTAATTACTGATACCCCCGGAATTTTAGAAGCAGGAATAGCCGGGTCTGAGCGGGGAAAATTAGCGCGTTCGGTGGCGATGGATGCTAATTTATTATTATTTGTTTTAGATAATGATTTAAGACAGTCGGAATATCAATCTTTACAAGCCTTAGTTGAAATTGGCAAACGATCGCTTATTATTTTAAATAAAAAAGATTTGTACACAGCAGCAGATCAAAATATTATTTTAGCAAAACTTAAAGATAGAGTTAAACTATTTTTAGATGCCAATGATGTTATTTCTATCGCGGCGAATCCGTCATCAATTAAATTAGAAACGGGGGAAATGATTCAACCAGAACCGGATATTATGCCCTTAATTAGACGCATCGCCCTAATTTTAAGAGCCGAAGGAGAAGAATTAATTGCGGATAATATTTTATTACAATCCCAACGGTTAGGAGAAGAAGCTAGACTCTTAATTGATAGTCAACGCAAACGGGAAGCAGAAAAAATTGTGGAGCGGTTTCAATGGATAGGTGCGGGGGTAATTGCAGTAACACCTTTACCCGTAATTGATTTAATTGCTACAGCAGCCGTTAATACCCAAATGGTGATAGAAATTGGTAAAATTTATGGGTGTGAATTAAATAGCGATCGCGGTCGAGAATTAGCCCTATCCCTAGCAAAAACTTTAGGAAGTTTAGGAGTAGTAAAAGGAGTAATTCAGTTAGTTTCAACCGCCCTACAATTAAATTTAGCAACCTTAGTAGTCGGACGAGCAATTCAAGCGGTGAGTGCGGCCTATTTAACTCGAATTGCTGGTAAAAGTTTTATTGAATATTTCCGCCAAGATCAAGACTGGGGAGATGGAGGGATGACAGAAGTAGTACAACGACAATTTCAGTTAACTCGTCGGGATGAATTTGTAAAACAATTTGTTCAGGATGCCTTTGCTAAAATTATTGAACCCCTGAATTTTAATAATACTGAATTAGAGGAAGAAGAACAACCCATCGCAGCAGATATTAAACCGTTATTAAAGCGTTATTTAGATGATTGGGAAGATGAGTAATCAGTAATCAGTCATCAGTTATCAGTTATAGCAAGAGGCAATAGGGAATAGGCAATCTCGCTATAGGTAAATACTTACTGTGAGCAGCTTTTAGCCTTCAAGAATGTCCTAATAGATGTGGCGACTGCTATATCAGTTTAGGAGTGATCAGTATTCCCTATTCCCTCCCCCCCAAGCCCCCCGTGCACGGGGGGTTTGGGGGGGCTGTTCCCTGTTCCCTATTGAATTTCCATTTGATTTTGAGTTTTAACTAAAGTGCGATCGCCTCGAATTAATTGATATTCTGCTTTCCAAACTCCAGAAGTTAAGGGTTGTTGAGGATCATTTTTTTTGCCAACATAACCAATCCAAGTTTTACTAGAATCATTAACAAAATTCTCATTATTTAAAACTTTTTGTCCCTGGGGATTATACAAATTAAAAACCATTTTATCCCCGGTTAATACTCCATAAACCTGTACCCAAAATAACAACGCCGGACTATCTTGGGGTAAGGTAGTTTGATTAAATTTCCCCTGCCATAATTCATCCATAGTTGGAGGTTGAGCCGAAAATCCAGCCCGAATTAATCCCGTGGGAATATAGGCAAAAGACTGTTCCCAAATCGGGTTACGAGTGACATTACATCCGGCCGTTGCCCCTGGCCCGACAAAGGGATCAATTACTTTCCCCTGATAATTAATGGTGAGATGAACATGGGGAAAGGATGCCAAACCCGAAGCCCCCACCGCCCCTAAAACCGTACCTTTTTCGACCTTATCCCCTGGTTTGACCTGTACACTTCCCTGGCGTAAATGACAATATTGAGTTTCCCATCCCGCCCCATTGGGAATAGAACTATGGTCAATTACAATACCATTGCCACATTCCGTGCCTTCCACGGTCTTTTTATCCGCTTCGGTTTGAATTCGTCGATCCACAACTCCGTCCCGTACACGCAATACTGTCCCCCCCTGGGAGGCTAAGACCGGAACGCCTCTGGCCATGGCTTGTTCATCAGGTATGGCAAAATCCGTGCCCTTATGCCCATCGTAGGTTTGCCGTCCACAACCAAAATCAACGACATTGGGGGTTGGATCTCGATCAGGATATAACAAAATAAAGCAATCCTGACCCAATTGACAATCAATGGGTTGGGCAAAACGAGGATTTTGGGTTTGGCTAATCAGTTGTTGGCTGATCCCTTGGGCCATGGTGTGAGCTTGCTGTAGGGAAGACTCAGCCGTTTGGGTGGCTTTAGGACTCCAACAACTAACTAATGCCGTTAACCCTAAAGTTAGGCAGAATGCGATCGCGTATTTTTTAGCCGTGGAAATCCTCATAAGTAGTAAGCCCTTCAGGGCTATCTTGATAAGTAGTAAGCCCTTTAGGGCTATCTTGAAAGAAGGAGCCCTGAAGGGCTCACTACGATTTAGCGGAAGATGATATCCGATTGTAAGGTTAAACTGAGGTCTTGACTCGGATTAATCACCACCACATCCACTTTACTCCGTCCAACAAAGACTCCGGTAATGGCGCCGAGTCCCGCACCTACTAAAACTTCTTCCGTTGCGATCGCATTATCCCCGGCCACTGCCCCAATAGCTGCCGCAGCCGCCGCCCCAATAGCTGCCCCACCGACAATAGATTTCGCCGAAGCCCCTTTGCGGACGGTTTCGGTGTGGGTGACAACTTGAGAATTCGCATCTAGGCGAAACCGTTGTCCGGCACCGAGAATCACCTCACTCGCTACAAATTGAGACCCCCCGGAAGCGGGTTTTAATTGTCCGACAATTTCAGCCCCTGCCGGAATCCAAACCCGTCCCTGACTGGTAACAATATCCCGTGCTACCGTGATTGTTAGGGCAACGGTTTCGTTCGGCATAACCACAATTTTTTCCGCTTGGGAGTATTCTACCGGAATCTCGGTTCCGGCTAAAATTCTATCCCGTTGTAAGGTATTGGGGAAGGCTTGGGCTGTGGCGGGAATAGCTTGCAGCAGAGGTGTGGCTACGGCTGTTGTTAAACCCAAGGCGAGGAAAACCGATAGTCCTGAACGTGATAATTTAGAAGTTAACATACACTCAAATATCCTTATTTTTTCAAGTTCTGATTTAACTCTTATAATCTAAGAGTCGATAGAATCCGTTTATTGTTCCTTTGAAGATTCAATTTGACCGGACAGAAGGCGCGATCGCAATAAAATCTGCTCGGCGGGTGAGAGGGAATGGATCGCTTGAAGTAAGGATTCTACAAGTTGCAAATTAATGTTTGTATTGTTTACTGCGCTATTGATGATTCCTCCTGTTTAATTGAGAATATTCCCTGAGCTATCTATGTAAAAAATAATGATGCAAATGCGGGCAGAGTCTCAAGGCTTAGAATTAAAATTTGAGTATTCACAAAACCTCCCCCATTATTTAGAAAGCGACGAAGGAAAATTGCGACAGGTTTTATTAAATCTGTTAAGCAATGCGATTAAATTTACTGTTCAAGGGACAGTTATAGATATGCAAAGAGCGATCGCGAATTTTCAAAATTGCCCTAAATATATTTATCTGATAATTTGTAGGTCAGAATGGGTAAAATCATCAATCACAAATGCTACCCCCAAATCTTTTAAACTATTGGGATCATGGGTAGAAGCAACCCCAATAGTTTTAATCCCCGCAGCAATAGCAGAACGAATCCCAGAAGGAGAATCTTCAAAAGTGATCGCTTCTTCTGGTAAAATATTTAACTGATCTAAACAATATTGATAAGGCGCGGGATCGGGTTTCCCAATACCAATTTCATCGGACAAAACCACACTATCAAAATAATCTGATAAATTCAGTATTTCTAGGATAAAATCCGTATTTTCCCGAGGCGCATTGGTAACTAAACCCGTTTTAAAGCCTTGCTGATTCACCCAATCTAAAAACTCTATTAACCCAGGTAAGGGTTGTAAATCAATAGCTAGTTCTCGAAATTTTAATTCCTTTAAATCCACCATTTTTACTATATCTTTATCGGAAAAATCAGGAAATAAATCCCCTACAATTTCGATATTTGTTCTGCCACTAATTCGAGTTTGATAAAAACGATGATCAATCGTCAATTGATAAATCTCTAAAACCTTTGCCCAAGTCAGATAGTGCAATGGGTCACTATTAACTAAAGTCCCATCCAAATCAAATAAAATCGCTTTGAGCATGATTATATAAAATATAGAAACTGGAGTTTTTAACCAAATTTAATCCCATAGCAATCCTATTTATTGCCTATTCGTAATTCGTAATTCGTAATTCGTAATTCCCCACTACACATTATTTTTGAATCGAACCATCCGGCATAATTGCCCCTTGAAAATTAGCTCCTTTCTGGTCTGCTCCGGTTAAATCGGCTGAGTTCAAATCCGCATCTTTAAAGATTGCTCCATTCAGTTTGGCATTATTCAGTTTAGCCCCTCGAATAAATGCCCCAGTCAGATTCGCTTGACTCAAATTAGCATTTGTTAAATTAGCTTGATTTAAAGTAGTTTCACTTAAATCTGCCCCGGTTAAATTCGCTCCAGTAAAATCAACAGTATCTAAAAATGCTCCCTTGAGATTAGCTCCTTTTAAATCCGCTTTACTAAAGTTAGAATTATTCAATTTAGCCCCGGTTAAATTTTGCCCTTGCAAACTTTTTCCGCTAAAATCACATCCAAAACATTCTTGATCTTGACCTAACTTAACTTGAGCAGGTGGTTTTTGGCAACCCGTAACAGTTAATAATAAAACACTAAAACCGATAATCGTTGCCCGGTTAAAAACTTGTATTTTTTGAACTTTCATGTTAGACATTTTAATTCTTAATTTCCCCAATATCGTCGCCAATGAAACAGATTTTCTGTCCAATTAAATAATACCCTATTTTGACAACGGCGTTGATCAATCCAAGCGATCGCACTTTGATGATAAACCTCCGAAAACGTGGGAAAAATCGGAGGAAATTCAGCTAAGGTTTTAAGGTTTACCCCTTGACGAATTGCCAAAGCTAGGGTATGAATTAATTCACTTGCCTGGGAACCGACCACCGTAGCCCCTAAGAGTTTACCATTCGCCAAACCCACAAGTTTACAAAATCCCGTTGTTTCCCCGGAAATTTGCGCCTGAGCGATCATTTTTAGGGGTTGTTGCTCTACAATTACTTGAGTTCCATAGCGTCGTTTAGCTTGGGTTTCTGTTAACCCCACCTGTGCTAATTGGGGGTCAGAAAAAATAGCCCAAGGAATGCTTTGATAATCAACTTGAAACTTCGGCCAGTATAGGGAATTTTTGAGGGCAATTTGTGCTTCATATTGGGCGATATGTTCAAAGGGATATCCCCCTAAAATTTGTCCACACCCATAAATTCTAGGATTGGTGGTTTGTAGTTTTTGATTCACCCATAAATGATTTCCTTTAAACTCAACACCGACCAGGCTTAAATTTAAGGATTCGACGTCGGTTTGAGAGCCATAAGCCACCAAAATTTCATCGACTTCTATAGCAGTATTTCCCGCTTGAATCCATTTTTTATCGGCAATTTTTTTAACCTGAATAATTGGAGTTTGGGTTAAAATTTTTACTCCTTCGGCTTCTAATTGACATTGAATCAACTGCACCGCATCGGGATCTTCCTGGGCTAAAATTTGAGTAGCTGGGGTAATCATAATCACCTCTAAACCCAAACGAGCGAAATATTGGGCTAATTCAATTCCCTTCGGATCACCCCCAATAATTGCTAATCTCTGGGGAATTATTTCTGATAAATTCGGTAATTTTTCTAAAAACAAATCCAAGGTTTGTGGAGTAATAAATCCTGTGGATAATAACCCTTCAATGGGGTGAATTTTAGGGGTGGAAGCTGGGGCTAATAAATAATTGCGCGATCGCAATATTCTATTATTAACTTTAAATCCCAGACGGGGAGATTTGATAAATTCACCTTCACCAACAATCACATCCACTCCCCCTGCCCCTAACCGTTGATGGGAATAAATTTCCTCACAGTTATTTCTAACTAAATCGACCCAAGGTTTGATCGGTTTTCTCCTAATATCCGACCCGCCCCAGAGGGGTATTAACTCAAGTTTAGAGAGGGATAAAGCCATCGAAAATAACCCCGAATGCCCAGTTTTTTCCGGCTCAACTAAAGCAATTCGTCCTTGCATTTGACTGCCTAATAATGCTGCATAGCGTCCGGTTAAACTCCCTCCTAAAATCACCAAATCATAATCCAACATACAAAAATCAGTTATCAGTTATCAGAAATCAGTTATTAGTCATCAGTCCAAAACCCAAAACCCAAAACCCATTACCTATTAATTTTGAGCCACCACCAATTGAGAAGATAGCAATTCCAAAGCCGCTTGATATTGGTGATCGGCTTCCGTTGCCACTTGATTTCTAAGTAAAGGTTCCGAAGGAATTAACTGATCGGGCATAATTCCCAATTTATTAATATCAGTATGATTGGGAGTTTCATATTTAGCAACTGTTACTGCTAATCCCGAACCATCGGATAAATCAAATAAAGATTGAATTAATCCCTTGCCAAAAGTTTTTTCTCCAACTAAAGTTGCTCGATGATTGTCATGTAAAGCCCCGGCTAAAATTTCACTGGCACTAGCGGTTCCTGGGTTGACTAAAATGACTAAAGGAGCTTGGGTTAAAGCCGAACCCACCGCTTCAAAACTTCCCAATAAACCTTGACGATTAACAGTATAAACAATCGTCCCTTCATCTAACCAAAGTCGGGCAATTTCTATGCCAGATTGTAATAATCCCCCTGGATTATTTCTGAGATCCAAAATATAGGCTTTCGCCCCTTTTTTTTCTAAAGATTGAATCCCTTGAGCTACTTCTTCCGTGGCATTGGCATTAAATTGATTTAAACGAATATAACCTAATGGAGTGTCTTTCAAATCAGAACGTAGTTCCGTGATCACCGGGTTCAGGGCAATCCGATCCCGAACTAAAATAATATCTTCCGTGGTTTTATTGCTATTTCTTAACACCGTTAAAGTCACTTGGCTACCCCTTAGCCCCCGCATCCGAGCCGCGGATTCATCTAGGGTTAACTCAGAAGTAGAAAAGCCATCAATTTTCACAATCTGATCCTGGGGTTGGATACCCGCCCGTTCTGCGGGAGAATCATCGATCGGAGCAATAACGGTTAAATTGCCCGTTTCCCCGTCCTGGGAGATTTGTAACCCCACCCCCATCAGTTCCCCGGAGGTATTCACCTGTAAACTGCGATATTGATCCGGTCGCAATAACCGGGTAAATGGGTCATCCAAGGTGGCTAACATCTTCTCAATGGCAGAATATGTGTCGTCGCGGCTTTTGAAGGGTTGCCGGATTAGTTTCTCGCGGATAGACCACCAGTTTTGATGGTTGAAACTTTCATCCACATAGGAGCGATTAATAATTCGCCAACTTTCACTCAAGATTTTTTGATCTTCGGTCAGGGCCAGAACCGGATTTGTCCAAGTGATCCAGATTAAGCTAACTTGCAGAATAATTAGAAATGCTATGGGAAAAACGCGCTTTTGCATGGTGGTGATTTAACGTTGCTTTCAAATTAGATTGGGGAATCAACCGATTTAAGACCTTTCACGGCTTGATTTTCAGCATCACCCTTGGGGGATTCGATCCGGGGCAGATTGATTCCCTAGTTTTGTGAAAATTGAGTTGAAGTTATGTTACATTTTTTAGAGTAGGGGAGAACACGCAAGTCTTTTAGCCTAATCTGTCAATCGGATCAAACCGACCTCCCTATTCCTTATGGTGATGGCTTTTTGATATCCAGAGTTCTCTGGCTTCAGACAGTCTAATCTAAAGATATCTATTAATGATGTCTTAAAGGAATAACAATAGGTAGCCATTTATTTTTAGGAATTCTAGCTTCATGTTTTCTAAGGGAATCAAAGAATCTCAGACTTTCAAGTGGTTTGATGAACGGCTGGATATCCAAGCACTTGATGATGACATTTCCAGTAAGTATGTGCCCCCTCATGTCAACATTTTCTATTGCTTGGGTGGAGTCACTTTAGTTTGCTTTTTAATCCAGTTTGCCACTGGATTTGCGATGACGTTCTATTATAGACCGACCGTCGCGGAAGCTTTTACTTCTGTTCAATACATTATGACGGATGTGAGCTTTGGTTGGTTAATTCGCTCCATCCATCGCTGGTCTGCCAGTATGATGGTGTTAATGATGATCCTGCACGTTTTCCGCGTTTATCTCACCGGGGGTTTCAAAAAGCCCCGGGAATTAACCTGGATCACGGGTGTGATTTTAGGCGTGATTACGGTTTCTTTTGGGGTTACAGGCTATTCTCTGCCTTGGGATCAGGTTGGTTACTGGGCGGTGAAAATTGTATCTGGGGTTCCTGAAGCGATTCCCGTTGTCGGTTCAACCATTGTGGAACTGATGCGGGGTGGTACGGCCGTGGGTCAAGGTACTCTTAGCCGTTTTTACAGCTTACATACCTTTGTCCTACCTTGGCTGATTGCCGTCTTTATGTTAGCCCACTTCTTGATGATTCGGAAGCAAGGGATTTCGGGCCCTCTGTAAATGGACGTGGATCGGGTTTGGCGTTTCGGCGCTACTCCGGCATCGGTGGCGGTTTGTTCGGAGAAAGTTAACTTTCGATAACGGGTCTCAAACATCCAAGGGTTAGGAGTAGCCTTTGCCAAATTCAAAGACAACCAACAACCTGTTAAATTTCCCAAAAAGGAGCGACGTTTTAATTATGTCCATCTTAAAAAAGCCGGATCTCAGTGATCCAGTTCTTCGCGCTAAATTGGCTCAAGGCATGGGTCACAACTACTATGGTGAACGGGCTTGGCCGAATGATTTGTTATATACGTTCCCGATTGTAATTTTGGGAACCTTTGGTTTAGTGGTGGCATTGTCGGTTCTCGACCCCGCCATGATGGGAGAACCCTCTAATCCTTTTGCAACGCCGTTAGAAATTTTACCCGAATGGTATCTCTGGCCAACCTTCCAAATTTTGCGGGTCGTTCCCAATAAATTGCTAGGAATTATGTTGATGTCTTCGATTCCTGTGGGTTTAATTGCGGTTCCTTTAATTGAGAACGTCAACAAGTTCCAAAACCCCTTCCGTCGTCCTGTGGCAACGGCTGTTTTCTTATTTGGAACTTTAGTAACGCTGTGGTTAGGAATTGGGGCTGCCCTTCCCATTGATAAGTCTTTAACTTTGGGATTTTAAACCACATCCTCTCAAAATTTTTGATGATATGATACCTGTGGGTTCACCGGGATAGCGTGTTAGGCTAGGTCTGGGAGCGTCACAGGTATCCTTTTTTATAGGAACAATTGGAAAAGACGGAATACAAAACAATATTATTCTTGAACCCTGGCTATGTTATTAAAAAAATACCCAAACCTAGATCAAAATCAATTACTTTGGTGCTTTTTAGCTGTTTTTTCTTGTGAAGGAGGAATTCAATCCTATGTTAAAGATATTTTAGATGCTTCCCAGACTATTAAACCCGTTTCTCCCGACTCAAAGATTAATATTAATCCCCAGAATCAGGTTTTAATTTTACGGGATTATCCCGGATGTCCTAACCCTTTTGAAACCCCATCCAGTTCTTTTCAATTTGAGTATTTTAAATCTCAAAATCCCCTCTGGGGAAGGATTAAATTAGCAATATCTTTACTAACTAATTTAGTCCAATATCGACCTCGACGGGTGTTGTGTGGTCATATTAATTTAGCCCCCTTGGTGCAAATAATTTGTCAACCCTTGAGTATTCCTTACACCGTATTAACCTATGGTAAAGAAGTCTGGGAACCTCTGCCGAAAAAACAGCAAAAAGCCCTACAAAATGCCGATCAAATTTGGACAATTAGCCGATATAGTCGCGATCAAGCCTGTCTTGCTAATCAGTTAAATCCGAATCAATTTCAAATGTTACCCTGTATGGTAGATGGGGAAAAATTTACTCCCAGCCCCAAACCCCAACAGTTAATCCAACGCTATGATTTACAGGATGCCCGGGTATTAATGACCGTTGCTCGTCTATGGAAAGGCGACCCCTATAAGGGAGTTGATGTTACCATTCGCGCCCTCTCCCAAATTGCCCAAGTCTTTCCCAATGTCAAATATTTAGTTATTGGTCGGGGAGATGACCAACTCAGATTACAACAGTTGGCCGAAGATTTGGGAGTAAGCGATCGGGTCATTTTTGCCGGATTTGTTCCTACCGAGGAATTAGTTAATCATTATCGGGTTTGTGATGGTTATGTCATGCCCTCTCAAGAGGGGTTTGGGATTGTTTATTTAGAGGCGATGGCCTGCGAGAAACCCGTTATTGCCGGGGATAGCGATGGTTCGGTTGATCCTTTGCAGGATGGAAAATTGGGCTGGCAAGTCCCTCACCGCGATGTAGAGGCCGTTGCAGAGGCTTGTATTCAACTGCTTCAGGGTGAGGATCAACGCTGTCATGGCCCTTGGTTGCGGGAGCAATGTTTGGCCCATTTCGGAAAACCCGCCTTTGAGGGCCGAGTCCAAGAGTTGCTGGATCAAAACCAGGGGTAAGCCTAATTTAACCACAAAGACACGAAGACACAAAGAAGTTGTGAATATTAACCTGCTGGTTGCTATAATATCATAGAAATTAAAATATCAAAGTTCAAATTTTTAAGGGTTCCATCAGATTAAATCTGGCTTGAATAATTAAGGAGATAGCTGTGAACCAAGAGCGGTTCAAAACTCTACAAATCAGACTTTCTGGTTTGACTAACTGGCTGATTACTTTAGCTGTAATTGGCATTTTGATCTCTATTGGTTTGGGTTGGTTAGTCAAGGGGGTTCTGATTTTAATTGCGGTGATTGCGATTACTCCTATTTTGGTGATTTTGGGTGTCCAGTGGTGGTTAAAACGCAATCTAATTCAAGATCAATGTCCGGTTTGTAGCCATGAATTTCCGGCTTTTAATAACATTCAATTTCAATGTCCTAACTGTGGAGAACCGTTGAAAATCGAACAGGGGCATTTTAGTCGGTTAACACCCCCAGGAACTATTGATGTGCAAGCGGTTGATGTTTCAGTTAAACGGTTAGAAGATTAACTTAAATTCATTGAATAAAACAAAGGAGCATAAATTTATGTCTGAAGATAAAACTACTATTTTAGTTACTGGCGGAGCGGGTTATATTGGTTCCCATGCTGTCCTGGCGCTACAACGTTCGGGTTATAAAGTTATTATTCTCGATAATTTAGTTTATGGACATCAAGACTTAGTGGAAACGGTCTTAAAAACTGAATTAATTATTGGAGATACTAATGATCGTCCGTTACTTGATCAGTTATTTTCTAGTCGCAAAATTGATGCGGTGATGCACTTTTCTGCTTATGCTTATGTGGGGGAATCTGTTACTAATCCTGATAAATATTATCGCAATAATGTGGTCGGAACTTTAACGTTATTGGAAGCAATGAAAGAGGCGGGAATTAATAAGTTTGTATTCTCCTCAACCTGCGCCACTTATGGGGTTCCTGATATTGTTCCCACTCCTGAAGAGCATCCCCAAAATCCGATTAATCCCTACGGGGCGACTAAATTAATGGTAGAAAGAATTTTATCGGATTTTGATGTCGCCTATGATTTTAAATCGGTACGTTTCCGTTATTTTAATGCCGCCGGAGCCGACCCAGAAGGGTTATTAGGGGAAGATCATAATCCCGAAACCCATTTAATTCCTTTAATTTTATTAGCAGCATTAGGAAAACGAGATTCTATTTCTATTTTTGGAACCGATTATCCCACACTTGATGGTACTTGTATTAGAGATTATATTCACGTTACGGACTTAGCAACCGCCCATATTTTAGGGTTAGAATATTTATTAAATGGTGGAAAAACGGATGTTTTTAATTTAGGAAATGGGAAAGGATTTTCTGTTAAAGAGGTGATAGAAACCGCTAGAGAAATTACGGGAAAAGAGATTAAAGCGATTGAATGCGATCGCCGCCCCGGAGATCCACCAAGTTTAGTTGGAAGTGGAGAAAAAGCCCGATCAATATTAGGTTGGAATCCTGAATATCCCGATCTTCAAAATATTATCACCCATGCTTGGAATTGGCATCAAAAACGACACACCTAACCCCGTAGTAAGCCCTTCAGGGCTTAATCCCCAGATTAGTAACTAGGATGGATTGAAGCCCTAAAGAGATTACCACGATTTATTTTTGATCAGGATAAAAGATTATTCACCCTTGATTTCCTTCAACCTTTTTAACAAGTCATTCAGAATTTTTTCAACTGAGTCTAATAACTGATTATCTTCAGGAGTTAACTGTTTTTTTAATTCGTTATCGAGAATTAAAAACTTACCTAGTTTAAACCAATCATTTCGTTGTTCTTCTAATAATTTGTCTTCAAAATCTAATCGTTCTTCTATCGGAGAACGATATTTTTCTTCTGGGATTAATTTAACAAAAGAACGTACAATTTTGATCCAATCTTTATCTTTATTTTCCATAGGTTGATCTATCTTAGATTTACCGGAACTGGCGGTTTGGGAGTTACCAAACTTTGCGGAATCGGTATTTTCTCCGGCTTCTCTTTCTTGTTCTCCATCACCTTTAACGTCACTATCATTGAACTTAATATTGTTATGATTATTAAGATTACCGCTACCACTTTTATGTTTAACCTGAATCTTGGGGACTTTCCCATTGGTAAATCCCCCTTCTCCTCAGTTTTTTCAGGTTCTATTGAAGGAGATGACAATTTTTCAACTTGATTATCCGTAGGTATTTCAGGCTTAAGATCAAGATCAATAGATGAAACCGAGACTGTATTCTTATCAACCTTACTGATTAAAATTGCTAAATCATCTTCCGGTAATCCGGTGTTGATGATTTTCTCAGCCAAACTAATAATTTCTTGCTCATTACCTATTTTTTCATCTTTTTTGTACCAATTTTGTTGATCACCTTCAGCTTTATCTAAATTTGAAAGTAATTGTTTGAGCTTATCTGCTGAATTTTCAGTTAATTGATTGATTTTATCGAGATTAACCTCAAATTCCTCTAATCCTTTAAAATTAATTGCCTCATTGATTGTATTAATAAACTCTGGATCTTTACCTACAAAGCTTAATAATGCGCGTGCTGCTAAATGTCGTAACATTAATTCGTTTTTAGGTGAAATACTGTTACTTTCATCAGGATCAACAACCCATGCAACTGCATTATATACTTCGGTTTCTATTGTACTTCCAAATTTGTTAGTTTGTTTGTTTACAAACTCAATTCCTGAAACCATGAATAATAATTGTTCAGAATAACGCATGAGAACAAGCGAAGGATTTTGATAATTTATCAAATATCCAATTGTTCCTAAATCCCCTGTTTTTTTCTTAACCAACCTTTCTTTAAGCATATTAGGAGATTCTGAGATATACTGGATATTTTCATTTTCAATCTTGCGCCAATGAATTCCAGTTTTACCTAGGGCATAACTTCTCACATAAACCTCTGGCTCTAGCTCTTTCATGTTTCAATCTCCTTGTCTATTAATTATGGGGAATAGGCAACAATTTAGCACCTTGCAAAATAGCAAAACCATCACTATTTTTACAGCCAATGGCAAAAGCAAAAACAGCATTGTTAAAAATCTTAATTTCCTCCTGCGTAGCTTGAACTTGGGTTTTAGACTTCTGAACTTTAGTTTGAATGTCTTGAACTGTTTTTTCCGTTGATTTAAGGTTTTCTTGCGCTGTTTTATAAGCTCCGTACTTATCATCAAATAATTTGTCTATAGATCTGAAGGGAAACCAAAGTTGCTGTTGTTCTCTAAATGCTTTCTGTCGTTGAGCAACTTTTTGTTTAACTTCATCAAGTTTATCTTTTTCTGTGGATAGACTTTTTTCAAGTTCAGCTAGTTCTCTTTGATCTTGCTCTAACTGACGTTTTTTTTCCTCATTAGAAAGATTTAGCAAAAACCGTAAAACATATCTCAGGGGTTGATCTCCATCTTTTGGAGCATAGGGAGCTTTCATTTCTGTTTTATTAAAGTAAAATTTTGTAAAACCCTGATCATCAGTTTTGTGGTAAGCAAAAACAGCATTACCAACGGTTTGAACGGGTGTCACCACAACTGCCACTTTACCAAATAACCCATCGGATTTTAAAAAATTTAACAGTTTTTGATATCCGATTTGAACGTGCTGGAGTAAGTTGTCAGCATCTTGGGAAGTTCTCATGTAAGTTTCGCATTTAACAGGAGCTAAAATGACTAATCTGGGAACGGATCTGGGATCGGTCAAACCTGCATAGGCAGATTTTAACAGGGTTGTGATCCGTTCAGGATCGTTTTTTTCTTCATGCCAAGTTCCCACTTCGCTATGGTTGACCCTTCCTGTCTTTTTTTCCATTAATGCAGTAGCATCAATGGGAATAATTACAGCATCACATTTTAATAATTTTTCCTTCACATACTCTTTCTCTGTTTGTATTGAATCTGTTGCAAAATAATCACCTGATGGGTCAGTAAATCTAAGTTTCATAAATTTTCTGCCACCACTCCCAAGCTCAAAAACAAAACCTTTATCATCCCAAAGATCATCAAAGATGTCAGTTCTTTTTACGGATTTTTGAAATTTAGGATCTATAGTTCTTAAAACTATCTTGCATTCGGTTATAGCTTGTAATGTTCTAGTATCATCAGTCCACGTTTGAAGATTAGCTTGTTCAAACGTTTTATCGAATTCTTCGTGCATGGCTGCTAACAGACTGGTTTTACCAATCTGTCTAGGAGCAACCATGATAATATTTAACTCATTAGTTAGCATGAAAATTTTCTCCGATTTAAACGTTTAAAAACTGCAATAATTCAGGCTGATTAGCACTTTCTACATTCTTAACTAATTGCAGCCAATGATCACGAAGTTCGTGATTATTTTCGAGTTGACCCAGTTGTTCTGGCCAAACTTGCGATCGCACTTCCCGCAAGAAATTTTTCCATTCTTCCTGAACATCTTCTTGACGGATAATATTATCAACAAATTCTTCAACCATGGCATAAGCGGCTTGATTTGGTTCCCAGAGCAATTCTTCCAAAGCAGGTTGAATACGATGCACCGCAGTATCATATTTAATCTCTAGTGCAGTTAGAATTTCTTGTGCCGTAGTTGAAGCATCAGGACGCAATATTTCATCTTTATCCAGTAATTGTCCCGTTGAATTATTCGACGGTAAAACATTCGTGAGTTGATCTAAATGCTTCCGAATTCGGTGTTGTACCAATCCTCGATAGGACAGTTCAAAATCAATAAAAATTCTCAATCCTTGTTTTAAATTAGGAGAATAGTCTTGATCTTCATCTGCTAAATCGATCCTTTTTTCTAATTCTCGGATAAATTCCGATCCTCTCGCATTTGTTAAGACTCCCAAGCGACCTTTTTCAATCAAAACTTCAGCGACCTGCTTTTTGGTATCTTCTATCATTTTTTTTAGTCCATCATCTAAGGTAATAAAATGATGGGATAATAACACCCGCAACTTATCTTGATAATCTGCATAGGTTATCAACGCACCACTGGTTCTGATTCGTTCATTAATTTCTTCTAAGGGATTTTCCGAGGACAAAACACCTTTGTTTTTGTTACAATTTTGAATCGCTTCAGTGACCTTATCCTCTAAATTTTTATCTGGATTATCCCGATATAACCACAGGTCTGAGCGCAAGTTTTCTAAACCGAGTACAACATCTTTCCACCAACCTTTTGTATTATTTCCAAATAACTTACTAAACTCTTGTTCCATAAATTTATAAAAATTTTCTCCCGTTCCACCAAGGGCATTTTTTGCATGATCTAACTCAGTTTTTAATTGTTCATGAAGTTGAATCAAACACTCTTGATTAGATTTTGCATATCGCGCATCTAATTCAATGACTTGAGTTTCTAAATAATCTAAAACTTGATCTAAGACTTGATTTGCTTGTTCTGGATTACGACAGTCAGCAATCAGGCATTCAACCACCTTAATTTGAACTATTTGTTGATCAATATCAGCTTTAAGATCTTGACAGCTTTTTAAGTTACCACTGTCATCACCATTAACTTTATTGTTAAGAACAAAAAATGATCTGGCTGATAATTCATTTAAAGCTTGACTGGCTGTATTATAAAGTTCTGTGTCGTTAATTGTCCACACAGAACCATTCTCATTGGGTTTAAGAATAAATAAAACTACGTCAACTTCTTCCCCTAAAGTTGTCAACATTAATTTTTCATCACCCAGTTTAAAATCTCCTAACCCTGGTAAATCAACTAATGCAATTTTTCCGATTTCATTGGCATTAGGAAAAGAGCAGGAAATTTCTACTTTCCTAACCGCTAAATGTTTGCTATCGGTGAGTTTTCCATTTTCTTCTTTCTGAGCAACATATTCTCGGATTTTTTCTTTGGTTATCCGTATCGGTTGTTTACCAATAAACGGGGAATAATCGTTAAAATTGAAGTGATAATCATCACAAAGACGTTTATAGATTGTTTTAGTGGTGGCATCATTTCCTTGCAGTAAATCCTGTGATGGAAGTTGGATTTTGTGAAAATCATCTAGGCTCTGAGGTGGGGTTTTAGGTAAAATATTAGCCAATTTTTCATGGTCAAAGTAGGGAAGAATTACCTCTTGTAAAAATGATTCTTCAGTATGAAATGTAACTAACGCTTCAGTTAGATTTTCCGGTTGATGATAGATTGTGCTACGAACCGCAGTACAGGCTTTTCCTGAACGGGCTGGAATTTCATCATTAGAGAGTCCACTGAGGGTTTGTAGTAGGGTACTTTTCCCTTGTTTCATTTGTCCAACCACGCCGATATTGAGGGTTTGACGAGCGAAACGAATCCTTAACTTATGTAGTTCTCGTAATTCTTTTTCTATTTTTGATAAAATTGAAGAAAAATCAATTTTATTTAACTTATCAACAATCTTAGCCTCGTTTGGCCATTGGTTAAGTTGTTGCTTTCGGTCACTTTCTAAAATTTGAATTGCATTTTGCAGATTCTTTAAATTAGATTCTACACTGATGATCCTCTGAGCTAGGGGCTGGCGTTTTTGAATAATTTCAGTAATTCGCGCAGATCTGTTAGCTGTTGTCATGTTCATTTTAACCTGGCTGACTGGTCTTTGATGAAGTCTCCCAATTTTATCATGAGTCCGTAAAAAATAACCTCTGTGTACTAATATTTTTTGCTTCGCCTCTGGTTCCCTGGTTATACCTTGCTCGTCTTTACGGTACATTTTCCCCGACTCATCATGCCAGCTTTTTGGACTATTTTACACCTTGTCCTTGCACCTGTTCCGGTTTTTATTGCTGAAACATCCTTACACTGTCCCTTTTTCAATCTTCTTCAGCAAACCCTACTTAACAACAAATATAACATCTGTATAGCTTTTATATTGTTGGTTATTAAATGACCAGTCAAGTTTGAGTTTTTCCCAATCAAAGAACTGATTATTAAGATAATTATCAATCTCTGATTTTAATAGTTGATAATCTCTCTTGATCTTCCAACTGTTTTCAAGATGATTAAGATCAATAACTATTAAAAATAGTCGATTACTAGCATCAAATCTTTGAGTGCCTTGTTGTTCATATAACCATTTAAGAAGGTTTCGAGGTTGTTGTATGGTTTCGGTAATAATTTCACGTCTTGTTGAAATAAATTGATGGTAAAAATCTTGTACTTTTGTTTGTGAATTTTCTGAAAAAGCAGCAATTAAATCTAATAATAGATCCTGATCGCTTCTGTTTTTATCAAATGGAATTTCAAAGGAATTAGCTGCTTTTTTTAATTCAGACACTTCTTTAACTGTTAACCCTCTCTCTTTTCTTTTTTTCTCCATGAATCCTATAGGAAAATAGGTCATTTTGAGATCAAAAGGAACTTGATCTATAAAAAAATCTACTTGCTTGATTTTACCAATGGTTGGTAAAACACGAGGATGATCTTTAAAAATATCTTCGATAATAATAGATGTCCAATTATTATACCATGAACAAAGAATAAAACCTTTTAAACTATTTAATATTTCGTTTTCAATCTTTTCAACTAAGGAATCATAGTTATTTATTTTTTTAATATAATTATTGACTAAGTGTTTATTAATATCATTTTGATGAATACCGCCCCAATCAAAGACTCGCAACTTATAAAGTTCTGCCAAAATTTGACGCTCTAAATTCTTTCTTTCTATTCGTTCTTGAGTATAAATTTCACGGATAGTCATTTCAATAATAGAAGTAGAAACTTGTGCCTCAAAAGATTTTTTTAATAGTTCTTTAGCTGGAAGTTTGTCTACATAAATTTTACTTTTTTCCAACAAATAAAGTAAATATTCTTTTCGAGCTAAAGAACGAAGTTTGAGAAAATATAAACCATCTTCAGAGTTAGTTAGTTCATAAAAATTACCCTGATTATATAAAGATTCAAGATGAAAAAATGTATTTAAGTTATTATTAGACATGATTCATACCTCAATCTATAAAAATTAGTTAAGTTTTAAAAAATCTTCAGGAAACTCTACAGACCATTCAGGAATTTCCAATAAAGGCTTTAATTTTTCTAAATCATCAATCCCTGATTTTTGATAGATTAAAATAAAATCACTTTTTAAACTTCCTTCTCTATTATCTTGGATCACAGATTGGGCTGAATAATTCATAGGAAAATACCCTCTAAATTTAAGATATTGTAAAGATGTAAGATGTTGTTTTAAAAATTTCCAACTATCTTTATCTTTAGCATTAAAGAACAAAGCTAGTATTCCACTTGGTTTTAAAATACGACTCGCTGTTTTTAAAAAAATACTCATATTATGGGTATAATCTTCTTTATTTTTTTCTCTATTTTTTGCATTAGAAATTACAATTTCCTCAGTAAAATTTGGGATTTTACCCAATAAAGAGTTCCACATTTCACTCAATTCTAAATAAGGAATTCTATCGCCATGAGGAGGATCAGTTATAATTAAAGATACAACTTCATCAGGACATTCTTTTAAAACAGTAAGATTATTACCTAAAATCAAAGCCAATTGATTATTTTTATTGATAACAGGTTCTAGCCTTGTAGAAACTAAGTATCTTTCTTTTTCTTTGTTATCAATAACACTTTTAATTAAATTATTTACTTTATTTTCAAAACAGTTCCAAACATTAATCTCAAAATGAAGTTTAGGTCTCCAATATCCCACTACCCAACTTCCTACTTCTATTTTATTAGTTATTTTGTTCTGATTCTTACCTCGGCTTGTGATAGCGAAAACCATTTTTGACATTTGACCAGAAGCAGCTGTTAGCGAAAGTAACAAGGGTTTTTGGATATTCTGAGGTAAATGGTTAATTTCTTCTCTTAAAATGTCAATATTATACAAAGCGCGGCCAGTAAATATATCATTTAGGGTTAACAGATTAGTGGTATTAATTCGACTATTATTAAAAAGCTGAATTTTACGCAAACTTTTGGATATATAATTTTCATATTGATTGATTAAAATACAATCATAATCTGTTGGTTGTCTTTCTTCACGAGTTTTTTTAAAGTTTGATATATTCCAAGTTGAAATTAATTCTTCCCCATTCCATAGATAGTGACTTGCTATTTTATCGTCTTCTAAAATGTAGGTTTTATATATTTTATGCTTAATTTTTTGATCTAAATTATTGATGGCTTCTTGAAGTTGAAAAGAACAAGGAAGATTGACCATAAGATTTGATAGTTCAATAGCTATGGGATTAATATCAATCCCGATAAATCTTCTTTTTTTCAGAAGTGCTTCCCTTGCCACTAAACCTGAACCCAAGAAAGGATCAAGAATGAGATCATCTTTTTGGGTTAAAGCGTCAATCAGAAATGATAAAGACTCAATTGGTTTTTTTCCCCAGTATTTGTGAAATCTTGCTAACCCTTTATAGCCTTTAGGATATTTTAAATTGTTGTAATTAATTGAATTCTGACTATGATTAAATAAGTTAAGTTGATAGTAATTTTCCATTTTTACTTTAATCCTAATTAAACAAATTAATTTTTTAGTTGACTATTGTAATTATTATAACAGTTCAATTTCAATAGAAACCCCTGTTTTTTTAGGATCTGGTCAAAAGTACAGGCTTTTCCTGAACGGGCTGGAATTTCATCATCAGACAGTCCACTCAGGGTTTGTAGTAGGGTACTTTTCCCTTGTTTCATTCGTCCAACCACGCCGATATTGAGGGTTTGACGAGCGAAACAAATCCTTAACTTATGTAGTTCTCGTAATTCTTTTTCTATTTTTGATAAGATTGAAGAAAAATCAATTTTATTTAACTTATCAACAATTTTAGCCTCGTTTGGCTATTGGTTAAGTTGTTGCTTTCGGTCACTTTCTAAAATTTGAATTGCATTTTGCAGATTCTTTAAATTAGATTCTACACTGATGATCCTCTGAGCTAGGGGCTGGCGTTTTTGAATAATTTCAGTAATTCGCGCAGATCTGTTAGCTGTTGTTATGTTCATTTTAACCTGGCTGACTGGTCTTTGATGAAGTCTCCCAATTTTATCATGAGTCCGAATAAAATAACCTCTGTGTACTAATATTTTTTGCTTCGCCTCTGGTTCCCTGGTTATACCTGGGAACCAAATCCAGTTGTTCCAACGTTGTTGCGCTTGCTGCGCATTCTTTTCTGATGCTATACTACAACGAATAAGATGCGCTAAAGCGCAACAACGGGATGATTTATAGGTGATTTTGGATGATTTTTGCTGTTTCTTTTCCGGTTTTTTCCCAACTAAATTGTTTAACTTGTGCTAATCCTAATTGTCTTAAATGCGATCGCATTTCCATATTATTTGCTAGGGTTTCCATTGCTTCTGTAATTTCTTCTACTTGATAAGGATTAACATATAATGCCGCATTTCCCCCCACTTCGGGTAAGGAAGATAGGTTAGAGGTAATAACGGGAGTTCCGCAAGCCATCGCTTCTAAAACCGGGAAACCAAACCCCTCCCAAAGACTGGGAAAAACAACAGCAATGGCTTGATTAATTATTGTAGTTAATTCATCGGTTGGAACATAATTTAAAAACTTTACTTGTTGAGTTAATTCTAACTTTTGAACTTGCCTTTTGAGTTCGGGGGTATAGGTTTCATCCGTTGGGCCGGCTAACCATAATTCATAGTCTGATGGTTTTTTTAACCCGGCAAAAGCATTAATTAATCGGGACACATTTTTATGAGCATCATGACGACCAATATAGAGAAAATAATTGTCGGTTGGTAGGTCTAAAAATTGGAATTGTTGAGGGTTGTAGGCGAGGGGAATTGGTGTAATTTTGTGTTCTGGAATGTTAAAAAACGCGATTAAATCTTCAGCCGTTGCGATAGAATTACAGATAATATGTTCGGCTTGAGATAATACCAAGGGAATATAATATTTAAAATACGCTGTTAACCGAGAACCCCGCCTCGGAAACCTTAACGGAATTAAATCATGAGCCATTACAATTGACCGACATCCTGAATATAAAGGGGCTTCTGGAACTGGAGAAAATATCAAATTCCCCTTTAATTGCTGATATATTTTAGGGAGTTTAAACTGTGTCCAAAGTAACCGCCTAAGATGTCCCTTTGTTCCTTGGTCGGGGGTCATATTATTGGGAACGGAATAACAAGAATAATCGGGGTTTTCTTGAGCGGTTAATAAGGTAGGTTGCAGAGGTTTTAAAGCGGGTAAAATATGACTAGCATAAATAGATATTCCTGTGGGTTCAGGAATTAAAAATGATAAATTAATCAAGAGTGATTTACTCATAAAAAATCTATATAGCAGGGAACAGGGAACAGCCCCCCCAAACCCCCCGTGCACGAGGGCTAGGGGGGAGGGAACAGGGGGGAAATACTTCACCGTCTGGGTTCTAAGATCCGTCTGGTGTCCTAACTGCCTTGGCGGTTGCTATAATTAAAAATATTACTAGATCTATAATAGCTTATTGCTGATATTTTTAACAATAAAATTTATAACTCCTTTGAGTTTATACCAAGATTTTTTAGGAGTAATTAAGATTGTAATTAAACCAATAAAACTAATTCTAAATAACCAGTAGAGCAAAACAGCTTTAGAAGTATGTTTATCAAGACTGAGAAGATAACTGTAAATACTATATTGAAGTTTGAGGTTAGGGTTTCTCTGGGTAATGGATGAAGTTTGATGAAATACTTGAATTTGTGCAGTAATCCCAATTTTATGTCCTTGATTTCGATACCTTAAACAGAAATCAAAATCTTCATAATAGAGAAAATAGTTAGGATCAAATTGAGGACATTCTTTAAAGTTTTTCAAATTAATTAATAGACTGCATCCCGATACCCATTCTGTTAATTGGTAAGGTTGATTTTGCAAAAATTCTGATAGTTGATTACAGACTTTAATTATACCAGTTTTTCGGTTAAATTGACCTTCTGTAAACTCTAATTCTCCTTTGTTATTATAAATAACTGTTCCTAAAATAGATAATTCTGGGTAAGATTTAAAGACATCAATTGCTTGAGATAGCACATTTTTAGATAAATAAGCATCGGGATTAATTAACCAAACAAGGGCTTGAGAATCTTGTTGATAAACCCAATTTAACCCAATATTACAAGCTCGACCAAACCCAATATTTTCGGGTGCGTCAAATACCAGAATATACGGAGATTTTAACCGATGAATAGAAAGATCATCGGGGGAATTATTAATAATAATAATTTGATAATTAATTCCCTGTAGAGACGCGCCATGGCACGTCTCTACGAGAGAATTAATTAACCGTTTAATCAGTTCGGTAGAGTAATAATTAACCGTTATCCAGTAAATCACGCTAATTCAACTTGACTATCATCTCCAATCATAAAACGTAGGGCTTTGGGTCGTTGAGGGGCGGTACTTAAACTAGCCCGACGACCAATAACCGTATCTACAATGCGTTGATTAATCCCAATAATTTTAGCTTCACTTAAGATGACACTATGTTCGATTTCAGCATCAATTAAAGTGACTTTATTCGCAACACTACTATAGGGGCCAACAAAGCAATTTTCTAAATGGCAATTTTCCCCAATAATCACTGGCCCCCGTATACTACAGTTGACTAATTTTGTACCTTTACCAATTTTAACCCGGCCTAAAATTTGACTCTTTTCGTCTATTTCTACTGCTACATCGTAGGTAATACAGGAATCTAAAATAATTTGATTTGCACTGAGTAAATCATCTTTTTTTCCTGTATCTAACCACCAACCTTCTAAGGTACAAGCCTCAACACTTTTATGATCATCAATCAGTTGTTGAATAGCGTCGGTAATTTCGAGTTCTCCCCTAGCGGAAGGTTGGATTTTAGCGATCGCTTCATGAATAGTTTTATCAAAAAAATAAACCCCGACTAAAGCCAAATTAGAGGGGGGAACTTTGGGCTTTTCAATTAACTTTAATACCCGTCCTTGATCATCAACAACGGCTACCCCAAAAGCACTGGGATTAGTTACAGTTCTTAGTAGAATTAACGCATCTAGTTTTTGCTGTTTAAACCTCTCGGAAAACTGACTTAGTTGACTTTCAATTAAGTTATCTCCCAAGTACATAATAAAGGGAGAATCTCCTAAAAATGGTTGACCCACTTTCACCGCATGGGCGAGTCCGGCTGGTTGTTCTTGTAAAATATAGGTGATTTTTGCGCCAAAGCGATCGCCATTCCCCGTTAAATTTTTAACTTCTTCTCCGGTTTCTGGACTAATAATAATCCCAATTTCTGTAATTCCAGCCGCTACAATTCCTTCAATTCCATACCATAAAATCGGTTTATTAGCGACGGGAACTAATTGTTTTGCACCTGTGTATGTCAAGGGGCGTAAACGAGTTCCTTTTCCACCTGAAAGAATTAGTGCTTTCATAATTAATAATTAAGGGTTAGTAGAGCAACAGAGACGCGCCGTGGCACGTCTCTACGGTTTTAATTGTTGTAGCATTTTCCTCAGTCCTTGTCGCCATTGGGGAGTATGATTTCCCACAATATTAGCTAACTTTTTCCCGCTTAAAACTGAATAGGCGGGACGAGTTGCTGGCGTTGGATATTCGGCGGTTGTAATGGGAATTACCCGTTCAATTTTGAGGGGAAAACCTAATAGTTGGGCTTCTTCAAAAATTGCGATCGCAAAATCATACCAACTGGTAACACCGCTATTTGTACAGTGATAAATTCCGTAGTTTTGATCATTCAAAAGGGGCATTAATTGCACAATAGATTGTGCTAAATCTCCCGTCCAAGTCGGACTCCCAACTTGATCACTAACAACGCGAATTTCTTCCCGTTCTTTCCCTAAACGTAACATTGTTTTGACAAAATTTCCGGTTCCACCCACACCATAAACCCAAGCTGTTCTGAGGATTGCAAATTTAGCTTGGGATGCTTGAATTGCCATTTCTCCTAATAATTTTGATTCTCCATAAACACCTAAAGGGTGAGTCGGATCGGTTTCAAGATAAGGATGGCTTTGGGTTCCATCAAACACATAATCCGTGGAAATGTGAATCAATGTTGCATCTAATTGCTGACAGGTTTTAGCTAAAATACCGGGTGCAATTCCGTTAATTTTTAGGGCTAACTCCGGTTCACTTTCTGCCTTATCTACTGCGGTATAAGCGGCGGCATTAATCACCCATTCCGGTTTGATTTCCTCAATTAGCCTTTCAATTTCTTGGGTTTGGGATAAATCCAGGGTGTCTCGTCCGACACTGACTAATGAACCCAGAGAGGCGAGGAAAGGCTGTAATTCTTGACCGAGTTGACCATCTTTTCCGATCAATAAAATTCGTTTCATGAGAAAAAATCCGCCGTTTTTAAAGGTTGACCTGCTTGATCTTTTACTGACAAAATTGGGGTGATTCCTTCTAATGGCCAATCAATGCCTAAATCGGGATCATTCCAGAGCAAAGAACGCTCATATTCCGGGGCATAATAGTCGGTGGTTTTATATAACACTTCAGCAATATCTGAAATCACGACAAAGCCATGGGCAAATCCTGGGGGAATCCAAAATTGTCGCTTATTTTCTGCACTGAGAATGCAACCCACCCACTCTCCAAAATTCGGAGAACTTTTTCTCATATCCACCGCCACATCAAAGATTTCGCCTGCAATAACGCGCAATAATTTGCCCTGGGTTTGTTGTATTTGATAATGTAAACCTCTTAAAACCCCTTTAACAGAACGGGAATGATTGTCTTGTACAAACTCCGAGGTAATTCCTGTTTTTTCGGTAAAATTTTTCTGGTTAAAACTTTCAAAGAAAAAGCCTCTCTCATCTCCAAATACTTTGGGCTCGATGATGAAAACATCTGGAATTTTTGTAGGAGTAATAGTCATTTTTAGATGGAATTGTGGTCAGCGACTAAACATTGTACCAAATTATTGCTACTTGATCAGAACTGAATTAAAGGTTAATTTTTTTCAAGAATAATATTGACTTCTCCCTTTAACGGGATAAATTCATTCCCATCAGGATTATAGACCCAAGCTTTAACCCTTGTGTTTCCCAAATCATTATGCAATTGTACAGTAGGAATTGTAACTTCCCATCGCGCATAATTATAGAGGGGAGAATTCAATACTTGAGCAATATCTGGACTATTTAAACCAATATTAGCATTGGCAAAAAAGGTTTGTTGATTTCCCCTGCTGAAAAAGACGAGTTGGGGCTGATTTTGTTGCTGGGGAAAAATTGCCCATCCTTTTAATGTCAGGTCATCTTTTGGCTTTAATTTTAATGGTTGATCACCAAAAAGAGGAAAATCAATATAACCATAAAGTTGTTCTGATTCGGTTTTGAATGTGATATTATTTGCCCAATTTCTAAGATTAACGCCCTGAAGTTGTTTAACCCCATCTTGAATCCACCAAGTTGTTTTACTTAATCTTAATAAGCAACGTTCAGGATGGGTTTTAAAGAATTGAGAGTCTTCTAAATAGTTAATTAGTTCTAAGCAGGTTTCCCCCCGTTGTTTATTGATGACATCCGTTTGAGCTTGAGCGATCGCTATTTCTGATTTTACCGCTATTAAACAGACTAAAATTCCCCCGATAAAACTATAAATCAGTTTAGGGTAATAATTTTTTAAATAGAAATTACCTTCTGAAATCATTATAAACCAAAGTTGAATAACGGCAATAATTAATAGTAAAGAATGAGTTGTATATCGAGAGGTATAAATAGCATAATTCGCTCCATAATCATAACGACCTAATGTAATTACAATCGAGCATAGGATAGAAAATATTCCAATCGAAAACCAAGGAGAACATAATTTTATTAAATATTTTTTGTTTTTTAGATTAATCAGACAGTAACTTCCTAAAACAATAAAATTTAAGATAATAATTATTCCGATCCAAATACTAAAATTTTGAGAATTTGTCACGGGCGCAGCAATTACATTAAAAAAGAATTGAATAAAAGTAAATAACTTTTCAAGGAGAGAGAGATTAATTATTTTCGGTTCTTGAGTGTATCCAATTGAATAAATTAAACTTGAACTTAAAAATAAAGTCATCCAAAAAATTAGGTATTTTCTTCTTTGATAACCTGATTCTGAAATCATGATAATTCCAGGTATTAAAGCCAACCAAGTCATTAAACCTTGAGCAGATGAAAAACTGGCAATCAAACAAAGAATCGCAGCCAATAATAGCTTCGTTTTAGGTTTAATTTGATTTTGAGTTAGACCAATTATAATTAATAATATTACAGACTTAACCCCCCCTTGCCCCCCCTTGCTAATGGGGGAGACTAGAAGTGTTGAGTTTTTATCTGGAATTGGGATTAAAATAAAACAACTTAAAATTACGCAAAAGTTGATTAAAAATATAGCAATTTGAAATCCCCAAAGCCAGTTTTCTGATTGAGCTAAGGAGAAAAATATTAAAGCTGTTAATAAATTAGTAAAATGAAAGAAATAATTTTGATTTTTTGAGGTATTAGCAGAAATTTTATATAACAATATAAAGGTTAATATTGCCAATCCTAAACTCAAAAAAAGCTCTAATTTAATATTCCAACTTGAAATAAATCCTAAAGCAATAAAAATTAATCGCGGAAATAGAATACGATGATTATTATGCAGTTCAAATAAGTCTTTAAATTGTAATGTTCCCGTGGCTGTTTTTTCAAATAAAGCAGGTACAACCCACTGATCATAAAAGGGAATATTCACACCAAAGCAAATAATAAATCCCGTTACTCCCAAAATAGGGATTAAATATATCAGCCATAAAATAACAGCAGGAAAAGTGATAATAGAGGAGGATTTTTGAGCCATTAACTATCAATTCAATAACTGCTAGAGACGCGCCATGGCACGTCTCTACTGATTAAAACTACTTCAAGTTTGTAATACTGTTGATCCGACCAGTAAAGCGGTTTAAGAAGATATCTAAGACCGAACGTTTACCGACATTAATCTTAGTATTTACCGACATCCCCGACTGCAAACCAATCTTAATATTTTTATCCTCGTCTAAAACAAAGCTTTGTTTATCCAATTTCACTTTTCCTTTAAACGAAAAATACTGACGGCCTTTTTCGGGATCAGGTTTAATCGCGTCTTGACTCAGCCATTTTAACTGTCCAGAAACCATCCCAAATTGATCATTGGGAAAAGCATCAATGGTTACTTCCACCGGAACACAATCTAGATCAGCAATCCCAATTTCTGCTCGAGCTTCTGGAGAATCTGGACAAATACAATCCTTTTCTGCTTTACATTCAATCACTTCTCCAGCCACGGTTTTTCCATCATAGGGCTGTAGGAATTTACGTTTGACCCGTAGGGCATTTAAAACTAAAGCCAGATCCGTATTTTTAATAAAAATTGTGCCTTCTAATCCTTTATCATCGGCTAAAATTTGCATCAATTTTTCGGTTTGTTGGGCTTCATAATAAGCCTCATTACAACGCTTCATTTTCGGATCGCCGGATTTTAACACTTGCTGATTCACATAATTGCAAATTTCATCCTTATTCATATCGACTTCTGAATCCTGTTTGGTTGAGGGTTGTAAATCATAAATCACTCCCGCCACAGGAGAACGTAAAACTTGAGTATCGCGCTGTTCTTCAACTTTTTCCAGTTGAGCCGTAACATCCCCTAATCGTTTCTCATTTTCCAGTTTATATCGACTCAGTTGAGAGTCAATACTAGCAATCTGTTTTTTGTTTTCTTCAATGCGAAGATATAAGTCTTTTGCCCAAGCATCTTTCGTATTTTGCAATTCTTGTTGAGTTCTCTCAATAGAGGCTAGAACTTTTTGTTTTTCATCTTCTAGGCGTTTAATTTCAGATTGCTGTTTTTCAACATCACCTTTACGCGCATTAATTTCACTTTGACGGGTGGTGATTTGATCCTCTTGTCGTAAAAATTCATTTTGACTTCTCAAAACCTCCTGTTCTTGACGTTTTTTATTGAGGTCAGACATGGCGCCTTCATCAACTAAAGGGGCAATTTGACCCAAAATAGATTGGTTTAGATCTAAACCTTCTTGAGACTTATTAAGTTGATCCCTGGCTGAATTTAATTGTTCTTCGGAATAGCGAATTTGATTGGTTGCGTATTGCACCTGTTCTCTCGTTGCCCGAATCAAATTTGCTGTCTGTTCCAGTTGTTTATTAAATTCAATAATTCGCCCTTCCACCGCAGACACCCGGGATTGATATTCGGCTCGGTAATTAGTTACTAAACCTGACTGAGCAGAACTATAGTTAACCGTTCGACCTTGATTATTATAAAGTTCATTAATCAAAGAACTTAAAACGTTATTTTCTTGGATTCGGGTATCTCGATCTTTAACCATTGTTTCCCATTCAGGCGGTAAAGTTCCTCGACCATTCCCCTGAATAATATTCTTATAGAATTCGTTTTCTTGATTAAGAGTCCCTTGCAAATTAGCTAAAGATTTAATATCCGCGCTGGGGTTTGTCTGACTAAAGGTTAAAAGCGGTTGGTTTTTCTGAACCCGATCTCCATTTTCAACGTGCAATCTAACCACGGCTCCGGTTATTGGGGCTTGAATTTCTCTAGCACCTTCTTTATATTCGAGTTCGCCCGCGGCGGGAACTGTTTGTTCAACCCGAGAAAAATAAGCCCAAACAACGCCTGATGTGGTGATTAACATAATCAACCAGAGAAACAGATGAGACCACATTGCAGGTTTCTCAAGAATAACCGGTTGATCAACAAGTGATACAGATTTCATAAATATTAATTGGTAAACAGCAACTAGAAACAGGATTTCTAAGGTTTTTTAATTAAGTAGGAGCTTCCTGTTGTTGATACAGGCAGTAATAACGTCCTTTCAGGGCAACTAACTGATCATGATTTCCCTGCTCAACCACAGACCCTTGATCCATCATAATAATTACATCCGCGTTTTTGACGGCGCTCAGACGGTGAGTAATAAAAAACACCGTGCGATCGTGAAATGCTTCCATCAAATGATTAATTACAGCCCGCTCCGATTGATAGTCTAGGGCACTGGTGGCTTCATCCAAAATTAACAGTTTAGGATTTTGTAATACCGTGCGGGCGATGGCCACCCGTTGTCGTTGTCCCCCCGATAAAGCCGATCCCCTTTCCCCGACCTGGGTATTGTAACCACTGGGAAGACCCATAATAAAATCATGGGCCGCGGCAATTTTAGCCGCCCGAATAATTTCGTCGCTACTGGCTTCGGGGTTACTCAAGCCAATATTATCCTGAACCGTTCCGTTAAATAGGAGGGTATCCTGCAATACCACCCCCAATTGACGGCGGACAGAATAGAGTTCCACTTTATTAATATCGTAGCCATCAATTAAAATTCGTCCCGATAGGGGAGCATATAGACGCTGCAATAACTTCATCAGGGTACTTTTACCCGATCCACTCAACCCCACAATCGCCACAAACGACCCAGAGGGAAAATCTAAATTGATGTTAGCCAGTTGCAGGGGCCCTGTGGGATTAAATCGGAAAGACACCTCCTCAAAGGTAACTGACCCTTCAATTTCAGGTAAGGGAATATTATTGCGATCGGCTTCATCGGCTTCGGGAAGGGTATCAATAATATCCCGCAACCGTTCCACCGAAATCGACACCTCTTGGATCTGTTGATAAACACTAATAAACCGTAATAACGATCCTGTGACGTTTCCAGAGATAATCCGAAAGGCAATTAATCCCCCGATGGTCAACTGCTGTTCAATCACCAGATAAGCTCCCACCCATAACAGGGCAATCCCCCCAATTTTATTCAGGAAGTCACTCATGGTTCCCGCGGCCGTTTGGGTGAGAGTGGTTTGTAAACTCGCACTCATGAAACGGGCATACATTCCTTGCCACCGCCAACGGGCTGTTAGTTCAATGGTTTGGGATTTAATGGTTTGAATCCCACTAATCACTTCCACAATATAGGCCATCGAAGCCCCCGCCAAACCTGCCCGTTTGCGGATTAACCGCATAATCACCGGGGAGAAGAGAAAGATAATTCCAGCAAACAGGGGTAGGGGAGCTAAAGCCACCAGGGTCAGAGTTGGACTTAGGGCAACCATCACGGCGATGTAGACCACCGAGAATATCGCATCCAAAACCACCGTTAAAGCTGTCCCCGTTAGGAAGTTACGGATATTTCCTAACTCATTAAAACGGCTCATCAAGTCCCCGACCTGGCGGCTATCAAAGTATCCCAAAGGTAGCCGTAACATATGGTCGATAATTTCCGCCGTCAGTTTGATATCAACGCGGTTGGAGCTATCCACAAACAGATAGGTTCGTAACGCCGTTAATAAACCTTCAAACAGAGCAAACCCTAACAGTAGAATCCCCAGGACGTTCAGAGCATCCATGTTCTGTTGTGCGATCACCGCGTCGATGATCACCATACTCACCAAGGGGTTGACCAAACCAAACACTTGGATGAAAAACGAAGACAGCAACACCTCAACAAATGTTGCTCGATGCTCCATCAAGGCTGGGAAAAACCACCAGAAACTAAATTGTTCTTTTTGGTCAACTCGGGGCGCTTGTAACAGCAGTACCTGCCCTTCCTCACCCCAAATTTCGGCAAACTGCCCTGGACGCATCCGGGCTAAACCCTTTTCCGGGGATGCCAGAATGATTTCCCGTTCGGTAATGCTATAGAGAATAGCAAAGCTATCTTTCCAGACCACCATGGCTGGGGCCTTGAGGCGATTAATAGCTTTGGATGGTACCTGGACTAACTGAGCATTGATTCCCAACATTTGGGTCACGGCCCCGCAAGCCTGCAAACTAATATTACCGACCGTTGCTAACTGATTATCTAAAACTCGACGAACAATATCTTTTTTAAAGCTAATCCCGAAGAACTTAGCAATCATATTGAAGCAGGCGAGGGGCGCGTCAATTTTGCCCTTACCCCGAACCACGGGAAACTTCATGGCCGATTTAGGGACATTAGTTTCCGGGGTCGGGGGTACTTCCGGGGCTGAAGTTACTGCCGATAGGTCGATTCTGCGATTGCCGTTGCCATTATTGGAGTCTTGAACACTTACCTCTCCATCGGAGGTTTCTACGGAAGTTTCGACTTCATAAACAGGTTCTCGCAACCCCACTAACCGAACCCCACCGGGCCCCTCCACCTTATAGGATGGATTACTTTCTTCTAATAAAACCCGACTACCTGGGGGAAAACCACCCAAAGTCCCACTACTGACTAACCAAATCCGTTTGGGATCAAGTAGGCTGGTTAATTCTTTGGTTTTCTTATTACCTGCGGCCAGGTTCAGCACAACGGCATCCTGCCCTAGATCAACCGCTAAATTCTTGATATTGTTAACCGGAACAGCCTGGGCCTGTAGATGTTGGCTTAACAGGTCAAAAACTTCACTCAAGCCAGCTTGATCTCGGAATGCTTCTCCAAAAGCCGGTTCTTTTACCACCCATTGCAAAAAATCCGCGGCCGACAAGGTAATACAAATTGTGTCGGTTGAAGCGATCGCGGTTTCACAAGGGACTCCTCGAATTAAGCCCCCCGCACCAATGATTTCTCTGGCTCCGAGCAAGCCCAAACTAACATGGCGTTGGGCTCTAGGATCAAAACCCAGTAATCGAGCCTGTCCTTGATAAATAATCGTGATTTGAGTCGGCAATTTATCCCGCTCAAATATCGGTTGTCCGGTACGGTAGCCCAGGAGTTGACATTTTGGCAACAGGTTCTGAAGTGCCTTTTCCGAAAGCCGATCAAAGGGGCTGGTTTCGGCCAGGAAAGTCTGAATTTGGGATTGAGAAACGGCGGATGTTGTCATGACACAGAAGACACTGAAGTGCGAACAGGTTGTAGTGAGCCAACTTGAGCCATTTGCTCTCGTAGCCAAGTTTCAAACATTTCTTCGATCATACGGCGACGCATGGATTCGTCTAACTGGGCGGGAAGGAATTTTTCTAACCGAATAATCACGAACCATTCTGCCAAGGGGCGCGGTGCCCACAGTTGACCGGGTTGACTCACCGATAACAGTTTACTAATCGCCGGGTGAGGTTGGGATACGGGAACTGGCCCCAAGACCCCCCCAGATCGAGATTCTGGCCCTTCGGAATGATCATGGGCTACCTCAGCAAAGGAATTTTCTCCCTCCGAAATTCTGAAATAGAGTTCTTGAGCCAAGCCAGGATTTTTCGTCCGAATTAAAGAATATACAACTTGATCTAAACCACCTTTGCGAGTCAAAAAATAATTCTCGACTCGACCACCCCAAGTTTCTTGTTTAAATTTTTCAACTTTTACCGGGCGTTCTGCCATTTCCACAAGTTGTTCTGGGGTCATATCATAGGCCGCTAACCAAGCCGATTTTGCTTCCGGGGACGTGAGTTGGTGTTGACTTTCAAATCGTTCGATGGCCGCCGCCTGTTCTGCTTCTGTACAAGTGATCTTAGCGATCGCTTGCTCCAAAATCACTTCTCGCAGAAATAATGGCATTAACTGATAACGCTTGAGCAGAGATGGCAAGTCCTCTGCTGTGATAATAGTGTCTCCGACTTTGAACAATCCTGTCATTGAACTCTCCAACCCACTTTCACTACCCCTTTCAAATTTACCCTTGCTAGTCCTAAATTGACTACTGTATCCAATCTACATTGTCCAAATAATAGCAGACCGTCTACTCCTTACCTTAAATTGATGATCTTTAAATTACCTCAACTTTCGGGAAACTGCTCAAAAAAATTGCTTTTGCCTAAAATGACGCGGATCAATGGTTTCAAGTTCCGGTGTTCGGCTGATCGAACCCTAGTATTGTTATCGTTGATTCAGACTGGCTATCGGTTCAGAACATTGTCCCTTGAATTCAATGCTAAAAAATCAATCATTTTTTTCCTGTAATCATAAATCCTCTGGAGATTAATTTCGGCGAAACCCTCAAAATTCAACTGAGAATATTTAAGATAACACTGGGCGACATAGATCCACAAATCACAAAAAGATGAATCCGTATTTAAGTTTTGAATAATATAAGCCAATAAATTCTCCTGAAAATTAATATATTTTAATCTGTCTTCTGAACACCGAAAACATTGAACTGGAGCAAACAGCCAACTGATAAATTCAGGGAAAAAATATTTAGGAATGATCGCATTTTCGTATATAAAATCAATATCATAAGCTCTTTGATATAACATCAATCCCATCAACCCAGGAATTAAATCACAGGAATACAGACCTTGAGAAAGTTTTTTTCTGATTGATTCAACCCATGATTGTTCAGTCTCACCGACTCCTTGATCAATAATATTACTATTCAATAAATGCTGATAAATTGGACGAATTTCGCTAGAATATCGAGTTTCTAAATCCCCAGGAGTTAAACTTAACCAATATTTAACTAGGGTTTGACGAACTAATTTCAGACACTCTATGACTCTCTCCGTAGGGTTTTCTTGGTATTGATTCAGTAAATTAGTGATTAAATTGAGATAAAATTGCGAGTTAAATAAAGTTTTTTGTAAAACCATCTGTTTAAAAGATTGATTCAAAAAACTATAGCGAGAATCTAGCAAGAGTTTTAAATAAAGTCTTTCATAATCTTTATAATTTTCTTTTTGAACAATATTAACTTGAGTTTGTTGTTTTTTATGAATTAGGAGAGCAGATAATATTTTATCTACAAAAGCAATTTTATAACGTCCCATAATCCTAAACCACATATCAACATCCAAAAGTTGCTGAAGTGTAGAATCAAATTCTCCTAATTCTTCAAAAACTTGTTTAGAAATTAATACCGTTGTCGGTTCTCCAATTTTATTTAATCCTCCGATTAGACAATTAGGATTGGACAATAGATCTTGACCTGATTGTATTGGTTTTAAATCAGACCATTTTTGATGTAAATTAATCGCCCCATTATAAGCAGATTTACAGGTTAAATCAGATTTTGAATCAGGGTCAATCAAAACTTGACGGGGTGAGAAAACCAATCCTATTTCTGGATCTTGTTCTGCTAAATTGACCATTTCTTCAATACAATTAGGTTCTAACCAATCATCTTGAAAAATAAATTTGATATACTTACCTTGAGCTTGTTGAATACAAAAATTTAGATTTTTGACTAATCCATAGTTAGAATGAGTTATAATCCGATAAGGAATAGAACAATTATCTTTAAAAGATTCGGCAATTTTTACAGTTTCATCTGTTGACCCATCATCAGAAATAATAATTTCTAGGTTAGAATAGGTTTGATCTAAAGCACTTTGAATCGCTTTAGATAAAAATTGTTCTCCATTATAAGTCGGAATTAATATACTAACTAGCGGTTGAGATTCAGTTTCACTATGTATATCTAGTTTTTGTTGTAAAATTAGATTCTGATTTTGTACTGCTTCTAGTTGCTTTTTGGTTTGATCAATATCTTGCTGTAATTTCCTATAACTGATAATTTTAAAAATATCATGAGTTCCAGTAAGATGAATTAGATCAGTATATTTAAAGGAATACTGTTTTTCAATATATTCAGCCGATTCAGGATTATTCATCAACCGATATAAGGTAAAAATCCCAAAATATTGATGACTGGGACGGTGAATTTTTAAAGCCAATTTTGCAATTAAAAAATTAAGATCATCAAGGGTAATCGGGGTATTAATCCGTTGCTGTTGAGGAAAAATATTATAAAAATTTTGGCTAACCTCTGGACAGAGATAATGCTCAAGCACTTGAGGGATTCCCCAAGTATGTCGAATCATATTTTCAGCCGTTACACCACTAATATTGCGATCATGAAATCGAAATAAAAGCAAAGGTTCGGGTAGAATATAAATTTCTGATTTCAGACATAAACGTATCCAAAAATCTAAATCATGAATTTGATGTAATCGCGGATCATATAGTCCTACCTGATCATAGCATTTTTTCTTAATTAAAACGCTGGTATTACATAAGGAATTATCAGAGTAAAAAAAAGAATTTAACCACTGAAAACGATTTTTATTTTCTTGAGCAAATAACTGTTGAAAGGAGGATTCTTTACCCTGGTGAAAATCACCATTTTTATCAATAATAATAGCATGGGTAAAAACCGCATCAAATCCGGGGTTTTTATCTAAAAAACTAACTTGCTTTTCAAGTTTATCTGGTAAAAAAATATTGTCAGAATCTAAAATAGCAATTAGTTCTCCCCTCGCCTGACGAATACAATGGTTAGCTGCTGTACTCACTCCTTGATTCTGATCAAAAGAAAAATAGCGAATTCTAGGATCTTTTTTTTCTCGAATAATTTGCAATGTTTGATCCGTAGAACCATCATTAGTGATCACAATTTCAAAATCTTGATAGGTTTGGTTTAAAACACTATCAATTGCTTCAGAAATGTAGGAATCTTGGTTATAAGTTGGAATAATAACGGTGACTCTAGCCATAAAATTTAGGGTGAAAATATGATCAAAAGTTTTTAATTCTAAAATTAACTTGCCAGTGTGACCTAAAACCTGTTATTTATAAAATAGCTCTAGTTTTACTAAAGGTTATGAATAGAGATACTATAGATCAGGTCAATGATCATAATTTGAACCGGAAACCCTCAGAGTTATTGGACTTTTTACCCGCTAATGCTCAAGTCCTGATCGACGTAGGTTGTCGAAATGGAAGTACAGGTTATCATTATAAACGAATTAATCCCCAAAGTTTTTATTGGGGAATTTTAATTGATTCTGAGTTAAGTTCAGAAATAACTCAAGGTCTAGATCAGATTACTCTGAGTTCGATTGATCAATTAGAAACAATCCGGTTAGAACTAGAAGAACAAACCGTAGATTGTTTAATTTATGATGGGATTTTACCCCAAATCAGAAACCCCCTCAAGGTTTTACAATATCACACTCGATGGTTAAAAGATCAAGGTCAGGTTTTAGCTTATATTCCTAATAGTCAGTATTGGCGGAATATTATTGATTTGTTACAGGGAAAATCAGAGATTTCAATTACAGAAAATATAGATTATAGCGGATTAACTTTAGAAGCTATTCAAAAAATATTCTGGGAAGCTGGATTATATATTTATGAAATTCAAACTCGGGGAAAAAAAGATGATCAGTTTCAAAATTTTCTGCAATTAGTGGAACCGCTTAGGAATACTTTGGGTTTAGATCCCAATCGTTTTGCGACTCAAACCGCGGCTGAATTTTATATTGTGCGGGCGATTAAATCATTACAACCTCCCCGTCGTTTGTTGATTCAAACAGCGATTATGGCTCCTACAGGGTGCGATCGCCTGCGGGTATTGGAACCCGATCAATTGAGTGCGACCATACCCGGAACCCGCACCATTTCAGCGTCTAAATCAATTCCAAATGGTTCTATTTTACCCGAAGAAGAAAAGGTTTTTATTTGGCAACGGACAATTTTATCCTATGATCATCACTTAGAAATATTAAGAAATTTGTTACAACAGGATTATTTAATTATTGCTGAAATTGACGATAATCCGTTACGAAGGAAGGAGTATGCAGATAATCGTTATCTCAGCTATCGTGGTTGTCATGGTGTACAGACTTCAACCGCGCCTTTAGGGGAATTTTTACAACAATTTAATCCCCATATTGCTATCTTTAAAAATCATTTATTGACTTTACCTCCCCCGCGAAATTATTCTGATTCAAAAGTTACTTTATTTTTTGGAGCATTAAATCGAGAACAGGATTGGCAACCTATTATGGAAACCTTAAACCGGGTTTTAATTCGTCATCAAAATTTAGTTAAGGTTAAGGTAATTCATGATCGACGTTTTTTTGATCATTTGGCAATATCTGATAAAGAATTTGAACCCTTTTGCAGTTATAATAAATATCATCAGATTCTGCAAACCTGTGATATTGGTTTGTTACCCTTAACCCCCACACCTGTTAATCTGATGAAATCGGATTTAAAGTTTTTAGAATGTGCGGGTCATGGGGTTGCGGTTTTAGCTAGTCCAACGGTCTATGAACAATCGGTGATTCATGAAAAAACAGGTTTAATTTATCGCAGTATTCAACAGTTTGAAATGTATTTGAATGAATTAATTATTAATACCTCCCTTCGGCAAAAAATCGCCAATAATGCCTATCTTTGGGTACGAGATCATCGTTTACTATGTCAACATTATCAACAGCGACGAGAATGGTATTTAAAAATGCGAGATAATTTACCCAGTTTAAATCAAGAATTGCGTCAACGAGTTCCAGAATTATGAGCAAGGATTGCACAAATTAGATGGCGGCTGCCTTTAATTTCTTCTAATTTGTGCTATGGGATATTAAACAATTAATGTTAAAAGGTTCAGTTATAAATTATGCAGATTTTATTTACAATTCCTCACTTTTTTAACCCGGATGGAGATGGAAAACACGCATCTTTAAGTAAAGATCCACGCCCTCGAATTACGGGGTTAGTATTTGCTTTAACTGCTTTGCGGGAACTTTATAGTCAGTCTCAGTGCATGATTGATATTGCTCAATGTCAGACTATTCCTGTGAATCAGGAACAAAATTATCAAGTTGATATTGTTATTTGTACAACTCAAGATTATCATTTACTGGCCCAAATTCCCTTACCTTCCTGGTTTTGTAAACATTATCCTACCCAGGTAGAACCGATGTTACTGGGATTTCAATGTCATCAAGTTTTGCGTGAATATTTGGGTCAATATGATTATTATTGTTATTTAGAAGATGATTTAATTTTGCGTGATCCCTGGTTATTTACTAAGTTAAATTGGTTTAATCGTCATGCTGGAAATAGTTGTCTATTACAGCCCAACCGTTATGAAGTTTCTCCCCATAGCCAAGCAATTAAAGCCTATATTGATGGAGACATTTTACCCCATGTCACGGCTAATTATCAAAATATTCAAGATCAGCCACAATTTATTGGGAAAGTGATGGAACAGGCGGTTTCATTTAAACGCCCCTTGAATCCCCATTCCGGTTGTTTCTTTTTGAATGCTGAACAGATGGAATATTGGGCTAAACAACCCTATTTTTTAGATCGAGATTGTGGTTTTATTGGGCCATTAGAAAGTGCCGCAACTTTAGGAATTATGAAAACATTTAAAGTTTATAAACCTACGGCTTCCCATGCTAATTTCTTGGAAATTCAGCATTTTGGTTCTGGTTTTATTAATTTAATTGGGCGACAAGTTAAGTATGGCGGGGAATAGGTAATAGGTAATAGGTAATAGGTAATAGGGAAAAAAAAACCGAGAAACAATTTCTCGGTCTTTTTTATATTTGAATCTATTGAAATCCCGAAAGTTGAGTAGAGACGTTGCACGCAACGTCTCTACTGGTGTTAACCCAAACTAGAGAACGATCACAATATCAGTTCGGGTTATGGTCGGAATTGTGTTGTTCGGTTGTGCCATGAATGCAACGATATCGGCTGGGTTAGAGCCACCACCATCGGAGTCATACCATAGGACTCCACTGGCTTTCTCGTACACTAATACAGGGCCAACACTGGTTGGGGCTTGAGTATTTGCACCACCGCCATCGTAACTGCCTTTATCGAGAACAATAAATTGCTCAAAGGAAATTTCAGTGGTCGGGACACCTGGGCGCAATTCAAAGGCAAAGCCTCCAGGCCCACGGGAGAAGAATAGTTTATCTTCACCAGATTTAAAGTCAGTAATGATGTCAGCAATAGTACCGCTAAGATCGGATTTGAACTGATACAGGAAGGCATCAGAACCTTCACCGCCGACTAATGTATCTCGTTGAGTACCACCTTGCAGGGTATCGTTACCCGCTTCACCGAACAGGACATCACTGCCCGAACCGCCAAACAGGTAGTCATTACCACCACCAGCAATTAGGGTGTCATCTCCGAAACCAACATCCAATTGCGCAGATGCGGCAACGCTGCCCCCTTGCAGGAAGTCAGCCCCACTACCAGTAACGATGCTGTCGTTGCCATCACTACCGGAAATGGTGTTGTTGCCGAGGGTGTCAAACAAGACAAAGCTGACTCCGGTGCCTCCCTTGGCTAAACCACCCACAAAGGAAATTTTGTCGTTCCCTTCGACGGAACCTTCACCTAAGAGGCTATCGTTGGTTGTGGTAAAGATAATAGTGTCATCACCGAGACCACCATTATAAATATTAGCCACTGACCCTAAGGCACCGTAGATATAGTCGCTACCCGAACCACCGGATAAGGTAACAGCAGGTACTTTAGTAGCTCCTGGGATATCTAATGTCCAATTTCCGCCATAGAGGGTATCGTTACCATCGCCACCGTCTAATAGGGAGAATTTTCCACTCAGGCTGTCATTTCCGGCATCACCATAGAGGAAATCTGTACTAAAGCCGGCTAGTAAGGTATCATTGCCACCACCACCGTACAGGGTGCTTTCACCGGCAAAGCCCGGTTGACTGGTGCTACCTTGAATGGTCAGAACATTAGGATTGGCTGTAACGATCAAGTCATTGCCTTCATCCCCATACAGGGCGTCTTGAAGGGCAAAGCCTCGGATGGTATCGTTACCCTCTCCAGCCTTAAAGTAGTTCTGGCCTTCTCCAAAGCGACCCACACCACCGTAAAGGGAATCGTCACCGCCTCCACCCAGTAGGGTAGTTTGGCTTACGCCAACAATGGCCAAATTCGTTGAGAATTGTTGGGTTGAGAGAGGGTTTTGGATTCTTACGGTGTCATTCCCACTGCCACCATCAAGTAAGTTAAGACTGCCTACACCAACGATGGAGTCGTTATCGTCACCACCGAGGAGGCTATCTCCAGTGTTAATCCCTACAAGAGTATCTGTGCCCTTATCCCCAAATGCAGAGTTGTTTCCTTGGTTCAGGCCACCGATAGCCCCACTCACAGCAACTCCCGTGAGGTTACTTTGACCATTGGTACCAACAAACCCTATTAGGTCTGCTCCTTGACCCCCATACAGGAAATCTCCACCTTGAATACCGCCCAGTAGGGTATCTTCATCTTTATTACCAAAGAGGTAGTTACTGGCAGCCTGACCTATGAGAAAATCTCGGTCTACCCCCCCATAAAGGCTGGCGGTTAAATCTGCCGATAGGGTGTCCCGGCCTGGGCCACCGAGCAGAAGGGTACGAAGTTGTTGAGACCGGATGGAATCATTCCCCTCATTCCCGAAAATTGTGTCGCCAGGGCCTCTGGATGTGAGGATATCATTATCTGTACCGCCTTGTACCTGACTTCCACCGAGGGTAGAAGAAAGGATTGTGTCATTTCCTGCTTCACCCAGAATAGTATCGGGTCTGGGGGCGAAGCCCACATCCTGATCGTAAAATTGTGGCCCCGCGCCTAAAGCTGTTACCATTTGATTTCACTCCTCTGCAATAATGTCATTAGCTCTGTTGGGATGACAGACACTGCCTAAAACACCATAACTTGTTCGGCAGTAGTTTAACCTGTTTGTCTCCAGCAAGTCTAGTCCTTTGTGATCCTTCTTGTCTAGTTGATAGATATGGCAGTTTCGATGGCTGGATTTTATTATCAATTATGTATTGAAAATTTTCATCCTCAACTGGTCTTGAAGCCATCACTCTTAACTCATAAAAGGCACTTTATCTTAACTTGCTTACCTCCGTCAGACGGGTTTATAGACAACAATGTTCCTCATTGACCATTTATTATCTTCTAATCAAAATATCTTCCCGGTGGACGAACGGAACTCAGATCAAGTTCCCACTCTACCCCAAAACCATTGCCGACTCAACCCGGCCAACGGTGGCGGGGAGGGAACGATTGGCGACTTGGGTAATCAGTTGCAGATGTTTCGAGAGGAGTTTACTCAGATCATAACGTTCTAAGGCTGTTTCACGCGCTTTAACTCGCAATTCAGCCATTCGATCAGGATGATCCAAGACTTCATCGACTCGATCCGCAATCTGTTTGGGAGAGAAAAAGTCCACCAGCAAGCCGTTTACCCCATCTTGAATCACTTCCCGCACGGGAGCGGTATCTGAACCCAGGACCAAACAACCTGTTGACATGGATTCAATCATTGACCAGGATAGAACAAAAGGCCGCGTTAAATAAATATGAACATCTGAAGCCTGGATCACTTGCAGATATTGGCCATAAGCTAGAGGCCCAACGAAATGAATTCGGGAAAGATCCAAGGGGATTTTCTTGAGCATATAGTCTTTATAGCTCATGCCGTTGGGTAAAGGTTTACCATAACAAACTCGTTCCGATCCCACAACTACAACATGGCATTTGGGTCTACGTTCCTGAATATAGGCCACGGCTTCGATAAATTCGGGAAATCCCCGATAGGGTTCCATTCCCCGCCCCACATAGGTTACAAGTTCTTCTACACCGGATAAATCCAAATTTGGTAACACTAATTTAGCACCGGGATTCGGTTTAAAATAGCTAGTATCAACTCCATCATGAAGCACAGAAATTTTTTCGCGCAGTTCCGGGGGAAATTGGGATTGTTGCCAATGGGTGGGTGAAAGTCCCCAATCACAGGAATATAAATCAATTAAAATTGGGGTATTTTTAACCCGAATTCGGGCTTTATCATCAATGCTCAGGGGGTCGGCCGGATCGAAGTCCGCATCTGAACCTTCTGCATGATAGAACCACTCGAAATAACATAATAATGGGGTATTTGGAAAGGCTTCTTTGACAAATAAAGTTGGCCCCCAACCGGAATGACCGCAAATTATATCGGGGACAAATCCTTTGGCTTTGAGTTGTTCAGCCATTCTAAATACTGCTTGTCCTTGTAATACTGCACTTTCTAAAACCCGGACATATTGATGGGTGTCTGCACTGGGTTCTCGACTAGGATTAAATACGGCTTTTTCAACTCCGGGAATACTCCATTCAGGACGTTCGTTTTTTGTCCCAAATACAATTTGATTATTGGGATCTGCACCTAAAGTTGTAATAATATGGCGATATTGGGCGGGAAAGTTAGGGTGTAAAAATAATGCTTTCATAGGAATAGGGAATAGGGAATAGGAAATTTTAATTCTTAAACTGATAACTCTTAAACTGATAACTGATAACTGATCACTGATAACTGATAACTTCGGGTGCTTTACAAACCCAAACGCAGTCTCTGGGTACAGACTCATTATCTTTTCGGATAATTTCATAGTTAAGATGGGTTAAAAATTTCTCCATAATGGTATCAGTCATTAAGGAAAAAGCGGTTCCATGTCGGTTTCCCAATAGGTTTTTATCCCAATCCTGTAAGAATTTTTCCCAGCCTAATTCACTTAATAGATTGGTATGGTGAAAAATACAGAGGCGATCGCCTTTTAATAAAGCGGGGATTCGAGTTAAATAGTTAAAAATATCTCGTGGTTCTATGTGTACCAGGGTGTCATAACAAAAACAAACATCTAGGGAGTTAGGTGCAATTCCATCTAAGGTTAAACCATCTAATTTAACATATCTAACCCGTTCATCTCCCAGACGTTTGTGGGTGGCATTCAGGAGTTCTTTGGAAATATCAGCACAGACCAGACGATCGCAATATTTCAGGAGCAAAGCTGCCGTTTTTCCTCCCCCCACACCAATTTCTAAAACCTGATGGTGTTTCTGAATATAAGGGGCAATAAATTGGTTTTCAATTAGGGCTTCATATTCCGCTAAGGAAGTCGCTGCACCCGCAGCAAATCCAATCCATTCATCTCCTCTATAAACTTCTTCAGATCTGACACTTTGCCAATTTTTAGCATAGTCATCCCAGGCGGATTCATAATCAACTTTTTTCATGATTTTAACTGAGTTTAAGATGGGTTGAGAACTTGTATTTTCAGATAAATCTGGTAATTTAGGCGTTGAATTAGAGAAATTATTGGGGATTTCCCAACTCCAATCTTGACCTAAAAAATCTGTTAATTTTTGGTTAAACGGCTGAAAATAATCTTGTAACTGCTGACGAATAATTGGGTCAATATTGGGATAACTATTAACATTGTATTTATCATAACTCAATAATTGATAATTTGGTAGTCCTAAAAAATCAAAAACTTGATTTACCCCTTTTTCGGAATCTGAATATAAATCTTCACTCCTCAGAATCAAAAATTGTTCCCTGGGAAAAAACTTCATCCATCTTTGCAGTTGATCAATATATATTCCCCTGGAAAGGTAGGAATAATGTTGATGGTTAAAACTAAAATAAGTCGGATCTGAACCCATTTTTTCGGCTTCTCCTTGTAGCCGTTGAGTTTCTTGGGCGATCGCATCTTCCAAAGAGAGAGATTCATACCCCAGTTTCACTTCCCAATAATAATGGGAAATCGCCCGATCTACCGGATTTCTCAATAATACAATAAACCGAGTTTTAGGAAAAAATTCATAAATTCGCTGGGGTACTAAGGGATGAAAGAAATAATAGGGAGAACCTTCCCCAGTAATCAATTGCTTGCCATCAGCTTCCGGGGAAAACTGGGATTCATACCATTCTAAACCCTGCTGATAATTTAGCGTAAAAAAATGGATTTCCTTTTGGGTTGCCGATACAATTTGAGGGTGTTGACATAGATACTGATAGAGGGAATTGGTTCCCCCCTTTTGTACCCCAAGAATGATAAACTGGGGTGCAGTGATCGGTTTTGAATCAATTGTCTTTGCTTGTTGAATCAACTGTGATATGCCTCCAGATTGAGAGTTAAATCATCAACGGGAATGATTCCCATTCGTTCAATTTTCCGCCTGTCCAAATCAAGATAACTCCGCACCGCAGGAACTGAACAAAATTGAATAAATTTTCAACTCAATTTAGGATTATACTCTAAATGGTTAACTGTTTCGGTTATGAATTGACTGAAAATTAAATGTAAATTAAGAATGAACTGCTGAGGACATTAAATTATGACACTCACGGCTGATGCTGAAACACTTTCTCCAATTTATACGTTTCGTCGTTTTTTTGCCAACCGATATTTACAGGGAAATGGCATTGAAGTTGGAGCATTAAATCATCCTCTGGAGGTTCCTTTATCCGCTCATGTTCAATATGTGGATCGGATGAGTGTTCCTGATTTAAGAAAACATTATCCTGAGTTAGCTGATGTTAATTTAGTTCCTGTCGATATTATTGATAATGGTGAATTCCTAAAAACAGTTGAGAATGAAACCCAGGATTTTGTGATTGCAAATCATTTTATTGAACATTGCCAAAACCCGATCCTGACGATTGAAAATTTATTACGGGTGATTAAGAAAGACGGGATTTTATATTTAGCTGTTCCCGAAAAACGAACTTGTTTTGATTGCGATCGCCCAGTCACTTCTATTGAACATTTATTAAAAGATTACCAACAGGGCGCGGAATGGTCTCGACAAAATCATTATGAAGAATGGATTGAATTAGTAGAAAAAGAAACAGATGAAACCAAAGCAGAATGGATGGTTAAAGAATTGATGAGGCGAGATTTTAGTATCCATTTTCATGTTTGGACAACTGCCGATTTTGTGGATTTTCTGCTCACCTTAAAACACCAACTTGGGTTTCCTTTTACTTTGGAAAAGATTTTTGATAATTGGAATGAACTGATCACTATCATCAGAAAAGTATAGTAGGGAACAGGGAACAGGTAACACCGAAAGAGTTGTAGCTGGAATTTATTCGTAAAAGCTTAACTCTTTCACTGATAACTGATGACTGATGACTGATAACTGATTTAAAAGCGTTTAGGACGCAATACACACAAACAGAAATCCGATTCTAAACCCCCAGGAATTTCCATTAATATTTGTTCAAATTCCAACAAAAGTTTAATTAGTGTTTCTCCTTTCGGATCACCGGGTAAAAACTGATTATGATCTAATAAAGGATACAGAGGATGAAGAATTGCGCCCCCAAACGGATTGAATAGTTCAATATCAAAATAATACTCAATAAAGGGTAAAATCAGTTGAGAACGAACCGCTTCTGAGGGGTCAGTGGCAAAGACTTGATGAATACTGGGATTAATAAATTTATTTTCCATAATCCCAGAACGAATTAATTTATGGAAACATTGGTATAGGCGGTTGATTAGTTCCACCTGGCGTTTATTGTAGATGCAATAATTAGCCCCAACATATTCATTAATAATGAAATAGCCCTGGGGATGTAACGCCTTATGAACCATTTCTAAAAATCGTTCTAGTTCCCGAACGTGATGCAGAGAACCCGAACAAAATGCTACATCATATTTAACCTCTGGATTCAGGTTAAAGGTATTAAAATCTTCCTGATAAAAATTAACCTTAACTCCAGCTTTTTTAGCGTCTTTTCGGGCAATTTCTAAGGAAGATTCCGAAAAGTCAAAGGCATCAATGTGTTGAGCAAATTCCAATTCCGCCATCAAAATTTCATGATTCCCAATCCCACATCCCAAGGAAATCAGATGATTAAATTTTTGACCGACAAAATAATCTTCAATTAACCACCGTAACCAATATTTTTGGGTTTGACCTCCAGACATTCTTTGATGGATGGTATCCCCAATAATCGGATTAGAAACCCATTGACTGGCGGCGGCATTAGGATTTGTTTCCCAATAATTTTTCGCTTGAGGTTCGGCAATTTCAGGTTCAGGATGATTGACTTCGACGGCGGAAATCGTGACCGCAGAAGGGGGGTTAATCTGAATCTCTAAGGATTCAACGGATTGGGAAGAAAAGAAGGAATTAGAAGCCGGATAGGGATTAATAAAATAGGCTTCTTGGAAGATTTCTAAATAACTTTGAGTCATTTCCTCAAAGGTATTCAGAGACTCCAAAACATACTGGGAATTTTGAGCAAATTCCTGTCTTAAATCCGGGTTTTCTAATAGCGATGTTAAACATTTGGCTAATTCTTCCGGTTGGTGGGGCGTGTAAAATAAACCATTAATTTCAGGACGCACCTGTTCAGGAATTCCAAATACGGGAGTGGTGATAATCGGTAGGTTATATCCCATGGCTTCCATAATCACTCTGGGATAACTTTCCACGCGAGAGGTACAGACGAAAATATCCGCAGCCAGGAAATATTGGGCGGTTTCTGGAGTTTCGGGAACCAGGGTTAATCGCTGTTTTAAAGTATCGGGAAGTTGGGTTTTTAATCGAGCTAATTCGGTGCTATAAATACTGGGGCGATCGCCAACAATAAAACAACGAATTTTGTGATGATATTCCGTTGATAATAGGGGTAACGCTTCGAGCAAATCCTTTTGTCCTTTGCGTTCACAAACCGTTCCTAGTAACAGAATCACAATTTCATCTTCTGCTATTGATAACGCGGTTCTGGCTGCAATTCGAGTTAGCTGTTCCGATGTTTTCAGTAACCTTTGAATATCTAAACCATTATGAATCACCGTAAAGTTATGATGACTATTTAAAGATTGATAAAGATTTCGGGTTGCATCGGCAACAAATATCACCCGATAGGGGAATTGAAAACACTCTAAGGCTCGGGCTGAAATTTCCGAACCCAATCCATTAAAATAGGTTTGCCAAGCCTGACTTTCATGGATATTCCACACACAAGGAATTGATTTTTGTTTAGCACAATCCACCATAAAAAAGGTTTCTAAAGTATTAGCATAAACTAGATCAAATTGTTCTATTTGTAGTTCATTTGCTAATCTTTCAATGACAGTATTATAGGCTTCCCGTTGATAAATATTAGCTAGGGGATGTTCTCGAACAATTACTCTAATTCCCTGCTGTTCATAGGCATAGCGTAACGGCCCATCATCAACACAGAAAATCGTCGGTTCTAGTTTTCCTTCTGAGACTAACTTAACGACAATTTCAAATTGATGCAACGGTGCGCCCGTATATTCTAAGGCATTACTGCACATTAAAATTTTAGGAATCGGGGCAGAATTAACCGTTGATTTCAATTGATAGCGTCGAGGTTGAATTTGAAACCATTCATTATCTAAGGATAAATTAGGGTTATAAAACGGATCAATTTTATCGGCATATTGGCGACGGAATTTTGCCACTTCTTTCGGGTCATCTTTATAACCCCGACTGGTTCCTTCTCGGTGAATTAATTCCGCTTCCGGGCAATAAACCGATTGATAACCCTGTTCAAATAATCTATATCCATAATCCACATCATTGTAAGCAACGGCAAAATCAACTTGATTAAATCCCCCTAAATCTAAGAACAATTGACGAGGAGTTAATAAACAAGCCGCCGTCACCGCCGAATAATTTCTGACGACTTTAGAATAGGCTAAATAACCGAAATCTTGACGGTGGGTTAACTTAAAAGCATGACCCGCCAAACCATGATGGAGTCCATGTAATATTCCAGCGTGTTGAATCCGGTCATCGGGATAAATTAACCGCGCCCCAACTGCCCCTACGCCTCGGATGTGAGCATAACCCATCATCTGAGTTAACCAATGGGAATTAATCACTTCCGTGTCATTATTCAGGAATAATACATAATCCGTATTCACCTGTTCCACCGCCCGATTATTAATCGCAGCAAAGTTGAATTTTCCTTGATTAGCTATTTTTAAAACTGATATTTTTTCGGTGTCGCTGATTTTCTTGAAATACTCTAGGGTTTTGGGGTCGTCGCTTTCGTTATCAATAATCACAACCTGATAATTTTGATAGGTTGTTTTTTTAATTGATTCGACACAAGCCTGGAGTAATTTAAGTTGATTTTTAGTCGGAATAATAATCGTTACGGACGGCCCTTGGTCGGGAAATTGATGATAAAAAATTCCTAGATTCAGTTCACTGGCCCAATTCGGTTGATAAACTTTTCCTGAACTTTGAAGACGGGTTAAGGCTTCTTGAATCGCGTGTTTTCCGGCATCAAAACTCGCGGGTTTTGCCGCTCCAGAAACGGCCGTTGAGCCGGGGGCGGTGCGCCAATGATAGAGAACTAAAGGAATATGACCAATCTGGCGAGAAATTTCCGTTGCTCGCAGGGCAAAATCATAATCCTGTGACCCTTCAAATCCAATTCTAAATCCGTCTAATTTCTCAAAAATCCCTCGTCTAACTACTAATAAATGCCCCATATACATATAGGAAAGCAAGAGTTGGGGCGACCAATCGGGCTTAAATTGGGGGGCAAATCTTTTGCCATCGGGGTCAATTTTATCGTCGTCGGAATAGAGAAAATCGGTTTCGGGATATTGGATTAAATATAATGCCATTTCCCCTAACGCATCGGGGGTTAATTCGTCATCGTTATCTAAAAAGGCAATAAATTCCCCTGTAGCTTGACTGGCTGCACTATTAGTAGCCACGCTAATATTACCATTTTCGGTGCGTAAATAGACTTTAATTCGAGCATCTTTTGCTGCATATTCAGTTAATAATTCTATGACTTGGGTATTGGTACTACAATCATCGGCAATACATAATTCCCAATTAGTATAAACTTGGTTAATTACACTTTGAATCGCTTTTTCCAAGAATTCAATCGGGGGGTTATAAACGGGCATAACCACAGAAATTTTAGGCAATATTTCTGGCGAATAAACTGTTAATCGAGTTTTTAAAGACTCTAAACTGCGTTCTGTCCATTGATTAGCAACTAACCAAGCCTGATAGGGTTCAATTGGTTGCAGTAATTCAAAGCCTTGGGGGGGTAAAAAATCCCCCTGGGGAACGGTTGTTTGCCGATACATCAGGTTCATTTGCCGCAGAATTGCTGGAATTTCCCAAGGCATCGGTAAGAGACGGCCTAAACGTTGTTTTCGTTCTCCTATTCGTTTTTGAATGGCTGCCGTATAACGAGAAACTTGTTTGACTTTTGCGGTGCTTTTTTCTAATAATCCATAACGATAAATTTGGAGAGTTTGAGGACAGTTATAAATCAGAATTTCGCCATTTTCTAAATGGGCTTCTAAACTAATTTCCCAAGTTCCTGGGGGTAAATCAATTAATGCTTCAAACCCACTTTCGGCGCTTCCTATCCACTTAGGAAAAACCTGCCCTACATCGACACGACGTAACCCATAGGCACAAATTACCCATTGATTACCATAGATTAATTTTAATTGTGTAATTCGCTGATTAGGATGGCAACACCAGCCCGCAAATAGGATTTGTCCCTGTCGTTGTTCCCACTGTGACGGCACATCAAAGGAGGCTCTTAAGCTAGAAGCCGTTAGGGGATAACGGGCAAATACCGTCCATTTTCCATTACTATCTTGGGCTTCTAATTCTACTAAGGAATTGCCTTGAGGAACGCGAATTTGCAAATAAAATCCTGATGATTTTGCCTGAGAATAAACTGAATGAATATCCGCCACATCTTGACGTTCAATTCCATATTCTCCGGCAAAAATATCCTTGCCTATTCTAGCTCTCACCGCTTTTAGTTGTTGATTTCCAGTATAAAAACACCAACCGGAAATATTCAAAAATTTCTCCGTAAATCCAATTAATTCCCAATTCAGGGGAAAATCCAGCGAGTAAATAAATCGACGGCGAAATTGTTTTAAACGTCGTTTAGCACCCAGCCATTTTCCTCGCAGTTTCCAAAATTTGGAGGACTTCATAGCGACAATTTCCTGTTGGGCTTTACCCAGTTCATCTTCTAAACTGAATATTTTATTTAAGGCTTGTTCAAATTGAGATTCTGCTCCCAACAATTTCATTTGAGTTCGACCTAGTTCATCTTCTAAGGTTAAAAGTTTGGTCAGTCCATCTTGATATTGAATACTTAAATCTTGGAATTGAAATTGAGTAATTCCCAGTTCCGTTTCTGATTGAAGGCAGCGCCTTAATATTTCTTGATATTTGGCATCTACAGCTTGTAATTGCCCCTGGGTTTGACCTAATTCTATTTCTGTGGTGACGAGTTTATCTACCGCCTGCTCAAATCGGGTTTTAAACCCTTCTAATTCCCCTTGGGTTTTGCCTAATTCTGCTTCTGTAGAGATTAACTTAGTTATAGCTTCCTCGGCTTTAACTTCTATACCATTGAGTTTTAATTGAGTTTCACCCAGGAGATTTTCAGTTTTAATTAAACGTTCAACGGCATCGTCAAAACGTTCTTGCCATTCTTGAATATCTTTTTGTAAAATATCTCTATCTTTGAGCAAAATATCTAAGTCTTTTGCTAGAACAGACTGATTTTTTTCTAATTTTCTGAGTTTTGCCCAATCTTCAAACACCCAATCGGCTGATAAAGGTTGATTTAAACTCTCTAATTCCAATGCCGTTAAATGGCTATTTAATGGATAAGCATTGTTTTCTAAGGTCTGATATAGTTCGATGGATTCAGGAAAATAGGCTTTAATAAATAGGGGTTTTGGAGTCGCTAAAATCCGATTTACTAATAGGGACGGTTCAAATTGATTGGAAAATTCACCCTGTAAATTAAGATTAAATTTATGATTGATTTGTTTGATAAAATCAGCCGTTTGATTGCCAACAGTATAAACATTTGCTAATAGGCAATTATCGGGATATTTATGATAAAATTCTAAAATTTTGCGGTTATAATTGCTCCACATTTGGATAGCAATTTCGGGATGGTCTAGTAAGATAGCATCCGTCGCCCGACGATATAAAGAGTCGATAACTTCCCAGGGAGAACGATAGACAAAAATAAACTTAGCCTGGGGTAATAATTGATGCCAAAAGTCTAAAAATAAAGTAGTTCTAGGATCTTTCCATCCCCAGGCTGAAGAAGAATCTTGATTAATTTCAATCAGTTTTTTAGCGGATTCTATCTCTTGTTCTGTGAGAGAGATTTCCCCTGAGAATACACACCCCAGTTCATCAATATCATGGCTTTTAAAAACAGATTTGTGAAAGTCTACAAAATCAACATTTTCAAAATGACCTTTAATATTCCCATAGTCTACACCGACTAACTGTTTACCAATATTAACCCCTAGATTTTGCAGTAGGGAAGCGGTTAAAGAGGTTCCTGAACGGTGCATTCCAGCAATAATAATAACGGGAGAGGTGGTGTTAGTTGTATCCATCATGTTCTTGTGTTTGGTTTCTATTTCAGCGTTTTAATCACAAAAAGGGGAATAGGGAATACCAGATAATATTCTTACAACCTCGGTGCGGATTGCTATAGTTCCGATGCTGTTTTTACTAAACCGGACTTGATTTTTAAACTGGGTTCAATCAACAAGTCCACTACCCCAGTGCTACAGGAATCTTCATAGGGTTGAACTCGGAACATCCCAACATCAATACAGCGATCTAAATAAGTGAATTCACCCTCTACAATACCAGAAACTCCCGCATTCAGGAAATAAACATCCGGTGATAATTGACATTCAAACTTAAATTTGATGGCAATGGTTGTTCCGGGTTCAATCTGTTTAATCGACTGAGATGTGGCTAAAAAGGAAGCTCCCGCTAATTCAAATCCACTCACGGTTTTAATTAACATTCCAAAGCGAACATGGGAGGCGAGTTTATCAAATTTCACGGAATAGGTGTAAATATAACTATTTCGAGCGACTAAATGATTAACCGTTTCACCCCCTAAAGTAATAATATGGGGTTCTAAAATTTCAGCCCCACGGGAAGGATATTTAATCGGATGATCAGGAACTAATTTGGGATCAAAATAATCTTTGTAATGTCCATTTTTTGAGCTAAAACTAGGTAAAACTGATGGAGATGCGGGATTTTCAGGGTGCAGATTATTTGGTTTAGAAGGTTCCGAAGGCTGTTCGGAAGACTGGGAAGATTTCTGGTTTAAATGTCTAATTTCCTCTCGAATCATTGCCATTTGATCGGTATCGGCATAGATCATTTTTTGATATTTAGAAATGATCATTTTAGGAGTATGTTCGAGTAACAATTCTCCCCGATCCATTAATACAGCCGAGTCACAGAGTTGAATAATTGAAGGGGCTGAATGGGAGACAAATAAAATGGTTCCACCCCGATCTTTGATTTCATGAATTCGACTAAAACATTTACGTTGAAAGGCTTCATCCCCAACGGATAAGGCTTCATCAACAATTAAAATATCAGGATCAACACTGGTAGCTACCGCAAATCCTAAACGCACATACATTCCACTGGAATAGGTTTTGACAGGTTGATCAATAAAATCTCCAATATCAGCAAAAGCAGCAATACTATCAAATTTGGCTTCAATTTCATGGGTTTTTAATCCCAATAATTGACCATTAAAAAATACATTTTGTCGCCCAGTAAATTCAGGATTAAAACCACTACCGAGTTCTAATAATGCTGAAACTCGACCATTAACTTGCACATCTCCTTGAGTTGGGGTTAAAGTTCCAACAATTATTTGTAATAGGGTACTTTTTCCCGAACCATTGCGCCCAACAACCCCTAAAGTTTGGCCTTTCCAAACTTCTAAATTAATATCTTGCAATGCCCAAAAATTATGAGCCAGACTCTTTCCAGGCACAAAAATTTCCTTCAATCTATCCACCGGATGGCGATAACGTTTGAAGCATTTAGAGACGTGATTAACAGATATAGCAATTTCGGTCATTCGATGTTGATTTCGGTGGTTTATCAGTGATCAGTTTGTGTGTGAGTTGTGTGAGGAACTGTCACCGCTACAAAACGTCAGCAAAGGCTGGACGCAACCGTCTATAAACCCATAGGCCTAAACAAAACATAACCAGGGCGAATATTGAGGACATGGCTAATTCTCCCCAATGTCTCATTTCCCCGACTAAAACTAAATCTCGATAGCTTTCTGAAAGTCCAGTAATGGGATTACACCAAACAATCCAAAATTGCCAGGATTCAGGAACTTTAGCGACGGGATATAAAATCGGCGTCACATAAAACCAAAGGTTCAAAATTACGCCTAAACTCTGGGGAATATCGCGTAGAAATACGGTTAATCCGGCTGTTAAGTAGCCTAACCCGGCGGTTAATAGGACTTGGGGTATCCAAACTAACGGCAGTAACCAAAGGGTAGGGTGGAGGATTTGAGAAGACAAGGCGGTTAAGCCAATTAAGGCCACTAAGCCAAAGGAGCTTTCAATAAAGGCGGAGAAAATCGGTACCAGGGGCAATAGTCCCAGGGGAAAAACCACCTTTTTGACTAAGTTCGGCTGTCCGACAACGGAACTGGCTGCTTGAATTAATCCATTTGTGAAGGCAAACCAAGGAATTAAACCCGCAAATAGCCACAGGCCAAAGGCTAATTCGTTATCGGGAAAACCCTCAAGATTGAGTTTGACCTTGAGAACAATGGAAAAAACATAGGTATAAATCAGCAGTTGGGACAACTGATTCAATAAAGGCCAGAGGTTGCCGAGAATCGAACCTTTGTATCGTGCCTCTAAGTCCCTTCGGACTAATGTACTGAGCAGATTCAGTTTGAGGGATAATTTGCTATCGACAAGCGACCACTGACTCCCACGCCCCGAACTTCTGACAAAACCCTTGATTGACCGCAGCAATTTTTTCGTCCTCGTTCACTACACACACCATGATTTCAAGCTCACCACCGGACACAAAGGGCGAAGAAGACCTCAACCCTAGAGTCAACAGTGTTATCAGATATCCCGGCCAGAGGATTATTACTCCCAGATCTTGATCTTAGTCAATTCAGTGTGCCATATAAGGTGTCCAGAAAGCTAGTCCAAGAGGTAATTACGAATTACGAATTACGAATGGGCAAGAGGCAAGAGTTTACTCCCCCTGCCCCTCTAATTAATGAGCGGAACCGTTACCATGGTAATCGTCGCTGTTATAGAAGCCGTTTTTGGTTCCAAAGAACAGACAGCCCAAGGTAAAGAACACCGTTAATACGGTCAGGATTAATTTAATATCCATTTTTGGTAATCAACTCCACTGAATACGCTTTTGATTGTAGACGTTTCTGAGTTGGCCGGGGTATAAGTACCTAAACAAAATTAATTACACATCCTCTACCCAGATCCGGCGTTCCCTCCCCCCCCTAGCCCCCCGTGCACGGGGGGTTTGGGGGGGCTGTTCCCAGATCCGGCGTTCCCTCCCCCCTACTAGCCCCCTGTGCACGGGGGGTTTGGGGGGCTATTCCCTGTCTCAACATCTAGGCTTGATCGGTTACAATAAAACCCAAGAGTTTCTCATCGCTTAATTGAATCTCATGTCGAGAAAAAATCTGTTTTTTAAAGTGATTTTAGTGGGATTGAGTTTGGGCTTTATCCTCGATTTCACCGCTAAGTTTTGGGGTGAATTTCTTTGGTTTGAAGAAGTCGATTATTTGTCGGTTTTTAAAGGAAGATTATGGATAGAAGTTGGGTTAGCGCTATTGGGTTTATTAATCACTGTAGCTTGGTTAATGGGAAATTTAGTTATAGCTCGACGCCATCGATATTTACCTCAACATTTACAAAATAAACCTCCCGATCATCTTTTTGATTTATCTCATCAGAATTTACCTCGATTTTCCTTGGGATTACCTTCGCTTTTAATGCTGGTGATGGGTTTATCCCTATTACTAGGTTTGATTATTATTCATTATAGCCAGATTTTTATTAGTTATTGGCATTGGGATGCGAGTCAACCTCTATTTTCTAATCTACCCGCCCAGTTTGAACCTAATATTTTCGAGAAATGGATTAAAAATTTTAAAGATTACAGTTGGAAAATCCCTGTTTTATTAATTTTAGTAATTTCTATTCTCTGGAATCCTCTGATTATTTTTAGTTTTATTGCTTTAATTTTTGGCTTTGGTTTTAGCCTATTATTATCAAGTCATTGGGCAAGTTTCTTGCAATATTTTCATCCCACTTCTTTTAACCAAATTGAACCATTATTAAATAGAGATATTAGCTTTTATATTTTTAGTCTCCCCATTGCTCACTTGTTAGAATTTTGGTTAATTGGATTGTTTTCAGTTAGTTTTATTACTTGTAGTTTAATCTATTTACTCTCTGGAAATAGTATCAGTCAAGGACGATTCCCAAGTTTTTCTCACCCTCAGCAACGTCACCTGCACGGATTAGCAGGGCTTCTGATGTTCAGTTGTGCGATGCGGTATTGGTTAGCCCGTTATGAACTTTTATACTCCACTCAGGGGGTAGTATTTGGGGCAGATTTTACTGATGTCAATATCTTAAAACCCAGTTATTTATTGTTATCTATAATTGCTATATTTCTTTCTATTTTTCTGATTTGGCAATCTCTTTTTTCGGTTAAAAAAGTTAGACCATATATTGATATTTTTTTAAGAAAAATAGGGGTACTATCTCTAATTAAAAACCGAAATTCACGCCGAGATAAATTATTCGCAGATAGCTATTCCCTTAGAGTAATATTTACTTGGTATTTAGGATTTGCGATTCTGGTAGTAAGTATTATACCAAATTTAGTTCAACAGTTAATTGTTCAACCTAATGAATTAGAACGAGAATTACCTTATATTAAATACAGTATTAAATATACTCGCCAAGGATTTAATTTAGATAAAATTAATGTTGAAACTTTTGATCCAAATGCTAAACTAAGTTATACCGATATTCAAAATAATAATTTAACGATCAATAATATTCGTCTTTGGGATAAACGACCGTTATTACAAACTAATCGTCAATTACAACAAATTCGCCTCTATTATGAATTTTCCGACGCCGATTATGATCGCTATTCTATTCTACCCGATAAGTTTTTAGGAAAGTTCAACACAGGTTTACAAAAACAACAGGTACTCATTTCTCCCAGGGAATTAAACTATGAATTAGTCCCAGAAAAAGCCAAAACTTGGGTTAACGAACATTTGGTTTATACCCATGGTTATGGTTTTACTCTCTCCCCAGTTAATCGGGTTGCGGAGGGTGGTCTTCCTGAATTTTTTGTGAAAAATATTGGTGCTGATCCACGATTAGATCAAGATACAACCTTAGAAGTTTCTCCCCGTATTAAAAATATAATTCCTATTGGTAAACCTCGACTTTATTACGGGTTACTTACCAATACTCAAATAATGACTTCAACTAAAGTAAAAGAACTCGATTTTCCCCTGGGAAATGAGAATGTTTATAACATCTACAATGGCGAGGGCGGAATTGTGATTGGAACTGGATGGAAACGGTTGTTATTTGCCTATTATTTAAAAAATTGGCAAATGTTATTTACGGATAACTTCACCCCCGAAACTAAATTACTTTTTCGGCGCAATATTTTAGAAAGGGTAAAAGCGATCGCCCCTTTTCTACATTATGATAGTAACCCCTATCTAGTAGTTGCTGATTCTAACTCGCCATCCATTGACCATAACTATTTATATTGGATGATTGATGCTTATACTACCAGTAATATGTACCCCTATTCCGATCCTGAAGGAGCCGGATTTAACTATATTAGAAATTCGGTGAAAGTGATTATTGATGCTTATAACGGTAAGGTTAAATTCTATTCATTAGAGGAAGATCAAGATCCGATCATATCCACACTGAAACAGGTTTTTCCCGATTTATTTAATTCTATTGAAGAAATGCCCCTCACCCTGCGTCAACATATTCGCTATCCCGTTGATTTATTTAGTGTTCAATCTCAACATTTACTAACTTATCACATGAGTGATCCGATTGTTTTTTATAATCGGGAAGACCTCTGGCGGGTTCCAGTAGAAATTTATGCGAGTAAACAACAACCCATGGAACCCTATTATTTAATCATGCGATTACCGACGGAAAAAACCGAGGAATTCATGCTGATGCTTCCCTTTACTCCTGCTAGTCGGAATAACTTAGTCGCCTGGTTAGCGGCTCGTTCTGATCTCGAACATTATGGGAGTTTACTATTATATCGTTTCCCGAAACAACGCCTAATTTTTGGCCCGGAACAGGTAGAAGCTTTAATTAATCAAGAACCCGAAATTTCCGAGCAGATTTCCCTCTGGAGTCGTCAAGGATCACGGGTAATTCAAGGGAATTTATTAGTGATTCCCATTGAACAATCCCTACTTTATGTTGAACCTTTATATTTAGAAGCAGAGGAAAATAGTTTACCCACCTTAGTTCGAGTAATTGTTGCTAGTGAAAACCGGATTGTGATGCGACCAACCTTAGAAGAAGCATTAAGAGATGTCTTTCAAGCCCCACCGATTCAACCGGATCTTCCCCTAACTTTACCAACTCCAGAAGCCAGTTAAATATAAATGAACCATTCCCCCTGTTGCCTGTTGCTTGTTGCCTGTTGCCTGTTTCGTGCGTTAACATTAATCCTGAAGAAATTTAACCAATTCTTCCAGTTTTGACCAAGCCGCACCACTGTGTAAAATCTCTTGGGCTAAACGAATTCCGTGCTGATGGTCGCCCATAGGTACAACACCCGCAACCTGTAAGGCTAAAGACCCATTCAGGGCTACCACATCTTTTTGGGCCTGTGTACCTTTTCCCTGCAATAAATTTCTTAGAATCTCCGAATTTTCCTGCACTTCTCCCCCTTTCAGGGCTGTTAGGGGAGCGAAAGTTAACCCCAATTCCTGGGGGTTGAGAGTGGCTACTTTAACCTCTCCTTGGGATAAAATTGCTAAGTCGGTAATATCTCCTAATCCCGCTTCATCAAGTCTTTCTCGTCCATGTAAAACAATCGCAACCTCCGTACCTAATTGGTTTAAGGCTTGGGCAATAATTGGGAGCATTTTAGGATCAAAAACCCCAATAATTTGTCCGGTTGGATATAGGGGATTCACCAATGGCCCTAATAAATTAAATACGGTTCGGACTTTCAGAGTTTGACGTAGTTGGGCCACGGCTTTGAGGGCGGGATGCCAACCTGGGGCAAATAAAAAGGTGATTCCGACAGTTGATAATGCCTGTTTGACTTTTTCCGAAGGTGCTTTTAAGTTAATCCCCAAGGCTTCTAATACGTCCGCAGAGCCAACTTTACTCGATGCCGAACGATTTCCATGTTTTGCTACGGGAACCCCGGCTGCGGCCGCAATAAAGGCAACGGTGGTGGAAATATTGAAGGTGGAAGCTCCATCGCCCCCGGTGCCGCAGGTATCAATCACACGGTAGTTAGAAATGATGCCGGAATTGCTTTTGGTGAGGGTATCCGAGGAGCCAAAGGATTGTAAAACCGAGGCCATTCCGGTTAATTCCGTCGCTGATACTCCTTTGGCTTGTATTGCCGCCAAAATCGCCCCAGAAAGGACGGGAGGAATTGTTTCTAAGAGCCATCCCTGCATTAATTGTGAGGCTTGGGTGATAGAAAGGGATTGGCGGTCTAACAGTTGTTGTAATAATTGCGGCCAAAGATTGGGATTAGTTTGGGATGGATCAGGATTTGTCATGAAAAGTGGAGCTTATATTAACCATTGTTCAGTTTACCGTATTTTTTGAGAGGAGTTGAACAAGGATTAAGAGGATTACACGGATTTCGCGGATTTTTTGGATTAAGAGTGATTAAGGGATTTTCTTTGTTGAAAGCTATATGATAAAAATAAGTAAAATCCGTGAAATCCTTTAATCCGCATAATCCGTGATTGTGGCTTTGTTTTGATATGAAACTCACTATTTTTAATGAATTAGACTTTTTGCCTGCTTTACGGGCTTTTTTTGCGGAGTTGCAAGTACCGATCGCTTCTGTAACGGATGCGCCAATTCCTGCTAGGGAAATTCTGGAAAATAGTTATAAAGATCGGGAATCTTTTCGTCTCATTGATGATGTTTATTTTTTGGGGATGGTTGATGATGCAGCATTCAAGGGTGGTAAGAGTTTAGCAATTGATAAAATTAAGTCGGATGATGATGGGATATTGATTTTTGGGATAACTTTGCGGGGGTGTGATGATAGTTTATTGCCAACGCGATCGCAGTTAGCAGAAATATCACGGGCTTTTAATCGGGAGTTTTGCTATACACCTGTGGTAGTTGTGTTTAAGTATGGTGAATATCTGGCGTTTGCCAATACGGAGAGATTGAAATATAAGGATAATCGTGAAGGTGAGAAGGCAGGAAAGGTGACACTCTTAAGGGATATTGATATTAGGCAGCCCCATACGGGACATGAAAGAATTTTAGCGGATCTCAAGATTCCAACTGTGGGTAAAGATCGGGTAGATTCCTTTGAGAAGTTATATAAATATTGGCGGAAGGTTCTTGATGTTAATCTGTTAAATAAAAAGTTTTATCAAGAGGTTTCAGCTTGGTATTTTCATGCTTGTAAGCAGGTGGTTTTCCCCAAGGATGCTAAGGACAATCAAGAGAGTTTAATTAGGTTAATTACACGGTTAATGTTTGTATGGTTTTTGAAGGAAAAGGGCTTAGTTCCTGATGCTTTGTTTGATCACGAAGATATGCGATCGCTTCTCAAGAGTTTAGAACCGCAGGAAAGCACCTATTACAAGGCAATTTTGCAGAATTTATTCTTTGCAACCCTGAATACGGAAAAAGATCGGGCGTTTATTAAGCGTTCTGGTAGTCAGAGTCATCAGTACATGGTGCATAATGTATTTCGCTATGAAGACTATTTTCAGGAGCCTGATCAAGTAATTAATCGCTATTTTGCTGAGATTCCATTTTTAAATGGTGGTTTATTTGAGTGTTTGGATATTCCGTCGCAGAAGAATACAACTGAGCCAGAGATTAGAATTGACGGGTTTAGTGATAATTCTAAAAATCCTTTATCGGTTCCCAATGAGTTATTTTTTGGGGATTTTCAAGATGTGGATTTGAATGCGGATTTTGGTACGAGTCGCAAGAAATATCAGGTTCGTGGCTTAATTGAAATCTTTAATAGCTATAAGTTTACGATCGCTGAAAATACACCTTTTGAGGAAGATGTGGCGCTTGATCCTGAATTATTAGGTCAAGTTTTTGAGAATTTATTGGCGGCTTATAATCCAGAAACTCAGACGACGGCGAGGAAACAAACAGGTTCTTTTTATACGCCCCGTGAGATTGTGAATTACATGGTGGATGAGAGTTTAATTGCTTATCTTAAGAATTATTTGCCCTCACCCCCAGCCCCTCTCCCCCAGGGAGAGGGGGGTAAGAAGCAAGAGGAGGGTAAGAAGCAAGAGGAGAGTAAGAAGCAAGAGGAGGGTAAGAAGCAAGAGGAGGGTAAGAAGCAAGAGGAGGGTAAGAAGCAAGAGGAGAGCCAGAGTCTTACTCCCCCTTCTCCCTGGGGAGAAGGGGGCCGGGGGGATGAGGGCAGACTTCGCCACTTACTCTCCTATACCGATGAGCCACACCAGTTTACAGATGCCGAAGTAGAGCGTTTAATTCAGGCTTTGGATAATTGTAAGATTCTCGATCCGGCTTGTGGATCGGGGGCTTTTCCAATGGGTATTTTACAGAAGATGGTGCATATTTTAAGCAAGCTTGATCGCCATAATGAGCGTTGGAAACATCAACAAAAGGAACGGGAAATTTTGCCTGTGTTGGAGGATTTACGGCAGGCGCAAAAGATTAGTTATGAGCAAGCAAGGGAGGCGGCAGTTAGACAATTAGAGGAGCGTTTGGGGCAGATTGAGGATGATTTTGCGAGTAATGAAAAGGATTATCCCCGGAAGTTGTTTTTGATTGAAAATTGCATTTATGGGGTGGATATTCAGCCGATCGCCCTCCAGATTGCCAAATTACGCTGTTTTATTTCGCTAATTGTTGAGCAGAAAGTTGATAATAGCCAACCTAATCGGGGTATTTTGCCTTTGCCAAATTTGGAAACTAAATTTGTGGCGGCGAATAGTTTGATTAGATTTAACGATCAGATGAGTTTGCGGAGTCCTGCGGTTCAGGAAAGGGAAAAGGAGTTAAAGGAGGTGCGGCAAAAGCATTTTACCGCGCGGTCTAAGGCGACTAAGGATAAGTATCGCAATCGTGATCAGGAGTTGCGTAATGCGATCGGGGATTTGTTGAAGGGGACGGGGTTGGAGATGGCTCTGGCTGATAGTTTGGCAACCTGGAATCCATACAATCAAAATACTTCGGCGGATTTTTTCGATCCTGAATGGATGTTTGGGATTGCTGATGGTTTTGATATTGTGATTGGGAATCCGCCTTATGTGCGACAGGAGCAAATTAAGGAATTTAAGCCAATTTTACAAAAGCAATTTGATTGTTATACAGGCGTTGCTGATTTATTTGTTTATTTCTTTGAACGGGGTTATCAGTTACTAAATACTGGCGGCGTTTTGAGTTATATTTGCTCGAATAAATATTTCCGTTCGGGTTATGGGGAAAAGTTACGGGATTTTCTGGGTAAAAATACAACAATTCAGCAGCTTATTGATTTTGGGGATACGGATGTTTTTACAGCGATCGCCTATCCCAGTATTATTTTATTTAGCAAAGAAAAAGCTAGTAAGGATGCACAGTTAAAGGCTCTTTCTTGGCAACAAACGGAAGATTTAAAAGATTTTCCAAGTGTTTTTGATGCTCAAAATTTCTTAATGCCACAATCTGCACTTAAAGCTGATGGTTGGCGGTTGGAAAATACACAAGTTTTAGATTTATTGGCAAAGTTGCGAAATGCTGGTAAACCTTTGGGGGAATATGTAAACGGTAAATTTTATCGTGGTATTTTGACAGGATTTAATGAGGCTTTTGTGATCGATCGAGCAACAAGAGATAAATTAATCGCTGAACATTCATCATCTGCTGAAGTTATTAAACCTTTACTTCGTTGTCGTGATGTCAAAAGATGGCGTGTTGATTATCAGGATCTATGGCTGATTTTTACAAGGCGTGGCACTGATATTAAAAAATATCCAGCGATTGAAAAATATCTCGGTCAGTACAGAAATAGACTAACTGCTGGTGTAGAAGGTGGACGTAAAGCAGGTAGTTATCAATGGTATGATATTCAAGATAATGTTGCATATTGGCAAGAATTTGAACAAATTCAAATTGTTTGGGGAAATTTGGCAACATCACCACAATTTGCTATAGCTTCAAGTGGTTTTTATATATGTGCTCCTGCTAATTTAATTGTTTCAGAACATGAAAAATACTTTTTGTTAGCGATTCTCAACTCTCAAATTACACAATATATAGTTTCCCAAAATGCCGCAGTCAGACAAGGTGGATTCTTAGAATTTAAACCAATGTACGTTTCTCAAATTCCGATCGCCACCGCTACCAAAGCAGAACAAAAAGCAATAGAAACCCTAGTCCAGAAATGCCTTGAAGCTAAAGGTCAAAATGTCGGGCAATGGGAACAGGAAATAGATGAAATTGTAGCGCGGCTGTATGGGTTGAGTGACGAAGATATGCAGATAATCAGAGGGAACACGGATTAAGGGGATTACACAGATTGCACGGATTTTTTTAGATTTTGGAAAATTAAATGAATTAAAATCAGCGAAATCAGCGTAATCCGTTAAATCCGTGTTCAGAATTTAATTATGACCTTCAAACACGAAGACATCACGAAAAAGATCATCGGCGCATCCTTTGAAGTCCATAAATTTCTCGGTAACGGCTTCCAAGAAGTAATCTATCAACGCGCCCTAGCTTACGAATTTCATCAAGCAGGGTTAACATTTGCTAGAGAAATTGAACAGCATATTTATTACAAAAACCTACCCGAACCAATTGGTACACGCCGCGCTGATTTTGTTGTCGAAGATAAAATATTAGTGGGACTTAAACAAAAATAAGGGAAGAAATAGATGATAATGATTATGTAGCAAGCACATAACATTCAAGAATAACGAATGAAAGAGACAACCCCGGCAGCGATGCCCCCCTGCTTTGACCGATGGTGTCAAAGATTTGACGATATATTTGGTCATCTTGCCCAAAAACGGGAATTTAGGAACTATTTAGGGGGATTATTGGGAGAAAGTGAGCGAAAAAACCTGTCGCAAATGGCGAATAACTCCGTAGGAGTAGCTTACCACCGATTACACCACTTTTTAACCGAAGCTCCCTGGTTAGCAATGAAACTGAATCAGCGTCGCCTGGAGGTGATGAATCAGTGTAAGCAAACCCAGATTAGTCGGGGATTTGCCCTAATTATTGATGATTCAGGACATCGAAAAAGCGGGAACTTTACTGATGGAGTGGGACGACAATACATCGGAGAAATCGGAAAAACCGACAATGGAATCGTAGCAGTAACGAGCCATCTATACGATGGCAAAAAAAGCCTACCATTAGATATAGAATTATATCAAAAAGCCGAGTCATTACCGTCAGGAAAAGCTGACCCGGAATTTAAAAAGAAACCGGAAATAGCATTAGAATTAATAGAAAGGAGCTTAGAGAGAGGATATCAACCGGGAATTGTGCTAACAGATGCCGGGTATGGAAATAACACAAATTTTTTACAAGAGTTAGAGAAAAAAAGATTAAAATATATAGGGGGAGTCGCCAAGAATCGAAAGGTAATCCTCAAAAAGGGGGAAGATAAAACAGAGGAAACTCGATTAGATAATTTAGCCAAATCGTTGCCCCAAGGAGCTTTTAGTGAAATTCAACTCCAACTAGAAAAACCCAGAACTGTGTGGGTAGCAACAAAAGAAATTGAATTATCAAAGTATGCAGGGAAGAAAGTAATAGCCATCGTCATGAATGCTGCCACTTTCGACCAAGCCAGTGATATTGATTATTTAATGACTAATGTTGAGGCATCAAAAGCCACAGGAGAATGGATAGTAACGACCTATTCACAAAGAAATTGGATAGAAGTTTTTTACAGGGAAGCTAAGGGTTGGTTGGGGCTGAAAGAATATCAAGTCCGAGATAAAAGAAGTCTAATCAGACATTGGATTTTGGTATTTTGTGCCTATACTTTTATTCTCTGGCATAGTTTAACTGGAGGGTTAAGACGTCGATGGGCTAACAAACCTTTAAACACATTTGCTGATGCCCTTGAAGCCTTCCGCACAGCGATTTCCTTTCGATTTGTGGAGTGGCTCCAGAATAATAGGGATGTATTTGCAGCCTACAAAGCAAGTTTAGGCTTGATTTGGGCTTGATTTTTGTTTAAGTCCCATTAGTCGAACTAAAAGCCACTAAACAAATAGAAGATGTCCACTTTGCCCAAGCCCTAAACTATCTTAAAGTATATAAATTAGAAGTTGGATTATTGATTAATTTTGGAAGTAAAAGACTAGAAGTTAAAAGACTAATACGCGGATAAAAGACTGAACACGGATTAGACGGATTACGCTGATTTCACGGATTTTAATTGTCTATTACTGTAACAAATAACTTAATCTGTGCAATCTGCGTAATCTACCTAATCCGTGTTCTAATCTGTGTAATCCCCTTAATCCGTGTTCAGAATTTTTTGGATTTTTGAGATTAGAATAGACGGGACTTACGCAAGTCCTGTTAAAGTCAGTGGAAGTCAAGCCATTTCACCTGAGCGATATTTAGGAAGTTTTGGTTTTTGTGCTATCTGACCCGACTTAAAGGCTTTAAATATTCCCCAAGTCGTTTTTCCTCTAGTGGGCTAAAGCCACCCAAGTACCCAAACTCCCATGCTATTTATATCAGTGGTATGATTTGTGGTTAGTCCCATGTTAAAATCAAATTCAATACCGATAATTCCGACCGAATTACATGGGTTAGAAAAAAAGCGGGTTTAACTGGCGGGTTAGCTGTAACTAAAACGCTTAACTCGTAGAGTTTTTTATTGAAATAGGTATCCCACGCATGACTTTATCCACAACACCTCCCAAGGTCAGTAAACCCTCAAAAGTAGAAGGGCTCAAAGAACGCAGTAACAGCTTGCGAGAACCCCTCGCCACAGAACTTTTAAATGATTTGAACTACTTCTCTGAAGATGCGATTCAGATTCTCAAGTTTCATGGTTCCTACCAACAGGATAACCGAGATAATCGGGTAAAAGGGCAAGAAAAAGACTATGGAATGATGCTGCGAACCCGCAGTCCTGGGGGTTTTATTCCGCCTCAATTGTATTTAACGATTGATCAGTTATCCGACGAATATGGCAACCATACGATTCGGGCTACCACTCGTCAAGGGTTCCAATTACACGGAATTTTAAAGAAAAATCTGAAAACGGTTTTGGCTTCTATTGTTAATAGTATGGGGTCAACTTTAGGGGCTTGTGGAGATATTAACCGCAATGTGATGGCGCCGACCGCACCTTATAAAAATCGTTCTGATTATGAATATGCCCGGACTTATGCTAATAATATTGCCGATCTATTAACTCCCCAAACCGGAGCTTATTATGAAATTTGGTTAGACGGGGAAAAAGTGATTACCGCCGAAGAACACCCGGAGGTTAAAGCTGCCCGAATTCGGAATACCAATGGCACGAATTATACCGACTCGGAAGAACCGATCTATGGCACTTATTATCTGCCTCGGAAGTTTAAATGTGCGGTCACAGTTCCAGGGGATAATTCCATTGATATCTATACCCAAGATTTGGGTTTAGTGGTAATTACAAATGCTGCTGGAGAGTTAGAAGGATTTAATATTTTAGCCGGGGGAGGTTTAGGACGAACTCATAATAAGGAAGAAACCTTTGCCCGGGTCGCCGATGAAATTGGCTATGTCGATAAAGCAGATATTTATGATGCGGTAAAAGCCATTGTTGCAACTCAACGGGATTATGGCGATCGCAGCAACCGACGTCACGCCCGAATGAAATATTTAATTCATGATTGGGGGGTGGATAAATTCAAGGCAAAAGCTGAAGAATATTTTGGCAAAGCCTTTAAACCCTTTAAATCTTTACCTGCTTGGAAATATCAAGATTATTTAGGATGGCATGAACAGGGGGATGGTCAATTATTTCTGGGCATTTCGATTGAAAATGGTCGGATCAAAGACGAAGGAAATTTCCGCCTTAAAACAGTTTTACGCCAAATTGTAGAACAGTTTGAAATTCCGATATTAGTCACCGGAAACCAAAATGTGATTCTGTATGAAATTTCCCCAGAAGTTCAACCCAAAATTCAAACCCTGCTCAAAGAACACGGAATCAAAACCGAAACCGAAATTGATCCCCTAGAACGTTATGCCATGGCTTGTCCGGCATTTCCGACCTGTGGATTGGCGATCACAGAATCAGAACGGGTCATCCCTAGTCTATTGGGACGGATTCGGGTATTGTTGGACAATGTAGGTTTGGAACCAGAGCATTTTGTCATTCGGATGACTGGATGCCCCAATGGTTGCGCTAGACCCTACATGGCGGAGTTAGGCTTTGTTGGCAGCGCCCCCGATGCCTACCAGATTTGGCTGGGGGGCTCTCCGAATCAGACACGATTAGCTCAAGCTTTTGTTAATCGCTTATCCATTCACGATCTTGAAACTTTTCTGACTCCGATTTTAGTTTATTTTAAACAGGATCGGAAAGTTGGGGAGAGTTTTGGTGATTTTTGTGATCGTGTCGGCTTTGACGAGCTTCGCAAATTTATGACCTCTTACTCAACGACTGCCTCAATGAATATTGAAACTCAAGAAGCACCCGTTTTTACAGGTAGCCAGACCCTACCAGAGATGATTGATGCTGATTCTGATAACCCGGTTGATCCGAGCAAAATTCGGCATCGGGTCAGTGTGCGCGATTCTGTTTATAATCAGTTGAAAGCTGAATCTAAACGTTTGGGAAAACCAGTGGTTGAGTTAGCCACCCAAGCGATTGAAGAATATTTGGAAAAACTGAAAGTAGAATAGTCCAGTTGAACTGAGGGGGTTTTAGGTTAGAGTATCTAACCAAGAATTTAATCGGTTTTATTCATGGTTCAACTTCAACGGATTGCGATCGCCCCGGAACAACTTCAAAATGAATACCTATCTTTAACGGCTGAACAACAGCATTATTTGGGTCGGGTGTTACGGTTGAAACAGGGCGATCGCTTTATTATTATTCAGGGTCAATGGTGGATAGCAGAATTAATCGTTAATTTACCTGCATCTTCTCCCCAGGCTAAATTAATTGAAAAAGTCTCGATTCAAACTGAATTACCGATTGAAGTTATATTAATAGTTGCCTTACCAAAAGCCGATGGATTTGAGGAAATTGTGCGTTGTTGTACGGAGTTAGGGGTGACACAATTTATCCCGGTAATTAGTAAAAGAACGGTATTAAAACCCAGTCCACAAAAGGTAGAAAGGTGGCGAAAAATTGCTAGAGAAGCCGCCGAACAATCGGAACGTCTGATTATTCCTAATATTTTTGATCCGGTTTCATTTCAAATAGGATTAGAAAAAAACGATCATTCTTGTGATCAATATATTTGTGAAGGTCGGGGAAATTATCCCTCTTTAACCCAAGAATTAATCCCACTAGCAGCAGAAAAAAGACTGAATAAAATTATCCTAGCAACGGGGCCAGAAGGGGGCTGGACGGAGGAGGAAATTCACCGAGGCATCGCGGTCGGATTTCAACCTATTTCCCTGGGAAAGCGGATATTAAGAGCCGTTACCGCACCCATTGTAGCCGTATCTCAAATTGTAGGAATCATTGAAAGTTAGCCTCAAAAACCTATATAGCAACCGCCAAGGCAGTTAGGACACTAGACGGATCTTGGAACCCAGACGGTGAAGTGTTTTCCCCCAGATCCGGCGTTCCCTCCCTCCCTAGCCCCCCGTGCACGGGGGGTTTGGGGGGGATGTTCCGGTGTTCCCTGCTATAACGGCAGTTTTACCATCAGGCGTGTTAAACTTTTGTGAAGTGAAAATCACTTAAATTTTAAGTTAGAATGACTACCCTAATTTCTCCTAACAATTCCCCTCAATCCCGTGAAACAGATTGGCGCTTACTCGGCGCGGTTGCGGGGTATGCAAAACGGAATCGACGGTTATTAATTTTGTGCTTAATTTTATTAATTCCCCTCTCGGTTTCCGGTGCAGTTCAACCGATTTTAATTGGACAAGCGATTTCTTTAATTCGTCAAGAACCGACAGCCCTTCCCTTCCTTAGAGAAATGTCTATATCGGATGGATTGAATGTTTTAGTTATTATTCTTCTGATTACCATTTTAGTCCGATTTTTATTGCAAGCCATTCAAGGATATTGGGTGCAAAAAATAGGTCAACAAATGACGACCGATATTCGGAATGATTTATTTTATCATGTCACTTCTTTAGCTGTAAAATTTTTCGATCGCACTCCCGTCGGACGATTAATTACCCGTTTAACCAGTGATGTTGATGCCTTGGGGGATGTATTTTCTACGGGTGCAATTGGGATTGTTAATGATTTATTTTCCATTTTAGTCATTGCTATTTTGATGTTTATGATGGAATGGAAATTAGCATTAATCTTGGTTTTAATGATGGTTCCGGTAACGGCTGTAATTGTTTATTTTCAACAACAATACCGGAAAGAGAACTATAAATCAAGAGACGAACTTTCTAATCTTAATTCCCAATTTCAAGAAAATATGGTGGGAATTGGGGTTGTACAATTATTCCGTCGAGAAAAATTTAATTCTGAATTATTTCGGGCTACTAATCTTCGATATATTAAAGCAGTTGATAAAACTATTTTTTATGATTCGGCGGTATCCGCAACCTTGGAATGGATTGCCTTAATTGCGATTGGCGTTGTTCTTTGGTTTGGGGGCCGACAAGTTATAGAAAATGACTTGAGTTTTGGGACGTTATCGGCTTTTATTTTATATGCCCAAAGATTATTTGATCCCCTACGACAATTTGCCGAAAAATTCACTGCTATTCAAGCAGGATTAACAGCCATTGAACGGATTAATAATATTCTGAATGAACCCATAGAAATTCAGGATCTTGATCAAATTACCGCCCATCTTTCCACCTTAGATTCTGATGATCATAACTGGGTACAAATGGGAGAAATTCGGTTTGAAAATGTTTGGTTTGCCTATAAAGATGATGACTATGTGATCAAAAACCTGAATTTAACTATTCGTCCAGGGGAAAAAGTAGCTTTAGTCGGGCCAACAGGAGCCGGAAAAAGTACGATTATTCGGCTATTGTGTCGATTATATGAACCCACTCAAGGACGAATTTTAGTTGATGGCATTGATATTCGAGAGTTACGTCAAACCGAACTTAGACGTCATATCGGGGTGATTTTACAGGATGGTTTTTTATTCGCTGGAGATGTTAAAAGTAATATTACCCTAGGAGAATCCTATAGTTTGGCAGAAATTCAACAGGCGGCGGAAAAAACCAATATAAATCGTTTTATTGAACAGTTACCCCAAGGATATAATACCGAATTACGAGAACGGGGAACTAATTTATCCAGTGGTCAAAAACAACTGTTAGCCTTTGCCCGGGCAGCGATTCGGAATCCTCAAATTTTAGTTTTAGATGAAGCAACGGCTAATTTAGATGTGGGAACGGAAGTTTTAATTCAAGAAGCCTTAGAACGTCTGTTAAAAGAACGTACCGCTATTATTATTGCTCACCGTCTTTCCACGATTAGAAATGTGGATCGAATTTTAGTATTAAAACGGGGGCAATTAGTTGAGTCGGGAAGTCATGATGAACTCGTGGCACAAAATGGGTTATATGCCAGTTTATACAGCCTGCAAATGTTAACAATATAGGAATAGGTAATTACGAATTACGAATTACGAATGGGTAATAAACTGATGACTGATAACTGATGACTGATAACTGATTTATATGCCTGTTGATGGAGTGGTTAGGGGTTGATTTAACTCAATCGGAGGTTGATTTTCTCCCTCTGGGGTGGGGGTCGGCTGTGGGGCAGGTTGATCGGGTTCAACGGGGGGTTGTGCCTTTTCTACCGGAGGTTCGTAGGTGTCCACGGGGGGTTGATATTCCGGTGGCGGTGCGGGGGGATTTAACCATTCTTGCCAATCTTGGATTTGGGTTTGAGCTTGGGAATAGGCGGTGCTCTGGGGGGGAATTTTCTTTAAGATCCCAATCGCACCGGGAACATCATAGGTAGATTGATCTAAACCCAGTTGCAATAGATTTTGACCCCATTGATCAATCAGTTGCTCAACCCGACCTCTTAATTTACTGGAATTGGAGACTTGATTCGCCATTTTGATCGCCGCAGCGTAGGAGTCAGGGGTTCCGGGGGAAGCCAGAACTTCTGAATTGCGGAGATTTTCGGCATCTCGGAGTTGACTATTCCATTGGCTAATTTTGGTTTTAGCTGTGTTATATAAGACTACACCCGAACTAATTTGTTGAGCTTGAGCGATCGCCTCGGCATAACTACCTTCGGATGCTAACTGTTCCGCCCGATCTAAGATGGGTTGATATTGTAATCGTTGACTGCGATCTGTCCATTCGCCAATCTGATTTTGAGCATTTTCATATAATGTCCGGCCGCGACCAATTTTTTGGGCCTGGGCGATCGCTTGTTTTAGGGAATCGGCATCGCCAAAACTGGCCAATTGTTCCGCAGTGTCTAATAGGGGTCGATCTTCAATTTCTTCGATCCGCCTTGTCCAACTGACCATTTCGGTTTTGGCTTCGGTGCCCCTAGGGTTAGAGGCGGGGATGGTTTGGACTTGGGCAATGGCCGCCCGCAGGTCACTGACGCCTCCAGGTTGAGCCAATTGTCGCGCCCGTTCTAGGGTAGCAACATCAGCAATTGATTCTTGCCAATTGCGAATATAGGATTGGGCTTTTTGATAGAGGGGCCGATCTTGTCCGATTTTTTGAGCTTGGGCGATCGCATTTTTTAAGCCCACAACCGTATCTAATAAAGCCGGAACATTGGCTTTTGCTAAGACAGTAAAATCCTTAACATTTTCTTGTAAATTCGCACTACCCGGAATTTTATTGGCAATATTAATCGCTTCTTGCCAATTGCCATTTTTTAGGGTTTCTTCGGCTAAAGTCATGATTTTACTACCAATAGTGGTAATTTCTTTTTGTCCGGCATCTTTTAAATAACTCTCAGGAGAAAGTTTTTCAATTAACCCGGCCGCCTCTATCCAACTATCTAAACTGCTTTGGGCGATCAAAATTCTGGCTTTAGCTAATTTTTGGCTATCTTCACGGGTAATGGCAATCAAATCTGTTAGTGTTTGATATTTAGTGGTTGCCCAATAATTATTTCCTAAATTCAATAATAATGTTGCTTCTTTAAACGCCAAATTTAACTTTTCTTGGCGCATTAATTCCTCGGATTTTTGATAAGTTTGTTCCGCTTCATCCCAAATTTCACGCCATTGGTCAATGCGTTTGGAAACTTGAGCCGCAGCCGGGGTATGTTCGGGGGTTTTTTCGGCGGAGGCAATGGCTTCTGAAAGTTGTCCGGCTTGAAACATCTCCTCTGCCAAATTCAAAATATCCATTGACCATTTTTCAATTTGGCGATTAATTTCAGGACGTAGGGGATGATCTTTTGATAAACTATTGACTAAATCAATGGCAACCAATAAATCTTGAACAGTTTGTTTATTGGCGGCGGATTCTGCACAATATAACCGCAGGGAAGCCGAGGCTATGGGCCAGAAAATTTTAGGACAATTGGGTAAAGCGGGCAAACGGAACAACAGACTCATCGCTAAAACCCCAATCCCCCCCGGAACTAAAATCAACAGAGCCAAAACCAGGGGAACTAAATTAGCCGGAATGGTTTTGGGTAGAACAAAGCGTTTGCGTTTTTCGGGTTGAGGAGAAGATGACCCTGGAGATGGCTGATAAAGAACAATCTGGCTGGCTGTTTCCGTTAATTCAGGGGAACTAGGAGTTTCATCAACCGTTGCTGGTTGGGTATTGCCAGTTTCCAAACTCGTGCAAAGTTCTTTGAGCCATTGGGCACGACTTTTTCTCACCAGGGAACGAATGGGAATTTGGGGTGAACTCCCTGAATTAGTTGTGTTAGAAGATTGGCTTTGACTTTGTTCTTGTTGGTTTTCGCTCATCACAATTAACTAAAACAGCTTGAAGCAGACTAAGATTCTAACCCTCATTCAACGCCAGGGGGACACAAGGGGGTTCTTGGGTGTTATAGCATTAGGGAGACTCAAACAGCAAGGGGATCAAGGCAGGGAAGGATGGCAAGGGCTAGGGGTAAGACTGTTTCATTTTACTGAATTATTGCTCAAATTAGATATCTCCGAAAATCCCCAAATGCCATCTATCGCTAATTTTTGAACCTCTAGCACTCCTGTGCCGGGTTCTCCCAAAGTAACGGATTTATAGGCTTTTTCAGTTACATTAATAATAATTAATGAATTTTATCTCTGATATTCAATCATTTTTTACAAGAATTATGGGCAATTCTTAGATGATAATACAATCGCTCCTATTCGCCATCTTATTAGTCCACATACTGTCAAGATTACTGCTTCATAATTTTCCCTCTTTAACCGAAATCTTTCTGAAGCAACTCGATAAATTTTTATCAGTCTTATTAAATGTTCGACTACAATCCTTTGTTTGGCTTTTAACCGATTTTCTTCTCGATGTTCAAGCGATATTTCTTGATTTCTCGGTTTCTTATGTGGTGTATTAATTGCTGTTTCCCCTACATAAGCTTTATCCCCTCTGTATTTTTGATTGTTCCCCAATTCCTCGCTTCTTTCTCTCCACAATTTTAGATCGCTTGTTGCTCCGGTATAACCCACTACTACATCCACTATTTCTTTCCCATTTGGCATGACAATCACTTGATTTTTAAACGTATGTGTTTTTTTCTTTCCTGAGTAATATTTTTTCTGCTCTTCATTGTCTGTTGGTCTTTGCATGGGCTGTTCATAGCTATCTACTATTAACTCAAATTCCAGCAGAATTTTTTCTACCCACTCCCAATCACTCTCGTTTTTTTTTACTTGCTCAACTAAACTCGCTGGTAGTAATTCTCTGAAGATTTTTATCCAGTTATGGAAAATATCATTCGCTGTTGATTCACTCACTTCAAACTGTAACCCTAACATTTGAAATGTGGGCATCTGATGCAGATAAATTAGAGTTAGTAATATTTGTTCATCCACAGATAATTTCTGGCGACGACCCCCACCTGCTTTAATCAACCTGATTTTAGTTTTTTCTTGTTCCTGTCGTTTTTCTTGTTCTAATAACTCCGCAGCTTGAATGAGTTCTATCAACTGTTCATATTCCATCCCTAATAGCCTTTTTGCTTGCTGGGGATTCTTGTCCAGATACTCTCTTAAGTTACTCATCTCTTATTGGGGTAAAATCCAATTTTACCATCTTGCTATCCTTCCCAATTTATATTTTGGAGATGTCTATTGAGTCCCCAGTGTTCAGAAAGCAATCCCTAAAATTATCTCGATTTTATGGCGGATTTTAGGGAAAAACTTCCGACAGAATCAAAATTTTGTGCCGGGGTTACTTAACCACTGTTATCCTTATATAATAGCCCTGTCCCTGCCCTCTAACCTATGGCTTCCCTTGCTCGAAAAAACCTATTTGAAGACATTCCCCGTTTTTTGGTCGCGCAAGCTGGGATTATGTTTGCTGTTAGTTTAGTAACTATTCAAAATGGAATTTTAACCGGGTTTATTCGGTCTTCTTCTATCTTAATTGATCACTCGAAAGCAGATTTTTGGATTGCTTCTAAGGATATGATTCACTTAGAGTTAACCATGCCAATTTCTTTAGAACGGATGACCCAATCCCAGACTGTTGAGGGCGTTGAACGAGCCGAAGCCTTTATTTTTAGAAATGCCCGTTGGCGTGATCCCCTAGAGAATAAAATTCATGCCGTTACCGTAGTAGGTTCCGATCCCGATGGAGAATTATTTTCTCCTTGGAATATTATTCAAGGAGATGCTAATGCTTTAAAAAATCCCTATACAATTATGGTTGATGAGAGCAAATTAAATGCTCTAAAAATTAAAAATATTGGTGATATTGCTAAACTCGGAGGATTAGAAGTAAAATTAGGAGGAATTACCCAGGGAACCCAATCAATTGTAAGTAATAGTTTTATCTTTACTTCTTTAAAAAATGCTAATGCTTATGTTAATAGCCCCGTAAAAACTCAAACCCTGTGTCAACTTCAAAATGATGATTTACAATGTACTCAAAGTTATGAGGATCAATCTTCTACTCAAAAACCCGTTAATTCTCCGCCCCCAAGACCTTTAAATCTAGCTGACCCAATTACTTATGTTTTAATTAAAGCTAAACCCGATCAAGACTTAACCCAACTCAAGCAAAAACTAAAAGAAACTTTACCCAATGATGTTCAAGTTTTGAGCCGGGAAGAAATGTCAATGGTGATGCGAACCTTTTGGCAAAAACGCACAGGAGTCGGATTTGTTCTCAGTTTGGGGGCTGCGATCGGAGTATTAGTCGGGATGGTGGTAGTCGGACAAATTCTTTATTCTTCTGTCAGTGACCACTTAAAAGAATTTGGGACTCTAAAGGCGATGGGAGCCTCCGACTGGGTGATTTATGGAATTATTTTAGAACAGGCTCTCTGGATGGCGGTTTTAGGTTATATCCCAGGTATGGCCCTATGTTTTGGTGTTGCGTATTGGGCGGGTGCGACCCAGGGAATTTTGATTTTAATTACCCCGTTATCGGCTTTAGGGGTATTCGGGTTAACGGTTGCAATGTGTACCGGGTCGGCGTTTTTTGCTATTCAAAAAGTCACTAAAGTTGATCCGGCGATTGTGTTTAAAGCTTGATAGGATTGAGCTTTTGTTGCTCTGTTGAGTCAGATCACAGGCAATTGAGAACATTTAAGTTTAGAATATTAAAACTAAACTGTACAGGATAGTTAATGTTCAGTCTTCCTTCTCGGACAATCTCTGATTTATTCAGTAAACTGATAATAAGCCCTTGTAATTTAGTTTATTAGATCTGTCAATTTACGTCATAAGCCCACATCATAATTAATTTGGAACAATGATACCCACTAAAGTTAACGAGGCAAAATCTACTATATCCCGCAATCAGGCTGCATACTATTCACCGAATGCAAAAGTTAAACCGATTGGAATTCAATCTTGCGGTGTGGAAATGGCATATAAATCCGGGCGACAAACTGTTCAAGTCCTGCAAAATATTAATTTTGAAGTTGAACAAGGTGATATTCAACTGTTAATGGGGCCAAGTGGATCGGGTAAAACCACATTACTATCAATTATCGCCGGACTTTTAACTCCAACGGCGGGACAAGTCTTTTTATTGGGTGAAGAAATTACAAAATTATCTCGGACTCAATTAGCAGAATTTCGTTTACATAATATTGGGTTTATTTTCCAAGGATTTAATTTATTCCCGGCTTTAACCGCCTTGGAAAATGTGGAATTAGCCCTTCACCTCAAAGGAATTAGGGGAAGAAATGCGAGAGAAGAGGCAAAAACTCGCTTAGAACAAGTTGGTTTACAGGATAAAATTCATCTTTTACCCCAGGATTTATCGGGTGGGCAAAAACAACGGGTAGCCGTCGCGCGAGCGTTAACAGGAGAGCCACCATTAATTATGGCCGATGAACCTACGGCGGCTTTAGATTCTAGCAGTGGTCGAGGAGTAATTGATCTGTTGAAAACCTTAGCTAAACAAGGAAATACTACGGTATTAATGGTGACACACGATCCCCGAATTATGGATGTTGCTGATAGTATTTTGACCTTAGAAGATGGCAGGATTAAAAATTAAAATCCAAAGGTCAGTAAGCTGTTGTGCATTTAAACTGTATATTCCAGCGAGCGAGGACGCTCGCACTCCATAAGCTTCAAGATTTCTGCATGACCAATTTAGATGCTGAACAGCTTATCAACTTAATTTCCCATTAGTAGCTCATCTGCTAAGGGGGTTTTTATCATTTGTCATCAGGGTTATAGATGGTGTTTGTGAGACTTGACACTTTTGAACAGAGGATCGTATAATCAATAACACGGAATCCTATTCAGGTTTATTCTAAAATATGACAACCTAAAATTTAAACACAAAATCACCTGAAAATTATGGCAACTACACCTCTAACTCCAAAAGTACAAGAAGAAATTACCAAACTTTCCCAAAAGTCTCAGAAATCAGAAACCTTTTCAAAAGATCAGGAACTTACTGAAAAGTATGACAGGATATTAAAGACACCCTCAGAAAAACTTTCAAAAAACAAACAACTTAAAATACAAGACCTTAAAGAAGCGATATATAAACACTTTGGCGTTAAAAATACTGATGAATTAAAAAAATCAGAACGATTCAAAATGGCAACTGATGGCATGGATGAATTAAATTTCACCCCAAAACAAACCTGGGAAATGTTATATCGTAAATGGATTGATATTTTACCAAATGAAACCAATGAACAAGGCTATGGTTGTATTAATGGTAGTAACATTTTTAAATACTTTCGACCTTGGCAGGTTTTTAATTTAGACTCTAAGACGGCAACCCAAGATGATATTAAAACAGCTTTTCGTCAATTATCTAAAATTTATCATCCAGACAATCAAGAAACTGGCGATCGCAAAATATTTGAACGTCTGACGCAAATGTCTAATAGTCTAATTGCGGCAATACCTAAAAAGTCTTAAGCAAACCTATCATAATCTAATAGCAGAGGGATTTTAAAATGGCACTAGCAGATTTCTTTATTACTGAAGAAGATGTTTTACAAGGTCTTGACCTACAAAAACCAGAATTAGAGCAAATAATATCAGCAATAGAAAAGGAGAAAGACAAGTTTGTCTGGGAAGAAGAAACACATTTTAGATATGTCCATAAAGGTCATAAAAAAAGAGATTTTTCTCGATTAGCTCTAATTGTTATAGGGGAATACTTTGAAACTAATCAGCAATCAAAGCAAGCCACAAAAGTTCTTGATTTACTGACAAAAAAAATCAGTGAAGAAGAAAAGAAACAAATTGATCTTGAGATTGTAGAAAGCACCCTTTCAATTCTAAGTGATAATTCAAGCAAAATAGAGCTAAGGCGGAATCGTTATTGGATAAATTTTCGGGATGTGCTTAAACTACTTAAAACCAATACACATCGCTTAGAACAAGCATTTGAAGATATTGCAAGGTCTGATCTCCCCTTAATTATAGAGGTGGATTTTGAAGATATAGAGGATGATCGTCATTATTCTTTTTCGGGTTTAGAACGAATTAGCCTAGAATTATCTGAGAAATTAACTGATAGATTAGAACGTCTATATGCTGCTAGGGTTCATAAAGTTGCTATCCCAATTATTAAATACAAAGCAACACCGAAGCTGCCTTTAAAAGCTGAGATTGATAGTGCAATTAAAGCAGCACTCAAAAAACAGAAGAATCAATGTCAAATCACAGGAGAATCAATGTCAAAAACGATGACCTTAGCCGTACATCATCTTTATAATAAAAGTACATATCCTGAACTAGCTGCTGAACAGGATAATCTTTTAGTTATTAAACAAGAAATTCATCAAGAGTTTCATTGTTGGCATGAAGGTTATATGAAACCTTGTACAATCAGTGATTTTAGATTATTTATTGAAGTAAAATATTCTAGTAATTATGAACTTTTAACTGAACTTAATGACCGCAAAAGAACTTTAGAAACTAAATTAAGTTCAAAGTTCTTAGCACCAGCCCCATCACCCACACCGACACCAGCCCCAATACCGACCCCATCACCCACACCGACACCCACACCCACACCCACACCCACCCCGACACCAACCACATCACCAACCACATCACCCACACCGACACCAACCCAGACACCAACCCCGACACCAACCCCGACACCAACCCCATCACCAACCCCATCACCAACCCCAACCAATAATCAAACATCTAAAACCCAAGAAACTAACACAACATCCTTCTCAGAACTTGAAATCGTTACTATAATTTCCAAAGGTTCGATTTTAGCGTATAAATAGAATCTAAAAATAATTTAATGGATCAGCACTATGGCAACTAAAAAGCGTTATATCCCTTCCGAAGAATATCGTCAGATGTTAGTCCGTGATGGCGATCGCCGTTTTAAAGAATGGCATGACAAATTCTTGAAATATCAACAGCTATTTCTGGCAGATATGAACAAACGCAAAGTAGTATAATTTTTAGTTAAATTACTATTTTCGTAAGCTGTTAAGCATTTAAACCGCATATTTTAGAGGCTGAAAGCCCTTACTGGCTTGGATCGCCTCGAAAATTTAGATGCTTAACAGCTTATTTAATCTTAGGTGCTTAATCGCTTATTGTGATATTGGTCACATAATTTCTACGGAAACATCACTTCAGCAGACCTAAATCAATCACCTCCCAAATCGGGTAAACACGAGATGATAAAAGTGTCGAGTTCAAGGTCTTGCCATGATGCCCTACGTTAATCTTCTCCCCGGTGCGATTACTGAAATGGTTGCTTCTATCGCCGATAACCACTGTTTGACCCAAGCTGACCGCTACGGATTAATGGCCGCGATTTTGGACGATTCCTTACCCGAAGAAGAACGGATGTGTGTTGACCGGGTGTTACGGTCACTACTGCGCGGAAAAATTGCCATTGTGAATTAAGTCTGTTACGATCGCCTCAATTTAAAACCATAACCCATATTTTGTGAACTCGACAAACTCACAATGGGGAATTAGGAATTACGAATGGGGAATTTTGCGATAAACTGATAGTACAGACGCGCCATGGCACGTCTCTACACTGATGACTGATAATATGTTTCCGAGTTTTCTCCCTGAATCTGTACAGAAATTAACCGAAGCTACTTCCATCGCCTTCGCTCAAAATCTCAGATGTGAACCCATTTCTACTCCTTTACGAAAGCAACCGATTCAAACCACTTATATTCGTCAAGGTCAGGGGGGAACCCCGATTTTATTAATTCATGGATTTGATAGTTCTGTCTTTGAATATCGGCGATTATTACCATTATTAGCCACAGAAAATGAAACTTTTGCCGTGGATATTTTAGGGTTTGGATTCACAGAACGGGGAACGGAATTTAAGTTAAATCGCTCGGAAATAGCGACTCATTTATATTCATTTTGGCAAACTTTAATTAATCAACCTGTGATTTTGGTTGGGGCTTCCATGGGGGGTGCAGTTGCCTTGGATTTTACCCTATTGTATCCTGAAGCGGTGAAATCTCTAGTATTATTAGACAGTGCGGGCATGAAACCAGGGCCAGTTATGGGTAAGTTTTTATTACCGCCTTTTGACCATTTAGCTACAGAATTTTTAAGGAATCCTAAAGTCCGTCAAGCGATTAGTGAAAGTGCTTATTATGATAAAACTTTTGCGTCTGTCGATGCTCAAATTTGCGCCGCCTTGCATTTAGAAGCTATGGGTTGGAATCAAGGCTTGATTAGGTTTAGTAAGACCGGGGGATATGGAAAGTTTGGTAAGCAATTGAATAATATTCAACAACAAACCTTGATTTTATGGGGAGATCATGATAAAATATTAGGAACCAAAGATGCGTATAAATTTGAAAAAGCTATTCCCCACTCTCAATTGATTTGGGTTAAAAACTCTGGTCATGTTCCCCATTTAGAACAACCCCAAACCACGGCACAATATATTTTAGATTTTGTGAAAAATTAAACCTTGTAGGGGCGGGTTATTCAATAATATTGAATACTCTCAAAAGAACTCAATAAACCCGCCCTTTTTTTCCTAATGGCTACTGCTATACATTAAAACAGGGTGAAATCTACTGATATAGGCGATAAAAAATTAATGTTTAATCAAAATAAAACCGAATTAAGACGTTTATTAATTAAACAACGTCGTTCAATTGCAACCAGAGAATATCAGGAAAAAAGCGATCGCATTTGTCAAAACTTACAAAAAAATCCCCTATTTGAACAAGCAAAAACTATTTTATCCTATTTCAGTTTTCGCCAAGAACCCGATTTAAGTTTATTATTGAATAACACCGATAAAAAATGGGGATTTCCCCGTTGTGTTGAACAATCTTTAAGCTGGCATTATTGGCAACATGGGGAAACCTATGATATTAATAGTTATGGTATTATTGAACCCGATGCTAATTTAATGCAACTACATCCGAGTGAAGTTGACTTAATCTTAGTACCATCCGTTGCTTGTGATCCTCAAGGATATCGGTTAGGATATGGAGGTGGATTTTATGACCGAATGTTAAGTCTATCCGAATGGAATTTAATTCCGACGGTGGGAATTATTTTTGATTTTGCTTATGTTCCTCAATTACCAATTGATGCTTGGGATAAACCTTTAAACGCGGTTTGTACAGACTCTCAATTTATTAATGTTTCCTATTGTTTACCCGCTTAATTAACTTGAACAATAAAACCATAAAAACAGTAATTATTTATATAATTCTCGGAATAATTGCCGTATTAATGCTATTTCCTCTGGTTTGGTTAGTGAGTACCGCCTTTAAATCTCCCAGTGAAAATATCTTTCAATTTCCACCCCAATTTATTCCCCGTCAACCGACATTTCAGAATTTTATTAAGGTCTGGCAAACTAATCCTTTTGGGCGGTATTTATTTAATAGTTCTTTTGTCGCCCTATTAACAGTTAGTTTAAATTTATTATTTTGTTCCTTAGCCGCCTATCCCCTAGCGAGATTAAACTTTAAAGGCAGAGATGGCATTTTTACAGCCATTATTGCCACCATCATGATTCCTTTTCAAATTGTGATGATTCCCTTGTATATACTAACCGTACAATTAGAATTAAGAAATAGTTATTTGGGAATTATTTTTCCCAGTATTGCCTCGGCATTTGGTATATTTCTGTTAAGACAAGCCTTTCAAACTGTCCCGAAAGAGTTAGAAGAAGCCGCTAGAATTGATGGCTGTTCAGAATTAGGAATTTGGTGGAATGTGATGATACCTGCGGTTAAACCCGCCTTAATTACCCTAGCAATATTTGTGTTTATTGGGTCGTGGAGTGACTTTCTCTGGCCCCTATTAGTTTTAGACCAACCGGACTTCTATACCATGCCTTTAGGAGTAGCAACCCTAGCCGGAACATTCTCCCTCGACTGGCGATTAATTGCGGCGGGCTCTGTAATTTCTATTGCCCCCGTTTTGCTATTATTCTTAATATTACAACGCTATATTGTACCCACAGATGCCGGGTCAGGGGTGAAAGGGTGAATTAGTTGAATTATGAATTATGAATGGGTAATGGGTAATGGGTAATAGAAAGAATTCACCCTATAGGTTTGGGTATAAGTCTATATTTAAACTTTTTGAAAAATTACCTTTTTTCAATTCTGTTTCAATCCCTGAAAGGGATTATAGGTGATTTCAACACTTGGATGAATTTTTCAATCTCTTGCTGATTGCAACAACAATATCAGCAACCTCGCTGCTAATCATAGCCACTTCATAATCTGATAATCGCCCAGAATCAATCTGTTGAGCAATTTCACTGAGAGACAAACTGGATTTATCAAAATCGCTCTGATAGATTTGCCTAGCGAGTTGCTTTTTAAACCCAGGGTACATTCCATCACAGACTTCAACAAAATTCCCAAAGTCTTTGATCGCCAAATTAACCTTCCCATTCCTAATTTGCGAAATATTCACAACTGATCGCCCCAATTTAGAAGCTAGATCCTTATTCCTAATCCCACTCCATCCAATGAGTTCATCAAATATTTTATGTAAATCCATTTATAATAATCCTTAACATAAAAAATAACTCTAAAAGATTGATTATAGTATAATTGTTTCAATCTCTGATCGGGATCATAGGTGATTTCAACTATTAATTGTTCCAGGAGATGTTTCATCATAGAAAGTTTCAATCCCTGATAGGGATTATAGGTGATTTCAACCAGGTTATCGCCAAAAACTAGATCAATTCATCATCTCAATTCTGGCTCGCAACCCACTGCGGGTTAACTGTTGCAAAAGGTAATTTGCCCGATATTGATCTCGAAACGCCCCCGCTTGCACCACAGAGCGCCCCTGTACCACCGTTGTAAAGGCTTCAGGGACAACCGACCGCACACGGCGCAGGTCTGCATCACTGCTACTTTCCACCACCACCCGATACCGTAACCCTAAAGCCATCGGACTCAGAGGGATATTCCCCAAATTCCCACTCGCCACCTCATTTGGGAGTAAACCTCCCCCCGACCCAATCGGAATATCCGGCCCAGGAACCGCTAAAATCCCGATGGCTGCTACGGAAGTCGGTTGAGCTTGGGGCGGTTGAGTAATTGCTTGGGGGGTTTGGCGTGGTTGAGTACGGGGGGGAACCGGAACTGAAGCCCGACGACCCAAAATCAAATCAGAAACCACTGGAACTAATAATCCCAGCACCCGGTCACCGGAACTCTGGGGTCTGGGGGCAGGTTGGGGGGGTAAACGGGAAGACTCCGGGGGGGGAACCGGAATCGGAATGCTGTTAGGGTTAGCCGGATTGGATTCTGGAAGATAGACCGGAAGGGAAGAAGCCGTATTAATTGGGGTCATGGTGGAGGGATCATTGGCCACCGCCGTTCGAGACACTGGGCTGCTGGTGGGGTTTGAGAGTTGACGGGCTAGGGGAGATGTCCCGGCCATGGCCGTTTGGTAGGGGGACAGTTGAATTGGCCCAATAATTTTGTTGGCCGCCAGTTGATTCCCATAGGCCAGGATTTCTTGACCCTTTGTGCCGTTATTGAGATCATAACGACCATTATTGCGAATTACGTTTCCTCCGGGTTCCTGGGTATTTCCTAAGTCTGGTAAGGATTCAGCGATCGCAACAACTCCATCCCGTTGATTTCTTTCAATTTGATTATTTCTTAAAATCGGTCGAGCATTGGCTTGAATTACAATCCCGTCTTTATTATAAAAAACCCGATTTCCAATCACAAAAGGGGCGGCATTTTGAGAAATATTAATCCCAAATCCGGTATTCTGAAACTCATTATTTCTGATTTCTGGGCGAGAATTTCCATAAATTGTAATTCCATTAGCCCCATTTTGAATAAAAGAATTATCTTGAATAATTGGCGCACTAATTCCGACAATAGAAATCCCATCATGGCTATTTCCAGTAAACGTATTTTGAGAGACAATTAAAGAACTCGATTCGATCCAAAGTCCATAACCTCGCTCGTTAGGATTAGTAATTGTGACGCCACTAATTCTGGAGCTATTTGCCCCCAATATTGTAATATTTTGTTGAGCCGAAGTCTTGCTGGTGTAAAAGCCTCCCCCCGTGATGATCACATCTTTTCCCTTAGTATTGGGATTCCCCTGAAGGGTGACATTATTATGTAAAATAATCGGGAATTGTTCTCCCGTTTGACTGCTATAGGTTCCCGGCGCTAAAATAATTGCCGTATTTGAAGGCGCCATACTTACGGCTTTTGTAATTGTTTTGAACGGGGATTGTTGCGTCCCTTGTCCGCCATCATTACCCAGGATAGAACTTACATAAATTACCGCAATAGAACGATTATTAGTCGCCGGGGCCGTTTGTTGATTTCTAGGGGGAATGGCTAACCCGCAGAGGGGGTTAAATAGTCCTAATCCCAAACTGATTAATAAAAATGGCGAAAAAGATCGCAGTACCATTAATGAAAATGGAGAAGTCAATGCGATCGCAGTTCGGGGAAAAGATGAACCAAGTTGAGAAATATCAGATAACCTTGTCATTGTTGGGGGGGGGAGATAAAACTGATATTGATTAACCCGTTGTTGCGCTTCAGCGCATCTTCTCATAAATCATGAATGTGCTGAAGCACTACAACAGTGGGCAAAAACTTAAGGAGTCTGACGGACTGAATTTAGTTTAAAATGTCATTTGCGTCAAATCAGCCTCAATTTTACCTTAAACTTAACATTTTGGCTGTTAAGAATTTTGAACTTTGTTCACACGCACCCAGCATCAAAATCGAACTGGGGAAATTATACCCCGAATCTCACCAAATTACACAACAGAGGAACATTGAATGGATCAACAATACACTCCCCTAGCACAGCCGATTCTTTATCGGATTTTAGATGCTAACCTAGACCGCACCCGGGAGGGCTTGAGAATTATCGAGGAGTGGTGTCGGTTTGGGTTAAATAGCGGAGAACTCGCGGAAGAATGTAAACATCTGCGCCAAGAAATCGCCCGTTGGCATACGATGACCTTACGTTCCTATCGTAATACCACTGATGATCCTGGCACAGAATTAACCCATCCCCAAGAAGAACAACGGTCAGGTATTGAACAACTGTTACAAGCCAATTTCTGTCGGGTACAAGAAGCCTTAAGAGTGCTTGAAGAATACGGGAAATTATATCATCCCGAAATGGGGCGCACCTTTAAACAAATGCGCTATCAAGTTTATACCTTAGAAAGCCGTTTACTCGCCCATGAACGTCATAAGGTTTTACAAAATTCCTATCTCTATTTAGTTACTTCCCCCGGGGAAAAATTATTCGCCATTGTCGAAGCAGCCCTACAAGGAGGATTAACTTTAGTTCAATATCGGGATAAGACTTCTAATGACGAAATTCGATTAAAAACTGCACAGAAATTATGTCAACTCTGTCATCGCTATGATGCTTTATTCTTAGTTAATGATCGGGTCGATCTTGCCGTCGCCGTTGACGCCGATGGAGTTCATTTAGGCCAAGACGATATCCCGATTCAATTAGCCCGACAAGTCCTTGGCCCTCAACGATTAATTGGTCGTTCTACCCATAGTCCTGAAGACATGAAACGAGCCATTCAAGAGGGTGCAGATTATATCGGGGTCGGCCCGGTTTATGAGACTCCTACCAAGGCAGGGAAGGCGGCTGCGGGCTTAGAATATGTTCGTCATGCGGTTAAAAATTCTACCCTTCCTTGGTTCGCTATTGGTGGAATTGATATGAATAATTTTGATGATGTGATGGCGACCGGGTGCGAACGGGTTGCCGTTGTACGTTCGATTATGAACGCTGAACAACCTACTTTAGTCACCCAATATTTTCTATCCCAATTGCATCGCGTTAGAAACCTCCGCACCCACAAAGTTTTACCTAATTAACCGAAAATTAAGCATGAAAGAAACAATGACGGTTAAAGTTAATGGGGAATTAAAAACCTGTTCTTCGGGGTTAAAACTTCCCCAGTTTTTACAAGAACAAGGTTTAAATTCTCGTTTAATTGCCATAGAATATAATGGTGAAATTCTCCATCACCAATTTTGGGAAACTACCGAAATCCAACCTGGGGATATCTTAGAAATAGTAACTATTGTTGGCGGGGGATAATTTACTATTACCCATTACCTATTACCCATTCCCCATTCCCTACTTGTAAGGTTTTATTCTTAATAATCCTTGGGTGGGACTGAATAAAAATACTAGGATAAATAGACTCGATGTTACTAACACAATGGCTGGGCCGGAAGGGAGGTTATAAAAGTAACTGAGGTACATTCCGCTAATACTGGAAATTACCCCAATTATTACTCCTAATATCATGACTAAATGCAGACGTTCTACTAATAAATAAGCTGTGGCTGCGGGAGTAATTAATAGGGATAATACTAGGATAACACCGACGGCTTTTAAACTGGCAACAATGGTTAAGGCAATTAATCCCATTAATCCTAAATTGAGCAGATTAACGGGTAAACCTGTGGCTTCTGCACCCAGGGGATCGAAGGTATAAAACAGTAGTTCTTTATAGATTAAGGTGACTACTGTTAGGATAATCATAGCAATAATAAATGTATCCCTAACATCCTCTCCTGTTACTCCGAGAATATTACCAAATAGAAAATGATTTAAGTCAATTTTATTGTCTTTTTGAACTAAAGTAATTAAGGTTATTCCTAAAGCAAAGAAGGCAGAAAATACTATTCCCATCGCGGCATCTTCTTTAATTCGGGAATAGGTTCTAATAATATTCATGCAAATTGTACTTATAATCCCAGCAATAAAAGCCCCGATAAAGATATTAGCATTGAGGATAAATGCGATCGCTAAACCGGGTAAGACCGAATGACTAATGGCATCTCCTAATAATGCCAGTCGTTGCACCATTAAATAGCTACCGACAACGGCACAAATAATACCAACTAAAATCGCTACGGTTAGCGATCGCTGCATAAAACTATACTGCAAAGGTTCAATAAAAAGATTAATCATCTGATTTAAACTCACAAAAGAAATTAGATTATTTTTATATCCTCCATGATCTAGGGCTGTTTCATTTTTGATCACAAACTTGTGTGACCTCTCCCCCAACCCCTCTCCTAAAAGGAGAGGGGAGAATAATTCTTCTCCCCCTTCCCTGCGAGGGAAGGGGGTCGGGGGGTTAGGTCTTAAACGAAGGAAAAATGAAACAGCCCTGCTATAATCAAGGGGGAATCATATTAAGCAACAGGAGCGCGTTCAGGAACAATAAAGGTTCGCTCCCCTGATAATTCAAAGACTTCATGAACCGCTTTTAAGGCTTCTATGCCTTGGTCTTCATCCACTAAACAACTGACTTTAATTTCAGAAGTAGCAATCATAGAAATATTAATATTTTTATTAGCTAAAGCCTCAAACATTTTAGCAGCCACCCCCGGATGATTTAACATTCCTGAACCCACCACACTCAGTTTAGCAATGGATTTATTCACAACAATTTCACCACAGCCTAATTCAGATACGGCTTGTTCTAAAATTTGTTGAGATTCATCGGCGTCTCCCTGGGCAACGGTAAAGGCAATATCTCTAGTTAAAATCCCATTAATTTGATGACAGCGTTGGGATTGAATAATCATATCCACACTAATATTATGGTTGGCTAAAAGGGAGAATATTCTTGCCGCCATTCCCGGACGGTCGGGAATATAACGAACGGCTAAACGGGCTTGTTTAACATCTAATGCCACCCCACGCACGGGGGGTAAAGATTGATCAAGTTGGGTTTTTTCTAGTGTAGAATTACCGGATTTTTTTTCGGAAATATTCACCTCACAGGATTGACATAAAGCTGCCACAGCCCGTTCACAATCTTGGGCAGCAATCACGCAACTCACCTTAACTTCTGAAGTCGAAATCATCTGAATATTAATTCCGGCTTCGGCGAGGGTATTAAACATTTGAGAGGCAACTTTCGGGCGACCAATCATTCCCGCCCCCACAATACTAACCTTAGCAATGGGACTATCATCGACCGTGACTTCTGCATTACCAATATCGGAACTATTGGGTTTTCCTAAAGCGGGTAATAAGGCATCAGCAACGGCGATCGCTTTAGTAAAATATTTCTGTTCTACAGTAAAAGTAATATCATTAATATTGCCTTCGTGAATTGATTGAATAATCAAATCAACATCTAAATTCTGTAAGGCAATTCCGCCGAATAATTTAGCCGCAATTCCAGGGCGATCTGGTATTCTTAATAAAGAAACCGATGCCTGATCCGTATCAAATTCGACTCCATCGACCGGACGAGCTAATTCTAATCCTTCTAGGGGTCGAGGCTGGGATTTTGGAGGAATAACTTTTGTTCCTGGGTCATCTGTCCAACTGGAACGAACTACTAAAGAAACCCCATAATTTCGGGCTATTTCTACGGCGCGAGGATGCAAAACTTTTGCCCCCAAACTGGCAAGTTCTAACATCTCATCACAGGTAATTTCTGTCATCAATTGAGCATTAGGAATTAAGCGGGGATCGGTGGTTAAAATCCCTGGAACATCTGTATAAATTTCACATAAATCCGCTTTTAAAGCCGCCGCTAAAGCCACCGCCGAGGTATCAGAACCGCCCCTTCCTAGGGTAGTAATTTCTAAATAATCTTGACTACTAACCCCTTGAAATCCGGCGACAACTACCACTTGTCCTTGATTTAAGTGACGTTCTATCCGTTCAGTTTCAATATTTAAAATTCGGGCGCGAGTGTGTTCGGCTTCGGTGACAATTCCCACTTGAGCGCCTGTTAAAGAAATTGCAGGTTGTCCTAATTCCTGCAATGCCATACTGAATAAAGCAATACTGACTTGTTCTCCGGTTGAGAGTAACATATCCATCTCTCGACGGTTAGGAATCGGAGAAATTTGTTGAGCTAAACTAACTAATTGATCAGTGGTTTTTCCCATAGCAGAAAGAACGACAACCACTTGATGATCTTGGGCTGTTTTTAACACCCTTTGAGCAACAGATTGAATGCGTTCAACGGAACCCACAGAACTACCACCGTATTTTTGAATAATTAGCATATTAACTTCAGAGTTAGCAATTGGGATTTGACAATTAAACTAATTTAAGATTAGGCTGAATCAACCTATTGTATTCTACAGGAAAATAGGAGAAAATCATCCTCAAGTTTTGAAAAATATTTTAGGGAATGTTGACATAAAGGAGATGGAAGTTGGGATTTGGGATGTTAATATCATAGCACAGAGAAAGGGAAACCCCGATCTTTTCATGATCTAAGTTGCCAAATGTTGATATTTTTTATATAATTCATCTACTCTGACTGAGGTTTTTCTGTTTTAGTATTTTAGAGGCAACATTATTAATTTTGAATACCCAATGTTTCAAAAACTTCCCCTTCGCTTTATTTTAATTGTTCCATTTGTCTTACAAATTTTTGCTGCGGTTAGTTTGACGGGATATTTGTCTCTAAGAAATGGTCAAAAAGCGGTAAATAATTTAGCAAGCAAGTTACAGAATGAAGTCAGTAGTCGCATTTATCAACACTTAAATAGTTATCTTTCTATTGCACCACAACTAAATCAAATCAATGCTAATGCGATCGAAACAGGAATCCTTGATCCCGATAATTTAACTCAACTCGTACAGTTTTTTTGGAAACAGCGAGTTACTTTTGATATTGGTTATGTATTATTAGGAACACCGACGGGAATTTTTTCTAGTGTTGGTAATTATTTTGGAGATCAAAGAATTACCTTCGATACTACTGACCTCCAAAATTATGGCAATTCTTTGATGCACACTTTTGAAATCAATACTCAGGGAAAACCATCAAAACTCATCTTAAAAAGCCAGAAAGATCATTTTTTTAAAAAAGAAGGATGGTATGCCGCCGGAGCCCAATTAGAAAAACCCACCTGGAGTAAAGTTTATAACTGGGAAGTTGAACCCTTTCCCCTTTGTATTGCGGCTAGTCATCCCTTATTTGATGATAATAAAAAATTAACTGGCGTCTTGGGTGTAGAAATGCGCTTATCCCAAGTGAGTAATTTTTTAGAACAATTGAAAGTTAGTCCTTCCGGTCAAACCTTTATTATAGAACGGAATGGATTACTAATTGCTAGTTCTGGTGATCAAAAACCTTTTATAATTAAACCTGGACAAAAACCGCAAAGATTAAAAGCCATAGATAGTCAACAACCTTTAATTAAAGCCACAGCAAATTATTTAGAATCACAGATTAAAGATTTTCAAACTATTGAAACAACTCAAAACCTCAAATTTTCTTGGGAGCATGATAAACAATTTGTGAAAATTACCCCTTGGCGAGATCCATTAGGGTTAGATTGGTTAGTGATTGTGGTGGTTCCACAATCGGATTTTATGGCAGAAATTGATAGGAATACTCAAACTACAATTTTACTTTGTTTGGGAGCATTAATATTAGCAACTATATCGGGAATTTATACCACTCGTCGAATTACTCAACCGATTTTACACTTGAGTGCTGCATCAAAAAATATTGCCAAAGAAGCTGAACAAGGGTTTAGAGGTGACTTAGTTAAACCTCGAGTAGAAGAACCCACAATTAAAGAATTAGGAATTTTAGCCCATGCTTTTAATCAAATGATTCAACAGTTACAAGATGCTTTTGTTAGCTTAGAACAGGCAAATAAAGCCTTAGAAAAACGGGTAGAAGAACGGACAATTGAACTTAAAACCGCCAAGGAAAAAGCGGATGCAGCTAATCAAGCAAAAAGTGAATTTTTAGCTAATATGAGCCATGAGTTACGCACTCCCTTAAATGGAATTTTGGGTTATGCTCAAATTTTACAACAATTAGAGCCTCTGACGGCTAAAGGACAGAAAGGGGTAGAAGTTATTCAACAATGTGGGTATCATTTATTAACCCTAATTAATGATGTTTTAGATCTATCCAAAATTGAAGCTCGCAAAATGGAACTTTACCCCTCGGATTTTCATTTTCCGGCATTTTTAGAAGGGGTAGTCGAAATGTGTAATATCAAAGCTGAACAGAAAAAAATTAAGTTTAATTATCGACCTCAAGAGGGTCTTCCAATTGGAATTAAAGCCGATGAAAAACGTCTGAGACAAGTATTAATTAATTTATTGGGAAATGCAATTAAATTTACGGATCAAGGCAGTGTGACCTTTTCAATTCAAGCTATATTTATCCCAAAATCTTCTATATGTCGCCTAAATTTTCAAATTAAAGATACTGGAATCGGGATGAGTTCAGAACAATTATCCCGAATTTTTATGCCATTTGAACAAGTAGGAGAAATAAAAAGAAACACGGAAGGAACAGGTTTAGGATTAGCGATTAGTCAACAAATTGTTTCCTTAATGGGAAGCCAACTTCAGGTACAAAGTCAAGAAGGAGAAGGGAGTATTTTCTGGTTTGATGTGGAATTATCAGAAGCCAAAGAATGGGCAAATACCTCTCGTAATATTCAAAAAGGAAACGTTACCGGATATCAAGGAGAACAAAAAACTATTCTAATTACTGATGATAATTTGGCAAATCGTTCTGTGATTATAAATTTATTAGAACCGATTGGATTTAAAGTTATAGAAGCCAATAATGGTCAGGAAGGATTGCAGCAAGCGATCGCAATTCTCCCCGATTTAATTATTACTGATTTAGTCATGCCTGTGATGGATGGATTTAAGTTTATTAATCTGTTGCGCCAATCGCCAAAACTAAAAGATATTATGGTGATTGCTTCCTCTGCTAGTGTATTTGATAGCGATCAACACCGCAGTTTAAATGCCGGAGCGGATGGGTTTTTACCTAAACCAATTTCAGCCGATTTATTACTGGATTTATTGCAAGTTCATCTAAAATTAGAGTGGATTTATATTTCCTCTGACCCTCTCGTTAAAAATCTGAATCAATCCGTAGATACTCAACCAGAAAATCCGAAAATTCCGGTTGAAATCCTATCCAGATTATATGAATTAGCTCAAGAAGGGGATGTAGATGGTATACTAGCGGAGGTAGCTCTGATTGAAACGAGTCATCCAGTTTATTCTGCCTTTACTCAACAAGTAATCCAACTTACAGAAAACTTTCAACTCAAAAAGCTGCGAGAGTTGTTGAGTCAAACCCTCAGCCAATCTTAAACCCTGGATATTTCTCATACAATTCAAATAAAATTCCCAACTTTTATCTATGCAAGACCTTGGTTTTATCTTAATTGTTGATGACAATCCCACTAATTTAGCCGTTTTATCCCAAACTCTAAAAAGTGCAGGATTTGCTGTGCGAGTAGCTGAAGATGGAGAAAGCGCTTTACAATTAGTTGCACGGAAACCACCCGCCCTAATTTTATTAGATGTACAAATGCCTGGTATTGATGGGTTTGAAACTTGCAAAAAATTAAAAGCTGATCCAAAAACCCAAGCAATTCCGATTATTTTTTTAACGGCTTTAACGGATGTTCAAAATAAAGTCAAGGGACTTTCTTTGGGGGCGGTTGATTATATTTCTAAACCCTTTGAACAGGAGGAAGTTTTAGCTAGGGTGCGGGTGCATTTACAACTCAAAAATTTGACGGAAAACCTAGAACAACTGGTTGCGGAAAGGACGGCAGTTTTAGAACAAGCTCAAGTTCAATTAGTTCAACAAGAAAAACTTTCAACTCTCGGACAATTAGTGACAGGAATTGCCCATGAAATGAATAATCCGATTAGCTGTATTGTCAATAATATTCCTCCGGCTCAGGAATATATTCTCGATATAAATCATATTTTAACTTTATGTCAAAGCCATTATGATCAGCTACCAAAACCCATACAAAAAGCGATAATTGCAACGGATTTAGATTTTGTTTTGGATGATTTAAACAAACTGCTGAATTCCATAAGATTAAGCACTGATCGAATTCAAGATATTTCAATTTCTTTAAGGAATTTTGCCCGTTCTGATGCCTCAATTAAGGTTTTATTTGATATTCATAAAAGTATTGATAGCACTCTGTTAATTTTGAGTCATCGCCTCAAGCCATTAGGAGAAAGAGCCGCTATTCAATTAGTTAAAGAATATGGTGATTTACCGCTTATTGAATGTTATCCTGGTCAACTGAATCAAGTCTTTATGAATATTTTAGCAAATTCTATTGATGCGATTGAAGAAGCGGGTAAAAATGGAGAATTTGATCATCATATTCCTATAATTAAAGTTGAAACTACACAACCCGATTCAAAATCAGTTTTAATTAAAATTTCTGATAATGGAATTGGCATGACCAAGGAAATTAGTCAGCGAATTTTTGAACCTTTATTTACTACAAAACCTGTCGGTCAAGGAACTGGATTAGGATTACTAATTGTTAATCAAATTATTGAAAGACATCATGGTAAACTCAATCTATATTCAACACCAAGAGAGGGAACAAAATTAGAAATTATACTTCCTTTGAATGAGCAACAGGCAATAGACAGGATATAAAATATTAATATTGGCTTTGTTCCTACCTCTTTAAATCCAGAATTTCTGGTGCAGTAGATAGGGTTTCTGCGGCGGTTTTCAACAGTTCAAATTCCGAAGCACTCCAAAGATGAGGAAATCGACAATGATGAGCAATTAATAAACCCCAGAGTTCGTTATCAACAATCACAGGAACAACTAAATTAGCCCGCACATAAATACTGCGTAAAAAGTTTTGATGACAGGGATGAATAGCTGCGGTTTCAATATCGGAGATCGCTCGAATTCTTCCCTGTTGATACAATTGAGCATATTCCTGATTAAAACAATCATCTGCACCCGTAGAACCATAGATTGAGAAGATTGGTTGACTCGAAGATTCAAAGGTAACTTGTCCTTTCCATTGATAATAAAGATAATATAAAATTACTCGATCACATTGCAGTTGAGTTCTGAGTTTATCCAATTCTGTTTGGACTAAAATATCTCGTCCCATGCTGTTTTTTAACCGCAGTGCAAACCGTTGTAAACCGGGATCACCTGAATCGGGTTGATTTTCCCGGTCTTCGATGTTATTGAATTCGTTAGGGGTTGGGGAAGAATTCATGTAGAACCAGTAAAATCATATTTCAGTTGAAAATTATATCATAAACTGATAATATTAAGCTAATGAATCAGCGAACTTGAATTAAATTTTAGCTTTTCTTTAGATTTATAACTTATGCTAACAGCCGAACAACAAAGGGAATTATTGATTAAATTAGCTGAATCAATTATCGGGTTAGGAATTCAATTTTTAATGGCAATTCTGATCCTGTTAATTGGTTTATGGGTGGCGAAATTTATCCAAAATCTCAGTAAACATCTGATGATCAAGGCTCAACTAGAGCCAACTCTAATTAGATTTTTTGTCAACTTAATTTATATTGCCATTGTTACCTTTGTAAGTTTAGCAGCACTGGGACAACTGGGAATTAAAACCACATCATTTATTGCGGTTTTAGGTGCTGCTGGGTTAGCTATTGGTTTAGCTTTGCAGGGGTCTTTATCTAATTTTGCTTCGGGTGTATTTATGATAGTTTTTCGCCCGTTTAAAGTCCATGATTATATTGAAGGTGGGGGAGTAGAGGGAATAGTTGAGGAAATCCAAATTTTTACTACCCTGTTAAAAACACCCGATAATAAAACAATTATTATTCCCAATAGTAAACTCTATGGGGATAAAATAGTAAATCACTCAATTCAACCTATCCGTAGGGTTGATATTAAGTTGAATTTAAGTTATAATACGGATCTGGATCAAGTTAGAGAACTTTTTACTAATTTAGTTCAAACTGATCCACGGGTTTTATTAGAACCGATACCCGATATGGAGATTCAGGAAATAGCTGCGGGTGGGATTAAAACATTATTAACGGTTTGGGTGATTAATTCTGACTATTTTCGGGTACGTTCTGATTTGAATCAAAGTCTGAAACAGATGTTAGATGGGGGTGAGATTCAATTGGTTTGATCCCTTTGTTGTTAAGGTGCGATCGCCAAAATTAGAATTATTTGTGTTATAACTACTCATAAGAGTTAGGCATAAAATATGGCATCCGACTTAGATCGTGGAATCATGAAATTTAAAGGGGCGGACAGTCCCACGGCAATTATTATTTCTTCTGTGCTGGTTTTGGGAGGTATCGGCGTTCTAGTTTGGTGGGCAATGCAAACAGCCTATTCTCTGTCTTGATCAGGAACTATAACGGATATTGATATTAATAAATCAATCTCCATTACTATTTTAGCAACTGGGTTTCTAACAGAAATCCGGTTTTTTTTTAATAATAACTGTTGGAAACGGGTTATATTAAGATCAATAGGTGCGATTAATCTTCGTCGTAAATCTAGGCAAGGAAAGCAAAACAGTATGTTTGAAATTAAACAAGGGTTATTTCAGTTTGAGTTTATGGATAATCACGGGATTTTAGGGGTTTCCCTAGAAGCCGAATTTGACGATATCCGCAAACGCTATATGCAGATCGCCCGTCGTTTGCATCCTGATACCTGTCCCTTTGAGAACCCCCAAGATCGTGATTTAGCCAAGCAATTGTTAGCTAAATTAGTCAGTCCGGCCTATAATCAGTTTTCTAAGGAAGCTGAACGTAAGGAATATACACTGCTATTAAAAACCATTGGCGATCGCATTGTCAAAGAACAGCATCACCTCAAACCTCAAACAGAAGCCGGTCAAAAACTTCTCCAAGCCTCCGATTATCAAAATGCCTATGAAAGCGCAATTAAAGCCTTAGCAAAACATCAATATGAATCCCCTGAAAAAGTCTTAGATATTACGGGTCAAATTAGTGATTTAAACCTGGTTTACTTGCTTCGTAAAAATCAAAAAAGTGCCGCGTCTCCATCTCCTAAAGTTCCTGAAACAACTCCCACCCAGCACTCAGCAATACCTAAAAAAGATTCCTTTGTTGAACAAGCCTGTCACCGTGCCGAACAGTTAATGGCTAGTCAAAACTATACCCAAGCGGCTTCAGAATTAAAAGACGCCATTAAACGGGAACCTGATAATAGTCATTGTCATGGTTTATTAGGGTTAGTTTATTTAAAACAAAATCAACCTAAACTAGCTACTCCCCATATTAATCGGGCTTTACAACTTGATCCCAAACAACCCCAAGCCTTAGAAGCGAAAAAAGAACTAGAAAAATCCACAGCTTCAGCCGGGACAAAATCCAAAACCAAATCCGATAAATCCTCCGGTGGTGGTTTGTTTGGCGGGCTATTTGGTGGCAAGAAAAAATAGAAATTATCGCAGTCAGGGGCATCGAATCAAAAGTTATTAAAGCTGTTTAATTAAATCATGTCTAAACTCACGGGTTTATCATCTTCTAAAATAGGATTAACTTGGTTAATTGTGGCAGCTATTGTCACAATTATTTTATGGCAATTTCCTTGGGGAAGTTATATTTTATATCCCTTCTCAATTTTAGCAACTTGGTTCCATGAAATGGGACATGGATTAACTGCAATTCTATTAGGAGGCAATTTTTATAAACTATTAATGTTTCCCGATGGTTCAGGAATAGCCTACAATTCTGTATCTTTTGGAGGTCGAATTGGAAGGGCATTAGTGGTGATGGGAGGCCCTATGGGGCCAGCTTTTGCGGGGGGGCTGTTAATTTTATCTAGCCGTCGTTATAACATAAGTCTGGGAGCTTGAAAACTCAGTGTCTTCAGACCACCAGATGAAAAGCGACCCAGGGGAATAAATTCCCCGTGAATATTTCTCCAATTTATGTTAACATAAGGTAGGTCGAAAAAAGGAGATTTCTATGATAGTTCACCGAATATAAGTGCCAAGGCAAACCCAATCAATATAAAGCGATTGATGAAGCAATTCGCACCACCCAATTCATTCGCAATAAAGCAATTAGATATTGGATGGATAATTCAAGAGAATTAAAGATTGATAGATTTGCCTTAAATAAATATTCTACAACTCTTAGAAATGAATTCCCCTTTGTTGCCGACTTAAATTCAATGGCAGTCCAATCCGCCGCCGAGCGAGGATGGACTGCCATTAGTCGTTTTTACGACAATTGTAAGAAAAAGATTTCCGGTAAAAAAGGATATCCCAAATTCCAAAAAGATTGCCGTTCCGTTGAATATAAAACATCGGGATGGAAACTACACCCAACTAAAAGACAAATTACCTTAACCGATAAAAACGGCCCCCCTAGCCCCCCCGTGCACGCAGGGCTGTTTCAAAGTCGGGTGGAAAAGAGTAAAGAAAGAGCGATCGCTACCTGATAAAATAGAGAGCGACCGCCATTATTTTCTAAAATAAAGATGCTAACAAGTTTAATAGAAAATTTAAAAGAAGTCAAGGATTTCCGAAAAAATCAGGGAAAAAGGTATAGTTTATGGGAAGTGCTATTAGTAGTAGTTTTAGGGGTGATGTCAGGGCATCAAGGATATCGAGAGATGGAATATTTTGTCAAAGCCAACGAAGTTATCCTGAAAAGAACATTCAATATCTATAGCCAAGGAATGCCATCTTATTCAACAATAAGGAGGGTGATGAGAGGAGTAGACGAGAAGGATTTAAGCAAAATAGTAAAAGAATGGTCAAGAGAGAATTCTCCTAAATTAAAGTCTTATAAAGAAACGGTTTATTATATAAGTAGTATCTGGGAAAAGGCAGATTTTTTTTCCCAAAAGATTAAAGGGCATTGGGGGATTGAGAATCAAGTTCATTGGGTAAAAGATGTGTTATTTAAAGAGGATAGTATGAAAATTCATCAAGTACAAGCCGCGACTAATTGGGCACTGCTCAACACCCTAGGATTGAATATTTTCAGAGGTTTAGGATTTTTGTCAATAACAGAGGGAAGAAGGTGGTTAGGAAATCATTGGGAGAAATTACTGGCTATCTCTTAATCCCAAAGTTAAAACTGAAACAATAGAGCGATTAATTTAGGAAAAATAGATAAAAATCGGAAACGTAAGTCTTACTCCGTAGGGAATAAGAATATTTATGCTGTTTAAATGATATTTCCTATAATTAATATTAATATAGCAATTATATGAAATATTAATTATTCGGAAAATAGCTATCATGTTTGAGAATTATGACCCAAAAGTAGGCTATAATTTTCAAACATGAAACAGCCCTGCCGTGCACGGGGGGGTTTGGGGGGGGTAAACTCAAATTATTGGGTAAATGGGATATCCACACCTACAATGTTAAAGACATAAAACGGGTGCGTTTAATTCGTCGTGCCGATGGATATTACGCACAATTTTGTCTGAATATTAATGTCACCGATATTCAACCCAAAACTGGAAAGGAAATAGGACTTGATGTTGGTATTGAGTCGTTTTATACAGATTCAAATGGATATCAAGAAGCTAATCCTAAGTTTCTCAGAAAAGCTGAACAATCAATTAAGCAATCTCAGAAACAAATCTATAAAAAAGTTAAAGGTTCATCGGGGAGACGGAAAGCTAGAAAAGTTTATGCAAAAAAACACTTAAAAGTAAGTAGACAACGGAATGAACACGCAAAGAGAATTGCGCGTAACGTATGCACATCTAACGATGTAGTAGTCTATGAAGATTTAAGTGTTAGAAATATGGTTAAAAACCATTGTTTAGCTAAATCAATTAGCGACGCAAGTTGGTATTTATTTCGGCTATGGATAGAATATTTTGCGTCTAAATTTGATAAATTAGCAATTCCGGTTGCACCCCATTACACTTCACAGAAATGTTCTAATTGTGGGGTAATAGTGAAAAAATCTCTATCAACCCGCACCCATGTTTGTAATTGTGGATGTGAGTTGCATCGAGATACAAATGCTGCAATTAATATTCTAAATCTTGGTAAACAAGCTAGGGGAGGGCATCCCCAAAGTAACGCTAATGGACTGGAAACCTCTACTCCTCTTGATGAAAGTCTGGTCGAGTAAGTGTCCAGGTTGAAGTTAGAATCTCAGTGTCTTCAGACGGTGAGAGTGTCAAAAAACCGCCCGTTGGTGTTTAATAGCTTTGGGTTCGGTGATGTTGCTTTCAGTATTATTATGGATACGGACTTGGTTTGGGGCTGTTGCTATGTCTCTGTGGGGACTATTTGTTTTATTAATAGCTTGGAAAACTCCCCAAGGGATTCAGGCTTGGACGGTACAATTTTTAGGTGTACAAGCGATTGTTAGTACCTATCATCAAAGAGAATATTTATTCGGGCAAAGTTCAGTCAATATTAATGGTCAACAGTTAGTTTCCGATACTGGAAAAATAGCCGAATATTTATTCCTTCCCTACTGGTTTTGGGCAACATTGATTATTATTGTTTCTAGTTTAATTTTTTGGGTGAGTTTGAATATCGCCTATGGCTCCAAGGATTAAAAATCACAGTTTTAATTAATTTTTAGTTTGTGGGTAACAGAATAGGGTATCGTAGGGAAAGTTACGAATTTATCGGTTTGTAACTCTATGTTAATTCTTAATTCTCAAGTATGGTTTATCAACCCCCGTCGGGTGCGCGAGATTTACTTCCCCTCGATGTTGCTCAAAAAATTTGGATTGAAAGGCGCTTACAACAGGTGTTTCACCGTTGGGGCTATCATCGAATTATTACCTCCACTTTAGAACGGTTAGACACCCTCATGGCTGGAGGTGCGGTACAACCCTCAACGGTAATTCAACTGCAAGATGCTGAAAATCAGGGTCTAGGACTGCGCCCCGAATTAACCGCATCCATCGCCAGAGCCATTGCGAGTCGTATGGGCAAACTACCATCATGGCCCCAACGCCTCTATTACAGTGCCAATGTCTTCCGCAAAGGCAAAGCCCTTGACCACGGACAACAGTTAGAATTTTATCAAGCGGGTGTGGAACTTTTGGGCGCTGGTGGGTTACGCGCTGATTCGGAAATTCTGTTATTGTTGCGGGACTGTCTGCAAACCTTGGGGCTAAATAATGCCGATTTAATTATCGGAGAAGCGGGTTTAACTCAATCGTTATTATCACCTTTTCCTGCTAAAGAACGGGAAAAAGTTAGAACTGCGATCGCTAATTTAGATAGAATTGGTTTAGAATCCCTATCACTTTCTTCGGAACTTAGAGAGCGAGCGTTATTTTTATTTGATTTACGCGGTCGTCCCGAAACAGTATTATCCCAAGTTTCTCAACTAGATTTAGATTCTTCCCAACGGCAAGCAGTTAATAACCTAAAATCCTTAATGGAATTATTGCACAAATGTTGGGAAAATTCTGAAGTTCAACCCTCAATTACCCTGGATTTAAGTTTAGTTCAAACCTTTGATTATTATACCGGAATTGTGTTTATTGCCGTGAGTGATACCGCATCTGGAGCAAGGGTATTGGGACAGGGAGGCCGTTATGATCAACTACTAGGACTGTATCATCCCCAAGGACAAACCGAACCGGGAATTGGGTTTTCTTTGAATACTGAAAACCTGCATCAAGTATTATTAGGACGGGGTGAACTCCCCCATCAAACCCCCGCCAGCGAATGGTTAGTGGTGGCGCAAACTCCCGAAGCAGATGCAGCCGCCTTTGCCTATGCCAGTCAGTTAAGGTGTTCTGGTGATTTATTACGGGTGGAAGTGGAGTTAGGACATCGGGAAACCCCCGAAGATATCCGCGACTATGCTCGACGTCGAGGTATTGGTCAAATTGCCTGGATTAATATTAACGGCGACCCCAAAATTGAAGAAATTCTTTAAGTTTAGAGTGGGAAAAGGGAGAAATTTCTAATTCAGTTTAGAACAATTCTATCCTTTCTCTCCCTAACAAATTCTCTAATAATTAACCAGAATTAAATCTTATTTTCAACTCGGAGAAAATTAACCATGCCCCATAGTATTGTCACTAATATTTGTGAAGGTGTCGCCGATTGTGTTGAGGCTTGTCCGGTTGCCTGTATTCATGAAGGGCCGGAAAAAAATATCAAAGGAACAGATTGGTATTGGATTGATTTTTCCACCTGTATTGACTGCGGAATTTGTCTACAAGTTTGTCCAGTAGAAGGGGCAATCGTAGCAGAAGAACGCCCCGAATTACAGAAAACTCCCAAATAAAATCCGCTAAAATTTAATCCCAGAAACCCGGTTTTGTCAAACAATCCTTGTCGGATTTTTATCAAAATATTTAATCCTATCCTTAGCCCTCCATTTGCTAAGGGGAGGGTTGGGAGGGGTCGATAGAGTTGACAATATTACAACTGATTATTTAATATGGAAAACTCTAATCTATCCGGTCAAGAGATTTATCAGAGAATTAATCATAATATTCAGCAGGTGATGAAGGGGCAGTCCCTTGCCATTAGAAAGCTATTAGCCGCCTTTTTTAGTGGGGGTCATGTTCTACTTGAAGATTATCCCGGCACAGGAAAAACCACCCTTGCTAAAGCCCTTGCCGCCTCCATAGATGCTAGTTTTAAACGGATTCAATTCACCCCAGATCTTTTACCTTCAGATATTTTAGGAGTTTCAATTTTTGACCAGAATGAACGCAGCTTTCATTTCCATGAAGGGCCGATTTTTGCTAATATTGTTTTAGCCGATGAAATTAATCGCGCCTCTCCTCGAACTCAATCAGCTATGTTAGAAGCCATGGCAGAATCTCAAGTTAGTATTGATGGAAATTTGAGAAAACTCAAGGATTTATTTTTCGTAATTGCTACTCAAAATCCCGTGGAATCTCGCGGAACCTATCCCCTTCCCGAAGCCCAAATGGATCGATTTGCCCTACAATTTAGTCTGGGTTATATTCTCCCTGAAGATGAAGTGAATTTACTCTCAGATCAAATTAGTCAAAATCCGATTGATACCCTCAAATCCTGTGTTTCCTTGCCAGAAATATTGGCTTTAAAACAACAGGTAAAACAAATTAGAATTAGTGCGGAAATCAAACGTTATATTGTTGATTTAATTAATGCAACTCGCACCGCAGCCGATGTACAATTAGGAGCTAGTCCGAGGGCATCTATTGCTTTAATGAAAATAGCCCAAGCCTTAGCTTTATTCGATGGCTATGAATTTGTCACCCCCGAACATATTCAAGAATTGGCGATTCCAGTTATTGCCCATCGTTTAGTTTTAGAACCTCGTTCAAGATTTACAGGAAGAACTGCCCCTGTTATTGTAGAAGAAATTCTCAAATCCGTTCCCGTTCCTGCCTAAGTTGATGATTAGCGATCGCACTAAAATTACTTAAATTTTACTTCAATTGCTCGTAATGACCTCCAATGGCAAAAATATAAACATATTGATCATCAAATTTGTAAATTAGACGATCTTTTTGAGAAATTCTTCTTGACCACAACCCCGATAAATTATGTTTTAACGGTTCTGGTTTTCCTAGTCCTTTAGCGGGATCATCTCTCAGCATTTCTTTGATAATCTTACAAAGATTTTTATGGAGGTTTTTGTCTTTTTGCCTCAGTTCTTCATAAATTTCCCAGGTGTTGCCCTCAAATACTAAGTATCTCATCTAGTTCTTCCTGATTGGGAGAGTAGCCTTTATTTTGGGTATGGGTTGCCATAGAATAGGTAATTTGTTCCATTAAATAGCTATTTTGTAAAACAGATAAGGTTTCTTGTTGTTGTTCCCAATCTTCAGCACTTATAATAATAAAATCCCCACTATTTTGATCAGTGATTTTGAGAGGAGTATGTTGACTGATGACTTGTTCAAGAAAGTCTTGGATGTTATTTTTAAATTGAATAAATGGGATTGAATTCATTTTTTTATCACTTCAATGCTTGAGTTATCCTCTTATTATACCTGTATGTCAGCTAAGGCTGTAAATTATCTCAATACCTGATATAGCAAAAAGCCTACCAGATCAATTTAAGTCCCATCAGCACAGTCAGTAATATAGAACCAAGAGACTTACATTTTTACCTGAAATCATCTAAAATATATCTTAGCTAAAACTTGATTTATTGAAAAGATAATCTCAATGAAATTCATGATGTTAACCCAAACGGACTTAAAACAACAATTAATCGCTAAAATTGAGTCAGTTCAATCCCAACTTGGAGGAATAGGAGGATCTCCCGTTACCAACAGTAAAATTAAACCCGATCTCGCCGCAGAAATTGAAGTAATGGTGATTCAATTAGAGGCTAAAAACCCTAACTATCGACCCTTACTGTTTAAACCATTATTATTAGATGGTGCTTGGTTACTGCTCTATTCCACAGCCAGAGAAATTCGTAATTTAGCCTCACTTCCTTTAGGGTTAAAAGTTGGGAAAATCTATCAAATTATTGATGTCGCTTCGGGAAGTTTTTTGAATCAAGCCTTTGTCAAACATCCATTAGGATTGATTTCTGGGTATGTAAAAGTAACAGCTAATTTTGAAATTGTTCGTGATGACAATAGCTTGCCTAATAACCGTCTGAATGTTTATTTTCAACAACGTTATTTAGCTATTTCTAATATTTTAGGGGTCAAAACTCCGCAACTGGAACCCGCCCGAGTTGTCCCAGCAAAAAATCCCGTTGGGCGCATTCCCAGTTTAGAAATTACTTACCTCGATGAAACTTTTCGTATTGGTCGAGGGGGAGATGGAAGTTTATTTGTTTTGGTTAAAAGTGAATTACCATAAGAGCAGCAGTTAGACGCTGATACTACCAAAACCTGATGTTAAATAACTCAATTAATGAGAAATGAAAAGGTTATTTTATCGCCTATTTTATTTTAGTTATGCTGTTAAACAATCTCGGAGAAAACGATTTACAACTCGTGGGTTAATAGTTCTTTCGGGTGTCGTAGTTACGGCTTTTTTGGGATTAGATACTAACCAAAGTTTGACCTATCAAATATTTACCTTTCTCGTCTCTCTCCTGGTGGTTTCTCGCATTTCAGGTCTATGGTTTCGGTTCCGTTTTAATGCAACTCGAACTTTACCCCGATTTGCCACGGTGGGTGTCCCTTTTAAGTCGCGTATTATTATTCATAATAACACCAATAAAACTCAAATAGGATTGCAAATTATTGAAAATTTTGCCGATCCCCGTCCGACTCTACAAGAGTTTATTGAAACTCCAGAACCTGGAGAAAAACAGCGAAATTCTATTGATAAAATATTAGGTTATTATCGCTGGTTATGGTTAATTAATCAAAAACAATATGCCCTAGCAAAACCTCAAGATTTGCCTCCCCTTCTTCCTCGACGTTCAACGGAAATTGAGATTAATATTATACCCTCCCGCCGGGGAGTTTTGCAATTCAACAGTTTAACGGTTTCTTGTTGTGATCCTTTGGGTCTTATCTATGCTCGAAAGACGATTTTTTTACCTCAATCTTTATTAATTCTTCCTCCATTTTATCAGGTTCCACCGATTAAACTTCCCGGCTCAAAACAATATCAATCCGGTGGTGTTAGCCTCGCTTCTTCCGTTGGAGATTCGGAAGAATTTAGAGCTTTACGAGATTACCGTCCGGGGGATTCTTTAAGGAAAATTCATTGGAAAAGTTGGGCAAAATTAGGCAAACCAATTGTTAAAGAGGAACAGGATGAATTTTTTGTCCGCCATGCTTTAATTTTAGATACCTTTCATCCTTTAAAATATAGTGAATGTTTGGAAGAAGCGATCGCCATTGCTGCTTCTGTTGCCTATGAAATTCAAACTCAAGAATCTTTATTAGATTTAATGTTTGTCGGTCATGAAGCCTATTGTTTTACCTTTGGTCGAGGGTTAAGTCATACAGATAAAATGTTAGAAATTTTAGCCTCTGTTGTTTGTTGTCAGGATAAAACCTTTGATTCTATTATTCCGATTATCATGGATAGGGTTTCCCTATTAAGTGGGTGTATCTGTATTTTTATTGATTGGGATGAACACCGCAAAACCCTAATTAATCATCTTAATAGTATGGGGATTCATACTTTGGTTTTAGTAGTGACAGATGATCAAAATTCTAAAAAACAGCTTGACTTAGAATCTCTCAATAATAATTTTACGACTTTTTATCCATTACATTTAGGCAAAATTCAAGAGGAGTTAATGAAACCATGAAAACCCCACCCTTGCTGTTAGGTGTAACTTTAATCTTTTGGGGATGGCAAACAGGGCTATTAATTTTTGCCCTACCAATGGCTTTAATTATTGAAGGTTCCCGGTGGATTCAATGGCGGTGGGATCTATCCTCTAAAGATATTAAAAATATAGCCTATTTTTGTTTAATTCTTATAATTTTAGTTACCTTTATTTTAATTATTATTAATCGCTCAATTGAATTTATTTATACTCTATTACAATGGCTGCCCATCCTGCTTTTTCCCCTGATCATTGCTCAAATTTATGCCATCAGCGATCGCTTTAATATTCGTTATCTATTTTTATTCTTAAATTCTTTTTTGTCCTCACAAAAACAAGAAAGTTTTTATCTGAATTTAACCTATCCCTATTTCATTCTTTGTATTATCTCGACCAGTGCGGTAAATATTCAAGATATATCGTTTTACGTTGGGATGTTTTTATTGGTAGCAATTACCCTCTTTTCTGGTCGATCTAAACGATTTTCTCCCCTAATTTGGACAGGGTTAATAATCATTTCAGGAAGTTTAGGAATGGTTGGATTTATGGGACTCCACCGCCTCCATTTAACCTTTGAACAAGCCGTAATTGAAAAATTAAGCGGTTTATCTTCCCAAGATGCTGATCCCTTTCAAAGAAGGACAGCTATGGGTGATATCGGGGTTTTAAAACGTTCTAATCACATATTTTTTAGAGTAGCTACGGAGGACAAAAAAACAACACCTATTCTTCTGAGACAATCTAGCTATAATAAATATAATTTATCCAGTTGGTTAGCAGCAGATTCTCAATTTCAGCCGATTCAACCTGCTCAAAATTCAACAACTTGGTTATTAGCAAAACCTGATTTTAACTATTCTAAAATCACAATTTCTGGACAGCTAAAGGATGGAAAAGGGTTATTAAAACTTCCCAATGGAGCATTTCAAATTGATCAATTACCTGTTTTAAGTTTAGAAAAAAATCAATATAGTACAGTTAAAATAGAAAGTAAACCAGATTTAATATCCTATCAAGTTTTATTTAATTCTAGTATTAGTATTGATAGTTCTCCCACGCCAGCCGACTTACAAATTCCTAAATCAGAAAAACCAGCCATTGCTCAAATTGCCCAGGAATTAAATTTAAAAGGAAAACCCCCTCAAGAAATTTTAAAACAGGTTCAAGATTTTTTTAATAATAATTTTGATTATTCTTTGAAATTATTAGGACAAGACCAAAAGACCACACCACTCTCTACTTTTTTACTCAAAAATCGGTCGGGACACTGTGAATATTTTGCCACAGCCACAACACTTTTATTGCGGGAAGTTGGAATTCCAGCCCGTTATGCGATTGGGTTTTCTGTTAGTGAATTTAGCCCCCTAGAGAATCAATTTATTGTTCGAGGTCGGGATAGTCATGCTTGGACTTTAGTTTATTTAGATGGGGTTTGGCAAAATTTTGATACCACTCCGGCGGGATGGTCTGCTTTTGAAGATGCGACGGCATCTAAATGGGAATTTATCACCGATATTGGGTCTTTTTTATGGTTTCAATTGACTCTATTTTTAAAATCTATCCCCACCATAAATCTATTAAAATATAGCGGGTTATTTATCATTCCTATATTGTTAATTGTTGGGTTTCAGGCGAAAAAAAGAGTCCATCGTTTCAAGTCTAAAAAAATCCCATCAACGCCTATCTTACCAGTTCAAAAACTGGGTACAGATTCAGAATTTTATAAGATTGAGAAATCTCTCAATAATTTAGGTTTTTTTCGTTATCCCTCTGAGTCTTTAAAATCTTGGATGAAACGATTAAAATGGGAGTTACCTCAAAATCTGTTAATAGATGATTTATCCTCTATAGTTGAACTTCATTATCGTTATCGTTTTGATCCTCAAAGCATTAATCAAGCCGAAAAACAAAAATTAAAGGAGATGATTGAATCTTGGTTAAATCTTTATCAAAAACTAGATCAATGAAGATATGAAATCGTGGTTTACTTCAATACATAATAGGCTAAAACACTTTGAACTTCATAGATATTTAACCTTCTGTTAAACTCCCTTTCTATGGGTGCAGAACTTCCCGATATCCAGATTTTTAATTCAGCATCGAGGTCAAAGTGTCCCGATGTTTCAATGCTAAAATGAATAATACTGCGGTAAGGAATAGAATGATATTCAATTTTTTTTCCGGTGATTCCTTGTTTATCAACAAAGATTAATCGTTTATTGGTGAATACAATTAAATCCCGAATTAACTGATAAGCCCTTTCTACAGACTCACCCTCTGCTAAAAGTTTCACCAGTCCCGCCTGTAGCTTTTCTGAATCGATTTCAGATGCGTTACCTAACAATCCATCCATTAGTCCCATGATTAACTCCTAACTCAAATTAAAGAATATGTCTTTTAAAGGTTATCTACATGATATCCCTCTTCTGTCACTCTCCCAAAACTTTTGCCATTTCTGGATTATAGAGCTTTTGCAGGCGAGGCGATCGCAAGATTTCTTTCTACCAACAAATACAAACCTGATAGTTTTATCCTTAAACTTTAATTCCTATTATAAACCCCCCTAAAATAAAAATAGGGGGGAGGGGGGAAACAAAAGATCAAAGTCCCCATTGTTAATAGGAATTTAAGGGTATCTAATCTCGTTGGGAAATTAACGGAGATTTTGTTAGATGAGCAACGGTTTTTGTTTTCACCAATACACCGTCAAACATGGTGCTATGAGTAATAGCTTCGGTGGATAAGGTAAATAACGGATTTGATAAAATCCCCGCCAAAGAAGTTGCTACCAAAGTTAAAACTAAACCCACTTGTAGGGGACGCATTCCAGGTAAATTCCACTGAACTGCGGGATAGTTTTTCACCACATCCGACATTTCTTGGGGTTCTTTGACCACCATCATTTTTACGACTCGAATATAGTAATAAATCGAGATCACACTGGTGACTAAACCCAACAATACTAAACTATATAGACCCGCTTGCCAACCTGCCCAAAACAGGTAAATTTTGCCAAAAAATCCAGCTAAGGGGGGAATACCACCCAGGGATAATAGACAAATACTTAAACACAGGGTTAATAGGGGATCTTTTTGATACAATCCACTATATTCACTAATTTGATCGGTTCCAGTTCTCAGGGAGAATAGAATCACACAAATGAAGCCACCCAAGTTCATAAACAGATAAATCAACAGGTAGAATACCATGCTGGAATATCCCGCTTCAGTTCCGGCAATTAACCCAATCATCACAAACCCGGCTTGGGCAATGGAAGAATAGGCTAACATCCGTTTCATGCCCGTTTGCGCCAAGGCTACCACGTTTCCTAAGATCATACTCAGGATGGCTAAGGCGGTGAATACAAAGCGCCATTCATCGGCAACGGTGGGAAAGGCGTTAATCAGTAAACGAATGGCTAGGGCAAATCCTGCGGCTTTGGAACCGACGGATAAAAATGCCACCACTGGAGTTGGTGAACCTTCATAAACGTCCGGTGTCCATTGGTGAAAGGGAACCGCAGAAATTTTAAAAGAAATTCCAGCAATTACGAAAACTAAAGCGATAACCACCGCTAAAGATTCGCCGTTTGATTGGGCTAAAACCTTGGCAATTTCGGTTAAATTGGTTTGACCGCCCGATAGTCCATATAGTAGGGATAAACCATAAAGAAATACGGCGGAACTGGCGGCTCCAATTAATAAATATTTCAACGCAGCTTCATTGGAACGGGGGTCACGTTTGGTATATCCTGTTAATAAATAAGAGGAGATACTTAAGGTTTCCAGAGCCACAAAAATGGTGACTAATTCATTCGCCCCGGAGAGGAACATTGCCCCTAATGTTGCGGTTAATAGAATGGCGATAAATTCAGCTAAGGCGGTTCCCGTCTGTTCAATGTAGCGAATGGACATCAAAATAGTGACGGCTGAAGTTATGGCAATAATCCCCCGAAACACGATGCTCAGGTCATCGCCATTGAAACTGCCGAGGAAGGCGATGGTATTTCTATTGTCCCATTGAGTGTATAATACCCCGACGGAAATCAGTAAACCCGCGATCGCCGCATAAGGTGTCCACAGAGAAGACCGACTGCGCCCGACAATTAAATCACCCACCAACACCACCAAGAGGGTAATAATCACAATCCCTTCTGGCCAAATAACCCCAGTATTCAACTGGGCTACAAGAGTCGAAAAATCCATAGTCTAACCTAAATGGATAATACCGTTTACAACTAATGGGACTTTGAGAATTCCTCTCAATTCCCAATAATTTGACCACGTTTTAACATCTGTTTAAGGATAGCAGACAGGGGCCTCCGTAGTAAGCCCGACCGGGCTTAATCAGGGGCCTCCGTAGTAAGCCCTTCAGGGCTTAATCCCCTAAACCTAATACTAATAAATTTAATTTCTTGTTATTGGTTTTGGGTTTTGTTACTAATTCTGGGGAATGAAGCCCTAAAGGGCTTACTACTTTTAGGAGTGTGATTTTTTCTCTAAGTTTGGGGAATGAAGCCCTAAAGGGCTTACTACGTTTGTTGCCAAATTTTAATTGTGCCATCTCCATGACTACTAGCAAGAGTATGACCATCTTGGGTAATAAATGTAACTGAATAAATTGCACCGCCTTGAGGGTTTAAACTATCAATTAATTCTCCGGTGTGTAAATTCCATATATTAATGGTTTGATCAGCACTACAACTAGCTATTATATTACCATCGGGACTAATGGCAACGGTATAAATCCAATTTTTATGATGATTTAAGGTGTGGAGGAGTTGACCTTTTTGCAGATTCCAAATAAAGATTTTACCATCATCGCTACTGGTGACAATGAATTGATTATCGGGACTAATTGCTAAGGATCTAATATAAAATCGTTGAATTAAAGTCCGGCAAATTTTCATATTTCTCAAGTCCCAAATAATTACTCGTTTATCCCGGCCTCCACTAACAATAAAATCCCAATTGGAAGTCATATCAACACAATCAACTTCGCCAGAATGTCTATAAAGAGTTCTCAGGTTTTCTCCGGTTGCGACTTTCCATAACTGCACGGTATAATCCCAACTACCACTAATTAAGTTTTCGCCATCGGGAGTGAATTTTAAACTGGTGATATAATGGGAATGAATTGTAATAGTTTTAATTAATTCTCCGGTTTTTAAATTCCAGAGTTTTATGGTATTATCACAACTACCACTGGCAATTAAGGAATTATTCGGACTAATAGCAACGGCATAAATATAATCTCGATGTCCTGTAAAACTGTGTAATATTTCTCCAGTTTGGGGATTTAAAACCTTAACGGTTTTATCTTTACTTCCGGTAACTAAAATTTGACCGTTGGTGCTAATAGTACAGCAAAAAATATGAGCAGAATGAGCTTTTATGGTTTGAGTACAATTCCATTTTGGCAAAGAAGGGAGAACTTGATTAATTTTTTGAGCATCTCTAATCATTAAATTAATATTTTGAACTGCGTTAATATTGCCTTGTTTTGAATATAAATCGGAAGCATCTAATAAATCATCAATTGCTTCGGTGTTTTTGCCTAATTTAAAGTAAGCCAAGCCGCGATAGCGATAGGCGTCTGCATAAGTTGGTTGCAGTTTTAGTGCTTTGGTATAGTTTTTAATCGCTGAGGTATAATCTTTCTGTTGTTCGGCACAATTTAAGCCTGATTCTAGGTAAAATTCAGGATTATTAGTTAATCCTTTTAAGAAATTTCTTAGACCATCGCCATAATGTAAGTCACTAATATTCAATTTAACAATACTTTTATTCTGATGATATTCTAAACCGATTTCTTTTTGTTCTATACGTTTCTGAAGTAAACTTGCGGGTATAAACCCGGCAATAATTGCGGAATATTCTGATTGAAACTCATCAAATCTAACAATATTCGGAGAATTAGAATAAATTAATATACAAACAATAGCTTGATTTTTAGTGATTTCTTCCCAACTTACCCACCATTGCGCTGAAGTTGGGAAACTATAGCGAGTTTTAACTTGAATTCCGATAGAATCATCCGTACCAATACGGAGATCAATTCGACCATCGCCACTTTCGGGGATAATTTCATAGTTAATATTACTGACAAAATCCCCTAAATATTTCTTAACTATTTCTTCTCCCAATTTTCCCATCATCGTATTCCTGAAAACCACCTGGGGGTCAGCTTTCCTATATTTTCTAACCATATCCCAAGCGTGTTGACGAATGGGGTTTAAGTCTTGACCAGAAAGGGTTTTAATCTCTCCATAGATTCCCTGTCTTTGATAACAGAGTAAACTGCTTAATCCAGTTTTGAGACGATGAATAAATTCCGCTTGTTTATCTTTGAGATAATCATTCATGTACATGGGTCTATCAATCCCCTCTGATTTGGTGAAATCACTGATTTTATTTTAATTGATTGGGGTGATAAAATTATTAAAAATATAGATGCTCCATCGCAGCGATCGCACCACCAACTCCCCCACACTAAAGAGCGATCGCACCTCAACCTTCCCTAAATCCTAAAGAGCGATACCTACGGTAAGCTGCGCTAACGCACCACTAACTCCCAAGAGCGATTTGCAATCATTAAAAATGACACAAAATGATAAAAATCAGTTAAGCTAAGGTAAGATTATCAAGTTACATGGTTTAATTTATGAATAGTCTCTTGTCTGAACAAATTTTACCCCTAACTATTCCCGAAAAGATTAAATTAATAGAAGATATTTGGGATAGTATTGTTATTGATGCGGATCAAATTCCTTTAACTCAATCTCAGAAACAAGAATTAGATCGGCGTTTAGCATCCTATCAAAATATTGAAAATCAAGGTGAATCTTGGGAAGTAGTTAAGCAAAGAATTATTAAAAATGACATATAAAATTAAAATTTCAGAGGAGGCTGAATTAGATTTAGATGAGGCTTATCAGTGGTATGAATCACAAATTAGTCAACTGGGATCGGAGTTTATTAGAGTTGTAGATAAAAATTTAACTGCGATTCAACAAAATCCTTTGGCTTACCCTATTATTTATAATAATGTACGCCGAAAATTATTGCCAAGATTTCCCTATGGTTTGTTTTATCTAATTCAAGATGATATTATTTTTATCTTGGCTTGTTTCCATGTCAAACGTGATCCCCAACAGTGGAAAAGACGTTTATAGAGATCGCACCCTAAACTCCCCTTTACCCCAAAAAGCGATCGCAAAAATTCTTAATTTGATTATTTTGTTGATATAATATTTGGCATGGCTATCAAAATTAACATTAAAGCAACAAGACGAATATCGAAAATTTTTGCTGAAGTTACATTATTATTAACTGCTAATTCTAAGACTTTCTCTACTGTTAACTTAGTAGGATAAAGAATTTCAAAATTACCATTCAAATAAATAGAGTTAATTAAATTATTTGTTTGTAAAGGAGTTAAAGGTGTTCCTTTCATCGCCACAGAATTAGTTAAAATGCGATATAATTCAATAATATTTTGCTCGGCTAATATTCCTTGAATTTGATTTTCTATAGCTAATTTTAACAATTCTGCCGAATCTGTATGATAAGTTGCAGATTCATCATGGGCATATACTAAAATATTGGTATCAAACAATACTCTAATTTTCTGGTTCATAAATTTTTTCTCGATTAAGATATTCTTCTTTAACTCCTAGTTTAAATGTAGGAAAAGGATATTGTTTTTGAGGTTTGGTTGTGATTGAAACATCTACTTCATCACCTTCTCTGAGATTTTCAGGTAAGGTTTCTAAAAGAATAATTGTTTGTCCTTGTATGTAGCCTTTCATTGTTTTTAGGGTATGATTAAGTCTAACTATATTATAGAACAGAATTGCAAAGCGATCGCACCTCAACTCCCCCAAACATCAAAGAGCGATCGCCCAATCAATTTCAAAGTTTAACTTAATTTTTTGTGAGTGTTTTTACTTAAATACTTATTAGCCTAACTATACCTGCGTGAATCCTTTTTAATTAAATCTCTAATCATTTTATCTCTTTTATCTTTATCTTTCATTCTAGCTACAGATTTCTTAATTTCTACATCAATAGACTCACAAGAAGCACCTCTTTCAATCGCTTTTTCAAACCATTTTTCTCCTTCATAACGATCATAACGATCAAAACAAATTGCACCCATTAAAGTATAAGGATGATGACTTGATGGCTGAACTTCCATACTTGTAATCCTAAAAATATAAGGACTAGCAAAAATTAAATATTTTTTAGCCATTTGATATAATACAATTGGGGTATTTTTAATTCAAAATTAACTGGATTAATCCAGGAAATAATCGATAGGTTTCTGTTGCTAATAGGGCTGGCCCTACCACCACTTCAGCTTGTTTTTTCTCCACCGCATTCCAAATCGCTTGAGCAATATCTTCCGGTTGACTTACCCAAGTCGAAGCTAAAGCGGAGTCCAAGCGTTGACGTAGTTGTTCAATTTCTAACTCATCTTCTCCCCGAAATTGCGCTCTTTCGAGAAAATTACTATTAATAATCCCCGGATGAACAGCACAGACATTAATTCCTTTTTTTTGCACTTCCAACCTCAAGGATTCTGTGAGTCCCGTCACCGCATATTTACTAGCACAATAGGCCGCCATTTGGGGAAGGGGCATTTTCCCGCCAAAAGAACCAACATTCACAATTGTTCCTTGTTTCTGTTTCAAAAAATGGGGTAATAATGTATGAATCATATTTACATAACCAAAGAAGTTTGTATTCATTAATTTATGCCAATCTTCTAGGGTTGTATGTTCCACCGATGCGGTCAAACAAATTCCAGCATTATTTACTAAAACATCAATACTTTCATAATAATCTAAGGATTGATTGACTAAATATTTAACCTGCTCAATATTAGTTACATCTGTCGGAATCGCTAGGGTAGAAACCCCTAAAGATAAAACTTCATTTGCTAGGGTTTCTAAACGTTCCGATTCCCGGGCAGCTAAAATTACATTATAGCCTTTTTTTGCAAATAATAAAGCTGTTGCTTTACCCGTTCCTTGAGACGCACCTGTAATCAAAACTGTTGATGTCATATAAATAGGTAATAGGTAATGGGTAATAAACTGATGACTGATAACTGATAACTGATGACTGATGACTGATGTTATCTTCTGTTATTGCATTTGACGCGCTGACTTTCTATTGTGTAATCTCGCGGAATTGTACTTAAATCCATTCCGGGTCGGAAAATTGTGGCTGCATCCCAGAGTTTTGCTCCAGTTAAATTAGCTCCAGAAAAATTAGTTCTTTCATCAATAATTGCTCCACTTAAGTCCGTTCTACTTAAATCTGCGCCACTTAAATCGACTCCACTTAAGTTAGCATCGACAAAATTAGCAAAGGAAAAATTAGTGTTTCTCATGGTGCTATTGGAGAGGTTTGCACAGGTAAAAAATGCTCCTCGGAAGTTGGCATCATTAAAGTTGGCATTGGTCAAATCGGCTTGTCTCAGTTGAGCATTAACTCGGCTTTGCTTGCTTAAATCTGCCCCTTGTAAATTACATCCTTGACAGGAGCGAGCATTACCTTTTAAAAAAACAGCCGGATCAGTTGTATTAGATTGAGCCACCGTTGGGGCTACAAAAATAACGGGTGTAAACATGGCTAAAATTGCCAATAATTTATATTTCATGGTTGACTATGTTTAATTTTATAACTTAATTAATAACACATAAAATCCATCATGTCAATTCTTAGGTAAAACTTGATTTTCTTGAAATTGAAAGGGGGGACAAGCGGGATCGGTGGCAACTTTAAGAATATTAGAAGTTTTCTTGTCGGGTGCAAATATTGAATTACAAGCTATAATTAAACCTAGACTAATTAAAATTAGGCTAAATTGACGCAAGATTTGACCGAGAGTTAAGTTAATCATTGGTAAAATTTATTGATTACATCTCGAATTTGGTTAGTTGAAATGTCTGTTTGGTCAGATTTTGCATAGATGAGCAGCATCAGGATACAAGTATTATCTTTAAGTTGATAAATAACACGATATCCGCTACTTTTACCCTTTGAAATGTCACTATTTTTGAGGCGAACCTTAAAGACAGTGTAGCCCGTTCCTTGAATTTGATCGCCGATAAAGTTGCCCGATTGAAGGTCATTAATTAAGGGTTGTAGGTCATTGCGAATACTACGATAGCGTTTCGCAAGGGCGCGAATTCTGGTCTTGAAATCATCGGAGAAAAAAATTTTAATGTAGGGGATTTGTTCAGACATCAATGTTATCCCACAGTTCAGATATAGGTTGTACTTTACCTTCTTTAGCTTGTTGAAGGGAAGTGCGAAGACTGGCGAGAATAAGTTCGTTGGGTTCGTCGTCGGGGTCAGTGGGTGGCGTGATCAGATTGCGATCAACGAGCAGTTGGTAGAAATCATGGATGGTCATTTCGGTGATTTTTGCAGCTTGTTCTAAGTAAATACGCTGCTGCTGATAAAGCATAATGGCAATTTCCTGAAGCATTTCTGCTTCAGTCATTTGGGCGGTTTGCAGGAGTTCAGTGGGGAGAGTCAAGTTCATGGATTTTATTAGATAGTTATGGTTTTATTGTACTTTTTAAATATAACTAATTTCTCCATTATTAATTTCCAATTAGAAAAAATTGTGTATTTTACATAACAATAAATTAATGGGATTGGGGATCTAAAGCATCCCTTAAACCATCCCCCACAGCATTGATACTCAAAACCGTTAAAAAAATCGCTAACCCGGGAAATAAAGCTAAATAGGGGGCGGTTTCTAAATAGTTTTGAGCATCATAAAGCATTCTTCCCCAGGTAGGAACATCGGGGGGAAATCCTAATCCTAAAAAACTTAATGTCGATTCTGTAATAATAGCAGTTCCCACCGCTAAAGTCGCTGCTACAATTACCGGACTTAAAACATTCGGGAGAATATGTACCCAAATTAATCGCCGAGAAGACGCACCAATAGCTTTTGCTGCGGTGACAAAATCCTGTTCTCTTGTGGTTAGAAAACTCGCCCTAACTAATCGCGCTACCGACATCCAATTTAACCCGCCAACTACTATAATAATTAATAGGAAAATTCCCACTTCTGGCCCGACAATTTGTTTGATAGATTCTCGAAATAAATAGATTACTAATAATAATACAGGTAATTGGGGTAAAGAAATAAATAAATCTGTTAATCGCATTAGCAAACTATCAATAATTCCCCCATAAAATCCGGCGATCGCCCCTACTAATGTTCCGAATAAAATTGCTACCGCCATGGCTGCGACACCAACGGTTAAAGAAACTCGTCCTCCTATTAATAAACGGGCTAATTGATCCTGTCCTAAATCATTAGTTCCAAAAAAATGTTTTCCCGTTGGCGGAGAAAGGGAATTAACAAAATCAATTTCTGTCGGAGAAATTCCATAAATCCCAGGGCCAATAATTACAGATAAAATCATTAATCCTAAAATAATTAATCCTAAAAGGGCGATTTTATCCCGTTTAAACTGTCGCCAAGCAGTCTGAATTAGGCTTCTGGGTTGGCGGTTTTTGGAAGTTGTTTCTGAAGGTTTAATTACAGTCATATTTAATAATTAATATTGAACTCTAGGATCTAAAAACCCATATAAAATATCAGCAAATAGGTTGAAAATTACCACTAAAATGGCATAAACCATCGTAATTCCCATAATTACCGGGGTATCACTGCGAAAAATTGAATCAATTAATAACGCTCCAATACCGGGAATCCTAAACACCTGTTCGGTGACTAATGATCCAGCAAATAAACCGGGAATTTGTAAAGCAATTAAGGTTACGACCGGAATTAAGGCATTTCTTAAAATATGACCATTAATTACATTCAATTTAGGTAAACCTTTAGCATAAGCGGTGCGAACATAATTTTGATTCAACTGTTCTAAAAAAGAAGAACGAATAAACCGCATTAAAATTGCAGCTTGATAAAATCCTAACACACAAACGGGCATAATAGACTGTTGGATTTGTTGCCAAAATGTTTGTAAATTTGTCACTTCTAAGGTACTATTATAAATGAAAGGAAGCCATTTAAGTTGAACACTGAAAATAATAATAAATAGTAACCCTGTAAAAAATGTGGGTAAGGAAAACCCAATAAAGGAAACCGTTGTGATGATTTGATCCCAAAAAGAATAGCGTTTTAATGCCGAAATAATCCCCAAGGGAAAGGCGATTAAAACCGCTAAACTATAAGCCGCCCCCATAATCCAAAGGGTTGTCGGTAAACGTTGGAAAATTAAATCTAAAACCGGGCTGCGACTGGTAAAGGAATAGCCGAGATCTCCTTGTAAAAATGCCCAAATCCATTTTAAATACCGGATGGGAATGGGTTGGTCTAAACCTAGCGATCGCTTAATATTTTCTCTAACTTCGGGTGTAATTGAAGGATTATTAGCAAATTCTCCCATCGGATTACCGGGAGCTAATGCTAGGATTAAAAACACTACCATACTAATAGCTATTAGGGTGGGAATGGAGGTTAAAATCCGGTTAATTAGGTATCGGGTCATGGTGGGTTAATTAAGAAATAATAATAAAATAAAAGATAGCCCTGAAGGGCTTACTACGGGGCTTACTAGGGGGTCTTTTTCCAATCTTTGATATTCCAGACGGTTAAATCCCAAGGGGTTAATTCTACGCCCGTTAAATTTTTATTGACTCCTTCAACTTCCGCCCGATGAATTAAGGGAATCACAATATAATTATTAACTAACATATCATTCATTTTAATCCAGATTTTTTTTTGTTTTTCGGGGTTAATTTCAGTGGTCGCTTGTTTCCAAAGTGCATCATATTCTGGGTTACAATAGCGAGAATAATTATTCCCTATCCAATTATTCGCTTTTTGAGGAATTTGATCACAGGTATAGGTTTTTAAATAGGCGGTGGGATCGGGATTAGTATTTCCGGTACTAAATAATTGTAAATCCGCCGCAAATCTTTCTGTAGTATCGGGATTAGCAGGATCACCGGAAAAATATACACTGGGATCAATACTTTTGAGTTCTACTTTCATACCTAATTGCTCTAAGGATTGTTTAATCACTTCTTGGGTTTTTTGCCGTAAAGGATTAACGGAAGTTTGAAAAACTAAGTTCATTTCTACCCCATTTTTATCTCGAATCCCATTATTATTTGTATCTTTCCATCCCGCTTCATCTAATAGTTTTGCGGCTTTTTCTAAATTAAATTGATAGGTGGTATTAGGAGAAACAACTTGAGCCGGATTAACTACAAAATTAGAAGTAGATTTTCCTAAAATTCCATAGAGTTGATTAGCAATAATCTCTCGATTGATTGCTAAACTTAAAGCCTGACGTACTTTAGGATCACTAAAGAAAGGATGGGGGAATTTTAAACTCGATCTTTCTCCATCGGGTGTAGTTTTATTCGGATCGGTTTGATTAATCAAAATTCGTTCCATTAATGCTCCAAAATTAGAAATAACCTTACCTTTTCCCGTCGCTTCTAAGGGTTTTAAAACATTAGATTCTACCTGAAGATTATAGGCATAATCCGCGTCTCCCGTTTGCAAAACTGCCCTTGCTGCTGATGCTGCATCCCCTCCCCCTTTTAACTCTAAGCGTTCAAATTCTAACTGTTTGGCTTCTCGAAAATTGGGATTAGCTTCATAAACAACCACATCCCCAGGTTTAAATTCTACCACTCGATAGGGGCCAGTTCCTATGGGTTTTAAATTACCAGGTGCTTGTCGAGCATTTTCTCCATTATAGGCTTGAAAAATATGACGAGGTAAGATCATTCCTTCGGTTCCTACAAACACAGAATACCATCCAGGGGTTACGGATTTAAAGTTAATTTTGATGGTGTGATCATCAATTTTTTCAATATTTTTAATAATCTCATACGTCCCAGATGTCGTAGTTCCAACTTTGGGATTACTAATAAATTCATAAGTAAAAATTACATCATCTGCTGTAAAGGGTTTACCATCAGACCAGTTAACATTTTTTTTCAGTTTCCATGTCACTGATTTACCATCTTTAGCAATTCCTCCATTTTCTAAGGTCGGAATTTCTGCGGCTAAGAAAGGCACTAATTCTAATTCATTGTTGAAACTGGCTAAGGGTTCTAAAGTAATCCGACTAGCTTCGGAATCTTTGAACCCGGTTGATAAATGGGGATTCAGAATAGTTGGTGCTTGCCAATATAATAATTTTAGGGTTTTTTCTGTGGGTTGCTGATTGGAATTAGTTGGGTTTGTTGAGGTAGAATTTGGAGAAGACCCACAGGAACTTAGGGTTAAACTAATCAGAGAAATCAACAGAGAACATTTATAAAAATTCATAGAAATTGTAGAAAAGGGCGATCGCATTCTGTACTGAGTGTGTTTCATTACCGTAGTGAGGCATTTATGCCTCCATTCATGGAAAACCCGTAGTGAGGCATTTATGCCTCTATTCTCGAATTTCGTTAATTCTATTACCGTAGTGAGGCATTTATGCCTCGATTCTCGAATTTCGTTAATTTTATTACAAAATTTTACAAAAACACCGCTTATACTTGACAAAAGCATAACATTTTGCATTGTGAGGACTATCAATATGGGTCTGATCCACCAAGTTGAAGTTCGCAGACTCAACTCAATGAGGTCTGGGATGGTTGAATTTTTCACTCCTCAAACCAGCGATGAAACGATGACAGTACAGGTTGAAGCGGGCGCGGTAGAGAAGTTATTTGTCCATCGTTTTCAAACTGATCAATTATTGGTCGTCCGAGGTCAATTTGTCTTAGTGATTTTACAGAATCGTCAATATCGTTATATTCCCTTGAGTGATCGGGTTCCAACTGTGGTTAAAATTCCCCCAGGGGTTCCTCACGGTGCAGTTAATCTGGGTACAGAAGACTGTTTAATGGTGAATGCGCTACTGCGACATGGGGAACCCCATGAACTAGATTATCGCCCCTTAAACCCCCCTTTTCCCTACAATTTAGTCGCGGTAAAACGGGCGTTAGAAAGTTTAGATTATCCCCTGACAGCTTAATTTTAAAATCATCTTATATCAATATAGGATACCAAATTGCTGTATCCTATATTAATATAAGCGATCGCAATTCTTTAAACCTTTGGCACTCTTAAAAATTAAAGTTAAACCCAATTCTAAACAGCAAGCTTTCCATGAAGAAACTGATGGAAGTTTTACAGTACATCTGAAATCTCCCCCAGTCGAAGGAAAAGCCAATCAAGAATTAATTAAATTTTTAGCCAAACACTTAGGAGTTCCCAAATCCCAAATTACCATTAAATCGGGCCTATTCTCCCGTCATAAATTTGTAGAAGTTCCTGATCTTAATTCCTAGTATAATCGGTGAGTAGACATCATTAATTTCAGTATTTTTGCCAATGGATGCGTTTCAACCCACCCCTCCAGATTGGACGACTGATGCAATTCACGCTTCTGAGTTTTGCTGTCCTGAATGTTCCGCGAGTAGTTTAGAAGCCCAAAAGGTTTGGATTAATCGTCGTTCTCCAGTGTACAGCGAAAATAACCATCGCAAATGGCAGGAATTTTATACTTGTCAATGTGGCTGTGTTTGGTGGGCTTGGAGTAGCGATCGCCCCCCGTCTAATTTGCTTCCTCAACCTGAAGATTCTGATATTTTTTGATCCTCTCAAATCAATAATTCAATCTCAAAAACTAGAATGAATCTAAATTTACTGTCCCAATACTTTAAAATTTCTCCTAAAAATTTATTGGCGATCGCTTTAAATATTCCTTTCCTAACAATTCCGGTTGTATTTCTACCCCATTTGTCCTCTTTCCCCTTACAAATTGCTGAAAAAATAGCCCTATCTCCCACCGACATTAACACCATTGCTGGAGAAATTACCGTTAGAATTGACGGGCCAAAAGGCGGATCGGGATTTATTGTAGAAAAACAAGGAAATACCTATTATGTTTTAACAAATTGGCACGTTGTTGATCGCGTGGGAGACTATGAAATTGTCACCCCCGATGGTGAACGCCACTTTGTTTATTATAGTTTAATTCAACAACTTCCCAACCTAGATTTAGCCCTAGTTCCCTTTAGTAGTTCCCAACGATATCGAGTAGCAATTCCCGCCGATGCTAATAATATTCAGTCGGGAAATCCTTTATATGTAGCCGGATGGCCCCGTTCTGGAAGTTCCCTAGGACAAAGACTTTTTTTAAGTACCAGTGGAACCTTTAGCCAACGTCAACAACCTCGGTTGGGATATAGTTTAGTTTACACAAATTTAGTCAGAAGTGGGATGAGTGGCGGCCCAATTTTAGATGGAGAAGGAAAGGTTATTGGAGTCAATGGAATTGTCCAGCTAGGCACTAATCCTGATAAAATTGTTTCTGCGGGAATCCCGATCAATTATTTTTTTAATTGGCGAAAAACAGCAACATTATCTTCAATTATTCCCTCCCCTAATCCCTCTGCACCGATTACCAATAATCCCGATCTTAATACTTCAAATTCACCCGCAAAACCCCCTATTAATATCGCTGCGGTCACTAATTCCTTTTCTTTAGCTACGACTTTAACCGAAGAATCAGGAGAAATATTATCCATCGCTTTAGTCTTTCCCTATGCTATTATTGGCAATAGTAATGGAAATATTTCGATTTGGAATATTACCACCAGTGGACTAACTCGAACTTTACCCGCTCATCAAGGATCAATTTATAGCATTAGCCTCAGTCAAGATAACAAATATTTAGTTACAGGAGGGGAAGATGGATTAATTAAAATTTGGGATTTAGCCACGGGTTTACAATCTTCAACTTTGCCCTTACTTCAAACAATTCAAGCCCATAATAATCCCATTTTAGCAGTAAAAATTAGCCCTGATGGTAAAATGATTGCCAGTGGAGGTTGGGATAAAACCATTAAACTTTGGAATCTGCAAACAGGTCAACTTTTAAAAACCTTTATCGGACATGAACAGTTAGTTGGCGCGATCGCATTTAGTCCCGACAGTCAAATTTTAGCCAGTGGAAGTAAAGATAGTAGTATCAAATTATGGAATATTCAAACTGGAGAATTAATTCGTACATTAAAAGGTCATGAATTATCGGTTTTATCCTTAGCAATTAGTCCTGATGGAGAGACTTTAGCCAGTAGCAGCGCCGATGGAACAATTGGATTATGGAAATTAAAAACAGGTCAACCCATTCGTAAGTTAAGTGGTCATACCGATGGCGTTTGGTCAATCGTAATTACCAAGGATGGGAAAACATTAATTAGTGGAAGTTGGGATAAAACCGTCAAACTTTGGGACTTAGCCACGGGTCAATTAAAAGGGAATTTAAGAGGTCACTCCGGTTATATAAATGCAGTTGGGATTAGTCCCGATGGTAATACCCTAGTTAGTGGGGGATGGGATGGACAAGTAAAGGTTTGGAAGCATCCCTAATCTAAGTAGTTGCACAAAATAAATTACCTAGTTGAGAGAGGGAACACCGGAACAGCCCCCCCAAACCCCCCGTGCACGGTGGGCTAGGGGGGGAGGGAACAGGGTAGAGGATGTGTAATTAATTTTGTTTAGGTACTTAAATATTTATTCTGTTTAATACGGATAAACAAGAGAACGTTTCAATTATTTACAATCCGTCGGAGGAATTCATCAATTCCCCCCATATTTAGGCAGTTTTCTGCTTAATTAATTGTTGGAAAATCCCATATAAATTTTGAGCAAATTGTTGAGGATTCCATAGAGGAGCCAAAGATTCAGATTGCTTAGATTTAATCAATTTTTCTTGAACTAAAGTTCTCAAAACCTGATCCTGACCTAAACGCACCCCCCAGTTAATATAGTCCTTCCAAGACTCAGAAATTCCTTCTTCAATTGATAATCCTTGTAAAAAAGAATAACCCATCCGCGATAAAAATTGTTCCCCTTTATAAGTCACCACAGGAACATTAAACCAGAGGGCTTCTAAAGTGTGAGTCCCACCATTATAGGGGTAGGAATCCAAGAAAACATCCGTAATCCCATACACTTGACGGTGTTCTTCTTCCCTGGGAAAACGGGGGAGAAATTTAATCCGATGTTTCCCCACACCCAAGCCATCACAAACTTGACGATAGGTTGAAATTACCACATCTTGATCCGCCAAACCCTTATAAATTAAAATACTATCGGGAACTTGTTTAAGAATTTCGACTTGAGCTTTAACTAATTCCAGATTGAATTTCCGACCCGACGCCACACATAAATAAACAATTTGATCCGAACTAATTCGATAGGTTTTTCGCAATTGAATTGGATTAGTTTCAACTCGCTCAAACCCAGAAACCGCCATAAAAGACTGCGGCATTTTTAATAATTGTTCCGTGTAGTATTTTTCCGTCCCTTTGGGATGGGTATATTCATCCCCTAAAAAATAAGTTTGATTAGAGACTTGCAAGGCATCAAACCCCAGCCAAGAAATACAAATAGGGGCAGGTTTGTAATAAAAAATATCGCTGTGAATAGGTAAACTTAACGCATCTAAATCTAAAATAATATCAATTTGATCATTAGTAATTTCTTGAATAATTTCTTCCGGTGTGGGTAATCCATTGGGATAGTGTTTAGGAATAAAAAACTTATTTGCGATCGCTTCAAATAATGGGGTACGATCATCCGCCTGGAGGCGATCAGTACAATAAAGATAGAGCTTAACGGGTAAATTTGATAATTCGCGTAAAACATCCAAACTACACCAACCCACCGAATGACGATTAAAATGGCTAGATAAGATGCCAATTCTTAACGGAGAATTGGGAAATGTAGCGGGAATAGTATCGGAAATTGATTGATATTTAGGCTTGAGAATTTTCTCAATATATTTTTTAGTAATTCGATGATGGAGCTTAATGTTTTTATCCAAATCATCTCTTAAATAGGGCATACTAAAGAGTAAATTAGAATACAGGGATTTAATTTCTACTAAAGTCGTCCGATCTAATTTAGAATAAAGTTGAGATTCTAACTTTAAAAACCGATCTTTAGCGATATGGTTTAATCCCGATACCTGATAGGTGCTAATCCCATAAATTGCCGCCATAATCGGGTCAATTTCATGACAACATTCGATATAGCGATCCACCGCTTTACGGGCAGCAGCTAAATTACTACTATCGCGATAAATGCCACATAAATGTTGATGGGCTAGGGGTAAATTAGGTTTAATTTCAATTGCTTTTTCTAATAAAGGAATTGCCTCTTTATATTTTCCCTGATGTCGTAAAACCATCCCCATTTGACCATAGGCTTCAGCAAAATCTGGCTTCAACTCCACAACTTTTTGCCAAAGGGCGATCGCTTCCTCAACCTTGCCTTGGAGCGCTAATTGATTCCCTTGATTAAATAGAACATCCGCCCCGCCCAATTGGGGATTTAAGGCTAAGGCTCGTTGCTCTGAAATCTGGGCTTCCCCGTCCTGTCCTAAGTGTTTTAAAACCTGCGCCAAATTCCAATGGACAGCAGCTAAATCCGGCTGTAAATTCACCGCTTGGCGATAACTATTAATCGCGGATTCCAGTTGTCCTTGTCGGTAAAACATACTCCCCAAATTAACATGGGCTTGGGGTAAATTCGGGTTAATTGCTAATGCTTGTTGATAGGATCGAATCGCCTCTTGTATTTGACCCTGGGCTTGATAAATATTCCCCATGGTCACATAGGCTAATGGCTCATTCGGCTCAAGGGCGATCGCGTTTTGGCAGGCTGCGATCGCCTCAGAATACAATTTCTGAACATAGTAAGTTTCCGCCAATTGTGTCCACCCTTGAGGACTATCAGGCTGTATTGCGGTAGAGGGATCAGAGAATTGATTCGGATTCACGGACATTAGGACAGTGCAATGAAGGTATCACCTATAATTTTAACGGCTAACGGGAGCAGGGGAAAGGGGGAAGTAGGGGAGCAGGAAAAGAAGGGGAAAATTATCTCCATCCTTGAATCTTCAATATCCGAATAAGTACCTAAACAAAATTAATTACACATCCTCTACCCTGTTCCCTCCCCCCCTAGCCCCCGTGCACGGGGGGTTTGGGGGGGGCTGTTCCGGTGTTCCCTCTCTCAACTAGGTAATTTATTTTGTGCAACTACTTATAAGGCAAAATAGGGAAATACAGTCAACCTTGCCGACCCCTATGCCTAGCTTGCTTGCTGATGTGAAGAATCTGTTGGCCGATTTAATGGGGCGTTACCAGTCCCAAGTTGATTATTTAGCCATTCGTCTGGAAGAAGCCGAAGAAACAGATATATTATTACGCGGAGATCGAATTGAAACCTTAAGTGAAGGACTTTCCATCGGCGGTCAAGTTCGGGCTTGCTATCGAGGCGGATGGGGATTTTCTAGTTTTAATCGCCTCTCAACCCTAGAAGATCGCATTGGTGAAGCCATCACCGCCGCCAAACTTATTGGTACAGAAACAACTATTCTCGCTCCAATTCCGATTATTCAAGATAGCTGTAACTTACCCCTAACTGGAACCGATCCCCGTCAAATTCCCTTAGCTGAAAAAAAAGAATTATGCGATCGCTACGGCCAAATTCTTCGCAGTGTTGACCCCTGTATTGCTACAATTGCCGTCCGCTACAACGATAGTACCCAAAGAATAATTCTGATCACCTCCGAAGGAACTCTATTAGAACAATCTTGGGTCGATATGGAAATGCGTTTTGCAGCCACGGCCAGAAATGGGGAAACCGTACAAACCGGAAGGGAAACCACAGGTTCCCGCAAAGCATACCAAGACCTGACAAATCTCGATCAGCAGGTTCGTAGTGCAGCGTTGCGGGCGGTGAATTCCCTAGCCCTTCCCCCCGTTAAGGGTAATGTTTATACCGTTGTGATTGACCCCATTTTGTCGGGTTTATTTGTCCATGAAGCCTTCGGTCATTTGTCTGAAGCGGATATGACCTACCAAAATCCTGATTTATTAGAAGTCATGACCTTGGGCCGTCAATTTGGCCCGAAAAATCTGCAAATCTTTGATGGTGCAGCCCCGACCGGACATCGGGGAAGCTATTTTTATGATGATGAAGGAACTCCGGCGACGACCACCCAACTGATCCAAGATGGGGCCTTAGTCGGTCGCCTTCATTCCCGTGAAACCGCAGGTAAATTAGGAGAAGTCCCCACCGGAAATGCCCGTTGTTTGAATTATCATTTTCCGCCCTTAGTTAGAATGACAAATACCTGGATCGAACGGGGTGATACTGCCGTTGAGGACTTATTAAGTGATGTGAAAGAAGGGGTTTATGCTCGCAATTGGTTAGGAGGAATGACCAATGGTGAAATGTTTACATTCACTGCTGGGGAGGCGTGGATGATTAGAAATGGCAAACTGGAAGAACCAGTTCGGGATGTGACGTTATCGGGAAATGTCTTTACCACCCTAGCAGATATCGAAGCGATTGGTGATGACTTTTATTGGGATGAATCGGGGGGTTGTGGTAAGGGAGGACAAAATGGTTTACCTGTTGGTTGCGGAGGCCCAAGTTTACGCCTTCGCAATGTCGTTGTCGGAGGGGAAGCAATAGATTGAGGATTTGACACTCCCACCCCTGAAGGGGTGGGCTTGCGTCGCGGACAAATTCTGTCACTCGGTGATCAGTTTTCCCGTCGTCCATCACCACGTTTAGGAGAAATATCATTGGTATTTTGATCATCATAGTTGTGGTGTGTAACTTTTATGGGATCGGGGTTCAGAGATATGAAGACTGATCCGGACTGGGAAGACTGAATTTGTTCTGGATCACGCTGTTGCATAATTTGAGGTTGAGGGTCAAAACTCTGAGGCAAACCCACAATGGTACTAATCATTAAGACGGTAATAAAGTTAGACATTTTTGGCTGAGTATTGGGACGACTATTCCTGAATACCAATGCTTTAATTACTGATCCGGATCATCAATAAAATCCTGATTGATCATCCCCTTATCAAAGGTAAAAAAAATGGAGTGAGTCTCAAATTCCAAGAAATATATAGATATGATTCTATTTTTTCTTGACTCACTCCTCTGTAGTTTTAATCATGATAATTAACGTCCACTTCCCCGATGAGGAAGTCCTTGTGTGTCAATATCTGTACTGGTTTCAGTTGCAAGAAAAGCCACAACTTCACTTTTTGAAGATAAATTAATGTTAATAGGATTAAGACATTGACGAGTCATGGCAGAGACTAACAAAGTCGATAATAAAATGGTGCTGTAGATTCGCATAAGAGTTGTCCGTATTAGAGTGTCCATTCTCTAATACAAGTTGAATGAAATTGATCCGGTAAAAAAGACAAACTTTCCCTAGATTGCTTTTGAGTCCTGTAATAGTGTTATAATAAAAGGGATAAATCTTGTGATCAAGAATCAAGTAAGCGATCGCTAGTTATGACAACTCAAGAACAAAAACATCCTCAATACAATACTGATCGAAAGATTGTTCTGAGTCTTTTAGAGCAAGAAGCAACGGACTATAATCTAGTAGAATTAGCCCGTTTAAAAATTCGCTATCGAGGTTTTCCGGGTGCAAAGGATATTCAAAGCGATTTAGAAAGAATCTTACAAACCTGGGGATATACCGACGAAACTTTATTTGAAAAAACTCGCCAAATTCACGCCACAGGTCAAATTTATAGAGGCAAAAAAAACGATCAAGAAGATTGGATTTGAAGGGTATATTCTTTCTTCTTCACGGTCAAGATCAGATTCTCCGGCTAAATCCAGAACAAAATTTTCCTGTGCCACTGCGAGTTTTGTGGCGATTTTGTGCAAATATGGAAAGACTGTCTGATAAGAGTGCCAGTGACACTTACAGGTGCTATTACCGGGGAGTTAGAGAGGAAATACTAGGTTACAATTTATGAAGGCTGGCGATCGCGTTTCGGTTAAAACATCTGTTGTCGTTTATGTCCATCCCAAACATCGGAATCAGGAATTTGATGCTCAGGGACTCGAAGGAAATGTTCTATCTGTGATTACTGATTGGCAGGGAAGACCCATAAGCCCGAATTTGCCTATTGTTGTGGATTTTGGCAATAAATTTAAGGCCCATTTCCGAGAAGACGAGTTAGAATTGATAGAATAGTTTGAGAAGCTAGGAGAATATTAGATAAATAATTTCTCCTAGTCTCCTATTTTCTGCCCAAAAACCAACCTAAAATATTAATATCTCCTCGCATTTTTTCGATTTCTTGACGGTGGCGTGCGGCGGTTTGATAATACCAGGAACAATATTGAGCAAATTCATCCCGATATTCAACTTCTTGATGGAATTCCCGCGTAAGTTGATGAGCTTGGAGCGCAGCCACCACAGCGTGATCAGGTTGTTTAACAGTCTGTTCCCATTCAAATGGCATGATTACACAATCCTAGATTAAGGAATGCTTTTACCTTAACACAGTTATCAGTTATCAGTCATCAGTTATCAGTTATCAGTCATCAGTGTAAGAATTGATTTATTACCCATTCCCTATTCGTAATTCGTAATTCGTAATTCATAATTCCCTACAACCAACCTCGTAACCGATAAACTCCTAATCCAATATATTCTTTTAAGGCTTGAGTTGTTTGATGCAAAGACAGAGTATCGGGTATCCAACTGAGTAAAACTCCTTGCCAAGTTTTTTGAGCTTGATTAATTTCAGAAGGAATCATTAAAAAATCCGTGGGTGCTGGAATTACATCCATTCCTAGATGTTTAAAAATTAATAGCGATCGCGGCGTATGTAAGGCAGAAGTAACTAATAAAATCTGTCCTTGAATATTATTTTCTTTTAAAATACTCCGTACATTCACCGCATTTTCATAAGTATTTAATGAAGTGGGATCTTGTAAAATTGCCGAGGGAGAAACACCCATAGCTTCAGCAATTTTAGCCATATCTTGAGATTCGGGATCTCCCCCGCCTTGCCAATTAATTCTACCCCCACTTAAGATTAACCAAGGGGCTTTTTTCTGACGATGTAATAATGATCCATATAAAATCCGATCGCCTGCTTCTGAGACATCTACCCAAGGACGTGGCGGTAAAGCGGGTTTAGTCCCACCGCCTAAAACAACGATTGCCGCAGCATTAGGAAGTTCAGTATTAGGCACATTTTGAGATTCAAGAGATCCGACTAATAATTGAGCAACTCCTCGACTACTTCCTAATAATAAAATTACTAGGGCGCAACTAATTACTGCCCCTGTCCATCGCGGATATTTCCACAGGGTAAATAGAGCCACAAACATTAATAAACAACTCAATCCCAAGGGATAAATAAATAGAGGTAAAAGTTTAGATAAGAATAGAAACATGGTAAAAAATCAATTTTTATTCCGTTTAAAAATCCAACCTAAAAGGGTTGTAGCTTCGGTGGGACGAGGAGTAGATTTAGAAGCAGTTGGTAATAGTTTTGATTTAGCCAGAATACCGGAAAGATTATCGGCGATCGCTTCAATTTCAAAAATTTCCGTTGATTCTGGTTTTTGATCAATTTGCCACCATTTGACTAAACAACCTACAGACCATCCCGATACAATCCCTAACTCTAAACTGCTTAATACTGAATTATTTAATCCGATAAAACAGAGGGTAAAAAATAATCCTGATCCTAATCCTGTACGAAACACTATTGATGATTTTAACATAGATTTTGTCAAATTTGTGGAGCCTATTTCCTAGTTCAGAAATCAGATTGAGTAATTTTAAGCAATCGAAGAATTTTGATGAGAAATAGGACAATAGTTAATTGGTTTATCTTCAGGATAATTTAGGGCAAATTCAACATTTTGATAGAGGTGACTGATCATTTGATTTCCCTCAACCGTAAAAGTTAAATAATGCAATCCGGTTTGAATATATTGGGCGACAACATTTTTAAAGAAATTGGGATAAGCCTGTCTAATATGATCGGGATGGTGATAGCCAAACTGTCGATTTGATCCGGTTTCTTCAAACTCTTGAAATAAATCGGGCATTTTATGAATATACCTTGGATCAGCTAACTGACCAATTAAATCCGCAGCCCGAATTAAACCAGGATAATCACTGGTACCTCGATGTTCTTCATCATTAGGAACCGGAAAACGAGTTAACTCAATATAGTGTTGAATTGTGTTAATATTAACCAAGGGATTATGCTTAAAATATTCTTGAATAAACTGTTTTCCCCGATCAACATGATAAGGAGTTAAACTTGCATCCGTTGTTTCTGGTAAAAGTTGAATTATTTCTCCATTTTTTCCGGTGGAATAGATTCTATCTTCAATCCTATCTTCACTACAAATGCCTTTAACATAGCCAATATCATGGCAGAGTAAAGCAATAATTGTATATAGCCAATCTTGAGGGGAAACATTTTTTTCACTGAGATATTTTCCTCGCAAAATTGCTTGTCCAGTTAAAGTTACTAGAATCGTGTGTTCAACATTGTGGTAGGGTGCATTACTTTGTAAAATTTGATGCAAAGTAAAGTTAGCTACTTCAACCATCAAGTTTGCATAATCAAGTTGTTGCTGGCCATAAACTTGATAGTAACATAAGTATAAACGATGAATGCAGTCTTGAATCATCAGAGTTTGAGTTCGGTGGCACATATAGAGGGTTTTCCTTAAAGATAGAGGGGATTTTCCATTCAATTGTGATCAGAGATGGATTTACTTATATCTTGATTCAATTTCAACCGAATGAAAACCAGAAAAGCTCATTAGTTTTGCTAAATTTTTACCGACCTGTAAAATCCCTCCAAGCTAAGTTAATATTTTATCCTGAATTGTCTCCTTAAAACCTCATAAAACCTCAGAAATATTCAGGAATTACCAAGGTTTAATTGACTTTTATCACAATTCTCTATACACTTTCAGTGATTTCACTCACACCGGGATCAAAATAAATACTTATAATTAAAATATACCTGTTCGTAAAGGGTATAATGGTTAAGGATGAGAGAGGTTTGTGCAAAAATCTTGATTAAAATTGTAATATCATCAGTTTGATCACAGTATTTTTTATGAATAAACTAAATATATTAGAACTAGAATATGGATGCTAAAGCAGCATTAGAATGGATTGATCAATTGATTTTTGAACATCAGGGTAAGCATCTCAATGATTTAGAAAGGGAGGTTTTTATTGGCTCTTGGGAAGGAAAAAGTTACCATGAAATTTATCCTTTAAATCCTAGCTATATTGAAAAATATGTGGGATATAAACTTTGGCAGAAAATCTCTCAAACCTTCGGAGAAAAAGTCACAAAAAAAACGATTAAAGGAGCAGTAGAACGCTATCAAAATCAAGATAATTTTGTTCAGTTGAGTCAAATTCCTGGGGACTTGCTGCAACTCTCTCCCCATTGTTATCGAGTATTTATCAGTCACGGAAATACTGAGTTAAATATTCATTTTGCACAGCAGTTAGAAGCGATTTTAATTCAAGTTGGACATTCTGTATTCTTAGCAGCTTGGGAAGTCACCCGCTCTCAAATCAATCAACAGGAAACCGATTTTTTAGCTGAAATTGATACAGAATTAAAACACTGTGACTATTTTATTTTACTATTATCCCCTCAATCAACCCTTAGTGAAATGGTGATTGAAGAATTGCGTCAAGTCCGAGAATTACAAGATACTCATTCTCACCGTTTACCAATAATTATTCCAATTTGGGTGAATTGTCCGGCAAATTTAGCCTTAAATCATGATCTAAGAAGTTATTTATTGGGAACCGTTCAACGAACCTGGACAGGTCAACAAGATACAGCTTTAATTATACAAGAAATTCTCTGTCTTTTGCAAGATTCTATTCCTGAATCTCCACCGCAAAATTTACAGTTAAATTGGGATGAATCGGAACTCGAAAAACCCGATAATTTAGCCATAGAATCCCATCAACTATCCTCGGTTTCTGCCATTTCAATTAAACCCATTTATTCCTCGGAAATTCCCTCTCCCCTTCCCGTAGCAGAACCGGAATTACCCAGTGGACAAGTCCGTTTAGAATCGGTTTTTTATATTAAACGGGTTCCCCATGAAGATCAATGTTATCACGAAATGACCCATCCGGGGGCATTAATTCGTTTAAAAGCACCCCGTCAGATGGGGAAAACTTCACTAATGGCGCGAATTTTAGAACAGGGACGGAAACAGGGTTATCGCACGGTTCCTTTGAGTTTTCAACACGCGGATAAATCTATTTTTACTAACTTAAATCATCTGTTACAATGGTTATGTTCTAAAGTAACTCGCAAATTAAAATTAGCCCATCACGTTCCCGATTATTGGAGTAATACTTTTGGAAGTAAAGATAATTGTACAGCTTATTTTGAGGATTATTTATTATCAGAAAGTGATACCCCTTTAGTCCTAGGATTAGATGAAGTAGATCGAGTGTTTCAATATCCAAATATTGCCGATGATTTCTTTAGTTTACTTCGAGCTTGGTATGAAGAAGCTAACTATGGGGGAGGAGATAGTGAACTTTGGGAAAAATTGCGGTTAGTGATTGTTCATTCCACAGAAGTTTATATCCCTTTAGACATTAATCAATCCCCCTTTAATGTCGGTTTACCGATTGAATTAACCGAATTTACCGCAACTCAAGTTAACGAGTTAGCACACCGACATGGATTAAATTGGGGAGATATTGAAGTCGAAACTTTAATGAAAATAGTGGGTGGACATCCCTATTTAGTTCGAGTAGCACTTTATCATCTCGTTCAATATTCCATGAGTTTAGAACAATTCGCAGAAATAGCACCCACAGAAGCCGGAATTTATGGCGACCATCTTCGCCGACATTTATGGAATTTGCAACAACATCCTGAATTAGCTCAAGCTTTTTATCAGGTGGTTTGTTCTCCTCAACCTGTAGAATTAGAATCAATTTTGGCGTTTAAATTACATAGTTTAGGTTTAGTTCATTTGCAAGGAAATGAAGTCACTCCTCGTTTTGAACTTTATCAAAACTATTTTGGTCATCGTTTAATGATTAAAACCTAATAATTTACTTTAATTATATGAATTTAACATCTACTCCAACCTATCATTATAAAGTCGGTGGACATCTATCTTTAGATACTCCTAGTTATGTAATTCGACAAGCCGACCGGGACTTATATGAAGCCTTAAAAGCGGGAGAATTTTGTTATGTTTTGAATGCGCGTCAAATGGGAAAAACCAGTTTACGAGTCAGAACTTTACATCAACTACAAGATGAAGGTTTTGCTTGTGCGGCGGTAGATTTAACAAAAATTGGTTCCCAAGATATTACACCCGATCAATGGTATGCGGGAATTATGAGGCGTTTAGTCACCAGTTTTCGGCTTCCCATTCATTTAAAAGCTTGGTTACAGGAACGAGAATTTTTACCCCCAATTCAACGGTTAAGCGAGTTAATTGAACAGGTTTTATTAGACTGTATTCAACAACCAATTATTATTTTTATTGATGAAGTTGATAGTATTCTTAGCCTGAATTTTTGTGCGGATGATTTTTTTGCATTTATTAGAACCTGTGACGAATATCCTTTATTAACTTTTGCCTTATTAGGGGTCGCCACACCCAATGATTTAATGCAGGATAAAAGCTGTAATCCCTTTAATGTCGGTCGTCCGATTCAACTGAATGGATTTTGTTATCAAGAAGTGCAACCCTTAATTGATGGATTAATCGGGAAAATTAGTCAGCCTGAATTAGTTCTAAAAACTATTTTAGAGTGGACAGGAGGACAACCTTTTTTAACTCAAAAATTGTGTTATCTAATCCATCAAAAAGTAATTGAGAATACTCAACCTTTAGATATTCCTAGTTTTCAAGTATCGAGTTGGGTTGAACAGTTAATCTATACCCATTTTATTAAAAATTGGGAATCTCAAGATGAACCTCCCCATTTAAAAACCATTCGAGATCGGATTCTAAAAGCCGATAATCGGATTACATCTCGCTTAACTTTATATCAAAATATTTTGCAAAAAGGTAGTATTTCTACGGATATTACTGTGGAACAAATGGAATTGAGATTATCGGGATTAGTGGTTAAACAGGGAACCGATTTAAAAGTCTATAACCGAATTTATGAAACGGTTTTTAACGAAAATTGGTTGCAAAAAACTTTAGCCAGTCAAGAGCCGAATTTTAATCAAATTATTGGGGAAAAAGAACAAAAACTCCTATCCATGTTGCGAGAAATGGAAGGAAAAGAATTTGATGATATTTTAAGCGAAATTTTAGGTTCAATTGCCTTAAAACTGGTAGAATTAATGTGTGTGGATCGGATGACGATTTATTTTATTGATAAAGAAAAAAACGAAATTTGGTCAATTAGTACCAGATTCACCGGAAATCAAACCACAAAAATTTCAATTTTAGCTAATAATCAAACCGCCGGACGAGTCACAATTTATAAAAAAGCGATTCCCAGGACTTCAGATTATTCTGCGGATTGGTATTCGATTTTTGCCGAAACCCAAAATCCTAGAATTGGGTATCAAATTTATAATCAGTTAACACTTCCTCTAGGAGAAGATAATCAAACAATTTTTGCTTTTGTGCATTTAGTTAATAAACTTAAAAAAACTCATCTTTTAGCCGATTCTTTTCAAGATAAAATTGATAAAGCTGGATTTACTGAAATCGAACCTCAGCAATTTTTACAATATGCTCCCGGTTTACAACGCATTTTAGCAAGCTGTTATGAAAGTTATAAACTAACCCAAAGAATACAAGCCTCTGAAGCCTTAACAGAAGCCACTAGAACGGTTCATCAAAGTAGTTTAGACTGTGAAGAAATTATTCAACGGGTGATGAAAGCCGCTAAAAAATTGATGAATGCAGATCGAAGTACCCTATGGTTATTAGATAAAATTACCCAGGAACTTTGGACACAAATTCCCTTTGAAGATGGATCTATCCGAGAACTGCGATTAAAAATCGGACAAGGATTTGCGGGAAAAGTTGCAGAAACGGGAAATACTTTAAATATTCCCTTTGATTTATATGCTCATCCTGAGTCGGAAATATCGCAAAAAACCGATCAAAAAACTGGATATCGTACCTGTAGTTTATTGTGTATGCCTGTTTTGAATCCCGATGGTGAATTAATTGGTGTAACTCAATTAATTAATAAACGTAAACAGGGTGAATTTGCCGAATATGAACCCGATGACTGGCCGACAGCACCGGAATGTTTTGAAGCGAGTTTTGATGCTAATAGTCAAAAATATATGCAGATTTTTAATTCCCAAGTCGGGGTAGCTTTATATAATGCCAGACAATATGAAGCTATGAAAGAACACGCAGAAAATACTCCCCAAGGCGTGATTAGCCAAACCTTAGCTATGTTAAATCAAGTTATGGATGGACAGGGGTTTGATGAAATTTTAGATGCCACATTACGGTCAATTACTTTAAAAACAGGAAAGTTATTAAATGCAGATCGCACGACTATTTTTATGTTAGATGAAGAACGGAATGAATTTTGGTCAATGATTGCTGAAAGTGAAGGAAATTGTCCCTTGGAAATTCGAGTTCCGGCTGATAAAGGTATTGTGGGAGAAGTTGCTAAATTAAAAAAATTAGTGAATATTCCTTATGATTTTTATGATGATCCTAGATCAAAAACGGCTCAAGAACAAGATCGGAAAAATGGTTATCGAACTTATTCAATGTTGGCTTTTCCATTATTAAATGAACAGGGAATTTTAGTGACGGTTGTACAAGCGATTAATAAGTTAAAATCAGGATGCGATCGCAGTCTTTCCTTATCAGAAAAAATCGATCATCAAGGATTTACAACTGATGATGAACAACAATTTTTAGAAAATGCTCCCTTAATTCGGATGATTTTAGAAAGTTTTTGTTCCTATCATAAAACCGCCAGAGGACAAAGAGTTGCAGCCGCCCTAATGGCCGCGACTCGTTCTGTAAGTCAAAGTAGTTTAGAATTCGATGAAATCCTCAAACGAGTCATGGCTGCTGCCAAGGATTTAATGATGGCAGATCGCAGTACATTATGGTTATTAGATCGTCAAAATCATCAACTTTGGACTAAAATTACTTTTAATGATGGTTCCGAGCATGAAATTAGAATTAAAGTCGGTCAAGGGTATGCGGGAAAAGTTGCGGAAATGGGAGTTTCTTTGAATATTCCCTTTGATTTATATGATTATCCTGACTCAGAAACTGCTAAAAAAACCGATCAAAAAACGGGATATCGTACCTGTAGTTTATTGTGTATGCCTGTTTGGAACCCCGATGGCGAGTTAATTGGTGTGACTCAATTAGTTAATAAAAAGAAACCGCTTGAAGATGATGATCAAGTATTAAGTTATGATACGGAAGTTCCCGAAGCATTTCGAGTTAGTTTTGATAGCAATGATCAGAAATATATGCAAGTTTTTAATAATCAAGTTGGGGTAATATTACAAAATGCCGAACTTTTAGCAGCCGTTAAACACCAGGAGAAAAGTTTCCGCGAGAAATTTAATCAAGGGAATGGGTAATTACGAATTACGAATTACGAATTACGAATTGGTAAGTACCTAAACAAAATTAATTACACATCCTCCACCCTGTTCCCTCCCCCCCTAGCCCCCCGTGCACGGGGGTTTGGGGGGGCTGTTCCGGTGTTCCCTCTCTCAACTAGGTAATTTATTTTGTGTAACTACTTAATAGAAAAAGTTTACTCCCCCTGCTCCCCCTGCCTCCCCTGCCCATTACCTATTACCATTCCCTCTCTAAACGAGGGGGTAAACGCAATTTAGGAAACTGATAAAAGGTGTTTCCCTCGTCATCAATTTCGGGAAAGGCTAAAAAAACTTGAACTTGATGATCTAAATATTTTTGAGCGACTTCGGGGCTAACTCCGGCTAAAGCTGATAGTTGAATTAGGGATACTTTACCACCTTGGGCCGCAACTAATCTATAAAACGCCGAATCTAATTGACGTTGTTGTTCTCGATTATTTCCTAAATTGACAATTAATAAAGTCATCAATACACCCAAACCAGCAACAGAAATTAACTCTAGGATAGCCATAATTAATAATAGATAAATTACACAAAATAAGAGATTAACAATTAACAGTTTACGGTCTTCTGTTAATTGTTAATAATTTACCCTAAATTAAGAGGGTTGAACAAGATTATCGGCCCCTCGAATCACTTTTGCTGATTCAATCACATCTCCTTTTCGCAGTTCTTCTAATACTTCTTTCCCCTCGGTGACATAGCCAAAGACAGCATAACGACCATCTAATAAATTAAGTCCAGCCGGAGTTAATTCCGGTTGAAAAAGGAAGAAGAAAATTTGAGAAGATCCACCGTCAGGAATCGCTTCTGGACGGGCTAAAGCTAAGGTTCCAAAAGCAGAAAAAGGTAAAACTGGATGATCTTGATAACGACCGATTTCTTCAAAGGTGGTGTTATAAATCGGTTCTTGATCTTCCTGGGCTAAAATTTCCAACGGAATGCCCCGATATTTTCCAGTTTTAGGATCAATAAAACCATCATCTGCACCTTCAGGATCTCCAACTTGTAGGGCATAGGATTCTTCTGAACGAATGAATTTTAAGCCATCATAAAATCCCCGTTGCACTAAATCAACAAAATTACCCGCCGTCACCGGGGCACTATAACCATCCACGACAACAGTTAAGTTACCTTTATTGGTTTTGATTTCAACGGTAGCCCGACCTTTCAATTGAGGCAAATTAGAATATTCTGCCGGAACTTCAAAGGGAAATTCCTTAACCATTAATTCTTCTAATGTGCCAATGTTATCTAATATTTTACCCTGGGTTAATAAAAGCGTTTGCGGATCTTTGAATTCAACCGCCGCCCGCAAACTATCAATATCCTGTTTAATTTGTTCAACTAATAATTGAGCTTGGGGTTGGCGTTCTTCGGGAATATTAGCTAATAATTCCGCCTCTTTGGTGCTCAAAACCCGAGAAGCGGTGGTGATATTACCGCTAATATTACTCCAACGTTTTCCCCGAAGTTGGGACTTAATCCCTTCTAAACTCAATTGGATTTTTCTCGCCGCTTCGTTATCAATGGGCAGAGCATAGCGTAAGAGGGCTTGACCATCGGTGATGGCATTGCCTTGGGGGAGGATACTTTCCCGTTTTGGGGAACTGTCACCGTCCCACCAAGCGGCGCTCAGACCCACGGATAGGGAAAATAGCAGCACAGCCACTAAACCCGTTTTCAACCAATGTTTATAGGTGTTTCTCATGGAATTGGATAAATGCAACATAAATCTTAACTTTTGTTCTCTATACTGATCTTGCCACTATTTAGCCCGTTGTCGCAGGAAAAAAATTAATCCCCTGTTCCCCATTCTGGGGTAAAATAGGATGCCGATTATTCTGCCCAGGTATTAGTGTTTGCATGATTTCCAGTAACGACTTTCGCACAGGTGTCACGATTGTATTAGATGGTTCAGTCTGGCGTGTAATAGAATTTCTGCACGTTAAGCCCGGAAAAGGTTCTGCTTTTGTGCGGACAAAGCTCAAAAACTCACAGACAGGTAGTGTGGTAGAACGCACTTTCAGGGCGGGAGAGACTGTTCCTCAAGCGACCCTGGAAAAAAGCGAAATGAAACATACCTACAAAGATGGGGAATACTTCGTTTTTATGGATATGGAAACCTATGAAGAAGCCCATTTGAAGGAATCTGAAATTGGCGATCGGGTTAAATATCTTAAAGATGATATGACTGTTAACGTGGTTCGTTGGGGAGAACAGGTTTTGGAAGTGGAACTCCCGAACTCTGTCACCTTAGAAGTAGTCGAAACCGATCCCGGAGTCAAAGGAGACACCGCCACAGGGGGGACAAAACCCGCTATTGTGGAAACAGGTGCTCAAGTGATGGTTCCCTTATTTATTACTAAAGGGGAACGAATTCGGATTGATACCCGTACCGACAGCTACCAAGGTCGAGAGTGAAAACTCGCCGAACTATGATTTCATATTTAAGCGGTTTAGACTGTTGGGCGATGGGTCAAACATACACCCAACGGACTGAATCAAGATAGACTGCAAATTTAGGGGAGACATACCAACTGTGCAACTAGATTTGAACCAGCTTCGTGAACTGCTGGCTGATCTCGATAAAACTAATATTTCAGAGCTAACACTCAAAAGCGCAGATTTTGAACTGACCGTTCGTAAAGAAGTTTCGCCCGGATCTCAGGCTTTATCCTCGGTTGAAACTCTGTTAACGGCTGCGGGGGTTGGTTCACAGTTGGTGTCGTCTCCGGTGGTGCCCACTGCGATTGTTCCTCCAGTTGGGGAAAATCTCACTACAGCGACCCCAGCAACGCCAGTGGCTGCTCCTCCACCTCTTTCGCCGGAATCGAAGTGGGTCGAAATTACTTCCCCAATGGTGGGAACCTTTTATCGTTCTCCCGCACCGGATGAAGTGCCTTTTGTGGAAATTGGCGATCGCATTTCTACGGGTCAGAGTGTTTGTATTATTGAAGCCATGAAGTTGATGAATGAAATTGAGGCCGAATTTTCTGGCCAAGTCATGGAAATTTTAATTCAGAATGGTTCCCCCGTTGAATATGGCCAGCCGTTAATTAAAATTAAGCCGGATTAAAACCGAAATTCCCGATCAAAAATTGAGCGCGTGATTGGTTGAGGAATTTCTAAACCTTCGCCCCCCAATACCGTTAAAGGTTTTCCGGCAACGGATAGCCAAACTTTGCTGTTGGGGTTAAGGGTTGTAGCAGTATAAACGATTTGGCCAAGGCGTCCGGTCATGGATGCACTTCCCCCGCCTTGGGTGAATTCGGGGGATAAGTCCACATAAACGTCATCGTTGTTAGTGGTTAAGTTCAGAAGTTTTGTTCCTTTAGGAATTTCACTAAATTGATTCGGGTCGGAAACCCCGGCTAATAATCGATCCAGGGCGATATTTAAAAATACCGTCGGGTCATTTTGGGCTTGAATTTGTACAGGTTGAGAAATAATTGCCAACTTACCGCTTTTATCTTCTACCCAATAAATAGCCAGGGTTTTCTCAACGGTTTCCGATGGCGAGGGAGTGGGCTGTGGTAAGGTTAGGGTTGGGGAGGAAACAACGGGTTCTTTGGGAGAACGGGAGCTTAATGTCCACCAGCTTAACCCTGCGCCCACAGCAATTAAGCAGGCGGCAATTCCTGCCATAATTCCAACGGGAATAACACGAGTCTTTTGGGGATCTTCCATTGATTTTAAATTTTATTTTCGTAGCAACTGAAATTCTGATCAAGGTCTAACATCAAAAAACCTGACTAGGGATAAACCAAGCCAGTCTCAAAAATAATATACTATAATTACCCTTAAAATATTAACATCAAAAATATCCAACAGAATGATAACTTCTTCACTGATGACTGATAACTGATGACTGATGACTGATAACTGATAACTGATTAGTTAATGGCGTCTTTGGTTGCGTCCTTTACATCTTCAACCGTATGACGGACTTTTGCTTCGGCTTGCTTGGCTTTTCCTTCCGCTTGAGTTTCGGGATCTCCAGTTATATCCCCCACGGTTTCTTGAATTTTACCTTCAATATTTTTGGCAGTTGCTTTAACGCGATTTTCTAAACTCATGATATCCTCCGTATTGGCTTGATTACAGCTAAATAAACCGAATTGAACTATACTAATTTTTTACAGTTGGCTTAGTTATCTGTATAAATATTAATAGCAAGCACACCGAAAAAGAGTCTTCCTTAAGACAGATATCTATTCAATTAATCCAAAATATAATGAATGAGTTCGGATTAAGATTTTAGGTTTTCAGCATTCTCATGTTTTCCTAAAGGTTAAGTTCAGTACAAGTTTAGCCAATGTTTTCTAATTTTGGGAAGAAGGATAGGAGCGTTCGGCTGTCCAATGGCGATCAGAAGACTGATAAATTCTTATCTTCTCTAAACCCACAGACTCGACAAAATTAATAATTTCATCTAAGGTATAGGCAGCTTGTAAGGAATCTCTAAATAGTTTTTTCTGATGGTCATTACAATTTCCAGCATACTGTTCAACTAAAGTATTAAGTTCAGTTTCACTACTCGGACGAGTTAAATCTCTCAGAAATATTACCCCCTGGGGTTTTAACACGCGCTGAATTTCTTGAAAAAATAGTAGAGGATCTGCTAAATGGTGAACAATACTATTGGAAATTACCATATCAAATTGATCATCCGTATAGAGTAACTGTTTCGCATCCACTTGTTCTAATTTAATTTGTTCCTGTAACCCCGCTTGCTCAATATTTTGATTGCCAATAAATAGCATATTTGCCGACAAATCAATTCCGGTAATTTGCCATTGGGGTTGCTTTTGAGTTATTAAAATTGGAATTCGGGCTGTCCCGGTTCCCACATCTAATATTAATCCGGTTTCTGGCCCTAATTCTAGGGCTAATTCGGCAAATTCTTGGTTAACTTGGCTAAAGTCCATCGCATCATATTCGCTGGCTTCTTCCCAAGTATCCATAACTTCTGCTTCGGGAATACGTTCTATCATTATTATTGTTAATTAACCTGATCTCAAAATATAGTATGATAAATTGCTATAATCTCCTTACATGAAGTCGTTTTGACACTCTCAGGTCTGAAGACACGCTCGATTCTGCGGACAGAATTAGTTTAATCTAATTCTCGCTACGACTGCCGCATATCGTCTACTGAGTTGATTAAGCGACAAACCTAATCTTCCCGATACTTTTTTTAAAATATTAGCTGCACCATTTAAGTCAGCATTAACAACAAAACCATCAGATGTCCGATAAAGACCACGCTTAATTCTATTCCCAGATGCTTTCCACCCCATCGGTTTTTCACCGTATTTGGGTAGGGAGTCCCCATCTAAGAAACTAGCTTTTGAAGTGTAGGCTTCCTCGGTTTCAATAAACCTAATCCCGTGTAAATCACAAAGTTGTTTTACACGGGATTTTAATTTACCCAAAGGCATTTGAACAAACTTTTGATTATTCAAATTCCCTAAATTTGCATCAACTTTAAACCCTTCATTCCAACCCATCACTAAAGTTCCAATGCCATATTTAAGACAGTGGTTAATAATTAGTTTTGCAGCTTTATTAATCCCGTCACGCATTTGGTGATTACGTTTACGAGTTACACAGTCTAACCAATTATCCCAATATCCTTGGGGTTTACCTTCTTTACGGGTTGATACCTTTTTATTCCAAAGTTGATTCATAGCCTTCATTGCTCTAGCATCAATCAAAAAGGAATTCCCTAAAGTATCAACACAAGCTGCCAAATTATCAGCAGTTCCTAAATCAATAGACAACGCTTGGTTAATATCTAACTCATGGTTTTGTTTCTCTACTTCGTAGGACATTTCCAGATAAAAAACACCATTTTTAGGTAGAATCGTGAACTCTTTAACTTTGGAATAGTCAAGATTTGATGGCATAGGTAAGAAAAATTCAGATACCCCAAACCATCTTTTAACTGTTAATCCCAGAGCGAATCTAAGTTGACCATCAATTAATGTTGGTCTTTGACCTCCAGAATTAGGATAAGCAACTTTAAATAGTTTAGAACCCTGGAGATAACCGGGAGGTTTAGGTCTAAAATGTAGCTGACCTTTCTTGTGTGAATCTCTCAAGTTTTTGAAAGATTTGAATGCTTCTGTCACCGACATTAAGGTTTGTTGCATCGGTGTTGATGGCATTGATTGTGCTAATAAAGATTTTGATACCGATGGTTCAAAAGCTAAATCAAACTTTCCTGTTAATAACTTACCTGTCTTAAACAATGTTTGACGGGCAAAATAAATTCCCGTGTTGTACAATTTACCGGATTGTTGACAAAGGTATTCTAGTAACGCACAGGTTTCTAGGTCGGGAGACAACAAGATTTGCTGTACTCCGATTGTTTTACTTGCTTTAGTCATTGACTCGACTATTACGACCATGTTGGTTTTTTTATGATAGCATTACTAAATATTTCTAGGGGAATAAATTCCCCTGGGTCGTGTTTCCTCTCAGGTCTGAAGACACTGAGTTTCCACACTCCCATCCTTTTCTTATGAGTTTGAAATAAACATGACAAACCCAACCGTTGAAAACCTTGTAGTTATTGGTTCTGGGCCTGCGGGCTATACTGCCGCCATTTATGCAGGACGGGCGAATTTGAAACCCGTGGTCTTTGAAGGCTATCAAATTGGGGGGATACCGGGGGGGCAGTTAATGACCACTACAGAAGTTGAGAACTTCCCAGGTTTTCCCGAAGGCATTACCGGGCCAGAACTCATGGATAGAATCAAAGCCCAAGCCCAACGGTGGGGGGCGGAACTCTTTACCGAGGATGTGATTTCCGTTGATTTGAGTCAACGTCCGTTTACGGTTAAATCGGAAGACCGGGAAATCAAAACCCATACTATTGTAATTGCTACCGGGGCAACGGCGAAACGGTTAAATTTACCCCAGGAAGAAACCTTTTGGAATGCGGGAATTTCCGCCTGTGCTATTTGTGATGGGGCGAGTCCAATTTTCAAAGGAGTCGAATTAGCGGTAATTGGGGGAGGAGATACGGCCGCCGAGGAAGCGGTTTATTTAACTAAATATGCCACCCATGTTCATCTATTAGTTAGACGGGATGAGCTACGGGCGAGTAAAACTATGCAGCAACGGGTGATTACCCATCCTAAAATTACCGTACATTGGCATACCGAGGCGCTTGATGTGTATGGGAATGGCAAATTAGGCGGAATTAAAATTAAGAATAATCAGACGGGAGAACAGCAAGATTTACCTGTACAGGGTTTATTTTATGCTATCGGTCATACTCCTAATACCCAAGTTTTCCAAGGACAGTTAGAACTCGATGAGGTAGGATATATTGTTACGAAACACGGGACTCCAGAAACTAGCGTGGAAGGAGTTTATGCGGTGGGGGATGTCCAGGATCATGAGTTTCGTCAAGCAATTACGGCGGCGGGTAGTGGTTGTATGGGGGCGATGTTAGCAGAACGTTGGTTATCGCTAAATGGGTTAGGGGAGGAATTTCAACAGACGGAAACCACGGAAGTGGAAACCCCGAAGTCAACTCCACCTCAAAATACTACTTCGGAGAATTTCGATATCCAGAATACTCGCCATACTGGGGGTTATGCGTTGCGGAAACTGTACCATGATAGCGATCGCCTAATTATGGTAAAATATTCTTCACCAACCTGTGGGCCTTGTCATGCCCTCAAACCGATTTTAGATAAAGTCGTGGCTGAATTTGAGGGTAAGATTCATTATATTGAAATTGACATTGAAGAAGATCCTGACATTGCCCAAAATGCCGGGGTAGTTGGGACTCCAACGGTGCAGTTTTTCAAAAATAAGGATTTAATTGAAAACCTCAAAGGTGTCAAACCCAAGAGTTTATATAGAGAATTAATTGAGAAAAATTCATAAAACAATGTAGTGAGTCCTTCAGGACTCCTAACTCAATTAGGAAAAGACAGCCCTGAAGGGCTTACTACCGTAGTGAGTCCTTTAGGACTCCTAACTTAAATTGGGAAGAAATAAGCCCTGAAGGGCTTACTACCGTAGTGAGTCCTTCAGGACTCCTAACTCAATTAGGAAAAGACAGCCCTGAAGGGCTTACTACCGTAGTGAGTCCTTTAGGACTCCTAACTTAAATTGAGAAGAAATAAGCCCTTCAGGGCTTACTACGTTTGAGTTAAAATACTTGCTGCATACTTCCTAATAAAGCAATAATGACTTGGGAACCAAATTGTAAGGCAAAAATAGCAATAATCGCAGAAAAATCAATTCCACCTAAAGGGGGAATAAAAGACCGGAATAGGTTGAGGTAGGGATCAGTTAATTGGCTTAAGATAGAAAAGGGCGGATCATACCAATTAATTGTCGGAAACCAGCTTAATAGAATCCTAACAAATAGGATCAACATATAAATGTTCAGGAACTGTGCCAGGGTACTAGCGAGTAAGCCAAAAGGAAATGCCATAAAATTTTTTGGATGTTTGACTGAAATTTGACATAAAGTTATGTTCCCCAGTGTACCACATTGGAAACCAGGGGATAGATTCAAACCAGCAGCTAGAATCAATTAATTTTCGGTTTCCGACCCACCATTGCCATTGACACTGCCTAACTGTTGACGAACATCATCAATGGCTTGATTTAGTTGAGCTATTTTATCCTCCAAACCCAACCGGGAAGTTTCCATATTTTCCCCCGTCAATTTAGTCGCCTTCCCCGATTTTCCCTGTGCTTCTAACAGAGGTTCAACCCGATCTTGATTACTGATGCGGTTGGCAAGTACCACCCCTAATACCCCCCCAACCAAACCTCCTAACGTTGCACCGAGGAAGAATCCACTCGTAAAGCCGTCTCGATTACCCATAATTTAACCACTATGTCAGAATAGCTTGATTTTACTCCGATTGGGTAGGCGGACGGTCGAAGGTGCCAAAGGTGCGATCGCCCGCATCCCCTAATCCTGGTATAATGAATCCCTGTGCATTAACTTCCGAATCAATAATAGCGGTATATACTTGCAAACTGGGATAGGCTTGACTTAACTTTTGTAACGCTGGGGGGGCGGCGACAATGGAAATAATTCTAATTAAAGCCGGGTCAAGATGACGTTGGGTAAGTTCGGCCATCACCGCCATAATTGTTCCCCCGGTTGCTAACATGGGTTCACTGATGATCACCCGGGTTTGGGGGTCAAATTGGGCGGGTAATTTATTTAAGTAGCAAGTAGGCTCTAGGGTTTCTTCGTTGCGTACCATGCCTAAATGATATACCGAAGATAGAGGTACAACGCTTTGAATTCCCTCCATTAAGGCTAAACCCGCCCGTAATATTGGAATTACAATTAGGGGAACTTCAGGATTAACAAAAGTTGCATTACATTCGGCTAAGGGTGATTGTACCGTTGTTTCCAGGGTCGGTAACCAGTCCCTCGCCGCTTCATAGGTCAGCCAACGTCCTAACTCCGTCATCGCCGTCCGAAACAAACCCGGAGGCGTCGCCTGGTCACGAGCAACCCCTAACCAATGTTTAATCAGGGGATGGGGTGGGACATAAATACGCAGTTGAGGAGCCATATTAAAACCGTTCTTCATTTCTCAACTATCATCCCATACCGTTGCCCGGGTCGAGTTGAAGGTTTGTAACCTCACCCTGACCGATTAAAATATTGTTCTGCCTTAAGAGTGATTATATGAAAGCAATTATGATTGTGGGAACGACTTCCCACGCCGGAAAGTCGATGATGGTTACGGCTATTTGTCGAATTCTACATCGTCGCGGGGTGCGAGTTGCACCGTTTAAGGGACAAAATATGGCCCTCAATTCCTATGTTTCTCCAGGGGGGTCAGAAATAGGTTATGCTCAGGCGGTGCAGGCTTGGGCGGCGGGAGTTACTCCTTCGGTGACAATGAATCCGATTTTATTGAAACCCCAAGGGAATATGACCTCTCAGGTGATTTTGAAAGGTAACCCTGTGGGGGTGGTAAAAGCTAGTGATTATTATGAACAATATTTTGATCGGGGTTGGAAAGCAATTACCGAATGTTTAGATTATTTAACTCAAGAATTTGATATTTTAGTTTGTGAAGGTGCGGGAAGTCCGGCGGAAATTAATCTCAAACATCGAGATTTAACTAATATGCGGGTGGCTAAATACTTAAATGCGAAAACCTTATTAGTAGTTGATATTGATCGGGGTGGCGCCTTTGCCCATGTTGTGGGAACTTTACAATTATTAGAACCCGATGAACGGGCGTTAATTTGCGGTATTGTGATCAATAAATTTAGGGGACAGCGATCGCTCTTAGAATCTGGGATTATCTGGTTAGAGGAATATACAAAAATTCCGGTAGTTGCGGTGATTCCTTGGATTGATAATCCGTTTCCCGCAGAGGATTCTTTAAGTTTATTAGATCGTCCTTCTAGTTCTCCCCAAACGGAATTAACCATTGCCGTGATCCGTTTTCCTCGCATTTCTAATTTCACCGATTTTGATCCTTTGGATTCGGAATCAACGGTTAGTATTAAGTATGTTAACCCGGCTGAATATTTAGGACATCCCGATGCTGTAATTCTTCCCGGTTCTAAAACTACTATATCAGATTTGCAAGTATTAAAAGAATCGGGAATGGCTGATCAAATTAAAAATTATATACAAGCCGGGGGTCAAGTTATGGGAATTTGTGGCGGTTATCAAATGTTAGGAAAAGTTGTATCTGATCCCTATGGTTTAGAAGGCGAGCAAGGAGATTATGAAGGGTTAGGATTATTAGCTCTAAAAACAGTAATTTCTAATCAAAAAACCTCCCGTCAACGGTTAGTAACTTCTAATTATCCCCAGAAAAATTTACCCGTTGAAGGCTATGAAATTCATCAGGGACGAACTCAACTCTTAGATGCTAATGATATTTTTCCTTTATTTGATGACCAAAATTTAGGATATGTCAATGGTCAAAAATCTATTTGGGGGCATTATTTACATGGAATTTTTGATAATGGATCTTGGAGACGAACTTGGCTAAATCATCTGCGAAAAGCCAGGGGTTTAAATCCTTTACCTACTGGTATTGCTAATTATCGAGAACAGCGAGAAATATTATTAGATGTATTAGCAGATACGGTAGAAGCTCATTTGGATCTTAAATCTATTCTGGGTTAAGTTTAAAAATCTGATTTTTAGCGGTTAAAACTAATTATGAAAATACATTTTTTACCCGACGAAGTTACTATTGAAGCCGAACCAGGAGAACCCTTATTAGACGTCGCAAAACGGGCAGGTGTGGTGATTCCTACCGGGTGTTTAATGGGGTCTTGTCATGCTTGTGAAGTGGAAATAGACGAAGATAATTTTATCTGTGCTTGTATTTCTGCTGTTCCCCCCGGAAAAACTGAAATGACTATTAATATTTATAGTGATCCGACTTGGTAGGATGTTGGGTAATGGGTAATGGGGATCACGGATTTCAGAGGATTTCACGGATTTCACGGATTTTAATTTGTGTTAATCTGCGTCATCCGCTTAAATCCGTGATCGGTAATGGGTTTGACGTTATTGTTAATATCCTAACTGTTTGAATTACTGCTATATAAAAAAATAGGGATTGGGAAACCCAACCCCTACAGGTGTTTTTTTTAACTAATGACTAACTAGCTAAATATTCTCGAACTTGAGCTTTACGACGGCGCAGGTGGTTCAACGCTTGGCTTTCCAGTTGACGAACCCGTTCACGACTGATGCTCATTTGCACCCCCACTTTAGACAGGGACATCTCCTTACCATCTTCCAACCCGTAGCGCAGGGTAATAACTTCCCGTTGTTGGGCTGTTAAGTCCGCCAGTAAATTTTTCAAGTCCTGACGCAGTAACTCTTGGGTGACAAAAGCATCGGCGGAGGTATTATGATCTTCGAGGAGATCTTGCAATTCCGTATCTTGATTATCCCCCACCCGCAAATCCAAAGAAACCGGATGACGAGACGCCAACAGATAATCCCGAATTTGAGCCGGGTCTAACTCTAACGCCTGAGCAATCTCCCCCGGAGTGGCGTTGCGGCCTAATTTCTGTACTAACTCCCGTTGAACTTTTTTAATTTTGTTCAGTTTTTCGGTAATATGGATCGGCAGACGAATGGTGCGAGAAGTTTGGGCAATGGCGCGGGTAATAGCTTGACGAATCCACCAGTAAGCATAGGTCGAGAATTTATATCCCCGCATGGGATCAAATTTTTCCACACCCCGTTCTAAACCCAGGGTTCCTTCTTGGATTAAATCCAAAAATTCCATGTTGCGTTTTTGATATTTCTTAGCAATGGAGACCACTAAACGCAGGTTGGCCTCGATCATTTTTCCCTTAGCCCGACGTCCTTGCTTCAAGATGGTTTGAAGTTCATCTTGACTCATTTCTACCGCATCAGACCACTCTTGCTGACTCGGTTCCCGACCCAGTTGTTCTGCGAGAGTATTTTTCGCTTCCAACTGTTGCATCATGGTCTGTACCTGCTTACCGTAGGTAATCTCCTGTTCTCGGGTCAGTAAGGGAACGCGCCCAATTTCATGCAAATAGGTACGAACTGCGTCGGTAGTTGCAGGTCGAGTGCTTCTGGAAGCCACTTGCTCTTTGTATGTAGTATTGACAGTTGGCATGACTATGAATTACACTCCTAAAAACAGAATTTACAGGGGCAGCAAATTTTTTTCATCTCTCTACAGGAACTTATACCGGAATCGACAACAAAGGCTCCCCCGCACTTTGATTCTGGGAAGGATTCCGAATTCTGTCTGTCTCCGTAAAGACTAATTCTGTCCTATCTTGATTTTTCGTTAGGATTGAATAGAGGATTCCTCTCCAGAGCCTAGGGCTAATAAACGTCCTGACAGGATTATGACATATAACTAGGGTTAAAAGTCAAGGGTTTCATGGCGCAACCTCCCATCGTAGCCAATTTTATTAACATATTTTCATCATGCCCTGATTGTTTTGATAGTACAACTGTAGTAATTGAGTAATAACCGAACTTTCAGGTATCGGTTTCAGGGTGTATGGGTTCTCCCATGCCCATGCAAACAAATTTTGACAGCCAATAAATTAGACTACAGCGAGATTGGGACTGATTACTGAAAAAGTTTCATTAAATTGACTACCGCTAAATAGAGGCGGCGTATAAGAAGTAATCCCAATGGGTCGATTTAAGCGGGAATCTGGGCCAACAAAGATATTAGAATTGGGGTTATTAGGATTAGGAATAGGAACACCTGTTAGGGGATTATAAGCTAAAACTGCCCCGATATTATTAGCATCTTTTCGAGTATCAAAACCGACGGTATAAAACAGAGAAAATATGAACTGTTTTTTTGTATAATAACACTATAAGCTATAAGGTTTTATTTTTCAATAGGAAATATTAAAATCATCTTAATTTTGGGATACTAAATTTTAAAATCCTAAATCATCCTTAGCTAAAGCCGCCGCTTTTAATACCTTTTCATCGGATTGTTGTGTCCAGTCCGTTTCTCCAATTTCTTCATAGAATGTTTGATCATAGGGACGGGTGCGAACTACAACGGGCATCGGGACAGCATGACCTAAGACTAATGCTTGTTGTTTGGAATCTAATTTTGATAACACCGACCGCAAGCTTTGTCCCCCAGAAACCCCGGTAAAAATTGCATCAATATCTTTATCATCGTTTAATAAAGCTGTAATTCTGGTTCCAACTTGAGACATGACTTCCGCATCAATACCAGAGGGACGTTGATCAACAATTAATAGAGTCACAAAATATTTTCGCATCTCTCGCGCAATAGTTCCAAAAATAGTAGAACGTACAATAGCTGGATCTAAAAAACGGTGAGCTTCTTCAATAGTAATTACTAATTGTGTCGGACGGTCTACGGGATTTTTAGAGGCTAAAAAATTCTCGGCTTTTTTCACATAGGCGTGATGAATACGACGAGTGATCATATTAGTTACTAACATATAGGATAGCATATCTGATTGCGATCCAAACTCCACTACAACATTTTTTCCCGCGTCCAAAGATTGTAATATTCTATCGACATAATTAAACGGACAAGTAGGACGCATATATTTTAAATTATCCATCCGTAGTAATTTCCGTTGGAGCGCCATAATTGAACCTTTATGTCCCCGGCGTTCATCACAAAATAGTTGAATTTCTTCGTTAGTCATGGATAACAATTGAGAAATCCAAGATGAGCCAAATTCACTACGGAGAATATTAGCATTATCAATACTAGCTTCGGAAAGATTTAATTCCCGTTGCACTAACATAATATCTTCTACCTCAATTTGAGCATAGCTTAGATATAATTCCTGTGCATCTTTAATCCCTCGGCGTCGGCTAGATTCAGGATCAAGCGTATAGACTTCTACTTGACCAGGAAACAGTTGTCTTAACCCTTTAACCGTACTAAATTGTTTGCCCTCCGATACCGCTTCCCAGCCGTATTCTGAGTGCATATCAAAGATTAAATTAACGGCGGCTTTCTTCTTAATAATTCCCGATAATAATAACCGGGTTAAAAAGGATTTTCCGGTTCCCGATTTTCCGAAAACTCCATTACTGCGTTCTACAAACCGATCTAAATCTAAACAAACTGGCACATCCATATCCAGGGGTTTACCGATGGCAAAATTGCGCCGAGTGGGGTCATCTTCCCAACCAAAAATGATTCTAAAATCCCGTTCACTGGCTTCATAAACCTGGGAAAAATGTACGGGAATGGTTTTTACTGGTAAGAGTTCAATTTCGGTGTTATTGGTTTGGGTTTGGAATGAAGCGATCGCAGATTTTCCATTATTAAGAGGGCGAGAAGACCTCGCCCCTACGGTTTTTTCTTGTTGGGCGATAACACGAATAATTTCTTCTTCTCGTTCTGAGACTTCCCGACTTAACATCAACATCGGGCTGAGTTCAATAGTTCCGTAGGTGCTATTTCCGGCTAAAATTGCTTGTAAAAAATCATCATCGGGGTGAGGTGGGTTGGCGATAATTCGCAAGCTGGATGTTCCTAAAGAGACATCAGTTAATAAACAGAAAAAATGCGATCGCTTTCCTCGCACGACTAAAAATTTTCCTACCCGCATTTCTTCTACAGACACATCGGGATGTAAGCGAACTTCTAAACCTTTGGTCAGGGAACCTTGAATGACAGAACCTAGAGGTTTTTCAGTAGTCATAGTGAAGTTTTTTGGGGGTGAGCAATGGGTAACTTTGGTTACGCATTGGGGGTTTATAGCTGGTTGTTGTATTGTTCATACTTCAACATTTTGCCATAAAATTAATTACAACTTACATTTTACAATAAGAATGTTTATTGTTTTTCGTCAAGAGATTGAAAGAACTTCGTTGTTGGGCTTTAGCCCTAACAGGATGGGCTAAAGCCCAACAACGGGGGATTTTTTGATATTTGTTTATTTTTTCCTATTATTTAGGATGAAAAACTATAAATGGTTTGGGGTTGTAATTGTTGACAAATGGAAGAAGGAAGTTGAGTCAGGGGAAATTGTTCCCGATGGAGTTGTACCTGTAAATTGGTTAGGGGATCAACCCCGGAAGAAATGATAAATTGTAGTTTTTGGAGATGGGGCCATTGGGTAATTTGATCTAAAATTTGGGTAATGGCTTTTAGGTAGGGATGATCTAGTTGTTGATACCAATGGGGATCGGCGACTCCGGCTTGATCAAAGCCTAAATTAACAATTAATTGTGCTTGATCAAATAAAGCGGTTGTTACGGGTCGAGCTTCTTCTTGTAATAGTAAATCATTGGTTTTAGCTAAAAATCTCAACTTTTCTAACCGTTCATAACTGCTGAGAATTGAGGTTTTATTGCGTTTTGACTCCATATATTCTGCTTCTGGATTTTTAACTAAAGGTTGGGATTTATCCCAATTAATAGCCACAGTAATTAAGTAGGTTTGTAATAATAAATGCCCTAATTTTTCTGCTTTTGTCGCCAAATAAACCGTATTATAATCCGTGGCTTCAATAATTAAGGGAACCCGATCCACAATTTCAATCCCATAGCCTTTTAACCCGGCAATTTTACGGGGATTATTAGTAATTAAACGAATTTTACGCACCCCTAAATCATTCAGCATTTGCGCCCCCATGCCATAATCCCGTAAGTCAGGAGCAAAACCTAATCTTTCATTAGCTTCAACGGTATCAAATCCAATATCCTGCAAAGAATAGGCTTTAATCTTATTAATTAATCCAATACCGCGTCCTTCTTGGCGGAGATAAATAATCACTCCTGATCCGGCATAATCAATCATTTTCATCGCTGTTTGTAACTGCATTCGACAGTCACAACGCAAAGATCCGAAGGAATCTCCAGTTAAACATTCGGAGTGAACCCGCACCATTACTGGCATTTCTTTTAATTTTTCCAGATCACCTTTAACTAATGCAATATGTTCCGTATTATCTAAGGAATTACGATAGGCATAAATTTTAAAATCCCCAAATTGTGTCGGTAATTGAGCCACGGTTTCTCGATACACAAAACGGTCATGTTGGAGGCGATAACTAATTAAATCCGCAATTGTAATTAATTTTAAATGGTGAACTTTAGCATATTCAATTAATTCGGGAAGTCGCGCCATTGACCCATCGGGATTTTGAATTTCACAAATCACCCCCCCAGGATATAACCCCGCTAACCGAGATAAATCCACGGCGGCTTCCGTATGTCCGGCTCGTTTTAATACCCCGCCATCTTTAGCCCGCAGGGGGAAAATATGGCCCGGACGTCGTAAATCTTCGGGACGAGTCGCTGGGTTAATAGTTATTTGAATGGTGCGGGCGCGGTCATCGGCGGAAATTCCCGTAGAAACGCCCATTTGAGGGGAGGCGTCAATACTAACGGTGAAGGCGGTTTGGTTGGCGTCGGTGTTTTTTGTCACCATTAAGGGCAAGTCTAACTGATCCAGACGCTCTCCAGTTAGGGCCAAACAAATTAATCCCCGGGCGTACACCGCCATGAAGTTAATCATATCGGGGGTAGCAAATTGGGCGGCACAAATTAAGTCGCCTTCGTTTTCGCGGTGTTCATCATCCACCACGACAACACAGCGCCCGGCTTTGAGATCGGCTAGGGCGGCTTCTATAGTATCGAATTGGTAGGGGTTTGTCGGTAGCACGGACTCGTTCAAAATCGTTTTCTCATCAACGCTTATTGATTAATTGTAACGCTGTTGATCAATTGAGATCCTATTCTAACTGAAAGGGATTTGATTTTGCCGGGGTAGTTGCAGAAAAATATCTCAACTGACGAATTCAAAACACTTTTAGGCTACTTTTATATTTACCTCAACGTGAATATCCATACCCGCTTGAGCTATCATTATTACTAATTTATTAATACTAAATCTTTCGATATCACCGTTGATCAAATCGCTAATCCGAGGTTGAGTTTCGCCAAAAAATACAGCAGCCTGCTTTTGAGTCCATAATCATAGCGTGATCGCTCCTTTAAAAAAAAGGTGATCGCTTTTCTGACTGGGTTCATGTGTTGGAATGCGATCGCATCTGATACAATTTACTAAGATGGTCTAATGGGACTTAAACAAAAATCAAGCCCAAATCAAGCCTAAACTTGCTTTGTAGGCTGCAAATACATCCCTATTATTCTGGAGCCACTCCACAAATCGAAAGGAAATCGCTGTGCGGAAGGCTTCAAGGGCATCAGCAAATGTGTTTAAAGGTTTGTTAGCCCATCGACGTCTTAACCCTCCAGTTAAACTATGCCAGAGAATAAAAGTATAGGCACAAAATACCAAAATCCAATGTCTGATTAGACTTCTTTTATCTCGGACTTGATATTCTTTCAGCCCCAACCAACCCTTAGCTTCCCTGTAAAAAACTTCTATCCAATTTCTTTGTGAATAGGTCGTTACTATCCATTCTCCTGTGGCTTTTGATGCCTCAACATTAGTCATTAAATAATCAATATCACTGGCTTGGTCGAAAGTGGCAGCATTCATGACGATGGCTATTACTTTCTTCCCTGCATACTTTGATAATTCAATTTCTTTTGTTGCTACCCACACAGTTCTGGGTTTTTCTAGTTGGAGTTGAATTTCACTAAAAGCTCCTTGGGGCAACGATTTGGCTAAATTATCTAATCGAGTTTCCTCTGTTTTATCTTCCCCCTTTTTGAGGATTACCTTTCGATTCTTGGCGACTCCCCCTATATATTTTAATCTTTTTTTCTCTAACTCTTGTAAAAAATTTGTGTTATTTCCATACCCGGCATCTGTTAGCACAATTCCCGGTTGATATCCTCTCTCTAAGCTCCTTTCTATTAATTCTAATGCTATTTCCGGTTTCTTTTTAAATTCCGGGTCAGCTTTTCCTGACGGTAATGACTCGGCTTTTTGATATAATTCTATATCTAATGGTAGGCTTTTTTTGCCATCGTATAGATGGCTCGTTACTGCTACGATTCCATTGTCGGTTTTTCCGATTTCTCCGATGTATTGTCGTCCCACTCCATCAGTAAAGTTCCCGCTTTTTCGATGTCCTGAATCATCAATAATTAGGGCAAATCCCCGACTAATCTGGGTTTGCTTACACTGATTCATCACCTCCAGGCGACGCTGATTCAGTTTCATTGCTAACCAGGGAGCTTCGGTTAAAAAGTGGTGTAATCGGTGGTAAGCTACTCCTACGGAGTTATTCGCCATTTGCGACAGGTTTTTTCGCTCACTTTCTCCCAATAATCCCCCTAAATAGTTCCTAAATTCCCGTTTTTGGGCAAGATGACCAAATATATCGTCAAATCTTTGACACCATCGGTCAAAGCAGGGGGGCATCGCTGCCGGGGTTGTCTCTTTCATTCGTTATTCTTGAATGTTATGTGCTTGCTACATAATCATTATCATCTATTTCTTCCCTTATTTTTGTTTAAGTCCCACTAATTAACTTACATTAATTACTAAAAACACTATGACAACCAAAGAAATAATTCTACAGGAATTAGAACAAATTCCTAGTTCTCAACTGGATGAGGTCTTAGATTTCATTCGATCTCTTAAGCAAGCCGTTAAACCGACAGAAAAACCGTATAAACCCATTTGGGAAGTAGCAGATGATATTATTAAAGATATTCCTGAAGAAGTTTTAAGTCAATTGCCAAAAGACGGGGCGGAAAATCATGATTTTTACCTGTCTAAAAACCTCCATCAAGAATTATGAAAACTCTTTTTGTCAATACATTTTATTGGGTCGCTTTAATTAATGTGGCTGACTCATGGCATCAGTCCGTTAGGGATTATAGTCGCAATCTTAATAATATTCAATTGGTAACAACAGAAGAAGTATTAACAGAAACAATTAATTTTTTTGCCTCCTTTCCATCACCTATGAAAAAAGCTGTTTTTCAGTTACTTACTCAAGTGGTGACTGATAGCCATATCAATGTTATTCCTCAAAGCCATGAATCTTTTACATTTAAAATCGCTCAAAGCGAAGAAACTTACCAAGAATTCAAACACCCCCCCCCAAACCCCCCGTGCACGGGGGCTTGGGGGGGAGGGAACACCGGAGGAAAAGACTTCACCGTCTAGCTTTGCTGCATCACTAACTCAGAATGGCGATCGCAGAAGAAACTGAAAAACGAGAACCTCAAATTATTTGTTCTTTAGGATTATTTGAATCAAAGGATTAATGATTACCATGACATCAGTTCAATTAACTACAAATTTTTCCCTAGAAGAGTTCCTGCAATTGCCGGAAACTAAACCCGCTTGCGAGTACATTGACGGTCAAATTTATCAAAAACCAATGCCCCAAGGAAAACACAGTATTCTGCAAACTCGCTTAGTAACCATTATTAATCAAGTTGGCGAACCGCAGCAATTAATTTATGGACTTACAGAATTACGATGCACGTTTGCTGGGCGTTCTCTTGTCCCAGATATTGCCGTATTCGAGTGGTCGCGCATTCCTGTTGATGAAGATGGAGAAATTTCAAACCGAGTGGAAATTGCCCCAGATTGGATCATTGAAATTCTTTCCCCCGAACAGTCTCCTAACCGCGTGATTAACAAGATTATTTTCTCTCTTAAACAGGGAACAAAGTTAGGTTGGTTCATTGACCCAGATGATAAATCTGTGATGGTTTTTCAACCCAATCAATTACCAGAAGTTAAATATGATGCCGATATTTTACCTGTTCTCAGTGTGATAGAAAGTTGGCAAATTTCAGCAGCCGATGTTTTGGGGTTGTTAAAATTTCAATAAAGATTTTATAACATAAGTCTGGGAGCTTGAAAACTCAGTGTCTTCAGACCACCAGATGAAAAGCGACTCAGGGGGTTTTAACCCCCGTGAATATTTCTTCAATCTATGTTAATATATCCAGTAACAGGAAAAGGTAAACAACCTGTATAAAAACCTAGTCGCCTAACGGCAAAACGCTGAACCCTTCGACTGCGCTCAGGAGAGCCCTTGACAATTGAATCTATAGGGTTCTACTGCAAAGTTCTAGTTTTCCCCCAGCAGTTGGTAAAAGATTCATGGGAGCTAGACGAACAGTTTTTAAGCAAAAAAGAACTCGCATTAATGCGAATAGGGTAGGGCATACCCGCTCTTTAGCTTGGGGAGAATCCCACCTCTGGTTAAAGCACTGCAAGGTACTTTGATTAAGTGGTTTCGTTGAACCAAGAATCGAGCGCGTCTTCAGACCTGAGAGTGTCAAAGTAATCTTCCTTTTATTTTGTGAAGTAGAGCGAGATAGTGAAACCAGAACAACTGAAGCAAGGTATGATCATTCGCGGTTCAATATTCTCTGAACCAGTAAAAGTGATAACTGTCCAACCGATGATGGATGGAGTCAAACTGTTTGGGCAAGGAATTAATACAAATCAAGTACACCAACCATTCTTAACCTCTGAACAGATTGCCCAGCTTGAAGCTACCCCAGAACAAGAACCCTTTGATGGCGATGCCCAGAAGTTTCGCTATGGGATTGAGGCAATGCGCTTAGGTTTAGCTTATGAATACGATCCATTTTTCGCCCTTACCGTTGCACGAGTTGATCCCCTACCCCACCAACTTGAAGCCGTTTACGACTATTTTTTGAAGCAACCGCGAATCCGTTTTTTATTGGCCGATGATCCAGGTGCGGGTAAAACGATTATGGCAGGTTTACTACTTAAAGAATTGAAGGCTAGAGGATTAGTTAAGCGCGTCCTGATTGTTACACCTGCAAACCTGACATTTCAGTGGCAACGCGAAATGAAAGACAAGTTTCGTGAAGATTTTGAAGTAGTGCGCGGTGATATTCTGCGTGCTAATTATGGTGCAAATCCCTGGCAAGATAAAAATCAAGTTGTTACTTCAGTTTCTTGGATTTCGCGGGTTGATGATGCTAAGGAAAGCCTGTTGCGTAGCCATTGGGATTTAATCATTGTTGATGAAGCCCATAAGATGAGTGCCTATAGTTCTGATCAAAAAACACTAGCTTATCAACTCGGTGAGAAGTTGTCAGAAATGACCGATCACTATTTACTGATGACTGCTACCCCCCACAAGGGCGATCCGAAAAACTTTTGTTTGTTTTTAGCCTTACTGGATCGTGATGTTTATGGGGATGTAAGCAGCTTAGAAGAGGCGATGAAACGTAATCATGCTCCTTTCTATCTACGTCGAACTAAGGAAGCACTGGTCACATTTCCTGACCCGGAAACTGGAGAAGTAAAAAAGCTTTTTACTCGTCGCATTGTCCAAACTGCCGATTTTCAAATTAATAACGATGAGCTAGATTTTTACGATGAATTGACACGCTATGTTGAAGATCAGTCAATTAAGGCAGCAATGGATGACTCCAATCGTGGACGAGCTTTAGGGTTTACGATGGCGATGTTACAGAGGCGTTTTGCCTCAAGTGTTTATGCTGTGCGCCGCAGTCTGGAACGGATGTGTGAAAAGCGTAAGTATATCCTCGAAAATCCAGCAGCATACCGTCAGGAATTAATTGAACGGAAATTACCTGATGATTTTGACGAACTAACCGAAGAAGCTCAAGAAAAGATTTTAGGTGATCTCGAAAATGTAATAGCCAATATTGATCCGATTGCCTTACAAGATGAAATCAGAATACTTAATAAGCTGATTAAATTAGCGAAAGATTTAGAACATCGTGAAATTGAATCAAAATTACAACGACTGAAGCAGTTATTGGTAGAAAAAGGCTTTTTTAACGATCCCAAAATGAAGCTGCTGATTTTTACTGAACATAAGGATACCCTTGACTTTTTAGCAGGTGATGGTAAAAATGAACGTCCTCTAGGCAAGCTTAAACAGTGGGGTTTGAGTGTTACCCAAATTCATGGAGGGATGAATATAGGCGATCGCAATACCCCCAATACCCGCATTTATGCCGAGCGTGAGTTTAAAGAAGATTGTCAAGTATTAGTAGCAACGGAAGCGGCGGGTGAGGGGATTAACCTTCAGTTTTGCTGGCTAATGATTAACTATGACATTCCTTGGAATCCTGTTCGTTTAGAACAACGCATGGGCAGAATTCATCGTTATGGACAGGAAAAAGACTGTTTGATTTTTAATTTTGTTTCTACAAATACCCGTGAAGGGAGCGTATTTTGGAAACTATTTGAACGTCTTCAAAAAATTGAGGCTGATCTTGATCCTGAAAATACAGGAAAAGTTTTCAATGTTTTGGGCGATGTTTTTCCGGCAAATCAAATTGAAAAAATGCTCAGGGAGATGTATGCTCGTAATCTCACCGAAGATGTAATTAAAGATCGGATTGTCAGTCAGGTAGATACGGAACATTTTCGCAGAATTACCAAATCGGCATTAGAGGGACTAGCAAAACGCGAACTAAATTTATCCAATTTGATTGGCAGATCTACTGATGCTAAGGAAAAGCGATTAGTGCCTGAAGTAGTCGAAAATTTCTTTGTTGAAGCATCTCCTATTGTTGGTATTCATCCTAAAGCTATCACCTCTAACCCGAATCCCAAAGGACGAGGGGGGGAGATGGGCAAAAGCTATCGCATTGGACGTATCCCGCGCCATCTTTGGGTAACAGGGGATGATCAAGAATCGCGTTTTGGTAAACTGGGACGGGAATATAAACAGATTGCTTTTGATAAAAAAGTTCTCGATTTAGATCCTACGGTGGAATGGGTGACACCAGGACATCCTCTGTTTGAGTGTGTGCGAAAAGAGGTACTAAAACAAACAGAACAAGACTTGCAACATGGCGCGGTATTTTATGACTTGCATCGCACCCAACCCGCAAGGTTAGATGTTTATTTGGTGGTATTTCAAGATGGACGGGGCAATAAACTCCATGAGCGTTTATATGTGGTGCAAACTGAATTAGACCAAACTTTATCGCTCAAACAACCAACGATTTTTCTTGACTTAATACCTGCAACGGAAACAAGTGAATTTCCTGATCATCTTAATTTACCAGATAGTCTACAGCTTGAACAGTTTTTGATTGAATCTGAGTTAAACGGATTTTTAACAGAAATGCAGCAGGAAAGAGAGCGAGAAATTAAAATAATCTCTGACCATACGGAAATTAGTTTATTGGCAATTATCGATCGCTTACAGATTCAATATGGTGAATTATTTGATAAAAAGGAATCAGGGTCAGAAGAAACGGGTTTAGATGGGCGTTTGAAACAAGCTGAAGATCGTCTGGATGAATTAAATACAAGATTGGATCGGCGCAGGATAGAATTAACACAGGAACGTAACTGTATGATAGCTGCTATTGAGCCAAAGGGTAGGGCATGGGTATTACCTCATCCTGAGCGCCACGCGCCTGATATGGCGGCAATGGTTAGTAATGCTGAAATTGAGCGCATTGCCGTTAATGCGGTGATCTCGTATGAAGAAGCACAGGGTTGGCAAGTGGAAACTGTAGAGTCTGAAAATCGTGGTTTTGATTTGATTTCGCGCCAACTTCACCCTGAAGATCCCAAGACGGCGATCTCAGTCAAGTTTATTGAGGTTAAAGGGCGATCTCAGGTTGGACGGGTCGCTTTAAGTGATAATGAATACCGTACCGCCGAGCGTCTTAAACAAGATTATTGGTTGTATGTGGTGTTTAATTGTGCAACCAAGCCAGAAGTTCACCCCATTCAAGACCCATCTCAATTAGAGTGGGAAGCAGTGGTAAAAGTGAAACATTATCAAATTGGGGCAAATCTAATTCTGGCGACTGAAAATCAGGAGGAAAATAGTAATGATTCGTAATATTACCTTACCAGATTCGTTGAGTTTTTCAGATTACTTTAAGCTAAATTTTTATCCAGAAGAAATTCTCAACTATTTTGGTTATTCCTTTGAAATGAAATTATTAACTTTTGTGAAAAGTGTTTGTGATTTAGTAGAATTTGATGCTTTAGAAAAAAGACTAAACAAGAGTTTACCTTATATCACTTTTGACAACGAAATGGCAAGGCGTGAGTTTTTAATTGCCCCGGTTTTGATGGATTTAATTGACTATACCAAATCTTATTTGAAGGTTGCTTATACTTTAACTGTGAATAATCAATTGAAGGGAGAGTTAGATTATTTAATTGAATCTAATATCAAATCTAATGGTGAGGTAAATCATCAATTTTTAGTAATTGAGGCAAAAGATGAAAATTTAGAGCGTGGCTTTAAGCAATTAGCCGTAGAAATGGTGGCATTAGCTCATATTATTGAAGATGGACAAAGATATATTTATGGGGCTGTATCAATTGGTAAAGTCTGGCAATTCGGTTTGTTAGATCGTCAGACTAAGAGTGTAATTCAAGATTTGCATTTATACCGTGTACCTGATGATCTAAAAGATTTAATGAGTATTTTGGTGACAATTTTAAAGGGTGAAAATTTATATTTATCAACCGAATCCCATTAAATCTACTAACTCCTAAATTATGATCTATCCCAAACGCCTAATCGAAGTTGACCTACCTATTAAACGTATTTCTGCCCATGCCAGACGGGAGAAATCCATTAGACATGGACATATTTCAACTCTACATATATGGTGGGCGCGGCGACCATTAGCAGCTTGTCGGGCGGTGATTTGTGCTTCATTGTGGATTGATCCGGTTGATAGTTTATGTCCCCAAAGATTTCGAGATCAAGCGGTAGAAATTATTACTAAGTTTGCTCAGAAAGCAGCCGCAGATGGATGCTGTTCGCCAGAAAATTGGAGTAAATGGAAAATATTAGTTAAACCTGAAAACAAGCTAGATTCACAAAACCCAAAGCATTTAAACAGTTTGCGCTATTTATTGCTAGATTTTATTGCGGATTTTGCTAATTGGGATAATTCAACTCAGTCTGATTATCTGGAAACAGCGAGGGCTTTGACTCAAGCAGCCCATGAAGCGTTAGGTGGGGAAGTGGGGACGCGCCCCCTTGTGGTTGACCCGTTTGCGGGTGGTGGTTCGATACCCTTAGAGGCTTTACGAGTGGGGGCGGATGCGTTTGCCAGTGACTTGAATCCGGTGGCGGTGTTGTTAAATAAGGTGGTTTTGGAATATATCCCCAAATATGGGCAACGTTTGGCGGATGAGGTGCGGAAGTGGGGGCAATGGGTGAAGGAGGAGGCTGAGAAGGAGTTAGGGGAGTTTTATCCTAAAGATGAGGATGGTAGTACCCCCATTGCTTATTTATGGGCGAGGACGATTATTTCTGAAGCTCCTGATGATGGTACGGGGATTCCTGTAGAAGTGCCATTGATGCGTTCTTTGTGGTTGGCGAAGAAGGCTGGGAGATATAGGGCTTTGCGCTGGGTAAGGGATGCTTCGGGTATTGTGCAAACTGAGACGTTAGAAGTGACTTATGCGGATGGGATAACGCGCAACGTGCGCCGTCCTTTGTTGGAGATTTTTGAGCCTAAGAGTGAGAAGGAAGTTGAAAAGGGAACGGTGGCTAGGGGTTCGGGAACTTGTCCTGTAACGGGTTTTACTACTCCTGTGGTATCGACAAGAAGGCAACTAAAAATAAGAAAAGGTGGAGCTAATGATGCTCGTTTATTTTGTGTAGTGTTATTAAAGCCAAGTACACAGGGAAGATTTTATCGGTTGCCAAGTTTACAGGATTTAGAAGCAAATGAGAAAGCAGTTACAGCATTAAGAGAGTTTACAAGTTTAGATTTGATTCCAAATGAACCATTACCACCACAAGGCTCACTTGGTTTTCGAGTACAACTTTATGGCATGGAACACTGGGGCGATTTATTCACCCCTAGACAATTACTGGCATTAGTGACACTAACAAGACTGGTGAAGACCCTCACCCCTAGCCCCTCTCCCATAGGAGAGGGGGACATGATAGTAGGAGATGGGGATAGGATAGGGGATAGGATAGGGGATAGGATAGGGAATAGGATAGGGGATAGGATAGGGAATAGGATAGGGAATGAAACTTCTCCCCTTCTCCTGCGGGAGAAGGGGTCGGGGGATGAGGGTAATCTATCTGCTTTGGTGGGCGCAAAGCGACAAATTCCGCGTGTATTGCTAGAGAAGGCAAGAGAATTACGAAAGCAACAAACACCTGCTGAGGAGATTTTATGGGAATGTCTGCGCGATCGCCGATTGTTAAATCTGAAATTTCGTAGGCAGCATAACATTGGTCAATATATTGCCGATTTTTATTGCCATGAACTAAAGCTGGTCATCGAACTTGATGGAGGCATTCACCAACAAACCGCATTGCGTGACCAAGACCGCGATCGCTGGATGCAAGAACACAGCATTCAAGTCCTACGCTTCAAAAATGAACAAATATTCACCAATTTAGAAAACATTTTAGCTGAGATCGCCCATCTCTTGTCCCCATCTGAAACCCCATCTGAAACCCCATCCCATATCCAGTCCCCCTCTCCTGTGGGAGAGGGGCTAGGGGTGAGGGAAAAAGACCTAGCAAATGCAATTCAAACTTGTTTATCTTTAGCTGTCGATAGACAAGCAAATACTTTAACCTCTCTCTCTCGTTGGCATACATCTCGTGAAAATAATGAAGGATTATTTGCCAGACAAGCAATTCCGATGGTATGGGATTTCTCGGAAGCTAATCCCTTCTCAGGTGCATCAGGAGACTTAGATGGTGCTTTAGCATGGATTTTTGATGTCTGTAAATCAAATGCCCATCTTGAAGGAATAGAAGGACAAACAGAACAAACGTCAGCTACTAATCTTTTCTATCTTCCTGACGATGCAGCCCAATTTATCTGTACAGATCCTCCCTACTACGATGCAGTACCCTACGCCGATTTATCAGACTTCTTTTATGTTTGGCTAAAACGCACACTACCGCCTAACCTTTCTGCAAATTTCTCTAACAAACTTACACCCAAAGATGACGAGTGCATTGTTGATGAAGTCAAAGGAAAAGATAAAGCCTTTTTCGAGCGCACAATGGGAAAAGCAATGGCAGAAGGTCGGCGAATTGTTGCTCCTAATGGCATCGGTTTAATCGTTTTCGCCCACAAATCAACAGCAGGATGGGAAGCCCAACTTCAAGCAATGATTGATGCAGGTTGGATTTTTACAGGCTCTTGGACAATTGATACTGAAATGGGTAGTCGTCTTAGAGCCATGAACTCTGCTGCCCTTGCCTCATCCGTTCACCTAGTCTGTCGCCCACGCAGCAATAATGAAATAGGCGATTGGCGCAATATTTTACAAGAACTCCCGCTACGGATTAAAGAATGGATGCCACGCCTCACCGAACAAGGCGTAGTAGGTGCTGATGCCATCTTTGCTTGTTTAGGCCCCGCCCTGGAAATCTTCTCCCGTTATTCCAGTGTTGAAAAAGCAAGCGGTGAAATCGTCCCCTTGCGTGAATATCTCGAATATGTCTGGGCAGCCATTTCCAAAGAAGCCCTCAGCACCATCTTTAAAGACGCAGACACCTCCAACTTTGAAGAAGATGCCCGTTTAACTGCCATGTGGCTATGGACACTTTCAGCCGGAGAACCCTCACCCCCAGCCCCTCTCCCAGATGGCGAGGGGGGCGAAGATGATGATGACGACGAAAATACTAGCAAAAAACCAAAAATAACAGGTTTTAGCCTTGAATATGATACCGCCCGTAAAATTGCTCAGGGACTGGGCGCACATCTGGAAAACCTGACTCATCTTGTCGAAGTTAAAGGCGATAAAGCCCGACTGCTACCTGTTAAAGAACGTGCTGCTTACCTATTTGGTAAGGAAGGCATTATTCCCGATATTCCCAAGAAAAAAGCCAAAGGTGATAAACAACTTACTCTTATAGGCGTACTTGATGAACTTCCTGAAGACGAACATGGGGAAGTCAAAATTTCTCGTATTGGTGAAACCATTTGCGATAAAGTACATCAAGCAATGCTGTTATTTAACTCTGGACGGAGTGAAGCACTCAAACGCTTTTTAGTTGATGAAGCAATTGGTAAAGATATTAAATTCTGGCAACTAGCACAATCATTTTCAGCCCTTTATCCGGCGGGTACTGACGAAAAACGCTGGGTTGATGGCTTATTAGCGCGTAAAAAAGGTTTAGGACTATAGAACTATTATAGGAGAAAAAAGATTATGCAAGCCAATGAAATCACACTTTATGAACTAGAAGAACGATTAAACCTACAAGTCGCTACCGATAGCAACTTCTTTACGGAATGGCTAGAACCGATCGCACTCTCTGAAGAAGAAAAAGCCAAGTGCGATCGCATCCGCAACCAATTTATGCGACAAGTGTTATATCGCCGTAAAACCATCGAAGTATTAGTAAAAATGCTAGTTTTATCGCCCTTGTTAGACATAGCAGGTTTTTATCAAGACCCCTTTGATATTTCTGCTGAAGATCCTGTTATCATTGACGAAGAAGATAATAGCGAGCCAGTACGCGGTCGGTTAGATGTGTTGGTATTTAATAGCGAATTATGGATCGCTGTTATCGAAGCCAAAGGCTTAAAATTCAGCACATATTCCGCCATTCCCCAGACCCTTGCCTATATGTATGCCAGCCCTAACCGCCGAGATCGTCCCATCTTCGGCATGGTGACAAATGGGAATAACTTTTTATTCCTGAAAATGGCAAAATCTAACCCGCCTCAATACGCATGGTCTGCCGAGTTTTCACTCCTCGATCCGCGTGAAAACCCACTGTATGAAGTGCTAGGCATTCTCAAACGTCTATCTACCAAAATTTCGTGAGGTATATATGATTGCTAACCTTCAATCACTCACCATGTCCCCCGCAGAATATCTCGTATGGGAAGCCGATCAAGATACTAAATATGAATACGAAAACGGCAAAATTATCGCCATGACAGGCGGCACAATTCCCCATAGCCAAATTTCCGCCAATCTTGCTGCCCTGCTAATTCCCCACTTGCGCGGTAAAGGTTGCAAAGTCGCCGTTAGTGATGCCAAAGTGACAACAAAATCTGGGAAATATTACTATCCAGATCTTGTTGTTAGCTGCGATGAACGTGATCGTTTTAACCGTGATTTTTTGCAATATCCTAGCTTAATTGCCGAAGTCCTATCACCTGCCACCGAAGCCCGCGATCGCGGTATCAAACAGCAACACTATATGCTGATCGAAACTCTGCAAACCTATATCCTAATCACACCAGAGCGACCCAGAATCGAGATCTACCAACGCCGTAGTGACTTAGCTTGGGAATATTTATCCCTTGCGATCGAGCCAACAGACTTGGTAGAAAACGATCCAGAAATTCACATCACCAGCCTAAACCTAACCTTTTCCCTCTCAATTATTTACGAAAATATTAACTTCCCATCCGAAACCAATGCCCTATAGCAACTTTACCCTCAGACAAGTAGAAAAAGACTTTCACTTGCAAATTGAAGAAAAAATCGATCTATTTGCCCATATCGAAGCGATCGCTCCCAGTGACGACCTCAAACGCATTCTTGCCGAAAATATTCCCTTAGCCCTAGCTATTAATACTGAAAAAGCGCGATCAGAATTTTTAATTGCTCCCACCTTACTCGAACTTAGACGGCGATCACCTACTCCCGTCAGCTTATTTTCTGGCACAGAATTTAGCATTAGTCCCGAACAAGGATTATCAGGTTATTGCGACTATTTAATCAGCCTATCTAAACAGCAACTAATGATTAGTGCGCCAGTAGTTGCCATTGTCGAAGCAAAAAACGAAGATATTAAATCAGGACTAGGACAATGTATCGCTGAAATGATAGCCGCCCAATTATTTAACGAACAAGAAAACAACGATATTAAGACAATTTATGGCATTGTTACTTCGGGCGAAATCTGGAAATTTCTGCAAATATCTGAGCAAACCGTAGTGATTGATCTCACCGACTACTATATCACTAACATCGACAAAATTCTCGGTATTCTCCTACAATTAATCCCCGCGCATTAAAAAACTAAATTCAACTAAATTCAAAAACAACAAACCAGATTAAACAAATGCCCCTAAAACCTTGGTACAAAATTGAAGGACTCACCCCACGGGAAGATTTACGGAATAACCGACCCCTTGATGCTTCGGAATTTGCTGTAAACCTTGATCATGTGAGGGAAAATCGCGCCCCCATTGACTACCAAGACCCCGAAAAATTCTTGAGCCGTACCTATCTCACCCGTTGGCTGGCTGAATTTGCCGGACAAGTAATGCGCCGTTTATCGGGTGTGAAAACAGAAGCTAATGCAGTCTATAACCTGGCGACTCAGTTTGGTGGAGGGAAAACCCACGCCCTCGCCCTGCTTTACCATCTAGCCCAAAATGGACAAGCCGCAGAATCATGGTCTGGTGTTCGCAAGATTATTACCCAAGCAGATATTAAAACCTTACCTACTGCTAATGTAGCTGTATTTGTTGGTACAGAATTTGACTCCTTAACTGGTCGCGGCGGTAATGATGGTACACCCTTACGCAAAACTCCCTGGGGGGAAATAGCCTTTCAGTTAGGTGGAGAGGAAGCTTTTAAAATTGTTGCCCAACACGATGCCGAATTTACCGAACCCAAGGGGGATGTGATTCGGGCTTTTCTACCTAAAGATAAGCCCTGTTTGATTTTGATGGATGAAATCCTTAATTATGTTTCCAGCTATCGCAAATATGGCTATCATGATCGCCTTTATAACTTTATGCAGGCACTTTCAGAAACTGCTAGGGGTGAAGATCATATCGTTTTGATTGCTTCAATTCCTGCTTCAGTTATGGAATATACCGCCGCCGATGAAGCTGATGAACAACGTTTCAAAAAAATGCTAGATCGTGTTGGTAAAGCTGTTGTCATGTCTGCGGAAGCAGAAGCTTCAGAAATTATTCGCAGAAGGTTATTTGAATGGGATGAACGAGCGGTAACTGCCGAGGGTAAAATTATATTACCTAAAGAAGCGATCGCTACCTGTAATGAATATGCAGATTGGGCTGTGGAAAATCGCTCCTTACTTCCTAGCTCGTTTCCCATTGATAATGCCCGGGAAGCCTTTGCCGCCACCTATCCCTTTCATCCTACTGTAATTTCAGTCTTTGAACGTAAATGGGCAGCATTGCCCCGATTTCAGCGTACAAGGGGTATTTTACGCTTATTAGCTCTTTGGGTAGCTCACGCCTATCAAGAGGGTTACAAAGGCAACCACAAAGATGCACTGATTACATTAGGTACAGCCCCTCTTAACGATCCCATATTTCGATCAGCCGTGTTTGAGCAAATGGGTGAAAATCGTCTCGAAACCGCAGTTACAACCGATATCTGTGGCAAAAAAGACTCCCATGCGTTTCGACTGGATATTGAAGCAACTGAGGCGATTAAAAAGGCTAGATTACATGGTAAAGCCGCAACTACGATTTTCTTTGAATCAAATGGTGGCGTAGTTCGTGAAACTGCAACCTTACCCGAAGTTCGTTTAGCGATCGCTGATTCTAGTATTAATATTGGTGATGTGGAAACAGTCTTAGATACGCTCAAAACAGACTGTTATTACCTGATAGTTGAAAGCACTAAATATCATTTCAGCCTTTCGCCTAACTTAAATAAGATTTTAGCAGATCGCCTAGCTAGTGTGCAAACGGAAGACATTAGTAAGCGGATTGAAAATGAAATTAAAAAAGCCTTTCCTTCTGTATCTGGTGTAGATGTTAGTGTTAGACATTTTCCTAAACAATCTAGTGAAATTCCCAATGTACCTAAATTAACTTTGGCAGTATTATCTATTGATCGCCCCATGAATGACCCCAACACATTGCTATTTGTGGAAAAGCTGATTCGTGAGTCGGGTACATCTGATCGCACCTATAAAAGTGCCGTGATTTTTGCGATCGCTGACTCGGAAAACCTACTCAGAGATGAAGCGCGTAAAGTGTTGGCTTGGGAAAATATTGGTGACCAAGAATGGGATACATTAAATGATGTGCATCAAAAACAACTGAGTGTGAGTCTCAAAAAAGCCGAACGTGATGTTCAAGAAGCCGTGTGGCGTTCCTATAAATATACTATTTTACTGGATAAAAACAATCAACTACGCACGGTTGATATGGGAGTAGGTTCATCTAGTAGTGCCGATAGTTCTAAATCAATTACAGCACTTATCCTTAACCGACTTAAAACAGAAGATATCCTCCAAGATGCGATCGCCCCGCGCTTTTTAGTGCGTAACTGGTCACTCGTGTTTAAAGAATGGAGTACAAAAGCCATCCGTGATGTCTTTTTCTCGTCACCTAGCTTGCCTCGTCTTCTCAATGGTAATGCGATCAAAGAAACCATCGTCAAAGGTGTAAAAGAGGGCAGTTTTGCCTATGTTGGTAAAACATCTGATGGCAAGTATCAGCCATTTTATTTTAAAAATTCGCCCCTGGACATTGACAGCGTTGAAATTTTAGATGATATTTATCTGATTAAAGGTGAAGATGCCGAACAGTACCAAAAAGAACAGGAAGATCCATCTCGACTAACCACTTTAGAGATCACCCCAACAGATGTCACCCTAAAACCAAATCAAGGACAAACATTTACTGTCAAAGGAGTTGATCAACGTCATCAAGATATTGCGATCGCTAATGTCCTCTGGACAGCCACAGGCGGTAATATTGACCAGCAAGGAATGTTGATTGTTGGCGAAATCACCGGAAACTTTACAGTTAATGCTACCGTTGGTGCGATCGCTAATACCGTCAATTTTACCATTGAAAAAGAAACTGTTCCTAGCAATGACACTCCAGATCCAGATGTGGATGAAAAAAAAGTCGTACCAACACAATTAAAATGGTCTGGAGAAGTTACGCCCCAAAAATGGACACAGTTTTATACAAAGGTCTTATCCAAATTCTCAGCCACTAAGGACTTGAAACTAAAACTCAAGGTTGAGGTTGTTGTGGATGGTGAAATTTCAGAACAGAAAATTGAAGAAACAAAAGTTGCATTGCAAGAACTTGGTTTAGATAGCGACATTCAAACACATTAAGTTCAGTGGTGATTTTTGTCTAAAGTAGAAAAATGACTTTACAAAACTTTGCAGTATTTATCGGGTTTCAGCAGTATTTGTATTCACAGGATAGAGCCGCTTAATGGGTCAAGTCGTTACAATTAAACACCTCAGTTCAACGATTAACTTAAAGCTTTTGCGCGATCGCTTTGTACTGTTGGGCAAAATAAAACCCCAGTTTTGCGCCTGGGTTAAAAGTCAGGGTGTTGAAGGTTAGCGCGTGTTCGGAGCGATCAAGATTCTACAAGTTTTGTAAAAACTATTGACAAAGCAAAATAGTTTATTTAGGCTGGTGAAACCTACCGAGAAAACTCTATAGAGGTATTATGCCATAATCTTCAGGTTGGTTGTAACGAGTTCTAGTGTATTTGCTATTACCTTAGTTATTATGCACTCAGATTGCATTTCAGCCTTCTCAAAATAATTAATTTAATGTTAACATTCTAACCAGGTTACACTATGATAAATGAAATAATAAAAAGCCTTGGGGAATTATTTAAACTCTCTGGTTAATTCTACTAATACCGAATTAAGGATCAGGAAAAGGGGGTTCGGCTTTGTTGGGTAGTGGTCGATTGTTGAATTGGTCTTAGCTTGGTTGCTCTGATATGGCAAAAATAGAAGGTTGGTGTCATCAGGTGCAGCCTTGTAAAGTTTGGTAAAGTCTAAAGGACATTCAGGCGTTAAAACCTAAATACGGTTATTTGGTATTGGAAATAAACACTGAAACTTTTCTGTATGGACTGAATCAAAACTGGTCACTTCAACAAATCTTCAAATTTGGTTGTTATCCTTTCAACATTGCTATAATTTGCTTGAGAGAATCCAATTAGTTTTTGAATAATCAAATCAAGGAGAGTTATGAACAAACTGATGAGTTTAGTTATAATATTTGTTTCATTATCTATCAGCACCAATTTAGTATTAGCCCAAGCTAATTTATCAAAAGATACCAGTCAAGATACTATAGCTCAAAAAACATATTCTGAACCGAAATTACTCTCACCAATTAAAGTTAAATTTGCCAGAGGTTCTTATAAAGCAAAAGTCAAATGATATATAGAGCCATTTACCATTCAACCCTATATTATTAGTTCTAAGGATAACCAACTTTTTAGAGTTCAAGTTTTTCCTGAAGGTGTGGAAGCCTCAATTTATTTTGTCAAGGGGAATTCTAAAAAATATTTAGGTAGTGTTAGTGGAGGAGTTTGGTCAGGAGTTGTCCCCCAAACGGGTGATATGGTTGTAGAAATTGTAGCTAAAGGAGAGATTGGATATTCCTACACAGCCGAATTTACAGTTAGATAGGAGATTAATTATTTTCAACGAGAACAGCAATAAGAATTTAGGTAAAAGCCACGAATTTTTCAAATCACAACCCGCCGATTCTAGGAAAACTTGCTCTGGAACTCTGACCCCAATAACAACTCATCTTGCTTTAGTTGAGAAGCTTTGGGATAAGTATGCGGTTTCTAGTCGGGAGTTGGAGGCGGAGCGATCGCAAACTTTAACAGAGTTAAATGAATTTTTGGTTAAACTTGGGTATCTAAATTAAGTTAAGGAATATCAAAATTATGCGGTTAATTAAAAAGCAAATTGTGACAGATGAGGAGCTAAATGTCTTTCCAATTATGCAACTAGCAGAAACAGGTTTTTCTGAATGGAACGATCCAGAAGAGGATATTTATAATGATGTTGCCTAAAACCAATGAAATTTTGTAAAACAATTAGGTTTTCTACCTGTTGATTTAATTTCTTTGGTTCATAATGCCCTTAAAAAATCTCTGAATTTACCAGATTAAAATATCCTTTAAATAGAGTTCATATTGGCAAACTCAAGACAAATCCCAAACCACCAATTCAAAACCCGATTATTCCCCGATGCCCTACCAACTCACAATCAACTACCCCGAAACTTTCCCCGATGCCCTCCAACAAACAAAAGCACAATTTGAACAAGAGGCTAAATGGGCAATGGCAGTTAAACTCTTTGAACTCAAACGCCTTTCTTCCGGTATGGCAGCCGCGTTAATTGGGGTAGATAGAGTTACATTTCTCCTCAAATTAAAAGATTATGGTATCCCCATGATTGACTTGACAGAAGAAGAACTACTATCTGATTTAGAGAATGCCTAGCCCCGAAAGAATCTATTCAACAAATGATTAACCAAGGGATTCGATTAAGTACAACTGTGATTGAATTTGCCCTAAAACAAGCCGGAGAAAATAATTAATCAAGCTAAAAGCTAAATCCAATCAACTCGAAATCGAAACCTATCATCAGAACTTCTGTAGTCTGAATAATTTGGGTTATAATATTTTTATTCGCAATTCACGAATAAAGAACATAGCTGAGTAGATGCTCATGAAATATGCTCAAAAACCTCAAGATATGGTAATTTTGTTAAAGGTTCACTGTTTAGGTTCGGAGTGGACTTATGATGATTTGGCGAAAAGCATGACTACTTTAGAAAACTTTACATCGTGATAAATTTTGCGCGGATCTTGTCTTTACCCCTACAAAGCAAGTTTAGACTTGATTTGGGCTTGACTTTTGTTTAAGTCCCACTATCAACTTTACAAAAATTTTTTTTACTTAACAAATAAAATCTTGACAGAGCCGTCACATCCGTTTAGATTGGGGAAAGAAAGTGCGATTTCAATATTTTTTGATACTCTGGACCCCACCAATCTATGTACCTCACACAACAAAACCTGCAGCACATCAACAGCATTACCCACGAAGGAAAAGTCCTCGTCTTTGCTACCGATGCCACCGGAAAAATTTCCTATACTGTTAAACAAGATGGGTTTGAGGATAGCTACCTCAATACACCCCCAGACCAAAGAACGGGTTGGGAAAGTTGGAAATCTTTGGAATTACCAAATGAAACTGATGATAAGTCAGTAATTGACCAAGAAACAGCCAAACTCACCCACCAAAAAGACACCAGCAATTTTATTCTCAGGTCGCGCTACAAAACTGACAATCAAACAGCAGTCGCCCCTGTTCAGGCTATTTCTGCTCTGGGACATATTTATGTTTTCCGCCAGTCCAAGTCTAATACTCTGTTAGTAGACCGTTTTGTGTTAGATGGGATGACCAATAAGCTAAACCGGAAATTAGAAGTCCGGTTTAAGCGCAGTAAGGAGAAGCACACGCCCACAAAAAATATGAATAAGGGGTCTAATGGACTGGTTAATATTGACACCTTAGACTTTCGTGATGCCAATGGTAACTTTTTCTACGAACCCACTACAGAATTGTGTTTAATTAATAACCTGCACAAAGGCTGGTTTTCTATAGTATTAGTTCCGACAATTGAAAATGATATTCATCGCTGGCATATTTTCGCCTATAATAGTCAAACTCAGAAAGTCGAATTAACCACAATTCGGGCTTCGGGAGAAGGGCTATTTGATGTTCAAGATTATACCATTTTTGAAGAAATCAATGAAACCCTAGTTCCTCGTCAAATTGGTGGAATCATTAAACGAACCCTAGACATATCAGGAACAACAATTACAAACGGCTTAACCGCTACCAAATACGACCTCCAACAGGAACAACAAACCCAATCCGGGGAAATGCAACTGTTAAAAACAGCTACACGATTAATGTTAGCCATTCCCACTGACAAAGGAACAGCTACACTTAATTTTGCCATTGCTGGAGACGGAACTCTCGCAGAGATTGATGAAACCCCCCACAAAACCATCATTCGCAGTAAGACCAGAGAAATCCTCCTGCCCTTAAACACCCTTGATGAAATCAAAGCCCTAGCCGACAGAACTCCCCCTCCCCAAGGGATGATCACAGGATTAGCCGAAGGAACAGACGAAGATGATGCGGAAAATTTAGTCAAAATTGCCACCCAAGGTAAAGCCAGTGAATTGACGAATGGCGACTTGGTGAAAATCATGGGGACCAGTGATTATCAAGGGCTTTATCGAGCCAAAACCGTTGATGAAAATACCTTTGACCTTGACTTAGGATTAACCCAAGGATTAGGTTACTGGGAAAAACAAGACGAAGAAGAAGGCGGCTTAATTTTTGATGGCATGATTACGGCCTACGAAAAGACGGCTGATGGTAAATTACGAGTAACCTGTCCTAATCATGGCTTAGAAAATGGCGATGAAGTCCAAATTGCCGGAACAGAAAACTATAACGACAGTTATCCCGTCAAAAAACTGGATGATACCCATTTTGTCATTGAACGTCAATGGGCAATCGGATCGGCTATTAATATTAAATTAGTCTCTCGCAAACGACGAGGTATTGTCTTCGATGGTACAGATCACCATGTTGCCCTGCCGGAAATGAATCATAACTACTCCAAAGGCATCACCGTCGAAGCATGGGTATGGTATGACAGTTTTAACAGTTGGTCAAGAATTATTGACTTTGGCAGTGGATCAGGTGTAGAAAACATTGTCTTTGCCAATGAAGGAACAACCAATAATCTAGGCTTCCATGTCTTTCAGGGAACAACATCACAGAGTATTACAGCCCCAGGAGTCTTAGAAACCGGAAAATGGATGCACTTAGCCGCTAGTATTGACGAGTCGGGTATTGCTACTCTCTACAAAAACGGTGAAGTGATCACAACCGGGTCTGTACACCTTCCTAAAACCATTAATCGGACTAAGAATTACATCGCCCGTAGTAATTGGTATGGTGATCAGTATTTTCAAGGCAAAATCAGCGATGTCCGCATCTGGAAAACAAGCCGTACTGCTGAAGACATCAAAAATAGTATGTACCTGCAACTGACTGGCCAAGAAGTCGGTTTAGTTGGTTATTGGCGGTTGGGAGCAATTGCAGAAGGACAAGTGATTGACTTTTCCAGTAATGGAAAGAATGGTATTGTCCATGGCGATGCTTATGTCAGTGCGGCAACGCTCAACCGCAAACTCGCTGGAGGAACAACAGCAGTTAAATATAGCAATTCTGAGCTATTTGCTGTCAGCGAACGGGCAACTTATGAGGAAAGTTTTGAGTTTAAGATTAACTCAGCAAATCCGGTCGATCTAGCTTATTTAGACAATGCCGATGGTAAAAATATTGGCACGAAGATTTTTACCCTATCCTATTGGGGAAAAACCAGCCGCAGTGCGGAAGAGAAAAAGACCATTTCTGCGGTACAAAACAAGTCTGAAGACTTGGGGAATGGCTGGTATCGCGCTTCCTGCAATGTAACAATTCCCGATGAAGTGAGTCTGTTACGTTCCTTTGAAATTGCCAATGTTCATGGTGACTGGGAATCCTTAGAAATTCGCAAACACCGCATCCGTTTGTTGTCCGATAGTATTACGGAGGCAAAATACACAGATGGTGTGAATTTGGCAACTTTGGTGAATGACCATGCCACATTAGCGGCGAAGTTAAAAGCACTGGAGTTGAAAGAAAAACAGGAAATTGTTCTGCTCAAAGAAAAGCGAGAGTTAGAAGCAAAAATTGCTGCCTACAATCGTCTGGATGGGACTAGAGCAGAGATTGGGGCATTAAATGCGAAAATTAGTCACCTAACGACTGAGGAGCAAATCCTATTAGCGATCTATAATGCGGAGCAAAATAGTCCTTTTAATTATTATTGTGTGCTTTCCTTCAGGGCAGCAGGAGATGGACAACGAGTTCAAGTCATGGGTCGCCTTTCTTCTATGGGTTTTGAATTCGTAAGGGGTTTAGAACTCGTAGGAAATGAAATCAATGATTCGCAAAAAGTAAAGTTTATCTCCACAGGTGATGGCTTCTATGTGATGTCTTTTAAAGGAGTAGGAGATGGACAACGAGTTCAAGTCATTGGTCGCAGTTATGCGGGTTTAGAACTCGCAGGATCTGAAATCAATGATTGGCAAAAAGTAAAGTTTATCTCCACAGGTGATGGCTTCTATGTGATGTCTTTTAAAGCAGCAGGAGATGGACAACGAGTTCAAGTCATTGGTGGTCGCATTTATTATAATGCGGGTTTAGGATTCGAAATGGGAATGGGAATGGGTTTAGAACTCGTAGGACATGAAATCAATGATTGGCAAAAAGTAAAGTTTATCTCCACAGGTGAACAGACTAATTTAAACATTGCTTTAGCCTATGGTGCTTGGCAAGCTAAATTACAACAACTCAAACAAGCAAAAGAGGATTTAAAACGGCTTAATGCGGTGTTAACTGCTACTCCGGCGGATAAATTAGCTTGGGATACTCGTCTTGCTCAACTTTTAAATGAAATTACCACTCTGCAAACTGAAATCAACACCTTAAACACTGATTTCATTAATGGAGTAAAAAGTACCCAACAAACTCCCCAAACTATGCCCCAAATTGCTAAAGATAGCAAAGGTTTAGTCACGCAAGGAGCGTTACTTGGTTTTGTCCAATCTGCCAGCCGCCTCAATGCCATTGAAACTTGTGAAGGCAATGTCCAATTGAGTTATTTGGACAGGGAAGGACGGATGCGACAAACGAACTATGATGCTACCGCAGACGGAAAAAATAGCGCCTTTGAACAGTGGATTCCTGATGCTCAACGGGCTTGTTTGAACTTTAGCAACAGCAATAGTGTCGTTAAGTTAAATCAAGCCTTGTATCTTACCCCAGACTGGAGTATTGAAGCTTGGTTCGTTTATCCATTACCAGAAGCGGGAGAATGGAATACTTTAATCCGAGGAAAAGATGCCGATCATCATATTATGGTCAGAAATCGTAAACAGTTAGGGATTAATCTGAACAATGATTCCTTGGGGCAGAACTTTTACGATAGCGGTTTCAATATGGAGTTGTTAACCGAGGGATGGCATCATCTCACTGCTGTCGGTCGGGGAGATACTACGCTGTTTTATGTTGATGGCAAAAAAGTGGGTGATGTGAAAGCAAAAGCCCTAAAAGATGCGGAAGAGAATCTGAATAAAAACCCCAACGATGCCGCTGCTAAGAAAAAGGTTGAAGACATTAAGAAAGCTAGTCTGAAATCTAATAGCCATGTTTATGCCATTGGTAACTATCAGGGAGGTGGGCAACCTTTTGGAAAAGTTGCCGAAGTGCGTGTTTGGAAAGTTGCCCTAAGTGATGATGAAATTGCCGTCAACAGCACCCTACTTCTGAGTGGCAACGAACCCGGTTTGCTGGCTTACTACCCCATGAGTGAAGCGACAGGAGTGGAAGTGCGCGACCATTCCGGTAATGGCTATAATGCCACGGTATCGGGGGCAAATTGGTGGGGTTGTACGGCCCCCATTGGCAAAGTTGACAATCCCAGTAGTGTCGATGCCCTCGTCTCTGCTGAGTACAGCACCGTGACTGTGGAATCATCCACGAAAACCAAGGTTGCCATTATGCGGCGGTTCTTTGCTTATCCTGCTACCAATGGAGTCACCCTGCTACCAGATAAGCGGATTGAAACCTTAGAACTTAAATGGATTGGTAACGCCCAATTTGCTCCTACTTTGTTGGGTTATATTGAAGGGCCACCCCCCGTACCCAGTGAAAACCTAACCTTGTCAGACGATTACAACGGTGCCACTTCTGTGGAATTAACCATGTCTGAAGATGTGGAGTTTAGCTGGAACCGATCGCAAGATAGCGGCTTGGGTGCGAATGCCGAAATTTTTGCAGGTAGTGATGCCGAAGCCGATGCTGGTTTTGGGTTTACGACAAAGGTAGCCAAAGTCCGAGCGGGTTTTAAGGGTGACATTGACTTCAGCTACCAGTTCCAAAATGAAAGTAGCATTACTTCCAGTTCATCTCTGAGCATGACCGATAAGCTGGAACTGCGCGGCACACCAGAAGAAAGCGTCAAATTCCCCCATTTGGGGACACGATTTATTCCCAAGAATATCGGCTATGCGTTGGTCGTTTCTGCGATCGCCGATGTGTTTGTCACCCGACTGGCCCGCAGTGGCAAAATGGTGGGCTACCAAGTACAGCCGGTAGATGGCATTCCTCCCGATGTCAACACCATCACCTTTTTGATGAATCCTGCCTACACGATGAACGGTAGTTTAGATGGGATGACCGGAAGTTCTGCTACGAGCGATCGCTTCTTCAAGCACGTTCCCGAAATGCGTAGCCAATATGGTTCCCTCTATCCCGCTAGTTACTATCGCCTACAAGAAGCTTACGACCTCAAACGCCAAATTGAAGCGGAAGATAAACGCCGAGAATCTTACTTCTCTAACTTTGATGTGCGTTTAGTTGATGAAACCTCTTTGAACCGGAATATCGACAGTGGCCCAGCACCAACCACCATTGGAGTACAACGGGAAGAAGACAAACCCAGCACCGAAATGACTGAGGAGGAAAAGAAAAAAGCTGAAGAAGAAAAACTGAAAAATGCGAAGGCGGATGCTGCGGCGACCGTCAGTGAGAAAAGTGCCGCCACCAAAGCTAAACAAGCCGAAATCCAAAGCAAAATTGGCGACCAAGAGAAGCGAGTCCAAGCCACAAACAGTTTTGCGGGTTGGCAGAAACGGATGGAAGACCTGCAAATTCGGGCTGGCAAGCGCAACATCGTCAATACTTACGTTTGGGATGCCGACGGTGGGTTGCGAACTGAAGCTCAAAGCTTTGCCAATACCGTAGAACATACCATTGGTGGTTCTTTTAGCATGAATGCAGGTTTGGGTTTTGAAGGTAAATTTGGCGGAGGTGGATTCGGTGTAGAATTAACTGCCCAAGCTACGGTCAATTTAACCCAAACCATGAGCAAAACTGAAGCTCGGAGTAAGGGTTTTGAGTTGAATGTAGACCTGAGTGGTTTGGAATATAAAGGCATCACCGATTACAACGATCGCCCGATTATGCCTGGGGAAAAAGTAGACCGCTATCGGTTTATGAGTTTCTACCTCGAAGGCAGTACCAATCACTTCCAAGACTTCTTTAACTATGTGGTTGACCCGGAATGGTTACGCAGTAATGATGAGGAAGCGGTGGCGTTGCGTCAAGCCCAAGCAGGTAAACCCAATAAAGCATGGCGGGTGCTGCACCGGGTTACTTATGTGGAACGTCCGGCTTTAATGGGTTTTGGTCGAGATGTCCGTAAATTAAAAGCGGCGGCGACAACCTCCGAAAATCAACAACTGTTGGATAAAATTGCCAAGCTGGAGGAGGATAACCGCAAACTCGAAGCGAAACTCGAAGCGAAACTCGATCAAATCCTCCAGTATTTGCAACAGTCCAAATAAAAAGAAGGCATTGAGCCGAGATCCGTGTCAGTGCGATTTGTTCTGAAAAAACCCAGTATATGGGGGATTTCAGGCTTCAGTAGAGTAACTCCGTCAAGAGTTGAGTCCGCACTTTAATCCTCTGCTGATGACAACTTGATATCCATGTAGGTTAAAAAGAAATTTTTCTTTTTAAGTGCTGTTGACCTGTGTAACGAAACGTCCTTGAATTTTAAATAAATTAATGGGTATTTGGCTTGAAAATCAGATATTTCAGACAATACCCTAGATATTTCTTTGTAGGTTAGGTTACAAGGTTAGGACAATATTAAACCTTGTAATAAGGGTCATAACCTACTGTTGCGGTGTTGCGGTGTTCCCTAGCGCGTAGTGCTATAACTTGCCCAAACTGATACAGAATAGAGTTTTCAGGCTGAATGATCAAAAAATAAGGGGGTTTTAGCAATGGGGGGTGACACCCATCATTTTATGTGTTATAGTTCAATTATTAAGTAGATGCACCCTGAATTTATCTCCCGCAGTACGAACTGATAGGGAGATTTTTGTTTAGTTTGAAATTCCTATGCTGTCTTTCCATGTTAAGGGACTCTCGAATCGACCTATCCTCAAATATGGTCTTTTGGTGATCACTGCCTGTATAATCTCTGTAACTCTAACAAAATTACCCGACTGGTTTAATTCCTATTCCCCCACACCTGAAAAGGAAATCTTGGTGCGTCATTTCCTTTCCCATAGCTCGAAAATCGCCAGTCACTATCAGCAAAATCAAACCACTCCGTCCGTTTCCATCCCAAACTAAACCTAACCAAAAACCACCTAGGAATTTTCCTAAGTGGTTTTAAGAGTATAGGGGAATGGAGCATATGGGAATCGAACCCATGTCCAGAACAAGTATTTACTCCTCGCTCATTCACAGACTTAGCCCTTCTAATCCTCAAGGCGGGAACCCCTCATTATCCCGAAGGGTGGGATGCAATGGTTAAATCTTAACTAACTTTTCAACCAAAGAAACTAAGTTAGAGCATCCGTTGGGGGTTTGTCTATTGTCCTTAACGGAGTCAAACAGTAGACGCTCGAACCTACTAGAGGTGTTTAGGCAGCAACAGTAGCCGCTTTACGAGCAAAAGGAACGATGTTGTTCGCAGTTACGTTTTTGTTTGAGTCTTGATTTACGAGAGTTGACTCACTCTCGGCCTGCATCACTCGGTAGCTTTCCTTACCCTGTCGAAACCAGTAATGCCCCCTACTTATTCACCATAATACACAATATTTTTGCGATCGTCAAGTATGATGTTCAATCAGATTATTCACCTTAATGGGTGCGCCGCCCTTCTCTGATATTGACTCTCATTTTTTTTATTGGTACAAAACATGAGTTTAGAAGCAACAAACCCCGAAATCATCACCCAGAACTTAGAGCGTTTTTTAATGGTTTTTTCCGTTTCTTTGGCAGTAGCAGCACTATCTCGCTCCTGGGCTATCTTTCGCAAAATTCCCTATACCTTATTATTGGTAATTGTCGGAATCGGATTAGCATTTGTGGATGTCAGGTTAGTCAACCTTTCTCCGCAATTAATTTTGGAAATTTTTCTCCCTCCTTTATTATTTGAAGCGACTTGGAATTTGTCATGGAAAAATTTAAAGTCTAATTGGCTATTAATTACTTTATTCGCTATTTTTGGTGTGCTTATTTCCATCATTGGCATAGTGGGACTTAAACAAAAATCAAGCCCAAATCAAGCCTAAACTTGCTTTGTAGGCTGCAAATACATCCCTATTATTCTGGAGCCACTCCACAAATCGAAAGGAAATCGCTGTGCGGAAGGCTTCAAGGGCATCAGCAAATGTGTTTAAAGGTTTGTTAGCCCATCGACGTCTTAACCCTCCAGTTAAACTATGCCAGAGAATAAAAGTATAGGCACAAAATACCAAAATCCAATGTCTGATTAGACTTCTTTTATCTCGGACTTGATATTCTTTCAGCCCCAACCAACCCTTAGCTTCCCTGTAAAAAACTTCTATCCAATTTCTTTGTGAATAGGTCGTTACTATCCATTCTCCTGTGGCTTTTGATGCCTCAACATTAGTCATTAAATAATCAATATCACTGGCTTGGTCGAAAGTGGCAGCATTCATGACGATGGCTATTACTTTCTTCCCTGCATACTTTGATAATTCAATTTCTTTTGTTGCTACCCACACAGTTCTGGGTTTTTCTAGTTGGAGTTGAATTTCACTAAAAGCTCCTTGGGGCAACGATTTGGCTAAATTATCTAATCGAGTTTCCTCTGTTTTATCTTCCCCCTTTTTGAGGATTACCTTTCGATTCTTGGCGACTCCCCCTATATATTTTAATCTTTTTTTCTCTAACTCTTGTAAAAAATTTGTGTTATTTCCATACCCGGCATCTGTTAGCACAATTCCCGGTTGATATCCTCTCTCTAAGCTCCTTTCTATTAATTCTAATGCTATTTCCGGTTTCTTTTTAAATTCCGGGTCAGCTTTTCCTGACGGTAATGACTCGGCTTTTTGATATAATTCTATATCTAATGGTAGGCTTTTTTTGCCATCGTATAGATGGCTCGTTACTGCTACGATTCCATTGTCGGTTTTTCCGATTTCTCCGATGTATTGTCGTCCCACTCCATCAGTAAAGTTCCCGCTTTTTCGATGTCCTGAATCATCAATAATTAGGGCAAATCCCCGACTAATCTGGGTTTGCTTACACTGATTCATCACCTCCAGGCGACGCTGATTCAGTTTCATTGCTAACCAGGGAGCTTCGGTTAAAAAGTGGTGTAATCGGTGGTAAGCTACTCCTACGGAGTTATTCGCCATTTGCGACAGGTTTTTTCGCTCACTTTCTCCCAATAATCCCCCTAAATAGTTCCTAAATTCCCGTTTTTGGGCAAGATGACCAAATATATCGTCAAATCTTTGACACCATCGGTCAAAGCAGGGGGGCATCGCTGCCGGGGTTGTCTCTTTCATTCGTTATTCTTGAATGTTATGTGCTTGCTACATAATCATTATCATCTATTTCTTCCCTTATTTTTGTTTAAGTCCCAATAGGCTTTTCTTTACATCAATGGGCGGGTTTAACCCTTCCGATCGCTTTGTTAATCGGGGCTGCTTTAGCCGCCACAGATCCGGTTTCTGTGATTGCCTTATTTAAAGAATTGGGAGCTAGTAAAAAATTAACTATTCTGATGGAAGGAGAAAGTTTATTTAATGATGGCGTCGCGGTTGTGGCTTTTGTTTTATTAGTAGGAATTCCATTAGGAATGGATTCCCTTTCTGTTTCACAAATTCTAGGCAATTTTTTCGCTGTTGTGGGTATTGGGGTGGGAGTTGGATGCGTAATTGGTTTTGGCATTTCCTTTATTACCCAACGGTTTGATATCCCTTTAGTTGAACAATCTTTAACCTTAGTTTCTGCCTATGGAACCTATTTAATTACAGAGGAATTAGGGGGGTCTGGGGTAATTGCCGTTGTGATTGTTGGGATCATTTTAGGAAATTGGGGTTCCAGAATTGGCATGAGTCCCAGAACTCGTTTAATTGTCACGGAATTTTGGGAGTTTCTGGCATTTTTTGTCAATTCAATGATATTTTTATTAATTGGCGATCAAATTCAATTTGCTAGTTTAGGCAGTCATCTGCATTTAATTGTTGTTGCGATTGTGGCTTCTCTGGTTACTCGTTTAATTGGTATTTATGGATTAAGTTTTTTAAATAATGCGATCGCTAATAGTCGGGTAACATTTCAAGAACAAGCTGTTTTATGGTGGGGCGGATTAAGGGGTTCTGTTTCTATTGCTCTAGCTTTAAGTGTACCAGAAATCATTGCAGAAAGACAAGAGATTATTGATATCGTTTTCGGTGTGGTTTTCTTTACGCTTTTGGTTCAAGGGTTAAGCATTCAAGGATTACTAAAAGGTCTGAACTTAATCGGAGATCAACCCATTCGTCAAAAATACTCGGAATTAATTGCTCGGAAAGTGGCTATGCAACGGGTTTTAGATTATTTTGACAAAGTTAAACAATTTCCCGACCTAGAACCCGAATTTTATCGGTATAAACAGCAATTAGTGGAGGGAGAATTAAACAGTATTAAACACAAATTCCAGCGATTACTTCAAGAATATCCGCAACTACAAGAGATGGCTATGGAAGAATTTCAAGAAACCTTGTTAGACATTGAAGCGGATACCTATGCAGAACTCATTCAACTCGGTAGACTTAATGAAAATTTAGCCCTGGTTTTGATGGAAGCAGTGGCGGAAGAACAAGAATAATTAATGAACAGATCATTAGAGACGTTGTATGCAACGTCTTTACTGATCATGCTTGATAACTGTTTACTCTACCGAAGCAAAACGCACCGGAATACCTGTCTGATCTTGAATTTCTTGGGCAAAATTTTGTAAAACAGACGGACTAACGGATTTTAATTTTATGGTCTGATAGGGTAGGTTTTCTAGTGGGGAATGATTTTCCCGTCCAGCTAATTCATGTTTTAACGGTTTGGGACGGGTGGGAGTATTCAGTTGAATTTCAGTGGGTGCGATCGCTTTTACCCAACGGAGATATTCTTGGCGCTCTGACAATGACCAAGGAGATAAAAGCATCGTTTGTAGTCCCAATTCTCCGGGGAAAATTCGACTAAATTCTTGAATATCACTAAGCAACTCGGTGAGATTAATTTCCGTTACGGGTCGATTAACTCGTTGCAGTTGGGCGGTAGAAATTCCATCGAGTTTGATAGATACGCGATCGGCTAAAGCTAATTGTTTTCTAACTTGCGGATCATATAAAGTTGTACCATTGGTTAATACTAATGTGCGACGATGAGTTAAGATTTTAATTGCTATCAGAATTTCCCCTAAATTCGCCGCCAAAGTTGGTTCTCCACTCCCGCTTAAAGTAATTACATCCACATCCCAAGGGGAAAATTCTATTAATGCTTGTAATATCCGATCCGTCGCCACATAAATTTGGCGTTGCTCGGTTTTTAGTTCAATTTCTCCAAGTTGACAATAAACACAGTTAAACGAACAGGTGGAAATCTCACCAATCGGATCAATTCCCAAGGATTTCCCATATCGCCATGAAGATACGGGGCCATAAACCGGGGTAAATTCTGAGGGGGATGGTTTTATAGTTGTCATATTAACTTAACCCATTTCTTGATAAACAATTCCCAATAGGCCAGCCACAAACAGCAACATCACAATTCCCAACAAACCAGCCAAGGGTTTACCTCCTAATCCTGTTACCCATTCTGGAACCTTCTTAGACGTTGTAACACTTCCCAGGGTATCCACACTGGTGATTCCCCAAATCCAACCACCGTGTAGTCCGATAGCTAAACCTAAAGAACCTTGATCGTAAAAACAAGCGAAAGCCAACACCATTCCCATTAACCCCAGTCCGGGTAATTGGGGTAAGGTGTTGCGGACTTCCCAAAGCAGATGGCTGAGGGCAAAAATCAAGCTGGCGATGGTCGCCGCCACAAACCAGGAATAATCTTGCTGTAATTGTTTTTGTAAAAATCCTCGAAATATTAACTCCTCTGTACTGCTAATCCACAGAGCAATCAGCAAAATCGGCAGTAAAATAGATGCTTTTTTTCCTAACTGAATCCACCTATTTCTAGGGTGCAGATCGGCATTCAAGGTTGAGGACTGTTGATCGGTTTGCACAGATTCCTGGGGTCGCCAATGACTCAAACCCAGAACAAATTGAAATCCAAACAACAGGATCAGGCTGATAACAGCTAGACCGAAACCAATGGCAGTGGATTGAAAAAACTGCGATCGCCAACTTAAACCATAATCCCAGAAGGATTGACCCTGAACTTGGCTAATTTTCCACAAAACTATCGGGGCAATTCCATAAAGAGGCACCAGTAACCCCAATTTTTGGGTTTCATTTAGGGGTTGAGGAGGACGCCAATTCAGAGCGATCGCACTGATAACAGCAATTGGCATCCATAGACCCATCCACACCCCAAAAAAAATTATAATTTTAATCGGGGTTGGTGCATTTACCAGCCATGAAAACGTCATTTTAATGGCTCAGGTGGTAGAATTTACTCTTCTTCGTCACCGCCAGCATCTTTACCATTTTCGACTTGAATCAGGTGAATATGCTTGTATCCGAGCTTGATATCAAACTCATCCCCCGGTTTAAGTCCCATTTCTTTGGTATAGGTTGAGCCAATCACAATTTGACCGTTTTTGTGAACGCTCACCATATAAGTTGCTTCCCGACCCCGACCATCTTTTGTACCATCGGGACTGAGCGGAATACCCCGTGCTTTGAGCACTGCGTCATAAAAATCCGTGAGATTGACCCGGACTTGACTGTCCTTTGTCGTGCTGTAATAACCGCACAGCTTTGCTGTTTCACGCCGAGGCATATGAGACAGTTCTTTTACTTTTTGAAGCAGAGCCTTTCCGGTTAAGGGAGTGGGTGCAGGTTTATTCATGTTCTTCTTAATCTCCTTACTTCTCTATGGGGTAATTTTTATCCAATTAAACTTTTTGGAGTTATAAGAAATAATATATACTTAAATACATCAATTTGACAAATATTTTTTTTCTCAGTTACAAATCTTTCCATATAGCGAATCACCATCTTCCCCCAGGGGAAAAAAGCCGGACTTAAAAATCCCATTATCATTGAACCGGGCAAGATTGACTTATTCGATGGTACTTGAACCCATCTGTTGTTTTTGTCTGGAAATTTCTATGGCCTTCCTCTTTGGTGGCTTCCGAGTCACACCTAAGCAATTTTTTAATCAAGTCTTCTGCCAAGGTAAAAATGCTCTATCCTCACCACCCCATCCCATTAAAAAAGATCCGCCATCAGAGCAGATCAATACATCCGTGATCACGGGGTAAGAGGTAATAGGTAAGAGGTAATAGGTAAGAGAAAGAGTTTACCTCCCCCTGCTCCCGGTGCTCAACGGTTAGACTTAATGATTTGTTCTAATGCTTTTAAAGAGCGGTAGAGTTCGGGTAATCGTCTATAAATAGCAGCAGTCTTTAAATAGAGTTTATTGGCGAGCGCCGGAGAACCGGAAACCACCTCTCCGGGTGAAATATTATTATGAACCCCAGATTGAGCCGTAACAATTACCCCATCCCCTACTTTGACTTGATTGGCAATGCCAACTTGACCCGCAAGTAACACACCGTTGCCAACGGTGACACCCCCCGCTAATCCGACATGACCCGCGAAGGCGCAATTTTGCCCGACGGTACAACCGTGACCAATATGAACTAAATTGTCTAATTTTGTAGCTTTTCCGATGCGAGTTTCTCCCACCGCCGGACGATCAATTGTGCTATTACATCCGACTTCTACCCCATCTTCTAAAACCGTAATTCCCGATTGTTCCATTTTCAGCCAACCCGTATCCGTCGGCACAAAACCAAAGCCTTCAGCCCCGATCACAGCCCCGCTATGAATTACACAATCACAACCAATTTGGGCGCGTTCATGAATAGTACAATTGGCGTGTAAAATGCTGCGATCGCCAATTTTCACCCCTGGATAAATTACGACATTTGGATGTAAACAAACCTGATTTCCGATGGTAACTCCCCCTTGAATCACAACATGGGGGCCAATATAAACTTCCTCTCCAATTTGGGCACTTGGATCAATCACCGCCGTCGGATGAATTTGGGGTTGGGGTTGATAGGGTTGATAAAATAAAGCGATCGCCTGGGCGAAAAAAGCCCTAGGATTTGCTACGGAAATCCATGCCTTACCCCCGGCTGTGGCTTGATTTTGTAACGATTCATCTAAGGGCAAAATCAACGCACTCGCGGCAGAAACCTGCACAAAGGAAGCAAATTTTAATCCATCAATATAACTGAGAGTTCCAGAAGTTGCCGTATCCACCGCCGCCACTCCTTGAATATCGGGATTAAGGGTGGGGTCATGGATCAAGCTATGATTATCAATTCCAGAGTTGAGTTTTTCAACCAGTTCACTAAATTTCATTCTTAAGAAGAATACCAGGGGTAGGAAATTTTAATTTTAGGCAGTGGAATATAACCGATTATATTATTAATCTGATCTCCTGTTAACAAATTTTGATCAAAAAAAATAAACAAAGGCGCCAGGCGCTGGTCACACAGTTTCAATTGCAATGAAGCAAAACCCTTGGGGAGAAAACCATCTCTAGTATTAAAAGAGTGATCCTATAATATTAAATAGACTCGCGCTCACCAAGAATCCACTTGCCTTTAGGCAGTAGAGTGTCAACGAACTGGACTAATAAATATGAATAATCCTCTCGACAATGGCTCCCAATATGACCTAGATTCCATCTTTAATCAACTGATCCAATCCCTAGACATCGACCCCCAGCAACACCCTATTCCTGAACAGACACACCATAATATTATGTCTGTCCCTGATTTCAATAGTTACGACCCCCATCATCCTCATTTTGATATCTCTAACTCCGGTTGGAATGGGGAACAGGATCAAGGTTTGCAGAGTTCTCCTCTCCCTAATTTTGACTATCCTACCCCAGAATTTAATCCAGGTCAGACGGACTTAGAACAATTTAATCCCTATCAACTACCCGAACAGACGGACTATTCCACAGGATATCAAACCGATCACCATTTTGGAGGCATGGGAGATCACTCACAACAAATGTCTACCTTTTCCGCAATGCACAGTTCCGATCCTGTAGAAAAGGGAGATTCTAATAGTGTCACAATTTATTCAAATGGTGATGTTTATTGGGATAGAAGTGGCGGACAAGCTGGACATATTGATGGGCAAAAATTTTATAATACTGGCGACCATTATATTGGGCATTTAGGTGCTGATATGAAGGTCTATGATGCCCATGAAAAATGTATTGGTTGGGTGGATGCCAAAGGTCATGCCTATACTTTAGATGGGGCGGTTTTTGCCGAAGGAAAGACACCAATTTGGGCGGCAACGGTGTTAGTTTATAACCTCTCTAGTCCCGCTTAAAACGTTGTTGGGCTTTAGCCCCCTCCGAACTCGTTGTTGGGCTTTAGCCCCCTCCGGACTCGTTGTTGGGCTTAAACCCTCAAGAAGAATGGGCTGAAGCCCAACAACGGGGGAAATTTATTAACAGGAGATTAACTAATGACACGCTTATTACCAGGAGAAACAAAAATGGGACTTTGGGATAAAGTCAAGAGAGGGTTTGAATCTGTATTTCTTCCTCAGAAATACATCGCTGATACCCAAGAAAGAAATACAAAAAAAATAGTAGCCAACAATGCTGAAATGGAGGAAAAACGACAACAAATTCAATTAGCACAGTATAAATTACAATGTGTACAAGTAGCGAATAGTGCTATAATAGAGGAAAAAAGACAGGAAATTCAATTAGAACAAATTAAATTACAATATATCGAAAATGAAAAAAATCGAGAATTTCAAAAAGAACTACAAGAATATATCCAAAGCGTTAATTTAGCAATTCACAAAAGCAATATTGAGTTTCAACGTTGGCGTTTTGAACAGGAAAAAACCCTACAATCAGAATTAGCAACTTATGGCCGAGAAACTCAATTAATGGTGGCTGAATATCAACGAGAAACCGCGATAAAAGCTGCCCATAACCAAGCAGAAGTTCAGAAAATTTTTGCTAATTGGCCGTTAACATTGCCTCCGGCGCAAATTTTAGAATCCTACAATAATAGTTTAATTCCCATGCGAGTTTTTATCGCCCCCCCTAAAGTTCAGTTTGAACGTTTTGCCACCACGCCACAAAATTTCCCCGATATTGAATTAACTATCAATCAAAAAATGCGCGATTTTTTTGATCAGTATTCTCAACAGGGAAGACCCATCGAATTTTTAGCAGGCGCTTGGGAAAGTAAACGTTTTCATAGCGAAGCCAGTATTAAAGCATTATTCGGGATGCTAAAATCAGAACCGACATTAATATTAGAGTCGGAATTTGATGGAGATTATATCAATTTCCGAGTCGCCTATTGGACAATAGGACAACCTAACTATTCCTATCAAACCATTATTTCTCAACTGTCCTATCGGGATATTTTATATGATTCTGCTAAAACTCGCGCCCGGAAATGGAAAGTTACAAAAGACAAACTATTAGCACTGGGAAAAACCCAAGCTGATATTGATAAACGCGGCGGGGATAATGAAATTAATCTCAAAATTTGGGAAGAAGAACAAAGTTTACGAGAGGAGGGAATAGACGATGATGAGTTAGAAATTCACTATAAAATTAATAGCAAGCATTTTGAAGATTTGTACCAATTTTTAATTACCTGTCATTGTTTGGTTGCAGGTTGGATAGCTGACACTCATCATTTATTTCTCCATGATTTCACGCCTTTATTACCGCAATTACTCCCAGATTTAACTCAGAATATCCCAGAAGGAGAAGTTGCAGATTCAGTAATATGGATGGTCATTTCTGGCTATGAACAAATCTACAAAATCCTAGAAGCAGAAAGTTCTCACCGTCTCCCTGAATTAATCCTAGAATTAGCCCAGGGTTTAGTCAATTTACCCAATAAATCTTGGGCTAAAAATCAATTAATTAATTCTGTAGAATCTTGGTTGAAGTTAAGAAACCCCAGAAACCCGGTTTCTGAATTATGGGATACCGTTAATTCCGTGGTCATGGCTAAGGATTTAGACTATATTGAAAAAATCAATAATTTGTTAGAATCCTTGGGAGAAACTCACCGGGTTAATATTGTTCAAGCTTGTTATCAACGGGGACAAAACCATTGTCAACAGGGAGAATATACTACCGCCATTGATGACTTTACCCAAGTCTTGTTACTCGAACCTAATTCCCCCGATGCCAATTATAATCGCGGATTAGCCTATAGTAAATTAGGGGAATATTCCGCCGCTATTGAGGATTATAACCAAACCTTGCGACTGAATCCTAATTATGTCGGAGCTTACAATAATCGCGCTAATGCTTATTATAAATTAGGGCAATATGAAAAAGCGATCGCCGATTACAATTCCTGTCTCGCCCTTAATCCTAATTTACCCGATGTTGCCCATAATCGGGATGTTGCTCAAGGAGTTTGGGATGAAAAACGCCGTCAGGGACAAACGGAAGTAGAAACAAAACGCCGTCAGGAGGAAGAAATAAAACGTCAGGAAGAAGCAGAAAAACGCCGTCAGCAAAAGGAATTTGAGTTTGATGTGATTACCGTTAACGCCCAAGGAAAGGAAACCAAACGAGAACGCCGTCAGGCTGAATTTTTTAAAGAAGATTTAGGCAATAATATCAGTTTAGAAATGGTATCCATTCCTGGGGGAACTTTTATGATGGGTGCAGTCCAAAATGAAGCAAATGCGAGTAGCGACGAATATCCCCAACATCCCGTTAATATTGCTGCATTTTCTATGGCAAAATATCCCATTACTCAAGCTCAATGGGAAGCTATTATGGGAAATAATCCTTCTAATTTTAAAGGCGCAAACCGACCCGTTGAGAATGTAAATTGGCATCAAGCGCAGGAATTTTGTCAGCGACTTTCCCAAGAAACAGGTAAAACCTATCGTTTACCTTCTGAAGCGGAATGGGAATACGCCTGTCGCGCTAAAACTACAACTCCTTTCCATTTTGGTGAAACCATTACAGCCGATTTAGCTAATTATGAATGTAATCGTAATCAAACCACCGATGTCGGTAGTTTCCCTCCAAATGCCTTTGGATTATACGATATGCACGGCAACGTTTGGGAATGGTGCGCTGACCCTTGGCATGAAAATTATACTGGTGCGCCAGATAATGGAAGTGTTTGGGAGTCGGGCGGAAATACTCAATTAAGGTGTGTGCGGGGCGGTTCGTGGATCTACTATCCTGATGGCTGCCGTTCTGCTGTTCGTGACTCCGGACACCCCGACCTCTTCAACTACGGCAGCGGCTTTCGGGTTTGTTGGGTTGTTGGTGCGTCCCTGGTTAGTGTGCAGGACTTTTAGCCCTGTTTTCTTTAGCCCTTTAGCCCTTTACCCTTCTTTCTTCTTTTCCCTTCTTCCCTTTTCGCGCGTCAGCGCGTTTAAAAATTTTTTTTTCAGGGGGAGCCCCTTGTTCCCTGGTTCTACCAGGGAATGCTATCTTAGAGGCTCCGCCTCCGTTGAACAGCAGGCGGAGCCTGCCAGAAAGCATTGCGAGGTAGAACCTCGCAACGAGGAAAGATGACTGAAGAAACCCGATTTCTGAACACCTATAAGTATTCCGAGACTTCTACCTTATGATTATAGGAAATTAAACTATGACAACAACACAGGTACAAAAACTAACATTTGACAACTTTTTAGAACAATGTCCAGAAACAGGAATCTATGAATTTGTGAAGGGAGAAATTGTAGAAGTGAGAGCAACAAGAAACCATGATGATGTAGCCAATTTGCTTTTATTCTGTTTTAATGATGAAATTAGAAGACTTAATCTTAATTTAGTTGTAACTAATACTGCGGTGATCAAAACGGTAACAAAAGATGGCTTAGAACAGGGTAGAAATCCTGATGTTAGTGTGATTGACCGAACAATTTGGCGTTCTAATCGTTCTGATTATAATGCCTTAGAAGTGCCAATTCAGTTGGCAGTAGAAGTGACATCAACGAATTGGGAAGATGACTATGTAGATAAATTAGAAGAATATCAACGGTTAGGAATTTCTGAATATTGGATTGTAGACTATTTAGCGATCGCTTCCAGGGCTTACTTAGGAAATCCTAAAATTCCGACTATCTTTGTTTACTCTCTGGATGAAAAAGGTCAGTATCAAAAAACTCAATTTAGAGGAACTGATCGGATTATATCACCCACTTTTTCAGAATTATCCTTAACAGCAGAACAAGTGTTAAATGCTTAAAAAAATCTGGTTTATGTACGGTATAAATATGTGGGAAAATTAATTAATGAAAGTTCGTGAGGTACTAAAGCGATTAGAAGTAGATGGATGGTATGAAGCAAGAATGCGAGGAAGTCATCGAGTCCTAAAACATCCTGAAAAATCTGGTATTGTTGTTGTACCGGGTAATTTTTCTGATGAAGTTGCCATTGGAACCCTCAAAAGTATCTGGAAACAAGCACAATTAGAGGATAAACCATGAAAGAATATATTGTCATTTTTGAATGGGCTGGGAGTAACTATTCTGCTTATGTTCCCGACTTACCCGGTTGTATTTCTACAGGAAAAACCTTAGAAGAAACTGAAAATAATATTAAAGAAGCGATTGAACTGTATATTGACACTCTGCGGGAAGATGGTCAAGCTATTCCCGAACCTTCTCTAACCGTTAAGACAATTTCTGTTGCTGCTTAACGAGTCGAGAAATCGGGTTTCTGCCTTAACCTTTGCTGAATCATAAAAAGATGACTGAAGAAACCCGATTTCTGAGCACCTACAATAACAATTATAAACGCCGTAAGAAAGCCATAGATTCAACATGGGAAGTTTGTGGGAAAAAATCCGCAGGTTGTACCCGTACTAATTCATAAACTCCGGTTTCACATAAAATTTTCAGATCTCGGGCTAGGGTTGCGGGTCTACAACTAATATAAATCAAGTGTTGCGGTTGCATATCTAGCAGTGTTTCTAAGACCGTGCGATCGCATCCTTTCCGGGGTGGATCAAGCAAAACAATATCAGGTTTATACCCCAAATTGGGTAACAACTTTTGCACCGTTCCTAATTTAAACTCCACTTGATCAAGTTGATTAAAAATCGCATTTTTTCGAGCTTGCTCTATGGCGGTTTCTTGGACTTCTAAACCCATGACTTGAGGAAGATCGGAGCCCTGAATTGAACCTCCTTGTTTTTTCAATAAATAGGAAGCTAGGGGTAAAGTAAAAGTTCCAATTCCACAATAGGCATCAACAATACGTTCAGTTCCTTGTAAATTAAGTTGCTGTAGCATTATTTCTAATAACCTTTCCGCCACTTCCGTATTCACTTGAAAAAACGTATCGGGGCCCAGAAAAAACGTTAACCCCCCAAATTCTTCTTTTAAATATGGATGACCCGCTAAACATCGGGTTTCCTGACCAAAAATCACATTAGTTTGATCGGGATTTAGATTTAAACAAACTCCTTGTAACCCCGGATATTGTTCTAACCAAGTTTCCGCTTGTTCAGTGAGTCCGGGTAAACTAGCTTGGGTGGTAATTAAAGTTAATAACATTTCCCCGGTACGCCGCCCAATTCTTAGGGATAGGTGGCGAAGTTTACCCCGATGTTGGGCTTCATCATAAATTGACCATCCCCGGTTTTGAATATCCTGTTTAATATTAGCTAATAAAGGATTTAACCGTTGATCCTGTACCGGACATTGATTTAAGTTAACCAAACGATGGCTATGTTTTTGGAAGTAACCCGCCTGAACTTGACCCGTGGCTGACCGTCCTAGGGGATAGGTAACTTTATTGCGATAGCCTAATTCTGACTCTCCTGCTAACACCTGATCTACCGGAGGATCAATAAATCCTCCAATTTTTTCTAAGGTTTTAACCACTAAATTTCGCTTACTTTGTAGTTGCAGCGCATAATCAATATGTTGCCACTGACATCCCCCACATTTATCCGCCACAATACATCGAGGGGAAATCCGATCATTTGATGGGCTTAAAAGTCGGTCTAACTTGCCTTCTGCATATTTGCTTTTAACCCGCACTAACCGCACCCGCACCATATCCCCAGGAACCGTATCAGGAACAAATATAACCCGCTCTTGGTAACGACCGACGCCACTACCTTCATCGGTCAAATCTGTAATTTCGACTTCAACTTGTTGCCCTTGTTGCCACATTATTAATCAGTTATCAGTTATCAGTTATCAGTGTAGAGGCTACCTTCACCCTATGGGCGCGTTTGTACCAGTTATCAGTCGTAATTGGGTTGATCAAGATTTTAGTTGATTTAAAAAAATCTCTCCAGAACCTGCCTCTACACGCTAAACAGTGAAATAAAGTCAAGATTTATTTTACTCCAAATAACTGCTAACTACCTCTTAACTGATCGCTGATGACTGATAACTGATGACTGATTAACCGTTGAGGGTTAAAAATTAAGAATTGTTAAGGGTATTCATACTGAACCTGGGCAGATAACTCTTGACTCTGCCTGCTCTCCACGACTTTGCACAGGTGTTTCCACCCGACTTTGATCACGATGGGTGAAAGTTTACGGGGTTATGACTTCCCCTGTTCCCCTCAAGTCGCTAAACTACTTAATGGTATCTTGAAAAACTTTAATAGCCCTTGAGGTTTTAGATGACAGTAATTAGCCAAGTTATTCTCAAAGCTGATGATGAACTCCGTTATCCTAGCGTTGGTGAACTCAAAAACATCAATGACTTTTTAAAAACGGGTGAACAGCGCGTGCGAATTGCTTCGACCCTTGCGGATAATGAAAAGAAGATTGTAGACCGTGCTAGTAACCAACTGTGGAAAAAACGCCCTGATTTTATTGCCCCGGGTGGTAATGCTTCAGGATCACGGGAACGGGCCCTATGTATTCGGGACTATGGTTGGTATCTGCGACTGATTACCTATGGAATTCTTTCGGGTGACAAAGATCCCATTGAAGACATTGGTTTAATCGGCGTCAAAGATATGTACAACTCTTTGGGTGTTCCGATGCCTGGGATGGTGGAAGCGGTTCGTTGTCTCAAAGAAGCGTCTCTGGCGTTACTCGATGACGAAGATGCTAAGGCAGCATCCCCCTACTTTGACTTTATCATTCAAGCCATGTCGTAATTTTGAGCCTGGGTTTCAGGTGTCTGTGAAGATGTCCCTAGCGTCCGTCTTCACAGATTTTTTGTATATGGCGGGGAATAGGGAATTACGACTGATATAGCAGTTGCCGCATCTATGCTGTTCACAGTAAGTATTTACCTATTGCCCATTGCCTATTCCCTCCCCCCCTAGCCCCCCGTGCACGGGGGGTTTGGGGGGGTTTGTTCCCTATTCCCTTAAGAATTGGGAAAAGAACGCCGATAATTGCGTAGGGTTTGAATTAATCTGCCTCCTCGTTTTAGGGCAATATCGGCTAGTTCTACAATCCATTGATTCGGTATAGCTTGGGGCTGCACCGCCGCAATATAATTGAGAGCTTCCGTTTCTTTTCCGATTCCTAAACGATATGCATATAGGGTAAATGCGATCGCAGTTGATCGGCTAATTCCTGTTTGACAATGAATTAATAAATCTCCTTGATGGGCACGAACAGATTTCATAAAATGAAGGGCTTTTAAAATATGTTGAAGATTGGGTAAAACATATTCAGGATCATAGTAGGGGGTATCAATATCATCAAATTCTAATCGTAACCGATTCGGAACTTGATCAAATCCTTCAGGAAGTTCACTCCCCGGACTACCAATAGAAATTAAATGACGAATATTTGCCCCTCGAAATTGTTTTAAAATATATTCACCTACTTCTGTCCTAGAAGCAATCCAGAGTTTGGGTAAATTAGCATGGGGAGAATTAATACCAGAATCAAATAATATTTTAAATAGGGTTTTTGACGAAGGAGAATCTAATTTTTTTAAGGCTGTTTCTGCCCAAGAACGAACATAAATATCCGTATCATTTAAGGCGATTTTTAGCCCCCCAATGGCTAAGGGAGTATTCATAGATTGAATAGTTTCAACCACTTTTGCCCGTACAAACGGATCAGGATCATGAATTTTATTCAGGAGTTTATTAACCATAAAATCTCCACCAATTCGACCTAAGACCTCAACAACCCGGATTCTTACATCTGAATTATCATGATTAAGAGCCTCTAACAACACCTTAACTGCAAAGGAATCGCCAATGGTTTCTAAGCCATAAACAGCATTAGTATAAACATAAAATTCTCGATCATCAAGGGAATTTTTTAACCCAATAATTGCTGCTGCTCCCCCTAAATGTCCCAATGCAGTTGCCGCCCGACCTCGAACATAATGATCGGGATCGGAAACTAAAATTTCTCTTAATTTTGTTGTGGCTAAACGATTTTTAATTTTTCCTAAAGCGGTGGCGGCTCGCCAACGAACTTGACTATCTTCATGGTGCAAAGCCAGAATTAATACTCGAATTGCCCGATCGCTGCCAATTTCTCCTAACCCCCAAATTGCCCAAAGACGGACTTTTTGCTGGGGATCTTTTAAGGCTTTTAATAAAGAAGATTCAGCAACTTGACCGATTTGAGCGATCGCCCAAGCTGACCAAGCATTCACCAATTGATTGTTATGATGTAATCCTTTAAGGAACCAAGATAGTAATAGGGGCGAACGGGTTTGTCCTAACAGACGAATTTTTAAAGCTAGGGGAATATTTAACTGGAGTACCAGAGAAAAAACTTTAATTTGAAATTCAGGTTTAACATTTTTTGTTAATAGTATTCCTTGAATAATATTCAATTTTAAACCCAAATTTACCAATCGCAGAATTAATTCTTCGGACTCAACCTCTGCCAAAACCTTTGCCAGAAAATCAAAAGTCAATTTCCCCCGCAAATAGTCTTGTTTGAGTTGTTCATCACTCAACTGATGCAGTTGTTTTTTGAATATCTCAACATCTGAATAATTAATCATTGAATTGGGACAGACAGTGGAGCACCGGGAGCAGGGGGCATCTCAACGTAGTGAGTCCTTTAGGACTCTCTGAGAGGGATTACCGGGAGGTAAACTCTTGCTATTACCCATTCCCTAATTGCCTATTCCCTTATTCAGTTCTTATTTTATATTGGTTTGGAGACTAATAATAGGATTAGTTTCACCCAAAACCTGCTAAAGTTGGAACCTGTAGCCCCGGTATGGCATAGGTCTATTATGGCGATTATTTCTTCAAAAAAGCAGTCCCCTGAACCCGAACCGTCTGATGAGTTTTCTGGGTTGGCGGCTCCCATGGCTAAAAAATCCAGAAAATCTAAGAATAGTCAGCCGACGGATGAATTGGATTATTTGTTAGAAGCGGAAGCGACACCCGAAGAAGAAATTAATCGTCAACAGGATGAGAAAATCCGACCCCATCGTTTAGAAGATTATGTGGGACAAAAAGATTTAAAAGAGGTTTTATCAATTGCGATCGCCGCCGCAAAATCCCGTCAGGAACCTTTAGATCATTTATTATTATATGGCCCCCCAGGATTGGGAAAAACAACCATGTCCCTAATTTTAGCTTCGGAAATGGGGGTGACTTGTAAAATTACCACGGCTCCCGCCTTAGAAAAACCACGGGATATTGCGGGATTATTAGTCAGTTTGAAACCGGGGGAAGTATTATTTATTGATGAAATTCATCGCTTATCTAAAGTGGCGGAGGAAATTTTATATCCGGCGATGGAGGATTGTCGATTAGATATTACTATTGGTCAGGGAAGATCGGCAAAAACTCGGAGTATTCCCCTGAAACCTTTTACGATTGTGGGCGCTACAACCCGGGTAGGTTCTTTAACGGCTCCCCTGCGCGATCGCTTTGGAATTATTCAAAGGTTACGCTTTTATGAAGTAGACGAATTAAGTTTAATTATTCAACGGAGTGCGAAGTTATTAAATACTCCTATAACCCCAGAAGGCGCGATCGAAATTTCCCAACGGGCTAGGGGAACACCTCGAATTGCTAATCGTTTATTACGTCGAGTTCGGGATTATGTACAAGTTAAAAGTACGGGGGAAATTAATGCAGAAGTGGCGAATATTGCTTTGGAATTATTTAATGTTGATCCCCTGGGATTAGATTGGACGGATCGAAATATGTTAACAGCTATCATTGAAAAATTTAAAGGGGGGCCAGTGGGATTAGAAACCATGGCGGCAATTACGGGGGAAGATACCCAAACTATTGAAGAAGTTTATGAACCCTATTTAATGCAAATTGGGTTTATTCAACGGACAAATCGGGGTCGTGTGGCGACGCCTGCGGCTTGGAAACATTTGGGATTAGATCATCCTGAAAATAGTTAAATTAGCTATAATAATAATTGCAATAATAATGGGTGAATTATGTCAGGGACAATTTTCCTCTTAGCTGATGAGACTCAGCAAGAAACTCTGGTTGACTTTGTGACTCAACACGCGAATGTTCTGTCCCATTATCATCTAGCGGGTTTAGACAGTATCGCAACGGCTTTAACTCAACAGACCTGGTTAAAGGTTGAGACGGTTTTGCCTTTGCGACAAGGGGGAGATATGGTGATCGCCTCTAAAATCACTGCAAGAGAAGAAATTGTAGCTGTTATTTATTTAGTAGAATCCACCCAAACCCACCTTTATGAATTCCCGCTTTTAAATTTATTAAGAGTTTGCAATATCTATAATATTCCAATCGCTACTAATATTGGAACCGCCGAAGCCATTGTTGTGCAATTGCGACGAACTCGTTCGGCTCATTTGATTTTTAATCCCGTTGCTGGAGTAGGAAATGCCAATCAAGATTTATTATTAATTCGGCAATTATTAGAACCCTATTTTCACTTAAAAGTTTGTTTAACAACCAGAGAAAATGATCCGACTCAATTAGCACAAGATGCGATCGCAGAAAATGTGGATTTAGTCATCGCATCGGGGGGAGATGGTACGGTTTCCGCCGTAGCTGGAGCCGTGATCAATACTAATATTCCCTTGGGAATTATTCCTAGGGGAACTGCTAATGCGTTTTCAGTAGCCTTGGGAATTCCAACTAATATTCAAGGAGCTTGTGAAGTAATTATTGCCGGATTAACCCGCACCGTTGATATGGCTTATTGTAATAGTTTACCAATGATTTTATTAGCGGGAATTGGATTTGAAGCAGAAACAGTTAATAAGGCGGATCGAGATGCGAAAAAACGCTGGGGGCCCTTAGCTTATATTATGGCGGGATGGCAACAATTAAAAGAACAAAAAGACTTTGAAACGACAATTGAAATTAATGGCGAAATTAATCAAGTTGAAGCCGCCGCCATTACTATTGCTAATGTCGCCCCTCCTACTTCGGTTTTAGCCCAAGGTTTGGGACAAATTGTTCCTGATGATGGATTATTAGAGGTTTTAATCTATACGTCTCCGGCGAATAAAATGCAGGCGGTGGCGGGAATGATGGGTTTATTGGGGGCGGGTTTACTGAAAGTAGAAATTCAACGGGATAATTTGATTGCATTTAGAACTCAACGGATTAGAATTTCTACAAATCCACCCCAAAAAGTAGTTGTAGATGGGGAAATTATTGGGACAACACCGATAGAAGTGGAATGTGTTCCCAGGGGATTAATAATTATGACTCCGGCTTTTTCATCTTTACCAATGGTTGAAAGTATAGAAGCTATTGATGTGGTTAAAGTTGATCAAATAGGGAATAGCTTAACTGATTGATAACATTGTTTTTAGAGAAGGCGATCGCCTAAGTTATCCTCCATTTACCGAACCGAATTAATAACTATGAATAATCCCCTCGACAATGACTCCCTAGTCCCGCTTAAAACGTTGTTGGGCTTTAGCCCTCTCTGAACTTGTTGTTGGGCTTTAGCCCTCAAGAAGACTAGGCTGAAGATATCTTATCGTTTCTTACCATGATTCCTTAATCCCAGCAACCGGATAACTAACCCCGTTAACCCCGCCCCGATCAAGCCTATGATCAGGCTCAAAAACAGTGAAATAAAGGGCATTAACGCAGATTCTGGAATTGTCAAACTCCTCAAAACTTGCCCTAAATTCTGCTCTACAAGGGTTTTTGCTTCCTCTGATTTGATAATAGTAACAGGTGCAACAACATTGGGGAATTGTCCAGAAATCGAAGCCGTTACAGAAGCCGCAGCTAAACCCGCACCGACAATACCGAGTGTATTTTGAAATGTGCGATCGCTCTTTGCTTCTCTGACTTGCAAGTTAACTCGAATTAAGTTGACTGCAACTTCTAGCATTTTTAACCCAGCACTCAGATTTTCGGAGTCTTTGCGAACTTGTTTTAAGTATTTATTTCGAGCGTCGGAATGAAACTGCTCTAAGCATTTTACTTCATATTCTGGGTTTTTTTCACATACCTTAGCAACTAATTCTTTAAGTTGTTGGCGGTAGTTATCCAGATTAACTTCAATCGTACTTCTCTGAAATTCTAAATAACTGAGATTGATGGCATAATCAGAAAATAGATTGTCAGCATCACTGACTTTTTGACTAAGTTGGCTCAAATTATACCCTTCGTATCCTTGAGTTTTAAAGTCTTTGACGTAACTTTGAACCTCTACAAATTTAGCTTCTAAATCTCGTTTAACCACCCGACTTTTTACATAAGCCCAAAGAATTTTATGGCGATGACAAAACAATTGCATCCAGTGATCAATTAATTCTGCTGCGTTTTCCATTGCCGTTAAATTAGGATATAATATAATAATTACATGAGGATTATTTTGCTTTAAATTGTAGGGTGCTTTTTTAGGAGTATCGTTTAAATTATGGGGATTCCATTCAAAGAATCTTCCCCCTAATAACTTTCCCTCACCTGCGGGTTTTTCTTGACAATCTAGTTCTTTTCCTACTAGCAAATTGTAACATTTTTGAGCAAGATTTTTAACATCATCTGATCCCATTTTAATATCTAAATCTGAAGGGAGTGTACCACTAATTAACCAAGTTTGCCCTAAGCTACCCCCTTGATTGTTGAGAACCTGATCAACTATAATTTTTTTAAGCGTTGTTATTTCTTGAATATCAGTAGGAGAGGTGCGATTGCTCACCGAACAGTCAACCATCAGCGCATAAGTATCACTCAGTTGCACGGGATAGTAATATCCTTCATATTTAGCTTCATATTCAGGCGGAAGGTTGAGCGTTTCTGTAAATTCGCCTTCTTCTGTTAATAACTGTACAAATTCTGTTTCCCACTCCATTTTTTCAGGCGGGGGAGATGCTTTAATCTTGTTTTGTAAGGCGGGAGGCAATTTATTTAAAAATACTAGCTCATTCTCTTTCAGAGTAGCCAAATCCTGCCCTAGTCCCTGACGCAAATCGTAGAGATAGAGGTCAATTGTGGGATAAATCAGATGATCTGTCATAGTAGAGGAGGTAATGTTGGTGGTTGAGTATCTGAATCAGCAGAAAATTGTGACAACATTTCTAATAGACGCTGAAACAGACTTTTGCTAACTTCCGGCGGATTATCACTTTTGAGAATCGGGACAACAAGATAATTAATAATCGTGTGACTTGGAGATTGCTGTGATTTTTTAGGTTTAGGGCCTAACGTAGTAGGAGTTTGATTACTAGGCGGGAGTCTTTCTAATACTTCTTCTGAAGTTGGCAAGTAATCTAAATTTTCGCCATTTTCTGTTGCTAGAAAACTAATTAATGCTGTTTGATACTTGGTAAAACTTTCATTTAATTTGGGGTTTGAGTTAATCACAGACATTAATTTAGCTTGGGTTTTGTCCCTCATTTCAGGATTGAGTTGAAGCTGTTCTCCTATGGTAAAAAGTTCCTCTTGCTCGTTAGAGTTGAGGGTGACATCTGAATCTCTAATTGCCAGAAGCAGGGCCAGGAGAGTAGGGAGAGCAGGTGGTTGGCTCATGCTGGGAGTAAAGTAAGTTAGAATTGCTCTTAATTATAGTGGACGGAGAGTAATGCTGATATACTCAGAGTGAACGTCGCTCCCTGTTACTAAACCCGCCTGCCAATGAACCCCACTAACCGAAAGGCTCTTGTCATCGGTATCAATCGCTACCCCGAATTAAATGATGGCCATTTAAAAGTCTCGGCTGACGATGCAGAGGCGATCGCGCAATTACTAGGAACCTATGGCCATTTTCATCCTATATACCGCTTTCCCGAAGGTTTCTTACAAGATCGAGGAGATTTGTACCCTTGCGTTGCTCCTACACATGACTTAAACAATTTTACAACCGAAGATTTAAAAACCGCGATCGAAAAACTCTTTAAACCCCAAACAGATATCCCTCATACCGCCTTACTTTTCTTTGCAGGTCACGGACTTTTTAATGATAATGGTAAACTGGTTTTAGCAACCAGCGAAGCTGGTTATCCTAACCAAGAATGGGGTATATCTTTAGAATGGTTATGTGGTCTTTTAAAAGACAGTCCAGTTAAACAGCAAATTGTTTGGTTAGATTGTTGCTATAGTGGTGAATGGATAGAGTTAGCAAAAACACAACTGCATAATTCTGATAAACAGCTATTTTTTATTACAGCTACTACCAGCTACGAATCCGCATTTGCTGATGACAAACACGGAATTTTAACCAAAATTATTTTGGAAGGTTTAGATCCCAGTAAAGATAGTTATGAGGGATTAATTACCCATACTAAACTAGAACGTTTTATTAAGACAAATCCACCTAAAATTGCTCAAAAGATTCTCGTTTATTCCTCCAGCAATAGCGAAATTCATCTGACTTGCACCGAAAAATATAAATTAAGGTCGCTGATTCTCGAATCTAACTACGAGCGATCGCAAACGCAGCCAACCAACCAAAAATCTGACGTTCCAAGCAACAACTCCACTGCTGGATCTGATATTAAGATCCTCTATAACGCCCTAACAAAACTAGATTATAGTAAAGCACAGGCAAAATCTTCTAGTGTGCGTTTAATTCCTAGTCCTAACAAAGAAACAGTTCGTGACTTGTTGATTATCGACCCAGAAATAGCCAGAGCTTGGAGTGAATCACCCCAAAATATTGTGATTTATGAAGACCAAACCTTGGCTTCTCTAAAAAATGTTCGCTGGATTGAGTCGAAAGATTTATTTTTGCCAGAATTCATCTTTGTAGATCTCGAAGATGCTTTACCGGGAGCTTTTCTTCCCGATGGTACTCAAATCAACTTCAACGGTCAGAGGATCACACCTTTAATTCCTCTCAATCCCATTCTACTAGACTATTTAACTCCAGAAGACTTAATTAAGAAAATTAAGTTCACACCTATCAACGGAAGTGAAGGCCCATTGGTAAGAGTAATTATAGACTTGCCTCTCTCCGGTTTGAAGAATAATGACAAACAGCCGCAGAACTATCACATCTACAAAGACTACCCAATTAAAGAAGAAAATGCTTTAACTGAAGTACCTGTTTTAGAAGTGTGGCCGCGTTTTCGGGCTGAGGGTTGGAAGGAGTATTATGCGTTTTACTACGATGGAGAGTATGGAGAAGAAACTTTCCAAGTTAGTTTACCGGAGGCAAAAGAACCCCATATTTTTCGAGAAGTTCGTGGTTCCTATCAAATTACCCGCCTAGAAAAGTTTCCCAGTTTCATTAACTGCCAGGATCAAGCTAGAAATACTATTGGTCTGATTCTGCTAAAAACACCAGAGAATATCAAGCTTAATGCTGCTTCTTGGACTGTAGGAGTTGATTTTGGAACTTCTTTCACTAATGTCTACGTTAACAACAAAGGAATAGTCGAACCACTGCTACTGGAGAATCTGCACTTAAAGATAGCGGAGGCAAACATAGACACTCGCAATCCGGTAATGTTTGAACATTTTATTCCAGAAAGATTCATCCCGCTTGAAAAGCCCCTACCCCTGGCCAGCGTACTAACAACTAGGGGAAAACCTAATACCAAAGCAGGGCAAGAACGTCCGATTTATGACGGTCGGATTTATATTCCAGGCTGGAACAGCTTTAATTCTGAAAATAGTTGGATAGAGACAGACCTTAAGTGGGAAAATCTCACTTTAAATCGGTTGTTTCTAAAACATCTAGCTCTACACATCTCCGCTTTAGCTGCGAAAAACGGTGTTAAGCAAATTCAATGGTCTATCTCCTACCCATCTGCTTTTTCTAATAGTGACAGAGCTAAGTATGTTCAAACCTGGCAAAACTTAACTCAGGAATTACAAGAAAAAACAGGAATTATTCATAATAGTCCTGTACTAAATAATTTGGATTACTTCCGAACTGAGAGTTTAGCCTTTGCTCAATATTTTGCCGATCTTGAGGATCTTAGCTTAGTCAATGCAACTTGTATTGATATGGGAGGAGGAACTTCAGATATCTCTATTTGGGAAAACAACAAACTGGTTCATCAATGCTCTATTCAGTTAGCAGGAAGAGACTTGTTTTCTCAATTTTTAGAACTAAAACCGGAGTTTTTAGACCAAAACTTACAATTAAATAATTGGGGATTCAAACATTTAAAAGGAAGATTTTTTATAACCGCACTGGATCATTTTTTGCGAATGAATTCAGACTATTGGCTGAAAAATCAAAGAATATTTGTAGAAGATAATTCAGAATTTCAAGGACTGCTCCGACTCATTGCGATTGGTTTTTCTGGGTTGTACTATTACGTAGGAACAATTCTGGGAGTGCTCCACGATGAGGGAAAATATCGTCGCCGTGAAATTACCCCTGTTTATATCGGTGGGAATGGTTCTCGACTGTTAAACTGGTTGGCTATAGGGGGGCAGTTTGATCGTGATTCTGAGGTCAATCACTTACTCAGTCGGATGCTGAGTGCAGGTTCCGGTTTCGATGATATAGGAGAAATCACACGATTGAGTCAGAGACCGAAAGACGAGGTATGTTGCGGATTGGTTTTAAGTAGTACCAAGCTTCAAGGACTAACGAAAAGGACAAAAGATCCACTGATTGCAGGAGAAGATTGTGAAGTGAATGGCAATCTGATTAGTTGGAGAGATCGCTTAGAGTTGGAAGGCAATATTGAGCAATTCCAAATTCCTGAGTTTGAGCAGCTTTCAAAGTTTCTGGATGAATTCAATTTAGCATTGAAAGAATTAGAAATTGAAGGATTGAAACCGATGAGAGGTTTCAAGGCTGGTGTAGGCTTAGAAGCTGACTATAGCGAAAGACTCTGGCGCGAAACTAAAAGAGAGTTAACTAGGGTGACGTTAACTATTAAGGGCGAATCAGATAATATCCGTGTGGAACCACCCTTTATATTGGGGCTGAAGGCTTTGTTGCGGGTTTTAGGTAAGGAGTGGGCTGGCAAATGAGCAAATAAAAGCGTTGACTACCGTGCCAAACGTGCCGAATATTGTGTTTTAAATATTCCTGAATATTGGATTGTCGATCCGTTACAAGCAAAAATTATTATTTTTACTCTTTCCGACATAAACCGGGTTTCTCTGAAAGATTGTCGCTCGGAAACTAGAGATTTATGCAGAAACCCGGTTTCTAGGTCGCTTGTGGGTTGTCGAGAATTATCGAGTCGAGTTAGTTTGATTAATTGCTAAATTTCAATAGTTTAATAGTTGCTTTTCATGCCTTGAGTGATAGAATTAAGGAAACTGCGATCATCCTGTACCTAAAGGTTATTTAAGCTATGACGGAAATCATTTTCCTAGTAGAACCTGATGTTGAAGGGGGGTATATTGCCCAAGCATTAAAATGCTATGATGGGATTAATCTAAATCATCAAAAAACTTGCTTGAGAGGATTTTAATCATTATGATTCAAGAAATCAATGCCATATTTGATGGTAAATCTCTGCAACTGGAATCTCCCTTAAACCTAGATGTCGGTACAAGGGTTAAAATTATTGTTGAAACAATATTACCCCAAAAACAGCCCACTAAAACATTTCTTGAAACTGCTCAATCTTTACAGTTACAAGGGAATCCAGATTGGTCTGAGAAAATTGATCAGTATTTATATGGGGAAACTGTTTCTGATCATGAATGAAGTTTTTTTAGATACTTCTTTTGCGATCGCGCTTTCTTCAATTACAGATCAAAATCATGCAATGGCTGTTCAATTGGCTGATCAACTGCAAGCTAGTCAAGCCCGTTTAGTCACCACTCAAGCTATTTTACTAGAAATTGGTAATGCACTTTCTAAATCTAAATACAGAATGGGTGCTATCCAACTGTTAGAATCCCTTGAAGCCGATCCCCATGTAGAAATTGTATTGTTGACCACTGATTTGTATATGGCTGGATTCAATTTGTTTAAACAGCGAAAAGATAAAGAATGGGGTTTAGTAGATTGTCTGTCATTTATCGTCATGGGGAATCGAGGAATTACTGATGCTCTAACTGCTGATACTCATTTCCAGCAAGCCGGATTTCGAGCATTACTAAAAAACTAGATCATGCCTTGAGTGATAGAATAAAGGAAACTGCGATTATCCTGCACCTAAAGGTTATTTAAGCCATGACGGAAATCATTTTCCTCGTAGAACCTGATGTTGAAGGGGGGTATATTGCCCAAGCATTAGGGGAATCAATTATTACCCAAGCTGATGATTTAGAAAGCTTAAAAAAAGAAATAAAAGATGCCGTTCACTGTCATTTTATTGATGAAACATTACGTCCTAAGATCATCCGACTGCATATTGTTCAGCAAGAGGTAATTGCTTTATGAAATTACCCAGAGATGTATCAGGTCAAGATTTAGTAAAAGCCCTCAGAAGGTTGGGTTATGAAGTTAGCCATCAAACCGGGAGCCATATTCGATTAACTACACAAGAACAGGGGGAACATCACATTACCATTCCGGCTCATAATCCTTTAAAAGTGGGTACATTGAATGCAATTTTAAAAAATGTGGCTAATCACTTAAAGTTAGAGCGAGAAGAATTAATCAGTCTATTATTTGAGTAATCAATTAAGTATAGTCTTGATACTGGTAAAAGTCCCTATTATCAACATACTGATGTTAATATAACTGCCTTGATTTTGTTTATGAATTGAAGCGATCGCGCCTTTCATCTAACCTATGATATAATAGAGAATATTATCCTCGATTAAAACTTATGACCAACTTAAATCTTTCTATTCCCGAATCAATGAATCACTTTATTCAGGAGCAAGCAAATCAACAGGGTTATCCCAGTCCCAATGACTATATTTGTAGTTTAATTATGCAAGCACAAAAGCAAGTGGAACAAGAGCGATTAGAGCAATTATTAATAGCAGGATTAGAGAGTGGAACATCTATCGAAATTACGGATGAATGGTGGGAGAATAGAAGAAATCAATTAATTCACCAAGTCCCAATTTCTTAACGGGTTATCAGCCATTTAATCCTGTTTATTATTATAGTATAGTCAGGAGGCGATCGCTATGTCTATCGCATTGCTAATAATCAACATACTAATGTTAACATAACTGCCTTGAGTTGGTTTTTGAATTGAAGCGATCGCACCCTTAACCCCACCCATTTATAAGAGAAAAAGTACAATTTCCAGTTAACCTTAATCAATATCAACCTAAAAATATGCTATAATTGTGCTGAATTAAACTACCAATAAAATCGACTACTCAACAGATCTCAAAAATGAAACTCAAACAACATTTACAGAAAAACCGAGAGGCAATCGTAGAAATTGCGGCCAAACATGGAGCCTTTAACGTGCGGATTTTTGGCTCAGTCGCTAGAGGAGAAGAAACCGAAAATAGTGATATCGACTTTTTAATCGATTATGATTTATCTAAAATTTCTCCTTGGTTTCCCGGAGGATTATTGATGGATTTACAAGATTTACTCAAATGTAAAATTGATATTGTCACAGACAAAGGTTTGAGTCCTTTAATTAGAGAAAAAGTTTTAAAAGAGGCAAAAATATTATGAATCGAGAACGAGATATCGTCTATATCAAGCATATTTTGGAATGTATTGATCGCATCAAAGACTATACAGAAAATGGCAAAGATAGTTTTATGAATGAATCTTTACAGAAACCGGGTTTCTCTGAAAGATTGTCGGTGGGAAACAATAAATTTATGCAGAAACCCGGTTTCTATATCGCTTGTGGGTTGTCGAGAATTATCGAGTCGAGTTAGTTTAATTAATTGCTAGATTTCAATCGTTTAATCGTTGCTTTTCATGCCTTAAGTGATAGAATCAAGGAAACGGGGAAGGGTAAAAGTGAAGGAAGTTTGACCAAATTGAGGCGGATCTAAGGTCAGATCTCCTTGATGGGCGTGGGCGATTTCCCGTGCTAAACTTAATCCTAATCCGATTCCTTCTATTTGGCGAGTTCGAGCCGGATCACCCCGATAAAAGCGATCAAAGAGGCGATCTCGATCTTTAAGCGGAATATCTTTAGAGGCGTTACTAATATTAATTATAACTTTTTTTCCTCGTTGATAACTTTGAATTTTGATCCAACCTTCCGGGAGATTATATTTAATGGCATTACTAATTAAATTTTGGACAACCTGGGTTAATAAATCCTGATCTCCTAAGACAATTAATTCGGGATCAATTTCAGTTTTAATGATTAAATCGGGAGCTAATAATTCTATATCTTCCATCATGTCTAATAACACAGGATATAAATTCACCTGGGTTTGATATATCCGCATTTGTCCAGCATCTGCTAAGGATAATAATAATAGTTTTCGGGTGGTTCCTCCTAAACGTCTAACTTCATCTAATAGATGACTTAAGGCTTGCTGTGTGGATGATTCTGTTTCGGCTTTTTGTAACATTTGTTCTAGTTCTCCTTGAAGAATTGCTAAGGGAGTTTTGAGTTCATGGGCTGCATCTCCACTGAAGCGGGACGCTTGTTTGAAACTACGTTCTAAGCGTTCTAACATTTGATTAAAGACTTGAATTAACTCTACAAATTCAATATCTGTTGTATTAAGAGGAATCCGTTGATCTAGTCCTCTAGCGGTGACTTGTTGAATAATATTTGTTAATTTTTGAATCGAATGTAATGCACTACCGGATAATGCCCAGGAACCTCCAGCAATCAGTAATAATAAAATAGGAATCGAGACTAAAAAACCATTGCGAACCGATGCCATTTCCTGATCAATAATACTCAAATTAACAGCGATCGCCACTTTTTGATCGGGAAAGCTGACTAAACCAACACGCCACAACCCCGTAGGAGAGCGTCGGGTGATGATTTTGAGTTGAGGAGGAATGGGAGGTAAAGGGTTGCGGGGGGGACGAGGAGGATGGGGAAAACCCAAATCATCGGGAAAACCAAAATCATTGGGAAAATCAGGAGGATGGGGAGGACGAGGGGGATGGGGAAAATCGGGAAAATTAGAAACCTGAAGGTTGAGGTCTGACCCATTAATTGACTGATATCGGGTATAACCGTCTCTATCAAGTACCCAAATTTTGATCGGGGTATCCTTAAAATCACGGGTTAATTGAGTTTCATAAACTTCTAATGAGGGTTGCTCTTGGAGATGGTTGGTTTGTAATAATTTATTTTTTAGTTCTGCGTCTAAACGGCCTGAATAAGCATTATAAATCAACCACCAAAATACAAAACTAAAAGCGATTAAAGAAGCTCCGGTAATGGTTGCTGATAATAGGGCAATACGAACTCGAAAAGATGGTTTTTTCATGATTCTGACTCTGGTTTACGAAAGCGATAACCGACACCGCGTACACTTTCAATACAATCATTTCCACCAATACCATCAATCTTTTTTCTAATCCGTTGAATACAGACATCTACAACATTTGTATTAGGGTTAAAATCATAACCCCAAATGTGTTCTAATATTTGGGTGCGGGTTAATACTCGTCCTGGCGATCGCATCAAATATTCTAACAAGTTAAATTCTCTGGTTGTGAGTTCAACAATTTGTTGATTACAGGTAACTTCTCTGGTAATTCTATCTAATTTGAGCGGCCCATAAGCAATAATATTTTGGCGTTCACCGATATTGCGACGGACGACAGCATGGATACGAGCGATTAATTCTTCGACAAAAAAAGGTTTAGAAATATAGTCATCTGCACCTAAATTAAGTCCTTCGAGTCGGTCTTCTAATTCATTGCGGGCGGTGAGTAAAATCACAGGAATATTGCGTCCGGCTTTGCGGAGACTTTTGAGAATAGATAATCCATCTTTTCCGGGGATCATAATATCGAGAACAATGACATCATATTCGTTGTTCATCGCTTGTAAATACCCGTCATCGCCGTTGTCGTAATAGTTGACGACAAATCCTTGTTCTTTTAGACCCATTTGTACAAAGTTGGCGATTTTGGGTTGATCTTCAATCAATAGAACATTCATAATTTTAATGAGAATTTGATGAGAGCTTCCTTAATAATAGTTTGATTAATGGTTTTATAATATTACAAATTTGTAATCTAAGGGAGTGAAAAGCGGTAATCATAGTTTGGCTTAATAAAAACATCAAGGATTAGGGAATTAAGCCATGCAACTGTTTCAACTTGAATTTAATCCGGTTTCCTTTGCGGCTTTATTAGGATTTTTAGCCGTTGGAGCTTATATTTTAACGTTACTTCCGACAACTTTAAGAATTGTTTTTCCAGCCACAACAAAAAGCGGGATTCCTAAATGGTTGTTGAAATATCGGCGTTGGATTGGTCTTTTATCCTTTTGTTTGGCTGTCGGTCATGCTTATATTTATTTTAAACAAAGAAATTTTGATTTGTGGGATATTAAAACCTATTGGTTCTATTTTCAAGGTGTTTCAACGTTGACTATTTTTACTTTATTGGCGATTACTTCTAATAATTGGAGTATGAAAAAACTCAAGAAGAATTGGAAGAAATTACAACAGTTAACCTATTTAGCGATGTTTTTATTAACTTGGCATATTTGGGCAATTATGGCTCACCATTGGACATATTTAACTCCAATTGGAATAGGAGCAATGTTAATTATTATTGTTTTATTTCTCTATCGTCAATGGATTGTTCAGCATCAAGCAAAAAAACGGGTTGCTCAGTAATTATCATAAACAGGGTTTCTTTAGTCTACAATATTAATGGAGTCAGATTCGATGTTTTTCAAACAAATTAACTGGAAAATTTCAACGGTTTTATGGGTTACAACCGTAATGATTATAGGTGTTTATTTGAACCCAAAATTATCGGCATCAAAATCAACATTATCTGATCCAAAATCTGGTTTGTATTTGCCCTCTATACAAACTTTAAGAGATGATTCAGGATGGATTTATGCGATCGCAATGACTCCCGATGGGAAAACATTAGTGAGTGGAGATTATGGCGGTTTAATAAAAATTTGGGATACCAAAACAGGTAAATTACAAAAAACCTTAAATGCTCATGTTGATGCAATTGAATCTTTAGCCATTAGTCCTGATAGTAATTTAGTTATTAGTGCGAGTTGGGATAATGAAATTAAACTCTGGAATCTGAAAACAGGTGAACTAATTCATACCCTTAAAGGTCATACCGATGATATTAAAACCATTGCTATTAGTCCCGACGGAAAATTGTTGGCATCTGGGAGTACAGATAAAACAATTTGTCTATGGAATTTGTCTAATGGTAAACTTATTAAAACTCTGGAAAATCACGATTGGGTGAAATCTATTGCCTTTAGTCCCGATAGTCATACTTTAGCAGCAGGAAGCGAAAATGGCAATATTACAATTTGGTCTTTAATTGACGAGGGAAACTATATTTTAATGCAGCATTCTGGGGCGGTTCAATCCCTAGCTTTTAGTCCCGATGGTAAGATGTTAGCTAGTGGAAGTGCAGACCATACTGTGAAATTATGGCAGTTTAAAACTGGGAAGGTTTTACACACATTAAATCATCATTCCGCCGCCGTTTTGTCTGTTGTTTTTAATCCCAAAGGGGATATATTAGCGAGTGGGAGTTATGATAAAACGATTAATTTATGGAATCCGAATACTGGGGAATTATTAAACAATTTATCGGAGCATAAAAATCCGGTTTGGTCATTAGCATTTAATCCTAAAGGTACGGTTTTAGCAAGTGGAAGCGGAGATGAAACCATTAAATTTTGGTCAATGAAGACCACGGAAAACCCGATTTATGCTGCTTCCCAAGCTCAAATTAAAAAAGCACCTGTAATGATCACAAAACCCGAATTAATTAAACACTTAAATCAACAACTTTATGCTATAATTGATCAACGTTGGCAAACAAATTTGATGATTAAGGATTCATTAATTTATCAAGTTACTTTAAACGAACAAGGAAAAATTATCGAGTATCAACCATTTAACTCAGCCGCAGTTCGGGAGATGCAAAAAACCGCCCCTATTTTTCAACCTGATACTAAATCTCAATCTCAATATGAGGCTCAATTTCGAGTGGTGTTATCTCCCTCTGGAACCCTGGAAGTTAGTCCTTGGGATGGGTGGAAATAGTGTGTAAATCTATAATTTTTCGGTTTCCTTTTGTTTGATGTTCCCTAAATGCAGTAAACTATAAAGATGAACCAATAATCAAAAATCGAGCAATATTAAAGGAAATGCCGTGTTAGATATCAAATTAATTCGGGAAAATTCAGCCGCAGTGCAAGCACGCCTAAATTTGCGAGGCGAGTATGATTTGCAACCTATTTTAACCTTAGATGAACAACGTCGCCAACTGGAACAAGAACGAGTTGTATTACAAACGCGGAGTAACGATATTGGTAAATTAGTTGGGGATAAAATTAAGTCAGGATGTGACCCCAAAGGCGAAGAAGTTAAAGCGTTAAGAGAGGAAGGTCAACAAATTAAAATTAAGTTGAGTGAATTGGAACCAAAAGAGAAAGAAATTGATGCTCAAATCACTCAATTATTATTACCAATTCCCAATTTACCCAGTGAATCAACTCCTGTGGGAAAAGATGAACGGGAAAATGTAGAAATTAGACGTTGGGGAGATGAATATATTCCTACAAATCCTAATATTTTACATCATGCGGATATTGGGGAAAAACTGAATATATTGGAATTTAAACGGGCGGTTAAAGTTGCTCAAGCGCGATTTGTAGCGTTAAAAGGGGCGGGTGCTGCTTTAGAAAGGGCGTTAATTCAGTTTATGTTAGACCGCCATACAAATAATGGTTATATTGAGGTAATACCGCCCTTATTAGTTAATAGTACCTCCTTAACAGCAACGGGACAATTGCCTAAATTTGCGGAAGAAAGTTTCAAATGTGATGCTGATGATTTATGGTTAATTCCGACATCGGAAGTATCAGTGATGAATTTGTATCGAGATGAGATTTTAGAAGCGGAACAATTACCGATTTATCACTGTTCTTATACCCCTTGTTTTCGTCGAGAAGCGGGAAGTTATGGTCGGGATACTAGGGGGTTAATTCGGTTACATCAATTTAATAAAGTGGAAATGGTAAAACTGGTTCATCCTGATAGTTCAGAAGCAGAACATGAGAAATTAGTTCAGGATGCTGAAGGAGTTTTACAGGCGTTAAAATTACCTTATCGGGTGATAGAATTATGTACGGGGGATTTAGGATTTTCGGCGGCAAAATGTTATGATATTGAGGTATGGTTGCCCTCGGCCGGAACCTATCGAGAGATTTCTAGCTGTTCCAATGTTAGGGATTTTCAAGCTAGACGGGCTAATATTCGCTTTAAAGAAGCGGGCAAGAAAGGCACACAATATATTCATGCTTTAAATGGTTCCGGGTTAGCCGTTGGTCGAACCATGGCCGCGATTTTAGAAAATTATCAACAACCCGATGAAACCATCCGTATTCCTGATGTTTTACAACCCTATTTAAGAAGGGAAATCCTCTAATTCGTAGTGAGCCCTTCAGGGCTCTCTATCTTTAATCCCTCTAACCCCTGAAGGGGTTACTACGAGTTTACTACGAGTTTGGTAAATAGGGTTGTAAGGCATCTTTGGTAACAGCAATATTACAAGCTAAAGCAATTTGTTCTTTTTCAATAATGCCAACCAGTTGACGCGGATGTTCACGGGTAACAACGGGTAATTGGGGTAAATCTCTTGCGGCCATCCGTTCTAAGGCGACCTGAACTGGTTCATCTTCATAGGCGCAGAGGATTTCTGTTGTGCAAATTTCCTTTAATATTTGCTGTCCCAAAGCTAAAGAAGAATCGGGGTTTGTAGCCTGAAAAATGGAACGACGGATATCTGTAACCGTTACTAATCCGGCTAATTGAGAGGTTTCATCTAAGATTAAAGCCGTATGACAATTCAGTTGTACCATCACCGCACCTGCCTCTAAAATAGGCATCGAACAGGGAAGGGTTAAATAGGATTGACCCATAACTTCAGAAATTCTAATAGTTTGTAAGATTTCTAATTCATTGGGTCGTTCTAAATAAACCCCCATTTGTTGTAAATTTAATCCAGAAGTCGATTGATTAGATTGCACCACATCCACAATTAAAACACTTACCCCCACCGCCGCCATTAACGGTAAAATAATTAGATAATTTTGAGTCATTTCAAATAATAATAAAATCGCCGTTAAAGGCGCTCGCACACTCGACGCTAATACCGCCGCCATTCCCACCATTGCATAGGCGGCCGGGGGAGCAATATCCGGTAAAAAAGGGTGTACTAATCCCCCTACGGCTTGCCCATAGGTTGCTCCCAATGTTGCCCCAATAAACATCGCCGGAGCAAAAATTCCCCCCACTAATCCACTGCCCAAACTAACAGAAGTGGCAAGAATTTTCAGCACTAATAAAATCATTAATAAAGCCAAGGAAAACTGCCCCTCTTGTAATAGGGCTTGAATTGTGCCATAACCCGGGCCGAGAATATGGGGAAATTGAATGGCTACAATTCCGACAAATAATCCACCCAACATCGGGTGTAAGGTGCGAGGAATTTTGGTTAAACAGAAGAAAGCCGGAACTTCTCCTCGAAAACAACGTTGAGAAAATTTAATCGCTTGGGTATAAGCTAAGGAAACAAAACTGGCTAAACAGCCTAATCCTAAATAAAGTAATAATTCCCAATTACTACGAACCTCATAAACGGGCGGAGAAAATGCCGGATGGTCACCAAAAACAATTCGGGCAACTACAGAAGAAACCACCGATGATAAGAGGACTAAACCCACACCTGAAGCCGCAAAACTTGAACCTAAAATTACTTCCAAAGCAAAGAAAACCCCGGCAATAGGAGCATTAAATCCAGCAGCTAATCCGGCGGCGGCTCCGGCTCCTAATAATAGACGATAGCGCTCTTTAGAAACTTGAAAATTTTGACCTAAAATTGCTCCTAAATTCGCCCCAATTTCTACACTCGGCCCTTCGGGGCCCAAAGAAGCACCCGTACCTAAAGAAATGGCGGCGGCCAAAAGTTTAATAAATGGTCTAAAAGGAGAAATAATTTGGATTCTTTGAGTATTAATTAAAGAAGAAATTCCCTCACCAAAAAACTCTTGATAACGATAGCGAATTAACCCCACAATTAGACCCCCAATCGGTGGAATTAATGCCAATGTCCATAGACCAAATGGCATCATTAATCCCATGAAATCTTCCAGGGTTAACCGTTGTAATAGTTCCACTAATCCGTGAAACATTACCATTACTAATCCCGTCCCCCCGCCAATTACAAGGGCAAAGATTAAAATTAATATTTGTGGGGGCGGTTGTAAACGGTTTAATAAACTGGTTAGGCGGTCAGAAACTGAGGGGAGTTCAGGTTGCTGCGGCAGAATGCCCTGATTGTTGGGCAGAGTGGTTGTCATTAGGATTAATTCACGAATAATCTTTATAAAATTTAAAACAAGTTCTAACCTTGGGAAGCATTAAAACTTCAATAACGTACTCATTGATAAAGAACAGATACTTGAGGTTTATAGATTAAATTCCCAAGACTATACACAGAAAAAAATACACCACTGTATCCCGCCTGCTACTGATTACCCATCCTGGGTTTCTAATCTTTCTCTTAAGTACGGCTATTTCCCGTTTTTATTCGTTAAAACCGAATTGATTCCGGCGGCCGATTTACTATCCTTAGAATCATCAAGGCTGTGGTCAAGCCTATATAAATATTGTATCAAATAATTTGTCAATCGAGGTAACGATTATGCAGTTAGTAAGTTGGCAACCTTTCCAAGAAATTGATTCTCTACAACGAGAAATGAATCGTCTGTTTGATAGTTTGGCCTTTCCTTCGGAAAAACTGGCGATGTCCCTCTTTCCTCCGGCTGAACTCGAAGAAACCCCGGAAGCGATTATCCTGAAACTAGAAGTTCCTGGGATGAATCCAGAGGATTTGGATGTCCAAGTCAGTCTTGATGGTGTTGCGATTACTGGAGAACGTAAATCAACCAACCATACGGAAGAAAAAGGCGTCAGTCGCAGTGAATTCCGTTATGGAAAATTCCGCCGAGTGATTCCGCTTCCTAATCGGATTCAAAACACTCAAGTTCAGGCTGAATATAAAAACGGGATTTTCAGCTTAACCTTGCCCAAAGCGGAAGCAGAAAAAAATAAAGTCGTTAAAATAACCGTTGGTTAGGGATTAGCAATTGTATCAACCTTTGCTCAAGGTAGGCTAAACAAAAATAGTATTGATTATAGTCAAATTTTTAGGAAATTTCGACTATAATTAAAAAAGAGGAAGGCGGATTTATGACAATATTTCCGCTTTTCTTCTTATTGATTTTTATGTTAAAATTGAGGATAGTTGCTTTGAGTATTAACGAATCAGAATCTCAGCCTAATGATGAAAATGAGATAATTGAGGATGAATCTATGGAGAAAATACAGCCAAAAACCGTTGCTATTAATTCCATTATTAGTTATCTTTTGGTTGCAGTTTTGAGTGTAGTTTTAACCTTAATCAGTCTCCAGATTTTTCCGCATTTTTTGATAACTTCTGCCCAAGCTGAACCTATCCTAACCCAAACTCAACCTCCAACAGTTACCGCCATTTCTAACCCAAATTCCTTCGGAAATTTTGTTTCGGTTGCGGTGAATAAAGTCGGGCCAGCCGTAGTTAGAATTGACACAGAACGCACGGTCTCTGCTAATATTTCCGAGCCTTTTTTTGATGACCCCTTTTTCCGCCGTTTCTTTGGGGAAGGAATGCCCCAAACTCCCCAAGAATATCAACAACGGGGACAAGGTTCGGGATTTATTATTGATAGTAGTGGGATTATTTTAACTAATTCCCACGTTATTAAAGGAGTCGATAAAGTTACCGTTACCCTCAAAGATGGTCGTCAATTTCAAGGAGAAGTTAGAGGCAGTGATGACCCCTCAGATTTAGCCGTGATTAAAATTAATGGTAATAATTTACCCGTTGCTCCTTTAGGAAATTCTAGTGAAGTTCAAGTCGGAGATTGGGCGATTGCTGTAGGAAATCCTTTAGGATTAGATAATACCGTTACCCTGGGAATTGTTAGTACCTTAAATCGTCCCAGTTCTCAAGTTGGAATTCCTGATAAACGATTAGATTTTATTCAAACCGATGCCGCAATTAATCCAGGTAATTCTGGGGGGCCGTTATTAAATGCTCAGGGGGAAGTAATTGGAATTAATACCGCAATTCGGGCCGATGGTCAAGGGATTGGTTTTGCTATTCCTATTGATGCGGCTAAAACCGTTGAAGCCGCTTTAGTTAGAGGAGAAAAAATTGCCCATCCCTATATTGGCATTCGCATGGCAACCTTAACGGCGGATACGGCAAAACAACTGAATAATGACCCTAATTCCTTACTGTTAATTCCTGAATTTAATGGGGTATTAGTGGTACAAATTATTCCCAAGAGTCCGGCGGGAAATGCGGGTTTACGCAGGGGTGATGTGATTACAGAAATTGATGGACAAGCTATTAGTAGCGCCGACCAATTGCAGCGTTTGGTGGAAAAAAGCAAAATTGGTCAACCCCTTAAAATCACTCTCCATCGCGGACAAAAAACTGAACAAATTTCTGTGCGTCCGAGTCAACTGGATGAAGCCGCTTTGCGTTAAGCGTTGTGGTTTTTCTCTAACAAAAAAAATGCACTCTTTCTGAATGAAGTTGAAGGAAGGGTGCATTTATCAGGAGAAAACTTTAAAATATTTTTTAATCAGAAAATCCAGTGTCCCTATTATAATCAATTTAGGGAATATTTGGCAACAAAGATATCTCATCGGATAGATGTAAAAGCAAATATTGAGGTTATTAACAGAGACAAATCAAAAAATGTCTAATAATCATGTAAAATTAGCATAAGATAATTTGATATTAATTAGATTTAGCGCTACTCTTAAAAATAGTAGTGAAATCGTTCATCTCTTGGTAGTCTTTGATTCTCGCATACCAAAATGACTGCTAAAAGACGGAAGTAGGGACTTCTCCCGAAGGAACGCGCCTGTCTTCACTGCGAGTTGAAACAGGAGGCGAACAACCATGACTTTAAGTAAAGAAAGTGTCCGCGAAACTTCTTCTTCGGATATTCCGACTAGCGAAGCTTTCGATTTTGATTTGTGGGCGACAAAGGTGAGACGTCAGCTTGTGGCGGCATTAAATCACCAAATAGCTCCCGAACTTTCTCAGAACGATGCTCAAACAACCCCATCCGAATTATAAGGAATTAGGGTTCGAGGAAAACGGTTAATCTCAATTTATTGAGTTTTATACTATTTTTCTATTCGATAATATTATTTGTAGGGGTGACTAATGAGTCGCCCTTACCTGTTTTAAAACTGTCTATGTTCCTATTTCCTGTTCCCTGTTCCCTGTTCCCTACTATATCAAGTTAAAAATTGTTGTACTGTTTTCCAATATTCTTCGCCTCCAACCTGTCTAACATTATTATGACCCGCACTCGCCACAATTAAAAGCTGTTTCGGTTCTATGGCGGCGTTAAACAGGTCTTCACTCATGGTTTTGGGAATTAACTCATCTTCGGTTCCATGAGTCAATAATATAGGCATTTTCAATGCCGAAATTTTAGCAATAGAATCGAATTTTTGGGTTAAAATTAAATTAATTGGAAACATCCAATATTTCTTTTTATAATCGATCATTTCTTTAATATTAGTAAAGGAACTTTCAATAATCAATCCGGCAATTTCAGGATGTTTGCAGGCTAAATTAATTGCGATCGCTCCTCCTAATGAATGTCCAAATATATAAATATTATTAGGATTAATTTGGCGTTCATTAACTAAATAATTCCAGGCAGTTTCCACATCTTCATAGACTATTTTTTCCGATGGAAAACGTTCTGTACTGCGTCCATAACCCCGATATTCCACTAATAAAACCGATAAACCCATTTGATGAAATTGTTCAGCATATTCGATATTTGCCCCGATAGTATTGCGGTTTCCATGTAGATCAATAATTACTTTTTGATTAGGATTAGTTTCTGAAGGAATCCACCAACAATGTATCATTTCTATTTTTCCTGAAGGAGTAGGAATTTTTAACTCAATATCTTGATAGGATAAACCCACATCATCCGGGGTCATAGAAATTAAACGAGAGGGGAAAAAAATAAATCGAGTTTGTCTTAAAAACAGGAATAGACAAGCACAGAAATAAGCGATCGCACCAACAGCTAAAAGAGTTAGTCCTCCTTGAAACAGAATTATTAAAATTGAATGTAACATCATTTTAACCCCTCCCATTCTGAATAGAATCACCTTTTTTAATCTTTTTTATCTCTTAAATAAGTTAAGTTAAAAAGAGAAAAAAGGTTTTTTGCACACAACCCTATTCTTTTCGGTGGAGATCAACCCATTTCCGCTTAATTTCGCAAGAATTTTGAACTACCCTAGAATATTAATAACGATTACTGCATAGAATAAAATTAGCGAACGGAAACCCATAAAATACAATTCCATAATCCTGATCTGATCGCAATGCGAGTGTCCTCACTCGCTAGTAATTCCTTATAATAAAATTAAATCAGCGAACGAGGACGTTCGCACTGCTATTTAATATGATAAAATTAAATCAGCGAACGAGGACGTTCGCACTGCTATTCAATAGGAAGTTAGGAGGGGTCAATTATTAATAACTCAATGGCAAAACAGTTCGACAATAAAAAGTAAAATGCGATCGCACTGATCACTAAAATTAATCGCCGTAATGGGTTTTTGTTCTAATTATAATGTAAAAACTTCCCCCTGATTATATTCTTGACGAGAGGCTTCAATATCAGCAATTAAAGTTTTATCTTGAAGGAGTTTGGCGGTTTCTATCCAGCTTTCTAATTCTTCCTGACTGATGAGAATGAAACTTTTATTTTCCTGAACAATAACAACTCCTCCCGGTTCCGTACTGGCTTTTTCTAAAACTTCACTGAAGTTGTTTTTAGCATATTCTCCTGTAACGTGATACATGGTTTAACCTCTTTGTTAAGTTCATAAATAACGGAAAGCGATATTTAACAATATTATGACATACTTCAATTCTGTTGCATAAAACCTGCTTCTTCCAAAACAATGCTTAATGTTCCCATTATTTCGCATTCTTCAAAAAAAGCTTCTAATGCTTCTTGAACAGATTGTTTTGCTTCTTCCAGGGTTTCACCAAAACTAGAAACATCTAAATCAGGACAAAGGGCTACATAAAAATTACCTTCTTGAAATATTTCTAACCGAACTTCAATGTTTTTTAGCATAATTTTCTGAATCACCTGCTATTACATTAAGTCAATAGGTTTAGTTTAACACTATTAATGACCCAACGGCGAAATAGTTCTACAATGATCCGCCAATGGTTATCAGTTTCTATAATAACATCATGACGAGATAGAGTATCAAGGGCATTTTGTAGGGAATTAAAATCTAAATTTGTAACGGTTTTTAGGGTATTAAAATCGAGTCCGGTGGGGTGAGGTGCGATCGCTTTTATAATCTGTTGTTGACCTGGAGAACCTTCCCCCGCTTGTTGCCAAACCCCGGTAAAATAATAGCGTCCATTCTGATAGAATTCGGGTTGATTAATAATCCCATCAACATCAGCAATGGTAAACATAGGATCTCGTTTATTTCCCAGTTCAAAGACTTGATCATTATACCGACGAACTAATAGAAAACCGATCAGTTGCACAAGATAGGGTTGTCCGGCGGTTAAATCATAGATATAATCAAGAGCATCGGGTTTATAATCGAGGGGGAAATCTTCACTGGGGTTAGCGAGAAGATAGCGACAGGTTGCCCGTTCTAAAAAGCTAACCCGGATAGGAATAATACTGGCAAAAAACGGGTTAAAATAGTCTTCGGTCATTTCTTCTAGGGTGTGAAGTCCGGCTAAAGCAAAGGCAATTTTAGGACTCATTTGCACCATTCCCCGCAATACGCCCATAAAGTCTTTGGGAATGCGATCGCTTTTAATTAATTCTTCGATTTGTTCAAATTCATCGAGGGCAATAATTAATCCAGTATCGCCTAATTGGGTTTCAATTTGTTTTAAATACCGTTCAAAGGTGCGATAGGGAAGATTGATTAAGCTTTCATCATCGGGGGGTGGAATTTGCAGGGTGTCTGAGAGGGAATCTGCGATCGCCATGAATACTTCACCCACTCCTTGAATACTATTACCAACCGTTAGTAAGTTGACATAAGCGAGTTTAACTTTTTGATCTAAACGGGTTGAAATATTCCGCAAAATTGATGTTTTTCCCATGCGTCGGTGTCCAAAAATAACTACAGATTGCAGTTGACGAGTTGAAACCCATAATTCCTCTAATTGTTTAATAATATCTTCCCGTCCGATAAATTGTTTACCGATAACTGGATCACCAATAATATAAGGATTTATTACTTTTTTAGTTATGGAAATATTGCCAACTTCTTTTGTTATTCCTAATAAAGCAAATTGCCAATTTCGAGCAATACCAACAATTAAGCCTCGTTCTACTTCTGGTAAAGTTTCGGATTGATCTAAAATCCATTTAATTTCTCCTAATGCGCGATTTAATGCTAAGGAACGAGTAGAACGAGAGGCACTATTTTTAATTAAATTAAAATTTTCAACAACCTGATATAATGCTTTGATAGCTGTCCAGGTTGGAGCGCGTAAATAGGGTTCTGGGGGAAGATTTGGTAATTCTAAAGTTGCAATATAATTTATAGTTATAGATTGGTCAAAAATCGTTAAAATTTTGGCTAGAGTTAACATTTCCTGCCCATACAACACAGAAGACACAACTGCAAAGGCTTCCGTTGCTTTTTTATATTGTCGTCCATGCAAATACCAAAAACCCGCAGCAGCAGCATGAGCAGGAGTATCTGAAGGAGGTTGTGCTTTAAGTTTTGAATTTCGCCAAAATAAAAAGCCTTGAATCAGTTGAGACTTAAATTCTTCGTCAAGAGAAGCAGAAGCAAACTTAACTAATTTCCAATCAAACGGATTTTCTGCAAGCTGAGATACCTTAAAAATTAGATATTCTGGAGGCGTTTTTGCTAAAACATGATTGACCGCATTGACTACAGGAATAAATTGATAACTATACCTCAATAATTCATTAGCATTTTCCAGTCCCAGTTGCCAATCTTGTGTTAACCAATTTGTTAACCGAGAAGCCAAAAAAGGTAAGGGCATCGGTGTGATTCGAGGAAACAACCAACTCCTATTTTGTAGTGAACCCAGATTAAATAGGGAACCGATGATCCAAACTTCAGTACGCAAAAACGCCACGCCAAACGCCGCCGCCACGCCCACCACGCCCGCGCCCACCACGCCCGCGCCCACGCCCACCACGACCACCACGCCCACGCCCACCACGCCCAACGCCACGACGGACTCCACGCAGAACGCCACGCCAAACGCCACGCCCAACGCCACGCACAACGCCACGCCCAACGCCACGCCGGATGCCACGCCCAACGCCACGCCGGACGCCACGCCAAACGCCACGCCCAACGCCACGCCGGACGCCACGCGGGACGCCACGCCGGACGCCACGCGGGACTCCATGCCAAACGCCACGCCAAACGCCACGCCAAACGCCACGCCCCACCAATTAACTGAAAAGCCGAATTGCTCTAGGATGAAACAGATTAAAAGTGGAGTCAGGACAGTTAATAATAATCCTTGTATCCTTAATGTTTTTTCTTCCTCAAAGGTTTCCAGATACCACCGGATTGCTTGAGGAAAGAAAAACACCCAATATAATAACCGTAGATAATCAAAAGGATTGAATAGGGATAAGGGACGATTTAATTTTGGGGCTAAATCTAAACGGGGAATCGGTTTTTGTGTTGAACTCATGGCAATTCCTCCAAGTAACGGTTAAAGGTTTGATAAGATAACGCCATTAATTTTTGGGGATGTCCTTGACTGTTATTAATTAATTCGATAATTTCATCTTCGGTAAAGGTGATGGTTTTATATTCTGGTTTCAACAAAGGAGAATTAAGACGACTTTTAATAAAATTACAGATGGTTTGTTCATCCCATCGGTTTAACTTGTATTCAATACAAATTCCCGTAAAGGGAGAAGTCATCCAAATATCTTGACTATCGGGAAATAGTTGATCTAAAGAGGTGCAAGCTCCAACAATCAAGCGTAAGGGTGCATTCATTCCTTCTGCTAACCCGCGCAATTGTCCCCGAATATTATTAGTAAAACCATCCCAGGTCATTTTTTCCACTTCATCGAGTATTAATAATAATCTATGATTTTGTAAATTTCGAGAGAAGCGATAACCTTTACAAAATTCAATTCCTACATGATCACACAAAGATTGATAAAAGTCATCCTCATCATGAATATCTTGTAAATTAAGATAAAACGGTTTACGGGGTTGGAATAATTGGGTTTGAGCTTGTCGGCTAATTTCTATTAATAGGGAAGATTTGCCGATTTGTCTTTCTCCAATTATTGCCACGCTGCTACCACTATTGAGGGTTTCAAATATTCTTTTAATTTCCTGGGTTCTACCGAAAAATAGATGAGATTCATCAACACATCCATTTAAAGGTTGAAAGGGATTATTAATAAAACCAGGATTAGGTTGAATAACTGGCTTAAATATTGCGGTTTCAATAGTAATTTCAACAATAGGCAATTGTTCTTGATTTTCAGTAGTTTTATCAAATGTTTTTTCTAACAATAATTGACACAAACCATCAATTAACCAGCACTCACGCGGTTTATTTTCTTTTAAAAAATTATAGACTGTCTGGTGTGTAGGAGGAGGTTGTTGGATATCTGGTAGTTTTTGAAACCAATCATTTATAAATTGTTGCCTATTAAACCTTTCCTTATCTTCTTGTTTATACCTTTGATCAAATGCCTGACATAACTGCCCATACAGTTCAGGGGAGACTGTTATTGGGTGAGCGTTTTCCCTCTTGTTGTTGTCATTAGTCATCGGGTGGGTACATACGAGGTAATATTTTCAGTCTGTCCTAATATATAACAAAATTCAATAATTTGTCAAGATTGATCAACCCGATTTCTATGGCATATTTTTATTGGATTTTTTTCTAATTGACTTCTAATTGACTTCTAATTGACTAGAGTTAAAATTGACTTTTAATATTTTTTTCTAATTGACCAATCTCGACTTTGAAGATGTTAACTTAATTGCAGTGAACCTCTACCCAGTCTTGTAAACCGGGTAAAGGCATCTAGTTAAATAATCTATCTCTATTATGAACGAAACACTGACTCAACGCAATAAAGTTGCGATCGCGTTTGCTGGGTTGTCTAATTTCTTGAGTTCACTGATCACCATCTTTCGGTTATTAGTTCTCAATGATTATCGCCAGTTAGAAGGATTACGAAAACGGGGAAAATCTCATGAATTTGGATATATTTATACCCCGTTACTGGAAATTGGATTTTTAGAAATCTATGTGATGTTTTGGCCCGTTGGAAGCCGGAGTTTAGCGCATTACCATCAACGAGCTTGGGCATTTGTTCGGGTTCTTTTTAACTCGGTTTGTGAGAGTAAATTTGGTGTTTCCAGGGGTGAACTTCTGTTATTGACATCAACCATTGCTCAAGCAAATTATTGGTTGGTAACAGCCCCATTTGAAGTGCATGAAATTGAAGCGACCCAGGAAGAAGGAATTACCTTTCACTGCTATTTAGGTAAACGAAACTAACGGATGATCCCCCCTAACCTCCCTAAAAAGGGGGGAATTAGATAGAAGATCCCCCCTAACCCCCCTAAAAAGGGGGGAATTAGATAAAATTAGGAGATAGAATTATGCCAGAATGTAATGGATTTAATTGTCGTTGGATTCAAGGCCATGATCAAAATCATTGGGTGTGTTTAACCTGTGGACAAGAACGTATAATCCGCAAAAATGATCCGGTTATAACGTTTATTGTTGGGGTTGCGATCGCTTTAAGTTTAACTTTAATTTTCGGTTTTCATTCCTCTAACCAAGAAGCTCCAACTCCTAATTCAGAAACAACCACTAAACATCGGTTCATTCTTCAAGCAACAGAAAATCTGGAAACGGTAATCAGTTTAGATCCAAAATTCCAAACTTCAACTCCCTCTAACTTCAATAATATTCCCCCAATTCCCAGTGATTTACTGATTTTTTGGTTCAGCTTCCTGTTTGTTCAGTTTTTAATGTTTTTCAACCAAAAAAGGAGATAAAAAATTTGTTTTGAGTGACAATACCGAAATATTGCTTAGTGGTATTGTTGATAATATCCCAATACCTCGTAGGGGTGAGTCGCGCCTCGCCCCTACAGGGTTATGAGAGATGCCCAAAATCATGATATTATTAAAATAATATTCAGGAGGTATTGAATCAAAAATTATGTCTTTTTTAAGAAAAGGATTGATCTTTTTCCTGACTTTTTTAGTCTGTTTTACCGTTACAATTACCTATCATTTTAACTTTTCTCCGGTTTCCGCAACGGAAATAACCATCGTTGCTCAGGCTCCAACAGTTAATTTGAGTCAACTGCCACCGGAAGCCCGAAATACTTTAAAATTAATTGATCAAGGCGGCCCTTTTCCTTACCCAGAAAAAGATGGATTAACTTTCTTTAATCGAGAAAAATTATTACCCTATAAACCCAAGGGCTATTATCGGGAATATACCATACCAACTCCAGGGATAGGACATCGGGGAGCGAGGCGTTTTGTTGTCGGTATTCAGGGGGAAATTTATTACACCAGTAACCATTATCAAAGTTTTTTGAGGGTTTTAAGACAATGAATCAAATATTAGATATTATCCAGGGTAAAAGTCAGCCCAATATTTATCAGTTTCCCTTAGATATTTCGCCTGAAGACTTATCTCAACTTTGTCAAGAATATGACTGTCAGTTATTTTATTTTGAGGGAACTTCAATTAACAATAAAGCTGATTTTCTGAAAACAGCCAGCACCGTAATCAATTTACCCGAATATTTTGGTTATAATTGGGATGCTTGGCAAGATTGTATAACTGATCTCAGTTGGTATAAAGCTTCATCTTATTTGCTTGTTTATGATCAATGGCAAAATTTTGCTCAGGATCATCCTAATGATTGGCAAATATTAAATGATGTTTTTTCAGAAGCGATCGCATATTGGCTAAAGAGAAATAAGCGATTTTATGTATTATTAATCAGTCCTTGAAAAACAGATAATTTCTCTCGTCTCTCGTTGCTAGGTTCCACCTAGCAATGCTATTTTGCAGGCTCCGCCTGCTGTTTTTCAATCGGAAGCAGAGCCCCCTGTTTGCATTCGGGAAATAGGAAGACATAATGATTGGGTTTATCTTATCGTTGATAATTAGTGGATAGATTAGTTTAATCAGGAGAGTTGATATGATTGTTATTGATATAGACAATATTAGAGATACAATTAAGGAGTTAACAATTCCCCAACAATCACACCCTGATGATTTTCTGGGATTTTATCAGAAGATTAACAACAGTATTTCTGCTGAAATCAAGACAATTAAACAGTTACATGGGATTGATTTAATTATTGTTGAAAATTTGTATAAGGATTATTATCGTTCAGAAGTTAGTCCTCATGTCATTATCCAAAAACATGAACAGGAAACAGTAAATATTTGGATTTTAGGCAATTTTGAACATAAAAATCAAATTGTTTGGGAATTATCAGAAGTTTTTGCAGACTTTTATGTTGAATTTTTGTTGATGCCTATTTTTCATGTTTTTAACTATAATGATATTAAACCGGACTTAATACAGGAATTTAAACAGGGAATTATTGTTTATGAGTGCGAAAGAAATTTATCGAGAAAAGTTTCTCTATCCTGAGTTTCAATCTGATGATACTTATAAAGCACCTCAAGAGCAAATTACCATAAATCAGGCTAGATTATTAATTCAAGATGTTGATAGAATTGTTAATCAAATTATAAATCTGATTTAATTTATAAAAATATTCTATAATACAAGAAGATATGAGGTAATACCAATGGATTTTTATAGCGTTGTTCTTAAAAAAAGTGCGAGCTATTGGGTCGCATTATGTTTAGAAAATGGGATTGTTGCTCAAGGGGACAATCCTGAACAATCCATGAGTAAACTTCAAGAAGCGATTGAATCTTTTTTTTCGTTCCCAGGTGGAACCAGGGAACCAGAGAAGTCCCCTCGTTGCTAGGTTCCACCTAGCAATGCTATCTTACAGGCTCCGCCTGCTATTTTAACTGGAGGCAGAGCCTCCTATTTTCGTTCCCTGGTTCCACCAGGGAACGAGGGTAAACGAGGGGGAAATCCTGTTTGCTAGGTTCCACCTAGCAATGCTATCTTACAGGCTCCGCCTGCTATTTTAACTGGAGGCAGAGCCTCCTATTTTCGTTCCCTGGTTCCACCAGGGAACGAGGGTAACGAGGGTAAACGAGGGGGAAATCCTGTTATTTATGAAATAATTTCTACAGGAATTAATCCTGGTAAATCTTGATAGTTTCGATAACTGGAATATCGCCAGTGTACGGGATCATCAATATAACCCCGTTTAACAGGATTGTTATGAATATAGTCTATTTTTTGAAATAACATTTCTTCGCTGAGGATGGCTTCAGGATGAAAGCCTTCTTGCCAAAGTTGATATTCTTGATCCGTTTTATGGGGGAGTTTAGCGAATTTAAGTTGAGTTAATAAATAATGACTTTGATTTAGTTTTAATTGATCAATAATAGAACGGGCAGTAAAGGATTTAAAAGTTCTGATTTCTTTGGATAAATTTTCGGCTGTTCCAATTAAATGAAGATGGTTTTCCATAATCACATAGCTATGTAAAGTTAAGCGGTGTTGATGGTGTAAAAAGTTTAAAGAATCCAGGATAATTTGAGCAAATTCAGGATGGCTAAAAATCGGAATCCAGTTGACAGTTGTACAGGTAATAAAATGGGGCTGGTTTCCTAAGACTCGATAGCGGCTACGTCCCATCTCAATTTAATATAGTTTTTGTTTTTAGGGTTAACTGAATCTAATTATCCCATAAATCTCACCCCTCGTACCCCTCGTTGCTAGGTTCCACATAGCAATGCTATCTTGCAGGCTCCGCCTGCTATTTTAATCGGAGGCAGAGCCTCCTATTTGTATTCCCAGGTGGAACCTGGGAACAAGGGTTAATAAAATAAAACCTCAACTTTAACCCCCTTTAATCTAGTCACCCCTTTAGACGTACAATAGAAGAAATGAACCGAAATACAATTGAGGGGAAATAATTGTTAGGATATCCTGACATTTTCCTTCTTTTGTCATGCTGTATCGTTATTGGAGACATTCAACAGTGGTTGCACAATACCCTGACACCTACGAAGCCAAAACCCTAGAAATTGCTAAACAATTACTAGCGGCGACCCAAGAGAAAAAACGCTCTTTGTTTGGTCAGTTACAAGACCAAATGCGTTTAGATGATAAACTCCTCGACTGGACAATGGCAAATCCAGGTTTACGGGTGCAGTTATTTCATTTTATTGACTGTTTACCTGCGTTGCGGAGTAAACCGGAAATAGCGGCACACTTGCAAGAATATTTGACAACGGCAGAAGTTGAACTTCCCGATATGTTGAAAAAATTACTCAACTTTGCTAACCCCGACTCCGTAGCCGGACAACTGGCGGCGACCACCGTAGCCCCGGCGGTGGAAACCCTAGCTCAAAAATATATTGCTGGGGAAAATATTCCCAAAATAATTAGAACTTTAGAACAGTTACGCAAAGATAAAATGGCGTTTACTGTTGATTTATTAGGGGAAGCTGTTATTACGGAAACTGAGGCAGAATCCTATCTAAATAATTATTTAGAATTGATGGAAAAACTCAGTGAAGCGGCAAAAAAATGGTCAAATATTCCCCAAATTGATCAAGCCGATGGCAACCCGATTTCTAAAGTTCAAGTATCGGTTAAATTAACTGCTTTTTATTCCCAATTTGATCCTTTAGATGCTAAAGGAAGTGAAGAAAAAGTCGGTGAACGCATCCGTATTTTATTACGTCGGGCGCAGGAATTGGGGGCGGCTGTTCATTTTGATATGGAACAATACGCCTATAAAGATTTAACCTTCAGCATTTTAAAAAATCTGTTGATGGAATCAGAATTTCGTAGCCGGACGGATATTGGGATGACTGTACAAGCCTATTTACGGGAATCTCAAAAGGATTTAGAAGGGATTATTGAATGGGTGAAATTGCGAGGATATCCGGTGAGTGTGCGACTGGTTAAAGGGGCTTATTGGGATCAAGAAACAATTAAATCCATGCAGAATGACTGGCCCCAACCTGTCTATAATGATAAAGCCGCAACGGATGCTAATTTTGAACGATTGACCCAATTGATGTTAGAAAGTCATCAATATATTTATTCGGCTATTGGTAGTCATAATGTCCGTTCTCAAGCTAGGGCGATGGCGATTGCTGAAACTCTAAATGTCCCCAGTCGTGCCTTTGAAATGCAGGTATTATATGGCATGGGCGACCAACTGGCTAAAGCCTTGGTTCAAAAAGGATATCGGGTGAGAATGTATTGTCCTTATGGGGATTTATTACCCGGAATGTCCTATTTAATTCGGCGGTTATTAGAGAATACGGCTAATAGTTCTTTTATCCGTCAAAGTTCGGAAAATCGCCCGGTTGACGAGTTATTATCTCCCCCCAAAGATAACCCGAATAGCAATATTTTTGATACCTGGAAACCCGTATTTCCTAATTCAGCCGATACCAATTTTTCTAATGCTGCCTTACGCGATAAAGGGGTGCGGGCTTTAGAAATTGTCTATAACCAATTGGGACAAACCTACAACCCATTAATTAATGGTCAATATGTTAATACCACCCAAATTATAGACTCGGTAAACCCCTCTAACCCCTCGGAAATTGTTGGAAAAGTCGGGTTAATTAATGTTGAACAGGCGGAAACAGCTATTCAAGCCGCTAAAACTGCGTTTCCAAAATGGCGGCATACTCCTGTGCGGGAACGGGCAGGTGTGCTACGGAAAGCAGCCGAACTGTTTGAACAACGACGGGCGGAGTTCAGTGCTTGGATGGTCTATGAAGTGGGCAAACCCCTGCATCAGTGTGATGCTGAGGTGTCAGAAGCGATTGATTTTTGTCGCTATTATGCCGACGAAATGGAACGGCTAGATCAGGGCTACCAGTATGATACTGCTGGCGAAACTAACCGTTATAACTATCAGCCGCGCGGCATTTCTCTGATTATTTCCCCCTGGAATTTCCCCCTGGCGATTCCCGTGGGCATGACGGTGGCATCTTTGGTAACGGGTAACTGCACGTTACTCAAGCCTGCGGAAGTGTCATCGGTGATCGGTGCTAAGATTACGGAAGTATTAGTCGATGCGGGTGTGCCACCTGGTGTGTTCCAATTTGTGCCAGGAAAAGGATCGACGGTGGGTTCCTATATGGTACAACACCCGGACGTTCACATGATTACCTTCACGGGTTCCCAGGAAGTCGGGTGCCGGATTTATGCTGAGGCGGCACTGCTAAAACCCGGACAGAAACACCTAAAACGGGTTGTTGCCGAAATGGGGGGCAAAAATGCCGTTATTGTTGATGAAAGTGCCGACCTTGACCAAGCGGTGGCGGGGGTGGTCTATTCTGCCTTTGGGTATACGGGGCAAAAATGTTCCGCCTGTTCCCGGGTGGTGGTGTTGGAACCCGTTTATCAGGCTTTTGTTAACCGTTTAACTGAGGCAGTACGGTCTTTAAATGTGGGGGATGCAGCGTTACTGAGTACGCAGGTTGGCCCGGTAATTGATGCCAATGCTCAACAGAAGATTAAGGAGTATATTGAGATCGGCAAACAAGAGGCCGAACTTGCCATCCAAGTGACTGCACCGGAAACGGGTTATTTTGTCGGCCCAACGGTTTTTATTAATGTTTTACCGACGGCAAAAATCGCCCAAGAGGAAATTTTTGGCCCGGTTTTAGCGGTGATCAAAGCCAAGAATTTTGATGAAGCTTTGGATATTGCTAATGGGACTAATTTTGCTTTAACCGGGGGTTTATATTCAAGAACTCCCTCCCATATTAGCAAGGCTAAAGCGGAATTTGAAGTGGGAAATTTGTATATTAACCGAGGCATTACGGGGGCAATTGTTTCCCGTCAACCCTTCGGTGGTTTCAAACTTTCCGGTGTCGGTTCTAAGGCGGGGGGCCCAGATTATTTATTACAATTCTTAGAACCCCGTCACATCACAGAAAACATTCAACGTCAGGGTTTTGCCCCCATTGAAGGAATGGAATAACCCCGTTGTTGCGCTTTAGCGCATTAAAAGGCGATCGCTCTTTTAAAAAGGGCGATCGCGCTATAATCATAAAAAAAGGAGGAAACCCTAATGAGACAAGTGATCATTTATCCGGGTGAAGATGGCTATTGGATAGTTGAATGTCCGAGTTTACCTGGCTGTATTAGTCAAGGAAAAACTAAAGAAGAAGCGTTGATAAATATTAAAGAAGCGATTGAGCTTTATATTGAAGTGTGTCAAGAAAAAGGGCAACCTGTGTCAGAAGATCCCCTATAATAAAAAAATAAATTTTAACTCTAGTCCAGATAATCTTACAAAATTTCTGGCATTTCTAATCTGTTATATTTTCTAGCTATTTTTATTTTTCTTGGATGATTGATCAGGTGTATTTATATATACTGATAGATCATTCATAATTACTTGTTCATCTACTGTTGTTCTATAACCACCTCGTAAACTTTCATAATATCTACGACCTGCTTCCAATGCAGCTTTTCTAAGTTTAATATCTGTAGGATTTTTGCTTAAAGATTCTTTAGCTTGTTCATATTGTTTAAGTTTATCAACTTGAGAATCAAAGATTAGATAACCTATTATTCCAATAATGAGTAAAGAGACTATAAATGCAAAATAGAAACCTATACCTATTCTGGATTGAACTGTAACCTCAATCCAGGCTTGCCGAAGCAAGATAATATCTAAAAAAGATAAAATTAGTAGACTTAAGTTTAATTTTTGTTTAAGTGTTAACTTTTTCATAATGTAACAACTCTGTTTTTCTACAGAACAGTAAATCAATATAATATTGTACTGCCTTTTAATAAGATTGACAAGGGGTGCTGTTTTCGCAACAGAGAGCGATCGCTTTTTTAAGTTAACTGTTAAAAATTGCTAGGTTAGTGGCACAGAGCGTGCAACGACAAACAGACAATCGCTAAATCCTATAAAACAACTCCCTTAACGTACTCACGGACTGCGGAAGTCCTTGTTTTATCAGCGTGTCCAGATATTCGTCAGGTGTTTTAGGGGGATTTTTGAGTCTCATTCGTTGTATTTCGGCTGCGCTACAGACTATTGCTGGGTTTAAGTCGAGTAAGTGCAGAATAAACTCATCCGGGTGCTGCGCTTCAACACCATATTGTTGAAGTGCTTGACTGGGAAAATCATCAAGATTAAAAGTAACAATTACATCAGCATTACAGCGAATTGCAGCAGCAAGAACATGGCGATCATCTGGATTCTGATCCATTCATCGTGAATAGCATCTGTCCAACGCGCCTTAAATAAGTCAGTGATGGCAAGTTCCAGTGAACTACTCCTAGCCGGCTTCGCCTGAGCTAGTAGCTTCGTGTATCATTTGCCAATGCCTCTGTTAGTAAGCTAACTTTGGTCTTACTTAGCATCTCTGGTATTGCTACCTTTACCAGTACAAGACTAGACCCACGCAGAAGTCCTAGTTCCTAAGACCTATATAGTTTTTGTTTTGACCTGACTAAGGATACGCTTTTATTGCTATTGCCCTAGTCACCTTCTCAGACTGAGATCGAGAGCGAGTCCCCTGGCACACTTCTGAGAGCCTGATAACTGGGTAAGTACAGGTTTGATCGTGGTTATCAAGAACATCTTTATTATCCTTTGATTGGGGTAATTTAGTCAAGCATAAAGTTCAAAAATGTGTTCGCTTTCATGCCCACACCGCTATCTGAATGTGGGGACTTCTCGCTCACAAACTGTTAAAAAATCACGAAGCGGTGCTGGATATAAAACACAAGCATCGTAGACAACGGAAAAATTAGCCACTACATGACTCCTTCATATCCCATATTCAGTTCTTGAGCTTGAATAGTAAGCTCATCAAGAGTTTTCCGTCGTGCTGCATCAACTCGATTTTTGTAGTCCATTAAATCTTGGTAACGCACCCTTCGGCGCGTACCCACTTTACGAAAAGGGATTTCTCCAGACTCCAGCAGTTGCACCAAATAGGGACGGGAAACATTCAAAATGTCAGCAGCTTCTTGGGTGGTAAGTTCTGCTTGAATTGGAATCAGCGTTACAGCATTTCCCTTCGCCATCTGTGCCAAAATCTCAAGCAGTAGACGAAAAGCCTCAGCAGGTATGACAACAACTTCATCTTGACTGTCATCTTGCACAAGCTTGATGGTACGGGTACATCCATCTTGGTTGTTGATGTACTGTGCTAAAGACGAGCTACTGGCTTGTGCAATCGTAGCTTCTTCTTCCGTAGGTAGAACAGACCGCAAGTTTGGAGCCTCTGTAAGTGTCATTGATTCAGCCTCTCACTATCTAAATAATTCTTGATGGAGGTTTTTAGACAGGTAAAAATCATGATTTTCCGCCCCGTCTTTTGGCAATTGACTTAAAACTTCTTCAGGAATATCTTTAATAATATCATCTGCTACTTCCCAAATGGGTTTATACGGTTTTTCTGTCGGTTTAACGGCTTGCTTAAGAGAGCGAATGAAATCTAATACCTCATCCAGTTGAGAAGAAGGAATTTGTTCTAATTCGTGTAGGATTATTTCTTTGGTTGTCATAGTGTTTTTATTGATTAACGTAAGTTAATTATACCATCTTAGTAAATTGTATCAGAGGCGATCGCATTCCAACACATGAACCCAGTCAGAAAAGCGATCGCCATTTTTAAAATAGCGATCGCTCTACACCCAACAAAATTAATATTAGAATATCAAATATCTCCAATATTACTATCAGGATCATTATTACTATCAGGAGCATCGACGAATAAAGCTGCAAAACCGCCAGGATCATCATTACTATCAGGAGCATCGACGAATAAAGCTGAAAAACCGGCTATAACCGTAGTTACAGATACCAGAAATTTCCCCCCTAATCCTAGGATTACATTGAATGGAAATAAAACCCTTACTAAAATAGCTCCTAGCTCATTAAAAAAGCCTCTTACAAAAGCAAGAATAGATTCCTTAGCAACTTTTTCAGGAAATTTATCGTCCATAATTACTCCTTAATATTATTATCGAACCTGTTTGAGTTTAGTTTTTAATAACTGTATCAAAACTATATTGTGATTTCTGGAAAAAACGATAATGTTTTGGACAAAAGCTATTTTTTGCTAAACTCTTTAATATGCTAATATATAACTCTGGTTTTTGTCAACCGTATAAGTGCAGAAAATTTTATTCTGTCATCAATCCGTATAAACACATAAATTTTCTAATAAAGACTGTATTAAAAGTTGAATCTTAAATTTACTTGACATTTAGATAGATTATAAATAAAATATAGATTGATCACCATTGATGATTAACCAGGGGTTTGATTATGAATGCTTTTATAAAAGCCGATTTAGAGTCTCTAAAAGACGAACAACTAAAAAATATTTTTAACAACCTTAATCTGATTAATGTTAATATTTTTCCTCCTAAACGACAGGAAATGATAGATAAGATTTACAGTTTTCTGCAAAACCATACTAAGTCTGTAAAAGGTCTTAAAAAAGTTGATGATCAAGACATTATTGATTGTTGGCAGGACTACATAACCTCTCTTTTGCAAAAAACACAGGAAAAAGATAATAATTTAAAGAAACAAAAAAAACTGATATTAGCAGAAATTTATAAGATTGATACAGTCCCAGAAATTAGTGAGCAATTAGCAGCGATCGCACGCAGTATTTTACTGTTTGTATTTCAATCATTAGGAGAAAAAGAGCAAAAACAATTAATCAAAAAAATTCGGGAAGAAACTGCTGTTAAGTATCATTTCAAACTAGCCGATGGCATACTCAATAAAGCTTTGATTGAAGCCATTTTAGGCGGTGCTGCTCCAGTGGTTTTAGGTGCTGCACTACCTATAGTCGCTGGTTTCTTATTTAACTATTTAGCAGCAGGTTTCCTATTCACTGTTGTACTCCCGGCTATTTTAGGTGTTTTGGGGATCAACTTAGCTGCATTCATAGGAGGTTTAGGAGTTGTAGCAGGCCCTATTGGATGGGGAATTGCTGGTGGTGTTGGTTTAGTGGCAACATTATTAGCAGGTTCTAAGTTTTTTAAGCAAAGAGATGAAGTATTATTGATAATGACAATACTTTTTATCTATACTAGCATATATCAAAACGGAATGCTCACATTACCAGGAAATTAATAATATGAATAATATGTATGACGAGCTTTTAAAACAATTGACTCAACTGAATCATTTAGGAGAGGTAACGATTAATTTTGCTAGTGGTATTGCTAGGAATACTGCTACTCAGGAAGTTATTGCTCATGTCGAGCAAATCTTAGCTTGTAGTGATGTGGCGACCTATGCGGAAATTGTACTATCGTCTGCTGGGACTGTAATTGTTAATTCCATTGATATCAAAAAAACCTTGACTCTTGTTAAACAAATTCATAGTTTATCTGGGATTAATATTGCTCTATCAGGAATGAATTTAGGCGTTAATTTAGTCGGTTATTATCTAATTAGCTCCAAGTTAGAAAACCTTGATAAACAATTATTTATTGTTCAAAATCAAATAGAAAGCTTAATCAAACATGAACAGCGTCAACTTTTATCCGAGAGTAAATTCTTAATTAAACATTCATTAAGCTTAATTCAGCTTTTAGAAGATTATGGGCTGAGTGAAAATACAGCTATAGATATAGAAAAATTATTAAATAAACAGGAAACTCATCTAAGAGACTTAATTAGCCGTCACAATAATCGAGAGCAAATCAGCTTATCCTTAGATCAGATTTATATTATCTACTCAGCTTATATAAATTTATTCAAAGCTTATCTGACAGCGATTTACTTAAAACAGCAAAATCTAACTAGACAGAAAAATCGGATTCAAGAAGCTCGTGAAATTAATAATCTTTTATTGTCTAAAGCCATTTTATATTTTATTTATCAAGAATGTTTATTTAATCCTCGAAAGATTTTAACTGAATCAGAGATACAAGAGGTTATTACTTTGTATCAATTATATTGCCAGAGTTATACTGATAATCTCAAAAATCATTATGATTTTTTAATAAAAACTCCTTTAGATAAGTATCAAGATTTTCAGCAAAAAACCAATAATGCTTATCAGCCTATGATTTGGATTAAGCATTGAGTTATTGCACAAACACAATGATTTACCCAACCACCAAAAACCAGGCGTATTATTTATTGGTGTTAACGATGATGGAACTTGTGCCAATATCAGCGTTACTGACGAACTGTTGCGAACGCTCTCTGATATGCGCTCGGATGGCAATATCCTCCCTTTTCCCAGCATAACCGTGCAAAAGCGAACTTTAGCAGGTTGTGAGTTAGCTGTTGTGATTGTAAAACCGTCAGATGCTCCCCCCGTTCGCTTCAACGGACGAGTTTGGGTGCGAGTAGGGCCACGTCGCGCCACTGCTACCCATGAATGGGAGATAAGTTTTTTTCGAGATAAAGAGTTAACAGATAACTTGTCATAATCAATTATCCGAAAAAAGTAATTGAATAAAAAAATCGACCCAAAAATCTGTCTAAGAATGACAGAGAGATTCATAACTAAAAAAGTAATAGCAATTGCCGTTTCGGAAGTATGAGCTAGTTTATTCATACAGCAACCGGAAGATTAGGGGCGACCAGTTCCCCCGTTTTCAAGCAGGTTAGGGGGGATAAATTCCCCCATTTTTAACGGGGTTAGGGGGGATCAGTTATTGAAACATAGTATCGAACAGTTGTCACAATTCGACATTGATTACTCCGTAAAGCTTGGCGAATAAATAAAGCGGTTTGGTTGTGTAATAGTTCTTCCCACCAATAGCGGGTAACAATTAAAAGAAGCCGCCGCCACCAACCCAGCGTGCAGTCCGAGGTTTTCCTTCGCTACTAAATAGGCACTTCCACCTTGAGGGTAAGCGCGAATCGTTTGACGATAGGATAAGGTAATTACAAACAACAGTAAAATGATTCCCCCGGCAATGGGCAGAGACAGTCCTAAAGCACTACTTCCGGCGGCCACTAAAACCAAGAGAATTTCTTCCGTTGCGTAGGCCACAGAAGACAACGCATCAGAGGCTAAAATTGCTAAGGCGGCAAAGTTTGTTAGTCTTTCCTGGGCGTAGGCACTGGTTGGTAAGGGTTTCCCTAGTAGAAAACGATTAATTTGAGATAGGGTTGGCATAAAGACCTAAAGGGATAAAAACTTAACTAACAGCAGGGAAGTCCCTCGGTGTATTTAGAGGGGATGTCTCGGAGCGCTGGCGCGGAGTACCCCGATTAAATCACCGCTCCCGATGAAATGCTCGTCGGACTCCGTACCTCCGTCCGACAATTATACTTCGGGTAACATATCATCTAAGTGTTGAAATAATCTATACTAGAAACAGGTCGAAAAGGAAGTTTTCAATGCAACTAACGTACAAATACCGCCTTAAACCCACAAAAGCCCAAGTTGTAACGATCACTGCTCACCTAGAACTCTGCCGGAGGCAGTACAACTACCGCTTAGGTGAAAGATTTAGATGGTGGGAATCCACAAGGACACCTATCAATGCTTGTCCTTATAAAAGTAAATAAAATTATTAAGAGAAAACAAATTTTTTAAAGGGTCTGAGTTTGTGCAGCAATCCAGTCTAAATAACCTACTAAACCATTAACAATAGGTAAAGCGATAACTTCAGGTACTTCATAGGAGTGAAGTTGTTTAACCCTTATGGTTAAAGGCTCAAATTTTCTGAGATCCGTTTTAATAATTAATTGCCATTCATCTGCTCGGCATAATTTTGATTCCCAGGTATAAATAGAATGAATTGGCATTAAACTTACGCAGGCTGCTAGTTTTTCTTCCACTAACACTTGAGCAATTTTTTCCGCTTCCAAACGAGAACTTGCCGTAACAAAAACCACAGTATAATCTGTTTCCATGAATGCGCCGTTAAATCTGAATTTTAATTATCCTAACTCAAGTTCACACTTCTGAGTATGAGCTTGATATAAATTAGAGCAGGTCATCGCTAAATCCAGATAAAGTTTTAAAGATTGCGGTAATTGCGCTCCTTGGAATTGAGTATTTTCAAGGTTAGCTCCCAATAATGACGCATCTCTTAAATCCGCATCTCTCAAGTCTGTTTGTGATAAATTTGCCCAGTTTAAATTTGCCCACATTAGACTAGCCTGTTCTAAATTAGCTCCGGTTAAATCAGCTTTAGTTAACCTAATACCTCGCATTTGAGCTTGACTTAGATTAGCATTTATCAGGTTTGCCTCCTCTAAATCAGCCCCATTCATTCTAGCTTCATGCAGATTAACACCCTCAAGATTAACGCAACTTAATTTAATCCCATTTAAGTAGGCTCTTTGTAAATTAACTCCCGTTAATTCCGCCCCAAATAAATTAGCCCCACTGAGTTTTGCCGCCACTAAATTTGCCCATTTTAAATTAACTCCGGTTAAGTTTGTTTCTCTTAAATTCGAGAATGGCAAGTTAGCCGAGCATAAATTAGCATTCGGTAAGCTGGCGCGTCTTAAATTAGCTCCGGCTAAAGTTGCACCGCTTAAATTAGCATTGGGAAGTTTAGCTTTAACCAAAAAAGCCCCCGTCAAATTGGCTTTAGTTAAGTTTGCATCCCCCCCTTGTGCCTCATTCATTTTGGCATAACTCAAATTCACTCGATGCAAACACGCCCCATTGAATTTAACCCGACTCAGGAAGGCTCGACTCAAGTTGGCTCCCGTTAGGTTAGCTCCCGAAAGGTTAACCCCAATCAAAATTACCCCGGATAGGTCTGCTCCTTCGAGGTCTACCTCCGTAAACTCTCTTTCCCCTTCTTCGTATTCCCTCAACAGTTGACTGACTTCCATGGGTGTCTCACTCCAGTTACTTCTGCTGCTATTTTCAATATAACCATAAAATCTTAATAAAGTTTTTATATTTTTGTGTTTAACATTTTTTAATAATTTAATTTTGGCAATCGGGTTCCATTATTTTTGATTTAGTTTAATAGGCTGTTAATCTTCTAAATAGGGTATGTAGAAACTAAGTGAACAGACTTAAATTTAGGGTTTTAACTATTTTTTCCAGAAAAAATAAACCTCCGATCGAATTTCCTTGGGGATCAAGGGGTGGACTGTAACAAGCGATCGCTCCCTGTAGGGGAATAATTGACAATACCGCCCCACTCACCCCCGATTTAGTTGGGATTCCCAACTTCAGCGCAAAATGTCCCGATGTTTCGTATAACCCACAGGTGATCATTAAGGTTTTGACGATGCGAATGGCGCTTTCCCATTCCGGGTTAGTTGGTTGTAGCAATAACCAACCCAATTTGGCTAAATCTGAAATTGTGGCCGATAAACAACAAATTTGGTTATAGGTATCTAAGGTAATATCGGGATGCTCCACATAACCCGCAGTCGCCAGGGTGGAAACCAGGGCCAGGTTTTTGGGATTGGGGGATGAACGCACGGACTCCAGAATATCCTGGTCTAAAACTAACTGACAATCGGCTAATTGATTTAACCAGGAACAGAGATACTGACAGCGAGTATCCGCATCCTGACCGGGAAGTAATCCAGCTAGGGCGATCGCCCCACTATTAATCATTGGATTACGCGGCCATCCGTGATCGGATTGTAGCTGTTCGAGGGAATTAAACGGTTGATCGGAAGGCTGATCCCCCACTTGTTGGAAGACCCGCTCCTCCCCCAATTCCAGCAGTCGATTTAATAATAGAAAGCACTTGATCACACTCATCACGGGAAATCGGAGGGTTTGATTCCCCGCCCGATAAGATTGGCCCTGGAGCGTCAGGATTTTGACCCCGAATTCCTGGGGGTTCACCTGGGCTAACTGGGGAATATAGCTGGGTAACTGGCCGAATTGACTCCGTTGTTGTCCTTCCTGAACCCAAGTATTGACCTGCTCCTGAGTTAACCTGTCTAATGGATTAAACTCCATATTCACTGAGAATCCCTCCGAATTTGTTTTCTTTAGTCTAGCTTTGCGGGGAAGACTCCACCAAAAGCCCCGTCAAAAAAATTTTCCCAGCAAAGGCTTGACAAATAAAAAAAAAGCAGTAATAATAAAAATTGTCGCAAAAAAAAGAACGACAGCAAGGGACTGTAGTTCAATTGGTTAGAGCACCGCCCTGTCACGGCGGAAGTTGCGGGTTCGAGCCCCGTCAGTCCCGTTCTAAAGTTAATAATCAAGAAACCGGGTTTCTAATTAAGTTAATTGCTACAAATCAAGATATCTTGAGAAACCCGGTTTCTGATTCCTCAACTTCTGTAATATATTCTTTAACATGAATTGAAATCTCAAATCCCAAACTATTCAATAACTCAATAAAACCATAAATTTCAGCACAACCTGATTTTGTTAACAGGTGATTAAGTTTTTCATAACATAATTTGGCTTCGTTTGATAAATCTTGATTTTGATATTTTGCTTCAATTACCTTAGCGATCGCATTTTTCAATAATTCAGGTTCGGGGTTTTCTTCTTCTAATATTGCGGTCAAAAAACCCGCAGCGTGTTCAGAATTTTTCAGCTTTTCAATGATAAAATCCTGATAGGGTTTAGAAGTTGGTATTTTAATGTTTGTCATAATCTTTCCAATACTCCTGAGCTTTCTGAACTCATAAACCCCTGCTCCTACAAAACGGTAATCTCCTAAATTACCTAACGCAATTCGTTCTATCCTTTATTATCAAATCCCCCAATGCGATCGCAATACCCAAAGAAACCCGGTTTCTGAAAGCGATCGCAAATTGCCAAAAGACTTGATAACTAGGGTTTATTGCCTTCAATATAGATTACAGTAATTGTAAAAAATCATCAACACTTAATCCAGCCCCTCTAATAATTGATCTTAAAGTTCCTTTATCCAGTTCGGAATGATTTGGAACAACGACTTGTGTTAAAGGTTCATTACGTCTGAGAATCAGATGGCTACCTTGTTGTCGTCTCAAATAAAAACCTACTTTCTCTAAAGCTTTAACACATTCCTTACCTGAAATTCTAGGCAATTTACTCATACCACTAATAGTAAATTTTCTAAAGTCTCAACATTTTCGAGGGGTACAGGTAAACCATCTTCTTCTAAAGCTAGAATATAGCCTTGAATTGCTTCTTTAATATTGATTAATGCTTCTTCTTGGGTTTTTCCCTGACTCACACAACCGGGTAAACTCGGACATTCAACAACCCAGTAACCATCCTCACCGGAATAAATTGTTACTCGTCTAATCATAATCACAGCAATTAATAATATTGTTTCCTGGTTTTAGAATAACAGAAATTTTTCTATATCGTAGGGGCGGGTTCGAGACAATCTCTGTTTTGATCCCCCTAAATCCCCCTTAAAAAGGGGGACTTTGAAGTCCGGTTCCCCCCTTTTTAAGGGGGGCTAGGGGGGATCAGGAATTGTTGATAGGTTGGGGGCGGGTTTATTCAGATTTCTGCTGATTAACCAAGATTAACGCGAACCCGCCCCTACGGTGCTCGCCACAATTTAATCGTGTTGTTCCAACCCCCACTCCCACTGGCTAACGTCCGACCATCGGGACTGAAGGCTACAGACTTGACCCGATATGAATGTCCGGTGAGAGTAGCAATTTCCCGTTGGCTCTGCACATCCCACAATTTTATCGTCCCGTCAGCACGCCCACTGGCTAACGTCCGACCATCGGGACTGAAGGCTACAGAGTTGACAAAACCTGAATGTCCGGTGAGAGTAGCAATTTCCCGTTGCTTCTGCACATCCCACAATTTAATCGTGGTGTCCCAACTCCCACTGGCTAACGTCCGACCATCGGGACTGAAGGCTACAGACATGACAAAATATGAATGTCCGATGAGAGTAGCAATTTCCCGTTGGCTCTGCACATCCCACAATTTAATCGTCCCGTCAGCACTCCCACTAGCTAACGTCCGACCATCGGGACTGAAGGCTACAGAGTTGACAAAACCTGAATGTCCGGTGAGAGTAGCAATTTCCCGTTGCTTCTGCACATCCCACAATTTAATCGTGGTGTCCCAACTCCCACTGGCTAACGTCCGACCATCGGGACTGAAGGCTACAGAGTAGACATCATCATATCCGGTGAGAGTAGCAATTTTCCCTTGGCTCTGCACATCCCACAATTTAATCGTCTTGTCATTACTCCCACTGGCTAACGTCCGACCATCGGGACTGAAGGCTACAGAGTAGACATCATCTGAATGTCCGGTGAGAGTAGCAACTAAAGCAGCATTTTGCGAGGATACTTGGGGTGAGGGGGCGGTTGTGGCAACGGCTATGGGAGTTGGTGATATTGTAGAATTGCTGATCTGATTTTCCGTTGGTGTGGGAGTTGATTGGGCGATGGGTGAGGACTTTTGATTAGAAGTATTTTTATTCGTATATATAGCAAGTCTGACTAACAGCAATATCCCAATAGATAATCCGACTAACAGCAATATCCCAATAGATAAACCCACCCAGAAGTTAATATGATTATTGTGGGTGCGCGTTGGTTTCGGTGTTGGCTTCGGTGTTGGCTTCGGTGTTGGCTTCGGTGTTGGCTTCGGTGTTGGCTTCGGTGTTGGCTTCGGTGTTGGCGCTGGTTGTGGTGGTCGTATTATCTGTAAATTCTGTAACACCTGATCAGCAGAAGAATAACGATCTTCAATATCTTTTTTTAATAGCTGATCAAGAACTTTCTTTAATTGTGGACTCAGAGGTTGCTTGACATATTTTTGCCAATTTGTCGTCCAACTGTAACCGTCATCTAACCATAATTCCAGAGGTGAAATTTTAGTTAATAGATAAAAACAAGTTACTCCTAAACTATATAAATCACTAGCGGCATAGGCTTCCCCCCCTTGCATTTGTTCCCGGCTTGCATATCCATGAGAACCAACACGGGTTCCGATTTGGGTATATACCACCGTTCCTGATAAATCTTTCGCTACGCCAAAATCAATTAATACATATTCCCCATTTCCACGACGCATAATATTATCGGGTTTGAGGTCACGGTGAATCACCTTTTGCTGGTGAATAAATTTGAGAACAGGTAATAAACTGATTAATAATTCCTTAACTTGCTGTTCTGTCCAAACCCCTTGTTTTTGTAAAATTTTATCTAAAGTTTCCCCTTCAATATATTGCTGAATTAAATAGAGTTGATTATTTTCTGAAAAATAGCCCCATAATGCCGGAATTTGCGAATGGTGTCCTAGTTGTTGCAGTTGTTTCGCTTCTCGTTTAAATAATTCTAAAGCTTTTTGTAGTCCTGCTGTCCCTTGGATCATGGGAACAAACTGTTTAACTACACATTTTTCATCCAGTTTATCCCGATCTTCGGCTAAATAAGTCCGACCAAACCCCCCTTGTCCTAACAGTTTGATCATGCGAAACCGTCCCCGCAGGAAGTCGGGTATGGGGACGCCGCAGCTTTGACAGTAAACCGTATTATCGGGGTTGTTTGGGTTCGGACATTGGGGGTTGATGCAACATTTCATCGTTCTCAAGGGTTAGAATATTCTCTCTATTTTGTCTCAATTTTGGGAAACTGGAATATCAACGGGGATATTGCTGCTTTAAGGCTCTAACCTTGAGAGGGAGTCCTAAAGGACTCACTACGGTATTAACGCGGATATCGTTGTATTAAGGCTCGAACCTTGAGAGGGAGTCCTAAAGGACTCACTACGGTATTAACGCGGATATTGGTGCATTAAGGCTCGTACCTGTTCTGCGTGGTAGGAACTGCGGGTTAGGGGAGAAGCCACCACCTGTAAGAAACCGATAGACTCACCAAACTGCTGCCAAGTATCAAATTGTTCGGGTGGGATAAATCCCTCGACGGCTAAATGTTTGGGTGTGGGTTGGAGATATTGACCCAAGGTTAAAATATCACAATCAACGGCTCGCAAGTCCTCCATGGCCTCTCGAACTTCCGCATCGGTTTCACCCAGTCCCACCATTAACCCAGATTTAGTATAAACTTCGGGTCTGAGTTGGCGCGATCGCTTTAATAACTCCAAACTGCGCTGATAGTCGCCTTGGGGACGAACCCGCCGATACAGCCGTTTGATGGTTTCGGTATTATGGTTGAGAACTTCCGGTTTAGCCTGCAAAATTATTTCTAAGGCGTCCCAGTTACCACACAAATCGGGAATTAAGACCTCAATAGTGGTTTGGGGAGAGAGCGATCGCACCCCCTCAATACACCGAACAAACTGGGACGCACCGCCATCGGGTAAGTCATCCCTATTCACAGAAGTGATCACAACATGATTCAAGTTCAGGCGTCGTACCGCTTCCGCTAGTCTTTCGGGTTCAGTAATATCTAGGGGTTGGGGTTTTTTCTCAAAATCAATATCACAGTAGGGACAAGCCCGGGTACAAGCTGGCCCCATAATTAAAAATGTAGCGGTTCCAGCATTGAAGCATTCCCCAATATTGGGACAGGAGGCTTCCTCACAGACGGTGTTTAAGCCTAAATCCCGCAAAATCCCTTTGACGTTGCCAACACGCTCCCATTGAGGGGCTTTGACTCTTAACCAGTCTGGCTTGACTACCACGGGCTACCTTTTCCTAATAAATTCACATCTTTATAGATCCTAACTGATCTTTTCTGTGTTATACTCACTAAAGGTGTCTTAATTAAGGCATCGGGATGTAGCGCAGCTTGGTAGCGCACCTCGTTCGGGACGAGGGGGTCGTAGGTTCAAATCCTATCATCCCGATTTTGACGGTTGTCGAGTGTCAAATTATTTGGAGGAAGAAGAAAGAAATTGTCCCAGAGTCCCCCTTCACTGATGACTGATAACTGATGACTGATAACTGATTAACGCTTCTCCCAAATTCCGATAAAACCATAAATGAATCGGTTCTCCTTGTAATTCTATCCCTTTTTGATAACAATTAATTGACTCTTTTAAATAGCCTTGACGATGTAATTGTTGTCCTAGATCCTGATAAGTTTCAGGATCTGTAGGACGGTTTTTCTGCATTTCCCGATATCGAGAGAGGGGATCTAAGTTAACTCCCTTTTTTTTTTGAAATCACGCGACCCATGGCTTCATAGGCTAAATCAAAGTCTGGTTTTAGGTTAATTGCTTTCTGCAAATAAGCCAGAGCCTCTTGATAGTTTTCTTTCTGTTCTAAGGCTTCTCCCCAATGTAAATGAATATCGGGAGAATGGGGATAAATCTCGCAAGCCCGGCGATAACAACTAATAGCTTCATCCCACTTTTGTAAGATGGCAAAGGTATGACCTAAAAGGTGATAAGCGACTGGAGATCCGGGGTTAAGAACACAGGCGCGACGTAGGGCTACAATAGCATTTTCAATATCGCCTTGTTGTCGGAGAGTTTGTCCTAAATTTTGATAGGATTCAAAGGAATTAGGATTAAACTCTTGGGTACGACGATAGATGGCGATCACTTCTTCAAATTGACGCTGTTTCTCTAAAATTTGTTGTAGGCGGGCTTGAATTTCACCCTGATTTTCAGGATTCAATTCTAAGGCTTGGCGATAGGTGGCGATCGCTTCTTCAAATTGATAAAATTGTGCTAAAGTTTGTCCTAATTGATCATATAACTCAGCCGAAGAAGATTCTAAATAACAAGTTTGACGATAAACTTGAATCGCTTCTTCCCAGTTATAAACTTGAACTAAGGCTTTAGCTAAACTCCATTGATATTCAACAGAATCAGGATTAAGTTGAACACAACGTCGATAAACTGTTACGGCTTCTTCCCATTCATTTTGTTGAAATAAAGCCTGTCCTAGCTGTTGATAAGCCTCTATAAATTCAGGATTGAGTTCACAAGCTCGACGCAAAGCAATGATACCTTCTTCCCATTCCTGTTGGTGAATTAATCCTGTTCCTAAATCATAATAGGCTTCGGCGGAGTTAGAATTCACCTGACAACAACGACGGGAGAGTTTAATGAGTTCTTCCCATTCTTCCTGCTGTTCTAAGATAGTTCGCAAACTCTGATATGCTTCTATTAAATTAGGATTGAGTTGACAACTCCGATGATAATTCTTAATAGCTTCATCGGTCTGACCTAAGTTATCTTGAATCTTGGCTAATTCTAAATAACATTCCGACCAATAGGGATTAATTTCTAAGGCTTGATGGTAAGCTGCGATCGCCTCTTGCTTTTGGTTTTGTTGTGTGAAAGCCTGTGCGAGATAGTAATAAGTTTCCCCATCATTGGGCTTTAGGGCTAATGCCTTATGGAAGGAAGAAATAGCTTCTGAAATATTGCCTTGTTGAGTCAAAGCCATACCCAAATTGGTGTAAAATTCAGAAAAGCTGGGATCGAGAGCAATGGCTGTTTGAAAGCAACTTATGGCTTCACTCAACTGTCCAGCTTGCAGTTGCATACTACCTAAGCGATCATGAAACCAAGGGGAATTAGAGTTGAGATCCACCGCTTTTTGGTAAGCTGCGATCGCTTCTTTAATACTTCCGGTATTGACCAGGGCTTCCCCTAAATTGTAGTAAGACCAAGCCGATTTTGGGTTTTCTTCAATCGCTTTTTGGTAGCTTTCAATGGCATTGTCAAACTGACTTTTTCTTAACAGTTGATTGGCGGTCTCAAAATAGCTAACACTCATACCAAAAATCTCAATAAGTTTTATGATTTAATTAAAGGTAGATTCTACCGGAGGACGAAAACTTTAGCCAAACACTTAGGAATTGAGAAGTTAATCACGACCCGATTGTTCCAACCGAATTTCCGCCCCATTGTACCTATTCTGAATTTTACACCGAATTGATGTCATTTTCTGTTTCCCAATTAAAAAAGATTGCAGCATTAAAAGAACCAGAAGTAGGACAGGAGTTAAAGCAGAAATTAGAAACAATCGGTCAAAAAGTAGAACTCTGAACCACTCAACTTTCGAGAAAAGACTATTTAGAGCAGCTAAATCGTGCTACAATAACAGTGTTTCTCCCCAACCAAAAAGAAGGAGAGGGTTTTTATCTTCCGGCTTTAGAGGGAATGGCAGTTGGAACACTGGTCATTTTTCCAGATTGTATTGGTAATCGTTCCTTTTGTCTGTCGGGGTATAATTGTTTCCGTCCCGACTATACCACAGAAAGTTGATTCCGAACGAGCTAACAAGCCTTACAATATTCTCAGACTCAAGTTCAGGAAATGTTAACCCATGGGAAACAAACCGCCAATGAACATAATCTACTAAAAGAGCGTCAGGCTTTTTGAGAGATTCTCGATAATATCCGAGAAATTTGGTAGGACAGGCAACCCATTTATACTAAAATTATTTAATTGACATAGTATTCAAAAATTATGCAAAAATCCCACAGCGAACAAACCGTTTTCATTATCACCGGAATGCACCGTTCAGGAACCTCCTTAACTGCATCAATTCTGCAAAGTGCAGGGGTTCATATTGGTCGTCGTTTGATGGAAGCGACCGAATTTAATGCCAAGGGATATTTTGAAAACCCAGATTTTTTGGAATTTCATTTGGATGCCTTTCGTGCCCTAGGGGTTAATATTGATGGATGGACACTTGAGGAAAATCTACAGATTAATGCACCCTTAATTGACCGAGCTAAATATATAGTAGAACAAAATGGGTTAAGTTCTGTTTGGGGATGGCAAGAACCTCGAACTACCTTATTTTTAGACTTTTGGGCAAAACTGTTACCCGAAGCCAGATTTTTATTAATATATCGTTCTCCTTGGGAAGTGGCTGACTCCTTGTATCGACGGGGGGATGAAATGTTTCAATCTCAACCCGAATTAGCGATCAAATATTGGCAGCATTATAATCAAAAAATTCTCAATTTTTATAATCGGGAGCAACATCGTTGTTTGTTAACTAATCTAAAAACAATTGTTCAATATCAAAACGCCTATATTGATACAATTAATCATAAGTTTAACGTTGATTTAAGTCATCCCGCCCCCACTGCTTATGATCCTTCGTTGTTGAGAACAGAAATTTCATCTAATAGTCAGCGACCCACATTAATTGACCATTACTTTCCCGAAGCCATTGAACTCTATCAAGAACTAGAAGGGAGAGGATGGCATCCTGAACAAACACCTGATTTTTCTTGGCAAGAATTATTAAAACCTTCCCTATACAAAACTTGGGCTTTTCAAGAATGGGTTAATTTACGTCAATTAGAAATAGAGAATAAATCCCTAAAATCTCAATTGCAGGAGGAACAAGTTGAATTAGAAGAAGCCAAAGTCATTCAAGCTGAATCAGAGCAAACAAAAACCCAACTAAAAACGGCGGAATCTCTATTAGACGAATCTCAATCTCAGTTACAAGAAGCCGAATCTGTTTTACAACAATTTCAAACTCAGTTAAGTAAAACCGAGTCTGTTTTACAACAATCTCATAATCAACTCCATCAAACTCGTACTGAATTAGAAACAGTTAAAACCCAATTAAGTCAAGCTCAATTTGATGTGATGCGGTATCAATCGCAATTACATCAAACTCAAGAAGAATTAGAAGACTATGAAATTAAGTATCCTCAAATTCAAGAGGATTTAAAACGCTCTCAATCTCAACTAGATGAAGCGGAAGCTCAACGGAATGAAGTTGAATCAATTTTAAGTCAATTAACAATACAGTTACAACAGGCGCAAAAACGGGAAGAACGTTTTCAAATTCAACTGCATCAAAGTTTAGAAGAATTAGAGAAAACTCAAATTAAACTCCAACAAGATCAAGATAAATTACAAGAAACGAGCAATCAAGTTAAACAACTCAAACGAGACTTAAAACGTTCTAATTCCCAACTATATCAAGTCGAAAGTGAGTTTGATTTGTCCCATTCTCAATTACAACAGTCCGAATCTCAACTCGAACAAGCTCAAACCGAATTAACAGAAATTAAATCTCAATTCCAGGAAACCAAACAGGAGTTAGAACAACAACAGACCTATATCAAGGAATTAGAAACATCAGTCTCCCAACTCCAACAAGCTCAAACCGAATTAACAGAAATTAAATCTCAATTCCAGGAAACCAAGCGAGAATTAAAACAAAAACAAGCCCAAGTTAATCAACTGCAAACCGAATTAAAACGATCGCAATCTCAAATGTATCAACTTCAAATTGAATTAGCTCAATCTCAATTGCAAACCCAACAAATCCAAGAGCGCCAACAACTGGAACAAACCCTCAGCAATGATCCTAAAAAACATACGGAGATGGACTATAACCTCCTAATTTGGGATGCTTGGAACGCCTATCGTAACGGTAAACTGCCGCAAATGAAAGCCCACCTGCAAAAAGCCTTAAAGTTAACCACAGCTTCCCCTAGCGAAATCATTTTAACCTGGTTAGAAAGTTTCTCTAAATTGTCCTTAGCCCAGGGCATGGAACTAGATTCCGAAAGTTTAACTAATTCTGAGGAATGGCAACAGTTAGTCCGACAAATGACACTAAAAAAAGGTGTTACCCTGACCGAAAAATCTCATGACCCAAGCAAGACCCAAGAGGTTGAAGAAGAAGTTGAAGCGGTTGAAACCGCAGCTACACAAGCAAAACCCGCCGATGCGGGTTGAAGATTTGGATGCTGTGGACGTTATTTGTCCGCGCAGGCGGACATCGTTTGTTTAGCTACGGTTTTTAATTACCCGGCGGTTGAAACCGCAGCTACACAAGCAAAACCCGCCGATGCGGGTTGAAGATTTGGATGCTGTGGACGTTATTTGTCCGCGCAGGCAGACATCGTTTGTTTAGCTACGGTTTTTAATTACCCGGCGGTTGAAACCGCAGCTACACAAACAAAACCCGCCGATGCGGGTTGAAGATTTGGATGCTGTGGACGTTATTTGTCCGCGCAGGCGGACATCGTTTGTTTAGCTACGGTTTTTAATTACCCGGCGGTTGAAACCGCAGCTACACAAGCAAAACCCGCCGATGCGGGTTGAAGATTTGGATGCTGTGGACGTTATTTGTCCGCGCAGGCGGACATCGTTTGTTTAGCTACGGTTTTTAATTACCCGGCGGTTGAAACCGCAGCTACACAAGCAAAACCCGCCGATGCGGGTTGAAGATTTGGATGCTGTGGACGTTATTTGTCCGCGCAGGCGGACATCGTTTGTTTAGCAGCGATTTCAATCGCCGAGATTTCTTTTTGTCAGAAAGGTTCCCAAATGTAGTAAACTCTGGCTGACACCCAAAGAACTTCTTGCACCTGTAACCTCAGATGCCCCACCATCTGTACCACCTACTCGCTTTTTTAATTTCGGCTCTAGTTGTGATCTGGAGTACCCCGATTGTTAAGAAAATCGCCATCCGTTTCGGGAAGGGTTGATTTGCCCAATGATCGAAAAGTTCATCAACAACCAATGGTGCGCTTAGGTGGCGTTTCCATCTTTGCTGGCGCCTTAATTGCTCTGTTATTTGTTTGGGGGTCAGGTGGCTTTATTGATGCCACCGGAAAACCCCTAAGCCCCCAGGATGAATATGAAATTTGGGGCGTGACCCTTGGGGGTATTGCCTTTTTTCTGATTGGTCTGGCGGATGATTTATTTAACCTATCCCCTGTGACTCGCCTAATCCTACAAACCGGGGTCGCGAGTCTGGCTTGGTGGGTAGGTGTCCGAATTGACTTTTTAACGATTCCGAATTTGGGTCTAGTTCACATTGGATGGTTGAGTTTACCTATCACGGTTATTTGGTTAGTGGGGATGACCAATGCGATTAATTGGATTGATGGTTTAGACGGACTGGCGGCGGGGGTTTGTGGTATTGCCGCCGTGGTCATGTTGATTGTCAGTTTATTTATGAATCAACCCGCCGCGGCTTTAATTGCAGCAGCCTTAGCGGGAAGTTCCCTAGGATTTCTCAGGTATAACTTTAATCCCGCCCAGATTTTTATGGGGGATGGGGGTTCCTATTTCATGGGATTTACCCTAGCTGGGGTTGGGGTGATTGGTTTAGTCAAAGTAACGGCTGTAACCTCGGTGATTCTCCCATATATGATTCTAGCGGTTCCGATTTTAGATATGTCGGCGGTGATTTTAGATCGAATTCGCCATGGTAAATCCCCCTTTACTGCGGATAAACGCCACCTGCATCATCGACTTTTAGACGCGGGTTTATCCCAACGGAGAACGGTATTATTTATCTATTCTTTAACCCTTTGGGTAGGAAGTTTAGCCCTGGCTTTTTCGGGAATACCCAGTGGTTTAGCCTATGCTATGGGTGCAACTGGATTATTAGGATACACCAGTTGGCAAGCCTTAAAACGAGCCAGATTATAACAACCGTAGTCACCCCTGAAGGGGTTTCTTAATTATTTATTTAATTATTGAATTCAAAAAGATAAAGTAGTAACCCCTTCAGGGGTTTCTTAATTATTTAATTCAAAAAGAAAGAGCAGTTGATTGAACTTCTTGCCAATGTAAACGATAAAGTTGCAGGGGTTCGGTTTTCCCTTTAACAATAACAGGAGGTATTGTTTCTAAAGGCAAACTCCGATCTTTTAACTGATCAAAAGTTGATTGAGAAATTAAAATTTCATTTTTATTAGCTGCTGAACAAATCCTACTAGCTACATTCATGGTATCACCAGTATGGGTATATTGAATCAGTTTTTCTGAACCAATATTTCCCGCAGCTACCTGTCCGGTATTCAGTCCAATATGAATATAAATTGGTTCTCCATAACGCTGTTTCCATTTTTGATTCATTCTATCTACCGTCCACTGCATTTCAATGGCGGCTCGCACCGCTCGATCCACATCATCATGGCGGGAATAGGGAGATCCCCAAACCGCAACTAAAGCATCCCCAATGTATTTTTCTAAGGTTCCTTCAAAGGGAAAAACAATTTCCTCCACCATCAGTTTAAAATATTCATTTAACATAGAAATAACTTGACGAGGCTGCATTCGAGAAGACATTTCTGTAAATCTAGTAATATCAGAAAATAGGGCGGTAACTTCACTTTCTACAATGGCATCAAATTTTCCTTCTTCCCGAAGTTTTCGACTCACTGCTGGAGGAAAAAACCGTTCTAATTTATTTCTAATTACGGCTTCTTCCTGCATTTTTTTATAGAGTTCGGCATTGTCAATCGCGATCGCGGCTTGATTGGCTAAGGCGGCTAAAAATTCTACATCTTCGGGAGAATAAAGATTAGATAAAGATAAATTATCCACATACAAAACCCCAATCACAATATCCCGTAACTTTAAGGGCGCACACATCGAGGCATGAATGGCTTGACACAGAATCGACTCAGACCCCTCAAATCGCTCATCGGCTTGAGCATTATCTATTAATACGGCATTTCCTGTTTCTCTAACAATATTGGTAATTTTTTTACTATAAAAATGTTCATCGGCGAGGGGTTCCTCCCGAAATTTAACCGCCTTATTTTCTAAGTTATTGGTTTTAGGATTAACTAACAAAATCGCCGCCCGATCCAGATTCATTATTTGAAATAATAGATCTAAAATTTTATCTAAGAGTTTATTGGGTTCATTCGGAGAAGATAACTCTTTACTAACTTCTAATAAAATTTTTAACTTATCAACAATTCTTAAATTAGCATCTTGTTGTCGAATATTTAAAACTGAATTTATGGCTTGAGAAGTTCCTAATAAATCTTGAATAATGGTATAACTATTATCGGTAGCAAATTCGTGAATAACCGAGGTTTGATGATTTTCAGCCTCCGATTTTAAAGAGGGTGTGAGGGAAACATTCATAAATTTAAACACTACACGACCACAACGAATTAAATCTCCAGATTTGAGATTCGCGTGTTCAATTATCACCTCATTCACAAAGGTATGATTACTACTCTGCATATCGGTAATCGTGTTTTTTCCCTCGCTGACATCAATGCGAGCGTGATGACGAGAAAGACTCACATCTGCTAAACAAATTGTGTTATCCCGCCCCCGTCCGATGGTATTTACACCGAACTGTAGGTTAAAGGTCATAGCCCCGGTTGTATCGGGATTATAAATTAAATATGGCACTGTCCTCTTATCAGTAATTAGTTATCAGTAGGGACGTGCGATGGCGCGTCCGTATCGGTGATTTCTACGGTTTCCATCCCTTCCCCCTTCCAGTGTAACCCCAATTCACCGATTTATCTAGTTTATAGCATCGTAGCACCGAATTAGCATTGGGTAACAACTCAAAACTTCATTAGATACTATGGTAAAGTAATTCGTAATTTGTAATTCGTAATTACCTATTCCCTCTTGCCATGTATTTGAAATTATTATATCTACGACAGTTTCGCAATTATGCCGATCAAAAAGTTATATTTGAAGCTCCTAAAACAATTTTATTAGGAAATAATGCCCAAGGGAAATCTAATTTATTAGAAGCAGTTGAATTACTTTCTACCCTCAAAAGTCATCGAGTTAGTCGAGATCGGGATTTGATTTTTGATACCCAACCTACCGCACAAATTACAGCTACTTTAAAACGGGATTTAGGCACATTAGATTTAGGGATTACTTTGCGTTCCCAAGGGGGGAGAACTGTTTGTTTAAATGGGGAATCCCTGCGCCGACAGTTAGATTTTTTGAGTGTCTTAAATGTAGTACAGTTTTCTAGTTTAGATTTAGAATTAGTCCGGGGTAGTCCCGAATATCGGCGCAATTGGTTAGATCGTTTATTAGTGCAGTTAGAACCAATTTATGCTTATATTTTACAACAATATAATCAAGTTTTACGCCAAAGAAATGCTCTATTAAAACAAATTAAACAAAATCCAGAAACATCAGAAATTCACCATAAACAAGAGGAATTAGAACTCTGGAATGTTCAATTAGCTGTAGCTGGAACTAGGGTTATCCGCCGTCGCGATCGCGTTTTAGAACGTTTAGTCCCTCTGGCTAAAATTTGGCATGAATCTATTAGTGGAAATACGGAATTATTGGATATAATTTATCAACCTAATGTTAATTTAGAGTTACCAAATTACAGTTTATCAATAACTCCACCAGAAAAAATTCAACAGGCTTTTTTTGATAAAATTAGAACCAGGGCGATCGCTGAAAAACAACAAGGAATTTCCTTAGTGGGGCCCCATCGAGATGATGTGATTTTTAGTATCAATCAAACTCCAGCCCGAAGTTATGGGTCATCGGGTCAACAACGGACTTTAGTTTTAGCCCTAAAATTAGCGGAATTACAACTAATTGAAGAAGTAGTTAAGGAACCGCCTTTACTGCTTTTAGACGATGTTTTAGCTGAATTAGATATAAACCGACAAAATCAACTTTTAGATGCGATTCAAGACCGATTTCAAACTTTAATTACAACTACTCATTTAGGTGCTTTTGATGCTCAATGGTTAAAACATACTCAAATTTTAAATGTTAAAGCTGGGGAGATTAGTCCGTTTATATATTAGGGAATTACGAATTGGGAATTACGAATTACGAATCGGGAATCTTGCTATAGTTATAACTTACGCATCAACTAATTGTCTAACGGATTTTTTACCTGATTCGGCTTGTTTAATTGATTCTAATAGGTGTTCTGCATTGGCTGGATTTGATAATAAATATAGTGTTTCTTGCCAAGAGTTAAATTCATCTAAAGACATTAAAACAGCTTGTTTACCTTGATCATTACATAAGATAGTCGGCTCCGCATCAAGGATCACTCTATCAATGATTTCATCTAATTTTTGTTTGGCTTGGTTACTTGTAATTGCTTTCATTTTTTAGCTAAGTAGTTACACAAAATAAATTACCTAGTTGAGAGAGGGAACAGCCCCCCCAAACCCCCCGTGCACGCAGGGCTGTTTCAAAGTCAGGTGAAAAAGAGTAAAGAAAGAGCGATCGCCACCTGATAAAATGGAGAGCGATCACCATTTTTTTCTAAAATAAAGATGCTAACAAGTTTAATAGAAAATTTAAAAGAAGTCAAGGATTTCCGAAAAAATCAGGGAAAAAGGTATAGTTTATGGGAAGTGCTATTAGTAGTAGTTTTAGGGGTGATGTTAGGGCATCAAGGATATCGAGAGATGGAATATTTTGTCAAAGCCAACGAAGTTATCCTGAAAAGAACATTCAATATCTATAGCCAAGGAATGCCATCTTATTCAACAATAAGGAGGGTGATGAGAGGAGTAGACGAGAAGGATTTAAGCAAAATAGTAAAAGAATGGTCAAGAGAGAATTCTCCTAAATTAAAGGGAATAGAGGGATTAGCAATAGATGGAAAAAGTTTAAGAAGTACGGTAAAAGACCCAGGCAATCAGCAGCAAAACATGGTAATAATGGTATCTCTATTTAGTCAAGAAACCGGATTAGTATTAGCGACGGAAAAGTTCGAGAGTAAAACCGGTTCAGAACAAGCTGTAGCCCAAGGGATAATAGAAGAATGTGGTCTAAAAGGAAAGTTAATAACTGCGGATGCGTTACATTGTAATGTCACCACAGTCCGAAAGATTATCGAGAGTGAAAACGATTATTTAATCGCGGTTAAAAAGAATCAAATCAAACTGTATAATCAAATTGAAAAAATTACAAAAACGACGAAAGCTGAAAGTATAGATACTCAAAAAGAGAGGGGTCATGGACGAGAAATAACTCGTCGGGTATCAGTGTTTAAAAATTCGATAAAAATTGAAAGCCCTTGGGAACATATTCAAAGTATAATTCAGGTAGAAAGGTGGGGATACAGAGGAAAAAAGCCTTATAGAGAAACGGTTTATTATATAAGTAGTATCTGGGAAAAGGCGGATTTTTTTTCCAAAAAAATTAAAGGGCATTGGGGGATTGAGAATCAAGTTCATTGGGTAAAAGATGTGTTATTTAAAGAGGATAGTATGAAAATTCATCAAGTACAAGCCGCGACTAATTGGGCACTGCTCAACACCCTAGGATTGAATATTTTCAGAGGTTTAGGATTTTTGTCAATAACAGAGGGAAGAAGGTGGTTAGGAAATCATTGGGAGAAATTACTGGCTATCTCTTAATCCCAAAGTTAAAAATGAAAAAATAGAGCGATTAATTTAGGAAAAATAGATAAAAATCGGGAATGTAAGTCTTACTCCATAGGGAATAAGAATATTTATGCTGCTTAGATAATACCTCCTATAATTAATATTAATATAGCAATTATATGAAATATTAATTATTCGGAAAATAGCTATCATGTTTGAGAATTATGACCCAAAAGTAGGCTATAATTTTCAAACATGAAACAGCCCTGCCCGTGCACGGGGGGCTAGGGGGGGAGGGAACAGGGTGGAGGATGTGTAATTAATTTTGTTTAGGTACTTATTAGACTGCTATTTTCCTTAAAGATAACATATATTGAGATGTTGATATCTAGCAAGCGAGGACGCTCGCACTGCTTCCTCGTTTTCTTACCCAACTTCACCCCATAAAACCATCTTTAATTACCTTAAGTTGTTTCGGATAATGGCGGCGGAGTGTCGGTTTTAAACACAATTCGCAGTAAAGGAGGCGCTAAGAAAGTTGTGATAATTACCATCAGAATAATTGCCACATCCAACGCGGGAGATAATGCACCACTAGCCGAACCAACAGCCGCGAATACTAATCCCACTTCTCCTCGCGGAATCATCCCGACACCAATTCCAAGACGGTTGGGATTATCCAAACCAAATACCCCCCAACCAGCGGCAATTTTGCCCACAATAGCCACCACAATCAAAAAGGTAGCAATAATTAACCCTTCCCGATTTTCAGGGACTGCTGGGTTCAAAACCCCTAAATTTGTTTTTGCCCCCACCGCCACAAAAAATACCGGAACAATTACATCTGCAATGGGTTTAATTAGTTCTTCTAACTCCCTACCGGGTTCAGTTTCATCTAACACTAACCCGGCTGCAAATGCCCCTAAAATTGCTTCCAGGTGAATCGCGCCGCCAATATAGGCTAAAATCAACGCTAAAGTTAGGGCAGGTACTACAACCCGACCCCGGGTTTTAAATTGGGAAGCCAAGGCCACAAAAGTCCCGTTAAAAAACTTCCCTAAAACAATTGCACCGACAATAAAAACGGTGGCACTAATAATCAAATAGATGATATTAGTTACATCAATTTCTCCGGTTTTAGCTAAACTGGCAACCACCGCTAAAATCAAAATTCCTAAGACATCATCAATCACGGCCGCACCCAAGATAATTTGACCTTCTTGGGTAGATAAACAACCAATTTCTGATAGCACCCTAGAGGTAATTCCGATACTGGTAGCGGTCAATGCTGCACCCGCGAAAACCGCCGGAATTACAGGAACATGGAAAACAATCATTAATCCGGCTGTTCCCGCCACAAAGGGAACCACAACCCCCAAAGAAGCGACAACAAAAGCTTGAATTCCAACAGCAAGAAGTTGTTCAACATTGGATTCCAGACCAATTTCAAACAACAGAACAATCACACCCAGTTCCGATAAAATCTCTAAAACTTCGCTTTGACTTTTAAAAGTCGCTTCTGCGGCATCTGGACTTAACCCGGCGGTTTTTTCCAGAATACTGATAATTACGGAGTGAGAACTATCAATACCGCCTTCTGGAAAAATCACTAAATTCAGGGCAGAAACCCCAATAATTACGCCTCCAAGTAGTTCTCCAAGCACGGGAGGAAACCCTAACCAATTGGCAAATTCTCCCCCCGCTTTACTGGCTACAAAAATAGCCACTAAACTGAGCATAACTCCTAGGAGTACCATGGTTGATTCGGCTTCAACGGCAGGATGGGCTTCCGTTGCTGTCCCCAAAATTGGGAAGAAATTTAATCCCCAGCTTGAGAATATAGAGTCTAGCGATAAAAATCCTGTAACTAGATCCACAGTTAGCTCCAGATAAATCAACCCAATCACTTTAGCGAAAATAGGGATATTAAGAAAGGGGGAGGGGAAAAATCAATATATACCCGTTTAAACTCTAAATGTTAAGGATTATTTAGCCAAAGGAAGTGAAAATCTAAAAATACTACCTTGTCCTAAATTACTGGAAACCGTAATTTTTCCGCCCTGTAATTCCACTAAGCGACGGGTGATAGCTAATCCAATTCCGGTTCCCCCGGAATGTCGAGAACGGGAACGGTCGGCTCGCCAAAACCGTTCAAAAACATGGGGTAAATCTTCGGGAGAAATGCCAATTCCGGTATCAATAACCCCAATCCACAAAAAGTTTAAGTCATAACCTATTTTAACAGTAATGGTTCCGGTTTCTGTATAACAAATTGCATTTCCTAATAAGTTAACTAAAATCTGTTCAGTTCGATCTAAATCGGCTAAAACTAAAGGTAAATCCGGTGAGGATTCCAACTGAATAATCGGCCCATCTTCTAAGATTTGATCGGAAAACTTTTGTACTAATGATACTAATAAAGGATATAAATTAACGGGTTTTTGATGGATGGGTAAATAACCGGATTCGACTTTCGAGAGTTCCTGTAAGTTATTCACTAACCTTTCTAAACGTTTTGTTTCTTTAGCTAATTGTTGATAAATTTCTGGGGAAGGGGCAATATTTCCGTCGGCTATTTCTTCTAAATACCCTCTAACAATAGTTAAAGGAGTTCTTAATTCGTGGGTTAAATCACCAATCAATTCCCGTCTACCTTTTTCAACATTTTGTAAACTAGCCGCCATTTGATTGAAACTCATAGCTAATTGATTTAATTCGGGAATATCATTAGGAGACATTCGTTCTGACCATTCCCCAGAAGCAAATTTCTGGGTAATTTCTTCCATTTCGGTGAGGGGTTTAGTAATACGTTTAGTTAACCAATAACTGAGTCCGACGGCGGCAGTTGTTCCGGCTAAAACTGACCAAAAGGTGCTACGGTTCCAGGCTATTTCAAAGCCTTTGACCAGACGAGTTCTAATATATTGTAACCGAAATCCTGGGCCTTCGAGTTGTTCTAAATTACTGACGAAAAACCTAGGAGAATATATTTTTCCAATAATTACTAAGGATGTTACCCCAATTAACATTACTAACAAATGGGATAAAAATAAACGCCCTCGCAAACCAATTTTATTCATATCAGTAGTAAGCCCTTCAGGGCTTTATTAAATCTTTGTTAACCACCTCAATCACAAATAAACCCAGCTAGGGAACAGCCCCCCAAACCCCCCGTGAACGGAGGGCTAGGGGGGGAGGGAACAGGGAACAAGCAAACAGTAGGTTATCCCTTTTTACAAGGTTTAGTATTGTCAAACATCTTAATTGGTAGCTGTACAGTAATAACTGTTGACTATTGCCCATTCTAGTTTACCAAATAACGCGATCGCTAATTTTCTCTAATAATTTTGGCCCAAAACCAGATACCTGATCTAAATCTTCTAGGGAAGTAAAGGGTTTTTTCTGTCTAGCTGCTATAATATTTTTAGCTAACTTTTCCCCGACTCCGGGTAAGGTTTGTAACTCCTCTTGAGTAGCAGTATTGAGATTGATTTTAGTAGTTAGATTTGCTTTTGCAGAAGGGGTTTGAGAGACAACAGAATCGCCACAGGCTTTTAAATCTTTTTCGATTTTTGTTAATAGCCAATTGGGAATCCCTAGGGCGGAATTTTGATATAAACGTTCAAATTCTCGCTGAAAATGAGACGCAACTGTTGGATTTTCTACTACAATTAGAGTTTCATCATTTTGGGTATTAGCGGCTTCTGTCCAATTATGGGAACCTGTAATTACAATTTTACCATCAATAATTCCAAATTTATGATGTAGGCGATCGCCCTCTGGTAAATTAGGAATTCCTACGGTTGAAATCGGCTGTTTCCAAGGATTATTTCCCGATTCATAACGACACTTATTAACTAAAGAAATTCCCATCATATCCAAACCTTCACTATAGAAACGATAGGCAAAACTCGGATCAATTAATCCCCGAATTGAGACGTTATTTTGATGTTTTCTTTCTAAAGTATTAACAATATCTTGGGCGGAAAAAACAAATAAAGCGAAATCAAAGGATTGATTAATTCTCAGTAATTTTTGATTAATTAAACCATTAGTGCTATTTTGCCAAGGTTGTTTTTGAGAAGTAGGAGAAAATTGAACTTTTACCGGAGTATTACCAACTGAAATATTCTGCACCCCGCGAAAAGTTTTTTCAATCCCAAATAGACTATCCTTTTTTTTGCCAACTCCATCCCCCCACATTAAGTTAAATTCTTCGGAAAATAGTTTTGCTAATTTTGAACTTTCAATTTTTAATAAATTATTGGCATTTCCTAGACTTTCTATGGTTTGAAAATCTCCATGAACATCGCTGGTTGTCCAGTTAGCAGAAGTTACAATTAAATTTTTTTTGTCTACTACCATAAATTTATGGTGCATTAACCCCGTACCTTTAGAACCATTTTCAGTATCATCAATAATCGGAATCCCAGCCTTTTCTAAGATAATTAAAGCATCCCGTTGTTGACTTTCCTCCGGGCTAACTTTTCCATCTTGGTTCAAATCAGCTAGTAAGATAAATTCTTGATATCGATTCTGTTCTTGTTCAGGTAACTATAGAGTTAAACTGATCTGCAAAGATATCTTGACAAGTTGACGCACGACCATAAAAAAATCGGGGCTTTTCTGTTATATTAACTAATGATTGTAATAAGTACCTAAACAAAATTAATTACACATCCTCCACCCTGTTCTCTCCCCCCCTAGCCCCCCGTGCACGGGGGGTTTGGCGGGGCTGTTCCGGTGTTCCCTCTCTCAACTAGGTAATTTATTTTGTGTAACTACTTATCAGAATAGACCTTAAACTCAATTCGGGGACATTGATTTTTAACCGAGATTTTAGATAACAATCAAAAAATAAACAACTATTGTCCATTGCCCATTTTTCTAAAACCCATTGCCTATTAACCATTGCCTAGCTTCATGATTCAGGTAATCTATTAATAGGACGAGATTAACTTAATTTCTGCCAAGTCACCGACGGAAAAAGATGTAACAGTCTGTCAGCGCCGTAAGCACTTGCTCAGAGCTTGTAGGCGCGGGTAATCACCCTCACTGCTGTGCTATGCCAAAACGAAAGAGGACATTTCCCTGTGGCCATAAAGGATATGGGAAAATCTGTCATCGTTGTAATCAACAAGAGGTGACACAGGATTCCCACAGTCAGGCTATAGAGGACAAACGAACCAAAAAACTAGAATGGGAAGCCTCCTTTACTCAGGATATCATTGATCTCAGAGGCTTACCCGATTATGTTGTGATTAAGGCCAGGACTATTTTAGCGGGCTTAAATGACCAAAAAAATTATCGAGACTTTGGAGGGAAGCGACTGCGCCATAATCGTTTTATTATCAGTATTCCCGTAACCCGAAATTATCGAATGCTTTGTCAAGATAGCGGTAATTTACTCGTTCCTCAAAAAGTCCTTTCCCATGAAGATTATAACGTTTGTAAACCAGGAGATTAATTAACTTAAACACCTTCAATTTTAACGATTTTTAATTGTGCTTGCGGAAAATAAAACTCAACTTTTGATTGATAAAAATTTATGCAAATTTACCTCGATCATAGCGCTACCACTCCTCCCTCAGATGAAGTTATCGCCCTTATGCAAACGGTGATGACTCAAAATTGGGGAAATCCTTCTAGTATTCATGAGTGGGGTAACAGAGCCGCGATGATTTTAGAACGCTCGAGAATACAGGTGGCCCATCTGATTAACGCTCCACCGGAATCAATTATTTTTACCTCCGGGGGAACCGAATCCGATAATCTAGCTATTATGGGGGTCGCCCGTCAATATTCCCAACCCCAACATCTGATTATTTCTGCGGTGGAACATTCGGCTATTTCTGAACCCGCAAAACTCCTAGAGCAGTCGGGATGGCAAATTACCCGCTTACCCGTGGATAGTCGCGGACGCATTCACCCCCTGGACTTACAGGCGGCCATTCAACCGAATACGGTTTTAGTATCGATTATTTATGGCCAAAGCGAAGTGGGAACCCTGCAACCCATTGAAACTTTAGGCAAAATTGCCCATACTCACGGGGCTTTATTTCATACCGATGCGGTACAGGTGGCGGGACGTTTACCCCTGGATATGCAGCAGTTACCCGTTGATTTATTATCCCTGTCCAGTCATAAATTGTATGGCCCCCAAGGAGCCGGAGCCTTATATGTGCGGGAAGGGGTACGGTTAACTCCGTTGTTAGCCGGAGGGGGGCAGGAATTTCAACTGCGTTCAGGGACACAGGCTGTTCCCATCCTGGCTGGATTTGGGTTAGCTTGCCAATTAGCAGCCCAGGATATTGTGACAGAAACCTCTCGGTTAATTAGATTACGCGATCGCCTATTTGACTTATTAGCCGATGTGCCGTATTTATTACCCATAGGCGATCCTTTAAATCGTTTACCCCATCATGTTAGTTTTTGTCTTACCCCAAAACACATCAACCCCACCACCTTGACGGGAAAAACCCTAGTCCGTCAACTGAATTTAGCCGGAATTGGCATTAGTGCAGGTTCGGCTTGTAGTAGTGGTAAACTCAGTCCCAGTCCGATTTTATTGGCAATGGGATATGACGAAATCACCGCGTTAGGTGGGATTCGTTTTACCCTGGGACGGGATACCACCGAAGCTGATATTGATTGGACAGCAATGGTTGTGAAACAAGTCCTCAAGCGTTTGATTCCAAATCAGTTGTTAGCCATGAGTATTTAACTTAAAATCAAGTTTGTAGAATTCTAAAGAGTATGATTAATGCACTTGAACAACAGTTTTTTTCATATTCACATATTGCAGGGGAAATTCCTTGTAATCTGGAGTCAGAAAAATTTATAACCGTTCAGAGAAAGCCACCTCTGAAAATCTACTCTTTAGGATTTCAACCTGCCAAATTTATTCCTGAGATTCCCCGTTGGTTTCTCAAAAAATATGCTTCACCTTCTTTTACTGTACTTGATCCATTTTGTGGATCAGGTACAACTTTATTAGAAGCAATTCAACAGCAGATTTCAGGTTATTGGTTGGACTATCATCCTCTCAGTCGTTTAATTTGCCAGGTCAAAACCACTGTATTTTCACCCCTAGATGTTTTAGAAGCAACAACCCAAATTATTGAAAAAGCATCAACCCAAAAGTTTGCAGAATCAACTATCAATTTTGCAAATAAAGATTTTTGGTTCCAACAACCCGTACAAGAAGGTTTGGAAATTTTAAGAGAACATATCCTCTTAGCCAAATCTACCCTTCAACCCTTACTCTGGTTAGCGTTTGCCTCTACAGTTAGAAAGACTTCCAATATGAATGATGGGATGATTTTGGCAGCCAGACGTCCCCATATTGAGAAAATCCCTGATCGTTCCCGTTTAGATGTATTTCAATATTTTCAACACTATGTTAAACAATCCATTGAAGCGTTTGTGGAATGGAACCCTTTCTTAAAAAGATTTGGGGCTCAAATTCAACAACTCTCATCTCAAGATGCTCGACAACTTCCAGAACCTTTAAAAGTTGATGCAATTATTACTTCTCCACCCTATATTAATGCAATTGATTATGTTTGGGCTTCTAAGTTTGAACTGCATTGGTTGGGCTTAGTAGGTCATGACCAAGAACGTTTAAATTTATACTCTCAAGAAATCGGAACTGAACGAATACCTAAGCAAGAGTGTAAAGAATTAGGAAAAACTGGCTATTTGCATTTAGATCAGTTGATCGAAGATATCTATTTTGGGAAAAAATATCAAGCAACTTCGGGTCAAAATCAACTTAGATCCAGAGTTGTTTATCAATATTTTATGGACATGAAAGAGCATTTTTTACAGAGTTTACAGGTATTAAAACAAGGAGGATATTATTGCTTTTCCGTGGGAGATGTTAGTAATATTTGTGGTGTTGAGATACCCGTTGCTTATTTTTTGTCAGAAATAGCTTTTGACTTAGGTTTTAAGCAAATATTCACTTTTAATCTTCTGTTGAAAAATCGACGTTTGAATCTTCCAAGAAACGTTGATTGGGCAGGGACGATTAAACATGATACTACTATTGTTATGGAGAAAATAAATTAATGTCTAATTCAATAGATGATGACCAACTTAAATCAATTTTACAAAAGTATAGTCTATCATTCACTGACAAAAAATTTATAAACAAATTGTCGGGAGAAGATGATTTAATGATGGTTTTTGGCTTAACACAAGAAATCAAAGATCTCAATAAACAGTATTGGGGGAGAGAGTTAGGGAAATGTTGGGAACGTCTGGTTATTGAGGTTTGCAGACAAGGTTGTGCAGACTTTTCCCCAGCTATCCGAGATGGAAAAGATGAATTATGTGATTTAGTGATCGGAACTGATGCTATCGATACAAAATATAGAATTGGATCAGGAGATTCAGGAACTTTAAAAAAGTTCAGAGGACACGCTGAACGATTAAAGAATAGAGGATATACACCTGTTTTACTGATTTTGCGAACTGATAGTTTACCTCAAGCTGTCAATACTTGTAGTGTTGGAGGGTGGAGAGTGCTATCTGGGCAAGATACCTTTGAGTATTTATCTCAAACAACAGGTTTTGATTTACAAGCTTGGTTACAAGCCCTAAGAGGGTTATACTTAAGATGAATTAACAAACAACAGCAACTTAATCAAAACAATTAATAGTCACATCATACCTATGTCGCAGCTACCTAACAGTTTAGAAGCAGCCGTTGAACAAGCCAAACAAGCAACTAAAGCCGCTTTAGATGATGGTTATAAATTAATTCAAATCGAATTAGTTTTTCCTGAAATTGAACTCGAAGCCCAATCTATAGCCCTAGAATTTATTCCCGTTATTCAAAAACCCGATAATCAATTAGTCGTCTTATTTCCCGATACCGGAGCCGCCGCTTTAGCCCGTCGGGACTGGGGAGAAACCTCTTTTCGAGTCACGGATTTAGGGACTTCTCGTTCTCCGGTAGAAACTCGTTTACAACCCGAAGATCAGCAATTTTTAGTGGTATCTCCTTCTGCGATAGAAGTGGCACAGATGGAAAAATTGTCTCAATTAGCCGGAGATCGCCCAGTAATTTTACTTAATCCAAAACTAGAAGATATTGCTATTATAGGAATAGGATATGCTGCTCGTCAGTTGCGAGAACGGTTTATCAAGACCATTGAATCTTGCTATTACCTTAAGTCCCTAGAAGGTGCAGCACTCAGGCGTTGTTATCCTTCAATGTGGGAAGTTTGGTTAGAAGTGGATGGACAGTACCAGTTAATCACTGAACAACCGACAAAACCCGTCGGCGATGAGTTGGATCTGATTTTGGCACAGGCGACCCCCGGAGGTGACTCGTCAGTGACACAATCTGTACAACGGCCCAAAAAAGGTGTTTTATCTGGACTTCAGAGTTTTATTCGCGCCTTAAGTCGATAATTTCCAGTTTGAAGAACACCTTATGTGTGTGCAATTAAATAAAAAATGCTGACTCGACGCATTGTTATTGGTGATGTACATGGCCATTATGATGGGTTAATGACCCTATTAGATCGTATTGCTCCTAATGCAAATGATCAGGTCTATTTTTTAGGGGATTTAATTGATCGTGGCCCTAAAAGTGCCCAAGTGGTTAATTTTGTCAAAAATAGTCCCTATCAATGTTTACGGGGCAACCATGAACAACTGATGTTAAATGCGTTGCCCGATGAAGGGAAAAATCCTCAAGCTTGGCAGGCTTGGTTATATAGCGGCGGTTTAACGACCATTACCAGTTATCAGGATTTAGGAATTATTCCCAGGGATGACGTGCATTGGATGGCTTCTTTACCTCTATATTTAGATTTAGGGGATGTTTGGCTAGTTCATGCGGGGGTGCATCCCAAAATGTCAATTAAAGAACAAAATGAGGAAGAATTTTGTTGGATACGGCGAGAATTTCATAATATCCCCAAACCATATTTTGCTGATAAATTAATTATTATTGGTCATACCATTACCTTTACTTTTGATGGCATTGAACCAGGACAGTTAGTTCAAGGTCAGGGATGGTTAGGAATTGATACGGGAGTTTATCACGCAAAAAGTGGCTGGTTAACTGGATTAGATATTACGAATAAAAAGGTGTATCAAGTGAATGTGATGCACCATAATCAAATTCGGATTTTACCTTTAAATCGGGCTGTTACCCATTTAAAACCGCCCTCTTTCTTGGCCCGATTGGGTTATGTTAGACCATAAAGATGTGGCAAGAAGTTTTTAGAAAAAGAATCCGTGTGTTAAAAGCTGCAACCAGGAGCTATAGCAATCTTAAATGATTTGCGATCAGAATATAGAACCCCACCCTAGCCCTCCCCTTACTAAGGGGAGGGTTGGGAGGGGTCGAGATAGATGGAAATATTACAACTGATTTAGGATTGCTATAGTGATGTTGCAGAATTGACACTCCCACGGGTGAACCGCGTGGGATTCTCCTGTCTAGCCCCGATTGCTCGGTATTCATGGAGTTGCCCCCTACTGTTTCCAGAATTGCTTCACAGCAATATTAAAGGAGAGTACGAGACTCTGAGGAATGCCAAGTACCTCGTCCCAATTGACGGCTACGACTATTACAGTCTTTGGCTCTGCCAAGATTTTTCGGAGCTTTCTGTAGTCAACAGGGATAATCACAGTGGTTGCCTTTTTCTCGCCATTGACAACTTGTTTTTAAGGAGGTCAGAACATCTGACCAGATAAGCGAGGAACATCCTTGCTATACTCTGATAATAGAGTCTTAAATAGAGTATGTCAAGGGAAAAGAAAATTCAGTTTAATGTTAACGAGAAAGAATATGAACGTCTCAAAAGTCATGCTGAATCAGAAGGATTATCAATGGCTGAAGTTCTTAGGGATTACATTAAAACCCTCACACCCCTAAAGGGGGTCGCACTACATCCCACGACTGAAGTGCGTGGGCTTTGTGCGAGGTTGTTGTAAATTTTTGTTAATTTTTTATGTTATCAGCTAATCTTTTCTCTAAATCATGGTAAGCTTTCCGACAAGGGAAGCACTAGGGTGATTACCTCCAGAATATTGGGCAATCACCTGTCAACAATATATCGGGAAGCAAACTAATTATGGAACAATTGTTAAACACCCTAAAAAACATCAATATTGATGTTTCAGGTGTCCCCGTCGGCAAAATTCTTCTAGTCATTCTGATCCTGACAATAACACAGGTATTCAGACGATTTTTGATCGAAGCAATTATTAAACGCATTGAGTATTTAACCCGAAAAACCGAGAGTACACTGGATGATGAATTAATTGCCATTCTCAAACCCGCCTTAAGTTGGCTGATTCTGATTGGTGGATTTTTGCTAATGAAGGAGATTCTGGCGACCAACATTGGGCCACAATTGAGCGAAGCAATTACTAAAGTTCTTAACTTAATTGTTTTTTTCATCGTTGCTTATGTGATTTATCGCAGTGCTTCGATCTTCGGGCAGCTAATTGCTAACGTCGTGCTGCGGACTGAAACCGAACTCGATGAGTTACTCAGACCATTGATGCCCAAGATTTTTCAATCGACAGCAATTATCGTCATCGCAATTAAAGTCAGTGAGATATTTTTAGGACAATCAGCAGCGGCACTCGTGGGTCTATTAGGGGGTGCTGGGGTTACTTTGGGTTTGCTGTTGAAAGATATTGTTTATGACTGGTTTTGTACAGTTATTATCTATTCTGATGGTCTCTATCGAGAAGGAGATTGGGTTTCAGTCTCAGGATTACAGGGTTTTGTGCAGATCATGAGTATTGGATTTAGAACTACAACTCTCCATGTCTATCAATGGGGTTCAATTGTGAAAATGCCCAACTCCAGGATGATTACTGGAATTGTAGAAAATTGGTCACAAAATGCGGGTGAGGAATTAAAGTGGGGTATTAGTTTAACCCTCAAAATTGATGGTATTTCAGCCAAGCAAACCGCCAGAATCTGCGATGCTATTCGAGAAATGCCTCCATCTATTCCGGGGTTATCTAAAGAGATGATTGTTCGGTTTAGCAAGATTGAAAATAATGCCCGTGTGATTAACATTGGTGCCTTTGTTAATGATAATAATCTCTACGTTGATGCCGAGAAAAATTTGAACCTAGCTATATTAGAAATGCTAGAACAAGAGGGGATTGATTTCTTGTATGTGGATCTGCGAACCGATCCCGAAAACTATAAACAAAGTCAGAAAGCTGCGAACAATTAAATCTAGCAATCCTATTCAGTCTAACCAACTTTATTCCCATTAACTATGAACACTCTCGTATCTAATTGTCCTCCTCAACTTAATTGTTGCGATCGCCAAACCCTGATTAATTATTTTCAGGAGGCTTGGCAACTCGAAGATATGCTCCTAAAAAGTTTAGTCGGGGAAGACACATTTTATCTGAATCCCGACCCTTTGAGAAATCCGTTAATTTTTTATCTGGGACATTCGCCATCTTTCTATATCAATAAATTAGTTCAGGTGGGATTATTAGAAAAATGTCTGAATCAGGACTACGAAATTCTGTTTGGAGTTGGCGTCGATCCCGAAATACCAGAGGAGTTAAATCAAGCGATCGCCCACATGGAATGGCCAGAAGTTTCCTCAGCTTGGGAATATCGAGAACAAGCCTATAAAATCCTATCAGAATTAATTCAAAAAACGCCGATTACTCTGCCGATTCTTCCCGATTCTCCCCTGTGGGCCTTAATCATGGGAATTGAACACCAGCGCATTCATGTCGAGACGTCTTCGATGTTATTTCGCCAGCTTCCCCTAGAGCGAGTCAAACGCCCCTCAAACTGGAAATATGCACCTTCTAAAAGTTATATTCCAGAGAATGAAATGCTTAAAGTTGCCGGGGGAATTGCCCAACTTGGTAAAGATTTTGATGATTCCACCTATGGTTGGGATATTGATTATGGGTCACGCACCGTTGAAGTTGCACCTTTTTTAGCTAGTAAATATCTAATTACCAATAGCGAATTTCTGGATTTTGTTAAGGCGGGTGGCTATGGAAATCAAGAGTATTGGGATGAAAAATCTTGGCAATGGAAAACTGAAAATAATATCCAACATCCAAAATTTTGGAGCTCACAAAATGGGAGTTATAAATATCGCGCCCAGTTTGATGAAATTGATTTACCTTTAGATTGGCCTGTGGAAGTCAATTATTATGAAGCAATGGCTTATTGTCGTTGGCAAGGTAAAGATACTCGTTTAATGAGTGAAGCTGAGTACAATGTAGCAACTTATGGGAATGGTTTGGTAGAAGATGTAGACGATTATAACCTGAATTTTAAATTTGGTTCACCGAGTCCAGTTGGAATGTTAGAAACCGCCAAAAGTCCCTCTGGACTTTATGATTTGCGGGGGAATGTTTGGGAATGGTTGAGTGATAATTTAAACCCCCTTTCAGGATATGAACCCCATTTTCTTTATGAAGATAATTCTGCTATCTTTTTTGATACCCAACATCAAATGATGTTAGGAGGATGTTGGATAACAAATGGCACGGAATCTTTAAAATATTACCGCAATTGGTTTCGTCCCAATTTCTATCAACACGCTGGTTTTCGGATCGTTCAAGATATTTAATTAATACAGTCATCAGTGTAGAGACGTGCCATGGCGCGTCTTTACCCGTTAGCAGTTATCAGTAAATAGTCTATTAAACTCTTGACTCTGAAAACGAAATGAGCGACATATTAATTATCTTGGCTGAAGTCAGCCTAGTGATCATTATTTTTCTATTCTTGATTGCGTTAGTTAGAAATTCATCCCAACTATTAGTTAAATTTTCAATATTTAAAAGTGACGATTCTCGACTTAAAAATCTGCGTCGAAACATCACCCGATTGTTGGTATTGATTGGCTTAGTGTTGTGTATTGTAATTGTCGGTGCGAATAGTTTTTTGCTATATCAAGGTAAAAATATTCAACAATATACACTCAATTTAATTAGCCGTATTCCCCCAGGATTTTGGATTACCTTTGGCATTGGTATTGCTGAAAGTATTGGTGCGGTTATTGTAGCCATAATTGCCCTTAAACTGCTGAAATATTGGCTAAAAATAGCCAGCACTCGCGCCAAAAACATTGAAAGAAGCACCGCCGACGATGAAAGTATAGATGCTTTCTTTACCGCCCTTTATCAAAGAGTTCGAGGCGGAATATGGCTGTGGGTAATAATTTCCTGTACTCAATTTCTCAAATTACCTGCAATCATTTCTGAATATCTCTATATCGCACTGCGAATCTATCTAATTATTGCAGTCGGATTACTGATCCTAAAAGCCGTCGCCACCATTGTCGATACCCTCGATATTCTCACTCTCAAATACTCCAACTCGGATAACCTGTTGCGATTTTATGCTCGTCTCCAACACCTGATTCCATTATTAAAACGGTGTCTGGAATTTGTTATCTATGTCTGCATTGCCACATTAGTAACACAACAAATCCAATTAATCGCCCAACTCTCTACTTTTGGTCTACGAATTATTAAGATTATTGCCATAGTTTTCTTGAGTCAGGTGTTATCTGAAGTCATCCACTTACTGGTAGAAGAAGTTGTATTTAAAGAGCAGAATTTGACGGAAATTCAAAGAAGTAGACGCTTAACTCTAATTCCCTTGTTTAAGAGTTTATTGCAATACTTAGTGTATTTTACCGTTGGAATTTTCATTCTTTATACCCTTGATATTAATCCCACTCCCATATTAGCAGGTGCGGGTATCGTTGGTATCGCTGTGGGTTTAGGAGCCCAGACCCTAATTAATGATATCGTCAGTGGCTTTTTTATTCTGTTTGACAATTACTATTTAGTCGGTGATTATATTGAAGCGGGGAAAGTAGAGGGTACGGTGGAGGCGATAGAATTGAGAACAACCCGCATCCGACATCCTAATGGTCAATTACAAATTATTCGCAATGGTGATATGGGTTCAATTACCAATTATTCCAAACAATATATTTTTGCCGTAGTAGATGTTAGCGTCCCTTATGATTCTAATTTGGCTCATGTTTATCAAGTTATTGAGGAGGTAGGACAACAGTTAAAAGCCAATTCTACAGATATACTCGAACTCACACAAATTGATGGCGTAGAAAGTCTGAGCGAGTCTAACTTATTGTTACGGACATTAACCAAAGTCAAGCCCGGAAAACATCTTCAGATTCAGCGTATTTTGCGAAAGAATTTTATGGATACCTTGTTACAAGAAGGGATTCTACTTCCGGCTAACCCTAAAATTAGTGAAGATTAATTGGGTATTATTGGGGATGTTATAAATCTTAAAATGTAGCGATCAATTTTGTAGTATGATCGTTTACAGAAACCATAATCACTAATCTAGTCTTGCATAAAGATCACAAAGATTGGCGTTAGCTAACCCAAAACAGCATCCAAACTCGGTAATTTTATCCTAAATTTATCAGGAATAAAAAATTAATAATTTGCACAATTAAACCCAGAACCCTTTATTTTTTTGACCAAAAAAGTATGAGTGATCCTAAACCCAAAATCCGCATCGAACATCTGATCAAGATCTATGGAGAGAATTGCTCTGCCGCCCTGAAGCTGTTTTCACAGGGAGCCAACCGAGAAGCTATCTTACAAGCCACAGGTCAGGTTCTCGGCATTGCCGATGTATCTTTTACCATTAACCCAGGGGAAATTTTTGTGGTGATGGGTTTGTCCGGTTCGGGTAAATCGACTCTTATTCGTTGTATTAATCGTTTGATTACACCAACCCGGGGACACATTTATATTGATGATGAGGATATTGCTTATATAGATGAAAAACGAATTCGTCAAATTCGTCTTACTAAAGTATCAATGGTATTTCAGCATTTTGGGTTATTTCCCCATCGAACCGTCGCGGATAACGTAGAATACGGACTAAAGTTACTTGGGATGAGCAAAACCCAACGCCGGAACAAAGCCTTGGAAGCCTTGGAAGTCGTGGGGTTAGCTCAATGGGCAGACTATCGACCCTCTGCTTTGAGTGGGGGAATGCAGCAAAGGGTTGGGCTGGCTCGTGCTTTGGCAACGGATGCCGAGATTTTGCTGATGGATGAACCGTTTAGTGCCCTCGATCCCTTAACTCGCAGGGAGATGCAGAATGAATTATTACGACTTCAGAAAGAGTTGAATAAAACCATAGTTTTTATTACTCACGATACTCAAGAAGCCCTAAAATTAGGCGATCGAATTGCGGTGATGAAAGAGGGGGTGATTGTTCAACTTGGGACACCAAAAGAACTGTTAAATCAACCAACTAATGACTATATCCGTGATTTTATTCAAGATGTTAATCGCGGGCAAATACTCAAAGCAGGAACCATTGCCCGTCCAACTATTTGTTTAATTATTGGTGAAGATTTGGAGCCAGGAACACTCAAACAGATACAGAAGCAAAACCTCCAGCGCATCTATATACTCAATTCTGATCAAGAACCTATTGGTTTTATTAATCCAGAACAGCTTGATCTAGCAATTCAGCAAGACCTTAAAAATATTACCAATAAATTGATACAAACCAACTTTTCCCAGGTTAAATCCACAGTGCCTTTAGAAGATATTTTTCACCTTTACCGCAACGAACAAAGCCTAGTTGTGGTTGATGAAACCGGAAAGTTTAAGGGAGTTTTAGAATCGGCAGATGTCCTTGCTAGTATTAGTAAGTTCACCTAAATAGATTGTAATAATTTACAATTGAAGGGAACAGGCAATAGGCAATAGGCAATAGGCAATAGGCAATAGAAAGAGTTTACCTGCCTCCCCTGCTCCCGCTACCTTGGGGACTGCTATATTATCCCCATTCGTAATTCGTAATTCGTAATTCATAAAGATGATCAAACAACGCCTAAAAAAATCAGTTTTGTTAGTTCTGACAACTATATTTCTGATCGGTTTAATCAGTTTTTCCTCCGGCGCACAAACTACAAATTCTGCTCTACCCGGAAATGCTATTACTATTCGTTCAGGGACAAGTGATTGGATTGAGGATTTTTTTCAAACTGAGATTGTTAATATTGGGTTGGGGAGACTCGGCTACAAAACAGCCCCACTGGTGGCGGTAGCCTATCCAGCCCTCTATACCGCCATCGCTAATGGTGATTTAGATATTGCTCCCGTCTTTGGAGACCCCGGACATAACGAATTTTATAAAAATGCTGGCGGTGAAAAAAAGTTGGAGAAATTGGGTCTGCTTTTTCCGATTATACAGGGCTATCAAATTGATAAAAAGACTGCTGATAAATATGGGATTACTAACTTACAACAATTTCAAGATCCAAAAATTGCCCAGTTATTTGATAGCGATGGAGATGGCAAAGCCGATCTAGTAGGTTGCGATCCCGGTTGGAGTTGTGAGTTAGAAATGAAGCATCATTTAGATGCTTACAAACTACGCGATACTGTTGAAATCAATCAGGGAAATTATACCGCCTTACTTGCCGATGCCTTAACTCGTTACAAACAAGGAAAACCGTTTTTTTCCTATGCTCATAGTCCTTTCTGGCTGGGTCAGGTGCTAAAAGTCGGTCAAGATGTTATTTGGTTAGAAGTTCCTTTTACTGCCTCTAATATTGAAAATCTTACCGCCAAAGATACATCTGTAAATGGGAAAAATCTGGGGATGGTTCAAGGTAAATATCGAGTGATTGCCAATAAGGAATTTTTGGCAAAAAATCCATCGGTAAAACATTTCTTGGAACTGGTTGAAATTCCTTATGAAGATATGATTCAGGAAAGCTATCGGATTAAAAACGGTGAAAATAAACCCCAAGATATTCGTCGTCATGCCGAAGAATGGGTTAAGCAAAATCAAGATGTTTTTGATGGCTGGTTAGCTCAAATAAATCAGAGCAGTAATAATTTAGTAGAAAATTCCTCAAATATAGGAAATAATACTAACAGCAAAAATCCACAAGGACTGAATATATTACTAAATCCCTTCCAACTTTACACCATTCCTTTAGATAAATGGATTACAGGCGGCATTAATTTCCTGGTAGATAACTTTCGTCCCTTTTTCCAGACTATTCGTATTCCTATCAGTTGGGTATTAACACAAATTCGCGGTTTATTGCTGGCAATTCCCCCTCTGATTTCTTTACTTTTAATTAGCCTGATGACCTGGAAAATTGCCGGACAAAGTATAGGAATTTATAGCCTGCTTGCCCTAACTTTGATTGGTTTTCTTGGGCTGTGGGAAGCCGCCATGGTTACCCTTGCCTTGGTGGTTACGGCGGTTATATTCTGTATTATAGTCGGCATTCCCTTGGGTGTGGCCTGTGCCCGGAGCGATCGCTTTGAGCAAGCATTTAGACCCCTGCTCGATGCCATGCAAACCCTACCAACTTTTGTCTATCTAGTTCCCGTGGTGATGCTATTTGGGATTGGAGAAGTTCCGGGGGTAATTGCCACGATTATCTATGCCCTTCCCCCCTTAATTCGGTTTACTAATTTGGGTATTAGACAAGTCTCGGCAGATGTTGTGGAGGCGGCCTATGCTTTTGGTTCAACCCCTGGACAAATCCTGTGGGAAGTGCAAATTCCTCTGGCCATACCAACAATTTTGGCAGGAGTGAATCAAACAGTATTATTTGCTTTGGGAATGTCGGTAATTGCTTCCATGATTGCAGTACCCGGACTTGGTTTAACTGTATTACAAGGAATGGGGCGTTTGGATGTGGGGATGGCCGCAGTGGGGGGATTAGGAATTGTTTTGTTAGCAATTCTGCTTGACCGGATTACTCAAGCCATGGGAAAATCAAATAACTCTTGAGATCTCTATTTTGTAGAGGATTAGCTCTGATATTGAACCCGGCGATCGCTTTCTTCAGCAACAGAATAAGCCTGAATTATTGTGTATAAATCAGTATCTCTTTCTAATAAACAGGCATGACCGCTATCGGGTAAAACCACCATTTGAGCATTAGGTAAAGTTTGGGTTAAAAATCTTGCTTCTAACACAGAAGGTAATAATCTATCAGCACCACTGGCAATTACTAAAACCGGAATATTAACCCGATTCAGATCGGATTTACTGGGTTTAAATAGGCGCAATAATTCTAATCGCCAAACTGAAGTTCCTTGGGGAACGGACTTCATCGCTGTTAATAGGGCTTGACGTTCTGAAGCTTCAATCCGTCCTAAAGCTCCTAAAAAGGGCAATAAACCAACAATAGAACTGGGATAAAACCAATCGGGAAGCCATTGGGTTAAATAGGAACCCCATTGTAACCAAGGCTGTTGTTTAATAGATGAAGCGGGATTAACTAAAATTAAACGACTAAACCAATGGGGGGCAAAAATTGTGACTAATAACGCCAAACATCCCCCAAAGGATTCTCCACATAAATAAATCTCCCGTTTGGGGTTAGTTTTACGTTCTATTTCAATTAAATCTATAGTTTTTTTAACTAAGGTTTCCCAGTTAGATTGATCGGTTTGGGGAATAGTTAAACAACGAATTTCAAACGCATCCATTAACCGAGGAATTTGAACTGTGAATAGTTGACCTGTTCCATCCATTCCTGGAAAAAAGAGGAATAGGGGTAAATCGGGTCTGGGATCAGTGGGTTTAAGAAAATTCAAAGTATTTTAGGTGATTCTAATTAATATTCCCCGTTGTTGCGCTTCAGCGCAATCTTAGAGGCCCTCAAGTGCAACAACGAACCTTAGTATATTTTCTTTCGTTGTCGTTGTTAAGGCTCTTAAGATTGCGCTGAAGCGCAACAACGGTTGTCAGATTGCGCTGAAGCGCAACAACGGCAACAACGGCAACAACGGTTGTTATATGTTTTGTAACAGAATTTCGGGACAAGTCCGTTTCATTAAGCCTGTAAGGACGTTTCCAGGGCCAATTTCTACAACTTGTGTCACCCCTAATATTGATAATTGTAAACAAATTTCTCGCCATCGCACAGAACCCGTCATTTGTTGGGTGAGACGTTGTTTTAACAGAGTAGCATCAGTTGTGGGTGTGGGATCAACATTGGAGAGAACTGGAATTTTGGCATTATTAAAGGCAATTCCGTCTAAAACCTGTTGAAATTGTGTGGCGCTTAGGTGCATTAAGGGGGAATGAAAAGCGCCGGAAACGTTTAATTTTACCGCCCGTTTGACTTTAATATTTGCTAAGACATGATCAACCGCTTCTGGGGTTCCAGAAATTACCACCTGGGCGGCACTATTATCATTCGCCAGAACAATATTTGGGGTTTGTTGAATTTGTTGATCCAGTTGTTCTCGATCAAAACCAATTAACGCCGCCATTTGTCCCCCGACCGAACTATTCATTAATTCAGCCCGACATTGAACTAATTTCAAACCCGTTTCAAAATCAAACACCCCCGCAACATATAACGCCACATATTCCCCTAAGCTATGACCTGCAACATAATCGGGGGATTGTCCTTGTTTTTTTAAATGATCAACTAATAGGCTTTCAACCACATATAAACTAGGTTGAGTATATAAAGTTTGAGATATTTTATCTTCGGGATGTTGACAAATTTCAGGAACAGACCAACCCAGAATTTTTTCAGCTAATTTTAATCGTTCTTGATGTTCAGATTGTTCAAATAAATCCGATCCCATCCCAATTTTTTGTGAACCCTGACCCGGAAAAATCCATGCTGTTGTTGTCATTTTTATTAGTCAATTGTTAATTGTTAATAGTTAATTGTTAATGAGCGGGGACACCCCCCTACCTCCCCCATTCAAACAAAGCCGCCCCCCAGGTTAATCCCGCACCAAAACCAGATATCATAATCCGATCACCCGGTTTAATTTTTCCCTCTCGCACCGCTTCATCGAGGGCTAAGGGAATCGAAGCCGCAGAAGTATTACCATATTTTGCCAAATTACTAATCACTTTTTTCGGGGGAATATTTAATCGTTCTGCGACCGCATTTAAAATACGTTGATTGGCTTGATGGAGAATTAACCAATCAATTTGATCGACGGTTAAATTGGCTCTAAATAATGCTTTTTCAATGACTTCTGGAACCTTTTTTACCGCAAATTTATAGATTTCTTGACCATTCATCGTAATCGGGTTATAGGTTCCTTGACCAATCGTAATTCCGGTTAATATTTCCTGTGGTTCGGGTCGATAGGATAAATTTAAAGACTGATTTTGCCTACCATCACTTCTAATTTCAAATCCTAATAAGCGATCGCGTTCATCCGCTTGTAAAACCACCGCCCCGGCCCCATCTCCGAATAAAATACAGGTTCTGCGATCTGACCAATCAACCCAACGGGAGAGAATATCAGCCCCAATTAAAAGAACATTTTGATAGACTCCAGTGCGAATAAATTGAGAGGCGGTGACTAACCCAAATACAAACCCCGAACAGGCGGCGGTCATATCAAAAGCCACCGCTTTAGTTGCACCTAATTGATATTGAATAAAACTAGCACTGCCAAACAGATCATCAGCCGTGGATGTAGCTAAGATAATCAAATCAATATCCGCCGGGTCAATTGCTGCCATGGCGATCGCATTTTGAGCCGCCGCTATTGCTAATTGACTCAACGACGTATCAGGGTCAGCTAAACGTCGCTGAGTAATTCCGGTGCGAGAAGTAATCCATTCATCGGAGGTTTCGACCCGTTCAGAGAGTCCATGATTATCCAGTAAAACCGAGGGTGTAGCCGATCCGCAACCCGTAATTGAAATGCCTGTTGTTATCATTGTTTCTGTTCCGGTGTTCCGGTGTTCCCTATTCCCTGAAATAGCGATTAACCACTGATCACCTTTTCATCCGGTTGAGGGTGTTTTTGATATTGGGATTGAATCCTTTCTAGGACTTGGTTATCGATCGCTTCTTTGGCCAAACGAACCGCATTCGCAATCGTTGCCGCTTTAGAAGATCCATGACTAATAATGCAAACCCCCGCCACCCCAAGGAGTAAGGCGCCCCCATGTTCAACATGATCCACCCGTTGTTTAAACCGCATTAAACTAGGTTTGAGCAGAGTAGTCCCTAATTTAGCCTGTAATCCAGAGGTTAATTCCTCCTTGAGCATTTGTAAAACCGCTTCTCCCACTCCTTCAGCAAATTTCAAAAGCACATTCCCCACGAAACCATCGCAGACAATCACATCAAATTTCCCCGTCAGGACATCCCGCCCTTCGGCGTTTCCATTAAAGGCAATTTCAGGATGATTTTCTAGGAGTTGATAGGTACGAATGGCCAGATCATTGCCCTTACAGGATTCTTCACCAATATTGAGTAACCCCACTTTGGGTTCAGAAGTTCCCAGAACATAACGACTGTAAATCGATCCCATTACAGCAAACTGTTCTAAAAATTTGGGCCGACAATCGACATTCGCCCCCACATCTAACACCAAAACCGGGGAATCAGGCTTCATGGTGGGTAAAACGGCCCCGATCGCTGGGCGATCAATCCCCGGTAGGCGTCCTAAACGCAACAGAGCCGAGGCCATGGCTGCACCGGAATGACCCGCCGAGACGACAGCATCGGCTTTTTTTTGCCTAACTAGATTCATAGCCACGTTAATCGAAGCTTTGGGTTTGCGTTTTAACGCACTCAAGGCTTCTTCGTGCATTTCGATCGTGCCTTCAGCCGGAATAATTTGAGACAGAGGGAGCTTGCTATGGTGGTGTTTGAGGGCTGCTTCAATTTGATCGGGGTCGCCAACCAACAAGACTTCTACATCCCATTTTTCCTGTGCCATTAGCGCTCCAGCAACGATGTCGGCAGGAGCATGATCTCCGCCCATAGCGTCAATTGCAATTCGTGCGCGAGTTGAACTCATTGACCAACTTTTGAGAAACCTTCAGGATTTTACCAAAAAAACGGCTCTAAAGCCCTGTCTTTTCCTCGCGGATGCGAGAGATGGCTTTTTAATTGGGGTGATAGAGTCAATCTTGATCTGGTGCTGGCACGATCAACGGCATAATAAATGAATCAGGACTTACGCTATTACGCTATATGTAGCGCATAGAAAAATTGATATTTTATGATGTAATTTTCCCCTACTTTCAACAATAGCCATGAACAATATAGAAAAAATTTACACTTTATATTTTGCAATTGATGATCTAACAAATATAATTTGCAGTATTATTAATAATCGAGATAATTCAAAAAAAGTTAATAGTGATGAACTGTTTAATAAATTCTGGACTAAAGCCAAAAATCAATATTCTGATTTACACTATGATCTTGTTTGTGAAATTGGGGCAGCTAACTATAAGGCAGAACAGGAGTTTGGGAGAATTGCATCAGCCATAAACAATTCTTTAGGGAAATTAGAAGGTGATCGGAATGTACAATTGATTTATTACCTCTGGTTTGCTTTAAATTTAGCTTTGGTTGAATATGCTTTTACCTCTCCCGCAGCTAATAGCCATAATCTATATTCTGAGATGGAAAATAGGTTGAAATTGGGTTCTGAAAAATATCTTTCATTGTCCCAATCTAGTCTTAAAGATTGGCAGAATCTTGATTTGAGCATTAAGTCAAAATTGGGGGAGTTTTAAAGGAGGGTGTTAGGAAATATAGCAATCTTAAATAGGTCGTAACACTTTAATACTGATATGAAACAACCCTAAGTATTATCCGGTGTTCCTAGCCCTGCGTGCACGGGGGGTTTGGGGGGGTTGTTCCCTGTTCCCTGTTTGCTATATAATTAATTAAAGAATAGAACAATTGTTGGATGATGATAAAACCATGAATAAAACCCCTAGAATTTTTATTCCCCCAGAAGTCAGAAAATATGTATTTGGACGGGACAATTATCAGTGTAAGAGTTGTGGTAAAATGGAAAATGAAGCTCAACTAACTGTTGATCATATTATTCCCTTAGCCAAGGGAGGATCTAACGATATTAGTAATTTACAAACCTTGTGTTTTCAATGTAATCAGAAAAAAAAAGCCGATCTTGATCCCCGTTTCAAACGGCACTTCACAAATTGAAAATTGATCCCATGATCCCAAAAATGATAAAATAGTAGATGCAGACTACCCAATTCTTGATTTGAACTGGTAAAGATGATAAATCCGCTTAGAAAAAAACTGCACTACTTAGTGGATCAGATCTCCGAAGAAGACTTAGGGAAAGCATGGAAATCCTTACAAATCCTAATTTATGATACCTATATGCTCAAAGCCATTCAAGAAGCTAAGGAAAATCTCAGACCCGGGGATTCCTTAACCTATGATGAAGCCTTACAAATGCTAAATTTTGAGTATAATCGATCTACCACTACCCATCCAGAACATCCTACCTATCGTCCCATGCCAAAAGTGAATGAGTAAATAAATAACCCTGTCGTGACTCTCGATGTTCGCTATGGTCGTTTTTTTGTCCATGACCTGATGAACTTAGAAGCATCAGCTTATTCTAGGGTCTATCATTTTGTGTTTGTCGAATTTAAAGAGGTTAACAACATCAAAGATTTACCGGAACTTAAATCTTTAGGTTCCAGTGCTATTTTTTATAGATTTACTTTAGAAAATCATTTAATCGGAATTGAAGTGACAGGTCAAATTGTTAAATTTGTCCGTATTTTGCCCAAACCCCATCTATGAGAGTAGGGGGATTCTTGATTCAAGGGTATGCACCCATTTCTTTGATAAGATGGGTAGCACCTGATCTGTTCATCTGGGAGTAGAGAATCGCATGAGTCGGGGAGATGGTCGAAAGCTGAAACTCATGGTCGTCGATGACGAACCAGACAACTTAGATTTGTTGTTTCGGACATTTCGCCGGGACTTCCAAGTGTTCAAGGCCGACAGCGCCCTCAAAGCTCTGCAAATTCTCGACGACGAGGGTGAAATGGCTGTGATTATTTCTGATCAACGAATGCCAGAAATGAACGGAACCGAATTTCTCGGTAAAACCGTTGAACGTTTCCCAGACACCATTCGGATTCTGTTAACCGGATATACGGATGTCGAAGACCTTGTGGAAGCGATTAACTCTGGCCAAGTTTTCAAATATATCACCAAACCTTGGAATCCCGAAGAACTCAAGTCTGTAATTCAACAATCTTCGGAAACATACAAATTCTTCAAACAACGGACAAACACCCTGCGCCGGGCCCTGCGTCGGGAATCTCTATATAACGATGTCGTCAGCGCCCTACGAGAGTCCCTAGACTACTCCAGTATGCTCCAGACGATTGTTCGTACCCTGGGAGAAACCTTTAATGCCACGGGCTGCTGTATTCGCTCTGCCGAAGCGGGGAAACTTTCTGCTCAAACTTTTTCTTATGGGGGAGAAACAGAGAATGTTCAAACTTGGTTATCTCAACTCGAAACCCCCATGCAAGGGGTCTTAGAAAGTCGAGATACTCAAATTCAAATCGAGGAAAACCCCAACCCAGTCAGTCAAATCATTTTACCCCTGACCTATCAACATGATTTACTGGCAGTATTAGCCATTTATCAAGAAAACAGTCCCTCGCCTTGGTCAGAGGATGATATTCAACTGTTAGAAGTAGTTTCCGAACAAGCCTCCTTAGCACTGTCCCAAGCCAAACTCTATCAACGCACGCTAGAATTAGCCGAACAGATGCAAAATGAACTCAAGGTCGCCAGCCAAATTCAAAATAATCTCCTGCGTCAAAGTTGGCCAGAGTTTGAGACCCTGCGAGTACAAGCCTGTTGTCATCCGGCTAGGGAAGTCGGGGGAGATTTCTTTGAAGTCTTTACCCATCCCCAAGGAGATATTTGGGTAGGTTTGGGAGATGTATCGGGTAAAGGAGTTCCGGCGGCCTTATTTATGGCCAGTGCGATTTCCGTCATGCGTCGGGAACTTTCCGTGGAAACTTCCCCAGAACCCGATCAAGTCATGCAAAATCTGAATAGCATTTTGTCGGATGATTTAGTCAGTAATAATCACTTTATTACGATGGTTGTGGCTCGTTACACCCCGTCTACGGGACATTTAGCCTATGCCAATGCCGGACATATTTATCCATTGGTTTGGTCAAGGCTGAATAGTAACCTGGGGGAAAATCACCCAAATCCATCTGTTCCCGTCGAACCTTTGTTTCTCAAGACCCGTGGGATTCCTTTAGGAATTCTTCCCGTCTGGAGAGGCAAAGGAGACAGTCTCACCCTGAATCCAGGTGATATATTTTTAGTCACCAGTGATGGGATTACTGAAGCTACAGTGGTGCAAGAAACAAGCGATGGCAGTCCTGCCATTCGTTCAATGTTGCAACAGGAGGGACTTTGGAAGTTACTCCAACAGCAAGAAAAACTAAATTTAGATGGCTTATTAGCCGCTATCCGAGAACATAATCCCGTTCAGGAAGATGATCAGACTATACTCTCTCTGGAGGTTTTGTTGACCGATGAAAACTGAGCTTCAAGTGCCGAGCGATATTAGGTTTTTAACCATCGTTGAAAACTGGTTATTGAGCAGTTTGGAAGTCGAGCTAGGAGATCACGTCGATTGGCCCCGTCAGTCAAATCGGTTTCGCCTTGTCCTTGCAGAAGCTTACTCCAACGTCATCCGTCATGCTCACCGCGATCAACCCCATCTTCCTGTGATGGTTCGTTTAGAATTACAAGAACGAGATATTTCCTTAGAAATTTGGGATCACGGTACTGGTTATGAAGTCGATAATTATAATCCACCCAAACCAGAAGATAAACAAGAAAATGGTTATGGTTGGTTAATCATGAATCGATTAATGGATCGAGTGGATTATTCTTTACGAATTGAAGGTGGCAATTGTTTAAAATTACAAGCGAGTTTACCCGATAAAACCCCGAAAGCATAGGCGCTGATTCAATGCAAACCGGAGACAGGAGGAATGTTAAATTTTCTCCTTCTGTATCCCAATTAGTTTTTTTAAAAATAGCACTACGCGCTAGGGAACAGGGAACACCGGATCTGGGAACAGGGTTTAGAAGTGTCCTAACTGTAATGAGTAGCGCTATAAATATTAATCACCCCATCAAAACCCCCTTTCCTTTCTTTGTGTCTTCCTGTCTTTGTGGTTCCTGCTTGTCTTTATGAATTCACTAATTAACACCAATCTAGTTAAACAAAAAGCCCTAGATTTGGGATTTCATCAAGTTGGGATTGCGGCAATTACTGAAACCGAACAAAACCGTCAACACCTACAATCTTGGTTAGATCAAGGATATGCGGCGGATATGGCTTGGATGAATAGCCCCAAACGCCAAAATATTCGTGAATTAATGCCAGAAGTTGCATCGGTTATTTGTGTAGCACTTAACTATTATACCCCCGATCAAGTACCCGATAATCCCGAATTGGGTAAAATTTCTCGTTATGCCCGGGGACGAGATTATCATAAGGTTTTACATAAAAAATTAAAGACTTTTTCCGAATGGTTACAACAACAAGCAACAGGAATTCAAGCTAGATATTATGCCGATACCGGGCCAATTCAAGATAAAGTTTGGGCAGAAAAAGCCGGAATTGGATGGATTTCTAAAAATAGTAATCTGATTACCACAAAATACGGATCTTGGGTATTTTTAGGGGAAATTTTAACTAATTTAATTCTAACTCCCGATATTCCCCATACTCAACATTGTGGGACTTGTACCCGATGTTTAGAAGCCTGTCCCACGGGGGCAATTACTCAACCATTTGTGGTAGATGCTAACCGTTGTATTGCCTATCATACCATCGAAAATCGGGCAGAAACCTTACCAGAAAATATTAGCAAAAATTTAAACGGTTGGGTCGCTGGATGTGATATTTGTCAAGAAGTTTGTCCTTGGAATCAACGTTTTGCCCAGGAAACTGATGTTCCAGAATTTCAGCCCTATCCTGAAAATATTGCTCCTAAATTAACCGAATTAGCCGAACTTTCTGAAACCGAATGGGATCAACGATTTCGGGCTTCTGCTTTACGACGAATTAAACCGCAAATGTGGCGTCGGAATGCGCGAGCAAATTTGGATTATTAATACAAAAAAAATCGGAGAAAATTGGGGACTCAATTTGAGTCCCTAATTTTGTTTGTAGGGGGATTTAGGGGGATCGACCAAACGTCTGTAATCACCAGTTTTCGACTTATTTACTATTAATTCGACGCAAGGTTAATACATCGCTGATATTTTTGATTTGGGTACAAGTGCGTTCAAACTGTTCGCGATCGCAAATTTCAATTCCCAATTCAATTAACGCCGGAGCATCGGGAAAAGTCTTAACTTGGGCACTACAAACATTAATATTATTATCTTTCAAACGGGATAAAATATCATTCAAAACCCCCACTCGATCCAATACTTCAATACAAACATTTACCCCATAAGTTTGAGGACGTCCGCCCTGTTGATAGTTAGGATTCCAACTCAAAGGAACGAATCTTTCTCCCTCCACGGTTAAGGTATTAGAACACCCTTGTTGATGAATGGAAATTCCTTTTGTGCGGGTGACAACCCCAATAATCGGTTCCCCTGGAATCGGATTACAACATCCTGCAATATGATAAAGTAATCCTTCAACTCCCGTAATCGGAGAATTACTGGGGGAAGAAGACGGAAGTTGAGAATAGGAAGGTAGGTGAGGAACCTGTAAGGAAGTGGTAGTCAGTTCTTGAGAAACCGTTTGAATTTGATTCTGGGATTTCAACACATCCCGCAAACGATTCACCACTAAATTTAAAGTGATTTCCCCATAACCTAATGCGGCTAATAAATCATCAACATTATGATAGTTAAAGCGCTTAGACACCGATACCATCCGTTCAGATTTGAGCAGGGATTCAAAGCCATTTTTTCCCATTTCTTTCTCTAATAATTCCCGTCCTCGGTCGATATTTTCATCCCGGTGCGATCGCTTATACCACTGACGAATCCGGTTTTTAGCAGTATTGGTTTTAACAAAATTCAACCAATCTAAACTAGGGCGAATATTTTTCTGGGTTAATATTTCCACAATATCGCCATTTTTCAGGGGAGTATCTAAGGTTACAATTCGCTCATTTACCTTTGCCCCTTTACAATGATTCCCAACTTCACTATGAATCCGATAGGCAAAATCCACCGGGGTCGCCCCGTGAGTTAAAGCAATTACATCTCCCTCTGGGGTAAAGACATAAACATCATCAAACTCTAAATTACTCTTAACACTTTCCAGATATTCTGTAGCATCTTTTAAATCACTTTGCCACTCTAATAATTGCCGTAACCAAGTGAATTTATCATCCATTCCGGTGACTTCACCCATATTAGAATTGCCCTTTTCTTTATACTTCCAATGGGCGGCAATCCCATATTCAGCAATATGGTGCATTTCTACGGTACGAATTTGGACTTCAACGGATCTTCCCGTATTGCCAATTACCCCCGTATGTAAGGACTGATAGCGGTTAGGTTTAGGTAATCCAATATAATCTTTAAAACGACCCGGAATTGGACGGAAAGCATCATGAACAATTGCCAAAGTCCGATAACATTCTTCATTAGTTTCAACAATCACCCGTAAAGCGGCAATATCATAAATTTCATGGAACTGTTTCTGTCTTTGGTTCATTTTTTTATAAATGCCATACAGATGTTTAGGTCGTCCACTAACTTCATAACATTTAATTCCCGCTTTCTCTAGTCTTTCTCGTAAAACTTGAGCAAGTTGGGCTAATTTTTCTTCTCGAAATGCTCGGCGATCAAAAACTAATTCCTTAATATTTTTGTATGCTTCCGGTTCTAAATATTTGAAGGATAGATCTTCTAATTCCCATTTTAACCGACCGATGCCTAAACGGTTAGCTAGGGGGGCAAAAATTTCGCGGGTTTCTAAGGCAATGCTACGCTGTTTATGTTCGGGTAAAAAGTCCAAAGTTCGCATATTATGGAGTCGGTCAGCGAGTTTAACTACAATCACCCGAATATCTTTCGCCATGGCTAAAAACATCCGGCGGAAGTTTTCCGCTTGACGTTCTGTGGTATTAGAAAAATTAAATTTAGATAGTTTGGTGACGCCTTCGACTAAATGACGAACTTCCGCCCCAAAATGCTGTTCTAGTTCTTCCGGGGTGACTTCGGTATCTTCAATAATGTCATGGAGAAAACCGGCCGCCACCATCGCCGAATCCCCTCCTAAATAGCGCAATAAACCCGCTACGGCAATGGGATGATTAATATAGGGTTCTCCTGATTTGCGATACTGTCCCCGATGCAATTGATAGGCAAATTGAAACGCCCGCACAATTAAATCGCCGTTTTTTGAAACAGATGTATCAGATTTGACTAGATCTCCAGATATCTCCATACACTGTTGCAACCAATCGGGGATGCTACAATCATAGGAAAAGTCTTTTTTGGCAAGGGTTTTAATATTCATGATAGTTCCACCTAAAGGGTAATAATACTGATAAAACGATCAGATAACTAAAAGTTATGTGCTTTTTTATACTTGTGCAAAGGATAAAATCCCCAACGAGTGAAAGGGTTAAGTTTCACGGAATTGAATTGCACTTTATAGAAGAATAACACCTCTTAAGGTAAGCTTAATCTGCCTCTTAATCCATTTTTACAGCAGAGGCTTAACCGCAAATCTCCCTGAATATCAGGATTTGGTCTATGGGGTAGCGGATCGGATTTAGCTAAAAACGGGCAAAAACCCGATCACAATACTTATTTATTATTTAATAATTGTAGACAAGTTTCTTAATAATATGTTGTCAAAATCTGCCTGTGAAGCGATCGCCCAGTTCCAAAATAGCTTAAAACAGTTTGATCGTAAGCTAATTTTAGTTCCGGTTGATCCCATCGGTTTAAAACAAAGTTTTCAGCAGCTAAAAGCCACCTTTGAAACCGAAATTATGGGGATCAGCGATGGTGATTTTGATCCCCCTGTTGAGTCTCCAATTCAATCCTATTTAACCGAAACCCATAAACAGATGCGACTGCTAGAAATGGATTTCAAATTTCTGCAAGCCGCCCGTCAAAGTGCCACCTTTAACAATCGTCTGATCCCAATTCAAAACCGCCTTAATACTTTATTAAGTTATTCTGAGGATATTTTGAAGTTAGGGGAGATCAAAGGTCTGTAATAGCATGAACACTCAATATCACAATTTTTTCATTCGAGATTGGCAACCGCAGGATCGTCAGGAAGCGGTGGATTTAATTGATTCTGTTTTAACTGAATATGGCTTAGGTTGTGAACCTGATGGCGCGGATGTGGACGTTTATAAAGTGGAGAAATATTATCAACAGACTGGGGGAGAATTTTGGGTTATAGAACAGAATCAAAGATTAATCGGAACGGCTGGATTTTACCCGATTAAACGGGGAAATCTGGCGGTAGAAATTAGAAAAATGTATTTATTATCCGAAGCTAGAGGAAAGGGATTAGGAAAGTTTCTGTTATTACAATTAGAACAAACCATTAAACAAAAAGGGTTTAAGGAAATTTGGATCGAAACCGCATCGGTTTTAAACGAAGCGGTACAACTCTATGAACATTCTGGTTATGAACCTACAACGGGAGTCGAAACCAAACGTTGTGATTTGGTTTATAGAAAAATGGTTATATAAAAGATTGAGTCCTTCAGGACTCACTACGGGTTAGGATTAAATAGTTGGAAAATTTGCCGACAAAAGAGTTTTAATTTTTCCGCCGATTCGGGTTTGGGTTCCGTTTTGCCGACAAAATTCCAATTTTCAATGGTGGAGAGTTTCCACTGTTGTCCTTGATGGTCATATCCGGCGGCTTCAACACCAATGACCCGACGGGTTTGATCAATCGGATCGTGATAAAATCGAATTTCAATTAAAATGCAGCGACTTTGCAATAACCGACTCCGACCCGGGAAGTGGAAACCAATATCAATAGAATCAGGATCAACCAGTTCTCGCGTCTCTGGGTCATTTGTCCAGGGTTTGAGATCGACCCGGGCGTCGGGAAATTGAGTTTTAAATAAAGTCACAACCGATGCAATTTTGCTGGCAACCACCACGTTATTCGCCTGTTCAGCAGCATTCACGAACCTACTCTCCTTAAAAACAACTGTCTGAGTACCTGGAATTAACTTAGATTAACTATAGGTTATGGGTAATGGGGATCACGGATTTAAGAAGATTTCACGGATTTCACGGATTTTAATCTGTGTTAATCTGCGTAATCCGCTTAAATCCGTGATCGGGAATGGGGAATGGTTAAGATCAAGAGTTCAGTTTGAGTATCAGTTTATCGAAAATTTGGGTTTAAAATCCCATGGAATTTGATATAATTAGTAAAATAGATTATTCTAAAAGTCTCTATAAAATTTAATATTAATTTAATTTTTACTATGACGACTTCAGAAATTTGTTCTCATTTTCCGAATAGGGGATACCAAGTGTTACAGTCCCCAACCTGGGATGCACGATGGCAGATGAATCAATTTTTGGGAGTGATTCATGATCTGATCGTGATTATTGATTGTGAACAGCAACAAATTCATGTTTTACCCACGAAAGCGTCTCCTAATTTATCTTCGGAATCGAACCCATTTTCTTGGGTTTTACAAGAGTTAAAAAATTGCCAGGAATCCTCTGAGTTTCCCCATCTAATTCAACAGGTGATCGAGACTCAAATAGCCCAAAATATTATTTATAAATGTGATCAGGATCGGTCAGATTATCATATTTTAGTTGAGATTTATCCCCTATCAACAACAGAAGTTATAGCCGTAATTAAAGATCTAAGTCAATGTTCAACGGTGAAAGCAGTTCTGCAAAAAGTATCTGAAAAAACCCATTCCCCAACTCCAACTCCCACCCCCGTACTTCAAACAACTCAAGAATCCTTAAAAAGACAAATTGAAGAACGACAACGGATTGAAACTCAACTTCAAGCTCGCAAACAAAAACGCACCTTTGCGGAAACTCAGAAACAAAATCAATTTTTAAACCTATTAACCGAAATTACTTCAAAAATTAGGCAATCTTTAGAAATTAATTTAATTTTAAAAACCACTGTTGAGGAAGTACAGAAAGTTTTAAATGTTGATCGAGTGATCATGTTAAAATTAGATTCCCAGAGAGGAGGAACCGTAGTTCAAGAAGCGGTTATACCCCAATGGTTATCCCTATTATCCCATAGAATTTATACCCCGGAATTAATCCCCTACCTGTCCGATGCTGCCGTACCGGATCGAGTGCTTATTTTTAGCGATTTGAGTCAAGAAAATTTAGATGCTTGCTATTTAGAATTAATGGAATTTTTCCAAGTTAAGGCGAGTTTAATTGTTCCGATTTGGTTAGAAAAAAAAGAAATTGATTCGATGATCACCCCACCCAAAAATCCAGAATCAACGAATGATTCCTCCGACCCTAAACCGAAATTATGGGGATTTATGATGGCCCATCAATGTGCAGAACCTCGCCAATGGGCAACCCTAGAAACTAACTTTTTAAAACAACTGGCTGATCAAGTCGGAATTGCCTTAAAACAGGCTCAATTAATTGCCGAATTAAAACAGGCTCATCAATGTTTATCCTGTCATTTTGATAATTCTCCCTTGGTGGTGATTGAATGGGATCAGCAACTCAAAATTAAACGCTGGTCATCCCAAGCTGAAAGGATTTTTGGTTGGACATCGGCGGAAGTTTTAGGTCAACAATGGTCTACCTTTCAAGAAGTTTTTGCCACAAATATCTTGCAAGTGAATCAAGAAATGATTCAACTGATTGATGGCACCAATAATCACCAAATTATTGAAGCTCAAAATCGCACTAAAGACGGCAGAGTGATTGATTGTGAGTGGTATAATTCCGTGGTTCGAGATGAAGGCGGGAATTTAGTTTCCCTCTTGTCCTTGGCGCAAAATGTTAGCGATCGCAAACAATCCGAACAAAAATTACTCAAAAGCGAAGAACGATTCCGAACCATTTTTGAACAAGCCGCCGTCGGATTTGCGGTTGTTGATTTATCGGGAGAACTTCTGCGAGTCAATCAACGCTATTGTGAGATTATAGGCTATTCCGAAAAAGACTTAATCGGTCAAACTATTCATAATTTTATTCATTATCCCAATTCCGCAGGAATGGAGTGGTTAGAACAAATTCAAGATCAAGATTTATCCGAAACATTTTCCATCGAAAAACAGTATATTCGCCCCAATGGTCAACGTAATTGGGTGCAAATTTTTGTGTCTACCCTAGATCAATTATGGCAAGGAAAAAAATATATCTTATTAGCCTTAGAAGATATTCAAGAACGTAAACAAACCGAAGAAGCTCTGCGAAAAAGTGAAGAACGCTGGCAACTGGCTTTAAGAGGAAATAACGACGGAATTTGGGATTGGAATATTCAAACAGAGGAGGTATTTTTCTCGCCCAGATGGAAAGAAATGTTGGGCTATCACGAACAGGAAGTCTGTGACCATTTAACCCAATGGAATCAACGAGTCCATCCCGATGATTTACCTTGGGTGATGAAAGTCATTCGAGAACATTTAGATCAAAAAATACCTTTTTATATTACAGAGCATCGAGTTCAATGCAAAGATGGCAGTTATAAATGGATTTTAGATCGAGGTCAAGCCCTATGGGATGATCAGGAAAATTTAGTGCGGATGGTGGGGTCTTATACTGATATTAGCGATCGCAAACGAGCCGAAGAAGAATTACATCGAGTTAATCGAGCTTTAAGAACCATTAGCGACTGTAATCAAGTCTTAGTCAGAGCTACCACAGAAACCGAATTACTCCATGATGTTTGTCAGATTTTAATTAATATTGGAGGCTACCATTTTGCTTGGGTTGGTTATACCCAATATACCCAAGGAAAACAAATTATTCCAATTGCTAAAGCCGGATTTGAAGCGGGCTATTTAGATAATTTAACCGTAACTTGGGATGACAGTGAATGGGGTCAGGGGCCTTCGGGAACCGCCGTTAGAACCGGGCAAACCTGTGTTTTTCAAAACTTTGAAACCAATGGCAATTATGCCCCATCGAAACAACAGGCTCAAAAACGGGGTTATACCTCCTCGATTGCCATGCCTTTAATCATGGCGACCGACTCTCACAACCAACATTTACAACCAAAATTGAACGGAGAGATTTTATCAATTCCCTTTGGCGTACTGAATTTATATTCCACTCAAACTAATGCCTTTGATCCAGCCGAAGTTAAATTACTCAAAGAATTAGTGGATGATATTGTCTATGGAATTATAGCATTAAGAATTAGAGCCTCCCATGCCGAAACCGAGAAAAAATTCCGCCAACTAGCTGAAAATATTGATGATGTTTTTTGGATTACCAATGCTTTAGGTAATCAGTTTATTTATGTGAGTCCTGCATATCAACAAATTTGGAATCGAAATGTTAACGCCCTCTATCAGAATTTCCCAGCCTTTATTAATACCATTCATCCCCAGGATCAAAATCGGGTTTTACGCGCCCTGCAAAATCCCGATGGTCGGGGATTTGATTTAGAATATCGCATTCTGCGTCCCGATGGCTCCTATCGTTGGATTTGGGATCGGGGATTTCCAATTTTGAATGAAACCGGAGAATTAGAGCGTCGGGGGGGAATTGCCAAAGATATTACCCATCGCAAAGAAACCGAACAATTATTGCAAAAAAATAATGAAGAATTAGAATTACGAGTCACTCAACGCACAACCGAATTAGAAACCGCCAATGAGCGCTTACAATTTGAACTGATGCAGCGCCATCGGACGGAATTTAAACTGCGAAAAAGTGATGAACAATATCGCACCTTAGTTAAGAATTTTCCCGATGGAGCGGTGTTTTTAGTCGATCTGGATTTTCGTTATACCATTGCCGATGGTATGGGCTTAGTCCTCAAGGGATTATCTCGAAAAATATTAGAAGGAAAAACCATTTGGCAAGTTTTACCGACCGCCCTATTAGAGATTGTTGAACCCCTGTATCGTTCTGCTTTAGCTGGAGAAATAACAATTTCTGAAGTAGAATATGAGGGACGAATTTATTATCATCAAGCCTTACCCGTTCGCAACGAACAGGAAGAAATTTTTGCCGGAATGGTGGTGATGCAAGATATTACCCAACGCAAACAAGCCGAAGCCGAACGAGATAAATTGATTGCTATTATCGAAGCGACTCCCGACTTTATTTCCTCGGCAAAACCCGAGGGAGAAGTGGTTTATTATAACCAGTCGGCTCGACGAATTTTGGGATTAGATAGACAGGGAAAAATTAGCGATCAACATATTCCTCAAAATCATCCCCAATGGGCGGTTGAAGTTATTAAAAATCACGGAGTTCCGGCGGCAATTCGAGACGGATCTTGGATCGGTGAAACCGCATTGACCAGCTATGATGGGCGAGAAATTCCCCTATCTCAATTGATTATTGCCCATAAAAATCAGGAAGGACAGGTGTATCTTTTATCCACAATGGCTCGGGATATTACCGAACAAAAACAAAGTCAAGCGAATTTGCTCGAAGCCGAAAGACGGTGGCGGAGTTTATTAGAAAATGTCCGGTTATTAGTGGTCGGATTAGATCGGAATGGTAAAGTTGAATATGTCAATCCTTTTTTATTGGAAGTCATGGGCTATACCCAAACTGAAGTTTTAGGAAAAAATTGGTTATCAGATTTTCAAGAAAATTCGGCTCAAAGGCTCAGTGCCTCAGACTTTGCAGAACTATTAGAATATGATTTTAAACCCTATAGTCAACAGTTGATTGAGACAAAATTAGGCGAGGAAAAAATTATTAGTTGGAATCATACCCTGTTAAAAGATTTACAAGGAAATGCGATCGGGATGATGAGTATTGGGGAGGATATTACCGAAAGATACGCTATTGAAAGAATGAAAGATGAATTTATTTCCGTGGTTAGCCATGAATTGAGAACTCCCTTAACTTCCATTCATGGCGGGTTAAATCTGTTATCGACAGGATTAATTAATCCCCAGTCCGAACGGGGAGTCCACGTTATGAAAATTGTCGCCGAAAGTGCCGAACGTTTAGTGAGATTGGTGAATGATATTTTAGAATTAGAACGGTTAGAATCGGGAAAAATTTGTCTAAATAAACAAGTTGTGAATGCGGCAGATTTACTTTTGCAGGCTACGGAACAAATGCAGGTTATGGCTAATCGAAGCGGGATTAATTTGGAGGTTAGTAGCAAAAGTTTACAATTCTATGCCGATCCTGATCGAGTATTACAAGTTTTAACTAATTTATTAAGTAACGCGATCAAATTTTCCGAGTCCCGGGGGGGTAATATTAAGTTGAGTGTGGAGACGGAACTTCCAGAAAATCTCGAAGAAATACCCAAGATTTTATTTAAAATTCAAGATCAAGGTCGGGGTATTCCTTCTGATAAAATTGAAAGAATATTTGAGCGTTTTCATCAAGTCGATGCCTCAGACTCTCGGAAAAAAGGTGGCACCGGGTTGGGTTTGGCCATTTGTCGTTCGATTGTTGAACAACATGGTGGGCAGATCTGGGTACGCAGTAAAGTAGATCAGGGTAGTTGTTTTTACTTCACCCTACCGATGGCAATATTAACAGAAGTGGATCATGACAACAAAACGAATTCTGATTATTGATGACGATGATGGGGTGCGGGAGATTATCCAAATGTGCCTGGAAGTTGCCGGGGGTTGGGAGGTCATAACCGCTTGCTGTGGGAGTGATGGATTGGATTTAGCTCAGAAAGCGCAACCGGATGCTATTCTCTTAGATGTGATGATGCCCGAGATGGATGGAGCCACCACCTTTAAGTATTTACAAGCTAATCCCGAAACCCAGCATATTCCCACGATTTTGTTAACTGCTAAGGCAAAAATGAGTGAAAAACAGCAATTTATTCAGTTAGGAGTAACGGGAGTGATTACTAAACCCTTTGAAGCCATGGATTTAGTGAATCAAATTCGTACCCTTCTGCAATGGACGGAGTGAACTGTAACAAATTATTGCAAAATCAGCATGGGAATTTTTTCTTCACAAAATCTTCAAATTTATTAGTTACAGTTCAACCATAGGCAATTGCTTTTTTTTAGGTTCAACTGTGTTCCATGTATTTAAACTCTAAAAGTCTAACTTCGGTTGACAACACCCCGACTTCGATTGATCCCCTTCCTGAATTCGTCAAAAGTAAGTGTTCCATTGTTAGCTTTTCCACCTGTTCATCTTTAAATCAACCTTTTCACAGCCTTAGTCATTCGGGACAGGAAAATATGATTAACTCATCGGATCAAGAAAGGGAAAATCAGGGTGAGATGGATCATTCCTATGTAGAATTGACCATTGATGTTCTCCGTGCTCAAAACCGGGAATATATCCAAGCATTAAAGAATTTTTTAACGGTTTTGCCCAATCCTGGCTGGATTGAATTGGTTTTAATCAAGGCGATTTATCAACTTGCCGAAATTGATAGGGACGCTTGCAGTTGGGTTTTGGATCATTCTTCCTATTTGATGCCGGAGTTGGATGTCAACAATTATGCGGTGCAATCGGTTTGTTTTAAACTCCAATCCCAGGGATTTATTTTCAATCAAGATTTTTGGTTTGCAGCCCCTTTGCAACTCGAACTCACGAAAAATGCTGAACTGGAATTATGGCAGGATGTTTCTATCGGCGATCGCTTAATTATAGAAGAAATTTTGAAAATTCATGACTCCTAAATTGTATTTTTCATCAGGGTTTAAATCCAGTTCTAATCTTGAATTTCTTGAATTTTTTTAATTGTTATTATTTCCAATCCTGACTTTGAGGAAGTTAATTATGTCTAACGTGATTTGTCCCTGCTGTTCATCTACACTCCTGCGCCATATTCGCCACACAGGAGTTTATTGATATTGTAGTCGTTGCCATGAAGAAATGCCTGATTTGTCCCTGAATCCTATAGAAAAAGAGAAATATAAGGAAATTGTTCCATTATCTTCGGTGAAAGAATTGCCAAATTTTAAGTTTAATTATATTTGTTGAATCAATCGAAAGAATTTGTTAAAAATTGCTAGTTCAGCCTGATTTAATGTTACAACCTATTTAGGGTTGCCATAATCTTCAACTGATCTTTCCCTTCTCCATCGAAAGTTCCATGACAGATAGAGCAAAATTTGTTAAAATTCCCATGTTAATGGAATCAATTCCAAAACACAAAAGTCAATTAAATTTTAATTAGGAGAAAAAATGGCTGATAACAGACTTCGTAACTTTTTAATTGGTGCCGGAATTGCCACTGCGGGTGCTATTGGAACTAAAGTCGCCGTTGATTATTTTCGGAACAAGGGCAAAGAAGAAGTAGTAGATGCAAGTCAAGGAGATGCGATCGCCGCTTCTCCAGAACAAGTGAGTTATGCTGTAGTTCAACCCAGTGAAGTCCAGACCTTTTTAGATACCAGTTTTGGCGAACCCGGTCGTTATGTTCCCCTTCGAGAACCCAAAGTTTTTGATTATCAAGATCAACAATATATGGTGATTTGGGCCGAAGATAATAAAAACAAAAAAAATCAAATGATGGCCTTCCAATATACGGACTCCGGCCGGAAAATGATTGCCAGTGTCGGCTATACTTCTGCAAAAACCGATTATAACCTTCCTGGCCTGGATAGTACCCCCTTTGCGGTGGAAGTCAATGGTCAAAAATTAACCTCCGGTAAAGGAGAAACAGGCGGCAGTAACGACGTCGATTTTGTTCTAGCTTAATTATTCCTTTGTAGAGACGTGCCACGGCGCGTCTCTCTATCTTTAAGGCGATCTACCTAACTCAGTTGACCAATTTTCTGTTGACAATTCTATAATTTGTCCAAAGTCTGACTGATTACAGGTGAGTAAAATAGCTTGATGTGTCAAACTAATAGCAGCAATTCTCAGATCCATAGTCCCTAAACGAGGGTAAGATTTTCGGAGTTGTTGATATGCGATCGCTGCGGTTCCATTAAACGGAAGAATTGGAATTGAACAGTAGTCTGTTGCCAATTGTTGTAGTCCTTGATAGGCTAAAACTTGTTCATCTATATTTTTAGCTCGTCCTAAAAAACTAAGTCGCCCTCTGGTTTGTTCTTCATAAGTAATAATCGTGACAGCAACTTCAACTTTTTCTAGGGTTTCTAGTCTTTTTAAAATGCGTTTTCCCTGTTCTCCATTGCGCTGAATTAAGCTCAGATGGTCGGTGTCTAGGATGTACATAAACAAATCTGATTAACCTACTTCACAGAGTTACGCCACTCTTTCCCTAATTCTAGGACAGCATCAAAGGTAGGGTCATTTTCGCAACTACCCGCGACTTTTTGCCACCAAGGATTTTTCTGCTCAATGAAGCTAGATAAAATCTGTTTCATCTCTGCGAGTTCCGTTTCTAAAATGGCAACTCGTGCTTCAATTTTTGGGGGCTTTTCTTCAGTCTGTTGAGATATCATAATTTAGGAGAAGTTTATTTAAGATTTTGTATTGATTAAAGTATAGCTCAGGGGAAGCATCGCGTAACCTAATATTGACTCAATCTCTAGTTTTTGTTCGGAATCAACTATTTGCCACTCCCTAGCCATATTTTAATCCTTATTAAAATGAATGGTATAAAATAGCAACAATATTTCCACCCTGCCCAGTGCCATGAACGAACAACGCCTACTCGCCTATCTGTCCCTAATTCAAGCACTCCTCGACTGTCCCAGTGGGGAAGAAAACCAAATCCTCAACCAACATCTCGATTCCTTCACCAACATTTAACAAAGAAACCGGGTTTCTGAGGTTTGGGAATGGGGTAAAATAAAGGGGCTATCCTAAAAATGTGGCGTCATGCTCACCACCGAAACCGAAATACTAGCTATCCTTCGCAACCTACCCCAACCCGCCCTGGAAGAAGCCAAAATATTCTTAGACTTTCTAGCTTGGCGGTATCAAAACCACTCGCCTCAAGGAGCAAATTTAATCGCCAGTCTGCGGGGAAAAGCCACCGGGGAGATGACCACTGATGAGATTCTCAACTTAACGCGGGGTGAAAAATGACGGATTTCCTCGTGGATAGCAATGTGATTCTGGATCTGTTAACGGAAGATCCCCATTGGTTTGATTGGTCATCAGCGCAACTGGCTGATTGTGCCCAAACCGGAACACTGCATATCAACCCTATTATTTATGCAGAAGTATCCATTGGGTTTAAAGATGTAACAGAAGTCGAATCGGTATTATTTTCTAGCTTTTTTCAGAGAGACGCATTACCTTATGAAGCGGCATTTTTAGCGGGTCAAGCCTTTTTACAATATCGTCGCCGGAAAAGAAACCGGGTTTCTAGCAGCATCTCGATTCCTTCACCAAGATTTAACAAAGAAACCCGGTTTCTGAGGGTTGGGAATGGGGTAAAATTGGGGTCTATCCCCTACCTGATGCGCCACGATGAACGAACAACGCCTACAGGCCTATCTGTCCCTAATTCAAGAACTCCTCGACTGTCCCAGTGGGGAAGAAAACCAAATCCTCAACCAACATCTGGAACTGCTTGATGGGGCATTTGTGCAGGTGTGCGAACAGAAGGCCGAACAATTGCAGAGTGACGGACAAGAGAATAACGCGGGTTTTCTGCGACATCTGGCGCAACGGGTGGGGGCGTTTTTGGCGCAGCAGGGAACTGGCGGAAATCAGCAAGAAGTATTACAACAGTTTTGGCAACAACTGCTCAAAGCCGAAATGGAAAGCGGGGGGAATGAGGTCGCAGTCCATCAGGTGATGCTGCAAAATATGGGGTTGATTGTTCCCAACCTGGGGGATACCATTGTCCAGTCAATACCAGGACTTCTAGCTCAGTTTCCTGACCAAGCCGAAGGAGTGGCAGGCTTAATACAAAATACCTGCAACAGTATTCAACAATTCCCCTATGGTCGGTATGCAGAAGCCTTAGAGATTGCCATTCGCGGCTATGGGGTGGTGCTGGAACTGCGGGCGGATAACCCCGAAAAACGGGCGCAAACCCTGAATAACCTCGGAGTTGCCCGCCGCACCCAAGCCGAGATGGGCATCAACCCCGCCGCCAATCTCGATAGGGCGATCGCTGCCTACGATGAAGCGGCAGAAATTCTGCGGCGGTTGGGGTTAGAAAAAGACCTCTCCCAAACCCTGACTAACCTCGGAGTTGCCCGCCGCACCCAAGCCGAGATGGGCATCAACCCCGCCGCCAATCTCGATAGGGCGATCACTGCCTACGATGAAGCGGCAGAAATTCTGCGGCGGTTGAAGTTAGAAAAAGACCTCTCCTCTACCCTGACTAACCTCGGAGTTGCCCACCAAACCCAAGCTCAGATGGGCATCAACCCCGTCGCCAATCTCGAAGGTGCGATCACCGCCTACCATGAAGCCGCAGCCATCAGGCGGGCGTTGGGGTTAGATAGAGAAATCTCCAGTACCCTGACTAACCTAGCAGTCGCCTATCTTACCCAGGCTGAAATGGGCATCAACCCGGCAGCTAATTTGGAGCAAGCAATCAGTCATTACCAAGAAGCTTTAGAGATTTTGACCCCTGAAGCATTTCCTATAGATTGGGCAATGACGCAAAATAATTTAGCAAATGCTTATAATCAACGTATTCATGGAGAACGTGCAGCTAATATAGAACAGGCAATGCAGTGTTATCATGCTGCATTAAGGATTTTAAATAAGGAAAGTTTTCCAGAAGAATGGGCAAGAACTTACAATAACTTAGGAGCAGCATATTCTTTACAGATCAGAGGAGATCAGCGCACAAATATCGACACGGCAATTAATTGCTATAAAACAGCATTAGAGGTTTATAGTCGTTCATCTTATCCAAAAGATTGGGCTAGAATTCAAAATAATCTGGGAACCTTGTACCTCAAGCAATATCTAATCAGTCAAAGTAATGAATCCTAACCTCTACCAGTCGATTAAATATTTTGAGCAAGCGTTGAATGTTTATACACCTGATTTATTTCCTCAGCAAGCGTCTGAGACATACATTAATCTTGGCTATGCTTATTTACAATCTGGACAGTTTAACGAAGCTAACAATGCTTTTGTTAAGTCAAGCCAAATTTATACAAACTTGAGTGCTTGTCGAAAGTGGGCAGATATTCAGCTAAAGATAGGATTTGCCCTACATCAAACATCGAATATTGATTGTCTTAGGGCTGCTATTAGCTACTTCTCTGCATCAACACATATATTTCAATTACTAAAGCTAAGTGATGGCTATCTAATATCTTTACTTAATCTTGGTTTGACTTATAAAAAAATAGGTTTTTTTGACCTTGCTTTTCAAACACTAGAAAAGGTTGTTCAAACTATTGATTTTGACAAAAAAACTTTAGAATCTATGCAAGAAGCAACACAGGTATTTATAGAAAAAACATCTAGAAAGCCTTCAAATTTGCAAAGTTTTAAATCAGATACAAACGGCTTAATTAATGAATTAATATCAGAAGAAACAACAATTGACACAGTTGACTTTTTGCAAGTTGACATGGGATTAAAAAGCGCGAGATCACCAAATCTCCGAGAGAGTACACATCAACTGTATCAATCCATTGTAGAAATTTGCCTTAATCTTGGGAATTGGGAAAAAGCTATTGAATATACCGATCGCAGTAAAGCCCGCAACTTGGTGGAACTCATGGCTACCCGTGACGCTTATCCTGGTGGCGTGATTCCCGATGACATCCATCAACAGTTGCAATCCCTCAAAACCGCTATTAGTCAAGAAGACCGTCGCCTGCAACAAGAGGAAAACCCAGATTATACCCACCTCAACCAACTGCGACAACAAAAGCGGGAACTCGAACCCTATAAACCCCTGCATTTCCAGGGGATGCAAGAGTTACTGGATAAAGAAACCGCCATCCTGGAATGGTACATCCTGGGGGATAAATTCCTCACCTTCACCCTCACCGCCCAAACCCTCAATCTTTGGACATCTTCAAAGGAAGACCTAGATAAACTCATCGACTGGACTAATACCTACATCAACGACTACCGCCGCCTCAAAAGCGATCAATGGCGAGACATTCTCCCCCAACACCTCGAACAACTCCCCAAAATCCTGCATCTGGATGAAATCCTGGCTAACCTACGGCAACAACTCCCCAACTGCCAAAAACTTATCCTCATCCCTCACCGCTTCCTGCACCTGTTCCCCCTCCATGCCCTACCCATTCCCACAGAAGACGATCAAGGCCAACTCCTACAAGACCTGTTCCCCAAAGGCGTGGGTTATGCCCCTAACTGCCAAGTCCTGCAACAATCCCAAAAACGCATCAATCAACGCCTCGACTTTAATCACCTTTTCGCCATCCAAAACCCCACCCAAGACCTCCACTTCACCGATATGGAAGTGGAAGCTATCCAATCCCTATTTAACCCCCACCAAGTAGTCCTCAAACATGACCAAGCCGAAAAAGCCGACATTGATGCCGAAACCCTGAAAAACGCCAACTGTGTCCACTTCTCCTGTCATGGCTACTTCAACTTTGAATATGCCCTCAAATCCGCCCTCATCCTGGCTAAAAGTGAATTTACACCCCCGCCGCCCACCGATGACCCCAGCCGCTATCTGTCCCTAGAAGACAACAAACTCCTCGACCTGCAAAAATGTCTGACTTTAGAGGATATCTTACGCCTTGACCTGAGCAACTGCCGTCTCGTCACTCTCTCCGCCTGCGAAACGGGTATCACCGACATCACCTCCAGCAGTGATGAATATATCGGTTTACCCAGTGGCTTCATTTTGGCGGGTTCTCCCAATGTGGTCAGTACCCTCTGGGCGGTGAATGACCTCTCCACGGCGATTTTTATGATTCAGTTTTATCAAACTCTCCAGCAACAGCCTGAACTGTCGGTGGTTTTGGCGTTGCGGCAGACTCAGACTTGGCTGCGAGAAGCCACGGTGCAAGATTTGTTAGACTGGGTTGATGGCTGTGCGGTGATTAGTCCAGAACGGCGGAAGCAAATGCAAAAACGACTCACTTTTGGCGCTTGGAAAAATAAACTGGATGCTAAACGGTTTGAGTCTCCTTACTACTGGGCAGCATTTTGCGCCATTGGAGCGTAAAATCTTGAGACTGCCCTCCTCTGTATTTTAGTCGTTAAGCCAGATTAGGATAATTATGAACCCAGAAGACCTTATCAGCGCTTTTCTATCGGTTTGGGAAAAAAACTCAGAACTGTTTAACAATTCAGAAGTCTCGGACAGTTTAGGAGACTTGCAAAAGCAATTGGCTGAGTTGGAAACTGCATCTGATGAAGAAATAGCCAATTGTTTGGAAGATTGGTTGTCAGCTTATGAGGCAATAACCGATGCAGTGGATGCAGCCAGTACCCGCAAGCTAAAAGGTTCTGATAATGATTCCCACAATACAGGGGACACGGCTTATAAAAATATCTATCCGAAAATTACGGAAATTCTGCGAACCCGCGCTCCGATAACGGGCAAAAAAGAGGGTCAATCTTGATGGGTTTTCAACTGTAATGGCAAACCATTTTTACAGGTGGCAGAGCCGCAGAATGGCGTGTTACGAGAGTAGCCCAGTTTATGGCACATAATTTAATAAAATGAAACATCAAAAATTACCGGAGATTATAGAATTTATTAAAAATTGGTTTAAAACCAATTATTCTGAACAGGTTGTTCAAATTATTTTATATGGTTCTCAAGCTAGGGGGGAAGCTAAACCTGATTCAGATATTGACTTACTGATTGTGATGAAATCCGCGTTTAATTACTCTGATGAAATCAAAAAAACCAGTGAGTTTATTCAAGAATTATCCTTAAAATATGATACGGTTATCTCCCGTGCTTTTGTCTCTGAGCAGCGTTTTAATCAAGAAAAAAGTCCATTTATTTTGAATGTTCATCGGGAAGGAATTGTTCTATGAGTGATGAACAAAAATTACTACTAGAAAAAGCTAAACGGAGTCTAATGGGTGCAGATTTATTGGTGGAAAATAATCTAGCCGAACTGGCAACGTCCCGTGCTTATTATGCAATGTTTTATATTGCTTCTGCCTTTTTGTTGGCAAAAAACTTAAGTTTTTCTAGCCATTCTGCTGTGATTAGTGCTTTCGGTCGAGAATTTGCCAAGGACAATCAAAAATTTCGAGAATTTCACAGGGCTCTAATTGATGCACAGGATATGCGAAACCGGAGTGATTATGATTTAGATGTTAATATTACCACATCTGAAGCTAAACAACAAATTGATATTGCTAAACAATTTATGAATTTTTGGGAAACTTATCAGGGGAATTAAATAGAGTCAAGCCAAACAACAACGCGCCGATGGACAAGCTACTTTAAGTTATTTTGAACAGGGCACGGGGTTAATTAGTCAGGCGATCGCCTCGATTCGCGCTATTGTAGAAATTGACAGCACCTTGGAGTCTTCCCACACGCGATAACTGGATGAAATCCTTTCCCCTTCCCCCTTTTATTATCGCCCTGCTTTTGAGTGCATTCTGTTCTTGGGGAGCATGGAAATTAATGAAATGGCGAATTGAGAGTCGAAGAAAGCGATCGCTAAAATCTACCTCACAAAAATCCGCTCTTGAGTCCGATAAATCAGGGATTTATAAATCATAAAAACCTTGTAGTACGAGCGTCCTCGCTCGCTAGAATATATACTTTAAACGCTAAAAATTATCTCACAAAAACCCGCTCTTAAACCCGATAAATCCTACCTGACCGGACTCGAACCCGCAGGACATTTTAACCCTTCTCCGGGTACAGGAGTTGAGGATAAAGCCGGGGGTTCGGTGGAGGGTTGATCAGTTTTACAAATATTCGCTATAGCCATTACACCGCCTGCTGTGTGGCTTACGGTCACGACTCCAGCATAACTAGGGAGTCCGTCTTGTTTGGCCGCCGCCGTCATCAACACGGTTTCCGCATATTGACCTTCAGTATTAACGCTATAGCGATATTCTCCCGTGTCTAAATTCGCATTCAGAGATAACCCTTGAATGGAATTCGCAAACTGACCATTGGCTTGATAATAAGCTTGTTGTCCTGTGGTCATAGTTTGCATAACAAATTCGGCTTTATCGCTTTCATTCACTTCGGGTAAGGACAAATTCAGAGAACAACTCGTTAACAGGACAGGAGTAACGAGGAGAACTCCCGAAAGCCATTTTCTTAAAGACTTATCCATATTTACCTTAACCTGTAATCACCGGGTATAACGTTTGTTATCCCCATCTACAAGGTTAAACCAGAGTATTCCTGAATTCTTCATCTTTAGGGTTTATAAACTTCTAAAGTGGTAACTCGGTTGGGAGTTTCCGATACACTCACCCGCATAATTTGGATATGGCTATCAACCGGAATTCGAGAAAAATATAGACACATTTCCTCCGTAGTTCCATGGGGACATAAGGGATGATCATTAACAATTTCGGGTAACTGTTTTGCCCAAACTTGTAATTGATTTTCCATTTCTACCATATCCAACCCATACAAATCTTCAGGATGTCTCACAGCTTGCAATTCTAAGCTAATTTCAAAATCATGAAAATGGCAATCTTTCCAAATCGGCGGATTAAAATGTTGACGGTGTAAAGTGGTTTTAATGGTATAATTAAAGGTTAAGGATTCTCGATAAATCTGTTCATTCACCCCAACAATATTCCGATAGGGAATAGTTTGTTTTTCTAGCCATTCTGGAGGATAGTGGGAACGGAATTCTGGTTTCATAGTTATAACGGGGAATAGGTAATTACGAATTACGAATTACGAATTGGTAAATAAATAGGATTTTAGACCTGAACAAAATAATTTTAAATTAAGGAACTTGTAACCATTTATGAATTTGGACTGATAACCGATAGTGAGGAAATTTTTTTAATAATTCTAAAACTAAAGGTAAAGTGCGATCGCGTTGGTTCCATTCCGGTTGTAGAAACACGGGAATTTGATCATTAAGCTCTAAATATTCAGCATAAAACTCTAATTCCGATCCGGTTTCAATCACTATTTTAATCTCGTTTGCTCGTTTCCATATTAACGGAATTACAGGATAATTGGGACTAACATGATGTTTAGGACTGAAAGTTACCCAAACAGAATTAGGAATATCTTGCCAAAAAGAACCCGATGTTTCAATCGCAACAGTTCTGACCGTCGCTTCAATAGTTTGAATTAACTGGGGAAGTTGAGCATATATCAACGGTTCTCCCCCTGATATTACCACCCTTGGCGATCGCAATTCTGCGATTAACGAATCAAAAGATCTAACCTTACGGGGTAAATTCATTCCCCCATCTCCATAACCCGTATCACACCAAGGACAACCAACCGGACAACCTGCTAACCGAATAAAATCTACAGGAGTTCCGACCCAATATCCTTCTCCTTGAATCGTCGATTGAAAAGTTTCATGAACTGGAATTTCAAACATCAATATTTTAACAATTTATCCCCCACTAATTTTAGCTTTATATCCTAATTTTATCAAGGTTTCCATCACTTTAGGACGATGATCACCTTGAATTTCAATCGTATTTTCTTTAACCGTTCCCCCCGCCCCACATTGGTTTTTTAACTGTTTAACTAACAATTCCAAAGTTTCCGGTTTAACTTGAAATCCACTAATTACCGTTACAGTTTTTCCCCTGCGTCCTGAACGAGTTGCTTGGACTTTCAGATTGTGTTGATTGGGGGGAAGTTCAGGAACAAAACCTTGAGAACGTTCTAAAGCCGCTGAATTTGTTCCCGTCCCAAACTCCGAATAAACCACACGGTTTCCCCCAGAGTTAACCTTATCCTCAGAATCCCGTTTTGATGTAGCCATAAGCCAGAGCAAGAATTATATTTAAGGGTAAAAAAACAATCTTTACAAAGATAAAAATTTCCTGATCATCGCACATTGACAACAGATTTGTATTCTTTGCGTCTTTGTGTCTTTGTGGTTAAATTAGGCTAAACAAGCCGCAACCAAAAATAAACTATCAACCAAAATTGTACTCAATACCGCTCCCCCAAAAGCCCACCAATGTTGTTCTTTTGATTGTAACGGAAAAACACCAACTCCAAATAAAAATAGGGCAAATCCGACGGCCCAACTAATCCCCCATGGGGTAGTCACTATTTGCAGGGCGTTTTGAAATATTGGTAAGGCTAAGGCGGGTTCAACGTGCATCAGTTGGCGCCAACTGGGAATTAATCCGGCGATATAAAAATATCCGTCCGTGACCGCCGTACCAAATAGGGAACCCAAATAAAACCAGTTTCCCACCTTTCCCCAACCTCGATATAAACACCAGATGGCAAAGGGGACGCCGATAGCTTCTACGGGTAAATGTAAGAGGGGTTCCCAGCATAACCAACCCCAATAGATTGCACCCGTAAACCAACTCCAACTAAAGCCGAATAATAAGTCTCCCCAAACCCAAGTGGCGGGTTGTCTGATTAATCTCCAACTAATTCCTAGCCATCCCAATGTCAAAATCACGCTAAATTCTGGCCATTGTCGGACTAGGGGGGCTTGGAAAAACACCGGGACAGTCACGAGAAATACCGACGCGAAAAATACCAGCCAAGTCTGGGAGATCCTAACTTTGGCCAGAACTCTCTGAAGGAATCCAGAGGTGGGTTGAATCGGTTGAGTGGTAGTCAAAATAGAACCTAGTAGGATGTTGAGCAATATCTTTAAGATTTATTAAGTAGGTTATCATAATTTAATATATCTTGACAATTATCCCCCCCTAGGGGATTTAATCTTTAATTTAGCATAATGGGGATCGGGTATCTGGTGTCAAAAAATGTTACATATTGTTGCATGGGTTCAGAAAAACGCCAGATGAGTTGCCGAAATCCCCTAATCTGTACTATAGCCAAGCCTGTCGCTCTAAAGCCCTGAGCGATCGGGGCAACACCCGACCACAAGATAAAAAATAAAGTTGACCTTCAAAATTAAGGAGATATTTAAGGTGGCGCTTCCTTTATTAAGTTATGGCCCGACCAGCCGCAATGTTCGCGTGGCTGGCTTTGAAGTAGCGGGTGATGAACAACCCAGAGTATTTACGACGGAAAATCTGCCTTCGGCTTCTGAGTGGAATGAGATCATTTGGGCTGCTTATCGCCAGATTTTCAGTGAACATCAAATGCTCAAAAGCAACGTTCAAACTTGCTTAGAGTCTCAGCTTAAGTTTGGTCAAATTAACGTGCGGGATTTTATTCGGGGTTTAGCGACTTCCGATCCTTTCCTGCGTCGCAATTACCAAACCAATAGCAACTACCGTTTTGTCGAGATGTGTGTCCAACGCATCCTCGGACGGGACGTTTACAGCGAACGTGAAAAGATCGCATGGTCTATCGTCGTTGCTAACAAAGGCCCTAAAGGGTTTATTGATGAGTTACTCGATAGCGATGAATACCTAGATAACTTCGGGTATGATACGGTTCCCTACCAACGTCGTCGGGTACTACTTCAACGCAATCAAGGTGAAGTTCCCTTTAACCTGAAAACCCCTCGTTACAACGAGTACCACCGGAACCAACTGGGCTTCCCCCAACTGGTTTGGCAAAATGCGGTTCGTCGTTTTATTCCCCAAGAAAAACAAATCAAAGCTGGCGATCCCGCACAGTTCCTGGGTTTAGTTACTCCTACCGTTATCCCTGTGACTCGCATTGCTTTAGGTGATATCAATATTGAAACCATGGTTCCCTACCGCAAACGCTAAGGTAAACCGATTTTCAACACAAATATTATTAAAATATTGTTGAAAATTGATCAATTCTAGGGGCGGAGAATTTGGATCTAAAGTGATGAGAACACCATCATTTAATATCTGAATCCTTCGCCCCTAATTTTTGAGAATATTGATTACACAAAGGAACGAATAACCCCGTTTAAATTACTTTTTAAGGGTGTTCCTAATGCTTTGAATTTCCATTGTCCGTTTTCTTGAGAGAGTTCCCCCAGTAACATAGAAGTTTGTCCTGAGTAAGCAGGTTCACCCGAAAGACTATAACGAGCAATTTCTTTACCCTTAGCATCTATGGCTCGGACAAAGGCATTTTTAACCATCTCGAAGTTTTGTTGGCGGTCTTCGGCGTGGTATATATTCACTCCTAAAATAATTTGATGATAGGTTTTAGGAAGGGTTTTAAAATCAATAATAATTCGTTCATCATCTCCCGATCCTTCCCCTGTGAGGTTGTCTCCTGAATGAACTACGGTATTATTTTTGGTGGCTAAATGTCCGAAATAAATCACATCTTCTTGCTGATTTTTTAATTTTCCTCGCTCATCTAATAATAGGGCAAATCCATCTAAATCGAAATCAGCAGATCCGCTAAATATTCCGCCAAACATTCCTTTTTTAGAGACATCCCACCCTAAGCCCATGACCATTTTTGATAGGTCATATTCGCTTTTATCGAGAACAATGCTTTGACCTTTTTTTAAATTAATCGCCATTGTTTAGAATCCTCAAAATAAATTAAACGTATTTGTCTACAAAACTTTGTAAACCCGCATTATATCCCTGTCCGACGGCTTGAAATCTCCATTCACCATTTTTGAGATATAATCTGCCAAATTCCACGGCGGTTTCCCTGGAAAAGTCTTCTTCTAAATCATATTTTGTGACTTCGGTTTGAGTGTCGCCATCATAAATTCTGATATAGGAATTTTTCACCTGTCCGAAGTTTTGACGCCGTTGGTCAGCATCGTGAATAGTCACCACAAAAATTAATTCTTGAATCTCAGGATTGATTTTTGCTAAATCAACAACAAGAGTTTCATCATCCCCGCTTCCTTCTCCGGTGCGACTATCTCCTAAATGTTTGACGGATTGATCAGGAGAGTTTAAGTTGTTATAAAATACGAAATATTCATCAATGGGAATTTTACCATCTCCTGCTAACATAAACAGAGAAGCATCTAAATCAAAGGCTGTTCCGGTATCACTAGCATTGACATCCCAGCCTAAACCAATGGAGGCTCGTTTTAACCCTGGAGCTTCTTTCGATAAACTGATCCTTTCGCCTTTTTTAATATTAATTGACATGGTTAATCAATTCCTGAAATTGTGAACAAAAAACTAGGTTTTGGGGTTAATCTTTTTAGGTATACTGTTTAACAAAGGTTTCTAAACCTGAATTATAACCTTGTCCAACGGCTTGAAATCTCCATTCACCGTCTTTGCGATAGAGGCGACCGATTTCGATGGCGGTTTCTCTGGAAAAGTCCTCCTCTAAATCATAGCGAGTGATCTCGACGTCGGTTTCATTGTTATAAATTCGGATATAGGAATTACGAACTTGTCCAAAATTTTGTCTTCTGTTTTCGGCTTCGTAAATAGTGACAACAAAGACAATTTCTTGAATATTAGGATCAACAGTATTTAACTCAACAAAAACTGTTTCATCATCTCCGCCTCCTTCTCCGGTGCGATCGTCTCCTAAAGATTCTACTGAACCATCGGGAGATTTTAGGTTATTATAAAATACGAAATATTGTTCGTTGGGAATTTTACCATTACTCCCGATCATAAATACCGATACATCTAAGTCAAAAGCAGCCCCAGTATCAGAAGCGTTAGTATCCCATCCTAATCCCACTCCGGCTTTTTTGAGACCGGGTGCTTCTTTAGATAGACTAACTCGTTCACCTTTACTTAAATTAATGGTCATGGCGTTAATTATTTTCCTTAAAATTGACTTACAAACATTCTACAATAATCAATGGAACTATTCCGCAAAATCAAGATCGCTGATTTAGATGGATTTCACACAAATCTAATCTGTGAAATCAGCGAAATCCGTGAAAATCAGCGATCCGTTTTTGATATTCGGCTTCGGTAACTAAATCTTGGTTACTTTCAACCCGATCTACAAATACAATTCCATTCAAATGATCTAGTTCATGTTGAAAAATTCTAGCGACAAAATCTGTTAATTGTTGATAGCATAATTCTCCTTCTCGGTTGGTATATTCAATTTCTATAGCCTGATACCGAGGAACTAATCCCCTAATTCTAGGGACACTTAAACAGCCTTCCCAGTCTTTAATTGTTTTGTGAGAATGGTTAAGAATTTTAGGGTTAATCATGGCTGTGGGTTCCATCAAGGGTGCGTTAGGATAGCGCAATGTGGGACGGGAGGAAATAATAAATAAGCGATTGCTAATTCCCACTTGAGGCGCGGCAATCCCCACTCCATTAGCTTGAGATGCGGTGATAATTAAATTATCAATTAAGGTTTGAATTCGCTCCTCCCTAACATTATTAATCGGATCAGCATAATGTCGTAAAACTTGGTTGCCCAATTCAAAAATGCCTAAAATTTCACTCATAAATCTCTTTCCATTCAACAATAAACAGCTTAGTTAATCCCCTGCTCCTGCGGCATATTGCCAGTTTTAACTTCTAAGATTAGGGGATTTCCTTGACGGTTTAGCTCTACTTTCATCGGTATTCCGACATTCTTATTTTGAACTAATTCTTGAACATTATCGGATTTTGTCATAGGTTTTTCATCAATTTTTACAATAATATCTCCTGGTTTTAATCCAGATTTCATCGCCGGTGAACCTGGAATTACCTTCATAATTAACACACCATTATCTTGAGTAATGGGGAAATCTAAATCATGATTTTCTTTTAATTCTTGCAGTAATTCCGGGCTGAGTGTGACCATTTCAATACCTAAATAGGCGTGTTCCGCCCGTCCAGTTGTAGCTAATTGTTGGGCAATTTGTTGAGCTTTATTAATCGGAATGGCAAAGCCTAAACCTTGAGCACCACTAATAATAGCGGTATTCATTCCGATCACTTCTCCCTTGGCATTTAATAGTGGCCCCCCAGAATTTCCGGGGTTAATGGCGGCATCGGTTTGAATAAAACCAATCCGTTTATCAGGAACGCCAATATCACTACTTGACCGTCCGGTGGCGCTAATAATTCCCACCGTCACCGAATTATCTAATCCTAATGGGTTGCCAATGGCGATCGCCCATTCCCCAGGGGATAGGGCCTCAGAATTGCCAATTTTTACGCTAGGCAAATTATCAGCATCAATTTTGATTACGGCCACATCCGTCACCGCATCCGATCCTAATACCTTGCCATCGAAGCGACGACCATCTTTTAAAACCACTTGCACCCGCTCAGTTCCCTCTACAACGTGGGAGTTAGTCATAATCACGCCATCGGCCGAGAGAATAAACCCGGAACCAGTCCCCTGTTCAATCGGGCCATCGGAGCGGCGTTTGGGGGGAGTCGCCCCAAAAAATTCTTCGGGAAAGCCATTTCCAAACTGCTCCAATCCTCGGCGCTTGGCTTGACGAGAGGCATTAATCCGAACCACAGCCGGCCCAATCTCGTTAACAGCATCGACAATAAAGTTAGAATCTACGGGCTTTGCAGCCACTTTTTGAGCTAACCAGCTAGTCGGACTGGAGGCAGAATTAGCCTGACCGTTGAAATTAGCAGCAGGGGCGGGGGCAGTTTCGACAGGAGTTTCAGCGATTGAGGGCGGAACAGTTGAAGCGGTACGGGTGGCTAACCAGCGATCGCCCATCAAGGCTAACCCACCTCCAATTATCAACAGAAACAGGCTCCAGAGAGGGCTTTTACGATTTTCTTTGTCAGATGTAATTTTCATGTATTGATAACATCAGTAGTTTTGAGGTATTTCCTCGGCTTGCTGGGTTTTTCCAAGCCTCCGGTTTACGGTATTAACTGTAATCAAAAAAGATATCGAGAGGTTTTTAGGTTATAATCAGGGGTTTGGTTCTCTCGTGAACGTCAGAAATTGTCGGCATTATTATTATGCTAACACATACTAATGGAGGTTAACTATGAAATTTATTGTTGAGCAGGACAAATTAAGTTCTAATTTATCTTGGGTATCGAGGGCAATTCCATCCCGCCCGAATCATCCAATTTTATCGAATATTTTAATTGATGCTGATGCAGAAAATCAACGGTTAAATTTAACCGCATTTGATTTAAGTTTGGGGATTCGGGCGAGTATGTCGGCGACGGTCACGGAGGGAGGAACCTTAACTGTTCCGGCTAAATTATTTAATGATATTGTCTCCCGTTTACCTGGGGGAGAAATTACCATTGATGATGAAGTTGGGGAAGCAATTGTTAATTTAACTTCCAGTTCAGGAAAGTATCAAGTTCGAGGGATGGCGGCGGAAGAATATCCCGAATTACCTTCTATTGAAACGGGGGATTCTATTCATTTGGCGGCGGAATCTTTAATTTTGGGATTGAAGGGAACGTTATTTGCTACGAGTTCCGATGAAACTAAACAGGTGTTAACGGGAGTACATTTAAAAGTTCAAAATAATACGATTGAATTTGCATCAACGGATGGTCACAGATTAGCAGTTGTGCAAACAGAAAATTTAAGTGAAACCGATCCCGATGAGGAATTAGAGGAATTTGAGGTAACAGTTCCAGCTAGGGCTTTAAGGGAAGTAGAACGCATGGTGGCGATGCGAACTGTTGACAATCACGGCGGCTCTAAAGATGATTCTCCCGTGGTGATTACCTTGCGATTTGATGAGAGTCAAGTGATTTTTGAACTAGGGGAACAACGGTTAAATACCCGTAAATTAGAAGGGGCTTATCCGGCTTATCAACAGTTAATTCCCCATCAATTTTTAAATCAAATTAATTTAGATCGGCGGGGATTTGTCGGCGCGTTAGAACGAATTGCGGTTTTAGCTTCCCAAAAGAATGATATTGTTAAATGCAGTATTGATCATGTTAATCAACTGATTGCTTTATCCGTAGAAGCCGCCGATGTGGGTAATGCTTTGGAATCTCTCCCGGCTCAAATTTCTGGGGATGAACCCAAGGAATTAGCCTTTAATGTTAAATACTTATTGGAGGGTTTAAAAGTATTTAATACTTCGGAGGTTTCCCTACAATTGAATGCCGCCACAACCCCAGTTATTGTTAATCCTTTGGGGGGGATTAAAATGACTTATTTAGTCATGCCTGTACAATTAAGAAATTAATCCCCAAGAAATCGGGTTTCTGGGAGAAACCCGGTTTCTGTATTCTATCAAACTTCCCTAAAACATTCTTGAAAATATTGACGATATAACTCACAACTGGGAGTAACTAAATTTCCATCAATATAAACCAGTCCCATACTTTTTAGTTTAAACGCTTTCACTTGTTCAATTTTAATAGGTTGATTTGTACTAATAATTTGTTGATAAGCAGTGACTAAATCAGGATCTTGCTCTAGTAACCATAACTGTTCGTGCAGATGATCTGCATAAATTCCTGTATCACTGGGAGCTTTTTCTATTAACTCTTGTAGGGAAAAATTATGGCGGACACTATAATCAAGGGCTGATCTAACTAAATAAGGAAATCCTCCTACAAATTCTGTAAATTGTGTTAACTCTTGATCTGTTAAGTTTAATCCATATCGTTGAGCTAAAGTTTTAATTTGACTAATATTAAACGGAAGCAAATCAATTCCTAAACCTACATTAAACGGAGATTTATTCGTATCTAAAGGAATATAAATATCCGTTGAATAGACAATTACAAACCTTAATTTTTTCCAATTACTAATATCTCTAGTTTCTTCATGCCAAGATCGTAATAAAGCTAAGACATCCCGAGCTAAGGACGGATACTCAAATAATTGATTCACTTCATCAATAGCTAAAATAATTGGTTCTTGAATTGATTCTAATAAATACCCTTGAAAATATAGGGAACTACTGACTAATGTTCCCACATCTTCATCCCAAAAATCATCTATTTTAGACTCTAATTTCAACTGTTGAGTCACATTTGCACACAGCCAACGGAGGAATTTTTCCGTTGAAGTAAAGACTACACCACTAGCCAGATGGAGACTTAAACGAACGGGATAATAACCTTGTTGTTGAGCATAATCTAAAATTCGGGCCATTAAGGAGGTTTTACCCATCTTTCTAGGGGCTTTAATTCGCAGTAATGCTCCTTGATTTTGAATCTCTTGATAACAAGTTGATTCAATGGGCGATCGCTCAATATAAAATATAGAATTAAGCGGAACTTGACCCTGTGGGGATTCTAAAATATTATGTTCGTTAAAATTGATTTTTGGAAATATTTCATGGCTATTTTTCTCGCTTAATTCTCTTTCTAATAAACAGCGACAATTGGTTTTACCGACTTTTTCCCCCACTATATCCGATAAAAGTTGCCAAAGGTGCGGAGCAACTCCATTTTTTAAGTAATTGGGGGAATAGCCATTTTCTTCAGCAATTTGATCATAGGTTTTTTTATTTTCTAATAGGGCTTGTTTTAAAATAATTTTCTGGATATAACTCAGAGAGTTTTTCCCTTTAGCAATAATTAACGCTTCTATTAATTCTAAAATTTCCTCAACACTTTTGACCATGTTAACCCCAATATTTTTATATCAATAAATTAGACTAATCAATCTGAGTATTTTAAGACTGCTTTAACTAATATACTTATATTCTTATATTATATACAAAAATTGTATCTTTGTATAGAGCTACCCATTAAGCTTAGGACAATACTAAACTTTGTGGTAGGGGAAATTAATGAATTGCCCCTACCAAAACCTATTTAGGATTGCTATATTTAATCCAAAGTTCAATTCCTTTTTGAGTGGGTTTTCCCGTGGGAGTAAATGCCCAAATGCTTCGTTTATGTTGGGGGCCATAACTGATATGAATCGGTCGATTTTTGCCATAAAAATATAGAGAATCAAAAGGAAGTTGTTGTTTTAAAATCCAATCCACTAATTGATCACTATCTAAATCTAAAATTAGGAAATCACAAGCCGCCCCTAACCTTTTACAGTAATATTCTCCATTTTTTTTAACTTCATGGCCAATATGTTGATCCAATTTAGGAGCTACGCGACCATTTTTTATTCCGGTAATCGGATCTTTTTTGTCTAAATAAATTCTTAATTTATGGGAACAAAAACCATAGGTTAGTTTAAATTTAGCTAAACCAAAATAATCAATAACCGGATCAACAATATAATAATTTAGGTTTTTTAATGCTTGAATTGATTCTTCTGAAGTAGGATAGGGATTAATTTTATCAGAATATTTTTGATAAGTATTTGTACAGGTACAAAAATCATTTAAGCTGAGGTATTTTCCTAATTTAACATTTTTCATGGACAATTGACTAGATTTTTGACTATCATATAATTAATCTTAGCCGAATCAGAAACGACGGGATCTAGTTTTGTAGTTAACTAAAATCACGTTATCTTCCAAACCCAAACGATTATGTCTAACCGAACTGAAACATCACTGACTCAGGAACTCAAAAGCCATATCCTAATTTTAGGGGGAATTGTTGCCTTCCTGTGGATAATTGAAATTATTGATTTTTTTGTATTTAGAGGCGCGTTAAATGGTTTAGGAATTCGTCCCCATCATATTCAAGGGTTACAAGGTATTTTCTTTGCTCCTTTTTTACACGGAAATTTCAACCATTTAGCCGCCAATACCTTACCCTTGATCATACTGGGTTGGTTTGTGATGCTGCGGGATGTTAAAGACTTTTTTGTTGTCACATTCATAACCATGATTATCAGTGGTTTGGGAGTGTGGTTATTCGGTTCACCTAATACAATTCATATTGGGGCGAGTGGAGTTATTTTTGGATACTTAGGATTTCTACTGTTAAGAGGATTTTTTGAACGCAGTTTTGCTTCTATTGCCCTATCCTTAGTTGTTGGTTGGCTTTATGGAGGCTTAATTTGGGGGGTTTTACCCTCACAATATGGGATTTCTTGGCAGGGACATTTATTCGGATTTATCGGCGGTGTCTTCGCGGCACAAATACTGACTAAATTCCATCGGACTAAAGCCTAATTGGATTTTCCAAAAATTCATAAATTAAGGTAAAATAAATATAAAGCCCTCTATAATAGAGTTAAAATTCTTACTATAGAGGGTGTTAGTGTGACATCAAAATAATAATCTAAAAATCTAATGGACTGGCTTTCTATTTCAGGAAATTGGGTGTTAATTCCCCCGCGCCCTCAAGCAATACTGCATTTTTTGGGGGGTGCTTTTGTAGCAACTTTACCCCATTTAACCTACCGTTGTTTACTCGAAGAACTCGCCCATCAAGGTTATGCAATTGTGGCGACTCCTTTTATCAATAACCTAGATCATACAGCGATCGCTCAAGAAGTTTTCGAGATATTTGAAGATGGATTATATGATTTATATGATTTGCAATTCTTAAAACGGCGCGGTTTACCCATTTATGGATTAGGACATAGTATGGGGTGTAAAATTCATTTGTTAATTGGTTCTTTATTTCCTGTCGAACGTTCAGGAAATATTTTAATGTCCTTTAATAATTATGCCGCCAGTCAATCTATTCCTTTAGTTGAACAAATTTCACAATTCATGGATGTAGAGTTTACACCTTCTCCCGAAGAAACGAACCTTTTAGTTAGCGATCGCTATCAAATTAGAAGAAACCTTTTAATTAAATTCTCTAAAGATACCCTCGATCAAACCTCTAATTTACATCATATTTTAGATCAAAAGTTCCCAGGGTTAACTACTTTACAAAAATTAAATGGCGATCATCAAACTCCCCTGGGCCAAAATATCAACTGGTCAGTGGGAGAAACCTTTACCCCTTTAGATGCTATTGGCCAATGGATTAAACAAGCAGTTTATCAAGATTTAAACCAACTGAAGAAACAAATTTTGTATTGGTTAAATCCTTTATTAAAGTAACCACAAAGGCACTAAGACATTAAGTTAAGATGATTGGGGAACTAATTGGGATTAATTCAGTCTGGTGCTGAGGATTATTTGGGTTAAGGTTGATTTATGGTGTCAATATTTTTACAGCTAAGTTAAGAGAAAATTAATCTTTTTTTCATCTTAAATCCGGTTCATAAGTCTTTGAAACTTAATTGCTATTATCTATTCAGATTGGGAAGATTTTCTAAAAGAAGTCAAAGTTCATCCTTAGCCCTGTCAACAATAGGGATTTCAAATCACCAATTACGGAGAGAAATTGAACACTATCAACAGGAAGTGATTCAAGATCCTGATTCCGATTTAGCCTATTATAATCTAGCGGTTGCGCTACAAAAACAGGACTTACTTGATGCAGCCCAGGAAAGCTATCAAATCGCAATTCGGCTGAATCCTGAAGCTGTTAATGCCTATATTAATTTGGGATTAATTTGGGTTCAGAAAGAGAATTGGGAAGCCGCAATTATAACCTTTAAACAGGGGTTAATTCATTCTTCACAGTCTGCTAAACTCTATCATAACCTTGCCCATACTTATTTTAAACAAGGCAGTTTTGATCAGGCGATCGCTGGTTATTTGCAAGCTATTCAACTGCAACCTGATTTAAAAGAATCTTACTTAAATTTAGGTAAGGCTTTTCAGAAACAAGGGTTACATGAAGTTGCTATTCAATATTTTAAACAACTAATTCAGGTTGAACCCGAATCAATTGCTGCCCATAGTGAATGTGTAAACTCACTTTTACAACAGGATCAACTGGCAGCATCCCTATTTCATTTACAAAGAATTATTGAGTTAGAGCAACCTTTTATTACTGCTTACTGTCAGAATGTTAAACAGTTAAAAGGAGATGACGAACTCGATCAAGCCAGAATTACCTGTGGAAAATTAATTGAGGGTTTACAACAGAATCCCCAATCTCCAGAGGTTTATCACGATTTTGCCAAGGTGTATTTTCATCTGGGAAATACTTTAGCAGAATATCGCAATTATCCGCAAGCGGAATATTATTATCAACAGTCTATTAAAGCTGATTCTAATTGGATTGATCCTTATTTAAAATTAGCAGAATCTTTTGTCCAGCAAAAACAATTTGTTTCTGCGGCAATTTATTATCATCAAGCATTAGGAATTAATCCAGAACAACCGGAAATCTATCAACGGTTAACGTGGGTATTAGAACAGCAGAAATCAGACCACAAAAAGCCAAAATTAGCGGGTTTGAAAGTTAAACTAAATGCTAATTTTGATCCCACCGATTCTAACCATCCCCAATGTCAGGGTTTAGACTGTCCAATTTGTTTAAATCGAGTGTTTAAACTTTTAAATCCAACTCGTTTAGCAGAAGGAATTTATGACTGTTCTCAACCTCAAGATATTTCTGGGAATATACCACCCCAATCTATTACTATTATTCCTAATGGAAAGGCTTGGATTGCACCTCAAAAAAGTTGGTGGAATGTTTGTAATGCGATCGCTATTCTCAACTCCAAAAATGAACTTTTAACCGATTTATCCCGATTTTATCCCACTCCCTTACCCGGATCAGATCCGATTGATTGGAAACAACATCAAATCTTTTTTTTAGAGGAATTTCCGCCTTTAGAAAAAATTTCCGGTTCCGTCGCTGTGTTATCGGGATTATCAGGAAATGTGTATTTTCATTGGATGGTTGATATTTTACCCCGCTTTGCTATTTTACAACAGGAGAAACCCGATTGGCAAGAGATTAATTGGTTTTTAGTTAATAGTATAAAAGCCTCTTTTCAGCGAGAAACCTTACAAAAGTTAGGGATTACCGAATCTAAAATTATAGAAAGCGATCGCCATCCTTATATCCAAGCAAAACAATTAATTATTCCTACCTTTACCGGGTCAGTGGGATGGGTAACACCTGAAACTATCAATTTTCATCGGCAGTTATTTTCCGAGGCGATTACACCCTCTAATAATCCCTATCCAGAGCGGATTTTTATTCGTCGAAACCAAGCCAAATATCGGCAAGTTTTGAATGAAAATGATGTGATTACTTATTTGAGTGAATGGGGAGTTATTCCTGTTGAATTAGAAACCCTATCTGTTGCAGAACAAGCAAGTTTATTTGCCCATGCTAAGGTTATTATTGCCCCCCATGGTGCGGGATTAACAAATTTGATGTTTTGTCGTCCTGAAACTATTGTTATTGAACTGGTTTCTCCCCATTATATTCGTCATTATTACTGGATAATTAGTCAACAATTAGGACTAAAACATTATTATATCACAGGGGAAGTTTTTCGATGTTATACCCTGCGAAATTTAATGTATCAATCACCATTAATTGAGGATATTTATGTCAAAATCAATAATTTAGAAAAAATTCTCAAAATCTTAGATTCTGATCTCCAGAATCAAACCCCAATTTACTTTGCTTCTACCCTTGTTAAAGCCAGAGATAAACCAAAAATAGACTTAATTGAAAATACCAATATTTCGTCAAATTTACAACAAATTCAAACCCAAAGTTATCAAAGGAGTTCGATTAACATGGTCACTACTTATTCTAATAAAAACGGACATAACCATTATCAGGGAGAATTAACAGTAATTGAAACTAAAAATTCAGGTAATTCTTTGACTTCTTTAGAGTTATTTCGTCTCTCCAAACAAGATAATACAAACGTTAAGGAATCTAATTTAATTGAAATAGAAAATAGTATTAAAACGGCTGAAACTTACTTTGAACAGAAAGACTATCAACGGGTTGTTCAGGTATGTCAAAAAGTGATTCAACTTGACCCGAATACCGTTGAGGCTTATCACTTGTTAGGAAAATCTTTACAGGGTTTAGGTAAACCAGAAGCAGCCTTAAAATGGTATCAATATATTATTAATCTTAAACCCAATGAAGCTATTGTTCATGCAAATTTAGGGAATTTATATGCCCAACTCAAACAGTGGAAACTAGCTATTTATTCCTATCAAAAAGCGATAAAATTACAACCTAATTTAGCCCTAGCTCACCGAAATTTAGGAAAAGTTTGGAGTAAAATTGGTAAACCCGAACTAGCGGCTTATTGTTGGTATCAAGCCTTCAGTTTAGAACCTCAAAATATTAAACCAGAAGAACATCTTTCCCTGGGTAATATTCTATTCCGTCAAGGCAAAATTGATCAAGCCGAAATTAGTTATCGTCGCGCCCTGGAGGGAAATTCTAACCCCATTGAAATCTATCATAATTTGGGAGAACTCTTTGCAGCCCAAGGAAAATTAGTAGAAGCGGAAAGTTTTTACAAACAAGCAATTCATTGTAATCCCAAATCCTTTGAATGTTATAATAGTTTAGGAAAGGTATTAGTTGCCCAAGGAAAATGGGAAGAAGTGGTTTCTTGCTATCGTCAAGCCTTGGAATTAAACCCTCGGTTACTATTAGCACTGCAAAACCTAACCCAAGCCCTTTTACATCAGAATAAAGGCATCACGGGAAGTTCTGACTATCGGCAAATCCTATTATTAATGGCGGGTAATTTACCCATTCAATCTGTCCTAACAATGGGAATATCTTCCGCAAATATAATTTCAGAAAATCCTGTTCCCCAATTTACTGTAACCGCACCTATTTCTCTGCAACAAGCGCAGATTTATTATCAGCAACAACAATATGAATCCTGTTTGCGTTTATGTCAGCAACTTTTACAACAAACTCCTAAAGATGTTGCTATTTATCAACTGTTAGCCAAGGTATTCACTGAACAAAAAAATTGGGAAAAAGCTAAATTGTGTTATCAAAAAGCAATTTCTCAACAGCCCAAAAACGAAAAATTGTATTTAGAATTAGGGGATATTTTTGCTCAACAACAACAATGGCAACAAGCGATCGCTTGTTATCAACAAGCCATTTTAATTCAACCCCAACCCCAAGACTACCATCAATTATCCCACCTGTGGCAAATATTAGGACGTTCAGAAAATGCCGAAGATTGTTTATATGAAGCCCTACAATTAGCCCCAGAAAAAGCCACCTTAGAGGATTATTTTAGTTTAGGAAATGCACTTTGGAAACGGGGACAAATTAGTCAGGCGATGATCTGTTATCGGCGGGTATTAGATCGTGATCCCCAGCACGTTATTGCCCATCAACGGTTAGCCCAGGGGTTACAACAGCAAAATGAATTAGAAGATGCGATCGCCCATTATAAACAAGCCTATCAAGTGGCAATTCAACAACTCAATCCCACCCATCTATCATCGGGAAATACTGATTTTTCAGCCTCGAATGAAACGGGTTGGTTAGCCGAAACTCAAGCCCTATTAGGAGATATTTATTCACAGCAGCAACAATGGCAGGAAGCGATTATTTGTTATCAAGAAGCGGTGAAATTAAATCCTAAATTAGTTTCAATTCAAGAAGCATTAGGGGATATTTGGTTTGAATCTCAGGACTGGGAATCAGCAACTAATTGTTATCGTCAAATTATCGAATTAGAACCGAATGCTTGGCAAGTTTACCATAAATTAGGTGATGCTTTACGAGAACATGGTCATCTCAAAGAATCAATTAAAGCCTATCGTCAAGCAACGGAATTAGCTAAGAAATTAGTTAGTTAAAAGTCTCCCAATTAACTTTCAAAATAGAATCATGAAAAAGCATACGCCCTATAAGTTAAACAAAGCGTGTGCTTTTTTATTAAGTACCTAAACAAAATTAATTACACATCCTCCACCCTGTTCCCTCCCCCCCTAGCCCCCGTGCACGGGGGGTTTGGGGGGGCTGTTCCCTCTCTCAACTAGGTAATTTATTTTGTGTAACTACTTAGAAATATATTGGAAATGCAGTTTTAGGATTACCCCAATAGAAAAATTCCTAAAACGACAGGGAAAAGATGACCTGTAACTTTTAAACAGTAAGCTTTTAACCTTAACGAGTATGGAGGGACTCGAACCCCCGACCCTCAGGACCGGAACCTGATGCTCTATCCACTGAGCTACATACCCAAACTTTTGTTAATATAGCATATTCTTGAGAAAATATCATTTTATTTTTAGAATTATGGACTCAATCCACATTTCAGGGATTCGCAGCTACGGTTATACCGGATATTTACCCGAAGAACAGGTTTTGGGACAATGGTTTGAAGCCGATATCACCCTGTGGTTAGATCTAAGACCCGTGGGTAGTAGTGATGCGATCGCCGATACCCTCGACTATCGCCAGACCATCAAAACCGTTGAGAACGTGATTAAAACCAGCAAATTCGCCCTATTAGAACGATTAGCCACGGAAATTACCGACACCCTATTACAACAACCCTTAGTAGAAAAAGTCCGGGTACAGTTAACCAAACCCGCCCCCCCCATTCCCGATTTTAGTGGAAAAATCCAAATTGATATCACCCGTTAAGTCATCAGTCATCAGTCATCAGTTATCAGTCATCAGTCATCAGTTATCAGTTATCAGTTATCAGTCATCAGTCATCAGTCATCAGTTATCAGTCATCAGTTATCAGTGTGAGATTTGATTTGTGATCAGTTAATCATAATCAGTGATCAATGAACTGATTACTGATTACTGATTACTAATAACTGATTACCATTGGGGCGGTGATAGGAGTAGTTTAAAGGCTTGTTCGGGGTTGAGTGGGGCGCAGAAGAAATACCCCTGGCCAAAATCACAATTTAACTGTCTTAATTTTTTTAATTGTTGGGCGGTTTCTATGCCTTCTGCAATCACATTCATCCCCATTTTTTGAGCAATATTAATAATCACGGGAACTAGGCTAAATTGTTGAGGATCTTCGTCTAATTCCTGAATAAAAGAGCGGTCAATTTTCAAGGTATCAACGGGAAATGAATGCAGATAACTTAAAGAAGAATATCCCGTACCAAAATCATCTAAACTGAGTTGAATTTTTCGCTCTCGTAACTGATTTAATATAATCTGTGCGCCTTTGACATTATTCATAATTGCACTTTCTTTAATTTCTAATTTTAAACAATTATAATTGAGATGGGTTTGCTCTACAATTTCATCCAATTGAGCAATTAAATTATTTTGAGTAAATTGTCGAGGGGTAAGATTAATACTAATAGTTAAGGGAATTTCCGAAAATTGTTGTTGCCAACAATAGATTTGTTCTCCCGCTTGTCGCAAAACCAAATTGCCGATTTCTGTAATTAAACCCGTTTCTTCGGCTACAGGAATAAACTCATTAGGAGAGATTAAACCTCGTTGGGGATGTTCCCAACAAACTAAGGCTTCAAATCCCACAATTTTTCCGGTTTTTAATGCAACAATAGGCTGATAATTCACTCCGAGTTGTTTTTCTTTAATTGCCGTGCGTAAATCCACATCAAGCTGTAAAAAAGATAGGGCATTTTTATACATACTGGAATCAAAAACTTGATAATAGGAAATGCCTCGGGATTTTGCCCGATACATCGCCGTATCCACATCGCGTAAAATTTGTTCCGGTTGGGTATAGTCCGGTTGACTATAAGCAACTCCAATACTGGCATTAATATAAATGGGATAGGAGAGAATAGAAAACGGTTCAGCCAAAACTTCAATAATTTTCTCGGCCGTTTGAATCGCAATTTCCGGTTCAGTTAAATCCCTTAATAAAATCGCAAATTCATCTCCCCCAAATCGAGATAAAATATCAATATTAGATACGATAGATTGTAACCGTTGGGCAATAGCAACTAATAATTGATCCCCAACGGAATGTCCTAAAGAATCATTAATCACTTTAAACCGATCGCAATCCAAAAACAACACCGCAAAGAGATAATTGGGACAATCTTGTAATTGTTTAATAGTCAATTCTAAATGTCGAATAAATAAGACTCGATTGGGAAGGGCAGTCAACTCATCATAAAGGGCTTTTTTCAGTAATTGAGCATGAACATCTTCCAGTTCTTGGGTACGTTCTTTAACTCGTTGTTCCAATTCCATATTCAATTTTACAATTTTTTGTCGAGCAAATTGTAACGACAATTGATTTTGAACCCGGACTAAAACTTCATCAAATTGAAACGGTTTAGTAATATAATCAGCCCCCCCAGATGCAAAGCCTTTAATTTTATTCTGAACTTCGTCTAAAGCACTTAAAAAAATCACTGGAATATCGGCGGTTTCAGGATTATTTTTAATCTGTTTACATACCTCATAGCCATCTATCTGAGGCATCATAATATCCAATAAAACGATATCGGGTCGTTGAATTTCAATTGCTCTCAAGGCAATCATTCCATTCAACGCTTGACGCACTTCATAGCCTCGGCGGATCAACATTATAGATAGTAGACGCAAATTTTCAGGATTATCGTCGATAATCAAAATATTGCCTTTAGAAATCTCGGATTGGTTTTCAATCATTGTATGTTTTTCCCAGAATCTTCAGGTTGTTTCGCCCATTCCATTACTTGATCAAAGTGGAAATTATCCACTAAATGGTTTAAATATTGAGCCGTTGCTTCATATTCAGAAGGAATTTGATTAATCAACTGGAGTAATAAGTGATCGCTGCACTGGGCCGCTGCGTGATAGAGTTGTTCCACCCATTCGGGTGGCATCACCAAGGCTGTAGCAGTAACCAGAGGTTGAGCCATAGTATTAGTATCAGACTGGGTAAGGAATCCCGATGATTGAGATAAAAATGGGGGCGCATATTGATACTGCACCTTTAAATATTCACCTATTTTACTCAAAAGTTTATCCTCTGGAAAAGGGGTATCCAAAAAGTCATCACAACCCACCGATAAAGCCAAAAGTCTATCCGTCTCTGACCCCGATGGAATCATTGCTAGAATAATTGTTTGATGAGGGCTGACACCCTCGAATTCGGCTTCAGAATTGATCAACCCCTGAACAGGATTTTCCATGGAAAATTCTTCCTGACGAATTTTTTGAATCGCCTCATAACCATTCAAAATCGGCATCCACATTTTCATCAGAATTAAGTGAGGTTTCCAGGTTCGCCAAAGGATTACAGCCTGATCACCATTTTCTGCTTCTCTAATAGTAAACCCCATCTGTTCCAGAAATTCAGTTAGATAGGAATCTGTGGAAATTTGATCCTCAACCACCAACAGACGATAGTTGAGTTGATTCGGGGATAGACCTATAATTTTTCCCAAGGAAAATACCGAAGATTGCGGTGAAATTTCGGGGAGTTGGACAGGAATTACCAACTTTAATTTTATCCCCTGATTTGAGGAATGTTCCATCATAATTGTTCCTTCCATGAGGTGCAGAAATTGTTGACTAATGGGTAAACTTAAATGTTTAGTATTGTCCAAGGTGAGACTGCGTTGAATTGATGTAAAGGGCTTAAACAAATCTTGAATTTCCAAGGATTGTCTATTTGATCCGGTGGTTTCAATTTCAAATTCCAGTTGAATATTTTGGGTAGAAAAATTAGACTCCAAACCCGAAGATTCTAAAGGAGAAAATAAAGGTTTAACTCGAAATTTAAGCGTCCCCGATTCTGTCCAACTCATTAAATGTCCCAAACAATTTAGCAGAATTTGTCTGAGTTTATTTTCATCGGTAATAATCCATTGGGGCAGATTTTCAGCCAGTTCTAATTCAAATTCTAATCCCCTGATTTTAATTTTCGTTTTGAGTAAATCTCGAATATAATCTAAACCTTGAAATAAATCAAAGCGAGTCGGATTTAAGCTAATCCGGTCGGCTTCTAGCTTAGACATCTCCAGAATGTCATTAATTAAGGCTAATAAATGTTTGCCACTCCGATGAATAATCCTAATCTGTTCTTGTTGTTCTGAACTTAGGCTAAAATCTTGATTCATCAATTGTGTAAAGCCCAAAATTGCATTCAGAGGAGTGCGTAATTCATGACTCATATTCGCTAAAAATTCACTTTTAGCCCGGTTCGCAGCATCGGCAGTTTCCTTAGCTTGAGAAAGTTCTTCCGATTGTTGTTGAGTATGGGTTAATAACGCCACTTGTTGCAATGCTACTCCTAATTGGGCGCCAATTTGTACCACTAAATTAATTTCTGATTCTTCCCAATGACGGGGACTTGAATGTTGATAGACCACCAACAATCCCCATAATTTTAACTTAGCTGGAACTGAGATAGAACTTTCGAGTGTAACGTCCACCGTAGGTGACACTATTTGACAAAAAATCGGCACAATTAAATAGGCTTTAACCTGCATCCGTTTTAATAACTGTAAATAACAATCGGGAAATCCAGCTTGGTAAATATCAGAAATACACAAATAACTTAAACCATCTCGATGTACTCCTTCCTGAATATCTCGGAGATAGGTGTCTTGAATTTCATCTTCCTGATTTAAACTCGATAAAACACAATTTTCTGGTTCAAAACTGCTCGGATCAAAGTGTAAGTCTTGAATTGATTGATAGATTAAGGGTTCACAACCCGATACCAAAGATTCCGCCACAAATTGACCTTGACCATCGGAATTAAACTGATAAATTCCTACCCGATCACTATTTAATTCAGAACGCAATTCTTGAGTCGCCGTGGAAAAAATCGTCTCCGCATCCAGGGTTTGACGCATTCGACCAATAATTCGCGCTTGGGTTTGTTGACGCCGGGCTGTTTCGCGTAATAGGGTTTCTGCCTGTTTAGTTTGGGTAATATCAATAATTAAACCATCCCATAAAATGCTTCTATCTGGTTGAGATTCAGGACGGGCATTTCCTTGCAACCATTTAATTTGACCTTCGTTATTAATAATGCGCCAGGTATGACTCCAAGGCATTAAACTTTCAGCCGAATTAGAGATAGAATTGAGCACTCCTTGAAAATCTTCAGGACAGACTTTTTCAAATAATTGATGCACATTGATCATCGCCTGGGCGGGAGATAAACCATATAAATCCCAACAGCCTGAACTGGCATAGGGTAAACTCATAGAACCGTCAGGATGTAAGACAAATTGATAAATCATCCCAGGTATATTATCGGCTAAATTTTGATAGCGGGTTTTACTCTGTTCTAAAGCCTGTTGAATTTCTTCCGTGGTTTGACGAATGGCAATTAATTCGCCCACCAGTTTCAGCCAACTCTGGATTTCTAATGTCCATTCAGTACACCGATGTAAGTTCATAATCCCCATAAATCCCTTAGCTTTTCCGCCTTTAATTAAAGGAATAAAAATCAGAGATTGACAATTGAGACGCCGTAGGGTTCTGCGATCCTGGGGGAGTAAATCGGGAAACCGATCTGGATCGGAAATTGCTAGAATTTCAGTTTTTTTCAGTTGTAATTTTTGATGAATAGATGGGATAGTTTGATTTGATAAAATTGGACAATAATTCTGTTCGATTTGTTGTTCCGTTTGCCACCATTGATCCGTAATTTTCCAAGATATAAGTTTAGAATTACAGTTAAAAATAAATGCCCAATCACAATCAAGGAAATGACAGACTTCTTGCAGAGTATAACGAATAGCATTTTCTATAGTATCATTAATAAATAGCCGAGAAATATGGGTCAGCAGGTTATCCATCTGGGATCGATATTGTAGCAATTCCTCGGCTAATTGCCTCTCTAGTTCCGCACCTGCTCGATTGGCAAAGATTTTTAAAATAGATTCTTGACTCAGATTCAGTTGTTTATCTTCAGTATCTATTATTACTAATATCCCAATCACGTCTCGATTAGAATCAAATAAAGGGATTCCCCAATAACTTTGAGCTTGCAATTCAGCTAACTCTGGAGCATTCGGAAATAAAATCTGTACATTTTCACTAAAATGACAGGGTTGAGCCATTTTAATCACCTGATCACAAGGGGTTCCCAATAATTCATAAACCCCAGGATCTTGCCAGTTTTTTCCATCCCAAAACGCTAACGTAGTTAATTTGGACGAGGGAAATTTTAAAAGTTTAAAAATCCCAGCATAACGCACTTGCAAGACTTCAGTTAAATAGTAAACACAGGAACAAAAAAAATCTTGACCTGTTTTTGCAGCCGTTCCTTCTACAATTAGTTGTAAAGCTAGTTCCGTTGTTTTGTATTCCGTAATATCGGATGCTGTTAAATGGGTAATGGGTAATGAACTGTTCCCTATTTCCTCCCCCCCGTTCCCTGTTCCCCGTTCCCTTTTTTTCTTGTCTTTTTGCGATATTTTCTTTTCGTTGATATCATTAAAAATTGATAAAATATAAGTTTTTTTTTCTAAAAAAATTACTTCTTCTGACAATAATAATTGTTTAATTTCTCCGGTTTTGGTTCGATACCCGACTACCTGATTATGAATGGTTGTTCCCGGTTTATTTTTTTGGATTAACTCCTGTTCATCTTGAGGATTAACCCACAAATTTAAGTCTATCGCTCGTTTACCAATCACTTCAGATTCTTGATAGCCAAATGTCTTGAGAAAACTAGGGTTAACATCTACAAAATATCCCTCTTTCTCTGTTCTCAAGGTAATTGGATTCGGACTATTTAAAAAAACTTTAGAAAATTTTTCTGACCGTTGTTGACGGGTTTCTATTTCAGCTTCCAGTTGAAGATTTTTAATTTTGAATTGATAATGTAAACCTTGAATCGTCAGTTGATGGTGAATTCGAGCTAGAACTTCATCTTTTTGTAATGGTTTGGTTATATAGTCCGCCGCCCCCCGTTGAAACGCTTTTACTTTTTCCGATACTTCTTCAATTACACTCACAAAAATAATGGGAATATGCTGAGTTGTAATATCCGCTTTCAACCGTTGACAGACCTCATACCCATCCATAACTGGCATCATAATATCTAATATGATCAAATTGGGCAAAGTCTCTAAAGCCATCTTTAAGCCCAATTCCCCAGAATTCGCCAATTGAACTTGATATCCCTGCAATGTGAGAAGTTTCCCCAAATATTTAAGGTTAATTGGGGAATCGTCAACAATTAAGATATTCAGCGCTTGATATTCAGTAGCATCCATAATCAGTGATCAGTCATCAGTTATCAGTCATCAGTTGTTAGTCAACAGTCATCAGTTGTAGGGGCGGTGATTAGCAAATATATAAAAGAACCCGCCTGTACCAGTTAACTGTGTTTAGCCCATAAATATTAACAATGAACTCTTTACTGTCAACTAATGACTGATACCTCTTACACTGTCAACTAATGACTGATAACTCTTACACTGTTAACTGATAACTGATAACTGATAACTGATTCTAGGCTTTTTTTAAGAGTTCTGTCCGAATTGATCCGCCTTTCCATGACCAGTTCTCCCGTTCTTCGGTGGGGACAAAACAGGCCCACAGACTGCCCGGAGATACTTCGTAGAAATTTTGAATTTCTGCGATCGCCACATCTCCCCAGGGCGCTCTCACCTCAATTAGATCCCCCAAATGAAACACTTCACCCCCTTGATTTTGGGCTTCTTCGAGTTCAATCCAAGGTTTAGGCGGGGTCACATCGGGGCGACGGGGTTTACTAAACGAAGGTTTATCCCGATCAAACGAAGATTTATCCCGATCAAACGAAGATTTATCCCGATCAGATGGCGAATCGGTGGGACGGACTGACTTTTCGCTTCCAGCAGGTGTGAGTCGAATCTCCAGCGCTGGTTTCGGTCTAATAATTGCTGGGGTTTTCTCATCCATGAATAAACGGCTCCATCAAAATTGAATATCACAAATCCAGGTTCAGGTTCAGATTAATATTCTAATCCAACACACGGAATGAAAAAGCCCAATTGTTAAGAAATCGAGGATTTTTCCCTCCACCGATGCCCCCCAATTGTATATCAGGTCTATTTGAATCGACACCAAAACAAATTTGCCCTGATAAACGTGCTAGGTTAGTTTTAGGCAATAAGCTTGTTTATACCTTTTTTCCTCGCCTTGCTGTTCCCCGACCGTTCTATCTTTCGGAATCTGAGTTAATCGGGTTGTTTTTTGTAGCAAGCAGCAAAGATTCACCGTTTCAGGAGTCACCCCGTCATGAATCAAAAACCCCAGGATCTTCGTCGTAGTGCCGCCGAAAAATTTATTGAGTCTTTTGATCAAGAATTATTGCGTGCATTTCAAGAGTCGGAGGCAGTGACTCCTAACCCTCGGCCCGCACCGCCAGAACAAACTGTCTCTGTTCCCTCTCCCCCCAAAGTCCGCGAAGCCATTAGCCTATCGGATTTGGAGGCTGCGATCTCTGATATTGAACAATATCTACACGATCAAAACATTTCAACTTCAGACAACCCCCAAGAATAACTTTCCCTAAATAGCTTGGCGTTGGCGTTGGGCTTCATAGAGCATAAGGGCGACGGAAATCCCCACATTCAGAGATTCTACCCCTCGCTGTAATGGAATTTGAACCTGATGGTCTGCTAGGGCTTGAATATCGGGAGAAAGTCCAACCCCTTCATTCCCAAATACCAGCAGGGTCGGCCGGGTCAAATCCAATTGCCAATAGGACATCGAAGCCTGGGGGACTGTCGCTACAATTTGTAATCCCTGTTGCTGACAATGGCTGATATCCCTGGCTAAGTTAGGGCTAACGGTTTTATTTAAACCAAACCAAGCCCCCGCAGAAGCCCTTAATACTTTCGGGTGGTCTAAATCTACACTATCGGCACTCAACCATAACCCCTCTACCCCCGTGGCTGCTGCTGTCCGAATAATAGTTCCTAAGTTACCCGGGTCTTGCAGGGTTTCTAAAGCAATCCCTAAACCCTCAAGGGTCTGGGGTTTAGAAGGAATTCGAGGTGCGAGGGCGATCACGCCATCGGGATGAACAGTTGTGGCCATCGCCTCCAATACTTCTGGACTCACCCATTCACATCGGGGGGTATCTTGGCTTAAACGTTCAAGGAGCGGTTGATGACGCCCTTGCCAGAAGGAGGTATAACACACCGTGGTGAGGGGATAGCCTACCTCACAGGCGGCTTCTACTAAGTGGGTTCCTTCGAGTAAAAATAACTGGTGTTCTTTGCGTCCCTTGGCTTGATGCAGCTTGCGAATTTGCTTCACCAATGGATTTTGCAGACTCGTTAACATAAGACCTGATGGCTAAACAACAACAGGGGCGCGAAAATCACACCCCTAACCGTTCAATGCGGAACCCGGGACTTGAACCCGGAAGTCTTTGCAAACACTAGAACCTGAATCTAGCGCGTCTACCAATTCCGCCAGTTCCGCTTTTTTATTTAATTGCACAGTTATTAATCCTGTCATAGTTTTTGAAATTTGTCAATCCCCCAGAATCGACAAATTTCAGGCAACACTGGGGAAAAAGCCAAAAATTGTGCCTATTGCCGTTCATTTAGGGGATAATCAGGATCACCGAGTCCACCCACCCGGTCAGGGGGCCAAAACCGCACCGTTGCCCGACCAATAATATTTTCCCGGGGGACAAAACCCCAATAGTGGCTATCGTAACTATTATTGCGGTTATCTCCCAAAACTAAATACTGTCCTTCGGGAACAGTCCCCGGCCCCCAGTTATATTCGGGTCGTTCGGCAATATACTTTTCTGGGAGAGGTTGACCATTAATAAATACAGAGCCGTTTTTTACCTCCACCGTTTCACCAGGTAAACCAATAATTCGTTTGATGAAGGCGTCCTTATATTGTTTTTTTAGTTCATCTGTGGGGTTAAAGACCACGACATCACCCCGATGGGGGTTAACCAACTTATAGCCGACCTTATCAATAATTAATCGATCATTAATTTCTAAAGTCGGTAACATTGAACCAGAGGGAATATAACGAGCTTCTGCAACGAATGTCCGAATCCCTAGGGCTAAAAAGATACTCAAACTAACGGTCTTCAGGATTTCTACCCAGGGGTTTTCTTCCGGTTGAGGGGAAGATTTAACGGGATCTGGTTCTTGATTGGGTAGGCTACTCATAAGCGGTGGTCACAGGACAAAAAACTATATTTATTATATCAAATTTGTCTACAATTGGGCGGTGATAGTTGCCTCCGGCGACAAATTCGTGGTTAAATAGTTTTATAGCAGATTAGATCAAGGTAATTATGTCTGACTTTTATAGTGTATTGATTAATCAAGCTCGGATTTTGTTGCCAAATGGTGATTTTTTACTCGGAGATGTTGCTATTGTTGATGGGAAAATCCTTGAGATAGCTCCAGAAATTGATCATCATATACTAGGGGAAGATGATTGGGAAATTATTGATGCAGAAGGGTTGACTTTATTGCCCGGTGTGATTGATCCCCAGGTACATTTTAGAGAACCGGGTTTAGAATATAAAGAAGATTTATATACGGCCAGTTGTGCCTGTGCCAAAGGGGGAGTGACTTCGTTTTTAGAAATGCCCAATACTCGCCCCTTAACTACAACTCAAGCCCTCTTAGATGATAAATTAAGACGGGCTGCGGAAAAATGTATTGTTAATTATGGTTTTTTTATTGGGGCGACGGCGGAGAATTTACCAGATTTATTAGAAGCTAATCCCACCCCTGGAATTAAGATATTTATGGGGTCGATGCACGGAGATTTATTAATTGATCAAGAAGAAATATTAGAGAGTATTTTTGCAAAAGGCGATCGCTTAATTGCAGTTCACGCGGAAAACCAAGCTCGAATTAATCAACGCCGTCAGGAATTTGCTGGAATCACAGATCCGGCAATTCATTCTACAATTCAAGATAATCAAGCGGCATTAGAAGCCACTCAACTCGCCTTAAAACTTGCTAAAAAATATCAACGACGGTTACATATTCTGCATCTATCAACGGGGGAAGAAGCGGAATTATTACGTCAGGAAAAACCAGAATGGGTAACAGCAGAAGTCACGCCTCAGCATTTGTTATTAAATATAACAGATTATGCTAAAATTGGCACATTAGCCCAGATGAATCCCCCCTTGCGATCGCCCCAAGATAATCAAATATTATGGCAAGCGTTATTAGATGGAGTGATTGATTTTATTGCTACCGATCACGCCCCCCATACCTTAGAAGAAAAGGCAAAAGGCTATCCAAATACGCCATCGGGAATGCCCGGAGTTGAGACTTCTTTACCCGTAATGTTAACACAAGCGATCGCAGGAAAATGCACTGTTCAACAGGTATCAAATTGGATGTCTACCGCCGTGGCAAAAGCCTATAAAATCCCCAATAAAGGGAAAATAGAAGTGGGTTATGATGCGGATTTAGTGTTAGTAGATTTAGAGAATTATTATCCAGTTTTGCGGGAAGAAGTGTTAAGTAAATGTGGTTGGAGTCCCTTTGAAGGTTGGGAGTTAACCGGATGGCCAGAATATACGATTGTTGGCGGAAAAGTCGTTTATGGAAATGGAAAAGTTAATCCAGAAGTTCGAGGTCAGGCGTTAAGGTTTGATGGGTAACTTGGGGAATATAAGAAATTCTAATCTGAATAGCTTAATCCCCCTTTTATTTAGGGAATTTGAGGGAAGTGACAGCCTGGCAACCGATAAATCAAGGTTGTCCCTTCCCGCTAGAAAAAAGGGTAAATATTAATATCTGGGCAAAGTAAACCCTTCCGCCGCCGCCCGATATTCCTCAACATCCTCATTAAAATCAATCGGTAAAACAGCAACAACATTTTCATGGGGACGGGGAATAATCACCCAAGTTTCTAATGCCGCACCATAGGCTTTATCAACGGCTGCAATTCCGGCATCCATCGCGGTTTTAACTTCGGAAACATCCCCTCGAATCATAATCGTAAACCGTGCACTTCCTGCCCGAATATAGCCCACCAAAGTCACCCGACCCGCTTTAACCATTGCATCGGCGGCGGCTAAAACCCCCGGAAATCCCTTCGTTTCTAAAGCTCCAACTGCTTGTTCTGCCATTAAATTTCTCCCAAATTAACTAGACTTTAAAAGTGTTGCAATTGAATATTTTTCGCAAAATAGAAATTATATTAAGTGCGAAAACGTTCACTCAATTCTGTGTAACCAATAGACATAACATCTACAATGTTCTCAGGGGGGTTGGGAACAACATAGTAAGTAATTAGTGAACAGCCAAACGTCTTTTCGGCTGCTTCAACACCAGCTTTTACAGCAGGAACCACCTCCGATGTTGGGCCACGAACTGCCACTATAAATTCACCCCGTTCTGCTAAATCATAGTAAACAAGGGTAACTCGCGCAGCTTTGACCATCGCATCTGCTGCGGCTAAAACCCCTGGAAAACCCAGGACTTGTATGACACCCACTGCCTCTGGCATTGAAGTCTCCTAGTAAAAACGGAACCGATCAATATCATTGTACGACTCAATGACACTTTCAAGACCCTCTGACTGTTTTATTTCCTAGAAGATCCTGCTAAATGGGAGATTGCGTAAGTCCTGATAAAGAAAGATTAATTGAAACTTTGAAAGTTCTCAAAAACTGAAATAATATTCCTGTTGTCTATTGTCTGCATTGCTATTCCTGAACCCAAATCGAAACCGAACCCGCAATACAAGAAAATTCACCCCAACCCTGATCATTGGTTTCAATGGGTTCTTGTATATTCCCCGTGAGATCATAGAATTTAGTATTAGGTTTCCCGACTTCCATCGGTTTAATTCCTTCTGGGCCATCACTTAAAATTACCGCCATGGCTTTCGGATGTTCTTCGTCTCCTAGACAAGTCCAACCAATAATATCCGGGTGATCAAAATAGTCATATTGGGGGCCGTAAGCGAAATTTTTACGCGCATAAAGACACTGATCAATAAACTGTTTACAGGAAGGTAAAACAACTTTATGTGTATTCCCATCCCGTCCTTTATCTTCATATTCTGCCCCGTAATAATCGCCATGAAAAATACAAGGATAACCCTGTTGACGTAATAATATTATAGCATAAGCTATGGGTTTAAACCAAGGTTCTACCACGGATTCTAAGGCTTGTAACGGTTGAGAATCGTGATTTTCCACAAAAGTAACGGCATTCATGGCCCGGTCTTTGACTAATGTTCCATCCAGAATCGTCCGCATATCATGATATCCCCCGGCTTTACTGGCATAGTGAAAATTATAATGTAAGCTAACATCAAATACCGACATTCTGTCACCTACAGTGTCTAAATACCAATTCAAAACGCTACTATCAGGCGACCAATATTCCCCGACTGTAAAAAATTGCCGACCTGTATGTTTTTCTATTTCATCTAACCACTCAGGAAAAAACCAAGCCGAAATATGTTTAATCGCATCTAAGCGAAATCCATCCACACCCGTAGTATCAAGATACCATTTTGTCCAGTTGCTAATTTCCTTTCTGACTTCTTCGTTTTGGAAGTCTAAATCTGCTCCCATTAAATAGGCAAAATTGCCATTTTCTAGGGCGACATAATCATCAAAGGTTTTACCTTCAAATAAATAAACCGTTCCCGATTCTTTGCTAAATTCATCATAATCAACGGCATCAAAATGCCACCAATGCCACTCAAATGTAGAATATTTTCCTTTCCGACCCGGAAAGTTAAATAGAGTGTAAGCCTTAATATCTCGTAAATCTCCTTTAGGATTTTTTCGATTATTATTAGGGAAGGGCGTTGCTTTAGCAATTTCGCTTCCATCCGCCCCGATTTTATGATTTAATACCGTATCTGCATAGACTTCAATTTCTGATTTATGCAGGCTATTAATGGCATCTAAATATTGTTGACGAGTGCCATATTTAGTTCTAATTGATCCTTTTTGATTAAATTCTCCCAAGTCATAAATATCATAAACCCCATATCCCACATCCATCCCGCCCCCGGTTCCTTTATAAGCCGGAGGCAACCATAAGGCCGTAATTCCCGCATCTGCTAACTCCTGGGCGTTGTTTTTGAGTTGATTCCACAGACTTCCATCAGCAGGAAGATACCAGTGGAAATATTGCATCATCACACCATTGATTTTAACCATGTTCCCTGATTGATATAAAATAGTGAATATGGATTGAGTCTATCTTTGATACAATCTAATGTAAATGGGATAAAAGGGTATGATCGCACCTTTATTGAAAACATGAACATAGAAGACATCCAAGACAGCGTTCGGATTGGTATTGAAGTTACCGTCATCCTTAGAACAGGACATCAATTTTCTGGTGTTCTTACTGAGATAAGGGAGACAAGCATTATTTTACGTCAAGCCTCTGGGACAAAAATGCCTTTGTCTGCTGAAGCGATTGACTGTATTTTCCCAATACAGAGTACGGATTTATCTATTGAGATAACACCAATCTTACAAAGTGCGGGGACTACCGCTTCATTACCTACTCGTCTATCCACTTCTTCTAATTTACAAAACAATCTTGAGCAAAAAAACTCCTTACTACCTTTAAAAACAAATGAATCTCAGTTAGAAAGTCCCACAAACAATAACATTCCTAGATATGCCATTGAAGTTATTACTAAAATAGTAGAAATAGAGACTCGTTTTAGTACGGCAATTGCTCAAGTCAAACTGGAGCCTTTACCACCTGATTTTAGTACACCTATTGAAATTATTTCTTCACCATCTTTAGGAGAAAAGAACAGTATGCTCGCTGTATGGAATAAGGTAAAAGAGCAATATGATAATGCTATTAAGAATAAAGATTCTCAACTACTTAATCGACCAATTGAAAGTTGTGAACAACTCATCAAAAAGTATCCAAAATTAGGTTGTTCTCGATTCAATTTAGGTTGTATTTACTACCAACAGGGACAGAATCATAAAGCTGTTGAAGTATTTGAATTAGCCGCTTCTAAATCAAAAGACCCGCGTGTATTTTATAATTTAGCAATCATAGTTCTAAAATCTGAACCAGCTAAATCCTGTTATGCTTTACATGAATATTTTAAGATTTCTTCTCCATCAGAAAATATCGTAGCTTGGTATAAGTTTATTGATTTATCACTTAATTCGGGTGTAATTAATCAACTCACCAATCTTTTTGAACAAGCTATTGAAAATAATAGAGAAAATGACGGTCGTTTAATAATTGAGAGTGCTGTATTTGCACTGAAAAAGCATAATCAAAATAAAGAAGCAGAAGAATTGACGGCTTCTCTCATACAACACGATTCGGAACTTGCAATACTGTCACAAATGTTAAAGTCAATGCTGTCCAATCTTGGGCTAGAAGCAACAGAAGCATATCTTAAACAAGAACAAGAATTAAAACAAGCTCAAGAAAAAGCAAAACGTCAGGACAATCAAATTAAACAACAAAAAGAAGTTGATAATCTAATTGATTACGCTAAAAGTTTGGCAAAGCGACAACTATATAATCAAGCTATTGCTGAACTTCGTAAAGTTATTGAAAAATCTCCAGAAAATCAGATAGCCCAAAACCTTTTAACAGAATATCGTGAAGCAGACAAAGAACGGGGGCTACCCACAGGTTCCGGGGCTTATCCTCAAGCTAAACGTGCCGAGATTATAGATAAAGACTTAAAAAAAGCAGAAAAACTATATCGTCAAGCTATTAATGAGAATGACAATGCTGAAAATGCTGTTAAAGATTTAGCTGCACTTCTTACAAGACAAAATCGAGATCAAGAAGCAATAAAAATTCTTAAAGAATATCTTAATAAAGTTAGTAATAAGCAATCAATTTTAAATATGCTGGCTAATGTCTATCAACGAGCAGGTAAATACGAAGATGAAATAGATATTTTAAAACAAGTTTTAACTTTTACTAGCTATGATAAACGTTCTACAGTTCTCAAGCGAATTGCATCGTCTCAGTTTAGATTAGGTGAATATCAAAAAGCAAAAGAAACATTAGAGCAAGCTGTAAAACAAAATCCCAGAGACGAGACTGTACTTAATCTACTCGAAGCATTGCGTGAGGGAGAGAAAACAGGCGTTTATACAAAATTAGATGCTTTATTCTTAACACAAGAAGGCATGGGTGATATTCAAACTACTTTAAGTAGTTTTCTAGCATTTCATGTTCACCAATGTGATTATTCAGGAATAGAAGCTTCAAAAATAACATCTAAACAATTCAATGAAAAAGATGTAGAGAAACTACAACAAAGAGCAGGTGAAATGCTTGGTACACAACGCCCCAGAGAACGAGCCAGTTATTACCTCTCAGCAGCTAAAATTTTAATAGACTTGGGTTCTAAAGCAGAAGAATTACTCCCCAGAAAATACCTGAGAAATTTTTGTGCCGCAATGGGTGATGCCTGTATAACAGAGCAAAAACATAGAGACGTAGCACGGAGCTACTATGCGGAAGCTTTTTTGATTGCACCTGATTGGGTAAAACAGTTGGACATTAAGCTATCACAATACATTATGCTTTACTATTCTCAAACCGAAGAATTACTTAAAACAGAAATTCCATCTGTAGAATCTTGCTTAGAACAAGCTTTAAAAATTACAAACAAAGACTTAGGAACTTCTGTTATTGAAGGATTACTTTATCTTTCCTGGCTTAATCGTGAAGTGGGTCGTGTCCTTATTAATAAAATCAATCCCAATAAACGGTTACGGGAATTAGTACAAAATTTATGTTATCAGACTTGTGGTGAAAAAGGTGAACCAACAGGTGATGATTCTGTTTTCTTAGAACTATGGGAGCGAGGACGTGAACTTATTCGCCGTCGTAATCAAGAGGTTTTGGATGAGTTTGCATTCCTAAACTCAATAGTAATTAGTTTAGATTCTGTAAGAGAACAAATTGAGAAGGTTCAATTATTGGGACAAAAAGTACGAGGGACATTAGACAAACAACGTCTCAATATAATCCAAGAAATATTAAATTCTATGTATGATTATAGTCAGCAGCAATCCTATATGGAGCGTGAATATTTTAAAGCAATAATACAAAATCGAGTTTCAGAAGTTCTTGAAGATATAGAAAAAAATCCTACTAAATATTCATGGGAGTTATTTCGTCCTTATCTGTTAGATTTGTCTAGCACAATTAAAAATCATTTTGATGGAATTCAAAAAGTATCTGAACCCGAGCAATTAATCACTGAACTTTCAATTGATTCTTATACGCCTGATGAGAATTCAAATATCGAGTGTCAAATTACGATTACCAATGAAAATGGAAAGAGTCCAGCAAGTTCTATAAAAATTTGTGTGCAGCCATCCCCAAATAATGAATATATTGTTCAAGTCAAACATATTGATGTTAGTGAAGCATTATATGGAGGTAAATCTGTAACTTGTCTAATTCCCGTAACTGTTACTGAAATAGCGAAAGAATCACAGGTATTTACATTGTACTATGGGCTATCCTTTATCACTCGTAGAGATGAAAAGAAAACAAGCGAAGATACCCAGTCTATTAAGCTTTATTCAAACACAGAATTTAAAGAAATAAAAAATCCTTATGCTACTTATGCACAAGGTAGTACAGTAGAAAATAAAAATATGTTTTATGGACGCGATCAGTTAATTAATGTTTTACTATCATCTATTCGTAATGCTTCTTCTGCAAAAAGTTTGGTAATATACGGACAAAAACGAGCGGGTAAATCATCTGTACTTTACCATTTGAAACAACAACTAGAATTACCTATTATTCCTGTTTCTTTTAGCATAGGCGATATTATAGATGATTTTTCGGTAGGAACTTTTTTATATCGAATTATTCAATGTATTGAAGATACTTTTGAAGACTTAAATGACGAAGGCTATCCAGCTATTGAAGTTAAACGCCCTACATTAGAAGAACTTCAACAAAATTCTCAACTTCAATTTCAGGATTACATGACTAACCTATGCCGAAGTTTAAAGAAAGTAGAGGAATATAAAGAAGCTACAATTATGCTTTTAATTGATGAATTTTCCTATATTTATGGTGAAATTATGCGAGGCCGTATTCGAGATACATTTATGAAATCTTGGAAAGCTTTACTAGAAAAACGCCACTTTGGGGCAGTTTTAGTAGGGCAAGATACAATGCCTCAGTTTATTGCTCATTTCCCTAATGAGTTTCAAGTAGCAGAAAGTCAGCGTATTTCCTATTTAGCAGATGATGATGCTCGTTGTTTAATTATTAATCCTATTCTAATTCCTGATACGAAAGAAAGTCGCTATAAAGGAGATGCTGTTAATTTATTGCTCAGATTAACAGCAGGAAGCCCTTATTACATTCAGATATTTTGCAACCGATTAGTTGAATATATGAATCGGAAAAAGGCTATTTATGTAACTGATGCAGATATTGAAACCATAAAAGAAGATTTAATTAGTGGACATAATTCTCTTGATGATTCTGTTTTTGATAATTTAATTAGTGCAGGTGATAGTAGTATTGATGATATAGGCAAAGAAGATGCGTTAGCTGTTTTACGAGATATTGCGAATGGGGCGCGAATTCAGTCCCACTGCGATCGCTCTGCTATTAATTGCCATACTTCACAACCTATAGATAAAATTTTAGATAATTTTGTTGGAAGAGAAGTTATAGAAAAACAAGGGACGTCTCTCTATCGAATAAAAGTTGGTTTGTTCAAAGAATGGTTACTAGCACATCAATAAATAAGGAGATTAAAGACAATGCAAGATAATTTTTGTAATCCCTTTGCCAATAACGGTAATATTGTTTATGGGGATGATTTTATAGGTCGTCAAGATCAAATAAGAACTATTCAACAACGAGTTATTAATTCCTCACAAGCAGGTTGTTTAGCTATTGTCGGTGCGCCTAGAATTGGTAAATCAAGTCTAGCTTATCATGCTTTAATTTATCCTCAGAAAAAATTGAATGAACAAAGAATATTAAGTTTTAGAATTAACCTTCCAGATGTTAAAAACCATCAAGAGTTATTCCGAGAATTGGTAAAACAAACATTAGAAACTTTAGATGATGCTGATTCTGAAGATGAATCTCTCTTTATTAAAGGAAAATCATTACTTGAGAAAAATCTTCAGTGGCTAGACCTTCAATTTGAAGTGCGTCGTTTTTTTAAAACGGTTAAACGTTCTAAATGGCGTGTCGTTGCGGTGATCGATGAATTTGATGAAGCACGCCATATTTTTAAGGATGGTGTGGGATTTCAAGCATTAAGAGAATTAGCCTATCAACCTGAGTGGAGTATCTGTTTAGTTACAGTTTCAAGACGTTCTTTATCTGAAATTGCTAACCAAGCTGATTCTGATATCTCTAATCTTCCTGGTATTTTTAAAGATGAAACTCTCCGATGTTTTAATCAAGAAGAACTCCGAGACTTATTGAATAAATTGCAAAAAATCGGTTTTGATGTTACTGATGAGTCTTTTAAATTTATCTGGGATAATACAGGAGGGCATCCACACTTGGCTTCAGCTTTAGCATTTGAATTAGCTAACTCATGGTTAAATAGTCACCAGTATAATTTAGAGCAAACTCTGCAAGAATCTACATCTGAATTTTTAAAATATTATGATAATTTAATAGATATTCTTAAAGAAGATGGTTCTCTTGATAAATTGCTTCAAATTTTGTTTGGCCCTTTAATTACAGTTACTAAATTTGATGTAGAAAAATTTATGAGGTATGGATTGATAGAACCTAATAGTGATGGATATTACAAAGTTTTTTCCTCTCATTTTGAGGATTATCTACGATTAGTAGGACGTTCAATAGATTTATGGCCACTTTGGCGAGATACAGAAAAAAAATTGCGATTACTAATTACTCAAATTATGGAAAATCAGTATAGGGAAGATTGGGTTTCTCAATTGGAAAAGGATCACCCTAAATTAAAAAAGATGATTGATCAATGTCGATTGGCTCAAGAAAAAGAAAAGAAATCATTTGGAGGACGAGCCTCAACTAACATACTAGACTTTACTTATCCAATGAATCTATATGATATTATCACGGCAAACTGGAATTTATTTGAACCAATTCTTAAACAAGATAAAAAGTATTGGTCGGATCGCTTTGGACTTCTTGCTAAACTTCGTAATCCGATGGCTCACATACGAGATGAAGTCATACAAGAGCATGAACGGCAAATGGCTGAGGGATATTGTCAAGAAATACTTTATAATTTGGAAGCATATCAAAAAAGAGAAAGCTAGATGATTAGAGGACTAGAACTTAGTTGAGACTTAAAACAATTGCTAGAGCGTCACTGATCTCTTGTATAATTTGATCGCTGCATAGTCCTGATACTTATAGAAATCTTGATCGCCTGAATCAACAAACTGAGTCAAATCACTGCCTTCTACATAGTAAGAACGCATTATTTCAGCCGCATTAATTAAGCTGAGTTTTTCAGGTTTCTCCATTTCTTCACGCACTAACCGCAACGCAAATTCAATAATCTCTAGGCGTTCCCGATTCGGCATTTGCTTAATGGCTTCGAGGATTTGAGGCTTGATCATAGTTTTTGATGTTGTTACTCCATTACAGCATTTACATTAATGGGGGAAGCGTTATAGGTTCAGAACTTACACACCCAACCCCCACAGTTTTTTCCACAACTGAATATGGAATGGATTTATTTTTCAGTTTTGGGTTTGTAAGTTGAAGTAACTTGGAGTTCCTTTAACTGTTTTTGATCAACACTTGAAGGGGCATTAGTTAATAGACAGCCCGCTTGTTGGGTCTTAGGAAATGCAATCACATCTCGAATAGATTCCTCTCCAGATAATAACATAGCCAATCGATCTAAACCGTAGGCAATACCGCCATGGGGAGGGGTTCCATATTCAAAGGCTTCTAATAAAAAGCCGAATTTGCTGTAGGCTTCCTCCAGGGTTAATCCAATAGTTGAAAATACCTGTTCTTGAATTTCTCGTTTATAAATTCTTAGACTACCACCGCCTATTTCATAGCCATTTAAAACTATATCGTAGGCCTGCGCCCGGGCTTGGGATAAATCATTAATATCCTCTGGATAGGGAGCCGTAAAGGGGTGATGTAGGGCTTCTAAACGTTTTTCTTCGTCATTCCATTCAAACATGGGAAACTCAACAATCCACAATAAATTAATTTTACTCGGATCAATTAGTTCTAATTCTTTCCCAATAAATAGACGTAAACGGTCTAAGGTTTTATTAACTGTGGCAATATCCCCCGCCCCAAATAATAGTAAATCTCCGGCTTTAGCATTGGTTCGGGTTAATATTTCCTGTTTTTGTTCGGCGGTTAGGTTATCTTTAATTGCGCCAATGGTATCAATACCATCCTCCCGTACTCGAATAAATGCTAACCCTTTAGCCCCCGCTTCACAGGCTTCTTTAAACAGATCGCCACCGGGTTTAATTCGCACATTAGAAATCGCATCATTTCCCCCCGGAATCGGTAAAATTTTAACAATTCCTCCCGATGCTACCGACCCTGAAAATACCTTAAATCCACAGTTTTTAACAATATCAGAAACATCCACTAACTCTAAACCAAAGCGAGTATCGGGTTTATCGCTACCATAACGATCTAGGGCTTCTTTATAGGTTAAACGGGGGAAAGGAAGGGGAATTTCTATACCTTTAACGGTTTTAAAAATATGAGCAACTAAGGCTTCATTTAACGCCAGAATTCCTTCCTGGGTCATAAAGCTCATTTCCATATCTAATTGGGTAAATTCCGGTTGGCGATCGGCGCGTAAATCCTCATCTCGGAAACATCTTGCTATTTGATAATATCGATCAAATCCTGATACCATTAATAATTGTTTGAACAGTTGGGGCGATTGGGGTAAAGCAAACCATTCCCCAGGATTAACTCGACTCGGAACTAAATAATCCCGCGCTCCTTCAGGAGTTGAACGGGTAAGAATTGGGGTTTCAACTTCGATAAAATGCTCTTGATCTTCTAAAAACCGCCGCATGGCTTTGACCACTTGATGACGCAATTGTAAATTGCGAGTCATGCGTTCTCGACGTAAATCTAAATAGCGATATTTGAGGCGTAAATCTTCCCGAACTGTTTCGGTTTCTGAGGCGGAAATTTGAAAGGGTAATTGTTTTCCCAGTCCATTCAGTAGTTCAATGTGATCGGCGTAAATTTCTATTTCTCCGGTGGCTAATTTGGGGTTGAGGGACTCGGGGGGACGTTGGGAGACTCGCCCGGTGATTTTAACTACATATTCATTTCGCAGACCTTCGGCGGCCTTGTAGGAGTCGGGGGTTCGTTCTGGGTCGCTGACAATTTGAACAATACCCGTGCGATCGCGTAAATCTAAAAATATTACACCCCCATGATCGCGACGCCTATCAACCCATCCGCAGAGGGTGAGAGTTTCGCCAAGATGGGTGGATCGGAGATTGCCGCAGTAGTGGGTTCGCATGACTCTTAATGAAAGTTAAACTAAGGTTTAAATTAGGGCAACTTATCAGTATAAGTCAATGAGACATCACTCGTCAGGGAATAGGGAACACCGGAACAGGGAACACCGGATCAGGGAACACCGGATCAGGGAATAGGGAATAGGGAATAGGGAATAGGGAATAGGGAATAGGGAATAGGGAATCAGTTTGGTGTAAGTTAAAATATCAACTGCCGAATTTGGGGTTGATGGGTAAACAAATTCTAAATAGACTTCCCTGACCGATTTGGGATTCCATTTGAATCATGCCTTTGTGGGCTTCTACAATTAGTGAAATTAGGTGTAATCCTAACCCACTACCGGAACGTTTATTATTGCCTTGACGGAATCGTTCAAAGATGAGAACTTGATCTTCGGGAGCTATACCAATTCCGCTATCTTCAACTTCCAAAACCATGACTTTTTGAGGTTGATTGCTAATATTAAGTTGCATTTCTGTTAGATACAGACGAATTTTGACACTCCCCCGATCGGTAAATTTAATCGCATTTCCGACTAAATTAGTGACAACCCGCCGAATTTCTAAGGGGTCGCCAATAATAACTGAAGTCTGGGTTAGACAATCCTGGGAAGGGGTAAATTCTAGGGATAATTCTTTATTTTGAATCAGGGGGCTGAGTTCTGCAATTACTTCTTGGACTAATTGACCTATATCAAAATAGGAGAAGGTTAAGGTTTTTCGACCCGCTTCATACCGATAAACCTCCAGTAAGGTATTAACCATTTGCAGAAGGTTTTGGTTACTTTTAATCATGGATGCGATCGCTTCTCCCATCGTAGAAGAAATTTCCCCTAGGGCACCTTGTTGGAATAAATGTAACATTCGATCGGCTGCTACCAAAGGCGTCCGCAGATCATGGGTCAGGCGGGAAACGAAGTCTTCCCGTTGTCGAGACATCGCTTTCTGTTGATCAATGCTATGTTTAAGTCTCAGGAGCGAGCGTACCCGGGCGAGTAATTCATCAACCTCAACGGGTTTGCGAATGAAGTCATCCGCCCCGGCATCTAATCCCTCAACCACACTAGAATGATCATGGGCAGTAATTAATAAAATGGGGATAAAGGGAAGATCGAGATTTTTGCGAATCCGTCGAGTGACTTCATAGCCATCAATTCCCGGCATCATTACATCTAATAATATTAAATCAGGAGGCTCGGTTTTAATCAAAGCTAAGGCAGAAATGCCATCGGGTTTACAGATAACTTCGTATCCTTCTTCGGCTAAAATAGCTTCCACTAAAAATAGGTTATCGGGGGAATCATCAACGGCTAAAATTCGATCAATGGATTTTGCAGGGGGGGTAATAGAACGGGGCATAATTTTGAAAATTTTTTCTGAAATAAACATGGTGATGAGGTTAATATCAGCCTTGAATTTGGGATTAATTTTAACAACAAATTGGCGAATAATAAAGAACTTTACAAAGCCAGGGTGGGAGCGTGAAAGCCCACTGGCTTCAGCCGTGGGATGAAACGCGACGCAGGCACTTTTAAGTGCCGTCATCTACCAATTAATTTGTACCCAGTTATTAGATATTTATGTTATCATATTTTCCATGATCAAAGTAACTCGGACGATTAAATTAAAATTCGCAAAACTCAACCGTTGTCAAGCTCAAATGTTTGAGCAAATGACGGAAGAAAACACGCAGATTGCTAATAAGCTGTTGTCATTGCCAATTAAAGAACGGCGAAAAATGACAACAGCTAAAATCATGTCCGAGTTAAAATCTGCTCTGGTCAATCAAGTTATTCGACATACCACATCCCCAACGGGTCGTAAAACCAAGCAATATAAAGTTCTTCCTGTAGAAGTTAACAATCAAAATTGGAAATTAACTCAAAAAGGGAGTACCTATTCAATTAGCTTCCCGACCCTCAAAGGTGAAAAAAGAATCCCCATTGAAGTAGCATCTCCTCATTGGCAACCCGTTTTAGATGGATTGTTAGAGGAAACAATTCAAGGGGGTTCTTTTAAATTGATTAAACATCGAAATAAGTGGTATGCCTATCTGTCAATTACAGAGGATGTTCCAGAAGTTGAGACAGAGAAAAGATTGGGATGTGACCGAGGGCAGAATAATTTAGCGGTAGTTGCACCAAAAGAAGGTTTCGGCAAGTTCTTTAATGGTCAAAGTGTTAAGCATCGAAGACGTTATTTTCAACAACGTAGAAAACAACTTCAAGAAGCTAAAAAGTTTCGAGCTTTAAAGAAATGGAACAAAAAAGAGCAACGATGGATGGAAGCTATTAACCATACAGTCAGTCGCCGAATTGTTCGTTTTGCCCAATACCATAACGCCGATATTGTTATAGAGGATTTGGAAGGATGTCGTAAAACCATGAAACAGAGCCAGAAATCTCGTTATGTCATGACTAAAATCAATATTGTTCTGGTAGAGGATCATGATTTAACCCGGGTGGGGTTGAGAACGGCGTTACAACAGGACAGTAATATCAAGATTGTTGGGGAGGCGGCTAATGGGAAAAAGGGTTTGGAAATTCTCAAACAAACCCAGCCCGATATTGCGATTATTGATATTGGTTTACCTGATATGGATGGTATTGAATTAACCCAAAAATTTAAGCAACATATTGCCAGCAGTGGGGCGCGGGAAACTAAAGTTCTGATCCTGACTATGCACGATAATGAGGATGCGGTTATGGGAGCTTTTGCGGCGGGTGCAGATTCCTATAGTGTTAAGGATGTGAGTCTTGATAAACTCAAGGATGCGATTCATACTACCTATGAAGGAAATGCTTGGATTGATCCTGTAATTGCTCGTACAGTTCTCAAACAAGTGAAGAATAAACAACCGGATATTACGACTCCGGGTGATCAGAAAACCGTGATGATTAATGCGGTAGAACCTGAGTATCAAGAATTTTTAAAATCTTGCCCTTTAACAGAAAGGGAATTAGAGGTTTTAGAATTAATTGTGGCTGGACGGAGTAATGCTGAAATTGCCGAAAAACTTTATATTACGGTAGGAACGGTTAAGACCCATGTTCGCAGTATTCTGAATAAGCTCTGTGCTGATGATCGTACTCAGGCTGCGGTTCGGGCTTTGCGTTCCGGTTGGATTGATTAGGGTTTTTTGGGGTTAATTTGACAGGACTTACGCATCACCGCTATCAATAGTAGGGGTAATTCATGAATTACCCCTACATCTAGTTTTGATTAAATAGTTGATTCAGATAAAATTTCTTCTTGTACAAAAAGCCGAACTCGAATTAAGCACTGTTCTAGTTTTTCGACTAACTCCATTGCTCCTTCTAAATTTTCTGCTTCGGCGAGATCTTCAAGTTCTTCAGCAATTTCTGGGATCATTAATATTGCTGCGGTTGCACTTGATCCTCTTAAAGCATGAGCTTGTTGTTTAATACTGATGAAATCCCGATTGATAATCCCTTGGCGCAAGCTCTGAACTCGGATTTCGGCTTGTTTGAGGAACAGGTACAGCAATTTTTGTTGAAGTGGGAAGTTTCCTTTGAGTAAACGATTTAGACGTTCTAAATTCACTGGAAGAACTGGAATGGTTAAGATATTCATAATTTATCTTTTAAACCCTGTAAAAATGATATTTTATTGCTTATAGGTTAACCGTCATAGGATATTTTGTCTATTATGTAGCAATTCCTGAATATATTTTAATATTTTATCAATAAAATGGGTTTACAACCCCTAAGTTCTACTTAGGCTTTATATTATGTCAGTTGAAAAAGGAATTCGCAGCAATTCGACAGGCTCACTGCGAATCAGGTAGGGCATACCCAAACTTACGCAAGGGCGTAAATCCCACCTCTGATTAAAGCACCCAAAGGTACTTTGATTAAGTGGTTTCGTTGCACCAAGAATTTCCACACCTTTAGGCACAGGGAGGGTCAAAAAACCATTTGTAGTTGATACCCCATCATCGTAACAGCTACAAATCCGGCAATAATCATTAATCCAGATGGCATAAATTTACGGGTTTTGAGTAAACGAGAAATAAAAGTAATTATCAGAAAAACCGATAGCACAATGGAAAATATTAATCCCCAGCTTACGCCTTGGATTTGGATAATACCACCCAAAATTAGCAAAATTCCAGTGGAACAACCCGCAAATAGAGATATTTTACTTTTGGCTTTAGTATAACCCACAATACCACCGATAAAAGCCAATAAACCGTAGGCGATCGCCGCAATTACTCCAAAATCCATCATAACCCATGCCCAAAAAACAATTACAAAGTTTGTTTATACAACTTCTAGGAATCTATTGATTAACAATTCTTCTAAATTGTATCAAAAATTAAAATTTGACGTTATAAAAGTTTATAGTATTATTGACTCAATCTTTGCTATGATGCAAAGTTAATCATTAATTACTATGTGTTACTTTTTAATCATATTTTATGTCTTCTCTGAATAGCCCTATTATTTCACAGGTTAGGTTTCTACAGCGTCAGGTTGCCACTTTACTACTATATCAAGATATTTTTGATCATGAAATTGGCCAAGCATTTCTATATCTTTTAGAAATATTTCATCATAGTGAATCGAGTATTTTAAATTATTTAAAAGCCTATGGAACTTGGTTTCAAGTCCAAGCCAAATATCAACAAAATTGGCAAGAACATCTAATCACTCAAATTTTAAGGGCGGATAATCCCTTTACCCAACAGGCCCAACAAACCACTTTTGATCAATTACCTCCGGTATTAATTGAAGCGGCAAAACAAGATTTAAAAATCCTCCAAAGTCTCTATCAATATAATGGGGGAAAAATCAGCCATTGGTTAAGAACCGTCGCCCAGTTATCGGAAAACCCGATAATTTGGCAGTCGCAACCGCAACCGTTAGAAAAAATCCAAGAATCACCCTTACGCAATCAATTAAAAACCCTGGAAAATTGGTCGGAAGCAGTAGAAAATTTAGCGAATCATTATCATCAATTTGGAACGGGTTTATTTGCCCAAGCCTATGCTTTTCGTTGGCAAAATGGCAAGTTACTGACTATTAATCACCCAGATCCGGTGCATTTGAGCCAGTTAATTGGATATGAAAATCAACGGGATCTTTTATTGAAAAATACAGAAATATTATTAGCAGGATATCCGGCTTTAAATGTTCTATTATATGGCAGTCGGGGGTCGGGTAAATCCTCCTTAATTAAATCGTTATTACATGAATATAGCGATCGCGGTTTACGTTTAATTGAAGTGGCAAAATCCGATTTAAAAGACTTACCGTTAGTGGTGGAACAATTACGAGGGGGGCCGCAGAAATTTATTATTTTTGTCGATGATTTATCCTTTGAAGAAGATGACGATGCTTTTAAATCTTTGAAAGTCGTATTAGAAGGAAATTTAACCGCCCGTCCACAAAATGTAATTGTTTATGCTACTTCTAACCGTCGTCATTTAATTCGAGAATATTTTGAAGATCGACCTTCCCCGAAAGATCAAGATGAGGTTCATGTTTGGGATACGGTACAGGAAAAATTATCCTTTAGCGATCGCTTTGGTTTAACCTTAACCTTTCCACCTGCTGACCAGAATACCTATTTGAATATGGTACGACATTTAGCCAGTCAAGGGGGAATTAAAATCAGTCCCGAAGATTTGCAGTTTCGCGCCTTACAATGGGCGACTCGTCATAATGGACGTTCGGGACGAACTGCGCGGCAATTTGTTGACTTTTTGACGGCGGAATTGGCGGTTTTTGGAAAATAAATTGGAAAAAAACCGCAGATAGTGTAATCATAAACGTGGGAAAAATCTACGATAACGCGAAATCACCTCAGGAGGTTTTCACAATGTCAAGCGCGATTCAATTCAACTCTGCGGAAGCGTTTGCAGCGATCGCATTAATTGCGGTAGCTGCTGATGGTTATATTACTGGAAGTGAATCCCAAGCTATTACCACAACCTTCTCTCGAATGCAGCTTTTTAGTGATTATTCCGGGGAAAAAATGCGAGGAATGATTGATCAACTCCTAAATCAATTACAAGCACAAGGAGCGGATATATTATTAAAAGAGGCGGTGAAAAAATTGCCCCATGAACTCAGAGAAACTGCCTTTGCTGTGGTTACTGATATTACTTTAGCCGATGGAGTTATTACCGAAGAAGAAGAAGCCTTATTAGATAAGCTGTTTAATGTTTTAGAGATTTCTGAACCGATGGCTAATAACATTATTGATGTGATGTTAATCAAAAATAAAGGATAATAGAAGCTGATCACGGATTTAAGAGGATTTCACGGATTTCACGGATTTAATCTGTGTTAATCTGTGTTAATCTGCGTAATCCTTTTAAATCCGTGATCGGTAATAGACTAATAAGTACCTAAACAAAATTAATTACACATCCTCCACCCTGTTCCCTCCCCCCCTAGCCCCCCGTGCACGGGGGGTTTGGGGGGGCTGTTCCGATGTTCCCTCTCTCAACTAGGTAATTTATTTTGTGTAACTACTTAACTAATAACTGATGACTGATTTGGGATACATTTATAAGCGAATTATTCGTTTTCAAGATACGGATGCTGCGGGGGTGGTTTATTTTGCTAATATTTTAGCAATGGGTCATGAAGCCTATGAAGCATCTCTAAATCAGGTAGAAATTAACCTTAAAAGTTTTTTTGTTAATCCTGATTTTGCGATTCCAATTGTTCATGCGAGTGTTGATTTTCGGTTTCCCTTATTCTGTGGAGATCAAATTTTAATTGAATTAAATCCTGAAATAATTAATGAAAATTCTTTCAAAATTCAATATAAAATTAGATTAGATAACTCTGATCAATTAATTGCTGAAGCGATAACAAAACATATTTGTATTAATCCTAAAACTCGTCAACGCCAACCTTTACCTCACGCAATTATTCACTGGTTAGAAAAATACAAAGAGGGTTGGGTCTCTTAACCCCTACAGTAGAGACGTTGCAGGCAACGTCTCTACTGATTAATCAGTAATCTTTTATGGGTTTAAAGACTTCTGAGAATTAAAGAATTGGGGATATTTTTCTACAAAATAGCCATTGAGAAAAGCATTCACGGCGGATAAAATTACAGGGCCTAAAATAAAAGCTAATAAACCCTGTACTTGAAATCCAGGAATAAAAACCGAAGCTAACCAGAAACAAAAACCATTCACAATGAATGAAAAACCACCTAAACTTAAAATATTTAGGGGAATGGATAAGGTTGATAAAATCGGTTTAATAAAAGCATTGACTCCACCAATAGCCGCCGCCGCAATTAAAGCTGCTAAAAAGGTAGATAAATTTACCCCAGGTACAACTAAATCAACCACTAATAAACTTAGGGCTGTTGCTACCAACGTTAATAATGATGCGATCATAAATTTTGCCTCAGATTGTTTTAAAGGGTATCTTTGTTGATATCAGATGAATCCTCTTTTTTTTCATCAGGTTGGGACTGATTATTAGTAAAGGTTTCAGAAATTGACTTCCACAGATCGTTTAAACGCTGTTTAATTTCTTTTTCTTTTTGAGCGATCGCCGTTCCCGCTTCTCCTAATTTAGTTTCAAAATCTTTGCGTTTATGATCAATTTTTTCGGTATGAATTTCGGGTTCATCTTTGGCTTTTTCATACCAAGATTGTGCTTCTTCTAAATAATCTTTAACCTCCTCATAACGTTGTCCATAGCGTCCAACTAAGTTAGCATTCACGATCGCCAATTGAGCTTTAAGTTGGGCGTAACGTTTCTGCATTAAGGTAGATTCTTCGCTATTTTTAATGGTTGTAATCGCGGATTCAATCGCCGTTTTAACCTGATCTGATTTATTAGTTCCAACTTCTTGAATATCGCTTAAAGCCAAATTAATATTATTTTGTAACTCCTGTTCGTGTTGATCAATTCGAGCTTGAAGTTGTTTCACTTCCGCTTGAGTTTTAGCAATTGACTCCTGTTTTGCTTGACTAATACCATCAATTACTCCTTCAATAGAAGCAGTCACATTTTCTTGAACTTCCTCACCTTTTCCTTTGACGGTTTCTAAAACGGTTCCTACAACCTGTTTAACTAAATCTCGAATTTCTTGAGAACCTCCTTTAAATTCTGAACCAACTTCTGAGATGGAAGATTTAACAATTTCCCGAATTCGTTCAGCGCGTAATTTACCTTCAGATTGGGCTTTTTCTAAATCCGAGGCGAGTTTATTTTGAGTGGGTTCTGACATGGCTATATCCTCAATAATAGGCTCCATTTCCCCTCTATGATAAACAAATTTTTACGATTGTGTAAGTAAAGTTTTCTACACTCTGGATAATAGTCATTTGATGCTAACAGATCTTGATCAAATCACGGAGTTGCGAAGGCGATGGGTTAAAGTGGCAACACAAGCGACTAATTCATCAGCCACAATGGGTTTAGCTAAGTGGATTTGAAATCTGGTGTCCCTAGTGAGAGAGGCGTTGGTTTCTTCTGGATTTGTGGTTAATCCGATCACGGGAATTGATGATGTGTTTCTGACCTCATCTCTAAATATATAGGCCTCCATGTCCGGCATCGCTATATCTGAGACTAAGACATCGGGGGAAAACTCTTGAATCATCAAGAGTGCTTCCTGAGCGGAGCTTGCCATTTTTACTTGGGCTCCGGCCTGGGTTAAGATCGATCCAATTAGAGTCCGAGTCTCGGCTTGATCATCAATGGCTAAAACTCGCAAGCCAGTTAAATTAATGGAGTTGATCTCTGGATTTTGAGGTTGTAGAGAAGTGCCATGGCACGTCTCTACTGGATTTTGAGGTTGTAGAGGTGTACCATGGCACGTCTCTACAGATTTCATTAAGGGTAACTGCACCGAAAACGCAGCCCCTAAATTTTCGCCTAAACTGTTGGCGCTGACTGTTCCTCCATGTAATTCCGTTAGGTGTCGGACAATGGCGAGTCCCAGTCCCAAACCCCCAAATTTGCGGGTATTTGTGCCATCCTGTTGACGAAAATAGTCAAAGACATAGGGTAAAAACTGAGGATTAATACCAATTCCGGTGTCTTTGACCTGAATTTGGACGTGATCTTCCCCAGATTTTAAATAAATCTCGACAATGCCTCCGGGGGGAGTAAATTTAATTCCATTAGATAATAGATTCCAGATAATCTGTTGCAGTCGGGTTTCATCCCCCAAAACATAGATTAAAAGGGAGGAGAAACCAGAATTTTGAGCGATTTCAAATCTGACTTGAATGCCTTTGGCTTCAGCAGCTAATTTAAAAGTTTCTATTACCGAGGTGATGATTGTAATTAAATTGACGGGTTGTTTATGTAAGACCATGTTTCCTCGCAACATTCGAGAAATATCTAATAAATCCTCAATCAGTTGGGTTTGGAGTTTAGCATTCCGTTCGATGGTTTCTAAGGCTTGGGCTGTGCCTTGGGAATCGAATTTACGAGTTTGTAGGAGTTTTGTCCAACCCAAAATCGGATTCAAGGGCGATCGCAATTCATGGGATAAAACCGTGAGAAACTCATCCTTAATCCGGTTGGTCATTTCGGCTTGCTCCCGGGCGGCCTGTTCCCTGATTAAGAGTTGTTCTCGTTCCTGTTCGACTCGTTTGCGATCGCTGACATCCAAAAACGCCCCAATTACCCCCCGAATCTCCCCTGCTTCATCTCGCAACGGTACGGCCCGACCATAAATAGAACGAACTTCCCCATTTTCAAAAACAAACTCAAATTCCGATTCAATATTTTCTCCCGTCCGTCCCGCTTGCTGCATGGGCAAATCTTCTGGAGGAATATCTTGGCCCTGGCGTTGAATCTTGAACTCAAAGGGATAGGAGCCATCCTCGGGGGTCGCCGTCACCAACGATCCCGAGGCTAACTGCACCAATTCATGGGCTGCCCAGTTCGCCGTCATCTGGTGGCATTGGGGGTCATGGGCAATCCAGACCGCGGCTGGAACGGTTTCCATAAAAGTTTTCAACTCCTCAGTCCTTGCCCTTGCCTGGGCTTCACTTTGGCGCAGGGCTAACTCTATGCGTTTGTAGTCGGAAATATCAACAGCCGCACAAGTAATCCCGATAATTTCATGGTTAGGATTGTGTAGGGGTTCAATGGTTAAATCAAAACAGTATTGCTGTCCGTCGGCGAAAATAGGAACTTCCTCCCGCGTCCCGATCCCGGTTTCCAGCACCCGGCGTTTGAGTTGAGTCAGTCGAGCGACTCCCGCCTCGGGGAACAACTCAAAATCCGTGTTATCGATAATCTCCTGATCGGATTGGTTGAGGGTGGGATTATGAACCCAGGTGTAGCGGAGGGTTTGATCCTGATTAAATAAGGTAATTGGCGCACTTTTCAGGGCAACCCGTAATCGTTCTTCGCTTTTGAGTAAAGTTATTTCTGCCTGTTTGCGTTTGGTAATATCTCGCCAATAAATGGCTAAACCCTTTTCATAGGGGTAGACATGAACTTCATACCAGAGGTTGTCTTGAGCCAAACAGGTTTCAAAATTATCAGCCACCTGAGTTTGGATTACCTGACGCAGTTTCTCCTCACCTTCAAAGCCCATTAAATGAGAATAAATATCCCAAAAATTACCCCCTAACAATTCCTCTCGGGTTTTACCAGAGAGCCGTTCCGATGCTCCATTCACATAAGTTAATCGCCACTGATGGTCTAAGGACAAAAAGCCATCGGTAATGCTTTCGAGAATATCAGTCACCCGGGCTTTGGTGTTGATTAATTCCTGTTCTCGAATTGTGGCTTCTTGGCGGAGTTGGGTCATTTCCAAAATCGACTGGACACGAGCCAGGAGTTCCCGGGCAGAAAAGGGTTTAATCAGATAGTCATCGGCTTTCGCTTCTAGGCCTTCAATCCTGGCATTTTCCTCCGCCCGGGCTGAGAGCAGAATAATTGGAATCCTTTGGGTGTCAGGATCGTGGCGCAGAATTTGTAGCAGTTCCAAGCCGTTCAATTCCGGCATAATCACATCGGTAATCACTAAATCGGGTTTTTGTTCCCGAATGCTCTCTAATGCGGCTAACCCACTATTCACCGATTTTATCTGATATTTTTGACTCAGTAAACGCTGAATATAATTGCACAGATCCGGATTATCATCCACTAACAATATCTGGGGAAGGGGTAATTGGGGGGGGGGCATCTGCTGAACCTGAACCACAACATTGGTTTCCGCAGACCAACTCTTGACTTCATCTAAATAGGTTGCCGTGGTGATTCCGGTATCCTGTACTTCTAATTCAATACCATTTGTGACCCAGCGCAGAGAAAGTATGATTTCACCTTTAAATGTAAATTTAAGAGCATTAGAAAAAAGATTCATTACTATTTTTTCCCACACTTCTCGATCTATATAAATAGGTTCGGGTAGGGGCGGACAGTCTATAATCAACTGTATTCCCGCCCGTTCGATGCTCGAACGAAACATACTGGCCAGTTCAATTGTTAAAGTGGCTAAATCCGTAGGTTCATAGACCGCTTGAATTCGTTCGGCTTCAATACTGGAAAAATCAACGAGGGTATTAACCAATTTGAGTAATCGTAAACTATACTGCTTGTTGATCTTTAACATTGATAAAATAATGTAAAAATCATGAATCATTAGATGCAATTTACCAGATATTGTGTTAACCTTAGCATCTACCTAAAGATAGACTTATTTTTTTTATCTAAAATTTATAAAGATCAAAAACTGATAAAAAATGCAGTAGAGATCATCAATTATCTATCTCTACTGCATTTTTAGATTTATATTATAATCAGGAAATCCGATCAGTGATTGCAACCCTATTTAGCTAACGGAAACATCCACAACGGTTTGATTATGACCCATTGCATCAACTGGATTCACCTCGGTCGCCTTCTGGGTTTGTTTGCGACGGTTTAACCCTTCAACCAGTAATTGAGATACTTCGGTAACTAAAATTGTAGCAATAATCCCATCATCTAACCATCCGACAATCGGTAGAAAGTCAGGAGAAATATCCAGGGGACTCACCAAGTAAATTAAACTTCCTAAAATTACAACCCAACGATATTTTGTATTCCGTAGCGTCACACGATACCAATTATAAAAAGATTGAATCAGATTTTTCATTTTACAGTCCTAATATTGCCTACCTGTATCTAAGATGACAAATTCTATGGGGATTGAGAAGTGTAGAAAACCCTGTATGGTTGTAGGGATGTTCCACCCCTGCTGTTTCCGTAATCCTTGGACGTTCAACTGTTCTATCCTAGGTAAACAGGGTTTGTACCCTTGTGCCCCAATCAACCTTTAATTTTTGTTGAGCATTTCCCCCATTCAATGCGATTTCTACCCAACCATGGGAACCCACTAAGGCGACAAAGTGACCCAAGGGAACATCGCCGTAGGTTTGACCCGCACCAATCAGGTAGGATGAACCGGAAAGAATTTGCTGTTGGGAATTGAGGTTTTTTTTAGATTTCTTGTGTTTATTTTTCCGCGATTTTTTACGTTTATTATTTTTTTCTTTACTAATCGCCACATACCAATATTTATTAGCTACTATTTCCCCCGGAATATTGGTGACTAAATTTCCAAATCCATCAATATATTGAATACATCCCTGTATTTTTAAATCATGGACTTGACAAGGCGGTAAAGATAACCTAACTAAAGTTTTATGATCAATTATAGTTCCCAGTTTTTCTAGGGGAACACCAGAAGCTAAATGCGCCCCAACCGAAGCAAAAATATCTCGACCATGAAAGGTTGTACTAGGTTTAGCAGTACGCCAATATTCAGGATAATTTAATTCAACTGCAATCACGTTGTTGCGATTTATCGCCTCCATATTGTTGTTGCGATTTATCGCCTCCATATTGTTGTTGCGATTTATCGCCTCCATATTGTTATTGAGATTTATCTCCTCCATATTGTTATTGAGATTTATCGCCTCCATTTCACAAGTTAAAAAAGGTTCTAATATTCCCGTCAATAATCCATTATCTGGCCCCACCAAATAATTGTTATTAAATTGAATTGCGATCGCCCTTCTTTTGGTTCCTACTTCTGGATCAACCACCGCAATATGAACGGTTTTTTCAGGAAAATAGGGATAGGCATTCAGTAAATTAAATCGCCCCGCAGCAATATTTTGAGGCGGGATATCATGGGTTAAATCAATAATATTAATTTTAGGATTAATTTGATAAATCACCCCTTTCATGACTGCTACATAAATATCTTTTAACCCAAAATCCGTTAACAGTGTGATAATTTTATGATCTTGTTTCATCATCAGTATTATTAATTAATAAAAATCAAAAATTATATTAGAGGGCGAGAAGACCTCGCCCCTACGAGGATTAAGTTATTATCCATTCCATTGTTACCCTTTGACACAGAGAATTTGTTTCAAAGTAGCCACAACTTCAACTAAATCTGATTGTTGTTTCATAACTTCATCAATGGATTTATAAGCCCCCGGAATTTCATCAATAATTCCTGTATCTTTGCGACATTCAACTCCTTCAGTTTGTTGAATTAAATCATCCAAAGTAAAGGTTTTTTTAGCTTTACTTCGAGACATTAAGCGCCCCGAGCCATGCGAACAGCTACAGTAACTATCATGATTTCCCTTCCCTTTCACAATAAAAGATTTCGCCCCCATGGAACCAGGAATAATCCCATAATCCTGTTCTGCCGCGCGGACAGCACCTTTACGAGTCACATAAACTTCCTCGCCAAAATGTACTTCTTTTTCAGAATAATTATGATGACAATTAACCTCTAATAAGGCTTTAGTTGGTTTCCCTCCCGCCACGGCTGTTTCTACAATTCGTTTAAACCGTGCCATCATAATATCTCGGTTGAATTTGGCGTAATGTTGCGCCCATTGTAAATCATTCCAATAGGCTACAAATTCGGGAGTTCCTGATACAAAATAAGCTAAATCAGGATCAGGAAGTTTGAGTTCTGCTAATTTTGCCAGGTTTTTTGCTGTGTCAATATGGTTCTGGGCTAACATATTTCCAATATGTCGAGAACCGGAATGCAACATTAACCAAACGTTGTTTTCTTCATCTAAACACAGTTCAATAAAATGATTTCCTCCCCCTAAAGAACCCATTTGTTTAATCGCTTTTGATTCTAAGTTTTGAACCTTGGAATGCAGGTCTTTAAATTCTCGCCATCCTTGCCAATTAGTGACGGCTTTTTCAATATGTTTATTTTGATCAAAACCCACCGGAATTGCGGCTTCAATTTCCTGGCGAATTTTCTTTAGTTTTCCCTCCATTTGTTCAGCAATAAACGGTAATTTGATCGCACACATTCCGCAACCAATATCAACCCCCACAGCCGCCGGAATAATGGCTTCTTTTGTCGCAATTACAGAACCTACTAATGCCCCTTTTCCTAAGTGAACATCGGGCATTAAAGCAACGTGCTTGAATACAAAGGGCAAAGAAGCGACGTTTTTCGCCATTTTGGTTTCTGCTGAACCTAAATCGTGATTCGCCCAAGATAGGACGGGTTTAGGGCTAGAAAGATTTAACGTTTCGTAAGGCATAAGGATTTTATGGGCTATCTAAATATCAATTTATATCAATCATATTACATCTGTAGTATATTGTCAAGAGGTGTGCGGATTTATGGTAGGGTTCAGTTAAGTAAACTAGAAACCGGGTTTCTGTAGGGGCGGGTTCTGTAATAATTTTCGTTTCCCACCAATAACTTTTATAAACCCGCCCCCTAGTAGTCATAATATATTCAATCCTAGAATTAAGTTAAACCTAAATATCCTATGTACCCAACTAATTCTCAAATTGAATTTAAGCAAATTCAGCATCTTGATCACCCTGATTTTGAAAGCGCGATCGCACTTTATGAACAAACATTCCCATCTCCAGGACAAATTCCGATACCTTGGATACGGGAAGGAGTTTTAACTCAAAAAACTCAACTCTGGTTGGGTTATTTTCAACAAGAATTAGCTTTAATATCAATTTTATATCCCCTTCCTGATTCCAATTTTATCTTATTAGCTTATTTAGCAACAGTCCCCCATTTGAGAAATATTAAAATCGGTTCTCAATTTTTAAATTATCTGATAGATTTAGTTAAAAAAGAGTCAAAAACCTTAGTCTTAGAAGTTGAACATCCTGATTTTGGAGATAATAGAGAATTAAAGCAGCGTAGAATTGCTTTTTATAAACGGTTGGGTGCAAAAGAATTACAAGATATTATTTATATTTTTCCTGCTTTAGATGGAACTAAAACTACAGAAATGCTCTTGATGATTATTGATGATAATAATTCAGAAAATATCCAAAAAAAGGTTATTCAAAAGTTAGTTAGAGAGTTATATATAGAAGTTTATCATCTGCATCCCGATCAACCTATTTTTAATTGGATTGAGGATATTCAGGATAATATTGCTTTGATTTGACACTCGACAGAGAGAATCCATACTGTGCAGGAATCCGAGGAGTTTTAAATTAATGGACACAAGTGGACTCGAACCACCGACCCCCACGATGTCAACGTGGTGCTCTAACCAACTGAGCTATGCGTCCGACAATTTATTAATGTAGCACAACCACCCAGATCATGCAAGCTTTTTCCAGATCTTTTTTTCTGCGTGGGTAATCACAAGAGCAGATGGGTTTTAGCTGGTCGTTTATTTGAAAACGGTCTAAAGCCATCTAACCCAGTTTTTAGTTTGTCTATTTGCTCTAATTTAAGTGGATAATTAATCGTTAAATAGCGATTGATTAAAGGGGTTGATGAAAATTTTTGAAGAAAGAAAACTCCACCCCCCCCCATCTATTTCAACGAGTTTCCAATCAATTAATTTCCCTAACGAGTAGGGAGTTGCTGTAGGGCCGTGGGCTGGCAAAACTGCTATGGCGTTTCCAATCAATTAATTTCCCTAACGAGTAGGGAGTGGAAGTTACGGTGATCCTTGCAGTAACGCGGAGGCTATGGCGTTTCCAATCAATTAATTTCCCTAACGAGTAGGGAGTCCTCCCATTTTAAACCCATACTTGATACTCCCCACGTCTGAAGCCGGGGGATTCTTGAAGATCTGTGAACCGTTTCAATGGTGCTATCAAGACACCCTACACGCTCAAAACAACTACCAGTACGACAGGTATTGCAATTGCGCTTACTTTGATTTTTTTCGCTTTCCGAGTCCATCACAACGCCAGTTAGGTACGCTCAACATCCTGCCATTATTTGCCCTTTAACTATTCCGAATCGAGTCGGATATGTCCGTTGCCGGGATTACTCCGCACTAGGATGGTTCAACACGCAGATGGTTATTCTTACTTGCTTTGTTTTGATTATATCACTATGGCTAAAGCCACGCAATCGTTTCACGGGATTTAAAAATCCCTACCGATTAATCAAAACCCTAGAACCCATACCCAGAGGGATAGCGAGGCTACCAACAACAGAATCAGCATTACAGCGATTTTACCTGAGCCTCGCAGAAAAGATCAATTGACATCAGCGATCAAGTAATTGTTGATAAAAAATTAACAATTCTTGAGCGAGTGCCCTATTGGTGTATTGGGTCATGGCTCTTTGATAACCTTTTTCTCCTAACTGTTTTGCTAATTCTGGATTTGTCATTAACTGTTTTAAACTGTTTTGTAAGGCTTGATCATTTCCTTCTGGAAATATTAATCCAGTATCAGCAATAACGTGGGGAATTTCACCGGAGTCGGAGCCAATTACGGGAACTTGACAGGCCATAGCTTCGATTAAAACATGACCAAATTGTTCTTTCCATCCGGCGGCGGTTAAGGTTTTAAATTTGTAGGTGGTTTCGGATGGTAAAACTAGGGTATTCATCAGGTTAATATAGCGTTGTACTTGATCATGGGGAACACTTTCGATTAATATTAATCTATCTTTAAATTCAAATTTTTCGGCTATTTCTAGGAGTTGCGATCGCAATTCTCCTCGACCTAATAATACCCATTTCCAAGGATATTCTTTTAATCCTGCTAAGGCTTTGGCTAAAGTTATTAACCCTTTTTCCTCAACAAAACGCCCCACAAATCCAACGACAAATTCATCGGGTTTAATCCCTAATTCGGCTTTTAGTTCCGGTTGAGGTTCGGGTTTAAATAATTGTTCATCAATGCCTAATTGGGGCATAACTTCAATCGGTTTATTATATCCTTTTTGGCGTAAAATATCTTTGCCATCTTGATTTCCCACTACAATTCCATCGGTATATTTCAGGTTATATCCTTCTAGGAGAGAAACGGGAAATTTTAAATCATAAGGTAAATTCCACCAAGTAAAAAAGATGTTTTTTGCTTTTAAACCTAAAAGATTATTTAAGGTGATAAATTGACTATAGGTTAGGGCTTTAGAACCCTGTTCCACTTGAATTATATCAGGTTTAAAGGTTTTTAGCAGAGAAACTAAATCCCAACCAAAGGTAAGTAAACCTTGATTATTTTGACTAAAATTATAAATAGGAACTACTTTAAAGTTACCTTCATCTAAATATTGGGATTCAATAATTTTATTCTGAACTCCTCCGGGTCGCCAACGTTTAGGAACAACTATTGTTACTTCTATATTGGGTTGTAAACGGGCTAAAGCTCTAAATTTTTCTCGGTTTAAGTCAACAATATAGGTGTGGCTGGCTACTATAATTTTCATAGGTTTTTTGCATTTTTAATGTTTTTACTGTTGTTGGGCTTGTTGTTGGGCTTGTTGTTGGGCTTGTTGTTGGGCTTGTTGTTGGGCTTTAGCCCCTCTTATAAGATTTGCGCTTAAGCAGACAAACTATTAAACATTTTACTGTTGTTGGGCTTTAGCCCCTCTTATAAGATTTGCGCTTAAGCGCAACAACGGGTTAAGGGTCTTGTTGGGTGTAGATTTGTCCTTGATCCCAAAGGGAGGTGATCCAGGTTCCTAGGGCTTTAATTAAGCCTAATTTATAGAAGAATAAACGACTAATAATTTTGAGGGGAGAACCACTTTTATTGCAGGGAGGATGTCCTAAAACGTGACAATCAAATAGTTTAGCAAAAAAGCGAAAACATTGACCTGGAGTTAGGTTTTTTAACCCCATAAAGAAGTGATTATGGTAGAAGGTAATCTGATATTGTACAGAACGGGTACTCATATCATGACAGCCTCCGGCTTCTTCTCCTAGATGAATTAAATGGGCTTCTGGATCATACCAAATAATATAACCTGTTTGTCTTATTCTTAAACAAAAATCCGATTCTTCTCGAACTGCACTACCTTTAAATCGTTCATCAAAGGTTAAACCAAATTGTTCAAAAATTTCTCGCCGGAAGGACATATTACATCCTCTGGCGGAAATAACTTGTTGGGGTTTAATCGTATGAACTAAATCAAGATGATACCAAGCAATACCAGGATCTTGAGCTTCGGGAGGTAAGTTTTCAATGGTTAATCCTCCGCCAGAATCGCTTAATTTCATCCGATCAAAAACTCGTCCCGCAACGGCTCCAATTTTCTCTGGTGCGGCGGTTTCTCCTGGGATATAATTACGAGCATGGGCCATTAAAAATCCTTCGGGAAGTTGCACATCATCATCAATAAATAATAGAATATCTCCTTGAGAACGTCGAACAGCATAATTTCTGGCACCTGGTAAACTTGCCCATTCTAAACGATACCATTTAATTTTTCCAGCTTGGGTTAACTGTTCTAAATAGGTTTGGGTTTCGGGTTCATGGGTTGGGGTTTGATCGACTACTAAAACTTCAAAATTGGGATAGGTTTGTTGTAATACTTCTGCTAAGGTTTCCCGTAATACTTGTTCACGGTTATAGGTGGGAATGATTACAGAAATTAGCGGTAAATTCATAAGTTTTTTTTCTAAAATGAAGGTTTTAATCTCTTTCAAATTGTTTTTCTGATCAATTTTTCTAAATGAATAAATCCTATTAAATAGATACTGAGTAAGATGCTAATTCCGATGATGGAAATTATAATTTTTAGATAGGGATTTATGCTTAGAGAATGATTGAAAACAGGAAGAATAACAAAGAAAAGTGGCTGATGAATCAGATAAATCTGATAAGAATAAATTCCCATTAATGATAACAGGGTTAATCCATAGAATAAATATCCTTTGTATTGTTTTAACCATTCAAACAACCTGTAACATCCTAAAAACATTAGGGGAGTAAAGAGGATATCAAATCCTAGCATATAAACAATATCAACTTTCGTCAAGGCTAGATAAATATATAAAATTAATCCTAGGCCAAAGGCGAGGGCTGAATAGGTGAAATCATGAGTTCTAAAGCGATTTTGATTTCGATAGTAAATAATTCCCCAATATAGTCCTATGCTATATTGAAAAAAGTAACTTAGAAATATATTATTTCCCAAGAAAAAGCCAAACCATTTAGATTGAGCTTCTAACAAATAAAAACCAAAAATTTTGGTAATAATTCCAATAATAATTCCTAGAATTAAAATTAATTTTGGTCTACTTTTACAACTTAAAAAAATTAAAGGTGTGAGCAGATACAATTGTAAAATAACAGTAAAAAACCAAAATCCCGGGTTGATTGATTGCCATTGATAACCTGCTAACCCGAGGAAACTGAGAATAAATTCAAGAGAAGATTTAATCCTGTATTGATATCCGAAAATAAAATATAGCAATAAACTACAAACGACAGCTAAAAAGTAAGTGGGATAAATTCTATCTAATCGTTTCAGGAGCCAAGATTTCCAGTTTGTGGTAATTTCCGGTAAATTATACTTTTGAGCCGCAGCAGCGAGAATATAGCTGGTGTTAAATCCTGCCATTATAAAAAAGATATCAACGGCTGCATAACCAATTTTTGCGCCATTTCGACCTAAGATAGAAACCAAAGGAAGTTTGTCGGGATAATTCTGAAAAAAGTGAAAGAAAATAATTCCTAGAATCGCTAAACCTTTAGTTTGATCAATCCAATCTAAACGCTGTTTTTGAGATGGATTTACTGTACTAGACATGAAAAGATATCCTCATTTATATTTCTGGATCTAGTTCACCTGCTTCGATCAATTTTTTGCGTTCTTCCCGATCAATTTCGGGTAGTTTAAACAGTACCCCGGCAAAATACCAATAATAAACCGTAACCGGATCAACATCTAGGGGGTAATAATAGGTATTGTAGCTAATGATTAACACAAAAACCCAAAAAGATGCCCCAAAACTGCGTAAATTTTTATCTTTAACGGAACGATAGGATTTAAACCCAATCACGACCATGGTAGTAACTAAATAGAGAAAACCTCCGACTCCAATTGGCCCAATTTCAAAAATTAGTTTGGGATAGTAGGTTTCAATTAAAGCGGTTTTCCCAAAAATCCGAGCGGCATTTGTGGCTCGTCCCACTCCTTTTCCTAAAATCCCTTTTTGCCCTCCGCTACTTTGTCCAAACTGTTCTGAGATGAAATCGCTGGGGGGGGAAGCATTCCAACGACCGACAAAGCTATCGACTCGTTCTTGTAAAAATGCCGGGCTGGCTGCCATTGCAATTCCTAATATTAAACCAAGTCCGGCGAGGATGGGAAGAAATCGTTTTAAGTTGGCAACTTGTCCGGTTAATATTAATAGAATAATCGTCACAACGGGAACTAATGCTAAGGCAATTCGTTGACCGGAAATTACAGCATTTACAAATACCAGTGCCATTCCGACTAAACCTGTCATTCGCCAGAGGGGAGAAGGGTCACTAAAAGCACTCGCAAAGGTAAAAAAGGCATTAGCAATTAAAAACCAAGCCCATTGCCAAGGTGCGACAAAGGTTCCGGGTAAACGAATCATATTTTGAGAGGGACTAAAAACTAAAGACCCGCCCACTAAACATTTAGCATCCAGAGTGGCTTTGAATAAATCATCTCCGACTAAATGATCGGTTCCTTTGCAACGGCCACTGGCCAGCATTTGATATTGAATGACTCCTAAAACACAACAAATTATGGCTAAAACCAGGGTTAAACGAGTTAAAAATAATAGTTCTTTTTTGCCTTTAATTTGATAGTAGGCACAGGTAATTAAGGGCAGGTATCCAATGAAAGATTTTAACCCCATTAGTCCAAGTAAAATCGGTTTGTCTCCTGCGGGTTTGAGTTGTTGCAATCCATTTACTAACAATAAAGTTAACCCACAAATGGCGAGAAGTACCATCAAAGGTTGCTTTAATCCTTTGGGAACAATCATCGGCATTCGCTTGCTTTTCCATTCCTTATATTTGGCAAATAAGGCGGGAAAATAAAAGCCATCTTTAGCTAGTTGAAAAATCGGGCTGCCGCCACCAATCCAGTAGGTGACTGTGCCACTAAATGGTAAATAAATTAAAAATCCCCATAATGCCATGTCAGGGTAAAGATAGGATAGGCCTACAATTAAAATTCCTCCTCCCCCGGCGATCGCTAATTTCGGGCCAGCAACAACAAATAAAATCGCGCCAATAACGGCAGCAGCAGCAATAATTCCTGACGATGAAGATATAACTTTCTTAATCGCTTTTGACCGTTGCTTTTGGCGAAGTTTTATTTCTGTTTTACTTAAAGTTGGTTTCTTAGATTTCGACTTTTTTTTAGTGGTTTTTCGCTTTTTTTTAGCTTTTGTAACCATGGGAACAGGGCGTGAATTTAGCCCCATTATAGATCAAGTTTTAAGGGGCTGTTAAAAAAAAGATAAATAAATCGCTGGGAGATAGGGATTCAATTGAACCTTTTCTCGCCAGCGATAAATCATTTATTTAAAATAATATCAACTGTTAAACGGCTAAATATTGCTGAACTACTGATACTAACTGTTCTGCCCAATAGTCAGCTAAATCAGCACCTTCAGCTTCTACCATTACCCGAATTAAAGGTTCTGTTCCCGACGCCCTAACTAAAATTCGACCCCGATCTCCCATGGCTTTTTCTGCGGTTTCAATAGCTTTAACAATAGGTTCACAGTGTTTCCAATTGCGCCGTTTATGAACGTCCTCAACCCGGATATTTTTTAACAGTTGGGGATAGGTTTGAAAACTATTATTAACTAATTCCGCTAGAGACTGACCGGAACTTTTAACTAATGTGGCCAAATGTAATGCCGTCATTAACCCATCCCCACTAATTCCATAATGGTGACAGAGAATATGTCCCGACTGTTCACCCCCTAACATCGCCCCCGTCCGTTTCATTTCCGCGTGAACGTGCTGGTCGCCTACGGGAGTCCGAATCATTTTACCCCCGAACTGTTTCCAAGCCCGTTCAAAACCCAGATTGGCCATTACCGTTGAAATAATTAAATTTTCCGGTAATTGTCCCGCTTTGCTGAGGGTTTGGCCCCAAAAATATAGAATATAATCTCCGTCTACCGTCCGACCTTGGCCATCGACGGCTAAAACCCGATCTGCATCCCCATCAAAGGCAAATCCGAGATCGGCATTGTGTTCCAAAACCGTCTGTTGTAGGGCTTGTAGATGGGTAGAACCACAATTTACATTGATTTGATGGCCATTGGGTTGATCATGGAGACAAATCACCTCCGCCCCCATTTCTGTAAAGACTTGGGCCGCCAAGGGAACTGCCGCCCCCCATGCCAAATCTAAAACCACCCGCATCCCTTGTAAATTCGTGACTGGGAGTAATGGCCTATGTAGAGATTGGGCATAATTTCTAATCAGTTCTGGCCGATAATAGTGTTGGCCACACTCGCTATAAATAATCGGAAAATCGGAATTTCCTCTAATTCCCGCCTCTATTTGCCCTTGTAAGGCGGTGGATAATTTTGTACCATCTTTTCCAAAAAACTTGATTCCGTTGTCTTCCGGGGGGTTATGGCTGGCGGAAATCATCACTCCACCAATAGCCTCGGAGGTTAGGGTTAAATAGGAAACTCCAGGGGTGGGACAGACCCCAATATGCCAAACTTCCAACCCCGCAGCAATTAATCCGGCGGAGAGGGCCATGGCTAACATATTGCCGGAGGTACGGGTATCTTGGCCTAATATGACTGGGCCAGGATGGTGGGCTTGCTGTCGGAGAACTTGGCCCGCCCAGAACCCCACTTGTAAAGCCAGAGGCGCATTCAGGAGTCCGCCCACCCGTCCCCGGATACCATCGGTTCCAAATAGGGGGGTAGTGGGGAGTTCCCCAACTTGATCAATAAAGCCGAAATGGGATATGGTTCGAGGTTGGGCGGTGTTAGCTTCTTTTTGCGGGGAACTAAAGTTCTGAGTCCGAGCGGGTGTTGCGACCATAAAATTCACTCCTCTTAATATATATTCACACACTCAATGTGGAGCATAGCACGTCAGGAACATAGGTCAAATATCTTAACCAAGGTGATGTAAATTACGAGGGTGAAAATTGACTGATTTTATATTATCCGTTCTCGGTCTATTTTTTTAAGTTTAAATCAATTATGGAAAATCAATCCCTTGACAGGATGGCCCCAAAACAAGATACTTAAAAAACTTACTTTGCATCGGGTTATCTAAATTTTAACACGGTAATGAAAATAAAATCTTTTCCAAAAATATCTTTTTATTCAATTATTTTAATCGTAATTATTGCCCTAACTGGATTTATTGCTTATTCTAATATCCTGAATAGTTTTTTTCTCTCGGATGATTTTGTTTTAATTGCGCTATTGTCAAAATTAGGGCCTTTTGGGTTATGGTTTAATCAACAACATGGTCAATCGTTATTTTTTCGGCCTCTATTGGGATTAATTAGTTTTTTAGACTATAAAATCTGGGGTTTGAATCATTTTGGCTATCATTTGACAAATTTTGGCTTTCATTTAGCTAATTCTTTTTTAGTGGGAAGTATAGCATTTTTATTCAGTTTAAATTTAAGATTAGATTTAAAATTAAAACGGTTTATTCCCTATTTTGCTGGATTTATTTTTCTATTATTACCTTCCCATTCCGAAGCCGTTTCTTGGATTTCCGCCCGAACAGACGTTATCGCCACTTTTTTCGCCTTACTATCCTTTTCCATCTATTTAATACCAATTAATTATCCTAACCTGACTCCTTCCAGTTCCCCCCCTTACCAACCAGGAACTAAAACTCCTTCCAATTCCCCCCATTACCAAGGGGGGGTTAGGGGGGGTAAAACCCTTATCTCCTTAACTGCTTTTTTAGCCGCCTTATTATGTAAAGAATCTATTGTTAGTTTTCCAGGTTTAATTATAGCCTATGAACTCTATCAATATTCGCAAGCAAAGCCCAAAACCATCAAAAAACCTTTAATTAATTGTTTACTATATATAGCAGTTTTGGGATTTTATTTTGTTTGGCGATATCTAAAATTAGGAACCTTAGTTGGAGGTTATGGAGAAGGCATTCATCTTAAATTTAATCCTATACAAATTTTATATAACTTAATTATTTATCCAACACGAAGCGTTTTAACTGGACAATTCAACTCTAGTTTAACCTTCTGGATTTTAACTTTTATAGGTTTAGTTTTAATATCCATATTTGCTCTAATTTTAGGTTACTATAAACATCAACTAAAATCTCAAATTCCTCAAACCTTACTTTTAATTATTGTAGGATTTTGGATTTGTGTGTTACCCGCGATTAATGTTTCCGTCTCTCCCTTTGATAGTCAAGGAGAACGTTATTTATATTGGGCTTCAAGTTTTATGTCTATTTATATAGCATTAATTATCACAATTTTGGTCAGTAATTTTCAACTCTGTTTAATCCTATCCTCAATTATATTAGTTAGTTTAGGATTATCCCTGCATTCAGTTAACCAAAACTGGAAATTCGCTGGAGAACTCTCCCAAAGTTTATTAACCAGTATGCAAAAAACACCCATAGAATCCCCGATTATTACCAGTGTTCCTGATAACTTTAGAGGAGCTTATCTATACAGAACCGGATTAATTCAAGGACTCCATCTTTTTGACCTTGATAATCGTTTTAACGTTCAATTTGAGCAGAAATCAACGGATAAACCCTTTGAAACCGTGAGATTTTATACCAACAATATTTTATTGGTAATAATGAATACCCTACGAGAACCCACCGATAAAATTACTATTAATACCCTAAAACCGAATCAATATCAATTTCAATTATCCAATCCCCAAACCCTATTTTTTCCCACCCCCAAAAATACATTAGTCACTAAAGACTATCAAGTTAGTGATGTACAACCCCAAAGCTACACCCTAACCCTCAACAATCCTAACCGTTTTCAGGATTTATTATTGTATTCGTCGGGGGAGTTTGTTAAATTATCCGATTAATCTTGTATTATAGAAACAATTTATCAAACGATAATATTAGGTGTGATGGAACCAATTTATATTTTAGGTGCTGGCCCAGCCGGACTCGCGGCGGCTTATACTTTAACCAAGCAAGGTCAGTCCGTGGTTGTGGTTGAGCGGGATGGTCAGGTCGGAGGATTAGCCAAAAGTATAGAATATCAAGGCTTTATCTTAGATTATGGCCCCCATAGATTTTATACAAAAATTGCTCCAGTTTTGCAACTTTGGGATGAAGTTTTAGGGGATGAACAAGTTACAGTTAATCGTTTAACTCGGATTTATTATGGGGGAAAATATTTTAGTTATCCCTTAAAAGCCAAACAAGTTTTATCCGCATTAGGATTAATTGAAAGTTTAAGAATTGTGCTATCCTATTTAGCTGTTAGATTATTTCCTAAACCCCAAACTAATAATTTTGCTGAATGGGTAGAAAATAAATTTGGCAAACGACTATCAGAAATATTTTTTGAAGGTTACACCGAGAAATTATGGGGTATTCCTTGTACAGAAATTAGTCCTGACTGGGCCGCCCAACGCATTAAAGGATTATCGTTATCAAAAGCCATTAAAAATGCTATTTTAGGCAATGATGGGAAAGTTAAAAACCTCATAGACCAGTTTCAATTTCCCCGTTTGGGTTCGGGTCAACTCTATGAAAAAATCGCCGACTATTTACAACAACATCAACAACCGATTTTATTAAATACGGAAGTTATTCAAGTTCATCATCACAATTCTCAAGTTTCCCATATCACCCTGAGAAACCGCATTACAAAAGCGGAAAATACCGTGGCTTGTGGGGGATTAATTTCTTCTATTCCTTTGACCCATTTTGTTCAACAATTGCAATCTTCTCCCCCTGAAAAAGTTATAGATGCTGCTAAGTCTCTGAAATTTAGAAATACAATTTTAGTCTATTTAATTGTAGAAGGTGGCAATCTTTTTCCCGATAATTGGTTATATATTAATGACCCCAGAGTTGAAGTTGGACGGGTGACAAATTTCGCCAACTGGTCGCCAGAAATGTTAGCTAATACTGAACAAACTCCCCTTTGTTGTGAATATTGGTGCAATTTTGGCGATGATTTATGGCAATGTCCAGAAGATGAATTGAGAATATTAGCTGAAAAAGACCTACGCAAAATTGGGTTATTAAAAAATCAAGCGGTTTCCGATGGATTTATTGTTCGTTTACCCCGAACTTATCCTATCTATGCAGGAAATTATCAAGCTGCTTTATCGGAAATTCAAGGCTATTTACAAACCTTCCAAAACTTGCAATTAGTCGGACGTTATGGTGCATTTAAGTATAATAATCAAGACCATAGTTTATTAATGGGAATTTTTGCGGCGGAGAACGTTCTAACTCCTGGGAAACATAACCTCTGGAATGTTAATAGTGATAGCGAATATGTGGAAGAAGCTCACGCAGAAGCCGCCACAACCGCAGCCACAAATACTCGTCTATCCCGACGTCGCCAAACCTTAAAAACCTTACGAGAATTTGGCGGTTATTTATTCACGGGTGGCGCGGCTACTATTGTCGATGTTCTGATTTTTTCTATTCTCATTCATTCAGGATTATGGTATGTTTTTGCATTAGGAATTAGTTATTTTATCGGATTAAGTACCAACTTTTGGCTCAGTCGTCGCTTTGTATTTGGAATTTATTGGAAAAACTGGTTTGTTCAATATGGCGTGTTTGCGACGGTTGCTTTAAACAGTTTGTTAGCCAATTTAGGGTTATTACAACTGTTAATTAATGAATTGGGATGGCATCCAACTATATCTCGTTTAGCCAGTGCTGCTTGTGTCGCCACGATTAGTTTTACCGGACATAAGTTGTATTCCTTCTCATCCTCAAATCAATCAAATAATCAAGTTTCTGAACTGCAATCTTAACTATAGCAATCCGTGTAGGATTTGTGATAAAAACCTGTAGGGGTTTGGTTTCCAAACCCAGGCGCAAAGAGGGTTGGGAGACCCAACCCCTACGATAAAATATTCAACTTTTCCTACCTGTTCCCTGTTCTCTGTTCCCTGTTCCCTTCTTAAAAATGTCTGAACAAAAACAACAGGCTAAAGTGAATTTAACCACTATTTTTGTGATAACTTTAGCCACTTGGTTGATTCTGATTCCTTTCGTTAATTCGATTAAAATTCCCTTTGGAAATAATCAAACTGGGGTAATTTCTTTAGCCAGTATTAATAATATTAGTCCCTATACAGACTATCTCAAATATATTATTTTACTCCTAACTCCCCCGTTAATTGCGACTCTGGTTTTAAACCTAAATCAAAAACCCCTGAGAATAATTTTAAGGGTTATTAACCATCGTTATACTTGGATAGTAATTAGTTCTATTCTATTACTAACTTGGTTAATTAATACTCCCTTTAACCAATTTAGAATTAATTCAACCTTAATTGATTCTTTCCATGAAGGGGAATTTTTAGGATTTTTACCTAACTTTATACAACTCAAACAACCCTTTATTGATACCATTTTAATTCATGGATATGGCGTAGATGTTCTTCCCAGTTGGTTAGCCAAAAATCTCGCTACTCAAAATAATGGCATCGCCTTAACTCGGTTATTCGTAAACCTAGAAAATGTAATTACCTGTTTAGGCTATTTTTGGATATTGTGGGAATTAATTAATCTGGCAGAAATCAATAAAAATAGATTAAAAATATTCTTAATTTCTTGTATTATTTTTTGTGTTTTTGATGGAATTTTCTATAAATTCGATGGCCGCCGGGGAACCAGTTTCATTATTCAATTAGCTTTAACCTTACGATTTTTTAGAATAGCGGAAAGTCAACCCAAGCAAGCCCAATGGTTATCGGTGTTAATTGGAGCTTCAATTCCCAGTAGTTTTTTCTATATCTATGACCGAGCTATTTATTTTATTGCCGTTTATCTTTGTGCTTCTATTCTATCATTATTTCTTGATAAAAAAACCACAATTATTTGGCTTAGAGGAACGTTAATTGGTATTATTTCTGTTACTATTATTAGTATAATATTCCTGGGTTTTGAACAAATTAATGCCATTATCTCTCAAGTTCTATATTGGGGAAAATATGGACGCTATATTTCTTTTATTCCCCTTCCCCCCTTAGAATTAAGCTGGACTTCCCAAACCTTTTGGTTATCAATGTTTTTTCAAAGTGCGGTTTTAGTTTATCTAATTTTAGACTTTAAAAATCAAGAATTAAAACTCCGTCCCTTTGTTCAAAAAAATACTCTAATTATTCTACTCTTAACTCCTGCATCCGTTTACATGAGAATTACCCTTGATAGAAGTGACATCGGACACGCCTATCATGGCGCATTAATTACCACATTTTTAGTTATTTACCTAATTTATCTGGGATATAAACATCAAATAGAGCCGCAATTATCCCAACTTAATATAAATCCAATTCAACAAAGTTTAACCGTTCTTCTCTTGATTGTAATTATTTTATCAGAACCCGGTTTTAATCTGGTGAAAGGGATGGAAAAAATAACTCAACTCCCTACATTTTTATCCACTCCCGACTCCAAACTTTTAAAACCAGATTATTTAGAAGCATGGAACACTCTTAAACCCGAAATCGAGCAACAATCTTGCTTTTTCACCTTAACCTCCGAAGGATTATGGTATTATTTATTTGATAAACCATCCTGTTCCAAATATGGTTATGTTCTCTATGCTAAACCTACGGTTGCTCAACAGCAAGTAATTCAACAACTGAATGAAACCAAACCCAATATTTTATTATTAACCAATGAAATCTGGTATCAAAATCCTTGGGATGAGATTTTAAAATCCGAATCTGCGTCTTTAATTTATCAGAATGTTTTAACCACCTATCGACCCTATAAAACCGTTGAATCCCATTGGTTTTGGAAACGTAATAATCAACCATTAAAATTAACTCAAACTCAATCTTTAAATGGTAATATAGAATCCCTTCCTACCCAACCTATTCATCAAAGTGATAATTTATCCATTGGTGGTTGGTCAATTCTTCCTGAATCTTCCCAACCTGCGGATGCAGTTTATTTAAGTTTAGGGAAAAAAAATCAACTGATTGCTGTTGGTCAAGTTAATATTCCTAGACCCGATGTAGTCCAAGTTTTATCTAATCCTAAATATGAAAAATCCGGCTGGATAATTCGAGTTCCAACAGCAATTTTACCCCCAGGAAATAATCAAATGAAAGTCTGGAGTTATGACTCTAAAAAAAATCAACTTACTCAAATTGGAAAAGGTTTCAATTTAGAAATTCTCTCCTAACCCCCGTTGTTGCGCTTGAGCGCACTCTTTCAAATAATTTTTATTAATTTGGGATTACCTTAATGGAGAAAGCCATGAAGAGCTTACTACGGCAATTTTACCCCCAGGAAATAAGTTGTTGCGCTTCAGCGCACTCTTACTCAATAAAATAATTTTTATTAAATTAAACATTTTATTGAGTTTAATATGACATAATTAACAGAGAAAATCTGAAAGATTGTTTCCTATGGCGACCCTAAACCTGAAACCCACCCATAAACCCATTAGAGCTTATTATGACGCTTTACAACAGTTTGCAAAATTGGGAGTTTCCCACGAATTAGCGGTTAAAGACGCCTTTGCAGACCTGTTAAAAGCCTGTTGTCCGCAATTTGAGTTAACCTTGATTCCTGAAAAACAAATTAAATTACCCAACGGTAAAAGTATTCGGGTTGATGGTGCTTTAGTTCGGGATGGAAGTATTAGATATGGCGTTTGGGAAGCGAAAGATAGTCAAGACAAATTAGAGCGAGAAGTTAAACAAAAGTTTGCGTTAGGTTATCCTAAAGAAAATATTATTTTTCAATCTCCTGAACGAGTAATTTTATGGCAAGGGGGAAAACAAATCTGTGATCAAGATATCACAAAACCGCAGATTTTAGTAGATACTTTAAAGTTATTTTTTGAATATCGCACCCCGGAAATTGCCCAATGGGAAATAGCGGCGGCAGAATTTGGCGGACGGGTTAAAGATTTATCGGGTAAACTGATTGATTTAATTGAAACCCAACGCAAAATTAACCCGAAATTCATTCAATCTTTTAGTGAATTTACGGAAATTTGCCGTCAAGCAATTAACCCGAATCTTTCTGAAGCTGCGGTGGAAGAAATGTTAATTCAACATTTGCTAACAGAACGAATTTTTAGACAAATTTTTAATAATCCCGATTTCACCCGTCGTAATATTATTGCGGTAGAAATTGAAAAGGTAATTCAAGCGTTAACGTCTAAATCTTTTAGTCGAGATCATTTTTTAGGGGAAGTTGATTATTTTTATCGCGCTTTGGAAGATGCGGCTCAAACCATTGATGAGTTTAGCGATAAACAGCATTTTCTGAATACGGTTTATGAGAAATTCTTTCAAGGGTTTGCGGTTAAAGTTGCGGATACTCACGGAATTGTTTACACACCGCAACCCATTGTTAATTTTATGGTGAAAAGTGTTGAGGATATTTTACAAAAAGAGTTTGGCAAGTCGTTAAATGATAAGGGAGTGCATATTCTTGATCCCTTTGTGGGGACGGGTAATTTTATTTTACGGGTGATGCAGGAAATTAAAAAAACTGCCCTTCCCTATAAATATGAACAGGAATTACACTGCAATGAGGTGATGTTATTACCTTATTATATTGCTTCAATGAATATTGAACACCAATATTTTGAAGCAACGGGAGGTTATAAAGCTTTTGAAGGTATTTGTTTAGTTGATACTTTTTCTGACCAACAGGTGCAACAGTTATCTTTATTTACGCCTGAAAATACCGCCAGAGTTCACCGTCAAAGAAGTTCACCGATTTTTGTGATTATTGGAAATCCGCCTTATAATGCTTGGCAGGTTAATGAAAATGATAATAATAAAAATCTAAAATATACGAATAAAGATAAAACCGGAATTGATGATCGGGTTGCTGCAACTTATTCTAAAGATTCAAAAGCAACGAATAAAAATTCCCTTTCTGATCCTTATGTTAAAGCAATTCGCTGGGCATCAGATAGAATAGGAGATGAAGGAATAGTTTCTTTTGTAACTAATAATAGTTTTATTAATGCTCTTGCTTTTGATGGTATGAGACAACATTTAGAGAAAGATTTTGATTTAATTTATCTTATTGATTTAGGTGGTAATATCAGAACAAATACAGATCCTTCAAAAAGTATTCATAATGTTTTTGATATTAAAGTCGGAGTCAGTATTAACATTTTTATTAGAACAAATAGATTTAATGAATCTAAGGCTACTAAAATTTATTATGCTAGTGTTGGTGAATTTTTGAGAAAGGAAGAAAAGTTTAATTATTTAAACCAACACCAGCAATGGGATACTATTAACTGGCAATTAATAGACCCTGATAAAAAGAACAATTGGTTAACTGAAGGATTAGAAAATGATTTTGATATATTTATTACTTTAGGAAATAAAGAAGCTAAACTTTCTAAAAATAATGATGATGGAATAATTTTTAAGATATTTAGTTTAGGAGTTAGTACAAATCGAGATACTTGGGCATATAATTTTAATTCTGATGAATTGGTAAGCAATATTCAACGCATGATTTCCACTTATAACGAACAGGTTAGGAAATGGCAAGATCGCAGCGATAAATCAGTTGACGTAGATAATTTTGTAATTTGTGATGATCATAAAATTAGCTGGAGCAGAGATTTAAAAAAAGATTTAAAAACAGGGAAGTACCTAGAATTTTCTCAAACTAGAACAAGGCGATCACTTTATCGTCCATTCGTAAATTCTCATCTTTATTTTGCGGATGGTTTAAATGACAGCCCAGGTAAATTTCCTTTAATATTCCCTACACCTGAAACTGAAAAAGAAAATTTTATTATTTCTATTGCTGGCGTTGGTGATAGAAAAGGATTTGGTTGTTTTATCAGTAAATTTATTATTGCTTTAGACTTTGCTTTTGAAAAAGCTCAATGTTTCCCCTTCTACACCTACGACAAAGACGGAACAAACCGAAAAGAAAATATTACCGACTGGTCACTCGAACAATTCCGAAACTATTACCAAGATCCGACTATTACAAAATGGGATATCTTCTATTATACCTATAGCCTTTTGCATCATCCCACCTATCGAGAACGCTACGCCGCCAACCTCAAACGGGAACTTCCTCGCATTCCCTACGCGCCAGATTTTCGCGGTTTTGCTGATGCGGGAAAACAATTAGCAGACCTGCATCTTAACTATGAACAACAACCCGAATATAGCCTTAAATTCATTGAAAATGATGAAGTTCCCTTAGATTGGCGAGTGGAAAAAATGAAACTCAATAAAGATAAAACCCAAATAATTTATAATGAATTTCTCACCTTAAGCGGTATTCCTCCCGAAGTTTTTCAATATCGTTTAGGAAATCGTTCTGGGTTAGATTGGATAATTGATCAATATCAAGTTAAAATTGATAAACGTAGTGGAATTGTTAATGATCCTAACCGTTTAGATGATGAACAATATATTGTTCGGTTAATTGGTCAAGTGATCACTGTTAGTTTAGAAACCGTTAAAATTGTTGATAGTTTGCCCGATTTGGGATTAGTTTGATGGAGAAAGCCCTAAAGGGCTTACTACTTTTATTATTTTTAATTGATTCCACCGCTTATTACGAGGAACAAAAACCTGGGCTTGGGTAGAGTTTTTAGGAGAAGTCAAAGAGACAGTAAACTTCCTCATGCTATATCCTGAAGCTGGTTCAAACGTTAGAAGTTTTGTTCGTCGGGTGATTTTGCCCAAGTTTTCTTACTCTCTATTTTATCGTATCCTAGAAGAAAATCAGATAGAAAGGAGGAGTAATCACTCTTTAATTACCAATAGATATAGAGCGCGAATTCTTAGTCATATATCACCTAGATTGCTTCGGCAGATTGCAATTGATATTGGCTTGACAGTTGAGGAAATGTTGGAGTCGCGGTGAGTTAAAATAGAGAGCGATCGCTTCTTTTATATTAATAAAAGCGATTTGCTAATTTGGGGGAAACGGATTGGTTTTGATGCGGTTTATGCCGTTGGTGGTACATTGGTTAGGACGGCTAACGGTTCTTGTGGATGATATTTTGTGATCGTGAGTGGTGAATCTGCCCAAATTGCTCTATACTAGAACAAGAACCCAAAAATCTTAACAGAGAGTCTATGCCTACTTATAACGAGGTAATGAATCAAGTTCAAACTTTGACTATCACTGAGCAACTCCGATTATTAGGAGACTTGAAAAATATCGTCGAGCAAGGAATAGAAGTGGAAGGAGATGATGAGGTAATTTCAGCGGCAGAAATAGTCGCAAGTGAAAATGCTTTGCAGGATTATTTGGCGGGACGCGATCGTGGAATATCTTCAAAAGAACTGAAATTGAAACTATTTGGAGAAAAAATTGACTGACTACATTCTGTTGAAAGCAGCCGAACGCTATTTAGAACGAATGCAACTGGACGATCAAGTGCGTATTGTTAAGGCTTTGGATGCGTTAGTTACAGATTCAACAGGACTTGATATTAAACCCCTGAAAGGTCGTCCTGAATTACGATTGCGAGTGGGTAAATATCGCGTAGTGTTTTTAGAAGACAGAGACAATCAAGTTTATGTTGTAACTCAGATTGGTTCTCGCGGAGATGTTTATAAATAGCCTTTTTGTTTGGGTAAGAGTATGAAATTAAAGTGCGATCGCACTTCTTCTGCTACTTATGAATTTTGAATTTAATTTCAATTAATCAATTCTAGTAAACTTGAATCACTCACCCCTGTAATTGATCAGCTAATTAACAAAGCTGGATTTCGGATTTCCCCTGAGTTGTTAACACAAATTCTTAATCAGTCATAATAATTTAGAGCGATCGCTTCTTTTATATCAATAAAACCGATCGCTCTAGGATTAGTATTTCAAGGTAGAATCTTGATTATAGGATTTGAGATGGCAACGTTAAGATGATCAGTATAACGAGTTACTCGGTTTAGCAAGCGATATGTAGTAAAATGTTATCTAACAATAGATAAAATAGTTATAAGCTAAATATGTTAACTCAATACATTCAGGCTGCGATGAAGCAAGCTCGGTATGAAATTTTTCCTGATGACGGGACTTTCTACGGAGAAATTCCTATCTGTGAGGGAGTCTATGCAAATGCTGTAACTCTCGAAGCTTGTAGAGAAGAATTGCAAGAGGTATTGGAAGACTGGATTTTACTTGGTCTCACGCTGAATCTTCCTTTACCCGTCCTTGATAATATCGACCTTACAATTACTAAAGAAGTTGCCTGATGCCTCCTTTAAAACCAATTAAAGGGAGTGGTGAGAGTGCGTCCATCCATTAATTCCACACTAAAAGCATCTTCATGGATGAGTACATTTTTTACACGAATATCAGTTTGAATTGCCAAAGTATTCATATTATTCTCCTATTAATGCCAGTGCTTGATTCATTACCCGGTCAGACAGATACATCCCTGATAAGCGTAATTTTTCTAAAATCGGGCGGGCGGTAGGAATGATACCTTGTTGTTTAGCATGGAGAACTAAACCTAGTGTTCCCCGAACCGGAATTCCCAATGCTGCTGCACAGCGGCGGGCTGCTAGATCATCGAGGATTACCTCTGTCCCAGGATGGACATAACCCCAAGTTAGTACGGCGGATTCACCTGCACCTAAATCCCAACTCTGAATCACAGTTGGTACTGGCGGAGTTTCCACAACAACTAGCCAGTTTTTCTGAACAAGTGCTATGGCGGTTACATCCATTTCTCCATAGGCCTGAATCTCTGTTGCTACAGCGGCAGGTACGATAATTTCTTGACTGATGATCTGCAATAATTCCAAAACCCCACCCTTTGTTAAGAATATTAGAGGAGATGTATTGATGGCAGGGGGGATGACTTTCTTATCCAAAGAATCAGCCACGCTCAAGCTCCCGTTGTAGGTCATTAAAGTCAATTACAAACACATCAACTTGCTCACGCGCTAGAGCATCCAAGAAGTCTCTGCGGTTTAAACCCGCAATTTGGGCGGCTTTTTCCTGAGAAATTTCAGCTTTTTGATACCAATAGATAGCAGCAGCTAGGCGCATATCCTGAACAAAATCTTCTGGGGGAAGGCGACGGGCTGAAAAAATTTCTTCAGGTAACTCTAGTGTTACTGTGGTCATGTTTTTTGGGGAGGTTGACGTTTTTTATATGATCATAGCAGTTCCAACTAGAACCAGGAAACGATAGAATACAATTTCAACTCTTACCTTAAATTTATTGATAATAAACGAATATGGGAATACAAATTTCAATTTCTGATTCTGTTCTACAAGCAATTCGTTTACCCGAACAACGTATTGAACAGGAATTGCGACAAGAATTAGCGATCGCTCTCTATAGTCAGGATCTATTATCCTTTGGTAAAGCACGAGAACTGGCTGTTATGGATAAATATGAATTTGGACAACTATTGGGAGAGCGTGGAGTTTTACGACACTACACACCAGAAGAATTAGATGATGATTTGACTTATGCTCGTAGTTAGTGGTTATTGAAGCAAACTTTAGATCAAGGAGAAAATGAATAAATTAGTTCAGCAAGTTATGGAAGAATTGGAAAAACTTCCCGAAGACGAACAAAATGCGATCGCAACCCGTGTTTTAGCACAACTTCAGGTTGAAAATACTGAAAAAAACTCTCAACTTGCTACCTTTAATCGGAATGATTTAGGATCAAAACCATCTGGACGTTCTCGTTGGGATATATCGGTTTATAATCGTGAAAACCAACTGATATTAATTGTTGAAGTGAAGCGACGCTCTAATCCTTCACTCCCTTGGGTGCTAGAATTAGGCTGGAAAATTTTTGAGAGTGAAAATTTTCCAAAAACCCCTTACATTATGTTAGTTTTTACTGATTCAATCTATTTATGGTCTAATCTGAATCATCAAAAACAGATCGCAGAACCTTCTTATATTATTGATGCAACTCCGATTTTTCAACCTTACTTTGAACGGGCTGGAGTCACCGCAGATCAAATCAATCCCCAGAGTTTTGAAATGATTGTTACTTCTTGGTTAAGAGAAATAATTCATTCTCAAACCTTTGGTAAAGAGGGTGATCAATCTCAACAATGGTTAGTTGAGTCAGGGCTAGGGACAGCTATAGCAGGTGGTTATTTTCAATATGAGGATATTGCGTGAATATTTACGTTGAGACTAATTTTATCCTATCTGTTTCATCTACAGCAGAATCAACCAACAATTGCTTGTTTTTTAAACCGTAATTCAAGAGATTTCGATACACCAGAAATTAAAGCAGAATTGAATAGTTTTAATTGCAGAATGATATCACAATTTGATCAGGGATTAAGTTTTATACAATCTCAACTTTTACCTTAAATTTATTTATAATAATAGCGATCGCCTCTTTTATATAAATAAAAGCGATCGCTCTAGGATTAATATTTTAAGGTAGAATATTGAAATGAGCAACAAGAGAATTTATACTAGGGATTGCATTTGATTTTGAGGAGCCGCCGCACCGCGTAATAATCCTTCGGTACTAATATCTTCATCTATTTCTTCCCAATGAATCCCATAACCCCCGCCACAAATTTCCCATTTTTGTAATTGTTCGGGATTAGCTTTTAATAGTCGAGGAAACCAAGCTAAGGGGGTGGTGAGAGTGCGTCCATCCATTAATTCCACACTAAAAGCATCTTCATGGATGAGAACATTTTTTACACGAATATCAGTTTGAATTGCCAAAGTATTCATACCATGCCTCTAAAAATTTTTGTTGATTGACTTCCACAAGGGATTGTATTTTTCTTAACTCTTTAGCATTAAATCCTATATTTTTGGCTAAAGATACGGTCGATAACCAGAATTTAGCTGAGAGATTATCTCTATCAATGTGAATATGGGGAGGTTCGTTGGGTTCATGGCTGTAAAAATAAAAGCGATAGCTTTCAAATCTTAAAACTGTTAGCATTTTTAATAGATACTTTTACCCTAATATATTTAATCATATTGATTTGATTTTGTCAATTTCAGTTGAACAAACAGACATTAACCATCATACATTCCCAAGCATGAGCCTGGGAACGAGGAAATTCTTAACCAGTCCTAATAATTTAGAGCGATCGCTTCTTTTCTATTACTAAAAGCGATCGCTCTAGGATTATGATAGAATTGAGCTATCATAAAATCCTTAAATACTATGACTATTGAAAATCTGGAAGCTCAAGTTATGGCATTGCCAAGGGATTCTCAGGCAATATTGCTATCCCGACTCCTAAAACACTTGGGACAAAGTAGGGAAATTGATCCAGAAGTTACGGCTATCTGGAGTGAGGAAGCCCAAAGGCGCGATCGCGAAATGGATAGCGGCGAAGTTATTGGCATTCCGGCTGAACAAGTGTTTGATCGACGGGGTAAAGAACTTTATGAAAATGTTATCCGCGCTCAAGTAGAGACACCGGAGAATATTGGCAAGATTATTTCAATTAATGTGGAGACGGGTGAATATGAAATTGGTGAAGACTTGGTAGTAACAAGTGGCAAATTACAGGCTAAACAGGCTAATGCAATAATTTGGGCAGAACGGATTGGTTTTGATGCGGTTTATGCCGTTGGTGGTACATTGGTTAGGACGGCATAAATGATGCAAGAAAATGTAGTTGGGCGACAATCGAAAGCAAATCTTATGAAAACATTTACTGCTATAATCGAAAAAGATTCTGATACCAATCTTTACGTTGGTTATATTCCTGGGTTTCCTGGCGCACATTCCCAGGGAGAAACATTGGATGAGTTACAGGAGAATCTGCGTGAGGTAATTGAGATGCTCCTCAACGACTGTTCCTTTTCATAAAGGGCGTGATATATCACCTAGATTGCTTCGGCAGATTGCAATTGATATTGGTTTCACAGTTGAGGAAATGTTGGAGTCGCGGTGATTTAAAATAAAAATAACTTCTAGGAGGCTATAGGTATGACAACCTTATCTAACGAACAAACAGCTATTATCCGTACAGAAAGAGGATTAACAATCGCAGGTACACGCATCACTATCTACGACATCATGGACTATGTGACGGCTCAATATCCACCTAAGTTTATTAGGGGATTATTTGATCTGACAGAAGCACAAATTAACGCGGCTTTAGCTTATATTGATGCCAATCGTGCTGACGTTGAAGTTGAGTATCAACAGGTGCTTAAGGAAGCTGAAGAACTGCGGCTGTATTATGAAGAAAAAAATCGCGATCTGATTGCTAGAATTGCCGCGCAACCTCCCCAACCAGGAACCGAAGCTGCATGGGAAAAACTACGAGCAGCTAAGGCAAAACGTGAGGCTAAAGCATGATTTTTTTGATAGATCATAATCTCAACGGACACGCTATGATTTTCTTTGGTTCTATTGCTAATCAAGGTTGGCTTGATATCCTACCCATTCGCTTTATCACCTTTGATGAAATAGGCTTACCAATTAATACTAATGATCGGGTTGTTTGGCGGCTTGCTCAAGAAAATCAGATGATTTTGCTCACAGCTAATCGCAGTATGAAAGGCAAGGATTCTTTAGAGCAAGTAATGCGTGAAGAAAATACTCCTAATTCATTACCTGTGATTACAGTTGGAAATGCCGATAGACTACTGAATGATTCGGAATATCGAGAACGTTGTGTTGAGCGTCTAATTGAAATTGTGATTGATATTAATACTTATATGGGTGTAAGTCGGCTTTTTATCCCATGAAGTAGGGTAGAGGTTGTTGAAGAAATGCGATCGCTTCTTTTATATCAATAAAAGCGATCGCTCTAGGATTAGTATTTTCTCGTTTCTAGGTTCTACCTAGAAATGATATTCGGGTGGCTCTGCCACCTAAAACCAGAGGCAGAGCCTCTGATCAGACATTCCCAGGCTCCAGCCTGGGAACGAGGGAAATTGAGTGTGTTGTTGATACAGGTTTTGAAGGCTTCTTGACCTTGCCATCTTCTGCGATCGCCAAACTTGGGTTGCCTTACATTGGTGAAATTAATGCAAATTTAGCCGATAATTCTAATGTGGCAACTAACGTTTATTTGGCAACTATTTTGTGGGATGGTGTAGAAAAAGATGTTGCAGTGCTAGGAATGGGTCATCGTCCGCTCATCGGGACTGCACTACTTGAAAATTATCATCTCAGTATAGACTTCTGTGATGGTGGTACGGTTCTTGTGGATGATATTTTGCGATCGTGAGTGAGGAGGAATTTGATTTTGTCAATTTTAGTTGGACAAACAGACATTAACCATCATACATTTCCAAGCATAAGCCTGGGAACGAGGAAATCAAATCAATCCCCAGAGTTTTGAAATGATTGTTACTTCTTGGTTAAGAGAAATAATTCATTCTCAAACCTTTGGTAAAGAGGGTGATCAATCTCAACAATGGTTAGTTGAGTCAGGGCTAGGGACAGCTATAGCAGGTGGTTATTTTCAATATGAGGATATTGCGTGAATATTTACGTTGAGACTAATTTTGTCCTATCTGTTTCATCTACAGCAGAATCAACCAACAATTGCTTGTTTTTTAAACCGTAATTCAAGAGATTTCGATACACCAGAAATTAAAGCAGAATTGAATAGTTTTAATTGCAGAATGATATCACAATTTGATCAGGGATTAAGTTTTATACAATCTCAACTTTTACCTTAAATTTATTTATAATAATAGCGATCGCCTCTTTTCTATCAATAAAAGCGATCGCTCTAGGATTGGTATTTTAGGGTAGAACCTTGAAACTAGCAAACCTTGAAACGAGAAAAATGTTGGAGATGGGGTGAGTTACCTTGAAAAGAGATAATTACAGTTTGACTATTTTTGTGATGGTATTTTATGATACAGTTTTTATGCCTAGAAATAGTGTAATATTAGATATTTAAGTATAATACATTTAATAGGTTTATGTCTCATAATTGGAATGTCATTCTTGTGAAAGTCCCTAGCGATAGTAAAATCTCTATCTTGAAGGCTGTTCGCGAGATAAGCGGTTTAGGATTGAAAGAAGCAAAAGATACCGTAGAATCTGCTCCTATATCTATAGTAAAAACTGCTACAGCAGAAGAAGCGGAGAAATTGGAATTGAAATTAAAAAATGCCGGAGCAATAGTGACTATAGAAGTTTATGAAGAAGAACACTCAGAAAAACTGTTGTTAGATAATTTGCTGGTCGGAGAAAATATAAGTTTTTTAGATGCTATGCAGCAAATTAAAGAGCAGATAGCTATGTTACGAACAAAAGAAATTAAAGCAGAGGAGGAGATATTAACGGCGAACAATACTTTAACCGAAGTCCAAGAGAAATTCAAAGGAATGGCATCAGAGTTAGAAAATTTCGGAAGAACCTCTTTTGGCGATTACGAGAGAGCATATTTAATATCATCCCATCCTGAAATTGTAATTACTGTAGAAGAAATATCTAAAACTAAAGCAAAATTAGCAGAGGCTGAAGATGTGCGATTAAAACGTCAAGAGGTATCAAAGGAAGGGTTGTGGAGCCAAATAAAGAGCTCGGTAGGGAGCTTATTTGATATGGTAGACACTTATAAAAAAGAACTTGAGGAAAATTACATAAATTTAGCTAAGTTAATAATAGTTAATGACGAGCAAAGCGAAAATTTGAATCTAATCTATTTAAAAAATCTTATCAGCGAAGTAAGAAGGCTATATCAGTTGCAATGTTCGGCTGAAAGTGCCAAGAAAGATTTTTTGGCTATAAAAAATCAAGTCGCTTATGAAATAAAATCTTTGGAACGAATTGCTCAGCAAAATATCTCTTTGTGCAGTAACTTTAATGACTTCGAGATAAGCATGAATGGTTTCGATCCAGAACTTAGCAAAAATCTGCGAAAATTAGCAGAAAAAGTTATACCCAAGAAAGAGCAAACAGCAGAAAAAGACTATCCGTATGCTAAAAATACCATTGGTGGAGAGGTCGCTTTAATTGATGATTATGTAGTTATCAGTCAGGGTGCTATTGGCAAATTTTTTAACTTTTTTGACCAAGATGCTAACGTTGTAAAGATTCCAGTGGAAAATATAACAGTTATCAACTTTAAAGCAAGTGGCATTCTTGATGGAACTATTGAATTTGTATATCCTGGATACTTTCCAAAGCCTAATGAGATGAAGCATCAACAAGAAAATGTAATTACTTTTGGAGGAAAAGAGTGTAATGAAAACTTCAGAGCGTTTAAAGAGCTTGTAGAAAAACGAATGAGAGAAATAAAGCAACAACTAGCTAATACTTCAGGAAAACCCTCAGTAGCAGATGAACTAGCTAAGTTTGCAAAGTTACACAAGGAAGGAGTTCTTACTGATGAAGAATTTTCAGCTTTGAAAGCTAAATTACTAGGGTTATAATTTTTAACCGATCAAAATGATATCTATTTGGGGGACTTAGAACCCAATTTAAAATCTTACTTAGAGCGTTTATCGGAATCAGAAAAACAAGTGATATATTGGTTAGCGAATCAAGATCAACCTGTGAATATTTCCCAAAAACCTGCTAATATTGAATTATCAAAACCTCAATTCTGGCAAGTGATACAATCATTAATTCGACATAATTTAATTGAAAAAGTCGAAGCAGAAGGGCGATCGCTATTTCTATTAAATCCAATTTTTCAACACTATATTAAACAGAAGATTAAGGGTTAGGATTGCTATAGTTCTTAATCTTCTCAGAATTAATCGCTATCATTCTCCGACAATCACTCAAAGAATGATAGCTGAAAATATCAATGATCTTTGTCTTTTTTGTACCTAATTTTTAGTGAATAAAACAGTCATGATGAGGGACTTTCAATCTGGGTTTCAGTCTTCATTTATTAGTGTCTTTGTGGTTTATTAAATCACAGAAAATTGTTTTAATTCCCCAGGAATAACCGCCCCTTTTTCTGTTATAATAGCGGTAATTAATTCCGCCGGAGTCACATCAAAAGCCGGATTAAAAAATTCCACTCCTTCGGGACAAATTCGAGTAGTTCCCACCTGATAAAGTTCCGTAGGATCTCGTTCTTCAATCGGAATTTCATCCCCGGTTGCTAATTTAAAATCCACCGTTGATAAGGGTGCAGCCACGAAGAAAGGAACGTTGTGAGCTTTAGCCACAATTGCTAAACTATAGGTTCCAATTTTATTCGCCGCATCGCCATTAGCTGTAATTCGATCTGCTCCAACAATTACCGCATGAATTAACCCCTGTTTCATACAATGGGCTGCCATATTATCGGAAATTAATGTTACTGGAATTTGATCTTGTACGCACTCCCAAGTGGTTAATTTAGCTCCTTGTAACCGGGGGCGAGTTTCGTCGGCATAAACTCGATTTAACCGTCCTGAATTCCAAGCGGAACGAATAACTCCCAAGGCGGTTCCATAACCTCCGGTTGCTAAGGAACCTGTGTTACAATGGGTGAGAATATTCAGTTTTTCGGGTATTTTAGGTAATACAATTAACCCCGCTTCTCCGATGGCAAAACAGGTTTTAATATCGTCTTCCCGAATCGTATTGGCTTTGTGTAATAGGGCGGTTTTAATCTCCTCAATTGTGCCGGGGGTTTCGGTTGCTGTTTGCAACATTTGATCAATCGCCCAAAACAAATTAACCGCCGTGGGACGGGTTGCCCGCAGGACTTGGGCAATGGGTTCTAGTTGGTTCAAAAATTCCTGACGGTCTGAAGTTTGAATCTCCCTCGCCCCCAAATATAAGCCATAGGCTGCGGCAATTCCAATGGCGGGAGCGCCCCGAACAATCATGGTTTTAATGGCTTCTGCCATTTGTTGATAGGTGGTAATTTCTATGCGGGTATATTCATCGGGGAGACGGGTTTGGTCGATGAGGGAAGCGCGATCACTTTCCCAAATAATCGGATAAACTTGAGTTAAAGTTGAGGTCATTTTTAGAGTTAAAATTGATAGTAGAATATTGTTGCCAGTTATTCAATTATAAGTCTAAGAAGTCTCCCATCCTCTAGCTCATAACCAGTATCGGTATCTTGAGCATAATTGAGAAACTCCTGCAAGGACATGATTTTTTCAGTCGTTGCATGGGTCATAGTTGCTTGTCCTCCCATCAACCTATCGGGTGATCCTCATCTATTATAATAATCCTAGACAAAATTAGATTAAATTGAGTTTAAGTTTTAATCTTGTCCAAATCCCACTAATTTTATAGCGCAAATATTTGAACCCAGCTTTATATAATCGTTTAAAATCATAGTCAAATAAAATAGCCATCATATCTTCTAAAGATAAATCCTTGAGATAATAAACTCCTTTATCAATAGACTGGTCACTATATTGTAAATATTTACTCAAACCCATTTGTTCTGACCAGTTCCAAGTTTGAGTATAGGTTTGTTTAATTTCTTGACGATATTCGGCAAAATTAGTTATTTTTCCCGATAGATAATCCTGAATATATCCCGCCGCAATATTAGCATTTTCCATTCCGTGACGAATACCCTCCCCACCCAACATATTAACCATAGAAACTGCGTCTCCAATGGCAATAATATTATCCTGATAATAAATATCTTCTAACCCACTAGAATATTTTAACATTCCCCCATGATGGTTAATAATTTTACAGGGAATTTCTGTTAAATAATCCGTTAGTAATAATTCCAGATATGAACGTAAAGTCTGAGTTTGATTTACCCATTCATGGGAACGATTTAATTTGGCAGAACCGACTTTTAAGCGATTATTTCCCATCGGAAAAATCCAAGAATAGCCCCTGGGCATCCAACGATGACCCAAAAAGAAAATTAAATCTTGAGAATATTTTTGATAATCATTTTCTGAAAGTTCAATTAAATATTCAATTCCTGTCCCGGTTAAATAATTAGGTTGGGGTGCTTTTTTAGCATACATAACAGCCCGAGTCGGCCCAGTCCCATCGACTAAAACTTGAGTTTCTACTGAAATAATTTTCCCGGTAGACCGTTGTTTTAATTCAACAATTGTATTTTGATTCTCTTGAAAATGCTTAATATAGCGATATCCCATCCATACCTCACCGCCCTGGTTAGTAACTTCTGTAGCTAAAAATCCCCGTAATTTGGCAAAATCAAAAACAGCCCCCAAAGGTGTTGGAGACTGCCATTTTTGATTAACATTTGTGGTAATAATCACTAGATTTTGCCAAAAACTTCCAACAACAGTTTCAGGTAAATTAAATTTTTCCAAGGTTTCTAAAGGTGTGGCGGCACTGGAAAAATCATTTTTAGAGAAAGTTTCATGTTGTTCAACTAATAACACTTGCTGACCCGCTTGGGTAAGTTTTCTTGCACATTGACCTCCGGCTGGCCCCGCACCAATAATCACAACATCAAAACGTTTCATCGGAATAAAATCTCAAGTTTAAAGAGCTATTATAGTTTAACAAATTACTGTTAATTTGATCTGATGATTTTGGATAGATGCACGGAGGTCAATATTTTGCGCGGTTTAATTTTTAGAATTGATTTCTCCTTTTAATTCAGGACTTTTTGAGGAGGTTATACTCGATGAAGATTGCAGAATTATTGGGTTGAAAGCAGGAACTTGACAGGTGACTGTATTGGTTTTAGGTAAACAAGCAATGGGTTGAGTCAAAACCGAAGGAATAGAAACAAATTCACCTTTTAAAACAAAGTCATCGGCATTCAAGACAACGCCTAAAATTTCTTGGGTAGATTTGATTTTAATAACTGCATCATCAGTCCGTCCATCCCCATCAAAATCAATTAATTTCGTATAGTCTAAATCTATTTCATTGATGCCATCGGTTAAGCCAATTTTATCCCCATCATTGAACCAATCAAAATTAGAAATCACAGGAGCATGAAACATATTATGGCTGGCATCTTGGGTTTTAAGGACAAATATATCAGTATTGCCGTTACTACTGGGGGTTTGGGCATTTCCCGACATCGGCATGAACAAACTAATCATAAAAGGAACAATTGTGGCAATTAAACAGCTACGAACTTGATTGGAAATCATACATTTTCCTAATGCTTTGATTTCACTCTACCTGGGGATTGAATAGCTTTAGTGGTTAGTGAGTGCTACTATTCTAAGTTCTACAAGGTTGATAGAAAATTGGGGGGTCTATTCCAAGAGAAAACCCTGATTAAATCAAGCAAAATCAGGGTTTTAGAGGTTGTGTCTGTTGGTGAGAAAATAGACAGTTAGAAAATTGGAAAGTTTGCCTTTACACTCTTTAATATCCAGGGGAAACCCGGATTATCCCAAACCCCTAATTTTAAGGATTGGATTTCCCAGTTGTTTTTTGCCTCTTATTTCAACACGGTTTTAGACACAATTCGGGTTTTCTTCTTATCACTTTCGGATAATTCTTCTCCCGATTGTAAGCGAGTAGCGCTGGTTTGTAACACCGTTGCTGCGTTTTTATCCCCCATTTGTAAAGCAGTTTTAGCCGCAGTTTGTAACATAGTTGCTGCCCCCGCCCGGTCGCCTTGTTGCAGTTTGGTTTCGGCAATTTGAGTTTGACGATATTTGGCTAAGGTTAAAATTTGTTGTTGCACAAACCCATCCATTTTGGGTTGATAATCACTGACAAAATTACCTTCCACCATCACCAAATCAGAATATAAATTTTTTAAATCTAAGGAAGGATCATCATAGCGGACTTGAACATGGGCGATCGCTTGTTTTCCGGGGGGAAATTTGTCAAAATATAAATTGGCTAAGACCACCCGATCCATATCTTTCATCACATCCCCTAAACGGACAATCCATTTATCTCCTTCTTTTTGGATTGGTAATTCAATCGTATCGGGGGCAACTTGGGCGATGGGTTTGAGTTCTGCTAACCGAACATTAGGCATTAAATCCAATAATAAATAGGAATTAGTTAAGCCCACCGACTGCATTTTATTGAACAAACGGCTGAATTGATCCAACGCTTGTTCAGGATGTTCAATATAGGCTAAAGTTCCCCCGGCAGCATCGGCAATTTTTTCTAAAACATCGGAGTTCCAATCTTCACCAAACCCCAAAGTATTAATAGTTAAGTTATAACTAGCGGCGAGTTTGGCTAATTTTAAACAGCGATCATTGTCTCCATGTTCGTTTTCACCATCGGTTAATAAAAACCCTTGAGAAATTCGTTCCTGTTTGCCCTTTCCTAATTCTTCAATTCCTAATTTTAGCCCTTCATCAATGGCCGTCCCCCCGGAGGTTTTTAAAGCGTTGATTTTCCGTTTAATATTTTCCAAATCCGTAATATCTTGATTCGGAATTAAAACTTTAGCGCGATGATCAAAGGTTATAATAGAAATGCGATCGCCAGGTTTTAATCGATCCACTAACTCAATTGCCGCCTGTTTCACGGTTTCTAGGGGTTTTCCACTCATAGAACCGCTATGATCTAAAATTAGGCACAAATTCAAAGGGACATCGGCATCACTTTGAGAGGGAAAAGCCGAAATGGAGATCGCCAACTGACGTTGACTGTTGCCAACGGACAGATCAAAGTTGGGATCACTAAGAATTGCTTGTAAACTGAGTTTCATTATGATTACCTGAAGTTGCGCTACTATTTTTATAAGTTTAAGGTTGAGAATTCCTGATGAGAGAACCCATTCAAGCTGTGCAATCGGCATATTCTTACACCGATAGCCCGATTCGGACTCCCCCGCCAGATTTGGAATCCCTTCTGTTGAAGGAAAGGATTGTCTATCTGGGACTTCCCCTGTATTCGTCCGATGACATCAAACGCCAAGTGGGGATTGATGTTACTGAACTGATTATCGCTCAACTGCTTTACTTACAGTTCGACGATCCTGATAAACCTATCTATTTCTACATCAACTCCACGGGAACTTCCTGGTATGGAGGGGATGCAATTGGGTTTGAGACTGAAGCTTTTGCCATTTGCGATACTTTGGGCTATATTAAGCCTCCGGTTCATACTATTTGCATCGGTCAAGCCATGGGAACCGCAGCCATGATTTTAGCCGCGGGGACTAAAGGTTTCCGGGCGAGTTTACCGAATGCAACCATTGTTTTAAATCAAACCAAAAGTGGGGCAAGAGGTCAAGCAACGGATATCCAAATTCGGGCAAAAGAAGTTCTCGATAATAAGAGAACTATGTTAGAAATTTTAGCAAAAAATACCGGACAATCGGTAGAAAAAATTTCTAAAGATACCGATCGGATGTTCTATTTAACGCCAGAAGCAGCCAAGGAATATGGCTTAATTGATAAGGTGTTAAAAAGTCGAAAAGAACTTCCCGCATTGGTGGCAACGGTTTAAAATTAATTGAAGTTAAAAAGGTAAAAGCTATGCCGATTGGAGTTCCAAGTGTCCCTTATCGTCTTCCAGGTAGTCAATACGAAAGATGGATTGATATTTATACCCGTTTAGGTGTAGAACGCATTTTATTTTTGGGTCAAGAAGTCACCGATAGTTTAGCCAATCGGATTGTGGCACAAATGCTATATTTGGATGCGGAAGATTCTAATAAGCCAATTTATTTGTATATCAATTCTCCGGGGGGATCGGTAACAGCAGGTATGGCAATTTACGATACCATGCAATATATTAAAGCCGATGTGGTGACGATTTGTGTGGGTTTAGCGGCTTCCATGGGAGCTTTTCTATTAGCCGCAGGAACCCCCGGAAAACGGTTAGCTTTACCCCATGCCAGAATTATGATTCACCAACCATTAGGCGGGGCAAGGGGTCAGGCAACGGATATCGAAATTGAAGCCAGAGAAATTTTGAGAATCCGCAGTTTATTGAATGACATTTTAGTCACTCGTACCGGGCAAACTTTGGAGAAAATTCAGAAAGATACGGATCGGGATTATTTCTTATCTGCCCAGGAAGCCAAGGATTATGGTTTAATTGACCAAGTGATTGAAGAACGGGCGACCGTGGCTTTAACCGCAGGTTAAGGGTTAACAATTCACTATAATATTGGATGGGTTTTTCCCATCCATTTATCCTCTATTTGCTTTTCTATTTGTGAAATTTACTTCCCATATTATTAACTTAAGTCACTGATACAATTAGTGATGGATACAACAGACTATTACCGACAATTAGGGTTAAGATTAGGGGCGAGTTTAGAGGCGGTGAAAACCTCTTATCGGCAGCTTGCCAGACAATATCATCCTGACGTCAATCCTGGAAATGAAGTCGCTAGAGATAAGTTTATGGCGATTACAGAAGCCTATAAATTTTTATTAACTATCGCTAAATCAGAAGCGGAATTAGCACCCGTTACGGCTTCAAAAAAAACCGTTACATCGGGATCTAAAGTTCCCCAATATCAACCTACAAAAGTTAAAATCACGCCCAAAAGTCCACCGATTGAGTTTAATCCTGAATTAACAAAAGAAGAACAAAAAATTAAGGAAAATTCCTATTTACAGTTACAACAATTATTAAAATACAAGCGTTTTCCCAGGGCGATCGCATTAATTGAAGGTTTGGCCCAACGCATTCCCCATGATCCTGAAATTCGCCAATGGCAAGCGATTTCCTATCAACGTTGGGGACGACAATTAATTACGGAAAAGCAGGTTGATAAAGCGAGAAATTATTTAAAAAAAGCCTTAAAAACCGACCCCCATAATCGGGCATTATGGGCAGAAGTGGAACGGGATTTTAGACAGTTGGAAAAGATTTATTAATCTCTAGGTGCCGGGTTTTTGAACTATACTTTTGCGAAGATTTGTAAAAAAAGATAAAAAATCCCAATGATGCTTGATTTGCTGGGCTTTTTTAGGTATAATCGGGTCATTTATTATTTTCGCCTAAAATTTGTTATATGAGACACAAATCTCTAGTTTTCACCGGCTTAATTGCCTTGTGTAGTAGCTTTTTAGCACCTCAAACGGCTTTGAGTCAACCCGCACCAGGACAAAAAGGGTTTTTCTGCGATACCTCCACTGGAACCCCGACAACACTGTATCAAAACACCCAAGGAAGTCGAGAACCTTGGATTAAATGGGAGTCTGATGTGTTTTCAGGAGCAGGTTATGATCCCCTAAGACGGTGTACAGAAGTCAGTGGACGTTTAGAAACCTATCGCCAGAACAAACAGCTTAAATATATCACGGGAGGGATAATGAACAGTCAACCCGTCATCTGTACAGCCAGTCAAGTTAATGGTCGTTGTGAAGGATTGATTTTTACCCTAAAACCCGGTCAGGACGTGATCGCCACATTGAATAAACTGTTAGCTTGGCGAGAAGGACAAGCGGGTGTTCCCTCTCTGTCTGAAAGTGGCGCAATTCCTTATATTGATGTGAGTGGACGCTTGGAAAATGATAGCAATTCCGTGACTACTCCTCAATTAAATTCTCAACCCGTTGTTGCACCACAAACTACACCTAGCAACGGTTCACGGGAGCTTTAAACACAGATGAATTGCCATTTCATCAGGACTGGAATTTGTATAACAACACTGATGATTCTATCAGGACATCATCCCGTATTGGCAGAAATTCCAGAGATTAATCATCGTTTCACTGAACAGCAAACGGTCAATATTGAAAGATTAGCACGGTTAACAACGGTTCGTCTTTTAACCCCTAATGCTTCTGGTTCCGGTGTAATTATCCAACGACAGGGACAAACTTATACGGTAATTACCAATTGGCACGTTCTCGCATTTAGTCAGCAACAAACGGTGATTACTCCTGATGGGCAAAAGTATCAATTATTTGGAGCCAAACAGTTAGGAAATAACGATTTAGCGATCGCCCGTTTTAATAGTAACACCAATTATCAAATTGCTCCTATTAGTTCCGGTGCGATCGCAGTTGGAGAACCCGTTTTTGCGGCCGGATTTCCCATGTATGAAGAACACAATTTTCAAACCACCTTTGATCAAGGTTTGCAAGTGTTTCGTTTCACCCAAGGGATTATCTCTATTTTACCGCCAAAATCTTTACCGCAAGGATATCGTTTGGGTTATACCAATGAAATTCGAGTAGGGATGAGTGGCGGGCCAATTTTTAACAGTTGGGGGCAATTAATTGGGATTAATGGCAGACTGAAAAACCGTGATCCTGATTTTGGTGTTTATGCCTTTGAAGATGGCACAGAACCCTCTCAAGAAATGTTGGAATTAATGGTTAATTCCAGTTGGGGGATTCCGATTATTCCCTATTGGCATAATACCTTAATTCCTCAACCCGTAGGGGCGGGTTCCGTACAAATTTCTGATACCAACAGATCACCTTTCTAAACCCGCCCCACCCCACCGTTAATATTCAGTTAATCATTAATTTGGGGATGGGTTCGGGGCGGGTTTTGGGAGATTGTTTGTGGGTATTAAAGGTTAACGCGAACCCGCCCCTACGGGAAAATATTTGATTTTGTTTCACAATTTTGATTAATTGTCAATGATTCACAGAGGAAAATTATGAATAATCGATTTTTGGGTTTTAATTATGTACCCAGTATTTTTGTAGGAACTGTGGCAGCATTAGTAATTGTGCAACCTGCGATCGCTAAAACTGCAAAAGAAGTGGCTCAAATTGCAATTCCAACTACAGTACAGATTAACAATATAGTAGCCCCTAATTTGGGCGGTTCAGGAGTGATTATTTCTAAAAAAGGCAAGACCTACACGGTGTTGACTGCGAATCATGTGGTGACAAATCCTAATTCTGAGTATGTGATTCGGACTTCTAAGGGGAAAGAGCATAAAGTGACGGCTGTGAAGGGTTTTCAGAATAATGAAAGCGGGCCGGATTTAGCTGTTGTGATGTTTGAGAGTGGAGAAGAATATTCAGTAGCACCAATTAGTAATTCCGATGAAGCCGATATCGGTTCAGGAGTTTATATTTCAGGGTATCCTTTGCCAGCAGAGGGTAGTAAAGAACGGGAATATGCGTTTACGAATGGGCTAGTTTCTAACGTGCGATCGAGTAACGAGCGAGGATATACGATGCGTTATGATGCGGTGACGCGGCGGGGGATGAGTGGCGGGCCAGTTTTTGATGTTAGCGGTCGAGTAATTGGCATTCACGGAGAGGGAGAAACGGTGGGACTTGCAACTGTTAGCAAACGTGATGAGGCAAGTCAGGAAAGTGGAGAAGGTGGGCAAAGTGTAAAAACTACCGAAGGTCAAGAAGAGGTAAAAACTGGGTTCAATTATGCAATTCCGATTAATACTTTTGTGGGCATGATGTCGCAGGCGGGGATGGAGAAATCGGATTGCAAGATGGATAATAAAGCCACGGAAAATGTGGATGCAGAAAAAGTGGATGACACACAGGTTAATAATTGGTTTGATAATTTTGCTCAAGATTTAATTAAAGATGTAATTCGTAACGAAGTCCAGCGAGGACTACGGCATATTTTACCTTTTTAGCAACGTACCCTCCTCGTTTCTAGGCTCCGCCTGCGCTGACCTATTCAACTTTCATTTTAGAGGTTGACGAGGCAGAGCCTCTTTAACAGCATTCCGAGTTAACCCGCCCCTACGAGGTTAATTAGAAGATTATTTTAGTCATTGAGTTGAGGTAAATTATGCGTCGGATTCGTATTTTTGCTCTGGGTATTGTCAGTTTTTTTGCTGTTTTAATGGGTACTTTGTTGGCTCCGGGTACGTTTGTTAATCGCGCTTTATCGGCTGCACTTTGTACGGTTTTTAGTTTTAGTTCGACGGTTTGCACGGTGAATTTAGCTAAGTCTTCGGATCGGGTGGTGGCGGCGACTCCGCCTGCTGTGGAAAGGAATATTTCGGATTGGTTGGTGCAGCGAGATCCGGGGGAGTTTGATGATGCACCGAGTGTGCCGGCTGGGAGTAATCCGCAAGCGCCGCCTTTTCCTCAAGATCCGGGGCCGAATCAGCCATTGCGTCCTGATTTTGATAATCCTGGTTCGGGTCAACCTAATCCGCTACAATCCGATAAAGAGTCTTTAGCTGGTATATGGTTATACAGCATTTATGGCTCTTCATCAGAGAGTGAACTTGCTTATGTTGCTCCTGTAGAAATCACTGAAAGCAATGGACAGTTCACAATATCTACGTGTGAAACTAACTGTGGTCAACTTCAAACATCAACCAAGTTCCCAACAGAGAATTTCTTGACAGAAACCTATGAAGATATAATTATAACCTGGGTAGGTAGCCAAGACAGACAAACTAGATGGGCAATAATTCTTGACCAGAAAAATGGGGACGAAATTTATGTATTAATGGAAAAAATGAATTCTAGCCTGTCATTATATAATTCAAAAAATTTGAAAAATAGACAGAACTATAATTCTCCAATAGTTGTAAGCATGACTAAAAAAGAGTCTTTTTTGCCTCTACTTACAGAAAATCCATTCAGACCCGAATATAATAATCGAGAATATTTTGAGTCTGAAAAAAAACTGCGGGAATTTATTAAAAATAGCAAAAAAGACTCATTTGGTCGAAGAGATATAGCACCAGAACCCGTTAACAGTCAGCCACCAGCTACCAATCAGGCACCTACAACTAACAGACCAAGCACCAATCAGCCACCTACTACCAACAGACCGCCAATCCCTCGAACACCCGGATATGAGGGTCAAGGGCTTACCAATGAACAACTTAATCGTCAGCCACCAAGCACCAATCAGCCACCTACTACCAACAGACCGCCAATCCCTCGAACACCTGGATATGAGGGTCAAGGGCTTACCAATGAACAAATCTCTAGATCGCAACCAGTCAGACAGTGGGGAGGAACAGCCAATCTATCTAAGTACAAAGAAAAATTGGCGCGAATAGCAGATAAACTGGGCAAAGTAGGGGGCGCGATAGGCAAAGTTGCAGGAATTATAGGTAACGCCTACACAATAGACATCTCCAAAATATAAATTGGGAAGGATAGCAAGATGGTAAAATTGGATTTTACCCCAATAAGAGATGAGTAACTTAAGAGAGTATCTGGACAAGAATCCCCAGCAAGCAAAAAGGCTATTAGGGATGGAATATGAACAGTTGATAGAACTCATTCAAGCTGCGGAGTTATTAGAACAAGAAAAACGACAGGAACAAGAAAAAACTAAAATCAGGTTGATTAAAGCAGGTGGGGGTCGTCGCCAGAAATTATCTGTGGATGAACAAATATTACTAACTCTAATTTATCTGCATCAGATGCCCACATTTCAAATGTTAGGGTTACAGTTTGAAGTGAGTGAATCAACAGCGAATGATATTTTCCATAACTGGATAAAAATCTTCAGAGAATTACTACCAGCGAGTTTAGTTGAGCAAGTAAAAAAAAACGAGAGTGATTGGGAGTGGGTAGAAAAAATTCTGCTGGAATTTGAGTTAATAGTAGATAGCTATGAACAGCCCATGCAAAGACCAACAGACAATGAAGAGCAGAAAAAATATTACTCAGGAAAGAAAAAAACACATACGTTTAAAAATCAAGTGATTGTCATGCCAAATGGGAAAGAAATAGTGGATGTAGTAGTGGGTTATACCGGAGCAACAAGCGATCTAAAATTGTGGAGAGAAAGAAGCGAGGAATTGGGGAACAATCAAAAATACAGAGGGGATAAAGCTTATGTAGGGGAAACAGCAATTAATACACCACATAAGAAACCGAGAAATCAAGAAATATCGCTTGAACATCGAGAAGAAAATCGGTTAAAAGCCAAACAAAGGATTGTAGTCGAACATTTAATAAGACTGATAAAAATTTATCGAGTTGCTTCAGAAAGATTTCGGTTAAAGAGGGAAAATTATGAAGCAGTAATCTTGACAGTATGTGGACTAATAAGATGGCGAATAGGAGCGATTGTATTATCATCTAAGAATTGCCCATAATTCTTGTAAAAAATGATTGAATATCAGAGATAAAATTCATTAATTATTATTAATGTAACTGAAAAAGCCTATAAATCCGTTACTTTGGGAGAACCCGGCACAGGAGTGCTAGAGGTTCAAAAATTAGCGATAGATGGCATTTGGGGATTTTCGGAGATATCTAATAGGTAAGGGACTAGCGATCGCAGATTGGTGTTTAAACAATTTTGAAAAATGCAAAATTTGTGCAAGTGACAGAAAATGCCAGCGACTCCTCGATCCCACTGAACTGTCTGGGAAAATTCGAGATGTTGTAGACCCGCCAACACAACCTAGTCCCTCAAGTGGTAGCGCACCCGTCGTTACCAGCTTCACTTGTAATGGTGGAAAAACCTGCACAGTAGGATGGGGGTCAACGGCTCCGCTAATGTTCACCTATGAGGATAAAGATGGTAATGCCAGCAGTTGGGAAGTATCTGGTTATACTACAGGAACTCCTGTTGACAAAGAAACAATCTCACCACCCAATGGTAGTGGCACAATTAACTCTAAAGTAAAATGTGTTGGAAGTGGAAGTGGGGGGCCGAAGGATTATTCAAACTCTGTGACTGTAACTGATGTAACTGGTTTGAAAAGCAACAGTTTGTCTGTAACTGTTAAGTGCCATTGAATAAAATTTGTAAGGGCGGGTTCACCGATCAATTTTATCACCCACCAATAATCTTAATAAACCCGCCCTCACTCACCCAAAGAGGATATATTTGCACATTTGTATAGTTGACAAATGTGCAAATATAAATTATCCTATAATACTAAATATTCTACGTTATCCTTCAAAAAAATTATTAATAGTGAAACTGCCCAATGGTCATCTAGTAGATTTAGGCAATAAAATAGAAGAATATTCTCTAAATCTGAATCACCAAGCCGGAAAAAATAAAGCTATTTTGTTTGCCAGTAAGTTAGGCATTAACCTAGAAAATGCTGAACTGCTCAAACAGGCTTTAAAAGAAGCTGCTATCAACGAAAATGTTATTATTCAGAAAACCAATGAATACGGAACACATTACAACATGAAATTCTGGCTTCAAACCGAAGTAGGTGAGTCTCTGATTCTAGCGGCTTGGATCATCCGCTCAGGTGAAAATTTCCCTAGATTAACAAATTGTTATCCCGTCAAAAAGTGAGGCAAAAACAATGCAAACAATTAAAGACCTAGATATTGTTGCTTTAACAGAAGACATAGAAGCAACCCATTTTGAAACCAAAGAAATCATTAAATTATCTAAAGGACAAGTAGGAACAGTCGTAATGGAATTTGATGGCAGTGCCTTTGAGGTAGAATTTTCTCATCAAGATGGCACAACTTATGCAATGGAGACAATTCCCGCCACAATGTTAATGCTTTTACATTATGAATTAGTAGAATCTGTAAGTGCGCGATCGCGATGAATTTTGCCACTCATCAATAATCTTAATAAACCCGCCCCCGCCCAACCAATAACCCCTTTCTCGGATATGATTAAAGTATTGCTGTCACCTTGCCACAATTTTAATGTCTGCTTATGCCCAAAAAGATTCGAGAACTCAAAAGCCTACTGCTAAAAGCTGGGTTCACTTATCGTTATTATGAAATTACCTTATATAATTGTTATTCAATGGTCTGATGAAGATAACTGTTACAAGCGTGCATTTACCTGATTTTCCATCCCAGCAGTTCCACACTCACGGAGATACCTACGAGGAAGCTTTGAAGAATGCAGTAGAGGTATTAGAGCTTTTAGTTGAAGAATATCAGATAGATGGTAAATCTCTCCCCAAACCTAAAAATATAACAGAAAACCTTCTGTTTGCTTGAACATAGGTTGGAAGCGATCGCGCCTTAAAGAGTGGAGGCGACGGGTTTACATAATTTGTCGATGGGTATCAAATATCTGGGTGAACCTGCCCCTACAGGGATGGTGAAATGTGGAATTGACAGATAAGTAAAAAGGAATTATTATGGGAGACTAGAGGTTATTAGAGTATATTTTTGTATTGGGAGAGTATTATGAAATTTATTAAATATAACTTTGGTAAGCTCGTTGTTAATTATTAAACCAGCTTATCTTGCTGTTAGTTTATGAAAATATTTCTTTGGAATGAAGACAAAAATAATCAGCTTTTAGCGGAAAGAGAAATCTGTTTCGCTGACGCAATTCAAGCTATCAGTCAGGGAGATTTATTAGATGTAATCCAGCATCACAATCAACAAAAGTATCCTAACCAAAAGATTTTTATCATAAAAATTAAGGAGTATGTCTATCTAGTCCCGTTTGTAGAGAATGATACCGAGATTTTCCTCAAAACTATTATTCCCAGTCGCAAAATGACCAAAAAATATTTAGGAGTATAAAACATGAATTCTTTAGAACCAGAAGAAAAAAACTTGTTAGATAGTGTAGAAAACCAGGAATGGCAGAGTATTGCTAATCTGACTCAAGAAGTAGAGAATTATCGGGAATTTGCCCAAAATCATGTTACTAGACTAGCAGAAAGTCCGATTAGTATTACACTCGATCCAGATGTAGCGAAAGTATTTAAGACTTCCGAATTAGTTAATCAAGTTTTGCGTGTAATAATGAAAAAAAACCTAGCAGTTTCCCTAGAAGAAACTGAATCGTGAACTATCAGTTTAAGTTTGAATCCTGAATTGAGGTAAATTATGGATAGGATTAAGTTTTGGCGAATCGCTTTTATCATTTGAATCAATGTAGGGGCGGGTTCACCGATCAATTTGGCCACCCACCAATAATCTTGATAAACCCGCCCCCACTCAACGAATAACCTCGAATAACCATCCCCGCCTCACCGTTAAATTCAATAAACCAATGAATACGGCACACATTACAACATGAAATTCTGGCTGAAAACCGAAGTAGGTGAGTCTCTGATTCTAGCAGCTTGGATCGTCCGCGAGGGTGAAACTTTCCCCAGATTAACAAATTGTTATCCCGTCAAAAAGTGAGGCAAAAACAATGAAAACAATTAAAGACCTAGATATTGTTGCTTTAACAGAAGACATAGAAGCAACCCATTTTGAAACCAAAGAAATCATTAAACTATCTAAAGGACAAGTAGGAACAGTCGTAATGGAATTTGATGGCAGTGCTTTTGAGGTAGAATTTTCTCATCAAGATGGTACAACTTATGCAATGGAGACAATTCCCGCCACAATGTTAATGCTTTTACATTATGATTAAAGTGTTGGTGTCACCTTGCCACAATTTTAATGTCTGCTTATGCCCAAAAAGATTCGAGAACTCAAAAGCCTACTGCTAAAAGCAGGGTTCACTTATCGTTCGGCAAAAGGCAGTCATACCAGATGGGTTCATCATGAGCTACCTAATGAACCAATTACCATTGCTGGAAATGATGGCGATGATGCGAAACTGTATTTAGAGAGAGAAGTTAACCGAAAACTCGGAATATTGAAAGCCATTAAAGAAGAGGACTCGGAATTATGAAATTACCTTATATAATTGTTATTCAATGGTCTGATGAAGATAACTGCTACCTAGTGCATTTACCTGATTTTCCATCCCAGCAGTTCCACACTCACGGAGATACCTACGAGGAAGCTTTGAAGAATGCAGTAGAGGTATTAGAGCTTTTAGTTGAAGAATATCAGATAGATGGTAAATCTCTCCCCAAACCTAAAAATATAGCAGAAAACCTTCTGTTTGCTTGAACATAGGTTGGAAGCGATCGCGCCTCATTAAATTATCTAAAGGACAAGTAGGAACGTGGATACGAATATTTTGCTGCGGTTTGCCGATCGATCCAAATACTATCTCTGAACAATAAAAGTCGATCGGACATTTCTCTCAAATCCGATCACCCTTAAACCAACTCTACATAACACGCACTCCTTAATGCAAAATCTACGAGGGCGATCGCTCTTTTTTAATAAGTAACCCAAGGTAAATAATACGATATTTTCTAATTGTATCAGTAATTCTGGATTAATTTCACCAATTTTACTTCGCAATCTTGTTTTATCTAAGACTCGCATTTGATGACACAATGCAACGGAATCTTGAGCTAATCCTCCCTCACTGCCGGGAATAAAAACACAGGAAGGAAGAGAGGCACGGCGCAGATTATTTGTGAGAGGAATACTGATAACAGTAGTCGTGTACCTCGAAATAGTATCGTTCTGAAAAATAATTGTGGGACGTACACCAGCCTGTTCGGAACCTTGTGTGGGATCGAAGTTGGCAATCCAGATTTCACCTCGTCTGATTGTCATACTAAATCTTCATGTTTTAGGAGTTCTGCATATTCACTAATGCCGAGTTCTGCAAGTTGTTGGTCTTCTTCGCCAAATTCGCTGTAAAGTGCTGCTAAGTTAGTTTCATCAATTGCTGGAATAGTAACTAATCTGGCACGGAATTTTAGAAATGCAATAAATTCAAATACTTGTTTGAGTTGTTCTTGATCGAGCTTTTCTAACTCTTGTTGGATTAAATGTTTCATAGCAGTTATTCTTATTGTCAAGCTTTCTCGATTATAGAATAGAGGCGATCGCCTACCTCTTTGAATATAGCTGAATCCAAGAGGGCGATCGCGGAGAATTGTCACTATCAATGCGATCGCACCCAATGACTGTAGGGGCGGGTTCGCCTGAATATTTGACACCCATCAACAAATTATCAAAACCCGTCCCAACCCCACCGACCAATTAACAATTAATTCAATTTAATGGTTATTCAGTGATAGTTATTCGGGATTATTCGTTGGGTGGGGGCGGGTTTATTCAGATTATCGGTGGGTGACATAATTGATCGGTGAACCCGCCCCTACAAATTTGATTAAATCGCGATCACCCTTAAACCAACTCTACATCACACTGAAATTCCAAATAATTCCTGTAGGGGCGGTGCCCCCGTGCCCGTCCAATTGTAGCCGTTATAGCAGTGTCAAACCCTCTACGGAACTAACCGAATAGACATTAGGCAAAAAGTCAACATTTGGACCTGGCGCTGCCAGAAGATCGAATGATTGTTGACGATAATTAACAGTATCAAATAGTTGTCCCCCCCCTCCAGTCCCAATTGTAACGTCTAAGAAATTATCCAGGCTTGCACTACCCTGTCCTCCTAGCTCTGTACCGATATTGGTCAGAGTGAAATTAAACTCTCCTTGACCTTTTTTATCTTCTGGAATTAGAAATGTGGGATTTAAAATACCTTCCCGGCCACTACCCGAAATCTCTATATTTTTGCTGTCGTTGTCTGGATTCGAGTATTTGACATTCAGGTTACCAGTCTCCTGATAAGGGATAGCAGACGGCTTTACCTCTATTTTTAAGAAGGGAGTGGATGGTGTTGTTGGAGGCGTTACAGTTGGTGGAGGCGTTACAGGAGTAGTCGCAGGTTCGTCGCAGAAGCCTAACCCCAGACTCTTTCTGAGCGTCTTCATTCCATCCCCTTTGCTAAATCCGACTGTATTGGCAACCTTGTCGTAAAGCTTGGAAGTGAAGTTATAAGCAATATCTTTTCGTGCATCGTCCACTTGCCCAAAAAGATCCTTAGCAACTGCCTTACCATATATTTTGTTTACATTAGCAGCCAGTTCGCTTCTTTCTGTAACAAAATTGATTGCCTTTCTCGTTACTTTCAGGAGAGGACGCACAGCATTACCGAGTGCACTACCTTTAGCGAATAGTTTACCGAAAGGAATTAAACCAAAGGCTTCCCTGGCTATATCTCCATCATTACCATTGAGAACAAGGCAAACAGTATCGAACACTTTGACACCAGCAGAGGCTATCTCCAAAGCACCACCTACTGATGCTCCTATCAGCGCACTCTCCCCTAATGTCGCTGGAGCCGCCACAACCCCAACTCCTACCGCGATCAAGCCTCCAAGAGCAAGGTTATCGGAAACATCATTCTTTTCTGAAAGCTCGCAAAGTCCCTTAAATAATTCGCAGGGGGTTATTGATGTTGGTGCGGCTGGGGTAGTCGGTGTGGTTGGTATTGAGGGGTCACTTGGGCCAACTATGGTAGCAATCGTCTCCTCACTACCAGCCCCATTTTTTCGCTTGGCAACGATTGAACCGTCATCTTGCCGATCAAAAATTGATTTGCTGGTCGAACCTTGAACCTGAGCCTCCATCCGCTTACCGTCAGGACTCATGTTAAGGGTGTGAGCGGGCATACTGCTTTGAGGGCCAGGTTGGTAGCGCAACTCACGGGCGCTGATTTCATCACTCGATCGCTTAATATTGACAACATATTGACTGCCATCGCTGCCGTTCAAAATGAAATCATAGGTATTCGACCCGGTACTGCGGACAACAGGTGCTTCATAGGTGACAGTCTCTTCCGGGAGGGCGGGGTTAGCATCCAAATTAACGAAGCGACCGCGTAAATCGTCAGGTGCCGCCCCCTGAACCACTCCCAATACTGAATTGGTGCCAGCAACACGGATAATCGTACTCGATCGATTATTGGCGACCGTTGGTTGGAGCAATAGATCGGCCTCGGTGAGATCGAGATCGATCGCGATGAAATCTTCGCTTTTGTTAAAGTCTGTCAGAATATCTGCCTCACTCACGACAGATGTACCAGTATTAGAGCGCAGCACGAAGGTATCATTTCCAGAGCCACCCGTTAGTGTATCAATGCCAAAATCGCCGATGAGCAGATCGTTACCAGCCTCGCCGTTGAGAAGATCATTGCCACGACCGCCCCGCAAAACATCGTTATCTTCACCGCCAAACAGCGTGTCTTCCCCCTGATTGCCATTGAAAGCATCTATGCCCGCTCCACCGCGCAGTAGATCGTTGTCCTCGCCACCGCTAAGAACGTCATCGCCTTCATCACCCGCGATTGTATCCGCACCAGAACCGCCATAGAGCAAATCGTCACCAGCACGACCAGAGATAAAGTCATTTCCTGCGTTACCATTCAAAAAGTCTTCTGCGACAGAGCCTTGTAGTGTGTCGTTTCCCCCCAAGCCAAGGATACCCTGGATATACTGACCTGACTGATCGGGTGTCGCCGTAAATAGGTCGCCACTTTCAGATAAGCGAAAAGCGCGACCATCGCCGACTTGAGAAAGCGATCGCCTGATATTCGCAGTAGAACTGGGGAGAAATTCGTTTCCTGTGTTAGCATTTAATCGGTCTTGCGTAACAGAACTTTCTAGCGTATCGTTGCCCCCAGGGTTGAGGATACTCTGGACATTCTGAGCATTCGATACCGTTTCTTGAGTCGGGGCTTTTTTGAAGGGACAGCCGCAATCCTCTTGACTTTCTGCACTGCTACCATTCAGTAAGTCATTGTTCTTTTCTAACAAAGCTACATTGTCAGGCATTGTGTCTCACTTTCACTCAGATAAATTTGTGACTACTATACCTGACCTTGATTGCATTTGTCTTGACCAAAAAAGCCTGAGAAAGCCTGAAAAAGCCCGAAGTTTTACACAATTTTATTTTTCCTTGACTCAACATAAGCTCCCCAAGGAGGATCGCCCGTTGCAAGCCGTCCCTGACGAAAACGAACTGCTGAAATTGGTCGATTGCCTGATCTTCGAGAAAACGGGCAAACATCTCAACACGCTACAACAGCTAGTGTTTCAGGGAATGTATGATGGCAAAACCTACGAAACGATCGCGCACGACACCCGCTACACTACCAAATACGTCCGAGAAGTCGGCTACAAGTTGCTCAAAACTCTCTCGGTAGTTATGGATGAAGATATGCAAAAAGGTAATCTCAAAGCTGCTTGCGATCGCAGAAATATTAGCAATAACTCAAACTTCGGTAGGGATTATATTCATCAATACGTTGAATACGTCCACACCCTCAACCTCAAACCCTGTATTTCATCGCCTAGCGAATCTGACAACAATCAACCCACTGAATCCAGATTCAAAACTCAGAGCGAACGCCTCGAAATTGATGTCGCTGATGTCGTTTGCAAATTGCACAGTCAAGGTATCGAACCCTGCAAAATTGCTCAATTACTTGGTCTTCCCGATGGGGTGATCGAAACAATATTGCGTGAATTATCTTGACACTCTCGCCGTTAACCTTTCAGGTTTAACGGGAGTCCTCTTTTTGCATTACAGATAGATAAAATACTTCTTTTCACAGATTTAAGCGGATTACGCAGATTAACACAGATTAAAATCCGTGAAATCCGTGAAATCCTCTTAAATCCGTGATCATTATTTACCGTAGACGTTTTTCGTCTTCTCTACGTCTGCGATCGCGCCATTCAGCCACCGTTAAATAAATGACACCTCCGGTAAAAATTATCAACATTGAGAAAGCCAATAATACCAAAATCTCAACCAGGGTTAACTCTTGTAAAACTTCCATAGGTTAATTGAAACAGTGCAGTTTTTATCTATTTTAATTCAATTTGTAGAGGGAATCATGATTTGATTCACTCTACAACAATCTAGCAAAAGTATTAATCTGTGAAACTGGGTAACAGTAGTTTACAACAACCTCGCACAAAGCCCACGCGGTTCACCCGTGGGAGTGTCAAACCGCAGGTAACTCATCTAAAATGGTAAACCGAACATGATTAATTGCTAAGCTTCCCAGAGAGACTTTTTCGCGGTCAACATCAACCCCTTCACTGGTCAATCGTTGAAAGCGGATACCCTTGCCAATTTCAATATGATACCAAGCTAATCCCATAAAAAATCGCAGAGGATAGGGCCCACCTTCTTGAATATCATCGGGGTTAGATTCCATAGGAACCCAACCAAAACCAGGGATATAAAATTCCAACCAAACATGATTATATTCCGGTTCTAAAGGAACGCCTCGACGGTCAGCAAATTGCGGGCATTTATAACGTCCAATAGTTCGACAAGCGATGCCATTTAATCGGGCTAAAGCTAATAAAACCCCCACATATTCCCCACAGGAACCAATTCCTCGCTGCAAAACTACATCGGGATTTTCAATTTTAGAAGTCAGACTATAGGATAACTGATCATAGACATAATTACGAATACCTAAAAGTTTTCGGAGAAAATTAGTTTCATTGCGAATTGCTTCCTTGGCTGCGGCTTGGACAACTGCCGTATTCATAGCCAAATGATCATCATCTATAAAATATTTTTCGGGAAAATCCGAGGAAAGTTTAGGTAAATTTTCTACTTGACGGGGATGAATTTGATATTTAATACTCCGAACTTCTAACAATGCTTTCCAACCAAAAATCAAACGTTCCGTCGAAGTCAAAGGATTAAATTGAAATACCGCGACTCTTTCCCCATCTTCAAATTCTTCTCGAAAAGGAATTCCAATCGCCGAAACCTCTAAAACTTTCTGGCGATTTGTATTAGAAGGTAAGGCAATTCGCCATTCTAAATTTTCGATATGAACCGCATCTAAAGGTTCTAATTCCTCCACATAGGACATTTCAATCAAATAGCCATTAGATGTGGCGTAGTTTTCCTGTTGATTAAAATGAAAAGAGAGGGGATGGATAAAAGTACGATTGCGTTTTGCTAATTCAAATTGCTCATAGGAACTGGGATTATCTCGGATATAAAGTTCACTGCCAGCATAGGCTACATAGAGAACTTCTTCTTGGGTTTCCGGGTCAGTATAAAAGGTTAAACCAGTAGGAGATTCAAAGGGAGTTAACACACTAAATCGAGTTTCTCCTGTGGCTTTTTCCAAACAATAAACCGTCTGTTCTTCTCGATCGCAAACCCATAATTCTTCATTTCTAATCGTGAGGTTTTCTAGTCCAATCCCTGGGGCGGAAAAGCGGGTAATTTCTCGTTTGGTATTTTGACTATAAACTAGGATAGAAGCAATGCGATCGCAAGCAAAATAAAGAGTCGATTCATAAACCGCAATTCCAGTAGCTACATCGGGTAACAGTATAAACAATTGAGGTTCAAGATTAATAATAGAATTACCTTGAACAACCTGGGGACAAAAATAGACTTCATTGCCGCGAGTAAACCAAAGATTATCCTGCCAAATTGCCAAACCCGTCACATCTCTAAAAGCTAAAGTTAAATCAGGATTAACAACCGTTGCATTATCTGTTTTGGGGTCAATTTGCAGCAAAAATCCCCGGGAGGTATCAATCGCTAATAGGGTATTTCCTAACCCCGTTAAACCATATAAAGCCGAAACCCCAATAGGTCGAATTGTCCGAGGTTTAAAACCGCTATTTTTTCCAAAAGTCAATGAGTTAAGATTCATAGAAATTGTCATTATAGTTGAAACCAGGATATTTATTGATCGAATCAGGTCAAAGTTCAGACTTAAGATAGGCAACAACACCTAAATTTTCCTAAAATCTGATTCAGACTCAAACATTTAAGATTAAGCACAGATTTTGACAAATTTTGCAGGAACATTAGATACAATAGTGATGTCGATAAATGCTACTATCTCTGCCCATCGGTAAGCGTGATTAATTATGGCTATGCCAATGTTTTTCCTCCACCGTGCAACCCTTGGACTAACGTTATTGTTGCAAATCGTGGTTGCTAATAGTTTGATTGTGACTGCCGCCCATTCAGCCTCCTTACCTCAGAATCTGGGGGATGAACAGAATCAGGTTAATTTTGGGGATCGGGAACGGGTTCAGCAACCTGAACAATCGGGCCAAAGCAGTGATTCACCGTTTACCAACTGGAATGCCTTTACACCACCCGAACGGGGAGTACCCGGGCGTCGAGAAGGGGGCGGAACTCGGGGCATAGGTTGTCCTAGTTCGATGACTGCTTTAATTCCAGAGTCTACAATGGGTCGCACCGCATCAGGTCAACCCGCATTTTTTCTTTATATTTCAGGGACAGTCGATCAAAAGATATTAGAATTTGAGATTGCAGATGAAGGGGATAAAACCCTTTACAAAACCACATTTCCCATCAGCACCGATCGCCCTGGAATAGTAGGAATTCAGTGGTCTGAGAATGCTAAATCCGTAACTTTACAAGACAATAAAAATTATCGTTGGTATATAGCACTTAAATGTAACAGTAGTGATGCTTCTAATGATCTTCTCGTGAGTGGCTGGATTAATTCCGTTGCTTTAAGTCCCAATCAAAAACTTGAATTAGGACAAACAACCGATCCCTTAGAACGTTTAAAAATCTATGCCAACCAAGGACTTTGGCATGAAACAATATCAACTTTAGCAACCTTAAAATTGAATGATTCTGAAAATTCATCTCTTAACAATCAGTGGAACGATCTATTAAAATCTATTGGCTTTGATCCGGATCAAAAACAAACTCAGATTGATAAAGAAAAAGCTCAATCTATCCTCGATGCTCCTATTCTGAAAATTCAAACCAATTAGTAATCCCCGTAAATGGAAGTAGACAGTCATTGTAACCGAAAAAAGTTTGATTTTATTGTTTTAATGATTGACGGTTGACTGATTACTGATTACTGTTAACTGATAACTGATAAAAAAATAGGCATTCTATGGGTAGGAGTGAAAATTTTACAAAATTTTGTCACGGTGGTCTGATAGTTACCAGTACCCTATTGCTGGTTGTTTCCCTATTTTCTCGTCAAGGCCTTTCTCAAGAATCTCCAACCCTAATCTCCTCTGTCATAGAAACCCCCGAATCCCTGACCCCCGAGCACGAGATTCCAGTTGTAAAATCAATCCCATTCCTTTCTCCTTCACCTGTAACACCCTCAGAACTTGCTGATATTCCTCCAATTCCTCCTCTACAAACCCTGAACTTTGCGGATTTCTCAGGAAAAGGGGTTTCAGGAGAATCTTGTGATTTTGGGAATTGTCCCACTTTGGCCCAAGCCACACCAATTAATATTCCCCCCCAGGTTCCCCAGCCCGATCCTAACAGAGATCGCTTTTTACCCCGACCTCCTATCCCCCCGAAACCCGAACCCCCGCCAAATCCTGAATTAACCCCCACTCCTACCCCCGCCCCTACCCCGCCAACGGATGAAACCCCGATTCCGGTTCAACAGATTAACGTTACTGGTAGCACTATTCTTACCTCAGAGGAAATAAAAACCTTAGTTAACCCTCTGGAAAATACTTCTGTCACCCTAACTAAACTGCGAGAAATCGCCGATAAAATCACAGCCATTTATTTGGAACGGGGTTATATTACCTCCAGAGCAATTGTTCCCGAACAAACCATTAATAATGGCATTGTCGAGATTCAGGTAATTGAAGGAACCCTAGAAAATATCGAAGTGGAAGGAATCAAACGCCTCCATCCCTCCTATATCACCAGTCGGATTAATTTAGGTGCGGCTAAACCCCTGAGTACCGCCGCCTTAGAAGACCAATTGCGACTATTAAGAATTAACCCCTTATTTGAAACCGTAGAAGCCAGTTTAAGGGCTGGAACCCAAGAAGGTCAGAGTATTTTAATTGTGCGGGTCGTAGAAGCACCGCCCTTTGGGGTTAGTTTGAATGTGGATAACTATTCTCCACCGAGTATTGGTTCTGAACGCATGGGGATAAGTGTCCGTCATCTCAATCTTACAGGTCGCGGGGACTTCCTGGGACTGTCTTATAATACCACTCGCCTGATTGCGAATGGGGATTCAGATATTATTGATGCTTTGTATAGTATTCCGATTAACCCCATGAACGGAACCATACAACTGAGAGTTCAACCTTACCAAAATCGGATTACTCAAAAGCCCTTCGACGCCCTGAATATTGAAGGGAAATCTCAACGTTACGAAATTAGCTATCGTCAGCCACTGATCCGTAACCCAATCTCGGAATTTGCCCTCTCTTTTGGCTTTGCTTACCAAGATAGTCAAACCTTTTTAGACAATAACGGAGAACCCTTTGCCTCCGGGCCAGATAGTAAGGGATATACTCGCACCAGTGTGCTGAAATTTGGACAGGACTATCTGATTCGAGATACACAAGGGGCTTGGGCCTTGCGATCGCAATTTAACCTCGGTTTAGATATCCTCGGCGCCACCGATGTCAGTACCCCCAATGCGGCGTTTTTCAGTTGGTTAGGTCAAGTCCAACGGGTACAACGTTTAGGGGAAAATAATCTTCTAATTGCCCAAGGGGATATTCAATTATCGGCTGATCCGTTATTTCCCTCACAACAATTTGTTATAGGAGGTGCGTTATCCCTCAGAGGATATCGTCAAAATGTTCGGGCTGGGGATAATGGCTTTCGGATTTCCTTTGAAGATCGGATTACCCTCGATCGCAATAAAGACTCTGAACCTGTGTTTCAACTGGCTCCATTTCTCGATTTTGGTGGGGTTTGGAATCATGATCGCAACCCTAACCGAATTGTCGGAAAAACCTTTTTAGCAGGTGCAGGACTTGGATTAATTTGGCAACCAGTTAACGGCTTAAATCTTCGCCTAGACTATGGGATTCCCTTAATTAGTATTAGCGATCGGGGTAATAATATTCAAGACGATGGGATTTATTTTAGCGTGACTTATACCCCTTAAGTTACTTTTTCAATTGATTAAATTCTGCGACCGTAATTCCCATTTGCTTCAAAATTTGGGACAATAGCAACCCAGCGATTAGAAATCGTGGCTACACAGACAAAACCCGCCTACGCGGGTTTAAGACCCTGATTAAACTATTGTTAAAAGTCCGCGCAGGCGGACTTAGGTTGTATAGCCCGCCGTTTCAACGGCTGGGAACTTTTTTTGGGTACTTTTTCCCCAAGCATGACAACCCGAAATGGCACCGAACGTAAGCGACAAATGTTCCATTATCATCAGGACGGGTAACAATCGTATAGTCTTGTAAAATTTTCATAGCTATCTAATCACGCACATAATATCCAGAATTAGTTAATTCAATCATATCTAAATCTAGGTATTTTGGCTACTGCAATTAACCCCAATCTCCTCGTTTCTAAGTTCTACCTAGAAATGATATTAATGGAGGCTCCGCCTCCTGTTATTTGAGGCAGAGCCTCAAAGTTGGCATTCCAATGCAGAGCATTGGAACGAGATCATTATTACTCTTATTGATTAATTTGAGAGGCAAATTGAGGACAAAAATGTTTAGTAGCTAAGACCAAACGAAAACTGACAAGGCGAAGATTAGCTCTGTATGTTGCTGAACCTTCATCTTGTTGAGACAGTTTTTCAGATTCAGATTTAATAATATCTTGGTAAGATTGACCTGATTGAAAAGCAGCACAAAACTTTTTGGCTTCATTAACTTCTCCATCTGGTGAATTTTTAATTGTGCTTAATAGAAGACTTTTTAACAAAGGTTCTTCCTGGGAATTAGCTAACTTTTTATAGTTTTGAATAAAAGATTGTTCTACTGATAAGTTATTCAAAATTTGAGCAGGATTTTGAATAGTAGAATTTAATCTTCCACACATATAAGTTGGAATTCGCATATTTTGATCGAGAGAATTGATCCAAAAGCAACCCTCAACTTCTTGAGCTTTAATGTCTAAAATTGAAAAAAAGAAAGTATTAAATAATGTCAATGGTAGAATAAACTTTGACATTATTTCATTGATTTTCATGTTTATATATCCTTAAAATATCAATACCAAATTATTATCTCCAGTCTACAAAAACGGGTGGTATTTTTATATCGCTTTCTCTGCGACCTCCTAAATCTGTGTCTTTCAAAACAGGTTTTCTAAATTCACGTCTTTGGTTGGGAGCCAAATAAGCTTCTACATCTAATGTTTCAGTTGTAATCACATCTCCTGTTGATTTATCCTCAAATTGTAAGGTTATCTGACTAACCTGAATAGTTTCATTTGTTGTATTAGTAATTGTACCTATTATAAAAGGAAATTCTGATCTTTCCCTAATTATTTTTGTATTAGTTAAAGCAATGCCTTTAATAATAGCCGGAGGCTCTAACTCTGCTTTTAATTCAGGGATACAGATTCCATCTAAATTAATAACTCGGTCTGCATGATCAACAATAAAACAACCAGGATTTTCCTGTGCTATAGCAACATTTTGCTGATCAGAAGTTACTAAAATAGTAATCGTTGATACACCCAAAAGTGAAATCAAGCTAATTCCTACAACTTGATTGAAACCGTTAAATTGATTAAGCATACGTTCTCCTTCTGTTTGAAATTTAGCTAGATAGAAACCCGAACATTTTCAATGCCTATAGTTTCTATCTAGCTAAGTTCAAACTTGTGTTAAAATTAGCTAGTTTGAATTAAAACTATTCAGATATTGGATAGCGGGGTTAAATCAAAACTTAAAACTATTTATTTGGGCTAATTCGCTCAGATGAATAATTACTACACATCATTTCAACTAGGTATTATTATCGGATAATTTGTGATTCTGTACAGTCGGAAAAAGTCGGATTAAGTCGGGAATTTTATATTTTTTTCAGATTTGAGAAAGTCGGAAAAAATCGGAAAAGGTCGGAGAAAGTGGTTGAGGTCGGAAAAAGTCGGGTACAATAGAGACAAAACTAACATCTAACACAGGGTATGGACGTGCAAGAAGTCCTCAGACTAGCGGATCACTTGGTTTTTACCAAGACGGGAAAGCGCCTGGATGATCTTCAAGAAGCGATATTAAGGGGGAGTTTAGAGAACGAAAAATACTCAAAAGTGGCGGATGCGTTTCACTGTTCTGAGGGTCATGTCAAGGATATTGCTTCTGATTTATGGAAAATTCTCTCCGATGCTTTAGGGGAAGAAGTGAGAAAATATAATTTACGTTCGACTCTGAATCGGCAAAAATCTTCTAATTTCCTAAATTTTGCTAAAGATTCTGTACAAATTAATCATATTAATGTTTGTCATAAACCTCCTTTATCCTCAGATGATTCTGCTACACCTAAAAACAATAAAAATGAACCTTTATTAAGAGTTAATTTAGATGATGCACCGGATGTTTATGAATTTTTTGGACGAACAGAAGAACTGGAAACTTTAACAGATTGGATACTCGAACAACGCTGTCGAGTGGTGATGCTTTTGGGGATGAGTGGAATCGGAAAAACAGCATTAGCGGTTAAATTAGTTCAAGAGATTCAAGAAAATTTTGATGCGGTAATTTGGCAAAGTTTGGAGGCTCAACCCGCTTTAAATGAATTATTAATAAATTTACTGCAATTTTTATTAGACCAACCAGCAAATCAACTTCCAGTAACTTTGAATGAACAATTGAGTGAATTAATGAAGGTATTGCGATCGCAACGTTGCTTAATTATTTTAGATGATTTTCAAACTTTATTTAATTCAGGTCAATTAGCTGGAAATTATCGACCCAATTTTGAGAATTATCGGTTATTTATTAAAAAAATCAGTCAATTAAATCACCAAAGCTGTATTATACTAAATAGTTGGGAATTACCAAAAGATTTAATTGAATTAAGAGGGAAAAATACAGCGATACATTATTTATTGCTTTCTGGTTTAGGAGAATCAGCAAAAGATTTGTTAAAAGCTCAGGGATTATCAGATATTGAAAATTGGAATACTTTACTTGATTATTATGGGGGAAATCCATATTTTCTAAATAGTATTTCTACAGTTATTAAAAATTTATTTGGAGGTAAAGTTTCTGAATTTTTAGACTATGAAACTTTATTTCTAGGAGAGGATTTAATGGAAAGTTTAACCCAACAGTTTAATCGGTTATCGGAATTAGAACAAAAAATTATTATTCATTTAGGACAAAACCCTAACAGGATTATGCTATCAGAGTTTCAATCTAATCTGAAAATATCTCATTCAGATGTATTAAAAGCCTTAGCTTCTTTAGGACAAAGGTGTTGGATTGAAAGATTACAATTAGAAAGTCGCATCTATTTTACCCTTCAACCGATGCTGAAATATTATATAGCGAGTCTAAATGAATTGTAAAAAATAGGGGTCAATATTTTGAAATATTATCAGGGGAAAATATCTTACCCCAATTCACCCTAAACTTAGAACAAATTTGATCAACCCCGTTGTTGCGCTTCAGCGCAATCAGAAACCTATAATCAAAACAATTAACCTCAATAATTTTCTCGTTTCTAGGTTCTACCTAAAAATGCCGTTGATGGAGGCTCCGCCTCCTATTATTTGAGGCAGAGCCTCAAAATTGGCATTCCAATGCAGAGCATTGGAACGAGGGGAAATTATTCTGAAATATGGAGGTACGCCCAAAAAACCAGGTTTCTTCAAAAAACTAGGTTTTTAATCCTCTGCGGAAAAATTTGCAAAAATTAACATTTAACCGGGTTAGTTTTGATCAAGGAATTTTTAGGGTAAATAATCAGTAAAATTGCTTAGTCTTTTTGGCCAAAAATTCCTGAATTACGATGGGATACCAGAGTCAATGATCACTCTTTAACCGATAACTGATTAGGGTAAAGGGTTTTATGGGGGTAACTTTTGGACATTTCAACCCAACCTGGTTTTTATTTTTTTGCTTATTGTAACTATTTTTATAAAAAAAGTAATATAAAAAATTAAAAAATATTACTTTGAGGCTTAAAATTGATTCTGATTTGATATAGTTAAAATTAATCTTTAATCCGCGATAAATCTTGAATTTATAGCCATATCCATTAAAATCACCCCTTTCCTTTCTGGGGTAGTTAGACAATAATGGCTGTATCAAACCAAGAAAACCACTGCCAACAGTCAACAGTTTTTAATCAAAACCGATAAGGAGAAACAATCGTGAAATTAGCAGTCTACGGTAAAGGCGGAATCGGTAAATCAACTACAAGCTGTAACATTTCTGCCGCTTTAGCCAAACGGGGTAAAAAAGTCCTGCAAATTGGATGCGATCCCAAACACGACAGCACCTTTACCCTCACGGGATTTTTAATTCCCACGATTATTGATACCTTGCAGGAAAAAGACTTTCATTACGAAGATATTTGGCCAGAAGATGTAATTTACAAAGGCTATGCCGGGGTAGATTGCGTTGAAGCGGGTGGCCCTCCGGCGGGTGCAGGATGTGGCGGTTACGTCGTGGGAGAAACCGTCAAACTCCTGAAAGAACTCAACGCCTTTGACGAATACGATATCATCCTGTTTGATGTCTTAGGGGACGTGGTTTGTGGTGGTTTTGCTGCCCCCCTCAACTATGCCGACTATTGCGTAATTGTCACCGATAACGGTTTTGATGCCTTATTTGCAGCTAACCGCATCGCCGCTTCGGTACGCGAAAAAGCCCGGACTCACCCCCTACGGTTAGCGGGTTTAATTGGCAACCGCACCTCCAAACGGGATTTGATTGAAAAATATATTGAAACCGTCCCCATGCCCGTTTTAGAAGTGTTGCCCTTAATCGAAGATATTCGGGTTTCTCGCGTTAAGGGAAAAACCCTATTTGAGATGGCCGAAACCGATCCGTCCCTCAACTATGTCTGTGATTATTACCTAAATATTGCCGATCAACTATTATCCCAACCCGAAGGAGTCGTCCCTCAAGACACCCCAGATCGGGAATTATTCTCGTTGTTATCAGATTTTTATCTGAATCCGACTCAACCCCTTGTTCAAAGTCACGATCCTGAGCTAGACCTGATGATGGTTTAATATGTCTAGCTATCTCAGGATGAGGATATAGAGGTTATGGCTTTCTTCAAAGACTTTTCCGTCGCACTTAAAGATAAGTGGTTGCAATATTACCAGGCCAATCGGGATTGGCTGGTGCTGCAAATGGATTTGAATTCAATCCCGACCCCAGATGGCGGTCGAAGACCTGCCTCATCCCTCATTTTGGGAACGATCAACGCGCTTGACCCCGAGGCAGCCCAACTAATGTTGCCATTTTCGAGGCTCAATCCCGATCCCGAAAAACTGATTGAGGTGTTAGGGCTACATTTTGACCCGGATTTGGCGTTGGCGGGTAGGTCTACATCGGAACAGCCTGCAACCGTTGCGGTTCCAGCCTATCAAGCCCCAGCCGTTGCCCCAGGTTATGCTCCATCGCCGGAAATACCCCTATTCGTGGCTAAGGCTGTCCCGGGATATCATCATCCAGCACCTCCAGAAACATTGAGTTTGGAGGAGGACATCACCCCAGCACAAACACTCAATGTTGCGGGTGCTGTGGCGGCAGTGGCGGGCGCTACTGCGGTTGTGGGTGTGGCTGCGGTGATGGAGAAAACCCAGGATGACTTCAATCTCGAATATGATGACTTGGGCATGGGGGATCTGGGTTTAGATATCGACACAGAGACCGCTAACATAGCCGAGGAAGACTTTGAGCTTGGGTTGGAGGATGAATCAGAATCTCTGGGGACTGATGACCTAGACATGGATTTGGAGTCCGATGATTTGGATATGAGTTTGGAGTCCGATGAACTTGAGTCCGATGATTTGGATATGAGTTTAGAATCCGATGAACTTGAGTCCGATGATTTGGATATGAGTTTAGAATCCGATGAACTTGAGTCCGATGATTTGGATATGAGTTTAGAATCCGATGAACTTGAGTCCAATGATTTGGATTTTGGGCTAGAGTCGGAAACAACATCGGCGGAATTGGACATCAATACCGACTCTGATGTCTGGGGAGATGATGTTCAGACCGAACTGGGCGAAGAAAATGGTTTAACCGGTGAACTCGATCTCAGTTTAGATGCCTCCGATGATCTGGGTTTAGATGGGATGGACGATTTTGGGTTAGAAGCGGACGAACTCGGTTCAGAAGGTTTAGGAGGGTTGGAATTAGGAGATACGGATTCCGGTCTGGATGATGATCTCGGTGATTTCGGGTTAGAAGATAGTTCCTCCAATGGCTTAGGTCTTGATGCTGGTGGAGATTTAGATGATTTGGGATTAGGAGATGATGATTTAGGGGAGTTTAATCTCGACGATATGGGGGATTTAACCACGGGAGATATGGATGATATCGATATCGAAGGGTTAACTGGTTCTTCAGATGATGATGAAATTTCCCTGTCGGATTTTAAATAATTTACCGACCTAGTTTCCTAATCCTTAATCGGGTTTGGACTTTGAATCTGCACGATTCAAAGTCATAGATGGTCTTGTCAAATTTTGATTAACAAACATCCGATTAAGAGGAAAAAATTATGACCGTTGCTCAACCACAACCGGAAGGTTTAACTTTTGAGTGTGAAACCGGAAATTATCACACCTTTTGTCCGATTAGTTGTGTCGCTTGGTTATACCAAAAAATTGAAGATAGTTTCTTTTTAGTGATTGGGACAAAAACCTGCGGCTATTTTCTGCAAAATGCCATGGGGGTGATGATTTTTGCCGAGCCCCGTTATGCGATGGCAGAATTAGAAGAAGGGGATATTTCCGCTAAACTGAATGATTATGATGAATTAAAGCGGTTGTGTTTACAAATTAAACGAGATCGCAACCCCAGTGTGATTATTTGGATCGGCACTTGTACCACTGAAATTATTAAAACGGATTTGGAAGGGTTAGCGCCGAAATTAGAATCTGAACTGGGTATTCCGATTGTGGTTGCGCGGGCTAATGGCTTAGATTATGCCTTTACTCAAGGGGAAGATACTGTATTAGCAGCAATGGCAGCCCGTTGTCCTGATAAAGCTCCGGTGGCAGAAACGGAAAAAAATGAACGAAATGCGATTCAAAAATTACTGAATTTTGGCAAACAAAAAGAAGATGTTGCTCAAGAAGAATCGGAATATGCTAATCATCCGCCCTTAGTTTTATTTGGTTCTTTACCTGATCCTGTTGTTACTAATTTAACCTTAGAATTGAAGAAGCAAGGGATTAAAGTTTCCGGGTGGTTACCTGCAAAACGTTATACAGAATTACCTGTATTAGAAGAAGGGTATTATGTAGCAGGAGTTAATCCATTTTTATCTCGAACTGCTACAACATTAATGCGGCGTCGTAAGTGTAAATTAATTGGTGCGCCCTTCCCGATTGGCCCCGATGGAACCCGGGCTTGGATTGAAAAAATCTGTTCTGTTTTTAATATTCAACCCAAGGGTTTAGATGAACGGGAAGCACAAATTTGGGCGAGTATGGAAGATTATCTTCAAATTGTTCGGGGGAAATCTGTGTTTTTCATGGGGGATAATTTATTAGAGGTTTCTTTGGCACGGTTTTTAATTCGTTGCGGAATGACTTGCCCAGAAATTGGTATTCCTTATATGGATAAACGGTATCAGGATGCGGAGTTAAGACTATTAGAAAAAACCTGTCATGAGATGGGTGTTCCTTTACCTACTATTGTGGAAAAACCGGATAATTACAATCAAATTCAACGAATTTATGAGTTAAAACCGGATTTAGTGATCACCGGAATGGCTCATGCTAACCCATTGGAAGCCCGGGGTATTAATACTAAATGGTCGGTGGAATTCACCTTTGCCCAAATGCACGGGTTCACCAATGCACGGGATATTCTGGAGTTAGTAACTCGGCCGTTACGTCGAAATAACAGTCTCAAGGATTTGGGTTGGGATAAGTTAGTTAAGGAAGATGCGAAGGTTTAATTATTTCTTTCCTTTTAGGGAATAAATGATTATAATTAAAAGGGTGATCGAATGCGATCGCCCTCTTTGCTATAATCCTCAGTAATCGGTGCATCAAATAGAAGGAAAATTTTCGTCTCCTCAGAGTAAATATCCAGATCGTTGTGGTAATTAACGAATAAAATAATATCGTTAAACCGTTGGGGATCAATATTTTAGGAAAATCACCCCAAAAAAACCCGGAAAACTTTCAATTCCCTTAAGATTGTTTATGAAATCGTTAAGTTCACAGAAAAGTTAACCCTTTGCTATGACAATGGAAATACTATATAGAGTTTTATTGGATTATGATCGTTAACTCATCAGTTGATGATCCTATCTGGAGGATTTAAGTCTTATGTCTCCCCAAGCTAACCTCCTGACTTTCCTTCAGGTCGTCCCTGTTTGTCACTATGACGCTTCCCTGGAAACCTTGGGATTTATTTTTTCCCAGGGAAATTGTGAACAGGTGGTGATTGTCAACTCCCAATATCAGCCCCTAGGAATGATTTCGTTGCGTCGTTTCCTTCCCTATCTGCTGAATCAGATTCCTGTTTCCCCACCGAGTCAGACTCAACCGTCCCTCGGAGAAATTTTTCAAGCCATCATTGAGCCTGTGATTGGTATTCCCTCCCATTTAAACCTACAAGAATTCTGGCTCTATTTACAATATCAGAATTCCCAGACTGGGGCGGATCAGACTCAAACTCAAAGTATATCCTTAGCTTTAGTGAATCAGACGGGGGAATTTATCGGATTAATTGATAGTTTACAGGTGTTAGACCATTTGGTAAAGCATTCCCAACCGTTCCCCCCCGTTGAGTCACCGAAAGCGTCACCCCTTCAAACTTTCGACTGGAAGACAGAAAACTCACTCGAATTAAGTTTTTTATCCCCAGACAATTCTACTTTTTCAAATCATTTAATTGAGTTTTTAAGTGAACTACCTATTCCCTTAATGATTCAACAGAATGATGGCACGATCATAAGTCAAAATTTAGCTTGGCGATCGCTAATTGGGCGAGGAGCAGAAGTCGTACAGGAAGTCGCAGAAGCAGTAACCCGTTGGACTGAAACCCCTGAACTATTTTCTGAGCAGGAAAACGGGCTGAATTCCCCTTTAGAAACTACTGGAAACTTGGGATTTTTATCTAACCCCTTAACCCATGTTGCTGAACCTTTAGCCTCAAATTCAGCCTCCTTAGAAATGCCCCAATGGTGTCAATTTGGGAACAAACCAGATACTTATATTTGCATTTGTCCTGTTACTCAAAATCAGGAGCGGGTATGGCAATTTACCCGTCAACGGTTGAACCCAGAATCAGAAATCGCATTATGTTTAGAAGAAAAGACTAATGACCTGTGGTTAGTGTTAGCTCAAGATATTACAGAACAGCATCGAGTTGCCCAGGAACTCACTGCTAAAAATACCGATTTAATTCAACTAAATCGCATCAAAGATGAGTTTATGGCTTGTATTAGTCATGAACTAAAAACTCCTTTAACGGCAATTTTAGGTCTATCGAGTTTATTAAAAGATCAAGTCTTAGGGGAACTCAATGAAAGACAAACCCGTTATGCCCAACTAATTCATAAAAGTGGTCGTCACCTGATGTTAGTGGTGAATGATATTCTGGATTTAACCCGCATAGAAACCGGACAATTAGAGTTAGTTCCTGAACCTTTACATATTCATACCGTTTGTCAAGCTGCCTTTGATTTAGCAATTCAACATTACCAAAGCCAGGATAAATCGGATATTAAACTACAAGCAGAAATCCTAGCCCAAGTTAAACGTCGATTTCACTTAGAGATTGAACCCGGTTTAGAAACCTTCGTCGCGGACGAACTTCGCTTACGACAAATGTTAGTCAATTTGTTGTGTAATGCCCTAAAATTTGCCCCCGATGGCAGTGATTTTGGTTTACAAGTTAGTCGTTGGGAAAATTGGGTAGCTTTTACTATTTGGGATCAAGGAATTGGGATTCCTGATGATAAACAACATCTGATTTTTCAAAAATTTCAACAGTTAGAAAGTCCCCTAACCCGTGAATTTGAAGGAACAGGACTAGGGTTAGTATTAACCCAACATTTAGCGCGACTACATGGGGGAGATGTCAGCTTTATTTCTAAACCCAATCAAGGCAGTAAATTTACGCTATTATTACCACCAAATCCCCCCCGTCACAATTGGGAATTAAGACATAAAATAGGTAGTCAAGACTCTCAATTTTCGACTTCTACTCCTGTAGTTTCCTCGGAAAAATCTCGGTTAGTATTAATTGTAGAAACCGTTCCCCAATTTATTCAAAACCTGAGCGAACAACTGACTGATTTAGGGTATAGAGTCGTGGTAGCCCGTTCAGGAACAGAAGCGGTTGAAAAAGCTCGTTGTTTACAACCTAGGGCGATTTTATTGAATCCTTTAATTCCTTTATTATCTGGTTGGGATGTTTTAACCCTACTCAAAACCGATCTAAAAACCCATCAAATTCCCGTGATTGTTACCGCCACGTTAGGAGATAAACAACGGGCAAAGATGAATCATTGTGATGGATTTCTCCGCCTTCCGGTTCAAGGGTTAGAGTTAGAAAAAATGTTGGCAGAATTACTCCCAGAAGTTCCATATTCTGTGCCACAACAGTTAATTATTCTTTGGCTGAGTTTATCGGGAAATCCTCAAAATTTAGTCTCAACGGGAGCTTGGGAAAATAAAAACTATATTTATCATTCAGCCTTATTTTTATCTCGATTTTCCCATTGCCGAATTTTAGAAGTAGATGATATTAGTCAAGCCTCCATCATGGCTCAAATTTGGCATCCTAATGTCATGGTTTTAGAGCGAGATAGTTCGATACAAAATCCATCCTATGTTTTACGGGAAATTAGTCAACAAGAAAGTTTAGCCCGTTTGCCCATTGTCACCCTAGACCCCCTGACCACTCAGGTTGCTAATCAAGTTGAAAATTTATCAATTTTTCCTTGTTTAGCTAATTCCCCAGAAGACCAACTCAACTCTCAAAGTTTTCCTTTATCTATCAGTTCAGCTTTATTAGAAGTCGTTCAAATTGCGACCCGTTTAAGTTGGAAACCTAGTATTTTAGTGGTCGATTCTTCTGTTTTACATGAAGAACAATTCGGTCATTTATTAGATTCTGAAGACCCTAATATAAACCCAGAGTTTAATTCTGAATTAATATTAGGGTCTGACAACAACTCCCCCTGTAATTTTGAGAAAAATCCAGCCCGTCTTGATCGGATCAATGATACTAATTTTAAGATCGATCAAGCCCTAGTTCAATATATTGAAATTGCTGGATTTCAAGGAATTATGGGGAAAAATTGGGAAGAAATTATTCGGAAAATTCAATGTAAAAGTTTGGATTTAATATTAATTTGTTTTCGAGGTCAATCCTTTGCTAATATCGTTGAAGCCTTGTCAACTTTGGAAAAAATAGAATCAAAAATCCCCATAATTATTTTAGCACAATCAGATATTAATATCTTGAATCAGACCCTCAGTAAAAAACAAGGAAATAAACCATCTTCTACCGTTGAATTAGAGGAGCATATTTGGAAAAAAATGGCTATTTATTTGCAACGCTTTACTTCTAGTTTTCCCCTTAAAGTCTTACCCTTTAATTTATCCGTAGATTCTTTGTTGGAGGAAATTAAAGTTTTACTAACTCACCCTAAACCCTATAAATGAATTCGGCAAAACGTAAATGGTTGATAGATTCCATAATATTTAATCAATTCTTAAAATTTCTAAAAGTCGAATGATTTTATACTGGACTTAAATAGAGTTATATGATTTTACAATAAAATAGGAAAAAACTATGCACTGGTTTTCATCTTTTACCTTAACAATAGCCTCTGTATTATTAACAAATCTTCCCGGAATTGCCGCAGAATCAATTCTTGTCCCGTTGGGAAAAACAAGCATTTCTATCTCCATTGATTCCTTAGAAAATTATGCCCAAAAAGGCACAATTAATTCCCAACAATCCTTGGCGACCTATCTACAACTATTAAATCCCGAACAAAAACAAACCCTAATCCGACTATTGAAAATTCGTTATACTAATCAATATATTTCTATTCAACCTTTTTTTAATTCTCCTTTAATCTTAGCCTTTTTAAGCTATTTGGGAAATATTATTCAAACCCAATCTGGTGATAATGGAGTAGAAGCAATTCAGACTAGCTTAATTGAGGTTGCTAATATCCCCAATGGTTTTACCATTATAGATGTGATGCGTCGGTTTCCTAGTCCAGAAATTCGTTTAGATGTTGAACAAATATTAGACATTTTAACTCGGATTTTTACTTTAGTTCAGCAAACTCAGGCCGTCACAAAATCTTTAGAAGTCTTATCAAATATCGAAGCTAAACAAGCTGATTTTACCGATTTTAGTCAAAAACAAGATTTACGGAAACCAGGAATATTTAAGAGTATTAAAAAAACCATAACAGTCAATAATCCCGAAAACAATCGGAACTTCGAGGTTGATATTTATTTACCCGATACTTCAACTTCTTCAGATCAAATCTATCCTGTGATTGTTATTTCCCATGGGTTAGCTTCTGATCGTTCTCGCTTTGAAAGTTTAGCTCGACATCTCAACTCCTATGGTTTTGCTGTGGCGGTTCCCCAACATCCAGGGAGTGATTATCAACAATTTCAATCCTTACTTAAAGGGGAAGTAAAAGACCTATTTGAACCCGAACAATTTATTGATCGACCCCAGGATATAACCGCCTTACTGAATCATCTTGAAAAACTCAATCCCAGTGATTTCAATAATCAATTAGATTTAAAAAATGTGGGCGTAATTGGTCATTCTTTAGGAGGATATACGGCTTTGGTTTTAGCAGGAGCTACCCTTGATTTTACCCAATTAAAAACCATCTGTAAACAGTCAGATATTCCCTTGAATCCTTCGGTTTTTCTTCAGTGTCGAGCTTTAGAACTTCCTGATAATAACTATAAACTCAAAGATTCAAGAGTCAAAGCTATTTTTGTATTAAATCCAGTGAATAGTATTATTTTGGGAAAATCGGGTTTAAGTGAAATCAAAATTCCCGTTTTTATCACAGCAAGTACCGGAGATTTTCTCACTCCTGCATTATCAGAACAGTTGCAAGCTTTTACTTGGTTAACCACCCCCAATAAATATTTAATGATGCAAAATCATGCAACTCATTTTTACGATATTACTTCAGAAAATACCTCTGAACTCTCTAAACTCCATGAATTTGTCCCTCCCACCTCTAAAATTAGTCGAGAGTATATTAAAGCCCTAAGTACGGCATTCTTTAACACCTATTTAACTCAAAATGCTCAATATAAACCCTATCTGAACGCGGCTTATATTCAAACTATTAGCGATCGGGCCTATCCTTTGAGTTTAATTCAATCCCTAACTCCCAATCAATTAACTAATGCCATTAAGGGGATAACTTCCGATAAAAATTAATCAATTAAATCTCAAAAAGGTTGACATAATTTGATTTTTAATGGTATTATAAATAATGATCAAATAATTCTCCTTTAATTTTATGTTAAAACCTATTAAAAATCTCCATGACTATCAACCAAATAAAAACAATAAAAGGATTCAGTCTCTCTCGACTCAACTGATTAAAATTGGCTTAGGAATACTATCGGGTTTAATCGCCACAACCTCCTCAGCAATAGCCGCCGAACAAATTGCAGTTCGGTATAGTATTGGTACGATCTTGATTTCCATTAAAGACTTAGCCACATTTGCCCAACAGGGAGAAATCTCGCCAATTCTATCAATTCCTGAAACAATTCTTAGCCCTGAAGATGTAGAAAAACTGCGTCAACTTTTAGTTACTCCCATGACAGCCAGCCCTTGGAGTATTCAACAATTTAATGACACCCCTACGGGGACTGTAATTCTAACTCGCTTTGGCAATTTTATTCAAACCGATAATGGTGAAAATGGTTTAAATTCTTTAAAAACGGCTATTAATCAAGCCTCTAAACTTCCTGGTGGTTTAACTTTACTCGGTATTTTAGAAAATTTTCCGGGTAAAAGAATAGAAATCGACCTTAATTTTGGTCGGCAAGTAATTCAAGATTTATCTCAAATTATTTATGAAGATCAATCTATTATTAATTGGATTAGAGAACAGGCTAAAGCTGAAATCAATAATCCAGCCCTGCAAAATCGGCCAATTAATTTGAGAAATCCTGGTACAACTGAATGGAAAAAAGAATCCTTGACATTTCAAAATCCTCGACGAAATCAGCCTTCTCCCGTTGATATTTATATCCCCCAAATTTCAACTCCAGCCCCTGTAATTGTGATTTCCCATGGTTTAGGTTCCGACCGAACAACCTTCAAATATTTAGCGGAACATTTAGCCTCCCATGGCTATTTTGTTGCGGTTCAAGAACATTTAGAAACCAGTGCCGATGGCTTGGCTAATTTCTTACAGGGAAACGCTCAACCTCCTGGTGCAGACGCATTTGTTGATCGTCCTTTAGATATTACTTATGTACTTAATTTATTAGAAGAAAAGGCAAAAAAATCCGCATTTCCTAGCGATTTACTCTTAGATAATGTGGGGGTTATCGGTCAATCCTATGGCGGTTATACGGCTTTAGCGGTGGGGGGAGCGACCTTTAATACCAACAGAATTAATCAAGAGTGTGCTAAGGTTGCAGACCAACAACTTACTCTAAATATTTCGGTTTTACTGCAATGTCAAGCCACTTCTATTGCTAATAAAGGTTATGATCTTCAGGATAAACGGGTGAAAGCGGTGATTGCTGTGAATCCAATTACCAGTGTGGTATTTGGACAAGAAGGCATGAGTAAAATTCAAATTCCCGTGTTAATGATTGGAGGAAGTGATGATTATGTAGCCCCGGCTGTTAGTGAACAAATTTATCCCTTTTCTTGGTTAACTAGCCCTAACAAATACTTAATGTTATTAGAGAAAGGAACCCATTTTTCCTTCTTAGCGTCAGGGGAATCTGTAATTCCTGTCCCGGATCAAATTATCGGCCCAAATCCCGAATTAGCCTTTCCCTTTTTAAAAGCAATCAGTTTAGTATTTTTTAATAGTTATATTCGAGGTCAAGCCGAATATTTACCCTATTTGAATGCTGGTTATATCCAGAGAGTTGAAACCTCTCCTTTTAGTTTGACAATTGTTAATTCTTTAACCCAGGAAAATATTCAAGAAGCAATTCGCAAAGTTCGTAAAAAGTAATAAAAATTGTTTGACCAACTGACAGCAACCTATTATTAAACTTAAACATGATTGAACCGATTTACAATCCACCTTTCGCCCTAAAAAATGGCTTTTTAATGACTATTTATGCAGCATTAAGAGCTAGTCGCACTTGGGAAAAAAGTATTGACTTACCAGAACCTCCCTATCAAGAAACTGTCTTTTTAGGAGCCGCAGGTGTTCCGATTTATGGGATTGTGGCAATTCCTGAAAACCCAAGAGGAACAATTATTTCCACCTATGGAATTACTGGCACTTTAGACAATCAATGGTTTTTAAGAATTTGGGGAAGAAAAGCCTTTGCTGCGGGTTACGCTGTGGTTTTATTTGATTGGAGAGCCCATGGAAAAACCGCCGAATTATCTCCGACTTTAACCTCCGATGGTTTATATGAAGGGGAAGATTTTGTTAGAATTGCGGCTCAATCTAAATTAATGGGTTGTCCGGCTCCTTTTTGGTTTACGGGTTATTCTTTAGGGGGACAATTAGCATTATGGGGGGTTAAAACGGCTCAAACTGTCAATCAATGGGGAACAGATTTAGACCTAAAAGATTCCGATATTGCTGGAGGCGCAGTAATTTGTCCTAGTTTAGATTCAACTCGTTCCTTATCTTATTTAGTCCAACATTCCTGGGGAAAATATTTAGAAAGAGCTATTACGAAAGAACTCAAAAAATTAGCCAGAAACCTTTATCAACATCATCCCAATGATATTGATCCAGAGGCGATTAAACGGGCAAATTCAATCTGGGGATTTGATAATGAATTAGTGATTGGACGCTTAGGATTTAAGAGTGTGGAAGCCTATTATGAAGCCAGTAGTGGGTTACAGTTAATTCCTAAACTTAGGAAACCCACGTTAATTTTATATGCCGAGGATGATCCTCTATTTGATCCAACTATTATTCCCGATTTAAAAGCAGCTAGTTATCAGAATCCAGCCATTAATTTAGTATCAACAAATTATGGGGGTCATGTCGGTTATATTAGTAGTAAAATTTGCCAAAATCAATTTGATGACCCTGACCGATGGTGGGCTTGGAATCGGATTTTGGATTGGCTTGATCAACAGGAGAAATCAAAAGATAAGTGATAATACCAAAATTGATTGGGTTAATATTATTATGAAATAAATAGGCTAAAATTAAAATACTTTAGGAGGCAACCTCAATGGTACAAACCCCATCTAAAATTATCACTGTAGCCGAGTTTCTGAAACAACCTGAAACGAAACCTGCCAGCGAATATATTGAAGGTAAAATCATCCAAAAACATAACCCACAAGGAAAACATAGTACAATTCGAGGTGAACTTGTTACCGCCATTAACGCTATTTTAAAACCTGCCAAAATTGCCCGCGCATTTCCCGAACTGCGCTGTACTTTTGAGGAACGTTCAATTGTTCCCGATGTTTCTGTTTTTACTTGGGATAGAATTCCTCGTGATCATAATAGTGCAATTGCCAATAGTTTTCTAATCGCACCCGACTGGATGATTGAAATTTTATCACCGGATCAAAGTCCAACAAAAGTGATTAAAAAAATTCTCTATTGTCTGAATTATCAAACTCAAATGGCTTGGTTAATTGATCCCGAAGAACAATCTATCTTTGTTTATCACTCCCAACAACAAACAGAAGTCTTTGAACAACCGGAATCACCAATATCTGTTCCCCCATTTGCCACGGATATTAAACTAACGGTTGGCGAGTTATTTGCTTGGCTTTTAGAATAAAAAAGATTATAGATTGTTAATAAATATTCAAAAATATGCCAATTAACCCTAGGAATACTCTACAATTCAACCAGGTAAATTGCAGCCAGGAGAATTAGACTCTAAAAACAATTGTCATCAATTGTTGACGATTGGCGAACCCAAAAAGCAGCTAATGGGGAAAACTAGGAACCTGAACTGTTCAGCAACAGCTATATTAATATATTGAACAATCTTGACCGTGCATACCGATTAAGATGACTAACCACCAATACTCAAAAGTTTAACGGAAACAACTATGGGAAAACCGACCGGATTCTTAGAATATCTGCGGGAGTTACCGTCTGAACTCGCCCCCCTTGACCGGGTTCATAACTGGGATGAGTTCCATCTGCCCATGGAGGACGACAAACTACGCACCCAAGCCGCCCGGTGTATGGACTGCGGCACCCCGTTTTGTCATACGGGAAGTATTATTAGTGGCATGGCCAGTGGTTGTCCGATCAATAATCTGATCCCGGAATGGAATGATTTAATTTATCGGGGACTGTGGAAAGAGGCCCTAGACCGTCTGCACAAAACCAATAATTTCCCCGAATTTACGGGTCGGGTTTGTCCGGCACCTTGCGAGGGTTCCTGCGTTTTGGGCATTCATAACCCTCCGGTGACGATTAAAAATATTGAATGTTCGATTATTGATAAGGGTTGGGAGGAGGGTTGGATAACTCCTGAACCTCCGGCCAAACGCACCGGGAAAAAAGTCGCGGTGATTGGTTCTGGCCCGGCGGGATTATCGGCGGCGGCCCAACTGAATAAAGCGGGTCATTGGGTGACGGTTTTTGAACGGGCTGATCGTCCAGGGGGCCTGTTAATGTATGGTATCCCGAACATGAAGCTGGATAAGGAACAGGTGGTATTGCGGCGTCTGAAGGTCTTAGAAGACGAGGGCGTTAAGTTTATTTGCAATACGGAAGTGGGTAAGGACTTTCCCGCCGAAAATCTGTTAAAAGAGTTTGATACGGTACTTTTATGTACTGGAGCTACTAAACCCCGGGATTTACCCATTGAAGGGCGCGACCTCAAAGGGATTCATTTTGCCATGGAGTTCCTCACTGCCAATACTCAAGCTGTTTTAAATAAGCAACCCGGCAGTGATTTTATCTCCGCAGAAGGCAAGGATATTGTGATTATTGGCGGGGGAGATACGGGGACGGATTGTGTCGGGACGTCTATTCGTCACGGTTGCAATACGGTGGTGCAGTTGGAAATTATGCCCCAACCGCCCTCGGAACGGGCTGCTAATAATCCTTGGCCGGAGTGGCCGAAGGTTTATAAAATGGATTATGGCCAGGAGGAAGCCGCAGCTAAATTTGGCTCTGATCCTCGTGTTTATCTAACTACTGCAACTAAGTTTGAAGGGGATGAAAATGGGAATGTAAAAGCGATTCATACCGTTGAGGTGGAATGGGCGAAAAATGAGCAGGGCCAGTTTATTCCTAAGCATATTCCTGGCACGGAAAAGGTGACTCCAACGCAGTTAGTATTATTGGCGATGGGATTTCTGGGGCCGGAACAACCGTTATTAGACAGTTTGGGTTTAGAACGGGATGCCCGCAGTAATGTTAAGGCTGAACATGGCAAGTATGCTACCAGTATTCCTGGGGTATTTGCGGCGGGGGATTGTCGTCGGGGTCAAAGCCTTGTGGTTTGGGCGTTTAATGAAGGTCGTGGCGCCGCCCGGGAATGTGATTTATATTTGATGGGACAGACGGATTTGCCTTAATTTGTTGTTAGAAATCTCTCCTGTTTTCCACCTAGATTAGATCCACCAAAGCCCCCCTTAATTAAGCGGGGGCTGTTTCATGCTTGGTTGTAAATTGTATGACCTAACCCCCCCAGATTATTCGGCGGTTGAAACCGCGTCTACACAGACAAAACCCGCCGTCGCGGGTTGTGAGCCGTTGGATTTCTCATCTGTCCGCGAAGGCGGACATCGTTTGTATAGTCGCGAATTTCATTCGCCGGATGCTTCTTCTTATTTCATGTTATCATAAAATCACTTCTATATAATAATAAAAAAACCGAGTGTCACAAAACCTTATATGAAATCTTCTCGATTCCAAAAACTGATCGACTATCTGCGTCCCCATAAAAAACCTACAATATTAGGAGTTGTGGCGTTATTTCTTGTTAATGCTTTAGGGGTTTATATTCCAATTTTAATTAGGGATATTATTAATGAACTTCAAGTAGCGATTAACTTTGATACTGTACAAACTCAAGTGTTTTGGATTTTTATTTTAGCCTCGATTATGTGGGTTATTCGGATGATCTCCCGCACTCTAATTTTTGGGGTCGGTCGTCAAGTTGAATTTGATTTAAAACAAAAGATTTTTAATCATTTATTAACCCTAGAATCTTCCTATTTTTCGGAAAGTACCGTTGGAGACTTAATTAATCGCGCTACCAGTGATGTTGATAATATCCGCCGTTTATTAGGTTTTGCGGTTTTGAGTATTGCAAATACCATCTTTGCCTATGGTTTAACTCTTCCAGTGATGTTAGCCATTAACTTCCGCTTGACTTTATTATCCATTTCTGTTTATCCCTTCATGTTGATTTTAGTGCAGGTTTTTAGTACGAAACTCAGAGATCAACAAATGAAAGTTCAGGAAAAACTATCAAATATTAGTGATCTGATTCAAGAGGATATGAGTGGAATTTCTTTAATTAAGATTTACGCTCAGGAAGAAAATGAACGCCGAGCCTTTGCTCAGAATAACCAACAGTTATTTGATGCCAACTTGGATTTAGCTAAAACCCGAAATATTTTGTTCCCTATTTTAGGTGGAATTGCCAGTTTAAGTTTTTTGATTTTATTGGGAATTGGGGATGAATTTATTGCCAATGGAGAACTAAGTATTGGTGATTTTGTGGCGTTAATTTTATATGTGGAACGTTTAGTATTTCCCACGGCTTTATTAGGATTTACGATTACAGCCTATCAACGGGGAGAAGTGAGTATTGATCGAGTTGAAGCAATTTTAAGTGTTGAACCTCAGATTAAAGATCCCTTAGAACCCTTACCTTTGCCAACTCCGGTTCAAGGATGGTTAAGTGCATTTAATCTGAGTTATACCTACCCCAGAAGCAAAATTCCGGCTCTGAATGATGTTAATTTTATGATTAAACCAGGGGAAACTGTTGCCATTGTTGGCCAGATTGGTTCTGGAAAATCAACTTTAGCTAATGCTATTCCTCGGTTATTAGATATTAAAATAGATCAATTATTTGTAGATGGTCAGGATATTACTCAATTAAAGTTATTAGATTTAAGAAGTGCGATCGCTTATGTTCCTCAAGAGAGCTTTTTGTTTAGTACCAACATTAAAAATAATATTGCTTATGGTGACCCAATAGCAGAACAATCGGAAATTGAAATAGTAGCTAAAATTGCTAAGATTCATGAGGAAATTTTGAATTTTCCTAAACAATATGAAACCCTAGTCGGAGAACGGGGAATCACCCTATCCGGTGGACAACGACAACGAACCGCCCTAGCCAGAGCTTTATTAGTAGATGCACCAATTTTGATTTTGGATGATGCTCTTTCGAGTGTGGATAATCAAACCGCTACGGAAATTTTACAGAATTTAAAAGTCGGAACCCAAAGAAAAACCGTTGTTTTTATCTCCCATCAAATGTCTGCGGCGGCTATGGCAGATCGGATTTTGGTGATGGAAAAAGGTAGCATTATTCAAACCGGAACCCATAGTGAATTAGTCGCCACCAAAGGACTCTATCAAACCCTATGGAATCAACACAAATTAGAGGAATTATTGGTTTAATTCGGGTAAGTTAGGGAGGGGATAAATTTTAGAGACAAAACCCCTAAAATAAAACATTATAACCTCGGTACAGATCGATCTATATTTATTATGATCAGATGACCTTGTTCTGTTTTAGAAAAATTCGACATAATACAGAAAGCACAATATTCTGTCATGCTCCTAAAAATCCATGAACCCCGTTGATTATCTTCGCATTAGTTTAATTGACCGTTGCAACTTTCGGTGTCAATATTGTATGCCCGAAGGCACGGAAATTAATTATATCCTACAACAGAATTTATTAACTTTGGATGAACTCCTAACCCTGTTACAAGAGGTATTTATCCCGGTTGGATTTACTCGATTTCGCTTAACTGGAGGTGAACCTTTATTGCGTCCTGGGGTAGTGGAATTGGTGCAGCAAATTAATGCTTTTCCTGAAACCAAAGATGTGGCAATGACAACAAATGGTTTTTTATTAGCAGAAATGGCAGAAGATTTATATAATGCTGGACTGCGACGGATTAATATTAGTTTAGATTCCCTTGATTCTGATATTTTTGATCAAATTATCGGCAACCGAGGACGCAGCCGATGGCAACAGGTTTGGGCAGGAATACAAGCAGCCTATCAAGTGGGTTTTAATCCCTTAAAATTAAATGTCGTGGTCATTCCTGGGGTGAATGATCATGAAGTTTTGGATTTAGCAAAATTAACAATAGAACGACAATGGCACGTTAGATTTATTGAATTTATGCCCATTGGAAATAACGATTTATTTGCCGATCGCGGTTGGATTTCTTCAGAACAATTACGCCAACAAATTCGCGAAAAATGGGGTTTAGAAGCCTCACAGGTGAAGGGAAACGGCCCTGCGGATGTATTTCAAATACCGGGAGCGCAGGGAACATTAGGATTTATTAGTCAGATGTCTGAATGTTTTTGCGATCGCTGTAACCGCATGAGATTCTCCGCCGATGGTTGGTTGCGGCCTTGTTTATTAAATGAAACCGGACAAATCGACTTAAAAACTCCTCTGCGTCAGGGTGCGACGTTTGAGGAGTTAAGAGAAAAGGTAAGTAACCTATTAGGAATTAAACCCGATATTAATTTTAAACAACGGGACTCTGGTACAACAGGAAATTATGCCCGTACCATGTCCCAAATTGGCGGATAGCAACCTGAATAATAAGCAGGTGGGGTACGTTATTTTTAGTCGATAACGCCCCACATAAAATAGAACGGTGAGGAACTCTTAGGCTTGACGAGAATAAAATTCAACCACTAACAGTTCATTAATTTGTAAAGCCACCCATTCCCGTTCAATGACGCTATTTACCTTTGCAGTTAATTGTTCTTTGTCCAACTCCAGATGACCAGGAATATTGGCTAAACCGGGATATTGTAAATTGGCTTTCACCAGTTCACGGGATTTTTCGGTATTTCTAACACCAATTAATTCCCCAGGTCTGCATTGATAGCTAGGAATATTGACACGACTACCATTAACGGTAACATGACCATGGCTGACTAACTGACGAGCCGCTGGAATTGTGGGGGCCATTCCTAAACGGAAAATGGTATTATCCAAACGCATTTCCAAGGTTTGCAGCAACACTTGTCCGGTGGAACCGGAAGCGCGGCGAGCTTTACGGACATAACGCAATAACTGACGCTCGGAAACGCCGTAGTTATAGCGCAGTTTTTGTTTTTCTTCTAACCGAACCGCGTATTCTGAACGTTTACGACGGGCTTGGCCGTGTTGTCCAGGGGGATAGGCCTTTCTGGGGGTCTTCCGAGTTAATCCAGGCAAATCGCCCAAACGACGAACAATTCTCAGACGGGGGCCTCTATATCGAGCCATCTAACTTTTTCTCCGCATAAAATTTTTTGCACCAACCTTCTATTATACTATGTATTCCCCCTGATTGATCTGGTTTTTGAGTAATGGCCCGAATCCGGCTTGCTGGAAATGAGTATCGGCTGTTAGTGCATCAGTCATTACCCTCCTTCACCCCTTCAAAGGGATTGCAGAGTGTTAACTCAGGCACTCGCTTGAAATCATAAGAAAAAGATGGGAGAGTGGAAACTCAGTGTCTTCAGACCTGAGAGGAAACGCGACACAGGGGAATTTATTCCCATTGAAATATCAAAAAATGTGCTAGAATCAAAAACACATGAGTAAGAACAATAAATATCTGCGTGTTGAAGTATCCTAGTATCGGAGAAATCCCGGCTCCCCTGAAACAACGGCTAGATTTAATTCTAACGGCAGTATGACAAGCAAGGAGCAAGTAAAGGCAGGATATGGAGCGTACCGCAATTTGGCTTAGTGATATCTTCTGAAAGTGTTTTGATTCAAAAGTAAAAGTATCGGGAAGATCGGGTTTTTCGTCCGATCAACTCAGTAGACGATCTTTGGCAATCGTAGCGAGAATTAGATTAAACTAATCCTGTCCGCAGAATCTCAGTGTCTTCAGACCTGAGAGTGTCAACCAGATTTCTAGTCATCACACAAGCAGAGCAGTGCAATGCCGTTGCAGCAATCAGGGCATCGGGAAGTTTGATGCGGTGATGTCGCCGTAATTGAATGGTGCGATCTTCGATTTGGGGCAATAGGGGTACTCGTTCAAACTGCATCAACAAATCAGCAATTACTGCTTCTTCTTCGTTGGATAACTCTGGAAAACTCAGCAACTCAATTCGCACAATCGAGGAAATGATCACCTCATTTTTACTGAGAAATAATTCTGAGAAAAGCGGCAATACTGCTGTTTCTTCAGCCAGGTAGTCAATAAAGATGTTGGTGTCGTAGAGATACTTCACTGATCCCACTCCTGACGTATTGTGTCGAGATGAGCCAGCATTTTTTCTCGCTTATCTTTTAGCAATCCCTTAGCTTTAGCAACCTTGGCATAATCCCGTTGCCACATCGACACCACTGAAGCCGGGACATCCACGGTAATAAACTCTTCATTCTGGTCGATTAAATACTGCTTGGAAATTTTGATGATGGGCATCGTTTTTTTCCTGGAATGCTTACTCTGAATTTTACCCCTTCATCGTTCCAGGTTGTGCAACCACTGGAGGATATTGGCAAAATGTTTTGGGGAGTTGTTTTTGGGGTAATATTGTTTCAACAATAATTCTCACCCTTGTACCTACATCCAGGTTTAAGGGAGATTCCAGTTGAAGGGATTTACCATCAAATATTGCATTAATTGCTTGAATCATAATAATTAAAATGCGCTCAAACCAGTTTTTTAATGATTTATATTAATCCCATAATAGCATTTTTTAGGGAGGCATATCACGGGTTTCGGGTAACACCACAACCCAATGCCGAAACCAGGTTTCTATAATTTTGGAGGGTTGGGATGTGCGAAACTGCCATCTCCGATGCTGTTGTCTCGTGATCTTTTAATACTGAAAGCCGAAGAGTTGACAGACAACCTGTCTCGTGGTTAGATTGCAGGGCTGAATGTACAGAGTGATCGTGTGAATGTCAGGGCAGCGACTGTTACAATAGATTGTCTTTGCTATAAAACTACTAGAAGTAAGATATGCCAGGAAAACAGATACCTGATACTGCTATCGAGCAAGTTGCTCAACACATCAACACCAGAAGTAATAAAAATCACGGTATTCCCGTGATTGGACATGAAGAGAATATAGAAACTCCTCAAATATTTGAAATTATTCAGTTTGACAAAATTGATGATAGCGATAGGAGGTTCTACGCGATAGATGGCAGTTACAACAGTGAGCAGTTTTATAATGGTCTAGCCATAGCAATTTATGCTGCTGGTTACATTTGCTTTCATCGAGGTAAGCAAATTAGAATGAATTCATTAGACGATCCAGTTGTACTTGGACAGGCATACTATCCGCAGAATATTTTAATCACACATCACGATCACTTAAATGCCATTTATGATGAATTTTTAACCTTAGAACCAATAAAATATCTATTCAAATTTCTTGAAGATTCACCAGAAAATGTTTTTCCATATAAAAAAGAACAAATTTGCACAAACTTATCAACATTGCTCGGATTCTGTCAGGAAGTCCTAGAAATTGCGCTGATTTTGGAAGTGATTGATCGCCCAGAAACAAAAGCTGGCGATTTTATTTTAAGAGATGGTACATTACGTCCTCTCCAAATAAAGCAGAAATACTTAGTAAATTTGGGAGAGTATGCTTATAAAAAACAGATAAAAATAGTGTCTGTGACTAAGCAATCTCCAGTTAAAATGGAACTAGCTTATACATTCAGACAGATTGATAATTATCTGCAAGATCAGCTTAAGCATGAGTATCCTTTTGTAGAAACAGAATCCAAACGCCAAAAACTGTGCTGCTGGTTTGAAATTCCAGATGTTGTTCTTAAAGCAGCATATCAGGGTGATATGTTTATTAAAAAATCAATTAGTGGAGGAAGAGGATTTGGGCTATTTATGGCAGCGAGATTAGATTATGTAGAAAAGCTCCAAAACTATGACTGGCTTATAGCTGATATCAACATTTTTGATGCTATTCCACAAATCCGAACAGGCTCGTATGAAAGATGTAGGGAAGAACTTGAGTTAATATTTAAGGAGCTAACTCGGCTTACACAAGAACACTATATTCTTGGCTATCCTTACCCATTATGTGAAGTACATAATTTCATATCCTTGAAAAGAAATTTTAAAGATGAGATAATTGCTCGCCTTAAATACTCTCTTTATAAGGATCAGAGAATGGATAACGTCGATATTGAAAATCTATTTTTAGACACACACGACAGATTTTAGGAGCGAACACTATGGGAAAAGCAGATTTTGGCGTTTTATATGGGCAGAAAACAACTGAAGATGCCCTATTGATATACTCATCCTATGAGGATGCTAAAGCTAGTCCACAAACTGGCGACTTTATTGTTCTGACACCCAAAGATGAAGGAAATACAAAGTATCTTGCTAGGGTCGAAGCTGAAATTTATGATGAAGATCCTATCTTTAAGTCACAGGAAAAAACGTTAGTAGCAGTACATTATGCTCGAATTGCAGAAAGAGAGCTTTCTGAGCGAGACAAACAGAAAATGTTCAGTTACACCTACAAAGTTCGGATTCTAGGAACATTTAAAGATAGTGGCTCTACCATTGACTTTACAACGGCTGTTAGGAAACTCCCCACAGTTTCTTACATTGCAAGACATCTAAACAAACGCGAAATAGAGTCAATTCTCAATAAAACCAATGAAAATGGCGCTGAAATTGGATATCTTTGTGTAGGAGAAACTATTTTTAAGGACAAGGGGCCAATTCTTTTCCAAATCGATAAATTGCGTAACAAACGCACGATGGTATTTGCTCAATCAGGCTTTGGCAAAACTAATCTTGTTAAGGTACTGCTTTACCATATGACTCGTGATAATTCCTATGGAAAGTTGATTTTTGATTTGAACGGCGAATATTTTTTGCGTGGCACAGCTACATACGGATTGGGAGATATAGATGAAAATTCAATCCGTGATAATGTTGTCGTGTATACCGACAAAAAGTTACCAGACACTTATCAAAAACAGAATCGATTTACTTGCGGTGGCAAAGTTACGCTCAATATGCACAGGCACTTAGCAGTAGGAGACATATTGAATTTTGGTGGTGGTTTTTCTGAAGTAATGAAAGCTTTTCTTCTCTACCTTGATGAAGACGGTGTATCTAATTTTGTGGGAAATATTGATAACTATGTTCAAACTCCAAGCAATCTTTATCGAGATTTTTCGGATTTCTTTGGCGAACAGAAAACAGATAAAAATGGCAACATTAAAGAAGATGTATCTGCCAGGAAAACAATTATGGCAATTCGGAAAAGGATCCGTCATTTAATTGATGAAGGTAATTTACATTCTGGAGGATCAAATCTTATAGAAGATGTATTCAAATATTTGAAGCAAGGAAAGACTGTTATCATTGACCTATCCCTAAAAGACAACATGGATGCCAGCATTATTTCAACTATTCTGGTTCGGAAATTGTTTGAAAGCAACAAGGAAAAATTCACTTCAGATCAACCAGAAGAAGTTGTCAATGCCGTTGTATTTGTAGAAGAAGCTCAAAATGTTTTATCTCAGGAATTCGTTAAGAGTAATGCCAATCCATTTGTTAGAGTTGCCAAAGAAGGACGCAAATTTGGCTTGGGATTAGTCGCTGTAACACAACGCCCATCCGCTATTTCTGATGAAATTAGAACCCAAGCAGAAAATTTCTTTGCTTTTCATATGGGAAATTCTGACGATATTAAAGCACTGGTAAAGTCTAATATCAATTATGATGGGGTGATATCGAACTTTATTCAGCGTGAGACAATTGCGGGTAATCTCTATATGGTTTCATCTGATCAAGCTTTCGCCCTCCCTGTACGAGTAACCGAATTTGAAAAGCTCGTAGAATCAAAAGTTTATAGAGAATCTAAATTTAATTAATGGAAAATAATGATTTTTGTACAATTGATCAGAAACTCCTGATTAAAGAACAGATTATCCAAAACCTAGAAGATTATGGAGTTTTTTGGGATCGAGATAATCACAAAATCATTGTAAATGACCCCAATGATTTTAGAGAAGTCCAAAGAAAACTCTCTGAACAAACTAACTTAAAGGGTCAAGAATATAAAGAAAAAGTTCAGAAGTATTTAGCAGAACCTTCAGATATTAATATATCTAAAATAGATCCATATCTTGTTATTGTTGAACCCATAGCAGAACATCGAAGATTATGGGCGTATGCTATATCTCACTGGTCGATACCCGTTACAAATGGTTATGGTAGACGGATTCGATATTTTGTTTTTGATAGCCAAAATCATAAATTAATCGGAATTATTGGACTTTGTGACCCTGTAATTGGTTTGGGAGTACGAGATGAAAATTCTATTAATTGGACAAAAAACCAGAAATTGAAACGACTTTATAATTGTATGACAGCCTATATTTTAGGAGCTATCCCTCCATACAATCGAGTGCTTGCCTCAAAATTAGTTGCCCTTGCTGTAATGTTTCCAACAGTTCGTCAAGACTTTTATAGAAAATATAAGGATAAATCTTCTCTTATTACAGGGGAAAACAAAAAATCTGATCTTGTTTATATTGATACGTTAGGAGCCTTTGGGAAGTCAGCAATCTATAATCGTTTGATTAACTGGGAATTTGTTGATTATACTAAGGGTCAAAGTCATCTTCATATAACAGCAAATGGAAGTTGGGAACTAATTAAGCAAGTTGTACCACCAGATATTTTTGAAACATACAAATTTGGAAAGGGGCCAAATTGGAAAATGCGTATCTTAAAAAGGGGACTAAGAGAACTTGGGTTATCAACAGATATGTTAAGCATTGGTTGGCAGAGAGCATACTATTGTTGTCCATTAGCGGAAAATTGGAATGAATATTTATTAGGAGAGACCGATTCTGTTGTCTGGCGAAAATTTACACAAAAAGACTTAGTAACTTATTGGCATCAACGATGGGTTAATCCCAGAATGGATGTACTACAAGGTAAACTAGATGAGGAGTGACTCTAACATTCCAGTGTACCGCACCCCTTTACACCAAAACCTCATATGTGGGATCAGCCAGAATTCTCTCATCAAACTCCATATTTTCCCACTAAAGATAGGAGAAATGACGCGATCGCGATTCTCCTGGGGCGACGCGATTAGGACTATTCATAATCAATTTCTTGTTGATCTAATGCTAAGAATAACTCTTCAGCATTTAAGATATCGCGTCCTGACTATAATATAATAATCAACATGATTAAATAGCCGATCAACCGTTGGATGCAGAAATCCTCACAAAATTATGATAGAAACCAAAATTTTAGAGGCTATTAAACAGATGCCGAATGTAGAGCGTTTAAAGATTATTGAGTTTACATTGCGGCTGGTGCGCGAAGAAATGGAAAAACCCGAAAAACTTAGTTTAAGAGATGCGGCTGAAATGATGCGTCCTTACTATGCAGAAGGAAGCGATTTGACGGAGTTTGTTGATAGGTCGCATGGGGATTTTTACGAGTATCAAGACTATGCTTAGAGGTCAGATTTGGCTGTTGTTTTAAACATTTAAGGTCATATCGCGTCTCTGATTTTGCTCTGACTCTAATCCCAAAGAGATTTAGTTTTCAGCAATGTATCTAGCTTTTCATTTTCGACTAATGACTAACCCATGATATCATTGTGCAAAACTTGAAATGGCTATGAATCCTTCTATTGTGATGTTTTCTGGATTAAAACAAGCACTTCTGACCCACCTCCCAGGACACCACCGTTGGTTATCCGTAGTGGCGACGGTGAGTTTGTTTCCGTTGTTTGTTTCCGTTGCTCCGGCTGAGGCTTTTCCTTCCTTTGTCTTAATTCGGCGACAGGACTATAGAAACTGCACTCAACAGTTAGTTACGGCGGGGCTATCGGTAGAGTTGGCAACTCAAGGCTGCGGAATGGCATCTCGGCCTAGGAATATGGGATATTGTGTCACCCAAATGCAGAGAAATGTGGCCGCTCTACCCGTAGAAAAAATCTTATCCGGTTGTCTACAGGTACGGCGTCCCGATGAATTAGCTAATTGTGTGGTTAATATTAACAGAAATACCAGTGCATCTGATCCGTTAAATGTTCTGGATAGTTGTCGTCGGAGTGTATTACCGGAAACCTTTTCCAATTGTGTTGTTGGAATGAACCAAGCTAGTACAAATTTAGGAGTTGATCAATTATTGAAAACCTGTTTAAATCCTCCTGAAAATGTTGTTAAATTAGAACAGGAAAAATCCATTGATTTGCAACTCAATACACCCAATCAGTAATTAAAAAACCCTGCAAAGACGCGCCGTGGCAGATACGCGCCGTGGCTCGTCTCTACAGGATAGGATATTTAGAACAGGATTACATCATCAGGATTTAGGGTTGTTATGCCCGTAACTCCTTCTAATTTAGCCAGAATCCGAGAATCATTCCCGGTTAAATTATTCCCATTGCCATCATAAATTAAGTAGGTATCCTTACCACTATCAAAGGCAAATAAACCTGGGCTATTTCCCGATAGAACATTCGTTGAAAGATTGGTTTGTACCGTCAGCAGAATATTACCAGTACCCGCAATTAAACTGGTGGATAAACCAATTTGATCGCCCCCAACCTGACCTAAACCCTCAAAATTGTTAATAGAATCATATAAACTACTACCAATTTGAGCATTAATTCCCGTCCCCACCGCATTAAACCCGATACCGCCCCCATCCAGGGAGTCCGTATAAATAAACAGGTCTTTTTCTCCAACACTCCCAATTAAACTATCCCGTCCTAAACCGCCCTGAAGTGTATTGTTGCCAATTCCACCCTGTAACAGATCGTTTCCACTTCCTCCCGATAAACTATCATTTCCAGCATCCCCTCGCAGGGTGTCATTGCCACCCAGACCGCTCAGGGTATCCTCTCCACCCTGACCATTGAGGTTATCGCTAAAACTGCCTCCGGTGAATGAGTTGGGGTTATTATCAGCAACGGTTAAGAGGTCAATTGTAATATTGGCCGTAGCTGTTCCCCCTTGACCATCACTAATAATATAGTTGAAGGTATCTGGCCCGGTCGCATTTCCCAAACGGGTGTACTGAACTAAGGAACCCGCCCGAGTCACTAACCCCTGGGCGGTCGCCGGATTATCCACCGAGGTCAAGGTGAGAACCCCTCCATCGGGGTCACTATCATTATCCAGGGGAGAAATAGCGAATTGGATACTATTGTTCGTGAAAATTTGGCCGTCATTAACCGCAATCGGAGGATCATTAATCTCCGTGATACTAATAGTTAAGGTTTGACTCACCGCCGGATTTTGACCATCACTGACACTATAGAGGAAGACCCCCGCCGCCCCGCTAATATTGGGTTTGGGAACAAATTCTAACTGAGTAATTTCAGCACTGGTTAAGGTTTGACCAATAATAATCGAGTTAGTTTGACCCGTAATTCTGACGATTCCTTTATTACTATCGGGAATACTATTAACAGTAATAATTAACGGATCATTATCGGGATCAATCGGAGCCACAATCCCTAAATTAGTGATTACATCTTCATTAATATTAACCGTTGTATTCCCTGGAACAATCGGAGGACGATTTAGGCCAGCAAAATCATTCACATCAAGGGTTGTAACCCCATTCACATTATCTAATTTAGCTAAAATTCGAGAATCATTCCCTGTTAAATTATTGCCATTTCCATCATAAATTAGGTAAGTGCTACTACCATCATTAAAGGCAAATAGACCCGGATTTGTACCGGGAATCACGTCCCCTGTAATATTAGTTTGTACGGCTGTTCCAATACTTGCAAAAGAGGCAATTACCGTTGTAGCAAAACTAATTCGATCTCCAACCGGAGCCCCTAACCCTTCAAAGTCGGTAATTGTATCATATAAATTACTACCAATTCGGGATTTAACCTCAGTATTAGAACCAGCATTAAACCCAGACCCTCCGCCATCATCAGCGTTATCATAGCGGAATTGGTCATTTCCAGCATTTCCCGTCATGCTATCGGGGGCTAAACCACCGTTTAGGGTATCGTCTCCAATACCACCCTGTAACAAATCCGTTCCACTTCCTCCCAGGAGTAAATCATTCCCTGCATCTCCTCGGAGGGAATCTTTCCCATCCAGACCGCTTAGGGTATCATCTCCTCCTAGACCATTGAGGTTATCGCCAAAACTGCCTCCGGCGACTGAATTGGGGTTATTATCAGCAACGGGTAAAAGGTTAATCGTAATGGTGGAATTACTGGTACCTCCCTTCCCATCACTAATACTGTAGTTGAAACTATCTGGCCCGGTCGCATTTCCTAAACGGGTGTACTGAACTAACGAACCCGCTTGAGTTACTAAACCCTGGGCTGTGGCGGGATTATCCACCGAGGTCAAGGTGAGAATATCTCCATCGGGGTCAGTATCATTATCTAAAGGAGAAATGGGGAATTGGATGCTATTGTTGGCAAAAATTGGGCCGTCGGGAACCGCCACCGGAGGTTGATTTAGAGCAATTACCGTAATGGTACTAGCTGCGGTATTACTATTGTTAGTTCCATCATTCACCTTCACCTCTACTGTCCGGGTAGTGGTATTCGGAGGATTGGCCGTATTGTTATAGATAATTTGTCCGATCGCCGTTTGATAAGCACTAATCGCAGCATTCCCGGTTAGGGTCAAAACGCCTGTGTTGCTGTTATAACTACTGGCTGTAATCCCCGTAGGTAACACACCATTAACCGATAAACTTTCCACACTGCCATTCAGGGGGTTAGTTAAGGTGATGGTAGCTGACTCGGCGTTGGGATTATCAGGATCGGTAATCACAATATTAGTGGCATTGGCGATCGCAATGGCTGGCTGTCCCTGGGAAAAGGTTACTTGAGTATTATTTCCCGCTTGACTACCATTTAAGTCTAGGGTTGGGGGTTGATTGGGATTAACAGTAATATTGACCGTCGCGCTACTGGTGCCGCCATTTCCATCACTAATAGTATAGAGGAAACTAGCTGGCCCAGTATGGTTAGGGGCGGGAGTAAATAGAACATTAGTATTATTTAAAGTCACTGTTCCATTAAACGGATCACTCACTTGAGTAATAGTTAACGGATCATTATCGGGATCGGTATCATTGGCTAATAGGGTTGAAGATGCGATCGTCAAGAGTACATTTTGCGTCCCCACCACACTATCATTGACCGCATTCGGTGGCTGGTTGGGTTGATTAATCGCAATCGTGCTGGAGGCTTGTTGAGGGCCACCACTACCCGTATTTCCTTGATCCGTTGTTACCACTTGCAGGGTTGCTGAGGTGGTAAAGGATGCGGGTGGGGTAAAGGTTAAACCATTGAGGGCGGTATTAATATTATCAACTTGACCAACTAAGGTAATAGTTGTGGTTCCATCCCCAGAAATTGTGACATTATTCGGGGTTGTACCCAAGGTTAGGATTCCGGTACTAGCGGTTAAAGTAACCTGTACAGGATTAACGCCAGCATCAGGATCACTAATAGAAATTTGATTCCCAGCAGCTTGACTAAATAAAATCGGTTGGCTACCGTTGGCATTTTGTGACCCGGGAACCGTATTTACAGGAGGATCATTAACCGCATCCACTGTAATCGTGCTAATCGGAATATTACTACTATCTTGGCGATCGGTAACAACAACATTAACTACCCGATTTTGAGTATTGGGATTTTGGGAACTATTGCTATAAACCAGTTGAGAAAGTGCCGTTTCATAACTGGCAATTGGGGCAGTTCCAGTTAGGAGAATAATTCCCGTTGCTGGGTCATAATTTCCGGCGGTAATACCACTGGGCAAGCTTCCCAGGATAGATAACCCTTCAATTTTACCATCAGGAATATTGGTTAAAGTAATAGTAGCAGAGGTAAGATCGGTATCATCAGCATCAATAATACTGACACTTCCAGTAATCGCAATGGGAGTTGTTCCTTCAACAAAAACCGTACTGTAATTATTCCCGGGTTGGGAACTGCTGAGATCCAAAATAGGAGGAACATTAACCGATACTACATTAACTGTAACGGTTGCGGTTCCTGTTGCTCCGTTATCATCTCGGATTTTATATTCAAAACTATCAAAACCGGAAAAGTTTTGATCAGGAATATAAGTAATTGATCTTGCACTTCGATTTAAGCTGGCTGTCCCATTGGCAGGTTCTGTAATTCCAGTGATGGTGAGCAGCCCAACTCCCGTATCATTAGCAGTGATGGTACTATTGGGAATCTGCAACAGAGTATTCTGTAAACCCGATACTGTGTCATTCTCCATCGCTAAAATTGCCGGAGTTGGAGGTTCAACAGGCGGAGGTGTGGGTTGAGATGGAGTTGGCGGTGGTGGTGTAGTCGGTGAGGTAGTAGGTGGGGTAGTGGTTGGCGGGGTTGGCGTTGTTGGTGTGGGAGTTGGTGAAGTTGTTGGTGTCGGAGTTGGTGAGGTTGTTGGTGTCGGAGTTGGTGAGGTTGTTGGTGTCGGAGTTGGTGAGGTTGTTGGTGTCGGAGTTGGTGAGGTTGTTGGTGTCGGAGTTGGTGAGGTTGTTGGTGTCGGAGTTGGTGAGGTTGTTGGTGTGGGTGTGGTGTGGGGGGTGTTGTCGGAGGAAGGGGGGCAGTGGGGTCAATAACAAAGTTAGATTCGCTTAAAATACTGGCATTAACTCCCTGTAAGACGGCTAAAAATTCACCTGTATTTTTATCTTTAATAATTGTATTACTGGAATTAGAGGCTTGACCTTGGGAAATTTGCAGATCTTGAAATGTCAGTCCTCCAGATAACCCAATTTTATCGTTTGTCGTAAAATCCGTAACAATATCCGCTAATTCAACGCTAGTGCCGCCCGTAGTTCCCGTAATAAAACTACCGCCATTAGGAGCTTGAGTAATCACATAACCAAGAACAAAAATATCATCTCCCGCGCCCCCTGTGAGGGTATCTAATCCAGCTTCCCCGGCTAATAAATCATTCCCAGCATCACCGGAGAGGAAATCCCGACCGTTACCGCCATTGAGAATATCTTCCCCGGCACCTCCATATAAATTATCGGCTCCATTATCTCCATTCAGGACATCATCCCCGGCATTCCCAAATAGTTGATCATTATCATCCCCGCCAGAAAGGGTATCATTTCCCAAATCTCCATAGAGAACATCCGCCCCAAGACCGCCGACTAAACTATCATCATCTCCGCCACCAAAAAGTTGATCATTGCCAGCATCTCCACTCAGGAAGTCCTGACCGGAATTACCATATAAAATATCGTCTCCATCTCCTCCAGTAACACTATCGTTACCAATATCACCCGATACCGTATCATTGCCTTTATCCCCATAGAGGAGGTCATCTTCCCCCCCGCCTCCGATACTATCATTGCCTTGGCCACCATACAAACTATCGGCTCCGGCTCCACCATTCAATGTATCATTATCTCTATCCCCAAAAGCCAGATCATTCCCGGCATCCCCAAAGATTAAATCATCTCCTTGACCTCCGCGTAGACAATCATCCTCTGAGCCTCCGATAATGGCATCATTGCCTTCATTACCATTAATTTGATCCTGTCCAGCATCTCCTTGGAGGAGGTCATTCCCTCCTAATCCAAAGATACTGTCATTCCCTGCTAATCCAGAAATCGTGTCATTTTGACTACTACCAATAATGGTGTCATCTGCCTCTGTCCCTGTCCCCGCACCCTGAATCCGAATTGGTTCGAGTTTGGGACTAGGGGTAGGTGTGGGAGTTGGTGAAGTTGTTGGTGTGGGAGTTGGTGAGGTTGTCGGTGTAGGACTAGGAGTAGCTGTGGGACTAGGCGTAGCTGTAGGACTAGGTGTGGCTATGGGACTGGGAGTGGCTGTGGGTGCAGGGGTTTCCGGGCTAAATCCATCGGGAGTAAAAATCAAACTTCCGGCTGGCCCGGTTTTAACAGTTCCGGTTGTTTGACCATTCAGGGTTTGAAATTGACCAGTTTCTGTTTCAGCTAAATAAACAGGTGTATTAGTTTCAATAGATATTGCTTGTACAACAGGTGTATCGGGTACAAATACGACCCCCCCGGTTGCACCGGGTAAGGTAGTTCCGATGCCATTAGAAAGGGGAACAAAAGACTGAACATTTGCTGGAAAAGTCTCAAATCTTCCTTGAATTCCTGATGAAAAAATTAATACTGAATTTCCCGTATTGTACAGGCTATTACTAGGAGAAATTCTTAAGGATAAATTGGCGGGAATTGTATTGATAATAGAACTTGTCATAATCAGAATCCTTTGCTGGGAATAGGGATATTAATGTTAAATTTGTAGTAAGCCCTTTAGGGCTATCTGAAGACAGCCCTAAAGGGCTTACTACAAAATGCCTAGATAATCACAAAATCACTAGGCCCAATTAAGGTACTAATATTATTTGTTTGTGGATCAAGGGATGGTAAAATTCCTAAATCAAAAGCCGGAAGACTATCATCACTTAAATTCGGATCATAGCCCATAACATAAGCACCCGAAAAACCGGCATAAGACAAGTTATTTCGATAAACAAAGAAAGCGGCAGTATCACCCGATCCATTTTGATTTTTCAAGGCAGCATTCACCGCTTGAACATTATCAAAGGTATCTTGGAAAATGATCACCTGTTTATTACTAATATTATCTCCCCCCGAACCCAGGTTAGAAACAATAATCCCCTGTAGGGGAACCACTGTTCCTTCTGCGGTGGTGAAACCGGGGAAACCTAAAGAATTAAATAGGAATCGATCATCACCATTAACATTAAATTCGGTGATCACATCAACACCTTCGGTGGGGGCTAAATAATAGTAGGAATTATTCCCCAAATTTCCAATTAAACTATCCGCACCCCCGCCCCCGGCTAAGGTATCATCATCTTCACCCCCAAACAGGGTATCGTTGCCCTCATCGCCAAAGACTAAATCATTGCCAATTCCTCCAAATACCGTATCCAAGCCATCTCCAGCAAAAATACTATCGTCTCCAAGATCACCGATAATCGAATCATTTCCAGCAGCACCAAAGACAGAATCATCTCCAATCCCGCCGAAGATTGTATCGGCACCGTCCCCACCATTTGCGAAATCATCTCCATCACCGCCGATAATAGAATCATTCCCGGTTCCACCAAATACGGTATCATTGCTTTCCCCGGCATCAATGCTATCGTTACCTGGGCCACCGAGAACTAAGTCTCGACCGACTCCGGCAAAGATTAAGTCGTCTCCATCCTCTCCATAGAGGGAATCATCTCCGGCATTCCCGGTTAGAGAATCATTACCACTTCCCCCTAACAGGGTATCGTTCCCAATCCCACTAATCAGGATGTCATCGTTATTACCACCGGAGAGTAAATTACTATCATCTCCGGCAATTAGGGTATCATTTCCATCTTCCCCTAACAGGGTATTGCGACCCGCCCCGCCATCGAGAGAATCATTGCCTTGACCGCCAAAGAGAGAATCATTGCCGACTTGACCGAGGAGCGTATCATTTCCTTCTTCTCCTTGCAGGACATCATTTCCTTCTCCCCCTTCAAGGGAATCGTTTCCCGTCCCCCCTTCGATAATATCTCGGTTGCCAGCACCGATGAGGGTATCATTCCCGGCAAATCCCCTGATATTTTCACTGAAACCAGTACCAATAATCAGGTCATCTCCATCGGTACCGGTGATGATGTCATCGACAATGGTGATACTAAAAGAATTTTGGGCTGTAGTTCCAATATTATCGGTCAGGAGAAATAGAAATTGATCTCCTCCTGATACATTCCGAGCGCTAAATTGGATGGAACCCGTATCAATATTTTGTTGAGTAAATGAACCCCCGGTATTAATTCGTTGGGGTGTAGATCCGACAATTTGTAAATTCCCTAAGTTGGGTTCTTGGGTGATGCGGTAAAAAATTTCATTGGGGGGATTATCCGGGTCTACCGCAAACAGATTGACGGGAGTGATATTTTTCTGATCATTTTGTAAAACAATAATTCCATTATTGACTAATAATGTCGGGGAAATATTAACAGTAATGAAGACTTGAGCCGTGGACGTTAAGCCATAACTGTTTTGAATGGTATAGGGAAAGGTTGATGGCCCTGTAAAGCCCGGGTTAGGTGTGAAGGTAATATTTCCCCCAGCCGTAATTGATGCACTGCCATTGGCGATTGTTCCCACGCTCACTAAGGTGAGTTGACTTCCCTGGGGATCGGTATCATTTTTTAGTACGTTAAATGTCACTGAACCATCGGGAGGCCGTTTTACCGCATCATTTTGGGCGATGGGTGGCTGTAGGGCGGGAGTCGTGGGTGTTGGTGGTGTTGTCGGTGTGGGAGTTGTTGGGGTGGGAGTTGTCGGTGTTGGTGGGGTTGTTGGTGTGGGAGTTGTTGGTGTTGGTGGAGTTGTTGGTGTTGGTGGAGTTGTTGGTGTGGGAGTTGTTGGTGTTGGTGGAGTTGTTGGTGTGGGAGTTGTTGGTGTTGGGACTGGAATTGGAATAATTGTACCGGAAATTGGAGTAAAACTATCGGCGGTGATGGTATTACTATCCACACCAATTAGAACTGCAATATAGCTTCCAGCACTACCGTTTCTAATAATAGTATTGCCTGCGTTTTCACTACTTTGGCTAATAAATAAGTCACTAAATTGTAAACCTCCAGCTAAACCAATGCGATCGCCGGGTTCAAAATCATTAACAATTTGAGCATCTCCTAAATTTGCACCGCCACTTTCGCTAGTCATCACAAAGGTATCATTTCCTGAGCCTCCGGTCAGGGTATCGACACCTATACCCCCAAACAGGAAATCATCCCCGGTTTCCCCGGAAAGTTGGTCATCGCCTTCGCCCCCAAATACGACATCGTTACCAATACCGCCAAAGATTGTATCGTTTCCTTGGTTTCCATAGAGGTTATCGGCGCCGTCATTGCCAAAAATCAGGTCTTCTTCTCCACCACCATAGATGGTATCGTTGCCCCCATCGCCCCAAAGGACATCACTGCCTTTATCCCCAAAAATAAGATCATTGCCCTCGCCGCCCCGAACACTATCTGCTCCTTGGCCTCCATAAAGGCTATCATTGCCTAAACCGCCAATAACGGTATCATTACCCAGTTGTCCAAACCCGGTATCATCTCCAGCACTGGCATCGAGGACATCATTATCCTTACCGCCATTAAGTTCATCGTTCCCTTCACCTCCGGTGAGGGTATCATTGCCTTCATTTCCGTAGAGGGTATCATTGTCTTCATCCCCTCGCAGTTCGTCATTTCCTGCTAAACCAAAGATGGTATCGTTTCCGGCTAAACCATTAATAACATCATTTCCAGAGGAACCTGTAATATAGTCGCTGGTTTCTGTGCCTTTACCAATACCTTCAATAATAATAGGTTGATTCCCCGCCAATACTTCAATAAAAACTTGAGCCGGGGCGGTTCCATTGGTAACAGTATAACTAAAACTATCTACTCCAAAGAATTTGGGGTCGGGAGTGTAGGTAAAAATTCCTCCCCCATTAAATACTAGGGTTCCGTTTGCTGTTGAACTAAACTGATTAACGGTGATACTGGTTCCACTTCCACCCTTAACCGTATCGTTTTCCAGAACATTAAAAAATGTCGCCTGTCCTAAATTAGTTTGAAAAAAGTCATTATTGGCAACTGGGGCTGGACTTGTCCCACCATTATTATTAGAAGAGGTGGGGGTCGGAGGAGTGGTGGGGGATGCTGTTGGGGTCGGAGGAGTGGTTGGGGCTGCGGTCGGGGTCGGAGGAGTGGTTGGGGCTGTTGTTGGGGGAGGTGCTGGGCGATTTTGAGGCACAAAAATGACTGTTCCGTTAGCACCAGGAAGGGTTTCCCCCACTAGCCCAGTAAAACTTTGAAATACACCCGGTATTTCCGTCGGAAATATTAATAGCACTTCCTGAGTATTAATTACTCTGGCACTAACGGTATTAATTACTGCACTTGTCATTTTTTTGTCTCCTCATGAATGAACCCACTCGATCAAATCTACCTTTAACACCCCGACCCAGGATTAATTTATATTATTCCCAGAATAACTGATGATAATAACATCAATCCCCGGGAATTTATTGAATTAATTTCTTGATTTTGAAAACAACATAAATAACCTCATTTTTTATATTATAATTAAGGTTGAATTTAACTTTTTTGGTTGCCTTTTTGAAAGACAATTATCTGAAAGTTTGGTCAAAACTATTCCCTATATTATCTGGGTTTGAAGATAGCGCTCAAGGGCTGACTACATGAACTAGGGGTAAAAGGGGGCCGAATTGTTCTTGACCATTAACGGCTAAATCACTGTGACAGAGAATTAAGCGATCGCTCACCCGACTTAACAAATCTACAATAATACGGTGCAATCGTTGTAGATCAGCCGACCTTGTATTTGCTTCTGTCCCTGAATACTCCGGTTGTTCCTTGAGAAATAGAGGCGCTCCCCAGAGAATACTCGCTCCTCCACTCAACCACAAGGGAGATCCCACATCTAGCCAAAAGTGCCAAGCATGGGAAGCTCGACTAGCTCGATATTGAAAAATTGTTCCCAAGGTTACGGCCGGAGGTTTAACCCCCAAACTGGATACCGGATAAGGGTTAGCAGAAATCACTCCCTGTCGTAATAACTGAATAAACTGGCCGACTTGTTCCGAGATGATCCCATCGGTTTTCGCCTGTAAACGATTCTGCACCTCCCAATAGTGGAGTGCCGTTTCCATTAACTCGCGTAGTGCAGAGAGTTGATCGTTTCTCAAGCTGCGACCCGTGCCATTACCCAGAAAAAATTGCTGAATCCCTCGATCTAATAACACTACTGGACTGGCTAATAACTGGTTTTGATAGTCTTCCCGTTGAACTTCCAGCCAGTGCAAAATCTGATTATAGGCGACCGTCGCCTGATATCCCAACCGATCCCAACGGGGAAAAGCATTCACGGTCAGTAACCGAGGATTATCTAAGTCAGGCACAAAACAATGATCAGCTAATAACCCCGCCCGTACTGGGTCGATGGAGAAGCAGGGGGAAAGAGTGTCATGGGTGTAGCGGCTCAGGGTAACGAGCATTTCGGCGATCGCATCTCGATGCACCAGATGACCATTCCCCGGATAGACCAATACCATTAAGGTTAATAAGCCTCGAACTAGGGAAGAACTGATTAGGGGACGTTGTTCCTGCATCGACTCAACGGCTATTCCTGCATGGTTTAAAATTTCTCGCAGGGTATAACGGGCGATCGCATCTAAACCAGGGCCAATTAGGGCAATTTCATCGGGCCGTACCTGGCCAGTTTTAACCCCGGCGATAATCTGTTCGGCGGTTTGTCGGAGCAAATCGGCCCGTGATACCGTTTGAATTGATTGAATCTGAGTAGAAAATAACAGGGAGTCGGGAAAAGCGATGGCATTCTCCAACACCAAATCTAAAATCGGTTCGGCCAATTGTTTCCCTAAACCCCTGGGTTGGTCTAAGGTTTCTGTACGACATCGCTTTTGTAAATCCAAGAAGGCGATCGGGTCGGCCCCTAACCCCAAACGTACAGCCCCATTGGAATTGTAGGTAAATGCAGCCATTTTTCCCTGCTCCAGAAAGAACTCAAACAAGTGACGGGCTAGGACGGGATATTCGTCCACGTCGTCGGCTAAAACTACCGGATATCGACGCAGTAGGTGTTTTTGATAGGTGGGATGATGCAGCAGGTGTTGACCATAGAGATCGGCAATCATCCCATAGGTGAGTAACCCCCGCTCTAAGCACCATTCCCGCCATTGTTGTAGCCATTCTCCTATCTGTTTGTAGGGGGTTTCGATGTCGCCCGTGGGCAGAAATCCCTTTTCTAAAATCTGGGGAATAGCCTCTATTGAGGTAACACTCAGGGCCGCTAGTTGCAGAATATCCAGAATTTGGCGCACCATCCGGTTAAGGCTAATCCCTGGACGTCTGAGGGGACTGATTTCCAGATCATGACTCCAAAGCCGGAGGGCAAGTTCCTGTTCGGTTTCGGGGCGTAAGCGCAGGGGAAATTGGGCTTTTAACCCTAACTTTTCGACTAATAGGGGCCAAAACAAAATTACTTCGTCTTGAAAAAACCCTAAAGGGGTTGTGGAATAAAAGGAATATTGTCCCTGGGGGGTAGTAGTTAAACGGTTAACCAGGGCAATGCGATTATCACCATTGGCGGCAAAAATTAAGGTCGTGGTGGCGACAGACTCAGGGTTTAACCTGGGTTTGCGTGGAGGTTGTGGGGGGTGGGGAAGGGTTCCCAGTAGGGGTGTCCACTCACAAAATAATTCGATCAGGCGAGTGGTTTTGCCACTTTGGGAACTTCCGGTAATCCAGAGAGCAGGAGACAGCACGGCAATCGGTCTAAAATTTGTTAATATACCGATCAACTAAACCTACTCAAACCTACTTAAAGGCTGAAAGTTCAGTCATTCGTAGTGGGTCAAGCACCACAGGGTTAAACGGCAAACCCTTTATTCCCTGGTCAACGACATCAGGAATTACTTTTCGAGTGATATTAAATGACCCATTAACATCGGCATTTAATAACCTACCCTTGGCTGTTTTATACAAGCCTCTAGCTATTCTATGTCCCTGAAATCTTGGTCTTTTTTCACCATATTTAGGTAGAGCATCCCCATCTACAGCACTGGCAACAGATGTGTAAGATTCTTCTGTAATCACTACCCGGATTCCTTTCAGTTGGGCTTTATAGGTCAACATTTCGATTAACCGATAATGGGGAATGTTTACAAATTGTTGATTATTCCTTTTACCTAAGTTAATTGATTGTTTCCAGGTAGCATTATGCCCAATTACTAGGATTCCGATTTGATGTTGTGTACACCAATCTATGACTCTTTTGCTGGCTGTATGTAGATAATTTTCTACTCTACAGTTGCGTTTATGAGTCAGATTTTTTAATCTTTGAGATTGGGTTTGATTATGCTTGAGTTTTAGCTGGGATTGTAAAGAAGAACGTTGTTTATTGTAAAAGGTATTAATCGCTTTTAAGGGTCTGCCTTTAATCAAAAGAGGTCTAACACCTATTTGATTGGTAGTTACAGCCATTAAATTATTAACTCCTAAGTCTATACCTGCTATTTCTTGATAATTGGTTGTCTCCTCTGCTTTTTCATAAACGATTTCGATGACATAACAACTACTTTTCGGTACTATCCTCGCCTCGATTATTGACCTTTGTGATGTGGGAATTTTTATTTCACTCATCGAGAGGTGACAAATTCCTTTTTTCAAGGCTTTTTTCGAGATTGATTCGTGAGGATAAGGGAGAATATTGCGCCCTTTGGTTTTATGTTTATATCTAGGTATTTTAGGTTGACCTAAGAAGTTTTCGGGATGTTTTTGCCAGACTTTTACAGCTTGAAAATAACTTGTCCAGGCTGAATCTAATCGGCGGATGATTTGCTTGCTAACTTTTGTGGGTAAGGCTTTGTAGTCTGGGGTTTGTGATAGGAGATGGTAAAGTTGGTTAAAGTTTAATTTCTGGTAGTGTTGAAAGAAGTGTTGACGATAATGATAATTCGCTAGGTTAAACAAATTTTTCGACAAAAAGGCTTTCTGGTCAAGGTCTGACCAGAGGGGATGGTTTTTTGTGACGAGATGACGTTCAACTAGCTTCATGTTGTGATTATACTGTGAACAGGGTTTTCTGAAAACCCCCCTCGCCAAAATTGCTCATTATTGGCATTTAGCTATCAAAATGACTAATATTGAGCAGAATTAGTTAGATTTTTGGCAGTTGCATTTACCCCCGTACATTGTACCGATGTTCCACCAGAACGTCTTTAATTAATATTCATTCCACTGATTCTTAAGGGGTCTAAACCATGGCCGCTGCTGATTCTAATGTATTTAAACAATTCTTTGGCAATGCTAATCAATGGTTTCGTGATACACCGGAACGGGCTTTAGATCAAGCTTATGATGCTGCCTTAAAAATTCGTTCCCTTGAGAATGAGCATTTTCAAGGTGAAAAAATATCTCTGGAATTTCATCCTGAATATAGCGATCGCGTCCTTTCTTATTTTAATTCTGAACTAAAAAAATATCTCAAAATTATTCAGAATCGCTTAATGGTATTTAATGCCAGCCGTTCGGTTTTGGGGTGGTCGGAACAAATCAATCCCTCATCGGGTATTAACCTGGAATTAGAGCAAAAAGTTACCTCGAATGGATCATTACCTCACGGGAAAATAGTTGAGGCTATTTGTGAAAAACTCGATTATATTGATGCGGTAGTTACTCGTTATCAAGCCCCAGAATCCTCGGATTTTTCTCTAAATTTAACCCCAAATTCTCCCGAAAAATCTGTATCACTAAATCCTACAGGAAACCCCCCAAATTCAACTCCAAATTATATCTCTGAAAACAAGAATTTTTTGAATAGTAACCGGAATCCTAGTTCCAGAAAAACGATGAAACCGGGTTTGAGGAACAATAATTCAACTCGGGTTTTACCCCGTTCTTTATTAAGAACATTAGGTCGAATTAAACAGGAACTCAGACCCGGATCGGAGTCGGAAATTATTGCGAGTTATAAGCAAACTCAAGCTAAAACCGTAATTTCTATCCGATTTATTCTGTTGTTGATTTTGATTCCTTTATTGACTCAACAACTGGCTAAAAATTTCTTGGTCGGGCCGATTATAGATGGAATATTTACAAATAAAGAACAAACACCTATTTTTATCAATATTGATCTGGAGGAGGAAGCCTTTATCGAATTAAAACAATATGAAGAACGTCTTAGATTTAAGGCATTGATTAGTCAAGCTCCTGCCTTAACTTCAGAGGAATTAGATGAAAAACTCAAGGAAAAAGCTAAAGGAATAGCTGAACAATATAAGGGAGATAGTAGTAGCGCGATCAAGAATGTTTTCGCAGATATTATCTCGGTTTTTATGTTCGCTTTTATTTTAGTTTCCAACCGCAGTGAGGTAGAGATTCTCAAATCATTTATGGGGGATTTAATTTATGGATTGAGTGATAGTGCGAAAGCTTTTATTATTATTTTGTCTACGGATATGTTTGTGGGGTTTCACTCTCCCCACGGTTGGGAGGTGATTTTAGAAAGTACCGCCCGACATTTCGGACTTCCTGAAAATCGGGACTTCAATTTTTTGTTTATTGCGACCTTTCCAGTTATCTTAGATGCGGTGTTTAAATATTGGATTTTCCGTTATCTCAACCGCAGTTCTCCTTCTGCTGTTTCTACTTATAAAACGATGAATGAATAAATTAATGTGAAAAAAATAGAAGAAATTCGTCATCAACTCCAATCAGGTAAATTTGACTTTAGCCGTCATGCTTTTAGGCGTGCCGTAGAGCGGAATATTTGTGAATTTGAATCAATGGATTAACTATTCCCAAAGGAGATAAAATGTCTCAATGTCATGTTTGTGGCGCAACAGAATTTCACACAGAACAAGTCAGTGAGATTTTCCAAATTAATGGAAAATTCTATCTGGTAGAAAAAATTCCTGCTCAGGTCTGTTCTAGGTGCGGTGAAGTTACATTTAGTCGGGAAACGACGGAAAATATTAGAAAGATGTTACATGGAGAATTACAACCTATTAAATCTATTAATTTGGATGTATTTGCCTACCAATAGCTTCTTTTATTCCATTTCTTTGGGTTGGTTTTCTTGAGGTAATAATGCTTTTAAGGCTTTGACTTCCTCCTGTAATAATTTAACCTGTTCTAATAATTCTTGATTACTCTCGGTTAAAACTTTGGTTTGACTACTTAAATAGGGGTCACTTTCCCACCAATTAATCCCAATTTCCCTAGCTTTATCGACGGAAGCAATTAACAAACGAATTCTAATATTTAGGAGTTCGGTGGAACCCACGGAAACGGAAATATCCCCAGCGATGACAATACCCTTATCTAAAACCCTTTCTAAAATATCAGCTAAACTCGATCCTTGGGTCGATGTGGGAACACCCCGTTGTATATTTGATGGACGTTGCTGTGAGTTCATGGTTGAATTAATTCTCCTTGTTTGTTCACCGCAAAGAAACGATTATCCTGCTGTTTCAGATGTCCTTGTTTTAATAAAGAGCGCAATACATTAGTGGTTTGGACTCGATTTAATCCTAACGCTACTTCAATTTCTGAAACCCTGGCGCTGGTGGTTTTCTGTAAATATTGATAAACTTGTTCTTCAATTTCTAAGGAGTTATTTTCGGTTAATTGAGTTTCTGATAGGGGTAAAAAACTGTTAGTTGATGTGTCACCATCGGTTAATACGGTTTTGATCACTTTTTCTAATTTATTCTGAGCTTCTGTTAGGGATAGGTTGGTACGGGATAATAAAATATCGGCACAAACTTTAATAAAATCCTGATTATTTTCCTGAATAGAAATATCATGTTCATGACAGATTTTGGCAATAATCAATCCGGGTCTTAATCCCGATGCTTTATCAATATGGGGTCGGGCAGCTTTACCATTTTGAACGGGTTTAATTTCTTTTTTTTGGGTGGTTATTTCTAAATAAATTTTGACTATTTCAATAATGTTTTTGGCATCTTCGGGGGAAATTCCGATTTTTTGAATTAAAATTTCCTGCTGGGTTTCGTCATCTGGTTCGGGCATATCAATAGTAATTAACCGATCTAATAACGCATCTTGAGTCCCATAAACTCCACAATATTCTTCGGGGTTTGAGGTAAAAATAGCTCTAAAATGGGGGTTAACTCGAATATATTCTGAACGGCTATTATTCGGAGGCAGCACTAATAATTTTTCTTCTAAAGCAGACAGTAAAACGTTATTCACCTCTGGACGGGAACGGTTAAACTCATCATAAACCAGGGTAAATCCTTCTTTACACGCCAAGGTCAGACGAGAATCAATCCAATTTTGTCGTAATTCATCTTCTAATTTAACAACACTATGAATAAAATTATCAACAACTTTCTTGCGAGTATAGCCTAGTTGGTTGCCAATTAAATCGGAGGATTTGAGTTCATCATCCCCAAAAATTAAAACGATGGGACGGTTTAATAAATCGGCTAAGTGCATCGCCAGGGTGGTTTTTCCGGTTCCGGCTGGCCCCCGTAAGTGCAGAGAAAAGCCACTCTGAAGATACCTCAAGGCTCTAATTGTAAGTTGTTCAATGGTTGGAGTATTAACAAAGCCTTTAGGACGAGCTTGAAGCACGGTAGTCATATTTTTAATGGCGTTATTTAGCTAAAATACTGCCGAGTTAGGGATTAGCGGCAGGTTTAATTTAATGTTATATCAGGGAACCGAGAATGGAGGATAAACCTACAAACCTAGGATTTCTTAACAGGAATATAAACGCGATGGAATAGAGCGTTGCGGGGTAATCGCTTTTCGCGGTTTTCGGTGGGAACTCCCCCAAACTGTCTGTTGAAGTTTGAGGTGATAGTCTTGCAGTTCGGCGCGAAATACCCCTAAATCCTCAAATAACTTCTGAACAGCGTCTTTTCTTTCCGTCCGACTCTGTTGGAGTTGTTGTTGTAATTGTGCGGCCATTTGCTGGTGCAGAATATCTAACTCCCCTAAATATTCTTCGACTTCCCGATATAGGGTTTGACGAAAAATAGCTAAGTCCTCAAGTAAAGTTTCCCTAGCTTCTAGGCGCTGTTTCTGATAATTAGCTAACAGATCCGTTACCCGATATTCTAGGTCTTCCCGAAATTCAGATAATTGCTGATGCAGTTGGGCTGCGACCTGTGAGCGTTCTTCGATGGTTTGCTGCAAAAACTCACCCACTTCCTGGGATAATTGCTGGATAAAGTTTTCCAGTTGTTCTCGCTGTTGCTGGGCTACCCACAAACGCTCGGTGCTGATGTTTGTTAATAATTCTTGGGTTTGTTGTTGTACACCCGTGACAAACCCCTGTCGAGATTCTTGATCATCTAAAGCCTGATTTTGGCGCTCTTGTTGCCAGAGGGATAGGGTGGTTTGAACTTGCTGTTGCCGTTCTTGAACTCCCTGTTGGCGTCCGATACGATCCTGTTGCCACTTGTCTTTTAAAGCCATAATTTTTTTGAAACCCTCGTGTCAGTGGGTTGTGCATTTCTGGGCATTGGGTATGGGCAGTGAATTGCGTTGACTATACTTACACCCTGAATTATTAGTGGGTAAAACTTTATCCCAAACCATAATGAGTGAAGCGTTCTGCTTTTTTTGCTCCATACCCGTTGCCTATTCCATCAATCTTAGACCGAAGGAACAGCCGCCTGTGCGGTTAAACCAACGGCTTCTGCGTACTTGAGATAGGTTTCAACAGAAGCGATCACGATTCTTGCTTCTATGGATAGAAGCTCGATTCCAACGAGGGAAACCCGTACCCAAGCGTCAATCACAATGCCTTTATCTAAGATCCGATCGATAACTTCGGCCAGACTGGAGGATGAGTTTACTTTTTCAACGGCCATGAGTCTATTACTCCTTTTTGGTGGAAAGAACTGGGTATATGCTTATAGAGTTCTTTAGGCTAATCATACCCCGAAAGTTGCTAATTTTGATGTTTGTTTGTTACTTATTTTTACAATTTCTCAATCTTTATTTATCCCTGGGGTTGATCCAGGGTCGCAGGTTGAGGCACTCCGGGGTTAACGGTGGATTGGGGTTTAATAGAATGGGGAATGGCTTGGGATCGGCTTTGGGTATGGGCAGTAAATTGCGTTGACTATACTTACACCCTGAATCATTAATGGGTAAAACTTTATCCCAAACCATAATGAGTGAAGCGTTCTGCTTTTTTTGCTCCATACCCGTTGCCTATTCCATCAATCTTAGACCGAAGGAACAGCGCCTGTGCGGTTAAACCAACGGCTTCTGCGTACTTGAGATAGGTTTCAACAGAAGCGATCACGATTCTTGCTTCTATGGATAGAAGCTCGATTCCAACGAGGAAACCCGTACCCAAGCGTCAATCACAATGCCTTTATCTAAGATCCGATCGATAACTTCGGCCAGACTGGAGATGAGTTTACTTTTTCAACGCCATGAGTCTATTACTCCTTTTTGGTGGAAAGAACTGGTATATGCTTATAGAGTTCTTTAGCTAATCATACCCGAAAGTTGCTAATTTTGATGCTTGTTTGTTACTTATTTTTACAATTTCTCAATCTTTATTTATCCCTGGGGTTGATCCAGGGTCGCAGGTTGAGGCACTCCGGGGTTAACGGTGGGTTGGGGTTTAATAGGATGTCGGTGGGAACTCCCCCAAACTGTCTGTTGAAGTTTGAGGTGATAGTCTTGTAGTTCGGCGCGAAATACCCCTAAATCCTCGAATAACTTCTGAACAGCGTCTTTTCTTTCCGTCCGACTCTGTTGGAGTTGTTGTTGTAATTGTGCGGCCATTTGCTGGTGCAGAATATCTAACTCCCCTAAATATTCTTCGACTTCCCGATATAGGGTTTGACGAAAAATAGCTAAGTCCTCAAGTAAAGTTTCCCTAGCTTCTAGGCGCTGTTTCTGATAATTAGCTAACAGATCCGTTACCCGATATTCTAGGTCTTCCCGAAATTCAGAAGCCTGATTTTGGCGCTCTTGTTGCCAGAGGGATAGGGTGGTTTGAACTTGCTGTTGCCGTTCTTGAACTCCCTGTTGGCGTCCGATACGATCCTGTTGCCACTTGTCTTTTAAAGCCATAATTTTTTTGAAACCCTCGTGTCAGTGGGTTGTGCATTTCTGGGCATTGGGTATGGGCAGTGAATTGCGTTGACTATACTTACACCCTGAATTATTAGTGGGTAAAACTTTATCCCAAACCATAATGAGTGAAGCGTTCTGCTTTTTTTGCTCCATACCCGTTGCCTATTCCATCAATCTTAGACCGAAGGAACAGCCGCCTGTGCGGTTAAACCAACGGCTTCTGCGTACTTGAGATAGGTTTCAACAGAAGCGATCACGATTCTTGCTTCTATGGATAGAAGCTCGATTCCAACGAGGGAAACCCGTACCCAAGCGTCAATCACAATGCCTTTATCTAAGATCCGATCGATAACTTCGGCCAGACTGGAGGATGAGTTTACTTTTTCAACGGCCATGAGTCTATTACTCCTTTTTGGTGGAAAGAACTGGGTATATGCTTATAGAGTTCTTTAGGCTAATCATACCCCGAAAGTTGCTAATTTTGATGCTTGTTTGTTACTTATTTTTACAATTTCTCAATCTTTATTTATCCCTGGGGTTGATCCAGGGTCGCAGGTTGAGGCACTCCGGGGTTAACGGTGGGTTGGGGTTTAATAGAATGGGGAATGGCTTGGGATCGGCTTTGGGTATGGGCAGTGAATTGCGTTGACTATACTTACACCCTGAATTATTAGTGGGTAAAACTTTATCCCAAACCATAATGAGTGAAGCGTTCTGCTTTTTTTGCTCCATACCCGTTGCCTATTCCATCAATCTTAGACCGAAGGAACAGCCGCCTGTGCGGTTAAACCAACGGCTTCTGCGTACTTGAGATAGGTTTCAACAGAAGCGATCACGATTCTTGCTTCTATGGATAGAAGCTCGATTCCAACGAGGGAAACCCGTACCCAAGCGTCAATCACAATGCCTTTATCTAAGATCCGATCGATAACTTCGGCCAGACTGGAGGATGAGTTTACTTTTTCAACGGCCATGAGTCTATTACTCCTTTTTGGTGGAAAGAACTGGGTATATGCTTATAGAGTTCTTTAGGCTAATCATACCCCGAAAGTTGCTAATTTTGATGCTTGTTTGTTACTTATTTTTACAATTTCTCAATCTTTATTTATCCCTGGGAATGAATTTGTGCATTGACACTCTCAGGTCTGAAGACGCGCTCGATTCTTGGTTCAACGAAACCACTTAATCAAAGTACCTTGCAGTGCTTTAACCAGAGGTGGGATTCTCCCCAAGCTAAAGAGCGGGTATGCCCTACCCTATTCGCATTAATGCGAGTTCTTTTTTGCTTAAAAACTGTTCGTCTAGCTCCCATGAATCTTTTACCCACTGCTGGGGGAAAACTAGAACTTTGCAGTAGAACCCTATAGATTCAATTGTCAAGGTTCAGCGTCTTGCCGTTAGGCGACTAGGTTTTTATACAGGTTGTTTACCTTTTCCTGTTACTGGATATATTAACATAGATTGAAGAAATATTCACGGGGGTTAAAACCCCCTGAGTCGCTTTTCATCTCAGGTCTGAAGACACTGAGTTTTCAAGCTCCCAGACTTATGTTATAATTAATTCCGATTTCAAAAATTGTTGCATAAAAAACCAAAAAATGTTATAATCATTTGCGCCGTTTAAGTTATCAGTTAAAAATCAAAAATAAAGAGTGGAGATTTATATTTTATCTTTACTGATAACTGATAGCTGATTATGTTGTGCCCAAATCACCGGATTAAATAATGCCCCGGATATTAGTCATAGATGATGACCCCGCAATTTCGGAACTGGTAGCCATTAACTTAGAAATGGCTGGTTATGAAGTGAGCCAAGCAGAAGATGGGATTAAAGGGCAAGCCCTGGCGATGCAATTGTTGCCAGATTTAATTATTTTGGATTTAATGTTGCCGAAGGTGGACGGGTTCACCATTTGCCAACGTTTACGCCGGGATGAACGCACGACAGATATTCCGGTGTTGATGTTAACTGCATTGGGACAAACCCAAAACAAAGTTGAAGGGTTTAATTCGGGGGCCGATGATTATTTAACCAAACCTTTTGAGTTAGAAGAAATGTTGGCAAGGGTGAGGGCTCTGTTGCGAAGAACTGATCGCATTCCCCATGCGGCTAAACATAGCGAAATTCTCAGTTATGGCACTTTAACCTTAGTCCCTGAAAGGTTTGAAGCGATTTGGTTTGAGACCACCGTTAAATTGACCCATTTGGAATTTGAACTTTTACATTGCTTGCTGCAACGTCATGGTCAAACCGTTGCGCCTAGTGAGATTTTAAAAGAAGTTTGGGGTTATGACCCCAATGATGATATCGAGACGATCCGAGTTCATATTCGCCATTTACGCACAAAAATGGAACCCGATCCCCGTCATCCTCGCTATATTAAAACCATCTACGGTGCAGGATATTGTTTGGAACTTCCCACGGGCAAGGGGAAACCCGATGATCTCGCCCCCCCTACGGAGTCCTCTATAGACGGAAATGGAGCCAAGGGGAAGAAGAAATAGGGAGCAGGGGGAGGGGAGGCAGGGGGGAGAAATCATTAACTCTGGTCTTTTGTCCCCGGTCTTCTGTCTCCTGTCCCTATATAAAGAAGTTAGTCGCCTGTAACTTGTTCTTTGTAGGATTTGAATTCTTGAACTAATTCCTGACGGGTTGAGGCTTTGAGCAGGTAACGATAGACAAACCAAGCGGTATATCCCATACCAATTAACTCAAAGGTTGGAGCTAAAAGAGGAACATCATTCAGAGCATCGATCACCGCAAATAAAACCTTCAGAGTCACAAGGGCGGATAAAATCAGAACAATGGTAATAATTGGTTTTTGGTAGGAGCCAAAAAAACTGGAGATGTAACCCGGAAGTTCGGATAAGACAACTACAACTTTTTCTTTAATTTCATCAAACTGGGCATTGGTTGAAGGGGAGGTAATAGCACCACCTGTTTCTACAGTGACATCTATTTTGGCTCCGGTAGGGGTGGATGTGTCCGTGATCTTCGTGGGTTCTTGCATTTTTCGTCTCCTTGTTTAAAAAAATATGCAGTACCAATAGATTTTAAGCCAGAGAGAACAGGTTTTTGCCAGAATTAGACTATTTGACCCAAAAAAGGGTCTGAAGCCCCGTCCTAGAAGGACGGCTTTTTATTTGTAATCAAGAAATACCGGGTTAACGGTTTTGGACTTGGGGAGTTTCAGGTTGAGAACAGCCGATCAGAGAGGCTACAATTAAACCCATTAGACCACTGTATTGAATTTGTTGTTTTTTCATCGAAATCTGGTAAATACAATCTTTCCTCCTTATTTATAGGAAACAAGTTTTTCTCAAAATTTACAATACCCCCTAGGGGATTAAATCTAATATAAATCTTAATAATTACTTCTTAAGATAGATGATAATTTTAACTAATTATTATAAAAATGATCAACTGTTGTCATAATGGGTAAAGTGTTTTTAGGTTAAAGACAAAGCATGAGAGATCTTGATCAAGCAAAAGCCATTCAACTCCTCAACACGATTATGGAATTCGAGTTAGCAGGGGTGGTGCGTTATACCCATTATGCTCTGATGATAACCGGGCCGAATCGTTTGCCCATTGTACAGTTTTTCAAGGCTCAAGCCACAGAATCTTTGCTTCATGCTCAACAAGCTGGAGAAATTCTTACGGGTTTAGAAGGACACCCTAGCCAGAAAATTGCCCCCATTGAGGAAAGTTATCAACATTCGGTCAAGGATCTTTTACAGGAAAGTTTAGCTCATGAGCGCAAGGCTTTAGAATTGTATAAGGATTTGCTAGAAGTGGTTGAAAATGCGAGTATTTATTTAGAGGAATACGCTCGGACTATGATTGGTCAGGAGGAATTACATAATATTGAAATCAAGAAAATGTTGCGCGATTTTAGTTGATTTAAGATGTTTTTAGGGCTGGTTAATCCTGGCCGCTTTTCAAAATCATTCATTTTTTTTACGAATACAATTATCATGAATATAACCGAAGCATTACCTACATTTTTTATTACCTTACGAGAAGGGTTTGAAGCGGCTTTAGTGGTGGGAATTGTTCTAGCTTGTTTGAAAAAAGCCGAACAAAGTTATCTCAATTCCTGGGTATTTTCTGGAGTGGGAGTAGGAATTATTGCTAGTGCATTTTTTGGTCTATTATTTGGGTGGTTAATTCAAGGAATTGCTACGTCTGAACATCCCTACGCTCCAGTTTTTGGCGAATTTTTAGAAGCAGGAATTGGGTTGTTTGCGATCGCCATGTTAAGTTGGATGTTAATTTGGATGACTCAACAATCTAAATCCTTAAAATCGGAAGTAGAAGGAGCAGTTAAAGCCGCCATTAATAAAAATAAAACCGCAGCAGGTTGGGGAATTTTTGGGTTGATTTTTATTGCAGTTTTACGCGAAGGACTGGAAACCGTTATTTTTATCTTAGCTACCTTTGAACAGGGAATTATGCCTGCAATTGGGGCGGTTTTAGGTTTATTTGTCGCCGCAGGATTAGGAATATTACTCTTTAAGTGGGGGGTAAAAATTAATATTCGTTTGTTTTTTCAAATCATGGGAATTTTTCTGTTATTAATTGTAGCAGGATTAGTAATTTCAGTTCTCAAACATTTGGATGCGGGAGTAGGAATATTATCCCAAATTAATCCTGAATATGCGGGATTATGTTTAACTCAACCTGCTTCTTGTTTATTAGGGAATTTGGTATTAAATACCCAGGGATTTTTACCCGATAAACAATTTCCAGGGATCGTTTTAAAAGCCTTATTTGGCTATCGAGATCAATTGTATTTTGTCCAAATTGTAAGTTATTTTCTGTTTTTAATTACAGTGGGATGGTTTTATTTACAAGAAGTTAATGGAAAAGCGATCGCACCCCCAAAAACAGAAAAAACGGTTTCTTAATGTTATTTTAAATTAAGCGATCGCCAATCCCGTTAAACTGGGTATAGATTGTCCGATCACCTGGCAATATTGGGTATACTAATAGTAGTCCTGAATTTATCAACCATGAGTAAGTTATGCTAAAGTTCGTGATGGCAGCTTTAGTGGCTTTAGAAATCGTCTTGCTGAGTTCCTGGGTGATTCCCCCCGCTAATGCCACATCCCCCAATTCAGAAGTGTATATTTGGGATTATGCTTCAGTTGGGAATAGTCAAATGGTCTGTAAAAAAGTCGTTTTCCATGTCGAAAATCGTCCTTTACCTCCCGGTGTAGAGGTTCAACCTGCAAGGATTGATTCTAGGATTGTTAATGATGTTGATTGTAGTCATTTAACCAAACCTATTTTAAAATAAAATAGTAAAGGAAAGTAAGTTGAAACCATCCTAAAATTAGGAATATTCAATTTTCTTTCTTTCTTTTTTTGTTAAATAGTATTTGCTTCCAAATTTGCTCATAAATCAGTCAAATTGACATTTTCATTTTCAATTAAAGTTGCAATCTGATCAATCAATCTTCGTTAATAGCAATTTCAAGATTTTTTAATTCTTCTACAATTGTTTCAAATTTAGGGGCATTTCCTAGCATCATACCTTGCATATCTTGGTAGTCCTTTTTAATAGTCTGAAGCAATTTACCCTCTGGGACTAAATGAAAAGATCCTGGTATCGCCTGATCAAATTTCATCCAAGCTTTGTTGAAAAATAGTTGATTATGCTGATGAACATTCTCTCTCAATTTAGGATCGGAAATTGCTTTTAGGCCAAACTCAGTTTTATAAATCATCGCCACGTCATAATAATGACGAGAGATTCGTTGGCGATCGCTGGGTAAGCGTCCTTCGTCTCTATGTCCACAATACCAACCATGCAAAATCATCACTTTATCCCAGAAGGTTCTTTCTGGTCTAATAGTGATGATATTAGGTATTGAAAAGTCCCGGTCTGAAAGTATTTGGTTAATGAAAGGTTTTATGATAAGTTGTTCGTGAGGATCGAGTGCTGAACGACCACCGCCTTCAAGTTTCACGCGAGGCTGAATATACGCATCGGTACCCTCTGCAAATAGGCTGGGATAATGAAATAAAAGAGTTGATTTGTCTCGATCTTCTGTATCTGTTATTACGTTACATTCAGGTGCTAAAGTTGAAGCTATAGCCTCTAAATCTTGCCTCAGTTTGTTACAGATATATTTAGAAGTGGCTTCCATTATATTTTCTGAACGGCGCTTTCGTTCTTTCCCAGATATTTCTGGTGTTGTGGGATCTTTGCTTTCATCAAAACCGATATCCTTCGAGAAAACGGTAAAATCAACATCTTCAGAGAAACGATTGATTAAGCTATATCCTTTTGACAGAGAGGTTCCACCTTTGAATAGAAGCCGAGGATGATCGAAATTAAAGCCATTGTAGAGAATATCAAGGACTAAACAAACCCAAAAATCTTTCTCTACATAGCTTGATCGAGTATCAAGATTCTCGGCTTCAGCTTCAAAGACATCTTGGCGCTCCTGTTTAGATAATTCAAGAAAGTGTTTAAATTCCTGATTCATTACGCAGCAACACTCACACTTTGAGTAATACTATCTACAATTTTCGCCATCCAAATGGGCAAAAGATCGATACCTTTTACCAAGTCTTGCTTAACATTATCAGGCAAACGCGATCGCAAGATATTAATAATTTCCGAGTCGGAAACTACTTTTTTACCAAGCCAATCTAGGGCTAAAACAACTGTTAACCCTGGACGCTTCAGCCATGACATTAAGTGCTTTTTGGCGTGTTTGATCTGAACAGTACGACCTCCCACATTTAAGATTCTTGTCGTGCCATTTGTAAGATAAGCCATCTTAGCAGGAACAGCATTTGTCAAGCCTAAACTATTTGCTGCAACGATACCATCTGGCATAAAAATTGTGTGATCTCGTCTTGCCAGTGCTTTGATCGTGGCATCAATATCCGGTGGGGCTAGACGGTTTAAAATACTGCTCATGCGAGGAAGATCGTATAAGCCTTTGCTTATACGTCGCAGTAAACCATCCTTAACTAGACGTGACAGTGCTTTATCTATAGCGCTTCGACTACCCAGGTCAAGGAAATTCTTGGGCGTGCAAACCCAACGGCCACGACCATAGCCACGAATCCGCTTCATAATTTTGTCTGCAACTCTAATCATAGTCATCCTAGTATGGTAAGTTAACCAGCATCTTATCCAAAATTATAGCAGATTTTTCTGACAAGCACCAATTCAAACTTAAGTGTTGTGACAGTAATCTAACAGGTCAATACTAATTTTGTTAAAATTAATAGCATTGAAAGAGGTAATCATCATGAGTATCCGTGACCTTGTTCTCGCTAAATTAGAAGAACTTCCCGAAACTCTGTTACAGGAAGTTAACCAAGCTATTGATAAGATCATTGACCAAAATCTTGATAAAACGGTTCAGAGTAATGTTGATGAAAAGCTGCTAAAAGCCTGGTTAAAATGGTTTGAAGGAGTCGATCAGTTAGAGATAAAAACTGCAACACCCACTAACGAATACCAGCAAATTCTACTCAATAAATATCGCCAGCAAGGTCTAAACCTATGATTCTTTGTGATGCAGGTGTTTTACTTTGTCTAGTTGATTCCAGTCAACCGAAACATCTAGCCTATAGGGGTGCAATTCAAAAATTAACAAAACCTCTGATCACAACCTGGCCATGTTTAACAGAAGCCATGTATCTTGCTTTGCATCGTGGCGGTTGGGTTATGCAAAAACATTTAGGTCAACTTCTCTTAAATAAATTACTGACTATTTATGAAATTGAAGAAAATGACTATATTCGTTTGTTTGGGTTAATGGAGAAATATATCGACCAATGGATTTAGCGGATGCAACCTTAGTTTTAGTAGCTGAAAAAACAGGGTATCATCAAATTTTAACCCTTGATTCTGACTTCTTATTTTATCGAATTGACAATCAGGATACTTTCGATATTATTCAAGTTCCATAATTAAACGTTCATGGTCAAAAAATAGTAGGGAATATGACACCGCCATATCCCCTACAAATCGATGTTAACTAAAGCTGAAATTACGCATCATTTAACGCTGCAATTCCAGGTAATACTTTCCCTTCTAACAATTCCAAACTGGCGCCACCTCCAGTAGAAATATGGCTCATTTGTTCGCCTAAATTCAACTGTTCAACAGCAGCAACGGAGTCACCACCACCGATAATAGTAATCGTGCCTGTTTTGGTTAAATCTGCTAAAGTTAAAGCGATCGCTTTTGTCCCGGCGGCAAATTTCTCAAACTCAAAAACCCCCATCGGGCCGTTCCAAATTACTGTTTTACAGTCGCCTAAAGCTTTTTGGAAAACCTCAATAGAATCGGGGCCAATATCTAATCCCATCCAACCATCGGGAATGTCATTAATGCTAACGGTTTTTGCTTCCGCATCGGGAGCAAATTTATCCGCAATAATCACATCGGTAGGTAACAGAAAAGCCACGCCTTTTTCTTTGGCTTTCGCTTCTAATTCGCGGGCTAATTCCAGTTTATCTTCTTCCACCAAAGAGTTACCCACATTCAAACCGCGAGCTTTATAGAAGGTGAAAATCATCCCACCGCCCAACAGCAATTTATCGCATTTATCTAAAAGAGCTTCAATCACACCAATTTTAGAAGACACTTTAGAACCGCCAACAATAGCAGCTAAAGGACGTTTGGGTTCTTCAATAGCACCTTGTAAAAACTTGAGTTCTTTTTCAATTAAATAACCCGCGACAGAAGGCAAATAATGAGTTACTCCTTCAGTAGAAGCATGGGCACGGTGGGCGGTTCCAAAAGCATCATTAACGTATAAATCAGCAACAGAAGCTAATTTTTTCGCAAATTCAGGATCATTATCTTCTTCTTCGGCATAGAAACGGACATTTTCTAATAATGCCACATCGCCATTTTGGAGTTCAGCAACTCCTTGGGTGACTTCATCCCCAATACAATCGTCAAATTTCTTAACGGGTTTACCTAACAATTCCGATAACCGGGCTGCCACAGGGGTTAAACGCAGGGACTCGTCTACGCCTTTAGGACGGCCAAAGTGGCTGGTTAAAATCACTTTAGCGCCTTTAGAAGTTAAATCTTGGATAGTCGGCAGAGCCGCACGAATCCGTGTATCATCGGTAATTGAACCGTTATCTAGGGGAACATTAAAATCAACGCGGACTAATACCCGTTTCCCAGATAAATCTGATGCGGATAAATCTGCTACAGTTTTTTTTGACACAGGATAATCCTCCTAGGATATGTTGTTGTCTAAATCAGATTAAATTTAGGTGGCATGGGTCAGGTTTCGGACAGTTTAATCCTGTCTGTCAACCCCATCCGGTCTACCACCTAATCGTTCACAGTAAACATTCTACCTAAGTCCGCGTCTTGGAGATGCGCGATTATGTTTAAAACCATTTTATTTGCTGTTGACCAAAGCCGTGAAGCCCACGAAGCGGCGGTAATTGTGACCAACCTGGTCAAAACCTTTGGGTCTAGTCTCTATGTTTTGGCGGTTGTGGAACCCAATGCTGAGGTGACCGAACCTCAACCCCATCCTGAACAAATGTCGTCCCCGGAAGCGGTGGCGGACTTACTAAAACAGGCTCAAACCCTGTTTTCTAAGGATGGTATTGAGGCTCAAATCCTAGAAAAAGAGGGAAAACCCGCTTTTACGATTTGTGACGTTGCTGATGAAATTAATGCGAATTTAATTGTCATGGGGAGTCGAGGAATTGGTCTGACCGAAGATGGTGCGGCCGATAGCGTTACTAACCGTGTAATTAATTTGTCTCCCTGTCCTGTCCTGATTGTTCCTTAAGGGAGGGTGTTGACGGTTGACTGTTAAACTGCTCCCTCTAAGAGAGTCCTAAAGGACTCACTACGGTAAGACACCCGCCCTGCCTCCCCTGCTCCCCCTGCTCCCCCTGCTCCCCCTGCTCCCCCTGCTCCCATGCCCCCTACCTCCCCTGCTCCCCTAACATAATGTCTATCCAATGGTATCCCGGTCATATTGCTAAAGCGGAACGCACCCTTCAGGAACAACTGAAACGGGTGGACGTGATTTTGGAGGTGCGAGATGCTCGTATTCCTCTGACGACCCATCATCCCAATGTTCCGCAGTGGGTGGGAAGTAAAATGAAGGTGTTGGTGATTAACCGTATGGATATGATTCCCTCCCATATACAAAAACAGTGGGAGGAGTGGTTTGAGGAACAGGGGGAAACGGCCTATTTTACGAATTCCAGGTTGGGAAATGGGGTGGATGCGGTGGCGAAAGCTGCCCAAGCCGCCGGGTCACAAATCAATGAAAAACGGGCCGGACGGGGGATGTTACCCCGTCCTGTGCGGGCGGCGGTAATTGGTTTTCCGAATGTGGGAAAATCGGCCTTAATTAATCGGTTATTGAATCGGCGAATTGTTGATAGTGCTAGACGGGCGGGGGTGACTCGTCATTTGAAATGGGTGAGAATTTCCGAGACTCTGGAATTATTAGATGCTCCTGGGGTAATTCCGACCAAAATCAGAAAAGAGGAAGATGCTTTAAAGTTGGCAATTTGTGAGGATATTGGGGAAGCGTCCTATGAAAATTTACAGGTTGCAACGGTATTGATTGAGTTGTTACAGGATTTTAATTTACAGCATTTGTTGGTTTCCCGATATCAATTAGAGTTTACGGCTCTGAGTGGAGATATCTATTTACAGGAGTTGGCAGAATATAAGCATAAAGGAGATATCGAACGCACTGCCCGTCAAATGTTAAATGATTTTCGCAAAGGTTTATTAGGAAATATTGCCTTAGAGTTACCGCCTAATAGTTAGTTTTCAGTCAATTGTTTTAACCAGATATAATATCAGTTTATGAACACTTCCCTAATGTCGTCTAATTACATTTCTCGCCAATTTTTGATTCAATTTCCTTCCCAACCACAAACCTCTCAATTTCCTCCCCCAAATCTTACTCTGATTGATCAAAAAGGGCAAGATTTAGTGGAAATTGGAGCCGTTTTATTGGCAATTAGTCTGATTTTAGTGACCAGATTATTGAGCAAAAAAGTAGAATATGCGCTAATTTTTGCTGCAATTGTAACGGCTATTTTAGTTCCTCTTTTGTGGTTTTTGTAACCTCAAGAACCAACAGTTAACGGTCAAGTTTTAACCGTTAACTGGGGTAATTTAGGGTTAATTATTAACTATTAAAAGGCTGTCCAAAGTCAACCCGAATCCTAGTGACAAATTCCGGTAAAAGTTTGACCACTATGCTTAATTTGAACTACACTGTAGTTACCAAGCAGTGTAAAACTAATCGGACTTCCGGCTTGAGATTTTCCGCTAAAAGTATCGTTGCCTTGATAGGTTGTGGAAGCTAAACCTGCGGGTTCCATTTCTCCATTAATGGACTCATTGATGGTAACAGAAACGGGTTGCTTTTTCTGCATGGTGTTGTCATCAATGACAGAGGTATAAACGAATCATTCTTTAAGAGGAATTTAAAGTTATGGCCACATTAACAGTTTGGAAATTCAATACTGCCGAAGGTGCTGAAACGGCACTTGCTAAGTTAGTCCAACTTGAAAAACAGTATTTAGTTGAAATTTTGGAACATTAGTTGGAGCACTTTCGGGTCAATTTAACGATTATGGGATTAATGATGACTTTATTAAAAGTGTGCGTGAACAAGTCACAGAAGAAACCTCTGCCCTATTTTTGCTAACAGGTAAAGTCACGATAGACAAAGTAGAAGAAGCGTTTAAAGATTTCGATAAAGGAGAACTGATTCAGTCTAATTTATCAACGGAACAAGAAGCAAAATTGCGAGAGCATTTTGGGGTAGAATAATTAAAAGTTAACCACAAATCAACCCAATTATATTTGATTTTGAGGTTAGAAATTATCAAATGTAATTGGATTTTGTCTTAAATATTGATTAAAATCTATCAATATTTAATTTGCATTGATTTTAGTCAATGCAACCTCTGGTAAAAATTTATATACAAATCGTTACAAAGTTGAGTACAATGCAATTATTCACGGATAAGTATTTGTTCTTACTGTCATGATGGCGGATCAATTTCCCTGGCTGACTACGATAGTCCTGTTCCCACTCCTTGCTTCAGTGCTAATTCCTGTACTGCCTGATCAAAACGGCAAACAGTTGCGCTGGTATGCCCTGGGTGTAGGCATCGCCGACTTATTATTAATGTGCTATGTCTTCTTGAAGTATTACGATCCCAGCAGTGCAAATTTCCAACTGGTGGAAAAGTTTCCCTGGGCACCGCAATTGGGTTTGAACTGGGCCGTTTCTGTTGACGGAATTTCCCTTCCCCTGGTACTTCTGGCTGGACTGGTTACAACTCTATCTATTTTTGCAGCTTGGCAGGTAGACCAAAAACCTCGTCTGTTCTACTTCCTGATGTTGGTGCTGTATTCGGCCCAAATCGGGGTGTTTGTGGCTCAAGACTTGCTGCTGTTATTTATTGTCTGGGAACTGGAATTAATTCCGGTGTACCTATTAATTTCCATTTGGGGCGGGCCAAAACGCCGTTACGCCGCAACTAAATTTTTATTATATACGGCCGCTGCCTCTTTATTTATCCTGGTGGCTGCCTTAGCAATGGCCTTCTATGGCGGTGGCCCCTTAACTTTCGATATGGTGGAACTGGGTCTGAAGGATTATCCTCTCACCCTAGAATTATTTACTTATGCCGGGTTATTAATAGCCTTCGGCTTGAAATTGGCGGTTTTTCCCCTACATACTTGGCTCCCGGATGCCCACGGTGAAGCCTCGGCTCCGGTTTCGATGATTTTGGCTGGAGTGCTCTTAAAGATGGGGGGATACGGTCTGATTCGAGTGAATATGGGGATGCTACCCGATGCCCATATCTACTTTGCCCCGATTCTGGCAATTTTAGGGGTGGTTAATATTGTCTATGGTGGCTTAAATTCCTTTGGCCAGTCGAATATGAAGCGCCGCTTGGCCTATTCCTCTGTGTCTCACATGGGGTTTGTGTTGCTGGGAATTGCCTCCTTTACGGATATTGGGGTGAGTGGAGCATTGTTACAAATGATCTCTCACGGTCTGATTTCGGCGGTGCTGTTCTTCTTGGCGGGTGTTACCTATGACCGCACCCATACTCTGGCTTTGGATGAAATGGGTTATATCGGTAAGGCGATGCCCAGGGTGTTCACTCTATTTACCGCCGGGGCGATGGCATCTATGGCCTTACCTGGGATGAGTGGCTTTGCTAGTGAGGTGTTGGTGTTTATCGGAATTAGCACCAGCGATATTTATAGCACGACTTTCCGAGTGGTAATTGTGGCTTTGGCGGGTGTGGGATTAGTTCTGACCCCGATTTATTTACTGTCAATGCTCCGTCAGTTATTCTATGCAACGGGTGAAGCGCCTGTTTGTATGTTGGGTGATACGGTTTCCAAAAATTCTGATGACCAAGAGGCATTTTGTTTTGGAACCAGTTGTGTACTGCCCTCGGAAGCTACTTTTAGTGATGCTCGACCCCGGGAGATGTTCATTGCTGCGAGTTTCCTGGTGCTGATTGTGGGAATTGGGTTATATCCTAAACTGGTGACTAAGGTTTATGACGCCACAACCGTTGCCCTGAATACTCAGATGCGGGATTCTTATGCTCAAGTGGCTAAGGCTAATCCTGATTTGTATGCTAAAGGGTTTATGGCTCCTCGGATTGCTAAACCGGAGGTGGCTTCGGTTTCGGGAATGTTGAAATAGATAGAAACCGGGTTTCTTTTAGAATAAGCGATCGCTTTGATTGAAAAAGGCGATCGCTTATTTTATAGTTAGGGTTGGGGTTAATTTAACCACAAAGACACAAAGACACAAAGGAGTTGTCAAGACTAATCTGCCGATTGCTATAGAATGTTTTAATATTTAATTGAGGGAGTAGGAAAATCAATTGCGTTACCGTTTTTTATCGTTAATTATCTTAGTATTAATATTTTTGACCAGTTGCAGTCCCAAGGATGTAGACACAATATCTGATTCTCAACCGCAATCCATTCAGGGACAGATTTTAGTTTGGCATTCCTTTGAGGACAAAATCAAGGAAATTATGCAAGATTCCTTGAATGATTATATGCAAATATATCCTAATGTTAGGATTGTTAGTGAATATGTTCCCAATGATCAATTAGAGCGGCAATTCCGCCAACAAGTTAACAGAGGTTTGGGGCCGGATTTTATCTTTACTGTTTCTGGGGTGATTCCGAGTTTAGTTCAGGATAATTTGATTCCGGTGATTGAAGACTTTGATTTTTCGGGTTATCTTCCTACGGCGATTAGTCATGTTCGCTATCAAGGAAAAATGTATGGTATACCCACCTCGGTGATGACTCAAACTCTTTGCTATAACAAGAAGAAAGTTAAGTTACCGCCTAAAACTTTAACTGAACTCTTGCAACAAGCAAAGATGGGTTACTCGGTGGGGATATGGTCTAATTTTGTAGCTACTTTTTGGGGGGTGCAAGTTTTTGGGGGGAAATCTTTTGATCTCCAAGGTAATTTTGTTTTTGATCAAAATATTTGGGCAAAATGGATGGAGTGGCTAAAAATTGCCCAAAATGAACCGAATATGGTTTTTAATGATGGTATTGAAGGCTTGGAACAGGGGTTTATTAATAACCAATTGGCCTATGTTTTTTGTGATTCTTCGCGGTTGCCCAAATATAGCCAAGGGTTAGGAAAAGATAATTTGGGTGTTGCCTTATTACCAGGGGAAGATAACAACCCCGCCGGGCCTTTTCTCTATTCCCGTGTGATTTTGTTTAATCAAATATCGAGTCCTAATCAACAAAAATTATCCCTACAATTGGCTCAATTTTTTACAAATCCAGAACAAACTCGCAAGCGGTTAAGCCTCCTAGAAGGCTCTTTTATTCCGGCTAATAACAATGTTAATGTTAATAGTCGTTTGTTTCCTCGACAATCGATATTAGTTGAGCAAGCTAAAACTGCAATAGCAATTCCCCTAGATCAAGTTGAATTAGCGCGGGTTTGGGCGAAGATGGGTAATAGTTTATATCCTCAAGTATTAGGGGGAAGTATCGCTGCTGAAGATGCTGCTCATCAGATTACTGAAACTGTTAATCAGAAATCAAGTCAACCTTAAAAAAAATCCGATATGTCTAATCAACCCAATTTAACATTTATTGTTGATCAAATTACTAAACTCTTGATTTTTTTGAATCGCTCTCCGGTACAAATTCAATTGTTGGTAATTTTGATCTCGATTTTAGTCAGTCATAGCCTATCCTATTGGGTCGGTAAAAAAATCAAAGCAAATTTTCCACAACTAGCAATTAATCTAGCCCAAGAAACAACTTTAGCTCCCTATTGGTGTGGATTAATCTTAATTCCTGATTTAGTGGGTCGGGGATTTAGCTTAATTGTCTTAAATTTATTTCACAATTTATTCATTAATCAAGGATGGATTGCCGGAATTTTAACGATCGCAATTAATATTTTATGGGTTTATCTATTTTATCGAATTTTTATCGTTAGTTTATGTCTATTTATTCCGATTAATCGGGTTCAAGAGTGTAATTTCTATTTTTTTAGACCGATATTTATTTTATATGTTTTGAGAGAAATTTTAAGTTTATTTGTAGATTTTGATCAACTTCTGCAAGTAGTGGTGATTAATTTATTTGGCAGTTCAGTCACCATAGGAGTAATTATAATTAGTACCGTGGGGTTGTATTTATGGATTGTTGCTGTCAATATTTTACAATATATCCTTTGGCAGACTATTATTAATAGTACGAAAATAGATTCGGGTGGTGCTCAAGCCTCTTTGATTTTAGTTCGTTATTTTTTAATTACTTTTGGAATTGTGATTGTTATTGGATATCTAGGATTTAATTCTACAACATTTGCTGCGATTACGGGCGGGTTATCTGTCGGTATTGGCTTTGGGTTAAAGGAAGTATTTAGTAATTTTATTAGTGGGATATTTTTGTTATTTGAAGGTTCGTTAAGACCTGGAGATATTATTGAAATCGGCGGAGAATCCAGTGAAGTTAAAAAAATCAGTATGCGAGCGACAACGGTACAAGTGATAAGAGATAATTCAGAAAAAATTATTCCGAATCAAATCTTTTTTACCCAAGAACTTAAAACCATGACGGGTAGCGATCGCCGGGTGCGAAAGTCTTTAACTGTGGGAGTCAGTTATGATTGTGATCCGCAAAAAGTGATTGAGATTTTGTTAGAAATTATCTATAAACATCCCGAAACTTTAAATGATCCGGCTCCTTTGGTTAGTTTTATTAATTTTGGAGAATCTAGTTTAGATTTTGAGATCACAGTCTGGTTAGCAACTCCGACTGGAGGAAAACGAATTATGAGTGAAATTGCTTGTGAAATTTGGAAAGTTTTTGCTGAGAATAATATTGAAATTCCCTATCCTCAAAGAGATTTACATATTCGCAGTGATATTAGAAAGGAAGTTGATTGAAAAAACTTGTTTATTTAGGGTTAAAATGGAATAATTCAGATTAGAAAGCCGCCAATAACATGACCAGTTCTAAACGTCTCATCGTGGGTATTAGTGGGGCTAGTGGTATTATTTATGCGGTGCGTCTGTTGGAATTGTTGCGGGAAACCGATGTGGAAACCCATCTGGTTGTTTCTCGGGCGGGAGAAATCACTAGAGCCCATGAGTTGAATATAGATAGTAAACAACTTCACAACCTGGCCAACGTCAGCTATCCTATTGGAGATGTGGGAGCCGCTATATCTAGTGGTTCGTTTCGGACGATGGGGATGGTGATTCTTCCCTGCTCGATGAAAACCTTGGCTGAGGTGGCGACGGGAGTGACGAGTAACCTCCTAACCCGGGCGGCGGATGTGGTGCTCAAAGAACGTCGTCGGTTAGTGTTAATGGTACGGGAAACCCCTCTCCATGCGATTCATCTTAAAAATATGTTAACGGTGACAGAATGTGGGGGAATTATTATGCCCCCGGTTCCTGCATTTTATACGATGCCAGAATCTATTGATGAAATGGTTACAAATACGGTTTGTCGGGTGCTTGATCTTTTTGATATTGATGGGGGTCAGATGAAACGCTGGGAGGGAATTAGCAATCAGTAATCAGTGTAGAGACGTGCCATGGCGCGTCTGTACCAGTTATTACCCATTACCTATTACCTATAGCAATCCTATTTGAGTTGTGTTTAAAATCCCTGATCAAAAGGGAACACCGGAACAGCCCCCCCCAAAACCCCTGTGCACGGGGGTTTTGGGGGGGAGGGATCTGGGGTAATACTTCTGGCCGTTTCATATCAGTATTGAAATGTTACAACCTATTTAGGATTGCTATATTACCCATTACCTATTAACTATTACTCACTTAACAATTATAACTTTTTATCTTCAATGCCAATTTCTTTGCCTAAATTTCAGTTAATGTGGATTAAGATTGTTCGGAAAAGTCGGCGTCCGATTCCGATCCGAACGGTTTTGATTATACCTTTTTTACTGCAAATTTTTGGGGCGGTTGGGATTGTGGGATGGTTGTCTTTTAATGCAGGACAGAAGGCGGTCAATGAGGTGGTGAGTCAATTACAAAATGAAATTAGTGCTAGGGTTGAACAGAATTTAGAAGCCTATTTAGCTATTCCAGAAAAGATTAATCAAACTAACTTAAATTTACTTCAGTCGAGAATTTTAACCTTTCAAGACCTAACCCAGTGGGAAAAATATCTTTGGCGACAGGTACAAATTTATCCTGATATTAACTTTATTAAAATTACTAATGCCGCTGGACAGGAACGCACGGGGGAACAGTTGGGGGATGGGTCTTTAAGAATTAATGTGATTGACAAATTCACTAATTTTGACTTCTATTCCTATAAGACTGATTATAAAGGCGATCGCACCGAAGTTGCAACCATTGTTAAAGATTTTGATACCCGAAAAGGTGTATGGTATAAAGATGCAGTAAAAGCCGGAGATGCGACTTGGAGTTCGGTGTATTTATCGTTATTAGAACCGACTCTATTAATGAGTGCTTTGCTTCCGGTTTATAATCCTCAAACCCGAGAAGTTCAAGGAGTTTTAAATACCGCATTACGGTTAGATGAAATTGGAAATTTTTTAAATCGATTAAAGGTAGGAAAATCAGGACAAACCTTTTTAATTGACAGTGATGGCACATTATTAGCCACTTCTACTTTAGAAAAACCCTTTCTAGTAGTTAAGGATGATAGACAGTTATTTGCGGCAATAAAAAGCCAAAATCCCTTAACTCAAGCCACCGCAAAATATTTAAGCAAAACCTATACTAATCTCAAGGATATTAAGCAAGGAAAAGAACTAGAATTTACTTGGAATCATGATCGTTATTTTGTCAAAGCGTTACCTTTTCAAAAGGGCAAAACCGTTAATTGGTTAATTCTTGTAGTTGTTCCTGAATCCGATTTTATGGAACAAATTAATGCCAATACTCGCACCACTATTGCTTTATGTAGTTTAGCATTATTGGGAGCTACATTAATAGGATTATTAACCGCACAATGGATTGTAAAACCGATTTTACAGTTAAATATTGCCGCCAAAAAAATTGCCCAAGGAGACTGGGAACAAAAAGTAAACCTGAAACGGGAAGATGAATTAGGTCAGTTAGCTAAATCTTTTAATAGCATGGCCAAACAGTTAAAAGAATCCTTTACTATTTTAGAAGCCAAGAATGAAGAACTGCAACATTTAGACCAATTAAAAGATGAATTTCTAGCCAATACTTCCCATGAATTACGAACTCCTTTAAATGGAATTATTGGCATTGCTGAATCTTTAATTGATGGGGCGACGGGAGATTTATCCCCCCAAACTAATGGTAATTTAGCCATGATTGCGGCTAGTGGTCGCCGTTTATCGAGTCTAGTGGGTGATATTTTAGATTTCTCTAAACTGCGTCATCAAAATATAGAACTGGAACTGCGACCCCTTGATATTCGGGCAATTGTGGATGCGGTTTGTATTTTGAGTCAACATCTAATTACGCATAAAAATTTACATATTATTAATCGGATTTCGGTTGATTTTCCCCTAGCGGAAGCTGACGAAAATCGGTTACAACAAATTTTCTATAATTTAATTGGAAATGCGATTAAATTTACCCCAGAAGGAATCGTAGAAATTTCAGCCATTATTTTACCTAAAGGCAATAAGTCTCAAATTGCAATTACAATTTCTGATACGGGAATTGGGATTCCTACTAATAAATTAGACCGAATTTTTGAATCCTTTGAACAGGGAGAAGGGTCAACTGCTAGAGAATATGGCGGCACCGGATTAGGATTAACCATTACCAAACAATTAATTGAATTACATAGGGGTGAAATTACTGTGGAATCGGAGATGGGTATCGGTTCTCGATTTACGTTTACCCTGCCCATTGCTGAAAATACAGTTAAAACGCCGACGGAAAACCGAGTAAAAAATCCACTACAACCTCAAGAAATTAATACCTTATTATCAATTAATTCTAGTTTTGTTCAACCCCAAATTAATCTTTCTTCGGAAGTTATTAAGATTCTAATTGTTGATGATGAAGCCGTTAATCGTCAAGTCTTATTTAATAATCTTTCATTAAATCAATATGCCGTTTTTCAAGCCATTAATGGCGAAGAAACCTTGGAATTAATTGCTAAAGGACTCAGACCTGATGTGATGTTATTGGATGTAATGATGCCTAAAATGACTGGATATGAAGTGACTCAAAAACTGAGAGAAAAGTTTAATGCCACGGAATTACCGATTATTTTATTGACGGCTAAAACTCAAGTTCAAGATATTGTAACGGGGTTAAATATGGGTGCTAATGATTATATGATTAAACCCTTTGCTAAGGATGAACTTTTAGCCAGAATTAAAACCCATGTTAATATTAGTCGCCTACAAACGGAAAATTTACGGTTAGCAACGGAATTAGAAGTAACTCGTCGTTTACAACAAATGATTCTACCTAGACCGGAGGAACTCGCAGCTATTCAAGGAGTAGAAATTGTGGGATTTATGGAACCTGCGGAGGAAGTTGGCGGAGATTATTATGATGTTTTAGAAACCGATGGTGTGGTGACATTGGGGATTGGAGATGTCACCGGACATGGTTTAGAAAGTGGGATTTTAATGTTAATGACTCAAATGGGAATTCGTACCCTCACGGAAATTAGAGAAACTGACCCCATACAATTTCTGACTATTCTTAATAGCACTCTTTATAAAAATATTGAACGGATGAATGTGGATAGAAACTTGACTTTGGTACTATTAAATTATTATCAAGGATTGTTAACTATTAGTGGACAGCATGAGGAAATTTTGATTGTTCGTTCTGATGGTAATATTGAACGGATTGATACGATGGATTTAGGTCTTCCGATTGCTTTAGATGAAAATATTACGGAGTTTATTAATTCCGCAACTGTCGAGTTAAAAACCGGAGATGGAGTGGTTTTATATACCGATGGAATTACAGAAACCTTTAATGTTGATAGACAACAGTATGGACTTGATAGACTCTGTGATGTTATTTCTGAAAATTGGCAACACCCGATAGAAGATATTAAACAATCTGTGATTAATGATGTTTTGACATTCCGAGGAAAAGAAAAACAGTTTGATGATATTACCCTATTAATTTTGAAGCAAAAAGCATAAATTCATAGTTGTTGCGCTTCAGCGCTCCATATTTGTTGTTGCGCTTCAGCGCTCCATATTTGTTGTTGCGCTTCAGCGCTCCATATTTGTTGTTGCGCTTCAGCGCTCCATATTTGTTGTTGCGCTTCAGCGCTCCATATTTGTTGTTGGGATGAATGCCCCTTTATGGAGCGCTAAAGCGCAACAACGAAATTTTGTATTGATGACCCCCTACTGATTATTTTTCAACTTGATTGTTAATTAACCTTTGAATACTGGCGATAGTCGGGTTAAATTCATATCCTTTTTGTTGGGGATTTTGTAAATAGGCTTGTTGTTCTTCTTCTATCATTAAAATATCCTGTTTAACTAACCCATCCAATAGTTTTTGGGCGGAACCAAAACATAAATTTTTGACAAATTTTCTGAATTTTATAGGCAGTTTATGGAGTCGCCAAAAGGCATTTAATGAGGTAAAATGAATTAAATATGCCTTGGTTTCTGTTAAACTAATCGGACAAAATAAACAATATATTTTAAAATAGTCTCCCAAAGTAGAAACCCAATGGGGATAAATATAACTAACCGTTAAAGGTTCAGGATGAAGTTGTCTTAAACCGGGAAAAAATAGCTGGGAAATTGACCAAATTTTATCAATTTTATAATAACTTTTAGCTTGATAGTAAGCATCAACTCGGTTTTCATCTGCTTCTATCTTGTCTAAAATAGCATCCGTCCATGCTTGTAAATCTTGATGTAAATGTCCGTGGTACATATCCATTAAATTCTCAATTAAAAAGGAAAAATGTCCTTGATAATGAATAACTGAAACCGTTGCAATATAATTTAGATTATCCCATTCTGGAATTGCTAAGGGTTGAATTAAATTAGGATTATCCCCAGGAAAAAGCCAGATAAAACCATCTAATTCTTTAACTGAATATTCTCGGATTTTACAATTTTTAGGTAATTTTTGGTTATCCTCTAAATAGGGAACTTTGACACATTCTCCCTGAGAATTAAATTGCCAACCATGATAAGCGCATTCTATATAATCTGATATGATTTTACCATGACTTAATTTAACTTGTCGATGGGGACAGCGATTTTCCAATGCTTGAATTTTGCCTAAACTATCCCGAAATAAAACAATATTTTGATTCCATAATTTTACTTCCAGGGGTTGAGTTTTGACTTCATGAATTGCTGCTACAACATACCAATGATTCGGGTTTATTCCTGACTGTCGAATATCGTTGGTTTTTGATGTTGTATTGGATAATTTTTCTTGATTCATATTAACCTGGGCGATTTCAATCGCAGCTACACAAACAAATTCCGCCTACGCGGAATTAAAGTAATATCAATTTTATATCTTTAAAAATCCTTCTGGATTTACAGAAAAAAGCGGTCGTTTTTGCAAACCCTCCTGATATAAAATTTCATTTGCTGCTAATAATCCACTACTAACAGCCCTTTCCATTAAACCACAGGGAAAGGGCATTTTTACCCAATCTCCCGCAAACATTAAATTAGTAACCCCAGAATTTGTAGCCGGACGATTTGCATAACTTCCGGGGGGATATCCGGCAAAATTTTTCTGATTGACTAATTCTCGATGTAATAGGGTAGCTAATTTTAATTCGGGGACAATTTCATAAAGTTCCTGTTCAAAAGTTATTAATAAAGCTTCTTGTGTGGGAAATTGCGTTTCTTTATAACAATAAGCATGAAGTTCTACCACAGTCCCCCCAGTTTCTTTATACCATTTAATATATTCCTCTTGAATACGATGATAAAGGGTAATACTATCGGTTAAATTATAACCTGATAAAGAGGTAAAATGGCTATATTCCCAAGGGAAATCTCGGTCAAACCAAAACCTACAAACTGCAAAGGGGTCAGCGACTTGTAGTTGTTCAATTTGTTGTTTCACCTGTTGATTGATTTCCCCATTCATCAAGGTAAATAATCGTTGCGTCCCAGGAATATCCGTCGCTAATACATAATAATCTGCCTGGATATTATTTGTAATAGATGAATTTCTGGTTATATTATTAATACCAACTAACTTAACTTGATTATCCTGTCTTTCTATTACCTGATAATTTGGTAAATCTCGTTGTGCTGGGCCAGAAATTACCTGACCTTTTTGATTAAAAACTGCCCCATGACAAGGACAATGAAAATATCCATCTTCTGCCATTTGTACCGTACAACCTTGATGGGTACATTGCAAAGAAATAGCTTGATTATTCTCTCCAGATACCGCATAAATATCATCTCCAGACCCAAAATATTCTAAACAGTCACCCCCGACCAATTCCTGATATTCACCCCCGCTTACCAAGGGGGGGCAGGGGGGGTCAATTAATGATAGAATTGGATTATATTTTACCCAAAATGGAACTGAATTAATTTGATTACCTTGAAAATAACTAATAGAATCAATTTTTCCTTGATTCCAGTTAATATTATTCACGGTAACATCGGTTAAAACTTCTCCTCCTTTTTGTTGAATTGCTTTAACTAAAGGTTGGACTAAACTGGTTCCCATATCTTGACAAGTTCCATTAAAAGCCAACCCTTCAGGATTACCAAAAAAATAGAAATGGAAAAACTGCATCAATTCCCCCACACTCAATTTATCCGGTGCATTTAAACTCGATTTAGCAAAGGGAAGAAAATATAAATCATACAAACCTTGAGGGAAATCTTGACTCACCCAGTCCGCCACAGAAATGTCATCCAAACGTTGAAAACTATTGGGAATTTTAAACCCACCAATTTCTCTAAATACTTTCCAATGATTCAAATGAGTCAGATTAATTCCCCAGTTTAAACGATTAGCAGAAGAGAACCCTAAATCCACCACATTCCAAGGAAATGCAGACCGACTAGGACGGAATATTTCCGGTTGATATTGGTTATTTTTAAAAACCACGGCATAGGATTCTAATGATTTAAAATTATCTTCAATTTGGATTTCTTTAACTAAGGATTTTAAGTTATAATATTGGGGAAAGAACCCATGAAAACCATGTTCCATTTTAAAGGTTTTATCACCTATTTTAATATCCCAACTAGCAATTTTACCGCCCAATTGGGGAGATTTTTCTAATAAAGTAACTTTAAATCCCCGTTGACTCAATTCATAAGCACAGGCTAATCCGGCTAATCCTGCACCGACAATTACAACGTGCTTATGTTGGGTCAAAAATTGGGGTAAATTCAGGATATTTGGCTGGAAAATTGTTGGTTCAGGTTTATGGAATCGAGAATACCCTAAGAGCCCAGCCACTGCGCTAATACCGAATAATTTAAGAATAAAACGACGAGAAACATTAGAATTTTCAGAAGGATTAAATAGTTCAGTCATGGATAAAATAAACTTAAAATTTTAAAGCCAGATTATTTTCTAATCTACGAAGCGATGACGCTCACCGTATAATGATTATATCAATTTTGTAGCTATTGGCAAATTAATTATTATTAACATAAACATGATGTTGTATGTTGTTGGGCTTTAGCCCTCAAGATTGCGCTGAAGCGCAACAACAGCGCAACAACAGCGCAACAACGGGATTTTTTTTTATTTGTTGATAAAAATATAAAATTTTATGGTATAATCATGAACAGATAATTTTTTAGATCACTATAAATGGCAATAGAAATTGAACGAAAATTTTTAGTTCAGGGGGATGAATGGCGATCGCTTGCAGTGGGAGAAACCTATCGTCAAGGCTATATTGCTAATATCAATGGTCGCACGGTGCGGGTGCGGGTCGTAGGAAGTCAGGGATATTTAACGATTAAAGGGCTAACAACAGGAAGTAGTCGGGCAGAATTTGAGTATGAAATACCCGTTGATGATGCTCAAGAATTATTAGAAACATTATGCGATCGCCCTTTAATTGAAAAAACCAGATATAAAATTAATATCGGGGATTTAATTTGGGAAGTTGATGAATTTTGGGGAGAGAATCAAGGATTAATCTTAGCAGAAGTAGAACTAGAAACAGAAGATCAAAATATTAATATTCCCCATTGGATCGGAAAAGAAGTCACCTCCGATCCTCGGTATTATAACTCCAACTTAGTTAAAAACCCCTTCAAACCGTAGTAAGCCCTGAAGGGCTTCCCTCTTTTCTTTCTTTTCCCGTCTCCAGGCTCTATGACTATTTTTCCATATTCTATATTGCGATTTTAATGCTCAGGTTTATCTATTAAAACAACTAGATATAGTCGCGCGTGGGACTCAGAAACCGGGTTTCTCCACAAATCCCTCGGTTGAGCAACAAAGATTATGGCAGAAACCGGGTTTCTACTGTCAAATCTTATTGATAAATATCCCAACAACCGACTATTTTTTCCCCTCTTTCCTCTTTTTCGGCTAACTCTAGGTTGAGTTTTAATAATTTCTCTAAAAGATCATCATCGGGATTAAATCCATAAGCTTCCATTGCTAATTTATCTAATTGTTGATGGAGTTTATACAGTTGACTACTAGGCTCAGTAAAAAATTTGTTGTATAATTTGGTGATTCCCCATTGTTTTTTCTCCATTTGCTCAGTGCGATATTCATGGAGTTTAATCATGGTTTCTCTGATTTTTTCAACTATCTTTTTAGTCGGTGTTTGCGGAAAGGGGAAGGTTTCAAAACAGGTTGTATTAGTATAGCGGGTATCTCCTTTTAAAGTTGAACTTTGCGCTTTTACCCAAATACGATGAATATTTGATGTTAATATTCCTAAGATGTAATAATCCTCAGAAGTAATAACAGTTAAAGAATTATTTGGCAAATATTCAATAAAAATAGGCAAAAATATAAACCATTTAGAATGACATGGGACAACAAAATAATAAGATAATTTTTTAAGTTCTTTTCTTAATTTAGGTACAGTTTCACCAAATTTCCACCAATTTAAACGACGAATTTTTCTGTGATTATTGTCTCTAATTGGTTTTACTGTTAATTCAACATGAGAAAAAGGTAATTGATAATCACTAGCATCTTCTAAACTCATATCATTGAAATCAATTATAAACCGATTTGGTTTAATATCAATACTATCAGTTAAATCTGTTGCCGATACTAAGATTTTAATAACTTCTTGATTTTTAGGAACATTTTTTATCCATTCATTTGCTATTTCTTGAGAAATAAAAAACCCCTTGCCATTAGGTTGTACTCCTAAAAAACTTTTATTTTGATTCGCCTTTAATTTAATAGCTTGAGAAACATCAGTTAAAGAAGTCAGAGAAGAATTAATAAAATTAACAGGTTGATGATCTAAAAAATAAGTATCAGGTTTAATTTTACACCAGTTAACAATACTAACATGAACTTTAGCTTCGCCAGACCAGATTTGAGTAGAAATTGCTTCATAAATATAGCCATTATTATTAATAATATAATCTAAAGATACATTTCTATTTAAGCCTTGACTAATGGAATTAGTAGCAACTAAACCCACTCTACCATTTTCGTTAATATTATCATGAGCTAATCTAAACCAATAAATAGAAAAATCTACTTGTGCGCGAATATCTGCAAATTTATTAAATAGTTTTTCTGCATAATTATCCCCTAATTCTTGACGTATTCTATAACCGCCCAAAAAAGGCGGATTGCCAATAATAGCATCAGCCTTCACCCAATCACTAAAAAGCGCATCTTTACAGACAATATTATTATCTAAAGTATCTAAAGGTAGAGCAGGTTCAGTCAAATTAAACTTATCAATTGCCACCTTCCGCGCTATCATTAAAGTAACTCTAGCTAACTCCACCGCAAAAGGATTAAGATCCATTCCATAAAACTGATGGGGAGTAACAAAACTAATGTGTAATTGATCAACATTAGTGGTTTTTTTACTCATAATTTTATGAATTAAAAGCTGCTCAATGCGTTTTAATTCTTGATAAGCAATATAAAGAAAATTTCCACTCCCGCAAGCCGGATCTAAGACTTTATAATTGAGTAAGTCTAGCTGTAATTGATATAATTGCTTAAGGGTATTTGCTTCCTCAATACGCTCCTCCCAATACTGACTAATAGTAGGGCGAATAATGTTCATTATATCACTTTCTGAAGTATAATGAATTCCGTAGGAATGACGGTCTTTTTTATTAACCGAGCCTTCAAAAATATTCCCAAAAATAGCGGGTCTAACCTTACTCCAATCCTGTCTCGCAGCCACATCTAAAAATTCTAATTCTTTCTCAGTTAAATCAATTGGATAAATCGTAGAAAATAGCCCACCATTAAAATAATCAACACCTTTATAACGCCCAGCCGGAGTAATTCCGGTTTGATTCATTTCTCTAAATAATCCCCCAATGATATCATAAGAGCTTAGTTTATTTTGCAGACAATCTTGTACACAAGCAATAAATAAATCTTGAGGTAATAATCCCCGATCTTCAGCAAACATGGCTAACACACATTGTAAAATAAAACGTTGAGCGATTAATTCAGAATTGGTTTGTTTTGATAATCTTTGCTGTAAAGTTGTAAATAATTCCCCCATTCTTCGCGCCGCAATTTCAGTAATTTCTACTTGATTATTTCTAAAAACAGGAGTCCGATTTCCTAACTCCATAAAAGCAAAAGCACTCGCTCTTTCTACTAAGTTAATCAGAGCGACTTTATCAACAGGTTCATCTAATTGATTATCAAAATCAAAAATCCAAAATTCATCAAAATTACAAAGAATCACATAACGAGGGCGATTAGGTACTAAACGTTGCCAATAAGCAAAAGCTTGGGCATAATGTTTATTAAGATCCTCACCCCGTTGTTTCATCTCAATTAAAACTTTAGGTTTCCAAATTAAATCAGCAAAACCAGTTTTACCTTTTTGACTCCCTTTTTTGATGGCTTTTTCGTATTCTGCGCCCGCTTCTAAAGCACCCTCATAACCGAATGCTTTAAAAAAACGATCTAAAAAAGTTTGTGCTTCTTTTCTTTCCTGTCCTGTGATATGTTCTTTACAGAAATCAATAAATTTTTGTAAACTTTCCGGTGTTGCTGACATTTGACAATCCTCGCTCTTTTAAAGTGTCTTTTAACGTTCAGGAAATAGCTTACATTCCCTGAATGTAGGTTGATTCACTTCCCCTAAACGGGAGTCTAAAAATCGATCCATCCAATTCTCAAAATAGATCCGATTAGCTTGTTTTTGTTCGGGATCATTAGTATTAATAGAATGGGGTGCTAATCCCAAAATAGCAGCCGTTGTCACACAGAACATTGACTTTTGAAAACTTTGACAAATTTGCACTCTTAAATCGTCTTCCCCGCGACAACTATTTTGATAAATATTATGTAAATAATCGGGGAGAAAATGACGCATATCCTGCATTAATTGAGTTGGGGGAATACCTGAACCGCCAATTGGTAGAGGATCGGCGTATAATGCACCATAGGCAAAGTCTTTTTGTTCTGTGGGAATTTGATGGGCTTGGGCATTATAAGAAACAGTTCCCTGAAAAGGAGTTCCCCTAAAGAACACGGCTTCAACGTAGGGAACGGCGGTATCCATTAAAAAGGTTAATTCGGCAGATTTTGGCAGGATATCATAAACTTTATTATTGATTTTGACGCTATAGGTAATCGGTTTATTGGCAGCTTCTACTAATGCCAATAAAATATGATTCACCACTTCAGGAATAGATTTAATTTCCCCTTGATCATACAGATCAGAAAGGGAAATAAACATATCACTCATCACCCGCCAAAATTGACCTAATCCACTATAATAGGAGAGTTGTCGGATTTGTTCGGGGAGAAATCCTGGGAAAAAACGATGTAGGGTTTGAATCATCAAATTTCCCTTAGTTTTAGCTTGAATTGCTGTTTCTGCTAATTTCAGAAATTCAGGAGAGTCTAAGTATTGATCTAATTTGCCGCCTCCATGCCAAAACATGGTTTTCATACAATATTCAGCATATTCAAAGTTAATCCGATCATGCCACAAATATTGCAATAGTTTTTTGATATTGACTTCTCCATTAAAATATTTAAAAAAGGGAAATAATTCTAAAAACTGTTCATCTGCAATATAAATTAAATTCTTAGAATAGGCATCTAAAACAATCCCATAACTTTTCAAGATACCCACAACTTCAACCAAATTTTCAGGATAATCTGGTAATAATGCTTCGCCGGACTCTAGGCGATGAATATATTCAGATAAAGGATGTTTAGACATGGCATTGAAATCGGTAATTGTCATTTTGTTTAAAGGTTTAATTAAAATTAATCTCTGAAAAAGTGATAAAGTAGGTTTAATTTTCCACTTAATTATTTAGACCCACTTTATCAAGAAATTTAAACTTTTTCCGCGAGATGATGAGCAAATAAGGGTTGAGTATGGGCTAATGCTGTGGTAGACGCATCAGTTAATCTCACCAGTAAGTTCGGTTGAATTCCTAAGATCACAATAATTAATGCTAAAATCATAGCTGGAATGCGATCGCGCCATTGGACAGAAGGCAAATTCACCACGGATTCCGAGAGGCGACCAAAGAAAGCTTTATTAATCATAATCAGGAAATAAACTGAAGTTAATCCGGTTCCAATCATGCACAATAAAGTTTGTACTGGAAACACTTCCATACTGCCTCGAAAGATGATAAATTCTGCCACAAATCCCACCAAACCAGGTATTCCCGCACTCGCCATTACTGCCATAATCATAATAGTACCAATCACGGGTAAACCTCGTTCTGGATTGAGTAACCCTTGAATAATATCTAAATCTCGACTTCCGGCTTTTCGATAGACAACTCCAACGGTTAAAAACATTAATCCCGAGATTAAACCATGACTCACCATTTGCATCACAGCCCCTAATAAACTGGTGGAGTTAGCCGCAGCAAAAGCCAATAAAATATAGCCCATGTGAGCAATAGAACTATAGGCGACTATTTTCTTCATATCTTTTTGAGAAATAGCACAAAAAGCTCCATATAAAACACTAACTACAGCCCAACTTGCCACCCAAGGAGATACTACTAACCAAGCATCGGGAAATAAGCCTACACCAAACCGTAATAACCCGTATGTTCCTAACTTTAATAATACCCCGGCTAACAGCACAGAAACAGGGGTTGAAGCCTCAACGTGAGCATCAGGTAGCCAGGTATGGAAGGGAAATAAAGGAATTTTAATTCCGAATCCAATTAACAGACCTCCTAATAAAATCAGTTGGGTGGTTAAAGGTAAAGATGAGACTCCCAAGGCTGTAGCACTAATGGTATCTAAATCAAAATCTAGGGTATGGGTCAGCCAAACAATTCCTAAAAAAGACGCTAAAATTAGAAATCCCGAAACAGCCGTATACAGTAGAAATTTAGTGGCTGCATAGCCTTTGCGTTTGCCTCCCCAAATCCCAATTAACAGATATAAAGGGATGAGTTCAACTTCATAAAATAGCAGAAACAATAATAAATTTTGAGATAAAAATGTTCCTGAAATTCCTGCCGAAATCAGTAAAATTGAGGAATAATAGAGTTGATGGCGACTAATAAATAAATCAGTAATTGCGATCGCAATCGTAATTAATAACCCATTTAAAATTACCAAAGGTAAGGATAAACCATCAACCCCCAAAGTATAATTTAACCCCAAAGGTTTAATCCAAGGAATATATTCTTTAAACTGTAAAGCCGGATTATCTGGATCAAATATTCCCGCTAAAACCAACGACCATAAAAACAATCCGACTGTGATCACTAAAGACAATTGACGAGCCGTTTTACCCGATAAATTCGGCCAAAAGGCAATAATAGCCGCACCCAATAAAGGAAGCCAAATTAATACACTAAGCATAAATAAATTGGTGTTGATAGTTGATAGTTAACTTCCGTAGATTAAGAAAAGAAAGCCCTAAAGGGCTTACTACAGTTAGAATTGCCACAACATTAATCCCAGCAATACTCCTACTCCTAAAGCAATAGTTAGGAGATAAAATTGGGACTGTCCAGAAATACTGTATTTTAAGCCTTCTCCGCTAAACAAAGTGGCTAAACCAAAAGCATTCACAATGCCATCAATAATATAGCGATCAATCCAAGCACTAAAAGTGGAAATTCGACTAACAAATAAAACCACAGTTAGATCGTAAATTCGATCAATATAGAAATCGTAAGCGAATAAATCTTGCAATCCTTTCCAGGGTAATTTGTAAGGTTTAGAACCCATTCCCAATAAATAAATCCCGCCCCCAATTGCCACTCCTAATAAACCCGAAATTACCAGTAAAGGAACCGCGGCTTGACGCACAATCTCAGCAAATCCCGTCCCGGGAGCCACCACTAAAGGTGCTCTCCAACTAATTAATAATTGCCATTGTTGTAACATCAGGGGTACTAACAGGGTCAAAATGGTCATGCTCACAAGCGGCAAAGCCATTGGCCATGGAACTTCCGGCGCTCGCCGGGTTTTTTGTTGGGGTTTTCCCGCAAAAACTAATCCGAAAACCCGGGTTAAACTCAAAGCCGTTAAACAATTAACCAGCAGCAAGACCAAAATCAACCACAGAGGTAATGTCCAAAATCCATTCACCCAACGGCGCATTGTCCAAAAAGTACCCAAGGGCATTAAGGCGACTAAACCCGCCGCACCCACAATAAAAGCCGTTGTCGTTGCGGGCATTTTTGACCATAACCCCCCCATCTCCGTTAGATTTTGGGTATTGGTGGTTAGAATTACCGAACCCGCACTCATGAAAACTAAGGCTTTGGCGATCGCATGGGTGAACAATAATAACAGAGCAATATCAACTTGACTTTCTCCCACCGCAATAAATACCAACCCTAAATAGGCACTGGTAGAATGGGATAAGGCCCGTTTGAGATCAATTTGGGCAATGGAAACCAAAGAAGCACCAATAGCGGTAATTGTCCCCAAAACCACCAAAGTTGTAGATGCAATTGGGGAAAGGGCCAAAACCGGTTGCAGTTTAATTAAAACATAGGCTCCACTGGCCACCACCACGGAATTTCGCAGAATCGAAGCCGGGTTTGGGCCTTCCATCGCCTCATCTAACCAGAGATTTAAGGGAAATTGGGCGCATTTTCCAATCGGGCCAGAAATCAAGGCCAGACCCAGTAAAGTCGCATGGAGGGGCGTTAAGGTGGCGGTTTCAGCCCATCCTTCCAAATCGGAAAAGCTCAAACTTCCGGCCAGGGTGGAGAGATACACCACCCCCATCAACAGCAATACATCTCCGACCCGTTTGGTTAAAAACGCATCCCGAGCCGCCGTTACCACCAAGGGTTGAGCATACCAGAAGCCCACCAGCAGATAGGTAGAGAGGGTTAATAACTCTAGGAGGATATAACTCAGTAATAACGAATCACTTAGGGCTAACCCACTAATAGCAGCCTCAAAGAATCCCATCAAGCCAAAAAACCGAGCCAGAGCCCAGTCCTTTTCCATGTATCCCAGGGCGTAGCATTGAGCAATTAAACTCAAACCCGTAATTAATTCTATTGCCCCCAAACTCACCGGGGAGATTTCTAGGGCAAAAGATAGGTCTAAATTGTTGGTGTGTACCCAATGGAAAACAATTTGCTGAATGGGTTCATCCCAGGTAGTGCGGAAAACAACCGAACCATGGACAAGGGCTAAAACCGTCATTAACAAATTAAAGTAGGCTGCGGGTCTAGGCCCAGTGCGTCGCACCAGTCCCGCTGACCAAGGTAAGGTCAAGATTGCCCCAATTAAGCCATAAAAAGGTATCCACCAACTGGTGTGGAGGAGAAAATCTGTCATTTAACTTAAAATTAAAAAATTCTTAGGAATTCTCAGCTTACTATATCAAAATTTCGGATTCATAGGTCTTTGGGTTAACTTTCAGCCTGGATTGGTGAGTTTTTATACTATTTTATAGAGCTATATACACAAAAAGTCTTTTTATTAGAGTCTTACCTACATTGGCACGGTTATAATTCTCAAAAACTTAACAAAACTTAATTAAAATTCATTATCAACAAAAATAATATTAAAAATGAGAAAATATAATCCAGATTAATATTGTCAAGAGTGTCACCCTTCTCCTATTCTTATAGAGGGAGGTTCGTTACTATTTCTGTAAATTGAAATTGTAGGTAATCTGCTGATCTCCGTTTCCATCCTCAATGGCATGGAAGTAAGCAATAGGAAAATATAACTATTGCCAAATCTAGGGATCAATAAGCCATAAAATTAGACTTAAAGGGGAACTACAACATCTGAGTGTAGCCCAAAATCCGACGGTTGAATCTGTTGGAAAGTCACTTATCGCTTAAAAATACAGTGTAGTTTGTTTTGTTCATTAACTAGGAGTTAAACCATGTCAATTGCTGTGGGAATGATTGAAACCCTGGGTTTTCCGGCTGTCGTTGAAGCCGCAGACTCGATGGTGAAAGCCGCTCGGGTCACATTAGTTGGATATGAGAAAATTGGCAGTGGCCGAGTCACCGTAATTGTACGGGGGGATGTTTCCGAAGTGCAAGCATCCGTAGCAGCCGGAGTTGAATCTATCAAACGAGTCAACGGTGGTCAAGTGCTTTCGACCCATATTATTGCCCGTCCCCATGAGAACCTAGAATATGTTCTCCCCATTCGCTATACCGAGGCAGTGGAGCAGTTCAGGGCTTACTAAGGACTCAAAAAATCTCACGTTGAATTGACCCGTGTAGAAGTTCTAAAAAGTAATTTCACAACCCCAAGTCAATTTTAATTAAAATCGGAATTATCCCCATTTTATGGCGAAATTCTGTATTATTCCCGAACTGTTTTGATTGATTTTAGGAGTCAAATTTAATGGCGATTGCAGTTGGCATGATCGAGACTTTAGGCTTTCCTGCCGTTGTAGAAGCGGCGGATTCAATGGTTAAAGCCGCTCGAGTCACCTTAGTGGGTTACGAAAAAATCGGCAGTGGCCGTGTTACCGTAATTGTGCGCGGGGATGTATCCGAAGTGCAGGCTTCCGTATCCGCAGGGGTTGAGTCGATCAACGCACGAGTCAAAGGTGGAGAGGTTTTATCCACCCATATTATTGCTCGTCCCCACGAAAACTTAGAATACGTTTTACCCATCCGCTATACCGAAGCAGTAGAACAATTCCGCGAAAGCGTCAGTGGGATTGGGATTCGTCCTTTAAACCGTCCCTAATTTCCAGAGGATTTTAACAATCGGTAAATTGACCCTGAATCCTTTGATAAATCGCTCCAAATTCCCATTTATTCTTCCTCAGACTCATTATGCAAATTGCCAAAGTGATTGGCACAGTTGTTGGCAATCAGAAAGAACCTAGTTTAAGGGGTTCCAAGTTTCTACTTTTACGATTTGTTGATGAACATGGAGAAGATATCTCCAAGGAGTATGAGGTCGCAATTGATGTGGTGGGAGCCGGAATCGGTGAATGGGTACTCGTGAGTCGAGGTAGTGCGGCTCGCCATGTTGAAGGGAGTGAAAAACGACCCAGTGATGCGGCGATTGTTGCAATCATCGACACCATCAATGTGGAAAATCGAACGATTTACAGCAAAAAAGATCATTATTAACAGGAAAAAAGTGGGAGTTATTGAGAAGCGAAAGACTTTAAATTTTTAAGAGGACAAAAGTTGGGCAAGGTGTTATTAATAGGATAAATTAAATTTTGAAAAAAAATTGAAATTCCGCACCCGAAATTAAAAACTTCAGAACTTCTTAATGTTTAACTGGATCAACTTCTTAATCATCCCTTTTGCTCCGGTGCGATAACGAACGATTGAAAACAAACAACAAACAACTATTCGGTTAGGAGAAATTAAAATATGGCAGTTCGTGGCCTAGCGGCTCCTCCAACCCCTTGGTCGAAGAACTTGGCAGAGCCGAAAATCGACCCAACGGCTTATGTACATTCTTTTTCTAATATTATTGGTGACGTTCGGATTGGTGCTCATGTCTTAGTAGCCCCGGGTACTTCTATTCGAGCCGATGAAGGTTCACCCTTTGCCATCGGGGAAAATAGCAATATCCAAGACGGCGTGGTGATTCATGGCTTAGAAGAAGGCCGTGTCAAAGGGGATGATGGTAAATCTTACTCCGTATGGGTAGGTAAGAATTGTTCCCTCACCCACATGGCCCTAATTCATGGCCCAGCCTATGTGGGAGATAATTGTTTTATCGGATTCCGTTCTACGGTATTCAATTCCAGAGTCGGGAATGGTTGCATTGTGATGATGCACGTTTTAATTGAAGACGTGGAAATTCCCCCAGGAAAATATATTCCCTCCGGTTCAATTATCACCAATCAACAACAGGCCGATCGCTTACCCAACGTCACGGATGCGGATTTGAGCTTTGCTAACCACGTCATCGGGGTCAATCAATCCCTAAAAGCGGGTTATCAGTGTTCTGAAAACTCCTCTTGTATTAACCCGATTCGTAATGAAGGGACTGGAGTTGGTAATGGTAGTGGTCGCGATCGCTCCTATGCCTATACCGGAAGTTCTAATTTAGCCCCTGAAATTGTGCAGCAAATCGGGGATCTGTTAGCCAAGGGCTACAAAATTGGCACGGAACACGCCGATACCCGTCGTTTTCGCACCGGATCTTGGCGCAGTGGCGCTCCGATCAATGCTAAAACCACCGGGGAAGTCGTTGCAGCCTTAGAAGCTGGCCTCAGAGATCATGGCGGAGAATATGTCCGTCTGTTGGGGATTGACTCGAAAAATAAACGTCGTGTCCTAGAAGAAATCATTCAACGTCCCGATGGCAGCGTAGCCCCAAAATCCAGTAATGGCAAGGTCAGTGCTTCGGTGGCTACTTCTGCGGGTTCGGCCAGTGTTGCCAGTTCGGGTATCGGGGGACAAATTGGCGATTTGTTGGCCAAAGGCTACAAAATTGGCACAGAATACGCCGATGTTCGTCGCTTCCGTACCGGATCTTGGCGTGGTGGCCCCAGTATCTCCGGTTCAGGGGTAGCAGATATTCTTTCTAAATTAGATGCGATCGCTAGTGAGCATCAGGGGGAATATGTGCGTTTAATTGGAATTGATCCCAAAAACAAACGCCGTGTCCTAGAAGAAATTATTCAGCGTCCCGATGGCCGCGTAGCCACAAAAGCTGGCACTGCTAAGGTCAGCACTTCGGTGACTACGGCTTCGGGTTCAGCCAGTATTGCCAGTTCCGGTCTCGGCGGACAAATTGGCGATCTGTTAGCCAAAGGTTACAAAATTGGCACAGAATACGCCGATGTTCGTCGCTTCCGTACCGGATCTTGGCGTGTTGGCCCCAGTATCTCCGGTTCAGGGGTAGCAGATATTCTTTCTAAATTAGATGCGATCGCTAGTGAGCATCAGGGGGAATATGTGCGTTTAATTGGAATTGATCCCAAAAACAAACGCCGTGTCCTAGAAGAAATTATTCAGCGTCCCGATGGCAAAGTAGCGCCAACGGCTTCGGCTTCGGCTCCGGCTTCCACCAGTCGTCCTAGTGCAGCAACCGTCAGCAGTGGCAAACTAGATAATGGTGTTGCGGATCACGTTCGGGGTCTGTTAGCCAAAGGCTACAAAGTCGGCACAGAACACGCGGATGCTCGCCGCTTCCGTACCGGATCTTGGAACAGTTGTGCTCCGATTCAATCTAACAATATCTCCGAAGTGATGGCAGCTTTAGATGGTTGCTTAAACGAACATCGTGGGGAATATGTACGGTTAATTGGGATCGACTCAAAAGCCAAGCGTCGGGTACTGGAGGAAATTATCCAACGTCCCTAACATTCCTCTATAAAGGGGATTGAGAATTAAAACGCAACGCTAGAGGTTCGAGTAAAGGTCAGCACCCCGCGCTGAAGCGACGGGGCTTCATGCCTCACCGACCGTATTAGCTGACCAGCCTAAGTCTTAACTGACTACTTTTTTGAGTCAAGACACCCTGCGGATGCGCGAGCCGCGTCCCTGGCTCTGTCGTTAGTGGTTAAACATCTTTATCGGGTTAAGGAAGTGCTGCTAACCTAACAAGCTCTTAAAACATTGGCGTTCGCGTAGCGTGTGCGAAGCACTCAGCTAACTTTACCCTAGAAATAGGTGTTAGGAGACAACCATATCTCCACAGAGGGGCAACCATACCCCTCTACCCCGAAAGGGGAAATGTAAAGCCTAACTAGAAGTTAGGGGTTTCTACCCATTTTTCTGATGAACATATCGCCACCGCAACTCCTAAACCCAGATGTTTATGTGAGTGGCGATGTCACAATTGATCCCGGGGCTACCCTAGCACCTGGGGTGATCCTACAAGCGGCAGCCGATGGTCAGCTTAGAATTGCTGCGGGGGTTTGTATCGGAAGGGGGGTGATTATTCAGGTTTACCAAGGTATCCTAGAGATAGAGACAGGTGTAGTCTTGGGGTCAGGAGTATTAATTTTAGGGGCAGGAACCCTTGGGGAAAATGCCTGTATTGGTTCAGAAACAACGATCTTGGAGAGTTCTATTGCATCTCAACAAGTTGTTGCCGCGGGATCTTTGATTGGGGATCGCTCTCGTGTATTAGAACCCGAATTAGAACCCGAACAGGTATCTCCGCCACCAGAACTTACTCCTGAACCCACGATCACCTCTCCTTGGTTTGAGGAGCCTGAGCCGATTTTAGAGTTGGTATCCTTTGCCCCTGAACCGGAGAATACCCCGGTATTGGAAGAAATCACGGCTCAACCATCGGAGGTTTTATTCATTCCTGCTGAAACTGAAACGGTCATCCCCTCTAGCCCAGAAAAAACGGAGGAAACGGCTCTGGTTCCCCAGTCCCCAGCATCCTCGGAACTGTCGTCTGGGCCCATTCCTCCGGTAATTTATGGGAAAGAAAATCTGAGTCGGTTATTGGATACCTTGCTTCCCCATCGCAAAGCTTTCAATAACTCCCAGAGTTGAAGAACAGGAGAGCAGGGGGAGCAGGAGAGCAGGGGAGGTAAAGGTAAACTCTTTCCATTACCTATTACCCATTACCCATTACCTATTACTCATACGCCACATCCGATTTATCGGAATGATTAAAAATGGACGCAAACAGACGAAATTCCGGCCCTTCTGAACGGTCAAACCAGACCGATTTTAGAGATATGGCCCTGGGTTTAGTTTCTACCCAGAGCTTCCCGGCGATTGTGGGAACGGCGGATATGATGTTAAAGTCCGCCGGGGTTCATTTAGTGGGCTATGAAAAAATTGGTGGGGGACACTGCACAGCAATTGTCCGGGGGAAAATTTCTGAGGTGCGTTTGGCGGTGGAAACCGGAACGCAAACGGCTAAACAGTTTGGTCAATTTGTTTCTAGCTTAGTAATTCCTCGACCCTTTCCAAATTTAGAACTGGTGCTTCCAATTAGTTCCCGTTTATCCAATCTAACTAATGGGGCGGGTCATCGTTTAAGTAATCAGGCGGTGGGGTTACTCGAAACCCGTGGATTTCCGGCGATGGTGGGGGCGGCGGATGCCATGTTGAAGGCGGCGGATGTGAGTCTGATGTCCTATGAACGGATTGGGGCGGGGTTGTGTACGGTGATTATTCGGGGCCCGGTGTCCGATGTGGCGATGGCGATTGAGGCGGGAATGTTTGAAGCTGAACGGATTGGGGAGTTAAACGCCGTAATGGTGATTCCTCGACCTTTGGAAGATTTGGATCAAACCTTACCTTTAGCCAGTTGTTGGTTAGAACAGCGTCAACCTTTGAGAGTGCCAATTAGTGTGAAGGAACAGGAGAAAGAACTGGTGGAAATCCAAGATTTACAAAAGTTACCGAATTCTATTCAAGAAGAATATTTATAGGTTTTAATATTATCTTTTGCTAATTTTTTAGGGTGGGTTTGCAATAATTGAGGTCAGTTTAATTGATGTCATACTCAAGCATGAAAATTGCGATCGCTCAACTTAACCCCACCGTTGGAGATTTAACCGGAAACGCGCAACGGATATTAGAAGCAGCAGAAACAGCGTTTGCAGCCGGATGTAGTCTGTTATTAACAACGGAATTATCCTTAACGGGATATCCTCCCAGAGATTTATTAATTCGTCCTAGTTTTATTCAGGCAGCAACGCAAAAGTTACAGCAATTAGCAAGAGATTTACCGCCACAAATTGCGGTATTAGTAGGAACAGTTGAACAGAATTTAGACTATCAAAAAAATGGGGGAAACCCTATTTATAATAGTGCAGCATTATTAGAACAGGGTGAAATTAAACAATATTTTCAAAAGCGATTATTACCAACCTATGATGTTTTTGATGAGGATCGATATTTTGAACCTGGATTAGAAAGTAATTTTTTTGTTTTAGAAGAAACTATTAAAATTGGGGTAACAATTTGTGAGGATTTATGGAATGATGAATCATTCTGGGGTAAACGGAATTATGCTTGTAATCCTTTAGCAGAATTAGTAGAAAAAGATATAGATTTAGTGGTTAATTTATCCGCTTCTCCCTACCAAGTCGGTAAACAGAAGTTCAGACAATCTTTAATTAGTCATAGTGCAAAACGTTATAATATTCCGATTTTATATGCAAATCAAGTGGGGGGAAATGATGACTTGATTTTTGATGGTTGTAGTTTTGCTTTGAATAAAAATGGCGATCAGGTTTTAAGTTTAAAACCCTTTGATACAGATTTTGAGATGGTAGAATTTGATCAAAATACACAAGATTTAATCTCGGTTTTAGTGGATAATACCCCCCCTAGCCCCCCCTTACCAATGGGGGGGAATGGAATCCCTGCCTTGGGAATGGGGGGTAGTGGTATCACCTCAAATCAGGAAATAAACTTAATTGAAAGTGAAGATCAAGAAATTTGGTTAGCGTTAGTTTTGGGGGTGAAAGATTATGTGCGAAAGTGTGGATTTTCTCAAGTTATTTTAGGTTTAAGTGGAGGAATAGATTCGGCTTTAGTTGCTGCGATCGCAACCCAAGCATTAGGCAAAGAAAAGGTTTTAGGGGTATTAATGCCCTCTCCCTATAGTTCCGATCATTCGATTCAAGATGCCTTAGAATTAGCCAATAATTTAGGGATAAAAACCCAAACTTTAACCATTGGGGATTTAATGAAAACCTTTGATCAAACCCTAGATCCAATATTTGCGGGAACGTCTTTTGGAGTAGCAGAAGAAAACCTCCAATCTCGTATCCGAGGAACATTATTAATGGCGGTTTCTAATAAATTCGGACATTTATTATTAACTACAGGGAATAAATCGGAAATGGCGGTAGGATATTGTACTTTATATGGGGATATGAATGGTGGATTAGCGGTAATTGCCGATGTGCCTAAAACCCGGGTTTATTCCTTGTGTTCTTGGTTTAATCAATATCATAGCAAAGAAATAATTCCTAATCATATATTAACAAAAGCGCCCAGTGCAGAACTCAAACCAGGACAAGTTGATCAGGATTCTTTACCTCCTTATGAAATTTTAGATGATATTTTATATCGTTTAATTGAAAAACATCAATCCTTAGCTGAAATTGTAGAAGCAGGACATCAAGAATTGGTGGTTAAAAAAGTGATTAAATTAGTAATGATTGCGGAATTTAAACGCCGTCAAGCCGCCCCAGGATTAAAAATTAGCGATCGCGCTTTTGGGACTGGATGGAGAATGCCCATTGCGAAAGGGATTGATTGGTAATCCCTGTTTTGTCACTTTTAAAAAAGCATTAATTTTTAGCGGGCTGCTAAGAAGCCCACATCATACCCGTAACCAGGTTGATGTGGGAGTATGTGTCACGATTATGCCGACTCATGTTGTCGATGCCAGGCGGGATGCCATAATATTTCTGCTGTGGAACGTTTTTCTACCATTTCTTGGGTAATCACACAGTGAACCACATCTTTTCTGGAGGGAATTTCATACATTACTTCTAACATTAATTCCTCCAAAATTCCCCGTAAGGCTCGCGCCCCAGTTTTCCGACGGAAGGCTTCTTTAGCAATAGCTTTTAACGCTTCCGGTTCAAATTCTAACCGGACATTATCCATGCGTAATAGCTTTTTATATTGTTTAACTAAAGCATTACTAGGTTCGGTTAAAATCTGCATTAATGCTCCTTCATCCAAAGGCGAAACCCTAGTTAATACTGGAAGTCGGCCAATAAATTCAGGAATTAAGCCAAATTTAACTAAATCTTCCGGTTGAACATGATACAAAACTTCGTCGGAATGGAGAGGAGTAACCGGAGTTTTATGATCTTCTCTTGACTGCACAAAACCCAGGGATTTTTTGCCTAAACGTTGTTCAATTAGTTTTTCTAAACCAACGAAAGCCCCGCCACAGACAAATAGAATTTTGCTGGTATCAATTTGGATAAAATCTTGATATGGATGTTTGCGTCCACCCTGGGGAGGAACATTAACTACCGTACCTTCTAACATTTTTAATAGGGCTTGTTGTACCCCTTCTCCAGACACATCTCGGGTAATGGAGGTATTTTCACTTTTGCGGGCTATTTTATCAATTTCATCAATATAAATAATCCCCTGTTGTGCGGCTTCAATATCAAAATCGGCAACCTGTAATAACCGTAATAAAATATTTTCCACATCATCCCCAACATAACCGGCTTCGGTTAAAGTGGTGGCATCAGCAACAGCAAAGGGAACATCTAATAATTTTGCTAAAGATTGGGCGAGTAAGGTTTTACCGCAACCCGTCGGCCCCATCAAGAGAATATTTGCTTTTTGCAATTCTATCGCATCATCAGCCTGGGCATCAGAATCTTTTAACTTTTCTACACTCAGACGTTTATAGTGGTTATAAACTGCAACAGATAGCACTTTTTTTGCCCCATCTTGACCGATGACATGATCATCTAAATAGTTTTTAATTTCGATGGGTTTAGGAATAGAAGTCAGAGAAAACCCTTTATTCGTAGACTGTTTGGGAGAACGTACCCCCGGTTGTCCTGTGACTGAAGCCGCGGCTAGATTTTTATCGGAAAATTCTTCTTCTAAAATCTCGTTACAGAGTTCTACGCATTCATCACAGATATAAACACCAGGGCCGGCAATTAATTTGCGAACTTGCTCTTGAGATTTACCGCAGAAGGAACACCGTAAATGAGAATCATATCTGGACATATTGAATTAATGTTTAATTAACTGCTGGTGGCTTTTCCCTAAATAGGGGAGATAGACCGAATTGCTTGGCTACTTGAACTGGGATAGGTTCCTTCTGGAAACATCCGCAATCTTGATCAATCTCATACTATCTTCCCTTAAACTAACACTAAATGAAGAAAACGTGGGAATTGTTATTGATTATTTTGTAACCTTTAGATTAAACTAGGGCTGTTGGAAGATAAACTGTAAACTTAGAACCGACTCCAAGTTGGCTAGAAACGCTGATTTGTCCTCCCAGCATTTTGCAATAGTGATGGGTAATTGCTAAACCTAAACCTGTACCACCATACTCCCGACTTAAAGAATTATCAACTTGGGTAAAGGCTTGAAATAAATTTTTTTGTTGTTCACGAGAAATACCTATTCCGGTGTCGGTGACTTCAAAACAAATCCAATCTGAGTCTTCATTGTGTTCACGCTTCAAAGTTACGGTAACTTTGCCCTGATGAGTAAATTTCAGAGCATTACTAATTATATTATAAAGAATTTGTCGAATTTTAGTGATATCTCCCTCCATGATATCCAAATTATTTTTACAACAAATTTGTACCGTGTTTTGATTTTGCTCGGCTAGGGGTTGTAAGCAAGTCACCACATCATGAACAAAACTAGCCACTTCAAAGGTTTCTAAAGATAAAGATATTTGTCCGGCTTCAACTTTGCATAAATCCAGAATATCATTAATTAAGGTAAGCAAATGATAGCCGGACTGATGAATTTTTTCCACATCGGGTAATAGGTCATAGAGTTTTTGATCCACTACTTCTTCGAGTAATAAATCGCTAAAACCGATAATGGCGTGTAGAGGTGTTCGTAACTCATGACTCATGTTTGCTAAGAAGGTACTTTTCGCTTGGGAAGAAGCTTGAGCTTGATGTAAAGCAGTTTGTAAAATCCCTTCTACTTTCAATCTTTCTACCATTTCTATTCGCAACTGTTGGACAGCTTCTTGTAATTCTGTCGTGCGTTTTTTAACTCTAATTTCTAACTCATTCTTGACCTGAGCTAATGCTTTTTCAGCTTTGATCCGTTCAAATCGTTCAATTGCTAAGGCGACTAAATTGGCTAAGGAATCAATAAATATCCGATCTTCTAGGCTAAAGTCCTGTTGATCAATGGGATATTCAACACAAATAAACCCAATAATTTTTCCGTTTAACCAAATCGGTCTATCTAAACAGTGACTAAAAAAAGAGGCAAGACTATTGCCAATTAGTTCAGATGATTTGGATAAAGATTTAGTTAATAAATCGAGGGGATAAAATGAGAATTTTTTCAAATTAAACGGATTTGAACATAGGGAAAAGTTGTGATTAATAATTGCTGATTCCTCGGGGGAATGGTGATGGTTTTGACGTTCATACAAATCTAAACAAGTCCATTCCAAAGCATTTTGTTTAACCCAAAGTTCGTCCTCACAAGCTGGGTTTAAATCATTAACCCGTTCTTGTTCTGAAATCGAATCCCCCAGGCCACTATGGAGCCAAACACTCACTCTGTCAACATCTAAAGTATGAGCAGCGGTTTCAGTAATTTGACGAATGGCTGTATCAATATGATCATAATTACGGGTTTGTTCTCGACTTAAATCCCGTAGGGCAACATTTTGACGATAGAGGCGTTCCGTACTTAATTGTAGGGTAGCTTCGGTTTTTTTTCGCTCCGTAATATCATGAAAAATAGAAAGAATAGCTTGTTCACCTTGAAAGGGTAGAATTTGGAAAGAACCCGTCACCCAAAAGGGAGTCCCATCGGTTTTTTTAACTTGCAGTTCATGGTTATGAATATAGCCTTCTGCGATAATTTGATCAATTAATTTTTGTCGTTCTAAGGCAATAGGATAAAATCCTAGAGTTGTGATAATTTTGATTTGATTCAGGGGGAAATCAAATAACTCACTACAGAAGGAATTAGCATATAAGATTAAACCATCGGATAAACGGCTAATCATAATCGGAATCGGTGTGACTTCTGCGATCGCTTCAAAAATTTCTCGTTGTGGTGGAATCATGAGTTCAGAACTATCGGCAGAAACAGGAGATTTATTTTTTTGTTTTTCATGCCAAATTTTTAGGTCAACGGTAGTATTTTTCCAGTTTTCAGATTCTGGAAAAATAGGATTTTTTTGATCCATAAAAGATTCTGGAGAAAGTTTGTTTTCTAGCATCATTCAAGGGTTTAAGGGTTGAATCAAAGTTCGATTAACTGGTTTTTGCTAATTGTTAAGTTAGGGAAAAATAGACCCGCAACTAATCTAGTTGTGTGTATCTCTTATTCTCTAGTTAATACTAGGTAGAACCTAGATCCGTATTCTGCCGATGACCGTTACTTTGCGGGGGAAGTGTATCGTCCTTTACATTTTCCCTGCACCCTGGAGATTCTAAATAGTGTAGAACAGGATAGTCTGATTTGGGCAAAGATACCCTGATTTTATATGTTCCTCTAATTTAATTCCCAAGCTGTGGGATATTAATTGTTGCACTCTCTCGGACGGATGTTTGCTGTGTCGTTAACCTATGCAATGGTTCATGAATGGTTAACACCCCTGGCGACGGGAGGTTCAGAACTCGTTGTCCAGGAAATTCTCAACCATGTTCAGGCGGATGTTTACTCCCTGATTGATTTTGAATCCACCAACCCCGATAGCTATTTGTATCAACGCTCCATCGGTACAACCTTTCTGCAACATTTCCCCCAAGCGCGTTCGGGGGTACAAAAATATCTGCCCTTACTACCTCTGGCCATCGAACAACTAGACATCCGAGGGTATGACGTGATTCTCTCCTCCTCCCATGCGGTGGCTAAAGGAGTGCTCACCAGTCCCCATCAACTGCACCTCTGTTACTGCCATACACCCATGCGCTACGCCTGGGATTTAACCTTTGACTACCTGAACAGCAGTTTAGCTGGAAAGGGTCTGCAAGGGGCATTTACTCGCTATCTGTTGCATCGTTTGCGGCTGTGGGATGTGGTCTCGGCGAACCGGGTGGATTATTTTATGGCCAATTCCAAACATACAGCCCGACGGATTTGGCGCTGTTATCGTCGCCGGGCTACGGTCATTTATCCCCCTGTACAGATAGAACGCTTTCAGTTTCAACCGCAAAAACAGGATTTTTACTTAACGGTTTGTCGTTTAGTCAGTTATAAAAAAATCGCCTTGATTGTCCAAGCCTTCAATCGTCTAGGATACCCGTTAGTTGTGATTGGGACTGGGGCGCAATTGAATGCTATTCAAGAAATGGCAAAACCCAATATTCAGGTGTTAGGGTGGCAACCAAATGACGTCGTAGACCAGTATATGAGGGATGCTAAAGCCTTTGTTTATGCCGCCTGTGAGGATTTTGGTATCGCCTTAGTCGAAGCTCAAGCCTGTGGGACTCCGGTAATTGCCTACGGGGTCGGAGGTGCTTTGGAAACGGTGCGAGATCTGCGACAATATCCAGATTCTGCAACGGGTTTGTTATTTTCCGCCCAAACCGAGGAGGCCTTAGTGGAGACAGTAGAAGCCTTTGAGCAGTCTAAGGACAAGTTCAACCCCGATATGGCCCGATTAAATGCCACTCAATTTAGCCCGAAACAATTTCAAGAACATTACTTGGGATTCGTAGAGCATTGTTTGCAACAGTTTCAATCGGGCAATATCAGCTAAAATGCCAATTAATTTCGGACTTATGAAAATCCGTTCCCGATTATAGAGGGTTGAAAACCAAGGAATACCTAGATTTGTGGGTAACAAAATTTAGCTGTTTCCCCCTCTGTCCTTGAGTTTTCCCGTTTTAAGCAGAATGCTTTTCTATCCGAATTTTGACGAACTAAAGCCGAATTACCTATATTGGGTGTCTTGAGGCTTTATGATCAGGACTGTGTGTGGTGTGAATTGAAGGAGTAAGATGACTGCCAATAGCCAACTCATCTTTGGTAAGGGACTTCGGCGTGGGTTCACAAGGCGAGGGGTTTTACCCTTGGCCTATCGAGCAATACCTGAACGCCTCTCTCTACAGCGTGTAGATGAGGAATTTTGGAAGCGATTATTTGATATTGTCTTCTCTCTGTCTGTTTTGATTTTATTTGCTCCGGTTTACTTAATTTTGGCTCTGCTGATTGCATTAAGCTCTCCAGGGTCAGTTTTTTATGTACAGGAGCGCGTCGGAAAAAACCGCAAGTTATTCGGCTGCATTAAATTCAGAACGATGGTGAGTAATGCCGATGAAATATTAACGCAAATCATGGAAACTTCTCCCCATTTACGAGAAGAATTTCAGAACAATTTCAAACTCAAACATGATCCTAGAATTACTTGGATAGGTCGGTTTCTGCGGGTAACCAGTTTAGATGAATTTCCCCAATTTTGGAATGTTTTAATCGGAGACATGAGTGTAGTTGGCCCTAGACCTTTGGTTGTGGAAGAACTACACAAATATGGTCGTCACATGGATAAAATCCTAACGATTAAACCCGGGATTACTGGACTGTGGCAAGTTTCGGGACGCAATGATATTCCCTATCCTCGGCGAGTTCAGATGGATTTATACTATGTCACTTTCAAGAATTTTTGGACAGACTTTGGAATTGTCGTTAAAACTATTGGGGTTGTGATTTTTCCTAAAAATAATGGAGCTTATTAGTTCAAACAGAAAAATACATAGGTAATTTTATTTCCCCTTAACTCTTTTATCGACGGGTTTAGGGGTTTTCTTTTGAGTCTAGTAGAGGTAGAATTAAATACTTAAGTTAAGTTTATATCTCCGGTTTCTAAATTAAACGGGTAGAAGTAGGAATTTAGCCTAACCTTGAATTAAACCTGATCTAAGGTTAATTTGGTTGTAGCTACGATCCTAAAACTCAAGGATCTACAAGATCACCTTGACTCCGAAATTGCTGAATATGTTTCAGGGTGCAGATTAAGTAGTTACACAAAATAAATTACCTAGTTGAGAGAGGGAACATCCCCCCCTAGCCCCCCGTGCACGGGGGGCTAGGGGGGAAGGGAACAGGGTGGAGGATGTGTAATTAATTTTGTTTAGGTACTTAACACACTCCCTAGATTAGTTATTAGGTATAATCAAACTAGGGAACATTAACCGATAAAACTCTAAGGAATAGTTTAAATGACAGAACGTAAACGGGCATTAATTACTGGAATCACTGGTCAAGATGGCTCGTATCTAAGTGAATTATTACTAGAAAAAGGCTATGAAGTTCATGGGATTATCCGCCGATCTTCTAGCTTTAATACCGATCGCATTGACCATATTTATAAAGATCCTCACAACCCTGATGCTCGATTATTTCTACACTATGGAGATTTAACCGATGGTACAACTTTACGGCGGATTATTGAAGAAGTTAAACCCGTAGAAATTTATAATCTGGGCGCTCAATCCCATGTTCGGGTCAGTTTTGACTCTCCAGAATATACGGTTGATGCCGTTGGGATGGGGGTATTACGTCTATTAGAAGCAATTCGAGATTATCAACAACGTACCGGAATTGAAGTTCGATTCTATCAAGCAGGTTCCTCAGAAATGTTCGGGAAAGTGTTAGAAATTCCCCAAAAAGAAACCACACCATTTTATCCCCGCAGTCCCTACGCCTGTGCTAAGGTTTACGGACATTGGCAAACCGTAAACTATCGAGAATCCTACGGTTTATTTGCCTGTAATGGGATTTTATTTAACCATGAAAGTCCCCGTCGTGGCCCTACTTTTGTCACCCGAAAAATTACCCGGGCGGTGGCTCGAATTGTCAAAGGAAAACAAAAAGAAATCTATTTAGGAAATCTCGACTCAAAACGAGATTGGGGCTATGCTAAAGATTATGTTCGAGCTATGTGGCTGATGCTCCAACATTCTGAAGCAGATGATTATGTAGTTGCTACAAATGAAACCCATTCGATTCGGGAATTTCTTGATATTGCCTTTGGTCATGTTAATTTAGATTGGCAAAATTACGTCAAATTTGATGAGCGTTATCTGCGTCCGGCGGAAGTAGATATTTTAATTGGTGATCCGGGTAAAGCTAAAGAAAAATTGGGCTGGGAACCCAGTATTACCTTTGAAGGATTGGTGAAATTAATGGTAGATTCCGATCTTAAAGCCTTAGAAGAAAATCAAGAACCAACCCATCAATTTGATTAATTACTGATACAATAGAGGCTAAATTTATGAATTCCTTAGATTTGAAAAATAAACGGATTCTGGTAACAGGAGGTGCAGGTTTTTTAGGACGTCAAGTGGTCGCTCAACTACTCCAGTCGGGCGCCGATCCAAATCAGATTATGATTCCTCGTTCTCAGGAGTATAATCTTTGTACCTTAGATGCTTGCCAAAAAGTTGTTCAGGGTCAAGATATTGTGATTCATTTGGCCGCGCACGTTGGCGGAATTGGCTTAAATTTAGTAAAACCTGCGGAACTTTTCTATGATAACTTAATGATGGGAACTCAATTAATTGAGAGTGCCTATCGTGCGGAAGTCCAAAAGTTTGTCTGTGTCGGAACAATTTGCGCCTATCCTAAGTTTACCCCAGTTCCTTTCAAAGAAGATGATCTTTGGGAAGGTTATCCCGAAGAAACTAACGCACCTTATGGAATTGCTAAAAAAGCCCTATTGGTGCAGTTACAATCCTATCGTCAACAGTATGGTTTTAACGGTATCTATCTGTTACCCGTGAATTTATACGGCCCAGAAGATAATTTTAATCCGAAAAGTTCCCACGTGATTCCCGCGTTAGTTCGTAAGGTTTATGAAGCTCAAAAACGGGGAGATAAAACCCTTCCGGTTTGGGGAGATGGCAGTCCGACCAGGGAGTTTCTTTATTCAACGGATGCGGCGCGGGGAATTGTGATGGCAACTCAATTATATAATGAACCCGACCCAGTTAATTTAGGAACAAATCACGAAGTCACAATTAAAGACTTAGTAGAAACGATTTGTGAATTAATGGAATTTCAGGGAGAAATTGTTTGGGAAACCGATAAACCTAACGGTCAACCTCGCCGTTGTTTAGATACAACTAGAGCTAAAGAAAGGTTCGGGTTTGTGGCAGAAGTTGGCTTTAAAGAAGGGTTGAAAAATACTATTAATTGGTATCGTCAACACGCGGAATAATAGTTTGAAATAATAATTAGGGTGTGTTAACATTAAGTTACGCACCCTTTTTTGATCAATATTAAATCCCTTGTTGTTGGGCTTTAGCCCAAGAATATAGGGGCTAAGGCTCAACAACTGGGGAGTTTTGTTTTGGGCTAAAGCCCCCAAAAAAGACAGGGCTAAAGCCCAACAACGAACAACGATAATTAGCTTAATCTCAAGGAGTTTGACTAGCAAAACAATTGTAACAAATTATTGTCAATTCTTGTCAATTTAAGAGTGATCGTTTATAATATATGGTATGAACTGGAACTAAGGCATAATTAGTTATTGTTTATCGTTCTAAAGCTGTCCAATTTTGTAATACTTTTTTATGAGCGTCTTCATTTCTTATTTCCAGAGCTAAAATATAGCTAGTATCTAAAAAATAGATATTTTTCATGGAATATACAGATAATGATCATGGTTAACTGCGCCATCTTTTACATCACATTCCACAGGGTTTGAACCTAAATCCCAAATAGAAGATTCTTTTTTGATACTCGTAATAATAATTTTTTCCTGTTCTTGAATGATTTCAAACTCTTGCTCTTTTCCTAACATTTCTTTAGGTATTAATAATCCTTGCTCTGTTGCTATTAATCTCATTTAAAATTACCTCAATTGATTATGTTATTTAATTTGTCGAGTGAGTTATGCTATTCAATTATAATCTATTTTAGCCGCGATCGCACCTTTTGTTATTTGGGAAAAAAAGGAAGATATGTTATAATGGCATCATACTATTGATAATAACCACACAAACAATGAACAAAGAAAACATAATGCTAACATTGGACAGCGAGAAAAAAGCTGCAATTTCTGCGATCGCTACCCTAATGGAAAGGGATTTCAGCGACGTAGTTAATGAGGCAATTGCCAGCTATCTGGATATTAATCAATGGCTAAGTTCAGAGATCGAGAGAGGTATTGGTGAAGCAGAAGCAAATGACTTTGCCAGCGATGAAGAAGTTCAAGGTGTTTTTGCTAAGTTAATCAATGAAAATTAAGTGGCTGCGAAGGGCGCTGCGAAATCTGGAGATATTGTACACATATATTTCTTCTGACGATGCAGACGCAGCAAGGCAAACTATTGTGAGGATTCAAGATGCTGTGAATCAATTAGCACAATATCCATTTATGGGAAGATATGGTCGTGTAGAAGGTACTAGAGAACTTGTCATTGCTAATAAGCTGTTATGCATTTAAACTGTGATTATAGCATTACCTTTGTTTTTAAGTTTACGTCCCCATTTAATAGATAACTGTCCCTCATTTAAAAGCTGATGCAATAAACACTCTAGCTCATCAACTGATTTAAAGAGTCGATTAGCAATATATTCTTTAGCTGAATGCCAGACCAATTCAATTAAATTATAATCTGGACTATATTCTGGAAGAAATTCTAAATAGATATTAGGCATTTCTGCTTTAATTTTTTCTAGGTATTCTTCTTTTTTGTGAAAACTTGCATTATCAAGAATAATGACAATCTTTGCTCCTTTTTCTACAAATTCTTCTGCTTGATTTCCCGCTAATACCCACTCATGAATTAGCTCTTGATAAAAACTTTTTAACACTTGATAAAAATTATTTGCATTCCCTTTATCCAGAAATTCTACAAATCTTTTTTTGTCCGAGTACCTCAATCCTCCCATAACATTAACTTTTCCTTTCCTTCTGTCTCCTCTAATCTTTCTTCTCTTTCCTTTTTCACACCAGTTCTTTCTTTTTATTACTCTTAAATTAAATCCACTTTCATCCCAAAACCATACCTGTAATTGTTCTGGACTTTCTTTTGTTATTTTTAAATATTCTTCTATTTTATTTTTAAATAATTTCCTTTTTTCTGGATCTCTTTTCTCTTCCAAGCTATACTTTGCCCACAAGTAAACATACTTTTTTTTCTTTAATATCCTTCTCACTTGTGAACCACTTAATTTTATTTCTGTGATTTGTTCTAAATAAGTTGCCAATCTTTCTCCTGTCCATCTCCCAAATTCATATCCTAATTCTTCCGGTTCTTTTTCTACAGTTTCTAATAATATCTCTATATATTTATCTGTGGCTTTTCTATTATTTCCTTTCATTCTTTCATCTTTCAGGCTTTCTAACTTGTCCGGATCTCCATGTACACACCAATAACATACTTTATTTATTGAACATCCCAAAAAATTGGCAATTTCACTTTGTTTTTTACCATCATTTAGCAATAGTAGAATCAAGATTCTTTCTCTGATTTGTCCATTTTCTTCCTCTTTCAATCTTTTCTGTAGTTTCTCTACTTGCTTTTCATTTAAGTGATTTTTAGCAGGCATCTTTTTATTGATTTTTCTAAACTTAGTTTTTCATTATACCCTATTTAGATGCTGAACAGCTTACACCTTATCTTGTCATTTACCGAGTAAAAGAGGAAACTGTACAAATCATTCGGCTTCTTCATGCTTCCAGAAAATATCCAGAATGAGGGCAAGTTGTTTTGAAATCGGGGAATGAAGAAAATAAGAACGATCGCATCTTCTAAATAAAGAGTGATCGCCCCTAATAAAAAAGGAGCGATACCAGTACATTTATTCATTAATTAGAGTTCGGCTAATACTATTGGTGAATAGTTAAATTTTTAGCGGCGATCGCGCTGCATTTGTTTGTGCTAACATTAAAGAGCTTAAACATTAACTATTAAGAGTCTTTTACTATAATGTCTAAGGAATCTGTCATCACAGAACATATTGAAATCACCCCTGGAGTTCTTGGTGGTAAACCGTGCATTTCCGGTCATCGAATTGCTGTAGAATACATCGCCGAAATGTATCTCAAAATGGGGATTTCTATAGAAGAAATCGCGGGTAAGTATGATTTGCCTCTAGCCTCTGTTCATGCAGCAATGACTTATTATTACGATCATAGAGAAGAAATTGATCGTCGCACTGCTGAAAGTCGAGCTAGGGTGGAAGAATTAAAGCGCAATAGTCCACCATCTCCGTTACAAGAAAAATTGATCCTAATTAGGAGGTGAGGGGGAGTTATAATGAAACTACCCGTGCGAGACGTTCGGTGCCAAAGTCAAGGATTAAACCCCGAAACGTAAGCAGGGAGATAGGTTCAGACAATTGGCAAATGGAGTTAAATCCACTAATAAATCCAATTAAGCCTGTCTTAACTTTGGAAATGTGACCTTAAAGGAAGGTCAATCTCGGAGTCAACGGTACGGATTACCGTACCTGAGAGATATAGGCAATACCCACAGAGCCAGACTGATTATCAAAACTCTGAAGCTGGGTATAACGGGAAACCGGGTGTAAGTCAAATGCCTAAGGAGTTCTCTAGCCAATTGCTCAAGAATAACGTAAGTGAACATCCGACTTGAACCGTCGTAATCATTAAGTAGCGAAACGACTTGTCACGCTGCGTTCAAAAGAACAAGGGGAACAGATAGAAGTTTTTATGTACTTCTATAAAAGGTAAGGTTTTGAGTAGAACACTTACTTAGACTCCCAAAAGTACCCCGGCGGATAGGATGATTCTAAAGGCAATAAACCCATTTTCAAGGAACGTTAAAACCCCCTCATATACCCCTACAGAGGTCGAATATTGTTAGGTAGCCACAAATCTAAGGCGTATGTTATGAGGGCGAGAGATGGAGTCAGAAGCCAATGCCTAAATGTAATGTTTAGGATACGCAGACAGATTCCGGTTTAGTTGTTAGGTAAGGTTGTTAACAGCAGTATAAACGGTGAAAACGAGTTTCAAGACTACGGAAGCATGGAATACTATAAATTGGGCGAAAGTTCAAAGAAAAGTATTCAAGCTGCAAAAGCGAATTTACCAGGCATCATTATCGGGACAAAATGCAAAGGCTCGAAAACTTCAAAAACTTCTAGTTAAGTCATATTACGCCAAACTCTTAGCAGTTAGAAGGGTAACTCAAGATAATCAAGGCAAGAAAACAGCCGGGGTAGATGGTGTTAAATCCATCACACCCAAACAACGATTAGAACTTGTCGGAAACTTGAATAAATACCAAAAGGCGAAACCACTCCGAAGGAAATGGATACCCAAACCCAACGGAGAAGAACGTCCTCTAGGAATCCCAACTATAAACGATAGAGTCAGACAAGCCTTGGTGAAATCTGCATTAGAACCACAATGGGAAGCCAGATTTGAAGGTGAAAGCTACGGGTTCAGACCCGGACGCTCTACCCACGACGCAATGTCAAGAATCTTCCAAAGCATCAATAAAGGTGAATATTACATCTTAGATGCTGACATCTCAAAATGTTTTGACCAGATCAACCATGAATACCTACTGTCCAAAATTGATTGTCCATCAACAATGAAAGCTCAAATCAGACAATGGTTAAAAGCTGGAGTTATGGATAACGGCATATTTAGCGCAACAGAGACAGGCACTCCACAAGGAGGGGTCATTAGTCCTCTACTTGCTAACATCGCACTGGATGGAATGATGAGTTTAGTTAGGAGCTTGTTCCCAAAGAAAACGAGCAACAACAAAAACTACGCAACAGTCATCAGATATGCCGATGATTTTGTGGTTATTAGTCCACAATTAGAGGTCATTCAACAGTGCCAGGTTGCTATCGAAGAATGGTTAAAACCTGTAGGGTTGGAACTGAAACCAGCCAAAACCCGTATATGCCACACACTGAAAGAAATTGAAGTAAAAGGCGAAAAGGTAGCACCAGGATTCGACTTTCTAGGCTGGAACTTTCGACAATACCCAGTGGGAAAACACCATTCAAGTAAAACCGGAAGTCAAAAACCCAAAATATTAGGGTTTAAAACCATAATTAAACCTAGTAAGAAGGCAACTAAAGCTCACGCGGAAAAAGTCAAAGAAGTGATTAAAACCCACAGAACTGCACCTCAATACGCATTAATCAAACGCCTAAACCCGGTCATAAGAGGATGGTGTAATTACCATTCCAAAGTTGTTTCAAAAGAAACATTTTCCTCATTAGACCATATTACCTGGCAAAGATTAAGAGCATGGACAGTTAGCAGATGTAGAAAAGCAAGTTACAAGAAACTGAAACAGTATTTCAGAAAAAACGGAAATAGAGCATGGAGTTTTGAAACCCAAGATGGACATAAACTACTTACCCATGCAGAAACACCTATTACCCGTCATGTAACCGTAAGACCTGAAGCATCACCTTATGACGGAAACTGGACATATTGGAGTACAAGAAAAGGCACGTCTTATGATGTACCTAAACGAATAGCAACTCTGCTTAAAAAACAGAAAGGTAAATGTAACTTCTGCGGGCAATATTTTATCCCAGAAGATATTGCAGAAATCGACCATATCATCCCTACGACATTAAGCGGAAAAGATGAATATAAAAATCTGCAATTATTACATCGCCATTGTCACGATATTAAAACGGCAACCGATGGGTCTTATAATTTAAAAGGAAAACCGGATGCTCTGATGATAATAGTCAACTAGACTAGGAGCCGTGTGCGGTGAAAGTCGCAAGCACGGTTTTGAATGGGAGGTGAGGGTTGTAAAGCCCTCGTCGACCCTAATAGGACGATCTCGGAACCAATTTACAAAACAACAACTTAGGAGGCAATTTTATGGCGCTCGTACCCATGCGGCTTTTGCTAGATCATGCGGCTGAAAACGATTATGGACTTCCTGCATACAATGTGAATAACATGGAGCAGATCCAAGCCATTATGCAGGCTGCGGAAGAAACTAATAGCCCTGTGATTTTGCAAGCTTCTCGCGGCGCTCGTCAATATGCGGGCGAAAGCTTCCTACGCCACCTGATTTTAGCGGCGGTGGAAACCTATCCCCACATCCCCATTGCCATGCACCAAGATCACGGCAACTCTCCCGCTACCTGCTATTCTGCCATGCGTCATGGCTTTACTAGCGTGATGATGGATGGTTCCCTGGAAGCCGATGGTAAAACCCCTGCCAGCTTTGAATATAACGTGGCTGTCACCCTGGAAGTGGTGAAAGTGGCTCATTCCATTGGCGTTAGTGTTGAAGGTGAACTGGGTTGTTTAGGTTCCCTGGAAACCATGCAAGGTGACAAAGAAGATGGTCACGGTGCAGAAGGAAAGTTAACCATGGAACAACTGTTAACTGACCCCGACCAAGCCGTTGAGTTCGTGGAAAGAACCCAAGTAGACGCTTTAGCGATCGCTATTGGAACCAGTCACGGAGCTTACAAATTCACACGGAAACCGACTGGTGAAATTCTGGCCATTAGCCGCATTGAAGAAATTCACCGCCGTTTACCGAATACTCATTTGGTGATGCACGGTTCTTCTTCTGTTCCTGAAAATTTGTTAGAAATCATTAACAAATACGGCGGTCAGATCCCTGAAACCTACGGGGTTCCTGTGGAAGAAATCCAAAAAGGAATTAAGAGCGGTGTTCGGAAAGTTAATATTGATACTGACAACCGTTTAGCCATTACCGCCGCCTTCCGGGAAGCCGCGTTCAAAGATCCTTCTAACTTTGATCCCCGTCACTTCCTGAAACCTTCTATCAAATATATGAAGGAAGTTTGTGCGGATCGTTATAATCAATTCGGTTCTGCGGGTAATGCAGATAAGATCAAAGTTCAAACTTTAGATGAGTTTGCAGCTAAGTACGCTAAAGGTGAATTGAGTGCTACTACTAAAACGGCTGTGGCAGTTTAATTAATCGGCCCTCAGTTTTAGCTTTAAAGCGTCTAAGTTGATGAATTGAAAGCCTGGTTTCTTAAAAAAGAAGCCAGGTTTTTCCTTGTAGTAAGCCCTTCAGGGCTTAATTTTGATTTGAAACTCAGTGATTAAGATTTCCGTCCTGGCAAAAAAGGGGGATTTCAAAATCAACTTTGCAAGATAGCATAGGAGGGGAAGTTTTAATATAGCAACCGCCAAGGCAGTTAAGACACCAGACGGATCTTGGAACCCAGACGGTAAAGTGTTTTCCCCCTGGCCGTGCACGGGGGGTTTGGGGGGCTGTTCCCTGATCCGGCGTTCCCTGCTATATCGCTAAAAATTAACCTTTGGAGCAACTGACGGGTGTAATATATGGGGCAAAAGCTCAGACAATCAATGGAGCTAAAGCGAGGAGTGCCAATTGCTATAATAGCTTTGATAGCATTGGGAGTTATTGCTTATCTTGCTCACAGTTTTTCGGTATCCAAAGTATTGATACCGATTGTTTCCGTATTAGTGGCTTTTTTCAGTTCTCTAATGGCGTTAATTTATTATCAAAATCTGCAACAGTTAAAACAAAAAAATGCTTCCTTAGAGGCACTATTACAAACTACGAAAGAACGGTTTTTACTAGAAAAACATGATCTAGGAAAACAACTGAAAACAACGGTTGAAAAATATAGCAATCTTGAATCTAAAAATAAAGTTTTGCAGGAGATGAATCATCGAAAAGATGATTTTCTGAGGCAAACATCCCATGAGTTAAGAACTCCGATGAATGGGATTATTGGTTCCTTACAACTCCTATTGGATGATTTATGTGATGATCGAGATGAAGAACTGGAGCTTTTAAAACAAGCCCATGATTCTTCCCTGCATCTATTAACGTTAATTAATCAGGTTTTAGACTTAGCTCGAATTGAAGAAGGTAGAATTTCTTTTGATATTAAAACTATTGATTTACAGGCGTGTTTAACGGCCGCTCTTTACCTACAATTTTCTAATATTCGTCAAAAAGGATTACGACTCTATAAACAGGATTATTCCCACCGAATTAATGTCAAAGCTGACCCCACAAAACTTAAGCAAATTTTCATTAATATTATTGGGAATGCCATTAAATTTACAGACCGAGGCAGTATTTCAATTAGTACAGAAATTCGTCATGGTAATCATCCTCAAACACAAGAGAGTGAAGAAATAGCTGTGATTACGATTAAGGATACGGGAATTGGGATTTCACCTCACATTCAAGAAAAACTATTTCAACCCTTTGTGGTGGAAGATGAATCTCGACTCCACACCCTAGGAAGTACCGGATTGGGATTAGCAATTTCAAAAAATTTAGTCGAAATGATGGGAGGTAGAATTCAATTAGTTAGTCCAGGGAAGAATCAAGGAACCATCATTGAAATCTTTTTACCCTTAAGTGATGGAGAAACCTACAATTCATATTTAAACGAATAAACTAACCTCAAGGAGTCGGGAAAAAGAGAAAGGAAGATGTTAATAATTGTTGGGGTTGAATATTTTCTAAAAAGCCAATAATTTGACCTGTGCCTTGAACTTCAATTAAAGTTCCACCGCCAAGGGTACGTTCAATACTAGGAAATACCCCTCGCACAGCTTCTGGGGGAATGGAGGTTAAACGCAACTGAGCAAAAGAAGGAACTCCACTAACAATAATTAGATCTTCTCCGGGGGTAAAATCCGTAATTATATCTGCATTAGTGGGAATAAAATTGGATGAAGAACCTGTATTTTCGGGAGGAAAAGCACGAACCGAAAAGTTGTCAATCCCAAATCCTCCGGTTAACTGATTTATCCCTTTATCTCCGGCCAGATAATCATTTCCTCCTCCGCCCAAAAGGGTATCATTTCCCTGTCCTCCATAAACAGAATCATTCCCATCTCCGCTATTAATATAATCCGCACCTAAATTTCCTTGAATAATATCATTGCCATTTAAACCGATCAAAGAATCGTTTCCTTTCCCTCCAAATAAACTATCATCTCCAGCACCTCCCGATAGGGTATCCTGCTCCTCTAAACCATAAATGGCAAAGTTAAACGGGGCAAGAAACGGAGAGACTTGAATATAATCTGGGCCACTTGTGCCAATATATTGACCCTTTCTATTGACATCTTTTTGGGTAATCGTAATAATATTAACCCCCACTAGGGAAGTTGTAGTCCCTGTGGACATTGGCACAGGTTGTGAAACAGATAGAGATGAAAAATCTGGTTGCATTGTCATAAATCGACTCTCCCTAAAACATTAAGGCAAAGGAAATCACTGGGTTTCAAAAGCAATAACATCTTACGGTGATTGATCCTACCCTGGATTGGGGGCGATCTCGACAAGAAATTGAAAATTTTTCATGATTGACCCTGAAATTCTGCCCATAACAGTTAAGATTTAAGGAATAGTCGGGACTCGCGTTTGCAAATGAATCCAGAATCCACACTCAATCAGCTTAAATCGTCCCTTGGGGATGGTCAACTGCCTTCTAGTTACGGTGTCTACTTCAAAAATACCCTAGTTGCCCTGTGTCATGCCCTCGAAGATCACATTTTACAAAATAGTGATGCCACACCGGATCAACAACCTCTAGTATTAGTCACATTTCAGGAGGGAAAATGGTATCTTCAAGAAGCCGAACGGTATTTTGATATGGTTCAATCTTGTCGCCATGTTGTGATTAGTGCCGTTGCGGATAGTGGATTTTTGACCCATCGCACCGGGCAATTAGAGAATGTTTCTTTAATTAATTTAGACCCTTCTGATAGTTTAGTGATGGAGTGGAATTTAATTATTTTAGCTCCGAGCTATACCACTATGGTATTGTGCCATGAATTGATGTTGGAAGAATATCCGGCTCATAGTCAACCCACTATTGATACTGAACGAAAGTTTTATGGATTATGGACATTTGATCAGAAATTAGTTCAGAAAGCTGCTGAAATTTTAATTGAGCGTTTTCGACCATATAATCCCGAATTAGCAGATAATTTATTGGCACAACATCAGCAAATTGTAGCTACACCTTATCACCAGATTCCTGATTTAACCAGCGTGGTTTCTCGGATTGTTAGTTATTTACAATCTTCTCAACAAGAATTAATTACCGTTAACCGCCAAACCCGGGAATTATGGGAATTAGAAGGGCAAGCCAAACGAGTCAGCCGGAATATTAGTGGCAATAAATTACAGGCGTTTTTAAGAATGGCACAACGGGTGGATGAACGAGATCACGATAACCCCTGTGCTTCCTTACAAGTAGCAGCTTTATCAGAAACCATTGGTCAAATTTTAGATTTGCCTACGGTGACTTTAAGGCGGTTACGGTTAGCGGGATTATTATATAGAATTGGGTTAGCATCAGCACCGGATGAGGTGTTTAATCAAACCCCGGAAGAAATGGATGATGCCACGAAAAGGTTTTGGTCAGAACGGACATTAATTGGGGCTAGATTATTGGAATCTATGCCAGAATTATCGGAAGTTCGGGATGTCGTGTATTATTATTTAGAACATTGGGACGGCACGGGCAAACCCAATGGTTTAAAAGGAGAAGAAATTGATATTAAATCCCGAATTTTAGCTGTTGTAGCTTATTTTCAAGCCTTTATTCAACCCCGTGGTAAACGTCCGGCTTTGGGTTTAAGTGAAGCGCTAGAAAAATGTCAGGAGTTGAGTGGAACTCGGTTTGATCCAGCCATAATTGAATCTTTAAAAACCGTTGTAAAATTAACGGAAATAGGGTTGATGCAATTGCCAACTCAACCCAGTCAATTACCGAATATTTGGTTAGAGGAGGAGTTAACTTCTAAATCTCAACCTCAAAAAGAATCTAAAATTTAAGTTGTTTCAATCATCATTGATTATGACTATGACTCGCACATTATCGGTTGATTTTAATGCCATTAAACAAGGAAATATTAAAGACCTGACTAATATGAATTTATCCGGTATTGATTTGTCCGGTATTGATTTGTCCGGTGCTAATTTATCTGGGGCTAATTTATCTGGGGCTAATTTATCCGGGGCTAATTTACAAGGAGCGCAACTCCGAGCTAATTTAAGAGGGGCTGATTTATCCGGGGCTAATTTATCTGGGGCTGACTTGAGAAATGCTGATTTAAGGGGGGCTATTCTATTCGATGTTGAGGTAAAAGAAGCGAGTTTTGCTGGAGCTTTTTTAACCGGAGCCACCTGTGGAAATTTGGATTTAAGTGGTATTGATTTAAGAGGTGCAGATTTACGCGGTGTTAATTTATCCCAAGGAATTTTATATCAAGCGGATTTAAGAAATACTAATTTATCCGGTGCAGATTTATCTCAAGCTGATTTAGAAGAAGCTAATTTATCCGGCGCGGTGTTGCGAGGAACAAATTTAGAACGGGCTAATTTACTATGTGCAATTCTGGAACAAACCTTATTTCTAGGTGTGGTTTTAGATGGCGCTTGTCTGGAAGGAACAGAGTTAGGGAATTGTTGATGGTTTCTAGTTTAAATCCGTCTAAAATTTGTTATTTATGCTTTCACCTCTGCACTTGTGGACACTGTTTCTGTTAACATATTAGCTGCAAGGAAGTTGGCCTAATATGTACAGGATTGAGTTTCATGGTAGATAAACGTCGTGGGTTGATTAGTGTAGTTTTGGTTTTAGCGGTGATTGCCTTTGTGGGATTTTCTATGGGGCCACTGATTAGTGGGATTGTCCAGAACAATCAGTCGAAACAACAACCGACTCCCACTCCCACACAATCGGCTCAAACGGGTAAACAATCCGATTTACAAGCACAAGCCCGGGGTTATGAGTTAGTATTGCAGCGAGAACCCGATAACGAAACGGCTTTGAAGGGTTTATTACAAGCCAGGTTAGAGCTAATTCGGTTTAAGCAAGCCGAAATGAAGGATGTGATTGAACCTTTAGAGAAACTGGCAAAAAAACACCCTGAAGATACACGCTACAGTGTTTTATTGGCACAGGCGAAAGCCTATACCGGAGATCAAGAAGGATCGGCTCAAATTTATCGTACAGTTTTAGCCAGTCAACCCGGAGATATTCAAGCCTTACAAGGTTTAGCAAATTTATTCCTACAACAAAAACGTCCAGAAGCGGCGATTGGATTATTACAGGATACCCTGAAAGCCGCTGCAAATGCGAATCAAACTGTACCCAATACGATTGATGAAATGTCGGTGCAGTTAATTTTGGGACAGGTTTATGCAGAGGATAAACGCTATGATGAGGCGATCGCTATTTATGATGAAGCGATCAAAAATGATGAGAAAGATTTTCGTCCAGTTTTTGCTAAAGCTCTAGTTTTAAAAGAACAGGGAAATGCGGGAGAAGCGGAACCTTTATTCGCTAAAGCGGTGGATTTAGCCCCAGCAGTTTATAAAGATCAAATTCAAAAACAAGCTGGTAGTAGTATAGCTCCAGCTAAGTCTGTTAAACCCGGTTCTCCTAATGCTTTGGAAACTAAACCGGAAGCTAATTCTGCACCCAAAAAATCGGCCGAGTAAACTGGTGGCTTTCTCCTGCAAAATCTAGTTATATTCCCTAGAATATAGTTAGGGAAACGTTAATTTTTTCAATCTAATTATGAACTTGAAACGTCTAGGCCATGTTGCTATTTGTGTGAATGATATCGACTCATCCGCAGCGTTTTATCAAAACTTAGGGATGGATTTGGTTTGGAAGGATACGGACTGGGCTTATTTAAAAGCGGGTGAGGATGGATTAGCTTTACTGAGTCCGGGTTATGATCAAGCTGGCCCTCACTTTGGTTTTGTATTTAGCGATCGCACCGAGATGGAAAGTGCCTATCATAGCTTAAAGGCTCAAGGGATTCCGGTGACAACAATTCATGAACATCGGGATGGTACGGCTTCCTTTTATGGGCGAGATCTTGACGGAAATGGCTTTGAATACCTGTATGAACCCATTAAATGAGTTAAGGGCGTTTTAACTAAAAACTATGTTTCAAAAAATTCGATGGGGAAGTCGCCGGAGTTCAATGTTTTATACTTGGGTTGAGGTAGATTTGTGGCTGATGGGAGCCTGTCTTCTTCTCACCGTATTTGCAGGAATTATGATCCGCAGTGTGGAGTTAAATCAAGGTTTAACTGATTGGTGGCAACATTGGGTGACGGGAGCGATTGGTTTAACTTTAGCTTTGATTTTTTCCCGTTGTCGTTATGAACGTCTGATTCAGTGGAAATGGGTGATTTATGGAATCACAAATTTATCGTTGGTTGCGGTACAAATTATTGGGACAACGGCATTAGGGGCGCAACGATGGATTAATATTGCGGGTTTTCATGTCCAACCCTCGGAGTTTGCTAAGGTCGGAATTATTATTACTTTAGCAGCCCTACTCCAAGAGTTAAAAAATCCAAATTTGAGGGATATGATTCGGATTTTAGCGATCGCTGCTGTTCCTTGGGGGCTGGTTTTTATTGAACCTAACTTGGGAACTTCTTTAGTGTTTGGTGCGATTACTTTAGGGATGATGTATTGGGGTAATATTCATCCTGGTTGGTTGATTTTGCTCCTTTCTCCAGTGATCACTGCAATTATTTTTAATGTCTATCTTCCGGCGGGAATTGTTTGGGTTGTATTAATGGGTTTTGTCGGTTGGTGGAGTCTCCCTTGGCGATGGCTGACTGGCCCTTTAGCTCTATTAGTGAATTTAGGAGCCGGAGAGTTAAGCCATATTCTCTGGAATGTGTTGCAAGACTATCAAAAAATGCGACTGATTGGGTTTTTGAATCCTGAACAAGATCCCTTGGGGAGTGGTTATCATTTAATTCAGTCTCGAATTGCCATTGGTGCGGGACAATTATATGGACGGGGACTTAATCATGGGACTCAAACTCAATTGAATTTTATTCCTGAACAACATACGGATTTTATCTTTTCCGCCATCGGTGAGGAGTTGGGTTTGATCGGTTGCATTGCAGTATTAGCTATTTTTTGGTTTATCTGTTTACGTCTAGTGATTATTGCCCAAACTGCTAAGGATTCTTTTGGATCTTTAATTGCTATTGGAGTCCTTTGTATGTTATTGTTTCAGGTGTTTGTTAACATTGGGATGAATATTGGCATAGCACCAGTTACCGGAATTCCTCTACCTTTCTTAAGCTATGGTCGATCTTCATTACTGAGTAATTGGATAGCCATTGGGATTGTACAATCGGTGGCTAACTACCGGCAAAAGCTTAATCTTTAAGCAATTTTACCTTTAATACCTATAGGAAATATTGCCTTAACTTAACACTTTTTTTCTTAAAAAATCCATTCTTTCTTACTCTATGCGAAAAACATTACAAGTTTGTTTTCTGGTATTTATAATTGCCAACTTTACGGCTTTTGTAAATCTGAGTTTAGCCACACCTGAAACATTGATTGCCCAAAATGTTCAGTGTAAGCCCGATGGCAATACTTTAGAAATGCGAAAATGTGCCTCTGATCAATATCAAATCGCGGATCAAAAGCTGAATCAAACTTACCAAAAACTCATCGGTCAATTATCTCCCGAACGCAAAAAACGGTTAATTGAAGCCCAAAGAGCTTGGATTTCCTTTCGAGACAAAACCTGTAGTTTTGAATCGAGTCAAGTTTTAGGGGGTACAGCCGAACCTTTATTTTTAACCCAATGTTTAGCAAAAGTAACTCAGCAAAGGGTTCAAGATTTGCAAGACTATTTAGCTGAAATTAAGTAATGTCCAACAGTTTAGGGTTAAATTCCGAGATGAATCGAATGCGTAAGATTGTGCCTTCTCTTCTCGGCTTTTTTCTATTTTGTCTCTCGATTTGGGCCATTAGCCAAAAGCTGGAAAAATATTCTATAGATGATGTTTTGATTAGTCTATCTAATATTCCTCAAATTAATAGGCTGGGTGCAATTGCCCTAATGACAACCAGTTATTTAATGACCACAGCTTATGATATTTTAGCGTTTATTTATATCGGGTTTCCCCTGAATTATGTTAAAGTCGCCCTCGGTGCATTTACCAGTTATGCAATTAGTAATAATGTTGGTTTGTCCCTATTGACAGGGAGTGCCGTTCGTTATCGGTTATATTCAAAATGGCGTGTTCCTCCAGGTATAATTGCCCAGGTAATTGCCTTTACTAACTTAACATTTTGGTTAGGATTATTGGGAGTCTGTGGATTAGTTTTTCTGTTGACCCCCTTAAAGGTTCCCAGTATTTTAGATTTACCCTTTGTTTCAGTTCGTCCGGTGGGAATCATCTTTCTTCTCATCATTGGAGTCTATCTATTATGGGCAAGTTTTAATCATAAACCTGTCAAACTTGGAGAATTAGAATTAAACTTTCCTACCGTCAGTGTTTCACTGGCTTTAATTGCTTTTGCCTCCGTAGATTGGGGAGCCGCCGCCGGGGTTTTATATGTATTATTACCTGAAGGTAGCACCGCTTCTTATCTCAGTTGTTTTAGCATTTATTTATTAGCAATGACGGCTAGTATGGTTAGTAATATTCCAGGAGGTTTAGGGGTCTTTGAAACTGTGGTTTTAACCTTGGTTTCTTCTCAAGTAAATCCAGCTAATGTTTTAGGATCTTTATTAGCCTATCGTGCCATTTATTATCTACTTCCAATGATTGTCGCAACTATATTACTGGGAATTAATGAACTAAAAAAGCATCACTAAGCTGTTTAAAAGTTATCCGCTATAGGTGATTATGACGACGAAATTTGAACCCCCAATTTCTACTCAACGTACAGGTTTATCTCTCCTCGTCGCTAGAATTTTAGCTCTGATTGTTACGGCTAATTTTTGTTTAGTCGTTTTTGATTTAAGTTATATTAAACTTCGTCGATTTTATTTACAATGGAGTCAACATCAAGCCCAATCTGAAAATACACCTAAAAATCAATATTTGCAGCAAGTTGATCAACTTGAAAAAACAATTAATCAATTTGGAATTGAGTCTAAAGAAGTTAAGTTAGCATTAAAAAATATTCGTGAATCGAGTTTACAAATATTTATAGAAAATCCCCCATTTCGGGTTTTAAATTCCTATGGAACTTTAGTAGAAATTCAAAAACGCTTTCAGAACCATGTCAAAATTAATAATTTTCAGCAAGCCTTGGAAACCTTCTGGAGTCCTGATTTTTTCAATCAAAAACAATGGCAAAAAGAGTTAAAGTTTTTTAATCAAAATATTAGATTTTTAATTTTATTTAATGAACCCAGTTTAACCTATGATATTATTAAAGGGATTGAACCCGATCGTATGACTCAAAGTTATTTAGTTAAAGTTTCCGAATTAAAAGTTTATTTAAAATACAATGAGTTAAATACCCCGAAAGCCGAAACTTTACTCAAAGATCTACGAGAATCAAGTGCTAAGATTATTGATCGGACTTATTTTTTACAATTAGAACATAATTTGGGGCCATTAACCGAAGCTAAATATCGCATGATTGATCATATTTATAGTCGAGATCCCAGGGTGACAACTCGGCTGACCCCTACCCTAAAATTTTTATATAAAATTAACCTATTAAATTTTTTAGCCCCGGAGTTAATTTGGGCTGATCGCTCCTCCAGACAGGCTTTTTATGTCTTTTGGAGTGTGGAAAATTTAGAAAAACAAGGATGGGAAAAAGAACTCAAATTTTTTGAAAATGATATTCAAAGTTTAATGGAGTCATTCTATTTTCGACAATTGAGTTTAAATGGTCAATTTGTGAATCGATTTTGGTTGATTGATTTACCTTGGATCAGCCTGTTTTTCTTAATCTTCTTAATGGAAATCTATGTTCTTCGTTCTCGCCAACCCCAACTAACACTAAGGGAGGCAATTTTAAAATTATGGTATTATGTATTTTTGTTAATTCCTAAATTATTATTTTTACGTTTTATTTCAGCCATTTATCACTTAAATCGAGCCAATTTTCCGAGTTTACAACCAACTATTGATTACCTAAAATTAAAAATAATCTATAGTTTTGCTCAGGAATTAGTTCAAGTTTTGGTGAATCAAGGGGTTGATAAAATCAAAGATTTTGTTAAACAAGGAAGCCTGAAAAAGTTAGTTAATCCTCCTTCTTCCTATCAATCTATTTCCTTAGAAGATATTGAACTTGAATCCCAGTCTCCCCCCGGAATTTCTAACCAAATTGTTGAAATTACAATTGCTAAAGTTTTACCAACCATTCGCCCTGAATTAGAGGCTTACTTACACTATCAAGTCACTAACTCGATTCAACAGTCTCCGATTTATAAAGGATTAAATAAAATTCCTTTTATTGGACATTTGCCTCAACAAGTTGCTGATAGTTTTGTTAAAAAAATTGCAATTACCATTTCAGAAAGTCCTAAAAAATCCCTGGAAGCAGGAAAAAACAAACCTCCAGATTTTATCGCCATACAGTTACAAAAACGCTTGACACGACAGTTCGTAGATACATTAAGAATAGAATTACAAAAAGAACAAATTTTTGATGATGCCGAACTAATTTTAGTCAAGTGGTTAGAAGGGTTAAAATCCAATCAAGTTAAAGATTTAGAAGCTAAACAAATCATTAAAACAGTTAACATCGAAGACAATAAACAAATTTCTCCGAGTCCAGATTCATAAAATCAAGCGATGGCTTTTCCCCTGGAGAGGGACAAGTTTGACGGCCTGTCTTTTGACAAGGGGGAACCCATTTTGCACCATAGAATAATTGATTCAATTTCCTAACAGGAGAACACCGATGAAAAAAATAATTTCAGTTTTGTTAGTCATGACCGTCGCTATTTTAACTTTTGTTCCCAGTGCCTTCGCCGCCGATTTAGCAAGTGGAGCTAAAATATTTGCGTCAAATTGTGCATCTTGTCACGCCGGGGGGAGAAACTTAATTAATGCGAGCAAAACTTTGAAAAAATCGGATCTGGAAAAATATGGGATGTATGATCTCCAGGCAATTATAACCCAAGTAACAAATGGGAAAGCAGCCATGCCTAGCTTCAAAGGTCGTTTAAAAGACAATCAAATTGCCGATGTTGCCGCTTATGTATTAGCTCAAGCGGATAAAGACTGGAAAAAGTAATCTAAATTAACCTGGGATTTTAATACAGTTAAACCTCTTAAGCTCTTTAATTAATTATAGTTTTGGGAGGTTTTCTGTTTTTTTGCATTGAGTTAAGAAATTAGGAAAACTTGATTTTGGTTCAAATAATCTGTTACAGTAAATAATTAGTCTTATTTTTATGTATTTCCTATGGCTCCTTTGCCTAATTATCGTCCTCGGCAACTTTCCCTCGGCCCGTTAGAAACGGAAATCCTAGAAATAGTCTGGGAATTGGGTATAACCACGGTTAAAGACGTCCATGAACGGATTTTATCTGACCCAAATCGAGAATTAGCTTATACTTCAGTAACAACAGTATTGCGTCGTTTAACAGATAAGGGTTGGTTAACTTGCAATAAACAGGAGCGGGCTTTTTATTGGCAAGCTTTACTCACCCGTGAACAAGCCCAGGCTATTTTAGCTTATGATCGTTTAAATAGATTTTTAGCCATAGGTAATCCCGATATAGTTGCTTCTTTTGCTGATAGTTTAGATACTGCAAGTTTAGATCAAATTGATGCTATTGCCTCACGCCTTGATGCTATTCGTCGCCAACGGGAGGGACAACAATAATGCACTTAATGATTATTTTATTCGCCCTAGGATGCGCGGTCGGTTTGCGACTCATCCCCTTACCTCAAGGGGGAAGTTGGCATCAACGCTGGCAAAAATCTCTATTTTTGTTCGTCTGTCCGCCTTTGGTTTTATTGATGACCGCTTTGGCTGTATTATGGATGGGAACAAAAGGGGAAATGTTGGGACTCGAAGCCAGTTGGTTTAGTTATATTCTGGCTTTGGGATTTATCGGTTGGGGAATATTAACGGTTATTAAGTTAATCGGTCAATTGTGGCAATCTCAATACCGAATTCATCGCCTATCTCAACAGCTTGTGATGGGAAAAACAGCACGAATTTTAGAGGATGATTTTCCCTATAGCGCTCAAATTGGATTTTGGCAGCCGAAATTGGTAGTTAGTAGAGGATTATTAAACCTCTTAGATGAGACCCATTTAGAAGCAGTGATTGCCCATGAACAAGCCCATTTAAACTATCGAGATACTTTTTGGTTTTTTGCATTAGGCTGGCTACAAACTTTAACCATTTGGCTTCCTAATACCAACCAACTCTGGCAAGAATTACTATTATTAAGGGAAATGCGGGCTGATCGTTACGCCACCCAACAAGTTGACGCTTTAGTATTAGCAGAATCCCTATTATATCTTGCTAAAGCTCCTTTTGAATCTCCCGATTATGGCAATTTATCCTTTAGTTGTTCCATTCGTAGTAGTCGTTTAGAAGAAAGAATAGATGCAATTCTAATGGAAGATTCTGCTCCTTTAACCTGGGGATGGTGGGTGTGGATATTACTATTTTGGGTCTGTTTACCTTGGATTACAGTCCCCTTCCATTATTCCTAATCATACCAATTCTTTGAATACCCTTAACCCCGTCATATTTTAACATTAAAGGACGGGGATTTTGGTTTGTTGACGATAGCGATAATAGGCAGCACAAGCTCCTTCAGAAGAAACCATTGGAGCCCCTAACGGATGTTCGGGAGTGCAACGGGTTCCAAAAACCGGACATTCCTGGGGTTTTTTAATCCCTTGGAGAATTTCACCACTAATACAATCTTGGCAGGGGGAAGAAACCGGAATTAACTGTTGAGAATTAAACCGTTTTTGAGCATCAAAATTAATATATTTTTGTTTAATTCCTAACCCACTTTGGGGAATTTCTCCCAATCCTCGCCATTCACGCGGTACAATTTCAAAGACTTCTTTAATTATCGTTTTAGCAGTTTCATTCCCATCTTGACGAACAGAACGATTATATTGATTTTCTAATTTATATTCTCCCTTTTCCATCTGTTGAATACATAAATAAATTCCTTGTAAAATATCAATAGGTTCAAACCCAGTTACCACAATTGGAATATTATATTTATCAACAATAGGCTCATATTCCGTATATCCCATCACGGTACAAACATGACCCGCCGCTAAAAACCCTTGCACCTGACAATTAGGACTCGATAAGAGGGCTTCCATCGCCGGAGGCACCAGAACATGGGATACTAAAAGGGAGAAGTTATTAATATTTTGTTGGTGGGCTTGATAGACTGCCATGGCGGTAATTGGGGCGGTAGTTTCAAAGCCAACGGCAAAGAAAATCACCTGTTTTGTGGGGTTTTGTTGGGCAATTTTTAAACAGTCTAAGGGATTATAAATAATTCGGATATCTCCCCCGGTAGCTTTAACACTTAATAGGTCTTTTTCACTCCCCGGAACCCTTAACATATCTCCAAAGGAACAAAAAATAATATTAGGCAAGGAAGCGAGGGCAATAGCTTGATCAATAATATTAATATCGGTGACACAAACGGGACAGCCAGGGCCATGAATTAAGGTAATTTCTGAGGGGAGAAGTTCATCAATTCCGTATTTAACAATAGAATGGGTTTGTCCTCCACAAATCTCCATGATTTTCCAGGGTTTTGTGGTGATTGATGCGATCGCTTTTGCATAATCTTGAGCGAGTTTTCCATCCCGGTATTCATCAACAAATTTCATAATATTTTCTACCTAGAAATACTTTTGGGGTGATTCTAACACCCTAATGTTAAGGCAGAAACTATAAAAAAGCATTCCCCGGCCGAAACCAGGGAATCAGGGAGAAGATATTAACCGCCGACCTTGATTGGCTGTCCATCTGCGTCTAATAGCGCTCGTTTCGGGCCGTGAATCGGATCTTCAACAATAATAGTTTGATCTCGACTCGCACCTAGGGAAACAATTGCGATCGGAACTTTCATTAATTCCGCCAAAAATTTCAAATAATCTAACGCTGTTTGCGGTAAATCTTCTAATTTCCGACAGTCGGCGGTTGATTCTTTCCAACCTGGAACCGTTTCATAAATGGGTTCACACCGGGCAAAAGTTCGGGCGCTACTGGGGAAATGTTCGCACCGTTCGCCATCAATATCGTAGGCGATGCAAACCTTAATTTCATCTAGGCCATCTAAAACATCTAATTTAGTAATGGCCAAACAGTCTAAACCATTAATTCTGACGGCATAACGGCCAATCACCGCATCAAACCAACCACAACGGCGTTGACGTCCGGTGGTGGTTCCGAATTCCGCACCGCGATCGCACAATATCTGGCCAATCCCATCCACCATTTCCGTCGGGAATGGCCCCTCACCGACCCGGGTAGTATAGGCTTTCGCCACCCCAATTACCCGATCAATCATTGTCGGGCCAACTCCCGTACCCACACAGGCACCACCAGCAACGGGGTTAGAAGATGTGACATAGGGATATGTCCCATGATCCAAATCTAACAGTGTTCCCTGTGCCCCTTCAAATAAAATATTCCGTCGATCCTGCACCGCAGCGTAGATTTTTAGTGACGCATCGACGACATGAGGACGCAAGCGTTCTGCATATTGCAGATATTCCTCAATCACCGCTTCCGGGTCAAGGGGCGGGAGATTATAGAGTTTTTCGAGAATAACGTTTTTATTGCTAATCGTCCAGCGCAATTGTTCGGGCAAACTCTCGGTTTCCATCAAATCAATGATCCGAATTCCCGTGCGTTCAGACTTATCGGCGTAGGTCGGGCCAATTCCCCTGCCCGTTGTCCCAATCTTTTGAGATCCCCGTTGTTGTTCCGATGCTTGATCCAAGAGGCGATGGTAGGGCATCGTAACATGGGCCGTCTGGGAAATCATCAAATTTTTGGTGGAAATCTTCAGAGACTCCAGTTGATCCAATTCTTCGATTAAAATTCTGGGATCAATTACGGTTCCTGAACCGATAATGCACTCGGTATCGGGATATAAAATGCCTGAAGGAATCAAGTGCAGTTTGAAGGTTTGATTGTCCACAACAACCGTGTGACCTGCATTTACGCCACCTTGGTAGCGGACAACTACATCTGCTGAACCACTGAGCAGATCTGTGATTTTGCCCTTTCCTTCATCGCCCCACTGGGCACCGATAACAACTACGTTAGCCAAGAGAGTTTTCACTCCGACAGTTTACACAAATCCTGATTATCTATGATTACAGGCACTCTGTCAAATTAAGTTTTGTGAAATCTTTTGTGGAGACGCGGCATAGCACCTCTCCACTGAAGATGCTGATCTTGATAAGCTGTACTGCATTTAAACTGTATATTCCAGCGAGCGAGGACGCTCGCACTGCATAGGATTCAAGATTTCTGCATGACTAATTTAGATGCAGCAACAGCTTATCGGTTTTTTCAGCAAAAAAACAGTAATCTGTAGTGCGAGCGTCCTCGCTCGCTAAAATATATGGTTGAAATATATGGTTGAAATATATGGTTGAAATATATGGTTGAAATATATGGTTGAAATTCTCAAAGGATTACAACCTGTTTAGAAGACTTGCTACATTTTTATACAGCCTTTCATTATAACAAAAAAAATAGGTTTTGGTTGATTATCCTAAAAAACAATAATCTTCATAAAAATACTAGGTTTGACCCCATATTTTTTTAGGGCTGTGCTATGGTGAATAGTCAATATCATCATCAGTTTATTATGCCGTTACACGCCGAGTTACATCGCCATTTAGGGGGTTCAGTTGTACCGCGCATTCTGTGGCGGTATTTCCAACGTCATAACCCTCAGTTTACCCAAGGTTTCGCAGAATATGAAGGGTTTGAAGATTTTTATACCAAGCCCCGCAATACCTTAGATGAATATTTAGAACTGCATACTATGGTTGAAAGTGTGCAGACCGTTGAAACCCTCCCCTATTTTATTTATCGGTTGATGCGCGGGGCTTATACTTTTGAAAATTTAGCCTATTTAGAATTACGTTATACTCCTTATTTACGAACTCCAGAACATCTGAGTCAGTCCCAAAGAATTGACTGTATGGCTGAAATTGTTGAGGTGGTGGGAAAAGCTAGTCAACTGAGTGATACTCCTATTATCACTAGCCAAATTTTATGTATGCACACCCGACTTCCCTTTGAAGTCAACCGAGCTATTATTGATTTAGCTGCCCAAATGCCCCAATATGTTTGTGCTGTTGATATCGCCGGAGGGGATAATCATTATGGTCAACGGTTGGATGAATTTATTAATTTGTATAAATATGCCCTATCCTTGGGCTTGAAAACCACCGGACATTTATATGAAACCCCGGAAGGTTGTTATCCTGAATTATTGCCCTATTTAATGCGAATTGGTCACGGTATCCAAATTCCGTTATTACATCCCGAATTATTACCGGAATTAGCCAAAAATAATCAATGTTTAGAGGTTTGTCCCACGACCTATATTAAAACTGGAACCCTCAAGGATATTCAGCAGTTAAAAATAGTTTTTGAACGCTGTTTTGATGCCGGGGTTGATATTGCTATTTGTACCGATAATGCCGGGTTACATAATGTTCGTTTACCCTTTGAATACGAGAATTTATTAACCCTCGATATTATCGAGTTTGAACAATTAGAAGCCTGTCAGCAAGCCGCCTTTCGTCATGCCTTTGCCTGGCCCCATCAAAACCCGCCCACACAAATTCTTCATGGTTTATTAAAACCAGAACCCATAATCAGTTATCAGTAGAGACGTGCCATGGCGCGTCTCTACCCGTGATCAGTTATCAGTTTAAAATTGCTTAATAATTAATAGACAATTGCGTCCATCTTCACCGTGATCATAACTTAAATAGTCCGCAATATCGCGCATTAATTTTAAACCCCTTCCTCCTCCTGAATGGTGATCAATATCCATGGGAATATCCTTGATGTATTTCATTAAATCAAAAGGTGCGCCAAAATCCCAGATCCGAATTTCAATTTGTCGATCTAAAATAGTAACTTCTAAATCAATTTGTAAATCAGAAGAAAGTCCTTGGTGAGCATGACGAACAGCATTGGTAAATCCCTCCGCTAAAGCTAACTGACAGCGTAGCCAAACGGATTTAGGAATAAAGGACTGATACAGTTGATCAAACCAAGACAAAACCTTAGCTAGACTATCTAGGCTAGAAGGAACTTGAAGTTGAGTAATTTGGGGTAATGGCAATGGTTTTAAACCCTCTTATTCAATCACAATAAGTTTGACTGATTCCCTAAGTCTTGAACAGTATTTAGGGATGGACTTCCCATAATTCTAGCCATAGTTGGCGATATTTGTCTATACTGCATTTTTAAAAAGTTTTGCAGTGGGGTTGAACCGCAGTTGTGCCAAATCAAGTAAAATGCTTCTTTATTAACTGAACATCATGCTAAATTGCTTGAATCTCAAATTCAGTCAACCTTCCAATTAGACTATACTCAAAGATCAAAAGAGCAAAGTCTTAACTTGGCCTTGATTACCCTCATCTGGTGTACCGACCTACCTCAACACTCATGTTTAAAATTCTGGTTATCGATGATGATGTTGCCATTTTAGAACTTCTGAAAAGAACGCTGAAGAAACAGGGTTATGATGTCAGCGTGGCAACTAATGGTGAAGAAGGTGTAGAACAGGCTAAACAGCTATGTCCGGCATTAATTATTTGTGATTGGATCATGCCCAGGCTGACGGGGATTGAGGTCTGTCGTCAAATTAAAGCCACCCCAGAATTATCAACAACACAGTTTTTTTTTATTAACTTCTTTGGGTTCGGTTTCTGACCGAGTTACGGGGTTAGATGCGGGGGCTGATGATTTTATTTCTAAACCAATTGAAATGAATGAACTCTATGCTAGAGTTCGGGCTGGGTTGAGATTACATCAATTGAGTCAGGATTTACAAACTCAAAAACAATTAATTGAGGCTGAACTCGCCGAAGCTGCTGAGTATGTGCGATCGCTCCTTCCTGAACCTTTAACGGAACCGATTAGAATTGATACCAAATTCATTCCTTCTCGTCAATTAGGCGGTGACTCCTTTGACTATTATTGGCTGGATTCTGACCATTTATCAATTTATTTATTAGATACATCAGGACATGGTTTAAAAGCAGCACTCCCTTCGGTTTCCGTGCTGAATTTACTCCGATCTAGGGCAATTCCTAATATTAATTACTATCAACCCAGTAACGTTTTAAAACCCACATTCCGCAGATAGGGGTCAAATTTTCCACTAATTCTAAAAAATAGAAACCTATTCCAATTTTTCGGTGAACTTCCGAGGCTTTACTATCAAATTATATAGCTAGTTTACCGCTATTTAACTAAACATAAATAATTACTATTTTTTAATAGAAATAGAACTCCATTTTTTTAATATATTTGTATTTTATCACCAAATTCTTTTCAGCCAAGAGTTCTCATCTTGACTCATAACTTAGATTTTTTACAACTATTTCCCCCTTTCTTTTAATCTTTATCCCCCAGGAATCATTAAATAGTATTGACAGCAATCTTTCCCTAAATGCTGCAATATTTCTTGACGTTCTTGGGTTAAGTTACTCACTTGGTTTTCTCCATTTATCCTGACTAAATGCACCGCTTGGAACATTTGAAATATCCACCGCATCGTCGGTTTATTCGTTAATTTCTTGACCTGATTTCTTACCCCTTCTTGGGCTGTTTCTAATTGTTTTCTCAATTTTCTTTGAGCTAGGTTATACACTAACAAGCACAATCCCATTATCATCGCTATTGCTTCCACTCTCTCTGGTTTTTTCACGAATACACTTGCTGTGAAAAATAACGGATCTTTTAAAAATCTAAATCCTCTCTCGTTACTTTGCTGCGCTTTGTATTCGGCTAATAGCTTTTCATTACTCACCTCTTTCTTGTCTAATATATTTGTCGCTAATATAAATCTTCCGGCTTTGATTTTTTCCGCTTCTATCACTGATTCTCTAGGTTCTATCTCTCCTGTTACTTGATAAACTATTGTCTTTTCTTGATTCCCTTTTTCTGTTTTACTTTGGCTTTTTTTACTGGCTTTTTCTGTGCATTTTATTTCTTTTATTTCGTGATATTTCCACGAATCTGATAACATTTTTATCCCAATCTCTGCATCCGCTATGCAAGCATACTCTTGTTTCAATAGCTTCCGCAGTGATGCTTTGGCGTTCTCTAACTGTTTTTCTACTTGCTCTGATATTTTTTTTAGGGCTGCTTTTTTCCTGGCTTCACTTTCTACTACTAACCATCTTTGTTTTATGTTTGCGTACTCACTTGATTTCGTTGCTATTCTATATCCTTTTATTTGACTCTGCTCCCATTCTTCCTCTTCTATCTCTACAATCTTATTTTGCGCTTCTTTTATACTTAATGGTACTCTTGTTATCCATTTCATTCCTGCCATTGCTCCTATATTCTCTGCTGTGTATAATGCACTGTCTGCTACACATATTCCTTCAAATGTCCATTGCTTTTTAAATTCTTTTAGTCTTTCTACAAATACGCTTTTATCATCGGCGTTTCCGTCATCTATTTTTAGATATAATGGCACATCTCCGTCTCCGCTTACTACCATATCTATTATAAATTGTTTCAGATCTGGTCTTTTATCTCTTGAGTATCCATGCACTATTTTTATGGCTTTCATTTCTTCTTCTATTTCCTGATTTTCTTCTTCTTTACTTTTGTATTCTCCCTCTACTGATATCGAACTGCTATCTAGGTGTACGCTTTCCTTTTCTACTTGGAATTTTTGGGCGGCTTTTAGGGCTATTGCTGTGAATAGATTTGTTGTTCCTACTTCATAATATTTATCTAATGCTCTCCCGATTCTGTCATCATTTAGTTGCTCTGCTATTACTCCTTCTCCTATTAAATGTTCTGTTGCTTTCCCTACGAAAAAGTTCTCGAATAGGTACAGCGGCGCGCTCAAAAACCCTAATCCATTCAAAATCATTGCTTTCATTACCTGTCCTGGGCTTATGGCTTCTTTTCCTCTTAATCCCACTTTTTTATTCACTTCTTCTACTAATTCCATCTCATCTATTACGCCTGCTACTATTCCTAAATGGTCTAAATTCACGATTTCTATCGCTTCTAGGGGGTTTTTCATATTTTTATTTGTTCAGCTACTCTAATTATTATTCTACATTGAAAATAGCCCAAATGATTGCCATATAATGATTTGGGCTTTTATTTATTCCAATTTAATTGGCAATTCAATTGGCTTAAATATCTGCGGAATGTGGGTTAAAAGCATTAAATACCACCTTTCAAATGACCTACCAAAACGATAAATATTTTACGATTTGGTATGGGGTTTATGATTTCTCAACTCGAAAATTATTGTATTCTAGTGCTGGTCATCCCCCAGCTATTTTGTTAACTGGCAAAGATCCCAAAAATCTCAAAATTGAAATGTTAAAAACCCGGGGAATGCCAGTTGGAATGTTTTTAGAAGCCGAATATATAGATGCAACCCACGATATTCCAGAATTCAGTAATCTTTATATTTTTAGTGACGGAGTTTATGAAATCCAACAACCGGAGAATACAATGTTGGGTTTAGATGGATTTATCTCTATTTTAACAGAATATAATCATTTACAATCGAACACTTTAGAATTGGTCTTAAATACAGTTAAAAAATACAACGCTGATAATCCTTTTGATGATGATTTCTCCTTACTAAAATTAACTTTTGATTAACCTTTTGCCCAGAATTACTGTCCAGACTTGTGACAGAAATGTAAAACTTAACCGAGGGTGAAATTGGGAAACACCAATCTGTTTGAATTCAGATTACCCCCCGTTTTCACCCTAACTTATTGACCCAATTGAATAATCACTTCCAAAAATTTTTCTTGGTTTTCAAAAATCTCGAATACCCGATCCATGCTGGTAAGTTCAAATAAAATCTTAATTTGCTCATTAATAGAGCAAACAAATAATTTACTTCCAGCCGCTCTCACTCCTTTCAAAGCTAAGACCAATGCACCCAAACCAGAACTATCCATAAACGTGACATCTTGGAAGTCAATTAATATGATCTTGGCTCCTTTTTCAACTAAAGCAACAATATCCTGCCGAAATTGACTTGCTTTAGTGCCATCCAAAATCCCGTTAGGTTTAAGAATTTTAACATCAGAACTCATAGTTTTCTAAGGGTTGAACCCTCCATAAGACTCGCTCGACTCCGTTAGTATAGCTTTGAGTTGAACTCCATGCCAAATACATCCGTTTAACTCAAACACGCCTATACCGGACTGACCTTAGCGCGATAGAGCAGTTTACTTCCATATCGGTATCCAGTATATCGCACAATCACTGGTTCTCCGGGTTTAGCCGTTCCCTCCAAAAGCTGATGGAGATGGGGTTCATAGGGAACTTCTGCCCCAACAGGTGCGATCGCTTCTACTCCCCATTCTCCCATAAGCTGTTCTACCGGACTTACAAAACGTAATAATTTGACCGCCGGGAGTTGGGGATTTTCTTGAACGCGATACACCACCGTTGGCCATTGCAAGAGCCAAGACTCCAGGGTGTGCAGACTTTCCTGTTTCCACTCATCGAGCAACACAGAGCGTTGTTGTTCTATCTGGGTTTGTAAACGTTGATATTCCTGTTCTAAATTCCCTTCAGAGGCTTTTTCTTCATCCGGGACAGAACCTGGAGCAAACACGGATAAGAGTTCCGTCAGGGAAATCTTTAAACCATGGCTAATTTTCAGCAAAACACCCACAGGGGTTTGCAGTGCAAGTCCCCGTCGCAGTCGAATAATCTGTAACGGGGAAACCCCAGCATTTTGACTAAGTTCTTCTAGGCTAGAAACCCCCGCCCGTTGCATTAATTCCTGCAACTGGGAAGTATAATCAGGCAAAGCAGATTCACTCATTCTAAGTTTTAGTTCACGAGTCATCTGCCATTGACGGCTCTTTAATTGCCTTGTAAATGGGATTCTAAGAACCACAAGCGCTGATCAATGGCGCGGGAAATTCCAGTATATAAATCGGCTGTATCCGCGTCGCCTAGTGCGCCTGTTTTATCAATGGCTTCTCGAACCATTTTGCCATAAGGAGCATAGCGATCGGCTAAGGCCACTACATAATCTTTATCATTGGCTAGATCTAAGGGAAATTCAGGTAAAATAGTGTCGGCAACCGCCATCCGAGCCGTTCCCATAGCTGTCCCTCCCAAAGCCGTCGCCCGTTCTGCAATTAAATCCACATATCCTTCTAATTCCGTTGCCATTTCATCAAACAACAAATGCAACTGATAGAAATTAATCCCTTTGACATTCCAGTGAGCTTGTTTGACTTGGGTTTTTAAGTCTAGTGTTGTCGCTAAACTGTGATTAAGAATCTCGATAATTTCGGCGCGGGTAGCTTCGGGTAAATCAATTCGAGTCGCATAAAGACGTTGTTTACGGCTAGTTGTTACCATGATTGAAAATTCTCCTTTAAGGGTTTTATCGGATTAAAAAAAATCAAAATAGACAATAAACTAAGGAAATGATATCGGATTTTAAACCTTTCTAAATCTGCCTCAAGCCAGATGTTTTTGCAGAGTCGATGCGAGAATACTTGGCTTTAAACCATTAAGTCGAGTCCTTTGATTAATGTAGTATAATTGAAACTATTTGTAACTTAAAGATTGACAAAACTAGACGGTACAGTCTATGCTGATATTGTTACAAAAGTATACTGTTTAATCAATCCGCATGAGGGCGCACTTATGGATATTATTTCTTTAGTAATCATTTTAGGTGTGGTTGTAGCATCGGATGAAATTCTCAACAATCAATTGAAAGTTTCAAAACGCTTGTTAGATTGGTTAGATAAACAATAGGGATCACGGATTTAAGAGGATTTCACGGATTTCACGGATTTTGATCTGTGTTAATCTGCGTAATCCTTTTAAATCCGTGATAGGTAATGGGTAATAGTGATTTATTTTTTCACTAATAAATTAACTCTTGCACTGATAACTGATAACTGATGACTGATAACTGATTCAATATGTCTTATTATGTTTCGCCTCGTTTTCTCGATAAACTAGCAGTTCATATCACCAAAAATTTCTTACAATTGCCTGGGGTGCGAGTTCCTTTGATATTAGGAATTCATGGCCGCAAAGGAGAGGGAAAAACCTTTCAATGTGAATTAGTTTTTGAAAAAATGGGTTTTGAACCCGTGATGATCTCCGGTGGAGAATTAGAAAGTCCCGACGCGGGAGATCCGGCGCGTTTAATTAGATTACGGTATCGAGAAGCCTCGGAACAAGTGAAAGTCCGGGGGCAAATGTGCGCCTTATTTATTAATGATTTAGATGCGGGTGCAGGACGTTTTGATTCAGGAACCCAATATACCGTTAATACTCAATTAGTTAATGCTACATTAATGAATATAGCGGATAATCCAACTAATGTACAATTACCCGGAAGTTATGATGCAACGCCCTTAAATCGGATTCCAATTATCGTCACAGGAAATGATTTTTCCACCCTATATGCTCCTTTAATTCGGGATGGACGGATGGAAAAATTTTATTGGGAACCGACTAGGGAAGAACGCATTGGAGTGTTAAGTGGAATTTTCCCCACGGCGGAATTATCTCAACAGGATATTACCCAATTAGTAGATACTTTTCCTGAACAATCTATTGACTTTTTTAGTGCGGTGCGATCGCGGATTTATGATGAACAAATTCGTGATTTTATTCATAAATTGGGAGTAGAAAAAATTTCTAAACGAATTGTTAATAGTGCAGAAAAACCTCCCGAATTTCAAAATCCCAATTTTAAATTACCCCATTTAATTGAAATGGGTAAATTGATGGTAGGAGAACAAAAACGCATTCAAAATATGCGATTAGTTGAAGAATATAATCAATTTCGGACATTTAATAGTCAATTTGGAGTACCCTCAACCCAGGTAAATTCTGAAAATCCAATTAATTTACAGAACAAAATAGAACCAAATTCTGATGGTAAAAAATTACCAATTGAAGTTTTAGAACAAATTGATTATATTTTATCCAGTAGCTATCGTATTGGCTTAGAATATGCCGATAAACGTCGATTCAAAACCGGATCTTGGAATAGTTGTGGGTTAAATAGTAATGAATCAAAACCTAATATTATTCAAGGAATTGAAACCTGTTTAACCGAACATCCACAGGATTATATTCGTTTATTAGGAATTGACCCCATTGTCAAGCGGCGAGTCATTGAAATGATCATTCAGAAACCAGAATAAGGGAAGATTTGTAGGCAAAATTTAAGGATTTTAAGGATTTTATATTATATAAGTACCTAAACAAAATTAATTACACATCCTCCACCCTGTTCCCTCCCCCCCTAGCCCCCCGTGCACGGGGGGTTTGGGCAGGGCTGTTTCATGTTTGAAAATTATAGCCTACTTTTGGGTCATAATTCTCAAACATGATAGCTATTTTCCGAATAATTAATATTTCATATAATTGCTATATTAATATTAATTATAGGAAATATCATTTAAACAGCATAAATATTCTTATTCCCTACGGAGTAAGACTTACATTCCCGATTTTTATCTATTTTTCCTAAATTAATTGCTCTATTGTTTCAGTTTTAACTTTCGGATTAAGAGATAGCCACTAATTTCTCCCAATGATTTCCTAACCACCTTCTTCCCTCTGTTATTGACAAAAATCCTAAACCTCTGAAAATATTCAATCCTAGGGTGTTGAGCAGTGCCCAATTAGTCGCGGCTTGTACTTGATGAATTTTCATACTATCCTCTTTAAATAACACATCTTTTACCCAATGAACTTGATTCTCAATCCCCCAATGCCCTTTAATTTTTTTGGAAAAAAAATCCGCCTTTTCCCAGATACTACTTATATAATAAACCGTTTCTCTATAAGGCTTTTTTCCTCTGTATCCCCACCTTTCTACCTGAATTATACTTTGAATATGTTCCCAAGGGCTTTCAATTTTTATCGAATTTTTAAACACTGATACCCGACGAGTTATTTCTCGTCCATGACCCCTCTCTTTTTGAGTATCTATACTTTCAGCTTTCGTCGTTTTTGTAATTTTTTCAATTTGATTATACAGTTTGATTTGATTCTTTTTAACCGCGATTAAATAATCGTTTTCACTCTCGATAATCTTTCGGACTGTGGTGACATTACAATGTAACGCATCCGCAGTTATTAACTTTCCTTTTAGACCACATTCTTCTATTATCCCTTGGGCTACAGCTTGTTCTGAACCGGTTTTACTCTCGAACTTTTCCGTCGCTAATACTAATCCGGTTTCTTGACTAAATAGAGATACCATTATTACCATGTTTTGCTGCTGATTGCCTGGGTCTTTTACCGTACTTCTTAAACTTTTTCCATCTATTGCTAATCCCTCTATTCCCTTTAATTTAGGAGAATTCTCTCTTGACCATTCTTTTACTATTTTGCTTAAATCCTTCTCGTCTACTCCTCTCATCACCCTCCTTATTGTTGAATAAGATGGCATTCCTTGGCTATAGATATTGAATGTTCTTTTCAGGATAACTTCGTTGGCTTTGACAAAATATTCCATCTCTCGATATCCTTGATGCCCTGACATCACCCCTAAAACTACTACTAATAGCACTTCCCATAAACTATACCTTTTTCCCTGATTTTTTCGGAAATCCTTGACTTCTTTTAAATTTTCTATTAAACTTGTTAGCATCTTTATTTTAGAAAATAATGGCGGTCGCTCTCTATTTTATCAGGTAGCGATCGCTCTTTCTTTACTCTTTTCCACCCGACTTTGAAACAGCCCTGGGGGTTTGGGGGGGCTGTTCCCTCTCTCAACTAGGTAATTTATTTTGTGTAACTACTTAGCAACCGACATGACTATTAAGACAAAATATAGGTAGTAATTCCCGCCCACGCACCGAATCTATATCCTAAGCGTTATGGTAAATGCTATACAACTAATTTAAAATTGCTATATAATATAGGAATCCTAAATAAATTCTAACGATTTCAGACCTTGATAAAATAACTAAAAGTTCATTACCCATTACCTCTCTTATCCTTTAACCAAATACAATGAGTGTAAAAGACAAACCCAAATTTCCTCGGAATCTTCCCATCGGAAGTATCCTATTTTGGTTAGGAATTATCTTTTTAATTGCTAACCTCACCTTACCCGGATTGTTCGGGCCACAAATTCCCCAGGTTCCCTATAGTTTATTCATTAAACAAGTCGAAGACGGACAAGTATCCCAAGTTTATCTCAGTCAAGATCAAATCCGCTATTTAGTCAAAAGCGAACAAGAAGAAACCGGACAAATCCTATCAACAACCCCAATTTTTGATATGGATTTACCCAAACGTTTAGAAGCCAAAGGGGTCGAATTTGCCGCCGCCGCCCCCCCTAAAAATACTTGGTTTTCTAGTTTACTCGGTTGGGTGATTCCCCCCCTAATTTTTGTTGGAATTTGGGTAGCTGTCGGACAATTTATGCAAAGTCGCGGCGGAGGTTTTGGCGGGCCCCAGGGAGCACTTTCTATTAGTAAGAGTAAAGCCAAGGTTTATGTCGAGAATGAAGCAACTAAAGTCACCTTTCAAGATGTAGCCGGGGTAGAAGAAGCCAAAACCGAATTAGAAGAAGTGGTGGAATTCTTAAAGACTCCTGAACGATTTTTAAAGATAGGAGCTCGAATTCCTAAAGGGGTGTTATTAGTCGGCCCACCAGGAACAGGAAAAACCCTATTAGCCAAAGCCGTAGCCGGAGAAGCAGGCGTTCCATTCTTTAGCATTTCTGGTTCAGAATTCGTAGAATTGTTCGTCGGTGCAGGCGCGGCACGAGTTCGAGATTTATTTGAACAAGCCAAAAAGAAAGCCCCCTGTATCATCTTTATTGACGAATTAGATGCTATTGGAAAATCCCGTTCTAGTGGCGGAATGTATGGGGGAAATGATGAACGAGAACAAACCCTAAACCAGTTATTAACCGAGATGGATGGGTTTGCCGCCGGACAAGCCACGGTGATTGTTTTAGCTGCTACCAACCGACCCGAAACCTTAGACCCAGCTTTATTGCGTCCAGGTCGATTTGATCGCCAAGTTTTAGTTGATCGCCCTGATTTATCGGGTCGTTTAATGATCCTAGAAATCTATGCTAAAAAAGTTAAAATCGGGCCCGATGTGGAGTTAAAAGCGATCGCGACTCGCACCCCCGGTTTTGCTGGTGCAGATTTAGCTAATATAGTTAATGAAGCTGCCTTATTAGCTGCTAGAAATAAACGGGAAACCGTGAGTCAAGCCGACTTTGCTGAAGCCATTGAAAGGGTGATTGCTGGGTTAGAAAAAAAATCCAGGGTTCTCAACGAAAAAGAGAAGAAAATTGTTGCCTATCATGAAGTCGGTCATGCCATTGTTGGATCAGTAGTTTCCGGTCAAAATAAAGTGGCTAAAATCTCAATTGTGCCACGGGGAATGGCGGCTTTAGGATATACTTTACAACTGCCCACCGAAGACCGTTTCTTACTCAGTGAAGAAGAAATTAAAGGCGAAATTGCTACTTTATTAGGGGGACGTTCGGCCGAAGAAGTTGTGTTTGGAAGTATTACCACAGGCGCAACAAATGACCTACAACGGGCAACAGATTTAGCTGAACGCATGGTCACCAGTTATGGGATGAGTAAGGTATTGGGGCCCTTGGCCTATGAAAAGGGTCAACAAAATACCTTCCTCGGTGATAATATGATGATGAATCCTCGCCGTTATGTCAGTGATGAAACCGCAAAAGCCATTGATGATGAGGTGAAACAATTAGTGGAAAACGCCCATGAAATTGCCCTAGATATCCTGAATCAAAATAAAGATTTAATGGAGCAAATTGCCCAACAAATCTTAGAAACAGAAGTGATTGAAGGGGATAATTTACAACACTTGTTAAATCAAGTTAAATATCAGGCTAAAGTTGCCACTGCGATCGCATAATTGATCTATTCCTCTCTCGTTCCTCGTTCCCTGGTTCTACCAGGGAATGCCGATCAGAGGCTCTGCCTCTGACAATGCTATCCTATTTAAAGAATGGTGGCAGAGCCACCCTAGGAGCATTTCTAGGTAGAACCTAGAAACGAGGTTAACGAGGTTAACGAGGTTAATGAGAGTAAACTAGAACCAAATTTTATGAGTATTAAAAAAAGACCTAAATTACCCAGTTCTCAAAAAATTACCCAATTTTTATTAATCTCAGCCGGAGTAATCTTAATTGGAAATTGGTTATTACCTCAATTAACTCGCCCTCGGTTTCCCAAAGTCCCCTATAGTTTTTTTATCCAACAAATTGAAGATGGTAAAGTTTCAAAAGTTCTAGTCGGAGAAAACGAAATTCTTTACCAAATTAAAGCACAAAATGAACAACCGGAAAGAATTTTATCCACAACCCCTATTTTTGATTTAGAACTTCCTAAACGCTTAGAAACTCGGGGAATTGAATTCGCCGCTTCTCCCCCTCCCAAACAAAGTTGGGTGAATGTGATCTTAAATTGGGTAATTCCCCCGTTAATTTTAGTCGTCGCGTTTCAATATTTCATGAAACGAGATCCCCAAGGGTCATTATCCATTAATAAAAGTAAAGCTAAAGTTTATGTTAAAGGTCAAACCGATAATATTACCTTTGCAGATGTCGCGGGAGTCGATGAAGCCAAAACCGAATTAGCCGAAATTGTTGATTTCCTGAAAAGTCCTCAAAGATTCACCGAAATTGGGGCAAAAATTCCCAAAGGCGTGCTATTAGTTGGCCCCCCAGGAACCGGAAAAACCCTATTAGGAAAAGCCGTTGCTGGAGAAGCCGGAGTTCCCTTTTTTAGTATATCCGGTTCTGAATTTATAGAATTATTTGTCGGAACCGGAGCCGCCCGGGTGCGCGATTTATTTGAACAGGCGAAAAAGAAAGCTCCCTGTATTATTTTTATTGATGAATTAGATGCTATTGGTAAGTCCAGAAGTAGTGGAAGTTTCCAGAGTGGCAGTAATGATGAACGGGAACAAACCCTAAATCAATTATTAACAGAAATGGATGGGTTTGGGGTAGGAGATGCGACGGTGATTGTATTAGCAGCCACTAACCGCCCCGAAGCCTTAGACGCGGCATTATTACGCCCCGGACGCTTTGATAGACAGGTATTAGTCGATAGACCCGACTTAGCCGGACGCAAAGCCGTATTAGAAATTTATGCTAAAAAAGTTAAATTAGAAGATAACGTAGATTTACACACAATTGCCACAAGAACTCCTGGTTTTGGCGGGGCAGAATTAGCTAATTTAGTCAATGAAGCAGCCCTATTAGCGGCTAGAAATCAACGAAAAACTGTGAAGCAAGAAGATTTTTATGAAGCTATTGAAAGGGTGGTTGCTGGGTTAGAAAAACGCAGTCGCGTGTTAAACGAAAAAGAGAAGAAAATTGTCGCCTATCATGAAGTTGGTCATGCCATTGTGGGGGCATTAATGCCGGGGGGCGGAAAGGTAACTAAAATTTCTATTGTGCCACGGGGAATGTCAGCTTTAGGATATACTTTAAGAATGCCAACGGAAGACCGTTTTTTAATGGATGAAATCGAATTTCGGGAACAAATTGCCATGCTATTAGGAGGACGATCTGCCGAAGAATTAGTCTTTGGAAATGTTACCAATGGTGCCTCCGATGACCTACAACGGGCAACGGAATTAGCTGAAAGAATGGTACTTAATTATGGCATGAGTAAAGCCCTGGGGCCCTTAGCTTATGAAAAAGCCAAACAGAATAATTTTTTAGGCAATTCGGAGGCAAATTTGCGCCGTCCCATGAGTGAAAAAACCGCAGAAGCCATTGATGATGAGGTGAAGGATATTGTTAATAATGCTCATCAAAAAGCCTTAGCTATTTTGAATTATAACCGAGAATTATTAACAGAAATTGCTCAAAAAGTGTTAGAAACAGAAGTGATAGAAGGGGATGAATTACAACAGTTATTAGATCAGGTTAAACCTGTGTCTCGATAATTCATATTTTCCATCTCAGATTAGATCAGGGTCGTCTTCAATTCAAGAAAGATGAGGACATTAACTTTCTTCAGTGGGCAAACTAGCTTTCCAAGATTTACAAATTGCTTCCGAACCTGCTTTGGCAATTTTTTTAACGACTAACGTAGCAATTAAAGTAGCGATCGCCGGAGCTAGTCCTAATCCAGATACGAGAACAGGAGCCAATATTCCTGCCGCTTTAGTATAATTTTGGTTAATGACTTCATCTAATACTTTCTCTGTTTCTGGATCAGAACCTAAAGGATTACACATCAGATCATAAAGTCCTGAATTGAGTTGTTTCAGGAAATGTTTACCTGCTGCTAATACTTCAGGATTTATGGCTGCTCTAGCGGTGGCATTAATATCAATGGAATCTAGTGTACCTTCAACTTGAAGACCCAACTGTTCTTCTAGGGATTCTTCATCTAGTTCTAATAACTGTGGGATTAATTCATTGTAATCTTGCATTGAAAAACTCCAGCTAAAGTCAGTCTATTGTTTGGAGGTTAACCGATTTAAAATAGGGTTTTATCCCTATCTATTATAGCAGGGAACAGCGATCACAGATTTAAGAGGATTTCACGGATTTCACGGATTTTAATCTGTGTTATAGCAGGGAACACCGCAGGAAAAGATTTCTCTGTGCGCGGTTTTAGCATCAGTCTATGTCCTAACACCCCAGGCGCGACTGCTATATTTAATCTAATTAACTTTAGCTAAATTTTACTAAAAAACTTTGTTAAAGTCAATTATAGGAGGGAACAGGGAACAAGCCCCCCCAAACCCCCCGTGCACGGGGGGCTTGGGGGGAGGGAACAGGCAGGAAAAGAGTTCTCTGTTTAGGTTTCAAAATCCTATCCCCTGTCTCCTGCTATCAAACAAAACTAGATTTTTTTCACCACAAATTCCACCTTTTCCGTCGTCCATTCTTCACTTGCATCAACCACAACTTTAATATTTCGCGTTGGTTTATCTTCATCCGCAACAGCCGATAATAATTTCTCTAAGGAATTAGTTGGTTTTTGATCCCCAAATCCTTTTCGAGCTTGGTCTAAGGCTGGCAATTCCAACAATTGAAAATTTGTACTATATACCGTCGCAAATACTTTAATTACATCGACCCCTTCCTGATAATTTTCTGGCAGTTCGATATCCAAGCAAGTTTCTCTAAATTTTCCGGGGTCTACCCCTTCACCAGCAGTACCTTCAGGATAGAATTTGATAATACTCAAATCCGCCTGAAGTATCAAAGCCGAAATACTTAAAATGCGATTAGCTTGATTATAAATTCGCAGGGCAACCCGTTCTCCTACTTCCAATTCAGGCACCTTATCTCCAGTATTTACAACTACCTGTTGCCGTTTTTCAGATTTCACTAATTCAACCTTCAGTTTACCATTTAAGGGAGCAAAAGCATCCTCATTATCCAAATCTAAAACAGTATAATATCGAGCAACATGAATGAGGCGGTTAATTAACCTTTCCTCGGCTTCCGGTTCATCGACTTTTATCGGAAATAGAATATTTTTAATCCGTTGTTTGTTGGCATCTAAAATCCAATATTCCCCTTCTGAATTCAGGGAAACAAAATAATCTACATTGTCATCAGGTTCTTCTTCTGAACAGAATTCTATCCAGCGATGACCTTCCACTCTTTCTTTACTTTGTTTAATTTGTGTTGGAATTGATAACAGATTAATACCGGGAAATTGCACTGATGCGTCAGGTAAAAGCATCCGAACTTTGCGAATTTGTTTTACTCCTGGCCCTACATAATAAGCAGGAAAACCAATATCAATCATTCTTTCAGCTAATTTAGGACGGGGTTCTCTGCTTATAAATTCGTTGTGTAGCTCCGTTATTTCTACCCAACAGTCAGAGGCTCCCAATTCTACAACTGTAGCTGATGCAATGCGCTGGTCGTTATCCTTAAAATCCCTGGTTCTGAATTTAAAAATATCGAATTCTGCGCCTTTTTTAATCCCACTGGCTTGACCCATTTGCAACTGGACTCGATTTTTGGCAACATCTACTTTCTTCACTGGAGCAGTCCGGCTAACCTTGACTGTTTGAGTACCAAAAAAAGTACGTTCTGTCTCTCCAATTAACATCGGGGATTGTCGTTGAAAGTCATTATTAACGAGATTAGAAATACGATCATATAACTCTTGGGCGGAGATTTCTGCTCCGAATTGCCGTAGAGCTTTTAACAAGAAATACGTTAAAGCACCGTTACGTTCTGTGCCTTCAAATACCTTTTCATAAGCTAATTCATTATCCCGACAAGCCGCTATTAAGGTGTAACCATTTGGAGTTGGAAATAAACTATCAGCAACCGTACCACCGCGACTATTAGTAACAATATTTCGTGACATTTGGGCAAATTCTTCAGGAGGAGCAACTAAACTATCTTTCGGTCGGTCTGTCATATCAATAAAATTGTAACCCCGCGCATCTTCATCTTCTCTTAGATCTCTCGATGCGCCACCCGAATGACAACTATCAAAAACCACCGTTACGGCTAACTGTTTTTGCACCATATCATCGAGAAGTTTGGCTAATTCCAAATCTCGTAAATAGCGGGAATTGGGTTGACCAATATCGGTGGGAACTAACGCTTCATCAAAGGCTGCAAACCCCTTAATATCTTCATAAATTGTTTTAGCCCGTCCCCCGTGACCAGAATAGTGAATATAAACAAGATCTTGAGGTTGAGCTTTGGCGGTTACTTCTTTAAATTTGTTAACAATATTTTCATAAGTTGGTAACAATTCCGGGGGTTCTTGGGGTTGCTCAGGATTATCGGAAGCTGTCGCCGTGAGTTTAATAATTTGGTCAGGGGTGAGGTTAAAGGTATTTTTTAAATAGGTTTCGACGTGGTTAATATCTTGAACACAGCCCTTTAAGTTTTTGTAGCAGTTCCCTTCCGGTAAGCGATGGGGGAAATAGAAATTAATACCGATAAGTAGAGCGTGGAAGTTGGGCGTTGAATTAGTCATCTGTTTAAGGGGATAATGTTTGCAAAGGCTTGAGTTTATTGAGAAGGGGATGTCTATCTTTTAGATAGTTTACTACACAACTCCCGTTCAATTTCTTTGGCATCGGGATCATCAGGATTAGGCTTGAGATAATTATTAATAAAATAGCATCCCTCCTGAACTAAATAATCAAAATCTAATCGCCACAGCCTCACCGTCTTGTCACCACTCGCCGTCGCCAGCTTTTTGCCATCGGGGCTGAAACTCACCCCCCAAACCGACTTCGCGTGCCCGCCTAATGTGTTAGGTGCTGCAATATTGGAGACGATATTCAATAATGCGAGTTCTACCTGGGTATGGGTATCGGCATTAACCCAAGGTGTACGTCGCATTTGCAGAACGGCTTTTAAACTGGTTTTGATTGCTTTTGACCCGTCTAAATTTAAAAGTGCATCAGAATATTGAGCTAGACCATTAATTTCATTGATACTAGCCTTCCATAAACCGAAACTTGCCATTCCTGCTAAACCCAAAGCGATAACAGAAAAACCACTTAACCCCATTAGGGTTAGTCGTCGCCTGCGTTCAATTTCCCGTTTTTCCCGATCGCGTTCTTTAATGCTAACCTGAATAAAATCTCGTTCCTCCTGGGTCATTTCATCAGCGCGTTGACGCAACCAATCTTCCGCCACCGTCAAGAGTGTCCCCCACAATAACCATTCAACATCCTGTTTATTATTTTTCCATTCTCGCAATGATAGTTTTAGCCGTTCTTGCCACGTCCGAAACTCACGGTTATCATTAATCCACTGCCGCAGCGTTTCCCATTCTCGAATTAACGCTTCATGGACGACTTCGACTGTATCTTCAGTTTCCTGTCGTCCCGTCACCACCAACCGAGCTTGATATCCCGCTAAATAACTGACTAAATTCCAATTCTCGTCCCCCACTTCCGCACGGGTCGCCACTCGTCGGGTGTCTTCTGTTCCTTCTCCTGGACGCACTAACTGCACAAAAATTCGCTGGGCTTGTTGTTTCTCCGTTTCACTCAATTTTTGATAAACTTGTTCTGCATGATTAGCAATAGCTTTTTTAACCCCCCCAATTTCTTGATATGCTTGGTGAGTTAACTCTCGGTTTTTCTGTTTTTCCCATAACCGAGTTAAAGCAAATTCTAATAACGGCAAATTCCCCGGTTCTTCCCCCACATCATCGAGAATTCTTTGGGTTAAATTCTCTTCTAATTGAACGTCTAATTTTTGGGCAGGTAATTCAATGGCGGCTTGTAATTCCTCCCGTTTCATGGAACTGAGTAACTGGGGGGTATATTCCTGCAAGGCATCTCGAAACGGACGATAGGACAAGACATAACCATAAAAATCCGCCCGTAATGTAAACACTACTGTAATATTTTCTTGGGTAATAGCCGCCAATAATTCATTAGCAAAGCGTTCCTGTTCTTCCTTCACTGGACACAGGGTATAAAGTTCTTCTAATTGGTCAGCGACTAATAATAATTGTTTCCCAGGATTTCGTTCTAAAATTCGAGAAATCACCTGTTGTACTGTGATTCTCCCTTGTTGAAAATCACTAGCCAGTCCCACAGATTCCCGCAAAAATTGAGTTTCTCCCGCTTCTGGTTCCAGTTGTCGCACTAAAGCAGAAGCTAAGGCTAAAAACGGTTCTTTCCCTGGACGGAAAACCTCAATTAACCAGTTCCCCTGCTGTCGCAATTTCGGAATTAAACCTGCAAATACTACCGAGGATTTTCCACTGCCACTCGGCCCAATTATTCCTACTAACGGTTGGTTTTGCGTAACTTCTACTAATTTATTAATAAAGTTTTCTTGCCCAAAAAAGAAGTCGGCATCTTCTTCCTCAAAAGCAGCTAATCCTTGATACGGGTTCGGAGGAATAACGTCGTCAAAAACCGGAATATCTGTATTAATTAGAGTCGGAATTAAGGGTTTTTTCTTGAAAACCGGAGTTTCCTGTTCAAAAAAACTGATCATCTGCGAACATCCTAACTCGTAGGCTTCTTCGACTTCATATCCAGCCGATAAAGCATCATAAAAAGCAACGGAAAAGGCAACGGCGGCTTTATCTCCCACCGCTTTCTTCATCCCTAATACATAATCCACATATTGACTAATTGCCTCGGCTTGAACTTCTGAATAACAAGCGTTTAAAATAACGCACTCTACACCTTTTTTTGCAAACAATTTAAACATACTGGCGAGGGCATTTGTCTCCAGTAAAACCATTTTTCCCGTATCATCTTCGAGGACAATTCCATCCTGTTCCGATCCATGTCCGCAAAAGTGTACAATCTGAGGTTGATAATCTAATATGGCTCGATAAAAATCACGGGAACGTACCGCCCATTTCTGTTCTAATTTATACTGATGTCGTTGATTAGCCCGTCGTAATCCTTCATCAATTTCCCGAATTTCTTCATCCAACCGCAGGGGGGCTGTATTCTTAGGATTAGCAGCTAGAATCAGAATTGTCTTAACAGCACCATTGTTATTCATCGGGAAAAAAAACCAGATTATGTTTTAGCCCACATTCCGCAGATATTTAAGCCAATTGAATTGCCAATTAAATTGGAATAAATAAAAGCCCAAATCATTATATGGCAATCATTTGGGCTATTTTCAATGTAGAATAATAATTAGAGTAGCTGAACAAATAAAAATATGAAAAACCCCCTAGAAGCGATAGAAATCGTGAATTTAGACCATTTAGGAATAGTAGCAGGCGTAATAGATGAGATGGAATTAGTAGAAGAAGTGAATAAAAAAGTGGGATTAAGAGGAAAAGAAGCCATAAGCCCAGGACAGGTAATGAAAGCAATGATTTTGAATGGATTAGGGTTTTTGAGCGCGCCGCTGTACCTATTCGAGAACTTTTTCGTAGGGAAAGCAACAGAACATTTAATAGGAGAAGGAGTAATAGCAGAGCAACTAAATGATGACAGAATCGGGAGAGCATTAGATAAATATTATGAAGTAGGAACAACAAATCTATTCACAGCAATAGCCCTAAAAGCCGCCCAAAAATTCCAAGTAGAAAAGGAAAGCGTACACCTAGATAGCAGTTCGATATCAGTAGAGGGAGAATACAAAAGTAAAGAAGAAGAAAATCAGGAAATAGAAGAAGAAATGAAAGCCATAAAAATAGTGCATGGATACTCAAGAGATAAAAGACCAGATCTGAAACAATTTATAATAGATATGGTAGTAAGCGGAGACGGAGATGTGCCATTATATCTAAAAATAGATGACGGAAACGCCGATGATAAAAGCGTATTTGTAGAAAGACTAAAAGAATTTAAAAAGCAATGGACATTTGAAGGAATATGTGTAGCAGACAGTGCATTATACACAGCAGAGAATATAGGAGCAATGGCAGGAATGAAATGGATAACAAGAGTACCATTAAGTATAAAAGAAGCGCAAAATAAGATTGTAGAGATAGAAGAGGAAGAATGGGAGCAGAGTCAAATAAAAGGATATAGAATAGCAACGAAATCAAGTGAGTACGCAAACATAAAACAAAGATGGTTAGTAGTAGAAAGTGAAGCCAGGAAAAAAGCAGCCCTAAAAAAAATATCAGAGCAAGTAGAAAAACAGTTAGAGAACGCCAAAGCATCACTGCGGAAGCTATTGAAACAAGAGTATGCTTGCATAGCGGATGCAGAGATTGGGATAAAAATGTTATCAGATTCGTGGAAATATCACGAAATAAAAGAAATAAAATGCACAGAAAAAGCCAGTAAAAAAAGCCAAAGTAAAACAGAAAAAGGGAATCAAGAAAAGACAATAGTTTATCAAGTAACAGGAGAGATAGAACCTAGAGAATCAGTGATAGAAGCGGAAAAAATCAAAGCCGGAAGATTTATATTAGCGACAAATATATTAGACAAGAAAGAGGTGAGTAATGAAAAGCTATTAGCCGAATACAAAGCGCAGCAAAGTAACGAGAGAGGATTTAGATTTTTAAAAGATCCGTTATTTTTCACAGCAAGTGTATTCGTGAAAAAACCAGAGAGAGTGGAAGCAATAGCGATGATAATGGGATTGTGCTTGTTAGTGTATAACCTAGCTCAAAGAAAATTGAGAAAACAATTAGAAACAGCCCAAGAAGGGGTAAGAAATCAGGTCAAGAAATTAACGAATAAACCGACGATGCGGTGGATATTTCAAATGTTCCAAGCGGTGCATTTAGTCAGGATAAATGGAGAAAACCAAGTGAGTAACTTAACCCAAGAACGTCAAGAAATATTGCAGCATTTAGGGAAAGATTGCTGTCAATACTATTTAATGATTCCTGGGGGATAAAGATTAAAAGAAAGGGGGAAATAGTTGTAAAAAATCTAAGTTATGAGTCAAGATGAGAACTCTTGGCTGAAAAGAATTTGGTGATAAAATACAAATATATTAAAAAAATGGAGTTCTATTTCTATTAAAAAATAGTAATTATTTATGTTTAGTTAAATAGCGGTAAACTAGCTATATAATTTGATAGTAAAGCCTCGGAAGTTCACCGAAAAATTGGAATAGGTTTCTATTTTTTAGAATTAGTGGAAAATTTGACCCCTATCTGCGGAATGTGGGTTTTAGCGTTTTTATTAATTGTTAGTACCGATTTAACACATTAATTAATGATTGTCAATGTATTTTTCAATTCAGATCACAATCAGGATAGGTAATAAACTGAACTTTTGGCTAGATGCCAAATAAAATAAGAGATGCCATAGATAATTTTTTATACTTTCAAAATCAAGAGGGAGGGTGCGATCGCTTAACTTTCAGGCAAAAAATCACGATCAAGTACCTGTTCAGAAGTCAAGGGACAAGTTAACGAAAAAACACCTAACGGTAAACCCGTTTCAACAGATGCTAATATTCTAGCATCTTGATAGGTTTCATCAAAAATTTGTTCAAAATATCCCTTTAAACTGGGACTGGCTTTTAAGTCTTTATTAATTCTAATTCGATGTTCTATTATCGTAGATAGCCAACTATTAGAACGGCGTTCAGGTTGATATTGATATTTCAGTAAGTGCATTAACAAAACTCGTAAATTACTCTCGATCACTCGTTTCTCACTCCTCCCCATAGTCTCTAATTCTTCAATTAAATGATCTCGATCTAGTTCTAAAAAATTTTCTGTCCTTAATAAATTAACCGTTTTTTCAAGCCATAAATAAAAATCTTGATCATACAAACTAGAGAACGGAGGAGTTTCTGATCGGGGTTGAAAGATTGCCATTTTGTTCTTTCCCAGTCACTAATTCCACAATAGCTTAAAATTTGTGAACGAGCCTGTTGCCTATTCACTACCCCAATTACAGAACAATGGGGTAAAGTAAAAGATTCAGCACCACTGACTAAACTTGCTATGCCTCAAACTTCCTCAACCCAGAATCTAATTTCCACTTCGGTTGTAAGTTTAAATATTGCCCCAGCCCAAGTTTTACGCGGCAATAACGCCTTAACACAAGCAGGAGAGGCGATCGCAGGCTTTGGTCAACGGCCCTTAATCATTGGTGGCGATCGCTCCTTACCCCTGACTGTTCAAGCCCTACAACCCATTTTAGAACGTCATCAACTCCAATATTCTCAAATCTACTATGGGGCTGACTGTAGCGAAACCAGCTTAACCGCCCTACGTCAAGCCGTTAGCAACCATAAGGCCGATTTTATCATCGGGACGGGGGGCGGAAAAGCCCTGGATGCGGCCAAACTGATCGCCCATCAATGTCATCTCCCGATCGTTACCATTCCCACTTCTGGGGCGACCTGCGCCGCTTGGACAGCCCTCTCTAACGTTTATTCCGAGGATGGGGCTTTTTTATATGATGTTAGTTTAGCCCGTTGTCCCGATTTATTGATTTTGGACTATAACTTAATTCAAAGTGCCCCCCAACGGATGTTAGTGGCGGGTATTGGGGATGCGATCGCTAAATGGTATGAAGCCAGCGTCAGTAGTGGACATTCCGATCAAACCTTCATGATCGCTGCGGTACAACAGGCGCGAGTCTTGCGAGATATATTATTACAAAAATCCTTAACCGCCTTACAAGACAACGGTGGCGAAACCTGGCGGGAAGTTGTCGATGCGACGGTATTACTGGCCGGAGTTATTGGCGGTATTGGTGGCGCCCAATGTCGCACCGTTGCGGCCCATGCAGTTCATAATGGGTTAACCCATGTTGCGGCTAGTCATGGGACTTTACACGGTGAAAAAGTCGCCTTTGGGATTTTAGTACAACTGCGTTTAGAAGAAATGGTACAGGGCAACCAACTCGCGGCTACTGCTAGACAACAATTATTAAAGTTTTACACCGATTTAGGTTTACCCCAAACCCTGAATGATTTGGGAATGGGTAAAATCACCTTAGCCGAACTGCGACAAGCCGCCGACGTTGCTTGTAATGAACGTTCTGATATTCACCGTTTACCGTTTAAAGTAGTTCCAGAACAGTTAATGGCGGCAATGGTATCAACTACAGCCCCCATCGTTGAAATCAAACTAAAGAATTCAACTCCTTAACTCTATATAGTAGGGAACAGGGAATAGGGAATAGGGAATGGGCCCCCCAAACCCCCCGTGCACGGGGGGCTAGGGGGGGAGGGAATAGGGAATAGGGAACACCAAAGACTCTTACCTAGAGTCCTAGACAAATTGCGATATCAGAATTAAGAATTGAGAAGGGAAGGAAAAAAGCAGACCCGATCGGGGGAAAATAAAGAATCACTTTTTTTCTTCTACTGAACACATTAATTTTAACCTCACATAATCGACCAATGACATTAGATTGGATTAGCCCTGCTGACCGGATACAAGCCTTACCTCCTTATGTTTTTGCCCGTTTAGATGAATTGAAAGCCAACGCCCGTCAACAGGGCTTAGATTTAATTGATTTAGGTATGGGAAATCCTGACGGGGCCACACCTGAACCGATTGTTGAAGCGGCAATTGAAGCATTAAAAAATCCGGCAAATCATGGCTATCCACCCTTTGAAGGAACGGCTAATTTTAGACGAGCAATTACTAATTGGTATCACCGACGTTATGGTGTTTCCCTCGATCCCAATGGCGAAGCTTTACCCCTATTAGGGTCAAAAGAAGGATTAGGTCATTTGGCTTTAGCTTATATTAATCCGGGGGATCTGGTGTTAGTTCCTAGTCCTTCCTATCCCGTGCATTTTCGGGGGCCAATAATTGCAGGGGGAAAGGTTCATTCTATTATTTTGAAGCCGGAAAATAACTGGCTAATTGATTTAGGATCTATTCCTGATTCTGTTGCTGAACAAGCTAAAATTCTCTATTTTAATTATCCCAGTAACCCCACGGGTGCAACCGCTCCCAGGGAATTTTTTGAGGAAATTGTTGCCTTTGCCCATAAATATCAAATTCTGCTAGTGCATGATTTATGTTATGCCGAATTAGCTTTTGACGGTTATCAACCTACGAGTTTATTAGAAATTCCGGGGGGAAAAGAAATCGGGGTAGAATTCCATACTATGTCTAAAACCTATAATATGGCAGGTTGGCGAGTTGGTTTTGCGGTGGGCAATTCCAAGGTTTTACAAGGGTTAAGAACCTTAAAAACTAATTTAGATTACGGGGTATTTTCGGCACTACAAACGGCGGCGGAAACTGCTTTGAATTTGCCAGATTCCTATTTAAAAGAAGTTCAAGAACGCTATTGTACCCGGCGAGATTTTCTGATTAAGGGTTTAGCAGAATTGGGTTGGAATGTTCCTAAAACCTTAGCTACAATGTATTTATGGGTTCCCTGTCCAGAGGGGATGAATTCCACGGATTTTGCTCTCACGGTGTTACAACAAACAGGTGTGGTTTTTACCCCTGGAAATGCCTTTGGTATCGGTGGAGAAGGCTATTTTAGAATTAGTTTAGTGGCAGATTGCGATCGCTTGGGAGAAGCATTAAACCGCTTAAAAGATGCTAATATTCGGTATCAACCCTAATCCGTTGTTAAGCTGTTGTTGTGCTTCAGCACTCATTGAAGAAGGGCTAAAGCCCAACAACGGTACAACAACGAGGAAAATTATTAATATTATGAATAATTGTTTGTTATGGAATATGAAAACAATCTGAATTTATGTAATTTTATTACTCAAAAAATCAAGGAAAATCCCCAAAATAGAATTACTTTTGCTGATTATATGAACTGGGTTTTATATCACCCAGAATATGGATATTATAGCATTAATAAACCCAAATTAGGCGCGGAAGGAGATTTTGTTACCTCTCCATATTTAGGGTCAGACTTTGGGGAAATGTTAGCAGAACAATTTTTCCAAATCTGGGAAATTATGGATTGTCCTAACTCCTTTACTTTAATAGAAATGGGTGCGGGACAAGGAATATTAGCTAGTGATATTCTGTTATACTTACAAAAAAAATATCCTGATTTTTTTCAATGTTTAAATTATATTATTATCGAGAAATCTAATTTTCTCAAAGCTCAACAACAACACCAACTCAAAAAAACTCTCTCCGATTCAATATCAATTCAATGGTGTGACCTTGAGGATATTCCAAATAATAATATTATCGGTTGTTTTTTCTCTAATGAATTAGTTGATGCTTTTCCCGTCCATCAAATTATAGTTCAGGATCAACAGCTTCAAGAAATTTATATTACCTTAGATTCAGAAGTAAGATTCAAGGAAATTATTGCTGAACTTTCTACCGAAAAAATTACAGATTATTTTAAATTAATTGATATTGATTTATGTTCTAATTCTTACCCAGAAAGATATCGAACAGAAGTTAATTTAGCTGCCCTAGACTGGATCAAAACCCTAGTGACCAAACTGAATCAAGGCTTTATTTTAACAATTGATTATGGTTACACCGCCCAACGATATTACCTTCCCAGTCGCAAAGAAGGAACCCTACAATGTTATTATCAACATAGTCATCATAACGATCCCTATCTGAATATTGGTCGCCAGGATATCACCGCCCATGTTAACTTTACCGCCTTACAACTTTATGGGAAAGACTGGGGAATTGATGGCGTTGGGTTTACACAACAGGCTTTATTTTTAATGGCGTTAGGGTTAGGCGATCGCATTTCCGCCCTATCCCAACCCTCAAACTATTCTATTTCAGAAATATTACAAAGACGAGAATGCTTACACTCTTTAATTGATCCTATGGGTTTAGGCAATTTTGGCGTCCTTCTACAATCTAAAGGCTTAAGTCCATCTCAACAACAAATTCCCCTTCAAGGTTTCAGTTTTCCCATTTAAAGCCCAAAAAAGCTCCGATAGTCAAAAACTTGATGCTGATCTGCGTTTTTTTGCGGATATTGCCGAGGATTAAGTATAATTTGCTACCTATATACGGAGATATTTGTACGGGATATTGTGATCAAACTCACAGCTTTTATCCTGAAACATTCATTTTTATTTTAGGTAGATATAAAGTCCACACATCCGATAGAAAGGTTTTTTTAGCTAATTTCATCATCCCTTTATATTTGTACCGACCCACTGTAAACCTTCGGTAAAAATAACCAATATTTCCAAAAACCTATAGACAACCCCAAACTAATTGCGTAGTATTAGTAATAGGGTAGGACAAAGAGACCAAGAACGCCTAAGTTCAATCCCCTTGTTTCTACCCCAGGCTAAAAAATATAAAGGATGAGGCTGAGATGAAAAACACAATATCTAAAATTATCGGTTCCACTGTATTAGCTACTGGAGTTGCCGTTTCCCTAGTTGCAGCACCTGCACAAGCAAAACCTCCATCACCCCCAGCACCCAGTTCGACAGTTGCAGCACCTGCTGCACAAGCAAAACCTCCATCACCCCCAGCACCCAGTTCGACTATTCCTGTTAATACTTCAGATTTGGGGATATACGATACAAAAACCTTTGGATTTAGCAACGTCTTCGGTGGCGACACAGTTGGAGATGGTCTTGTTAGCCAATTCAAGTTTAATGTTAGCAAAACCAATACCAATCAAGTTTTGTTCCAGTTTGAAAATACAGGTGCAGTATCAACTGCATTTATTAGCCAGATTAAATTCTCTGATACCAGTAGTGATTTAACTAATAATTTATTTGGAATCTCTGCTATCGGATCTTTTTACAATAAAGGAGTTGTTGGTTTTGAAAAAGATCTAAATAGTACAAATTTGGCTCAATCTAACCTGATTACAGGTTGGGACGATCCTGATAGTATTGGTTTTAATTCAATCCGGCAAGGTTCTAATAAAGACGGAATTGATCAGACAGAAAAGTTGGGTTTGCTGTTTGACGGTAGCTTTGACAAAGTGATCAGTAAGTTGAATTCTAATCAGTTAAAAGTTGGAATGCACGTTCAAGGAATTTATGGCAAAAGTGACACTTTTGCCAGCTATGTAGAACCTCCCACTCCCAAACCCCCCGTTGAAGTTCCCGAACCCGCCACACTCGTTGGTTTAGGTTTAGCTTTTGGTGGAATGCTGGCTTCCCGTCGTCGTCAATCTAACTAAGAAAACGATGATTAAATTAGTCATCCCAAACCACTCAAAAATTGCATTAATATCTGTCTCAAATGATTGAGACCCTCAGCCTTTATCTCATCTCAATAGTAGCGGTACTCATCATGCCGCTACTTTATTTAAGAAATAGATAACTCCAATTCAGGCTGTAGTTACAAGATTTAATCAATTGTATATCCAAACAATAAAATTACTATCAAAATCAGAGTACCGGGTGCATTTATCTATTAATAAACATCAAAAAATACAGTTTTAACTCAGGTAGAATTTTAATCTCCCTGAGTTTTTTTAAAGTTAGCGATCGCTTTTTATTGAATATTAACTAACAAATTGAGGCATAATTTCCGCCGCCGTAAATAAACCGTGAATCCCTCGACGATGTAGTTGAATTCCTGCCTTTAAATAGCCGAAAGCCGGCCCACAAACATTAGCTGCCATACTGGTTTCATCCCCTAAAGTAAAGGTATGGGTTGAAACTTTCCCTTCAAAAGTTCGGCCTGTAATTTGAACGTTTGTACTTAAAGGTTTTTTGGGGTTGCGAGTATCCACAATTCCACCCACGGTAACGCGATCGCGTGAACAAATACCCGCCAACTCTAACATAATATCATCGGCGTGTTCCATATTTTCTAAGGTCAGTAACCCGCCCGTTTCTGCTAATAAAGCTTCTATTTCTGCATCGGTCATCGCTCTGGCCTGTTCAACCGTATATCCGGGTAAATGACCAATATCTTCTCGAATAGTAGCGCGATAGGCTTCCCAATTAGCAATCCCGACTCCAAAAGTAATTTTAATGTTGTGAATTTCTGTATAACTTTGGGCGGCGAGGGCGGCTGCTGCTGTTAATAACCCAGGTGTCGCTCCACATCCGGTCATATAGGTAATTCCGGCGGTTTGTAACTCATCTTTGAGTTCTAATAATAATTCCACGGCACTCGTCCGTTTAATCGCATCGACTAATACCCCTCGCCATCCCAACCGAATAAAGGTTTTAGCCACACTAGCCATAAAATCATTAGGTAAATTCGGCAAAGCCAGAAAATATCCTTCAACCCCTGGGGCGGTTTTAACTAAATCTTCAATACTGTTACTACTCAAAACTCCATGGGTTTCTAAATATCCCACCGACCCTTGAGCTTGATATATCTCAATACAGCGATTCGGGTTCAGTCCCTCCCCATCATAAGCATAGCCCTTCTGATCGGCCACAGCCACCCACTGCATTTGCTGTTTTGGGGCTAAAACCCTTGTTGCTGCCTGTCCTAGCCCGCCAAATCCTAAAATTCCTACCCGAATCGGAGACAAACCTGCATTAACCATTACTGGACTCATTGAATCTGATTGAATTTAGACAATTCTCCATTATAGTCCTTTCTTTACTATTACCCATTACCCATTACCCATTACCCATTACTTAATTTCCAGACCCATTGGTGTCTCCAGACGCTGGGGGAGAAGGCTCAGAAGTGGGACTAGAATTGGTTTCTGGTAATACTTCGTCCTTCTTGGGTTCAGCTTGAGGAGCCGCCGGAGGAACTGTTACATTAACATTGGGAGCAGCTTGAGGAGCCGCCGGAGGAACTGTTACATTAACATTAGGAGCAGCTTGAGGAGCCGCCGGAGGAACTGTTACATTAACATTGGGAGCAGCTTGAGGAGCCGCCGGAGGAACTGTTACGTTAACATTGGGCTTAGGTTGGGGGACTTGCACGGGAACAGGAACAACTTGAGTTCGATTTTTCTCAATAATTACCGTATCTCGCCCTGGGGTTTGAGTTTTGGGAGTATTAAGTTCCGATTGTCCTGGCCCTACGGTTGGAGCTTTGGAGTCATCGGGTTTAAATAAACTAGGCCAAACTAGAAAACCAATTCCCAGTGATAATAATACAGCAATTCCTATGCCAATTATGGTACTCCAAGCTATGTCATTATTAACTTTAGTTCTTTCATTTTGACGAATAGATTCATCCCTTACTGGGTCAGGATTATCCCGATTAGAATGGGGCTGATTTAAAGGTCGATTATTCATAAATTTTTACCAAAGTTTATCCCAATTAAAAACGAATTGATTTAGATGAGATGATTAAATTAAATGTACCTAAAATTCTGGCCTAAATTCATCTATCTGAAGGCATAACCTATTGTGATATAAAAGTTGTTGGGCTTTAGCCCTTCTTGAAATCGGTGCTCAAGCACAACAATGAGGAATTTATTAATAGATTGATTTAAACTTTATTCTATTAGTTCTAATCACCTACAATTATGATTATTTTTACGCAATTAATTCCAGAGAAAGAGCATCAACAGGTTACAGTTAATCTGGCTCTAACCGCAGAAGAACGCACAAAAACCCGTCAATATATTGAAACTTTAGAGGGTAAAACCTATTATCTTCGTCTTCCTAGGGGAATAGTTTTAAAAGCGGGGGATTTATTAACCTCTGATGCTCAAGATATTTGGGCAAAAGTGATTGCTAAACCTGAACCTATTATTACAGTCAGGGCTAACCATTCCCTCGATTTATTAAAAGCGGCTTATCATTTAGGAAATCGTCATGTTCGGTTAGAAATTACCTCCGACTATTTACGATTTTCCCCCGATCCTGTACTATCTTCAATGTTAGTAAATCAGGGATTAACAATTCAAGAAGAAATTGCGCCTTTTTATCCTGAAGGGGGAGCCTATGGACATCATCATTAATTATAGCAATAAGCAGGTTAGTGTTGACAACTTCTTTGTGTCTTTGTGTCTTTGTGGTTAAATTAGGCTTGACCTTTGTAAAGATATCCACAAGAACTGCTATATTATCAATGATTTTAAATTTATTACAACTTTCCAGTCCGGCTTTACCCTTGGGTGCTTATAGTTATTCAGAGGGTTTAGAAACCTTAGTTGAAACTCAAGTTATTACTGATCATTCTAGTTTATTACAGTGGTTAATTCAAGACCTGAATTATGGCGCAATTCGACTGGAAGCTGCCTTAATGGTTCGGGCTTATCGCTGTGTTATCAATCAAAATTATAACCAATTTGTTTATTGGAATCAATGGTCAACAGCGGCTAAAGAAACATCGGAATTGCGACAACAAAGTTGGCAGATGGGAAATACTTTAATCCAGCTTTTAGTTAATTTAGAAGCGGTTAAAACAACAGATTTAGAATTACCTGATCTGAAAGATTGGACGGAAAAAGTGGGCAAACCTTGTAATTATGCGATCGCATTTGGATTAGGTGCAGTATATTGGCATCTTGATCTAAAAAATGCCTTACTAGGATATCTCTATAGTTGGGCGACTAATTTAATTAGTGCTGGGGTAAAACTAATTCCATTAGGTCAAACTATGGGTCAAACTTTACTCTTACAATTACACCCGGAAATAGAATCAACAGCTACAGCTATTTTACAATTAGAAGATGAGGATTTAGTGAGTTGTAATTGGGGGTTAGCATTAGCAAGCATGGCCCATGAAACCCAATATAGTCGATTATTTAGAAGTTGATTTTATTAAATTTATGCTATAATTAATATGGGTAATTTTAGTTTTAATTTTATGTCTGGTTTACGAGTTGGAATTGCTGGGCCAGTAGGTTCGGGAAAAACAGCCTTAGTTGATGTTTTGTGTAAGCAAATGCGAACCTCCTATCAATTAGCGGTAGTTACAAACGATATTTATACTCAAGAAGATGCTCAATTTTTAGTTAATTCCCAAGCCTTAGAAAGCGATCGCATTTTAGGGGTAGAAACCGGAGGTTGTCCCCATACAGCTATTCGGGAAGATGCTTCATTAAATTTAGCAGCTATTGAACAATTAGAAACCAAATTTAATCATTTAGATTTGTTATTTGTAGAAAGTGGTGGGGATAATTTAGCCGCTACCTTTAGCCCAGAATTAGTGGATATTACTATTTACGTTATTGATGTAGCCGCCGGAGATAAAATTCCCCGTAAAGGTGGCCCAGGAATTACTAAATCCGATTTATTAGTAATTAATAAAATTGATCTCGCGCCCTTAGTGGGTGCAGATTTAGGAATTATGGAAAGAGACGCGAAAAAAATGCGCGGTAATAAACCTTTTGTATTTACAAACCTAAAAACCCAACAAGGATTAGATGCTATTATCAAATTTATTAAATCCCACTTAATCCCGTAGTAAGCCCTTCAGGGCTTTCTTTATTCCCTAGATTTAATAGTAAAAACCAACATTAATAACGATGTATAATTAGTAGTAAGCCCTTCAGGGCTTTCTTTATTCCCTAGATTTAATAGTAAAAACTAATATTAATAACGATGTATAATTATTGGTTTGGTAACGATAAAAACTTGAAGAAGCCCTAAAGGGCTTACTACCATTAATAACGATGTATAATTATTGGTTTGGTAACGATAAAAACTTGAAGAAGCCCTTTAGGGCTTACTACTTTTATGAAAAATTTAGAAATTAATCCCTCGCAATGGCAAGGAATATTAGAGTTAGATTATCAAAAAATCAATAATTCTACTCAGTTAGTTAAAGCCTATAGTCAAGCCCCGTTAAAGATTCAGCGTTCTTTTTATCCTGAAGGTAAGGATATCTGCCATAGTATTATATTACATACTGCCGGAGGAATGGTAGGCGGCGATCGCCTATCCCAAACCATTAATTTACAGCCGGAAACCCAGGTTTTATTAACTACTCCCGCAGCCAGTAAAATTTATCGAAGTTCGGGAGAAACCGCCCAAAATACTATTAATATTGAAATCCAAGAACAAGCTTATTTAGAGTTTATTCCCAGGGAAATAATTATCTTTAATGGAGCTATTTTTAGTCAAAATCTTCGAGTGAATTTAGACCCGAATGCTTGTTATTTGGGATGGGAAATTACCCGGTTTGGACGTACAGCTAGGGGAGAAATATTCAACCAAGGACAATGGAAATCCTGTACGGAAATTTGGCAGAATGGCTGTCCAGTTTGGATTGATCGACAGGGGTTTATTGCGAATGAAGAAATATTGAATAGTCCCCATGGTTTGGGGGGAAAACCTGTAATTGCCACCTTAACTTGGGTGGGACAACCTGTTTCTGAAGATATTGTGAAAAATATCAGACAATTGTGGTCGCAGCGAGAAACTTCTAGTCAAGCTGGAGTGACGCAATTAATATCAGGATTACTCTGTCGCTATCGGGGAAATTCTACCCAAGAGGTGATAAACTGGTTTACGGATGTTTGGCAATTGCTCCGTCAAAATTATACGGGAAAATCAATTGTCAAACCTCGCGTCTGGCAACTTTAATCCTTGAAAAATTATTAACATAAATCTATGCAATTATCCCCGCAAGAAAAAGATAAGTTATTGATTTTTACGGCTGCTTTATTAGCAGAAAGACGCAAAGAAAAAGGACTAAAATTAAACTATCCAGAAGCCGTTGCTTATATTACTGCTGCTATTTTGGAAGGAGCAAGGGAAGGACGAACAGTTTCGGAATTAATGAGTTATGGAAAAACAATTTTAAGGCGAGAAGATGTTATGGAGGGGATTCCTGAAATGATTCATGACGTACAGGTTGAAGCCACTTTTCCCGATGGAACAAAATTAGTTACGGTTCATGATCCTATCAGCAATTAGTAGAGACGCGCCATGGCGCATCTCTACAGCCTGATTACTGATTAACGGGGATAGCTGCGGTTTTCACGTCTAAATTGAGAGGTTGACCTTGACGTTTAATTTCCATTTTTAACGAACTTCCTACCGTTACATTTTCAACAATTTGTTGGATTTCATCGGCTTTAGTAACTGCGATATTATCCACTTGAATAATCACGTCTCCAGCGCGTAATCCTGACTGATGGGCGGGAGAATTGGGCATAACTCTGGCAATCAAAACTCCTCGATCTTCATTCACACTAATCGGACTATTGGGATCTTGATTTAGACTTTCTTTGACTTCAGGAGAAAGCGTTACCATTTGAATCCCTAAATATGGATGTTCAACTTTTCCAGTGGTAGAAATTTGATCGGCAATGTGTTGAACTTGATTAATCGGAATCGCAAATCCTAAGCCCTGGGCGCCTTGAATAATGGCGGTATTCATCCCAATTACCTCACCCTTTTGATTCAGTAACGGCCCACCAGAATTACCCGGATTAATAGCGGCATCGGTTTGAATAAAACTAACTCGTTTATCGGGAATACCAACTTCACTTCCCGAACGACCTGTAGCACTAATAATACCCACAGTTACAGTATTATCTAATCCTAATGGGTTGCCAATGGCGATCGCTAATTCCCCAGGTTGTAAAGTTTCAGAATTACCAATAGTTAAAGTCGGTAAATTATCCGCTTGAATTTGAATCACAGCAACATCCGTTACCGGGTCAGTACCCACTACTTTTCCTTCAAATTGACGACCATCTTTTAATACAACCGATACCTTTGTAGCCCCATCAACAACGTGAGCATTAGTAATAATTCGACCATTGGAATTAACAATAAATCCTGACCCGGAACCCCGAACAATTTCCTGTTTAGGCGCATTGGGCATTTGAGAACCAAAGAAACGTTCAAACGAGGGATCATTAAACTGTTGTGGCATCTGATTTTCAACGGTTTTGGTCGCATTAATTCGGACAACAGCTGGCCCGAAATGCTGTACCACCGAAGCTACCAAGTCAGGAGTGGTAATTGTCCCCTGCTTGGCACTGACTGGGGCAGGGAGGGCGGTCGGGGGTACGGGGGATGTCACCGTCGGGGGGCTGGGTTGAGGGCGTTGGAGTTGAGGCAGAATAGACATTCCAGCGATTCCTGCCCCTACCCCTAATAAAACTAAAGATAAAGATGTTAAAGATGAGGTTTTCGGGCGTTGAGTAGGACGGGGTGTTTCCGTCCATTCCAACCGAGAAGACTCTAGGGGAGAATTTAAAGCATCAAAATCAGATTTCATTGTAATACCTCTATCTATAAAGAATTAAGGGGGTAGAAATGTTTTTGCCCCGATATTCTTTAAGTTACAGGGTGAATATGACGCTACTGTGGCAAAGATATGACACGGAGATGAAGATTTAATCCGTATCCCGTAGTAAGCCCTTCAGGGCTTCTTCCCCATCTTTAAATATCATCAGAGAGTCCTAAAGGACTCACTACGGTTAGCGAACATCAATTTTTGCTAAAGTCGTATTCTGATAATAGTGGGCTAGAATCTGTTGATAATTGTATCCACCCCGAGCCAAATTATAAGCACCCCATTGACTCAAACCCACTCCATGACCAAAGCCACGACCCGTGACTTGAAAACTGGTCGTCCCACTTTTTCGATTCACTTGAAACCGGGTGCTACGAAGTCCCAGGGCTGAGGCAATATCATCCCCACTCATCACTCGCGCCCCTTTGTCCCCAACTACTTTCATCGCCAGAATACTACCATAGGCCGAAGTCCGTTGCGGAGTCATCGTCGTAATATTCCCGACACCAGAAATCCGTTTACTTAAATCCGTTTGTGAGAAGGTTTTTGTCCATTCAAATACCGGAGTTCCTTGGTCAAAGTCTGGGACTCCCCGTAAATAGGGTAAGGGTTCATTCCAGACATCCTCAACATTTTCGGTATGTCCTCCAGAAGCCGAATGAAAAGCCGCTAAAATAGCTTGACCGTTATAGGTCAAAACCTGTCCCCTGGTCGCATTCACCGCCGCCAGAGTTCCCGTGGATTCAGTAATTAAACCTTTATAGACCTGGGAATTTTGATCATCTCCAACATCAAAAACCCCATTACTGCGTTGACGTCTGTAGAGAGCGTAGGTTCGCGCCGCCACCGCCTGAGCTTTCAGGGCTTCCTGGGGCCATCCGCCATCCATTTCCGCCCCCAGAACACTATAGAGATATTCTTCTAAATCAACATAATTAATCGCCGTTAAACCGCCATTCCGAGGCACTAATAACACCCGTCCTCGATACCAACCATTACCTATCCACACATTCCCCCCATTGCTGGGGTCAATCCAGAGTTGGGAACCTTGCCAGTTGCCCAGGGCGACCTGTCCGGCTTTGGCTTGGGCGACACCGCCTCCCATCGCTGCCAACTCCCCTAGGACTTTACCATTGCCATCTCGGACAACAGCCTGGGTGGTGCTACCGACTTTAACCTGATTCGCACCGTCTTTAATAGCGACCCGCAATAATAATTGGGCTTGGGCCGGGGCAACCAGACAGAACCAAATCAGCAACGTCGCCCACCCATAGCGTTTGAAACGTTGCACGGAGTTAGTAAAAGTATTCTGAGGTTGGGTCAGGGAACAAACCATAATCTCGATCAGATCCAGCACCGACTAATCTATCACAACTTCCCAAACCAAAACACCCTCCCCTAGAAATTTTAACTTTAGGGGAGGGCTAATTCAAAAAATACTGACAACTTTTTTAGAGATAGGATAGTTTAAAGTAATATTGCTGACGGGTTACAAGGGGGCTAAAAGGTATATGGGTTCTGGAAAAGGCTTAAAAATTAAGCAATTGGGGTAACAAAAATATATTAATAGCTGACAAGAATTAAGCCGTGTCTCTAATTGAGTTAGGGTTTTGCTAAGGGAATCGAACATTGAGTCCGATTAAAATTAGAATCTTCTCCCTCAGAAGGAATCGCTAAAATTTCTAAACGACCCTTCATTAAACTCAATAAAGTTTGATTCATCAACAGCCGCATTCCTGGGGATAAAGTTCCTTGCTCAAACGGAGGTTGATCAATATCTAATGTGGATTTTAATAAATCCCAAGACTCACTCCAAGCACTAACCGGACGTTGATCATCAACCCAAATATGCACAAATCCCGTTTCGGGAGAAGGATGTGCAGAAACATTCACACTTCCCTCGGTCATTTGAGCGATCGCAGTATCCACTAAACTGACTAAAACTTGTCGCAGTCGAGGTAAATCTGCCATCACATAAATATCACTATCAGGAGGATCAATTTTTAATCTAATACTACGATTTTCCGCCTGCATACAAGTTAAATCTTCTACCTCATCCATCAGTTTTGCTAACCCAATGGCATGAATATCCATAGTATCTGTGCCATATTCTGTTTTAGCCACAGAAATCACTTCATCTAATAATCTCACCATTTTCAACGCTGATGTGTGGGCGAGATTGATAAATTCTCGTTCCTCCTCTGGGTTCTCGCAGAGATCGGAAATAATTATTTGTAACGTACCAATCATGCTACTAAGGGGCGATCGCAACTCATGGGACGTCCGCGCCAAAAACCCCGCTTTAAATAAACTCAATTCCGTCGCCGAATGATAGGCAAGTTGAGTTTGTTTCAATTGATAAGATAGGGTTTGCACCTGCTGTTGATAATCGACATCTTTGGAGGTGTCTTCTGTCCCAACTGGGTCGGGCGATTTTTTTCCTTTTCCCAGCCATAGCTGATTTAGGGCGACCCCTAACCCCAACCCAAAACCTAAATATAAAAATTCGCTCCAACCCATTTCAGTTATCAGTAATCAGTTATCAGTTATCAGTGTAGGAGTTGATCAGTTATTGGTCAACTTCAGTAATCAGTAATTAGTTTCCCCCCTTTTCCAATGGGGGGCTAGGGGGGTAAGAGTTAAGAGTTGATCAACAGTTTAAAAGCTCGGAGTTAATCAACAGATTAGTATTTATTCTTTACTGATTACTGATTACTAAATTACCCTGTCTTAGAATTTTCCATTGACCATTGCTTTCCCATTTTACCACCGTTGAAGGAATAGTTGATGGGATGATAGTTGGATCAAATTCCGAGGAAAATAACGTGAAAACATCGGGAAATTGAGTATTAATTTCAGCCATTGTTAACAGGGGCGGTTGTCCTGATAAATTAGCGCTAGTGGTTGCCATCGGGCCAGTGCGGGCTAAAATAGATTGAGCGATCACACAATTCGGAACCCTTACCCCAATTGTAGACGGATCAGCCGGATTCATTGCCGGAGAAACTTTTTCAGAAGCAGGTAATACCAAAGTTAAGGCTCCGGGCCAATACTGTTGGGCGATACTTTTCCAAACTAATAATTCTTCAACTGTCCCATTCACATAAGGCCATAATGTTTCCGGTGTGGCGGCCATTAATATTAATGGTTTATCTTGACTCCTTTGTTTCGTCTGAAAAATCAATTCCGCCCGATCGGGACGGGTGGCTAAAGCGGGTACAGTGTCGGTTGGGAAACTAACCACACCCTCACCAGCAATTGCCATATCAATTAGAGCATCAACAGAGACTTGAACCATAGATTTGAATCATAATGAAGAGATCTGTTTTTCTTATAAGCTATAACAAAACGATCAAATCCCGCTAAGTCAGGAATAATTTTAATCCCAGAGTAACTTCCTTGAGCCTCTAACAACCTGGCAACCCCTTCTCCTTGTCCTGCCATCATTTCGACAATCCAAACCCCTCCAGGGCGCAAATAATGGGGTGCAGTTTCTACTAAATAGCGAATACAATCAAAACCATCGTCACCACCATCTAAGGCTAAAGTTGGCTCATGTTGGGCAACTTCCGGTTGCAAAGTCGGAATAATATCAGAGGGAATATAGGGAGGGTTAGATACCATTCCCGTTAGTTGTCCTTTTAAGAATTGTAGCGGTTCCCACCAAGACCCGTGATGGAATTGGATACGGCTACTTAAACCTGTGGTTTCAGCGTTAGATTCAGCGATCGCCAAAGCCTCTAAACTGGTATCTACACCATGAATTTCAGCCGTTGGAAAACTATCAGCCAAACCCAGAGCGATCGCACCACTTCCCGTCCCCAAATCCACCCAAATCCCATTATTATCAATATTTTCAATAGCAGATACAGCTAAATCAATAATTAACTCCGTTTCAGGACGGGGAATCAGAACCTGCGGAGACACCTTTAACGTAAAATGACGCCAGTAAGTTCTCCCCGCAAGATATTGCAAAGGGATACGCTCGGTCAAGCGTCGTTGCCACAGTTGAGTTAATTCCGACCAAGGAACTAGAAGGGGAATCGCAGGTTGTTGTTTGAAGGTTTGTAAACGTAGAGCTAATCGATCCAAACCCCCTAACTCTTGGAGAAACCAGTGGACTTCACTTGATGAAATCCCCAAGGCGGTGCATTCAGCATCAGCCTGTTCCATCCACCCTTGCAGTTGCCAACCCGATATCGTTTCCCCCATGATAGTTTCCTAGGATTGATTCAATTAACGAGGGGCGGGGGCGGGGGCGGCGGGGCGGGCGGGTTGATTTTTTTGTAAATACTCCAAAGTTTCACGAGGCGGAATCAAGACAACCCGATTTAAGAATTGATCATTATCCTTTTTCAACGCATCCAACAGGCCTTCGAGATTAACCACATCAATTTTAACGTTAGAGATTAAATCAGGCTGTTGAGTTTTAAATTGAGTCAACATATTTTGCAGATCCTCTTTGTAGAAGAACATTGGGATCACCTGTTCATTACCATTTTGAATCGTCAGATAGCCATTATCTGGGCCACCCTTAGCAATAAACAACGGAACACCGTTAAACTCGCTTACACCTTGTCCATTTTCTTGTAAAACAGTCTTGGCTAAATCCACTTGTTTTTGTACCGGGACGTAGGCAAACTGAACTTCATCCGCCGAACCCTGACCTTGTTGGCTCATCCGGTATACTTCCCCCAGGGAAACCGTGGTGACTTGAATAGTCGAAGCCAATTTGGGGTCACGACTTTTTAAGCGATCGATAAAGGCCACAGCATCCGTGCGACTAATAAACACACCCGCGACCGCAGCTTTTTTATCTCCCTGGGGTACAGTCGCAACTAAAGGGGCTCCCTGGGTATCAGTAATCGTAAAAACTGGAATCGAACGAAGTTTTTCTAGAATTTGGTTTTCTGGAATTGCATAAGCTGGCTCAGTTCCCACCGGAATCAAGCTAAATAAACGTAATCCCGAATCAGGACTTAGTAAAAACGTACCGCCCACAACTCCCAATACCGCGCCCAAACGAACAATTGATCTGATCATGTTTCCAAATTTTGAATTAAATATTTTTTAGATTGCAGATGCAGTGTGTACCACTGAACCCAGGGGGATGCAGTAGGAGTAACGCTAAACAGAGAACCCGGGTCATGTTGACCACCGATAAGTTGCACTGACGATAAAGGAGTTGTTTTTCTCCCCAAAATCTCAAGAAATATCAACCAGAGAAAATTTTAATCCAAGTCAGCCTGCCCCTTAAACATGACCCATCCTAACACACCGATCACGGGATGGACAAAAAGAATCAAGACTAATCAAAACCAAGTTAAAATTTAGAATCGGGATGACAGGATTCGAACCTGCGGCATCCTGCTCCCAAAGCAGGCGCGCTACCAAGCTGCGCTACATCCCGTTTAATCTTTTCTGAGTATAACCTAGATTTACACAAATTGGATTAAAAATTGCAAAATTGATTCAGAAGAAGCTAGGGTCGGTTGTCTGTTGTCGGTTATCAGTTATTTGTTCACACCTCCATACCTCAACACCTCAACCGCCAACCCAGGCTTAATCTGGATACCAGAACATTCCTTTGATCCCCTCTGGATCGGATATAAAACCCAAATTTCGGTAAAAATCCACAACATGAGGGTCAGCAAATAGAGTAATGTTGCTGATATCATCGCTACGGAGTTTTTTGATGATAAATTTCATCAGGGCTTTACCCATACCCTTATTCTGGAAATCTGGGTGAACAACCACATCCCAGAGCGTAGCATTAAAAGCATGATCGGATGTGGCTCTAGCAAAACCAATCAGCCGTCGCTGATTCCCTCGAATTTGCCACATAGAAACTACAAGGAAACTATACTGAATGGCTTTTTTAACTTTACGCAGGGGTCGCCGAGACCAGCCCACTGCATTGCAAAGTTCTTCCAATTCATATAAATCAATGTCCCGATCCGTGCTAAAAAAAATCCGACCATTATTACTCGATGACGAGCGAGAGTTTAGGGATACTGACTCCTCGCCTCCACCCTCATACCCCTCATACTCCACCTGGCAGGAGGACGAGGAGGAGGACTCTGAACTGCTAAACAAGTTTTTCCAAAAACCCATGCAGGCGTAGTTAAGGTAATAGATTTTCAATGAACGTATTAGATAGTATATCTCCCGTACCTTCACCTCAATTATGGCTCCGGGCTTAAAATCCTCAACTTTAGAACTCCTAAAACGCTTCAATCGGGCGTTTCCACAGTTTTATGAGCAATTTGTCAGTAGTGAAATTCAATTGCAAAATCTTAAACTAGCCTATCAAGTTTACCAAACCAAGCAGGCTGTTATTGAAATTCAGCCGGACAGTAACAAAAGTGCCCTCCATTTTTCCTATCGGAATCAATCATTTTTACTCAGCGATATTTTTGGGGTTTTGGCGGCCTATGGCTTGACGATTCATAGTCTGAGTTTGTATGGCCAAATTTATCCGCCGATGTTGGTGTTTATTAAGTTAGTGGTTTCTCGTGGAGGAAAAGCTCTCACGGATAAAACCTCAGAAAATGTTTGTCGGGCGGTGCGAGAAGCCTTGGCGGGACATTTTGAGGTGGAAGAAATGTTGGCGGTGGAATTTAACCTGGATGCTGGGTTAGAGGATGTGGCCACGGAATTTTATGTTGACCCGGTGTTTCACCTCCCGGCGTTATTAATTGAAGCGGATAACCAACCTGGATTGTTTTATAAGGTTATGTATGCTATCTGGCAGGAGGATTTATTGGTGGTGAATGCTAATTTATTAGTTTGGCGGGGACGCACTCGGTTAATTTTATATTTATTGGGGCCAAATGAAAGTTTGATTCCTGAATATCTTGGTCAAAAAATTGCCGAGGGAATGCGACAACGGTTAATGGGAGAACGATTTTAAACAGTTATTTTCATGATTACTGCGGTTGATTTATTTTGTGGTTGTGGTGGTTTATCTCTTGGATTTAAAGAAGCGGGAATTGAGATATTAGCAGCTATTGACAATAATGTTGCATTCCTAGAGGTCTATCAAGCAAATTTTGATCATTTAGCGATTTTACAAGACCTCACAGATGAAGTTGCAGCTATCAAAATTATCCAACAACTTGCTCCTGAAATGATCATTGGTGGCCCCCCATGTCAAGATTTTTCTAGTGCTGGCAAACTTAATATAAATGGTAGTAGAGCTAATTTAACTTATAACTTTGCTAATATTGTTTGTGCCATTAAACCCCAATGGTTTGTCATGGAAAATGTGTCAAGAATAACTAAAAGTCCGATTCTGACACAAATATCTGAGCAGTTTTTGAAAAATGGTTATGGTTTATCTGCAATTGTTTTAAATGCGTCTTTTTGTAATACACCCCAATCGCGATCGCGTTTTTTTTTAATTGGTGAACTTGCAGGTAAAAATAATGCTTTGGTAGATTTATTAAAGTTGGGTTTATCAAAAAAACCAATGACAATTAGAGATTATCTTGGGGATAGATTAAATCTCCAATATTATTATAGACATCCCAGAAGCTACGCTCGACGAGGGATATTTTCTATTGATGAACCTAGTCCAACTATCAGAGGTGTCAATCGTCCGATCCCACCCAACTATAAACTCCATAGTGGTGATCCGCAAGATATTGATCTAACCACAATTAGACCTTTATCTACAATAGAACGGAGTTATATTCAAACCTTCCCCGATTCTTTTAAATTTTGGGGAACTAAAACCAATTTAGAACAAATGATTGGAAATTCTGTTCCTGTGAATTTGGCTTTTTTTGTCGCCTCCACTCTTTTGAAATATCTATATCAAGATATTGGTCAGAGTTGAATACTAATGCGGATGGCGAGACTCGAACTCGCAAGGACAAAGCCACACGCCCCTCAAACGTGCGCGTATACCAATTCCGCCACATCCGCTTATGAACACTGCGTTTAATCTTGCAGCTAATTTACTAATATAGCACAGCTTCCTCAACCTGTCACCCCTTTTCTAAAAATTTTTTGAGATCCGGCAAATTTGGGGGTGGTAGTGGTACTGAAAGTCTATTCCCATAGCAAGATAGGCTTGAAAGGAAGATTTTTTCAGCAATCTTACCGTTTTAATAATACCTTGACTTTAATTCTAATTAATTGATAATCTCCCTGATCCTGCAATAATTGATAATCAGAATATTGTAATCCTAGTTTGGCTATATCTTTGGGTCTGGTGATAATTAAAACCGTGTCAACGGGAGTATTTACAGGAAATAATTTTAATAATCTTTGCTGAATATCATAGGTCATAAACTCTATATTTTGTTGGGTATAATAGACCAAACTAGGTCTAAAGACCCCAATCACTAATAGGGGTTCATTCGGTTGATGAACTTGGCGTACTGTGGTTGATAATTGTCTGAGGGGTAAGTTTCGTTGAGTATCTAATAATTGACCCACAGGTAAAGCTACTAAACCCATAAAAGCAAAGAATCCTAGGGCATTTCCCGCCCAAACTGCCCGTCGCCATTGAGGTTTAATCAGACAATAGAGAGTAATTCCACTAGCAATCAACCAGATAATTCCTGATACCGTTGTTAAATGACTGCTTTCTAATAATTGGGAAAAATTGGGGGTATCATCTCCGACTAATTGAGGACTAATAAAACTAGCGATCGCTAATATCAATAACACCAAAATATTAACTAAACCTGTGATTAAAAATGGTAGAGAAATTTTATTTTGATCAGACTCAATATTATTTTGTTGATTTCCCCATAAACTAATTAAAATAACGCCCGCCGGAATCGAAGGTAAGATATAACTGGGTAATTTCGTCGCTGAAAGACTAAAAAATACAAAGATAATTACCAACCAAAATAGAGCAAATAAGCCCAAATGTTGAGACCGATCTTGCGATCGCCAATCTTGGATTTGCCAAAATTTAACCTGATAAATTGCTACAGGTAAATACACCGACCAAGGTAATAAAGCCACTAAAATTACTGGAAAATAATAAAACCAAGGGCCAGGATGATTACTGACAACACTGGTAAAGCGTGCAAAATTATGATGTCCAAAAAATGTGTTTAAATAGGCTTGACCATTAGCCATAGTAACTAGAATAAACCAGGGGACAGCAATAATTAAAAATACCAAACTTCCCTTGATTAACTGCATTTCCCAGATAACTTTTTGCCATTGTTTCGTATAAATTAGAAATCCTCCAATAATCAAAATTGGTAAGACAATTCCAATCGGCCCTTTAGCTAAAACTGCTAAAGCTGCAAAACTATAAAATATAAAATACCAGCCCTTTTGTTGGCGAGTTTTTGGTTGAGCATAACCCAAGAAAAATGCTAATAATGAAATAGTGATAGAACTAGCCAGAAGCATATCAGAAACCCCCGCCCGTCCCCAAGCAATCCAAGCGGGATTTAATGCCATCATTGCCATTCCCCACCACGCTCCCCCCCCTATGTCCCCCCGTAGACGGGGGGAATTGAAGGGGGGGCGGGTGCGAGCAGATTCCGTTTCTAAAGATATTAACCCCCCGAAAGAAAGCAGGGTATAAAATACTAAAAAGGTAGATAATATTGCGGTTATGGCTGAAGGTAATCGCGCCCCCCATTCATTTACCCCGACGGTTTGAAACGCTATTACTATTAACCAATAAATTAAGGGCGGTTTATCAAAGCGAGTTTCCCCATTCCAATAGGGCGTAATCCAATCTCCTGTTAGGTGCATTTGTCGGGCAGCTTCAACAAACATCGGTTCGGTTTTATCAATTAAACTAATATCGCCTAAATGACTTAAAAATGCGATCGCACTCAACAAGAATAATCCTACAATAGAAACGCCCCAAGTTAGCTTAGGATGGTTTTCCCAGGATTCCAAAATTGTTTTAAAAGATCGGTTTAATTTTGACTTTTGACTGTTCATTATTCTCTAATTTTTTGATTTTCACGCGCAATTTTTAACCAAGCCAAACTAATCGTTAAACAGATATAACCCAAACCATAACCTGCGAGGATATCGCTCGGCCAATGACATCTTAAATAAACACTACTAAACCCAATAATTAATAACCAGATTGTCGCAAATCCATAAATATAGGGAGTCGATTTTGGATAACGTTCTGCAAGAAGATAAGCTATAAGAAAATAAAACAAAATATTCCCCGTCGCATGACCACTAGGAAAACTTCTCCCGACGGATTTTACGAGTCGATCCAAAGGGCGACTACGCTCAATCATTGGCTTGAGAATTCTATCGACTAAAATTAAAATTCCCAAAGTAGAAAAGGCTAAAACTTTGGCTTCAATCCAATACCGTTTCCAAGCCAAAAAAACCAAAGTCAAAGCCACAATTACCGCCGTTCCTTTTACCCCAGTTAACAAATAAAGAAATCTAAAAAAATCATCCCAACTCCGGGGAAAAATCTGATGGGGAACTTGAATTAAAATTTGGTCTAAAGCTAAATTCTCATTAACCGAGACTCGAATCGACAGTAAAATAAATGCACATAAAATAGCTAAACAAATCCAGAGTTGCCGTTGAGGAATTGCTTTTTTAAACGCAATTAATTGATGAGTTAAGGTTAAACGCATTATTTTTTACGTTTACAGATCAGCAGTTAAGCAACTTTTGATTATACAATAAGTTGAGATACTGGGTTAATGCTGAAAAAACAGAAGTTAAAAAAGTTGTTTAGGTTTTCAATGTATGGGAGAAAAAGAACTAGAATATCTAATCAGAACTTCATGAGGATGGGAGAGTCTATGCTAGATACCCTAGATCTAACCTTATCAATGGACAAAGAAAGCTACAAAAGCCAAATAGAGGCTTTAATGAAGGAGTTGCGATCGCTTCAGCATACCTGTCGAGAAAAAAAATTACCAATTATTATTGTTTTAGAAGGTTGGGCCTCCGCCGGAAAAGGGGGACTGGTGAAGAAAATGGTCGGATATATGGACCCGAGAGGATTTGCCGTCCATCCCATTTGGCCATCAACCAATGAAGAATCCCGCTATCCATTTCTCTGGCGGTTTTGGCAGAAATTACCCCCCGAAGGCAGTATTGGTATTTTTTACCATAGTTGGTATACCTATGTTTTAGAGGATCGTTTATTTGGACGCCTCGAACAACAGGAAGTCCCGATGGCGATGCGACAAATTAACGCCTTTGAACGTCAACTGGTGGACGATGGGGCGGTGATGGTGAAATTTTGGATACATTTGAGCAAAAAGGAAATTAAACAACGCCTGAAAAAAGCCTCAGAAGATGAGTTAGAAGCCTGGCGGGTGCGTCCTGAAGATTGGCAACAGGCCAAAAATTATGATACCTATAGAAGCCTAGCGGAAGAAATGGTAATTCATACCGGGACAGGTTCCGCCCCTTGGACATTGGTAGAAGGAGATTGTAAACGCTGGGCCAGAGTCAAGGTATTATCAACGGTGGTGGCATCAATTAAAGAAGCCTTAGACCGTTTAAATATTCAGTTACCCCCCGTATTTACACCCTCCCAAACCCATTTAGAACCCACGGAACCCCACCCCCTAGCGGCGGTAAATCTGAAAGTTACTTTATCTCCAGAAGACTACAAAAACCAACTGCGTCATCAACAGGCTAATTTAGGTCAACTCCAACAAATTCTCTATCAAAAACAGATTCCGGTTTTAGCCCTATTTGAAGGTTGGGATGCGGCGGGTAAGGGCGGGGCGATTAAACGATTAACCGATATTTTAGATCCCCGAAGTTATGAAGTGAACACCTTTGCCGCTCCCACAGATGAGGAAAAATCTCGTCATTATTTATGGCGGTTTTGGCGACGCTTACCTCCGGCGGGTAAATTGGGGGTATTTGACCGCAGTTGGTATGGTCGGGTTTTGGTAGAACGAGTTGAAGGTTTTGCTACAGAATTAGAATGGCGGCGGGCCTATCAAGAAATTAATGAATTTGAAGAACAGTTAACCAGTGCGGGCTATGTGTTAGTTAAATTTTGGTTACATATTGACCAAGAAGAACAGTTAAAACGGTTTGAGGAACGAAAAGAAAACCCCTATAAACTCCATAAACTCACAGAGGAAGATTGGCGAAACCGGGAAAAATGGCCGTTGTATGAAGTCGCCGCCAATCAAATGATTCAACGGACTCATACCCCTAATGCGCCCTGGACATTGGTAGAAGCTAATGATAAATATTATGCTCGGGTTAAAGTTGTTGAAACTGTTGTTGATGCAATTCGCCATCATTTGAAACATTATTAATTCCCGGCCAGATTTATGAAATCCGATTGATATTAGGTTGGTCTTTTTTGCTTAGGGTTAAGTAAATTACTAAGCTGATGATGATACAAAGGAAAAGTATAGTCGTTTCCTTTGTACCTAAAATAGCAGCCCAATAGAATAACTCCCTTTTGGTTGTTACAATGGAGTGCATCGTCAAGGTTTTTTCGCTCAAGTACCAAGCGATAAAAACTGCCACCATAGCAATGCTAAAAACTATAGTGCTGGTTAATACGCTAACTCCAAAATCGTCTACCAATTTATCAGTAATCAGCGTGCCAACAATACTAATTAAAACGACTACAAGCCAGTAACTTGCAGGGACATACCGTTTCAGCCAAAACTGGACAAAAAGCGCAATAATCAAAAGGCTACCCATAATCAAGGATGCAACCGTTAAACCCAGGTTTAATGTTCCTGATAGGAAATCTGCGGCTGTTTCGCCTACTGTAGTAGCTAAAACCTTAATTATCCAGAAATAAATCGTAATTTCTGGAACTCTGATTAACGCCTTGGGAATACGATCTAAAGTCTTCTCCACGATGTTTCTCCTCCTTTTTGATGTAATTTTAGCCGTATGATCAGAAAAATTTCTCTAATCCAATGTTTGTTATTCTAACTCGAATTTTATTTCTGTTGCTAGTTGCTGCCATTATATTTAAAGCCTGGGAAATTTTGGGTAGTAAGAATAATGGCTTAATTAATCGCTTATTATTTATCCTGGTTTTAGTTTTAATTCTTGTCGCTTTATTTTTCCCAGATAGCCAAGTTGGGTCAGTGGTATTAGGAATTTTATCAATTCTTTTTAGACCTCTTGGCTTTTCAATTTTGCTATTATTAATTGCTTCTATTTTTATTAAAAATGGTAAAATTGATAAACCTGGGCCGGGTTTAATTTTAATAGCATTATTAATTTTAATTGTAGCTAGTACCCCCGTATTTGCTAACTGGTTAGCCCAACAGGTGGAAAAGGTGGCTTTAAAAACCGTACAAACGGATTTATGTTGTGGAGAAAGGGCGGGAGCTATTGTATTATTAGGACGGGGAACCACCGAACCGAAATTACCTTATCGGAAACAAATTCAATTAACCGATACAGGCGATCGCATTCCCTACTCCGCCCAACTATTTAGACAGGATCGAGGCCCGTTTATTATTGTTAGTGCTGGCCCCCGTAATCAATTAGTTAATCCCTTAGTTGAAGCTAATGATGTTAAACAACTTTTAGTTTATATGGGGATTCCTCCTGATAGAATTATCTTAGAAACTCACGGCGGAACCACCCATAATAATGCCGTTGAAATTTATCGAATTATGCAAAATCACAATTTAGGTAGAACTATTATTCTAGTGACTTCCGCCCTAGAAATGCGTCGAGCTAGTCTCGCTTTTGCTCGAATTGGGTTTAAAGTAATTCCGGCTCCAACAAATTTTTATACATTTGTTCATCAGACAAAATATCTGCGTCACATTACCGGGGCTGATTTTGCGCCGAATGCTGAAGCATTACTACTGACTACAAGAGTTTTGGATGAATACTTTTTAACCTTCTATTATTTTATCCGAGGTTGGTTAGTACCAACTATTTAACATCTAGGATTTTGAGAATTGGGATGAGAAGGATCTCGTAAGCAGGGATTTGAAAATGAATCTACTTCGCCAGAACTTCCCACAATTACAATCAAAGAAAACAGAATTAAAAATAAAACTCCCAGTATTTGCCAATTATAATTGGGTTTTGCCTCCTGTTTAATCGGTTTAACATCAACTTGAATTTCTATCTTTTTACCCTGGATTGGGCCAGCTAGTTTAATACTTTTACAGGTAATTTGATCCGGGATATTATCTTTATTTGACATGATGCTCCCACAATGTAAGTCTTTTATCAATTCGCTAATTAACTACACCAGGGTTAAAGACGATTCTGGATCAAATCCTAAGCAAAAAAAATCTGTAGAGATTTGGAGACCAAAGCCCTACAGTCAAAGATGACAAATTGTTTGAGAAAATTAAGCTAAATAGAAGCAAGGGAGGAAACTTGCACTCCTATTTAACCCTAATTAATCATTGCCGAATTTAGAGAGAAAATTGCGAAGTTGTTCCCCCGCCACATCTCGTCCACCTAAACCGAAGGCAATGGCGATCGCCACCGCCACGGCTCCTAATAACAAACCAAAGGCTAAATTGACAATATCACTGGCAATGCCCATTTGTTGTAAGGCCATGGCACCGACAAAGATAATAATGGCAATCCGAGCCGCCTGGGCTAACAGACTCGATTGACGAGTCCCAGAACTGACAATTAAATCATGGGCTAAATTAGCAAAATATAACCCAATCCCAAACACAATCACGCCAATCAAAACTTGACCCGAGATCGCAATGATTTGATTGATAATTACAGTTAAAGCAGCTAATCCCAAAATATCCGTTGCCGTAACCGCCGCAAATAACATAATACCGACTAACACCACAATTCCGATTAACTCAGAAGGAGTACGTTGGGTTAATTGGGCAGAAACAGGAGGGACTGTATACTCATTGGTTTCGGGGGTTTCCGTGGGAATATACTCCTCAACAATTGGAGATACGGGAGTATGAATCCCCAACCAGCGAAACACATTATCAAACCCCACACTGGTCAGAATATTCGTGACCAAATTGGCGATAAAACGGCCAATAAAATAGGCAGCAATTAAAACTAAAATTGCTAAAAATACTTGGGGTAAGGCGTTAAAAATTTCCGTCAGCATTAAAATAGCTGGCTCAGAAATTGCCTTAACTTGCAGGGCTTCTAAGGCAGAAATCGCGGTAGGGATCAAAATTAAAACGTAAACAATCAATCCAATAATGGAAGATGCTTTTTGATTCCCCGCGACCTGATTTAAGCCGAAACGAGTTCCGAATTGATCAATTCCGACAGCAGCTAAAAGGTTAGTAACAATTCGACTCACCACTTGAGCCACCAGCCAACCCGCACCTGCAATTACTAAGGCTGCCACAATATTCGGCAGAACTGCCAGGATCTGATAGAGCATATTTTGAACAGGCTCTAATAATCCTTGTAACTGAAGGGTACTGAGAATTGCTGGTAAAAATAACAGCACCACAAACCAATACAGGGCACTTCCTAGGGTTTCACTCAGGGAAAATTGGTCGGGAGAGACAACCTCATTATCACTAACTTGTTGATTTAAACGTTCATCCAGACGAAGTGTTCGGAACAATCGAATCAATAAAGTTCGGGCAATAGTGGCTAAAATCCAAGCCGCCGCAATTAAAATCGTCGCCCCAAAAATTCGGGGTAAATAACTGGTGACTTGGTTGAGTAAATTGGTTAGGGGTGTCGATGCTGCGGTCAACTGAAGCTTATCCAGAAAGGCAACCACCGCAAAGATAAAAACAATCCAGAAGGCGACGGTTCCCGCCCAAGATTCTACCGGAAGTTTGTCTTCTGGTGCTGTTGAACCTGAAACCCAACTGGCAATTTGGTTGTCTAAGCCTGTTTTTTTAAACAAGCTTTTAACTAAAGATTGAGCAAATAAGGCAATCAGATAACCAACCAGTAGAATCGCACAAGCTAAGGCAATATCCACCACGGAGGCTTGACCAAGCTTTATGTCATTAATATTGGTAGGGATAGCCAAGGAGTTATCCTGGGCAAAATAAAGGGGGGATAGGGAGGATAAGTCCGTTCCCCAAAAGGGTATTAATTGATCGATTCTATTCATAATTGTTCCAGTAACTTATTCGATGTTTTGATACTCGTGCGCTGTGGTTTGAACGAGAGTGCATCTTAAGTCTGGTTAAAATGGCAGAAAAAACCGCTAAAATTTAAGGTTTTTTTTGTTTTCTGATGCGCCCCTCGTTTATACTAAGATTCTTTCATGTTTTCCATGAAATTAATCTGCCTATAGCTTGAAGGTTATGATGCCATATCGTCAAGTTTTTGAACAATCTATTTTAATTTCGGCCAATTCTGGGGTTGTGGAACGGTGTTTTACAGATTTGGAACTGATGCACCAATGGTTGAATCCGATGTTACGCTGTGAACCGATTGACGTATGGGATACAACTGTGGGGGGGAAATGCCGATTTTTGATTCAAATTCCCATATTTCAACCGAGTTTAAAAACAGTGGTTTTAGAACGGGAACCGGGGTTAATTGTTTGGGGATTTGAAGGCTATTTTAAAGGATGCGATCGCTGGGAATGTGTACCGGAAATCCCAGGGACTAAACTTTTAAATAGATTTGAATTTGAAATCCCTAATCCTCTAATTAAATTCGGTTTTAATCTCTTTGCTGCTGCTCTAACAAAAGCAGATATGGAAGCCCAATTAAAACGATTAAAACAAGTAGCAGAAAATCTTTAATCAGTCATCAGTCATCAGTCATCAGTTAACAGTCATCAGTTAACAGTTTATTACCCATTACCGATCACGGATTTAAAAGGATTACGCAGATTAACACAGATTAAAATCTGTGAAATCCGTGAAATCCTCTTAAATCCGCGATCCCTGTTCCCTTAAAATAAAAAGGAGTTTTTAACTTCATAGTCAAAACCCCTTTTTACTGTTTAAAAAATTAAAGGTTCAATTATTTGCAAAGCCGCATTTGAACAGCCGGTTGAGCTTTTAGGAAAGCGATCGCCTGATCGCCTAAAGCATAAACATCATTGTAGAGATTGATCAGATTTTGAACGTTAACCGTAATTGCGGTAATTCCTCGGTAACTTAGAAGTAATTCCAAAATTGAAAGTTGACCATCCCCGGCGGATTCACGTAAAGCAGTAATCACTTTATCAACCGCGATATCAACGGTGCTTCCCGAAGAAACAAATTGATTAAAAGCTCCTACCAATAATCTGCCATAGGTAGAATCTAGTAGATCATTAACAACATTATTAGGAATTTTGACAGAGAAATTCAGTGCTTTCTGGAATTGCTCAACCTGATCGGGAGTCAGTTTTGCTAAAGTAATCATAGAACGAAGTTGATTAGACTGTTCTCCCGTTTGAGCAAAGGTTTGTAAATCAGCAGTGGCTAAGGATATATTTGCTGGGCCATAGATCAATCTTAATTCATCAATAGCCGGGGAAGGTTGAGCAAATATTCCCAAACTAATTGTTAATCCCAATACTATAGCTAACCCCAGGGATATATATTTAGATAGACCCTGCGTAAAAAATTGATAGGGGTTACGAATACCCCGAAACCAACGTCCTGAATTTAAGTTCATTTGTTCCTTCCTCACAAGTTAAATTGAGTAACACAGTTCTGTTGTTGTCCCATACTATAGGTCTGTTTTAACCCTATTTAGGTTCCTTTAGATAGAGACTTCTCAAACTGTTAGATATTCTGGCTCATCTGATCCAGTATTTGCCGAATTATAGCAGTATCCTGAGCCGTCGGTAGAATTTCTAAATAATTCTCTAAATCTTGCTGTGCTTCTCTCCATCGCTGAAGATGGTAGTACATAATCCCGCGATCTCGTCTTTCATGGGGTGAATCTGGAAACAGTAGTAAAATCCGTTCTATTACCCCCAATGCGAGTTCTATTTTGCCTTGATTAAAATAAATAACTTTTAAATTCATTAACATTCGACCCAGGAATTGATAGGGGGTAACAGTTACTAAAAATTCCGGTTGCATTTGCATTGGTTTTTGATAAATTTCCGCTAATCGAGTAACACAATCTTCAACAAATAAAATCTCTCCTTGATTAAAAGCATCGACATAAATTCCCGCCTCTTCAAATTCAGGACGGATTAAAAAATGTCCCGGCATTCCAATCCCCACCATCGGAAAATCAATCCGTTTAGATAACTCCAAATAAACCAGAGAAAGGGTTATAGGGATACCTGTCCGCCGATCAATCACTTCATTAAAGTAACTATTTTTAGGATCATAATAGTGATTTTGATTTCCCCTGAACCCTAAATCTTCATATAAATAATGATTAATGGTTTGAATAACTCGCAAGGGATACCGTTGCTGGGGTAATCGTTCTAAAACTTCCGAAGCCATGGTATCTAAGGCATTAAGATATTCTTCGGGTTCTATCTCAGGATATTGTTCCTGGGCAATATAAAGAGCAGTTTTTGCTAAATTAATCTGTGTTTCCGGTTGCTGAATTTCTTGAATAAACCGTTGTCTAGCTGGTAAAAAATTCATTTTTTATTAATTTTTTTTAAAATTAATTAGTGTTTAATTTCATCTGTTAAGGTTATTAATCCAAAACAAATCTCTATCTTTAGATATAGCAACCGCGTTGGCGCAGCCTGCGCTTTGCGCTTAGACACCGAATCCCTTTTAGACACAAAAATCTGCGGGTCAGACAACCTAATTTTCCCTGCTTCCTGGGAAATTTAGGTAGATCATAATCCATGGATAAATTAATTTATTTGGCTTAAATTACCCCCTAAAAAGGGCATTAATTAACTTAAAATTCCTCCGATAAAAAAGGATTTTCTGTGGGAAAACTGGGCAAATTAATTGATGCTAAAGACTCTAATTTTTTTCTTCGTTGCGGATAAACCAAAGGGGCTGGCCAATTAGCACTATTTTCTTTTTGATTGGGTTCCTGCACGGCTACAGAACCCGCAGTTTTGAATTTTGTTTCTCCTAAATTAAAAGACTGACCCCCCATAGATTTAGTCGATTGTGGTTGAATAGCTGTATCTTCTGATGTTACTTTTAATGAAAATAGATCAGTATCTTCTGAAATGAAAGAGGCATATTCTAGGCGAATTCGCTCTAATTCTCCTTCTAAAAATCGAGGTTTAGGTAATTCTTCCACAGGAATATTGTTAATTGAAGCTGTCAACTCTACGGGAGGTTTAAAACCTGGTTCAGAATTCAGTTCCGATGTTAAGGATTCTAACCCATGATTAAGAGGAATCTCCTGTTCTAATTCTGAAGATATTGGATCTAAATCCTTGGATGAATTAACTGCATCCTCCATCAAATTCATCGGGTTATGATTCGGGTTTAAAGCGTCTGACCAAGGTTTAACAGGGGGTGCTTTTGGGACTAATAAAGTGGCAGATGAGGATAGGGATTGTTCTTCCGTAATTACCGATAGGGTTTCTAGGTTTTGTTTTCCGGTTTCAAACTGGATTTGATTGTTCAAACACCGTTCTAAAGCGACTTTAAATTGGAGGGTTTGGCGCTGTTGACGATGGAGACGCGATCGCAATTCTCGGTTACTATTTTGAGATTGAACTAACTCATGGAACTGTTCATTATAGCGTTGTTGAGTTAATGCCGTATCCCTTTCCATCTGCGCGAGTCGGTTTTGGGTAACTTCCCATTGTTGGGTTAAGGTTTCGACTAAAACCTGTTGCTGTCGAATCACTTGATTGGCAATTTCCAACTTTTTAAACAGTCGTTTAACTTGATCCTGTGTCGCCCCTAATTCCTGGGTATGTTGCAATAATTGTGTTTTTTGATCCTGTTGATTTTGCCGACTTTCATCTAATTCTGCTTCTAATTCAGTCACCCGATTAATTAAATCTCGGTTACATTCATGGAGAATTTGCACCACTTTTACCGGATTTTCTTGGGTTTCTGCTTCCACTGACATCAGCGAAGCAATCGCCATTTCATTCCCCTGAGAACCCTCAACAAATATCTCCTCTGGAACTACCAAATCTCCACTATTAGACTCCGTTTCTGCTTGTTCTAACTCGGCAACGAACTGGGTCAATAATTCCTCCAGGGGGATAGCATTGGGAAAGTTCACCGTCTCCCAATCCTGATCCGGAGTCACAACCGGACTAACGGACTCCTCCGATGGGGGAAAGGGTGGGGATAAAGGTGCTTCAGTAGGCTGATCAAACGATTCAGGAATGGGGAGATCGGCTTCAGACATAGCTTTATTTATTGGGTTTGTTATTTTAATTCTTGATACATGGTGAAATGTATTGTTACTGATAATAAGGGAAATTGAGAATTAAGTCAAGTTGCCAGGATTATTTTAATTAGCAATGTATTGTTATTAACTAATCATTAATGTTTCTATTAATATTGTATTGTCCCGGTTAATGTTTATGCAGTGGGTTTATTATGAAAGCGGAATATTCAACTTGAGCAGGATTGTTCCCCCAGATCAAACCACCCTGGCGACCCTCCCGACCGTCTTTTGTGTCCACCATGAACTTTTTAGGGTTCCCATAAGACGCTTGACTGTGTACTGTTGACACCAGAATAAAAAAAAGCCAAATTATGACAACAACGAACTCAAAAACTTGGAGCCAACGGTTTGAGAAATCTCTGCATCCTGCGATTGCAGAGTTTAACGCCAGTATTAGTTTTGATATCCAACTGATTGAATATGATTTGACCGGATCAGTTGCCCATGCTAAAATGTTAGCAAAAACTGGTATTATTAGTCACGAAGAAGCCGAAAAATTGGTTTTGGGTTTAGAACAAATTCGTCAAGAATATCGAGAGGGAAATTTTAATCCTGGTGTTGATGCCGAGGATATTCATTTTGCCGTTGAACGTCGCTTAACTGAATTAGTGGGAGATGTGGGTAAAAAACTCCATACCGCTAGATCTCGCAATGATCAAGTCGGAACTGATACCCGTTTATATTTACGAGATCAAATTCAACAAATTCGACAACAATTAGTTGATTTTCAAAAGGTATTATTAGATCTAGCTGAAACCAATGTGGAAACTTTAATTCCAGGTTATACCCATTTACAACGGGCGCAACCGATTAGTTTAGCCCATCATTTATTAGCCTATACGGAAATGTTAAACCGAGATTGGGAACGTTTAGGAGATGTCTATAAACGGGTTGATATTTGTCCTTTAGGGAGTGGAGCATTAGCTGGAACAACTTTTCCGATTGATCGCCATTATAGTGCTGAATTATTAGGATTTGGTCGAGTTTATGCTAATAGTTTAGATGGAGTCAGTGATCGAGATTGGGCGATTGAATTTTTGAGCGCGGCGAGTTTAATTATGGTACATTTAAGCCGCCTTGCTGAAGAAATTACTCTCTGGGCTTCTCAAGAATTTAGTTTTGTTACTTTGACCGATAGCTGTTCCACGGGTTCGAGTATTATGCCTCAAAAGAAAAACCCCGATATTCCTGAATTAGTGCGGGGAAAAACCGGGCGAGTATTTGGGCATTTACAAGGATTATTAGTGGTGATGAAGGGATTACCTTTAGCCTATAATAAAGACTTACAAGAGGATAAAGAGGCATTATTTGATGCGGTCAAAACCGTTAAAGGCAGTTTAGAATGTATGACCATTTTAATCGCAGAAGGCATAGAATTTCGCTCTAGTCGTTTAGCTGAAGCGGTGGCGGAAGATTTCTCTAATGCAACAGATGTGGCTGATTATTTAGCCGCGCGAGGAATTCCCTTTCGTGAAGCCTATGGTTTAGTGGGAAAAGTGGTTAGAACTTGTTTAGAAGCGGGGAAATTACTTAAAGATTTAACCCTAGAAGAATGGAAACAATTACATCCTCAATTTGAAGCCGATATATACGAAGCGATCACTCCTCGTCAAGTGGTTTCGGCTCGAAATAGCTATGGGGGAACCGGATTTGATCAGGTCAAACAAGCCTTACAAAATGCCCGTCAACGGGTTGAATAATTGTTAGGAATAAGGATCACGGATTTAAGAGGATTTCACGGATTCCACGGATTTTAATCTGCGTAATCATCTTAAGTCCGTCCCAGATTGCTCTATTGGTGGCTCAGATCACGAAGGAGCGATCGCTTCCTAGAATACATAAAGCAATATTTTTGTCAAGTTCGGCTTATGTAGTAAAAACCGTCCATTAAATCAATATAATTCAATATTAAATTTCGCTAAAGTGGGAAAAAAGATTAAATTTAGGTCAATATAATGTCTAGTCCGATTAATCCTCCTGAATCTGAAGTGGTTGTTTCTCAAGTTCCTGCTAGATTATTATTAGTAGATGATGAACCCGGACTGCGAGAAGCTGTACAAGCTTATTTAGAAGATAGTAATTTTAGTGTTGATACGGCCAGTAATGCCAAACAAGGGTGGGAAATATTACAGCAAAGTTTACCCGATTTAGTGATTACTGATGTAATGATGCCGGAAGTTGACGGTTATCAATTTTTACAACAGATGCGGGAAGACCCCCGTTTTAAAGCCTTACCCGTTGTTTTCCTAACTGCTAAAGGGATGAAAAGCGATCGTATCCAAGGGTATCAAGCCGGATGTGATGCTTATTTATCTAAACCTTTTGATCCTGAAGAATTGGTAGTAATTGTTAAAAATTTATTAGCCAGACAAGCCGCCCTTCGTAATAGTAGTGGTGATGGCAACCCCGATATTGCCACCTTAGCAGGTCAAATTGCCCGGATTGAAAATATGTTAAAAGGCAAAAGTGGAATTCATCAAACCCCACCCCCAATTAAAATTGATTTAACCCCTCGAGAACAGAGTGTTTTAGATTTAGTCGCTAAAGGATTAATGAACAAAGAAATAGCGCGGGATTTAGAAACCAGTGTGCGGAATGTGGAAAAATATGTCAGTCGTCTGTTTACAAAAACCGGAACCAATAGTCGGACAGAATTAGTCCGTTATGCCCTCGAACATGGATTAACTCAGTAAAGAATAGTGAAGATGGGAAGGAGAAATCCTTCCATGTTTTAATCTTAGGGGAACGGATATCATTAAGGCTTTGATTAGCTTCTGGACTTTAAAGCCGCAGTAACAAGTTACGACCATGAGTATCTGTACCACAGGTGTTGAGCAAACCATAGCCATCTGTTAACTGTTTAACTTGGTTGGTAATTTTAGCGGTCGGTAGCCAAGGGTTTGTATGACGATAGGCATAATAGACTTCAATCCCATCAATCCCTAAATGAGCCGCTTCCGTAATTAATTCCGGCACCGGATAACGATAACGGGCTGGATGAGCTAAAACAGCCAATCCTCCCGCCTGTTGAATCGCAATAATCACGTTTTTAGCAGAATAGGCATCTGTTCCCTCGGTGGTGCAGCCTTGTAGATAGGGTTGCAAACTAGAAGCGTCGGGATCAAAAGCATAACCGAGAATATGGACATCCACAGCCAATAACCGGGCATTAATTTCTACTCCCGTCCATAACCGAGGAGCCTGATTCACCCGTTTAGGATACTTATGTTTCCAGTTATCTAACCACTTTTGAGCTTCTTTGTAGCCTTGGGTACTATGATGATCGGTAATGGTCAGTCCTTTTAAACCAATTTCAATCGCCTGTTCCATGACTTCATAGGGTTCTAACTGCCCATCTGAACGTCGAGTATGGAGGTGAAAGTTATAGGACTTGGGGCAGCTTCTCGCATTCAAGGTTTGAAAGACCTGTTGCAGTGAAGACCGATCTTGGGCTGGGGGTGTCAATAATGATGATTTCACAAATCCTGTCTGGATGTGAAACCACCTTGATAACGATTCAAAATCTGAGGTTAGATTAACACTCATACCGTCTTCATCTTAATAAACTGTTACTATAATCTACTGTATCGAATTTATTGGGCAGTTGCTACCAGATAGGGTTAAAATTGACCAATTTTAGATTTAAAATTCTTATATAAGGAAATGGGCAATAGGTAATAGGGTGTTATGGGTTAACGGTATTCACGGTAAGTGATTAAAGATACTATAATTGCTGAACACCTAAAACTCGAAACCCTGGGGTAAGACTTGTCCTCACCCCCTACTATTATTTGGGTCGATAAATTTTGTAATTGCAATCACAAATAAGTTGTAAATTACAACCTTAGTTCTCTATTTACCGTGATTCCTCTTTGAGCTAACTTACGGAATTTATTATCACCTTTTAAGTGAATTCCATTAGAGGCAATCCAATGAAAAGACTTTGGCTCTTTATTCAATTCAGGGGCATCATTGATAAGAAAATCTTTTAACCACTGAAGCTTATTCAGAACAGACTTTACTTCATCTGTTTTAGCAGTATGTACTTCGATAAAATAAGTTTTACCATCATATCCAACTGCATAGTCCCAACGTGAAGCATTAGGATATATTGATTTAACTGCTGTATCAATATCAACACTCCCTTCACATTTACTGGGATCAAGAGGTTTTACTTTGCTACGATTTGAACCTAGAGCTTTTAATCCCTTTTCAAAAGCATTCTCTAATAAAGGGGTATTCTCGATCGCTTTCTTAAAACTCATTCCTTCTCCTGAATCGCTTGGGAAACAACATCCGATGCCTGACTACTAAAGCTAGTTAATCCCCCCCAGTTAGCGATCGCAGGGTCAGGATCAAATGGATCTAAAGATGAAATATCACGCACATAAACACCGTCTTCTTTTTGGTCGAAATAGTAGGTCGAAAAAGTCTTATGATTGAGAATATTCTCAAATAATTTTGTAGTTGGGGCAGACGACTTCAGAGCAAAAAGTTTATAAAGATATTTGATATCAGTATTCTGTTCTCGTAAGAAACGAATAGCCCAAACCGCTTCTAAAAGCACAGGAGAGTGAGTTGAAATCAGTAAGCGATATCCTCGATGCAAAAGTTCCAAACACATCAAAATTACTGATAAAATTGCTTGAGGATGCAATCCCATTTCTGGTTCTTCAATTACGACCCAATCTATATCAGACTTTTTAGATGCTTTTGATATCGGCATTAGCCAATAAAGACCTAGAAGTAAAGGCATAAATTCTCGTTGTCCAGCAGACCAAGACATGAAGGATAAGCGATTTCCATTCATATTAATTTGGATGCTTTTACTCATTCCAGTGGTGTTAAGTTCTACCTGAGCACCGTGAAAAATACTATGATCTAGTGAATCACGAAGTTCTTGTTTAAGGCGACCTTTCTGGGGAAAGATTGGACTGCCTTTATTACCCAAACCTTGTTGCATTAGTAGCAATAAATGCTCGCTAAAATTGCGAACGACATAGGGAGCTCCATTAAAGCTCCGAAACAATCGAGGCCATCCATTCTCGATGGTTAGCACACGCTGGGCTGGCATAAAGAAAAGCTGCTCTTTTTTTCGGCTATTTTCATTCAATAATTGGTCTAAATTTATAATTTTGTTATCGCCACATATTTCTGTGTTTTTACTCCAGATATTCCGCATTCCCTCTCCGAAATAAAGCTCGATTAAATTATTGATATCTCCTTCCCAGTCATAGCCATTTTTTTTGATCGTATTCACAATATCTCCACTATCAAGTAAGAGTTTTATTAATTGCAATAAAATACTTTTTCCAGTAGCTTGAGCGCCAATGAATAAAGTTAAATCGCCAAATTCTATGTCTGCTTTTTTAATTTGTCCTAAATTAGTAAGGTTAAGTTGCTTCATGCTTTTATCTATTGATTGTAAAGAATAAATGAGATTGATTTTAAATTAATATTAAAACCCAGTTTCTTAATTGTAGCATATTTGGGAAATTGTATCACAACCAGAAACTGGGTTTTGGAGAATTAAAATTTGTAATTGCGATCGCGCACCCACAAACTAACTGGAATTGCTTTTCCTTGAGCATTAATTTTCACTTCCACAACAAAAGATTGTTGATTATTCCTTTGTGCTTCTGTAATGGTATTATTAATTTGATCACGTTGGTTTTCTGGCATATAATATCGTTCTAAACCGTATTCAATATTCCATCCCGTTGATTTTCCCTGTAAAGCTATTTGATTATTAGATAAATTATCAGGATATTCAGCACTGACTTTTATCGGTTTCCAAGCTGAGGGATGTGGAGATTTAGACGCATCTTTGGGTTTTTCTAAGATCACATAAATTAAGGTTCCCTGGGGTAAATATTCCGCGCCTTGAGCAACTTCTTTCCAACCGGGAAGTGCTTTGAGAGTATCAGCACTGGAAATATTATAACTCAGGGTTTGATAATATCCTCGGAAAAAATCATAGGGGTCAACGGGGGCGGTTTGTAATACCACAGTTTTTCCCGTTACCTGAGTATAAAACGCTTGGGAAGGAACTGCTAAAATTAGGATTAATTGAAATAATAACGGAAATAAAAATTTCCAAACATGGATCTGTTTTTTAACAACAGGAGACGGAGTTAAAATAACGGAAGATTGAGTATCATTCGAGTTAGAAGAATTCATGATTTTGACTCCTAAAAATTGATGAATTAACGATTTTGGGTTCTAGCAGCAGCTAATAAATGGCGTTCAAACCATAATCCAGCCAGAATTACCCCCACACCACATAAGGTAAATACAAAGGCTTTTAAAATCAATTCTGTGTTATATTCAAAGGTACGACTCATGATTTGGGTAACTAATAAAATCATCCCGCCCCAAAAGGCAAATCGTTGAGTTTGGGCGAGTCCAATTCTAATTAATCCCGTTGCTAATGTAAACATCTGCACATTGAATAAAAATGTGGCTATTTCAGGAATTAAATTGATTTGTAAATGCCAGAAAAAGATAAATCCTGTTAATCCTAAAAATCCGGCAATGACGCTAGTAACCGAATCAAATCCCCATCTATTCGGGTGAATAGCACCGGGTTTAATCAATTGAAACCATTGCCATAAAACTATTCCTAGAAAGATATAAAAATCAATCAGAAGGAAATTACTCATGAACACTGAATTGTTGGAATTGTTCTGTAAAAGATCATTCCAAACTCCATTAAAAGATAAACCAAAAAATACAATACTTAACTGAATAATGGAGAGAGTGCGGGCTGAGGGTTGAAAGGGTCTACTATCAATCATCGGCCATAAAATATCATCATAACTCCACAGTAAAGCGGGAGTAAAAATAAACATAATGGCGAAGATTAACCCTTCGGGTAAATCAGAATTTAGCAGGGGAAGAATGCTGATTTGTAAAGCGGGAATGAGAATCAGTAAGGTCATAATAAATAAGACCCGGGACTGACAACGATAGGCGAGGGGAATGAATAGAAATCCGGCAATTAAAGGGGTATGTTCTAGGAATAAATGTAATATAGAAAAGGGTTGAGGTGAGTATAAATTAGATGCTCCACTCCAATAACCCATACCATACAATAGTAGTCCTAAAAATCCTAAAGAAGTCAATTGCAGACTATAGGACATGGCTAAAACACCAATTCCCCAGACTAAAAATAGTTCATAAACTGAACCACTTTGATGAAAAATTTGCCCCATCAAGGCAATATTTGCTCCTAAAATTAAGGCTCCAAATAGTAATAATCCTTGACCTAATTTTTGTTTTCTTCCTACTTCAAAGGAGTCTGATGGTTGTTGCCATAAATAAAAGCCAGTTGCATTGACTCCTATAAATAAACTCAGAAGTAGGATGACTTTAACGGTTTTTGACCAGTCCTGCCAATTAGCTGCCACAAAGGTAATGACACCTAAACCTAATAGAATGGCTCCTAACCCTATTAAAATCATGACAAACCGACTACTGGCGGCGGTTTCAAGATGATTAAATTGATAGCGGTTGGCTAACTGTTGATAGACAGAATCATCAATTATTTGTTCTTCTTGCCAGAGTTTGGCTTCGTGACGAAGTTGGCGACGGAATTTTTCGTTAATCATTTGAGGTGATATGAAATAATGTTAAAACTGAGTGATATAATCCTATTTTAGTTCTAACCTAAATATTCTGGAAAGTACAATTCTGGTTTTAATTGAAAATCAGGATTAATTATTTAGGTCTGTGACAGATTGTTAACTTGCACAGAGAAAAAATACTCAAAATCCTAGAATGGCTTTTTTCTTGATTTAGATGCTAAAAAAGTTAGCATTTTTTCAAATACTTGGACGGCTAGTTCTGGATCATTATCTCTAGTAAATATATCATAATTGGGATGGGAATTTGCCTCTATAAACCAATATTGATGATCTTTGTCTATGGCAATATCTAACCCGGTATATTTTAAATCTAATTCTTGAAAAATAGGTTGACAAAATGTTTCTATTTCTGATATAATACGAGGATTATTAATATATTTGGCTCGCGCTCCTTGCCAATGTAAAGGACTTAGATTTCCGGTAAAGGTTGCTTGAGTAATATCTTTTTCATAGAGTAAAATTAATTCTTGATTTAAAAAAACGGCTCGATATTCCCGTTGGATTAAAATATACTCTTGAGCAACAGCAATATAATCATAACTTTTATCATGAATGTTAAAAATTGTGGTTAATGCGGTTTCAATTTCCTCAAAACTTTTACATAAAAAAACATTCTGCCCACTGGAACCAGAATTACGTTTAACAATCACGGGAAATGGGAATATCCTCTCAATTTCTTGAGCAATATCAGGAATGGTTTTAAACTTTAAATACTCTTGATATTTCTCATCGCAAAATAGGGAAAGAAAGCCCGATGTTTTCGGAATTTTAATTTTTCCCTTTAAAATCGAGTAAGTATATTCCTTATCTTTGAGAATTTTGAAAACAGATTGATCGACAAAAGGTGTGCTATAATTACAGAAATAATAATTTTTATCGAGTTTGATTTTGATTAAATTCTCATGATCATGGAGAATTTCATAATCAATATTTAGATTCTGGCAAGCCTGGAGTAATAGCCTAATATTATTTAACATAAAAATAGTAGGGAATTATGAATTACGAATGGGGGAAAAATCTGTAAACGGAAATTGGAGACGGCTGAAAAGACGCTTTAAATAACGCCTAGGCTATCTCCTAATTCCATTATCATAGAGTTACCGAGTGGGATTATTTCCCTGTACTTGTTGGCGACCATTACGAATCACTCGCATCATTTCATTTAACTGTTGTTCGATGCTTCCTAGGACGTGATCTGCATAGTCATCGGCGCCGTTTTGAATTTCTTCGCATTCAGCCATAGTCCGCGATCGCATTTCCTCTAATTCCTGTTGAAGACGATAACGAATTTGTTCAATTTCAGACAAGGTTTGTTGCTGAAGCGTGTCACATTCATTTTGAACCTGTTGACGCAATTGATCAGCTTCAGATTTTGCTTGTTGAATCAAACCCATTTCATTTAATATTCTAGCGGCTCTTTGTTCAGCCATAGTGACAATTTCCTGAGCATATTCTTCCGCTTCTTGGAGAATTTCATCCTTATGACGGACAATAATATCTGACTCTTGAAATGCACTAGGTAAATTCAATCGAATCAAATCTAATTGATCCAGTAATTGTTCTTCATCGACTAAAGTTCGTCGAGTTAATGGAATTCTAGGACTATCGAGAATCATCTCCTCCAGTCGGTTAAGTTCCCGTTGAATATCAATTCCAGGGGAATTACTGACAGTAGTTTCCGGTTCTACACGGAGTCCATTTTGTTCGGGTTCTAGTCTTGGGGTTGATTCCTGGCGTAACATTTATATAATTCTTTAGCAACGTGATTAGGAACAAGATGATCAACAGAACCTCCAAATCGGGCAATTTCTTTAACAACACTACTAGAGAGGAAACTATATTCCTTTGAGGTTGCCAAAAATACCGTTTCAATTTCTGTTGATAGAGTTTTATTGATATGAGCCATTTGCAGTTCTAACTCAAAATCAGAAAGAACTCGCAGCCCTCGAATTAACACTTGAGCATTCCGTAGTTTTGCATAGTCTACCGTTAGACCGTCAAAACTGGCTACTTCCAGATTGTTCAGATGTTGGGTACTGTAGCTGATTTGTTCCATCCTTTCCCCTACGCTAAATAAAGGCTTTTTATTAGGATTTCCCAATACCGCCACAATCACCTGTTCAAATAGTTTACAACCTCGCTCAATGACATCTAAATGTCCTAACGTAACCGGATCAAAGCTACCAGGATAAAGGGCAATCACTCGTCATGGCAAGATGAATATTATTACCAGATTATAGAGCGAAGGGGGAACGGAGCCTTAAAACACAGTTATGTCGTAAATCTAACCCGAACAAAACCTTAAAATGTTCCAAGGACTGCGACTAGATCAACCCATAACCTGTTAACGTGATCTCTTGTCTCAACTCTTTGAAGCCTGGGACACCTCTTAACGGACTAATAAAGGATAGATATAGATATGTCAGACAGTGGAATTCTTACTATTATTGCCCGTGAAATCCTCGACTCTCGCGGACGCCCAACTCTCGAAGCCGAAGTCTACCTCGATAACGGAGCCTATGGACACGCTCAAGTTCCCAGTGGAGCCTCCACCGGAAGCTTTGAAGCCCATGAACTCCGAGATGGAGATAAAAGCCGTTATGGGGGTAAAGGAGTTCTAACAGCAGTTAAAAACGTCAACGAAGTCATCGCCCCAGCCCTGAACGGAGTTAGTGCCCTAGAACAAACCGTCATCGACCAAATCATGCTCGACCTTGATGGTACTCCCAATAAAAGCAACCTGGGAGCTAATGCCATCCTAGGCGTCTCCCTAGCCGTCGCTAAAGCGGCCGCCGAAACCCAGGGTTTACCCCTATACCGTTACTTAGGCGGCCCCATTGCCAACCTCCTCCCCGTTCCCCTGATGAACGTGATTAACGGAGGTTCCCACGCTGCGAATAACGTGGATATTCAAGAATTTATGATCGTTCCCATTGGGGCTCCCACCTTCAAAGAAGCCCTGCGTTGGGGTGCGGAGGTGTTTGCATCCCTGAGTGACGTCTTGAAAGGTAAAGGCCTCCTGGGTGGCGTGGGAGATGAAGGCGGTTTTGCTCCTAATTTGGGTTCTAATCAAGAAGCCCTAGATATTCTCATCCAAGCTATTGAAATTGCGGGTTATAAACCCGGTGAACAGGTCGCACTGGCTCTGGATGTGGCCGCGAGTGAATTCTATAAAGATGGTATCTATACCTACGACGGTCAACCGAATAGTGGGGAGCAACTGACTGAATACCTGAGTAAATTAACCAGTCAGTACCCGATTATTTCCATCGAAGACGGTCTCCACGAGGATGACTGGGTTCACTGGAAATCCCTAACGGAAAAACTCGGTAGTAAAGTGCAACTGGTGGGCGATGACCTATTTGTGACTAACCCAACCCGTTTAAAAAGAGGTCTTGAGGAGAAAATAGCGAATTCTATTTTGGTGAAACTCAACCAAATTGGTTCTCTGTCGGAAACCTTAGAAACCGTTGACCTAGCAACCCGCAATGGTTATACTTCCATAATTAGTCACCGTTCCGGGGAAACTGAAGATACCACGATTGCAGACCTGGCCGTTGCTACCCGAGCCGGACAAATTAAAACGGGTTCTCTGTGTCGGAGTGAACGGGTCGCCAAATATAACCGTTTATTACGGATTGAAGACGAACTCGGTGCCCAAGCGGTTTATGCTGGAGCCGTTGGTCTAGGCCCCCGTTTCTCGAAATAACTCGGAAACACCAATAAAACAGTCCAGCCTTGGGCTGTTTTATTAATATTATTTGGAAAAATCACAAAAAATCAAACTAGACATGAACAGAAACAAAAATATTCAGAAGGGTGCAATGCTTTTCTTAACGGGATTAGCAACGGTCGGTTTAGTTTTAGGAGAAGCGGTATTTTCTTCAGCCAGCGCTGCTCAACAGTTATTTTGTAATGGACGAATGAATAATGGTTGGACTTATTCAGCCCAGTTTCTTAACGGTCGTTTCACAGAAATTCGTTGGGAACGTTCAGGACAGCCCCCCATCGTTTCTAACCTAAGTTTTCAATCCACCAATAACGCCAGACAACCTGTTTATACAGGGTCAATTATGGCAGCCACAATGGTAACTTTAGTTGATCTTTCTCGTGGTAATGTGCGACCGGGTTCACAAATATCGGTTACGGCGGAAGAATGGGGCACCAGCACCGGAAATTGTGGTCTCTCCTCGGGTAACTCGATGGGAAACTCCTCTGACTGGTTTACTAACGCCCGGAAAAATTTAATTGGTTCTAATGAAAATCAAGCCAGACGTTGGCTGACAAGAAACAATTTCGTCTTTAATCAAACGATGGAACATACTAATCGCCGTATCATTGAGCGATGGAGTCGTAATAACCCCAATGGAGTTATTGATGTGATTTTTGTCAATAATAGGGTGTCTGATGTGGTGATGGTTCGTTAATACAATTGGCAAAGAAATAGGTAATGGGTAATGGGTAATGGGTAATTGGTAATTGGTAATTGGTAATTGGTAATTGGTAATGGGTAATTGGTAATTGGTAATGGGTAATTGGTAATGGGTAATGGGTAATCGGTAATGGGTAATCGGTAATGGGTAATCGGTAATCGGTAATCGGTAATGGGTAATCGGTAATGGGTAGAGTTTCTTGTTCTTCTAAATACGCATTTAATTGCAAACAATTAAGGGCGCATTTACTATAAAAAATGAACCTAAAAACCCATTATCCATTACAACAACCTCGCACAAAGCCCACGCACTTCAGTCGTGGGATGTAGTGCGACCCCCTTTAGGGGGTGTGAGGGTTTTAATGTAATCCCTAAGAACTTCAGCCATTGATAATCCTTCTGATTCAGCATGACTTTTGAGACGTTCATATTCTTTCTCGTTAACATTAAACTGAATTTTCTTTTCCCTTGACATACTCTATTTAAGACTCTATTATCAGAGTATAGCAAGGATGTTCCTCGCTTATCTGGTCAGATGTTCTGACCTCCTTAAAAACAAGTTGTCAATGGCGAGAAAAAGGCAACCACTGTGATTATCCCTGTTGACTACAGAAAGCTCCGAAAAATCTTGGCAGAGCCAAAGACTGTAATAGTCGTGTGCCGTCAATTGGGACGAGGTACTTGGCATTCCTCAGAGTCTCGTACTCTCCTCTAATATTGCTGTGAAGCAATTCTGGAAACAGTAGGGGGCAACTCCATGAATACCGAGCAATCGGGGCTAGACAGGAGAATCCCACGCGGTTCACCCGTGGGAGTGTCAACATAAGTAACAAATGCTTGCTATCTTGTTTGGGTTAACAAAAAGTTATGATATTGCATCCGGTCTTCCCTCAAGGTGGATTCAATTCAATGTCCAAGTTCATCCCACGCGGAAAAGACGTGGGTTTTGTGCGAGAATCGCTATAAGCTTAATTAATTAAGTAGTTTGGTGAAAACATCAACTCTCCGACCCGATCTTTAAGGATACCCCAAAGGGGGAAGGGGGGTGTAAATCAGCAATAATAACTTATTTGTGATGAGGAGATTGTAAATCTATGCCACAGGTTGAAGCTATTACGATTGACTTCCAATCTGAAACCTATAAAGATGCCTACAGCCGAATTAACGCCATTGTGATTGAAGGAGAACAGGAAGCCTACGACAATTACATCAAGCTGGGTGCAATGTTACCTGAGCAGCAAGAGAATTTGGCAGGTTTAGCCAAAATGGAAATGAGCCATAAAAGGGGGTTTCAGTCCTGTGGTCGGAATTTAACCGTCACACCGGATATGGAATTTGCCCAGGAATTCTTTTCTTCCTTACACCAAAATTTTAAGGATGCCGCGACTGAAGGCAAAGTTGTCACCTGCTTGTTGATTCAATCTTTAATTATCGAATGTTTTGCGATCGCCGCTTACAACATTTACATTCCCGTAGCCGATGATTTTGCTCGCAAAATTACCGAAAGGGTGGTCAAAGACGAGTATATGCACCTCAATTTTGGGGAAGAATGGCTAAAAGCGAACTTTGAAGCCTCCAAAACCGAACTCGAAACGGCTAACCGCCAAAACCTGCCGATTATTTGGAGAATGCTTAACCAAGTCGCCGATGATGCTCACATTCTAGGAATGGAAAAGGAAGCATTAGTCGAGGATTTTATGATTGCTTATGGGGAAGCTCTAAGCAATATCGGGTTTTCGACCCGCGATATTATGCGAATGTCCGCCTACGGTCTCATCGCCGCCTAAAATACCCTTTGGATTTTAGATCAAATCGAGTAGAGACGTTCCATGGAACGTCTCTACTTTAGACGTTAAACTCTAAAATCCATCTTAAAATCTATAGTTGAATCATGTTTGGTTTAATCGGTCATCTTACCAGCCTAGAACACGCCCAAGCCGTTGCCAGAGATTTAGGATATCCTGAATATGCTGATCAAGGGTTAGATTTTTGGTGCAGCGCCCCGCCTCAAATCGTTGATGATATCAAAGTCACGAGTATTACAGGTCAAACTATTGAAGGCAAATATGTAGAGTCTTGTTTTTTGCCAGAAATGTTAGCCAGTCGTCGCATTAAAGCGGCCACTCGCAAAATTATCAATGCGATGGCTCATGCTCAAAAAAATGGCATTAATATCACAGCTTTAGGGGGATTTTCCTCGATTATTTTTGAAAATTTTAACTTAGAACAAATTCAACAGGTTCGGAATATTAAGTTAGAGTTTGAACGGTTTACCACCGGAAATACTCACACCGCCTATATTATCTGTCGTCAGGTAGAAAACGCGGCGGCTCGGTTAGGGATTGATTTAACTAAGGCTACCGTTGCTATTTGTGGAGCCACAGGGGATATTGGTAGTGCGGTTTGTCGTTGGCTCAACAGCCACACAGAGGCCGGAGAATTGTTATTAATTGCCCGGGATAAGGAACGTCTCAATGCTTTACAGGAGGAGTTGGGACGGGGAAAAATTATGGGATTAGAAGAAGCCGTACCCCAAGCAGATATTATCGTTTGGGTGGCGAGTATGCCCCGAGGAGTCGAAATTAATCCCTATACCTTGAAAAAACCCTGTCTGCTAATTGATGGTGGTTATCCTAAGAATTTAGCCACAAAAATTCAACATCCTGAAATTTATGTCCTAGACGGCGGAATTGTGGAACACGCCCTTGATATTGACTGGAAAATTATGAAAATTGTCAATATGAAGTTACCCGGACGTCAACTATTTGCCTGTTTTGCGGAATCAATGTTACTGGAATTTGAGAAAATTTATACTAATTTTTCCTGGGGTCGCAATCAAATTACTGTTGAAAAAATGGAACAAATTGGAAGGGTTTCTGTGAAACATGGCTTTAAACCTTTAGCTTTACCCTTGTAATCAGTTATCAGTCATCAGTTATCAGTTATCAGTTTAAGAGTTATCAGTTTAAGAGTTATCAGTTTAGGAGTCGTCAGTTATGATTCCTGTTAGTCCAATTTTTCTTTCAACAGAAGTAAGAGGATATTAAGGCTAAATCTAAATAGCATTTTTCGGGAATATTCCCCTCTAATACCGTAAACGGTTTATTCGGTTCGCCCAGATGATTTACTACTAATAAAGCATCGGTAAAATCTTGATTTTTTGTATAATCGTTGACAGTAATAATTGTTTTTAATCCAGCTTGTTTAGAGGCTGAAAATCCATGATAGGAGTCTTCAAATACTAAACAATCTGCTGCATTTAATCCCAATTTTTCTAAGACATAAAAATAAATATCCGGGGCAGGTTTTTTGGCTGAAACAATATCCCCGGCGGCAATAATTTCAAACCAGTCTGGATGAATTGCTGTATTTTCTAGTAAAGCTAAAACATTTGGTAAGGCGCTAGTAGTTGCGATCGCTAACCTAATTCGGTGCTCCTTTGCTTCTTGAATTAATCGTTGTATCCCAGGACGCAAAGGAATTGAACCCTGATCTAATAATTTTCGATAATATTCATTTTTTAACTGATGTAGATCCCTAATTAAATCATCTAATTTTTCTGTTAATAAAAAATCCGGTTCATATTTTTCAATATAATAACGAATCCGCTCTTTTCCTCCACCAATTGCCAATAATTCACCATACAAATCTACAGACCAATTCCAAGATAAACCCACCTGAAAAAAGGCTTGATTAAACGCAAGTCTATGGCCATCCCGTTCCGTATCCGCTAAAGTACCATCCACATCAAAAATCAAAGATTTTAAATTTACCATACTTTTAAATTCAATATTTTTTCTATTACCTATTACCTATTACCTATTACCTATTACCTGTTCCCTGTTCCCTGTTCCCTGTTCCCTATTCCCTATCAATTAAACTTTTGTTTAGCCTGCTCATAAACCTCAACGGTAATTTGAGTAACGCCTAATTCCTGAGCAAACTTTTCAATCTTTTTCCGCGCCGCCGGACGGACAAAAAAGGGAATTTCTTTTAAACGAGTTTCGGCTTCTGCTGTCCATTCCATAGAATTAATTAAAAAATTATCTTAATTTATAATACACTGCCAACGGTTCGATTTCGTCCTAGGGTTTTGGCTTGATAGAGAGCATGATCCGCCGCATTAATTAAATCCAAAGGAAACCGCTCAACCGTAGGAATTAAACTACAAATCCCGATACTCATTGTTACCCGGTCAGCAACATTAGAACTACGATGGGGTAGGTTAAACTGTTCAAGGACATCTTGAATTTTCTGAGCCACTTCCAAAGCACCTTCCTGATCGGTGTGGGGTAAAATTACCACAAATTCTTCCCCCCCATAACGAGCAACTAAATCAATAGAACGTTGAACACCTTGCTGGAGTGCTTGAGCCACCTGTTGTAAACAGATATCTCCTTGAGAATGTCCGTAGGTATCATTATATTGTTTAAAATAATCAATATCACAAAGCAATAATGAAAGGGGGCGTTTTTCTCGGACTAAACGATGCCATTCTTGATGTAAGATCTCATCAAAACAACGACGATTAGCAATTTGGGTGAGTTGATCCACCATGGCTAAATTTTGTAATTGTTGATTAGCTAGTTGTAATTGTTGATGGAGTTCTGATTGGTGAATGGCGATCGCTAATTGAATTGCTAATTGCTGCATCAGTTCAATTTCTAGGTTTTGCCATTCCCTCGGCTTAGTGCAATCATGGGCGATTAATATCCCCCATAAACCCTGGGTTTGTAAAATAATCGGAACCACTAATTTTGCTCGTACTTGTAACTTTTCTAATAATTCAAAATGACAGGGAGTAAGCCCGGCGGTATAAATATCAGGGGTCGCTTTAATCGTGTTTTGCTGATAGTATTGTCCATGATTTTCCACAAAATAGCTATCGGTAATTTCCATCTTCAGAATAGCTTTTGTCCCAGGACTCACAGATTCCTTAACCACCAGACCACTCCAATCGGAATTGAAACGGTAAATCATCACCCGATCTGTCTGTAGGAACTGACGCACCTCCGCGACTGTGGTTTGCAGAATTTCATCTAAATCCAAAGACTGACGAATGCGTTGGGTGATGGTATAAATTATCCGTTCCCCTTCAACCTGTTGTTTTAAGGTTTCTTCTACTTGTTTACGGGCTGTAATATTGGTAAAAGAAGCTACCACTGCATAGGGTTCGGGTGGGTTGGGATGAAATAAAGGTTGGGAATTAATCGAAATCCAGGTTAAATTTCCATCGGGTTTATATACTCCCATAATTACATTAAATTGAGGTTTTCCCGTCTTTAAAGTTACCATTGTCGGATGGTTTTCCCCTGGAAAATTCGAACCATCCTCTTGAATGGCTCGCCATCGGGGGTCAATGGAAGTTAAGCCCATCATCTGGTCGGCCGTTAACCCTAAAATATCTTCTGCACTTTGATTACAGGCGGTGATCTGACCATCGGCTTGCTGGAGGACAATGCCTTCAGCCATGGCTGCAATTACAGAGCGATAACGTTCTTCACTTTCCCTAAGATTGATTTCTACCTGTTGGCGATCGCTAATATCCTCAAAAATATATAAGCGTCCAAAATAGTGATCGCTTTGATCTCGAATTTGACTAGAAAAACGGCGAATAGTGCGCCCATCAGAAAAGGCAATTTTATCCTCAATTACCGCCCGATTTTCCTCTGATTGCAAGGGTTTACAGGACTCGGCAAAGGCAGGAACATCAGCAATTAAAGTAATACAATCGGGAATAATATCATTATTTTTTAAAACTCCTGCTAACATCTGAATTTCTAAGTGTTCAACTCCCCAAATTTTACAAAAACGATGATTAAAATAGATAATATTATCCGTGCGATTATCAACAACAAAAAATGCCAAGTTAGACGTATCCGTCATCGAACGTAATAAGGCTTCTTTCCATCGCAATTCCTGTTCAGTATGCAGATGTTCAATCAGGGCAGTTTGCTGTTCTGTAATATCTTTTTCATTAACAAGAAGCATAGCATTTCCCGTTACTGGATCACGGGTACAACGCACATCTAAACCATGCCAACGAATCCCATTTAAAGTATAAACCTGAGTCTCAATACTAAAAACTGCCCCGGATTGGGCAGTTACGATGGCGGTTTCTCCAATCTGAGGATCAACAAAATGGCGAACAAAGGCATTATCGTGATTGAGATTTGGATAGAGGGTATCGCCATAACACTCAAGAGCGGAGGGATTTTGCATTAAGGGGACACCATCGAGGGTGTATAGGGAAATCATCACAGTCGTATGATTCAGGACTTCAATCGCCCGCAGGGTTTCAGGAGAGCTTTGATTAGCAACTTTTGTAATCCCTTCTACTAACATCGCTATCCGACCTGTTTCGATGGTAATTCCTGAACAAGTACAACGAACTGACATTGGTTGACCTTGGGGGTAAAATGTCCAGGTTTCCGTAACGGTTTTTTGGTGTTTAAATTGTTGTAAATAAGCGTTTAAATGAATGCGCGTAGCTTCTGAAATATCCTGAAAGTTACGTTGAATTAATTCCTCTCGATTGGTACTATTCCAGAGATGAAGGGCGGCATGGTTAGCCCACCACATTTGTAAATTCTCAATATCAAAAATCCAGATTGGGGTTTGGAGTCGATCTAGTCCATTTAATTCCGTAATTGAGATAGCGTTGTTAGATTTTTTCGTTAAATATTCATCACCAAGATGACAATATTGGCAATCCTGGGCGATGTTTATTTCTTGGATGGGTAGTAATATTCTTTGCGATTTTTGTTGATATAATTGCCAGGGATATTGATTAGCTTCTCTATATTGAATAGCAATTCCTAATTGCATCGCGATTTGTTGCAGAAATTGAATATCTAGGGTTTTCCACTGACGGGAACTTTGACATTGATGAACAATCAATAAACCCCAAAGATCGGGTAAGGTTGGAGAAATTTGAGACGATGGAGATCTGGTAATTAAAATTGGGACAACCAGATTGGCACGGATTTGCAATCGTTGTAAAAGCTGTTTGTAACAAGCTTGCAGCGGCTTAGTCTTTACATCCTCAATTAAGCTAATCTCTCCTCGGCGATAGAGGTCTACCCATTCCGCCTGAAAGCAGGGATCATGGATTAGTTTACCTAAAATTGGCATCCATTCAGGACTGACGGATTCTTCTACGATCACCCCATCGCCATCAGCTAAGAAACGATAGACGACGGCCCGATCGCAACCCAGGATTTCCCTAATTCCTTTGACCGTTACGTCTAAAACCTCGCCTAATTCAAGCTGTTGGTGAATTTGTTGCGTAAGTCTCATGATTTGATTCAGGGTTTGCTCCGAAACAAGTTGATATGCCAATATATGGCCTGAAGACATGGCGACAGTAGAAAACTTCTATTTGTATTATTAACTACTTTTCCTTCCCCCGCATTGATTATGTTTAAAACTTCATAAAAATTTGATCAAAACTTGATGAAAAGGGGTCTGCACTGTATTAAAAATTTACAATTGCTCCAGGGCCTAATATAGCAACCGCCAAGGCAGTTAGGACACCAGACGGATCTTGTAACCCAGACAGTGAAGTATTTTTTTCCCTGTTCCCTCCCCCCCTAGCCCCCCGTGCACGGGGGGTTTGGGGGGGCTGTTCCCTGTTCCCTGCTATAACACACCGGATCAATCTTGAATTAGGTATATATACTAATTCCTGTAGGGGTTGGGTCTCCCAACCCTCTTGGCGCCCAACTCAGATAAATAACCTTAACCAGAACAAAAATTTTGATGAAATCCCTAAATTAAAATACAATTAAAAGAGCAACGATCAACTGTATTTTAATTGGGAGCAGTAGCAGCTTTTCGTTCCGCTATTTTTTGATTATTAGCATATAGAACCGCCCTATCTTTAGCCAGCGTAAACTTAGGATGGGAATTAGGAACCTTTTTCATCAACTCACTGGCCCGTTTCCATTCCGTTGCCACTTTTGTCCATTCCGCCTTGGTTTGGGCTTTCTGCACTAAGTTTGCAGTAGTGATTGCGGTTTTAACTGCTTCAGAAAATGGGTCAGCAGGTGTGGCTGGAGGTACAGGCGGTTGAGGAGAAGTCGAAGTTGAAGGAGTAGAGGGGGACTCTGGAGAGGAGGAACCTGTGGGGAGGAAGGGTAAGCGGAAAATTCCGGCAAAATGCAATCCCCCTAAGATAGCCAAAACAGCCAAAACCCCTAACAAAATCAATGGCAAAACCTGGCTTTTTGGCTTTTTAGGTTCAACCTGTCGGGTGGTTTCCTCAATCTCATCATCGGGATCATCATCCTCCTCGGGATTGTAGGCTGGTGCTACATTACTATTGTTGGAGGGTAAATATTCATCATCATCAATCATGTCGTCATCATCAATGATTTCGTCGTCAATATTGTAGTCTTCATCTTCATCATCCACCAAAGGGACAGAAGATTCATCCAAAAGGGCATCATCAATTGGACTGATGACGGGTTCTGGCGGAGTTCTCAGAATAATTTCTTCTTCCCAAACGGGTAAATCATCTCCGAACTGACGCCCATAAACCTTAACGGTGTAGATCGTTTCAACACCGAGGCGATCCATGCCATTGCGGACTAATTTTACTAAGTCTTTTTGATAGTGGGGAACCTGATCCCCCTCCATCATGACATGGAGACAGCCGTTCTCCCGCACGACATCTGCGTTAATTCCTTTGGATTTGAGGGAACGGTTAATCGCGTCTGCGATTACCTTGGGATCGCCCTGTTTAGCCAGTTCTCGTGAGCTTTGATCTTGTGATGACATAGCTAAAATGATTTCACCTGTCCATGACAATGATACTATCACTCATTAATTGCTGTGCAACTATTTTCTAAAAATTAGCATTTTTACCGCCTTTGAAATAGACTACACAGTTCAATAATATGGGTTTGTAGGGTAGAGAGTTCTTCCCCTCCGCGTTTAAGATAGGCTTCTAGTTGCAGCAATAGGGGTAAACTCTGTTGAAATTGCTTGAGTGTGGAAGTTTGTACCTCTTTTTGCAAGAAAAATACTCGGTTGGGGTTGCCAATTTCGGCGGTTTTAGCAATTTCGACTTTATCCCTAACTCCGGTTTCCATCATTAATTTAATCCACAACCAAGTCCGAAACTGACTAACTAAAGTTGCCACAATTTTCAGGGCGGGTTCATTATGTAGGAGCAGATCTGCTATCAACTCTAGGGCTTCGCTGGTTTGTCCGGCCTTAATACAACTGGCAAGTTTTAGGCTATTTTGAGTATTGGACTGAACTAATCGGGAAATGTCCTCCACACTCAAGGGTTGGTGAGTCTTTCCACTAAAAAGTTGTAGTTTTTCCAATTCGTTATAAAGTTGTCGGATATCATTTCCGACTAACTCCGCCAGGAGGTCGATACCATTCGGGGTCAGTTTTACCCCGCGTTCGCTGGCCAGGGTTCTAACTTGCTGTTGTAACTTATCGGTTTCCCAAGGTTTGATTCGAGAAAATTCCCGTAATTCTCCTTTGGATTTCCGAATCTGGTCTTCTAAGAATTTAGTAGATTTAAGCCGTTTATCAGGTTTGTTGGCACTGGTTAATAGTAAGGTGGTAGTATCGGGGATCGCGGGCAGGGTTCGTTCTAACTCCTGATAAACCTCCGTTGAACATTGCTGCATCAGGGGGGTATCGGCTAACCAAACAAAGCGTCCACCTAACCCAAACGGGGGAGTCATGGCTTGATTGAGTCCCATTACGATAGAATTTGCTTGATCGGACACAATTCTGTCAGAATTGAAACTATCCCAACTGGGATCAACGACGGCCGATCGCAATCGTTCCACCGCTTGCAATAAGGAAAAGTCATCGTCTCCCCAGTACAGGTAGATTGGCATAATAACTTAATTTTTTCAAAAGAGGCGATTAAAATTGGACGATACTTATCAAGTTTATGTGAATCGGGTGGCGCGGTTAACGCTACCAGAATCCTATCATTCTCAGTTGGAGTATATTCAGGAGTCCCCAAAGTTTAAGCCTGACTCCCAGGGTAAACGCCAAGCTGTGCCTTTTCCTGGTTATACCATTATTACTCCCCCGGCTGAGGAGGATTTGGATAATCAAGAGTTCTATAAAAATCTCCAAGATTGTCAACAGCAACTTGGTGAAAAGTTTGATCCTAATTTTTTAATTACTATCCCCCCAGATAGTTTACATTTTACCCTGGCTGATCTGGTTTGGGATAGTGCCTATCGAGATGGTAGTCAAGATCCTAATTTTGAGCCGAATTTGCATCAAGCGATCGCTCAATCTTTTCAGGGGTTTGAATCAACTCCAATTTCTCCGGGTATTCGCTGGCAAATTTTTGGTTTTATGTTATTACCAAGGGCGATCACCGTTTGTTTGGTTCCCCGAGATCAGGAGTCCTATCAAAAAACCCTTGAATTCCGCCGAGCTATCTATCAAAATCAGGGTTTAATTCCATTAGGTGTCGATCAACAATATTATTTAACGGCACATATCACTTTAGGTTATTTCGGAAGTATTCCTGAAGATTTAGATCGGGCAAATTTTTGTAATATTCTATCTTCTTTTAATCAACAATGGTTAGATTCAACTCAAGAAATCTGGGTTAACCGAGCCGAACTCCGCAAATTTGATGACATGAATCGCTATTATCGAGAACCAGACTGGCCTGTTTTAGAGTTTAAATCCTAGGGTTTAGTGATTGGTTGTTCGGGTGTTGATGGTTAGTCTCTAACGGTCAACACCTCTTAAGAAGAAACAGGAAAAGGGCAACAGGTAACAGGAAATCCTTATAGATGATTCATGTTATTGGAATTGGGTTAGAAGGAGCATCGGGACTGAGTGAGTCTGTGCTTAATTTAGTTATAGGAGCGACGGTATTAGTCGGAAGCGATCGCCATTTAAGTTATTTTCCTGAACATTCAGCCACCCAGTTAACCTTGGGAGATTTAACAGAAACTATTGTCGCCATTCGTCAACAACTGATTAGATGGGAAGTTGAAAATAAACAATCTAGTAATAATTATATTGTAATTTTGGTATCAGGTGATCCGTTATTTTTTGGGTTAGGTCATTTATTAATAGCCGAATTTTCCCCGGAACAATTAACCTTTCATCCCCATATTAGTTCGATTCAATTAGCCTTTAATCGAATTAAAATCCCTTGGAAAGATGCTAAAATTCTCCGTGCCCAGAGTCGCTCGATGGAAACTTTAATTCAAGCCTTAAAACAGGGGGTAGAAAAAATAGCAATTTTAACGGATACTATTTATAATCCCCAAGCGATCGCCCAATTAATCGGTAGTTTGGATTTACCTAATGGTTATCAATTTTGGGTTTGTGAAAATTTAGGGGGAAAGGATGAACAGGTGCAACAATGGGATATAAAAATATTAAAAAATCAAGTTTTTTCACCCTTAAATATTGTTATTTTATTACGTCAATCTCGCTCATCCCTAGAACCCTTAGATTTATCTAAAATCCCGACTTTTGGCATTCCCGATCAACTATTTTTAAGTTATAGCGATCGCCCCGGATTAATAACAAAACGGGAAGTTAGGAGTTTAATCTTAGGAGAATTAGGATTACAACCTAAACAAACGATCTGGGATATTGGTGCCGGAATGGGTTCGGTTTCCATAGAAATTGCCCGACTTTTTCCTGATTCTACTATTTATGCGATCGAAAAAACAGCAGTTGGAACCAGCTTAATTGAACAAAATCGCCAACGGTTTCAAGTGAATAATATGGTTTCAATTCATGGGGAAGCACCGGATATTTTACATCATTTACGTTCTCCTCATCGAATTTTTATGGGCGGATTTGGAAAAAATTTAAGCGAAATATTAGGGATTTGTAGTATTCGTTTAAGTCCGGGCGGTGTGATTGTTTTAGCTTTAGAAACCATTGAACACTTAAACACCGCTTTAAATTGGTTAGAACAACGAAAACGCATTGAGGGAAGTTGGAGTTATCGCATTCTCAATATCCAGTTATCTCATTCCGTTCCCATTAATCATCTAACCCGTTTTTCTCCCTTCAACCCCGTCACTCTTTTAACAATTACTCACCATAGCTTATTTGCCTAGGAATTAGGAGGGCAGGGGGAGCAGGGGGAGCAGGGGGGAGGGAAGGGATAGGGGGAGCACCAAGCAGTGCGAGCGTCCTCGCTAGCTGAATATCACCCAAAACCCAAAACCCAAAACCCATTCGTAATTCATAATTCGTAATTCGTAATTCGTAATTCCCTAATTCGGCTGGCGACTAAACAATTTAAAATAGGTAGAAACCCAGAATTGTTTAATCGGGAAAGCAATAAAAGTTAAAGGATTAATCGTAATAATGATATTACGAACATCTCCTTGAGCTAGTTTAATCACTTGTTTCGCAACCCAGTTAGGAGACATTACCCCAATGGGGTTTAAGTTACTTTTGAATGGCCCTAAAATTAATTTCCGAATCACACAGGGTGCATCCAAACGACGGAGAGTAATTAAATCTCCTAAAGTCCGTTTACTCATTTCGTAGAGGGGACTAAATGCTGGCCCGACTTCCGCTTCCGATGTGTTGACCCAAACTTCTTTTTTGGCAATATCAGCGTTAGTTTTAACGGTACTTAGGAATAATTCTAATAGACGCCAACCGGAAAACGTATTCACCTGATAGGATTGGCTAATCGCTTCTTCGGTTCTCATTCCGTTAACATTAATCCCATGATTAATAATTAAAATATCTACTTTTTGGAATAACTCCCCTAATTGTTGTTCCTGTCCGACTTGCCAAGTTACGGTTTTGATGGGAATTGTTTCCCCCTCAACCGTTAAACTCAAAGGTTGATCACCGGAAGTCAAAGCCAGAACTTTTGCTCCTTTAGCATGGAGATGAAATAAAAGAGCTTGTCCGAGAGTTCCCGATGCTCCAGTCACAGCAACGGTTTTTCCCTTCAATGAAAGCGCCGTTCCCATGATTTTATCTAATAAAGTCAAAGTGCCACAAAAATAGGAATTTTGATTATCAAAATGATGTCGCCAATGGTAGGTTCGATTTACCATCCAAGGGGCAGGAGGACGGTCAAATTCCCCTGGAGTATGGGTTAAATCCGTAAGTTTATCTATATTGGGAATTCCCATTCCTCGACCAATAGCTGAGAATAGAAAACTGAGGGTATAAATACAACCGAGAAGGGCAAATCCCTGGTTTTCGGGGGTGTAAATATGGGCGATCGCCAGAAATATCAAACTAAAACTTAACATCACCCCCGCTTCGGGGACATCATTATACCAATGGGCTTGGCGATAAATTTCCTCACTCACGGGAGTTAAATCGGGACGGAATACCCGATGATGCCAATTGTGCAAACGAATTAAGGGCGGGAAAATATGAGCCGAGACATGGTAAAGATCCCTTACCATTTCTACTCCGACGATAGAACCGACTCCCCAAGCTAAATTTCCGATCCAAACCATTATCATATCTAACCCCACACACCTTTAATTCGCAAGTTTTCCGCCCACTGTAAGTAAGACTTGAGTTTAATTGTAGTCAAATTTGGCTCTAATTTTATGGGTAAACCAAAATCAGGGATTTCTGGGTAATTTTATCAAAAATGGGAGCCAGAAGACCCGCACCATAAGGAAAGTTATCATAGGATTTTAACCGTTGTGAATCTGTGTTAAAATCAGATTGTGAGTTAGGAATAATTATCTACGTTTGAAACCATCCTAGGTATGATCGAATGAGTCGAATTCTCATTGCTGAAGATGAACCTCGAATTGCCTCCTTTTTGGAAAAGGGACTGCGGGCTAATGGATTTATCACAACCTTAGCTTGCAATGGACGAGAAGCAGTAGAAAAAGCCCTCGCCCATGAGTTTGACTTGTTAATTCTCGACTTAGGACTTCCCGATCAAGATGGGTTTCAAGTTTTAGAACAATTACGGGGTCAAGGAGAACAAATTCCGATTATTATTTTAACCGCCCGGGATGATATCACGGATAAAGTGGCGGGGTTAGAGGGGGGTGCAGATGATTATGTGACTAAACCCTTCCGATTTGCAGAACTTTTAGCTCGGGTTCGTGTCCGTTTGCGACATCATCCCCAATTGACGAATCATGAAGATAAGGCTTTAACCGTTGGTCAAATTACACTGGATTTATATACCCGTCAAGCTTGTTTGGGAGAAACACCCATTACCCTATCGGCTAAGGAATTTCAACTGTTAGAAACGTTTTTGCGCCATCCGGGTCAAGTGTTGAGTCGGGAACAACTATTGGATCAGGTTTGGGGATATGACTATGATCCAGGCTCGAATATTGTTGATGTTTATGTGGGCTATCTGCGTAAAAAGTTGGGGGGTCAACGGATTGAAACGGTACGGGGAATGGGGTATCGTTATTGTTTGAATTCATAACAAATGATCCTTGGATAGTTTTCAGGATTAGCCAAGGATTAAAAACCCCTGGCTAATTTGATTATAAATCTCGATGGGTAAACGGTTTCGCGTTACTTCCCGAATAGGTTTCTACAATATGTCCGTCCCCAACGACTTGATATTTATAAGTAACTAACCCTTCCAAACCAACGGGGCCACGGGGAGGCATTTGTTGGGTACTAATTCCTACTTCTGCACCGAAACCATAGCGAAATCCATCCGCAAATCGAGTTGAACAATTATGAAAAACTCCCGCCCCATCGACTTGATTTAAAAAGGTATTTGCTGTGGCTTGATCTTCTGTTATAATAGCATCGGTATGACCGGAACCATAAGTATTGATATGGGCGATCGCTTCTTCTAAATTACCGACTATTTTAATAGATAAGATTAAATCACTATATTCCGTTGACCAATCTTCCGCCGTTGCGGGTTTAATATTAACAATTTTTAGGGTTTGATCATCCCCGCGCAATTCGACATTTTTAGCTTGTAAAGCCGTTACCGCTTCTAATAAAAACCCAGGGGCGATATCTTGATGAACTAATAGGGTTTCCACCGCATTACAAGCCGCCGGATATTGGGTTTTTGCATCAATTGTAATGGCGATCGCTTTTTTAATATCCGCCAATTTATCAATATAAATATGACAAATTCCTTCGGCGTGACCTAATACTGGAATCCGAGTATTATCCTGAACAAACTTCACAAAAGAATTAGACCCACGAGGGATAATTAAATCCACATAATCATCTAATTGTAATAACTCTAAAATTTCCTCACGGGTGGTTAAAAGTTGAACTGCATCGGGATCAATTGCCGTTTGGGATAATCCTTGACGAATGGCTTTAACCAAAACTTGACAAGAATTAATCGCCTCTTTTCCGCCTTTTAAAATTACCCCATTCCCCGATTTAATTGCTAAGGCAGAAATTTGAATCACCGCTTCCGGGCGAGCTTCAAAAATTACCCCTAAAACCCCTAACGGACAGGTGATTCTTTTTAGGATTAAACCCTGATCTAATTCTCGATGAATTTGCACAACGCCCACCGGATCAGGCAATTTAGCAACATCTCTTAATCCGGCAATGGTACTCTTTAATTTAGAAGTATCAAACTTGAGACGATTATATAAAGGTTTAGCAATTCCTTCAGCCTCAGCGGCGCGACAGTCAGCTTCATTAGCCGCAATAATTTCCGACGCAGCCGCTTCTAAAGCCTGAGCAATGGCTTCAATAGCTTGATTTTTTTCTGCTGTTGATAATATCCCTAATTTCTGTGCTGCTACACGAGTTTTTGCAGCAAGTTCCACTAAAGGAATAGAACGGGTTTCCGAGACTGTCATTGTTAAAATTTAACCCCAAATTAGTCAAAAATTACTATTTTTTTATCATACAGTCATCAGTGTAGAGACGTGCCAATAGCCTACGGCATCGCTGCGATCGGGCGCGTCTCTCTAGCAGTGATCAGTCTATTACCGATAACCCTGTTACTGAGCGAAGTCGAAGTATTACCAATTCGTAATTCGTAATTCGTAATTCTTAACAGCGATCGCAAATTCTGAGATGATGGGGAAGCTCGGACTATTGATATCAGTGTATAGCTTGTATGCGGATTGCTCTTTTCACTGAAACTTTCTTACCCAAAATTGATGGGATCGTGACGCGGCTGTGTCATACGGTGGAACAGTTACAACGGTTAGGAGATCAGGTTTTGGTGATTTCTCCCGCCGGGGGACTCACGGAATATAAAGGGGCTAGAATCTATGGAGTGGAAGGGTTTCCCCTACCCCTGTACCCAGAGTTAAAACTGGGTATTCCCCATCCTGGTATTGGCGTGGAATTAGAAAAATTTCGACCCGATCTGATTCACGTTGCCAACCCAGCAATTTTAGGGCTTGGGGGATTATATTACGCCAAAAAGTTAAATATTCCTTTGGTGGCGTCCTACCATACCCATCTTCCCCAATATTTGCACCATTATGGTCTAGGAATGTTGGAGGAGGTACTCTGGAGTATGTTAAGAGCGGCCCATAATCAGGCGCAATTGAATCTTTGTACCTCAACGGTGATGGTAAAAGAACTGCACGCCCACGGAATTGAAAGGCTAGATTTATGGCAAAGGGGAGTAGATACAGAAATGTTTCAACCTTCTTTGGCTAGTGTGGAAATGCGCGATCGCCTTAGCCTGGGAAACCCGGACTGTAATCTATTACTATATGTTGGTCGTTTAGGTGCAGAAAAAGAAATTGAACGAATTAAACCAGTTTTAGAGAAAATTCCCAATTCCCGTTTAGCCCTGGTGGGAGATGGCCCTAACCGTCAAGTCCTAGAAGCCCATTTTCGGGGAACTCCCACCCATTTCGTCGGTTACTTACGGGGAAAAGACCTAGCAGCCGCCTACGCCTCGGCTGACGCCTTTATTTTCCCCTCCCGTACCGAAACCCTGGGATTAGTGCTATTAGAAGCCATGGCCGCGGGAACCCCCGTAGTCGCGGCCAGGTCTGGGGGGATTCCCGATATTGTTACCGATGGCGTTAATGGCTATTTGTTCGATCCGCGTCAGGAAGATGGGGCGATTACCGCGACTCAACGGTTATTCGACAATTCTCAAGAACGGGAAATCCTACGGCAAAATGCCCGTAAAGAGGCAGAATCTTGGGGATGGGCCGCAGCTACCCAACAGCTACGACGCTACTATCAAGGGATTCTCAGCCGTTACTCCTTTCCCTCCGTTGCCTAGTATTCAGTGGAAACTTCAAGCCCCAGGCAAGGATGTCAACCATGACCATCCTTTGTCTGTTATCATCTACTCAATTACTCAATCTATTAATATCTTCTAGTTGGGAAGGTTTCTATTCGAGCAAACCCAGTTAACTTCCTCTAATCAGAGTTTTTCAGTTCTCTATCCCTCACCCAAACTATCCCCTTCCCATGACTTTTTCTAATGCTGGTAGCATCTTAGCTACGCTGACACAAGTGGATCGTATGGGCCTATTGGCGGCGCGTGTTAAGAATCTGCCAATTGGGGAATTTATCTGTATTTTAGATTTTATTACCGCAGAATTTCAGCAATTTCTTCGGGCAATTGATCTGATTAATAATGAAGGAATAGAGACCCTATTAGAACAATTACTCGATGCCTTTACCCTCAAAATTGGGCAAATTCTGCAAGCTGATCGCACCACTATTTTTTTAGTCAACCGCAGTAAAAATCAACTCTGGTATACCAAAGTTGATGAAGAAACCGGACTAGCAAAAGAAATCCGTTTACCAATGGATTCGGGGATTTTAGGATATGTTGCCCGCACGGGTCAGGGAATGAATGTCAGCGATGCTCATACCTGTGAATTATTTGATGTGGATGTGGATGAACCCCCCGGATATTATGCCCGCACCATTCTGTGTATGCCGATTTTTAGTAGCCAAAATCCAGAAGAATCCGTGGCGGTGGTACGGTTATTAAATAAAGCTGGAGATACGGAATTCACCGAGGAAGATGAACAACAATTTCGAGCTTTTGCTGATTCAATTGGGATTATTTTAGAAAGTTGTCAATCGTTTTTTGTTGCCGCCCGAAATCAACGGGGAGTCGCCGCTTTATTAAAAGCAACAACAACTTTAGGGCAAAGTTTGGATTTAGAAACAACCTTGCAAGCGGTGATGGAACAGGCGCGGGATTTAATGCAAGCCGATCGCAGCACCTTATTTTTATTACAAAAAGAAACTCAAGAATTATGGACAAAAGTAGCTAATGCCGATGGTTCAAAAATGATAGAAATTCGGATTCCTGCTAATCGTGGAATTGCCGGATATGTAGCTTCAACGGGTCAAGTTTTGAATATTCCTGATGCCTATTGCGATCCTCGGTTTGACCCCAACACTGACCGCAGGACGGGCTATCAAACCCGAAATATTTTATGTATGCCAGTGTTTAATGCGGCCGGGGAATTAATTGGGGTGACTCAGTTAATTAATAAACATAAAGGTAGTTTTACTAATTCCGATGAAGAATTTTTAAGGGCGTTTAATTCTCAGGCGGGAATTGCCTTACAAAATGCTCAGTTATTTGAAAATGTCATGGTGGAAAAGCAATATCAGAAGGATATTTTACAAAGTCTTTCTGATGTGGTGATTTCCACGGATTTACAAGGAAAAATTGTCACGATTAATGATGCAGCTTTGGAATTATTGGGGTGTCCAAAACCCCAAGTTGGCGATCGCTCTATTCGTCAATATTGGGAAGAAAAATTAGCCGGACGTTATGTTTGGGAAGTCCTACCAATTGAAAATTTAAAATTCCGTTTAGAGGATAGTCTGCGCCACGCCGCCCGTCATTATGTGCCTGAACAAAGTTTAACCGTGGGTTTAATTAAAGTCGAAGAAACTCAGGGAGATGTTATCCAAACGAGCTATATTTTAGGAACTCCCGATCGCTCTAATCCTGAAATTTATCACCCTTGGGGAGAACCCACAGACGCCCAACCCAATAATATAACCTATCCTAAACAGCAAGTTAGACAAATAGAACGCAGTATTAATTTAACCGTTAATCCTCTTACTAATCCAGAAGGAGGGGTTAGGGGGGGGTTAGTAGTTTTAGAAGATATTAGTCGGGAAAAACGGATGAAAACTACCATGTATCGCTATATGACTCCGGGGGTAGCCGAACAGGTTATGGCTTTGGGAGAAGATGTTTTAATGGTAGGAGAACGCAAAGAAGTGACGATTTTATTTTCCGATATTCGTGGTTATACCACATTAACAGAAAATTTAGAAGCCTCGGACGTGGTGGCATTATTAAATCAATATTTTGAAACCATGGTAGAAGCGGTTTTTTCCCATGAAGGTACTTTAGATAAATTCATTGGGGATGCTTTAATGGCGGTGTTTGGGGCGCCTCTACCTCTGCGAGATAATCATGCTTGGATGGCGGTACAATCGGCTTTAGATATGCGTCGCCGCCTGAAAGAATTTAATCAAATGCGACCCGATGAACCGCAAATTAGAATCGGAATTGGCATGAGTTCAGGGGAAGTGGTATCGGGAAATATTGGTTCACAAAAACGCATGGACTATACTGTTATTGGGGATGGGGTAAATTTAAGTTCTCGCTTAGAACAAATTACTAAACAATATGGTTGTGATATTATTATTAGTGAAATGACTTATCATTTATGCCAAGATAAAATTTGGGTACGGGAATTGGATCGGGTGCGGGTGAAAGGCAAGAATCAGGCGGTGAGTATTTATGAATTAATTGGTAATCGGTCTATTGATTTAGATGACCAGGTAAGAGAGTTTTTAGATTGTTTTAATCAAGGGAGAGTGGCTTATTTAGCGAAAGAGTTTAAGCAAGCAATTCGGATTTTTGAAGAAGCAAAAAAAATGCGTCCTGATGACCGGGCGGTACAAATTCATCTAGTGCGATCGCAACAATATTTACAAACTGCTGTTCCAGAAGAATGGGATGGAGTTTATACAATGACAACCAAATAAAGCCCTGTGAAACAGTCAGTATTTACCGATTTATTTTCACAGCTTGCTATAATCAAGTGCCTATTCCCTTAAATAGTTTTACTAAAAAATATGAAAGCCTCGGAAACCAAACTACAAAAAATCCTAGAAGGAACCCAACAATATCTCGTTCCCCTCTTTTAACGTCCCTATAGCTGGGAACGTCAACAATGGGAGAATTTATGGGACGATCTAATAGATTTGACCGAACAGGAAACAATGAACCCTCATTTTATGGGTTCTATTGTCACGATGCAGACGGTTTCTGTCCCTGAAGGAGTGTGTAAATATTTATTAATTGATGGGCAGCAAAGACTAACAACGATTTTAATTTTAAAGGAAACTAACAAATATATTAGTGATTCTCTGATGCGGATCAAAAGGCTAGAATTAACTACGGTCTATCCGTTTCTACTCAATTGTTACGATGATTACAGCGACGGTAAATTTACTGTTGATGAATTTGTAGAAATCTTAAAGATTCTTGAAAATTTTATTATTCGGCGTTTTGTTTGCAACTTTGCCACTAACTCCCTCAACAAAATGTTTCCTTCTTTATACAGTCAAATTAGACAAAAAATTGATAAAAACTTTATGGACGGGTTAAAAGAAATTCTTTCCCTAAAAAACTATCCCAGCAATGATCAGTTTAAATCGATGTTAAAAGAAGTGGAACTTTATGCGACTAGGGTTAAAGCAGAAAAAGCCAAACTAATTTTAGAATCAATAGAACAGTCATTTATTCATAAAGAAAGGGTATTTTTTGAGAATCTTTCAATCGAACACATTATGCCTCAAAAGCTCAATAAAGATTGGGAAAAATCTTTGGGCGAAGATTGGGAAACAACTCACCAACTGTTGCTACATACCCTTGGAAACTTAACTCTAACTGGATATAATCCTGAACTTTCTAATAAACCTTTTGATAAAAAACGGGACATTTTACTAGAAAGTCATTTACAATTAAACGAGTATTTTAAAGATAAAATAAATTGGAATAAAGAAGATATTGAAAAGAGATCAGAAGATTTAGCAGAAATCTGTTTAAAAATATGGCCTTACTTTGGGAATGTTTTACAAAAGCAAAAACTAGAGGGTACAGTTAGACGAACAAAACCCAGAGTATTATCCGTCCGTAACGAAAAATATCCCGTTAAAAATTGGCGAGATGTGTTGGAAACCACCCTCAATATTGTTGCTGACTTAGATGAAGATGTGTTTCAGGGACTAATTCAAGACTATCCTCGTTTAGTAAATTGGAATAATCAAAAGTTTAGATACACTAGAACTCTCAAAAATGGAGCTTTTGTTGAAGTTAACTTATGTGCGGAAGATATTAATTCATTTTGCTTAAAAGCAATTCAAAGAGGCGGATTAAGTTCCGAAGAATGGCAAGTTGAGACGATTTAAAAATCTGATGGGGTGACAACGCCCTCAGCGAATTCGTACTTTTCCCGCACGATTTAGCTACTTACCTTGTCGTTTAACTTCCTGTTCAATTTGATTCGGAATATTATCTATTTCTGTTGAGAGTTTTTCCAGAGATTGTTCCACCTTTTGATGCAGTTCATTCATTTGATGTTGTTGTAAATTTCCCCATTGAGGCAATTGATTAATAAATTGTTGCAGATCCACAATCACATGGGTTAAACTATTAATCTGGTCTAACTCCGGCCGTTTCTGAAACGCTTGCACAATAATTTCTAACTCCGATTGCATCATACTTAAAGTCTTTTCTAATAAATTTTGACGTTCTAAAAGATTTTGAATTACCGCCATTAAAGATTGCAATTCCTGGGCTAATTGAGCATTGGGATTAATTGCCAGTCCCGAAGATATATTTAAAGTCGAGATGGTTCTCTGTAACTGATCCATCAGTTGATCTAAATCCGCTTTATGTTGTTGAATTAAACTTTTATTTGTAGCACTATTTTTGCGAATTTGTTGGGCTAACAATTGACGATTCAGCCAATTTAATCCTAGGGCGAAGGCACCCGGAATTGCTGCATAGGTGATTGGTTGTCCCGTGAGCAAACCAAAGGAACCGATAATTGCTGCAATAATAAAGATTAATTCGACGAGTTCCGGCCATTGCTTTTTATTAAACATATTATTTGTATTAAATTCAAGGGGCTAGGAGCTAAAGGAGTTGATACTAGGAAAGGAATTGAATCATTGTCACCCTACCATTTGATCATGGGTAAAGGATTCCGCCCATGGGTTAATAATTCTGTCTTTCCAAGATTTAGTAGATTTTCATGAAATCCTAGGTTGGGAAATGTATCTAAGACTTTTTGAAGATCATTTTTTGATAGATCAAATGATCTTTTCCCCATTGATACATCAATCCAGTCCGCTTTTCTAAATACTTCAACTAAAGCATACTGACTATCTCGATATCTTCTAATTTTATGGTGTTGATCGATCATCAACTCAATTTCTTTTGACCACTGTTCTTTGCCATTATCCTGCAAATATTTTTTGGCTACCTCTATAGAAGGCTCCAAATAATCGACCGTATTATCTGTCCAGATTCCAATATCATGAAAACAACCAGCAATCACGAATTTTTCCTGGTCATCTTGCGTAGATTGATGTAGTATCAGGCAAAAATTAACCACCCGATAGACATGGTTTTTATAGGGTTGATATTGACTTCCTATCGTTCCCTTCCACTGCTCAAGGATTTGTTCCAATAAAGGAATGCGTTTTTGAATTACCATCACTTTTCTTTACGGTTTGCCAAGGAACTAATTATACTATAATTAACAGGACTTACGCAAATTTGGGGATGTAACCCTATATGTAGGGGTAATTCATGAATTACCCCTACTATTGATAGCGGTGATGCGTAAGTCCTGATTAATTAACTTTAGTAAACTTAGTAATGATTAAAATATTGCATCTTTCGGATATTCATTTAGGAAGTGGTTTTTCCCATGGACAAATCAATCCTGAAACGGGCTTAAATACTCGCCTAGAGGACTTTACGGCTACCTTGGGACGCTGTATTGATCGAGCGATCGCAGAACCCGTAGATTTGGTCTTATTTGGCGGAGATGCCTTTCCTGATGCGACTCCCGCCCCCTATGTCAAACAAGCCTTTGCCGCCCAATTTCGGCGGTTAGTGGATGCAGAAATTCCCACGGTTTTATTAGTAGGAAATCATGATCAACATTCCCAGGGACAAGGGGGAGCCAGTTTAGGGATTTATCGAACATTAGGAGTTCCCGGTTTTGTAGTTGGGGATAGTTTAGCAACCCATACGATTCAAACCCGCAACGGTGCGATTCAAATTATTACTTTACCTTGGTTAACTCGGTCAACTTTATTAACTCGTCCCGAAACAGAAGGATTATCTTTAGAAGCCGTTAATCAACTCTTAATTGATCGTTTAACTGTCGTTTTAGAAGGAGAAATTCGGCAATTAGACCCGAAATTACCAACTATTTTATTAGGACATTTGATGGCGGATAAAGCCAATTTAGGAGCGGAAAGGTTTTTGGCTGTTGGTAAGGGATTTAATATTCCCCTGTCTTTATTAACTCGCTCTTGTTTTGAGTATGTAGCATTAGGTCATGTCCATAAACATCAAAATCTGAATCGGACTAATGATCCCCCAGTTATTTATCCAGGGAGTATTGAGCGAGTGGATTTTAGCGAAGAAAAAGAAGACAAAGGATTTATTTTAATTGAAGTCGAAAAAGGTCAAGTTAAATGGCAATTTTGTCCGTTAACTGTGCGATCTTTTTGTACGATTAAAGTGGATCTTTCTAAATCTGATGATCCTCTCCAAACCTTAATTAAAGTGATTGAAAAAAATCACATCCAAGATGCAGTTGTTCGGTTAATTTATCAACTGCGTTCCGATCAATTAGATTTGATTAATAATACAGAATTATACCAGCTTTTGAGTGCCGCCCATAGCTATACGATTAAACCGGAATTAGTTAGCCAATTAGCCAGACCTCGTTTACCTGAATTGGATTCTGGTAGCAGTATTGATCCCCTGGATGCGCTCAAAACCTATTTAACCAGTCGGGAAGATTTACTAGGATTTCAAACCGAAATGATCGAAGCGGCTCAACTGCTATTAGCGGGAGAATAATAGAATTAAGATTCAGACGGGGGAGAATCATTTCGGTGTTTTAAAGTTCGTTCAATTAACTCAATTAAACCTTTACCATTGGAGTCTGAATTTATTTGTTTCTCAGGAGTATGATCTAAGAATTGAATCAACTCAGGGCTAATATCCTTAGCTTGTTCCACAATTAAAATAATCAAATTAGGATTATAATTATCAATCAGGTGTTTTAATTCCTTCATCACCATTTCCACTCGTTCTAACTTCAAGGAAACTGAGCGAGAAATACCGGATTGATTTTGAGCAATATCTTGGAGTTTGTGAACATGAAATTTAAAATGATTAGCCATCTTATTCATCTGCTGATTAATATTTAAAATTTGATTCAGCATTTGATTAATTTCTTTATTAATTTGATTGAAGCCTTGAGGTGTAGATTGGGATTGATAGGCGACAATCGATCCTTTAATAGCTAAATGACGAATTTGTTGGATAATTTTATTAATTAAATTAGAAGCGGAGTGCATTGAGTCTAAATCATCAGCAATAGACGTACTGATCTCTTGGATATGATTGGTATTAGAATTAATGGAATTAGTATTGACAACAATTTCATTAAAAGATTTGTCTGTTTCCTTAATAACTAGCTGACTAATTTGCAAAAAATTTTCATTAATCTCAGTAATTTTTTGGGCTGTTTCAAAAATTTCTTGTTGTTTGACTTTCAAAAAATCTTTATAATTTTTCTTGAGTAGTTCTTGTTTACTTTGATAATATTTACTGCATTTTTGAACTTTATTTTTTTCGATTTTGATGATCTCAGAAGATTGTTGAATTCGAGATTGTTGTTGTTGAATTACATTTTGAGCATAATTGAGTAGTTGATTCTGAGCTAACAATAGCACTTGAATATCAATAATTCTAAAAATATTATTTTCACAAACAATCACAACTGGCTCATAAATTAATTCTTTAGATCGATTTAATACACTATTAACGGCATCTGCTATTTTAGAATTATGATCTAATAATAAAGGAGGAGTTCTGAGATAGTCAAGAAGCACTTGAATAGGACTATTCAAATAAAGATTTTCTCGCTGTAGAGTGTTCATTTGTTCTCGAAACTTTGCCCGTGAAATCATCCCCAAGAAACGAGTTTCATCCATGACAATTACTCCAGGTAAATTAGGGTTTTGTGCGAAGTTCTGAGCGACAACTTTTCCTAAAGTGGTGGAACTGACTCGAAAATCATGAGAAAGGACAAAAGCTAAGGTAGAATCAAAAGTTATGGAAGATTGGCTGCTCATCGAAAATTTGGGTAGAAACCCCGTCCCTTCGACCGTTCGACTGGCTCACGGCTCAGGACAGGCCTTTAGCGAAGCGGAGGACGGCTTTATATTTCTTTAACAAGTAATAATTAAACCGTTTGAACGTCTAATTAAGGTTATTTTGCTAAAGGCTATCTGTCCTAACCGTTTCCAGTTAGCATCGCTGACAGATATTTGTTTTTTAGTTTGACCAGAAACGTAGCCAATTCCTTTTGGAGAATTAACGCGCGTCGCCTTTTCTCAAACCAAATTCTGTTGTAGTGCCACCATATTTTCGTCTAACGTTACCCTGGGAAGGAACCATTAAATGAAGTTGGCGACGACTAATAGGAGGACGTTTAATTACTGCAAAAGGACAAGACGTTATCGTTACATTCCCTTGCCAACTATGTCCATGAGTATTGCTAGAAAAATGAGCTTTATACTCAAGAAAATAATAGCAAGCTAAAGTAATACCATCTACAGCATGAGATTTGACTGTTTGTTCTGACTTGTCTTTTGATTTCTCTAACTTAAGATATTTTCTTAGATTAGATGTTTGCCAACCATAAATAGTATGTACAGTAGCTAATTGACTCAACCAATTAACCATGTGTTTTTGACCTACCATAACGGCTGAAAATCCTTTTCCTGATTTAGCTCCTTTCCGTCCAGACGTTAAATCAACATCAGCTTTGACGTACTCAAAATAAATGTCGGTAATTGGAAACATTTTAAAAAGCTCTTTTACAACTCGTAATTCAAGTTGTCGATTAGCTCTAATTGATGGGGATAATTTACCTTGCCTACGGTTTGAAAATCGTACTTGACGATGCGCTCTTTGGTTGAAAGGAATATTACGGTTAATCCGTCTTCCCCTTCTTCCATGCCGCATCATTCGTCGATTATCCATGCGTTCTCGAACTTTCTTAAAAGGTAATTCAAGATGTCCTGTCCAGAGGGTGAAATTGGCTGATTGAACACCAATTCCTGAGTACAGCTTCCCAGGATCAATACCGACAGCAATGGGTTGAATTTTGTCGTCAAGTGGTTCAACTTTTAGTTGGACATAAAATTGTCCTAAATCGTTAAATTTACCAATAGCTTTACCTTCTTTGATCCATCGTCTAGCTCGACTAGATTTAGTCGGCATTAAAGGTTGATTATTAGAAGATATTACAGGTACTCTTTGCATGGAGATAATCCTCAAGAGTTAAGTTAATAGTCCCTTTGCCCACCGTTAGAAATATGACTTGTCTTTAACAACACCTGAACCAATCAGGTTTAGAGGGAATCCGAACTAGGGAAGTATTCGGAGGTCTGTAACATCTAACGGCTCTGCGGGCTATTCACCTCTTGCGTCAACCGAATTGGTTCGGTCAATCCCCGTCCGTTTTACGGCGAGGTTGGTGAATTTAGCGGTTTGGCGCAAACAAGGGTAATTCTAAGATCATATTTTAAGCCTTTGAGTAGATTTAAGTAGGTTTAGTTGAGCGGTAATTACCCATTCTCCCCCAAGAACCGTTAAAATCAGAAGTTGAGTTGCGACCGAAGGTCGGGAATTAACCCTAGTTTCCTTTTGTTGAAGTGTTGATTAGATTCAAAATTGAAGCGGTAGACCCGCCCCGCTTCCCCTTGAAGATGCCACCAGAGCCTCTCAATTGATTAAACTTTAGGTGGGATATCTATAGAACCTGATTATTAATGAATTTTTTATCTTTGCGATTAACAACATTGGGACTGTTGACCATTGGAGCCTTAATTCATGTTCCGGTTGCCAATGCAAACCTATCAAAAACCATTTATCCTGCCCCCCCATCCTCCCTTCCTGCTAAGGATTTAATCTCTAATTACGGTTTTGATTCTCCTCTGATTTTGGCGGCTGATAAAGAAGAAGAAATCAATATTAAAGTCTATGAAAATGCCAGTCCCGCCGTGGTTTCCATTGATACAAAAAAAACTAATGGCAGTGGAACCATTATTAGTCCCGACGGTTTAGTATTAACCAACGCCCATGTAGTATCCGGCGGAGGCACCGTCACCGTCACCCTAGCCGATGGCCGCAAGTTAGAAGCAGAGGTCATCGCCTTTGGAGAACCTGGACTCGATTTAGCCGTGCTGAAAATTCGCAATATTCAAAACTTACCCACTATTCCCATCGCTAGTCCCAATTCGGTGAAAGTGGGGCAACGGGCCTTTGCCATTGGCAACCCCTTTGGCCAATTCCAAAATACCTTAACCGTAGGAATTGTTAGTCGTTTAGACCAAAACCGTAATTTAATTCAAACCGATGCAGCGATTAATCCAGGGAACTCTGGGGGCCCCCTGCTGAACAGTGATGGGGAATTAATTGGGGTGAATACGGCGATTTTTACCAGAGGTCAGGGCGGGGGAAATATTGGTATTGGTTTTGCCATTTCCGTTGACCGGGTTCCCCCATTTTTACAAGCGGTGAAAGAGGGACGGGCATCTCGCACCCCGACGGCGGAAACCCCGGCTTTTGAAAAGGAAAATGCCAAACAAATTCAATTAAATGACCCGGAAGTGACGGATACTTTGAAACAGGGAGATGAAGTTTTACCCGTTGATAATAGTTTTTATCATGTTTATGCTTTTGAGGGGAAAGCGGGTCAACAGGTAACGATTGAAATGAATAGTAATGAGATAGATTCCTATTTAATTTTGTTAACAGAAGATGGAGAGGAGTTGGCTCAAGATGATGATGGGGGAGGAGAGAAAAATGCCAAAATTACTACCACTTTACCAAAGGATGGAACTTATCTTTTATTAGTTAATTCCTATGAGGCAGGAGAGGCGGGAGTCTATCGTTTACGCTTGAAAGCAACGGAATCTTCCTCCAATTCGGAAACAGGTCAACTGATTTTAAATGAAAAAGGAGTATTAGAAGATCAGGATTCTGTTTTGTCATCCGATGGTAGTTTATATGATGAATATACCTTTGAAGGAAAACAGGGACAGTCTATTTTAATTCGCTCAGAAAGTCAAGATTTTGATTCCTATTTGGCATTATTTGATCCCAAGGGAAAATTAATAGCTGAAAATGATGATGCCAGTCAGTCTGATAAAAACGCAGAAATTCGGGTGACTTTACCCGTCACAGGTCGGTATCGAGTGGTAGTCAATGCTTATGATAAAACAGGTCGAGGTCAGTATCTATTAACTGTCCGTTAGCGACTGAATCATCCCACACACATATTGAGGTTTTTATGCGATCAATGTTAATCTGGACAACAACAATGGGTGTATTCGCGGTGCTTCAGACCCCATTATTGGACGTTATCAAAGTCTCTAATTCCTATCCCTTAAGGGGTTTAGTCCTTGAAAAAGTCCTAGCCCAAGAAACCCCTAATCCTGAACCTTCCGCTAGTCCTGAACCTCCGGTGGAGGAAACACCCTCACCTAGTCCAGAACCCTCTCCAGAACCCTCTCCAGAACCCTCTCCGGTACTCACCCCTCCGGCATCTGCTCCCCTATTATTAGATAAGCAAGGTGAACTCAAAGAAGGAGATCAAGTTTTAGCGTCGGATAAGAGTTTGTATGATGAATACACTTTTGAAGGAAAAGAAGGTCAACAAATCACTATTTCATTAGAAAGTTCTGAATTTGATCCCTATCTTGCCCTGTTTAATTCTGAGAATGAATTACTGCAAGAACACGATGATATCAGTCAAACCAATGCCAATGCTGAAATTACGATCACTTTACCCAAAACCGGAACCTATCGAGTGATTGTTAATGCTTATGATAGTAAAGGTAAAGGAAAATATTTACTCAAAATCAAGTAAATAAGGGAGACGTGCCCAGGGTGCGTCTCTGCTACAAAGCAATACTTTCTAATAGTACCCAATAGCGATTATCAATAATTAATTGACTGATTTGTTCAAAAATGTCTCGACAGTGATTCTGGCTTTGTAAAGGTAGGGATTCATTTTTAATAAAAACAGTCATTTTAGTTTCGTCTATCATCGCAGTGGCGGTATCAAAAACTATTTCAGCAATCACTAATTGATTCACACTCACTTGACCAATATTTTCCCTGGCAATAATAGAACTCGGTGTTTGATAGGTGATTTCTAGGTTACAGGATTTCAAAATATCAATCATCATCGGTCGGATATCTTCGAGACCGACATTAACAACAAAAAATCCGGTGTAGCGGGCCATAGGGAACTCCAGATGTGCAATAAATTAATTAGAACTTCAAAGGGATTGACACTCTCAGGTCTGAAGACGCTGAGATTCTGCAGACAGAATTAGTTTAATCTAATTCTCGTTACGACTGCCGCATATCGTCTACTGAGTTGATTAAGCGACAAACCTAATCTTCCCGATACTTTTTTTAAAATATTAGCTGCACCATTTAAGTCAGCATTAACAACAAAACCATCAGATGTCCGATAAAGACCACGCTTAATTCTGTTTCCAGATGCTTTCCACCCCATCGGTTTCTCACCGTATTTAGGTAGGGAGTCCCCATCTAAGAAACTAGCTTTTGAAGTATAGGCTTCCTCGGTTTCAATAAACCTAATCCCGTGTACATCACAAAGTTGTTTTACACGGGATTTTAGTGTACTCAAAGGCATTTGGACAAACTTTTGATTGTTCAAATTACCCAGATTAGCATTAGTTTTGAAACCTTCATTCCAACCAATTACCAGTGTTCCAATACCATATTTAAGACAGTGGTTAATAATTAGTTTTGCTGCTTTATTAATCCCGTCACGCATTTGGTGATTGCGCTTACGAGTTACACAGTCTAACCAATTATCCCAATAATCTTGGGATTTACCTTCTTTACGAGTTGATACTTTTTTGTTCCAAAGTTGATTTTTAGCTTTTAAATCTCTGGCATCAATCAAAAAGGAATTTCCCAAGGTATCAACACAAGCTGCTAAATTGTCGGCAGTACCTAAATCAATAGACAAGGCTTTATTAATATCTAATTCATGGTTTTGTTTCTCTACTTCATAAGACATTTCTAAATAAAAAGCACCATTCTTAGGAAGAATCGTAAACTCTTTAACAGTAGAATAATCAAGATTTGATGGCATGGACAAGAAAAATTCAGATACCCCAAACCATCTTTTAACTGTTAGTCCCAGGGAAAACCTAAGTTGACCATCAATCAATGTTGGTCTTTGTCCTCCAGAATTGGGATAGGCAACTTTGAACAACTTTGAACCTTTTAAATAACCAGGAGGTTTAGGTCGAAAATGTAATTGACCTTTTTTATGTAAATCTCTCAAATTCTTAAAAGATTTAAAGGATTCTGTTACCGACATTAGGGTCTGCTGCATCGGTGTTGATGGCATTGATTGTGCCAATAAAGATTTTGATACCGATGGTTCAAATGCTAAATCAAATTTTCCCGTTAATAATTTACCTGTCTTAAAAAACGTTTGACGGGCAAAATAAATCCCTGTATTGTACAATTTACCCGATTGTTGACAAAGATATTCTATCAACGCACGGGTTTCTGGATCTGGAGACAACAAGATTTGCTGCACTCCCATTGTTTTACTTGCTTTAGTCATTGACTCGACTATCACGACCATGTTGGTTTCTTTATGATAGCATTACTAAATATTTCTAGGGGAATAAATTCCCCTGGGTCGTGTTTCCTCTGGTGGTCTCAAGACACTGAGTTTCCACACTCCCATCCTTTTTTTATGATCCATTCCAGACCTTATCATATTTATACAACGTTTTGAATGCCAAGAGATAATTAACAGATGCAGGGAAAATTAATTGTTTTTGAAGGAGTGGAAGGAGGGGGGAAAACCACTCAAATGCAACGTATCCAATGCTGGTTACAAGGTCTGATAGATACCCCGGTGATCATCACACGGGAACCTGGTGGCACGCTATTAGGCCAGGAGTTAAGACGGTTATTATTAGAATATCAGGGGGATGAACCCATCGAAAATCGGGCAGAGTTATTAATGTATGCCGCCGACCGCGCCCAACATATTGAGGGATTTATCAAGCCTTTATTATATCAGGGAAATATTATTTTGTGCGATCGCTACACCGATTCAACGATCGCCTATCAAGGCTATGGTCGAGGTTTAGATCTCAATTTAATTCATCAGTTAAATCAAATTGCCACTCAGGGGTTAGAAAGTGATTTAACCATCTGGTTAGAAATTGATGTGGAAATCGGACTCGCCAGAACTCGAAATCGAGGTAAAATGGATCGGATGGAACAAGCTAATTTGGAATTTCATCAGCGTGTACAACAGGGATTTCAACAATTAGCTCAAGAGCACCCAGAGCGAATTATACCGATTAATGGGATGTTAAATCTTGATCAAGTCACAGAAACAATTCAATTAATTTTAACTCAAAAATTAACAGCCTGGGGATTCGCAATTTAGGGTGATCAAAATAACATGAATACCTTTTTTGACCAATTAATTGAACAACAAGCCGCCATTGAGTTATTAACCCAAGTTGTAGCCCAAAATCGCATTGCTCCAGCCTATTTATTTGCCGGGGTTGATGGTATTGGTCGGACATTAACTGTTAACTGTTTTATTGAATTTCTATTTTGCCAAAATCCCGATAAACCTGTCAATCAAAAACAGATTCATTCTCGTATTCAGCAGAAAAATCACCCGGATATTTTATGGGTAGAACCCACCTATTTACATCAGGGAAAACGACTTTCTCCCAAAGAAGCGACAGAAGCTGGAGTCAAACGGAAAGCCCCCCCTCAAATTCGGATTGAACAAATTCGAGAAATTAGTCAATTTTTGAGTCGTCCTCCCCTAGAAGCATCTCGGTTAATGGTAGTAGTTGAACACGCGGAATCCATGCCGGAATCCGCCGCCAATGGACTTTTAAAAACCTTAGAAGAACCAGGAAAAGCTACAATTATTTTAATAGCACCCGGCATTGATTCTTTATTGCCAACTTTAGTTTCTCGCTGTGCTAAAATCCCCTTTTACCGTTTAACAGATGCAGGCATGATTCAAGTCCTAAAACGCCATAATTTTGATGATATTATATCCCATGCTGAAATTTTAGCTATGGCACAAGGAAGCCCCGGACAAGCCATTTACCACTGGCAACAATTACAAACTATTCCTGTAGAATTTTTAAATAAAGTCAAAAAGCCTCCCTCTAATTTAAGATTGGCTTTAGAGTTAGCAAAGGAAATTAGTCAAACTTTGGACAGTGAAGCGCAACTCTGGTTAGTTGATTATTTACAACATTGTGATTGGCAAGATCAACAAAAAACCGGAATTATTGATCAAACCTTCTTAAAACAGTTAGAAAAAACTCGACAATATTTATTAAGTTATGTGCAACCTCGATTAGTTTGGGAATGTACATTAATGAGTCGATTTTGAAAAGATGATAATAGGCAATAGACAATATAATTCTTTATGAACAAAAAATTTTTAAATCAACAATTTGGTTTTCTATTCAAACCCAGTGGAAATCTCAAATTAGCCCGGGCTTTGAGATTAACTATTGCCCTATCTGTTGCCTTGGCCGTTGGAAAATTAACGGGTCATTCTGATATGGGTTTTTATGTGGGTCTGGATAGCTTATTTTTTCTGTTGAGTGATACTGGGGGATTTTATTCGGCTAGGGCTATTTCTCTATTATTTACAGTTTTGGTTTCCACTTTATTCGTTGCTTTGGCTACCTTGCTTTCACATATTCTATTACTTAAACTCATATTTTCATTTTGTAGTTTATTTTTAGTCGGCTATATGAGTTTATATGGACACCCAGGAGTTTTGTCTGGAATAGTAATTGGTTTGTTTACTTTATTTACCCTAAATTTACCCTCTGGAGGTTGGGAAATTGTCAGTGAAAGAGTGATTATTTGTCTAATAGCTGGAACTTGGACAATAGTATTGTGTTTGGGTATTTGGCCATTAAATCCCTATCTTCCTTTAAAAGAATCAATTAGTCAGTGTTATCAAGCTATTGCAAAATATATTAATCAAGCTAAAAATATATCTGAATCTCAAGAATTAAAACACGTTATTCAACTCAGAGAAACCCTACAGAATGCCCGTAAAGCCTGGACATTAGACCGAAAATTAAGATTAGGAAATACTAGGTTAGGGGAGTCAGCTATTATTTTAATTCAGGATGCGGATAATTTAATTACATCCATTGTTACGGTGACAGAATTAGTCCAACTTCATCAAGATGACCCTCAATTTGTGACTGTCCGTATTTTAGTCAATGATGCTTTAGAAAAAATTGCTTCATTTTGTCTAAATTTAGTTAAACTATTATGGAATAAATCGGTTTCCGTTGATACAGGTTACTTACAATCTATTGTAACTGCGATCGCCCAACAAAAACAACTCCAACAAAAAACCATAGCCGATCATGCTGAAGATTATCCGGCTTTAGTTGTTATAGAACAGATTATTTCTACCTTAGAAACCATTATTATTCAATTAGATTCTACCGCATCCACCGTCATTCAAATCAAAAATAATCAATCAATTAATCGTATCCCCAAAGACAAAATTTTATCCGCAGAATCAGAATTATTATCAGGAAGTAAAACCCCATCTTGGTTTGATTCTTTACGAGATAATTTTACCTTTGACTCCAGCTTTTTTCGTCACGGACTCCGGTTAAGTATCATGACCACAATTGGAGTAGCTATTTATAGTATAGCAGAACTTCCCCAGGGAAATTGGTTAACTATTACAATTTTAGTGGTATTACAGCCTAGTTTTGGCAATACCTTTCAACGATTTTTTCATCGGATGTTAGGAACAATTTTAGGCGCGATAGTTACCCCGATTTTTTGGTTACTAATTCCCAGTCAATTAATTTTACAAACCATTAATTTAAGTTCAATTGTGATCGGATTTGCTTTAATTCCTTTTCATTATGGTTTAGCTGTATTCTTTATCTCTATATTTGCTATTGGAGCAGAAATGAGTAGACAGGGGGGAGATTGGCAAGTCGCAATGATTCGTTTTCTCTGGACTTGTGTGGGGTCAGCCTTAGCTTTTGTCGGGGCATTTTTATTATTTAGACCAAATGAAAAAGAACAGTTATCGGTTAAATTAGTCAAAGCGATCGCAGCTTCCTTAGATTACTTTAATGCAGTTTTATTGGTTTATTTAGGAACCATCCCTTATGATTTAAACCTAATTATTAAACAACGACAAAAAACCCGTTTAGCCTATTTTAATGCTCAAGCAGCCTTACAACAGTTAAGCAGTGATCCGAATACCTCGGCCACGGATATTGAACCGAAAATAGCACTATTAATTTATTTACATCGATTTAGTCGTTCTGTGAGTGTTTTACTCGCACAACTTGAGCATTTTAGTGGCACTGAACCCCATCCCGAATTAGCGAATTTTGTTGAACAAGTTAATCAATTTTTTCTACCTCTAATTAGCTCCATTTTAACCGGAACTTTACCGCCTGCCTCACCCACTTTTGAACCTTCAATTCAAACCATACAAACCCACTTACAAACCTTACAAGTAACTCGCCTCCAAGAATTTGCTGCCGATCAAGACTATACCCCTACCCGTCAAATTTTAAAAGATTATACCATTCTAGGAATTGAACTTAATCAAATGCTCAATTCCCTCAACTCTATTGATTCTACCGTTGTCCGTTTAAACCAATAAAAAACCCCTCAAATCAGATCGAGGGGGGATAATTTGGATAACTATATTGTTAACATTGTTAACAGTTTGATCTCAAATTGATTTCAAATTAATGAATCCATTCGGGTATCGCTTCTTCTTTCGTATTAGTCCGACGTTCCGGGGTTTCACGCACAAACTTGAGATGGACAGAACGGGTTTGTTCTCCATCGGCGGCTACGGCGAAAATCGGGAAGTCGAGTAAACCATCTTGGAAAGACATCTGTAACCGGAATGTACCATCGGAGTTCAGTTTAATCGGACGTCCACCAATAGTTAAGTTAGCACTAGGTTCGGTCGCCCCATAAACAATTAGTTCAGCATCGGCCACTAACCAGAAGTCCCGGGGACGTATGGGAGGCATTGAAGCGCCCATCCCAATACCAGACATTCCCATCCCAGACATTGTATAGCCAAATCCAGCACCAGACTCCGTATAACCCACACCCGATTGAGTGTAACCAATACCAGATTGAGTATAGCCAACACCAGACTGGGTATAACCTAATCCAGCACCAGACTCCGTATAACCCACACCCGATTGAGTGTAACCAATACCAGATTGAGTATAGCCAACACCAGACTGGGTATAACCTAATCCAGCACCGGACTCCGTATAACCCACACCCGATTGAGTGTAACCAATACCAGATTGAGTATAGCCAACACCAGACTGGGTATAACCTAATCCAGCACCGGACTCCGTATAACCCACACCCGATTGAGTGTAACCAATACCAGATTGAGTATAGCCAACACCAGACTGGGTATAACCTAATCCAGCACCGGACTCCGTATAACCCACACCCGATTGAGTGTAACCAATACCAGATTGAGTATAGCCAACACCAGACTGGGTATAACCTAATCCAGCACCAGACTCCGTATAACCCACACCCGATTGAGTGTAACCAATACCAGATTGAGTATAGCCAACACCAGACTGGGTATAACCTAATCCAGCACCAGACTCCGTATAACCCACACCCGATTGAGTGTAACCAATACCAGATTGAGTATAACCAACACCAGACTGGGTATAACCTAATCCAGCACCGGACTCCGTATAACCCACACCGGATTGAGTGTAGCCAATACCCGATTGAGTATAACCAACACCCGACTGGGTATAACCTAATCCAGCACCGGACTCCGTATAACCCACACCCGATTGAGTGTAACCAATACCCGATTGAGTATAACCAACACCAGATTGGGTATAACCTAATCCAGCACCGGACTCCGTATAACCCACACCGGATTGAGTGTAACCAATACCAGATTGGGTATAACCAATACCAGATTGGGTATAACCTAATCCAGCCCCAGACTCCGTATAACCAACACCGGATTGAGTGTAGCCAATACCAGATTGGGTATAACCAATACCCAGACCCACACCAGAAAGACCAATACCCGACTGGGTATAACCTAATCCAGCACCGGACTCCGTATAACCCACACCGGATTGAGTGTAACCAATACCAGATTGGGTATAACCAATACCCAGACCCACACCAGAAAGACCAATACCCGACTGGGTATAACCTAATCCAGCCCCGGATTCCGTATAACCCACACCGGATTGAGTGTAACCAATACCAGATTGAGTGTAGCCAATACCTAGACCCACACCAGACAGACCAATACCCGATTGGGTTTGTCCAACACCGGACTGGGTATAACCCACACCCGATTGAGTGTAACCAATACCAGATTGAGTATAACCAATACCTAGACCCACACCAGAAAGACCAATACCCGATTGGGTTTGTCCAACACCGGACTGGGTGTAACCCAAACCGACACCAGACTGAACTTCACCAACACCTGAAGCCCACATTCCCACGCCGGAGGGGAATATAAAAGAACTCACAGCCTTTTCGGGTTTAACAACTTGGTGCATCGAACCAAAGAAAGAACCCGCAATCCGCTTGGATTCTGCTTCCTTGGATAACCCAAATACATCGCTATGAACCCCAGCCAGAACATAGGATTTTTTGGGGACAGGGAACTCATAGAAGGTTTTCCCTTTTAATTCTTCTTCCCAAGAAACGGTAATAAACTGATCGTCAATCCATTCTGTGGGATAAACCGGAGGAATCCGAGTCGCCGCAGAACGAGCTAATTCTAACCAACGACCGTCAACACAGCGATAACCAATTTCAACAACATAGTCGCGATCGCTGACTGGTATGGGTAAATACCATTCCCTCGCTAACTCATCACGGGGATATTCTTGAATACTATGGGGACTTTGAGAGTCTAAATCAATATCAGTAACATCATAAATCCGCAGGGCTAACTGTTGCCCTCCTTGGCGTCGAAACATTTCCTTCTGTTCGTTAGAAACGTCCCAGTAAGTATAGGCTGACTCAGGATCTCGGGACATCATGACAATCTGGCTTTCACCATACCCACCGGGTAAGTCGGCTAAACCCTCATCCACGGAGGATAGGGAATCAGCTATCTGATAGTTCTGACCGGCTAGAGAAAACTTTGCAACTTCCACTTCTTCTTGTGCCTCCAATGCGCGAGATGGATTAGGGGTTCCAAACTTCTGACTTTCGATTTCCTCGATAGCTTCTAAAAGCTGAGATTTACGCATTCGACTATAGCGAGAAATGCCATATTCACTTGCTACTTTGCGAAGTTGCCGCAGTGTCATAGTTTCTAAAGGTGGGCGTTCCTTTGACATAAAAGAGTGATCTCCATTGGCTTAAACAGCAGATTGATAACTCTGTAGAAATTCTTAGGGATCATGGGGATCGCTTGATTACTCACCATATTGCAGAAAATATTAAGTTTGGTCAAGGGGTAAACGGATATTGATAAGTAAATATACACAGTTTTCGGGATTTTGGGGATCATTATGTCATGAAACCCTGACATTTGGAGGTAAAAAAAACCTCTTTGGGGATCAAAGAGGTTTTTTTCCATCAACGAATCACTTGCCAATCTTCAATGCGCCAAGCTCCATCCTTGCGAATAAACCGATACTGAATCTGTAAAGAGGCATCCTCAGTATTTTGGGCCTGACCGCGACTGAAAAACTGGGTTTGTTCCTGAACATTGGCAATGGCGATCGCTTGGTTGGGATTGGTCTGATCCATCTGGACTTCACTAACTTTGACGTTGTGTTTATAAGTGCGATGGGAACCATCTTGTTTCATATTTTGTGACATAGCCACCCAACGGGCCAAGGCTGGATCAACTAATATTTCCCGCAGCCCCTCAACTTGATACTCTGGCCCCAGGGCAGCGGATTTTGCCGATAACCATTGATTCAGTTTGGCTTCCGCCACTTCGGGAGTGATTTTTTCCGGTTCGGCGGTAACGGGTGTCGGTTCAGGAATCGGTAAGGGAGGCTGGCTTAACTGCACCATTGCCTGTTCCCCTTTCAAAGTTGGCCCAGACCAGCCCAAAACATCGGCGAAGGCTCCCCAAACCCTGGAAAGTAAGAACCAAAGCAACCAAAGTCCGAATAACCCTCCCAGACCTAGAATTAATAACCGACGCCATTGACTAGAATCATTTTTCCGTTGAATCCGACGCAGACTGCTGCTATTGGCAGAGCTAGAAGCGTTTTTGGAGGCGGGAGTTGGAGGGACATTAGCCGACGCCGCCGGGTCTGGGAGCGGTTGTGGGGAAGTTTCGGAAGCACCGCGACGGGAAGATTCAGGAATTTTGTGATTTCCTTGCAAAGATGTTGCCGTAGAACCCGTTTCTACCGCAGTCCGAACACTGGCTGGGGGTTGGGAGGGGGCTAAGGGTTCTTGGAGATTGGCACTCGATACCCCCATATTTCTAGCGGCTAAAGTGGCCGTTAAAGCGTCTAAAGAAGCCTGGGTGAGTTGAGGACTCGTTTCCGTTGCACCGGGGGCTGGGGTCATGGACTTTGATCCAGAACCTGGGTTTGTCGGCGGACGTCTTGGTTGCACTACCACCCACTCATTAGAAGGGCTGCCCGTTTCATTGGGTAGGGCTTCGAGATAGGCCTGGACATGGGGATCGGCAAAATAATCCTTCAAGGATACCGACTTATCCAGCAAATCCCGAAAATGGGGAAACACCTCATCCTGTAACCAGCTTTCCGCATATAAACATAATCCGGGTAACAGGTCGGGGGAATTCTGGGAATTTTCTCTGATAAAGGCAATGGGTTCGCGTTCCTGACTTAATTCTAGGGAACGACTGGCTTCTTCGGTTTGCCCCAACAATAAGGCACAAACAGCCTTTTCTAAATGCACATCCTGTCGCCGCCCCAACTGCATCAGCATTAATTTAGCCTTGCGAATTAGGGCGGGTTGGGCCTCGGCAAATCCTTGAGCAATTAAGGCATAAACCGCTAAATAGGTGGCAACGGCCGAAGGGCGACGGGCTTCGGTTTCAAATAACCCCTGTTGTTCGGCGGTGGTCATCTGGCGACGGAGTTGCTGCACAAACCGCAGAAAGTCTTCAACGCCTAAACCTGACCCATCATCCCCTTGACCATCAATACCGCTACGTTCGTGGAGCATTTCCCGGAGGAGTTGCAGTCCTTTGCGACGTTCTGCGGCTTTTTCTAGGGGGAGTTGGAGTAATTCTAAAATCCGATAGGGACGGAGTTTGTAGAGATCCGTTTGCATTTCACCTCTTAAACTGGCAAATAAGCTTTCCCTTAATAATAGATTCTGTCCGGCTTCTAAGGAAGAAGCGGCATTTTCATATTGTCCTTGTTGCCATTGTTCTCGACCCAGTTCTAAATAGGCACTGGTGACGGTTAAAACAATATCGGGAACAATTAGGGAGGCTTCCCCAAAACGGCCATCTTTTAACCCAATACTGCCCGTATTCAAATAGGGGTGACAGAGTTTCACCACTAATTCATATTCCCCTAACTCATGCAGGAGTAATAAAGCTCCCACAAATTGTTGATCTTCGATCTCAATACTGGGGGTATGGGCATCGATCACGGGTTCGAGGGCTGTGGATTCGGGGGTGGCCCGTTTCCCGAAGGCCGGAGTTTTAACTTCTGATTCGGGTTCGTAGGTTTTGGCTAAAAACCCCATATCATAAGCATTTCGCTGATCGGCATCCGATAAAATAGCATAAGCCTCGTCAATCAACTGTTTGCGCGCGGCGATCGCTAAATCAGAATACTCCCGTCTCGGAAGTTGCAAAGTGCGATCGCGGTGCGCTTGCTTCAGTTGTTCTGGAGTTGCTTGAATCGGTAAGCCTAATATTCGGTAATAATCGAGTGGAATACGCACGGGCAACTTCCCCAACGGTGAGAAACTGATTTAGCCATATTAGCAGGAAATGGCAGAAATAGAAATAAATTACGAATTACGAATTACAAATTACGAGTTATCAACTCTTAAATTCTTAATTCCTAATTCGTAATTCTTAATTCGTAATTGTTTAAAGGGTGACAAATTCTTCTCCACTACTGGGGTGAATTCCCATGGTATTATCAAAGTCTTTTTTGGTCGCTCCCATATTAACCGCGATCGCTACTCCTTGAATTAGTTCCGCCGCATCTTTTCCGACAGTATGGGCACCTAAAACCTGATCGGTATTAGTTTCCACAATTAATTTAATAAATATTTTATCTTCTGATCCAGTAAAACTATGGAACATGGGACGAAAACGGGCCGTGTAACATTTAATATTGTCACCAAATTTTTCCCGGGCCTGGGTTTCGGTTAAACCCACGGTAGCGGCTTCGGGATAGGAAAAAACTGCCGTGGCAATATTTTCATGGGTAATAAATCGGGGTTGATGACCAAATTCCGTATCGGCAAAAGCTCGTCCTTCGGCGATCGCCACCGGGGTCAAATTCATCCGATCGGTACAATCTCCCACGGCAAAAATATTAGGTTGATTGGTACAACTATCGGCTGTCACCACAATTGCGCCTTTTTTATTAATTTCTATCCCGGCATTTTCTAACCCTAATCCGGCTAAATTAGGTTGGCGTCCGGTGGCACAAAGTAGGGCATCTACGGTTATAGATTTTGAGTTTTTCCCCTTAAAAGACAACTTTAATCCAGCATCTGTTTTTTCAATTTTTTTAATTACTTTTTCGGTTAAGAATTGAATACCATGATTGGTCATGCCTTCTTGAATATTATTTCTAATATCTTCATCAAACCCATTTAAAATTAAATCTCGGCGAATAATTTGGGTGACATCACTACCTAATCCTTTGAGAATACTAGCAAATTCCACCCCAATATAACCCCCACCCCAAACGGCAAATTTTTGAGGTTGTTCTGGGAGTAAAAACATTTCCCGGGAAGTAATACTATGTTCAATACCAGGAATATCGGGTTTAACCGCTTCTCCTCCCACGGCAATTAAAATTTTATCGGCGGTAATTTTTTTGTCTCCCACTTCTACCGTATGGGGATCAATAAATTTAGCATAACCAGAAATCAGTTCAACTCCAGCTTTTTCCAAAAAACTAATATGCAGTTGACTTAACCGTTTAACTTCCGTATCAACAGCAGTAATTAATTTATTCCAATCAAATTTAGGTTCAACTTCTCCCCATCCGTAACCCTGAGCATATTCGTACATATAGGAAAATTGAGAGGCATAAACCATTAATTTTTTAGGAACACAACCCCGAATTACACAGGTTCCTCCGACTAAATCATATTCAGCGATCGCCACTTTTGCCCCATAGGATGCCGCCCGTTTTGAAGAAGCTAATCCACCGGAACCTGCACCGATCACAAACAAATCATAATCATAACTCATAATCTAATTACCTCTTTTATGACCCTTGAATATTAATCTGTTCAATCCAGTTTAAATTATAGGGGTTTTTCGTGCCGTTATAGAGAACGGGTAATGGGTAATGGGTAATGGGTAATGGGTAATGGGGAATAGGTAATGGGGAATAGGTAATGGGGAAGATATAAAATTTTTAATCAACAAGGGATAAAATAATTTCTAAATTGGGTAGTCCTATAATATTGATGATCTAACTCAAATCAAACAATATGCAATCCATCTCATCAGAAACAGAATCCGTGAGCATCCGAGCACCGAGACACGCAGGGGAGGATCATTCCAATATTCCGGTAATCTCCCAACCTTTAACCCCTGGAGATCTGAAATCAGGGCTATTTTTATTAACGGAAAATGCCGATACCGTTGAAATTGCCCCCGGAGTCCTCGGAAGTAACCCCCTAGGGATCTCTAAATATCCCAATGGGTTAGCCGCCTTGGGGGGAGATGATTATGTTCGGGGCTCCACAGACTCAGAAGCAATGAGGGGAAATCAGGGAAATGACACCCTCGAAGGTCAAGGGGGAAATGATACCCTGTGGGGGGGTCAAGACTCCGATGTGCTTTATGGGGGTACGGGGGATGATCTGCTCAGTGGTAATTTGGGCAATGATTATCTGTTTGGGGATGCAGATAATGATTTACTGCGAGGGGGTCAAGGGGAGGACGCCTTAGTCGGTGGGGCGGGAAATGATACCCTGATCGGTGATTTGGGCGTGGATCGGCTTTGGGGTAGTGAAGGTGCGGATGTATTTGTCCTACGCACCGATACCGCCACTCCTCCGCCAGTGGACTGTGGTTGCGGTAACGTTGATGGTCTTGACGAGATTACCTCTGATTTTATCCTTGATTACAATAGCGTCCAAGGGGATAAAATCGGCTTGACGGGGGGGTTAACGGTTAATGATATTGTGTTAACCGAAAAAACCATTACCTATGGCGATCGCCGAGATTATGATAGTAGTGGCCCTTTGCCTCTGGGTCAGATTAGAACTTTGGATTTTCAAATTGAATCAGCATCGGTGACAGTAATTACAGAAGCTAAAACCGGGAATGTTTTAGGTTTAGTCAAAGGAGTTTCTCCCGCGCAACTTCAATTTGTTTCTTTTTCAGATAGTATTTAAGGGAACAGGGAAGACCGGATAATACTTCTGGCTGTTTCATATAAGTATTAAAATATTACAATCTTGACGCGGATTGATATATAGCAATCCTAAATCAATCGCGGTAGGGGTAATTCATGAATTACCCCTACCGTCAGGGTTAAATTTGAAAAAATATGACAACTCAAATAGGATTGCTATATGAAACAGCCGGTGTTTACTTTTAAGCCGAAATCTTGGATATAACTCAAATAGGATTGCTATAAAATTGTTAGATTCAGTTTAACAATTCTGTTGCTAAATTTTCTGCTTGTTCTCGAATTTCTCTGACTGCGGTGGTTTCCCAGCGAGATCCTTTACAGGCTGTACCTAAAGTATATAGTTGTTGAGAAATTTCACCTTTTTGATCAATTAATGCTCCAGTTTTGGTGACATCTAAACCTAAATTTAATGAATCAGAACGAATTAAACCGCTTTTGAATAAGTTACCCAGTAGAGGATTGTTAAGTTTATGATAATCACCGACTGAATTAGTACAGTTAATGACTAAACTAACTCGTAAATTCAATAATTCTTGATTGTGTCTTTGACGAATCATCACGTCTACATGATCGGAATTTTCAGAATATTCTAAAATTCGACCTGCATATAAAATTAACTGTTGATTATTGAATAACTCTTGGATTTGTTGGTGAATATCGGGTGCAATTCTATGCCGCAAAACCTCCCAATAGGGTTGGACATGGCGCAAAAATCGAGCCTGTTCTGGGGGTGAAAGATGATTCCAAATTGAGGGGGTTTCAACCCGTAAAGAATCAATTACTGCCCTCCAATCATATCCTTTTTTAGCAGAATTGTCAATTGTTTCTCGAATTTTATGAAGTAATTTTCTTGTGGTTTTGGGGGCAGATTCTGGGGTTAAAAATGGGGGTAAGGGTTCGACTTTTGCGTGGGGTTGGGGGAATAAACCGCGTCGAGAGATAACATAAATTTTACCCTGATGGTTTTGCTCTTTTAGAGTAGCAATAATATCAATAGCGGTTAATCCAGATCCGATTAATAATAGGGGTTCATAGGTTGATATCGAGGGTAATTGAGGTTCAGACCAAGCCCAAGGAACATAACGGTAACTCTGATAAAATGAAGGGTCAGAAATAGCCGGATTTTGAGGCGGAAAATTGCCTAGGGCTAAAACAGATTGATCAACGGATAGTTGTTCTCCACTTTTTAAAGTTATAATTAAATTGCTGGGTGTTTTGTCAATAGCGATCGCTTCATCTAAAACCCGATAAAAAAGAACTCCAGCCCGAGCTTTTTGTTCAGCGTCTTGCAAAATTGAGCGCAGATATTCACTATAAAATTTTCTAGGAACAAAGGTTTTATCCGTAATTAATTTATCTGGATAATGAACATTCAGCCATTGTAAAAAATTGTCATGCTGATTCGCAAAAGCACTCATTTTTCCGGCAGGAACATTGAGCAAATGATGATCTAAAGGAGTGCTATAGGCAATCCCCTCCCCCAATTTATTTCTGCGTTCTATTAAATAAATATTTAAAGACTGGGAGGCTTTTTGGAGGAGATGAATTGCCACCATCACCCCACTAAAACCGCCCCCAATAATTGCAATCTTTTGAGTCATAAATAGGAGTTAATTCTGATGATTAATTTTTAGATGTTTATAAAAATCAACTGCCCTCTTTTGGGCATGAAAGCAGTTGATAGGCTGAATTTTAATTTGTTTGTATTGTAAGTGTATTTCAATTCATTTAAGATGTCAAGCCCTAAAAAGTCATCTATCGCACAAGACCAAAGAAACCCGGTTTCTGCGTAAGCCAGGTGCAAAGCGATATCCTGTTCTTAGCGTCTCTACCATGATAAATTCAGGGGTTTGCGTCCTCTGATTTTTCCGTATCGACAAACCTGTTTGTTAATTGTTGATTTTCCGACTTAAGCTAGAATTGAAAGTAATTGCTGAATCCACCTCTACAGTTATTGATCTTAATGTTGACTTCTTTTGCTTTTCGTCGTTTCCAGCCCCTAATGGTCTTATTGCTAGGTCCTGGTTTTTTCATCCCGGCTGATCAGGCGTTATCCTTAACGAATGAAGAAGCACAAGTCTTTAGTAGCGAATACATGAACGGCTGTTTAGAAGGGGTAAGTCAATTTGGTCTTGAGCCAGAAAAAGGAGAACAGTATTGTCGTTGCACCCTGAATAATTTACTGAAACTTCCCGATAAAAAATTACAGTCTTTAGGGATGTTGAGCAAAGAACAAATTAAGCAAGATTCAGAAATTCAAAATGCCATCAATAGTTGTCTATCGACTTATATTAAACCCGATCAATAGTTAATATAGCTAGTCCAAATCAGTTATCAGAAAAATGGGTTTAAAACCCCGTCCTTCTAGGACGGCTTTTTATTAAGCTGTCTATTAACGGCGGATGTCAACTTTCTAACTTCCGCCACTGCCCAAAATATATAAACTCAATAAAGTGCCACTATTCCATAATCCGTGCATGAACATGGGGGCTAATAAATTGCGCGATCGCGTATAGACAAACCCTAGAACAATTCCTAACGTCATTAAGGGCAAAATTTCCGAAACATTAAAATGCGCCACGGCAAAGAGAAATCCACTTAAAATAATTGCACTTCCCAGGGGAAGATAACGGGTTAAAGACGGTAATAAAAATCCTCGAAACATAGTTTCTTCAAAGATCGGTGCCGCGATGGATGCAGTGATAAAAAATATCCCTAAAGCCACACTATCTCGACTTTCTAAAGCAATTGGTAATAAAGGATTACTGCCTCCCTGTCCATCCCAAAATTTCTGATTAATTAAAGACACTAAAATCACCAAAGGTAAGGCGACTAAATATCCCCCCAAACCCCAAACAAACCAATTATCTTTGAGTTTGAAGGTAAACCAACCTTCTGGTAAGGGGAAATAGGATTTAATCGAGAAATATAAAACCGAAAATCCTCCTACCATTAATAATAGATAGGTGATTAAAATATAAACCGCTTGACTCCTGACATCAAAACTACTGGGTTGAAGATTTAAGCCTTGAAAAACCGCTCTTAAAGTTAGGGGAATAAAGAATTGCCCCAATAAAGAAAAACCCACTACAAAAACTTGTAAGATAATTTCTCCATTCCAAGGAATTAACCAAGCCACATCCATATTAGTGGCTAAAACAGAATCCTTGCCTTTAAATATTAATTGAATTCCTAAAACAATAGCTAATAATAATCCCAGGATTAATCCTATACCTGGAATAGCACTAACAATCATTAACTTAAAAATTGCTTGTTCAGAGCGTTCCTGTTGTTGGGTTTCTAAAGTTACTAAGGCTTCTGGACGCTGTTGTAACGTATAGAGTTTAACTAAGGCTTGATAACGAAACCAACCCTCTAAATAGTTTTGTAAAATTGGTTCGGCATCGGGGAATAATCGGGCGGGAGTTTGCCATAATCCGATTAACACCTGTGCTGTTTTTGCGGTTTTGATTATACTATTTTTATCCCCGGATGCAGGAAGTTTTTCCGAGGTTGTTTCTACCAAAGTCTTCCAGGTTTCTATGGCTTGGTCAGTAGATCCTAACTGAGTTTTTAAAATCCCGATTCTCAGTTGTAAATCTCGATTTAGTTGTTCTAATTCCTGTAAAGAGCTTGCTGCTATTTGTTCATTATTTTCTCGAAATTTAGCTAAGTTTTTTGCAGCAGATTCTTGTACTTGTTGATATTGTTTAAGGGCTTCTTGTACCGGAGTTTTACCAATTAAATTATCGCGTAATATGATTGAATTATCGGCTTCTGTTCCCTTACCTTGCCATTGGGAAGCATGAAGCAGTAAATTGGTTTGATATAATTCTAAACGGCTTTGAATTTGGGGTTGAGTCCAACTATTGAGTAACGATAAACCCAAAAAGCTAATTGCTAATAAGGTTAAAATTGCTAAAATCCAGCGTTTGGGTGTCATGATTTCAAAACTTGAGAATAAAATATTGCCGAGTTGGAGCCATAGACTCAATATTTTAACCGATGCTGTCCGAAACGCGGTACAATCACATCTGGCTTAAATTCGGTTCAGTCCAGAGTCCAAAATTCCCACTCCTCAATTTAACAATGACGACCCGTGTAATTCTTGTCCGTCATGGTCAAAGTACCTATAATGCCCAAAGTCGAATTCAAGGTCGCTTGGATGCCTCTGTTTTGACAGAGAAAGGTTCTGTGGCCGCTCAGAAAGTCGGTGATGCCTTGAATGGTTTAAAGTTTGATGCTCTCTATTGCAGTCCCCTGCAACGGGCGAAACAAACAGCCCAAATCATCGTCACCTATCTGTCTGACCCCCCTAAAGTAGAGCCCAGCGACCTGTTAATGGAAATTGATCTTCCCCTGTGGGCGGGGATGGAACGTCAAGCGGTGATGGAACAGTTTCCCCAAGAGTATCAGACCTGGCACGACTCGCCCCATGAGTTTTCGATGCTGGTTTCAACTCCTGAAGGAGAAAAACAACATTTTCCCGTATTAGCATTATTTGAACAGGCTAAACAATTTTGGCGGGAAATTTTAGCCCGTCATCAAAATCAAACGGTTTTATTAGTGGCTCATAATGGAATTAATCGTTGTTTAATTGCGACGGCTTTAGGAATTCAACCGCAATTTTATCAAAGTGTACAACAGTCTAACTGTGGGATTAGTATTTTGAATTTTACTAATATTATCCCCGGAGAATTACCGAAACCTGCGGATGTTCAGTTGGAGTCAATGAACTTAACAACTCACGTTGGTCATAAAGTGCCTTCTGTACGTCCTGGTCATCAAGGGCCGCGATTATTATTAGTTAGACACGGGGAAACGGAATGGAACCGCATGGGTCAATTCCAGGGACAAATTGATGTTCCTTTGAATGATAATGGTCGAGAACAAGCTCGGAAAGCGGCGGAATTTCTCAAGGAAATTAAAATTGATTTTGCGGTAACAAGTCCCATGGCACGTCCCAAGGAAACCGCAGAAATTATATTACAAAATCATCCGGGGATAGAGTTACAATTAGAACCGGAATTTTGTGAAATTAGTCATGGTTTATGGGAAGGTAAATTTGAGGCGGAAATTGAACAATTTTATCCGGGATTATTAGAGGAATGGAAAATAGCACCGCAAACGGTTCAAATGCCTGAAGGTGAGAATTTACAACAGGTTTGGCAACGTTCTTTAATTGCGTGGAAGCAGATTGTTGAAACCTATAATCACCAAAATGTAACTATATTAGTGGTTGCCCATGATGCCATTAATAAAGCCCTTTTGTGTCAATTATTTAATCTGCCTCCGGATCATTTTTGGAACTTTAAACAAGGTAATGGGGCGGTGACAGTAATTGATTATCCCCAAGGAATTGAGGGTTTACCTGTGTTACAAGCTGATAATATTACTAGCCATTTATCGGGTAGTATTCTCGATAAAACGGCGGCGGGAGCGTTATAGGTTGACTGTGTGGAGAGAGAGACGCGCCGTGGCACGTCTCTACTGCACCCTAAAACCAACACCTGATACTCGAATATGAATTGTCAACTTTTAAAGCAAGTTCGTGTGATTGATCCGGTTTCTAAACGGGATCAAATTGCTGATATTTTAGTGATTGATGGTTATATTAAAACTATTGAATCTGAAATTAATGATTATCCTGAAAATACCATTATTATTAATAGTAAAGGGTTGATTTTAGGGCCGGGATTAGTTGATTTATATAGTCAGAGTGGGGAACCGGGATTTGAAGAAAGGGAAAACTTAAATTCTTTATTAAATGCTGCTGCTGCTGGAGGATTTACTCGATTAGGGATTTTACCTAATACTATTCCAGCAATTGATAACCCGGCAACGGTGACATTATTACAACAACGATCTGAAAAAGTTGCTATTCTCAATTCTGAGTTTCAGCGTCCGAAATTATATCTTTGGGGCGCATTAACTCAAGATGTGGCGGGTCAACAAATGACGGAATTAAGTGAATTAGCGGATACTGGTGTTGTGGGTTTTGCTGATGGTAAACCTCTGGAAAATTTAGCGTTATTAAGAAGAATATTAGAATATTTAAAACCTTTAAATAAACCCTTGGCTTTATATGCTTGCGATCGCCAATTAGCGGTTAATGGAGTCATGCGAGAGGGGAATGATTCTATATTATGTGGTTTGCCCGGAATCCCCCAATTTGCTGAAACCGCAGCCTTAGCCGCGATATTAGAATTAGTAGAAGTAACGGGAACTCCTATTCATATTATGCGGGTTTCTACGGCGCGAAGTGTAGAATTAATAGCCCAAGCTAAAGCCCGTAATTTACCAATTACCGCCAGTACAACTTGGATACACTTATTATTAAATACCACATCTATTAATCGGATTTGGAATCAACCGTTAGAAGATCAAGATTCAACGATTATTCATGCTATTCCTCTCCCATACAACCCTAATTTAAGAGTAGATCCACCTTTAGGAAATCCATCGGATCAACAGGCTTTAATTCAAGGACTGGAAACGGGAATTATTGATGCGATCGCCATTGATCATACCCCCTATTCTTATGAAGAAAAAACCGTTGCCTTTGCCGATGCTCCCCCAGGTATGATTGGGTTAGAATTAGCATTACCTCTATTATGGGAAACCTTTGTTGAGTCGGGGCGATGGTCAGCCTTAGATTTATGGGGATTTTTAAGCAGTAACCCGGCTATTTGTTTACAACAAACTCCCTATTCTATTCAACCGGATCAACCCGCAGAAATGATATTATTTGATCCTAAGACTTCTTGGGTTGTTAATACCAATACCCTCAAATCTCGCTCTATTAATACTCCCTGGTTAGGGCAAGAAATTACCGGGCTAGTGATCAAAACTTGGTCGCATGATGTTAGTATATCTTAGCCTGTGGTCACAAGAAACTAGACTCTAATTTAACATTTTTAAGTAAAAATAATTGACTGTGAAGACTCAAAAACGACCGATTGCTATAGATTTATTCGCGGGTGCGGGAGGTATGACCCTCGGTTTTGAACAGGCTGGATTTGATGTTTTAGCCGCCGTAGAAATTGACCCAATTCATTGTGCTACCCATGAATATAATTTTCCATTTTGGAAGGTGTTTTGTCAAGGTATTGAAACCCTGACGGGATCAGAAATTAGACAGGATTCTGATATTGGAAATAGAGATATTGATATAGTATTTGGTGGGCCACCTTGTCAGGGTTTTTCGTTAATGGGAAAACGGGCTTTTGATGATCCTAGAAATAGTTTGATGTTTCATTTTATTCGGTTAGTTGATGAATTACAACCGAAATATTTTGTTTTGGAAAATGTTCCGGGTTTAACGGTCGGAAAACATCGACAATTTATTACTGAGATTATTGATAAGCTGCAAAGTCAGGGTTATCAAGTCATAGAAAACTATCAAGTCTTAAATGCTTCCTATTATGGTGTACCTCAAGATCGATCACGTTTATTTATTCTAGGATCTCGAAAAGGTTTACCCCTACCTGGTTATCCTCAACCCATCACAAAATCCCCAAAAGTTAATCCTAGAATTGATAATAAATTAAATAACTTATCTCCCTGTCCGACGGTTTGGGATGCCATTGGAGATTTACCCACTATTGAACAATATCCTGAATTATTCTTAAAAGATTATACCTTAGCGGAATATCAAAAATCAAGTTTTTATGCTCAATTATTGCGGGGATTACTTGCGGTTAAGGATAATTTTTCTTATCCGAGAATTTTTGATAAAAATTTGTTAACTTGTAGTTTGCGATCGCAACATTCTCCCACCTCTACCGCACGATTTGAAGCCACGGAATGGGGGAAAACCGAAAAAATCAGTCGATTTCATAAACTCCATCCTCAAGGTTTATGTAACACTTTAAGAGCCGGAACACCCAGTAACCGAGGCGCCTTTACTTCCCCTCGTCCAATTCATCCCTATACCCCTCGATGTATTACGGTGAGAGAAGCCGCCCGCTTACATTCCTATCCCGACTGGTTTAGATTTCAAGGTACAAAATGGCACGGTTTTCGACAAGTTGGAAATTCGGTTCCGCCCTTATTAGCTAAAGCCGTGGCGGGGGAAATTATCAAACTTTTGGAAATAATTCCTAGTCAACCAACGGAAAAGGAAAAATTAGGTGATGATGCGTTATTATATTTGAATATGTCCCAAGCGGCAAAACGCTATAATGTTGATCCTCATGTAATTGAGCCTAGAAAAAGAGGAAATAAGGGTGAATAATTTATGGCAGATAAAAGCAAGAAATCAGGAAGATATGATGCAATTATTGCTGAAATATTTAGACAGCATTATCAAGAAGGTATAACTAATTTTGAATTCAGTCGTTCTGAATTTACTGAAGTTGCTCAAAGTCTCAATATCCCATCTCCTAAAAATTTAGGTGATGTTTTATATTCTTATCGTTTTAGGCGAAAGTTTCCAACAGTAATATCTGATACTGCACCTGATGGTTTAGAATGGGTTATTGAGTTAGCAGGACAAGCAGTTTATAGATTTAAACTGAGTCCAATTAATCGAATTACTCCTAACCCCAATCTAATTTGTATAAAAATTCCTGACTCGACACCTGAAATTATTAGTAAGTATGCTTTAACTGATGAACAAGCATTACTAGCAAAGGTACGCTATAACCGATTAATAGATATTTTTCTAGGAATTACAACATATTCCTTACAAAATCATCTGAGAACTACAGTACCTAATATTGGACAAATTGAAATAGATGAAATTTATGTAGGAGTAAATCAAAATGGTGCACAATATGTCATTCCAGTTCAAGCTAAAGGAGGATCTGATCAGCTTGGTGTTGTTCAAACAAAACAGGATATAAGCTGTTGTATCAGTAAATTCCCTGATTTGATTTGTCGTCCCGTATCTACCCAATTTATGCAAGATAATGTTATTGCTATGTTTGAATTAACCCTAGAAGATGAGCAAATTAGGATTGTTAAAGAAAAACATTACCAGTTAGTTTTGAGCAAAGATATTTTAAGAGCGGACTTAGAACAATATAAAATATGGGAATAATTTTAGCAAAGATAAATAAGCCAAAATAGCTATATAATAGAATTAATGTATCACTGAATTACAATCAATTTTATGGCTAAATCTATTAATCCTAATGGATTAGATATTACTCCCTATATTGACCATACCTTACTGAATCAAACCGCAACCCCGGAACAAATTCAACAGTATTGTTATGAAGCAGAAAGATATAAATTTGCTAGTGTTTGTGTGTTTCCCAGTTATGTTATACTAGCTAAAGAATTGCTACAAGGAAAATCCACAAAATTATCTACAGTGATCGGATTTCCTACCGGAGCCACAACTTCCAAGGTTAAACTCTATGAAGCTCAGGAAGCCGTTGAAAATGGCGCGACGGAATTGGATGTGGTGATTAATTTAAGTTGGCTGAAAACTGGAAAAACCGAAGAATTGCATCGAGAAATTGCCGAAATTTGTGAAGAAACCGGACAAACAGTAAAGGCAATTATTGAAACCAGTGTACTAACAGAGGAGGAAAAATGTCTAGCGGTTGAGGTATTAATGGATACGGGAATTGCTTATATTAAAACCAGTACGGGATGGTATGGTGGGGCGACGGTTGCAGATATTGAACTAATTAAATCTGTTACCAAAGGACGCATCGGAATTAAAGCCTCCGGCGGCATTAGTACATACCAACAAGCTGTTGATTTAATTGTCGCGGGAGCCACTCGTTTAGGAACTTCTCGCGCCGTTGAGATTTTGAAAACTGAAACCCAAAAAGATAGTTAATAGCCAAAATTTAATGAGTAAAACCTATAGTGCTACGGGGATTAATTTAAAAGCTCAACCCTTTGGAGAATCCGATCGACTATTAACCATTTTAACCCAGGAATTTGGATTAATTAAAGCCATTGCACCCGGAGCCAGAAAAGCAAAATCTCCGTTAGGAGGACGGAGTGAATTATTTGTTGTGAATCAATTATTAATTGCAAAAGGGCGATCGCTTGATAGAATAACCCAAGCCGAAACCGTCACCACCTATGCAGGCTTAAGTAAAAATTTAGGTAAATTAGCTGCTAGTCAATATTTAGCAGAATTAGTCCTAAGTCAAGCCCTCAGCGACCATCCCCAAGAGGATTTATTTATCCTACTTAATGAACATTTAAACCGTTTACAAAGCCTTTCTAATTCCCATTTAATTGCTAATTCCACTCAAATTATTGCCTGTTTAACCCAAGGAATTTTCCATCTTCTCGCCCTGGGGGGAACAGCACCTCAAGTTCAATTATGTTGTTTAAGTCAACGGCTACTTATTCCTAATTTTACCGATGAAAATTGGCGAGTTGGGTTTAGTATTGAGACTGGGGGAATTATTAATTTATCGGAGTGGACGCCATCACCAACTCCATCCCGTCCTAAACCCCAAAAACCGATTCCAGTCACCTCAAAAACCCCTACAGTTCAAGATTCTGGGAATCTTTACACCATAGAAAGTGTTCCTCAACCTCAACTTAAAATTAATACGAAACTCACCGCCGGACAGTTAGCCATTCTGCAACATTTGGCCCAACCCGAACTCCTTGACCCGGTGATGTCGCGTGAAATGATTTTGGCTGGGGACTGGATGACCGTAGAACGGACGTTACGACAATATACAGAATATCATTTAGGGTGTTCGATCCGTTCCGGGTCGCTGATTGATACCTTTACCCACCAATTTATTATTGATCCCCCATTCTAATATTAGTCATGCTACTGATCCAATTAATCACTAAAATGTTAGGTAGAGAGTGTCAATTTTCGCTCAAGTCTGACTGCTTTTAGAATAACGATATATGCGATCGCCAGATTTAGAAAAAAACTTTAAATCCCATCACCCCTTGGCCATTATGAAAGATTGGGAGACTGACTCCTTGATAGAAATTACCCCGTCTAGTTCCGCAAAATTGGACAATGAAAACAATCATTCCGATCACAATAGTCCTGTTCCCGAACCTACCGAGGAAGGAGAACGGGGATTTTTACCCGTCCTGAGAAACAAAAATTTCCTCGCCCTTTGGAGTGGACAACTTTTTTCTCAACTAGCAGATAAAGTTTATTTAGTATTAATGATTGCAATTATTTCGACTCGATTTCAACAAGCTGATCAAACCATTAGTGGTTGGGTATCAGCAATTATGATGGCGTTTACCATTCCTGCAATTTTGTTTGGGGCGGGTGCGGGAGTATTTGTAGATCGATGGTCAAAAAAAGCGGTTTTAGTGATTACCAATCTATTACGCGGGGGTTTAGTTATGGCTTTACCCCTAATTTTATGGCTATTTCAAGATCAACAATTCGGTCAATTACCCGTTGGGTTTTATATTTTATTAATTACCACTTTTTTAGTATCTACCTTAACTCAATTTTTTGCCCCTGCTGAACAATCGGCGATTCCTTTAGTTGTGGAAAAACGTCATTTATTATCCGCTAATTCTCTTTATACAACAACCATGATGGCGTCGGTTATTGTGGGGTTTGCGGTGGGAGAACCTTTATTAGCCCTAGCGGATTTAATTTCTAATCAAATCGGTTTACAATCTATAGGAAAAGAATTAATTGTCGGGGGAGAATATGTAATTGCTGGGTTAATTTTGATGCTTTTAAATACCCAAGAAAAAAATAATAATGCCGACCATGAACAACCCCATATTTTAGAAGATTTACGCGATGGGATTCGTTATTTAAGCAATCATACTTTAATTAGAAATGCTTTATTACAATTAATTATTCTGTTTTCTATTTTTGCCGCCTTAGCGGTTTTAGCCGTGCGTTTAGCCGAAATCATTCCTGAGATTAGTTCCTCCCAATTTGGCTTTCTATTAGCCGCAGGAGGGGCTGGAATGGGCATTGGTGCAACAGTTCTGGGTAATCTAGGTCATAGATTTACTCATTTCCAATTGGCGTTAATTGGTTCTTTTGGAGTCGCCGGATCATTAGGGGGATTATCCCTATTTAATGAACGATTATGGCCGACTTTGATCCTAATTTTATTATTAGGAATTTTTGGAGCAATTGTAGCAATTCCGATGCAAACCACAATTCAAGCCGAAACCCCCGAAGCAATGCGAGGAAAAGTCTTTGGTCTTCAGAATAATGCCATTAATATTGCTTTGAGTTTACCCTTAGCTTTGGCGGGATTTGCCGAAACTTTAATCGGGTTATCTAATGTATTTTTAAGTTTAGCAGGATTAGCGATCGCCGGAGGTTTCATAACTTGGTTAATCTCTCGAAATGCACCCCATATTATAGAAGGAGAAAAAACTTAAGTTATAATTTAGCCAATAATTTTATAATCTAGTTAACAATTTTATAATCTAGTTAACAATTTTATAATCTAGTTAACAATTTTATAATCTAGTTAACAATTTTATAATCTAGTTAACAATTTTATAATCTAGTTAACAATTTTATAATCTAGTTAACAATTTTATAATCTAGCGAACGAGGACGTTCGCACTGCTATTAATTAATATTTGATTCTAACGCAGTGCGAGTATCCTCACTCGCTAATACTCATAACCAACACTCGCTAATACTTAGAAAACTAAATCCTATGAATGATGATCTTCTGTTGTTAGAAAAAGTAGCTCAATTTGTGTTAACAGGTAAAGGAGAAAAGCCAAATTCTTCTATGATCGCTGAAACCTTAATTAGATGTGAAAATCAAGCCAAAAAAACCAAAGAAAAGCATAGCTTTGAATCCTTGGTCGGAAATTGGCGACTTTGTTGGGTAAGTGGAACCCAGAAAATCCGTAAACAAGCCGGAATTGTTAAGGGAAACGGACTTTATATTCCTAGTTTTTTGAATCTACAAATTATCTATTCCCGATATCCCCATCCCCTCTTAACAATAGAAGTACCCACAGAAATAGACGCCGGAATTATTCAAAATTGCGTTCAGTTAAATCAGTTTAATTTAACGCTAACTGGCCCCGCTAAATTCTTAGAAAAAAAGAATATTCTCGCCTTCGATTTTACCAATCTTACCTCTAAACTATTTGGCTTAAATATCTATGACGGTAAAATGCACGGAACCTCAAGTAATGCCCAACAATTTTATCAAGATTCCATTAAAAAACAAGCCTTTTTTGCCTTTTTTGTGATTACTCCTGATCTAATTGCAGCTAGAGGTAGAGGCGGTGGTCTTGCCCTCTGGACAAAAGTTTAAAAAGCAGATACCAAACCCTTGTATCATAGAAAATTAAGTGACTTTTCAACACTGAAATTACGCCCTAAATTTGCATTTGTAATCAACTATGGCAACCCTTAACGATAACTACCTCAAACTCAAAGCCGGATATCTGTTTCCCGAAATTGCCCGCCGGGTGAATGCGTTTGCAGAAGCCAACCCCGACGCCAAAATCATCCGTTTAGGCATTGGCGACGTCACCGAACCCTTACCCCAAGCCTGTCGCCAAGCCATGCTTCAGGCCGTCGAAGACATGGGCAACCGCGACACCTTCAAAGGTTATGGCCCCGAACAGGGTTATGCTTGGTTACGCGAAACCATCGCCGCCCACGATTTCCAGGCCAAAGGTTGCGATATTGACGCCGATGAAATCTTCATTTCTGACGGTTCAAAATGTGACACAGGCAATATTTTAGATATTTTTGGAGACGATAATATTATCGCTGTAACTGACCCGGTTTATCCCGTTTATGTCGATACAAATGTGATGGCGGGACACACCGGAGATGCCAACGAAAAAGGAGAATATGGGGGATTAGTTTATATTCCAATTACGGCGGAAAATAATTTTACTGCTGCTATTCCTACCCAAAAAGTTGATTTAATTTATCTCTGTTTTCCTAATAATCCCACGGGGGCAACGGCAACTAAAGAACACTTAACCGCCTGGGTCGAATACGCTCAAGCTAACGGTTCTATTATACTATATGATGCCGCCTATGAAGCGTTTATTTCTGACCCCAACCTCCCCCGTTCTATCTATGAAATTGAAGGAGCAAAAGATTGCGCCATTGAGTTTCGTTCCTTCTCCAAAACCGCCGGATTTACCGGAACTCGTTGCGCCTTTACTGTTGTTCCAAAAACCTTAACAGCTAAAGCCAAAGATGGTTCCGATGTGGAATTATGGAAGTTATGGAATCGTCGTCAAGCCACTAAATTTAACGGCGTTTCTTATATTATTCAACGGGCGGCGGAGGCAGTTTATTCTGAAGCAGGAAAGGCTCAAGTTAAGGCGTTAATTCAATTTTATATGGAAAACGCCCAAATTATTCGGGAGCAATTAACCTCGGCTGGATTAAGCGTTTATGGAGGAGAAAATGCCCCCTATGTTTGGGTAAAAACTCCCCAAGGTTTATCGAGTTGGGATTTCTTTGATAAGCTGTTACAAACCTGTAATGTTGTGGGAACTCCGGGTTCTGGTTTCGGTGCGGCAGGTGAAGGATATTTCCGTATTTCTGCTTTTAATAGTCGGGAAAACGTAGAGGAAGCCATGCGTCGAATTACCGATAAGTTTAAGGTTTAAATTGTTGGGTGGGCAATGCCCACCTGATTAGGATAAAATTATGAATTAGTTTGTATACATTAATTTGACGGTCAAATGACGGAATTTATTGATCATTTTAAACTCCCTTATGTTGATTTATTAGATAGAAAAAATTTACCAAATTGTCCCGCTATTTATTTTGCGATAGATTCACAGAATAGAGTGCTTTATGTAGGACAAGCCACTAATTTAGCCACCAGATGGAAAAATCATCGCCGAGTATATCAATTACAAGAAATCAATAAAGATTCTCTAGTCAGAATAGCTTGGCAACCTTGGACTTTAGAAGATTTGAGTGAAGCTGAAAGATATTTTATCAACAATTCAAAAAAAGACTTAAAATAGTTGTGCTAAAATCCGATTAGTTCTAATTGTGGTTGAGTTATGCGAACCGTTGAAGAATTAATTACAGAAGCATTATCTTTACCCAGTGCGTCGAGGGTGCTTCTCGTCGAGAAATTAATCGAAAGTTTGGAGTTTGATGTTGATGAAACGATACAAACACTATGGATAGCAGAAGCCAAACAGCGTCGAGATGAAATATGGACTGGTATAGTGCAACCCATACCAGGGGAAGAAGCATTAAGTCAGATTTTGAGGAGTGTAAATTATCTGGCTAGTACAACTTCTTATCCCTAAAGTTAATCTATAATTAAAATATCATTTACGATTTCTAAAATTTATGCCTGAAACTAAAATTAGTTTAGATGAACCCCTGCAAAATGCTCTGGCTGAAATTTCACGAGAAACGGGCAAAACTGAAAGTCAATTAATTAGCGAAGCAGTTGAACGATTAATTAAAGACTATCAACGGCAAAACCGATATTTATTAATACAACAAGCTAAAGGAATATGGGCTGATCGAGAAGATATCCCTGATGTACAACAATTACGTCAAGAATGGCAGAGATTTTAACAAATTTTATTATTAAATATGCCTATAAAATTATTAATTGATACCGATGTTTTAATTGATTTTTTACGAGGGCGATCGCAAGCTGTCGCTTACTTAGAAAATTTAATAGAAGAATCTGTTCTAATTTCAAGTATTACTGTTGCTGAACTTTATTCAGGCGTTCGGGAAGGGAAAGAAAGAGAGGTGTTAGATACCTTTTTTCTTGCCTTTGAAATTGTGCCTATTAATGAAGAAATTGCTATTAAAGGGGGATTATATCGCCGAGATTATGGAAAAAGTCATGGTGTAGGACTGGCTGATGCGTTAATTGCTGCTACTGCTGAAGTTAAACAAGCTCACTTAGTAACTTTGAATCAAAAACATTTTCCAATGCTAGATACTGTGATTGTTCCTTACAAAAAACAATAATTTATTCAATTGTAATCAGGTTGATTTTAATGAGTGGTAGTATGATCGCCGCTTCGTAGGCTGGGTTGACAACAGGAAACCCAGAATTGCTTTTCTCTGGTAGCACTAACCAGAAGCCAGATTGCACTTTAAGCTGTAACTGTGGATGCGATCGCAAAGCTAAAATGAGACAGCGATCAGTGTATCGGTTTTGAGTTAGAGGCGATCGCTGATAAACTATCTATAGAAACAAAAATATAAAATTTTTAAGGAGATAAATATGACCTTTAGTGAAGTCGTAGAAGCTATTAAAACCCTATCATTGGGCGAAAAAAAAGAGATACAATCTCTTTTGGAACAGTTTTTAAGAGAAGAGCAACGTGACGAAATTTATCAAAACTATTTATTAGCCAAACAGAACGAGAAAGAAGGAAAACTAAAATTTTCCTCAGATATTGATCAACTAATGCAGTTTTTAGAAGAATAATGATAGAAATTAGTTTTGATGATTCTTTTAAGCGAGCCTTCAAAAAACGTTTTCAAGGCAACCATTAGTTAGAAAGAAAATTTCGGATAAAGCTAGAAAAATTCAAAGAAAATCCGTTTGATCCATCTCTCAAAACTCATAAATTATCAGGTAAACTTAAAGAACTGTGGAGTTTTAGTATTGAGTATAATCAAAGAGTGATATTTTATTTTACAGACGAAGAAAAAGCCGTTTTTGTTGATATTGGTAATCACGATCAAGTCTATTAATTGAAAGCGATCGCCTAAAACTCACGACTCACGGTAATAGCGATCTGAATACTCTGAATATAATTCGGACTATCGTGTAAGAGTCTTTGAATTTTTTGAGCTATAGTATTGTCATACAGAGTTATGACAAGCAAAAATATGAGAGTTAATGCAAGGCTCGATAGCGATCGCGCTAATAAGTTTAATTACATTCGCCAGCGTACCAATCAAGGTGTGTCTGACATCATGAAAGCGGCGATCGATCTTTACTATGAAAAATTATATCAAGAATCCTCTGTAAAGCCTTTGCAACTTCTTAGGGAATCAGGGTTGATTGGTTGTGCTGAAGGGGACTCTGATTTGTCGGTTAATTACAAGCAATATCTGACTGAAAGTCTTAACGAAAAATATGGTCATCGTTGATTCTGGCTTTTGGATAGCATTAATCAATCGCCGTGATGATTATCATGTTCTCGCTCAAGAAGTTTTAGATACGATTGATGAGCCTCTGGTTACAACATGGTGTGTGATTACGGAAGCTTGTCATATTCTCTTGAAACGTACAGGCACAAATGCTCAACAGACGTTTATTCATAGCTTAGAAATTGGTGTTTTTGAGGTTTTTGATCTCAAGGTTCAAGATGGGAAAAGAATCAGTGAATTGATGAATCAATATAGTTCTCTGCCAATGGATTTAGCGGACGCTTCATTGATTATTCTTGCGGAACATTTGGGGCATGGGCGGATTCTATCTGTGCCAGCAATTAAAATAAACCACAGCGTAAAAAGACAAAAAGAAGAATGAAGTATAAAAACATAAGAGAAGAAGAACTAAAAAATAAAGTTGGTGCAGACTGGTTTAAGCAATTTGACACAACCGAAATTTTAGGAAATATTGACTTTACTGTTTTTCCAAAAAATGACAGTTTATTTGGACGGACACCACTTTTATGGGCAGAAGCTAAAACAGGAAATTTTGACGTTCCGACTATGTTTGTGCAACTCATTCTAACTATCGGTAAAGCACGAACGTTTGACAAAACATTGCCTCCTGCTTTTTTGGGTGCTTTTGACTTCAAAAAAATTGCTTTTGTTGAGTACAGTAACGTTCAAGATATTTTTTATCTCAATGATTTTAACTGGAACGTAACGCCAAGCAACCACGAAACAAAAGAGTTTCGACTCATCAAAGAACGTATTGAAAGTACGCTCAAAGAAAATACTTATGTTTTTGATTTTGAAAAAGACGATAAAGAACTACGAACATTTATCAAAGACAACATAGCCAATGCCACAACAATAAGTAAAATAAAGATTGATAAAAATAATTTTATTCCTATTTATTTAAGATGGATTGAAACGGTAAAACCTATCATTAATGTAAATTGGGAAGAACTCAAAAAAGCCAATATTTTAGACAGCGATTTTTATCTTGCAGACCTTTTTGTGGACGATAAAGACACCCAAAACATAGAAGATGACAGCAGCATAAGAGATAATTTGTTTGTCGTTTTTCAGAATCAAGGCTATAAAATAGCCAAAGAAAACCTCAAACAAATGTTTGATGCTACCATAAACATTAAAAATAAAGATATTTATTCCCAATTTTGGAAACTCTACAAACGACCACCCCTAAAAGAGTTTCAAGATTATATCATCGAACGTAGAGATTTACTTACGCCACAAGACATTAGAGAACGAAAAGGTGCTTTTTTTACGCCACGAATTTGGGTAGAACTTTCACAAAAATATCTTACTGATTATTTAGGCGAAAACTGGCAAGACGACTATACTATTTGGGATTGTGCAGCAGGAACAGGAAATCTTTTGGCAGGACTGACCAACAAATACAACATTTACGCAAGTACATTAGACCAAGCTGATGTAAACGTAATGCACGAGCGTATAGAACACGGAGCAAATTTATTAAAAAATCACGTTTTTCAATTTGACTTTTTGAATGATGACTTTACTAAACTCCCTCAAAGTTTGCAAGACATTATTAACGATGAAGAAAAACGTAAAAAATTGATTGTTTATATTAATCCTCCGTATGCAGAAGGGGGAAGTAGTAAGCAAAAAACTGGAACAGGAGAGTATAAGAAAGGAGTAAATGAAAATAAAATCCACGATAAATATCACGATAAGTTATCTGGAGGAAATCGAGAACTATTTGCACAATTTTTAGCAAGAATTTATTTTGAAATCTCTGGTAGTAAGATTGCAGAATTTTCAACCTTAAAAATTCTGCAATCTTCTCACTTTTTAGATTTTCGTCAGCATTTTAGAGCAAAGATTGAAAAAGTTTTTTTAGTTCCTGCTGATACTTTTGATAATGTAAAAGGGAAATTTCCTATCGGATTTAAAATTTGGAATACCAATAAAAAAGATATTTTTAAAGAAATTGAAGCTGATATTTATGATAAAAAAGAAAGTTTTATAGGTACAAAAATTTTATATTCATACGAAGATTTTGAATATTACAGTAAGTTTGTAAATTCAATTAAATTAAAAACAGGATTTACCATTGGTTGGTTGGAAGGGACTACAAGAAATTCATTTCAACATAACAGTATTATACAAATTGTAAATAGTAAAGAACAAATGGCTGTTCCTCGTGGAATGTTTGTTTTTTCGGAAAACTTAATTAAGTGTTGCGTTTGTTATTCAGTTCGTAAAGCAATCGACGCAACTTGGCTAAACGACCGAGATCAATTTTTATTTCCAAATGATGGTTGGCAAAATGACACAGAATTTCAAAACGATTGTTTTATTTATACACTTTTTAACAATAATATTCAAAGCAAATTTGGCACAAACCATTGGATTCCCTTTACTGAGCAAGAAGTAAATGCACAAAATAAGTTTGAAAGTCATTTTATGACTGATTTTATCAATGGAAAAATGAAAGTAGAAGAAGAAACGGTTTTATTTGGTTCGGCAAGTTCTCCAAATCAAAAAAGGGAATTTTCAGCAGAAGCAAAGGCAGTTTTTGATGCAGGAAGAGAATTTTGGAGCTATTATCATAAACAGCCAAATGTAAACGTCAATGCAAGTCTGTATGACATTAGAGAATATTTTCAAGGCAGAAATGAAAAAGGTAGAATGAACTCAAAAAGCAATGACGCACACTATATGCAGTTAATAGGCGAACTCAGAAACCAACTCAACTTTTTAGCCGACAAAATCAAACCGAAAATATACGAATACGAATTTTTAAAAGAATAATAAATGATAGAAATTAGTTTTGATGATTCTTTTAAGCGAGCCTTCAAAAAACGTTTTCAAGGCAACCATGAGTTAGAAAAAAAATTTCGGATAAAGCTAGAAAAATTCAAGGAAAATCCGTTTGATCCATCTCTCAAAACCCATAAATTATCAGGTAAACTTAAAGAACTGTGGAGTTTTAGTATTGAGTATAATCAAAGAGTGATATTTTACTTTACAGACGAAGAAAAAGCCGTTTTTGTTGATATTGGTAATCACGATCAAGTCTATTAATTGAAAGCGATCGCCGAAAACTCACGACTCACGGTAATAGCGATCTCAATACTCTGAATATAATTCGGACTATCGTGTAAGAGTCTTTGAATTTTTTGAGCTATAGTATTGTCATACAGAGTTATGACAAGCAAAAATATGAGAGTTAATGCAAGGCTCGATAGCGATCGGGCTAATTCATTGACTCCTAATTCGTAATTCGTAATTCGTAATTAATAATTCTTAATTTTTTGAATTGCCCATTTTGCCCTAGCTCTAACTGCCAGAACTTCATCAATATTTGCTAATTGTTGTAACTGTTCTTGAATTTTATTCAACCATTCTGGTTGAGTTTTTTGAATAGCTATTGCTAAACCCTCTAACCCAAAAACACCCGCATATCTAACAATCCATTCGGGATCTTCTACGGTTTTTTGTAATATTTTAAAAGTTTCAAATTGAGCATCAGCAAGTTGTTCAAAAGGTAATTTGTCCCAGTGAATATTCCCTAATCCTCTGGTAGCTGCCCGACGAACACTTAAAGCAAAATCACTCCCGGCGGATTCTAATAAAACCTCTAAACCACGAGGATCACCAATACCTGATAAGGCACGAATAGCCCAAGCCCTTGCCCCATAATTATAACCATCCAATTGTTCTAATAAGGGAATAACCGCAGGTTCACCCAACTGAGTTAATCCATCCACCGCAGCCACCGCAGCCCCAGGATTATTATAGCCTAAAACGGTAATTAATGTCGGAATTGCTTCAACAGAATTAGCTTGAGCTAAGGCAGAAACAGCTTTAAATAAAGAGGCAGCAGAATCAGCTTTTTCAACAGATTGAATTAATATTTGTACAGTCATATTTTTACTATTAGCTAATATTTTTTATAATAAATAATCCATTAATTCCATGACTTCAATTGCTGATTCAGACAAATTAAAATCAGAAGTATCGGTTAATTGATATTCTAAAACTCCTTTTAAAGCAATTAATTTTAAACTATTTTCTGCAAAGGTTTCGGCGATCGCTTTTGCCCCAGGTAAATATCCAATTGCCCCTAAGTCCATTAAGGCGGTGCGGCGTAAGGTTAAATCATTGCCTTTTAACGCCTCTATTAACCGTTGTCCGTAGCTATTTTCGCCCGTTAATTGATACATTGCTCTGAATGCCGCATACCGAACTTTAGGCACGAAATGTTCTACAAACGGTTGAACAAACGGTATCGCAACGGTGGCTTTTAAACTGCCTAATGCTTCTAAAATGGCATCATAGGGTTGAACTAAATAGGGTTTTCCAGGGACAAATTGAGCGACTTCTAATCCCCCTTCTAATAATTTTATTAAGACGGGAACACAACGCTCATCCCCTAATTGTTCTAAAGATTGAGCCGCCGCCTCTCGAACATAAACATCAGCACAGTCTAAACATTCAATTAATGCCGAAACTGCCCGTTTATCTCCTAGTTTTCCTAAAGCTCTAGCCGCATTTCTGCGTAGGGGATAACCGCCTTCTTCAGTGCGATCGGATTCATCATTTAAAGCTAAAATCAAGGCATCTACCGCCCCCTGTTCATTCACTCGAAAACGTCCTAACCACCAAGCTGCATAATAGCGATGTCCTAATTCTTCATGGCTAAGATTAGCGATCGCTTGTTCAATGGTTAAAGATTCTTCCTCTTGAGTGCTATTGTTTTCCGTTGATTCATGCCCTAAATCTTGCATTATGTTAAGGTGTAATGTTTTCAACCTATTGATCATAACAGAAATCAGCAATCAAAGGGAAGTCCAGATTTAAGTTCAACAGGACTTACGCAGATGCGTATATAGCAATCCTAAATAGGTTGTAACATTTCAATACTGATATGAAACGGCCAGAAGTATTACCCCAGATCCCTCCCCCCTAGCCCCCGTGCACGGGGGGTTTGGGGGGGCTGTTCCGGCGTTCCCTTTTGATCACAGAAAATATACAAACCCATACTTTCCCAACCTCAAATCACTCATTAATCCATTGATTGATTTTTCATTCCTTAGCTGTAATGCGATCGCCCGATTCCACATTAATTTCCGATTGCTTCTTAATATAATCAATCACCACATCCGCCAATAAAAATCCCGTATCAACTTGATTTTTACCCGATTTCATCACCTCATAACCATCTCCCCCAATCGACATAAAATTATTCGCAACGACTCGATAGGTAGCAGTTAAATCTATGGGTTTTTCTTGTCCCGATTGATCAACAATAGTAACGGAAATAACGCGATCACCCGCCGGAGCTTTGGGGTCATAAATAAACCTTAATCCTGACACTTGGGGGAATCTTCCCTCTCCTAATTCCACTTGACTGACACCATGTTCTAAGGCTTGTTTGAGTTGTTCTCCGGTTAAATCTAAACGAGCAATTGTATTCCCAAAAGGCATGACTTCAATCACTTGACTAACACTAATATTTCCGGCGGGAATACTAGACCGAATTCCTCCAGAATTTAATAGGGCAATTTGAGCGCCATCGGGTCTTAATTTATTTAACATGGCATCGGTAATTAAATTACCTAAATTAGTTTCTTGAGTTCTAACTAAATCTCGACTTCCTTCTAAGGGAGTTAAGGTTTTTCCAATAATTGTTTGACGTAAAACTTCTAGGGAAGCGGAAAATTTTGCTAACTGTTTGGCAAAGTTGGCATCCGGTTGAATTTGATCATTAATAGCATGGGGTGTTCCTGTCCAAGAAATTACTTCTCCTCGGCGATTAAATTTAACTTCTAAATCCCCTAAATATTTCCCCCATTCCCAAGATGTCACCACTAAAACTTTCTCACCCTTTGGTGTGGTTTCAACAATAGGATAGGGTTGTTTAGCATTAGGCATCGAACCTAACGGTGTGTGGCTATGTCCGCCGATAATAATATCAATATCATTGACGGTTTTAGCCAGTTCTAAATCCGATTCTAAGCCAATATGGGTTAACCCAATAATTTTATTCACTCCTTGTTTTTTTAACTCAGAAACCGCTTTTTTTGCTGCTTGAATAGCATCAGTAAAACGTACTCCTTCCCCTGGACTTGACATATTAGCTGTAGCTTCTGTGGTTAAGCCAAATACCCCGATTTTTTTACCTTTAACCGATAGAATTACCCAAGGTTTTACTAACCCCGCTAAGGGAGAATTAGGCGCGATTTCAAGATTAGCCGAAAGCATAGGAAACTTGGCTTTTTTAATAAAATTAGCTAAAACAGTCTGTCCCCTGTCAAATTCATGGTTTCCCAGGGTAACTGCCTGATAATTCATCTGATTATAAAAGGGTAAATCCGCTTGACCTAAATATTGATTAAAATATAAAGTTCCTTGAAAAATATCCCCGGCATCTAGGAGGAGGGTTTCTTGAGAATTTTTGGTTTTTAAACTATCAATCAGGGTTTTACGTCGGACAATGCCGCCTAGTTCCTTGTCGTTAACGGTAACGGGTTCTAAGTGGGCATGATGATCATTACTATGGATAATTCTTAGGTTAAATTCAGGATTGAATAATCCTAAACTGGGGGGTGCAATCGCTAAAATTATTCCGACAAAAAATAAGATAAAACTGTATTTTAATATTCGTTTCATAAGTTTGATTGAAATTGGTATTTCCCCACGGAATAAATGATTTTAAACACTCCATAGGGAAATATAGCATAATTATGAGACAGTTTTAGATAAAATTTAACAAGTTGTGATTTGAGTTTTATGTTACTCCTGAGTCGTTTGCTCTACTGGGGTTTCTGGTGAATTTGATTGCTCATGAACCACTTGCGGGACTTCATAACTAATATCGCCAAAAACCGAAATAAAATTCCCCATTTCCGTGGTAGCATTGACTACAGAAAACTGCTCAGGATACAGAATTACATTTTCATATTCAAAACCCGATTCTCCGGTTTCACTAAGAATAGTCAGGTCAACCGCATATCCCTCTTTAGGATGTTCATAACATTCGATTACTGTTCCAATTGTTCCCTTGGGAATTAGGGATTTTCCAAAATCTGCGGGAATATCCACTAATGTTTTAATCCGATCATAGGCTTGTGCTTTCATTTAAAATCCTAAAATGGAGTTGATTTATTATACTGGCATGAAGCAGTCAAAAGTATTAATAGACTATAATATAGCAATCCTAAATAGGTTGTAACATTTCAATACTGATATGAAACAGCCAGAAGTATTACCCCAGATCCCTCCCCCCCTAGCCCCTCGTGCACGGGGGGTTTGGGGGTCTGTTCCGGTGTTCCCTTTTGATCAGGAATTTTGAACACAACTCAAATGGGATTGCTATAGTAAATATAAATTGAATAAGAGGGCAACATGACCAACTCCAAAATAACAGGGAAAACCCTTAACCCCAACCCAGAGCATCGCAGCGACGGTAGCGAACTCATTCCTGCTGAAATTCCCACAAATGATCCCCAATCTCCTGATATTGCCGCTGAAACGGGCTACACTAAAGATGATGAAGGTTTGCTCAATAACTTTGCGGTCGAGCCTGATATCTACCCCTCGGAATATCCCTCAACCCGACAACAAAAACGATATATTTTCTTAGGAGCGGGGGCGGTTTTGTTCGTTGTTATTTTGCTAATGATTACCTTTTCTGTTAGCTAAATATTAATAGGTAGTGAGCAATGAGCGATCAAAAATGGGCGATAGTCAATTTTGGAATAGGTAATAGGTAATCTGATAATTTTGATATAATTGAACCGTAGCCAACTCAATTAGGATAAAATCATGGAAACTATTACAATACCCACACCCTTTGAGTTAACTATTGAACTAACAGATGAGCAGTTTTTTCAGCTATGTCAAAATAACCGGGATTTGAGATTTGAGCGCAGTGCATCGGGAGATTTAGCTATTATGCCCCCCACAGGTAGCGAAACTGGCAACCGAAATATTGATCTATCTTATCAACTGCAAAGCTGGAGTCGTCAAAATAATTTAGGATTAGCCTTTGATTCTTCAACGGGTTTCAGGCTTCCTAATGGTGCAAATCGCTCCCCCGATGCTGCTTGGGTCAGTAACCAAAGATGGGAGGTTTTAACCACAGCAGAAAAAGAAAAATTTGCTCCCCTATCTCCCGATTTTGTTGTTGAATTACGCTCAAAAACTGATTCCTTAGAAAAGCTACAGGCTAAAATGCAAGAATATATAGAAAATGGGACAAAATTAGGATGGTTACTAGATAGACACAATCAGCGTGTAGAAATTTATCGCCATAATCAAATAGTAGAAATTATCCCATCTCCCCAATCTTTATCGGGAGAAAATATTTTACCAGGATTTATATTAGATTTGACAAATATTATCTGAAATTATGTATAATTTTGATGGGGATTTAAGCCCCTACAAGAGTGTTGTATCAGTAAGGAGCGATTAATATGAATATTAAAAAATAATTAAAAAAACTCAAATGTATTGACAAAAGTGTTTATTTAAGTTAACGTTTTAATTTCTGAAAACCATTTGTTGATGTGTTCATAGAAAGTTATATGACTAAAAAATAAAATTTTAATTCCTGTACCAATCCCTTTTAATAATATGACAGAAAACACCCAGAATAATAGCCCTGAACAGCCAGAAAAATTTTTTGTGGTAGCCATCGGTGCATCAGCCGGAGGTTTACAACCTTTAGAAGAATTTTTTACCAACTTACCGAATAATCCCGGTGCAGCTTTTGTAATTTTGCAACATCTTTCTCCCGATTTTCCTAGTTTGATGCCAGAATTAATTCAAAGACGCACCTCCTTAGAAGTTGAACAAATAAAAGATGGGGCACAATTACATCCTAATCATATCTATGTATTGCCCCCGCGTCACACTTTAACAGTCGAAAAAGATTACTTACGATTAGAACAACATCTTGCCGAGCGGGTAAATGATCCAATCAATATTTTCTTCAAATCCCTCGCCGCGCAATGGGGAGAAAAAGTGATCGGAATCGTGCTATCTGGAACTGGAAACGATGGCACAGAAGGATTACAAGCTATTAGTCAAAAAGGCGGAATTACCCTAGTTCAATCCCCAGAAACCGCCCAATTCACCAGTATGCCAAGTAGTGCCATACCTTGTGATTGCTTGGATGGGATTTTATCCCCGCAGGATTTAGCCCAGGCGGTTTATAGTTTAGTCGGCTATTCCCTCAACTATCCCATTTCTCAGGTCAAAGCCGGAGATTTAATTCCCGTCGAACAATTTGAACAAATCCTGAGTATTTTATCCAAATACGAAAAGATTAATTTTTGTCAATACAAAATTAGTACCCTAAGTCGTCGGATTCTGAATCGTTGTGGCATCAACCAATCCCCGGATTTGACTCAGTATATTGTCTTATTAAACCAATCAGAAACCGAAAGAAAATTACTCCGTCAAGATTTATTAATTAGTGTCACCCAATTCTTTAGAGATCCTCCCGCCTGGGAATTAATGGAACAGCAGGTTTTACCGGAGTTAATCGAATCTTTAGAACCTCAAGAACAACTCCGAGTCTGGGTTCCCGCCTGTGCCACCGGAGAAGAAGCCTATTCCTTAGCCATATTAATTGATGAAGCAATTCAGGCGACTAATAAACAGGTCAGCGTCAAAATGTTTGCCACTGACCTCGATAGTAAAGCCCTGGAAGTAGCCTCTCAAGGAACGTATAACGAAAGCATTAAAAATAATATTACTCCTGAACGTTTAGAGAAATACTTTACCTGTAAATCCGGCTCCTATCAAGTCAAACGGCATTTACGCGAGATGTTAATTATTGCCCCCCATGATTTAACTATAAATGCGGGTTTTTCTAAAATGAATTTGATTAGTTGCCGGAATGTGCTGATTTATATGCAGCCTCTACTTCAGCAACAAGTATTACGCTTACTGCATTTTTCTTTAGCTTCCCAAGGGATTTTGTTTTTAGGAAATGCCGAAACCTTGGGAGACATAGAAACAGAATTTATTCATATCAATCAAAGATGGAAAATCTTCCGCAAACACCGAGAAGTTCAACTGAGTTTAATGCCGCCCGTATCCCAGCTACCACTAATAGCTCCAGTCACGACACCACCCGCCTCTAATCGCAATATTTTTAAGTATGAACGGATTTTAGATTCAGTTTTTAATCTTTGTTTTGCAGAACAACGTCTGACCTGTGTATTAATCAATCAAGACTTCCAATTGCTGCATATTTTTCATAATGGTGCAGATTTGCTATCCTTTTCCACGGGAAAGGCTAAATTAGATATCACGGAACTGGTTCCCATTCCTTTAAAATTACCCCTGAGAACAGCTATTCACCGTGCTAAACGGGAACAACAAAATATTTTATATACGGGAATTAATTTGTTTAGAAATGGGGTGAATGAGACCTTAAATTTAAAGATAGCATTTCCCAATAAATACCCAATCATTAATGAATTTATGTTGGTTTTATTGGAGGTAAAAACAACATTAGAAAACAAATCCAATCAAATTGAGTTTCAGGTTGATATTGAAACCGTTAAACAAATCACTGAATTAGAATATGAACTGCAACAAACCCGAGAAAATTTACAAGCGACTATTGAAGAATTAGAAACAACCAATGAAGAACAACAGGCTACCAATGAGGAATTACTGGCTTCTAATGAAGAATTGCAAAGTACCAATGAGGAATTGCAGTCGGTAAATGAAGAACTTTATACCGTTAATTCAGAATATCAGATTAAAATTCAACAACTCACCGAACTAACCAGCGATATTGATAATTTACTTCGCAGTACCGATATCGGAGTCATCTTTCTGGATAATGATCTGAATATTAGAAAATTTACCCCGACGACCAGTAATATTATTAATATTCTTCCCACTGATATTAACCGCCCCCTAACCCATTTTACCCATAATTTAGACTGTCCTAACTTAGTTGAAATTTTATCGAATTTTGTGGTATCTCAAATTCCCCTAGAATTAGAAGTGATCAACCAAAAGACTCAAGAACAACTCTTGATGCGAGTGCACACCTATAAAGGGGAAAATAATAACAATGATGGAGTTGTTGTTACCTTTGTCAATATTAATCAGTTAAAAAAATTTCAAAATCAACTCCAAACCAGTAACAATTGGTTAGACAATATTTATATTAATAGCCCCGTGGGATTATGTTTACTGGATCAAAATCTAAAATTTGTTAAAGTTAATGAAAACTTCGCCAAGATTAATAATTTGTCCGCAGTAGAACATATTGGCAAAACCGGACAGGAGTTATTTCCTGAATGGGCAAATATTTATGAACCTTTGATGCGTCAACTCTTAGAAACGGGTGAAACTCTGAGAAATGTAGAATTTAAAACCCTAACTCCGGTGTTTTTACAAACTCGATATTGGATCGGTAGTCTTTATCCAGTTTTATTAGAAAATGGACAGTCTGGAGTCGGGGGAGTAATTACAGAAATTACAGAAGAAAAAGAGACTCAAAAAGAGGGAAAAAGAGCAAAAGATCGCCTAGAAGAAGCTCAAAGTATTTCCCATCTGGGAAATTGGGAATTGAATCTCCAAACTCAAAAAATGCGCTGTTCCAAGGAATTATTTAAGATTATTAGTTTTGATTTTAATTTAGGAGAACCCACCTTAGCCCAGTTAATTACTTGCATTCATGTTGAGGATAAGGCTAGATTTTTAGAGGCTTTAGAACAACTCAAAACCCAAGGGATTGCTTATGATATAGATATAAAAATTATTCGTTGTCATGATGGGGAAATTCGGCATATTAATGCTATTGGGAAGCCCGGTTATAATCAAGAGAATCAGATCACAAATATTTATGGAACAATGCTAGATATTAGCGATCGCAAACAAGCCGAAATCGCCCTATCCAAAGCCAAGGAAGGCGCGGAAGCTGGAACCAAAGCTAAAGGTGATTTTCTAGCTAATATGAGTCACGAAATCCGTACCCCGATGAATGGCGTGATTGGGATCATTCAACTTTTATTAATGACCGATCTTTCCCCGGAACAAAAAAAATTAGTTGATATGATTCGGGATAGTGGGAATCTGCTCCTAACTATTATTAATGATATTCTTAACTTATCAAAAATTGAATCGGGGAATTTTGAACTAGAAGAACATCCTTTTGTTTTAAGAACTGTCGTCCAGTCGATCTTTGATCTCCTCCAGAGAGAAATTTTAGATAAAAAAATTGACTTCACCTATTCGATTGATCCTGATATTCCTGATGGTTTTTTAGGAGACAGTGATCGATTGAGACAAATCTTCTTAAATTTATTAGGAAATGCGGTTAAATTTACTGACAATAGCAGTATTTCTATTCAGATCATCGGTCAACCTATTTCCGAGCAGAAATATGAGTTAATTATCTCAATTCAAGATCAAGGAATTGGGATTGATTCCGATAAAATCAATCATCTATTTCAACCCTTTAACCAAGCAGATACCTCTATTAATCGTAAATATGGCGGTACGGGTTTAGGATTAGTAATTAGTAAAAATTTAGTGAATTTAATGTCAGGAACAATTTGGGTGGAAAGTCAGGGGAATATTGGCGGAAATCCTCCCCCAGATTTTTTCCTAGATCCTGAAGAACCTCAAACCCAAGGTTCAACCTTTTATTTTACCCTACAATTAAAACTCGCTTCTGAGAGCGAAATTAACTTACTAACAAATCCCCCTCTACCTCAAATCAAAAAAATTTATGATCAATCGCAATTAAAAATTTTGATCGCCGATGATGATGAGATTAATCAAGAATTTGGATTATTACTGCTGAAAACTTTTGGCTATGATGCTGATATTGCTAACAATGGATTAGAAGTATTAGAATTGTTAAAAAAACAATCCTATGATATAATATTAATGGATATGCAAATGCCGGAAATGGATGGTTTAACCGCCACCAAAATGATTCGTGAATCTTCCCAAACTCAACCCTGGATTATTGCGGTTACGGCTAATGTTTTGGAGCGCGATCGTCAAAAATGTTTAGAAGTAGGAATGAATGATTATCTGAGTAAACCGATCATGATTGAAGATTTTAATCATGCTATTTCTAAATATTTAGGATCACTGATTTAAGAGGATTTCACGGATTTCACGGATTTTAATTTGTGTTAATCTAAAATATCCCAGAAAATCGAAGAAAGCTGATTCTAAATTCTGCCAAATCGTTGTAAACCGATCATGATTGAAGATTTTAATCATGCTATTTCTAAATATTTAGGATCACTGATTTAAGAGGATTTCACGGATTTCACGGATTTTAATTTGTGTTAATCTAAAATATCCCAGAAAATCGAAGCACGCTGATTCTAAACTCCGCCAAATCTTTCAATTGGCCAAAAACGAAAGACGGCGCGACCAATAATATTTTCCTTGGGAAGAAAACCCCAAACATGGGAATCATTACTATCGTTGCGATTATCTCCCATGACAAAATAGGAATTATCAGGAACTTTTACCGGGGATAATTGATAATGGGGTTCTTCAGCAATATAACGTTCAAATTGGGGTTCATTATCAATATAAACCCGACCATTTTTAACTTCAATGATTTGACCCGGTTTACCAATAATTCGTTTAATAAAGGCTTGATCAGCCCCATAGCCAATTTCTTGTAATTGCGAAGGAGGAGTAAAAACAATAATATCGCCAAATTGGGGAGAGTTTAAATAATAGGATACTTTTTCTATGACTAAGCGATCATTTATTTCTAAGGTCGGAAACATCGAATCTGAAGGAATAAATCGAGGTTCAGCCACAAAAGTTCTAATTAATAATGATAATCCCAGGGCGATCGCTAAAATTACAATATTCTCTCGGATTTGATTCCAGAGACTTTTTTCAGGAATAGTAGGTTGTGGCTTTTGAATAGCTGGTTTTTCCATGGTTTTAATGTCTAGTATTTTTATCTATAAAAACAAATTAAGAATTAAGAATCATAGCGGAATTACGATTCTTAATTCTCAATTATTAATCCCTTAAATTTCAGGGATAAATTGTTAATTCTCATGGGAGGATTTATGATGAAAACGGATTCCCAAAAAGACATCATAGAGGAAACCCCAAAAGTCTTTTTTTCCTTCTAATATTCCCAAGGTTTGGGGAGAACCTTTTTCATCTAACAGGGGCTTCATAAATTCATAGGTTGGCTTATAATAATACCAAGGAATAGACGGCCACAAATGATGAATCAGATGGTAATTTTGCCCCAAAATTAACAGATTTAAAACCGAACCCGGATACACCCTAGCATTTTTCCAGCGACCGCGTTCTTGAAACGGACGATGGGGTAAATAATCAAAGAATAAACCCAAAGCTATGCCCACAACCAAAGCCGGACAAAACCAGAAATTCAGAATATAGCCGAGGAAGTCATAATGAATAGAGATCGCAACAATAGTCACTACAAATAAGCGACTCAAAAACCATTCCAAAAGCTCATATTTTTTCCAAAGTCGGCGCTTGAAAAAAAACACTTCATGGTAAAAGAAACGTGCCGCAATCAACCACAAGGGGCCACCTGTGGAAACAAAATGATCCGGATCATTGTCTGGATCATTAACATGGCAATGATGTTGGATATGCACCCGTGTAAATACGGGAAAAGCGAACCCTAACATCAAAGCACTACCGTGTCCTAATACCGAATTCAAAATCCGGTTTTTGTGGGCAGAATTATGGGATGCGTCATGGATCACTGTCCCCGAAAGGTGCAGCGCCAAAACATTAATCAAAAAACAACACCAATCTGGCCAACCCCAAAGCCAGTATCCCAATGTGGAACAGATCACCATTACTACCGCACCGAAAAACATCAGTAGCGTGGTGTTAAAACCATCCTCTGCGGCGAGGTATTCCTTGGGGACTGTCAGTGGCTTGCTTGCCTCCGACATTACAGTTTGCACTCCTTGAAGTTTCACACCTGAGTATTTTATGAGAAAAGTAACAAATTGTAAAGATTTATAAAATCACTAAACCCGAACGTAATTGCCTAAAATACCACAATTTTATCCCCAGGAGAAAATATTTATGTCTAGCTTACTACTGCGTAGATCCTTAGTCGGATTTGTTGGTTTATCAATTACCCTATCAATCCTGGGTTCTGCGACCGGGGCTAACGCCAAACCTCGGTGGCCATCTTTACCCAGTTTGACCGATCTGCTGCAACTTCCCCGCAACACAACCCAACCGCCCCAACCGATTCCGGTTCCCCCTACCAATACCACCCAACCGCCAGCCCCCCAACCTCAGCCCACGGATCAAGGCCCCCTAATTCCTCAAGTGGAAGTGGAAACCGGGGACACGGCAATTGCTCGGTTTCGATGTGAAGTAATTGGCGGTCAATATACGGTCATGTATTATCCCGTCAGCCAACCCAATCAAGGCTATGCTTGGGCAGTTCCTAGCAATATGGGGGGCGGATGGACACCGGAACGCCGTTGTGGAGAGATTAGTCGCCGTTTAGAGTCCTATCGTCCCGATGGATTAGCAGAAATCAGCACAGCAATTGAGAATGGTTACAATACCCTCTGCGCCACCACCGAAGATGTTCCCCAATGTCGGATTGTCTTAACCGTGCCCCCTGGGGAAGATCCCCTATTTGTGCGCGATCGCATTTTCCAAAACCTCGTAATTGCCGACAGTGGCCAAAGCACCCAAGGCATCAATACCCTGGTGAATGAAAAAAGTACCGGAGACATCATTCGAGGGGCTTTAGGACGGCCAAGAACTCGTTCTACTGGTATTCCCCTACGTCAATTCCTCGACCCCACCGATGGCGGCACCGGATCACGCTTAAACCCCCGTTATTTTCCTAAATAGATTAAGAGGGAACACCGGAACACCGGAACAGGGGAGGTAAACTCTTTTTATTACCCATTACCCATTACCCATTACCCATTACCCATTACCCATTACCCATTACCCCTTCGTAATTCGTAATTCGTAATTCGTAATTCCTGATCCTGATGTGTCCCTGACATGGTTAAATTCTGTTTATGATCTGTAGAGAGAGACGTGCCGTGGCTCGTCTCTACGGACAATCCCCTAGATCTTTAATTGAGTCATGCAACCGCAAAATCTACTGCATCGAACTAAAATAGTCGCTACAATCGGCCCTGCTACCCAGAAGCCTGAAGTTCTCCGCGCATTGATTGAAGCGGGTGCAACGACTCTGCGCTTAAATTTTTCCCATAATACCCATGAGGATCATCAACGCAGTATTCGGATGATTCGACAAACCGCCTTTGAACTGAATCAACCCGTGGGGATTTTACAAGATCTCCAAGGCCCAAAAATCAGATTAGGGAAATTTGAGACGGGTTCGATTATTCTGAACCGGGATGATCAGTTTATTCTCACCAGTGAAGACGTGGTGGGAACCCAAGAAATGTCCTCTGTGACCTATAAACCTTTAGCCGATGAAGTCCCAAATGGGGCGGTGATTCTCCTCGATGACGGTAAAGTGGAAATGGTCGTAGAGAAAGTCGAACCATCAAAAGGACGCTTATATTGTCGTGTGGTTGTAGGCGGGACTCTTTCTAATAGTAAAGGGGTGAATTTTCCTGGGGTTTATCTCTCCATTAAAGCCATGACCGAAAAAGACCGCAAGGACTTAATGTTTGGTTTAGACCAAGGGGTTGATTGGGTGGCTTTAAGTTTCGTCAGAAATCCCCAGGACGTCTTAGAAATTAAAGAATTAATTGCGAGTGCGGGTAAGGATGTTCCCGTGATTGCCAAAATTGAAAAACACGAAGCCATTGAACAAATGGAAGAAATTCTGGCTTTGTGTAATGGGGTGATGGTGGCCCGGGGTGATTTAGGGGTGGAACTTCCGGCCGAGGATGTGCCGATTTTACAAAAACGGTTAATTATCACCGCTAACCGTATGGGAATTCCGGTAATTACCGCGACTCAGATGTTAGATAGCATGGTGAATAATCCCCGACCGACCCGGGCGGAAATTTCCGATGTGGCTAATGCGATTTTAGATGGTACCGATGCGGTGATGCTCTCCAATGAAACCGCCGTGGGTAACTATCCGGTGGAAGCGGTGGCGACCATGGCCCGGATTGCGGTGCGGATTGAACAGGAGGGGGCGACCCGCAATGTTTCTAAAGTAGAAGATACCGGACGTTCTATTCCTAATGCCATTAGTCAGGCGGTAGCACAAATTTCTCACCAGTTGAACGCGGCGGCGATTATGACCTTAACTAAAACTGGGTCTACGGCTCGGAATGTCTCGAAGTTCCGACCCCAAACCCCGATTTTAGCGATTACCCCCCACGTGGAAGTAGCCCGACAGTTGAGTTTAGTTTGGGGGGTGAAACCACTATTGGTTTTGGATTTACCTTCGGCTGACCAAACATTTCAAGCTGCTGTGAATGTGGCTAGGGAAAAAAATCTCCTGGCCGATGGAGATTTGGTTGTGACCACGGCGGGAACTCTACAGGGGGTTGCCGGATCTACGGATTTGATTAAGGTAGAAGTGGTGACGGCTGCTTTGGGGAAGGGAACGGCCGTGGGTCAGGGCTGCGTGACTGGACGGGCGCGGGTTGCCCGTAGTGCTGGAGAGTTGGCTGATTTTAACCCTGGGGAAATTTTGGTCACGGTTCAAACCAGTGCCGATTTTGTGGATGTGATGCGAAAGGCGGGGGGTGTGGTCACCGAAGCCGATAGTTTGACCAGTCACGCGGCGGTAATTGGTTTACGGTTAGGAGTCCCTGTGATTGTTGGGGTAAATAATGCCACCCGCTTAATTCGAGATGGGGTGATTCTGACCTTAGATATGGAGCGCGGGATTGTATATTCGGGAGCCAACAGTGGTTCGGGGACTGAAAATATCTGAAGTAGTTTCCCTTTTCTATTAGATTGATTAAGATTAGATTTTTTCAAAAAAATTAGCGATCGCCGGATGATAAAATCATTCGTTGATCGCTAATTTTTTATTCTTTCTGACCCAACTTTGAAACAAATTATTCCTAACGGTCAACCGAACCCATAATAATATCGATACTACCGAGAATGGCTACCAAGTCAGCGATTTTTTCCCCTCGAACTAATTCTGAGAGAATGGGTAAATTGCAGAAATCCGCCGCCCGAATTTTGAACCGCCAGGGAAAGACATTATCATCTCCAATGATATAAATACCTAGTTCCCCTTTGCCACTTTCAATTCTTACATAATGTTCCCCTTTAGGAATTTTGAAAGTGGGGGCGATTTTCTTACCAATAAACTGATAATCAAAACCATTCCATTCGGATTTTGGCCCGGCCATCATCCGTTGGGCTTCTAAATTTTCGTAGGGGCCGCCGGGAAGGGCTTCGAGGGCTTGATACAGAATTTTGAGGGATTCTCGCATTTCTCGAATCCGCACAAAATAGCGGGCTAAACAGTCTCCTCCCGTGTCCCACTGCACATCCCAGTCCAACTCGTCGTAACATTCGTAGTGGTCAACTTTGCGTAAATCCCACTTCACCCCAGAGGCGCGTAACATTGGGCCGGATAATCCCCAGTTAATCGCCTGTTCCCGGGTAATAGTCCCTAAACCCTCAATCCGACGTCGGAAAATCGGGTTATTGCTAATTAAGCGTTCGTACTCGTCAATTTTTGGCCCGAAATAATCGCAAAAATCTCGACATTTCTGCACCCAACCATAGGGTAAATCGGCTGCTACTCCCCCAATCCGAAAATAGTTATTATTCACCATTCGGTATCCGGTAGCCGCTTCCCAGAGGTCATAAATGAGTTCCCGTTCTCGGAAAATGTAGAAAAAGGGTGTTTGGGCGCCGACGTCGGCCAGGAATGGGCCAAGCCATAATAGGTGATTAGCAATGCGGTTGAGTTCGAGCATAATCACCCGAATATATTGCGCCCGTTTGGGGACGGTGACTCCAGCCAATCGTTCCGGGCCATTCACCGTCACCGCTTCGTTGAACATTCCAGCGGCGTAGTCCCATCGGCTAACATAGGGGACATACATGACAACGCTACGACTTTCGGCGATTTTTTCCATACCGCGATGCAGATACCCAATCACGGGTTCACAGTCCACCACATCTTCCCCATCCAGGGTGACAATTAACCGTAAGACCCCGTGCATGGAGGGATGGTGTGGCCCCATGTTCAAGACCATCGGTTCTGTGCGGGTTTCAATTCTACTCATACTTTTCTCGGTGTTCCCTAACGCGGATTTATGGCTTTTTGGGGATTTTTGTTCTAATTATAGGATATATGATTAGGTTGTTGGCGATCGCAATGTTGTATTCTATATTTTATTAAGGTATCGTTTTAACTCCACATTCATCAGGAGTCTAGTATGCACTTACTACGAGTTCAAGTTCCTAATTTTAGGGCTTTAAATCAAGTAGATATTACCTTTGAAAAAGATTTCTTTCCTCAAATTTTTCCGCTAGGAAGTCAGAATGGAGGGGGGAAAAGTACACTCTTACAGTTGATTTTTACCCTTCTCCACTGTTCTGCTTCTGACGAGAGAACGATTTTTTTACAAAATTTACTTCATAGATTCAATCCTAATCAGTCATCAGAGAAAACTATTTTAGCTATCTTCGATATTTGGGACGGTTCTAAGATCCACACTATCGAGTTTTTTTCTCATCAAACCATTGATGCAATAAATGCCAAAATAAATTCCAAGGATTACAACAAAAAACTGCCGATTTCTATTTCTTCTAAAAATAATCGTTTTTTACGACTACCTATTGAATCAATAAGCAGGCTGCTAGATGACTGGGAACGAGAAAATTTATTGTTTATTTGTACTTATTCTTCAACTAAAGATCAATTAGTTAAAGACAAATCATTACTTTGTAAAATAGGGAATTTGTCTTCTAATGAAGCTAGATTTTTTTTGGATAAGTTGTCAAGAAAAGTATTTCTTGCTTCTCATATAACACAAGATTTTCTATTTATGAATGGAGAATATAGAAAGTTATTTTCTGAAAAAAAAGATGATTATGAAAAAAAAGACTGTTCTAACATAAATTCCTTAAAAACAAAAATCCCAGGTTTTTTTACTTATGATTTTCTCGCAGTAGATCTGGTAAATCAATTATTTATAGATGCTAGAAACAAAGATGGAAATGCAATAAAAGATAGAGAAGACAGTAATTACTATGAAACTTTATTGAAGCAGGATATAAATTCAATTTTGATTAATAAAAAAATCTATTTTTCTCCAGATTTAAACCAAATAACCTTTAAATTAGATAAACAGGGTCAAGAAGTAGACCTATATCCCGAAGATCTTAGTCGTGGCGAATTAAAAAGACTCAGTATTTATGTTTGGCTAAAACATAATGAAATAAAAGATGCTATTGTTTTAATGGATGAAATTGAAATTACATTACATCCAGACTGGCAATATATAATTATTTCAGATTTAGAAAAATGGGAACCCAGCAACCAATATATTTTAGCAACCCACTCTTACGACTTATGTGAGGCATTAACCCCTGCTCACGTTAAAGCAATTAAGCTGAAATTAATTAAAAATAAAAATTAGTATTGAGTAACATGAGTCTGAACCCAGAGGAATTACAAGAACATTGTAAAATTATTCTTAAATCTAACAGGATTGAAAATAAAATTTTAGTTTTGTGTGAAGGGAAGATTCCCGAACTTGGGGGGAGACGTTCACCGGAAAGCTATAAAGAAATGGAGCGGATACCTGATGCGAACTTTTATAAAGCTTGTATCCCTCAAGGATGGAGTCAATACCGACCTCAATTTTTTAATTGTGGCGATCGCCAAGATGTGATTAATACTTATTTTAGTTTATTAGATTTACATGAACAAAATCCGATTAACTCCTATTTAGACCCTACAAAACTATTTTCTATTGTTGATTTAGACCTTCAATCTAAAGAGATTGGTCATAATTATCAATTTCCAGATACTGAAACCATCTTTTATGACCTTTATCAAGGATTAAAAGTTAATCAGCAAACTGCACCAAAGCATCGAATTTGGGTAACAGGCTTAATTCATAAAGAATCCTATTTTATTATACCTGAATTGCAAGAAACGTTTGATAGTTGTGTGATGCTTCCTGTTCCCCTTTATAAAGGAAACAATCTTTTACTAACAGATATCTATAAAGATATGGCTGAATTAATTAATCAAGATCCTGATTTAAAAAATCATCTGATAACCGCCTGTCAAAGAATCAACTATTGTCCAGGTTTAAACTGTACTGATACCACCGAATTAAAAACTTCATGGATTCAAAAATTTAACTCTACTGAAGATCTAACTTGCAAAAATGAATTAATTTATGCGTTGTTAACCCTAATAAAAGCTAAAAACTTTTGGCGTAAAATTGAACCCCCTCCTGATTGGAGTCGTTCACCAGAAGTTTACAGAGATCAATTACTATTAGAGATAGGAAAATTTTATTCAGAACATAGTGATGCTGAATATCATCTGAGTGTTTTCTTTAAAATTTTATATCAGTTTGTATAAAACGCTATATTGATAATAACCATTCTATAGGAATAATTACATTGTCTGAAATCGAAACAGTGGAAGAAAATACTCAAACCCCCCCTTCGACAGAGCTCAGGACAGGCTTTGTCCATATTCCTGTGTTGAGTCGGGAATTAATTGCGGGGTTAGAAATTTGTGCGGGGGGGGAATATCTGGATGCAACCGTTGGCGGTGGCGGACATAGTTTGTTATTGTTGCAGGCGGGGGAGAATATCCAGTTAACAGTAATTGATCAGGATCAAGAAGCGATCGCCGCCGCCCGGGTTAAATTTGAACAAGCAGATCCTTCTTTCTTGGAAAGAGTGCAGTTTTGGCAAGGGAACTTTACTCAATATAACCCCAAATCCAAACAATTTGATGGAATTATAGCGGATTTAGGGGTGAGTTCCTATCAGTTTGATCAACCAGAAAGAGGGTTTAGTTTTCGCCATACCGCCCCTTTAGATATGCGAATGAATCAACAACAATCTTTAACGGCGGCGGAGATTATTAACCATTGGGATGAGAAGCAATTAGCTGATATTTTTCATCATTATGGGGAAGAAAGATTATCGAGACGAATTGCTAAACGAATTGTAGAAAAACGGCCATTTCAAACTACAACTGATTTAGCTTATGCGATTGGTGGTTGTGTTCCGGCGAGTTATCGTCACGGACGGATTCATCCGGCTACCCGTGTATTTCAAGCATTAAGAATTGCGGTGAATCAAGAGTTAACTTGTTTAGAAAAATTTATAGACCAAGCACAATATTGGTTAAAACCTGGGGGTAGAATTGGGGTGATTAGTTTTCATAGTTTAGAAGATAGAATTGTTAAACATCGGTTTAAAGAGTCTCCTATTTTACAGGTATTAACTAAAAAACCGATTCAACCCCAACCCGATGAACTGAATAATAATCACCGTTCTCGTTCAGCTAAATTAAGATTAGCAGAACGAAAGATAATAGAATAGTCAAGATTATAAACCCTAAAAAAACCTAGATTCTATTGTTGGGGCGAGAAGACCTCGCTTCTACTCTTTTGTGATTTGAGGTAATTTATACAACTCGCTATAGTTGCTATAATACCAAAATTGAGTTAATAGTCTATTTCCGATGCTTATGAACATTCTGAAAAAATATTCTGTATTTATTCTGCTGGTCATGGCGATTTTGATCGCTCCTATTTGGACAATGATCACCTCCGCACAAACCCCTAATACTTTAAAAACTCAAGTCATACAATATCGTCAAGGAGATGCGGTTTTAGAAGGCTATTTAGCTTATGATTCCTCACAAACAGGCAAACGTCCGGGGGTGTTAGTTGTACATGAATGGAAAGGTTTAGATGAATATGCTAAAAGTCGTACAGAACAACTAGCACGTCTGGGTTATGTCGCTTTTGCTGCGGATATTTATGGCAAAGGAATTAGACCCCAAACCGCAGAGGAAGCTAAAACTCAAGCGACCCTTTATCGCAGTAACCGGGCACTATTAAGGGAACGGGTTAATGCTGCTTTAACAGAACTTCGTAAACAACCTCAAACTGATTCTGAAAAGTTAGCCGCTATTGGATATTGTTTCGGAGGAACAACGGTTTTAGAATTGGCAAGAAGTGGTGCAGATATTGATGGGGTGGTGAGTTTTCATGGTGGTTTAGATAGTCCTAATCCCCAGGATGGTAAACGAATTAAAAGCAAAGTTTTAGTCTTACATGGGGCGGATGATCCGTTAGTTTCTCAAGAGGATATTAAGGCATTTGAGCAGGAATTGCGGGAGGGAAATGTAGATTGGCAAATGGTAAATTATGGTGGAACGGTGCATAGTTTTACTAATCCAAAATCGGGGAATGATCCCTCTAAAGGAGTAGCTTATAATCCCGATTCTGATCGTCGTTCTTTTGAAGCAATGAAGGTGTTTTTTCAGGAAATTTTTTAGGGAATGAAGGTAAGATCGCTTTTTTTAAAAGGCGATCGCATCAATTTTCTATGGGATTATATTAAATTAAACCCGCAATAATATTAATACTCATCGCCACAATTACGGTATTAAAGAAAAAGGAAAGAATGCCATGAAATAGCGATAAACGCCTTAATGACCGGGAAGTTATTTGTACATCTGAAACTTGACTGGTCATGCCAATTACAAAAGCAAAATATAAAAAATCCCAGTAGTCAGGCTCTATATCTTCGGGAAAATCTAGTCCTGCTGCTGGAGAATTACTGAGAGTTTTATGGTCTTGATAATATTCATGGGCATAGTGAATCGCAAAAATTGTATGAACCAGTAACCATGATCCAATAATTGTGATCACCGCTAAAATTATATGGGTAATAATTATATTAATATTCTGATCTTTTGTTTCTCTTAATATAAAAGTTATCGCTAATATACTAGCACAGGCAGAAGCCGTAATTAAGCTCAAAATTACTAATCGTCCTTCATCCTGGCTTTGAGCATTGCGGCGCATTGTTTTGGGGATTGCTTGCACCATTAATACCCAAGTTGAGATTAAAAAACAGATCATTCCCGCATTCCATAATGATAGAATCCGAGTGGATAAACTAAACCAAGATGGCAGAAAAAATGATACTATTAAAGAAAATAAAGCCGATAAAATCAGGCGATAGCGAACTTTCCATTGGTGAGAAATCTGAGGTTTGAGCATAAATTTATATCCCAAATTTCATTCATTAAAGTTAAAAGGTTTTGTGATTCCAAATAAACCGAAACTGATGCACTAAATCTTTAAGTTTTTCGGCAATATTAGCGGCTTGAGCGAGGGTATAGGAAATAAAGAATAGGCAATCTTGCCTTTAGTTAAGGTTTGAAACCAACGGCCTCAGAAATTGAATTTAACCCATATTGATCTAATTTTTTTAACAGTCCTGCTAATATGCTTTTTACCATTCCTGGCCCTTCATAAATCCAACCCGTATAGACTTGAATTAAACAAGCTCCTGCTGTAATTTTTTCCCAAGCATCATCGGCGGTAAAAATTCCCCCAACCCCAATAATAGGTAACTGTCCTTGGGTATTTTGATGAATCCAACGAATTACTTCTGTTGATCTTTCTTTTAGGGGTGCACCACTAATTCCTCCCGCTTCTTGGGTAATATAACTTCCGGTTTGGGGTAGCCATTGGGTTTTTAATCCGTCGCGTTTTATGGTAGTATTAGTAGCAATAATTCCGGCTAATTTATGGGTTTGGGATAAATTAACAACATCGGCGATCGCATCCCATTCTAAATCCGGTGCTATTTTAATTAAAATTGGTTTATTATCTGTATTTTCAGTATTTAAAACCGCTATAATTTTACTTAATTGTTCCGCATCTTGGAGCGATCGCAATCCGGGGGTATTAGGAGAAGAAACATTAACCACAAAATAATCCCCATAGTCTTTTAACAGTTTAAAACTCCCTAAATAATCTTCGGCGGCTTCTTCTAAAGGAGTAATTTTAGATTTTCCTAAATTAATTCCGACTGGAATCATAAATTTTTGTTGATGTTTTTCCTCTAACCGTTGCGCCAATATTTCCGCCCCTTGATTATTAAATCCCATGCGATTTAAAATGGCTTCATCCTCAACTAATCTAAATAATCTAGGTTGGGGATTTCCTGGTTGCGGATGGAGGGTAACTGTCCCTAATTCCGTAAATCCAAAACCCAAACTTTGCCAAATTCCAGCAGCAACTCCATCCTTATCAAACCCGGCGGCTAAACCCACGGGATTAGCAAAATTTAAACCCCACAATTGTTGCTGTAAACGGATATCCTGTAAACAGAATGATGGTTTAAGTTGAGATTCTAGCCAATTTAGGGGTGAATTAGACTGATTTTGGTCAATCCAACTCAAGACTTCTAAAGCGCGATGATGGGCCCATTCTGGATCAATTTTGAGTCCATAAAATAAAAGGGGTTTAACGGCGCTGCGGTAAATATCCAAAATAGTCTCCTATGCTTAGGTCTTAATTCCCAGTTTTAAATTTAGTCTATTTTTTGAGCAAAATGGTGAAATATTAAGGGTAAGATAGAAGCATCAGCCAGATCAACGGGTAGAGTATTTTTCTTCCCCTATACCAGAAAACTGCACAGGTTTAGGATCTTAATTAAAATTTTAGTTTTTAATGTTAATTAAAATATACAATTCGGGAGTTTATTATGGGTCAATTTGAAGAATCGACCGCATTAGAGCAACCCATCATGACATTGGGGCGTGTTCTCCAGACCCTACAAGATGAAGACAATGTTGATGTTTTAATCGAAACGATTTTAAACTATTTAAAAACCGAGTTTAATTATAGTTTAATTTGGATTAGTTTATATGATCGTTTAGATCATCGTTTAATTGGCAAAGGAGGAGTTACCCCAACGGAAGATAATTGGTTAATCAAACAAAGATTTGTCTTATCTCCTGGAGATTTACTCGAACAGTTAGTAATTCAAATGCGACCTTTAGTTGTCCCCGATCTGCGGTCAGAAACTCGCGCTGGAGGATGGCAAAAAGCTGCCCAAGCCTTTAATATTCAGGGGTCAATTTTATTCCCCATGCGCTATAAAGATCGCTGTTTTGGTGTGGTTTTATTAGGATCAACCGAGTGGGGAATTTCTCCGAGTTCAACGGAAAAAGAACTAATTTCGATGGTTTTAGGAACCTTAGCGACTTCTTTATTTCAAATTGAAACCACTTGGATGTATCAACAAACCAAAAGACCTGACCAACCTTTTTTGAAACTTTTAACTCAATTTAGAACCCTGAATACTTTAGATCGATGTTTGGAAGTAGCGGTAGAAACAACCCATGAATTTATTGAACCGACTCGGACAAATGTGTATTGGTATTATCGAGAAGGCCGTTATTTTTGGCGGCGGGCGAGTAATCAACAAAAACTTCCGAGTGTCAGTTTAATGAAACAATCGGCTTCGGGGGTAACAGTACAGGATTTAGGGGAATTTTATCAAGCGTTAACTTCCGATCATTTAGTGTCTATTGGAGAGTCTTATAGTTCCTTAAGAGCGGATACAACGGAACGATTAATGGAGAAAATTCGCGCCCGTTCCCTATTAGCAGTTCCGATTCTTTTTAATCAAGAAATGTTAGGATTTATTGCCGTTGAAGGTCAAAATCCGAGGATTTGGCAGGAAAATGAAAAACAATTTTTGCGGGGTGTGGGACAATTAATTTCCCTAACTGCTCCCTTAGCGGAAATGGAAGTTAAAATTCGACAAGCGGAATTAGATCAATCCTTAACTGCTAAAGTTACCCGTACTATTGTTAATGATCAAGATTGGCAACTTTCTTTAAAGACTACCGCTAATCTATTGTGTCAGCGATTAAATGCGGGACGATTTTTATTAATTAAACGTCATCTTAAAACAGCAAAATTTGAGATTATTTATCAATATTATCCTTTAAATAGAAACGCAATTTTTTCGCCTTTAGATTCTCTGAGTTCCCAAGATTGGCAATCTTTAAAAAATCAGAACGAAATTTTGCTAATTGAAAATTATGATGAAGATGAAAAATTAAAACCTTGGCGCAATCAACTCAAGGATGCCGGAGTGCGATCGCTCATTCTTTGCCCGATTAACTCTTGTTTGACTTCGGAAAAAAATCAACAAGACAATACACCTCAAGAGTGGTTATTAATCGGTCATGATGCTCCCAGAACTTGGGATCGAACCGAACAAAAATTAGTTAAAATTGTGGGTCAACAATTAAGTGTGATTCTCCGTCAATGGAAGTTAAATCAACGAATTAAATCTCAAGAAGAATTTAATCAAGCCTTAGAGCAGGGCTGGTCAATCTTAGAAAAAACTGAGCAATTACAAGACCTAGAACAACAATTTACAGAAAAAATAGCCCAATTATCAAAAAGTCCTTTAGTTCTATTATTAACCTGGCTAGAAGGAGCCAAAAAAGCAAAAGTTGCCCATTGTATTGCTCGTCAATCTAAATTTTATATTGACTCAGAGCGGTTAATTTCTATCGCTAAAGATCCTTTAATTCAACACGCTTTATCAACAAAAACAATGTTTTTGTGGCCGGTACAGGAGCTATCTGCTTATACTCGCCAATGGTTTACAAGCACCGTCGATAAAATTTTAGTCACTACCCTGCATACCGCTTCTGAACACGATCCTACGGGTATTTTGATTGTTGCTGATCCTGAGCAAATTCAAACAGAATCTGGCATATCTTTAACTCTGCTTAATTCCTTGATCATGCAGTTTTCTTGGTCACGGCGCTATCTCAGAATTCAAGAGGTATTAACAACTCAACACGAAGAATTACAATGGATGAATTGGTATAAACAACGGCGCTTAGAAGAATTGTATCGAACCGTGGGCGGAGGACTGAAACAATTAAACGAATTAAATCAATCTCCATTTCAATCAACCGATCCACAAAAAAACCAACTTTCCCATTTACGCTATCAACAATTACTCCGTCAAATGGGAAGCGCTTTAGCTTCTACCAGTTCTTTAATTAAACAGGAACAATGGCGACTTCATCATCAAAATGATATTATTCCAATTACTAATTTATTGCGAAGGGTGGGGGAACGAATCAATGCTATTATTAGAAATAAACAAATCCAATTAGTGATTAAACAACAGGAAAATTTTAATGTTATTGGCGATCATATTAAATTAGAACTGGTTTTTTATGAAATATTATTAACCACCTGTCACCGCGCTGAACCAGGTGGCGTCATTGAGATGATCACTCAACCTTTAAATGATCATCAATTACAACTAATGATTACAGATTATGGTATAATTAACCCGCAACTAATTCTGGAGTTAAAAATCGGTCATTCTCCCGATTTACTTGCTCCCTCTCCCCTATCTTCTCCCCCAGGTCAACAGCTTTTAATTTGTCAACAAATGTTAGAAAAAATGGCAGGAAAATTCCTAATAGAATCAGGAGAAAATCAACAAATTATAACTCGGATTATTTTAACTTTAGCTCCAGCAAGCTAGATCAATGATTTACTAATAACTTGTACGGACGGGTGGCTCAAGATTGAAGTAATGAATATAAAAATTACTTCTAAAACTGATAACTGATCACTGATAACTGATTAATATGTTACTTTCCCTAAGAATAGAAAACTTTGCTTTAATTGATCATTTAGATTTAGATTTAGGTAGCGGTTTAAATGTATTTACCGGAGAAACCGGAGCCGGAAAGTCAATTATTTTAGATGCTGTTGATGCAATTTTAGGGGGAAAAGTAGACCGTCGTTCCATTAGAACAGGAGCTACAAGATCATTATTAGAAGGAACATTTGAGATCGAAAAAAAATGGTTTAATTGGTTAACAGAACAAGAAATTGATTTAGTCGATGGCAGTTTAATTGTTTGTAGTCGGGAAGTAGTAATTACCGGAGATAAACTTCGCAGTCGATCCCGGGTTAATGGGGTATTAGTTAATCGAAAATTAATTGAACAACTGCGCGATCGCTTAATTGAAATTACCGCCCAAGGACAAACCTTACAACTCGGTCAACCTGAACTACAACAGGAATGGTTAGATCTCTATGGCGGTCAACCCTTAATCAAAGCCAGAAAAGCCGTAGCATCGACCTATACCCAAGCTCAAACCTGTAGCCATGCCCTAGAAAAACGCCGTCAATTTGAACAGCAACGCCTACAGAGATTAGATTTATTAACCTATCAAATTCGAGAATTAGATACAGCTACTTTAACCACAGCCGACGAATTAGAACAATTACAAATTGAACATCAAAGGTTGAATCATATTGTTGAACTTCAACAACAAAGTTATCAAATTTATCAGGCCCTATATCAAAGTGAAACCGGGTTAGCGGCGGCGGATTTATTAAGCCAAGCGGAAAACAAACTCAGTGATTTAGTCGAATATGATCCCCAACTTCAACCTATTTTAGAAATAGTCAGTGAAGCGGTGGCTCAAATTACCGAAGCCGGAAGACAAATTGGCAGTTATGGTGAACAATTAGAATCCGATCCTCAACGCTTAGAAGAAGTAGAAGATCGCATTCGAGACTTAAAACAAATTTGCCGCAAATATGGACAAACTTTAGAGGAAGTGATCGAATATTATCATCGCATTCAAGAAGAATTAAAGGATTTAGAAGATGAAGATCAATCAATTGAATCCTTAGAACAGACCTATCAACAGGCAGTTCAAGCCCTAAAAGAAACCTGTCAACATCTGACTAACCTCCGTCAAGAAGCCGGCCATCAATTAGAAACCCATCTTCTGAAAGAACTCAAACCTTTAGCGATGAATAATGTTAAATTTCAAGCGGAAATTCATCCGATTTCCCCGACTGCTATGGGGGCGGATCAGATTCAATTTTGCTTTAGTCCCAACCCCGGAGAACCCCTGCAACCCTTGGGAGCGATCGCATCCGGGGGAGAAATGAGTCGGTTTCTCTTAGCCTTAAAAGCCTGTTTTTCTCAAATTGCTGGGTCGGGAACTTTGGTATTTGATGAAATTGACGTCGGGGTATCGGGACGAGTGGCCACCGCCATTGCTCAAAAACTCCACCAACTGAGTCAGCGCCATCAAGTCCTCTGTGTCACCCACCAGCCCCTCGTAGCCGCCATGGGAGATCATCATTTTCGGGTGATTAAAGAAACCATCCAAACCGACTTAGAACCCAATTCCCAGGCTCCAGAAACCCGCACCGTCGTCCGGGTGACTCAGTTAACCTCCCCCCAACGTCGGGAAGAATTGGCTCAATTGGCCAGTGGAGAATCGGCCCAAGAAGCGATCGCCTTTGCTGAGTCCCTTTTGACCCAAGCGGCGTTGATGAAAAACTAGCGATATATAGCAATCCTAAATCAGTTGTAATATTTCCATCTATCTCGACCCCTCCCAACCCTCCCCTTAGTAAGGGGAGGGCTAGGGTGGGGTTCTATATTCTGATCGCAAATCATTTAAGATTGCTATATTATTAATTGTTAACTAATAAGTACCTAAACAAAATTAATTACACATCCTCTACCCTGTTCCCTCCCCCCCTAGCCCCCCGTGCACGGGGGGTTTGGGGGGGCTGTTCCCTTTCTCAACTAGGTAATTTATTTTGTGCAACTACTTAATATAGAATAGGATATGAGATAGTTAAAATTTCTCCATGAACATTCAATGAGGATATGACTATGAATGCTTTAACTGTCAATTTGAAATCATTAATAGAAATGACTGATGAGCAGTTTTTTCAGCTATGTCAAAACAACCGGGAATTGAGATTTGAAAGAAATGCAAATGGAGAGTTAATAATTATGCCACCAACGGGAGGAGAAACGGGAAATCGTAATGGTAGACTAAATCAACAATTATTTAATTGGACTGATGCTGATGGTACTGGCATTGCTTTTGATTCTTCGACTTGTTTTAAATTGCCTAATGGTGCAGATCGTTCTCCTGATGCTTCTTGGATTAAGCTAGAAAGATGGGATGCTTTAACCGATGAAGAAAAACAAAAGTTTCCCCCTATTTGTCCTGATTTTGTAATTGAGTTACTTTCTCCTAGTGATAGTTTGAAGACTACACAAGAAAAGATGAGGGAATATATAGATAATGGTGTGCATTTGGGTATATTAATTAATCGGAAATCTCGTCAAGTAGAGATTTATAGACCAGGAAAAGAGGTTGAGTTTTTAGATTCTCCTGCTACGGTTTCAGGGGAAGATGTTTTAAAGGGTTTTGTGTTAAATTTGGGGATGATTTGGTGAAATTATATAGGTATTTATTTAACCAGATAAATGATTTTGGATTTATTGGGGTTAATTCTATTATTTAACTATGTGGTTATTGAATAGACATCTCCAAGAATTATGTTAGAAGCCTTGATATACCGTAACCAAATCCTAATTTCTGGAGATGTCTAATGAATAAGTTTATTCTTGAGCCAACTGATGAAAATTTAGAACTCCTGAAAAAGTTCAAAGGCAGTGAAGTTTATTGGCACACGGCAGATTTTTTTCAGTTCGATCTTAGCCTAAAAGATTCATTGTCGGTCATCTTTGATGCTTATATGGATGCACTGATGGAGTCTGAAGAAGATGATGAAGATGAAGCTATTCGTAAAATTGGATTTTCAATTGGAAGGATGCTGGTCAAAGCGGCAAGAAAAATGGGAATTTCTTCCCAAGACTATCGCGATCAATTCAATAATTATGTAACAGTCATTTGGACTCCGATCTGTATATGGAGAAAAGACGAGTCTGGTAAAATGCGTTATTCGCTAATGAGCAATTTATAATCAAACTAAGTGCGATCGCCTTTAGAAGATAGATTGTTGATGCGATCGCAACCAAAGCCCAATGTTCTTGTGTGCTATAATTATGGAATAATTCGCTAAAAGCTAAAAGGGAAACAATATGGCACGCGCTGTAGATGTGGCGAAATATATCCTAACCAAAACAGGAGAGATGACTGCGATGAAGCTTCAAAAGCTTGTTTATTACAGTCAGGCTTGGTCTCTTGTGTGGGATGAAAGCCCCTTATTTGAGGAAGATATTCAGGCTTGGGCTAATGGACCTGTGGTGCAAGTTCTGTATTCTTATCATCGAGGTCAATTTAAGGTTAATAAGGATACCTTTGCCGATGGAAATGTTGACGCTTTAACTCCTAATCAGAAAGACTCTATTGACAAAGTGCTAGAGGCACTTCAAGACAAGAGTGGGCAGTGGTTAAGCGAGTTAACTCACATGGAGTCTCCTTGGAAAGACGCTAGAGGCGATCTGAAACCTACAGAAAGGGGTGATAACCTTATCCCCTTAGCTGCAATACATGAATATTATTCCAGCCTATGACGGACAAACCTTCAAAAGCTGAGAAGAGGAGACAAAGGCAAGAGGAAAAAGCTCAGGCGCACAGAGCAAAGTCAGTAAAATTTTCGTCTAGCGTGGAAAACTTGGCGACTAAAACTGTGAAAATAGCGCCAATACCTGAGCTTGCCTTGAAGGTCGTTAAGGTTCAGGAAAATCCAAGTAGAAACAAGTTTGTATATCTTCCTAACGAAGAAGCATTTTCAAAAGCCTGCCATTTGACGTGGTGTACGACTATATCTGATTTAGAGGGAGAGTGGTCATGGCAAGAGCAAAGGTGTTGGACTGAGGAAGAATGGCAAACTCAAATACTTCCAAATCTCAGTTCGTTAGAAAAATCAACTTGGTCTGAAATTTTATTTGAGCAAAAGACACCTGCAAAGGGCGGCAAAAGCGTACCTAAGCATCACTCTCAAGAGCTAATTACTTTGGTGAAAGAAGCTCAGAATAGGTGGATTGAAATAGGTTTAGAGGAGTACGACACGGCTTTTCGCTTTAGATTTGCTAATACAGTCAGAGCTTGGGGTGTAAGGCTAGAAGGACATTTTTATTTGGTTTGGTGGGAAAGACATCACAAGATATATCAACTCCCTCAGCCTTAACTATCAGTCCTCTCAGTCAGTAAGATGTACTATATATTAGACCGTGAACCGTCGTTTAACAGACAGGATAAAAGGCTTATCAACCTAATATAGTCAGTTTAAACTCGTAAACAGTATCAGTTGATTTATGCTTGACTGTGTACTAAAAATCACGACTCACAGGAATAGCGATCGCCACTTCAAAAAAATCAACCAGCGATCGCATTCCCCATACCCAAAATTTATCTATCTAAACTTGAACTAACGGCTGATTGTTGATAGATGAACGAGGTTGAATCGTCTTTTGAATTTCTTCTCCCGCTAACTCTTGGGCTAGGCGTAACTCATAAGCTTTTTGCAAATTAAGCCATAGTTCTGCACCAGTGCCAAACCATCGTCCTAGACGTAATGCCGTGTCAGCAGTAATACCTCTTTGCCCTTTGAGAATTTGCGTAATCCGATTTGTGGGTATATGGAGCGATCGCGCTAGTTCTGATGCACTAATTCCCAGTTCTTCTAGTTCATCAGATAAGATTTCACCAGGGTGAATTGCGGGTCTTACCATAGTTATTTTCTCCTTTAGTGATAATCGACAATTGCGATATTAAATGGGCGATTTTCTGTTTCTGTCCACTCAAAACAAATACGCCATTTGTCATTTATGCGGATGCTGTACTGTCCTTTTCTATCTCCGCCTAGTGCCTCAAAACGATTACTTGGCAAAGCCTTCAAGGATTCTTTATTAGGTGCGGCTTCTAGGATTTCTAAGCGCTTGTATGCTTGTCTTTCAAATGCCTGAAATTCTTTGACACGATCACCAGCAGCAAATTTGGCTGTGCGTTTGTCTTTATATTTTTGAGGTATAGGCAAGTGTTATGCGTTACGTTAAACATAACATTTATATCGCAACTTCGCAAAAAATCAACCAGCGATCACCCCATCAACACCCAAAACATCATGATCGCCTAAAAATCACGAGTCATTGTACTGGCGATCGCCTTTAGTAGATGATTGTTGAGGCGATCAGTGCATAACACATCATTGGTGTGGACAAAAATGTAGTATTCTGGTGAAGAGTAAAATTTCTCTTGCACTCAATTAATCCGTTAGCCGAAAACAGAGGACATAAATGTCGAAACTCAATGTTGATCAAAAGTCCATATTTGACTTATTATCAGACAAAAAATCTGACTTCCTCATCCCTGATTACCAAAGACTATATGCTTGGGATGATCAACAATGTCAAACTCTTTGGGATGACTTATTTTTATTTTCTTTTCCAAATAATAATTGTGATGAATTCGACGATAACGAAGAATATTTTCTGGGATCAATAGTTACATTTAAAAATGAAAATGGTAAGTCAGAGGTGATTGACGGGCAACAGCGACTTACTACACTACTATTAATCCTTCGTGCCTTTTATGACAAATTTTCAAATATGCAGGACAGAAATTCTATACTTACTAGGGAACGAATTGAGAAGTGTATATGGAAAACTGACACCTTTGGTAGCGCAGACAAATCACTATTAAAAATAGACTCCGAAGTAGCTACCGACAACGACAAAGATGAATTTCTTGAACTGCTAAGGACAGGCGATGTAAAGGCTAGTGCTAAGAGTCAATACGTTCAAAATTACAAATTCTTTCAAAATAAAATAGAAGATTTTTTACTAGGTTTTGCTGGTTATTTTCCATATTTTCCTGCTCGAATTTTAAACAACTGCATTCTTTTACCTATTGAGGCAGAGTCCCAAGATACGGCATTACGAATTTTTTCGACACTAAACGATCGTGGTCTTCCACTCTCAGATGCTGATATTTTTAAAGCCCAGTTTTATAAATACTTTAGCGACTCCAATAAGAAAGATGAATTTATCAAGGACTGGAAAGAACTTGAGGAATTATCAAATACAGTGTTTCATCCAATAACTGGCACACCAATGGATGATCTATTTTCTCGATATATGTATTTTCTGCGAGCAAAAGAGGGAAATAAAAGTTCAACTACGGAATCACTGCGAAAGTTTTATGAACGGAATAAATATAAATACTTAAAGGAAGAAAATACTATAAGTGATCTAAAAATGCTGGCTAATTTTTGGAAAAGTATCATCCTTCAAGACAAAGAACAATTCTCGGATAGCATTATCAAAAAACTATTTGTACTACATTTTGCTCCAAATGGTATGTGGCAAAATATTACATCTGTCTATTTTTTGCAAAACAAGAGCAGCGAAGGTCTTCTGGAGGAAAGCGCTTTTGGCACTTTCCTTGACCGAATCACGGCTTTTATATTTGCATACGCAATAACTAATCCTGGAGTAAATGCCCTTCGCACTCCTGTGTACGATGAAATGATTACCATTGTTAATGGCTCAATCGCTACTTTTTCAAAGTATAAGTTTAATGAGACTCAATCTCGTGCTCAATTTGAAAATTATACATTTACGAACCAAAGGTCAATTACACGCTCCATGATAACTTGGTATGCCCATTCTTTTCCAGAACAAAAACTCCTTGATTTGAAGCAAGGATTCGATATTGAACATATCTATTCGAGAAAGCGACAAGATATCGAAGGTGGTTTAAAAAACGAGAACAATCTTGAATCCTTGGGGAATAAAATACTTCTGGAAGAAAGTATAAATATAAGAGCATCTGATTACGGATTTGATGATAAGAAGAAAATATATAGTGGTAGACAGCGTCGGGGGAAATTTAAAGACCCAAGCCAAATTCATGAAATTAAGAATATTATTGAGTTGAAGGAGTTTGACGAAAACCAAGTGATTACAAGAAGTAAAAATATTCATGATCGTTTTTTTCAATTTTTAAATGAACAAGACCTGATTGAGTTTCAGCAGTGAATCGGCAATAAATATTCGCCTAACAAAGCGTTCACCTCACGCGGAAGTCGCGCACATGAATGCCGACATTATACCGAAGCCGATACGCTTATTAAAATTGTCTGTTTTTAGCCCAGATTAGGCAATCAAAAATGATTTGCTTCGTTGATGAGTTCCGAGAAGTTATAGGCGACCGCAAAGACAAATAATTATTAAGCGATGCGATCGCCTAAAAATCACGACTTACAGTAATAGCGATCGCCAAGCTCAAAAAGGAATATTCAGTTAATATATAATAGGATATGAGATAGTTAAAATTTCTCCCTGAACATTCAATGAGGATATGACTATGAATGCTTTAACTGTCAATTTGAAATCATTAATAGAAATGACTGATGAGCAGTTTTTTCAGCTATGTCAAAACAACCGGGAATTGAGATTTGAAAGAAATGCAAATGGAGAATTAATAATTATGCCACCAACGGGAGGAGAAACAGGAAATCGTAATGCGGGTATTACTGCTCAAGTTTGGATTTGGAATGAGCAAAATAAGGAGGGTATAGTTTTTGATTCTTCCACTTGTTTTAAATTGCCGAATGGTGCAGATCGCTCTCCTGATGCTTCTTGGATTAAGTTAGAAAGATGGGATGCTTTAACTGATGAAGAAAAACAAAAGTTTCCCCCTATTTGTCCTGATTTTATAATTGAGTTACTTTCTCCTAGTGATAGTTTGAAGACCACACAGGAAAAGATGAGGGAATATATAGATAATGGTGTGGGTTTGGGTATATTAATTAATCGGAAATCTCGTCAAGTAGAGATTTATAGACCAGGAAAAGAGGTTGAGGTTTTAGATTCTCCTGCTACGGTTTCGGGGGAAGATATTTTAAAGGGTTTTGTGTTAAATTTGGGGATGATTTGGTAAATAGCGATCGCCACTTCAAAAAAATCAACCAGCGATCGCATTCCCCATACCCAAAATTTATCTATCTAAACTTGAACTAACGGCTGATTGTTGATAGATGAACGAGGTTGAATCGTATGAATGAATTTCTTCTCCCGCTAACTCTTGGGCTAGGCGTAACTCATAAGCTTTTTGCAAATTAAGCCATAGTTCTGCACCAGTGCCAAACCATCGTCCTAGACGTAATGCCGTGTCAGCAGTAATACCTCTTTGCCCTTTGAGAATTTGCGTAATCCGATTTTTGGGTATATGGAGCGATCGCGCTAATTCTGATGCACTAATTCCCAGTTCTTTTAGTTCATCAGCTAATATTTCGCCAGGGTGAATTGCGGGTCTTGCCATAGCTTTTTTCTCATGAAGTGATAATCGACAATTTCTATATTAAATGGGCGATTTTCTGTTTCTGTCCACTCAAAACAAATACGCCATTTATCATTTATACGGATGCTGTACTGCCCTTTTCTATCTCCGCCTAGTGCCTCAAAACGGTTACTTGGTAAAGCCATTAAGGATTCTTTATAGATTATCAATATTTTTTAGAGCGAGCGCAAGAAATTAAGGAGATTCTCAAACGAAGGACAGCGATCGTAACATAGAGCTAGATTTAGCCTCGCCGCCAATTCAACATTCATGTTGGTACTGTAACGAGGCTTTCTATTTTTTCCAACCGACAATTCTATTAGTTTTTCTTTAGGAGATTTAATTTCGTGAGGGTTAGGATGTGCTTTACCTTTTTCACCACCAAGATATTTGATAACTTCTGGATCAGACCAGAACCAGGCTTCTAATTCTTCAATGGGAATACAGATATGTTTTTTAAGACTTTCAATTTTAGAAGATAATTCTTCTAATTCCGACCGCAATTCTGTCTCATTATTGAGGGAATCATTCTGAGGATTACGATCCAAATCGTGAACGATAATAAAAATACTACAGCCTTCATTGGAGAGTAATTTAATCTTTGCTGTTAGCTTTTTCTTTAATGTACTACAACCTTTAGAAGCCCATTTTTTAGTTGTCACATCTTCACCAAGGACACGATGGACAATTTTACGAATTGCGTTACAATCCGTATCATCCTCAGCAATTAAGGCGATTTTAATATTACTCATCATCGAGAACACCACTGTAAATCCATTCGCCCAAGTCACCTTCTTCAGAGAGGTATTCAATAACATTGTGAATCTGATCATCGCCTAATTTCTGAACAAATGTCCGTCCATTATCTCGATGAACTAGAATAATTTTTTCTGGTCTAGTCCATGAAATGACTTGCGGTGAGTGAGTCGAAAGAATCAAGTTTTCTCCAAAAGAGTAGGTCTCGATTTCATTCAGTAACTTTGCAAGCATACCAGGATGAATTTGTGTCTCAGGTTCTTCAATTATTGTCGTCGTATTAGGAGATGATGCAATTATTTCAATCAGAATCGACAAAACTCGGAGGGTTCCATCAGATAGTAACCCTATATTGACACCATCCAGCAATACTGAAGAAATATATTCTTCATCTTCATTTTCAATTTTTTCTCCAGAATCTCTGCTTAAAATAAACTTTTGTACAGATATCTTGCTGCCAAGTCCAACTCGCTGACATATACTCTCAATTTCGTATAGTTCATCTTTCGCAATAAGACGTAGTATTTTTCGAGCTAGAATATCACCTAAACTGAAAGAACGAGTAGAAATACCTTTGCTTGATACTCTTAGTTGTGATGGTTGTCGTCTAGTCCTTTGTCTAATAGAAGCTTTCCCTAATAAGTGAACTCCTCTCAAAACAGAATAAACCCAAAGCATTTCGTTAGGTAGCTTGATTGGGGAGGTTTTTGGGAGCGATTGTCGGAGAGAGTGCGTATTCCCAAGAACAGTGATAATTGGGTCATCCCCAGTATGAAAAGTTGTTACCCCATTATCAGTAGTCCAAAGATGATCTTCCCCTTCATTAATATATCGACAGTAGTCATTCCAGGAGAAACGACTTACTTCTGATTTTTCATCTATGGAGTCATCGGAGTCATCAAAATTCAGATCATCATCAGAACTAGCAAGAGTTGTAAATTCATACCTATATTCAAGCCTACGATCAGTCGGAGTCAAAATTTCGATTTCTAATATTTTAGGAAAACTTTCGCTATCATACACAAGTTGATTAAACCTGCCAATCGCGCATAATGAGATTGCTTCAAACCCTTCAAGAATAGCTGACTTTCCAGCCCCATTGCGACCAACTAATACTGCAACACCATCGTCTAAAGACACAGTAACTCGACTACCTAAAACAGACCAACCGTCAAGGGTAAAAGATAAAAGGCGAGGCTGATTTGTGTTGGAATCTGGGTTGGACAAAATAGAATTTCCTTTCCAATACTAAACAATCTTGCTTAAATTTTAGCCGAATACGTCTTGTTTACTACCATCCTTCCGAATACCCAAAGCCACAATCATCACAGTGACTTGAGCTTGCTCGATCGCGTAAATGATCCGATATCTTTGTCCAACTGCACGCACACTGTAATAACCATCTAGTTCACCGAGTAATGGTTTCCGGTGCATTTCGGGAGATTCTTTCAGCTTGTCAATGCGATCGCTAATTTTTTGACGGATACGGCGATCGCTGATTTCTTTTAATAGTTTGAAAGCCGTAGGTTGAATAACGACGCGATACATTACAGGTCTAATTCTCGTTTAGCTGATTCCCAATCTATTCCTTGTGCTGATTTCGCCTCGGTAATACCTTGATGCAAGTTAGCCATAAGGTTCGCATCACCAAGTATTTCTATGGTTTCGAGTATTGCTTCGTAATGTTGCCATGTCATCACAGCTAGGACGGGCTTACCTCTGCGGGTAATTGCCAGTGTACCGCCTTGCTGGGCAAGTTTTTCAGGTAATGAGGTTAACTCGTTTCTTGCTTCTGTAATAGGAATATTGGATAGCATTATTTTTGAATCTATCTGTACATCTAAGTGTACATCTAAAATACAGCAAAAGCGATCGCCTAAAAATCACGACTCACACCGAATAGCGATCGCACTTCATCAGAGAAAGTGATCGCAGTAACTTGACAATTAGCCGAAAAAACATTTATAATGGTACTATTGATATCGGCTTTTTTTAAACTTAATCTAATTTCTTTGTATAAAATTTTAAGGTGTAAGATCATGTCTAAAAAACCATACCTAGAACAATTTGAAGAGTTTCTATCTCAACAAGAATTAGAAAAAGTCAATTCACTTATTGACTATGAGGTAGAGAAAGAAACATGGCTTGGTAACATTGATGATTTTTATAACTTAATTCGAGGATTTGTTGGTAATTATCTTAAACAAGGTAAAATTATTGAGGAGCAGAAAACAATTAAACTTCAAGAAGATAATTTTGGAGAGTATCAGGTTCAACAATTAATTTTAAAAATCGGTAAGAAAAGGCTAATTTTTAAACCTGTTGGTCGCTTTGTGGTTGGTTGTAATGGTCGTATTGACTTAGATTCTAGTTTAGGGAGCGTTCGATTTTTATTCCTTCCTAAAGATTTTGATAAACCAAGCACTTTCTTTATGGGTGATTTTAGCCCTCAGACAGAATGGTGTTGGAAAATTGCAACTCCGCCACCTAAAGTTAGCTACTTAGAGCTTACGGAACAAAGTTTTTTTGAGGCTTTAATGGAAGTTGTTAATGCTTAAAAAAGTTTCATTATCGGGTCAAAATTTATCGCTGTCAGATATTAATGATTATTATAGGGAGTCGTGCATCTTTAGAGGATGATATTTTAAGACTGTGGAAGGAGGCTTATCCCGAATATAAAGGTTTTATTTCAGAAGTGATTACTGCCTTTAAATATCGGCATTGGTTGGCTCATGGTCGTTATTGGGAGCCTAAATTAGGTCGAATTTATGATTATTATTCGTTGTATGATTTAGCCGATGCTGTAGAACATTTAGTGACTTCTCTAAACTGAAAACAAGCAGTGATCGCATTTCTATTTTGCTGAGATATTAAGCGGCGATCGCATTACGTTCTTGCTGTAGTGATAAACAGCGATCGCCTAATAATCACGACTCACACCGAATAGCGATCGCCAGATCATCTAATTTATTAACTATCTTTTTTCTTAACTCGCTTTTTCTTCTCGACTTTCAGTAATGGCGCACTTAGGGCTTCATAGAGGCTAAATAAATACTCAATGCGATTTAATTCGCTAACGAAAGGCTGGGGACGATAGCAGAGGTCTACCGCTTTATCTAGGGCTTGATGTGCCTTTACCAAATCGGGCGGCATGGTGAGGGGATCGTAAAGATCGGCGAGGCTACTATCGGGATATTTTGCCCTTGTGTCTAATACTTTTTGTGCGGAAGTTTCCACTTTTTGCTTTTGTTTGTCGCTGACATTTTCAGGGAATGGATAGTTGTTGTAAACGATGTCTTTGGAATATCGAAAATCACTTTTCAATCTTCCACAAACATACTTAACCCACGTCATGTGCATTGCAGAAGTCAACATCCCAAATAAATACAGATCTCCATTAGGAATTGCTTGACAAGTATCACTGACAATATTATCCGCCGTAAAGAAACCGAGTGGAATATATCTTCTGTTCTCCGAAGTAGTTCTAGGAACAAGAATATAGTCTGACTTTGGCTGTGTAACTTGTCTAAACAATGTATGGCTCGAATAATCTCGCGTAGAAGAAGCTACACTTTCGGATCTAAACTTCCTAACTGCTTCCACTCTTTTAAGAATCTCAGGCATTTTTTTAAGTTCATTGGGCTGTATATCTACTAACCATAAGCAATATCTCTCACCACCATTTAAAAACTCTTTCGCACTAATAAAGGGTTTAATAAATTTTTCCGAATCTGGTTCTTTCTTTAGAAATTCTGTTTTTTCTTCTTGAGTTAATAAAAAATATCCCCCATCAGTTGGTTTACTTCCATACATCATTGCCGGGACATTGCATATCGGCTTATTTCTATTAGGGATAATCAAATTACTGGCATCCACCAAATAAGGATTAATATTTTTTGCCCTTATTAACTGCGGTTCTCCTTTTATGTCCTGATAATCAAATATATATTTCTCATCAGTCTCATAATTAGCGAAGCCAATAATAACGCAATGTACAGCAGCATTACCTTTTGCTTCATTATTCCACTTAAAAGTTCGGTGAGCGAAATGTATAATCACCCTAAACTTATCGAGTAAAGCACCCCATAAAATCCCTACTTGCTCGCCTTGTGAAACAGAATTAGTTGACACAAAACCAACCTTGATTTTTGTGGATTGAATGTACTGTGCAGCCTTGTAAAACCAAGCTGATACATAGTCCATAACCCCAGCCGATTGAACGTCATGAAGTATATAATGTAAATCTTGCTTTTGAGCAATTGACTGATAATGATGCCCGACAAATGGAGGATTACCCAAAATAAAATTTAACTTCTCTTTGGCAACAACAGACTCCCAATCAATCCGCAACGAATTACCATGCACAATCTTCGCCGCTTTCTTTAATGGTAAACGCACAAAATACTGCCCAAACTCATTACTCACCTTCATATTCATCTGATGATCAATTAACCACATCGCCACCTCAGCCACCCGCACCGCAAATTCATCATATTCAATCCCCGCAAACTGATCTACATCCACTTGAATAAAAATTCTTACATCAACAAAACCCTCGTCTTTTCTATACAATTCACGCAAAATTTTAATTTCTAAATCTCGCAATTCCCGATAGGTAATAATCAAGAAATTACCACAACCACAGGCAGGATCAAGGAAATATAAATTGGCAATCTTTTTATGTAATGCTTCTAGTTTGCCCTTACTACCCTTTGCCTTCTCAAATTCAGTATAAAGATCATCCAAAAAAAGCGGCTTAATCAACTTTTGGATATTCTTTTCAGAAGTGTAATGTGCCCCTAAATTGCGCCGTTCCGTTTGATTCATTACCGCCTGAAACATCGACCCAAAAATCGCCGGGGAAATTTTACCCCAATCAAATGCACAAGCCTTTAACAACATTTCACGCATCTGCTTATCAAAAGCCGCAAGTTGCAAAGGTTCCTCAAATAACTTCCCATTTACATAGGGAAACTGTGTCAGATTCTCATCTAAATTTTTTAACCGCTTCTCATCAGATGTATTCAAAACATCAAAAATCGAAGCAATGTGCATCGCCAAATCGCTGCCATCTTCCTTCGTATGAAGATCAATATATTCCCAAAAAATTCCCTCCTTATCAAAAATGCCCGTATCATCGGCAAACATACAGAACAATAGCCGCACCAGATACACCTCTAAATCATGCCCTATATAGCCAATTTCTTTGAGGCGATCGTGCAGTTCTCCCATCAATTCCGCCGCTTTAATATTGACAGGATCTTCATCCTTATAAACCCGTTTTTCATATCCCGCCATAAAGCCGAATAGATGGACATGATTTACAAAATCCTTTAGCTCAAACTCTTTGGTTTCGTTCGTATCTAAATCATAAAGCCTGAATTTTTGGAAATCCGAAACTAAAATATATTTTGGTAACTCATGCTCTTTTAAATTTGGAAAATAATCTTTTGCCTGTTGTGTAGCTTTATCTAAGTCCTTACCCCTAGACTTATGCTCCACCAAAATCATCCCTTTCCACAAAAGATCGATAAAGCCTTGTTTATTATCCGCTTTTTTAATTGGTAGCTCAAAACTTCCCACCCGCCGCCGTGAAATGCCAAACACATTAAAAAAATCATTCCAGAATGATTGTGATTCTGACTTCTCTGAAGTTTCAGTTTCCCATTCCTTAGAAAAGGCGATCGCCCTTTGCTTAATTTCATTCCAACTTAGAGGCATATCGGCAAATGTTAAGGCATAATTTTAGGCAATCTTTATACTATAGCAACCGCCAAGGCAGTTAGGATAGAGACGGATCTTGGAACCCAGACGGTGAAGTGTTTTCCCCCTGTTCCCTCCCCCCCTAGCCCCCCGTGCACGGGGGGTTTGGGGGGGCTGTTCCCTGCTATATCATTCAGAACGGACGGGGATTCCATCTATCAGGACTTACGCAAGTACACCATATATAGCGTGCTTGCCTGAGTCCTGACAGATTAAAATCCGTGAAATCCGTGAAATCCGCTTAAATCTGTGATCCCTCTTGCCCTATTTTGTCCAAATTGGTAGAACAAAACACAGATGAGAATCTATACTAAGTGGAATAATAGTTTCACAAACCGGGCTTGCCCTAAATCGGATACAATTTAGCCACTTGTCAATATCCAACGTAAACTGGTAAACAGTAATTGTCTATGGGCTATTTTCTTTTGATAGTTCAAAACTTAAAAAAATATTAATTTTCCCCTAAAAGACTGTTTGAACCCCAATCTATGTATTAAAACCCTATGAAATCTGCATCCCCGACCAATTCTATATCAGGAGAATCAACGGTTGTTTCAGCACAAGTAATTGATGTAACACCCGTTGAGGAGTCTACAGTTAATCGAAAGGGTATCAGCAAAGTGGGGGGTGAGACCCCTCTTGAAGAATCATCTTCCTCAACGAATGGGGGTTTAGTTCTCACAGGTGCAGGAGGCAGCAGTTTCTCCTCCATTCTGGCTCCTTTAACCAAAGACAATTTCGTTATTGTGGTTAAAGAAGTTGAGGATAAACTAAAAACAGTTAATCAAACCCTGTCGATGCTGAATAATCTGCTCGATGCCCAGGGGTTTGAGGAGATTCTCAATGAAATGTTGCGGTCGATTACTATTAAGATAGGAGAACTTTTAAATGCCGATCGGACAACGATCTGGCTGGTAGATGAAGAAAAACACGAACTCTGGTCAATTGTAGCTGGAGGACAGGATGGTAAACCCTTAGAATTGAGAATCCCATCCACCGCCGGAATTGCTGGGGAAGTGGCGACCACTCGCAATGTGGTTAATATTCCCTACGATTTTTATGATGATCCGCGTTCGGCCGCCGCCAAGAAAATGGATCAGAAAAATGGCTATCGGACATATACGATGGTCGTTATGCCTCTTTTAAATGATGAAAATGGCTTGGTGGCGGTGGTACAATTACTAAATAAATTAAAACTGAATTCAAGCCACCTAGATCCCTTAGATGAAAAAATAGACTTAGAGGGATTTACGGTAGACGATGAAAAACTATTTGAAGAATTTGTCCCCTCGATTCGCCTAATTTTAGAGTCCTCTCGTTCCTTCTATGCGGCCACGGTCAGACAGCGAGCGGCTGCGGCTTTAATGAATGCGGTTAATGCCCTCAGTAAGAGTAGTTTGGACTTAGAAGAAACCCTAAAAAATGTTATGGATCAGGCAAAAGAATTAATGAATGCCGATCGTAGCACCCTGTGGTTATTAGATGAAGAAAAAAGCGAACTTTGGACAAAAATTCCGATTAATGAAAAACTGATAGAAATTCGGATTCCTAGAAATGCCGGATTTGCTGGAGTTGTTGCCCAAAGTGGTGAACCTTTATTAATTTCCTTTGATCTGTATAACGATCCCCGTTCCGAAACCTCTAAACAAACGGATCAAAAAACTAAATATCGGACTTGCAGTATGTTATGCACACCCGTTTATAATGCTGACAATCAACTGATTGGTGTGACTCAATTAATTAATAAGAAAAAACAAGGAGAACACCCGCCTTATAATCCAGAAAATTGGCCAGAAGCCCCGGAACAATGGAAAGCCAGCTTTAATACTAATGATTTAGAATTCATGCAGGCATTCAATATTCAAGCGGGGGTTGCCTTACAAAATGCCAAATTGTTCCAAAAAGTCAAAGAACAGGAACAACGGCAAAAAGATATTCTGCGATCGCTCAGTAATGGAGTCATTTCTACCGACAAAGAAGGTCGAATGATTGCCACGAATGATTGTGCCATGGAACTCCTAGGAATTCGGGAGGAAGATGTTGTTAAGGGGCGTTCCGTCCGAGATTTAATTCAGGTTAAAAACGGAGATTTTAGCAAATGGTTTGATCTAGCTTTAGCCCCGAAAGATATTAAAGACAGACAACAATATTACCCGGATCAAACTTTATTCTCCGAAACAAATGAATCCTCTCGGAGTGTGAATTTATCAATTAATTCCATGTCTGATATCAATAACCCAGAAAAAGTTAGTGGGGCTTTAGTGGTGATGGAAGATATCAGTGGCGAGAAAGAAATCAAGAACTTAATGTATCGCTACATGACTCCAGAAGTCGCTGAACAACTGTTAGCCAGTGGGGATACCGGGTTAGGCGGAAAACGCAAAGACGTTACCGTTTTATTTAGTGATATTCGCGGCTACACCACCCTCACCGAAAAACTGCAAGCCGAAGAAGTAGTCACCATGCTCAACTCCTATTTTGAGGAAATGGTAGACACGGTATTGGGCTATAAAGGAACCCTGGACAAATATATCGGAGATGCGTTAATGGCCGTATTTGGTTCTCCCGCCCCCCTTGCGGATCATCCCTGGATGGCGATGCAAGCGGCCGTGGAAATGCGCTACCGTTTAGCCGAATATAACGAAGGTCGGGTCGCCCAGGGGTTAATGCCCATTGGTATTGGTATGGGTCTCCATTCCGATGAAGTGGTATCGGGAAATATTGGGTCAAGTAAACGGATGGAATTAACCTCTATTGGGGATGGGGTCAACCTCGCCTCCCGTTTAGAAGGAACCAGTAAACAATATGGCACGGATATTGTAATTAGCGAGAATACCTATATCAATTATGCCGATAAGGTAATTGTGCGGGAACTCGATTTCATCACCGTTAAAGGCAAAAGCCAACCTGTGAGAATTTATGAACTCGTTGGTATTCGGGAAGGGAAATTAGTTCGACCCGTTTCTGAAAAACAACAGGGGATCATTGATCACTATCATCTGGGACGGCAATATTACCTCAAACCCGCCACGGACAAATTAACCGCAGAGGAAATAGTGCCGTTATTAGAAGAACTCGAAGAAGTCTCCGAAGTTCAAATGAAAAAACTATCCTATGATGATAAGGATTTATTGGGACAAATGTTATTAAAAAATTCTCTGGAGAAACTAACCGAAATGTTAGATGAAAATATCATCAAGCGGTTAGCCATAGAAGACTTTAAACGGATGCCGATGGAGGAAGCCTTAGCCATTTTACCGGAAAAAGTCAAAGGATTTACTCCCCGGGAAACTAAAAAATTACTCATCGTTAAACTAAAACAGTTTACAACCGATGAGAATACCCAAAAAATGTTGGAAGACGAAGCCGCAGAAATGCCCCTAACCAAACTTCGGAAAATGGTTGATTTAGCCAAACGCAAATTTGCAGCAAAAGCCAAAGAATCTTTGCGGACTGCTAAACGGGAATTTCTGGCGGTTTTGGATCTTGATCCGAAAAATAAGGCCGCTAAACTGCACGTTGATCGCTGTATTCTGTATGAAACCACCCAACCCCCAGATGAAACTTGGGATGGAGTGTGGAACCTGACTGAGAAGTAATTGAAGATATTGAATGGAGAGACGCGCCGTGGTACGTCTCTTTTAATTTTATAGCAGGGAACAGCCCCCCCAAACCCCCCGTGCACGGGCCAGGGCTGTTTCATGTTTGAAAATTATAGCCTACTTTTGGGTCATAATTCTCAAACATGATAGCTATTTTCCGAATAATTAATATTTTATATAATTGCTATATTAATATTAATTATAGGAGGTATTATCTAAGCAGCATAAATATTCTTATTCCCTACGGAGTAAGACTTACATTCCCGATTTTTATCTATTAAATTTTCTATTAAACTTGTTAGCATCTTTATTTTAGAAAAAAATGGCGATCGCTCTCCATTTTATCAGGTGGCGATCGCTCTTTCTTTACTCTTTTTCACCTGACTTTGAAACAGCCCTGGGGTAAAGGGGGACTTTGATCTCCTCGACCCCATTTAATAAGGGGGTTATTTTTTATTCTTCTTCTCCAGATTCTCCAGATTCTCCAGATTCTCCAGATTCTCCAGATTCTCCAGATTCTCCAGATTCTCCAGATTCTCCAGATTCTCCAGAATTGGATAGACTTTCCACGTCTTCTTCCCCGGAAGCGGGAACAATGGCCACCGCGGCAATGGAATCTTCCTCGTATAATCGCTGAACACGAACCCCAGTAGCACTTCGAGATTGTAGGGGAATGGCATTCACGACTTGACGAATAATAATCCCTCGACTGCTAATTAACATTAATTCATGGGTTTCATCCACGACTTTTAAAGCCACTACTTCATCTTTCTTAGCATGGGGTTTAAACTTGGTGGCAATAATCCCTTTTCCAGCCCGATTTTGTAAGCGGAATTGAGACACTGGAACCCTTTTTCCATAACCACTAGCGGTTATGACTAAAACCGATAGTCCTAGGGAGTTGACCTCCGCTACTACTTCGGTTTCTGTTTCGTTTTCTTCGGTAGTTTCTGCGGTTGTTAGTTCGTTTTCTTCGGTAGTTTCTGCGGTGGTTAGTTCATTTTCTTCCTCGGTAGGAACTACCGTTGTGAGCATCAATTCGTCATCGGTTTCAATTTCTTCTCCCTCCGCTTCAGCGAAATTAGAAATAATTGCACTGGGCAAAATATCCATACTGATTAAGGTATCATCCCCTTTCAATTTCATGGATTTAACGCCACGGGTTGCCCTTCCTAACGGTCGCAATTGTTTATTATTGGCTTTAAAATGAATTGCCATACCGTGACGGGAACCAATAATAATGCCATCGTCAACTTTTGCCCGTCTCACCCAGCGTAATTCGTCTCCATCTTCTAAGGAAATAGCAATTAAACCATTAGTTCTAATATTACTAAAGGCGGATAATTGAGTTTTCTTAATAAATCCACCTTTGGTTAACATTACTAAGTATTCATCATCGCTAAATTCGCTAACATGAACAATAGAAGTGATCCGTTCTTCCTTGGGAATGGGTAACATTTGGATGATCGGAACCCCCCGGGCTGTGCGGGATGAAGCCGGGATTTGATAGGCTCTGATACTATAAACCACCCCACGATTACTAAAGAATAAAATCGTGTCATGGTCGCAACAGGTAATAAAGTGTTCAACTCCATCATCCTCTTTCATTTTTGTGCCTTGTTTACCTTTTGTGGCTCGACTTTGGGCAGCAAAAGTATTAACAGGCATTCGTTTCATGTAGCCCTGTTCTGTTAACAGAATTAAGGCTTTTTCATTGGCAATTAAATCGGTATCTTCTAACTCGCCTTCTGTATGTTCAATCACAGTACGACGAGGGGTATTAAACTTTTGTTTGATTTCTAGGGCTTCATCTTCAACGATTACTAAAATTCGTTCTCGTCTAGCTAAAATATCCTCTAAATCAGCAATTTTTATTTGTAATTCTTGGTGTTCTTGGTCAATTTTTTGGGATTCTAAAGCTGTTAGCCGTCGCAATTGCATTTGTAAGATGGCATCGGCTTGTTGTTCAGATAACCCATAGTTAGTAATTAATTCTTGTTTAGCTATGGGAATATCTGCCGCATGACGAATTAAGGCAATAATTGCATCTAAATTGTCTAAGGCAATTAATAATCCCAGTAAAAGATGATCCCGTTCTTGAGCTTTTCTGAGTTCATATTCCGTGCGTTTGCGGATAGTTTGTTCCCGAAAATGCAGGAATACTTCTAAAAACCGTTTGAGGGTGAGAATCTCAGGACGACCATTAACTAGGGCTAACATATTCGCCCCAAAATTGGTTTGTAGGGGCGTTTGTTTGTAGAGGTTATTGAGGATAACTCTGGGGTAAGCATCCCGTTTGAGTTCAATTACGATCCGCATTCCATCCCGATCGCTTTCATCACGAATATCGGAAATTCCCTCTAATTTCTTATCATTAACCATTTCAGCAATGCGTTCAATCATCGCCGCTTTATTGGTTTGATAAGGTAGTTGGGTGACAATAATTGCTTCTCGATCGGGTCTACCTTTATGTTCGATGGTTTCAATGGTAGCAATCCCGCGCATGGTAATCGAACCCCGACCATCATTATAGGCTTCTTTAATACCCGATGTGCCTAAAATTTGCGCTCCAGTAGGAAAATCTGGGCCGGGAATATGGCGCATTAATTCGGCAATAGTAATCTCAGGATTATGAATTAATGCCAGTAAACCATCAATTAATTCTCCTAAATTGTGGGGGGGAATATTGGTCGCCATCCCCACAGCAATTCCTGATGATCCATTTAATAGTAATTGGGGAATTCGTGCGGGTAAAACTAAGGGTTCCTGTTGAGATCCATCGAAGTTATCGCCAAAGGCAACGGTTTCTGAATCAATATCTCGCAGGAGAGAATCACTGGTTAAGGCCTGTAGACGACATTCCGTATACCGCATAGCCGCCGGAGGATCATTATCCACCGATCCAAAGTTGCCATGACCGTTAATTAAAGGCGATCGCATGGAAAAATCCTGTGCCATCCGCACTAAGGCGTCATAAACGGCCACATCTCCATGGGGGTGATATTTACCGAGTACCTCCCCCACCACACGGGCGCATTTACGGAAGGGCCGATCGGGTGTTAAGCCCAGTTCGTTCATCGCGTACAAGATCCTACGGTGAACGGGTTTCAAACCATCCCGTGCATCTGGCAGCGCTCGGCCTACGATTACGCTCATGGCGTATTCTAGGTAGGACTGCTGCATTTCGTTTCTCAGATCCGTCGGGACAATTCTCGACTCAGAGGTACTCATACCTTCAAAAACTCCATTACAATTTAAAATTAGTCACATTTAACCGAAAATATTAATAGAAAAAAAATTACTTTCGGTAGGGGTTATAAAATTAGTGACTAATGCTTAAAATTCTACCATAATTTGCCTTCTTTTTGGGGGTAAAATCTGGGATTTAAAATTGCAAAAAACTCTTGACAAATGCTAACAGTTATTTATTCTGATGAATTCCTCAACCATAAGACGGGATTATTCCATCCCGAACGGCCAGAAAGGTTAACGGCGATTGTTAATGCTCTAAAATCCGTGTCTTGGAGAGAACAGTTACGATGGCAACAGCCGACTCCGGTGGCCGATCGCCTGGACTCTTTAATTAAGCTCTTGGAAAAAGTACATACTCCGACCTATATTCAGCAGGTGAAAGCGATCTCGGATCGGGGGGGTGGTTATTTAGATGGGGATACCCCGATGTCGGCGGAAAGTTATGATGTGGCACTTTTGGCGGTGAGTGCTTGGTTGGATGGGGTGGATCGGGTCTTGGATAACGGACGTCCGGCTTTTGTTTTAGCTCGTCCCCCTGGACATCATGCGGAAAAAGATCGAGGGATGGGATTTTGTTTGTTTTCTAATGCGGGGATCGCAGCCTATTACGCCCTGAAAAAACCGGGAATTAATAAGGTAGCTATTTTAGATTGGGACGTCCATCATGGGAACGGAACTCAAGGGTTAGTGGAAGATAATCCTCGGATTGCTTACTGTTCTTTACATCAATCTCCCTGTTATCCGGGGACGGGATATGTGGATGAGCAGGGATCTCATAAAAATGTTCTGAATATTCCTATGTCTCCGGGTAGTACCATTGGGTTATACAAACCTGCCTTTGAAGATTATATTATGCCCTTTTTACGTCAGTTTCAGCCGGATTTACTGATTGTGAGTGCCGGGTATGATGCCAACGCGGATGATCCCTTGGCCAGTATTGCCCTACAACCAGAAGATTACGGACTTTTTACCGAATACTGTCTACAACTGACGTCTAAAATTGTCTTTGGACTCGAAGGTGGCTATGATTTGCCGAGTTTATCTCAATCAGTTGTGGCTACCTTAGAAAAATGTTTGTAGGACGGGGAATGGGGGGAAATCTTTCCCCCTCTAGGTTGGACTGTCAAACTTCATCGGCCCATTGACTCAAATCACAACGGTTATCCAGATCAATCACAAATTTACATAGCTTTGAATCACTGAATATTCTGTACAAAAAGTTCACAATGAATATATACAAGCTCACAGACTTTTATCTTTGAGCAAGCCATTCTAAGTAGAGGTGATTTATGATGACATACTGCCCGATCCCCCTGGAGGAGCTTTTTGGTCAAATTATGTTTTCTAGTGTGGTGACTCGTAGCGATCGCCAAAACCTGAGATCCGCCATTTTAGGAGATAGTTTGACTGAAGACGAAAAGGCAATTATTAACCGATTACTTTACAATGTTCGCAGAGGTTGGGTGAAGTTGGTAGATATGTAGTTGATGGTTTTAGAATTAAAACATGATCAGCAACTTTTTTTAAAAAAATTATTTTGGTTTGTGCTTTCTATTCCCAAATTTGTTGAAGTTGATCAATTTTCGATACAATATCAATCGTTAACCGCATATTCAGGATTGATCCTAACCCTTGTTATCCCCATCTCTACTGGTTGCCCATGGTAGCCGCGATCCTCGTCCCCAACAAGCCTTAAATCAATTGGCTAAACATTTAGGGGAACTTCCAGGCTGTTCTTTAGTTGGAACTGCAACTTTAGAATTAGCTCCCCTTCCTCTACATCAACAGATTCAAAATTTTGCCAAGTTAAGTCAATATTGGGGATATTCTCAAGTACAAATTTTACCGTTATTTCTCTCGTCGGGTGTTCATGTTAACACGGATTTACCCGAAGAAATTTCGATCGCTCAAGCACAAATTGGCTCGGAAATTCAACTCAATTTATTACCTTATTTTGGTTCTAAAGTCAACCGTTTAGCCCCTTTGATCTCCACAAAAATGGCAACGGTTGAAATAGATAATTGGATTTTAATTGCCCACGGAAGTCGCCATCTGGAGGGAAATCAACCCATTGAACAATTAGCGGCTCAAATCGGGGCAATTCCTGCCTATTGGTCGGTTACTCCGAATTTAGAAACTCAAATTCAAGTATTGATTGCATCGGGAGTTAACCGAATTGGAATTATTCCTTATTTTATGTTTTCCGGTGGAATAAGCGATGCGATCGCCCAATCAATTAAACAGTTTTCTGAACAATTCCCCACAGTTAAATTTGATTTAATTTCACCTTTAGAAATAGATGAAAATTTAGTTAATTTAATTAGGGATTTATTGCTATAAATACAAACAACAATAACTCAAATTTTACTATCTTTTTAACCTAAAATTCCTACTTTTACCAATTACCCATTACCCGCTTGTAACTTGGGAATTTCAATCACACATTCTGTCCCCAACCCAGTTTCTGAAACGCAGGATAATTGACCTTTATGGGTTTCAACGATAATTTTATAACTGGTAGACATTCCTAAACCTGTTCCTAACCCGACATCTTTAGTTGTAAAAAACGGATCAAAAATTTTCGCTAAAATCTCGGCGGACATCCCAATTCCATTATCAGCAATTCTAATTTGTACGCGCTGGGAATCTGTTAATGAGGTCGTGATCCAAATCATCCCCGGATCGGCAATAATTTCCTTTAATGATCGTTGTTTATTGCGTTGTTCCACGGCGTCAATAGCATTCGCCAATAAATTCATAAAAACTTGATTTAGTTCCCCTGCATAGCATTCAACAGGGGGTAAGTTTCCATATTGTTTAATCACTTGAATAGCTAGATGATGGGGTTGTTCTTTGAGGCGACTTTCCAATAACATTAAGGTACTATCTAAATTTTCATGTAAATCAATATTTTTCAGTTCTGATTCATCTAAACGAGAAAAAATTCTCAAGGATTTAACAATATCTCTAATTCGCTCCGCCCCAGTTTTCATTGAATTCAATAATTGAGGGAGATCTTCTGCAATAAAATCGAGTTCGACATCTTCTAATTTTTCTTCTATTTCTAAGTCAGGATGGGGATAGTGTTTTTGATAGAGTCTAATGACAGAAAATAAATCATCCAGATATTCTTTAGCATAGGTAAGATTTCCAAAAATAAAGCTGACTGGGTTATTGATTTCGTGGGCAATTCCAGCAACCATTTGTCCTAAACTTGACATTTTTTCGGAATGGACTAACTGGATTTGAGCTTGTTGCAATTTAGAAACTGTTTGTTCTAATTCTTGAGTTTTTGCTGTGGCTATTATAGCAGATTCTTGAGATTTTGTATAGAGTTTTGATTGATTAATTGCAATTTCTAACTGATTGATAATAAAGCGTAAAAGTTCAACTTCCTGGGGTTTCCATGGTCGAGGCTCCTGACAATGGGCTAAGACTAAAACCCAAATATCACCGGATTGAAGTTTTATCGGCAAAATCAAAACGGATTCTAATTCTAAAACCATTAAAAAATTCCGCACCGATGGAATTTCATAGGTAATTACCTGATCAATTTGGATAATTTTTTCTTGTAAAATAATTTCACTAATGGGGTGGAGGGCATTCCCTGGATATAGTTCAGAAATACTGATTAAATTAGGGGCTTTAGATTCCTTGAGCATTTCCCATTCTGGAGGATTTAATTCTAAGTTATATCCGACACAATAACAGCGATCAACTCCTAATAATTGACGAATTTCTTCTACCGTTGTCTCTAAAATGGTATTCCAATCTAGGGAATTTCTAATCAAATTACCGATGCAGTTTTGCATCTTTTCTCGTTCGGCTAATTCCCGCAATTGTTGTTCTGAATTTTGCCAAGCTGCTTCGGTTTGTTTGCGATCGCTAATATCTAAAAGTAAACCATCCCAAACAATTGATCCATCCGGTTGTTTACCTAAACTTCCTCGGCTTGAATCCATTTGATTTTGCCCGAAGGAGTAATTAAACGGTATTGATGTTGCCAAGGTTTTCCCGTATCTACAGCTTGAGCCATGGAATCGACAAAGCTATTCAGATCATCAGGATGAATTAGTTTCCACAAGAAATCAGCATTTTTTAAAATCACTTCGTGTCTAATTTCTGTTAATTCTAAACATTTGGGGCTTAAATAGGTAAAACAGCCCCGTCCTTGATGATTATATTGATGATATTGATAGGTAACACCAGGGACATTTTCTGCTAATTGTTGGAAGCGGATTTGTGAATTTTGCAACGCTATTTCTGCATTTTTTCTGGCGGTGATATCCAGAGAAGTCCCAATAATTCTATAGATTTTCCCACTGGAATCTGAAATAGGATTGAGGGTGGTTAAAGAAAAGGTTTGTTTATCCTCAAACCAAATTTCTTCTTCATATTGAATTAAGGTTTTTGCCTGAACACAATCTCGATAATGTTGGAGCATTTTTTCCCCTTCCACTAAACCAAAAATTTCTGTAAAGGTTCTTCCATAAACTTGGGTAGATTTTTGTCCTGTGATTTGTTCGGTTTTAGGATTCCAACCCAAACATCGAAAGTTCTTTTCATTAAAAACCGCAATAATAAAAATAACCTGTTCTACGCCGTTATAAATATTTCTTAAAAATTCTTCTTTTTCTTCTAAAACTGCTTCTATTTTTTCCGGTTCTATTGAGTCATCTGAGGAGTCAAATCGGCTTAAAACTTGTTCAATTTTATTGGTTGTAATCCTTTCAATCTCGCAGGTTTCAGGGTGACAGCGACAAGAATTATCGAGGGTTTGGGGTGGAATTTCTAAAATTAATCCATCCCAAACTAGATCGCCATTGGGTTGAGGACAAGGTTGGGCGATCGCAGATAAATATTTGATTTTTTCCGATGGAGTTTGATATTGCCATTGCCGTTGCCAAGGAATTAATTTTTGAGCGCAGGTTACAAGGGATTGAGTAAAAACCTGTTGATCCCGATCATTCATCAATCCCCACATTAAAGCGGCATTATGCTGAATTTCATCGGGTTCTCGCTCGTAAATTCTTCGGCAACTAGGACTAATATATAAATACTCTTGGGAACCATCAGGGTGTAGCAAAAATTGATAAATTACCCCTGGCAAATTATCGGCGATCTGATACAGATATACTTGGTTCTGCTCACCCTGTGGAATTGTGCTTGTCATCTTAAAGGCGCATCCGAAAACCTAAAGAAATTATATCATTTTTTAGGGTTTTCTGACTCTTAATTGTTATATTTTCGGGTCTAAATTTTGCCAAAGTCGATTAGAATTAAGATATTAGACTGACTGTCCCATTCAAGATTTTTTCAATCGTATGAAGCAGTTCTTCTTCAGAGAAAGGTTTAGTCAAATATTCCGTTGCCCCCGATAATCGACCCTCCACCTGATCATGCGGCGCATTCCGTGAGGTTAACATCACAATAGGTAGGTGATTAAAATTAGGCAATCCCCGCAAAACTCGACATAGTTCTAAACCATCCATTCCCGGCATAGATATATCTAAGAGCATTAAATCAACCGATTGCTGATGGAGTGTTGTTAAAGCTTCACTGGTATTGTTAGCAAAAATTAGCTGATAGTGGTTTTCCAAAATCCGTTTAATCATTGTCTGCACAGGAATGCTATCATCAACAGCGAGAACTGTACTCCGGGATTTTACAAATGCACACATCTTGATTTCTCCATTATATTCTCTAAGTTGTTAATATTAGGTGGCTTTTAAAATCAACTATTTTGGCAGCATTGATCCAGCACATAAATTAATTATACCCTACCTAAAACCATTTTTTTCCTGTGTTATGATCATTTTGTTAAACTATATAAATCTTCATAATACACAATGGAAATTAACGATTTGATTGTCCACTTAAGATAAACTTAGTCACCTTTTTAGGATATAATGACAATTACCCCTATTTTGATTTAAAGGAGGAGGTTAATAATCTGTGTCAAGCCTAGATTACCAAGCAAAAAGAGCCTATCAACGGGGAGTTAAATGGCTAATTATTGCGACTCTATTTACTGGAGTCAGTTTAGTGGGTGTGGCTTTGTATTATAAACTACAAAAAAACGAGGCAGAAGCGGTTGCCGCTGGGTTACAGAAAGTCGAATTAGGAACGATTGAAAATAAAATTAGTGAAGGGGGAACCGTTGCATTAGGTGGACAACGCACAATTAAATCTCCGGCGGATAGTGCAGTTGATCAGGTTTTTGTTAAGGTAGGAGATCCCATTGTTGCGGGTCAAAATTTAATTAGTTTGAGATCTACAACAGCAGAAAATTCATTACGCGAAAAACAATTAGAGATTCAGAAGCAAGAACTTGCAATAGAACGAAATCGCCAAAAAGTAGAAGAAGCACAAAATAAATTAAAAATTGCCAAAATTACCTATAAAAATGATTTAGAAAAGTATCAACAGCAAGTTAAATCCAAACAAATCAGTCAAAGGATTGAAATTCAAAAGAATCAAGCTCAATTGGAACGTCAACAACAGAAAGTTATTGAAGCGCAAGAAGATTTAACCGTCGCAGAAGCGGAGTTAAATAAATCAAATAATCTCTTGGAAAAAGGGTTCATTTCACAAACGGACTTAGATCCAAAGAAAGCAGATATTCGGACAAAAGAAGCAAATTTAAAAAATGAACAATTAACCTTAAAAAATAATATTCTTGACTTAGAAAACAGTAAAAATAAATTTGACCCAACCCCAGATCCCACCAATGATATCTTAACTGCTAAAAACGAACTCCTAACTGCTCAGTCTGAACTTCAACAAAGTTTAAGTGAATTCCAGAAACTTAAAGTAGGATATAAGGAACAAGAATCAAAGTTAAAGAATAATCTAGTAACTTCACCCTTAGAAGGAGTTGTGCTAAATATTAATGTGAAACCGAAGGATGGTATCAAGCTAGGAGATGATTTAATTACCATAGGAGATCCCGATCAAGAATTAGTTCAACTTCAGTTATCTACCCTGAATGCTGCTCAAGTTAAACCCAATCAATCCGCACGAATTACAATTATCGGCCCTAATTCTAAACCCTTTCAAGGACGAGTAGAATGGGTGAATTTACAAGCAACCCCCGAAAAGAGTCAATCTGGTAGTTCATCGGGTCAACCAACGGTTCCTGCTACAGTAAGATTAGATCAACCAACCCGGGTATTAATTCCAGGGGGTCAGGTGAGTGTTGAGATTATTTTAGAACAACAAAAAGATGTGATTGCGATTAATACAGAATTAATTCAATCCGAAGGAAAATCATCTTTTGTCTGGAAATTAGACGCAAATAATCAAGTTCAAAAACAACCCGTCACCCTGGGATTAAAAGATTTAACTAAAGTTGAAATTAAATCCGGTTTAAAAGTGGGTGATACCTTAGTAATTGCTCCAACCGATATCCCCCTAAAACCGGGAATGGTAATTATTGAGGAAGAAAAAGATAAAAATTCGGATTCAGAAAGCTGATGGGGCTGTAAAATGCTATGATCAAAGATTAGATTTATCCTTAATATTTTTAACCGATGGTAAACCTGTGGAATCAATTACAAAATCTGCATCCATTTTCCCGAAAATTTCTGACTAAATGGATAGGTTTATTTTGCTTATTTTGTCTAATTCTTGTTAGTTGTAGTTCCCAGCAAAGGATTAGTTCTTCCTCTCCATCCTCATCGGATAATGGACGAATTACTATTGGAACAACCTTAAAACTCCGCACCCTTGATCCGGCCGATGCCTATGAAGTTATTTCAGGAAATATCCTGTATAATTTAGGCGATCGCCTCTATGATTATGAAATAGGAACCAATCAACTTATCCCTAAATTAGCCACCGCTTTACCCACCCTGAGTTCCGATGGATTAACCTATACTATTCCGATCAGAAAAGGCGTTTTGTTTCATGATCAAACCCCTTTTGATGCCGCCGCGATGGAATTTTCTATTAAACGATTTATTCAAAATGCTGGGTCTCCCTCCTCATTATTAGCAGATACAATTGATACTGTTCAAGCAACAGGAGACTATGAATTAACAATTAAACTAAAAAAACCCTTTGCCGCCTTTCCTTCCCTATTAGCTTTTTCAGGAATTACGGCGGTTTCTCCCCAATTTTATGAAATTGGAGAAGGGAAATTTAAACCCAATGAATTTGTCGGAACTGGGCCTTATAAATTAAAATCTTTAGGGATAGATGTAATTCGCTTAGATGCTTTTGACCAATATTGGGGCGAAAAACCTGCTAATACAGGTATTGATATTCAACGTTTTTCTAGTTCCTCTAATTTATTTAATGCCTTTAGAAGTAGTGCGGTTGATATTGCCTATTTATCCTTAAATCCCGATCAAATTTCGAGTTTACAAAAAGGAGCCGAAGCCGGGAATTGGCAAATGATTTCTGCTAATGGAAATACGATTAATTATCTACTAATTAATGTTAAATCCGAACCCTTAAATCGGATAGAAGTTAGACAAGCCCTAGCCGCTTTAATCAATCGTTCTATTATTAATGAACGGGTATTACAAAATCAAGGAGAAAAACTATTTAGTTTAATTCCTACCACCTTTAGCGATTATAAACCCACCTTTTATTTAAAGTACGGTGATGGTAATATTGAAAAAGCCAAACAACTTTTAACCCAAGCTGGATATACGCCAGAAAATCCGGCCATCGTTGAGCTTTGGTATGCGTCTAATTCCTCTAATAAAGGGTTTTTAGGATTAACCTTAAAAGCCTTAGCAGATAGGGATTTAGGCGGGTTACTAAAATTACAACTCAATAGTGTAGAATCGACTACAGCCTTTAAATATTTAGAGGAGGGAATTTATCCAACTTTTGTGTTAGATTGGTATGCAGATTTTCTCGATGCTGATAACTATATTCAACCTTTTTTAGAATGTAGTAAAGGTTCAGTTGAAACTGGATGTGTCAAGGGTTCTAGTCAATATCAGGGTTCTTTCTATTATAGCGATCGCATGAACCAATTAATTGCCCAACAGCGACAAGAACAAAACCCAGAAACTCGCAAATTAATCTTTCAGGAAATTCAAGAACTTCTCGCCGAAGATGTGCCTTATATCCCCCTTTGGCAAGATAAAACCTATGTTTTTGCTAAAAACGGAATTGACAATATTCGGTTACAATTAACTCAACAGTTACCCTTTTGGACAATTAAAAAATAAACCGACCCTATGAAAAAACTACTCCTATCCCTATCCGTTGCTAGTCTATCCATTCTGTCTATGATTAACCCCTCTATGGCTTCTGATGCTCTCAGTGGAACCTCCTGGAAATTAATATCCTGGGGGAATGAAAAATCCACCCAAACGCCCCTAGATGAAACGGAAATCACCCTACAATTTGAAAATAATCAAATTAGTGGTTCATCGAGTTGTAACCGTTACTTTGCATCCTACACCCTTGAGGATGAACAATTAAAATTTGGTGTAGCCGGGAGAACTCAAATGGCTTGTCCAGAAGAAATTATGAAGCAAGAAGATCAATTTCTCTCAGCTTTAGAAAAAACTCAAACTTTTCAGATTAATTCTGAAGGTAAACTACAAATTAACTATAAAACAAATCAAGGATCTGGGGTAATGATATTTACCCCAAATCAACCCGAATAACCCGTAGTAAGTCCTTTAGGACTCTCTATATTTGAGTCCTAAAGGACTCACTACTTTTTATGGAAATTAATCTTGGGGTAGAATAGCAATTAGTTGAGCTTTCTTCATCTTTGAATATCCTTTGATATTTAGTTCTTTCGCAATTTTTTTGAGTTGAGCTACAGTCATATTACTATAGTCTTGCTCCCTAATAGTCTCCGTGTCAGTGGGCTTTTTACCTAGTTCATTAACAATAGCCATTAAATCCTTAACAGTCTTTTCAAGCTGTTGTAATCGATTATTAATTTCTGAATCACTAGAAGCTATGATTTGAAATAACCTTTCTAATTTATCATTTGTTTCTCTATGATCTCGATTATGTAATTCTCTGAGTTCATAAAGTTGTTTTTCTGATCGTGATTCTAAGGATGTTTCATCTATAACTTTGACTTCTTCTTGTTGAACAGGAAATGAACGATTCTTTAAAAAATCAGCCTGCTTTAATAAAGTGTCCTGATTTGAGGGTTGTACAATAACAGCATTAATCATTTCACCCTGTCTAGGATTCTTTTCTTTAGCTCTGACTGCTGCATAATATTCTAAATCTCCGACTAAAACGTTGTAACTATTAATTCCAGTTTGAGTTAATAAAATAACGTTTAAAACGCCTTCAGACTCTAAGATCATATCTGCTAATTGTTCAATTTGTTCCTCAGAAAAATTAGAGCGAGGAACATTAGATTGAATAGCTTTTACGTCAACGAAATAAAATTTAATCATTAGTTAATTGCCATTTTACTTAAGACTTCTTCTGCTAAAGACTCAAACTCAGCCGCCGATTGACCTGCGTTTGCATGAGTTTCTTCATATTTAAAAATAGACTGGGGATTAGGGATTTCTAAATCTCCTACGGTGATGGTTTCATTTAAACATTGAGCTAATGCAGTCCGTTCAAAAATCACACTATCCATCAAAGGTAGTTCGTATTTATGGGGAATAACAACCATTTGACGCGGTAAAACATATTTTTGATATTGGGCATTTGTAGAGATTTTACAGGGAAGCACACCCATAATTTTTAAGGGGAGTTGTCCAGAGGAGGCGCGAAATTCGTTAACGTCTTTGACTGATTGTTTAACATTGGTTAAACCTTGATTAGCAAAAGGTTTTAAATCGGACGGAATAATTAAATAATTAGCCGCAATTAATGCTATTTTTGCATATAGATCTCGAGAAGGAGGAGTATCTATAATTACAATATCATAATCTCCTTCAACTTGTTTAAGTTTGTTAATTAAGCGAAATAGACTCGCAGGAAAATTTTTGAGTTCATCCTGACGTTGTAACAATTCAATATGAGAGGGAATGACATCAATTTCAGGATGATTAAAATCCACCGACTTTCTAACTAAATCGGGAATAAAATCAAAATCTCCTGACTTAATTAAATGATAAATATAGCGTTCTCTGATATTATCATCTTCTTCAAATTGAAATTTAATCAATCCTGTGGCAAAAGTTGTATTCGCTTGACTATCAAGATCAATAATCAGAACTCGATAACCTTTTTTACTTAAAGCTGCGGCGAGATTAACAACAGTAGTTGTTTTGCCAACGCCGCCTTTATTATGATAAACAGCAATAATTTTCATCGAGGCTTGATTCTCCGTTTCACAAGGGATAATTTCAAGGGGTTGACTCTGATTCTCAGTGAGTTGAGACTCAGGAATATTTTCTATATTTTGTTGATTACTTTCAGGAAAAATAGCAACTTCTGGATGAGAATTAGGTTCGGAATTATCATCAGAAATAGATATAATACCTTGGGATTGTCTATATTGTAAGCTATCTCGGCTTACTAATCCTTTAATTTCTTCTATTCTTGCCTGAATTTCATTGCCTTGACATTGAAAAACTAATTTAACTTCGTCGGTCGATCTGGCATAGATTCTTAATTCTTTCCCGTTAGTCAATAAACCATATCTAACATTTAAACTTGTTAGATAGCGTTTCAGTTTCCGAATATGCCGATCTAAATTTTGTTTAGGGTTTTTTGCCTCTAAAACTAAACTTAAAGGAGAATCTGCATTGAGGGTAAATGGGATAACTTGAACAGCAAAAGATAGGAAATCTAAGCGAATATTACCAAAGGTGATCTCTTGATGCCAAGTATCGGGAGTATAGCCCAACTCCGGTAGTAAATAACTGACAATCAGTTTACTTTCTACCTCGCTTTCATTGCGACATTGATCAGAATTGAAGATCAAAACTGTCTTTTTCCTCTATTCCTAATAAGTTAGTAGTGAGTCCTTCAGGAGTAAAATATAGAGAGTCCTAAAGGACTTACTACTAAAAAGTAGTGAGTCCTTTAGGACTCCAATTACTGCTTGTATTCACTGAAAGAAACATAAGCATTTTCAGGATCATATAAATGACACTGATCTACGATATGAGTCATTAAAGACCAGGAAAAATCACATTCAGGATACAGATATTCACCCCAATTGTCTTGAATAATTTTATAGGCTTTCCGTAAATTGTAGGAAGGAATAGCCGTAGAAATATGGTGAGGAATGTGAACATTAATATCGTGGCAGAAAAACTCAACCCAAGCGGGATAATTGCAGTGAACTGTTCCCGATAATTGGGCTAAGGCTTCATTCCAATCTTCAGGTTCTTGAAACTGAATATCGGGGGCAGTGTGGTGAACAATTGTGAAGGTACTCATCCAGAAATGGTACACTAACCAAGGCATTAACCAGAATTTAACAAAGCCCCAAATTCCCAGAGTAAAAATCATTGTAGGAAATGCGATCGCCGCACATCCTATCACAAATAAAGCCGAAAATTTAACCTGTTCCTGTCCTTTTCCTTCAAACTTGCGCCAATCAAAGTTAACAATTGCCCAATGCAAAATTGAACCTAACCACCACAGTCTAGCTCGGGTTAATTTATAAGCAATTTGTACGATTTTAGGGGACGCTTCATAATTTTCAATTTTCCAGGGTTCCCAAGCATTATCTTCAGTCAGTTTATTAGTATGTTTGTGATGATGATTATGTCCTAAACGCCAACCATGGAAGGGATAAATTAAAGGAAGAAATGCCAGATGACCGACTAAATCATTCACCCAACGACGGTTAGAAAAAGAACGATGTCCACAGTCATGACCAATGACGAAAAACCCCGTTAATGCTGTCCCTGTAAAAACCCAAGCTAAGGGTAAAAGAAACCAGGGAGAGTAAGCAACCGCAAAATAGCCCGCAACAACCAGAAGAACATTAATAAAAACCGTCAACCAAGCTTTTTTCTGATCTTTAAGAAAAACTTCCCGAGGGAGACTTTTGATAATGTCCTTTAAACGTAAATCCGATGGAAAACTAGCAGAAGAAGATGCTAGGGTTTGAGGTTGAACAGAGGATAATGTCATAGAATCTTTTAAACTTTTAAATCCCTCAGCACTGGGGGCCAGGGTAATACTAAGGTTACGTGGTTTTATCTTCCCAATTTTTGGGTAGTCTGATCAATTACCTAATTTGACAACAAAAATTTCACCTGCATGGGAAAAACAGGCACTTTCCGTTGATCCATTTAACTCCAACTCCGATATTAACCCTCCTCTAAATAGAGTCAATCAAAAACTAGGGTGTTTAGCTGTTTTTGCTAAACCCAGCTAGTAATGATCGGGGGAGTTGAACTTAGAGGATAACTCAATTTACGGGTGAGGCTGTTTCTTGGCGCTGTTGCTTGATGGTTTGCAATTCCAGAAGCAAGGTTTCAACTTCAGCGTGCAAATGTAGAAACTTCACTTGCTGATCGGTGTTGTACAGATTTTTCATCGTATCAATCGTCAGCGGCTTAGACATAACAGAACCGGAAGTCCGACTTAAAGGGGCATCTAAGGTTTGAGTCCCAGATACGGTGGATGAACGAGTGGGCATCAGCAGTTGATTTGACATCTAAAAATATTAGCTCAACAAATCTTAACTATATTTTACCCTCAAGGTCTACTCCCATTGAAAAAAACATCAAAATTGATTAGTTTTTTCACGGAATGTAAACGAGAAGGTAAACTAAATTAAGGAATACACCCAACGGCTGATCCTGTCAACTGATACAGTTTATGGATTTAAACCGTTAAGTGGGTTCTTGTATATCATGAATCTGTTAATTTGTCAATCCTTAACCGGATTATTTTTGGTTTATTATTAATGACTACCGAGATGACGTTGACTTTGCCTACAACCCAGTCCTCATTAAAGTGCTGGCCCGGTCTGATTGAAGCCTACCGCAACTATTTACCTGTTTCCGAATCGACACCCGTTATCACCCTACAAGAAGGCAACACGCCCCTGATTCCGGCCCCAACCATTGCCGAAATAATTGGCAAACAGGTGCAGGTCTATCTGAAATATGACGGACTCAACCCCACAGGCAGTTTCAAAGACCGCGGCATGACCATGGCGATTTCTAAAGCCAAAGAGGAAGGCAGCAAAGCCGTTATCTGTGCCAGTACCGGAAATACTTCGGCGGCCGCAGCAGCCTATGCCCTTCGAGCCGGAATGAAGGCTTTTGTCTTGATTCCCGATGGTTATGTGGCCTTGGGGAAACTAGCCCAAGCCTTATTATATGGGGCGGAGGTCTTAGCAATTAAGGGCAATTTTGACAAGGCCCTTAATATTGTGCGGGAGATGGCCGAACATTATCCGATTACTTTAGTTAATTCGGTCAATCCCTATCGTTTGGAAGGTCAAAAAACGGCCGCCTTTGAGGTGGTGGATGCCCTGGGAGATGCCCCCGATTGGTTATGTATTCCCGTGGGAAATGCCGGGAATATTAGCGCCTATTGGATGGGATTTTGTCAATATCATGCCGTTGGTAAATGTTCCCGTTTACCCCAAATGATGGGATTTCAAGCCGCCGGAGCCGCACCATTAGTTTTTGGCCATCCGGTGGAAAACCCCGAAACCCTAGCAACAGCTATCCGCATTGGAAATCCGGCTAGTTGGGACTTTGCGGTGGCGGCTAAAGATGCCAGTAAAGGTAGTTTTAACGCCGTCACCGATGCCGAAATTCTCGACGCCTATAGATTATTAGCTTCTGGGGAAGGGATTTTTTGTGAACCCGCTAGTGCCGCGTCCGTTGCGGGATTATTGAAAGTGAAAGATCAGGTTCCAGAAGGAATTAAAATTGTTTGTGTGTTAACTGGAAATGGGTTAAAAGATCCCGATACGGCTATTACTCACAGCAACAATAAATTCAAAGCCGGAATTGCACCAGAAATGGAAGCTGTTGCAACAGTAATGGGATTTTAATTTGTTTGTAGAGGCGTTGTTAAATGCAATGTCTCTACTGAGTTTTTAAGGGTATTTTCGGTTAAGTATTCCAGTATTTATTGGGACTGTTCAAAGATGACTAGGATCAATAACTTTAATTTGGGAACACCAAGAAAAATCCTTGACATTAAAAGTGTAAATACTGGTGACTTGATGAGATAACATAATGGCAATATGAAGTAAGTCAAAAATTCCTCCATTGGTCACAGGTTGTTCTTCTAATAACCTCATCCAACCTTCAAAAAGATCGAGAGGAGTTGAGAGCAAGCAGACATGAGGCATTTGACAAATTCGTTGAATGCGGTTAATGGCTTCTGTTGGCTCTAGGGGTTTTGCTAAGATAGCAGGATTCGTAATGTAGGAGTAAAATTCTGCTAAAACTTGTGATGAAACGCAGAGAATTTCTGTTTCACAGGGTCGAAAGATTTCTAATGCAGACCTGTGGTGAGGTGCTTTGGTATTAGCAACATAAGCGAGAACGTTGGTATCAAGATAAATTCGTTTAGATTCTGTTGCCATAAAGCAGACTCCGATTAAACGGTTGAAGGATTTCACTTTCAAAAAACAACTCCGTTGGATCAAATTCTGATATTTGATCTTCTGTTAATGGGTGTTGATGTTTATTGATACCCCTAAATGTGTTGATCATTGCATCAATTTGCTCGATTTGTTCAGGAGTCAAGCCAGTCACATCAAGAGTTTCTCTCATTGCTGGCTCTAAATCTATCCCCTTAGCCGCTAGTAAAGCATCATAAAATTCGGTTTTCTTGGCGCGGATTTTGTGATCTTTTGTTTCGGTATAATACCCGCACAATCGAGCCACTTCTGATCGGGGTAAGTTCCCTAAATCTTTAACTTTCTGTAACAAGGCTTTGCCCGTTATGGGAGTGCTTGAAGGTTTTTCTGTTACTGTTTTTGCCATAAATGTTCTCCAGATATAACTAATTTTATCCTATCATATTTAACGAGTTTGTTTGTCCTAAAAGAGCAACACCGTTAATATTTTAATATATTTATCGTCAAATCGATGTCACCACTTATCGAAACCAGGGGCATCGCTGCGGGGGTTGTTTGTTTGATTTGTCATTCTCTAACAGCCGTATCGCCTACTAATCTTAAATTTAACCCGTCGAACTCACGTTTTGTTAGGGTTCAAAATGTAAAGGTTGTTCTAATTACACCAATAACTGCATCATCATTATTATTATTTTGGGCGGGTGCTGTTAACCAAATTAACCCAGGAGTGATCGCAATATAATCATTTAATCGATATTTATAAAATGCTTCAATATGAAAAGGTATCCCTCTTCTGTCACTCTCCGAAAAATCTTGCATTTTTTGAGCCCTAGAGCGTAGACACAGCAAGCGATCACGCTATTTTTTCCGAGTAGCAATTCCTGAGAGTGTGAAATTGGCTAAAATGCGATCGCCCCATCCCAGATAGTTGACTATAACGTGGCTTTGGAAATTACTAATCATAGGAAAAACCGGAGAGTGACAGAAGAGGGATATAAGTTTGTTTATGGATACATCGAACTGAGACAGGGCGGGCTGAGGTATTCCAACCCCAACCATCATTAAATCTTTCAACAAGCAGAGGTTCTTCTGGGTGAGCGATAGCAGATTCTAAAGCATCTCTCCATTGTTCTCGTTGTTGCTGGTGGGTTGGTTTACTATTCACAAATTAACCTTAAAGAGTCAGGTCATCTCTACTAAATTAGTACATAATAAGTTATTATTTAATCCTGAAGATAAGATGAATAAATTTTATCTAAATCAGAAGTCATCAAATATTATCAATGGTTAAAATAAAATATTGAGAATTTCCATAATTTTTAAAAAAATGATACAATAGCAAGGCTTAGACAGTGCGATCGCTAACTCTAGCTGAATTTGAAACAGGATAGATGAGATCAGATAATAGGGTAACACTTCCTTTACACTGAAGGGTCACGGGCGAAAAGCTCGATAGAGCCTAAACTTTAGTTTATGAAATTTAATGGGCGATACGGGATTTGAACCCATGACCCCTTCCGTGTGAAGGAAGTGCGCTACCACTGTGCTAATCGCCCGCACAATTCATGAATATAACACAGCTTTTTACAGATTGTCAACCCCAAGATCTCTCCGTTGAGTTTGAGAATAAGGCAAGTTATTCTGTTGTCTGGATTTTGAAGGGTTGAGAATTGTTAGCTAGAATAGATAAATAAGGACTCTGGTGGATAACCTCTGATAATTTTATGTTTGTTCGCTGTATTAGTTATTCTTTGACTCACCTAACTTTGCTTGTAGGAATTCCCCTGATTTCCGCCTTCCCCGTTAAAGCCCAAACCGCTCCTCTAATTCCGCTTCTACCCAAACGGCAACCCTTGCTAGGAAACCCAGTTCGGGATTTTCCTTATGTTTTAGGAGTGGGGGATAAAATTCGTGTGGATGTTTTTGGAGTAGAACGATACGGGGGCGAACAATCGGTTCTCTCCGATGGAACTATTAGTCTTCAAGGGATTGGGCCTGTCCCTGTGGTGGGTTTGACTCTGGTGGAAACTCAAAAATTAATCACTCGACTCTATTCTACGGTACTCCGACAACCGATCGTTACCGTTAATTTAACATTACCTCGTCCTGTACAGATTGCGATCGCTGGGGAAGTCTATCGTCCCGGTTCCTATAATCTACCAGTAGATCAACAATTTTCTCGACTAACCCAAGCCATCAAACTCGCTGGAGGTCTAACTCAAGCGGCGGATTTAAGTTTAGTTCAACTGCGACGGACTAGCCCACAACAACCCATTGTCACCTTAAATTTAGCAGAATTATTAGATCAGGGAAACTTAAAGCAAGATCCGATTCTCAGGGACGGAGATAGTATTTTTATTCCCACGATGACGGGTTTTAACTCAGAACAAATGCGCCAAATCGCTTCTTCTAGTTTAGCCGGGTCTGCCAGCCAATCAATTCAGGTGGTAGTTGTCGGGGCGGTCTTTCGTCCGGGGGCCTATTCCTTAACTTCAGAAGCAAGTGGAACCGATACTACCAGTACCAGTTCTGGAAACACAGCAACAGCAGCAGTCAGAATCAATTTACCCACGGTTACCCGGGCGTTACAAACGGCGGGAGGGATTACCAATATAGCTGATATTCGCCATATTGAAATCCAACGGATTACGAGAACCGGGGTACAAACCACAAAAATCAATCTTTGGGAACTGTTGCAATCGGGAGATATCAACCAAGATGTATTTTTACAGGAAGGGGATACTGTAATTGTCCCGACGGCTACTAATATTGCCACGGTCGATTTACAAAAAATTGCTTCCGCCAGCTTTTCACCCGCCACCATTTTTGTGAATGTGGTCGGGGAAGTCAAAAATCCCGGTGTGATTCAAATTCCCCCTAATCGTCCTTTGAATCAAGCCTTACTATCGGCGGGAGGGTTTGATAACAACCGTGCTAATAAAAGTTCCGTGGAACTGATTCGTTTGAATCCCAATGGTTCAGTAACTCGAAGAACAATTGATGTAGATTTTACATTGGGGAATGCCCAGGAGAATAATCCTGTATTACAGAATAATGATGTGATTATTGTCCATCGGTCTTTTATAACTAGATTAGGTGATAGCGGTTCTTCGTTGTTGCAGCCGATTCAGAATGCCTTTACATTGTATCGGTTATTTAGTGATGTAATTCCAACTAGGTTAAAGAAATAGTGATTGATGAACAGTAATCATTAATCAGAATATTGACCTTTGCGTCCGGGTTTATTTACATCCCCGGCATTCCTGAATGTCCACCTAATATCGCAGGACTCAGCATTCCAAAAATCATGGCAATATGGGCAACAATCAGAAAAATAGCCACAAAAGTAGCGTGAATTTTGAGTTTATATTCTTCACTTTTATGTTTAGCAATTAGGTTTAATTCTAAAAGACTAATTCCCAACAAAGGCACAACCCCTAATAAATAAAATCCCACCGCAATCACGTCAATAATGGTTCTCCATTGTCCCGCTATTGTGATGGGAATTACGGCTTTAAAAAATAGATGTAAAAAGATGATTAAAAAGTAAAAACCAGCTAAAATACCTGCTACTTTATTAATAGTTCTAACTTTACCTTTCAAATTTCGAGTAAATAAAATATAAAGTTCAGACACGGCAATTGTTTCTGCCAAAATAACAGGCACAGCCATAAAAATCAAAAGATTCCAGGGCTGGTTAGTGGCTAGAAGCTCCATATAATGAGTCATATTCATGGGACATTTTCCTATATTTTTATAACTAATTATTAATCTATCACATTCCTATTTGATTGGCGTCCAAAATTTCTGATTCATCGGGAATAGGCGATGGTTTTTAGGAAAAGGGGGAATAGGGAAGATGACGATAGGATGAAAGTCATACAGGGCGAGGTTTCTAGGAATAATTCAATCTTCGATTACTTTTATTTATCATTTTAAAAACAAAGAACATTTGCTTCTATTGTTGAATCGGTATAGATTAAAAGTAATCAGAAAAAAACCAAATTGAAACAAGAATTTACAAGTGAAATATTCAACAGATTAAGGAGAGATAAAAATGAATGAGATTTTTACTGCTATTTTTACTGGTATTACAGCTTTTACTGCTACAAATTTGGATGATTTAGTTATCCTCACCTTACTGTTTTCTCAAGTTAATGCCACCTTTCGTCGTCACCATATTGTTATCGGTCAGTATCTCGGTTTTTGTACTTTGATTCTTGCTAGTTTGGTGGGTTTTTTTGGGGGCTTAATATTACCCGCCGAATGGATTGGACTTTTAGGTTTAGTTCCCATTACCATTGGACTTAATCGGTTACTCAATCCTGATGATGATAATGATTCATCTTCTGAGCCGGAATTGGATACTAAAATTTCCCCCGCTTCTGGTTTAGCCAGTTTAATTTCTCCTCCGGCTTATAGTGTAGCAGCGATTACGATTGCCAATGGTAGCGACAATATCAGTATCTATATGCCCTTATTTGCTTCTACGGGTATCTCTAGTTTACTGATTATTATTTCAGTCTTTTTGCTACTGGTTGGAGTTTGGTGTTATATGACCTATAAATTAACTTGTCAACGGGATATTTCCAATTTACTCGCCCGTTATGGGAATCATTTTGTGCCCTTTGTGTTAATTGGTCTGGGTGTATTTATTATCCTTGATAGTGCTTCTTTGAGTCCCATTGCTTTAATCACTAGCTGTTTGTGTTTAATGGGATTAATCAAAATTATTCAAGCCTCACAATTGAAAACTCAGAGTTTGTAAACGAAAAACAAGATGAAGGTTTTCCATGTCTGTCGTTGTATTATTACTAGGAATTAACTTCTTTGTTTCTCCCTCCTCTTGGGCAGAAACCTCCCCGACTTCAACCAGCAATTCCGATGCTCTGGAAGTGGGTCAAAAAGTCATTTGGCTTTATAAAGCCCGTGCTGATTCGGCGAATGTTCATAAAGTTCCGGCGGAAATTGTTAAGCTAGGTTCTAAGCAAGTACAAATTAAGTTTTGTAGGAATAATAATGAATTTGTCAATCGCTGGGTGAACCGAAATCGACTGGAAATGATTCCTTCTATTCCCAGTCCCGACCCAGAAATTTAATCAATTAAATTTATTAAAATGACAAGTAAGACTATTTGCTTTTATTAATTGATGTCACTTAAACTAAGGTTATAGCAAATTAGAGCACAATGGCTATAATTCAATTGTTGACATCTACCCAATTTTTAAAAAAGGAAAACAATATGCGGTTTCTCAAAATTGTCCTTGTCGGTCTTTTATTATGCGTGAATCTAATGATTGCTCAACCCTCTTGGGCAAGCAAAGATTTTACTAAAGGGGCTGATTATACAGAGGTTACTCAGGCATTAAATCAACTTCTACTGGTTAAAGATACACCAGAAGAAGCCGGTTATACTCCTGAGCAATTTCAACAGCGATTAGCTCAATTAGAGTCCCAGAAAAAAATTATAGAAACTGCGAAAAAACGGGCGCAGTGCCGCAATGAAACAGGGAAAACCATCGGGGTTTATGCTAGTGACGGAGGCAAAACTCCTAGCGAACTTTATTTCCTAGCAACAGGTCAAATTACCGATGATGATTGGGATTGTGATGGGTTTTACTTACCCGCAGGAACTCAAGTAATGTTCAGTCCTAATACTCCCGCCCAAGAGTTAACCGAAGCCATTACGGTGAAGTTTGTTGATGGTAGTCAGTCCATTGCTACTGCTGACCCAACCACCGGGGCAATTCAATTAAATCTTGAACCCGCTAAAATTGTTAAAGCCGGGGAAAGTAACGGGTTAATCCCCACATTATCCCCAGCAGAAATTGATACCCAAATTCCGAGTCCAGAGTTGATTGACTAACAGTTAAGTTCAGGGAATCAATTAAAACTAATTTATTCCCTGGGCTTGAATAGCGGTAATCGCAACGGTATTCACAATATCGGTAATCGTACAGCCCCGACTTAAATCATTAACGGGTTTATTTAAACCTTGTAAAACCGGGCCAATGGCAACAGCATCCGCAGACCGTTGTACGGCTTTATAAGTATTATTTCCGGTGTTTAAATCGGGAAAAATAAATACCGTTGCGTGTCCAGCTACTTCGCTTCCTGGTAGTTTAGTTTGAGCTACCCCTTCATCAACAGCCGCATCATATTGGATAGGGCCTTCTATTTTTAAATCTGGGCGTAATTGACGGGCAATTATTGTAGCCTCTCGAACTTTATCCACATCTTTTCCTTGACCCGATTCTCCGGTAGAATAGGATAACATTGCTACTAAAGGTTCAACCCCAAATTGTTGAGCAGTTAAGGCCGAACTAATGGCAATATCGGCTAATTGTTGGGGGTTAGGATTAGGATTTACCGCACAATCTCCATAGACTAAAACCTGGTCTTCTAAACACATAAAAAACACACTAGAAACAATTGAACATCCCGGTGGAGTTTTAATAAATTCTAAGGCGGGACGAATGGTATGTCCAGTGGTATGAATAGCCCCAGAAACCATGCCATCGGCCATGCCTTTATGAACCATCATTGTGCCAAAATAACTTAAATCGTGCATCACATCTAAGGCACAATCTTCCGTAATTCCCTTATGTTTTCGCAGTTGATAATAGGTTTGAGCATAGTCTTCATGCCAGGGGGAGGTCATGGGATTAACAATATTTACCCCTTCTAATTTTAGGCCTAGTGAAGTTGCTTTTTCGCGAATTTCTTCGGGATTTCCTAATAAAGTAATATCGACAATTCCCCGTCTTAATAGAATTTCAGTGGCTTTTAAAATTCGTTCTTCTGTGCCTTCGGGTAAGACAATATGTTGACGTTGTTTTTTCGCCCGGGCGACCAGTTCGTACTCGAACATAATCGGAGTAATGCGGGAAGAATGGGATAGAGAAATCCGGTTTTCAATTTTAGACGTATCAATATGGTTTTCAAAAAGTCCTAAAGCAGAAGCAATTTTTCGTTCATTGTCGGGGGTAATTTTTGAGTGAATATTATTAATGATGGTTGCAGTATTATAGGTATCGGTTTCTACCGTAAACATCGGCACTGTCCATTTTTTAAACCCTTGAATCAGTTTTTGCAGGGAAGGAGGCAATTCAAACCCCCCAGTTAAAATAATTCCGGCAATATTGGGGTAAGTTTCTGAAAAAGCCGACGCTAAACAAGCTAAAATAATATCAGCCCTATCCCCCGGAGTAACAATTAAACAGCCTTCTCGAATATGATAAAGAAAATTAGGAACGTGCATCGCCGCCACTTTAAACGATAACACTTCCTGTTTTAATTGTTCAGGATCGCCATGGACAAATTTAGCGTCAAGGGCAGTCACAATTTCCCCAACAGTAGGTTTAGAAAGAGCTTCTATTTCAGGTAAAATAAATACCGGATCATCATAACACCAAATCTGTTCTAATTCCTGGGTAACGGATTGAAATTGTTCTAGGGAAATCCGATTAACCATAGTTGCCACAAGAGTCAAATCCTTTTCTATAAAAGCTTTTCGTTCACTTTTAACACTACTAATCACATCTTCTTGGCTTTTTCCCTGTCCATTCGCTACCAATAAAATCGGTGCGTCTAATTGATTAGCAATTTCCGCATTAAAGTTAAATTCAAAAGCAGAAATAATATCAGTAAAATCCGTGCCTTCACAGACAATAAAATCACATTTTTCTTCTAAAGCCTTATATTTCTCAATAATCCGTTTCAGGATTTCTTCAAACTGTCCCTCCGCAATTAAAGCCCTGGTTTCTTCATGGGTAACGCCATAATAATCTTGATAGGGAAACTCTAAATGATAGCGACTGCGAATTAGCTCAATATCATTATCCGGCTTAATTCCCGCCTGAATAATTGGACGGAAAAATCCTAATTTTCGGATGCGTTTCGAGAGTAATTCCATAATTCCTAACAGAATTAAGGATTTACCGCTATCGGGTTCAATGCTAGTAATATATAGGTTGCTAATCATAACTTAAAAAGGATATACAGATTGTTGGAGTTATTGTAGGCTGATTTTCGGGTTAAAGGGTTGTAATCCCAGTAATTTCAATCTTTTTTTAAGATTGTTACATTTATTAACAAATTAGGGACATCCAGAACCCACCCGAATGAGATAATCAATAATTGGTCTTTACTAAAAATATTTTTACCCCGTTTCTTATGTCTTCAGAATCTCATAAAAATGCCCTAAATCTGGTTCAACGTCCCCGTCGTCTGCGTCGCACCGATGCCCTACGGCGGATGGTTACGGAAACCCAGCTTACTGTCAATGACTTAATTTATCCTCTGTTTATCATGGAGGGGGAAAATCAAAAGGTTGAGGTTTCTTCCATGCCCGGAAGTTACCGCTATACCTTAGATTTACTATTAAAAGAAGTCAATGAAGCTTGGGAATTAGGTATCCCCGCCATCGCCTTATTTCCCTTGGTGGCGGAAGAAAAAAAAGATAACGCCGGAACTGAAAGTTATAATCCAGAGGGCTTAATTCAGCGTACTGTCAGGGCAATTAAACAGGCGATTCCTGAGATTATGATCATCACGGATATTGCCCTTGATCCTTTTTCCAGTAAGGGTCATGATGGTATCGTCAGCGAGGAGGGCGAAATTCTCAATGATGAAACCGTGGAAGTTTTAGTTAAACAGGCGATTTCCCATGCCCAGGCCGGGGCCGATATCGTCGCACCTTCGGATATGATGGATGGTCGGATTGGGGCGATTCGTCAAGGGCTAGATGAAGCGGGATATACTCAAGTAGCGATTTTAGCCTATACCGCTAAGTATGCCTCGGCCTATTATGGCCCTTTTCGGGATGCCTTGGATTCGGCCCCGAAATTTGGGGATAAGAAAACCTATCAAATGAATCCGGCTAACTCCAGAGAAGCCTTGACAGAATTAGCTTTAGATGAAGCTGAAGGCGCCGATATTGTCATGGTTAAACCCGCCTTAGCCTATTTAGATATTATTCATCTGTTGCGTTCGGCAACGGATTTACCTGTGGCGGCCTATAACGTCAGTGGGGAATATGCGATGATTAAGGCGGCTGGAAAAATGGGTTGGATTGATGAGAAAAAAGTCATGTTAGAAACTCTCACCAGTATTAAACGGGCTGGGGCTGATTTAATTCTCACTTATTTCGCTAAGGAAGTTGCCCTAATTTTGCGTCCTTGACACTCCCACGGGTGAACCGCGTGGGATTCTCCTGTCTAGCCCCGATTGCTCGGTATTCATGGAGTTGCCCCCTACTGTTTCCAGAATTGCTTCACAGCAATATTAGAGGAGAGTACGAGACTCTGAGGAATGCCAAGTACCTCGTCCCAATTGACGGCTACGACTATTACAGTCTTTGGCTCTGCCAAGATTTTTCGGAGCTTTCTGTAGTCAACAGGGATAATCACAGTGGTTGCCTTTTTCTCGCCATTGACAACTTGTTTTTAAGGAGGTCAGAACATCTGACCAGATAAGCGAGGAACATCCTTGCTATACTCTGATAATAGAGTCTTAAATAGAGTATGTCAAGGGAAAAGAAAATTCAGTTTAATGTTAACGAGAAAGAATATGAACGTCTCAAAAGTCATGCTGAGTCAGAAGGATTATCAATGGCTGAAGTTCTTAGGGATTACATTAAAACCCTCACACCCCCTAAAGGGGGTCGCACTACATCCCACGACTGAAGTGCGTGGGCTTTGTGCGAGGTTGTTGTAAGGAATGCGAGTATTACTTAAACTGAAACCCTTAAGACCTAACCCCTTAACCTTCTTCCCTTATGGGGAAGGAGGGATAGTAAATGTTTGTCAATCTCCAAGATATTTAATATTATGAATTATTCACCCCATCTCCTTTTTTTTACAAGCTCTTGAAATGTTGCGTTAGCGAAGCTTGCCGAAGGCATCGCTAATTTTCCCTTGGGTTTTATCCCCATAAATTTTAGCAAACTCATAAAATTTATTCGAGATTATAATAAATCTAAATGTTCTGACTTTGCCATATTTTTTATCGTATTTATTCGGGATTAAAACTACCTAATAATTATCTCATTACGAGGGTAGCAAAGCAATCTCAAAGCCGGGTTAAACCGTTATAGCAGGGAACACCGGAACAGCCCCCCCAAACCCCCCGTGCACGGGGGCTAGGGAGGGAGGGAACAGGGGGGAAAACACTTTAATGTCTGGGTTCCAATATCCGTCTGGTGTCTTAACTGCCTTGGCGGTTGCTATACTATCCGTAAATCCCGTGAATCTCTGCCACAAATATTCAAAAAATTGGTTCAAACTCGACTGCAACAGTTATAATTTATCAATGCCCTCGCGTCTATCTCACTTAAGCCCATGAGTAACCTTACAAACCCTCCAGGCGGCGGCGATCCCCCTGATCGCTTTAGAAATGTAGGAGAACAAATTCAGTCATTCTTCGATTTTGCTGAAAACAACCCTGATCAGGCTGTTCCTTTTTTCGTCAACATCTGGGAAACTCAAGCATCCCTAACCACGCGGGCTCTAGCGCTGCAAGGCTTAGGCGTGGCTGCACAACACTATCACGTTAAGGAGGCTCTAGCAGACTGGGATGTGCTCAGAGATATCGCCAAGGAAGTCAAGGGGAAGGGGGAAGTTAGCAACGATTTGACTCGGTGGGCTGCGGCTTCTGCGTTGGAGGCGATCGGATATTCTCAGCAGAGTTTAGAACATTTAGAAGGAGGGGGTTTTACTGAACCCCTTGATCGCATTCGCCGGGAAATACGCGATCGCAAGCTGATAGAGATTAACAGAATTCCACGCCTAAACACCAGAGGGGAAACAACCGCAGAATATGAAAGGCATCTTGAATTTTGGCTGTACGGGCCGGCTGATGAGTTATTAAATGATAATGATAGCTCTCTGAATTATCAGGATTTAATCGGGGATGTCATTTCTAAGTTACATGGGCGTGGGGTGTTTTTGGGATTAATTTCACCTAATCGTATTGTACAAGGGGCCGCACTGCGACAAGCTAGGTTAATTTTTAAAGAATCTACTGAGATAGAAGACTATCTTTATGGGCTTTTGGAAGAGTTTTTGCTTGATTCCAAGCATGAAATATCATTGAGAATTCATGCGGCTAAGATTATTAATACAGCCACAGATATAAACAGAAGGCTGAAAACATTGAGTCAATTATTATTGGAAGAGAATAATCCACAATTGCATGAAGTGGTGTTGCATCAAGCTCAGTCAATATTTCAACAATCTGCTGAAACTGAAGAATCTCTCTATCAGCCTCTGGAAGAGTTTTTGCTTAATTCCAACCATGAAATATCATTGAGAATTCATGCGTCTGAGATTATTAATACAGCCACAGATATAAACAGAAGGCTGAAAACATTGAGTCAATTATTATTGGAAGAGAACAATCCAAAATTGCATGAAGTGGCGTTGCGTCAAGCTCAGTCAATATTTCAACAATCTGCTGAAACTGAAGAATCTCTCTATCAACCTCTGGAAGAGTTTTTGCTTAATTCCAACCATGAAATATCATTGAGAATTCATGCAGCTGAGATTATTAATACAGCCACAGATATAAACAGAAGGCTGAAAACATTGAGTCAATTATTATTGGAAGAGAACAATCCAAAATTGCATGAAGTGGCGTTGCGTCAAGCTCAGTCAATATTTCAACAATCTGCTGAAACTGAAGAATCTCTCTATCAACCTCTGGAAGAGTTTTTGCTTAATTCCAACCATGAAATATCATTGAGAATTCATGCAGCTGAGATTATTAATACAGCCACAGATATAAACAGAAAGCTGAAAACATTAAGTCAATTATTATTGGAAGAGAAAGAGTTACGGAATGCGACAGTAAGGCTATTGACTCCATACAAGGAGGAGTTAGCTAGAGTAGAGCCTGATGCTAATAAGGTATTAGAGGTGCTGATTGTTGATCAGTTAAATAAACCTCAACTAAAAGATTTAACAATTTCACAACTAAAAAATTATGTTTCATCAACAAGTGGTTATCACAAGGAAATTTCAGAGATATTTACAAGTGCCATAACAGCATCCAAATCATTAGGGAAACGATACGGGAGAACCAGTTCCATATTGAAAGAAGTTCTACAAAATAAGCAGGATGGGCATCTGTCAGCTATTGAAAGTTGGATGCAACTATTAAGAAATCAAATTTCGGATACATTAGCCTTGCAAGAGACAGTTAAATCCTCTCAATCCATCCTGGATAAAACTTTTTATGCAATCGCTAATATAGATACTAAGCTCTCTCAAACAATCAAAAGTTTACCTAATTCGGAAGTGATAGAGAGTAATTATGATTTAAGTTATAACCAATATACAAAAATGTTATCTGACTTGAATTTACTAAAAAATAAAGTCGTTAATGAACTAAATAGCAAATCCGATCTACTACTTAGTAAAAGTACAACAATAGAAAGTGAGACATCCTGGAAATTAATTTTGTCGGGTTTAGCGATAATTGTTGCGGGATATGTATGTTATTTTACGTTTATAAATTATTCAAATCAAGGTTCTCGTTCCAATAGCTATACGACAACAGCATGGTATGCTAGTGGTTTTCCTAAGAATAGCTGTGGTAGTTCTTCAAGTCCTAATAATTGTTGGTATCCTGTTTTTATTAAATACAGTGATAACAACTGGAATACGGTTATATCAAATTATTGCGGTGATATTGGACAGGCACAAAGTCCAAAAACAGCTAGGGAACTGGGTCAAATACAAGTAGCTTCATTTGGTGATTCTAACGAAGCTCAAGGGTTTGCTAACTATATGCAAGGTTGGGTTGGACAACAAAAGTGTTATTAAATTAGATTTTTAGAATAATCAGGAGGAATTTTTATCTATGGAATGGTTTTATCTTGTAGGTACTGTTTTAGTCAGCATTGGTATTGGTAGATTCATCATTGCCTTTCAACTCAAGAACAGAGCAAAAACAATTAAACGTATTTCTGACAACTTATCTAATAACTGGAGGAGATAAATGTTTGATCGAAATTTTCCTATATGTTATCAACTTTACCCTCAACCGAGTCATCAAAAAGACAGCCAAACTGAACTCCGTAAAAACCTCCTACAAACCCAACAACAGCTAATAAGCTCAATTAGCCGCCTTGGTATTAACCTAACAATTTCTCTCCGCTACATCTATGACCCCAATCAATCCCCCAAACTCAAAACCTACCTTCTAATTAATCACCCCCACAACACTCAAACCGAAGAACATTCTGAACAAATTCTGAGCCTTCTCACCAAAGGCAAATTAAGCCAATTCTTCACCCTCACCCCTCAACCTAACCTTAACATCTTTCAAAACTTAGACTGGGTGCAAATGATTGGCGAAATTCTCAAATATGAAGAATTTATCGCACCCCAAAATTACTACCTCCCTCACATCTTTGAGTCAAATCAAACCAATGATATGTCAGCCGTCTGCGATGTCATCCACCGCTTAGACAGCAAACTCATTTTAGAAATCACCCTGCAAACCTATCACAACCCCAATCAAAAATTATTGTGGGTAAATGCCATCAACCAAATGCTGGCTCAATTGGAGAAAGTCAACGCCAACACCAACGGAATTAAAGACAACATTTTATCAGTAACATCGGCACTTTACCAAAAATATCAACAGTCATATCCTAACAGCGATCTATTCCAATATAGCATCAAAGCCTTAGCAGAAAATCGGGCCGATGCTTTTCCCGTCCTCAACGCCCTCATTGATGAAGCCATCAAAGAAACACCTCACGGGAAACGATGCAGAATCATCCAAATTAGCAAAGATAAACCCGGATTTTATGAAAGCTTGGAAGCTACAAAAAATGTAGATATTTCCAGTAATATCGAATGGGAAGGCTGGGATAAAAACGATAGTCAACTGTTAATTAAGAATGCAATTCAGCCACAAAAAAAAGGATTAGCAAAATTCGGCGGTGATTCGGGGAGTCTTCCCGAAAAACCATTATTTAACCATCAAAATCAACCACCCTTGATAGGTGGTATCAATTCAGAGCAAAATCAAAATTTACCGCAATTATATGATACTGTTTCAGATGGTTCGGCTTTAGCGAAATTTTCATCAAGTCCGCCACCCTCTCGGATAGTGGATTTAAAACCATTACATCGACTGGTGACGGCTCAAGAAATTAGCGGTTTTTTCCGCATTGGTATTCCCAAAGAAACCTCTATTGAAAATATGACAGAAAAATCCTTACCGGTTGCTAATGCTGAAGACTTATTCAATCATCATCGAAACCTAATCGATGCAGATACTTACATCGTCGGCATTGATGACCAGGGAAATCCCATAATATCAAGCTGGGCAGAAATTGCTCATCGTTTAGTGGCTGGTGTACCAGGTGCCGGTAAAAGTAATTTTCTCAATTGGGTGATTTTTCAGTTTATATATGCTAATCCCACAGGAAAAATTTATATTGCCGATTTTGCTGGAGTTGACTTTAATTTTTTGGTCAAGTATCTCAAAGATAATGTTGAAATTGTCACAACCATAGAAGAATGTCAGTTATTCGTTGAAAAACTCCACACCGATGAGTACCAAAGACGAATTGAATTACTGAAACAGTATGAAGTGCTGAATATCCAGCAATTAAAGGAACAGGGAGTTGATATACAACGTACCCTTTGGATAATTGATGAAGCCGCTGCCATTGCTCGTGCTTCTGATAAAATGCAACGAATTATTGAAAATCGATTAATTCAGTATGCTAATCAAGGGAGAAAATGCGGTTTTCATGTTGTTTTTTGCACCCAAAGACCTACAAATGCGATAATTTCAAACCAGGTGCTTGATTCCTGTGAAGAAAAAATTGTTTTCCGGGTAACAGAAGAAGCTAGTGGACTGATTCTAGAAAACAGTTTAGCTGGGACAATACCTAAAAAAGCGGTTGGTAGGGCTGTTCTAAAAGGATCTGAAGGTGATAATATATTCGTGAATACTCCCTATATTGGCATTCCTGTAGGGAAAACAGTTTCACTACAAGATACGCTCTGGCGTCATCTAGTACCTGAATCTTAAGTGGAGATATTTGTATGTATTTATCAAAGGAGGTTAGTCAATGAGCTTATCATCTGAAATTGAAGAATTCCGGCGTATGATTAGCAGAATAGTTGAGTCACTGGAAGACGTAAATACGTCCTCAAGAAAAGTTCCTGAGACTGTTCAAGCTGAACTAAGCAGAAAATTCTCAAGTTTATCGGATGGATGTGAGGAGGTATCTAGCGAACTAAGAACAGCGATAGAAATGCTTGAAGGAATTAAATCCCGTTGGGGTTAAGGAGTAGAATATGGGGACACTCAGAGACGAAATCGAACAATGGCGAAGTAAAGTTGCCCAACTACTAGAAGCGATGGAAGAAGTTAGTTCTTGCGCCGATCGACTCTCTGAGTGTTATGCTTCTGAGTTAGGGTGGCAGTTTTCCAGGCTGCTAGAAATGTGCGAGGAAAGCTTAAGTCAAGTTGAACGTTTAAGAGAGGAATTGGAAGAGATACAAAATAGGTGGGGTTTTGGTAAAATTAGGAATCAAAGTTTTTTACCTTCAATTATTCATCCAACAATTAAACTAGCAAATACAGCTATTAATGATCTTTCTATTCAAGATGCGATCGCTCAAACTAATAATATTTTTACCACGGCAATTCAATCAGGTATCCCAATATGGTTAGGACTTGAACTAGCTAACCTTCCAGGTGATGCTTGGATTTTATATGACAACCCCAATGCACAAGAAAGACTCACTGATTTAACCCAAAATCCTGCAAGTGACTATTATCAGCAAAAACCGGATAAAAAACTACAAGGAGATCAAGGAGAAGTAGCCTTATTAAAAATGCTGTTGGACTCTGATAATATAGAAAATCTTCAGTCAAGTTTGCAAATTAAACCGAAATTTTATTTGCAAAACGGTAAAGACCACTGTGAACCAGATTTTTATCTAACATCTCACCGTTTAATTTGTGATGCTAAGGCTTATAAACCTAGTTCAATCTATTCGATTAAGAAAGCCTCTAAGAAATATGTTAAATATCTTCAGGAAAATGGAGGAGGTGAGGTCAGATTTTATGTACCTAGAGATACTTATGTCAACTGTCAGGACAGACTCAAGCGACTTGAATCTCAAGAAAATGGGGTGAGTGTTACTATCCATCCTATGACAATTGATTATGAACCTATCCTTTGGAAAAAAGAATTAATTTATACTTATCTTAAGTCTTTGCTAAAGTTTAAGTAACTCCTTGAGCATAGAAAAGAACCAAAAATGGTGAATAACGGGACTAACCAAACCCCTAAGCAAAATTCGGCTAATTGTGGCAGTATTGATGAATCAGAAAGAGCTTTTGGTGCAACCGAAAGAGCGATCGCGGAATTTCTCGAAAGAGAGGGAAAAAATGTTAAAGCCTTAGCAGAAAAAACCGATGGAGGTAGAAATCCCGATGCTGAGGTAGATGGAAAACCTACTGAATTTAAAAGTCTGGATTTTGGTGCTACAAGCGCGACAGTAAAAAATCAGATTAACAACTCGATTAGACGAGGGGGACAAGCTAGGGATATAATTATAGATGCTAGGACATCTGGGTTGATAGAGTCTGAGGCTGAACGGGGTTTGCAGAGGGCGAAAAATATTACACGCGGAAAAATCGATCGCGTCCGAATTATTGGCGATCGCTATGACATCACTTTTACTGATTTTCAATAAAGGAGGTTTTTATGTCTCGGACACTAGATATTTTTGTAGACTTTCCCCAGGAAATCGAATATTTAATCAAAGAATTAGAGTTAATATTGGCTCTAAAATTCGAGCTTGTTTCTGATGGTATTGACAATTGGTATGAGTTTCGTAACTCAACCATCACTCTTACTATAGGAAAGCATGATTTTGAAAACGATCACGATATCAAATTTGAAGAATACCCTTATAATCTATCAATCAGATCGCGGAACATCTCCAATGAATTTGAGAGAAAAAAGTGGTGTGATGATTTTGCTAGTTATGTTTTCCAAAAGTTGAAATCTACAGAAAGGTATCGTTTAATGCTCGTGGATGACTTACAAGTGCAATTAGAGGAGTTTGTTCCCGTGGTGAAAGTTTAATTGAACATTATAATGCGCGATCGAGTTCAAAAGGAGATAGACTTATCTTTGAATATAAAGTGGATTATCGTTAAATTCTGTTGTGACACAATCATTTTCAAATAATGCTCCCATTCCTTGCTTTTCTAATCAGTCTCCTGGGACTTTAAATGATGAACTTCGATCGGCAGATGAGTTAGGCATCAGACCTATTAAAGTGGGAGAAGCAGGATTTGACGATATAATTAATGAAGGGACTGTCAAATGGGCAGTAACAACAAAACTAGAACTCTTTGTAATTCCGAAATTTTTAGATGTTAACAATGAAATCTATCATACGGTTATAACTCGTGGTCAGCCTGTTTTGGCTGCGGGAGAAGCCGAGATTGTAGGTAGTAATGGTTCGTATATTTTGCTAACAATCAGCAATCACAGTGGCCATTTTCGACCCACTTCAGACAGTTTAGAACTAGGAATAACAGCCTTTAGGCAGCAAGGAGTTGACACAAGTAATGCTGATATCGAATATGTGGAGTAGATAAATTATGACTCAATCTCCTACGACAATATCCCTCGATCGCGTCCTCGAACAAGATGCCGAATCTATACTGATTTGGGTAAAAAAGATATTTTCAGATCAAGCCACCCAACCACAAGAGTTTAACTGGCTATTATTAGCCGATGTTTCCTCTGCTAAGGCTCGAAAAGGTCAAAATAGTTCAGGTTTACCCGATCGCGAATGGGCAGAAATAGCAACTACAATTTACGATCGCCTAGCCGATGATGCCGAACACAAAAAAACAGGAAGTGGCGAGTCTTTTAGGATTTCCTCAATGATGCTCCGGGCTGGCGCGATCGCGAAACTTGGAGTAATTTCCGATCATTGTGTTCTCGATGTTAACTTAATTTTACAATGGTTTTGGGATAACATCAAAGAATCGCCCGAAGATGTGGAAAAAAAGGCCGCGAAGTGGAAAATGCTACCCATTGCAGAAATTCGTGAATTAAGACAACTGAAAAATAGATTGAAAGTGATCGCAGCCCTCGCGGATAGTGATAAATATGTTTTGGATGAATCTCTCAAATATTGGCTTGACTTGCGCGAAAAACTACCGTAAAATCAGCTTAAATTGGCTTTACTTAAAATTGTAATCGAGCTAAATGTTCTAAATTTGCCATATTTTTTCTCCTAATTTATTCGGGATTAAAACTGCCTCCGTATTCTCGTCCCGATACATTTTCAATCGCTTCTAAAGCCGCTTTTGAACCCGCCATAATATCCCGTTCTTCTCCCCCTAAATACAACCGTCCAAAACTACCAACGGCCGTCACTTGCAGAATATTAATTAACGAGGCTTTTTCCGCTTCATTCGCCGCTAAAGCAGCATAAGCTGCGGGTTGAACTTCCAAAATATATAAACTTTGACCGCCTAAAATTAATTGTCCTCGACGGTTACGATTAATTAATTGAGCTTGGTGGGGGTCAAGATTACGAATAATTTGACTAGACATAACTTGAGGTTTGAGGCGATCGCTTTCTCGTAACCCTAAAAAATCCAAAATTGCCCGTCCTGCGGTAATTGTATCCCCTTGACGGCTCGAATGAATTTCCAAAAGACCATAAAGCCGCTCAATAAACAACACCCCAGGACGCACCGAGGTAGCTTTCAAAGCAATATCTGTAATTCGGTTAATTTCAATCCCAGGAGAAACTTCAATCCACAAAGAAGAATCCCCAGGTAAAGGCAAAAAACCCAGGGACACCGTACCAATATAGGCCGCGTGTTGCCGTTGAAGATTATCTAAATAGACGTAACTGCGTAATTCTATTCCCATTTTTAGTTATCAAGTACCCGCATTATCAATTATCAGTGTAGGGACGTGCCTTAGCAAAGCTATGCCGATACAAATGATTCTATAGTCAGTCATTGAATTAATTCAGAGGTTGAAGTAGTGCTACAATCACTCTAACAGGTCAGGGTAACAAACCTGTCTAAACACCCCAATAACCGAACAAAACGCTATACTTTCACCCATTACATCCCCTTGTGTTTAGACCGGGACGCTCAATTGCATGAATTCAGACGAAACTCAAATCCGAGATCAAAACCCACCTGTAAGCGGGGTAACTTCTTCAACAACGCCACCCTTTAATCCCTCTCTTGGAGAAACCGGAGGGAACTCGATTAATATGAATCCTTTACCCATTGCTGACCCTTGGGAGTCCAACGAATTCCACAATCCTGAACCGGGATCAAATTCCGCAACCTCACCGAGCTTGTCCGAACGTCTGATGTCCGAACCCATAGAAGAAGTCACCACCCAGTTAGACCAACGGGTGAAACGATTACAGATTCAAGAACAGGAACTACAAAAAAGAATTATCGGGTTACAGGAGACCAACGAACGCATCCAACAGGAACAACTGGTATTAACCCAGTCCATGGGGAAATTAATCTCCTCCGCCTTAGATCAATTAGAACAACGCAAACAAACCTTACAAATCGAAATCGAAAAACTCGAACGTCGTCGCGATCGCATCCAAAAAGAAATGCGAACCTCCTTCGCCGGAGTCTCCCAAGAACTCGCTATCCGAGTCCAGGGATTTAAGGATTATTTAGTCGGGAGTTTACAGGATTTAGTCGCCACCACCGAACAATTAGAACTCATACCAGAAAACCCACCCGAACCCCAAATCCCCGCCCAACCGCGAGAGGTGACGAAGGTGATCATCCCCGTAGAAAATCCTCAAAACACTGCAAACCCACAATTTTCAGAACAGGGTTTTGCCGAACAAACCCAACGAATTCGCCAACTCCTCGATCAATATCGCAGTAATCCCGACTATTATGGCCCCCCTTGGCAACTGCGCCGTACCTTTGAACCGATTCACGCCAAACGGGTTTCCAATTGGTTTTTTAACCAAGGAGGACGGGGCGCCTTACGCACCATGGGCAGTCGTTTACAGAATATATTAGTCGCCTCGGCAACGATTTCTATATTGAGAAATATCTATGGAAACCGTCTACGAACCCTGGTTTTAGCCAATAGTCCTGAACGGTTGGGAGAATGGCGTCGCGGTCTACAAGATTGTTTAGGGATTGACCGCCGGGATTTTGGCCCAGAACAGGGAATTGTTTTATTTGAAGAAGCGGAAGTTCTTTCTCAAAAAGCCGATCGTTTGGTCAAAGAAGGACGCTTACCCTTCATTATTATTGATGATATGGAAGATAGAATTAGTCTATCTTTATTGCAATTTCCCCTCTGGTTGGCACTCGCCCCCGACCCCCAAACCCAACAACCACCTACTGAACGGTTTTAACAACTTCGGCAACTTGAAAATAACGGTCTTTTAAACATGATTGAATGGTTATTAATTAATACCGGATTATTAGTAACAGCCTATTTCTTGGGTTCCATACCCACGGGATACGCCATCGGACGCTGGTTTTATGGAGTTGATATGTTGGCTGAGGGTTCCGGTTCTACGGGTGCAACCAATATCCTGCGAACCTTGGGAAAATTCCCCGCAGCACTGGTTTTATTAATTGATATTTTAAAAGGAACCTTAGCCGTTCTTCTGGTTTTTTGGACTTATTCCCTCTCTTTTGCCTCGGAACTCGCTACCAATGCCGGAATCCAACATCCTGATATATTACAATATTGGATCGCTATTCTAGCCGGATTAATTGTAATTATTGGTCATACAAAATCCATTTGGATCGGATGGAAAGGAGGAAAATCTGTTGCTTCTAGTCTGGGAATTTTATTTGCCTTAGATTGGAAATTAGCCTTAGCAACCCTAGGAATTTTTGCCATGGTTTTAGCAATTTCTCGAATTGTTTCCTTGAGTTCAATTTTCGGGGCGATAGGAATTGCAATTTTAATGATTATAACTGGGGAACCTCTGCCCTATCAAATTTTTGCGATCGCCGGGGGAATTTACGTTATCTGGCGACACCGGACTAATATTGATCGAATTCTCAAAGGAACAGAACCCAAACTAGGCGAGAAATTAACTACCCAAATCCAATAATTATTGGTTAAAATCAAGGCAATCATCCTTGCTAATTAATGGGATTAGGTGCGAATCGTTGATTTTGATATCAGGGACAATCACTATGGCATCTCTATCTCGTCGTCTATTAGGATTGAATAAAAAAGCACCTAAACTATCCCTGCGGGTTGTTTTTGTGGTTCCTTTTCTGATCCAAATTTTTGCATCCGTCGGACTAACAGGATGGTTGTCTTTTAGAAATGGTTCGATAGTCGTTAATGATTTAGCAACTCAATTAAGAATTGAATTAAGTAACCGCATCCAACAGGAACTTAATACTTATTTAGAAACCCCCCACATCATCAATCAAATTAATGTTGATACCCTGAGAATGGGATTAATTAGTGTGGATAATATTCCCCAGATGGAAAAGTATCTGTGGAGTCAGTTAAAACAATTTAAAACCGCTAGTTATATTGGAATTGGATTACAAAATGGCTATTATGTAGGCGCTAATCGTAATGATGATGGTACGATAGAATTTGATATTGTTGATAAAAGTACCGCCGGAAAGTTTCATAAATGGTTAACTAATAATCAAAGCGATCGCCAAGAATTATTAAGTGTTAGAGAAGATTATGATCCTAGAGTTCGTCCTTGGTATGAAGCGGGAGTCAAAGCAGGAAAACCCGTTTGGAGTGAAATTTATGCTTATTTTGGTTCTAAAGTTTTAGTAATTTCCGCCAACCAACCTATTTATAATCGCAATAAACAGTTATTAGGAGTAGCGAGTACCGATTTAACCCTAGAACGCATTAGTCAATTTCTAAACCGTTTAAAAATTGGTAAGACCGGACAAATCTTTGTCATGGAAAGAAACGGATATTTAGTCGCCACCTCAACCCTAGAAGAAACCTTTATTGTTCATAAAAAAGAGAAGGAAACCAAACGAATTAAAGGAATTAAAAGTAGTGATATTTTAACTCAGGCTACCTCTAGTTATTTACTGCAATATTTTGGTAATTTAGATCAGATTAAAACCTCAACTCAACTGACCTTTGAGATTAATGGAAAACAACAATATTTACAAGTTACTCCCCTATCTGATCAACGGGGAATTAATTGGTTAATTATCGTTGTTGTACCGGAATCGGATTTCATGGCGGAAATTCATGCTAATACTCGGACAACTATTTTATTATGTATTGTGGCGTTATTAGTAGCCACATTATGTGGCATTTTTACCGCCCGTTGGATTAGTACCCCGATTTTTCGTCTGAGTCAAGCTAGTCAAGCGATCGCCAGTGGAGAATTAGAACAAACAATCCCGGTCGAACCCATTAAGGAATTAGGGATTTTAGCTACTTCTTTTAATACCATGACCCAACAGTTAAAAGCCTCTTTTAATGAGTTAGAAAAAACCAATGCCGAATTAGAACAAAGGGTCGAAGAACGCACCGCCGATTTAAGGTTAGAAAAAGAAAGATCGGAACAATTATTATTAAATATTTTACCCGAAGTTATTGCCAATCAACTCAAACATAATACAAAAGCCATCGCTTCTGCGATTGAAGAAGTGACCATTTTATTTGCCGATGTGGTAGGATTTACTCCCCTATCTTCTCAAATTCCGCCGATAGAATTAGTCAGTGTTCTGAATGAAATGTTTTCGATTTTTGATCATTTAGCTGAAAAAAATGGTCTGGAAAAAATCAAAACCATTGGTGATGCTTATATGGTGGTCGGAGGTTTGCCCTTACCCAAAGCCAATCATGCCGAAGCGATCGCCGATATGGCATTAGGAATGCAAGCAGCCATGGCTGAATTTAAAGTACCTTTAGAAAGATTTAATATTGACTCTCAATTTCAAATTAGAATTGGAATTAATACCGGATCTGTAGTAGCGGGAGTCATCGGAATTAAAAAGTTTATTTATGATTTATGGGGGGATGCGGTTAATATTGCTTCTCGGATGGAATCTTCCGGTGACCCAGGACGAATTCAAGTCACAGAAGCCACTTATCACAGAATTAAAGATGAATATAATTTTGAAAAACGGGGCATAATTTCTATTAAAGGGAAAGGAGAAATGACCACCTATTGGTTGACAGGTAAAAAATAAATTTACCCTTTGTAATTAGGAGGTTTAAGAGAAAGTTAAACTAGGATAAATCAAGCGTAACACAACTACAATTAAATTATTAAATTTATATTAAAAATTCGGTTTGATTTATCGATCATGGATTATTATAGTTTGACCTGTGTTAATGATAGTTTTAAGTTTACACTCCAGCCCCAAAGTTAGGATAAAAAAATGAGAACATGGAATGAGTCTTTGAAAATTGGTATCCCCTTACTCGACTGTCAACACGAACAGTTATTAGATCAAATGGATCAGTTATTAACTGCCATGGATAATCACAAAGGCGATCAAGAACTTCGATCAATTATGGGATTTCTAAAAATGTATACAAATAATCATTTTAATTATGAAGAATCCTGCATGGATAGCTATAAATGTCCTATTGCTTGCGATAATAAAAAAGCCCATGCTAATTTTTTAACAACCTTACAAGATATTAATAGTAAAATTGATCAAAAGCAACCGTTAGAATTAATTCGAGTTCAGGTTAAACGAGAGTTAGTAGATTGGTTTGTCAACCATATTAAAAATATTGATACCCAGCTTAAATCCTATATTCCTAAAAAATAAAGCATAATAGGCTATTAGAGATTGCACCTATAAAGAAAGACCCAATCAATCAAAAACCAAATCTAACTTACAATTAGAATTACCCTTAAAATAATGCCAAATCTTTATATAATTGGTGGGGCAAACGGTTCGGGTAAAACCACCTCAGCTTTGCAAATTCTCCCTTATTTTCTCGAAGTTTTTGAATATGTCAATGCCGATGAAATAGCATCGGGACTTTCACCTTTTAATCCTGAATCTGTCGCTATTCAAGCCGGACGATTAATGTTAGGAATGAAAAATAAATAACTTGCACAATTAAACCCTGGAAACCCTTATCTACCGTAAACTATTGCTCAATTAGTCACCTTATTGGTTTTCCATTCCTTAATGGATCTGGGGTTTGAGTGAGGTCATGTTCGGCTTGACCTACTGGACTGTTGGAGAGATTACCATTAATGCTGATGGACTGTTTAGAGCTAGGCTGAGAGGATGAATCATCTTTCTTTTGAGCTTGTTGAGCTTCCTGAAGATCTGAAATATAATTTCGAGGTCGATAGCGAATTTGTGGAGTATCCGACTCCGGTATTCCTTCTAAATTAATCGAATTACAAGCAAGGTTGAAACATTTATCATAAGATTTTCCTGCACCTAAAGCTTCATAAAATGCCGTAGAGAAATTAATCGCTGTGTTATCCCCAACTTCTTTATTCATCCCCACAACACAATCAATATATTGATGAATAGCTTGGGCTTGTTCCTCACTGTGGCAAGCATTAAGAACAACACATTGAATTTCCGTTTGAAACTGTTTAAACAGCTTGGCTAAAGCCTCACTACTCACGAGTTGAGTTTTTCCTGAATCATTTTCTAAAACCAGTCCGTTAGTCCCAGAACCATGACCCGAAAAGTGAACAATTGCAGGTTCATATTCTAATAATGCTCGTCGCAAGTCTTTCACCCGAACGGCTGACTCACTCTCAACTTTAAATTGTTCTCGATTTTTGGACTGTTTCAATGCTTCTTTGATTTCGCGGATTTCTTCGTTCAAACGCAACTGGACAGAATCTTTAGGATTGGATAATAAAATCAGTATGGTCTTCATGGTTAAATCTCCTTGATGTTACAAGTTTAGTTAGAAATACTATCAGAATTTAGTGCAGTTCCACACTTTGAACAAAAGTCAAAGTCAGATGGATTTTCATGTTGGCAATTTCCACAAATTTTATTAGAGACTGATTCGGCTTCTAATGTCTCAACGGTTTTTAAAGTCTCAAGTTCTTCTGAGTTAACCGGATTTAATTCTTGTGCAGTGGACGCATTTATCAGGTCTATTGACTGAGAAACTTGAACTGAACTTTCTGAAATAGTTTCGGTTTCAACTTGGGCAAAATGTTCGAGTAGCATCCGGTGAATAAAGATGTAACCGCCCCCAACTTTTTGCAGGAATATTAGTTCTGTGGCGTAGTCCAGAAAACGAGCATAATTCCAGGGTGAAAAACCTTTTATGTAAAGCATTGAACGCAAAGTTAAGTGTTTAATACAAGCATTCCAGCCTCCGATAATTAGTCCTAAAACCAGGCAAAATCCTCCTAGACAAATCCAAAAACTATCCTCTAAATAATAAAAAAAATGTGAAGCTAAAAATCCGATTAATCCTCCCATAACCAAGCCGATGCTACCAATAATTAAAGCATTAAAAACAGATGTTTTTATTCCTTGATTTGAAACTTTTTTGTTCTCTACTTCGGCTCCTTTTACTCCTTGATTAATACAATACAATAGTCCAGAACTTAGGCCATAACATAGCCCTCCAATTGGCTTAAAAATTACTCCAAAAGTTACCCAACCAAGCCCTCCCAAAATGATCCCTTTCTTCAGACTATTTTTAAATTCTTTACCCGACCATTTTAAGCTTTCAACGGTTTTTATTTCTCCTTCATATAGTCCTACAATCAGCCCTAATATCAGCCCAGAAATTGCTCCTAAAAACTGTCCTAAAATCGACGCAGAACTTGGCCCATAGTCTCCCCCAGAAATCTGCTTATAAATAGGTCCAAAAATTAGCCCAAAAATTACCGCAAAAATTACCCCAGAAGTTAATCCACTGGTAATGCGATAAAATATACGTTCTGCTTTTATTTCCAACCAGGTTGGCTGTATTTTTTCTATCAAAAACACCGTTTGAGATTCCTGCACCATCCGAGTCGCTAACCAAGTGAGCCAATGTTTAGTTTGCTCTGGCGTATATTTGCTCCTCGCTGCCCGTCCATGACGCTGAAACATTCGCTCAATATAGGTTTCAAAAAGATGGCGACGACGTTCTTTAATGGAACCGAATTGCTGTAAATTGTCAACAGAGATATCTTTGTAAGCCATGCTGACAATACTGAGAGTCAGGGGAGATTTCATCATCTCCTGCATCGCTATATCTTGTTGCAATAGGGTTTTGACTCCCTGAAGTTGTTTTCCAGCATTGTCTAAATATTGGTTAACTTGTTCTGAGGTCAGAGGTTGAACGCAGATAGCCCCCCGCACTTGTAGACGATTTGAGAGTGCTTGATAGTCTTTTATTCGACTACAAACCACCATCTCCGTTATTCCATAGTCTTCCATAAATTGGTTGATGGCTTCTACACAAGCTTCTCGATGTTTGGCACTCACCTCATCCAAACCATCCAATAACAGTAACAATTGTTGGTCTTGCACCCAAACTTTACCAAGAGATTTAGATACACCATAGTTGCTCTGAAGTTCATCCACTAACCAATCAGCAATTTTTTTCTGTTTTTTTACCCAAGAAGATAAGTTAAGAACTACAGGTATGGGTCGATTCAAATTTTCCGATGTTTGAGCAATTAAATCTCGCGTTAATTTTAACAATATCGTTGTTTTTCCGGCTCCGGGTTCACCCAAAATCAGCAGCGTTCGTCCCTCTCCCATCCGATTAAATGCAGTGTTAATTCCTCGACTTGTAGATAAAGGTTTTTGTGATTGTTCTGGGGAGATTTGAATATTACTAAAAGGACGCTTTACTAAATCGGGTCGTTCTTCGAGTCCGAGGTCAATCATCGCCTTATTATGCAGTGACCCTTCTAAGACACTCTCCACCCAAAACTCTTTAACTTGGTCGAGTAATTTTTGTCGGAAGCGATATTCTTGTTGGGTTGGGGGTTTAACTTCTCGATGAAATAAACCTGCAAAACTCAAACTTTCATAGACCGTTACATTTTGAATCAGATCACGTCCAGCCTGCCCTATTGGAGAGTTTTCTAGGGTCTGACTATCAATATTGAGTCTGTAATTGGGTTGTTGAGTCATATGCCCGTTTTTTGAGAGATTGTAAAAATCAAGGTTATCAGATTAACTTAATTTATTTTTGGTTACAAAGTCCAGAATTGGCGATCGCCAGGGTACGCAGACGGGTAGAAAGCGGGGGTCACAATATCCCAGAAGATGTCATTCGCCGCCGTTATCAACGGGGACGGAAAAACCTGACTGATTTGTATTTCCCCCTCTGTAATCGTTGGATAGTTTATGATAACTCTAGTCTCAATTTGCAGATTATAGCTGAATGTCCTTTAAACCAAGACCCGATTATTTATCAACCTCAATTGTGGACACAAATTACAACTTCTGACGATGAATAAACCGATTCCTGATAAATTATCAAGCCAAATTGACACAGGTGTAAAACTGGCTATTGCTAAAGCCGTAGAAAGGCATCGCAAACTTGGAGAATCTATCAGTATTTGGCAAGATGGAAAAGTTGTCACCTTAACCGCAGAGGAAATTCCTCAGTTTCCAACTGTTTCAGAGTATTACCAGCAATTTAGAACCAGAGGTTGAGATATGACATGATCCAACATCAAACAGCCCAGCCCTGCTCCCCCTAACTCGTCCGGTGCTACCATGACTTTATAGTAAATGCAGGCATTTAACAAATATGCACCTAAGTGAAATTACTCATCCCAATCAACTCCATGGCTTGTCGATCCATCAACTCGAACAAATTGCCCGCGAGATCCGCGAGAAACACCTAGAAACCGTTGCCGCCACCGGAGGACATTTGGGGCCAGGGTTGGGAGTTGTGGAACTAACATTGGGTTTATATCAAACCCTCGACTTAGATCGAGATAAAGTGATTTGGGATGTGGGACATCAGGCCTATCCCCATAAATTAATCACCGGACGTTATCAAAATTTCCACACTTTAAGACAAAAATACGGCGTTGCAGGCTATTTAAAACGCTGTGAAAACAAATTTGATCATTTTGGAGCCGGACACGCTTCTACCAGTATTTCTGCGGGGCTAGGAATGGCGATCGCCCGTGACATGAAAGGGGAAAACTTCAAAGTCGTTGCCATTATTGGGGATGGGGCCTTAACCGGAGGCATGGCCTTAGAAGCCATTAACCACGCCGGACATTTACCTAATACTAATTTAATGGTAGTTCTTAATGATAACGAGATGTCAATTTCTCCCAATGTGGGGGCAATTTCTCGTTATTTGAATAAAATGCGTTTGTCTCCTCCAGTTCAGTTTTTAACTGACAATTTAGAGGAACAATTTAAGCATTTACCTTTTGTGGGAGAAGCCCTGACCCCAGAAATGGAACGGATGAAAGAGGGGATGAAACGGTTAGCAGTTTCTAAAGTCGGGGCGGTGTTTGAAGAATTAGGTTTTACCTATGTGGGGCCGGTTGATGGTCATGATTTAAAAGAATTAATTAATACCTTTCAACAAGCCCATAAAATACCAGGGCCAGTGTTAGTTCACGTCGCCACGGTGAAAGGAAAAGGTTATGCGATCGCTGAAAAAGATCAAGTCGGTTATCATGCTCAAAACCCCTTTAATTTAGCCACTGGAAAAGCTGTTCCGGCGAGTAAACCCAAACCTCCTAGTTATTCTAAAGTCTTTGGGGAAACCTTAGTTAAATTGTGCGAAAATGACTCTCGAATTGTCGGTATTACGGCGGCAATGGCAACGGGAACTGGGTTAGATATTCTCCAGAAAAAACTGCCGAAACAATATATTGATGTCGGTATTGCCGAACAACACGCTGTTACCATGGCGGCGGGTTTAGCAACGGAAGGAATGCGTCCAGTGGTTGCTATTTATTCCACCTTTCTACAACGGGCTTATGATCAAATTATTCATGATGTTTGTATTCAAGAACTTCCAGTTTTCTTCTGTTTAGATCGGGCGGGAATTGTTGGGGTAGACGGCCCCACTCACCAGGGAATGTATGATATTTCCTATCTCCGATGTTTACCCAATTTAGTGATTATGGCTCCCAAAGATGAAGCCGAATTACAACGGATGTTAGTCACCGGAATTGAGCATACAAACGGCCCCATTGCCATGCGTTATCCTCGCGGATCGGGTTTAGGTGTTCCTTTAATGGAAGAAGGTTGGGAAGCCTTACCTATCGGCAAAGGAGAGATTTTAAGACATGGAGATGATCTGCTATTAATGGGTTATGGCAGTATGGTGAATATGTCAATGCAAGTAGCAGAAATTCTCAGTGAACATGGCATTGAAGCTACTGTAATTAATCCCCGTTTTGTTAAACCTTTGGATGTAGAATTAATTGCGCCTTTAGCCAAACAAATTGGTAAAGTCGTAACTATAGAAGAAGGTTGTTTAATGGGTGGTTTTGGTTCCGCCGTTGCGGAAGCTTTATTAGATAATAATGTGGTGGTTCCAGTGAAGCGTTTCGGGGTTCCTGATATTTTAGTTGATCATGCTGAACCTAATGAATCTTTTGCTGATTTGGGTTTAACCAGTTCTCAAATTTCTGAACAAATTCGTGAAGCCTTTTTTGTTCAGAACAAACAACCCTCTAAAGTTAGTTGATTTGATCAAAAATCACTAATTTTGAGATAGAAACTGGGTTTCAAATATATAGCAGGGAACGCCGGATCTGGGGAACAGTCCCCCCCAAACCCCCCGTGCACGGCAGGCTAGGGGGGGAGGGAACAGGGGGAAAATACTTCACCGTCTGGGTTCTAAGATCCGTCTGGTGTCCTAACTGCCTTGGCGGTTGCTATAGCAGTTATTGTGGCTATTTTTACAAGGATAAAGCCTAATTTAACCACAAAGATACAAAGACACAAAGAGTTTGTAAACACGCTCTATATATAGGAGAAAATGATGACACAAGCTAACTTTTTACAACCGCTTGCGGTCAATATTTCACCATCGTTAATACTATCGATCACCCATGAAAATTTCATTCAGTTAGCTCAAATAAATCGAGACTTACAATTAGAAAGAACGGCTAAAGGAGAGTTAATTGTAATGCCACCAACGGGAAGTGAAACCGGAAATCGAAATCTTGATATCGCCGGACAACTTTGGTTATGGAACCGTCAAAATCAATTAGGGATAGCTTTTGATTCTTCTACAGGTTTTCATCTTCCCAATGGTGCTGATCGCTCTCCTGATGCCTCTTGGATACGTCAAGAAAGATGGGATTTACTAACACAGGAAGAACGGGAAATCTTTGCGCCAATTTGCCCTGATTTTGTATTGGAATTGCGTTCAAAAAATGATGCGATAGAGAAGTTGCAAGCTAAAATGATAGAATATATAGAAAATGGAGCTAGTTTAGGTTGGTTAATTGATCGCAAAAATAAAACTGTAGAAATATATCGACAAAATCAGGATATAGAATTATTAAATCATCCATTAATCTTATCAGGAGAAGATATTTTACCGGGGTTTATGTTAAATTTAACTGAAGTTTGGAATTAACAAAAATATCTAGTTAGGGAGAATGAAATGGTCGTTACATTTGAATTACAACAAATTGATATTCAACCCGGACAACACCTAATTTTGCGTCAGGTGAGTTGGAAGGAATTTGAAGCCATTTTAGAAGAAATGGGAGAACATCGCGCTTCACGGGTCGCTTATTATCAAGGAGTGTTAGAAATTCGGATGTCATTACCAGAACATGAAACAAAAAAAGAATTAATTAGCGATTTTGTAAAAATTCTATTGGATGAATTAGAGTTAGATTCACAAACTTTTGGATCGACAACTTTTAAGCGACCAGAAATGGCAGCAGGTATCGAACCAGATAACTGTTTTTATATTCAAAATGCTGCTTTAATGATCGGAAAGCAACGAATTAATTTATCTGTTGATCCTCCTCCTGATTTAGCTATTGAAGTCGATGTTACCTCAAAAACTAAACTCGATGCTTATTTAACTTTAGCTGTACCCGAATTGTGGATTTATACAGAAGGAAAACTACAAATTTTTGTTCTACGACAAGGAGAATACTTGTCAATAGAAACTAGCCCTATCTTTGGAAATTTGCCAGTTATAGACAGAATTTTACAGTTTTTACAGGAAAGTGAAATTAGAGGAGATAGTGCAGCAAGGCGAGGATTTCGGCAGTGGGTGCGATCGCAATTCAATCGTTAATTTTAGACTTGCTATAAATATATTATTGTCAAAAAAATAATTAACCTAATCTTAAATCCAGTAGAGACGTTCCATGGAACATCTCTACATTTAGATTTCGTTTAAACTTAAGATTTTTCTGAAGAAACTTTAGCCCGTTTTTTACGAAAAATTCCCGTCATATTAATTCCGGTGACAATCATGGCAATTAATCCTACACCAATTAAAGCAACGTAAATTGGTTTTCCCACCGAGCCAAAATAAGCACCTTGATGAATTGTGAGTAAAAATTCAGCCGATTCATCTGACACACCCAACCAATTTGTACCGATTGCATATAGAATCCCTGTTGAAGCACTTAAAAACAAAGGTAATAATAAAATGGGTGCTAAAATTTGATGAACTTTTCTAGCATTCAATGGAGAATCTTTAGCAGGATTTTTACGTTTTTTTTGCGTTAACCGAACCATTGTCAATCCCGTGACCAGCATGGCTATTAGCCCTAAACCTACCAATAATACATAAATCGGAACTAAGGGTTCTCCTAAAAATTCTCCTTGATGAATCATCAGAAAAATATTTGCTTGATCTTTTGGCATTCCCATCCAAGTCCTTCCCAGGCGATAACCCATTCCGGTGAAAGCAGTTAAAAAGAAAGGAATAAATATAATCGGTGCAATTTTGCGATGAAGTTTCCAAAGCTGATGAGATTTAAAAAACTGTAGATTTGCCATTATTATTAACCTAAATAATTATATACTTGTAGAGATGTAAAGTTTCTACGTCTCTACAGTTAGGGACAGGAGAAAGGGAATGCCTCTTAATATAACAACAGAAAGACGATTATCCTAACCCCGAGTTTTAGAATAAACTTAAAAAGTGACAAACTGGTGACAAATTGAGATGTTACCCATGAAATTATGGGATTTTAATTCGGTATTAAGTGTGGGCTAGAGTGGGAAAACGCACAGAAAAACAGCTACCCTTTCCTAACTGACTGGTGGCTGTGATTTCTGCTTGATGATTTTGGGCTAAAGTTTGAGCGATCGCTAACCCTAACCCAGACCCTCCTTTTCTGCGATTTCGAGCTTGATCAGCACGCCACAACCGATCAAAAATCAAGGGTAATTGTTCAGGAGAAATTCCGATTCCGGTGTCTTCTATTCGTACCCAAACCCATTTCTCTTGCTGCTCTAAATATACTGTTACTTTCCCCCCGGTATCAGTATAATAAATTGCATTTTCTATTAAGTTTAAAAATAATCGCCAAAGTTGATTTCCCTCCCCTTTTATTTTAATTTCATTATTCATATCTAAGATTAATTGCACCCCCTTTTCTTCAGCTTGATACAGGAGAAATTCCACCAAATCTTCTAATAGTTCATTCATGGGAATAATTACTAAATTCGTTGTTATCGGAATAGAATCTTGATCTGTGCGAGCCAAAAGTAATAAATCTTCTACTAAGCTGGTCATTTGATTGACGCCACTGGCGATCGCTTTTAATTTATCAATATCAGCAGGATGAATTCGTTCTGGATGACTCTGCATAACTTCCACACAAGTCCTAATTCCCGCTAAAGGATTTCTCAATTCATGAGAAGCATCGGCGGTAAATTGTTTGAGTTTTTCAAAACTTTGTTCAATCGGTTTTAAAGATTGTTTTGTTAACCACATTCCTCCAAAAGCAGTTAATCCTGATACTAATATTCCCCCTAACATCATTCCTAATCTTAATTTTATCAACACCCTTTCCACGGGTTTTGTAGACTCACTGACCCGTACATAACCGATAATCTGTTTTTGTAATTCTGATTCTTTATTAATCTGTAAAGTTAGAGTACGAATTTTTTTGCCGTCAACTATATAAGTCCAATGATAATGGGATAAATCAATAGGAGGAAACACTTTTCCGGTTTTAGCAATCAGTTGGCGGTTTTGATCAAACCATTCAATTCCTTGACTGGCTTGCTGAATATTTTGCCAAGGAATATCTAGATCACCATCATCATCTAATCCTCTAAAATCATCGGTTTCAAATGCTTCTTTATGTTCTTTAACCTCTGATAAACTATGGGTAGCTGCATCTGCTAATATTAACAATTGACGATCTAATTGTTGATATAAACTCAGGGAAAAAAACTCATAAACGGTAATCATTGATATTCCTGAAATTGCCATCATCACTCCTAAATAGGAAAGCAATAACCGCCAACTTAAATATCTAAATTGAGGGTTAATTTCCTTGCGTTTTGAGCCGATATCCCAAACCATAAACTGTTTCAATTAATGTAGAGGGTACACCAACTATTTTAAGTTTTTGTCTTAATCTTTTGATATGGGTTTTCACCGTATCATCACCCGGAATATCCTCAAAAGACCAGAGATGCTCTAAAATTATTTCCCTAGAAAGCACTCGTCCGGGGCTGCGTAAAAATAACTCTAATAAACCATACTCTTTAGGTGTTAAAGATAAAAGTTTTTCTGCATAAGTGACTTCACAACTATTCGGATCTAAACGAAGACTTCCCCATTCTAACACCGGAGGTAAGGCCGAATTTCCCCGTCTTAATAAAGCCCGAACTCTTGCTAATAACTCCTGTAAATCAAAGGGTTTAATCACATAATCATCCGCTCCCACATCTAAGCCTAAAACTTTATCAGCACTGGTATCTTTTGCCGTTAACATCAATACGGGTGTAGTTTTCCCCTGTTGTCTTAATCGTTGGCAAAACTGAATCCCACTCAGTCCGGGTAACATCACATCTAATATAATTACATCATAAGCAGCCGATTCTGCAAACTCCCACCCCATCTGACCATCATGAACGACATCCACCACATAATGATGATCCATTAACGCTTCTGCTAAGGCTTTCGTAATCCGTTCATCATCTTCAACTAATAAAATTCTCATCTTTCCCCATTTTAATTTTAGATAAAATTAAAACTATTTTTTTATAGTATAGCAAAACTTCACCGAAAATGTTGATCAAAAATATCCTAGCTGAAAGTTTAATTCAGATTATTAGAGATTAATTATTATGAACATCAGTCAAAAGTTAACACATTTTTAAATTAACAACTGAACCAATTACAGCGATCGCCGGAGCTTCAAAACCCGTTTCTGCTACTTTTTGAACAATCGTTTTTAAGGTGGCAATTAACTCCTCCTGCTCCGGTCGAGTTCCCCAACGAATTAAGGCGATCGGAGTCTCTAGGGGCTGTCCAGCATTAGTTAACTGTTGAATAATATAGGGTAAATTATGAACCCCCATATAAATTACAATCGTTTCTGAACCAAGCGCGATCGCTTCCCAATTCACCTGCGGGCGATATTTTCCGGCGGTTTCATGACCCGTTACAAAGGTAACTGACGAACTATGATCTCGATGGGTTAAAGGAATTCCCGCATAAGCAGGCGCCGCAATTCCCGAAGTAATTCCGGGGACAACTTCCACAGAAACTCCGGCTTGAATTAAGTCTTGCATTTCCTCCCCACCGCGACCAAAAATAAACGGATCTCCTCCTTTAAGTCGCACAACAACATCGTGAGTTTGAGCCTTCTCAATTAACAGTTGAGTTGTTTCTTCTTGCAATAATGAATGTTTCCCTCGCCGTTTTCCGGCATTAATTTTTTCAGCTTTAATATTAATTAAATTCAAGATTTGATCACTAACTAAGGCATCATAAATTACCACATCTGCTAATTCTAATAAAGTTTTTCCTTTAACGGTTAACAGACCGGGATCTCCCGGCCCAGCACCAACTAAATATACTTTACCTAAACTTTTTTTAGATTGATTCATTTTACTCAAATTTTAGTTAGTTAGCAATTTTTGGGAAATAGAAGAGGATAAGTATAGAATAATACGAAACGGTTGAATTTTTAGGAAAAAATGATTTAGATTTAGACATTGATATTGATTTTATATTTTACCGAGAAAACTTCATGGATTCCATCAATTCAGCATCAAGAGGACAACGGACTTGATAAAAGTTGGGAACAGGAGGTAGAATCGGAGTTGGAGCAGTCATCGAGGAGTTAGGACTTTTACAAATTCCTCCCACCAGTACGACAGAGTTATTTGTTTTAATCTTAAATAAAGCTCCAGAGTAACTAACCCGACGCCAAATAATCGGAATGGCTTCAAAAAATACCTGATCCGATTCTACCGTCATTTTAAATTTATAAGTTCCGATTCCTTTTGAAGTCCCCCGATATAAGTTTTCTAGGTTAGGTGTAAATTTACCATGGGTTTTAAATTGTTGATCTTGATTTTTAATCAAAGTTTTTAAAATCGATCTACCTTGGGCTTGATGACCACGGCGAATTTTATTGTCGAACCGGAATAAACCCAAGATAAATAGGATTAAAAGCACACCAAAAAAAGATAAATACATCCATTTTTTTGGGGGATTTAAAAAAGTGAATTTAGACATATTTTTAATTATTAACTCAATATAAACAGATAGTCAATCTCATTTAATGATTCAAAGTTTACACTAGAGATTTTGAGTGAAAAAATTACTGATAGTCACTATAATATAATTTACAGCAACTCAAGTTAAAATTTTCTCGGTGAGTATAGAAGCTCATAGCGAGTCGCTAACAGTTAAAAGCAAGATGAATATTGATCAACTTGAAATTTTACTAGCGGTAGCAGAACAAGGAAGCTTTTCAGAAGCAGCATTGAGTTTAAGTACCTCTCAATCCTCCGTCAGTCGGGCGATCGCAGCTTTAGAAGATGAACTCGGCATTCCCTTACTACTGCGAGGACGCTTTGGCGCTCGTCCTACCCTGATCGGAGAACGGGTGATCTTACACGCCAGTAAAATCCTAGAACTGCGTGAAAAAATCGATCATGAAGTCAATTTAGAAAAAGGTTTACATCGAGGGAAAATTCGAGTTGCCTCCTTTCGTAGTGCAGCAACCCATATCCTTCCCTCAAAAGTGGCCCAGTTTCGCAGTCGTTTTCCTGACATAGAAATCACCATTACCGAAACCGATCCCCTAGGGATTGAACAAAGTTTACGCACAGGCCAAGTAGATATTGGGTTACTTCCCTTACCCCGTTCGGAAGAATTTGAAACTTGGGAAATTGCTAGAGATGAATATGTAGTTTTACTTCCCAACCTCCCTAGCTCCCCGTCTACAGCAGGTTTGGGGGGAGCGGGTCAAATTCCCGAAATCCTAAGCTGGGAAGAACTCTCGACCTACTCTTTTATTTTATTCAATTATGCCGAATGTACTTCTGCGGTGCGGGAACATTGGTCAAAATGGGGACAATCGTTAAAAGTCGCCTATCAAATTAAAGAAGATTCAACGATTGTCAGTATGGTAGCTCAGGGATTAGGGGCCGCCATTTTACCCCGTTTAGCTGCTTTACCCATTCCTACCCAAGTCCAAGTCAGAGCCTTACCTGTTCCCCTAGAAAGAGTCATCGGAGCCGCCCTCTGGTCAAATGGCTTCCATGTCCCTGCGGTTTTTGCTTTTCTGGACGTCCTCAGAGGAACCGGAATATTTTCCAAGTAGACTAAGGCTCGTCCACCGACTGATAACTGATTACTGTTAACTGAATACTGTTAAGTAGATTTCCGCTTTGAGCCAATCATACGTTCAATACTCATCGCCCCCACACCCAAAATTACTAAGGCCATCCCATAGATTTGTTGTTGCTTAATCGCCTCACCAATAATCCAGAAGGCAAACAACGCGGTTAATGCTGGCCCGGTTGTCCCAATAATGGAGGCTAAGGAAGCTCCCGCCGAGCGAATAGCGAAATTATTTAATAAATAACTCGATAGAGTGAGAACACCTAAAACCACACCCCCAATCATTAATCCATTCCAAACTCCCGGTTCAATATTAACCCCCAAACTATCGGGTAGTATCATTAAACTCACAGAAGAAAAGACAAAAATTGATGCAAAGTTCACCAAACTAAAGGGAATAGGATGGAGTTTTCCCGCAGCCACCTGAGTTAGCAAAACATACCCGGCAAAAGCCACACCCGCAAAGATCGCAGCAATCACCCCCACCTGTACATTGCCCATGGCAATATTAGGATTTCGGGCTGGTAAACAGAGAATCCCTCCAGCCAGAATAATAATCATGGCAATCACCCGAATTAGGGTCGGTCGATCTCCAAATAAACCCCAAGAGGCAATTACCGTCACAATCGGATAGATAAAGAAAATCGTAATCGCAATTCCGGTAGGAATCTGACCAATGGCTACATAGATAGCGACTTGAGATAAAAACAAGAAAAATCCACTACCAATTACCGTCAACATTAAACGACGATCACCGGAATGAAGAAAACGTCGCAGATCACCCCACACCGGAGGATAAAGGAACGTTGCCACAATCGGCATTAGTGCCATGACCACAATCATGCGGAGTAACAAGATTAATAAAGAATTCCCGATCCCCGGAGAAATAATTCCTTCTAAGGAAAATATGCCAAAGATTTCTCGGGGTTGTGGCCCTTTGAGAATAATCTTTAAACAAACGTTAAACAACGATAGAGATACCGCCGAAAGTAACGCCAAAAATAAACCCACTTGCACTGGAGAAGACTTAGGTTTAGGACTAGCAACGGATTCCGCGCGATTTGTGAGTCCCGTATTTCCAGGGGGAAGGGCCTGATGACCGTCGCCCGGAAGTTCCCGTCTGGAATTATCCCCCCTTATGGTGGGTTGTTCCACCTGTTCTTGCAAACGATGAACCAGGGTTTCCAGCAAGGCTTCAACCTGCTGTTCCAAGGTTTGCATATTGTTCAAACGTTGAGACAGGTTACTTTGATAGTGACCTAACTCCTCCTGTAAACTTTGAAAAGTTTGGTTCAGACTGGTTTCCAAAACCGCTTCCAACTCTCGATTATTGAAGTTTTCTGCATCGAGATCCTCACCTGGAAGCCGTCCACTCGAATCAGCCGCTAATAAAGGCGGATCACTGGCTGCTTTAATTTGATTAATGCGTGCGATCAAAGATTGCTCCACATCACGCGCCACAATTTGAGTCAGTTGTTTAAGCCAAGCTCGATTGGGAGGAACGCGATCGGACAGTGTTTGTAACTGCTGGGATTGCAATCGCCGATATTCCGTTTGTAGATTTTCAATATCCTCAACTAAGCGAACTTTATCCGTTTCCAGTCGTTGGATATCCGACAGATATCTTGCCTTAATCTGGTGATGGAATGTTTCTAATTCCTGTATCACCGAACTTAGGATTATTTCTGCGGATGTGCTTTCTCCCGATCCTAAAGGTGGCGGTTGATTGTCCTGTGTCCCCATTCGTGATTAACCTCTTATTGATCTGCTGATTCAGCTATGACGCCACTCATACCAACGCTGCATACCGGGTTTCACAATTTACAGACTAGAAATCCTAGTCTCTACCGATAAAGGCACAACGGGAAAAATGGCAGAGCCAGGGAAGAATTATCCCCAAAAACCTAAACTAAACAATAGCTCACTGAGCGTCTAAAGACACGCTAGTTTCCAATGTGCCACATTTTATTTATAGTCTATTGAATATTTTAAATAGAATCCCACTAATTATAGCGGCACTAGGAACAGTAATCACCCAGGCTAAAGCAATAGAACGAACGGTATCCAAGCGTACCTCTTTTCCCCCCTGTACCAATCCAATTCCCACCACACCCCCCACCAACGCATGGGAGGTAGAAGCGGGTAATCCTAAACGGGATGCCAATAATACGGTGGTAGCCGTGGCCAATTCCGCACAAAATCCCTGACTCGGAAGCAGGGAAATAATATTTTCTCCGACGGTTTTAATCACATTTTTACCCCAGATGGCGAGTCCGGTAACAATCCCACTCCCCCCCAACAGTAAAATCCAAATCGGGATTTCAATATCGTCTAGGGGAACTGAACCCGTTTTAATTACGGCTAAAATCGCGGCTAAGGGAGCGATAGTATTTCCTACATCATTTGACCCATGGGCAAAAGCTACAAAACAGGCACTAATTACCTGAAATCCCGCCATTTGTTTTTCGATCCCAGGGAATTTTTCCGGTATGGAATTAGAACTAGAATCCTGCTGCTGTTGATCTAATTGTCGCCAACTAACCCAAGTTAAACTGATTGCAGCGATCACCCCAATCCCCACAGGAATATCATGAACGGGTAACGTCCACCCCCATTGGGTTAAGATTTTTTGCAACGGCGAACTCAAAATTGGGAAGACAATCACCCCAAAAATTCCGATTAAGATACTACTTAACCAGGGAATCCATTCTTGAATTTGGCGCTTGGGATCGGGTTGGTCTAAAATCCAATATTTGATCAGTTTGTAAAATAACGCTGCAATTAAACCACTGATCACCGGAGTGACTAACCAAGTCAGGGAAATTAAACCGATAGTTTGCCAGTTTACCGCCTTGACCCCAGCAGCAATACAACTAAATCCAGCGATCGCTCCCACCACCGCATGGGACGAAGATACGGGTAATCCCTGACGGGTGGCAATTTGTAACCATAATCCCGCCGAAAGCAATACCGATACCATCCCGATCACAAAGACTTGAGGGGTGGAGCTAAAAACTTCCGGGTTAATAACCCCCGTGGCTAAGGTTTTAGAGACTCGCTCTCCAAAAAATACCGCCCCGCTAAACTCTAAAATCCCGGCGACGATAATTGCTTGTTTCAGGGTCAACGCCTTGGAACCCACCGACGTCCCCATCGAGTTTGCCACATCATTAGCCCCTAGATTACAGGCAACATAGAAGGCTAACCCGCACAGCAACACAATTTCAACGATGATTGGAATGGATTGTTCTAACATCTTTGTGAATCCAGGTGAATGCTATGGATTTTACAGTCCTTTTCGATCTATAATCAGATCTTGTGAGTTTTGGAAAATTATCATGAAAGCGGGAGAAATTATCCGTTCTATTGAAACGGAAGAAATCGAAAGCCTCCGACAGCAACTCAATAAACCCGATCTTCCCGATATTTATGTCGGTGATACGATCAAGGTTGCGGTGAAAATTCAAGAGGGTGGCAAAGAGCGAATTCAGCCCTATGAGGGGGTTGTGATTGCTAAACGTCATGGCGGAATTAACGCCACCATCACTGTGCGGAAGATTTTTCAAGGAGTAGGAGTTGAGAGAGTTTTCTTAATCCATTCTCCGAGAATTGCGGATATTAAAGTTATCCGTCGAGGTAAAGTCCGGCGGGCGAAACTATTCTATCTCCGCGATCGCATTGGTAAAGCCACTCGCGTTAAACAACGGTTTGATCGGAGTCTGTAATTTGGGCAATGCCAGAGATTCCATGATTCCCCTGGTGATGATCGGAAAAAAAGTTTAACTAAAGTCTGTAATTTGTGTTAAGCTAAATAAGGTGGAAGATCAGCCACTCCGCTATGCGCTCTTAGTTCAGTTGGTAGAACGCAGGTCTCCAAAACCTGATGTCGGGGGTTCAAGTCCTCCAGGGCGCGCTGGATACCTCCAATGCCCAGACGCAAGATTACTTTCGTCTGGGCATTGTTCCGAAAAGCAACAAATCGGGACATTGTGTTGATGGGTTCAGTATGATAGTTTTAAAAGTTTGGGCGGCTGTGTGACCCTCTTCCAGCTAAGATCAGGATCAGATACCGTAAGATCGCAAGGGGAGTTCATGGTGGTCAACAAGAAAGAAGAAGTTGCAATTGAAGGAACGACTTCTGGCTTTAACGCTTCTACGTTCCTCAAAGAAACGAAAGAGGAATTAGACAAAGTGGTCTGGCCTGGCCGACAGCAACTACTGAGTGAGTCGGCAGGGGTATTGTTGATGATCACTCTCTCGGCTAGCTTGATCTATTTAGCAGACAACTTCCTTCGTTGGGCGTCGGGGCAAATCTTCGGATGACTTTTACATCAGACGAATCACAACATTCAGACCTCATGGCAGATACGGACGAACGTTCCCAGGAGTTTTCACCCGGAGAGCGACGTTGGTATGCTGTTCAGGTAGCTTCTGGCTGTGAAAAACGAGTCAAAGCGAACCTGGAACAACGGGTACAAACCCTAGATGTTGCGGAACGAATTTTGAAGGTGGAAATTCCCCACACCCCAATGATTAAACTGCGGAAAGATGGCAGTCGTCAACATGGTGAGGAGAAAGTGTTTCCAGGTTATGTTCTCATCCAGATGAGACTAAAATGGAATAACGAACTCAATCGCTGGGAAATTGACGATGAAGCTTGGCAGGTGGTCAAGAACACACCGCACGTTATCAACTTCGTTGGGGCGGAACAAAAACGGCATTCCGGTCGGGGTCGAGGTCACGTTAAACCTCTACCACTGAGCAATGCTGAGGTGGAACGAATCTTCAGACAAGCGCAACAACAGGAACCGATTGTCAAGGCAGCAATGGCGATTGGGGATCATATCACCGTGCTTTCAGGGCCTTTTAAAGACTTTGAAGGAGATGTGATTGAAGTTAGTCCAGAGCGGAGTAAGCTTAAAGCTCTACTTTCGATTTTTGGACGGGATACTCCAGTAGAATTAGAGTTTAATCAGGTTGAAAAACAAGGCTAAGGAATGGCAAAGAAAGTTGTAGCAGTTATTAAGTTGGCAATTACTGCGGGCAAAGCCAACCCTGCACCCCCAATTGGCCCAGCCTTGGGTCAACATGGGGTGAATATTATGGCGTTTTGCAAAGAGTATAACGCCAGAACCGCAGATAAAGTAGGTCTTGTAGTTCCGGTAGAAATTTCGGTTTTTGAAGACCGGAGTTTTACCTTTGTTCTCAAGACTCCTCCGGCTTCGGTATTAATTCGTAAAGCCGCTGGAGTTGAACGGGGATCGGGAGAACCGAACCGCAAGAAAGTCGGCCAAATTACGCAAGCTCAGTTACGAGAAATTGCAGAAACCAAAATGCCCGACTTAAATGCGAATGATGTGGAAGCGGCCATGAAAATTGTGGCTGGAACCGCCCGCAATATGGGTGTGACCGTTGTTGATTAAGCTTATTTGTGACTGATCACCAAAAAACGAGCGAGAAGCCCCTGGCTTTAGACATGGGGAGGAAAGTGGCTGCGGTTTCAACCGCCTTCAATATTTCCTGATCTAACTGATTGAAAAGTTGAGTTAGAATAGATCGTAAGTAAAACAACCATCTGCGTGTTGAAACACTCTAGTATCGGAGAAATCCCGGCACAGTGAGCCACCACACTCCTTGAGGAGTAGTAAGCCTGTATAACTGACAAGTAATGGCAGAGTGTGAAGCGTACCTATCTGGCGTTGTGATGGTCTATGAAAACAAACACAATTTAAAAGTAAGCGCAATTGCAATATCTTTTATAAGGGTAGTTGTTTTGAGCGTGTAGAGGTGATTTGATAGCGCCTTTGAGAGTTTTCGGATTCATTCAAGAATCCCCGTGGCTTCAGCCCTGGGGAGTATCAAGGCATTCAAACTGTTGGTGGTCTCAATAAGCAGCCTATTGGCAACAAGTCAATTAATTCCTAGTAGTTTAGGGAATTTCCGTTAACCCTTTATTGGGGGAGAGGTACATCTTCGTTATCACCCCAGGAGATATAGAATAGAATGGCAAGACAAGAATCCCGTCGATTACGAGAACTAAGAAAAAAGGTTGAAGACCGACCTTACGAACCTTTAGAGGCGATTAATCTGTTGAAGGAAACCGCTACAGCTAAGTTTCCTGAATCAGCCGAAGCCCATATTCGTTTAGGTATTGACCCCAAATATACCGACCAACAACTCCGAACAACGGTAAGCTTACCCAAAGGTACGGGTCAAGTGATCCGGGTGGCGGTATTAGCAAAAGGGGAAAAAGTCACCGAAGCTCAAGCAGCCGGGGCTGATCTGGTTGGATCTGAAGATTTAATTAATGATATCCAGAAGGGAATGCTGGATTTTGATTGCTTAATTGCCACACCGGATATGATGCCTCAAGTGGCGAAACTGGGGCGTTTATTGGGGCCGAAGGGCTTAATGCCTTCTCCTAAAGGGGGAACGGTGACAACGGATGTGGCAAAGGCGATCGCCGAATTTAAGGCTGGGAAGTTAGAATTCCGGGCTGATCGTACCGGGATCGTTCACGTTATGTTTGGGAAAACTGCATTCTCCGCAGCAGATTTGCTGGTGAACCTATCCACTCTGCAAGAGTGTATTGACCGCAACCGTCCTTCTGGGGCTAAGGGTCGTTACTGGCGTAGTGTGTTTGTCGCGTCTACGATGGGGCCGTCAATTGAAGTGGATATTACGGCTCTGCGGGAACTGAAAATTGCGGACATCGTTTAATCAAAGGATTTCAGCCATCCTGTGGGTGTAATTCGCCTAGAGGATGTTCTGATTTCCTTGGTGATCTAGTCGGAATTGGGGGTTGACAAATCCAATAAAATATGCAATGATTAAAGACTGCGTATTTAAACCAATAAACGACTAACTCACCGCAGACAGCAGGGGCGAAACGCTTAATTTCCTGCCGAGGTTCAATAAGTTTAAAGCTAAACAATCAGGTTACAGACCTAACTAATCTGTCTGTGTTGATGATTTATGTTTAAGTTTTAAGTTTTGACCTCGGTGAAAAAACCGAGGTTTTTTATGGCGAAATCGCTGCTGTTTTATCGGGGAAGGAGTCAACCGTTGTGGATCATTACATCGCCTTGAGGAGATGAAAATGGGCTGCAATGCTACACGGAGGTTCAACAAGAATGGGAAGAACCCTAGAAAATAAACAAGAAATTGTTGCTGAACTTAAGGAAACCCTTAAAGATTCACAACTGGCTATTGTGATTGACTATAACGGTCTGTCCGTTGCAGAAATCACTAATTTACGGCAACAGTTGCGTCCTTCAGGTAGTGTTTGCAAGGTAACAAAAAATACCTTAATGCGAATTGCCATTCAAGGTCAAAGCAACTGGGAGCCGTTGAATGGGTTGCTCAAGGGTTCTAACGCCTTTTTATTAATCAAGGAAGACTTCGGTAGTGCCATCAAAGCCTACCAAGCCTTCCAAAAGGCTTCTAAAAAGACGGAAGTTCGCGGCGGCGTCATGGAAGGCAGGCTGCTGAGTGAAAGTGACGTTAAAGCATTAGGAGATTTACCCTCCAAAGAGCAACTTATGGCTCAAATTGCTGGGGCTATCAATGGTGTGGCGACTCAACTGGCCGTCGGTATCAACGAGGTTCCGGGATCTTTGGCACGGGCACTTAACGCCTATGTCGAAAAAGATCAAGATGGCTCAAATGACGAAGCTGCTTAGTTTTTATCTGGCTTTGGCAACAAGTCTCAAATACAAACCGTTACATTGTCTAGGAGTTTAAGAAATGTCTGCAACTACTGATCAAATTCTGGAACAACTGAAGTCTTTAACGCTGTTAGAAGCGTCTGAATTAGTCAAACAAATTGAAGAAGCTTTTGGTGTGAGCGCCGCGGCTCCTGTGGGTGTTGCGATGGTTGCTTCTGGTGCGGCTGCTCCCGTGGAAGAAGTTGAAGAAAAAACCGAATTTGATGTCATCTTGGACGAATTCCCTGCTGATAAGAAAATTGCCATTCTGAAAGTGGTGCGTGAACTGACTGGTTTAGGTCTGAAAGAAGCTAAAGATTTAGTGGAAGCAGCACCCAAAGAGGTTAAAAAAGCTACTAATAAAGATGACGCTGAAAACACCAAGAAAAAACTTGAGGAAGCTGGTGCTAAAGCTTCCATTAAATAGTTTTAACGGAGTTTTGTTTTAGTTTTTTTATTCATCCCTAACCTGGTTTCTGATTCAGAAATCAGGTTTTTTGCTTGATGAAAAATAGAAAAAGAGACGCGCCGTGGCCCGTCTCTACAATCAATTAAAATTAATCCTTTTAATCTTCAGGTTGCTGTACAACTAATACGGAACATTTGACATGGTGAACCACATAATTACTCACACTTCCTAAAAATAATTCTGCCAATTCTGAACGGTTGCGTCTTCCGACAATCACTAAATCAGCGCCCCATTTTTTGGTCATTTCTCGTATCCAATATCCCGCTTCTCCCACTTGATATTCCGTTTCAATAGAAACTCCCTGCTGCTGGGCATAACTAACAAAGGTGGCTAACCACCCAGAGACTTGATTAATTTCTTTTTCAATTAATTCATGTTGAATTTGTGCGACTTGGTTTAACCGTTGACCATATAAATCCCCCGGAGAACCCAAAATCATCGGTGATACACTAATACAATGAAACAGTTTTAACTGACTTTCGTACAGTTTGGCTAGTTGCAAAGCTTGATCAAAAACAAACTCTGCTTGGGGAGTTCGATCAATTGATACTAAAATTTTTTGATAGGCCATATTCTTGTCCTCCTTAACTGGTTTAATTCCGTTATTGGTCGAGTTCTAAAATCTCTTGTCTAAAAATGTTTAATTTCCCACTTCCTATTTTAAACTAAACATGATATTTTTTCGTAAAAGAATGCTATATTTGAAGGTTGGGCGATCGCTAACCCGGTTCACCCTCGTCTAAACTAATCTGTTTTGTTTTCTTAGGATTATGAGTCAAAACTACCGCATTACTCTCCTTCCTGGCGATGGAATCGGCCCTGAAATTATAGCGGTGGCGGTCGATGCGTTAAAAGTCGTTGGCAACCAACTGAATATTACTTTCGATTTTCACCAAGCATTGATGGGAGGGGCTGCCATTGACGCCACCGGAGAACCCCTTCCCCCAGAAACCTTAGAACATTGTCTCAAGAGTGATGCGGTGCTGTTAGCGGCGATTGGCGGATACAAATGGGACAATTTACCCCGCCATCAACGGCCAGAAACCGGGTTATTAGGGTTACGGGCGGGATTAAAATTATTTGCTAATTTGCGTCCCGCTACCATTTTACCTCATTTAATTGATGCTTCTTCTTTGAAAAAAGAAATAGTAGAAGGGGTGGATATTATGGTTGTCCGCGAACTTACTGGGGGGATTTATTTTGGACAACCCAAGGGCATTTTTCAGACGGAAACCGGAGAAAAACGGGGTGTTAATACGATGGCCTATACCGAATCTGAGATTGATCGGATTGGCCGTGTCGGATTTGAAACCGCCCGGAAACGTCGGGGGAGACTTTGTTCTGTGGATAAGGCAAATGTCTTAGATGTGTCTCAGTTATGGCGGGATCGAATTATCCTACTTGCCTCTGAATACCCCGACGTTAAATTATCTCATTTATATGTTGACAACGCGGCTATGCAGTTAGTTCGCGCCCCGAAACAGTTTGATACGATCGTGACGGGGAATTTATTTGGTGATATTCTCTCCGATGCTGCGGCTATGTTAACCGGAAGTATCGGGATGTTACCGTCTGCTAGTTTGGGGGAATCTGGCCCTGGGGTATTTGAACCCGTTCATGGTTCAGCCCCCGATATTGCGGGACAGGATAAGGCTAATCCCCTTGCCCAAGTCCTGAGCGCGGCGATGATGTTACGCTATGGTTTAGATCAACCCGTGGCGGCGGATAAACTAGAAAATGCGGTTTTAAAAGTCTTGGATTGGGGATATCGGACTGGGGATATTATGTCTGAGGGGATGAAATTAGTCGGTTGTCAGCAAATAGGAGAAATATTGTTAAAAGCCCTAGAAGAAAACTATAGCAATTAAAAATAATAAAGAGCGCTCTCCCCCTTTCAGTTCAACAGAGCGCTCAGTCCCCAAAATTTCATCACAAAAGTATTTTATCATAGCGGCCTCGAAAACGATACTCCCCTAGGGTAGAAAATTTTAGATAGCATCCATTTCATGAGTACAATAGCAGGCGCGTCCCTGCTGTTTAGCTAGATACAAGGCTTGATCCGCACCCCCAATTAAAGCAGAGGGGGAGATTTCATCGGAAGGGATGGTACAAGCTATTCCTAAACTCAAAGTTAGCCATTGACTGACCCTGGAATTGGCATGGGGCAATTGCAGTTGTAGCATAGAATTTTGAATGTGTTGCGCCAGCTTAATCGCCTGATTCCAAGAAGTATGCGGCAAAATAATTGCAAATTCTTCGCCACCATATCGAGCAACCAAATCCACAGGATCTCGTAGAATATTCTCAAGGGCTTGAGCGACTTTTTTCAAACAGCTATCTCCGGTAAGATGTCCATAGTAATCATTGTATTGTTTGAAATAGTCAATATCACATAAAATCAAAGCTAAAGAACTTTTTTCCGCCTGTAAATCTTGCCATTGTTGTTCCAAATATTGATCAAAACGGCGACGATTGGCAACTTGAGTTAAACCGTCAATGGTAGCTAGGCGTAGTAATTGTTGGTTAGCAATTTGTAATTCTTGATAGATTTTAGACTGTTGAATTGCGATCGCTAATTGTTCTGAAATTGCACAGGTTAACTCGATTTCCGATTCTTTCCAACCATTCAGATTTTGCTGTTTAAGTAATCCCAAACAGCCCCAAATTTCAGAGCCAACCCGCAAAGGAATCGGCAACCAATTTCCTAAAATTCCGGTTAAATGTTGAATTTCCTCGGAAGTAAGAACATTAAAATCATCACTTTCTAAACAATATGTTTGTTGCATCGGAGAAAAAACTGGAGGAATAATAGAGTGATGATCACCAAAGCAAGCCACCTCTTGCCATTGTTTTTGCTGGGGAAGATATTGCAAAATACAAGCCCTATCCAAGCCTAATACACTAACAATTTCAGTAATAGCCATTGAAAAAATTGTATCCAAGTCTAAGGATTGACGAATTACTTGAATCACCTGATTTAAAATTTGGGCGCGATGAGCTTGATCTTGAATTTCTTGATAGAGGTGACCTTGTTGAATTGCAATTCCCACCTGTTCTGATATTTGTCGCAATAAGTTGGCTTCCCATTTTAACCAATGGCGTAAACCCTGATTTTTATCAACAATTAAAAGTCCCCAAAGTTGATTCATTTCCAATAAAGGAACCATAATTGCAGAATCAATTCCCCAATATTTGATCACCTTAAACATTTCTGGATCAGTCGGATCATGATGAATATTATTCAGAACTCTAATTCCACCTTGACTAAATTTTTCATAGCAGTCTAAAGGAATTAAAGGAGTTGGCGAGGGTTGGGTTTTTAACAATTCATTGGGGTTGGTTTCCGCAATAATTTTTCCTTGACGATTAGGAAAAATTCGATAAATAAAAACCCGATCACATTCAAGTAACTGTTGAACTTCCGTGACTGTTGTATTCAGAATATCCTCTAAATTCAAGGATTGACGAATTTTATGGGTAATTTCCCAAATCAAATGTTCTTGAACAATCATTTGACATAATGCTTTTTCGGCCCGTTTCAGGGGCGTAATATCTTGAAAAGTGGATAAAAATAACGGATTATCCTGATCTTCCATCATTACTGTAGATAAAAGCAAGGTTTTTAACTCTCCATTTTTAGTAGGAATTGTTGTTTCTGCATTAAAGATTGAACCCATTAAAGCCACATTGTCTAATCGGCTTTGAGCTTGGCTATAGGATTTGGAACCCGGATATAATAGGGCTAAAAAATCTGAATGAGATTGAGCATCTTCCAAAGAGTATCCAGTGATTTCTGTCATTTTAGAATTAAAAATATAAAAATTACCTTTTTGATCACTGAGGGTAATTCCACTACCAACGGTTTCAATCACTGTTTTTAAACGATTTTCTGCTGTTGATAGTTGCATTTCTGCTTCTTTGCGATCGGTGATATCAACGAAGTAACCAAGGATTTCGGAAATATTTCCTCCTTCATCTTTAATCAGGAGCATTTCCACTCGTAACCAGCAAAAATTTCCGTTAAAGTGTAGGAATTGAGCTTCATGAATATAGTTCCCCTTGACTAATAATTGCACAAAAGCATTCTGCCATTTATCTTGATCTGAAGGAGGAACATAGGTGTGCCAAACATCATTTTCTCTTAACAATATAGCAACATCATATCCTAATAAGATTTTAACATTATTACTGATAAATGTTATTGGATATTTGGGTTGTGGTTGACAACTAAAAATCACCACTTGGCTACTATCAAGAAGTTGTTTAACCCTTTCTTTGGTTTGGAAAGAATGATTCAGGAGCCCATTATTATTTGAATTTGATTCAATTAGATCTGCTGTTTCATTTTGAGAATCTGGGTATTGCATAAAATTAATTTGACGGATTATCCACTCCGTTAATGTTTTAATCAAACTCAGACATTTATGAACTAATATTGATCGACCTAAAGTGATGACTTTCATTTAGATTTAAAAAATGTCAGTATTTGAGAGAACGATCAATATTAGCCTTAATTTTCTTAATTTTTCCTCTATCTAAGGCTAGGAAAATACTAGGCAAATAGGCTTATTTTTTCAAAAAAATAATTTTTCAGATGAAGACTATTACCCCCAGAGTCAAACCTGGAGGAAAATTGGTTGCTATAGAAAAAAGAATAGATGTGACAGGCACTATTATGATCAAACTTCAAGCTGGACTTGATTGGCGTTGATCCTAGCATACCAACGAGAATAATGGAGAATAGGGGATTCGAACCCCTGACCTCTGCGGTGCGATCGCAGCACTCTACCAACTGAGCTAATTCCCCCGGTGCGAGTCAAAGGATCAAAGTGTGAGGAATGATCTCTGACTCCGATTTACTATTGTAACACAACTAAACCTGAGATTGCAAAGGTTCCTGTAAAAATATTTTTTGCATCCGCTCAAGTTCGAGATCACCGAAGCGATCAACGGCCCAATTTGCCAGCGTTGCAGGATATGGAGGGGATAGGTATGGGCGACACCAATAACTTGCATTCCGGCCCGCCTCGCCGCCGTGATCCCCACGCAGGTATCCTCTACGGCTAGACATTCCGATGGTTGTAAATTTAGGTGAGGGTAAGCCTGATTTAATCGTTGCAGGCCTAACAAATAGCCTTCCGGTTCAGGTTTACTTAGGGTAATCTCATCCCCGGCCACAATAATTGGAAAATACTCTTTCAGGCCACTACGAGTTAACACCAATTCCACTTCCGCCCGTAACGCCCCGGTGACAATTGCTAATTTCAGATCCGCCGCTTGCAACTGTTGGAGCAATTTCTCCAGACCTGGATAGAGGGGCAGTTGTGCTAATTGTTCTAAATAATTGCGATAGCTAATAGATTTACGTTCAATTAACTGATCTAAATAGGCATTAGTAACAGCGCGATCTCGATAGGTTAATAGGTCAGTTAAACAGGCGCGATCGCTCCTTCCCAAAGAAAATTTGCGAATTTCATCAGGTTGAGAACGGAGGTTTTCTGTTAACAAAAGTTCGGCAATGAGTCGTTCATGAATGGACTCATCGTTAATAATAATTCCATTAAAATCAAATAGAACTGCCTTTAAACTCATGGTTTTTTACAACCCTTGATCTAACGTTCTGTGGCTAACCAAGCCCGGAGAATTTCTCCCACCGACCAGGCTTGGGCAATACAACCCCGGGGGTGCATCGGGGCGTTACCATCAAAAATTTCGCTAATTGTTCCCAGTCCCCCCGTGGTCAGGTGGTTGATCATGGGCTCTAGGAAACTGCGGGCAAGATTGGGATTTTGAAACACCCGTAAATGGGCGATGACAAAAGGCCCTAAAAGCCAAGCCCAAACCGTTCCTTGATGATAGGCACTATCTCGTTGTACCGGATTTCCTTCATAATATCCCCGATAGTTCAAATGATTTGGGGCCAGCGATCGCAATCCTGATGATGTTAACAAAAACCGTCCGCAGGTTTCAACGATGGCTTTTTGTTGTTCGTGGGATAGGGCGCTATGGGGGAGGGAAACGGCAAAAATTTGATTGGGGCGTAGGGAAGCATCATCGCCATAAATCCCATCAATGACATCGTAACAATAGCCCAGTTCAGGACTCCAGAACCGTTCAAACCGAGCTAAGGCGCGATCAGCCAGGGCATCATATTCTTGATAGGGTCTGCCAATTTGACGGGCAAATTTCCCCATAATTCGTAGGGCGTTATACCAAAGGGCGTTAATTTCCACGGGTTTTCCGATGCGGGGAGTTACAACCCAGTCGCCGATTTTGGCATCCATCCAGGTTAACTGCGATCCCTGTTCCCCCGCGTATAGTAAACCATCGGCGGGATCGAGGTGGATATTGTAGCGAGTTCCGCGACAGTGATATTGAATAATATCAGCTAAAACGGGAAACAAATTTTCGACGATATCAATATCTTCGGTGAGGTCATAATATTGACGAATCGCCTCAAAATACCACAGGGTTGCATCAACCGTATTATAGTCCGGGGTTTCTCCCTCGTCGGGGAAACGGTTGGGTAACATTCCTTCCTTTACATATTTTGAGTAGGTATAGAGGATGGCACGGGTAATTTGGAGGCGTCCGGTGGTGATGGTAATACCGGGTAAGCTAATCATGGTGTCCCGTCCCCAATCCCCAAACCAGGGATATCCAGCAATAATGGTTTTACCGATCGGATTTTCAGGAATACCCCGATTAACTACAAATTGATCGGCCGCAAATACTAACTGTTGTAACCCTTCGGGTACTTCCCTAATATTGACTGGACAGCTATCTTGCCAAAATCCTAATAATTTGCGTTCGTAGCTACGACGGACTTCTAGGGCGGCTTCCCCGTTTAAACTGGGGTTAGCTTCGGTACTTGCGACAAAAATTATGGATTCCCCAGGATGCAAGGTGGCGGTAAAGGTGGCAATATGGAGGTGATCTTCGTGATCCATGAGGCCGCGATCGCGTTCCCTAGATAAATCAAAGTTATAACACCATTGATGGGTAGGTTGTACCGTCGCCCGATCCGTTAATAAATAGAAGGGAGTAGCCTGGGGAAAGGCGGTGACACAAACCCCGTTTTCCACCGCTTCCACTTGCATTTTCCAATTCCCAGCATGGGTATCGCTATGATAATCTCGATGATTGACTAGGGCTTTAAGCCTAAGGGTAATTGGCCCAGAGGCGCGGGTTAAGTTATAGCGAACATAAGTAATATTAGCTTCTGGCTGCATCCAAATTCGTTTTTCTAGGATGGCATCGGCGCAGGCAAATTTCCAGGTGGGTATGGTACGTTCTAGGTAAAATTTTTCAATATGATAATGTCCATAACCATTAATTGCACCGCCTCTCCAACGATTTGTATAAAGGGGATAAGTTTGTTCGTGATATTCTACAATTTCGTCTATTTTTGTGACTAATAAAGTCCGTCCTAATGGGGGGTTTAAAGCCGCTACTAATAAACCATGATAACGGCGTGTCAGTAAGCCTGCTATTGTTCCCGAAGCATAGCCGCCGATGCCATTGGTAACTAACCATTCTCGTGTTTCTGAACTCGGTAAATCACCGCAAATTTCTCGTCCAAAATTAATAGTCATACCCAATCAGTAATCAGTAATCAGTTAAAGAGTATACAGTTAATTTATTAATTCTTAAACTGGTAACTGATAACTGGTGATTTAATTATAACGTTTTATTGTCAAAATTAAAACCCCCACTTTGTGAAATCGAATACGGATTAAACAGATTACTCAAGTCTGACGGAATATTGCAGAGTATCAAAAGTTTTTTTAGGATCTGTGTTCCAGAGTATAATTAAATTTGTATTTTTATTGTCTGGCAATTGCTCAAGATTTAGTTTTATGACAAAATCTAACCTTTTGGCTCCTTTACCTATTTTAGAAGACTTGCGTTCTGGTCTTCCTAATTTTTGTGGCTGGGAAGCTGAAATTCAAGCCTTAGTTAATCATAATCATCCTATATTTTTGTCTCAAACTAATTTAAAGTTAGATCAAATTAAAGCGGGTTTTGCCTGTGGGTTACATTTTCATCAACCCACTATTCCAGGGGGCGTTAATGGGGAATTAATCAGCAATCTACAATATATGTTTGAACATCCCCAAGAGGGAGATAATCATAATGCGGAAGTTTTTGCTTGGTGTTATCGTCGGATGGGAGAATTTATTCCTCAATTAATATCCCAAGGGTGTAATCCTCGAATTATGTTGGATTATTCGGGGAATTTGTTATGGGGATTACGCCAAATGGGCCGGGATGATATTCTCAATGATCTGAAAAAAATTACCTGTGATCCAAAATATCAACCCTATGTAGAATGGTTGGGAACTATGTGGAGTCATGGGGTAATTCCTTCGACTCCTATTCCTGATATTTTACTCCAAATTCAAGCTTGGCAACATCATTTTGCCAGTATTTTTGGAGAAGATGCTTTACAGCGAGTCAAGGGTTTTTCTCCTCCAGAAATGCACTTACCCAATCATCCTGATACTTTATATGAGTATATTAAAGCCTTGAAAGCCTGCGGTTATCGTTGGTTATTGGTTCAGGAACATTCTGTCGAAACTTTAGAGGGTTTGGGATTACCCCACGACCAAAAATATATTCCTAATCGTTTAATTGCCCGCAATTCTAAGGGGGAAACCTTGAGTATGATTGCTTTAATTAAAACTCAGGGATCGGATACTAAATTAGTTGCCCAAATGCAGCCCTATTTTGAAGCGAAAACCAAGGAAAAACAATCTATTTCTGGGGTTAATATTCCGCCGTTAGTTTCACAAATTGCTGATGGAGAAAATGGCGGGGTGATGATGAATGAATATCCTCGTGATTTCTTGCGGATTTTCTATGAATTGCGGGATCAAAATAATGGGGTGGTGGCAATGAATGGAACCGAATATTTAGAAATATTAGAAGCGGCGGGGGTGAACCCAGAAGATTATCCGACTTGTCAAGCGGTTCAGCAGCATAAAATTTGGCAAAAAGTTGATCCAGTTGTTGGGCTTAAGCCCCTCTTAAATCATCAAGAATCTGTGGAAGAAGCGATCGCAATTTTAAAACAAACCGATCACCAATTTCAAATGGAAGGTGCATCTTGGACAAATAATTTAAGTTGGGTTCAAGGTTATGAAAATGTGTTAGAACCGATGAAACAATTAAGTATTGCCTTTCATCAAAAGTATGATTCTCTAGTTAAAGAAAACCCAAATATTACTAAGGAATCTCACTATCAACAAGCACTATTGTACAATTTGTTATTACAAACCAGTTGTTTTCGCTATTGGGGACAGGGAACCTGGACAGATTATGCTAAGGAAATCTATCGTCGGGGGATAATCAGTAATCAGTAATCAGTAATCAGTTATCAGTCATCAGTCATCAGTCATCAGTTATTAGTTATTAGTTATTAGTTATCAGTGTAAGAGTTAAGGCTTGCATTTTTTATTTACTAAGATAATAGGTAAAGACGCGCTAATCGCTGCGCCCTTGCCACGTCTAACCACTGATAACTGATAACTGTTTACTGATAACTATTTACTCCGGATGGGTTTTTCCAATCATAATCATTAGGAAATTTAAAATTAATAAAAGAAACGGAAATACTCATTTCTAAACCTTTAACATAATGCCACCATCCCACAGGAAGAAAAATCACTTCCCCAGGGTGTAAGATCACATCAATAGATCGAACATTTCGATATAATGGATAACGATTATAGTCAGGATTTGCCGGATCAATGGGACTAAATACCCCGATATTATTATAAATAAATGGGGTCTGTTCAGGGGAAATCATTTTAATTAATTTTCGCCCAGAAACTTGAGCTAAAAAGATATTAATGGTATCATGATGTAAGGGGGTAACAGTTCCGGCTGAACCAAACCAGAAAAAGGTTTTTCCCACTGTTTGTGCTGGGTCTAAATATTCGGGAAATACCTCCATATCCTCAAAAAGTCCCTGCATTTCTTCACGATTCAGGGTATTATTGTTGGCAACCATATAGTAATCATTGGTTTCTCCAGCCCGCACTACCCAATCAATATAATCTCCAAATAACATCGTTTTTCGATGCTGTTCTAAATTAATTTCATAATTCGGGTCGGAGTCACGATTTCCCTGGACTTGAATACTAACATTGCCATAGTTTTCTTTTAAATAGTCTGGTGTCCATCGTTCCATTGCTTCCCAATTTTTCATGATACCTGTTAAAATAACGGGTTTATTTTGGGAATAATATTGGTCTAAAAATTCATCTTTGGATAGAAACGGAATCCGAGGAATACTATTATAATTAGATCCTAAAGCTGATAATTGGTTTTGAATTTGTAGAATAGATTCTAATTTTTCTAGCTTTTGTAAAACCTCCTGTGCGGCTTGAAAATAGGGTTGGTTAGCGAGGTTTGTGACTTCCTCAACGGCCAACTTAACATCAATCCCATTTTTAACCATACATTCAATTAAGGCATCATCGGATTTATGCAGAAACTTATTAGCTGCAATCCATTTTTTCCAACCATCAGGAAGCGGAGGAGGTTCAGGAATTTCCGGGGGTTGAGGATGTTGAGGAGACTCTGTTACAGGGGATTGAGGAAGCCATTGCAAGCTGACTTGTTGGCCATCATTTAAGGTGATTTGTAAGGGGGGAAGGGTGATTTTTAAGGGTTGAATATCGGTCATATTAATAATAAGAGATTTTAATAAAAATCTGACTCGTGAAAACCGGAAGTAAGAATATATTTTAATTATATCCTAATTATTCTCAGTTGTCTACAAGAATTAGTGATTATTTAAGCATTCAATCCATTTTCTAGTACCGAAATGTAGGCAAGATTGAGATGCAATTTGGGCAGATTGAGTCAAAGCGGTGGGGAAGTTTTCAGATAGAATAAAATGGCAAAATGCTCCATGAAAAATATCTCCCGCACCTAAAGTATCAACTGATTGAATCGTGGGAATGGGGATACTACCGTTTCCTGCTTTGAGACTAATATATTGAATCGGTTTTTCTCCTTGGGTAATGGCAATATTAGGAATATTCATAGCTTGAAGATAGGCAAAAACATCTTCAGAGGTTTGACAATCGGGCGGATAAAAATTATTAGAACAAATGGCATAGTCAATATCTGGTAAAATAGTTTCTAAGCCCGGTTTCCAACTTCCGCCATCTAAAATAACAGGAATTTGTTTAATTTTTGCCTGTTGAATTAAACTTTGGCTGATGGGAATTTGATGACCGTCGATTAAAATAATATCAATATTGTCTAAATATTGGGATAAATTTGAGTGGTTTGAGATTTGAGATTTTGTAGCATTAATTGAGATAACGGTGCGCTCTCCGGTGGTATTATTTACCATAATAGATGAAACAGGAGGTGCTTCTAAACGAGTTGAATCTAAGTCTATAATATTAACAGAATATTGTTGTAAATCTTTTCTAATTAGTTGAGTTAGGTCATGGCTTCCTAATCCACCTAATAGTATGGATTGGTTGCCTAAACTATTAAAAGTAACGGCGGCATTAGTCGCTGGCCCTCCGGCTGCAACGGTATAATCAGAAGCAACAATTTTTTGATTTTCCTGGGGATATTGAGTAATGGAATAAATCAAATCGAGTGTAATCAATCCAACAAATAAACCTTTAACCATGGGATTATTTAAACCAAATTCAAATCAAAACTCTAAGAAATTATATGTTTTCTTGTATTTTTAAATAAAGGGCATAACAACTATAAAGTAGTTGTGTCAACTCTCAAGGATATCTGATATTATCCTTGAATAAGTGTATTTTATATCACATTTATATTTCTGTAGAGCCTTAAATTTAAGATGACCAATCAAGCTGGAACCCTTTATATTGTAGGAACTCCCATTGGGAACCTAGAAGATATCACCTTGCGGGCGATAAAAATTTTACAAAGTGTCGATTGGATTGCCGCCGAAGATACCCGTCATACGGGCAAGCTATTACACCATTTTGAGATTAAAACTCCCCAACTCAGTTACCATGAACATAATCAACAACGCCGGATTCCGAGTTTGGTGGAATCTCTGAGTCAGGGACATACAATTGCCTTGGTTACGGATGCGGGAATGCCAGGAATTTCTGACCCCGGATATGAACTAATTAAGGCTTGTATTGAAGCAAATATTGCTGTAATTCCGATTCCGGGAGTTAGTGCTAGTATAACAGCTTTAAGTGCGGCGGGACTTCCCACAGATCGATTTATTTTTGAAGGGTTTTTACCTACCAAAAACAAAGAACGTCAACAGCGTTTAAGCGCTTTACAAACCGAATCTCGCACCCTGATTTTATATGAAGCACCCCATCGTCTTGTGGAAACCTTAGAAGATTTAGCTCTAATTTTAGGCTCAAAACGGTCTATTGTAATTGCACGGGAATTAACAAAAATCCATGAACAATTTTGGCGAGGAACCTTGGAAAATGCAGTACAATACTATCAAGATCACAACCCCAAAGGTGAACTAACATTAGTTATTGCGGGTGTCACCGAAACCCCAACCGTGATCACCGAAGATCAAATTAAGGCCGAACTCCAATGTCTACTCCAACAAGGGATTACCCGTTCTCAAGCCAGTCGCCAACTCGCAGACGCTACCTCCTTACCCCGTCGTCAAATCTATCAAATTGCTTTAACTTTACCCGATGTGGAGGAATAAATATGTTGGTATAATTATCGTTAACTTAAAAAACTTCGTTGTTGGGATGAATGCCCACTTCTGCTATCCTAGATTTATTTTCCTATTGTCTCTAATATGGCTTATATTACCCAACGTCGTCGTTCCGTTAGAAATTCTACTGTTCCTAATCGTTCTTTAAGGCGATCGCCTGTTAGAGTAGGGACTAGAACACCTCATAGATTAGCCAAATTAAACTACCCTCGAATTATATTTTTAATTGCCCTATTACTAACCGTTAATTGGACAGTCGGAGCACTGTCAAAGCTATTATTTCCACCTGCAAAACCGCAACCCCAAACTCAGAATATTACCATTTCTGCCCCAGCGGCGACCGAAACCGATAAAACCGTAGTTTATAATATTAAAACTCTTCCTAATTTAGCCCCCAATCAAGACTTACAAACTATTATTGATGGTGCAGTTGATATTGCCAAAAACCAAGGATTACCCACAGAATCCCTATCTATTACATTAATTGATGTTAGTAAATCTGCTACCCATAACATCGCCGGATATAACAATACTAAACTCAGATTTCCCGCCAGTGTTGCCAAATTATTTTGGATGGTTCAATTTTTTGGCTATGCAGAAAAAGGATATATTCCCAAGGAATCCCCCTTTTATACCGACCTATCCCAGATGTTGCGAATTTCCGATAATGATTCAGCCAGCCGCATTGTTGATGCGATTACCAAAACCGAATCAGGAGAAAAATTAGACAAATCAGAATTAGATAAATGGGTAGAAAAACGCAGTCAAGTTAATCAATTCTTTGAGAAATCCGGTTATACTGGAATTAATTTAACCACTAAAAATTATCCAATTACTGGGATAGGAGAAGAACCCACAGGTCGAGATTTACAATTACGAGAAAATCCCGCCTATTCCAAAGGAAATTTCGTCACCACCGACCAAACAGCCCGATTAATGTATGAAATCTACACAAAACAAGCTATTTCTCCCTTAGCTAGTACCAAAATGGCATATTTATTAACCCGTGATTTAAACCCAAAAGCCTGGAAAAATATTGATTATAACTCCGTTGCTGGATTTTTAGGAGAATCCTTACCTCCCGATATTTACTATGCTTCTAAAGTCGGTTATACCAGTCGTTCTCGTCAAGAAGTCGCCTTTGTTAGAACCTTAAACGATAAAGCAATTTATGTGTTAGCCGTATTTGGAGATGATCCCGCCTATTCAAAAAATGAACAGGTTTTCCCCGACATTTCTCGTTATATTTTTAATCGTTTAAATCAAACCCCCTTAAAAGCCACTTCCGAAAAAATAACTCAATTCAATCAATTATCCTTTCCCATGGTAGGAACGAATAATTAAACCGTAGTAAGCCCTTCAGGGCTTAATCACAATCATTGTAGTAAGCCCTTCAGGGCTTAATCTTATGAAAAAAAACAAAATCATTGATCAAATCTGTCCCCATTGTCAGGGAAAAGGCTATATAGAAATTCGAGATTGTTCCGGGGAAATTCAACGGGAAGAAACCTGTGTTTTTTGTACAGGAACAGGGAATAGGGAACAGGGAACAGGAAATAAACTGATAACTGATGACTGATAACTGATCACTGATTAAGTGGTGTATTCAGCGTTAATTTTTACATAGTCATAACTTAAATCACATCCCCAGGCTTTACCAACACCGGAGCCATTGCCAATTTTAACTGAAATTAATACCGTGTCTTCTTTGAGATATTCTCCTGTTTTGGCTTGTTTTAAATACTCATTAGCCGCATTCCGATCAAAAGGTAAGGGTTGACCCTGCTGCATTAAGACAAAATCCCCTAATTTGATTTCTAAATCATTCTGATCAAAATGGACTCCCGCCCGGCCAGCAGCCGCCGCAATTCTTCCCCAGTTAGGATCATGACCAAAAATGGCGGACTTCACCAAAGAAGAACCTACAATGGTTTTAGCCACTTTACAAGCCGAGGCTTCATCTTCTGCCCCCGAAACTTGAACTTCAATTAAACAGGTGGCCCCTTCCCCATCCCGGGCGATCGCTTTGGCCAAATATTCACAAACGGCCGTTAACATTCCTTCTAATTTTTCCGCTTCTGGCCCCATAGCCGTAATCGCTGGAGTCCGAGACGCCCCATTTGCCAAAGCAATTAAACAATCATTCGTACTCGTATCGCCATCCACAGTAACTTGATTAAAACTCCGGTTAGCTGCACGACTTAACATTTCTTGCCAGAGGGCAGGAGAAACCACCGCATCGCAGGTGACAAAAGCCAACATTGTTGCCATATTGGGGTGAATCATCCCAGACCCTTTACAAATTCCCCCCACTCTCACGGGACGATCCCCAAACATGGTTTCTAGGGCAATGGTTTTCGGGACTAAATCCGTGGTCATGATCGCCTTAGCCACGGCCGCGTTACCATTCTCTGACAATTCCTCAACTAACTTGGGAATCCCAGCCTTGAGGATATCCATTTTAATCCGTTGACCGATGACTCCAGTAGAAGCCAGTAAAATCGATTCCGGTGCAATATTGAGGACTTGGGCTAGGGCTTGGGCAGAGTCTACCGCATCTGTCCAACCTGCTGATCCCGTGGCGGCATTCGCCTGTCCTGAATTACATAAAATGGCTTTGGCACTGGGTTTGGTTTGTAGTTGTTGACGACAATAATCGACACAGGCGGCTCTAACTTGACTGGTGGTAAATACCCCGGCTGCGATCGCATCTACATCGGAGACAATTAAGGCTAAATCCGGTAATCCCGATGCTTTCAATCCCGCAGTAATTCCCGACGCCCGATACCCTCTAGGGGCAGTCACCCCACCCTCAATAACTTTCCAATCTGACATGATTTCCCCTTCCGTTTCCAAGATTACTGAGAAGGGATTATATCAATAACACTGACCCGAAACCCGAAACTGAAAGGTGGTGTTTATGTGTTGTCCCCGTGATCGCTCCCAAATCTTTTAATTCTTCTGTGTGATTTGCTAAAATTGCCAGTGCTTCTTCTGTTTTCATGCTCCCTAAATTAATATTAATTTGAGTATGGAAGCTCTGAATGGCTTACTACGTTTTACTAGATAGATGTTAAATCTAAGATAACTCTAACAATTACCTTTCTTTTTTGATGGCTTGCTGCACACCATATATAGTGTACCTGCCTAAGTCCCCTAGGATAATATAAATATTCAGAATACTTGTGCCGATTTTAACAGAAAAACTAAAATTTTTTAGTCGATAATGGGGATCGATGTAAACAATCATGACAAAATAGGGAAAATTTATTTTCCACATCTTAGGAATATGTACGACAAAATCACTCCACCGACCACAGGCGAGAAAGTTACCTTCAAAAATGGTGAACCCATTGTCCCGAATAATCCGATTATTCCCTTCATTCGGGGAGATGGTACAGGGATTGACCTCTGGCCAGCTACCGAGAAAGTTTTAGACGCGGCTATTGCAGCCTCCTACGGAGATCAACGTAAAATTAGTTGGTTTAAAGTCTACGCTGGGGACGAAGCCTGCGAACTCTACGGCACTTATCAATATTTACCGGAAGACACCACTAACGCCATCAGGGAATATGGTGTCGCCATTAAAGGGCCCTTAACCACTCCCATCGGAGGCGGGATTCGGTCTTTAAATGTGGCATTACGACAAATTCATGATCTGTATGCCTGTGTACGTCCGTGTAAATATTATACTGGAACCCCTTCCCCCCACAAAACCCCGGAAAAATTAGATGTGATTATCTATCGGGAAAATACCGAAGATATTTATTTAGGAATTGAATGGCGTGAGGGAACCGAAATTGCGGAAAAATTAATTAATTTTCTGAATACGGAGTTAATTCCGGCGACTCCTGAACATGGGAAAAAACAAATTCGCCTGGATTCTGGAATTGGAATTAAACCCATTAGTAAAACCGGATCTCAACGGTTAGTTCGTCGGGCTATTTATCAAGCATTGCGTCTACCTAAAAATAAACAAATGGTGACGCTGGTGCATAAAGGTAATATTATGAAATATACCGAAGGAGCCTTCCGAGATTGGGGTTATGAACTGGCGACTACGGAATTTCGTAACGAATGTATCACCGAACGAGAATCTTGGATTTTAGGGAATAAAGAAAAAAATCCCAATCTTTCCATTGAAGATAATGCCAAGATGATTGACCCGGGTTATGATTCCCTAACTGCTGAGAAAAAAGCCGAAATTTCTCAAGAAGTGGAAGGAGTTCTCAATGCTATTTGGGAAACTCACGGTAATGGGAAATGGAAAGAAAAAATTATGGTCAATGACCGGATTGCCGATAGTATTTTCCAACAAATTCAAACCCGTCCCGATGAATATTCTATCCTGGCTACGATGAATTTAAACGGGGATTATTTATCCGATGCGGCTGCCGCCATGGTCGGGGGTTTAGGAATGGGCCCAGGGGCAAATATTGGCGATGAATGTGCTATTTTTGAGGCCACCCATGGCACTGCACCCAAACACGCCGGGTTAGACAAAGTTAACCCTGGTTCTCTGATTTTATCGGGGGTGATGATGTTAGAATATATGGGTTGGCAAGAAGCCGCTGATTTGATTAAAAAAGGGTTAAGTGGAGCGATCGCTAATCAAGAAGTCACCTATGATTTAGCTCGGTTAATCGAACCCCCTGTTGAAGCCTTGAAATGTTCAGAATTTGCCGATGCAATTATTAAGCACTTCAATGATTAATTTGGTAGTGAGTCCTTCAGGACTCTGATTAAGCCCTGAAGGGCTTACTACTTTGTAGTGAGTCCTTTAGGACTCTAAGTTGAGCGATCGCAACCCCACACCCTAACCTTAGACCGCAGAGCAATTATTCTATCTTGCTTCCAGATGACATTTGTACATTCTAATAAGCAAAATTCAGGGATATAAAACTGATCTCCTTCCAAGAGGCGATTAAAAAGTATTCGGGTTTGTGCAGTGTATTCTTGCTGAATAAATCGCTGAATCACAATACTAGCATCAATAATATAATGATTCATTATTTATTGCGATCCTCCTGTAAAAGTTGTAAGGTAGAAGGAACAGAGTTAGGAGGATTCCAAATATGAGAATCAATAGATTTAAAGATTTCCGTCAACTGGTGTTGATTAGAAGATTGTTTGATAATTTTTTGTTCTCTAAGTCTTTCATCAACAATTGAAACAATTAGGGTTTTTAATTCTTCAAAGTTGAGATTAGATAACGGTTGTTTTAACATAATTTTTAGCTCGTCCAGTTATTTATCATTGAGACACTTTCTATTTTATCCATAAATTACGTTTAATTACATCCCAAGAAACTCTTTCTTTATTTTCAGGATCATTTTCAGCTTGAATCGCATCCTTTAAATCCAGAAAATCTTCTAATTCTTCAGGATTAATAACCGTTAATTTCCCTTGACTAATTCGTTCTAATAATTCGGTAACAGATAAATCAAACTGTTGAGCAACGGTTTCCATTGCGGTTGCAATCTCTGGAGATATTGTTAATGGATTAATCATCGGCTTTACATTTAGCAATATTATTGATAATTACTATATTATTATAGCATAATATCAATTTTATAAAGTGCGATCGCATTTCAATACCTGAACTGAGTTAGAAAAGCAATCGCACATCCAACTCCCCAAAAGAGCGATCGCCCCTCCAACTTCCCTACAAAAATAATAAAATGTTATAATCTGATCGAACTGTTTTATCAAAAACTTGAAATAATATTTTATGGCTATGAACATTGAACAAATTGAAAAGGCAATTTTAAATCTTTCTGAACAAGATTTTAGTAAATTACGCAATTGGTTATTAGACTTAGATTATCAAGAATGGGATAAACAGTTAGAACAAGATATCATAAAGGGTAAACTTGATGATATAGCATCTGAAGCACTTGCTGAATTTGAAGCCGGAGATTATCAAGAAATGTAATGCACTATACTAATCGCAAATTTTGGTTATTTTATAATCAGCTACCTGAAGATATACAACAGATAGCAGATGCTTCTTATGAATTATTAAAAACTAATCCTAATCATCCTTCGTTACATTTTAAGAAAGTTAATAAATATTGGTCTGTAAGAGTAGGTAAAGCTTATCGTGCGTTAGGAATTGAGGTTAAAAATGGAATTTTATGGTTTTGGATTGGTACTCATGATGAATATGATAGATTAATCAGTAAATAAAAGCGATCGCACCCTAAATCCCAGAAAGAGCGATCGCATTTCAACACCTGAACTGAGTTAGAAAAGCAAAGGGATCTTCTCCTGTAGCCAGTTAATATTAGATTGTGATAAAATCAGTTAAATTGTACTAATAAAAAATCAAAATATGAAAATTAAAGTTATTGTTTGGCAAGAAGATAACGTTTGGTGTGCGAGTGTTCCTGCATTACCTGGTTGTCGTACTTGGGGTGAGAGTTACGAACATTTAATGGAAATGGTGAAAGATGCGATCGAAGGTTGGTTAGAAGTTGCAAGTGAACAACAATCTCCCACTGAAAAACAGCAATTAGTGGAGATTTCTCTATGAAGTCAGTTTCAGGGAAAGTGCTGTGCAAAATTGTTGAAAAGGTGGGATGGAAATTAAACAGGGTAAAGGGAAGTCATCATATTTATAGTAAAGAAAATAGTTCAGTTATTCTTGTGATTCCTGTTCATGGGAATAGAGATTTACCCATCGGAACATTAAAAGCGATTCTGAAGGATGCGGGTTTAACTGAAGATGATCTTAATTTATAATTGATTGTTTTTCTTGTTCCCAGGCTGGAGCCTGGGAATACTTTCTATGAGGCTCTGCCTCAATTCTTCAGTTTTTTTAGTCACCAAAACCCAATGAAACCCAACCTATAAAACTAATTTTATTCATTAAGATAGCTAGATTCTAACGTTTCCTCTAAACTAAACGGTGACTCCTTGGGGAAAAAATTCAATTTAATCCCTTCTCTTTTGTTCTTCAACAACTTTTAAGGAAGTTTGCCGTTGATAAATTGCTAATTCACGCTGAAAATCTTGATTTAATTGTATAATTTACAATTGTAATGACTTTTCTTGTTCAAAACGCCATCTTTGAAAATCAAGATTTTTGTCATTAATTACCAATTCAAAACCATAATCAAACCTCCATGAATTGTACTAAATTTTAAAGTTTGTAGTTGGGCTTTAGCCCTATCTTAACTTTAATTAAACTAAAGTTAATACTTGATCATATTCTTGTTGATGAATTTGCCAAGCATTCCAAACATCAACTTTTTGCTGAAGATTTAACCAAAGTCTATGACCATTACCAAAAGCTTTACCAATTCTAATAGCTAAATCAACAGTAATCGGTTGTTCACCTTGAATAATCTCATTAACAACTTGATTAGAGACTCCTAAAATTTCGGCAAATTGTGTCGGAGTAATTGCTAAATCTTCTAAAATATCTGCAATAACTTCGCCAGGATGTACTGGTTTTTCGGGTCTGTCTTGGATCAAATCGTCTCTTTTCTGTATCATAATTTAACCTTCCTGATGAATTACATACTTTACTATTTTAATGATAATCTTCGAGGTTGACATCATAAACCTCACCATCCTCAAAGCTAAAGGTAATTCGCCAATTTCCTGATACTTTAATTGACCAAGTTCCTTGGCGATCGCCTTTAAGTTCATGTAAATCATAACCTGGTAATCTAATATCTTCTAACATTAATGCTGAATCTATGACCTCTAATCTAATTCTTATTTTCTTTTCTAAATTATGAGGTACTCCTTTATTAATATTTTCTTGAAAGAGTTTTTCAAGAGCTTTATTTTTAAAGGTTTGAATCATTCATCAAATCTCCCTTATCCTATTAAATTTAGTAAATAATAAGCCGCATTCGCTCTTAATAATTTCCGTCTAATTTCATAATCTATAATTTCGGGTAAAATTACTTGATAACCTCTTTGAGAAAGACTTAAAAACCATTGTTGACATTGTACTGATAAAGGCGTCGCTTTAGGATTAGTAATTAATCCCACTGGTGCAGAATCTAATAAAATAACTTTACTCATTAAATTGAAACATTCTCCAGAGATTGAATAATTTGGGCAACGATCACCATATATTCCTTGATCTTTTTAGGCTTATCCGTAAAATTATACTATTTTATTGTCGCAGGAGCAATAGCTAAAGTATAGCAGGGAGTAGGAAAACAGTCACAACAGATGTTACTCATTAACATAACTAGATTCTAAAGTTTCCTCTAAACTAAACGGTGACTCCTTTGGAAAGAAATTTAACTTAATCCCTGTTTCATCCGATGCTTTTAGACGTGCCTTTTGATAACAGTCCTCAAATACTTCTGAAAGCAAAGGTTTCAAACTAGGACTATCTTCTAATAACCCTTCAATACAAATCCGTTGTTCTGTGATGGTACTGCGCCAACTTTCACTGCGTTTTTCCGGTTGATAGTGCCATTTTAATAGGTGCATTAATAACACAATTAAACGACTTTTTAATTCCCGTTTTTCACTTCTTCCCATACTTTCAATTTCTTCAATTAAATTTGGAATATCAATTTCATTTAATTTATTTTCTTTTAACTGTTGAACAGTGGTTTGTATCCAGAGATAAAAGTCTTGTTCATAAAGAGTATTAGGTCTTGTCGTGGATGAGTTAATCATGGTTAATCGCCTTTAATTTATCATTTATGATTAAATATGTATCCTATTTTTATAAGAAGTTACAAAAAACCTATAATTTGTTGTAAAACCCCCCTGTAAATTTTGTCTGATCTCTTGATTTTTAATTCTAAATATTTTTAATCCTCTAGCAGTTAAAATAGCATCCCGTTCTTGATCTGACTCAACCTGTAGGTCATGAATTTCTCCATCCACCTCTATAACTAATTGAGCTTGATGGCAGTAAAAATCTACGATAAAACCATCAATAATTTGCTGACGGCGGAAGTGTAATCCATTTAAGTTATTTCTTCTTAACTGTTCCCAGAGGATTTTTTCTTCTGGAGTCATTTCCCGACGCAGTTGTTTAGAACGCTGGTATTTTTCAGATGTTATCTTTTGTCCGACAACAATATTCTTAGGTTCCATCTTGATATGTTTTATAGCATTAAAATTTTATATTGTGTGCGATCGCTTGTTTGACCTCTCCCCCAACCCCTCTCCTATAAGGAGAGGGGAGTAAGAGTATTGTTTATGCTCACAACAAAAGTCTACCAGATCATCCCCCCATTCCCTCGCACCGGAAGGGGGGTTAGGGGGGTTAGGTCAACCCTTGCGACCTCTCCCCCAACCCCTCTCCTACAAGGAGAGGGGAGGAAGATTAGTATTTGTGATCACAACAAAAGTCTACCAGATTATCCCCCCATTCCCTTGCACCGGAAGGGGGGTTAGGTCAACGCCGGAATACCCAAAATATCTTCAATTTTTGGCATTTCTGCTAACGGAATCACCCGACCTTCATCCTCAAATCCAGCAATTTGATCAAAGTTCAGATAACGGTATAAATCCGCCGCAAACGGGTCAACTTTCTTAGTCACAATTTCCCGATATTCTTCAACCGTTGGAATCCGTCCTAATAACGCACAAACCGCCGCTAATTCTGCCGAACCTAAATAGACCCGCGCATCCTTGCCCATGCGATTATTGAAGTTACGAGTAGAGGTTGAAAACACCGTTACCCCATCTGCAACTCGGGCTTGATTTCCCATACATAAGCTGCATCCCGGCATCTCATTTCTCGCCCCAACAGCATCAAAAACCTCGTAAATTCCTTCATCGCGTAATTGCTTTTCATCCATGCGAGTTGGGGGACAAATCCACAGACGAACATTGGTTTTCGATGCCCCTTCTAATATCTTAGCAGCCGCCCGATAATGCCCAATATTCGTCATACAAGAACCGATGAATACCTCATCAATTTTGTCTCCCGTACATTCCGACATTAACTTAATATTATCGGGGTCATTAGGAGCCGCCACAATCGGTTCTTTGATCTGGTTCAAATCCACTTCAATAATATCAGCATATTCGGCATCTTCATCCCCTGCCATTAACACCGGATTTGCTAACCATTGTTCCATTTTTGCCACCCGTCGCATCATGGTTTTGGCGTCTTGATAACCCCGTGCCACCATATTAGTCATTAGGGCAACATTGGAACGTAAATACTCGGCAATGGTTTCTTGACTGAGCTTAATCGTAGATCCAGCACAGGAACGTTCGGCTGTTGCGTCGGTTAATTCAAAGGCTTGTTCCACCTTTAAATCTGGTAAACCTTCCATTTCCATAATCCGACCATTGAAAACATTTTTCTTGTTTTCCTTAGCCGTAGTTAACTTGCCTTGCTGCATGGCAACATAAGGAATGGCGTTAACAATATCCCGCAACGTCACACCCGGTTGTAATTCTCCTTTAAATCGGACTAACACCGATTCCGGCATATCCAAAGGCATCACACCGAGTGCTGCGGCAAATGCTACCAACCCCGAACCCGCCGGGAAGGAAATCCCCAGGGGAAAACGGGTGTGGGAGTCGCCCCCAGTTCCCACCGTATCGGGTAACAGCATCCGATTTAACCAAGAGTGAATAATCCCATCCCCCGGACGCAGGGCCACACCACCCCGAGTGGAGAAGAAATCGGGTAATTGTTGATGGGTTTTGATATCAACGGGCTTGGGGTATGCTGCGGTGTGACAGAAACTCTGCATCACCAAATCGGCGGAAAATCCCAAACAGGCGAGTTCCTTGAGTTCGTCCCGGGTCATCGGGCCAGTGGTATCCTGGGAACCTACGGTGGTCATCAACGGTTCGCAGGATGTCCCTGGACGTACACCCGCCAACCCGCAGGCTTTTCCGACCATTTTCTGGGCGAGGGTAAAGCCTTTTCCGGTTTGATCCCCCCTTGATCCTCCCTTACTAAGGGGGGTTGGACGTACAAATAAATTAGAAAGTTCTAAACCCAAGGCGAGACGGGTCTTATCGGTTAAGCTGCGACCAATTAATAAGGGAATCCGACCCCCAGCCCGGACTTCATCTAAAATAGTATCGGGTTTGAGGGTAAAGGTAGAAATTACGTCTCCGGCTTCGTTGGTGATTTCTTCTTTATAGGGATAAATGGTAATCACATCCCCTGTATTAAGTTGACTCACATCACACTCAATCGGTAAAGCACCGGAGTCTTCGGCGGTATTAAAGAAAATCGGGGCAATTTTTCCACCCAAAATATAACCGCCAGAGCGTTTATTGGGAATGTAGGGAATATCGTTGCCAATATGCCACAATACGGAATTAATCGCGGATTTCCGAGAAGAACCCGTGCCGACAACATCTCCGACATAAGCGACAGAATGCCCTTTTTTCTTCAGTTCAGCAATGGTTTCTAACCCTCCTGGCATCCGACTTTCCAACATAGCTAAAGCGTGTAAAGGAATGTCAGGGCGGGTTGTGGCATGGGTAGCGGGGGAAAGGTCATCGGTGTTGGTTTCCCCAGGTACTTTAAAGACAGTTACGGTAATGGTTTTAGGCAGTTTCGGACGTCCGATAAACCAATCTGCTTCCGCCCAAGCGTCAATGACTTGTTTAGCAAAGGGGTTAACCTCTGATAAATGCAGAACATCATTGAAGGCGTCGAAGACTAATAGGGTTTTACTGAGGGCGGTAGCGGCGGCGGTGGCAATATTCTCATCCCGGGCTTTAAGTAAGTCGATTAAAGATTGGACGTTATAGCCTCCCACCATTGTACCTAAAAGGGAAACCGCGCCTTGATGGGAAATCAGGGGGCTGGTGATTTCGTCTTTGGCAATAGCGGTTAAAAAGGCGGCTTTGACATAAGCGGCTTCATCGACACCGGGGGGGATACGGTCTCTGAGCAATGTCATCAAGAATTCTTTTTCCTCCTCCGGCGGGTTTTTCAAGAGTTCGCAGAGTGCGGCGGTTTGTTCGGCGTTGAGGGGAAGGGGCGGAATACCCAGTTGGGCGCGTTCTTCGGCGTGTTGACGATAGGCTTGTAGCATGGGTGGGGGTGTTCTCCTGTAATACCTTAATTTTGTTATTGTATTGTAATAGGAAGTTTACGGGAGTTACTGGTAAACGAATTGATCAGAAAAGATGATTTATAGATTATGATCAAGAATAGAATCTTTATTTTAGGTAGGTGACTATGGTTACAAAACAAATAATTCAAGAAAAATTAGAAAATTTAACAGAAGAACAACTTAATGAAGTTTATGGCATGATTGAACAATTAAGTAGTTCAGAAAAACCTGTTAAAAAGCCTAGTTTAATGTCTCAATTACAGGAAATTTCTATTGATGCTCCTGAAGATTTCTCTGTTCAAGTTGCTATTCGTTTAGGGAGAGATATGGGTTAAAAATATTTTTTGTTGTTTCGATACTTTTTATGTAATATTAATAATTTTAAAAAATAAAATGAAAATTTATAAGCTAGATAATTTGCCATCAAAAGAAGAATATATTCAGGGATTTAAGGATATAAAAGAACGCATAAGCAAGAATCAATTATGCTTACTACAAAAACAATATTATTCTCCTAATAAAATAGTTACAGCTACACAACTTGCAGAATTAGCAGAGATCAATGGAGGTCGTTCAGTTGTTAATTCTCTTTATGGCCGTTTGGGACATTTATTATCAGATTCAATTGGATTAAAACCTAATCAAAGGAAATCAGGGGATTATGAGTGGTGGAGTATTTTATCCAGTGGTTATGCCAATAAAAATTATTTTTACTGGCAAATGTATGAAGTAGTTGCTCTAGCTTTAGAAGCATTAGGTTGGGTTAATCAAAAATCCGATATAAACAGCACAAATTATATTGAAAGAGAGATTGATAATTTATTGGCTTATAATACACTAAATAACATATTTTTTACATTGCCTGATGAATTATCAGATGAAACTGAAATCATAAATCTTTATGAAGGGGCTAAACAAAGTATAACTGTAAATCGTTATGAAAGAAATAATCAAGCTCGGAAAAAATGTATTGAATATTATGGAACAGGTTGTTATGTTTGTGCATTTAATTTTGAGAACATTTTTGGAGAAATAGGAAAAGATTTTATTCATGTTCATCATTTAATACCTTTATCTGAAATTAATCAAGAATATGAAGTTGATCCTATTCAAGATTTACGTCCAGTTTGTCCAAATTGTCATGCAATGATACATAGAAAAAATCCTCCTTTTACTATAGAAGAAATTAAAAATTTACTTAATATAAATAATTAAAGTTATTGCTTGTTAAGGGAGTTAGAAGTGAGATCGCTTGTTATTTATTGCTTAATTTACCATTGTTCAATAGATAAACCATCTACATAGGTAAAATCACTATCACAAGTTGCTAAAATCCAAATATTGATTACCGTTTAAATAGCGAATAACCACTGATGTATCTAAAGCAATACTACCATTCATCTTTATTTACTTGATTAAATTCTTGATTAATAATAGTTTCAAGTTCTTGAGCTTCTTGATCACTAAGAATACCAGCAAATTGTAATAATGGATGAGATGAATTTAGATTACTCTCAATAACAAGATTAACTTGACTATTTTCTGGTAAATTAGGATTATGCAAAGGACGCAATAACCCATTTTCATAAATTGCTGACACTTGTTGAATCATAATAAATTAGACTTTGAGTTTAACTAATTAATTCTTATTATAACCTAATCAACAAGATTTAGTTAACAGTGCGATCGCTTCTTAGAAACCAGGTTTCTAATGCACGTTTATTCATTCCCATAAAATTCATCTAAAATCAAATTAATCTCATTAATGCTAATATCTTCCTGTTCAGATTTACTGTAAATCGTTAACAATAAAACAGAAGTTGGAGATTCAACACAATAAATTAACCGATAACCTCCACTTTTGCCTTTTTGAATATTACTATTTTTAACCCTGACTTTGTAAATAAAATAACTGATCCCAAATCCTTGCAAGCGATCGCCAATAAAATTGCCTTTTTGCAGTTCTATAATAACAGACTGAGTATCAGAACGAATATTTCGGTATTTTTTGGCTAAATCTCTTAAATTTCGTTTATACTCAGGTGTTAAATCAATGTTAACGAATGATGAATTATTCTGCATCTATCCCCTCCCACATTTTTTCTAAAGGAATTCTTTGTCCTGTTTTCATTTCGTGTAACCCTCGTCTTAAACTAGCTTTAATTTCTTCCACAGGAGTATCATCAGGATCAGATTCTGATTCATCTTGGGGAGAAACTAAAACAATCACTTTAACCCGACTCGGTGTATTAATATCAAGGTGATGATCTAAAATTAATTGCCCTTTTTCATCCACTGTTCCCATGACTTCAAATGCTTGCATAATTTCATCTTTTATAACAGTTTACTCAATATTATTATAACAAATTTTATGAAATTAGGATAGGGTATAAAGTGCGATTGCTCAGAAACCCTGTTTCTATTATGTGCAACTGTGGATTTAGGAAGATTCTTCACGATAGCCAAGTAGTCTTTTATTTTCTAATATTGCTCCCGCTTCTAACCATTTGATAACTTCAGATTCTTTGTCAGGATTTAACCATAGAATTAATTTAACTTCAGGGATATTTTCAGAAATTTCGGCTAAATAATCCCTAACTTTATCATCTAATGATATAATAATTTTATCAGTAGCGATCGCTGCTTCCACAAGACAAATATCTTTCCAAATTGCTTCTCTGGTTTTATAAGTTATATCTAATTGTTCAAGTTTATTCCTTAATTCACTTAACGTTACATTTTCACAATATTTATACTTTCTTCTGGCTATCATACTAACTCGCCATTTTCTAGCAAATGTTGATTCATGTTTATTCCATTCTGCTTTTAATTCATCAGTCATTACCATAGAATGGCATATTTTTAAAACAGCATTTAAAAAATCACGGCAATTTTTTGAAGTTGGATGTTTAGCGTCTTCTCCGCCACAAGAACGAGCAACAGAAGCATCAATAACTAAATATTTTGATTGTTTATTCTTCATTAAAGCTAATTAGATTCATTCATAAGTTTTAATTCTGCCGCATCTAAATAGCGACTTTCTTCTTGTAAATCAACTTCGCTAAAATCTTCGGGCCAATCTCCAAATGTACCTGCTTTATCTAAATCAGCCGTTGTTATATTTGTACAACCTTCTTGATCACGAGTAAACCAATGTAACTTAACTTTATCAGGTTTAATTCTATCTTCTGCAACTAACGATTGAATTCGTTTTAAAATCAAGTCACTGTGAGTTTCTATCACAACTCTTACCCCTCTATTCGCCGATTCAATTAATATATCAGCTAAGGCAGCTTGAGCGCGAGGATGTAAATGAATTTCTGGTTGTTCTAGGTAAACTAATTGTTCAGGTTCAGCAACTAATAACGCAACCAGAGCAGGTAAAGTTTGAGAAACGCCAAAACCGACATCAGCAATGCTAACCATCTCTGTAGATTTAGTTTTAGGATTAAAATTACAAGGAAGTCGAGCTACTCTAATTTCAACTTGAGTATCATTAATCTGTTTAGTGTCAACTTTACCTGTTAACCCTAAAATCTTTAAATATCTAGCCAAGTCTTTAAGTTTAGAAGATTTTGTTATTTGCCAATTATTAATCACACTAGCGACATAATTCTCAAAAGTACCTGGAAATTGTTCCCCAATTGCTGTTACTGGATAAGTCCGTTCTGGATTTCCCCTTAAACCAGGTACATGAATAATATCACGAATATATTTTTGAAATAGTCCTGAGCGAGTAAAGCTAAAAAATGTTTGCGGGATAGATTTATCATCTTGATTTATAAGTAATTTAACTTCCAAAAAACATCTAATTCTCTCTACATTAAAATAAATCATTTTTGAAAACTCATGATCATTATTTATTTTACTTGATAAATCTTGATAAATTTTTTTAACTTGTTTAGGTAAATTCTTTTCAATTTCTTCTGGAGTCATGTCTGTTCTAAAAACTGCTTCTGGTTCGCCGTTTTCTTGATAAACCATTTGTTTTATGTCAATATTTTTAGTCGTTTTATAAAAATTAAGTCTAATAGAACTAGATTGATTTATTTCGGTTTCAATAGAAAAATCTTTGTATTTTTTAGAAGATAGCTTAGAAAAAACTTGTTCTGTAGATGTAAATTTAACATTAGCACCATTTAACAATAAAGCGCCTGGATCATAAGTTGCTTCCAAGGTTTGTTTGAGCAGAAGTAAAGGTTGCATAATACTAGATTTACCAGAACTGTTGGCTCCTGAAAGTATTGTTAAATTTTGAATTTCTATAGAGCAGGGATTAGCAATAGATTTATAGCCACTAACAGATATTTTAGTAATTCCTTCAAATTTCTCATTTTTTGATTTTGTAGAATTACTTTTTTGAACTGATTTAACCATAATTTAATCTTTTATAACAGTTTACTCAATATTATTATAGCAGATTTTATTAAATTTTTATTAAATTAGGATAGGGTATAAAGTGCGATCGCTCAGAAACCCGGTTTCTCAAAGAAGTTTCTAATGCACGTTTATTCATTCCCATAAAATTCATTTAAAATCAAATTAATCTAATTAATGCTAATATCTTGCTGTTCAGATTTACTGTAAATCGTTAACAATAAAACTGAAGTCAGAGATTCAACACAATAAATTAGTCGATAACCTCCGCTTTTTCATACCCCCCAAGCCTGAAAACTCAATTTTCTATACAGAGCTACGCTAGGCATAGCGCATCTGCGTAAGTCCTGATAAAGTTAAATTCAAAACAATATTATAGCCAAACTGTTCTAACTGACCTTGAATTTCTCGAACCTTAGCCCCGGGTTCACCGCCTTTTAAAATCATGTTTAACTCCTTTGATTAAAGTTCCGGTTTTGTGCTATATTATGGGAATAATAAACAACCCTTAAGATTATCTTTTATATATTAAACCATTCTCCTAACTTGATTAACACAATTTACCCCGATTTCTACTCTTATCAATGAGGTTAACAGAATGGATAGACGGCAATTTTTAAAATTTGTAGGAATTTCAGGCACATCAGCGATCGCAACTTTAGGTACTCAGGGATGGATTGCTAAAAGTTTAGCGGCTTCCCCCGGCTCAAAACGCTTAATTGTGGTTTTTCTCCGAGGTGGAATTGATGGTTTAAATGTGGTAGTTCCTTATGCTGAACCCGGATATTATGCCGCTCGTCCGGTGATTGCCATTCCCAAACCTGGAGCCGAAAAAGGAGCGTTAGATTTAGATGGGTTTTTTGGGGTGCATCCGGCTTTATCTCCCGTCATTCCTCTTTGGAAACAAAGCAGTTTGGCTTTTGTTCATGCCGTTGGTTCTCCGATTTCCAACCGTTCCCACTTTGAAGCCCAAGACCAGATGGAAACCGGAACCCCCAACAATCAAAAAACCCCCGATGGCTGGATGAACCGTTTATTGGGTGTTTTGCCCGGAAAAACTCCCGTTGAGGCTGTCAGCGTGGGTACGGTGATTCCCCGTATTTTATCAGGTTCCCAATCGGTAGCTAATATTACCCTCAATTCCAATAGTACCCGGGAACTCCCCATTGATCGAGATCAAGTCAAAACCGCCTTTGATCAACTTTATGCCAGTAACGATGCCCTCAGTTTAGCCTACCGAGAAGGGAGAAGCGCCAGGGAACAACTCCTGAAGGAATTGGACGCGGAAATGCAAGCCGCCAACCAAGGAGCACCCTTACCCAAGGGATTTGCGGGGGAAGCTCGACAACTGGCGAGTTTGTTAGTGCGAGATCCTAGTATTCAACTGGCGTTCATGAATCTAGGGGGCTGGGATACCCACGTTGGTCAGGGGGGAGCAACCGGACTGTTAGCGAATCGGTTGGCTTTTTTATCAGAGGGATTGATGGCGTTAGTGGAACGGTTGGGGGATGTTTATTCGGATACAACGATTGTGGTGATGTCGGAATTTGGCCGCACGGTTCAGGAAAATGGTAATGGCGGGACGGATCACGGCTATGGGAATGTGATGTGGCTCTTGGGCGGGGCAATTCAAGGGGGAAAAGTTTATGGAAAATGGCCGGGTTTAGCCAAATCGGAGTTATTTGAACAACGGGATTTAAAGGTGACAACGGATTTTAGAGAGGTAATTGCTCAGATTTTAGCGAGTCAATTTAAACTCAATTCTCAGCAGATGGGTCGAGTTTTCCCCGACTTTACTCCGACTCAAACCGTAAGTTTACTCTGAAATTGAGATTTTCTGTTAGAAAGTCAGTAAAATTTGGTAAATTATTAAAATATTCTAAAAATACAGGGTTATCTGCTAAATTGATGATTCCTGTTTTAAACTTATACACTTGGGTTTCATGGCGAAAAATTCGTGGCGATATGGTCTTTCAAAAGGCACAAAACAAATACTTAAATCAATTTCTCTGATGATTTTGGGGCTGGGATTAATAGTTTTATTATCTGCTCACCCTGGTATTGCAAATACTCCCAAAATATTTCCAGAAATTCGAGGAGTTTGGGTAACTACTAATGATACAGATATTGTTAGAGATCATGCTAAATTACAGGAAGCAGTTAATCAACTAGCACGACTAAATTTTAATACGATTTATCCGGTGGTTTGGAATTCTGGTTATGTGTTTTATCCCAGTGGAGTTGCTCAAGCGGGAGGTTTTCAACCATTTATTCGTAAAGGATTACAGGGACAAGATATTTTAGCAGATTTAATTAATCTAAGTCATCAAAAAGGATTATTAGTAATTCCTTGGTTTGAATTTGGATTTATGACCTCACCGTCTTCGGAATTAGCTTTAAATCATCCCCAGTGGTTAACCAGCCGTCAAGATGGAATTCAAACCTGGGAAGGCGCCGCCGGAGAGGTAGTTTGGTTAAATCCTTTTCATCCAGAAGTACAACAATTAATTACCAATTTAGTTTTGGAAGTCATGACTCAATATCAAGGGGATGGTATTCAATTTGATGATCACTTGAGTTTACCGATTGAATTTGGTTATGATCCCTATACGGTTAAGTTGTATCAGCAACAAACAAATTCACTCCCTCCAAAAGACCCAAAAGACCCAACTTGGGTGCGTTGGCGTGCGAATAAAATTACAGAATTTGTGGAAAAATTGAATAAAACCGTGAAAGCGAAAAATCCTAAAGCGATTTTTTCCGTTGCTCCCAATCCCTATCATACTGCTTATAATAGTCATCTGCAAGATTGGGTTAGTTGGGTGAAAAAAAATCTAGTTGATGAGTTAATTGTACAGATTTATCGACCCGATTTACCGAGTTTTACTAGAGAATTAATTAAGCCAGAAATTCAAGAGGCGCGGGGAAAAATTCCGACTGGAGTAGGAATTTTAACGGGTTTAAGAAATCGACCGATCTCGATGCAACAAATTCAAGCTAAGATACAAGCGGCGCGTCAAAATGGCTTAGGGTTTTCGTTCTTTTTCTATGAAAGTTTATGGGATGAAGCGCCTGAGCCTGCTAATGAAAGACAAGCAAAATTTCAATCCCTATTCTATTATCCAGCTTCGCGGGCATTTATGAGATAATCTTTAAAATTCGTTAAAACTCGTTGTTGGGCTTTAGCCCTAAAAAGGGGTTTAAGGGAAAGTCTCCAAACCCAAGCACAAAGAGGGTTGGGAGACCCAATCCCTACTTAATAATTCAACAATTGAGCAATAACAGAAGGCATCGGTAGGATAATTAATAATAATAATCCCAAGGTTGATAACCCAATAATATCTCGAATATTATTGAGTTCACTGACATCATTCAAGGCGGGTTCATCTTGTAAAGGAAAAAAGAATAATAATAGGGCAAAGATCAAAAATTCACTGTGAATTAATCCTAAAATTAAGATTAAGAATCGTGCCACTTGACCGATAATTAGACTGGTTTTTTGACCCAACATAGCATGAACAATATGACCGCCATCTAGTTGTCCGATTGGGATTAAATTAAATGCTGTGATCATTAATCCCAAATATCCAGCGATCGCCACTGGATGTAAATTAATCGCGTGTTCAGAAGTTAACCCAGCACCTAATATCAACTTACTTAATACTGTTAACAAAAATGAAAAACTAGGATTCAAGGATTCAAAATTTAAAAATCCTGAAATTTTCGGATCAAAAGGAACAACCGTTGACTGACTTAACCCCAAAATTAATAGCGGTAAGCTGATGATAAATCCAGATAAAACTCTAACAATACTAATATCAAATAATGCTTGACGATGGGGAAAAGGCGATCGCATTTGAATAAAAGCACCCACAGTTCCTAACCAAAAAGGAATCGGGATAAAATAAGGTAAAGTCGCGTTGATTTTATACCAGCGAGCCGTTAAATAATGGGCGGACTCATGAATCCCTAAAATTACCATTAAAGCAATACTATAGGGTAGTCCTGCCAATAATAAACTGGGGTTGTCTTGCCAATCATCCAGGGGAATATCTGCCATTTCAACACCCGCCACCGTGGTTGTAAATAGAGTAATTAAAAATAAACATAAAGCCAAAATCGGCTGACTTAAGGGTTGAGATTGAATCGAATCAGCCTTTTCTTGATATGGATTAGGGACTAAAGCAAAAAATGGTTTATCTTGGAGATCCTGTTGAAAAGCAATTAAAAAGCGATCGCTAAATTTAGCCTTAATATTGTCTCTAATCGTCTGATAAGCCCGATCAGGATTAGACCGTAACTGACCCCGACAAATCACCGATTGTAAACGATATTCAATATTATGTAAGGGAAACACCGTCCAAGGAAAACAACTGCGAAGAATGTCTTCTTCCTGTTGATCTAGGGGGCGTGGTAAACTGGGTTTTTCCAGGGGAAGAATCGAGTTTTTTGGAGTAGCAATATCTGATTCCGGTGATGGCGGAGGAAGACGCCCCCACTGCACCAAAAACCAATATAAACAGGGACAAACAATAAAGGGAATAATCACTAACTCGGCGGGAATCGGTTTTTGATCGTAGATCCAAATCCAAGTCCCCCAAATGAACGCCGGAGTCATCATCACCAACCAAAGTAACCAAACCGGAGTCCGGGTAATTTGAGCCACACCCCTTTGTAGAAGCCAGTAGGTCATCAACCCCAAAATTATTAACCAAAATAACATGATCATCGGTAGTTTTAATTAAGTTAAAATCGACAATTACACCCTAAAAATTAATCTAATAATATGTTACAGGAGCGTTCTGTACCCAAAACCCCCCGGCTTGTGCTGGAAAATATTTATGCTTTCCCACCCAACCGGGAAACCTTGGGCGGAACAGCCTATTTCATTGTAGAGAACCAGGGGAATATCCTAATTGATGCTCCCCCTTGGAATCCGACTAATCAGCAGTTTATCGAGCAGCTAGGGGGCCTTCAGTGGTTATTTATTACCCATCGGGCGGCTATTGGCTCATCGCGCGAAATTCAAAAATCCACCGGATGCAATATTCTGATCCAAGAGCAAGAAGCCTATTTACTACCTGAGTCCAACGTCACCACTTTTGAGACTGAGTTAAAGTTGAGTTCCCAGAGTTCGGTTTTTTGGACACCAGGACATTCTCCGGGTTCATCCTGCCTCTATTTTAGTGGACATGGGGGGGTATTGTTCACCGGACGTCATCTATTACCAAATCTCCATGGCCAACCTGTTCCCCTCCGCACCGCCAAAACCTTCCATTGGCCACGACAATTAAACAGTATTCGATTAATATTAGAGGGCTTTAATTCCGATACCTTGCACCATATTTGTCCGGGGGCCAATACCGGAGCCTTACGGGGAGAACGTTTGATTAATCAGGCTTACAACCAATTGGCCACCCTGGATTTAGAAGCCTGTTTGCTGACAGCAGCGATTTTTTAGCCCAGAGGACTTTTAATAGATGCTGACTCCCCTGACTCGCAGTAAAAATTAACAAAAACTAAACTCCCCCAAATGAAAACCGCATCCCCCCTCTGATAGACTAAAACACTGGGAGTGTCTAATAATTCGGCAATCTCAGTTCTTGGGAGGAAAAAATTCTGTGGATAATGTTATTGGGTTAGAGATTATTGAAGTCGTCGAGCAAGCTGCGATCGCATCGGCTCGTTTAATGGGGAAAGGCGACAAAAATGGGGCCGACCATGTGGCCGTGGAAGCCATGCGTAAACGCATGAACCAAATTCACATGAGAGGACGGATCGTAATTGGGGAAGGGGAAAGAGACGAAGCCCCCATGCTTTATATTGGTGAGGAAGTTGGGATCTGTACCCAAGAGGATGCAGCCAAATTCTGTAACCCCGACGAACTTCTGGAAATTGATATCGCCGTTGACCCCTGCGAAGGAACTAACTTAGTCGCCTATGGTCAAAATGGCTCCATGGCCGTCTTAGCAATTTCTGAAAAAGGCGGTCTATTTGCGGCTCCTGATTTCTACATGAAGAAATTAGCGGCTCCTGCGGTGGCTAAGAATCACGTTGATATTAACAAATCTGCCACCGAAAACCTGAAAATTCTCTCCGACTGCATGAATCGCTCCATTGAGGATTTAGTGGTGGTGGTTATGGATCGTCCCCGCCACAAAGACTTGATCAATGAAATTCGCACAGCCGGCTCTCGGGTGCGTTTGATCAGTGATGGAGACGTTTCTGCTGCCATTTCCTGTGCCTTTTCGGGAACCAATATTCACGCACTGATGGGAATTGGGGCGGCACCAGAAGGGGTGATTTCGGCCGCAGCAATGCGGGCTTTGGGCGGTCACTTCCAAGGTCAGTTAATCTATGATCCAGAAGTGGTGAAAACCGGATTGATTGGGGAAAGCAGAGAAGGTAATCTAAATCGCCTCGAAGAAATGGGAATCAATGATGCTGATAAGGTCTATGATGCCCATGAATTAGCCTCTGGTGAAACGGTGTTGTTTGCGGCTTGTGGGATCACACCCGGGACTTTGATGCAAGGGGTACGCTTCTTTAGTGGTGGCGCTCGGACTCAAAGTTTGGTCATTTCTTCTCTGTCTAAAACTGCTCGTTTTGTTGATACTGTTCATATGTTTGGCGCACCCAAAAATATTCAGTTGCACTAATTTTTAAGCAGTCAGTAATCAGTTTTTGGTTTTTGGTTTTTGATTTTTGGTTTTTAGCTAACAATTGATAACTGATAACTGGTACGGGCAGGTTCTTTTAGATCTTTGTTAATCACCTAAATCTCGATGAACCCGCCCCTAAAACTGATCACTGGTCACTGATTTTTTAACCCCAATTTATAACAACTGTTTTATGAATATTGCTGTTGTAGGTCTAAGTCACAAGACTGCTCCCGTTGAAGTTCGTGAAAAATTGAGTATTCCCGAACCTCAATTAGAAGCGGCGATCGCTCATTTATTAAGTTATCCCCATCTCCAAGAAGTTGCGATTCTTAGCACCTGTAACCGCTTAGAAATTTATTTGGTAGCAACCGAAACTCAACCCGGAATCCGAGAAGTCACTCAATTTTTATCGGAAAAAAGTAAATTACCTTTAAATCAATTACGGCCCCATTTATTTACCCTGATTCATGATGATGCCATCATGCACTTAATGCGAGTAGCCTCCGGGTTAGATAGTTTAGTTTTAGGGGAAGGACAAATTTTATCTCAAGTTAAACAAACCCATAAATTAAGTCAACAACATAAAGGGATTAGTCGCATTCTAAACCGTTTATTTACCCAAGCATTAACAGCCGGAAAACGGGTCAGAACCGAGACCAGTATTGGTACAGGAGCAGTTTCTATTAGTTCGGCTGCGGTCGAATTAGTGCAGATGAAAGTCCAGAACTTAAGTAATTATCGAGTTGCCATTTTAGGTGCTGGTAAAATGTCTCGGTTATTGGTTCAGCACTTATTATCAAAAGGTGCAAACCAAATTTCTATTTTAAATCGGACGTTAGGACGGGCAAAGGAATTAGCCAATCAATTTCCCGATGCTGATTTACGGATTTATACCATGTCGGAAATGATGTCTGTAATGGCGAATTCTGATATTGTATTTACCAGTACCTCCGCTACGGAACCCATTATAGACCGAGCTAAATTAGAAACGATTTTAACCCCATCTCAACCCCTAATGTTAGTGGATATTTCTGTCCCTCGAAATATTGCTACGGATGTCACGGAATTAGCCAATGTTCAAGCCTATAACGTGGATGATTTAAAAGCAGTTGTAGCCCAAAATCATGAAAGTCGTCGTAAAATGGCACAGGAAGCCGAAGTTTTATTAGACGAAGAAGTCCAAGCCTTTGAGGTCTGGTGGCGTAGTTTAGAAACTGTTCCTGTGATTAACTGTTTACGCGATAAAATTGAAACCATTCGAGAACAGGAATTAGAAAAAGCCCTATCTCGCTTAGGTTCAGAATTCGCTGACAAACATCAAGAAGTGATTGAAGCTTTAACGCGAGGAATTGTTAATAAAATTCTTCATGATCCAATGGTACAACTTCGCGCTCAACAGGATATTGAAGCTCGACGTCGGGCGATGCAAACTTTACAAACTTTGTTTAATTTAGAACCTGAAAAAAATTCTAGTCAACAATACAGTTAGGTTGACTGTTTTTTCTCAAGACTGACTCCTGATCTTAAAGCCATCAACAAGAGTTTTGATGGCTTTAAGATTTTATAAACCTCTGTGACCTAACCCCCCAGCCCCCTTCCCTGCAAGGGAAGGGGGAGCAATTAATATTTTAAAATCTCTCAGAGATTTCATATTAGGAATTTTTCTCCCCTCTCCTTGCAGGAGAGGGGTTGGGGGAGAGGTCACACAGGAATCTGTCTCCAGAATGAAACAGCCCTGGTCTACAGGGGGGGTTTGTAGCAAACATTTAGGAATTTCATATAAACTCTGAATCACAATTGTCAAAAAATCTTGCCGATTCTCAAAAACGAGGTTAAATTGATACTAATACCCGACGTATCTACCCCAGTACCATGAACTCACGTCTAGGATTAATCGCTTTATTCACTTTATTAACCAGTTTAACCTTAACAATTCCCTCTCCACTCCTATTGGGGAAAAAATTTGAGAGGGGTAATAGAGTATTCGCCCAAACGGTTACAGAACGAAAAGCCGAAGCAGACCGATTATTAGAGCAGGGAAGACAACAAAATACAACTAGCCAATACCAAGCCGCAATTCAGTCTTTAGAAACTGCATTAAACATTTATCGTGAAATCGGCGATCGCAATGGAGAAGGAAAAGCTCTCAATAATTTGGGTATTGCTTACAGTGACTTAGGACAATATCAAAAAGCAATTGAGTTTTATCAACAGTCTTTAACTATTACCCGTGAAATCGGCGATCGCAATGGAGAAGGATTTGCTCTCGGTAATTTGGGTATTGCTTACAATCGCTTAGGACAATATCAAAAAGCAATTGAGTTTTTTCAACAGTCTTTAACTATTTTCCGTGAAATCGGCAATCGCAATGGAGAAGGATTTGCTCTCGGTAATTTGGGTATTGCTTACAATAGCTTAGGACAATATCAAAAAGCAATAGAGTTTTATCAACAGTCTTTAACTATTTTCCGTGAAATCGGCAATCGCAATGGAGAAGGATTTGCTCTCAATAATTTGGGTCTTGCTTACAATCGCTTAGGACAATATCAAAAAGCAATTGAGTTTTTTCAACAGTCTTTAACTATTGTCCGTGAAATCGGCGCTCGCAATGTAGAAGGAAATGCTCTCAATAATTTGGGTTCTGTTTACCGTAGCTTAGGACAATATCAAAAAGCAATTGAGTTTTTTCAACAGTCTTTAACTATTGTCCGTGAAATCGGCGCTCGCAATGTAGAAGGAAATGCTCTCAATAATTTGGGTTCTGTTTACCGTAGCTTAGGACAATATCAAAAAGCAATAGAGTTTTATCAACAGTCTTTAACTATTGCCCGTGAAATCGGCAATCGCAATGGAGAAGGATTTGCTCTCAATAATTTGGGTCTTGCTTACAATCGCTTAGGACAATATCAAAAAGCAATAGAGTTTTTTCAACAGTCTTTAACTATTTTCCGTGAAATCGGCGATCGCAATGGAGAAGGACTTGCTCTCAATAATTTGGGTCTTGCTTTGTTTAAATTGAAGAATTTTCCTGAAGCTGAAAAATATCTGTTTTTTAGTCTCGAAGTCAGGGAATCTCTGCGACAAGGAATTCAAGACGACCTCGATAAAGTATCTCTTTCCGACACTCAACGCAGTTCCTATAATCTGCTTCAACAAGTTTTAATTGCTCAAAATAAAACTGAGCCAGCTTTAGAAGTTTCTGAACGAGGTCGGGGGAGAGCGTTAGTCGAGTTATTAACTCAACGATTCAACCCCAATTCAGAACCCTTTTCTCCGGTTGTTTCTTTAGCCCAACTCCAAGCCATTGCTCGACAACAAAATGCAACAATTGTTCAATATTCTAGGATTTTTGATCAATTTTCACGAGACGGTAAAGAACAATACCTAGCGTCAGAATTATATATTTGGGTAATTAAGCCCACTGGAGAAGTTGAGTTTAGACAAACCGATCTTAAACTTCTTTGGCAAGAACAAAACACTTCTCTAGGTCGTCTCATTTTCGCAGCGCGTTGCTTTGGTAATGATGCCTGTAGAAGTGATTTTATTACCGCTTCAGCTAGTTCTAATGTTGTAACTCGTTCTAATTTGACAAGCACTCCTCCTCAATATCGAGAGTTAAAAGAACTCCATCAACTGTTAATTAAACCCATTGAAGATTTATTACCGACTAACCCAGATGAACGAGTAATTTTTGTTCCCACAGACGCTTTATTTTATCTACCTTTTGCGGCTTTGGTAGATGAGGAAGGAAAATTCTTAATTGAAAAACATACAATTGTAATGTCTCCTGCCATTACTGTGTTAGAAACGACTCACAAACAACGGCAAAATTTGTCTTCTTCTGCCCAAGATATTGTGATTGTGGGTAATCCACAAATGCCGAAACTTGCAACGAGTCCAGGGGAAGAACCTCAACCGTTAGCTTCCCTTCGCTATGCTGAAAAAGAAGCGATTGAGATTGCTAAAATGTTCAATACTTCGGCTTTAATTGGAGCCAATGCAACAGAATCAACGGTAGTTGAACGCTTGAAAACTGCTCGAATTATTCATTTTGCTACTCACGGAATTGTTGATAATATTCAACCTTTAAATAGTAGCGTAGCGTTAACTCCTGGGGGTTCGGAGGATGGATTATTAACGGCGGATGAAATTTTTGACTTAAAATTAAATGCAGAATTAGTGGTTTTAAGTGCCTGTGACACTGGACTTGGACAGTTAACCGGGGATGGGATGATTGGGTTATCTCGTTCGTTTTTGAATGCAGGAGTTCCGAGTTTAGTGATGTCGTTATGGGCTATAGATGATCGAAAAACCTCTCAATTGATGGTACAATTTTATCAGAACTTACAGACGACACCCAACAAAGCCCAAGCGTTACGACAAGCGATGTTAACGATGAAAAATCAATATCCTGATCCTTATTATTGGGCGGCGTTTACTTTAATTGGTGAAGCTGAATAATTATTTTGCCAGATCATTTGACTCAAAATCACAGAGAAGGGTTAAAGAGAGAACCCGCCTTTTGGTAATTTGCTGTCAAGCTCGGTCGCTTGATGGCTTAAAACCCCTTCCCTCAAGACTTAGAGACTGCATTACCAGAAAAAGTGGGTGATTGCAAAAGACCTCTTGAAATCCCTAAGCCAGCTTGCAATAATAAAAAACAGAAAGGCACATTACGAGGGTTTCAAGGAGCTGGAGGTAATGTGTTTATGGGAACACAATACTTCCAGCGTTCTTGCTTTTTTCTGTGAAACCCGTAAAAATTAAGCCAAGAGTTCAAACATTAAGTAGATCGCAGTGTTTGTTTAATCGGAACACATCTTAGCGAAATTATACACAAAAATTGTTGAACAAGCTACATTAAGCTTCAAAAAACATCATAACCCCTCAATTAACCGCTCAGATCCGTGAATTACAAACCTGGTTTTGTAGCCTAATTTCTGATAGCTGTTTTTAGATCTTGACAGAATTGACCAATATCTGCTAAAGCTTGTTCCGGTGTTCCTTGAGCTAATCGTTTGACAAAAGCACTACCAACAATCACCGCATCCGCACCCCAATTTCGCATTTGGGTAGCCTGTTCGGGTTGAGAAATCCCAAACCCAACTCCAATGGGTTTATCTGTAAGACTCCGCATTTCCTTCAGGATATCTTCAACACGGGTTTGAACTTGCGATCGCATTCCTGTGACCCCAGTGACACTGACTAAATAAATAAACCCTTGAGATTGACGGGCGATTAATTCAATTCGTTCTTTAGGGCTAGTGGGTGCTACCAGTAACGTGACTTCTATGCCAATTTCACGGGCGGGTTGTAGTAAGGTTTCTGCTTCTTCTAAAGGTAAATCCGGGACAACTAAACCCCTAGCTCCGGCTTGATAAATCTGTTCTAAAAAGGGTTTAATCCCTCGATGCAAAATGGGATTATAATAGGTAAATAAAATAATGGGGGCTTTCAGCGTTGGGCTAACGGTTGCCACCATTTCTAATACTTGATCTAAACGAGTTCCTTTTTGTAAGGCGCGAGTTGCAGCCGCTTGAATGACTGGGCCATCTGCCAACGGATCAGAATAAGGAACTCCTAATTCGATTAAATCGGCTCCATTTTGATCCAGAACTTGTAAGGCTTTCGCCGTTGTTTCTAAGTTCGGATCACCGGCGGTAATAAACGGAATTAAAGCACAGTTTTTTTTATCCGAAGTTCTTAAAGCTTCAAAGCATTGAGAAACAGAAATCATTAAAATTAAACTCAAATAGACTAATTTATTATCCAATTATTGCAGAGCAAGAGAAGAAAAAAATAGTAAAATTTTTACTTGTTTTTCTCTTCTTCGACTTCCGCTTGAAGTTGAGCCAGTTCTTCTGGAGTCATTTCTTCTAGTCGTTTTTGTAAAACGGCATCTTCATAGTTTTTTAGTTGTTGGTTATAGGTCATATTTCGACTTCCCACTCGGAATAAATAAGTGAGTAACCAAATAAATAAACCACCTACTAAAAACGTTTGACTCCAGATGCCAGCATCAACGCTATTCAGACCCACCCATTGTAAAATTAGGTAGATCGATCCACCTGTCAAAAAGACAAGCATTCCAATAGCAATAACATCAATTCGTCGCATTAGCTGGCAATTTTTCTAGGTTGAGGACGGAAATTTATAAAAGGAGCCAGAAGAATTAATCCAGGGAAAAAGAAGAAGACTAAAAAGTACATAAACGCTCGCTCAAAGGAACTTACTACATACCAACGAGCATTCATATAGGCATATAAAGCAGCCGGAAGAACTAACAAATAAGCACCCGCTAAAGCGGCGTAGAGTAATAGGGTAATCAGTAGCATAATTGCAGGTTTAAAAATAAACAGCCACTTAACATCAGACAATTTTAAACTATAGCACCCAGTGGAGGGAATCGGGACAGGGCTGTTTGATTTTTTCCAAAAACGGGTGTGACCTCTCCCCAGTTTCTCCGCGTCGTTGAACCTCCACTGGCTAAAGCCGAGTGGATTCTTTTTTCACAGGCTCTTAACTAGGATGTATCCCCCGTCAGAAAAATTTGGATTTTAATCCCGTTGCGATCGCCTCCTATATTTTTCCTTAAGTTGACACTAATGGTTGCTCGGATACCCCGATAAACCCTTAAAATTGGGTAAGATTTTATAACCATGGGAAGTTAACGAGTTATGGGCATTAAAAAAGGTGATTTTGTTCACGCGGTTCGGGAAAAGTTAGAAAACAGCTTAGAAGCAAAAGCTAGTGATCCTCGATTTTCTGCTTATATTTTTGAAACTAAAGGGGAAATCATGGAATTGCGGGGGGACTACGCCCTGATTAAATTTGGACAAGTTCCCACCCCTAATATTTGGTTAAGATTGGATCAATTAGAATCAGCTTAATCAGTCATCAAGCATCCGCATTATCAGTTATCAGTTGAAGAAATAAGTAGTTACACAAAATAAATTACCTAGTTGAGAGAGGGAACAGCCCCCGGGGGGCTAGGGGGGGAGGGAACAGGGTGGAGGATGTGTAATTAATTTTGTTTAGGTACTTACTATCTCGAAGGTGCGGATTTCTATAATATTACCCATTACCTATTACCTATTACCTATTACCTATTACCTATTACCTATTACCTATTACCTATTACCTATTACCTATTACCTATTACCTATTACCTATTACCTATTACCTATTACCTATTATGTTATCGATTCCATTTTTTCCTCCTTCTTGTCATTCAACTCGGGTTTCTATTATTGGGGCGGGAAAAGTCGGAAGTACCCTCGCCCAGCGTATTATTGAACAAAATATTGCTAATGTTGTTTTATTGGATATTTTAGAAGGAGTGCCTCAAGGAATTGCTTTAGATTTAATGCAAGCGGGTTCGGTGGAAGGTCATGATCGACAAATAACTGGCACAAATGATTATCGCGATACTGCTAATTCAGATATTATTGTTATAACTGCCGGAAAGCCTCGAATTCCTGGGATGAAGCGGGATAATTTAATTAGTATTAATGCCAAAATTGTTGTCGATGCGGCTCAAAAATCAATTCAATATTCCCCGGATGCAGTATTTATTATTGTGACTAATCCCTTAGATATTATGACTTATATTGCTTGGCAGGCAACAAAGATTGAACCCCATCGCGTGATGGGCATGGCTGGGGTTTTAGATTCATCGAGATTTCAAATGTTTATCGCTATGGAATTAGGAATGTCTATGGCGAATATTCATGCCACCGTATTAGGAAGTCATGGGGATTTAATGGTTCCTTTACCCCGTTATACAACTGTTAATGGGATTCCAATTACAGAATTAATTGATCAAAAAACCATTAATAAAATTGTCGAACGTACCCGTCAGGGCGGGGGAGAAATTGTACAATTATTAAAGACAGGAGGAGCTTATTTTGCCCCGGCATCTTCGATTAGAATTATGGTGGAATCAATTTTACGTCAACAATTGAGACTATTACCCGCCTGTTCTTATTTACAAGGGGAATATGGCTTAAACGATATTTTTCTGGGGGTTCCCGCCTGGTTAGGTTGTCGGGGAGTAGAACGGATTTTGGAACTCGATTTAACCGAATCTGAACATCAATCTTTGATCGAATGTAGCACATCAGTTAGAGCCGGAATTAATCAAGCTCTGGAATTTTTAGGATAGATCATTTAGAATTGCTATAGGTTTCCATTGGTTCCTTAATCCAACGAATATAAAAGTGTCGGAAACTAGATTTCAAAACCCTAGGTAAACCAAAATCAATTGGAACCAAAGCTGCGGGTAATTTCCAATCGGAAATTTGTAATTCTTTAGGAGTTAATAAAGGATAATTAATCTCCGTTAATTCGGGACATAATCCTAATCGTTGAGCCGCCATAATAGTTGGAACCCAACTCGGATCAACTTGAAGCAGATCAACAACAGTTCTATCTAGGGAAAATACATGATCAGAAGCGGCTAAAATCCCTAATTCCTTGGGTTCTCCATTACTGGGGCCATTACCTTCATGACCAATAATAGCATCTAAAATGGTTAAATTGGGATTAATTGTCCGAGCCGTTTCTACTAACATTTCCCCAAACCGATCAACATCTTTTCCCGCTTCTAAATGCCACCAGGCTTTCATTTTTCCGGGGACACAACCAAAAAGATTTTTCACCCCCATAGTTAAGGTTAATTGAACATGGGATTTTAATTTAGGTAAATTAATCACCACATCGGCTTCCATTGCTTCTTTACTTAACCGTAAATGATCGAAGCCTTCGCCAACAGTTTCATAGCGTTTTCCCTTAAATTCAATAATGGGTAAATTCAAGGATTCAATTAAGGGTAAATAACCATTTTTGCGGGCAACACCTAAAGCACTCCCAAAGGCAGGACTATCCCCTAAAAAGGGTTTTCCTCCCGCTTGAATCACCGATTTAGCCACCGCCGCCACCAATTCCGGGCGCGTGACGCATTCTTTGGTTGGACGACTTCCAGTTAATAAATTGGGTTTGAGTAAAACCCGATCGCCCGGTTTCACAAAAGCGGTCATTCCTCCCATGGGTTCGAGTAAAGTTTCCAGGGATTTTTCTAATATTTGAGGGTGATAAGAATGAGTCCGAATTAAAGATACAGTTGGCATAAATTACCGAATTTTATGGGTTATTTAATAACTTTATTCAGCCATTTTTAAACGACCGACCGCACCTCGATGGAGGGCAGTTACCCGTTGAGAATTTAGGAAAATTCCCTGTCCTTGTAACTCTGGAACTGGCGGTTTTAACTCCACTTTATCTACCTTAGCCATGTTGACCATTACCGTTTGATCAATTAGATGAAAGGTCAGCCAAGCTTGATGCAAAAGTTCAGGGAGTTGCTGAACTAATTCCACAGGCGGAATCGGAACGCTAAAAGATTCCTCATGACCATTATCATAATAGAAGGTGATTTGTGTTGTCGTGGTGTTGTTCAATTGTGCAAAAGACCCTCTGGGCATAAGTCAATTTCTCCTAAAATGGGACGATTTCGCAAAATAATTAAATTTTGATTATCCTATTTTAGATCATTTTGGTCTATATTGATGTACCAAGATCAGATACAATCACATAAATTATTCTATAGTTTTCCTGTGGCTGCAATGTCTAAATCTTCTCATCCTGGTAATATCCTCCTAAAAAATATCCCTTGGCAGGATTTAGAAACGATTTTGTTTAAACGGCAAAAAAATGGCGAGACGCTCCTTGCTTATGATAATGGAACTTTAGAATTAATTACCCCCTCACTTGAACATCAAGAATATCGTGAAATTTTAGAAGAATTTATTATTGCTTTATTGGATTTACAAAACATTAATTATCGTTGTTTGGGTTCGGTATTATGGCAACGACCGGATTTACAAATTAGTTTAGAAGTGGATAGTTGTTTTTATATTCAAAATCTATCTGCTATTGAGAAACAATTAACCATTAGTTTACCCGAAAATCCTCCCCCGGATTTAGTCTTAGAAATTGATTTAACCCAAAAATCTCTATCCAGACGTTCAATGTATGCTCGTTTAGGCATTCCTGAAGTTTGGCGTTGTGATCAAAATAAACTGAAAATTTATCAGTTACAGGGTGAAGATTATCAACAAACACCTAGAAGTTTAGTTTTTCCTGAAATAGCATTAGAAAGTTTGCCACAAATTATTAAACATAATATTAAATCGGGTCGAGTTTCTGTTCGGCGTGAATTTCAAAAATGGTTAATAACTATTTAGAGGATAAAAAAAATGACTCTCTTATTATTAGGGGAATTTGAAGATACTCAAGTTTGGATTTCTGCAATTAAAACCCATCAACCCGATTTAAAAATCGAAGTTTATCCCAATTTTGATAATTTAGCAGATATTGACGCGGTTTTAGTTTGGATGCACCCATTAGGAGTTATTGAAAAATTCTCTAATTTAAAGGTAATTATCTCAACGGGTGCGGGTGTAGATCATATTTTACGAGATCGGAATTTACCTGCTAATATTCCCATTGTCCGGTTAGTAGATAAATCTTTAACCTCCCAAATGTCGGAATATATCATATCAGCAATTTTACACTTTCATCGTCAATTTGCGGACTATAAAATTCAACAAAATCAACAATTATGGCGAGGTTTATCCCCTAGAAATACGGAAAATTGTACCGTAGGAATTTTAGGTTTAGGGGTTTTGGGTTCAGATATTGCTCAAAAATTAAATATATTGGGGTTTTCGGTGCGAGGTTGGAGTCGGACACCTAAAATTTTAGATAATATTAATTGTTTTTCGGGAGAAACACAATTAAATCTATTTTTAAGTGAATGTTCGGTTTTAGTTTGTTTATTACCCTTAACACCCGAAACCGAAGGAATTTTAAATCAAAACACCTTTGCTGCTTTACCCCAAGGAGCTTATTTAATTAATGTAGCTAGGGGTAAGCATTTAGTTGAGGAAGACCTATTAACTGCGTTAACATCCGGTCAACTTTCCGGCGCTTGTTTAGATGTTTTTCCAATTGAGCCCTTACCCGAAAATCATCCTTTTTGGAGACATCCCCAAATTATTATAACTCCTCATATTGCGGCTAAAACTATTCCCGCTTGTGTAGCACCCCAAATTATTGCAGCCGTCCAAAAAAGTCAAGAGGGATTACAATTAAATAATCAGGTTGATGTATCTAAAGGATATTAAAAACCCTACAACTTCATTCAAGCGTTGACAATAATTCTATCACAATATTTGCTAATTTTTGGGTGGCTCCGGGGTTTCCTCTAACTTGTCGTAAACGCTGACGCATTGCTTCTAATTTTTCGGGATGGTCTAAATAATTTAAGACTAAATTTCCGATATCTTCTGCTTTTAATTCCCCCACTAATTCGGGAACAATTTCCTGTTTTGCCCAAATATTCGGCCAAGCAAATAATTTACCCTGTTTTAATACTAATCTATTAATAATTTTAGCAAAAATAGCACCAAACCCTGGTAAATTAGCTAAAATTCCGGGGATACCATCCCAAGACCGCATTGCATCTAATTGTTGAGTAGGTAATAACACAATCATCGGTACAGCTAAGGCTCCTAATTGAGCGGTATTTGCTCCCACTGTGGTTAAACATATCTGACATTTTGAGAGTAAATCACAAGCGGGAAATTGGGTATAAAGTTCTATTTTAACCCCATTTTGAGTTTCCAAATAAGCCGGATTTCCTAAGTTTAATTTTCCTGAAATTCCTCCAAATTGTGCTATAATAGGATTGGATTCGGCATCGGCAAATTTGGCTAAGGTTTGTAAATCTAAGGTAGGAGCAACGGGAATAACTAATCTAATTTCAGGACGTTTTTGATGCAAATATTCAGATATTGCTAAGGCTAATGCCATTCCTTGGGTTAATTTTGAGGCTTTGGAACCGGGTAATAATCCAATTATAATATCCTCAGAAATAATAGCAGAAGAACTTGATAAAGTCACATCTGCCATTAAATCTCCGATCACTTCTAATTTAGCTTGATAGGGTTGGGGAATATTATCTAAAATATTGGGTTTCATCACCCCAAACCGATCAATATAACGCCACCACCGCGCCTCCCATTCGGCATAAATAACGCTCCGATATCCCAATCTTTTACTAATTACTAAAGTAAAAAATTGATCTCCTCCTAAAAATAAAACCACACCTTTTTGATACCAGTCCCAATTAGCTGCGGTTTTTCCGAATAACAAAAATTGCCAAAAATATTCCGCGCCTTGAATTCGATCAATTTCCGGGTAAGAACTAGCAATATTAACTTCATTTCCTGTAGCATTAGGACAAGGAGATAATATTAGGGAAATTCTCACCTGAAAGGATTGATTTTGTAGCTGTTTTCGTAATCCTTGAACAACCGGATATACCCAAGTTGTGATTTCACCTGGGCCATTAGAAAGGATGACAATATCAATTGTGTTTTTCATATTAAATAAGAAAATAAGAGTGCGCCCAAGCGCAACAACGGGATTATTTATAAGGTATTAATTGCTGAATTATTGTTGGGGTTAATGCTTCTAAATGACTTAATACTATTGTTGCTCCGGCGGTTTCTAAGTTATGTTGATAGGCTTGACGACGTTCTGGATCAGCCTGTTGAATATGGGGCGGAAGTATCCCCACACCGACCCAAATGCGATCGGGTTGGAGTTGTTTTGCTCTTGTTACTGTGTATAAATCAGCCACCGTATCCCCAACATAAAAAACCGGAGTTAGTGAATTTTCTGCGGTTTCTAATTCGGCGATCGCTTCAAAAAGTCCCGTCGGGTCAGGTTTTCCGGGGACATCTTCCATCGCCCTTAATACGGGATCACCTAAATTCAGTTTACCCTGTAAAACATAGAGGGCTTCATCCCGCATCGCCCCGCTAAAGAAACCCCAGGAAATATTATTTTCTGTCAAGTCTTGAAAGTATTTAGGGGTGCACAGTAGGGGCTCAGAGGTAATATAACCTGTCCATTCATCGGGATTTGGGCCACGATAGCGGGACTGGAAAAAATCAACCAGGTGTTGATAGTTGAGGGAAATCTGGGCGCGGTTTTGTCCCTGGGCTTCCCAGTAACGATAGACTAATTCTTGAGAGGCTTCCCAATCATTATTCCAAATTCCTTCCGATTTGAGATCATCAATATCGGTGATGCTGGGACGGTAGGAACTGGTAAACTGTTCTACGGTATCTGCGATCGCCCGTCGATAGGAACCTCCGACATCCCGAATCACACCATCAATATCAAAAACAACAATAGCCGTTTTCATCCCGTTGACCTTCAATTTCGCTATGCTCAAGGCTACACCCGAAGGCTACACCGACGCAAATCTTGATTAGAAGTAATTTAGTGAACAAATTATGTAAGATTTGGTGAAAGATATGATAAGATAGAGGATTGTAATATTTTTTGTGGGCTTAGGATAGACAAGGGAGGTGTAATTGTCAAGGTTTGTATTAAAAGTTCTCTGGCTAGATGAGAATGTGGCCCTGGCGGTGGATCAAGTGGTAGGTAAGGGAACAAGTCCTTTAACCTCCTACTTTTTCTGGCCCCGCAACGATGCTTGGGAAGAACTGAAAACGGAAATGGAATCCAAACATTGGATTTCTGAACCCGATCAAGTTGAACTGCTGAATAAAGCAACCGAAGTGATCAATTACTGGCAAGAAGAGGGCAGAAATCGCCCCATAAGCGAAGCTCAATCCAAATTTCCTGAAGTTATCTTTACGGGGAGCAGTTGATCTCCTTGAGCTTGAGAAATTATTTGATTGTGTGAAATTTCCAACGCCATAGCAAATGCAACGGCGTTGGTTTTGCGTCTGGGCAATTTGTGAAAGAAATTCTAGTTGCGGTTAGCATGGAAATAATTGGATAGGAGATTTTCCCAGGAAGGAGGAAAACATGACTAGCACATCCCAAATTTCATACACCAGGGAACAAAGTCTGGCGTGGATGCGTGGACTTTTAACCATGGCTTGGGCGGATGGAAATTTTGATGAGGAAGAACATCAGTTAATTGATGCGTTAATCCATGATGAATTAGTTGCTGTGACTGATGTTGATAGTTTAGAACCCATTTCACCCCAGGAATTAGGCGCTATTTTAGGAACTAATCCTAAACTAGCAGAAAACTTCCTGAGAACGGCTGTAATGGTGGCTTTAGCCGATGGAATTTACTCTATTTGTGAGGATGATTTATTACATCAATTTTGTCAAGCATTAAACCTCAAAATTGAGGCCGTAGATACATTGCGAAAAACCTTACAAGATTTGTCTCAAATTCAATCGGGGGAGTTACCCCAAATCTGTATTGATCATAACCCCCATGACCATCATCATATTGATGTTCTTTTCCCGGTTAAACATTGGTTAGATGATTTAGAGATTCATGATTCTAAAGTCGCTCATGCTGTCTGTAAATTGATTCCGCCTCAGTGTCCTTTTGAACGAGATTTGATCATATTTGGACGCAAAATTGTTCATATTCCTCCGATGTGCAAATTGAATCCTTTATATGAACAATTCACCGGACTACGCTTCCGGGCGTTGTGTTATTTAGCAGATGAATGTCATGAAGATATCTCTAAATATTGTTAGGTAATAAGTACGGGGATCACTGATTTAAAAGGATTACGCAAATTAACACAGATTAAAATCCGTGAAATCCGTGAAATCCTCTTAAATCTGTGATCCTATTTATTTAAAACCCGATAAAACCAGTTTCTAACATTTCCCAACCATAATTTAGGATGATCCTGGGGTCTGTAATGAGTATTATACATAGAAATAATTAAGGGTATACCTCCGACTTTAATCGCCATTAAAACATGAATCATAATCGAAAATAAAATTATCACCCAAGCGATTAAATGTACAAAATACCATGGGTGATTAAATTCTCCATTTGGAAGCCAATCTTCTTCTTGAAACTTGCCTGAAATCACCGACAATGCCACAGCAATTAAAGCTAAAGTATTACTAATTCTAAGTAAGGTATACCACCAAGCGGGTTTATTAATTTTAGTTAATGTTTGCAGAGTATTTCCTTGAATTAACTTTTTTCTTTCTGCAATTAAACTGTAGACAGCAAAAACAAAATAAACAAACAACAAGAAAAATCCAAAAGTTCCATGAATATCAATTAAACTGCGCTTTTCTTCGGTTAATCCTAAGCCACCAAAACGCCGATCATAACTATCATAAACCAAAAATCCAGTAATGAAAGCACCCAGAACCAAAAAAGCATTTAAAGCGTGGGAAACTCTCAAAAATAAAGGTTGATAGGGCTGTGACTTAGACATAGTAAGATCCTTATTTGGGTTTATTGTTAAGAAATTATGAATCAATTATGAATCATAATTCTTGCCGTTTGAGTGCAAAAACTGATTTTATTATAAACAATTTTACTTTTGAATTTCCCAGACAAAATAATTAATCTGATTCAACATAGCAAGCACTAAATAGATTGTATAGATAGAGAATTTATTGTATAGTAGACCGTAAGTATACTAAAAATTTTACCGCGATCGCAAAAATTCCATGAATTCTTATGATTGGATTGTAGTTGGGGCTGGAATTACAGGTTCTGCACTCAGTTATGAATTAGCTAAAAAAGGATTTAAGGTACTTTTATTAGATCCAAATCCTCTTTTAAACAATGCAACTCGCTATAGCTACGGCGGCTTGGCTTATTGGTCGGGGACAACGGAACTCACCCGAACGTTATGCGAAGAAGGAAAAACATATCACCAGACTTTATCCCAAGAATTAGGGATAAATACGGAGTTAAGAGAATTAGATTTAATTTTACCCTTTAATTTCGATATTGATCCAGAAATTATAGCTGAAAAATATCGCAATTTTGCCACACCCCCTGAGTTAATTACCACTCAAGAAGCCTGTGAATTAGAACCCCTATTAAATCCTAATGGTATCGGTGGAGCCTTTACCGTTCGTCATGGTCAAATTTCCCCAGAACATCTGAATAATGGATATCTTCAAAGCTTTAAAAATTTAGGGGGAACCCAAATTATCGATCAAGTTTTACAAATTAATCCTCTGAAAAATCAAGCCGTTAATATCATCACAAGATTAGGAGAATATCAAGCTGAAAATGTGGCAATTTGTGCGGGGGGATTCACTCGTCAGTTATTGAAAAATGCTGGAATTTCGGTTCCGATTTATTTCACTCATACCGAAATTCTGGAAACCCCACCCGTTGATTTAAAATTACAAACCATTGTTATGTCTGCGATGATGGAGCGTTTCCAACTCGAAGCCAAAGCCACCCAACCCGAATTAGAACCTTTATGGGAACAACCCGGTCATGAATTAACCCCATTTATGATCGATAAAAGTGCCGCCCAGTTACTCGATGGTCGGATCAGAATCGGTCAACCTTCTCGGGCTTTAAGTGATGTTAATGCGACTGTAAACCTCAGAGAAAGTGAAGCATTAATTCGTCAGGAAATCGCCACAATTTTACCCGCTTTAGCTAATTTACCCGCAATTTGCTATGATTGTTTAGTAGCCTTTAGTTCCGATAGTCTACCCTTAATTGGTACAGTGGCAGATTTTGATCGAATCTTTTTGTTTTCGGGGTTTAGTAATCCTTTAGTGTTTATTCCCCCGTTAGCTAAACGATTCGCCAACTTGATCACAGGACAACCCGATTCCATCATCACACAATTGTCCCCCAGGCGTTTGATCTCAAACACCCGCTAACGGTTGAAAGTGTGATTCAATGGTGGATGATTTTTGAGAATTCTTGCTTTTATTCTCCGGGTGTGTTAACTAATTAATTAAGATCTGTAAACATAAGTCAACTATCGGATCATTAAAAAACTCGTAATTGCCTTTGATATTGATCCTGTGCATCTATCTGACGGTTTTCTATAGCCATCCCCCCTGAAGTCTCACAAGTGACATCGCAACAAAAAGCTTAGAAACTTTTGAGGATCTAAAATTTCATCCTCAATTTTTCATATCAATGCTGAATCAAAACCTCGTTGAAACTTATATCTTTTTTCAGCAAAATTCCGGCTGAGTTGAATGATATCCCATAGGAGTATAGTTATTATGAATACCTCGGTAAAACCCAGAAACAGAATTTTAATTATTGATGATAATTCCATCAATCTTGATTTATTGTCTGAGCTTCTTGATTATGCCGGTTTTGAAGTTTGGACAGCTTTAAATGGACAAACAGGGCTGGAAATAATCAGTCAAAAAATCCCAGATTTGATCCTATTGGATATCATGCTCTCGGACTGGGACGGATTTGAGATTTGCGCTTATTTGAAAGCTGATCCAACCTATGCACAAATCCCGATTATTTTTATAACCGCCTTAAGTCAATCCCAAGAGAAAGTCAAAGGATTAAAATTAGGAGCCGTAGATTATATTACCAAACCTTTTGATCAAAGTGAAATTATAGCCAGGATTAATCTGCACTTAAAACTTCATAGTTTAAATACCCAATTAAAGCATGAAATTCATCAAAAAAAGCAAGTAGAACAATCCTTATATCAACTAAATTTGGAACTAGAACAACGAGTAGAAGAACGCACCGCCCAACTCCAAATTACCTTAGAAGAACTACAAGAAGCCCAAAAAAACTTATTAGACCGAGAACAACAATTACATTACAAAGCCTATCATGATCCCCTAACAGAACTCCCGAACCGATCTTTGTGTCTTAATCAGCTTAAAACCTTAATTGAACAGACTAAATCCGATTGATACCTTAAAAATTGATCGCTCCTTTGTAAATCGTATTGGTTCAAATCAAGGAGAAATTGAATTAATTAGAACTATTATTACCTTGGCTCATGGATTAGGAATGGATGTGGTGGCTGAAGGTATTGAAACCAAATCTCAACTGAATCAACTATCATTATTAGGCTGTGAATGGGGGCAGGGATTTCTATTTTCAAAATCCTTAAATACCACCGATGCCACTCAATATATTGCCGATTTTTTTCCGTTTAAATGGCAACAAGAACGGGTTAAAGCCTCGCCGATCTAAACCCGTTCTGTAAAAATATTTCAACCCTAAATCTTAAGCAAAAGTCGAGTTACCAAAATCAGGTGGAACATCTTGCCATCGTCCTTGACCGACGGCTTGAATTGCTTCCTTTAAATTAATATCCCCGGTATAGATAGCCCGTCCGACAATTACATCCGTTACCCCTAAAGGTTCTAGGGATAATAAACTTAATAAATCCGTAATTGAACTGACTCCCCCAGAAGCAATCACTGGAATTGCAACAATATTGGCAATTTCTCGTAACGCCTCCAGATTCGGCCCGGTCATAGTTCCGTCCCGGTGAATATCGGTATAAATAATAGCAGCCACCCCTAATTGTGCCATTTGTTCGGCTAAATCCGTCGCTAAAACTTCCGAGGTTTCTAACCATCCTTTTGTCGCAACTTTGCCATTTCTGGCATCAATTCCCACCGCAATATGACCCGGAAATTCTGCACATAATTCCGCGATTAATTTCGGATTTTCAACGGCAACAGTTCCTAAAATTGCCCGTTCTACGCCTAAATTCAAGAGGGTAGCGACGTTATCTCGATTGCGTAATCCTCCCCCGACTTGCACCGGAATATTAATGGTATTAGCGATCGCTTCAATGACGTGATAATTAATTGGTTGTCCAGTTTTTGCCCCATCTAAATCCACTAAATGTAGACGGGTTGCTCCTTGTTCTACCCAGTCTTGAGCAACTGCAATCGGATCTTCATTAAAAGTTTGAGCTTGGTTATAATCTCCTTGATATAAACGTACACAGCGTCCGTCTAATAAATCAATGGCTGGAATAATATTCATCGGATAGCTTTATAATTGACAATATTAAGTTTCCCACAGGTTCAAACATAAGGCTACACAAAAAAAACCATTTGAAGTAAAATAATCAGTTAATTGAAGCGATCGCCACTTGGAGAGAACCACTCACCCGCAAGGAAAACTATGATTCAAACAACCATTAAAAATCAACTAACTTTTGAGGAATATTTAACCCATGATGACGGCACAGATAACCGCTATGAGTTGGAAGATGGAGAATTAATTCCGATGAATCCACCCACATTTCGTCATGCGTTTATCGTTAGTTTTTTAACTGATGTGTTGACGACACAAATTAAACAGCTTAGTTTACCTTGGAAAATATTATCAGGGATTGGAGTCACGAGCAAAAAATAACTATTTTAACCTTAGTGGAGGGATTCTATGAACAGATAGAATTTAGAGGAAATGAAAGAATTGTTTCCCAGATATTTCCCGAATTAGTATTAACGGTGGAACAGATATTGGAAGCTTGATTTCATTGTCTTGCCCAATTTCTGATCGCCCGCCGTACTGCCAGCTTACCATCAAGACGATATTGCTCAATTATAGTTGGAATTTCCTGCACCCGCAGCATCGGAAATACCGAACTTGTTTCTACTTCTCCATAGGTTTCCTGTTGGAGTTGGTAAATTTTTAATTCGCCAGAATCGTAACACCAAATTTCGGGTATTCCCAACCGAGCATAAATCGGAAAGCGATTTAAAGATTTATGGGTCATATCAATTTCTAAGGCTAAATCTGGAGGGGGATCTTGATTCAAATTAAACTCTAATCTGCCTCGAATTTTAGCTTCATTCTGAAAATAAAAGCAGTTGTCAGGTTCTATTCCGGCTAAACGCACTTCCCGTTTCCAAGTTGTTGAACCATAACTTTCATAATTGATGTCTAATTCTTCGGCAATATCTTGAATAGAAATTCCGATTGCTTCCTTATAATATTCGTGTTCGGGTAAGGGGGTCATAATTTCAAAAGTTCCGTTATCATAGGCAATTCTAGCGGCGCGAGTTTGTCCTAAGTCAATCAGGAGATTTTCAAATTGCTGCCAACTAATATTGTATAAAACAACGCGATCAGCACGATGTTCAGTGAGTTGCATAGGATTTTCTTAGCAATTTATAAAGGCTATAATTCTAGTGTAATTGATGCTAGATATATTGAGCATTTTAAGGCATAATCATCCCCGTAGTAAGCCCTTCAGGGCTTTCTTCTATTCCCAGAATTATCCCTATGGAACTTTGCAGATTGTTCCTTCTGAGCAAACAAAATCTGGAAAATTCTGGAAATGGGATATTGTTCTGTCTCCCTATCAATGGAAGACCCCATTTCCACATCGGAACTAATACAAAAGTACGACGGGTGAAAGGAATCTATCTTTCTACCCGTATAATTGCTAATCATATTGTTGACAGATGGCTTGCGCTTCTTGTTTGAAGCGATCGCGCACACTCTCGGGAGCAACAATTTCACACAGGGAGCGATAGGCCAAAATCTCGCGGATCAGCCAAAAGGTATTCGACACCTGACGCACCACTATCAGGATATCACCCTCTCGTCTGCTGCTGAGATCGTCCTGTTTTGACTCGTAGCTGTTCGCCAGTTCTCCCTTAAAGTGTAAGTACACTTTGACAGAATCTAAATGCTCTCGCCATGTCCCCTCCCCAGGGAGAATATTCAGATCCGTAATCCGATCCAAACGCAGGGAACGGTTGTGGGCCAGTTCGGGTAAATCCTGGTTGCCCTCGGTTTCCTCGCTCCAGATCTCCAAATATAGCCGTTTTTCCCTGGGCCAAATTTGGGCATAACGGACGGTAAACATCCAATCTCGCCCTTGGGCATCTCGGTAGAGAAGGCGAAAGGGTTGACGACGGGCAATTTGCTGATCGAGTAACACCCGCCAAGCCGGGAGGGATTGACTGATCTGTTGGACAAAGGACTGACGGAGGGGGGAAGCCAGATTTCCCCGTTCTAGGAGCAGGGCTATTAATGCTTGGGCTTCGCTAATGTCACCGGAATCAATCAGGGCTTTCGTCCCTTTCTCTAAAGATTGTACTTGTACTGAAGTCAGGGTAAAGCGATCGCCGACTTCCAATTCCGAACGGGCGATCGCCACTAACAAGCCCGATATACTAGGGCGATCGCCCCATAGAATCTGGAATTTAGCTGCGATCGCCTCTAATTGCTCCTTCGTACCCGGGGGAATAGACAGTGTAATAGTTTCTTTTTTTCGAGCCATTTTAATTTTATACTTGCATATTTAATAAAGCTGTGCCATAATCGGTCTATTAACAACTATAAACCACCCGTCACTATTCTAGGGGAAATCGTGAAAATTACGTTACTTCCTTTATATTCTCAGCAAAATACCGATGTAGATGGCTGCCCATTGGGATGTCGGGGTGAGTGCAAAGTCAAACAGCAGGCCCCGAACTTTGTCAAAAATCCAGAGATTTCCTGCCCTTTGTCCGTACACCAGGTCAAAACCTGTGCCGAAGTGCTGCATGGCCCGGCTGAGATTATTTTTAACACCTCAGCCACCGGAGATGGTAAATCCCTGGCGGCTTACTTAGGGGGATTACTTAATCCCAAATTTCGGACAATTGCCCTATATCCGACCATTGAATTAGTCACAGATCAGGAAAAACAAGTTAGAAATTATTGCCAAGATTTTAATTTAGATGGGAGTCGGCGCGTCGATAGTTTGTATGGCGTGGAATTAGCCCGACGGGTAGAAATTGCCGAAAAAAGTAACAAATTTAAGGAATTATCAAAAGTCATTCAACGCAAACCCGTTATTCTAACAAACCCCGATATTTTCCACTTAATTACCCACTTTCGTTATTATAATCCAGGCTTTAATCACACCTGGTTGACCTCTTTAGTGATAAATCCTGATCTCTATGTTGCAGATGAATTTCATGTTTTTGGAGTGCATCAAGAAGCCGCTATTCTGAATAGTTTGCTATTGATTCGTTATAGCCGACCGCGTAAGCGTCCGATGAAGTTTTTATTCACTTCTGCAACCCCTAAACCCAGTTTTATTAACACCCTAGAAAAAGCGGGATTTCAAGTGACTAAAATAGCAGGAAATTATGTTTCACAACCCACACCCGGATATCGGCAAATTTTGCAGTCAGTCGAACTCAAATTTGTGCAGTTAGATCGAGATTCAGATAGTTTAACTTGGTTGAAAGAACAAGCGGAACTGATCCGAAAGTTGCTAGAAACAGAAGGTCGAGGACGGGGGTTAATTATTCTCAATTCCGTCGCCCAAGTTAGTCGCGCTGTTCGAGAATTACAAGCAATTTTTCCCGAAGATCAAATCAAAGTTCGAGAAATTAGTGGTCGAATTGATCGACAGGAAAGAACGATCACCCAAACGGAGTTAAAAAATGCGGAACAATCGGTTTTAGTAGTAGGAACATCGGCGGTAGATGTGGGAGTAGATTTTAAAATTCATTTGCTTATTTTTGAGGCAAGTGATTCTGCAACTTGTATTCAAAGGTTAGGTCGTTTGGGTCGTCACCCTAATTTTTCCAGTTACAACGCTTATATATTACTTCCCGGTCGCGCTCCTTGGATTGAAGCCAGATTAGCTGAAAAATTAACATCAGGACAAGAAATTGATCGCACAAATTTTAGAGAAATTCTTGAAGATGCTTTTAATCCCCCGACGGAATTTGAGCAATATCGGAGTTATTGGGGAGCCTTACAAGCTCAAGGAATGCTGTTAAAAATGACCGGGGAAAATTCCGCCTTAATGGAGCAAATTTATCAGAATATGAGTCAGGATTTAAGACAAGTTTATGGGGAAAAATTAGATAAAAAACGGGGTCATTGGTTTGCATTAAATAACAATCCAACGGGTGAGGCGGTACAGGAGGAATTATTACGATTTCGAGGCGGGTCAGACCTACAATCGGCGGTTTGGGAGGGTTCACGGTTTTATACCTATGATTTATTACGACTTTTACCCTATGCAGAAGTAGAAATTATTGATGCTCAGACTTTTATAGAAGCTGCTGAAAAATTCAACCATCCAGCGACGGAATTTCCCGATCAATATATCCAAGTTTACTTAAAAATAAAACAATGGACAGATCGACGATTTGAGGTGCAGTTAGAATGCGATCGCACCACCGAAGAACTCAAACAATGTACGTTAATTCTACTCGATAAACTTACAATTGTTGGACACCCCCAAGCCGAAGTTGAAAAATGTCTTCGTAAACGCAAATTACTAGCATTTATTGTTTCGGTAAACCGGAATCAAGCCTATAGTCATTGGGAAGTGAGTCGCAAATTGCATCTTAATCCCACCTTTGGATTATATCGTTTAACCGATGCCGATGGTGTTGCCTACGCCTGTGCTTTTAATCAAGATGCCCTGCTTTTAGAAGCGATGAAATGGCGACTTAAACCTTGCGAAACCGCCCAACCTTATATTTTTTAAAATCATGGAAAAATTCACCCTTCTGCAAACCTTACTAATTGAAACCTTACCCGAAGATACTGATCCGATTTTGCGTTCCTATATTGAGATTATTCTCCCTGCAATGGAACGACAATTTTCAGTAATTACCGCTTTAGGAGGTTCCTATAAAAGCCATTTAAACAAATTAGAAAAACAAGGCGATCGCCATGCCGAAGAAAAAGCCCAACGGTGGTCAAATAGAGCCGATCAAGGTTTACAGGTTCATGTTCTGAATGCTTTGTTAACTGCTTGGAATTTGAGTCAATATTTACCCGATGATTTACAACTTTCCGAAGAAGAAAAACGGCTATTATGTTTAGGAATAACCTTGCATGATTATAATAAAGTTATTCAAGGTCAAACTGAAGCATCTACATCTCCAAAAGCCCATGAAATTCGGCAAATTTTGCAAGTCTGTGAAACCTGGGGAGAAAAACTTAATTTTGATGGGTTTTGGCATCAGTGGCGTGAGTATTTACTTGATATTGCCTATTTAGCTCAAAATACTCAATTTAAAGTGGGAAGTAATACGTTCATTTCTAATTGGGAAATTGATGATTTTCAGGTACAAATTGAGGATGATCGGCGCTTAGATTTACCCCTGCGTCACTTGTTAGCTTTTGGTGATATTGCAGTGCATTTTAATGATCCGACGGATGTGGCAATTCAAACGGGAGGCGATCGCCTACAAGATCATTTAGACTGGTTAGAAATCGAGAAAAAATTAGTCTACCATCGCCTGCGGGACTGTCGGGGTTTGCTAACTAATCGTATTCATAATGCCGTGGTTAGTTTTGTAGAAAAAATTGGCTGGGAACCCCTATTATATTTTGCCCATGGTACAGTTTATTTGGCTCCAAAAAACCCTGAAATTCCCGATTTTACAACCATTGAAACTGCTATTTGGCAGAATATTATTCAAGGGGATCAAGATAAAAATATTCGAGGTCTAGCTGAATATTTTAGTCGGGGTGATATCGGGTTTGTCCGAGATGGGAAAGGCTTAAAAGTTGCCCCCCAAACCCTGGAATTATTCAGTCCCGCAGACCTAATTCGACAACTTCCCCATGTTGTAGAAGTTAAAGTTGCTAATGCTAAAAATCCGGCAACTCCCAAGCGAATTGAAAAGTTAGACATTCCCCAAGTTGAAAAAGAAAGACTATTAAAAGCGGCGGATTTGCGGGCGGATCGGATGGCGGAATTTGTGATTTTAACTCAAAATCAATTTTTTGAAACCTCTGGGGAATACGCCCCCCAAGTTCTAACCCTGCTAAATTTAGAAACCCAAATTTCCCCAGAAGAAACAGCAATTCAATCCGGGGGGGTTAATTATGGTTGGTATCGAGTTGCAGCCCATTATATGGCTGATCATTTAACCCTAGATTCAGAACAAGTCACCGAATTTTTAACTGTTTTTGCCGATCGCCTAGCAACTTGGGCAGAAGAAAAAGGGTTACTCAAACAACAAAGTAGCCCAACTCGTGAAGTCTTTGGCGATTATTTAGAGCAGTATTTAGAGATTTGGGGGTTAACAGCATTACCCCATAAATTCCCTAATGAACTAACGGCTTATACCGAGGCAAAAGTTACAAATCAACCGATTTGTTCATTAAGTTCTGGGGAATTTTCCGCCGAAGATCAACTGGATTCAGTAGTGTTGTTTAAACCCCAACAATATAGTAATAAAAATGCGTTAGGAGGAGGTAGAATTAAACGAGGAATCTCAAAAATATGGGCTTTAGAAATGTTATTACGGCAGGCTTATTGGTCTGCCCCGGCGGGAAAACTAGAAGATAAACAACCTGTTTTTCTGTATATTTTCCCTGCCTATGTTTACTCACCCCAAACCGCTAAAGCGGTGAAAGTATTAACGAATACTTTAATTAAAAGAATGAATCTTTGGGAGGTTCGTAAACATTGGATTGATGCTAATTTGCAAATTGACGGCTTACAAACCTTAGCTTGGCAAGATCAAGATGAAGTGGAAGCAGGAAGGTTTGGAAAGCATCAATATTCGGTTCAAGACCTGCCATTTATGGCGATTAATTACACAACACCCATGGGAAAAACCGTAACGGATGCTTGGATAGAACCTGCTTTTTTAGCCCTAGCTTTGCCCAGGCTTTTAGGTGTAAAAGTCGTAGCTACCACCAGTCCCGATCCTCTTTATACCAGTGATCAAGAGTTTCTGGAAACCGTTAAATTAGACGGAATTGCTGGGTTTTGGAATCTGCTCAGTTTAGATTCATCTATTCGTTTAGATGGCTTGGAAACGGCCTTAAAACGCTTGTTAATTGCCTATAGCATTCATTTAGATAATCGGAGTGCTAAACCCGATGCCCGTTGGCAAGCGTTTAATGGCACAGTGAGGGATTTAGCCACGAATGTGTTGAATATTTTTGCGATCGCTAATGAGGGATTTCGGCGTGATAAACGAGAACCTTATGGCAATGAAATTGATCGCTATTGGCAGTTTGCTCAAATTTGGTCAAAAGGAGATGATGTTATGGAGAAAACCATGGAGTTTACCAAAGATTTAGTCGAAAAATATCGCAAGTTCTATCAAGTCGATATCAAAGATTCTAGCCATTCAATTTTGTTACCTATGACTAAAGCTTTGGAGGTGATTTTATCGAGTCCCAATGATCTTGATCCCCAGGATTTAATCTTTCAAGGTGCTGGACAATTGCGCGATGCTTTGGATCGTCAAGAAGTCTATAAACGTCCCTTGATTAAAGATAAATCTGTGGATTATGCCCAGCGTCAACAACAGGAACTTGAAGCCATTCATGGGTTTATGAAGACCTTTGTGGAGGAGGTTTTTTTGAAGCAATATAAAGGCGATCGCGCCCTACTTCAAGAAAACCGGAACCGCATCAAAGCGGGGGCGGAATTTGCCTACCGTTGGTTGGCATTGCAAGACAAACAACAACAATCTTAAACCCAAAATTAACACTTTAAAGGAGATAATCACAATGGCAATTCTCGAAACACTTAAACCAGAATTTCAAGCCGCTTTTCCCCGTTTAGCTTCGGGTAAATATGTCCATTTTTTAATGGTGCGTCATAGTCAATCTTTCCCCGTTTTTCAGACCGATGGTGTGCTGAATACCGCACGCACTCAAGCGGGATTAACTACAGTTGATTTTCTCAGTCGTTTGGTGATGTTTAAGCGCAAACAAATTACCCCGGAACGATTAGCAGGACGGGAATTATTAAGGTCTTTAACCTTAACCAGTGCCACCGAAGGTGCAGAAAATGGTTGTGAATATAATGGGGAAAAATCCTGTAAAAAATGCCCCGATTGTATTCTTTATGGGTTTGCTATTGGTGATAGTGGATCGGAACGTTCTAAAGTATATTCTGATTCGGCTTTTTCTCTGACTCCTTACGAAAATTCCCACCGTAGTTTTACCTTTAATGCTCCCTTTGAAGGAGGAACAATGAGCGAAAAAGGAGTAATGCGAAGTGCAATTAATGAATTAGATCATGTTCTGCCGGAGGTAGCATTTCCGACGGTAGAAACCCTGCGCGATTCAACCTTTGAAGGGTTTATTTATGTGTTAGGAAACTTGTTAAGAACCCGACGTTACGGCGCACAGGAATCACGCACAGGAACCATGACCAATCATTTGATAGGAATTGCTTTTTGTGATGGTGAAATTTTCAGTAATCTGCATTTTACCCAGGCAATTTATGATCAATTAAAGCCGGATATTAATGCCCCAATTAGTGATATTTTGACTAAAGCAACGGAAGTGGCTGATAATTTAATCAAAAAGGAACCTGTGCGAAAAACTCAAGTAATTTTGCGTCCTCAATTGGATGAATTATTAACAGAAGTGAGTGCAATTTATCAAGATGAAACGCGCTTGCGGGAAACTTTAACTACTCTGTATCAACAGACGAAAAGTTATGCCGAAACCTATGGTGCTTTAACTAAGGAAAAAGGCAAAGCGAAAGGAAAATCCAGTTCTTAATCAGTTGTTGTGCTTTAGCACTCAGTTGTTGTGCTTTAGCACCCAGTTGTTGTGCTTTAGCACCCAGTTGTTGTGCTTTAGCACTCAGTTGTTGTGCTTTAGCACCCAGTTGTTGTGCTTTAGCACCCAGTTGTTGTGCTTTAGCACTCAATCTTGGTATTAAATTAAGCTGGAAATTCCCTGTTTTCTTTTAAACCTTTGGGTGCGCTAAAGCGCAACAACTTTTATGAGTGCGCTGAAGCGCAACAACTTTTATGAGTGCGCTAAAGCGCAACAACTTTAATTTTTGAGGAAAATTTAATGGTTCTTTATCACTGTCATTTGACTTTACATGATAATGTTTTTTTTGCGAGTCGGGAAATGGGTATTCTTTATGAAACCGAAAAATATTTGCATAATTGGGCATTAAGTTATGCGTTATTTGAAGCGGTTTATATTCCTAAACCCTATCGACTACATGGGAAAAATGCTCAAAAACCCGCTTATTTAGATAGCGATCGCGAACAAAATTTACTCCATCTCAATCAAGCCCAAATTTATGTTTTTCCCGCCCAACCTTTGTACTGTTCCTATCAAATTAATACCTTTAAAGCCGCTCAAGTAAATTACTATGGAATTCCCAAACAATTTGGGGCTACAGGAGCAAGCCGCAACTATCCCATTAACTACGGTCGAGCCAAAGAATTAGCTGTAGGTAGCCGATATCAGACTTATATTATTGCACCGCCAGAGGTGAAATTTCCGGCTTGGATACGGTTAGGAAAATGGGCGGCAAAAATTAAAGTTGATGTGACACCAATTCCTGATTCTGGGATTAAAAAAAAATCGGGAGAATATGTCTGTCAACATCCCTTAAATCCCGTAGATTTACCACAATCTTGTCGCTTACTTTTATATAATCGGATTGTTATGCCTCCGGTTAGTTTATTGAGTCAGGCACAATTAATAGGCGAATATTTAGAAATTTCAAAACCGAATCAAGGGCAAGAAATGCCAGAATGGTCACAATTAACCGAGTTATCTTTTCCGATCAATTTACCTTTAGGAGTGGCTTATGGAGCTAATACCATTGCAGTCTGATAAATCTTTTAATTTATATGCGATCATTGTCCAAATAGCCGCTATTAATCGGGGTTATTTACCTCCCACTTTAGGACGTGCGATCCATGCTCAGGTTTTGTACTGGTTACAAATGGGCGATCCAAATGCTTCTGAATATGTCCATAATAGTCAGGATTCTCCCATCAGTTTATCGGGTTTAATTGGTCATCGTCGTGGCGATGGAATTCGCTCAGGAGATGAGTTTTATTTTCGGATTGGTTTGTTAAATGGGAGTCTGCTGGAACCCCTATTAAACGGCATTGAACAATGGGGAAGTAAACCCCTAACTTTAGGTAAATTTCCCTTTATTATTAAAGGCATTCATTCCTTACCTGGTACTCATCCTTGGGTGGGTTCGGGGGATTATCAAATGTTAGCAAAACTGCCAAAAAATTCCGATGATATTACCTTAGAGTTTCTTTCCCCCACCAGTTTTAAGCAACAAAAATATGTGCAACTTTTTCCCTCACCAGAATTAGTGTTTTCTAGTCTGATGAAAAGATGGAATGCTTTTGCACCGGAGGAACAAAAAATGGAGGCGATCGCTTGGCAAGGTTTTGTTTCTGCTTATAGTTTAGAAACCCATGCTTTAAAGATGGAAAATAACGTAGAAATTGGGGCAAAAGGATGGATTAAATATCGATTTCCCGACCCTCAAGAAGCAAAAATTGCGAATATCTTAGCCCATTTTGCCTTTTTCTCCGCCATCGGTCGTAAAACCGCCATGGGAATGGGACAAACAAGAATCACTTCGTAGAGACGTGCCATGGCGCGTCTTGGTTTATGTTGAGCGCGTCTTGGTTTATGTTGAGACTCCCTTAAAATTCTTTTTGCTATCCAAAAAAAACCAGAATTAGGAATAATGAATCAAGGAAAATTATCCCAGACAACCAATAACTGAGACGCGCCGTGGCACGTCTCTACACTGATGACTGATATGACCGATTCTTATTTGCCTTTAGCTTATCTCAACGCTTGGGAATATTGCCCCCGTCGATTTTATTTAGAGTATCAATTGGGGGAAATGAAGGATAACGAACATATTATTATGGGGCGTTATCTCCATGAAAATATTAATGAAGAAGGAACTACTTTTGAAGGTGATACTATTATTCACCGTCAGCAGTGGGTCTGGAGTGAACAGTTGAAAGTGAGTGGAATTATTGATGCTGTGGAAGAACGGGACAATCAACTGATTCCTTTGGAATATAAAAAGGGAAAAATGGCGCAACATCTTAATGATCATTTTCAACTTTGTGCGGCGGCTTTATGTTTAGAAGAACGCACGGGTAAAGTAATTCCCTATGGTGAAATTTTTTATCATGGAAATCGCCGTCGTCAACGGGTTGAATTTACCCCAAAATTACGACAAATGACCCAAGAAGCGATCGCCTTAGCTCACAAAACCGCCATGGGCAAAATCCCTTTACCGATTAACAATTCTAAAAAATGTCAAGCCTGTAGTTTAACAGGAATTTGTCTACCTTTTGAAGTAAAAGAACTGATTCGTCAAGGAGTTTAACTTAAAATGTCTATTCTTTATATTACCCAACCTCAAGCAATTTTAGGTAAAAAATATGAAGCCTTTACCGTTGCAACTCAAGAAGAAAGTGGCAAATGGAATAAACAATCTGTTCCCGCCCAAACCGTGGAACAAGTGGTATTAATGGGCAATCCTCAAGTGACTGGAGATGCCCTCACCTATGCTTTAGAATTGGGAATGCCTGTTCACTATTTAACCAGTTTTGGCAAATATTTAGGCAGTGCTTTACCCGGATATTCTCGGAATGGAGCCCTACGGTTAGCTCAGTTTGAATTATATCAGGATACGGAACGCCGCTTGGAATTAGTTAAAACCATTGTATCGGCTAAAATTCAAAATCAAGCTACGGTTTTATATCGTCAGAAAATTGCCGATAGTCCTTTGAAAAATCATAAGAAATTAGTCTTTAAAAAAGCCACTTTGGATGAAGTCCGAGGAGTGGAAGGAATTGCGGCAAAAGATTATTTTCGAGAATGGTCGGCGATCTTAAATGAACCTTGGTTTTTTCCTGGTCGTAACCGTCGTCCACCGACCGATCCGGTGAATGCTTTATTAAGTTTTGCCTATGGTTTATTGCGGGTACAGGTAACAGCATCGGTGCATTTAGTGGGACTTGATCCTTATATTGGATATTTGCATGAAGTCAGTCGGGGTCAACCCGCAATGGTGCTGGATTTAATGGAGGAATTTCGTCCTTTAGTAGCGGATAGTTTGGTATTTTCGGTATTGAATAAACGGGAAATTCAGCCGGATGATTTTACCGAAAGTTTGGGTGCTTATCGACTCAAAGATGAGGGACGTAAGCGGTTTTTACAAGCATTTGAACGGAAAATGAATGATGAGTTTAAACATCCAGTTTTTGAGTATCGGTGCACCTATCGACGGGCGATTGAATTACAAGCTCGATTATTAGGACGCTATTTACAGGAAGACTTGGTTTATAAACCTTTGGTATTACGATGAAAAATACGTTATTTTATTTGGTGATTTACGATTTACCCGATAGCAAAGCGGCTAATAAACGGCGCACAAGGTTACATAAATTGTTGTCGGGTTATGGCAAATGGTGTCAGTATAGTGTGTTTGAATGCTTTTTAACAAGTGTTCAGTTTGTGAACTTACAACACCAAATTGAAAAGTTAGTTAAACCTGCTGAAGATTCGGTACGGATTTATGTTTTGGATGCGGGATCTTTGAAACGCACAATTACCTATGGGTCTGAACACCCCCGTCAAGATCAGGCTATTGTCATCTAGTTGAATTGAATAGGATACCGTTGACCCTGTTTCCGTTGGAGGCGGGGTTTTTTATTTGAGGTCAGGGGTCTGGGGGCGATCGCAATATCATATAAGATTCCCCTTGACAAGAAAATTGTTTTGGTTTATGATTACTTTCGTGAACCTAAGCGGGGGCGAAAACCTGGGGGGGTTCACGAAAAACGCTAGAACCTTGACAAATCAATAGTTTATACTTTTGACTCCGGTTAGTTATTGATAATCTGTTGCAATAACGAAGCCTGAAATGAGGCAATTTTTGAGGTTCACGAAAATGGGCTCCAGAATCACCGCCCCATCAGGGTTTCAGACGGCAGACTTTCAATTAAAATAATCCTGCTTGCGGGACTGAAACCCTTTGGAGTATGACTTACAAAAATTGATCCATGTCTTTCAATTAAAATAATCCTGCTTGCGGGACTGAAACTCTTCCATCAGAATTTTGTCGGTGATCGCCTTGATACTTTCAATTAAAATAATCCTGCTTGCGGGACTGAAACAGTCTAACATAGTTAACACAAGTTTACTAGCATTGTTCTTTCAATTAAAATAATCCTGCTTGCGGGACTGAAACAAGATACGATCAACGGTAGAAGGAGCGAGTGAGTCCACTTTCAATTAAAATAATCCTGCTTGCGGGACTGAAACTTCTAGGGATATGTAAAGTTTTATTACAGCCTATTGATCTTTTCCTACTTTCAATTAAAATAATCCTGCTTGCGGGACTGAAACATCAGTTAATCGTAAAAAATTATCTGGTAACTAAAATCTTTCAATTAAAATAATCCTGCTTGCGGGACTGAAACATCGCTTTAATAGCTTGGTTGATCTTGTCGGTTAACTTTCAATTAAAATAATCCTGCTTGCGGGACTGAAACACCCATAGAAGATCAATGGTTTGAGAAGTCTTTTTCTTTCAATTAAAATAATCCTGCTTGCGGGACTGAAACAAGAGTCACCCTATCAGTTTTGATGGATTTAAGCGGCTATATCTTTCAATTAAAATAATCCTGCTTGCGGGACTGAAACCTTATTAATGGCTATTATTCTTCGACAATGACTCAAAGAATGATAGCCGAAAATATCAACGATCTTTAGCTTGTTTGTACATAAATTTTGGCTGATGAAACAGCCCTGGCGTTCCCACTGGAGTTAGCTCAAACTATTAGTTAATAATTAAAAAAAGAAAAAGAAAAGAAGAAAGAATTAACCAATTATTTCAATTTTTGTCTAAATTAGATGATGAAACTGAACAAAAAGAAACCTTAAAAATTATTGAATCTCTTGAGGATATTATGAATGGATTGAAGTCGATTATTATGCGAGTTGGTCAAGATTAATTAAATATCTGAAAAAAGTGCTTGGCAATTTAGCTGTTTTTTCAACAAAACGTAGGTAACTATAAATAAATACCTACGTTTTGTTAAATTTCATCTAATTTTGATCTAACTTACAATTTGAGGAACTTTAAGTCGTTTTTTCTAGTTTTTTTCAATCTTCCTACGCATTTTAAGATTGAACTTGAAAATAATGATAAAGATTAGCAACGGTTAAATCGGGTACTTCTTCCCAATTTTTAGGGGCTAATCCATTTAAACCTGTGGCGATCGCTTTATTAAAAATATAAGATTCATGCTCCCGGCGTAATTCAGGTTTAACGACAAATTTTAATTGATCTCGTAAAGCTGAATAGTGGGATTTTTGTTTTAAATCCTCATAGATTTGCATTTCTAAAGGTTTAACTATTATGTCATTTTGTGGTAATTCTAAATTAACCGATTCTGAGGTTTCCGGTTCTAACATTGCTAACTGTTCCCGTTCATCATTAGATAAGGTTTTAAACCAATTAGTATGATCTTGCCAAGATTTTAATGCTGTACAATCATGTATTTTAATTCTGGCTATTTCAGGAAATAGAAAATCTAATTCTTCTTGAGAACTACATTGATCAATAATATTCAGTAATCCTTGATAAATTTTATTTTGAAGTTGTTCTAGGTGTTCATTAGCGGCTGTTAATTGATTTTGGGCTTGATAAGCAGTAATAATGGCTTGTTCAATCGCCCAAGTGCATTCGAGTCTACGAAGTTGACCCGCAGCACAAACATTGTTTAATAGCTGGGGATTAGAGTAATCAGCTAAAGCATGGTATAGCATACTTAACACCCCGTTAATTTGATCGTTTCTGGCATTTGGTTCTTCAATAGTCATTGCCACTTTAAACCACTTTAAGGCTTCTGTAAATTTGCCATAAGCTGTAATTAAAATTAACCGATGTTGATTATATTTAATATCTTCTGCAACTTCATCAATCCGTCTAATAATACTATCACCTTGATTTTTTAAGGCAGATTTTAGATCAATAAATCCTCCCGTTACCGTTAATTTAAGTTGTTTGATATCTTCTCTTAACTTTAAAGTCTGATATAAATTTACAGCCGAAAGAACACCCGTTACCGCTACACCGACACCAATAACCGCAGTCGTTGATTGTAGAACTCCGAGACTTGCTTGTAACTGGTTAATTCCTTGATAGGTTTTCTGAAATCCTTGATGAACCTGATACATTTGAACTAAACCCATACCCACTTCCACAGGTGTGGTAATCGGTGCCAGGGGAATATTATTGATTATCGTACCTCCTGAGTTGGAAGAAACTAACTCAGAAAAAGTCTTGACTAAAGTAATACCCACTTCCACAGGTACAGTAATCGGTGCTAGGGGACTATTGTGCATTATTGTACCAATGGCGTGACCTGCAAACTGACCCGCATTTGCTGTTCCTGACGCCCATCTAACTATGCTTAAAGGTACTCCTGATTTGGAATAGACTAACTCATAAACACCCTTGGCTAAACCTTCTTGAATTGCGGGGGAAAATACAAATTGCATTGCAGGATTGAATAAAAACATAATTTTTGACTTAATTCTTTAATTTAATTATTATAAACTCATAATCCTCTGAAAATCAACAGATATTGACAAAAATTTTATTAATTAAAATTAAATATGACTGACTTCAGTATTTTTACGGAAGATAAGTTTATATTGACTAGAATTTGTTTTTTAAAAGCGTATAAACACGGATAAATAATTTATAAATTGTTACTGACTTATTGATCATTCCTCTAATGTTGTAAAGTAGAACTATATGCTTAATTGAGGTTGGCTGCAATGAATGAATTTTTAACTGTCTTCGAGTCCATGACTGATTCAATGGTTTCTGTACAAAATAATCCAGGTGAATCTTCCGAGTTGAAACAATCCGCAACGGAGTTAAATCAGTCGATTCAATCCTGTACAGAGGAGTTAAGACAGTCCGCAGCCAGATTAAAAGAGTTAATGGAAGTTAGTTATAAAGATTTAGATCATGCTGAGGATGTCTGGAATAGTAAACCTAGAATTATGTCTGTCCCCAAGTCTGAACTTTGGGAAGAAATAGGAGAATTAACGGCGATTGATTTTAGAATTCGTGAGTTACAGAAGAAATGTCAAACAGAAGTGATTCCAGAAATTAAAAATTCATGGTTAAATCAATGTGAACAGCTTAAAGAAACGTGGTTTAAAGATAGTAAAACCGGAACATATAAGCAAGACTTGGGTTATTCAGATAAAGATGGTATGATTCAAGGGTTAGATAAGGCAATAAAAGTTATCAATAATGAAATGATCAGCAGTATCAATACAAATTTATTATTGTTAAATGACGATTTGTTAAATTTGAATTTAGATTGTCTTCATGCAAAAATTAATTTTATAAATTTGAAAGATGGAATTAATTTTGCACTTAAAATAAGTTTTTATTCTGATCACAAAAATGAGGTAATTCATATAATAGAAAATAGTAGTGATCTTTTTTTAGAGTGGATAAAACCAACTTGGGACTCATTCTTAAGCAACTTAAACAACATTTTTTCTCTAATCAAAAGAGAAACCTGGGATGATTTGGTTCTTAATGTTAATAAAATCCTAGAAGACAATGTTCAAGATAGATTTTCTGAATGCTTTGATTTTGCTTTGACTACTACAACAGAAATTATTAATTTTTACAATGATATTTTAGAGAAACAAAACCGATATGAACAAGAAACCAGCGAACAACGAGAAGCGGAAAAAGTCTGGATAGATCAACAACGTCAAAAATTAGATGAGGTTCAGAAACAAATTGATGTGATTTTGAGTGTTAATTAGGGTGAGCCATGCCCACCCTAATCTTACATTAATACAGATTAATGTCCAATCCCGACATATTGGAAACCTGCGGCTTCCAATTGTTTTCGATCTAAGAAATTACGGCCATCAATCATAAATGCCGAGTGCATTTTTTTCGCCATTTTCCCATAGTCGAGGGTTTGGAATTGTGCCCAGTCGGTAATTAAAATTAACGCATCACAGCCATCCGCTAACAATTCAGGATCGGTTTCAACAATCACTCCCGTTAACCCATGACGCATTCCACTTTGGGAAATAATTGGATCATAGGCTTTAACTTTTGCCCCCAAACGGTTCAATTCTTGGATAATATCTAAAGCCGGAGCATCGCGTAAATCGTCCGTATCGGCTTTAAAAGTTAATCCCAATAATCCGACGGTTTTGCCTTTGAGAATTTTCAGCACTTGTTGTAATTTGTCAATAGCAATCGTGCGCTGACGGTTATTAACTTCCACCGCCGCTTTTAACAATTGGGCGTCATAATTATAGTCATCAGCCGTATGAATTAAAGCCGAAACATCTTTAGGGAAACAGGAACCCCCCCAACCAATTCCAGCTTGTAAAAACTTATTCCCAATTCGAGAATCTAAGCCAATTCCTTGAGCTACTTGTGTCACATCCGCACCGACGCGATCGCAAATATTAGCAATTTCGTTAATAAAGCTAATTTTAGTTGCTAAGAACGAGTTAGCAGCATATTTAATCATTTCTGCCGAACTTAGATCAGTTAACACAATTGGAACCGGGGGTAAGGACGGATGATCAGAATGTTTTCTCGATACTAAAGGTGCATACAATTCCTGCATCACCTCCAAGGCTTTTTTGTTGTTGCTTCCTAACACAATCCGATCGGGATTAAAGGTATCATAAACCGCCGAACCTTCGCGTAAAAATTCCGGGTTACTAACAACATCAAATTCAACTTCAATCGGTGTTCCTGTTGACCCTGTTTCTTTTTGTCGCTCGGAAACACCATCTAAAACAATCATCCGCACCCAGTCCCCGGAACCAATGGGTACAGTGGATTTATTCACAATCACTTTATAACCTGTGGTCAGGTTCGCTCCAATCCCCCGCGCCACCGCTTCGACATAACGAGTATCACTTTCTCCACTTGGTAAAGGAGGAGTTCCTACGGCGATAAATAACACCTCACCATGTTCCACGCCCGCAGCTAAATCCGCAGAAAAATCCAGACGCCCAGATTCCATACAGGATTTCATTAATTCCGGCAGTCCGGGTTCATAAATCGGGGACTGTCCCGACTTCATTAATTTGACCTTTTCCTCATTATTATCAATACAAATAACATCATGTCCGATCTGTGCCAGACACACTCCGGTTACTAAACCCACATATCCCGTCCCAATCACACAAACACGCATAAATCTATCCTCAATTTTTTGACCGAAACATTAACAATCTTGTTAACGCTCAATGATTGATCGTTAACAAGGATTTCACTCTTTTCAACTGTTGTAGATGCGTTCCCGAAAATCTTTCACCGTCAATTCTAATCCTTGATCCAGTGGGATAGTCGGTTCCCAATTCAGGTAGGTTTTAGCACGAGTAATATCGGGTTGTCGCTGTTTAGGATCATCCTCCGGTAGAGGTTTAAATTGAATTTCCACATCCGGGTTAACCAGATTCTGAATTTTTTGGGCTAATTCCAAAATGGTATATTCCCCTGGATTCCCGATATTAATAGGGCCAATCTGATCGCTATTCATCAAGCGGATAAATCCCTCTACCAAGTCTGACACATAACAGAAACTCCGGGTTTGGGAACCATCCCCATAAACTGTTAAGGGAATCCCTCGCAGGGCTTGGACAATAAAGTTACTGACCACACGCCCATCATTTTCTAACATTCGGGGGCCATAGGTATTAAAAATCCGTACCACCCGAATATCTACCCCATTTTGACGATGATAGTCAAAGGCTAAGGTTTCTGCAACCCGCTTTCCTTCGTCGTAACAGGATCGAATTCCAATACAGTTGACATTGCCTCGATAGTCTTCCGTTTGGGGGTGAACATCGGGATCTCCGTAGACTTCAGAGGTGGAGGCGAGGAAAAACCGGGCTTTGATCCGTTTGGCTAACCCCAACATATTCATAGTTCCCAATACATTGGTTTTGATGGTTTTGACCGGGTTGTATTGGTAGTGAACGGGAGAGGCGGGACAGGCTAAATGGTAGATTTGATCGGCTTCTAAGCGAATTGGTTCGGTAATATCATGACGGATCAGTTCAAAATAGGGATTACCAATCCATTTCAGGATATTTCGTTTTCTCCCAGTAAAAAAGTTATCTAAACAAATCACTTCATGGCCCTGTTCCATTAAGCGATCAATTAGGTGTGAACCCAAAAAACCCGCGCCACCTGTAACTAAAATTCTCATGCTTACACTCACTCAGAAATTGTAGAGAGTTAAACTTGGATGGACAACAATCAATCGCAGGTAAGCTGAATCCACTATCAGTTTAAAGTTAAGACTTGGCTTTGAATACACCCCAGCTATACCCAACAACATTGATATGTTGCTGTCCGTTCCACATCTATCCTACTCGATTTTAGATTTTTAGCGAATATTTAATATTTCTTTTACAGTCAAATTAATATCACTTGCAATTTTTCGTAACAGTGTTGGTGAAATATCACGACTTGGATGAACTCGAAATTTATCAGCTTAATACACGGCTTTTGTCTGACTCCAATAATGTCTCTAAATACAATTCAATTTCCTCCTGAATATTCACTTTAATCTCATCAAATGAATCACCCTGAGATTGACAACCTGGAAGTTCATGAGCATAGGCATAATAACCGTCATCGTCTTTTTCAATAATCACACTAACTTTATATGACATATAGCAATCCTATTTGAGTTGTGTTTAAAATTTAGGCTTAAAAGGGAACAGGGAACACCGGAACAGCCCCCCAAACCCCCCGTGCAAGGGGGGCTAGGGGGGGAGGGAACACCGGAACAGTTTTGTAGAGACGTTAAATTTAACGTCTCTACAACAATAAATTTAACGTCTCTACTACAATTTAGGATTCTTGATTTAACCGTAATACCGCCATAAATGCTTCTTGCGGAACATCTACAGAACCCAAGGATTTCATCCGTTTTTTACCTTTGGCTTGCTTCTGTAAGAGTTTTTTCTTCCGACTAATATCTCCCCCATAACATTTGGCTAACACATCTTTTCTTAATGCTGGAATACTTTCACTAGCAATAACTTTAGACCCAATTGTGGCTTGAATAGGAACTTTAAATTGATGACGGGGAATCAATTCTTTGAGTTTTTCCACCATTGCCCGTCCAACATGATAGGCTTTATCTCGGTGAACAATCATCGCCAAAGAATCGATCGGATCTTTATTAATCATAATATCGAGTTTAACTAAGGCATTTTCTCGATATCCAATAATATGATATTCCATACTTGCATAACCACGAGAACGGGATTTCATCTGATCAAAAAAGTCCGTTACTACTTCCGCTAATGGCACTTCATAAACTAAGGTTGTCCGTCCCTGGGCTAAATATCGCATATCCTTAAATTCACCCCGACGACCCTGAGCCAACTCCATTAAACTGCCCACATAAGCTTCAGGAGTAATCATTTCTACCCGCACATAGGGTTCTTCTATTTTTTCCCGATGGTTAGGTTCAGGTAAACGACTGGGGTTATCGATCATCATCACTTCTCCCTTTTGAGTTGTAACTTGATAAACCACCGAAGGAGAAGTCACAATTAAGTCTAAATCATATTCCCTTTCCAAACGTTCTTGCACAATTTCCATGTGCAGTAACCCTAAAAATCCACACCGGAAACCGAACCCCATGGCACTAGAAGTTTCTGGTTCATAAGATAACGCCGCGTCGTTTAATTTGAGTTTTTCTAAGGCTTCTTTTAGATTAGGATATTCATCAGAATCCGTGGGAAATAACCCACAAAACACCATCGGTTTTGCTTCGGTATAACCGGGCAAAGCTTGTTCGGCTTGACGATTGGCTAAAGTAATAGTATCCCCAACCCGGGCATCTTCAACGGCTTTAATCGCAGCAGAAAAATATCCTACTTCCCCCGCGTGGAGTTCATCAACGGGGATTTGAGTAGGAGATAATACGCCAATTTCATCAACTTCATATTCTTTTTCCGAAGCCATTAAGTGGACGCGATCGCCTTTTTTTAGCCTGCCATCCATCACCCGAAAATAAACAACTACCCCGCGATAACTGTCATAATAACTATCAAAAATTAACGCCCGTAATTTCTGATCAACCGTATCCTGGGGAGGGGGAACTAAACGGACAATAGACTCTAAAATTTCATGAATTCCCACCCCTTCTTTCGCTGAAGCTAACACCGCCCCGGAACAGTCTAACCCAATAATTTCTTCAATCTCACTTTTGATTTTCTCTGGTTCTGCTCCGGGTAAATCAATCTTATTTAAAACCGGAATAATTTCTAAGTTATTTTCTAAGGCGAGATAAACATTTGCTAAAGTTTGAGCTTCTACCCCTTGAGACGCATCCACAACTAATAACGCCCCTTCACAAGCCGCTAAAGACCTAGACACCTCATAAGAAAAGTCAACGTGACCCGGAGTGTCGATTAAATTTAATACATATTCCTCACCGTCATCGGCTTTGTAATTCATCCGGGCGGCTTGCAATTTAATCGTAATTCCCCGTTCTCGCTCTAAGTCCATGGAGTCAAGAAATTGTTCCTTCATTTCCCGTTTTTGAACCGCACCCGTCGCCTCCAAAAGTCGATCCGCCAGGGTAGATTTCCCATGATCAATATGAGCAATAATAGAAAAATTACGAATTCGAGAAACAGGAACGTTAGTCATAAAATGATATTCACAGGCATAATAGGGGAGACTCCCGTTAAACTAACGAGGGTCTAGTTAATGTATTTTAACAAAATAAACCCAAGGACACCGATTTTTTCAGGGAAATAGAGGGGATTAGGGCTGTTTTTCTAATTCCGACTTCATCCGTTCTAGGGTACGGTGCATCTGTTCAAACATTTGGTCGGGGGTAATCCCAAATTGACCGAGTTGGGTGCGTAACTGTTCAACGGTCATCTGGGCCATGAAATCCTCGGAAAGTTCAAACCGCTTCATGAAAATCCGGTAACGATCCATAACCGCTTCCATTTGCTCAATATAGAGTTTTTTCCCAGCCCGATCAAACTTGCCATAATCACTGCCCAGTTTGACCATAGATTGATAATCTTCAAATAGCTGTTTAGCTTCTTGTTGTACGATGTCTGAATCAAAGAATCCCATAGTTTCTCGATTTTTTTTGCTAGTAGGGGTTTGAGTTTTATAGACTTGGAAAGATTCTCCCCTATCTTAACCTTTTGAGAGCGGGTTACTCACACTCCCACAGGTGGCAATTTCCGTACCGATAGCCAGGGTAGAGGATGACAACCCTATTTAGGTCGCTTTTTGAGGGAGTGAGTCAAGAAAGGTAATTGGTATTAGTGTCAAGAGTAGAATGTGATTATAGACTTTAATAATTCTTCTACACCGGGAGAATGGACTAAATTGAATTTTAACGGCTAGGAACAAAATCATGATCAAAATTATCAAACAACTCAGTATTATTTTTTGTGCCATTTTTCTGTTGAGTGGCTGTGTTAGGTATGATGTGGGAGTGGCATTTCAGGATCAAACCCATGGTCAAATTGTTCAAAAGATTCAATTAGGAGAACAATTAACTAAATTTAGTCATGATGTGGTAGATGAATGGATATCTAGTTTAGAAAAACGGGTTAAACAGTTAAAAGGAAAAACCAAACGACTGTCTCAACAGGAAATATTAGTTACTATTCCTTTTAATAATGGTCAGGATTTAGAGACAAAATTTAATCAATTTTTTAATCCTGCTGAATTCAACAATAAAAAATCCCAGAAAAAACCCGATATCGAAATTCCTCAATTTTCTGCAAATTTAAACCTTAAACAAAATAATTGGTTTTTTGCTTTACGCAATTATCTCAACTTAGAATTAGATTTGCGATCGCTTTCCCTACTCTCTACCTCGGAAAATGTATTAATTAGTTCGGGGAACCTATTAGAATTAGAATTTGTCTTAAACACTCCCTGGGGTGCGACTGTGATTAATCCCATCGGTATTCCTGAAGGCTCGGAAGCACCTCTATTATTAAATGTTGATCTGAATGGAAAACAGGTTATTTGGACACTTAAACCCGGAGAAATTAATCAATTAGAAGCGATTTTCTGGGTTCCCAGTCCGATTGGAATGGGGACAGTTATAATTATCCTGATCACGGCTTTAGGAATTTATCTCAAATATACTTTTATCCCCAAATTCAAAGCCGGACAGTCCCCAATTCCCACTCGTATTTAACCCCTGTCCCCTCCCCCCTAGCCCCCCGTTCACGGGAGGTTTGGTGGGCTGTTCCCCTAGCCCTGCCGTGCACGGGGGGTTTGGGGGGGCTGTTCCCTGTTCCCCGTGCACGCAGGGCTGTTTCAAAGTCAGGTGAAAAAGAGTAAAGAAAGAGCGATCGCTACCTGATAAAATGGAGAGCGATCGCCATTTTTTTCTAAAATAAAGATGCTAACAAGTTTAATAGAAAATTTAAAAGAAGTCAAGGATTTCCGAAAAAATCAGGGAAAAAGGTATAGTTTATGGGAAGTGCTATTAGTAGTAGTTTTAGGGGTGATGTCAGGGCATCAAGGATATCGAGAGATGGAATATTTTGTCAAAGCCAACGAAGTTATCCTGAAAAGAACATTCAATATCTATAGCCAAGGAATGCCATCTTATTCAACAATAAGGAGGGTGATGAGAGGAGTAGACGAGAAGGATTTAAGCAAAATAGTAAAAGAATGGTCAAGAGAGAATTCTCCTAAATTAAAGTCTTATAAAGAAACGGTTTATTATATAAGTAGTATCTGGGAAAAGGCAGATTTTTTTTCCCAAAAGATTAAAGGGCATTGGGAGATTGAGAATCAAGTTCATTGGGTAAAAGATGTGTTATTTAAAGAGGATAGTATGAAAATTCATCAAGTACAAGCAGCGACTAATTGGGCACTGCTCAACACCCTAGGATTGAATATTTTCAGAGGTTTAGGATTTTGGTCAATAACAGAGGGAAGAAGGTGGTTAGGAAATCATTGGGATAAATTACTGGCTATCTCTTAATCCGAAAGTTAAAAATGAAAAAATAGAGCAATTAATTTAGGAAAAATAGATAAAAATCGGGAATGTAAGTCTTACTCCGTAGGGAATAAGAATATTTATGCTGCTTAGATAATACCTCCTATAATTAATATTAATATAGCAATTATATAAAATATTAATTATTCGGAAAATAGCTATCATGTTTGAGAATTATGACCCAAAAGTAGGCTATAATTTTCAAACATGAAACAGCCCTGGGGGATTTAGGGGGATCAGATCCCTGCTAAAATCAAAGTCTTTCAGGGTAAAGTTAGCGTCAAAAACCCTAACTCACCCTGAAACCAGATAAATAATCTAACGGGCTAGGAGGGATTCGAACCCCCGACACCGTGGTCCGTAGCCACGTGCTCTAGTCCACTGAGCTACAAGCCCCCGTCAGTTCAGCACAACAATCTCAAAAATTAGATTTTTTTGACTGCTTTATTAGCATAACACATTTTTCCAAAATGGCAAACATTTTTTCAGATCCCCCCGATCGCCTTTCCCACCTGGATGAAACCGGGGAAGCGAGGATGGTAGATGTGTCGGGGAAGGTAGCAACTCGTCGCGAGGCGATCGCCGGGGGACAAGTCCGAATGTTAAAGGCCACCTTTGCCGCTATCGAAGCCGGAAACGCACCGAAAGGGGATGTTTTAGGGACGGCGAAACTGGCCGGAATCATGGCTGCCAAACAAACAGCCCAGTTAATTCCCCTATGTCATCCCTTGCCCTTAAGCAAAATTGATGTCCAAATTCTGCCCGATCCCAAATTACCCGGGTATCAGATTCGGGCGGAAGTTTTGACCAAAGCGGAAACCGGGGTAGAAATGGAGGCATTAACGGCCGTTTCCGTGGCGGCTTTGACCCTCTATGACATGGCTAAAGCCTTGGAAAAATCCATTGTGATTGAGGAAATTCGTCTGTTGAGTAAAACCGGGGGAAAATCAGGGGACTACCAACAACAGATAGAAGTCAATCCCAGTTAGGCCTAAAATGGAATAGAAAATCTTGGGAATTAATTGTCTATGCCTCCTCGTTGGCCCCGTCAACCTGACCGGAAAGATCCAGACTATCGCCGTTTGGATGATCGGATGAATTTTGCCATCCATGTTGCTATTTTTGCCCCGATTAATTCCGGTTTATGGTTTTTCCATAATCTACAATCAACCGATTGGTCTTGGTTAACCCCATTTACCCTGGTTTGGTTATCTGCGATCGCCCTTCATGGTCTTTATATTTTTGCGATCGCCGACTATTCTCCCGTCACGCCCAATCAATAAAATTTAGGTTAACGATTCATCGTTAACCCTCAATAATTTAGGAGTTTAATTATGTCTGTTTTAGATACAAGAAACCTGGAAAAATTAGCCTCTGAAATTGGAGAAAATATCTATATTGATATTGCCAAATGGCATCTGTATTTAGCCAATGCCCATTTGCATACACAATTAGCCGAACAACTTTGTCCCCTTTTAGATCAGGGAGATTTTAGTGAAAGTGATGTTCAACAGGTCTTACAAAAAATTTCTGTAACTTTAGGGGGAGGAAAACAGACGACATCCTTAGTAAATTTAATTCCCAATACAGGAATTCAAGACTTGGTAAAAATTTTAAAAGACTTCCAAGAAGACCTATAAATTTTGTAGTGAGGCGTTCACGCCTCCATCAAATTTCCATTATCTCCAACTATTATCAGTATGATTGAACTTTACTATTGGCCGACTCCCAACGGTCACAAAATCCCGATATTTTTGGAAGAAACTGGATTAGACTATCAAATTATTCCGATTAATATTGGCACGGGGGATCAGTTCAAACCGGAATTTCTCAAAATCGCGCCTAATAATCGAATGCCTGCCATTATTGACTTCGATCCGGTGGATGGCGGTGAACCTTTATCTATCTTTGAATCCGGGGCAATTTTAATTTATTTAGCCGAAAAAACCGGACAGTTTTTCCCTGAGAATTGGCGCGATCGCAAAACCGTTTTAGAATGGCTATTCTGGCAAGTCGGAGGATTAGGGCCGATGGCAGGACAAAACCATCATTTTGTTCAGTATGCACCGGAAAAAATTCCCTATGCGATTGAGCGTTATGTCAAAGAAACCAATCGTTTATATGGGGTTTTGAATCGTCAATTGGCCGGAAAAAACTATATTGCGGGAGAATACTCAATTGCAGATATAGCTTGTTATCCTTGGATTGTTCCCTTTGAACAACAACAGCAAAATTTAGAGGATTTTCCCCACTTAAAAGCTTGGTTTAATCGGATTAAGTCCCGTCCAGCAGTAGTGCGGGCTTACGAAAAAGGAAAAGCCTATGCTTCCGGTACAAAAATGACTGATGAAGCTAAAAAAATCCTCTTTGGTCAAAGTACAAAAACCCTTGAAAATTAGGATTTAGTAAAGCAGAAATACCGGGTTCTGAAGTTTAAGATACCCGGTTTTTGAACGAGTGGAAAATGCCATTATTAACTAACGCAATAGGGTTTTAAACAGTTTAATTCCATCGGTATTTCCTAACATGGGATCGGAAGCACGTTCTGGGTGGGGCATCATTCCGAGAACGTTACCTTGAGGGTTACAAATTCCCGCAATATTATTCAAAGATCCGTTAGGATTTTCTTCTATTTTCGGGGTTTTATCAGTTCCATAACGGAATAAAACTTGATGATTTGCTTCTAATTCTTCTAGGGTTTTTTCATCAGCATAATAACAGCCTTCCCCGTGGGCAATGGGTAAATTAATTACTTCCCCCACTTCATATTCAGAAGTCCAGGGAATATTACTATTAATTACCGTCAAAGGAATCGACTCACAAATAAAATGTAAATCCCGATTTCTAACTAATGCTCCGGGTAATAATCCGGCTTCAGTTAATACCTGAAATCCGTTACAAATTCCTAGAACAAATTTCCCTTGGTTGGCGTGTTCAATTGTTGACCGCATGATTGGAGAAAAACGGGCGATCGCACCACAGCGCAAATAATCCCCGTAACTAAAACCCCCCGGAATTACCACTACATCAATATCCGATAAATCCGTATCTTCATGCCAAATCATCCGGGTCGGTTGTCCCAATAATCCTTGAGTCACCCAAGCCACATCTCGATCGCAATTAGAACCCGGAAACACAATAACCCCAAATTTCATAATGTATTTATGTAGTAAATTAGTAATAGAAAGGAGTTGATCAAAAAAGATATTTAACCTCATTTTTGATCAACTCAACTGTTCATCAAATTAACAAGTAACGGCCGCAACTTCCGTTAGATCAAATCTATAGGTTTCAATCACCGGATTTGCTAACACTTGATCGCAAATTCGGTCAAGTTGAGTTTTTGCTTCCGTTTCATCCGTTGCTGAAAGCGTCATTTCAATATATTTACCAATCCGCACCTGTTCAACATTGTCATATCCCAGATGTTGAATCCCAGATCTCACCGCCACGCCTTGAGGATCAAGAACAGAAGGACGGAGGGTAATATAAATTCTAGCTTGGTAGTGATGGGTCACAACAATCCCTACTCTAATGGCACAGTATTGATTATCCCTCAAAGATTGAAAAAACGAACCTGTAAGTCTAATTTTCCGTCTGTATGGTTTGAATGGAGTGCATTAACTGTAGGAGAAACTTAAAATGAAATTACGCCATTTAACCTTGATGGGATGGGTTTTCAGCCTGTTTTTAGCCTTTGCACCCAACGCTTGGGCCGACCGCCAACAAATCAGCCCAGGAGGTTCTCTTTCCCTCTCAGGAAGCTCTGGTGGGCCTGTGAATAGTCAGGACTGTGGGTTTATTGCTCAAACCCCAAACCACGTTATTCAGATTACCGAAGATTTACCCTATTGGCGAATTATGGCTACCACATCGGGTTCACCGACTTTATTAATTGATGGCCCCACCGGACGTTATTGTATGTTACCCGAAGGTTCTGCCAATAGCGGTGTTTTACAATATTCAGGTTACGGAACACCCGGTAATTACAACATCTATATTGGCGATCGTCAACAGGGTCAAAACCCTTATCGGATATCAATTTCCGATCAAAAATAAGAGTTTAGTTCCGAAAAAATTGCTCTGATTTAGATTAACAAAGCTGTTAAATATCCCCTGCGAAGTCACCAAACTCATACTATACAGCGCTTGTTAGTCCGAATAGTTTACTAATAAATATTAAACACCAAAAAACGCCCCCCTTTCGGAGAGCGTCTTTTGTATTATTTAGGTTAAAAATTAACCATTGATTTGAGGAGCAATCAAAGCCACAGGAGCAGATTCACCAGAAGCTAAGTCTAAGGGGAAGTTGTGAGCGTTGCGCTCGTGCATTACTTCCATACCCAGGTTAGCGCGGTTTAACACATCAGCCCAGGTATTGATCACGCGACCGGTAGAGTCGATGATTGACTGGTTGAAGTTGAAACCGTTCAGGTTGAATGCCATGGTGGACACACCTAAAGCGGTGAACCAAATTCCGATGACAGGCCATGCGCCTAACAGGAAGTGTAAGCTACGGCTGTTGTTGAAGCTGGCATATTGGAAGATTAAACGACCAAAGTAACCGTGGGCTGCAACGATGTTGTAGGTTTCTTCTTCTTGACCGAATTTGTAACCGTAGTTTTGTGACTCGGTTTCGGTGGTTTCACGAACTAAGGAAGAGGTAACTAAAGAACCGTGCATGGCGGAGAATAAACTACCACCAAAGACTCCAGCAACTCCTAACATATGGAAGGGGTGCATTAAGATGTTGTGTTCGGCTTGGAACACTAACATGAAGTTGAAGGTTCCAGAGATACCTAAAGGCATACCATCAGAGAATGAACCTTGACCGATGGGGTAGATCAGGAACACGGCGGCTGCTGCTGCAACTGGTGCAGAGTAGGCGACGCAGATCCAAGGACGCATCCCTAAACGGTAGGAGAGTTCCCATTCCCGTCCCATGTAGCACAGAATCCCAATCAGGAAGTGGAAAATCACTAACTGGTAAGGGCCTCCGTTGTACAGCCACTCATCTAAGCTGGCTGCTTCCCAAATGGGGTAGAAGTGTAAACCGATGGCGTTAGAGGAAGGAACAACTGCACCGGAGATGATGTTGTTTCCGTATAACAGCGAACCAGCTACGGGTTCACGGATACCATCGATGTCTACGGGGGGAGCCGCGACGAAGGCGACGATGTAGCAGATGGTGGCGGTTAATAAGGTGGGGATCATCAGGACTCCGAACCAACCGATATAAATGCGGTTGTTGGTGGATGTCACCCAGTTACAGAACCGTTCCCAGATGGAGGCGCTTTCGCGCTGCTGAATCGTGGTTGTCATGTTGGTTATGATTGCTATGTATTTGTCGAGGTACGTTTGGTATCTATGTCTACTACATTAACGGCTTTGTTACGGTTTGTAAAGTATTTTAACATCAGAGTTTTGCATATAAGCTATAAGTTTTATTAATGTTATCGCTTTTCTGTCACTCTCCAAAAATTTTTGCCGTTTCTGGATTATGGAGCTTTTGCATAGAAAGCGATTTTCAAATGAAGGAGAGTTATCTATATAAATGGGGACGTAAACTTAAAAACAAAGGTAATGCTATAATCACAGTCTAAATAAACAAGAGCTTATCAGAGTTTTCATTTAATTTTCCTTGAACTTCTGTTCTGGCTTGTTCTGTTCTAATTTGATCTTCTAACTTTTGCTGTTTTATCCAGTAGTCTAAATGTTTCATAACTGGATTTATTTTTTATTTTGCTGTTTTAATTGAGTTAATGAATTTTGATAATCCTGCCGATCAGGATATAATTTCACCAACTTTTCTAAGGGTTCAATTGCTCCTTGAATATTATTTTGTTGTAGGCGAACATTCACTAATCCTTCCAATGCTGTGGGGTTATTGGGTTCCCGTTTTAATACAATTTCGTAGCCTTTTTCTTGCTTTTGTAATAAAGCACTTGCAGATTGTTGTTCTGTGGTTTGAGTCGCTTCAGGTTTTTTTTCAAATCCACTTTTAAACACTTTTCCTAATCCAAATATACTCGTTCCAAAAAAAGACAGTATTGATAGGATCATAATCACTCTTTGTACCTGTTTAAAGCGTTCCATTTTACGGATACGCTCTGATCCATATTGTTTTTCTAATGATTGTTTCTCGGCGGGATTCATTGCTTATACCTTCCTCTTATTTTCAATTAGTTGGCTTTTTAATCGTACCTATTTTCAGAATACCCAATGTGATCTCAAAACTAATCAGAACTGAGTTCGGGTAATTCGCCAAACTGTTGACGGTAGCGGTTGAGTAAGGTTTCTAACTCCTGGGAACGTTCTTGGGCTTGTTCGGCTTGAAGTTGGGCTTGTTCGGCCTGAAGTTGAGCTTGTTCGGCCTGAAGTTGAGCTTGTTCGGCCTGAAGTTGGGCTTGTTCGGCTTGAAGTTGGGCTTGTTCGGCTTGAAGTTGGGCTTGTTCGGCTTTTTGTGCAGATAATTCATCGGGTGTCGGCAGAATTTCACCTTCTGAAGTTGCCCATCTTAACCATACCGTTTCAACGGTTTTATAAACCCCTGACCATCGGACTAATGATAAGCCTAATTGTTGACTGAATAACCGATTAAATTGATCGGGAAAAATTGGTTCATAACTACCATTAATTAGGATAAATCCTGCCAAATCATCAGGCTTAAAGGGGTCAAACCAGAAATATTCAGGAACCCGAACTTGATTTTGATAGATAATTTTTTTGTTGGTTTTATCTTCTTGGGCGGTACTGGGTGATAATAGTTCAATGATCACATCGGGGGCTTTTCCTTCTTCCCAAACGACCCAACTTTTTCGTTCTTTTTTGGGAACTCCTAATACGGCAAAAAAATCGGGGCCTTTGAAGTCTTGATTCCGCACTTGGGCTAAACTAAAATAGAGGAACATATTGCCCCCAACATAACCATCTTCTCGCGGTTCTAACCAAGGAATTAACGGATCAATTAGTAAATCCATTTGCATTTTATGGCGTTGGGTTTCCATGGGGACTCCATCGTCAAAGGGTAGTTCGTCTTGGGTAGGAGGTAATATTAACCCAAAGGGGATTGTTTCTTGTGATAGTGACATGGCTCTCAATTAATCAATAGATTAATGATTTTTAGGATATTATATCACAGTCAAATACCGATAGTGTGGGTAGTAACTATTAAATTTACAATCAAACAGTTTGTTGTTGCGCTTCAGCGCTCTTTTTAGGAGTGCTAAAGCCCAACAACTAGGTTGGTTTAGATTGTTTTTGACTTTTAATTAATACATTCGCAAACCAAGGACTAATTAATAATATCAATAACATTCGAGTCATTTGCATAGCTAATACAATTCCGGCATCTCCTCCGAGTTGAATTACCGTTGCGATCATTGCTGTAATTCCTCCGGGTGTGGAACCTAATATCGCCGTCATGGTATCAACTTGGGTAATTTGATGGAAAATATAACCTGCACCCAAACAGAATAAAATTAAGATCAGAACTAAAACAATTTCAATTAAAACAGCCTTCCAAAGTTTTTTGGCATTCTGCCAGTCAAACTTTAAACCAACAGAAAACCCGACAAATAATAGCCCAATAGTAAATAGCAAAGGAGGCATTTTAATTGAATATGGAACTGTCCAAAAAACAATTAAACTAACTAGAAACGGCCCCAAAAACAAGGCTGAAGGTAAACGCAACTTTTCCCCAAAAACGATTCCTAATGCCGCACAACCTCCCAGAATTGCTAGGTTGTAAAACATTGGTAAAGCAGGTGAAGTGTCAAGGGAAGTAGATACCACAGACCCAATAGCCACATCCCCCGCAAACCAGAACCCGACGAGGGCAGGAACAATTAATGCTACTAATAGAATCCGCAGATATTGTAACAGAGCAACGGCGATCGCATCGGCCCCCATTTCCTCACTCATGGCAATTAAACTGTAACTCGCCCCAGGGACACAACTGAGAAACCCTGTCGCCCGGTCAATTCCGCCCCAGCGCCCTAAAAAATAACCATTCAAAATACTCATCCCCCCGGTCACCAAAATACAGAGCATCAGGGGAAAGGCGTAAGTTCCCATTAAACCGATAGTATTAAGTGAAAAGCCCGTAGCTGTAGAAATCGCCACAATAGCTTGACCGACAATAAAAAAGATCGGGGGTAGGGGCTGAGGTTTCCCCTGAAACACCGCATAAATAATCCCCGCCACCATTGGGCCAATCAGCCAAGCAACGGGAACCTGCAACCAATTGAATAGATAACCAACGCCCACAGCTAACATAAATAGAGGTAGAAGATGGGCAAGTTGGGGCAAAGTTTGAGATAACTCTTGCCTCCAGTGGGTGAGGGTATTTTGATAGTTTATATTCATTGAATAGAGGCGATTTTTGATTAAAATTCTATGGCTTTGGAATCGATTTAAGAGTCGTTAAAGCCTCATCAACGTGACGCCCAAAATCCAGCATAGAATCAAACAGATGTCGCACCACACCCTCCCTATCAATTACATAGGTAACGCGACCCGGTAGCACCCACATCGTTGCTGGAACACCATAGAGTTGACGAACTTTATTCCCGGTATCGCTCAACAAAATAAATGGAAGATTGTATTTTGTGGCAAACTGTTGATGAGATTGGGCCGTGTCTGAACTAATCCCAATTACTTCGGCTCCCGCATCTGTAAAGACTTGATAAGCATCTCGAAAGGCGCAGGCTTCGGCGGTACAGCCAGGAGTATCATCCTTGGGATAGAAGTAGAGGACAACGGATTTTTTTCCCTGAAAGTCTTCGATACTCACTAATTCGCCCGTTTGCGAAGCTAAGGTGAAATCAGGAGCCATATCTCCTACTTTAACGGCCATATTGGTAATAACCCTGTATGATTTGGTGAAATGTTAACATTTGTATCATAGCGCCAACAATGAGATCCAGAGATCCAGCGATTGAAATCGTGGCTACACAACCCAAACCCGCCTGCGCGGGTTGAAGATAAAATCAGAGAACATTATGTTAATCTGTTAATTAGTCCGCGCAGGCGGACTTAGTTTGTGTAGCCGCGATTTCAATCGCTGGGTGAAAAATTATGGGTGAAAAATTCATTTGTACTATTTAACGAATTCTCTAAAATAATATTAACCCCAAATTACCATTTTTCCCATGAAAACATTATTAATTTATCCCCAATTCCCGTCTACATTTTGGTCGTATGAAAAAATCCTAGAATTAGTTGATCGCAAAGTATTGTTACCGCCCCTGGGATTAATTACGGTAGCGGCAATTTTGCCTCAAACTTGGCAATTCAAACTGGTTGATCGTAATATTACTGCTGTAACTGAAGCCGAATGGGAATGGGCAGAATTAGTCATCCTTTCGGGAATGATTGTGCAGAAATCCGATTTTATTGCTCAAATTCAAGAAGCCAAAAAACGCGGAAAATTAGTTGGAGTTGGTGGCCCCTATCCCACTTCTGTCCCCCATGAAATTGAAAGTTCCGGGGCAGATTTTCTGATTTTAGATGAAGGGGAAATTACCCTACCCATGTTTATAGAAGCTCTGGAAAAAGGTGAAACTTCCGGGGTATTTCGCACAGAAGAAAAACCCAGTGTCACCTCAACTCCTATTCCCCGTTACGATTTATTAGAATTAGATGCTTATGATTCTATGTCGGTACAATTCTCCCGTGGATGTCCGTTTCAATGTGAATTTTGTGACATTATTGTGCTGTATGGTCGCAAACCCCGCACTAAAACTCCAGAACAATTATTAAAGGAATTAGACTATCTTTATGAATTGGGATGGCGACGATCAATATTCATGGTAGATGATAATTTTATCGGGAATAAACGGAATGTGAAATTACTGTTAAAAGCTCTAAAAATCTGGCAAGCGGAACATCAATATCCTTTCCGATTTAATACAGAAGCCTCCATAGATTTAGCCGATGATGGTGAATTAATGGAATCGATGGTGGAATGTAACTTTGATGCGGTTTTCTTGGGAATTGAAACCCCAGATACCAGTAGTTTAGAAATGACCAAAAAATATCAAAATAACCGCAGTCCGTTATTAGAAGCCGTTGATAAAATTATCCGCACTGGCTTACGTCCAATGGCGGGATTTATTCTAGGATTTGATGGGGAAAAACCCGGGGCGGGATATCGAATTATTGAATTTGTCGAAAAATCTGCGATTCCCACGGCTTTATTTAGTATGTTACAAGCCTTACCCAATACCGCTTTATGGCATCGTTTAGAGAAGGAAGGACGGTTAATTAATCCTAAAAAGTTTGATATTAACCAAACCACATTAATTAACTTTGTTCCTACCCGTCCCGTTGAAGAAATTGCCCAAGAATATATTGAAACCTTCTGGCAATTATATGATCCCGAACGTTATTTAGAACGCACCTATCGCTGTTTCTTGAAGTTGGGTGCGCCCAAATGTAATCCCCCAGGTAAATTCCCCAGTTGGATTGATTTAAAAGCCTTAACAACTGTAATTTGGCGACAGGGAATTAAACGCCAAACTCGCTGGAAATTCTGGGGATATTTGTTTAGTATTATCAAACATAATCCCGCCGTCTGCGGGCAGTATTTAACCCTATGCGCCCATAACGAACATTTCTTAGAATATCGCCAAATTGTTAAAACTGAAATTGAACAACAGTTGGCAGAATATCAAGCCCAAAAAGCCCAACTTCCCACCAAAATTCCCGCATAATTCAATCATTAACCCGTAGGGTGCGGCCATTAACGCCCTGTAGAGACGTTCCATGCAACATCTCTACAGGAGAGATTTCAGCTTAATTTCACACTAATGCTTACCCATCCCCTGGTTATTGATAAATTTATTTTAAAGACATGGAATAATAAATGATATTTATACAAAAATAATATTTTTTATAATTTCTTAATAATTTATTTAAGATTTTATTAATTTTTCTGAATTTGCTAGATATGACACCAAAATTGATCAATTTTATGGTAAGTTTCAACTGAAACTCATCAGGATTAAAACTGATAGTTAAATTCAAGTGCATTCTCAAGAGGTTTAATAATGCCATTGACTAAGAAGTGTCTTGCCGAGTTCATGGGAACATTTTGGCTAGTTTTTGGAGGGTGTGGATCTGCTGTTTTTGCCGCCGCATTTCCCGATGGAACTACTAACCCCCTTGGGATTGGATTTGCCGGGGTTGCATTAGCTTTTGGTTTAACCGTTTTAACCATGGCCTATGCCATAGGTCATATTTCCGGTTGCCATCTCAATCCGGCGGTTTCCTTTGGATTATGGGCGGGTAAACGCTTCTCTGGAGGTAAAGATTTAGCCCTTTATATTGGATCTCAAGTTGCCGGGGCAATTGTAGCATCCTTAGTGCTTTATTTAATTGTCAATGGGAAAGCCGGATTTGATGCAGTGGCTTTTAAAGGTGGTTCTAACCCCTTTGCCACCAATGGATATGGCGAACATTCTCCCGGCGGTTACAATCTCGTTTCCGCTCTGCTGGGTGAATTTGTGTTGACATTTATGTTCTTGATGGTGATTATGGGATCAACCGATAGTCGCGCACCTCAAGGATTTGCCCCGATTGCTATTGGTTTGGGATTAACCTTAATTCACCTAATCGGAATTCCAGTCACCAATGTATCTGTAAATCCAGCCCGTAGCACTGGCCCAGCATTATTTGTTGGCGGTTGGGCAATTCAGCAATTATGGTTGTTTTGGTTCGCCCCTATTTTGGGAGGAATTGCCGCCGGGTTCACCTATAATTCCTTATTTGGTGAATCCCCATCTGATCCCAATTCTTAATCAATCAAAACTCTAAATTAATCCTCGTTTTGTGTTTAATACTTTCTTCTGTAAGTAGGTGGTCAAAAAGCCCGTTGTTGCGCTTAAGCGCAATTAAGTGGTGCGCAGCAAGCGCAACAACAAGTTTAAAAAGCCCGTTGTTGCGCTTAAGCGCAATTAAGTGGTGCGCTTAAGCGCAACAACAAGTTCAAAAAGCCCGTTGTTGCGCTTAAGCGCAATTAAGTGGTGCGCAGCAAGCGCAACAACAAGTTCAAAAGCTCCTTGTTGTGCTTGGGCGCACTAACCCGATGCGCAGCAAGCGCAACAACAAGTTAAATCCTATTCTTCCTCTCCCGATTCAAGCGGTTGAATTGAAACTACCGGAGCAATAGAAGTCAGTTTTAACTCAGGATGATCGGCTTCAGCTTGACGACAATTCCATTCATTTTTAAATAGTAAAACCGGACGATCCCAACTATCTTTAACCACCGCAGCGTTAAAAATTCGTCCAACTTTATTTAAAACTTCCCAACCTCCTGTTACCCAACGAGCCACACTATAGGGTAGAGGTTCTAATAGAGTTTCGGCCCCATATTCATTTTGCAATCTAAACTGAACTACCTCAAATTGAAGTTGACCGACCGCAGCCAAAATTGGATCTCGTTTAGCTTCATCAATGGAAAACATAATTTGTACCGCTCCTTCTTCTCGCAATTCCAAAACCCCTTTATGGAACTGTTTAAACTTAGAAGGATTAGGATTTTTTAAATAGGCAAATAACTCCGGGGTAAAACAGGGAATCCCTTCATATTCTAATTTTTTGCCCATATAAATTGTATCCCCAATGGCAAAAACCCCAGGATTATTTAATCCAATTACATCCCCAGGATAGGCAGTTTCAATTGATTGTCTTTCCTGAGCAAATAATTTTTGAGGACGGGAAAGACGGACAACTTTTCCCGTGCGGGCATGATTTACCGTCATATCTTTTTCAAATTTTCCTGTACAAACTCGCACAAAAGCCACCCGATCTCGGTGTTTGGCATCCATATTAGCTTGTAGTTTAAATACAAAGCCCGTAAACTCAGGATATTCGGGTTCCATATCCCCCAAGGTACTCAGATGGGAACCGGGTTTTAAAGCATAATCTAAGAAGGAATCTAAGAATAATTGAACCCCAAAATTAGTCATGGCACTGCCGAAGAAAACCGGGGTCATTTTTCCAGCATGAACTAAATCCAGATCAAATTCCGAACCCGCGTGTTCAAGTAGTTCTAATTCTTCTTTTAATTGATGATAAAGATCCGGATCTAATAATTCATTAATTCTAGGATCATCTAAATCAAAAACCCGATCTAAAGCTTCTCGACTGCCATGGGCGGTACGTTCAAATAAATGAATTTTTTGTTTGCGACGATCAAATACTCCTTGAAAGCGATCGCCCGTACCAATTGGCCAATTTATGGGATAGGTTTTTAACCCTAATTCTTTTTCAATTTCATCAAGTAATTCTAAGGGTTCTTGACCCGGACGATCCATTTTATTAATAAAAGTAAAAATAGGCAGACCTCGCAGTTTGCAGACTTCAAAAAGTTTGCGAGTTTGCGGCTCTAAACCCTTGGCGGCATCTTCTAACATCACCGCGTTATCGGCTGCGGCTAAAGTGCGGTAGGTATCTTCACTAAAATCTTGGTGTCCGGGTGTATCTAGCAGATTAATTTGACAGTTGTTATACTCGAACTGCAAAACCGTTGAGGTAATCGAAATTCCCCGTTGTTGTTCCATTGCCATCCAGTCTGAGGTAGCATGACGTTGAGCCTTCCGTACTTTAACAGCACCTGCTTCGTGAATGGCACCTCCGTAGAGGAGTAATTTTTCTGTCAGGGTGGTTTTTCCAGCATCAGGGTGAGAAATAATTGCAAAATTGCGACGTCGCTCAACCTCCGCTTGAATTTCGGTTTGAATTTCGGTTTGAATTTCTGTAGTCATGAGAGCCTAAATCTGGAATTTGTGATCAAACTTATAATTATAGAGGCTAAAGTAGATTTTTGCTCAATGCTATATAATCAACCTATACTTTTGGAGTGTTTATTAATCAATAATTGCGTTATTTTTGTAGTTTAATTCAATTTTTTATTGTGTTTTTTCTTTGATAAAAAAATTTATCAACGGTTATGACTTTCACCTGGATAATTTTACAACAAATGGTTGCAATGGCTTTATTGATGTCTCCTAATTCCTGGGATTTTTGGCAATCTCAATTAATCGCGCTTCATCTTGTCTCAGATTTGGTGATTGCACTGGTTTATTTTGCGATTCCTATTTCATTCATTTACTTTGTTCGTCAGCGTCAAAATTCATCCTACTCCAGTATTTTTATCCTGTTTAGTATATTTATTTTTGCCTTTGGAATCAATCATTTGATGGCGATTTTAACCCTTTGGTATCCTGTGTATTGGTTATCGGAAGGACTGAAGACTATCCCGGCTATCATTTCTGTTGTTACAGCCTGTACAATTATTCCTTTAGTCCCCAAACTTTTAAAACTTAGAAATCCCGATAAATTAGAAAAAGTTACGCGATATATTGGCATAATTATTGATATAAATGGTCAAGAAAAAACCGAGAAAGCTCTAAAAGAATCCCAACAAATGCTGCAATTAATTATGAATACGATCCCTCAGAGAGTTTTTTGGAAGAATCGAAATTCCGTTTTTCTAGGGTGTAATTTACAATTAGCTTTGGATGTGGGATTAAAGTCTCCTGAAGATATTATTGGTAAAACAGATTATGATTTCAGTTGGACTTTGGATCAAGCTGAATTTTATCGACAAGTTGATCAAGAGATTATGGAAACGAATACCCCTCGTTATCGGATTATCGAAACTCAATTACAAGCAAATGGCAAACAATGTTGGATAGAAACCAATAAAATTCCCTTTCATGATTCTGAGGGAAATGTGGTAGGAATATTAGGAACATACGAGGATATTACAGAGCGGAAATTAGCGGAAGAATTATTAGCAGAATCTGAAACTCGATTTCGACAATTAGCTCAACAGGAAAAACTAATGAATCATTTAGCTAATCAAATCCGCAATTCCTTAGATTTAAAGACAATTTTAGAAACAACAGTTTTACAGGTTTGGGAATTAATGAAGGTTGATCGATGCTATTTTTGTTGGTATCGACGGGAAGAAACTAAATTTAATTTAGATAGTAAAAATCCATCTCAACCTTATTCAAGTGGGGCCTATTGGGAAATTGCTATTGAAGCTAAAGATCCGGCTTTTCCAGATATTGTTGGTCAATATTATTTAGAAGAAGTAGGCATTTGGTCGGAGCAATATTTGAATTTAAACATAGGACGAATTGATTATGTTAGTAATCTTCCTGATTCTCAAGAAAAATCATGTTTACTCCAGTTTGGATTTGTTTCTGTGCTGTCTCTCCCCATCCAAACCCAAATGGGAGAAATCGGGGTTTTAGTTTGTGGAAATCATCAAGAAACCCGTTGCTGGAGTGATTCTGAAGTCGAATTATTACAGTCTGTGACGGCGCAAGTGGCGATCGCAATTAATCAAGCCCAACTCTATAACCAAACCAGGGAAGCGGCGACTTTAGCTAGAGCTCAAACCCTAGAATTAGAAGCGACTTTAAATAAATTACGACAAACTCAAGCCCATTTAATTCAAACGGAAAAGATGTCTTCTTTAGGTCAGTTAGTGGCAGGAGTTGCCCATGAAATCAATAATCCCATTAATTTTATTTATGGAAATGTTGATTATGCTGCCCAATATCTGGATGATTTATTAAATTTAGTAGCCCTATATCGGGAGCGTTATCCCGATCCCGTTTCTGATATTCAAGAAATGATTGAAACCGTAGATATAGATTTTTTGCAACAAGATTTTCCGAAATTATTAATTTCAATGAAAGTCGGGGCGAGTCGGATTCAACAAATTGTTTTATCCCTAAGAAATTTTTCGCGTTTAGATGAAGCAGATGTCAAACAAGTTAATTTACATGAGGGCTTGGAAAATACATTATTGATTTTACAAAATCGCTTATCAGAAACTGGAGAAAGACAAAAAATTCAGGTGATCAAAAACTATGGGGAATTGCCCTTAGTCCATTGTTATGCAGGTCAGATTAATCAAGTCTTTATGAATTTACTCACTAATGCTATTGATGCTATTCAGGAGCGAATTGTAGAACAAAATCAACAAATTATTTCTCATCTTAATTCTAATGATGTAGAGTTATATCCTGAAGATGATAAGCTGTTCAGCATCTAAATAGGGTATAATGAAAAACTAAGTTTAGAAAAATCAATAAAAAGATGCCTGCTAAAAATCACTTAAATGAAAAGCAAGTAGAGAAACTACAGAAAAGATTGAAAGAGGAAGAAAATGGACAAATCAGAGAAAGAATCTTGATTCTACTATTGCTAAATGATGGTAAAAAACAAAGTGAAATTGCCAATTTTTTGGGATGTTCAATAAATAAAGTATGTTATTGGTGTGTACATGGAGATCCGGACAAGTTAGAAAGCCTGAAAGATGAAAGAATGAAAGGAAATAATAGAAAAGCCACAGATAAATATATAGAGATATTATTAGAAACTGTAGAAAAAGAACCGGAAGAATTAGGATATGAATTTGGGAGATGGACAGGAGAAAGATTGGCAACTTATTTAGAACAAATCACAGAAATAAAATTAAGTGGTTCACAAGTGAGAAGGATATTAAAGAAAAAAAAGTATGTTTACTTGTGGGCAAAGTATAGCTTGGAAGAGAAAAGAGATCCAGAAAAAAGGAAATTATTTAAAAATAAAATAGAAGAATATTTAAAAATAACAAAAGAAAGTCCAGAACAATTACAGGTATGGTTTTGGGATGAAAGTGGATTTAATTTAAGAGTAATAAAAAGAAAGAACTGGTGTGAAAAAGGAAAGAGAAGAAAGATTAGAGGAGACAGAAGGAAAGGAAAAGTTAATGTTATGGGAGGATTGAGGTACTCGGACAAAAAAAGATTTGTAGAATTTCTGGATAAAGGGAATGCAAATAATTTTTATCAAGTGTTAAAAAGTTTTTATCAAGAGCTAATTCATGAGTGGGTATTAGCGGGAAATCAAGCAGAAGAATTTGTAGAAAAAGGAGCAAAGATTGTCATTATTCTTGATAATGCAAGTTTTCACAAAAAAGAAGAATACCTAGAAAAAATTAAAGCAGAAATGCCTAATATCTATTTAGAATTTCTTCCAGAATATAGTCCAGATTATAATTTAATTGAATTGGTCTGGCATTCAGCTAAAGAATATATTGCTAATCGACTCTTTAAATCAGTTGATGAGCTAGAGTGTTTATTGCATCAGCTTTTAAATGAGGGACAGTTATCTATTAAATGGGGACGTAAACTTAAAAACAAAGGTAATGCTATAATCACAGTTTAAATGCATAACAGCTTATCAAATTGTAGTAGAAAGACATCTAGGTCAGTTAAAGTGTTCTTCTCAAGTTAAAAACGGATCGGAATTTACAATTGAGATTCCTATTCAACAACACAAAAATCTTACTCTTGATCAAAGCTAATTCCTTCATATAAAAGCTCAATCGGGCATTCAAATTCTATGCTTTGTAATGCGATCGCATCTCCATTTGTGTATTCATAATAACGCCACATTTTACCTTCCCCTCTCTGATAAACCTCAACAGACATGGATTCTGAATCAATTAACACATATTCTTGTAAACTGGGAATCTGACGATAATACTTAAATTTCTCAATGCGATCATAATTTGCTGTACTTGGAGAAAGAACTTCAACAATAACTTTAGGGTTTTGAATAAACTCACGAGATTTTAAATCTTCGGGGTCGCAAGTAACAACTAAATCAGGATAGAAATAACGACTATTTTTACTAGCTTGAACTTTCACATCGGATACATAAGATTCACAACCTCTATGACCTAGATGGGGGTACAAACTCCTGTATAAGTTGAGGTAAATCTTGGTGTGAGGAATACTACCCCCGGTCATCGCCACAATATCACCATCGACATATTCATGGCGCATTTCCTGTGTGGCTTCCCATTTTAGGTATTCTTCTGCTGTCATTTTTTGAGAATCTTGAAGATTGGCAATCATGATTTTTTCCTGTATTAATCTCGACTATTGAATAGCTACCTACTGACAATATTAACATTGATTATCTAAATTGTCATCTATCTTTAGCTATAATATTATAGTTGATTTATTTTTCCTCAGTCCAGTGCCAATATTTAAACTGATAATTTATTCCCTTAATTGCTAAGGTTGCTAGATAGTTTTCTGCGGTTTCAATAGTTTGCATTGTCCAATTTTTAGCTAATTCCGAATCCTGGGAAATTTTCAAAATTTTTAGGTTTGAATCCAGAGGAGTGAAAATTTCAATATCCTGTAAACCAACTAAACCTTCTCCCGTGGCTTTTAAGTAGGCTTCTTTGCACGTCCAGAGTTGAAAAAATGCAGTATATTGTGCTTCTGAATCAAGGGAATTTAACCACTGATATTCAGAGTTACAAAAAAACCGTTTTGCTAAAGATATAACTTCAATTTCCCGAATATATTCTATATCTATGCCGATATTTTCTTGAAGGGCGATCGCATAAATTGCTTTTCCATAGGCATGAGATAGATTAAAATTTAGGGGTAAGGGAGCTTGATCTAAACTCGGTTTTCCATTAGAGCTATACTTAAATTGAATCTGTTTTGGAGCCAGGTTTAAATAGTGGCTGAGAATCATTCTTAATGTTCCTCTGGCAATCATAAACGCCTGTTGATCCCGTTCAAACTTAAACCGTCTAGCCCGTTTTAGCTCGTCATCAGCCAGAATACTTTGATAAAATTCTAGGTGTTGGGGTGATCGTGTTAGATTAGTTTGCCAAATATGAACCGTATGGGAAGATAACTGAAAATCCGATAAAACCATTGTCCTGATTAATCTTATTAATGAAGTCAGCAATTTCACTTGTTTTGTTTAATTCTAGTGCGGATCACCTCAAAAATAAATAGTATGAGACTATTAAGGGTGAATAGATCAGATAATATTAGATAATCAAGGTAAACCGTCCAATCTAACCTGAGATGATCACTATGGAATCCTCAAAAAATCAGCGAAAAAAGCAAGTAAAGCGAAAACTTGAAAAAACACCCACTCCGCAATACGTTGATCACTATATTACCTTAGCTAACCTCAGCTATTACCTGCAATTCCAGCAACAGTATTAAGGAAATTTGATAGATGTCATGCTTCAACTACAGACCGATGTTGATCTCCGGTGATATCATACCGAATGGACAAATAAATTAATACTGAACATGGTTAGCTTAACACCGAATCCTAGTTATAGCGTTACAATTCGTCTGGAACTGCCTAACCGCGCCGGAATGTTGGCTAGTGTTTTTCAAGCGATCGCCACCGTCGGGGGAAATTTAGGCCAAATTGACTTAATGGAACAAACTCTGCACAAAACAATTCGAGAAATCAGTGTAGATGCCTCTAGTGAAGAGCACGCAGAACAAATTGTCCAAGCGGTAAAAGGTTTAACTGAGTTAAAAGTATTAGCGGTTTATGACCGAACATTTAATCTCCATCGCGCCGGAAAAATCAGTATTCAAAGTAAAATTCCCCTGAAATCTCAATCGGATTTAGCCATGGCTTATACTCCGGGTGTGGGTCGAATTTGTCAAGCCATCGCTGAAGATCCAGAACAAATTTATAAGCTGACAATTAAACAAAATACCGTCGCTATTATTACTGATGGTAGTGCGGTTTTAGGCTTAGGAAATTTGGGGCCAGGTGCAGCTTTACCCGTGATGGAAGGGAAAGCCATGCTCTTTAAAGAATTTGGAGATATTGATGCGTTTCCGATTTGTTTGGATACCCAAGATACAGACAAAATTATCGAAACGGTTAAATATCTTGCCCCAGTTTTCGGAGGAATAAATTTAGAAGATATTGCCGCCCCTCGCTGTTTTGAAATTGAAGCCAAACTGCGGGAATGTTTAGATATTCCGATCTTCCATGATGATCAACATGGCACGGCAATTGTGAGTTTAGCCGCCTTAATTAATTCCTTAAAATTAGTCAAAAAATCACGGGAAGATGTCCACCTGGTTTTAAACGGGGCGGGTGCTGCGGGGGTAGCAATGGCGCGTTTATTCAAAAAAGCCGGAGTGCGTAATATTACCCTCTGTGATTCTAAGGGAATTATTAGCCATAATCGTACCGATATTAACGAACAAAAACGGGAATTTGCCGTTAACTTATCAGGAACTTTAGCGGATGCGATGAAAGATGCTGATGTGTTTATGGGAGTTAGTGCCCCTGGTGTGGTGACACCGGAAATGGTAAGATCTATGGCAAAAGATCCTATTGTTTTTGCCATGGCTAATCCGATTCCTGAAATTCAACCGGAATTAATTCTTAATGATGTCGCAGTCGTGGCAACAGGACGGAGTGATTATCCCAATCAAATTAATAATGTTTTAGCCTTCCCTGGTCTATTCCGAGGAGCCTTAGATTGTGGGGCTAAAAGTTTAACTATTTCTATGTATTTAGAAGCAGCAAATGCGATCGCTTCTTTAGTCTCTCCCACGGATTTAGATCGGGAATATGTTGTGCCTTCAGTGTTTGATAAACGGGTGGCTACGGCGGTTGCTAGTGCCGTTACCCATACCGCCCGTCAAGAAGGTTTAGCCCGCACTTAATCCATCCTTAATAATCGTAGTGAGTCCTTCAGGACTTTCTTAGAGGCGTGAACGCCTCACTACGATTATTTCTATAAAAAATTTATTTTAGAGAAACAACCATGGCTAAAATTCTTGTGATTGAGGATGAAGAATTAATTCGAGATAACATTGTAGAACTACTAGAAACAGAAAACTTTGAAGTTTTTACTGCTGAAAATGGCAAAATCGGTTTACAATTGGCAATTCAGCATCAACCAGATTTAATTTTGTGTGATGTGAGGATGCCGGAAATAGATGGTTATGGGGTGATCACTGCTTTACAAAACAATCCCATCACGGCAACTATTCCCTTCATCTTCTTAACAGCAAACGCCGATGTAGGTGACCTAAGAAAAGGAATGCAGCTTGGGGCTGATGATTATTTAACCAAACCTTGCACCCCCACAGAATTACTCAAAGCTATTGTAATTCGTTTGGAAAAACACGCCATTTTAAAAGCTAATTATAGTCAAAAATTAAAATTAGCTGAATCTAAATTTAATCAATTAATTTATCAAGATAGCACCACTAACTTACCCAACCGTTTATACCTGTTGGAATATTTTCAACAAATGCTAGATAAGTTGTCATTGCTATCTATTACCGATCAAAATTGGCAACAAAATGGGATGATCCCAATTATCTATTTACGGATAGATCGGTTTGGCAGAATTAACGATATTTTAGGATATGAAGGGGGAGATTCCCTTTTAAAAGCGGTAGCAGAGCGGTTAAGAAAAAATTTACCTTCCGAGTATATTATTACCCATATTAATGGCAATCAATTTGCAATTTTATCCCCACCAATTCTGGATCAACAAGAGATTAATACCGTAATTAAAAAGTTGCAACAGCAGATATCTGATCCCTTTATCTTAACAAATCGGGAAGTTTTGATTACCTTTAGTGCTGGAATTTCCCTTTATCCCCAAGATGGTCGGGATATTATTCAACACCTGCTGCGGGAAGCCAAACAAGCCATGAATCAAGTTAAACAACAAGGAGGAAATGATTATAGTTTTTATATTCCCGCCTCAGAACATCAACTTTCGGAAAGGATTGATTTAGAAGTTGCCTTGCGGTATGCTTTAGAAAGAGAAGAATTTGAACTTTACTATCAACCGCAAGTCAGTTTGAAAACGGGAAATATTATTGGTGCGGAGGCCTTACTTCGCTGGAAACACCCCCAAAAGGGCATGATTTCCCCAATAAAATTTATTCCTATTGCGGAAGAAATAGGTTTAATTGAACCCATTGGCGAATGGGTTTTATCTCAAGCCTGTCAACACAGTAAAGCCTGGCGATCTCAAGGTTTAGGAAATTTGCGCGTGGCGGTAAATTTATCCGGTCGGCAATTCCAAACACCTAATTTGTGCCAAAAGTTAATGGAGATTTTACTCAGTACGGACTGTGAACCGGATTATTTAGAATTAGAATTAACCGAAAGTTCATTAATTCGAGATCCTGAATTATCCATCCAACAGTTACAGGCCTTAAAAGCCTTGGGAGTAACCATAGCCATTGATGATTTTGGGACGGGATATTCTTCTCTCAACTATCTGCAAAAATTCCCCTTTGATGTGCTAAAAATAGATCAATCTTTTGTTCGCAATCTCCATACTAATAAAATCAATGTAGCCATTACAGAATCTTTAATTTACATGGCTCATCTTTTAAATTTAAAGGTGATTGCTGAAGGGATAGAAACTCAAGAAGAATTAAATATCTTGCAGGGCTTTCAATGTGATGAAATTCAGGGGTATCTATTTAGTCGTCCGCTCAATTTAGAGGATTTTCAAACCTTAGTTAGAAGTGGAAGTCAATTAAAAATTTCTCAACCTGAGCCATAAGAATCCTGAATTAACATTATTGAGTAAATTGAAATGACCAAAATTTTAGTAATTGAAAATGAAGAATTCATTCGAGAGAGCATTTTAGAACTGTTAGAAATTGAAGAATTTGAAACCCAGTCCGCCGAGAATGGCAAAATCGGTTTACAAGTTGCTCAAAAATTTAATCCCGATTTAATTTTATGTGATGTGGTCATGCCCGAAATGAATGGTCATGGGGTATTAGAAGCATTACGAAAAGCACCAGAAACTAAGATGATTCCGTTTATTTTTCTAACGTCTAAAGCCGATAAATTAGACATAAGAAAGGGCATGGAATTGGGGGCGGATGATTATTTAATTAAACCATTTACCCCCAAGGAATTGCTGAAAGCGATCGCCACTCAACTAGAAAAAAAAGCATCAGTTGAAAAATTTTCCCAGGAAAAATTAGATGAACTTCGCAACAATATTACCCATTCCCTGCCCCATGAATTAAGAACGCCTTTGAATGGAATTTTGGCATCAACGGAATTTTTACTGGATGAATTAGATTCTATGGAAACTAATGAAATCCGTGAAATTGTCGAGCAAATTTCCCTATCTGGTAAACGTTTATATCGGTTGACAATGAATTTTCTGCTCTATGCTGAATTAGAACTAATTGCCACCGATCCCAAAAAGATTGCCAGCTTACGTCAGGATAAAACCCTATCCTCGCAAAGAGTAATTACGGCAAAAGTAATGGATCAAGTTCAAGAAGAAAAACGGGAGGCAGATTTATTTCTCAATCTACAAGATGTGGCGATCGCCATGGCAGAAATGAGACTAGAAAAACTGGTTGAAGAATTAGTTAATAATGCCATGAAATTTTCCGCCATCGGACAACCGATTGAAATTAACGGATTTGTTAAAAATCATCAATTTGTTTTATCAGTTAAAAACTTTGGACGAGGAATGACCCCTCAACAAATAGCTCAAATTGGGCCCCATGTTCAGTTTGAACGCAAATTGTATGAACAACAAGGTCCGGGGTTAGGATTAGCCATTGTCCAAAAAATGATCGAACTTTATCAAGGTCAACTGATCATAGAAAGTCCCAGCGATCAGCAAACTATTGTAACCGTTTATTTACCTTTGTTTGCTTGACGGTTGACTATGGCTTTTTTGTTGGAATAACAACTATAATATCCGGTGATTTATGACAAAAAATAATTGTAAAAAAGAGAAACAATACCTGCTTGACCAACAGGAACAAATAATTGAACAACGGGTACAACAACGCCTGCGGGAACTCCAAACTCCCCCCGCATCTAACCCGCAACCAAGTATAGAAGCCGAATTAGCACAAGCCCATCAACAGTTAACATTTCACGTCGAAAATTCGCCTTTAGCTGTGATTGAGTGGGATCAGCAGTTTCGGGTCAAACGGTGGTCGCCCCAAGCCGAAAAAATCTTTGGCTGGAAGGCAGAAGAACTGATGGCTCGCCATTGGAATCAGTGGGAATTTGTACATCCAGAGGATTTAGAACAGGTAAATGCGATCTCGTCGCGGTTGCTCAATGGTGAGGACAACCGGAATATCTGTTGCAATCGGAACTACACGAAACTGGGCAACTTAGTATATTGTGAGTGGTATAATTCTGTTTTAAAAGATGCAAGCGGACAAGTTATTTCTCTTTTGTCCTTGATTCAGGATGTTACTATCCGTGAAACAGCCCAACAGGAACTCAAGCGTCGCGCCCGACAACAACAGGTGATTGCCGAATTAGGTCAATATGCCCTCTCACAAACCAACTTAGAGCACCTGGCAAAAAAGGTTGTAACCTTGGTGGGACAAACATTAGGGATCAAATATGTTCAAATTTGGGAATTACTCCCCAACCAAGGCACATTTTTGTTAACGACGGGATTAGGTTTGCGTCCTCGTTCGGTGGGGCGAGTGACCCTGAGCAATACCCCCCAGTCCCAACCGGGCTATACATTATTAGTGAAACAACCCGTTATCGTTGAGAATTTGCAGGTCGAAACCCGCTTTAGCGGTTCGGAATTTTTTTCTAATCATCATATTGTTAGTGGGGTAACAGTTTTAATTTCTGGAAAAGAAAAGCCCGTTGGGGTGTTAGGAATTCATTCTCAGGAGCAACGAACCTTTAGCCCCGATGAAATTAATTTTTTACAAGCGGTTGCTAATATTATTGCCTCTGGTGTAGAGCGCCAACAAGCCGAAGTGGAGTTAAAAATCGTAAACCAAGATTTAGAAGTTCGAGTGGCTGACCGGACAACAGAACTAATTTTCATGAATGAAAAACTCCAGCGCCAAGTTGTCGAGTTAAAGAAAATAGAGTCTCAATTAGAAAATAAAGCTAATCAACAAGCGATTATCGCCGAATTAGGTCAAAAAGCCCTATCAGAAACCAATTTAGTTTCCCTCATTAATGAAGTTGTGATTCAGATTGCTAACAATTTAAACGTTGAATATTGCAAAGTTTTAGAATATAGTTTAGAGGACTGTTTTCTAACCTTAGCAATTTGGGATGAACCCCTTAATAATTATATTCTTCTGAGTCATGAACCCCTATTTTCACTATCCTTAAGCATAAATCAACTCCCCGGTAATCAAGATGATTTAATATCTAACTTATTCTCTTGTAGCTGCAAATATAGCCAGGATTTAGAGCCAAAAGAGCTTAATTATGGCAAGTTTAATTTTGTTAATCAAGGAATTTGTATTCCGATTCGGGGACAAAATTACCAGCAGTTAGGACAGATAGAAATTTATGGTAAAAAAAATCAACTGTTTCGCGAATACGAGGTAAATTATTTGCAAAGTGTGGCAAATATTTTAGCAACGGCAATTGAAAGAAAACAAACGGAAGTAACCCTACGGTTTAGTGAAGAACGATTTAAAATTACGCTAAAAAATTCGCCTATTGTTGTGTTTAATCAAGATTTAGAGTTACGCTACACCTGGATTTATAATCCGACGGGAGCATATGAATCAGAAGCCGTTATTGGTCAATTGGATTTTGATATTTTTCCCCGGGAAAATGCGATTCAACTCACCCAACTTAAACAACAGGTTTTGAACACAAAAGTTGGTTTGCGAAAAGAGGTGACTACTAATTTGGAGGAAAATTTTCAATGCTATGATTTAACCGTTGATCCTTTATGGGATTTAGAAGGAAATATTATCGGAATTACTGGCGCGGCATTAGATATTACGGATCACAAAAGAATTGAAGAACAATTGTGGGCAACTACATCTCGATTAAGCACATTAATTGAGAATTTACAGTTAGGGGTTTTAGTCAAGGATGAATTTGATAAAATTGTATTAATTAATCAAGCCTTTTGTAATTTATTTAATATTAAAGAATCCTCCGATAAACTGATCGGTATGGATGGCAAAACATTTTCCTTTGAATATCAAAATCTATTTAGCGATCCCGCACAATTTATTATTAGAAATAAAGAAGTCATGGGCAGAAAGCGAGTGATCACGAATGAAGAAATCTCTTTAGTTGATGGACGGACTTTTGAACGAGATTATGTTCCGATTATGATTCAAGGAGTCTCTCAAGGTCATTTATGGATGTATCGAGATATTACTGAACGCAAAAAAGCAGAAGATACCCTGGTGACATCCTTACGAGAAAAAGAAGTTTTACTCAAAGAAATTCACCACCGGGTCAAAAACAACTTGCTGGTGGTTTCTAATCTTTTAGAATTTCAATCGGATATGTTCACCGAACCTGAATTAATTAAGGTTTTGGACGATAGCCGAAATCGGATCTATTCCATGGCTTTAATCCATGAAAAACTCTATCGTTCAACTAATTTAGAAAAAATTAATTTTGCAGATTATTTAGAAGATTTAATTGATAATTTATTTGACTCTTATAATATCCAAGCTGGTCAAATTGAGTTTAAACTCGATATTGAACCCGTTAGTTTGAATATTGAAACCGCTCAACCCTGCGGTTTAATTGTGAATGAATTAGTATCTAATATCTTAAAACACGCCTTTTCTAATGGTCGCTCAGGAATTGTTTATCTGGGACTACACCAAAACCAGGAAGATAAAATTATTCTAACTGTTGGAGATAATGGCATCGGTTTTCCCGCCGGAGTAGACTTTAGAAATGTTGAATCCTTGGGAATGGAATTAGTTTGCACTCTCACGGAGCAAATTGAAGGAACTATTACCCTAAACCAAGAAAACGGAACTTTATTTACCCTTAGTTTTTCCGAACTTCAATATCGACATCGGCTTTAATCGGAAGTAATTTTCGGTAGCCTGTATAGCTTCTCCCACGCACTAACAGATTATCCGTATACAGCCAAACTGGATCAAATAAAAAAATGTTAATATAGTTAATAGGGAAAGGAGGGAAAAAAATGGCAGCCATTAAAATTTTAATCGTCGAAGATGAATTGATCATTGCCAAAGGATTGGCGAGGAAATTAGAAAAACTAGAATATGTGGTGGTGGGGATTGCGTCCTCTAGTGTATCGGCATTAGAAAAAGTGACAGAAACCCAACCGGATTTAATTTTGATGGATATTGTAATTAAGGGGGATTTAGATGGAATTGAAACGGCAAAAATTATTCAAGAAAAGTTTAATATTCCGGTTATTTATGTAACAGCTTATGCTGATGATGAAACCTTAGAACGGGCTGAAAAAACGGAATCCTATGGATATATTCTGAAACCGTTTAAGGATCGAGAAGTTCATGCGGCGATTAAAATTGCCTTGAAAAAGCATCAAGCCTCCTTACAAATGCAGCATTCTTTGCAAGAAGCCCAATCGGTTAACGATGATAAATCGCGGTTTTTCTCCATTGCTTCCCATGATTTAAAAACCCCATTAACAGCGATTCAAATGTCCGCCGGAATGTTGAAAGATTATAGTGAAAAATGGCCAGAAGATAAAAAGCAAAAACATTTAGATAGAATTCAAAACTCAGTGCAGAATATGAACAATCTTTTAGAAGATTTGTTAATATTAAGTCAGGCTGAATCTGGGAAACTAATCTTTAGTCCTGAACCCCTAGAAATTGTTGAATTTTGTCAAGCCATTATCGAAGAAATTAAACCCATTGCTAATAATAAAAATCCCCTGGTATTAATCACTTTTCCAGACGTTATTTTGGGAAACTTAGATAAACATTTATTGCGTCATATTTTATTAAATTTGTTATCTAATGCGATCAAATATTCTCCTGATGGGGGTAAAGTAAGCCTGACAATTCACCAAGAGGGTCAATTTGTCCGGTGTGAAGTGGCCGATCAAGGAATTGGTTTACCGAAAGATTATCAAAATAAACTATTTCAACAATTTGAACGCGCTAGTAACGTAGGAAATATTAAAGGGACAGGGTTAGGATTATCAATTGTTAAACAAGCTGTTGATTTACACCAAGGTAAAATTACAGTTAAAAGTGAACCGGGAGAGGGAACAATATTTACGGTAATTTTGCCTTTGTAGACCCTAATTTTTTTATCGTAGTGAGTCCTTTAGGACTCTCTGAGAGCCTTGAAAGGCTCACTACGGTTAACGGCGGCGTAGGACTTCTAAAAGCGTTTTTAGAGTATCTGGAATTGGAGCGATCGCTTCAATTATTTCTCCTGAAATTGGATGATTTAAGGTTAATTTCCAAGCATGAAGCGCCTGTCCGGGTAAATTCACACCAATCGCTTTTCCTCGACTATATTCAGGATCACCAACAATCGGATTTCCCATAGAAGCAGTATGCACCCGAATTTGATGGGTACGTCCGGTTTCTAAGGTAAATAACATTAACGTATAGTTCCCGATTCGTTCTTGCATTTGCCAATGGGTAATCGCTTCCCGTCCCCCGTTTTCTATGGGAACAATTGCCATTCTTTTGCGATCAATCGGATGACGACCAATAGGTTGATTAATCGTTCCTGAGTTGGTTTTAGGAACCCCATAAACCACGCCTAAATATTGACGCCGGGCAGTTTTAGACTTAATTTGAGCTTGTAAACTTTGCAGGGCAAAATCCGTTTTTGCCACCACTATTGCCCCGGTGGTATCCTTATCTAAACGATGCACAATTCCTGGTCTTTGTACCCCACCAATTCCTGATAATTGATCACAATGGGCTAATAAACGATTAACTAGGGTATCATTCTGATGTCCTGGAGAGGGATGAACTACTAATCCCGCAGGTTTATTTAGAATTAAAAGACAATCATCTTCATATAAAATATCCAGAGGAATATCTACTGCTTTCAGGTCTAAAGGTTGGGGTGGTGGGAGAATAATTTCTAAGCGATCGCCACCTTGCACAGACACTTTTTTAGTCGTACAAACCTGTTGATTAATTTTTACCCATCCGGTACTGATTAAAGTTTGAATTCGTGATCGAGATAGATCAGGAATCTGTTGAGATAACCACACATCTAACCGTCGATGTTGTTTATCCTGGGGGAAATTTTCTGTATCTACAGTTAACTCAATCAGAGCGGAATCATTCATTATTTTGCTGAGGTTGTTGTTCCAGGGTAATTCCCAAGGTGTCTAAGGTTATACCCTGGCTTTTTTCTAAATTCGTTAAAGCATTCAGATACTCTATTTTAGCATTTAACTCGCGATTTTTGGCTGTATTTAATTCAGATTGAAATTGTACTAGATCTAAGAGTGTAGCTCCCGGTAAACCCAACTTTATTTTATCCACTTGGTTGCGAAGTTGCAGATCAGCTAACTCCGTTGCCCGTCGAGTTAACTCAACTTGTTTAAAGTTCAATTCAATATCTTGTAAATTTGTAGTTACATCAGTATTAACTTTTTGTATCGCTTCTTTTAAATTGTTTTCTGCTTGTAAAACATTAACTCGACTCCGTTGAAACTCACGCTCTAAGCTGCGATCTCCGAGAGTTTTACTAAAGGTTAATCCGGTGCTGAATTCCGTTTGATCGTCGTCACTATACGGTGCGGGATTATGTTTAACCACCGTTTGTAAATCAATATTCCAACGGCGATTATTTTCAGCAACAATTAATTTTGTTTTGGCATCTTCTAAATTCAATTTTGCGGTTAAATAACTCGGTTGATGCTCAAGACTAGACTGTCTAATCTGATCAATATCTAAGATTGGGGGCTGAATTTCTAAATTGTCAGAGGCTATAATATTAACATCTTCATCAATATCTAATAATCCCAATAAATTTAGTCGTGTTTGCTTTAAATTATTTCGAGAACTTAATAAAACTATTTCTCGATCAGCAACTTGAGATTGTACCGTAATTAAATCGGCTCTAGGTTTACGTCCGGCATCAATTAAAAACTGGGTATTTTCTACTGTTTTTTTAGCATTTTCTAAAGCTTGTAAATCAATTTTAACTTGTTCTTGGGCTTTTAATAAATTGCGATAGGATATAATAATTTCAGTGATTGTATCAATTAAAATTGATTTTAACTTGAGTAAATTAATCGTTTCTGTAATTCGTGCAATTTCAATATCAGCACGATTAACCCTTTGGCCGGCTCCCCTTAATAAAGGTTGTTTAAAAGTTAATTCTAAATTTTGCCTTAAAACATCTCGATCCGAACCTCCTGAACCTTGATAATTTTGTTGTTGTCGCTGTCCAACCCAACCCATATTCAACTCTCCTCCCGTGGGAATTTTAATCACTACTCCTGCTGATAACACTAAACCATTAGTTATTGTTGTTAAATTTCCTTGAGTAATATCACTCCAATTAATTGATAAATTCGGGGTAAAATTAGGATTAAATTTATCTTCAGCAACGATTAAATCCTGACGTTGGACAATGCGTTCTAAATATTGATTTTTAATCGTTCGGTTATTTTCTAAGCCCAAAATAATCACATCATTTAAGGTTAATTCAACGCCATCGGTTTCAGCCATAACCGGAGCCGGGGGAGAAGGTTGAACCTCTGGAGGTTGTTGAGTAATTCTCTGATATTGGGGACGATTAGCGGTTAAATTCAGAGAAGTCATACTATTTTCAATCATTTCCCTGGGATTTGGTTCCTCTGACTCAATTTTAAACGAATAATTACCTATATTAAAAGGTTCAGGATCGGGAGTTAAATATATATTTTTCTCCAAATTATTCAATTCAATAACAGAATTATTATTAGATTTAGTATTTTCTAAAATCCCAAAAATATCGTTAGATTTGATAGGATTTGGAGCGATTAAATTTCCCGTGATAAAATCAATCGGAGCAGGTGGAGGAACTGGATTAAAATTAGCTGGAGGTTGAACCGCAGGAATTAGAGGAGAGAATAATTCTAACTTTGTAGAGGATGGATTATTAATCGGTTGAGAAGGAAGGGCGATAAAAACTATCCCGCTTATACCGGAGATTAAAGTTATAATAATTCCTAAAGGTAAAAAATTAAAAGATTCAGATTCAGTTGAATTTTCCGAATTAACTGATGATTCTAACCCTAAATTATGCTGTTCTTCCATAACCATTAATCCTTGATTTTGTGTTCAATTCTTTATTTTCCCCTATTCTCCTTTTAAGGCTTTTACCGGGTCAAGTTGACTGGCGCGTAAAGCCGGGAAAAATCCGGCTCCTACTCCTACTAATATAGCTGAACTTAGAGCTAGTATAGCCGTTTTCTGTTCAAATTCATAAGGTAACTTAAATTGTTTAGCTACAACAACCGTCGCACCATGAACAGTAATAATCGCAATTGTTCCCCCAACAAAACTTAAAATCGCTGCTTCTAAAATAAATTGCAACAGAATATCTAATTGGGTCGCACCCACCGCCCGCCTGAGTCCAATTTCTGGAGTTCTTTCTATTACCGATGCGATCGTAATATTAGCAATACCAACCCCTCCCACAATTAAAGCGATCGCACCTACAACTAATAACGCTTTAGACACAGAATCCAAGGTTTTTTGTTGTTCTAAAATGTCATCAATAGTATTCGCCACATAAAATTCATCCCCAGGAAATCGTTGTTCTAATATTTTTTTAGCTTGCTTACTTAAAGTCTCTAAATCTTCAATTTTATCGGGACGTAATTGTAAAAATCTAATGTTTTGGTCTCCTGTGATTGCACTATAAATCGCCATTGGAATATAAACATAACCTGTTGGTTTCTCTTCCTCACTATAATATCTACTAGCAACAATCCCAATCACAGTATAAGGTCTAAAGTTTACATAAATATTTTTTCCTAAAGGATTTATTTTTTCAAAGAGTTTATCGGCTAAAAATTGATCAATAATAATCACAGGTTTATAGTTTTTAAAATCATTGGCATCAAAAGGTCGTCCAGCAACTAATCTCTGTCCTGATGTGTTGAAAAAATTGATTGTTATCGCTCTTGCATAGGGATTAGCTGGCTGATCTTGAAAAATAACCTCTGGGCTTCCTATCCCATTCGTGCCACTAATTGATCGTAACCCTTTTAACTGTTTTTTTAAGATTTTTATATCTTCTAAACTCAGTTGTGGTGGAGTTTTTGTTATGGGGTTTCCCCATGACAAAATGCGGATTTGTGGTGCATCTCGTTCAGCTAATTGTTGCTCAATGATCGCCGTGCTAATATTACCCACTTGCAAGGTTGCACTCACCGCAGCCACCCCCATAAATACCCCAATTCCTGATAAAAAAGAACGGACTGGATTACCTAATAACGAACTACAACTTAATTTAATTAAACTTAGAATAGAAAGACTCATAATGCTGTATTTTTAATGTTTTCTAATCTCCTCTTAACGCTTTTACCGGGTCAAGTTGACTGGCGCGTAAAGCGGGGAAAAATCCGGCTCCCACCCCAACTAATATCGCTGAACTCAGAGCTAATGCAGCCGTTTTATTGTTAAATTGATAGGGTAACTTAAATTGTTTAGCTACCAAAATTGTCGCACCATGAACGGTAATAATCGCAATATTTCCCCCAATAAAACTTAAAATAGCTGCTTCTAAAATAAACTGTAACATAATATCTAATTGGGTCGCACCCACCGCCCGCCTGAGTCCGATTTCTGGGGTACGTTCGATCACCGAAGCAATAGTAATATTAGCAATCCCAACTCCTCCGACAATTAAAGAAATAGCACCTACAACTAATAACGCTTTAGAAACAGAATCTAGGGTTTTTTGCTGTTGTAAAATTTGTTCAACTGTATTCCCACTCCAAACTTCATACCCAGGAAAGCGTTGCTCTAATATTTTTTTTGCTTGTTTTTCTAAAGTATCTAAATCTTCGATTTTATGAGGACGTAACGACAAACTTTCAATTGATTTTTGTCCTGTAACTGCACTATAAATTGCCATAGGAAGATAAACTAATCCTTTGGGTTCTTGCCCGCTCCATAGAGGTTTAGTCACAACAATCCCAACCACCACATAAGGTCTAAGATTTAGATAAATAGTTTTTCCTAAAGGATTTGATTTTTCAAAAAGTTTATCTGCTAAAAATTGATCAATAATAACTACAGGTTGATAGTTTTCAAAATCACTGGGATTAAAAGCTCGTCCAGCAATTAATTTACGTCCTGATGTGTTTAAAAAATTGATTGTTGTGGCTATAGTCTCAGGATTAGCTTGCTGATTCTGAAAAATAACCTCTGTGGAATACATCGAACTTATTCCGCTAATAGATTGTAACCCTTTTAACTGTTTTTGTAGGATTATAATATCTTCTAAACTCAGTTCTGCCAACTGTTTTGTAATCGGGTTCCAGGGTGAATATATGCCAACTTGTGGTGCATCTCGTTCAGCCAATTGTTGTTTAATAACCGCCGTGCTAATATTTTTAACTTGCAAGGTTGCACTCACCGCCACGACTCCCATAAATACCCCAATTCCTGATAGAAAAGAGCGAACGGGATTACCGACTAGGGAACTGCAACTTAACCGAATTAAACTTAGAATAGAAAGACCCATAATATTATTTATTAAACCTCATAATTTTGGTGATTATAAAGGATGTAAGAGAGCCCTGAAGGACTCACTACGATTGTGATTATAAAGGATGTAAGAAAGCCCTGAAGGGCTCACTACGATGGCAAGATTATTCATGCAATTTATTGTAAACTTCCTGAATATCTTGCCACATTAACCATTTCGGTGATCCCTGTTCCTTAGAGGGATTTCTTAATAAATAAGCTGGGTGAAAAATTGGCATACATAATCGCCCTTCCCACTCCATCCATTGCCCTCTAATTTTACTAATTCCTCGTTTATCTCCTAATAAAGATTTAACCGCCGTTGCTCCGGTTAATAAAATAATTTTTGGATTAACTAAACGAATTTGTTCTAATAAATAGGGTTTACAGGCTTCGATTTCTTGCGGGGTAGGAGTGCGATTATTCGGCGGACGACAGCGAATGGCATTAGAAATATAAACCTCTTTATCCGTAGTTAAACCCACGGATTCTAAAATTTTTTCTAACAGTTGTCCCGACCTGCCAACAAAGGGTAAACCCTGTTCATCTTCATTTTGCCCCGGTGCTTCTCCGATAATCATAATTGGCGCTTGAATATTACCTCTACCAATGACCGCATGGGTACGATTTTGCCCTAATTCACAACGATAACAATGATTACAATGGTTAGCAATTTCTTCTAAGGTTTGATAAGTTCCTAAAGGAATCGCAATTTTAGCATCAGTCGGAATTAAATCCCGATTCAAATTTATTAACGGAGCAGCAGGTTCAGTATTTTTAAAATCAAATAAACTCAATTGTTCGTGATCAGACATAATCAAATAGAGTAGGGTATGGGGTATTAATGATTAACCGATACCCAATTTACAACTATTTTCCATCCAGTGGGAATTTATCAAGTTGCAACTCTCAACAGCAACAGTCATCATAGAGTTGATGGGATGGCAGGGGGCAAGCAGATCATGTTATTCACACCAATATTTAAAGATCGGACTCAAGCGGGTGAGCAACTGGCAAAAGAAATTTTGTTACAGATAAGTTTAGAACACCCAAATCGGGATACAAAAATAGTGGTTTATGCCTTACCCCGTGGAGGTGTACCCGTGGCTGTGCCTATTGCTCAAGGGTTGCAGGCTCCTTTGAGTGTAATTGTGGCCAAAAAAATCACCTTCCCCGATAACCCAGAATTGGCCTTGGGTGCAGTCACCTCCGATGGTCATGTATTATGGTCGAAACGCAAACCCCTCGATCTGGAGCTTCAACAAAGGATATTAGAACAGGCTCAGACCAAAGCCCAGCAGGGTTGGGAACAGCTTTCTCCGGCTTGTCCAGATGTTAACCCCCATGGAGCTTTAGCCCTGATTGTTGATGATGGTATTGCCACTGGAATGACGATGGCTGTGGCGGCAAAGGCATTGAAAGCTCATCACCCCATGGCAATTTGGATTTGTGTTCCCGTGGCCCCGCTAGAATTAATTCCTTCTATGCAGCAATGGGGCGATCGGGTTATTGTCTTAGAAACCCCCGATCCCTTTTTTAATGTTGGTCGGTTTTATCAACAATTTGAACAGGTAGAGACGGAAACAGCTTTATCCGATTTACAACAACAAACCTGACTACAATAAATCTACAATAAATAGTGATTTACAGTTGATAATTAATCATGATTAGACGTTGGAATTTTTGGTGGCAAACTTTAGTATTATCAACCCAATATAACCCCCCTCAATTTATTGAGTTACTGATGTTAATGTTAGGATTTTTTTTACTTTTAATTTGGATGGGGAATCAACAATGGCCCTATTTGGTACTGTCGATGAGTTATGTTGCGGGATCATCCACTTCGATTCTAGTTAGGGAAGCTATGATTCCTTCCCCCAGTTTACAACTCACCCAAAAACTGGCAATATTATTGTTAATAATGAGCCTTTACACCCTCTTAGATTTAATGCGGTGAATAATTCCCCTAAATTTGATATAAAATTAAACGGTTTCCCATCGGATCATAAGCATAAATTTCTCGACCGTGGGCAGCCGTAATGATTTCTCCAGGGGGAGGATATCCTAATGCTTCTAAATGGGCGATCGCTTGTTCTAAATTTGGGACTTCTAAACACAAACTCATGCCCGTTTTACCCGTCGGAGAAAATTCAGAAATATCAGTAGTTTGGGGTTTAAAAATTCCTAATTTCAAACTCGGTAACTGAAATTCTGCATAACGATGGGGAATATAATTTAACGGTTGTATTCCCAATAGTTGAGAATAAAACTCAACCAAAATTTCCATTTTCGGATCGGCGAGGGTGACAAATGCCTGATTACAGTGTAAAACCATAAAGGGAATCAAAATATTTAACCTTAATATTAAACTTAAAATTGAGAGCATAAACTAATGACAAGAATTTTTTTATCCGCAGGTCATGGAGGATTTGAAAATGGTGCAAGAGACCCAGGTACGGTTGCTGGAGGGACAACCGAAGCCCAAGAAATAATTCGGATTCGGGATTTAGTCGTTGGTGAATTGCGCTCTAGGGGTTTACAAGTGATTTCGGTTCCTGATGATTTGAGTCAAACTCAAACTATTGATTGGATTAATGCCCATTCTCGCTCAGGAGATATTGCTTTAGAATTGCAAATGGGAGGCTCATCAAACCCTCTAATTCGAGGGGCTACAGCCTTTTATATTGCGGGTAATCAATCCCGAAAACAAGACGCGGAATCCCTATTATTATCCCTGCTTCAACAAGTCCCTCAACTTCCCAATCGCGGGACAAAACCGGACACCGAAACTGGCTTAGGAAGTTTAATTTTTTGCCGTTGGATTAGTATTCCTTCTCTCTATCTGGAATTGGGATTTCTAACTAATCCCACTGATCGGGCTTTAATTCAAAACCGACGTCAAGATATAGCGATTGGAATTGCTAATGGACTCACTAATTGGTTAGGAAATGGTTCAACAAATCCTATTCCAAATGTTCCCCCAGGTACACCCGTTTATGGTTCGATTGGAATTAATATTAATGGCCGTCGCTATGGGGAAAATGGAATTTTAGTCAATGGAAATGCTTATATTCCCATTGATTTAGTCGATAAATTTGGCTTGAATTTATCAGAAATTTCTTCTAGGATCAGAAGAATTAGATATAATAATATTGTTTATATTCGAGCCGTTGATTTCAAAAATTTTGGAATTTCTGTGGGCTGGGATAATCCCAATCGAAGTGTGGTTTTTCGTTCTAATATTCGTCCCTATAATAGTCAAATGGATCAGATTATGGGCAATGGCTTAACCACAGAAGTTCAACTAATTATGTTTATCAAAACTCAAGATTCTAATATGATTAATACTGTTCCTGAAATTGCTAAATTTTATCGAGAAGAATCGGCTACAGAAGGAGTGAATCACGATATTGCGTTCTCTCAAATGTGTTTGGAAACCAACTTTCTACAATTTGGCGGAACTCTCAAACCCGAACAAAACAATTTTGGAGGTTTAGGAAGTTTGGGAGGTGCTTCCGAAAGTGCTTCTTTCCCGACAATTCAAATCGGAGTTAGAGCCCATATTCAACATCTAAAAGCCTACGCGAGTTATGAACCTTTAGTCCAAGATATTGTTGATCCTCGCTTTGAATTTGTCACACGAGGAATTGCTCCTTTTGTCCAACAATTAAGCGGGAGATGGTCAGATGATTCCACCTACGGCGATCAAATTTTAGCTTTATTAAGAAGACTTTATGAAATTTAAGCAAACACAAAGACACAAAGACACAAAAAAAGGGAGAGAAATAATTATTTTTCCTTCTCCCCTCAATTTTTATGCTTCTTTTACAAATCTAATAATTTCTCTAACATGATTGAGGAATTTTCCATCGGTGGTTAATTGAGCGATCGCATTTTTTGCCTCTTTTTCTAAACGCTCATGTTCGGATAAATTAGTGGCTTTTAATGTTTCTAAATCCGCCGTTAATCGGGTGAAATCTTGACGGGTTGCTTGCCATCTTTGTTCCTGTTGAGAAGCCCAAGAATCGGCATATTTAAGGTTTAATTGGCTTTGTAATTCTTTTAAGGTTAATTCTACCGTTTCAAAACGATTTCGCAATTCTACCACGTCCTCACGGGGGTAAGAAATCTGACGTCTAACCATTGATAATCGTGCCGATAAATATTGGTAAGCCCGCACCGATGGCCGTAAAATTGTTAATAATAAAGCCGCCCCCGCACCCAAATAACCGACTAAACTAATTCCCGACCAAGCTAACCCATAAAGTCCTAAAGTAGATATTAAGTGTAAACCCAAAGCTACCCCCAGGGAACGTCGGGCTAATTTGGTTACATATTCCACTTGTTTCGGTTCAACGGGAATCCCTTTTTTTTTCGATTCTTCGGCTTCGGCTAAAACTTCTTTAGCTTCAAAATGAATATTCCAAGGAACAGTTACAATTAATAATAACCACCAAAAAATTGCACAGGCAATTACCCAATCTAAAAAGGTTCCTGCCGAAATTTGTAACCATTGTAACACACTAAACAGAATTAACAAAATGATAGTTAATCCTAAACCAAAAAAACCATAATTAAACTGAACTCTCATGGTTATTAATCCTAATTAATGATAGATGAAATTTAGTAAGTGCTTTCTATTTAAAAGCCGGATTTCCCTGTTTCCTTTTAACCCCGATTATGGATAAAAATATTAAAATTGCGATCGCCCCTGTGACACTTCTTAAAGTTTCACACCCTGAAATTAGGATAAAATCAGATTTGAACCTTAATTTTTATGAAATTTATCAATGATCAACCCAACTGGAAAAGTTTATTTAATGGGGGCTGGGCTAGGGGAAATTGCCTATCTTACCCTACAAGCCCAACAGTTACTTTCCCAAGCAGAAGTAATTATTTATGATGCCTTAGTAGATAATTCTATTTTAACCTTAGTTCCGGCAAATTGTTTAAAATTAGAAGTCGGAAAACGAGGTGGAAAACCCAGCACTCTCCAGACGGAAATCAATCAATTATTGGTTAAATATTGTCAAGAAGGAAAACAAGTTATCCGTTTAAAAGGAGGCGATCCTTTTATTTTTGGACGGACAACATCGGAAATTCAAGATTTAATTGAATCGGAATGCAAATTTGAAGTAATCCCCGGACTTTCTTCGGCTTTGGCGGCTCCAACCCTCGCCCATATTCCCCTAACAGACCCGGTAATGAGTCGTTGTTTTGCCGTCCTAACTGCCCATGATTTAGAAGCCCTAGATTGGCAAATTGTTTCCCAAATAGAAACCCTAGTTATTTTAATGGGAGGACGGAATTTAGCCGAAATTGTCCATCAACTTTTACGCCATGAACGACTTCCTCAAACCTCAATTGCTATTATTCAATCGGGCGGTTGTCCCCAACAAAAAGTTTGGGTTGGCAGATTAAATGATATTGTAGAAATAACAGCCAATCAATCCCTATCTCCCTGTGTGATTGTGGTGGGTGAAGTTGTTCGTTTACGCGATTTTATCAACCCTGATCAATACCCTTGGCAACAGAATCAACTACCAAAAAATACTATTTTAAATCAACATATTATGAACCAACTACTATTAGGTAAAACTATATTAGTTACTCGCTCCGTAGAACAATCAAGCATCCAAAGTGACTTATTAAAAGCTCAAGGAGCAATTGTTATTGAAATGCCCGCTTTAGTGATTACACCTCCATCTAGTTGGGAAAGTTTAGATCAGGCTATTGTACAATTAGGAAGTTCATCAGAAAATCCCTTTGATTGGTTAATTTTAACTTCTTCTAACGCAGTTCAATACTTTTTTAATCGCTTAATTACCCTAGGAAAAGATACCCGCAGTTTAGGTCAAACTAAAATCGCCGTAGTCGGTAAAAAAACTGCCGCTAGTTTGCAAGAACGTTATTTAAAACCTGATTTTATTCCGCCGGATTTTATTGCGGATTCCCTGGTCGAACATTTTCCAGAATCCTTAGCAGGAAAAAGAATTTTATTTCCCAGAGTTGAAACCGGAGGACGGGAAATTTTAGTGCAGGAATTGACAGCAAAAGGAGCAATTCTTGTGGAAGTTGCCGCTTATGAATCCGGTTGTCCTGATAGTATTTCTCCTGAAGTTTTAGACGCTTTACAGACCCAAAAAATTGATATAATTACTTTTGCTAGTTCTAAAACCGTCAAAAATTTCTGTCAACTGATTCAAACCCTACCGGAACAATCTTTACCCCCCAATTATTTAGACACAATTTGGATTGCTTCGATTGGCCCCCAAACTTCTAAAAGCTGTCAAAGTTTATTAGGAAGGGTAGACATCGAAGCCCAAGAATATACCCTAGAAGGATTAACCCAAGCGATTATAGAAATATCCGGTAAGCGTAAAACTCAGTGTCTTTAGACCTGAGATATCAGCGAATCGTGCGGTTTTAACCGCATAAAGTTTCTTTATTTAAGAAATGACTCAACCTTTGGCTTTTTTGTACCTAATTTTTAGCGAATGAAACAGCCCTAATCTTAGTAAAAAAAGAGGGCTTATATGGATCTAAAGTAACCAAGTGCTACTCGAAAAATCCTCATTAGAAGCGGGTTGAGAGGTGGAAGAATAGGGACGACGGGATAATGGATAGGCCTTGGGTTTTTCGAGTGCTTTCGGGGGTAAAGGTTGAAGTTTGGGTTCCAAGGCTGTTTTCAAGGATTCATTTTCTTGTTTTAGGGTTTTCAATTCTGCAATTAATTTAGAATTTACCTCAGATAATTGTAAGGCTGTATCTTGAGCTTTTTGTAATTTCCCTTTTAAATCGGCTTCTTGAATTTCAGTTTTCATTCGATCAATAAATAGATTTTTGTCGTTTAATTCCGCTTGTAATTGTAAGACTTTTTCTTGAAGCGATCGCTCCTGATTTTCAGATGTTGTGGGTAAGGCGGTTGATTCAGTCATAACCACACTTTCATCAGGTACAATTTCCACTTCAGCCATTGAACTTTTTTCTGTTTCTTGGCGTACCATATCGGAAAGACGTTTCCGCACCATCATTCTTCCCCTTGAATGAGTATTGATTTCCCGATCATAACCCTAATCTGCCCTTGAGAGACAATAAAAAAAAGGAATCAGGAGAGACTTTAACTTTCCTCGATTCCCCAAAATCTCAATAATATCTAAACTAGATTAAGGTTCCACAATCACCGGAGTTCCGACATCAACCTGTTCAAATAGGGCGACAACATCCTCATTACGCATCCTTACACAGCCATGGGAAGCCGCCTGTCCGATGGAGTTTACCGTTGGGGTGCCATGGAATCCAATCGCATCTTTTCCATCTGTCCAGAAGCCAATCCAACGCAATCCCAAGGCTGTATTTGGCCCCGGAGAACGGACTTCTCCCGTCCAGGGATCTTGCCAAACCGGGTTTTCAATTTTTTGCATGACTTTAAAATTCCCGGTTGGGGTTTCCCATCCCTCTTTCCCTACCGCCACTGGATAACTGGCAATTACCTGTTCTCCCTGATACAAATAAACCCGGCGTTGACCTAACCGTAAAATTACACGCTTAGGCTGTTCTAAGGAGGGCAAAAACAAGCCCGGGTTATCCAAGGGTGGAACTATGGGGTTGAGGGACTGACTGGGAATAATCGGGATAGGGGTAGAGGAAGCCGCACTGAGGTTTTCCGGGGCGGGGGCGGTTTCGGCGGTACCGGGTTGCTGTCCCCCTAAAAATAACGCGGCTATTGCGATACCAGCGCCGATTAAATATTGAGATAAACCTTGAGCGCTGACTTTGATGGTCATATTTGACTCCTCACTTAGAAATAATATTTAGTATTTACAAAATACGACTGGGCAAAAATCAAACTGTTCCTTAATTGCAAAGTATCATAGCAGGGCAGCAGCGATTTACTGCCCCGGTTTTCTATTTACTTTTTCTTTTGCAATTCCTTTAGGACAGCTTGGGATTTTTGCACTCCTTCAGTATTTCCTTGTTGTTGATAAAGTTCCAGAGCTTTTTGGAAAAACGTGATCGCCTGTGTCTCCCGACTCCCCCGACCTTTAAGGGCCATTCCCATACCAAAATGGGCGGAAGCATCATCGGGATTATTTTCAATCACCCGACGATAACTAATAATCGCCCCGACATAATCTTCTTTTGCTAGTTGAATTTCACCGAGGGCTGCATTGGCCGCCATCAGGGTCGGTTTTAAGGCTAAAGCCCGTTGATAGGCTTGGCTGGCGGCTTCAAAGTTCTGTTCCACCCTGAAAATTTCACCGATTTGGAATTGCACATCGCCATCCCGGGGGGCGAGTTGGGCGGCTTTTTCAAAGGCTGCAATTCCGCCATTGCGATCGCCATATTTTAATAAAGCGGCCCCTAATTTAATCTGGACACTGGCTTCATTCGGGGCTAACATCTCCGCCTGTTGCAGCACTTCTAAGGCTTTGCTGACGTTCTCTTGCTTCAGAAAAGCCATTCCCATAGCAGAATAGGCTTGCCAATTGCGCGGATCAACGGTCAGGAGGGTTTGATAGGCTCGGATTGCCCCCGCATAGTCCCCTTTACGGAATAGGGTAGCCGCTAATCCCTGGTGAGCCGGGATGTTGTCTCGTTTGAGCATGGTGGCTCGACGATAGGCGTCCGCGGCCGCATCATATTGTTTTAAATTGGCGAGGGTAAACCCTAAACCGTACTGAAAATCAGCATTATTCGGTTCTAGGATTAAGGCGTTTTGATAATATTGGGCGGCCACTTGGAAGTTACCGCGTAATGCTTCTAGGTAGGCAATCCCAGAATAAATTTTAGGGTTTCTAGGATCTAAACTAACGGCCTGGGTATAGATGCTAATGGCATTTTCTACATCTCCAGAATCCACCAACTTCCGACCCTGTTCTAACAAATCGTTAAGCTGTTTGTTAGCTTGGGGGTTGGCTTGAGCTACAATTTCCGTAGCTTGAGTAATTTGGGGTGTACTTATAGCAATCACAGCCATAAATACACTACTGATTAATAATTGAGTTCGATTTAACACGGCCTATTTTGTGTGAGAAGTTGAGCGAGTTGTCACTGGAGTTCCTAACCGATGGTTAGGGGTGAAATTGATACTGACATACTTCGGGCCATTTGTGAAGCTATCCGGTTGATCGGATTTCCCTGATTTTAAGGGGTTGTATCTCCCCTGATAGGGGTCAATAAAATTGAACCTCGGATCTGATCCCCCTAAATCCCCATTAAAAAGGGGGACTTTGACTGTCCGCTCCCCCCATTAGTAAGGGGGGTTAGGGGGGTCTTCCCAGGGTGCAAGTCAAATTATTGTTAGTTTCCCAGTCTATTTTTAACCTTTTATTTAATTATTTATATGCGATCGCCCCAACCCCGCAAACAATTCGCTCAACATTGGTTACGCAGTGAAAAAGCCCTGAGTAAAATTGTTAAATCTGCCTTATTATCCCCATCGGATTGTCTATTGGAAATTGGCCCAGGAACAGGCATTCTCACGACTCAATTATTATCGGTAGCTCGGTCGGTTGTGGCAGTGGAAATTGATCGGGATTTATCTCAAAATCTAGTTAAAAGATTCGGCAATCGGGATAATTTTTTATTACTAGAAGGAGATATTCTTACTTTAGATATCGACGGTCAACTCCAAGGGTTTCCTAATTTCCAAAATCCGAATAAAGTTGTTGCTAATATTCCCTATAATATTACCGGGCCGATTGTTGAACAATTGTTAGGAACCATTTCTGAGCCTAATCCTCACCCATACCAATTAATTGTACTATTAGTTCAAAAAGAAGTCGCCCAACGCATCACCGCCAATGCTGGATCTAAAACCTTCGGGGCGTTGTCGGTGCGAGTCCAATATCTGGCTAACTGTGAATATATCTGTGATGTCCCCGCCAAGGCCTTTTATCCAGCCCCTAAAGTCGATTCTGCGGTACTGCGTTTATGTCCCCGTCCCATTGCCCATCCCGCCAATAACCCCCAATATTTGGAAACCTTACTCAAATTAGGATTTTCCAGTAAACGAAAAATGTTAAGAAATAATTTACAAAGTGTGATCAGTCGAGATCAATTAACCCAATTACTGGAACAATTAGAGATTAACCCCCAAGTTCGCGCCGAAGACCTCAGCGTTGAACAATGGGTTAATTTAACTAACTTGATGGAAATAACTGATTTAGTCACCGATTAAAATAGTTTTTCTCCTGTCTTTTCTGTCTCTAATTCCGAATAAAAATGCGTTCCTATTCTTTAATTGCTCCGGCAAAAATCAACCTTTACTTAGAAATTATAGGCGATCGCCCCGACGGATATCACGAACTGGCGATGGTTTTACAAAGTATCAGTTTAGCCGATCAAATTGATATTCAACCGATTGGAATTGACACCATTATTGTCCGTTGTGATCATGCAGAAGTTCCCAATGATCATACCAATTTAGCCTATCGGGCGGCGGCATTATTAACTCAACAATTCCCCGAAGCTATGGCACAATTTGGGGGAGTAGAAATTAACATCAAAAAAAATATTCCCATTGCCGCCGGGTTAGCCGGAGGTTCCACCGATGCGGCTGCGGTTTTAGTCGGTTTAGATCTGATGTGGCAATTAGGCTTAACTCAAAGCGAATTAGAAGTATTAGGGGCTCAAATTGGTTCCGATGTTCCCTTTTGTATTCAAGGAGGAACGGCTTTAGCCACCGGACGGGGGGAAGAACTTTCTCCTTTGAAAAATTTAGATAATTTATATGTGGTTTTAGCCAAACATCGTCACCTAGGAATTTCTACGATTTGGGCTTATCAAACCTATCGTCAACAGTTTAGCCAAACCTATATTTCCCAAGCTCAAGATTTAGAAACCCGTCAACACCGAGTCCATTCGGGGCCGATGGTTTCTGCTATCATGCACGCAGACGGCTCGGCCATTGGTAAATTACTGCACAATGATTTAGAGAAAGTCGCCTTACCCGAACATCCTCAAGTATTGGAACTGCGAGAGGCTTTTGAGTCTCAGGGAGTTCTGGGAACGATGATGTCCGGTTCCGGGCCAACGGTTTTCGCCTTAACAGAATCTGAAGCCGAAGCATTACGGGTTTTAGAAGCAGTTAAAACCCAAATAGCTAACCCAGAATTGGATTTTTGGACAGCAAAATTTGTCTCCACTGGTATTCGTTTAGCCCAATCATAAACCATGACTAAAACTACTCCTAAAACCTCTGAAATTTCCTCAAAAACTGATTCAGTTAATTTATTCCGTTGTATTAGTAATGCAGGGATTTATGCCGCCGTTGCCTTCGGTTTGTATAATGTAACCCATGCTATTTCTGGAAAGTTTGCAGCCAAACCTATCCATTCTGAGAATTTTACCGTGATCCAAATGTCAGCAGCCGTTCGGACTCTGGTGGTTGGTGTATTGACGATGGGAACGGTTTTATTTTCTTTCCTGGCTGTAGGATTAATTGGATTAGCATTATACGTTAGTATTCAAAGGTTAATTAAACCTAAGATTCCTTCCTCTGATGGTTGAAAACCGTAGTCAGGCGTTCACGCCTCTAATCTAAGCTAATCTAAGCCCTGAAGGGCTTACTACCGTAGTATATTTTAGGGAGCGAGGACGCTCCCACTACAGATCGGTTGAAATTAATTTGGGAAAGAAAATAGAGCCTATTGACAAACTTTCAAACGTTCTCGCTCATCTGGACGATTAACAAAGTAACTTGATAACCAATTACAACCTCTTTCCAGTAGTTCATCTAAGTTTTGAGGAACAGACCAAACTACAACTTTATTATCTTCTCCAACAATCGCCACATATCGCCAGTCAGGACTAAAACGTGCAACAATTCCATAGTCAGGATGAGGGTTAACTTCCCATCGAGCTAATTTCCGACCGAGTAAATCATAAATTTCTACTACCCCATTTTTAGTAATTATAGCGATCCTTTGTCCATCTGGACTAAAGCTAAAATATCCTAATTGGCTGACTTTCAAAACAGTTAAAATTTTACTCGACAAGTCCCAAATATATACTATTCTGTCTTGATCTATTCCAGCAATATACTGACCATCGGGGCTTAAGATTGCATTAGAAATAGAATCATAATTTTTATCCTTTAATTTTAATAAATTTTTACCCGAACTATTATTAATCAATATTGTCCCATCTTTTTCTGTTTCAACTTTAAGGTTTTCGCCAATTTGAGGGTTACTTTGAGCCGGACTTTGATTATTAGTGTTCTCAGTGTTTAATAATTGGCCTGACAAGCTCCAAGTCTGAACATTTTTATTTGTTAAGACATCAATCGTTTTACCATCCTGATTAAAATTGACACTATCAATGTAATCTGACTGAGTTTTGATTGAATTTAAAATCTTACCTGAAAATGTCCAAACTTGAACAATTCCATCTTTTTCAATTGTAGCAATATACTTATTGTCAGGACTAAAAATAACATCTCTAACCCTATTTTTGCTATTTTTCAGTTGAGTAGCCTGACGACCTGATACATCCCAAAGGCGAATTAGACCATCTTCTCCATAAGTAATTAAACTTTTACTGTCAGGACTAAAATAAATAGAAAGTACAGTTCCTCGATGTCCTGTCAGTTCAAGCTGTTCTTGACCTGATAAATCCCAAAGACGAATTTTACCATCAGCCCCACCTGTTGCAATGAGTTGACCATTAGGGCTAAACCTCACTGATGCAATACTTCCTCTGTGTCCTTTAAGTTCTGCTATTTGTTCACCTGAAAAATTCCAAACTCTAGCAATGCCATCTGTTCCACCCGTGACTAACTGTTTACCAGTAGGACTAAAACTGACATCCAAAACACCAGATTTATGACCTTTAAGTTCTGCCAATAATTTTCCTGATATATTCCAAAGATAAGCTTTACTATCAAAGTCAATCGTTGCAACAAACTGACTATCGGAGCTAAAAATAACTCGGTAGCCATTGAGTTTTGCTATTGGCTGACCTGACCAATTCCAAATAGTAGGCTTAGAACTATTTTCTGAAGTAACAATATATTGGTGGTTAGGAGTTGTATCAACAATTGCTGAATCTATTGTAGGAGGAAGCCAATTCAATTTTGCTAAAACTTTACCAGAAAAATTTAAAATATAAGCTTCGCTTTTTTCAACTGGATGAATCAGAAGATGTTGGCTATCATGACTAAAATCGATATTCGCAAAATCACTTTTATCGTACTTAAATTCTGTTAATTTTTTTCCAAATTTATTCCAGACACGAACAAAACCATCTTTTCCGGCTGTTGCAATATATTGACTATTAGGACTAAAAATAATCGAATTTCCAGACCCCTTATGTGCTTTAAATTTCAGTAAATATTTACCAGAAAAGTTCCAAACATGAACAAACCCATCTTCTCCTACTGCGGCAATATATTGACCATCGGGGCTAAAAACAACTTGATTAACCACACCTTGATGTCCTTTCAACTGAGTCAAACTTTGACCTAGCCAGTTCCAGACATCTAAATCTATACTTCCCTTTGATGATGCTGTTACAAAATATTGATAATCAGGACTAAAGCTTAATGAGTTTAATGCTCCAAATGTATTGCGTTCATAAATGTTATCTAAAATTTGTTGTAAGCTAAAAATAGGGGTAACTGTAGGATAATTTTTCAAAGAATGAGTATTAGACGTTATAGGCTTGAAGTCTTTACCTGTTGTTCCATTCTCCCTGAAGATGGAAGCTTGCTTAAAGGTGGGGTTTAAATTTTTAAAATCTTTACCTATTGTTACTGCCTGCATTAAGGCTTCTATAGGTTCATTACCTGAGTAAAACTGTTGTAAAGCATTTATTCCTTCATTTTCTAGTCTATTATTTTCTCCCTGTAGTATTAGCTTAAAACCAGTAAAAAATCCTATAATTATAGACAAACTAATAAGCAAAAACAATTGTTCTTTTTGTTTATTTAATTCTTCACTTTGTTTCATAAATTTTTGAGAAATTATCATAAATTTTTTAAGATATACATATAATTCTTCATTAATTTTATTCAAATTTTTATTCTGTTTATTTAAGGAATAAACTACACTTTTATTAATAAAATCATAATCTTCATAACTAATCAGTTTTTGTTCTGACCACTTTACAGCTTTCTCCAAATATTGACCTTTCAAAAGTTTAGAATTATCTCTTTTTCCTGAATTTAACCAAGCTTGTAGTTGTTTATGAGAGTAAGGCCGTGATTGATTTAATTGTTTATCTACCCATTCTTGATCAAAGGTAAGTTGATATATTAAATTAAACGGTTGTAAAAAATTATGATCTCTAATAACTAACCCTGATAACCTTAATTTTGATTGTTCAAAACTACCATCTACTTCAATCTTGCCCTGTTTTAGAATGTGCTGATACAATCCTAATAAACGATGAGAGATTTTTTCATTATAAAGGATGCGATCGCGGATTGTTTTTAAATGTTCAGGCTCATCCTGAGATTCCCAATTATTGATAATATAGGTTCGCACAATCTGCTCAATATTAGGGGTTCTATTTTCTGCTTTTTCAACAACTAGCTGGCATAACTTTTGAGTCAGAAAAGGCTGTCCGCCTGTCCAATTTAAAATTTCTTTTAATATTTCTTCAGGATTATCAACAACTTCCCTCAACCCTTGAGTTAAAGATGATTGTGCTTCAGAAAATTCAAAACCTTTTAACTCAATGGCTTGACCAATATTAAAAGGAGTCCGTGTTTTGTCTTGAATCAAATCAGAAGGCGTTGCGACTCCTAATAAACAAAACGTTAAACGTTTATATTCTTGATTCTCTGAACGCTGATTGTAAAATGAACGAATTACGGCGAAGAATTCATCTTTAAACTTTATTTTTATAATACTGTCGATTTCATCTAAAAAAATAATTATTTTTTCTTGTAACTGAGATAAAATAATAGTTTCAATAAACTGGTTAAATTTTTGCAACGGTGATAAATAACTACATTCTTGCAACCATAATTCAAAGTTGACTTTTTGATCTAAGATTAACCCTTGAAGCAGCATAAACATTAGATCTCCATACCATTCTTCCGCACTGCCATAACTACTAATTTTTGTCATATCAACAGATACACATTTGAATCCTTCTTGCTTTAATTTCTTTGCCATTTTAACTCGTAAACTAGATTTACCCATTTGTCGAGAGTTCAAAACATAGCAAAACTCACCATTTTTTAAAGCATTATAAAGTTCATCATCTGCTTTGCGCTTTACATAGGTAGGGTTTTGATGGTCTAAACTTCCCCCAATACTGTATCGATATCTAGCCATATAATTAACTCCTTGATATGACCATTAATTAAAGATATTGTTGAAAATATTTATAGTATAAATCGCAACGAGCTTGAGCTAAATAACCTTGTTTTTTAATTAATCCCATACTGTGTAGTTTATAAGATTGCATAGGTTCAATTTGTATAGGTTGATCTGCATTAATAACTTGCTTAAAAGCTTCACAAAGTTCTGGTTTTTGCTGCAAAGCCTCTAAATGACGTCGCAGGTGATCATCATAAATTCCTGCTGGAGTTGCTGCATCTTCTAACAACTGATCGAATGATAAACTGTGACGAGCAAGATGATAAAATGCTAATCGTGCTAAATAAGGATGCCCACCTATCATGTCGTATAATAAATTAATCTCCGGTGAATCTACCTTAATGTGTAATTGATGACGTTTTGCTAAATCTATCATTTGTTCTAAGGTAAATTCGCTTAAATTAACTGGAAATCCTATATTAAACGGTGACTGATTAATGTCTAAACGTCCATAGTCTTCTGTAGAATGGACAACTAATAATCTTAGATTTTCAAAAATTTCTAAATCTTTGGCATCTTCATACCAACTTCGTAATAATGAAAAGAAATCTTGATAGATTTCAGGATAATCAAAAATTCGATCAATTTCATCAAATCCTAAAACTAATGGTATGTCAATTTCTTCTAATAAAAACTTTAAATAATTACTGCAACTAACTTTACTACCTCGATTCCAATATTGATCAAGCTGCTCTGTAATTTGTAAGTGATCGCTCATATCAACACACAAAAAACGTAGAAAATGATCTAAACTCTTAAATGCCTCACCATCCATCTTTTGCAAGTTAAAACGCACTGTTCGATAACCCTGCTGTTCTGCATGGTGAAGAATTCGGTTTAATAAAGATGTTTTACCTATTTGTTTTGGTGCTTTAATCCGAATTAATGCTCCTGGTTGTTCAATTTCTTCATAACAGTCGGATTCAATAGGTAAACGCTCAATATAAAAAGGGGAGTCTAAGGGAACAACCCCTTCTGGATTGTCTAGTTTCATCTTTGGTAAAGTTCCGCCAAGATACTTAGCAATGATTTCAGGATTTACATATTCAGGCTTATACTTAGCAAATAATTCCACCAAATCATTCCGAAGACGTTCATGTTCATTCTTTTCGTTTTTAATCCCAAATATATTGCAGGCTTTTGCAATGTGCTTTCGGATGGTAGATGAATGAACATCTCGTGTTTCCGCAGTCGTTGTATCTGAATCTCCTGCAAAAAAAGGCTTTAGTGCCTGTTTGTTCTTAGGAGTCAGTTTTTCGTATGCCGTATCGAATTCTTCTTTATTCATATTCTAAGTTTAGCAAAAATCCTATAAGTCTTAGTTTTGGGAATTTTTTTTCACAAAACCATTATATACAGAGTTGCTTGTGAAAGTATGGGAAGTTTTAGACTCATTTGCAAGTTTGAAAAAAATATATTTTATGCTGAAAACGTAATCAGAAATTTCTTATTAGGAGAAATTAACTATGTCGGCTTATAACTCCCTCAATAATCAAAATTTTATTCAACGCCAAGCCCATTCTCTTGATCTGCGTAGCTTGTCACAACTTGACACCCGTTTAGCTCACTGTCAAAACTGCTATGCAATTCACCCCAGCTTACAACGAAACCAACAAAAACAAATTTTCTGCCCAACTTGCGGAATTCAATATATTGTCAATAGTCCTGAACCTGCAAAAGTAATTCAATCTTATTTCCGAGATAAAAATCTCTACTTTAATGATAATGACCTTGATATTGAGCAATATAAAAAATTAGGAGCGATCGCACAACGCCTTAATACTGACCCCAATTATCCCCTCATGGCAGGTTTATTAAAAGCAATGAATCTAGCTAAAAAGTTTATCCATTTTATCAGTCTGGGGATTAGTCATCAATTTCTAGGCGCATTAAAAACAGTATCCCAAGGGATTCCAGTTAAAGGTATTGTTTCCTTAACCTCTAGTCAAACCTATCAATTACCCGAATTATCAAACTACACCCATGAAAGCCCAAACCTAGAGATTAAACCGATGTGTGAAACTATTTTTAATTGGGATAGAATTCCTCATCAAAAACTAATTGTTATCGATGGATTAATAGCCTTTAAAGGCAGTGCAAATCTGACCCTTACCGCTTGGCGAAAGGCAGAACGCAATTTAGAAGAAATCGAATTGATCACCAATCTTGAAGAAGTAATTTATCTCCATAATCGCTATTTTTCACCCGTTTGGGCTGATTTTAGTTCGGATGGAAAAGCCATTATTATTGATCACGATAACCTTGAGGATATGGCAGCTTAAAAAACATCAATTCCTGTAGGGGTAACGCTCACATAGATGGAATCCCCGCCCGTTTTACGGCGGGGCGGCGGATGTCAACGACAACCTAGCACCGCTTTTGGATAAGCAATTCGTTTGTGATTAACTTGTTCCCAAACCCTGACAAAGATTTCGGCGATTTTTGCCATTTCTGCCCTGGTTAAACCCGAATCAATTAATTGATTATCTTGCCATCGAGCCTTTAATATTTTATTAACCATATTTAATGCTTCTTCGTGGGTGGCATCCTTAAGCGATCGCAATGCCGCCTCACAGGAATCTGCTAACATCACAATCCCCGTTTCTTTAGATTGGGGAATCGGCCCATCATAGCGAAAATCATCTTCTCGGACTTCCAATTCAGGATTTTCTTTAGCAAGTTGTTGGGCGTGATAATAGAAATAAGCAATCTGCATACTTCCTTGATGTTCAGGAATAAATGATTGAATCGCTTTTGGTAAACGATATTTTTTCGCCATTGCTAACCCCTCGCCAACGTGCTTTTTAATAATTTTGGCACTTTCCCATGGGTCATCAATTGTATCATGTTTATTCGTTCCCCCCATTTGATTTTCAATAAATCCTAAAGGGTCGTGCATTTTTCCAATATCATGATATAAAGTTCCAGTTCTGACTAATTCCACATTACAGCCCAATTCTTGAGCGGCGGCTTCGGCTAAAGTTGCCACAAACATCGTATGTTGAAATGTTCCGGGTGCTAGGGTTGCTAATTTTTTTAATAACGGTCGATTGGGATTTGCTAACTCAGCTAATCGAATCGGAGTAATTAAATCAAATAGATGTTCTAAATAGGGACTTAACCCCAAGGCGACAATACTCCAAGCCACTCCTTCTAATACTTGTAATCCTACAACCTTGAGCATAACATACCAAATTGATCCGGCTGTTGCACTCGCCATTAAATTAAAAATTAAGTAAACAGCACCTTGAGCAATTCCCACCTCTAATCCTAGTAATGCTAATTCTTCTCGACTCCGAGATTGCCCTGCCAAAAGACTCCCAACTAATCCTCCCACGGCACTGGCCAGTAAATGAAAATTATCAATTTCCATGCCAATTGGTAATAAAATTGAAAGTAGACCCACAACCGTTACTCCCACAGCCGAGCCATAAAAACTTCCTACTAATAACCCCACCGCAGGTAAATTAATCAGAGGTAATTTTAACAAAATAATAATCGGTGTACTTAGGGTTAGCAGTAATAATAAAAGCCGATCTCGACGACGTAAACCTCGATGAAATTTCCATTCAACCAATAAAACAATTCCGACTCCTAGACTAACTAACCCTACTAACTTAATTAATCCTTTTGAATTAATTCCCCGTTCACTCAAACCAAAATAATCCAGTAAGACAAAATCCCGTTGAGTAATTTTTTGTCCTCTGTTAACAATAACTTCTCCCATGCTAATATTAACTAACACAGGTTCAATTTTTTGTGCGACTAACTCGGCTCGATGACGGGTTGCTTCTGGATCTTTAACTAAATTTGCTTTTAAAACTTGATTTAATAAATTAGTTGCAAATAATTGAGTTTCTAAAGGAATTGTATATTTAATATGAACTTCAATAGCTTTTTTCAGGATTTCATCGGGTACACCAGGAGCAATCCCCTGGGCTAACATCTCTTGAGTAATTTGAGCAATTCCTGTTTGGGTTTGCAACCAAATTTGATCAGACCAGCCAAAGATGGACTCACTATAAAAGACTGTTTGATCAACAGAGGATTTCTGGGAAAAGGAATTCAATGATGCGGCATATCGCCAACGGGCTTGGGTCACATCGGATAATAATTGTGAAAATTCAACCTCAGTGGTTCGCTGACGGTAAGCCTGTAATTGTCTGAGGGTATGTTGGCGAATTTCGACTAAGTTGGCTTCTTGCCAATCGGTAAATTTGGTCGGATTTTTTTTACTTGGGGTTTTTGATGGGGTAGTTGAGGGAATTTGTACACTCACCTGTTCAACTTGGGCAATTAAATCTTGCCATTCTCGTTCTGGAACCCCGCGCAAGTAACGCTGAACTTCCGTCGATAAAATTCCCGTATTCACAAAAGGAAAAGGTTCGGCGATATTGCGGATAGATGCCCCCTGGGCTAATACCTTTTGAATGGTTTGCTCGATATCTTGATTGACGGCATTGTCAATCACTAAAACCGGAATCGCACCAATTTCAGCCGCTTTGCGCTTTTCATCGGTGGTTTTCAGGTCAGGAACATTGGCATCCGAGGGGGCGTTAATGGTTTCCTGGGCAATACGACCGACATCTAATTTGGGTTGGTTGTAAAATCGAACCCCGATAACGCTAGTTAAGGAAACTACACTTACCAAGAAAAAGATTGGACTCGTCAGAGAACTCAATTTTTTTTTGACTTTTCGGGGTTTAGGATTGGATAACAATGAAGGGTTGGAACCGGATAGTTTTGTGGGTGAAGGCTGTATAGGAGGCGAGGCGGAATGGGCGCGGCTACAAAGCCGTTCAATCTGTTGCGTCAGAGTAGGTCGCGTATTCATCAGCTTGGAAACTAGATCAAGGGGTTTAGCAGCCGTTTGAATTTAATTGTATAGTATTGTTTTGAGTTTTTAAGGAAAGCTAATAACCATTGGTTTTAAAGGGTGATACACCCCTGACCAAAGAGCAAATAGATTCTGGGCTAACTCTAGCAGTTCTTCCTGAGTGGGGTTGAGTTCTACAGGGTTATTTTCAATTTCTGGATCAGTTGAAGGCCAAATAGAGGGGTCTTGAAACTCCAAACGCCATTTGACTGGAATTGCGATGTAGCCTTGATAGGCACCGGATAAAGCCCCACTGATGGCGGCTGTGATTTGGGGATGGTATCGGGTTTGTAGCGATCGCAAAACCGTTAAAGAATAGTCTTCTGGGGTGCTGAGAAAACAATAGAAGCCCAGAGCCAAGGCCGTCCAATTTTCAGGCTCGAAATGATTTGGAACAGTCGGTTGAGGAGAATAACTGAGTTTTGAGGTTTGGGTCAGTTGACGAACGGCCGTTTCTAAGCTGGCTTTTTGCTGTAATAGGGTTTGAACTTGTTTTAATTTAGCCGTTAAAGCCGATTCGGTCGGTAACAGCTTTAATAAATTGGGAATCAGTTGATGGAGTTCTGGATTTTGAGTTAGGATCTGTGCGATCGCGGTCGCCATGACCAAAACCCCATCCCAAACACTGGGTAACTGTTCCGGGATATTCGATCTTAACTGTTTTAAAGAGATCAAATTATCGTGAAAAAATAAGGCTAGTGGGAAGCCAACAATAGCCGCCTCACTACCTGAATTTAACCCCTGTGGGCATGGTATCGAGGGTTTTTGAGAGATTTCCAATTTTGGAGATTTTTCCCTGTGGTTCGCCACTAATGCCCAGTAATCAATCGGATTAAATCCTTGATATTTGATTAAGCTTTGAGCGAGTTGGGGAATCAGTTCCCCCCAATTTAGGGAACAACCAGGAGATAGGTTTTCAGACCTGGGTTTAATTTGGCCTAACCGATAACCGAGGACTGTGCCTAGAAAGGCCCCTTGAAATTGGCTAGATAGTGAATATTGGTTCATGGAGAGGATTCTAACGGTTTTTGCCCCTGCAAATGACGAACCAAAGCCTGTAGTCCCAAGCGGTAACTTTCTGCTCCAAATCCACTAATTTGTCCAATCGCCACTGCTGCAATAAAAGAATGATGCCGGAATGGTTCTCGACGGTAAATATTGCTTAGATGTACCTCAACGGTAGGAATCCCAACTCCTGAGATCGCATCTCGCAGGGCAATACTGGTGTGAGTATAGGCTCCGGCATTAATTAGCAAGCCTTGGTGTTGCCCGAATGCGGAGTGTATTGCATCCACCAAAACCCCTTCGTGGTTAGACTGGATGATTGAGAGTTTAACAGAGAGTAACTGAGCCTCCTGTTCCAACAGTCGATTGATTCCTTCTAACGTTGTTTTCCCGTAAATTTCAGGTTCTCGCTGACCCAAGAGATTCAAATTGGGGCCATGCAATACTAAAAGACTTAGCAAAGGATTAACCTTAATCAAATGTTAAATTAACTACCTCCGACGGCGGGGCTCATCCACAGGTACAGGAATTGGCTCTGCTTCGGGTTGAGCCGCCGGGCCCAATAGGGCATCAATAAGCTCCCGCGCCCATTCTTTTAACTTTTCCAGTATTCTATCAATGTATTCCATTGAACAAAAAGCTCCTCGCTGTAAACTAGCTACGCAACTGGACTGGGGGTTAAGGTTAACCGAATGGTTAGCCCAATCACCGTATAACGCTCAAAACCAATGCTTGCTATGGGTTAGCAAGTTTTATCCTTAACGGATATCTGCTCTATATTTCCTATTCTATTATATTACTCCAATTCTGGCTTAAAATTTCATAAAAGTTTCTAAAATTTTAAGCACTTGGTAATAGGACATCCTAGAATAATCTCTTTAATTTAGGGGATTTTTACACCCCCAACCATCTCCTAGATCCATGGCATTTAGGATTAGTTGAAAATTGGTTTGATCGGGGTCGCTAATTCACAACTGCCTAACTCAAATAAACCTAGAGAGACACTGTACTAGCTCCATCTTACCAAATTTTTCAGTTATGGTTAGGTATTTAATTGAACAACACCACCCTCAGCATAACGAATCTTTACAAGTTTAGGCAATAGCTTGACAATTTCTTGTTTTCCCCAACCATTAACCTTTACCGAGAAGATGACGACGCAGAAGGTCAAGGGCCGTACTGCTGCTTACCCGCCGTATCCAGTCCCGACTCCGTTTTTCCCCAAAACGACATTCCAGACTCTCTACTGACCCCTGGGGCGTCGCTAAACCAATGTAAACCAGTCCGACGGGTTTGGTCGTAGTACCGCCTCCTGGCCCAGCAATTCCGGTAATACTTAAGCCCCAATTGGTTTGCAAGAGATTTTTGACACCGATGGCCATTTGTTCAGCGACGACCGCACTAACAGCCCCGTATTCCTCTAAATCATCGAGGTTGACATTGAGCAGAGAAGCCTTCACCCGATTATTATAGGCAATTACACCGCCGAGAAAATATTCAGAACTGCCGGGAATTTGGGTCAGGATGTGTCCTAAACCTCCTCCAGTGCAGGATTCAGCCACACTCAAGGTAGCTTGATGTTGTTGCAATAATTCCCCCACCACTGAAGCCAAAGTTTGATCATTGGCCCCATAACAATCGAGTCCAGCAATTTCTCGCAGTTGGGTTTCAATGGGGGTAATTAATTGTTGGGCAATTTCTGGAGAGTCGGCCCGGGCAGAAATTCTTAATTTCACTTCTCCATGATTAGCATAGGGAGCAACGGTGGGATTTTTTAGATATAGGAAATCAGCAACTTTTTCGGCTAAAGTGGATTCGGCTATGCCCCAAAATTTTAGGGTACAACTTTGAATAATTCCTTGACACCAATTGTTATTTTTTAGATAGGGAATTGCCACATCTGACCACATTTGATAAAGTTCTGCGGGAACCCCTGGAAAGGTTAAAATTGTTAATCCATCTCCCCTGGGTTTCCAGATAATTCCCGGTGCAGTTCCGGTTAAGTTTGCAAGGATTTCTGCCCCTTGAGGAATTAAGGCTTGTTTACGATTACTCGCCGACATCACCCGTCCCCGTTGATTAAATTTTTGAGTGATATCTTCAATAATTTCCGGTCTTTCTATCAGGGGAAATCCAAAAAAATCAGCGATGGTTTCAACGGTTAAATCATCGGGAGTCGGCCCCAAACCCCCGGTAAAAATCAATAATTGAGAGCGTTCAGATGCGATCGCAATTACTTTTTTTAGGCGTTCTCGATTATCTCCAACTACACTTTGATAATAATGGGGAATGCCTAATTGAGCTAATTGTTGTCCCAAAAACTGAGCATTGCTATTGAGAATATCACCCAAAAGCAGTTCCGTACCGACACAAATAATTTCAGCAACCATAAGCTCAAGATAAGATAGATTTTGACATCCGCCCCGCAGTAAACGGGCAGGGATTCCATCTATTTTAGCAGGTTAACCCTTCGACCGTTCGACTGGCTCACGGCTCAGGAGATAGCTGCTGAAATTCTGGCGGGATAATAAGTACCTAAACAAAATTAATTACACATCCTCCACCCTGTTCCCTCCCCCCCTAGCCCCCCGTGCACGGGGGGTTTGGGGGGGCTGTTCCCTCTCTCAACTAGGTAATTTATTTTGTGTAACTACTTATAATTTTTGAAGAAAAATTACCTCCAGAATGAATAGTTAACGTAATAATTTTATACTCAATTAAATGGGTTTGATTCAGAGGTTTTTCGGTTCCTGAGTTCACGGGATAAGCTGGAAAACAAGCCCCACTGATACTTAAACGCAAACAATGGTTTTGAGGAATTTTAATACAAGTAGGTTGCAATTTAATTTGATAAGAATTTATATTTTTATCTTGACTAAAATCATTATTTGTGTTAAGATTAATGGTAGTAATTCGTTGATAACCTTGACTAAAATTATAAACACTGCCATCGGGTTTAACTTCTGATAAAACCGCAGATAAATCAAACGTTGGCTGGTCTGCTGTACAATAAATTTCTACCGCTAAATCCCCGGCTAAATGTAAATCTTGACTCAAGGGTTCCGAGGTATAAGTAACAATATCACTGCGACAATCTAAGCTAGAACGGTCAAAAGAACCCGTGGGATACATGGCATGACCTCCCAGGGCGGGAACCGGACGCCAAGGGTCATGAACAAAGATATCTTCTTGAGAATTTTCAGGACAATTTGGCGTTAAAATTCCGGCATCTTCTCGTAAATTTGCTAGTCCATTTGTGGATAAATAATAAATCTGGGAAGGTGATGACGGCCATTGTTGAAATTGTCGCCATTCTTGACTTCCCATCTCAAATAAACAAACCTGATTTTGATTAAAAATTGGGTTTTCTTTTCCTTTTAAAAAAGTATCAAACCATTGAATTTGCAGGTTATCAATAAAGCTGGATGCGGTTAACCCATAATTCACAGACCCGACCTTTCTCCCCCAGGGAAGATGCGCCCAGGGGCCAACAATTAAATATTGGGGGGAGGAGCTACGCTTGACCATTTCTTGATAAAAATTAATTGTTCCTCTTAAATAGGTATCAAACCATCCCCCAATATGCAGCATCGGTAAGTCTAAATTATCTAATTTTGGCGATAGATTTTGCCAATATTCATCGGGTTGATTATGGGCTAACCATTGGTGATAAAATGAATCTGAATCATGGATTTTTAACACTTCTGGACTAGCAGGAATGGGATCAAAAAAGGGTAAATTTCGAGAGGCTTGATACAGAGAATTATAGGCGGTTTTATCCCCTTTTAATCGGGCTGTTTCGGCGGCAATTTGAATCGCCCATCCTAAGTTAGCATATAAACAAAAAGCCCCTCCTTCATAGGCCCAATCTCTATATAAATCATAACTCATCATCGCCGGACAGATAGTTTTTAATGCTTTCGGGCGACTAGAAGCGGCATAAACTTGAGTTAATCCTTGATAGGAAAATCCATACATTCCCACCTGACCGTTACTATTAGGAAGATTTGCGACCCAATTAATAGTATCTAAACCGTCTTCTATTTCATTAGTAAAAAGTTTGAATTTACCTTCTGAGGTTCCCCGTCCTCTCACATCTTGAATTACTACAATATACCCCTGTTGAGCATACCATTTTGGATGGGCATAAACAACGGTAGATGCGATCGCTCTCCCATAGGGTTGTCGCATTAATAAAACGGGTAATTTTTCCTCTGTATCGGGTCGATAAATGTCCGCATCTAGTCGAATTCCATCCTGGGTAATTAGAGAGGCTGTTTCTTGAATAATCATCTTTTTTAGTTATCTATAAATAAGATAATTGATAAAGACGCGCCATGGCACGTCTCTACATTAACTGATTATTTTGATGTTTCTTGGACAATATCTTTCAAATCAAAAGCAGCATCACTGAGTTTTTTAATTCCGAGCTTAATTTGACCCATACCCTGACTACTATCCTGAGCATTTTTATTCAGATTATTCATCGCTACCACAACTTGTTGAATGGCTACAGCCTGTTGTTTAGAATTTAATGAAATTTGCTGAGAACTCTGAACAATGTTACTCAGTTCTGAGGACATATTATTAAAAGCAGAAGCGGTTTTTTGGGCTAAATCCAAAGTATTTTCCACACTTTTAATTCCAGCTTCAGTGACGACTCCAGTTAAATTATTAGATTGTTTAATTCCCATCACTAAGTTATTAATTTGATGGGCAGATTTTTGGCTTTCATCGGCTAATTTTCTAATCTCTGAAGCCACGACCGAAAACCCTTTTCCATATTCTCCGGCTCTGACAGCTTCTACGGCGGCATTGAGGGCTAACATATTAGTTTGGTTAGCTAAATCACCCACCAATTGAGAGATATTCCCAATTTGATTAGTTTGTTCACTCAGACGTAAAATTTGTTCAGCAATTGCTTCAACTTTTTCTTTCATTTGGTTCATTTCTACCAAAGTTTGCTTAACTAATTCATTGCCATTTTCTGCTAGGTTTAAAACCTGTCTGGCTCCTACAGTTGAAGTTTCCGCCTGTTCGCTGGCTTGTTTTGCCGAAAATTCTAATTCATCCATAGTGCGGGTGGTTTCATTCACCGAACTTGCTTGACTACTGGTAATTTTTTCCTGTTGGTCAACGGCAATATTAATTTCTAAGGAAGAATTATCAATGGCGTCAATGGCTTGAGTAATTTTACGACTGACTAAGGAAGAAATTAACCAAGCAATAATAAAAGCAGTTAACGCTGAAATAATGGAACCAAAAACTAATAGGTTGATTGCATTTTGCAGGGTATTTCTAGCTTGAGTATTTTCTGCATTGAGTCTTTTTATTTCTGTGGCGTTAAATTCAGAATTAAGAGTTAAAAAATCTGAAAGAAGTTTACTACCTATACCAGCTTTAAAAAGCTCTACACCTTCTTTTCTCTTTCCATTTTCTAACAAACTAGCTAACTTATTGTGATGTTGATTATAGTTTTTTGCAATTTCATTCATTTGTTCAAATCGTTTTCTTTGTTCGTCAATAGTAATCGTATTATCCACATTATTACTGGCTTCTTGGAAACCCTGCCAACTTTGTTGATATAACTCTAAAAATTTCGATTCTTCAGAAATAAGATAACCCCGACTATTGGCGACCATATTACTCCCAGACAACGCCATTGTATCCGTTTCAATAATATTTTTTTGGACATTTTCTACCTGATTAAATGCCTCAAATACCTTATTCGCATTGCTATAAACAATATAGGTAGAACCCGCAAACATAAAAACGGGAATTGCATAACCAAAAAGCATCTGAGTTCTAAGTTTAAATTGACTCAATAAACGCTTTTTATCTCCGAAGTTTTTGTCAAAACTATTAGCCATGTTTTTAACTCCTAATCTATAATGATTTTTAGAATAATTTGATTGACTATAGATTACTATATTTTTATGATTAGCAACCTAAATTTTATGGGTCTTGAAAAATATCCTATTTTAGAAAGATTCAATCGGAAAATAATCAATTTTCTCGACTTAAAATGTTTAAATCTTCTTCATCCAGTTCTATTCGTGTACCACTGCGAATTAACTCTACAAAATTTTCATTGGGAACCATAATACAAAGAACATACAAGCGAGTTGAGCCAGTATTTTTAATAATATGTGTTCCGGTAGGAGGAACTAAAATACTGTCTCCCGCTCTAATTTTAACTGTTTTTCCATCACAACTTGCCACTCCTTCTCCTTTAATTACAAAAAACATTTCTACGGCGAGTTGATGACGGTTAGGAGGCGTTTTTCCCTGAATATCAAAAATTTCTATACAAACCGTTAAAGAGGCATTAGCCGCATCAGGATCAAAAACAATGGCTAATCGATTAGTGTCTTGAGGACTAATCCGATAAGCTGGATAGTCTTTAGGAGATTTGACAATCGGAATCATACAATGCTCTATCATTTTACCTCTTTTATCGGGTTCATAATTAGGGTTTAGGGTTCAGGGTATTGAGGTGCTAATTAATTCCGAAGGTAAGACTTGATTAAGTTTTCCGCTTCGATATCCCTCCAAATCTAAAGTAACATAAATAAACCCAAATTCTTGGAAGGTTTTCACTAATTTAGGCAGTTCAATAATTAATACAAAGTCTTTAATTTCTTCTGGAGATAATTCGATGCGGGCCGTATCTCCTTCTGAACGAACTCGTAGATTTTTCCAGCCTAATTTTTTTAAATACACTTCGGCTCTACCAACCCGTTGTAATTTAGAAATTGTGATTTCTTCTCCATAGGGAAATCTGGAACTTAAACAGGGTTGAGCGGGTTTATCCCAAGCTTTTAAACCGAGATATTTAGAAATTTCTCGGACTTCAGTTTTGCTAATCCCTAATTCCGCTAAAGGTGAACGGACTCCCCGTTCTTTTGCTGCTTTAATTCCTGGGCGATAGTCGCGTAAATCATCGCTATTCACTCCATCAATAATATAGGGATAACCCCAGGTTTGAGCCAGGGGTTTTAGAGTATCATGGAGTTCACTTTTGCAAAAATAGCAACGATTAACTGGGTTTGATGTATAATTAGAATTAGCCATTTCTTGGGTTTGAATTTCTTGGTGTTGAATCCCAATTTCGGCGGCTTGAATTCGAGCATCTTCTAAGTCTTCGGGTAATAGGGAGGGAGAAACGGCGGTTACGGCTAAAGATTGATCTCCTAATACATCATAGGCAATTTTAGCGACTAGGGTACTATCTATTCCTCCAGAATAAGCGATTAATGCCCGTTCCATTTCTTGAAATAGGGCTTGGAGTTGTTGTAATTTTTCTGTGATGATCATAGTGTAGATGAAACCTATTTTTATAATTTAACTAAAATTCTCTCTGCCAAAAAACTGCAATGGACAGGGATAATATAAGAACCATATAAATGATAGCATAAATCCCATTAGTTATTAACACTGAAGATGGGGGTAAGTAACCATAAACAGCCTCATTTTTCAAATCCAATCTTGCTAAATCGGGTAAGATCATATAGGTGACTTTCATCATTTGTTCTAAGGTGGGGTTTTCGCTAATTTTTCCTAATGCGAGTAAGTCACGACTGAGACTTCCCATTGCATAAACACCTAGGGTTAATAAACTCGCGAGGAGGGAACTGGTAAATACTCCTAATAAAATACCGACCGCCGCCACTAAAGATAATTGTAGCCACATAAATATAAAAGCAATACTTAGGGAGGTGAAGGGGTAGGGAATTTTATTGAAACTGAGAATGCCAAAAAATAGCAGGGTCATCACCAAGATTAAAACTGCAATAAAAGCCGAGATACCAAAATGTTTTCCGATAATTAATTCCGCCGGACTGACGGGTTTAGAAACCAGGAGATAAACGGTTTTTTTGTCAATTTCTTTGTTAATCAGATTAGCACTCACAAAAACTGTAATCAGTAAGCCCAATAAGCTAATCATGGCGATGCCAAAATCTAGGGTTATTTTGTTTTCTAACCCGGCGGAAACTTCAGGAAGTAAACGAATAGAACCCATCAAAAACACAGCAAAAATGCCAATAATATAGAGAATGCGGTCACGAACGACTTCTAAGAAAACGTTACTGGCAATAGTAAAAATTCGGCTGAAATTCATCTTGATTTCCAGATTATTATTGTGATCAGGTTTGACATAAAATAAGCAATATCCTTATTCCTGTTTCATTCCCAGAAATAAATAGGATTGAAACTCTGGGTTGATTTTAGCAGAATCCGGCTGCAAAGTCTCTGGTGTAGGAAGAATATCTGGAACTTTTCTTACCCAATTTTCCACGCGCAAAGAAAATTCTATCCAACAGTAAATATTAATGTGAATTAGGAAAACAATAATAAACCCCATACGAACTAAAGGCGGGGGAGAATGAATTTTAAATTTATCTTTAATAAATTCCAGAATAAAGATTAAACAAGCTGCGATGATTGGCCAAGATTTTAAGGCAAAATTAGGTTGATTTATTTCTGTATTTTGATATATGATTAGACATAGTAAGAATGAAGTAATCCAAGGACTTAAAGAAATATTTCCCATTATAAATGGAGGTTTATTCGTTCGGATACTAATAGCAACAGTTAGCATTAATAAACTCAGAAATACCAAACCATTTCTAGTATATTCATTGTTAATTACAAAAAAAGATGCCATCCAAATAGCAATACCAATCAATATAAACGTTCTCCAGTCTAAGGGATGAGAGGGTTTAATTATATTTAAAAAATTAATTAGTTTTTTCATTTTATTTTAAAATTAATAATGTAAATGCTAACCCTAAAAACAGAGAATAACTGAAAGTATGTGCTAGTAATATTACTCTAAAATCCTTATATTTTTCTGACATTTGAATCTGGTCTTCTGAATTTCCTGAAAATACTTTACTAAAATTAGTAAAGTCTGTGCTTGATAAAAACCGTAGGGTTTCAAAGCCTATCCATTTAATTAATAGTAAGAAAGTAAAATTAAAAACCGTTAATAAAAAAATAACGAAGGAGGTTGTATCAAGCTGTTCTACCAATAAATAATTAATTAATTGTGTTCGAGCTTTCAATGGTAATATTGCTTCTGCATTTACAACAATCATCCATTCACAGGCACTTGCTAATAAATTGAGAGCCATGGTATATTGTACACTCAATTTTGGGGAGATATTGAAACTTTTTTTGAAAATCCAGGCTTCAATAGTAATAGACATTAAAAGCCGAATAATTCTTAATAAAATAACTCTTAATATAGTCCTGACTGGCATATATAGTAGGGAGATTAGGTAAGAGGCAAGAGACAAAAAGCAATAGGGATGAAAACCAGATTATATTTTTAAGCATACTCTGATTTTAACGGATTAGAAACCATTTGAGGATCACCAAGCCCCTAAGCTAATTTTAATCACGGGGGATTTCCCTGTTCCGTTCCCTGTGCTATCTGAATATCCATTTGAGTTTCAATTTTTTGTGCTACAATTCACCCTAAAATCAACAGTTAACTGATAACTGATATATGAATCATCCCATTCCCACAAGCCCCCAAGAAATGATGGCTCTGCGACAACAACCTGTTACTGATGATTTAGTCGTAACGGCGTTGGCAGGAGTCGTAAAAATTGCGCGTTCTCGTCAACAATCTTTAGAAGATCTTAAGGCTGAGGTTTTAGCCGATGATAGTCTACTCAATCGAGAACAGCGAGTCTGGTTAAGTGAATTAGTCACCCATGCTTGGCAATCTTTACCCTAGGAAAAAATTTAGGATTTTTAGAAAAATAGAGCATAGGAATTGATTATTACCATTGAGGATGGGAGAAAAGTAGAGTTTCTGCGGCTTCTACATCCAAAGGTTGAGCGAATAGATAACCCTGAGCTAATTCGCAACCTAAAAGCCTCAGAAGGGATAATTGTTCTGGTGTCTCAATGCCCTCAGCTACAACACTCATTCCTAAATGATGGGCGAGATTGAGAATGGCTTGAACCACTTCTAAATTTTTTCCAATCAAATCTAAGTTACTAATAAAAGAGCGGTCAATTTTAATAATATCTAAAGGAAATCGGTGTAAATAACTTAAGGAAGAATATCCCGTCCCAAAGTCATCTAAACTTAACTGAATGTTGCGCTTTTTGAGTTGTTCAAATAGCTGTGATGCTAATTCAGAATTATCCATAATGGCACTTTCTGTAATTTCTAATTTTAGATTTTTGCTATCTAATTTTAAATTCTCAAGAACTTGATCAATTTGTTCAATTAAATTGGGTTGAGAGAACTGTTTAACAGATAAATTAACACTCATCGTAACATCAAAAACTTCCCCTCGTTGGGCTGATTTTTCTTGCCATTGTTTCAGTTGACGACAGGAGTTTTCTAACACCCAAAATCCCAAGGGAACAATTAAACCGGTGGCTTCAGCAATAGGAATAAAATGATCTGGTGGAACTAAGCCCCGTTGGGGATGTCTCCAACGAACTAAGGCTTCAAAACTACTAATTATTCCCGTTGATAAACAAACAATTGGTTGATAGTAAACAATAAATTCTTGACGTTCAATCGCACGTCGGAGGTCATTTTCTAACTGTAAACGAGTTAAAGCACGGGTGTGCATCTCTCGATTGAACACCTGATAACGGGCTTTTCCTAGAGTTTTAGCCTGATACATTGCCGTATCTGCATCCCTGAGCAAATATTCTGGCTGTTCGTAATCAGAATTTCCTAAAACAATCCCAATACTGGTATTAATAAAAACTTCATGTTCATGGAGTAAAAAAGGTTTAGTTAAAGCCTGTTGAATTGTTTCCGCTAATTGGGTAGCTTCATCAACGGATTCAATCTTTTCTAACAGGACAGTGAATTCATCCCCTTCAAATCGAGCCAAGGTATAATTAGGATTAATACAATTGCTTAATCTTCTCGCCACCGCCTTTAAAAGTTGATCTCCAGCTAAATGTCCCAAAGAATCATTAACAACTTTAAAATCATCACAATCGAGAAATAATACCGCAAATTGAGAGCTAGAACAGGTGTGGGTATAAGCCAAAACTGTCATCAATTGTTCCATAAAAAACACTCGATTCGGTAAACCCGTAAGTGCGTCATGGGATGCCATGTATAATAATCGTAAATTAGCTAGTTCTAGTTCCTCAGTGCGTTCTTTAGCCCGTTGTTCCAGTTCGGTATTGAATTTTTTAATTTGTAATTTTGCCTCTTGTAAATTTAATTGATTTTTGATTCTAACTAAAACTTCTCGAATTTCAAAAGGTTTAGTAATATAGTCTAAACCGCCCACTTCAAAGGCTTGAATTTTATCAAAAACTTCATTTGATGCACTTAAAAAAATTACAGGAATATCTCGGGTGCGTTCGGAAGATTTTAACTTTTTGCAAACATCATATCCACTCATTTGAGGCATCCGAATATCTAATAAAATTAAATCCGGTGGGTCAGAAATCGCCACCATAATCGCAGATGAACCATTAATAACACAGCGAACATTATACCCCTGTTCTGTTAACATCGCTGACAAAAGATATAAATTATCGGGTGTATCATCAACAATCAAAATACTGTTGAGTGAGTGATTTGGTTGAGCGTCATTCATCAGAAAAGACTATAAATACAAGAAAAGATAGGTGGTAAGTGCTGGTTGAGTTAAGGTTTAGCGCAAAATTTCTTCAATCATCTGATTAGCTTGTCTACCATAGCTCCCTCCAAATAAGTTAAAATGATTTAGGATATGGTAAAGATTATAAATCATTTTACGACGCGCATAACCAGAATTTATCGGAAAAATCGTCTGATAACCTTGATAAAAACGGGGAGGAAACCCGCCAAATAATTCCGTCATAGCTAAATCAACTTCTCGATCTCCAAAATAAATAGCCGGATCAAAAATTACTGGTTCTCCTGCTGAAGAAATCGCCGCATTTCCTCCCCATAAATCTCCATGAACTAAGGAAGGTTTAGGAGTATAATTAGCTAATAACTCTGGGATTTTTTTTAGTAATTTTTCTTCCTGTTCAAAATAGCCTCCTCGCTGTTTAGCTAGTTTCAATTGATAGCCAATTCTATGTTCTTGCCAAAATTCTACCCAATTATTTGTCCAGGTATTGATTTGAGGTGTAGAACCAATTGTATTATTAATTTCCCAGCCAAAGTTTTCAAACCCAGGATAATTTTGTTCTGGTGTCCAGTCATGGAGTAAAGCTAAGTTTTTTCCCATTTCTTCCCAGGCTGAAGGATCATTTTTTCCATCTAAATTCAGCCATTCTAAGACTAAATAAGCGGAATTTCCCAACCCTCCCCAACAAATGACTTGAGGAACTCGAATAGTCTGGGTTTTCCCAATTTGTTGAACCCCTAAAGCCTCAGCTTCAAACATTCCCACTTGACTAATTTTATTCAGTTTAATAAAATAGTGACGGGAACCTTGGCTAATTTGATATCCTTGATTGATACATCCTCCACCGACGCCATGGCGATCGCAAATTTTAAACGGTTCTCCCGTAGCCTGTGTAATTTCTTCAGCAATTTCATCCCACATCATATCTGAGTTTTTTATTCTTCTAACTGATTATATCAAATTTTAAAAACTCAATTATAATTATTATATTTCAGCAAAAATCCCGATAAAAACGCTAAAATTAAGATATAGCAATCCTAAATAACTCAATTATGCACATTTTTGGACTGGGTAAAAAACTAAAAATGCCTTCAGCTTCCGACGCCTTACCCGGACGGAAACAAGCCATATCCGTACCCGACAAACACTATGTCAATGGTAATCCCCTGAAACCCCCCTTTCCCCCAGGATTAGAAATGGTGGTGTTTGGGATGGGTTGTTTTTGGGGTGCAGAACGTCGATTTTGGCAGCAAGAAGGCGTGTTTAGCACCTCCGTGGGCTACAGTGCCGGATTTACTCCCAACCCCACCTATGAAGAAGTTTGTAGCGGGCTAACGGGACATAATGAAGTCGTGTTAGTGGTTTATGATCCAAAAGTCATCAGTTATGAACAATTGCTAAAAGTCTTTTGGGAAAGCCATAATCCGACTCAGGGAATGCGCCAGGGTAACGATGCTGGGACACAATACCGTTCAGGAATTTATGTTTATTCCGAGCAACAACGGGAATTAGCAGAAGCCTCACGGGACATCTATCAAATCGCCCTGAAAAAAGGAGGTTATGAAACCATAACCACAGAAATTCTGCCCGCACCAGAATTTTATTATGCCGAAAGTTATCATCAACAATACTTAGCCAAAAACCCCAATGGCTACTGCGGTTTAGGGGGAACAAAAATCAGTTATCAGTAATCAATTAGTTATCAGTTATCAGTTATCATCAAGATATCCAGAAATCTAAAATAAAAGTGTTGTAAGATCATGCCCACTGTCAAAATTGAAGCCCAAATATCAGCCTTAGATTTACTCCAAGCTGTTCAGCAATTAAATCAAGCTGAATTAGAGCAATTTATTGAGCAAATCCTACAAGTTAAAGCTCAAAGAATTGCTCCTAGTCTATCAATAAATGAGTCTGAATTATTGATCAAAATTAATCAAGATTTACCTCAAGAATTACGACATATATATCAAACTTTGATGGAGAAACGCAATCAAGAAATTTTAACAGAATCAGAGTATCAGCAACTTTTAGAATTAACTGAGCAAGTAGAAAAATATCAAGCTCAACGCTTAGAATATTTAACTAAATTAGCTCAAATGCGTAAACTCTCTCTCACCAATTTAATTACACAAATGGGGCTTCAACCAATTAATAATGACTGATAACAAACTCACCTCTCAACTTAAACAAGAAGTTAGATTAAGAGCAAAAAGTTGCTGTGAGTATTGCCATTCTCAAGAAAAATTTGCTACCCATAGTTTTTCTGTTGAGCATATTCAACCTTTAAGTAAAGGTGGCGACAGTAATCTTGATAATTTAGCCTTATCCTGTCAAGGATGTAACAACTATAAATACAACAAAACTGAAGGGAAAGATCCCATTACTCAATCAATGGTTTCTCTTTATCATCCTCGACAACAAAATTGGCAAGAACATTTGAGTTGGAATCAAGATTATACTCTAATTATTGGTTTAACTCCCATAGGAAGGGCTACTGTTGAAGTTTTACGCTTAAATCGAGAAGGTTTAGTTAATCTACGATGTATTCTCTATATAATGGGGGAACATCCTCCTTTATGAAAATGAATTTTTTTCAATTTAACTGATAACTGATGACTGATGACTGATAACTGATGACTGATAACTGATTACTTATTCGTTTTCCAGTCAGCGATCGCTTTCTGAGCCGCATCATAGGCCGATGTATTTTCGGGAACTAACTTAGCCGCTTCAATAGCATTAACATATTGCTTTTTCTTAGCACGGGATTGAGCAATTTCCCAGATTTGATTTCCCCATTGATTGATTAATTTTTCCGCCTCCAAATATCCAGGCTGATCCGCCGGAATTTTTTGGACAAGACCGATGGCATCACTATAGGATGAAGCTTGACCGGGCTTAATTAAAGCCTTAGCCTGGCTCAAAATTCCTTGATTATTTTTCAGGATGCTTAACTGAGCCTCCCACTCCTCAAGTTGTTTTTGTCCCTGTTGATAAATCTCAGGATTAGCGTCAGGGAGCAACTTGAGCGCATCAACGGCTGCTGGTAAATTTTGACTCAGGGCGCGTCCTTGGGCAATCACCAAGATCGTTTTACTCCATTGTTCAATATCCCCTTGGGCTTCCTTGTACTGGGGATCGCTCGCCGGAATTTGTCGAATGATGGCGATCGCTTTACTAAAATCAGAAGCGGAAGCATCTTTTAATAGGAGTTTCGATTCATCTAACAATTGAACCGGACTTGCAGGAGTTGGAGTCGGGGGTGTGGTTTCCGGTTTTGTGGTCGCGGGCAGTGGTTTGGGAGTTTTAACCACCGTTGAAGTCTCAACAGAAGACTTAGCGGTTTTTTGACCTAAAAATATTGGTTTATTGGTCAGAAACACACCCAGTAACAGTACCAGCGCCGTTGCGCCACTCCAAAGAATTAACCGTTGTAAAAATGAACTTTCTGTCATAGTGTCCTCTGTTGAACTTGCAGGCGGTTGGGAGTTCATCTGAACTACAGAAGCTGGAGAATTTGGGGGTAAATTCCCAGGTTCGACGGGTTCACCTGTCGCAGAACCCCGATCTCCATTTCCTTGATCAGAGGATAGGGATAATTTCAGGGGATCTTCCGATATCGGAGCAGTCCCATTTTGATGAGATTCTACAGTTGCCATATTTATTTCTCTAATACCGTTGGAAAGATTAATAGCCACCTGACGAATTTCAGGTAAAAGTACCTGCTGGAGTTTAGAGGCTGGATAAACTGCAAATACGGGGTTTTGTCGGGGTCTTAAATGTTGTTCCGTCACTTCCGGTAAACGTTTCTCCAGTCCATGAATTAATCGGTCTAAGGTTGAAAACTGTCCGGCTTTCAACCCTTCCAATAATACCGAAGTAAAGAATCCTTGGCGCAAAGCCGAAGTTTCCCGGGACAACTGTTCGGGCTGACAGGATAAAATCGTCGGAATTTTTAATTTTCGGGCGATTTCAGCCGTTTGAGTTCCCACACTTTCCCCCGCGTGTGCCCCCTGAGCGCGGTTAATATCCAGCAACACCAAAATTTTATCGGTTGCCGCGGCTTTAAAATAGTCAAATAACTCTTGAATCGGAATTCCCGTTGTTTCTAACTGAGTCGGGTTCCCATCAATCGGCAATAGATAATCCCGCCCATCCTTGGCAAACCCATGACCACTAAAGAAAAACCAGAGGACATCCTCCGGGCCGAGTTGCTCTTTACAGAAAGACTCCACCCAATCTACAATATTTTCCCTGTTGGGATAGGTGGACATCCTCGACATTTGGGGGGACTTATCGGTGATCAATAAACTCTGATCGCGAGGAAACCCGGCAACATCAACCAAATATTCATAAATAGCCTCTGCATCCTTTTGGGCATAATTCAAGGGTTGCAGATATTGATATTGATTAATGCCAATGGCAATACAAATATAGCGTTTCATCCCTTATGCCCCATAAATTTCTATTTTAGTCATACTCAACTTAAAACCCCATCATACATCATTACAGCAATATCTATCGCAGTGTGCAAAGAAATTAGGACATCAACAAGATCGTTAAATTCGCTCCTGAAAAATGACTTTCCATGAAGCTACCTATTTCCCGTTATTTTGCCAAACACTGGATGGGACTCAAATTCAATTTCAGTTAATAAATTAAAGGGGACAAAATCAGAAAAAATATCGGGTTTTATTTTGGCAATATGCTGATCTAAATAGCCATTCAAATCAGTAGAAATATCATTTGCTATACTATGTCTTCCTTCTTCTATACACACTCTGGTTGTCACTCCTGAACCCGCAAAAAAATCAAGCACAACGGAACCAGGGTAAGACATCGCCCGGACAATTCTTCTAATTACTTCCGTTGGTTTTTGGGTGGGATGTCCTACTCTTTGCAGGGAATTACCATTCAATCTTCCAATCTCCCAAACATTCGTCGGATTTTTTCCTTTCTCAACACTCTCAGGCTTTAATCTTTTATCTTTCAAGTAAAGGGTTTTAGTCTCTTGATCAAAAGGTATACGAACTGCATCTAAGTCAAAAACATATTTTTTTGTCTTCGCAAACCAAGCTATTTCCTCATGGCGATTGGCAAAGAATCTATGGGCACTCATTCCATTTTTATAATACCAAATAATCACGTTGACTAATCGCATTTTGCTATGACGGCGCATATACATCATAATTTCCAGTAAATCACCACTTCCGGCTTCAGTTTGATATTGAAACCCACCAAATATAACAATATTTCCTGTCTCAGATAGGACTCTCTCGCTCTCTATCAACCATTCAGATGCCCACTTAATATAATTATCAAAATTATCCCATTCAGCAAGATTTATATTATAAGGAGGATCACAAACAATCAGTTGAACCGAGTTTGAGGGAATCTTTTTAAGCAGTTTAAGACAATCAAGATTCATAACAGCATGAACGGTTTCTTGATATTTTTTAATTTCAATTTCAAGTTCAGAAGTGTGAACCCCGTTACGTTTTCGCAGGGCATTCATTCCAATAAGTCGTGTATTTCTGTGAGATCGGTTAGCCATGTTTTTTCTATAGTTGAATGTACTCTGTTTCTGTTAAGTGGTAGTTATTTGTTAGGAAATCTGCTCCAAATAATTCTCGTAAAATACTAACATCATCACTATAGCAAGTCTAAATCATTTGTACAAAAGCATCATATTTTTCTAAGTTGGGAGGATTGAACAAATTAAACTTAAAGAAAAGCTGGAATAACTTTTTAGCTATTGAGAAGTTTCGACACCGATAATAAAACCGTCTAATAAAATTTTTCACTTGTAACCAGATCGCTTCTACTGGATTTTCTTTCGGGCCATAAGGTGCAAATAAACAACAAGTTATCAACCAATCTTTCTCTTCGATTAGATGCCTTTCTAACTCGGAGATGTTTCGTCTTTCTAAGGGAATTAGCCACTGTTCAATTTCTTCAAGTTGTGAGGGTGTTAAATAGCTTTTTGAACTTCGATCTGGTGTAGCAGTCATTCCAAGCATAAATCTTGGTTTGAAATAGGAAAAAATTTCTCTGTAAGAAGGTGTTTGACCATGATAAACTTCATCAATAACAATATAGTCAAACTCATCATGTCTATACTTGGTTAACTCGGTAGTTTGACGAAGAGTATCTTTAGATGCAAATAAAATATCACAATTTAACTCGTTCTCTCTTGACTCTCCAGTGAGTATCCCAATTGTTGCCTGATTCCAGACCTTTTTATATGCAGAGATACTCTGTTTTAGGATATCTAATCTATGAACAATAAAAAGCACTTTTCCTCGAAATATTCTAGCATCTAAAGCCGATAATATAGTTTTACCTGTACTTTTAGGTAAGATCACAACGCCTTTGTTCCAACCTTTTGATCTGTAGAATTCTAATGCTTTGAGTGCATTTATTTGAAGAGGGTTAGGCTCAACTAACTCTTCTCCAAGAAGATTAGGAGCATAATTAGAAAAGAAGTTTCTTAAAGACTGCATTACTACTGGTCGCCACTGAAGAGACTGGAGCATACTATAAGAAAATCGAATTAACTTCTAACCATCTTGTAATATTTCATTTTGGCGAAATAAGTTGTCGTCAAACACCTCGTTAGGGACAATACCTTCTGCATGGTAAGTCTCGCCGTTGACTTCAATTGCCAGCTTGCTACTACCCTCAACATAAGAAAAATCAATCCGCCTGTTTTTGCCCGTGCTGTCAATGAAAGTGCGTTGAGGGATGATGTAGCCTATTTTTGTGCCAAGCAGAGTCCACAGGAATTCATCAACGAAGAGGCGTTCGCTCTCTTGAGTAATGCGAGATCCGAACTCAGCATAATAACCATCTTTTGTTAACTCAGGCATGGACGGTAGTTTCAAATCTTGACCTTTTAGAGCATACCACTTTTCATTGTCTGATTCTTAAGAGTTTAAATATTATCAGGAGAACATTTTTAACCGCTTAAAGTATGATTTGGTCTTGTCTTTTCATGATATTTTAGCACCATATACATCATAAAAGTATTCATTCAATTTTTGCAAATCTTGATCATTAATAATATTAGACTTAGATAATATAACCAGCCGCCCCACTTCTTTTAATATAGTTTCTAATAACTGTTTTTGTGGTATAATCAAGGGTATTTTCTTGATATAATTAGCGGAATTATTGGTGCTTATATTGATAGTTCTAATCAGATCATTACAAGCTTTACTATTAAAAAAACCCAGTAAATAGTAAATTAAATCCTGGTAATCTTGGCGGGGAAATATTCCCACAATAGACTGATCAAATAATCTACCATCAAGCAATGATCCCGTAATTGAGGAGGAGGATATCATCGGTACAGCAATTCCTTGACGGAAATAAAATTGAGAATTCTGAAATCTAGCTTTTTGCTTATTAGTAACTTTATAATCATGAACTGCTTTTTCTCCCCAGTCCATAAACCATTCTGATTGTTTGTAGAATCTTTGATTACCACCCTTGACAATAGGAACCCAATAACAATCATTTTTGATGCCATTCAGGGGCGGATTAATAGAAAGATTATCCCTACATATCTTATTATTCTCTACAATAGCATACTTTTTAGTCCCCCTAGTAACAGAGGGCGATCGCCTTAAATACTTACCATCATTACCCGAATAAAAACCCGTTACCACAAAACAAATATCACCTATTGTTAGATTATCGGAACTCAGAATTTGAGAAATCCAGTCTTTTGAAGACAGAAAAAAAGCCTGGGATGGATTGTTAATAAGCTGATGGTAGGAAAGTCTACAAACTTCATAATTTTTCTTGGTTTTGGTTAATAATTCTGTCAACTCTGACGGTGAATGCAGACCTTTATAAACAGGAAAATTATAGTCAATATTTGGTTTTTCCTTAACAATAGATATTATACTTAAACCCGCATAGCCAAAGTTGACACCCGGGAAAAAATCAGAAGGAAAAAGCGTGATTGATTCTATTTTATAATTACTAATAATTTCTTTTCGCAAACCTTGATGATGATGGAGTGATAAATAGGTATCTGGAATAATAAAAACCAGTCGTCCGTCCTGTTTCAATAATTCCAGCGTTTGAATTAAAAATAAACCGTAGGTTTCCTTAGCATATATATGGGGATATGCTTTTTTTAATTGTTTTCTTTTTTCCGGTGATTGATATGCTCCATAAGGGGGATTGGCAATCACTCTATCGAATTTTTTGTTAGTGTTTGCCAGGATAAAATCTTGATGTATAATCTCAATATTTTTTAAATCATTATATTTAATATTCAACTGATTTACAGCATCAATATTTAACTCATAGGCAGTAATTTCTGGAGTTAATTCCTGTTTTAATAACTCGTCAATAAACACACCCTCACCCGCACAAGGTTCAAGCACAGACATATTATTATCACATTCGAGAAGTCCTACCATATAGGAAGTAATATGATCACAATTCGTGTAATAGGATTGAAATTTATCTTGCTTTCTATTTGTGGGAGCTACCATGATTAAAAACTGCTATATTGATATTTTATAATAAATTCAGGACTTACGCAGGCACACTATATATAGTGTGCAGTAAGCCAGCGAACGCTGCCAATTGTTCAAGTATCTGCGCCAGCAATATAAAATTTACAGGACTTACGCAAGTACGCTATATATAGCGTGCTTGCGTAAGTCCCGTGTTACTAATGTTAATGACTTACCGACAGGAATAGTTAATATTACGGGTACAGCAACACAAAACCAAACCTTAACTGCAACCAATACCTTAGCCGATATTGATGGTTTAGGAACATTAAATTATCAATGGCAAGAGTCAGCAGATAATGGAGTTACCTGGACTGATATTAGTGGAGAAACTAATGATACTTTCACCTTATCTCAAGCACAAGTCGGGAAAAAAGTACAGGTAAAAGTTAGTTATACCGATGGACTAGGAACACAAGAAATCGTTAATAGTAGTCCAACTTCTGTTGTTACTAATGTTAATGATGCTCCTACAGGAACAGTTAATATTACAGGAACACCCGAACAAAACCAAACCTTAACTGCCACAAATACCTTATTTGGGTATAGTCTTACCTTGAGAGAATCCAACATTGCCGCTGTACTTTTAAAAAAATCTTGTTTTAAGATAAGATTTATTTGGTTTTTGTGCAACCTCTATCTACATCAATAAGCAATAACCTATGAGCACTCCCAAAACCCTAACTGTTCCTTACTCACGACACTTTCTGGAATGGCTGCACCAACACCAAGTCAGCGTCGCCCTGACTACCTACCAAACAAACCGCCTTTGTTTGATCGGAGTCCAACCTAACGGCCAAATTTCCACCCCCGTTTGGGAATTTGAGCGACCGATGGGACTTTATGTGACATCAGAACGCTTTTACCTCGCCACCCGCTATCAAATTTGGCGGTTTGAAAATATCCTCGAAAACGGGGAACTTTTACAGGATAAATATGATCGCGTCTACGTTCCTCGCGTTGCCTACACCACCGGAGATGTAGACGTACATGACCTTGTAGTTGATCCTCAAGGTAACATCATCTTTGCTAACACCGAATATAGCTGTTTAGCGACGCTCCATCCTCAACACAGCTTTACTCCTGTATGGCAACCGAATTTTATCAGCAAACTCGCCCCGGAAGATCGCTGTCACCTTAACGGGTTAGCCGCCCTTAACGGTATTCCCCGCTATGTAACGGCGGTTAGTCATTCGGATGTAGCATCCGGTTGGCGACATCGACGCAGTGATGGGGGAGTGGTGATTGATATTCAAACCAACGATATCATCGCTAGGGGTTTATCCATGCCCCACTCTCCCCGATGGTATCAAGGGAAATTGTGGTTACTCAACTCAGGAACAGGAGATTTTGGATACATCGAAAACGGGGAATTTGTTGCGGTTACATTTTGTCCGGGGTATGGACGGGGGTTAGCCTTTGTCGGAGATTTTGCCGTTGTGGGTTTATCTAAACCCAGAGATTATCATTTTTCCGGTTTATTACTGGGAGAAAAGCTGCAACAAAAACAAGCCGAAGCCCGTTGTGGCATCCTAATTATTGACATAAAAACCGGAAATATTGTCGAATGGCTAGACATGGATACCGAAGCCACAGAACTTTATGATGTGGCTATTTTTCCCCAAGTTCAATGTCCGATGTCCTTGGGTTTTAAAAGTGGGAATATTGCTAAATTAGTTACTATTGGGGGCTTTAAAAAAGTCAACAATAATTATAGTAATTATACTTCAAAAACCACCAATAAAATCAGATATGATTTACCCTTATTTTTGAGATTATTTCGCTCAGTTAACTGGCGAGAAGGGGAAAGATTAAGTGAAGCGATCGCCTGGATTTATATTCAGTTAAATAAACCGATAGAATTAGGACAAAATCAGCTTAATTTTTCCCATAAAAAAACTTCTAATAAAGAACAAGCCATTGCTAATTTTAATCAAGGTCAAGACTGGAAAAAGCAAGGAAAATTTGAACAAGCGATCGCTTGTTTTCAAAAAGCCATAGCAGCCGACCCAAATTATATTCCTGCCCATAATAATTTAGGAACCTTACTGCAACAGCAAAATCGCTTATCTGAAGCCATAACTTGTTATCAAAATGCTCTAAAAATTAACCCAAATTCTGCGTTAACCTTAACAAACTTGGGGTCAATCTACCTAATTGAAGGTCAATTAAATCAAGCTGAGGAGTTATTAAAACGCGCCTTGGAATTAAACCCTGAGCTTGTTCCAGCTTTATATAATTTAGGTTTATTGTATAAACAACAAGCCAAATTAGACGAAGCCATTCAGCTATTCCAAACCGCAGCTAAACACCAACGGAACTACGCGGATGCCTATTTTGAATTAGGGCAAATTTGGGAATTTCAGAGTCAATTTACCCTAGCGAAACTAGCCTATGAACGAGTGCAAAAACTCAACCCTAATGCTCAACATTTATTATCCCATATTGGTTTTGTGAAACTCAATCTTTGCGACTGGGAAAACTATGATAGTTTCATAGAACAATTAATTGATTCTACGACCCAATATATTCAGGAAGAAAACGGCGGTGTCACCCTCGCACCCTTTCAGTTAAACGCCCTTCCTATTCCTCCAGAATTATCTCTAGCAGTTGCTCAAAAACACGCCACCGCCATTGAGAAATCTGTTAACTCGAAAAAACCTCAATTCATCTATTCTCAAAAAAACGATAAATTGCGGGTGGGTTATGTTTCCCCAGATTTATGCAGTCACGCCGTCGGACGCTTAATTTCCCAACTCTTTGAAGCTCACAACCGAGACCAGTTTGAAATCTTTGGCTACAACCTATTAAATGTCAACGATGAAGTCACAGAAATGATTAAAAATGGCTGTGATCAATTTCGAGATATTTACCAACTTTCTGCCGTCGATGCGGCTCGCCAAATTAATGCTGATGGCATTGATATTTTAATAGATTTAGCGGGTTATACAGGTTACAGTAAAACGGAAATATTTGCTTATCAACCTGCACCTGTACAGGCGAGTTTTCTGGGATATCCCAATACAATGGGAGCGAATTTTATCCCCTACTTGCTAACGGATGAATGGGTTGTACCAGCAGATTTAGCTAAAAATTATAGCGAGTCAATCATCTATTTACCCCATCAGTTTATCTGTTCACCGATGGAGATTTCCAACAAACAAGTTAGTCGGGCTGAATTCGGGTTGCCAGAAGATAGTTTTGTCTTTGTTTGCTGCAACCGACACTTTAAAATTACGCCAGATTTATTTGCCGTTTGGATGGGGATATTACAGCAAGTTGAAGGCAGTGTTTTGTGGTTATCTTTGGCAGTAGAAGAGACCATGCAAAACCTCCGTCGCCGTGCTGGGGAAATGGGGGTAGCACCCGAAAGACTAATTTTTGCCCCCAAAATTCCCCATCCCGAATATTTAGCCCGCTTGCAGTTAGCAGATTTAGCCTTAGATACATGGATATATAGCGGGGGTTCCACCACTGTAGCAGCGTTGTGGGCGGGTGTACCCGTACTGACAAAACCTGGTTTGACCAACGCTTCCCGCATGGGGGCGAGTATTTGTGCCAGTGGCGGACTCCCAGAAATGATTGCTCACAGTGGGGAGGAGTACCAACAAAAAGCGATTGACTGGGCCAGCCATCCCCAGGAGTTGCAACAGTTGCGTCAACGGTTAAAGGCACGAGATGCGCCGTTATTTAACGTATCAGGGTTTGTCAGCCACTTAGAATCGGCATTTCGACAAATGGGAAACCGTTAACCCCCAACCATCAGAAACATCTTGATACCCATTAGGGATAAACCGACTACCCAATTAAAGGAAATTAAGAAAATGACTTCTAGTTTTAACTTTACCGAAAACACGAACATCTCCCTCACCGGTGTTTTCAGAAGTTCCGTCACCACAGCCGACTTTGACAAAGATGGGGACACCGATATCCTGCTCACGGGCTTGGATAGTTCTAGTAACCCCATCAGCAAAATCTATAGCAACAACGGCAGTGGCGGTTTTAGCGAAAACACGAACATCTCCCTAACTCGTGTTTCCTTTAGTTCCGTCACCACAGCCGACTTTGACAATGATGGGGACACCGATATCCTGCTCACGGGCCGGGATAGTTCTAATAACCGCATCAGCAAAATCTATAGCAACAACGGCAGTGGCGGTTTTAGCGAAAACACCAACGTCTCCCTCACCGGTGTTGCCGATAGTTCCGTCACCACAGCCGACTTTGACAAAGATGGGGACACCGATATCCTGCTCACGGGCCGGGATAGTTCTAATAACCGCATCAGCAAAATCTATAGCAACAACGGCAGTGGCGGTTTTAGCGAAAACACCAACGTCTCCCTAACTGGTGTTGCCTATAGTTCCGTCACCACAGCCGACTTTGACAAAGATGGGGACACCGATATCCTGCTCACGGGCCGGGATGGTTCTAGTTCTAATAACCGCATCAGCAAAATCTATAGCAACAACGGCAGTGGCGGTTTTAGCGAAAACACCAACGTCTCCCTCACCGGTGTTTCCAGTAGTTCCGTCACCACCGCCGACTTTGATAAAGATGGGGACACCGATATCCTGCTCACGGGCCAGGATAGTTCTAATAACCGCATCAGCAAAATCTATAGCAACAACGGCAGTGGCGGTTTTAGCGAAAACACCAACGTCTCCCTCACTGGTGTTGCCTTTAGTTCCGTCACCACAGCCGACTTTGACTCTGATGGGGACACCGATATCCTGCTCACGGGCCAGGATAGTTCTAATAACCGCATCAGCGAAATCTATAGCAACAACGGCAGTGGCGGTTTTAGCGAAAACACCAACGTCTCCCTCACCGGTGTTCGCTATAGTTCCGTCACCACAGCCGACTTTGACAATGATGGGCACACCGACATCCTGCTCACGGGCCAGGATAGTTCTAGTAACAGCATCAGCAAAATCTATAGCAACACCCTCAACCCCCCCACCTTCAGCAGTTTTGCTGGCCCGGTTGACACTACCAACGAAGATACAGAAGTCGAACTCACCTTTGCTGACTTCGCTGCCCAAGGAAATGAAGCGGATAATGGGGGGACGGTGGATGCCTTTGTTGTGAAAGCCGTCAGTAGTGGTACGTTAAGAATTGGGAGCGATGCCACCATCGCCACAGCTTGGGTTGCCGGGAGTAATGATACGATAGATGCCACGAAAAGAGCTTATTGGACACCGGATGCCAACGTTAACGGCACGGTCAATGCGGTTCAAGTGGTGGCTAAAGATAACGATCGTTTGCAGTCTCCTACCCCAGTCACTGCCCAAGTCACGGTCACGGCCGTTAACGATGCACCCGTATTAGCTAATACCAACTTCACCTATACCCTCACCACCATTAACGAAGATGATAGCACCTCTATTGGGGATGTTATCAAAGATATAATTCCATCTGGAAGTATTAAAGAAAACACCAACATCTCCCTCACCGGTGTTCGCTATAGTTCCGTCACCACAGCCGACTTTGACAATGATGGGGACACCGATATCCTGCTCACGGGCTCCCCTAGTTCTGGCCGCATCAGCAAAATCTATAGCAACAACGGCAGTGGCGGTTTTAGCGAAAACACGAACATCTCCCTCACCGGTGTTGCCAGAAGTTCCGTCACCACAGCCGACTTTGACTCTGATGGGGACACCGACATCCTGCTCACGGGCCAGGATAGTTCTGGTAAACCCATCAGCAAAATCTATAGCAACAACGGCAGTGGCGGTTTTAGCGAAAACACCAACATCTCCCTAACTGGTGTTGCCTATAGTTCCGTCACCACAGCCGACTTTGACAAAGATGGGGACACCGACATCCTGCTCACGGGCTACGATAGTTCAGGAAACACCATCAGCAAAATCTATAGCAACAACGGCAGTGGCGGTTTTAGCGAAAACACCAACGTCTCCCTCACCGGTGTTGGCTTTAGTTCCGTGACCACCGCCGACTTTGACAAAGATGGGGACACCGACATCCTGCTCACGGGCTCCTCTAGTTCTGGTAAACCCATCAGCAAAATCTATAGCAACAACGGCAGTGGCGGTTTTAGCGAAAACACGAACATCTCCCTCACCGGTGTTGCCTTGAGTTCCGTCACCACAGCCGACTTTGACAATGATGGGGACACCGACATCCTGCTCACGGGCTTCGATAGTTCATTTAACCCCATCAGCAAAATCTATAGCAACAACGGCAGTGGCGGTTTTAGCGAAAACACCAACGTCTCCCTCACCGGTGTTTCCAGTAGTTCGGTCACCACAGCCGACTTTGACTCTGATGGGGACACCGATATCCTGCTCACGGGCCGGGATAGTTCTAATAACCGCATCAGCAAAATCTATAGCAACAACGGCAGTGGCGGTTTTAGCGAAAACACGAACGTCTCCCTCACCGGTGTTTCCTTTAGTTCCGTCACCACAGCCGACTTTGACAAAGATGGGGACACCGACATCCTGCTCACGGGCTCCTCTAGTTCTGGCCGCATCAGCAAAATCTATAACAATCTTATCCCCATATCCGATGTAGACACCACCACCATCACCGAAGCCATTGCAATTACAGCCGCCGACAATAACGGCACTTGGCAATATTCCACCAACAACGGCACAACCTGGACAAACTTCCCCTCCGTCAGCGACAGTAACGCCCTATTATTAGATGCAGGGAATAAAGTTCGTTTCCAACCCAACACCAACTACAACGGGACTATTACCAATGCCCTCACCTTCCGGGCTTGGGATAAGTCCACAGGTACAGCCGGAAGTACAGCCGACACCAGCACTAACGGCGGGACAACAGCCTTTAGCAGTAACACCGCCACCGCCTCCATTGTGGTAACGGCCGTTAACGATGCACCTACCGGCACGGACAAAACCCTAACCTTTAACGAAGACAGTAACTATACCTTTGCTGCCACGGACTTCGGTTTTAGTGATGTAGACACCGGAAACACCCTAGCTTCGATAAAAATCACTCAACTGCCCACCGCCGGGACATTAAAACTCAACAGCACTGCTGTCACAGCTAACCAAGTGATCACTGCTGCGAATATTCCTAACCTACAATTTACCCCAGTTGCCAATGCCAACGGTAGCGGTTATGCCAACTTCAAGTTCACCGTTAATGACGGCACTCTTGATAGTGTGGCAGCTAATACTATTACTATTGATGTCACGGCCGTTAACGATGCACCCACAGGTAATGTTAGTATTACAGGGACAGCAACACAAAACCAAACCTTAACCGCAACCAATACCTTAGCAGACGCAGATGGTTTAGGAACATTAAATTATCAATGGCAAGAGTCATCTGATAATGGAGTTACCTGGACAGATATTAGTGGAGCAACTAATAATACTTTTGCCTTATCTCAAGCACAAGTCGGGAAAAAAGTACAGGTAAAAGTTAGTTATACTGACCTATTAGGGACAGTAGAAACCGTTAATAGTAGTCCGACTTCTCTTGTTGCTAATATTAACGACTTACCCACAGGTAATGTTAGTATTACAGGGACAGCAACACAAAACCAAACCTTAACCGCAACCAATACCTTAGCAGACGCAGATGGTTTAGGAACATTAAATTATCAATGGCAAGAGTCATCTGATAATGGAGTTACCTGGACAGATATTAGTGGAGCAACTAATAATACTTTTGCCTTATCTCAAGCACAAGTCGGGAAAAAAGTACAGGTAAAAGTTAGTTATACCGACCTATTAGGGACAGCAGAAACCGTTAATAGTAGTCCGACTTCTCTTGTTGCTAATATTAACGACTTACCCACAGGTAATGTTAGTATTACAGGGACAGCAACACAAAACCAAACCTTAACCGCCACAAATACCTTAGCAGATGTTGATGGTTTAGGAACCTTAAATTATCAATGGCAAGAGTCATCTGATAATGGAGTTACCTGGACAGATATTAGTGGAGCAACTAATAATACTTTTGCCTTATCTCAAACCCAAGTTGGGAAAAAAGTACAGGTAAAAGTTAGTTATACTGACCTATTAGGGACAGTAGAAACTGTTAATAGTAGTCCGACTTCTGTGGTTACTAATATTAACGATGCTCCCACTGCGACTCCTATCGGCAACCAAACCGTTAACGAAGATAGCAGTTTCAGTCTCAATATTACTAATAATTTCAGTGATATTGATGCAGGAGATAGTTTAACCTATACCGCCACCTTAGCCGATGGTACAACCTTACCCAGTTGGTTAACATTTAATAGCACAACCGGAGCCTTTACCGGAACACCGACTAACAGTGATGTTGATGCGTTGACTATTAATGTTACTGCTACCGATAAAAGTGGGGCAAGTATTAGTGATAGTTTCCTGTTGAGCATTATACCCACGCCAACACCGGAACCGACACCGGAACCGACACCAACACCGACACCAACACCGACACCAACACCGACACCGGAGCCAACACCGGAGCCAACACCGGAGCCAACACCGGAACCGACACCGACACCGGAACCGACACCGACACCAACACCGACACCAACACCGACACCAACACCGACACCAACACCGACACCAACACCGACACCAACACCAACACCAACACCAACACCAACACCGACACCAACACCGGAACCGACACCGGAGCCAACACCGGAACCGACACCGGAGCCAACACCGACACCAACACCGACACCAACACCGACACCAACACCGACACCAACACCGACACCGGAGCCAACACCGGAGCCAACACCGGAACCGACACCAACACCGACACCAACACCGACACCAACACCGGAACCGACACCGGAGCCAACACCGGAGCCAACACCGACACCAACACCGACACCAACACCGGAACCGACACCAACACCGGAACCGACACCGGAGCCAACACCGACACCAACACCAACACCGACACCGGAGCCAACACCAACACCAACACCGGAGCCAACACCGGAACCCACACCCACGTCAACACCGGAACCAACACCCAACTCCACTCGTGATTTTTATGAGCCTAGCAATTTCATTAAAACCCTTGATTTTCCTGCTTTAAAAACTAACACAAACTCCCCATCCCAGGTTTCCAGTAATGGCAATGAGGAGATCTCAGGTACAGCCGAATCTGATCAAATCTTTGGTAAAGACGGTGACAATAACATTGAAACCGGAGATGGCAACGACGAAATTAACGGCAATCAAGGGAACGACTATATCAATGCGGGCAAAGGCAAAGATCTAGTTTTCGGTGGCAAAGGCAACGACCAAATCGACGGCGGCGATGATGATGATGACTTGTTTGGCAACCTTGGTAACGATACCATTGCTGGAAATACTGGCAATGACTCGATTAATGGGAATCAAGGAGATGACCTGATTGATGGTGGTGATGGCAAAGATGAACTGTTCGGAGGTCAGAATAATGACTTTGTTAAAGGTGGTAATCAAGATGATATCATCTTCGGCAACCAAGGAACAGACCGACTCGAAGGAAACGACGGTGACGATACCCTCTTTGGGAACCAAGATAGTGATACAATCTCTGGTAACTCCGGTCAAGATCTAATCTATGGTGGTGCTGACAACGACCTGCTCGACGGCAACGACGGTGACGATACCCTTGGTGGCGGAGGAGGTAACGATACCCTTGGTGGCGGAGGAGGTAACGATCTTCTCACCGGAGGCCAAGGCAACGATATCTTAGTGGGGGCTGAAGGTGCTGATACTCTGACCGGAGGCGAAGGTAGTGACCGCTTTGTTCTGGTTTCGGGATTTGGCCCTGATACGATTACCGACTTTACTTCTGGGGTGGACATGATTGTCCTTGATGGCGGTCTCACCTTTGAACAACTAACTCTCACCCTGGTCAATGGTTCCACTCAAATTCAGGTCAATAATCAAATTCTCGCCACCCTGAATAACGTTAACCCTAACTTATTGACCTCTGATAACTTTACAACTTCTATCTTCTAAAAAAGCTTTAAGTTGTTTTCAATATTATTAGGCCATTAATTAATCAACTCAAGAGAAAACCATGAAAAAGCAACCCCCGATGAATCAAAAATCCCTTCTCTGGGTACTATTTCGTCGGTTGAAAATCAACCTTATTTTGCCAAATCAGGGATACTCAAATGGGGGAATTGATGAACATAATTCGGTTCAAAGCCATAAACTTCGATATTTACCCTTCTGCCTAACTGAAGAATATAGTCATCTATTTTATCTGTAATGTCAATATTCTCCCACCGTCCAACCTGCTCCTAAGTCAGAGGAATCACCTTCGGTGGGTGCCAACACCCTCGAAACCAAATACAATAATTGATCAGAAAGTGATTCTAGGATGGAAAATTAATGAAAACTGCGTTAATTACAGGAGCGTCTGTTGGGATTGGGGCGGCGTTTGCAAAGGAATTAGCCTCTCGGAAAATTGATGTGGTTTTAGTGGCCCGTTCTCAAGACAAATTAGAAAAACTTGCTGAACAATTGCGATCGCAATATAATATTAAAGCATATCTAATTCCTCAAGATTTAACCCAACCCGATGCCACACAATCGGTTTTTGATGCTATCTCTCAACAGGGATTAACTATTGATTTACTAATTAATAATGCGGGATTTGGAGATTATGGAGCTTTTGCAGATCGTCCCTTAACTAAACAAGTGCAAATGATTCAGTTAAATATTACAGCCTTAGTTGAACTGACTCATTTATTCTTAACAGATATGAAAAAACGGGGTTCAGGTGCGATCGTTAATGTCGCTTCTATTGCGGGTTATCAACCCTTACCTTATTGTTCGGTTTATGCGGGAACAAAAGCCTTTGTTTTGAATTTTACCGAGGCTTTATGGGCGGAAAATAAAGACTCTGGGGTGAGGCTTTTAGTGGTCTGTCCTGGCCCTACCGAATCTAACTTTTTTGTCGCAGCAGAATTTCCTCAAACCCTTTCCGGCGTTGGACAAAATTATGCCACGGCGGAGGAAGTTGTTCAAGACACATTAACAGCCTTAGAAAAAGACTTTTCAACTTTAGTAACGGGAGGATTTAGTAATCAATTTATTGTGAATTTACCTCGATTTTTCCCTAGGGATACGATTGTTAGTTTAGTGGAAAAACAGTTTAAACCTAAAAAATAAATTGTTGTTGGGCTTTAGCACAAAAATTAGGAGGGCTAAAGCCCAACAACATAAAACTTAAGGATAGAAACACAATTGGGGTAAACCCAAGGTTTCTTCCCAACCCATCATAATATTCATGCACTGCACTCCTTGTCCGGCTTGACCTTTAATTAAGTTATCAATAGCAGACATAACAATCACTCGTCCGGTGCGCTGATCAACTTCAATTCCTAAGTAACAAAGGTTAGTTCCACAAGCCCATTTTGTTTGAGGATAGGTACCACCAGGTAATATTTTAACCAGGGGAGAATTGCGATAAAAGGCTTTATAAATAGTAATTAAATCCTCTCTAACTAACCCTGGATCTCGTAAAGTTGCATAAACCGTGGCTAAAATTCCCCGTACCATTGGCATTAAATGGGGAGTGAATTGAACTAAAATATCATGTCCGGCTAAGTCACTACAAACCTGTTCAATTTCTGGGGTATGGCGATGATGACCTCCGACACTATAGGCCCCGATTGAACTATCAGCTTCGGCTAATAACATATTAACTTTAGCCTGTCTTCCTCCTCCAGAAGTGCCGGATTTGGCGTCAATAATTGTGGTATGGGGATCAACTAATCCCTGTTTTAATAGGGGAGAAATTGCTAATAAACTTGCTGTTACATAACAACCCGCACAACCAACTAATTGAGCCGTAGCTAGGCGATCGCGATACAATTCAGGTAAGCCATAAACGGCCGTTGCTGTGATCGCTTGATCCGTGCGTTCTCCCCCATACCATTTTTTATAAATGTCTAAATTAGAAAACCGATAATCTGCCGATAAATCTAATACTTTACATCCTTTTTCTATTAATTGAGGCGCCATTGTATAGGCTAAATTATTAGGTAGGGATAGAAAAACAATTTGACATTTAGAGGCTATTTTATCAATATCAATAGGTTCGATCACTAAATCCACGCATTCATTCAAATGGGGATAGAGACTACAAAAGGGTTTTCCGGCGCTACTATCCCCGCCCAAATAAGCAATTCTGACCAGGGGATGATCCTGTAACAAACGCACCAACTGCACACCACCATAGCCCGAGGCTCCAACAATACCGACGGGAATCCGTTCTGCATTAACCATATTACCTAACTCCTAGAAAAATGACCTAATCTGTTTGACAATCCTTCGACAAGGCTCAGGATAAGCTTTTGCTGCATGATAGCTGATTATGGAAAAATTTGGAAAAATGTTTTGAAATTTATCTGGGCTCTCTCAAACTCGAAAACCCATTTCCCCGAGTTCCTGACGTAAACGTTGGGCTTCTGGGGAGTTATTTTGTTCGTGTAATTCTATGGCGGCTTTAAACATCATTGAGCTATCGCTGAGTTGACCAATTTGTAGTAAGAGAACTCCTAAATTTTGGAAGGTTTCGGCTGAGTTGGGATTTAATTCTAGGGCTTTTTGATAGGCGGCGATCGCTTCTCGATAGGCTCCCATTTCTCTCAAGGTCATACCTAAATTATAATAGGCGATCGCTAAACTAGGATCAATTTCTATGGCGGTTTGATAGGCAATTTTTGCGGATTCTAGTTCTCCTTCTTGTTTGAAAATATTGCCTAAATTATTATAGGCTCCTAGCTTTAATTGTGGTATAATATTAATACCAATGGCGGTTTGATAATGATATTTTGCTAGGATAAATTGTCCTTGTTTACTATAGGCTATGCCCAAATGATAATGGAGTTCATATAAAACCCCATCTTCTCCATTACTCTCTTGAGATAATCCTGATTTTAATAGTTCAATTCCGCGCTCTAAGTCGCCAATTTCAACGTACAAAGCCCCCAATTTACTAGCAGCATATCCATCAGTTGGATGTTCTTCTAAGTAACGCTCCATTGATGTTTTTGCCAGTTGCCATTTATTCCGTTTCGCGATCGCTTCGGCTTGGTATCCATAATGTAAAATAGAAACTTGGGGTAATGTTCCAATTTGCCATTGCGGTTTTTGGCGGATTAATTCAGTTACACTATCATCTACCATGGCATGATAGGGACGGGAAAAACAGATTTGGGGATGATTTCTAAATAGTCGAGAAACTAAGGAATAAGGAGACTGACTGGCGCCGATTTCCTGTCTAATTAAGTTAACTACAATTAAATTACGATTTTCCATAATTTGATGCAGTTGTGGCCCAATTTCAGGGTCTAAAATTTCATCTGCATCTAATACTAAAATCCACTGTCCGGTTGCATAACTTAACGCGGCATTTCTAGCTTTAGCAAAGTCATCACACCAATTAAAGGAATGAACTTTTGCCCCAAATTGTTGAGCAATTTTTGGGGTTTTATCCGTTGACCCCGTATCAACAATAATCATTTCATCAACAATTCCTTTAACACTATTTAAACATTTTGCTAAAGTTTCTTGTTCATTCTTAACAATCATGCAAAGGCTTAATTTCATAAATAGGAAATTGAAAATGGGATATGTTGACAATGATAAAGCCTAATTTAACCACAAAGACACAAAGACACAAAGACACAAAAAAGTTGTAAATACTAACCTGTTCATTTCTATATTTTAGACATGAGATGCACCTATTTTTTTTCTATTGCCTATTCCCTATTTTAGCTTATTTAGGTAGAATTAAAATTTGATCAATAACATGAATTACTCCATTACTCGCCGGAATATCAGAATCAATTATCGTGGCATTTCCGACTTTAATTTGATTTTTCTTTGTCTTAATAGTAACAGAATCTCCTTCTAAAGTTTTGAGTTTTCCTGATTTTAAATCTGTTGTTGTAATTTTACCAGGAATTACATGATATTGTAATAGTTCGGTAAATTGGTTGAGGTTTTGGGATTTTAGAATAGCATCTAAAATTTGCTGCGGTAATTTAGCTAGAGCTTCATCTGTTGGCGCAAAAATGGTAAAATCTCCCTGTTTTAAGGCATCTAATAATCCAATAGATTGTAAAATCATCCCTAGGATTTTAAAGCGTTCATCGGCTAAAATAACCGTGGCTAAATCTCCAACAACACCTTGAATCACTTTTGGAGAAATAGGCATTTGAGCCAAATCTTGGCTGGGTTGGCGACAAATTAGTTCGGAATTGACAGACATTTGAACTTCGGCGGCGACTACGGGGGAAATAGTTCCTAATGTTAATAAACTCAAAATACTGATAATTCCTAAACTTTTACCTTGATTTTGATTTTCTATTAAACTATTCATGGTTTTATCCTCTTGAAATAATTAAAATTATTCGGGTAAAATCACCGCATCAATTACATGAATTACACCATTTCTAGCAGGAACATCGGCTTTAATTACCGTTGCGTTATCAACTTTTACCGATGAACCTACTTGAATATTAACCGTATCTCCTTCTACGGTTTTAATTTCTCCAGATTTTAGGTCAGTTGATAATACCTTTCCCGGGACAACATGATAGGTCAAAATTTTAACTAATTGGGCTTTATTTTCCGGTTTCAGTAAGTTTTCTAAAACTCCTGGGGGAAGTTCGGAAAAGGCTTTATCTGTTGGTGCAAATAGGGTAAATGGCCCTTCTGCTTTAATCGTATCAACTAAGTCCGCCGCTTGTAATGCTTGGGTTAGAATTCTAAATTCACCCGCGCTAACAATAGTATCAATAATATCCAGGGAAGTTGTAGCCGGAATTTGAGTAATTTGGGTTGAGTTTATTAAGGTGTAATTATGCAGTTGAGCTTGAACGGGTAAAATCCCGAATAGCGTCAACCCAACAATACCTACAAACCCAGCGATTAATTTTTGCGAGTGATTTTGAATGGTCATAATAGTTATAAAACATCAATAGGGATACTAACCTTAACTGTCTATTTTGCCCTATATCAAAAGGAATAAGAATATATTTTTTTAAAAGGGGATAGACAGTCAAAATTATTAAGGGAACTTTCAGTTAACTTTTAGGAGTTACATCAAAGTTATAACTTAAGACGTTAATTATCGGCCCTTGTTTCGGTAAATCATCTGCGGTTAATCTCAGTGTATCGGTTTGTTTAATTTGTATTGATGTTCCCGCCATTACGGATAAAAAATTATCCACAGGTTCGATATCACAGGCCGTTACATCCGCCGCCAAGGTGCGATAATGGGTGGGGATAACAATTTTAGGGTTGAGAAATTCAATCGTCTTTCTGGCTTCTTCTGGAGTATAGGATTTCGCCCCACCTCCCACCGGAATCAACATTAAATCTGGACGACCAATTAAAATCCGTTCTTCCATTCCTAATGGCCCAGCTAATCCACCTAAATGTAAAATTTTAATTCCCGCTTGTTTCCACAACCAAGCTACATTTACCCCAAATTGTCGGCCATTAAATCTATCTTTAATGGTGCGAATTCCTTGAATTTGATTACCATTAAATTGATAAACCCCGGGTTCATATAATAAGGATGGATTTCCTGTAAATCCTTCGGTCACACCCTCATCTAAAAGACGGCTACTAATTAAGATTAAATCGGTTTGAATTTGTTGAGGATTTCGATAACCTGCGGTACATCCAATTGGGCGAAAAGGATTAACTAAAATTCTTAATCCTCCCCCGGTAAATAAAAAGGAAGTATGTCCTAACCATTGGACAGTTAAGGTATTTTCAGAAGTAGATTGTGCGGAAGAATTTTGCCATTGAGACGTTAACCCAGTCGCTAAAGTGGTTAATAATGTTGTAGTTGTTAATTGAATTAATTTGCGCCGTTTCATAAGTATTTAGGTTGACGTATCAATGGATTAAAGGACAATTATATTCGTTCTAGGAAGTTTTTTAGAAGTTGTTTGCCATTCTGGGTCAAAACGCTTTCCGGGTGAAATTGTACCCCTTGAATGTGGGGATAGTCCCGATGACGAACCCCCATAATTGTCCCATCTTCTACCCATCCGGTAATTTCTAAACTATCGGGACAGGTTTCTCGTTCAATCACTAAACTATGATAGCGAGTTGCTGTTAATGGATTATCTAAATTTTTAAACACACCAACGCCTGTATGATGGATAGGAGATGTTTTTCCGTGCATTAATTCCGGTGCCGAAATAATATTTCCCCCAAACACCTGGCCAATACTTTGATGACCTAAACATACTCCTAAAATGGGTAAAGTCGGCCCCAATTCTCTAATTAATTCTAGGGAAATTCCAGCATCTTCGGGACGACCTGGCCCTGGAGAAATAACCACGGCGTCGGGTTTCATTTGACGAATTTCTTCTAGGGAAATCCGATCATTTCTAAACACCTGAACTTCAGCAGCAATCGGTAATTCTTGCCCTAGTTCGCCTAAATACTGAACAATATTGTATGTAAAACTATCGTAATTATCAATAACAATAATCAAGGGTTAAACTCCTGAAACTATAATTTGAATCCAGGTGAACAGAGGAGGTAAAAGTAATATTCCAGCTACCAATAATGCCACGAAAGCGGAAATTAAAACCGCCGCCGCCGCACAATCCTTCGCAATTCTGGCTAAATCATGGTAGGACTGACCAACGCTTAAGTCAACCACCGATTCTATGGCTGTGTTCAATAATTCCATGGTCATCACCGCACCGATAGTCAGGCCAATAATTGCGATTTCCACCCGGGTTAACTGCAAAAAAAGACCCAAGCCAATTGCTAGGGTTCCTATGATAGTATGAATCCGAAAGTTTCTTTGAGTTATAAAAGCATAACTAATTCCTGTCCAAGCATATTTAAAGCTAACTAATAAATTAGAAGCGATTTTCCACGATAATTCTCGGTCATATTTTTTACCCATAGTCTCGGAAAGATTAGACTTAGATAAAGTTGTTGTTTGAGGAATAGGAATTGACGGTGTAGGAAATGTTGAAAGAGAGGGTTTTTCTACATTCATTTCTAAGTCCTTCGCTGAATAAGTTTTCACTACCAGCAGTTTTAGGTCTGTTATAGGAAGCAATTTATCACAGTTTTCTTGATAATTTGTTTATTGAGTTACTAGAATTTATGGCTATTTTGGATTAATCTAACTCACCTGTTAAACTCCTAAATTAACTATTTCTAGTAGTACCCGTTGTTGCTCCAACATTTCGGTTAAACTTTGATCATCGGGATGATCCCAACCTAAAAGATGTAGTAAACCGTGAGTTGCTAACCATCCTAGCTCGATTTTTAGGGAATGCCCTTGTTGTTGAGCTTGAAGGTTAGCCGTTTCCACCGAAATTACAATATCACCAAGATACAGCGATTCAGCAGAAAATTCTTCTGGAGGTTGGGGACAATCGACCTCTAATGTAGCAAAGGCTAACACATCGGTTGGTTTATCTTGAGAACGATACTGAGTATTTAAGAGTTTAATTTCATGATCATCAGTTAGACGTAAACTTAACTCGTAACTGGATGCCAATGGTAGATAGGACTCTAAATAATTTAACCAACTTTGGAACCAATATTCCCATTCTGTGATAGTCAAGGGACAGTCAATTTCCCGGGGAGAAGACTCTAGCGCATCATTGGGAATGGTGTTATTTTCGGAGTTTTCTAACTGTTCCCAAAAACAGTCTTGTATACTAACTTCAACCTGTACAGTCATTAATAAAAAATCTAATCAGAATTTAAAGGATTTAGCGGGTTAGATAAGCCATTCCAACTAGAAATCCGACTAAACCCACTGTGGTTAAGGCAAAGTGAAATAGGGATTTTCCGCCCTTGCGAACCATATTCCGCATCGCTAATTTAACATAGCTGGGTTTGGGTTCGTTGGGTTTAACTTGGGGTTCTAGTTCTGGGGTAGAGGGGGAAGATGGGGTATTCATTTAGGCGATGAGGATGGGAAAGTAGGCCGACTGAATCGATCATAACAAAAATGTTACATTTTATGAAGCGATCGCCCGGTCGAATCTATATTCGGTCATCTCCCGCAGATATTTACTTCTGGGTTGGAACTAACTCCGTGTTAAATTCATTGAAGGAACGACGCCGTAATTCCACGGATTCATTACGAGGTAATAAATTAAAGACTTGGCGAAACCCATCATCAACGGTTTCAAAGGCGACCTGTCCCGGTTTATCTAAAACGACTTTCCCCGACTGGTTAATTAATACGGTTTGGGGAACATAGCCTTTGTAATAATAACCCGGTTCCTGGGGGGAATTTTTGGCATCGGGTAATAGGGTATCAACATTTACCGGAATAAAGTCTGCCTCCCTTCCGTAAAAACGCTGAAGTTCTGATACTGTGGTGACAAATTTTTTACAATCTTTACTATCATCCAAAAAGAATACTAATAATGAGGGTCTACCTTGGTTCATGGATTCTGTTAAGGTGACTCTAGGGGGAACCAAGGAACCATTCCCAGCATACAGCGCAAAAATATTACCATCAAAGCGATCATCATCCAAACCCGCTAATGCCGAAGGAGTAATGGTCAAAAAGAATACACAAATGATCACCAAGGTAGTCAGCAGGGTTTTGAAACCCCTAAAACCCTGAAAGCAAGGTTGCCGGACATTGAACTGGGGAGAATGCCATCGAGTTAAACGCATATTATGGGGAAAGCCATTGAGATTCTAAACAGAATCTATTGTTACATTTTTGGGTTTACTTTACCCCAGTGAAGGGAGGGGAAAACGAGCTTGATATCGGTTCTAAAACATTAATATTTCAACTGTCAACACCTCAACCGTCAACCCGCGATTTCGGTGGTAATGTTAAAAACTATTACAATATCGCTCAGAATGTGTACTCCATGCCTGAAAATACAAGCGATAGGTAGTGACGGTGTTGGGCAAATTAATGTCCAAAGCTAGTTACCCCATCGACTGTGGCCCCAAGGGGAGCAGTTTGGGAATCCATTGCCTAAAAGCCAGTGGAGGATGTCGAACTTGTGGATTGTCCCCTAAAAATCTCAAAAATTTTTGAGGGTACAAAGCAGCAAGAAGTGAAGCAGTAGAAATCTCAAACCGATAGATTTGATTGCGGATCAAAAACACAGATGCACTCTATGTCATCACCTGACCCAGACTGTATCTGAACCAGCACCGAACGCTCATCGGTAACGATGAGGCTCTCCGACTCAGTTAATGGGTTTCGGGAGAGCGTCAATCAGGAAAACGTTAGCTAAACGCTTTTGTAGAAAATGAGTATCGTCACAAAATCCATTGTTAATGCCGACGCCGAAGCGCGTTACCTCAGCCCTGGTGAGTTAGACCGGATCAAAGCCTTTGTTACCTCTGGTGCAAGCCGCATTCGTATCGCCGAAACCGTGAGCGGTGCCCGTGAGCGGATCATCAAAGAAGCTGGAAACCAATTGTTTCAGAAACGCCCTGATGTGGTCTCCCCTGCTGGTAACGCCTATGGCCCGGAAATGACCGCTACCTGCTTACGCGACCTTGACTACTACCTGCGTCTGGTCACCTATGGAGTCGTTGCGGGTGATATTACCCCCATCGAAGAAATTGGGATTGTTGGCGCACGGGAAATGTACAAATCTCTGGGTACTCCCGTTGAAGCCGTTGCCGAAGGAATTCGTGCGCTGAAGAGTGTTGCTACAGGTCTGTTATCTGGTGAAGATGCAGCCGAAGCCGCAGCTTACTTCGACTATGTGATCGGTGCGCTCTCATAAGTCCGATCGCCTTATCACATTTTTTAAACGATTCCTAGATTCAGCGACTACAAGGAAATAGAACAATCATGCAAGACGCCATTACTTCCGTAATTAATTCTGCTGACGTTCAGGGTAAGTACCTGGATGCCAACTCCCTGCAAAAGTTAAAAGCTTACTTCGCCACCGGCGAACTGCGGGTTCGTGCTGCTTCAACCATTAGTGCTAATGCAGCCAGCATCGTCAAAGAAGCAGTAGCCAAATCCCTGCTGTATTCTGACGTGACTCGTCCCGGTGGCAATATGTACACCACCCGTCGCTATGCTGCTTGCATCCGCGACTTAGACTACTACCTGCGTTATGCCACCTATGCTATGTTAGCTGGCGATCCTTCCATTCTCGATGAGCGTGTTCTCAACGGTTTGAAAGAAACCTATAACTCCCTGGGTGTTCCCATCGGTTCTACCGTGCAAGCCATCCAAGCCATCAAAGAAGTTACCGCTAGTTTAGTGGGTGCTGATGCTGGCAAAGAAATGGGTATTTACTTAGACTATATCTCCTCTGGCTTAAGCTAAAACCAAGGTTAGGTTTGTGAGGGCAGTCACTCAGTTTGATTCCCCATCCCCAATCTAAACGACCTTCAAGGCCAGGGAAGTCTGGAGTGAATGCTAGACCGCCAAAGGCTTGTCTGTTTTCGGTGATAAGTTTTAGCGAGCTAGGATTAACTCCCGACTCCCGGCCTTTGAGCATTTTAAAATTGATGTAAAACTTGTTAAATTTGCCTAGGAGAGACGAACCTCATGCGGATGTTTAAAGTAACAGCTTGTGTTCCAAGCCAAAGCCGGATTCGTACCCAACGGGAATTACAAAATACCTACTTTACTAAGTTAGTTCCCTATGACAGTTGGTTTAAAGAACAACAACGGATCATGAAAATGGGCGGTAAAATTGTCAAAGTGGAACTGGCAACGGGCAAGCCCGGAACTAACGCCGGATTGCTGTAGAAGACAGGAGGCTGGGGACAGAAGGTAGAAAGAACACCGAAAAAAAGAAAAAAGATTAATTCTTAATTCTTGATTCTTGATTCTTAATTCTTCCTGCCTCCTGCCTCCTGCCTCCTGCTGTTTTGCTGCCATCCAATTCCGCTATCATATTGGAGAAACGAAAAACCACCTAATATAGAGGCGGGAAATGGCAAGTTGGGAATTTTTACTGCAAAAAGAAGGGGACAATAGTTGGTTGACCTTAGAATCCCCGGATGTTGAGATTTTAGAAGGACGCTACCGGATGGTAGCCCGGTCTGGATATAAAAACACTTCAATTGATGTTCGGATTATTTATCAAGATTTTGATGCGGTTCCACCTGTCCAACAGGTTCAAACTCGGACACTAACCACAAATGCCGAGGGTTTGATGGTGGTTATGCCTTATACTTCCCTGAAACCTGGGAATTGGCAATTTTCTTGTGCGCCTCAACTGACGTCTGGGTTATTAGCAACCGTGGGTAAAAAAACCATACAATTAAGGGTTCTCAACTCGGAAGCAGAAGAATTTGATCAATTTTTTGGGGATACGGAACCACCGACGGCTGATATTACCTCCCCAGAGCCCCCGACTGTTGAACCGCAAACGGATCAGTCTTCTAAGGTTGTACAGTTCCCAACCGATCGCCTCTATGTTGTGCCTGAACCGACTCGGCCACCACTTTCGGTTCTGGAGACTCCCGAAGCATCCCCACAACCCCTTGATCCGCTAGAAACGTTACTCAATTCTCTGCATATCTTCCTAGAACAAGATACCTTTGTTGGCCGTTTAGGAGAAGCCTTAGTTGTTTCGGGACGGGTGGAATTGCCAACCCCTAACCCATCTTCTACTTACCCAATTCTGACTGACGGACAATTGCAATTTCGCTTACGCGACCCCCAAAGCTCAGAACCCTTATTTGAGGTTAACCAAACCCTTTCTTCCTGCGACTTCCCGCTATTTTTTTCCGGTGTGGTTTATATTCCCTTTGAATGTAAAACCCGTTTAATTTTAGGGGAAGTGATTTTTTCTCATGATGGGGCTTTGGTGACGACTCAATCCTTTAATGTTGTTACCCAGGTTGAACATCTTTTAGAAGCTATAGATCAGGGTTTTAGTCCAGAATTGGATCAAGATGACTTCCCCGACCTTGCTAATTTGGATATGGGAGTTCTGGAATTACCTGACCTGACCGATACCACTAACAGGGCTGAAGTTTTAACCACGGAAACGACTACGGTGCTTCCTCCCAAACTGAATAATTCTAGCTGGGAATCTCGATCTCCTACATCCCTAGATTTGCCAATATTCGGCTCTAGTTCCACAACTGGGGAAGTTAAACCTGCACCAAAACCGGATCAAAGTGTTGTATCGTCTGAGGATCAGGATTCATCGACGGTTGTTAACTCTTGGGAATCGAATTATACAGATATATCAACTTCAATTTCACCGCTATTAGTAGGAGAATCATCGGAATTAATCCCGGCGACAGATGGGATTGAAAAAATTGAACCAATAGCTAAACCGAAATCCGATCCAGAAGTTCAAGAAGCCTTTCAAGCGTTAGATTTGAATAATCGGTTTTGGTCACGGTTGAATGCTTTAGCGGGTGATCAAGAATGGTCACAATGGGTGAAACGGGCGAATGTTAATCCCTTACCTGAGATTCCTTTTAATGCTGCTAGTAATATTGTTAAACGTTCTGAACCAACATCATCGGATACAGCACCTTTGCCACACCCAGAAGTAATCAATGCCCAGGAAGAATTAGAGGAAATTGTAGTGGATGATGAACCTTTAGAATCCCCTGGAGCATTTTTTCCTCGGCGTAAACAGATCAAGGGAAGTAAACCTGAAGCCCCGGCGACAAATCAACCAATTTCTTATGTTTTACCTGAAGATCAACTGGTTCCTGATCCCCAAATTGAAGTCTTATCAACGGAAATTATTGCTGGAAGGTTAGTTAAACTGAGGGTAAGACTTCCCGATGGTTTACCCCGAATTTATGTCAAGGTTTGGCTGTTTGATCGGCAAACTCGCACTGTTGTTGATGGCCCTCGTTGGTTAACGGAATTTTCACCGAATGGATTTGATCAAATTGAAACAACCCTTGATTTAGAGATTCCTTATAGTAGTTTGGAAGTTTTATTTGAAGCGATCGCAGTGGAAATGCAAACCCAACGAGAAAGCAATAAAATTACGATTGAAGGTTCCGTTAATCCCCCTCCAGGGCCTTCTTTACCCATTCATTAATTAATGCCTTGTAGAGACGCGCCATGGCGCGTCTCTACAAGGATGGCGCGTCTCTACAAGGGATGGCGCGTCTCTACAAGGGATGGCGCGTCTCTACAAGGGATGGCGCGTCTCTACAAGGGATGGCGCGTCTCTACAAGGGATGAGAACTTTTCCTAAATAACTCCCGCGTTACCCAGGGCTAAAATTACCCCAGCCCCTAAAATATGTCCAAAACTAGCAGTCGCTAATAATTCAGGAAATCCAAACCCGGTAAACATCCGGGGTAAACCGGGTAAACTCGGCCCTTTGCCACGATTTTCTTTAGAAATGGCATAGAAACCGATGAAAATTGCCAATAGGTTTGAGATAATCATCACAATGGCTACACTGGGAGACCAACTCACGGTGGCGGGAACGTTGCTTTGTATTGACATCAGTAAGGAAGTGTAAATCAAGTTTCTATTCTCCTGAGCAATTTACGATTTTTTTAATTTCAACGGTTGATTATAGAAACCCGACGCTAAAAATTACCAATTTGTTGAAAAAGTTAATATAGCAGGGAATAGGGAATAGACAGAATGCACCCGATTGAATAATTATTGTAAAATTTTGATCAGAATTGTCTGCTGTGAATCAGACCTTAAACTCAACTTCAAGAGCATCAATGCGAATTAAAATTTGTGGAATTACTCGACCGGATCAGGGTTGTGCGATCGCCCAAATGGGGGCGACAATGTTAGGATTTATTTGTGTTCGGTGCTCCCCTCGTTATGCCACGTCGGAGCAAATTCGCAGGATTTTAGAGAATTTACCCAACTCGATTCAAACTATTGGTGTATTTGCTAATGTGAGTGTGGAGGAAATTTATCAAACGGTCAGGGAAACGGGATTAACTGGTGTACAACTGCATGGGGATGAATCTCCTGATTTTTGCGATCGCCTGCGTCAAATTCTTCCTGATACAGAACTGATTAAAGCCCTACGGGTTAAATCCCCAGCGACTTTAATTCAAGCTCAAGACTATTTTAATTATATTGATTCCCTATTATTAGATGCTTATCATCCGCAACAGTTGGGAGGGACGGGTCAAAGGTTAGACTGGCAAATTTTGAAACCATTTTCCCCCCCCTGTTCCTGGTTTTTAGCCGGAGGATTAACCCCGGATAATATTGGGGAAGCATTGCAACAGTTACAGCCCGATGGTATTGATCTCTCTAGTGGGGTTGAACGTTCTGCTGGTGATAAAGATTTAGCAAAAGTGAGTCAATTATTTCAAGTTCTCACGGATTTTTATTCTTAAATAATCATTGAATTGATGGTAGTTTTAACCCTGGCTTAAAACTTTGATGAGTGATTCATCGCCGCCAACTCCTTAAATTTATTCTGAACTTAATCCTGATTTTTGTTACCCTCCCCATCTGGATCAACTTCCTCCTCTAATGTAACTTCTGGAAATTCCCGATGTAAATTTTCCATCATAGATTTGAGAGAACTCCGAGGAATATAAGGCCAACCCCCTTTAGATTCAATTTCTCGTAATAAATGATAGAGTTTTTGACGACTATCGGGTAAAGATTGCTGAAATAAACTTTCTCGGATGTTCTGGTGTAACTGTTCTAAAATTCTCAGTACCGCTAAAATTTCCAGAGGGTTTCCTTCGGCGGTTGTGGCTAAGGTTAAAACCTTTTCTGCCAGAAATTCAAGCTGAGTTGACCGAGCTTGTGAATCAAATTCAGTGGAATTGTCCATAATTGAAATCTATCATTGCCAAAAACCTAATGAGAGAGGGCGCTCAATAAATTAACTTAATTAGTTTAACTTATCGTTGAAAAATTTGTACTTCGTCAGAAAAACAGTCACGAGCCTTGTACGGGTATGGTGTAGAATCACTATTGGGTTAAGATTCAGCTACCAAATAGCTCCGGTGATTCAACGTGAACAACTCCGTTGAAACAAAATTCCTCCCGTCTTTGTACCGAGGAGTTCGAGAACGCAACCCTAGAAGTGTTAAGACTTGTGGCTAGGTCGCCAACAACGATTTTCTTCGCCACAAACCTAATTTCACCAAAAAACGAGCGAGAAGCCCCTGGCTTTAGACATGGGGAGGAAAGTGGCTGCGGTTTCAACCGCCTTCAATATTTCCTGATCTAAAAGTAAGCGCAATTGCAATATCTTTTATAAGGGTAGTTGTTTTGAGCGTGTAGAGGTGATTTGATAGCGCCTTTGAGAGTTTTCGGATTCATTCAAGAATCCCCGTGGCTTCAGCCCTGGGGAGTATCAAATATCAATTTTGCATATTTGAGGTTGACAATGAGATATCGCGCTTTGGTTGCTGCACTATTAGCAATCTGTTTAACTGTACTTACAGCCTGTTCTGATGGCCCAGAGGCTAAAGATCCGAAGCTACTGACCTATGATGACATTAGAAATACAGGATTAGCTGTGAACTGTCCGACTTTACCCGAAACAGCCCGGGGTTCTATTGCGATTGATGGTGGTAAGTCCTACAGTATCAGTGGTTTGTGTCTGCAACCCACCAGCTATTTTGTCAAGCAAGAATCTACCAACAAACGCAAAGAAGCTGAATTTGTTCCGGGTCGTTTATTAACCCGATTCACCTATAGCTTAGATCAAATTGGGGGTAACCTGCTGGTGGGTTCCGATGGTAAACTCACCTTTGAAGAAAAAGATGGGATGGATTTCCAACCGATTACGGTTTTATTACCCGGTGGTGAAGAAGTTCCTTTCTTGTTCACGGTTAAAGGGTTAGTGGCGAGTTCCCAACCGGGATTATCCAGTATCAACACTTCTACCGATTTACGCGGGGATTTTAACGTTCCTTCCTATCGAGGCGCAAACTTCTTAGATCCTAAAGCCCGTGGGGTGAATGCTGGCTATGACAACGCCGTTGCTTTACCTGCAACCGCCGATGGAGCCGATTTAAGCACTGCTAATGTCAAGTTAGCAGATACCAAAGTTAAAGCGGGTCAGATTTCTTTACAAGTTTCTAAAATTGACGGCGAAACCGGAGAGGTGGCTGGAATTTTTGAAAGTGAACAGCCTTCTGATGATGATTTGGGTGCGAAGGAATCCTTGGCTGTGAAAGTTCGGGGTGTTTTCTATGGTCGGATTGAAACTGCTTCCTAAGCTGATCTATCCTTGAATTAAGTCCTGATTTGATCCAGGAAGAATGGGGGATCAACAGTTGCCTGTCTCCGGTTTGTGGACTTAATCACTGATTGGTGGTAGGTAAGGGTTCAGCCCTCAGCCTTCCTGAATTAACACAAAAATTTTTCGCCAAGTGAATATATATAGTTCCCAATTTCAGGAAATATTAATCAAATTTTTCTAAATATCTTGCGTTAACCCTGTAAGTTGGGCTACAATAATATGTTATTAGCCATAATAGTGTATATAAATTTGCTAAAGCTAGGCTTCTAGCCGATGGCTTAAAAGTCCTCGTTTAGTGCTTCAGCGACCTCACATTGACTATTAAATATAGGTTCAGAGTCCCCCCCATGTTGGGGCTAACCCTCTAACCTCCCATGCCATTAAAGCCTAGTGTGGTCAAGATTGATACGGAACTTATTAGCCAGCCCTACCAACGCAGGATATTGTCATGCCTACTCAAGTTGTCAATTACCCTAGGGGAGAAAGTTTAGAACTGTTACACCAATATCAACAGTCTGCTTCCAAGGATATCCGTAACCGGATTGTTCAGTTAAATATTGGATTGGTGCGTAAGGAGGTACACCATTGGGTGAACCAATGTACGGAAAGTTATGAAGATTTACTTCAAGTCGGTTGTATTGGCTTAATTCGTGCAATTGAGCGATTTGACCTGTCGAAAGGTCATGCCTTTAGTTCCTTTGCGATTCCCTATATTCGGGGGGAAATTCAACACTATTTAAGGGATAAAAGCCCGTCGGTGCGGGTTCCCCGTCAATGGTTGACCTTACAACGGCAATCGGTGAAGGTAATTCAACAACTTCAGTTAGAACTCAAGCGCCCGCCTACGGATGGGGAAGTGGCGGAGGTTTTAGGAATTTCTGTGAATGAGTGGAATGAGGTTAGGTTAGCTAATAGCAACCGTTCTGTGCTGAGTTTGGATGCTCCGATTATGGATGGGGAAGATGGAGCGACCTGTTTAGGGGAAATGGTTCCCGATGGTCGTTATCGGAGTTTTCAGTTGGCGCAGGAGGATCAAATTCGTGTCCAGCAGGCTTTGGCTAAATTAGAGGACGGAACCCGTAAGGTTTTGGAGTTTGTGTTTCTGTATGATTTAACCCAGAAGGAAACGGCCGAACGTTTGGGTATTAGTTCGGTGACGGTTTCCCGTCGGGTGAAAAAGGGGTTGAGTTCTTTGCAGAAAATGATGTCTGGTGGTGAGTAGTTGAGTTTTTGGGAATTGACACTCTCACCGTATAAAGGTGAGAGTGTCAACTGAATGTACCTGAAATTTATGGGCAAATTGGTTACTGTAGTTACGGGGTTTGCGGATCATGACGATGTGTGACCTTCTGGAATTCCTGGCAAAGAGTGAAATTCAACACTTCCTTGATTTGGAGTTAGAGTTTGATAGAGAAGTTCTTGACAATGATTATTTTCATCAGCCACGATTATTTTCGCTTCGTGTCCATTTTTTAAGATTTCGGAGCGATCGCATTGTTCATTTGCCCAAATAATTAGTAGATCATCTTTCTGACATAGCAGTGCTGCCCCACCATTTGGACAAACTATGCCAGAACCTGCTTCACCTGGTAAAACATAGGTTGACCAACGGTTGCCATTATTGATATTGACGATTTGTACTTCTTCTAAAGGTAACATTCCTACCTTTTCTAACAAGTCTGAGTCTATGGTTAAACTACCAACATAGTCACGCTTTGCCTCTGTAACCCTGACCCGATGAAGTTTTGCGTGCATTAGTTTGATTATACCCATTATTTTCCTTTTTGATTTATTTGTACAATTAGAGTTTTTAGAAAATCAGAATACCTGTACCCGGCCCGACATCTAGGATAGTGACATCAAAAAGCCTAAGTAGAACTTAGGGGTTTTAACCCATTTTTCTGATAAGTCCCCATTAAAAAGGGGGATTTAGGGGGATCTGGTCTGGGATGAAAGCAACGAGATTATTGCTTAATTTGATTACACAGGTACTATAGCAGGGAACAGCCCCCCCAAACCTCCCGTGCACGGGGGCTAGGGGCAGGGCTGTTTAGTTAATAACAATAGCGATCATTAGTATTGGGTTTGGTGTTTTCCTTTCCAATGCGGGTCACACCGAGAACGGTGGAAATAATCACGCAGCGTTTAGTGTTGCCGAGGTCGGGATGGTTCAGGGTGATGGTTCCGAGCGCTTGTAAACTGGTTTGGGTGCATTCGTCGTTGGGGAAGTAGACGGGACAGCCTTTGTAGTTGAACAGGGTGCGGTACATTGTGCCTGATGTGGTGACTTTGTTGGTGGTTGGGTTAATTTTACGCAGGCTGGTTTCGAGTTTGCCCTTGGGGTTGGGTTGTTTATCATCAATAATAATACCGGGTTCTAGGGTTTGCCAACTGCCAGCCGGGAGTTGAACTGGGGGGATACTAGCGGGATGGAGGGCAAATTTAATCGTTTTGGGGGTTTGTTGGGTTTCTTGGGTTTCTTGGATGCTGACTTGCCATGCGGTTTTTTCCCGTTTGGCGTCGCTTTGAGCCATTTTGAATGCCCATTGCAGTTGTCCTGTGGAGGAGGCGAGACGATGGCGGTAAATGAAACCTAACCAACTGGGGATAGCAATGGCGCCTAGAACACCAATTATAAATATAATAATTAGTTGTTCAATTAGGGTAAATCCGCTATTAGAGGAGGTTAAGGAGCGATCGCTGGTCTTTTTTTGATTGATCATTTTAGCACACCTGATTTTAACTAAAGTAGTTATGTTTTCTGAGCGAACCTAACTACCAGTCTGCAAAAAATCAGGGGCTTTGACCACGGGAGAATTACGGATCTTTTAAAATTATTTTGAACATTGAAATTTTAATCAATCAGTGAAATTACGGAGTTATGGTAGCTTTTGTGGCTATCCTGACAGGGATTGAGCTTAATTTACCCATTGCTATAATTGCAATGTTGCAAGATGGCGGCTACGCGATCGCATTCTTTCAATATTTAGGGAGGGGTGGGACAATCTGTTTTTTCTGCGGTTCTCATTCCTCCTAACAGAGTTTGAACAATGGTACAGTGTTTACCTTTGCCATCAGGAAGGGAGACTGTTGCTATGAAGGGCAATTCTTGCTTAGGAGTCATTTTTTTGATACTTCCTCGATAATCAAAAACAATATCTGAATCGGCGGTTACTGTCGTATCTCCTGCACCTGTAACAAGTTTAATAGTTCCTGCTTTAATTTCACCAGAAACATTGAGCTTCTCTACATTACCGTTATAAGTAACGGTAGGTGGATCAACTGGAGGAACACTAAATGTTAGAGTAACATCACCTTTTTTCCGTTTTGCTTCAGCTTGGGCTGATTTAATCGCTTGAAATACCTGATTATTAACTGTTTTAAGTCGTTGTCCGGTAGTAAATGCTTGCCAACTGGGGGCGGCGATCGCACTCAAAACGCCAATCATTAAAACCACAACTAACAATTCAATTAGGGTAAATCCCTGATCAGATTGAACGGGATTTTTTTTTAACCGATTTATTAACAGCTTATTTAATATTTGTTGAGTTTTCATAATTAATCCTTTTTGATTATTTAATAATTTGAGTTAATTCTAATTTCCCAGACCACTTAATCCTCGCAATTGAACTGATGATTTTGGACAATAGGGTGAGTTAGGGTTAGCAATAGGATCACAAACCGCATTAGCATCATTACGTCTTAGTGCATTTCCCTGAATTGTTAATTTAGCTAAGTCATTTGTTGAGCTATCATCCAGTTTGAAATCTTGAATGTAGTTAACTAAAACAGTTTGTGTGACATCGGCTATTGTCGCTGCGTCAGTAACATTCTCTAAAGGTTTAGACAGAGTAAAATCAGGATTATAGGGTAGATTATCCTTACTACCCTTCCAATAGCTTCTCAAGTTTGGGTTTTCGTCTGTTCCTAGGTCGTCTTTTGTATAGTAGGTTCCATCAGATTTTGCTAACCCATCAGAAATTTCATACCGAACTATTCGACTAGGACAAGTTGATCCTGAAGGTTGACACCAAATTGATTTGTCATCTGTTTCTGGAAGTAATTGATAACTGACTAACGATAAAACGTAGGTATCATTACAGGTCGTTGGTGTACAATCTTTAGGCAGTACAGCAGAATCTACTGGAACCGAATCTTCTACTAATTTTCGTTTCCAAAAAACAAGAACAGGTTTTTCATTATTAGGAGTTCCAGTATTCGGTAAAAAACCATTATCTTTTAGACTTTTAATTTCATCAATCGGCGCTCCTGTTGTTATTGGATTAGGTTTTTGATTCACATAAATATAGAGAGCTTGACTAACATCTTCTCCAATATAATCTAATGCAGATTGGATTTCTTCTTCGGTGTTTGCTTTGGCACTTTCTCGTTGATCATCATTTAATAGACCAAGCACCATTCCCATCAAAGGAGTGATCACAATAAAAGCAATAATTGTACCCACTAACAGTTCTATCATTGTCATGCCCTTGACTTGATAGTTTCGATCAAATTTTGCCGGATTTGACCTAACTTGATGTTTAAGTAATAATTTTAGAAAGATACTCATTTTTATTGCTCCATTAACTTAAGAAAAGTATGTGAATTAAGTTAGACTTAAAATATTACGGTCAAGGTGTACCCTGTAGTCGGTCTCTAAGATTTTCAAAGGTTGCATCTGACGGTAAAACTTCAGTTTTCATCATAACTAAAGGCAAACCACGATTACCTAACGCATTCGTTGTTAAGCTGTCCGACTTAGTAGGTGACTGAAGCGTTACACCAGGGGCAAAAGAGTTAGCCCGATAAACTCTAACTTGCATTCCATAGCCTTTTTCTGGCTTCGTAGCATCAGGAATGATGATAATGGGTTGAACCACCATATCAACAGGGCTATTTGTTTGACACCCTGCTGTTTCATCAAGATTTACACAGTACAATTTTTTATCGGTTGTTGTACAATAACCATCTTTTGATGTGCAATCACTTGTTAAATCACCTGTTGCTGGAGCGGTAATTGCAGTTTGTTTGGGTGCTCTTTCTTTTATTGCATTGGGATCAGAAGCAGCTTTCACCCAATCAATATAACTTTTTCCCGCTTGAGTTGCCAGTTCAACTCGTTTGGCTTGCACGCGAGTCCCCACAGAGAAGGCAATAACGGGGCCAATTGCTAACAACATGACAGATACAACAATTACCGCCATGAGTCCCTCAAGGATGGTATAGCCTTCTTGAGAAGGTGAGCGTTGATTGAGTGGGCGTTGCTTTAAAAACATGACCTTTTCCTCCTATAAAACTTAGCTACCATATTTAGCAGAGCAAGTTTGACCGGGTATTGCTCTGGTTGTGGAGATCGTTCCGGGGTAGCGGTTGGTAACGGTGCGACCTTAGAACACAACAACCCTTTAACCCAATCATCATCTCGGCTAACTTCGCGGAAATATTCATCGGGGTCAATACTTTCATCCGGTAGAGAGAATTTCTGGGCAAATAAATCCGGTGGCTGAGATAACAGACCGACATCAAAACCCCATTCCCGTTTCGGGAGTAAGAAGTAGCCAATCTTACCACCCCCTGAATTAATTCTGTATCGACTCGCGTTGTTATTACCAGCATCATTCCCAAATATTGCAGGTGGACGTTTAGCGTAGGGGGGATTGGGGGGATTGTCGGGATTGGGGGGATCGGGATTATTATCCATGAGGCTAAAGTAGGGAGCGGAAGCGTAGGAACTGCGACTGGTCTGAATAAAAGCACCCGCGATAGTCGCCGTTTGCTCTGGAAATTGCCAGTTTTCTAGGAAGCGGGGTAAGTTTTGTAAACCGCCATTGTTGTCTCTAGGGCGTGCTGGAATGTCTCCAGTTGCCATGACTAAGTTAAACTCGTTCAAGTTAGTCGCCGTCTTCGGTGCAGCCGGAATCGCCCACCGATTGTTTGTAGTCCCTCCTGGATTATTGCCTACAACAAATGTACCTGTTGTAGTAGGGGAGTCAGTGGCATGAATTTGCAGGACGGGAACTAACAGGGGTTGTTTGGTCGTGTTAGTAAAATTGGTATCGGGATTAGTCGATTCATTAGCTGTTGTAGAAAGATCATCTTGCTGATAGTACCACAAAGGATTAGTACCTACGTTAGTGCGCTTATCTTTATCTCCATCTCTGTTACGAGTTTGGAACCAAAGAGCGTTAGGTTGATTGGCTCTAATATCAGTAAAAACGCTAGTAATGGCATTAGGAGTAGTCTTATGAATTCCCAAGGGTTTTGGTAGATTACTATTCAAAACCAGTTGATTACTATCATTCCGTTGAAAGGCAACACGACGGGGGAAACGTTGATACTTGAGATCAGGCGGAGTAGCAGTTGTCCCTGAACCATCTATCAACGCAGTGCCACTCGCATTATTAATTAATTCAGATGCCGTTCGTAAACTCTGATCATCTTTATCAATAACTTTCCAGTCATCAGGATCACAAGCAGAAACAGGCAGTTTTAAACATATTTCAGTCAGAAACTCTTTGGGATTATTATCGAGTCGTCGCTGAACCGGAGTAACAAAGTTATTGAAGTAGGAACTATTCAGAATTGTTCCTGTAGTTGAACGGTAATTCTCATCTTTAGGGGTAGCTTCATCAGCAGCGATTGTTCCATCATCATTAACATCAAACTTCCCTGTACCTCCACTACTCAAACCATTAATGGCATAGTCATTATTCAAGAAACCGTTTTCCAGACGAGCCGTTTTTGCTGAAACCCAATTATTATTAGTGTCTTTTTTAATCGTTGCGCCACCCGCATTATTTCTGAGGTCAAAATCTCCCTCATCCCGATAACCAAATCGGAAGTTATCAGACAGCAGAGTAATAGCATCCGCTAGGACGTTAGCGGGACGCCAATCGTCTCCGGTATCACATTTGAACGACCCAGCTTGAATTCTTGGATCTTTTGCATGACAAGCAAAGTTAGGATTGAGGTCGCTCGCTTTACGGCCATAGTAATCGTTAAAAGTCCAACTAAAAGTGCCTGTAAATTCGCTTTGGGTATGTCTATTAAAATCCCCTTTAATATAAACAGGCAAGTTAGAGACTAAAGTGAGTCCTTTGTCTTGAACAACATCTTGTACTGTAACTGGAGATGGAGGCCAGGGACGCTTTAAACTACCATTGGCGAGAAGAATCCCATTCGGGCGACGGGTAGGATCTAATTTTAAGTCCGCCGCACTTGCTTCGAGATCAGCAGGGGTGTCACGGGTGTCGGGTTGGGCGCTTAAATCGGGAAGTGCATCATCCCGACTAGCGTAGATAATTCCACTCAAGGGTAATAGATATTCCCCCTTGCCTAAACTGGCTTTTGGCCCTGTAGTTACACCTTGGGCAATATCTTTATTTGCCAATAATTTTAAATCAATCTTAGTCACGCGAACTTCCTGGGGCATCCGTTCTTCTAGGGGCAGGGTAGGGCTGGCGTTTAACTTCGCTTTCTCGGCAGCAACATCAGGACGACTGCTGAGGGTGAAGGTTTCATCAACGGTTGTTGTTGGATCATCCGGTTCATTTGCCTTGACCTCTCTGGCATTTAAAAGCGTAAGTTCCGAAATCGCTCCATGAGGAATTACCGCGTCAGATGGGGTAATGTCGCCACTGAGAATATCTAAAGAACAGAGGGTGCTATCAATGGCCGCTTGATTAGCTAAGGTCAGAGGTTTTCCTTCTACTAGGGTTTTTAAGGCATCTCTCAGGGCGGAATTAGCAAATCGGCCATCGGGGAAAACATAGTTAGCTTGGTTTCCCAGTTCCGCAGCCGCATCAGAGACCGTATAGAGTCCTGTCGTAGCACTGTAAGAAGCGGCAGTCGGTCTGGCTGTTGTGGGTTTAGGGTAGGCTACACCGTTATTAGATTTACCATTGGTGGTATCTTTTTCCAGTCCCTCAACGTCAATGAGATTTTTGGCTGTAATTCGATTGGTTGGATCATAGTAACTACTAACGCAGGCAATCGGTTGTTGATCGGTGTCGCTATTGACAGGATCATAGGGATCGGAGGCATAGTGATAAACAGCCGTTGCCCGCATCCGCAAGTCACCTTGGGATTTTGTAGGATTGGTACTGAAAGGAACCCAAGGTGTAGACGGTGGAGTAAAGGGAGTCTTCGGAGAACCATCGGCGTTATATAAGCTCGTGTTGTCATACACCTGTGAACCCACACCAGGAGACATGGGCATTGTATCCGGCCAGACAATCGGAAAAGTTTCCGTTGCTGATGTGGCGGGATCATCATAAGTTGCGTTCCCTTCAACTACTGGGGTTCTTGGATCATCCCATAAGGGGGGCGGTAAAAAGGAGTTCTTACGTTCATAAATTCCTGCACCTGTAATCACCCGTAACCCACCAATGGCATCTAATGGAGCTTTGGGTTTTTGGGCTGCGGCTTTTTCCCAATAGCCATCTCGTTTGGTATTCCCTAAGTTGGGTAAGGGTTTAACTTGGGTGCTGCGAGTTCGATCCACCGCATTCGGCGGCGACGGTTCAGTCCATTTCTTGCCCGTAATGGGTAAATTTGCCGCGGCTTTCCAACGGGTATCTATGGCTGAATCATATTTCAGGGCGGGTAAGTTATTTCCGGCGATGACGCGATCGCCCAAATAGTTTTCTTTTCCATTTTTCTTCTGAGTCTCAGGTTCGGTTTGCTGAAGTTGGTCGAGTTGAAAAGTTAAACCAGAGGTACTGCCTGTTCCTGCTTCGTTAGTTGGCAACATCCAAGTGTCTTTGGCGGGTATTAAATCTTCTGTTCCTAATCCTATTACCACTTTACCTGCTTTTGGAACAGGCCATAGATCAGTAGGCCGTACCTCTACTTGTGTCACTTTCCGAATTCTGGCTTTAAAATAAGCCCTCAGTTCTTCTTCGCGGACTGTATCATGTTTTAGTGTTGAATCTTCTGCAATCCGCTTTAGAACCACTGCTTCCACTGAGGGCGGCATATTACTTGCCACAATGTCTGTGCCTTTATCTCCTGCCGTTGCCCTCAAATCATCAATCAAAGCACTGAGGCGAGCTTTATAAGCAGCATCATCATACATTGCTTCGTTAACAACAGTAGCAGTGCTGGTGACCGATTGATTAGCCGTTGTAATTTGAGCGGTGGTTGGGTTAGTTCCGGCTCCTTGGTACAAATGCACCTGTACAGAATAGTTTTCAGTGGGTTTATCCGTTATGCCGTTTATAACGTTACCCGCTACAATCACCTTGCTATTTTCTTCTTTATAAAAACAAGAGTTAATTCCACTAACTTGATATAATTTCAATTCGTCGTTAGTATTAGAAGGAGAAGCGATTAAATTGCTGTTGGTAAAAATCCGCCCGTTTAAGTTAGTGGCAACAGGATTAATAATTAAATCATCTTCATAAAGAACTGCATTATTTGTTAGGGGAACCCGTGTTGCATCAAGTTGATATTCTAAAGCTGAAAAGCTAGGTGTTCCTTGAAATTGACTATATTTATCTGAGGTAAAGACTAATTGATTTTGACTATTTTTAATCAGGTTTGAACTGCTAATATCTGCTAGAGTAATCGGTACAGTTGTTGTATAAACAAAAAAAGCTTTTTTCAGGTTGCCATCTAACCTTGACCAACCGGAATCATCGACTAGACCGCTCGTTCCCCCGGAGGCAAGAACCGCTTGACATTCCTTGCTCACCCCAGAAGTTAGAGTCATGGGAAGGGTTCTAGCATCTAAAGGGTTTCTAGTTCTATCCGTTCCAGGTTTGCGGAAGAAAATCCCGTAGTAGGTAAAACTATCAAATTTCCCATCATTATTAGTATCTACCGGAAATCGCCAAGCGGTTTGAATAGCGTTTTGATCTTCGAGTTTTTGATTAGTTGTTATTACATCTATTGTAGAGTTGCCATCAACGTCATACTGAATTTGTAAGCGTTGCTCATCACCTAAGTTATAAAAAACATCATTTAAAGCCCGACTCAACTCATTATCAGAGGGTGTTTCTCTAGGTAATGATTTATCGTTTCCTGATAACAAATATTCAATTTTAGCTTTTGCCCGATCTAATGCCGGGGTTGCAGCTTGTAGAACTTGTTCATCCACCCGCCGATATTGAGCCATTTTTGCCCGATCCATCGATCGCAACATAATAGATATCTCCGAAAATCCCCAAATGCCATCTATCGCTAATTTTTGAACCTCTAGCACTCCTGTGCCGGGTTCTCCCAAAGTAACGGATTTATAGGCTTTTTCAGTTACATTAATAATAATTAATGAATTTTATCTCTGATATTCAATCATTTTTTACAAGAATTATGGGCAATTCTTAGATGATAATACAATCGCTCCTATTCGCCATCTTATTAGTCCACATACTGTCAAGATTACTGCTTCATAATTTTCCCTCTTTAACCGAAATCTTTCTGAAGCAACTCGATAAATTTTTATCAGTCTTATTAAATGTTCGACTACAATCCTTTGTTTGGCTTTTAACCGATTTTCTTCTCGATGTTCAAGCGATATTTCTTGATTTCTCGGTTTCTTATGTGGTGTATTAATTGCTGTTTCCCCTACATAAGCTTTATCCCCTCTGTATTTTTGATTGTTCCCCAATTCCTCGCTTCTTTCTCTCCACAATTTTAGATCGCTTGTTGCTCCGGTATAACCCACTACTACATCCACTATTTCTTTCCCATTTGGCATGACAATCACTTGATTTTTAAACGTATGTGTTTTTTTCTTTCCTGAGTAATATTTTTTCTGCTCTTCATTGTCTGTTGGTCTTTGCATGGGCTGTTCATAGCTATCTACTATTAACTCAAATTCCAGCAGAATTTTTTCTACCCACTCCCAATCACTCTCGTTTTTTTTTACTTGCTCAACTAAACTCGCTGGTAGTAATTCTCTGAAGATTTTTATCCAGTTATGGAAAATATCATTCGCTGTTGATTCACTCACTTCAAACTGTAACCCTAACATTTGAAATGTGGGCATCTGATGCAGATAAATTAGAGTTAGTAATATTTGTTCATCCACAGATAATTTCTGGCGACGACCCCCACCTGCTTTAATCAACCTGATTTTAGTTTTTTCTTGTTCCTGTCGTTTTTCTTGTTCTAATAACTCCGCAGCTTGAATGAGTTCTATCAACTGTTCATATTCCATCCCTAATAGCCTTTTTGCTTGCTGGGGATTCTTGTCCAGATACTCTCTTAAGTTACTCATCTCTTATTGGGGTAAAATCCAATTTTACCATCTTGCTATCCTTCCCAATTTATATTTTGGAGATGTCTAATAGTTATGGTCAATAGCACCACCACTAACAAAACCATCACCACCGTAGGCAACACAAAGCCCGCCCGACCATAACGATCTTGACGGTTGATCCTCATCCAAACCCTAAGAAGCGATCGCATTGTCCGCCGGGTCATCCGTTGAAAAGCAATCCGGATCGAGCGAGACAAAGACAGAATAGGATTAGAGAATTTGTTGTTGTGATGTTGTGACATAATATATGCCTACCTAACCTGTGATTGGAATGGTTGTGATGGCGAATAACGGGAAAAACTCCCTACCTTTAGTTTTAGCATTTCTGCCCCAGAATCGCCTCGGTAAAAATACCGATATTTCCGAGTTTAGTCGCGCTTGCTATTAATGTAAGAAATACAGTTTAGGGATTCTCCTCTATTATTTATAATGCCCAATTTTTTTTGAAAAGCGATCGGGATCTGGATATATTAAGTTTTTCCTTTTTGAATCCTAAGACCTAACCCCCCAGCCCCCTTCCCTGCGAGGGAATGGGGTGTAATCGATCCTAAATCTCTTTGAGATTTAATATTAGAAATTCTTCCCCCTCTCCTTGTAGGAAAAGGGCTGGGGGAGAGGTTACACAATTTTTTAATCTCAAAATAAATATCCCCCCTGTTGTCTAGGGGGGGTTAGGGAAGTTCTGGCTATTGTTCGGCCCCATTTAAAATTTGTTCAGATCAAGTCCTGCTTTTTTTGCCATGGCTTGTAACCCTTTCAGTTCAATAGTTTTAATCGCTTTTGTAGAAAGTTTTAATCTCACAAAACGATTCCCTTGGGGCCACCAAATCCGTTTCCACTGTAAATTCGCTTCCTGCAATTTGTGGGTGCGACGGTGGGAGTGGGACACGGCCATACCGTTATTGGCTCTCTTTCCCGTTAACTGACAAATCCGAGACATGGTTAACTCCAGCTTACTCTTGTTTTAAAAGTCCAAACCCCCATTATACAGAATTTTGGTTCTAACAATCCCGTGGCTTTGAAAGTCCTTTGATTTTATAGCAGGGAACAGCCCCCCAAACCCCCCGTGCACGCCGGGGATAGGAGGAAGGGAACAACAGCCCCCCAAACCCCCCGTGCACGGGGGGCTAGGGAGGGAGGGAACAGGAGGTTTGGGTTAAAAAGTTCGCATGGTCGGGAACATAATCACATCTCGAATGCTGGCGGTATTCGTAAATAACATTACTAACCGATCAATTCCAATCCCCATTCCGCCACAATTTGGCATCCCTAAAGATAGGGCTTGAATGAAGTCTTCATCCATCGGATGAGCTTCTTCATCCCCGGCATTTTTCTGGGTTAATTGTGCTTCAAATCGTTGGCGTTGGTCTTTGGGATCATTCAATTCAGAAAAGCCATTAGAATATTCTGTCCCATGAATAAATAACTCAAAACGTTCTACAAATCCCGATTTAGAACGGTGACGTTTAGCTAATGGACTGACTTCCACCGGAAATTCCGTAATAAAAGTGGGTTGAATTAATTTAGGTGAAACTAACTTATCAAAAACCGTATAAAGGACATATCCTAAACTTTGGATTTCTAATTTTGATAAATGTAACCCTAAACTTTCTACTGCTTTCAGGGCTTCATCTAACTCTAAAGTATCAAAATCTAACCCAGTTGTTTCTCGCACCGCTTCCACCATTGTTTGTACTTTCCAATGGCTTCCGGTAAAGGTGGGATATTGTTCAGAATAGTTATATTTTCGTTCTAAACTTATCACATCTCCCTGATATTCTAGTGAAGTTTGTTCTCCTAAAACATCCTTAGCGATCGCACAAATCACATCTTCTACTAAAGTGATCACATCAAAATAATCAGCGTAGGCTTGATATACTTCAATCGAAGTAAATTCGGGGTTATGGGTACTATCAATACCTTCATTTCTAAACACCCGCCCAATTTCAAATACCCGTTCAAAACCGCCACAAATTGCCCGTTTTAAATGCAATTCCGTAGCAATTCGCAGATATAAATTAATATCCAAACTATTATGATGGGTAACAAAAGGACGAGCCGCCGCCCCGCCATAAATTGCCTGTAATACAGGAGTTTCTAATTCCTCAAAACAATTATCCCATAAATAAGTCCGAATCCTTTTCAGAATTCGATTTCTAGCTTTAAAGGTTTCTAAGGATTTCGAGTTACTAACTAAATCAATTTCTCGATGACGACGACACAGTTCCGGGTCATTAACTCCATAATAGGAATCAGGAAAAGGCATGGTAGCTTTAGAAACAATAAAAATCCGTTCCACCTGTACGGATAATTCCCCTCGGTTAGTCCGACAACCAATTCCTTCGGCGGCAATAAAATCCCCCAAATCCAGGTATTTTTTAACCTGATTAAAGGATAATCCTGTTTCGCCCGTAACTATTTTTTTCTCTAATTTGAGTTGAATTATTCCCGCAATATCGGTTAAACCAATAAACCCAATACTACCACTATCGCGTTTAAAAGTAATCCGTCCACAAACCTTTAAAGGAATAGCATCGGCGTCGCTTTCCCCATCATTTAATTCTTTACCTGGTTGGGCGAATAAGTCTTTAATGTCCTGGGTTGTATGTGACCTTTGAACTGAATGACTGGGATAGGGTTCTATTCCCAATTCTCTCAACTCATCGACTTTTTGAGAACGAACTTCTACTTCATTGCGGGTTTCATTTTTAGCCATGTTGATGATTTCCTATATCAATTTATGCTCAATCTTTTATAATAACAGTGATTTGCTATTATTTATAATTCTTCCTAACTCTCGTTTCTAGGTTCTACCTAGAAACGCAATTAAGGTGGCTCTGCCACCAGAATACTATCATAATATTATAATAGAGGCAGAGCCTCTATTTAGCATTCCAAGGAAGAGCCTTGGAACGAGGAATCTCCTGGGTTGTATGTGATCTTTGAAGGGAATGACTGGGATAGGGTTCTATTCCCAATTCTCTCAACTCATCGACTTTTTGAGAACGAACTTCTACTTCATTGCGGGTTTCATTTGCAGCCATGTTGATGATTTCCTATATCAATTTATGCTCGATCTTTTATAATAACAGTGATTTGCTATTATTTATAATTCTTCCCAACTCTCGTTTCTAGGTTCTACCTAGAAACGCAATTAAGGTGGCTCTGCCACCAGAATACTATCATAATATTATAATAGAGGCAGAGCCTCTATTTAGCATTCCAAGGCAGAGCCTTGGAACGAGGATATTTAGGAGTTGATATTAATGATAAACTAATACAAGGATAATTAAGAGGTGAATTATGGACATCAAAGAATTTTTAGAGAAACGTTCTAAAGGTGAATCTAACTTTCAGAATGTACAATTATATAATGTAAACCTTGAAGGAACAGATTTAGGTGGTATTAATTTCTCTGGTGCTAATTTAGGAGGTGATAAATTAAGCCGTGCTAGATTATATATGGCTAATCTCAGTTATACCAGATTAACATCAGTTTATCTTGAGCAAGCGTATATCTCTAATGCGAATTTGACAGCAGCTGATTTAACAGGTTCTATTCTGAATAGAGCAGATTTTACAAGTGCAAATTTGACGGGAGCTAATTTAACAAATTGTAGTCTGAATAGAGCAAATTTTACAAGTGCAAATTTAAGTCGAACTGATTTAAGAAGAGGACAATTTGAAGGATGTAATTTTATATCATCTAACTTAAATTTTGCCAACTTAAGTGATGTAAATTTATCGTCAGTAAACTTTATAAATGCCAATTTGGAATGTGCCAATCTTGAAAATGCTAATTTAAACAAAGCTATACTTAAAAATGCTAATCTAAAAAAGGCTGATTTGCGAGGAGCTAATTTAATTAATGCAAATTTAGAGGGTGCAAACTTAACTCAAGCTGATTTAACAGATGCTAATATTTATGGAGTCAATCTTCAAAATGTTAACTTAACAGATACAATTATGCCTAATGGAGAATGCTATCAACCTGAAGATAGCACTCCTGATTTACCAGACCCAATAGACACATTAACAGACACAGAAAAAACCATGACTCGAAAAATCATTAAAACCGAAAACGCCCCCAAACCCGTTGGCCCTTATAATCAAGCGGTAATGGTCAATAACATGATCTTTTTATCAGGACAAATTGCCATTGACCCCCGCGTTAACGACATTCTTTATCCCGATGACATCACCAAACAAACCGAAAGAGTGATGTCAAATTTAGAAGCCGTATTAACCGAAGCCGGCGCCACCTGGGAAAACGTAGTTAAAACCACAATATTCTTAAAAGATATGAACGATTTTACCCAAGTTAATGAAGTCTATTCCAAATATTTTAAACCCGAAACCGCACCCGCTAGGGCGACCGTTGAAGTTTCCCGTCTTCCCAAAGATGTATTAGTAGAAATTGAGTGCATCGCCGTCCTCTAAAAATTTCGTTGTTGGGCTTTAGCCCTCCAAATATTCAGGGCTTTAGCCCAACAACGGTTTTTAATTTGGTGTTTTATTTGATATCTTCATCATCAAGTCCAGGTCTGGGAACATAAGTAATATGATCTTGATCTTTAATGGGAATAAAGAAGATAGTTAATAACCCTGGAATTACCGCCATTGCACTCAATAAAAAGTAGTTTTGATAGCCTAAATTCGCTTGAATATATCCACTAAATACCCCCGGAATTAATACCCCCGCCGCCATAAATGCCGTTGTAATTGCATAATGGGAGGCTTTATATTCAGGACGGACAGTTTGCATTAAAAATACAGTATAGGCGGCTACTCCTAAACCATAGGTAAATTGTTCCAGGGAATTAACCACATAGGCCCAAATAATTTCCGGTTGAGTTTTAGCTAATAACCAATAAAAGATATTAGTAAAATTTTGTAAAATTGCCATCGGCCATATCCAGGTTTTTAACCCTTGTTTAGCGATTAAAAATCCCCCTAATAACCCTCCAAATAATAGGGAAATTACCCCAACTGTCCCCGATAAAATCCCGATTTCGGCCGTCGTAATTCCTAACCCGCCTTTTGCAGCCGTATCCATTAAAAATGGAGTTGCCATTTTGAAGGTTAAAGCATCTCCTAAACGGAATAATAAAACAAAAGCGAGAGTCCAACCAATTTTATATTGAGTAAAATAGGTTTTGAATGAGTTAATAAAATTAGCAGAATTGGAGAGATTTTCTGTTTCTGAAAAAGTTGCTTTTTGAGGTTTGGGTAAATATATTTTCTGAAATCCGTAGATGAATAAAAAGATTAAACTAGCGAGAGAAAAAGCAATTGACCATCCCCATTGTAATGCAGGAATTGAAAAATTAGACCCCAAAAAATTAAACTGAACCGGGTTATATAAAATTTCCCCCGTCGGACTTTTCCCATTACTATATTTTTCAGCAATATCTCCAGCTAAAAATACTAAACCTCCGCCTCCGGCTAAAACTGCCATCCGATAAGCGGTATTTCTAACCCCGACATAAAACGCCTGTTGGTCTAAATTTAACACCGTCAAATAAAAGCCATCAATTGCTATATCATGGGTAGCACTAATAAAAGCAATCAGGGCAAAAATTGCAATAGAAATCGGAATAGCTTGCGGAAATAGTGCGCCTAATGCTAAAATCAAGAATAGGATTGTACATAAGATTTCCATTCTTAAAATCCATCGCCGTTTGGTTGAATAAATATCAACAATTGGCCCCCATAATCCTTTCATTACCCAAGGGAGAGATAAAAAACTGGTTAACCCAATTAATTCGTTACTCGCCCCTAAACCTTTTAAAAAAACCACCGACATGATATTAACAACGGTATAGGGAAATCCTTGAGCAAAATATAAAATTGAAATCCACCAGCCCGGATGCAGTTTTTGTTCTTGATTTTTCATGTTTAATGCTTAGTTTTAAGTTATGATAATCAATGATCGTGAGAATTGTTTTATCCTACAACAATAGTGAATCTCTGCCAATGGTTAAAATTACCCATAATCTCAAAAGTTTAGTCAACAACGGATTATGCTCAAGTATCTTATTGATGAAAATATGGATTCCTAAAATGTAAAATTTTGGTCACACAATCGGCTACTATTATAATAATGTATGTGAGGTCGCCAAAATTTATTTATGAGTCCAACTATTTTGCCCTTTGATTCTGCTCTTAACGGTTTTCCGGTGTTGGGTTTACCTGTACATTTAACTAATAATTATACTAATTGGTTATTAGAACGTTGGCAACAAGGGTTAGGAACTCATGTTATTACTTTGAATGCAGAAATGGCAATTCAAGGAGAAAAAGATCCTAAATTAGCAGAAATTATTCATTCAGCAGAGTTAGTAATTCCTGATGGTGCGGGGGTGGTGCTTTATTTACAATATAAAGGTAAAAAAATTCAACGTTGTCCGGGTATTGAATTAGCAGAAACCTTGATAGAAAATATTGGTAAATTAGATAATTCTGAATTAGTCTTTTTCTATGGGGGAAAACCAGGAATTGCTCAACAGGCGGCCGATAATATTCAACAAAAACTGCCAGGTCTGGGAATTTCTAGTTATCATGGTTATCTGTCTGCTTCTGAAGAAGAAGATTTAAAAATTACCCTAAAAGACTTACAACCAAGATTAATATTAGTGGGTTTGGGTGTTCCTCGTCAGGAATTTTGGATTAAAGAAAATCGTCATCTTTGCCCAAATTCGATTTGGATAGGTGTGGGAGGAAGTTTTGATATTTGGTCAGGAATTAAACAACGGGCACCGGAATTTTTCTGTAAATATCATTTAGAATGGTTATATAGATTATATCAAGAACCCTGGCGTTGGCGTCGGATGTTGGCGTTACCGGAGTTTGCGATTAAAGTGTTGATTCACCAATAGGATGTTATTGTGGCTATGTTGACAAAGGTTAAGCCTAATTTAACCACAAAGACACAAAGACACAAAGAAGTTATCAACACTAATCTGCCCATTGCTATATTTAGGAAAAAATAGCCCCGTTTAAATTAGCGAATTTTAGGTCAACTCCGGTTAAATTGGCTCCGGTTAAATTGGCTTTACTTAGGTTTGTCCCTCTCAAATTTGCGTAGGATAAATTGGCATTTTGTAGATTAGCTTTAATTAAGGTTGTCCCTCTTAAATTAGCTTTGGTTAAATTTGCTTGATAAAGATTAGCTTTGTTTAAATTAGCAAATCTCAAATCAGCTTCGCTCAAATCAGTTTCGCTCAAATTAGCCTGATATAAATAAGCTCCATTCAGATGTACTTTAATTAGTTTGGCATTATTTAATTCCGTCCGATATAGATAAGTTTCAATCAATTCTGCTCTATTTAATATGGCTGTGCTAAGATTGGCTTGACTTAAATTAGCTTGAAATAATACAGCTTTACTGAGGTTTGCTCGGTGCAATTGAGCTAAACTTAAATCGGCTTGTTTTAGATTTGCCGAGCTTAAATCCGTGGCAATTAAATTGGCTTTACTTAAATCAGTATTTTGTAAATTAATTCCGTTTAAATCAGCCCCCATTAAGTTGGCTTCGCACAAGTCCGGCTGAATATTAGGATTATTTGAACGCCAAATTTGCCAACGTTGAGATCCCCATTCTAATAAATCTAAATGTTCTGAATTTGCCATATTTTTTTACTAATTTATTCGGGATTAAAACTACCTATAGCAATCCTATTTGAGTTGTGTTCAAAAGTCCTGGGCAAAAGGGAACAGGGAACAGGCTGCGTCGTGAGCCGTGAGCCAGTCGAACGGTCGAACGAGAACAGGGAACAGCCCCCCAAACCCCCCGTGCACGGGGGGCTTGGGGGGGAGGGAACGCCGGATCTGGGGTAATACTTCTGGCTGTTTCATGTCAGTATTAAAATGTTACAACCTATTTAGGATTGCTATAGTAATTATGTCATTGCGAGGGTAGCAAAGCAATATCAAAATTCGTAATTCGTAATTCGTAATTCGTAATTCCTCGTAATTCTACACCCCTATTCCTCTATTAATAGCAAGTAACGCACTTCCATAAGCCGCTTCTGTATGAATAGAATTAACCATATTAACGTTTAAATAGCGCTGACGAATGGCTGTCCAAACGGGATTTTTTGCCCCTCCTCCGGCGGTATAAACTTGAGTTAGGGGAGTGGCTCCAAGTTGTTGTAAAAGTTGATAACCTTGGGCTTCAATTTTGGCAATTCCTTCTAATAAACCCTGTAGAAATTCAACAGAATTATCGGGACGGGGTTGCAAACGGGGAAGTAATTCGGGGTCGTTAATAGGGAAGCGATCGCCTTTTTTAATTAAGGGATAATAATTTAAGTTACTATTATAATTGGGGTTAATTTGACGGCTGAAATTTTCCAGTTCAAGATCACTAAAAAATTGACGTAAGACCGCACCCCCGGTATTAGAAGCACCTCCAGTTAACCACAAATCTCCTAAGCGATGGCTATAAATGCCGTATTTAATATTATTTACAGGAATATTACTGAGGAGTTTTAAGACTAAAGTTGAACCTAAAGAGGTTACTGCTTCCCCTGGAATTTTTGCGCCACTGGCTAAAAATGCGGCTATACTATCGGTAGTTCCTGCACAGATAACACAGGCTTTAGGTAATTGTAACTGTTCTGCTATTTCGGAGGTAATGGAAGCAATCGAAGTTCCAGGAGCAACCACATCGGGCAGTTTCAATAATTCTAAATTGGTCAGGGATTGTAAACCGTTAATTAACCAATTGGGATAGGTCAAATTTTCGACATCGTAGCCTAATTTTAAGCTATTATGATAATCACTAATCCCTAATTTTCCATGTAATAAAAATGCTAACCAATCGGCTTGATGCAGAAAATAACAGACCGAGGATTTTTGTGGTTTAGTGTTGGTAGTTTCAGCAGTTAACCACCAAATAAGTTTAGCTAAACTAGAAGTGGCACTGTTGACGATATGATCGGGAGGAGCGATTTTTTTTAACAGTTCTAAGACGGTAACAGCCCGACTATCATTATATAGAATTGGGGATTGTAGTGGAATGCCATTAGGATCACAAAGTAGCACGGTGGCGGAGGTTCCATTGATAGCGATCGCATCTATTTGACGGCGAAAGTGTAACGGAATTTGTTGAATCACGTCAAACAGAGCCGTTTTCCAAAGGCTAACCAATTCCCAGGTATCCGTAAATGGGGGGAAAGGAAATTGAGTTTGGGCCACCACTGTTCCTTGAGAATTAATTGTAATTGAACGAGTGCCGGATGTGCCAAAATCAATCCCGATATAAAAATTAACCATTATTTCTATCTAAGTTCAATTCGTATTTTTTTATTTATAGTATGATAGTAGGTTTGCGAATTATAAGATTGTCAGTTATTTTGTTAAGTTTTAATAAAATGTACGGAAAAAGTAAAATTACTCTGGACGTTAATGGCTCACAAAGTTATAAATTAAGAGTCGGTAGTTGAACTTTAATCGGATCAACTGCTGGCTATCGTACTGTTAATGCGTTAATCAAGGATTTTATGGATACTCTTGCTTACAATCATCTAGTTTCTGCTTATGAGTCCCCTCGCCAAACCCATTTCACAGGGGATTTGGTACTACTGCGATCTGTGAATTGGAGTAAAATATCAACCGCTTGCTGGTTGCCCATTGTAGCAACGGCTATTGGCTTGTCTGTGATGAGTGTAAGCCAACCTGCCAGTGCTGCCATCTCCCGTGGCGATAGCGGTCAGGGTGTGAAAAGTGTTCAATATGCCTTGCAGAATTACGGCTATTTTAACGGAAGAGCAACGGGTTACTTTGGGTCGGTGACAAAACACGCCGTCATCGCCTTTCAAAAGGATTATGGCTTAAATCCCGATGGAATTGTTGGCCGTTCAACGGCACGGGCATTGGGAGTAGGTTCTAAGAGCTATGGCTATAGCAATGCTAGTCATCATAACAACTGTGGTCATTGTGGCGGTGGTGGCTCTCTGTCGCGGGGTGACAGTAGCCATCATGTCAAACAACTACAAAATCGTTTAGCCAACCTGGGTTATTTTAATGCGAATTCCACAGGTTACTATGGCAAACTGACAGCCCAGGCTGTTAAATCCTTCCAAGCAAGTTGTGGACTCTCCGTTGATGGTGTTGCTGGCCCGGCAACCATGGCAGCATTAGGAATTTAGCTTCTTTCGTAGAGACGTGCCATGGCACGTCTCTACGGAGTTGATATTAACGTAACCACAATTTAATAGTTTTGTCCTTACTTCCACTGACTAAACTATTGCCATCGGGACTAAATTTAATCGAATAAATCTCATCTTGATGTCCGGTTAAGGTATTTAATAATTCTGCCGTTTTTAAATTCCATAGTTTAATGGTTTTATCTCGGCTGCTACTAGCAATAATATTGCTATTGGGACTGATGGCGACGGATAACACATCGTTAGAATGTCCGGTTAAAGTCTGAATTAACGCACCAGTTTCTAGGTTCCAAACTTTAACAGTATCATCCAAGCTACCACTAACAATAATTTTACCATCAGAACTAATTGCCAGCGATCGCACCCCATCTAAATGTCCGGTAAGCGTGTTTAATAATTCTCCTGTTTCTACCTTCCAAATTTTAATGGTTTTATCCAGAGAAGCTGTAACTAATAGTTGACCATCGGGACTAAAAACAACCGCATAAACCTGATCTTGATGATCGGTTAAATTCTGTAAAATAGCACCCGTTTGTCGATCCCAAATTTTGACGGTTTTATCCGCACTTGCACTAGCAATTGCTTGATTATCAGGACTAACATCAACTGACCAAATAGTTGCTAAATGTTCTAGGGGGGGATAGACTTTTCCAGTAGTCAGATTCCATTCTAAAATCCGCCATAACCCACTTCCAGAGGATATTTCTGTACCATCGGAGTTAAAATCTACAGCATAAATTGGGGAGAAATCTCCAACTAAACTTTTAGTTTCATTTCTACTTTTAATATCCCACAATTTCAAAGTTGTATCTTGACTCCCACTGGCAATAGTTTGACCATCAGGACTGAAGGTAACTGCCCAAATCGCATCAGCATTTTGAGCAAATTCTTTAGGCGTTACGGTTTTCCAAAACACTTTATCTCGACATTGTTGAATTAGATTTTCAATAGCTTGATTTTTCAAGGCGGTTTCAGGAATATTGTCCGCTTCATTTAAACATTGCTCATATTTCCCTGCGACTAATAATCCCTGGATAGCATTAATTTTCTGGGTTTGAAATTGTTGTAGATTTCTCCATTTTTGATATTCAGATATTGCCAGAATTATTCCCAATAAACTTACCAGTCCTAAACCTAACCAAATCAGTTGAGAAAGACGAATTTTTTTTAAGAATTTAGACTCTATATTTTGAGATTTAGCTAGGCTAGGAATTGGGCGAAAATTCTGGATAAATTGAGCAAATTGAGTTAAAATAGATTGGGGTAAAACCTGTTTTTCAATAATGGCAATATCTTGATCATTTAACCCTAAAAGTTGTTGAAATCGTTTGAGTTCTTCCCGGGTTTCGGGACTAAAAGGATATTCTTGCTTGATTGTGGCAATTAAGGCTTGTTCATAACGTTCTCCCTTTTCATGATATTTACGATAGGGGTTTAAAATTTCATCTTCAATAGCTTCTGAATCTTCGGGTAACAGATCTAAACTTAAGCGTAATTCCTCTAAAATTTGCCGACCAATAATAGAAATTTCACCCCGATGATGGTTGGCACACCGTTGAACTTCTTCCCGATAGATTTCTAGTTTAGAAAGATTAGGTGCTGAGGAGGAACGCAGAGTTTTCAGAACAGATAAAACGTCATCGACAGATTGATAACGTTGGTGATAATCAGACCGCACCATCTTGTCAACAATATCACCCAATTCAACACTAACAATTGCTAAATGTCGCCAAAATATTTCTCCTGTATCTGAACCATTATTTCTTCGCAATTTTGACAATTCCGATGCAGGCAAACCCGTTAAAGATTGAATGGCAACCATCCCCAAAGCATAAATATCGCTATTAAAATGGGGATGACATTGAAACTGTTCAATGGGCATATATTCAAGGGTTCCAACCCGACTACTGGGGGAATCTTGATCAGAATTCAAATTAATTTCTTGAACCGCCCCAAAATCCAGTAAAATAATTTTTCCATCGGTTTGACGACGGATTAAATTACTCGGTTTAATATCCCGATGAATCACTCCCTGTTGATGCACAAATCGGAGTATGCCTAATACATCGGTGAGTAAATTAATGACTTGATTTTCGGTCAAGGGCTTACCGGGTAAGATCTCATCCATTAATGAGTGACCCGCAACATAAGATTCAACTAAATAAAATTCTCGATTTTCTTCAAAATAAGCTAACAGTTGGGGAATTTGATCATGTTGGGAGAGTTTTTCTAAAACCTTGGCTTCCTGTTGAAAGCGCTGACGGGCTACATTAACGAGTTTGGCATCTGCTGGAGTCAGATGCAAATGTTTAACAAAACACAAGGACTCACCGGGTCGGCGAGTATCCCTAGCGAGATAGGTTTTCCCGAAATCCGTTGACTCAATCACGTCTATGACTTGATAGCGTCCGTCTAAAAGCTGACCAACCATAGCAAAAACATTGACCCTATTTTGTTTGATTATGACATTAATCGTCAGTAAACTTATAAAATATTAATTTTAACACCTCGAATTGAATAATCTAGTAATTCCATTGGGTGCATTAAATTAATATCTTTTCCTTGCAATTGTAAGTGTTTTTTAATTTGCAAAGAACAACCAGGATTAGAAGAAGCAATTAATTCTGCTCCCGTATTTGTTAAATTGTCTACTTTTTGCTGTCCTAATTCTTCGGCAATTTCCGGTTGCAATAAATTATAAATTCCCGCACTTCCACAACATAAGGAAGCATCTATCGGTTCGCGTAATTTTACCCCCGGAATTTGTTGCAGCAGTTGACGGGGTTGGGAACTAATTTTTTGTCCATGTAATAAATGACAAGCATCTTGATAAACAATAGTCAATTCTCCGGTTTCTGTTAAGGGAGATAGGGGTGTTGTTAACCCAATTTCGACTAAAAACTCCTGAATATCTTTAACTTTTGCTGAAAATTCTTGCGCTGCTTCTCGATATTGGGGATCATCTTTTAAGATATGTCCATATTCTTTTAAGGTATGACCACAGCCCGCCGCATTAATAATAATACCATCTAAACGAGTCCCAGAAAATCGATCAATCATTTGTTTAATTAAGGTATGGGACTGTTCCGTTTGTCCTTGATGTTCGGGTAAAGCTCCACAACAGCCTTGATTTCTCGGAATCACAACTTCACACCCATTGGCGGTTAAAACCCTCACCGTGGCTTCATTAACCGGGTTAAATAATAACCTTTGTACACAGCCTAAAATTACTCCAACTCGATAGCGTTTTTCGCCTTGGGTGGGAATAATTACCGGGAAATCTTCTCGAAAAGCGTCTTTAGGAATTGCAGGTAAAATTGATTCCATTGCGGCTAAACGGGGAGATATTTTTGGTAATAAACCTGTTTGTCTGACTATTTTTTGTAACCCTAATTTTTGATAGATGAAAAGCGGAATTAAAAATGCTTGTAAACGTTTAGGATAGGGGAATAAATTAAAAATTAATCCTCGAATTAAACGGTCGGATAAACTTCTAGGAACATTTCTTTCAATTTGAGGACGAGTAGCGGCAATTAATTGATCATATTTAACACCTGAAGGACAAGTAGTAACACAAGCTAAACATCCTAAACAGGTATCAAAATGTTCGGCGCTTGTTTCCCCCAAAGAAGCATCGTTTTTAGAAATAGCATCCATTAAATAAATCCGTCCCCTAGGGGAGTCCATTTCTGTTCCTAAAACTCGATAACTGGGACAAGTGGATAAACAAAATCCGCAGTGTACACAGGTACTAATTAAATTAGGATTTGGGGGATTTGTGGAGTCAAAACCTGGAATTTCAGTCGGGTTTAAATGGGGATTTTGCCCTAAAAAGTTACTTTGTTTAGCGGGAATTGATTTCGGGTCAATAGTTTGATCAGATGTTTGCATTTTAACTAAATTCTCCTAAAATAATTTATTAATTAAATTCCACCGACAAAACGGTTGGGACTAAACTGATTTTGAGGATCAAATTGTTGTTTAATTTGACGCATCAAATTCAAAGCATTTCCCGAATATCCCCAAACTTCTAACTGTTGTTTTAGGTCTACAGGTGCTTTTAATATTGATAAAAACCCTCCTTGAGATTCACACCAATTTCTTAAGTTTAACAGAGTTTCTGGAGAAACGCTTTCAAACCTTAATACCCCTAAACCAACTCCAGCATGAATTATTCCCAGGGTTTGACATTGGGTTAAGGTTTTGACCGCAGAGGTGGGGGCAATTCCGATTTTACAAACAATATCAGTATTAGATTCAGATTGCCAGATTTGCTGTTTTAATTGTTGCCATAAATTCTCCTCATCGGAGTCAATATAAATTGCTTTTAACCCTAATTTTTCTCCTAATTCTATTAAGCGTTGAGATTGTTGTTTAACACCTTCTGCAATACTTTGGAACCTCACCATCAAACCAATATTATCTCCAAATCCCAATATTTTTGATAGGTCAGATGAGATTAAATCCACAGCAACAGGAGTTAAGGCAGAAGCTAATAAAATTTGATTTACTTGAGAAATAGCTTCAGCTTCTCCGGTTAATATTACCGTCCCTGACGCTTCAGCTTGGGGATAAACTCGCAGGGTAATTTGACTAATAATTCCTAAAGTTCCATAGGAACCTGTGAATAGTTTCATTAAGTCATAACCCGCCACATTTTTAACAACTCGTCCCCCAGCTTTAGCGATTTTCCCATCATAACGAACAATGGAAATCCCTAAGATCAAATCACGAATACCACGATAACGCTGTCGGAGAGAACCTGTATCTCCAGTGGCAATAATTCCGCCAATTGTTGCGGTTTCAGGATAACTCGGATCAAATCCTAAAACTTGATTTTCCTGGGCTAAAATTGCTTGTAATTGGGAGAATTTCATCCCGGCTTCAACTGTAACAGTTAAATCGCCAACGGCGTGCTCAATTAGTTGATTCATGCCCTGGGTACTAACGGCAAAATCAATATTTTTGACCAGTCCTCCCCAATCAATTTTACTACAAAAACCACAGGGTAAAACCTTTAATTGCTGTTGGTTAGTATAGGCAATAACCTCCGCTAATTGTTGTTGAGTTTGAGGATAAATTAACCCTTGAATTGGGGTTCCTGATGCCAAACCTTGAATGATTTGTTGTTGTCGCACGGATTCAATTTCGTCCCAAGGTTGGACATTCCCTACCCCGACAATTTTTTCTAATTCCTGTTGGTTTTTAGGGTGAGTGCTAGAAATGGCGTTCATTTAAAAAATTCAGAGATTGATTGAGGCAAAATTAAGTTATAACTATTCTATAACAAAAAACACCATAATTGGGAATAGGGGAAAGAAGATTCAAGTAATGGGTAGTAATTTTTTCTAGGAGACCGTTATGGAATTTAAGGATATTATTGGATTAATCCATCCTGTGTTGGCGGTAGTTTTTGTGTTTCCCTTAATCGGGATTTCTGTATATATGGCATGGCAAACCCGTCAACGCCGTCTACATCATTCTAATCAAGAAAATAAGAGTAAAATCCCGCCGAATGTTGGACAAGAACATTTAAAAATAGGTCGGTGGTTAACGGGTTCAGTGGTGGGAATTACGTTAATTGCTTTAGGGTATTCGATTTATTTTAAGGGGGTTTTTAAAGATTTATCTCCTGAGAAAATGCCTCAAGCAATTTTTATTGTTTTTATGTTTATATTCACTATTGCTTCACTGATTTTACTCTATAAAGCTAAACCAAATCAACGGATTTGGCGAGGAGTTTTTGCCACTTTAACCGGAATGGGAATTGTTGTTATCGGATGTCAGGAGGGAGTGTTTAGACGGGGTTATGAGTGGCAATTCTCCCATTACTATTACGGGGTAGCATCGGCGTTATTAATGGTTTTTGCTTTGGCAATTGTCCCTGATATTTATCAATCAAATCGCTGGAGAATTACCCATACGGTTTTAAATTGTATGGCTTTATTATTGTTTCTAGGTCAAGGGATGACGGGAACTAGAGATTTACTAGAAATTCCCCTCAGTTGGCAACAACAACATCTCTATCAATGTGACTGGAATCAGAAAACCTGTCCTCAACCGCCTCAAGGTTAGGAGTTAAAGTTTTATCCCCCAAATTGGTCTTATATAGCGCTACCAATTAAGGTATTTGACAATAGTAAACCTCCCATAGTCTACTATTACCTATTACCTATTAAGCTGTTCAGCATCTAAATAGGGTATAATGAAAAACTAAGTTTAGAAAAATCAATAAAAAGATGCCTGCTAAAAATCACTTAAATGAAAAGCAAGTAGAGAAACTACAGAAAAGATTGAAAGAGGAAGAAAATGGACAAATCAGAGAAAGAATCTTGATTCTACTATTGCTAAATGATGGTAAAAAACAAAGTGAAATTGCCAATTTTTTGGGATGTTCAATAAATAAAGTATGTTATTGGTGTGTACATGGAGATCCGGACAAGTTAGAAAGCCTGAAAGATGAAAGAATGAAAGGAAATAATAGAAAAGCCACAGATAAATATATAGAGATATTATTAGAAACTGTAGAAAAAGAACCGGAAGAATTAGGATATGAATTTGGGAGATGGACAGGAGAAAGATTGGCAACTTATTTAGAACAAATCACAGAAATAAAATTAAGTGGTTCACAAGTGAGAAGGATATTAAAGAAAAAAAAGTATGTTTACTTGTGGGCAAAGTATAGCTTGGAAGAGAAAAGAGATCCAGAAAAAAGGAAATTATTTAAAAATAAAATAGAAGAATATTTAAAAATAACAAAAGAAAGTCCAGAACAATTACAGGTATGGTTTTGGGATGAAAGTGGATTTAATTTAAGAGTAATAAAAAGAAAGAACTGGTGTGAAAAAGGAAAGAGAAGAAAGATTAGAGGAGACAGAAGGAAAGGAAAAGTTAATGTTATGGGAGGATTGAGGTACTCGGACAAAAAAAGATTTGTAGAATTTCTGGATAAAGGGAATGCAAATAATTTTTATCAAGTGTTAAAAAGTTTTTATCAAGAGCTAATTCATGAGTGGGTATTAGCGGGAAATCAAGCAGAAGAATTTGTAGAAAAAGGAGCAAAGATTGTCATTATTCTTGATAATGCAAGTTTTCACAAAAAAGAAGAATACCTAGAAAAAATTAAAGCAGAAATGCCTAATATCTATTTAGAATTTCTTCCAGAATATAGTCCAGATTATAATTTAATTGAATTGGTCTGGCATTCAGCTAAAGAATATATTGCTAATCGACTCTTTAAATCAGTTGATGAGCTAGAGTGTTTATTGCATCAGCTTTTAAATGAGGGACAGTTATCTATTAAATGGGGACGTAAACTTAAAAACAAAGGTAATGCTATAATCACAGTTTAAATGCATAACAGCTTACCTATTACCTATTACCTATTACCTGTTCCCTGTTCCCTATTCCCCAGCACTATGCTATTTTCGTCTTGACTCTAATTTTTGATAAACATTTCTTAACTCAACATCGTGATAAGCTAAGGCAACTAAGGTATGATAGAATAAATCCGCAACTTCCCCGGCGATCGCATCTTTTTCATTATCCTTACAAGCCATAACTACTTCAGCCGATTCTTCTCCAATTTTTTTGAGAATTTTATTATCTCCCCCCGCCAATAATTTACAGGTATAGGACTCTAATTGTGGATAATCCCGGCGATCGCAAATTACATCAAATAACCCCGATAACGTATTTCCTGATAACTCTTGATGCTGTTCTTCCACCCCGATAATCACCATCGGACTATCATCATTGTAACGAATTTCCTTTACCGTTATTTCCGAATTCCATAACACAATCGCTGTTTCTTGACAAGACCAAACCTGTTTTGATGTAATCGTTTTTTCTAGGGCTTCTGCATTCATCCAAACCCAATTTAACACCGTTCCTTCTAAACAATCTTGGATGATCGCCAAAATTAATCCGTTTTTGTTGTAACGAATTGTATCAATTTCACTGAACAGGCTTAACTCTAAGGGTTTTAAGGTTGACATAAATTTACCGAATACAACGAGATCCCTAACTTGATTACAATATCATCTGGTTGGTTAGGCGATACCCAGTAAAAGTAATCGGAATATTGCTTTTTGCCCATTAACCCAAACTATATATAGTTCAAGGAGATTATTTCAGAGTGACCCTACCCTTAACAACTACAAAATCAGAAGAAATCTTTGCCTCTGCCCAAAAAATCATGCCCGGTGGCGTGAATTCTCCCGTGCGGGCGTTTAAGTCCGTCGGGGGACAGCCCATTGTTTTTGATCGCGTCAAAGGTGCCTATGCTTGGGATGTAGACGGGAATCAATATATTGATTATGTTGGCTCTTGGGGGCCGGCTATTTGCGGTCATGCCCATCCCGACGTCATTAACGCCCTGAAAGCAGCCCTAGAAAAAGGTACCAGTTTCGGGGCTCCCTGCCTATTAGAGAATATTTTGGCAGAAATGGTGATTGATGCCGTTCCCAGCGTGGAAATGGTACGATTTGTCAATTCAGGAACCGAAGCCTGTTTGTCAGTCTTGCGCTTAATGCGAGCCTTCACCGGACGGGAGAAACTGATTAAATTTGAAGGCTGCTATCACGGACACGGGGATATGTTCCTGGTAAAAGCTGGTTCCGGGGTCGCCACATTAGGTTTACCGGATTCTCCTGGGGTTCCTAAATCCGTTACTATTAGTACCCTCACGGCCCCCTACAATGACCTAGAAGCCGTCAAACAGCTATTTAATGAAAATCCGGGTGAAATTGCCGGAGTCATCCTAGAACCGATTGTAGGCAATGCTGGTTTTATTCCTCCCGATGGCGGTTTCTTAGAAGGTTTACGGGTGTTAACTCGTGAAAATGGGGCTTTATTGGTGTTTGACGAGGTAATGACCGGGTTTCGCATTGCCTATGGCGGAGTTCAGGAGAAATTCGGGGTGATACCAGACTTAACGACTTTAGGAAAAGTCATTGGTGGCGGTTTACCCGTAGGGGCCTATGGCGGACGCCGGGATATTATGTCGATGGTGGCTCCTGCTGGCCCGATGTATCAAGCCGGAACGTTATCGGGAAATCCCCTAGCGATGACCGCAGGAATCAAAACCCTAGAGTTATTACAAAAACCAGGAACTTATGAATATTTGGATAAAATCACCAAAAAATTAAGTAATGGTTTGTTACAAATAGCTAAAGAAACAGGTCATGCAGCCTGTGGTGGTCAAATTAGTGGAATGTTTGGTTTATTCTTTACTCCTGGGCCAGTCCACAATTATGAAGATGCTAAAAAATCCGATTTAGCCAAATTTAGTCGTTTTCATCGGGGAATGTTAGAGCGAGGAATTTATTTAGCCCCCTCTCAATTTGAAGCTGGGTTTACCTCTTTAGCCCATACGGACGAAGACATTGATAAAACCTTAGCGGCGGCTAGAGAAGTTATGTCTAGTTTGTAATTTTTTCCTCCCCTACGAATTGAATTGAATGTAGGGGCAATTTTGTTGTCAAGAGACGCGCCATGGCACGTCTCTAAAGCCCGAAAATAAATTTCGGGCTTTTGGCGTTAAATTGACAAAGGATTCACCTATCATTCTGAACAATTTTCTGTAGCGTGAAACAAAAATTGGACTAAACCAGAAAATCAAATCATATTATCGTAGGGTTGGATCTTCCAACCCTCTTTTCGCTTAGGTTTGCAGACTTTTAAGACTTAATTTTTAATCTTTTCTACATAACCCCATAAACTATAATCTCGACTTAACCAACCGTGAAAAAATGCCATTTGGCTGGGATTTTCTTGAACCCGTTTATAACGATATAAAATTCGTTCATTAATAATTTGTAGGGCTGTGTATTGGTTATTTCCGCGTTCTAAGGCTTCCTGGGTTTCTGAATCAAATACTCCAGTTTGAGGTAATCCTAATGCTTGTTGTAAAAACGTAATTGAGTTATTAATTCCAAAGTTAACAGAAGTATCAAACATCACAATAGCCAGGGACGGGTGCATTTTTGCAGCCTCACTTCCTTGCCAATAGCTATTATAAATTTCAATTAATTCTGTCTCAGACATTTGACTCACATCTAGGCCAGGTAATCCTCGATTAGAACGATAGACATTATATTCCGCTTGGGTAATTCCTCGATAGGTTCTTCCCCCAACATCGGAGGGGTGATCACTGAATCCTCCTTCAAAATACAGGGTAAATCCTAAAGCCGCATTAAATAATTTGGTTTCATAATCACTTCTAATTTTATTTCTTGCCCAACTTTGGCTACCAATCACAACCGAAAATGCTAGGGTTAATAACACCATTCCGGCGATCACCTGGGGCTTGAGTTGGGTCTTTAGTTTTCCAGGGAGCATTTGCTGCCAATTCATAGGTTTAGAGGGGATGAAATTTACCATAGGGCTATTTAGCGCACTAGGGACTAACAAGCCAAAGTCTAGGATAGCAGATCTGGTTAATAGTTGAGGCTTAGTTATTCACCCCAGCAAGGATGTCTCCCCTCCTCCACCGCTCTAAGTGGTAAACTCACCCCTAGGAAGTTCGGTTCTACGAATGTACGAATCAGCCAAATGTCGCTATGGTGAAAGCATAACAAACCGTTTATAAATTACGAATTATAAATTACGAATTACGAATTATAAATCTTTAACTACTTAACTCGTAATTCGTAATTCTCAATTCGTAATTCTTAATTCTCAAGGGGATGATGATGAACCAAATATTATTACCAACGCTCAGTGAGATTTTAACAGAAGATGAAACCCATAAATTAGGTTATTCCTATTCGTCTCAATTTCTGTGCCATTCAGAAAATCATCCTAATATTGCTTCTGAGGTAAAACGATATTTAAAGGCAGAGAAGGAATGGTATAGTGGCGTTAAATCCATGAATTTTTTATTAGAAGAGCTCCAATCTAATATTAATATAATAGCAGAAAATTCGATTTCAAGTTCCGATCCCTTATTCCATTTAGGATTAATTATTTCTGGGCCAGTTCCGGTTTTAATTCATCCCGATTTAGCGATTCATTTTGCGACTCAAATTTTTACCCATGACCTATCAAAATTAGGGGATGAATTAGTTTTAAAATTACATCATCCTAAAGCATTACTTCCGGCATCGGATGAATTTTATAACTCTATGCCTCAAACAGAAGCCTGTCCTTTACATGGGAAAGATCCTCTAGTTAAAGAACAGTTTTGTTTGGTTTTAACCAGTCAGTTTAGTTTAGTTATGGTATTGGGTCAGGATTTAATCGGAAGTCCGGCTTTTCTATTTTCTTTTGATCCTGATATTGTCGAAAAAGCATTATTGATTTTGTGCGATCGCATGGAATTAATTAAAGCCACAGCAAACCGTGATTTAGGGATGGAGGTAGCTAGACAAAAAGCCAAATTAGAAGAAAGCATTGCCCAGTTTATCCCCATTGAACCCAATTATAAAACGGTGATGCAATTTAGTCGTTTATTATTAAATAATCTATCCTTAGAAGTAGAAAAAAAATCAGAAATTGAACCTTTAAAAAATAAGTTAAAAACCGTTGAAATCGCAGTTAAAAAAGCAGCTAATTCAGATAAAAACAAGAGCCAAAAATCCTATCATTCAGGGCTGGAAACAACTATTCTGGAAAATCCAATTCCAACGGCAGAAGTCGAATTATTACAAGCGATCGCCCATGAAGTTCGGACACCTTTAGCAACAATTCGCACATTAACAAGGTTACTATTAAAACGACCAAATTTACCAGCCGAAGTAATTCATAAACGTTTAGAAATGATCGATCAAGAATGTACAACCCAAATTGATCGGTTTAACTTAATTTTCCGGGCTGTTGAATTAGAAATAGAACAAAGCCGACAAAATAGTCGAGGAAATAGTAATGATCAACCCCTACCATTAACAGCAATGTCATTAGGAGATGTATTTCAAAGTAGTCTATCTCAATGGCAAAAACAAGCAAGTCAGCGTAACCAAACCTTAGAGGTAATTTTGCCACATAAACTACCAACAGTAATCAGTGATCCGACTATGCTTGATCAAGTCTTAACTGGAGTCATTGATAATTTTACCCGCAGTCTTCCCTGTGGTAGCCATATTAAAGTCGGGGTAAGATTAGCAGGACATCAGTTAAAATTACAATTAGAATCCCAACCCGAAAAAGAAGGTAATTCCCCCTTTGCGGTATCTCCCCAATCTCCATTAAAATCAATAGGGCCGTTATTAATGTTCCAACCGGAAACGGGAAGTTTAAGCCTAAATATGGCGGTGACAAAAAATCTATTTCATGCGTTAGGTGGGAAACTGGTAATTAAACAGCGCCCGCAACAAAGGAACATAATGACGATTTATTTACCCTTACAAAATACCTCGGAAACCGAATGAAAAAAAATTGGATAAAACAACATTTTCTATTAGTTAGTGCTTCTGTTCTCGTCTTAGAAAGTTTAATGGCCGGGGTCGCCCTAGCTCAACCCGATCGTTATGGAGCGATCGCCACCTCAATATCGGGGGGTTGGGGTTATGGTTACGATTATCCGACTAGAAAAGAAGCCGAACAAAAGGCTTTGAAAGAATGTGCTAAATCCGATTGTAAAGTCCAGGTTTGGTTCAAAAATGCCTGTGGTGCAGTTGCTAAGAATCCAGAAGGAATTATCGGCTGGGGTTGGGCGATCACTCCCGAACAAGCCCAAGGTAATGCTCTAATTGAATGTGGTACGGGGACTTGCAAAATTGAAACCTGGGCTTGTACAACCCGATAATCAGTTCAATGGTAAAAATAGAGCGGACTGGGGCAATGAGAACGGAGGAAGATGCTATGATCGAAATCGGGTCGCTCTAGCGTCTTGCCATACTTACCACTAACCTTGAGTAATGGAATGCGTTTTCATGACAATAGACTTCGGTAGTATCAAAAGCTACAATCCTGATAGAGGATTTGGGTTTGTCGGTCATACTTTTTCTGATCCTAATGGAAAAGTTTTCTTCCATATCAGAAAAATCAAGAACAAACATCCTGAATTAGCCCAAAAATTGGACAATAGCGAAACTTTTGAAACAGTCAATTTCTGGTATGAAATTGAAACCACTGAAAAAGGCGAACAAGTTAGTAAGTTTTGGCTAAAGGCAGAGAATATCCCTCAAAGCTACACAGATGAATTATCTGGTTTGATCCAAAAAGTAGAGAGTATCTGGAAAAATGTGGACTCTCCAAAACATAGTTGGCTTGACCTTGTAACGATAGAGTTGGTTGGAGTTGATCGCAGGCAGGAACTAAGTGTTGAGCGAGATAACTTAGAGAGTCAACTTAGAGAGGCAGAGGAGGAGCGACGCAGGGCAGCAGAAGCTTTACGAGAAAATGAAATTGGAAGAATAGCTAAGTGCTATGATTTAACAAAAACGGAAGCTGATGAGTTAGAGCAACTATTAGCAGAGATGCGTCCTTTAGAATTTACACATAGTAAGCAACTATCGAAATATATTAAAAACCATCGACTTGGTTATAGGTATCCAAATATCTCAGGTATTGTGAGAATGGAAAAAGACGATACAGAATGGGATTTTCACGGGGGATTTCCTCCTGATATTTATAAAGTTATTTGCAGGGAACTCGATTTGGATAATCAGGGAACTCGTGTTAATCTTTTAGAATTTGTTGATGGAATGATTGAGTTGAGTGATCAGTACGAAAATGTCACGGCTGAAAATCTAGTTCAAGTCTCACGGGAGGAAGTTCAAAGGGCTCTGCGGGGTTTTTATCTGTCTGGTCTTCTTAGCAGAATTACAGTTAACCCTAGACAATGCGGTGGTCGTCCCTGCATCCGAGGCATGAGAATTCGGGTATCGGATGTATTGGATTTATTTGCGGCTGGTCTGAGTGCAGGAGAAATCCTAGAAGAAATGCCCGATCTCGAAGCAGATGATTTAAAGGCATCTCTTTTGTATGCCTCGCGGAAACTTAATCATCCGGTATTAGTGGCATGACAATCTGGGTAGATGCACACTTGTCTCCTGCGATTGCGACCTGGATTACAAGCACGTTCGGAGTTAATGCAGTAGCCTTGCGTAATCTTGGGCTAAGAGATGCTGAGGATACTGAAATTTTTGAAGCGGCAAAAGCCCAGCAAGCTATTGTCATGACTAAGGACAGCGACTTTGAGGATTTGGTTAAGCGACTTGGTTCACCGCCACAAATTATTTTGTTGACTTGTGGTAATACATCCAACGCTCGATTGTGTGAGATTCTAAGAGAAACCTTGCTCTTTGCGTTAGAACTTCTGGATGCTGGCGAGGCACTGGTAGAAATTAGCGGAGACTAGCAGTTTATTTGATAGCTTTTTTCAAAGAAAATCAATTCAACCTGTAATTAAACGTCATCAACTTAAATTGATTGTTTTTAATGATAAAAAAGAGGAGATTATATCATGGATAAAATTATAAAATATCGAGAGTTAATTAAAAGTATTTTAACAGAATATGATCAGTTAGTTCATAAATCACCTGATTATAATACTGAAACTTGTTTAGTTTTTGATGAAACTCACGATCATTATCTTTGGTTAACAGTTGATTGGAAAGAGGATAAACGACTAAAATCAACTCATGTTCATATTCGCATTAAAAATGAAAAAATTTATATTGAGGAAGATTGGACAGAGGAAGGTATTGCTAATGAGTTATTAACCGAAGGTGTACCAAAAGAGGATATTGTTTTAGCTTTTCATGATCCTGAAACTCGTAAATTAACTGAGTTTGCTGTTGTTTAATAGTTTTTGTTTATAATGGTATAATTAGTGACAAAGGAGGACAATGCCAGCAAAAGATATTTACCATGAAGCAGTTAAAAACGCTCTAATTAAGGATGGTTGGACGATTACAGCCGATCCCTATCCTCTGGAATATGAGGATGTTGAACTTTATCCTGATTTAGCAGTAGAAAAGGTCATTTCAGAAGAACAAAAACAACGTAAAATTATTATTGAGATTAAAAGTTTTATTAGTTCTTCATTAATGAAAGATTTTGAATTAGCTTTAGGACAATATATACTGTATCGTGATTTAATTCAATTAGCTCAAGATGAATACCAAGAAATTTACTTAGCTATTAAAGATGAAATTTATGACACTTTTTTTCAAAGAAAATCAATTAAAGCTGTGGTAAAATTAAATCAAGTTGCTTTACTTGTTATTAATACGGATAAGGAGGAAATAGTACAATGGATAAATTAACTAATTATCGTCAAACCATTAAAAAGATATTAACAGAACATGATTATCTTGCTAATCGTTCATCGAAGAAAAAACATGAAACTTGTTTAATTTTTGATGAAACTCATGATCATTATTTATGGATGTCTGTAGATTGGGTTAATCAAAAGAGAATTAATAATACTCATGTTCATATTCGCATTAAAAATGATAAAATTTATATTGAGGAAGATTGGACAGAGGAGGGTATTGCTAATGAGTTATTAACTGAAGGTGTACCGAAAGAGGATATTGTATTAGCTTTTTATGATCCTGAAACTCGTAAATTAACTGAGTTTGCTGTGGCTTAATTGTATGGCTAAGTTTAACTTTGCTGTTTTTTGTCTTTTCCTGAGATTAAAAATTTTTAACGAAAAGAAACATTTGAGTTCTAGTTTAGATTTTAGGAATCAAGTGGGCTTTTTACACCTCTACCTCCTCTAATAACATCGCGTAGGAGGATTAGCCAGAAACTTGACTTTCAGTTTAAACACTGTGTATGATTGAAAATTATGGCTTAAACGCCTGAAAAACATAAGCAGTAGGATTAAAGATATATCGCAAGCAGTATTTGAGCGTACTAAACCGCATATTAACCTTATTACTATCGGTCATACAGGTCACGGTAAAACCACACATTCCAGAACCTTTAACGTGAGTGTTATCTTTCTGCACAAAAAAGTCTGCATGACCTCGCCAGTCGTGAGGGAATTTCTATTGATCAGTTTATATCGACCACCCGGTAAATTGTACAACACGGGAATTTATTTTGCCCGTCAAACATTGTTTAAGACAGGTAAGTTATTAACAGGAAAGTTTGATTTAGCTTTTGAACCATCGGTATCAAAATCTTTATTAGCACAATCAATGCCATCAACACCGATGCAGCAAACTTTAATGTCGGTAACAGAAGCATTCAAATCTTTCAAGAATTTGAGAGATTTACACAAGAAAAGTCAGCTACATTTTAGACCTAAACCTCCCGGTTATCTCAAAGGTTCTAAACTATTTAAAGTTGCTTATCCTAATTCTGGAGGTCAAAGACCAACATTAATTAATGGTCAACTTAGATTCGCTCTGGGATTAACAGTTAAAAGATGGTTTGGGGTATCAGAATTTTTCTTACCTATGCCATCAAATCTTGACTATTCCAAAGTTAAAGAGTTCACGATTCTACCTAAAAGCTGCTTTGTGTAACCAAAATCTGATGGCAACTTTTACTGTAGATGGAGCTTGTAATCGAATGATCTTAACAAGATTGAGAACTGTTGGTCGTGGTTAAAGAGTCGAATCCGTCATCAATTAACTCACTTTGATTCCTTGCGAGAGGCAATTGAGAATGTACTGCGTCTTGCGTCCTAAAAGCCTTGGCGGGCGCTATATCAACTACTCTGGTTGTTTTCGTGTTGTTAGTATTACTATCGACCTCAGATAAAAACACGAAAAAACCCCCAGGTGAAACTGAAGGCTTGAAAGACAACAAGAGTGGAATACCCCCACTGACTTGGAGTACCAAGTACAGTGTCTGCTTTTGTAATCACGGGGGAATGCCGCAACTTAGACTTTCGCCCAAGATGGAGTCTGACATCCCCGTTCGTACAATACCGCAACAACTTGACGATATTTATTTCTGGATTTACTCCCGCTTTCGCAAGGGCATACTTTCTTCAAGGTAAACTCCGGCAATGAATCCATGTCCTAACCGTGATCACGGTTACTGTACTACTTTCCAACTGTAGCAGGTTGCAGTAAAGCAGCTTTGAGTAATTCTGCTTTATCGGTTTTCTCCCAAGGTAAATCTAAGTCTATCCGACCTAAATGACCATAAGCAGCCAAATCTTGAAAGAAACGACCTCCCCGCATACCCGGTAATTTTTGTAAATTAAACGATTGAATCATTCCCCCCGGACGCAGTTCAAAGTTGGCTTGTACAGCTTCGAGCAGTTTATCTTCATCCACCTTAGAAGTTCCAAAGGTTTCAATCAAAATGCTCACGGGTCGAGCCACCCCAATTGCATAGCTCAACTGAACTTCACACTTATCCGCTAACCCCGCAGCAACAATATTTTTCGCCACATAACGGCAAGCATAAGCCGCGCTGCGGTCTACTTTTGTGGGATCTTTTCCTGAAAACGCACCGCCACCATGACGGGAATAGCCGCCATAGGTATCGACAATAATTTTACGACCCGTTAACCCAGAATCCCCTTGAGGGCCACCAATCACAAATTTGCCCGTTGGATTCACTAAAAAGCGAGTTTGGTCATCGGGTTTAACCGCAATATCCTCGAATACGGGTTGAACAACAGCAGACCAGAGATCGGCTTTGATTTTTTCTTGTACCGCCGCAGTATCGGTAATGTCCCCAATCGTCTCAGTATGTTGAGTCGAGACTAAAATAGTATCAATTCCCACGGGACGATCATCTTCATAGATCACGGTCACTTGGGTTTTACCATCGGGACGTAAATAGGGGAGTGTCCCGTTTTTCCGTACCGTTGTCAATTGCCGAGCAATCCGATGGGCTAAACTAATCGGCATGGGCATCAGTTCTGGGGTTTCATTGCAGGCAAAACCGAACATAATCCCCTGATCCCCTGCACCAATGGCATCGAGTTCTTGGTCGCTTAACAGTTCTCTGGCTTCGTGGGCTTGGTTCACCCCTTGGGCAATATCAGGAGACTGTTTATCTAGGGCAATCAAAACGGAGCAGCTACTCGCAGAAAAGCCGTTATCTGCATCAACATAACCAATTTCCGCAATTTTTTTCCGAGCTAAATCAATATAGTTAATTTGCGCGTTGGTGGTAATTTCACCTGTGATCAATACTAAACCTGTATTGACAACCACTTCTGCGGCCACACGGCTTTTAGGATCTTGAGTTAATAAGGCATCTAAAATCGTATCGGAAATTTGATCGCAGATTTTATCGGGATGGCCTTCAGTCACGGATTCAGACGTAAACAGGTAACGGCGAGACAATAATCATTCCTCCTTGTATTCGAGTGAGATTGATTCAGTAGAACCGGATTGAAATTACACTACTACAGCATCATCTCTTAATCCCCATCAAATTCGCAAGTTTACTTTTAGGATGGGACGGATTCTATTATAGAAAGTTGCGACGATCAGCAATTATACAGGGGTTATTCCCAATTTACCGAAAATCATGGGTTTAAAACTCAAATTGTTTTAAGAATCCCCGTCGCCATATTCGCCCAGAGTATCAAATACGAGCAATAGCGGCTATCTTAGTCAGCTTATTTGTGTTGAGTCCATCTAGTTCATTAAGATGTAGCCAACCATCTTTAACCAAACTGGCAAAAACAAAAATTAGTCCTGAATATTCATAATCATATTTGCCATCTATATTGTGTCTTCTAGCACTTAAAAAGTCGTGCAAACGCCAGATATCATCAATTTCTACAATCTCACTTGATTGTTTACGAACTTCGTCTATCAAAGCATTTATTTCTCGTTTATAAGCCATATCAAAGGCAGCTTTAGCTACTTCTTTTTCCGCCTCAGACCATTCAATCTCATTTACTTGCATCATCACTAAAGTTAAAAGGTTTATTAATCAGAACTTACACAACCATAATTAGGCTTATGTTTGTTAAATCGCACCAACAGGGAAAATAAAAACTATTTATTATCTTCCCCCTTAAATCACAAGTTAAAATACACTATTTATTAAAAAATAGACTCTAAAAAACCCACACAATCAGGGTTTTATCTGGGTGGCAACGGGTTTAAACCCGTTGCTATATTAAATTAGATTCGTTTATTAATTAACGAACTAAATTTAACAACTCTTTAGGTGATGCTAACAAGTCAATTGCCACAAAGAAAATTTTATTTTCAGGACTTAGCAAAAATCTCCAAGCCATATTCATGCCCACACCAGCACCAAACCAAGGAGTTTGCACTTTACCAGTTACTTTGATTTGGGTATAACCACCATCTGCGGGTTCTGTTACGCCTCGCTCTGGAATCAACTTGAGATTCTGACACTCTTCTCGGAAAAATCGAAGAACAGCATCTTTCCCCACAATTGGTTTCTGAAAAGGAGGTTGAAGCGCGCCATCGGGGGTGAATAACTCAATCAGCACCTCAAAGTCATTGGCGTTCATGTTATTCATGTAGTTGAGAACCGTGGGATTATCAATGCCTTCGATAGTAACTTGAGTCCGTTGTGCCATATCTCTAGGAACAACCACAGGTTCAGAAACTCTCTGAGAACTATCAAGCTTACTTGTATCAAATCCCATGTCAACAACGCAATTGCGTAAAACAGTGATTTGTTGACCTGATTCTAGTGCTTGAATTGCTTGCAGTACAGAAGCTGCATTAGCTGATAGCTTATATGCTGGTGGAATTGGAGCGACAATTCCTTGAGCCATCCATTCTCCAAGCTGATACCAAAAACCTAGCTTAATGTTGACAGTCCAACTACCGTAAGCTCGTGAAATTGGTGTATCGGTTCGGTTTGCCAAATCACACATGACCTGTGTTTGTTCTTGGAAAGACATTTGCCGAATTTGATTCATCGTTATTTCAGCAAACTGCATATTAGCCGCGCCTAAAGCAGCAACGGTAATCGTTTTACCCATTTCAAGGTAAGCAAACCAGATTAATGCCAGTTGATCTTCAGCATTAAGTTGATTGAAGCGGGCGATTGTAGCCGGTACTACGTCAGCAGTTAAAGTATTTGGAAAAATCCCACGGGCTGAATCGACTGTAAATGACATAAAGTAAATTCCAGACTAAAATTTGGACAAAAACCAATCCTGAGTTTTAAAACAGGGGATGAACTTTAACAGAACATAATCTTAAAAATTGCTCATCTTTTGACTATACCACACAAATCTTAAGGAAAGTACAAAAATCTTTACATAAATTTTCTGAAAATATTACGATCTTTGCGAAAAGTAGTAGCAAAATTAGGGTTAGATCCTAGTCGAGTGGGCAGAGGCGTTTTGATATCGCCGTTAAAAGTCAAATTGTTTTAAGAATCCCCGAAAGATATTCTTGGGAGTGTCAAGCTCTTAATTTTCAATTGATCCCAATGGGAGATCACCACCGTCGCCCGATTTAGGTGTTTAGGGTTGGATTGGTTCCAAAAAACCCCCACACAACCCGCAGCCCCAGCCCCGATCGCCATATCAATATCTCCTTGAGCATCCCCTACCATTAAAGTCACAGAAGGATGCACTCCCAGGGCTTGACAAGCATTCAGGAATAAAATCGGATCGGGTTTAGTTGGGCCGCCATCTACTCCCTGATGAAATTTAATATAGGGTTCTAACTGATGGTGGGTGACAAAATTTTGGACTTCAGCCGTTGGAGCCGCCGACACAATTCCTAATTTTAACCCCGCATCGGATAGGGATTTGAGGGTTTCTAAACCCCCGACAAATAAGGTCGAAGGGGGGCTAGATTTCAAATATTGATCCGCATCGGCAAAAGCATGATGGGCAATATTGACAGACTCTAACCATCCTCGTCCAGTTTCCGCAATATAGGCCGCCGCCGCAATTTCATTTTCCCGTCGGCTACCCACGGCCATTAATCCTGTAGGATCAAGGGTATCTCCTTGAACGCCAAACGCCATTAATAAGGGTTCCCCAACTCCTGGAATTTGGGCATCAATTAAACGCGATCGCTTTTGAGCCAAATTTCTCAAGAAATCTCCAGAATCCTCTAGGGTTCCATCCTTGTCAAAAATAACGGCTTCGATATTCTTAAAGGTAATATTTTGAACTTGCAGGGTAACCAATCTCAAAAACTCCCAATTCAATTTTTATAGGTTTCTCATCGGTTTCAGACCAGCCATTTAACCTGAATCATGACCGTGAATTGAAATATTTAAACCTCTATCCCGAATTACCATAGAAGCAGCAATATCTCTATCAATTCGATGTTGTAGTTTTTTCCAATTGTTAGAACCTAAAACTTTCTTTTTCAGCTTTCTTTGTAGTAATTGAATCTTACGCAGTGCTTGATCAAGAAACTTAGGTCTGGGAATAACTAAACCATCGGAGGTTGATAGCATATTTAAAATACCTACATCAATTCCTATAGCATGACCATGGGGAGTAGGTTTGGGAACATTAACATCAAGTTCAATCATTAGATTAGCATAATATCCAGATGCCTTATTTTCGATAAAAAAAAGAGGGACAATCCCCCTTTTTGTCTTTATGAGTTAAACCCTAGACCTCTCCGGCCACAGGTTCAATATCTTCTTCGACCACAGAGGGGATATCTTCCTCAACAGCCGATGGAATATCTTCCTCAACAGCCGATGGAATATCTTCCTCAATAGCCGATGGAATATCCGCTTCGTCCAGTTCCGTCGGAACTTCTTCCGTCGCGACTCCCTGCCCCGCAGCCAAGAGTTTCTCCCTGAATTTGGCAGCCATTTCCTCAGCCTTCTCATAAACAAGCTGAGGATTTTTAACCATAGCTCCTGGTTCGGGTTCCAGTTGTTTTGTAGAAAGGGAAATCCGGCCTCGATCTGCATCGAGATCAATAATCATGACTTTGACCTCATCGTTGACATTGAAAACACTATGAGGTGTGTCAATGTGATCGTGAGAAATCTCTGAGATGTGGAGCAGACCACTCACGCCACCAATGTCAATAAACGCCCCGTAAGGTTTAATGCCTCTAACGGTTCCTGTTACCACTTCACCCACTTCTAAGCGGTTCATCTTCCGCTCAACTAAAGCCCGACGATGGCTTAAGACAAGACGATTGCGATCCTCATCAACCTCTAGGAATTTTAAGGGTAATTCTTCAGCAACGAGTTCTTCTTTAGGTTTGCGCGTGCTAATATGGGAGCCAGGAATAAAGCCCCGCAATCCTTCAATCCGAACCAAAGCGCCGCCTCGATTTGTGGCAAAGACTTGAGAACGGACGGTAGCATCTTCCGCTTGCAGTTGGCGAACGCGCTCCCAGGCCCGCATATACTCAATGCGACGAATGGAAAGAGTCAACTGACCGTCTTCGTTTTCATCGGTCAGGATAAAAAACTCACGGGTCTCATTAGACTGTAATACTTCATCAGGACTTTCCACCCGATTAATTGACATTTCTTGTAGTGGAATGTATGCTGCGGTCTTAGCGCCAATGTCAATCAGAGCGCCCCTTGGCTCCAGACTAAAAACTGTCCCCGCCACTACATCACCGGGACTAAAGTGATAGTCGTATTTATCGAGTAAGGCGGCAAAATCTTCGTGGGTGAAGCCCACATCTTTTGGTTTTGTTTTCTGATTGATCATGCGAGTTTTATCCTAAAGTTGCTCCTATTAAATGGTTGTTTTGCAGTAAGTGCTCTTGTTTTTGATCATGACCGATAGGGTCAATTTTTGAGCTTAGATCAAAACTGCTGACTTGACATCGTTCGTGCCGGGCATACCTGTCCAAGACAGAAAAAGCGAGCATTACCACGTCCAGTCGATTTTACATTCTCACCATCACACCATAATCGATGCAATAAGAGAGTCTTGTTGCAAGGGGTCTGTTTAGTTTTAGATCATCTCTGTCCTAAAAACCACGTTCAGATTCTTTTACACAAGCACTTATTTAGACTCCACTGACTGTCCGACAGCAGACCAAAAAACCTTAACTATAATCTGAATTCCCGTTCATCAACAATGTCGCCCCTGTGATCAGGTATTTATATTTCGGCTGGACATTTTGTTAAGAGCGAGAATCACTAATCTTGCTGATCTTGGCACAGTTTGGTAGATTAGCTTTTCTATCTTATCATTTTTTTTTTACTTTGGATCATTTTTTTGGTCGCAACCGACCTGCCGTTAAGTTGATCAACTGTAACGGGAGTCACCGAAGGCTCCGGCCGAAACAAAATTAGTGCTGATCTCTAGGTCATTAACTGGATATTGGACGAATGCCGATACTTTTTCGCTGACTTTTGTTTTGATATTGAGGCAATATATATCTTGCCTGAATCCTAGCATAAACTAGAGACTGTTAGCAAACTAACAACGGGTGATTAATCTTATTAATGTTGAGATCCGAGTAGGGATGCAGAACACAGAGAAGCAGAGGCATCCATTGATGAATCCTCACAGTTACAGACAGAATTTTCTTCTGAAACGATTTCTAACTCTTGAGCATGATCATTAGCCGTTTCAAAGTGATTCAGTGCTTCTGCAAAGTCTCGAATCCCTTGAAATTGTCGATAAACCGAAGCAAATCGGACATAAGCCACTTCACTCAAGGATTTGAGTCGGTGTAAAACCAATTCTCCGATTTCCTGAGTCGGAATTTCCCGTTGGGAACGTTGTTGCAATTCTGCTTCGATTTCATCAATAATTGATTCTAAATCGGGAGCAGAAAGTCCTGTTTTTTCACAAGCTCGAACCATTCCGCGCAGTAACTTGGAACGGTCAAACGATTCCCGTTTTTTATCCCGCTTGATCACCGTAATCGGGACAAATTCAATCCGTTCATAGGTGGTGAAGCGATGCTGACACTGAAGACATTCCCTGCGTCGTCGAATGCTTTTACCCGATTCAGCAGCACGGGACTCAAGAACTCGACTATTCGTATATTGACAAACTGGACACTGCATGATTAACGTCCTTTGAGCGGTTGTTTCACTGAATAGGAGTTTTTTGATCAGCGATTACAAGCACAGCCTTTAACTCTTTAACAGTCCAATACTGAGTTATGAGAACTCAGGGTTTTATTTAAACCAGTGAACACCCCAATCCCTTGTTAAAATTTAGGCGCGTCTGGGTTCGCTCAGTGCAAAAAGCGTTCAATCAACCTTAAAACCCATGACTCAGTATTGGAGTGGACGAAGATGCTCTGATTGTCACTTACTTACCAATCCGAGGCGGTTCCCGGAATGCAATTGCAAAAAAGATAACTCCCAAAGCCAATGTCAAAACTAAGATGTAAGCAACACTTTCCATGTCAATTTTTCCTAAACCTATTATTTTCTAATAGTCTACCATTGAGCGAGTGAACTACCCACTGCATTTAAACCCACATTACCAGTTTTAGAAGAAAGAAAAAACCGATTAACTTTGACCCACCAATTCCCCATAAAGAAAGAGTTGGAGACTTTATGAATAAAGTTCCAACTCTTTTGAAAATTAGGGTTTACAAAAATACCCCACAAGCCTGAACTAGAGATATCCTAGACGGTCTTTTTAACACGAGTGGTTTTGTCACCCAGTTTTTGGAACAGACCCCACTCCACTTGTTCTTCCAGATCGGCTTCCACCCCAGCGAACACATCGCGGAAGATCGTCCGAGAACCGTGCCAAATATGGCCAAAGAAGAACAATAACGCAAAGCAAGCGTGAGCGTAGGTGAACCAACCCCGGGTACTCGTCCGAAACACACCGTCCGATCCCAAGGTTTCCCGATCAAACTCGAAGGGTTCCCCTTGTTGAGCTAAACGGGCATATTTCTTGACGGTAGGAGCATCCTTAAAGGTTTTGCCATCTAAGTCACCACCATAGAAACTGACCGTCACCCCAGCTTGTTCAAAGCTGTAGCGAGACTCAGCCCGACGGAAGGGAATATCCGCCCGAATCACACCCTCTTTATCCGTTAGGATAACCGGGAAGGTTTCAAAGAAGTTAGGAAGACGACGAACCGATAATTCCCGTCCTTCAGAATCTTTGAATACAGGATGGCCTAACCAATTTTTGGCAATGCCATCGCCGTTATTCATGGGGCCGACCCGGAACAAACCGCCTTTCGCGGGGCTATTGCCCACATAGTCATAAAAGGCAAGTTTTTCAGGAATTTTTTCCCAAGCTTCAGAATAGCTATCCCCACGGGCAACGCCAGATTGTACCCGGCGTTGAATTTCCTGTTGGAAATAACCGCTATCCCATTGATATCGGGTAGGGCCAAACAGTTCGATGGGGGTAGCAGCAGAACCGTACCACATAGTTCCCGCTACGACAAAAGCCGAGAAGAACACGGCGGCAATACTACTGGATAAGACTGTTTCAATGTTCCCCATCCGCAGGGCTTTGTATAACCTTTGGGGCGGACGAACGGACAGATGGAACAGACCCGCAACAATCCCCACAACCCCAGCCGCAATATGGTGAGCCACGATTCCCCCCGCATTGAACGGGTTAAATCCCTCTGGCCCCCAAGCGGGTGCAACGGGTTGAATACTGCCTGTAATGCCGTAGGGATCGGATACCCACATCCCCGGGCCAAATAAGCCGGTTAAGTGGAAGGCTCCAAAACCAAAGCAAAGCAGACCGGATAAAAACAGGTGAATCCCAAACATTTTGGGCAAATCCAAAGCGGGTTCGCCTGTACGGGGGTCGGTAAACAGTTCCAGATCCCAAAAGACCCAATGCCAAACGGCAGCGAGGAACAGTAAACCAGACAGAATGATATGAGTAGCCGCTACCCCTTCAAAAGACCAAATTCCAGGGTTAGTTACTGCTTCTCCGGTGAGACTCCAGCCACCCCAGGATTGGGTTACTCCCAAGCGGGCCATAAAGGGCATGACGAACATCCCTTGACGCCACATCGGGTTGAGGACGGGATCAGAAGGATCATAAATTGCGAGTTCATACAGGGCCATAGATCCAGCCCAACCTGCCACCAAAGCGGTGTGCATCAGGTGCACAGAGATTAACCGTCCCGGATCATTCAGGACAACTGTGTGTACACGATACCAGGGTAGTCCCATTGACTACGCTCCTTCTAATTGATAATGGTTACTTTTTTTTGACACTCCCCGCTCTAAAGAGACGAGAATTCTTAATTCAGCGACTGACCTTTAAGAACCATGTCCTTGCGGCAATTCTTAAACTTCTTAACCGTACTACTGTACCAATTACAAAGTCTAAGTCATAGCTACCCCAGAGGGTCTATCCCCAAAAGCTTACTAGGATACTACAAGCCTAGAGTTCGGGCGTGTCCCGCCCTACTGAATTAAGTAAACCTAATTATTTATTTTCTGGTAGAGAGAATTAAGTTGATTCTCTTGCTGTTTTAAGAGTTTTCGCCGCTCTTGGCCCAATGCTTTACGCCTAAAAGTGTGTCTTAACCGTTTCACGATGGCGAAGGAGTTTAACCTTGACATTGACATTCTAGCAACAAGCTGAACAAGGGATTAGGGGTTTAAAACCCAATGTCTTGATCACTTTGCTTTGACGTTCTCAGATATAAAGGCACTGAGATTCTCAAGAGAGCAGTAATATAATATCACGAACGCTGACTACAATTAATCCTACACGGATTATAGGCTTTGGTTGATTTGACATTCAGTTGCAGCACTGGCTAAACGTTCTAGGACTTGTTCCGCCGTAATTAATCGGGTGAGAACCACTTGACCAATGGTGTTAGAGGAGTCGGTCATTGTGGCAATGTCTGGTCTAACTTCTAACATCAGGACAGAATCTTCCACCCTATACAGCCACATCTTTTCTTGTTGATTCCGATCCCAAAGACACAAATCCATTCTTTGAATTTCTGGTGGACGTCGCCGCAGAGCTTGATCCCACAAACCCCCTACTCCCCAGACCCGTCCAATTGTCCATCCATCGGTTAAAAAAAAGTATTTCACAGACTTCCTTAAACGAACTGACTTTGGCTCCGATTGTTTAGAATACCGCGAAAATATCTATCCTTCACAATTGAGAGGTAAAATTTTTGTAAGTCCAATACTTCGGATCAGAAGTCAGGAGAGACCGAATCACAGAAACAGGTTGTCTATATTTGGTGTTTCTAGTTGGGTGCTGATATCTTTTCTGGAAAATTGACCGCTTAAAATCTATCTGTAAAGAGTGAACTACCCACACTTCTCTACGAGTAAGTGTGGGCTTCTAGCATCAACGGGGATAGCATCAGAAGAAACAGAAGTTTGTTCCGGTGACTGACATCCCCTCAGACTAGCAGTATCGCTGGTTCCCAACGATAAAATCCGCAAGGCTTCAGTTTTAATATTGATTGCAGCGTTAATATCTCGGTCATGAGTTGTTTGACAATGTTCGCAAGTCCAACTTCTAATATCAATACGAGATAATTTTTGTTGTTTTCGCTTTAAATTGCGTTGATGTTTAGCAAAGTGTTTGGGGTTACTATATTTATCTCCATCGCTGGTGATTGCAAAGTGTGTTAATCCTAAGTCAATGCCAATTGCTTTTCCATTGGTTGATGAATTAGGTATTTCCTTACCGTCATCAACTAACACCGATGCGTGGTATTTCCCATCACGATTCTTTGAGATAGTAACGGTTTTGATTAGCCCTTTAAATTCTCGGTGGCGACGACAATAAATCAACCCCACTTTACCGGGTAATTTCAGGTAATCCCCTTCAAATTTAACACTTTGGGGATAACTGATTGATTGTCTGCCATGCTTGGATTTGAATTGAGGTAATCTTGCCCGTTTCTCAAAGAAGTTTTTGTAAGCGGTAGACAAATTGAGAGCGACAACTTGTAAGCATTGGGAGTAAGCATCTTTTAACCAAGGATATTCCTTTTTGAGTTGAGGTAACAATCCTTGAATTGCTTTTCTGGATAATCCTTTTCTCGTTTGCTTATAGGTTTCTTGACACAAATTTAGGGTGTAATTCCAATACCAACGGCAACAACCAAAGCTTTTGGCTAAGGTAATCTGCTGTTCAGTCGTTGGATAGATTCGGAACTTATACCCTTGAAACATTGTTGCTTTCAAAACTCTTTGATATACTCTAACATATTATTGTTAATTTTGTCGGGATTGACCGACCAAAATTAACTTGGGGGAGTCCATGTAACCCACACTGATTTGGTGGTTGTTTTTTTGTTTTGTGAAATTCAGTGTGGGACTTATCGCTCCCCCAAACCCCCTCGTCAGTTAAATTAACTATTGACACTATTGGAACCATGAACAATTCCCCTTATTTAGTTCGGTTATACCAATTATCTCCTTCTATGGCGGTGATGCCCAATTTTTTGAAACCTGGTCATCGAGTCCAAAATCAAGGCTTATCTCCATTAATATTCCTGGTTTCAATTTTATTATTGACCACAGGATTGATATTAATTGATGATACTGGAGCCTTATCTCAAGAACATCCTGGTTGTTTTCTGAAAACAAAATCAGGACGGGTTATATCTCTAAATGAAGTTTGTGTTTTTCCACAAGCCGACCCAAAAACTGCTGTTGCTCCCCTAAAAACACCGGGAGTTTATCAGGCTAAAATTATTAGAAAACAAGGTGGAATCCCGGTTATTCTAGTAATTTTTAATGACCAAACTCCTTTTGAAATGTTGGTAGATACTGGAGCCAGTGGCACAGTTATTACTTCTATGATGGCGGAACAGTTGGGGGTGACTCCAACCGGAAGAGGTAAAGCGGATACACCTAGTCAAAAGGGAGTTGAATTTGAAATAGGTTCAATTCAGACTATTAATGTTTCTGGAGCTATCAAAAACAATCTGACCGTTGCGATCGCTCCAGCCCTGGATGTGGGTTTACTGGGTCAAAATTTCTTAAGTGGATATGATGTTACTATTAAGGAAGATGTGATTGAATTTAGATCCAGAACTTAATCAGTTATCAGGGGAAGAAATAGCCTTTAATTAATCAAATGTTAATTGATTAATTATTCACTTCTAAACTGTTAACTGATTACTGATTATTGAGGAACTCTAAATAGGTTTGACTTAATTCCTTAACGGCTAACTCATAAAATTGTTGACCATGTTCAGGGGTTGCCAAGGCAGGGTTAGAGCCCATCCGACCATCGGGATAGTGTTGGCGAAAATCCTCCGAGCCATAGATAGGATGTCCTTTAGCCACTTCTGGTGTCAGGAAACCTTGTTTAATCGAATCAGGATAAACATATTGTGTTAAAGCGACTTCGCTGGGTGTGGCATGGGAACCTTCTTGATCGCCATAGAGTTCTTTTGCTAACTTATAAACTGAGCCACACATAAACCAATTTCCGATTTGACATTTGACTTGATGGGCTTTGGGTATATTGATATCGGCTAAATGGCTGTAGGTTTCAGAAAAAGCAGCTTTTAGGGTAGCAATATTTCCCCCATGTCCGTTAATAAAAAAGTAGTGAGTAAATCCAACTTTGGCTAAACTTGTGATATAGTCATTGATTACCTGAATTAAAGTTGTCGGTCGCAAGCTAATAGTACCTGGAAAAGCTGTGTGGTGTAGTGCCATACCAACATTGATAGTCGGGCTAACTAAGGCCTTGGTTGCTTCTCCTACTCCTTTGGCGATCGCTTCAGCGCAAATTGCATCAGTGCCGATTAATCCTGTTGGCCCATGTTGTTCTGTGGAACCAATAGGAATGATGATACCGCCAGAGTGGGTTAGATAAACTTCTACTTCTTGCCAGGTACTCAGATGTAGTAACATTATGTTAAGTTAAGTTAAGTTAAGCAATTTTAAAATTTCAGATTTACAAAGCCAGGGTGGGAGCGTGAAAGCCCACTGGCTTCAGCCGTGGGATGAAAAGCGACGCAGGCACTTTTAAGTGCCGTCATCTACCAATTAATTTGTACCCAGTTATTAGATATTTATGTTATCATATTTTCCATGATCAAAGTAACTCGGACGATTAAATTAAAATTCGCAAAACTCAACCGTTGTCAAGCTCAAATGTTTGAGCAAATGACGAAAGAAAATACGCGAATTGCTAATAAGCTGTTGTCATTGCCAATCAAAGAACGGCGAAAAATGACAACAGCTAAAATCATGTCCGAGTTAAAATCTGCTCTGGTCAATCAAGTTATTCGACATACCACATCCCCAACGGGTCGTAAAACCAAGCAATATAAAGTTCTTCCTGTAGAAGTTAACAATCAAAATTGGAAATTAACTCAAAAAGGGAGTACCTATTCAATTAGCTTCCCGACCCTCAAAGGTGAAAAAAGAATCCCCATTGAAGTAGCATCTCCTCATTGGCAACCCGTTTTAGATGGATTGTTAGAGGAAACAATTCAAGGGGGTTCTTTTAAATTGATTAAACATCGAAATAAGTGGTATGCCTATCTGTCAATTACTGAGGATGTTCCAGAAGTTGAGACAGAGAAAACATTAGGATGTGACCGAGGGCAGAATAATTTAGCGGTAGTTGCACCAAAAGAAGGTTTCGGCAAGTTCTTTAATGGTCAAAGTGTTAAGCATCGAAGACGTTATTTTCAACAAAGAAGGCAACAACTTCAAGAAGCTAAAAAGTTTCGAGCTTTAAAGAAATGGAACAAAAAAGAGCAACGATGGATGGAAGCTATTAACCATACAGTCAGTCGCCGAATTGTTCGTTTTGCCCAATACCATAACGCCGATATTGTTATAGAGGATTTGGAAGGATGTCGTAAAACCATGAAACAGAGCCAGAAATCTCGTTCTGATTCTGGTCAATCTCGACACACTTGGTCTTATTATTCTTTGGAGCAAAAACTTAATTATAAGTTAGCTCTTAAAGGATTGAAGTTAATCAAAAGACCTGCACCATACACCTCTAAATCTTGCTCAACTTGCGGTGTTATTGGCAAAAGAAATCGACATGATTTCAATTGCCCTAATGGTCACTACCACAATTCTGATTTTAATGCTGCACGAAATCTGTCTCAATGGGATGGTTTCGCTTGTGATTTAAACCTAAAGAGAGATGCTTCTGTAATGGATTCATCCGGTTTAAATTATGGGGTGTTTGGCGCACCCCCGAACTCGGTGAAAAACAATCAAAAAGAGTATATTCAACTGTCTTTATTTGATTGGGCTAGATACGAGAATCCCACCCCTTTAGCGTAGCGTAGGGGTGGGAGTGTCAATCAATATTGTACCTGAGTTATCTGTTCACCTAATAAAAACAAAAGTCAAACAGACTCTAGGAATTGACACCCTACCAACCCAAAATACGACCCGTTCAGAATTTTAATTTTATTAGAATAATTTAACCATAAGATTACTAAGCCTTTACCTTTTGTTAACCTTTCCCTATTATCATGAAGCTATCGACCATATTCAGATTTCCAACAACCAGGCAAATTGAGCGTTAACAATGCTTAAAAACCTAGAACCGAGGCTAAATCAGGATGAGTCTGGCGACCTCCCAACAAAATCGGGGGTTGGATTTGCTATAGCAGTCCAATATCGGTCGTCTCTATGTGAAGGAATTCGTAACGGAGAACATAATTACGTTGGATGGTTGACACTGGACTAACTCCTCAGAATGTCGAGTTACTTGTGGCGACAATAGCCAGTTTCAACAACTTCTACTTATCCAACCCGCAAAATTTTTTTTATGTTTTCTCCTGAATTAAGCAAGATTCCTTACCGTTCTGATGTAAGACAAAATGGCCATATTTTACTTTTGGAAAACGAACAGCCTTGGCGAGAAATGCTTTCCCTAGCTTTGGAAGAACAGGGTTATCGGGTGATGGTGACTTCCGATGGACGAGATGCTCTCCCTTCAATTCAGAAACCTAATTATCCCGTCGGGGATTTTCCATTCAACCTTTTAATTATGGACTCGATTAATGGTTTGGATCTGTGTCGTATGTTACGACATCAGGGAAATTCTGTGGCCATTTTAATTATTGGGTTGCGGGAGAGCGCGAATAATTCGGCTTTTTATTTAGAAGCAGGAGCCGACGACTATTTAACTAAACCTTTCGGAATGCGGGAGTTTATGGCGCGTTGTCGGGCTTTAATGCGACGAAGACGCTATTGTCAACTTCCAGAGCCAGTCATGCTGCAATATAAAGAAGTGATTTTGTATCAAGAAGAATGTCGGGTTCTGGTTCGTGGCCAAGAGGTGAAACTATCTCCTAAACAGTTTCGTTTACTAGAGCTATTTCTAAGTTATCCTCGGCGAGTTTGGTCACGGGAACAATTATTAGATATTATTTGGGGACAAGATTTTATTGGGGATAGCAAAACCGTTGATGTTCATATTCGCTGGTTACGCGAAAACCTAGAATTAGATCCGAGCAAACCAGAATATGTGATTACAGTTCGGGGTTTTGGCTATCGATTTGGTTGAAGTTAGATGAATTACGAATTAGCAATTAAGAATTACGAGTTACGAGTTACGAGTTACGAGTTAAGAATTATTAATATTTAATTCTCAATTCGTAATTATTGATTCGTAATCCCCATTCCCCATTTGTAATTCGTAATTCGTAATTTGTAATTCCCTTTTCAGAATTTAACACAAATTTATGTCTGTGAATCGTCGTGATTTTCTATTGTTTTTGAGTGCAGGATTTACGACACTAGCCGTCGGTTCCTGTCAAAATTCCTCAAAATCACCTAATATCTTCTCATCCCCGGAACCTAAATTTCCTCAATCTTTACCGTTTAAACCCATCAAAGGGCCACTACCTAATAGCTTAGATTTGATTCAAGCCCAAACTTCTAAATCCGTAATTCCAGTTAGTGATAATTCCCTTTCTGCACAACAAATTCAAGCCTATAGTACCTACGAAGTCGTTGATGATTTAGTTCTACCTGAAGGATTTACTTATGATGTTATTGCCACTTGGGGAGACAAAGTAGGAAATTCTCGATTTGGCTATAACAATGATTATGTTTCCTTTATTTCTACGGGAGAAGATCAAGGTTTTTTAACCGTTAACTTTGAGTACATTAGTTCTGCTGTTTGGTTAGAAACCTATCAACAGATTATCGGTGAACCCTTACCTCTAAAAAATCTTCAATCCTCCGATCCAAAGCAAACAATAAACGCTTTTGAATTACCAGAAAAAGACCCCTTACGCCGGGATATTTTAAAACTGTCTCAAGAAGGCTTAACCGATTTAGGTATAGCGGTGATTTCTGTTCAGCGTCAAGCTGATGGTCGTTGGGTGAGAACCAATTCTGCTGCTGATCGAGTTATTAGCGGACTATCGGGTTGGGAAAATAACCAATATTTAAAAGCGACCGGGCCGGCCGTTGCCGTATTTATAAAAAAAGGTCAGGGGTACAATGATCAATTAGGGGAAAAAATTATTGGAACTTTCGCTAATTGTGCCGGGGGAACAACTCCCTGGGGGACGGTCTTGAGTGCGGAAGAAAATTTCCAAAGTCAGGTAACTGAAGCCGTTTATCCCGATGGAACAACTTATCCTCCTGGTGAAACTCCTTTTTTATTAGAAGAAATGGAGGGTTTGGGTAATGTATTTGGACTAGCGGGAAACAAATATGGTTGGATCGTAGAAGTTGATCCGACAAACCCCCAGGACTATGGCACAAAACACACTTGGTTAGGACGTTATCGCCATGAAGCGGTGGGAATTCGGGTCGAAGTCGGTCAACCCTTGGCGTTTTATTCAGGATGCGATCGCCGCAGTGGACACCTATATAAATTTGTCAGCAAAGGGACAGTTAAAGACCCCCAAGACAAAAAAAATTCCCAATTATTAACTGATGGGATGTTATATGCGGCCAAATTTAATCCTGATGGTACAGGGCAATGGATTCCGTTAAAAGCGGATACGACTATAAATCCTGATCAGCCAAATGTTCATGCCGGGGGAATTATTGCCTTACCCCAACGACCAAAAGGTGGGAGTTTTCTTGCTAAAACCGATGAGGATATCCAAAACTTCAAACAACAGTTTAAAACCCTAGGAGATTTGTATACCGGAATTCCAGAAGAACAACAAGGAGCAATTTTGATTGATGCCCATTTAGCTGCTAGTGCCGTGGGCGCGACCTGTGCGGCTCGTCCTGAAGATACGGAAATCGCGCCTGATGGATCTTTATTTATTGCCTTCACATCAGGTACAGCCGATGCCCAAACCGGGGGCCCTAACCTAGAAATTTTTCAAGCACCTTCGGAAAAGAAACAATATGAGTATGGATGGCTGATGCGTTTGGTGGAAGATGGGAATGTTCCTCAAGCGATGACCTTTCGATGGCAAATGGTGGCCACCGGAGGAGAAATAGCCCAAGGAGGGTTAGGATTTGCCAACCCTGATAATTTAGCCATTGACGGCATCGGGAATTTATGGATGGTGACGGATATTTCCACCAGCAAACATAATAAACCCGTTGCCCAGGGCCGTCTTGACAAGAATCAACAACCCTTAGAAGATACAGAGTTATTGGGACTATATGGTAATAATTCGTTTTGGTTTTTACCAACATCAGGGGAAAATCTAGGTCAAGCCTTTTTATTTGCCCTTGGGCCAATGGAATGCGAACTAACTGGGCCATTTTTTACTTCTGATCAAAAAACCCTATTTATTGCTGTCCAACATCCGGGGGAAAAGAACCAAACTCGCCGGGATATGGCAACAAAAACCCTCGAATTTGCTTTACAAACCACCCAAGGAGAAGAATTTATCCAAACTCGTCAAGTTCCTTGGGGATCAAATTGGCCCAGTAAACAAACCAATGATCCACCCAAACCATCATTAGTGGCAATTCGACGGATAAATTCTGAACAAATTGTAGAGAAGCCAAACCCTCTCTAAGTAAAGGTTATACCGATTGAATCCGGTTGAAAACAAGTCTTAACTTTTGTTCCCCCACTTGACTGTGGAAAAACTATAGTTAAGATATGATACTATTGGTTCAGTCGAGCTAGGGACTCCCTTGCTTTGTGGTATTTTAAGTGTCGGTGTGAGAATTGAGATGATGAACAAAGTTTTATTGAACACTCTAAAGCATAGTCCAGGCGTTCTGGGAGCAGCTATTCTCTTAACGAATGCAGCCTTCGCAACCGAGGCTCCATCGGAGAAATTGGCAAATGCGACAGATACAGCGACCATCACCCTCGAAGCTGCCCTTGCAGTTCCGACAACTGGACAGAATAATGAGTTGCAACCTCAAGCCAATTCCGAGTCATCCGCAGAGCAACTAGCCCTGTCTTTGACCCCTGATGTTGCGGTTGAACCCACCAATTTAGTCAATGGTGAGGCTACAAACGAGAACGAACCGCAGACTTTTGCCACGGCTCAAAAGTTAAACATCCTAACTTCAGAGGCTTCGGCCCCACTACAAACTGCTCAAGCTTCTGAGTTCCAAGTGGCTCAGATGTCATCAACTGAGCCGAGCGAAACCAGCGTCTCAGGCTTAGAACAAATTAATGAATATGCTGAAGCTGCCGATGCCCTAGAGCAAGTCACTTCAGTTTCTCAATTATCTGACGTTCAACCCACTGACTGGGCATTCCAGGCTTTGCAATCCTTGGTTGAACGCTATGGTTGTATCGCGGGTTATCCCGATGGAACCTTTAAAGGCAACCGGGCCATGACTCGTTTTGAGTTTGCCGCGGGTTTAAATGCCTGTTTAGAACGGGTTAACGAACTAATTGCGGCGTCTGTAGCCAATTTGGTCACCCGTGAAGATTTAGCCGTTCTGCAACGGTTACAAGAAGAATTTGCGGCGGAATTAGCCACTCTACGCGGTCGTGTCTATGCCTTAGAAGCTAGAACTGCCGAATTAGAAGCCAATCAGTTCTCTACTACCACCAAACTCCGTGGAGAAGTCATCTTCTGGGGTGGAGACGCCGCCGGAGATCGGGCTACTTATAACGTAGTGGGTCAGTTCGCTCACCAGGATAGTGATCCAACGGAAGCCTATTTTGGCTACCGCGTTCGTTTGAACTTTGATACCAGCTTCACGGGCCAGGATTTATTGAGAACTCGTTTACAAGCTCGATCTATTCCTAACCTGTCTGCCTTTAACGTCACCAATACCTTGATGACTCGTACCTCCATCGATGGTGTGGATAATGGTGTCGTATTAGATGATTTGTACTACCGTTTCCCCATCGCCAATGCCAAAGGCCAAGTCTACGTTGGAGCTCGGGGTCTTGACAATGATGATATCTATGATACAGTAACCCCCTTTGGTGGTTCTGGGGATGGGGCGCTCTCTCGCTTTGGTCGCTATAATCCGACTACCTTCCGAGGGCCTGAAGGAACGGGTGTGGGTCTGAAATATGCCTTCAGTGATCAGTTTAAAGTCAATTTAGGCTACTTGGCTGACCAGGCCAGTTCATCTTTAGCCAACCAAGGTCAGGGTATATTCAATGGTGGCTACAGTGCGGGTCTGCAATTGGTGTTTAAACCCAGTCCTAAGATTGGTGTGGGTTTAGAGTATAACCACCGCTACTTCACCAATGACAGTGTGTTTGTCTCTGGGGGAACAGGAAGTTGGATTGCCAATAGACCCTTTGGTCAAAATGCAACCACCACCGAAAACCTGGGTTTCCAAGCCAACTGGCGGATTTCCAAAAACTTTGAGTTGGGTGGCTGGTTTGGTTCCACCTGGGCTAACCAAAAGAATGGCGGTAATGACAGTGCGACCATTATTAACTGGGCTGTTTCTTTGGCGTTCCCCGATGTCCTGAAAGAAGGCGGCTTAGGTGGTTTAATTGTCGGTATGCCTCCTAAAGTAACCAGCCATGATATCAGTGCTTTAGAAGATAGAGATACCTCCATTCACATTGAAGGTTTCTACCGCTATCCTCTCAACGACTACATCGCCATTACTCCTGGTTTCTATGTAGTTACTAACCCCGACCAAAATAGCAATAACAATACAATCGTGGTCGGAACTCTGCGGACTCAATTCCGCTTCTAAATCAGTAAACAGTTATCAGTGTAAGAATTAACAATTAAGAGTTAAGAGTTAAGAGTTAAGAGTTAACTCTTAACTTCTTTTTTTTACTGATAACTCATTAAGGCATTCGCCAAATTTTAATGGTTTTATCCTCACTACCACTAACTACAATTTGACCATTTGAACTTACATCTAAAGCATTAATAGGTTTATCATGACCCCACAAAGTCACCCGTTTTCTGCCCGTTTTTAGATCCCAAATAATTACACTATCACCCCCACTCACAAGAGTCTTACCATCCTTTGTGATTGCCAATGATTTCACAGGACTATTATTAGCTTTCCAGACTTCTTTTTGTTCTCCCGTATCTGGGTTCCATAGCCGAATCGTACCATCATCGCTGGCACTAATTAGGGTTTTGCCATCTGGATGATAAATCAGAGCATTAATGCTACCGTCATGACCTGAGATACTTCGTTTACGAGTGCCCGTCTCCAAATTCCATAACCGAATTGTTTGGTCTGAGCTTCCACTGGCTAGAGTTTGACCATCAGGACTAAATGCAAGGGCATGAATTGCGCCTTCATGACCCGTAAACATGAATTGTCGAGATCCCGTATTTAAAGGCGTAATCAGAATAGTTTTATCATCACTCCCACTGGCTAAGGTCTGACCGTCAGGACTGAAAACAACGATATTTACACCTTCAGTATGTCCTTCAATTGTTCGTGTTTTCTTTCCATTCTTTAAATCCCACAGACGAATCGTTTTATCATTGCTACCACTGGCTATGGTTGCATTATTGGGACTAATAGCCAAAGCCTTGACCCAACTAGAATGGGCTGCAATCGTTCGTGGTTTGACATCTGTTGTTAAATTCCAAATTTTAATTGCCCCAAAACTCCCCACAGCCAGGGTTTTATTATCGGGGCTAATCACAATAGCATAAATTTCACCAACGGCTCGTTCGTACCTCTCTAAAAAAATACTGCCTGGCAATCCTTTTAAAATTAAAATTGGATTAGCCGGGATAAATCCATAACGGATATAGCCATCAATTTGTGTATAAACTCCGCCCAATACCATTAAGGATGTTCCTAAAACCCAGAAGTATTTAAGCTGAATTTTAGGAAATTTAATTTTAGGAATAGAAAAATTAAACCCACTATTCCAATTTTGCTTGACTTGCTTTTTGTCCGTAGGGGAAGGCGGGGGAACTTCTTTTTCTTCGCCTAGAGGTTTAATATCTTCTAAACATTTCAAGATTGCTTGCGGAGTCTGAGGGCGATTACCCGGAAAAGGGGCCATCAAAAAATCAATAGTTCCCGCAAATTGATCAGAAAGATTGGGTGCGCCCTTTCGCCACAATAACTTTCCAGTTCGAGGATTTTCTGGATAAGCAGTGGGAGGTTTTCCCGTTAATAAATAAATAAAAGTTCGTCCCAGGGCAAAAAAATCGGATTGAGGAACAGCTTTGCCATTCGTTTGTTCTGGGGGTGTATATCCAGGGGAAACAATCCCGGTTACATTTTGCCCCTGTTCTACCTTAGCAATATAGGTTCCTGAAACTTCCCTTGCAGTTCCAAAATCAATTAATACTAACTGTCCATTGGGTTTCCTCATAATATTTTGAGGCTTAATATCCCGATGGAAGTATTGCAAATTATGAACTTGCTCTAGGATCTCAGTCAGTTCTCTTAACCATTCCAAAGCGTGTTCTTGACTGATGGGTTCTTTTTTTCGTTCTTTCATCCAGTCTTGTAAATTTAGCCCTTCAATTTTCTCCATCACCAAACAGTGAAGGGCTTCGTCACTCCCTTTGGGAAGATAGGTAAAATAGCCATCGGGATCAACTTTAGGAATTCCAGGATGATTAAGCTGACTCAAAACTTTCGCTTCTTGTTTGAACAAAGCGACGGCTTTAGGATGATTTTTTAATAAAACTTTTACAACCTTACATTTGCCTTGATCATCAATTTCAAAGGTTTTGCCAAAACCTCCTCCTCCAAGTTGTTTGATCACACGATACCGTCCTTCCAGCAAAAGATCCGAGCCACATTGACAGCAAGTGCGCCGATTCTCGTTTGCCGGATCAGTTGGATTTGGACACTTAGGATTAAGGCAATAACTCACATTGATCGAGAACCCAGATCTAGGTTGAAGAGTTGTTGTTAATTTATATCTAGGTTTTTGTTCAAATTTAGCTTTATTAAACAGCAACACGGTTAGGTGTGACTCCGCACTTAACCAATTTAGTTAAGTTTTTAGGTTGTTTAATTATGCTCAATTTAAAAACCTGTGACAATAATAGCACTCCAGACGCAAATTTGACATTAAGATTCTCCACTATGACAGCTTGGCTATCGCTGACCAACTTATGACTAAGTTTATGTAGAAAATCTTGCCGGGAATTACTAACTCGTTCGTATAATGCGGCCACAATTTTTCTATACTTTTGTCTTGACTGACTCCCACTTCGACTGGGGCTCTCCTGAGCGTAGCCGAAGGGCTCAGTACAGGCTTTTTGTTTACGCGCTAATTTCTTTGACACCGATTATACTGATTAAGAGGATTAACGCGGATTATATTCCTTGCTTCGCACTAAATTATTTATCTAATACGAAGTTAAAGATGTAATCGGTGAAATCCTCTTAATCCGTGAGAAATCCGTGATTAATCTTTGGGCTAGTAGTGCTTTTTGCAATGCAGTTGGATACAGACGGACTTGTACAGCTTGATTTAGCACTCGATTTGCACCTCCTGGTCCGAATATCTTACTACATACTACTAAAAACAGTAGAGATAATCGGAAAGATGGGGTCAACTCCGTACCTACGTTGACCCGCCTTTCATCCCACCGCTTACCTGGGTACAGTTAGAGCGGGGGACTTCCCGGCGGTGTAAGTTAAAAATACCAAGGATTTAGTTTCGGTGATCCTTGTGTTTTACCCAAGGTCTGAAGAACCTCAATATCCACTATTCCATGATTATTTTCTTATGAGCCTAAATATTGTTACGTTGGTTGGTCGCGCTGGTGGCGATCCAGAAGTCAAATACTTTGGTGCGACTCGTTAAGCGTAAAAGTCATCAACATCTGATAGCGTAACGCTTGGAAGGAATTGTAGATAAGATACAAGTCCTTGATAACTTAATTCCTGAGTGGGTGAGATTTCCAAGAAATGTTACAAACTTAGCAAATCTTTAGAAATCAATTCCCACCGTCTAAATGCAAGACGAAGCAATGCTCCCACTGGAGAGACTGACCATCAAACTGGTGAAGCGGGGCATAACGGAGGTAACTGGTGAACCTATCAGGGAATCCCTTCTAGCCCAGATGAGCATGAGTAAGGAAACTAAATCTGCGACTGAACCAACGTCATTGACAACAGCCTACATAGGTTATCGGCTGGGCCAAAAGGCAAGGATAAGGGCTAGGCATCTCGAAGTGTGACCTAGAGCATTCCCAAAGAAACCCGTTGGATAGCAGGACTCTAACCTCATCGCAAAGCAGGAATTAGGAACGAGATAACTTCTTGTGTAATCTCTCAGGAGGTCGAAAACCTGAGTAGGCAGTCAAGCCGCATGATGCTAAGAAGCGAGATTGATTCAGAAGCCAACGCCTTTAGGAAATCTAAAGGATATGCTGACGGAATCACGGTGATTTGGAGATAGAAAATCAAGTAAAGGTGCAAATGTCATGAACACGGCTCTTAAACCGATGTATGAATGGGAAACAATAAACTGGGCAAAAGTCCAGAGATATGTTTTCAAGCTTCAAAAGAGAATCTATCAAGCCTCTGAACGTGGTGATGTTAAGGCAGTTCGTAAGTTACAAAGGCTGTTGACTAATTCGTGGTATGCCAAAGTTCTGGCGCTCAGGAAAGTGACCCAAGATAACAAGGGTAAAAATACTCCCGGCATTGATAGGATAAAGCGTCTTCGCAATCCTCAGAAAATCAGGTTAGCCAAAGAGTTACACTTCAATGACAAATCCGACCCCACCAAAAGGGTATGGATTCCAAAACCAGGCAAAGAGGAAAAAAGACCTCTGGGAATACCCACGATGACGGATAGAGCGAAACAAGCCCTAATGAAACTGGCCCTTGAACCCGAATGGGAGGCTAAATTTGAGCCTAACTCTTATGGATTCAGACCAGGGCGGTCAGCACATGACGCAATAGCGGCAATTTTCAATGGCATCAATCAAAAACCGAAATATGTTCTTGACGCTGATATTGAAAAGTGTTTCGACCAAATTAACCATTCAAAATTACTCGATAAATTAGAAACCTCACCCACCTTTAGACGGCAAATCAAAGCATGGCTAAAATCAGGGGTTGGGTCAGGCGAAAAACTATTTCCAACGGATGAAGGAACTTCGCAAGGTGGGGTCATATCGCCCCTATTGGCAAATATCGCCTTACATGGGATAGAAAACGCCCTAGAAGGTAAATTCAGTCGGAGAGTCGGCAAAACCAGTCAAAAGCGTGACATAAGCTTTGTAAGATATGCCGATAATTTTGTAATTATGGATGAAGATTTAGAAGTAATCCTCAAAGCAAAATTAGTAATCGAAGAATGGTTAAAAGAAATAGGGCTAACCCTCAAAGAAAGCAAAACCAGAATCACCCATACCTTTGAAAATCACGAAGGAAAAACGGGATTCGACTTTCTAGGTTTCAATATCCGACAATACCCATGTAGTGACAAACAAAGTGGGTCAATCGGCGGAACTGAAAATAAAAGAGGACATAAAACGCTCATTAAACCCAGTAAAGAAGCTATTCAAAGACAACTGGCTAAAATTGATGACCTATTGAAAAGGAATCGTACCTCAAGCCAAGAGCAAGTTATTAACGCCTTAAATCCAGTAATACGGGGTTGGGCAGCATACTACTCAACGGTGGCAAGCGCAGATACCTTTAGCAAAATGGACAGCATAATTTTTTCCAAGTTGCGAGGATGGGCTAACAGAAGAAGTGGACGAGGACAGAACAAAACTGAAATCATTTCAGCTTACTGGGGGGTCAACAGAGGATTAGGCTGGAAATTTATCACCCAAGATAATAAATATGTACTGGAACTACACCAGAACATGAAAATTCGTCGCCATATCAAAGTAAAAGACTCAAAAAGTCCTTTTAACGGAGATTGGGCATATTGGGGACAAAGATTAAGCCAACATCCAATGCTAAGAAATATGGCATCCAAACTTCTTAAAAAACAAGAAGGAAAATGTAACCACTGTAATTTGAGATTCATTAGTAATAGCTTGCTTGAAATCCATCACATTGATAGAAATCGGGCAAATAACAAAATTAATAATCTTGAGTTACTACACACGCATTGCCACGACATCAGACACGCAGAAAGAGGTACTCTAACCAGCCAAGTCACTGAGGAGCCGTGTGAAGCGAAAGTTTCATGCACGGTTCTGAACGAGAGGTAAAAATGGTGACATTTTTATCGACTCTAATAGTCCGGTAGTGTTGTCTGTAATTTAACCTTAGCGGTTAACCGTCGGACTAAAAAAACGGATCAACCCGATTGGTTTAACTTAGAAATTTGGGGAAAAACGGCAGAAGTTGCAGCGAACTATGTCCGTAAGGGCAGTTTAATTGGGATTAAAGGGGTGTTAAAGTTTGAGTATTGGCAGGATCGTGGTACTGGAACTCAACGATCAAAACCTGTCATTCGGGTTGATGAATTAGACCTATTGGGTTCTAAGCGGGATGAGGAAGGTGCGCCTCGGAACAACTATGATGAGTTTTAAATAGGGAAAACCGTGGCTGAAAAACCCTTAGATACCGTTAAAATTGCATATCAAGCGGGTCAGTTTGCCTTTGAACAGGGGCGTTATCGAGAGTCGGTTCAATATTTAGAACAGGCTCGTCAAGCTGTGGAACTCAATTCTCCTCTGGGTGGAGAGATCCAAATGTGGTTAGTCACAGCATTTGAAGCCTCTGGCAAAAGGCAAGAAGCGATCGCTTTATGTAAACAGTTGACTCGTCATCCGAATATTGGCACTCGTCAACAGGCTCGTCGTTTACTCGAAGTCCTAGAAGCTCCTAAACTCTATATTGACCCAGAGGGATTTGTAAAAATTCCTGATTTGGGTCATCTGGATGTCCAAGGAAATTACCGACCTCAAAACAATTCGGTGGCGACGGTTCGGTCTATTCCCAAACCCCCGGTTTCGCATAAGGTGAACTCTGGGGATAGGGTGAAGACTCAAGACAATCAATTTTTGGGGATCGCTTTAATCATCGTGCTTTTGGTGAGTGGCGGATTAATCTGGGTCAGTTCTTTAATCGGTAATCAGTAATCAGTAATCAGCTATAATCACAAAATCAGTGGTTAGAGACGCCATCGCAGATCTAACCACTAATCACCGATAACTGATAACTGGTATCAATAAACGTTCTTCAAAAAGAATCGGTATAGATGGAAGTTGAAATTCCCCAACTAGAAAGTGTTAAGCGCTAACTCATGAACCATCAGAGACCCAAAAAGCCTAAGATGTTGGTCGTTGACGATGAGCCGGATAATTTGGATCTGCTCTATCGGACATTTCGACGTAACTTTGATGTATTTAAGGCGGAAAGCGGGGGTCAAGCTTTAGAAATTTTGGCCAACGAAGGAGAAGTGGCGGTCATTATTTCCGACCAACGAATGCCAGAGATGAAGGGTACAGAGTTTCTCAGCAAAACTGTGCCGGAGTTCCCCAATACCGTGCGAATTATTTTGACCGGATTTACAGATATTGAGGACTTGGTAGATGCGATTAATTCAGGACAGGTGTACAAATATATTACAAAGCCCTGGGATCCCAATGAACTCAAAGCCGTAGTAGAAAGAGCCGCCCAAACATATCAATTGCTGAACCAACGCACCGCAGAACTCAATCGCGCTCAGGCTCAAACCCAACTGTTAGCGACGATTATGGAAGCGGCCCAAGCAGCGACGACCCTAGAAAGTTTACTCACTGCATTGTGCACAGCCGTCGCATCGGGGTTCCGAGCCGATGTTTGTATTTTGCAACAAATTAAAGACAATCGCTTAAATTCTATAGAAGGTCATTATAGTTCCACTGGTGTTGTGGAAAACTGGTTAGAGATTGATCCTTTAGTTCAGGAAACCATAACTACCAGAACTGTACAAGCATCGACTAATATTACAACTGATCCCGCCTTAGCTACTCTGGCTCACTATCAAAGTTCGGGAATTCAAGCCCATATCAATATTCCGATTACCTATCGGGAACAACTAATCGGTCTATTATCAGTACAATGGAAACAGCCTTGTCAGATGAGTCCTGATGATCTGATCACGGTTCATTTAGTGGCTCAACAAATCGCTTTGGCTTTAATTAGTCTGGGGCATTAATCAATTTGAAGAAGGGAACAGGGAACAGGCAATAGGCAACAGGCAATAGGCAATAGGCAATAGTTAACAGCTAATTAGAGGAATGGTTCAGGAAAATAACCCGATTCAAGAGATTTTTAATCGCATCGCCCCGGTCTATGATCAGTTAAATGATGGGTTAAGTTTAGGCCAACATCGGATTTGGAAAAAAATGGCCGTAGCCTGGAGTGGGGCTAAACCTGGAGACACCGCTTTAGATTTATGTTGTGGCAGTGGAGATTTAGCCCTATTATTAGCACAACAGGTTGGAGAACCGGGACAGGTGTTTGGGGTAGATTTTTCCAGTTGTCAATTGGAAATTGCCCAGCACCGACCCCGACCCTTTACTATTCCAACGGCTAAGATCTCTTGGATAGAAGCGGATGTATTAAGATTGCCGTTTTCAGACAACACCTTTGACTGTGCTACTATGGGCTATGGTTTACGGAATGTTGTAGATATTCCCCGCAGTCTTGAGGAACTTCATCGGGTACTCAAGCCCGGGGCGAAGGCTGCAATTTTGGATTTTCACCGTCCTCCGGGTTCCCTATTGCGTACTTTTCAACAGTGGTATTTACAGCAGTTTGTGGTTCGCACGGCGGAACGATTTGGGTTTCGAGAAGAATACGCTTATATTAACCCCAGTTTAGATCAATTCCCTATCGGTACAGAACAAGTTCAGTTAGCCCAGCAAGCAGGATTTTCAACCGCCACACATTACCCAATTGCAAGCGGTATGATGGGAGTATTAGTAATCACTAAAGCCAATTAAGTTTTAGGTATTCGGTGTGTTCAGTGACAATTGCTAATACATCAGATGGTTTCCTAGTGGGCTGCTACGATAAGAATGGTCAATTTTTCTGAACAGTTGGTTTTAATCACACCTCCGATAGTGGGTGGAATTATTGGCTATTTTACCAATGATTTAGCCATTAAAATGTTATTTCGTCCGTATCGACCGCTACAGATTTATGGCCGAAGGGTTCCGTTTACTCCCGGTTTGATTCCCAGAAATCAAGAGCGTTTAGCTAAACGAATTTCCGATACCATTATGGGGTCTTTATTGACTCCCGAAGAATTACAAAAATTAGCGCGTCGTTTGCTCGAAACAGAACGAATGCAAGCCGCTATTAGTTGGTTTTTAAGACTAGCTTTAGATCAAATTAAAGCCGATACAGAACCAAAAACAGCTAAAATTTTAGCGGGAATTTTACGGGATTTTATTGGAGAGTCTTTACCTAAAATTTTAAGGGTTTTAGCCAAAAAAGATGACTTTCTGGCTCCTCAAATCAACCAAATTTTTGATCGAATTTTATTAGAATTTCAATTAAATGATCAACAATCGCAACACCTATCTAAATGGCTGTTAGAGGTTGTATTAACCCCGGAAATATTGCGACAGGCTTTAATTGATTTTCTCACGGATAAAAATATTTCAATTATTGATGAAGGATTCCGTGAACAAAGCACTGGAACCTATTGGGTGGTAGCAAATTTGTTGGGATTACGCAATAGTTTAACCCGTTTACGAACCTTTTGTTTAGACGAAAAAGAAGAAACTAATCGACGATTAACCGCATTAATTAAATCTTTAGGATTACGAGAAAGACTACAAGAGTGGTTACAAAATATCTCTTTACAAAATTTACCTGTTTCTACCGTCAAACAGTTAAGAAAAACGATGGGAGATGCTGTGAAAACCTATATTCAAGAACAAGGTATTGATGTGCTTCAAGAGTTAAGTCAATCCATTGATTGGGATAATGTTTCAAATTGGATTTTAAAACGTTTACAAATTTCTCCAGTGATGAATACATCTTTAGAATTAGTCAGTCAGGAATTAGCTTTAATTTTAGAACGGTATTTAGAACGGGATATAGAGAAAATTATGGCTCAAGTGATTCCGATTTTGAATATTGAACAGGTGATTATTAATCGAGTCAAGGAAACTTCTCCTGAAAACTTGGAAGCCGCCATTAATGGTATAGTTAAAAGTGAATTGCAAGCTATTGTTAATTTAGGGGGAATTTTAGGGGTTGTGATTGGGTTATTTCAGACAGTTTTGTTAGTATTAAGATAGATAAAATAGGTAATGGGGATCACGGATTTAAGAGGATTTCACGGATTTCACGGATTTTAATCTGTGTTAATCTGAGTAATCCGTTTAATCCGTGATGCGGATTTAAGAGGATTTCACGGATTTTAATCTGTGTTAATCTGAGTAATCCGTTTAATCCGTGATTGGTAATGGGTAATAGACTGATAACTAATAACTGATAACTAATATGACAACTCCTAAATCAAATAATTCTCAACAAAACTCCCAACTGAGTCCCGAACAATATACCCGTCTGAGGGCGGAAGCCATGGCTCCTTATCGGGGTTTACGACAGTTTATTTATATTGGTTTTGGGGCTTCAGGTTTTATTGGGGCGGTGGTATTCTTCGCCCAACTGTTAGCCGGACGGAATATCACCTCCGCGTTACCAAACTTAGCTCTACAGGTGGGAGTGGTGGCTCTAATGGTGGGCTTATTTCGTTGGGAACAAAAGGCCAGTCGCCGTCTATCAGACAGAAAGTAACATAACTAAATATTTCTCAATCTAACAATACAAGACGCAAACACAAGAAAATAAAGAAAATATTACGAAATTAAGGTTTTGCCTTGATCCCTGGCATGATTATATATAGTTAATCAATTGAGTTCAGCTTTCTCTGGAATCAATCTAGTATGGATATTCCTGTTAAATGTTGAGCCATAAGAACCGCAGGACTTGCGGGGATAGTCTGTGGAGCGAATGTAAGACCAAGACTTATTGAAGGTGGAGGCAGTTGCAAAGAAACAGAAACCTAAATCGTGAGGTTTAGGAATCGCCGTACTTTTAGAGCGGTGAAGATGTCAAAAAGACCTTAACCATAAATCCGATTGAGTCGATCAAATGGGGTCAGTTTGTATAAAGACCCTAAACATAACAAACCTACATATAAAAATATGAAGGTCAGCTTCCCTCAGTTGGAAGCTGGCTTTTTATTTTCAGAACTCTACTGCACCGGAGATGCGGGTTTGATCGATTTCATTTCCAACAACTGTCAGGGTATAACCGCGTGTGGCATTATACACATCATAGCGACCATTACTCCGAATAATATTTTGACCAGGACTGGCGGTTGTGCCTAAATCCGGTTGAGCTTGGGAGATTGCCACCACTCCATCTCGTTCATTATTTTCAATTAAATTATTTCGTAAAATAGGTTTGGCTTGGTGAGAAATCACAATTCCATCTCGATTTTCGATAATTTTATTTTCCATAATTGTAGGAGACGCTTCATCATTAATCGAGATCCCAAATCCGGTATTTTGGAAAACATTATTCCGAATTTCTCCGGCTCCTGAACGGGCAATTGAAATCCCATTTCCAGCATTTTGAGTAAATATATTACTCTGGATTTTTGGATTACTTTCAGAAGTAATAAAAATTCCATCCCGCTTACTTTCAATAAACGTACAGCCACTAACTACAGGACTAGAAGATTCTATCCATAAACCCGTTCCTCTAGTATTGGGATTGGTAACTGTAACCCCGATAATTTGACTATTTCCTTGGGTTTTAATTGTGGCATTTTGTCGAGCAAAGGTGGGACTCACGAAATTTCCCCCCCCCATAATCACCGTATTTTGTCCATTGCTGGCTTCATCTCCTTGTAATGTCACCCCATCTTTTAGGGATATCGGAAACACTTCTCCGGTTTCCTGACTGTAGGTACCTGGGTTAAGTTGAATTACTGTACCCGATTGAACCCTTTGCAGCGCATAAGTAATCGAACGATAGGGGCCAGTTTGACTTCCTGTAGAAGTTTCGCTATCACGTCCAGTGTTGGGATCGATATGGATGATTGAATTTTGAGCCAAATTTTGGGACATCAATGGGGGATTGGGCCCAATCCCTGGGATATGAGCCAAAACAGGACTTCCCATTTCTGATATCAGTCCTAATCCTAAAATGATTGTTACCCATCCTCTTAACCCACTGGGGCTGGGGTGTCGATGCCATTGGTAGAGTAAAGTCAATCGTTGCATCGGCTCCTGTTGATGTGACATAGATATCGCTGGGATTCGTTTAACTTCAAGCATTTTAGCCGATTCAGATCAATCAATTCAGTTTTCTTGAATAAAACGGTGATTCTGTTGGGAACTTCCCAGTAACAAGGTCAGTCAGAGAAGCCAGATTGTTTTTACGTCCGGTTCCAGGTCGGTGTCACGAGGACAGTTCTAAGCGGGGGTGTCAAGAAATCCTTGTATCTAGGACTCCTTTGCTCCCGTCGGGCGGTCAATCATTTCACATCAAGCGATAGCCAGTTTTGCCGAACCCAAGAACGGATGTGAGATCAGGGCGTATTCCTGTTGTGTCCATTGAAGACCAAGATATAAATTTCTCAATCTCTTGCTATTTTATTGACACTTCTGTTAAGCTGATACGATATTTTTTTACTCATTACTGACGGGTGCTTGGCTTCACTCCAATGGGTTCTAGTCGGTGGTGTCAAACCATTGTTTGCACCTACAAGAGATGGACTTTGCTCAATTTTCAACATCGTCCCTTTTTCTGTTAAAATGCAATGGATTGTTTGTTCTCTTTAGGATAAACTAAGCGTGGTGTTCATTGACCGACTGGAATCTCTGGTAAGTTGAAGTTTAATCATCTCTAAAGCTACCAGTAACTAAGTTCCTATTGTAGAATCCCCAAAGAATCGAAACGCTAACATTATTTAACTCAAGTGAGGAGCACTTAAATGTCTCAGATAGTAACATCCGAAGGCGTAGCATCAGTAACACTAGCAGGGGGCGGAGTTGCCCTAAATGGTGTCCCAGGTAAGGCTAATAGTATTTCAGGTACGGCCGACACCAATTTAATTCAAGGTGCTGGTCTTGATGATACTCTCTCGGCTGGAGCCGCAGCCCCTGTTATCATTTATGGTTTCAGTGGCAATGAACTGATCTCTGGTAGCAACGCCGATACCGATGAGCTTTACGGGAACCAAGGAAGTGACAGCATCTATGGTCTAGGTGGCAAAGACTTCATTGCTGGTGGTGAAGGAAATGACCTGCTTTATGGTGGTGATGGAGATGATACCGTCTTTGGTGACGTAGGAAACGATACGATTTCCGGTGGCGCTGGCAATGACATCCTTGGTGGCGGTGATGGAAATGACTTAATTTATGGTGATGACGGCAATGACATTATCTGGGGTGAACAGGGTAATGACAACCTCTATGGTGGTGCCGGAAACGATACCATCTATGGTGGTGCCGGCAACGATGTGATTGCTGGTGGAGACGGAAATGACTTCATTAATGGAGACAAAGGCAATGATAACTTATCTGGTAATGCCGGAAGTGATATCTTCGCCTTCTCTAGCTTTGGCAGTGCTAATGCTGATGTAGTGGTTGATTTCGTATCGGGAACTGACAAGATTGCTTTGGCTTCTAGTACGTTCACATCTCTGGGTGTCAGTGTAGAAACCAGTGAATTCACAGTGGTTGCTAACTTCAACCCTGCAACTCCTGCTGCTACTGCTGGATTGGTTTATGACTCTAACAATGGTAAGTTATACTTCGTCACTGGTGGTGCTGCACAAGAAGTAGCTACCTTTGTGAATAATCCTGCTCTGAAAGCTACTGACTTTGAACTATTCTAAGTCTTAATTTGTAGTAATTCAGAACTAGGGGTAGCTTAGTCTACCCCTTTTTTATTTATCAGTCTAATCTTCGGGTTTGGGAGGAATAGGATCATAACCCCCTGGATGATAGGGATGACAGCGTAAAATTCGCTTGAGGGCCAACCAACTTCCTTGAATAATTCCAAAGGTTTCTAGGGCTTCAATGGCATATTGGGAACAGGTGGGATGGAAGCGACAAGCGGGGGGAAATAGGGGAGAAATTAACAATCTGTAGCCTTTAATTAGGGTAATTAATAGGGTTTTGATCATATTAAAAAAATGGTTAATTTTCAGTGAGAACAACTTGAGGAGCAAGGAGAATTTGTTCAGGAGTTTCGATTAATTTTCCTATTCCTAATAGTTGTTGATTTTGATCATAGACACTCACGGGACGATCTTCTATGATTTGATTTTCTACAATAATAGATTGTCCTTGAAACCAACGTTTTGTTGATTCATAATTTAGGATAATTTTTGTTAAATGATTTAAGGCAATATTTGGAGATAGGGGCAAAAATATTTGCTGTTGAACTTGGGTTTCTAAGGTTTCCAAGGTTAGACTATTTTCTAAACCAAAACCACTGCTTTCGGTTCTGATTAAATTAGCTAAAGTAGCTCCAGTATTAAGTATAGCTCCTAAATCCCTAGCAATAGAGCGAATATAGGTTCCTGAACCACAGGCGATCGCAATTTCTAATTCGGGAAATTCCCCCGGATACCAGTTAAGAATTTTAAGCTCAAAAACTTCTACTATCCGACTAGGAACTTCAATAATTTCTCCTTTTCTAGCTAAATCATATAAGCGTTTTCCTTGAACATGAATCGCACTATAAATAGGAGGAACTTGTTCAATTTTACCGATAAATTGAGGGAGAATTTCTTGAATTTGTTCAAGTTGTAAATGCGGTACAGATTGAACAGTTAAGGTTTCTCCTTCTAAGTCATCGGTGGTGGTGGTGACACCGAATTTAATTCTAGCATGATAAGCTTTATGAGAAGGGAGAAATTGCAATAAACGAGTGGCTTTTCCCAGCGCCATTGGTAATACTCCCGTTGCGGCGGGATCGAGGGTTCCGGCGTGTCCGACCCGTTTTAATCGTAATATTCGGCGAACTCGCGCCACACAGTCATGGGAGGTGAATCCGGCAGATTTATTAAGGTTGATAAACCCGTACATTAGTATTAAATTTCCTGTATTAAATGGTTGTTTTCTGCTATTATTTATTAAGGTAGAGATTTAAAATTAACCGATGTTAAATTGCCTGTAAAACCAGGAATAAATGCTAGATAAGTGGGGTTATCTCGATCATCTGTCCGAATCAATAAACCGTTAACTCCATTCACACGGTCTGTTTCAAATTTTAGTTTACTAAAAGCTAAATCGTTGGGTAGCAAAATAACATCATCATTTTGATTATAGTCTACAATAATATCTGTTAAAGCAGCATTTCCACTACCAGAATTAACCGAAATAAAGAAAGTATCTTTTCCGTCACCCCCAACTAAAATATCTTGACCTCGATCACCGGATAAAAAATCATCTTTATTTCCTCCAACCAGACAATCATCTCCGGCTCCACCATACAGGGTATTATTATTATCGTCCCCTCCGATCAACAGATCATTATCGTTATTTCCGAATAAAAAATCTTTACCATTTCCACCTTCTAAAGTATCTGCACCTTTGCCTCCAAATAGGGTATCATCTCCATCACTACCGAGAATAGAATCCCGACCTTGATTACCATTAATATAATCATTTTCAGTTTCCCCATCGATCAAATCTTCACCGTCATCACCAAAAATTGTGTCTCCTCCTCCGCGACCATACAAACTATCTCGCCCTATATTTCCCCTGATAATATCTGCCGCCCCAGTCCCAGCTAGACTAACACCCAGGGTATCTGTGACTTGAGGAATTTGGTTTCCATTTCCACTCAAGCTGCTATTGCCAGAAACGGTACTATCACCTCCGGGAACCGTTGTGCTACCATTAGTCAAGGTGTCCCCGGGTAGGGTGTTGTCGTATAACAGAAAAACTAAATCGGGATCAAATGCGGATGTCATAATCAGTTCAAAATTAGGTTGATCTGAAATTTTGCCCACACCGGGACAACGGATTAATAGAATATAATTAGCTTAAGCCTTAAAACCCATGACTAGATAGCTAATTATCTGGTCTGTAGCACTTTATTTAACTAATAAGTTATGCTTAATGCCACAGCGATTCTAATTGATGTCTTTGTTCAGCAATTACAAGCTGGATACCGTCGAACTTACGGCGGGTTTAAACCCAACTACCCCGAAATTATTGCCTGGGCTGGAACAATGGCACTGGAAAATATTGCCAATTGTGACGCTCTTTACCACAACGTTGAGCATACCATGTTAGTGACGTTAGTGGGACAGGAAATTTTACGCGGAAAACATATTCGCGAAGGTGGAGTTACGACCGAAGACTGGTTACATTTTATCATTTCTTTACTGTGTCATGATATTGGCTATGTGAAGGGTGTTTGTCGTCAAGATCAAGAATCTTTGGGTTTATTTGCAACGGGAATTGGGGATGGAATTGTGCCTATTTCGGTGGGAGCCACATCAGCTAGTTTAACTGCTTATCATGTTGATCGAGGAAAGTTAGTAATTGATGAAAGATTTGGGGGACATAATTTAATTGATGCGGAACAAATTAAACGGAATATTGAGTTAACTCGTTTTCCTGTTCCTGCTGATGAAACCCATCAAGATCGACATAATTATTCGGGACTAGCAAGAGCGGCTGATTTGATAGGTCAACTCAGTGATCCCCGGTATCTGAAAAAGATTAGTTCCCTATTTTATGAATTTGAAGAAGTGGGAACTAACAAAGTTTTAGGTTATAAAACTCCAGGGGATTTACGCCGAAATTATGCTAAATTTTACTGGAATGGAGTGTTTCCTTATATTCCAGCGGCATTGAAATATTTGGAATTAACCCAAGAAGGAAAACAGATTGTGGCTAACCTTTACGCCAATGTATTTCAAGTGGAAAATGAATCTCGAATTTTGCAAGGAATTAATCAATTTCCGGCTGATGTCAATGGTGGAAGTCAAAATGATAAGAACAAAGAGAACGACTTAAATGATCAAAAATCCTTTGAGTTGACGGGTTTAAATTTATAGAAACTCAAAATTGATCGGAAAAAAGGTAATTCCTAATTGAGAAAGGAAGGTTAATTTATTAATCTTCCTTTTAATCTATTTTATATTAACAGGTTTGAGGTATTAACAATGATAGAAATTACCCCAAAAATACAGCAACGAATTGAAGAATTAAGACGGTTATTGCAGAAAGCTAGTTATGAATATTATGTCCTAGATGCGCCAACAATGGCGGATTCTGTTTATGATCAATTATATCGAGAACTGCAAGATTTAGAGCAACAATATCCGCAATTAATTACAACCGATAGCCCAACTCAAAGAGTAGGAGAAAAACCCGCGACTCAATTTCAATCAGTTAAACATAATATTCCTTTGTACAGTTTAGATAATGCTTTTAATTTTAATGATTTAAAAACTTGGCAAGAGCGAGGTCTAAAAACAGCTACAAATACATCAGAATTTCCGACTTATATTTGTGAATTAAAAATAGATGGATCTGCCTTAGCATTAACTTATGAAAACGGAATATTAGTTAGATGTGCAACCCGAGGAGATGGGATAACCGGGGAAGAAATTACTCAAAATGTAAAAACAATTCGTTCAATTCCCTTGAAATTAGAATTAGAAAATCCACCTAATTTAGTTGAAGTTCGAGGGGAAGCATTTTTATCATTAAAAGTATTTGAAATAATTAATCAAGAAAGACAAAAAGAAAGGGGATCATTATTTGCTAATCCTAGAAATGCTGCGGCTGGAACTTTAAGACAATTAGACTCTAAAATTGTCGCCCAACGGAAACTAGATTTTTTTGCCTATACTTTACATATTCACGAACAGAATAATTTAGAAATAGTTTCTGCTCAAACCCAATGGGATAATTTAGAATTATTGCAAAAAATGGGGTTTAAAGTTAATCCTAATCGTCAACTTTGTTCTAATGTAGATGAAGTGATCAAATATTGTGAATATTGGGATCAAAAACGGCACAATTTACCCTATATGACCGATGGAGTGGTAATTAAAATTAATCCCTTATCTCTACAGGAAAAATTAGGATTTACCCAGAAATTTCCGCGATGGGCGATCGCCTATAAATATCCGGCCGAAGAAATGCCAACTCAAATTAAATCTGTTACTGTACAAGTGGGGAGAACTGGAGCTTTAACCCCCGTTGCAGAACTTAACCCGATTTTACTGGCAGGTACAACGGTGCAAAGAGCAACATTACATAACCGCGATCGCCTAGCTGAATTAGATCTGCATATCGGTGATACGGTAATTGTCCGCAAGGCCGGGGAAATTATTCCCGAAGTCGTAAAAGTATTATTAGAATTGCGCCCCCAGGACGCTAAAAAGTTTGAAATGCCAACCCATTGCCCAGAATGCGGTCAGGCGGTTGTACAGTCATTAGGAGAGGCGGTAACCAGATGTATTAATGATTCTTGTCCGGCAATTTTACAAGGATCTTTGATTCATTGGTGTTCCAGAGATGCCTTAGATATTAATGGTATTGGGGATAAATTAGTTCAACAGTTTGTTAATAAAAAATTAGTTAATTCCGTAGCAGATTTATATGATTTAACCGTTGAACAATTAATGACTTTAGACCGGATGGGGGAAAAGTCAGCGACTAAAATTATTCAGGCGATCGCAACTTCTAAAAACCAACCTTGGGCGCGGGTATTATATGGTTTAGGAATTCGTCATGTTGGCAGTGTGAATGCCGAATTAATTACCAAAAAATTCAAGAGTGTTGAACAATTAACCCAAGCATCCGCCGCCGATATTGAAGGAGTTTATGGCATCGGGCCAGAAATTGCCTATTCTGTCTATGAATGGTTTAATCTTCCTGCTAATCAACTATTAATAGAAAGATTAAAAACCGCAGGATTAGAGCTTGCAAATTCAGAAAAAATAGACTATAATCAAAGTAATGAACCTCAAACCTTGGCAGGCAAAACTTTTGTAATTACAGGAACATTACCAACATTAAAACGGGAAGACACAAAAAAATTAATTCAAAATGCCGGAGGAAAAGTCACGGATTCAGTTAGTAAAAAAACAGATTATCTAGTAGTAGGAGAAGAAGCAGGATCTAAACTTAAAAAAGCCCAAGATTTAGGAATTACCCTATTATCAGAAGCAGAATTACTAACTTTGCTGTCTGGTCTTTGACATTCTCCCCTTCAGTATTCCAGATTTGTTTTATATTCCATCCTTTAATGTTTGCTACGCATCCGTATCAAGTAGAGACGTGCCATGGCGCGTCTCTACTTGAGGTTTAAACAACCTTAATTAATATTCGGGAACTGAAGCATCAATTTCTCGACTCCAAGCCAGAATTCCACCTTTAACGTTAGTTCCTGAAATGCCAGCTTCCTTGAGAATCCCTAAAGCTTTTCCCGAACGCATTCCCGATTTACAATGGGCAATTAAACGATGACTATTTAACAGTTCTTTGACTTGTTCAATGCCTTTTCCCTGCTCAATATCGGGTAAAGGAATTAACACCGAACCCGGAATTTTAGCGATTTCATATTCATGGGGATTACGAACATCAATTAATAGGAAATCATCCGCCCCACTATCAAGTAATTGTTTAAGTTCCTCAACGGTGATTTCAGGAATATCCATTTTCTGTTTAGCCTCCTGTTCTTGTGCTTGAGGAATTCCGCAGAACTGCTCATAATCAATTAACTTTTCAATCACTGGACGAACAGGATTGGGACGTAATTTTAACTCACGAAACGTCATTTCTAAAGCGTTATATAATAACAAACGTCCGCTTAAAGTTTGTCCTTTTTCCAGAATAATTTTAACGGTTTCTGTGGCTTGAATTACGCCAATCATTCCTGGTAAAATCCCTAAAACCCCGCCTTCTGCACAGGAGGGAACCATTCCGGGGGGAGGAGGTTCGGGGTATAAATCCCGGTAGTTGGGCCCATCTTGGTAATTAAAAACCGTTGCTTGACCCTCAAACCGAAAAATTGACCCGTAGACGTTAGGTTTGTTCAGCAAAACACAGGCGTCATTCACCAAATATCTGGTCGGGAAATTGTCGGTTCCATCTACAATCACATCATAAGGTCGCAGCAGGTCGAGGGCATTTTCTGAACTGATGCGGGTATTGTAGAGGTCAACTTGACAAGCGGGGTTAATCTCCAAAATCCGGTTTTTCGCCGATTCAATTTTGGGTTTCCCCACCCAAGCCGTCCCGTGAATAATTTGGCGTTGCAGGTTGGAGGTATCAACAACATCAAAATCAACAATTCCGATGCGTCCAATACCCGCCGCGGCCAAATATAGCAGCAAGGGCGAACCTAGTCCCCCTGTCCCAATACAAAGTACACTCGCCGCCTTCAGGCGTTTCTGACCTTCCAGACCGACTTCTGGTAAAATCAAGTGGCGGGAGTACCGTTCGTAGTCGTCTTTCGTTAACTGGATTTCATCCAGATTCGGATTTAGCATAGCAATTTTGACAAAAAATATAACCGTCCCAGTTAGGGATTTGGGTCATCAAAACTATAGATTATAGCTGAGGATGGGGAAGATCGGTTAATGTGTGATTAAGGGTTCGGATTGAAACTGATGATGCTGATCTAAACTCCAGTTTTGCAGGTCGGTGGTTTTTCCTTTTTCGACGGAAATAATAATATAAGAATAGTCTGACCACGCACAAACTCGATCAAATTCTGAGGGAATGGCGGGATGATCGGGATGGGAATGATAAATTCCGATTATGATTAAATTGCGATCGCGACCTTGTTTTTGAGCTTGAATCATTTGTTGAGGAGAAATGGTAAACCTACGTTCTGAGGTAACGGGTTTATTAGTAGTTTCTACTTCCTCAAAGGTTTTGGCTGTTTCAGAATTCCAAACGTTTTCTGTCGGAATAATATCTACAATTATTTTATCATAATTTTCGTTAATTTCGCCCATTAATAAACCGCAACATTCCTGGGGATAGGTTTGTTCGGCGTGGGTAGAAATAGCTTTAATCTGTTCTGAGGATATTATTAATTTAGACATCGGTTAAGGTTTATTTTAGAATAGATCAGAATTGTCTTTATTCAGTTATTTTGGGAATTGTTAATTTCGGCAAAAATAATACCAAAAAAGTTGTAATTAAAAATGCCATCATCCCCAAGCGATAATTGATTATAAGGTCAACAGTTCCCAATTGTTTGATGATGAAATCATATCCACTCATCGCCAAAGAAAACGCCCCAAAATATACTCCTATTCCTAAACCGCTCTTCTGGGATGGAAATAAAGAAAAGGCAATGGGGACAATTCCATTGGCGACTAAACTATAGCTGGCAATCATTAATAAACTAACCAGAATAATTATAATTTTATTCACAACAAAAGACGAGAATAATAATAAAATAGCTGTTGTTATTAATCCAAGTAATGTTGCTTTATTATTGCCAATTTTAACAGCAAACAATCCCGCAGGAATGGAAGTAAATGCTAATAAAACTAACCCAGAAAACATAATTAATTGGGTATTGCCACCATAATTTTTGATCACTTGAGGAAAAACTTCCCCTAAGATTAATCGAGATCCTAATGCTACAAATAACCCTAATAATGCCACAAAAACTAAGTTTCTGAAATATAATTTTTGAGTCGGTTCTTCTGACTGAGGAATAACGCTCAAATCAGGATTAAAATATCTTAAAATACCCACAGAACCCAATAAAACTAAAGACCCAATAGTAAAGGTAATTCCCGATCCTAAACTGAGAATAAACTGACTAGAAATAGGACGAATTGCCCCGACAATACCCCCCATAACAACTAAAATACTCATGGCTTGGGGGAGTTTTGTTTGTGCAGCATATTGACCTAATAAAGCCGTAACTGGACTTCTAAAAAGCGCCATGGCAACGGCCCATAAAATCAATAGAATTGGGAATATCCAATGTAAGGAATTAAGAGATTGACCAAAAATATAAAAGGCGGGAATGGCAATAAATAAAGCTGAGGCTAAAATTACTCCTAAACTAATTAAGGGAAAACGAGTTCCCAGCCATCGCCGTTGACGGTCTGAGAAATTTCCTGCTATCGGTTCAATAATTACCCCTAACGCATTTTCAATTACTAAAATAGTTGGGAATAAACCGGGAAATCCAAAAGTTGTTAAGAGTTGAGGAACATATAATCTATACAGTAACCAAGTTAAGCTAATTGCGCCTTGAACTAAGGCTAATCCGATTAACTGAAACCAAAGAATAGACGGTTTAGAAGTTGAGGTTGACATCGGAATTAAGGATTAATACGATTATTTACTAATTCTATGCCCAAATCAATAGCTGCTTTCATACTTGACCCATCAGCTATTCCTTTTCCCGCAATATCAAAGGCTGTGCCATGATCGGGAGAAGTTCTAATAAAGGGTAAACCAATTGTAGTATTGACTGCCCGATCAAATGCCATTAATTTAACCGGAATTAACCCTTGATCATGATACAATGCGATGTAGGCATCATGGGCATTTTTTCCTAAATTAAACCAGGCTTGACCGGGCTTAACCCACATTGTATCAGGGGGAATGGGGCCGTCTAATTGAATATAGGGATAGCGATCGCGTTGTTGATTTAACCAAGGAATTAACCAGTCTTTTTCTTCTGTTCCTAACTGCCCATTTTCTCCGCTATGGGGATTTAATCCGGCTACGGCAATTCTAGGATTTTCTAATCCAAATTCATGGCGTAAACAATCGACCAATAACTCTAATTTTAAACTCATTAATTCCGGGTTTAAGGTTTGGGAAATTTGCGTTAGGGGAATATGGGTCGTAGCTAATAGAGTTCTTAATGTCCAGCCTGTATAGGGAGAGCGGGCAACAAATAGCATTCCAAAGCGTTTAACCTTGGCTTTTTCTGCTAAAAATTCCGTTTGTCCGGGATAATTATAACCCGCTAAATTCCAGAGATTTTTAGCGATTGGCCCGGTGATAATTCCATCAAATTCTCCTTGTAAAGTTCTGGTAATAGCTGTATCTAAATATTGAAAACTGACCGCCCCACTGGTTTGATTTCCGACCCCGATTTCTAATGGGGGTAAACTCGGATCAGGCTCTAAATCAATCACCCGTAACTGATTAGGTTTTGCCGCCTGAAATCCCTGATTTTGTAATTGCTGATAGGTTGCTTGTAAAATGCGATCGCTTCCCACTATAGTTAGATCACACTGTTGATGCAGTGCTGGATCAGCTAAAACTTTTAATATTACTTCTGGCCCGATGCCTGATGGATCGCCTAATGTTATCGCTAAACGAGGTAATTTTTTAGACTGAAGCATAATTCAATATCCTTAAAACCATGTTAATTTTAATTGATATCATACAATAATCCTAAAATTGTAGTAAGCCCTTCAGGGCTTTCTTTCCCTTATTTCTCCCCACTTTTAACCAAATATGAATATTCCCTCAACCCTTAATGTCGCCATCGGCTTATTTTTTATTTATTTACTTCTGAGTTTATTAATATCAGAAATACAAGAATTTTTAGCCAGTTCTATTTTTGATTGGAGAGCCAAAAATTTATATCGTTCTATTCAATTTATTTTAGGAGATTCAGCAACAGAACTTCTGTACCAATACCCTTTAATTAAATCTTGGAAAGATTATAAACAACGGGTGAATAAAAATTCTGTTGGGCCATCTTATATTCCTAATTCAACCTTTGCTTTAGCATTAATTAGTGTAATTATAGAAAAGTCTGGAGTTCAACCCGAAATCAATAGTTTAACCATTGATGATTTTATTCTAGCGATTAACTCAGAGGAGATCAAACAGTTTTTTGATCCAGATCAAATTAAACTATTCAAAATTTTAGCCATAAAAACCAAAAATCAAGCCGGAGATACTGCTAATTTTGAATCCTTAGAAACAGCGATCAGCGATTGGTTTCAACAGTCTATGAACCGGGCATCGGGAGTCTATAAACGGCAAGTAAAAATGATTACACTTACCATTGGATTCCTAGTCGCCATGGGATTAAATGCCGATACATTAAATATTACTAATCGTCTTTTTCAAGAACCTGTTTTACAGGAAAATCTCAGTCAAAGTATTGATATTATCCTAACTAACAATCTTAATTCTCCTTTGAATAACTGTTTAAACTCAGATGCTGACTTGACAAAAAATTGTCAAGATTTAACCGAAAATTTTCTCTATTCTTATTTATTTGACTTTTCTTCCTTGCCTTTAGGATGGGATCAATCTAACTTAAATCAACAGTTTAATTCAGGGGAAAATATTGTTATTCAACTATTTAAAGTTATCATGGGCTGGGGATTAACTGCGATCGCAATTTCCATGGGTTCTTCCTTTTGGTTTGATCTTCTCAACAAATTAATTAACGTTCGGAATACCGGATCAAAACCCCAATCTTGAAGTCATAAAAAAACCAGCCTCTCAAAGAAACTGGTTGATTCAATAAATATTAAAAGGGAATTAGAAGCGGAAAGTTGTCCGCAATGTTCCCACAACAATCGTGTTGTTGTTGCTATTATGATCAGGATTGGTGACGACGTAGAAACCCGGTGTCACAGCGATGTACTCGCTGAGGGGTAAGCGATAGAAACCTTCAATATGAATAGAGGTGTCTCTGTCTTCCAAACCACTAATAGAATGACTGGTGACTTTCGGAGGCATCCCCACAATTAAACCCCCAGTATCTCCTTCTCGGAGTAAATCGGGGAATCCTAACACCGCAGCCCAGTTAATAATGGTGGCGCTGCCGTTTCCTCCGCGTTTTTGATCAGCCCAGGTACTCCCAAACCAACCGCCGATGGAGAAATGGCTGGCCACTTTCCAGTTCATTTGTACGCCCAGGTTATCTGTGGTTGTGGCGTTTTCACCGAAGGGTTTATTAGCACCCCAACTGCCTGTACCACCGGAAACGTATACGTTATCGTTACTGAAGTAACGGTGGTTATAATCCAAGGAAAAAGCCAGGTTATCAGTTGGCGCAAAGACTAATTGAGCCATAGCACCATAGGTACCATTGAACATACCTGTACCCTGGCTGGCTTGAGAAGCAAAACCATCATCGGCCATATAACCCAGGTTAGCTTTAAAAGCGTGACTAAAGGCATATTCCACACCTAAGCCCGTACCAGAAGGCCCTTGGAATGTCGTCGGGTTAAACCGTCCAAAGCGGGAAATCGAACCAGCGGCATCATCACCAAAGGGAGTCAGAACATCTTGAATATCATCCAAGGCTAAACCTTTTGCACCAACCCAGACTAACCCTTTTCCTTGGGAGAAGGGGTAACGGTAGGTGAGGTTATCCAGAGTCACGTTGCCAGGCTGACCATCAATGCCCGTCCGAGACATTAGGGTATTGGTGACATCAAAAGCACTCAAATCCGGTATGGATTGGGCTTGTAAACGGGTTCTGAGTAAATCTTGGCCCGTGAAACTGGTATCAAAGTTTAAACGAGCGCGGTAGCCAAAATAGGCTTCGGCGGGGTCATCGCTCGTATCGGCAAACTGACCGACCACATTATAAGACGCCCGATCTCCAAGGGCATCTCCTGGCCAGAACACCACTTCTCCCCGTAGTTTAGTAGTGGTAGAGAATTGATTGGCTTCCAGTTCTCCGGCGCGGGCTTCTAATACCGTAATTCTTCCGCGCAGACTGGCTAATTCGGCTGCAAATTCTTCCATGAGGCGTTGCAGTTGCGCCAAATCCTCACGGGTGACTAAATCTTTGGTTGAGGCAGCAATCAGTTCATTAATCCGCTCTAAACAGGCATTCACCCCAGCAGCGAATTCAAAACGGGTTAAAGCACGATTCCCTTTGAAAGTTCCATCGGGATATCCTGCAATACACCCATAGCGTTCTACTAAGGATTGTAGAGCTTGGAACGCCCAGTCCGTCGGTTGAACGTCGGACAGTTGGGAGACGGAGGTAACTTGAGCTTGACGCTTGTTGCCCCGACCTTCACGGCCATATTCATTAAGCTGTTGCATCACCTCGGCGTTATTGGCCGCATCGCCTTGAGGTGCAGCATCGAGATCAGCTAGGGGAATCTCGCTGTTAGCGGGAGTTTCGATGCCTCTACTGTTCCCTGCTCCAGCATGGGGATTCACGGGAACCTGAGCTAACTGTTGCGGTGGGGTGAGGGTCAAAATGTCCAAAGGATTCACAGAGACTTGCTCACTGATTTTTAACTCAGTTTGGATGGGTTCCAAAGGGGTTTCTGCCGGGGCAGATACTTCGGTTGCCGCTGCAATCGCAGTGGGCCCGGCCTTAGTCACGGGTAACTCTGCTAATGCTGTCATCGGGGCTAATAAACTAGCTCCTAAGACGGCAGGACTGAGTAGCCATGCTTTCAGTAGTATTTTCGACACTCTATTTGCTCCTCACACGGGTCTAATTTTGATATTCTAGCAAGCACTTTCACCAAACCTACAACCATCAATTAAAATCTGGGATTTTTTTGATGTTGGTTTTGTTCCGACTTCAGGGGTGGAAGTGTTGGCACAATCCAGTCCACAGGCTCCCACGGACAAGTTATCCGCCGAATATTATTCACTCACTTGATTGTTGTGAGGTTGTCTGTGGTTCTTGAATTTTTCAGATTCTATCAGACTGAATCTGATTTAACCAGGTTATGCTGATCTGTTGGAAATCCCTATTCTACCCTAATTCTTGCCAGATGACCTAACAGATTAGAGCTTAGACCATTTAATGGGTAATGGGTAATGGGTAATGGGTGTAAGGATGAGGTTAGGGGTGAAATACAAACTGCCCATGCTATTGAATCAGACGCCGAATTTTGCCGTATGCGGCGTAGGATTTGCCGTCGGCAGACTCGCGGACTTCATCCACCACATATAGAACTCCTTCAGCTACCCTGTTCCCTCCCCCCCTAGCCCCCTGTGCACGGGGGGTTTGGGGGGATGTTCCCTCTCTCAACTAGGTAATTTATTTTGTGCAACTACTTATAAGTATTTTAACTCAAGGATTGTAACAAAACTTTATATTCTGGGATCGGGTTCTCATTCTACTGATCCTCGTAATCTGATAAAATGGGGTTAACAGAACTGGCAAAACAGCCTCAGTCCTCTCTTGATTACCAGAATAGTTGGAATCAAAACAAAAAGATGAAAGATGTTTAAAAAACTTTAGAAGGAGAATCTATGGATTTCGATTTTCGCATTTTGATTGTTCTATTACCCCTAATTGCAGCATTGGGTTGGGTTTTTTTTAATATTGGTGCGATCGCCATTGGACAAGTTCAACGCTTTTTAAATAAAAGTTAAACGTAACTTCTCAGCGATATTTCTTCCTATCCTGTTATGATACGGGGTAGGTTTTTTTCTAAAATGGGTAATGGCTAATGGGTAATGGGTAATGGGTAATTACGAATTATGTCAATCACAGTTACGGTGAAACTATTTGCAGTCTTTCAAGAAGCCTACAAAGTTCCAGAATTAGTATTGAATTTTCCACCAAAAACTCCCATTTCTGCAATTTTAGATCGGTTAATTCAAGAACACCCAGAACTAGAAAAATGGCGAAATGTCACCAGGTTTGGAATTAACCTAGAATTCGTTAATCCTGATACTGAAATACAGGATAAAGATGAAATTGTTTTAATTCCTCCGGTTAGTGGTGGTTAATTCCCTGAACTATTAAAAAGGAATTATTAGACTCCAAAATGCTTGGCTAAATCCTCAGAACCACCAATTAGTTTTCCATCAATAAAAACTTGAGGAACTGTGGTACCTCCGGTGACTGCTTGCAAACTTTTGGTTGTAATTTCTTTCCCTAAAACAATTTCTTCAAAAGCAATTCCTCGCTCTTTTAATAGGGCTTTAGCACGGGCGCAGTAGGGACAACCTACTTTTGTAAACAGCGAAACTAAAGGGAGTTTGACCGCATTAGGATTAATATATTTGAGTATAGTTTCTGCATCGGAAACTTCAAATGGATCGCCAGCAACTTCCGGCTCAATAAACATTTTTTCGATGATCCCATCTTTGACTAACATGGAATAACGCCAGGAACGTTTACCAAATCCCAAATCGGTTTTATCAACTAACATTCCCATCTTTTCTGTAAACTCTCCATTCCCATCGGGAATTAAGGTAAGATTATCTGCTTCTTGATCTTTTGCCCATTCATTCATCACAAAAGCATCATTCACAGAAATACAAATAATATCATCAACTCCATTTTCCTTAAATACGGGTGCTAAATCGTTATAACCCGGAACATGACTACTCGAACAAGTAGGAGTAAATGCACCGGGTAACTCAAAGACAATGACGGTTTTCTGTGAAAATAACTCATCGGTTGTTACATGAACCCATTCATTATTTTTCCGCGTTCTAAAGGCTACATTGGGAACCCGTTGACCTTCGTGATTTTCTAACATTGGTTTCACTGTTGTAGTGGTTACTAATCTGCCATGATAACATTATTAATGTTTTGTTTAAAAATATTAACCCATACAACTGAATATTACAGTAGATTGTGGATATGTTAAGTTTGATAACAAATTGAAAACCTATGTTATCATAAATAGGCAGCAATCTAAGCATCAGACTGAATCACCCACCCCAAAAACAAGTGAATTTCCGTCCCATCATGTCATTGTGCAGGTTGTCGGAATTTGTGGGTTGAAGCAGTCCTGAGAACCTGTAAGCATTGATGTGATTTGCTTTTGCCTTGCTCGATTAACGGCTGATCCATCTATTATAAAACCAGATATGAGTTTACAAACACAATTTGATGAAAAACGCAACGGCGAAAAAATTCTAGTTGCCGATGATGAGTCTGCGATTAGACGGATATTAAAAACTCGTCTTTCGATGGTGGGCTACAATGTGGTCGTTGCCGCTGATGGTTTAGAAGCGCTGGAAATGTTTGAAAAAGAAAGTCCTGATCTTTTGGTTTTGGATGTAATGATGCCGAAATTAAATGGTTATGGCGTGTGTCAAGAACTTCGCACAAAATCGGATATTCCGATTATTATGTTAACTGCATTAGGGGATGTGGCGGATCGAATTACGGGTTTAGAATTAGGAGCAGACGATTATTTAACTAAACCGTTTTCTCCTAAAGAATTAGAAGCTCGAATTCATGCGATTTTAAGACGGTTTAAAGACACGACTCCATCCCATAGTTTGAGTCCAGAGATGATTCAACTCGAAGCCGTGCGGATTGATACGGTTAAACGAAGGGTTTATAAGGGTGATAAAGTGGTTGCCTTAACCTATATTGAATTCAATCTTTTGGAGTTATTAGTTAAACGTTCTGGGAGTGCGGTTTCTCGTTCGGAAATTCTCAAGGAATTATGGGGATATACGCCTCGACGGATTGCGGATATGCGGGTTGTGGATGTTCATGTTGCGCGGTTACGAGCAAAAATTGAAGAAGATCAACGCAATCCTGAATATATTTTAACGGTGCGAGGTGTCGGTTATTCCGCCCAACGTTTACCCGGTGTGGAAGAAGCTATTGGCGCTTAATTTTTTTCAAATAAAAACTTTTCAAAATTTAAAGGCAACTTTCGTTTTTCTGTTTTTTGTAAATTTTAAACCTCGATTTCCCCCCCTGAAAAATAGTTATCATCAGTTATAGATTAATATAATTTAGGGTCTAAAATCGAGAATTGGAGGAGAAATATTCAGGCAAAAATTACAAGTCTGAATGTTTCTCCTCTGTTGTTTTAATCAGATGTCTTGATAAATAAAGCCCGATAAACGGGTTCATTTCGTTCTAAAGTTGATTGTTCTCGTTCTGTGGAAAGGGGAAGGGGATTTTCCGTTAACCAGTCATTTTGGGTACGATGAAAAGCGGGATGTTCAGAAAAGCGATCGCACATTTCTAATGCAACTTCTCGTATATCAGACTGGATAAAAATTTCTGTTCCTGCTAATAAATAATCGGCTAAATTATTAACTAATTCCGGTTGAACAACTCGGCGTTTTTGATGGCGTTTTTTAAACCAAGGGTCGGGAAATTGAATACTAACTCGTTTTAATAATCCTGTTGGTAAGGAGGCTAAAATCGGTTGAATTGAAGTATTGGCATTACAAAATAAATAATGTAAATTCGTTAATTCCAGTTGATCTCGGATAATATTAGCTTCTTCAACTAAGCTTTCTCTAATTTCTAATCCCAAATAATTCCATCGAGGTTCTAATTGGGCAAATTCCCATAAAAATTGACCTCTAGCGCAGCCAATATCTAAATGAATGGGTTGGTTAGAATTGGTATAAATCTTTGACCAGTCAGGCGGAATTACCGGAATTAGATATTTTTGACTGAGGGGATTAACGTGCTGACGAACTCGGACGCGGGCCATAAATAATGATTGTAAAATGAACAATAGGATTTAATGAAATTGGGAGTATAATAGTTCTTTATGAACTTTTGCCCGATCCACAAAAAACTCGATTTTTCCCTGGGAAAAGGGTTGATTATTAGCATAACAATCAATCCAGATTTTACTAATTAAGTTAGGATCTTTTGGGAGTTGATCAATTTCCCATCCGGGTAATTCTAATTCTTCTATTAAACGGCTAACTTTAGGATCATAACTCAAGGCAAAACAGCGACATTGTTCTGTTGCTGCCATAATTAAACTATGAAATCGCATTCCAATCAAAAATTCAACTCCTCGAAATACTCCTTTTAATTGTCGAGGATCATCTAATATTAGAATTTGACTATTTTCGGGTAGGGCTTGATGTATAATTTGGGCGATCGCTAAATCCTGAATAGGCTGAAACGGAATTAATAAAATAAACGTTTGGGTAGCTTTTTGAAAAGATATTAATGCCTGAGTAATTAATAATAACCGTTCCGGCGTCAATTGGGGGTGAGGTCGCAAAGTCAGGGCAACTCGTGGCGCGGGTAAATCCCACAACCCGGCCACGGGTCGAGATTCCAAGGCCCAAACCGGATCAGGGGCCAGGGTAAAGGGAATATTCCACTTAGATAATAACCTTGCAGAACCCACATCACGCACGCTGACGGCACTACAGCCCGAAAAGGTTTTTTTTGCCAGCCATCGAGAAATAGAACGGTTCAAGGGGCCAATACCCTGGGCCCAGGCAATAGTTGTGAGTCCCATCCGTTGCGCTAATCCCATCAAAGCGCCATAATAAAAAGGACTGATGGCACTGGTCACATCTTGGATCAGACTCCCCCCGCCCCAAATTAAAGCATCGGCGCGACAGAGGGCGTTGAAAACTTCCATCCCATTCATCCGGTCGCAGGCTTCCACCTGATAATGGTTTTGGGTTTGGCTGGGGTTTCCCGACAAGATAATTGGTTCAACCGTAGGCGGTAGCATTTGTAACAGCGATGCTAACAAAGCCTCATCCCCGCCATTGCCCTTTCCATAATATCCACTACAAATTACCCGTTGCATGGCCTCCCCTTTCTCCAGTTCCCAATATTAATATCAGATTGTACGCTAATTAAATTAACATAAATATCAGACTCAAATATTAACTAACTTTCTGTTATCAATTGTCAAATTATGCACGCTTTATCTATTCCGACCTGGGTAATTCATATTTCGAGTGTGATTGAGTGGATTGTCGCGATTTGGTTCATCTGGATTTATGGAGAAGTGACTCAAAATCGAGCTTGGTGGGGTCTTTCCTTCGCCATGTTACCATCTTTAGTCAGCGCCATGTGTGCCTGTACCTGGCATTATTTTGATAATCCTGCCTCCTTAGAATGGTTAGTTACCTTACAAGCAACGATGACGGTGGTAGGAAATACGACCCTTTGTGTGGCGGCTTGGTGGATTTGGCGTAATGCAAATTCCGTTAAAAATTAAGGTGTTTAGCTTGATTATACACAATATTTGATGCCCTCTAACCTCTAAAAAACAATGTTTTCAAAAGATACTTTATTTGCGATTTCTCTATTTCCCTATTTAGGGTTTTTGTGGTTTTTAACTCGTTCTGGACAAATGCCCCGTTTAGCTTTAATGGGATTCTATGGAACATTAGTATTTGTCGCGGTAACAATTCCGGCGGGAATTTATGCCAAAGTAGTTTATCAGGAATCTTTAGCTAATATTGATTGGTTACATGGCGGGGCAGAAGTCTTTTTAACCTTGGCTAATATTTTACTGGTTTTAGGATTTCGCCAAGCGATCATTGAAAAACAATCCTCGCCAGAATAAAAAAAATGAGTTCTCCTAAAACTAACCAGGCTTTAATTTTAACCATAAGTGCCATCTTGAGTTTATCTTTATTTGGCATTATGGTTTATCTTTTTGTTAATCCTAAAACGGGTTTAATTCCATTAGTATTTTCAGAAAAAAAACAACCAATAAACCGTTTAGAGACAAATTCCCTAACTATTGGAATTTTAGTGAAGTCAGATGATTATACCCCATTAGTTGAATATTTAAAACAACAGTTTGGTGATCAAATTACCATTACTATTGATAGCAAACTTAGGGAATCTTATCAAGAGGTAAAAAACAAACTGGCTACTAAAAAATGGGATATAGCTTTTACCCTTTCCCCGATGATTTCCGTAGCCGCTAAAGATAACGGATATATTTGGGTAGCGCGAATGTTTCCCCAGTCTCCACCCTATTATCAATCGGCATTATTTGTTGAAAAAAATAGTTCAATTCAGTCTATTTCTGATTTCAAAAATACCACCGTTATTGCTTTAGGAGATTTTAACTCTGCTTCTAGTTTTTATATGCCTAGTTATGATTTATTTGGCAAATCTCTGCGGGTAACCATGGGACATAGGGGGGAAGTCATTCAAGAGTTAGTTAGAACTGGGAAAGCCGATGTCGGTGCGACATCCTATGAAGCGGTTAAAAATGATCCTAATTTTAGGGTGATTCAGAGGAGTAGAAATATTCCAGGGTCAGGGGTATATCTTTCTCCTAATTTGTCAAATAATGATCAAAAAGCGATTACCCAAGCGTTAGTTAATGCTCCTGTAAATATCCAGAAAAAAGCAAATTATGGTGTTGATGGAGAACCGGATTTTTCCTCCTTTATTCAAATTAGTCAGAGAGCAGAAGAAGTATTAAAATGTGCGGATTTCACTCGAAATCCGGTTAACTTTTTCTGTTCTCCAGTAACTTCTACTATTTCATCGTCTTTGACAACAAAATCTAATCAAATTATAGGAATTGTTAATGGTTTAACCATAGTAGAAAATCAAATAACTCGGTTAACATTACAATCAAAAGATCAAAAGATTTATTATGTTTTCCTGAATCCAAAAATTTTGAATCAGATTCCTAATGCTGGAAGTGGGTTAAATCTACAAAATAAAACTATTGTAATTAAAGGAGTTATTCCCGAACAACAATCTAATAAAATTGATAAAATTGTGATTACTGACTCCAATCAAATCAGTGTTTTAAATTAACAAATTATCGAGTCGGAGGTAAACTATTATTATTAAATTGTTTTTAATAGGTTTATTACCTATTGTTTTCACTTCTAAAAGTTTTTATCCATCCATAATCGGTTTTTCTTCGAGAGAAATTAAACAGATTATAGCTACGATTATTCCCGATTTTTCTATCCCTAAAATTACTCCTATACAACCTGAGAAAATAGACCTTGACCAATGCGATGAAATTCCATCAGGCTACGGAATTCCTGGGTTTAGGCCAGGTATTGATAAAAATCAAGTCTTTCAGATGTTTGGGACTCCCGCAAAAATAGAAACTGGGTATTGGCCGAATACCCAAGCTGTTTTTTATCATTTAATTCCTAACCGCGTTAGTCTAGGTTTTTTGTTTGATGAAAAATCGGGTAAATTGCGACAAACGGAAGCTGCATTTTCCCAAGAAGTTGAATTACAAACTATTTTAATTACTTTTAATAGTATGTCAGGTTGTCGCTTAAATTCCACCCTAGAAGCTGGCTTAAAAATGGTTTATAACCGCAAAGATAACGATTATTCTTTTGCAATTGATTCACTCAAAGGTATTGTTGAGCGACAACAATCTGATCGCATTTATATCGGAATTTGGGAAACCGATTTACATTAGCTTGTTTCAATCAAAAAGTTCTTTAGTATCTGGTATGCTATATTTTTAAAAGACTGGAGATTATCCCCTTAAATTGTTTTATGAATTTTTGATCAATATAATCTTTCCATCGCCAAAATAAAGAATTAGGCCCAATATTAAACCATCCTTTTGATGCGATCGCTTTTTGATCTCCTGTCCCAATTAAAGTTAAAAATTCCTTTTGAGGAATAAAAGATTTCAGAGGTTTTTCTTGCGAACTTCTTTTTAAATTTTCAAATAGTGGTTGACCTTGACGCACAGCAAAAACTCCCGCTTTGGGTCGAGGATAATTAACCATTGTGGCGATATCTCCAGCGGCAAAAACTTGGGGATGGGAAATAGATTGTAAGTAATTATTGACTAGAATAAATCCCCTTTCATCCGTTGAAATTCCTGTTTTTTGTACCCAAGGAGATGCTGATGCTTGTGTTACCAAAAAAATGCGATCGCATTCTAGGGTTAGTCCTGATGTACAGCTAATTATTTTAACCTGATTCTGATCAATATTACTTACTGTTTGATTTAAGTGTACATTAATATTACGATTTGCGAGAATAGTTTTTACTTTCCGACTTAAATCGGGATGACGTTCAGATAATAGCCGATTACCGCTATGAATCAGATGTAATTCTAACTGATTTAAAGGTTGATTAAATTGTTGATAAATTTGGGTTAGATGGCTATGAATATTCAAGGCTAATTCAACGCCTCCCGCACCGCCACCGACAATGGCTAATCTAATTTTTTCTTGCGGATTTTGCTTGATTTTCTGAATTAATTGATCCCAATATTGCAAAAATTGAGAAATAGGTTTAACAGGAATAGTATATTTTATCGCCCCAGGAATAGTTAAGGTTGTTGGAATACTACCAATATCAATTGATAAAATATCAAAGGGAATAGGAGTATTATTTTTACAAATAACCTGATTTTTTTCTAAATCTAAACCTATTGCTGAATCAATATAAAGTTTAGCTTGAGCAAATTGAGCTAAGGACTGTAAATTAATATGACATTGATTAAAACTATAAAACCCCGCAATATAACCGGGTAACATTCCTGAATATGGGGTTTGAATTACATCCGTAATTAATGTTAATTCAACATTTGATAAGGGATTAATTCCCAATTGTTTTAAGGCGATCGCATGGCTATGTCCTCCACCAATTAAAACCAGTTTTTTCATGACAATTTAGGTGATTAAGAAAGATATAATAGAACCCTGAAGGGTTCACTACGAGGTGATTAATAAAGATATAATAGAACCCTGAAGGGTTCACTACGAATGATGATTATATTGTTTTTGCGAGGGAAGGAATAGCGGATAATAGGGTTTGGGTATAGGGATGTTGGGGATTAGTAAATATTGATTCTGTTTCTCCTAATTCAACAATTTTACCGCCGTTCATAACCGCAATCCGATCGGATAAAAACCGAGCCACCCATAAATCATGGGTAATAAACAAATAGGTTAAATTAAACTCTTGTTTTAATTCTAACATTAAATCTAAAACTTGGGCTTGAATACTCGCATCTAACATACTTACGGGTTCATCACAAATTAATAATTGGGGACGGGTCATTAAAGCTCTAGCGATCGCTACTCGTTGTTGTTGTCCCCCCGATAATTCCCCCCCATATCGTTGATAATATTCAATTGCTGGTGTTAATCCCACCCTTTCTAACATCGCTAAAACTTGGTTTTTTGCCTCCTCTGGAGTTGCTAATTTATGAATAAAAAGCGGATCAGCAATACTTTCTCCCACCGTCATCATTGGATTTAAGCAAGCATTAGGATCTTGAAATACCATTTGCATTTGACGGCGATATTTTCGCACCTGTTCAGAGGATAATTTAGTTAAATCTGTTCCTAAAAATTCTACACTACCATTTGTTGCCCGAATTAGTTGTAAAATAGTCCGAGAGAGGGTACTTTTTCCACAACCCGATTCTCCCACTAAACCCAATATTTCCCCAGGATATAATTCTAAATTAATCCCATCAACAGCCTTAATCACGGATTTTTTTTGTTTGGAAAAAAGTTGTTGAATAAATCCAGCTTCTAGGGTATAATATTTTTGTAAATCCTTAATTGATAATAGGGGTTTAGTAGCAGATGTACTCGTTTCTAAGCCAGGATTAACTGCTTTATTTTCAATATCCTGTAAATGTAAAGCTGACTTTAATAAAGATTGAGTATAGGGATGTTGGGGATTTTTAAACACCGTTTCCGATGCTCCCATTTCCACCATTTTTCCCTGATACATTACCGCAATCCGATCGCAATATTCCCCCACCATGGCTAAATCATGGGAAATCAATAAAATAGCTGTTCCCCGTTGTTCACAAAGTCGGGTTAATTCCTGTAAAATTTGAGCGGAAACTGTGACATCTAAACTGGTGGTAGGTTCATCGGCTACAATTAATTTAGGGTCAAGTAATAAAGCTAAAGCGATCGCTACTCTTTGACGCATTCCCCCACTAAATTCATGGGGATATTGTGACCAGCGATTGGCGGGAATTTTTACCGATTCTAATACTTCTAATGCTTTATTTTTAGCTTGGGAATTAGATAATTGAGGACGATGAGCTTTGAGGGTTTCTAAACAATGATCGCCAATGGTCATCAACGGGTCAAGGCGAGTCATGGGGTCTTGAAAAACCAAAGCCACCGCCTCCCCCCGAAACTTTTGCAACCGTTTTTCATCCATCCCAAACACGGGTTGTCCTTCAAACCGCACCTGTCCTTCAATTTGGCTGGTCGTGGGTAACAACCGCATCACCGCCCGCCCAATGGTGGATTTTCCGCAACCGGACTCCCCTACAAGTCCCAGACGTTCTCCGGGTTGTAGGGAAAAGCAGACATCATCAACGGCCCAAATTTGAGCCTTGCGGGAGTGGGGATAGGCGACCCTCAGATGTTCAACATCAAACAAACTTGGCATAATAACAGGGGATAAAGTTCACTGTTGATTGTTAGCAGACAAAGGAAAACCATTGTCTTGTATAGTTAGTATAGGGAAACCCTGCACTCATAAGATCAATTCTGACAATGATACAACAACTTAAAACAATATTAAATCGAGGGAACTTATTAACAGGATTCATAATTTCCCTCCTGTTAACGGTGATTCTTGGATTTTCAGCAACTCCGGCTTTAGCCACGGGAGTTTATCAAGTTCCAACTGTATCTTCCGGTGAGCAAACTTGGGTTGTGGAACTCGATGGCGTTCTTAGCCGTAGTACGGAAGGACGTTTAAATAATAGCTTATCTGAGTTAGCAAAAACAACCGGATATGAAGTTAGATTTTTAACTATTCGCCGTTTAGATTATGGAGAAACCATTGAAACTTTTACCGAAAAAGTCTTTCAAAAATGGTTTCCGACTCCTGAAGTTGCGACGAATCAAACTTTGTTGGCTTTAGATTTACTAACGAATAATGCGGCGATCCAAACAGGAGAAAAAACCAAATCTTTATTAACCGATGAAATAGCTGAAAGTGTGGTGGAAAAAACCCTAAAATATCCCCTTCGTAAAGGAGATAAATATAATGAGGCGTTTATTGCAGCCAGCGATCGCATCTCTGCTGTTTTATCAGGAGAACCCGATCCTGGCCCGCCCCTAGAACAAGATAATATTAGTGTTGAAAGCACCTTTAAATCGGCTGAAGAAACTGACGATATGAGTGCTACAATTATAGTAGTGGTCTTGTTAATCGTGGCGACGGTGGTTCCGATGGCAACTTATTATTATTTCCAAGCAAATCGGAGCTAAAAATCAATCAGATCCCTATAACCCCTTGAAAAAAGGGGGTATAGGAGGTTCCAAGATCCTACTCATTTCAAATTAAATAAAATGCAATTTATTGATCAGGTTGAAGTTGAAGTCGAAGCCGGAAAAGGAGGCGATGGAGTCGTTGCTTTTCGACGAGAAAAATATGTTCCTGCTGGGGGCCCAGCCGGAGGGAATGGCGGGAAAGGAGGTTCAGTTATATTAATTGCGGTTGACAACCTACAAACCCTCTTAGATTTTCGATATAACCATAAATTTAAGGCCGATGATGGTAAACGAGGCGGCCCGAAAAATATGACGGGAGCACAGGGAGAAGATTGTATAATTGAAGTGCCCTTGGGAACAGTGGTTTATGACGCTAATACCGATGAAATATTAGGAGATTTAATCGAAAAAAATCAACAATTTTGTGTCGCAGCCGGAGGTAAAGGAGGTTTAGGAAATAAGTTTTTTTTAAGTAACCGTAATCGCGCTCCTGAATATGCTTTACCCGGATTAGAAGGAGAAAATCGACGGTTAAGATTAGAATTAAAATTATTAGCAGAAGTCGGAATTATTGGTTTACCTAATGCCGGAAAATCCACCTTAATTTCCGCATTATCCGCCGCCCGTCCTAAAATTGCTGATTATCCGTTTACCACCTTAATTCCTAACTTGGGAGTCGTCAGAAAACCCACGGGAGACGGTACGGTTTTTGCCGATATTCCTGGGTTAATTGAAGGCGCCCATTTAGGGGCGGGGTTAGGTCATGAATTTCTGCGACATATTGAACGAACTCGCGTTTTATTACACTTAATTGATATTACCGATAGTGACCCCATTGCCAATTATCATACCATTCAAGAGGAATTAAAAGCTTATGGGAGAGGATTAGGAGAACGCCCTCAAATTGTAGCTTTTAATAAAGTCGATGCAGTCGATACTGAAAGCCCAGAAATTCAAGCTCTCGCTGCTCAATTGCAAGAATTGAATCAAAGCCCTATTTTTATGATTTCTGCGGTGGCTGGAATGGATTTAGATGCTTTATTACAAGAGGTTTGGAAACAATTAGATCAACTGTATTTAATTGATAAACAGAAGTTAGAACTCGAAACATTGATGTCTAACCCCCTATCAAGTTGATAATAAAAAGATTAACTTTATGTAAAGTTTTATCCCAAAATCTCTAATTCTCGGCTAATCTGGAATGAAACTCATCTATAGAGGAAGAATCGTGAAGAAATCCATGGTCGGTGTTCTAATGGGTGGAATGGTCAGCCTGATTGCTGCTGTTTATCCAGCAATGGCTGAGAATTGGGTGTATATTGGAAAAGCATCGACTGGAGAAGAAATTTATGTTGATGCGGATAGTATTTCGTCAGCCCGAGAAGGAATCAGATTTACTTACAGCATCGGTAATGAAACCCTTCAGGCGGCAGCTAACTGCAATAATAATACTTGGTATGTCCTGCAATATGATACTACTTATTCTCCCCAAAGTCAGGCAACTCAAGATCTGTTAGGCTATGTTTGTCAAGCCGGAAGTTAAATTAAAATCAATAGTTTTATTCATCAGTGAACTTAGCCGACTGTTTAGACTTACCTTCCTTAAACCTAGTAGGATTAATTATAATCGCCTACACTGGATTGATAAATGTCTTTTTCAATCGGCCAATCTTCATTTTCACCACCAATAATAATTTTTTCAATGGTGACATATTCTTGACTAAGTTGACGAAAGGTGTTAATTAAAACATCAAGAGCAAAAGCATCACTGGTTCCTAAATCAAACCAACACCGCGCCCAAACTCCTTCATATTCTATTTCCCCCATATTGTGCATCAATGCCATCATACTATTATCCACGATGGCATCATCATAAGTCATATAATTTAGGTCAATTCCTGTGTCCTGAACCTGGAGATTTTCAGCATTAAATCCGCCCATTTTTCCTAATAAAAACCAAGAATCAAAAACTTCCTCAATATAATCCCGTTCACTGCGGGAGGGGACGGTTTGAAATTGTAGCCAAATCCAAATATCAAAAGGATTACATTCTCTAAACAAAACTTCCATAATTAAAAGCTATAAGGGTGGTAATTGATTCGCAGTTGGCCCCCAAAGACCATTAGCATTTTTAATTGTATCTCGCAATGGATCACAGGGACGGCTTTGATTATCAATGCGGTTCAAATTTTTGCATTGTTCATAAAAAATTTGAGCCACTAATCGTTTAGGAAGTCGATCAGATTGACCCAAAGATTGAGTAAAATATTTTTGGGCTTCTTTTAATTGGGTCGGGGTTGTGGTTTGATTTTCTGTTTTCAATTTTTTCCCCTGGTCGGCTAAGATTTGCGCCTTTAAATATAATACTTCTGGATGGTTGGGAGCTTCTAATAAAGCTTTATCAGTATAAGTTAAAGCTTGATCCGGCTGACCTAAATTTTTATAGCCCACAGCAATTCCTCGATAGACTAAATAACGAGGTTCCGCTTGTTTTTCTAATTGATTAATTGCTTTTTTTGAGTCAGAAAAGGGAAGATTTAAGGATAATAATAAATCCATATAACCTTGAATTAAATTGAGTTCGGGATCTTGAGGATCGATTTTTTGAGCGACATCTAAAAACTTTAACACCTCTTGTAATTTATTGAGTGCTTTAGGTGCGCCCTTGAGTGTGCCTTCGCTGACTAAAGTATGACCTCCCTGTAAAAATAAACCGACCGCCACATAGAGATTACCGCGTAAAGGGTCTTTTGTACTTAATAACTTGGCGGATTCTAGGGTTTTATCGCTATAGGTTTTTAAGGCTGTAAAATCCTGATCCTGATAAGCTAAAGAAGCTAAAAGAGCATAAACTAAAGGTTCATTGGTTTCTTGAGATTGCGCTTTTTCTAAATATTCCTTGGCTTGTTTATAATTCCCCTGGGCAAACATGGATTTAAAAGCAGATTCCGTTTGATTTCCAATCGGACGAGGCTCATTTTTACGAAATGGATCAGCAGCAAAAACAAGATTTACCCCCAAACTAAATACAATTAAACCTGTATTAATGCCCAGGACAAATTTTTTCAAAATTGAAAATAGTTTGGGATTTTTAAAATAAGAATAAATCATTATTTTTAATCAATGAGTAAACAACTAAAGAGTGATTAAATTGGAAAGGAACAAAAAGTTAACTGTTAATTAATCAACTGATTACTGATAAATATGTTATAATCCAAAGCAATTAGTGATTTGACCATTGCTTTTGCCTCGTTTTTGGGTTGGACTATCAATGATTGAAGTCTTTACCCCTGTTCCCTCCCCCCCTAGCCCCCCGTGCACGGGGGGTTTGGGGGGCTGTTCCGGTATTCCCTCCCCCCCCGTGCACGGGGGGTTTGGGGGGGCTGTTCCGGTGTTCCCTGCTATATTTTTCTGATGCTTTATATCAAAAACTTAGTTTATCATCCCGCCGCTAGTGACCACTCGATTTTAACCCAAGTTAACTTAGAATTGGCGCCACAGCAAATGGGACTGATTATTGGGCCTAGTGGATCGGGGAAAAGCACACTACTAGAGATTCTATCGGGTTTAGCCACAAAAACCCAGGGAAATATTCGCTGGCGGGAGCAAGAATTGACCCCAGAACACCTACAACAACTGGTGGGTTTAGTGTTTCAATTTCCAGAACGACATTTTTGCGGGGGTACAATTTTAGAGGAATTGCGCCTGGGTCATCCCGAAATCGACGCAGAACAGGTTGATAAAGCCTTAGAGGAAGTGGGATTGGGCCATTTATCTTTACAGGTCGCGCCCCATTCCCTCAGTGGCGGACAGCAAAGACGTCTGGCCTTAGCGGTACAATTAATTCGTCAACCCCATATTTTAATGTTAGATGAACCCACCGCCGGGTTAGACTGGTCAATGCGACAACAATTAATTAATTTATTAGGTAAATTAAAAAAACATTGGACGTTATTAGTTGTTACCCATGATGCCAGAGAATTATTTAGTTTGGCTGACCGTTGTTGGTCATTAAAACAGGGTCATTTAACCGCCCTAGATATTAATGCCATGGCAATCGAAGAAAAACACAAAATTGCCGCTTTTCCTCCCGTTTAATTTTTAGTGAATTGAATTATGAATCAAATTTCCGCTCCCCAATTACCTGATATGAACGCCGTTTGGCAAGAAACCTTAAATTGGCAACCAACTCCCGAACAACAGGTTTTATTTCAACAATTATTTGAGTTAATTATTCAATTTAATCAACAACTTAACTTAACTCGCATCACTGAACCCCAAGAATTTTGGGAAAAACATTTATGGGATTCTCTCCGAGGAATTTCCTTTTTATTATCAGAAAAAAATCTCCTCTCCCCAGGGACAAAATTTATTGATATTGGGACAGGTGGGGGTTTTCCTGGCATCCCGTTGGCAGTAATTTTTCCTGAGTCTTCCGTCACCCTTTTAGACTCAACTCGGAAAAAAATTACGGCATTAACTACTATTTTAGAAGAATTAAAGATCAATAATACTATTCCTTGGGTGGGTCGGGCGGAAGCTCTTGGTCAACATCCAAAACATCGAGAATCCTACGATTTTGCCCTATTAAGGGCCGTTGCACCGCCCTCGGTGAGTGCTGAATATGCACTACCCTTATTAAAGGTGGGAGGGACGGCAATTCTCTATCGGGGTCATTGGACACCGGAAGAAGAACAACAGTTAATCTCGGCGGTTAAACAATTAGGGGGAGTGCTAGAATCTGTGGATGGGTTTACCACTCCTTTAACCCAAAGTATTCGCCATTGTTTATATTTAAAAAAAGTCAGACCCACGGCTAAACAATATCCCCGCGCTATTGGAATTCCTGGTCAAAAACCTCTGTAGTAAGCCCTTCAGGGCTGAAAATAGGGGTTTTTCGGTAAATATAATCAAATCCAATTACTGAATCAACCACCAGCAACCGCCGGAACAATACTCACCTCATCCCCAGATTCTAGTTTGGTTTCAGTTCCTTCTAAGAAACGAATATCTTCGCTATTCACATAGAAATTCAAGAATTTCCGTGGTTTTCCTTTCTCATCACAGAGACTTTTTTTAATACCGGGAAAACTTGCTTCTAAATCTTCAATCAATTCAGAAATGCTAGAACCTGCACACTCAACCTTTGCTTGATTTTTCGTAAATTTTTGCAGGGGTGTGGGAATTAAAACTTTAACGGTCATAGGTTCAACAGGACAATAAATTAACAGTTGGGGTTGAGCAGAAACGTTTTAGACTATTTTAAACCTAAACTAACACTTGTTGCCATTCCAAACGATCTAAAGTACGAGCGCGTTCAATTGCCCGTTCAAAACTTTCTAATTTCGGTTCAATAGTTAAGGGTTCACCGACATAACCTTGGATGGCTTCTTGAGTTTTTAAGCCATTTCCAGTAATATAAACAACGGTAGTTTCTTCAGGATCAATTTTACCCGCTTCTACCAATTTTTTCAAGACGGCAATAGTTGTTCCTCCGGCAGTTTCTGTAAAAATACCTTCGGTTTCAGCTAATAATTTCATTCCTTGAATCACTTCGTCATCATTGACAGATTCAATATTTCCGTTAGTTTTGTTCGCTAATTCAACAGCATAAATTCCATCGGCGGGGTTGCCAATAGCAATGGATTTAGCAATAGTATTAGGTTTAACTGGAGTAATAAAATCCCGTCCTTCTTTAAACGCCGTAGCAACGGGAGAACAACCTTCCGCCTGGGCTCCACTGAAACGCACGGGTTTGTCATCAACTAAACCGACTTCAACAAATTCTCGGAAACCTTTATGAATTTTAGTGAATAGGGAACCGGAGGCAATGGGAGCAACAATATGGTCGGGTAATTTCCAGCCCAGTTGTTCGATGACTTCATAGCCCAAGGTTTTTGAACCTTCGGAATAGTAGGGACGTAGGTTAATATTCACAAATCCCCAGCCGTGGGTATTAGCCACTTCTGAACAGAGGCGGTTGACTTGATCGTAATTACCTTTAACGGCCATTAAAATCGGGTTGTAGATTAAAGTCCCCAGGATTTTACCCGCTTCTAAATCTGCCGGGATGAACACGCAGCAGTCCAGACCTGCTCTGGCAGCAATGGCGGCCGTGGAGTTGGCCAAATTTCCGGTACTAGCACAGGAAACCGTCGAAAATCCTAATTCTCTAGCGCGACTCAAGGCAACGGACACCACCCGATCTTTGAAGCTCAGAGTGGGCATATTCACAGCATCGTTTTTAATATACAGATTTTTTAAACCCAGGCGACGGGCCAACCGTTCCGACTTAATCAGGGGAGTCATTCCCGTACCCACATCAATCACATTCTCAGTGGCCACAGGCAGGAACTTCCGATAACGCCAAATCGAGTTAGGGCCAGCTTCAATCGTAGCGCGAGTTACGGTTTGGCGGAGCAGGTCATAGTTGTACTGGACTTCTAATGGGCCAAAACAGACTTCACAAACGTGCTTGGCTTCGGGGGCGTATTCTTCCCCACACTCTTTACATTTTAATTTGTCAAAGGTAGCGCCTGTGAGTGCTAAGTTGTTGGTTGTTGCCTGAGTCATGACCTGTCCTCCACTGTGAATCTGATACTGCGATGTTGAAATTAAGGTATCACAACCTCAAAAATGTCGTCAACAATACCCGACCTTTTTTGTCGGGATTAAAACTAGATTCAACAGTGCTAGGTTTAGGGTTCACCGCTCCGTCTCCTGAATCCCTTGATCGATTCAGAGAAAATCCGGTGATTTACAAACTTAGGTGTATATGGTATTAGAAGAGCAGTCCTGAACACTTTTAGTAACGGGATAGAGGGTGTTGTAGTTCATCCAGTGCGGTTAGTGGCTAAGTAAGACCTGAGATATTTGTCTAGGGTTTTCAGAACTATACAACTACCGATCAGACTCAATTTGCCTAAAATCTAAAAATATTAGTGCAAAATGCCATCTGAAAAATGTTTGCTAGGGAGTATCGGTAAAAAACAATTCTTGATATGATATCGCGTGTTATTGGTGTGGTGTGGTGTGGTGTGATGAGGAGTAATTGATGCCAATTTCTGTAGATTTCAGTGGCAGGCCTTTTCACTTTATCGGGATCGGCGGGATTGGAATGTCAGCCCTAGCCTATATCCTAGCGAAGCGAAAGCTACCTATTTATGGCTCGGATATTCAACGTAGCCATATTACTCAACGCCTACAAGATTTAGGCGCCGAAATTTTTTGCCATCAACAGGCAAGCAATTTTGAGTATGTTAAACAACCCCAGGAGCGGGGGAATAAACAACCGATTGGGGTGGAACTGGAATTATCCGTCGCTCAAAACGGCGTAAAAACTGCCCTAGCTGGGGTAAAAGTCGAAAGTTTGAAGGGGAAAGGACAAAACTCCCCAAAATTACCTCAAGTCATTTGTTCGACCGCCATTAGTTCTGGAAATTTGGAATATCAAGCCGCCCAGGAGTTAGGTTGTCCGATTTTTCATCGTTCCGATTTACTAGCGGCCTTAATTCAAGAGTATCAAAGTATTGCTGTGGCTGGAACCCATGGCAAAACCACTACCAGTAGCATGATTGCCATGATCTTGCTGGTGGCGGGTCTTGATCCCACCATTTTAATTGGGGGAGAAGTGAATGCCTGGGAGGGGAATGCCCGCATGGGTCAGGGGCCCTACATGGTGGCGGAAGCCGACGAATCCGATGGTTCCCTGGTCAAAATTAAAGCCCAAATTGGTGTAATCACCAATATTGAGTTAGATCACCCCGATCACTATGAAAGCTTAGAACAGGTGATCAACACCTTCAAAGTCTTTGAGAACAACTGTCAAACCTTAGTAGGCTGTATTGATTGCGAAACTGTACGGGAGCAAATCCAACCCAGTATTACCTACAGTTTAAATCCTGACTCCGGTGCCGATTATATCGTTAAGGATGTTGAATATCGTGCCAATGGGATCTTAGCCCCAGTATGGGAGCGAGGCAATTTCCTTGGTAAGTTAGAGTTAAAGTTGCTCGGGCAACATAATCTCAGTAATGCCTTAGCTGCGATCGCCGTAGGACGGCAGTTAGGCCTAGAGTTTTCCATCATAGCCAAGGCATTAGCAGATTTTGAAGGGGCAAAACGTCGTTTTGAGCATAGAGGGTGTTTTAATGACATCCTGTTTGTAGATGACTATGCCCATCATCCCAGTGAAATCCGCGCCACCCTCGCCGCTGCTCGCCTGCGGATGCAAGATAGTATCTTAAATACCCAACCCCACCTTCAACGTATTGTTGCTATTTTTCAACCCCATCGGTATAGTCGAACTCATGCCTTTCTTCAAGACTTCGCTCAGTGTTTTACCGATGCCGATGTGGTAATTCTGACCGAAATTTATAGTGCCGGAGAACCGAATAGCTGGGACATTGATGGCCAGAAAGTCGCAGACTTGATTGGTCATTACCACCCTCAAATATTGTATCAGCCCTCTATGAATGACGTTAAGGGCTGTTTGGCTCAACTCCTACAGCCCGGAGATTTAGCTATATTTCTCGGTGCCGGTAACCTCAATAAAATTATTCCCGAGGTGATGGCATTTTATCAAACCTCTCCCTGATACTAAGGGGACTGAGGCAGGGTGCTTCTCCCGATTGACAGACTGATCTATATGCAATCGGTGATTTATATCCAAGTTCTAAGGTATTCATTTTGATATGGTCATGACACTCTCTTATGACTCCCCCAGTCAAACCAACTACTCTCAGCCACGCTCCATAGCCCTACCTGAAACGGACTGTTTGATTCAATCTTTAGTTCCTTTAACCACCTTCACCTCCTTTCGGGTCGGAGGGCCAGCCGAGTGGTATGTCGCACCTAAAGGAGTAGAACAACTTCAAGAAGCCCTCTTATGGGCCGATACTCAAGGATTACCGATCACCCTCTTGGGGGCGGGATCAAATTTATTAATTAGTGACCAAGGGTTATCAGGATTAGTGATTGCAACTCGTCATCTACGTTATGTTGACTTTGATTCAGAAACAGGGTTACTGACCGCCGGGGCGGGAACTTCCCTTCCCCGTTTAGCCTGGAAAGCCGCTCGCTTGGGATGGCGGGGACTGGAATGGGCCGTAGGCATCCCCGGAACCATGGGGGGGGCGGTGGTCATGAATGCTGGCGCTCACCGATCCTGCACCGCAGAAATTTTAGTCCATACCCATGTTCTATCCAAGTCCGGGGAATTACAGATTTTAACCCCGGAAGATTTAGCCTATCGCTATCGCACCTCAATTTTGCAAGGGGGCGATCGCTTTGTGACTCAGGCGACTTTCCAGTTAGAACCAGGTCATGATCCCCAACAGGTTCTTGCGGATACAACTGCCCATTTTAATCAACGTCGCAATAGCCAACCCTATCATCTACCCAGTTGTGGCAGTGTATTCCGTAACCCGGGTCTGAAAACGGCGGGGTGGCTGATTGAACAGGCGGGTTTAAAAGGTTACAGCATCGGTCAAGCTCAGGTAGCTGAACGCCATGCTAATTTTATTCTTAATTGTGGCGGTGCAACGGCCGGTGATATTTTTTCGTTAATTCGTCATGTTCAAGAACAGGTTGAACGGCGCTGGTCGTTTTTATTGGAACCCGAAGTTAAAATTATGGGTGATTTCCCGGGGTTTTGATTCCCCACGGGGATCGGGGTAGGGACAATCTCTTACCCCAAAACGCAGTTAATCCGCCAAAAAATGCTACTATAGCTTACTTATATGGCGTCAACTTGACTATACAAAGCGTTTTCAGCGCTCGATAAACAAACTATGACACAAGAAAAAGAAAAACCAGGATTTGGTTTTGGTCTGGGCAAAATGAAGGAACTGGCTGAGGCTTTTAAAAAGGCGCAGCAAGTTCAAGAAGGAGCGAAAAAGCTCCAAGAAGACCTAGATCAGTTAGAAATTCTAGGGGAAGCTGGGGGCGGCTTAGTTAAGGTATACCTGAGTGGAAACCAAGAACCCCGTCGGGTGGAGATTTCACCGGATGTTTTAGGCGAGGGCGCTGAGGTGATCTCTGATCTGGTTTTGGTTGCCATGCGGGAAGCTTATGGTAACTCCACTGCAACCATGCGCGAACGGATGGAAGAACTGACCGGGGGTTTGAATTTACCCGGGTTAGGTTAGATAACCCATAAACCTCAAACAAGGCACTGCCAGCGTCCTCGCTGGCTGTGTTTTTTTGGTTAAACATAGAACAAATTATTGGTCAGATCCCTAATTTGGGGTCTTGAGTTTTTAGCTTAATTCTTCACTTATGCCTTATAAATTATTATTTGTGTGTCTCGGTAATATTTGCCGTTCTCCGGCCGCGGAAAATATTATGAATCATTTAATTGACCAGGCAAATTTGAATACTCAGATTGTTTGTGATTCTGCGGGAACATCGAGTTATCATATTGGCAGTTCCCCCGACCGACGCATGACTCAAACTGCTAACCAAAGGGGAATTAAAATGACGGGAAAAGGTCGTCAATTTCAGCGAGATGATTTTGAAAAATTTGATTTAATTTTAGCAATGGATCAAGAAAATTATGAAAATATTCTCCATCTTGATTCTTTAGGAAAATATCGCCATAAAGTTAAGTTGATGTGTGAGTTTTGTCGCCATCATACCCTCAAAGAAGTTCCCGATCCCTATTATGGAGGGACGGAAGGATTTAATCAAGTGATTGATTTATTATTAGATTCCTGTGAGGGCTTGTTAGAGTTTATTATTCAAGACCAAAAATTATAAACTCAAGCCTAGAAGGGAACAGGGAACAAGCCGCGTCGTGAGCTTGTCGAACGAGAACAGGGAACAGGGGGAATTGGGATTAAGCAGAATATCTCTACTCAATATAAATCTGTCCTGCTGTTTCTTGATCTAGGGTGGCACGAGTCCTACCGATTTTAATAATATAGGAAGGAAATTTCTGCTCTAATTGAATCTCAATTCCAGGCATAATTCCCAGAGCCATTAATTTATTAATTAGGCTAGGATCAATAGTTTTTAAGCCAGAAACTATTCCTTTTTCCCCAGTTTTTACCGATGATAATGACATCATTTTAGAAACTAACTCCTAAACTATTTAAAGCTAAATTTGTACAGTAACCAACTAAGAAGGCAAAGGGAAAGATAAAAGAAGTCATTAATATTGTTATCAGCTTTCCTTGCTCTTTAAACATCATTTGTAATTGGGCAATACAAGGTAAAAATAAAGTCAAAACAATCGCCGCAATAAACAACTGATTGCCATTAAAAATCCCCTGTTGCTGCATATCAAATAGCCCCGCAGCCCCATAATCTCGTCGGAAAAACCCATATAAGAAAATAGGAGCCGCTTCCTTGGGAAGTCCTAAACTTAAACTAATTGGTTCTAAACCTCGAATGAGAATATCAAATAAACCCGTTAATTTTCCTAACCAAATAAACACCGATGCCCAAATAAACAGAGGTAAAATTTCATAAAAATACCATGTCATTCGCACCCAGGTTTTAATCAAAATATTCCTGAATTTAGGAAGTCTTAAAGGTGGAATTTCCATATAAAATCCCGCCGGTTTTCCGGGGATAATTTTTGAGGTTAGAAATCCCATTCCCAAGAAAATAAAGATTAAAAATACAGCCCAAACGATTAATGCTGTTGGTTTTTGCGATAATAACCCGACAATTACCCCCCATTGTGCCGCACAAGGAATCGCTAAAGAGAGTAAAAAAACCGCAATTAATCTTTCCCTACGGGTCTCTAAAGTTCGGGTTACCATCGTTGCCATCGTATCACAACCAAACCCTAAAACAATCGGAATTACAGACCTTCCCGATAATCCAATAGATTTGAATACCCGATCTAACATTAAGGACAATCTGGGTAAGTAACCACTATCTTCTAAGATAGAAAACATTAAAAAGAAGGTGGCAACAATGGGTAAAACAATAGCAGTTGCATAACGAATTCCCAAGGTAATAATCCCATAGTCATTGGCAATTAAATCCTGTAAAGGTTGCCAAGGAAAAATGAAAGCTGTCACCTGATTAACAACCGGATTAATCTGTTGTTCAAAGAAAGTTTCAATTAAATCAACTAAAGTTCCAGCCCCAAATTCTCCGACAAATTTATACACCCCATAATATAGAATAATCATTAATATGGGAAATCCGGTTAGGGGATTAACAGTGATTTGATGCAGTTTTTCTGTGAATAAAGTTTTTTCCTGATCTGGCTCAGTCAGCACCAACTTTTCCAGGTTTCTAGCCTGTTGATGACGAGTCTGGGCAATAGCCGCACAAAGGGATTCTTCTAATTGATTTTGGGTGGTTTTCAGAATAATTTCTACTTCTTGAGATCGGGTTTGATCCTGTTGAAGTAATTGCCAAAGATTGGGATCTTTTTGCAACAGGAGTAATGCTAAACTGCGACGAGAAATTGCATAATTATCCACCCAATTCGGGAGAGAATCTTCAGAGAATAGAGACTCGATTTTGGAAATGGCGTTCTCGATTGGTTGCGGATAAATTACTGGACTCAACATGGTTTATAATCCTTTCTTTTAACAGGCGTAATCCTTGGTTTAAAGCGGCTGCCATTGTGACAATGGGAATGCCTAATTTAGTTTCTAAATCTTCCGTTTGAATGGCTAACCCTAATTGTCTGGCTTCATCCATCATATTAATAGCTAGTAAAACGGGTAAACCTGTTTCTATGAGTTGAAATGTTAGAGGTAACATTCGACTTAAATTTTTAGCATCCACAACATGAATAACTAAATCAAACCATTCGCCCATTAATAAATCTCTGGAGACTTTTTCTTCTTCGGTAATCGGAATCAGAGAGTACATTCCTGGGGTATCAACAACCGCAATCGGAGTATTACCGATTTTCATTTCCCCCCTGGAGATTTCTACCGTTGTCCCAGGGTAGTTGGACACGGTAACATACGTCCCCGTTAACCCGTTAAAAACTACGCTTTTGCCAACATTCGGCATTCCCACCAGGGCAATTCTAGGGATTTTGTGGGGCTCAATCACGGTTTCCGGTTGCTTCTTGAGAAAATATCTCAAGAATTTGTCAAAAAAACGCGGAGAATGACTAGAACATTGGTTGGAACATTTGTGGCAGTCCATAGTTATTCAGAATTTGACCATGTATTTAAGCAATATAGCCGATTATAAAACCAATATCTATCAAAAAATCATCAAGAAATGTAAAAATAGTTGGGGAAATTGTATAGATTTATAAAATTAACTTGACTTTTGCTGAAAATATGGTGATAAAATTCAGATCCTGAGTGAAGTTAGTCATAATTAGTTAAAGCCACTTATCGCTATAAACTGTCAAGAAATTAAATATAGTAATCGCGCTTGACGGTGCAGCCTATTCCCTGTTCCCTAAGACCAATTCTCTGAATAAGGGAATGGAAAACTGATGCGATTCAGGATAAACCTGACCATGTAAGTATTATTAATGTTCCTAATCCTGAAACACACGGAAAGGAAGCAAAATATATTGCAAGTAAGTTAGCAAAGAAATCTCGATTATTTTTAGATCGTTTAAATAATCCTATTATCAACAAAAAGTAGATTTCTATTATTTAATCAGCTATTTTTCTTGCCTTGATGTCGAGGCTCAACATCATAAGTGATTTAACTTACTCAAAGCTGTGCAAAAGTGTCATTGACATTGCTTGTTAAGGTGTTTTTGAGTTTCTGGGGTCAAACATCCCTCATTTTCAGGTAAAATAATAAAAATAATATTCACCCTGTGTAACAGTAATTTTGAGTGTGGCTAATTCTAATCGAAAACCAATTCTCCTTGACTTTGAAAAGCCTCTAGTTGAGCTAGAAAGCCGAATTGATCAAATTCGTCAGTTAGCGAATGAAAATGGTGTGGATGTGTCCGAGGAAATCCTACAACTCGAAGCCCGCGCCAGCCAATTGCGACAAGAAATTTTCAGTGGTTTATCTCCCTTACAACGGCTACAACTGGCTCGCCATCCCCGTCGCCCCAGTACCCTAGATTATATTCAAGCCATGACCGATGAATGGATGGAACTCCATGGCGATCGCCGGGGTTATGACGATCCCGCGTTGGTGGGAGGTGTAGCTCGTTTAGGGGGACAACCTGTGGTTATCCTCGGTCATCAGAAAGGACGGGATACCAAAGATAACGTCGCCCGTAATTTTGGGATGGCCGCCCCCGGTGGTTATCGGAAAGCGATGCGCCTGATGGAACACGCTAACCGCTTTGGGATGCCAATTCTGACATTTATTGATACTCCTGGGGCTTGGGCGGGAGTGGACGCCGAAAAATTAGGCCAAGGAGAAGCGATCGCCTATAACCTCCGAGAAATGTTTGATTTAGAGGTTCCAATTATCTGTACTGTTATTGGTGAGGGCGGTTCCGGTGGTGCATTAGGCATAGGTGTGGGTGAAAAACTGCTGATGTTAGAATATTCGGTTTATACTGTAGCTACCCCCGAAGCCTGCGCCGCGATTTTGTGGAAAGATGCGGGTCAAGCGCCTCAAGCAGCCCAGGCCTTGAAAATTACCTCCAAAGACCTCAAACAATTAGGCATTATTGATCAAGTTGTGCCCGAACCCGATGGAGGCGCCCATAGCAACCCTTTAAAAGCAGCAGAACTACTGAAAAAGGCTTTAATTCAATCTTTAGGGGAACTTCTGGCTTTAACAGCCCAGCAGCGTCAAGAAATGCGCTATCAGAAATTTAGAAATATTGGAGTTTTTGCAGAAGCTAAGGTTTAAACGATGGATAATACCAGGGAAGAATAAGCAGAGAACCCAAACATTTGAAAATATGGCCAATAAAATCCCTTTAGAAGTTAAAATTAGTGGTTCATTTTTTGCCCTGGTATTTGGTATTGTTCTTCTGGGTTTCTATGGAGTGTCCCGTCTGAATAGGCAGATTGAAACCTTGGGTTATACTGTAATTCCCAGTATTCGGGGTTTAAATAGAATTAATGAAGGACAAACCCAACTTCAATCGGCGGAACGGTTATTAATCAATCCTTTATTAACAGAAGAAGAACGATCAAAAGAATTAAATCGCATTGAAAAGGCGTGGTCACAAATTAAGCAGGGATTTGAAGAATACGAAAAAACCGAACAAACCGAAGCCGAAAAAAACAGCTATGAACAGTTTTTAATTGATTGGGAGCAATGGCGTCAGTCCCACCAAGATTATTTAGCGTTAGAAGCCAAATATCATCAATTAGGCATAACTAACCCTTGGAACAGTTTACTGCTTTTAAAAGATCAAAAAAACGTTGATCGTGCTGAACTCGACAAAATAGAAGCAGCCTTAAAATTAAGGCTAGAACTAGATAAAATTGATCAAGAAAACCGTAAAAGATATTACCTGTCAGAGCAATCTCTTTTACCAGTTTTAGAAATAAATAATAAATTGGGTGAATTAACTAAACAAGAGGCTATTAATGATGTTAAAACCATTAGTTTTTTGATGATAGTAGCAATTATTGTTTGTCCTACCTTGGCTTTGATATTAGGAAAATTTTTGAGCCGAGGGATTATTAACCCGATTCTAAATAGTATTAATCAGATTGCTAATTCTTCTAGTCAAATTGCCACCACTATCGAAGAACAAGAACGAATTACTGCTCAACAAGCGGCGGCGGTGAATGAAACTACAACGACTATTGATGAATTAGGGTCATCTTCTCGCCAGTCGGCGGAAAAGGCAAAACTCGCGGCTAATAATGCTATTGAAGTCGCTGATATTTCTGAAGAAAATAAAAAACTGGTTCAAAGAACTTTAGCCGGAATTTCTGCCTTGCAATCTACAGTAGAACAAATTTCTAATAAGATGACGGGTTTAGATGAGCAAATGAATCAAATTAGTATAGTTACTAACTTAGTTACCGATTTAGCTAATCAAACTAATATGTTAGCGTTGAATGCTTCTATTGAAGCGGTGAGAGCCGGAGAATATGGGAAAGGATTTGCCGTCGTCGCCGGAGAAATTCGCAAATTAGCTGACCAAAGTAAAAATTCTGCGACTCAAATTAATCATTTAATTACCGAAACTCAAAAATCCCTGCAAACAACTGTTTCTGTGACCGCATCGGGCAAACAAAATGCCATAGATGGGATTGAATTATCCCAACAAACCGCTATGGCTCTGGAAAGGTTGTTTAATGGAATTAATCATGTAATGATGATTAATCAAGAAATTGCCTTAACTTCTCAACAACAAGCAACAGCAGTGGAACAACTCGTCACCGCCATGAACCAGATCAACCAGGGGACTCAACAAAGCGTCTTAGGAATTAGGGAAACCCGTGGTAGCGTTCAACAAATCAACCAAGTTGCCGTTAATCTTCAAAACCTGGCGGGAAAAAAAAGTTGAGTTCTTTGTTGAGTTCCTTGAAGTTGAGAAGGATTCACCGAGAATCCTAAATCCTTAATGCTTTTGATGATATACTGATGGCAGTAACAAATCTTTACATATTTCTCAGATTCAGCAGTTTATAGATTTGTAACATTAGTTTGTATTGCGGGCGTCCTCGCTCGCTGGCATGGTCGAAAACTTAACAGGTACATGAATGAGCCTCGTGCAAAAAAGAGCCTTGATCACAGGAGCCAGTAGTGGCATCGGTCGGGCAACAGCCATAGCCTTTGCCAAAGCCGGGATTGATATTGCATTGGTCAGTCGCCAAAAGGATCGCTTAGAGTCTGTAGCCAAAGAAGCCCGCAATCTGGGTGTGGAGGCGAAAGCCTTCCCCCTAGACTTAGCAAAAGTCGAACAAGTTCATACCCAAATCGATAGTATCGTGGCTGCTTTTGGCCCCGTTAATATCCTCGTCAATAATGCCGGGATGGGATATACCGGACACTTAATCGAAACCTCCCTAGCCGATTGGCAAAAGGTGATCGACTTAAACTTAACCAGCGTATTCCAGTGTATAAAAGGTGTTCTACCAGGGATGCGGGATCAAGGAAGTGGAACCATTATTAATGTTGTTTCCATTGCTGGTCTAAAGGTTTTTCCCAACTGGGGGGCTTACTGCGTAAGTAAATTTGGTTTGATGGCTCTCTCCAAAACCCTGAACATAGAGGAACGGGCCAATGGAATTCGGGTAACGGCCCTCTGTCCGGGTTCTGTGAATACTCCCATCTGGGATAGCGAAACCGTTAAAGCTGACTTTGATCGCTCCGCAATGCTGACACCGGAGATTGTGGCTGAGTCAATTCTCTATGTGGCATTATTACCCACCTCTGCGGTTATTGAAGAATTAACCCTGATGCCAAGCGTTGGTACGTTTTAAATCGTGTTCAATATCGATTTTAAAACAGTTTAACTTTGTTGTTTTTAAACCTTGATTCAAGATACACCATGACTATCTCCACAAACACCAATGGCGTCAAAAATGAGGACACTACTGGATTTTCGATTAGACCGGATCGAACTTTATCCTATAGTCAAAGCACTCCCTCCCAACTCTGCACAGAGGTGAGTGATGAGGAAATGATGGGGGCGGTTCGCACCATGCTTTTAGGTGTCGGTGAAGACCCCGAACGGGAAGGATTGCTCAAAACACCAAAACGGGTAGCTGAAGCCATGCGCTTTCTCACCAGTGGTTACAGTCAATCCCTGGAAGATTTGGTGAATGGGGCTATTTTTGATGAAGGCCATGAAGAAATGGTGCTGGTACGCGATATCACTTTTTTCAGTATGTGCGAACACCATATGTTACCTTTCATGGGTCGGGCGCACGTTGCCTATATTCCCAATCAAAAAGTAATTGGTTTAAGCAAACTGGCTCGAATTGTGGAAATGTACAGCCGTCGTTTACAAGTTCAAGAACGTCTAACTCGCCAAATTGCCGAAGCGGTTCAAAGCGTATTGGAACCTCAAGGAGTCGCCATTGTCATGGAAGCCACCCATATGTGTATGGCAATGCGAGGGGTGCAAAAACCCGGGTCTTGGACAGTGACTAGTGCCATGGTCGGTGTATTCCAAGATGAACAGAAAACCCGTGAAGAATTCCTAAATTTGATTCGCCACCAACCTTCGTTTTTTTAACACGGATTATACGGATTAAGAGGATTTCACAGATTACTGTTTTCTGTTGATCAACAAGTATTTGCGCTCGTTTCTCCTTTCTTAGTTCACTAACTAAAAAATTGATCATGACTCAACCGATTAAGTTTGGAACCGATGGCTGGCGCGGTGTGATTGCTGCGGACTTTACCTTTGAACGAGTGGCTTTAGTCGCCCCCATTGCGGCTCAGATTCTCTATCAAACCTATGGAGAAACAACCGGAAGCCGGACGATTATTGTTGGCCATGATCGACGTTTTTTAGCTGAGGAATTTGCCCAATGTGCGGCCGAAGCCATCCAAGCGGCGGGCTTTGATGTGAAACTGAGTGAAACTTATGCCCCCACTCCGGCTTTCTCCTTAATCGCCTATCAACAAAAGGCTTTAGGGGCGATTGTGTTAACGGCTAGTCATAACCCCGGTAAATATTTGGGTTTAAAAGTCAAAGGGGCTTTTGGTGGGTCAGTGGGGCCAGAAATTACCCAACAAATTGAGGCGTTATTAGAGCAACCCCCAACCTTTGAAACCCTACCCGGAACCTTAGAACGCTTTAATCCTTGGCCAAGTTATTGTGAAACTTTACGTTCTAAGGTGGATATTGGGGCAATTAAGGAGGCAATAAATCAAGGAAAATTAACGGTTTTTGCTGATGTGATGCACGGGGCGGCGACCGGAGGATTAACCCAATTATTGGGAGATAATATTCACGAAATTAATCCCGATCGTGATCCGTATTTTGGCGGAACGGCGCCGGAACCTTTACCTCGTTATATTCCTAAATTGTTTGAACAATTAGAATCCCATCGCTCTACTAACGGGGGTTTAGCCATTGGATTTGTGTTTGATGGGGATAGCGATCGCATTGCCGCAGTGGATCAAAATGGTAATTTTCTCAGTTCTCAAATTTTGATTCCAGTATTAATTGAACATTTATCTACTCGTCGCGGATTTACGGGAGAAATTGTTAAAACCGTCAGTGGTTCTGATTTAATTCCTCGAATTGCTAAATTATTTAATTTATCGCTGTATGAAACGGCGATCGGTTATAAATATATTGCTGATCGAATGTTGGCTACTGAAGTTTTAGTCGGGGGCGAAGAATCGGGAGGAGTCGGCTATGGAACCCATATTCCTGAACGGGATGCGCTGTTATCGGCGCTGTATGTCTTAGAAGCGATGGTACAGTCTGGGGAAGATCCGACCCAAACCTATCAACGGTTACAGGCGCAAACGGGCTTTGATTCAGCCTATGATCGGATTGATTTACCCTTAGCTAGTATGGATGTGCGATCGCGTCTAGTTGAACAACTTAAAACTCACCCCCTACAAGAAATTGCGGGACAGGCTGTGGTTGATTGTTTGACCGTTGATGGCTACAAATACCGCCTCGCAGATAGTCGCTGGTTATTAATTCGCTTTAGTGGGACAGAACCGGTTCTCCGTCTTTATTGTGAAGCTCCCGACATGGATAGGGTTCAAGAAACCCTGGCCTGGGCAAAGGATTGGGCAAATCAGTTTTAGTATGGATCAGGGTGAGGTGTCCTTGCCCTTCCTCGTTAATTATTAGCACTTGAATATGACCGAAAAAATATTAATTGTTGCAACCGGAAATCCAGGTAAACTCAAGGAAATGCAGGCTTATTTGGAGGATTTAGAGATTGAATTGCAGCTTAAACCTCAAGATTTAGAAATAGAAGAAACCGGAAAAACTTTTGTTGAAAATGCGGCTTTAAAAGCGTCCCAAGTTGCCTTAGCGACGGGGGAATGGGCGATCGCCGATGATTCAGGATTGGCTGTAGAAGTCTTAAATGGAGAACCCGGACTCTATTCAGCCCGTTATGCTCCTACGGAAGCTGAATGTATTGTGCGGCTGCTCAAGGAACTTGGAGATCACCCTAACCGGAATGCTGAATTTATTTGTGCAGTAGCGATCGCCCGTCCCGATGGTTCCATTGCTTTAGAATATCAGGGAATTTGTCAAGGAACAATCACAAATGAACCAACTGGAATCGGAGGTTTTGGTTACGATCCGATTTTTTACGTTCCCGAAGTTAACATGACCTTTGCCCAAATGTCTGCGGAATTGAAACATAAAATCTCCCACCGGGGTCAAGCCTTCCAAGGGATTTTACCGCAACTTCAGACCTTGTTTTAAACTGCAAGCGGATGGGGATACGACAATGCCGTATCCCTGATGGCAAAAAAACTTAAATTGCCTCTAAATTTTTCTCTCCAGTCCGAATTCGGATAATTTGTTCCACTGGAGATATAAATATCTTACCGTCACCGATTTCCCCTGTACGGGCAGCAGAAATAACTTTCTCCAAGACCATATCAACCTGACTATCTTCGACAACAATTTCGACTTTAAGTTTTTGCAGGAACTCCACGGTGTACTCAGAACCCCGGTAACGTTCTGTTTGACCCTTCTGACGTCCGAACCCTCTAACTTCAGAAACCGTCATCCCCACAATACCCGCATTGACCAGGGCGATTTTAACCTCATCAAGCTTAAAAGGCCGAATAATTGCTTCTATCTTCTTCAAAATCCTCACTCCTCAAGTTAAATATTTCTTGTAGTCGTCACTTAGCATTCTATCTGTTGATATCACCGCTAAGAGACAATTATTTGTAAAATATGCTACAATTTATCACCTAAATGGAATTAGGGTTGACTTAGCCTAACATCTTGATCTCAATGTGATCTAATCAGACTAGAGAACAAGACAAAAGCCACCGAACCAGCCCCAAATCCATCAGAGATCTTACCATACTTTGGAAAGTTAGGATAATGGTTTAAGAATCGATAGACAGACTTCATCGAAAATCTATCTGATCTCCCTGAAAAATCCCAACATCCTTAACAACTTCACTGATATTGTAAAGTCTTGTTAAAAGTGGCAGTCTCTCAGGCCTGAGAGCTTGGTAACTTTTAAAATAAAAAAACTATCTACGGGCGGGTTAATCAAAATCAAATTTTAGTGTCAATACACTAATTGAAAAACCTACCCCCAGTCAACTTAAACACAGTTCGAGGAATTACTGTGCAACTAAAAACTAAAATAGCTGCAAAACGAGCAACGGGTGCTTACGCACTGATGGATAGTTTGAAGCGCCATGGCGTCAAACACATTTTCGGATATCCCGGTGGGGCGATTTTGCCCATTTATGATGAACTCTACCGCTTTGAAGCCGCGGGGGATTTAAAACATATCCTGGTGCGTCATGAACAAGGAGCCGCCCATGCCGCCGATGGTTATGCCCGGGCAACGGGCCATGTAGGGGTCTGTTTTGGGACTTCTGGCCCCGGAGCCACTAACTTAGTTACGGGGATTGCCACAGCCCAAATGGACTCGATTCCGATGGTGGTGATTACCGGACAGGTTCCCCGATCGTCCATTGGGACGGATGCCTTCCAAGAAACGGATATTTATGGGATCACCCTGCCAATTGTCAAACACTCCTATGTGGTGCGTGACCCGAAGGAGATGGCTCGAATTATCGCCGAGGCTTTCCATATTGCCAGTAGTGGACGTCCTGGCCCGGTATTAGTTGATATTCCTAAAGATGTAGGTTTAGAAGAATTTGATTATGTTCCCGTTAATCCTGGGGAAGTCACCCTACCCGGATATCGGCCAACGGTCAAGGGAAATAGTCGCCAAATTAATCAAGCCATTAAATTAATTCGGCAAGCTGAAAAACCGTTGCTCTATGTTGGAGGCGGGGCGATTGCTGCTGGAGCCCATCGAGAAATCCAAGAATTAGCCGAACTATTTAATCTCCCCGTGACCACAACCCTGATGGGTAAGGGAGTGTTTAGTGAAACCCATCCCCTATCGGTGGGAATGTTGGGAATGCACGGCACTGCTTATGCTAATTTTGCGGTGACGGAATGCGATTTATTAATTGCCGTGGGCGCCCGTTTTGATGACCGGGTGACGGGGAAATTAGATGAATTTGCCTCCCGTGCCAAGGTGATCCATATTGATATTGATCCGGCCGAAGTTGGGAAAAATCGCGCTCCGGAAGTTCCCATTGTTGGGGATGTTAGACAGGTGTTAGTGGATTTATTGCGCCGATGTCAGGAAACGGTCGAACCCCCCCCCAATCCCCCGTGCACGGGGGGAGCGGAAACCAGTCTAACGGCCGAATGGTTACAACGCATTCAACGCTGGCGGGAAGATTATCCCCTGGTTGTGCCGATTTATCAAGATTCTCTTTCTCCCCAAGAGGTGATCGATACTTTGGGGAAAATGGCTCCTGATGCTTATTTCACAACCGATGTGGGACAGCACCAAATGTGGGCGGCTCAATTCCTGAAAAATGGCCCGCGACGATGGATTTCCAGCGCCGGGTTAGGGACAATGGGCTATGGAATGCCCGCAGCGATGGGGGCAAAAATGGCTCTCCCGAATGAACAGGTGATCTGTGTGGCTGGCGATGCTAGTATTCAGATGAATATTCAGGAGTTGGGGACTCTGGCTGAATATGGAATTAATGTTAAAACCGTGATTGTCAATAATGGTTGGCAAGGTATGGTGCGTCAGTGGCAAGAAACCTTCTATGGCGAGCGCTATTCTTCTTCTAATATGCAGGCGGGAATGCCTGATTTTGTGATGTTAGCCCAGGCTTACGGGGTTAAGGGGATGCAAGTCACCCGCCGGGAGGACTTGAAGGATGCGATCGCAGAAATGTTGGCATTTGAGGGCCCGGTATTAATGGATGTGCAGGTGAAACGGGATGAAAACTGTTATCCCATGGTCGCCCCAGGTAAGAGCAATGCTCAAATGATTGGTTTACCCGAACGGACAAATTTAGAAACCATTGAGTTAGTTTATTGTAGCAATTGTGGCGCGAAAAATGTGGGCAGTAATAATTTCTGTCCTGAATGTGGCACTAAATTGTAAATTAACCAGATTTCAGGTGATCAGCAACCCCTATATGGGGTTGTTTTTTGTTGATTTCAGGTGTACGGTTTGTTGTTGTGCTTTAGCACTCTGATTCGGAAGTGCTAAAGCACAACAACGGGATCAGAGAATTTTTAGTTATTTATTTTTAGTTTGATTTAATGAATAGTAATCATGAATCGGTATCGGAACTTACCCTTGAATATTATATTAATTTAGGTCGGCAATATTATCAAGGGCAAAACTGGGAAGCGGCGATTAATAATTATTTAAGGGCTTTAGAGTTACAGCCGGACTATTTCGGGACTTACTATGCTTTAGGGTATAGTTATTTTCAAGATGGTCAATGGGAAAAGGCGATCGCAAATTACCTTAAAGCAACGGAATTAAAACCGGATTTAATTGATTGTTACCAAAATTTAGGCTATGCTTATATTAAATTAGGTCAAGGTTATCAAGCCTTAGAATATTATAATCAATTATTAACTTTTGAAGGAGCTATTCTCTATCCTCCCCATAACTATTTGCGAGAAATGTTAATTCAATGGCAAAGTATTAATTTCTCGGAGATCAGTCATAATTCAGATCGGAAAATTATCAAGATTTTTCAAGCTGACCCCGGGTTATATAGTATGCTTAATCGTTTATCTTCTGGATATCAAAAACAGGTTTTTTCTCGACTTCAAGAACAAGGAATTGAGGTGACGGAAGATCAAACGGAAGCGGATATCATTATTTCTCAATATATTGTTCTTTTAGAAAGTTTTGCTCGTCAATATAAGCAGCAAAAAAAATACCTTTTATATACAGAAGAACCCCGGTTTGATCTTAATTTTGAGTCTAAAGTTAATATTGATGGAGTCGAAATTAATATTATGAATATTTATACCGGAGATGTTTTTGTTAATAATTATCATCTTTGTATTTGGCGGGGTAATGTGTTTAGTCAACCCTTACAATTCTTCACCGATGATGATTTTGGACGACCTAAACATCGGAAAATTGCAGCTTTAATGTCAAAAAATCCGGTGGCTGGATTTACAACTTTAGTCAGGGAGGGAAAAAGTATTGATTTATATAATTTACGGAATCAAATTGCTTTAGAAGGTCATCAATTAGGGAAAGTTGATATTTATGGAAATGGTTGGGAAATCGGAATTACTATAGAAAATTCTAGGGATGGAGACTGGACAACTCGCAAGTTTGAAATTCTCCAAGATTATCATTTTAATCTGTGTTTTGAGAACACTATTGCCCCCTATTATTGTACAGAAAAAATTTGGGATGCCATTATTGGCGGATGTTTACCGATTTATTATGGGGGAAAAGATGCAACTATTTATCAGGATTTCCCCCGGAATAGTTTTTTAGACTATTCTGATTTTGAGCATCCTAGGGAGTTGTTTCAATATATCGAAAATATGACCTTTTTAGAATATAAACAACGGTTGAATTTATGTATTGAGACATTTAACCGTGTCGGGGAAATTCTCCGAAATCATGATTTTTATATTCCTCAACGGGCGGATAATTTAGCTGAAAAAATTAGAAGTATCGTTTTTTAAAACTCAGTCATCGTTGTTGTGCTTTAGCACTTCCTAATCCGAGTCCTCACCAGTCTAACAACCGGATAACGGAGGATTCTTGTAAAGAATTGAAACGTTTACTTGTGCATGGAGACAAGGGGACTGAAACAATAAAATACGGAGGCCCTAAAGAGCCTACTACATTATCCGCGAAATCTATTTAATCAGCAAGAGCTTTTAAATGTCTACTAATTAATTCCGCAGCGAAACTATTTCCGGCGATATTCCAGTGGGTATCGTTGGGTTTATAGAGGCGAGTTGTTTTAGAAGCGGCGACAAAACTCGGTAATAAATCCAAATAGTCAATATTGGCCTGTCGTAAGCGCTCTGTTAACATTCGGTTAGGAAGTTCAAAATCTAATAAATTCGGATCATTTGGATCAAAAGCTGTTTTTACTTGCTGTTGAAGTTGTGAATTAACTTGAACTTCATCAGGGATAATTACAATAGTTAAGGGGATATTTTGAGAATCGGCAATTTGTTTAATTTTAATTAAATCCTGCATCGCATCTTCTAAAAAACCTTTAAAGATATCATCCGGGGGATTTCGCACAAACATATTACTTTTGCTAACCGTATCTTGCAGATATTTAGCACTATCAATACTCGGTTGGTTATCGTCATATTTAAGCACCGGGTTGATGAATGTACCTTGATAATGGCTTTGAAGTTTAATTAAAGATTTAATTAGAGCAATAACATAGGAATTTTCCTGTTTTCTCAGGTGGGCGGTCATAGAATTATCTAAAAAATCATTGCCCATATAGAAGGATAAAACAATTCGGTCTGGATTTAATTTTAATCCTTCATTAACTAAAATAGATAAATAATCCCTTGGCCCCAGCCCTGGAATACCCATATTAATTACTTCGGTTTTTTGACCGGATTTATTTAATTTTTTTTCTAACAGGGTTAAATAATTATATTGATAGGGAACAATACCATAAGCAAAGGAATCTCCTATCCCTAAAATTCGGTGGGTTTGGGCAGGTTTTTCTACGGTAAATTCTAAATCTTTAAAACCTTGGGAATTTAACTTAAAATCATAGTCGGGGGCGTTGGCTTTTCCCCGAAAACGGTTATAGGAAGAATCATAAAAAACAAAACTAGGATTAATTTTATTATAAATTCTTAGGGTAATTTCGGACATCACAAACGTAATTAAAGCGATTAATGCAGTTTGTCCGAGAATTTGAGTAAAAGCTTTTAGTTGGGTTTTTTGCATTTTAAATTTTATTGGAAGAAGGGGGAAAAAGTTTAAAAAATTGATTGGTTTTGGGAATTAACTTCTCAAATAATATTTCCGCAGCCAGTTGATTTCCGGCTGAATTCCAGTGAGGTTCTTGTAACAAATATAAGGGGCGTTGTTTTTGTTCAGCGTGAAACCGAGGACGGAAATCTATATAGGTAATTTGTTGTGATTGCAGATGGGGAATCAAAATATTTTGCATACAGTTTGGCTCATATTTGGATAAATTCAAGTCATTTTTTTCCTGAATTTGATTTAATAAATTAGGATTGACTTGAAACTCATCGGGATATATCGCCACAATAAACTGAGTATTTCGCTGTTGTAATAGCCGATTCATTTCATCAATACTCTGGAGAATATAGTTGATATTACCATTCCAAACTCCTTTTTGCAAATCTTGACGTTTACAAAAGTCTAAGCGGGTTTTTTCCGTCGCTAGAAAGGTTTCTAGGGATAAAATACCAGGGGACTTTTCCGGTTCAGCCTGATTAATCACAAATTGTACCTGATAGGGTAAAACTGATTGTTTTTGAGCTTTTTTGGCTTCTCGAAATACTTTATATTTTTGTTGAATAAAGAGTAACAAACGAGATTGATTAATAATCGGATAACCGAATAATTTTAACTCCTTGCGTTTATCAATATCAATATAAATATCATTCACAATAATCCGTTTTCGGTTGGGTTTAGCATCAATAAAATCATTGCCAACAAAAAAACCTAATATAACCAAATCAGGATGATATTGTAGGGCATATTTTTTTAACAGGGCTAATTGTTCTCCGGTGTGAGTTCCGGGGTATCCAGCATTAATAACTTCAACTTGAGAATTTTGATAATATTGGGCAAATTTCTGTTCTAATAAAGCGGTATAGTTTCCTTCTTTTCCCCCCGCCCAATTAAAGGAATCACTGAGAATCAAAATTCGATATTTTCCGGGTTCTTTTTGTAGGGAATAATCTCGATCATTAAACCCAAATTGATTATTACCATTGGCATGAGGGCGAATTTTAAACCCTAAATCGGGATCATATTGATACGCTCCTTGGGATAAATAGGGTTCGAGGACAATCATTAATACTTCCACTAAGAATAATGGTACAATTGTCCAACAGAATAATAATAGCAAGATTTTGGATAGAGATTTTTTAATCATAAATAACCGGGAATTATAGCAGAAAAGATTGATTTAACCACAAAGACACAAAGACACAAAGAAGTTTTAAACACTAACCTGCTTTTGGTTATAGCGATCGCAAACTTACTAAATTCTAGCGTAATTCAGAGAATAATTTATTTTTTTCAAGGTTCAATAAGCTGATTATTTTTATTCAAAGAAGGAGGAACAATTAATACTTTATCAACACGGTTGCCATCCATATCCATCACTTCAATGCGTAAATTTTGCCATTCAAAATGATCGGCAGCAGCTGGAATCCGCCCTAACTGAGTAATCACAAATCCTCCAACTGTATGATAGTTTCCTTCTGATTGTTCTAATAAATCTTCTAAATCAAATAACTCAAAAAATTCCTCAACGGGCAACATTCCATCTACAAGCCAAGATCCATCTTCCCGTTGCACTTTTTGAGGTTCTTCGGGATTATCCCAGGAGGGCATATCGCCGACTAATTCCATTAGAATATCATTTAAAGTTACTAATCCTTGAATTACGCCATATTCATCAACAACTACAGCAAAATGGGTTTCTCCCTGTTTAAATAATTCTAAAATTTTTAAAACAGAAGTGGTTTCAGGAACAAATAAAGGACGGCGTAAATTTACAGTTAAATCTAAGGGATGACCGGATAGGGATTGAGTTAATAAATCCGCGACTTTAATAAACCCTAAAACATGATCTAAATCTTCCTGACAAACTAGAATGCGAGTGTAACTATTTTGGGCAATACTCTGACGATTTTCTTCGGCAGAATCATCAATATCAATCCAAAAAATCTCAGGGCGAGGTGTCATTAAACTTCTGACTTGGCGATCGCCTAATTCAAACACTCGTCCCATAATATTTTGTTCCGCTTCCTCCACAATTCCCGATCGCGTTCCCTGCTCAATCATAATCTTAATTTCCTCCTCGGTAACTTCCGGTTCCGTCGAGGTGTTACTACCCAAAAGCTTTAAAATTAATTCCGTAGACATACCCAATAAATGTACAATTGGAGAACTAAAATTAGATAACCAACGCATGGGAATTGAAACGCTAGTTGCGATGGATTCAGGAGCATTCAGAGCTAACCGTTTAGGAACTAATTCCCCGATTATTAATGATAAATAGGTAATAATGATCACAACAATTGTAAAACTAATTGCATTGCTGTGGGGAACTAAAATCGGAATTTTGTTTAGTTGGATGGCTAATCGGGCTGAAATTGCCGCCCCTCCAAAGGCCCCGGCTAAAATCCCAATCAGGGTAATTCCAATTTGCACCGTTGAGAGTAAACTATTGGGAGAGTTGGCTAATTCCAAAGCTACTTTTGCCTTTTTATTGCCTCGATTGGCTGACTGTTGTAAACGAACTTTCCGCGCCGAAAGAATCGCAATTTCTGACATCGCAAATACGCCATTGGCGACAATCAGAAGGAAAACGATTAGAATTTCTTGGAATACAGATGACATTTTGAGGTCAGAATAGGAAGATAAAAGATTAGAATAACTGATCTTATCAAGATCTGATTATCTTAGTTCCCTATTCCCTATTCCCTCACCCCCCAAGCCCCCTGTGCGCGGGGGGTTTGGGGGCGCTTATTCCCTATTCCCTGTTCCCTACTGCAATATGACATTTTCCTCCATCGTGCGTGCATTGGGGCGATCGCCCTTAACGGCTGAACTCCTGACCAAACTGAATAAATCTCAGTCCCTCTACCTAAATGGTCTGTCTCGCATTCCCAAGGGGTTAGTCGCTTCAACTTTAGCCCAGGAGTCGGGATTAAATTTATTTGTGGTGACAGCCACCCTGGAGGAAGCGGGACGGTGGGCGGCCCAATTGGAAGCCATGGGATGGGCGACAGTTCAGTTTTACCCCACTTCCGAGGCGTCGCCCTACGAGTCGGTGACTTCCGAGGAGATGACCTGGGGACAAATGCAGGTGTTAGCGGAGTTGGCGGGACGGTTGCAGACACCTTCGGCCGTACCGATGGCAATTGTGGCCACAGAACGGAGTTTACAGCCCCATTTACCCCCGGTTTCGGCGTTTCAACCCTATTGTTTAACCCTATATCGGGGGATGACCTCGGCCGGAAAAACCCTTGATGAACAGTTTGCCAAGTTAGGCTATGAGCGGGTATCCTTGGTGGAAACCGAGGGCCAATGGAGTCGGCGGGGGGATATTGTGGATATTTTCCCCGTGGCTTCGGAATGGCCCGTGCGTTTAGAATGGTTTGGGGATGAGTTAGAACAAATTCGAGAACTAGATCCCATCACCCAAAGATCCTTAGATAAAATTGAAAATCTAATTCTCACCCCGACCAATTTTGATGTAATTATTCAAGGGAATTTAGCCTCGGCTGAAACCTTAATTTCCCAAATTATTCCCCCCATCCCTAAACCAGAATTTCAACTCGATAATAATAACTATAAATCCCCTAAATCCTATAATTCCTTATTGGGTTTAGCTTTTGAACAACCCGCTTGTTTATTAGACTATTTAACCGATACGACTTTAATTGTGATTGATGAAATTGATCAATGTTGTGCCCATAGCGATCGCTGGTTAGAACATATTGAAGAACAATGGCAAGCCTTACCCGAAAAACCGCCTAAAATTCATCGTTTATTTACCGAATCTTTGCAACAAATTGAATCCTTTGATAAACTCTATTTATCTGAAATAGGGGATTATCAACCCAGCCTAGTTAATATTACCAATGTTCCCAGTTTAAACCTATCTTCTCGTCCAGTTCCGGCAACTCCCCATCAATTTGCTAAACTGGCGGAATTAATTCGTTATGAGCGACAACGATATTTTTCTATATTTATTGTTTCCGCCCAACCTAGTCGATCGGTTGCCCTATTATCAGAACATGATTGCCCCTCAAAATTCATTCCTAACCCGCGAGATTACCCCGCCATTGATAGCTTAATTAAAAATACCCCCGTCGCCTTAAAATATACCGGACTTGCCGAATTAGAAGGGTTTATTTTACCCACTTTTCGGTTAGTTTTAATTACTGACCGAGAATTTTATGGTCAGCATTCCTTAGCCACCCATGGTTATATTAGAAAACGACGACGGGCGGCATCAAAACAGGTTGAACTGAATAAACTCCGACCAGGGGATTTTGTGGTTCATCGTCAACATGGGGTAGGGCGATTTACTAAATTAGAAAGTCTAGTGATTAATAACGAAACTAGGGAATATTTGGTTTTACAATATGACGATGGTACGTTAAGAGTTGCCGCCGATCAAGTTGGCAGTTTATCGAGGTTTAGAAGTACCGGGGGCAAAGTTCCCCAACTGAATAAACTTAGCGGACAGGCTTGGGAAAAAACCAAGGAAAAAGTCAAAAAAACCTTAAAGAAATTAGCCGTAGATCTATTAAAATTATATGCCCAACGCGCCCAACAAACGGGCTATGCGTTCCCCCCTGATATGCCTTGGCAACAGGAACTAGAAGACTCCTTTTCCTATCAACCAACCCCCGATCAAATTAAATCTACCCAAGACGTGAAACGGGATATGGAAAGCGATCGGCCCATGGACAGGTTAGTTTGTGGAGATGTAGGATTTGGGAAAACAGAAGTCGCAATTCGGGCTATTTTTAAAGCCGTTACTGCTGGAAAACAGGTAGCATTATTAGCCCCCACTACAATTCTAACCCAACAACATTATCATACCATAAAAGAACGATTTTCTCCCTATCCCATAGAAGTTGCTTTAATTAATCGTTTTCGCACCAATTCAGAAAAACAAGAGATATTAAAACGGTTAGCAACGGGAGAAATTGATATAATTGTTGGCACTCAATCCTTACTGGGAAAAGGGGTACATTTTAAGGATTTAGGGTTATTAGTCGTTGATGAAGAACAACGTTTTGGAGTTAATCAAAAGGAAAAAATTAAGACATTAAAAACCCATGTTGATGTCTTAACTTTAACCGCTACTCCTATTCCTAGAACCTTATATATGGCATTATCTGGGATTCGAGAAATGAGTTTAATTACCACTCCTCCTCCTTCCCGTCGCCCAATTCAAACCCATTTATCTCCTTTAAATTTAGAAATAGTTAGAACAGCAATTCGTCAGGAATTAGATCGGGGGGGACAGGTGTTTTATGTTGTGCCTAGAATTGAAGGAATTGAAGAAAAATCTGCCCAAATTCGAGAGATGATTCCTGGGGTGAGATTAGCGATCGCCCACGGACAAATAGACGCCTCCGAATTAGAATCAATTATGTTAACATTTAGTTCTGGGGAAGCGGATGTTTTAGTCTGTACAACCATTATTGAATCGGGGTTAGATATTCCCAGAGTTAACACCATTTTAGTCGAAGATTCCCACCGTTTCGGCCTAGGTCAATTATATCAATTACGCGGTCGGGTTGGACGTTCGGGAGTGCAAGCTCACGCCTGGCTATTCTATCCCACAACGGCCGACGGACGGGTTAATTTAACTGATGATGCTCGTAAAAGATTGAGAGCAATTCAAGAATTTGCCCAGTTAGGATCGGGTTATCAATTAGCGATGCGAGACTTAGAAATTCGGGGCGCGGGAGACATTTTAGGGGCCGAACAATCGGGTCAAATGGATGTGGTAGGGTTCGATCTTTATAGTGAAATGTTACAAGAAGCTATCCAAGAAGTCAGGGGTCAAGAAATTCCCCAGGTTGATGATACTCAAATTGACTTGAGTTTAACAGCTTTTATTCCTTCCAATTATATTACGGATTTAGATCAAAAAATGAGTGCTTATCGGTCAGTTGCTGCTTGTCAAAGTCGGGATGAATTATCTCGAATTGAGGAAGATTGGTGCGATCGCTATGGCCCAGTTCCTACCCCGGCGCGTCAATTAATTAGAATTATGGAACTCAAACAAATTGCTAAGAAATTAGGCTTTTCTCGGATTAAACCCGACGGAAAACAACATATTTTATTAGAAACCCCCATGGAAGAACCCGCATGGAATTTATTAAAAGCCAATTTATCAGAAAGTTTACATACTCGGTTTGTGTATAGTAAAGGTAAAGTTACGGTGAGGGGATTAGCGGTATTAAGTGCGGATAAACAGTTAGAATCTTTAATAGGTTGGTTAGCTCAAATGCAAACCGCTTTACCGGAAAATTCTGTTGTTTAGATAATCCCGTTTTTCTGAATTTTCAAACCCAAAAAATCAAGGTCAAAAACATGAACACTAAAGAATTATTAATTAAAGAAGTAGAAAATAGTCCTGATTTCATCTTACAAGAGGTTTGGGATTTTCTGCAATTTCTTAAAACCAAATATCAGCAAGAACAGTTAGAAATTAGTATACTGAGTGAATCTTCCCTACAAAAAGATTGGTTACAGCCGGCGGAGGAGGAAGCATGGAAAAATTTGTAAAAGGTGATGTAGTTATTGTCCCTTTCCCCTTTTCTGATTTAACACAAGCCAAGCGACGGCCTGCATTAGTAATAGCAACCTTAACAGGAGATGATCTAATTCTTTGCCAGATTACTAGCCAAACTATCGGTGATTGCTATGGTATTACCCTTGAAAATAGCGATTTTAGTGAGGGAGGACTCAACCAAAATAGCAATATTAGACCTAATCGTTTGTTTACTGCTGATAAAGGAATTATACTGTATAAAGCGGGTCAAATTAAACCCCAAAAGTTAGTAGAAGTTATTGCTACAATAGTTAAAATTATTCAGTAATCATTTTCTTAATCATAGAGTTAATAAATACAATGACCGATCAAACACCGATTGAAACCCCAACCTTTAACCCCTGGAATTATAAACCCTGGTGGTGTCAACCTTGGTCAATTCTATTAACTGGAATTACCCTAATTTCAGGGAGTTGGTTTCTATTTAAAACCCTGTGGATTACAATTTTAGTCGCTATTCCTTTGTTGGCCTGGATGGGATTTTTTGTATTAATCTGGCCGAAGTTAATGGCGGAGGTTTATTCTCAGGAGTATTTAAGTAATGAGGAATAAGTTAGAACAACAGAAACCGGGTTTCTTAATTTAATCTTGGATAAGCCGCAAAAATTGTCGCAGAAACCCGGTTTCTTATGTGGTGGAATCCTTGGGATAGTGGTAAGATGGAAAAGTAAATTCAAGGTTGTTTTATGTCAAATCCTGAATTATTAGCTCAACTGCGGCAATTATCCCGTGCGGATAAGTTTCAAATGATGCAGTTTTTAACGGCTGAATTGGCAAAAGAAGAAGGAATTATATTAGGGAATGAAGCAGCAGAAATTATTGGTGCAGTGCATACATCTAATGGTGCAGCAGAACAATTGATGCAGTTACTAGAAACAGAAAAAAAGCAAACTCAAAATGTTTAATATTAGGCGATATCCTTTTCAACCTAAACGGGATGAGTTTGGCGTTTTAGCTGATGTTCCCTATCTGCCTTTAACACTAACTTATCAAAATCGTTCGGTTGAGGTTATGGGTTTGCTCGATACAGGAGCTAGTGTTAATGTGTTGCCTTATAATATTGGAATACAATTAGGAGCAATTTGGGAAGAACAAAGATTTTCTATTGCTTTAGCGGGTAATTTAGCAAGTGCTCAAGCAAAAGCGTTATTAGTTTTGGCAACAGTAGGGGAGTTTGAGCCAGTTCAGTTGGCTTTTGCTTGGACTAGGGTAAATAATATTCCAATTATTTTAGGACGGACTAATTTTTTTACTGAGTTTGATGTTTGTTTTTATGGGTCACAATTAGCGTTTGAAGTATGTCCTAAATTTAGGGATAGTTGAGATTATTAATCTTCTAAAATAGTCCTTTGTAGCCAAGTAATAATAGTTTGAATCAGGTGCGGATCTTGTTTTTCCCCAGAACAGAAACCGGGTTTCTTAATTTAATCTTGGGTAAGCCGCAAAAATTGTCGCAGAAACCCGGTTTCTTATATGGATTGAAGTTGATGCTTAAGCGAAGTCGAAGGGCTCACGATGCGGCCTATTGCGGTGTTCCCTGCTATAAACTATTTGGTAAAGTTTGCCTGAAATTAAATTTTTATTGAAAGAATTAACCTTCCTTGCAAGACTTTCTGATGGCGTTGATAATTAACTATTTTCTGGAGTCTCATCAGGAGGTTTACTAATTCCTAGACTTTTTTTCGATGAACGTAATTTTTTCCAAAGTTGTTTGATTTGTTGATAGGCTTCCTCTGAACTTACTTTCCCATTCGTTTCCAATCCACAAATATAGTTAACTCGCTGGGCAAATTCCTGCAAGTTGGAATTGAAAATCAGTTTTTCTGGCGTAAACTCTCCCTGGTAGCGACTACGGGGATAAAGAAAATCATCGCGTTCTGACATAGCTATCTCCCAAAGAATTAGGAATGTGGGGTTCCAAATAGGACGGAAAATGGACAATTAGCCACTACCGAGATTCATCAAAAGCAGTTAAGGGCTTAATTGACATTCTATTGGGTTTAATCCTCATCGTACTCAGCATAGCCTATCTGCTTGATTAATTCTGTCTTTAACAACTATTCACAAAGCCGTGGCTGAATATTAAGACGGGGAGTAGTAGGGACTGTTGGTAAATCTGATAGCACCGAGAGCCTAAACCCTTACAATATTTGTGAGTAGAATCGTGTTTAGGATGTAAATTTCAGTGGCTAATCCATTTTTAACCGTTAACGACGAACCCATTATCTTAGGTCAAGCCCTAAAATACTTGCAAGCGGCTGGAAAACTACAGCCCATGGTAACTGATATTTTGCGAGAATATATTCTGGATCGGGAATTGCAATCCCGAACGGATTTGGATATCCCTGCTGCTAGTATTGAACAATCCGTAGTGAATTTTAGATTGGAACGTAATCTCAGCGACCCCCAAGCCTTTCAACAGTGGTTAGAAAGTAACCGCATGACCTACGAAGCCTTTCACCAACAAATTGTTTCTGGGTTCAAACGGGAAAAACTCAAACTTTCAATCGTACAACCTCAACTTGAGGAGTATTTTCAGCAACGAAAACCCGCCTTAGATGCAGTGGTGTTATCACGAATTTCCTTAAATGACTATGAACTTGCAGAAACATTAGTATCCCGTTTAAAAGAACAGGAAAGCCGATTTGAAGAATTAGCCCGAGAGTATTCCATTACCAATGAACGCTCTTTTGGTGGCATGATGGGGGCCGTGGGTTGGTCAACCATTCCCGATAATCTCAAGGTGATTTTACAGCAAACCCCACCCGGACAAATTGTTGGCCCGATGGAAGTCGAGGGCGGTTGGTGTATTTTCCGAGTAGACGAGTTTTTAGAAGCCTCCTTAGACAACCCTCAAGTTAAACAACGGCTGCAAAACGAATTATTTGATCAGTGGTTAAATCAACAACTACAATCCGCTAAAATTACCCTGAATATTCAAGATTAACTCTCTTAAAAATACAGGAGTTAGGATTGTTTATAACATAAGTCTGGGAGCTTGAAAACGAGCGTGTCTTCAGACCACCAGATGAAAAGCGACCCAGGGAAATTTATTCACCGTGAATATTTCTCGAATTCATGTTAACATAAGGTAGGTCGAAAAAAGGAGATTTCTATGATAGTTTTGGAATATAAGTGCCAAGGCAAACCCAATCAATATAAAGCGATTGATGAAGCAATTCGCACCACCCAATTCATTCGCAATAAAGCAATTAGATATTGGATGGATAATTCAAGAGAATTAAAGATTGATAGATTTGCCTTAAATAAATATTCTACAACTCTCAGAAATCAATTCCCCTTTGTTGCCGACCTAAATTCAATGGCAGTCCAATCCGCAGCCGAGCGAGGATGGTCTGCCATTAGTCGTTTTTACGACAATTGTAAGAAAAACATTTCCGGTAAAAAAGGATATCCCAAATTCCAAAAAAATTGCCGTTCCGTTGAATATAAAACATCGGGATGGAAACTACACCCAACCAAAAGACAAATTACCTTAACCGATAAAAACGGCCCCCCCCTAGCCCCCCCGTGCACGGGGGGGTTTGGGGGGGGTAAACTCAAATTATTGGGTAAATGGGATATCCATACTTACAATATTAAAGACATAAAACGGGTGCGTTTAATTCGTCGTGCCGATGGATATTACGCACAATTTTGTCTGAATATTAATGTCACCGATATTCAACCCAAAACCGGAAAAGAAATAGGACTTGATGTTGGTATTGAGTCGTTTTACACAGACTCCAATGGATATCAAGAAGTTAATCCTAAGTTTTTGAGAAAAGCTGAACAATCAATTAAGCAATCTCAGAAACAAATCTATAAGAAAGTTAAAGGTTCATCGGGGAGACGGAAAGCTAGGAAAGTTTACAGTAAAAAACACTTAAAAGTAAGTAGACAACGGAATGAACACGCAAAGAGAATTGCGCGTAACGTATGCACATCTAACGATGTAGTAGTCTATGAAGATTTAAGTGTTAGAAATATGGTTAAAAACCATTGTTTAGCTAAATCAATTAGTGATGTTAGCTGGTATTTGTTGAGAAAATGGATAGAATATTTTGCGGCTAAATTTGATAAATCAGCAATTCCGGTTGCACCCCATTACACTTCACAGAAATGTTCTAATTGTGGGGTAATAGTGAAAAAATCTCTATCAACCCGCACCCATGTTTGTAATTGTGGATGTGAGTTGCATAGAGATACAAATGCTGCAATTAATATTCTAAATCTTGGTAAACAAGCTAGGGGAGGGCATCCCCAAAGTAACGCTAATGGACTGGAAACCTCTACTCCTCTTGATGAAAGTCTGGTCGAGCAAGTGTCCAGGTTGAAGTTAGAATCGAGCGTGTCTTCAGACGGTGAGAGTGTCAATACTTCTGTATTTTTAACATTCTTAAACGTCTTGAATTACTGTTCTTCCTCCTTTGGCCCGAATACCATTTGTACCACCATGGTTTCTCCTCCCGCTTGATGATATCGATCCGCCCATTGCCGAATAATTTCATCTAATTCTTCAATGGCTCGATCAATTCGTTCCGGGGGTATATCTAATTCTTCTAAAACCCTTATTACCCTAGGTTGACGTTCAGCCCAGTCCTTCATTAATCTAAAATATCTGGCTGTATCTTCCACCATAATAAAAGTTCTTTCCTCCTGATCTTCAGGGGAATAGGTGGCTCGATTTAGGGCATAAAACGGCATTCCCCAAGGGGATTCGATTTTGATTACGGTTTCAGAATAGGTTAAACGGCGCTTAATATGTTCGGCTAAGGCTTCACTCAAAGGCATTCTCCGATTCGGTTCTAAATCTTCCTGAGAACGTGTATGTAAAAAATCAATTAATTCCATAAATTGAAAAGAATTAATTAATTGAGCATCGGGTAAATATTTAGGGAGTTTAGTTTCAATCACCCGCTTTTCTTCTTGAGTTAAACTACTACCTGAAATCCGAGAGCGTCCCGGTTGCCAAGGATAATTTTCTAACCAAACATAGGGAAACTGAATCAAATATCGAGGTTCTTGAGACCCCAACATTTTTAATAGTTTGCCTTCGGTTAATGCTTGTTGAACTTCTTCAACAATCACCTTGACTCGCTTGGGTTCAATATGGTGCAGGTGTCCTGTCATTCTCAGGTTTTTTCCCTGTTCCATATAGGTCATGTAAATGGCACATTTCGCCGCCGTGGCAGCCGCATCGAGGAACGCCCCATGTCGATGTCCACTGGTTCGCATGGCGCTAAAAGCCAGATATAACAGAATCTGATCCATGGCACTGGGGCTAAGACTTTTGATCAGATCGGTGTCTTTTGTCATAGAAACCTCATAGAAATTTAGAAACGAGCATGGCTTTAGCCATGAGCAGAAAAGAGACTGAAGGGATCTCAGTCACCTAGAAAATTCTCAAGTTGATGACAGCAACCAACCAACGATAGCACCGTCATGAGTCGGCAGGCACTTGGTGCATTGTTGATTAGCCTATCAAAATTAAGTAGATTATTCAGCACCCTTGGCACTCAGGGTTCCAATATTAATTGATCGATCACACAAGTCTATTCTATCTTAAATATTACCAGAGATTTGGGTTTAAAGTCTTGCCCTTCTAAGCCAACTTTTGGGGTCAACCCATCAACAATCAAAAAAAACCAAAAGCCCAAAAAACTATTAACCTCCCCAGCCTGATGCAGATAGCTAGAGAGGTTGATGGTTTTGACACTTCAGCAGATTAGGAGCGATTCATCTGATTTGCCATATCTGTGAACATCGCCAGACTCGGCCCGGGCCGACGACGGGGGGTAGGGGATGAGGAGGTTAAATATTCCGTAGAAAAGTTCATACCAGCAGGGGTTTTTACCTGGGGGTTAAGGGGGGCGGGTTCCTCAACTGGGGGGGGTTGAGGGGCAGGAGGAGCAACGGTTGTGGTTTGGGGTTTAGCCACAGCCACAGTTTCGGGTTGATCTTTTGCTGCTTTTGCTGATGCTGCTTTTGCTTTAGGTGCGGGTTTAGACTCGGCTGGAGATGCTTGTTTATCTTGAGCATCGCCAAACTCTAAATAATATCCATCTTTTTTCTTAGAACCAAAAAATTTATTTAACATTATACTTACTCCGTGGGTATTTTTAGGAAGTTTCAAGCCTGAGCCTTGAATTCAGACTAGGGAAAAATGAAAGATTTGTCTACAAAAATTTACATATTGTTACATTTTGTTTAAACAAAACTCCCGATTTTCCTAGGTTTCGGTAAAAAATCTCTCATCTGTTTGCATTTATTTACAAATTTCTCAGAATAGGAGTGAGCAGTTAATCAATGACCAGTTGCAGGAATGGCCCCTAGTTGCATCCAGAATCTCCCGTGATAGTCTAAGTTGGAACCAATATTAATCCAATTTAAAATCCCATGGATAACAGCAGCCCTCGCCATCCGGTTTTATTGATTCACGGTATATTTGATACCAAAGCAATTTTTAAAACCATGACAGCCCATCTAACTAAACGGGGATGGGATATTCACAGTCTGAATCTGATTCCTAATGATGGTCGATTTGGCTTAGAAGCCTTAGCCCAACAAATTACAGCTTATGTGAATCAAACCTTCCCCCCGGAACAACCGATTGATTTAATCGGGTTTAGTATGGGAGGAATTGTTAGTCGTTATTATGTCCAACGCTTGGGAGGAATTGAACGAGTTCAACGTCTGATCACGATTTCCTCCCCCCACAACGGAACCTTAACGGGATATCTTTACCCCACCTTGGCTGCATCCCAAATGCGTTCCCATAGTCCGTTTTTAGAAGACTTAAATCGGGATTTAGAAGTCCTAGACTCGATCAATTTTACCTCCATTTGGACACCTTTGGATGGGATGATTGTCCCGGCTGAAAGTTCTCATATCTCTATTGGTGAAGAATTCACGGTTAATGTTTTTCTCCATGCTTGGATGGTAAACGATCCCAAAAGTTTAGCTATGGTAGAGAAAGCCTTAAATTCACCTCTAAAAACCTTGACCCGTTCGGTGTCACCCGCTACCCTTTAAATGTCGCCAACCTGGGCGTATTCGTTACAGCCAAATACGGCTTCGGGATGACAGTAATATTTGAATTCCAAGAGATTATAAAAAGGATCTTCTAGGAAAAAAGTGCGGTGTTCTGTAGGTAAACTCGGAAAACGGCGTTTGGGCTCTTGGTAAAATTTCAGGTGTTTTTTTTGGGCACGGTCTAAGAGAGTTTCCCAGTCTGTCTCGGAAGTAAAGATTAACCCAAAGTGTCGGGGATAAATCCCATTTTGGGGTGTTAGGGGTTCTTGACCGACATGGGCGACAATTTGATGGCCGTAGAGGTTCATAATGATGGAATTGCGGGTTTCTCGACCGATTTCGCACCCTAAACCCTCCCCATAAAAGGCTTTAGTTTGTTCGATATTGTTCACGGGAAAGGCAAGATGGAATAATGTTTTATTCATGGTTTTGAGATCAAATTTATGATTTATGAATTAGTGTCGCTTAATCCTTGGTTATTTGCGATCGCTTTAAATACAGTTTTAATTAGTTTAGGGGTGATTGCCGCCAAAAAGTTATTAACCCCCGCCGGATGGATTCATGCTTGGATATTGGGAGTGCTGATTTGGGGATGTTTGGGTTGGCGAGGTTATCTGATTGTGGTATTCTATTTTTTGGTGGGTTCGGGTGTTACCAGAATTGGTAAAGCCGAAAAGGAAGCCTCTGGAATTGCGGAAAAACGCGGGGGAGCCCGGGGGCCCGAAAATGTCTGGGGTTCGGCGTTAACGGGAATGTTATGTGGGTTAGGGGTATTTTCCCTACAATTATTTTTTCCTGATACAGTTGGAATACAATCTTGGATTCCGTTATTATTATTAGGATATGTTGCCAGTTTTAGTACAAAATTATCCGACACCTGTGGTAGTGAAATTGGCAAAGCCTACGGGAAACAGACTTTTTTAATTACTACATTAAAACCTGTGCCTAAAGGTACGGAAGGGGCTGTGAGTTTGGAGGGGACTTTAGCCGGGGTGGTGGCTTCTATTGTGGTTTCTGTGTTAGCTTGGAGTGCGGGTTTAATTGATAGTTGGGGGATTATTTGGAGTGTGATAGCGGCGTTTATTGCTACTAATTTGGAAAGTGTGATTGGGGCAACCTTACAGACAAAATGGACATGGTTAACTAATGAAATTGTGAATTTTATTAATACATTAATTGGGGCAATTACGGCAATCTTTTTCGCTTATCTTTGGCGGTTTTTATAATCAGCTTTAGGGGTAAAAATCAGACTCGCCCCAAAACCCTGTTTCTATGACCTTATTAACTCAAATTGTTAGATTATGACGCTGATTGTTGCTGGAGAAAGGAGTGGAGTTGGTAAAACAACTATTACACTAGCTATTTTATCCTATTTAAAAAAACACAATTCTAATATCCAATCTTTTAAGGTTGGCCCCGATTATATTGATCCCATGTTTCATCACTATGTTACGGGTAAACCTTGTTATAATTTAGATTCGATTTTAACTTCAGAATCCTATATTAAAGCCTGTTATAATCAACATATTCAGACCTGTGATTATGGTTTAATTGAAGGAGTTATGGGTCTGTTTGATGGGATTCCTAATGGGGAAAAAGTTCCGATTGCTTCCACGGCTCAAATTGCTTTGATTCTTGATTTACCTGTAATTTTAGTCTTAGATTGTAGTCGATTATCGGGTTCTATTGCTGCGATCGCCCTAGGGTTTAAAAACTTTAATCCTGATATAAAATTGGAGGGTTTAGTTTTAAATAAAGTGGGAAGTGATCGCCATTTAGAACTATTAAAAGCCTTCTTAGAACCTGTGAATATTCCGATTATTGGAATAATTAAAAGACAGGAAAATATTGTGATTCCCGATCGCCATTTGGGGTTAATTCCCACGAATGAACTGCCGCAGATGGATTTATTCATTCAAGAGTTAGCTGAATTAGCCCAAACTTGGTTTGATTGGGAAAAATTATTACCCTTATTAAAAAATACTCTAATTTCTGATCTGAGTAATTCAGTTAAGCGGGAAAATTCTATCCCTACCTTACGGTTTGAACATAACTATCAACCGATTAGAATTGCGATCGCCAAAGATGCGGCATTTAATTTTTATTATGCCGATAATTTAGAGATTTTACAACAGTTGGGTGCAGAATTAATCGAATGGAGTCCTTTAAAGGATGAGCAACTTCCGACCGATATTAAAGGATTATATTTTGGCGGAGGTTTTCCCGAAGTATTTGCTCAAGAATTAAGTCAAAATCAGTTAATTTTAAACGCAGTTAAAACGGCTATTTTATCAGGGATACCGACTTATGCAGAATGTGGGGGGTTAATGTATTTGTGTGAAAAGATTATTGACTTTGAAAATAATGCTTGGTCAATGGTGGGAATCTTACCGACCACTGCGGTTATGGGAAAACGCTTAAAATTAGGGTATTATCAAGCAAAGGTTTTAAAAAATACTCCTTTATTATTAGAGGGAGAAATCATCACCGGACATGAGTTTCATCGGTCTGAACTGATAGAAAATCCGTCTGATCCTTTATATGAAATGCAGCGTTTTATGTCCTCGCAAACCACTGCCCCCGTATTAGAAGGTTGGGGAAATTTTTCTAATGTTCATGGGTCTTATTTACATCTCCATTGGGGAAATAGAATTGATATTCCTACCCGTTTTTTAAAGTCTTGTACACAATTAAGTAGTTACACAAAATAAATTACCTAGTTGAGAGAGGGAACAGCCCCCCAAACCCCCCGTGGGGGGATAGGAGGGGAAGGAACAGGGTGGAGGATGTGTAATTAATTTTGTTTAGGTACTTATAGCGGTGAATTTATGATTTGGTCAGAAAACTTAGAAACTGCGGTGATCCCCGATCCGATAACAGTAACACCCGATACCCCGTTAGATCAGGTGATCGAATTAATTACTCACACCAGAAGCATTTGTTATCCTACCTCACCGGAATTTAACCTCCTAGAAAATGCCAAAACAGAAGGACGGGGAAGTTGTGTAATTATTGTGGATAATAATAGTAATAATAGACCCATTGGTATTGTTACAGAACGAAATATAATTCACTGGATCGCCACAGGAAAAAACACAACCGGGGTTAAGGTCGCAGAGGTAATGAGTCAACCTGTTGTGACGCTTCAATATTTAGAACCGCAGGATATTTTCTCTGTCATCGAGCAGTTTCACCGGAATTCCATTCGTCATATCCCGGTAGTTAATCAAGATAAACTGGTGGGATTAATCACCTATGATACGATTATAAGTTCTATAGAACCAGCAAATTTGTTGCGGTTCAGAAAAGTTTTTGAAGTGATGAATCTCCAGGTGATTTGTGCGACTCCTCAAACTCCTTTATTAAATATAGCACAACTGATGTCAAAGCATCATATTAGTTGTGTAGTGATTGTTGAGGAAACCCCACAACCCATTCCGCTTGGAATCATCACAGAACGAGATTTAGTCCAGTTTAAAACGTTAAAACTCGATTTTAATTATACTCCATCGGCAAAGGTTATGAGTTCACCCCTGTTAACATTGCGTGGTGAAGATACTTTGAATATTGCCTATGAAACAATAGAATCCCATCACATTGGTCGCTTAATTGTGACTGGAAATCAGGGGGAATTAGTGGGACTGGTGACCCGAACTAATATTTTACAAGTGTTACAGCCCTTAGAAGTTTATAATGTTATTGAAGTCTTACATAAACAAGTTAAATACTTACAAGATGAAATAATTGAACTGCTAGAAGACCGTAACCTTAACTTGGAAAAACAAGTCCAAGAAAGCAATGAAAAATTGTATTATCGAGAAAAAGAGTTTCAAGTTATTGTTGAAACCAATCCTGATATTATATTTAGAATTGATTTAGATTATCGGTATCTCTATGTTAATACTGCAATTCAAAAATTTATCCAAGTTCCCCCTCAAGATTTAATCGGTAAATCTTTAGAGGATGTAGGATATGATCAAGAGCTAGTCAATCTTTGGAAAACCGTGTTTCAAAAGGGAATAGAAACAGAGAAAGAGCAACTGATTGAATATCCCTTTCCCACAATGTCAAGTTCAAACTGGTATGAAACTCGACTGGTTCCTGAATATACACCCGATGGCATTTTAATATCTTTTTTGGGAATTTCTAGGGATATTACTCCCCAAAAACAGTTAGAAGAAAAACTGCATCAGCAAGTCAAATTAGAAAAAATATTATATAGACGAACAGAAAAAAAATTACATGATCAAAATCAGAAATTAGAGTTATTGGCTGATATTACCCTCAATATTCGTCAATCTTTGCAACTAGGAGATATTTTGCAAGCCGCCGTGACAGAAATTCGCCAGATTTTAGATTGCGATCGCGTATTAATCTATCGAATTTTCCCCAACGGATCGGGAAAAACAATTACAGAATCAGTTATTTTTCCTGACTTATCAATACTTGATCAATATTTTACCGACGAAACTTTTTCAAGTGAGTGTGAACGCTTTTATGAACAAAGAAAAGTGAAAGTGATTGATAATATCGAAGCAGCTTATCCATCGGACAGACCTGAAAGTTTGTGTATGAGAGCATTAATGCAGCAGTTACAGGTGAAATCAAAATTAATTATTCCGATTTTTCAAAATCAGCAACTTTGGGGATTAATGTTAGCGCATCAATGCTTTGCACCCCATAAATGGACAGAGTTTGAAATTGAGATCATGCAGCAAATTTCCGATCAAGTGGGAATTGCGCTTGCTCAAGCTCAATTATTAATAGATTTACAAGCAAGTCAAGAACAGTTGCAGGATTTATTTGAAAATGCCAGTGATTTAATTCAACTAATTTCCTCTGAAGATGGACATTTTATTTATGTAAATCGAGCTTGGAAAGAAACCTTAAAATATAGCGATGAAGATATTAAAAATTTATCAGTTTTTGATATAATTGATTTTAACCAGACTCCTAAATGGCGTCAAATTTTTGAACAGTTAAAAAATGGAACTATTACCAAACAGAATTTAATTGAAACAAGATTTTTAACAAAAACCGGAGAAATTGTGATTTTAGAAGGCAGTGCTAACTGTCAAATTAAGGATGGTAAACCAACGGTTATTCAATCATTTTTCCACGATGTCACCGCTAAAAAACAGGCAGAAGAACAGCTACAAAAAGCTCTCAAAGAATTAACTTATCATAAATTAGCCCTCGATGAAATGGCAATCGTCGTAATTACAGATGCTAACGGGTTGATCACTTATGTTAATGATAAATTCTGTCAACTCTTTCAATATTCTCCTGAAGAATCTTTAGGCAAAACCCATAATTTAATTAATTCTGGCTATCATCCTCCGAGTTTATTTCAACAACTTTGGTTAACCATTCCTCAAGGCAAAGTTTGGCAGGGAGAAATCAGAAATCAAGCTAAAAATGGAGACTATTATTGGGTAGATAGTACGATTGTTCCCTTTGTCAATCAGGAGGATAAACCGTTCCAATATTTATCAATTATGTTAGATATTACAGAGCGCAAATTAGCAGAAGCCAAACTTTTAGAATTAAATCAGTTTCAACAAGCGATTTTAGATGGGGCAAATTACGCGATTATTTCTACAGATATCAATGGCATTATTCAAGTTTGGAACCGGGAGGCAGAAAATTTACTCGGTTATCAAGCCGAAGAAATTATCGGTAAAAAAACTCCAGCTATCATTCACAATTCTCAAGAAATTATAGAACGTTCCTATAGTTTATCCTTAGAATTAGGAACAGAAATTAAACCCGGATTTGAAGTATTTGTTGCTAAATCTCGTCTCGGACAAAAAGAAGAACGAGAATGGATTTATGTTCATAAAGATGGCACACATTTTCCAGTCTTACTGTCCGTTTCTAGCTTACGAGATCAAACGGGAAATATTAGTGGATTTTTAGGTATTGCTCAAGATTTAAGAGAACGCAAACGCACAGAAACTGAAATCAAAGTCGCTCAAGAACGGTTTCAGTTAGCCATTCAAGCCGCCCAAGATGGATTTTGGGATTGGGATTTTGTCACAGGTAATCTTTATTTATCACCTCGTTGGAAAGAGATGATAGGCTATAATAATGACGAATTACCGAATCAATTATCCTCCTGGGATCAAGTCATTTTTGCCGAGGATAAAATTGCCGCTACAAAATTAATTGAAGACTATAACCAAGGTCGAATTGATCGGTTTGAAGCTGTTCAACGTTTTCATCATAAAAATGGCTCCACCATCTATACTTTATGCCGAGCAGTTCATCTTAAAGATAACCTGGGAAATGTCATCCGCATGGTGGGAGCCCATACGGATATTACAGAACCTCAAAAAGCTCAAGAAGTCTTAAAACAACAGTTAGCTGCCATTGAAGCTGCCATTGATGGCATTGCTATTTTAAAGGATGGACAATACATTTATTTGAATCAAGCTCATGTTGAACTCTTTGGTTATACTCATCCTGAAGAATTACTCGGAAAAGGTTGGACGGCACTGTATAAACCCGAACAACTAGACTATTTTCAACAGCATACTTTTCCGATTTTATCCGAACAACGTCATTGGCAAGGAGAAGCCACTGCTCAACGCAAAGATGGCAGTATTTTTATAGAAGAAGTCTCACTAACTTTAACCGATGATGATTTATTAATTTGTGTCTGTCGAGATGTCACGGAGCGCTTAAAAGCGGAAGAAAAAATTAAAGCTTCACTCCTAGAAAAAGAAGTTTTATTGCGAGAAATTCACCATCGAGTTAAAAATAATCTCTATGTAATTTCTAATTTATTAGATTTACAAGCAGATACCTTGGAACAGGAGGAACAACGCAATTTATTTGCCGAAAGTCAAAATCGAATTCAAACAATGGCACTAATTCACGAACAGCTTTATCAATCAAATGATTTATCACAGGTGAATTTTGCCAATTATATTCAAAATCTTGTGGAAAAATTATCGTTATCCTATCAAACAAAACACTGTCAGGTTGAAATCATTCTCGATGTTCAACCCGTCACATTAAGTTTAGAAAGTGCGATTCCCTGTGGACTTTTAATTAATGAGTTAGTCACAAATTCTTTTAAATATGCTTTTCCAAATTCTCAATATGGAGCCATTAAAATCGAGTTAAAACTTGAGCAAAAAGAACAGATTTTTCTGAAAATCAGTGATAATGGTATAGGGATTCCCAATGACTTTGATTGGGAAGATACTCCATCCTTGGGATTAAGATTAGTTAGTATTTTAGCAGATCAATTAGAGGCATCCCTTGAAGTTGATTGTAGCAATGGTACAAGTTTTACTCTCATTTTTCAAGAACAAAGCTATAATTAATTTATGAATATGTGATTCGTTTAACCCAGTTGACAAGACTGGTGATAAATGATTACATTTATAGATAAGATACAGTGTATCAAGTCCTATCCCTCAATTGCATCAGGTGAAAGCATAACCCCCAGTTTGTATGGGTAGCAACCAACAGGCTAAAGCAGGGTTAAAAGATAGAAATACTGGTAGCCAAATCTGGTAACTATAGAGCAAGGAGAAAGCAAAGATGCGCTGAACCATCGTTAATTAAAATGGCGAAAAGGCTAAATCAGAAATAAAACTTGTTGGAAAATACAGTAAAAATCTGATTAACACCAACCTATAGCAGGGAACAGGGAACGCTCCTATCGACTCTAACATATACCATAGTCGTCAAAACTATGAGGACATAAACTGATTTTGAAACCTAGACCGTGAACTCTTTTTTTTCTGTTTCGGTGTTCCCAGCCATAATTTTAATAATCAGAGGGTTTTAACCAAATGACGGCTACTATTCTAATTGTAGAAGATGAGTTAATTGCCGCTGAAAGTATCGCCAGAAGTTTGAGAAAACAAGGGTATACAGTTATTTCTCGGATTAATTCTGGAGAAAAAGCCTTAGAACAGGTGGCGAAAAATCTCCCGGATTTAATTTTAATGGATATTCATTTACGCGGGGAATTAGACGGTATTGAAACGGCTAAACGCATTCGAGAACATCATCAAATTCCGATTATTTATATTACGGCTTATTCTGATAGTTCAACGATTGAACGCAGCCAAGAAACTAATCATTCTGGATATTTAATTAAACCGTTTAAATCCCAAGAGGTGATTGACGCTGTTGAAAAAGCCTTGTTATAGCAGGGAACAGCGAACAGCCCCCGCCCGTGCACGGGGGGCTTGGGGGGGAGGAAACAGCCCTCGATTCCCCCTTTTCTAAGGGGGGTTAGGGGGGTCAAAAAGTTAGTTAAATTGACTTAACCTTTCTTGGAGAATCTCCGCTTGTTTTTCCGCTTCAGCTAAACTATTGCGGGTATTTTCTACAACTTCCGGTTCGGCACGGTTAACAAAATTAGAGTTATTCAAATTACGTTGTAACCCTTGAATTTCTTTTTCAACTTTTGCTAATTTTTTCTGTAATTTCGTTTGAAATGCAGCTAAATCAACCACCCCGGCTAAAGGCATTAATACCTGTACAGTTCCCACGACTCCCGCAATACTTTGTCCTTCATTTCCAGTTAACTTTTCTGTAATAGTTAACGCTTCAACTTTTCCTAACTCTTGAATATAGGTTTGTCCTTGTTTCAAAATTTTTTGTTCCTTGGTGCTTTCGCTTTGCAGAATAGCGTTAACCTTAACCTTGGGTTTAATATCCGCCTCCGCGCGTAAATTTCGGACGGTACGAATAGCGCCAATAATTAACTCAAAATCCGCCTCCAATTTCGGATCAATAATGCTGATAATTTCACTGGATGGCTCTTGACAAACTGCGGAATAAATGTTAGGCATTTCTAGGTTTTTATCTGCTTCTGCACTACCGATAAATTCCGTTTTCAACTCTTGTAAAATCTTCCCAAGTTCCTCCCGTTGGGACGCTTTCACCAAATAACGATAAACAAACCAACCGGAATATCCCATCCCAATTAATTCAAAAATTGTAGGTAATAAGGGTAACTCATTAATCGCATTTAACGCCGCAACAAAACATTTAATTGTTAAAAAAGCAACAAAGAATAGCCCCGTCAGAATTAGCGGTTTTTGATATTGTTTAAAAAACCCTCCTAAAACTTCCGGTAATTCAAATAAAATTCTGATTGATTGACCTACAATTGAATCAGGATCATTAACAAACTTTCCTAACCGTTGAACTTCCAGAATCTCATCTTCTACCACCACCGGATAGGGTTGCAACGCTAAACAAGATTCTTCTCCCGTTTGCGTTAAACTATGCCAAATTTCTTCGGTAATATGGGGCATAAACGGGTGGAGAAGTTTTAAAATCCCTTCTAAAACATAAGCTAAAGTTTGTTGGGAAACCTGACGAGAGGCGTTATTTTCTCCTTGTAAACGGGGTTTAGCTAATTCAATATACCAATCACAAAAATCTCCCCAAATAAACTCATAAATCCCTTTAGCCGCTTCACCAATACCGTAATTATCCATATCCTCACGGGTTTGTTTTACGGTTTGGTTAAAGCGAGATAAAATCCATTTATCACTCAGTTCTAACTGATTAATATTGGGTTCTCCTAACTGTTTCGGAGATTTTCCGTCTAAATTCATCATCACAAACCGAGAAGCATTCCAGAGTTTATTAGCAAAATTTCGAGACGCTTCCACAGATGCAGATTCGTCGGTTTCTCGATTATATTCTAAGCGAATATCCTGCCCCGCCCCGATAACTTCTTTCATTAAGGTAAACCGTACCGCATCGGTTCCGTATTTATCAATCAGCAATAACGGATCAATACCGTTTCCGGCGGATTTTGACATTTTCTTGCCATTTTCATCCCGAATTAACCCATGAATATAAACGGTTTTGAAAGGCATTTTATCGGTAAAATATGCTCCCATCATCGTCATCCGGGCAACCCAGAAAAAGATAATATCAAAACCTGTTGATAGGGTACTGGTAGGATAATATTTGCTTAAATCTAAGGTTTGTTCCGGCCATCCTAAAGTAGAAAACGGCCATAAACCGGAAGAAAACCAAGTATCCAAAACATCGGGATCTTGTTCTAAAACAACAGTTTCTCCGAATTTGGCGATCGCTTTTTCCTGGGCTTCTGCTTCATTTCTGCCAACAACAAACGGTGTATTATCGGTAATTTTACCGCCAGTTTCACTAATAGCATACCAAGCCGGAATTTGATGCCCCCACCACAATTGTCGAGAAATACACCAATCATCTAATTTAACTAACCAATCTCGATAAACCTTCGTCCAACGGTCAGGAACAAAGACGGGAGCATCCTGTTGATCTAAACAATTTAACGCCTTATCAGCAAGGGGACGAATCTTAACAAACCATTGAGTTGATAATAGCGGTTCTACCGGAACCTTACCACGTTCGCTATAGGGAACCGTATGTTTATAGTCTTCAATTTTAACTAAAAATCCCTTATCTTTGAGGAATTGAATTAGATTTTTTCGGGCGACAAATCTATCTTGTCCGGCAAATAGCCCCGCGTTTTCATTTAACGAACCATCCTGATTCATAATATTAATCATCGGCAGTTGATGCCGTTGACCCATTTGAAAATCATTCGGATCATGGGCAGGAGTTACTTTAACACAACCAGTGCCAAAATTCGGATCAACAAAATCATCGCCAATAATCGGAATTTCCCGTTTAATAATAGGTAAAATTACTGTTTTCCCAATTAAATCTTTATAGCGAATATCCTTGGGATTCACCGCCACCGCCGTATCCCCCAACATCGTTTCCGGTCGGGTGGTTGCTACTTCTACATAACCACTACCATCGGTTAAAGGATAGCGAAAATGCCATAAATTCCCATCAACTTCTTTATTTTCTACTTCTAAATCCGATACCGCCGATTGACTGGCTGGACACCAATTAACTAAATATTTTCCCCGATAAATTAACCCATCTTCATATAATCTAATAAAGGCTTCTAATACCGCTTTTGATAACCCTTCATCCAGGGTAAATCGTTCCCGTGTCCAATCACAAGAAACCCCCAAACGGCGTAACTGATTAACAATTGTTCCGCCGGATTCTTCCTTCCATTCCCAAGCTCGTTGTAAAAATTTTTCTCGCCCTAAATCGTCGCGAGTTTTCCCTTCTGCTTTCAGTTGTCGCTCTAAAATTGTTTGGACTGCAATACTGGCGTGATCCATCCCCGGCAAATACAAAGCGTTATAACCCTTCATCCGATGATAGCGAATCAGAGCATCAATTAGGGAGTTATTAACAGCATGACCGATATGGAGATTTCCCGTCACGTTAGGGGGGGGAATCATAATACAATAGGGTTCCCCGGGTTGGTTGGGGTCAGCTTTAAACACCTGATGAGCTTCCCAATACTGTTGCCATTTGGCCTCGGTACTAAAGGGTTCGTATTTTGTGGCTTGGGTTGGAGTGGTTGCAGTCATGGGTTTGGACAAGATGGGCAATTTTAGACAATCTTTTCTATTTTGCCATATTTGGGCTTATCGTTGTACTCTAGGATCTTTCAATTCTTGGATAATCTTTTTTTTAGTTATTTTATCGTTTTCCAATCTATTAATCCCAAATCACGCAATGGAGGTAATTCTTCTACAGCTTCTTCAAACGCAGGAGTTTCTTGAAAAATATCATCAAGTGTTAATAAATGAATTTTATAGTTATCAATGTACCGATGACCATATAATCTTTTGATAAAAGTATCTTTATAACCACTTCCTGCTAACATTACACTTAGATCGACACGGTGGTAGTCAATATCTGAGTAATACATACGGGCATCATCTTTATCTAATAGTTTAGACCTTAATTTGCATTGAAAATGGATTTTGCGGTTTTGATCCCAACCAAATCCATCAATTCCATCATCTGGCCCCGCTACACCAGGAGTTAGCCCCAGACGCGCAGCAAATCTACGACCTAATTCTTGTTTTTTAGAATTATTAGCCGATAGTATAACCTGGATAATTTCATGAATTATTAAAGGATCATCCATAGTATTAATTAACTTGATTGTTAAGGGAATAGAATGTGTTGTAAAGTAATTTAATTCCCACAATAGCACACTCACTAAATTGATCTTTCATTCCACAACTTTCAAGCACACTTAAAGTTTCAACACTTAGCATTACTTCCGTTTCCTGTGAACCTAATTCCTTTGGATACTCTTGTAAATCCTTTAGTTTTTTGTCTTGTTCTTTTATATATAATAGAGTCCCTCTGATTGCACAGTTAATCAAGGATTGAAATGATAAACCCAATCCTTGAGAAAGAATTTGAACCATTCTTTCTTGATCTTTAGTGAATTTAACTATGCTTATGTTTTTAGGAGAAGTATCTTTACTTTGCTGAGTAACTGTCTTAATTTCTTGTTCTAGCAAAGGGTCGTCAATAATATTTTTTTTATCGTTAATAGTCATTTTTAATCCTCCAACTTTCTATAGGTTAATTAGTGAACAAAAATTTTCATAGAGATCCTCACAATTTTCATAAGTCCAAATATATTTTTTGTCCTCATATAAAGCCTCTTGCATTTCATCTTGCAAATATCTGATTTCTTGAGAAATTTCGCATTGATGGGGAACTATAGAAATAGTTTCCAATTTATTGTTGATGATATCTTTGGATACCCCCAAAGGGACAATAGTAACTTGAACTTTATCAGGAAGCCCTGTATTGGATTCTAGCTTAGATACCATACCAAGAATTCTATCAAGATTACCTAAAGCTTTACTTTTTTGGGACGCATTAATAGGGATTAAAATTTTATCTGGATTGTCATTCACAATAACCTTGACAGTATCTTCTCTGGCTCCTTTTGCATCAATAACGATATGATCGTATTGGGTTGGATCAACAATATTTAAAAGATTCTCTCGTTTAGGATTGTAAATTAATGATAAATTATCCTCCAAGAATACCTCCAATTCTTTCTTCGGCTTGCTTGGAGCAAAAAACTCCCAAGCTTGGTGTTGGTCATCACAGTCTAGGAGTAGAGTCCGAGCCCAGGGAAACTTTGATATAAGAACACCTGTTATATGTACAGCAAGAGTAGTCTTACCTACCCCGCCGTTATTATGAGTGCATAGAATGATCAATATTACTCTCCTTTGGTTAGATGTTTTCAACTATAGCATAACCTCCCTTGATATTGTAGCAGTACGACTGCCCTGAACCCTATCCTGCTTATTTCTCAGTCGTTTTCTGCCTCTCCCCAAAAAAAAATTGAAAAAGGGGTTGACATTCCCAGAAAAAGGGAGTAGATTAGTAAATTGTGAGAGGCAAGCAAGCAAAACACAAACGGCTGCAAACCTCAAACCCAGGTAAAAGTTTATAGAGCTTTCCTGGTGCCTATGGCTCAGTGGAACCACTCCGATCCATCTCGAACTCGGAAGTGAAACGCTGACACGGCGAAGATACTTGGAGGGTAGCCTCCTGGGAAAATAGCTCGGTGCCAGGTTAATAATCAAAAACCCCCTTCTAGTGGTAAATCGGAAGGAGGTTTTTGTATGAATGGGTTTTTATTAATTTTGTACTTGGTTAATATAAGATAAACTACAAAGGTAAATATTGAACTCATTTTAATAGCCCTTGAGCGCGTAATCTAGCAGCAAAAGGAGATTCACCAGCTTCAATTTCTGCCTGTTTAATATAGTCTTCTCGTCGCTTTATTTCTGTGTCGAGTTCTGCTTTATGATCCCAATAATAAGCTAAGGCAGAAAGAATTTGGCTCATGGTTAAATAACGATGATTAAGGTGTAATTCTGCTGGACTCCAACTATAAGCAATTTGAGCTTCAACTAATTCAACGACTTTCATTATAGTTCCCGCTATGATAGGAACATTATCCTGATTTAGCTCTACATATTTATACTCGGTTTTTGTAAGTGTCATATTTCCTGCTTTGTTGATTGGCTTTTAAATAGAATGTCTATTTTCTAGTATACCTCGCCAAATCTATTTAATTAATCGTTATTATATCGAAATCTCCGGTAGTAGATCTAGAACAGATTTTAGATCTGCTGCTCGATAGTGAAGATAATCCTCCCTTCTAGTTCTGAAAGATGAATCAGTATTCATGATTGAAGGAAGAATACTTGTATCTGTCAAAGCTAAAACAGTTTGTTTAGCAATCTGTATATAATGAAGGCTTGATCTATTTCCCGCCAACTTATGTATTAAAGTCGGGTAACACACAAATTCATAAACGATATTTTCTAGCATAAAGACAAGAATAAATGCAGGTTTGAGGTTAGGGTCAGCACTTCCACATTCGCTTTCGTAGACCTTCCAATATCCCTCAAGACTTTTTCCTTTTCTGCTTTGTGATTTTTGACATGAGTTGATGATAGGCCTGTCATGATCGTTGATACTAACGACTATCACAACGCAGTTATATTCTTTTAAAGATCCATCTTCATCTTCATCTATTTCTGTATAGTATCCCAGCACTACAGACCGCACATCAGGGAATAGGGTAGTCTTCTTATTGATAACTTTGAGAAGGCGACTGATTTCTTGATTGGGTTGTATGGGTTTTCTTGCGTATGTTTTAACCCGACTGTAGTTAAGGTGTGGTTTGAACAAATCAATATATAGCTGCTCTTTTTCATTAAGTTGTTCGGTGGTAAATAATTGCCAGTAAATTCTATATAACCTTTGATTGTTTGTGCGACTTAATTGTGGATACCTGTGGTGTCCTCTCCCATTCCAACGAGCATTAATATTGATAGATCGCCCTACATACCACACTTCTTGTTCTGCATCGACAACCACATAGATCCCTGGTTGCGGGGGTAATTGTTCACGTTGTTTAAGGGGAAGACTAGACCATGATTTCCATTCCATATAAGTATAATTTCCTAAGTTGATCTATTAATTGATGACTTTTCTGTTATAAGTAAAGGTAGTGGTAATTTTTCCCTATTCCTGATTAAATTGGGGTGGAAAAATAAATTTTTGAGTTTGATCAATAGAATAATCTGTAGCAGAATTCATCAGTTGATTTACCCTTTCATTCGCTTCAAAACCAGGCTGTTTTAGGGTTGAAGATTGATTAATAGTTGAGAGTGTAACCTGAGTTTTTTTAACCGCTTCTGCTAGAGGTTCTAATTTTTCCGACATTGATTTTTGTCGTTCTAAACGTTGAGTTGAGTTAAATAATTTCCCCAAACCATTAATTAAGTTTTTCAGGTTATTTTGTAATTGTTCATCCCCGGTTAATTGGTTCACATCTTCACTAATTTTTTGCAAGGTTTGTAGGGTATCTCGAGTGGAATTTAAAGTTTCTTGAATTAGGATTAAATTTTCAGGATCACTGACTCCCTTTGATAAATCTCTGAGGTTAGCTGATGTGGCTTCTGCATTAGCTGAGGCGGCTTCCAAATTTTTAATAATATTAGCCTGTTCTAATTGAGTCATGATCGGGGTTAGACTTCCGACTAAAACACTGAGTTCTTTTGTGGTTTGATTAATATTTTCTAAAGTAGAAACTAAACTAGATCGATTATTCGCTAATAATCCATTAAATTGATTAGTAAGAGCGCTAACTTGATTAGCCGCCTGACTGATAGAATTGGCGGAATTAACAGTGGCTTGAGTGACTTCTTTTGTATCTCTTTGAACACCCGTTGAAAGATTAGTCATTTCTGAAGTCAAAGCATTAACTCCTTGACTCACCGATTGATTTAACCCGCCAATTCCAGTCCCTACAGACGCATTAAGTTGTTCAATTTCTGACTGGGTAACAGACAAAAACTCTGATATTTTCCCACTTAAATTTATAGCTTCTTGGGCGGCACTAGAACTGTTTTTGGCTGCGGAATTTAAGTTAGCAAATAACTCTGGATTTCCATAGATTTCTGCAAATTGATATAAACTGCCAATTAGTTTCATAATATCAATTCCTAGCTCTCCAGGAATGCGAGTATTATTACAAAGAATAGTTTCAGGACAATCGGGACTAAGAGGATCTGCATCTGCGAAGTTTTGAGAAAATTTTTCCTTGGGAATAATATCAATATATCCTTCATTTAATAAACCAATTTGGTTAGATTGAATGATCACATTGCGAGGAATAATAAAACTACTCGGTGTAATTTCTAAAATGGCATCAACAGCATTTAAGGATGCTTTAAGTTGAACCAATCGACCCACTTTAACCCCTCGATATCTGACAACTGTTCCGATTTGTAATGCAGACGCATCAGAAAATTCTGCAATAATTGTGTAACTACGACTTCCTAAACTAATATTTTTCAGCCATAAAACTACGGCTCCGAGTAAACCCAATCCCAACAAAATTAATAAACCCACAGAACCTTCCCGAATAGCTCGCGATCGCATAGTTTTCTCTCTCACAATTAGGGTAAACTTTTAACATCATAAATCTGGTATTTCCCTCTAACTTAACTGGACAACAATTTGATTTTCTAAAAGCAGTTTATCGGTTAACAAGTCTTCAACCGTAATTCTTAAAAATCGTTTTTCATCTACTTGAAATAAGACTTTAATCCGATCACTTGCTGGGTTTCCTAGAGGGGCTAATTGAGCAATGGTGCGACCGCCTGGGGTATCATTTAAAGATTGAACAATTTGGCTTTGATCTAAACGACGAGTGACCAAGCGATCGCCATCAAAATAAACCTCTGTTCCTCCGGTTTCATCCCCCAATTCTCCTAAAATCAATTCAATACTGGGTTGATTTTCCAAAGATGCACCCAACATTAATTCTATGGGTGTCGTCATCGGATAGGGTTGACCTGATCTTATAATTGAATGCCAACTATGGCAATTATCCCGACGATTCCAATAGCGAATACCATAACTATGATATAAAAAATCTTCTATTTTTATCCCTTGATTCAGTTGTAAAGCACCATGGGAAATCGCCTCAAAAGGTTTTTCACAGCGAATTTTATCGCTATCAAAATATTGCTGAATCCAAGTTTGTACCGATGGAATTTGAGCACTTCCTCCCACTAATAAAACAGCATTGATATCAGAAACTTCAATTCCTTGACGGCGAGCTTGTTGGAAAACTTTACCAATAGAATCATCTAAGGTTTCAAAAAAACTAGCATTAGTAAGAATAGTTTCAAACTGATTCCGCGTTAAGGTTAATTCATAACTATCTAAGGTTTGGTCATCAAAATAAACTTCTGTCGCTTGAGTTTGTAAAGATAATTGAATTTTTAAACGTTCAGCTAAACGAGTAGTTAGGCTATTTTTGGGTAAACCTTGGGTTTTAGTAAAGTAATCTAATAACCAATTATCAATATCAGAACCCCCTAAATTTTGCCCTGCTTTAGCTAAAACTCTAGCAGTTTGTACCCGTTGTCCTGATGATTCTGTAAAGGATTTTTGCCCCCATTTTAAAATAAAACCTAACGGTTTTTTATTGCTATTTGCTTCTAAACGAACTAGGGAGAGATCTAACGTTCCTCCACCTAAATCAATTACCAGTAAAAGCTCTTGATCTGCTAATCCATAACCTAAAGCAGCCGCCGTGGGTTCATCTAACAGTTTTACCTGTTCTACATCAAGAGATTCAGATACTTTTCCAAGCCAATAACGATAGGATTCAAAGCTGTCAACTGGAACGGTAAATACCAAAGAATCAACCTCCATAGGTATTTGACGAATAGCATTCACAATTCCTCTTAAAAACAATTCTCCCACTCGTTCAAAGCTAATAATTTGACCATCAATTTCGGGTAAAAATCCCTGAATATTACTCCCAATTCCCCGTTTAAAATTCTTGAAAAAACGAGGATCATTACTAATATCATATCCTCCATCCCGCACTTGTTGACCCAATAAAATATCCGGTTGACTCGCATCTTTTAAATAAACTAAACTCGGAATCAGGGGCGGATTTTGACTGGAAATTTGGGATAAATTAGGTAATTTTAATGTTTCAGGTTTTTGTGTCGCCGAATTCCAACGGGAAATAACAGTATTACTGGTTCCAAAATCAATCGAAATAGTCATTTTTCTAAATATTTTATAATAGAAATAATTAAGAGTTTGCTTCTTTTTCTAAGATTAACGTAACCGGGCCATCATTTTCGATTGAAACTTCCATCATGGCGCCAAATTGACCTGTTTCTACTTTTAAACCACTCAAACGCAATTGTTCAACAAACTGTTGATAAAGCTTTTCAGCCGTTGCTGGAGGTGCTGAACGATCAAAGGACGGACGCCGACCCTTGCGACAGTCCCCATAGAGAGTAAATTGACTTACCACTAATAATTCACCTTGAATTTCTTGAATGGATTTTTCCCATTTTCCAGTGTTGGTTTGGGGATCGGAAAATAATCTTAATTCTAAGCATTTTCGCACCATCCAATTAATTTCTATTTCGGTATCTGTTTGAGCAATTCCTACTAATAGGTTGAGTCCTCTCCCAATTTGACCGATGATTTCACCTCCGACGGTAACTTGAGACGCATTAACTCGTTGAACAATTACCCGCATATCAGTAATCAGTAATCAGTTATTAGTCATCAGTTAATAGTAGGGTGCGTATTATCAGTACACGCACCATTACTATTGTTCACCTATTAACTAATATTTTATTTCCCAAATCCTTTTCCACGACTGGTAGAGGGAAGACATAAACAATGATTGAGTTGAGATCGTAGAATTTCATGATCTAATTCCTGACCAATTAAAACTAATTGGGTTTTGGGTTCGGTTTTCCATTCATCATCATCAATTGAAAACCGTTTTCCACTCAGATGAAAAATATGACGTTTGGGACTTTCATCAAACCATAAAATTCCTTTGGCTCGAAACACACTCGCCGGAAGTTGGTTATCCAAAAAGTATTGAAATTTTCTTAAAGAAAGGGGTTGATCACTTTGGAAAGAAAGGGAGGTAAAACCATCATTTTCTAAGTGATTAGAATGGTCATGATGATCATGATGGTGCTGATGATCATGATCATGATCGTGCTCACAATGGTCATCACAGACATGATCCTCATGGTCATGGTCGTGATCATGTTTGTGATCATGATGGTCATGTTCATCGGATTGATCATCAAAATATTGATCGGATTGAAATAATCCAACACTCAGAATTAAAGGTAAGGAAACTTGAGAGTTAGTGGTGCGTAAAATTCGGGCATCTTTTTTCATATCCCGAATTCTGACTTCCAATAAATCTACCTCGGCTTCATCGACTAAATCGGTTTTATTTAAAACAATAATATCCCCATAGACAATCTGACTATTGGCGGCTTGACTATTGAATAAATCCAAACTAAAATTAGCACAATCTACTAATGTTACAATGGAATCTAAACGAGTCATATCCCTTAATTCTGTACTTAAAAAAGTCAGAGCGACCGGAAGCGGATCGGCGAGTCCGGTGGTTTCTACCACCATATAATCCACTTTTTCAGGACGTTCTAAAACCTTATAAACCGCATTAACTAAATCTTCATTAATGGTGCAACAAACGCAGCCATTACTTAACTCAACCATTGTATTATCTTCATCGGTATTGATAATCAATTCATTATCAATTCCAATTTCACCAAATTCATTCACCAGGACGGCGGTTTTGATTCCCTGCTGATTGGATAAAATATGATTCAGCAGGGTGGTTTTCCCACTTCCTAGGAATCCTGTAATAATGGTTACAGGCATTCCCCGCTTGGGGTCATCCATGGTTAATTCTGTCTTAGGTGTGACGGTGGACTGCATAGGGGTACTACCAAAAACGTCAAAAATTTAACTGGTAATTTTCAGTGTATCCTATTCTTTCCCAGATGACAATTTTAGAATTAAAGATTGTGGAATAAAACCTTTAATAATTGCTCAACAACAATTTTCCATGTAAATCTTTTTGAGACAAAATCAGGCCCGATTTTTTGGAGGGATTGATAAAGGGTTTCTTTTTGAATTACCATTTCCATTAATTGTAATAAATGTTCCTGATCCGGTTCTAAAAAGAATCGCGTTTCCCCTGTTTTTAGAGTGATTTGCTCAAATCTACTTCTGATTTTATAGACTAATTTTTCATCTGTAAAATCATCCGTTGGCCCCCCGTCGGTACAGATAACGGGAATACCAGAAGCCATCGCTTCTAACACCGGAAGATTAAACCCTTCGGCGGCATAAGGAGACACATAAGCATCGGCGGCTTGATACAATTGTGCCATTTCTAAGGATGATAAGTTATTACCAATATAAACCATTCGAGAGGAAATTCGTTGTATTTCTGTCTCGTTTAATGTGTCTTTTGTAGCTTGTTTGAGATAGTCTTTAGAAGGAAAAATTGCATCTCTCCCTTTTAAAACTAATCGGGCTTGGGGATATTTTTCTGTAATTTGAGCAAAGGCTTTTAAAATCCGATCAATTCCCTGACGTTCATTCCACATTACCCCAATATTCAGGAAGATAAAACCATCATTCCAGCCAAATTTTTTTCTTAATTCCTGTCGTTTTTCTTCGGGTAAAGGATGATAAATATTAGGGTCAATTCCTAAAGGAATTACCACTACTCGTTCAGGAACAGCGCCACTGCGAATAAATCCTTCCCTCGACCAATGGGAGGAGGTAATAATTAAGGTATCAGAATTGCGATGAGCTTCTCTAAAACATTCAATTTTCATGCCATTTAAAATAGAACGTGGCACAATTCCCCATTCTGTACAGCCAAAAATAGCGGTTTTTTTACTAGATGAAGCTGTCAAATTAAACGGACAATAAACCCGCAGGGTAACATCCACTTGTTCCTTGGTTTTAGGAACAGTAATTTGGTCTAATATATCTTCAGCTTCGATACTTAATAAATGTTTGCTAGGTTTCCAGTCTGAGGTAACATAAGGAATGTCTTTATGAAAAACTTTTAAAGCTGGATATTTAACCATTTCTAACAGTTGATAACTGTTAATAAAGGAATAGGAATGGGGAATATCTCGCCATCCTTCGACAATAATACTATGGGGATCAGATAAAGAAACAGAATCTTTAATTATGGGATTTGCCCAGGATATTGCTGTTTGATCTTGGCAAATTTCTAAGAGTTGATCAACGGTATGTTTCCAGGTATAATGTTGATTAACCCAATCGGGCGCAGTTTTTCTAGCCTGTTCTCTCCAAGTAGAATTATCTATAGCTTCCTGCATTAATTCTGCCAGATGTTTCCAATTTGGATGTAGAAAGAATTGACTTTGATTTTGAATAATTCGAGTTTTAAATCGAGTATCTATTTTTAAGGTAAACTCTGGATTAATAATTTCTTCTGTGGCTCCTCCAGAAGCATAAATAATTGGTAGTCCCGATGCTGCTGCTTCTAATACTGATAAATTAAAAGCAGTGGCAATATCCACCGCTAAATAAGCATCGGAAATCTGGTATAATTGGGCTAGGGATGCACAGGATAGGGTTTGATTAAAATAGGCAACTCGCTGTTTAACTTTAGTAACTTCTTCCTCGGTTAATACTTGTTGACTAGCACTGGTTAACCACTGGTTAGAGTCATGAAAAAAATCCGATCCTTTTAATACTAATCGCGCCTGGGGATATCGTTCTATAATATTAGCAAAAGCTTTTAAAATGGGTTTAATTCCATCTTGATCCTGTAAACTTCCGACATGGAAAAATATAAAATAATCTTCCCATCCCCATTGTTTTCTAAGTCTATTTCTTTCGGTTTCATCTAAGGGATAATAAATTTTAGGATCAACACCCCAGGGAATAACCTTTATCTGTTGAGGATTTAGACCACTGCGGATCAGTCCTTCCCGTGACCATTGGGAGGGCGTAATCATAGTAACATCGGGATTAATTATTTGATTTTTTAAGTGAAATAGGGGTTTAAGTTGTGGCGAAGAATCAATTAAAATTCCCCAAGGAGCAGTGGTATAGATCAGGGTTTTTTGACTTTGAGATGAGTTAAAATTAAAGGGTTGATAGAGACGGATAGTAACATCAGCAGGGGGATTAATTGCTTGAGGAATTTGTTGTAACTGGGTTTCTAATTCCGATGGGAATAATCCGTTTAAATGTTTCCACTGGGGTTTTAAACCGGGAATATCTTGATGGGTTATTTCTAATTGCGATCGCTTTAACAGTTCCAAAAGTTGGAATTGATTGGTGATACTATAAGCATGGGGGATAAAACGCCAACCTTCAACATGAATTTTCATAGATAATTTTTTCCTTAAATATAAATTAATGAATAATTTCTCTTGACGAATGTTCCCTTAATGATTAAAATAAATCAAGGCAGCAAATAGAATTAAAACATAGTTTTCGATCATGATCAACCCCTGAGACTAACTTACTGAAAATCTATGAAATCTGAACGACGTATTTCATTTTCCCTCTCTAGTCTGCTGCTGATTTTAGCATCTGTATTTCTACTGATTCTGCTCTGGCAAATTCGAGGTTTAATCGTTCTATTAATGATTTCTGTGATTTTAGCCGCTTCTATTGTTCCTATTGTTAATTGGGCAGAAACAAAACAGGTTCCTCGATGGTTAGCTGTGGTTTTAGTTTACCTAACCCTAATTGCCGGATTAACAGGATTTGGATTAGTCATTGGGCCGGCTGTGGTGGATCAAATTACCCTATTAGTGCGTCAATCTCCAATTTTTGCAGAAAAAATAATTGGAATTACCACTAATTTAGCAGGTCGATTAGGAGCAGATACCTCCACTTTTATTGAACAATTAATTGATACTCAATCCTTAACCAGTTGGGTAATTCGTTCGAGTCAACAATTGATTTTACGCTCCTATGGTATTACTAGGGGAATTGTGGGCGGGGTTGCCAGTTTAATTTTAGCTCTATTTATTTCCGGCTATATGGTAGCTGATAGTAAAACCCTAATTAATAGTTTGATTCAATTTTTTCCCTATCCTTGGAATCAAAGATTAGCCGATCAAGTTAATCCTATTAGTCAACGGATGGGGGGTTATATTCGCGGCCGAATTTTAGTCTCGGCAATTTTAGGGATTGCTACCACAACGGCGTTAGGATTTTTAGGATTACAAGATTTTGCTATTGGTTTAGGCGCGATCGCTGGAGTCACCAATTTAATTCCCTTTTTAGGCCCAATTTTAGGGGCAATTCCGGCGTTAATTGTTGCCTTAGCTAAAGGCGGATTTATAGTCGTTTGGGTGTTATTATTGTATGGAATTATTCAAAATATTGAAACCTACATTCTTGATCCTTTATTAGTCGGTTCTTCCGTGGGAATTCACCCGTTGTATCAGCTTTTATCCGTCCTGGGCGGGGTACAAATTCTCGGTATTCTGGGTGCATTAATTGTACCCCCTTGGTTTGCAGGAGTGGCGGCATTAGTTGAAAATCTGTATCTACAACCCAAATTAATCGCCGAACAACAAGAGGAAAGTTCTGCCCCGGGTGATGAGGTATCCTCCAGAAACTAATTTTTCAATTTTGATGACTTACCAATTCCAGAGGTTAAACTAGATCCGTTGCCCCAAAAAACATTGGGAAAACTAGCCCCCCCTAGCTCTGTTTTCCCCTGACCGCATCCCGACTTCTTCAACCATGAGATTCTATGCACTACGCGCTCCAACGCCAACTCAAACGCCTGGGTCTTGATCGACAAACTCCTCCAGTTGATATCTCTACATGGCAAGAATTTCTGGAAGTCATTAACCACAGCTACAATGAAGCGGATCGAGAACGAAATTTAATCGACCGCTCCCTTACCATGTCTTCCCGGGAAATGTTGGAGTTATATAACCAACAAACTCAGGAATCAGAAACCCGTTTACAAGCAGAAAGGAATCGAGCCAAATCCGTAATTAGTTCCCTGGGGGCGGGGTTATGTATTTTAAATCCCCAGGGCCGTTTGTTATCAATGAATCCTGAAGCGGAAAGGCTACTAGGATGGTCGGAAGTCGAATTGGCGGGAAACCCTGTCTTAGAGTGGATTGGAGGGCGATCGCAATTATCCTTAGATGGGTTTCAACAACTTACCGAATCCGCCTCCACCCCCGCAGAGTTAACCTCCTTCCTAGAACCGATCAAATCCAGTGACGATCAGTTTCTTCGTGCCGATGGCAGTATTTTACCCGTTTCCTATGTATTAACTCCGATTTTAGAGAAAAACACCTTTGTAGCAGCCGTCTTAGTATTTTTAGACATTACCGAACGCAAACAAGCTCAGTTAGAAGCCGAACGTTCGATCTCTCTCCTACGCGCCACTTTTGATTCCACCGATGCCGGAATTTTAGCCGTTGATCGCACGGGAAAAATCTTAAATTTTAATCAGAAATTTGTGGAAATGTGGCAAGTTCCCACCACCCTATTCAAGCCTCCCCACGATCAATCTGCCTTAGCCTTTGTGTTAAGACAATTAAAAGATCCGCCTCGATTTCTAAAAACGGTCATGCAGCTTTCTTCTGAACCTCAAATACCAACTTATGATGTGGTAGAATTCAAAGACGGCAGAGTTTTTGAGCTATATTCCCATCCTTCCAAAATGGGAGAAAAATTAGTTGGGCGAGTTTGGAGTTTTCGAGATATTACCCAAAGAAAACGAGTCGAAAAAGCCCTACAATATCGGGTAGAATTTGAACAATTAATTACTAATTTATCGACTCACTTTATTAGTTTAACCACCGATGGGATTGAAAATGGTATTCAACAGGCTTTAGAACGAATTAGTATCTTTATTGAGGTAGAACAAAGCTATTTATATTTATTCGCCGATCAGGAAATCCAGATGAATTCGGTTTATCAGTGGTTAGCAATCAAAAGTCTAAATCTTGGCCTACAAGAAAACGCAAGATTAACCGATTTATTAAAGAAAATATTACCCTCAAAACTTTACATTTTTGATATTCCTTGGTTAGAAAAACAACTCAACCGCTATGAAAATATTTATCTAGCGATTCAAGATTTACCCCCAGAAGCACTAAAGGATTTAGAATATTTACGACAATTTCATCAAAGTTTAGAATTATCATCTTATTGCGAAACCGATACTTCACCTGCAATTGCATCCATTATTCTAGTTCCGTTAGTCTGTCGTCGGGCCTTGGTGGGCTTTCTGCGATTTGATTCTATCTATTCTAGTTATACTTGGTCATCGGATAATATTGCCCTATTAAAAATGGTAGGAGAAATGTTTTCTAATGCCATTGAGCGGAAACAAACGGAGGAATTCTTACGACAAACCGAAGCTAAATATCGCAGTATTTTTGAAAATGCGGCGGAGGGAATTTGTCAAACTACCCCAGAAGGCAGATATATTAGTGCTAACCCGGCATTAGCAAAAATTCTAGGCTATGATTCCCCAGAGGATTTATTACAAACAGTCACAGATATTAGCCATCAATTGTATGTTAATCCCCAGCGTCGGGCAGAATTTATTGCAGCTATTCAAGCCAATAATTCCGTATCGGGGTTTGAATCCCAAGTTTATTGCCGAGATGGAAGTATAATTTGGATCTCAGAAAATGCCCGGGCTGTTCGAGATCAAGCCGGACAACTGCTCTGTTTTGAAGGCACAGTCGAAGATATTACCGAAAGTAAACAAGCCGCAGAAGCCCTGAAACAAGCCAAAGAAGCCGCAGTTGCCGCCAATCGAGCTAAAAGTAGCTTTTTAGCCAATATGAGTCACGAACTCCGCACTCCTTTAAATGCGATTATTGGCTATAGTGAGATTTTGGCAGAAGAAGCCGGAGACTCAGGATATGAAGATATTGTTCCTGATTTAGAACGAATTCGCACGGCTGGACGTAACTTACTATCTTTGATTAATGATATTTTGGATATTTCTAAAATAGAAGCGGGGCGGATGGATTTGTATTTGGAAACCTTTGAGATTCCCATGTTAATTGAAAGTGTCGTCGCCACGGCTCAACCGCTTGTAGATCAAAATAGAAACACATTGGACATTCACTATGCCCCCAATACCCCCAGCACCATGCTCGCCGATTTAACTAAAGTTCGACAGGTCTTATTGAACCTGATTAGTAATGCAGCTAAATTCACCTCAGCAGGCCAAATTACCCTCGATATTTGTCTAGCCCAAACCCTGCCATGGGAAGACGTTCACCCGCAAAATCTGACCGTCGATCCCAAATCAGGCTATATTGCTTTCCAAGTCCGAGATACCGGAATTGGCATTACTCCCGAACAACAAAAACAACTATTTGAACCCTTTACCCAAGGAGACGCCTCAACCACTCGCCGTTATGGGGGAACGGGATTAGGACTAACGATCAGTCAACGCTTTTGTCAAATGATGCAGGGTTCGATTAGCGTTAATAGTGAACTATCCAAGGGTTCCACCTTTACCGTCTATTTGCCCCTCTGGGTTCAATCCCTATTCCCAGAAGCGGAATTGGAATCCGAACCAGAGGAACCTTTGGGAGAACAAGATTTAATCTGGGTTGAACCTACCTTGACAGTTAATAGTTCATCGGCAACGATCTTAGTCATTGATGATGATCCCGATACCCGGAATTTAATCGAGCGATCGCTAATCGAGCACCGAATGCTCGTAGAAACCGCAGCAACAGGGGAAGAAGGACTTCAGCTTGTCCAAGAACTGCGTCCCGATGCCGTGATTTTAGATATAATCCTACCAAAAATGAGCGGTTGGGCGGTATTATCAACATTAAAAGCCGATCCTAATCTAGCTGATATTCCAGTGATCGTGTTATCGTTCATCAGCAATAAAAATCGAGGGTTTGCCTTAGGTGCATCGGACTATCTAACAAAACCTTTTGATGGGAAGCGTCTGGCTACTTTACTAAGTAAGTATCAACCTGATCGGAAACCGGATATTCTGCCCCTAGCTAATCACATTTTAGTTGTTGAAGATGATCCTATAATCCGACAAATGTTACGCGGATTATTACAGCGACAGGGTTGGATAGTTCAAGAGGCGGCCGATGGTGAAGTCGCTTTGCAATTGATCCAACAGTCCGCTCCCAGACTAATTCTGCTGGACTTAGTTCTTCCCCGAAAAAGTGGTTTTGAGTTGATCCACGACCTTCAAAAAGCTGAACCGTGGGCGCATATCCCAGTTATCGTAATTACGGCTGCGGAATTAACCCCCTCAGAATGGATGCAATTGCGGGGATATGTGGAGCAAATTCTTCAGAAAGGCAGTTATAGCGGTGAAGATCTTTTGAAAGAAATTCATACGTTGTTGAATGCCAGCTTGAAACAGTTTCCATTAAATTCTAAATCGTGAAAATTCTAAGCCTAAACTATTAATGTTGAGATCAGATCATGGTAAAGATTTTATTAGTTGAAGATAATGAAATGAATCGGGATATGCTCAAACGACGTCTATTCCGCAAGGGATATGAGGTATTTATTGCCGTGGATGGGGCTGAGGGTGTGGCACTGGCCCATTCAAAAATGCCCGATCTGATCCTGATGGATATGAGTTTACCCGTGATGGATGGATGGGAAGCTACCCGACAAATTAAAGCCGATCCAAAAACCAAAGCCATTCCCGTAATTGCGTTAACGGCCCATGCTATGGCGGGCGATCGGGAAAAATGTTTGGCCGCCGGGTGCAATGATTACGATACAAAACCCGTAGAATTTTCCCGTCTATTGGACAAAATAGAAGTCTGTTTAAAGAAAGCCACCGCACCCTAATCAGTTATCAGTAAACAGTCAACAGTCAACAGTTATCAGCCAAGAGAAACTATAAATCTCTACTCTTAACTCTTACGGAAATATTGTAGAATCTGCTGAAAGCGATCTCAATTTTTATCTGAGCAACTGATTTGATGAAAACCTTAGCTGGAGGCGTGGTACTTGTTGTTACTATCCCAAAACGACAGTAGGAGCCACTAATAAGAGATGGAAGCTCAACCCGATCGCGTGCTAATTGTTGATGATAATGAGGTTAACCGTGACCTCCTGGCTAAAAGACTCCAGCGCCAAGGTTACGGCGTGACTGTGGCTTCTAATGGCTTTGAAGCCCTGGAAATGATGGCATCAATGTCCCTGGACTTGGTGTTACTGGATATTATGATGCCTCAAATGAATGGCTATCAAGTCTTAGAGACTTTGAAAGCCGATCCCGCCCTGCGTCATATTCCCGTGGTGATGATTTCGGCGGTTAATGATATTGATAGTATTGTTCGTTGTATTGAATTAGGGGCCGAAGATTATTTATCTAAACCCTTTAATCCGGTTTTATTAAAAGCTAGAATTAATGCCTGTTTAGAAAAAAAACGCCTACGGGATCAAGAACAAGCATATTTAAAAAAGTTAGCTGAAGAACAGGAAAAATCGGAACGATTATTATTAAATATTTTACCCGAAGCGATCGCCCAACGTCTAAAACAGGGAGAAAGCACCATTGCCGATAGTTTCGCCGATGTCACGGTTTTATTTTCAGATATTGTTAATTTTACTAAATTATCCGCTAATTTATCCCCGGCTCAATTAGTGGAAGTTCTCAACGAAATTTTTTCGGCTTTTGATGAATTGGCGGAAAAATATGGCCTAGAAAAAATTAAAACCATCGGAGATGCTTATATGGTAGTTGGGGGACTCCCTACTCCCCGTCCTGACCATGCAGAAGCGATCGCTAATATGGCCTTAGATATGCAAAGCATTATCGGTCAATTTCGTCTCGAAGGCAATGAACCTGTACAAATGCGAACCGGAATTAATATCGGGGCGGTAGAAGCGGGAGTTATTGGTACCAAGAAGTTTACCTATGACCTTTGGGGAGATACGGTAAATACCGCTAACCGCATGGAGTCCCATGGCGTCGCAGGCAAAATTCAAGTCACAGAAACTACCTACCAACGTTTAAAAGATAAATACATTTTTGAGGAGCGCGGCATCATTGAAATTAAAGGCAAAGGCGAAATGTTCACCTATTTCCTCATCGCCCGAAAAGATTGAATTGGGTAATGGGGATCGCAGATTTAAGAGGATTTCACGGATTTCACGGATTTTAATCTGTGTTAATCTGCGTAATCCGTTTAATCCGTGTTCAGATTTCACGGATTTTAATCTGTGTTAATCTGCTTAAATCCTTCGTCGTAAAATAGTTAAACTTAATCCAAATAATCCCAAAGATAGAGATACACCAATAGCTGTGACTAAAATTAAAGGTTGGGTAGTTTGGCGAACTGCGATCGCACAAAGTGCCCACATAATCACAAAAGGATAGGCAATTTCATTCCGTTCAATAATTAAAATAGACGCTACAGTTCCAGCAATTACTAATAAAATTGCTGTCCATAATTCCGGTGAAATTCCCCCGCCTTTCCATTGCCAATTTTCCAAGACTAAAGCGACATTCACAATGGTTGCGACACTAATCCAACCTAAATAAATACTAATCGGAAGATCAACATACCAGCGTTCTTGTTTAGAGACTTTAACCCTACCAATATTTAATCTTAAATAAGCCACAATTAAAGAATTTAAAATGGCTATCATTGCCCCCAGGGACAAAAAAAACATCTGATATTGAAATAAAAATACCCAAATTATTTGGGCAATACTGGCTAAAACCAAGGCAAAACCTAACTTCTCTAATCGCGGATTTTCCTGGTTTTGAGGTAAAAATTGATATAGGGCAAAACCGAATAATCCTAGATAAATTAAGCCCCAGATAGCAAAGGCATAATTAGCCGGAATAATTTTAACATCTCTAAAAACTGTATTAGAAATTTCTCCAATAGTTAAACCATTAAAGGGAGCTAAGTTCGCTAATACATTAATTCCAAATGCGGCGATAATCGCCATTAAATTTGCCCATTGTCTGAGGGAGTTAAGATGAGAGTCCTGAGAATTAGTCTGCATGGGTCTACTAATTAGGTAATTGGTAATTGGTAATTGGTAATTGGTAATTGGTAATTGGTAATTGGTAATTGGTAATTGGTAATTGGTAATTGGTAATTGGTAATTGGTAATTGGTAATAGAAAGAGTTTGCCTTCCGTGTTCCGGTGTTCCCTCCCCCCTAGCCCCCCGTGCACGGGGGTTTGGGGGGCTGTTCCGGTGTTCCCTGTTCCCTACTAAAAAAAAATCCACCAGACACGATCAATTGCATCTGGTGTATCTATTTTAATCGGTAGAAACCGTCATTCGTTGAATCCTATTCAACGCCCTGGGACACCGAAGGACGAGGAACCACCCGACGATTTAATTTCGGTTTAGAAGACGGGAGTGGCATTTCTTCTTCCTCAGCCGGGAATTCGGAATCTAACCAACTGGGGCGAGTTTGATCGTAGGCCAGTTGTAAAGCCGCCGCGGCGATCGCCTGGGGATCGTATTCCTCACTCAATTGGGCCACAATCGGTAAGAAAGAGGCAACCCGTTCACCCGTTAAGGCTTCCTGCACTCGTCCTTGAAGTCGTTCAATATAACGGCCTTCAATTTGCGAGCGCTTAGGAATCGACAACACCGTAAAGTTATGATTCAAATGGCGCTCAATTAACCGCAGTTTCCGGCGATCAATCGGTTGAATCAACGTAATTGCGATCCCTTCCCGTCCGGCGCGACCTGTACGACCAATCCGGTGCACATAACTCTCGGCGTTATCGGGTAAATCGTAGTTAATCACGTGGCTGAGATGATCCACATCCAATCCCCGGGCAGCGATATCCGTGGCCACGATCCAACGCACCTGACGACGGCGGAAGCGTTGTAGCAGCCGTTCCCGTTGGGTTTGGTTCAAGTTACCATGATATTCGTCAACACTGTGACCTGCGGCTTGCAGGAAAGTAGTTAACTCCGCAGCAGCCTGTTTAGTGCGGACAAAAATAATCGCTGATTCTGGATCTTCTAATTCTAAAATCGGTTGCAACGCCCGGGCTTTTGACCACCCACGGGGAGCCATATAAGCACGCTGTTCAATGCGTTTGGGAGTAGCTTTGGGGTTTTCAGCTTTAATGGTGACTGGATTTTTGAGGAATTTCTTCACCAGTTTCCAAATCGAAGGCTCCATCGTAGCCGAGAAAAACGCCGTTTGCCGATCTTCAGCAACGGATTCCAGAATTTTTTCTACATCCTGAATAAAGCCCATGCTTAACATTTCATCGGCTTCATCCAACACTAACCACTTAATCCGGTCAAATTTCAGATTCCCCCGGTTGAGTAAATCTAAAATCCGTCCAGGTGTGCCAACAACAATCTGCACGCCCTGTTGTAACCGTTGGATTTGTCGTTCAATCGACTGACCGCCATAAACGGTTAAAATATACAAGCTGCGATCATCGGTCATTTTCCGAATCGCTTCTTTAACCTGCATGGCTAACTCCCGAGTTGGGGTCAGGATTAACGCTTGTACGCCCTTTGCACTTGTATCCAGTTGCTCCAGAATGGGCAATGAAAAGGCGGCTGTTTTGCCCGTCCCGGTTTGAGCCAGTCCCACCACGTCCCGTCCAGACAAAATATGGGGAATTGCTTCGACTTGAATGGTGGTTGGCTCGCTAAAGCCTATTGTTTCCAGATAACTAGCACGTTCTTCGGAAATTCCTAAGCTTGCAAAAGATGGACTCATTCATTCTCCTATCTATGTGTTTTAGCCCGGTTCCTGACCTTACCCTATCCATTTGAGACACTTTTACTACAATGCAGAGGTTTATTAGTTTTGCTATAACGCTTGACGCAGCTCTCTACAAACGTTGAGTTACGCTGTCTCTTGGGCATCTTGGAACCTTATTTACATTCCAAGGTCTTCAAAGTTCCTGAACTCACTTTTTGTCACAACCATTGAGGTTGTTTAGTCAATCAGACTCTTTATAGACCATCTCTCTCTAGGATAACGCTTAACATTCAGAAATATAACAACAAATTTCTTAAAATTTGCGGCGATTTCGGTGAAATGGCTTACCTGTAAGCTTTTAAGGGCTAACGTTTTATTCTAAGACGTAACCATAGAGATCATAAACATCAGCATCGGTGATTTGGACTTTCACCATTGAACCCAAACGAGCATCGCCTTCAATATAGATTAAGCCATCTACTTCTGGGGCGAAACGGGAAGAACGACCGATCAATTCTCCGGTTTGGGGATTTTGTTGTTCAATGAGAACGTCTACCACCTGGGCGATGGATTTTTGATTTTGCTTGAGGGAAATGGGTTGCTGTATCTCCATTAAGGTATCCCGACGGGCATCCATTATCCCTTGAGGCAGTTGATTCGGCAATTTATAAGCAGGGGTTCCTTCTTCGGGAGAGAAGGTAAACACGCCGACGTGATCGAATTCGTGGCGTTGCACAAATTCCCGCAGGTGTTCAAAATGTTCCTCAGTTTCTCCTGGGAAACCAACAATAAATGTGGTACGAAGCACCGCATCTGGTATAGCGGTTTTCAGCGTTTCGATAATTCGATCGTTGACTCGCCCTTGCCAAGGACGGTTCATTGCCCGTAACACATCGGGGTGTGAATGTTGTAGCGGTAAATCTAAATAGGGTAAAACGTTAGGGGTCTCTTGCATTGCTGCAATTACTTTTGGGGTTAACCCCGTGGGATACGCATAGTGCATCCGTATCCAGGGAATATCAACTTTTCCTAATGCCCTTAATAATTCTGCCAGTTTGGGTTCACCGTAGAGATCCAGTCCGTAGTTGGTCGTGATCTGAGAAATAAGGATTATTTCCTGAACCCCTTGCTCGGCTAATTGCTGGGCTTCAGTAACAATTGATTCTATAGTACGCGATCTTTGGTTTCCGCGCAAGTGGGGAATGATACAAAAAGCGCAACGATAGTCACAACCCTCTGCTACCCGCAGATAGGCAACTCCCTCGCTAGTGGTACGATAACGGGGGACGGTTTCATCGGCGATATAGGTGGGTTCGGCGGAAACTTCTTTAACTCGTTCTCCCTGTTCCACCCGTCTGATCACATCGACAATTTTATGATAATCTCCGGTTCCCACAACGGCAACGGCTTCGGGGAGTTCGTCTAAAAGTTGTTCTTGGAAGTGCTGGGCCATGCACCCGGTAATCACAATTTTTTTCTTGGCGTCGGCTAATTCTACCAAGGTGCGAACCGATTCTTCCCGGGCGGCTTCGATAAAACTACAGGTATTGACAATAACGTAATCCGCTAATTCTTCGTTAGAATCAACCTGATAACCTGCCTGTACCAATAAGCCCAGGATATGTTCGGTATCAATGCGATTTTTTTCGCAACCGAGATGAGAGATCGCAATAGTTGGCTGTGTTGCCATTCTAATCAAATTCTGTATAAAGATTACACAACGAATTTTGGATTATACCATATATTTTAATCTTTGGTTAAAATCTCTAGGGTGTGGCTATTCCCGCCCACGCACCAAAACTGTTGTTGACAAAAAACCTTGTTTCTGAATCAGTCGGTGACTATTTCAAACTAGGCGCAATTAAAGTTAACTGAATTTCTCGAATCACTGTTTCTAAGTTAACAGGATTAAGAGCAGATACTTTTTGGTAAACTTCTACAATTTTCTGAGAAAAACTGTAGACTAATTTATTTTCCATATATAAAGGATGACCAATATAGTGAGAATCTTTAAGTAATTTATTCATTTTGCTTAATCGTTTAGGAGGAATAATTAAAACCAGACTTTTCGCCAGGTTTGGAAAGATTTCTAATACTTCCATAAACCTTTCAATTCCGGTTGTAATTGGGGTACTTGTTTCGACTTCAAAAGCAAAAACGGGATCACCTTGATTGTCAAACCAAATTAAATCAATTTGCTGAATTTTATTTTTTTGCCAATCTGTTAGAGGTTTCTGAATCGGCAATTTATTCAAGGATAGCTGATTAAAAGATTCTCCATTCCAGTGACTTGTAGCTTGTTCTTTTTTGCCTATATGAACTTTTAAACCTGCCGATAGAGCTATCTTAGCTAAAATATAAATTATACAATCGTGTTCTATTTTATTAGGATCTTTAGGAAAATCGAGACTTGGAAATAAAGGATTTTCAAAGGAAATTCCTAAATCTAATTCCATTTGAATGATATCAGATTTACCAAATTGCCAGTGTTTACCATCGGGGGAATAGGCAATTTTTTCTAAAACATTTAAAATGGTTTGATTGGCCGGGGTTGTGCCATTAATTAGATTTGGCATTACATTCAATATAATTTGATCGAAGGTGGCTGATTTTTCTTGTCTTTCTAGGAATTGTAAATAATCGATCAGATAAAAACGAATCCGATCTTCCAGAGGAATAAAACAGCCTATTTTTGTATTGGGTTTAATCTTCCAAAGATGATCCAATTCAGAAAATATAAATTCTTCGTTGAGAATAGGTGTAATATCATCTAATTGTTTTTTAACCTGATTCAATAAGCCGTTTTCTAACAATTTAGGAATTAAAGCATTATAAATATCTTCTGTAGAAGCACCGGAATTTTTGACAATGGTTAATTCAGCTACTTCTTTAATTAATTGTACAACATCAGTACCGACTTTACTAATAGCGATTGTTTTAGGATTTCTAACTTTTATGAAATTTAATACTAACTCACCCGATAAAACTTTGAGGGGATTTTGTCGTTTGTATAAAGAAGGTGTACTTGAGGTCTGAATCGCACAATTAACATACTGAAATCCTGAATCTTGTGCTGATTTAACAATAGCATCCCAAAAAGCAGGATCTTTGTGAGCAAAGACAATACTCATCCACCGATCAAATTTAAGAACTTTGAACATTTCAGCTATAGAAGCATGGAGCAAATTAATATAATCTTGTTTAGATTTGTTTAAATCTCCGCCTTCAATCACTTCTAATTGTCTAGCTTCGTCACTGACTTCAAAACCTAGCCAAGCATTCCACATTGTAGACAAATCCAGATAGGCAATATGTTTACCATAAGGGGGATCAGTATAAATATAATCAATAGACTCTGGCTGAATTTTATCAGTTAAATTTGTAGCTGAAACATTGAATATAGAGAAGTTATCTTGATAAAAATTTTCAATTAATAAGTTAGTTTCTAGTTTCGCCTGAACAATATACTTAAATTTTTGTTCAAAAACTTCCCAAACATTTAGATCCAGTGTTTGTGGCGGAATCCAATAACTATAACGGTGCATAATTCCACTATTTCCCCTGCTTGCTTTTCGGCCATGAGTAGAACTAAATGTTAAGTTAGTTTTGTTTAAACTGGCGGAAAAAACAAATTTCATCAGATTCTTAATGGTTAAATCTTGAATTGTATTAATTTCATTTAATAATAATGATAAACAGAAAAATTGACGTTTAGTAAACAGTTGTTCAATATAATCTGGCTTGCCATTTTTAGGCATTTTCACATTTTGAGGATACCAATATTTTATTTCTAAATTTTCAGCTTCTTCATCAGAAAGTGAATAAGCTAAATTAATGGCATCTTTGCATTTTTTTTCTATTTCATCGAAAGCTATTCTAAAACTCTCGATATTAATGGGACTAACAGCAATTTGAGAACAAATAAAATTAGCCATTGGGTTAATATCACAATGAATTGCTTGGCGACGCAATACTAAAGATTCAACTGCTGTCACCCCTGAACCCCCAAAAGGGTCTAAAATAATATCTCCCGGTTGGCTAAAAGTGCGAATATATTCTTGAACAACATTCCAAGCTCGTCGAGTAAAATAGGGATGACTACCCCAATGGCGTTTTGCGCCTTGTTTCTTGGGTTCGATGGGTTGACTAATAGGTTGAATGTTCTGATAATCAAAATATTGTGAGGGTGTCATCGTTAATTTTAGGGAATATTTTGTTTTCTGTAAAACATTATACCTGTTTTTAAGACTATAATATTTTTTATAAAGTTACCAATCTTGTATCCAAAAGTATTACCTTTGATTTAGAATTGCCAGAGCAACAGATATAAATTAAATAAGGCAGTGGCTACGCGATCGCATTTTTGGTAAGATAATTTCAAAAATCAGGAGAGTTTTTTATGTTCTTAAAGCGAATTTTATTACTCGGAACTATTTTATCTTTAGGGGTAAATTTCCCTATACCTGTCAAAGCAGAATCTACTCTAAAACCTGAATTAGAATTATCTCAACAATCTGTTTCTGAAAGTAAACGCAAACTGATCAGAGAATTAATAGAAATCACCGGAGGAGAAAAACTATTTAGACAGGTTAGCCAAATTTCCGCCACCCAACTTCAACAAGAATTTACTGGTATTTTAGAATCTATTGTCCCAGAAACATCAGGAATTTCTCCAGAAAAAAAACAAGAAATGATTAATAAAATCAACCAAGATATGAGTCGCATTCTCACCCAATATAATCAAAGATTAATGGAAAAACTTGATTTTAACCAAATTATGGAAAAAGTTTATTATCCCCTGTACGATAAATTTTTTACAGAAGAAGATTTACAAACTATGATTGACTTTTATCAAACCCCCACAGGTAAAAAAACAATTACTGTTATGCCCCAATTATTACAAGAATCAGTCCAACGATTCTCCCAAATTATTCAACCTCAAGCCACCCAAATTTTTAAAGAAATATTTCAACAAGAAATAGACCGTTTTAATTCAAAATAATTGATTTTTGATTAAAGAAATGGTTGCCTCTAGTCATCATTAAAAAAGCCTTCCCTTTCCCAAAACCTGGTTTAATTCAAGAGCGATCGCTACCAATTAATTACCATTAAAGTTGTTACCTTTGCCAACTCTTGATCGGCTGTCACCAGACTAGCTGAATTTTGGATAGCCATTGCTGTAATAATTGCATCTGGTAGTTTCAAGCGATATTGCTGGCGAATTTCAATGATTTTATCAATTAAAACAATATCAATTGTGGCTAAATCCATAACCTCAACTCTTTGCAGAAACTGATCAAAAATCTGACGATCATCTTGAGTCAACCCAGGAAATACCAGAAACTCTATTTGGCTAATAACTGAAACTCCGATCCAATCAGCATCTTTAAGTAATTCGATGAGTTGAATATTTCCTTGAAGTAGAGCTACAATAGCATTTGTATCCAACACATAGCGATTACCACTCATCGCGTAGATTCCTCTGTATTATTACTGCTTCCCCCTGCCAATTTAATCGCCCCACCAAATCAGAGAAATCATAGTTTGATTTTTGCTTACCCTCTGACAAAACTGGATTTATAACCCCTAAAATTTCCTGTTCTTTTAGTAATTGTAACGCCGCTAGTATGACTTCAGAAGCCGATGAATATTTGCCGTTTTTGACTGTTGACTGAACAAACTGCTCAAGCTCAGGAGTTAAGGATATATTCATAATAGTTTAGAGGGTTACGTCTTAGGGTTTATAATAGAAAATGAAACAGCCCTACCCTAATAAATCTAACATGAAATCCGATCTTTTTTCCATCTTAACTCACGGATTAATTGTCTCCTGTCAAGCACCAATTGATTCCCCCTTACATGATCCGATTGTAATTGCAGCCATGGCTAAAGCCGCCGTTAACCAAGGAGCATTAGGGGTGAGAATAGATACCCCAGCCCATGTTGAAGCCGTGCGTAAATGGGTTTCTCAGCCTATTATTGGGTTATGGAAACAACAAATTCCAGGGTTTGATGTGTATATTACGCCACGATTTGAAGATGCCATTGCGATCGCTAACTCCGGGGCTGATATAATTGCGATTGATGCTACCTTGCGAGAACGTCCCCAAGGAGAAACTGTAAAGAATTTAATTGCTAAAATCCATCAGGAATTAGGCAAATTTGTGATGGCGGATGTGGATAGTTTAGAAGCAGCTATAGAAGCGGTAGAAGCGGGTGCAGACTGTGTAGGAACAACCTTATATGGTTATACAAAAGCCACCCAAAATCAATCTCCCCCGGGCTTTGATTTATTAACCCAAATGGTTCAAAAATTGCCAGTTCCTATAATTTGTGAAGGCGGAATTTCTTCACCAGAAATGGCTAAAAAAGCCTTAGATTTAGGTGCTTATGCTGTGGTTGTTGGTACAGCGATTACGGGAATTGACTTATTAGTTAAAACTTATCAATTAGAATTATCTAAAAATCTTTGATCTAATTTGGCTAATAATGCACCCAGGGTTTCAGCGAGAATACTGACTAAACGGTAAAATGCGATCGCACCCAATAAAATAGCCGGGGAAAATTGTTGACTCAATAAAGCTAAAATAGTGGCTTCAAAAACTCCTAATCCTCCGGGGGCACCCGGAATTAATAACCCCAATAACCAAGCAAAACTATAGGCTCCTAATAATATCGGAATTTGCTCAAAAGTTAGGGGAGTTAAGGCGAGTAAAGTCAACATAAAACCCGACCATCTTAACAAAACGAAACTTGCTCCTCCGAATAGGGGTTTGAGGGGATAATGATCTAATTGACAGGAGGCTTCTTTGGGAAAATCAGACAGTTGTTTTTTAAATTTTGAGGTTTCTAAATATTTCAGAATTGGGTTCAAAATCCGAGGATGAATCCCAATTCCTAAAGCAATTAAACCTAGAATTTGTATAATCCAATAGGAACTATGATAGCTGATTAATGCCAACCCTAATGCGGCAACTGCCAGGATCAAAGGCTCAAGTAATACACTTAATGCCGCCGCTTCTAGGGCAATACCAGAGTCTTTCATCGCCATAATTCGCCCATAAAAGTGCCAAATATTCCCCGGCAGATATTTCGCAAGATTAGTGATTAAATAAAGCTGTAATCCCCAACGGGGTCTAATTATTTGCTTAAACTCTTTAACAATAATTAACCAGACAAAGGCTGACCAAATATGGGCGCAAAGGGTAATAATCAGAGCTAATCCGAGATAGAGCCATCCCGTTGAACTAATATCAATTTCTGAAATTTCTTGCCAATGCTTTCTAAAACTTGCAGCCAAGAAAAATAATGTTCCTCCTAGGACTATCCATCGTAAATAAGGTTTAAGGAAGCCGAGGAGACCGATCGCAAATTTCATTAAACGCCCTAAAAATTTAGATTTTGTATCAGCTTTTAAAGGCTGAATTTTAAGTTTTATAGGTGGCATTGTCAAGTTCTCGTGATTAACAGACTTCCCCCATAAGGTATAATCTAGCCAGAAATCACCACAAGCAGGAAAAGGTAACTTAAGTATGGCACCAAAATCTGTATCTCCCGTTGTACTTATCATTTTGGACGGATGGGGTTATCGTGAACAAACCGACGGAAATGCCATAGCCGTTGCCAATACCCCGGTGATGGATAGTCTGTGGACAGCTTACCCCAGAACCCTAATTCGCACCTCTGGGAAGGCCGTGGGCTTACCCGTGGGTCAAATGGGAAATTCAGAAGTGGGTCATTTGAATATTGGTGCGGGGCGCGTTGTCCCTCAAGAGTTAGTTAGAATTTCCGATGCGGTTGAATATGGCACAATTCAAAATAACCCGGCATTGTTAAAAGTTTGTCAAGATGTTTTAGATAAAAACGGCAAGTTACACTTGATGGGTTTATGTTCTGATGGTGGTGTTCACTCCCATTTAGATCATTTATACGGACTTTTAAACTTAGCAAAAGCTAAAAATATTAGAGATGTTTGTATTCATGCCATTATGGATGGTCGAGACACTAATCCTAAAGATGGAATTAAATATATTAAGCAACTTCAAGAACAAATTGATGCTATTGGTATCGGTCGTATTGTAACAATTAGTGGCCGTTATTATGCCATGGATCGAGATAAACGATGGGATCGAGTTAAACAAGCTTATGATATCATGACTACCGATGGGGAAGGTAATGGATTATCGGCCGCCGATGTGATGTTATCTTCCTATTCTGAAGGCATAAAAGATGAGTTTGTGTTGCCCTGTAGAATCGCATCTGGGGCGGTGGAAGCCGGGGATGGGGTGATTTTCTTTAACTTCCGTCCTGACCGGGCGAGGGAGTTAACTCAGGTGTTTGTTGATGCTGATTTTAAGGATTTTGAACGTTCCTATATTCAGCCCCTGAGCTTTGTAACTTTGACTCAATATGACTCTAATTTTCCCGTTTTAGTTGCTTTTGAACCCCAAAATCTGAATAATATTCTCGGGCAAGTTATCGCTGAACATGGGTTAAAACAATTACGCACGGCGGAAACAGAAAAATATGCCCATGTCACCTATTTTTTTAATGGCGGTTTAGAACAACCCTATCCGGGGGAAGACCGAGAATTAATTCCCAGTCCCTCCGTTGCTACTTATGATTTACAACCGGAAATGTCCGCCGAAGCTGTAACAGATGTGGCAATTGAGGGTATTGAAAAGGGAATTTACTCAATGATTGTAATTAATTACGCTAATCCTGATATGGTCGGACATACGGGGATTATGGAGGCGGCGGTGATAGCGGTTGAAACCGTTGATCACTGTTTAGGGATATTATTACAAAGTATTAGTCAAGCTGGGGGGACGGCGATTATTATTGCTGACCATGGTAACGCCGAATATATGTGCGACGCCGAAGGAAATCCCTGGACAGCCCACACAACTAACCCCGTTCCCTTTATCCTAGTAGAAGGGGAAAAACGCAAAATCCCAGGTCACGGAACCGATATTCCTTTACGGACAGATGGCTGTTTAGCGGATATCGCCCCCACGATTTTGCAGATTTTGGGTATTCCTCAACCCCCGGAAATGACGGGTGTTTCTATGATTGAATCCGCCGCCTATGAAGTTCGGGAAAATCGGACTCCGATGCGGGTAAAACTTTAACCTAATTCCCTAAAAAATAGGTTATAATTAAAGGTTTGACGCTTTAATTTTTCTGTTCAAATTATCAACTTCTTAACATGGTTACTCAAGTATTACAAGCAATTTGGTCTTTATCTGCTGTAGGGATTATTATTCTGGTCTTACTCCATAGTCCTAAAGGCGACGGTATTGGTGGTATTGGTGGACAAGCTCAATTATTTACTAGCGCCAAAAGTGCCGAAACTACCTTAAATCGGATTACTTGGATGTTAGCGATTATTTTTATGGGAATTACTGTTATTTTAAGTGCAGGTTGGATTAAATAGGATTGTCAATTTATGATCGAATCCTTAACCCTCTTTCTCTACAAGAGCAAGGGGGTTAATTTTTGTTTTTAATCCCGATGGTAATATTATGGATTTAAAATCTTTATCAATAAATTAGCTATTTCTTGTAAAGAATCTGATTTATTTTTTAACAGCCACTCGGTTAGCTCATAGGAATGTTTTGTTTTTATAAATGACACTTTATTATCGGTTTTTTCTGAAAACAGCTTTTTTAAAAGGTTTGCTCCATCTACAACTTTTAACCAATCTGCGTCTTCTGATGTTTCTTTAATGAATTGGTTTTTATTGACATCTAACCAACTTTGGATTTCATTTTCATAAATAGGTTGGTCTCTGCTGCAATCCTCTTGATTAATAACATGAGCTATGGCTTCAGGCTCAAGTAAATAATTCTCATAAAGTTTTCGAGTTAGAAATTCTAATTTATTACCATTTTTTTTACTTCGTCTTTTTAAGTCGTCTTTTTTCTGCTGTGTCCTCCCTTCTTCATCCAAGATAAAACCTATAGCTGCTGGAAACAATGTATTACCTCCACTAAGCTTGTCATAAATATCAAACACTAAATCAGCGTGTTTTCCTTCTAAATCTCCTGTATTTTGCACAGCTAAAATCTGAGTTCCCCTTAACTTGATATCAGTTAATTTATCCAAAATTAAAGGAAAACATTTTTCCTCAGTAGGCCCTTCAACCCACAAAATGTTATCAGCCCCAAACACATCAGACAAGCTTACTCCCAACTCATCTAAGAGTGAACGCAATTGTGCTGTTTGTTTAGCATCAATTATTTGGGCTTTAGTTTCCCCATCAATATAGGAGAGTTGAACAATTGTTGCAGGGTTAGCAGCCGTTATAATTTGAGGAGAATGGGTAGCAATAAAATATTGATGCTGAGGAAACTCTTTAAGGATTTCTATTAACTTCTTGGCAGCACTAGGGTGAAGGAATGACTGAGGTTCATCAATAATAATAACTTGAGATTCAGAAGTAGTTATTACAACATATAATATTGCGAATACCTGACTAACTCCAGTTCCACATTGAGATAAAGGTAATGCAAAATCTTTAATATCTTCTTGGTCAGCTTCAGGCGACCACACTAAAATCTCGTATTCATCATCCTTTGTTGAAGTTTTAGGGTTTAACTCAGCAGAAACACTTTTAATATCAGGAAATATAATGTTAATATAATTATTAAAAATTTTATAATTTTTTTTATTTCCCCGTGCTTGTAGTTGATTAATGACTTCAGCTAAATTGCTGGCATCCGGTCTTAACTTTGACTTAATTCCTGTTGAGCAGCTACAAAGATGAAACCTTTCTGATTCAAATCTATAAATTTTACTTCCAAAGTTACTTTTAAACACATCAAAAAAAGCTTCTTCTAATCTAATATTTGCACGCTGGTTATCATAAATGAATTGTTTGGTGGTCTGTATATTATTTTCTTTAATAATTATGTTTATAACTTCTATTTTTCTACGAGATTTCATACTATTCTTATCAATACAAAAAATATCAATACCATCTGGAATATCTAATTTTTTTCTCAAATAATTATTTTCTTTATTTGGATTGTAATCATAAATACAAAATTCTTTCATGCTGCAATTACCAATCCATTCTTTTAATAAATTTAAGTCTTTTTCAAAATTATCATTTATTAAAGCATAAATATTTATTTCTTTTAGGATAAGATAAATATCTGATATATCAAGATTAAATGTAATATTAACCGTCGATAAATTTGTTAATGGTGAAGACTGACGTTTTTTTTGAGGCTGTAATTTTTGTAATTTTCTAATATTCTTATGAGGATGGTCACTAAAATTTAATTCTAATGCTTCTAAAAAAGCCGTCTTACCAACATTATTTTGACCAATGATAATATTGATACCAGGCTTAAATTCTAACAGTGTAGAATCTTTAAATGATTTATAGTTACAAATCTGAAATTTTGAAATATACATATTTTATATTGCTAACAAGGTAATTTTTTTAAATCATTTACGAATAAATTGATTATTATTCAGCCCGAATATACATTCCTAAAAATACTAATTGATTAACCATGACTTCTGCGGACTGTTCAGAAATTAACCTTAATATTCCTCGTAATTGTTCACCGATGGAATAACTTTGTCTAGGAACAACAATAATCCCGGCATGAGTTACTCCATCACTAATAAATATATTATGTAAACGGCAAAAATCACCCATATTGAAACTATAGATAATCCGATTTTGCTGAGTTGCCCATAATAATTGATCTTGATCGGAATAACCCATTCTATTCGCTTCTGGTGTCGTCAAAACATCTATATCTTCATTTCGTAACGCCTCAACTAAGGACATATTGCCCGAATCTTCATCAAAATATAAACGAATTTGACTCACGAAACCGTCCTCGCGCTATGTTCTTTTTCTAAGCGATCGCATTCTTCATAATAAGCCATAATTTCTTGATCCATACTTGACTTATTCACATGATAATAAGTTAAAGCTGCATAAATTTGTCCTAAATTCAAGTGCGGAAATTCTTGTAAAATTTCTTCAACAGTCATGCCAGCATTATAATCAATTGCAATACTCATCACCGACATTCTTGTTCCAGCAATTCGAGGACGACCCCCACAAATTCCGGGTGTAGAAATAATTAATGTACCGATATCCGTTAAAGTTGTTGACATATTAAGATTAGTAGTAAAAAGTTTAAGTTCATCCTCAGTTATATCTTGAGTTAAATCTTGGGCAATTTCCCAAATGGGTTTTCTTTTAGTTTCAGAGGAAACTTGATGTTGATAATCGGCTTGAATAACAGTTTTTAACTCAGAAAAAATTAAATCCAGTGAATCTCCTTGAAAGGTTTGTTCAGAGAGTTCTGGACAATAGGCTAAATATCCTGAATCCGTTTTTTCTATGGAAACATTAACTTTATAGGACATAATGGTTAGAAAAATTACAGAAGGATTAAAGAGGTGAGCAAAGCCCACCCTAATATTTACAGATTAGATTCCTTGAGGTTTATAATTGTGCCAATCCGTGGCTTTTTCATAGGCATTAGCAACTTCTAATAACCGAGATTCCCCTAACGGTTTCCCAATTAATTGCATCCCAATCGGTAAGCCTTGATCATCAAACCCACAGGGAACACTAATTCCAGGTAAACCCGCTAAATTAACTGGAATAGTCATTAAATCCGATAAATACATACTCAAGGGATCAGCCGTTTTTTCACCCGCTTTAAAAGCCGTTGAAGGTGCAGTCGGACAAACTAAAACTTCCACTTGACTAAACGCCCGATCAAAATCTTCCTTAATTAAAGTTCTCACCTTTTGGGCTTTCAAATAATAGGCGTCATAATATCCCGCCGATAATACATAGGTTCCCATCATAATCCGGCGTTTGACTTCCGCCCCAAACCCTTGCGCCCGGGTTTTCTGATACATTTCAATTAAATTATCAGCATCGGGATAACGAAAACCATATTTCACCCCATCATAACGAGCTAAATTAGCAGAAGCTTCCGAAGGTGCAATCACATAATAAGTTGGTAAACCATAGCGAAATCGAGGACAAGAAACCACCTGAATTTCTGCTCCTAATTCCTGTAAAACACTAATTGCTTTGGTGACAGTTTGTTCAACAATTGGATCTAATCCTTCCCCAAAAGTTTCCTTAATTACTCCAATTTTAATCCCACTTTTGGCTCTTAAAGAAGGTCTAAGGGCTGAAACATAATCGGGAATGGGAAGGTTTAAACTGGTGGCATCTTTCGGGTCGTGACCGGCGATCGCTTGTAATAAAATAGCGACATCTTCCACAGAACGTCCAAAGGGCCCAATTTGATCTAAAGAGGACGCATAGGCGACTAAGCCGTAACGAGAAATTAAGCCATAGGTGGGTTTAAGCCCGACAACCCCACAGAATGACGCGGGCTGACGAATCGAACCCCCCGTATCTGAACCCAGGGAAACCACCGCTTCTCCGGCTGCTACGGCCGCAGCAGACCCCCCCGATGACCCCCCCGGAACCCGTTCTAAATCCCAAGGATTAGCTGTCACCTGATAGGCAGAGTTTTCGGTTGAACTCCCCATAGCAAATTCATCCATGTTGGTTTTTCCCACCATCACCGCCCCAGCCGCAGCGAGTTTCTGGGTAACAGTAGATTCGTAGGGCGGGATAAAATTCTCTAAAATTTTGGAGCCACAGGTAGTCCGAATTCCCTCGGTACACATATTGTCCTTAATGGCGATGGGAATTCCTGCTAACAGACCTATTTCTTCTCCTCTGGAAATTTTGGCATCTACTTGACGGGCCTGTTCTAAGGCTCTATCCGCCGTCACATAGAGGAAACTCTTTAGTTGGGGTTCAAGTTGTGCAATCCGATCCAGCGCTTCCTGGGTGATCTCAACGGCGGAGCGTTCTTTTTTGATCAGTTGTCGGTGCAACTTACGGATGGATGCCATACTCTGTTATTCCTCATATTCTTAAAAATACCCATATCAGAGTTTAACACCAGGAGGGGCAGGGGGAGCGGGGGAGGCAGGGGGAGTAAACCCATTACCCATTACCCATTACCCATTACCCATTACCCATTACCTATTACCTATTACCCATTACCCATTACCCATTACCCATTACCTATTCGTAATTCGTAATTCTTAGAAATTCTGGCATTGATCCGGAAAACCCTTAAAACCATCAGATAGACTAACCAAATTTCCTGATGCTGAATCGGAGGAATGCCACCTAAAGCGCACATCGAACCGTATCTAACGCCCGATGACCTGAAAGCTCGCTATCGTCAAGCACGAGACACGACAGAGGCCCGTCGATGGCATTTGCTTTGCCTTGTGGCAGGGGATTGGACAATTAAACAATCGGCTGAAGTGGTGGGGTTAAATTACGACTATGCCAAGGAAATTATCCGGCGCTATAACCGCGAGGGGCCCAGTTCTATTAAGAATCGTAGCCGGGAGCGCCAACCCCCGATAGCGAAATCTTTACTCACTTTAGGCCAACAACATGAACTGATGCAGGCGTTAAAGGGGCCAGCACCGGATGGTGGCTCTTGGTCTGGCCCGAAGGTGGCGGAATGGATTGCTGAAAAAACGGGGCGTCCTCATGTTTGGCCCCAAAGGGGTTGGGATTATCTCAAACGTTTGGGGGTGAACTGGAAGCATTAGACCCTAAAAAATGATGAGGAATCAATTTTAACCAAAAACCTCATTTTCTATTCCCAACCACCACTCCCCCAAATTCATTAATTCTTGATGCAGTTGGGCTAACTCTTGAATATATTCTTCCTGGGAAATTTCTGAACGACGTTCTTCAAGTTTTTTTAACCGCAATTGTACTAATAACCAGGACTTAGAAATACCATTAGTGCTTTCAATATATCGGGCAAGATCTTGACTATTCATGGTTAAAATTTGAATTAATTGGGATGATAAAAAAAGCAAGACAGTTCTAAAAATAGAATGACTGTCTTGCTTGTGGTTCAATCTATTTCAGAAAGAATGCTCAATTATGCAGCCGCGAAGTTTTCAGCCACAAAATCCCAGTTCACTAATTGATTTAGGAAGTTTTCAATGTAAGCAGGTCTGGCATTTTGGAAGTCTAAATAATAGGCGTGTTCCCAAACATCTAAAGTTAATAAAGGAGTTAATCCATCCACAATAGGAGTTCCTGCATTAGCGGTTTTGGTAACTTTCAGAGTGCCATTATTTAATACTAACCAAGCCCAACCACTACCAAATTGAGTAGTCGCGGCGGCTTTGAATTCTTCGATAAATTTGTCAAAGCTACCAAAGTCGGCATTAATTTTTTCGGCTAAAGCGCCTGTGGGTTGGCCGCCTCCAGAGGGTTTCAGACTATTCCAGAAGAAAGTATGATTCCAGACTTGAGCCGCATTGTTGAAAATTCCAGCTTTATTCGGGTCATTGGCGGTTGCCTTGATAATTTCCTCTAGGGATTTATCCGCTAGTCCTGTCCCATCAATCAGTTTATTCAGGTTCGTAACATAAGCCGCGTGGTGCTTACCATGATGGAAGGAAAAGGTCTTGGCCGACATTTTGCTAGATTCTAAAGCATCGTCGGCAAAGGGTAGGGCGGGAAGTTCAAAAGCCACTGTATTTTCTCCTCTCTAAATGGATGTCGGTTATTCTAAACAAATCTTCACATAAATTTGATTTTATATCAAAAATTACAAAAGTTGGCGATTTTGGCCCTTCAACCCTTAATTATCTGTCTCTAGGAAGGGGTCAGTCCCGGTCAACCGAGATTGGTGAGAAATTTGTTAATATTTATTAACTGAGTTCAATTCAACTTTGGTCAGGGGGGGGTTATCTTTTGGGGCGATCGCATTTATCAGAAAATTTTGAACAATTATTAGAGGATAATTGGTATCCACAAAATAATTTAAACTGTATTAATTAACAGTAATTTTAATGCCTAGAGTTAGTGTAATTATTCCGACTTATAATTGCGATCGCTTTCTTCCTGAAGCGATTGACAGTGTTTTAATGCAGACTTATCAAGATTATGAAATTATTGTTATTGATGATGGATCAACGGATCAAACTTGTCAAGTTTTAGAGTCTTACCAAAATAAAATTAGATATTTTTATCAAGAAAATCAAGGTTCGGCTGTCGCTCGTAATTTAGGGATTAAACAAGCTCAGGGTGAGTTTATTGCTTTTTTAGATGCGGATGATTTTTGGATTTTACCGGAAAAGTTAGCAGAACAAGTGAATTGTTTTGAGCAACAGCCGAGTTTGGGGAGTGTGCATACAGGTTGGCGAATTGTGGATGGAGGGGGTGAGAAAATTATTGATGTGGAACCTTGGCGTGATGTTCCTGATCTGAATTTGGAAAGTTGGTTAATGTATAAACCAGTTAAAACCAGTGGCATGATGATTCGTCAACAGTGGTTAGAACAGGTGGGGGGGTTTGATGGGGAGTTGCGCCAATCCCATGATGTTGATTTGGTGTTGCGTTTGGGGTTGATGGGGTGTGAAGCGGCTTGGTGGCGGCGGGTGGCGGTGGGTTATCGCAGGTATGGGGGGAACACGACTAGAAACACCAAAACTCAAGCTGAATGTGTGGTGAAGGTGTTGGACAAGTTTTTTGCTCAATGCAATTTACCCGAACACATTCAAAAAATGGAGTCTCCAGTGCGTTATCATACGTTGGTATGGTTGGCTTGGTATCACTATGACAGGGGGTTTTATGGGGAAATGGCTCGATTTCTGGATGGGTCTTTGGAATATACTCCTTACTACAGGGCGGAAACTATTTCAGATTGGGTAGAGCAGTTTAAAAAGTTTTCAGTTCAAAATCACTTGAATTTGGATATTTGTTTTTTGACGGATTTATCGGAATGGCAACAACTTATGTTTGGGATTATTGAAAACTGTTAGCTAGACATTTACATAAGTTAGACCAATCTGTGCGTTCAGGGGGATGGCTACAACTTCCAGGGATGACTCTACGGGGTAAAACCTTGGGTGTTATTGGTGTGGGGAGTATTGGACGGGGAATTGTTAAGCGGGGTGTGGCGGTGGGAATGTCTATTCTGGGTTATGATGTGATGCCGATTCCTGATGCTGTTCAGGGGGAATTAGGAATTGAATCGGTTAGTTTTGAGGAGTTATTGCAACAATCTGATTTTATTGCTCTTTCTTGTAATTTGACCCGCGAAAACCACCATTTATTGAGTCATCACCAGTTTGAGTTGATGAAACCTGGGGTGCGTTTGGTGAATGTGGCGAGAGGGCCATTAATTGATGAAACCGCGTTGGTTGCTGGGTTGGAGTCTGGGAAAGTGGCGGGGGTGGCTTTAGATGTGTTTGAAATGGAACCTTTAGCGATGGAGAGTCCTTTACGCCAGTTTGACCAGTGTATTTTTGGAACCCATAATGGTTCTCATACGAGGGAAGCTGTATTACGGGTGAATGAGATGGCGATTAATAATTTGCTGACGGGTTTGGGAGTTGAGGGGTGATAAATCGTTGTTTTTGGGTTGGTTTGGGTGTTGAATGGTGTCTGAATACAGAATTTATTTTGATGTTTGCTGCTTAAACCGTCCTTTCGATGATTGGACGCAAGAGCGTATTCGCTTGGAAGCAGAAGCAGTTCTTAATATTATCAATCGAAGTCACTCTCAAGACTGGCGGGTTATTATGAGTGAAGCGATCGCGGCAGAACTAGAAAAAATGACTAATATTGAGAAATTAGAAAATATCTGGGAAATTCTACAAATGGCTAAAATTTTTGTTAGTATTGATGATGAAATTAACCATCGTTCACAGGAATTAGAAAATTTGGGCTTTGGACTTTATGATTCTTTTCATATTGCTTGTGCTGAAAGGGCGAAAGCAGATGTTTTATTGACGACGGATGATCGCTTACTTAAAAATGCCATTCGCTCTCAAAATCTGCTTCTAGTAACATTAAGTAATCCTGTGACTTGGTTAATGACTATTTTTCAGCAAGAAGAAGGAGAAATTGACAATGACACCCATTGAACTTAGAAAAAAAGGGTATAAGGTTTTAGTTAATAATCTGGGGCAAATTAACGCTATTCGCTTTTTACAACAGGTGGGGTGGGGCAATGGTGATTACACTAAACAACGGGAAAATCGACTCAGTGAGGTAACGCGAGAGGAGTTTTGGCAGGATATTCAACGGATTAGGAATCGTAAAACATAGCAATATTTGACTTATTTATTGGGTAATATTAGGATTAATCTGATGGGTAAATTAGTTGTCTTAATTACTGGGGTTTTAGGCGGTATTGGTAGAGCTACTGCTGAGTTGTTTCAAAAAAATGGCTGGTATGTGATAGGGGTTGATCTGGGTGAAGTTACCACTCCATTAACCGAGGTTGATTTGTTGATTCGGGCTGATGTTTCTGATGCTTTGGCTTGGGGAAATATCGCCCACCAACTATCGGGAAAGGTTGAAAATATAGTGGCTATGGTGAATAATGCGGCAATACAAGTTTGTAAGCCTCTGGTAGAGACTACACCGGAGGAATGGGATCGGGTGATGGCAGTCAATGTCCGCTCGGTTTATTTGGGTGTCCGTCAGCTTTATCCTTTGATGAAATCTCAAGGCGGGGCAATTGTGAATGTGAGTTCGGTTCATGAGATCGCCACCTGTCGGTTAAGTACAGAGTAAAAAATAAAGCACTATACTAACCAAATGTTGTTAGGAGGTAAAAAATGGTTGCGGTTAATCAAATTCAAACAAAAATCACCTTAGAGGATTTTTTAGGATTTCCTGAAACAAAACCTTCTAGTGAATATATTAATGGACAAATAGAACAAAAACCCATGCCCCAGGGAGAACATAGTCTGATTCAAACTTATTTATCTGCAAAGATTAATGAAGTCGGAAAAGCAAATAAAGCAGCCTTAGCTTTTACAGAATTAAGGTGTACTTTTGGTGGACGTTCTCTAGTACCTGATCTTGCCGTTTTTACTTGGAAGCGCATCCCAAAAACAGAACAAGGGAGAATTGAAAATCGCTTTGAAATTTACCCTGATTGGGTCATTGAAATTCTATCTCCCGAACAATCTCCTAACAAAGTTATTAAAAAGATTATTTTTTGTCTGAAGCATGGAACAGAATTGGGATGGTTAATTGATCCTAAAGATGAATCAGTCATGATATTTCAGCCTAATCAATTTCCTGACATCAAATCAGAGTTAGAAATTTTACCGGTTTTAGAAAGTGTTAAAGATATGAAATTGTCGGTGACAGAAATGTTCACTTGGCTGAACATTGAATGAGCATTAAATTAAGATTAATATTTAATCAACTTGTTTAACCTGTACCCTTTGATGGTATAGTAAGGATGGGTGAATGTGAGTTCGGTGGAATATACTCCTTACTACAGGGCGGAAACTATTTCAGATTGGGTAGAGCAGTTTAAAGAGTTTTCAGTTCAAAATCACTTGAATTTGGATATTTGTTTTTTGACTGTTTCTTTCCGCAGTATTTAATTTTGGTAGTCCTAGATTCGTTAGAATTCTATCTGCTATTTCCAGCAACACTAAGTTAGTAGGATGATTCATAGAATGAAATAATTTAATTTTCGTCCAATTTTCTTCTATGAAATCCGAAATAATTATATCTGTTATCATTTCTCTTTTTCTCAATTCACTTAAACTATTCTTAGCATTTTCCCAGATAAAATCATTACTATAATATTCAATATCTAATATGCTTGATACTACGTCAGACTCACTTTTTCCCAGAAGGTAGTCTTTGATAACATTTGAATCATGATAATCACAAAAACGTTTAACTATAATACCATTATGTTTTAAGTAAGTGGTTTCTGGATTGTATCCTTTATAATGACTATTGGGAAAAGATATTTTTAGACAATTAGGTTTTAGCATTTTCAACAAAAAATCTGTCGATGATTTTTCTCCGTAAGATGCTCCATTATTTTGATATATAAACAAATCTATATTTTCAATAATTTGACAAAAGGAAAAGTAGCTCGAAGCTCGGTGTTGTAGCGATACAACTCGGCACGACTAACTTTTTCATTGTCTATCCAATACCGTAAACATTAGCAATTTTAATGCCTAGAGTTAGTGTAATTATTCCGAATTATAATTGCGATCGCTTTCTTAGGTGAAGCGTTTGCGTGTTAACATCATAGATAGGATTCTCTGTCTAAGTCTGGGCGGGGATTGTTTCTCGGTCTAAATCGCATGGGAGAGGGGGCTTTATGCAGTCAATTAGGGGTATTTTTAAAGATGGGGTAGTTCATCCCAGTGAACAAGTTTCTTATGGCGAATTTCACCCAGTTATTATAACTTTCTTGGATACACCGACAACTGCTACAACAGTAGGTATATCATCGGATGAATCTGCATCTGGGTGGGACAGGTTGTTATCGGTTATAGAAGAGTGTCAAATGGAAACGGGAATAACTGATTTAGCAGATCAACACGATCATTATTTGTATGGTACACCTAAGCATGATGATCAAGGGACATAAAGTTTTTGTGGATACATCGGCTTGGATAGCTTTGATTAATCAGAGTGATCATCTCGCGGCTCAATCTGAACAAATTCTGTTGAAACTTAAGCAACAGAAGATTACTTTAGTGAGAACAGACAGGTTTTGATTACAAATGATTTAGGATTATGAATCAACAAAATTTTGACGATTTTTATCAAAATAAATTAAACAACTTTTACCCAATTAGTTCTGAACAGTTTACTTTAGTTTCAAATCTCAATCCAATGGATGTGAGTGATCAAGATTTTTTACGAATTACGGAGAAATTCAACAATGAAGAATTTGTCCGTGCAGCTTATAAAGCTTATCTTAAGCAAGAGGTGAGTCAACAATATCTTAAATTTTGGACAACAGATATTGAATTAAAAAGAAAGCGTATTATTGTTCTAATTGCTTTAAGAAAAACAGATAGATTTCAAGATATATACTCTATAAAAAACATTTTCTTCTCAAAACTATTTCAATTTGAAAATAGCTGGATACTTTATTTTTGTGTTTCATTAATTCGGTTAATACAAAAAATATTTTTTGGTCTTAACAATATTAAAATTTTATCTATTATTAATCTAATTCCAGAATCGACTGATGAAATTTTAGGAACTTGGATTGACCACCCAAAAAAAGGAGATAAAATTAAACAGTCAAAATTGTGGATTGCGGGTTGGTTCGTTCCCAAAAAAAGTCAGTCAGTGACGATCAGATTAATTGATAAAAAAGATAAAAAAGTTTTAAGTGAAGTTCCTTTAATCGTACCTCGTCCCGATGTAACTAGCTTTCATTGTCTTAAGTCAACCACTCATCTTTGGGGATTCAGTATTTACTTAGATATAAAAGATTTATCTGATCAGGGTGAACTACAATTACAAGCTATTTTTAAAGACAGTCAAAAAATAGTACCTATTATCATAATTAAGTATCTTAAAGTTTAATTTTTTTGACTTTTTTAATTAAAAATAGAACCCAATTTTTCTGAAAATATTTGATGAGAACATTCGGTTTCTACTCGCTTCAGGGCATTTTTTCTAAGTTGATTCCATAGGGTTGAATCTTGATAAAGTTTGACGCATTGTTGAGCAAAATTTATAGGATTATCCGCAACTAATAATTCTATTTCCGGGTTCCATCCTAACTGTTGAGCTATTAAGGATGTGGTAATAATGGGTAAACCATAAGCAGCGGCTTCATGAACTTTATGGGGAATTCCGGCTGCGTATCGGGTTGGGGCTACAAATAATCGAGCTTGGTTATAGAAAGGTGTTAAATCATCAACTTTGCCTAATAATTTGATTGATGAATTGTTTAAATTATTAATTTTTTGTTTAATTTCTTCAACGGTATTATTACCAATAATTATAAGTTCAATTGTCTGATCAAATTGATTTTGAATCAGGGGAAATATTTCATGGGTTAGCCATAACAATGAATCAGCATTAGGAGATTCTAGTTCATAAATTGAACCCACAAATATTAAATTTTGCCGTTCGGCAAAGGGTTTAGGAGTGGGATGGAGTGAAAAAGTATGACCTAAAATGCTAACGTTTGTGTAGCCTTGTTGAATAAATTGTTGTTTTTCTTGGGGAGAAACGGTAATAATATGATGGCTATTTTTAGCTAGTTTAATTTCCTCTGTAATAGCTTTTTGACGTTCTTCTTCAGTAAAATTAATTTTATTTAAACGTTTATATTCATAATCTCGAATACTAAAAATTGCTTCTGCGTCATAAATAATTTTTGCTGAATTTAGGAAATTTTCTTTAACTAAAATGGAGTTTAAATGTTTAATATTATGGGGACGACTAACAAAAACTAGATCATAATATCCTTGGCGTTCTCTGAGAAAATCTTCTAACATTACTAACCCATAACCTCGCATCACTTCAACAGTTTGGGGAATATCAGCATAAATCATTGACCAATCTTCGAGATAACGGAGATCCCCAGGATAAAGGGTAATAGCATAGTCTAATTTAACAATATGAGACAGAATAGAATGACTGCGAGTATAGCCTGAACCGACCCAAGGATGAGGGATTCTATCATCAATATATAATAGGCGTTTTTGTTTTTCTCTGGCTTGAGTTCGAGCAAATATTAGGCTTTTGAGATCGGAGGGATATTGAGATTGAAACCAGTCTTTGTGTTTTTCTTTTAAAAGTTGCTGATTTTTTTCCATGAGGGCGATCGCATGATCACTTGAACCCCTATTACTAGAACTAGCAAACTCATAATGAAGAATATTAACATTAGGATCATAAATAATTTTTTTGCCGATTTTTTGCAGTCGAATACAATAGTCGGTTTCTTCATAATAAGCGGGTTGATAATCTTGATCAAACCCGCGTAACTGTAAAAATAAATCCCGTCGGGTTAACAGAAAAGCGGCAGAACAATAATCAACAGCACGTTTAAATAAATATTGGGGTGCATTAGGTGAGTCTCCCCGTCCATAACCTAAACAAGTTCCATCTTGCCAGATAATACTCCCTGCTTCTTGCAAAGTTCCATCGGGAAGAATCAGTTTTCCACCGACTGCACCAATATCCTCTGAGGATTTAATTGTATTAAAAGCCGAAGAAATACTATCCCCTAAAATTTGAGTATCATTATTTAAAAATAAGAGATAATTTCCTTGAGCAATTTTGGTGGCTTGATTACAGGCAAGCAGATAATGGAGATTTTGATCATTTAGAATAACTTTTGCCCCGTTTATCCGTTGCAGAAGGGTTCGGGTTTGATCAGAAGAGTTATTATCAACTAGAATTAATTCAAAGGATTGAAAGGGGGTTCTTAACAGCGAATATAAGCAGTTTAAGGTAAGTTCTACCCGGTTATAGAAAATGATAATAATGCTAATTTCGGGATGTTTAATTGGAGGAAAATTAAGTTGTGAATTGGTATTTAAAAAGCTTTCTAAGGCTATTTGGTTAATCGTATCTAAGGCTTGTTTGGCTTGATCAAGTGTTAAGGTTTGAGGAGAAGATGGGAGTGCTATTTTGAATTGAGTGTTTCCGGGTTGGGGAATAATACTTTCTAGGAGGGTAGTGGCTTGAGGATGATCCGGTTGCAGTTGCAGAACTTTTTGATAAGCGACTGTGGCTTGATCTAAGCGTCCTGTTTTGGCGAAAGTTTTTCCTAACCCTAGGTAAATTTCTATATCATTAGGATGAAGTTCTAAGGCTTTATAATAAGTTTGTAGATCATTGGGGTTTTCCTGAATTTTTTGTTGATAAATGTTAAGGAGATGTGAGCGTTCTGATGTGGCTTGTTTGTGGAAGGCATCACCTATTTTTTGATGAATTCCTGGCAGGTTGGGGTTGAGTTCTAGGGCGCGTTGGTAGGCTGCGATCGCTTCTTCCCACTTCTCACTCATCAAGTAGTCACTTGCTTTTTGAAGATAAGTTTCAGATGTTTCTCTCATAAATTCAGTTAAATTTCAGAACACATTATAGAACTGAATTATAACCTGGCTTCATCACCCTAAGTACGGGAGAGCCAAACCTTCTGCTTTCTGAGATTCTTCAAAGTCTGCTTCTGGAACTTATTAAAGAAGGTGGAATTAAACTGTATTGTTGCTTAATTCCACCTTGACTTATTCAATCGGATCAAACAGAGACTGCTTGACGATAGCAATTTATGGCTTCGGTTTCTCGGCCTTGCTTCATCAATAAATCTCCAAGAATATGATTCATTTTGTTAGCATCGGGTTTCAGTTCCTTGGCTTTTTGATAGGCTTGCAGTGCTTGTTCTAAGTGGTTTTGTTGTGTCAAAGCATCCCCCATATTTTTATAAGCTGCAAAGCTATCAGGTTGCAGTTCTAAAACTTTTTGGAAGCTACTGATCGCTTCATCTAGCATACCTGCTTTGAGTTGAGCTTGTCCCATATTAAGATAGTTAATCGATTGATCGGGTTTCAGTTCAATCAATTTTTGGTGACAGGGAATAGCTTCTTGAAAACGTCCAGCTTGATTCAGAGCTTTAGCTAAGTTTTTATAAACTTTTGGGGGTAAATCGGGTTTCAGTTCAATGGCTTTTTGATAGGCTGCGATCGCTTCTTCAACTTGATTCTGCTCACTGAGAGCATCTGCCAAGTCTAAGTAAACTCGGAAGGGTAAATCGGGTTTGAGTTCAATGGCTTTTTGGTAAGCTGCGATCGCTCCCATAGATTGATTGTTTTCCTTGAGCAACTTAGCCAAGTTAATATAAGCAGCTACATTTTTTGAACGGAAAACTATCATTCTTTGATAGCAGTTAATCGCTTCCTCAATCTGATTTTGGCTTTGGTAAATTTCCGCTAACTTTTGCAGGGCTTGAGTAGAACTAGGACTCTGATTTAAGAGCCTTTGATACTTTTTAATCGCTTCCTCAATTTGACCTTTTTCTTGTAATTCTTGGGCTTGAGCGAAAATTTTATCTACTGGCTTAGACTTAGATTTAACTTCAGTTGTCATAGGATTTAACCTCATATTTAAAATGAAAACTTTTACAAGATCTTTTTGGGTTCTTAAAATGCAGCCATTTATCCCAATAACGACAGATTTTAAGTGTGACTAAAAGGTTTGACTCTCCTGGTTGAGATCAATTTGTACACCCTAGCTTAGATTATAGCAGAAACTTTACGGCTTTAACATGGCTACTGCGGAAATTCCAAATAAATTTTTATAAAGCTCGATGTCCTGTTGATATTGTTCACGAACCTTAGTAATCAATTTATCATGATACATTTGGTAGGGTAAAAAAACAGCATTTTGAGACGGGCGAATTGGCCAAAGGTTTTCCCTATGAATTGTCCAAGATTAATCTCAATCAAGATAGACGCTCTGACTGGAATTTCCAGAGATGCAAAACAATTTCTTGCCATGCTTCAGGAGTTAAATAACTCATCAGCCATTCTTGAAATTGCTCTCTAGTCACCTCTACTGGAACTGAAACATCAGTTTCATCAAGATTAGAAAATATTCCTCGATTTCCGTTAAAAAATGTATCTTCAAGCCATAAATACTCTTTCTGACAGTTTTGCTTAATAAGTTTTTTCCACTGATCAGGAAGACTCAACTTGGGCAAGGTTTTTGAAGGCTTAAGTTGCATAAGAGCTTTCTGTAACTCCTTCCATTGTGGATTTTGTCCTTTCTCAATAAACCTGGGTAATTTTTCCTGAGATAAAAGAGAGATAGCTATTGTTGCTGCACCGCAAATAGACTCATTAGCATAGACAGGATTCAAATTCATCAAGCTTTGATCATCAGTTACAAGAAAACGTTTAAAGAAATCTCTAACGACATCTCCCTCATACAAAGAGTCACGGGAGAACTTAACAACAAAGATTTGTTCAATACCAAATTCCTCAACATATTTAGATATTTTAGCTTTTATGCTTAAATTTTTGCTAGGAAGGGGGAAGGTAATAAAAACATTTTTGCCAACCTTAGCCTGTTGCTGAAGTTGACTGCAATATAAATCTTCAGCCGGTCTAATGTAAGCAATAATTTTTACAGAATCAAATCTGTCTGTCAGAAACATTTTAAACTTAGGTATTAAAAAAGAAGGAATTCCAGAGAAATCTTCAGCCGATAGAATGCAAGTGTGACCCTTGAAACTAGCTATTTGTTCGTCTAGCTCTTTAATTCTTTTTTGTAGCCAAATATTGACATCCTTACTGTTCATTCCCATGCTTTTGAGCATATTGTAATTTTCTGGTGTCTCAATAAAGTTGGGAAATAAAGGCCAGTGTTGATTTTTATTATCAAGAATAGGATAAAGAAATCCATTCTCAGCCAAGATTGATCGAGATATTTTTAAACTCTTCTGAAGAGAACTTGTTCCAGTTTTATGATACCCAATATGCACTAATACCTTCATAATTAGACTCATTTAATTTGTTGTTTTTATTTTTTATTCAGAAGATTCGCAAACTTGACATAGACATTGAAAGGCAAATTTGGTTTGCGTTGTTTTTTGGTAGTCTGCGATCGTTCCCATTAATTGATTGTTTTCCTTGAGCAACTTAGCCCGATTAAGATAAGCAGCTACATTTTTTGAGGGTTCTTAATCAATTCATCAATCTAATTTTGGCTGACGAAACAACGAAATATTCTAGGATCACGGTCTTAACATAGCTTCTGCGGAAACTCCAAATAAATTCTCATAAAGCTCAATAAGCTGTTAAGCATTTAAACCGCATATTTTAGAGGCTGAAAGCCCTTACTGGCTTGGATCGCCTCGAAAATTTAGATGCTTAACAGCTTATCCTGTTTATACCGTTCACGAACCTTAGCAATCAATTCATCATTATACATTTGATAGGGTAGAGGAACAACATTTTGAGACTTGCGAATTTGCCAAAGCTCTTCCCCATGAAGTTTCCAAGGTTCACCCACATCAAGATAAGCATAGGGAGTAGTATTTTTAGCAACATTCTGCTTAGGAATTTTTATATCTAATGCTTTTTCTAGTTTAGGAATATCTTGCTTCAAGTTTTCAAACTGAAGGTACATATTATAAGAATTGTACAATAAGAAATCAACTTGAGGTCGCCAGTGTACATTCAGTTGTTGTGAAGGAGTTTTTTCCACATATTGAATAAAATCTTGAAAAGTCATGAGTCTTGATTCATTCATTATTTTGAAATCTTGACCAAAGTTTTCTAAATTATTTCTATCTTTTATAACTAACTTATTTAAATATGCACTGATTAACCTTAAAAAAGGATTTCTAACAATTATGAATTTGAAATAAGATTCATTAATTAATTCTGTAACTTTAGGCTTAAGTTGGTTTGTATGGGAATGTATTTTGCTGGCTTTTTCTAATTCATCTTCTGAAGAAAAAATCGAATATTTGGCTGTAACTGTTTTAAATGTTGTGCAGGCATTTTTAGGAATAAAACAATACAAAAATTTTTTACTTTCACAACAAAGGTGTTGTTTGATGGCGAATTCATAATCTTTATTCATTAAAAATAAATCTGAGTTTTTTTGTAAATAGTTAGTAACAATCAATGATATTTTTTGTGATTTTACATTTTCACTACTGGATTGAGTTAAACGCTGTTTTAAATGAATTTCAAAAATTTTTAATTTCTGAGTATTTTCTAAAATGACTTCTATTTCTAAACAACTTTCATCCAACAATATTTGCTTACTACTTAGTTTAAATTCAAACCCACAATTGTCTGCGTAAGCTATATCTTTAAATTTTTCCGCAATGTGAGGACGAAGTTGATCTACAGGAACTTGACAAAGAGGTTTGTGATTAAAAGATACTTCTAGAGCGTCAACCGGAGCATCTTTTCCTAATATCCATCCCTTAAATTCCAAAGTTTCTGTATCCCATAGCTCTCCTTCTTTAGGAGTTGATAATCCAAATCCAAATAAGTTTTTTTCCCAATCTTGACGTTTAGCTTTTTTGACTTGACTGATTTCCATGAATGGAATGCGATGAATCTTGCATCTTAGCCACCAGGATTCAAGTTGACTTTGAGTTTGCTCTAACTGTTGTTTTAATTGCACTATTTCCTCTTCATAAGCCTTTATTTTATTCTCTAGGTTTGATAAATTAAGCTCAAAAGTGTTTTGATTTGAAAACATAAGTTTAATCCTTATTTACAATTTGAGTAAAGAACTTGATAGCCATATTTTTTAAAATTTATTAATTTGTATTTTCTAAGAAATAGGATGAAGATTCACTATATCCAAATTTTTTACTCACTTCCTCACAGTGCTTCCTAAAGATTGCAATTTCTTTGTCTGTCCAACCTGTTTCTTGAATAGCTCTTGTGTGAAGTGATTCATTGACTCCTGTATATTCAGGCTTTTTATTTTTAAAAATATGCTCTATTTTGGTAGTTTGAGAGCCATTCAATCCTAATAACACTGCTAGAGATTCAGAAACCAATTGAGGCTGTCTTAAAATTTCTATTTGGTCTACTTCAATATAGATATTTTCTGACAAGTATTGCTGACTTTCCAACCAACACTCCATACAACTTTTCCACATAATACAGTGGCTTTCAAATGAAGGTTTAGGAAATTTTTTTAATCGAGATATTATATTTTCTATTCCTCGCCTTTTTGCAAAAATAAAGCGAGCTTCAGGATACATTTTTAAAATAAATGGAACAGCTTTAATCATCTGATACCCTGGGGTCTTATCTAACCAAACCTCATGAGAAAGCAAGGCTGAATATTGAGCTTTAAAAAAATTTATTATTTCACTTTCTATACTGTCTTGGCTAACATTAGCAATAGCGATTGCTGAATGTTTTAAAATATTTTTATCTTTGTAATGATTGGTAATCGTTTCTATTAAGGGAGGAATTATTGATAAAATATGACCCTCATTGTATCCGACAATACCCGCACCATTTCTAAGAGCTAAACCGATTATACTTGTTCCTGATCTGGGGGAACCTAAAATAAAAATAGGTTTTGTCATTCTTTGCCTGAGATTTTTTATTTAGAGAAGTTTACTTATGTTGGATTATATATCATCAAAGCTGATCATGCAACCTCATATAGTATATTGATAGGATGAAGACTCACTATAACCAAATTTTTTACTTACTTCCCCACAGTGTTTTCTAAAAATCTCAATTTGTTCATCTGTCCAACCTACTTCTTTTATATCTTGAGCTTTTAATTCTTCTACTCCTCCGGTACTTTGGGGTCTTTCGTGGGTAAATATATGTTCCATTTTAGCAATTTTTTCCGGCTCTAGTCCTAAAAAATTCCCGATCTTTTCAGCCATAACTTTAGACTGAAGTGCTATCTCTCTCTGATCAACTTCTATGTAACAAGTTGGACTCAATGTTTTCCTGACATTTAACCAAGATGCTATACAATCTTTCCACAAAATACAGTGATCTTCAAAAGAGACATGGGGAAATTTTTTTAAGCGAGATTGAACATTTTCTATTCCTCTCCTCTTAGCCAAGATAAAACGAGACTCCGGCCATATTCTGAGTAAATAAGGTATAGATTTAATCATGGCGGAGTCAGGAGACTTATCTAACCAGGTTTCAGAAGGACATAAAGTTTCACACCGTTGGCGGAACATCTCTAATATTTCCTCCTCAATATCATTTTGACTCAAATGAGTCAGCAGATGGCGTTCATCTGTGAGGAGTTGTCGTTTAGAAAAATAATAACGTTCTATATCTTTCATTAAGAACAGAATTAGAGGGAGAAAATGTCCTTCTAAGTATCCATTTATTCCTCCTCCTTTGATTAAAGCACCTGTAATTACACTTGTTCCTGAACGACCTGACCCAATAATAAAAATCGGCTTTACCATGTTTAATTTGCTCCTCTAGTTAATTTTTATTTTTAGGGAATTCTAAAAACGAAGTTTATTGATTTAAGTTGCTACATCATCAAAGCTGATCATACAACCTAGTATAGCACATTGAACAGTCTTCAATTGATAAACGAGGTTGAATCTGACTCACTAGCCGTTTCCATAGCTCCCCATCATAACTGGCTTTTTCCATAGTTTTAGCCAAGCTGACAGCATTGCCCACTCGAAAATGTAATCCAGTCACTTGATCTTCCACCTTTTCAGCCATTCCTCCTATATTACTACAAATGATCGGTCTTTTGTGCATGAAAACTTCTTGAATAACAAGGGGAGAGTTTTCCCACCAAGTTGAAGGGACAATAACCCAATCAACGGGTTGAATCAGTTCTTTCAGTTCTTCTAATTTATACTGACCATTATAATTGACATAATCTTTAAACTCGTCCAAAAACTCCCAAAATTTTTCCTGAAAATCTGGAAAGCCTTGAGCCATATTACCACAAATTTCCACCCGAAAATCTTGGTAATTGTTTTTAACCAAAAACTTTACAGCTTCTAAAATAACAAGTATCCCTTTATAGGGATTGATTTGGCCAAAATATCCAAATACATTCCGTTTTTCCCCTTCAACTAATACTCGATGGGGTGCAGATTCTGTAATTGGACGACCGTTTTCTATGACTCTCATTTTATCAGAGGGAATACCCCACTGGATAAAGCGGTTTGCCAAAAAGTGACTAGAAGAAATAAACATATCTATTAAGTCTAAATGAGCTTTAATAAAAGCCTCCCGCATTTTAAACTGCTGAGGCGAAAACTCTGGAAAGCATTGGTGACAGCGATCTGGAGAAGCATACTCACACAATTCATTATTCTGTGTGCGTACCATCTGACCATCACGATGACATATCAAGAGATATTCATGAATAGTATATACAATTTTTACATTTGGCAAGACTTGACGAGCAATTTGCAGAACTTCCAAACCGATTCTAACAATATGATGAAAATGGATAATATCGGGTTGAAGTTGTTGGAGAAAAAATTTAAAATCACTATAAATAAAATTCAAAACCTTTTGAGAATGATAAAAGTAATCATAACTATCACCCCAAAATAAAACTTCATTAGGACTATCAACCAGCATTTGAAAAGGTGTACCTTCATGACAAATTTTTCGGCTGACTCCAGCTACTGCAGCTAGAAAAAACGCTTGGTATTCATTTTCCTCCTTATCAATAGCTTTAAATAAGTCATAAGCTACAATCTCAGCACCTCCTGGGAAAAATAGAGGATGATTATGAGCAACAATTAAAATTTTCTTTTTTCGCGTTTCCGAAAGAGTTTCAGAACGAAATTGCACTTTTTTTATTGATAATTTTACCATGATTTAATGAAAATAGTGAAGTTTTTAATCGAAATTGGTATGCTAGTTATTGGAGATATTTTTCATAATGATTTCAATATGACTCTGCCATTTACGATGATGGAGCCAAGCATTATAACGCCAAGAAAGTGTCCCAGAAAAATCATTATTTAGTAGCATCGACTGCCTCTCTAAATGATAAAGCTCTACTTCAGCAAAGTACCAGCTTTCATAACCCAATTCAGAACACTTAAAACACAAATCTGAATCTTCAAAATCCCCAATAATATACTCTGTAGTATAGCCTCCAATTTGTTGATAAAGATCTTTTTTGATCATTAAGCAAGCCCCGGTTACAGCCGGAACACGGCGACTCCTTTGTGCTGGTTGATAACGGTTAGGAAAACCTTTATAGTAGTGAGCAGTAACCCAAAAAGGAAAAGTTGTTTTTTCAAAGAACATTCCTGCGTGTTGCAAAGATTGATCCTCATAAATCAATTTAGGAGTCAATGCTCCAATTTGAGGATAAGCTGAATAGAATTTAAGCATTTTTGATAACCAACCTTTGCTTTTGGGAAATACATCCGAATTCATTAAAACTAAATATTCGCTTTCGGCATATATAGCACCGATATTATTTGCTGCTGCGTAACCACTATTATAATCCATAACAACTAATTTAATGGGTAAATCATAAATTAGGTTGTAATTTTGTAATAAGTTTTTAACCTCTTGTTCTTGCTCAGGAGAATCTAAGACATAAATAATTTCAGATTGCTGAATATCCTGATCATTTGCCATTGTCGCTAACTGAACTTTAACAAAATCTAATTGTTTATAGAGAGGAATAATAAGAGATGCTAAAGGTTTTTCAAGGGATGGCTTGATTTGTAAAAACTCTTTTGCTTCCACTTTTTGCATACAGATTCTCTGTAACTTAGAGGCTATTACACTCAGACATTTTTCTAAAGTTTTATCAGTAATTTTATCGGGCGGAGCGATTTGCAAAATCATATTTCGAGATGTAAAAACATCGTAATATTTAGCATCAGGAATAATAGTGATTTCAATATTACCTTGAAATTTAAACTTGAACCGAAAGCTATGCAATTCAGCTAAATCGTCAAGTTTATTATGTATTTCATCAGGAATTTCAATATAGGCACAGAATCCTAATGGATGATTAGAGGATTGATAGCGCGTTTTAGCAATATACTCATTCACATCAAGTCGATCAAAATTGTATATATTTTTTCGACTAATTTCAATAGAAAATCCCAAATCTGAAATCGCTTCGATACTTTCTAAATGATGATGAGCATCATGAAACCAACCCCACAAAGCTACCCCTTCACATCCAATAGGAATAAAATGATCAATAAAAATATTAACAGGTAAGTTAGAATCTATTAAAGAAGTGGGCTTAAATTTTATAAAATATTGCAATTTATCAATGATTTTTCTCACTTTTTCCTGAATAAATTCTGGAGTAACTTCGATCAAACTCCAATTTATTGTATCTCGAATTAAAATTCTTTGGTGCTCAGAAAGACTGTTTAAATAATCTATAAATTCAAGACTGTAAGCTTTTTGATTAATTGTACCATCAATTAAGATAGGATGATGATTAAAAATTACTATAAGCTCATATAATTGGTGATTTTGATTATAAATTTCTTGGTTGAAAATGGCTATAGCAGCTATCTTCTCAGGAGATATTTGAAAAAAGTGAGTTGGAGTGACTTGGCATATATCATTAGCTAATAGTAAGATTTTAGTCGTTTCTAAAATCCAGCATCCTTCAACTATAGTTTCAAAATAAACAACATTAGGTGATAACCAACATCCATAATCTATTGTTAGTTTTGGATATTGGGGAAGATTTTGTCGTAATTTGGCTATTGTTTTATAATATTCATGATCAGATGATGGCTTTAACTTTTCTAGGGTATTTACAAAAAATAACAAGATTTTTTTGAGTTCAATTTTTAAAATTAATGAGTCTAAAAAAGCGATTAATTGTTTGCTTGGAAGAGGAGATATTTGCTCTGATAAAATTTCAAAATCAGATAAATCTTGAATATTAATTAAAAATGGCTCATTACTTATTTGAAACGCCTTTACATCAGAAAGAATAAAAGCATAGTAAATTTGGTCTTGATCTTGTAAAATTTTTTCAAAATTAACCTGTTGAATTTGTCGGTCATTAACCCATATCTTTAAATCTTCTTTAAAATTGATGCACCCTGAAATGATCAGCAGTAATGTATCATTTCCTAAATAAATTGATTGAACAGAATTTAAGTTATTGTGAGAAGTATTATTGATAGGAATAGGACTCACTTTTTGGGAAGAATCCAAGTCAGATATAGTTTCTAATACTGAGTTTTCGATTGTGATCAGTATTTGAGCTAAGTTTTTATGCGCTTCTTCTAAATCAGGTTGAATTAGAAGTAACCTTTGATAAGTATCCCTTGCTTTCTGGTACTCCATCTTCTGATGCCAAGCATTCCCTAATCCCAAATATAAATCAACATCATCCGGCTTAATTTCTAAGGCCTTTTGATAACTTTCAATATCCGTTGGATCATTTTCAATTGCCTTCCGATAATAACTTAATGCTGTTTCTAATCTAGTTTTAACTTGTTGATGCAATGCCTGATTTAATTTTTCTTCTACTTCTGTTAAATCAGGTTTAATCTTTAAGACTTGACCATACGCTTCAACTGCTTCATCCCATTGATCTAATTTTACATAAACCTCAGCCAAATTATAATATGACCAAACAAAATTCGGATCTAAATCAATCGCTTTTTGATAAGCCACGATCGCCCCTTCCCAATCTTCTTTTTTAACTAAAACATCCCCTAAATTATGATGAGATAAAGCAAAATCTGGTTTCAATTCTATCGCTTTCTGATAAGCCTGCACCGCCTCGTCCCAGCGTTGCAAATCCCGCAAGCCATCCCCTAAATTATTATAAGACCAAGAAAACTCAGGATTCAATTTAATCGCTTTTTGATAAGCCGCGATCGCATCTTCCCAGCGCTGCAACTTGAGTAAGGCATCCCCTAAATTATGATAAACCTCAGCCGACTCCGACCGCAGACTGATCGCCGTTTCATAAACCTGAACAGCCTCATCCCAGCGCTCCAACTTCAGGAACAAATCCCCTAACTCCCGTTGCACTTCAACCCAATTCGGTGTTATTGTTAATGCTTGCTGATAGGCTGCGATCGCTTCTTGCCATTTTTCCTGCTCAACTAAAGCCTGGGCTAACCTATAGGGAGGTTCGGCCGGAGAAACGGAGCGACGACGACTTTTAACCATAGAAGACACCTGGGGACGATCAGAAAGACTTGAGGGTTGTTGCTGAATAACCATAATGATTACTTTACCCAAAACGAAGGATTAAATTAAGGCACTTTCGATAACTCCGCAGCCTGTTGATAGGCTTCAACGGCCGCTTCTAGTTCCCCCTGTTGCCAGAGGACATCACCTAATTTATGATGCACTTCCCATAACTCCGGCGACCTCTCCAGCACTTGCTGATAACAAGTGATCGCCTTTTGACACTGTCCTTGATGTGACCAGATATCCCCCAATGCTTCTTGAACAGAAGTCAATTTCGGGTTTAACTGAACTGCCGTTTGGTAATATTCGGTGGCAGCGTCCCATTGCTTCTGTTCTGCATAGATATCCCCTAACATCCCATGGATTTCCGGATCTTCTGGCCGAAGTTTTCGCAGTTGTTCATAAACAGCCAAGGCGGGGGCAATTTCTCCTTGATTGTATAAAGCCTGGGCCATTAACCTATAGGCTTCTACCTGTTCTGGCTCCTGCTGAATCAGTTGACGACAAATCTGGATACAAGTTTCCCACTGACTTAACTCCAAATTCCGAGAGGCTTGTGAGCGTAATTCCGTTTGATCCTGTTGAGTTAAGGCAGGTTCACCACTCTCATAAATATCAATAGCCGGGTTTGTCAAAGACGGTTCTAACTCTTGATATTCCTGGGACTGGGGTTCGCGTAACCTTTGCCCTAACTGGGGATGGCGAACCGCTAGATGGGGATCTCTAACTAGGGCCTGACCATAACAAATGATCCCCTGGGTTCTTTGTCCCCTTTGCCAGAGGGCATCCCCCAGTTGCAAACAGTCCTGTCCTGAAACCCTATCTGGTTCTAAACGGAGAGCCTCATACATACAATCCTCGGCATTTTCCCGATTTCCTAGGGCTTGCCACCCTTGGCTTAATCTTCGATAAACCAGAGCAGAAGGCCGGAATTGAATCACTTTTTGATAACAAGCAATGGCTAGTTTCCAGTTTTTCTCCCGGTCGTAAAGTTCTCCTAAGCCCAGATATCCTTCTGGCTGCTGGGGTTGTAGCTTAATTCCCTGTTGATAGGACTGTTTTGCCTTTTCCCCATTCCCCAAGGCGGCCCAAGATTTCCCCGATAACCAATAAACGGCAACTTCTCGGGGGTAGGAAACCAATAGTTGCTCACAGTCGCTGATACAGTTCTCATACTGACCTTGCCCAAACCGAGTCCGAGCTTGTTGATACTGACTCGACTCCTCTAGGGATGGCAAAATAGATACTGCGGTTGTTGTCCAGGTTTCCCCAACTTTACCGTTTTGTAACTCCCGTCTGGGTGGGGATGTTCCGATCTGAGTTTGTCCAGGCAGAAAAGTCTTTGTTAACAGGTGCAATATCTGATCAGAGTTCTTACTATGAGGCAAAGATTGACTGCTTTGAATTAGGGCTTGAGTGAGATTCTGCACCGCCATTAATAATCGAGGATTCAATTCCAAAGCCCGATGATAACAGGTTAAAACCTCTGGCCATCTACCTTGGATGCCTAAAGCCTTGCCTAAACTATTGTAGGTTTCAAAGGCCTGGGGATTAATTTCTAAAGCTCGTTGATAGTGGGCAATTGCCCGATCCCACTGTCCTTGGGTGGCCAACACTTCCCCTAAGTTATGGTAGGCTTCAGCACAGTCTGGATCTAGCTGAATCGCCCGTTGGTAACAGGTGGCGGCTTCTAGGAGTTTGCCCTGACGGAGTAACAAACTGCCCAAGGCTAAATGCTGACTGGGTTTCGCCGCTTCTGGTTTTAGGCTAAATCCTTGATACCAATATTCGACGGCGATATCCTGCTTTCCCACCCGATCTAATACTTGGGCCAAATTCCGATAGGCTACGGCTAAGTTAGGATTGATGGCGATCGCTCTCTGATAAGCGAAAACCGCCGATTGCCATTGTCGTTGTTTAGCGTATAAATTCCCTAAATTTGTATGGGCGATCGCATCTTCAGGGCTGAGTTTGACTAATTTTCGATAGGCTCTGACGGCCATATCTAAGCGTCCCAGTTGATTTAAGGCTTTCCCTAAAATCTCGTAGGCTTTAGTTTGGTTGGGAGATTGGGCAATTACCTGCTGGCATTGGCTGATCGCCTCTTTTAACAAATTGTTTTTAAGATCTAGTTCTGCCTGTTGTAAGATTTTTTGATCATCTAAAAGAGTTATTTTTGGATCTGAAATAGATGAATTTATTTTTTTATGGTTGGAAATAGAAACTTGATCGGATTTGAGTTTCGCCCCCTGAGCTTTAGCTAATAGTATCTGAGCCTGTTTCCAACTCGGATTTGACTTTAAAACATAGTTAAAACAAGCGATCGAGAATTGAATTTTTCCCTGTTCTAATAAGGTTTTTCCTAACTGCATAAGCTCCTGGGCTGTTACCTGTTCCGGCTGTAACCGATAACTATGATACCAGCACTCCGTCGCTTCATTCGGGCGATTTAATTTTGTTAAAACCTTAGCTAAATTGCGATAAAGTTTCTCACAATTAGGTTTATATTTTAACGCTAATTGATAATATTGAACCGCCAAGTCCCATTGTTGTTTCCTAGCATACAAACTCCCTAAATTTCCTAAAGGTTCCGGGGATTCAGGTTGTAACTGAATTGCGGTTTTATAGGAATTATGAGCTTGTTCAAACTTCCCTTGAAGTTGTAGCACGTTGCCTAAAATCGTGTAGGCTTCCCCACAATTAACATCAGTTTCCAATACCTTTTGACAGGCTAAAATCGCGGACTCAAAGTGGTTTTGAGCTAAATGATTTTTAGCCTCTTGCAACCTATTGGCTAAGGTTGTGACCTGATCAACAGAAGATGGCATAATTATTCTGGGTTTACCAGAGGAATTATAAGATTTACCCTTATCTTTAAGGATATCACAAACTTGCAGCAATCTTTGTAAAGATTTCAGATTAATTTGTATATCTTCAAACAGTGGCGTAGGATACATCAGTTGTCGCAAAAAAGCGCATTCCAAAGATTCCCCCTGGATAGAATAGTGTTGGAGTCCTAACTGCTGACTAATTTGCCAATAATAAGGGCGCAGATAATGGGGAGAAACTAACTCAATGACAACGGTATGGGGTTGACAAAAAACTAAATTAGTTAGTCCAGCCCCATGAGGTGCAATAATAACTTCAGCCTGGGAAAATAAATTAGCCTGTTCTTGAACAGTTAGGGTTTCTAACTCTACAGAAACAAATCCCCATTGACTCAAATAGTCTAAAATTTCCGGTTCGTTCAAAAGTCGCCGATATCGGGCTTGATTACGACTAATATAAATTCGGGGGGGATAGGTTTTTATTGGCGGGGAAATATCGGTTAAAAACAGACTTCGCAGAAAGTTAATCGTATTGGGGACAACCCACCCTACAGAAGCAGGATAGGAAGGAACAATTAAGCTGGATGCTTGGAGATAAGAAACTTGATCGGTTTCTATAATTTTATAGCGAGGAATTCCGATTTTTTCTAAGGTTTCTTGTTGAAAAGGTTGTTGGGTAGAATTAATTAAAAACCAATCTATGGAATCTAAATCAATCCCATTTTCTTGTAATATTTTAATTCTCGGTAAAATATCAACTAGCCAATGAAAATAGACATTTCCCGACAGTCCTGATAAAACAGCAACTCGTCCTTCAATGATTTTTAAGGGGGGAATTTCTGCTAGGGAAAAAATCTGATGTTGACTCCAATCATAATTTTTACAGTTGGGTAACGGTGTGGGATAAAATCGAGATAATTCGGGAATTAATTCCCTGTCTTTATTGAAAATAGCGATCGCATTACACACATTCCACCAACTGGTTTTAGGGGCGACCCAAACCCGTCCTTGAGGAATAATTGTCACAGTAGTTTCGGTTAATTTATCTGGGAAATCATCTAAGGGAAAATACTGTTCTATTCCTAATCCTAAATGCTGGGGTCGAAAGTATTGGCGGAGTTTTTTTAAACAGGGTTGACAATCTAATCCTTGACATTTAGGCTGTGATACATCTGGATTTTGCCAAGAAATTGGAAGTGTCAAATTTTCCCTATCTTTGACTAAAATAAATTTTAATTTACCCTGTTCGACTTGTTGCTGTTTCTCTAAAACTTGACTAACTTTTTGGTAAAAATCAGGATTCTGCGGGTGTTGTCCTAAAGCTTGATGATATTGTAAAGCTGCATCATTAAAACGCCATTGTTTGGCTAAACAATCTCCCCAATGAATATAAGTTTCAGCTAATTTAGGGTCAATATCAACCGCCTGTTGATAATAACGTTCTGCACTTTGATAGTTGCGATATTCAACAAAAGCATTCCCCAAATATAAATAGGTTTGAGCTAAATATTTTTTAACTTGATTAATATCAGGGTTTTGCTGTTGTAATGTCCGCAAAAATTGACCACAAGCCACCGTAGCTTGATCGATAATATCTTCAGTCTTAAACTGTTCTGTCCATGCACAATAGGCGGTGATCCAGGGTTGTTCTAATCCTACAATTTTTTGCAGATAAATAGTAGCTTCGGGATAGTTTTTCTGGGCGAGAAGGGCGATCGCACATTGACTATAAAGTGAAACAGAGTCTGGTTGGATTTTTAAGCCTTGCTGAAAGTATTGTAGGGCGACAGCAAATAAGTTTTGTTGATAAAATACTTGACCTAAATTTTGATAGGCTTTAACTAAATTTGGTTCTAATTTAATTGCTTTTAAATAATGGGCGATCGCCTCATCTAAATTACCATTTTTTAAACAAGCCTGACCTAAGTTATTATAAAGTTCTGCTTGATCTGGATTGAGATTAATCCCCTGTGTAAAAACTTCAATGGCTTGGGAATATTCCCCTATTTCCAACCATAAACATCCTAAATTATTATAAGCGCGAATAAGTTCAGGCGCAAGAATAACTGTTTTTTGATATGTCTTGATAGCTGTTTCAATTAAACCTTGTTTCTGATAAACAACACCCAAATTATAATAGGCTTCGGCATAATTATCGGCTTGTAAAATAGCTTGTTTGTAGCAGCTAACTGCCCCCGATAAGTTCTGTTGTTGTTCAAAAATAATCCCTAAATTATAATAAACTTCCGGCCAGTTAGGACGAATTTTAAGAGCCTGCTGATAAGATAAAATAGCCTGATCAAGTTGTCCTTGATTTTGGTAAAATAAGGCCTTATCAGCTAATTTTCTTGCTTCAGAATCTGACATTTGCATGAAGTTACCAAGACTGTAAAAATCCGAGAAAAGCACATTTATTTTTAGATTTTGAGGGTACTAACTATTCGAGTTCTAAATCAAATCAAAATTATCATTACCTAATGTTAAATTTTTACCCATATCTAACATAGGAGTTGTAATCCCTTGTTTGTCAATATAGTAGAGTAAACCACTTTCTGGGTCGTAGATTAAATTAGCATTCCCCGCATCCGCAGCCTTTCCAGAGAAGTTAGCAATGGTTTGGAATTCTCCGTCGGCTAAAGCGCCTGGTACACCCGGAGCTAATGCTGAGAAATCCGTGGAATTTAGGGCAATTGCATCTTCTGAAACATTAAAATCAGTTAATGTATCTTGGCCTAACTGATCGATAGCTCCTTCGTAAACAAAGGTATCATTTCCCTTACCACCCGTTAGGAGATCATCCCCCGCACCGCCAATCAGGGTATCCTTACCTTGACCACCAAACAGAAGATCATCATCCAGTCCTCCGGTCATGGAGTCGTCCCCTTCTCCAGCAGAAAGAATATCTTTCCCTAGTCCACCGTCAAGAATATCATTGCCTTGATCGCCAAAGAGCAGGTCATCTCCTTCTCCGCCAACCATGGTATCGTCACCACTTCCACCATAAAGGGTATCCTTACCTTTGCCACCAAACAGAAGATCATCATCCAATCCTCCGGTTAGGGAGTCGTCCCCTTCTCCACCATAGAGAGTATCCTTCCCTGGCCCACCGTCAAGAGTATCATTGCCTTGATCACCAAAGAGCAGGTCATCTCCTTCTCCGCCAACAATGGTATCGTCACCACTTCCACCAGAAAGGTTATCATTTCCAGCCCCTCCATCCAGGGCATCCTTTCCTTTGCCGCCAAAGATAATATCGTTACCCTCTTCCCCAAAGATCGTATCATCTCCTTCGTCGCTGGAGATCAGGTCACCGCCTTTTCCACCACTAACTAGGTCATTTCCTTTGCCAGCAGAAATGTTATCGCTCCCCTTACCACCGAGGAGAATGTCATCTCCCTTTAAACCCAGGATGATGTCATTGCCATCACCCCCATCAACAGCATCAGCTTGATTGCCCCCCGTGGCAAAATCATTGGCGGTACTGCCTGCAAATACATTGCCCTGGTTTAGTGAACCGATAATCTCTGACCCCCCATCATCCCTCTGAAACTGGCTGACTGGAGGAGTTTGGTTATCTTGAATTTTTTGGGACAAATCAGCCAAGATTGACTGATTGATGGCTACCACTGGAAATATAAAATTTGACATAAATTTATTTGAGATGCAAAGCCCAATTTTGTAATTATAACCATTTTTTTTTGCTTTGTCTTCAGTAAAAATACTGAATTTTTAAATGATCAAGATTATTAATCTTAAAAAATACCGACAGGACTTACGCAGGCACACTATATATAGTGTGCAGTAAGCCAGCGAACGCTGCCAATTGTTCAAGTATCTGCGCCAGCAATATAAAATTTAGATACAAAAATTATGCTGATTGACAGATACCAAACAATTATACCTTAAATAACTTAGCCAAACACTTAAAAAATGTTAGCCATGATACCATAAATCGTTACTTAACCAAAGAAAATTTCACCTCGGAATCTTTGTGGCAAAATGTCAAAAAAGATATCCAAATCAGTATATTTTTAAACAAGATTTACAAAAGTTAGTGGATGAAATTGGAATTGAGATCAGAATTGCTCATTATCCTCCCTATACATCTAAATATAATCCCATTGAACATCGACTTTTTCCTCATCTAACTCGAGCTTGTCAAGGAGTGATTTTTACCAGTCTCGGTTTGGTCAAAACTCTCATGGAAAAAACTCGCACTAATACAGGGCTATCTGTCGTTGTTAATGTCGTTGATCAAGTCTATCAAACGGGTCGAAAGGTAACTGATAATTTCAAAAAAACTCTAAAAATTATTTTTGATGAACATTTACCCAAATGGAACTATCGAGCCGTACCTCAACTCACTCATTAATCCATTTATTGATTTTTCATTCCTAACTGGGATTGAATCTTGCCAGTGTCGTAAAGCTAGTATTCAAAGAAATCATATTGCTTGTGCCCTTTTAGTTTGGAATCAATTGAAAAGATTAGCTCATCTGACAAAGAAAACAGTCTATCAGTTAAAAGCTGAATCTTTGTCCAGTTATTTAATCAAAGAACTGAATTGTCCTTCGATAAAAATGGAACTTGTTTGATTCTTTTGGGTTTATTTTTAAATAAATAATCAGGACTTTTTAGGGTGATTGCTATTATCATTGGTATGCGATCGCCTACTTTTAGTACGCTATATATAGCGTGCTTGCGTAAGTCCTGACCGAGATTGCTGTGTAGGGGCGAGGTGCGTCTCACCCCTAGGATGAATTTGATTTCTAATCAGATTATTAGTCTCTTATTTTCTCAGACCAAACACGAGTCGGTAAACCCCAGACATAAATGAAACCTTCCGCCGCTTTATGATCAAAAACGTCTTCGGAGCCGTAGGTTGCTAAGTCCAAACTATAGAGGGAATTGGCAGATTTCCGGCCGACAATTGTGGCATTTCCCTTAAATAATTTGACTCGGACAACACCCGAAACCCGTTCCTGAGTTTGTTGAATAAAGGCATCCAAAGCCGCTTTTAACGGACTATACCAGAGGCCATTATAAACCAACTGACTATAGGTTTCTTCAATGCCCCGTTTATAACGAGTCACATCGGCAGTTAAGGTTAAACTTTCTAAATCTCGGTGGGCATGAATTAACACAATCATCGCCGGAGATTCATAAATTTCCCTTGATTTAATCCCGACTAAACGGTTTTCAATCATGTCCAGGCGTCCAACCCCATGATTTCCGGCAATTTCATTTAATTTTCCAATTAATTGAACACCGTCCATTGCCTTACCATTTAAACTCACCGGAACTCCAGTTTCAAAGCCAATTTCAATATATTCAGGTTCGTTAGGAGTCTCAGAAATCGGTTTAGTCATCGCATAGACTTCTTCCAGGGGCTCCGTCCAAGGATCTTCTAAGGGCCCAGCTTCAATCGCAATTCCTAACAAATTTCTATCTAAACTGTAGGGAGAGGATTTTTTCACCGGGGAAGCAATGCCGAATTTTTCCCCGTAGGCAATGGTTTCTTCCCGACTCATGCCCCATTCCCGGGCGGGGGCCAGAATTTTTATTTTCGGGTTGAGCGCACCAATGGAGACGTCAAACCGCACTTGGTCGTTACCTTTTCCGGTACAACCGTGAGCAATAGCATCGGCTCCGTATTTTTCGGCCACTTCCACTAAGGTTTTGGCAATTAACGGACGGGCTAAGGCCGTGGCCAGGGGATAACGGTTTTCGTACAAAGCATTGGCTTGAATGGCCGGAAACGCATAGTCTTTGACAAATCTATCCTGGACATTAATTACCAGGGACTCGACGGCGCCAGAGTCCAAGGCTTTTTGTTGAACAGGCCCTAATTCATCCCCTTGTCCCAAGTCTACGGCCAGGGTAATTACTTCTTTGACGCCAAACTCATTTTTCAAGTAGGGGATACAAACGGAGGTATCCACCCCACCTGAATAAGCAAGCACAACTTTGTCAGCGCGACCCATGATTAATATGTTCTCCTGAAGTAACCAAATGTTACATTATCTCGCCTTTCATGCCCTTTTGATGTCAGGAATTCTATATATTTGGGTTGGGGCCACTTTCAGGGGGAGGGGACTGGATTTTTTTCGGGTAAGTAGTTAATAATAATAGTGATTTAAGTTTCAGGTTAGAAAAACTGTGTTTTTAAGTATTGTCATTCCTACCTATAATCGTTTACCGATTTTACAAAAGTGTTTAAAAGCGTTAGAACAGCAACAATATGATCATACTATTACTAACTATGAGGTAGTTTTAGTTGATGATGGTTCAACGGATGGAACCTTAAATTGGTTAGAGGAAGATAAGTTAGATTTTCCCCATGTTCAGCTATTTTGTCAATCCCATCAAGGGCCTGCTGCGGCCAGAAATTTAGGGATAGAAAAGGCTCTGGGAGAGACTATTATTTTTATTGATAGTGATTTAGTGGTGACAGAAACGTTTTTACAATCCCATACTGATAGTTTAGTTCAGGGATATCAAACTTCAGATCAAGTTTTTACCTATGGTCGGGTAATTAATACTTGTAATTTTCATAATCCAACTTCTGAACCTTATAAAATTACTGATTTTTCGGCGGCTTATTTTGCTACCGGAAATGTAGCGATCGCTCGTCATTGGTTAATAGAAGCGGGATTATTTGATTCTCAATTTCAACAATATGGCTGGGAAGATTTAGAATTAGGAGTTAGGTTAAAAAAATTAGGTTTAAAGTTAATTAAATGCCCCGATGCTGTGGGTTATCATTGGCATCCGGCGTTTGATTTGGAACAATTACCGAAATTAATAGATCGAGAAATTCAACGGGGGAGAATGGGAGTTTTATTTTATCAAAAACATCCCTCTTTTGAAGTTAAAATGATGATTCAAATGACAATATTACATAAAATATTATGGGGTTTATTATCTTTGGGAGGGCGTTTAAATGAACGGACAATGGCAGGGTTTTTACAATATTTAATTAATCAAGGAAAATCACAATTAGCTTTAGAAATTGCTAGAATATTTCTGAATTGGTATAATGTTAAAGCGGTTTATTCGGCTTATAATAAATTAGAATAGCAATACCTATGGTGGATAAATTATTCCAGGGCAAAGCATTTGAGTTGCTCAATATATTGAGGATGTTATTATGGGGATTTGGTTTTACGATTTCCTTATCTCCTTCTTCCAAGATTCTATTTCATTTTCATATTTTTTATATACTTCATTGAAACGATCAATGTCATTTAACCAAGATTTAGTATCTGGACTTATCCAATCAATTATATTAATAATTCTTGTATGTTTTGTTTGTAAATCTTCTTTCAAAATTTTGTTATGGTGAAATACTCGGTTACGCAATCTTCGTATTTCCTCTAAATAATCTGAAAATAATGCTTTTCCTTTTGAATTATATCGATCTGTTCTCTTTGAGTGTTCAAATATTTTAGGATTAAGATTAAATATATTCCTATACTTGCGTTCGTGCAATAAAGCCACCCAAAAACCAAGTGATAAATCTGAGATAATTTTATTTCTATCTTCATACTTAAATTTAATATTTACTGGTTGTCCATTCAAATTGACATTGCTTTAAGTGTCGTGCTACTATTGTGATGTAGATTCCAGAACACCCTCTGGCTTTCTTTCAAAGAAAGTTAATGACTCTGGGATATTGGATTGATTTTTTTAGACCTAACTAGCCTAGCTAGTAAAAGTCCATTTTAAAACGACAACAGGGGTGTGGCATTATCGCACCCCTGTTGTCTTTGGTAGTGTACCTCAGAACAGAGTTTTAATTTTAATAAAAATAAATCAAACTTTAATAACGCTTATAAACTTGATTGTGAATCTGGAGCAATTTCTAACCCGGGTATTTGTCGAATTTGTTGATGTTCTGTAATTAAATCCGATAGGGAATCAATATTAACTCCAATTCTACGACAAGCGGTTTGCAGTGCATCCATAAATTTGTCTACATCATCCCCATAACCCGATAGTTTAGCCGCATTTTCAACGCCTTGTTTAGCATTAGCTTTCGCACAATCAATTAATTCTAGGTCTGTCAGAGGTTTTGATTTACTCATTATGATAAAATTATCAACACAGTTAATCTATTTTACCTTAAATACCTCAATTTTAATTAAAAATATAGCAATAGGCAATAGGCAATAGGCAATAGGCAATAAAGTCTTTCTTCCCCATTACCCATTACCCATTACCTCCCATAACAGCATCTTCAAATTTATATCCCACCCCGGTCACAGTTTTAATAAAAGTGGGATGGGAGGGGTCAGGTTCAATTTTTTTCCGCAGTCTAGCGACGTGGGTATCCACAACCCTTTCATCACCAAAAAAGTCATCTCCCCAAAGTTTATCAATGAGTTGGGTACGACTCCAAACCCGACCCGGATAACTCAGAAAAGTTGATAATAAATTAAATTCTAAAGTAGTTAAATCCAGGGTTTCTGTGTTCCCTGACTCTAATTGATAGCTGGCAATTCTTTGGTCTAAATCGACTAAAAAATGCGGGGTTTGATAGACTTGATTCGGTTGACTTCCTTGGCGCAAACTCCGTCTTAATAATGCTCTAACTCTAGCAACTAATTCTCTAGGACTAAAGGGTTTAACAAAATAATCATCCGCGCCAGTAGATAAACCAATAATCCGATCTAGTTCTTCACCTTTTGCGGTTAACATTAAAATATAAGGGTCTTTTTGCCCGGGTTTTTGACGAATTCTAGCACAGACTTCTAACCCATCTAACCCCGGAATCATTAAATCTAAAATAATTAAATCCGGTTGTAATTCTTGAAATTTTTGTAAAGCGGCTAAACCATTATTAGAAATTTGGCAAGAAAATCCTTCCGCTTCTAAGGTATGCTGAATTAAACGGGCAATTTCTGGTTCATCCTCAACAATTAAAATATCCATAAATTAAAATTAAATGCCAATTTGTTCAGGACATTCCAGATGCAAATTGCGATCGCTAAAGGGTGCATCCACGAAATCACAATGATGGGAGTGATCGCTATTCGGATAACGATCAGCCTGAAAAAAGTGACAGGTGACACACATTTTTGAGATCGGAATTTGACCAGCCTCTTGCAACTTCAGAATCATTTTAATCAATCCCCGCAAGAAAACCGTCTGCTCAAGTTCAGAGAATTATATCAGAAAGCAATAAAAAACAATACCGCCCTCCATTACCATTAAAGGGCAAGGCTTTAAACCCAAAATCCCTGGTAAATCCCAGATTAGTTAAGACTCCTAATCAATATCTCCTTCCTCCAAGCCCTGTCAATCCCTGCTAGAATAAGGAGTCTAAGGACAAAATTATGTTGTTAGGACAATGAAAAGATAAAAATCCATAATTTTGAGGTTTAAAAATGATTTTTGTTAAATTTAAAATCCCATTATTTTATAAATTTATTTTAACTTCATTGATAGGAGTTATCATCAGTATATTAATGATTAAACCTGCTTTCACACAACAACCTGTTACCCTTAAAGTTTTAGTTCAAGCATTAGAATCAACCCAATGGCAACCGATTATTAATAGTTTCCATCAAACCCATCCAAAAATTCGTTTAGAAGTGGTTAAAGCCCCGAATAATAGTAATCTGGTTGAAGATTTATATACCTCTGCCTATTTACTCGGAGATTCTCCCTATGATTTAGTCTATATGGATGTGGTTTGGGTACAAAAATTTGCCGCAGCAGGATGGTTAGAAGATTTAACCAAAAAAGTTGATCCTCAGAAATTAACTGATTATATTCAGGGCGATGTTCAAGGAGGAAAATATCAAAATAAATTGTATAGGATGCCCTTTAGAACAGATGTTGGAATGTTATATTATCGAACGGATTTATTAGAAAAAGCCGGATTAAAACCCCCTAAAACCTTTCAAGATTTACTCACCACTTCCCAAACCCTTCAAGACCAAAATTTAGCTCAATGGGGTTATGTTTGGCAAGGGAAACAATATGAAGGATTAGCCGCCATGTTCACTGAAATTTTACAGGGATATGGGGGATTTTGGGTGAATCCTGAAACCCAAGCCATCGGATTAGATGCACCTGAAAGTATAGAAGCAGTTAAATTTTTACGACAAACGATTAAACAAGGTATTTCTCCCCCGGGAGTCACCACCTATGCAGAAGAAGAAACTCGCCGATTATTTGAAAGTGGAAATACGGTTTTTTTAAGAAATTGGCCCTACGTTTATGCCTTAGCTTCTAACTCTCCTATTGCGGGAAAATATGGGATTCAACCTATGGTTCATTTACCCGGAAAACAAAGCGGTGCTTGTTTAGGAGGGTGGGGATTTGGGATTTCTAAAAGTTCTAAACATCAACGGGAAGCATGGCAAGTGATTCAATATTTTAATCAACCGGATATTCAACGACAATATTTTTTAGAAACGGGCTATGTTCCCTCTCGAAAATCCCTATTTACCGATGATACTTTAGTCGCCAAATATAACTATTTACCCGCCCTCTTACAAGGGGCTGAAAATGCCGTTTTACGTCCTCCCATCCCCCAATATGCCCAAGTCTCCGATATTCTCCAACGCTATTTGAGTGCGGCATTAACCGGGAGTAAAACCCCGGAAGCAGCCATGAAAGCGGCGGCCGGGGAAACTCGAACTTTATTAAACATTAATTAGTGAATTTTGAGCATGAATACTAACTCTTTAGAAAAACAAGAAAAACGAACCGGATGGCTGTTAATTTCACCCGCTTTGTTCATCATTGCCTTAGTGTTTATTTACCCAATTTTAAGGGCTTTTTCATTAAGTGTATTCACCCAAAATTTAGGAACTCAATTACAACCAATTTTTTCAGGATTGAATAATTATCAACGCATCTTAGCAGATGGTCGATTTTGGCAAACCTTATGGAATACAACGGTTTTTACCAGTATTTCTATTATCTTAGAATTAATCTTGGGTTTATTCATTGCTTTAATTCTGAATCAAAGTTTTAAAGGTCGAGGTTTTGTCAGAACCACAGCTTTAATTCCTTGGGCCTTACCTACGGCGGTCATGGGGTTAGCTTGGGCTTGGATTTTTAATGACCAATATGGTGTGGTGAATGATATTTTACAGCGTCTTAATATTATTAATAGTCCTATGACTTGGTTAGGAGAACCCAGTCGAGCCATGTTTGCTTTGATTATTGCCGATGTTTGGAAAACTACCCCTTTTATTGCTATTATTTTACTAGCCGGACTGCAATCTGTTTCCCAGGATTTGTATGAAGCCCATGCTATGGATGGGGCAAACTCAATTCAAAGTTTTTATCAAATCACAATTCCTTTAATTACCCCTCAAATTATTATTGCCTTATTGTTTAGATTCGCTCAAGCCTTTGGGATTTTTGATTTAGTTCAAGTCATGACTGGAGGGGGGCCAGCAGGGGCAACGGAAACCGTTTCTGTTTATATTTATGCCACCATTAGAAGGTATCTGGATTTTGGTTATGGGGCGGCTTTAGTGGTCGTCACCTTTTTATTATTAATTGTTGCGGTTTGTATTGCGGCTTTTTTCTTATCAAAACTGCGTGTTAATATGATTGGAGATCAATAAATGGCAAATTTTAATCCCTCAAATTCCGTTAGTTTTATCCCTCGAAAAAAGATTTTACTCACCCTGGGAATAATCTCCACAGTTTTATTTTGTTTGGCTCCAGTTTTCTGGCAATTACTCACTTCTTTTAAAACTAATGCTGCGATTTCAACGGTTCCTAATATTTATTTTCCCAGTTTAGAACAACTGACTTTTCAACATTATCTCAGCTTGGGAAGTCAATTTCTGAGATATATTTTCAATAGTGCTTTTGTCTCTATCATTTCAACTTTATTATGCTTAACCCTTGGCGCTCCGGCTGCCTATGCCCTGACTCGATTAAAGCTACCTGGAGAAAATTTAATTTTGGTACTGATTTTAATTATAACATTATTTCCCTATATTTTGTTATTTATGGGGTTATTAGAATTAGTTAAATTTTTTCAGATTGGAAATAATTATTTAGCATTAATTATCCCCTATACAGCAATTAATTTACCCTTAACCATTTTAATTTTAAGAACTTTTTTCCAACAATTGCCTAAAGATTTAGAAGATTCTGCCAAAATTGACGGCTACAATACCCTATCTATGCTATTAAATATTGTTTTACCCTTAACCCTTCCTGCCTTAGTCACCACGGGTATATTAACCTTTATTTTCGCCTGGAATGAATTTATTTTTGCCCTAACCTTTATTACCCGAGAAGATTTATATACCATTCCCGTGGCCGTCGCTCAACTGGGGGGTGCTTCTTTATTAGAAATTCCCTATGGGCCAATGGCGGCTGCAACTTTAGCCGGAACTTTTCCTTTAATCATTTTAGTCTTGATTTTTCAACGGCGAATTGTTCAAGGCATTACCGCAGGAGCCGTCAAAGGTTAACAATAATTTTAACAATTAATGGAGATAATGAATCATGGCAAAACTCGAAATTATCAATTTAAAAAAGCAATTTTCTTCCCAAGTCATTCCAGTAAAAGATATTACCCTAGAGGTCAATGATGGGGAATTTCTCACCCTATTAGGCCCTTCGGGTTGTGGAAAATCAACCTTATTAAGAATGATTGCAGGACTCGACCAACCCACCGAGGGAAAAGTTATTTTAGGCCATCGAGATGTGACCACCCTTCCCCCCGGTCAACGGAATATTGCCATGGTCTTTCAAAGTTATGCCCTGTACCCCCATTTAACGGTTTTTGATAATATTTCAACGGCTTTAAAATTAAGAAAAATTCCTATTTCTGAGATTGAAACCCGGGTTAATGATGTCGCTCATCGCTTAGATATTCAACATTTATTACTCAGAAAACCTGCTCAACTGTCCGGGGGGCAACGTCAACGGGTTGCTTTAGGACGAGCTTTAGTCAGAAATCCCGAAGTTTTTTTATTAGATGAACCCTTAAGTAATTTAGATGCTCTATTACGAGAACAGGTAAGAGCCGATTTAAAACAGTTATTTAATTCTCAACAAAAACCTGTTGTTTATGTTACCCATGACCAAACCGAAGCCCTAACTTTATCGAGTAAAATTGCTGTACTTCATCAAGGTTATTTACAACAATTAGCATCTCCTTCAGAGATTTATAATGCTCCGGCTAATCAATTTGTTGCGGGTTTTGTGGGAAGTCCTCAGATGAATTTAATTCGCTTAAATTGTCGCGAAAATTATGGGATTTTAGGAGAATTTCAAATTCCCTTACCTGAGTTGAAAACCCAACCTTCTCAAATTATCTTAGGAATTCGCCCCGAAGATATTTATTTAGAAAATCGGGAAGATTCTGTGAATTTAGAAGGTAAAATTTTTTTAGTGGAAGATTTAGGAAAAGAAAAACTGTTGAATGTGAGAATCACCCAATCCCATGAAACAATCCGTTTTTTGGTTCCCGCACAGCAAACTTGGGACGGTGAAACTATCAAGTTGAGTTTATCGCCCCAACGGATACACTGGTTTGACTCGGAATCGGGCGATCGCTTATCCTAAAATTATCTTAAAAAATAATCCCGAAATCTGTTAAAATTATAAAACCTTTAATCTGAAATTAATCCCAACCACGACAATGCAAGAATTTTTTCAAAACGTTTCTCGTTATCCCCGTTATTTTATTACCTTTACTTTAGGAATTTTCTTTTTCCTATTTGAACGTCTCAAACCCCTCTTAAATCGTCCGGTAACAGCAACTGCATTAATAATTTTATTATTAAGTGTTTTTGCATTTACCTTTTTTACCTTAAAGGCAATGTTAGGATTAAACCCGGTTTAAAGAAAAGTAATTTTAAAAAAAGGGATGGTGATTTCAACCTTCCCTTTTTGGCTGTGAATTTAAACTAACTGGTTTTGGTTTGTTGCAATTCATCCAAACGTGCTAACACTTCCTGACTATGAATAGCAGGATTAACCCCTAAAAATATTTCCCTTAAAATTCCATCAGGATCAATAATAAAAGTATGACGCATTGATATAAAATTAATCCATGAGCCATAGGATTTACTTACTTTTCCGTCAACATCAGCCAGTAAGGGAAATTTTAAACCTTCTGAATCACAAAACTCAGCATGGGATTGAATATCATCGGCACTAATCCCTAAAATTTTAGTATTTTTAGCTAAATATTTTGGTAAATCCTGTTGAAAACGACGAGCTTCTAAAGTACATCCAGAAGTAAAATCTTTAGGATAAAAATAGAGAATAACCCATTGTCCTTGATAATCGGATAAAGAAATTTTTCCCTCTCCACTATTAGTTGGTAAGGTGAAATTAGGGGCGGGTTGATTCAATGGTGGCAATTTTCCCCCTAACGCCCAAGCGGGCGCAGTGAGTTTGAAGCTAAACACAGCTAAACCCAGAGATAAGAGGAAACTTAGAAAGAAACGACGGGACATGATTATGAAGGATAATTACAACTTTTGATCCAGTTTACCCAATCTTAGGAATAACAGGAACTTAAATTTGAGGTTGGGTGTCCTAATATTGGCAATATCTGATTCTAATTGCAATCTTTATTGTAAAATATAAAGAGCAAATTAGGTTAATTATACCTAATTTCATACAATCTAACCCACTATTTTATTATGGCTGATCTACCCAACTTAACCAGTGCTGCTACCGTGATTATGGTAGTTGAAGGACTACCAATTACGATTCAAGTTGATGGTGCAAATGCTCCGATAACGGCTGGAAATTTCGTTGATTTAGTTGAACGAAATGTTTATGATAACACCCTATTTCATCGCGTTGTTATTGACCCCACGCCCTTTGTTGCTCAGGGTGGCGACCCCCAAAGTAAAGATCCTAATGTGGCTGCAAATTTGTTAGGAAGTGGAGGTTTTATTGACCCTGCTACGGGTAAAGTTAGAAATATTCCCTTAGAAATTAAACCCAAAGGTGCTACAGAACCTATCTATAGCAAAACCTTTAAAGAAGCAGGAATTACCGTTCCTCCGGTGTTAAGTAATGTCGTCGGTTCCATTGCCATGGCGCGGTCTTCGGGAACCGATACGGCTTCATCCCAATTCTATTTTAATTTAGCAGATAATTCCACAAACTTAGACGGAAATTATGCGGTTTTTGGCACAGTAACTCAAGGCTTTGATGTCGTCAATCAAATTCGAGTAGGTAATCAAATTTGGGATGCAGCCGTTGTCGATGGAATTATTCCCAGTCGGGTTTCTGGAATTATTTCAGATGCGAATATCTTGAATGGATTTATTAATACCATAAATCGTGCTAGTTTGCCTTTAAGTTATGCCTATCCTCGTAATTTAGATGCAGATAATGTCATAACCATGACTCCTGATATTACCCTAAATAATCATCGGGGACTATTAGCTGGAGGCGGTAATGATTTGGTTACTGGTTCGACAGGAAATGATGTAATTAATGGAAATGCTGGCAATGATTCTCTGGATGGAAATGATGGCAATGATTATATTTTTGGAGGAAAAGATAATGATATTATTACAGGGGGACAAGGCAATGATATTTTAAATGGAAATCGAGGGAGTGATACCATTTTTGGAGGTGCTGGTTCAGACTTTATTCGCGGTGGACAAGGTAATGATAGTTTAAATGGCAATAATGGTAATGATTTCCTAATCGGAGATTTAGGAACAGATACTTTAACCGGAGGAGGAGGGACTGATATTTTCATGTTGCGAGGGGATGAAGCCGCCACGGTTTCTGATATCAATTTAGCCGATATTATTACGGATTTCAAGGTTTCAGAAGGCGATAAAATTCATATCCTTGATACAATTCCTCAGGCTAATTTAAGTTTTACCTCCTCTGGGAATGACACCGTAATTAAGATTACAAATTCAGGAATTTTAGGAATTGTTAAAAACGTCCAACCTAGTGTTGTCCAAACAGCCACGGTCATCACATCACCCACGGATTTAGCCTTAACCATTGGTTAATTTTTTTTGAATGTTGTTGCGCTTTAGCGCTCTTAATAGAGGTGCTAAAGCACAACAACGAAATTTTTATAGAATGTTGTTGTGCTTTAGCGCTCTTAATAGAGGTGCTAAAGCACAACAACGAAATTTTTTTTGAATGTTGTTGCGCTTTAGCGCTCTTAATAGAGGTGCTAAAGCACAACAACGAAATTTTTTTTGAATGTTGTTGCGCTTTAGCGCTCTTAATAGAGGTGCTAAAGCACAACAACGAAATTTTTTTTGAATGTTGTTGCGCTTTAGCGCTCTTAATAGAGGTGCTAAAGCACAACAACGAAATTTTTTTTGAATGTTGTTGCGCTTTAGCGCTCTTAATAGAGGTGCTAAAGCACAACAACGAAATTTTTTATAGAATGTTGTTGCGCTTTAGCGCTCTTAATAGTGGTGCTAAAGCACAACAACGAAATTTTTATAGAATGTTGTTGCGCTTTAGCGCTCTTAATAGTGGTGCTAAAGCACAACAACGAAATTTTTATAGAATGTTGTTGCGCTTTAGCGCTCTTAATAGTGGTGCTAAAGCACAACAACGAAATTATAACCCCCTAATTATCCGATTCTGTTTGATCAAAACTAGGAGTTAATGGTCGGTTTTGACTATCTCCAAATCCCGAAGCATTTCCTATCGCAATAATGAATAAAAATAATGCAACGATTAACCATCCTAATGTCCCCCAATCAGGAGGTTTTGGGGGCGGTGGCGGGGGTTTATCCAGAGGCGGTTTAGGTTTTGGTGCATCGCTTTGAGACATAAAATCAACCTACAAAATTAGTGTTTATAAATTCTTTGTGTCTTTGTGTCTTTGTAGTTAAACAAAGACTAAAATATATTATTTTAACGGTAATGTTTTCACCGTCAAAACTTGAGGAGGAGAAGCATCAGGAGGATAGAGAAAATCAACTTTAACGGATCGAGTTTCTTGAGGTTTCAATATTAATTGTACTAATGATTCCCCCTGTTGACCGCGTTTTTGAACTAAATGAATATAGCGAATTTGGGATTTTCCCTGATCATCTCCAAAACTCAATCTAACAGTTCCTCGGAAGAAAACTTGAGGGGCTGGAGGGTCAAAAAACCTTAACCCAGGTTGGGATAATTTTTCTTCTTTTATGGGGGTTTGTATGGTTAAAATAACTTTTTGGGGTTGACTTGTGGGATTATAAAGTGGTAAAATTAGGTTATATTCTATCCCATAATTTCCATGGGCTTGATAGGCGGTATCGGGATATCTAACCACTAAAGGAGCACTTTGAATTTGATTAGTTCCTAACTGTCCTCTGGGTAAACTGGAAATAGGATAGGAAAAGGTTTCTCCAGATTTGGGAATAGTTAAACTAGAACTATTTGGATCAACAATATTAGCATTCCAACGGGAACCCAATGCCACTCCAGCCACCCGTCCATAGATAATTTGTTCAGAATTAGTATTAGGAGGTGTGGGGGTACGATCTCTAGGTGTAACTAACATTCCTTGCTGTAATAATTGTTCCCATTCTGTTAAAGTAGGCGCGATTTCTATTCTATTTGGTTGTAGTGTTGCATATTTAGCTAAACTAGCAATATAAACCGCGCCATCACTCTCTAAACGCATTAAAGTAGACCGACCATTTAAAGGAGGTTCTAAATTTTTAACCGGAATTGGAGCATTTAATAAAAGACGACTACTTTGGGGGGGAATAATAATTTTTTTAACAAATTCAGGCTGTCTTTTTCCCCGTAAAATATCATTCATCACCCGACTTCCTGGCCCAGCAAAAATATTACCTGCGGAATTATCTAAAACCGCATCAAGGGGAATAAAAGGCGCATCGGGTTGACTTAAATAACTGGCTGCTTCTAAAATATTAATAGTAACGGGTTTGATCCCAGGATTATAAGCTAATATTCCTAAATAAAGGGTTCTTAAATCATTTTCTTGGGGAGGTTTAGCAATATGGTGGGCAAAAATATCAAATTTGCCTTGAAAGGGAAAATTTAAGTGGGCTTCTGGCTGTTTTTTATTGGTTTTTGGAAAAGTAGAAAGTAAAATTCCTTCGTTTAAAATCAGTTCAGGACTGTTACTATTAAATACCGGAATTTTATCTAATTGTCCGGGTAGGGGTCGCACCTGCTGCGGTTGCAAAATTTCATTCACCGGAGGGGCGGCTTGGGCCAATAAGGTTAAACTCAGAAATAAGGGTAAGATCATCCTTGATATCAGATGTAATGGTTTTGAGCATATACAAAACAATATCCTACCTTTCTCAATAGAAATGTAGGATACTGGCTTAAAATTTCAGATTAGGTTAAAATCTAACCTGAGATTCAAAGAATATTTTGTTAAACTCCTCGGGTGGGATTCGAACCTACGACCAATCGGTTAACAGCCGATCGCTCTACCACTGAGCTACCGAGGAACGTTGTGTCTCTCTTTTAGCCACAGTTACTAATAGTAGCGCCTGATCCTAATTTTTTGCAAGCTTTTTTGAAAAAAATTTTTTTGACTTTGGTTGCAAAAGCTGAAACCCTCTTGATACCGTGATTATAACCCCATCCTCATGCGAGCCAGACGGTTTTGAGCTTCTGCGTCTAGGGAATTAGCCAAGAAACGACTCGAAGATGGCTTCCGTGGTTGATGACGACGCTGACGACGCTGGGTAGTGGCTTCCACCGCTTCTGCTAACTGTTCGGCGGACATCCACTCAGCACCATAGCCCGTCACGGTTAACCGTTGAGCGCGGTCTGAAGTCGCCACAATTAACCGACGTCGGGACAACCTCAGTTGGCGGCCTAAAGAAGCACAGAGTTTTTCAATATAAGTATCTGCGGTTTGCCCAAAACCGGTATAATGAATCGACACATTGCGAGTAATAGTTTCGCTGACACCGGGGGTATTTTGATAGTGAGCATCAAAAACCAGTCGAGCGTCGAGTCCCTCAAAGGCGCTATAGTCCACTAAGGTTTCAATCAAATGTCTCCGCGCCGTTTCCATATCATCAACATCGCGTTTCTGTCGCAATAGGGGCCATATTCCAATTATGTTATAGCCGTCTACAAATAAGACAGCTTTGGTGAGGGAGCTACTCATGGTTAAATTTTAAATAAACTTGCATGGACTCGACGATAAATAAAAAATCGTCGAGAGTCCATTTTTTCCCCATATTATCACATAATTTTGACACTCTCAGGTCTGAAGACACTCTGAGTGTCGAAGTTGTTATGTCTACGTCATTTCGGGCAATATTTAAAAAAGCCTGACACCGATGGGGGGGGTTTGGGGGCCTATTTCCTACGATAGCTTTTATTTTCTTACCCAACCATTCACCGTAAATCGACTATCTTTGAACTGTTTAGAAGGACAATTAACGGGCAGAACTTCGTGCATTAAACCACTATAGAAAAAGACAATTCGATTATTCAGAGGTTCAATAGCTTGAAAATTTTCTAATTTAGAATAAGCATATTGACCTTGCCATTGGGTATCATAAATTAATAATTCTCCTCCAGTAAAAGCCTTGGGTTCCTGATAGAAATAATAAACGTAACTTAACATTCGAGTTTCATCTCTAGCCGAACCATTATCATTATGAGTGCGAAAATAATGACCATGATTATGGGCAGTCAGTTGGGCATCAATATGGGTAATTGGAAACGGGGGAATATCAAGTTTTTCTAAGGCTTTCCAGAACATCGCTTTAACTCGGTTTATAACCATATCACCAAAATCTGGAGAATAATAGAGAACCAAAGAATCCCGATGTTCAGGATAGTCTGATGTGTTGGTAGCTGGGCCAGTTAATTGGAATTGCTGTTCTTGTTCTAAAGCATAATTCAGAAGATTTTGATGGTCTTCTGGAGATAAAAAATTATCAATTTGCCAATATTTAAGTTTAAAAATTTCCGCTTGAGGTGTCGCCGGAATTACAGGAGTATGAGCTTTAATAAAAATCGGTGGTTCGGTAATTACTCCGACTAGAGAATTACTAGAAAACCAGAGGGCTTGTTGTTGTCCATTCATCGGAATTTGAAACAATTTTGGCGGTTCATCGGAATTTTTTTCGGTGGGATGAACTACCGCATTTAATAAATTTAAGAGTAAGGGAGAATTCGAGGGTAAGGTAATTTGATATTGATAACCCCCCAAAAGGAGTATGGTTACATTAATATCTTGAGGGGTTGATGCTGTTGTTAAACTGTCCATATTTTATAACAGAAAACAAAGAATAATAAGGTTTATTGTTAAAGTGAAGATTTACCAGTATATAAATTAAATCGGCACTTGATTATAGCATACTTTCTTTTATTTACCTAAATTAACTAAAACGGGAACCTGATCAACACGGGAATTGTAAATTAAAGTAAAATTTAATGCCCAAGTTATATTTAATCAGAGATAATCTAAAGTGAGATAATTTTTAGCAAGAGTAAAGTCTTATATATGAACCATCCCCTATCGCCCCAGTGCCAAAACTTACAACATCAGGTTGAAGGTTTGGTCAAACTTCTACATCAAGAACCCACTCTGCGCCAACAGGATATTACTGCTGTTCATGCTTCTTTAAAGAAAGTCATTTCTCCCAAATTTGAAATTGTGTTTGCGGGGGCGTTTAGTGCCGGAAAATCCATGTTAATTAATGCCCTTTTAGAAAGGGAATTATTATATAGTGCCGAGGGACACGCCACCGGAACTGAATGTTATATTGATTATGCTGAACTTGATCAAGAACGGGTAGTTTTAACCTTTTTAAGTGAAGCCGAAATCAGGGAACAAGTCGCTAATTTATGTCAATTATTGGGCTTATCTTCTAACGTTAATATCAATCGAAATGATATGATTGATATATTAGTAGAAGGATGCGAAAGAATTATTCAGCAAGAAGGCGGAGTGAATAAATCTGAACGGGCCAAACAAGCTAAAGCCTTAGATTTATTAATCAAAGGATTTACGGAAAATCGCGATCGCATTCAAACCCTAAATAATGCGACATATTCAATGGAACAGTTTAACTTTTCCAACCTCAAAGAAGCGGCGAGTTATGCCCGTCGAGGGAGTAATAGCGCGGTCTTAAAACGGATTGAATACTATTGCTACCATCCCCTATTAAAAGATGGAAATGTAATTATAGATACCCCTGGAATTGATGCACCCGTGGAGAAAGATGCCCAATTAACCTATAACAAAATTGAACATCCCGATACATCGGCGGTGGTCTGTGTTTTGAAACCAGCATCGGCGGGAGAAATGACCATTGAAGAAACGGAACTCTTAGAAATAATTCGTCAAAATCCGAGTATCCGTGATCGGGTTTTTTATATCTTTAATCGAATTGATGAAACCTGGTATAATGCCCAATTACGTCAACGGTTAGAGAACTTAATTTATTCTGACTTTCAGGATACCACCAGGGTCTATAAAACCAGTGGCTTATTAGGGTTTTATGGTAGTCAAATTAAAGGCACAAGCGGACGTGATCGCTTTGGTTTAGATAGTATTTTCGCCGAAAGTATTAAAGGGTTTGGAGGCGAAGAAGAAACTCCCCAATTTGTCTATGCTTTTAATAACTATTGTGGCAGTTCTCGCAAACTTCCCATCCAGTTTCGAGTCACAATTAATGGTTTTGAATCTCCGAATCAAAACTACACCCGAATTTTAGCCGATTGGGGACAACCCTTAGTTGATCAGTTAATTAAAGATAGCGGAATTGAGGAATTTCGTAACGCCATTACTTACTATTTGAAAGAAGAAAAACGCCCGCAACTGTTTAAAAATCTAGCCGATGATTTAGAAGATATTTGTATTCCCCTACGCAAGTATTATGAATCAATTGAACGGGATTTAGACAGTCAACCCCGTGAAATTGAAGCCATGAAAGCCCAGGAATTACAACTGCTGAATCAACAATTACAAGAAGCGGGACTGGAATTTCGAGATCATATTATGGAGGAAATTAATCAGATTATTACCAATAAATGTGATAGCTTTGAACAGGATTTTAAGCAATTAGAATCTCGGATGGTACGGCGTTTAGATGAATTATTAGATGGTTTTTCTGTAAAAGAAGCCTATAGTCGGGCTACTTTCAATCATCCTCGGAATGCAACTGCACCTTTATTAGCAGTTTTAGTTGAGGCTTTGTATTATTTAGCTAATCAATTAGAGGATATTTTAGTTGAGTCAGTTAAATCTGTGAATGCTGGTTTTTTCCGTCGTTTAGTTGAAAAAGTTCGCAAGACTGAATATTATCGCAAACTCAATCGTTTATTAGGGAATGATGGCGGGTTAGAAAAACGGTTAAAAGAGTTAGAAGCAGAAGTTAATCAAGCGTTAATTGCGATGGCAAAAACTGAATGCGATCGCTATGTCCGAGAAAGTCCTAAATTCTATGATGAAGGCACATTTTCGATTTATCAATTTCGCCAAACTCTATTACAAACCTCATCCAGTTATGACGTGAAAGCAATAGTTGATGCCGAACCCGCTATCCGTCAATTGTTGAAGTTAGATTTTGAACCCAAAGTCTCAAAAACGATTCATCAAACCTTCCGCCAAACTGTTAACCAAACTCTAAAAACCCATTTATTACCGATGACGGATATTCAAGCGGATGAGATTATGCAGCAGTATAGTCAAGCGCGGGTTTATTTGGAAAAAACTTTGGCACAGGAAGCGGAGGAGAAAATTAAAAATAATGCCAAATCTCATTCGGAAGTGAATCAAAAGATTAACGAATACAATCAATTTGTTTCGGAAATTAATAGTTGTTTACAGTCGATGCAACTGTTTGAACACTTATTACCAACTATTGCTAATTCTGGTGTTGTTGATGAGCCTTTTGATTTCTAATTAGACTCATAAACTCTTATAAAAACCCCAGTTTCTTTGAGAATCTGGGGTTTTTCGGTACACCGAATTATAAACGAGCCTGAAACCCAGGCACAGCAAGGAGCCAATGTGACAACCTATTTAAGATTGCTAAGTACCTAAACAAAATTAATTACACATCTTCTACCCTGTTCCCTGTTCCCCGTTCCCCGTTCCCTCCCCCCCTAGCCCCCCGTGCACGGGGGGTTTGGGGGGGCTGTTCCCTCTCTCAACCAGGTAATTTATTTTGTGCAACTACTTATTAGGAATTGAGAGTAACAGTTTGTTGACGATTTCTAACCTCCAAATAAATCAACAACGCATTAATATCCGAAGGATTTACCCCCCCAATTCTCGACGCTTGACCAATGGTTAAAGGTTTAACCTTCATTAACTTTTCTCGCGCTTCCATTGACAAAGTTTCGATTTTGAGATAGTTTAAATCTTCCGATAAGGCTCGATTAGATTGGCGACTAACTTGGTCAATTTGGTTTTGTTGCCGTTGCAGATATCCTGAATATTTAATCTCAATTTCTGCTCCTTCTTTTTCCACTTGATTTAGGTTAGTATTACCTAAATTATATCGTTCTAAATCAACGTAATGCAACCCAGGACGGCGCAATAAATCCGCTAAAGTAATTGACCCTTTAATTTTTTGTTGGGTATCATTAACAATTGCCATTCCCACGGGATCATTTTCCTTAATTCGAGTAGCATATAACCGTTCTTTTTCCCCAATAATATTACCTTGTTTACGTTCAAATAATTCCCAGCGACGATCATCAATTAACCCAATTTCTCGACCTAAAGGCGTTAACCGTTCATCCGCATTATCAGACCGTAATAATAACCGATATTCCGACCGACTTGTTAACACCCGATAGGGTTCTCGCAGGTCTTTTGTACACAAATCATCAATTAATGTTCCGATATAACTTTGTTCACGGGAAAATACAATCATCTCTTGATGTTTAACAAATCGCACCGCATTAATTCCCGCCACTAAACCCTGGGCTGCGGCTTCTTCATAGCCCGTTGTACCATTAATTTGTCCCGCACAAAATAGCCCCTCAATTTTCTTTGTCATCAAGGTAGGATAAGATTGAGTTGCGGGTAAATAATCGTATTCCACCGCATAAGCAGGACGCAACATGGCACATTTTTCTAACCCCGGAAGACTTCTTAACATTTGCAATTGCAAAGTTTCAGGGAAACCCGTAGAAAATCCTTGAATATACAACTCAGGAATATCTCGACCTTCGGGCTCAATAAAAATTTGATGACTTTCCTTATCCGCAAACCGAACAATTTTATCTTCAATACTCGGACAATAACGGGGGCCTTTTGAATCAACCCAACCGCCATAAACCGGAGATAAATGCAAATTTTCCCGAATAATTCGGTGAGTTTCCGCCGTAGTTCGAGTCAAATGACAACACATTTGTTCCCGTTGAATTTGTACTTCCGGGTCGAAACTAAACCAGCGAACTTCTGTATCTCCCGGTTGCGGTTCTAATTTAGAATAATCTACAGAACGTTTATCAACTCGCGCCGGAGTTCCGGTTTTTAATCGTCCGGTTTCAAAGCCTAAACGGTTGAGGGTTTCTGTTAACCCAACGGCGGCAAATTCTCCCGCCCGTCCCGCCGCCATTGATTTATTTCCTACCCAAATTATTCCGCCTAAAAATGTCCCCGTTGTTAATATTACGGCTTGACATTTAAAAGCAACTCCAAAATAAGTTTCAACCCCAATAATTTCTTGATTTTTACCTAAAATTAAATCCGTGACCATCCCTTCTCGGACGGTAAGATTATCCTGATTTTCAATAATATTTTTCATCACGGCGGCATATTCCCGTTTATCTGTTTGGGCGCGTAAAGCCCACACCGCCGGGCCACGAGAAATATTCAGCACCCGTTTTTGTAAATAGGTACGGTCGGCCATTTTGCCAATTTCTCCCCCCAAAGCATCGACTTCATGGACGAGTTGGGACTTGGCAGGGCCTCCAACAGCCGGGTTACAGGGTTGCCAAGCGATTTTATCCAGGTTGAGGGTTAAGAGCAGGGTACGGCTTCCCAAGCGGGCCGCAGCCAGCGCCGCCTCACAGCCCGAATGTCCGGCCCCGACCACAATAATGTCAAATTCATCTAAAAATTCTACTGAGGATGTTAGAGTCATGGGTAAGGTTAAGGTTTTATAGACTTATTTTTTGATTTTAGCGGTTAAAATTAATATCATCTTAAATTGGTTACTGTATGTCTGAAGTTAAAAATCATCCGATTGAGCCCTCGGTTGCCGCACTGAAAAAGTTAGTTTCCTCTATTCCTGATAGGGTTCCTTATAAACAGGAAATTGACAAATATTTAGATGAACTTCTTGATTTGACCCTAGAAATGCGTCCTCCTCGTATCATGGTTGTTGGTCGTTGTAAGTCCGGTAAATCATCTCTAATTAATGCTATTTGTGGAAGTAAAGTAGCTGAGGTAAGTATGATTGAGCCTCAAACTGGACAGGCTCAATGGAAAAAATACTATAATCAGTATGAGGGTCGTGAAATTATTCATATTTTAGACACAAGAGGCTTTCAAGAACAAACAAATCCTCTTGAGAAAGATTCAGCAAAAACTCCACTTAAGAGTATTGTGAATGCTGTGAGTCGATGTTCTCCTGATTTAATTCTCTTTCTTTGTAAAGCCAGTGATGTTAGTTCAGGAGTTGAAGGAGATTTACAAGCTCTTAATGAAGTATATCAAGTAATTTATGAAAAATATTCTCGCAAACTTCCTTTGATTTGTGTATTGACCCATTGTGATCAGTTAGTCTATGGCTCAAGGTGGGAGAAACTGGATAATCAAGCTAAAATTGAACTGACGCGACCCTCCCAGACAGTTCTAAATAATAATCTAGTTAATTCCCAAAAGAGATCTAACTTTATTGATATTAAAAATAATGTTGTTCCTACTGTTACTTATGCGGAGTATTATGAAGGAGAAGGTGCGGAAATAGATCCAGAGTCGGATGGAAGATGGAATATTGAAACCTTAGTTAAAGAGATGCTTAAATATCTTCCCAAAGAAACAAAAGCCTCGATGGAAAGAACATCAAAAATCAAAGACTTTCAACGTAAGGAAGCTATTAGTGTAGTTGATACTTGTTCTGTTTTGTCTGGGGTGATTAGTGCGAATCCGATTCCGGGACTTTCGTTCCCAATTATTGGAGCTATTCAAACAATGATGGTAACGTTTATTGGATACTTAAGTGGACGTGATCTTTCACCAGAAACAGTAGCAGATTTTATTGCAACAGCAGGCGCAGGTTTAGGTGCTAATTGGGGATTAACTACACTGAGTGGAGAAGTTGCTAAACTTATACCTGGCTTTGGTAGTATAATTTCCGTAACAATTAATGCTGTGGCAACTAAGGCGGTAGGAGATCTAGCAATTAAAATTTTTATTGATCAAGAAGTTCCTGAAAAATCAAAGTAGAAATTAATTTACACTATCATTATTTTTATGATAGTGTAGATTTCCTTCGGTTAACCGTTCAATAATCACATCACAATTTTGAATTTCCATTCCGATCCAATAGCGATCTGTAGCTTCACAAACTGCATAGGTTGTTCCACTTCCACCAAAGGGATCAATGATTAAATCTCCGGGTAAACTTGACATTTCAATCACTCGATCTAAAATCTTGGTTGAGAGTTGATTAGTTGTCCGTTTTTTACTTTTAAATTTCCAATGACGGACAGGAGGAATGTCTGTCCAAACATCGGTTAAATTGACTCCTAATGGGTTCATGGCATGACGATGACCCCCATAATCTTTAATTTCACCCCCACAATGACGGCAAGTTTCTATGGGAGTTCTAATTTTACGGAATACTTTTGGCTTGCCTTTTGTATAATATAAAAGACTATAATGGCTAGGATATAATCGCCCAGGAATAGGTAAACTCGATTTTTGACTAATAGTAATCCAATGTCTAAAAGTTAAACCCTTATTCATTAAATAACTGCCTAATAACATATTCCATTTAGGTAAATTGTAAATAAATAAACTGCCCCCGTCTTTAAGAATCCGGCAACATTCATCCAGCCAAGTATAACACCAGTTTAGATATTCACTATCTTCGAGGCTATCATCATGCTTTTTGCCATATTTTTTCCCTAAATTAAAGGGAGGATCAGCAAAAACAACATCAGCTACACTGTTATTGATCTGTTTTAAAAGCGTTATACAATCTTCTTCAAAAAGAACTCCCTGTCTTGAAATAAAGCAAGGTTTTTGATCTGATTGATTAGAAATATAGTTGTGATAAGGAAATTGATCAATATTTTTGAACGATATAGAAAGTTGCTGCATGATCAGTTAATTAAGATTCTAAACTTACTTTAATTGTAAGACGGTTATCAGATTTGTGACAACTCCCTAAAAAATGTTAATATAGTAATAACTCAATTCTATCACGAAAATAGGTAATTCTGCCATGAAGATGTTAGCAAAATGGTCTGTAGAGGATTATCACCAGATGATTGATGCTGGGATTTTGTGCGATCGCAAAGTTGAACTATTAGCAGGTGAAATCGTTGAAATAAGTCCAGAAAGTCCCATTCATTTTAAAAAATAAAGTAAATAGCACCTTGAATTACAGGAGAACCCATGAACTCAACCACCCATGAAACAGACTTTTATGCTTGGACAAATGAACAGGTACAGCTATTAAAAACGGGACAACTTAATCAAATTGATTGGCAAAACATTGCTGAAGAAATAGAGGACATGGGACGCTCGGAAAAACGACAATTAGAAAGCCGATTAGAAATATTAATTATGCACTTATTAAAATGGCAATTTCAGCCTAACCTACGCTCTCGAAGTTGGCAATTAACGATTAAAGAGCAACGCCTTCGGTTAGAAAAAATTCTACAAAAAAACCCTAGTCTTCAACCTAATTTGACTGAAGCGATAGAAGATGTTTATCCTTTGGCGACTCTGAGCGCGGAAAGAGAAACCGGGTTATCTTTATTTCCTGAAACTTGTCCCTATACCTTAATAGAGATTTTATCCCCTGAATTTTTACCAGAGTAAATAATTACATAAAATTTTACTCTATTTTGTGACAACTCCCTAAAAAATGTTAATATAGGAATAACTCAACTCTCTAATAAAAATAGGTAATTCTGCCATGAAGACGTTAGCAAAATGGTCTGTAGAGGATTATCACCAGATGATTGATGCTGGGATTTTATGCGATCGCCAAGTCGAATTATTAGCAGGTGAAATTATTGAAATGAGTCCAGAAAGTCCCATTCATTACTATACAACTGAGGAAGGTACACAATACTTACAAACCTTGTTAGCAAGTAAAGTTCATGTTCGTTTTAATGGCCCTATTACCCTTTCGGATTCTGAACCCGAACCGGATATTGCTATTGTCCGACTACCCAAGTCAACCTATAAAGATCATCATCCCTATGCTGAGGATATTTTTTGGCTCATTGAAGTGGCTAAAAGTAGTTTAAAAAAAGATTTAGAATTAAAATTATCAATTTATGCTCAAGCTAGAATTGAGGAATATTGGGTTTTAGATTTATCCCAAAAACAATTAATCGTATTTAGAAATCCTGAGAATAATATTTATTTGAGTCAACAAATTATTAATCAAGGGATGATTACCTCCTTGGCTTTTCCAGATATTGAGATATCTGTTGAAAGATTATTGAGTTAAATAATCTTCACAAAGGCAGGGCTAGTTACGATACAATTTAATTAAAAGCTAGTATCAAGTATTATGACAACTACAGAACAAGCACCGTTAACGACTGAGACTGATGCAGAACTGATTGATAATGCTATGGCCACCGTCAGACCCTCAGAAGAAATTGAAAACGTCCTGATCGGTTTAGCTCAAGACCAAAAGGTAATGGTCGGACAGTCCGAAGCGGGTAAGGTTTGGCAATTTGAATATGGTAGTGTGGAAGTTTTTGTGCAACTCACCGGAGAAACCGATGAAGATACCATCACGGTTTGGGCTACGGTACTAAAATTTCCGGTAAAAAATGAAAATCAGTTAATGCGAAAATTATTAGAAATGAACTGGTTATCTACTTTAGAATCCCATTTTGCGATTACGAATGATCAAGTTGTAGTTTTATCGAACCGCACTTTAGCAGATATTTCTGCCACTGAAATCTCACGCATTATTACCATTGTGGCGACAATTGCCGATAATAACGATGATAGCTTACAAGCCGAGTTCAAAGTCTAATATTTGGCGTTTAATTCCTGTATTTAAAGCCTCTGGACATTTGCAAATGGCAATTGACCATTGGTTGTTTCGTCAACATCAACAGGGAAAACATCCCCCCAGTTTACGGTTTTATTTTTGGGAACCTGCGAGTATTTCTTTAGGTTATCATCAGAAATCTTGGCCGGAACATTGGCAACAGTTAACTTGGCAAAACCAACCTTTAGAGTTAGTTAAACGTCCCACCGGAGGTCGGGCGGTTTTACATCAAGGGGATTTAACCTATGCGGTCATCGCTTCGGGATTGCCCCAAAATTCTAGGGTAGCCTATCAAACATTATGCCAATTTTTAATTGAAGGATGGCGATCGCTCGGCTATGAACTCCACTATGGTTCTGCTGGACGGGGATATATTCACAACCCCAACTGTTTTGCCACCGCCACCGCCGCTGATTTAGTCCTATCCGATGGCACTAAATTAATTGGCAGTGCCCAACTCAAGGGAAATGGGACAATTCTACAACATGGCTCCATTCGGTTAACTCCTGATGCAGAACTGTTTCGTCAGGTGTTTGGCCTGGAAATGCCCTCACCAACCCTAACTACTTTACCGTTTGGGGAGGAGTTGGTTTCAACGGTTATTGATGCTTTGGGGGTAGCAGCCCGTTGTTGGTTCGGGGGAGAATGGGTAATACAGGCCCTCTCAGATAGGGAATTGCAGACTATTGAAGCCGAGTATTCAACCCCTTGGGGCGTGTTTGCTGACGCCATGGTAGTTTAAGATTATCAATGACAATGCACCTGATTTCAAGATAAAAAAATGGATACAAAAGCATTTATACGTTCCTTACAAGAGTCAGAAACCTATCATCGCAAAGGCTTTGGTCATCAGGAAGAAGTGGCAAATGTTATGCACTCAGCCTATCAAAGTTCTTTAATTCAAGAGATTAGAGAGAATAACTATAGTATTAAACGGGGAAATGTTACGATTCAAATGGCTCAATCCTTTGGGTTTTGTTGGGGTGTGGAAAGGGCTGTGGCTATGGCCTATGAAACTCGTGAACATTTTCCAACGGAAAATATTTGGATTACCAACGAAATTATTCATAATCCTTCGGTGAATCAACATTTAAAGGATATGAAAGTTGAGTTTATTCCTGTCGAAAATGGGAATAAGGATTTTTCAGTAGTGAATTCTGGGGATGTGGTAATTTTACCTGCGTTTGGGGCAAGTATTCAAGAAATGCAAACCTTGAACGAAAAAGGCTGTAAAATTGTTGATACCACTTGCCCTTGGGTGTCTAAAGTTTGGAATAGCATTGAAAAACACAAAAAAAGAGATTATACCTCTATTATTCATGGAAAATATAAACATGAAGAAACCGTTGCTACCATTTCCTTTGCTGATAAATATTTAGTAATTTTGAATTATAAAGAGGCGGAATATGTGTCTAATTACATTCTGAATGGAGGCGATCGTCAAGAGTTTTTAGCAAAATTTAGTCGAGCCTGTTCCGAAGGTTTTGATCCCGATCAAGATTTAAAGCAAATTGGCATTGCTAACCAAACCACCATGCTGAAAAGTGAAACCGAACAAATCGGCAAACTATTAGAGCATACAATGATTAAAAAATATGGCCCCGATCAATTAAATACTCATTTTCAAAGTTTTAATACCATTTGTGATGCCACCCAAGAACGCCAAGATGCCATGATTGGGATATTAGATCAACCGTTAGATTTAATGGTTGTGATTGGGGGCTTTAATTCTTCTAATACCACCCATTTACAGGAAATGTCCGTGGAAAAAGGAATTTTATCTTATCATATTGACTGTGCAGAACGCATTTTAGCGGATAACCAGATTGAACATAAACCGTTAGGCAAATCTTTGGAAATTCAAGAAAACTGGCTTCCTGATGGGGAGATTTTAGTTGGAATTACGTCCGGTGCATCAACTCCTGATAAAGTTGTCGAAGAAGTAATTGAACGGATTTTTTCACAGAAACTTTCTCAGGTTTAAGACTAAAAATAAACGAGATTTTCTCTCCCATGATTAGGATAATCAAGCCAGGTTATAATCATCTTGATTAAGTTTTCCGGCTTTGATTATCCTGAATTTATTAAACCCTTTTGCTCAACAATTTTGAACATAACTTAAATGGGATTGCTATATTCATTAATTATTAGTATAAGGAATAATTAAGTACCTAAACAAAATTAATTACACATCCTCCACCCTATTCCCTCCCCCCCCTAGCCCCCCGTGCACGGGGGGTTTGGGGGGGCTGTTCCGGTGTTCCCTCTCTCAACTAGGTAATTTATTTTGTGTAACTACTTACAATGATTCAATCAGCAACAAAACTCTTAAATGTTGATCAATTTATTACTGAATATGGTGATAGCGATCGCCATGAATTAATAGATGGAGAGTTAATTGAAATGGAACCGACTGGACTACACGAACAAGTAGGAGCTTTTATCAGTCGAAAACTAAATGTAGAAATTGATCGTCAAGACCTGCCTTCCCTAATTCCCCATCGTTGTTTGATCAAACTATTAGGAACAGAAACCGCTTTTCGTCCCGATCTGATTGTATTAGATCAAACAAAACTGATTGATGAACCCCTATGGGAACAAAAACCTATAATTACATCAGGAAAATCCATTCAACTAATTGCTGAAGTTGTCAGTACCAACTGGCAAAATGATTATGCGCGGAAGGTGGAAGATTATGCTTTATTCGGAGTTCCTGAATATTGGATTATTGATTATTTAGGAATAGGAGGTAGAGAATATATTGGTAAACCAAAACAACCTACTCTTACTATTTGTAATCTAGTCGGTGATCAGTATCAAAAACAATTATTTCAAAATAATGATTTACTGGTTTCATTAATCTTTCCCAATTTAAAAATCACCGCTCAACAAATCTTTGCAGCAGGTCGTATCGTGTAACATCATGAACTTGAATAACTTTGAGTGTAAAGGCTGTTTCTCTAATATAATCAGAATTGTTTAAACTCACGGGCGATAGATTAAATCCCTTCAACATAATTAGCTCAGAACTCGTGCTTGGGCAATTTCTCTATTACCAATAGCCCGAATTTGAGAACTAAATAAAGAAATAATAGTAATTGTTTGACCTGTGAGGGTCATAAATTCTACTTCGTATCCTAAACCTTCTTGATGGACTAAAACTACAGTACCAATATCGCCTGCTTTTAAATTATATTCGGCTAAATCATGAGTTAAAACCACTCGGTCTAATTCAGTAATCATAAACCCATCAAATCATCTTGTTTAAGAAGCTGGAGAATCGCTGGTAAAATAAATATGACCTAGGGTTTTTCCCTGATAAACTCGTTTAGTTAAACGCCAACCCGGTTCTAAAATTATTTTAGCGAAACCACTCGTAAATCCATAAGTTCTACCAATAATAATCGGTGGAGCGTAGGCATCAGCCCGGGACTGGGCGACCAATAAAATATCACTCGGCGTACTTTGAACACTCAAAGAATGGGACAGCACCAAATCCGTTCCGGCCATTCTCACCGAATAACCGTTACTATCGGTGGCCCGTCCACAAATCCCAGTAAAATCAAAATTCAGCAGTAACGGATCAACAATCGTAGGTTGACTACCACTCTCATTCCAACAGGGGCGACGATCCGAGACCTGTTCCACAACTACTAAAGTATGTCCAAAGGCGCGAGGCACAGCGATCGCCACAAATCGATCCTGTTCCACCTCTTTTTGGTCAAAATCAACCGCGATCGCATTTAAGCTAAAACTCAGGACTGATATCCCGATGATCAAGGCGACAATAGTTCGTTTTAGTGCTAATTTCATCTGGATTTTTGCACCGTCCAATGGCAACAAGAACTTACTCTAAATATTTTCTAAAATCCCACGGGAACCACTAACCCTTCCCGTGCCATAATTGCTTGGGGAGATACCGCTTGGACTTCCTTTTCTACCTGATCCAGAAAGTCATCGCTGTGGCTAGGGTCATGGTGGAAAATCACCACTCGCTTAACTCCGGCAGCTTTAGCCATCTTTACGGCCTCTTGCCAAGTGGAATGTCCCCAACCGATTTTCGGAGATTTAGGATTATGATACTCCTCATCGCTATACATAGCATCGTAGATCAAAATATCGGCATTTTGAGACAGATTTAAGACATTCTCATCCAGGCCATCGGGGAGATGTTCGGTATCGGAACAATAAACCGCCGTCCGTCCCTTCCAAGTCACCCGATATCCCATAGCCGTATTCGGATGGTTCAGTTGTCCGGTTTCAATCAGAATATCATCCAACATCATCGAATCCCCAGGCTTGAGTGTATAGAATCTCAAGTCTCCTTGTAGTCCCGTCAGGGGAACTGGAGAATTAGGATGCAAAATTCGGTCGATAAAATGTTGTTTCATCGAGTCCCCATCCGGTGGAATTGCCCCATAGATATGAAAGCAATTACCCCGCATAAAAGCCGGGGTAAACAGGGGAAATCCTTGAATATGATCCCAGTGGTAGTGGGTAAAGAACATATACGCCTCCACCGGGGCTTCTTTAAGTAAATCATCTCCTAGGAGTCGCAGGCCAGTTCCGCCATCAAAAATCAAGCGTTTACCAGCCACTCGCATTTCCAAACAGGAGGTGTTACCCCCATAACGAATCGTCTCTTTTCCGGGGGTGGGAATACTGCCCCTAACCCCCCAGAACTGGATCACAAAATCCTCTGGGTTAGAGTCGGGAGCCGATAAATTAGAGAGCTTCTGAGGGTTAGCCCCCACAGACGATAGGCTGGTTTCCATTTTATTCTTCAGGCTTCAAAGTTCCACACTGACCATGATGACGCAGCAAATGATCGCACAAAACTAGAGCAACCATCGCTTCTACCATTGGCACAGCCCGAGGTAAAACACAGGGGTCATGCCGTCCTTTCGCCGATAACAACGTTTCCTCTCCCTCCTGGGTGACGGTGCGTTGCTCCTTCCGAATTGTAGCAGTTGGCTTAAATGCTACTCGGATAATAATATTTTCTCCATTGGAAATGCCACCCTGAATTCCACCCGATCGATTGGTTACTGTTCGGACGCCGCCCACAGAATCAATATAAAATTCATCGTTATGTTGACTGCCTGTGAGCAGAGTGCCAGCAAAGCCAGAGCCAATTTCAAATCCTTTACTCGCGGGTAAGGACATTACCCCTTTGGCTAGATCTGCTTCTAGTTTATCAAATACTGGAGATCCGAGTCCTAAAGGAATATTTCTGGCAACACATTCTACCACGCCACCAATAGAATCCCCCTGATCCCGAACCTGTTCAATCCGTTCTATCATGGTTTCGGCACAATTGCCATCGGGACAACGAACAATATTACTTTCCACTTGTTCTAGGGTGACGCTATTGGGATCAATCACTCCTTCGATATCTTGAATTCGTTTCACATAACCAATAATTTCTACCCCAGCATATTGTTTAAGAATTTGTTTAGCGATCGCCCCAGCCGCCACTCTTCCAATAGTTTCTCTGGCCGAAGATCGTCCCCCTCCTTGCCAATTTCTAATCCCATATTTAGCATCATAAGTAGCATCGGCATGGGAAGGGCGATATTTAACCGCCATATCACTATAATCTTGGGGGCGAGTATCTTGGTTCCGTACCATAATCATAATCGGGGTTCCCAAGGTTCGTCCCTCAAAGACTCCACTGAGAATGTCACAAGTATCGGTTTCTTTGCGGGGAGTAGTAATCTTACTTTGTCCGGGGCGACGTCGATCCAATTCCGCCTGAATATCTGTAATATCAAGTTTTAATCGGGGAGGGCAACCATCGATCACAACTCCCACCGCCCCACCGTGGGATTCTCCAAAGGTCGTGATCCGAAATAAATGCCCAAATGTGTTGCCCATAATGGTTGTGTTTATTTTGCCAAACTCTTTATTATAGCAGATATGGAGCTAAATCAGACCTGAAACCCGTAGAAAATACAAAATATCAGAGACGCGCCGTGGCACGTCTCTACGGATATCCCCAACCCCATGTTAATCTTCGTGTTCTTCAAAGGGGTCGCGCAGGTCGGTAGAAGCGGGGCCGAAAGCTGTGTAAATCGCATATCCCGTTAGGGCGATCACAAACACAGCAATACAAATGCTCAGAGTTAATGCGGGTTCCATTATGATTAATCCCTTGTTATTCGTGTACTTCTATAATAAAATAATTAGAAAACTTAAGACAATTTAACAATTGTTTCAATTCTGGGGTTAGGATATTGTGTTTAACCCGATATGGGGACACCTAAATCGGGTAACATTAGCCTAAGCCTCTCCTGTCTTCCCTAGCTTGAAGCGGTGAGAGTGTCCAAAATCCAGAAAAAATTTTGCTGACGTAAAAAATTTAGGTGAACTATGGCACAACGGACTTGGTTAGGAGATTTATTAAGACCTTTAAATTCCGAGTATGGTAAGGTTTCTGCCGGTTGGGGAACCACCTCCTTAATGGCAGTGTTTATGGGTCTGTTTTTCGTGTTTCTGTTAATTATTTTACAGATTTATAATTCCTCACTGCTGCTTGAAAATGTGGATGTAAACTGGGCTAATTTAACCCGCTAATCAAGTTTAAAATCCAGTTAATCGTGAACTGTGAGGATCAATTTAGGAAATAGGTTTTAAGGTATAATAATTTAAAAATACTTAACCTCAATCCTGTATTGCTACTTCTGGAAAGTTAAAAATCACAGTTCACGGTTTTCTATTGATAACGATTATTTTTTGCAACTTAGGAGACTATTTTAATGAATATATTTGGAATTGGTTTACCAGAAATGGCAGTAATTTTGGTACTGGCACTTTTAATTTTTGGCCCGAAAAAATTACCTGAAATTGGCAGTAGTTTAGGTAAAGCCCTAAAAGGATTTCAACAGGCTTCTAAAGAGTTTGAAGATGAATTTAAAAAAGAAGCTCAAAAGTTAGAAGAAACAGCTAAAATTCAGCCAGAAAAAAACTCAACTGTCGCATCTACCCCAACGGAAAATTCCGTCAATACCCTTGATTAATTAATAGGTAAAATCAATAAATTAACGTTATTTAGATATATCAATAATTATGATTATGGAGGTTACGCCTGCTAAAATATTAATTGTTCCTCAATTAATCGTAGGTTTAGGAAATCCTGAAACTAAATATGAGCAAACCCGACATAATATTGGTTTTGAGGCTATTGATGCGTTAGCAAAGGCTTGGCGAATTCCAATTTCAGAAAATCGCAAATTTAAAGGAAAATTCGGCGAAGGGGTAACATCTTCTGGGGAAAAAATTAGATTATTAAAACCTCTAACCTATATGAATTTATCAGGACAGGCAATTCGCGCTGTTGTTGATTGGTATAAACTCCCGCCCACATCAGTATTAGTAATTTATGATGATATGGATTTACCATTAGGACGGTTGCGACTGCGGTTGTCTGGTTCAGCAGGAGGTCATAATGGGATGAAATCTACCATTTCCCATTTAGGAACCCAAAACTTTCCTCGGTTGAGAATTGGTATTGGTAAACCCAAATCAATAGCTGGAACCGGAGAACGAGAAACGGTTTCCTATGTGCTAGGAAAATTTTCCTCACCGGAAATGCAAATTATGGAACAAGTTCTAAAATGGGCGGGGGAAGCGATTGATTTAAGTTTGCATCAAGGTGTAGAAAAAGCCATGAGTCTGTACAATAATCGTAGTTTTGTTGATAGTACAGAGTGAGTTCTAAAAGTTTACCTGAAACAACGGCGTATGTGCGAATTACGCGACAATCTTGGCACCAGGGTTTTCTCGAAGGGGAGGTCAGTGCTGGGGATTATGAGTGGCGATTTCAGTGGCGATTTCGACATACCAAAAAACTCACAATTCAACCATCCCAAGGACGAGCTTTAATACAAGAACCCTTGGGACGGTTTTTAGAAAAGTATGATTATCAATTAGAACCTGGTGGGGATTATTCTTTTACTGTTCGCGCTCAATTTTAATTCACAATCAAGGGTAAGTGACCATTTTTATCGGATTTGATAAACCGGAATTTCCACAATAAATTCTGTCCCTTCTTAGGGTAAAGCTTGACATTCAATAGATAAAGATTCTAATTCATCAATAGCATTAGATTTTAAGCGATGTTGTAGAATTAATAGTGTGCTATTAATCCCCTCATGGATATCAACTGCTTTCACCTCAGATTCATCTAAACGGGAGAAATTTCTTAAAGATAAAACTAACTGACGAATTCGGTAAGCACCAACTTTCATCGAAGATAAAATCTTAGGGAGATCCTCTTGAATAAACTCAAATTCAATTTCTTCCATTTTTGTAAGAGGGTATCTAACTCCAAACATTGATTGATTTGACCAATTATTTTTGATAAAGATTGATAACGTTGAGATTGCAATTGAGCTTGAATTAAAAGAGAATTTGAGGTATCTTGAAGTTGCCTTAAATGGGTAAAATCTCGACAAACTCCAATTACACCTGTCACCCCTCCTTCCGAATCTTTAATCGGAGTATATAAACTATTATAAATTGCTGATTTACGATCATATACAAGAGCCTAATATTATCAGTTTGCCAATCTATCTACAGTATAAAACATCACTTATAATCTTGGATATCAATTTTATTGTCCATAGCCTTTGGCTGAGTTGCAAAAATTATCTAAAATCACCTCCTAAAATTCAATTGACTCGGATCTTACCCTTTCGTTTTAAAATCTTAATAATATTGAAAAACTATCTAGCTCCGATAACAAGCGTATTTCCATTAAATCCCTATGGCTATTGGCTATCTCGCCCTGGTTCTCCATGCCCATCTTCCCTTTGTTCGCCACCCTGAAAGTGACTATGTATTAGAGGAAGAATGGCTATTTGAAGCAATTACCGAAACCTACATCCCTCTAATCAAAATGTTTGAAGGGTTAAAGCGGGATGGGATTGATTTCAAAATCACCATGAGTTTGACTCCACCCCTGGTGTCGATGTTGCGAGACCCTCTGCTCCAAGAACGATATGATCAACACCTGAGTTTACTCCAAGAGTTAACTGAACAGGAAATTGATCGCTATCAAAAAACCCCTCATCTTCGTTACCTCGCCGAACATTATGCCGAAGAATGGCAGGAAGCCCGTAAACTTTGGGAACGCTATCAAGGCGATTTAGTCACGGCTTTTAAACAATTTCAAGATACCAATAATTTAGAAATTATCACCTGCGGTGCGACTCATGGCTATTTACCGCTAATGAAGATGTATCCCCAAGCAGTTTGGGGACAAATTGAAGTCGCCTGTCAACACTATGAAGAAACCTTTGGCCGTCGCCCTCGGGGGATTTGGTTGCCCGAATGTGCCTACTATAATGGCTTAGAACGAATGTTAGCGGATGCAGGAATTCGGTATTTTCTCACCGATGGTCATGGGATTCTCTACGCCCGTCCCCGTCCCCGTTTTGGCACCTATTCCCCTGTTTATACGGAATCTGGTGTGGCTGTATTTGCCAGGGATAACGAATCTTCTCAGCAGGTCTGGTCTTCGGAAGTAGGTTATCCTGGGGCGGCGGAATACCGAGAATTTTATAAGGATTTGGGCTGGGAAGCCGAATATGAGTATATTAAGCCCTATATTATGCCTAATGGTCAGCGCAAAAATACCGGGATTAAGTATTACAAAATTACAGGTCGGGGTCTGGGACTGGGAGAGAAGGAACTTTATGACCCCTATTGGGCAAAAGCTAAAACTAGCGAACACGCGGCGGACTTCGTTATAAACCGCGAGCGCCAAGTGGAACATCTGCATGGAATTATGCAGCGTCCCCCGATTATTATCTCTCCCTACGATGCCGAATTATTCGGACATTGGTGGTATGAAGGGCCTGCGTTTCTCGATCAATTATTCCGCAAAACCTGGGAAAATCAAAAGGTCTACGCCATGACCCATTTAGCCGATTATCTCCAAGCCTTTCCCACCCAACAGGTTTGTCATCCCGCCCAGTCCAGTTGGGGATATAAGGGATTCCATGAATATTGGCTCAATCATACCAATTCTTGGATTTATCCCCATCTCCACAAAGCCGCCGAAAGAATGATTAAAATGGCGGGTCGAGAACCTAGAGGCGACCTAGAATTACGGGCGCTTAATCAAGCCGCAAGAGAATTACTCCTAGCACAGTCTTCCGACTGGGCCTTTATCATGAGTTCGGGAACTATGACCCCCTACGCCGTGCGTCGTACCCGTTCCCACCTAATGCGGTTTAACAAAATATACGAAGATCTCAAAATTGGCAAGGTAGATTTAGATTGGCTGGAAAAGGTCGAAGCCATTGATAATATCTTCCCTAATATCGATTTTCGCGTCTATCGACCCTTGATGTAATGGGTTATAGGTAATATTCGTAGTAAGCCCTTCAGGGCTTAATCCCCTAAACCTAACACTAATAAATTTAATCTCTTGATTATTAGTGTTAGGTTTTGCTGCTAGTTCTGGGGAATGAAGCCCTGAAGGGCTTACTACGTTTATGAGTGTTATTGGTGTTAGGTTTTGCTAATAGTTCTGGGGAATAAAGCCCTGAAGGGCTTACTACGTTTATGACGGAATTCTAAGAAAAATGTAAAGATTTGTTAACTTAGAGCGTTTTGTAAAGTAGACTACAGAATGTTCTGGTATATTAGAAATTGAAGACCAAAACAGCCTTTTATTTTCTAGGCTATTCATTCAGGAGAACAAACTCATGGGTACTCAAGAACAAGCTCGCGCTTTAATGATGCGTCATCACCACACCATCAAAAATCGTCAACAGTCCTTACTCAACCGGATTTCCGATCAAGTCGGTACCGAACCTGGTGAGCCAACCACGATTCAAGGCAAACTCAGAGCCCATTCTGCCAGCAGTTACGATCGCAGTAATGCCACAATGAGCTAGGAAGATTAATAATTGTAATCTTTCTTCATATTTTAGTTAAGCAAATTTTAGCTCAAAAAACCATTCAATTTTAAACAGAGGAGAAACAAATTATGGATACTCAAAATCAAGCTCGGGCCTTAATGATGCGTCATCATCAAGTAATTAAAAACCGTCAACAATCGATGTTGAATCGGGTTTCGGATGAAGTCGGTACAGAACCCGGTGATGTCTCAACCATTCAAGGCAAACCCAGTGCCAATTCTGTTAGTAATTATGACCGTGGTAACGGGATGATTTAGATTAGTCGAATCCAAGATTAACCTCAAAAAAACCTTCAATTTTAAACAAAGGAGAAACAAATTATGGATACTCAAAATCAAGCTCGGGCTTTAATGATGCGTCATCATCAAGTAATTAAAAACCGTCAACAATCCCTCCTCAACCGAGTCGCGGATGAAGTCGGCATTGAACCCGGAGATTATCGGACAACGATTCAAGGCAAACCCACTGACAGCGTTAGCAGCTATGACCGCAGTGGCTCATCCATGAGTTAATTCAGTTGTTATTAATATAACGGTAAATTCATTATGAATCTATCAATGCCCCCGCTTTGCTTGAGCAAGTGGGGATATTTTTTTGGTTAACGGATAACTAATTTCTATACTTGTCACTAATCTTGGGGTTGTTTCTACTAAAGGAATTTAATGAGGGTGATGTAGACATTCAAACCGATGATATAATTTGGTAATATCCCCGAGTTTCATTATGCACGTTATCACACGCAAGCGACTCAATGAATTTGCGGAAAAGTACCCAGACACAGAAAACGCATTAGCCCGTTGGTATCAACTGGTGAAATCAGGAACATTTAATTCCTTTGTTGAACTTCGTAGCGAGTTTCCCAGTGCTGACCAAGTTGATAATCTCACAGTGTTTAATATTGGTGGAAACAAAGTCCGGTTGATAGCGGCAATTCACTATAATCGACAAAAACTTTATATTCGGGCAGTTTTGACCCATGCAGAGTACGATCAAGAAAAATGGAGAGAGTAAAAATGTTGAGCATTGATGAAACTCAAAAATTGTGGCAGCCCCTAGCAACTAAATTAGTCATTCCCCGCGATGAAGCTAGTTATCAATATCTGGTTGATTGGTTGGATCGATTAATTGATGAAGTCGGGGAAAATGAAGAACATCCCCTGGCTTCACTGATGGATATTATCGGTGTTTTAATTGAACAGTATGAAACCGATCGGGTTCCTGAACTTCAAAACTAATGGTTTACTCAGAAGCGATGAGTTAATCGTTTCATTTCTGAGAATCGATCACCTCTATGTAGAGAAACCCGGTTTCTATTCCCAATATCCGACAGTATCTAGTTTGGCAAATCGATCTATCAACATCTTTAATCGTATTTCTGGGAAATAAAAAAGCGATCGCAGGCAGAACAAAAGTGATCGCTCTTGAGAAAACCAAACCAAGGCTTTTTAGTTGCCAGGGGTTATAGAGTTTTGAAGGGATTGACGATTTTTAGACCATCAATAGCTGAGTACCCAAAATCTTCCGTATAGAGAGTTTGAACATTCGCTTCCAAGCAGGCAGCAACCACCATTGAATCCCAGTGAGACAGACTAAAACGACCCATTAAGTCCTCAGCACGATCAATCACAGCCCAAGTTGGCAAAGCCGTGTACCAAACTTGTTGTAAGTCTCGAATATATTGATAGGCTTGCCCTCTGTCATACCCTAGAGGCTCTAGCTTACGACTGGCAGCCAAATACTCACAGGCAACCTGCCAAATTAAAACCCCATCTGTTAGGGAAGATACCAAAGAAACCGCAATTGTCTGTTTATCAGGATCGCGCGGATCATTGACATAAATTAAAATATTTGTGTCAACGGCGTTCATGCAATATATCCCGTGTAAACCGAGGAGCATTAGAAGGAATAGGGTTTTGTTGCATTCTCTCCACAAGTCGCTTTAGAAAATTCTGTCTAGCGCCAATGTCAGTGATCTGGGGTGGAATGACTTGGGATGATTGCACAAAAAGCTCAACTTCAACCCCTTCAGGCAAGTTACAGGGGTTTTCCAGAATAAATGTGCCATTACGGTAAATTGCTTTCAAAGCTTGAGGCATAATCATACTAAACTGAATCTAGGGTCATAGCATTTCAAGGCCACTAGATTCTCATTATAGTTTAGATTTTGTTCTGCTGATTTTGTGCTACCTGAATCAATTTCACTCCGGCTGAAATGCGAGGGGCTATGCCCAGCCGAAAGCGATCGCAATTTTGGAAAATCAATAGGTTATTATACTAGATATTTTCTCAAGGGGTTAACAGTTAACATGGTTTCCAATCAATTACTAGAACTCGAAAACTTTATTCATCAATTATCTGTAGAAGATAAGCTATGGTTATTAGGGCAAATTATGGTACAACTCCGACAAGTCTCTGAAACAATTAATGATAGAGACAAAGCAGCAGATATTCAGTATGACCCCACTGCTAAACCCATCTGGGAAATTGCTGTCGAAATCGGAGCCAATATTCCTGAATCTGAATGGGAAAAAGTGCCGAGTGATTTGTCAAAAAACTTTGATATTTATCAAGGTTAGGGAGAATGAGACAAGTTTTTGCGGATACGGGTTATTGGGTAGCTTTGCTAAATCCTAAAGACGAATTACATCAGAAAGCGCGAGATCTATCTAAGCAGATGGATTCGCTTTATATTGTGACCAGTGAAATGGTTTTAGCAGAGGTTTTGAATGATTTTTCTAAAAGGGGCGCGTTTTTTCGTCAGGCTGCGATTGAGTTAATTGAAAGTCTCTATAACCATACTAATGTGACAGTAATTCAGCAAAGTAGTAGTCAGTTTCAGGAGGGGTTATTGTTGTACAAAAAAAGACCTGATAAAGAATGGAGTATAACTGATTGTGTTTCTTTTAAGATAATGGAAGAATATGGCATTACAGAAGCTCTGGCTTATGATAAACATTTTGAGCAGGTAGGTTTTATTGCTTTATTACGAGATTGATTATTAGGTTTTGCGATCGCTTTTTTGGTAAATAAAAGAGCGATCGCGTTAAATAGCCTACCCAAAAGCAACATTTGATTTCCTATTGAGCGATCCACTGTTGCATGGTGTAGGCTTTATTAAGTGGGATTACCAGTGATGAAAGCAGCCGAAACCCACTGATTGCTGCTTCTCACGCGGAACCATCGGTCATCATTTCGCTTTTCGCGAACGTCCCAATGGGTTGTGCCTCGTGCTACAGCGTCAAAAGTGAGACGTTGATTAAGCTTCAGAGAGCCAACTATCGAGTTGTCGTCCCCCGGTCCGCTGCGGATATTGACCGTCCCATCTGAAGTGCCTTGGAAGCTAGATATAATAGGTGTAGCTGTTAGGTTCAGGTTGTAGTTGGTGTTGGCAGTTGTATGGTAAACCCGCACGTAGTAAGTACCCGCATTCAGGCTACGGATAATGGTCTCTGGTGCAAGGCCGCCGTTGCTAGAGTTCGCTATAGGAATGAAAAAGAAATTGCGTAGCTCCACATCTGCATTAGCAGCGCTTAGGCCGTTGAGGGTGAGGGTGAAGTTCCTAGTAGCGGGCAGGGTAAATTCGTAGTAGTCGTTAGTGTCGGTTACGCCTACCGAATCCCTATAGATCCTGTTGAAATGATCAACGGTGATTTTACGAGCGGTAATGGGGGTGTTATCCTGCTCTATGACCGTGGCTTTGCCATCCAGCATCACCGTCGCGGTATCATCTTCCGCTTTTAATGCCTGAAGTTCCGCTACGTCAAACTCCTTCCCTTGAACGACACCAGCAAAAATCGCACCCTCATCTCCCGGTGTATCGGAGATGTTAATCTGGGAGTCGATATAATGCCCTATCTCTTCTAGCAGCACTGAGACGATCGCCTCTGGGTTATCAGCATTGTCAGCCACAAACTCACTGGACAGATAAATATTGTTAGTTTCTGCGACAAAAGCCCCATTAGATCCATTGATATCAGCAGCAGAAACGATCTTAATGGGTGAGGTCTGGAAAGTACCATTAGTCAAGCTATCTGCCAAATCCTGAGCCACCTGAACATCAAAATCATCTCCAAAAGCAATGCTCATCTGAGAGAGAAATTCTGGGCTACTGGCAAATTGCTGTAATTGTTCGTGACTCTTGGCTAAGGCTATTCCTGTTAACGAATCTACGGACGTACCGGTGTGAAAATCCGTTTCCGCTGGAATTTTTCCTTGGTCAACCGACATATCGAGAGGGATGACAAGATTATCGCAGGCAACTGATACTAAGGTGGGGAGAGCGATCGCATCGGCAGCCCCCGGTATTGGTAGTTGATTGGCACCAAAAGGCTTTAAAATATCCCCATCACTTGGAGCGATCGGATCGGGACTTATTCCTAGCAATCTGGCGATTTCTTTAGTATCTGTGTCAAAAGAAAACATGATCGGTCCCTCATTATCGAATTGTTAGTTTTTAACATCAGCCAACACGCGGAAAGTCACGTTAATCCTCATTAATTCAGTCAGTATATTTATTCATTCCTCTTAATTCTGTCAACTGATTTCTAGTTTGTCAACCCCATGAAAATGGGATTTAGGGGGGTATTTATTAAGGGTTTAAAAATGAAAAAATAGGAAAATGTGGGATTTTGTGTTTAAAAAGGGGAAAATGTGGGATAATGTGGGATAATGTGGCGTAAGACTAGCCATAACTACAACCCAATCTATGAACTATGGAGATTCAAGAAGCCTTGCAGTGGACGAATGACCTGATTTTTGCCAAGACAGGACAACATCTGGACTCACTGCAACGGGCTATTTTGGAGGGTGCATGGGAATGTAAACGATATAAGGATATTGCCTCGGAATACCACTGTAGTCAGGATCACGTCAGAAAGTCGGCATCGGAATTGTGGCAACTCCTCTCAGATCTGTTGGGAGAGGATGTAAAAAAAAAGAATGTTCGGTCTCTTGTTGAAAATGGAATATTCTATTACTTTAATACGGGAGTGCAAATTGGTAATCACATAAATGTCTGTAGCGACTTATATAATAATCCCAAAACCACAAAAAAACGATCACACTCCTCCACCAGCAAAGAGTCTCAACCTCGCCACGACCTCAGCGAAGCCCCAGAATACGATAATCGCCTCTACGATCGCACCAACGAACTCGCTACCCTGAAACAATGGATACTCACAGAAAATAGCCGTATCGTTACCATTGCCGGATTATCGGGTATAGGTAAAACTACCCTAGCGAGACAACTGGTAGAACAAATCGGAGATAATTTTGATTATATCCTGTGGCGAACTCATCGCAAATTCCCGACCCTCAACGCCCTTCAAACCAACCTGATCGAGTTTTTCTCCCCAACTTCACCCACCGAAAATCCCTCAATTATCAACTATTTACATTCCCGCCATTCCATCCTAGACGATTTGCGATCGCACCGTTGCTTAATCATCCTCGACGACTTCCAAGACACCTTAACCCCTGGTCAATTCGTCGGAAACTACCTGTCAGAATATGAAAACTATGGTAAACTGTTAACCGAAATTGGCAGATCTCCCCATAATAGTTGTCTCCTCCTCCTCAGTTGGGAACAACCCATCGAAATCGCCAACTTAGAAACCGAAAACCGCTACTGTAAAACCCTACAACTCCAAGGTTTAGGTGAATCAGCTACCCAACTTCTAGCTGACAGAAAACTCACAGATCAACACAAATGGCCAGAACTAATCCAACTTTACGGTGGTAACCCCCTCTGGTTAAATATTATTGCTTCTACGATAAAAGATTTATTTAATGACAGTGTTGAGCAATTTTTATCCTATAAAACCCTATTTTTAGGGGATTTAGAACCTCTGATTAAACAACATTATCAACGGTTATCCGAATCTGAACAACTTCTGATGTTGTGGTTAGCTAACCAAGATAAAACGGTAGATATTTTGAGTAAACCGACAGAATTTTCATCTGATAACGATTTTTTAAGGGCGATACAATCTTTGAAAAAACGGGGTTTAATTCAACAAGCGAGGAATAATAAAGAATCTTACTGGAGTCTTGAACCTGTGATTAAAGAATATATGAAAAATCAATCTCGGTAACTGCTCTGGCGACGGATATAACTAAGAATTAACTAAAATTATTCCTTGACGGGGAGGAAGATAGACCTCTAATTCTGTTGTGCCATTTTCTTGTTTCCATCTGAACTTACATTCTCCATAAATTAACTGATTAGGACGATTTTTTAACTCAGTAACCATTAAGTTGATTTCGGCTGCTTCTGTTCCCGAATTGACCACAATAATTAATTCTTGATGGTCTAAACATCGAGCAAATCCATAAACCATCTCCTGAGCATATAATATATTGTAAGAACCTGTTCTTAAAGCCGGATATTGGTGACGAATAGCAATCAATTTTTTGTGATATTCTAAAATATCTTGATGCCAAGAATCTTGCATCGGAAAACTGCGGCGAGAATCGGGGTCAAGGTGTCCTTCCAACCCCACTTCATCCCCATAATAAATACTGGGCGCACCCGGAAAAGTAAATAACAATAAGGTTGCTAACTCAACACTTGCTTTATCTCCTCCCGCTACACTAATTAATCTGGCGGTATCATGACTATCGAGTAAATTCAATTGTGTTAGTTGAATTTCCCAAGGATATAACGCTAATAAATCTTGTATTTTTTGACCATATTCTTTAGCAAATATAGCCGGATAGGGAAAATAAGATGGGCTTTCAACCAATTCCATTTGAACGCGATCGCCTGCAATAAACGCAATAGTCGGAGCCGTAAATAAATAATTCATCACCCCATCAAATTGCTTTCCATCTAACCATTCTCTGGAATCTCCCCACACTTCTCCGACAATATAAGCCTCTGGATTAACCGCCTTAACTCTATCTCGAAATTCCTGCCAAAAACCCGGAGTTTTCACTTCAAAAGGCACATCTAAACGCCAACCATCAATGCCAAAATCAATCCAATATTCAGCAATTTCCATGATATATTCCCTCACTTGAGGGTTGTCATGATTAAATTGAGGTAAAGCCCGATTTCCAACCCAACCAACATAATTAGCGGGTTTACTACCATCATAGGCTGATAACGGCCAATCTTCAATTTTAAACCAATCTAACCAAGGAGAATGGGGGCCGTTTTCTAAAATATCATGGAACTGGAAAAAGCCCCGACTAGCATGGTTAAAGACTCCATCTAATACTATTTTAATCTGGCGTTGATGGGCTGCATCTAATAACTCTTGAAAGGCTGTATTTCCTCCGAGTATGGGGTCAATTTGGTAATAATCATGGGTATGGTAACGATGATTACAAGCCGACTGAAAAATAGGAGTAAAATAAATCGCATTAATCCCTAAATCCTGTAAATAATCTAATTGTTCAATCACGCCCCATAAATTGCCTCCTTTATATCCCTGTAAACTCGGTGGTAAATCCCATTGTTCCCAGCGATCGGATTTTAACAATTTTTTGCGCGGAATAGCTGCTTGAGCAAAGCGATCTGGAAAAATTTGATAAAATACCGCGTGTTTAACCCAATCTGGAGTTTGTATTTGCATAGATAAATTTAACCACATATCATAAGTATAAATGCTAAAATTAAGCGGAATTTTACAAAGTTATCCGATTTAGCTGAACTGCACTGAGCTTAGAAATTAGCTCTTTAATTTTAGGCGATCGCTAACCTCTCCAGCAAGTCAATCACTCTAATTCAGATATTAAAGTTTTATTAAGCAGACCTGAATATCTTATTTACCGATGATAAATTAGAAACAACTTATTGGATTTACACCCAGAGGAATGAATGACCCCAATAGTAACGTGCCACCCATTGTTTACGCAGAAGCCTCAGTTAATTCACAAGGAGGGGTTTCCCTATTCCGATCTTCAGAACTAATTACCAGCGAGAATATTACTCAATTTTATTCTCGTCCTCAACAGGTCAATTTAGCAATTCAACGTCTAAAAGCTGAAGGGTTTGAAGTTTTAGAAACGGGACGAGTCACTCTTAGTATTGCAGGTTCTGCTGATTTGTATGAGCGTGTTTTCAACACGCAAATTATTGCTAAAGACAAAACGGTTATAAAAGGAGGAGGATTAGAAAGTATAGGCACATTTTTAGATACTCCTGATACTGATATTATCGGTTTTGTTGATACATCTTCAAGTCCTTTATCTGATTTAATTGAAGGAATTGCTTTAAGTGAACCCGTTTATTATACCGATGTTGGCCGACCTTCAGAATCTCCTCCAAATCCGTCCTATTGGCATTTAATTCCCCAGGATATTGCCCAGGAATTGAATGCAGTTACGGCTCATCAACAAGGAATTAAAGGTCAAGGCATTAACGTTGTCATGGTCGATTCAGGATGGTATAGTCATCCTTTTTTTGCCCGGAACAGATATCGGGGTAAAGTTATTTTAGCGGCCGGATGTATTAATCCCGAAGTTGATGAAAATGGACATGGAACCGGAGAATCTGCTAATCTATTTTCTGTGGCTCCTGAAATCAATTTTACGATGGTAAAAGGGAACTTCAAAAATTCCATTGCTGCCTTTAAAAAAGCGGTTTCCCTGCGTCCTGATATTGTTTCTTGTAGTTGGGGAAGTAGCAAACAATATGCCCCTTTATCGGCCTATGATATTGCTTTAACTGCTAATATTGCCGATGCAGTTTATCAAGGAATTATTGTTGTTTTTTCCGCCGGAAATGGGCATTGGGGATTTCCCTCTCAACACCCGGATGTGATTGCGGCTGGAGGCGTTTATTTGGATTCTGATGGCAAATTAGAAGCGAGTAATTATGCTAGTGGTTTTAGCAGTAACATCTATTCTGGACGCATTGTTCCTGATATTTGTGGGTTAGTTGGAAAGAAACCTAGAGCCGCTTATATTATCTTACCTGTTCCCCCTGGAAGCACGTTAGATGCCGTTTTTGGTTTACCCGGAGTTAAACATCCTGATGCGGATGAAACCCTTTCAGAAGATGGCTGGGCTGCCTTTAGTGGAACATCCGCCGCAGCGCCCCAACTAGCGGGAATTTGCGCTTTGATGAAGCAAGTTAATCCCCAATTATCCTCCCAACAAGCAAAAGAAATTTTGCAACAAACCGCCATTGATGTAATTGCAGGAAATAGCAATTCTGCAACCGGAGGACATTCGGCTAAACCCGGATTTGATTGGGCAACGGGAAGAGGTTTAGTCAATGGGTTTGAGGCGGTAAAAACAGCCCAACGTTTAGCCAAAAATTCCCACTCACCTAAACAACAACCAAACCAGCAACCCAATTTTTTATCTCAAAAAACACCCATTAATTTAACAGAGGTTACTATGGATTCTAAACTCAGAAAGCACTATGAGAAAATTTTGTGTGCATTAGATGAAGCCCTGCAAAACGTAGATGACGAGATTAAGAATGAGTATGAGTTAGTCATTACTCCTGCTAATTTTGTCCCGCGATCTCCCATTTCAAAAGCAGCTTATCAGTTGATGACCAAACTAAATGATGAAAACACTGCTCTCAAAGCTAAAGTTTTTGCTGCACAAGGATTATTAAAACTAGGTCGTTATCAAGAAGAAGCTATTAAAGTGCTTACAGACCTAATTACTGATGAATCAAAGATACCAGCTATCGAGAATATTAAAGACCGATCAGAGTTGTTAGCTAATGCTATGGAAGCGTTAGGAGAAGCAAGTTCACACGCGCAGAATAATAGTAATTCATTAGATGATGATCCAATGACGACCCCGTGCTGCGCGCCAGGCACGTCCTGCAAGTAAGAATAGTCCTAAATCCCAATAGAATTGGTAGTGTTAGAATCGCAATCGGCAATTTTTTGAGAGAGTTCTTCTAATATCATTCTAGGTACTATATCCTTTTTCTTTTGGCAGCAATCCTGCACAGCTTGCAAGAATCCTTTAATACTTTCTGGCGCACCGGGTTGAGCATCCGCTTGTGCCAGAAATTCAGTCCATAATTTTTCATTATCCTTATAAAGATCGACTAAATACAAACCTGCTAAGAATTCTGCTAATGGGTCAAGAGAAAAACGAATTTGATCTTCACTAGGTTTGACGGTTTCAACAATATGGAGAGAGTTTTCTAAATACTTCAGGTGAGTTTTTGCTTGCTCCTCGCTCCAGTGTTCACCTAATACTTTTAATAGGGTATCAAGTGGAATAGTAGTGGATCGATAAGTCTGTTTTAGACATTGCCATGCTATGACTTTAGCAACCTGATGAACAGTCAGATTGTCTAAATGATTTTCTAGTCCCTTTTCAATCAGTTGACAATTAATTTGATTTAAGTAAGATAACATCAAATCAGGAATATTATCAGGTAAATTTTTAGTGGTCTGATTAGATTCATTCGCAATCAATTGATCCGCATAGAGTTTAGCTAATAATACGGTAATATCTCGTTCACCGACAAGCTGAGAAAGTTGGATACAAGCTTGAAAAAGTTCTTGATCTGTTTTGAATAAATTTTGTTTTCCTTTCTTGTTGACATAAGCTTGTAAAAATTCTGCCAGTTTACTACTCTGAACCCGCATCATTTGAATAATCGTTTTATTCACACCGCCTAAAGATTCATCATTTCGTGAGGTGAGAATCAAAGCATTTGCTACAAAACTGGGTAATTCGGGTTTAATTTTGTTACGAGTTGCTGGACGCATTTCTGAATAACCATCAACAATCACTAGCAGTCGTCTTTCCCTCAATAAATGTTCTAGTAATTCTTCAGAAATTGGTTTGACTGCCTCAATTAAATCTCTCAGTTGTCCATGAATCGCTTCCATTAAAACCTGTTGTTGATTCCCTGTTTCATCACTGAGTTCTTGATCAATGAAAATCGGTAACATTCGATGGTTGGGACAAAGACGTTGCTCAGGATCATCTGCCATTGCCCACTTTGCTAACTGACAAGCTAAAGTTGTTTTTCCTGAACCGCCTTCTCCCCAAATCAGTAAAGTTTCTCTCGATTCACTAAACTTATATTGTAAATCTTTCGGGGTCAATTCAGGAATTGAATCACCATTCAAAATTACAGGAATCGTAGGGACATAAATGTTTCTCTGTTTAACCGTCTGCTTATTCTCAAACTGACGGCGTGCTGTTTCCAGATTCGTTTTCACCCAATCATCAAGTACCCTGGGATGATATTGTAAGTCAAACAATAATATTCTTAATGTGGCGGTTTTAAAATTGAACCCGATAAATTCTAAGGATAAATCAGTTTTTTGTAAAAAACTGTTCAGCAATAATAGAGATAATGGTTTGACACGAAGTAATAAAAAAAGCAGAAAAAGCCAAAAGCTGAATAAAAATATTGGGATGGACAGTTTTTTATTTTCAGTCAGCCAGATCCAGATAGAATTTGCAGGCTTTGGAAGCAAGTTAATAGTCTCAATCGCATTCTTCAAAGAATTTTCAATAACAAATAATTGATTATTTTTTAATTCTGGATTATTTTGTTTAAGGGTTTCTTGTGCTAAATTAAGACCTGCAAGCCATTTTTTTTTCTGATCTTCTTGGTTAGCAATTGTATAAGCTTTTTGTGACAACTCATCAGCTATAACTTGTATGGAGTCAAGCGCATATTCTTTTTGAGTCATAGGAGTTTCTGCTTGTAGAAACTCTGTTAAAACTTCCATTGATAATTTAACATCCTGACCACTGAATCCAAGAGCTTGTGCCACCCCTATTCGAGTTTTCCAATTTTCATCTTTATTTTGGGTAATTTTTTTAAATTTTGAAACTAAATCTGAAGAATTATCTATTTTTAAAGATTCTGAAAGGAACTCAGAAGCTTGTACATAAACTTCACGTTTATCATCAGGCAGAATACCAACGATTCGGAATATTTTTTGATTATCTAAAGTTAATTTTTTACTGGCAATTTCACGATTCAAATAATATAAAGACCATTCTCTGAATGATACTCCGTTTTTAGAATCTTCTAGTTGAGTAATTAATTTATTTATATTTTCTTCATCTTTTTTTGTTGATTTTAATAAATTCTCAGTTCCTGCAATTCTAATTCTTGTATTTTCATTCTTATCTTCTATAATTTTCATAAACTGATCGACAGCTTTCTCAGATTCATGATCGACTTCTCCTAACGCTTGTAAAATAGCTATTCTAGCTTCGATAGAATTCTTAGTATTATTAAACTCTTGAATTAATAAATCTACGATATCCTTATTTTCTTTTAGTTTATCAATGGCTGTTTGATCATTACCTTCATTATCATCCATCAACATTTCAATCGGCTCTTTAATTTTGGTATTAACCTCAACAGCATCCTGCTGAACATTCTGTTGCGCCAACCCTGCACTCGACAACAATAAAGGTAAAGAAACCCCGACCACAGCCACTTTAATCGCCTGAGAAACCTTATGCCAATATAGGTGCATCATAAATCCTCTATCTTTAATCAAAATTGATCGTGTTTATTCTCGTATAACCTGAAATTAACCAAACAATCCCCGATAAATCCGGTAAAAAAATATAAAGAATTATCAACTTCTAAACAGCTAGAAAATTTTCAACCCTTAAAATTCAATAACTGTTTAACAATTCTTTGGCCTTTTCCGTTCCTCCTAACCCCACCCTAACCCAAACTTAATGTCGGTTTTGCCTCTCCCCCCTTGTCAATAGTACCGTACAGTCGGACACTGGACTTGGGAAGACTATTGGCAGTTGAGAGGTAATTTTTTGTGAAACGAGTTTTAGCAATCATTCTCGGTGGCGGTGCGGGAAGCCGCCTGTATCCTTTAACCAAAATGCGGGCCAAACCTGCGGTTCCCATCGCCGGGAAATATCGGTTAATCGACATCCCCATTAGTAACTGTATTAACTCAGAAATTCTCAAAATCTACGTTTTAACCCAGTTTAACTCAGCATCCTTAAACCGCCATATTGCCAGGGCGTACAACTTCGCTGGTTTTGATGATAGCTTTACCGAAGTCTTAGCCGCCCAACAAACCACCCAAAACCCCAATTGGTTTCAGGGTACAGCAGATGCGGTGCGTCAGTATTTGTGGCTGCTGAAGGAATGGGACGTTGACCAATTTCTGATTTTATCCGGTGACCATCTCTACCGCATGGACTATCGAGAATTTGTCCAACGTCATTTAGACACCAAAGCGGATATTACCCTTTCGGTATTGCCCATTGACGAAAAACGGGCTTCGGATTTTGGCTTAATGAAACTTGATGACTCTGGACGGGTGGTGAGTTTTAGCGAAAAACCCAAAGGGGACGCCCTCAAAGAAATGCAGGTGGATACCTCGGCGTTAGGTTTATCTCCCGAACAGGCTAAAGAAAATCCTTATATTGCTTCTATGGGGATTTATGTCTTTAACAAAGACACCTTGATTAAGCTATTAGATGAAAATCCCCAGGAAACTGATTTCGGGAAAGAAGTAATTCCCAACGCATCGGCCAATTTAAACGTTCAAGCCTTTTTATTTAAAGACTATTGGGAAGATATTGGAACCATCGAAGCGTTTTATCATGCCAATCTGGGTTTAACACAACAACCCCACCCCAACTTCAGTTTCTACGACGAAGAATCTCCGATTTATACCCGTTCTCGTCACTTACCCCCTACGAAAATCCTAGATTGTCGGATTACGGAGTCTATTATTGCTGAAGGTTGTATCCTGAAAGAATGTCGGATTGATCATTCTGTTTTGGGGTTACGTTCCCGGGTGGAAGCTGGATGCGTGATTGAAGATACCCTACTCATGGGTTCCGACTTTTATCAAGCATTCTCAGAACGTTCTTCGGGTTTACGAGAAGGTGAAGTTTCACTGGGTATTGGTTCCAATACCGTAATTCGTAAGGCTATTGTTGATAAAAATGCTCGCATTGGTCGCAATGTCCAAATTATCAATAAAGAGGATATCCAAGAAGCGGAAAGGGAAGATTTAGGATTTTATATCCGCAGTGGTATTGTTGTGATCCTGAAAAATGCGGTAATTTCCGATTATACCGTTATTTAATCTGGGTCTGACACCAAAACCCAATCTATTTATTTATAGGACTTCCTACTCCCAGGAAGTCTTTTATTGTATAGCACAGCAGATTACCTATTACCTATTACCCATTACCCATTACCCATTACCCATTCCCTGTTCCCTGCTATATTAAACCCCATCGGCTACAATCAAAACAGTTTTTTCAGATAACTTTATCCCGTTGATGTTCGGAACCTTTCCCTCAGAATCTCTATTTGCTGTTTCTGCAAGCGTACCTTTATTGGGAAATATCGGGCTAGATATTCTAGCGCTGGTATTTATGCTGATTCTATCAGCCTTGTTCTCCGGTTCCGAAACCGCCATTACCGCCCTCGATAACTTAAAATTACGAGCTTTAATTAAAGAACAGGGCGACCCCAACCGCATGTATACTCTAGTTTTAGAAAAGCGGGCCAGATTTATCACCACCTTGTTAGTCGGAAACAACCTGGTAAATAATTTCTCGGCGATTCTCACCAGTAATTTATTTGCGATTTGGCTGGGTAATGCGGGGATTGGGGTAGCTACGGGTGTTGTGACTTTTCTAGTATTAATTTTTGGGGAAATTACACCCAAATCCTTTGCTATTAACAACATTTTACCCATTTTTAAAGCTACGGTTCGGCCGATTTATTTGTTATCTATTGTCCTCTCGCCAGTGATTGTCCTGTTAGAAAGTATTACCCAAGGGATTATTCGGATGTTTAGTCCGGGGGGAGTTCAGCAGGGATTATCGGTACAGGATTTGCGATTGATGATCGAAATTTTAGGGGGTCGGGGTCAGTTAGATTGGCAAAAACATCAACTCTTGAATAAAGCCTTGATGATGGATTATTTAATCGCCCGAGAGGTGGTTAAACCGCGAATTGAGATGCGAACTATTTCCCATCAAGCTACCTTACCAGAAGTGATTGAGTTATGCCTAGAAACGGGATATTCTCGGATTCCAGTGCAGGGAGAATCAAAGGATCAAATTGTCGGGATTGTCCATTTGAAACGGGCGTTACAATTAGCCCATGCCCACGATGAGGAACGGGACAACATTTCTGTCACCGAAGCCATGAGTCCTCCGGTTTATGTCCCCGAAACTAAACGGGTTGGGGATTTACTCAAGGAAATGCTGCAACAACGCTTACATCTGGCAATTGTGGTGGATGAATATGGGGGAACCGTTGGGTTAGTAACCCTGGAGGATATTTTGGAGGAGTTAGTCGGGGAAATTTACGATGAGAGCGATTTTCCCAGCCGCACCCAACCGCTTGATAAACTCACGACAGGCCGGCCTCGCACCCGTTCTTCCCGTCCAACCCGCCCAACCAAAAAAGTCCGTAAACTCCCTGAACGCTAGGGTTATCAGCCCCCTTTACCCTAGACTAAAAAAGTTTTTTGCCAAAACCATTGACATTTTCTGAGATCGTGCTACTATATAAAATTGTTGAATAAATGGGTCGATGCCCGAGCGGTTAATGGGGGCGGACTGTAAATCCGCTGGCTACGCCTACGCTGGTTCAAATCCAGCTCGGCCCACCTCTAAAGTTAAAAAAATTAAAGATTAGAAGCTATAATATTTTAGTTTTTTGTTATTAATTTTTTTTGCCCGTGTAGCTCAGTGGTAGAGCACTTCCTTGGTAAGGAAGAGGTCACGAGTTCAATCCTCGTCACGGGCTTTATTTTTTTTGATTATAACAGAAAGGATCACATTCAAAATTTTTGAATGTGATCACTTTTCGTTAATTCAAAATGAAATTAACCGACTTGTACGACCCCGTAACGACTGGTTAATTTATCCAATTGATTGACTAATAAACTTAGGAATAGTCCCACGTCGGTGACAACGCCAATGGACTCCACAGAACCGCGATCGCTCAGTTTGGTCACAACGGCCGGGTTAATATCCACACAGACCATCTTAACTCCCGAAGGCGTCATATTCCCCACCCCAATCGAATGCAGCATCGAGGACAGCATCAGAATCATATCCGCGCCCTGCAAAAGTTCGGCATAATGTTCTTGGGCTTTAATTAAGTCCATTTGGGTATCCGGTAACGGGCCGTCATCCCGAATCGAACCCGCTAAGGAGAAGGGAATGTTATTTTTTACACATTCATACATTACCCCACTCTTAACCAAGCCATTTTCAACGGCGGTGGCAATACTCCCATAACGTCGAACAGTATTAATCACGTTTAAATGATGTCGATGCCCTCCTTTAACCGCGATACCCTGTTTCATATCAACACCCAGGGAGGTTCCCATGATTGATTGTTCCATATCGTGAACCGCGATCGCATTTCCCCCTAATAACGCCTGCACATAGCCTTCACGGATCAGATGGGATAAATGTTGCGCCCCTCCGGTATGGATCACCACCGGGCCGGCTGTGACCACCACCTTCCCGCCGCGATCACGAATTTGGCGCAGTTCCCAGGCGACCTGTTCCACAATTAATTCCACCCGGCGTTCACTGGACACCCCAGCCGACATAAAGCTGAATTCCTGGGGTGCATTCCGGGCTTCCCTGGATTCGGTTTTGCGGATGGTGCGAAGACCAACCACATCCACAACAACCCGTTCTCCGACCTTTAAGTCCCGCAGAATTTTACATTGGGCGACTAGGCCGTTAGGGGTTTCAGAAATTGCGATCGCGCCGTCCATGCGTTGATTTTGAACCGTCAACCATTGGCCATCAACCCGAACTTCCGTGGGGTAAATGGTGGAGACGTAGAAATCATCGGGGCCAACGCCATCTTGTTCGACGGGTTGTAAGCGGGCGTCCCGTTGGTCATCTTCTAAGGACACCACGCCAATATCAATTAATTGGCTAATAATTTCTTCCATCACCTCATGGGAGGGGGCGGAAATTTTAATCTCGGCTTTGGAGGTGCTTTGGCGTTGTTCCCCTAAATTAAAGTTGAGGACTTTGAAACTACCCCCGCCTTCGACAACTAAATCCAGGGCGCGGTTAATTAACCCGGCGTCTAATAGATGTCCTTCCATTAGGACGGTGTGGCTTTCGACTTTAACCACCGCATGACGATCAACAATTACAGGTTCAGTCACCCGCAGGGTTAAACATTTGGCAGCCCCACCTGCTTTTAAAAACTCAGTTAGGGAAGTTTCTAGGACAGTAAAACCTGCTTCTTCGATTCTAGCTTTGAGGTTTTCACTGGCTTTGTTCATAATCACCATCTGATTAATATTGACGGTGTTACAAGCAAAGTTAACGGCGTCGGGTTCCTCAACAATAATCCGTTTTTCGGGAGGAATTCGCATTTCAATTAAGCGATTTGAATAGGAATCAAAGGCGGGAGGATAATACATTAAATACCCGCCTTTTAGGGGACAAAAACAGGTATCCAAATGATAAAAACGTTCATCCATTAACCGCAGGGATAGAACTTCAATATCGAGCCATTCGGCAATTAGGGGGTGAGAATCGAGTTCAGATCGAAATCCATATCCCGCCCATAAATAGCGCCCTTCCCGATCAAATAATGCGTCTCCAGCGCCTTCAAAGGGTAGGTCTTTAGGGAGTTCGTGAACAGTAAATCCTTGACTTTCAAACCAGGTTTTGAAATAGGGTTCTTCTCCTTGGCGTTCTTTATGATAAAAACGACTAAGAACGACGGTTTTATCGAGAACTAACCCGGCGTTGGCGGTAAATACCATATCCGGCCAACCTTTGGCGGGGGTTACTAAGTCAACAATGGCGTGATCTTTGATCAGATGGTACAAACTTTGCCATTGTTCTCTAGCCTTGTCAAAGGAGGATTTGTGGATGTTTCCCTCCATCCAAGGATTGATCACATAGTCCACATCATAGTGGTCTGGAGAACACATCAGAAAGCGAATTGATTCTGTCATTTTAGGTACAATAGGGTAGACGCTACGGTTTTCTACCGATAGGAGATTTGAGTCACTACAAAACCCCACTTAAGCGGTTGCTGAAGGGGGAGTTAGTTCTATAAAAAGCCAACTTTTTATTATATCACTCGAATGTGGACAAGCCTTGCGATTTAATGTCATATTTTCATAACATTGAGTCGAAGGGTGATCAAGGTATTGTTTGGTCTTCTCACTTAAAAAAGTAGCGATCGCATCAACAACTTGCTATAGTTGCAAGGCTAATTGCCAAAGTAACTGGTGTAAACAATTTTGTAGTGAGTCCTTTAGGACTCTCTAAGAAAGCCCTGAAGGGCTTACTACGGTTTAAAGTTCAAGAAATTTGGGATTAGACTCAATAGATTCTGGATTATTTTTTGGGTCTTGTTGATTATTTTTGGGGGATGAATTAGAACCTAAAGTGAATGTGATGATTAGAGCGATCGCAAGAATAATAATCAACATCCAGAGGGGATCAGAATGTTCAATATGTCGCTCTTTTCCGCAGGGTAAACAGGCCCAGTGATTGCTATTATTGCTGTTTTGAACCCATTTACAACGTAAACCATTACATTTTTTCATAATCTTTGAACCTCCTGATAAATTGCGTTTTTGTAGCGGTAGGATTTTGTGCGTTTTGGTTGATTTACCCCCCCTTCCCCCCCTTACCAATGGGGGGTGAGGAAAATTTCTGTTGAAAAAAACTGGTTGATTACGCACACTTTCCTTACTTTTTCTTGCCCCCATTACCAAGGGGGGTTTGGGGGGTCATCTATTTTTGATTTGGGGATAAGTTGTAACGAATTAGGGCGAAAATCAATAAGAAAATGGCGAACCATTGCCCGAATGTTGCGGTTTGTTGGAACATTAAAGTGGCAATTAAAAATTGACCACTGGGGGAAAGTAGGTTAAAAATACCGATGGTTGTAGTCGGAATATTCCAACGGGGGTTAACGGCCTCGGCTTGTAATAAAATCGGGATTAAAGAAACTAAACTCACCAACAATAATAAAAGCCATTGTCCGGGGTTTAGTTCAAATAGAGTTGGACTAAAGGAGGGCATAATATTTAAGCTGAACACGGCTAACGGTGCAGGTAATAACAGGGTTTCTAAGGTGACTAAGGTGGTACTATTGTTGATATGTTGAGCGGCGGATTTACGCGCAATAATTACCAGGGCAAAGCTCAAGCCAATACTGAATAGGAAAAACAGTGATAACATATCAGTAATGACTTGACTGGAGAAAAGTGCGATCGCAAACATTCCTAACGCTAACGCTTGTTTTTTGCTGCGGTTTAAGGGTTCTTTGAGGATAAAATAGGAGAGCAAAGCCGTGGCGATGGTGCAGAAAAACATTCCCGCCGATGCGACTTTTTGATAGTCCAAAATAATCGCTGGATAGAATACGGCTAAATGCAGTAAATATGCACCGCCAGAAGCCATTAAACTGTTGCGAATTTCGGGGTTACGACCCAAGTTAATCAGTTCTCCAAATTTTCCTCGTAGGCCAAAAATGATTAATAATAGGGCTAACACCGAGAGGATACGGACGCAAATCGTTAAATAGCAGGGGGAAAAGGCAACCTGTTTAATTAAAATCGGATAAAACCCCCAAAGCATAGGGGAAGCAATGGCAGAAACTAAGCCAAAGTTAATGGGAATAGTAGCCGCAGTAGGGGGGCTTTTTTGAAAGTTTGTAGCCATTTGTCGTACTTCTTTTATCAGGACGACACCAACCTATAAAGGGGTTTAATCCCCCGAAAGTTTCCCCCGTGATCGCTGAAATGCTGCTATAATCGGGGTTATAAATCGGGGAAAGCCAGAAACCCCGGGGAAAGGGCAAAATTTTTTTAGGGAAACGGGGAAAGCACCAATGAACAAAACACCAAATGGCAAAAAAAATCGTTCCTATGGAGTTGGTGTTAAATACTGGGTGAAGGGATTATTTAAAGTCTTGCTGGAGTTGGCAGAGGAATCTGAAAAGTGGCCATCAGCAAATACAGTTATTATTGAAAATTTGAAGATTGATATTTTTTGCGAGAACAAAGTTAAAGGTCGAGTCAAACGTCAAGATAAACAATCAATTACCCCAGAACAGGTCAAGGAAGCGCTGAATCATTATTTTTCAGAATTTTTAGAAATATTAGAAGATAAACGTAAGGTAAAAAAAGGTCGGGGTGCGGATGTTTGGGAATTTAAGTTAACGTTATGGTGTGAAGATTTAAACGGAAATTTAGAGTGTTTTGATCAAAGATGGGAAGCTAAATATCGAGAATGGTTTCCAGAAGATGAGGATGAGGAAAATCCCCCACCACCGCCTAATAAAATTCCTCATAATCTTGATAAATTCCCAGAATTGCGTTTATTTGGACGGGACTTTACCGAATTAGATCAATATTTACAAAACCATTCCCAAGTTGCAATAACGGCGATGGTTGTAGGAATGGGAGGAGTGGGTAAAACCCAACTGGCGATTCAATATGCTAAACAATATTTATCGAATTATCCTGGGGGAATTTGTTGGTTATCCGCCCAGGGAGAACCCAGTTTAGAGTTAGTGAATTTTGCCATAACAGAATTTAAGTTAACCATTCCCGATGATTGGGATTTACCAACTCAGTTAAAATTCTGTTATCAACGGTGGAAATCGGGGACGGCTTTATTGATTTTTGATGATGTCAACCTAGACAATTATGAGAAAAAAGTTAAACTTTGTTTACCGCCGATTATGCCACAATTTAAAGTCTTATTCATCACTCGCCAAGTTTTAAGTCAGAGTTGGCAAAAGTTAACCCTGGATGTGCTTTCACCCACAGCAGCGCAGGAATTTTTAGAAGCATTAATCACATCGGAAAAGGTGGCGAAAGAACCGGAAACCGCCGCCCGTTTGTGTGAATTTTTAGGGTATTTGCCCTTAGCCTTGGAACTGGTGGGACGCTATTTACAACGGTATTCTCAGTTAACTTTAGCCAATATCCTCAAACTATTAGAGGATAAAAAATTACAACATCGCGCTTTAGTTAAACCCAGTGACCCCGCAATGGAGTATCAACATGGAGTCGCCGCCGCCTTTGAGTTGAGTTGGGAACAATTAGAAGCAGATTTTCAACAAAAAGGCTGTTATTTAAGTTTATATGGATTAGCACCAATTGTGTTTGACGTGGAGACTATTGAAAATATTGAAGCGCAGGAAAACTGGATTATCGCCCTGAATACGTTAGTCGATTGGCATTTATTAGAACTATTGGAAAATACGGATAATCAATATCTTTTTCATCCCCTAGTTCGAGAATTTTTCCGTGATAAATTTGCCCAGTTCCCTCCAGAAGAACAACAGAAATATAAAGATAGTTTTTTAGGGGAAATGATAATAATAGCAAAAATAATAAAAGAACAACCAACCCGTAATCAAATTGAAATTGTTTCCCCCTGGATTCCCCATTTAGAAGAAGTGGCTCATCATTGGATTAGGGATTTATCCGATGATTATTTAATTACGCCTTCTACTAGATTAGGTTACTTTTATGAAGGTCAAGGGTTGTATCAGCAAGCAGAATCTTGGTATCAACAATCTCAGGAAGTGGCTCAACAGCGTTTCGGAGAAGAACACCCCGATTATGCTACCGCCCTCAACAACTTAGCTGAACTCTACAAATCCCAAGGACGGTACTCAGAAGCCGAACCCTTGTGCCAAAGAGCACTGGCTATTATAGAAACATCCCTCCCCCCCGACCATCCCCAATCGGCGACCCACCTCAACAACTTAGCTGAACTCTACTATTCCCAAGGACATTACTCAGAAGCCGAACCTTTGTATAAAAAAGCTCTGGCTATTGCACAAGCACCCCTCCACCGTGACCATCTCTATTTAGCGACTTTCCTCAACAACTTAGCTGAACTCTACAAATCCCAAGGACGGTACTCAGAAGCCGAACCCTTGTACCAAAGAGCAATGGCTATTGATGAAGCATCCCTCCCCCCCGACCATCCCGATTTAGCGAGAGACCTCAACAACTTAGCTGGACTTTACTATTCTCAAGAACGTTACTCAGAAGCCGAACCCTTGTACCAAAGAGCACTGGCTATTATAGAAACATCCCTCCCCCCCGACCATCCCGATTTAGCGACCCACCTCAACAACTTAGCTGGACTCTACGATTCCCAAGGACGTTACTCAGAAGCCGAGCCCTTGTACCAAAGAGCGCTGGCTATTATAGAAACATCCCTCCATCCCAGTTTAGCGATTCCCCTCAACAACTTAGCTGGACTCTACGAATCCCAAGGAAGGTACTCAGAAGCTGAACCTTTGTATATCCAAGGGTTGAGAATTTTGATTCAGAAATTAGGGGAAAATCATCCGAATACGCAGAGAGGTTGGAAAAATTATCGAACATTTTTAAGCCAGGTTTTAGAAGAACAGCGTACTGAGGAATTATCGGAGGAATGGAGTTTAGAAATTATTCAGAAAATGTCAAAAGACCTTTAAAATTGTCATCCTGAATGTAGCGAAGCGGAATGAAGGATCTCTGATGATTTAGTTAGAGTACAGTGAGATTCTTCGCAAGCTCAGAATGACAATCATAAGGAAACAGCCCTTAAACTTTCAATATATAATTCAATCGCTTCTGTAATATTATCAATCGCTTCTTCAAAGGAATCTCCTTGAGAATGACAACCTTTGAGAATAGGGCAAAAAGCATGATAACCTCCATCGGGTTCTTTTTGCAGAATCACTGTATAATTGTAAACCTGTTTATTATTGTTATCCATAAGTTTTTAACTTGTTAGTAATCTACCTAATTTTACCTCGGCATCATTCTATTTAGTCCAAATGTATCCCAACAAACAGAACAATTTTTTGTTTTCCCCAACCCCCCCAACTCCCCCACAACTCCCCTGAACCAATGTAAGCTGACATAATAGGTTTTTCCCTCCCTTAATGGGCCTTCGTTGCCCTCGGAGACTGTAAAGCCCTAGGTATCTACATTCATAACTCTAAATTGACTGTCATGAATACTCACAAATTCCCCGAAAAACAGGGTTTATACGATCCGCAATTTGAACACGACGCCTGCGGGGTCGGGTTTATTGTGCAGATGAAAGGCAAACAGTCCCACGATATTGTGGAACAGGGGTTAACTATTCTGCTCAACCTCGACCATCGCGGCGCCTGTGGTGCGGAAACCAATACGGGTGACGGGGCGGGGATTTTAATGCAACTCCCCCACAAGTTCCTGAAAAAAGTGGCCGCGGCGGAGAATATTACCCTCCCCGCACCTGGTCAGTATGGCGTCGGGATGATGTACGCTTCCCCCGATACCAACGCCAGGGAAAGCGGTCGCCGGATATTTGAGAAAATTGCGGCGGATGAAGGTCAACAGGTCTTAGGTTGGCGGGACGTACCGACGGATAATTCTTCCCTGGGAAATACTGCTAAAATGAGTGAACCCTTCATGCAGCAGGTGTTTATTCAACGGGGTTCGGGCTTAGTTGATGACTTAGCTTTTGAACGGAAATTGTATGTAATTCGTAAACGCGCCCATACTGAGATCCGGGTGACTCAGGTTGACACCTATCTGTATTCGTCGAGTCTCTCCTGTCGGACAATGGTATATAAAGGGATGCTGATGCCTGTACAGGTGGGTGATTATTACCCAGAACTCCATGATCCTGATATGGAAAGCGCCTTAGCGTTGGTTCACTCGCGCTTCAGTACCAATACTTTCCCCAGTTGGGAACGTTCCCACCCCTATCGTTATATTGCCCATAACGGCGAAATTAATACCCTGCGAGGCAATATTAACTGGATGACCGCCCGCCAGTCGATGTTGGAGTCGGAATTGTTTGGGGAGGATCTGAAAAAAATTCAACCCGTAATTAATATTAAAGGTAGCGATTCTACTATTTTTGATAATGCCCTAGAATTGTTAGTCTTGGCAGGGCGATCGCTTCCCCATGCGGTGATGATGATGATCCCCGAACCTTGGACGGCCCACGAGTCCATGAGTGATGAGAAAAAGGCGTTTTATGAATACCATTCCTGTTTAATGGAACCTTGGGATGGCCCCGCTTCCATTGCCTTTACCGATGGCACAATGATGGGGGCTGTCCTAGACCGTAACGGTTTACGACCCTCCCGCTATTATGTGACTAAGGATGATCTGGTAATTATGGCGTCGGAGGCCGGAGTTCTCCCTATTGAACCAGAACGAGTCGCCTATAAAGGCCGTTTGCAACCCGGGCGGATGTTCCTGGTAGATATGGAACAGGGGCGGATCATTACGGATGAGGAAATTAAGACTAAAATCGCTACGGAACAGCCTTATCGGGAATGGATCAACCAGAATATGGTAGAATTGGCTAACCTGAAAGAACCCGTAGAAACCAGCGATGGTGCGTCTACGGATGGGTTAGTTCAGCTACAAACGGCTTTCGGTTATACCTTCGAGGATCTGCGCCTATTATTAACGCCAATGGCGCGGGATGGCGTTGAGGCGGTGGGTTCGATGGGAACTGATACCCCGTTGGCGGTGTTATCCGATCGCCCGAAACTGCTTTATGATTATTTTCAACAACTATTTGCTCAGGTAACAAACCCCCCTATTGACTCCATTCGGGAAGAAATTATCACCTCAGCCGAAACTACTATCGGGTCTGAACGCAACTTATTAAAACCCGAACCGGAAAGCTGTCACCTGATCGAACTGAAAAGCCCAATTCTCAGTAATGCCGAATTGGCTAAACTTAAATTTGTGAATGAGGATGGTTTTCAAGCTGTTACCCTGCCGATTCTGTTTAACCCCAAAGATGGGGTAAAAGGGTTAGAAGCGGTCATGGAAGGGATTTTTGCCCAGGCTGACGAAGCAATTGCAGCCGGGGTGAACCTGTTAGTTTTGAGCGATCGCGGTGTTGATTCCAACAATGCCCCCATCCCGGCTTTATTAGCGGTATCCGGTTTACATCACCATCTAATTCGTCAGGGGACTCGCACCCGGGTAGGAATTATTTTAGAATCCGGTGAACCGCGAGAAGTCCATCATTATGCCCTTTTAGTCGGTTATGGCTGTGGTGCGATTAATCCCTATATGGCGTTTGAAAGTATCCACGACATGATCGAGCAAGGATTATTAGTCGGTGTGGACTATAAAACCGCTTGCAAAAATTATGTCAAAGCCGCCACAAAAGGGGTGGTTAAAGTTGCTTCAAAAATCGGTATTTCCACTTTACAAAGTTATCGTGGTGCCCAAATTTTTGAAGCCATTGGTTTAAATCAATCAGTGATTGATCGATACTTTAGTTGGACAGCTACCCGGATTGAAGGCGCTGATTTAGATATTATTGCTCAAGAAGCAATTATCCGCCATACCCACGCTTTCCCCAACCAACCCGGAGATAAAACCCATACCCTAGATGTGGGTGGTGAATATCAATGGCGTAAGGAAGGAGAAGCCCATTTATTAAGCCCGGAAGCGATTCATTCTTTACAGAAAGCAGTGCGCCTGGGAGATTATGAATTGTTCAAAAAATACGCCCAGTTAGTGAATGAGCAAAACCAAAAATATTTTACCCTGCGCGGCTTATTGGAATTTAAAGATCGTCAACCGATTCTATTAGAAGAAGTCGAACCCATTGAAGCAATTATGAAGCGCTTTAAAACCGGGGCGATGAGTTATGGCTCGATTTCTAAGGAAGCCCATGAAACCTTAGCGATCGCCATGAATCGGATTGGTGGTAAGTCTAACACAGGAGAAGGCGGCGAAGACCCAGAACGTTATACCTGGACAAACGAACAAGGGGACTCGAAAAATAGCGCTATTAAGCAAGTCGCCTCCGGTCGGTTTGGGGTCACGAGTTTATACCTTTCCCAAGCCAAGGAAATTCAAATCAAAATGGCACAAGGCGCAAAACCCGGAGAAGGGGGACAACTCCCCGGACGTAAGGTTTATCCGCCTATTGCCAAAGTTCGCCATTCTACCCCCGGCGTAGGTTTGATTTCGCCTCCTCCTCACCACGATATTTATTCTATTGAGGACTTAGCCGAATTAATCCACGATTTGAAAAATGCGAATCGGGCGGCGCGGGTTAGTGTGAAATTAGTCTCGGAAGTCGGAGTTGGAACCATTGCCGCCGGGGTTGCTAAAGCCCATGCCGATGTGGTATTAATCTCCGGTTTTGATGGGGGCACAGGGGCATCTCCCCAAACTTCAATTAAACACGCCGGACTCCCTTGGGAGTTGGGCTTGGCAGAAACCCATCAAACCCTGGTGTTGAATAATTTGCGATCGCGCATTGCTGTTGAAACCGATGGTCAGATGAAAACTGGCCGGGATGTGGTGGTGGCTGCGTTGTTAGGGGCGGAGGAATTCGGCTTTTCAACTGCCCCGTTAGTGACCTTGGGTTGTATTATGATGCGGGTGTGCCACCTGAATACCTGCCCGGTGGGTATCGCCACCCAAAACCCCCAACTGCGGGAAAGCTTTTCGGGTGATCCTGAGTATACCGTTAATTTCATGAAGTTCATCGCCCAGGAAGTCCGAGAAATCATGGCACAGTTGGGTTTCCGCACCTTAACTGAAATGGTGGGACGGACGGATATTTTGGAAGGCAAGAAAGCCGTTGACCATTGGAAAGCCAAGGGTATTGACCTCTCGAAAATCCTCTATCAACCGGAAGTTGGGGAGGATATCGGCCGTTATTGTCAAATTCCCCAGGATCACGGTTTAGATAAATCTATGGATATCACCGTGTTACTGGATCTGTGTAAACCCGCTATTGAGAATGGTGAGAAGGTTGAGGCTACCTTACCGATTAAAAATATTAACCGGGCGGTGGGAACGATTTTAGGCAATGAAATCACCAAAAACCATTGGCACGGTTTACCGGAAGATACGGTGCATCTGCATTTCCAAGGTAGTGCGGGTCAAAGTTTTGGGGCTTTTGTACCCAAGGGTGTGACCTTAGAATTGGAAGGGGATGCTAACGACTATGTAGGCAAGGGATTAAGCGGAGGCAAAATTATTATTTATCCTCCGGCGGTTTCCACTTTTATCCCTGAAGACAATATCATTATCGGCAATGTGGCATTATATGGCGCAACCCTTGGGGAAGTCTATATCCGAGGGTTAGCGGGGGAACGTTTCGGGGTGCGTAACTCCGGCGTGAATGCCGTTGTCGAGGGTGTGGGAGATCATGGTTGTGAATATATGACCGGAGGTAAGGTGGTTGTCCTGGGTGCGACCGGACGGAACTTTGCGGCGGGGATGAGTGGCGGTATTGCTTATATCTTTGATGAAACTGGCGATTTTGCCACCCGTTGCAATACGTCCATGGCGGATTTAGAAAAGTTGGAAGACCCGGAAGAAATTAATCAGGTTTACCAATTAATTGCTAAACACGCGGAGTATACCAAGAGTCAAAAAGCGTTGAAAATTTTGGCAAATTGGACGGAAATGATTCCGACTTTTGTTAAGGTGATTCCACGGGATTATAAGCGGGTTTTGGAAGCATTAAAAGAGGCTGAAAAATCCGGTTTAACGGGGGATGAAGCGTTAACGGCGGCGTTTGAAGCAAATTCCCGTGATGTGGCGCGGGTTGGCGGAAGTTAGAATGTTAGAATAATAGGGGGCGAAAGCCCCTTGTTTTTTATGGCTATTACATATATGATTTGTATCAATACCTAACTATAAGTTAATCACCCTTATGGACACCCCGTTAAAATTTGAGATTTTAGCAATAGATACAACTGAAAAATCTGAAATTCAGACAGTATCGGCCTTTCTACATGGCTTGGCATCCATTTCTTTGTTATCGAAAGGAAAACCAGAACTTGATGATCAAAATGGGCAAATAAATTTGGGAAATCTTAATGTTAAAGTCAACCAACTAAAACCTACTACAGAAGGTGATGAAGAAATCAGCTATGTAGAACTGGGTAACGCATTTTCGATAACAGTAACAGGAAGTTATGACTCGTTAGAGCCAATGCGAATAATAATTATAGAATTTCTAAAAAAACGAGAATTTGACGTCCTTTATGTTTTAGTAGATAAAGTTTCGGAGGAAATTGCATATCAGATTTATCCCCTTATTTATCAAGTCGAGAACCTTCTTCGAGCTTATCTTGTTAAATATATGACGAGACGAGAAGGTACTAAATGGTTGGATAAAATATCCAAGAACGTGAAGCACATGGATCAGAAAGTCGAAAAAAGGAAAAATAACGAGATAGTCTTTGGGAAACATATTGATAATAAGATTTACCTTTTTGACTTTGGAGATTTAGGAGAAATAATATATACACATTCATCTGGTTTCATAACTAAAGAAGATATAATTAGTAAAGTTTCCGAACTTGCTGAAACTCCTGAAGCTATCAAAAAGCTCAAGGAAGAGGTACAAAGCAACTATCAAAAATTTTTCAAAGCATCTTTTAAAGATAAGCAGTTCCAACAAAAATGGGAAGACCTTGAAAAAATTAGGCATAAAGTTGCACATAATAACTTGTTCACTCACGACGATCTTACTAAAGGTAAATCTTTATCTGAAGAATTGATTACAATTATTAATACCGCAATGGAGACTGTACCTACAGAACGAGTAGGTTTGGAGGAATTAGAAGCAAAAGAAAAAGAAAGTAATTTGGACTTAACAGATATTACAGAAGATGAATTTCTTAAAGAGCTAAGGGATCAAGAAGAATATTACTCAGGGCAGGGTGGCTTTGTGAGCATTACCAGATTTATACAAGCACATCTTGAAAGTCAAAATTATAGTGTATCATCAGCTTATAAACTGGTTAAAGAGCTAAAATCACAGGGTAAAATAGAGTTATATAAAGTGGATAATCCTTACAATCAGGATAAACAAACCACAGCAATTAGGATTGTAAGAGAACAAACTGATTGAGTATGTAGTTTATTATGGCAGGTTAACAAATATTTTAATAAACCTGCCTCTATGGATGGTTAAAAATTGATTCAATTAAGTTGAATCTCAAGAGACATCAGCTATATCCTCCTAATCGTTCTTAATATATTATAGCGCGATCGCATATCTAACAACCCAGACATCATACTTTTTCTAAAAATAGCGATCGCTCTCTACCCAACTCAGAACCGGATCGGTTATACTGTGATTATGTTTTAATCTGTACCCTAGAAATAGATAGGATAAAAATTATGATAACAACGATTCAAGTTGATATTTCCTTTGATTCCTTGATTACAGCAATTAAATCCTTAGATTTATCCCAAAAACATCAGCTTTTAGAAATTTTAGAAGATCAGATTTTTGAAGGTGAAGCCGAACTCGAAGAAGACCCCAGAATTATTGCAGAAATTGAAGATGCACGTCAAGCTTATCAAAGAGGTGATTATCAAACAATTCAAGATTATATGGCAACTCAGCTTGACAAAACAACATGAGTTATACGGTTATCATTCCTAAACCTGTTCAGAAACAGTTAGATAATTTACCCGAAGATATCCGTCAACGAATTATTGAAAAAATTTTGTCTCTTACAATAGAGCCTCGTCCAGTAGGGGTTAAAAAACTAAAAGGGTTTGATCATGAATATCGTGTCAGAGTAGGTGACTATCGAGTTCGTTATGAGGTTAATGATAAAATACTAACTGTGTTAGTTCTTCACTGTAAACATCGGAGGAATATTTATCGAGAGTAGAGTTTATTTTTTATGTAATTAATAGAACTCTTGCAAAATAATTTTATGGTATTATGGTAAGTTTTGCTCAATTTCATAAAATCCCAGAGACTAACCATTCTTCACAAACTTTTGCTAAAAACTCCATAAAATGGTAAAAATTGAAAGTGAATTAAGACAATAACTCTGCGATGAACACTCAATTTTATCTAAATTTGAAACCTCCTGAATTTAAACGGAGATTTGGTGTCAAGATTCAAACCTTTCAAGCAATGGTTAATGCCATAGAGCAGTTCAGGTTAGAACATCCTAAAGATAGGAGAGGACGTCACACCCGCCTGACTCTCCAAGAGCAAGTTTTAGTAGCCTTGGAGTATTGGCGAGAATACAGAACATATTTTCATATTGGGACAAATTGGGGAGTATCAGAATCAACTATTTGCCGAATTGTTGCTAATATTGAATCAACTTTAATCAAAACAGGAAAGTTTCGGATTCCGGGAAAGAAAGCATTAATTCAAGATTCTGGCTACCCCCAAATCGTAGTGATGGATGTCACGGAAACGGCTATTGAAAGACCGAAAAAAAAACAGAAAAACTGAATCATCTGCTTTCAGATTGAAAAATTTTACAATATAGTCCGGTATTGGCAAAGCTAAGGAATTACCCAAGTTGCTGATGTTTATTTTTGCTGTCATACATTGGCGATTTTAATGCTCAGGTCTATCTATTATAACAACTAGATATAGTCACGTGGGGAATTCATAAACCCTGTTTCTTATTGTTGGATTTCATCGGTTAGCTCGTTTACTTCTTCTGCGTTAGCCTCAAAATTAATTCGTTGGTAAATATCTCTTATCGGTATTTGAAATTCTACGGATTCTAGGGTTAATACAGAGTCTTCTGAATCATATTCTGTTAATTCCCATTTGCTCTTAGAGTTTTTAGCAAATTGCTCAATATGATAGCTATATTGGTCAATCAAAATGTATTCTCTAAAGGTAGGGATTGAGCGATAAAAGAAGAATTTATTACCGCGATCGTAGTTTTTAGTTGAATTAGATAAAACTTCAATAATTACCAGAGGATTTGTTACAACTGTTTGGTTATTTTCTTGATAGATTGGTTCTTCTTGAATTACCATGATATCGGGATAGAAGTAACGGCGATTTTGGGATATCCACAGACGCACATCATTGATAAATATCTCGTAATCTTGCTCCTTTATAGTCAAAGGAAATTTTTTGTAAAAGTTTCCTGCGAGTTTGTTGTGGTTGGTGGTTCCGCCTGTCATTGGTATGATCTCCCCATCATGGTATTCACTCTTGTCGATCGCAGTTTCTTCTAATGCCAGATATTCCTCTGGCGTGTAATAGCGTTTTTCGGTTTTGGGTTGCTTTTCGATAGCTGATTTTTCTTGGGTTTGCATGGTCATTTCCTTCTGCTCTCAAGTGATTTTATGATAACATGAAATAAGTTAGATTAAATAGAACTCTTGCAAAATAATTTTATGGTATTATGGTAGATTTTGATCAATTTCATAAAATCCTAGCCGTTATGGTCTTCGTTGTAATTTGTTGTCAGCCATTTATAATTATGAGTTGACACTCTTAGTCTGAAAGTAAAAATTTGGTATTATAGCATAGATTTTTTTTGCAAGAGGTCTAATAGCAATAAACATACTCGATCACCAACCAGATTATGACTATCATTGAACAAATCTACGCGATCGTTAAAAGCCTTCCCCAAGAGCAAGCCCGCGAAATTCTCACTTTTGCTGAATTTATTCGTGTCCAGCACCTAAATGCCAACCCATCGATCGCAATATTAGATACTTCGACTCCTTGGGCGGAACTGGTTTATTCCCTAGCTGGAACGTGGGAAAAAGACTTTCCTACTCTGGAAGATATTCGTGCTGAGTTGGGAGAAGACATCTTGCGGGAGAGTTTCTAGTGTACATATTGGATACAAATACATTAATTTACTACTTTAAAGGACAAGGAAAAGTCGCTCAAAACCTTGCTAATGTATCTCCTCAAGAAATTGGTATTTCCGCGATCGTCCTGTTTGAATTGCAAGTGGGTATTGCTAAATCTACCTCCCCTGCAAAACGTACCCAACAACTTCAGCAACTTTTGAACCGAATTAACCTTATTCCTTTTGATCGCAATTCTGCTGTTGCTGCTGCGACAATTCGCGCTCAATTGGAGCAACAAGGTACTCCCATGGGCCCGATCGATGTTTTGATTGCAGGGACAGCCGCTTCACTTCAAGCAACTCTTGTTACCCACAATGTCAAGGAGTTTTCGAGAGTTTCAGGACTTGCGATCGCGGACTGGTATTGAGGACTCAGAAACCCGGTTTCTTGGACTAGGGGGATCGCGTGGGACTCAGAAACGAGGTTTCTTACCCAAATCTTCGATAGGATGCCAAAATTATCGCAGAAACCAGATTTCTGTGAGTGCAAAATAACATATCATAAATTTAGATCCTACTTAAAGTTGATTGATTTTTCATGCAGTTTGAATGGGACGAAGCAAAGAGATCGGAAAATATTGCCAAACATCGGATTGATTTTGCAGATGTTTCTGAGATGTTCGATCGCCCTATGCTAACTGAGCTCGATCCGCGTACTGACTATGGGGAGGATCGTTGGATTGGGATCGGGTTTTTGCGAAACGGTGTCGCGGTTGTTGTCTGGACAGAAAGGCAGGATGATATAATTAGAATCATATCAGCACGAAAGGCAAACCGATATGAGCGTCAACGATTCGAGCAATATCTCTCGTACTAATTGGGCGGCGTTAGAGGCGATGAATGATGAGGATATTGATTACTCTGATATTTCACCTTTGACGGATGAATTTTTTGAGAATGCTACGCTAAGAATACCAGCCGCCCAAGCTCGTAATTTGATTCAGTTAGATGCTGAGGTAATAGCCTGGTTTCGAGAGCAAAGTGCAGAGTATAAAACTACAATTAATTCGGTGTTGCGACGCTATATTGAGAGTAGTGGTGGGAAACAAGTAGTTTAATATTTTTCTGGTAGATGGTTCGGGAATATATTTTACCAAAATTCTTCTCCTTCTGGTTTTCCCCAATAGATTTCTTGGCTGGGTTCTATTTCGCCTGCTAATAATTCATCTAGGGTATATTTGGAAATTTTCTGATATACAGGTTCTATGACTATTTTTCCATTTTCTATACGGCAAATTACTGAATCATCTGCTTTCAGATTGAAAAATTTTACAATATAGTCCGGTATTGGCAAAGCTAAGGAATTACCCAAGTTGCTGATGTTTATTTTTGCTGTCATACATTTGCGATTTTAATGCTCAGGTTTTTCTATTATAACAACTAGATATAGTCGCGCGTGGGAATCAGAAACAGGGTTTCTCAACAAATCTCTGTTTGGATGCAAAGGTGATCGCAGAAACCCGGTTTCTAGGGTCAGAAACCGGGTTTCTCAATTAATCTCTCTGTTGGGAAACAAAGGTTATTGCAGAAACCCGGTTTCTCGGAGTCTGGGTCACACCACCCGCCAAATCATAATCGTGCCGTCATCACCACCACTCACAAGGGTCTGCCCATCCGGGCTAATGGCGACGGACTTAACCTCATCAGAATGCTCAGTCAGGGTGCCAAGTTCCTGCCCCGTACTCAAATCCCAAATGGTAATCGTGTCATCACCACCACTCACGAGGGTCTGCCCATCTGGGCTGATGGCGACGGAATGAACCCACCAGTTCAAATCCACAGTGAGGGTACGAAGTTCTACGCCCGTACTCAACTGCCAAATCTTAATCGTGTTGTCATTACCGCCACCCATAAAATGCACAACAGTATCACTACTCACAAGAATCTGCCCATCGGGGCTGATGGCGAGGGAATTAATCGAGCCAGCCCCAGTCAGGGTGCGAAGTTCCTGCCCCGTACTTAACTGCCAAACCGTAATCGTGTTGTCATCACTGCCACTCACAACAGTCTGCCCATCTGGGCTGATGGCGAGGGAATTAATTAAGCAATCCCCTTTCAGGGTGCGGAGTTCCTGCCCCGTACTCAACTGCCAAATCTTAATTTTATTGATTGTATTGTAATCATTGCCCCTTACAACAGTATAAGACTTCCAATCGAAATAATCGCTCCTGACAACAGTATGACTGCTACTGACAAGAATTTGCCCATCCGGGCTGATGGCAAGGGAATTAATCAAGCCATCCCCTTCCAGGGTGCGGAGTTCCTGCCCCGTACTCAACTGCCAAATCTTAATCGTCTTGTCACTACTGCCACTCACAACAGTCTGCCCATCTGGGCTGATGACGACGGAATTAACCGAGTCAGAATGCCCAGTCAGGGTGCGAAGTTCCTGCCCCGTACTCAAATCCCAAATAGTAATCGTGTTGTCATCACTACCACTGACAAGAATTTGCCCATCCGGGCTAATGGCGACGGAATTAACCGACCCAGAATGTCCAAGGGTGTAAGCAACTGAGGCATTTTCTAGCTTGCGTTTGCGCTCAATTTCTCGTTGTCGCTGACGTTTGGCTTCTTGTTGACGTTTGTATTCCGCTTCTTGGCGCTGCATCGCCACCCGAATCATTTCCTGGTGTTGACTTTCCCCAATAGCAGCCAAACACCCATTCAGCTTTTCCAAATATTCTTTATCCCCCACCGTCAAAGCTGATGTAACAGCCTCTAATAACTCCAACAAACCCGGTTTTTGTTCTTCAATAGAAGAAACCCGATTTCTCAACATCAGCCAAACTTTTATCGAATACTTAATCTGTTTTCTAGCCCAAGATTGATCGGGTAAATGACTCAAACTCAGAGCTAAATCTAAATATAAATCGGGAATCAGATGAGGGCGATCGCATCCTGCTAATTGATAGAGATTTTGATAGCTATAAACAATCTCACCCACCAGCATTTGCTTCAAACTTTCACTCGGCACTTTTTCCAATAATCCCGGCAACAGTTCCGGCAATTTCGGATGCACATCTGCATGGGAGAAATGATAGCGATCAGCCATCAAACCGACTAAAATACAATGACAAATCCCTAAAAATTGCGCCAGTTCTCGAATATATTTATCTTCCCGCACATTGTATTTATAATCGTGCTGACCGCTTCTGCCAAACTCCCGGTCTTCTTCCTCTTCTTCTAAAATTAAAAGATTCAGTTCATCATCCCCACCCCGTCGCTTCAGATCCTCTAAACTTCTGCCTTTTTCTAACAACTTCATTCGGTACTCTCGCCACTCTTGGGCATATTTGCGGGCGATGGGATACAAAACTTCTTTCCAGGGAACCGTCAGGACTTTTTCATAATGAGGGACTTTTTCTAGCATATCCCAACCTGCTAAATAAATCCGTAGCAAATCCCCATCAACTTTAGACTCTAAAACCACAGTAGGAATTGATTTAAGGACATGATGCAAAATATCCACCGCAATCTTACCATGAGAAGATTTGCTTTCCCAATCTGCACCTTGATATCTGACAGGTCTTTCCTGACTGGTGAGGGGATAATATTTGCAAAATTCCTGCACTTGATCCGTTAAGGAAACTTCTATTTTACTAAAACCTTGGGCAGCATTGGGGAACTTTTCAAACTCTAATGCTGGAGGTGAAATAATCACTAAAAGCGGAATATTCCGATAATTTTCTTGATAGATTTTGTAAGCATCTAAAATCACTCTAGCTGGAGTTTTAAGGGGAAAAGTGTCTCGAATTTCTTTATCATCGGTGAGTTCTATCGCAGTTGACAATTGAATGCGAGATAATATTAGTTGAGTTTCCCGACGGTATTCTTCTAATCGTTGTTCATGTTGTAAGCTTCTTGCTAACTGTTCTGCTTCAAAATCTTGTCGTTTTTGCAGTCGTGAATTTTCGCAAAACTGTCGATAGTCTTCAAGTTCTCGATTAAATTTTTGTCTTACTCCTTCCAAATCGGCTTGAAATTCTTGCCCTCTGGTTTGCATAGCAAATTGAGTATCAATTTTTAACGCTTCTAAAGACGCTTGAAATGTTTGTTGACGTTCTTGTAAGGTAAATTGAGAAGCTATTCTATAACCTTCTAATTCTGCCTGAAATTCTTGGCGATTTGCTTCTAAATAAAACTGAGTTTCAATTTGATCAATTGTATTTTGTCGTTGCGCCATGGCTACCACTGTTTGCGGTGCAAAAAATCCTTGAATTGCTGTTATCATTCCTTCAGCAAAATTCCAAACCATTTTAATTCCTCCTGGGGTTTTCAGAAACCCGGTTTCTCGGTTTCCGATTTAAACTAAGATAAATTCAATATTTGCTTAACTTCATCTAAAGAAAAAGTAGGACTTTCTTGTTCTTCTTGCTGTGCTGTTCTTAACTCTTGTAAATCCTGTAAATTTTCTAATATTTTTTGAATTTTAACAAATTCTTCACTCAATTTAATCTCAAAAGACATGGGCTATATCCTCCTAATCGTTGTTAATCTAGTATAGCGCGATCACATCACATCCCTACAGACCAAGGTATTATACATCTTTTAAAAATAGCGATCGCCCCATACCAACTCAAAACCAAATCAGTTATACTGGGATTATGTTTTAATTTGTACCCTAAGAGCAATGTAAAATAGGCTAAATATGAGCAATACCTATACGGCAATTATTAAACAAGATGGGAATTGGTGGATTGGCTGGATTGAAGAAATTCCAGGAGTGAATTGTCAAGAATCTTCCCGTGATCAATTATTGGCAAGTCTTAAAACTACGTTGGAAGAGGCATTAGAATTTAATCGCCAAGATGCTATTAATGCTGCTAATGGTAATTACCAAGAAGAAAAAATAGCGGTATGAAGCGTAAAGAATTTATCCGCTATCTTCATTCTCAGGGTTGTGAGTTAATTCGAGAAGGAAGTCGTCACTCTTGGTGGTATAATCCTGTTTTAAATAAAAGAACAGCCGTTCCCAGACATACTGAAATTAGTGATATCCTGGCTCATAAAATCTGTAAAGATCTGGGTATAAAATCCTTCAAATAAATGATGGATGAAATGAATAATGCTATGAGAAAACCAGAAACTGTTAAAGCGTTAGAAGAACTCGGACGGGTACAACTTTCTAAAAGTTTTTTTATGCGGGAATTTATATACTCGGAAATTTCTCAAATAGAGGGTATTCCTAATATACCAGATGATCCAGAATTAGCGATCGCAGCCGGAAAAAACCTCTGTAAAAATGTACTAGAACCCCTGCAAGATGCTCTCGGAAAAATTAGTATTCGTTCTGCTTATCGGTCTTGTGAAGTGAATGCTAAAGGCGCAGAAAATAAGAATCAATATAATTGTGCCTCCAATGAAAGCAATTATGCCGCCCATATTTGGGATAGACGAGATAAAAATGGTTATATGGGAGCAACGGCTTGTATTATTGTCACTTCTTTTATTCCCTATTATGAACGGACTAAAGATTGGACAGCCTTGGCTTGGTGGATACATGATCAGATTAAAAGTTATGCTGAGATGGAGTTTTTCCTGAAATATGCAGCATTTAATATTAGATGGCATGAAGATCCAAATTATCCAAAATCCATCTATAGTTATGTTGAAAATCCCCATACTAAAAAAACCAGAGGATATTTAACCAATAAAAACATGGATAATTTTACAGGTTCCCATGCAGAATTTTATCAAGATTTTATTCGGGATCTTAAAAAATAATATGAAGTGGAAGTTTCTTTAGTAGTTGCATTTTAATCCCGCCTTTGGGGGCTAAAGTTACCCCTCGACGTACCGCTTTTACCGGTTGTTTTTCCAACAAATTTAACTCATAATTCAACAAAATTGTAGCTAAAACTAACTTCATTTCATATTGAGCTAAAGCCATTCCTATACATAAACGACTTCCTCCTCCGAAGGGAAGAAATTCATAGGGGGAAAACTTACGTTCTAAAAAGCGTTCCGGTTTAAATTGATCCGCTTGCGGATATAAGTCTTCCCGTCGATGGGTTAAATAAATACAGCCGACTACTGGAGTTTTTGGCGGTAATTGATAACCCATTAAATCGACAGATTCTTTATTGGTTCGAGCAAATGTTAACATTGCCACGGGATAAATTCGCAAGGTTTCCTGACAAACTGCTGTTAAATAGGGTAAGCGAAAAATATCCATTCCCTCAGCATTTTCAGGTAAACTTTTTAACTCTTGAATTAATTTTTTATGGACTTCTGGCTGGCTATGAATCCAATATAAAGCCCAGGACATTGCCGTAGCTGTGGTTTCATGCCCAGCAAATAATAAGGTTAATAATTCATCTCGTAATTCTTGATCCGTCATCGGGTTGCCTTCTTCATCCCTGGCAGCCATCATTAAATGCAGCATATCCTTACGAGATTCATCGAGGTTTTCACGACGTTCTCGAATTTCTGTATATAATAATTCATCAATTTCTTGACGTTGTTTTAAGAAATATCCCCAAGGACTCCAAGAGCCTAAATTTTGTTGTAAAATAGGAAAGAATAAAAAACTAGAACTGAAAGGAGATTTAAAAACGTCTAATATTCCTGATAACAAACGTTTTAACTGACTATATCGTTCTCCTGCATAGACCCCAAAAACCACTTTTAAAATCACATCTAAAGAAATTGCTTGCAGGGTTTCTCGGGCGGTAAAAGACTGTCCTTCGGAGCATTGACCGATGACTTTTTGGGTAATATCTGTGATTAATTCCCCATAATCTCGCATTCTTTCCCCATGAAAGGATGGCATTAATAATTTCCGTTCTCGTTTATGGCGATCGCCCTCTAACATAAAGATAGAATTATCTCCGGTTAAAGGCTGTAAAATTTTATTAAAAGCACCTGGAGCTTCAAAGATATCATCGGTTAAAATTTTCTGAATGGCTTGGGGATGACTCACGAAAACCCAAGGAGTTTTTGCCCCCAGAATATAATTACTAAAAATATCCCCATATTTTTGGGTATGGGTATCCATATAATTAAGCGGATCAGAAATCCAATATACTTTTTCTTGAAAAGCTGGACGTGGGGATGCGGGAGGAAGTTGTGTATTCATAATCAAAGTTTCAGAGTGATCAAATTAGGTTATCGTTTCTTCTATATTAACTATATACAAAAATTTTGCAACCAGGTTTAAATACTCCCCGGAGACCCCAATAGTAAACTAATTTTCTCTATATTCATTGACATCAATGATTTTAATTTATTTATCGGTTTCAAAAATAAAATCATTTTTAGGGACAAGCAATTGTAAAATAAATCTTAACTCAAAAAATTAGAATGACCGAGAAGGGATTAAATATGACAACAACAATACCAGAATTTTGTCAAGGAATTCAGTATTTTAAAGACAGTTTCCCCGAATTCGACCGCTATGGGAATACCCCAATTATTGCTGAAAATACTGTATCAATTTCCGATGCCCATGATACTAAGGCTGCCTATCAAACCTTACTCTATGCCGATGCCCTGCGTTATTTGACCTTACAAGTCACCGCCAGTAAAGCCTCTGGACACCCAGGGGGATTTGCTTCTAGTGTGGAAGCTTATGCGGCCTTGGTGATGCTGGGTCATAAAAATATTATGACAGAAGTGGGACACCATGCCCCAGGATTTTATAGTGCGGTCTTCTTGGATCGCTCCCTGGAGGATATGGGAATTGTCACCGTCCAACAATTGCGCGATCGCTTTCGCGAAAAACATGGACTACTTGGCCACCTTTCTGGCTTTATTCCCGGCCTGCTGAACCCCGCCGGGCCATTGGGACAGGGACAACATTTTGCCATGGCCGCAGCCCTGTTACACCGGAACGTCCTATTTCCCTTCACTCTCGGCGATGGGGGCATGGGGGAACCGTACCCCATGAGTAGCATGATGCACTTCCATACCGCCTATCCTGAAGTGACTAATTTCTTGCCTGTGTTGGTTTGGAATGGTTACAGTCAAGAGCATCATAGCATGGTTTCTACGAAAACTAATGCAGAAATGATTGCTTACTGGAAAGGAAATGGATTTTCAGAAGTGATTTTAGTCGATGCGAAAGATTTTGATGATCAAAATCAAGCGGGTAATTATGTTGATAGTACCGCCTTTTCTATTAATAAACGAATTGAATTTACCCAAGCAATTTTAGTGGCAATGGATAAAGCTGCAAAATCGGCTTTAGAGGGTAAACTAACGGTGTTTATTATTAAACAATTGAAAGGAGCGGGAGTTCACGCCCTGGGTGCAAAATCCCATAATCTTTATCCAGGGGATACCTTAGATAGTCCCCATATTATTAACGCTTTAAAAGAACGGGCCTTACCTGTGGCAGCTTGGGAATTAGTGCGGACAAATTTAGAGCGTTCTAGTGGTGGCCCAGCAGCCAAAACCGTTGTCACAGAGTTTGATTACCATTTAGCGGATCTGGGTGAATTACCCTTAGAAGAATATGCTGTTGGTGGTGATCCCAAGGTTTCTACAACCGCAATGGGGGCGTTAGTAGTTCATGTCGGGCAAAAAGATCCCCATTTTATTGTTACCAATGCTGATGGAAATGCGGCTTCGGGAATTAACAATATTAACCAGGGATTAAAGATTATTCACCCAACAACGGATAATATTTATTTTCAACAACCCCAAGGGCAAGTTTATGAACCCTTAAGCGAAGATGCTTGTGCCGGGTTAGCGGTGGGATTATCCTTATTAGGAGCCCGAACATTATGGTGTTCTTATGAGTCTTTTGCGATTAACGGTGTGCCAGTTTTGCAAACCGTAGCTCAAGCTATGGCTGAGTTACGACGTCCTACCCCCTCAACGGTGTGTTTATTCACCGCCGGAGCCTTAGAACAGGGTCGCAATGGTTGGACACACCAACGGCCTGAAATTGAGGCCTATTTCGCAGCTATGATGCGAAGTGGGAACGTTTTTCCGGTGTTTCCTCCCGACGCCAATAGCATTCAAGTGTGCTATAATTGGGCTTTAAATACCAAAAATAAGAGCATTATTATCACCGCCAGTAAGTCCCCCTTACCCATCCGCACCACCTTTGAGCAAACTGATCAAGGGTTAAAAGATGGGGCGGTGGTCTTACAGGAAGTTCCAGGGGATAAAACCGTGGTGTTTGCGGTGATTGGGGATATGACCTTAATTCCGGTGTTTGAAGCGGCAGCATTTTTGGAAACTGAAGGTATTGGGGTGCGAATTGTTTCTGTTATTAACCCTCGGCGTTTATATCGTTCTCACGATGTTTTATCCGAGACTTGTTCCGAACCAGATAACGATTTTGCCAGTGATGAAACCTTTGATAAATTGTTTGCTGGAGATGCGTTAATTGGGGTAACAGGTGGTTCCAGTTTGATGTTAGAACCGATTATGTTACGCAGCAATTCTAAACGGGATACTTTTGCTTGGAAACGGGGGGAAACCACTGCCAGTGCAGGGGAATTAATGGCATTTAATGGTATTACTTCCGAGGCGTTGACGAAACGAGCTATTGAGTTAATTCATTAATATTTTCCGAGCTCAATAAACCTATATTATCCTCATTCCCTGGTTCTGCTAGGGAATTTTTTATTGAAGGATAAACTGTTAAGGATTTTAACCTCATAAGTAGGTAATCATATTTCGTTGTTGCAAGGATCTCCCCGATTTCAGAAAGATTGCCACTCTGTTGAAGTTATAGCACTACGCATTACAGTTAAGACACTTATAGCAGGGAACAGGCTGCGTCGTGAGCCGTGAGCCAGTCGAACGGTCGAACGAGAACAGGGAACGCCGGATCTGGGAGGAAAAGATTTCACCGTCTAGCTTTGCTGCATCACTCTTTGTCCTAATAGGTCTGGCGACTGCTATACTTATAAGTCCAGCAAACGAGTTCACTGTTCCCTGTTCTGATCCCACCGCACCCCCACCCATCCTTATTCTGTTGATAAGCATTACTAATTGTTATAAAACTTTATAAAAAGTTATAATAGGGAAGTCAGCTAACGAGCAATAGGAATGGTACAGGCTTTGTTTGGAAGCACTTCTTTTCAGAATCAAAGTGGCGATCGCCTTGTCAGTAAGGTGGTTGGGGCTGCGATCGCAGCTTTATTCAAACGTTCTGAAAAAATTGAAGCCAACGTTCGGGCGGAACCTGTAGCCAAGCTTTTGCAGGGAAGCGTCGATGGTTTCGATTTTATCGGTAACGGGATGCTGATGTACAATGGCCTCCGCATTGCTGTCATGGAACTCTATGTGCAGGCGGTGTCCATTGATTTCAGCGCGATTTTTACAGGTCAAGTCAAGTTACGACAACCCACTCAAGCTAGTTTGCGGGTGGTATTAACCGAAGAGGACTTGACAGACTCTTTTAACACACCCTTTGTGGTAGAAAAACTCCAGCGCTTGCAATATCAGGGAGAATCCTTAACCTTTACAAAAACCCTGATGACAGTTACTCCTGAGAAAAATCTTAGAATTCAATCGGGAATTTTACTCGGAAATGCAGAAGAACCCGTCCAAGTTGATTTCACCACTCAAGTCGAGGTGGAAGATCGTCGGAAAATCCAATTTATTGACGTTCAATATAGCGGAAACCAGGAGGAAATTAACCTCAGTCAAGCCATAGTCAACCATGTTAATGATTTATTAGATCTGGACAAATTTGCCTTAGATGGAACCCAATTAAAAGTAGATAGATTGCGAATTCAAAACAATTCCCTCATCTTTTATGGGTCAGCCCAAATCAACCAATTTCCCAAGGGTAAGAAAAACTAAACCCTTGTTGATTTGCCCTTAAATTTGATTGCTGGAGGAGAATTGTTCAAGACCATTGCTTTTAGTTGAAAGTCGGGAAAAGCGAGTATTCTTCCCGACTTTCCTCTTAAAAGCAGATCAATAAGTTCCGAGGATATTGAAAAGCTCTATGTATTTTTTTGTCTTTATGGTTAAATTAATCTTAACCCTTATTTATTCTCATCTTCTTGATTCACTTCAGGAACATAATCCGGTCTTTGTTTATCTTCCCAACCTGGGGGACGCTTGGAGTTATACCAAGCAATTGATCCAATACCCACCGCCGCTACAAATCCGACAATCAGCACTGCAATCGGAATCCATAGAGTATTACTACTTGCCATAATGTTGATTTTTCCTTAATTATAATGATACCTTGACTATTATCTCATTTTTGGTTAATTAAATGTTAAAGATTCTATTGATGACATCCTACCCCAATTAACCCTAGGATCTGATGCTGAAGGTCTTACTGATTACCGGAGAATATTTCTGATGTCTTTTTGGGTGATTGTATTACTATTAGCAGGTAGCTTTAGTTTGGGGACATTACCCCTAACGGGTTGGGTTGTCCGACTCCTATCTGGCAAAAAATTATCAGAATTAGGCACAGGAAATATTAGCGTTTCCGCCGCTTTTTATCAAGGAGGAAAACAAGCGGGAATTATTGCTGTTATCCTAGAAATAGCACGAGGAATTATTCCAGTTATTACTGCTAAGATTTTATTCCCAAATGCTCCAGTTTGGCAACTGGTGAGTTTAATTTTATTAGTCGCAGGACGATATTTTGTTGCTAAAGGAGGCGGAGTTACCAATGCAACCTGGGGAATATTAGTTTATTCTCCAATTATTGCGATTAGTAGCGGAATCACCGGATTATTCATCTGGAGATTCAGTTATTTATTATTGCCAATTTCTAAATATTCCTCCCGACTTTGGGCTTCCCGTTTAGGGTGTTTAAGTGGGCCATTTTGGGTCTGGTTTTGGCATCAAACCCCTGAATCTCCTCCTTTGTCTCCTGGGGAATTGGTGGCAGTTATGGGGTTATCTATTGAATTAGTGATGATTAATTTAGCTCAAAAAGATGATTTAGGATTGTATATGAAACAACAGTTTTTTGCTTTAGAAAATAAACTAAATATTAAACAATGTGGCGAAAAAGCCACCCGATTAAGTGAATTAAAACGGGCAGGATTTAAAGTTACTTTAGGATGGATTTTGCCAGCAATTAACCGTTTAGAAGATGTAAATATTTCTTGTAAAAAAGAAATTGATCCGATTAATTTTCCCTTAATTGTCCGTTCATCTGCGGTGGGAGAAGATAGTAACTATGCTTCAGCCGCGGGACAATATCAAACCATTGGCCCTGTTTATTCCGCTTCAGAATTACACGAGGCAATTATTCAATGTCGTCAATCCTATTGGACTCCAGAAGCCATTTCCTATCGTCAAAATCAACAACTTCCTGATATGGGAATAGCCGTATTAATTCAACCCTATTTAGTCAGTGAAGTCGCCGGGGTAATATTTACTCGTAACCCCTTAGATGGCGGTTCACAAATTATTATTGAAGCCTTACCAGGAGGGGCAGAATCCGTTGTTGGCGGGCAATTTACTCCGATTCATTTAGAAATAGAAATTAATACCTCTATTGATGATTTAGAACTACCTGATATTTTACCAAAAACAGTTATTTTGGAATTAGTCAAACTCGCCCAAGAAATAGAAACCTTTTATCATGGTTTACCCCAAGATATTGAGTGGTGTTGGGATGGGGTAAAAGTCTGGATTTTGCAAACTCGTCCCATTACCAATTTACACCCCATTTGGACGCGAACCATTGCCGCAGAAGTGATTCCTGGGGTAATTCCCCCCCTAACTTGGTCAATTAATCGCCCCTTAACCTGTGGAGTTTGGGGAGAAATCTTTACCTTAGTTTTAGGGAAAAAAGTAGCAAAATTAGACTTTAATCAAACCGCTACATTATTCGGTTCTCACGCCTATTTTAACGCCACCTTATTAGGGGAAATCTTTACCTTAATGGGACTACCAGAACAGGGGTTAGAGTTTTTAGTCCGAGGACAAAAAATGGGAAAACCTCCAATTGGTAAACTCTTACCTTCCTTAGCAGGTTTATGGCGATTAATTCAACGAGAACGACATTTAGATCAGGATTTTCAAGAGGATTTAGAACAGCTATTTTTACCAATATTGCAACAATTAGAGGCGGAATTGTCCCTAGAATCCCTAACTTTAACCCAACTTTTAGAACGGTGTGAAACCATTCAAACTATATTAAAATCAGCCACTTTTTATAATATAATAGCCCCGATTGGGTTAGCAATTCGACGAACATTATTTAAAGTATCTGATAGCTGGATACCAACCCAAACCGCCCCAGAAATTGCCTCAATAGAAGCCTTACAAACGATTGCCAATAACATCAGAGAAACCTTCAAAGAACCCGAACAAATAACCCATGAATCCTTTAATCAAATTTTAGCTAAAAATCAACAATTTGAAACTTGGTTACAAACCTACGGCTATTTAAGTGAAGTCGGAACCGATATTTCTGTTCCTAATTGGTTAGAACAACCAGAGATATTAAAAGAAATGCTCTTTAAAATCGTTAAAAATCCTAACTACCGCATAGAAAATTTAACGGTTTCCAACTTAACCCGATGGGAAAGATGGCGGCAAAAACAATGTTATCAACGCACCCTAACAAAAAGCCAAATCGCTGAAATTTACGGTAAACTTTTAGCTCATTTACGATGGACAATATTAGCCATAGAATCCCAAGCAATAACCCAGGGAGTATTAGAAAATGCTGGAGATATTTTCTATTTAGAATGGGATGAAATTAAAGATTGGATAAAATCAGATATTGCCACGGATTTTGTCTCTAAAATTAGTCAACGGAGGCAAATTTTCATAGAAGATAGCGATCGCACTGTTCCGGCTATTATCTATGGTAATATATTGCCGAAACCTCGATCAAAAACCATACAAAATCCGGCTTTTTTACAAGGTATTCCTGCTAGTATTGGCTGTGTAGAAGGAACCGTTAAAATCTGCCGGAGTTTAACCAATATTATTGATCAAACTGAGAATATGATTCTCGTAGTTCCCTACACCGATGCCGGATGGTCGCCAATTCTCTTAACCGCAAAAGCGATTATTTCTGAAGTCGGCGGACAACTTTCTCACGGTGCAATTATCGCCAGGGAATATGGCATCCCGGCGGTGATGAATATTCAAGGCGCTACTACCTATTTAAAAGACGGTCAACGGGTGCGAGTTGATGGTTATCAAGGGACTGTTGAAATTTTGGAGAGTAGGGAATAGGGAATAATGAATCGAGAATCTAGTATTAAATATATTGACATGATGAACAACTTAAAGCTATAATCAAACTATTCCATCATAATGTTAATTAAATATAACTTATACTTGTCTATAAAAATATTATTTAATTTATGGCATCTATCACGAATTCAAGTTTGGAAGAAAAAATCCATAATTTAGCACAAAAATCTTCCGAAGCTCTACTAAAACAAATCAACTGAAATTAAATGGAGAGATGCAACAACAGATGGAGATCATATTACAAAAGAACATACTAGAATCAAAGCTATATCAACCGCAGGTTATAAACCTATTCGTATTATGTTTTATTACCCCAATAGGCAACAAGCTATCAGAATTCAACAAACTTTAGAGACACTTTATAAGGGTATTGGCGGTGAATATTACTATGGAGAGAGTGCATGGAACTATGTAACTGAAAGAACAGGCATAGATTTAAAAGCAATTTTACAAAGAATTGCGGATCAAAATACGGCTTCTGATGAATAATAATTGATTAATCCATTAAAAATTATGAGCAATACTTACAATATTATTCAAGGAGACTGTCTTGATATCGTCCAAGGAATGCAGCAAAATTCCGTTAATCTGATTTATTTAGACCCACCTTTTTTTACTCAGAAACAACATTCTTTAAAAACGAGAGATAGACAATTTGAATTTAGCTATGATGATTTATGGGAAAGTCATCAAGATTATGCAAAATTTCTTCATGATAGGTTAGCTGTTCTATATAACGTTTTAAGGGAAGATGGGTCAATTTTTGTACATTGTGATACCCATGCTAATTATATTATTAGAGCAATTTTAGATCATATTTTTGGTCAAGAAAATTTTAGATCAGAAATTATTTGGAGTTACAAACGATGGTCAAATTCTAAAAAGGGATTGTTACCCGCCCATCAAACCATATTCTTTTATTCTAAGACAAATCAATTTATTTTTAATCCAATTTATTGTGATTATTCAGAGTCTACGAATATTGATCAAATCTTACAAAAACGTACTAGAGATGAGCATGGTAAAGCCGTTTATGCTAGGGATGATCATGGGGAAATTATTCCTGCTGATCCCAAAAAGGGAGTGCCATTAAGTGATGTTTGGGAGATTCCCTATTTAAACCCTAAAGCTAAAGAGCGTGTGGGTTATCCCAGTCAAAAACCAATTTTACTCCTAGAACAAATCATTGAATTAGCCTCTAATCCTGGGGATATTATATTAGACCCTTTTTGTGGAAGTGGTACAACAATTATTGCGGCTAAATTATTAAATCGTTCAGCCTGGGGAATTGATATTTCCCCCGATGCTGTTCAAATTTCTAAAGATAGATTGAAAACCCCAATTAAATCCGAATCTTTGCTCCTTCAGAAAGGTCGAAAAGCCTATCTTAATGCCAATGAAGATGCACTAAATATTATTGCTAGTTTAGATATTATTCCAGTTCAAAGGAATCAAGGAATAGATGCTATTTTAAAACAGAATTATCAAGGAAAGCCCGTTCCTATTCGGGTACAGCGCCAGGGAGAAAGCTTACATAAAGCACTCGCTTTACTGAATAAAGCATCTCAAATTAAAGGGGCTGTAAAATCTATTTTAGTCAAAACATCTGATGATCTTTTTGAGCTTGAAATGACAGATATTCCCGACCATATCATGATTATAGAAGCCCCTGCTTATGCTGTTCAAAAAGGGTTTTACTTAAATTAAATTGTCGCTTCAGTTATTCCTAAAAATTGTTGTGTTTGTTCAGTTATACCAAATAGGCGATCGGCATGACAAAAGATTTCCCAAGAGCGAATTCCCATAAAACCAATCCCGACAACCGCTAAGGGTATGGCAGCGGCACCTAAAAGCGTGGCAATGGGGGGAAATATCATACAAACTGTTAACAGAATGGCGGTAATTACACCCCCCGCAATAGCCGCTTTTGCCGTGGCGGTGGCGACGTTTTTAACTAACTCTGATTTGGTAATTTTGCCTTCAACGTACAATAAAGAGTTTTCTAAAATAGAAAATACTAACTCAATAACTCCCGCAACAATCGCTCCTTTAAGAGTTGCCCCAACGATTTCGGCAACTGCTGTTTTAAAAGCGGCGTCCGCTAAAACCTTCTTCGCCGCGGCTAATTCTTTGTGGGTCATGTCCACCCCACTGCGCTTACGATTCACCATGAAATTTTCAAAAATCCCATTATTTGCTTCGCTTCCCCCGCCATTAACGTGGGCTTTGATGTGACTCCAATCTTTACCTTGACGGAAATTACGAATGGCTTCTGGCCCTTGGGCACGAATTTGGGCGGGTATAGATTCAAACACCTTGGCGGCTTCTTGAACACTTCGCATTCCCTCACGCACACCTACTGTAGCAAATTTGAATTGTAACTGTCTGGGTAGGTTTTCAAACCTGATATTATGGGCGACTTTAAAGGCTTCCTGAGTCACAACGACCCCAGCACCAACCATGGAAGCGGGGGCGGATTCTACCCATGTCGTTACCACATTGGCACTGTCTTGAACCTTGGCAGCCATTTGGTTAGCCAAATTTTGGGTATTGTCAACTGTTTCTTGAACCTTGGCAGATAGAAATTCGAGGGGATTAGGGTTAATTTCCATATTGATCCGGTTTGCCTGGTTAGTTATTTAATTGTTCTCACTATAGCAGAAGCAAAACCTTTTATAAACAGGACTTACGAAGTCACTCCAGATATAGCTTTGATGGTGCGTTACACTGCGCTAACACACCCTACTGATAGGGACTTACGCAAATTTGGGGATGTAACCCTAGATGTAGGGGTAATTCATGAATTACCCCTACTATTGATAGCGGTGATGCGTCAGTCCTGAGAATATCAGGAGGGCGAAAAGACCTCGCTCCTACCATTAATAATTTTAAAATTTGCCTCTTTAAAAAGGATTGAGGGATATCTGATCAACAGTTAGCCAATTTCAGGTACAATTAATCAGGATATCTGAGGTTAAGTATGAATTGGATGCGCTACATTGCTGTTGCTTTAATTAATGCTTTGGGTGTAGTTGTTGGAATTATCCTAGTTCCCGCCCCGTCAACTTTAGCCCAATCTTCACCAACGGATCTCAATTTGGAGTATCGGATTAATGACTCCGGGGTGCAATTTCAAGGATTTGAAGCAGGCAATAATGGCAATTTTAACACAGAAACCACAGAAGTTACACCCAAATCCTTAGAGGAATTATATCAATTACAGGATTTGATCAAAGCTGAATTGAAGAAAGTTTCTAGTCCTCCTGATATTAATAGTAATTTAGAAGTTTGGCAATATCAACTACAACTGAAACAATATGAAACTTTAGTTAAAGCTAATCGCCAAGTTGAAGCTCAAATTAAATTTGAAGAAAAAACCCTGGAAACTTGGAATCAGGTGATTAAAATAGCCACTAAAGCAGCAAATTTTGGCAAACAATCTGAAACTAATACAATAGAAGATTGGGAAACCGCACAACAATTATGGATTCAAGCGATTGATACCCTACGGAAAATTCCTAAAGAGTCTTTTCTGAGTTCTAAAGCTATTGATAAAACCGTAGAATATCAAGGTTATTTAGCGATCGCCACCTATCAACGCGCCTTAATCCAACAATCCCAACAACAACAACCAGAAAAACCTCAAACAATTTCCCCCGTTTCCGTTGCTAATCCTCAATTTCCCGGTTTTAAACTTTATGGAGATACCAACCGAGATGGTATTGTGAATGAACAAGATCAACAACGCCCGGAACAATGGTCTTTATCCCTAGGGCCGTTAATATTATTTAATAATGATGATGATGATGTTAATGGATTACCCGATTGGCGAGATAAAATAGTTAATGGGGCTGAAGATGAAAAGGATTTGGCTTTGGTTCATTTTAAAGTTAATCCAGAGTACAAAGGTTCGGAATTATTGCTCACCGTTGACGAAGCAGCACAACCCTATATTAATATTTTCCAGCAAACTTCAACCGGGTGGAAAGCTATTGATTTATCGGGTGCAACGCCTTTAGAATTTAGTTCAGATATTGTTTTAGGAGTAGAAGCAAAACAATTTGCTAATAGCAATTGGTCGGGTTTAGTTAATCTAAAAGCCATCGCTCGGAAACAAGGAATTGTGACCGCAACGGATAGCATTTCTATGGGAGTTGCTCCTTGGATTATGTCTGATAATACTGAATCGGTTTCTGAGGTTCATATTAGCGATCGCGGTGATAATCAAACTATCATTAAAGATGTAAAAACCATTGTTGAAAAAACTGGAGCAAAGGTTAAAGTCACACCTGGAGCGACTTTGTGGATGCAGGGAACTCAAGAAATCGGCTACGTTCAGTTTCCTAAACCTGAAGGATTAGAGCAATATCCGGTGGTTTTAAAAGGCAATCGGAGTGAGGAGAGTGATGATTATGCTAAATCTTTAATGAATCAAAATTTTGGCTGGTTTGAAGTGGGTAAACCTCGTCAATTAGATGCTTTTAATCAATGGGCAGATTGGTATAATAATTTAGCCGTAACTCCCGCTTTACCTGATTATCCTTTGGGAAGAATTTATTATGGCACAGCCGATAATGTTAGTTTAAATCCCGAAGTTGTTGAGTTTTTAAAAGCCCAAAAAGTTCAAGGTAATCCCGTTGCTATTGATACTTCTTGGTTAATGTTGCGTCATGTTGATGAAATTATTAATTTTATTCCTAGTGCTTCCGGTGAACCTTTAATGTTAATTGCTAGTCCAGAAGAAGGAGTTAAACTATTAAAAGAACTGGAAAAACAAGGTTATGAAGGAGCGGCAATTAATCGCGGATTAAGCACTCAAACCACCGTCAGAGCTACTTTAAATAATCAATTATTAATCCAACATAATCTGAATTTACAAAAACAGAAAATCGAACCCTTAATTAATCAACTCAAAACAGAATTTAATCTCAGAAATAACCAAATTATTAGAGTTCCGGCTTTATTTAGTTATAGTGGGTATGCTTGGTGGCCCAATTTAATTAATTCGGTTTATGTGAATGGGGAATTGTTAGTTTCTAACCCTAAAGGAGCATTAATTGATGGACGAGACTATACCCAGGAAGACTTTAAACGTCGGGTTGCGGTTGCTGGAATTAATGTTAATTTCTTAGATGATGAATATTATCAAGAATTACAGGGAAATATTTACAGTGCTACTAACACGACTCATGTAGGAAATGAGCAACCATTCTGGCAAGATATACCCTAGTGAATATAATTGATAAAATTCAAAATAGATTAGTTTTAAACAATCAAGACTCTTTAATTGATCGTTATAAAACTCATTTACAAACTATCAATCAATGGATTAAACTTAATAAAAATTATCCTAAAATTCTAATATCAGAATCCGACCCTATTTTATTTTTATCGGCTTTTATGACTGCGATAACGGCAAAATGTCCGATTTTTTTATGTAACCCTCAATGGGGACAACAGGAATGGACACAGGTTTATCAAATAGTTAAACCCAATTTATTAATATCTCAAGGTAAGATCTTAGACTATCAAAACCCCTTAAATTCTAATCATGAAAACCTCAAAAGTTTGACTATGATTCCCACGGGAGGAACATCGGGAAATATCAAGTTTACTGTTCATCATTGGGATAGTTTAATAGCTTCAGTTCAAGGAGTCAAACAATATTTTAATGTATCAGCTATTAATTCTTTTTGTACATTACCTCTTTATCATGTTAGTGGATTAATGCAGTGGATGCGATCGCTTTTAACCGATGGACAATTGATTATCACATCCTTTAAGACTGTAGAAGCAGAAGAATGGATTAATTTTAATCCCACTGACTATTTTATCTCCTTAGTTCCGACTCAATTACATCGTCTATTACAATCTCCATCCCTAACCCATTGGTTATCTCAATTTCAGATCGTATTATTGGGAGGAGCGCCACCTTGGTTAGAATTATTAGAACAGAGTCGTTTACATCAAATTCCCCTAGCTTTAACCTACGGAATGACAGAAACCGCCTCCCAAATTGTGACTTTAAAACCCTCGGATTTCTTACGGGGTAATAATAGCTGTGGACAGGTTTTACCCCATGCTGAAATTAAAATATATGATAAAAATGGAAAGGAATTAAAAACTAATCAAACAGGAATAATTAAGATTAAAGCTGATTCTTTAATGTTAGGATATTATCAAGATAATTTTAATCCAAACTTACGAATTAATACCTTTACACCCGATGATTTAGGCTATTGGGATGAACAGGGATATTTAACCTTGGTAGGGAGACAAACTAATAAAATTATTACCGGGGGAGAAAATGTATTTCCCACCGAAGTAGAAGCAGTAATTCGTGCTACGGGTTTGGTTAAAGATATTTGTGTGATTGGAAAACCCGATCAATATTGGGGTGAAATTGTTGTTGCGGTGTATGTTCCTGATTCTAAAGAGGTTTCACAAGCTCAATTAGAACAAGCAATTTTAGGAAAATTATCTAAATTTAAACACCCAAAATTATGGATTTCTGTAGAACAATTACCTCGCAATTCTCAAGGAAAAATCAATCAACAACAGATTCAAAAATGGGTTATGGATTATCAGGATTAGTAAAATCAGTACTACTCATGGTAATATGTTCATCAACACTCACTGGCCCAGCCCCAAAATAGGTAATCATCAGTAACCCGCCCATGATAGATAAATTCTTGAGAAAATCAATTTTTTCTGAGGGAACTTCCCAAAAATTATGAAAAATCACCGTGGCGGGAATTAAAAATACAATCAGAAGCCAAGCCCCCCAACGAGTTTTATAACCTAATACTAAAGATAATCCACCTAAAATTTCAACAGCAATTGTTCCAACCAATAATACCCCAGCCAAAGGTAATCCTCGTCCCGTCATCATAGTTTGAGTATCGGCAAAATTGAAGATTTTATTAATAGCTGCGTGTATAAAAATTGTTGCTAAAAATGTTCTACCGATTAAGGGAATAAACTGAATCATTATTTAACCTCTAGTTGCTTTGTTTTCTTCTGGGTGGAATTAACCCACCCTAATAATAGATTCAATTAACCTAAAATCAAACCAATTCCTAAGAATAAGCCACTCCAAAACTGTAGAGCAATAGCGATAAACTTGCAATTGCTGACTAAGTTAGGTTGATTATGGTATTGACTGACATGGCGACAAAGTTTAATCCCAGAGGGAATTGCAACAAAACTAAGTAGAGTCCAAATCGGGAATATTCCCCATAGGACAAATCCACCCGTCAGAATAAAAATACTACCACAAAACCAAGGTAAAAGTTTTGCTCCCCGTTCGGTTCCTAAACGAACAATCGGGGACTTTTTCCCCGCATTTATATCATCTTCGACTTGGTGAAAATGGGAACAAAAGAGAACTAAAGTAATCGGAATTGCCACAATAATTGATGTGGCTAAACAGACCCAAGACCAGTTTTGAGTTTGACTATAATAGGCGGCGGAAACTCCCAAGGGGCCAAAGGCAAAGAAACATAAAAACTCCCCTAAACCTTGATAACCTAATCGGAAGGGTGGCCCCTGATATAAATAACCTAGGCCACAACAGAGGAGAATTAAGCCTAAAACCGTTAGATCCCGTTGCCACCAACAAATTACTAATAAACCCAAAATTGCTAGGGCTAAACAGCTATTTCCCAGGGCTAGAACTAGGGATTTATTTGCGGTTAGATTAACTAAAGAATGATGTTTATTTTTGTCAATTCCCGTTTCTGAGTCAAAGACATCATTGAGAATATTTTCCCAAGCTAAAATTAAAATAGCTGCCGTAATAAAAGTGGTAAAAATTTTCCAATTAATCGTAGAAGTTTCAAAAACAGCAACAGCAGTTCCCACCCAAATTGGCATAATTGCCACACTATACATCGGGGGTTTAATCGCTGCTAACCATAATTTATTTTTTGAGGCTGCAATTAATTCTGTGGTCATAGAAACAGGATTTTAAACTTTGACTGGCTTATTGTCCCATAAGACTATCTGATCATGCTAGAGGACTTGAAAAAGGTTGAATCTGATACTGACAGGACTAATACCCGCAAGGAGGGTAGAGGAAAGGTGGTGTGGGTGTCCGGTGTCTGTCACAGTTGGGAAGTAGGGGAAGGAGGGAAGAATTATGAACTTTTTTTACAGACTGAGGGCAATATTTTTACAGGGTAGATTATGAATAAGGGGTAAATGACTCTGAAAGTCGTTAACATAGATTAAAATAACATGAGTTAACGATTTTTCGGTGACAGTTTTCCCTGTTTTAACCTTTTTTTGTTCATTTTTTATATGCCAGTTTTTCCTTCTGCAACCCCGTTATTGCAAGATCGCCAAGAACTGCATCGTTTTTTGTTAGAGTTTCAAAATTATGGATTACAGGACTATCAGACTAAAATTCTGAGTATTGCCCATGAAATTCAATGGATTGATCCTTTAGCAATTTTACAGCAATTTTATCATCCAAATTTAATTCATTTTTATTTTGAAAAACCTCAATTTGAGGAGTCCTTTGTGGCGGTTGATACGGCTATTAAATTCATAACGGCGGGAAAAAATAGGTTTATTGAAGCGCAAAAATTTATTCAATCTTGTTTAGATAAAACCGTTATTATTGGTTCTAAAAATAGCCATTTACCTAAGCCTTATTTTTGCTGTAGTTTTACTTTTTTTGATCAATATTTTAATCCTAATTTATCCTTAAATTGCGGACAAAATCTTGCGGTTGAACCGGAAAATGTTTATTTCCCGCCCGCTACCATATTTTTACCTAAATGGCAAGTGATTAGAAAAAAAAATCGCTGTATTTTGATTGTTAATATTGTTTTGAAGAAAAACTCTAAAATTGAAAATATTTTGAGTGATGTCTGGTATAAAAGTCAACAAATTAATGGGTTAGAAACCACCTCAATTCCTTCTGTCACCAGTAAAACCCCTAGTTTATTATTAACCCAACAAGTCGAAACTGACCCCAAACCCTATTTACAATTTAAACAGTCTGTCCATTCTGCTTTGGATTTAATTAACTCTAAATCCTTGAAAAAATTAGTTCTTTCTCAACCGATTGATGTGGTGTCTAAAACCCCATTTAATTTAATTCATTCTTTAAATAATTTAAGACTTTTGTATCCTGATTGTTATATTTTTTCCACGGGTAATGGCAAGGGTCAACAGTTTATTGGGGCGAGTCCAGAAAGATTAATTAGTCTGAAAAATAATCAATTAATTACTGATGCCTTGGCGGGTTCAGCCCCTCGCGGAAAAACACCGATAGAAGATATTAATTTAGGTCAAGAATTACTCAATAGTGAAAAAAATCTGCGGGAACATCAAGTGGTAATAGATTTTATTATCGAACGTTTATTAAGTTTGGGTTTAACCCCAGATTTAACGGATTTACCTTGTTTAAGACAACTCACAAATATTCAACACCTTTGGACACCGATTAAATGTCAAGTTTCAACCAATATTCATCTCTTGGAAATATTATCACAATTACATCCAACTCCCGCCGTTGCGGGAACTCCCAGAGATATTGCCCAACAATATATCCATAATTATGAAAGTTTTGATCGCTCTCTTTATGCAGCACCAATTGGTTGGATTGATCATCAAGGAAATGGAGAATTTGTGGTGGGGATTCGTTCGGCTTTATTAGACGGAAATCGTGCTAGACTCTATGCAGGAGCCGGAATTGTTGCGGGTTCAGAACCGGAAAAAGAAGTAGCTGAAATTCAGTTAAAGTTACAGGCTTTATTAAGAGCATTAGTGTAATTACGAATTACGAATTACGAATGGGTAATAAACTGGTAACTGATGACTAATAACTCATAACTGATAACTCATGACTGATGACTGATAACTGATGACTGATTTACGATGCTAATTAAAGATATTGGAGAACAGGGTTTACTGGAAATTGTTAAGGGTTTTTGTCCCTCGGAAATTGTGGGGGATGATGCGGCAATTTTGGCGGTTTCTGGGGATGAATCCTTAGTAATTACCACGGATATGTTAGTAGATGAAGTGCATTTTAGCGATCGCACTACATCACCTTTTGATGTGGGTTGGCGTGGCGCTGCGGTGAATTTATCCGACCTGGCGGCTATGGGTGCTTTTCCCATCGGAATTACCGTCGCATTAGGAATAACAGATAATAAAACCGTTAGCTGGGTAGAACAACTTTATCAAGGATTAACCACCTGTTTAAATCAGTATCAGACGCCGATTGTGGGTGGCGATATTTGTCGGTCGGCGGTAACTTGTATTTCTATTACTGCTTTTGGAAGGGTTAACCCAAAATTAGCAATTCGGCGTTCCGTTGCCCGTCCTGGCGATAAAATTATAGTTACTGGAGATCATGGGGACTCCAGGGCTGGATTAGAATTACTCCTACATCCCGAATTAGGAGCCGAATTAACAGCTAATCAACGTTTATCCCTAATTCAAGCCCATCAACGGCCCCAACCCCGCTTGGATATTGTCCCGAAATTGCAAAGTTTTTTAGCCTCCCATCCCCAGACAACAATTGCGGGAATGGATAGTAGCGATGGACTGGCCGATGCGATTGTCCAAATCTGTCGAGGAAGTCAAGTCGGGGCTAAAATCCAACGTCCTCAAATTCCGATATCTCAAGCCTTAAAAACCTTTGTTTCCCCGCAAAAAGCAGTTTATTGGGCTTTGTATGGGGGCGAAGACTTTCAACTGGTATTGTCTGTGGCTGCGGATATAGCTGAAATAGTTGTCCAATACCTAGGAAAAACCGCCACTATTATTGGTGAAATTACTGCTAATCCAGATATTTTATTAATAGATGATGCTGAACCCTCAACCATTGAAAAACTATCCTTGAGTCGAGGATTTCAGCACTTTTCACAGATAACAAGCAGTTAAAACCCTGCCTGGTGTCCCAATTAAATCTAGGCTTTCCAGTTGGAAGCTACCAATTCGGCTAAATCAACCACCCGTTGACTATAACCCCATTCGTTATCATACCAGGCGACCACTTTCACCATGTCGCCACCCATCACCATTGTTAAGCTGGCATCCACAATTGAAGAAGCATCATGTCCTTTATAGTCAGAAGACACCAAAGGCAGATCGCTGTATTCCAGAATCCCCTTCATTGCGCCGTCAGCAGCTTCTTTCAGAGCTAAATTCACTTCTTCAACAAAGGTTGCCTTCTCCACCTGTACCACTAAATCCACAATCGAGACATTAGGGGTAGGAACTCGAAAAGCAATCCCGTTGAGTTTTCCTTTCAGCTCAGGAATCACTAAAGAAACGGCCTTTGCAGCACCCGTAGAAGTAGGAACAATATTCACCGCCGCGGCTCTAGCCCGACGCACATCCCGGTGACTGGAATCTAAAAGACGCTGATCTCCAGTATAGCTGTGGGTTGTGGTCATTGTGCCTTTAACAATGCCGAATTTCTCATGCAGGACTTTGGCAAAAGGAGCTAAACAGTTGGTAGTACAACTGGCGTTACTCAGAATTCGGTGTTGATCATGATTGTAGTCATGGTGATTCACACCCACCACAAAAGTATCCACGCCTTCACCCTTTCCAGGAGCCGTAATCAGGACTTTTTGGGCTCCGGCGGTAATATGCTTAGAAGCGCCTTCCTCGGTAATAAATACCCCGGTGGATTCAATAATTAAATCCACACCCCATTCTTTCCAAGGCAAATTTAATGGGTTACGATCAGAAACACATTTAATGGTTTTGCCATTGACTGTAATGGAATTCTCATCGGCTTTGATATCAACGCCTTTGAGTGTGCCGAGCATGGAATCGTATTTTAGCAAATGGGCATTGGTACTGGGATCAGAAGTATCATTGATACCCACAAACTCTAAATTGCTATTTTGCCGGGTTAACCAGCAGCGTAAAACGTTACGTCCAATCCGTCCAAAACCGTTGATTGCGACCTTAATCACTTACTTTGTTCCTCCTAACAATGGCATCGCCCAAACCAGGCTAAAGTTTGACTAGATAGATGTTTCTATTGACCCCAATCATACCGTAAAGGCTGTCGCAATTTTCCAGACTATTTTTTGGCTGGGGTCGATGATCACAGGCGCGAGACCGCTAGAATAAAATAAACGGAGTCTAAAGACATCTCATGCAAGCAGGTTGGCGGATTGGATCGTTATTTGGAATTCCCTTCTTTGTTGATTCTTCTTGGTTTGTGATTGTTTTGCTGTTCACAGTCGCCAATCGCCAGAGTTATGCGGAGTGGGGGCAAACTTTATCTTGGGTTGCTGGGTTTGCTATTGCACTCTTATTGTTTGCTTCGGTATTGTTACATGAACTGGGCCATAGTTTGGTGGCTCAATCCCAGGGAATTCGAGTCAACTCGATTACTCTGTTTTTGTTTGGGGGAGTGGCTGCTATTGATAAAGAATCAAAAACCCCCGGTCAAGCGTTTCAAGTAGCGATCGCTGGCCCCTTGGTAAGTTTTAGCTTATTTTTTATTCTGAATCTTGTTACCCAACTCTTACCCAATTCCAGTTTAATTTATTCCGTGGTTGGGGAATTAGCCAGAATTAATTTAGTTTTAGGGATATTTAATTTAATTCCTGGGTTACCCCTCGATGGGGGACAGGTGCTCAAAGCAACGGTTTGGAAAATTACTGGAAATCGTTTGACCGGAGTTCGTTGGGCGGCGAAAACGGGACAGTTTTTAGGAATTTTAGCGATTTCTTTAGGCTTATCTGCGGTTTTTTTAGCCAGAAGTTATGGCGGGTTATGGATAGCTTTAATCGGTTGGTTTATTTTACAAAATGCGGCTTCCTATAATCGAATCACCGATCTACAGGAAGCTTTGGTTAATATTCAAGCGGGGGATACCATGACCAGAGAATTTCGAGTTGTGGATGCGGATTTAAGTTTACGTCAATTCGCCGATGAATATTTAATTGGAGTTGAAACGATTCCCGTTTATTTTGCATCTTCTAATGGTCGTTATCGGGGGTTAGTTTCTGTAGAATCGTTGCGCGTGATTGAGCGCAGTCAGTGGGAGAAGCAAACCTTAAATCAAATTGTTCAACCTCTGAATTCACTGATTACGGTTTCGGAAAAAGCCTCATTAGTGGAGGTAATTAATCTGATGGAAGACCAAGAATTGCGTCGAATTACAATATTATCTCCGGCGGTCGCCGTGGCCGGGATTATTGATCGCGGAGATGTGGTAAGATCAGTGGCAAACTATCTAAAAGTTCCTATTCCAGAAGCAAATATTCGGCGAATTAAGGAAGAAGGAATTTATCCTCCGGGTTTACCGTTAGCAGCTTTAGCAAAAAGTATGGTTTAACCACAAAGACACAAAGTTTAATAATATGATTCCTGCTATTGTGATCCAAAATCTGAAAAAATCCTATGGTGCTTGTCCCGCCATTAAAGATGTGTCTCTCGATGTCCAACCGGGGGAAATCTTTGGTTTACTAGGGCCCAATGGAGCCGGAAAAACCACAATTTTAAGGGCGTTGTGTACCTTAATTACTCCCGATGCTGGGCGTTTAGAGGTTTCTGGTATTTCTGTGGTTGATCAACCCAGACTTGTTCGTCAACGCCTCGGTTATGTAGCCCAGGAGGTCGCCTTAGATAAGGTCTTAACCGGGCGAGAGTTATTGCAATTACAGGCTGCTCTCTATCATATTCCTCGGCCTAATATTGCCGAACGAATTAATCAAGTTACAAATTTATTAGGATTACAAGATTGGATTGATCAAAAAACTGGAACCTATTCCGGGGGTATTCGCAAACGTTTAGATTTAGCTTTGGGTTTACTCCATCAACCGGATTTATTAGTATTAGATGAACCTACCGTGGGATTAGATATTGAAAGTCGGGTCGTGGTCTGGGATTTTCTGCGTCAATTAAGAGAAAATGGCACAACGGTTTTAATTACAAGCCACTATTTAGAGGAAGTGGATGCTTTAGCCGACCGGGTGGCAATTATTGACCAAGGATTAGTGATTGCTTTGGGTACACCTTCTGCTTTAAAAAATCAACTCGGAGGCGATCGCATTACCCTCAGAATTAGAGAATTTTCCCCGGTTGAAGAAGCAGAAACAGCCAAATCCCTATTACAATCTTTGCCTTTTGTACAGGAAATTATTATTAATCCGGCTCAAGGTAATTCTTTAAATTTAGTAGTTAAAACTCAAAGTGATGCCTTATTTACGATTCAACAGGCGTTAAAAGATGCGGGTTTACCCACCTTTGGGATTGCCCAATCTCGCCCAAGTTTAGATGATGTTTATTTAGCAGCCACGGGTCGAACCTTACTCGATGCTGAAATTGCGGCTTCTAGTAATCGAGATTTGAAAGCTGAGAAAAAGAAAAGTATGCGCTCTTAGCCAGATTTCCTAATTTTTTGTACAATCTAATCAAACAAACTGTTACCGATATCGTTAATTGTCAAAACCTTAATAATCATGAGTAGTTCAACAACCTCTGTTAAAATTTTAACCCCGAATCAAACGGCTGATCAGCAACCAAATTTAGTCGGGGAATTTATCCAAGAAACAATGGCCTTAACCCGGAGATTGTTTATTCAATTAAAACGTCGTCCTTCCACCTTAATTGCGGGGATTATTCAACCCTTAATGTGGTTAATTTTATTTGGAGCATTATTTCAAAATGCCCCCAAAGGATTGTTTGGCGGAACTCTGAATTATGCTCAGTTTTTAGCTGCGGGAATTATTGTTTTCACAGCATTTGCCGGGGCCTTAAATGCCGGATTACCAATTATGTTTGATCGAGAATTTGGCTTTCTAAATCGGTTATTGGTCGCTCCTTTAGTCTCTCGATTTTCGATTGTTTTAGCCTCGGCAATTTATATAGTTACTCTGAGTTTAATTCAAACCTCTGTTATTATTACCGCCGGAGCATTTTTAGGGGCAGGATTACCCGGAATTACCGGATTAAGTATCATTACCCTGATTGTGTTTCTATTAGTTTTGGGAGTAACAGGTTTAAGTCTAGGATTAGCTTTTGCCTTACCCGGTCATATTGAATTAATTGCGGTAATTTTTGTCACCAATTTACCGCTTTTATTTGCCAGTACCGCCCTCGCTCCTTTATCTTTTATGCCAAATTGGTTACAGGTGGTGGTTTGTCTGAATCCCCTAAGTTATGCGATTGAACCCATTCGTTATTTATACCTCAATCAAGATTGGGCATTCAATAGTGTGGTCATGGAAGCCCCCTTTGCTACGATTACTTTTGGCGGTGCGTTGTTAGTATTAATAGGGTTTGCAACCTTGGCTTTATTATCGATTCAGCCTTTATTAAAGCGTCGTTTTGCCTAAACAAACCCATCAACTTTAGAAAAACTTTATGCCTATTAATCCCCCCAACTGTTCACCAATGTTAGGGGGGAATATTTATGTTGAATTTTCAGAAAATATAGCTATAATATGGGAATCTAAGTTTTTATAGTTATTTTTGAAATCGTGAGGTTGTGATCATGCAATTTAAGCAATTAAAATCGGCTCTGGGCATCTTCTCTTGTACTTTTGTAGCTGCTGGGATGGGAGTTTTTGGGTTCAATTCAGTCAGTCTAGCTCAATCCACTTCCGCTACCCCTTTACAACAATTTCAACGTTCTGATAACCCAGACCCCCTGAGTGGTGAAAATAGTGGGAGAACAATGTTAGATATTATTCATAATTCTCGGTTAGGGAGATTTAATGTTGATTATGAAGCGGTAGGAAATAAACAACGTCAAAATATTCAAGATGCGGCGACTCAATTTCGGGAAAAACAACGCTTACTTCTCCAAGAACCTGAAGTTACTGAAACCTCAACTGACCCTGTAGAGGTTAAACCTTAAGCTGTTAAGAATTTTCTGATAAAACAGGACTTAAGCAAGCACGATATATATGGGATGCTTGCTTAATTCCCATAAAGATTAGGTGAGTTAGGGATTTGTACCCACCCAACGTAGAAATTACCAGCCAAAAGCTGAATAAAACTGACTATCCTCTGGGGTAGATTCCGATACGGTTTCAGTATCAGGATTAACCCGAATTTCCGTACAAAAGGTGGAGGTATTGAACCCACCAAACCGTTTAACCGCACTGGTTCGCATCCGAATATCCGAACCCATAAACCAGAAACGCTCAATCGCACTCATGGTTTCATATTCAGTAATTAAAATTAAAGCATCGTTCTCATCCATCTCAAATTGACCCGCAACGGGCATAATTTCCGCATAACCCCGTTCTCGCAACATTTGACCTTTACGGGGATTTTCTGGGTCAGGAACAATAGCAAATACCGTTTCTCCCTTGTGGTTTTCATCGTCCTTATCCCAGGCCATTTCCCCCGCCCAAGTAACATACGCTCCCCCGGCGGATAAACTGGGGTCAACATTGTGCATCTGACAAATTTCGATCACTCTAGGGTCGTCTGCATCTAGGCTGGTGACTTGAATATCTGAAAAGCCTTTCTCAGCTTGTCTGAAGGCTAAATGGTGGGTTGTCCGTTGCGATCGCCAGGTTCCAGCACTTTTCCGAAAAAATTCTATTGCATCCATCACAGTTAAAATCCCTTTAATCACTGATCTTTCTTGGTTTCACCCTTTATGATAAAGCGATTCTGAGTCCATTTTAAATTTCTGTAACAGAGATTAGTTTCAAATTGTGCATTATGGACAGATTGTCAAGAACTTATTACGATAGTTTACATTCAGTGTGATATAGATCAACTTAGTCAGTCCCAATCTTCGTGATTTGTACAACTCAGTTAGAGGAGTGAACATGAAAACGCCTGCAAACCTCAGTCTTGAACAACAATTCAAGTTACAAATTCTACGCGAACAAGTCAAAAACTTAAATTTAGAACAAGCCCAAGACTACCTACTCGAAGTATTACGCCAGAGTATGGTTAAAGATAATCTCCTGCGTCAATGGATAAAAAACCCATAATCAACGTAGAGACGTGCCACGGCGCGTCTCTATTCGTAATCTGATTAACCAAAGCGACCACTCACATATTGTTGAGTGGATTCTTCTTTGGGGTTTTGGAAAATACTTTGGGTGTCATCATACTCCACCAAATAGCCAAAACGTTTGCCCCCTTCAATCGCTTTAGCATTAAAAAATGCTGTCATATCGGCAACCCTTGTGGCTTGCTGCATATTGTGGGTGACAATAATAATGGTGTACTTTTGTTTGAGTTCGTGGAGTAATTCCTCTACCGATAAAGTCGAAATCGGGTCAAGGGAAGCACAAGGTTCATCCATTAATACTACATCAGGATTAATCGCGATCGCCCTAGCAATACAAAGCCGTTGTTGTTGACCTCCAGATAGGGCAAAACCACTTTGACCCAGTTTATCTTTAACCTCATCCCATAACACCGCTTGACGCAGGGATTTTTCGACAATTTCATCTAATTCGGCTTTATTTTTGGCTAATTTATTCACCCGGACTCCGTAGGCAATATTATCATAAATTGACTTAGGAAAAGGGTTAGGTTTTTGGAATACCATCCCAATGCGGCGACGAACTTCTACGGGATCAACATTAGGTGCATACAGATTTTGATTATGATAGAAAATATTACCTTTCAGTTTGAATCCTTGAACTAAATCATTGAGACGATTAAAACAGCGCAGAATTGTACTTTTCCCGCAACCTGACGGCCCAATAAAAGCCGTAACTCTGTTTTTAGGAATTTCTAAACAAACACCTCTAACGGCCTTAAAATCCCCGTAATATATATCAATATTTTCGGTTTGGATTACCGTTTCCATTTCGGTAGAATGATAGTCATGGGCATCAGACATAAAAATTAACTCCTGAAGGTATACAATATCAAAAAAATCAACATCAAAATAGAGTATTTTATTTAATTAATACTAAATTATGATGACCGCTAGATAGAGATTCAAGTTATAAAGAACTAACTCACCCAAAAACAAAAATTCACCGGGGGAAAGTTCAGACTTAAAACTGTTTTTGCCGAGTTGCAAAACGAGCAATTATGCTAGTTAATAAAACTAAAACCACAATTACCAAGGACGCAGCCCAGGCAAACTCCTGTAAAACTTGATCAAATCCTCTAGCAAATTCAAAAACCAAATAGGCTAGGGATGGGAGAGTTTGAGAAAATATTCCTCCCGGCCAGTTATTAGTATAAACAACTGTAAATAATAAGGGTGCAGTTTCTCCAGCGGCTCTGGCGACGGCTAAGGTAACTCCGGTTAAAATCGCAGGTAAGCAGGCAGGAAGCACTACTTGTAAAACCGTTTGATAATTAGAAGCACCTACCCCCACCGAAGCCCAGCGAATTTCCTGGGGAACAATTTGTAAGGCTTCATCGGTGGTGCGAATAATCGTGGGTAACATCAAAACCGAGAGGGCAATTGCCCCCGCCAGGACTGAAAACGACCCCATTTTCAACACAATTAAACTGTAAGCAAATACCCCCGCAATAATAGAAGGAACACCACTTAAAACATTAGTAGTAAATCGAATCCACCGTACAACTTGACCATTTCCCCCAAATTCAGAGAGGAAAATAGCTGCTAAAATCCCAAAGGGAACTGCAATTAAAGTGGCAATAGAAACTACTTGAATTGTTCCTAGAATCGCGCTGGCAATGCCTCCAGTGGTTTGTCCCGCCACAGGGGGCAGTTTGGTAAATAAATCTAAATTTAAACGGGCAGACCCCTTGATAAAAATATAAGACAAAACCGCCACAAGCGGGATCAAGGTAATCACAATACAAGCCGAGGCAATTCCCGTCATTAAAAATTCAAAAATATCCCGGGAACTTCTGGGATTACGAATTAAACTAAAGTTATTGCCTTCAGAATAATTCGGATCTTTTGTTAGATTTGACATACAGAAAAAATACTAAATTTTTCAAGCTGATCAGATTCTTCTAACAGGATTAATTACTCCTGATGCAGATTATTGATATTTAGCTTTAACTTGATTAACAATCCACTCCGCCGCAATATTCACCAACAGGGTGAGGGCAAATAAAACTAAGCCCGCATACATCAAAGCCGAAACCTGTAAACCCGAAGCTTCAGGGAATTGATTAGCCATCAAAGAAGCAATAGTATTCGCCGGTGCAAATATGGAAGGTCTGAGATTATTAGAGTTACCAATAATCATTGTAGCTGCCATAGTTTCTCCCATAGCCCGCCCCAGTCCTAACATAATTCCGCCCACAATTCCAGAAAAAGCGGCCGGAATTAAAACTCTAAAAATCGTCACCCACCGAGTCGCCCCTAAACCTAAAGAAGCTTGACGTAAATCAGGAGGTAAACTGGCTAAGGAATCCCTAGAAATTGCCGTAATAATTGGCAGAGTCATAATCGCTAAAATCACCCCGGCAGGAAATAATCCCGGCCCACCAGGAGGGGTACTAAATAAAGGAATCCAGCCGAAATTTTTATACATGAACATCCCAAACGGTCTTAAAAAAGGAATTAAGACAAAAATTCCCCAAAGACCATAAACTACACTGGGAATGGCGGCTAACAATTCGACCAGAAAGGTTAAGGCGGTGCGAATCGAGGGAGGAATAAAATCTTCACTGAGGAAAATTGCGGTTCCCACACCTAAAGGTACTGCAAATAATAGGGCAATTAATGAACTCATCAACGTCCCAGCAATCATGGGAAACACGCCATATTGATTAGCAACCGGGTTCCAATCACTACCGAATAAAAACCCCAATCCAAACTGTTGAATGGCGGGAATTGCTTGTTGAGCGATGGGAAAACCCAGTAATAATAAGACGACAACAATCCCCCAGGCAAAAATTTGGGTTAACCAAACAAAACCTTGATCAAGTTTTTTTTCGATCGGGGAACGAGATTGCGGAATTGCTGTTACATTCTGATTGGGTACAACCATACATTGAAAATTATACAGGATTAATGGAAATAAATAACCTTGATTATCATTTTTGAAAAGATAACAACCCCAAACTCAATAGGGCAAGGAGGCAATTTCAAGTTTAACCTCAACAGGTTTAAATACTTCAAATGCCATCCTGCCCGTCTGTTTACAACTTACAAATGTCAAGTTGAGTATTAACTAAGCCTGGTTCATCCTGTGCAGGAATTTACCCGATTACTCAACTTTAATTGTAAAGTCTGGGCTGATTTGATCCGCTTTTGCTGCTACTTTTTTGACTACCGCAGCAGGTAGGGGAATATAACCCAGTTGGGGACTGACTTTTTGACCTTCAGTGAGTCCATATTGAATCATGGCTTCAACGGATTTAGCTGTTTCTGGTTTATCGTACTTTTGATAAGCCATAATCCAAGAGTAGGTGACAATCGGATAGGATTCGGCTCCTTCAGGATTAGTAATAAAAGCGCGTAAATTTTCGGGTAATTCTACGGATTCAAGGGTTTTGGCGGCGGATTCATCGGTAGCTTTGACAAAACTGCCCGCTTTATTTTGCAAAGAGGCCGTTTTTAAGTTAGCACCTTTGGCAAAACCATATTCAACATAACCAATCGCACCAGGAGTTTGAGTGATTTGGGCCGTCACCCCTTCATTGCCCTTACCACCAATTCCTACGGGCCACTGAACGGTTTTACCCTCGCCAACACTATTTTTCCAGTCTTCACTCATTGCACTTAAATTTTTAGTGAAAACTCCGGTGGTTCCGCTACCATCGGAACGATAAATCACTTGAATCGGTAAGTCAGGGAAGGTGACACCCGGATTATCTGTGGCTAGGGCTGGATCATTCCAATTAGTAATTTTACCTAAAAAGATATCAATTAGGTTTTGTTGGGATAATTTGACTTCTGCTACATCGGGGACATTATAAGCTAAAACAATACTTCCGGCGGTCATGGGTAATAATAAAACGCCGTTGGGGACTTTAGCAATTTCTTCATCGGTCATAGCGACATCACTGGCGCCAAATTGAACTAACCCTTGTACAAAACGTTCTACCCCAGCACCACTACCCACGGATTGATAATCAATTTGTAGATTTTTGGTGCCGCTACTAATATCACTAGCCCAGCGTTGATATAAAGGAGCCGGGAATGAAGCCCCCGCACCGATTAATGCCACAGGTTGTTCTAACGCAACGAGTTGGGCTGGACTGGGGGCGGGGGTATTATTAGCCGCTCCTTCTGTCCCTGGTGTTGCATTTGGAGCCGTGCTAGTTGTAGTATTACTGCCACCGCAGGCGGCTAAACTCAAACTCAAGGCTAAGACGGAAAATCTAGCTACAAATCGACTGGAAGAACGAATAGAATTCAAAGAAAACGGCATAACTAAAAAAATCAGTATTTTGTTAGGGTCAATACGGTAAAGAATATCGTCTCCATAACAAGTTAGGGTTAAGGGAGGGTTAAGGATTGCCCCGATGCCATTGATGGTAAAATAACCCAGGAATAGGGGAAGCAGGGGGAGTAGGGGAAATCAAATATTACCCATTACCGATTACCCATTACCCATTCGTAATTCGTAATTCATAACTCCCCGCTATAACTCTTAACCGTCAACAATCATTTTAATAACTGGCAATTCTGGCATGATCAATGTAGTTCCAGCACGACCCGCTCTTAATAGTTTGTCTTCGTTGAGTGATTCCCCATTGGAAGTTCCTCAAAATTGGGAAACCCTAGAAGACCTACAAATCTGGCTAAATAAATTAGTTGAAAGAATTATATCTGGCGATCGCATTAGTCGAGAAGTTGCCTTAGTTCTAACCCAGATTGAAGATCAAGAACAAATTTTATTACTCTGTCAAGCTGCCGATCAAGTTCGTCAATCTTGCTGTGGTAATACCGTTGATCTCTGTAGTATTATTAATATTAAATCGGGGAATTGTTCAGAAAACTGCGGTTTTTGTTCTCAATCTGTTCATCATCCGGGGGAAGCCTCTCCGGTGTATGGATTAAAGTCTAGTGATGAAATTTTAGACCATGCCGCATCCGCAGAAGCCGCTGGAGCCGCCAGGTTTTGTTTAGTTTCTCAAGGACGAGGGATTAAATATAATAGTCCGAAATCCTCCGAATTTGAACAGATTTTAGCCACGGTTAAACGAATTATTCAAGAAACAAACGTTAAACCCTGTTGTGCTTTAGGGGAATTAACCTTAGAACAGGCTCAGGCTTTAGCTGAGGCGGGAGTTACTCGCTATAACCATAATTTAGAAGCCTCAAAAGCCTTTTATCCGCAAGTCGTAACTACCCATACCTGGGAAGATCGGGTACAAACCGTTAAAAACCTGAAAGCGGCGGGAATTCAAGCCTGTACCGGGGGGATTATTGGCATGGGAGAAACTTGGGAAGATCGGATAGATTTGGCCTTCTCGTTACAGGAATTAGAGGTGGAGTCTGTGCCAATTAATTTATTAAACCCACGCTCGGGAACTCCTCTATCCGAACAATCTAAACTAGATCCCTATGAAGCCTTAAAAGCGATCGCAATTTTTCGTTTAATTCTTCCAACTCAAATTCTCCGCTATGCTGGAGGACGGGAAGCGATCATGGGAGAATTGCAAGGAAAGGGGTTAAGATCGGGAATTAATGCCATGTTAATTGGTAATTATTTAACCACTTTAGGTCAAGCTCCCGAACAGGATCAGGCGATGTTAAAATCCTTGGGACTTGAAGGGGGTGAAGCTACTATTCCTAATTTTTCCTAATGGTTAATATTTCCCTATTGTGACAACGACCTCTGATTTTTTCTGGGCAATTATTGGTGTTTTATTAACGATTGGTGGTACTTTTTTAGAAGCCTTTGTCACCAGTCCCTCTTGGCTTTGGCAACAAGAAAATGTTGCAGTTCACTCTTTGGGTGTTACCTATCAAATTGGGGCAGTTTTGTTAGTGGGTTGTTTAGGAGGGAAAAATGCCGCCGCCATGTCCCAAATTGCTTATCTGGCTTTGGGATTAACTCTATTACCCATTTTTTCAGAAGGCGGAGGAATAGATTATTTAAAACAGCCTACCTTTGGATACTTATTAGGGTTTATTCCTGGGGGATGGGTCTGTGGTTTTTTAGCGTTTAAAGCGTTACCTAAATTAGAATTATTAGCCTTTAGTTGTTTATGTGGATTACTTACCGTTCACAGTGTAGGGTTAATTTATTTAAGTTTAAGTCATGTTTTTAATGGCGTTGCTACCCAAGGAATTATTCTTGGAGATGCGGTGGAAAAATATTCTATCCAACCTTTCCCCGGACAATTAGCGGTCAGTTGTGCGGTAGCTGTTTTATCTTATCTTTTAAGAGGATTACTATTTTATTGAAGTAGTTTGTTGACCGTTGATTGATATTACCCAAAACCCATTACCCATTACCCATTACCCTATTCCCTATTCCCTAATTTATGCGATTTAAGAAGAATTGGAATTTTTGGATAGTTGCTCTGGTGAGTTTAATTATGGATCACCTAACTAAATTGTGGGTGGTGCAAAATTTTGAACCAGGAGAAACTTTACCCCTTTGGCATAGTGTATTTCACCTGACCTATGTTACAAATACAGGAGCAGCCTTTAGTTTATTTAGTAATGGGGGTATCTTGTGGTTGCGTTGGTTATCTTTGTTAGTGAGTCTAGGACTAATGGCAATGGCTTGGTTTGGCCCCCGTCAGCACCGTTGGGAACAGATCGGATATGGTTTAATCCTAGGAGGTGCCCTAGGGAATGGAATTGATCGGTTTATTTCCGGTCATGTTGTAGATTTCCTAGATTTTCGCCTAATTAATTTTCCCATATTCAATTTGGCAGATATTTCGATTAATATTGGAATCTGGTTTTTAATTATTGCAACATTCACACAATTAAAACCTGAGTCCTGAAACAAGACGGTACAATAAATACATACTAATGCAAGTCTGAGTGCTGAAAATGTCCACCCCCTTGCCCCCTCAGAAACCCCAAACTCTCCTGAACACAATCACACAGGTTGTCCAGACGCTTCACGCTAAAGTTAATTTTTCCCGGCTGATCTTGAAACCTAATGCTAAAGTCCCAGAACTAATAGTACATCAAGCCGATACTAACAAAGCCGAAGTTTATCCCCTATTAGGCGATCGCTATGTTGTTGGACGTTCATCCCGAACCTGCGATATCGTAGTCCGAAACCCCCTAGTTAGCACAATTCATGTCAGTGTTGTCCGAGATCCCAAACGGATGGGATTATTTTCGGGTCGTACCGGGTTTATGATTCAGGATGAAGACTCCACAAATGGCTTATATTGGGGACGGCGACGGATTAAGGTACTTCCGTTGCGACATGGAGATAGTTTCACCTTGGGGCCACCAGAATTGGCCTCGGTTTCCCGGGTAGAATATCGAAATCCGCCTCCTTGGTATCTTCAAACCCTCCGTTATGGATTTTATGGAATCTGTGGTTTAAGCGCCGCCGTGGGCATTGTGGTACTATTTGAGTCGCAGAAATTTGAAGTTGATCCCCTACCGAAAACCGTAACCGGGCCAGTTATTATTCATGCCGCCGATGGCCGTCCCCTGCGAGAAGCTAATACCATCGCCCATTTAGAAGCAGATAAGTTATCGGATTTTGGCCCCTATTTACCCAAAGCCGTTGTCGCCTCTGAGGATGCTCGGTTTTATTGGCATTTGGGAATTGATCCCTTTGGCACATTACGCGCCCTATTAACCAATGTTAGGGATGGGGAAATTCGAGAAGGGGGAAGTACCCTTTCTCAACAGTTAGCCCGGAGTTTATATCGGGATTATGTCGGTACGGAGGATTCTGCTGGGCGTAAATTTAGGGAAGCGGTTGTGGCCCTAAAATTAGAAGCAGTTTATGGAAAAAATAAACTTCTAAAAACCTATTTGAATCGGGTTTATTTAGGAATTAATTTATATGGTTTTGAAGATGCAGCTAAATTCTATTTTAACAAATCTGCCAAGGATTTAAACCTTTCAGAAGCAGCAACATTAGTAGGAATTTTACCCGCACCCAATAGTTTTAATCCGATTCAAAATTATCAATTAGCGGTGCAGTATCGCGATCGGGTGATTAGTCGGATGTTAGAACTGGGTATGGTGAGTGAAGATGAAGCCGATCGCGCTCGTCGTTCTCGGATTGAAATTAATCCTAAAGCTCAGGAGTTTTTAGAAAGTACCATTGCTCCCTATTTTTATGATTATATTTTTGCTGAATTGCAGCAATTATTAGGGGAACAATTAGCCAGAGAAGGAAATTTTATCGTAGAAACGGCATTAACTCCTTCGATGCAAACCATTGCAGAATCTTCCCTAAAAAGTTCGATTCAGACCACAGGAGCAACTAATGGATTTTCTCAAGGAGGTCTGGTAACATTAGATTCTAATACCGGGGAAATTTTAGCAATGGCGGGGGGTGCAGATTATAAAGAAAGTCAGTTTAACCGTGTTACCCAAGCTCAACGTCAACCGGGATCAACGTTTAAATTATTTACCTATTTAGCCGCACTCGCTCAGGGTATTCCTCCGGGTCAAATCTATTCCTGTGAACCATTAAATTGGAAAGGACAAAGTTATCAAGGGTGTGAACGCAGTGGGGGTGATCTGGATATGTATAGAGGGTTAGCGTTATCAGAAAATGTGATCGCCCTGAGAATTGCTCAAGATGTTGGATTAGATCGAATTATTGACATGGCAAAACGCTTAGGAATTAAGTCAAAACTTGATCCAGTTCCAGGTTTAGTTATCGGTCAAAGTGAGGTAAATCTATTAGAAATTACGGGATCTTATAGCACCGTTGCTAATAATGGTTTACGTCATTCTCCCCATGCAATTAGACGGATTTTAGATAGTAGTGATTGTACGGATTTTAATGATATTAATACCTGTCGGGTGATTTATGCTTATGATCAACAAAATCCAACAATTCCTTCAGTTTTATCGGCTTCTGTTGCGGAAACCATGACAACTTTGTTGCAAGGAGCAGTTCGTCGGGGTACGGGTCAAAGCGCCTATATCGGGTTAGGAGAAGCGGGTAAAACCGGAACGACAAATGATAATGTTGATTTGTGGTTTATTGGTTATCTTCCTGATTCTAAATTAGCCACGGGAATTTGGTTAGGTAATGATGATAATTCTCCCACCAATGGAAGTAGTGCAAATGCGGCCCAATTATGGCGAGATTATATGAGTCAAATTGCTAGATAATTTTTTATTATTTTGAGAAATCAAGAGAAAGAGAGACGCGCCGTGGCTCGTCTCTACGGGGAATTATAACTGAAAAATTTGTGTTGGGGTTAAATTTAATTCGGGGAATATGGCCGATTCTATTCTATCATTTTCTCTAAATAAATTTACCATATATTCACCATCGATCATTTGATAAAGTAACAATAAGAAAACAGTTCGTTGTTGCGCTTCAGCGCATTCTGTTGTCGCACTTCAGCGCATTCTGTTGTCGCACTTCAGCGCATTCTGTTGTCGCACTTCAGCGCATTCTGTTGTCGCACTTCAGCGCATTCTGTTGTCGCACTTCAGCGCATTCTGTTGTTGCGCTTCAGCGCATTCTGTTGTTGCGCTTCAGCGCATTCTTTTGTCGCACTTCAGCGCATTCTTTTGTCGCACTTCAGCGCCAAGAGTAGGAGCGCTAAAGCGCAACAACGAAATTAATTTTTTATAGTATAACAATTCCTGTAAACAGGGTTTCTAAGAAAAATGGTTTCTTCAGGTTATCTTAGACTAAAATAAACTCAGGCTAGTTTGAGTTATATCATCATGAGTTATTGCTTAAATCCCCAATGTCCGCAACCCCAGAACACCCCAGAGGCTAAATTTTGCTTAACCTGTGGGGCAAAATTATTGTTGAGAGAACGGTATCGCGCTGTTAAAGTGATTGGTCATGGAGGGTTTGGTAAAACCTTTTTAGCAGTGGATGAAGATAAACCCTCCCGCCCTGCTTGTGTGATTAAACAATTTCATCCCCAAATGCAGGGAAATTCCCAAAAAGCAATTGAGTTATTTCATCGTGAAGCAGAAAGATTAGATGAGTTAGGAAAACACCCGCAAATTCCTGAATTATTAGCCCATTTTGAACAAGACAATCATCAATATTTAGTCCAAGAATTTATTAACGGGCCGAATTTAGAAGAAGAACTTTTACATCAAGGAGTATTTAATCAAGCCCAAATTTCTCAAGTCTTAGATGACTTATTACCTGTTTTACAATTTATTCATCATCATCGGGTAATTCACCGAGATATTAAACCCGCTAATATTATTCTTAGAGAGGGATCTTTATCAGCACAATTGCCATTAGTTCGTCCCGAAGTTTTGCAACAATTTCGCGGTCAATCTTCGCCTCAAAATGTTCCTGGGGTTTCTCAACCTCAAGGTCAGTTAGTATTAGTAGATTTTGGGGCGGCAAAAGTTGTTAGCGATAGTCAAGTTCCGATCATGGGAACAGTAATTGGTAGTCCCGAATATGTCGCCCCGGAACAAACCAGAGGACAGGCAATTTATAGCAGTGATATTTATAGTTTAGGGGTAACTTGTATTTATTTAATGACACAAATTTCCCCTTTTGATTTATATGATATTCATGAGGATCGGTGGATTTGGCGAGATTATTTAAAACAAAATTATGTCAGTTCGGAATTAGGAAAAATATTAGATAAAATGTTAGCAGTATTACCCAGTCAACGTTATGATTCTGCCTTAAAAGTCCTAAAAGATCTACATCCGAGTGGCATACCTCCAGCGATCGCCCGCCATTTACAAACCCCATCCCCCCCAACTCCCCCCCCACAAACCGTTAGAACTCCCATTCCATCGTCCTCCCAGACCTTACCTCCCCGCACCATCCAACAACCTACACCCCCACAACAGCAGCGTGTTCAACCGTTGCAAGCGCCCTCTTGGAAGTGTGTACATACCCTCAGTGGTCATCGCAACGCTATTACCGGGGTGGCTTTCAGTCCCGATGGCCAAACGTTAGCGAGTGGGAGTCAGGATCAGACGATTGAAATTTGGCGGCTGGACTCTGGGAAACGGTGGTATACCTTAGTTGGTCATAGTAACTGGATCACAACCATTGCTTTTAGTCCTGATAGCAAGACTTTGGCGAGTGGGAGTCGGGATCAAACTATTGAAATTTGGGATATGACCAAGGGGAAACGGTGGTATACCCTCACGGGTCATCAAGACGGGGTGGAAGGGGTAGCCTTTAGTCCCAATGGTCAATTATTAGCTAGTGGAAGTCGAGATAAAAGTATTGAAATTTGGAATATGAATAAGGGAAAACGGGGGTTTACCTTAACAGGTCATCAGGATCGAGTTTATAGTGTGGCATTTAGTTTGGATAGTCAAAAGTTGGCAAGTGGGAGTCGAGATCAAACGGTAAAAATTTGGGATTTGAACACAGCAAAGGAAGTCCAAAGTTTAACAGGTCATGGGGACTGGGTGAGAAGTGTGGCGTTTAGTTTAAATGGTCAATTATTGGCTTCGGCGTCTAAAAATGGGATGATTAAAATATGGCACAATCAACAGGAAAAATGGGTATTATTAAGAACATTAAGGGCGGATGATAAAGAAATATTTAATATTATTTTTAGTCCAGATAATCGGTTTTTAGTGAGTGGAGGCGGACAGGGAATCATTGATATTTGGGATGTACAAAAAGGGATATTATTAGAAACCATTAAAGCCCATGAAAGTGATGTTTTTACGGTGGCGTTTAGTGGGGATGGTCAATGGTTAGCAACGGGAAGTTATGACCGGACAGTGAAGTTGTGGAAACAATAAAATTGATTTTTAGAGGGGAGCTTAAAATCTATATTTCGGAATCACTTCTCATAAGGAAATTGCCTCTTTTAATACTTGTTGACGAATGCGTTTTTTTAAACCTTTTTCTGTAACAACATCAACTGGACACCCTAATAAATTTTGTAAGTCCATCAGGAGTCCACCTAAATCAAAAAGACTTCTTCCGGGTTCAAGCTCAACTAAAAAATCTACATCACTATTGGAATCTGCTTCATTTCTAGCCACAGATCCAAAAATTCGGATATTATAGGCTCCATATTGAGCCGCAATCCTTAAAATTTCTTGACGATAACTTTTCAGCAGGTCATCAAGGTTCATGAGTTTATTAGGGATTAATGAGTTAAAAACGGTATAGATTATTATATCTTAAATTCGATCCATTTTCAAATAATTAAACTTTTTTAAAGAATAGCAATAATCACCATTGATTTACAATAAATAACTATAAGGTAGATGAATAATTTGATCCTGGTATTCATCTCTAAAAGAAACCTCTGCTAGAAAAATCAGTTCCTCAATATTTGCACCTATACTTAACTTAGGGTTAAGGACAAAAATACCAGGAATATGACCCCCTACATTGATATGATCTACCAAGTGAACAGGCATAGAAGCCCGGTTATTTGTTACTAAGATAAAACCCAATTTCTCACACCAAGTTAGAATATCTGGATCTAGTGTTCCTATTTTTGGACTATTCGGATCACCAACTCTCCAAACAATTAAATCCCGATTCTGTTTAGCAAGTTGAACTTTATAGATAGGAGCAATATTTTCATCTAAAAGATATTTCAGTTCCATTACTTTTTCCTGCTTTTTTCATTTCTGCTCGAATTTGGCGTAATCGTAGCAGGGTTGGTGTTGGATTTAATTGCTGATTTTGCCATTTTTCATGACTCCACTCTAACCAGTTGGCAATATATTGATTGATGGTTTCTGTGTTGTGTAAGTAATACAAAATTGTGGCATAGACCTGTTCTAAGGTTAAAGATGGGTAGGTTTGAGCAATATCTTCAGGGGTACGGGCGCGATGGATGAAATCATAAAGAACCGTTTCGATCCCGATCCGAGTTCCTTTGATCCGAATATCATCAGGACGTAAAAAGTCAAAATAGTCTTCGAGTTGCATCGGTTTATAACCCTAGTTAGGATTAATTAATTATATCTAAAATTTGATCCATTTTCAAGTAGTTACACTGTTTTAAATAGGAGCGATCGCAAATACAATAATATTAAAACAATAATTTTAGGGTCATTTAATGAGTCCCTGGGTGCGAAGTTTTTTAACTAAAGCAGATTCACCTGCTTGTTGACGTAACGTTTCAACATTCTCAAATCGTCGCTGTATATCAGCATCTAGTTCTTCTTTATTATCCCAGTAGTAAGCTAAGGTAGAATAAATTTGACTCATGCTTAAATAGGGATGTTGAAATTTAATTTCTTCGGGACTCCAACCAAAAGACAGATGACCGGAAACTAATTCAATTACTTTCATGGTTGTTCCGGCAATGTAGGGAACGTTGTTTTCATTCAGTTCTATATACTTGTGTTGTGTCGTAGTCAAGTTCATAAAGTTTGCCTCGTTACTGAATTTAATTATAGTATATTTTCGGCAATTTCTTCTGAAGTGCGATCGCGATCAATAATTGATATTAATATAAGAATGGGCGATCGCAAATACAATAATATTAAAACAATTAAGGCGATCGCAAATACAATAATATTAAAACAATTAATTGGTGGATTTAGAGGCTCGTTCTTGAGGCAATGTAATCCCTAAGCGTTTTTGTAACGCCTCGATAACTTCTTCCGCATTTTTCTGACCAAAGTTTTTAATTTCTAATAGGTCTTCTTGAGTATAATCTCGTAAGTCTGCTACTGAGTTAATTTGAGCGCGTTTGAGACAGTTGTAAGCCCGAACTGATAACTGTAATTCTTCAATCGGGATTTGACTCATTGGATCGATATCATCATTCTGATCGCTTTTAATCGATTCCGGGGTGATATCTTCTGACTTAGAGGCTCGTTCTTGAGACAATGTAATCCCTAAGCGTTTTTGTAACGCCTCGATGACTTCTTCAGTAGACTTATGACCGAAGTTTTTAATTTCTAATAGGTCTTCTTGAGTATAATCTAGTAAGTCTCCTACTAAGTTGATTTGAGCGCGTTTAAGACAGGTGTAAGCCCGAACTGATAACTGTAATTCTTCAATCGGGATTTGACTCATTGGATCGATATCATCATTCTGATCGCTTTTAATCGATTCCAGGGTGATATCTTCTGACTTAGAGGCTCGTTCTTGAGGCAATATAATCCCTAAGCGTTTTTGTAACGCCTCGATGACTTCTTCAGCAGACTTCTGACCAAAGTTTTTAATTTTTAAGAGGTCTTCTTGAGTATAACCTCGTAAGTCTGCTACTGATTTGATTTGAGCGCGTTTGAGACAGTTATAAGCCCGAACCGATAACTGTAGTTCTTCAATCGGGATTTGACTGGTTGGATCAATATTCTGATCGCTTTTAATCGATTCCAGGGTGATATCTTGTAACGGTGTAAACAAATCTACTAAAATTGTCGCGGCGACAGCGATGGCTTCTTGGGGGGTGTAACTCCCATTTGTCCAAATTTCCATAATCAGTCGGTCTTTTTCTAAAGTTCCACCAACCCGCGCTTCCTCAACGGTATAATTGACTTTTCGCACAGGCATAAACACGGCATCAATTTGCAGAAAATCTACAGCCGTTGCATCATCATGACTGCGTTCAACCGCGCGATATCCGGTTCCCTTCTCAACTTGGAATTCCATTTCCAAGGTTGCCCCAGGAGCCAGGGTAGCGATATATTGGTTTTTGTCTACGACCTCAACTTCTGAAGGTAACTCAAAATGACCTGCCGTTACCGTTGCTGGGCCTTGAATTTCTAAGCGACCGATTTGTTTTTGGTGGGTATAGCTTTTGAGTACAACTTCTTTTAGGTTCAGCAGAATTTCCAAAACGTCTTCCCTAACCCCTTGAATCGTTGCAAACTCATGATTAACATTGGCAAACCGTGCTGATGTAATCGCCGTTCCTTCTAAGTTTGAGAGTAAAACCCGTCTAAGAGCATTACCAACTGTCCTCCCTTGACCCTGTTCTAAAGGCTCTAAAACGAACTTTCCGTACTGGCTCCGGTGTGCATCAGTGTTCGATTCAATACACTCAATCTTAAATCCTGCCACCGATGGACTTGGAGTTGGACTTGGACTTGGAGTCAGAGTCGGAGTTGGGCTTGGAGTCGGACTCGGTGTTGGAGTTGGGGTTGGGGTTGGAGTTGGTGTTGGACTTGGGGTTGGACTGGGAGTTGGAGTTGGGGTTGGACTTGGTATGGGACTTGGAGTTGGCCGTGGAGTTGGACGTGGTGTTGGGCGTGGTGTCGGACTTGACCTTCTTAAAACAGGAACAACCTGGATATTAACAGAATCACTAATTTGAGCCAAATTAATACAAAAGTTCCCCACCCAATCTAATAAACGAACACTTATTTTAATCGCCTGTTTGATCACCCAGGCTTGCAAATAGATTTCCAAATTAGATAGTTCTGAAGACGAATTTTGCTCAGAAGCGGGAGAGATATTATTAGTTGTTTCAGATTCCTCTTGAATCTCTGTTTCCGCAGAATTATACAATAATAAACTTTGAATATTATCACTCAGAGAAAATAACCGTTCTGCCCAGGAAATACTCCGAGATATTAATTTTGTATAAATGCCAAAGGCTAATATTTTTGAGCGCATCTCATAGGGAGATAATGGAGAAACTTTAGCCGTTACTTTATAGAACCCTTTATCATTATCCTTAGCTGTAAATTTTCCATTCTGATCAATTCTTCCACCTTTTGCTTCCCAGACAATATTTCCTGTTTCAAATTTATTTTCATATTGATCAAACCCAACGACATTAAAAGTTATACTTTCATTCGGTTCAAGAAAAATATTTTGAGGGGGATAAATTTTAATCCGTCTTAAAACAGGTAATATATTAACAGTTGCACTAACTTGAAGTAAGCCAACTTTAGCCGTTACAGTAACTTGCCTTTTATCGTAACCGCCCTTAAAAATTCCCTCTGGGTTAATTCGACCTCCTGCGGTACATTTCCATTCAATATTATTCACCCAAAACCAATCTCCAATCTGATCTAAACCCATGACTTGAAACGTGATAGGTTCATTGGGTTCAGCATAAATAGTCTGCGGTGAAATGATCAGATTAGTTAAAATAGAAGGAACAATAATTTTAGCCGTTGCGCTAATTGTTTTACCAGGTATTGAAGCGGTGACAGTGAATTGTCCTTTACTATTATTCCCAACGGTATAATTTCCATTGCCGTTAATTTTGCCCCCTGTAGCAGTCCAATTGACATTTTTAATTGCAATAGAATTTCCTCTTTGATCTAAACCCTCAACTGTAAATTGATAGGTTTGACCCGGACACATTTCTATCAATGATGGAGAAATAATCAAAGAGGTTAATCTTGGACGTTCAATAACTTCAACTTGGATAGATTGACTAATGGTTTCAACTTTTGCGGTAATAGTAACTGTTTTTTCAAAGTGACCCGCAACAAATATTCCATTATTAGGAAGTTGTATATTATCAGCCGTCCAAGTGACTTGTCCGATGGAAATAGGTTGATTATATTGATCAAAACCTTTAACATTAAATTGTTGAGAGTCCCCACAATATAAAGTTTTTCCTGAAGGATTAATTGTTAACGATGTTAGTTTGGGGTTTTCAGGAATTGTAATTATAATTTGACAATTAACAGAGTTAACTTGTGCTTCTATTTTAAAGTTAGAACCTGATATATTTCCGGCTGTAAATAGTCCGTTTTTAATCGTTCCCCCTGTAGCAGTCCAACGAACTTGTCCGAGGGAAAAAGGTTGATTATATTGATCAAAACCTTTAGCACTAAATTGTTGAGAGTCACCACAATATAAAGTTTGTCCTGAAGGATTAATTGTTAACGATGTTAGTTTAGGTTTTTCAAGAATTGTTATTAAAACTTGACAACTAACTGAGTTAACTTGTGCTTGAATTTTAAAGTTAGAACCTGATATATTTCCGGCGGTAAATAGTCCATTTTTAATTATTCCTCCTCTAGCTGTCCAAGTTATGTTTTCAATTTTAATCGGTTGATTATATTGATCGAAACCTTGAACATTAAATTGTTGAGAGTCACCACAATATAGACTTATTTCTGAAGGATTAATTGTTAACGATGTTAGTTTAGGTTTTTCAAGAATTGTTATTAAAACTTGACAACTAACAGAGTTAACTTGTGCTTGAATTTTAAAGTTAGAACCTGATATATTTCCGGCTTGGAATATTCCGTCTTCGACCTCTCCTCCTGTAGCAGTCCAAGTTATATTTTCAATTTTAATCGGTTTATTATATTGATCGAAACCTTGAATAGTAAACTCTTGATAGTCACCACAATATAAAGTTTTTCCTGGGGAATTAATTTTTAACGATGTTAGTTTAGGAGACTCACCTTCTAAAACATTTAAAATTTCTCCTGTTTGCAAATCCCAAAGTTTGATCCAATCTCGACTACCACTAACAAATAGTTTGCTATTAGAACTAACAGCAATAGAACTAATAAATCCAGCATGACCATTGATACGAGATTGATTAGGGTATTGATTAGGGCTTTGAATATAAATACTGCCATTATTGGTTCCTATAGAACTAATAAATCCAGAATGACCTGTAATTTTACGAGATGGATTAGGGTATTGATTAAGGTTTTGAATATAAATACTGCCATTATTGGTTCCCATGACTTGAATATTACCATTAGAAGTAATATCAAAATTAGTCATTGTTTGAAATTTTCCGGTGATAGTCTTAACACATTTTAAACTATTGACAAGTAATTGAAATGGGGATTGATTATTACTCTTTCCAAAAAAGAAACTCAAAACATCGGTTACAAAAGGAATATTAAAATTTTCATTTTTACCTTGAGTATTGGGATCTTTTTGCCAAATTTTAATAATTCCATCTCGACTACCTGTAACTAAAGATTGATTATCAGAACTAATGGCGACATTTTGAATCCAATCTGAATGTTCTTCAAGAGTTCTTAATAATTGTTTTTGGGTTAAATTCCATACTTTTATTGTTTTATCTGTACTTCCACTCACTAAAAATTTACTATCTGAACTAATTGCTAAACAAGAAATCCATCCGGTATGACCCTTAAAAGTATGAACAAGTTCTTTCTTTTCTAAATTCCAGACTTTAATGGTTTTATCTGCACTCCCACTAATTAAAGTTTGATTATCTGGGGTAATTTTAAGCACATTAACCCAACTTGTATGACCTGTAAAAGTATGCAAATTAATTTTAGTTTTTAAACTCCATAACTTAACAGTTTTGTCAATACTACTACTAACTAAATATTGACCATTGGAACTAATCGCAACGGATAAAACCCAATGGGAATGGGCGTTAATTGTATCAATTAATTTTCCTGTATCTAAATTCCAAATTCTGATGGTTTTCCAACCACCACCGACGATAATTTTATGCTCTGAACTAATTGCTACAGAGGAAATAGTATCTTGTATAATATTAGGCGATCGCAAATTAACATTTTCAGTTAAATAAGGATTATCACCATACAGCACCCAATAAGCAGATTGTTTAACCTGTTCTGAAGGGTTAGTTAATGCTTGTTGCGCTAGTAAATCCAAGCCTCCCTCAAATTTCAGACAGTCTGAAAGGGCTGTAAGTCGTTGCTGGATGTCTGGACTGGTAAATTTACCCCGAAGATTCTCAATAGCTGGCCGTTCAGAGGGTGCGGTCATGGTCTTAACTATTACAGGTTATCTATTCATTTTAAACTCATAACCAGATAAAATAACAAAGGTTTGATTAAGAAAAATAATCACACTTTGTAAAAGCCTTTGCTTCTGCTATAGTGAGAACAATTAAAGAATTAACCAGGCAAAACCGAACGAGTCGCTTATATCTCAGCACTCAAGTGACTGATCTTTAGGCTTACCGGGTATTCCCGTAAACCATAATAATCGAATTCCTAATACCGCAAAACCGATGGCGGCTGCTATTTTAACTAGACGAGTGGGTAGAATTTCTGCAAATCCTTGTCCCACTATCACACCGAGGAAACTGGCTAATAATAAGGCGGTGGCTGTACCAAAAAAGACCGCGCGGGGAGATTTGCTAGTACCACTGAGAGCGATCGCAGCCACTTGACTTTTATCTCCTAATTCTGATAGAAAAACCGTGATAAAAGTCAATCCTAATAGTTGAAAATCCATAGACTTAATTATAACTAATTTAGTGTAAAACTTCCCAAAACAATAGCACCGAAATCAATAATAAACTGCTACCCGCAGCCAGTTCTAAGGTTCTGGGCGAAATCCGAGAAGCTAACCATTGTCCGACTAAAACCCCTAAGAAACTGGTTAAAACTAATGCGCTTCCCGCCCCAGCAAAAACTATCCAAGGATTATGGGATTCTGCTGTCATTAATAAAGTCGTAAGTTGGGTTTTATCTCCAATTTCAGCTAAAAAAATAGTAATGAATGTGGAGACAAAAATTTTCCCAGTATTGGGTTTTGCTGAATCTTGCTGTTGATCTGTCTGTTTTTCGGAATTAGCGATCGCAGATAGGTTACTAGCGGGGTCTTTAAACACTGATTTCACAGATTTCACGGATTACGTTTTTTGCCTTTGTTTGACACTGATTAATACGGATTAATATGATTGCGCGGATTATCCTAAGAGCTTCGCACTAAATAAATCTTGAGCGAAGCAAGGAACGTAGTCGGTGAAATCCTCTTAATCCTCTTGAATCTGTGTTCATCATTGGTTGACGGTTGGGGTAATATTGAAACTATATCATAATCTTTTCATATTTTACCCCATCCGGCAATAAAAAACTGAGAAAGTCCCTAGGATTCATACCCGACCGCTTGATTAAAACGCTCTATTTCCGGGGAAGAATCCCCATAGACTCCTTCAATTTGTTGTTGACAACAATCAATGGCAAAATCATTTAATTCTGATGCTTCAATTCCATATAATTCTTGAAAAATATCGGATTCTACCCGACAAAATCGAGGGCGCTGATCATAAATTTTGCATTCTTTAGTTTCAGAATCAAAATTAATACACCATCCATCTTCCCCGACTAAACTCAAATATAATTGTAAGTCTTTCGGGGCTAAATATTGATCTAATTCAGGACGTTCACTGGGGTCAAGATGACAGCAAGCCCCACATTGTTTGATACAAAGCCAAGTGGTCATGATTCTGGTTTAGATTCGCGCTTATTTTTGTTCAGACGGTTCAGGTGTAACCGATGGGGACGGATTAATTTCCTCGGATTCCGTTATTTCTGAAGCTGTTTCAATTTCAGAAATTGTAATAACTTCCACAACGGTTTCTGGTTCTAAATTATTAGTTTCTGAGGATATTTCTTCTGTCACAGATTCCTGTATTTCCTCAACTATAGGATTCACCTGTTCTGTGATTATCTCCACCACTCCTTCAATCTGGGAAGTAACAATTTTTTCAAAGGGTGAAGGGGCAGGTTTTTCAACTTCTTCTACGATTTCGGGAACACTAACCGCAGTTTTTGGAGTAGAGTTCTCCTCAACAATTTTTGTTTCTAAATCCTCAAATTCAGCAAATTCATCCTTCGCCACCTTCTGATTATCTTCTACAACCGTAACGGGGGGAACAGGGGTGGGTTCCGGGGATTTCGGTTTGCTGGGGGTTTTGGGTTTTTTATTAAATAAACCCGTTAAATTACCAATAAAACTAGATAAAGTTCCAGCGAGCGCCGGGATAGATTTTTGGGTTTTAGACGTCGTTTTTGCAGTCTTGACCTTGGGAGTAACTGGGGGTTTGTCAGCTTTAACCTTGGGTGTTTTTACCGGGGTATCCGAAGTTAAGGGAGTTACTGATGGTGTTTCTTCGACTTCAGGAAGATTCTGTCCTTCGGTTATAGGGGGAAGCGGAGGTTCCTCTACAATTTCTGAGGATGGGGAAATAACTTCTGGTTCGGGTTGTTCCTGTGTTTCTACTGGGGTTTGAGCAACCACTGGGTTATTCTCAAAGACGGGTTCGGGAGTAGTAACAATATCCCGTACAGGTTCAGGAAAAATTACCGGAGACTGAACACCAATCAAACCGTTAACTCGTTTTTTCACCTTCGCCGGAATCGGGGTTTTTTCTGTGGCGGGGGTTGCTGTTCGTCGTAGGGTCAGAACTTCCCATCCAAACCAAATCAACAGGGACACACTCGCCACCTGACCTAATAGTACGGCTCCGGTAATTCGTCCCGCACAGGCCCACAGAATCAAGCCATAGAACAATCCAACTCCACTCCAGACGAAATCACTTTTCCGGTGAACTTCTGGAAAGAAGAAGGCGGCCATATAAAGGCCAAAACTTGCTAAACCCACTGCAATCGCTAGAATATATGCCAGCATTTTTCCTTCTCACTCTATCAAAAAACCTCTATTGCGTTATTTTACCGTTAACGGTTGACGGTTAGCCGTTGAGGTGTTGACGATTGGCTGGTGACGATTTGTGATTCAGATCAGAATTTGATGTGAATTTTATCACCTATCAACATTGTAGGGAATCATACGGAAAAGAAACATCGTCTTATTAATATAGATATATCTACGATAGAAGGGTGCGGCTAGAAGTTTTTTGATTGGGGAGTTGATTATGTTAGAAAAATTATTGTTGGCTGCTTTTATTACGTTGTCTCTGCATTTGCAAGTCAGTCTGAACTGGTTCGGCTATAAACCATTATTCTCAATGGGAGTAGCCTCTCAAATGCAAATGGAAAAAATTGTTTTGTCTCAAGACGTGATCAAATAAATTCGATTAACTCAGGCTATTTTGGGGAACCAATCATCCTTCTATCCCGTAGATGGAGGTTCCCTAAAAATTGATTTCTCTTTGATGAAACTTTTCTCATCAAGATTTAATTTATAATTTATCGAAAAAATGGGTTTAAAACCCCGTCGTTCCACTTAGGCTTTTTATTCAATTGTAGTGTATACTAAATAAGAAGATTTTAAGAGCAAAGAATGAAGTTAAGGTATCAGTACAGAATCTACCCAACTGACCAACAAAAGAGGCTAATGTCCCAATTGTTTGGTTGTTGTCGTGTGGTTTTTAACGATGCCTTAGCCTATTGTCAAGAACAATACCATGCAGGGAATAAAAAACCTTCTAGCGGTGAACTTTCTAAAAGACTTACAGAACTCAAAAAAACCGAGGAAAAGCAATGGTTAACAGAAGTTTCCTCGGTTCCCTTGCAGCAGTCTTTGAGAGATTTAGAACAGGCCTATTCTAACTTTTTCAAATCCTGTAAAGGGCAAAGAAAAGGTCGGAAAATTAAACCGCCTAAATTTAAGAAACGTAAGTCTAAACAGTCTGCTAAATTCACCGACAATGGTTTTAAACTCTATCCTAACTCTAGTTACATTCACCTAGCTAAAATAGGTGATATCAAAGTGATTTGGAGTAGAGAGTTACCCGCAACGCCTTCTAGTGCTACCCTAATTAAAGATAGTGCCGACAGATATTTTGCTAGTTTTGTAGTTGAGTTTAATCCCCAACAATTAGCAAAGAATGGACGCAGTGTTGGAATTGACTTAGGAATCACTGATTTTGCTACATTAAGTAATGGCGAAAAAATTAAATCACCTAAACCTTTAAAGAAACAGTTAAAGCGTTTAAGGAGATTACAGAAAAATTTGTCAAGAAAACAGAAGGGTAGTAAAAGAAGGGAAGTTGCCAGAAAGAAACTAGCTAAACTTCACGCTAAAATTTCTGATACCAGAAGCGATTTTCTTCATAAGTTGTCAACCCGGATTATTCGTGAAAACCAAACGATAGTCTTGGAAGACTTAAACGTTTCAGGGATGGTTAAAAACAGAAAATTAGCCCGTGCCATTTCTGATTTGGGTTGGCGTAGTTTTAGAACTATGTTAGAGGCTAAGTCAGTTATGTACGGGCGTGATTTTCGAGTGATTGATAGATGGACTCCGACTTCTCAATCTTGCTCTTGCTGTGGTTTTCGCGGTGGCAAAAAAGAGCTAAATGTTAGAGAGTGGATTTGTTTGAATTGCGGCACTTTTCATGATCGAGATGTTAACGCCGCAATTAATATTTTAGTCGCCGGAGGACTTTCGGAGACTCTAAACGGACGTGGAGAGAAGGTCAGACTTTCTGCAAAGAAAGCGCATCTCGGCGAAGCGTCAACCCGTCCAGGATTTCAACAATTGTCTCCTGAGCCGTGAGCCAGTCGAACGGTCGAAGGGTTGATTTGTTGAAATAGATGGAATCCCCGCCCGTTTTACGGCGGGGCGGATGTCAACCTAAATTGTTATAAGTAGTTGCACAAAATAAATTACCTAGTTGAGAGAGGGAACAGCCCCCCCAAACCCCCCGTGCACGGGGGGCTAGGGGGGGGGGAACGGGGTAGAGGATGTGTAATTAATTTTGTTTAGGTACTTAAATTACCAGTTATTTTTAAGTCCATCTAAATAGATTCAGAGGCGGGGGTCTGTAAAATAGTGATTAAGGATTTAAGAAAACTAGCTAGGGGAACTGCAATAATTAATCCGAGAAATCCGGCAATTCTAGCACCAATTAATAGAGAAAGTAAAATCAAAACGGGGTTTAATCCAGTAAATCCGCCTAATAATCGAGGCGCAATACCATTTTCTATAATTTGATCTACAATAATTGCTGTAATTAAAACTTTTACCCCTAACCAAATACTATTTAAAGCAACTAAAAAGCAGATTAAACCAATTCCTAAACTGGCTCCAAAGGGAAATAAAGCCATAACCCCAATTACCATGCCAAATAATAAGCCAAAGGGAACTTGAATAATTACAAATGCCAAGGTCATCAGTGTTCCAATGAGTGTGGCTACGGAGGCTTGGCCAATGAAATAATTCTTAAAGTTTTTCTTGAGTGCTAGGCGAATAGGAGTACGAATTCGGGCTGGAAATAGTTTGTACAAATCGTCCCAAAGCTGATCTCCATGTAATAATAGATAAAATGTCATAGCTCCGGTGATCACCACATCTAATATTCGACTAAAAACCGTAAACACTCCTCCAATAAAATCTCCGCCTAAACTCTGAACTTGACTCGATAATTTTTCTAAAAGTTGAAAGGTGACTCCTCCGATATTAACTGGAATATGACGAATCATAGCCCAAGATTCTAAGGTTTTAACTTGTTGAGTCCCTGATTCAATCCAACTAGGAAAACGTTCTATTAAAGTATCAAACTGTTGAATGATCATGGGGATGAGGGTAATCCCTAAAATCATGAAAATAATTAATGTGATTAATAAAACCCCTAAAATTGCGATTGTCCGTTTGAGTCCATAGTTTTGTAACCGTTGTACGGGATAATCTAAAAGAAATGATAATAGGGTAGCGGTGACAAAAATATTAATAATTGATTTAAAGTATTCTAAAGTTAGTAATAATAACCAACCATTTAAAACAAAAACTGGGATTGCTAATGCTATAACTAATAATCGAAGCCACGAGTTTTTAGTATTCATTAAACTATTTAATGTTAATGATTAAAAGCTGACGCATTTGATTAATTTATCTGATTGTCACTGAGGGTTGAGACTGCGACCAAGCTGGATGGGAGAGTAGGGCTTCAATGACTCTAACGCCCCGTAACTGATTAGATAGGGGAAGATGACCCTTTGGGGCGGTTAAATCCCAGGTAAATCCTTGGGGGTAGCGTGTCCAATTGCGACCCGTGCGCCAGCCAATTTTAGGCCATAATTTATCCCAATTTTTATTCACACCCAGCCAAAGTTCTCGCTGGACAGAATAGCCGAATTTACCCTCGGAATGGATACACCAAAGGCTATCAATGGTTTGTAAATCCGTAATCGGGAATCGTTCAATTTCGGAAAAATAAAGCCACTTTCTTTGTACCGCAGAACTTCCGGCTAATTCACAAAGTTTTTGTACGCTTAATTTATCCGCTTCTAAAAAGTCTTGTTGGGCGAGTAAGGTTTGTAGGGGAATATAATCAATTCCGGTATCGGATTTTAAGGGAACAATTCCCGTAGGAAAATGAAGTTTTAAAAAATGACTCACTTTTTCGGAAGTGGGAATAGCGGTATATAAAATTTGATAAACTTTACCGTTAATTAAACTAGGGGGATTAGATTGTTGTTTTAATAAAAATTCCATTAACACTTCCCAAACCGTTTCCCCACCTTGGGTTAATGTTTCTAATAGTTGGAATTGAGCCTTTGCTGAGGCACTAAAAAGCCCAGAGCGCAATTCATCCGCACTCATGGCATAGTTCTCTTGGGGGGAAGTGGTCAGGTCAGTCATGGGGCGTGGCATTAGGTAATTGGGGTTGAGCATGGCATTCTTCACCTTGACTATTGTACAAGGATCGGTCAATAGTTAACCGTTGAGAATCCTTTGAATTAGGGCGCTGGTGGAGGAGGGGACTTCAATATTAATGAAGGCAACTTGACCCCCGTATGTTTGTACAATCGGGGCTTCTGGCAAGGTTTCTAAGGTATAGTCTCCACCTTTAACATAAATATCGGGTTTCAGGGTTTGGATGAGATAATCGGCGGTGGTTTCGGAAAAAATTACTACCCCATCAATGGGCTTCAGACTAGCTAAGACTTCAGCCCGTTGTGCTTCTGGGACGATGGGGCGGGGAGGATGTCCGGGTTTTTGAGGTTTCAGGGTTTGGACAGATGAATCGCTATTTAATCCGACCACCAGTGATCGTCCTAATGCCTTAGCTGCCTGTAAATAGCGAACATGACCCGCATGAATTAAATCAAAACAACCATTGGTAAAAACCAGGGGACGCCATCGTTGAGGATTCAAGGTGATGTCTTCTTGTAATTCGGTTAAGGTGTAAAGATAAGCAGTCATTCCAGTTAATTGGGGAGGAAGAAATTTATTTAAGTCAGTCTATCCAGAGGTCTGAACCGATTAGAATTGTAACGTTTGTTGATCTTTAATCTCGAATATTTCCGAGCCAGCCCTACAAACTTAGGGTTAGGGAATATATCAACAAGCCCAAATCGAGATCATAACTTAGTTTACGGATCATTTAATGAAAGCTACTTCTAGCCGTCAATTTTCTTCTACAACCTCTCTCATCCTGAAACTGGTTGGAGTTATTTTAATTTTCTCGTCCCTCGTGGATTTTCTGGTAATTTTGATTCCGCCCAATTTTCTCAACCGAGGCTGGCAAATTAGCGTTACCAGTGATTTAGTAGATCGAGGCATTGTCCCGATGGTGGGAATGGCCTTAGTCTTTATTGCTTTTTGGATGGATGCCGCCACCGAAGGGAATATCAAGCCAGCTAAACCCTTTGCGAGTTTAAGATTTTGGATAGCATTGCTGGCGAGTTTATTCGGGTTATTGTATCTTTTACTATTTCCTTTGCATCTCAATAATACCCGTTTAGCCAGAGCCGAGGCCCTCGCAGAAATTAATCAACAAGCTACTCAAGCTCAAACTCAACTGGAAAGTCAACTCGGAAGTCCCGAATTTCAGCAGCAAATTCAACAGAAAAAAACCCAGCTTAAAGATCAATTTGCCGGGTTAGCACAAAATCCCGAAGCTCTGAATCAAGCCCTTGCCAACCCGAATCTTCCTAACGAAGTTAGACAAATCTTAGAACAGTCTAAATCGAATCCCAAGGCTGTTGAGGAGTTTTTGAATCAACAGGCGGATAATTTACCTACACAATTGTTAGGTCAAATTCGTGATCGCAAACAAGAACTGGAAAAACAAGCTAAAACTCAGTCCTTAAAATCGAGTTTGAGAACAGGAATTAGTAGTTTATTATTAGCGATTGGCTATATTACTCTAGGTTGGACAGGGCTCAAAGGTTTAGGAATTTTACGCGGTGCAAATCGTCGTAAAACACCAACCGCTTAACAGTCATCAGTCATCAGTTATCAGTTATCAGTCATCAGTTATCAGTCATCAGTCATCAGTCATCAGTCATCAGTCATCAGTTATCAGTCATCAGTTATCAGTGGAAGAAATAAAATCTTGATTTTATTGATTCTATTACCCATTACCAATTACCCATTACCAATTACCCAAAACCCATTACCCATTACCTATTCCCTATTCCCTATTCCTCCTTCCCTGTTATAACTTTAATTATCCTTCATGTTTTCAATTTATATTCTCACCGCAAACGAAGAAATTGATATTGCGGATTGTATTGAGTCTGCATTATTATCAGATGATGTGATTGTGGTGGATTCTTTGAGCCAAGATCGCACCGTTGAAATTGCCCAACAATATCCAGTTAGGGTGTTACAACATCGTTTTGAAAGTCACGGAAAACAGCGCACATGGATGTTACAGGAAATTCCGACCAAACACGATTGGGTCTACATTTTAGAAGCCGATGAACGGATGACTCCTGAATTGTTTACAGAATGTTTACAGGCGATTCAAAGTGATGATTATATTGGATATTATGTCGCCGAAAGAGTGATATTTTTGGGAAATTGGATTCGACGCAGTACCCAATATCCTCGGTATCAAATGCGTCTATTTCGCAAGGATAAAGTTTGGTTTAACGATTATGGTCATACGGAACGGGAAGTTTGTGATGGCCCGACGGGATTTATTCAAGAAACCTATCCCCATTACACCTGTAGTAAAGGGTTATCCCGTTGGATTGACAAACACAATCGTTACTCAACCGATGAAGCAGTAGAAACCATGCGACAGTTACAGACGGGAACTGTGAATTGGAAGGATTTATTATTAGGAAGTTCGGAAGTTGAACGACGACGAGCCTTAAAAGATTTATCCTTACGTTTACCGTTTAGACCTCTGATTCGCTTTGTTTATATGTACTTTTTATTGGGAGGATTTTTAGACGGTCGTTCTGGGTTTTCTTGGTGTGTTTTACAAGCCTTCTATGAATATTTGATTCTACTTAAAGTTTGGGAAGTTGAAAATTCTCCTCAACTTTATGATCTGGGTTTAGAGACTTCAAAAAAAGTCGAGTCCCAGAACGTTATCTCCAATCTGGGAACATCAGACTCTTAGTTTTTATTTCATGCTTCAGGGTGCTTTTATCGGTTGATATTTCTTTTCTATATCATCAAAAATCAAAGAATTATTATATTTTTAAATTGTTTAGTTAGGTTTCATACCCGCCGCGGGTGAAAACGCAATTTTCTATACAGAGCTACACTACGCATAGCGCATCTGCGTAAGTCCTGATAAAATATAAACAAATTAAAATAACATCCCCCTATGAAAATCCTGCACGGAACCTGGATTCCTGAAATAACAGGTGATTTCATCGAACAAGGTGCATTTCATCTTTGGGTTGAAACTTCGACCCGCAAAACAAAGCGAAACCCAGATACACTCCATCCCCAACATCTAACAGCATCAAGTTTACAAGCGTTTGTGCAAAATGAAATAGGGATTTCTGAAGATTATTCGCGTTTAATCTCGAATCGGATTTCCCTTAAATACTTTGCCCTGCCAACCCTTAATCAGCAACCGCTTCCTTCCCCTGAATTAGCAAAATACTTAGAAACTGACCTAAACTTAGAATTTGAAGAATTTGCTACATGGGAAATTACAACTTATCAATTGGTATCTAGTCGGAATACCTTTAATTCCCTCAACACAATTATCAAACTTCTTAAAGAAATCCACTTCCTCGCTCAACAAAACCCCTCAGAAATGAGCCTCGGTTCTGACCTCTTCTTTTGGTATCACTATACCCAATTATTTAAACAAATTCTTTACAAAGATCAATATATACCCGCTCTTAAATATCGTCAGCTTGCTTCTACTAAAACCGAAGGCAAACGTGCAACTCAAACTCCGTTATTTGAAATTTATTCCGGCTGGGAAATCATATCAGAACAATATCAATCCTTAATCACTCAATCTGTCAACGCGATGCCTTTAGCCTGTGTATCGGGTTCTCTGGTTTCTCAAAATCCGATTAAATTTTATAACCCAGAAACCTTACTGCGTCACTTTTCTGAATGCTTACTGCATGAAATTGTTACCCAAACTCCCTTAACAGCTAAGTTTAATCAACAAATTGCTGATACATTAGTGCATCATTCTATTCATCAAAATCCCCAGAATCCCAGAACCAGTTCAGCAGATTTGGAAGAATATAAACAATGGTTAGTTTGGAAAGAAAAACTCATCCATAGCCAAACCGCAGCCGTCTTTGACCTGTGCTTTCAACTCCAAGAAGCCACTCAGGAACAGGATAATTGGCTAATTCATTTTTCAGTTTCCTCGAAACAAGATCCCTCCTTTAAGCTATTATTAAAAGATTATTGGCAACAAACTCAAAAAAAGAAAAAAGAACTGCATAATTATGTAGGAAAAGATTTTGAGAAATACCTATTACTTAATTTAGGATATGCCGCTAGAATGTATCCTAAACTTTGGCAGGGATTAGAAACAGATCAACCAGTTGGATTAGAATTAAATCTGATTGAAGCCTTTGAATTTCTCAAAGAAAGTGCCTGGATACTAGAAGATTCAGGATATAAAGTCATCATTCCCGCTTGGTGGACACCCCAAGGTCGTCATCGCGCTAAAATTCGTTTAAAAACGTCCTCTCGTTCTTCAGGACAAGCATCAGTTAGCAAAGGATTTTTTAATTTAGATACGTTAATTCAATATCAATATTCCCTATCCATTGGCGGTGAAGTTGTTACGCCAAAAGAATGGGAACAACTCGTTAATGCTAAAACACATCTGATTCAATTTCGCGGTCAGTGGATGGAATTAGACCAACAAAAAATGCAGCAAATGTTGGAATTTTGGCAAAAACACACAGAAGAAAAACCGGAAATCAAGCTATTAGATTTCGTGAAAATGTCGGCTTCCTTAGAGGATGAATTAGAAGTTGAACATGACTCAATATTATCCGATTTGATGGGGAAATTGCAGGATAAAAGTCAACTTACAATGGTGGGTGATATTCCCCAATTGCAAGGAACGTTAAGGGATTATCAAAAGCGGGGAGTATCCTGGTTACAATACTTAGAAAACTTAGGGTTAAATGGCTGTTTAGCTGATGATATGGGTTTGGGAAAATCCGTTCAGGTTATTGCTCGATTAGTTCAAGAAAAAGAAACAGTAGACTCAACTTTAACAACGTTATTAATTGCACCGACTTCAGTGATTGGGAATTGGCAAAAAGAGATTGAAAAGTTTGCACCCCATTTGCAAACTATTATACATCATGGTAGCGGTCGCATTCAAGATTTAGAAGCCTTTAAATCGACTTGTCTTAACTGTGATGTTGTAATCACCTCTTTTACCTTAGTTCGTCAAGATGAAAAATTATTCAATCATCTTGAATGGCGACGAATTGTTGTTGATGAAGCTCAAAATATTAAAAATCCCAAAACCGCTCAAACTCGTGCAATATTAAAACTTTCGGCTCAATATCGATTAGCTTTAACCGGAACTCCAGTTGAAAATCGTCTCCTAGATTTATGGTCAATTTTTAATTTTTTGAATCCCGGATATTTGGGGAAAGAAGCTCAATTTCGTAAGTCCTTTGAAATTCCTATTCAAAAGGATAATGACCGGATGAAATCTGCAACTTTAAAGAAACTTGTAGAGCCCTTAATTTTGAGACGAGTCAAGACTGATCCGTCAATTATTAATGATTTACCCGATAAAGTTGAGCAAAAAGTGTATTGTAACTTAACCAAAGAGCAAGCCTCTCTGTATGAAGCGTTAGTGAAAGATGTGGCTGAAAAAATTAATGAGGTTGAAGGGATGAAGCGAAAAGGATTAATTTTATCGACGCTGATGAAGTTAAAACAGATTTGTAACCATCCGGCGCAGTTTTTACAGGATGGAAGTGAATTTTCGGCGGCGCGATCGCAGAAATTACAACGATTAGCAGATATGGCAGAAGAAGCTATTTCAGAAGGAGAAAGTTTATTAGTTTTTAGCCAGTTTAAAGAAGTTTGTGATGGTTTAGAACGGCATTTTAAACATCATTATCATTATAACACCTATTATATTCATGGGGGTACAAATCGCACGAAACGAGAACAAATGATTACTGAATTTCAAAATCCTGAGACCGAACCTTCTGTCTTTATTCTCTCTTTGAAAGCCGGAGGTGTGGGAATCACTTTAACAAAAGCAAATCATGTATTTCACTTTGATCGCTGGTGGAATCCGGCGGTGGAAGATCAAGCAACGGATCGAGCTTTTCGGATTGGTCAAACGAAAAATGTATTTGTTCATAAATTTGTGGCTTTGGGAACTTTAGAAGAAAAAATTGATCAGATGATAGAAGATAAGAAAAAACTTTCTTCTCAGGTTATTGGTAGTGATGAATCTTGGTTAACAGAATTAGATAATGAAGCGTTTAAACAGCTTATTCAATTGAATAAACTGGCTTTATTGGAGTAGTTGATTAGTTTTAATTTTGTAGTGTTTAAAAGGAGTAATTATCTATTATGGCTCAATTTAGTCGCACTTGGTGGGGAAAACAATTTATTGAAGCGTTAGAAGCCTTTAGTGACCCGTCACGCTTGGGTCGAGGACGTTCTTATGCAAGGAATGGTAAGATTCTTAAGTCGAAAATTGATCAGAATCGAATTACCGCAAAGGTTAAAGGTTCAATTAATCCCTACTTTGGGGTTTATAAAGAACCTCGATATAATACGACTATTGAAATTACACCAATTAGTTCTAGTGATTGGTCGAAAGCGATTCAACATTTGTCTTCAAAAGCAAGTTTTGTGTCTAAATTATTAATGAATGAAGTTCCTGATAATATTGAGGATGTGTTTTCGGATTTAGGTTTACATTTACTTCCCCAAAGCGAAAAAGACTTTAAAACAACTTGTTCTTGTCCAGATTGGTCAAATCCTTGTAAACATATTGCGGGGGTTTATTATTTAGTAGCTTCCCAATTAGATGATGATCCTTTTTTGCTTTTTCAATTGAGGGGTTTATCTAAAGATGTCCTCAAAGCGGAGTTATCTCAATCTCCTTTAGGGAAGATTTTATCTCAAGAATTGACAACCCAGGAAGTTTCTATACAACCCTCAATATCTTTCTATACGACTGTGGAAACAGAAGGCGTACCAGAGAAAATTAGTGCGCGAGAGTTTTGGTTAGGAACCCATCGACTTCCTCAAGTTGTTGAAGAAACTTCTTCTGTGAGTTTACCTGCAATTTTAATTAAAAAACAAGGAGATTTTCCGGCTTTTTGGAAAAAGGAGGATTCTTTTATTCAAGTTATGGAGGAGTTTTACCGACGAGTCAAAACTAAAAATAAGAACTTGATTTAGCTTAGGAATAAATATTAGGTATTTTGAGGCTATACAAATGTCTTATTGTGACTTTACTAGCGTTTGCATAGGAAGCGAAGCGATCGCCAGATTTCTTTCTAACAACAAATACAACAACCCAGTTTTTGTAATAGGATTCTTGATATATGTTTCTTCATATCTAAATTCTCGATCAGTATTTTTTTGTTGACGGAGTACATAAATTTGATCAACTTTATATTTACGAAGATTAACATCACTGGTTAGTTTAATCCATTCCATGAGAACCATATACAAACTATTGGGATTTCTTGCTTTTAAATCCTCTGCTGCTCTGGATGAACCTTCAAGCATGGTTTTATCCAAATAGGTTTTACATTCAATCACAACTACTGGGCGTAGAAATAGCGAAGCTGACACCAAGTGCAAAGTAGCCAGTGAAACTCCCTCAGTGTAAGGGTTTGAGCGACTGATTGATTTTTATATCAAGAAACCACTGGATCAATCAACAACCGCTCATCCAAGTCCAACCGAAAAGTTCCATAGGGGTTGATATGACTCCAGGTTAATGGAGTCAACCCTCGCCAGTCTTCCTTTTGCATCAATTTCAACCAATCTTTTTCAGACAAAATCTGTTGCATCATCAACGTATTGATATACACCAAACAGACCTGTAACAAATGCAATGACAACACCGCTGTCTCTTGGTCTTCTAATCGATTGGCCGCAATTTCGCTATTCTTGCCATAAAAAATAAAACTATTCGCACTATTCCATTGCTCCACTACATTTAGCCCTTCATTGATTTCTTGGCGCAAGGATTCATGGCGTAGATAATCACAGAGAAAAATCGTCTTCACCACCTTTCCCAACTCAGCTAAAGCTTGGTAAGTGGGATGAACAATATTAGAACGGCTAAACCGTTTTAATATTACCTCAGTCTCCGCCGTTCCTAATCTCAAAGCCGTCGCATATTTAATCATCTGGTCATACTGATTCCGAATCAAATCCCAATTAATCGGTCGGGTCAAAACAGGCTGTAAATTCGGATAAGCATTACTTTGACCCACCACCGGACGATACAATTTCTGTTTATGAATTCTTTTCAACCGAGGCAATAACTGAAAACCCAACAAATGACAAAAAGCAAAAGCCACCTCACTCTGACCGTGAGTATCAACATAATTCTTTTCCACCTTCATATCTGTACAATGGCGTAACAAACCCTCAATCATCGCCGCCACCTCAGAAGAAGAACAAGTTTTCAACTGAGAATAAATACAAACAGATTTCCGCTCAACGTGCCAATAAATCATCACTCCTCGTCCCCCATAACGAATATGCCACTCCGTCATCAAATTCTGATCCCAAGACCCAAACTTTCTAGAATCAGAAGCACAAGCAGTTGTGCCTTCACCCCAAATCGTCGGCATTCTCACTTGAAAAATTGCATTAACAACCTGAATTATGGCATTTCGTAAATTTTCCTTATGAATATAACGACGTTTGATATAGAGCAAATCGGGATAATTTTCTCCCGTTCCCCCACTACTAATTCGTTTCAAACCCGTATTCGTTCCTAATCCAAATAAACACAGTAATAACCGTCTTTGCAAAATCTTTTTATCTAAAGTTTCACGGGATGCCACACTCTGAAACTGCTCTGTAAACCCAACTCGTAAATCCGTTTCTTTGAGAATATCCAATAAACTGGTCATTGACCAACGGGAAATTAACTCCGTCTTAATTCGCTGTAAATTTAACGGTTCGGGTTGTGCTTCTAACGGAGAAACCGAAATCCATCCCTTATCTCTCGTTAAAATTTTAACTTTGGAATTTTTCGGCATCTGGTTATCGAGTTGTTCCAAAGCTGTTGTCATTTTCTGCTGTAAGCTAGTAATAAAAGCTTCTGCATCAGTTGGTTGACCTAAAGCTTGATAATAAACTTGCCGTTGTCCCTCAAAATCTTTGGGCAAATCTTCTTCTGGATTGCCATATCGTTTCGCACCCACCACCCAAATTTCCTTAGAACGCAGTTGCTCTCTTAAAGCTTGTAAAACACTAATCTCATAATTAACCCGATTAATTTTTTCAACGCCAGAATCATCAACTTCCACGACAATTTCTCGCCAACGAGTTTTCAGAACTCCATCAATTAGCACTTCATCTTCCGGGGAGTAATAATGTTGAGAACTCCCCATATATTTCTTAATTAACTCTAGGGCTTTAATCACAGGCTGGTAAAGTTCATTATTAGAGCAGAACTCCAAAGCCGTGGGGATTTGTGGCACCATCCGGCGATAATGATGTACATAGGAAGCGCGCATCACCGTGTAAACTCGTTCTCGATAAGTGGGGCCATTCGACTTAAATTCCTTAACGAGATTCTTTAAAGTTGAAGGACTCACTATAGTGATGCCATTCACTGGGTGAGACTTCGACCTGACGTGCGATGTAAGAGATGACGGATTTGGGAATTTCTTGTTTTTTAACAGGGAATTGGGCATCCTGACAAAAACACTTGAGTAAGACCGCAAACCCTAGCCGACTCGCTCCGGTTTTATTCGCCAGTAGTGTCCTTTCTGCTTCAGTTAACGTGAACTGTTCGATTAATTCTTCCGGTTCCCACTGGCGTTTCACGCAGATTTCCTCGCTTTTATTAATAGAACTCTAGTTTTACGACAAAACTGGCACGCCCGTCATGATTTATTCCCAAAACGTTTGGAATGGGATGGGCAGTAGGGAGTCCCACAGTGGGGACAAAATTTATGTTGAAATGACGTGATGGGTTCTAAACAACTGATGCAATGGCGAAGGAGTTGAGTGCCACAGAGCAGGCAATACTTGGCTCTGGGTAATGCCCAGGCGGGGTCAGGGTTTGTTCCTCCTTTCCAGCAGCCCGGACAATATTGTTTTTTCTGTACAGCTTCTATTGGCTGTCCACAGACGACGGCATCGAGGTATTCTTCTGGGATATTCAGAGCAATGGCTAAACCTTTTTTCGTTTTTTGATTAAGTCGCGTGGTTTGACCTCGCTCCAGCTTTCCCAAACTTTGGAGATGAATACCTGCGGTACTTGAGAGTTGTTGTTGACTCATCTTCAACTGGGTTCGCAGTCTTTTGATGTAGTGGTCGAGAGATTCTTGGGGTTGGGGGGGGATAGTCGGGTCAAAATTATACATAAAAAGCTGTTAACTTTTCCTGAGAATAAGGGTTTAAAACAGAAAGGCATAAGTTAATCTGTCATTTCAGGAAAGTTTAGTTTTTGACGGTAACAATAGCTCGATTGGCAACAGAGTTTTTAGAACGTCCCGGCTTGAGTCAGAGTACACGACGTTCATATCAGTTTGTTTTAATGCCCTTGTTGGTAGAGTTAGGTCGTTTACCTGTAGAAAGTATAGATCGTCAGTTGATTTCTGAGTATCTACAACGCTTAGAACATTTATCAATTACAACTCATCATCGTCATCAAGCGATTATTCAAGCTTTGTTTAATTATGGAGTGGCTATGGGTTATCTCCAAACTAATCCCATTGCTGGGTTGAATCGTCGCAAACCGAATTTTGAAAAAGGAGAACATGGTACAGATGAAATCATCCGCTATTTGACTTCTGAGCAGCTTGTGGAGCTATATCAGCTTGTTTCTAATGATGGACGTTTGCACGCCATTGTTCGGTTGTTGCATCGCACTGGAGCGAGGATTGGTGAGCTTTTAGCGATGGATTTAGAACAAGTCAATCGCACGGCTCGTAAATTTCAAGTCGTAGGTAAAGGGAATAAGCAACGATGGTGTTTTTATAGCGAGGATGCGGCGATTGTTTTGGAGCAATATATTCGTTCTGACAGGTTTGCAGGTTCTCCGGCTTTATTTACAGCACAAAATCCCTTGACTCATGAAGTTACGCGCTTATCTTATCGCCGAGTTCATAGAATTTGGTGTGATTTAGTAGCACAGAGTTCGCAATTAACAGGTGCGCGTCTTCATGACTTACGGCATACTTTTGCGACGGAACGAGTTGGTTTAATGTCACTAGAAGAGTTAAGAGCTTTGATGGGGCATGAAAAGATTCAGACGACATTAAGGTATCAAAAAGTTACATCAAGTCGAGCAGAAGAAGTTGCACAAAAAGCTTTGAAGCTTTTGACAGAAGTTGAGACTCAATCCTTTTGATTTTCTTCAATTTAAAGCTGTATCAATAACAAACTTTTTATACCAACAAGTGGCAGTAGAGACAGTAGTGACTCTACTCTGCCCCCCCTGAGTGAGTGTTGCCCAGGTACAAAACTCGACCAAGGGCTGAAATCCTTACACAGAAAGGGTTTTACTTGCTACTTTGCACTTGGTGTCAGCTTCGCTATTTCTACGCCTACTGGAATATCAAAAAGATGCGTTTCCACATTACCTGTAACTGTAACTTCTGAATAGCTTTCTGGTTCTTCTTGAACAATTGTAAGCAATTCACCAGGAGTTTCATCTTGTTCCGGTGGGGTTGCTGCTTCAAAAGATGCGTGAATTGTTGCTCCAATTACAAAATCATGATCTTTCTTCTCAATGCGTGCGTAAGGTCGCTTTAACATTTCCGAGTATTTAGGAGGAACAAAGAAAATATCTTTGAAAGTATGGGATTTTCCAATCAGAGCATTTGAGCCAAAATCTCTAACTAAATCTTTAAATAAATAGTAAAGAAACTCCTCTAATACGGTAGAGTGAAGATTAGAGCGAGAATCAAATTTTTCAGCATAATGTTGCTTGTCTAAAAAATCTTTGTAATCCGAGAGAAGTTTTACCCTTTTAGCAATAATTTCATTACAGTAAAAGCAGGAAATAACTTCTCATGGTCTAATATAGATAATTGAAAATGATTAAAATTTAATAGGCCTAAAGAATAGCGTTTAGGAGGGGCACCAATTTTTTTTCCCGTATTATTTCCAATAATAAAAACACGCTCTCTTATTTGAGGAACACCATATTCAGCCGCATTTAATAACCAAACTTCAACAAGATACCCCAATTCTTCAAAAGTATTTTTTATAATATCTATAACCTTTATTCCATCAACATTTTTCCGTGAGAGTAAGCCTTTAACATTTTCCATGACAAAAGCTTTAGGTTGCAGAAAACTAATCCATTGAGCGAAGTTAATAAATAAAGTATTTCTAGGATCTTTAGGATCTTTTTGGGCTGGCCCTGCAATGCTAAAACCCTGACACGGCGGCCCACCAATAATAATATCAGGTTTAAAAATACAAATTTCTTTAACCTGACTTTCGGTGTTAAAATCACGAATATCATACTGAATAACAGTCATATCAGGATGATTATAACGGAGTGTGTCACAAGCCCAAGTATCAATCTCCACTGATAACGGAATAGAAAAACCTGCCATTTTGAACCCTAAACCAAACCCACCTGCACCCGCAAACAAATCAACAGCAATAGGTTGTGCTAATGTCATAGACTTTTACTATTACTTGTATAATTTTTAATTTTAATAATACTTCATTAATTCCCATAAAAAACCCCACCTGACGAATCAGGCAGGGTGTTTAATTAACAATCTAAGCAGTGATTAGACATCTAGGTGAAACCCTAGTCTAAGTCAGGCATAGAAAGTACAGCTTCCGATTTCCGGTCAATGCCTTTCTCGAAGCCAGCCACCGCAGCCCGGGCGCGACCCGCGTGCCAGAGGTGACCAATCAAGAAGAAGAAACCCACGATGAAGTGGAAACCAGCCAACCAAGCCCGGGGGTTAACATAGTTAAACCCTTGAGCTTCGGTAATAATCCCACCCACGGAGTTAATCGAACCGTTAGGGGCGTGGGTCATGTACTCAGAAGCCCGACGAATTTGCCAAGGTTGGATATCGTTTTTCAGCTTGTTGAGGTCAAGACCATTAGGCCCACGCAGAGGCTCTAACCAAGGGCCACGGAAATCCCAGAAGCGCATGGTTTCACCACCAAAGATGATTTCCCCAGTCGGAGAACGCATCAGGTATTTACCCAGACCTGTCGGGCCTTGGGCCGAACCAATATTCGCACCCAGTTTTTGGTCACGGACTAAGAACACAAAGGACTGAGACTGAGAAGATTCAGCGTTTGTGGGGCCGTAGAACTCACTGGGATAAGCGGTATTATTAAACCAAACATAGGAAGCAGCGATAAAGCCCATCAAAGACAGAGCGCCTAAACTGTAAGACAGATAAGCCTCTCCAGACCAGATGAAAGCCCGACGCGCCCAGCCAAAGGGTTTGGTTAGGATGTGCCAGATACCACCGGAAATGCAGATCAGACCAATCCAGATGTGACCGCCGATGATGTCTTCCATGTTGTCAACACCGATGATCCAGCCTTCTCCCCCAAACGGAGCTTTAACTAAATAGCCAAAGATCGCGGCCGGGTTCAAAGTCGGATTGGCAATCACACGGACATCGCCACCACCAGGCGCCCAAGTGTCATAGACACCCCCAAAGAACATGGCTTTGAACACTAACAGGAAAGCCCCCAGACCCAATATAATCAGGTGATACCCGATAATATTGGTCATTTGGTTTTTGTCTTTCCAGTCATAACCAAAGAAAGAAGAATATTCTTCTAAAATTTCAGGGCCACGGACGGCATGATAAATACCGCCTAAACCCAAAACCGCAGAGGAAATTAAGTGCAGAACCCCAATCACGAAGTAGGGGAAGATATCAATCACTTCACCACCAGGGCCAACACCCCAACCGAGGGTAGCCATGTGGGGGATCAGGATCAAACCCTGTTCATACATGGGCTTTTCGGGAACGAAGTGAGCCACTTCAAACAGGGTCATCGCCCCAGCCCAGAACACGATCAAACCAGCGTGAGCAACGTGAGCGCCCAGCAACTTACCAGACAAATTAATCAAACGGGCATTACCTGACCACCAGGCGAATCCAGTGGATTCTAGGTCACGGCCGCCGACATAAGAAGTATTAGAGAGCGTTACCACGCGGTAATACCTCCTCAGGGAAAATAAAGTTTTCGTGGGGTTGATCCGCAGGAGCCATCCAAGCCCGCAGACCTTCATTTAACAGAATGTTCTTGGTATAGAACGTTTCAAATTCAGGATCTTCGGCCGCCCGTAACTCTTGGGAAACGAAATCATAGGCCCGTAGGTTCAGAGCTAAACCAACAATTCCGATAGAACTCATCCACAGACCCGTGACAGGCACGAATAACATGAAAAAGTGTAACCAACGTTTGTTAGAAAAAGCAATCCCGAAAATTTGTGACCAAAAACGGTTGGCGGTCACCATCGAATAGGTTTCTTCAGCTTGAGTCGGTTCAAAAGCCCGGAAAGTATTGGCTGTATCTCCATCTTCAAACAGAGTATTTTCCACCGTCGCTCCGTGAATAGCGCACAATAGCGCGCCACCCAAGATTCCGGCCACTCCCATCATGTGGAAGGGGTTCAGCGTCCAGTTATGGAAACCTTGCAGGAACAGAATAAACCGGAAGATTCCGGCTACCCCAAAGCTAGGGCCAAAAAACCAACTAGACTGACCCAAGGGGTACATCAGAAATACACTGACAAATACCGCAATTGGGCCAGTAAAGGCGATCGCATTATAGGGACGAATGCCGACTAAACGAGCAATTTCCAACTGACGCAGACAAAAGCCGATCAGGGCGAAAGCACCGTGCAGAGCCACAAAAGCCCATAAACCGCCCAGTTGACACCAACGGGTGAAGTCCCACTGAGCTTCCGGCCCCCAGAGGAACAGTAAGGAATGTCCTAAACTGTTAGCGGGACTACTGACGGCGGCTGTTATAAAGTTGCAGCCTTCTAAATAAGAGCTTGCTAAACCGTGGGTGTACCAGGAAGTTACAAAGGTTGTTCCGGTTAACCAGCCACCGAGGGCTAAATAAGCACAGGGGAACAATAGAACTCCTGACCAACCCACGAAGACAAAGCGATCGCGTTTGAGCCAGTCGTCGAGGACGTCAAAGACGCCTCTTTCAACCTGCGGCCTTTCGACTGCTATAGTCATTTGGTGAACGATCCTCTTGGGTTTATCAAAAACATTATCCTTTGTGAAGTACCCAGCAATCAATCGGAATCTCGATTTTTGTTTGGGCTAACCTTCTCAGTTGCTTAACCTTTTGTGGGAATACTTCCGAACGGAGTTCGGAGGAAGGTCTGACAAAGCAGTTTCTATCCCTTGCGGTATAAACTGTTCAGCAATTGGTTGGATGCTTATAGCTTACCACTTTTTCCCTCGTCTAATCGGGGGGACATTTAGCGGTAGACTCTTAAGCAAGTTAACATAACTATATATTACAGTTAACAATTTTTGCAAAGGTGTTGACTGTAAAAATTCACATTCTTACTTTCATGAGTACCGAAACAAAGACTACAACGAATCAAATTCTTTCTAAGAAAGTTACGGGCTCCCGTCGCTTCAGCAACTACTGGTGGGCCAGTGTGATCACTATTGGGGGTACGGGTTTCCTTTTATCCGGTATTTCTAGCTATTTGAAAATTAATCTTTTACCCTTCGCCGATCCGACTCAACTGATCTTTATCCCCCAAGGCATTGTCATGGGTTTATATGGAGCCGCTGCTTTATTACTGGCTTTGTATTTATGGTTAGTGATTTTCTGGGATTTAGGCGGGGGATACAATGAATTTAACCGGGATACGGGAAAAGTAAGTATTTTCCGATGGGGGTTTCCTGGGAAAAACCGCAAGGTGGAGTTCAGTAGCAACCTGAATGATATTCAATCCATTCGTGTTGATATCAAGGATGGAATTAACCCCCGTCGAGCTTTGTACCTAAAACTCAAAGACCGTCGGCAAATTCCCTTAACCCGTGTGGGCCAACCCCTACCTCTGTCTGATGTGGAAAACCAAGGGGCAGAATTAGCTAAGTTTTTACAAGTCCCCTTAGAAGGACTTTAGAACCTCCGACCGCAAAAACATTGAAACCTAAGATGAAGAAACTCAACACACAGCACTGGTTTTTACCTTTTTTGCTGATTTGTGTATTAATCGTTGGGGGCTGTGCTTCTAATACAACCTCCACCGAAATCCAGAATAACAATTCTGCTGATAGTCAATCTGCTACACCTATTTCCCAAAATCCGACTCAACCGATGACAAATTTACCTCAATTAAACGGAAAAGCTACGGTAGTAATGACGGTCAACGGATCGCCGATTACGATTGAAGTGGATGGAACTAATGCCCCGGTTACGGCTGGAAACTTTGTTGATCTGGTCAATAAAGGAGTTTATGACGGTCTAGCTTTTCACCGGGTTGTCCGTGAGCCTGATCCCTTCGTGGCTCAAGGTGGCGACCCTCAAAGTAAAGATCCTAACTTTCCCAGCGCTAGATTAGGTACTGGGGGATTTATTGATCCCGCTACTTCTAAAGAACGCATGATTCCTTTGGAAATTAAGCCCAAAGGCGCGGAACAGCCGATTTATAGTAAAACCTTAGAAAGCGCCCGGATCACCGCAGCACCCGTTTTATCCCACCGTCGCGGTGCTGTAGCTATGGCCCGTTCTCAATTTCCCGATTCGGCTTCTTCTCAGTTCTATTTTTCTTTAGCGGAATTGCCTTTTCTGGATGGGAGTTATGCGGTTTTTGGGAATGTTACCGATGGGATGAATGTTGTGGATAAGATTCAACAAGGCGATCGCATTGACTCGGCAAAAGTCACCCAAGGGTTAGAAAATCTGAAAAATTAATCAACTCTTAAAAAATGTCAACACGAATCCCCGATTTATGGCATAGAGATTAAGTCCCTGTAGGGGCGGGTTCACCGAGATTAATCGGATTTGACAGATCATCTTGATCAACCCGCCCTGACCGCTATCCTGGCTGAGTCTTAACAAAGAATGCAAGTTGTTGTTACTGGTATTGGTTTAATCTCGGCATTAGGAAATTTGGAAATAACCTGGAAACAATTGTTATCGGGTCATTCAGGAATATTACCCCATCAACCTTTTCCTGAACTTTTTACTAAACCCCTGGCTTTAATTAATAATATTCCTTCTGATCCTACGGAATTATTAGAAACTGCGATCGCCGATGCCTTAATTATGGCTAATTTAACTCCACCTTTATTAGATTGTGGTGTTGTAATTGGTTCTAGTCGGGGATATCAAGGAAAATTAGAACAATTAGCAAGATTTTACCCCCCCTACCCCCCCTTACTAATGGGGGGAAAAGATGGAGTTTCCTCTTTATGGAGGGGGGGAGAAGATGGAGTTTCTTCTTTATGGAGGGGGGGAGAAGATGGAGTTTCCCCTTTATGGCAAGGGGGAGAAGATGGCATTTTTTCCTTAGTGGAACGGGGAGAAGATGCGGGGATTAGTTTAAGCAAATTTGTAGAATATTTACCTTTTAATATTGCTTTAAATGCAGCTAAAAAAACAGGTTCTACGGGAATTATTTTATCACCCATGGCGGCTTGTGCTACGGGAATTTGGGCGATCGCTCAAGGATTTGAACTGATTAAAACCCAACAGTGTCAGCGTGTAATAGTGGGAGCAGTGGAAGCACCAATTACTCCTTTAACCTTAGCAGGATTTGAACAAATGGGAGCCTTAGCAAACACAGGTTGCTATCCATTTGATCGAGATCGAGAAGGATTTGTTTTAGGGGAAGGCGCGGCTATTTTAATTTTAGAATCAGAAGATCTAGCGCAACAGCGAAATGCTCAAATTTATGGGAAAATATTAGGATTTGGATTGACAGCAGATGCTTGTTATGGTAATAAACCTGATAGAGTTGGAAAAAGTGCGATCGCCGCGATTCAAACCTGTTTAAAAAATAGTAATTTATCGAGTCATGAAATTGATTATATTCATACCCATGGAACCGCTACAAAATTAAATGATGATCATGAAGTTCAATTAATTAAACAATTATTTCCCCAAGGTGTTTCTGTTAGTTCAACAAAAGGCGCAACCGGACACACATTAGGGGCGTCAGGAGCGTTAGGAGTAGCTTTTAGTTTAATGACATTAAAACATCAACTATTACCCCCCTGTGTGGGTTTAAAAACACCAGAATTTGATTTGGATTTTGTTACCTCTGTTCGTTCTATGGTTATCAAAAATACTTTATGTTTTAGTTTTGGATTTGGGGGACAAAATGCTATTATTGCAATTGGTAAAGCCTAATCGTTGTTGCGCTTAAGCGCAATCTTTACAAAGGCTCTCATCCCAACAACATAATAGTAATTACTCAATACTAATCAAAATAAATAATGCCATTAACTGAACGTTTATCTAAAATTAAATGGGAGCATATTCCCTCAACTCTGTCTTTATTTTCGGGATGTGGAGGGATGGATTTACCTTTGCATAAAGCTGGATTTAAAGTGGTTTGGGCGATTGATGCTAATAGAGATGCTTGTCAAACTTTTCGCCGAAATATTGGGGATGTAATTGTTAATAATCAAATTGAAAATATTAATATTGCTGAAGTTCCTGATGCGGATTTAATTACGGGCGGTTTTCCTTGTCAAGATTTTTCAATGATTTGGAAACGTCCAGGGTTAGAAGGAGAACGGGGAAATTTATATACTTATTTTCTTAAATTTGTTCAAGATAAAAAACCGAAAGCGTTTATTGCTGAAAATGTTAAAGGGTTATTAAGTGCTAATAATTATCAAGCAATTGAACGGATTATTTCTGATTTTGAGAATATTGAACCCGGATATTTAGTTAAACCCAAACTCTATAATTTTGCCGATTATGGGGTTCCTCAATTTCGAGAACGGGTATTATTAGTAGGAATTAGAAAAGATACGGGATTTAATTTTATTCATCCTCAACCGGAATATGGGTTAAATCGAAAATATCCCTATCGGACTGCATCGGACGCATTAGCAGGAGTCGAAAATATTTCCAATAATAATGAACATCAAAAAATCCAACCGAGAACTATTGAAATTTTAAAACGGATTAAACCCGGTGGCAATTTTACCGATATTCCTAAAGATAGTGAATATTATGTTAAAGGCATGATTAGTCATGTTTATCGGCGTTTACACCCTAACCAACCTTCAACTACTATTATCGCAGGAGGTGGCGGCGGAACTTGGGGATATCATTACGATGAACCCAGAGCATTAACCAATCGTGAACGCGCTAGGTTACAATCTTTTCCAGATGATTTTATCTTTGAAGGAACATTTACAGAAATTCGTCGCCAAATTGGAAATGCGGTTCCTCCTGATGGTATTGTGGCGTTAGTTGAAGCGTTAATTCCTTTATTTACAGGGAAATATCAGAGTGTTGATTTATATGAGTTAAGTGAAAATTTACAAAAATTATCAATTAAAGAACGATTGAAATTAGCGAATCAAGAAAACCGTGAATTAGTATCACTCCGGTAGATAATCAGGGTTTAAGGTGTCCTCTTGAGAAAACGGTGATTCTACAGGAAAAGTATTAATTGATAATCCCGTTTCATCCGCAGCTAATTCTCTGGCATCCTGATAACATTCTTGAAAAACTTCAAGAAAATATCGCTTTAAACTCGGACTATTTTTAAAATCATTTCGTAATCTTTTTCGATGTTCTCGAATAGTAAATAGCCAACTGTTGGTTCGTTTCTCAGATTGATACTTATATTTTAATAGGTGCATTAATAAAATTCTGAGATTACTCTCAATTGCTGATTTTTCACTTCTTCCCATAGCTTCTAATTCTTCAATTAAATTAATCATATCGACTTCAGCTAATTTTCCATGTTGTAACTGATGAATAGTATTCATTAACCACAAATGATAATCTTCTTCATATAAATCAGAAGTTTGTTGAGATTCTGTGATGGGGAGTTGGGTTGTCATGAGATATCCTAAACTCAGTTAATTTTAATTATATAATAGGGAACAGGGAACAGAAAGAATATACCCGTCTATGTTCTAACCTTAGAATTCATATATAAAAAATAGGTTGGATTTTGTTTTCTTAACCCAACCTACCTTAATTTTGATGATCAATTTAGAATGTGAGATCAAGTTTACTATGGTTGCGATAACACCAGCCTAAAATGATGCCTAAAACGGATAATTTAATCATTTCTAGGGTAAAATAACTCAAATGCAGTTGGTTCATGCCATCGGGAATTGTATTGAATCCATTAAATAGATTTAAGTTAATTCCTAATGCACTCATTTGAGGGGTAAGAATATAGGTATAAACCATGGCAATGGCAAACAGAAATAGCGATAATCCAGTGATTGTCCGTAGGCGACTACTGAATTTTTCAGGAAGGTTCATCGCTAAAGCAATTAAACCCGTTAAACCAACCGCCGCACAAACTAATTCAATCCGGTTAAAGACTGAAAAAATTAGAGTTCCCGCCGAAGTAAATCCGGTTTCTTCCATCATGCCAGAAATATACATCGTCGGCATAATTACAAAGTCAAGAATTAAACTTCCCGCCATCCATAATCCGAGAGTGGCTAACACCAGTGTCAGCCAGCGTGTGGGATGATATTCTGCTTTAGAGATAGTAGCCATAGTAATGATTACCTTGTATGAATAATAATTGCTGTCTTCACTTTTTATAATAGCGAATATTTTCACAATAGAATGTGAAGTATTTTGTATAACAAAACTTTACAAAAAAATATAAATCTTTAAGTCTTGGTTCTTAAACAGGATAAAAGCTGAGTTTTGAAATCTTTTTTTAGACAGCCTAAATTTTCCGATAAAATACGGTTTCTTAATTGTAAAAATTGTTACTTGCGGAGGGGATAGTAATATGGCATGAATTTTTGCTAAAATTAACCCAGATATAGCAATCTTAAATGATTTGCGATCAGAATATAGAACCCCACCCTAGCCCTCCCCTTACTAAGGGGAGGGTTGGGAGGGGTCGAGATAGATGGAAATATTACAACTGATTTAGGATTGCTATATAATCAACACTAAGAAAAAGGATAAATAATTAAAGTGAAAGCAGTTATTTTATTGTCCGGTGGCTTAGATTCTTCGACGGTTTTATACCAAGCAAAAGCAGATGGTTGTGAATGTTATGCGATTTCTTTTGATTATCAACAGCGACACCGTAAGGAACTCGAATCAGCGCGAAAAATTGCCGAATTTGCCGGAGTCGTCGAACATCAAGTCGTAACTTTTGATTTGAGTCTATGGGGGGGGTCTGCCTTAACCGATAATCGCCTCGATTTACCCCAGGATAGATCCCCAGAAACAATGGCTGGAAGTATTCCAATTACTTATGTTCCGGCTCGGAATACTATCTTTTTAAGTTTTGCTTTAGCCTATGCAGAAGCGATCGCCGCCCGGAAAGTTTATATTGGTGTTAATGTGTTAGATTATTCGGGTTATCCCGATTGTCGTCCCGATTATATTCAAGCCATAGAAGAAGTCTTTAGATTAGGAACAAAACAAGGTCGAGAAGGTGATCCGATTACGATTGAATCTCCACTGATTCATTTAGCAAAAACAGAAATTATCAAATTAGGAAATCGCTTAGGGGTTCCCTGGGAATTTACTTGGTCTTGTTATGCCGGAGAGGAACAAGCCTGTGGTGTTTGTGATTCCTGTCGTTTACGATTAGCTGCCTTTGCTGAACTGGAATTAATAGATCCGATTGCTTATATAGCAGGGAATGGGTAATAGGTAATGGGTAATGGGTAATGGGTAATGGGTAATGGGTAATTACGACTGATATCAAATAACGAGAAGTATTACTCCTGTTCCCTCCCCCCCTAGCCCCCCGTGCACGGGGGGTTTGGGGGGGCTGTTCCGGTGTTCCGGTGTTCCCTGCTATACTTTCTCCCTTATGGTTGGTGCAGTTAAATGTGATCTGAAAAGACCTGAGTTCCTTTATCAGCTTCTAAACTATCTCCTTTATTTTGGCCGTCGTGGAAGGCGCAAAGAATCACATCACAGGTTTTTCCCCAGGCGAGTGCCCCAGTTCGATCAATTCCAATTGCTCCAAAATCCCGTTGATGTTCGTGGGCTTCGGCGAAGGATTTTTTAAAGGCGGTCTGTAAAGACTGACCATCGGTGACTCGGATCACAATTTTAGCCGCCAAACACTCATCGAGAATATCTTCCCCAATTCCCGTACAACTAACCCCAGCTTGATCGGTGGCATAATTTCCGGCTGGAGTTGCAGAGTCACTCACCCGGCCAATGCGCTCAAATCCCTTGCCCCCGGTGGATGTCCCGGCGACTAATTGACCCTTTTGATCTAAGGCCACAACCCCGATGGTTCCGGTGCCTGCGGGTTCAGAAACCACATTCGCCATGCTGCGTCTAAAATTGTCCTTACGGTCTTCGAGCCATTCCTGCAAACGTTGGTCGGTGAGGGGATTATATAGGGGTAATTGCAGTTCCCGGGCTAATTCGGCGGCCCCATAATCGGATAAAACGTGATCGGAGGCGTCTTGTAAAACCACAGCTAAATCTATAGGATTTTTCACCCGTGAAACGTTAATCACCCCGCTAAAACGTTGGAGGCTTCCATCCATTAAGGCGGCACTCATGCGGATTTGGCCATCGGATTGCAGGACGGAACCCGTGCCCGCATTAAACCGAGGATCGTTTTCTAGGAGTTGACAGCCAAGCACTACGGCTTCTTTAGCGCTCGCTCCCCGGAGGAGTAGGGGGTAAACTTGATCAATGACTCGATAGAGGGATTTGCGTACAGCTTCTAATCCTCCTTTGCTTTGGAGAGAACTACCAGCACCGCCATGAATAATTAGTTTAGGTTGAACGGCCATGAATGTATGATGCAAATGAATAATTTTTAAGCAGAACGGCGACGACGACAACGTTCGGAACAATATTTGACTTCTTCCCAACAGTCGGCCCATTTTTTTCGCCAGGTGAAGGGGCGATCGCAAACGGGACAAGTCTTCGTCGGTAAGTCGGACTTAGATCGCTGGCGTGCCATGCTAAGTTATTGAAGTCGCTTTAATCAGGGATGATTATATCATTTCCATGTCACAGACCTTACCCTATACCCCCTTAACGCCGATTCGGATTGTGTTAGTGGAACCCGCAGGGCCTTTAAATGTGGGTTCTGTTGCCCGGGTGATGAAAAATATGGGGCTTGGGCAGTTGGTGTTAGTTAATCCTCAATGCGATCCCCTGGGGGATGAAGCGAAACGAATGGCGGTTCATGCTGGGGATATTTTAGCAGGGGCGATCACGGTTTCCTCGTTACCAGAGGCTTTAATTGGATGTCAACGGGCGATCGCCACTACCGCCAGATCCCGATCAGGTGCTTTACCTACGGATTTAGAAGATCCCAGAACGGTTTTACCTTGGTTATTAGACTGTCCCTCGGCTTTGATTTTTGGGCCAGAAGATCGGGGTTTAAATAATGATGAATTGAGTTATGCTCAACGGTTTCTGAGAATTCGGTCTAGTTCTGTTTATCCGTCTTTAAATTTAGCCCAATCGGTGGGGGTGTGTTGTTATGAATTACGATATTGTGTGTTAGAACCTCAAGAGAGGATAAAAAACTCTATAGAAATTCCCCCGGCTTCTACGGTTCCCTTGGAGGTGTTAGAGGGTTATTATCAACAGTTGGAAGCAATGTTACTCAGGATTGGATATGTCTATCCCCATACCGCCAATAGTCGGATGAAAAAGTTTCGGCGTCTGTATAATCGAGCTAATTTAACCTCTGAAGAAGTGGCGATGTTGCGCGGTATCCTGAGTCAAGTAGAATGGGCGTTATCAATGATCAGTGATCGGTAGAGACGTGCCATGGCACGTCTCTACTGAAAAGTAAAATTCTAGTCAGGTGTTTAGGTGTGGCTCAACGATCTCCTCGTCAGTCGTTATTCTCGATCTTTTCCTTTAATAAGTCTGGCTCTAAGTCCTCTGAGCCAAAATCTCGCAATGGAAAAGCGTCTCAACCGCAACCGAGGCGTCGATCTCGTCATGATCCGGTAAAAACGGCTCCCCGTCGCTCTCCGTCAACAGAACCACGACAGAATAATGATTTAGGCCGTTCGGAGTCTTTTGAGCCTCTACTTTCTCAACTGCGACAAAAACCCGTTCCGCCTAAATCTCGTAAACGCCGCCCGACCCCAGGTAAACGCCCCCCTAATGCGGCTACTGGTGCTTCTGTTTTGCCCTTTCGTAAGCCTGCTGATCCTTCTCCCCGTCGCAGACCGGAGGGGGACATGATTCCGGCTCCGACCTCTCCCCTCGCCCCTAGGGATAAATTAGTAAAACGGGTGAGAAAAAAACGTCGAGTCTCTCCGATAATTTATGTCGCCCGCTTGGTGATTTTAGGACTGGGAATTGGTGTGATTTCGGGGACGATTCTTTCGGTTTTAAATGCTTTGGGTCGTTCTAGTGCCGCCGCCGATCAAACTGTAAATTTAAGCCTGGAACAACAACAAAATTCTACGTCTTCTAATGCTTTAGTTTCATCCCTACAATTAACTCAAGAATCTTCGGATTTAAAAACAGCAATTCTGGGTTTAGCGAAGGATTTACCTAAGTTAAAACCTGGGGTGTTTTTAGTGGATTTAGATACGGGAAATTATGTGGATATTCAAGGGCAAGAAGCAGTTCCGGCTGCAAGTACCATTAAACTTCCTATTTTAGTCTCATTTTTCCAAGCGGTTGATGAGGGCAGGATACGTTTAGATGAAGTCTTAACCATGGAAGAAAAACACGTTGCTAAGGGGTCTGGAGAACTGCAAGATAAACCAGTCGGGAGTAAATTTACAGCCCTAGAAACAGCAGATTTAATGATTACAAATAGTGATAATACCGCTACAAATATGTTAATTGATCGCTTGGGTGGGATTGAATCCTTGAATCAACAGTTTGCTTCTTGGCAATTAAAACAAACTCAAATGCAAAATATTCTTCCTGATTTGGAAGGAACAAATAAAACCAGTGCTAGGGATTTAGTTAATTTAATGGCGGACATCAATCAAGGAAAGTTAGTTTCTTTGAAATCCCGCGATTTTATGTTAAGAATTATGCAGCAAACTCGCAATCGTTCTTTGTTACCTCGTGGTTTAGGAGAGGGGGCGTTTATTGCTCATAAAACGGGCAATATTGACTCGGTTTCTGGGGATGTTGGTTTAATTGATATGCCTAATGGTAAACGCTATTTACTTGGAGTTTTAGTTGAAAGAGAAGCGGATGATCCCCAAGCTAATGAACTAATTCGTCAAATTTCTTCTACTATTTATCAATATTTTGATACTGCTACTGACCCTAAACCAAATCCCGATTTGCCAACTACTCCCGATCAGGTTCAAGATAATCAACAATAACTTATTCTAGGGTGTGTTATAGCAGGGAACACCGGAACACCGGAACACCGGAACAGCCCCCCCAAACCCCCCGTGCACGGGGGGCTAGGGGGGGAGGGATCTGGGGGGAAACACTTCACCGTCTGGGTTCAAAGATCCGTCTGGTGTCCTAACTGCCTTGGCGGTTGCTATAGCGTAAGCACACACATCACCCAATAGTTTAAGGATAATTTTAATAGAATAAAAAACAATATTCTCTAAAAAAGAGATAAATTCAAACTAAACCCTGGTAATATCTCCTCACCGGATAATTCTGTGGGGAGATTTCTCAATTCTATGGGTTTTTCAATGCGATAAATTTCTACCTGTTGCTGTTTGGGATTAATTAACCAACCTAATTTAACTCCCCCATCCAAATATTCCCACATTTTCCGACGTAGGGGTTCTAATTCATCCGTTGCTGACCTTAATTCGATCACAAAATCTGGCGCAATGGGGGGGAATTTCCGGCGTTGTTCGGGGGTGAGATTTTCCCAACGTTCTTTTTTAATCCAAGCAGCATCGGGGGAACGATCTGCACCATTGGGAAGTTTAAAAATAGTTGAAGAACTAAAGGTATAACCCAATTTTGTTTGACGATTCCAGATTCCCAAATCGATCATAAGTTCAGATTCTCGATTTCCACTTTCTCCCCCGACTGGAGACATAATTGTTAATTCTCCTTGAGTATTTCTTTCAAATTTTAATTCTCGGTTATTTTGACAGAGTTGATAGAATTGTTCATCACTTAGATAAACACTATCTAGGTTTAATATCACAGGACTAATAACCATATTGTTAGTTTTAGATTGCGATCGCTATTAATTATTATACTATAGTAATATTTATCGTAACTTTTGGGTTAGATTCCAGCAGCCATTTCGATGCTCAAAAATATAAGCCCCTGGTTCTCCATAGGTGTAATCCAAATATTCTTCTCCATCCCCATTAGAATCATAGGTATACTGAGCTTTGATATAGTTAACTCGAAAGGTGGTATTACTAATGCGGATTAAGTCAATTTGCAAGCGGGTATAGGGACTATTATCTACAGTTGAAGGAACAAGTTGTACCCAACGGTAATCTCTAAGATCAATACTAAATTCATTATCTTTCTTACTTAGCAATTCTATAAGATTACTAGGATTTTCATACTCCCGCACTTCAATAGTGTCTGCGGTATAAATCAAACGGGTTTCTTTTTCTTGGTAATCTTGACCCCCCACAAAATTCTCAAAAAAGGCTTTGTATTTATCGGGTGCACAATACTCTGGTAAACTCGAAGTTATAATCCCTCTTTGCTGTTGATTTTGAGCATCAGCAGGCTGTAAGAAATTAGAGGTGATAATCAGTTTAATCGGGCTTACTAAAATAGCAATAATCGGTATACTCATCAATTAAATATTCAGGAGCTTGGCGGGAAACTTGGCTTAACTCAGTATTAATACGGTTAATACGGTGGGGAATTGCATTTGCTATTGTAACATATTCCATCACAACGGGCTGTAGGGTATACTCACCTGAACGCTTTTTAATTAAACTGCGCCGGGTTAAAGATTCTAGGGATTCTAATAGGGTTGCCCGTGAAATCGGAGGTACAATATCATCTTGTAGTTCTGCAATGGTTGTCCATTCTCGATTAATTGCCAACCAATACATGATAGTTTTTTCTACAGGTGACAACCGCTCAAATTGCCGATTTAATAAGCGATGAATTCCATTAAATACTAATATATTTTCTTGAAAAAAAGAGTTAATATTTCCTTCAAACAAACTCTGAATCGAGGCAGCAACAATTTTTAGGGCGAGGGGATTGCAACAATATAACTCACACAGGCGACGTTTTTCTGCATCGGTTCCACGGAGTTGTTTGGAGTCCATTAAGGCAAGGGAGGTTTCCCAGGAACCGTTTAAAGAGAGCGATCGCACTGCTCCGTTTAAGTCTTCTAATATGGCAACTTGTGCGGATTTTTCACGACTGGTGAGTAAAATACAACTCTGATGACAGGCTTCTCCCAGTAATTGCAATAATTCATCATAGTCTGTGAAATCTGGCTGGTAGTATCCTGCACAGTTGCCAGCTTGTAAAATCGTTTCTTGATTATCCAAAATTACCAAACAGCGATGGGTTTGCAGCCAGTACAGGAGTCGTTCGGGTTTAGATTGGAGATCTTGCTGGTTAGAAAGAAAAGGCACCAGTTCGGACAACAATGTCTCTAAGCGTGGGGCATTGCGGAGACTTCGCCAAATCACAAATTCAAATTGTTCTTGTAAGAGTTGAGCGACTTTAGCGGCTAAGGTACTTTTACCAATTCCCCCCATTCCCACCAAAGTAATGAGTCGGCAGCGATCTTGTATTATCCATTGGGTCAGGGTTTCAATCTCTTCAACTCGACCTTGAAAGCTGGAAACATCGATCGCCTCACCCCAATAAATTGACCGTTGGACTTGAGGTTGGGGAATAGCCGTCGGGGTATCAAAGTGAGTAATAATGCCGCGCAGATTGGTTTTGTTGACTTTGCGGCCCAAAGCATCACTGATAAGTTTCCAAAGTTTGGGGCCTATGTCCCGTTGGAGATAGTTGATGGAATAGCCCGATCGCTCGGCGATGCGATCATAAGTGAGGTTATTCCAAGCACCGAACAAAAGAGCAATTTCAACCTCAGTGAGCGTTCTAGCAATTTTGGGAGCGATCGCACCTTTGACAATCTCCAATGCCTGCTCAAATTCCATCTATTTTCTCGCTCTGTATAAAACTGCCTCTACCTTAAATTAAATCATACTTTCCATACTTGACAACTCCATACTTTCCTGTAAAGACAGCATCGGGGAGTTGGGATAGATTATTAACAACCAGGGGTTCCAAGGCTTGAAAGCTTAATCATCGACAACAACTCTCTATAGATAACCGCTCGGAAGACAACGGATCAAAACGTTGACAACACTGATAATCGGCTATAGTACCGTAGCTTTGCTATGCAAAACTACTCTCAATGAATCGATGTGCTAAGGACAAATCTAAAGGAAATAGGTCTAGATATTATGACAGCAAGTGTAAATGTCGGTATCGTCCTTGAAATTAATGGAGAGGATGTTGCTATTGAACCAGCAAAAGCTTTAACAGATGCCAAAAAGAATGGAGTGGAGTTTTCACTACCGCGTCGGGTGGAAGTTGGGACAGCCGCAGATCTTCACGCCTTTTTAAATACTCTGACTGATGGTGTCCCGCCCCTTCCATCAGGAGATAACTTACCGAGTCCCTTGGACTCGGCATACGAGAAAGTGATGTCGCTCAATCTTGCGGTAGAAGCGTTAACCCTCAAAGTTCCACCTTCGGTAAAAGAAGATGGCAGTGGTAAATTTGACCCACCTCTACCAACAACATTTACTCTTGGGCTATCGGCGACTTGGAGTGACAACGACAAAGTTGAGTTGATTCAAGGCAAACTAGCCATCAAAGGATTATATGTGAAGCTAGTAAAAACTTAGATTCTTGTCTTTCAAGTAGGTGGGCTGAATCAACAACAAAAATGCTGTATCTCGAAGCTTTGGCAATTTGTAGAGATTTTTATTAATTTAACTACGCCTACCTACTTGTAATCCTTGATAAATGTATAAAAAATTAGCTTAATTGTGATTATCAATGGCAACAAAAGTTGAAATTTATTTTCCTTATACTTTAAATTTTGATGTTAGCCGTCAACCTGTCACATTATATGGGGCAATTCTAGCATCAGATCAGGAACTGAGTTTTGCTCTTTCTAATAACATTGTTTTTAATCCTTACCTCTTTCCTGCTGATGAAGCCACAAAATCAATTAGAGAACCTTTTGGTATGACAGGCATTGTTCTCGAAAATTTAGGAATCGAAGGACGTATATATAAAGATCAAGGAAACAATGGTAAAGCAGCAACCGATATTACTCTAACAGCTGCTGCACGTTTTCCAAATCTTGAGAATTTCTCCTTAGCGGGAGCAATCGTTTTTCAACAGACATTACCTCGTTTGGTTTTGGTTAGTCTATCGGCGGATGAACCTTTGACGCTTACAAGATTTATAACATCTGTAATTGGTGGGGCTTGGGATTGGGCAGATGATATTACTAATGAATTTGCTTTTCAAAATGGAGAGATGTATTATCTCAAACCCCCTGATGGCTCCCTAGATAATTATACTTTTCCCTACCGAAATCCAAACGAAAAACAATACTATCCTGGGTATCATCTGGAGGCAAATTTACTAATCTTCCAGCAATATAATTTTTTGATTAGCTTAGATGTCGAAGATAAGGCAATTGTTCTACGCACAACAATCTTAGAAAAGATCGATTTTGATTTTATTACTCTGGATAACCCTAACCTTGAAATATCAACTAAATCACCAAATAAATATTTACGAATTAGTACAACACTGACGATACTAAATACGTCAATTCATTCCTCTATTTCAGCAGTATATACTAAAAAATCTTTCCTTGGTGCAGTATCAGTTAATTTAGGTTCTTTAAGTCTTCCGACAGATAGCGGAAATACTTCTCAAGATGTTCAACTCGGTATTGAATTTACTTGGACAAAAGGTTCAGGGTCAAATAGTGGTTTTAAAATCACTAGAATTGATGGTTTACCAACTACCACTCTAAATTTAATTAATAAGTACCTCAAAGTTTTCAACGAACTTCGGAGCCAAGGCTGTGAGAAAATTCTTTCAGATTGGCTTAATGGATTAACCAATACGAATTTGACTCCAGGGCTAAATGGCAGTCCCAGTAAAACTGAGGACGGCAAAATGAAGCTTCCTCTTAAGCTCACTTATAAGATTGAAGGACTTGGTCTGAGTGACAGTAGTGAGATTGATTTCGAGGCAGTATTTGCGATTCCACGAAGCCTTGATGATCTGCCTCGTGCAATGTGGCAGTCCATTGTAGATAGCTCTGGAAAAATTGCTGAAGATATTCTTGCAGATCCTGATACTTACAAAGTTGTTTCTCTCGAAATAGCAAGACGTGGAGGAGCTAAAGCATTTGCTCGTTTGATATGTCGTGCATTAGAAGAAGGACTTGAAGCTATAGCTAAGGCTCTTGCTAGTGCTGCTGCTGGAATTGTAGCCGAGACACTAGCAGATGCAGTTGCACTGGCAGGGATGCTGATGGCTGTATCTCTTTTAGGAGTAAAGACTGTCATCAGCCTCTTGGAAAAAATCTGGGACGAAATAAAAAGCTGGTTTAGCGGTGATGATTCAAAAAAAGAAAAAGCCGAAAATAAAATCCGCGAAATTCGATCTCAAGTAGAATCTACTATCAGGGAAGTAGATATTCGCATAAATGATATTAGGGAGAAAATAAAGATTAAGAGCCTGAACATTACTCTCAATGCTCAGAAACAATTTTTAGCAGTAGTCGTTTGGAATTTAGGCGATGACAAAAAACTGGAAGCTGGAGGTAAATTGTCTTGTAAATTTCGACTGCTTTCAGGTGAGACAGGAGGCACTCAAGGGCAAATATTGTCCGAAACTGAAAATCAGCTTTTCCCATTTATTAAAAATTGGGCGGAGATCCCTAACAGTTCAGAATATCGGATGAATGCCTCTGTTCAATCTATTTTAAGTGGTTTTACTTTCCTAAATACACAAACAGAAGACTCTATGACTTCCGCAATTGGTCAATTGCAAGGGATTGATAATGGTATAGCCAGAGATTTTGCTAATTACTTGCAAGGTAAATTAGATGAATTTAGGTCTTATAACACGGATGGTATACAATCTGAATGGGTTTATGCACATTCTGATATTCCCACTTATACCACTGTAGGGAAGAGCTACATTGGCATTAATACTAGAATTTCATCACCTAAACCAAATTAATTTTAAACAAAGGTAAATAATATGAACTCTGAAAGCCCCATTGCCAAACAACGTTATTATGATGAGCAACTTTTGACACCGGAAGATTTTCAACGAGAGCAGAATTTTCATATTGCTAATCGTGAATTGCAAAATCAATTACTCCTAAAATCAGGAATTTTAATGGGTTTGACTATTCAAGTAGGTCCAACGCATGGGCAGGTGCAGATTATGCCTGGTGTCGCCATTGATAACTCAGGTCGTCTCATTAATTTGACTGATAGTGCCAAATTCAATAATGCCAATGTACTACGGCAGCTTGGTCAATTTCTCCTTAATCTAAGTGATCAGCAGTATTACAATAAACACTGGCTATTAACCCTTGAGTACAACGAAGAGGAAGATCCCACCAATCTCAGCCAATGGAAAGTGATTCCGAAATTTAAGTTGACTCTCAGCACGACTGAAGTTAGTCACGATCAGGTGGCATTGGCTACTCTTAACGTCACGACAACTCAAGGTGAATCCTCAATTAATATTGAGATCGATTCAAGCATTCGTGTTAAGGCTGTCATAGCTACTGAGCACATACCTGATTTAAAGGCAGAGCAAATACCTAGTCTAAGCCCTGAGAAAATCACTGGGATATTAAAAGCAGAGCAAATTCCCAATCTACCAGCATCTAAGATTGAAGGGGATTTTAGTATTGAGCAGATACCTGATCTCAGTGCTGCAAAGATAACATCTGGACAATTCAATGCAGATCAAATACCTAGTCTGAGTCCTGAGAAAATCACTGGGATATTAAAAGCAGAGCAAATTCCCAATCTACCAGCATCTAAGATTGAAGGGGATTTTAGTATTGATATAAAATTCCACCTAGATAAACCTAATATTAATGGCGAGGAAACGGTTACGCTGACTTGGTCGAGTCAACTAGCTGACAAGATGGTTTTGGAATATATTTTTGAGAACAAAATTCAGAAGCAAGAATGGACTGCTAATCTTGACCAAGAAAAAACTTATGATTTAACACCTTATCAAACAAGTACATATACTTTAACGACTTATAAGGAAACTAATGTTCAAGATCAAAAACAATTTGTTGTACAGGTTATCCCAAATGAGTTTCAATTTTTAAAAAATCTTTATTATGGAGGCTGGGATTTATCTAATGCTTTAGAATCCTGCTTTAAACGCTATCATCTCTTGCCTCTTACTAAAGAAAGCATTGTAACACTTATAGATGCGGCTAAAAGAGCAAACTACTCAGAAGAAGGAACCCTGAATTTTCTGAAAGGATATCTAGAACTGGCTTCGCCAGTAATTACTAGCTTTTCTTACACAGGTAGTGTCTTTAGGATAACTTGGAATACTGTGCAAAATGCAGATAATTATGAATTAGAATTATTTAACAACAGCGATCAAATAATTAATAGCACAAAAGTTAATAGCACAATAAATAGCTTAGAAATTACTCCAGTACAATCTCCTGAACCTGGAATTTATAAAATCCAAGTAAGAACTATTGCTATAAGTGTTATTTTTAGTTCTTGGTCTAATCAACAGATTTGTAAAATTGAACCAACTATTTCTATAAAGGATTTTAACTGGCAAGTTACTGGTCCTGGAACAACGTCCATTAATTCAAGTAATAATAATTCGATTACCTTTAATTATAGTCTTGCAGGTGACATCGTCCATCAAGAACAAACGTGGAAATATTCTGCTACATCTTCCAAGACAGGGGTTGTTAAATTTAATTGGAAATATTCTGGATTTCATGGTTGGTATCAAGTTAAAGCAGAAATCAATGCTTTTTCCAAGGGCTTATCAGAAGAAGAACAAACACAGAAACTTTCATTTGGAGTTGGTGGCAGCATGGGTGGTGAGGGTCAATTACTCATAAAAGTCAATCAGGGATATGAATTTGGCTTTGTCATAACAGGTAGCAACTTTGATAGCGATACACGCTTGCTGGGAAATTTAACGATCACAGATCACAATAACTGATTTCTCGTTAGATTCTCTCTCTGCGGTCAAGAGCATCAGTTGGCAACCACGAAATCCAGTCTATGCAAATAGAGTAATGACGATCTCCTGGACTCCCGTTGAACAAGCAACCGAATATGATGTCATCATTCTGCGTGATGATAATGTTCAAGTCCTTCATCAAAAAGTTAACACTACTTCTCTAAAGTATACTCTCCAGAATGTAGATATTTTTCATAAGTTAACCGCCACTATCTATGCTTATGCAGAAGGCTATTTGCCCAGTCCCGAACTTAGCCAAACTTACCATTGTGGAAACTCTCTTGGTTAATAAGGAGAGTCGGATTCTAGTATAATAGAGTACAGTAAATATCAGTAGCAGTTTGTAATAAATTGGTTTAAGTAGGTAAACAAAATTAATTACACGCTAGGTTAATCTGAAGCCCTTGAAACACATAAAAAACCATAAATAGGATGTGCAAATAATTTTGTGTAGGTACTTATAAATCTCTGGGTAAAGATGTATGAAAATTACAAATTTTATTGATATTATTCAATTGAGAGCTTTAATTGAGCCCGATAAAACCCTCACGGGGTGACAAGAGAGCTAAAAGCTAGACTGAATCAACATCATAGCTCTCTGACCCCTCTGAAAAAAAGGCAGCTTATCGCATTTAGTTCTCATGAGTTGTTGAGCCAAATCCGTCCAAATTTCCATTGCAGCTATCCATAAAAGTCCATATTGTCCTATCCAAAAGTTACTATGGCGTTTAGAGACTCGCCCTAACTCTTGGAGGCGATTGATATATTTTTGTTGCCCAAGTTGTTTAATTTTTAACCCTTATAAGGCTGTTATGGTATAGGCGATTGCTATTAATATACTTCATACACTAAACGATGCTCATCCGTAATTTGTCGAGACCAATATCCTCTGAGTTCATGCTTTAGAGGTTCAGGTTTGCTAAGTCCAGTAAAGGGTTAACGCACAATATCATTAATCAAGGTGATAATCTTTCGATGAATTTTTTTGTCTTGTGTCGCCCAGTTGTTGAATTATTCAAAAGCCTCATGAGAGAAGGTTATATTTTTCATTCCATTCTTCAGGCGTAAAACTGACTAATTTGGTCTTTGTTTCAATGTTTTGAATAGAGGTAATCAAGTGGTTACGATTGGCTTGAGTAGACAGCAAATACTCTGTTTCATCTTGTTAAATAGATGGGTTAGTATTGGTCTCAAGAACATCTTGTTCAACTAAAACAATCACTTCAACAACCATTCCTTCTGCTAACTCAGAGGTTTGAATTTCTATTTTGCCATTTCTGCCAACGACCACTTGCTGTTTAATACTACTGAGCACGATCAAACCCTCATGGTACTATATCTCACATTAATTTTAGTTTACCATGATATTAACATAAAAGAATATGCTCAATTTTCCATCCAAATGCCTACTAAATTGGCATTTGAATGGAAAATTCTTAAAATTTCTGAATTTTTAGCCTACTGGGTGATCCAGAATCTGGATTTCTAATTAGGGAGTCCAGGCGGTTTGGGAACCTTGACCCCAGAAACCATCATATTTTTTAACTTTGATATCCCCCAAAACCTGAACCTGACAGGCTAAACGGCGGGTGCTACTAGAGGAATGGGGAGGAAGGGAAAGGCGGGTTTTCTCTTTCCATTGGGGTTCGGAGACTTCCCCTTCAATTTCCACGCAGCAAGTCCCACAAGTCCCAAACCCGTGACAGTTAATCACCGAAGCCTGACCATTATAGAGATCAATTCCATTTTCTAATAGGACTTTACGGAGATTAGCACCGCGATCGCAAGTGATAGTTTTCCCTTGAGCTTGAATTTGTACCATTTTTCCCTGAATAAAAGTTATGCAATGATTCTTAACCAAATTGTTACTTTTTTCAAGCCCAAAACGAGAGATTTAAAAGTAAAATAATATTGAAAAAGAAAAAATTAGCTGGAATGGATGATTATAAGCCCATAGAGGTCACAGCACCAAATCCCAACGCTAAAATATGATTAATTGTTAACTATAAATCTTAGAACCTATGACTCATCCCCTTTGGATATACGATACCACATTAAGAGACGGCGCCCAACGGGAAGGATTATCTTTATCTCTTGATGATAAATTGCGAATTGCCCGTCAATTAGATAGTTTAGGAATCCCTTTTATTGAAGGAGGATGGCCGGGGGCTAATCCTAAGGATGTGCAGTTTTTTTGGAAGTTGCAAGAACAACCCTTAGTTAATTCGGAAGTTGTGGCATTTTGTTCGACCAGAAGACCGAATAGTAATGCGGCAGAAGATGATAATTTAAAAGCAATTTTATCCGCCGGAACTCATTGGATCACATTGTTTGGAAAATCCTGGGATTTGCACGTTATCGAAGGATTGCAAACAACCCTAACAGAAAATCTGGCGATGATTGCGGATACAATTAAATTTTTTAGGAGTCAAGGAAGACGGGTAATTTATGATGCAGAACACTGGTTTGATGGCTATAAAAATAATCCTAATTATGCTTTACAAACCTTAATAACGGCGGCACAGGCGGGGGCGGAATGGTTGGTTTTTTGTGATACGAATGGAGGGACTTTACCCCATGAAGTAACTAAAATTGTTAGGGATGCAATCCAAGCTACAAAAGACTTAGAAACGCCTTTTCCTCTGCAATTTGGGATTCATAGTCATAATGATTCGGGAACGGCTATTGGTAATGCGATCGCAGCCGTATTAGAAGGGGTAAAGATGGTACAGGGAACGATTAATGGCTATGGAGAACGTTGTGGAAATGCTAATCTTTGTACTTTAATTCCCAATTTTCAATTAAAATTAGACTATAATTGTATTCAAGATGAACAGATTAAAAGACTAACAGAAGTGAGTCGGTTTGTGAGTGAAGTTGCCAATTTAGCCCCGGATGATCACGCGCCTTTTGTGGGATTATCTGCCTTTTCCCATAAGGGAGGAATTCATGTTTCTGCGGTACAAAAAAATCCCCTAACCTATGAACATATTCCCCCAGAAATTATTGGAAATCAACGGCGAATTGTGGTTTCAGATCAAGCTGGTTTAAGTAATGTTTTAGCCAAAGCTAGAACCTTTGGGATTGATTTAGATCGGAATAATCCCGCCAGTCGTAAAATTTTACAACAACTGAAGAATTTAGAAAATCAGGGTTATCAATTTGAAGCGGCAGAGGCGAGTTTTGATTTATTAATGCGAGAAGCATTAGGGACGCGCAAAACCTTTTTTACACTGAAAGGATTTCAGGTACATTGTGATAAATTCAGCGATGAAGTTTGCCATGCTTTAGCAACGGTGAAAGTTACTGTTAATGCTGAAGATATTTTAGAAGCCGCTGAGGGAAATGGCCCTGTATCAGCCTTGGACGCTGCTTTAAGAAAAGCATTAGTAAATTTTTATCCGATGATTGCTGAATTTCAACTGCGGGATTATAAAGTTAGAATTATTGATGGCGGTTCAGGAACATCGGCAAAAACTCGGGTTTTAGTTGAGTCCAGTAACGGTCAGCAACGTTGGACGACGGTGGGAGTTTCTACTAATATTATTGATGCTTCCTATCAAGCGGTTGTAGAAGGCTTAGAATATGGTTTATTACTTAAACAGCAGGAAACTCCGGTTAGTGTTGTTGCGGTAATTTAACCCTGGCTTCGTTTCAATTCGTCATTACCCATAAACCCGGTTTTTTATCAGATGTGCAGGTCACTCAGAATGAAGATTGTTTCCCAATGGTGGCGATTGGTCACGGTAACGATGCTATGATGGGTTTAAAACCTAAGAGTTAAAAATCATGTTAGCTAGGGTTTGGAGTGCCTCTATTGTTGGAATTGATGCGGTTAAAGTTGGGGTGGAAGTCGATATTTCCGGGGGACTGCCTAAAATTATGGTGTTGGGACTTCCCGATGCGGCGGTTCAGGAATCACGAGAACGGGTAAAAGCGACTTTAAAAAATGCCGGATACGCTTTCCCGATGCGAAATATTGTAATTAATTTAACTCCGGCGGATTTACGCAAAGAAGGGCCAAGTTTTGACCTTCCGATTAGTATTGGGATTTTAGCCGCATCGGAACAAATTAAAGCTGATTTATTGGGGGATTTTTTATTTTTAGGAGAGGTGAGTTTAGATGGCGGATTAAGACCCGTTGCTGGGGTACTTCCGATTGCTGTAGCAGCCCAAAAAATGGGAATTACTGGATTAGTTGTTCCTGAAGATAATGTTCAAGAAGCGGCGGTTGTTCAGGGATTATCGGTTTATGGATTTAAAAGTTTATTAGATGTTACCGATTTTTTAAATCATCCCAGTGCTTATCAACCTATTAAATTAACTGCATCGGATTTATTATCTCAAAAAACAACAATTGGCTTAGATTTAAGTGAAGTTAAGGGACAGGCTCACGCTAGACGGGCGTTAGAAATTGCGGCGACCGGAGGACATAACTTAATTTTTGTCGGGCCACCAGGGAGTGGAAAAACCATGTTAGCCCGGCGTTTACCTGGGATTTTACCCCCTTTAAGTTTTGAAGAATCTTTAGAAGTAACTCGGATTTATTCGGTGGCGGGACTATTAAAAAATCGTGGAACTTTAGTTAGCGATCGCCCTTTTAGAAGTCCCCATCATTCCGCTTCCGGCCCGGCTTTAGTTGGGGGAGGAACCTATCCGAAACCAGGGGAGATTTCTTTAGCCCATCGGGGTATTTTGTTCGCCGATGAATTGACAGAATTTAAACGGGATGTATTAGAGTTTTTAAGACAACCTTTAGAGGATGGATTTGTGACGGTTTCTCGTACTAAACAATCGGTGATTTTTCCGGCTAAATTTACTTTAGTAGCGAGTACAAATCCCTGTCCCTGTGGCTATTATGGGGATACTATTCAACCTTGTACTTGTTCGCCTCGTCAACGAGAACAATATTGGGCAAAATTATCGGGGCCATTGATGGATCGGATTGATTTACAAGTGGCAGTTAATAGATTAAAACCGGAGGAGATTTTACAACAATCTCAAGGTGAAAATTCTGCTAATATTCGACAACGAGTAATTACAGCCCGGGAACGAACTTTTCAACGATTTGCAGATGAGCCCCAGTTAAAATCCAATGCGGAAATGCAGAGTCGCCATATTCAAAAATGGTGTCAATTGGATACGGTGGGACAGAGTTTATTAGAAAATGCAATTAGGAAATTAGGGTTGTCAGCAAGGGCGAGTGATCGGATTTTAAAGGTAGGTCGAACTATTGCTGATTTATCGGGGGAAGATAATATTAAACCCGCCCATATTGCCGAGGCTATTCAATACCGAACTATTGATCGAATGCAATAAACTATAGGGATAATTTGTTGTCATTAATCTTTTTATTGTATCTTTACAAAAAAAACTAAAATCTTTACACTAACCCCTGTTAATTCCTGGATCACCAGACTATATTAAATATATAGATTATCGGTATTGATACCGTGATCAATTTTGATTTAAAACTTAACAAAATAATTTAACATGAATATTCTACCCAAATCAACTTTGAAATTCTTGATAGTAGCCACTCCTGTTGTTACTTTATTAAGTAGTATTTCTCCCGGTTTTGCAGCTACATTTGCTAATGCTGAAGCTGAAACCTTAATTTATAATTTTAGTCAAGTTCCTACCAGCATTTCCACGTTTACAGATGCTCGAACCCTAGCAGTAGCTCGGAAAGGGGCTGTATTAGCTGAAGCGAATGCTAATGCGAATTTTGATGTTAATTTTTGTTTAGAATTTGACAATTGTTTTACCCTGGCTAACAATAGTTCACAAGCGAAAACTCAAGGAGAAGGTAAAGAATATTTAGGTTTAGCTCAAAGTCAAGCAAAAGCTATTGGTTATCAATTTGAAATTGCTAAAAATCAAGAATTTTCTTTTGATTTTTTCTCGGTTTTAAATTTAGAAACCAAACAATCACAGCAACAAGAATCGGCTCAAGCAGCGAATTATATCGCTTTCTATTTGTTTGAAGATTCTACCAATAATTTATTAGACTTCTTTAGTCTAAATAGCTCGTTAAATTCTGCTAAAAAACATAATTTATCGATCCAAAATAGTCAGGGGTTTCAATCATCACCTTTGACAACAACAAACGCCGAAGAAAATCAAGCATCTGTCAATATTTTGTTATCAGGATTATATTCTCGTCAATTTAGTCAAGGTCAAAACCTAACGTTAATTACCTATCAAACCAGTTCAACAAAGGTTAAAGTACCTGAACCTTCAACTGCTTTGAGCTTATTAATTTTCGGTGCATTAGGAACAGCATTGGGCTTAAAAAAGAAATCCAGTTTATCTGATTAATTCTGTCAACTAATCAATTTCAGGGTGCATTTTATCGGGTTACAATAACTTTAAAGTAAAACTTTAAGTGTTATATAGCCGATAATTCAATTCACTAGCCAACCAATCTTTAAATAGTTTCTGAAGAATCTCTTGATAACGTTCAGGAGTCAATTCAGCTTGAATAAACTCCTCAACTAAGATTAAATGATAACCTTGGTCAGTTTTGACTGGACTTAATATTTCTCCTGGGTTTGAACCAAATACAATGGCGGCAAAATCCGCTTTTAATCCCCAACGATACAGTTTACCTTCATATCCGCATTGTTCACGACGTCGGGGGTCAATATCATATAAATGGGCGGCATGATAGAAACTAATTTCTTCTTCTTCTATTTGATAAAATAATTCCCTAGCCAAGCGTTCATAGGGAACAATAATTTGATATAATGAAACTTGCTCAAAATTCAAGCGATTTTGAATAAAGTATTTTTCAACATCTTTAGAAAATAAAGATTCTGCTAATTTTTGCGCTAAAAGACGTTCTCGAATTCCCGCTTCCCAGTCATCGGAAGTGATCATTTGGTCAGCTAACCAAGCTAAGGTATCCGCCGCCTTTTCTAAGCGTTTTTCATGACGTTGTTGGTTAGCTTGGTTTTGAATTTCTTCATCCGTTACAATAATACCTCTTTCCTCAGCAACTTGATCTATAACTTTTTGAGACAAAATTTTCTGATAGACTTCCTTGAATTCCAGGTTTTGTTTCAGGAAGCCAATAATTTCCTCATCATCAAGTGAACCCTTGGAAAGTTGCGCCATGATCATTTGTATGTAACCCCAGCTTTTTTAGCTTAATATTAGCAGGTTGTTAGAAATTACGGTGAAATCGGCTGGCGTTAATGTCGTTTGTCCATTTGCAGAAACTGTACCTAACACAATACCGAGAACTTCTGATTGACTATCACTACCAAGTTTAATTACAGTAGGATCAAGACTTCCATCAGCATTAGAATCAAAGGTTTCTAATATTAACGGTTGTGCGGTTAAGTTTTCTGACAATCCAATCTTATCACCTTCAGCAGCATTAAAGTTGGTAATTATATCTGCTAAATTGGGGTCGGTGTTGGGGAAATTGGGATTTGTGCTTAAGACAAATACATCCGCATTAATCATAGGAGTCGGTGGTGGTGGGTTGTGATTTTCCGGTTCTATGATTACTGTTGCCTCCGTCGTTGGTAATATATCCGTACCACTAATAGCTGTTGCTGTCGCTTGACTAGAAGTAGCACCAGGAATAAACACAGACTCACTACTGTTTTGAACTTCTCCCGTCGGGGAAATTGTTGTAGCCTGACTTTCTCCCCCCGCACCGATGTTATTGACAAAAGCAGTGGAACTAGAACTAGAACTACTCCCCTGAAAATTGGCATCGGGGGAGTTAATTGTGGTACTCGGAGATACTGTATTTATAAGCTCATCTAGGATGACGAGAATATCGCTGGAACTGTTGGTAATATTGCTCATTTGCCATGAAAGTAAATAAGTTGATGTGGTAAAAATCTGAAAATTCAAGAACTTTCAGATCAGGTAGTTTTACTATTTTTTTACTTAGTCAGTCAAATCAGATTGTAACTAAGTTATCAAGATCGTTGTTGCCAAAATGGCAGTTTTTTTATAGCTGAAATTATGATTATTCTTGTTAAAAAGGAAAACAACAGGATTTTTTGACTCTATATAATATTGGATTAGGCTAGTTTCTGGGTTTTCGCACCAGTCAAAATTAATCTGCCAAAATGGCAACACAGGTGGGAAAAGCCTAGCTATATTAAGAACATCAAAGGAACAAAAGGTTGTTCAGCCAAACAGAAAAAGATTCTGCCAAAATGGCAACATCTCCTTGTTAACCTTTGATAAATTGATTACAGAAAAACAAAGTTGTTACCGAAAAAAGATTCTGCCAAAATGGCAACACAGACACCATCAAGCAAGCTAAATTAGGTAACAGGAAAACAAAAAAACCACTCACTCTAAAAAGGACAAAAGCCATGATTATTTCAGATCTGAACTACTTGGAAACTGCTGAAGGAAACGTTCAAGGTGGCCTTCGATTTACTCCCTCCTATGTTTCTCAAACGGTAAACCTGAACTCGTACTTGAACTCCTCTGTTTATGCTTCTGGTAACGGCGCTTTTGCTCAAGCAGGTTCACAGGCTACAGGTTGGGGTAGTATTACTCATACACAAACTGACACTGTTACTGCGCCTGGCTCCTCCGGGTCTCATTCCAGTTCTGCTGCTGGGAGTACAGGCTTCTTCTGGTGCTACTAAATCTGCTTTTTTGAACTGATAGCAATATATTGACTTATCAAAATAAACCAACGTCGGAATCTAAAATCCTGTTTCTGGCGTTGGATTTTATCGTTAATAACTAATATATTGCCAAGGAAAGACCTAAATATTACCTCTATTATTAGAATGACAATAGTACCAGGCTTTTTCCTAAAATTTCGCGTAAATCATCAAATATATTCAGTTTAAAAATGATTCACCGTCAAGTTATTATCAAACGGATAGTCTCACCGGATGGTAAAGTTATTGGGGAGGCTAAAAGCGTAGTCTCAACATCTGGTGATGGAGAAGATGAAATTAGTCAAAGCGTTTCTGTAAACGTTTCGTCTGATAGTAGTTCTAGCAGTTACGCCCAATCTAGCTCTAGCAGCAGTTCATCAACATCTAGTTGGTCTAGTAGTTCTTCAATTTAATAAATTTAGTTTGCTTAAAACTTTTTGTGAGGTAGATATGAGCAGTTTCTTAATCATCTCTGACTTGAGTTATTTACAACCCATTACCGAAAGCAATATTGTATTAGGTGGTGGCAGCGTTTACGCTAGTACAAATACCATAACAGCAACCGGGCTTGGATATGCCCTAGCTGGTGCTGGTGCAGGTGCCATCGGTCAGACTACTTATACTAATACTCAAACTAAGACAACTGTTAAAAACTTGAGTTTCCTTAACTATAGTAAAGCTACTGCAAAAGCAACAGCCTATGCACAGACTGGAAACCAAACTGCATCATCTCAAAGTAGTGATACTTCAATTTCAATTGTAATCACCAGTCCTTAATAGAATAGTTTAGATCCTCTGAAACTATTGCTAAACTGGCTCAACCACCTTTTATAGTTGAACTAGATTTTATTAATATAGCAGTTGCCGCATCTGTTAGGACATTCTTGAAAGCTAAAAGCTGCTCACAGTAAGTATTTACCTATTGCCCATTGCCTATTCCCTATTGCCTCTTGCTATAACTAATATCTGATTTTTTAAACCCGCGCAGGCGGGTTTGGTGTGTGTAGCGACAGATTGAAATTCGTCGAATCTTAAAAAATGAAACGGTTTTATTTTTTTTGTTTGAAAAATTGTGTTATATCTTCCCTAAACCCCTCAACCGCAGGGTCAAGGGTGGGGAAGGATTATTACTATTAAATCTCCAAGAGATTAAACAGGAGAAGATGTGAAAAACGGATCGTTTTAAATTTGATTCAGAAAAAATTGAACTCAGCTAAACGGAAGATTTTAAATTGCTCTTGAAATGTGATCAGGTTTAGTTCACTTTCCAGAGACTAGGCAAGTCTTCCACAACCTCTAAATGCCGAAATCCTCCCGAAACTCCCCGACCCACTTCAGGAATAGATTCTAAATAAGTTAAGTCCCGAATTTTGCCAGCACCAGGAGGTGTAGTCTGGGTGTTAAGACTTGACTTAACAGATGTCGTATTACTTTGAGACTGAGAATTAGAATTATTATCCTTAGCCAGTCGGTTATAGGTGCGATAGGGAATATAATGCAGTGGATTATATCCAGCAAAACGCAGAATTAAAACACAAGCCCAAGAATATTTTCCTGATAAAATCGCATCTAGGATTTGTTCAAATTGTTCTTCACTCATTGCTTTAGCAACTTTCGAGTTATTGTAAGAATATTGAGCAGACATTTCTTGCACTCCTAATTAGTAAATAGTGTTCTACAAATCTATGCCATTTTTCTGCAATTGCAGAATAGGATTAAGTAGAATATCCATAATCCGGCGACGACGAATAATAATATCCGCACTAGCCGTTTGTCCAGATTTTAACTGAATTTTCTGATCCTGTTGCAAAACATAGTCTTTTTTTAACAAAATTTCTAATTTGTAAACTGGGCCAACTGCTTGATCGACTTTTGTATCGGGTGAAATTGATCGAACTGTTCCTTCAAAAACCCCATAATTTTGATAAGGATAAGCATCAAATTTGACTTTAACCGACATTCCGGTTTTCACAAATCCAGCTTTGTCATTCGGGAGACTAGCAGTTAAAATTAGGGGTGCATTTTTGGGCGTAATTTCAGCCACGGTTTGTCCGGGTTGAATTACTTCTCCAACATTAAAAACATTCAAGGCAGAAATAACTCCATCAATGGGAGAATAGAGATATCTGTCTTGAAGTTTAGCTTCAGCCGTTGTAATTAAATTTTGAGTATTTGTAATTTGCGCTTTTAATTGAGTTACTTCTAACTCGGTTTGTTGAATTTTTTGCTGGGTTTCTACCTGAATTGTTTTTGCCTCCGCTTGTTTCTGGGCTAATTCCGCATTTAATCGTTCAACTTCAACTTGAGATTGTTTTAATTCTCCTTGAGATTGGGTGATTAATCGTTGTCGATCCCGGAAGCTTTGTTCAGCTTGAAAAATCTGTTCTTGGGTACTATTTTTTTCTGATAATTGAGCTTGAACAATAGCTCGTTGTTGATCCCGAAGATTTTGTTCGGCTTGAAATAATAGGTCTTTAGAAATAGCACCACTTTCTAACAGAGGTTGTAGCCGTTCTAGTCGTTCTTTAGCCGCTAATTCTCCTTCCTGCAATTTTGCAATTAGGCTTTGAGTTTCTGCCTTTAATGGTTGTAAAGATTCAACTCGTTTTTGAGTTGCTGAGGCTTCAAAATTGAGTTGACCTAGTAACCGTTGATTCGATGTAATTTGGCTTTCAACTCGTTCAATACTGGCTTGTTGAGATTGAAGTTGAGCCGTGGCGATCGCGGCTTGGGTTTGGGCTTCTAAATGAATCCGTTCAATTAACCCTTGTTTTTGAGTTAGTTCGGCTTGAAAGGCGGTGAGTTGTTGTTGTAATCCCGCTAATTCTTGGGTGGCAATTTGTCGATCTAGTTCGGCTAAAACCTGACCTTTTTTAACAGTTTGCCCTTCTTTAATCGAAATTAGAGAAACTTTTCCCAACTCAACGGGATGGATTTTGTAAACTTCTCCTTGGGGTGCTAATTTCCCTCTAGCTTGACCGACTTCATCAACGGTTCCGAAATATCCCCATGCACCAAAGGCGATACAAAAAACAAATCCTCCTAACATTAATTGCAGGGGAAAAGACGCCGGGGGTTGATCCAGTAGGGACTGTAAGGCATTTGACCAGTCTGGTTTCGCCGTGGGAACACTAGCTGGAGGAGGAGATTTTTTGGGGATTTTTTGGGGGGGTGCAAGTTGAGGAAAGGGAACAGAACCCGCTATACCGCCATAAATATGATCGGTTAGTTTTGTCTGTTCCAGACTAAATTGCAGATCCTCTAAGTATTCCTCCTGTGAGGTTACAGACAATTGGGAGTCTGAATCATCAGTATTTTTACTGAAGTAGGAGAACAGTTTGTACGGTTTCATAGGGTTATGTAAAAACTGGCTAACTTTAATTGTTTTTTTAAAATGAGATTAGGTCAAATCGACTGTTAACAAAAAGCAGCGACTGATTACAGGTGGTTGAGACTAACAAACGCATACAAGCACCCTATAACCAGTCTCTAGGGTTTAAGTGATCTTACGTTTAGGCCAGTGTTCTTGTTTTTATCAAAATCCTCTGTATTTATACTAGGGTAACTTTTGATTTTAAACTGCCAATTTGGCACATTTGTTACAGAAATTTTTTAAAATAGCAGATCGGAGAAGATGAGCTTAGGATTTGGGGCGGTTTTATTTTTGATGATAAATCCTAAGACCTAACCCCCCAGCCCCCTTCCCGACCTCTCCCTGCCCTCTCCTACAAGGAGAGGGAAAAGGAAGAATATTTTTATTCGGAAGGGGGAGTAATTAATATTTTTAAATCTTTTTATTTTAAGATTTAATAGTAAGAATTCTTCCCCCCTCTCCTTGTAGGAGAGGGGTTGGGGGAGAAGTCACGCAATTGCCCTGGGCTATAAAGCCAGTTGTTGCTGGGCTAAATGGTAATAGAGTCCTTGAGTTGCCATTAGGTGTTCATGGTTGCCCTGTTCAACTAAAATACCTTTGTCTATAACTAAAATACAATCGGCACTTCTCACGGTTGAGAGACGATGGGCAATAATAATCGTGGTGCGATGCCGCAAGGCGGCGGCTACGCCATCTCGTTGCATTTGTTCTAAATTGCGTTGAAAACGGCTTTCACTTTCGGTATCTAAAGAACTGGTAGCCTCATCTAAAATTAGAATTCGAGGACTTCCTAATAAGGCTCTGGCGATCGCTACTCGTTGCCGTTGTCCTCCCGATAAACTTGATCCCCGTTCTCCAACTTTGGTATAATATCCTAAAGGTAAACCTTGAATAAATCCATGAACTTCTGCTAATTTTGCAGCCTCAATAACTTGATCTAAAGTATATTCATCCCGATACAGAGTAATATTTTCTAAAAGCGTTCCTGAAAATAAATAACAATCCTGGGGAACAACGCCCATTTGTGAACGTAAAGAAGGGGGAGAAACATGGCGAATTTCATGCCCATCCACATAAATATGTCCGGTTGTGGGATGGTACAAACCTTGCAGTAATTTAACTAGGGTGCTTTTCCCTGAACCACTGCGCCCAACAATAGCAATGGTTTGACCTGGAGGAAATTTAAAAGAAAGATTTTGCAAAATATTCGTTTCGGCATCTTCCTGATAACGAAAAGTCACGTTATCAAAGTGAATTTCTCCCTGGATTCTCGGTAATACAATTAACGGTTTTTGCGGGGTTTCTTCCGGTTCTTGTTCAAATACATCATTTAACCGTTCTACGGAAATTAATACTTCTTGCAATTCGTCCCATAATCCTACTAAGGCAAGAATCGGACTAATTACATAACCCTGCATCATATTAAAGGCGACAAACTGACCAATAGTTAATTGATCTTGAATTACTAAAGTTGCACCAAACCAAAGTAAGGCTGTACTTCCTATTGAATTAATTAACCCACTGACAAATTCTAAATTAATCCCTAATTTCTGAGCTTTAAACTGAACATTCATCTGTTTGGTTAATCGTTCTTCCCAACGCCAACGTAATTCCGGTTCCGCCGCTACTGCTTTTACTGTATTAATTCCGGTCAAAATTTCCACTAAAGTTGAATTTTGATCGGCAGAGGCATTAAATACTTGACGGGAAATATGTCGTAACATTGGCGTTGCTGCTAAGGTTAGAAGAATAATTAAAGGCACAATTCCTAAAATTAAAATTGTGAGTTTCCAGTTGTAATAAAGCATCAACCCTAAATACACAAACCCCGTCACAACATTCAACGCCGACAATAAAATTTGACCGACGAGAAACCGTTGAATTTTCTGATTTTCTTGAACCCGGGTAATGATATCCCCGACGCGGCGGGACTCAAAGAACTTTAAAGGAAGTTTTAGGGCGTGGTTAATAAACCCACCAATTAGAGTTAAATCCAAACGATTTGATAAGTAACTCAATAGATATTGTCGAATTGAAGATAACCCCAAACTCCACACGCCAAATAATAACAACCCCAAGGCAAATACATTCAAACTGGTGAGACTTTTATTCACCACAACCCGATCTAAAATAATCTGGGTTAATAAGGGAGTAACAATCCCAAATATCTGAATTAATAGGGATAACAAAACAATTTGTAATCCCAAAAGCCGATGGGGCCAAATTACCCCGGCAAACCGACCTAGAGAGCGTTTCTGCTCTTTGAGTTCATGGAATTGCTCCGTAGGTTCCAAAAGTAAAGCATAGCCCGTCCATCCGGTTAAAAACGCCTGACGAGAGAGGGTTTTTCTGCCCTCCGCCGGATCAGCAATCACCACTTGATGGCGACGGACTTTATAGACCACAATATAATGATCCCCCTGCCAATGGGCAATCCAAGGGTTTTTTTCGGTTTCCAAACGATTCAAACTTGCCCGGACAGGTCGGGCTTGATAGCCTAAGCGTTCTGAGGTGAGGGTGAGATTTTTTAAGGAGACTCCAGATCTTCCTACATCCGAAATATTACGCAGGCTATTAATACTTAAATATTTCCCCCAATACTGACTAATCATCGCCAAACAAGCGATCCCACAGTCGGAGGAGCTTTGTTGTTGTATAAATGGATACCGTTGCCAAAATCCTCGCCAGACTCGTTGAGGTTTGGGTTTTGGGAAGCTGAGGATTTGGGCGGTTGGGGGAACGATCACCGGGGATGGTTTAACGGTGGCGGGTTGAGGGGACACCGTTATTGTTGTCTGCTGTTTCCGCATCGGAGATTTCCCACCTTGTACAGATGTTATCTGTAAGGTTTCTGCGGGAAGTTGATACACTACTAACTCCGTTGCCGCGCTCCATTCTGGGGGGATGGGATCGGGTTCTCCCCAACTGTCGCCCACCTGGGGAACGGTATCGGTGCCTGTAATTTGTCCTTGATACAGCCAAAATCGGCTCTGTTGGGTTGGGATCGCTGACTGTAAGGGAGTTCCGGCGTTGATGTGATGTTGGGTGCAGTTGGATAAAAGTTCTTGTAGTCGGTGACTGGCTAACCGTCGCCAGTCCGTTTGGGTTTTGAAGAATAATAACCGTTGTCGGCTTTCGATGGTGGTTTTTAGATGGGTTTGTAGTTGGGTCTGGGCTGGAATTTCGACAAGAGGAATCGAAGCCACAATCACATCACTGGCTGCGATCGCTTGATAAGATAAATTTGAGTATTCCCATCCGGCTTGATCCCCGCCAAAGGTTTCACCGGGTTCAATCACTGAAACTGAAACCTCCCGATTTAGATTTTTGTCCCAGGCTAGGAGTCGGACTCGACCTTCAACGACTAAATAAACCAGGGGTTTTGGATTGGGTTCACTGTTAACTGTTTTTTTGGTAAAAATGGCTATATTATCAATAGAATCTCCTAGTTGAAACGAGTGGAGATGCCAATGTTGACTCCAAGCTGCAAGATTAATGGTATCGACTTGGATTTGTGTTAAGAGATTTTCTAAGGTGGCAATCAATAAATATTGAGAAGTCTTAGGGCTAGGTGTAAACGCCCGATCCCGTTCAGTTAAGTTAGGTTTGATCATGGTTTTGAGGGTATAAATAGTGTAGATTAGCAATCAATGAAGCAGCCCGTAGGAATACAAATTAGGCTTTTCTAGTCCCTTCAAAACCTCCTTCGCAAATGGGAATCTAGCCCCCCTTAGCAAACGGGAATCTAGCCCCCCCTTAGCAAACGGGAATCTAGCCCCCCCCTTAGCAAGGGGGGTTGGGGGGGGTTAACAGTTGTCCGGTGAGATCCCATTGATAAGGGAGACTCCTACAAACAAGAGTCAAGCACCAATTGAGTAAAAACCAAGGTCTAACAGCACCGATTGCTTTTCAGATAATTTAGAGGATTCTGATATTCAATCAAGTTGCCTATCGCCGTAATATCTGTTGGCATAATGACATATTTTAATCACGGATTTCCTGAACTTGAAGCAGATTCTAATAATCTTAATTAAATCTTTAACTCAATCTTTATATTGATGGCTGAAATTTTAGGGCTTATAATACCGATGATAGGTCAGGTTGAGGGACTTTTTTGTCAAAAGTTCATGTAAAGTTAAGCTCTAATTAGGGTTGCTTTTCCTGACAAATTGATTTAGAATCAATCCCACTTTGATATTCACAGCTAAATTTTTCTTGACACCACTTTTTCAGATTCACTTCCTCAAGTTGAGTTAGATTAGAACAGGAGGGTTGAATCACTTGACTTGCTAACGCCCATAAAAAAGTTCGGGTTACATCCATTCCTGTTTTTAGCCACAATTCCCGATTTGCAGGAACTCCGGTTTCTTTTACTGTCTCCACATCTACCCAAATTCCATGAGATCCTAACATAATTTGAGCCATCCATTTTGCCCTGGGTAAATGGGTGGGAGAGGTAATTAATTTAACATGATGAGCCTGCCATTTGCTCAGAATAGGTTGACTATAAAAAAAATTATCAAAAGTAGAATTAGCACACTTTTCTAGCCAAACTTGTTGCGTTTGTGCTTGTTCCCGTTCAAATAATTTTAAAATACAAGGATCATCTGATCCCGTTGAAATTAAAATAGGAATCTGGGGATTTTGTTTTGCTAGTTCGGCGACATACATTTCTCGTAAAATACTTCCTCCCAGTACAAAAAATGTATCCACAGGTTGTTGGGAAGCGACAGATAGCTTCTGGAATTGATGCCAAACACTACTCGACAGCGTGATTAAGATAATAATTACGCCGAGGAGTAAAAATTTTAGGCACAATTTATGTTTTAATTGTAATGGTCGCCAATTCATTTAAAACCAATCCTTTATGAATATTATCAGTCCTTTCGTCGTTGTTCGTCTATTGTATTTTATATTATTCTTGGCTTTAGGACTCTATCCGGTTTCCACCCTGGCTCAAAATAATTCTACTCAACCCAAACCTAAATATCAATATCCCCAAGAAATTGTTAATACTTATATCAGTGGTTGTAGTCAACGAAGTATTCAAGAAGGTTTAACCCAGCAACAGGCGAAAACTGTTTGTCAATGTACGATTAATCAATTTCAATCTCGGTACAGTTTTGATCAGTTTATAAAAATTTATACTCAAGCTCAAAAGACAAAAGAATCCCCTGATGAGTTTGTGGATGTTGGGATTGAATGTGCTGAAAAATTGCTCCAATAAACTTAATTTTGCAAATTAATTATTTCAGGTTTATCTTAAAGAAGATAATCATTTTTTGAATAATCATTTATTGTCAATCTTTGCTATGATTCAGTCTCCTCTCAAATCTGCTATGCGAGAACAGTTTAATATTTCTCGCGCTTGTATCGCTCATCCTCGAATTGCAATTGGGTTTTGGATTGGGGTAATTATAGCCGGAATTTTGGCATTTAGTCATCTCAAATATGCCTTATTTCCAGAGGTGACATTTCCGGTGGTAGTTGTGAGTACCACTGCACCCATTTCTACCGCAACGGACACGGAATTAAAGGTTACTTTACCGATTGAAACGGGGGTAAAATCTATTCCTGGGGTCTATGATTTCCGTTCATCGACTTATCCAGGTAGGAGTATTGTTAGTTTAGCATTTTTAGTGGGAACCAGTTTAGAATCCTCAACAAATCAAGTGGAAACAGCTTTAAAAACTATTCAATTACCTGCTGAAACTACTTATAATATAATTCCTTTAAACTTAAACGAATCAACGGCAATTACTTACGCAATTAAAAGCGAAAGCAAAACCTTAAAAGAATTAACCACAATTACTAAATCGGAAATTCTGCCTCAACTCAAATCTTTACCCGGAGTTTTAAAAGTTAATCTATTAGGAGATGGATTAAGTCGGGAGGCGAAAAAGGATATTGCCTCCTTATCCAGTTCTCAAACGTTAATTCAAGACCCGCCAACTTTAGTTAGATATAATGGGGAAAATGTCTTAGCGTTTCAGGTGGTAAAACGCAGTGATGCCAATACCTTAGAAGTGGTAAATCAAGTTGAAAATGCCATTAATATTATACAAAATAAATTAACAGATGTCAAGCTAATTTTAGCAGAAACCCAAGCCGATTATATTAGAGAAGCTACCAATTCTACAATTAATGAATTATTGTTAGCAATTGTTTTAGCCATTGCCATTGTATTTCCATTTTTAAGGAATTTTAGGGCAACTTTAATTACCGCTTTAGCTATTCCTACTTCTTTATTAGGAACCTGCATTGTGATGGCAATTGCTGGATTCAACTTAGAAACAATAACCCTATTAGCCTTAGCATTAGTAATTGGAATTGTTATAGATGATGCTATTGTTGATGTAGAGAATATTGCCAGATTAATTGATGCTGGAGAAACACCCAGAGAAGCCGCGATAAAAGGAACAGATGAAATTGGGTTAACGGTAACAGCTTCCACCTTAACAATTGTAGCAGTTTTCCTCCCCGTAGCCTTTATGGGAGATGCGTTGGGACAGTTTTTTAAACCCTTTGCATTGACAATTTCTTCGGCTGTAGTTATATCATTATTAGTCGCCAGAACTTTATCTCCAGTTTTAGCAGTTTATTGGTTAAAACCCGCAAAAAATAGACCGGAAAATTATACTCCCAAACCCAACCCAATTATCGAAAGTTATCGTCGATTATTGCAATGGTCACTCAGCCACCGAAAACGAGTTATTCTAATCGCTATTTTGAGTTTTGTTGCTGGTTTAGCCTTAATTCCTTTTGTCCCCCAAGGGTTTTTACCGCGACTCGATAGGGGAGAATTTGTAATTAATTATTCCTATCCCCTTCCTCAAATTTCTAATCTTCAACGTAGAGACGAGCCACGGCGCGTCTCCTCCGCCTCCGCGCCAGACGAGCCACAACCCGCCTCTAACTCCAATGATATATTTCAACAGCAAGGAGCGTTTGATTGGTTAACAGATTTAGCCAGAAATCCAATTCAACTCTTTCTTAGAAAAACTCGCACGACCGCCGAAAAAATAGAAACGGTGGTTTTGAATACTCCCGATGTTGAAAAAGCCTTAACAATTATTGGAATTAAAGGACAACCAAATAAAGGTAGAATTTATGTCAAACTAAAAAATGATCGTCAATTAACAACCTTAGAGGCTCAAGATCAAATTAGGTCAAATCTGCCCCAAATTAATAACGTTACTATCAGTGTGGAAGATATTCAATTTGTAGAAACAGGGGATGAAAAACCCCTACAAATTGTGTTAGTTGGAGAGGATATTCAACAATTAAATAATATAGCCAAAACCATTAAAGAAAAAGTCGCAAAATTACCGGGTTTTGTGGATGTTCGGGTAACGGGTGAAGAAAATACATCTAATACTATCAACCAAATTGAACGATTTAACGGTCAACGGGCGGCTTATATTACTGCTAATTTAAGCCAAGGTCAATTATTAGGGGATGCGACAAATCAAGTTATTGAGATTGCTCAACCTTTAATTTATAATGGAGTTACCTTAAAATTAACTGGAGATTCTGCCAGAATTGGTCAAGTTTTAAATAGCTTTCTGGTAACTCTTTTATTTTCTGTTATTTGTATGTTAGGGTTGCTATTCTTATTATTTGGTCGTTGGGTAGAACCTGCGGTAGTTGGGTTAACGCTTCCTTTGTGTTTAGTGGGAGCAATGTTAGCTTTATTAATCACTCAAAGTGATTTTGGCATTATTTCTTTAATTGGGTTGATTTTCCTGTTAGGATTATTAGATAAAAATGTGTTATTATTGATGGATTATATTAACCAATTACGTCAAAAAGGTATGGGTCGAAATCAGGCAATTATTGAGACGGGAGTTGTACGTTTAAGACCCATTGTGATGACTACCGCTTCGACGATTTTGGGAATGTTACCAATTGCGTTAGGATTAGGTGCAGGGTCAGAATTAAGACAACCGATGGCCGTTGCGATTATTGGGGGTTTAATCACTTCTACTTTATTAAGTTTAATTGTTGTTCCGGTTTTAAATACATTTTTGGAAGATGAATGGTTGAAGATTAAAAAACGATTTAAGAAACAAAGTTTATAGAAATAAACCACAAAGATACTAAGATATAATGAAAGTATTTGTAACGGGTGGAACGGGGTTTATTGGGGCGAATTTAATTAGATTATTATTGCAAAATAATTATGCAGTTCGGGTGTTAGTTCGTCCTGAGAGTAATTTAGATAACTTGAAAAATTTAGAGGTTGAAATTGTTGAAGGAAACTTAACAGATGCTAACTTATCTCAATCTTTAAAAGGTTGTCAAGTTTTATTTCATTGTGCGGCCCATTATTCCCTTTGGCAACGGGATAGATTATTATTAGAACAGTATAATATTATCGGAACTCGTAATATTTTAGCCGCCGCTAGACAAGCGGGAATTGAACGAACAATTTATACCAGTTCCGTTGCTGCTATTGGAGTAAAACCTGGAGTTGCTGTTAATGAAAATTATCAAAGTCCAGTTGAGAATTTAGTTGGATATTATAAAAAATCTAAATATTGGGCAGAACAGGAAGCCCAAAATGCGGTAAAATTAGGTCAGGATATTGTGATTGTTAATCCTAGTACACCCATTGGCCCTTGGGATATTAAACCCACGCCAACGGGGGATTTGATTTTACGATTTCTCCGCCGAAAAATGCCCGCTTATGTGAATACTGGATTGAATTTTATTGATGTTAGAGATGTCGCCCAAGGTCATTTACTGGCTTTAGAAAAAGGCAAAACCGGAGAACGTTATATTTTAGGTAATCAGAATTTAACCTTGAAACAATTCTTAGATTTATTGTCAGAAATAACCGGATTACCCGCCCCTGAAAAAACCATCCCAGTTTGGCTTCCCTTGGGCATTGCATGGGTCGATGAAATGATTTTAGCTAATTTAGGAAAAAAACCTTCTCTCCCCTTAGATGGCGTTAAAATGTCAAGACAACCGATGTATTATAATCCCTCAAAAGCGGTTCAAGAATTGGGTTTACCTCAATCTTCAATTAAGACCGCCTTGAAAGATGCCGTTAATTGGTTTATAACACAAGGGTATGTTGATGAGTTAGGGTGATTTTAGATTAACCCAATTCTAAATTTATTTAAGGTGAACAAAAAATGGCCATTCAAATTGAACAAGCAATCACCGTTGGTAAATATTTATTCATGCAACGGTTAATGGGGCGAAAAAAATTCCCCCTAGTGTTGATGTTAGAACCTTTATTTCGCTGTAATTTAGCCTGCTCTGGCTGTGGAAAAATTCAACATCCGAAAGAAATTCTCAAGCAAAATTTAAGCCCAGAAGACTGTTTTAAAGCCGTAGAAGAATGTGGCGCACCTGTGGTTTCTATCCCTGGTGGTGAACCTTTATTACATCCGCAAATTGATCAAATTGTTGAGGGTTTAGTTGCTCGCAAAAAGTTTATTTATTTGTGTACTAATGGAATTTTACTTGAAAAAAGTTTAGAAAAATTTAAACCTTCTCCCTATTTAACCTTTAGTGTGCATTTAGATGGTTTAAAAGAACATCATGACCACTGTGTAGACCGAGAAGGCGTGTTTGAAATTGCAGTAAAAGCGATTAAAGTTGCTAAATCAAAAGGATTTAGAGTCACAACTAATACAACGGTATTTGCTGGAACTAAGCCGGAAGAAATGCAGAAATTCTTTGATTTTCTGGAGACTTTGGGTTTAGATGGGATGATGATTTCTCCTGGTTATAGTTATGAATGGGCACCCGACCAAGAACATTTCCTAAAACGAGAACAAACTAAAGCCTTATTCTGTGAAATTTTATCTCCCTATCAATCAGGTAAAAAGAAATGGAATTTTAATCATAATCCTTTATTCTTAGATTTTCTCATCGGAGAAAAAGACTATGATTGTACTCCATGGGGAAGTCCGAGTTATAGTGTTTTAGGATGGCAAAAACCTTGTTATTTATTAAATGAAGGTTACTATTCCAGTTATCAAGAATTATTGGAAAAAACCGACTGGACACAATACGGAAAATCAAGCGGAAATCCCAAATGTGTAGATTGTATGGTGCACTGTGGTTATGAACCAACAGCCGCAATAGAAGCGATGAAACTTGAAAATATGGGGCGTTCGATTGGGGCGTTATTTTAGTTAACTTAGGAGGCTAGAGTCGATTAAGGAGTTACCCCCCTAACCCCATAAAAAAGGGGGGAATTTGGAGAAAATATAACTGACGATTTTACAATCTATTCCATTTTCTATAATCAAAAATAATGCTAACAGAATTAATTAAATTGTTTGAATTTGAATTTATGAGAAATGCTTTAATAGCAGGACTTTTAGTTAGTATTGCCTGTGGCATGATTGGAACATTTGTTGTTGTGAATCGGATTGTTTTTATTAGTGGCGGAATTGCCCATGCTGCTTATGGAGGCATTGGTATGGGTTACTTTTTTAAATTTAGTCCCGTATTAGGAGCAATTATATTTTCTGTCATTTCTGCCCTAGGAATGGGGTTAGTCTATCGTAAAACCCAACAACGGGCAGATACTATTATTGGGGTGATGTGGGCAATAGGAATGGCAATTGGGATTATTTTTATTGACTTAACCCCTGGTTATAAAGTTGATTTAATGAGTTATTTATTTGGCAGTATTCTCACCGTCCCCCAATCGGATTTAATTCTAATGTTAATCTTAAATATTTTAATTGGGGTGATGATTATTTTATTTTATAAAGAATTAGTAGCAATTTCTTTTGACCCAGTTTTTGCCGAAACTCGAAATTTACCAGTTGACCAACTTTATCTAATGTTAATAGTTGCCATCGCCTTAACCGTGGTGATGGTGATGAAAGTGGTAGGTTTAATTTTAGTGATTGCTTTATTAACTATTCCGGCGGCAATTTCAGGACAATTTGTTAAAGACTTAAAACAAATGATGCTATTATCCAGTATTTTAGGAATAGTTTTTACCACCCTAGGCTTAGGAATTTCCTACTTTCTTAATTTAACCTCCGGTGCAACGATTATTTTAGTCGCGGGTTGTGCTTATTTATTCAGTTTAAGCCTAAAAAATATGATTAAACCAGCCTGATTTGATTCAATTTTCCTGATTTATGTTAAAGTCCTCTGTTGAACCTTGAATCATCCTTTAAATTAACTTATGAAAACAAAAATTGCCCTCTGTTTAACTTCCCTAATTTTAGGCTTTTCCTACCCGGCAACGGCACAGAATCTTAACTGTCCGACTTCTGTTTCTGCTTGTCAAAACTCCAACTCAACAGAAACCGTGGCAATTTTAGAAGATGGTCGGTCTTATGAATATGAAGCCGGACAGGGGATTTATCGAGTTCGCTACAATTACACTGGAGAAAATTGGACTCATGCTGATGTGGCTCCCATTAGAATTAATACTAACAAACCGATTGCAATTTTACCGATGCAATATACTAGCAATGGTGTACAATCTGGAGCCAGTGTTAACGGTGTTTCCGTGGGTCGAATTTGGAATTATATTACGGTTGAAGAAATGAAACGACGGTTAGAAGCGTTAGGGTTTTATGTGTTAACTCCGACGATTTCTATGTATGGAGAAAATATAGATGGATTTCAGGCTTTAGAACATTTTATTGCTGGAGTTCATAAGGGAAATTCTTCGGTGCAAACGGTGGTTTTAACAGCCGATGCTAATGTGGCGAATGCTGCTAACCCCCGTCCTGGTGCTCAAATGTTAGTTACGGGACTCCATCAACGGGATTTATGGTGGGAATATCGCATCCAAAACCGTTTAGTTGGGTTTTATCAACAGCAGGGTTTAGTTAATATTGGGCCGAGAGTTCGTGGGGGAAAAAATAATCGTGAGGGTCATTCTTTGGCTTGGCATCCGATGATTGAAAGGGCGGCGGAATATAATCCTAAAGTGGCTATTATTGAGGTTGCTCAAGCCGCAGAAATTATTCAACGGGCGGGGTCAATTCAAGCAGGGAGACAATGGGCGACCCCTGTATTTGACGGTGTGGCTTTAGGAATGGCGGAAGAAGCCTGCGCTACAGGGGCGAAATTAGAAATATGTAAGGGGCAGTAGGGGAGCAGGGGAGCAGGGGAGCAGGGGGGGTAAACTCTTGCTATTACCCATTACCTATTACCTATTCCCTCCCTTAGTAAGATGTTAAACCCTAATCTACCGCCTCATTAATCGGGTATCGGTCTATTAACTGACGGGCGCGTAGGGCATTTTTTTTCAAAGATTCACTTAAATAAGGAACATGGGGGATTTGAGAAAGAAAATCTAAAGTTCTTCGGAACATTCGGACAATATCTCCTTCGTCTAAACTGGTATTAGAGACCAACTCCAACCAATCGGTTTCTAAAGCCCATTGCTCAATTAAACCAGTTAAATCCCGTTCTAACCAGATGGGTAAAGCAACCCGATACCGTCGTTGCTGTTTAAACAATTCCTGGCGCAGATGGCGCAACTGTCCCAGGGCGTTTTCTACCTCCTCCGATAAGTCATAGCGCGTCCAACTATCGGGACGGGAAACCTCAGTTACCAAAGCTGCACAGGCCGCTGCTAAATGGTGGGGGTCAAGTTGGTCAAAAATCCCCGACTTCAAGGCTAACCCTAACCATAATTCGTTATCTCCCCGCAGAGCGGCGGTAGCCTGTCCTAAATCCGTAGGCTTCAACTCATCTAGGGCTTGAAAGTATTGCAAAATTGAAATTAAAGCCATAAATTCATCCCAATGACGGGCTAAATCTTCTTCTAATTCCCCTCGCATTTCTTCAATCATTTCATTTAATTCTGCCCAGCGTTGCCACCGTTTTAACAGTTTATTCGGTTTGCCCCATTTATGAATAGGATGGGCGTCTAATTCTAACTCTAACCGTTCGACTTGTTTTTGTTGAGCGATGACTTCTGGGGGCGATTCAGGTATATTTAATTCGGGAATTTGTTGGGTAATGGCTACGGTTAACTCATCTCCTTTACGACATTGACCGAGTTTAAACGGAATATTAGGAATTTCCAAATAATCCACATTTAACCGTTTAGAATCGGGTTGCAAAATTACAATATCAGCCGCACTCACCACATACCAGCGATTATCCCGTCCTAAACAGAGGAAATAGGGTGCCTGTCCCGAACTGGGGGTTTTGGCGACTAATACGGCCGGAATGGGGTCAGACTCAATTTTGCGAGCCGTAGGAACATTTTTTCCCCGTAAACCTAAAGTTGTACCCAAGGGGGTAGCATCCATGTCATGGGCCATCCGGTGCATTCGGACATCTTCGGCTTGCTGTTGTAGGAATTTTAATAAACGACGTTCTTCCCGTAGACGGTCATAAACTTTTTCAAAACTGGCTAGGGTTTCTTCCAACAATGCCATATTTTGTTCGCCACTAAAGCCAAATTGGGCTTCAATTAACGATAATTCCGCCTGCATAATATCAATTTCTTCTTGAGCAGGAATTAAATTAATTGTAGACAGATATTGTCCGAAACTTCGTTCAACTAATTCCCTAGATTTTTCTAAACTATGCCGTTGTAATAAGTTCAAGACCATGCCATAACTAGGGCTGAATTGACTTACTAAGGGGTCAGCTTTAGACGTCGCTAAATAGGCTGCTTCCTTGGCTCCTTCAAAGGGAGTTTGTACCGTCACCACATAGCCTTCCGTATCCATGCCGCGCCGTCCCGCCCGTCCTGACATTTGCAGAAATTCCGAGGCTTTTAACAGGCGATGACCGTCATCGGTGCGTTTTGATAAACTAGAAATTACCGTAGTTCTAGCGGGCATATTAATCCCGGCGGCGAGGGTTTCCGTGGCAAATACCACCTTAATTAATCCCTGTTGAAATAACTCCTCTACTAACCCTTTCCAAGTCGGTAAAAGTCCGGCATGGTGGGCGGCTATTCCTTTATATAATACTTCAACTTGTTCGGGACGAATGCCTTCGGGACTCGATGCTAAAAACGCATCAATTCGCTCTTTTAATCGGGCGGTTTCGGCTTCATTAACTAAGGATAAATGACGCACTTCTCCGACGGAGCGATCGCAACCTTTCCGACTAAAGATAAAATAAATAGCAGGTAACATATCCCTTTCTTTTAGATGGGATATAGTCGCGCCTAAATTCGGAATATCATTGCGTCTACCCCGTGGAGGAAGGCCCTTTTTTTCTTTGAGGCGAGGATTAATTCTTTTCAGGGAATCATCTAATAGGGGAAAGAAGCCTTTAATATTACAAAAATGATATTGTAAGGGTACCGGCCGAAAGGTAGAATAAATTAACTCCGTTGGGCCATGAACTTGAGAAATCCAGTGGGTTAATTGTTCACTATTGGCCACCGTTGCCGATAACGCCACTAATTGAATTTCCCTGGGACAATAAATAATTGATTCTTCCCAAACCGTTCCCCGTTGGCGGTCATTCATATAATGGCATTCATCCAAAACCACCGCCTCCACCGCTTCCATGGAAACTCCGGCTTCTCCAATCGGTGTACCATAGAGCATATTGCGAAAAATCTCCGTGGTCATCACCACCACCGCCGCGTCCCGGTTAACGGAAATATCCCCCGTTAATAACCCTACCTTGTCCGCCCCAAACTGTTCTCGAAAGTCCCGAAACTTTTGATTGGATAGCGCCTTTAGGGGTGTAGTATAGAAGACCCGCCGATTGCCCGCCAAGGCCCGATGGATGGCATATTCTCCTACTAAGGTTTTTCCCGAACCCGTTGGCGCACAAACCACAACGGACTTTCCATCATCCAACGCTGTAATCGCATCGTGTTGAAAGTCATCCAGGGGAAATGGAAATAGGGCGTTGAGATCCAGTTGGGGATTGTTTTCGGTAGAGTAGGACACAGGAATATAAATAATAAGACTAATTTTAACGTTAAAACCCCCATCATAGCATGGATTTTTTTCAAAAGTGTAGAGACCTGCCATTTAACTGTAAACTTATTAACTGTTAACTGATAACTGTTAACTGATAACTGTTAACTGGTACGGGCGGGTTTATTTAGATATTTGTTAATTACTTAAATCTTGATTAACCCGCCCCTACAACTGATAACTGTTAACTGATTACTGATGACTGATTTATGATTCCTAATATTTCAACTATTCCCTTGATTCAACTCGCTTCTGGCGATCAATTATTTATTCAAAGTTATCAGTTTACGGGCGAGAATCCAGGCAAAAAAGTTTATTTACAATCTAATTTACACGGGGCTGAAATTAGTGGAAATGCTGTTATTCAGGATTTAATTAATTTTTTAATCACTTTAGACAAGACTCAATTAACTGGAGAAATTTTATTAGTTCCTGTTTGTAATCCTTTGGGGGTGAATCAGCGATCGCATTATTTTTCCTCCGGTCGATATAATCTTTATGATGGCAAAGACTGGAATAGAATTTTTTGGGATTATGAAAAAACCGGAGCAGATATTAGCCAATTTGCCCAAGATAATCAGGATTTAGAACAAGATGAAATTCAAGCAAAATATCGTCAAACTATTTTAAATCAATTTTATCAACTGGCTAAACTCATTAGAAGTTACCCCGGAGTTTCCTACAATAATTATTATCGCTATCAACTCCAAAACCTAGCCCTAGATGCTGACTATCTGATTGATTTACACAGTTCAACTAATAACGCCCTCGACTATTTATATTGTTTTCACAGTCGAGAAGCAAGTGCTAATGCCTTTCTATTAGATACAGGAATATTAATGAATGATTATGATGGGGATGCCTTTGATGAAGCCTTTATGAAGCCCTGGTTAGCCTTAGAAAACGAATTAGCTAAACTAGGAAAAAATATTAGATTTGAGATAGAATCTTGGACATTAGAACTGGGTTCCGGGTTAGAAATGAATCCCGAATCTGTGCAGAAAGGAATTAGGGGAATCAAAAATTATCTAGCAACCAAAGGACTTTTATCAATAAAAGATTTCCCCTTAGCTTCCAACCCCAATCATCAGATTCATCTTACCCCTAAAGATAAAATTCAACGCTATTATTCCCCCGCCGGAGGCATGATTAAATTTTATGTTAAACTGGGAGAAACTATTTATAAAAATCAGAAACTCTATACTATTTTGAGTTTCAATAAAATTGGGGAATTACCCCAAATTCGGGAGATTTTCGCCGAAGGAGACGGACTCATTTTCGATATCACCAAAAATCATTCCGTAAATCAATGGGATTATGTTTTAGGGGTGATGCCGTCTTAACTTCTAGTTTTTTGCTAAACTAATTGCGTAAAATCACTCAATACTTAATTCAAACCGTGTTAGACGAAGCCGCTAAAAAAACAATTCTGCGTAAAATTCCCCACGCCCTCTATATTTGTGGAGTCAAAGAGGGAGAGGAAGTCAATGGTTTTACCGCCAGTTGGGTGACACAAGCCTCCTTTGAACCGCCCTTAGTGGTCAACTGTGTTAAAAATGATTCTAAATCCCATGCCATGATTAAAACCAGTGGTGTGTTCGCCCTCAGTTTCCTGGCTGAAGGTCAAAAAGACATCGCCCAGAAATTCTTTAAACCCCAACATCGAGTGGGAAACAAATTTGAAGACATCGAATTTTATCTAGGAGAAACCGGTTGTCCGATTATTTCCGCCGCCCTGGGTTATGTAGAATGTCAAGTGGTGGGTTGTGTTGAACACGGCGACCATACGGTATTCGTCGGGGAAGTCATCGCCGCAGGTGTTCATCAAGAAGCCGAAATTCTTAACCTCGCCAGCACGGGATGGAATTATGGCGGATAGGTAGGGGAACACTGCGATTAATGTTTTTAACTCTTTCAGGACTTACGCAATTACGCTAAGTACCTAAACAAAATTAATTACACATCTTCTGCCCAGATCCGGCGTTCCCTCCCCCCCCTAGCCCCCCGTGTACGGGGGTTTGGGGGGCTGTTCCCTCTCTCAACTAGGTAATTTATTTTGTGCAACTACTTATATATAGCGCATAGAAAATCGGGCGATTTTCGTTGATTTGGCTCAGAAAATCGCCCGACATCAGGATTAAATTAGTCTCAAATTCATGAGTTTTAAAATCCTATTCTGCTATCACGGGATGGGAAGAAATAGAGCTTTGAGTTGAAGGTGATTTTGTATTAGTATCAGATAGGGGAATACTAATCATCACAGTGGTTCCGAGATCTAAACCTGGACTATCTAGGGTAATAAAACCCCCCATCATTTGCATTAAACGGCGAGAAATAGCTAAACCCAATCCAATTCCCCCGAATTCCCTTGTGGTTGAACCATCAGCCATGGCAAAGGGTTCAAAGATTTTTTGCTGATGTCCTAACGCCACACCAATTCCGGTATCGGTAATGGTGACTACAACTTGATATCGCACGGTCGTAGATTTTGAGGCGGTATTATTTTGCATCTCAATCAGAGAATTGGTAGCCAATTCAATCCGGGTAGAAATGGTGATTCCTCCCGATTTAGTAAATTTGACAGAATTATTGAGAATATTAATAAAAACTTGCTTTAACTTATCAGGATCAGCCTGAACAATAATCGGTTGATCGGGGGTGGGTAAATCGAGGGTTAAGTTTTTGTGTTGAATATCCAACATTTGCAAATTCACCGCATCTTTGACAATTTGCATTAAATCCGTGGGTTCAAGCATCACAGATAATTTGCCTTCTTCAATTAAAGCAATATCTAAAATATCATCAACTAAATTTAATAGATGTTGGCTGGAATCCGAGGCAATTTTCAGATATTCTTCCTCCTCTGTTTTGGTATCACAGTAACCATCTTGAATCAGACTGATTGAATTAATAATTCCATTTAAAGGGGTTCTTAATTCGTGGGAAATAACTCGTAAAAATTCATTTTTTAATTGATTAGCAACTTGGGCTTCTTTGGACGCATATTCTAGGGCTTGTGCTCTCGCTCTAAGACTTGCTACCATTGTATTTAGAGCTTCAGCCAACTGATTAAACTCTGTTATTCTTAGATTGTCAGGAACATCACCCGGACTATCTAAATTTTTAGCTCTGAGTGCATAATCTCTCAATTTTTCTAAAGGAATTGCTAAATCCCTAGAAACATACACCGCAGCAATAATACTGGCAATAACTAAAGATAAAACCAAGGAGATTAACAACGATTTAATATCTTTTAATCCCGATAGAGCTTGCTGTAAATCAACAACCGCTAAAATCACCCATTGCTTATCGTTTTCCGAGGTAATCGGGCTAGGAATTGAATCATATCCCGCTAGAAGTTCATTCCCCGATTGATCAAAATAAAATAAGTGAATAAAAGAATTTTTTTTACTCTCTAACGCATTAGATAATAAATTTTTGAGTCTATTAGCATCGGCTTGATCTTGAATATTTTGTCCCAATTTATTCAAACTTGGATGACTAATAATTGTTCCTCCTTGATCAATAATAACGGTAAATCCCGTTAAAGATTTAGGAGGTTCTTTCGATTCTAAATATAAAGTTGATTGCAGACTTAACAAATATTTTAACTGATTTTTATTGTTTTGATTGACATAAATCGGGGAGTTGAATACTAATTTAATTTGATTTCGCCATTCTGAATTTTTTTGATCGAGACTGGGAACTAAATAATTAATATAAATCTCAGGATTTTGCTGTTTTTGGGACGACCAAAAGTTTTTAGGAATAGAATATATAGGCTTTTTCCCGCAGGTCGTAGCAATCAGTTTTTGCGTTTGTAGATCAGTCAATTGGAGACAACTAACCAAGGGAGAAAACTGCTCCTGAAGTTGAGAAAGCAGCACAGAATACTGTTGAGGTTTTTCGGGTTGTAAAACAATATTATTGGTGGCAATCGTCAAACCAGACTTGTTAAAATCAATCCATTCATTAATGGTTTGTGCTTTTTTACTCGCACTTTCTGTTAAATTTAATCGGGCTGTTTCGAGTAAACCAGAACGGGCTTTTCTATAGGTAACATATTCTCCCACGAGCAACACAGGAAGACTAAGCAGTAAAATCTGCGAGAGTAAAATCTGGCGAAATGACGATTGACCCGACTTAGGCATAGTAGAACATGGGACAGAAGACAGAACGTAGACAGCAGTTAGACCAGAGTAGACAATAAACCATAAACATTATACTAATAATCCCCTCTATTAATTGAAACGATAGCCAATACTTCTAACCGTTTGAATAAAAGAAGGATTTTTAGGGTCAGGTTCAATTTTTTTTCTAATTTGACCAATATGAACATCAATAACCCGCCCCCCTTCACTACTATCGTCTTGATAACCCCAAACTTTTTCTAAAAGTTCTGTGCGTTTCCAAGCCCGACCCGGTTTACTGGCTAAACAATAAAGTAGATCAAACTCCAACGCACTTAAAATTACTAATTCTCCTTTGAGATAGACTTCTCGCCGATTCGGGTCAATAATTAAATCCCGATAGGCTAAATTTTTGTGTTCTAAATTAGACATAGATATGCGGCGTTTTAAAATAGCCTTAATCCGCAGACTTAACTCCTCCAAATCAAAGGGTTTAGTTACAAAGTCATCGGCTCCTTCTTTTAACCCGAGTTTTGGATCTTGTTCACTGGTGAGCATCAGGATCAGAACATGAGTTTGATTTTGCATTTCTCGACATAATATTAAACCCGTTGTATCCGGCAAATTCAGATCTAAAATGACTAAATCGGGGTTGAACTGTTCAAATACTTTCAACGCCGTCTTGCCATCAGCGGCCACTTCTATTTGGTAATCCTGTTGGCTTAAATAACGACTAATTAAATTTCGGATTGCCGGATCATCATCAACAACAAGAATCTTTGCTGAATTCATAACTAAAAAGCCCGTGAGAATTTAACGATTGATAATCGGGCATGAATGGTTAAGAATATAGGACAATTATCCATTACAATTAACGTTCACCCGTGCGCCGATCAAACATATATCCCACACCCCGAATTGTTTTTATAAAGGAAGGTTGCTCCACATCCAGTTCGATTTTTTTGCGAATCTGACCAATATGAACATCAACAACCCGCTGCTCGTTTTCATACTCATAACCCCACACTTCCTGCAATAATTCTGGCCGTCGCCAGGCTCGACCAGGTTTGCGGGCCAAACAGTAGAGCAGGTCAAATTCTAATGCACTCAGGGCGATTAATTCACCACTAATATAAACCTCTCGACGATTTGGATCAATGATTAAATCCCCATAAATTAAATTTTTGGGTTGTGTATCTACTTGATTTCGTTGACGCTTTAAAATTGCTTTGATTCTAAGGTTTAATTCTTCTAAATCAAAGGGTTTGGTCACAAAGTCATCGGCTCCCTCCTTTAACCCAAGTTTGGGATCTTTTTCGCTGGTTAGCATTAGGATAAATACACTGGTTCGACTTTGCATTTCCCTACACAATGCTAAACCGGTTGTATCCGGCAAATTTAGATCCAATACCACTAAGTCAGGATTGAACTGTTCAAACCTTTCCAATGCGGAATGGCCGTCACTCGCTATTTCAACTTGATAGTCCTGTTGGCTAAGATAACGACTTATGAGGTTCCGTATTGCTGGATCATCATCAACTACGAGAATTTTTACAGATGCCATAACCACGCATATTAAGCAGAAGGTTGAGCCAGAATATTAAATAGACATCTCAATGTTAATGGAAAACTTGAACCTACACCCAATAAAATATCGATTTAGTAAAAACCGTAATAATCCCCAGATTATGTCTCAGTTTCCGGGAGCGAGTTGAATGGACTGCTCTTGATTGGGAAGGAATACCATTTTTAGCCAAACAAATGGAGAACTTTAGACCCAAATTTTTGGTAATATTTCAGACAATAGATGAGCAGGAATCTGAGATAAAGCCTGATTTTGTCCTTCTAATCCAGACTCATTGTAGAAGGCGCGAATAGTTCGCAGCAAGTAACCCAAAGTTGTTTGATGATGTTCGGTGGTTTTTGATTGGGAAACAGAACTCTCCATAAACTCTTGTCCTTCTGGTTGATTAAGATCATTAATAATCGCTTGAATGTGATGTTTGAGTGCGGCTTTTAAAAAAGAAATTTTGGTGTTTTTTTCGAGATGTAAATGAGAATCGGTTGCCAGTTGGTAGTGGGTTAGTCCCAGATTATTATGGGTTGCTAAGGGATCAAAATTGAGTTGGGCCCGACTGAGATCCGCCGTAATGGAGAGGGCTTTTTGATAGGCTGCAATGGCTCTTTTTAAAAATTTAGCCCGAATTTCCGATTTTTGATAGTGGTTTGCCAAATGCCAATAGACGATACCCAAATTATTATAGGTGGCTGCACAGGCAATTGGGGCTGAGGCGGTCGTCCGATAGCTCAAGGCTTGATGATAGGCGTGAGTGGCTTGTAATAGCAATTTAGCCGAGGGTTGATGTTGACTCAATGTCCAGTAGGCTGTGCCTAAATTGGTTTGTAGCAGGGCATAATTGAGGGGATCGTGTTGCGGGGTATAAAATTCCATTGCTTCGGTATAGGCAGCAATGGCAGCTTTCAGGTGAGGAATGGGTTGGGTTTTTTGGGCCAGTTTCCAATAGATCGTTCCCAAATTATTTTGAATTGTTGCATAATCTTGAATCTGGGAACCCTTGATTTCAGAAAGGTTCAAATTCAAATAACATAAGGCTTCTGTATAAGCAATAATTGACTGTTCTAAATTTTTACTCCCATCTTGCCAAGTCGCTAAATCTGCATAAGTCGCTCCTAAGTTTTTTTGGATTTGTATATATAAATTTGGTTGAATTTCAGGATCAACTTTCATTAAAGCGTTTTGATAAAAAATAATACTTTTTTCTAAATAACACATCACATCCAGAGATTTTGGATTCTCTTGAACCCTTTGGCGAAATTCCATCCAATATAATGTTCCTAAGTCATTAAAAACATTAATAGAATCATCAAGATCGTCGGAAGCAATAGAACTTTTATTCAATTCTGGAATAATTTCTAAAACTTTTTCGTATGCTTGAATAGCCTGGGTATAGTTGAGTTCTGAATTGTCCCCAGCTAAAATGCGATCGCGGTATATATTCCCTAATTTACGATAGGCTGGAGATAAGCAGGAAAGGGCAGAATGTTGCTCAAATTGTTGAATCTGATCGAGAAGTTCCTGCAACGGATCAGATATTTGACCCCGTTCAACAGGTTCGGAAGTTTCCCCAAAATCTAAGGAAATGGTCTCCGACTCCAAGTTACTCGGAGTGGGATCACTGATCCATTCAAATACTCCGGTTCGTCGCTCCCAAAACTCTGGTACTGACTGTTGAATACAAGATAACCAAGGGGAAGAAATCCACAACAGCAAACTAAATTCAAATTGGTCGAGATGGTTTTCTAAAGTGCGTAAATATCTTAAAAATGACCATTGTACCGCCGGAGGTTGACGGGTTAAATGTTCTACCCCTAAAATTTGAAATCCGATAATATCTGGATGACTCTCATTAGATTTATTTTGAGCATACCATTGGATAATTGCCTGAAATGGATTCGGATCACTTAAATCAAGTTTTACACTAATCAAATCTGAAGAAATGGGAGATTGGGGTATAATATTCTCCTGATGTTTGGATAAAAAATCTGTTCGTAACTGTAGCGCCAAATGATTTCGCAGATTTAAGTTATCACAAACTCCAAGAAAAACTTGACGGCGAAGTTGCAAAGCCAGCGCCTGTTGTAAACGATCGTAGATTCGCTGATGAGTTTGGGAAACTAAAACAGAACAATTATTGGTCATCGCCATTATCAACCCTTAAACCATCACCTAGGACATCTAATTATCTTCTTCCATCTGGCGGTTCAGGTTCAGGAGAGAGGCGGGTTTTTAAGGGTTATTCCTATTCTTTGTGTCTCTATATCTTTGTGGTTTGCTTCAAATCCGGGGGGCATTTTACGATTAGCAAACGTAAAAATACCCAAAACCCGCCCGGACTGAATGATTAATATCTCAGGATACAGTGAAGGCAAGGAATAATAAAACCCCTACCAAGGCAATCCCAGCAAGACCACCGATAATATAATTCCGTTTTTGTGAATTGGTAGGGGGTTCGGCTGTATAAACTTTAGGTTCCACTGCGAAGTTATTCAGACGTCCACCTTGTTCATTGATATAGGGCATGATGAAAAATCCTTATGTTACTATCTGGGATCAAGATTGACACTCCCGGTGCCTGAAGGCGTGGGGATTCTTGGTTCAGCGAAACCACTTAATCAAAGTACCTTGCAGTGCTTTAACCAGAGGTGGGATTCTCCCCAAGCGTAAATTTGGGTATGCCCTACCCTATTCGCCTGAATGCGAGTTCTTTTTTTAATTGAAACAAATTAGTTTCAAAAACTGCTTGTCTAGCTCCCACGAATCTTTTACCCACTGCTGGGGAGAGGCTAAAACTGTGCAGTAGAACCCTATAGATTCACTTGTCAAGGGCTCTCCTGAGCGCAGTCGAAGGGTTCAGTGTTTTACCGTTAGGCAACTAGGTTTTTATACAGGTTATTTACCTTTCCTGTTATCGTTATGGTAACACTATTGGATATTCTTGACAACTCAATAAAAAGCCTAAGTAGAACTTAGGGGTTTTAAACCCATTTTTCTGATAACAAAAATTTACAACAACCTCGCACAAAGCCCACGCACTTCAGTCGTGGGATGTAGTGCGACCCCCTTTAGGGGGTGTGAGGGTTTTAATGTAATCCCTAAGAACTTCAGCCATTGATAATCCTTCTGATTCAGCATGACTTTTGAGACGTTCATATTCTTTCTCGTTAACATTAAACTGAATTTTCTTTTCCCTTGACATACTCTATTTAAGACTCTATTATCAGAGTATAGCAAGGATGTTCCTCGCTTATCTGGTCAGATGTTCTGACCTCCTTAAAAACAAGTTGTCAATGGCGAGAAAAAGGCAACCACTGTGATTATCCCTGTTGACTACAGAAAGCTCCGAAAAATCTTGGCAGAGCCAAAGACTGTAATAGTCGTAGCCGTCAATTGGGACGAGGTACTTGGCATTCCTCAGAGTCTCGTACTCTCCTCTAATATTGCTGTGAAGCAATTCTGGAAACAGTAGGGGGCAACTCCATGAATACCGAGCAATCGGGGCTAGACAGGAGAATCCCACGCGGTTCACCCGTGGGAGTGTCAAACTCCATGGAAAAACTTAATAATTTGAAGACTGACAGTTTAACGGGCGATTGTCCCAGTTAGGGGTGAGGACGCTTGGGCGTAGCTTTTGACCGGAATTCGCCCAGCCAGATAAGCCAGACGTCCGGCTTCCGTGGCCATTCCCATAGCTCTGGCCATGGCGGTGGAATTTTGGGCCAGGGCGATCGCCGAATTAATTAATAACGCATCCGCCCCCATTTCCATCGCTAAGGCTGCTTCACTGGGCGCACCAATACCAGCATCCACAACCACTGGAACCCTGGCATTATCAATAATAATGGCAATATTGGCAGCGTTTCTAATTCCCTGTCCTGAACCGATGGGAGAACCCAAAGGCATCACCGTGACACAGCCAACATCCTCTAAACGTTTCGCCAGCAGCGGATCGGCATTAATATAGGGTAAAACGGCAAAACCTTCTTTGACTAGCTGTTCCGCCGCTTCTAACGTGCCAATCGGGTCAGGAAGTAAATATTTACTATCAGGAATTACTTCTAATTTGACAAAATTATTGTCTTCCTGTCCTAATAATTTTGCCATTTCCCGTCCTAATCTAGCCACCCGAATTGCTTCTTCTGCGGTTTGACATCCGGCGGTATTTGGTAACATCCAAATTTTACTCCAATCAATAGCTTCGGCTAACCCTTCATGTCCTGGGGCTTGGGTTTGGACTCGTCTAACGGCCACGGTAACAATTTCGCACCCACTGGCGGTAATACTATCCTGCATTTCTTGGAGGTTACGATATTTCCCCGTCCCGGTCATTAACCGAGATTTAAAGGTTTTTCCCGCAATAATTAAGGAAGTATCAAGGAAAGATGAGTTAGTTTTTTCTATGGTTTGCATAATGGGTAATGGGTAATGGGTAATGGGTAATGGGTAATGGGTAATGAGGATCAAGGATTTAGGAGGATTTCACGGATTTCACAGATTTTAATCTGTGTTAATCTGCGTAATCATCTTAAATCCGTGTTCTAATTTTAATCTGTGTTAATCTGCGTAATCATCTTAAATCCGTGATCTGATTTTTGTGCTTCTGTTAAATAGGAACACCAATCACTCCAACTTCCCCCATATAATTTAGCTTGATCAATTCCTGCTAATTCTAAGGAAAATAAATTCACACAGGCAGTAACTCCTGAACCACAATAAACGATTATTTCTTCTGAGTCTTTAATATTCTGCCAGCGTTGGGATTGTTCGTTTATTTTAACAAAACCCGTGGTTTCTGTCACCTCTTGCCAAGGATAATTTACCGCCCCCGGAATACATCCAGCAATTGGATCAATGGGTTCGGTTTTTCCCAAATAGCGTTCGGGTTCCCTGGAGTCAATCAGCACCACTCCGGGTGAGTCTTTTCGAGCTTTTACAGTTTCAATATCAACTAACATTTCTGACTGGATTTCTGGCTTAAATATTCCTAATTTTGGATTAGGAATATTAGAACTAATGGGATAGTCTAAATTTTTCCATTGACTAAACCCTCCATCTAATAAAACAACTTGATTATGCCCAAAATAACGCAATAACCACCACAACCGAGAAGCAAAAGCTAACCGAGAATCATCATAAGCAACGACTAAGGTTTGTTGAGAAGTTATACCAATTTCTGATAACTTTGCTGATAGTTTTTCTGGGTTAGGTAAGGGGTGACGTCCGCCGTGTTTTTGAATCGGACTTGATAAATCTTGGTCTAAATCTAAATAAAATGCTCCTGGAAGATGACCTTCTTGATATTGTTGTTGTCCTAATTTGGGATTGGCCAAGGAAAACCGACAGTCTACAATCACAATATTATCATCTTCGAGATGTTCTGCTAACCATTTTGGAGAAACGATCAATTGAGATGCAGTCATAGTAATTTCAAGAATCAGTAACCATAACAATTATTATAATATCTTTTTATAAAGAGAAACAAAAGTAGACAAATAATTCATAAGTCTAGCAACAGCAAATAATCTTTTTATGTTTTATTAATATTGTAGTTTTGAATCGACTCAATTAATGTAAAATAATGTTGCAAGTTTTTGGTTTTGCTTTACAAAAATTAATCATTTTTTGACGAGGATGGGGGCTGTTTTTTATTATAATAATATACCAGCAATACAAGCGGTCATAAAACAGGCAATAGAACCCGCGATCATCGCTCTAATTCCTAATCGAGCAACATCGGCTTGTCGTTCGGGAGCGATCGCAGAAATTCCCCCAATTTGTATGGCAATCGAACCAATATTAGAAAACCCACAGAGGGCATAAGTAGAAATAATTATAGCCCGTTCAGAAATTGTAGAAAGGGTATTTTCTCCCCCCTTGCCTTGAGCAATTTGTTGAGAATTTTCGATCAATTGTTTTAAATCTAAATAGGCAATAAATTCATTTAGAACTGTTTTTTTACCCAATAAAACTCCCACCTGTAAACAATCTGCGATTGGAATTCCCATTAACCAAGCCACCGGAGCAAATAAATAACCCAAAATTCCTTCTAAAGATAAAGAAGGCATCCCCCAAAAACTTCCCAACCATTGTAAAACCCCATTAATTAAGGCTAATAATCCTAAAAAAGCAATTAACATTGCCGCCACATTTAAAGCTAATTTCATCCCGTCACTGGCGCCAGTTGCCGCCGCATCAATCCCATTAGCAGAAGTGGGTTGAACTTCTATTTTAACTTTTCCTTTAGTTAAAGAGATTTCCGTTTCAGGATAGAATATTTTAGAAATTGCTAAAGCAGCAGGAGCCGACATCACAGAAGCCGCCAGAATATGTTCGGCGGGAATCCCAAAGGAAATATAAGCGGCCATCACCCCTCCGGCAATGGTGGCAAATCCCCCAGTCATCACCGCATGAAGTTCTGAATTTGTTAAGGTATGAATATAGGGTTTAATTAATAACGGAGCCTCCGTTTGTCCGATAAAAATATTCGCCGAACAGGATAAAGTTTCTGAACCTGATGTTTTCAAAGTTCGCATCATTACCCAAGCCACAGCTTCTACAATTTTTTGTAAAATTTTATAATGATATAAAATAGAAATAAAAGAGGAAAAGAAAATAATTGTTGGTAAAACTTTAAAAGCAATAAAATGGTCTTGAAAATCTTCTCCAAAAACAAATTTAGCCCCCTGATCAGAAAAGTTAAGAAAGTGACTGACCGCATTTCCTAAAAACTCAAATAAAGCAAAACCAGCCTGAGTTTTGAGGATGAGTACGGCTAAAATAAACTGTAATCCAATCCCCCATAAAACCGGATGCCAACGCACCGCTTGACGATTCACAGAGCAGAGATAGGAAATTCCTACAAAAACAAATAATCCCAAAAGTGAAATTCCACGTTCCATAATTGTTTGATTTAATGTAGATTTTCAATGTACAATCAGAATGCTGTGCAAAAAGCGTCAGAATCCAAAATCAACCCTTTGCCAATTACTGTTAGCCCCAGCACACTGTAGGAGAAAAGCAATTATACCCCTACCGTTAATTACGTCTTACCAAACAGATTTATGTCTTTACCTATTGTTGCTATTATTGGCCGTCCCAATGTCGGAAAATCAACTCTAGCCAATCGTTTGGCGGGAAATCCCGAAGCGATTGTGCATGATCAGCCCGGTATTACCCGCGATCGCACCTATCGCCCCGCCTTTTGGCAGGATCGAGAATTTCAAGTCGTCGATACGGGCGGTTTAGTCTTTGATGATGATACAGAATTTTTGCCCATGATTCGAGAACAAGCAATGATCGCTTTAACCGAAGCCACCGCCGCGATTTTTGTGGTAGATGGTCAGGTGGGTTTGACGGGTGGGGATGAAGCGATCGCAAGTTGGTTACGAGAACAATCAATACCGATTTTATTAGCAGTAAATAAATGTGAATCTCCCACCACTGGAATTGTTCAAGCCGCCGATTTTTGGGAATTGGGACTAGGGGAACCCTATCCGGTTTCTGGGATTCATGGATCGGGAACCGGGGAATTATTAGATGATTTGATTAAACATTTACCCCCGATTGATGAAATCGAAACTGAAAAAGAAATTAAAGTAGCAATTATTGGTCGTCCGAATGTTGGAAAATCAAGTTTATTGAATTCCTTTTTAGGGGAAAATCGCGCCATTGTTAGTCCGATTTCGGGGACAACCAGAGATGCAATTGATACAGTAATTGAACGGGATGGAAAAACCTATCGCTTAATTGATACCGCCGGAATTCGACGCAAGAAAAATGTGGAATATGGGGCGGAATTTTTTGGGATTAATCGAGCTTTTAAAGCTATTAATCGGGCGGATGTGGTGTTACTTGTGATTGATGCGATTGATCAAGTTACGGATCAAGATCAAAAATTAGCAGATCGAATTATTGAAGAAGGTCGATCCTGTGTAATTGTGGTGAATAAATGGGATGCGATCGAGAAAGATACCTATACTATTTTAGACTATGAAAAAGAAGTCCGAGCCAAACTCTATTTTATGGATTGGGCGGAATTAATTTTTATCAGTGCTAAAACGGGTCAACGGGTTGAAAAAATTCTGAATTTAGTTGATACTGCCGCCGAAGGTCACGAACGACGAGTATCAACGGCCGTAATTAATGAAGTGATTGAAGAAGCGATTAGTTGGCATTCTCCCCCCGTCACTCGCCAAGGGAAACAGGGGAAAATCTACTATGGAACCCAAGTCAGTAGTAAACCTCCGACGCTGGTTTTATTTGTTAATGATCCTAAACGATTTAATGACAATTACCGTCGTTATATTGATGGTCAATTCCGTAAACAATTGGGCTTTAAAGGCACACCGATTAAGTTAATTTGGCGAGGAAAATCTGCCAGAGAAATTGAACGAAATCCGGCTAACCGAGCCACCCGGGTTAAATAAGAAAGCAGGGGAGGCGGGGAGCGTTTGAAGTTGTTATGGAGAGTTTAAGACCATGGCAAAAGGCAGTCGATTCCCGCGCTTTACGAATTACGAATTATGAATTACGAATTTAGGATTGCTATATTTCCCTAGGTATTTCTTAAATTCTCCTATAATATACCCAAGAATGATTCTATTTTGATTAATAGGTTTTGAGGATAGGGGCGATTTATGTCTACATTTGCTTTTGAGGTTAAGCCCAATGACTGATAATTTTTATCCTTTAACTTGTGATGACGATCTTTTATTGATTGATAAAGATACTTTTACTGTTGCTAGGTTTAAAGAATTTGCGATGTATTCTTTGAATCAAAAAATTTACGATGACCCCAATCATTATCCGAAAGAACAAAGGTTAAAACTTTTATTTAATATTCTTAATAATTATAATTATATAATTGATGATAAAGTAAGACTACCATTAACAGAAAGCTCTTGGAGTAATGTTAGTGGGTCTATTGAATGTAAATTATTAAGTTTAACTTCTGGTAAAGGTTGGATTAGTGGCAAATTAATTATAAAAAGCACTGTTAACTTTTTTCCTGAAGACTATAAAAACTTTACTTATGATCCCAAATCTCCATCTTACCCAAAATCGGAAATTGATATAGAATTACAATTCTATCCCGACGAAACTGAACCATTAGAAACCTCTGATGCTGCATTGGATGAATTGAGACAACAACTACAAATTTATAAATAATAAAGTTCGTTGTTACGATGCGTCGCCCATGCGCTAAAGCGCAACAACAAGCGCAACAACGAATGGCCTATCGTATAAATATTAGATGACTCAATTATTTAGGATTTACCGCCATAATAGAATAGAATTTCCTTCTCTTTTAAGCCTTGAAATCCCGCATCAATTAATAATTGATTCAGTTCAGTTTCAGGAATATGTTTAGCACCAATCCGAACAATTCGAGACCGCATGGTATTACTAACACCACTGCGTTGACGTCCGGCTTCTAAACCCATAACTTTATGGTAAAGATCTAACTTAACCGGAGGAATTGCTGTACCATCAAAGTCAATTCCTTTCGCGATCGCCACATCAATTGCATCCGCACCCGTTGTTGATTCCGTTGATATATTAGCTTCTGAAGTCATGGGAAATTATCCAATTTAATCTTTAAACAATTCTATTTTACCGTTAAAGGTTTAACGATACATTCTAGTTTCCAAATCCTTAATAATTCGTTGTTTATCCGGTTGTCCTTTCAAGAGTTTCAGCAGTCCTAACCCCTGATGAATCGGTTTATTACTAGCGGGTTCAGCAAAGCCGCTTACCCCGTCTATTTCACCCATAATTGTCCGATAAAATGCCGCACCGAATAGATGATCCATTGGTTTTTCCCCCTCTCCAAAGGAACCCACCGCCATCCAATTATTGCCGATCGCTGTGGAGGGATTTCTGGTTTCAGAAACCGTCGGAATCCCTAATTTAATTTTATCAGAAATTGACTTTTGTGCTACTTCTGCGATCGCCACCCTAGCGGTCATTTCTATTAAAGGAATCGCCCCTTTAATAATTACATTTCCTGATAATAAACCCAAGCCGCCCCGAGAAACAGAATTATAGGATTTTTCCGCTAATCGATCTATTTTGACCTCCGCAATATCAATCCGTTGAATATCAATTCTGGGATAATCTTGATGCTTTTCTAAGATAGATTGCATCGTTGTTTGAATAGTTTTAAATGCTTCTAAATATTCATCATCATCAAACTCATTGTTTAAAGCTAAATTCGGTTGACGGATGAGTTGATAAATCACTTTTCCCTGGGCTGGAATCTCTGCATTGATCATCCATTCATCTAAACTAATTAAGGTTAAAGCATCGAGAATATTTTTCCCTTCTCGTAGTTGAATATAGGTTTTTGCATAGCGCTTTTTATCGGATTCGGATAACTGGGATTGATTATAAATAGTATTAATAATCAGAATATCTAAGGTTAAAACTCTGGCGGTAATACTTCCGCGCAAATAGTATTTTTTTAAGTTGGATTTTAAGGAGGAATTGAGAATAATCGTATCAATTTTTGTTAACGCATCTAAATCGGGAACCGCTTCCCCTGAACGGATATATTGATAGGTTCCTTTTAACTGATTTTTTTCTTCTAACTCTAAATCTGATGTTTCTAAGGCTTTTTCTAAGCAATGTTCTAAGGTCAAACAACGGGAATGATGGCTGGCAATAATATAACGTTGACCGATATCAGAATACAGTTTAGAGGTTAGCACCAAATAATCTAATAAATCTAAGGCAGTAAAATCTTGGGTTGCTTGTCCATTATTGAGACGATTATAGGCTTCTAAACATCTAGTCTTAGTTTGTTCATAGAGAGAGAATTGATTAATTAAACGATTGATTTGTCGATCTATATTCAATTCTGAGTTATAAAAACTATGCAGGACTAAAAAGGCATCATTTCCCCTAATTCCACAGCCTTTTAGTCGTAAATTTGCTCCTTCTGTGCGGTGGGGCGGAATTCTCACGGTATAGGTTTTACCGTTTTTTAAGGTAACGGTTTGACTTCCCCCTTGATCGGCTGTTTGATAGGCTATAAAAATATGATACAGTTCATCTAAACTGCAATCAGTTCCGTGGGGATTGGATAAAGGTTCTTCTAATTCTGAACCCAAATAATCTATCCAATCTTGACCTTTTTTCCAAGTAGATTCTACGGAATGGGTGGCTGTATCCCGAATCGTTTTTCCGGCTTCGGTGGCTTTATGGGTAATGGCTTCTCCCGCATGGGATACGGAATTTTTAGCGGCTTCGGTGGCTTTTTCCGTTAAAGATTGACTGGCTTTGGCTGCTTTTTGACTAATCGAATTCCATAAGGATTTACTTTTGCGATCGCCCATTGATTTATTCTCCCCTGAACTCCCCTAAAGCCATGATATAGCAATCCTAAATAGGTTGTAACATTTTAATGCTGATATGAAACGGCCAGAAGTATTACCCCAGATCCCTCCCCCCCTAGCCCCCCGTGCACGGGGGGTTTGGGGGGGCTGTTCTCTATTCCCTTTTGATCAGGGATTTTAAACACAACTCAAATAGGATTGCTATATAATAGTTGGCATTAAATTATTTTAGCTCAAATCAACTCCTATTTTTAAACGAGTTTTGCTCCTAGGATTTTTTGGATTAAAACAGCAACTTTAATAATATCGGGGCCGCCGATTCTAACATTCCGACAAATCCGCCCCGAGGTTTATTTTCTTCTGGATTTAATTTATATTCCAAGGCTTCAACTAACTGGAGGGAAACTTTTTCGCCCTCTGGGGAATTTAAAGTTTTATACAGTTGTTCGGCTTGTTTTGCATCAGCCATAGCCCCCGTTAAATTCCCTAAATCAGCCAGCGCCATACTGCGAGCAAAATAGGCTGCGGCTAACTTGTCATCTAATCTCAATGCTTGATTATAAAAATCAATAGCATTAACATAATGTCCCGCTTTAGCTTCACTCACTCCCAGACGGTAAAAGTCCTCCGCATCGCCCACACTCGCCGGAAGTCCGATAACACCAACTAACTGAGCATTATTAATACTTTTGGCATCTAAAATCGCATTACTGAGGTAGGAACTTCTTAAATCCGTACCGTTGAGGTTAGCCCCCGCCAGGTTCGCCCCGGTTAAGTTAGCCCCGAATAAACTTGCCCCAGCTAGGTTTGCCCCCCGCAGGTCTGCTCCCGTCAGGTTAGCTCGACTAAGGTTCGCTCCCACCAGATTAGCACCATTGAGGTTAGCACCGACTAAATTCGCCAGTACCAAACCCGCACCACTGAGGTCGCAATTTTGACATTGTTTAGTTGAAAGAAGTTGTTGAGTCTGCTGTAAATTTTCGGCTTGGGCTGGGGTTAGGGGACTGAATACTGCTAACAGAGCAACACCAGCGATAATTTTTTGTTTCATGATAGACTAATCAGAAGATTGTTATCGCTATGATAGAATATTATTGGGGTAATTGCTACCGTTATCAAGCAGACTTTCGATTTTATCTCTATTTATATTAAGTTGATCAAAATCACGATTAAAAAGTGACTTTAATCACATTCATTTCAGGGGTTCTGTCACTGGTAAAATTATCCTTTCAATCAATAATATTAGAAGACAGAACCCGTTTTTGTTTTAGGTGCTTCCCATGTTAATAACTGAACCCTCTGTTAGTGTTGAAAGATTAGTCAATCAAATTTTTTGCTCTCGAAAAATCACCCGCAATGACCAAAGATTATTGATGTCATTGCTACTTTCCAAAGACTCATTAAGTGTAGAGGAACATTCCTATATTGATCAAGTTTTTGAACGCTTAAGACGGGGGCTAATTCATGTTGTTGATTAAATATCATAAATTACTCTTAAACCCAGAACTAAAACCACAGGAATTAACAGCCTGTGGTTCTATTTTTTTAAGATTTTGTGCTAGTTTGAAACCGTTGATAAGGAAAACGCCCGGTTTTGGGATCAAACCATTTATTCCAGAGTTGGGTATTTTCTTCGCTGGTAATAGTTTGATTAACTAAAGTTCCCCATTGAGAACTATTTTTAGGTAAAATACAACCATAATTTTCAAAGGTTAGGGGTTGTGAGGGGACTAAAGCAAAGGCTTTAAAGTCTAGTCCTTGTTGCCACAATTCGCCTAATAATAGAATCCCATCACTAGCAACCAAATCAATTTCCTCCGCTTTTAAGCGACGAATTCCATCCGCACGACTTCCAATAACTTGCCATTTCGCTTCAGGATAAATGGGACGGAATTGATCATCTGTCGTTGTTCCCAATAGGAATCCCACTGTAATATTACTTTCCCTGACTGTTTTTAATTTGGTTTCGGAAGTGAGAGTCGGGTTTAAACGTTCTGCATCCGCTTCTCTTGCTAAAAGTTGAATACCACTGGTAAAATAGGGAGTAGAAAAATCTACCTTTTGTTCTCGTTCTGGAGTAATACTGGTAGCTTCACAGACAATATCTAATTTACCTGTTTCTACCTGATTAAATCTATTTTTCAGGTCAACGGTTTTTAATTCTAATTTAATCGGTTTATTCAGTTGTTTTTCTAGGCGCTGTTGAATAAGTTTAATTAAATCAACGGAATACCCTTGTAAAGTGTCATTTTTGTCTGTATAACCAAAGGGAACCGCATCCGTCCTCACCCCGGCCGTCAGTACCCCTGTCCGGCTGACTTTTTCTAACACAGTTTCCGCCCAAACCGAGAGGGGAAAACTAATGGTGAAAAGAAGACTCAAAAGAGAAACAGCAAGTTTTTTGTCCATTTGCATTAGATTCTTAACCAGATTAAAACCTCCTGTCATCCTATAACATTAATTGGGAACTAAAGGCAAGGGAAAAAAAAATATATTTACTAGAAACCAGTTATAGGATTTTGGTGATTAATAAGTACCTAAACAAAATTAATTACACATCCTCCACCCTGTTCCCTCCCCCCCAAACCCCCCGTGCACGGGGGGTTTGGGGGGGCTGTTCCCTCTCTCAACTAGGTAATTTATTTTGTGTAACTACTTAGCATTTAAGTTTACAAAATTTTTGGGGTTTTATTCTCTTTTTTAGAGGGTATGACGCTTGTGAGTTATGAAGGGTCAGTGGAAAATCGGTGAATTTCATAGCAAAAGCATCTATAATTTGGGCTAATGGTCAGTTAATCGGAACATCCAGTACAGAATAAAATTCTTAATCAATTGATCTTGATCATGGGTCTATCACATCCTTGATTTATTTCTACTTAAAAGGCAATATTGTCATGAAAAGTTCAGTTACCGATTTATTAGGAAACACTTTAGAAATTGCTGTGAATCAAACTGCGATCGCAGCAATTACAGGATATCAAAAATATATTTCTCCCCGTAAAGGATTCTCCTGTGCATATCGAGTTTTACACAAGACTGATTCTTGCTCTCAATATATTAAAAAATTGATTACAAAATATGGTATAATTGATGCAATTCCCTTAGCGAATCAACGCTTCAAATCTTGTAAAAATTCTTCTCTTATTCTCCATAGTGAAACCCAGAAAAAACAGCGTCCGTGTCAAAACTTAATCAGTCAGAAGTGTCAATGCAAACCTGAAGATATTTTACAAGGAATTTGTGATGTTTCATTTTGCTTTATCACGGACTGTGGTGACGGGTCAAATTGTAGTTGCTTTTAAGGTTGAATCACAGACTATGCTGCTAGAATAACCTGCTTTTTCTCAAATGATTGACTTTATCACCCTCTCAACTTGTCGAGGTGCTTCAATTTCTGTAAATAGTTGAATAGCATTATCAAAATTAGGTTTGCTGTTTTCCCTATCTCCCATCAGTTGATAGGTTAAAGCCTGTTGATAATAAGCTTCCGCTAGATCACATTTAGCACCAATATATTCTAAAATTTCTATAGATTCTTGATGATGGGTGAGTGCGTTTGCAAATTCGCCTTGTATTCGATAAAGTTCTCCTAGACCTGTTATGGCTTTGGCTTTTACTTGAGTAAAGTTAGTTTTTTCAGCAAATGATATTGCTTGATTATACATTTGAAATGACTTTAGAGTTTCACCTATATTCTTATATATTATTCCGAAGCATAGCAATTTGTAACCTTGGCTCCAAATAGTCACTTTAGCTTCTTTTAAAGGTTTACTTTTATTAAGATAAGATAGTGTTGTTTCAGTGTTACCCCAATATGAATTTATTAAAGCAAGGTAAACATAACTGCATAATTGAATATGATAAAAGTGATCTTGATAAAGTTGATTCTCTTGTGTTATTAAGATTATTTTTTTGTTAGAGAGTGTGAAAATCGTTTCTTCAAATAAAAGATAAGATTGTCCTAAATCCCCTATATCTAAATAGCACAATCCTTGATTAAATAAGGATACAACGGATAATCTATACAATTGATATAAATAAAAATCTAGTTCTGGACTTTGTTCAGAATCAATATATATTGTTTGTATTTTTTCTGCTATTGATTTAGATTCCTTATGATGATTTATTGCTTGGTATATATAGCCTCTTAGCCCTTCTATATAACCTAATATATTATATAATTTAGCTTTAACATAACTATTATCTAGCTTGTCTTTAACTTTATTAATTAATGAAGCAGTTTGTTGTAATAAGCCAAATCTAGAAAATGATCTACCTAGTGATTCACCTTTTTCCCATTTATTATCCCTTTCTTTTTCTATTATAGAACCTGCTTGCTCAAAGTCATTAATCTCTACATACTGATGGTAAGCCTCAAACGCTTTCAGTGCATCTTGTACAGTTTCAACCGTCTTAACACTATCCGTCCAAAACTCCGCAGCTTTAATATTAGCTGTTTCCCAATCTTCACTTTTTCTTAAACGTGCGATCGCTTCTTCCCTAACCATTGGATGTAAAAAAAATTCACCCTTGTTAACTTCTACTAAAGAACGATTTTTTAACGACTCAATCACCCTGCGCTGTTCACCTTCTGGAACATCCCATAATAAACACAATAACCCATTATCAGGAACAGTGGGAACATCTTGATAACGATAACACCCCAACCGACACAATAATTTAAACGCATTAATATCAAGTTCTTGCAAACGGTTAAATTGAGAATTTACTAAATTTTTTAAATCAGGTTTAGCTAAAATTTCAGCTTTATTAAAATTCCAATAAGCTTGAATATCTCCTTGATATTGAGGATCTTCTTGAACTGCACCGCAAAGAATCCGCATCGCCTTAGCATTTCCCCCATAGGCTTTGTGCATTTCAGTTAAAATAGAATCATGATTATTAATCTGATAATATTCAAAATATTGTTTCCAGGCACAATAGTCTAACTCAGGTAAACGATAGGTTTCAACCGTAATATCCCCTTCACACAAACGTTCACGACTGGTAATTAAAGTTACTGACTGCACCATCGGATCTGTTAACATCCTCAATAGTTCAATATAACTTCGATGGGGTTCAATAAATCTAAACTCAGAATCCAGTGCAGGTTCTAAGTTATCAATTAATATCCCAATTTTTTGATTTTGTAACAGTCGTTTTAGCCGTCCCAAGGACACCATAAAATCCCGTCCAGGTTCCTCCTCAAAATCCTTTCTTAGCCATTCCTCAACAATACTTTCAACAGGCGAGATGGTTTCCCTTTCCTTCGCCATCGTCAAATATAAGATTTTATCAAAATTTTGATTCTTCAGAAATTCTGTAGCCAGAGTTGTTTTACCAATTCCTGCTGCGGCTTGAATTAAAATAATTTTTGCACCTTGATTGATTTTGGTTTTAAGGTGAGCGATCGCATTTTCCCGACCAATAAAATTAATATTTTCGTTAACAATATTTTCGGCAATTGCGATCGCACTGTTACTCTCAATAGAATTAGGTGCAGAGGGTATAGGTGTGGAGGGAGAGGCGATCGCAACTTTATTATAGTAACGCTCTACAACCGCTTGTACATTATCCCGATTTACCTTTTCTGCACATAGGTTTGACAACCTTCGCCAAAGCTTGTATGCAGCCGTCTTAACACTTTCACCTGCAAACCCTTCGCTATTTCCAGTTTCGTCATAACTTTTGCCATCTTTACCCTTCCACGCTTCTTTCAAGATAGTAGTTTCAAGGGTACTCAAGGTTTTGAGCTTCTTGGCCATTAGTTGTGAACTGATAAAGTCCAACGCTGAAGTGATGTCCATAGATGTATCCACTGGTAAGTCGCAGCCTCTAAATAATAACTATAGATGACTTTGACTTACTTTGGTTAACTATGGGTAACTTTATTACCTGATTTAAAGTTAAAAAATGATTTTTAATTACTCACTTTAATCTACTGACGCTTCAAGAGAAAATCTTTAATCTAGTGTTCAGAACAACAGTTAATCAACTCATCTTTCAAGGAGACAAAATCATGCCTAGTCCTTCAGACTTTGGAATCAATCTTAGTTCTATCAACTATCAAGCAGCAGGCAATAAGATTGTTGCTGGTAACAATGATCCTACTTTTTGGTGTACGGAATTTGCTTATGGTCGTGCCATTGAAAAAGGGCTATTTCAAAACAATCAAGGCTTAGGTGCAAAATGGTTTGGAAATGCTGGTCAGTGGGATGATAATTTAGGAGGATGGACTCGTCAACCATCAGCTAATAGTTTTGTTGTTTGGGACCCCTGGCAAGGGGGATCATATGATGTCGGTCATGTAGGTTTTGTAGAACGAGTTAACGCTGATGGCTCATTCACTATGTCGGAAGCAAACTTTGCCGGACAATATTTCAACTCGCGCACTGTTTCCCCTGGTACAACTGCATTTAACAGTGCGAAATTTGTACCTATAACTGGTGGAACAACGCCAACTCCGGGGGGAACTCCCACATCTGGTAACGATAATATTACTGGTGGTGCGGGTAACGACAATATCAATAGTTTAGCTGGAAATGACACCGTATCAGGAGCCGCAGGAAATGACACCCTTAATGGGAATAGTGGCAATGATCAACTATTTGGTAATGATGGGAATGATTCATTAATGGGTTGGACAGGAAACGATACCGTAACGGGTGGTAATGGCAACGATGTCTTGGATGCCTTTTATTACAGTGGTCTTAGTGGTAATGGAGAAATTGATTACTTAAGGGGAGATGCAGGTGTAGATACCTTTGTTATTGGTGATTCTTACGGCAAAGGTTACTTAGGAAATAGTTATGCTGTTATTGAGGATTTTAACTGGCGGGATGACTATATCAAAATCCAAGGTAGTTTAAGTCAATATGCCCTTAAGCCTGGTAATCTTTACGGCTTCTCTGCAAATGATACCGCTATTGTTTTAAGCAGTAATAATAGTGAAGTATTAGCGATCGCTCGTAATGTATCCACAGCTAATAGCACAATTCGCTATTCTTCATCCGATTTTCTCTCCGCTTAATTCAATATAATTTCCGTAGGGGCGGGTTCGCCAATATCTCGAATACCTGCAAGAAATTTCACTGAACCCTCCCCTTTTTATTATTAATTAACAGCAAACTCCGTGTGAGGACGAATATTAGGGGGATGAAACCCTAAAACAATTTGAGTTTTAGGAATTCCTGCCTTAACTAACTCATTGGCAATTCCATCCTCTAATCCATCTCGATGTATCCAAATTTTATCGCCAATCACCTCGATATGAACCAAACACCCATGAACCTGTACATCATCTTCCCATCCCAAAGTAATCAATAAAAAATTGTTCCTATCTTCACTCACAATCAAACGACATTGTAAATCCCCATAAGCATAGGGAATTTCTGTATATTCTTTAAGTTTTTCTTGAATAATTTCTCGATATTGAACTAAACTATCCATTGAACAATTTCCTCCTTTTGACTTTCAAAAATTAATAAATTAACTCGATATTTGTTAATCACTAACTGTCCAATTGGCTCAGAAAAAATCGCCTGATAGGTTGTTTTACGAACAGCCAGATACAACAAACAATCCGGTTTTAGTTAACCCCAAATCTACAAAAAGTTCTCTGACTCTGTAATCGTCCAGCCATCTTTAACCAAGGCATTTTTTACTGGATCATGATAAAAGTCTTTAGCTGGCATCTATCCTTACTCCTAAATACTAAAAACTTTAGTCAATTTTAACTAACTAAAGTTTTAAATTCACTCAGCTTTCAACCTATTTTAATAGGTTTTAGCTTTGAGCCTGAATTTTAATTCAAGGCTGTTGATTAATGATCCAATGATTCAAGATATCCTAGATGATGCGATCGCTGTACTAACACACGCTACAATTAACGATTGTAACCGCAGTTAGGATAGGGTTAATTGTTGCGATCATAACGAATTTAGAGGGAATGATCGGATTATATCACCCACTTTTTCGGAATTATCCTTAACCGCAGAACAGGTATTAACTGTTTAGTATTCCGAGAAATTGGGTTTCTGCCTTAACCTTTGCTGCATAATAGAAGGATAGCTGAAGAAATCCGGTTTCTACAATTTAAAGGTAAAATCATGGCCGTTGAATATGATTTAGTGGTGATTGGAGGTGGTTCTGGGGGGTTAGTTGTTGCTAGTGCCGCTGCCCAATTAAAGGCAAAAGTTGCCTTAATAGAACGCGATCGCTTAGGGGGGGATTGTTTATGGTTTGGCTGTGTTCCTAGTAAGTCTTTAATTCATGCTTCCCGGGTAGCTTATGAAGTAAAAAACGCGGCTAAATTTGGGATTTATACTGATAATTATAACATTAATTTTGCCAAAGCTGCAAGTCATGTTCAACAGGTTATTTCTACTATTCAACCCCATGATTCTCCCGAACGGTTTGAATCTTTAGGAGTTGAGGTTATTTTTGGAGATGGTCAGTTTTTAGATAACAAAACCTTCAGTATTAATGGGCGTAAACTAACCGCTAGAGCTTTTGTAATTTCCACGGGTTCCCGGGCGGCTATTCCTAATATTCCAGGGTTAAATCAAGCGGGTTTTCTTACTAATGAACAGATATTTTCTATACAAAATTGTCCTGAATCCTTAGCAATTTTTGGAGGGGGGCCGATTGGTTGTGAACTGGGACAAGCCTTTTCACGGTTAGGGTCAAAGGTGACAATTTTATCGAGTCGAAATCAGATTTTGCCGAAAGAAGATCCTGAAGCTGCAAAGGTAGTTCAAGATCAATTATTATCGGAAAATATTGTAATTTTAAATAATACTAAAGCGGAAAGAGTTGAAATAGAAAATGGCAAAAAGAAAATTATTGCGGGGAATAATATTATTTTAGCCGATGAAATTTTAGTTTCAGTTGGACGAGTTCCTAATGTTGAATCCTTGAATTTGGAAGCGGCGGGTGTTACTATTAATCAATCGGGGATTAAAGTTAATCATAAACTCCAAACAACTAACCCGTATATTTACGCTTGCGGTGATGTGATTGGGGGGTATCAATTTACTCATGTTGCGGGTTATGAAGCCGTTGTGGTGTTAACCAATGCCCTATTTTTTCCGATTAGTAAAGTTAACTATCGGGTGATACCTTGGGCGACTTTTACCGATCCTGAATTAGCCAGAGTTGGGTTAACAGAAGCACAAGCAAAGGAACAGTATGGAGATGATATTTGTGTTTTGAAACAACCTTTTGCGGGAGTTGATCGCGCCATTGCTGAAGCAAAAACCCTAGGATTTGCTAAAATTATTACTCGGAGTAATGGTGAAATTTTAGGGGCTCATTTAGTGGGTGCATCCGCCGGAGAGTTAATTCATGAAATTGTTTTAGCAATGTCCCATCGTTTGAAGGTTTCTGCTTTAACTGGGATTCATATTTATCTGACTTTATCGGAAGTTAATAGTAAGGCGGCGTTATTGTTACAAAAACAACAATATGCAGCTAATACTTGGCAACAAAAGCTTTTAGAACGGTTTTTTAATTGGAGGCGATCGCTTTAATCATAACCCATGAAAATTATAACTTTAAATCTTCGTTATGACAAGCCAGATCAAGGTAACAATGATTGGAAGTTTCGTCGTCATGCTATTGCTAAATTAATAGAAAAGTATAACCCTGATATTCTTGGAACTCAAGAAGGAAAAGCCCATCAAATCTTAGATTTACACAGATTATTACCTCAATATCAAAGTATTGGGACGGATCAAATTGGTAATGGAACTGGAGAACATTGTGCTATTTTTTATCAAACTAAAAGGTTTCAATGTATTGAATCAAAAGATTTTTGGTTAAGTGATACTCCTAAATTAGTCGGAAGTATAAGTTCAGAGTGGGGAAATGCTACCCCTAAACTGGTAAGTTGGGGAGTGTTTATTTCCTGGGAAACCCAACAACAAATCACCGTTTTTAATACCCATTTAGATTATTATAGTCAACAAGCTCGAAAATTGAGTATTCCTTTAATTATAGAACATTTGAATCAAGTTAACCCTGAACATTCCTTATTAATATTAACCGGAGATTTTAACACCGAACCCAAGAGCGAAGAACGTCAAGCTTTATTAAAACCCCTTGCTAATGAAATTCAATTACTAGATAGTTTATCCGATATTCCCTTAGAATCTCAACAGACCTTTCATAATTTTACAGGTGAAGCGATCGCCGCCGTTGATACGATTTATTATGATCATCGGATGGCTTTAAAATCTGTTACCATTGATATTAATCAAATCGAAGATATTTGGCCGTCGGATCATTTTCCAGTCATTGCAGAATTTCAGAAACTAGATTTCTGAGTTGAACAAGGAAACCTCGAACAGAAATTAATATGTTAAAATTTTTAGGATATCTAGTATTGTTGAGAATTCCCAATCTAGTTTGATCCAGTTTGATCAAAAATCCAGTATTTCAGCCAAGCCGTTATGCTAAAATAACTAAAGAACCCGTTTATCATAGAGTTAAACAAATGGCAAACAAAAACAATGACTTTGCACTAAATTTTTATCAAACTCTGCAAGCGACTGAAGGAAACCTTTTCTTTTCTCCCTACAGTATTTCTACTGCATTTGCGATGACCTATGCAGGTGCTCGTGGACAGACAGAACAACAAATTGCCCAAGTCTTTCGCTTTTCTACAGGAGAACAGTTTCATGCGACCTTTTCTGAGCAATTAAAGGTAGGACAACAGAGTGATGATGTTTTGCTCCTGAGTGCCAATTCTTTATATCCTCAAATCAAATATCCTTTCCTTGAAAGTTTTTTAACACTATTAGACAAATATTATCAGGTCAAAATTACACCTGTTGATTATTATAATGATTTACAGACTGCACGCAATACCATTAATCAATGGGTTGCTGAACAAACCCAAAATAAAATCAATGAATTGATTCCTTCAGATGCTTTAACTGACCTAACACGATTGGTACTGGTTAATGCTATTTATTTTAATGGAAACTGGGCGATTCCATTTGATAAGAATTCAACGAAAACAGAACCATTTTGGGTAACACCTAGTCGTCAGATTCAAGTACCCATGATGCAGCAAAATAAAAGAGTTGGCTATACTGAAACTGAAGAAGTTCAAGTGCTTGAGTTGCCCTATGTCGGGGATAATTTCTCAATGATTATTCTGTTACCCATAGAAAGAAATGGATTGACGGAACTCGAAAAGAATTTGACTGTTGAAAATCTTTCTAATTGGATAGAGTCGGTTGATCAACAAAACGTTGAAGTTTCTTTACCACGCTTTAAGGTAAATTTTCAATCAGAACTCAGTAACACCTTAGCTCAGATGGGGGTTACAGATGCGTTTAATCAGGATAAAGCTAATTTTTCTGGAATGGATGGTCAAGAAAACTGGTTGTATATTGAAAAAGTGTTTCATCAAGCTTTTATTGATGTCAACGAAGAAGGGAGTGAAGCAACAGCAGCAACAGGAGTTTTGGGGGGAGTAAGAAGTCCGCCGCCATCGTTTGAGGCTAATCACCCATTTATTTTTTTAATCCGTGAAAATCACACCGGGAATATTTTGTTTTTGGGTCGATTAGTTAATCCAGAAACTAAGTGATTCAGTATTTTAGAATTCAGAACTTACGCAGCTATGCTACATATATATAGCCCATCAAAAATCTGGCGATTTACAGCAGTTTAACTCAGGGTATCGCCAGATCAAAGAGTAAATTAGTGGGAATTAATTGATTGATTTAAAAGCTAAATAAATTTCAGCATATCTGCATAGCCAGACTAACTCATCATTTGTCTGTTCAAAAATTGGGCAAATTTTGGGTGATTCCCTAATGATCGTGATAAAATTCTAATCAAGCTACCAAAAAATTAAGTAAACAGCAATCAATTATGAAAAAATTAATCACAAAACTTTATAAATTACACATTTAACTAACCTCACATTTTATTCAGGAAGTCGCACTTTAGTCTATCGGGCTATCCGTAAGAGTGACCAATTATCTGTGATAATTAAACATCTGAAAAATGATTATCCCACCTTTGGCGAATTAGTACAGTTTTGCAATCAATACACGATTACTAAACATCTCAAATCCCCTCTAATCATCGAAACTTATAGCCTAGAAGTCTACCAAAATGGCTATCTGTTAGTTATGGAAGATTTTGGAGGGATATCTCTGCAAGAATGGATGGTTAAAGGGAAAAATATCCTCTCTTTAAGCGATTTTTTACAGATAGCAATTACCCTTTGTAATACCTTAAATATACTCTATCGAGAGTTGACTATCGAACTGACTTTTATTCTTTAGGTGTAACTTTCTACAAATTACTCACAAAAAAAATTACCTTTTCAATCCAATGACTCTATGGAGTTAGTCCATTGTCATATTGCTAAATTACCGCCAGAAACTCAGGAGGTTTTGAAACTAGCAGCTTGTATTGGAGCGCAATTTGATTTGTCAACTTTAGCAATAGTTTCAGAAACTTCTAAATCTCTGATTGTGCGGATTTGGCAACAGCCTATTTACACGGTATTAATGCCTTTAATCGAAGGTTATCAAGCAGGTTTGATATCGGGAGATTTAGAGTTCGCGGCTTACTGTATTTATAACCGATGTCAACTTGCTTATGCGACCGGAAGTGAACTACAACATCAATACGGTGAAAAACCGATGGGGTGGAAAGCATCTGGGAATAGAATTAAGCGTGGTCTTTATCGGACATCTGATGGTTTTGTTGTTAATGCTGACTTAAATGGTGCAGCTAATATTTTAAAAAAAGTATCGGGAAGATTAGGTTTGTCGCTTAATCAACTCAGTAGACGATATGCGGCAGTCGTAGCGAGAATTAGATTAAACTAATCCTGTCCGCAGAATCTCAGTGTCTTCAGACCTGAGAGTGTCAATACTCTCCTAAAAATGGTGATTACAAATGCCGGAGCGAGTAAGTGTGTGTTGCTTTTTAAACAAGATAGTTCGTTAAAATTAGTTGCCTTGGTAGAGGAGGGAAAATCACCGCAACTCTTACCCTCAATTCCCCTAGAATCTAGTTTAGATTTAGCGATTATTTTAGTTAATACCGTTGAGCGAACTAGGGAACCTTTGGTATTAGCTAATGCGGCGATCAATTACCGATTTATTGCTGATTCTTATATTCACAAACATCAGCCTAAAAGTATCCTTTGTAGCCCGATTTTGAATCAAGGAAATTTGATCGGAGTTTTATATTTAGAAAATAATTTGACGATCGGAGCATTTACCAGCGATCGGGTTGAACTCCTAAATTTAATCTGTACTCAGGTGGCAATTTCTTTGGAAAATGCCCGACTGTATAAGCAAGAACAGCAAAAATCTCAAGATTTGGAGGATGCAATAAATAATCTAAAAAACGCTCATTTACAACTCTATCGAGAAACTTTCCCCAATCCGGGGGAGAAAATTCAACACCATGCGGAAAAAATTGACTTAGATTATAGTTTAGAAGACTTGCCAAATATACTAAATTCAATGGTAATGGCTTGCGATCGCCCGTCAAATTGTGGTAGAAAAACACAGAGGAGAAATTCAAGTCAATTCCATCCTTGGTGAAGGAACTGATTTTACAATCATTTTATCGGCTAGAGGTAATTCATGAATTACTCCTAGATCTCAGGTTACATCCCCTGTTCCATGTTCCCTACCATAGCAACTAAAACCACAGCAGAACGGGGGCTGAGATGATAATATTTTCCTATAATTGGTCGGGCAACATTCAAGCGACTAATATCATTAGGAACCGCTAAGGCCGTATCTACTAAACGATGCCAACGTTCTCCTTTAGAGAGGGGAGGTAATTGAAAGTTTAAGGGTTCCCAATAGGAATTTAACATAATGTGGAGATGTTCGCCTTTTTGGGGATGATATAAACTAAAAGAAATAGTGCGAGAACTGTCATGTAAGTCAGGTTTTCCTATTTTGACTCCATGCCAAATCACATAGGGCAAATCACCCTCTATATTCATTTCTAAAATATCATCTAATTGAAAGAGATGGAGTTCTTTTTTAAAGCGGATTAAACTTTTCACAAACCGCAAGACATCAGGATGTTTCCCGACATCACTCCAGTCAAACCACCCCAAAGGATTATCCTGACAGTAGGCGTTATTATTTCCAAATTGTGTCCGACAAACCTCATCCCCCATTAACATCATCGGAGTCCCTTGAGACAATAATAAAATCACCCACAGATTTTTAATTTGTTGCAGGCGTAAGGCTTGAATATAGAGGTCATCCGTCGGCCCTTCAATGCCACAATTCCAACTAAAATTATATTCAGAACCGTCTCGGTTTTCCTCTCCATTAGCCTCATTATTTTTTTCATTATAACAAACTAAATCATGCAGGGTAAAACCATCATGACAGGTAACAAAATTAATACTACAATGTACTTCTCGATCGGGATGGGGATAAATATCAGGACTCCCCATAATTCGATAGGCTAATTTTTCAATTTGTCCTTCATCTCCCTTGACAAAACGACGGACATCATCCCTAAATTGTCCGTTCCATTCCGCAAAACGATCGCCCGCTAAAGAACCCACTTGATATAATCCGCCAGCATCCCAAGCTTCAACAATTAATTTTGCCCCGGCTAATACGGGGTCAGATTTAATAATCCATAAAATCGGGGCATCTTCAATCGGATTTCCTTCTTTATCCCTGGATAAAATTGAAGCCAAATCAAAGCGAAATCCATCGACGTGCATTTCTGAAACCCAATATCTCAGACTATCAATAATTAACTGTCCTGAGATTTCATGATTGGCTTTAATGGTATTTCCGCAGCCACTATAATTACTATAATACGCCGGATTATCTTTTTCTAAAATATAATACATACTGTTATCAAGTCCCCGAAAAGATAAGGTCGGGCCTTCTTCATTCCCTTCGGCGGTATGGTTATAAACCACATCTAAAATCACTTCAATTCCAGCTTTATGAAAAGCCTTGACCATATCTCGAAACTCATTAATCGGGCCAGAAGCATCTTGATTAGAACTATATTCCCGATGGGGAGCAAAAAATGAGATGGTACTATATCCCCAATAATTACTGCGAGGGGGAACTGCATCCTGTTCATCAAATTGATGAATCGGGAGTAATTCAACAGCCGTAATTCCTAAATCTTTCAAATAGGGAATTTTCTCAATTAATCCCGCGTAGGTTCCCCGTTTTTCAGTAGCAACTCCCGAATTAGGATTGCGCGTAAAACCGCCAACGTGCAGTTCATAAATAATTGTTTGGGCGTAGGGTAATTCTAAAGGTTTATCTCCTTCCCAGTCATAACCTCGCTTATCAATCACCACTCCTTTTAATGCTTGGCTACAATTATCCCCTGGAATAGAAGCGGCAGCCCGACTATAATTTTCAGTATTAACAATGGCTTTTGCATAGGGATCTAATAATACTTTCTGAGGATCAAAACGATAGCCTAATTCCGGTTCATATAAGCCATAAACTCGATAGCCATAAATTTGTCCGGTTTGAATTCCAGGCACAAAAATATGCCAATAATAAAAGGTTTTATTATGTTTAGGATCAAAACGAATCACCCTGGTCGGTTCATGGGCATCGGGGGTATCAAATAAAAGTAATTCTATAGCGGTACAATTTTTAGAAAAAATACAAAAATTCACCCCATTAGCATAAACTGTGGCTCCCAAGGGGTAGCTTTGACCAGATAAAATATCAAGATGCACGCTTTTAACTCCTTGCAAGTTTTCTCGATTATTAGTTGCTGTATTCAAATGTTGTTTTCTAGGCAATGTTTAACCCAGATTATCATTAATTGTGATCAAGAACTGATCGCTGGTGCTAAAAACGCGATAAACTAGCAGAAAATCCCAATAAAACTGTGTGTTCAGTTGAATGTCCCCTTCAGAAACTCCTTGCTTAAGTATTGCGATCGCTCGGATGAATACCTCCGTTGCCCATCATTTTGCAATTTGGGTGGTACAATCTCCCGATTGGAATGGATATGTTCACCATGATAGTAGCTGGCCCGAACCCCTTTCCCAAACTTGGCAAGCGTGGTTAGAACTATTTTCGCCCCATAGTATTCCTAATGGTTTGTGTTCTCCTCCTCCTGGCAATTTGTCCTTAACTGCTGCTGCCAATTCGGGGCGACAACTTAGTTATACCACCCGTTTAATGCAGCAATTTGGGATTAATCTCTGGCAGTGGTTATTTCAGGGATCAATTCAAGCTAGTTTACACCGCAGTCAAGGGATTGCCATTGGCCAGGATCAACCCCTACGCATTCGCTTAGACCTGAGAGATCCTGATTTAATCCCTATTCCTTGGGAAACGATGCAACCCCAAGGCGGTCAACCGGCGATTTCCCTTAGTCAAAATCTGTGGTTTAGTCGTACCACCTTTGATGTTAACCCCCTGCCTCAGCGTTTGGTGGCTCAAGGGTTGAATATTTTGTTGGTTTTGGGGGAAAGTCAAACCCCTGGGTTATCCCATAATTCGGAATTATCGAAATTGGCCTTAGAAAAAGAAGCGATCGCCCTGGGTAAAGCCTTTGAACAATGTGGCATGGATACCCAGGGAAATCGAGTCGAGAGCGGGGTTTACTGTGGCGTTAAAACCCTGATTGAACCCACTGTTGAAGAACTGATTGCAGAATTAGAAACCGACCGTTATAACGTTTTATTTTATGGGGGACATGGAGTACCAGCCCCCGATGGTGGGTTATTATTTCTGCGTCCCGATACGACCGTTAATGGGACGGAACTGGCCCAGGTCTTAGTCCGATGTGGGATTATTCTAGCGGTGTTTAACGCCTGTTGGAGTGCTCACCCGGCTGTAGAAACGGTGTCAACCCCATCTAATTCACTGTTTCAAGCAATTCCTAGCAGTAGTTTAGCTAAGGTATTTATCCATCATGGGGTTCCGGCGGTGTTGGGTATGCGGGACTCCATTACCGACGGCGAGGCGTTAACCTTTATTCAGGCCTTTGCTAGAGCTTTAGGGGAACGTCTTCCCGTGGATCAGGCGGTGGCCATCGCCCGTCAGCAGTTATTAGCCCTATATAAGTTTAATCAACCCGCTTGGACGTTACCGATATTATATATGCACCCGGAATTTGACGGGGTGTTAGTCCAGCCCTTAGAACGGATTAGGACGGAAATGCCCAGTAGTTCGGTGACGGGGTTTGGGGATGTTCTTAGGGCGTGGTTACGACTCTATAACCCCGGGAGTAATACCCCGGCCCAGGTTTTGCCGATTGATACCGGATTAATGCGGGTGGGTCGCGGAGAAGGGAATGATGTGATTATTTCTGAACAGTGGGTTTCTTCTAAACACGCCGAAATTTTTTGTCGTCATAGTTCCGATGGCAAAACCCAACCTAATTATTTTTTAAGGGATTTTTCTCGCTATGGAACTCTGGTTTTTCATACTCAAGAATGGCAACGCATCCACCATCAAGAAATTCCGTTAATATCGGGAATGCAGTTAAAATTTGGCAGTTCTCAGGGGCAATTGTTAGAATTTGTAATTGAGGGGGAATTATGAATTACGAATTATGAATTACGAATTACGACTGATATCAAATAACGAGAAGTATTACTCCTGTTCCCTATTCCCTATTCCCTATTCCCTGTTCCCTGTTCCCTGTTCCCTGATTTATGACAGAACCTAAAATTTTTCATCTAATTAATCGTTTAAGTTTTGGTGTCACCCCAGGACAAATTCAACAGGTGCAACAGATGGGAATTGATGCTTATATTAAGACTCAACTGCAACCGCAAACGATTTCCTATCCCGCCGATTTAACTGAAAAACTTAATCCTTTAAATACATTAGTTTGGCAACCTGGTGAAGTTATTCTAGCAGAAAAACAAACCATAGAACAAGCCAAAACCCTCGGTTTAGATAGCAAATCCATGATTAAAATTAAGCAAAGTTTTAATCAAAAAATTATCCAGCAAGCCAAACGAGGACGTTTATTAAGAGCCTTTGCCAGTCCTCGTCAATTAGAAGAAATAATGGTGGATTTTTGGTATAACCATTTTAATGTATTTTTTGGTAAAGGTGATTTAACTCGACAGTTTTTTAGTTCCTATGAACAACACGCTATCCGACCCCATGCTTTAGGAAACTTTAGACAATTATTAGGGGCAACTGCCAAACATCCCGCCATGTTAGTCTATTTAGATAATTGGCAAAATACTGCACCAGGAAGTCCGGGGGCAAAGGGCTCATTTAAAGGGTTAAATGAAAATTATGCGCGAGAATTATTAGAATTACATACTTTAGGAGTTAATGGGGGTTATAGCCAAAAAGATATTATTGAATTAGCCAAAATTCTAACCGGATGGGGACTATTCAAACCGATTGAAATAACCTCAACTAAATCGGGATTTTATTTTGACGAAAGCCGCCATAATTTTAGTGATAAATTATTTTTAGGAAATTCAATTAAAGGTAGTGGTATTAATGAAGGAGAAGAAGCTCTTAATATTCTAGCAAGACATCCTTCCACAGCCCAACATATTAGTTATCAATTAGCTCAAAATTTTGTTAGTGATACTCCTCCCGATTCCCTCGTCAAAAAACTAGCTAAAACCTTCTTAGATAGCGATGGAAATATTGCAACTGTTCTCCAAACCCTATTTGCAAGTACCGAATTTTGGCAACCTAATATTTATCAAACTAAATTTAAAACTCCCTATAGATATCTAGTTTCAGTCATGCGAATTATCGGTACAGTTACCAATTTTGAACCCTTAGATGGTATCCTGAATCAGTTAGGAATGCCCCTCTATGGTTGTCCGTCTCCCGATGGGTACAAAAATATTCAATCCGCTTGGTTAAATCCCGATGCAATGGTTCGTCGTAGTAGTTTATCTGTTCCCTTATCTAACGGATTACTTCACGATGGAAAACCCATTGATGCTAATTTTTTAGCCTCGACATTAGAAAATAATTTCTCCCATCAAACTCGCTCCGTTTTAGAAAAAAATTCCCCGAATTTAAGAGGAGCATTAATTTTAGGAAGTCCAGAATTTATGATGTATTGAAAATATCCCATTTTATGCTATAATTAAAAAGATTAAACCCAAAACGGGGGTCATGATGAATCAAACCCTAGAACAAGTAATCTGGACAATTCAGGATGTCGAGGGACTACCGGAAAATGAATGGATACGTTATGAAATTCTCAATGGAGAACTATTTATGACTCGCTCTCCCCATCGTCGCCATCAACAGGCTTGTGTTAAGATTTCTACTCAACTGGATACTTGGTCAGAGTCAAGTAAGTTAGGAGTCACAATTTTTGCTCCGGGTTTAATCTTTTCTGATACTGATAGTGTTATTCCTGATGTGGTTTGGGTGAGTCATGAAAGACTCGAACAAATTGAAGATGAAGCCGGACATTTAACCGGAGCGCCGGAATTAGTGATTGAGGTTTTATCCCCTGGAAAACAAAACGAACGTCGAGACAAACAAGCTAAATTAAAACTCTATTCTATTACCGGAGTTCAGGAATATTGGATTGTTAATTATTTTACCAAACAAGTTGAAATTTATCGCCGGGAACAAGCACAATTAGTTAAGGTCGCCACCCTATTAGAAATGGATGAAATCACATCACCGTTATTACCTGGATTTAGTGCAATTGTTCGGTTATTTTTTCCTTAAACCGATAATTAAAAGCCTGGGAACGTACAGCTTGAAAATCTGGTATAGAATTGGTTTTTTCTAAGTTATCTTTGAGTTGATCTAACTTTAAAATAGCCTCTCCCACTGACGCCGCTAATAACGGGGGGACTGCATTACCAATTTGTCGCCATTGTTGGGATGATGTTCCATAAAAAATATAATGGGGGGAAAAGATTGGATAGAGGCGGCTTCTCTGGGCGTCAAATAACGATCTTCTGTGGGATGATAATAAGTGGTTTTATTTGTGTTAATTGTCCCTGAATGGGAATACCGATCTAAACGCTTTAATTTCGTTTCTCGAAATCGTTCTTCTCGAATTGTTTTCCAATCTATATCATACCATAATGAAGCAGGAAGATAGGCTAACTGATCTCGTTCATAACGAATTCCTTTACCTTCTGGGATATAATGAATTCTTTTTATTTCTAATTCATTTTTAATTTCAGCCGTTTTCAAATCATGGTTAAAGGTTTTACCTTCAAACTCTAATAAGTTGTTAAACGCCCATTCCACCGTGCGGGGTAAGGGTAAAAGATCAGGATCTTTTTCCGAGTCTTTAAATCGTTTTTCTGGATAAATATTACCAACTCCGAAACGATTTCCTAATAAAATAGTCCGTCGTCTGGCTTGGGGAACACCATAATGATGGGCGGATAATACCTTGACATCGACAGTATAACCTAATTGGTTAAAACTATTAATAATTAATGTTAATGTGCTTTCATTCTTTTTTGCTAATAACCCGGTAACGTTTTCCAGAATAATAAAGTTAGGTTTAAAGGTTTCTACCATTCGCAAAAACTCAAAAAATAGAAAATTTCGATGATCTTTTTGATTATTTGTCCCAATAGTTGAAAACCCCTGACAAGGAGGGCCACCGCAAATTAAATCTACGGTTTGATTTCCAATAATATCTTGAATGGATTCGGTTGTAATTTCGCGTAAATCTCCTAAAATTGTTTGAGAATGGGGATGATTAGCTTGAAAGGTTTCTAAGGAATATCGATCAAAATCTATTCCTAATAAACAGTTAAATCCTGCCATTTCTAACCCACAGGACATTCCGCCTGCGCCGGAGAATAAATCAATAAAGTTTTTCATTTATTTGGGTTGAGTTAATACACTGACAGGATTAATTATAATGTTTTTTATGTCTTAAAAATAGGATATTAAAGCCAATTTAAACATATAAAAGTTGATTTATAATTTCATCAGCCGTTAGAGTATCTAATAAAATAGCAACCCGTTGAGCGATTTCATGAGGACTTTTTTGAGGGACAATAATAATTCCTGAATGGTTTTGTTTTTTAGCAATATATTCTAAATGCAATCGTTCAAAATCAACTCGGTTATGAGTCAGTAAACATCGATCAACTTTTGCTGTATAAATTAACTGATCTTGATCGGATTTTCCTAACATTCCTTGTTCTAGTGATGTTGTCACATTAAAACCTCTACTACGGAGTAAAGTTGCAACTAGAACAGAAACATCTTCATCTGTATATAGTGTTGCAAATAATTTCATGGTTTTTTCATAGCAGCTTTAACAGCAGGATGAACTAATTCTTCAGGAATGCGATTTTGTTCAATATAATGATTAATTTCCTCTTGATTATCTAAATAGAAACTCAAGGCATCAAAGACCTGTGCTAATGTTAAATGTGGTAAATGTATCGGGATTTCTTCAGGAGATATTCCTAAACGCCATAACCCAACAATAGCTCGCACTGAAGTTCGAGTTCCTAAAATGATAGGTTCACCTTGAAGGATTTCATGGTTACGACTTACATAACGAGAAATGGATTGTACAGTCATATCAACTCATACAATAAAGAATTTATAATCCCTCCATAGTATCACATTCTAACATCAAAATCCCAGGAATATAATTACAATGCAGGAACATCAATATTAAGTTTAAAGTTGGCTTCTTTTGAGCCAGAAACTTCTATAGAATAATCTCCACTAATGGGTAATTCTCCTTGCCAAGTTTTGCTATTTTTAATAGTACCAATATTTTTACCATTAGGATCTAAAATATTAATATCAACTGTTCCTTCCTTTACATCAACGGACATCTTTTGTCCGGCGGCACATTCTAATTTATATTGTCGTTTTTCTGTGGGTTTAATCATACCTGTAACCGTTGTTCCCGTTGCTCCTGGGTCAAATTTAACCCTTTCGGTGGCGTTATTAGCTTGAGGAGAAATAGAAGGAGTTGGAGTTGGGGTTGGGGTAGGAGTTGGGGAAGTGGTGGGAGAATTAGCAAAAGGAGGTAGGGGTTGTAAGGGTTGTGTTCCTGTCGCACCATGAGATCCTAAACTCATTTTTAGATCAAAAGTTGTAGCTCCTTTTAAAGCTGTTAAAACAATTGTATATTGACCTGTTTGGGGTAAATATTTAGTTTTAATTAGTTGTCTATCGGGTGCATAAACCCAAATACATAAGTTATCTTCCGTCCGATAATTTAACTGTTGACCCGCTTTAGCAGAAAATTGATAAGCTAAATAACTTCCTTGGCGAATTTGGCCAGATTCTTTGGTATTAATAGCAGTTAAATTGATTAACTTAATATTAGGCGGAGCTATATTTCCTGAAGGTTGTTCAGAACATTGTTGAATTTTATCCGATGAACTAGAGTTAACAATATTCATCGTCGTCGAAAGTTGTCGCCAATGTTCCGATAGGATTTCACAACCTGTTAATAAAAACAATAATAAAAATAAACTTGTTTTTTTCATAAAAATATCACTATTCATTAAATTTTATCCTGAATTTTAATTTAACTTAACCGTTGTTTAATCCATAAACCAAATAAAGGTAAAGCTAATTGATAGCCTAATTCTGAACCATAAATTAAGCCTTTATGTTGTAAACCAATAATCGCCCCTTGTAAACTGCCGCCTCGGGATAAATGATGTTTAGTAATATATTCTCGACTTTGGGGTTTATCTGTAGGATCTAGGGCTAAAGACTCTAATAATTGGGCTTGAGAAGACGGAAGTAATACTAACAAAGACTCAAATACCGTTGAAAAATCTGCTAATAATTCCTGTAAGGTTTCTTCAATTTCCCGATTTCTAATTAGACCATTTGTGCTTTTAACTTTACACAAGCGACGCACTAAAGCCGAAGCATCTCCGATATGTCCTTGCACCGCTTCTAAAAAGTATTGTAATGCTTGCGATCGCGGATCAAAAGTCAAATTTTCCCGATGTAAAACCCCGTGCGCCCAAGCCGCAACCACATCATTAGATAAGGGCGTTAACTGCACAATATCTAAATTTTGGTGAAACTCCTCTTGATTACTTGTTTCAGCTAAAGTAGCAACTAAAACATAACTTACAGAACTTTGCTGTTGAATTTCTTGACGCAATAACTTTTCCCAATCTCCCTGTCGATCCCAAGAGCGAATATGGGGAAACCCTTGCAAAATCAATACCACTTGCCGCTCAACAAATTCTGCTAACTGTTGGGGAAAATGAATTAATAATTTATAGGCTTGCCAAACTTCTTCTGGTTTCGCAATTAACCGCAAGCTTTTTGCCATATTTCCTTGCCAGGAAAAAAATTGAGCCGCCTCTGTATTTGTCCACTGTTGCAAACACTCAATGGCTTGGGGACTTTTCACCGCCTGGGATATCCCCTCACATAACAGTTGCGTCAAGCGTTGGCCATCGGTTGCCCGAATACAGTCCACTTCAATAATTTTTGCCCCAACTTCCGTCGCCGCCCTTCTGACCAGGGTTCGACGGCCACTGCCCGGCACTCCGGCAATTAACAAATCTCGATCACGGGCTAATGCTTGGGTGATCTGTTGAAATTGGCTTTGCCGTCCAAAGGTTTCTAAGGGGGCTGCTAACTCTGCTATATCCATTGGTGTCTATTGAACAAGCTAATTGCTGATATTACCATTTTTGGGATGATTCCCCGATCAAAATGTAAATTAAGATCAATTTCCCACTCTAAAGAAGGGAAATTCAAATATTTTTTTATAAAGGATAAACCGCTTGAGGATTCAATTGTCTACGACACATTTCTCGCCGTTCTAAATTATCGGCATAGCATTGGTTAATGGTTATTTTTTTCTGACCCATAGCAACAATACTTTCAATTAAAATAACTTCCGATGGATTCTTGACGACTCGACCGAATATCCCGGTTTCTCCCGGTTTTAGTTCCGTGGGATTAACCGTTGCTTCCCCGGCTTCTATTTCAACTAATTGATCATTTTGTTGTTGATATTCTCGATAAATAACTTTTAGTGATCGCATCGGTGTTGAACTATTATTTTTAACTTTTCCTTCAATCGAATAACGAATTACTGGGTTCTCTCCAAATCTCACTAATTTAACATCACTGACAGTCAATTCTGAGTTTTGAGATAGGATTACAGACGGAGAATGTTGGGATGAATCTGACGGAGAAATAGGAGGATTTGAAATCGTTTTTAAGGCAGGTGTAAGCCCTGCAATCATCACAAATACTAAAACCAAAGGCAAATCAAGTGGCATAATTAAATCTCCTGAATCAGAGTATTATTCTAATCAATAGGGTAAAGGTCGAATCTTCCCAAGGATTCACCGAGGAAAGTCAAGGTGAAGAAATTCTTACCCTGAAATATTACAATATTGGCACAGATTAACATATACAGGGTTTAAAATAGGAATTGTATTGCAGTTGGTATTAAAACAGTGTTGGAATATCCCCTATTGCTTTTAGTTGATGGTCATTCGTTGGCGTTTCGCTCCTATTATGCCTTTGGCAAAAGTCGCCAAGGGGGTTTACGCACGTCAACAGGTATTCCCACCAGTGTTTGTTTTGGATTTTTTAAGTCCTTATTGGATGTGATGGCGAGTCATAAACCTGATTATTTAGCGATCGCATTTGACTTAAAACAGCCCACTTTTCGCCATGAGGCTGATGAAAATTATAAAGCAGATCGGACAGAAACCCCTCAAGATTTTATTGAGGATGTGGAGAATTTAAAACTATTATTACAAGCCTTTGATCTTAGCATTATTACCGCCCCAGGTTATGAAGCTGATGATATTTTAGGGACGTTATCTCATAGGGGAAGTCAGGAGAATTATCGGGTTAAAATTCTATCGGGAGATCAGGATTTATTTCAGTTAATTAATCTGGAAAAAAATATTACTGTTTTACATTTAGAACCGGGTAAAGGAAGCAACCCTACGGAATTTTTAGCCGAACAGGTTTATCAGAAATTACAGATTTATCCAAATCAAGTAATTGATTATAAGGCATTATGTGGGGATAAATCCGATAATATTCCTGGGGTAAAAGGCATTGGGAAAACTACGGCGGTTAAATTATTAGGAGAATATGGGTCTTTAGAAAATATCTATGCCAATATCGAGGAAATTAAAGGAGCCACTCGCAAGAAATTAGAAGAAGGTAAGCCGGATGCTGATCATTCTCAAATATTAGCGCGAATTATTCAAGATGTGCCATTAGAAGTTGGTTTAGAAGATTTAAAATTACAAGGTTTTGATCCAGCTAAAATTCAACCGATTTTAGAACATTTACAATTGCAAACCTTTTTAGATAAAGTTAATCAAATTCAAAAGCAATTTAAAGGAAATATTCAACCAAAAACATCAGAAACTTCAGTTAATACCGAGGAAGATACCAGTTTTTTTACCAAAGAAGAAACCGAAATTTATCAACAACAAAAAACAGCAAATAATCCCGCATCTAAGATTAAATTGCGTTTAATTCAAACATCGGAAGACCTAAAACAGTTAGTTGCTATTTTACAAAATCATACTGATACTAATTATCCCGTTGCTTGGGATACGGAAACCACCTCTTTAGAACCGAGAGAAGCGGAATTAGTTGGAATAGGTTGTTGTTGGGGAATAGCGCCAACAGAGGTGGCTTATATTCCTTTAAATCATACCCAAGGAACGAATTTAGATAAAGTGGAAACCTTAAATATTTTACGTCCAATTTTAGAAAGCGATCGCTATCCTAAAACCTTTCAAAATGCTAAATATGATCGATTAATTTTTAGAGTTCATGGGATAGAATTAAAGGGCGTTGTCTTTGATCCGATGTTAGCAAACTATGTATTAGATCCTGAAGATACTCATAATTTAATTGATTTAACCCGCAAATATTTGGGTTCAGAATTAACAGCACCGAGTTATAATGAATTAGTACCAAAAGGAAAAACTATTGCAGATATTAATATTGCTCAAGTCGCCGAATATTGCGGAATGCAGGTTTATGTTACCTTTCAATTAGTCGATAAAATTAAAGCACAATTCATAGATAAACCCCAATTAATAAAACTCCTAACGGAAGTTGAACAGCCCTTAGAACCTGTTTTAGCTGATATGGAATATGGGGGTGTGCATCTGGATATTGACTATTTACAGACCTTAGCAGAACAATTAGATAAACAGTTAGAAATTACTGAAATTCAAGCTTATGAAGTGGCGGGAGAAAAATTTAATTTAGCTTCTCCCAAACAACTCAGTAAACTCTTGTTTGAAACCTTAGAATTAAGTACAAAAAAAACCCGACAAATCAAAACCGGATATTCAACGGATGTGAATGTTTTAGAAAAATTACAAGGAGATCATCCCATTATTGATATCATATTAGAACATCGAACCTTAGCCAAACTCAAGTCAACTTATGTCGATGCTTTACCCACATTAGTAGATGCTAACCAACGCATTCATACCAGTTTTAACCAAACTATTACCGCCACGGGACGGTTATCTTCTTCTGATCCTAATTTGCAAAATATTCCGATTAAAACCGAATTTTCGAGTAAAATTAGAAAAGCATTTATTACCGAACCAAACTGGTTATTAGTTTCAGCCGACTATTCTCAAATTGAATTGAGAATTTTAGCTCATTTAAGTCAAGAACCGATTTTATTAGAAGCATATCAAAATAATCAAGATGTCCATACTGTTACCGCTAAGTTATTGTTTGAAAAAGCAACCGTAACTCCAGAAGAAAGACGGTTAGGAAAAACGATTAATTTTGGCGTAATTTATGGAATGGGGGCGCAAAGGTTCGCCCGGGAAGCCAAAGTTAGTAGTGCAGAAGGTAAGATATTTATTGAACGATTTAATCAACGTTATTCTCAAGTTTTTGCCTATTTAGAAAGGGTGAAAAAACAAGCAATTTCTCAAGGATATGTCGAAACAATATTAGGACGAAGACGCTATTTTGATTTCCAAGGAGATAGTCTACAAACCTTAAAAGGAGTTGATATTAATGAAATTGATTTAACCCAATTGAAGAAAAAAATGGGTCAAAATGATTCCCAACTATTAAGAGCCGCTGCTAACGCCCCCATACAGGGTTCTAGTGCTGATATTATCAAAATGGCAATGGTACAAGTACATCAACTTTTAAGCCAATATCAATCTCAATTAGTGTTACAAGTTCATGATGAATTAGTCTTTGAAATTCCCGAAATAGAATGGCAAGAAATTCAACCTAAAATTAAGACAATTATGGAACAAGTGCTGCCTTTAAGTGTTCCTTTAGTTGTGGATATTCACGCCGGACAAAATTGGAAGGAAGCCAAATAATTAAATAATTATCCAATAACTGAGGGCTAAAGCCCAACAACGTAATTTTTAAACCATCCCCATCGGGAATTTAGTTTATAATAAAACGTTGAAAGTTCACTCAATTTAACAGCATTATCCATTAACAGCATGACCAATTCCAGCCCTATTAACAATATTCCTGAGTCTACTTGGAGTCGCCCCATTGGTTTAGGGTGGGAAAAACCCTATACCGTCCGCTACGCAAGTAATTTAGATGATGGCCCTTGGCACGGAATGCCTTTAGGGGGGTTGGGTGCGGGTTGCATTGGACGCTCCTCCAGGGGAGATTTTAACCTTTGGCATTTGGACGGGGGAGAACATATTTTTCAGACACTTCCGGCTTGTCAATTTAGCATTTATGAAGAAATAAACGGTCAGAAAAAAGCCTATGCTTTATCAACAGAATCCCCGGAAGATGGTAGTTTATCGGAATGGAATTGGTATTCAAATCAACCAGAAAATGGAACCTATCATGCCCTATATCCTCGCAGTTGGTTTGTTTATGAAAATGTCTTTTCCGCCCAATTAACTTGTGAACAATTTTCTCCAGTTTGGGCAAAAAACTATCAAGAAAGTAGTTATCCGATCGCAATTTTTGAATGGACTGCCCATAACCCAACAGATGAACCAATTACATTAAGTATATTATTAACTTGGGAAAATACAATTGGCTGGTTTACTAATAGTTTAGCCAGTCCAGAAGTGAAAGTTAGAGACGATGGAAGTCCAGTTTATGAATATCAACCTAATTGGGGAAAAAGTGCCGGAAGTATTAATAGATTAGTCGAAGACTTTCATCGTATTGGCTGTTTAATGACCCGCCCTAGTGTCAATGAAGATGTGCAGGAAGGAGACGGACAAATTGCGATCGCAACTATTACAAATCCGGCGGTTGAAGTATATTATCAAACCCGTTGGAACCCAATAGGAAATGGGGAAGATATTTGGCAATGTTTCTCAGAAGATGGTACACTTTTAGACCAAGAAAGTGATCAACCCGCCAAGGTCGGTGAACGAATTGCGGTGGCTTTGGCGGTTAAATTTACGATTAGACCAGGGAAAACCAGAAAGATTCCCTTTTATTTAGCTTGGGATTTACCAATTACTGAATTCGCATCGGGAATTAATTATTATCGTCGTTATACTGACTTTTTTGGTCGTAATGGTCATAATGCTTGGTCAATGATTCGCACTGCAATGAAACATTCTGACACCTGGCGAGAACATATTCAAGCATGGCAAAACCCAATTTTACAGCGTCAAGATTTACCGAGTTGGTTTAAAATGGCACTGTTTAATGAGTTATATTTACTCACCGATGGGGGAGCAATTTGGAGTGCTGCGGATGAACGTGATCCTATCGGTCAATTTGGGGTTTTAGAATGTTTAGATTATCGCTGGTATGAAAGTTTAGATGTGCGGTTATATGGATCATTTTCTCTATTAATGTTATGGCCGGAGTTAGAAAAATCCATATTAATTGCCTATTCTCGCGCAGTTTCTCAAGGAGATAATACTCCCCGAATAATTGGTTATAATCAGGCTTCAGCTATTAGAAAAGCCGTGGGTGCAACCCCCCATGATTTAGGCGCACCGAATGAACATCCCTGGGAGAAAACTAACTATACCAGTTATCAAGATTGTAATTTATGGAAGGATTTACCCTGTGATTTTGTCCTGCAAGTTTACCGAGATTTTCTATTGACAGGTGCAACGGATTATGAGTTTTTAAAAGATTGTTGGTCAGCGATGGTTGAAACCATCAATTATCTGAAAACTTTTGATCTTGATCAAGATTCTATTCCTGAGAATAGTGGCGCACCGGATCAAACTTTTGATGATTGGAAATTACAGGGAATTAGTGCCTATTGTGGAGGCTTATGGTTAGCCGCGTTAGAAGCGATGATTGCCATGGGAACACTGTTAGAAAAAGAAACCGTTACACCCCATCCTAATACGGTAATTCCCCTGTATCAAACATGGTTAGAAACCGCTAAACCTCTATATCAAAAAACCCTTTGGAATGGTCAATATTATCGTTTAGATAGTGGTAGCGGTTCCGATGTAGTAATGACGGATCAATTATGTGGTCAATTCTATGCTAAACTATTAGAATTGCCGGATATTGTTCCCCTAGATTGTACAATTTCGGCTTTAAAAACCGTTTATGATTCCTGTTTTAAAAAGTTTCATAATGGACAATTTGGAGCCGCCAATGGTGTCAGACCCAATGGAGAAGCAGTTAACCCGAAAGATACTCACCCCTTAGAAGTTTGGACAGGAATTAATTTTGGTTTAGCCGCCTTTTTCTTGCAAATGGGTATGAAAGCCGAAGCCTTAGAATTAACCGAAGTTGTGGTTAAACAAATCTATGAAAATGGCTTACAATTTCGCACACCAGAAGCAATTACCGCCGCCGGAACTTTCCGCGCTAGTCACTATTTAAGGGCGATGGCAATTTGGGCAATTTATTATCAATATAACAATCCTAAAAACCGTAACCTTAATACCAAAATATGATAAGTTAAAAAAAGTATTTTGGCGATCGCAACTTGAAACAAAAACAACCCTCTAGTTACAAAAAATTAATTCCCTATATTCGTACCCAAGGACAAACTATTACTAAAGCCTTGGTTTGTACGGTTGCATTTACCGTATTTTGGCCGTTATTAGCCTGGTTAGCCGGACAAATGGCGGGTTATATTGGTCGGGGAGATGTGAACGCTATTGCTCAATTAGCGGGGGTGGCGGCGGTTGTTTTCCTTGTCCGAGGAACGGTACAATACGGTCAAGATACCTTGATGGCAAAAGCTGCTTTAACGATTGTTTTAGAATTAAGAAAACAGGTATATCGTCATTTACAACGGCTGAATATTGGGTATTTTGAAACTGCCAAAACTGGAGATCTCGCCTATCGTCTTACGGAAGATATTGATAGAATTGGGGAAGTAATTAATAAATTTTTCCATCAATTTATTCCCTGTATCCTGCAATTAATTGTAGTTTTGGGATATATGATTTATCTTAACTGGCAATTAACTTTAGCTACTTTAATTATAGCCCCATTTATGGCGGTATTAATTGGTTGGTTTGGCGAAAAATTATTAACTTTTACTCGCCATAGTCAAAACCGAGTTTCTAATTTAGCCTCTTTATTAACAGAAGTCTTTAGTGGTATTCGCTTAGTCCAGGCATTTGCCGCCGAGGAGTATGAAATTAATCGCTTTAGTTTAGAAGCCGAACAAAACCGCAAAGCAAAATATTTAGCTGAACAAATTAAGGCTTTACAATTTGTGGTTGTTGGCTTTTTAGAAGCTATGAGTGTGATTTTATTATTCTTTTTGGGGGGATGGCAAATTTCCCAGGGGAATTTAACTGGGGGTGGATTTATTAGTTATGTAGCGGCGGTGGCATTATTAATCGATCCCATATCATTAACTACCAGTAATTATAGTGATTTTAAACAGGGTCAGGCTTCGTGCGATCGCATTTTTGAACTGTTAGATGTACAACCAACGGTTGTGGAAAAACCCCATGCTTTTATTCTACCCCATGTCACCGGAAAAGTTGAATATGCTAACGTTAGTTTTACCTATCCTAAAACCGATTTTTCCCAAAGCCAGGAAGATAATAAACCCGTTTTAGAAAATTTGAACCTATTAGTTAAATCTGGGGAAATGGTGGCCTTAGTGGGGCCGTCAGGGGCCGGAAAAACCACCTTAGTTACCCTGTTACCCCGATTTTATGACCGTCAATCAGGAACGATTAAAATTGATGATATTGATATTCAGGATGTCACCTTAAAAAGCCTACGGCGACAAATTGGAATTGTCCCCCAAGATATTACTTTATTCTCAGGAACTATCGCTCAAAATATTGCCTTTGGTCAATCCTATTATGAATTAAAAGATGTAGAAATTGCGGCAAAAATTGCTAATGCCCATGCCTTTATTATGCAGTTTCCTAATGGATATCAAACCCTAGTTGGGGAACGTGGCGTTAATTTATCGGGGGGACAACGACAAAGAATTGCGATCGCCAGGGCCGTATTATTAGACCCTAGAATTTTAATTTTAGATGAAGCCACATCCGCCTTAGATTCCGAGTCAGAAGCCCTAGTTCAAGAAGCCTTAGAACGATTAATGCAGGATCGAACGGTGTTTATTATTGCCCACCGTTTAGCCACAGTCAGACGGGCAACTAGGATTTTAGTATTAGAACAGGGTAAAATTGTGGAATCAGGAACCCATCAAGAACTCTTAGAAAAAGGCGATCGCTATGCTCAATTTTATGCTCAACAATTTAATACCTAAAAATAGCCAAATTTAAAATTGTCCTAATTAAAAAACACAGTTATTTTTAGTTAAAAAAAGGGAGATAGTAATGGAATTAAACCCGTCACCGGATGATGCAAATTTTAAGCGTCAAGTCCAAAAAATGCACCAAATTACCGTTTACAGCCGATGGGTGGTAATTGGACTTTTGTGGGTAATAGTTGCACCATTGAGTTTGTGGGGATTGCGGGAAGAAATTGCCCTTTTGCAAAACTATTTTACTTGGTCTGCGGTTCGCTATGGTTTAGCTTATAACCGTTTTGCAGCCGTTGGTTTAGGGTTGTGTCTCGGTACAACAACAGCCACATTAGTTTGGCATAGTCGTAACATTTTATTCGGGGTTTCTCCCGCCTATCAAAAACGTTTAGAACAGCAGATTTTTAAAATATTGAAACAGGGGCCCAGTCATCCGCTTTGGAAGTGGATTATGGTGACAGAGAATCACTAATCGCCTCTGTATCAAATTAAATTAGTAATTTCTATTCCCTTTATTTCAAACTTTGAACTAACCAGTTAAACTTCGCTTGAGCCAAGGCTAGAAATTCCTGTGTTTGTGAACTTAATTCATCGGGTTCTGGTTCATATTCCATCAGATCTTCGTAACCCAAACGCCGAATTGTTCCTCGCATCCGACTAGCTAAACACAGGGATAAACCTTGATAAAATCGGGCAGCAAATTTAGCATCACTGTGTATTTTACTATTAAGTTCAAATCGAGAAATTGCTAAAACCTGAGTCGTTTCTATGGCTTTAACCGTTGCCAAAGGAGGCCGACTATCAATAAAAGAAATTTCTCCCACCACTTCCCCCTTTGTAATTTGGGCTAATTCTCGATCTTCATTTGTACCGATCACCACACTTAATAATCCACTTAATACAAAATATAACGCATTAATTGGGCGGCTTTCATAAATTAGCCTTTCTCCGGGGGGGATTGTTTCTACCTTTGCTTTATGGACAACCCAGTGTAGATCATCATTGCTTAATCCACCGATAAGAAACAGTGCTTTTTCTGTTTTATGAGTCATTTTTTAATGATATTTTTAGTAACTTTTATGGAGTAAATACAACCCGTTTTTTCTGAGCAAATTCTATTATAATCTTAGATTAGAGTTTTGTCTAAACTTTAATCGGAATTGTCAAAGATTAGTTTTCCCCTTTTGTTGTACCAATTCACATTCCATGAAAAATAGTGATTCCTCGGATAAATTGCCATCGACCGATCCCCCGAATGGGCAACCCTTACCCTCGATTAACATATTAACCATGTTTCGGTTAGGTCTGTTTCAAATGGGGTTAGGGATTATGTCTTTGTTGACCCTGGGGGTGATTAATCGGATTATGATTGATGAGTTAAAAGTTCCAGCATTGGTAGCGGCGGGAGCGATCGCTATGCACCAATTTGTTTCCCCGGCTAGGGTATGGTTTGGTCAGATGTCCGATGCTAAACCGTTATGGGGATATCATCGCAGTAGCTATGTTTGGATTGGGTTAATTTTATTTACCAGTATGGCATTTGTAGCCCTACAAATAGTTTGGCCATTAGGTGCTAGTATTCAAAGCAATGGATTCAATGGAATTGCCTATTTGTGGGCGGGTTTATTAGCATTAATTTTTGCTGGATATGGTTTAGCTTTAAGTGCAAGTTCCACCCCCTTTACGGCCCTATTATTTGATATTTCCGATGAAAATAATCGTTCTAAATTAGTCAGTATTGTTTGGTCAATGCTGATGGTGGGAATTGTAATTGGAGCAATTATTAGTTCTAAAATTCTCCATCGTCCCGAACTCTGTGGTGCAGATCTTTTAGTTGATAATCCCATCGCCACATCAACAACTACAAATTTACCCCAATTACAAGCCTCTGTTAATCTGTTATTTATTATTATCCCATTAATAGTAATCGGTTTATCTTTTCTGGCAACAATTGGTATTGAACGCAAATTTTCTCGCTACAAATTGCGCTCAAAAATGGTTGAAAGGGAAGATCAAATTACCTTTGGTCGCGCCATTAAAGTTCTCACCGCCAGCCGACAAACAGGATTATTTTTTAGCTTTTTATTGGTGATGACTATTAGTTTATTTATGCAGGATGCTGTATTAGAACCTTATGGCGGTGAAGTGTTTGGAATGTGTGTCTCTGAAACCACCAAATTAAATGCGTTTTTTGGCATCGGAACTTTAATCGGAATTGCTACAACCGGATTTTTAATTATTCCCCGGATCGGTAAAAAAAATACCGTCAAAATCGGCTGTATTGGAGTCGCAATTTGTTTATTATTCTTTATAATAGCAGGTTTTTATGCTAATGCTGGATTATTGAAAGGAGCGTTATTATTGTTTGGTTTAAATTCGGGGATTTTGACAGCAGGAGCGATTAATTTAATGTTAGATTTAACCTTAGCTGAAACTGCCGGAACCTTTATTGGAGCCTGGGGTTTAGCACAAGCCATGGCGCGGGGATTAGCCACGGTTTTAGGGGGGGCAATTTTAGATTTAGGACGGGCAATTTTTCAGGTTCCTTTCCTCGCTTATGGTTCGGTTTTTGCCGTACAAGCTGTTGGCATGATTCTAGCAATTGTATTATTAAATCGTGTAAATATTCGAGAATTTAACGAAACAGCCAGACAAGCGATCGCCAATGTTTTAGAACAAGAACTAGATTAATTGTAGAGACGTGCCATGGCACGTCTCTACTGATTATCACCATAATCCTCGCACGGGTTTCTCCCCTCCTACGGGGCGACAATTACCATAGAGAACTTTACAAACATCGTTAATTTTATCTTGATGGAGCAGGGGAGTTTTAAACCCTTGGAATAATGGCCCTGTAATGATCATCTCATATTCTTGTTTCGTCATTTTTTCAATAGAAATTTGAGACAAGGTTAAATCAGGGGTTAAACTGGAAACTTTTTGTCCGGCTTCAATTGTGAGCGGGTTAGGATTATTTAGATCATTTTTTGATAATAATTTAATTTTACCTTCTAAAACCTGAATTGTCCCGGTTGTAACATTGGTTTGGTTATTTTTATCAACATTTAACACATAAGTTGTACCTTGAACTCCCGTGGCAAATCCTAAGATACAACCATTAGCAGGGCCAGAAGCAATGAAAACCCCTGCTTGGATTTCCGCACATTGACCAACCGTAATCTTAGAATTTTCTGCCATTCTGCCATTAGCACCTGTGTTAAAATCAATTTGAGCGCGAGCTTGTTCGGTTCTAATTTCCTGTCCTAATGTCGCTTTTTCCGTGACTTCAGCCACTTGATTTTCAATAAATACTTGATTATTATTACCAATAATATCAGTCAAAGTAGCAAGATTAATTTGTGCCAAAGCCGGAAAATTAACTAAAGACAGTCCCCCAATTAAACCCAAAACTTTGCTTAGGTTTAAAAGTCTATCCTGACAATTAACTTCCGGTTTTAAATTTAACTTAAACTTCATTTTAATAGTCCTTTATTCAAAAATACATTAATCTTAGATTAACCCCTTCACCCGATTAAGAATAAAAGGAGCAATATCATTAACCGATAGAATATGTTGGGCAGCCCCTAAAGCGATCGCTTCTGCGGGCATTCCAAAGACTACACAACTATCATGATTTTGGGCAATCGTTAACCCACCCTGATCGAAAATAGCCTTCATTCCATCAGCCCCATCCCGGCCCATTCCGGTTAACAAAACCCCCGCAGCACTGGCTCCATAACAGTCAGCAACAGACTTTAAAGTAGCTGTCACCGCCGGACGATGACCCGCCAGTGGGGGTGCATTTGAATAGGAAAAACGACCCGTATGGCTAAATTCTAAATGGTATCCGTCTGGGGCAAAATAAACCGAGCCCGCCTGGGGAAGTTCACCGACCATGGCGATTTTAATAGATAAATTGCATTCCCCATTTAACCAACTGACTAACCCGGGCAAAAATCCTTCGCTAATATGCTGAACACAAACAATAGGAACGGGAAAATTACTGGGAAATTGTGTCAAAATTGTATGTAAAGCTTGGGGGCCACCCGTAGAAGCACCAATCCCCAGAATTTTAATTGTTTGAGAAGATGCACCGAAAAATCTTGAGGGTTCACCTACAACTTTGGAATGGGGTGAGGATAAAAGAGTTTTACTGATCAGTGGAGGTGAGGTGATCGATAAATGGTTATTACTAACGTTGGGTTGGGATTTACGATGTTTAGTAAAAACTTTGACGCCCGCAAGCACTTTAATTTTTTGAATTAATTCCCGTCCGATCAATTCATAATCCGAGGCTAAACCCGTTGTCGGTTTAGGAAACACATCAACAGCCCCAGCATTTAACAGTTGAAAAACATTTTGAGTATCATTGGATTGAACCGAAGCACTGATCACCAAAATCGGACGGGGATAAATTGCCATGACTTCTTGGATAAATTCCAGTCCGTTCATTTGGGGCATATGAAAATCCGTACAAATCACATCCGGTTGGACAGTGGGCACCAATATCAATGCTTCCTTACCGGTTCGAGCCGTTCCTACAACAATTATCTCGGTCGATGTTGATAAAATTCGTTTGAGAATAATCAAAGCAACAGCCGAATCTTCAACTAGGACAACTCGAATTGGCATTTTACAGTTAGTCACTGATTAGATAGATATTCCTAATCATACTAATCTTTTTAGAGTTTCGATCAAAACTTCTTGATTGAAAGACGCTTTAGTAATATAGGCATTTGCCCCAACTTCTGCACCTTTGCGTTTATCTTCATCGGAAGCTAGAGAAGTCACCAGAATAATCGGTAGTTCACTATAGTCCCGATTTTGTCGAATTTTAGTGACTAAACTTAACCCATCCAAATTAGGCATCTGGATATCAGAAACCACCGCATCAAAGGAACGAGTGCCGAGTTTATTAAACCCATCTAATCCATCCACCGCCGTCACAACTTCATAACCCGCGGCTTCTAAAATTCGTTTTTCTTGAGTCCGAGTGGTGATTGAATCTTCTACTAATAAAATCACCGGTTTAACAGAGGAATTATCCTGAACCTTTAAAGCAGATCGGACGATGGGGGAACTGATCACACCCGCTTGTTTACGAATGGATTTAATTAAGTCTTGAGGACTTAAAATAATACAGACTTCCCCCGTTCCTAAAATCGTGGCTCCCGCCACATTTCTGACCCGTTTTAATAGTTGGCTTTGGGGTTTTAAGACCACATCCTGCTCATCAACTAAAGCATCAACAAACAATCCTAATTTTTCTTCTCCCACTTTTAGAATAATGCAGGGTGAAGCCACATCCATTGTGGGAGAACTGGGATTTTTTTGGATCAAGGATGGGGAAAGGGAAAAACGAGATTTGGACTCTTGAGAAATTGTAGATTCCGGTTCAAACTGAGAAGAAGTCCACCGAATTTCCAATAAATCAGCTAGTTGAGCTACGGAAATCGGTTGGTCTTCAAAAACAATCGTTTCTCGGCCTTCAATCGCAAAAATTTCATTAACTTGAACCAGCTTTGTCATTTGGACAAATTCGACGGGAATGGCATAGGAAATCCCCTGAACCGATACAATTAAAACATGGGCTGTTGCTAAGGTAGTTCCCAATTGAATCCGAAATACACTACCCTTTCTTGGGGAAGATTCGACTTGAATAATGCCTTTTAAACGTTCTACATTGGTTCGTACCACATCCATTCCCACACCCCGTCCCGATACTTCGGTGACGACTGTTCGGGTGGTAAAACCAGGAGCAAAAATTAAACTATGAATTTGTTGTGGAGTCATTCCCAATAATTCTTCCGGTTGACAAATTCCCCGTTTTAAAGCAGTTTGTTTGATTTTTTCGATATCTAATCCCCGACCATCATCACAAACTTCTAACACAACATGGGTCGCTGTTTGATATCCGCGTAACTCAATTTTTGCGATCGCCGGCTTACCTGATTTTCGCCGTTCTTCTGGAGTTTCAATCCCATGATCAATGGCATTTCTTAAAATGTGCATCAAAGGATCTTTCATTTCTTCTAAAATCCGTTTATCCGCACGGGTTTCTCCACCAGAAATCACTAATTCAATTTCTTTTCTCTGCTGCCGCGCTAAATCCCGTACCATGCGAGGAAACAAATTAAAAATAGTTGATAGGGGTAATAAACGTAAGGTTCTGATCCCATCTTCAAGTTCATCACTAATAATATCTAAACGGGCAATATCTTCAGAAAAAGTATTTCTAAGTTGATTAATTAAAGATCCCAACTGTTCTAAACGTTCCGTACTACGATGATAATAATTTTGCAGTTGCCCGATTGTTCCCTTTTCAGAACTATAACGATTGAGGTTATTTTCTAAGTCATGAACCACAAACCGATTCACAAAAGCATCTCGACTCCATTCCTCCCATAAACTCACCAGGTCTTCAATTTCATTTAACCGATGGGCAATCCGAATTTTTGTTACCGTTAATTCTCCCGTTTGAGTCATTAACCCATCTAAATTACGGGTGGGGACTCGAATGGTTTCAATTTTATAAGTAGAGTCGCGACTGATGGTGACCGGAGGGGGAGCATTCATCGGTTCAGCCACCGTCGTCACTGGAATAGGCATCTCATCCGGCGGGGACACCGGAACTGAGTCAATCACCGGTTCCTCGATTGCTTGGGGTTCTTCTGGAGGTTCAACTCCCTCCGGTTCATCCTGTTCACTGTTCCCCGTTCCCTGTTCCCTGTTAATGGCTGAAATTGCATCCGTCGGTGTTTCGGGTTTAGCCCCCATCAGATAGGCTAAACTATGAAAAGCATTAATCTCACAGGGTTCTCCGGTAACCGCAGCATAAACTAACTGACGAATCGCATCAATCCCATAGGAAATTCGATCCACTAAATCGGCCGTGAGGGTGGTTTCCTGACGTTTCAACCCCCCTAATAAATGTTCAATTTGATGGGATAAGGTGGCAACATCTTTGACCCCTAACATTCCCGCATCCCCTTTCAGGCTATGGGCTTCTCGCAATAATTCTTCTATTTTTGCTGCATCATTGGGATTTTTTTCCAGATATAATAATCCTTCATCTAAATTCTGTAAATGTTCTTCACTGGAGGTTTTAAAAACTTCCCGTAGTTCGTCATCTTCAATCATCATAATTTTTTCATCCTGTGACTGTAATTCAATTTTGAACGATTAAACCAGAGTTTGCAGATTTTTGGCGGTTTCATTTAACCTTTGAACTCCCTGTTTGGTTTGGTTGATGCTGGTTGCCATTTCTGTGGAAACAAAATTTAAGTTATTCATGGCATCAACAACTTGTTCAACCGCAATAGATTGTTGTTGGGTATTTAGGGAAATTTGCTGCAAATTAATAGCGACATCATTAATTGCATGAACAATATCTTCAACGGATTTCGAGCCCTCCTCTGTCACCCTAATAGTTAAATTAGTCGCCGTTTGAATATCCGTAACAATTGAACTAATTTTTTCGGCTGATTTACGACTTTGATCTGCTAGTTTACGAATTTCAGATGCCACCACCCCAAATCCCTTCCCACTGTCTCCGGCTCTAGCAGCTTCTACAGAAGCATTTAAGGCTAACATATTTGTTTGACTTGCCAAATCCGTGACCACATTTGTAATACTATAAATTTTTCCTAAATGTTCACTTAAACGCATAATTTGCTGTTGTAATTGTTCCATTTTTATTTTCAAACTGAAACTATTACCCGTTTCAACAGATGATTTTTGATAACCACCCGCTAAGAGTAAAACTTGATTAGCTCCGGTGGCGGCTGTTGATGCTTGTTCGGCAGATTGGCGACTTGATGCACCCAATTCATCCATACTAGCTGTAGTTTCATTCACTGAACTTGCTTGCTGAACAGTGACTCGTTCTTGAGATTCCATAATATTAACTAATTCTTGGGAGGCTTGCAAAATTTGGGATGCTTCTTGATTAATTCGCTTGAAGATGAGAGTAATGAGGCTAATTCCCAATAAAATTGAACAAAATATAGTTGCTCCTGTTCCGATCCAAACCGTATTAATCAGGTGATCTAAAGCATCATTTTGCCGTTGATGGTACGCCTCTACTTGTTGAGTTTCCAAGGCGATAAATTTTTGAGTTTTCTCTAAAACCGTTGTTGATAATTCCGTACCTTTTCCTTGCTTCCAAATCTCTAGGGCTTGGTCAACTTTATTATCATTAATTAATTTGAATAATGCCGAATAGTATTGTTCTAATTCGTCTACCGATGCAGTTAAACTATCTAAATCTTTAATCAATTCACTATTGGGAATCAGTGTTTTAACGTCTATAAATGCTTGTTGATAAAGAGATTCAGCAGTTTTATACAAATTATATGACTGAGGATTTTTAACTAAAATATATCCCTGGGCAGCAATCGTTAAGTCTTTCGTGGCTAAAGCCAAGTTATTAATAGCTTGCATGGCATCACCGGCTGTTTGGACTTCTATGGTTGTTTTACGAACTTTTTCAACATTGGAAGATACAATTCCAGCTACTAATACAGAAAGCAAAATTGGAATTAAATAACTGGCAATAATCCAGTACCTTAAACCATTGAATTTTAACATATTTTGGTGCTATTGTTATATTAAACAATTGAGTTCAAATTTAACGCAACTTCATTCAATTTTTCCATTCCTATTTTAGCTTGATTTAATCCATTAGCGGTTTCTCCAACCCCCTGACTTAAAACATTCATCGCCTCTAAAACCTGTCCAATGGCGATCGCTTGTTGCTTAACATTAAGGGAAATTTGCTGATTATTCAATACTACATTATTCACCGCTTCCGCAACCACAGCAAAAGTATCTGCGGTTTCCCGGGTGAGTTCTGCATTAGATATAACAGTTTTTGTCCCTTCTTCCGTTGCCATTACCGTTGAATTAATTGCAGTTAAAATATCAGCAACCAGGGTATTAATTCTGAAGGCAGATTTTTTACTTTCATCCGCTAATTTTCTGATTTCCGTGGCGACAACTGCAAATCCTTTGCCATGTTCTCCGGCTCGAACTGCTTCTACAGCAGCATTCAGGGCTAACATATTGGTTTGATTCGCTAAATCACTAACTAACTCAGAAATATTCCCAATTTGGTTTGTTTGTTCACTTAAACGAATAATTTGTTGAGCAATCGCTTCAACTTTTTGTTGAAGATTTTCCATCCCTGCTAAGGTACTATTGACCGCTTGTTTTCCCCCTTCTGTTAATCCTAAAACCTGTCTAGCTTGATATGTAGCTGACTCGGCTTGTTCCGCCGTTGACCCAGAGGAAGCACTCAATTCATCCATAGTTATTGTAGTTTCATGAACAGAACTCGCTTGTTGATTTGCTGTTCGTTCTTGTTCTGCAAGGGTAGCAGCAATTTCGGTGGAAGAAGTGGCGATAACTTGTGTGGCTTGATGAATGGTTCCACCAATATTAACCGCAATTAATAGGGCAATAATAATCACCGTCACCAAAATTAGCAAGGCTCCAAACACGAGCGTTGTTAATAATCCGTTCAATGATTCTTTTGCTTTAGTTGTTTCCTGAGTTAAAAGACTAGCTTCTGTTGTCGAAAATTCATCGCTAATTCGATCAAAATCGATCACATATTGAGTTGCAGTGCGAGCTTTTTCAATGGCTTCAGATAATTTTCCTCGATTTGCTAGGATAAAAGCTTGTTGTGCCATTTGATCATATTCATTCACTAAGTTATCAAGTTTTTGTAACCGTTGTTTTTGCTCTGGACGATAAACCAAGGATTCCAATGTTTTAGCCGTTTCCCGATAAAGGGCTAAACCGGAATTATATTCCGTTAAAAAATCTTGATTTTTTAGAGCTAAATATCCCCTTAAACTCCGAACCATCCCTTGAGCGCCTCGTTCCATAACATTGACTTTTAAAATTACCTCTTGAACCCTTTCTGCCTCTTTGAAAGTATTAGATACTTGATTAATATTGCTATAAACCAATGCGGTTAATCCCATAAATAAAAACACGGGTATGCTATATCCTAAGAGTAACCTCTCTCTTAATTTGAAATTGTTAAACATATAATTTTTGATGGTTGATTATAAAATTCATGAAATCTATCTTACCTGGGATTAAACCTCTTGATCAACAAATAATTCTCCTTGAGTCATAATTTTTGCCACATTCAGAATGCTCATCATTTTGTCTTGATAAAAAGCTGTCCCCTGTAAGTATTCATCCTGTTTGAGATGAACCGCCGTAGGAATAGTTTTAATCTCGGATTCTTTTAAGTATATTACATCAAAAATTCCTTCTACTATAATTCCAGCCACAATATCATTAATTTTAACAATCATAGCCTTGGATAATACCTGAGAGGTTTGTAAAGGTAAATTCACTAAACCTCGAATATTCACTAAAGTTAATATTTCCCCGCGTAAATTCATATTTCCAACAATATGGGGAGGAGTACAAGGAATCGGTGTAATATTATGAATGTCTGTAAATTCTCGGATAATTTCTAGGTTAACCCCAAAATATTCTCCATTTAAACTGATCACAGCTAAAGCAACTAACCCAGTAAAATCTTGGTTATCAATGGAACATCTTAAATTTTTAGCTCGTTCTTGAAAAATTATGCGTTCTTCTGGGGTTGCATCGGGAGAGAAAATATAATTTTGTACTTTCTGGTAGGTGTGTTGTTTGGAGGACTCTCCTTGGAGATGGGGTTGATGATTTTCGAGATTTATTCTCTCTAAATTAAAATCTGGGAGAGAGTGACTAATATATTGAATCAGGGTTTCTGGATTTAAAATCATGACCAAATGTTCATCAACTTGAGCCACACCTTGAAGATAATAGGAAGGGTGAACCTGATTAAATTCCTGTTGAAATTTATAAGCTAATTCAGTTTTAATGGCATCGCTAGTAATCATTTTCACTTCAGAAACTTGAGTGACAATAATTCCTAATCTAATGTTATTAAATCTTAAAATAATTACGCTATCTGATACAGTATAATTCGGCTCAGGATACCCTAATCGAATAGTTAAATCAATAATGGGAAGTAACTCTCCCCGCAGATTAATTAAACCCACTAAATCAGCAGGGGCGGCGGGAATTGGTGTTAATTCGGGCAGGAAAAAAATTTCTTCAACTACAGAAGCCATAATTGCATAACACATCGACTTCAGTGTAAAAATTAAATAAGCCATAATTCAGTTATCAGTAAACAGTAAACGGCCAATAGTCAACAGTCAATAGCTAAATGTTTATTTTCTAAAAAAACAATTAAATCTTGAGCCGTAACTCCTTCTAAATGTTCAATCCCCATGGTCGGAGGTAAGGATTTGAGGAGAGCTAAAGCGTTACCATACATTTTAGCTGATCGGGTATGATCTCCTTCCCGTTCATAAATCGATGCGAGTTCCAGATAGGCTGGAATGGAGGAGGGAAGCAGATAAATAATTCTTTTGGATAATAACTTTGCTCCAACTAAATCCTCCTGTTCTTGAGCGATATGCAAGAGTAAATAATAAGGTAATATAGATAAAGAATCTATTTCAATCGCTTTTTTACAGTAAGATATAGCTTGTTCATATTGTCCTAGATTTGCCCATGCTTGTGCCAATAAATAATAAGCATCAAATTTAGTTTCGGATTTTAGGTGGCGATTTTCATTTCTTTCTTTTTTTTCTGTGATGGTCAAATCCAGATTTTTTACATAATAGTTATAAGTTTGAAGAAATTGTTCAGTTTTTTGAATGGCGGCTGAATACTGTTTATTTTTAAAATATCTTTTTGCTTCTTCTAGGCTTTTTTGAGATAACTTTAAATTTTCAGCTTGATGATTCTCAACCTGGTTGGTTTTAGGGTATGGCTCCTGATATTTCCGAGAAGAATATAATAGATTATTCCAACGATTATCTATATCAATAATTGATTTAGTGTTAATAGTCAAGGGTTCTTTCCATAAATCAATAGGTCGTTGATAAATCATGGATTCAGGATGAATTTTTGCTTGAAATTTTCCAATATTTTCTATACCTTGTAATTCAGCATGACCTGTAATTAAATAACCTCTTGGTTTTAAAACATTAAAAAACTTATAAATTACTTGATTAATATAGTCTTTTTCAAAATAAACAAAAACATTCCGACAAATAATTAAATCCACATCTTGAATCGGGTTATAATTAGGATGACAATAGGAATCTTTAACTAAATTCAAATTAAAAAATTTAACAGAATTCTGAGTCAACGAATTGATTTTCCAATCTTCTCCTTGTCGCATAAAGTATCTATTTCTCAGTTCTAAGTCAACCATACGGAAAGACCAAGCGGTGTATAAGCCTTGATTGGCTTTTTTTAAGGCTTCCTCATTCACATCAGTTCCTAGAATCTGAAGATTCCAACTTCCCCAGTCTGGGATTAACTGTTGAAGTAAAATAGACAGGGTATAGGGTTCTTCCCCCGTCGAACAACCCGCACTCCAAAGAGTTAAACTTTTGGTGTCTTGCCGCGATGCAATTAAATCTGGTAAAACTACAGTTCGTAAGAGATTAATTTGACCTTGATCTCTAAAAAAATAACTTTCAATGGTTGTAATTAAAGGAATTAATTGTTTCCATTCCTCTCGACTTTGGGAACTATCGGTACTTAATAAATCTAAATAAAATTGAGGATGAGGCAGTTTTAAAGATTTAACTCTGATCTTTATTTTTTCAGCCAGTACACCGTAGTCCTGCAAACGAATAAATAACCCGGTTTGACTTGTAATCAGCTTAATAAAAAGTTCGATTAGTGCTGGTTCCATATAATAATCAGTTATCAGTTAACAGTCATCAGTTATCAGTTTAAGAGTTAATCAAAATCAGTCATCGGTTAACAGTCATCAGTTATCCGTTCAAGAGTTATCAGTTATTAACTAATAACTGCCAACTAATAACTGCCAACTAATAACTGTTAACTGATGACTGATGACTGATGACTGATGACTGAGTTTAGGCGGGATAAATTCTTAAACGACGGTTTGGTTCTTCCCCAAAACTATTGGATTTCAGACGATAATGTTCTACTAATTCATGCTGCATTTTTCTGACTTGGGAAGACCGAGGCAGTAATTCCACAGGTTGTCCTTTAGGAATCACAATTTGTTCCACCGCTAAACGGGCCTCTTCCAAGGCTTCGATTTCATCAGAAGAACCACTGGCCACAAACAAATTCAAATCCGCAATTTCTGGGGTACTGGGATCTTCCATTTGTAACAGACGTCGTAGGGCACGGGCAATTTGAGGGTTGTTCGGTGATTTTATCGTATGAATCGGAACTTGACGAGTTTTAGCAACATGGCGGATTTTGGATTGATTTCTAATATGCGATCGCAACGCCAACACCACATCCGCACTATCAATATCCTTAGTCAAAATCACCGGTAAAGACAACATTTGGATCACCTGTTCAATTTGATGACGAGGAACCCCATAGGGATAAATACTTAACGGTGAACCTTCCCCTAGTTTATGAATTAAGGTAAATTCCTCATCGGGAACACCAGGGATAACCCCAGAAAAAGACTGTTCTAGTAGTTGTTCAAAATATTGAGATTCTGACGCCGTATTTTCCACAGGTAAAGGCATCATTTTCCCTGAACCTCGCAACCCCCGAACAACAGGCATTGTAGCCGCAGGTTCCCGGGATTTCATCGTTGAGCGTCCAGGACTGGTAATGGGGTTAACGGGAGTATATCGTTCTTCAAAAACTTCAACTTCACCCGCATCATTCATAGTTCTGATTTGCAAAATCGGCTGCATTCCGCGTAACAGATGATCAATCGTAGTCGCTACAGATTCATGTACAACCCACCGTTGCTGTTCCAACATTTCCACCGCCACATCAAAGGTCGGAGGGGCTTTACGCTCCAATACCGTCTTTTGAGAACCCCGACGTCGAGCTTCCTCATCCCCTAAAGTCACCGCTTGAATTCCCCCAATCAAATCGGCAAGGGTGGGGTTTTTCATCAAGTTTTCAATCCGATTACCGTGGGCTGTACCAATCAACTGTACCCCCCGTTCGGCAATGGTTCGCGCCGCTAAAGCCTCCAGTTCTGTGCCAATTTCATCAATCACGATCACCTCTGGCATATGGTTCTCCACCGCCTCAATCATGACTTGATGTTGCAGTTCAGGACGAGCCACCTGCATCCGACGCGCCCGCCCAATGGCAGGATGGGGGATATCTCCATCCCCAGCAATTTCGTTAGAGGTATCAATAATGACTACTCGTTTTTCCAGTTCATCCGCTAACACACGGGTAATTTCTCGCAATGCCGTGGTTTTTCCCACTCCTGGACGACCCAGCAAAAGGAGCGATTGACCCGTTTCCACCAAATCTCGAATCATGCCAATCTTACCAAAGATGGCTCGACCCACCCGACAGGTTAAACCAATCACCTTTCCCGTCCGGTTGCGAATTGCGCTAATTCGATGTAAAGTTTGCTCAATCCCAGCCCGGTTATCCCCGCTAAATTCCCCAATCTGCACAATACAATGTTCCAGATCGTCCAAGGAGACAGGGATAGTCGAGAGATATTCGGCTTTGGACGGAAAACGAGCCTCTGGAAGACGCCCCAAATCCATCACAATCTCAATCAGACTATCTCGTTGGGGATGCTGTTGCAAATTCTGCCGAATCTCATCAGGAACAATGGAGAGTAATTTGTTCAGGTCGTCTGTAATTTGCATACTCTTATCATTTATCAGTAAATAGCTATCAGTTATCAATGATGAATCAGTTATGATTTCAGCAGTCATTTATGAATTTTTTATCAGCAAAACTTTTTATTTTATTCACCGATAACTGATTAATGATCGCCGATAACTGATTTAATCTGGGAGACAAGGGTTGAGGCTTTACCGACCACTTGCCAGAGCAACTCCGGGTTAGCTTCCAGTACAGATAGGCTAGGGCGCGTCTCGACGGAAGAAAGCGTCTTCTTCTGACTCAAAGGTTGAGATCCTTCAATGAAGGTTTCCTGCCGTTGAAAACTATCCCTTTGAGGTTCGGTCGTGGATCGGGATTCCAACTGTTCCAACAGGGGTGACAACAGAACACGGGCATAGCTACCATATCCAACACCCGCCACCCGATGACCATAATTAACTGACCTTAACTGTTTTCCACCGATGGTCTGAGTTTGTTGATCAGGATTTGGAAAAACGGGGTTAAGCACAGGATCATCTATAACTGTTGACTGTAAAAGCCCAAGGGATTTGAGCTTGGCTACAGTATAATCGTTTGTGCCACCCGCAAGCTGTACATATCCAGGTAAATTTGCCGCCAAAATTTTTTGGCACAGTTTCACACTTGCCAAGGTTGTCCCCGCCCCAATATCCCCACTCATCGGTCGGCCATCGGTTTGCCAAATTAAGGGACAATTCAGGGGTAGGATCATTTCAGATAAGGTTTTCAGATAGTTGACTACCCCCTCCCCATCCGGGCAGCTAATTGCCACCAGTTTGAGTTTTTCCAAATAGGGTTGGATACTATTCCAGAGTCGTTGAAAGTCTTTCTCTCGTCCCACTTGGGTATGAATTTCTAAGGCATCTATCCCAGTTTGTAATACCAGAGGAGCAATCTCATCCGGGCGAAAAACATAAGACCGAGCATCAATCAAATCCACTGGACAGATTGGAATACAGCGTCCGCAGCCATAGCATAGTTCATCTATGACACCAGATTTTAGGGGGGAAAATGCGATCGCTCCCGTAGGACAAACCGTTTCACAGGGTCGCCAACAACTTTCAGGACAAACGGTCGCCTCAAACTGCGCCTTCCGAAAATGCGGATCTTCACCATCATTCAAGCTCACCATTAACCACGGACGATAGCGATAGCCAAATCCCAGGGTTTGGGCCTGTTCACCGAGAAATTCAGCCCGGTTTAAGGCTTCCTGAGCCACTGTAATCACCGCCGGGTCAGCCGCCACATCAATACAGTCCGCCCCGGCTAAGGTGTAGGCTAAGGTTAAATTTCGGATCGCAGGCAAATGTTGATAACTGGCTCCGCAAATGAGTTTGAACCAGTTACCTTGTTGTAAAGCTGTTAAAGGAGAATCATAATTGTTCACACTTTCTATGGTGACACAAGAATCAGCGTTTTAGAATCATCTTTTAATTGATTAATCAGATGGTTTTTGTTAAAAAAATTAAGTTGGGTAAATACCCAACTCATTCGGCTTAAAATCAACCTCAAAATTAATAACAGTGTTCAAGCCGCAACATTTACATCCTTGAGCGGTGTCCATTGGACGACTCGCGCTCCACCCATTTCCACCACCAATTTGACCCGAGGTTCTTGTTGGGGTAGCTGAGTCAGAAACGTTATCTCTTGACTCGACAAAATATGACCTTCAATAATCCACAGCACTAAACCTTTCGATTTGGGTGGAAGTTGCTCTAACTGGGTATTTAAAATCGGAGGAACATAATAAACATCCCCAACAGCCGCTTCATTCCCACTGCTTTTTTTACCTAAATGAGCAGGACGAACCCCATGCACCCCGGTTAAATAAGCCGATAAATCTCCTAAACCCCGTGCAGATAGGTTATAGGTTGTATATCCATTCGCCCGCAACCGACGACGATACCGTCCTTCAAACCCCCCTTCCAGGGGAACATACATTCCTAATGCCTTGTATGTTTCCAAATCTCTAATCAGCTTGCTTCCTGTTGTAATCAGTGCCATAACTTGGTGATTAACCTCTTAACTGCATCTTGCTGAATCTCTGCTTGAGATATTTTGACACAATTTTGATCAGAATCCCAATGGGTTATTGACAGATTGTTAAAATTACCCTACAATTAAAAATTGTCGCTAATCGGTCAAATACTGTTAGCTTCTAAAATACCAAATTTCAGAGGCTGTGAGGACATCGCGTTAACGGTGTTCACCCCAAAGAAGTCAGGAGTTAGGAGTAGAGCAGTTAAGCCGAATCCGCAAGGAAACAGCAACCGACTGACCTTAAACTCTAAACAAATTCGGCGCGAGCCAAGAGATCTGCAAAGGGTTTGAGATACATCAGCAAAGGATACTGAGTAGCTTGCTGCTCAAGTCCGGGCGACATAAGTGCATTATTGAGGGCAATCCTCGATTTGCAAACAGCTTAGAACTTGTTAATAGCCTGAAACTGTTCTAAATTCCCCAGGGTTTATCCTGCTTAAACGGTAGGAGATGATTTTGGCGTGTTTAAACATCTACAAGCCATTTTAGCAAATGTCTTGTTCATCTGTTGCAAGCGGATTCTTCCTTAAAGTCGATCCGAATCTTATTTGTAATGCTTAGAAAAGAGAGGCTAGTTTAAGTGTCTGTAGGTATCCTCGGCACAAAGGTCGGTATGACCCAAATCTTTGAAGCGGAAAGCGGGAAAGCTATTCCTGTCACCGTCATTCAAGCTGGGCCTTGCATCGTGACCCAGATTAAAACCAAACAAACCGACGGCTACACAGCTATCCAACTAGGATACGGTGAAGTTCCTGATAACAAACGCAAGCTTAATACAAAAAAAACTCCCGACAAAGAGGTCAATAAGTATCTCAGCAATGCGGAACAAGGACATTTAGCCAAATCCGGCGGCACCTGTGTACGTCACCTGAAAGAATATCGGGTCAGCGAACCCGAATCTTTTCAATTGGGCCAACAACTCAAAGCTGACATTTTCACCCAGGGACAACTGGTGGATGTCAGTGGAACCAGTATGGGTCGTGGCTTCTCCGGTTATCAAAAACGGCATAACTTCAAACGAGGCCCCATGGCCCACGGTTCCAAAAACCATCGTCAACCCGGTTCGATCGGCCCTGGAACCACTCCTGGCCGTGTTTACCCTGGAAAACGCATGGCCGGACATTATGGAGCCAGCCAAGTGACCACACGCAAATTAATCGTTGTGCGTATCGATCCTGAACGTAACCTCCTGTTAGTCAAAGGAGCGGTTCCTGGCAAGCCCGGTGGTTTGTTAAGCATCGCCCCAGCTAATATCGTCGGTGGTAAGTAGTCAAGGAGATAACTATGGTTGATTGTGTAGTCCGAAATTGGCAGGGTGAAAGCGTTGGACAAGCAACCCTTGATCTGAAAGTCGCATCCCCCGAAAATGCCAGTCATATTGTTCATAGAGCCGTAGTCCGGCAACTAGCCAATGCTCGTCAAGGCACAGCTTGCACCAAAACCCGGGCGGAAGTTCGGGGGGGCGGTCGCAAACCTTGGCGTCAAAAAGGCACAGGTCGCGCTAGAGCCGGTTCTATTCGTTCTCCCCTATGGCGAGGGGGCGGGGTGATCTTTGGGCCAAAACCCAGAGACTATTCCCAGAAAATGAATCGCAAAGAAAGACAGTTAGCCCTACGCACCGCCTTTCAAAGCCGGGCTGAGGATTTAATTGTGGTAGAAGACTTTGCAGATCAGTTTTCTCAGCCGAAAACCAAAGATCTAGTATCGGCGATGACCCGTTGGGGAATTGAACCCGATTCAAAAGTCCTCTTGGTACTGTCAGAGAAACAACCGAATATTTATCTGTCCGGTCGCAATATTCCTAGATTGAGAATGTGCTTGTCCGATAGCTTAAACGTTTATGACGTCCTAGCTGCTGACAGAATTGTAACAACTGCTGCTGCCCTAGCCAAAATTCAGGAGGTTTACGGAGATGCAACATGATCCCGGCGATCTGATTGATTTGGTGAAGCGTCCGATTGTAACGGAAAAAGCCACAAGGTTAATGGAAATTAATCAGTTCACCTTTGATGTTGATCGGCACGCAACTAAGCCGATGATCAAACAAGCAATTGAACTGTTATTCCCCGTTAAAGTCAAAGCTGTTAATACCCATATTCCGCCTCGTAAACGTCGTCGGGTCGGTAAATTTGTGGGATTTAAAACAGGCTACAAACGGGCAATTATTACCCTAGAGGATGGGGAGCCTTTGCGGAAAGTCTTGTTCCCAGGGGTGTAGAGTCAGTTGTTGGTAATCAGTAAACAGTAAATATTGTAAGAATTAAACATTAAATCTTGCATTTTTTCTTGACTGATAACTGATAACTGATAACTGATTACTGATTAGTAAGGATTACATAATGGGAATTCGTTCATACCGACCCTATACTCCCGGTACTCGCCAACATACTGTTTCTGACTTTGCAGAAATTACCCGTTCTGAACCGGAACGTTCTTTAACAACTTCCAAACACCGGGATAAAGGAAGAAACAACCGAGGCGTGATTACCTGCCGTCATCGGGGTGGCGGACACAAAAAGCTGTATCGAATTGTTGATTTTCGTCGCGATAAGCACGAGATCCTCGCCAAAGTCGCTGAGATTGAGTACGATCCCAACCGTAATGCTCGGATTGCCCTGGTGTATTACACCGATGGGGAAAAGCGTTATATCCTGCATCCGTTAGGACTCAAAGTCGGAACCATGATTGTTTCTGGCCCAGAAGCTCCGATCGAAGTCGGGAATGCTCTGCCCCTGTATAAAATTCCGTTAGGGACAGATGTGCATAACGTCGAATTGATTCCCGGTAAAGGGGGACAAATCGTGCGGGCGGCTGGTACTACGGCTCAAGTTCTAGCGAAAGAAGGGGACTATGTAACCCTGAAGTTACCTTCAGGCGAACAACGCAAAATCCCAGCTAAATCCTACGCCACCATTGGACAGGTGGGTAATATTGATGCTCGCAACATCAGTATCGGGAAAGCCGGTCGTAAGCGTTGGAAAGGTCGTCGTCCTGAAGTTCGCGGTAGTGTGATGAACCCTGTGGATCACCCCCATGGTGGTGGTGAAGGACGCGCTCCTATCGGTCGTTCTGGCCCTGTTACTCCTTGGGGTAAACCCACCCTAGGCGCGAAGACTCGGAACAAGAAAAAACGCAGTACCGCTTTGATTGTTCGTCGTCGTCGGAAGTCCTCGAAACGGGGTAAAGGTGGACGGCAAACTTAATCGGCTTGTCGGTTGGCCGTTGACGACTTATTAGGTCAACAGTCAACACTTCACGCCATTGAAACCTTAACGGTTAATAAATTAACTATGTCTCGTTCACTTAAAAAAGGCCCTTTTGTGGCTGATCATCTCCTGAGCAAAGTTGAAAAACTCAATGCCAAAGGAGAAAAACAGGTAATTAAAACCTGGTCAAGAGCATCAACGATTATTCCTCAAATGGTGGGTCATACGATCGCCGTCCACAACGGCAGACAACACGTTCCCGTGTTTCTGACGGAGCAAATGGTAGGTCATAAATTAGGAGAATTTGCTCCAACTCGTACCTTCCGAGGTCACGCTAAAAGTGACAAAAAAGCCCGCCGTTAAAGGTTAACAGTCGATATTTTTCACTGGTAACTGATGATGCGGATACATAATGACTGACATGATGAACTATGGCTATAGATACTAGCGCCGAGGTGAAGGCGATCGCTCGTTACATTCGGATGTCACCTCATAAAGTAAGACGAGTCTTGGATCAAATCCGGGGAAGATCCTACCGAGAAGCTTTGATTATTTTGGAATTCATGCCCTATCGGTCTTGTGAGCCAATTCTCAAAGTTTTACGCTCTGCGGTTGCTAACGCAGAACACAATTCTGGTTTAGATCCAGCCAGTTTAGTGATTTCCCAGGCCTACGCGGATCAAGGGCCAACCATTAAACGGTTTAGACCTCGCGCCCAGGGTCGTGCCTACCAAATTAGAAAGCCGACTTGTCATATTGTGGTTGCCGTAGCTCCAGCCACGGAGTAGGTACCCCCAATCAGCGATTGGCGCGAGTAGGACATTCTAACTCTTTTCTAAAAAAGAATTGAAACATGGGACAAAAAATTAATCCTATTGGGTTCCGGTTAGGAATTACCCAAGAACATAGATCTCGTTGGTTTGCGGATTCTAAACAGTATCCTGAACTGTTACAAGAAGACCATACGATTCGGGGGTATGTTCGCAAGGAGTTGAATAATGCCGGAATTTCTAAAGTCCGAATTGAACGCAAAGCCGATCAAGTTGACTTAGAAATTCATACCGCTAGACCGGGTGTTGTCGTAGGTCGTGGGGGTGCAGGAATTGAAACCCTGCGTCTGGGTCTCCAGAAAAAACTCGGCAATAATCGCCAAATTCGGATCAACGTGGTGGAAGTTGCCAAAGTTGATGCGGACGCCACCTTAATTGCTGAGTATATCGCCCAACAACTAGAAAAACGAGTTTCCTTCCGTCGTGTAGTTCGTCAAGCGATTACCCGGGCGCAAAAAGCCGGAATTGAAGGCATCAAAATTCAAGTCAGTGGTCGGTTAAATGGGGCAGAAATTGCTCGGACTGAATGGACTCGGGAAGGGAGAGTACCTTTGCATACCCTCCGCGCTGATATTGACTACGCCTACTGCACGGCGCTGACAATCTACGGCATTCTCGGTGTTAAAGTTTGGGTCTTTAAGGGCGAAATTATCCCAGGACAAGAGGAATTAGCGAATTCTCCGACCAGTCAACCCCGTCGGAATCGTCAACCTCGTCGTCAAAAATATGACGACCGTTCTAACGAAGGATAAAAAGATTGTTGTCTGTTATCTATTTACTGATAACTGATAATGCGGATAGGTGAATACTGATTATCGGATTCGATCATGTTAAGTCCCAGAAGAACAAAATTCCGCAAACAACAGCGTGGTCGCATGAGAGGTCAAGCGACCCGGGGTAATGATCTAAATTTCGGTGATTTCGCACTGCAAGCTTTAGAACCCTGTTGGATTACCTCTCGCCAAATCGAAGCAGCCCGTCGAGCCATGACTCGCTATATTCGTCGGGGTGGAAAGATTTGGATTCGGATTTTCCCCGATAAGCCCGTAACCATGAGAGCCGCTGAAACCCGGATGGGTTCTGGTAAAGGTGCTCCTGAGTATTGGGTGGCTGTGGTTAAACCCGGTCGAGTATTATTTGAAATTGCCGGAGTTACCGAAGAAATTGCCCGGGAAGCGATGCGGTTAGCGGCGTTTAAATTGCCGATTAAAACCAAATTTATTGCCCGTCCCGTTGACGAAGAAGCTCAATAAAAGTGCTGTTAACCGTTAACGGTTAACTGTCAATCCCACAGGACTTTGTTATGTCTTTTCCAAAAATCGAAGAAGCCCGACAGTTAAATGATGAAGAACTGTCTCAGCAAATCTTGGAGATCAAAAAACAATTGGCTAACCTCCGGTTACTTAAAGCCACCGGGCGTTTAGAAAAACCCCACGAGTTTAAGCACACGCGCCATCGTTTAGCCCAATTAAAGACGGTGGAACGGGAACGCCAAATCAGTAATCAGTCATCAGTTACCAGTGATCAGTTGTCAGTTTAAGAGTTATCAGTTTAAGAGTTAATCAACTGTTGGCTTATTGACTAATAACTGATTCCTAATAACAGTTAACTAATAACTGCCAACTAATCACTGTTAACTGATGATGACTGATGACTGATGACTGATAACTAATAACTGATTTTGGAGAGATTTGCACTATGGCAGTAAAAGAAAGAGTTGGCTTGGTCGTTAGTAACAAAATGGATAAAACAGTGGTTGTAACGGTAGAAAACCGTTCTCCCCATCCTAAATACGGCAAAATTGTCGTTAAAACTAAACGATATAAAGCCCACGACGAAAACAACCAATGTCAAGAAGGAGATCGGGTTCGCATTTCCGAAACTCGCCCTTTAAGCAAAACAAAACGCTGGAATGTGGTCGAAATTCTAGGCGGTAATGACAAAACCAATCTGTAGGGATTTGGTTATTACTTGAGAACGAAAAAATAAGATCATGATTCAAGTCCAAACAATTCTCAATGTTGCTGACAATAGCGGTGCGCGGAAACTCATGTGTATTCGCGTTTTAAGAGGGGGTAACTGTCGCTATGGCGGAATCGGCGATGTGATCATTGCGGTGGTCAAGGATGCGATTCCCAATATGGCGGTGAAAAGATCCGATGTAGTTCGGGCTGTAATCGTCCGTACTCGTCATAGTTTACGTCGAGATAGTGGCATGAGCATTCGGTTTGATGACAATGCGGCTGTGATTATCAACGCAGACGGTAATCCCAGAGGCACTCGTGTATTTGGCCCTGTGGCTCGGGAACTACGGGATAAGAATTTCACGAAAATTGTTTCCCTTGCACCGGAGGTTCTGTAATGTCCAAAAAAACCACATCTAATAAACCCAAACGCTATAAAATGCACGTTAAAAAAGGCGATACCGTGCAGGTAATTACGGGTAGCGATAAAGGGAAAGTTGGAGAGATTCTTCGGGTTCTTCCCAAAGCCAGTAAAGTCGTTGTTAAGGATGTCAACGTCAGAACCAAGCACGTTAAACCTCGTCAAGAGGGAGAATCCGGTCAGATTACGACTTTTGAAGCCCCAGTTCACAGTTCTAATGTGATGCTGTATTCCACCAAAGAAAACGTTGCCAGTCGGGTGTGTTACACCTTTACCGAAGACGGACGTAAGGTGAGAATGCTGAAAAAAACGGGTGAAATTATTGATTAAAGAGGGAACAGGGAACAGGGAACAGGGAACAGGGAATTACCCAAAACCCAAAACCCATTACCCATTCGTAATTCCAATTGTCAACCATCCTGACAAAGCCCAGGATTTATAAAGAGCAACTCACTATGGTAGCTAAACTCAAGACTGTCTACTTGGACAAAATCGTCCCCAAAATGATGGAGCAGTTCCAATATGAGAACATCCATCAGGTTCCTAAGATTATTAAAGTCACAATCAACCGGGGTTTAGGTGAAGCGTCTCAAAATGCTAAAGCGTTAGAGTCCTCCCTGAATGAATTGGCTGTGATTACCGGACAAAAACCCGTGGTCACAAGAGCCACAAAAGCCATTGCTGGATTCAAAGTTCGCAAAGGAATGCCCGTTGGTGTGATGGTGACCCTGCGTTCAGAACGGATGTATGCTTTCTTAGATCGACTGATCAACTTATCCCTACCTCGGATTCGTGACTTTCGGGGTGTGAGTGGAAAAAGTTTTGATGGTCGAGGTAACTACAGTTTGGGTGTCCGAGAACAACTGATCTTTCCTGAAATCAGCTATGACAGTATTGATCAAATTCGAGGCTTAGATATTTCAATTGTCACCACGGCAAAAACCGATGAAGAAGGGCGAGCCCTGCTCAAAGAAATGGGAATGCCTTTTCGGGAAAGCGGTGTGTAGTAAAGTAACGAGGAAACTATGGCGGCAAACGATACTATTGCGGATATGTTGACGCGCATTCGCAATTCTTGCATGGCGCGGCATCAAACTACACAAATTCCTTCTACAAGAATGACTCGTAGTATAGCCCAAGTTCTCAAACAAGAGGGCTTTATTGCAGACTTTGAGGAAACAGGCGAAGGCATTAAAAAATACTTGGTGGTCTCTCTCAAGTACAACTCTAAAACCAAAGCTCCAACCATTCAGAAATTACAGCGAGTTAGCCGACCGGGTTTGCGAGTCTATCGCAACCGTAAAGAACTCCCTCGCGTCTTAGGTGGCATTGGCGTAGCAATTATTTCTACGTCTTCTGGTGTCATGACTGACCGAGAAGCCCGACGTCAAGGTGTCGGCGGTGAAGTGCTTTGCTACATTTGGTAAAAAGTTCGTTTATCGCTTGTCAGACTTCGGGTTTACGGGTTTCAAAGCTTTATGTTTTGTCTCTGTGTCTCGGTGAACAGTCAAGCAAGCGCGATTAGAACTAATCCAACCCTTTTCTATTCGAGAATTGAAATAAATAACTATGTCTAGAATTGGTAAACGTCCAATTTCTGTACCTAAGCAGGTCACCCTAACCATTAATGGTCAACAGGTTATAGTTAAAGGCCCCAAGGGTGAACTCTCCCGTGTGCTTCCCCCGGAAGTTGTGGTGGAACAGGACGGAGAAACCGTTAACGTCAAACGGGCTTCCGAATCTCGTACCGCTCGTCAACGTCATGGTCTCTGTCGAACCCTTGTTTTTAATATGGTTGAAGGGGTTTCTAATGGCTTTGAACGTCGTTTGGAAATCCAAGGGGTCGGTTATCGAGCCGCAGTCCAAGGTACAAACCTGGTGTTAAACGTCGGTTATAGCAAACCCGTGGAAATGATTCCCCCAGAAGGTATTCGCGTTGCTGTTGAAAACAACACTAACGTGATTATTAGCGGGATTGACAAAGAAATTGTCGGTAATATGGCCGCCAAGGTTCGTGCCGTGCGTCCCCCGGAACCCTATAAAGGCAAAGGCATTCGTTATCAAGGCGAAGTGGTCAGACGTAAAGCTGGTAAAACTGGTAAGGGTGGGAAAAAATAAACTATGAAATTAACTCGTCAAGAATCCCGGGATCGTCGTCATCGGAGAGTTCGAGTCAAGGTCTTTGGAACCTCTGAACGGCCTAGATTAGCAGTGTTTCGCTCCAATCATCACATTTATGTGCAGGTGATTGATGATACAAAACATCAAACATTAGTTGCAGCCTCTACCGTGGAACCTGATTTCAAATCCGCAGATTCATCCGGGGCAACCTGTGATGCCTCTGTCAAAATCGGTCAATTAATTGCTGAACGGGCTGTGGCTAAAGGCATCAAAAAAGTGGTATTTGATCGGGGTGGATATATCTATCACGGTCGCGTTAAAGCCCTAGCTGACGCAGCCCGAGAAGCTGGATTAGACTTCTAATAGTAAGCAGTAAACAGTAAACAGTCAATCAAATAAAATAGAAGTTATTGTTAATCAACCATGAATAACGGCAACGACCTAACTGATTACTGATTACTGATGACTGATCACTGAAATTAACGTTGTTCAGGATATTAAAACTATGGCAGAGCAGCAGCAACAGCGGCGCAACAACAAAAAAGGTAGCCGCACCAAAGAAAAAGAAGTCGAGTGGCAAGAACGGGTTGTACAAATCCGTCGTGTCACTAAGGTGGTAAAAGGCGGTAAAAAACTCAGCTTTCGGGCTGTAGTCATCGTCGGGAATGAAAAAGGTCAAGTCGGTGTCGGTGTCGGTAAAGCTGCCGATGTAATTGGAGCCGTTAAAAAAGGCGTTGCCGACGGTCGCAAAAACGTGGTCGAGGTTCCTTTAACCAAATCCAATTCTATTCCCCATCCCATCAACGGGGCAGGGGGAGGCGCTCAGGTGATGATGCGTCCTGCATCTCCTGGGACGGGGGTAATTGCTGGCGGAGCCGTCCGTACCGTTTTAGAACTGGCTGGTGTTCGGAATATCTTGGCTAAACAACTGGGTTCTAGTAATCCTCTGAATAATGCCAGAGCCACCATTGACGCTTTGCAATCATTACGCACCCTCGCGGATGTAGCTAAAGAGCGGGGAGTTCCCATTGAGCATCTTTACGCCTAATTCCGTTGTCCATCTGAAACTGTTCAAGTATAAGCAATCATGAGACTCAACGATGCTATACCCAAACCAGGCTCTCGCAAACGCGGACGTCGCCTAGGTCGTGGGATCTCTGCTGGTCAAGGTGCAAGCTGTGGTAAAGGGATGCGGGGACAAAATTCCCGTTCTGGTCACAGCACCCGCCCTGGTTTTGAAGGCGGTCAAAACCCTCTGTATCGACGCCTCCCCAAACTCAAGGGATTTCCTCAAGTTAATCGAAAACATTACACTACGATTAATGTAGGTGAATTGTCATCCCTATCGGCGAATACAGAAGTCACCCTAGCTTCCCTGCTAGAAGCGGGACTCCTAACCGCGAGTCGTGGCCCTCTGAAAATTTTAGGGAACGGAGAACTGAATGTTGCCCTTCGGATAGATGCGGCTGCATTTACTCAAGGTGCCCGTACCAAAATTGAAGCCGCCGGTGGGACTTGTCAGTTATCAGTCAACAGTAAACAGTTATCGGTCTAATAGTTAATAGCCAACAACTATTAATTATTAACTCTTAACTCTTAACTGATGACTGATAACTGATTACTGATAACTGATTGAGGTAGTCCTTCATGGTCGTTAGTCGAGACAAAGCGCCAACTGCACAGGAAACTTTCTTGCAGATGGCCCAAGCTGCTGGTCTAAGAGGTCGAATCCTAATCACCATTGGTTTACTGCTCCTGGTGCGTGTGGGTGTATTCCTACCGATTCCCGGTATTGATACGGCTAGTTTCAGAGCAGCTATTCAAAATAACCCGGTGATTGGATTCCTCGATTTATTTTCTGGGGGTGGACTTTCGGCTCTGGGAATTTTTGCCCTGGGGATTTTGCCCTATATTAATGCCTCCATCATCATGCAATTGATGACGACGGCTTTGCCCAGTCTGGAAGACTTACAGAAAAATGAGGGAGAAGCCGGACGCCGGAAGATTTCCCAAATTACTCGCTATGTGGCTTTAGGGTGGGCTGTGTTACAAAGTGTGGGGATCTCCATTTGGATTAATCCCTTTGCCAATAACCCTGGCCCCCTATTCCAAGTTCAAGTGGTTCTAGCCCTTGTAGCCGGATCAATGTTTGTGATGTGGCTCTCGGAACTCATTACTGAACGCGGGATTGGTAACGGTGCTTCTTTACTGATTTTTTTGGGTATCGTAGCAGTTTTACCAACTTCTTTGGGTCAGACCCTAGAATTAGCCCAAAGTGGAGATCAAGCGATTGTCGGTCGGGTGATTCTTCTGTTAATTATTTTCCTGGCGATGATCGTTGGGATTGTTTTTGTTCAGGAGGGAACTCGTCGAATTCCGATTGTTTCCGCCCGTCGGCAAGTTGGCCGAAAATTGTACCGAGAAAAAACGAGCTATTTGCCTCTGCGATTAAATCAAGGGGGTGTGATGCCGATTATTTTTGCCTCGGCGGTTTTAGTTTTGCCTGCTTCCATCTCTCAATTTACTAACAATCCGATTCTGGTTCAAATAGCAACGGCTCTAACTCCTAGTGGGTCAACTCCCTGGCTGTATGCGGCTTTCTATTTGGTACTGATTGTGTTCTTTAGCTATTTCTACGCTTCATTAATTATGAATCCTGTGGATATGGCACAGAACCTGAAGAAAATGGGGGCTAGTGTTCCGGGGATTCGTCCGGGTCGCACAACCAGTGAGTATATTGAGCGAGTTTTAAATCGATTGACGTTTTTGGGAGCGATCTTTTTAGGTTTAGTTGCCATTATCCCCACTATCGTTGAGAGCGCCACAAGGGTTCCTACTTTTCGGGGCTTTGGTGCGACATCTCTCTTGATTTTGGTGGGTGTAGCCATTGATACGGCGAAACAGGTGCAAACCTATGTGATTTCTCAACGATATGAAGGGATGGTGAAACGATAGTGCGTTTGATTTTTCTCGGCCCTCCAGGGGCAGGCAAAGGGACTCAAGCGGCTGTCATAGCTGCAAGCTTTGGGGTTCCTCATATCTCGACGGGTGAGATTTTACGCACCCATGTCGGTGAAGAAACTGATCTGGGTCAAAAAGCTAAGGACTATATGGCTCAAGGCGAATTAGTCCCAGATCAACTGATTTTAGATATGGTAAAACATCGTCTTGAGGAGTCCGATGCTCAGAACGGTTGGATTTTGGATGGGTTTCCTCGGAATATTTCTCAAGCTGATTTTATCGCCGACCTTGTACTCAAGGGAGACAGCGAAGCTAAAAATAGCGAGGGAGAACTCAAGGTGATTAACCTTGATGTTCCTGATGAGATTCTGGTACAGCGATTGTTGGCCAGAGGGCGTCAGGATGATAACGAGGGAATTATTCGTCACCGTTTACAAGTGTATCGGGAACAAACGGCTCCCTTAATTGATTATTACGGTCAGCGAAATCAACTCGATTCTATCAATGGGAACCGTTCCATGGATGAGATTACTCAAGAGTTGAAACAGGTTGTTTCTGCTTAGTAAAAATTCTGGGTCGGTCAAGTTGGAACCCCTTTACGGCTTTACCCGGGGTTTTAATGGAAATTAAGGCTAAGAGATTGACAAAAAACAGAGATTGAGCTCCAATTTTTGATAAAATATGTTAAGAAATACGTTTAAACTCGGATTTCTGAATGTCATCGGATGAGCAAATCTCGGCCATTTGTTGATCGGCGGGATGGATTGTTGAATTGAGGGAAAAACAACTTGGCTAAACAGGATCTGATTGAAATGGAAGGGACAGTCACTGAATCCCTTCCAAATGCTATGTTTCGCGTAGACCTAGATAATGGATTTAATGTCTTAGCCCACATATCGGGAAAAATCCGAAGGAACTACATTAAAATTTTACCTGGAGATCGAGTCAAAGTGGAATTAACCCCCTATGACTTGACAAAAGGCAGAATCACCTATCGTCTACGCAAAAAATAGATGGAAATCTTACCCTTTATCCCAAAGGTTAAGGGTTAGACTAGATAAAAATCAGCTTTCAGTGATATAATAATAAATTTGTTGTAGCGTCGCTCTAATTGGCATGAAAGTTCGAGCATCAGTCCGCAAAATTTGTGAAAAGTGTCGTGTTATCCGCCGTCGCGGACGGGTAATGGTGATTTGTTCTAATCCCAAGCATAAGCAGCGCCAAGGTTAACACCCTAGGTCGTCCATTAAGGACGGATTATGAGTCTTGCTGAAACACCGAAAAACAGACTAGACCTATTAGAATTCTGTGATTCAAGCCCTTACTTGGACAAGCCTCAACCATTGTGAAGTCTTAAAGAGTAGCTACAATCCTATTTTTTCCCGGATCAAAGGAAAGAATGTGCAGTTGAAATCAGTACAGTAGCTTCAACCTGCGTGCGTAGCCCCGGGCCATTCAGCAAATTGGGAATCCATTAATTGCCTATCATTTTACTGCATGATTTAGGCATTGTCGTTAGTTACATTTTAAAGGGAGACGTTCATTGTGGCACGGATAGCCGGAGTAGACCTTCCACGAGATAAGCGTGTTGAAATCGGTCTGACTTACATTTTTGGAATTGGACTTTCGCGGTCTCAACAAATTCTTAAAGATACGGGTGTTAATCCTGATACCCGGATTAAGGATCTAAATGATGCTGATATTGCAGCCCTACGGGCGGCCATCCAACTGTATCAGGTAGAGGGAGATCTGCGACGGATGGAGGCGATGAACATCAAGCGCCTCATGGATATTGGCACCTATCGGGGCCGTCGTCATCGTTTAGGTCTGCCTGTGCGGGGTCAACGCACCCGGACGAACGCTAGAACCCGTCGGGGTGTTCGCCGTACCGTTGCTGGTAAGAAAAAAGCGGCAGCTAAGAAATAGTTAAGCTAGGCGTTTCAACTTACAAGAACTGCTGGTTAAACCCGAGCAGGTTTCCTCAACTCACCGCAAAGAAAATCGTAAACGAGATTACTATGGCGCGACAAACGAAAAAAACAGGGCCTAAAAAGCAAAAACGTAACGTCCCGAATGGGTTAGCCTACATTCAATCCACCTTCAACAACACGATTGTAACGATTACTGATCCGAATGGGGAAGTCATTTCTTGGGCTTCTGCGGGGTCTACGGGGTTTAAAGGGGCAAAAAAAGGGACTCCTTTTGCTGCTCAAACCGCCGCGGAAAACGCTGGACGCCGAGCCAATGATCAAGGAATGCGTCAGGTTGAAGTGATGGTTAGTGGGCCGGGTGCAGGTAGAGAAACCGCAATTAGAGCCTTGCAAGGGGCTGGTTTAGAAATTACCTTGATTCGAGATATTACTCCGATTCCCCATAATGGTTGCCGTCCTCCCAAACGACGTCGCGTTTGACGACAGCTTTCACTTTTCGTTACGAACGTCAAGGTTAGCGTCTTTATTTAGGAAGAATGGATACTCAAGTTTAGTTTCATTCTTTGCCTTATACTGTCAATTCATTTTGGGGTTCAATGGAGAAGGGAGGTCCATCGGTGGCGCAGTTTAAGATTGAGTGTATTGAATCGAACACTGATACAGACCGGAGTCAGTACGGTAAATTTGTCTTAGAACCGTTAGAACGGGGCCAAGGGACAACGGTTGGTAATGCTCTAAGACGGGTTTTACTATCGAACTTAGAAGGAACGGCGATTACATCGGCACGGTTTGCCAATGTTAATCATGAGTTTGCAACAATTCAAGGGGTTCGGGAAGATGTTTTAGAGATTTTGCTGAACCTGAAAGAAGTTGTACTCAAGAGCTATACCCACCAAAAACAAATCGGTCGCTTAGAAGTTCAAGGCCCAGCGACGGTAACGGCGGGTCATTTTAAGTTGCCTTCAGAAGTTGAGGTTGTAGACAAAAACCAATATATCGCTACCCTATCCCCAGGATCAACCTTGGAAATGGAAATCCAAGTTGATAAGGGTACTGGGTATCACGCCGTTGAGCGTAATCGGGACGAGGCACTGGCTGTAGATTTTCTCCAAATTGATGCTGTGTTCATGCCTGTACGGAAAGTGAATTACACCGTCGAGGATGCACGGGTGGGTGGAACTGTAGAAAAAGACCGCCTGATCATGGAGATTTGGACAAATGGGAGTTTAACCCCCCAAGAAGCCATCAGCCAATCCGCGACCAAACTGGTGGACTTGTTCACTCCGTTGAAAGACATCACCCTGGAATCAATCAAAAGTGACCAGAATGATGATGTTGATCCGACCAGTCAAATCCCGATTGAAGAACTACAGTTATCAGTTCGGGCTTATAACTGTCTCAAACGCGCTCAAATCAACTCGGTCGCAGACTTACGGGATTATACTCAAGAAGACCTATTAGAAATTAAAAACTTCGGTCAGAAGTCTGCGGAGGAGGTAATCGAGGCGTTACAAAAACGCTTAGGGATTACACTGCCTCAAGAAAGGGCATCTAAATCAGTAGTTAGTAGTTAGTCATCAGTCATCAGTTTAGAGACGCGCCATGGCACGTCTCTACTGGTCATCAGTCATCAGGTAAGAATTTAAAGATAGTTCATTAACTCTTAATTCTTACGCTGATAACTGTTTACTATTAACTCTTGCACTGATCACTGTTTACTAATAACTGATCACTGATTAAACCACTCCATCATTTTCTATCTGAAGGTAATTATGCGTCATCGTTGTCGTGTTCCCCAATTGGGCAAACCTGCTGATCAGCGAAAAGCATTGCTGCGATCGCTGGCTACAGAACTGATTCGCCATGGCCGAATCACAACCACTAAAGTTAGAGCCAAAGCGGTACAATCAGAAGCAGAAAAAATGATTACCCTAGCTAAAGACGGCTCCTTAGCGGCCCGTCGCCAAGCCATGGGGTATATCTATGACAAACAACTGGTTCATTCGTTATTTGATGCGGCTCCATCACGGTATGGCTCTCGCAATGGGGGTTACACCCGGATTATCAGAACTGTGAGCCGTCGAGGAGATAATGCAGAAATGGCTATTATTGAATTGGTGTAATCAGTTAACAGTAAACGGTTATCAGTGTGAGAGTTAATAGTTAATAAGCTATCTTTGAATCCTTGCTGGATAACTAATAACTGATAACTGATAAATAATAACTGGTGACTGATAACTGATAACTGATTTGTGTGATAGATCAACAGCGTATTGCCTTAGTGATTCAGTATCAGGGGACTCACTTTCAAGGTTGGCAGCGACAACCCAATCAACGGACAGTGCAGCAGGAAATTGAAACCGCGATCGCAACGGTAACTCAAGCTCCGGTTACACTCCACGCGGCAGGTCGCACCGATACTGGAGTTCACGCATCGGCACAGGTGGCTCATTTTAATGCCCCCAGCTATATTCCTGACTATCGTTGGGCGACAATTCTCAATAATCGTTTATCGGAGGATGTGTTGATTCGGGCATCTGCCTCCGTTCCTAGCTCCTGGCACGCTAGGTTTTCGGCAAAATGGCGTCGATATCGGTACACCCTCTATACAGATGCTCGACCCAACCTATTTGTCCGTCCTTTCAGTTGGCATTACTATCATCATCCTTTAGATGAACAGTTAATCCAAGCCGCCCTGGAACAGTTAGTGGGATATAACCACTTATCGGCGTTTCAAAGGAGTGGAACCTCTCGCCCCCATGCTTGGGTAGACGTGCAGTTCGTCAGTTGTCAACGCCAAAATCCCTTCATCCATATCGAAGTACAAGCCAGTGGATTTCTATACGGAATGATGAGGTTGTTAGTCGGGTTACTGGTACAGGTGGGAAATGGGGAACGATCCCTAGAGGAATTTCGAGATATCTGGACTCAAGAACGCCGAGAACTTGTTAAATATGCAGCGCCCGCCCAAGGACTTTGCTTATTGCGAGTCGGTTATCCAGAGTTTCCCTTTGAGCCTGATATTTGGTTTGACACCTTTCCTAAACTTGTCGTTGGTTGATGGTAAACCGAGTAAGGTTTAACCCCTCCAAAGCCAACACTCCATTTATTCTTAAATTTAAGGACAATCAAGAATGAGCACAAAAACCTTCCTGCCTTCGGAAGCTTCCCTAGAACCCAAATGGTATGTAATCGATGCTGCTGACCAACGTTTGGGTCGTTTAGCCACCGAAGTTGCCCGAATTATTCGGGGCAAAAATAAACCCATTTACACCCCTCATATCGACACGGGGGACTTTGTAATTATTGTCAATGCGGAAAAAATTGAAGTCACGGGTAAAAAACGCAGTCAAAAACTGTATCGTCGTCACTCCGGTAGACCCGGTGGGATGAAAATTGAAACCTTTGAAAAATTGCAAGCCCGTATTCCAGAAAGAATTATTGAGCAGGCGATTAAGGGGATGTTACCCAAAAATGCTTTAGGACGTAACCTGTTTACTAAACTCAAAGTCTATGCGGGGCCTGATCATCCCCATGAAGCTCAAAAACCTGAAACCTTAATCATCAATACTATTCCAACAGGAGGTAATTAATGCAAGCAACTGATACTGGTCGTGCCGTTTACTGGGGAACTGGCCGTCGTAAATCTTCTGTAGCCCGGGTTCGACTGGTTCCGGGTACGGGTAAATTAACCATTAATGGTAAAGATGGGGATTTGTACCTGCAATACAACCAGGGCTATTTAGTCGCGGCTAAGTCTCCCTTAGAAACCCTGGGCTTAGAAAATGACTATGATATTTTGGTCAATGCCAGTGGTGGCGGTTTAACTGGTCAAGCGGAGTCTATCCGTTTGGGTGTGGCCCGTGCTTTGTGTGAACTCAACCCCGATAACCGCAAACCCCTAAAAACCGAAGGGTACTTAACCCGTGACCCCCGGGCTACGGAGCGGAAAAAATATGGTTTACGCAAAGCGCGTAAGGCTCCTCAATACTCCAAACGTTAAAAACCCCATGGGTTTACTTACCGTTTCGGTGTCTCCCGGGGGAATGATCCGGTGTTAAAATTGTTAGTTGACAACTCGTAAAATTTAGAACGTCAAAACCATGCCTAAACCTGGTATTCACCCTGAATGGTATCCAGAGGCCGAAGTCTATTGTAACGGTGAATTAGTCACTACCGTTGGTTCTACACAGCCTCGACTTAATGTTGATGTGTGGTCAGGAAATCATCCTTTCTACACCGGAAATCAAAAAATTCTGGACACAGAAGGACGAGTTGAGCGCTTTCTGCGGAAATACGGGATGATCGACGATAAGCAGTCGGAAAAATAGCAAGGTTGTCGTTTGTCTGTGGTTAGTTGTATGTAGTGTTTATAGCAGGGAACACCGGAACACCGGAACACCGGAACACCGGAACACCGGGGGAAAACACTTTACCGTCTGGGTTCCAAGATCTGTCTGGTGTCTTAACTGCCTTGGCGGTTGCTATATAACAGACAACTGACCGTTTTAAATCCAGGGCTAATAGGGTTGATTTCATCTCGAATTCACCCCGTGCCTATGCCCTGAATCAGATTTAGGGAATCTAAATCTTGAATTTCTGAGTAGGGACGTGCCATTAGCGCGTCTTTACCGAACCGACAAAGGACAACTGAGATTATGGCTGATGCTTATCTTGTCGATAAACTCAAATCGATTGAACAAACCTTTAATGAGTTAACCCTCCGTTTAGCTGACCCTGATGTAGCTACTGACCCGGATGAATTTCAACGGGTGGCAATGGCTCGCTCCTCAATGGAAGAAATTGTTTTAGCTTATCAGGACTGGAAAACGGCTCAAGAAGAACTGCTTGGCTCTCGTCAAGTCATGAAAGAAGCCGGGGATGACCTGGAAATGCGGGAAATGGCTGCTTTAGAAGTGGCGGAGTTGGAAACTAAAATTAGTCGTCTTGAAATTCTTCTGAAAGTCCTGTTACTGCCCCGTGATCCTAATGATGATAAAAATATCATGTTGGAAATTCGGGCGGGAACCGGAGGGGAAGAAGCCAGTATTTGGGCGGGGGATTTAGTCCGAATGTATACCCGATATGCCGAAAGTCAGGGCTGGCGGGTAAGTATGGTCAGTGAGTCCGTCGCCGATATGGGGGGCTTTAAGGAGGCTATTTTAGAAATTCAAGGGAATAGCGTTTACAGCAAACTCAAATTTGAGGCGGGAGTTCATCGGGTTCAGCGTGTTCCGGTAACGGAGGCGGGTGGTCGGGTTCATACTTCTACGGCAACGGTGGCAATTATGCCCGAGGTCGATGAAGTGGAAATCGCTATTGACCCCAAGGATATTGAGATGACCACGGCTCGTTCCGGGGGTGCTGGTGGCCAAAATGTTAACAAGGTGGAAACGGCTGTTGACCTGTTCCATAAACCTTCGGGGATTCGGATTTTCTGTACCGAAGAACGGAGTCAGCTAAAAAACCGAGAACGGGCGATGCAGATTTTACGGGCCAAGTTGTACGAAGCAAAACTGCGGGAACAACAGGAAGCCGTAACTTCTATGCGACGTTCCCAGGTGGGAACCGGGTCACGTTCTGAAAAAATTCGGACTTATAACTATAAAGATAGTCGAGTTACGGATCACCGCTTAGGTGAAAACTTCACTCTAGCTACGATTTTAGAAGGAAGTTTGGAAAGTGTACTCAGTGCCTGTATTGTTAAGGATCAAGAGGAAAGATTGGCTGAATTAGCAAATTCCACATCTAGTCCAGTTTCAGTGTAATTCAAGAGGTTTTGGCTTTGATGAGTGTGATCACTGATTCGCCCATTAGGTTAGCCCTGGATGCGGAAAGTGCGAGAACTCTTTGGAGTCTCGCCTTTTTTATAAATAAGTTTTAGAGATAAAAGTATGCCTGAAAGCAAACTGAAACTCATGGTGGTTGATGATGAGCCAGATAATCTCGATCTGCTCTATCGGACATTCCGACGAGAATTTCAGGTATTTAGAGCCGATAGTCCTTCGAAGGCGATGAATATTCTCGATCAGGAAGGAGAAATGGCGGTAATCATTTCCGACCAAAGTATGCCCGAAATGACTGGGATTGAGTTTTTCACCAGAGTTACCCAGCTTTTCCCTGATACCATTAGAATTCTGCTCACGGGTTATTCTGAAGATGCTTTGGATTTAGATTCTGGAAACATGGCATCAACTAATATCTTTAAGTGTATTACCAAACCCTGGGATCCTGAAGCTTTTAAAGCTATTATTCAAAAGGCGGTAGAAACCTATAAAGCAGCAAAGCAGAACACGGATTAAACGGATTTCACGGATTTCACAGATTAGGTTCCTTGCTGCGCTCAATTAAATATTAAGAGCGAAGCAAGAAGCGTAATCCGTGTAATCATCTTAATCCGTTTAATCCGTGTTCTTTCTTTTATTATAGTTAAGGAGATTCTCAATGTTACGACTTGAACATATTAGTAAAATTTATTCTACAGGTTTAGTTCTTAAGGATGTGAATTGGGAAGTTAAGCCGGGCGATCGCGTTGGTTTAGTCGGGGTAAATGGGGCGGGAAAATCAACGCAATTAAAAATTATTGCGGGAGAAATGGAACCAACTTCTGGGGAAATTATTCGTCCGGCTAGTTTGAAAATTGCCTATTTAACCCAAGAATTTGAAGTTAACCCAACCCATACTGTGCGGGAGGAATTTTGGACGGTATTTAAAGCCGCTAATCAAATTCAAGAATCCTTGACTGAGGTACAACATGAAATGCAAACTGCTAGTCCAGAGGAGTTAGATCAATTAATTAAAAAATTAGATCGTTTACATCGAGATTTTGAAGCGATTGGGGGATATACCTTAGAGTCTCAAATTGAGAAAATATTACCGGAAATGGGGTTTGAGTCGGAAGATGGCGATCGCTTAGTTAGTGCCTTTAGTGGCGGTTGGCAAATGCGTATGAGTTTAGGAAAGATTTTACTCCAAGAACCGGATTTATTATTATTAGATGAACCGACTAACCATTTAGATTTAGAAACCATTGAATGGTTAGAAGTTTATCTCAAAGGGTTAACAACTCCGATGGTAATTGTTTCCCATGACCGAGAATTTTTAGATCGTCTCTGTACCCAAATTGTGGAAACAGAACAGGGGGTTTCTAAAACCTATTTAGGGAATTATTCCGCTTATTTACAACAAAAAGAAGATGCCGAATTAGCTCAATTAAGTGCCTATGATCGCCAGCAAAAAGAGTTAGAAAAACAACAGGCTTTTGTGGAACGATTTCGGGCTAGTGCCACCCGCAGTACCCAAGCCAAAAGTCGGGAAAAACAACTGGATAAAATAGAACGAATTGAAGCCCCCAGTTCTTCTTCTGCGACCCTGAAATTTCGATTTCCGGCTTCGGTGAGAAGTGGTCGAGAAGTTGTCAATATTCAAGATTTAACCCACTTTTATGATAACAAAGTATTGTTTTTAGGTACGGATTTATTAGTGGAAAGGGGCGATCGCATTGCCTTTTTAGGGCCGAATGGTTGCGGAAAATCAACCCTACTGCGATTAATTATGGGTTTAGAAGAAGCAACAGAGGGCAAGGTTGGTTTAGGAGAACATAACGTTATTCCAGGGTATTTTGAACAAAATCAAGCGGAAGCCTTAGATTTAGAAAAAACCGTTATGGATACTATCCACGATGAAGTTCCCGAATGGAAAAATGAAGAAGTTCGGACTTTATTGGGACGGTTTTTATTTAGTGGAGATACGGTTTTAAAACAGGTTAATGCGTTAAGTGGAGGGGAAAAAGCTCGTTTAGCCTTAGCAAAATTATTACTCCAACCGGTGAACTGTTTAATTTTAGATGAACCTACAAACCATTTAGATATTCCCGCCAAAGAAATGTTAGAGGAAGCAATTCAACATTACGATGGAACGGTTTTAATTGTTTCCCATGATCGGTATTTTATTTCTAAAGTTGCCAATAAAATTGTCGAAATTCGTGACGGAGAGTTTCGGGTTTATTTAGGGGATTATCATTATTATCTGGATAAACTAGCGGAGGAGAAAGAACAAGCACAGTTAGCAAAATTAGAAGCGGAGAAAGCAGCTAAAAAAGCAGCTAAAGATGCTAAGAAAAAAGCCAATGCTAAACAAAAATAATATCCTAACCTGAGAAGTGGGATAGGTTTTGAGGATTAATATTAAGGAAACAGCGAATTAACACAAGGCAAAAACATGAGTGTAACTTTTCCTATTCAAGCGATTAAACTCACTCCGGGCAGCCAGATTACTATTTCTAACCTGTCCTGGCAAGATTTTGAACAAATTCTGATCGACTTAGGAGAAAAACGCAACAGCCGCGTTACCTACTACCGAGGAACCCTAGAAATTATGTCCCCTTTGGCACTGCATGAACGTCCCCATCGGATTATCGCCGATATCCTTAAAACGATTTTAGATATTCAAGGGCGCGACTGGGAGGATTTTGGTTCAACGACCCTCAAACGTCCACCGATTGGCGGAATAGAACCCGATACTTGCTTTTATATCGAAAATGCCCAACGGGTGCAAGGTTGTACCAACTTAGATTTAAAACAGTATCCACCCCCAGACTTAGCAATAGAAGCGGATGTTACCTCTAAAACGACTTTAGATGTCTACGAAGCCATCGGGGTTCCTGAAGTTTGGATTTATCGAAATCAACAGTTAAAAATTTACTTACTTTCTGATCAAGGTTACACTGAAACTGTTAATAGTCCTACCTTTCCTGAGTTATCCCTAACGGAACTTATTCCACAATTGGTGCAAAAAGCGATTGATGCTGGAACTAGCAAAATGTTACGAGAATTAAGAACCGAAACAGTCATCAGTCATAAGTTGTAAAAAATCAGTTGTAAAAAAACAGAAATAAATTGTGTCCTAACCGCCTTGAATGTTGCTATATTTTCTAATCTTACTGTTCCCTATATAGATTACGCTAATTTTCTATATCGCATTCCAGGCAATTGTTCCACTAATTCTAATAATTCTAATTGTAATAATGCTGCGGATACGTTGCCAGCGTCTAAATTCAGATTAACAATAATTTGATCAAAAGCCATCGGTTCCGATGAAAGTGCTTGTAATACTTTAGATAATTCGGGGTCTAAATCCGGTATAGATTTTGGGGGTTGAACCGGAATTTCAAATAAAGATAATTGTTGAGGTTCATCTAAAGGTGGTATTGCTCCTAATTGTTCGAGTAATTCGTCTAAATTAACCGGAATTAGACTCGCCCCACCATTAATTAATTTCAAACACCCCTGAGAATTTTGATCATCCAAACGACCGGGTAAAACATAAACATCTCGACAAAATTCATTGGCAACATGAGCCGTAATTAATGCCCCGGATTTTTGGGGAGCTTCCATCACAAAAACTGCTCGACTTAACCCGGCAATAATCCGATTTCGTTGGGGAAAATGACGGGGATTGGGTTTAGTTCCCGATGGATATTCACTAACTAATAATCCTTGATTAATCACCGCTTCACAAAGTTGACGATTTTCTTTAGGATAGGCAATATCTACCCCAGTTCCTAACGCTGCAATAGTTCGTCCTCCGACCTCCAAACAACTGCGGTGAGCTTGGGTATCAATTCCCGCCGCCATCCCCGAAACAATCGTAAATCCTCGACGGGTTAAGGTCATACTAATTTGACGAGTCCAGCGACAACCGTATTCCGTGGGAGTGCGGGTTCCAACAATAGCAACCGTAGGAGTAATCCCCTGATTTTCATTGGTTTCAACCTTTCCCCGATAATATAAAACCGGAGGAAAGGTGGGAATTTCTAATAATAATCGGGGATATTCGGCATCGGCAGGAGTCCAAAAATAGGGGTTTTTAGCAGTATGTTGTTCTAAGAATTCTTGGGGGTTAATTTGCGATCGCTGTTGGACAATTTTCTCAGCCGTTTGCTGGCCAAAACCTTCAACTGACCTTAACTCATTTGTCGTTGCTTGCCAAGCAATTTCTAATCGTTGAAAATGCTGTTTTAGACGCTGAATTGAGATAGAACCTACCCCATTAATTTGTGACCATGCTAACCAGTATATCCGTTCTTCCACAAAAAATAGACTCCTATATTCTTGAACATTAACTATAATCTGTATAACTTGAAAATTTATCTTGAATAAAACTTTATAAATTATATTTTAAAACACCCTATCCTCGATCAATAGATTGATTCCCTTACCTAATAATGTTACAAGATATTTAGCCCGATACAGAAGCAATGATATTTCTGAAAATTCTTCTGTTATCCTATCAAAGTGTTGTAACGTTTAACAATCTACCCATGAAAGTTGCTGTTTTTAGTACCAAGTCCTACGATCGCAGATTTCTTGAGCTAGAGAATACCATCTCTAAAGCGAATCATGAGTTAGTTTTCTTTGATGCTCGTTTGCAACCCCAAACCGCATCACTAGCGGCTGGATTTCCTGCGGTCTGTGTTTTTGTGAATGATGATTTAGGAACAGAAACCCTGGAAATCTTAGCATCTCAAGGGACAAAGTTAATTGCCCTTCGTTGTACAGGATTTAATAATGTTAATCTCAAAACTGCGGCTGAGTTAGGGATTAAAGTGGTACGAGTCACGGAGTATTCCCCCTATGCTGTTGCTGAACACGCCGTGGGATTAATTCTGATGCTCAATCGCAAATTATATCGGGCCTATAATCGGGTTCGGGATGATAATTTTGCATTAGATGGATTGTTAGGGTTTGACCTCCATAATCGCACCGTCGGGGTGGTGGGTACGGGAAAAATTGGGCAGATTTTTGCCCAAATCATGGCGGGATTTGGCTGTCATCTTTTGGGATATGATGTTTATCCTAATCCCAATTTTGAGAAACTAGAAAATGCTGAATATGTTTCTTTAGAAGAACTCTGGAAACGTTCAGATGTTATTTCTCTCCACTGTCCTTTGTTTCCTGAAACTCACCATCTGATTAATCAGGAAACTATTGCCAAAATGAAATCAGGGGTAATGTTAATTAATACCAGTCGGGGAAAATTGGTGGATACAAAAGCAGTGATTGAAGGGATTAAATCAGAGAAAATTGGTTATGTCGGTATTGATGTTTATGAAGAAGAAGACAAACTTTTCTTTGAGGATCTTTCTACGACAATTATTCAAGATGATACTTTTCAATTACTGCAATCTTTTCCTAACGTTGTGATTACTGCCCATCAAGGCTTTTTTACTGAAAATGCTTTAGATGATATTGCCCGGACAACGATTGCTAATTTTTCTGATTTTGAGCAGGGAAATCCTTTGACGAATCAAGTCACTGCGTCTTAAAGTTCTATTAATCTATACGGTGATAGAAAGTAAGGGTAATTCATGAATTGCCCTTATAAAAATAACTCCTAATTTACTATCGAATATCCCGCAGGACAATTGATCGCTTGAGTGCTGAATAATACGGGTTGAGCAGAAACTTTTTGGGTCGGTTGATCACTCTCACAAATAATTGATTTCGTGTTGATACTATTAATAGGTGAAGGTTCAAGATAAACCATTCCAATATAACTTTTTAATCCGTCTCGTTTCGCCACCGCGACAGATTGAACCATATTTTTTTCATCAATAACTCTAATATTATAGCGATAATTTCGAGTTTCTTCGGGAAGACCTTTAATAAATTCCTCTAAATTATTCCCAAAAACATTATACTTAGTATAACTGGCTTGATTACCTCGATTCATAATGTCAATATATTGTTGTGCTTCTAATTGGGTATCTCGATCAGCTTGTTCTTTTAATTCCGATGCTGTTGGCATTTTAATAGTAACTGAAGTGCCAATTCTAGGGTCTTCAGATGTTTTTTTAAACAGCAAAGGTTGAGATTTAAACGTTGTAATCGCAGGTTGTTCATCCCCACTAATATTTAAGTCTAACTGAAGTTGTCCATCTTCTTGTAATTCAAAAATTGCAGTTCCAACAATTTTTCCTTGAGGATCACGAAACAGCATAAATCCGGGTTTAAAAGTCGGATCAATCGTGTATTGTAATTGTATGGCTTCTATGGGTGTTACAAATATATAAATCTTGCCATCCTCAGTAAAAATAATACCGGAGTAAAGATTTGTGGGAACTTGCCATTTTCCTACTAATTGTTTAGCCACCGGATTTTCAGGTTGAGCCGATGAGATGACAGGAGTAATGGCAGAATTTATCACTAAATTTGCTACACTAAAACCGACTAAATTTAAGACTACCGACAAAAAAATTAAACCTTTTTTTTGACCTAAAATCATTAGCTTTTATCCTTATTTTAAGATAATAAATATTGGAATTTACATAAAATATCGAGTTCCTTATCCACTTAAACGCTGCATAATCCAATCTAAACGATGATCTTGCTCAGTTTGAATACCATTTTGAGGTAGTTTATTAGCTAATGAATTAGTGTTTTCATCACAGCCAAGATTGTTCACTGTTGCCCGTAAACGAGAGGATAAAAACTTAGTAATAGCACGATAAAATCTCAAAGAAAATAAAACATCTTCTTCTAATTTTTGAGACAACAGAGGTCGAGAAATAGATAATACATAACATTCTGCCGCCGCCTGTACCGTAGCCGAGGGTAAACGTCCATCAACAAAAGACATTTCTCCTAATACCTCACCCTCACCGATTTTTCCGACAATTTGATTCCCCAATGCAGCCACAGAAACATTTAGGGTTCCACTCAATACAATATATAGAGCATCCAGGGGTTGATTTTCTTCGATCAGAATAGCACCAGCTTGAATGGTTTCTCGTTTACCTTCTGTCACCATCCAGTCTATATCTCGATCATTTAATTCCCCTAAAATCAGTGAAGCATTGGTCATAATGTATTAGTTTTTAGAGAAAATAATTAATGGAAAAGCCGTTAAATTGTCGATTCCATTTTAAATGATAATAAAAGGTTATATTCCCTATTCCCTATTCCCTATTCCCTTCTCTCTAATATAATTCTAGCATTAATTTTTTCCGATATTCCTGGGTTAAAGGATGTTCGTCTCCGAGTAAATTGAAAATAGTTAACATCGCTTTTTTTGCGGCATCTTCTTTGAATTTACGATGGGTTGCCACAATCTCTAAAAACAAAGATAAAGCCTCGGAATATACCTGATCTAAAGTCAATTGACAGGCTTTAGCATAATTCTGTTCTAATTCGCTATCTCCAGAGGCGGTAGCATCTTTTTTAAATTGAATTAATTGTTTCAACGCCTGAGCTTTCAGAAAAAATTCTCGCTGATCTTCTGGAATTGTATTTAACAGTTTTTCAGCATTTTCAAATTGGTTTAACACAATTAAAAAATTACCCGCTTCTAACACCACCTCCGGTCGATCTGGATAGACAGAAAATAGCTGATCAAGTAATTGTTTAGCTTGGGGAAATTTTCGATCAGTAATTGCATTTTTTAACGCTTCTAAACTCCGTTCAAAATCAGATTTTAAATTCATTTGACTCAGGGTTTGCCGAATTTTGATTTCCGTTAAAGCACCAACAAAACCTGGACGCACTTCTCCTTGATCAACAATTCTGACATCGGGTACACCTTCGACTTGATATTCACTTGCTAATTCAGGATTTTGATCAATATCAATTTTTGCTAAAATAAAATCGTATTCTTTCACCAACTTTTCTAAGATTGGTTTTAAAATTTGGCAAGGGCCACACCAAGTGGCATAAAAGTCTATCAATACAGGTTTTTCATAGGAAACCTTGATGATCTCTTGCTCAAAGTTAGATTGATTAACATCGATCGCATATCCCATCTGACAAATCCTCCGATTGACTGCGTTTCCTATTTTATCCTAAATGTTCCGAGTTATGACTTATAATTTATGAAAAAATTGATTCCCACTCTCAACGGTTGAAACTATTATGAACAGATTATTTTATGGTTGAAAATGGCATTATATCAAACGGAAATTGTCAATCAAGATTGTAAAAATTAAGGAAAATATAAGTTATAAAAGTTTAGCAGGCGATCGCCTTACCCTCACCTATCAGAAAAATGGGGCGGTTGGGGACACCCTAATTAATGAAAAAAACGAGTCTTAGAAAATTGGCCTGTTTTAGAAACTCCTGAGATGCAAAAAAGCTCTATAGTGGCCAAATGGAGATCAAGGTTCCTCAACAACCCCCATGGGGACTGCGAGGGACTTTAATCGGGCTAACTTGGGGGTCTTGAAGGTAATTTAATTCTAAATGTATTGAAATTCAGGCATGATTCATGTACAATCTTGACAGAAATTGATTTCAAACCCCAAATCATGGCCAGAAAATTTGGTTTCTGGCTTTTGCAGAGTATTTTTGATAAAACTTGAGATCAACTGGGTTGAAACTGTAAACAATAGAGGTATTTATGTCTAAAAAAATGATTGGCGGAATCTTAGTTTTTCTAGGTTTTATGATGTCTCCGTTGTGCTGGTGGAATGATTTAATTTTTAACTTACCTATTGCTTATGGGTTTGGATATGTTTTTAGCAAATTGTCTCAAGACTTATTTTTTCCTAGTTCTATTTTAGGATATTGGCTCTCTAATTTAGTGGGAATTTTACTCATGCAATATGGAGCCATGAATGTCGTTGAATCTTCGACTCCTGAACGAAATATCAAGAAAGATTTAGCAATAGGTGTATTTTCATCAACCGCTTTTACTCTGGTTATGGTAGCATTAGTTCAGTCTAATGTGATTGACCTTTCACTGTTACCTCATTAGATTGTAAATCTGTGCATTTTAAGGAAAGATTATGTCTAATTTGAACCCAAATAAACTGTCATTTTGGGACTGCAATTCTGTTCAACAGTGGTTTATCCTGCATTGGCGGTTTTTAATATTAGGCATTTCTTTACCTTTACTTTTGTTTGGAATTCTAGCTTTAAAAGTCGGTGAAAATGCCAGTGGTTTTTCCTGGGATCTGTCGATTTTATCTGCAATTCATTCCACCTGGCAACCAGAAATTGAACCCTTAGTTATCATTTTAACTTCTCTTGGTATATTCCCTAGAATTGGGTTACTAGACCTCTTGCAAAAAAAATCTATGCTATAATAAAAAATTTTCACTTTCAGACTAAGAGTGTCAACTCATAATTAGACCTCTTGCAAAAAAAATCTATGCTATAATAAAAAATTTTCACTTTCAGACTAAGAGTGTCAACTCATAATTATAAATGGCTGACAACAAATTACAACGAAGACCATAACGGCGACGACGATTTCGATAACGACTCGATAAGATCCTGAAAATTTTGAGGCTCCGATTAACGTGTTCAATCACAATTCGTTGATGAGCCAAAGCTTGATTATAGTCTTTTTCTAAGACCGAAAGATTGCCATTTTTGGGTTTCTTTTTGGGTACATAGCTATTCAAGTGATAATCCTTAATCCCTTGATAGCCACTATCTTGTAAACTATCAGTTTGGGGGTGAAAATGAATTTTGCTTTTTTTGAATAAGCTGAAATCGTGGCAATGTCCTTGTCCAAAATCTGTACAAATAATCTGTTTAGTTTCTTGATCAATTACTAACTGAATTTTGAGCGTGTGATGTTTTTTCTTTCCTGAGTAACATTTTTTCTGTTTTTCATTAAAGTTGATTCAATATTAGCAACAATTCGGCAAATAGTTGATTCTGATACTCCCCAATTTGTCCCAATATGAAAATATGTTCTGTATTCTCGCCAATACTCCAAGGCTACTAAAACTTGCTCTTGGAGAGTCAGGCAGGTGTGACGTCCTCTCCTATCTTTAGGATGTTCTAACCTGAACTGCTCTATGGCATTAACCATTGCTTGAAAGGTTTGAATCTTGACACCAAATCTCCGTTTAAATTCAGGAGGTTTCAAATTTAGATAAAATTGAGTGTTCATCGCAGAGTTATTGTCTTAATTCACTTTCAATTTTTACCATTTTATGGAGTTTTTAGCAAAAGTTTGTGAAGAATGGTTAGTCTCTGGGATTTTATGAAATTGAGCAAAACTCACCATAATACCATAAAATTATTTTGCAAGAGTTCTAATTAAAACCAGGGGTTTGTATTGCCGTCGAACCTGGAGAAATTCACGAAATTAGTAATACAGGAAATACAGATTTAATTTTAACCTATTTCGGTTTACGCTCCTAACCCGTAGTAAGCCCTTCAGGGCTTTCTTCCCACTTTAACAGTACCTCGGCAATCGTAGTAAGCCCTTCAGGGCTTTCTTCCCACTTTAACAGTACCTCGGCAATAAATCGCAACAACGGTTTAGGATGCGATGAATCGCAACAACTAGGATGCGATGAATCGCAACAACTAGGATGCGATGAATCGCAACAACGGTGTTGGTTTAATTGTTGATAGGATTAAAATAATTTTTGATAATATTAATAATCCGTTCGGAAGCGTGACCATCTCCAAAGGGATTAATCGCATTTGCCATGTTTTGATAGGCAATTTCACTGTTTAATAATAGACTCGCTTCTGTAAAAATATCCTGTGCTTCTATTCCGACTAATTTAGCGGTTCCCGCTTCCACAGCTTCAGGACGTTCTGTAGTTGTTCTTAATACTAATACCGGTTTTCCTAAACTGGGTGCTTCCTCTTGTAATCCCCCGGAATCCGTTAATACAAAATAACAGCGATCAATCGCCGCCACTAATTCGGTATAATCTAAAGGTTCGGTGAGAAATATTCGGGGATGATTACCTAATTTTTCGGTTAAAGGTTCCCTAACCGTTGGATTTTTATGTAAAGGTAATAATAGGGCCGTATCAGGAAATTCATTCAGAATTTTTAGGAATCCTTCCGCGATTCCTTCTAAGGGTTTTCCCCAATTTTCCCGCCGATGAACTGTGGCTAAAATTAACCGATAGTCCCTATTTTCTAATTCAGGAATATGGAATTGAGGTTGTTGTTTAGCAACGGATAATAAAGCATCAATAACTGTATTTCCAGTGTGATGAATTTCTCCTAAAACTCCAGAATTTTTCAGGTTTTGAACTCCTTGAGTCGTGGGGGCAAAATGTAATTGGGTTAACTGAGAAATTAACCGCCGATTAGCTTCTTCAGGATAGGGATTAAACACATCATTGGTGCGTAATCCGGCTTCAACATGACCAACGGGAATTTTTTGATAAAAAGCGGCTAAACTTGCAGCAAAAGCCGTGGTTGTATCTCCTTGAACTAATACTAAATGGGGATTTAATTGTTTGAATAAATCTTCTAATCCCCGTAAACTTTTACAGGTAATATCCGTTAAGGTTTGCCGCGCTTGCATGATGTCTAAATCTTGGTCTGCGGTTAAATTGAATAACGTCATCACCTGGGCCACCATTTCTCGATGTTGACCAGTTAAAACCACCTGGGTATCAAATCCAGACGTTTGTTTTAACTGTTGAATTACAGGGGCTAATTTAATCGCTTCTGGGCGAGTCCCAAAAACCACAGTAACTCGGAGAGGAATAGGGAACATAATCATTAATAATTGTCAATAAAAAGTTAAATGAATTAGAGAATTTATCAAGGTTTAACTATCCATTTTCCCTTTATTAAGGGAGGATCACTTTAAGATTGTTTGACTTCTAAGGTTCTAATTCTGTTGATAGCCGCAGCTAATTCAAATCGTCTGAATATTGCTAAATCTCCTTGGGGAAATGGGGCAATAATATCTAATCCTTTGGTAGCAATATCATTCATAATTTGATCTAAAATTTGAGGTAGGGTTTTCTCTCCATTAATATACTGTTGTTTAGCATAAACCATTGCTGCCGCGATCGCGCGTAATTGATCTTGAGAAACCAATTGTTCCACCGCAGAAACATCAATATCTTCGGTTCCAAATAACACCTCATCCACATCCCTAACCTTCACCCGCACATCCCAACGTCCCCGACTGGGGTCTAAACTTTCAGAAAGAGGAATTCGCGGACGAATAACACCAAAGTTTTCACCCCCTTCTAAGGTGCGACCCGTACTATATTGATGGGCAATTTCTTTGGCTTTTGCCGTTAATTCTAAGGCTTGAAAATTCTCCATTCCGATTACTTGATCTGCGACATCAAAATAATCCCCACTGCCTCCCATGACTAAAATAGTAGACACAGAATAATCATGATAAAGTTGGCGAACTTTATCAATAAAAGGAGTAATAGGTTCTTGATCTTTAGAAATTAATGCTTGCATTCGGCGATCGCGAATCATAAAATTAGTGGCGGCGGTATCTTCATCTACTAATAATACAGCCGGAATTGAAGGAGGATTTTCAGCTAAAACCAATGCCTCTAATGCCTCCATAATATTAGCAGATTGGGAGGTACTTCCACTAGCATTTTCCGTGGAGAATTGCGTTGTCGAACGACCTTGAGGTAATTGATTAATAAATGCAGAAATATCCACTCCTGCCACACTGCGACCATCCTCTGCCCTAATTTTTACCGCCGATGGATTGGTAATTACAAATTCCCGACCATCCCCAGGAATATGATTATAAACCCCTAATTCAATTGCTTTTAATAAGGTTGATTTCCCATGATAACCGCCACCGACAATTAAACTGATTCCTTGAGAAATTCCCATGCCTTTAATTAATCCTTGGTTGGGACAATTAAACTCCACTTCTAAGGATTTTGGGGATTGAAAATTAATCACATTTTCTGTCAAAGGACGACTATCAACCCCACTTTTACGGGGTAAAATTGCACCATTGGCGACAAAGGCAACTAACGCTTTTTCGGCTAATTGTTCCCGTAAATAATCCGCATCTTCTGCCGTTTCAATATGACGTTTAATAGCCTGTTTATCTAAATTTTGATATCTTAAAGATCGGTCTACCAGGCTGGGAATATCATCACAAATCATCATCGTGGCTTGACGACCTAAAATATTGCGTCCCCGGGCAGGAAGTCCGACAAAAAAACGCATTTCTACCCCTTTTTCTGAAGTAGAAGCGGCCGTCCGTTCTAATATTTCTTGACCCATTTTTGTCACCGCAATCATGCCACTTTTGCCCGTTCCCCGATGGCTACTAATCTCGATTGCATTTTGATCAAATTCCCGAATTAGATAGTCTCGCAGGGCAATTTCACGGCTGTGAGTGCGGTATAATTCAGCAGGAAATCCGGCAATTGTTGGGGGAATTTGAACACGGAATTTACTCGGTGCAGCAAAGGGATCGCCTTGAACATAATCAATAATTAGGGTGAAATTGGGAAATTCATAAGTCCCTACAATATCTTTATAAGCTTTATAACCTCGATTATCCAGATCAAATAATAGCTGTCGTAGGTTTTCTTGAGTCTTCATATTAGATCATAAATAATTGATTTAATTAAGGGAATGGGGAATATTAAAGGGGGTCTGACTATTTAGAAGTTCAGCAACTACATTATAAATGATTGTGGCTGATCCTTCAAAAAAGTTGGGATCTAAATTAGCCATTGTATCACTAGGTTGATGATAATGGGGCGATCGCAAATTCGCCGTATCGGTGATTAAAACCGCCGGAATACCTTGATACCAAAAGGGAGCATGATCACTGCGTAAAACATCCGGTGTGAGCAAACCTTTTAAGGGAATAGGTACAGCTACAAGGGGCGGAAATTGAACGGAATTAGAGGTTGATATTTTAATGGATTGACCGACCCTTTGAAACACTTTTAATAGGGATAAATTTTGAATTTCTCCCACTACGGTTAAAAATTCTCCTCGGTCTGGAAATTCAACTCCAGCAGCTTCTAAAAGGGGAGTTATAGCAATTCCTGAAGGATAGGTTTGACAGCCGGGTAAATGACAGGCATAACCTACCATATCTAATATAATTGCCGCTTGTAAATTTGTCAAATTTTGGGTTTTTTCCGTAAAGGCAAAACTTCCTAAAAGCCCGACTTCTTCTTGATCAAAAAAGACAATCTTTAAGCCCCGAAGTGTGTTTTTTTGAGCCAATAAACGGGCGATTTCTAAAATTACCGCTACCCCACTGGCGTTATCATTAGCACCCGGAGAATTGGGAACAGTATCATAATGGGCAGCGAGTAAGATTACTCCGGCTTTTGGATCGGTTCCTGGGTGTTCCGCTACAATATTAACACCTTGATCAAAGGATTGTAAACTGGGAGCAAAGTTGAATAATTCCAATTGTTTGATCAAATAATTTCGCACCCTTTCTCGATCAGAATCTTGAAATCTTTCTCCTACTAACACTTTAATATGACTCCATAGTTGAGGCGGATCAATTGTATCTAGTTGAGGAGATATCAAGGCAGGAGAAGGTGTAATTTGAGTTTGAGAATGGGAGGAAATTGACTCTATTTTATCATCGGGCAATCCAGCATAACATCCGACAATAATTCCGATGGCAATTCCCATCCACAAAAAAATCTTAATCCACGGTTTTACCTTCATTCCAAATTGAAATTAATCGGTTTACTGGTTAGCTTAAATTGCTTCTCCTCTATTTTAACATAGGGAATATTTATGGTTTCTAATTCCAATAATTGAGGATGTTTAGGCAGCCAGTTTTCAGAAATAGGTTGAAAATTTTCTGCGTTTTTACATAATAAAAAAATTTCTTCTTCTAAACTATTAGCCAATTGATTAATACGATCACAATTTTTTTTAAGTTCAATCCAATTTTTTTGAGCCTGAAAGCGATTAATTTGAGCCTGTTTAACGGCGAGTTTAGCCCTAACTTGTCTTAATTTAATCCGAGTGGCTTGAATTTCTTGATCGAGTTGTTGTAAATTCAATGACCAACGCTGGGCTTCGTCTTGGGTTTGTTGTTGTAAGGTGGCTAAGGATTCAGGGGAAGAATCCGAGGAAAATAAAACAGTAACATGAAAGTTAGAACGCTTACTTCTTAACCTATTATATTCAGCTTTGACCGCATTAATTTGATCTTTAATCGCGTCCCATTCTGTTTGTAAATTTTCTAAAGTTTGGCTCATTTGATCATTTCCTTTGAGTATTTAAGCAAAAATAACGGTTCGATTTCCATAGACTAACACGCGATTTTGGATGTGTAAACGAACCGCCCTAGCTAAAACTAATCGTTCTAAATCCTTGCCTTTTCTGATTAAATCTGCTACGGTGTCCCGATGACTAACCCGCACGACATCCTGTTCAATAATTGGCCCTTAGTCTAAATCTGCGGTTACATAATGGGCGGTTGCACCGATAATTTTAACCCCGCGTTCGTGCGCTCTTTGATAGGGATTGGCCCCGGCAAAAGCGGGGAGAAATGAATGATGAATATTGATGATTTGGGAGAAGTTTTCGACAATTTTGGGAGTTAAAATCTGCATATATTTAGGGAGAACTACTAAATCAATACCTTTTTGGTCGGGACAAGAAACTAATAAGGTTGCTGTAGGTAGGTTCATTATCAACTCTTATTGATTATATTTAATCAATATTATACCAAACGTTGTTGCGCTTAAGCGCATCTTGATTGAAATAAAATAATAAGATGCGCTTAAGCGCAACAACTTAGGGACATGATTTTAATTGTGTTAATAGTAATACTATTTCATCAACTGCTTGTCTGAGTTCTTGAGGAGATAAGTTGCTTTGATTAATGGTAATACTAAAAACTAATGGTTGATAATTTGGGGATGAAATATACCCCGCTAAGGATGTAACTCCGGTTAAAGTTCCAGTTTTAGCTTGTATAATTCCTGTAGCAGAATTGTCTTTAAACCGTGCTTTTAAAGTTCCACTAACTCCCCCTATCGGGAGAGAATTTCTATATAATTCTGCATTAGAAGAAGCCGCCATAATTCTCAAGGTTTGTACTAATGTTAAGGGCGTAACTAAATTATTTCGAGATAGTCCTGAACCATCAAATAATTGATAATTATTAGGATTAATTCCTAATTTACTTAAAATTAATTTGATTTCTTTTAATCCTGATTCTACGCTATCGGAACGAGAATTTTGCGCCCCCAATGTTCTTAATAGAGATTCAGCAAAAACATTATTACTTTCCAAATTCAGGGTTTTAATTAATTCAGATAAAGGTGGAGATTCTACAAATGCTAATTCTGATTCTGGATAGGAAAAATTAGAAGAAATTGAGGTTTCTAATACTTTGATTCCAGAATTAATTAAAATTTTCTGGAATTGTTGGATAAAGTTATTGGTTGGTTCGATAACAGCCGCATAAACTGGTTCTGGTTCTCCATTAACTCTTAATTGTCCTGAAACCCTAATAATAGGTTGGCTTAAATCTCGTCCAATATTAACAAATTCCGGTTGATTTTCTCTAACAGTTTGTGTTTGATTATCTATTGTCCATCCCGTTGCTTGTTCGGGACGTACCCAGGTAACTTTTAATGGTTGTCCTACGGTTTGTGGAGAAAGAGTTAAATCTAGGGAATTTTGATTTAAGATTAAACTATTAATTGGTGCGCCATAACCCGCTTGTATGTCTTCCCATTGCCAAGTTGAATGTATGGGCGAACCCGTAAAATAACTATCTACAGCTATTAATTGATTAATCTGATTTATGCCTCGATTTTTTAACTGTTGGGCTAAATCTTGCAGTTGAATTTCTGTTAAGCTGGGGTCGCCTCTCCCGACAATATAAATATTACCTTGACTATCTCCATAAATAGAAGTTCTAATCCTAAAATTTGCTCCTAATTTTTGTAAGGCGGCGGCAGTGGTTAATAGTTTAACGGTGGAAGCGGGAATAAAATAATATTGACTATCTCGCTCATAAAGGGTTATATTTGTAGTTAGGGTTTCTATTAAAATTCCCCACCTAGAGTGTTGAAATTGAGGACGATTTGCGATCGCATTAATTGTAGGTTCTAGTTCCCCAGGACAAAGGTTTTTAGCCAGGGAATTTGTTTGACCCCAAACGGGCTGGGATAAACTTAATAGGGATATTAAACTACTGAATAAAAAATTTTTCATGATAATTTTCCAGAAACCGAGTTTATAATAAACTGAGCAATTTTCAAACTTCCTCCAGGTTTTCCCATGCGCTGTTCTCCATTATTTAAACATAATTTTAAATACTCGGTATTTTCTAAGGTTTGCTTGACTTTTTGGGCAGTTTGATTTAAGATAGAATCATCCGCAGGTTTAGTTCCGATTAGTTGAATTGATAATCCTAATAATCTTAACTGTGCCTCGGCAAACCGATAGGTAAATGCGGGGCCATTCCCAGGAATTGTAATCACAGGTTTGCCCAAACCGACCGCTTGTTCGTTCGCAGTTCCCGCCATTCCTAGAACTAAATTAGCCGCGTTTAGAATATCGGCAAAACTATCAGAATAACAAATAACCTCTAAACCATTTTTATTAGTTAATCTGCCGTTTTGATGTTGCCAATTTAAACATATTGCAATTTGATCTAATTCTGCCATTAAACTCCCCACCGCAGCTACCCGAAATTGAATTTTTTGGGAACTAATTTGATCAATCATTTCCACTAATTTTAACAGCAAGATTAAATTATTTCTAGCTTCAGGAATACGAGAACCAGGAAGCAACGCAATCATTAGGGATGCAGAATCAAGGTTTAAATTAACTCCCCTGGGAGTCAGATTATCCATCATGGGAGTCCCGACAAATTGAGCTTTTCTAATTCCTTGTTTTTGTAAATCCTCTGCGGTAAAATTATCACGGGTAAATATAGCTAAACAGCGAGGAGAATTAAGAAAAAACGGCAGAATTAACCCTAAATTTAGTTTACCTTCATAATAACTAGAATAGGCAGATAGAAAAATTATATAGGGTTTTTTTGTGAAATAAGCGATCGCAGCCACCACAATATCTCCCGTCACCATTAAAATATCATAATCCTTAGCCTGTTTCCAAATAATTTTTAATTGTTTCCCCAATAAACCAATTAAACCCGATGCAATATCCTGTAAAAAAACCAAAGGATTCATATATAAAAATCCTCCCGATGGCAAAGTTCGAGTCGGGGTCAAAATTGTAACTCCCAACTCTTTATAAATATTACCCTCTCCCACAATAGGAACGGCGGCCATTTCAACATTTATATCTAAAGATAATAACGGCTTAATAATCTCCCCATTACAAGTATCCTCACCGTGACCATTACTTAAAAATAAAATTCGTTGATTATTCATAAAACCATGCTATAATTATCTGAAAGTATTCGTCAATTTAAGATTTAATTCATCTAATGATCAATTTTTGATCAATTTTTATGTAAAATGAAAACTGACAATTTTATCAAACATAACCCCAACCGTGAAATTTTTTGTCTATCATACTCCTGAACTAGCCCCTGCGAATGTTCTTCCCGACTGTGCCATCGTCGTGGACGTACTACGCGCCACCACCACCATTGCCACCGCTTTAAACGCTGGAGCCGAGGCGGTGCAGGTTTTCAGTGACATTGACTCGTTGCTGCAAACCAGCGAAAACTGGCCAGCCGATAAACGCATCCGGGTCGGTGAAAGGGGTGGGGCCAAGGTAGAAGGATTTGATTTAGGCAATTCTCCCCTGAGTTGTACCCCAGAATTTGTCAAAAACAAACGATTGTTTATGACCACCACCAACGGAACCCGCAGTTTAGAAAGGATACAAGCCACCCCGGTCGTCTTGACCGCCGCTTTTATTAATCGACGGGCCATTGTGGAATATTTGATCGCCAAAAGTCCAGAAACCGTTTGGGTATTAGGTTCTGGTTGGGAAGGTAGTTTTTCCCTCGAAGATACCGCCTGTGCCGGAGCAGTGGCCCAAAATTTAGTTCATGAAATGGGTTATCCTTTAGATGATTTTGCGGGAAATGATGAAGTTTTTGCCGCTATTTCCCTTTATTCCCAATGGCAAAATAACCTGTTTGAACTGTTAAATCATGCCAGTCATGGTCAACGATTATTACGTTTAGGGTGTTATGAAGACTTGCAGTATTGCGCCCAAGAGGATATTTTAGATGTGTTACCCATCCAAAAAGAACCCGGAGTTTTAGTTAAATCAGACATCAAAAAACAAAACTGATAATTTTGGATAAAAGATGCTACAACTTAACTGAATGGTCTGCATTAATCGTTATCTTGATTACCGTCGGTGAATCAAAAATTTTACCCCCATTCTGATTCTGTAACTTCCCCATTTTTATCAATGGGGGAAATTTTCTATCGCAGCCCCGTTGCACTTCAAAACTTTTATTTAATGTTATCTACCTATTTACAAATCCTCAGCGATTCTCAGCCCCCTTTACCGACTTTAGATGATTTTGCCCAACGGATTAATCAAGAACACAAACAGTGTTTAGATTCTCCACAAACCTCCTTAATTCATGGGCGGAATGCGGGAGAATGGTTGCTGCACGTTCAAACTCAATTCTCCCCGGAACATTGGCAAGTTTGGTTTCAGGAACATTTCACCTTTTCCCAACAAACTGCCACCATGTATATGCAAATTGCCAGGAAAATGCCGGGGGTAAATCCAGGTATTTTTTCCTCAACAATTGATTCTATTTCTCAACCCACAAAAACTCTAGTTATTCCAATTATACCATATTCTCAAGCTCTTAATTCAACGGATGAAGTTAAAAATATTTCTGATAAATCCTCTCAAATTCTACCTCCAAAACCCGACTTTCCGTTATTAAATCCAGAGTGCCATGTAGAGACGTACCATGTAGAGACGCGCCATGGCACGTCTCTACCGGGGATTTCAACTGAATCAACCACTACAATTCAGGAACCATTAGAAATATTAGAATCTCCTGTAACTCGGATTCAAATTAACCCCAAAGAATCCAGTATTGATGTTGAATTTACTGCTATTAATCCCCCGGAACCTCCACCAATTGACCCGCCCAAACCCGATAAAAAACCCGTAGAAATTATTAAATTAATGATTCCTGGCGTTGTTGTTCCGAAAGCTCGTCCTCGGGTAACCAAAAATGGAACCTATTTACCGCCCCGTTATCGCGCTTGGCGAAATCATGCAGAAGTAGAAATATATCGGCAAATTTCAGAACAAAATATTACCCATAAATTTCCTTTACGCAAAGCAGCAATTGTGATTAAATTATTAGGAAATCATCGGACAAATTCCGATATTGATAATTTAGCAGGTGCTTGTTTAGATGCCTTAACCTTAAATGGTGCGGGGGTATTAATTGATGACCGTTTAAGTTGTTTACCCCAATTAACTGTTGAATTCGATCCCGATGCTAAAAAAACTGGGGTTTCCATTGAAATTGAACCGTTATAATTTTTTGATTCAAGTCTGAATATGAAAAGGGTTTTAGTTACGGGGGGAACTGGATTTTTAGGGCAGAAATTGGCGTTGAAATTACATTCTTTAGGTCAGGATGTTACTGTTTTAGGTCGTAACTTAATTATCGGCGATCGCTTATAGCAGGGAACAGCCCCCCAAACCCCCCGTGCACGGGGGGCTAGGGGGGGAGGGATCTGGGGGGAAAATACTTCACCGTCTGGGTTCCAATATCCGTCTGGTGTCCTAACTGCCTTGGCGATCGCTTACAACAATTAGGACTGAAATTTTTACCCGTTGATATTACAAATATGGAATGGATATATAAATACTTATTACCCGATCAAGAACCGCCTTTAACTCGTTATACTCTGGGTTTATTAGCCTTTAGTCAAACCTTGGATATGACATCGGCTAAAATTAAGTTAGGCTATGAACCTCGAATTTCGATGGAACAGGGGTTGGATGAGTTTGTGAGATGTTGGAAATTTTGATAGGATGCGCTGAAGCGCAACAACAAGCGACAACAAAATGATGTTAAAATTATTCCCTCCCATAGTTCTATGGATGAGTAAAATATCAAAGTATTGCCAGCCTCATCCCTGGTTGGTGATATACAAATTAACAATTACTAAAGTCTAATTCCCTAAAGGAATTTCAATTAAAAAGTTAGTTCCGGTTCCTAATACTGAAAAACAAGTAAGTTCTCCGTGGTGTTTATCCGTGACTAAATGATAGGCAATTGATAATCCTAAACTGGTGCCTTTTCCCTGTAATTGTGGGGGAATAAACGGATCAAAAATACTTTTCCGTTCTATTTCCGACATCCCAATTCCATTATCCGCAATCGAAATAGCCACGGTATTTTCATTTTCTAAATAGGTGCGAATAATAATCTTAGGTTGATCCACTAAATCATCCTTAAAACTGGTAGCTTCTAAACGATCAATGGTGTAGGTAAGTAAATTCATAAACACTTGATTTAGTTGTCCCGCATAGCAACCCACTTTGGGTAAAGCACTATATTCTTTAACTAAAGTAATACCCGATCTTCCGGCTTTTGCTTGCAAACGATTTTGTAAGATTAAGATTGTACTATCTAACCCTTCATGAATATCAACAAACTTCATTTGGGATTCATCTAAACGGGTGAAATGACGTAGCGATCGCACGACATCTCTAATTCGTTCAGCCCCAACTTTCATCGACTCTAACATCCGGGGTAAATCCTGCTTTAAAAAGCTCAAATTAACTTCTTCTATCTCATCGGCAATTTCAGGAACAATTTCAGGATAATACTGTTGATATAAGCTAACTAAATTCATTAAATCTTCAATATAATTTTTAGCATGAACAATATTTCCCGAAATAAAACTAACTGGATTATTAATTTCATGGGCAATTCCAGCCACCAACTGCCCCAAAGATGACATTTTTTCGGTTTGAATTAGTTGGGTTTGGGTGCGTTGAAGTTGAGTTAAAATAGTTTCTAATTCGGCTCGTCGTTTCGCTTCTTGTTCTTCACTTTGGCGTAATGCCTGTTCCATTTGTTGACGTTCCGTAATATCTAAACCCACAAAAACCGCCGCCGAACCTCGGTGATATTTTTGGGCGACAATTAAATAGGTGCAAGGAAGTCCTCGGACATTTGCTGTTAATTCCCGTGAACTTTTCCAATGATCTTGAGCAAAAAATTCATAGACAAATTGATTAAATTCTGGGCTAGTTTGGAGAAATCCCACCTCTTTCCCGATAAAGGTTTCCGCCGGAACATTGTAAGAATTAGCTAAATGGCGATTCACCCCTAAATATTTCAAATCGGAACTAATCCAAGAAACTAATCCGGGGACGGCATTTAATACCGCTTCTAATTGATCCTTGGAGGCTAAAATGGCAGAGGAAGTGGCTTTTTGTTCAGAAATATCATGGGCAAAACCACAAATTAAGGGCAAACCTGGAACTGAAACTGAACCTAATTCGGTTTCAACGGTTAAAGTGGGATCGGAGGACTCTAATTCTAAATAATTAATTTTAAAATTAACCGGAAAAATGGAACCGGATTTTCTTTGATAACTGGACTCAAAGGTTAATGATCCTTTTTGTTTCAATTCTTGGCAATATTCCTGCCAAACCACGGCGGTTAAATCGGGATCAATATTATGAATATTCAGTTGCAGTAATTCACTTTCTGTATAGCCCAACATCCGACAAGCGGATTGATTCACATAGCAAAAATTACCTTCTAAAGTCATCCAAAAAATAGCCGTTGCCGCCTGATCAAATGCCTTTTGAGTCAGTTTTAATTTTTCTTGTAATTGTTTTTGAGGCGTAATCACTTCCAAGTATAAAATTAACCCCCCAATCTCTCCCGATGCAGTTTGCCAAGGTTGCACTACCCATTTATTCCACTGAGTCGAACCCTGGGCTTGAGGGTGGTGGGTTTCCAGTTCCCAACGGGGCAATTTCCCCTCCAAAGATTGTTGGGCATTCTGATACCAAATTTCGGGTAAATGGGGAAACCATTGTTGATGAGCAGAACCGATTAAATTAATATTTCCTTCGCCATAGTCCTGTTGCCATTGGCGGGATACGGCTAAATATCGCAGTTGCGGGTCAACCATGGCCATCGCCGTCGGCAGATATTCCACGAAGCGACGGAAATAATCTGGATCAGAGTGGTCAGAATCTGGGGCACCGAACCCAGTCCCCGGTGGGTCAGAAGGGTTGGAAATAGTAGTGGGTTGAACTTGTTTATCCACGATTTGACACTCCCTCCGTCAAAATTGGGTTAGGAAAACTCCATTTGTTTATACAAGATGGAAGATATTGATTCATTGAAATTTAATATTACCCTGATGATGGGTCTTACCCTCCATTGTATAATTAATTGCCGGAGTTTGTCTATAAATTGAGCCTTTTTCCTGATAATTCCTACCGCATCAAGGTAATCTCAACCGGAAGTTATGCTTTTTTACTTCAATTAATTCTCATCTATTATACTGAAATTTAATCAAACAATTAATTCGACTTGACAAAGTTTGGGGTGAGAAAGCCCTAAAGGGCTGACTACGGGGGGGTGAGAAAGCCCTAAAGGGCTTACTACGGGGTTAGAAGGGTTTCCAGTTGAAAAGGAAATAAATCCCTTGTTCCTGTAAACTGCGATCGCTAGACTCTAATTTAATTAAGGGAATGCCCCAGTCAATCTGTGCAGTTATCTGATCGCTATATTGCCATCTTAATCCTAACCCAATTGATAATAATGTGCGATCAGGTAATGCTGATTCTCCGGGCGCATTCCAAGATTGACCAAAATCCATAAAAGGTGTGAGTTGTAGGACACCTTCACCATTTTTAGTTCTCAAAATTGGATAACGCAATTCTGCGGAGGCAAATATCACATTATCGCGTAACAAAACGTCTTGACGATACCCTCGCACACTCTCTAAACCCCCCAGTCCCATCTGTTCTAAAGCCAGTAATTCTTGGTTGGTGAGTTGAACATCAGAACGGAGTAAAAAAATCGTATCGGGCGCTAATAAACGTACCCATTGAGCTTGACCGCGCCAGGAAAAATATTTACTATCGGGTTGATTAGAACTGAGGGTGGCATCGAATAATCCTACCCCGAAACTGAGTTGCGATCGCACCGCTAAGACCTGTTTTGGCCCCTGATTGGTATATTCTTGAAACAACCGCAAAACAGAAAGTCGGGTTTTTCCATCCTCCTCGGCCCCCCTAGACAGGGGAAAACCCACTCCTAAAATACTTGTATCACTTTCCTGACGGCCAAAGGTTAATCCTAATGCTAATTCCTCCGTTGGAGTGCGGATAATTGGTTGGCGAAATCGCAATTCATACGTCCGACTATTCGCCCTAATATCTAAATCGTTAAACGGCGGTTCAATAATTTGGCTATTAGTCGAGTTAAAATAAAATCCTAATGTGGCATTGCGAGATGTCAGGGGAAAGGTATATAAAACATCCCCAATACTACTTCCTTGGGTATTACTAAAGGATAATTCTAAGCGATCGCCCTGTCCCAATAAATTCCCTTCTTTGACTTCAATTCCCCGTTGCCAAGATCCCACCGCCGGAGACCGATTATTATTGGTAAATAAATTCAGATCAAAGGTTTTTGCCGTTTGAAATTCAATATTTAGAATACTTTCCCCAGGTTGAGTTCCAGTTGCCAATTCCGCCGAAATCGTTTTTACCACCGGATCAAGTTGTAGCAATTGTAAAGCCTGTAACAGATGGTTTTGATTAAAGGGTTTCTGAGTCACTAATTCTAACCGACTTTTAATATAGTTGGGATTTAAACGTCCTTTTCCTTTAATATTAATCTCGGTCACTTTCCCTTCTAAAATTGCTATAGTAACAATTCCATTTGTCAAAGGTTGAGCCGGAATAAACGCACCGGAGGTAATATAACCCTGTTTAATATATAAATCCGTTACCGCAGAACGGGCTTGCAATAGTTCTGTAAAAGTAATCGGACGACCGACAAAATCTTTTGTAATTTCAGCTAATTTTTGATCAGAAAAAACCGTATTTCCTTGAAAATTAAACCGTTCAATATTAATAGTATTGGGACTATCTGGAATATTTTCTGGAGTTTCTTGTATAGGAACCGATGGAGAAAATAATGGTTCTGTTGGGGGTAAAGTTTCAGGAAGTTGGGGTTCTGGGAGTCCAGGTTGAGGAGGAATCGGGATAATAGAACGATCGGAGGGCAAAGAATCTGGAATTTCAGCCAAAACCGGACGAACTACCGCAGTTAAGACGCAATTAATTTGTACCGCCAGAATCAAACTAGCAAAGAGTCGAGAATAGACTTGAATATACCGAAGGCGAGAAAATTGCCATAGCAGGATCAATAATTTCAGATTCGGTTTAAACTGTTCTACGGGTAAACAATTAATCGAATTGAGAAGATTCAAATGGCGCATAAAAAAAGTTTTAAATTATGTTTTGCTTAAAAAAATATCAAGAATATGCTACTAAGTAGTTACACAAAATAAATTACCTAGTTGAGAAAGGGAACAGCCCCCCCAAACCCCCCGTGCACGGGGGGGGGGAGGGAACAGGGTGGAGGATGTGTAATTAATTTTGTTTAGGTACTTATCATCTTTTTATGACCATGGTTTATCAAGTCCGTCTGATTAACGAAGCTGAAGGTTTAGATTACACAATTGCAGTTCCTGATGACCAATATATTCTCGATATTGCAGAAGACAACGGGATTCGTCTACCATCAGGATGTAAACAAGGAGATTGTTCAGCTTGTGTGGCTAAACTCCTCCAGGGTCAAGTAGATCAAAGTGAACAGAAATTTCTTCGTCTTGGGGAAATTGCCCTGGGCTATACTGTAACCTGTGTCGCCTATCCCCGTTCAGATTGTACCCTCATTACCCATCAAGAAAAGGTTTTATATCAGTCTTCTCTATATCATCGGTCTAGTTCTGATCCCGGTTAATTCTTCGATTTGTTTAGATAATATTTTCCCCAAAAACAAGTAATTTTATCTCGACTGAAATACAGTTTTTTCCAAGATTGGTCTAACGTCAGATGGATTTCTTGAGACTTCACGTTGCCAATAACCAAAGCCACCATGCTGATTAACAGCTTGAATCCACTGATCTAAAAATCCCCATTTAGCCTCATCTTGGCGAGTTGGTTGTCCTTTAGTTTCCAGAATCAATAAATTGCCATTTTTCAGACGCACTATAAAGTCAGGGCGATATTTGCGAACAACTCCATTAAAAATATAGAGAATTTCAAATCCCAGGTGATCGTTTTTTACCCAAGCATCAACATAGTCATTCCGATCCAATTCAAAGGCTTCGCTGGCTTCCCATGTACTATCAAAAATGCAACAACTAATATGGGATTTTTGGGTATATTCACAAGGTTTACCCGTATACCAAGGGCGCATATCAGATGTAGAACGGATGGGATGTTCTGGATCAAATACTGGTTCAATTACTTCTGTATTTTCTAAATAAATAGCCTGCCAAATATGTTGCACAATTTTACTCATATTGAGAGTAATCAGAATCCGCCGTCTAATTGCGTCCACACTAAATAAGGGTGGATTAATTTCGATGAAATCTGATTGGATAAATTCTTCTAATAATCGAATCAGCTTGGCTAGTAAGTATTCTCGATTACCTTGCCAACCGGGTTTCATCTGTTCAAATATATCCCTAGAAACTTCAAAAGCAATTTTTTGCATCCGTTGTTTTCGACCTAAATCTTCTAGGTCAATTGCCTTGATTTTTGTTACATCCGGTTTGCCATCGACACTCGGAGCGAGTTCTGCTAGGGTAATATTTTCAAAGGCATCTAACTTTAAAGGTTCAACCAGACTCAGATCGAGTTTTAGTTCTGGTTTATAAATATAATCAATGCGGACAATATTGGGAAAGCTTATTTCAAACTGCTGTTTTTCAGGATCGGGTTTAATTTCAGTCTTAGGATTAGGTGGTGGTGGTGGAGTTCCTTCATCAGATTCGTGGGGAAGAAAGGTAAAAGGAACACCAAAAATATTAACATATTCGGCTTCGAGTAAGTTTGTTTCTGGGTTAATATCATAAGCAGTTCTCCTTAAACCTCTACCTACAACTTGTTCGCAAAGAAGTTGACTAGAAAATGCGCGAATCCCCATAATATGAGTCACAGTTTTAGCATCCCAACCTTCAGATAACATCCCAACAGAAATAACATTTTGAATTTGTTCCCCAGGCTTCCCAAGTTGACCGACTGTATCAACTGTTTTTCGTAAAAGTTCTGCTTGTTCCTTCTTTGAAAGTTTGCGAATAGGTTCATCATCAGAGTTATCATCTTCGCTATTTTCTGCGGTGGTATTTTGTATTTCGCTACTTTCTTCTTGGGATTCTGCCATTTTTAAAACATTAGAATCAATATGTAAAGTGCGTTCTGAGTTACAGAGTTCTTCGATATGAATTTTGTGATGATCAAAAGCATATTTAATTCTAGCCGCAGTTTCGGTACGGTTAGCAATAGAAATCATGGCTGGTGGAACTTTATGCCCCGATTCTTGCCATGCTTTCGCAGTTTCTAGCCAATCTTTTCCGAGTAAAAGATAGCCATTAGCCAGCAAATCAGGGAGGGATTCATTAGGTTTGGCTTTACGATTGACATCATCATAAACTTCTGGATCTCGATAAAGATGGTAAAGACGGGATTTAAAGTCTTTTACATTCAGTCTGGAATCGTCACGAATCACCACGCGAGGGGTTTTAACTAAACCGGATTCAATGGCATCATTTAAGCCAAAATCGCTGACAATCCAGCCAAATAAAGCTTCTTCTGAACTCTTTTTTCCAGAGGGTGCAAAGGGTGTGGCAGAAAAGTCAAAACAGGTGATAATTTTTCTGGCTTGGTGAATGCGATCGAGTCCACCAACCCATTTTGTGGCCTCATCTAATTCTTCTTTACTGACACCTTTAATTTTGGATTCAGCAGGTATGCGCCATGCGTGGTGTGCTTCGTCGTTAATAACAACAATGTTGCTAGAATTGGCGATTTCTCCTAATACTTCTCTGGCGTAGGCTTCGTTACTTTTTGCACCCCGTTTATCAACTCCTTTTTTCTTCTTAATTTGTGCTTCTGTTTCCCAATTCAATGCGTGCCAGTTGCGGATTAATACTTTCCCTTGACGGAGTTTATCGAATAATCCCAGAGGAACAATATTGAATATTTCATAATAGTTATTTTCCGCAGATGGAAGCAGAACTTGTAGACGATTTCTAACAGTTAGTCCGGGGGCGACAATAAAAATAGCTTTAGAAAAACGGGTATCTTGGGGATAGGTAATTTTATTGATAATTTGCCATGCAATTAACATTGCCATGACGATAGTTTTGCCCGAACCTGTTGCCATTTTGGAACAGAGACGTTTGAAGTTTCCGCCATCGTCAGGAATATCAATGCCAACTTTTGTAGATGGTGGTGATTCTGTTAGCCAGATTAGGGTTTTTATGGCTTCTAACTGACAGAAAAAGAAGGGAAAATCCCGTTCTTCTGAATTGTCCCAGTGTTCTAGTAGACGCTTGGTAACGCCTGTAACACCTGGGTATCCATCATCACACCAAGCTTTAACGCGGGGACGAATTTGGTTAACTAAAGGAATCTCGACAAATTTACCAGGATCGTCGAAGGTTTTAGAGCTTTCGGAAGCGATAATATAGCCTGCGGGTCGTCTTCCTGCTGCTAGGTTAAATAGGCGAGAATTGCGATCGTAGTGCCAATATTGTTTGGGTTCTTCGTAGGGAGAATTGATAATGAGTTGATTAATTGTAGTTTGTGATGACATAATGCTTCAATTTGTTGGACGTATCGTATCAATCAGATCGCATAGTTGGGTGACGGAGGGACAAAGGTTGAGGTCTTGTCAACTTATGTTATTTCAGTGAAATAAGACGGCTGGATCGAAATCTTATTATAGTAAAACGCTTTTTATTATAATAAGATTGATCGTCTGAATACTTACTCACCATTAAAAATCTGTACGGCGGTCAAATTCAATTCTGGAAAAACTACTGATTCAACTCTTTCATCTCCTCGAAACAGCTTAATTTGATACTCACCATCTACTAGCTGATAAACCGATAAAGTAGGTTGTTTTGGAGAACCAATATAACGGCTACCACCTAAACCCAAATAATCTACAATCCAATATTCGGGAATTCCTAATGCTTCATAATCAATCATTTTGTGTGCATAATCATCGCGCCAATTTGTGCTAACAACTTCAACCACTAATTTGATAGAATCTCCCTGAGTAATAACTGATTCTCTTTCCCATCGAGATTCATTGGCTGCTACGGCTTGTTTATCTAATATAATGACATCTGGATCGTAGCCAGAGTTATCGCTAAATTTAATTGTACATTCCTTGGGAATAAAGTAAGGAAGTTGTAGTCGCCTGATTTCTAAACCAAACTCGAACGCCTGAAAACCTGCGCTGGCTGAATGTTTACCAGTTGGATTTGGCATTTCAACAATAACTCCGTTATGTAGTTCATAGTGTCCGTTTTCTGGTTTCCATTCCAGAAAGTCATCGAAAGTTATTAACTTGGATATTGTTTGAGTCATTGGGAAAACCTCCAACTTTTTTTTCGGGTAATTAGTCTTTTAGTCTTCAATTTTAGTGATATAGCAATCCTATTTGAGTTGTGTTCAAAAGTCCTGGGCAAAAGGGAACACCGGAACACCGGAACACCGGAACACCGGAACAGCCCCCCCAAACCCCCCGTGCACGGGGGGCTAGGGGGGGAGGGAACGCCGGATCTGGGGTAATACTTCTGGCTGTTTCATGTCAGTATTAAAATGTTACAACCTATTTAGGATTGCTATAGGTAGATGAATAATTTGATCTTGATATTCATTATATTTATTTGTGGCTTCTTTATTGGTTAAATAATAAAGGATGCTTTCTATTCCTACTCTTGTCCCTTTTACTCGAATGTCATCATCGGCTAAAAATTCAAAATATTCTTCTATTAGCATGGTTTATTACTCCATTTTTGGTTTAGGTTTGATTGATATTCAGAGTCATAGTTTAGATTATAGCACTTACCCAGAAACCGGGTTTCTTAGGTTAACCGAATAATTTTCAAACTTTCAATTCCCCGATCATCCACAATTTTAACAGCAACGCGCTGATATTTTCCCATCTCAAAAGGTAACGAAACAGTACCCTGATAAGACTCAATTAAATCCTCATCAATTTCAGCTTTTAAATTACGCGCTAGGCGTGACCAAGCATCTTTTTCTCCTGCCATTGGGAAGAAAACCTGACGGGGAAAGATACTTCTCCCATCATAATCAATATCTAACATCCAAACAGCTATTTTTTCCACACTGCCAGACTCAATATTTCCAGTCTTGGTATTATAATAATCGAAGCCGTGAACTTCTACTTCCCACTTGCCTGCATCCTCTCCTCTATTAATGCGACGCAGCGCAACATCTGGTTGACCAATTAACCAAAAACTCTCGTTACTAGCACGTTTTTTCTTCAAATCTTCTGTTAGTAAATCCGCGTTCATTTGCGCTTTTAATAATGTCACACCAGGCCAATTAGTTTCCTCAATATCTTTAGCAGCTTCCGGGTCAAATTGAAAGGCGGCAAAGACAATTAATTTCGGTTTTGGCACTAAAGTTTGTGCTTCTTCAATGGCTTGGGTAACTTGTCTTTGTTCTAAAGGTGCGTGTTCTGGCCCGAAGGAAATCACTACTCGCATTGGTTGACCATAACTACCACCAGTTTCTTTTACTGTATTCGCGAGATTTTCTTCCCCTCGTGAACGGGGGGACTCAGGGGGGGTTGGTTTAGTTTCAGCATCGGCATGAAGCCAACGAGTGCCGGGTAAAGATTCGACTCTGGAGAATAAAATATATTGTCCGTTTTTACCGCGAATCCCCGTTTTTAGCAGTTCATCTCGCCATTCAGATTGTCGCAATGTTTCGCCAGAACGGGCGATTGAATTATCAGGAATGGCTGGATTGATAATATCATCAATTGGTTTAACTGTAGGCGCGGGTACGGCTTCGACGGTGAAGGGGCCGGTAACTCTGGCTTTGGATTTGTCTAATAAAGGTTGATCGTAAAGTGTTTCTTGGTCGGCGTATTTATTAATCGCTTGTTCGATTTCTATGCGATTCATTCCTTCCCGAATTTCGGGATTATTGGCAATAGATTTAAGGGTGATATGAGGGACGGTTTTGTATTTGAAACCACCGCCTACGCCTTCTTGGGAATTTGCTAATTGATAATAGTCAAAGGTGGCGGTCATTAACCTTTGTTTGGCTAGGGTTATTGCTACTCTTGAAGTATCGCAGGTTATCCATCTGCGTCCCCATTGTTCGGCAACGTAGGCAGTTGTACCGCTACCGCAATTGTGAACTGTACAAACTTCAGTAATAAAAGAATGACTACCTTCAATCTCTAAATCATAAACAGTTTCAGTTGACCAACAATTTTCTACTTTTGCAATCTCCACACATTCAAGACTAATCTTTTCTCCCCCTATTTCTCCCCCTATTACTCCCCCTATTACTCCCCCTATTACTCCCCCTATTACTCCCCCTCTTACTCCCCCCGTACAGGGGGGGTTGGGGGGGGACACAAGTGCACTAAAAACAATATCTCCTGGTTTTAGATTACCTGCTTGAACCCAAGTTGCACCCTCAATTGATTCCATGCGGATGCGACATTGAGATTCAATTGCTAAACAAACTCCTTCTAAATTTTCGTAAATTTCTTTTGTCGTAAAGCGCAGCACATCAAGACCAAGACTACGCATAAAACTATCCCGTTGTCGATCATATTCTATTGCTTCTGGTTCAAAGTGGGTTGCGCCATCTATTTCTACAACTAAATGAGCATCTCGACTATAAAAGTCAGCAATATATCGACCTATAGGATGTTGACGACGAAACTTAAATTCTAGTTTTTTCCCTCGTAAAATATCCCATAATTTCTGCTCAGGCGGTGTCATTTCTTTACGAAGTTTTCGGCGAATTTCTAGGTGACTATAGGGGGTTGCTGACCAGTCTTGATTACCTCCTAAATTGCGCGGTCTAAGTTTTGCTAGTACGCGATGATCGGCTGTTAACCACATAGTTGTATTGTTGTTTTTACAGGTTAACCCGATCATTTCTCCTTGGTATTCTTTTTGGATGGTGCGTAGGACTCGGTGGGGTTTGTTGTCGTGACTGTAGACTAAAGTACCGGGTTGTATTTCTTCGATGGGAATGAGTTTTTCTTCCCCTAAATCTCCCGTGAATCCCCCCCTAAATCCCCCCGTGTACGGGGGGACTTTGAATTTTCCGGCTCCCTCCCCATTCATGGGGAGGGTTGGGGAGGGGGTCAATATTTTTGTTCCTTTTCGCAAGCAGGTGATATCTAGGACTAAATCGCCTGGGTCGGTGGTCATTAGGAGGCAGCGTTCGATAGTTTTTGTTGTTGTTTGAACTACATAAATATTTGACTCACGAAATCCACTTGAGCCTGTATCTGTCCAAATATTAGTAATTGGTAATACAGGAAAATCTTCGACAAATCGAACATAACGTAATTTTGAAGTTGCTTCAAATAATCGGTTTGCATTTGCTAAATTTTCAAGTCCATTGAGATTTGTTTTCCAACGTTGAATATATTTTTTCCCTTTATATTCAAACGAGAAGCTAGGATTAGCTGATTCTAAAGAAGTTGTTTGAAATACTTTTGCTTCTAGGGGAATTTGGGAGAAATCTTTTTTTTCTTCAGATATCATTCTCCGTCGTTCACCATTAGATAATTGTAACCATTGATAATCAGTTCCTTCCCCATATTCTTTAGTGTTAAAAAGTTGTTTTGCTTTAATATAATTTTTATCTTTAACATACCAGAGTAAATAATCAGAAGTGACTGGAATAAAAGACTGAGATAATCCTCCAGTTTTTTGAAAACAGATTATACAAATAAAATTATTAACTCCAAAAACCTCATCCATCAATTCCCTAACATGATGCACATTCTCATCAGAAATCTGCACAAAAACACTACCACTTTCCGACAACAACTCCCTCGCCAACAACAATCTATCTCTTAAATAAGTCAAATAAGAATGAATCCCCAATTCCCAAGTATCCCGAAATGCTTTAATCATTTCCGGTTCTTGAGTCAAATCCTCATCTTTGCCATCTTTCACATCCCGCTTATTCACAAACGGCTGAAAATTGGAACCATATTTAATCCCATAAGGCGGATCGAAATAAATCATCTGTACTTGTCCCGCCATGCCCTCTTTTTCTAATAGGGAATTCATCACTAAAAGCGAATCTCCAGCAACTAAACGGTTACTCCAATTATGCTGATGTTTATAAAATTCAATCGCTTGTCGAATAGGCGGATTTTCTTCAGGTATTTCAAATAAAGATAACTGTAAACCCGGAGTTTGATTTTGCTTCCGTACTGCTTCAATAATGCTGCGAGGATCGATGCGTTCGTGAACGTGCAATGATACAGTTGGCACTTCAAAATTAGTATGTTCCGCCTTACCAGCCCAAACTAATTGCGGGTCAAGGTGCGGATCGTAGCTATAATTTTTATTATCACCATCAGGATCACTTTCTGGCGTAACCAGTCCCACAGGTGGATTATTCACTCGTTGCTGATTTTCGTGATTATATTGATCTATATTTCTTTGATCGGGTTTCTTTTGCCTTGCCATGGGATCTCCTCTAGTCAAAGACTTTACTTTACAATTGATCAAATTATTTCTGTATTTGAGGAACGCTCATCAACAGCTACTATTTAAAAGTTCGTAAAAAAAGGACTCCTATTACAGAATCCTTTTGGCTAACTAAATATGGATAAACAATTTGTTAATGCACAACTATTTAATATAGTTACCGATTTAGAATCGGAGCGACAGGATTTGAACCTGCGACCCCTACCACCCCAAGGTAGTGCGCTACCAAGCTGCGCTACGCCCCGACACAATTAACTAATGTAGCATAGCAAACAAAAACTTGTCAAGACTATTTCAAAAGATTTTCAAGGTTTTTGTCGCTTGTACCAATTCCGCCACCACTTCCACGGGCCAACTACCTTCCGCCCGCCGTCCGGTATTCAAAATCAACAGCACCGTATAAGCGTTAGCATAGCCCTCTACCTGCATCCACAACCGCTCGCTTTCCGCTTCACAGGCTATTTTTTCTTCATCCATCAACTCAAGGCTCATTTGGCTCATGGTATCAGCTAGTTCACCCAACAACCGACAAAAATCATCAAACTCCGCCTGGGTCAATTCCATCGCCCAGGTATCGCCCCCGACTAACCCCTGAAATTCCGGGGCTTGGAGGTTCCAACCTAAACGCCATCCGGTTCCGGTTTTTAGAATTTTCTCCATATTCCCCGGGTTATTTTAACCGTTGAGCATCTCCCGACTCCGGTAGGGGAATTAAGGAGGGGGTTGGCGGTTTAGCGGTGGGTGAAGCAGGGCTCGGTTTTGGAATTGTTCCATTGTCACTATTGACTGGATTGGGATTAAATAAACTCGCCAGTGTATTAACTAACGCATCCCGTTCAACTCTATTTAACTGTTGAATGGCTTTTTGATCCCCGACTAAAGGATTTTCTTTTAATCCCTCCTGACCCGGATAACTTAACACTAACATCGGTTCATTCACCCCGAGATAATCGGCTAAGGTGAGTTTCCAATCAAAACGATATTGAGTGGGTCGATCTTTCACATAAATATGATAACGAATTAACCGACCAATCAAGGTATTATCTTCGGCGACTTTCCCCGTTTCCTGGGAAAGATATTGATTTTCCTGGGGTAAATTTGGTAATTGTTCATAGACTTTCTTCCACACCTCTGAAACCCTGACTCGTCCCGATGGGGAGGATATTTCTGGCGGCGGAGTTTGGGCGAGTCCTTGAATTTCCAGGCCATCTATAAACCCACCCAAAACAATGAATAGGGTAATTATAACGGCGATTAATAGAAAACTTAAACTAACTGGTTTTTTGGGTTTTCGAGATTTCAACATAAACATAAGATTAAGATATTTTGGAGTCTTTATCACCTCAATAAATAAGGTGTTAAAGACACCCAATACCGCAATTGATCAATCTAACGATCCGCGATAATTTGCGGTTGATTTAGTTCATCGGACATTTCAATAATTGCGCGTAAAACAGGTTTGATGGTGTTCTCATCTCCATTATCAAAGTATTCATAACGACACCGTTTAGCCCGATTTGCGACTTGTACTGTAATCCGATAGCGATTGGTCGCAGCACTGACGAGATCGGCAGCCCGGCGAGTAATTTCTGTTGAGTCTATTGGATGGGTACGCTTTTGCATGAAGTTTATAATTTCCTAACCCTAGAGTTGTGTTTATATCTTATCGTTTAACTTGAATATAAGGATTAGGATCTTCTGCAATCCATCCTAAATCGGAGTTATAACGAATTTCAAAATGGAGATGGGGTTGATTCGTATCCGGTTGTCCCGTCGTCCCGACTGTTCCCAATACATCCCCTAACTTTACCGATTGACCCAGTTTTACCCCAATATTGTCTAAATGGGCATAACGGGTTTGTTTCCCTGACCCATGATTAACCACAACTAATTTTCCATACCCCTCCCGTTCTCCCGCAAAGGCTATTTTTCCCATCCCAACGGATAAAACTGGGGTTCCCACCGTCGCCGTCAAGTCTAAACCACTATGAAATATTACCCGACCTGAAACCGGATTGAGTTGCCAACCATAACCCATTTGTAGGGTTGTCCGTTGCGGTAAGGGATAACCGGGTAACACCAATATCGCCACAGTTGGTGGCCCTTTGGGTGACCAATTCACACCGGGTAAAAATAAGGCTGTTGGTTGAGTTTGACAACCATTCATTTCAAAAACCACGTCAGGACGGGCATTATAAGCTCTGGCTACTTCCTGCCAACTCCGACCCGGGGGAATATCTACCCTAATCCCATTATGGGGTGGAATCAAAATCTCCTGTCCAATCGGAATTGGCCCCCGTTGTAAAATTGGATTGATCCCCAGTAGGGTTGCCGGAATTAGGTTATATTGGCGGGCAATACTTTCGAGGGTGTCTCCAGGGGCAATCCGATGGGGTTTTAAACGGGATAATACCGGGGTTGGGCAAACATCTTGAGCTTCTGAGTTAAAGGGTTCATTTGCCTCTACAGACCTTATCCATGGCGTAATACTAACTAATATTCCGATTAGAGCCATCAACCGCAATAATAATATTTCTAAACGTTGAACCCGCATAATCAACAATTAATCCAATTTAACTTAAAAAAAAACCGATTCCCCAGTCAGTGATTGTTCAATAATAATCAGTAATCACCTCAACAGGTAGTTTACAGTTATAATGGGATAGTGAAGTCTTTCTTTTATTTCTTTCACTGATAACTGATTACTGATTTCCACCCCCACAACAAAGATGGATTTATCATTCAAACAGTTTACGATATACCTAGCCTTAGTCTCTTTAGGTGGCGGTGGTGGATGGCTGGCAAGTCGCTATGTCCAAACCAATAACTCAGACCCGTTATCGGCGACGGTAGCCATCGTTAAACATATCCCTGCGGTTTCCCCCCCTAGGGTGACAGAAGACCCGGTGGTTGACCGTAGTAGTTCTAATTTTATTGCTGATGCCGCCGAAATTGTTGGCCCGACGGTGGTGAGAATTGATGCAACCCGCAAATCGGCACAAGATGTGCCCGATGCCTTTAAAAATCCCCTATTTAAACGCTTTTTTGGCAATCAAATCCCCACAAATGAAGACCGAGTTCGTAGGGGAACAGGTTCAGGATTTATTCTACATTCCGACGGTCGGATCATTACTAATGCCCATGTTGTGGATGGGGCGGATACGGTGCAAGTCACCCTTAAAGATGGTCGGGTATTGGAAGGGAAAGTAAAAGGAGTTGACCCAATAACCGATGTGGCGGCGGTGAAAATTGACGGGAAAGAGTTACCGACGGCCCCGATTGGTTTTTCCGATCATTTGGTTCCGGGTCAGTGGGCGATCGCCATTGGCAATCCCCTAGGATTAGATAATACCGTAACTATTGGGATTATTAGCGCCACAGATCGTTCCAGTACCCAAGTCGGAATTCCCGATAAACGAGTCCGCTTTATTCAAACCGATGCCGCGATTAATCCGGGCAACTCTGGCGGGCCATTATTAAACGATCAAGGTCATGTGATTGGGATTAATACGGCAATTCGGGCTAATGCCCAGGGTCTAGGATTTGCCATTCCCATTGAAACGGCGATCCGCATCGCTAGTCAACTTTTTGCCAAAGGGAAAGCCGATCATCCCTATCTGGGTGTACAGATGGTGGAACTCAGTCCGGTGGTGAAGGCAGAAATAAATCAGCAACTAGAAGTTAAGTTAACCCAAGACACCGGAGTGATTGTGGTGCGGGTGGTGGAGGATTCCCCCGCCGCCCAAATGGGAATTCTCAAGGGAGATATCCTCACGAAAATTGACGGTGTTGCGGTGAATACTCCAGCCCAAGTCCAAGAACAAATTGAAACTAAGACGGTTGGGGAAGAACTTCCCGTCGAAATTAACCGCCAGGGCCAACAACAAACCCTGATCATTAAAACCGCCGTGTTCCCAGAATCTGCCTTGGCTGGAGAATTCAATAATTAATCCGGTGTTTTGGGATCAATTGAAGTGGTGCGGGACAAGTTTTCTTCCAGGTGCATCCGTTGTTCCATTTGACGTAAAAAGTACCCGGTCATCATTGCCGATGCTAACAGACCCGCCAAGTTTTCGCGGTTGGTTGTAATCTGGACATCAAAGTGATCGGAGGGGAGTACCCCGACTAATCCTTGGACGTTTTTGCTAATGATTTCTTTAATTTCCAAACTCGCAGACTGAGCAACTGTCGCCAGAATATCGGGATGTTGACTTTGCAGGTAGGTCAACAAGGGATTTTCGGCGGTTTCTTGAACATCAGATTTAAGGAAGTCAGAGTTAAAAACCATGATCTGCGTCTCTATATCATGCTTATGCTATCTATAGTTTATCTTATTGTATGGGGGCGTCGATGGGTAAATCGTCGCTAAAATTTAATGAGAGTTGTTGGGGAAGCTGATCAACTTGGAAATATTGATGGAATTTTTTAGTCACTTGTAACCAATGGGAGCGGGAGTTAGCTTGTTTGCGTTTCTGAACAAATCCCAGTTCTACGAGTTCGGTGACTTGTTGATAGGCTCCTGACCCTCTTAATTCTACTAAATCGGTTTGGGTAATGCCACCCTTGAGGGCGATCGCGGCTAAAGTTCTTAATGCCCCAACTCCTAACTCCGGTGCTACTAAGCTTTGCATTAATGACCGATAGGCTTCTCGCAGTTGTAAGCTATATCCAGAATCGGTTTCTACGACTTCTAAGGCACTATCCCGATGGGCATAGTCGGACATCAGTTGAATGAGTGCTTCTTCGACTTCGGTGCGATCGCACCCGGCTAATTCTGCTAGTCCAGCAATGGAAAGCGATTGACCTTTTAAATACAAAATTGCTTCAATTTTCGCCAATAAACTCATTTTTAACAACAGATGAAAGATCACGGTTTGGAGTTCTTAACTGTTGACTGTACACACTTGTCTGTCAAGCGTCAACTTTTAGCCGGGGATTGGTGTTGTCACCCCGATCTGTACTTACAGTTAACAAAATTTTTGTATATTTTTTCAGCAAATATTATTTAATTCCTTCTCTATCTAAAACTATATTTTTTTCAACTCTCTGAAGAAATATTTTACTTGGAGTCAAGAGCTTCATTAAACTTAACAAAAATATAGGTGAACTGTAAGTTAGATAACAAAGTTAAGGAAATCCATCATCCATAATTGAGTTTATATAATTATTTGGGATCAATCAACATGAACAGGGAAAATGCCGTTCCCTCGAATTGCCGCAATTGCCTCCACTACAAACCAGAAGGCAGACGGGGGGGGATTTGTCAGATGTTTCACGCGCCTGTCCAAAGTCATTGGAAATCCTGTTCCTTAGCCGCCTTACCCTTTATTTACTTATTAGATCGGTCAGAGGCGGAATTTTATGGCATACCCGATGAAAAAGAGCAGAAAGTTTCATAAACCAACTCTCCAATCAATTTTATGATGAATTAGGACAAAAATCATGACTAACATCGCAAAAAAATCTATAAAAGAAAACAAAAATTGTTGCTGCTTTAAAGGATTAAATTTTGACTAAATTTCCACAGACTTGTTTGGAAAATTTATGTTAGAATAGAATTTCAGATTTTTTTTAAGATCAATGACAATAAGTTTAAAATCTCAATTAACCGAGCATTTACAACAAATCATTAGAGAACGTGACCCCTATCTGGCTTCAGAGGGTCATTTTTATGTGCGTGAATATATTCGTCAGCAACTCCAACAATGGGGAACTGTGATCACCGATGAGTTTGAACTTAGGGGAAAAACCCATCAAAATCTGATCCTAAATTTACCTGGTATTTCCAAATCAAAAAATTCTATTATTTTAATTGGTGCCCATTATGATGCTGTACCTGGGTGTCCTGGGGCCGATGATAATGGTACGGGAGTTGCGGCTTTATTGGAATTAGCAAAGGCGATCGCAGAACACCCCCTAAAATATCCGGTTCAATGTGTAGCTTTTGATTTAGAGGAATTTGGTTTTCTGGGGAGTCAACATTATGCTGAATCCTTAAAACAGCAAAACCAGTCTATTCGTCTGATGCTCTCCCTAGAAATGTTAGGCTATTGCAATCCTAATCCTAATTCCCAAAAATATCCCCCTGGATTAAAATATTTTTATCCGAATTATGGGGATTATATCGCCTTAATTGGGAACTTAAAAACTATTCCCGATTTAATTAGAATCAGTCGAGGAATTCGCCAAACCAAAACCCCTTGTGAATGGCTACCTGTTCCCAACCGAGGGATGATGGTTCCCGATACCAGACGCAGTGATCAGGTTCCTTTTTGGGATTTAGGATATTCAGCAATTATGGTGACAGATACGGCAAATTTAAGAAACCCTCACTATCATCAACCGACGGATACTTTAGAAACCCTAGATTTGGATTTTCTTGCCGGAGTTTGTCAAGGTTTATTAGCAGGTTTACGAAGGCTGTAATCCCGGGGGATTTACAGTAAGATGACCCAACTGAACCTGTGGCATTAGAAGACTGGGAATGCTTAAAATGATTATCCTTGATACTCATTATGAAGATTCTCTGGAGTAATCGCTTCAACCAACTCCTCTAGGGAATATCGCCGACGAGTTATCGGCTCGATCGTCAGCTTACAAAGCCAGGGTGGGAGCGTGAAAGCCCACTGGCTTCAGCCGTGGGATGAAACGCGACGCAGGCACTTTTAAGTGCCGTCATCTACCAATTAATTTGTACCCAGTTATTAGATATTTATGTTATCATATTTTCCATGATCAAAGTAACTCGGACGATTAAATTAAAATTCGCAAAACTCAACCTTTGTAAAGCTCAAATGTTTGAGCAAATGACGGAAGAAAACACGCAGATTGCTAATAAGCTGTTGTCATTGCCAATTAAAGAACGGCGAAAAATGACAACAGCTAAAATCATGTCCGAGTTAAAATCTGCTCTGGTCAATCAAGTTATTCGACATACCACATCCCCAACGGGTCGTAAAACCAAGCAATATAAAGTTCTTCCTGTAGAAGTTAACAATCAAAATTGGAAATTAACTCAAAAAGGGAGTACCTATTCAATTAGCTTCCCGACCCTCAAAGGTGAAAAAAGAATCCCCATTGAAGTAGCATCTCCTCATTGGCAACCCGTTTTAGATGGATTGTTAGAGGAAACAATTCAAGGGGGTTCTTTTAAATTGATTAAACACAGAAATAAGTGGTATGCCTATCTGTCGATAACAGAGGATGTTCCAGAAGTTGAGACAGAGAAAACATTAGGATGTGACCGAGGGCAGAATAATTTAGCGGTAGTTGCACCAAAAGAAGGTTTCGGCAAGTTCTTTAATGGTCAAAGTGTTAAGCATCGAAGACGTTATTTTCAACAAAGAAGGCAACAACTTCAAGAAGCTAAAAAGTTTCGAGCTTTAAAGAAATGGAACAAAAAAGAGCAACGATGGATGGAAGCTATTAACCATACAGTCAGTCGCCGAATTGTTCGTTTTGCCCAATACCATAACGCCGATATTGTTATAGAGGATTTGGAAGGATGTCGTAAAACCATGAAACAGAGCCAGAAATCTCGTTCTGATTCTGGTCAATCTCGACACACTTGGTCTTATTATTCTTTGGAGCAAAAACTTAATTATAAGTTAGCTCTTAAAGGATTGAAGTTAATCAAAAGACCTGCACCATACACCTCTAAATCTTGCTCAACTTGCGGTGTTATTGGCAAAAGAAATCGGCACGATTTTAATTGCCCTAATGGTCACTACCACAATTCTGATTTGAATGCTGCACGAAATCTGTCTCAATGGGATGGTTTCGCTTGTGATTTAAACCTAAAGAGAGATGCTTCTGTAATGGATTCATCCGGTTTAAATTATGGGGTGTTTGGCGCACCCCCGAACTCGGTGAAAAACAATCAAAAAGAGTATATTCAACTGTCTTTATTTGATTGGGCTAGATACGAGAATCCCACCCCTTTAGCGTAGCGTAGGGGTGGGAGTGTCAACATCTATCAATACAAACTGCACTTGGGAACCTTCAGCTAAGTTAATCTCTTTAGCTAAATGCTGTGGAATCCGAACAGCAAGACTGTTTCCCCACTTTGCGATCGTCCCAACCATAGCCTAATCCTCCAGCTAATGATATTACTCTGAGAAATTCACCATTTTTTATGATGTATATACAGAGTGTCTACAGTATAGCAACTAAGTAAAAGGTTGACAAGGAGCAATATTTTGTTATCTCTTAGTCCACGCAGGCGGACTTTGTTTATGTAGCTGCGGTTTCAACCGCCGAAGCTTTGTTGGTATTTTCCTAAAATCTTAGCATTGTAAGTACGAAAGAGCCGAAAATGTAATGTATAATTTAGGGGAGTTAATCGGAGGTTGTCATGCTGAATATAGAATTAGACAAGGAAACGGAAGCTTATTTAGTAGAAATTTTGGGAAGGGAGAAAACTACCAGCGATGAATTGATTAAACGCTTAGTTAAAGATCGCTGGCTGAGTTTACAACCGCGTCAAACAATTGTAGAAAGACTGGGGGGACATCCTGAACATCTGTTAGAAGATGCGCCACCTGATTTATCAGAACGCGCAACTCGGAAAAAAGCGATCCAAGCTTATTTGGAGAAAAGACATCCTCAATATCATCCGCAATGACTTATCATCCCGTAATTATTGTAGATAGTGGAGTTCTTGTAGCTTACTACAGTGTAAAAGATAGCTATCATCAACAGGCGCGAGTTTTTTTTGAGAGATGTACAAGTAACCTAGTAACTACCACTGCTTGTGTTACCGAAGTGATGTGGCTTTTAAGTCCTAATTGGCGAATACAGAATAAGTTTTTACAGGGAGTTGCCAGGGGAGTTTTTGAATCTATCCCATTGCTTCCTGAAGATTTTTCGCGGATTACTGAACTAAATGAACAGTATGCAGATTTACCGGGAGATTTTGCTGATTTGTCTCTGGTTGCTATTTCCGAACGGCTGAATATTCCGGCTATTGCTACTTTGGATAGTGATTTTGGTGTTTATCGACGTTATCGAAAACAGGCTTTTGAGCGGGTGTTTAGACCTGAAGACTAAAGCTATTTGTATCTATGGTAAAATTCTGCGTTAAACCTTGATTTATGGCATCACTTGAATAGTCGCATTTTACAATATTCTTAATATTCCCTTCATCTCTTAGTCCCTCTCTGCTAAGACTTCCTTTGTGTAGCTGCGGTTTCAACCCCCGAAGCATCAAGGAGATAAATCACAGCCTCTTTTGTGAGTCAGATTAAATGATTTTGAAATTCAGGGAAAGTGATCTGTAGTGAGGATATAATCAAGCATTATGAATTTGAAGGTGATTCCCAATGGATGATAGTCGCACTCAAACTTACCGAAATCTGATTCGTATGCTGTTGGCTTATCCCACCCAGGTAAATGAAATTTTAAACGCCAAGATGATTTGCTGTTAGCAACACGGCACGCCAGCCTAAGTCTTTTCGGGTGGAGAATATTTTGTTCTCTTCTTCGGACAATTATGGTACAAGCAGGCGTTAGTGAAACAGAAATGCGATCGAAAGCCTAACAGCCTAATAGAGTATTTACAGTATAGAAACTAAGAAAAATATTGACACTTTGCAAGATTTTGTTATCTCTTAGTCCCTCTCTGCTAGGACTTTATTTGTGTAGTTTGAACTCAAAAAAAGAGACTGAGTGGAAGTTTGCAGAAATCAGGGCTGATACTTTGAAGGTTACACATAATGGAAATAGCTATGAACAAGGATGCAGTAAATAAAACTTCACAAACCTATTTAGCTTTTTGGTTAGAAATTTTACAAGCAATTTTAGAAGGTAATGATACTTCCCAAGGATTTTACCCAATATTAACAGCAAATCAAGACAAACTAAATGAGGAGTTTAGGATCTTATGGCGAGACTGGACAACAGCAATTATAGACACAGAAGATTATCCAGCACCTTTAATAATTACTGATATTATTAGCAATTTTAGTAGCTTAATCAAAGAGTTCCCTTTAGGCAACCTAGCCCAGAACATAGAAATTTCTATTACAGGTCTTGAGATGACGCTAAAAGTTTATAGCCGTGAGGTATTTCCTTTAAACTGGGCAAGCACTCAGAATAATTTGGGCAATGCTTATAGGGATAGAATTTTGGGCGATGAAACAGAAAATATCAAACAAGCATTAGCATTTTATCAAAATGCCTTAGAAGTTTTCACCCGTGAAGAGTTTCCTGAAGATTGGGCAAGAACTAAAAATAATCTGGCAATGGCTTACGCTAAAAGAATTAGAGGGAAAAAAGCATATAATCAAGAGTTGGCGCTTGCCAATTATCAAGATGCCTTAGAAGTTTATAGCCGTGAGGCATTTCCCCGACAATGGGCAATGATTCAAAATAACTTAGTAGATATCTCCCTAAAAATATCAGAAAATAATGCGTATAATGAGGAAATAGCAATTAAATATTGTCAATCTGCCTTACAGGTTTTTACCCGTGAAGAGTTTCCCCTAGATTGGGCAAAGAGCCAACATAACCTAGCAGCCACTTATCTCTTTATAAGTAAGGGTGAAAGACTAGATTACTTAGAACTAGCACTCACTCATAGCCAAGAGGCTTTACAAGTTCACATCCGTGAAAAAAATCCTTATGAATGGGCATTTACTCAACGTATTTTAGGACTCATTTACAAAGAAAAGGGTGAAATTAAATCGGCTACTGAATGTTGGCAATTGTCTCTGGAAATTTTCATTCCTGCATTGTTACCAGTAGAATGTTTTGGATCGGGTCTTTTGTTAGGTGACACTGCTTTTATTACTGAAAACTGGACAGTAGCCATACAAGGTTATGAAAAAGCAATAGCAGCAGTCGAACAAAGTCGGGAATGGGCAACCAACGAAGCAGCCCGTCAAGAAATCCAATTGAACGCCATAGATGTCTATATCAATATGGTGCAAGCCTGCATCAATGACGGACAAATTGAAAAAGCCCTCGAAACCGTCGAACGCAGCAAATCCCGCAACTTAGTCGAACTACTAGCAAATTCCGAACTTGAACCCAAAGGCGCTGATGATTCACTCAAACAGAAATTACGCACCCTAAGAAGCACCATTTCATCAATACGGCAATTACTAGCCCAAGCCGATAATAACAGCACATTTAATCGCGACAGTTTCCAGGGATTTCGTAGCAGCGAAACATCCAGCCTCACCCGCGAGTATATCGCCCAACAGCGCGAACTCCTGCAAGAATATCAGCGCCAACTCGATGCAGTTTTCGCCCAGTGTCAGGAACTAGATCCCGCCTTCACCCTCACTCAAGAAGTCAAATCTATTACCGTTGCCGAAATCCGCGATTTGATTGACTCCCACACCGCTATTTTAGAGTGGTATATTGGCACAGATAGTTTCCAAATATTCATCGTCACCCAGTCAAATTTGGAAGTTGTGCAGTTTGAAAAAGCCGAATTAGAAAAGCTGGAAGCGTGGAATCAACAGTATCTCGAAGCCTTATTTAACGACACCGAAACCTGGCAAGATAATCTTTCCGAGTCGCTGAATAGTCTTTCCCAGATATTGCGCTTTGATGAAATTCTCCATCATCCCGCCCTAGCCAATTGTGACTCCCTGATTCTAGTTCCCCACCGCTATTTGCATCTATTCCCCCTTCATGCCTTATCTGTTAGCCAACAAACTTGGAAGCGATTTAACCCAGAAACTCCCCATCTGGAACCCCCCGCTAACCCTTGTCTGCTAGATTGCTTCAAAAAAGGCGTGCGATACGCCCCCAGTTGTCAACTCCTGCAACGGGTACAACAGCGAGAACGCCCACCCGCCGCTACCCGCACCCTGTTCGCCATCCAAAATCCTACCGAAGACCTTGACTACACAGATATAGAAGTAGAAACCATCAAACGTGACTTTTCACCCGCCGACATTTTAAGCAAACAACAAGCCACCAAAACCGCCCTCCTTGATAACCTAGAAACCATCGCCCAAGCGCACTACGTCCACTTTTCCTGTCACGGTTCCTTTGATTTCCAGACACCCCTAATTTCATCCCTAATCTTAGCAGGAGCGATAGAATCAACGGACTCACCCACCCCCACCGGGCAAAAATCTCTCCGATTGCGTTCCGGGGGACAAGCCAACCCCGCCAAATGCCTAACTCTGCAAGACATTTTTGCTACACTAAACTTACCTAAATGTCGCCTCGTCACCCTCTCCGCTTGCGAAACCGGGTTGACAGACACAACCAAGCAGAGTGATGACTGTATTGGCTTGGCTACAGGCTTTTTGTATGCTGGTAGTCAGGGGGTACTCTCCAGTTTGTGGTCAGTCAATGACTTAGCGACGGCGTTTTTAATGATTAAATTCTATGAAAATCTGGCAACCGATGATATGGCAGTAGCCCTCAATACTGCCCAAATTTGGCTGCGGGATGCTACCCAATCTAAATTGCTAGAATGGATTGGTAAATTAAAATTAGATTTAGAGTCAACTCAACATATCAAGGGTTTCCTTGAAAGTTACGATTCTGACGAAACACCATTTGAAAGCCCGGTTTTCTGGGCTGCATTTTGCGCTATAGGAAAGTAAAAATTATGACTACAAATCCTCTCTTATTAGCTTTCCCAAACTTTGTAAAAATGGAAAACATTGAAACAGACTGTTTAAGAGAATTGGATCGAGCCTTAGAATCCGTCAGCAGCGAACCTTCACAAAATATAGAGGAAACTCTGAATGAATGGTTACGCAACCACAAAGATATCAGAGAACAGCTTAGAAAGTTTGCACCAAGTAACAAAGAAGTTACTAAAGTTAAAGCTCAACCCAAAACAGGTGTCGGTAACGTATTTCAAGAATTAAGCGAAGCAGTGAAACAAAAACTCAAAAAGATCGAAAAGGGGAAATAACTTTTATGTCTCCTCCTAAAATCTATGCGCCGAATGTTCATTTGTTTGCCTATCAGTTGCGAAAAGAATCTGACCCTCAAAAAGATAATCTCAAAGAACTATTTAAGAAAGGCGAAAACATCTTAAAAGAATTCGGGATTAATCAAAAAATTCATATCCAAGACAAACCCGGATATCGAGTTGAACTTTCTGCTCAACAAACCGAAGACGATGCCTCCATTTTATTTGAAAAATGGTCAGATTCTCCAATCACAGGCATTGCTTATCCTGTCCGAGTTCACGACACTTTTGCCTTAGCATTAAATGTCCGCCGTCCCGAAAAAAACGAACAGGGAATTAAAACTGCTGACGTAGATATCGACTTTTTTAAACGCTTGCATCCTAGCGAATGCTGGATGCCAAGCAAAGTTAACGCTTCTCTAGGTCAAACATTATTGTTAACTCTTTGGTACACTCCAGAGAAAACTTGGCAATTTTGGAACTCAAGAGAAGACCAAAAAAAGCTGCAATCTTTGGCGGATAAATGCTTGCGAGCTTTTATTCCTGACAAGTTAGAGACTCCTCCATTTTACCGATCGGGTGAACTATTTGGTAGTCCCATTTTTGAGTATGGAATTCCCGATGAATTAGAAAATTATTGTCACGTTTTAGTTTGGGTATTCGTCACTCCTGAAACCGACACAAAATTACAAGAAGAATATCCTAATTTAGTTGATATTTTTTGCTATCGTGCTAAAATTATCCAGGCATATAAATTAAGTCGATCTGTCTATAAAGTCCTCTCGCATAGCTATAAAGAAATAAAAGCAGAAATAGCTATTGTTGAAAGTTTACCCGATGATAAAACCTTAGATGCGACTAATTTAGAGGAATTAAAAAAGGCACTTAAGCGCATTCCTAGCCTTAATTTTAGTTACGTTGAGTTCATCAGAGACTTGGATAACTACCGCCTTCCTCTTAAAATCAATCTTCAAAATTATAAAAGAGAGATAAAGCTGTTACAAAAAAAATACCCACAAGAAGATTTAAGATTTCTGGAGAATTTCTCAGACGAAAATGCTCATATTTTTGAAGAGCAAATTCAAGCAGATTTGGACTATTTTGCAAAGGGATCGGATTTACTAGAAAAAGCCTTAGATGCTATCCGAGGAAGAGTGGAAATAGAGCAAGCAGAGAGCGATCGCAACCTCCAAAAAACCATCCAATCCGTAGGCTTTGGCATAGGTGCAGCAGGCGTAGTCGCAACTAGCGCCCCCTATTGGATCGACCAGAATCCAGAGAAAATAAACATTGACAAACCTTTTACCTCTACTTCTCTAAATACTTTCACAGCTGTTATCCTTTTTAGCTTCATAGCGGGGTTAGGTGCATGGGGTATCGCTTCTGGGTGGATGTACCGCAAAAGCTTCATAGCGGGAGTGAAAGGTAGGTTGTCAGGAGGAATTGGTAATAATAAAACTCAGGTTAGCTTACCCAGTTCTCCAGGTCAACCAATTAATACCATTTCCCAGGAACCGGAAGCGGCGACAAATACGACTGAAACGAAGCGCGAAGATTCTGCACGTCCGCATCAATGAAACTCTAATTTTGCCGTATTCTGTATAAATCTGAATCAAGACATTTGTTGATCCAACTTAAGTAAGGCTTGAATTCGAGCTTCCGTTGGTGGATGAGTTGAAAATAAACTAGCCATGGTTTGTCCTGAAAAACTATTCTTGACATCCGCCCCGGCGTGAACGCACGGGGATTCCATCTATTTAAGCAGATCAAAAATTGATAGCTGCTCAAATACTGGATGGGTTGACGCTTCGCGGGCTACAGCTACCGCCAAGGGTAGTCTTACGTCTGCCTCCACGTCCGTTTGAAGTCTCCGAAAGCCCTCCGGCGACTAAAATATTTACTGCGGCATTAACATCACGATCGTGAGATGTACCGCAATTTAAACAAGTCCACTCTCTAATATTTAACTCTTTTTTACCACCACGAAAACCACAGCAAGAGCAAGTTTGAGAAGTAGGAATCCATCTATCGATGACACGAAAATCCCGCCCGTACATAACTGACTTAGCTTCTAACATAGTTCTAAAACTACGCCAACCTAAATCGGAAATTGCACGGGATAGTTTTCGGTTTTTAATCATCCCTGACACATTTAAATCTTCCAAGACTATTGTTTGATTTTCACGAATAATCTGAGTTGAAAGTTTGTGTAAAAAATCGTTTCGGGTATCAGAAACTTTAGCGTGAAGTTTAGCTAATTTCTTTCTAGCAACTTCTCTTCTTTTACTCCCTTTCTGTTTCCTTGACAAATTACGCTGTAATTTCCTTAAACGCTTTAATTGTTTCTTCAAAGGTTTAGGTGATTTAACTTTTTCACCGTTGCTTAATGTAGCAAAATCAGTGATACCTAAATCAATTCCTACTGAATTTTGGTTTTCAGGTAATTGTTGAGGATTAAATTCAACGACAAAGCTGACAAAATACCTATCAGCACTATCTTTGATTAAGGTAGCACTAGAAGGAACTGCGGGTAATTCCCTACTCCAGATTACTTGAATATCACCTATTTTAGCCAGGTGAATGTAATTAGAGTTAGGATAGAGTTTAAACCCATTGTCGGTAAATCTAGCTGATTGCTTAGATTTACGTTTTTTAAACTTAGGGGGTTTAACTTTCTTGCCTTTTCTCTGTCCTTTACAGGATTTAAAAAAGTTAGAATAAGCCTGCTCCAAATCTCTCAAAGACTGTTGCAAGGGAACCGAGGAAACTTCTGTTAACCATTCTTTTTCCTCGGTTTTCTTGAGTTCTGTAAGTCTTTTAGAGAGTTCACCACTAGAAGGTTTTTTGTTACCCGCACGGTATTGTTCTTGGCAGTAAGCTAAGGCATCGTTAAAAACCACACGACAACAACCGAACAATTGAGACATTAGCCTCTTTTGTTGGTCTGTTGGGTAGATTCTATATTGATACCTTAACTTCATTGTTTTTGTTGTTTACGATCACTTCTTTAGTATACTCTAAAATAGAATAAAAAGCCGTCGTGGAACGACGGGGTTTTAAACCCAAAATTTCTGATAATTAATAGAGCTTCAAAAGCGGGATTTCCTTCAATGGGAATTTGTCTGGCCGTAGCATCTAACCGTTGTAACGCTCTGGCTAAAGCTTTAGGATTTCCGGTTAATTTAGCCGCCCGCGCATCGGCGGAAAATTCGCGAGTTCGAGAAATAGCTAATTGAATCACAGTAGCAGCCATAGGAGCTAGAATTATTGTTAATAATAATCCTATGGGATTTCCCCCTTGATTCCGATTCCGTGAACCTCCAAACCACATCGAATAACTGGCAAATTGAGCGAGTCCAGAAATAGCTCCCGCGATGGTTGCAGCTATCGCTTGGGTGAGGGTATCTCGATTTTGAACATGGCTTAATTCATGGGCAATGACGCCTTCTAATTCATCTTCGGGTAACAGATTCATAATTCCTTCGGTGACAGCAACAGCAGCGTTTTTGGGATTTCGACCTGTGGCGAAGGCATTGGCCGCCGGAGTCGGGACGATATAAACTCCGGGTACGGGTAAATTGGCGCGATCGCATAATCGTTGTACCATCGCATATAATCCTGGGGCCTGTTCGGGGGTAACGGGTTGGGCATTATAGGCTTTGAGGGCAATTTGATCGGAAAAATACCAGCTTCCTAAATTGGTTATCGCGGCTAATACGATACCCACCAATAGACCGCCAGTTCCGCCAATCACCCAATAGCTAATCATAACTAAAAGGGCACTTAATAATCCTAGTAAAGCAACGGTTTTAAATAGATTCATGGCAATTTTTCTCCGGTGTAACTGTTGGTTTTGAGTTCTATTATAGTCCTAAATGTGTTAAGGATAGGGGGAATATCACCCAAAATAATAGGTTTTACGGAATTCTTGAGAATCGAGTTGTTATACTAAACAAGAATAATTTCATCAGAAACCTGAAAACATCATGCGAGAAATGTTAGCAAATACACTGGAGATATTTGACCGACACAGTGGTTGGATTATTTGGAATCTGTTCCTGGCATTTATTCCTTGGGCTTTGAGTTTTTGGTTATTTCGCAGAAAAGTGATGACTCGAAATTGGGGTTGGTGGATGATCTATATTATTTTTATTGCTTTCTTACCCAATGCTCCCTATCTACTCACAGATATTATTCATTTAATTCGGATTATTCAGGCTGGGTATTCGGTTTGGGTAATTACCTTAATTTTTATTCCACTCCATGTTTTTGCAATTATGGCGGGTTTACAATTCTATGTTTTATCGTTAATTAATCAAGGGCATTATTTAAAAAGGCAAGGGGTGAAACAATATATTTTTGCTGCGGAAATCATGACTCATCTTTTATGTGCGATTGGGGTTTATTTGGGAAGATTTAGACGGTTTAATAGTTGGGATTTGGTGACTCAACCCGATGTGGTTTTCTTGCAAACTTTAGATGATTTAACCGATAAAAAACCTTTGTTTGTGGTAATTATTACCTTTTTATTCATTACAATATCCTATACATTAATGAAGCAAGTTACCCTGGGATTAATTCTTCAGTTAAAACGAATTTATTCAGGATTAGATGAATTAGACTCGGATGAATTTCCCCAAAGGTAAATCGGAATTAAGTATCAAATCGACAAATATATTTAGGATTAATCGGACATTCAGTTGATGTTAGAGGATTATTTTGAACAAACAAAAAACGAATTTTATTCAAGGATTTTAATGGTGTAATATCAACCACTTGATTATTATTGAGATTGATTTCACTGACAACCTTTAAATTTTGAAGTGGTGAAACATCAGAAATTTGATTATAGCTGAGATTAATTCGGATTAATTTAGTTAAGGATTTTAAGGGACTAATATCCGTAATTTTGTTATAACTTAAATCCAATTCTTCTAAATTAGTCAAACTTTGTAAGGGAGTCAGATCAGAAATATGATTATTTCTTAATTTCAAGACAGTGATCTGGGTTAATCCTTGTAATGGACTTAAATCCGAGAGGAGAAATGTACTTAAATCTAGCATTTTTTGTTCCGCCATCATTTGATTGGCGCGATCGCAATTTGAAGTTCCCACTTTCTGCAATAAAACATCAAGGGTTCTTTTTGCCTCTGGTGACAATTGCTGACGATTCAAACACCAATCTTGAAAGGTTTTAAAGGTCTGGGAATTCGCCTCTGATTGGGCTAAACTTGCCTGGGGTAAACCCAAAACCATTAACATTAATAAAAATTTCCCGACTTTCTGTGGAATTGTCCTTTTTGTCAAGGGTTTGTTCATCCTGATAAATCCTCGGTGAATAATTGTGGTAGAATAGTACAAGTTACTTTTTAACTCTAGTATTGACGACACGATAGCTCTTTGTTCCTCAACTTCTAAACTAATGAGTATTCGGGGTATTGACGTTTCAGATTACCAGCCTATAGTAGATTGGCAAGCCGTTGCCCGTTCTGGGATTTCCTTTGCTGTGATTAAATCAACAGAAGGAGAAAGCTTTGTTTGTAAAGTTTTCCCCAGCTATTGGGAACAAACAAAAGCCAACGGTTTAATTCGGGGTGCTTATCATTTTTTTAAGCCTGATAGTGATCCGATTAAACAAGCCTATCATTTTCTGAAAATTGTTAAACTTCAAGATGGAGATCTGCCTCCGGTCTTGGATATTGAAACCATGGGAACCGTAGATGCCAAAACCCTCTGTGATCGAGCCGCACAGTGGATTGATGTGATTGAAAAGGAAACGGGTTTTCGTCCGATTATTTATACTTATCCTGGGTTTTGGCAAAAACTTAATACTACTCGTTTTTCCGATTATCCTCTGTGGATTGCCCATTATACCACGGCCGAACAACCAATTATTCCTGGCGGTTGGAAAACCTGGGTATTTTGGCAATTTACAGATCAGGGCCAAGTTGATGGAATTAGTGGGGGTGTGGATGTTAATTTATTTGAAAGTATTCGCAGAGGGGATAAGGGAACAAAAGTTGAAAAGATTCAAAACCTGCTAAAAAATCAAGGTCATGATCCAGGAATTATTGATGGGAGTTTTGGCAATGGTACGGAAACTGCTTTAATCAAATTTCAACAAAAAAAACAGTTACAAGCGGATGGAGTCGCGGGGTTAAAAACCTGGACGGCGTTGATGGGGCCCTCCGATTCTTTTGTTCTACCTGTGGGAAGTGTCGAACCTACGCCTGTACCTACACCTGTACCTACGTCTGTACCAACGCCTGTACCAACGCCTGTACCTACACCTGTACCTACGCCTGTACCTACACCTGTACCTACACCTGTACCCACACCAGAACCCGCGCCTATTCCCAGTATTGAACTGATTGATATTTGTAAAGTTTATAAAGGAACTCCCAATCAGGATCAAGTGCTAACATGGTTCGAGCCACAAATTCCCCAGACTATATTATTAGAATTTTCTAAACTCTGGAGAAACCAAACAAAGGTTCCAACTGTTTCTGTAAAGTTCATTAATGTTTGCAAATATTATCGAGGTTTGCCTAATCAAGATCAAGCCTTGCGTTGGTTACAAGAGAAAATTTCACCTACCCTCTTAAGTGAATTAGCTCAAAAATGGAATCAACAAACTTTACCACCACCTAGTATTAAATTAGAGGATGTCTGTAAATACTATAAGGGTTTACCCGGCCAGGTAAAGGCATTAGAATGGTTACAAAGTCAAATTCCTCCGGCTACCTTAGATGAATTTGTCAGACAGTGGAGAAAACCCTAAATCAGTCATCAGTTAAGTAGTTGCACAAAATAAATTACCTAGTTGAGAGAGGGAACACCGGAACAGCCCCCCCAAACCCCCCGTGCACGGGGGGCTAGGGGGGGAGGGCCAGGGTAGAGGATGTGTAATTAATTTTGTTTAGGTACTTATCAGTTATCAGTTATTAAAAACCATTGCCCACCTTAAAAACTCCCTAGATTCCCAAGAGCGATCGCACTTCAATCTCCCCTTAAACTTAATATAATTAAGCAAGCTATCTTATTACAAAAACTGGGTTGTTGTATAGCAACCGCCAAGGCCCCATTCTTTACTCAGAGTCAAAAGCCCGACGTAACGCCTCAATATCCGCCCCACAAATAGCGTGAAGATGGCGAGTAATTTTCTGAATATCCCAATCCCACCATCGGATATTTAATAGGTCTTCAATCATAGAATCTTCAAACCGTTTACGAATTTCTTGGGCGGGATTTCCCCCCACAATCCTATAGGAAGGAACATCACGGGTAACAACCGATTGAGCCCCAATAATCGCCCCATCTCTAATATTAATACCGGGCATAATTGTAGCCCCATATCCGATCCAAACATCATTACCAATCACCGTATTTCTTTTAAACGGCCAAGAATCAGGCATGGCAGATTCCCAACCATTTCCAAATACAGGAAAAGGATAATTTGTCAACCAATCTGTGCGATGATTGCCGCCATTCATGATAAATTTAACATCGGAAGCAATGGAACAAAATTTACCAATAATTAATTGATCTCCGATAAAGTCAAAATGGTATAAAACATTCTTTTCAAAGTTTTCTGGGTTCTCGAAATCATCATAATAAGTATAATCCCCGACAATAATATTCGGATTTTTAATGATTGTTTTCAGATAGACTAATCGAGTTTGTTCGGGGATGGGATAACGGGTTTGAGGAGAGGGGCCGTAATTCATGATCTTTTGAGGAAATAGTGTTAGCATTTTGATCATTACTCAATCCTATCATTTCAATTCCAGTTAAGCAATTACCCTGACAATGACATCAACTCAATCTATAACTTCTCTCCCTTTGCCCCCTGGTAAGTTGGGTTTTGCGATCATTGGTGAAACCATTAGTTTTTTGCGAGATCCTGATTTTGCTGACAAGCGACAAAAACAATATGGATCAATTTTTAAAACCCATCTTTTTGGTCGTCCCACTGTGATTATGATGGGTGCAGAAGCCAATCGGTTTTTATTTGCAAATGAGAATAAATATTTTATTGTGGCTTGGCCCCTAAGTACCCGAATATTATTAGGACAGGGATCATTATCAATGCAATTGGGAGATATTCATAAGTCTCGCCGTAAAATTTTATCCCAAGCATTTCAGCCTAGAGCTTTAGCCGGATATGCTACGACTATGGAAGATTTCACCCATCGTTATTTGCATAAATGGGAACAAAAATCAACCTTAATTTGGTATCCTGAATTACGGAAATATACCTTTGATATTGCCTGTAAATTATTAATTGGAAAACAGCAAGCTACCGATACCAATTTAGAAGTATTATTTGAAGATTGGTGTAATGGACTATTTACTATTCCCCTGCGTTTACCCGGAACAAAATTTAATCGGGGTTGGCAATGTCGTCAGTTATTATTAACAGAAATAGAAACCCTAATTCGTCAACGTCAGCAACAACCCCAGTCTGGGGAAGATGCCCTGGGATTATTATTACAAGCCCAGGATGAAGACGGAAATCAACTCGGTATTGAAGAACTCAAAGATCAGATTTTAACCCTATTATTTGCCGGACATGAAACCTTAACTTCTGCGATCGCATCCTTCTGTTTAGAAGTCGGTCAGCGTCCTGATATTATAGCAAAAATTAGAGCCGAACAACAACAATTTGATCCCACTCAACCGATTACCTTTGAAGATTTAAAATCCATGACCTATTTAGAACAGGTGATGAAAGAAGTATTGCGGTTTGTGCCTCCGGTTGGGGGTGGGTTTCGAGAAGTAATTCAAGATTGTGAATATAACGGTTATTTTATCCCCAAAGACTGGTCTATTTTATATCAAATTGCCAAAACCCATCAGGATGAAACGGTTTATTTTCAACCGCAAGAATTCGATCCTGAGCGGTTTAGTGAAACCCGCAATGAAGATAAACCTAAACCCTTTAGTTGGGTTCCCTTTGGTGGCGGAATGCGCGAATGTATTGGCAAAGAATTTGCTAAATTAGAGATCAAATTATTTGCGGCATTATTAGTCAGAAATTATGATTGGCAACTGTTACCAAATCAATCTTTAGACTTAATTACAATTCCCACTCCCCGTCCCCGGGATGGTTTAAAAGTGCAGTTGAGACGTTTAAACGATTAATCGGCTATCCATGATCCCCCCTAACTATATATGTAGGGCTAATTCATGAATTACCCCTACATATATAGCAATCCGCACCGAGGTTGTAATAATTTACAACTGATATGAAACAGCCAGAAGTATTATTTCTATTCCCTATTCCCTATTCCCTATGGTATATCTTTCGTATTAATTCATAAAAACCTTATGGATTTATAAAAACGCTACTACAATGAAAATATGAAATTTATTAGTAGAGTTGTTAAGTCTGCTCAGATTAATAAATATCAGATTCAGCAAATTCAACAAGGAGCCGATATGAGTTTAAAAAATAGAGAAAAAGCCACCGCCAAAAATGTCGCAGGCAAGGTTCAAGAAGCCGTAGGCAACGTGACTGGAGACCCCAAAGATCAGGCTGAAGGCAAGGAAAAACAGGCAGAAGCAAAGGTTATGCACACCGTTGAAGATGTGAAAGATGAAGTCAAAGCCAAACTGGACTAAAAGCCTTTTTGAGCCTTAAATTTTACCATTTTTGACCCGTAAAATCGGTTTCAAATAATGGTAAAAATGATAAAATCTGAATACCTAAAATAGTGTGAAATTTCTGTTTATCGACTTTTACCAGAGAGTCTTGATAATTTGCCCCAGTTTAGAATCAATATTTTTTGGTATATCTGCCAATGAATAAAAAACTCAGTTAGTTTAAAGCAATCAAAATTTTTAGGGATATTAACATGATTTTGTTTAGCAAAGTTCGTAAATTTTTGCTGTCTATTGGCATGGTTGTTTTCATCTCCAGTGCTATCATCTTTAGTTTGGCATCGGGAGAAAGTTGGGCTGCAACTTTGTCAACCCAAGGCATCAACCCAGCACAGACTCAAATTGCTATCATGAATCAAACGAAAGAGATGATCAATAATGTTAAGGATCAAGCCCAAGAAGCGATTGCTAACATCACAGATGATCTGAAAACCGATGTTGTTCAAAACGATCAGCAATTTGATGCTAATACCCAACAGGGGATTAGAACTCTTGCAAAATAATTTTATGGTATTATGGTGAGTTTTGCTCAATTTCATAAAATCCCAGAGACTAACCATTCTTCACAAACTTTTGCTAAAAACTCCATAAAATGGTAAAAATTGAAAGTGAATTAAGACAATAACTCTGCGATGAACACTCAATTTTATCTAAATTTGAAACCTCCTGAATTTAAACGGAGATTTGGTGTCAAGATTCAAACCTTTCAAGCAATGGTTAATGCCATAGAGCAGTTCAGGTTAGAACATCCTAAAGATAGGAGAGGACGTCACACCTGCCTGACTCTCCAAGAGCAAGTTTTAGTAGCCTTGGAGTATTGGCGAGAATACAGAACATATTTTCATATTGGGACAAATTGGGGAGTATCAGAATCAACTATTTGCCGAATTGTTGCTAATATTGAATCAACTTTAATGAAAAACAGAAAAAATGTTACTCAGGAAAGAAAAAACATCACACGCTCAAAATTCAGTTAGTAATTGATCAAGAAACTAAACAGATTATTTGTACAGATTTTGGACAAGGACATTGCCACGATTTCAGCTTATTCAAAAAAAGCAAAATTCATTTTCACCCCCAAACTGATAGTTTACAAGATAGTGGCTATCAAGGGATTAAGGATTATCACTTGAATAGCTATGTACCCAAAAAGAAACCCAAAAATGGCAATCTTTCGGTCTTAGAAAAAGACTATAATCAAGCTTTGGCTCATCAACGAATTGTGATTGAACACGTTAATCGGAGCCTCAAAATTTTCAGGATCTTATCGAGTCGTTATCGAAATCGTCGTCGCCGTTATGGTCTTCGTTGTAATTTGTTGTCAGCCATTTATAATTATGAGTTGACACTCTTAGTCTGAAAGTGAAAATTTTTTATTATAGCATAGATTTTTTTTGCAAGAGGTCTAATAAGCTCACCTACTACAATATGTTTAGGACGAAAAGTCCGATTAACTTCACTAAAGAAGCCAGTCAGATAAATATTATCATCAAAGGTTGTTGCTATGGCAACAGCTATCGCAACCTTAATTGTTTCAATTAACCAATCCATCACTATCCCTCACTCAAAATCTGTCTGATCACCGAAACTATAGAATAATTGCACAAGTCCTAATAATATATAAAGAGCGTTAAAAAGTCTAACACCCTGGCTACATTCTCGTATTTCCAATTCATCTAACAATGTCCATTATTTATATTTATCAAAGGAGTTATTATGATTAGCTATTTACGCGATATTTTGCCCAAATACAAAGACCAAAATCTTCTAAAACCATTCCGATCAATTCCTCGTAGATTGGTTATATCCAAGTTTGTAGTCCAGTTTGGCATCGGTCTTGCCTCAAGTTTGGTCTTGAGTCTAGCCTTTAATAGTAATGTTGTTGCTACTCCTGAATCTGGCCATGTACTCTCCCCTCTAATCAGTCAGGTCAATCAGGCTAACCCACCCAAAAACTCAAGCATTCGGTTATTAGAAACGGTGGGATTGTTTGTCGGGGGGATCGTATTTTGTATCGCTTTGGATCGTTGGTTTTCTGACCGCTCGGCGCAATTGGGTAACACACCCTTAGCCCAACAAGCGCGACGACTCAAACAACTCAAAATCGGGTATCCAGAGGGAATGACCAATTTTGAAGTTCTTCGCAGTCAAGCCTTACTGGAAGAACGTTTGCGACCCTTTGGGCTAATTGTGACTTGGACAAGCTTTTTATCGGCATCGGCTCTGATTGAGGCTCTGAGTAACGGGACAATTGATTTTTGCGGGGGGGGTGGTACGGCCAGTATTTTCTCCCAGGCGGCGGATCATGTCTTTGTGCGGGTGGCTAAGGAAAAATATACCGCCCCCAAAGGTCAAGCGATTCTAGTCCCAGAGGATTCGCCAATTCAGACTATTGCTGACCTCAAGGGTAAGAAGATTGCCTTTGATAAAGGCTCTAGCGCCCACTATATATTGATCAAAGCATTGCGGAAAGTCGGACTCGATTTTAGCGATATTGACCCGATTTATCTGACCCAGCCCCAGGCATTATCCCTATTCCGACAGGGTGAAGTGGATGCTTGGGTGGTTTGGGTTCCCTACACACTCACTCAAGCCCGAAGTTCCTATCCAGGGCGTTCCATTGCCGACCTAGGAAGTATTTTTGGGGATAGGGCTTCTTTGGAGGTTCCCACCTATTACTATGCGATTCCAGAGTTAGTCCGAGACTATCCTGACCTATTAAAAGTGATTTTAGAGGAGGTCAATGAGGCGGGAGCCTGGGCTAAAAAACAGGAATTAGAAGCGACTCAACGTTTGCTAGATCAACACGAAATCGATCCATTTATCCTAGAAACTTTACAGAAACGGAGTGCTGAACGGGCGATTATCCCGATTGATGAACAATCCCTTGATGCCCTACAGCATCAGGCTAATTTGTTTCGGGATCTTGATCTGATTCCTGAGCGGGTGAATGTGAAGGATGGAACCTATAGTTTGCAGACTAAGCAAAACTGGACTTATTAATCCGACGTTGTTGGGCTTTAGCCCCTCCTCTCCTAAGAGTGCTGAAGCACAACAACGGGGAATCAAGCCGACCTTTTCGTTGTTGGGCTTTAGCCCCTCCTAAGAGCGCTGAAGCGCAACAACGGGGGCAAGAATAAACTTAAATTGGGGTAGCCGATAAATTTAAAAGATAATGGGTGCTTCCGTCCCTGGGGGAGACTCGCAAAAAGTAGGTTCCGCCGGGTAATTTATCTAACTTAATGGATTCTGGGGTGAGGCCTAAATTAGCGGAACTAGCAACAATTTCATTACTTTGAACCGCTCGATTGTTATTCAGATCATAAATCAAGTCTAAGTCTAAATTGGCTTTCATTTGATTCATGATTATACTAACTTTACTATTAAAATTAGGAATAATAAACTCATAAATATCAACGGGGTTAGCCGCGTCAATTAAGCCTACAATGGTTTTTTGTCCTAATAATATATCTATATTAATAGCTTGGGTCAGGTCATCTTTAAAAGCCGGAGCAATCCCTAATCTTGATTCTTTTAATCCTTGTCGCCAAAAATGTTCAAAAAATGTATTATACTGCCCGGATTTAATCTCAGATAAGACATCGGGATATCGAGTTTGATAAAAGTTAGTATCAAAACCAATACTGGGATTGCGTCCTTCATATTGTCCATGGAGAAAAAAATGTTCAAACGGGTTAATTTCTGCTTTAAGAAAACCCGCTTTTACATCGGGATATCGTTCTAAATAATAAATTGGATCAAATAAGGGATTAGGAGAACGCGGTTGAAATTGACCAAAATCAATAAAATGTTCCGCAGGTGTAATAAATCCTTCCTTTATTTGAGTTAAAAGTTCAGGATCTCCTTGCTGATAATATTGACTATCAAATAAAGGATTAGGTTCATAACCCAAAAATTGACCCTCCTGAACAAAATGATCAAAAGCGTTCCGAAATTCTCGCCTTTCAATCGCCGGAGCCACATCAGGATATTGAGCCAAATAGAATTTTTCATCAAATAGCGTTTCTAAAGTTAACATCAGCTTAAAATCTCCCTATATATTGACTTAATTATACAAAATCCACCATTACCCATTACCTATCATGAATTTAAGAGGATTAAGCAGATTAACACAGATTAAAATCTGTGAAATCCGTGAAATCCTCTTAAATCAGTGATCCCCATTCCCTAATTATCCAATAATTCCGATTAAATTAGCAATAGTAAACAGTAATTCATGGGGTTCTACGGGTTTAGCTAAATGGGCGTGAAACCCGGCGGAGAATGCGGCTTGACGGTCTTCATCTTGGGCATAAGCTGTAAGTGCTAAAGCGGGTATTTGCCCTCCTGCTTCTGGGGGTAATAAACGAATTTGACGGATTAGTGAATAACCGTCTCCCCCCGACAGTCCAATATCACTGACTAAAATATGAAATGGAGATATAGCACTATTGGCTTTGAAGATATTAATGGCTTCTTCTGCACTCCCAACGGTCACCACTTCTGACCCACAATTTTCTAAAATATGAGCAACTAAATCCCGAGCATCCACTTCATCATCAACCACTAAAATTTTAACTCCTTTGATTTTTAAACAACTTTCAAACATCAAATCATCATCACCGAAACCCTCTTGAAGATACTGATAATCTTTTAACATATCCGATGTCATCATGGGTAATTTTACGGTAAATACTGTCCCCTTTCCTAACCCTGGACTATCTACAGTAACACTTCCTCCATGAATTTCAACTAAATGGTGGACAATGGTTAATCCTAATCCTAATCCGCCCTGTTTCCGAGTCATTGAACCATCGGATTGACGAGATCTTTCAAACACAAAGGGTAAAAAGTCTTTACTAATTCCTTGTCCGGTATCACTAACTTGAATTTCTGCATAATCTCTGACTTCATAATTGCTATTATTTCCCAAGGAATTTTGATTCTGAGACTTATGTAGTCTCACCTGAATTTCTCCTCCTTCTGAGCTAAATTTTATTGCATTGGTTAATAGATTCCACATCACCTGTTGTAAACGGTTACTATCCCCTAAAACCATCCCAATATTAGGCTCAAAGGAAATATTAATTTTAATATCTTTCGCCTCAGTTATTGAGTGTACCGTTTCAATTGCTGCTTCAATTACCGGAATTAAAGCAGTCGGATTCGGGCTAAAATTCAGTTTTCCACTAATAATTCGAGAAACATCTAATAAATCCTCAATCAGTTGCGCTAAAGCCCGTGTATTACGATTAATTGTTTCCGTCGCCCGATTAAATGTTTCCTTATCTAAATCTCGTGATATCAACATTTGTGTCCATCCCAAAATAGCATTCAGAGGAGTCCGTAATTCATGGGAAAGGGTAGCTAAAAATTCATCTTTGAGGCGGTTGGCTTCTGTTAATTCATCAGCCCGGGTACGCAGTTCAGCTTCTAATTGTTTACGATTAGTAATATCCCGCATGGCTGTCACCTGAACTTGACGTCCTTTATAAATTTGAGACTTACCAATGATTTCTACATCAAAAATTGTGCCATCTTTTCTTAATCCAAAGACTTCTAATGGGGCTTCTAAGTTGTTTTTAATATTTTGTAAAATTAAATCCCGACTTTCGGGGGTGACAAAATCCAGAAAAGAAGTTCCCATCATTTCTCCTAAAGGGTAATCCAACATAATAGATGCCCCTTGGTTAGCATCAAGAATGATGCCATTTTCATGAATAATAATACCATCAAATGTAGTTTCAATTAGGGTTCTAAACCGAGCTTCACTTTCTTGTAATTCTTCTTCTGCGTGTTTACGTTCGGTGATATCTTCATAGATAAATACGACTTCTCGAATTTTACCCACCTCATCCCGCACTGGATAAATATAAGCCTCAACCCAGCGTTGAGCATATCCATAATTCGATAATCCTGGGAAGCTTTGATGAGGATCATATAAAATTGGAGGAATCGCCACGGTTTCCCCGGCTAAACCCTTTTGAATATAGGGAATTATCCGTTTTTGAATTAGTTGTTGATCTTCTAACAAATTGTAGTCTTTAATCATTTCTCCTTTGATTCCCCATAGCTCCTCCCAGGCTCGATTTACACGCCTAACCGAACCATCTAATGATAGGATTAAAATACTCAGGGGAGATTGTTCAACCATTGTCCGATATTGAACTTCTGAGCGACGTAATAAGGTTTCGGCTCGATGACTTTCTGTGCGGTCAATGGCTACACCCCCAACCAATGGATCTTCCTGATCAACCCAAATTGGAAATTGATAGATTAAAAATTCTCCAATTTTGCCGTCTCGTCGAGGTAGAGATTCAATAACTTCTAAAACTAGGTTTTGCGAAGCCACAATCGAAATATAATTCAGGAATTTGGAGGCTAAATCTGGGGTAAATATATCAAATATAGTGGTTTCTAAAGATTCTGGAGAAACATTAAAGGTTCGGGTATAACTTTTACTTAAATATAACATTTTACCTTGATGATCACAAATCCAAGCTACGGTAGGGTTGTAATCCATAAACGCCTGAAATCGGGCTTCACTATCTCGCAGGGCTTTTTCTGATTTCGTCAGTTCCGTTGCAATTTTTTCCGCAATATATCGAGCTTTAATTTGCGATCGCATTAATCCAAATAAGATAATACCAACAAAACTTCCCGCCAAAGCAATATAGGGAGCAATCAAACGTTGGGAATTAAAATCAAGTTTAGGACGGGAAGTATAGATAATCGTCCAAGTTTGTCCAGCAATTGAGAGCATTTTTCGCCCCTCAAATTGAGGCTTAAACCCTAATAAACGACTAGAGTTAGAATCGTATATGAGAGAGGAGGGAGTAATTGCTAAACCATCATAAATTTTAAAATCTATAAAAACATTTGGATAATTCCCAAATAGCCCTTGCATCAAGTCATCCATCCGAAAGGGACTATAGATAAATCCTAGTAATTTCTCCCGTTTTTCTGTTACCGTTGGCGGAGTATAATTACCTCGATAAATGGGGAAATAAATTAAAAATCCCGCTTGTTTTTTGGCATCAATTTCTTGTCGGAGTTTGACTCGACCCGACGCCACCGGAATTCCCCCATCCCGGGCGTGTTCCATGGCGCGACGGCGCACGGGTTCGGTAAACATATCAAACCCAATGGCGGCTTTATTACGTTCATCTAGGGGTTCTAGGTAGATAATGGCATGATATTCGGATCGAGGGTAATCGGGATTGATAGCGAAGTTAGGGATACCCTCAGCTTTCATCCGAGCTATTAATTGATCTTTTTCGGAGGGTTGAACCCGAATTGTAAACCCAATCCCTTGAATCCCTGGATATTCCCTCCGCAGTTTTAATTGTTCCATGTAGGTGCGGAATTCCTCTCGATCCACGGTATCATGGCTGGCAAATAACCCACTTCCGGCACGGAGTAAGGCAATATAGGTTTTAACCCGATCTCGAATTAGGTTTTCCGTCTGTTGGGCGGAGGCATTAAACTGTAACCGATCCTGGTTACGGGCTGTTGATTCTACATAATAAGTGGCGATCGCCGTCAGGATTAAAGTCCCCAACAGCACTAAGTAGGGAACAATCTGCCGATTCGGAGAGAGAAACTTATACAGCCATTTGCGCTTCATAGAGCTATCAGGGAAAGTCTGGGGATTAGAACTGCGGGTTAACCCTTAATTTTTGTGTTGTTTGGGGTAAGTTTTAATTAAGATTTTCTGCATATTATATCACGAAAAATTGAATTGAATCTTCACCAGAAAGGGATTATCTTAAAATTATCGATTTCACTTTTGACCAAAAATTTTCAATTGGGGAAAAATCAGGTCTTCAGCCATTACATCTATAATGAAATATCTTGCTGACCCCCCCTACGAAACTTAATGGGCTGCGGACGCTTTTGCACCTTTACCTCCCTTACCTAAAAAGAATAATAACGGTAACGAAAATAAAAATGTTACTCCCACCACCCTAAAAATATCGGCAAAAGAGAGAACCGCCGCCTGGGTATCGACAATTTGACTTAATGACGCTAAGGCTTGTTTTTGGGCTGTTACCCCATCCATACCCTGACTTTGGAACATCGCCGTCAGCGCTTGTAACCTTTGATTTGTGACAAAATCGTAGGGAGTCAAATGGGTGAGAAGTACCGCTCGATGGAAGGCTTCTCGCTGACTTAACAAACTGGTGAGGGCGGCAATTCCTACACTCCCGCCCAATTGTCGGGTTAGGTTATAAAACCCCGACCCGGCCGATATCGCCTGTTGGGGCAATCCTCCCAAAGTGGCTAAACTCAAAGGCAAAAACATCAACACCGTCACCCCACCCCTGGCTACTAACGGCCAAAATAGCTGATCCGTACCCGTTTGGGCACTAATAGTGGAGAGGTCAAACATCACCAAAGCCGAACCAATGGCCCCTAAAGCAATTAATAACCGGGCATCGACTTTCGTTGATATTTTTCCTAATAGTATCATCATTACCGCCGAAAATAACGCCCCTGGAGCTAATAAAAATCCCGTTTGTGTTGCTGAAAAATGAAGAATACTTTGGGCAAAAATTGGGACGACAAATAACGTCCCATACAGTCCTATCCCCAAAATCCCAGAATAAATACTCCCGGCGGCTAAAGACCGATACCGCAAAACCCGCAGGTCAACAGCCGGATTTCGGGTGGTCAATTCCCGCCAAATAAATAACGCCATCCCCACCGTCGCTGTAATCGCTAGAGTCCGAATAAAACTGGATGAAAACCAGTCTTCCTGTTCTCCTTCTTCTAACAACGCTTGGAAACTGCCAACTGCCACCGTCAGCAAAATAATCCCCCACCAATCAACTTTGGTACTTTGGGAATTGTTTTCTTCATTCTTGGGCAAAAATAGCCAAGCCATCAAGGTTGCTAAAATACCAACGGGCAGATTAATAAAGAAAATCCACCGCCAACCCAGGGTATCTGTCAGGTATCCCCCTAAAGTTGGGCCAATGGCGGGGCCAGCAATTACGCCAACGCCAAACACCGCTTGGGCGATACCTTGTTCATGGGGGGCAAAGGTTTGGAATAAAATGGCTTGACCCTTTGCCAGTAACCCACCCCCACACAACCCTTGCAGAATCCGAGAAATAACCAACATAGGTAAATTAACAGAGAATCCACAAAGAATAGATGCCAGAGTAAAACCGACTAAGGAGAAAATAAAATAAGATTTACGCCCAAAAAAATCTCCGAGCCAAGCGCTTAAGGGAATTAAAATCACGTTAGCGATCGCATAACCCGTCACCACCCAAGCAATTTCCGTCACCGTCGCCCCCAAACTGGCTTGCATATCCGTCAGGGCAACATTAACAATACTGGTATCAATAACTTCTAACATGGCTCCCAAAGCGGCCGTTAATGCGATCGCCCACTTCAAATAACCCTGAATATAATGGGGTTGATTCATATAAGTGTTGATGTTTGACACCGATGGGGGTTACCCACCTCTACAACTAATTACTAATTGCGGTTTCCACACTTACGGTAATGCTCAAACCCGCCCGCAGTTTGTGTTCGGGGTCAGCATTGGCGACAAACGCTAGTCGCACGGGAACCCACTGCACAACTTTGTTAAAATTGCCTGTGGCATTGTCGGGAGGTAATAAGGCAAATTCAGCCCCCGTTGCGGGACTAATTCCCGTTACCGTTGCCCGAAATATTTCCCCCGGATAGGCGTCTACCCGCACTAACGCCATTTCCCCGACTCGTAAATTCTTTAACTCCGTTTCCTTAAAATTCGCTTCAATATAAATATCATCGGTCTTCAGGGGAACTAACGCTAATAACGGTTGTCCGGGTTGGATTTTTTTCCCGACTTCCGCCGTCAGTTGACCGACATATCCACTCACCGGGGCGGTAATAGTAGTATAAGCAAGCTGTTGACGGGCTAAGGCGAGGGAGGCTTGCGCCTGTTTAATCTGGGCTTGAGCCAGTTGGGTTTGATCTTGTTTTATAACCACTTCCTGACCTGAAGCTTGGGTTTCTGCAACCTGAGCTTGAGACGCCCCCGCTTGGGCTTGGGATTTTTCTACCTCGGCTTGGGCCTGACCGACTTTAGCTTGAGCTTGTTGGAGTCGAGCTTGGGCAGTTTTTACCGCCGATTTTGCTTGGGCAAGTTGAGCTTGGCTATTAACAACCTGGGCTTGAGCTTGTTGGAGTTGGGACTGGGCATTATTCACCGTTGCTTGAGCCTGTCCTACCCCCTGTTGGACAACGGTTAAACTAGCTTGAGCTTCTGCAAAGGCAGCTTGGGCTGTATCCCGTTGTTGAGCCGAAACTACATTTTGCTGATAAAGGGATTGATAGCGTTGAAAATCCTGTTGAGTTTTGGTAACTTCAGCCTCTGCTTGGACAACTTTAGCCCGGGCTGCATTTACGCCTAATTCCGCTTCCTGAATTTGAGCTTGTTGGGCGGCAATATTGGCTTGGTCTTGTTGGAGTTGAGCTTGAGCTACGTTAACACCGAGTTGAGCCTGTTGCAGTAGGGCTTGGACGGCAATTGCTTCTGATTCGGCTTGCTGAACATTAGTTTGTTCGGCGGTAACGGCTGCTTGTTGCGCTTTTAAATTGGATTGCGCTTGTTCAACTTGACTAATATTAGTATTGGCGGTTAAAGAAACATTATCCTTAGCAGTTTGTAATTGTGCTTCGGCTGCATTTAAGTTGGCTTCTTCCTGTTTGATTTTTAATAATAAATCTTGATCTTCTAAAATTACCAAAGGTTGACCAGCTTGCACATAATCCCCATTTTTAATTAATACTTTTTGAACGGTAGCCGCAATTTTTGGGGCAATCGGAGAAATATGGCCTTCAATTTGGGCGTTATCCGTTGTGGCGTGGGTGCTTTGAAATTGCCACCAACGGCTTCCGAAAACGGCTCCTGTAATTAATGCGATCGCTCCTACTAACAATAACCCCCAAGGCCGTTTTTTTCCAGAGGGTTTGGCTTCCTCAACCACGGGAATTTCAGCGATGGGCGGTTGATGTCCATTGGTTTGAATCTGTTCAGAAGATAAAGGCTTCTGAACTTCAACGGGTTTGGCTTTTAAGTGAGAATCAATAACAGTGTTGGATTTCATCTTGCTGTTCTCTATTAATCAAGGTGTTATTAGTAGGCAAGGGACTGATACCCTGCACGAAAAGATCGACACAGGTTTCGATATAATCTTCGCGGTTATAATGGATGAAATTGGGGATGGCATTACGTCGCAGCATTCCTGCCAATAGCATTCCGGTAAATAAATCTATAGCGGGTTCTAATCTTAAATCTGAGCGCACTTTACCCCGTTTTTGGCTGTTTTTGAGGTAATTAATTAGCTTTTCTCGTAGGGGTTGGGTAGCTTCAGCAATAATCTGAGATGCGACTTGGGGATGGCGTTTAGCTTCTCCGATAAAAGTGCGAATCAGGGCTTCATGTTCTTCGAGCATGGTGTTATAAAGCCAGCTATAATGGGTTAAATCCTTTTTTAAATCCTGCGTCCACTCTTTTTGATGAGTCAATGCTTCCGTTTGCAAGGCGGTTGCTTGTTGGACAACGGCGGCAAGTAACTGTTTTTTGCTATGGAAATGACGAAATAACGTGACTTCATTAACTCCCGCCATCCGAGCAATTGCTTTTGTGGTGGCTCCCGCAATTCCAGCTTCAGCAAACACTTCTAAAGCCGCTTTCAATAAGCGACTGCGAGTGAGTGCGGTTTTCTGCTCCTGAGAATTCATAGATTATAACGTAAGTGCTTACTTGCATTATAACAAATAAATATAGAAACCGGGTTTCTAATTTGATCTCTGGGCAAAAATCAGAGATTTTATTCAGAATATCCAGTTTCTATCCCCAGATTTTAACGGTTAGAAATCGCATAATGGACTAAAGCAGCCATGCGTTTTCTGAGGGTTTCTAACCCCAAGGCTTTAGAAGCGGAAATATAAACCGCTTGAGGATATTTTTCCTGCGCTAATCGTAAATTTTCCCCATCAGTTTGATCGATTTTATTAAACACTAATAATCCCGGGCCAGGAGTCACAGGCATTTCTCTTAAAATCTGCATTACCGACTCAATTTGACTTTCCCAGGCGGAATGGGATAAATCCACTAAATGAATTAAGGCATCCGCGTCCGTCACCTCTTCTAAAGTAGCTCTAAACGCATTAACCAAAGGAGGCGGAAGTTCATGTATAAATCCGACTGTATCCGTGATAACAATTGTTAAAGGCTCCTCCGTTATCATATCAGGAATCTCTAAACGGCGAGTCGTGGGATCAAGGGTAGCAAAGAGTTGGTCAGCCGTATAGACTTCCGACTGGGTTAAAACGTTCAATAAAGTTGACTTTCCAGCATTGGTATAGCCCACTAAGGCCAAGGTCGGAACCTCTTGAGCTTGACGATTTTGGCGCAGACGAGAACGATGGGCTTGTAGTTGATTCACTTCCTGTTGTAGCCGGGAGATTCGACGCTGGATGGCCCGCCGTTCCGTTTCCAGTTTGGTTTCTCCTGGCCCTCTGGTTCCAATTCCGCCCCCTAAGCGAGACATAGCCAGACCTCGACCAGTTAACCGGGGTAAACTATATTCCAGTTGGGCCAGTTCTACCTGTAATTTTCCCGCCCCCGACTGGGCGCGTTGAGCAAAAATATCAAGGATGACTTCGGTTCGGTCTACAACCCTGACCCCGATTTGGGTTTCCAGGTTCCGAACTTGGGCGGGAGATAAGTCCCGATCAAATACAATTAAATTAGCTCCGATGGTTTGGGCAACCAAGGCAATTTCTTGGACTTTCCCCTCTCCGACAACGGTTTGGGGGTGAGGATGCGATCGCTTTTGGCGTAAAGTTTGTAACACCTGACCCCCGGCGGTATCGACTAAACGCACCAATTCCGTTAACCCATCTTCAAACCGTTGGGGGGATATTTTATCCGTTTTCACCCCCACTAACAGCACTTTATCCTGACTAGAATCGACTTCCCTGGCGACAAATTCCCGTTCAAACTCCGTTTCTAGTTCGTTGACTAAATCGAGAAAATCCTGTTGCGATAGGGCATCCAGACTCATCGGCAACGACAAATAATAGGGAATGGCAGAAAAACCGTTATCAATTTGTTGATTCTTAGTCGTGTCCATTTCCGGGACAAGGTGAGCCATATAAGTGTCTTTAATATAGCCCGTTTCACCCCCTCCTCGTCGCTGAAAACCACCTCCGGTCAGGGTGAGAACTACCAGAATGTCCAAACGTTGAATCGCCATGGCAGTCAAAGCTGCTTCTTTAGGGGGTTCCGGGCTAGTTTGGGTGGTAATACAACGAATTCCACTCAGGCGTCCATTCCCATACCGGGGGAGTTCTAAGGGGGGAATTTGAGTTTGGCGAGGAGTTCCGACTCCCACCCGCATCACCTGTCCCCGACGGTTAATATAGGCGCACAGAGGCTGATCAATTTCTGTACTAATTGCCGCCAGTCGCTGGGCAAATTCTACGGTTGTAATTAAATCGCCTGGTAATCGTTGATGATACAGGCTTTGCAACCGTTTAAGCTGACTGGCTTTTAGACCTTGTAGTTGACCATAAATCGTTTCGATAGGCACGTTTTACCAGTTTCCTGGCCCTCCATAAACAATAGGGGTTAATTTGAAATATGATAGCTTGAATTTTGATCGGAGTGTGGGCTGTGGGCTGTCCAAACCGGACTCATAACTTAATATTTTCTTGAGGACTATTAGATGTCGAATCTGATAGAATCCTTTTATATTTAGGGCTAAATTGATTAAATTTGTGATTAATCTTTAATCAAATGACAGGCTACAGAATGGTTTAAACCCATATCTTTTAATGGCGGTTCCTCCAGCCAACATTGTTCCATAACAGAGGGACAACGACTAGAAAATCGACATCCCATGGGCGGGTTTAGGAGACTAGGAATTTCTCCAGTTAATAAAATTCGTTGTCGTTTGGCTTCTAATTCTGGGTCAGGAATGGGGACGGCGGATAATAGGGCTTGGGTATAGGGATGGAGAGGATTTTCATACAAAGAAATCCTATCTGCAAGTTCAACAATTTTGCCCAAATACATAACTGCAACTCGGTCAGAAATATGGCGAACTATACTTAAATCATGGGCAATAAAAAGATAGGTTAAACCTAAATTTTGCTGTAGGTTTTGGATTAAATTAATCACTTGGGCTTGAATGGAAACATCCAAGGAGGCAATCGGTTCATCGCAAATAATGACATCAGGATTCATTGCCAATGCTCTTGCAATCCCTATTCTTTGTTGTTGTCCTCCTGAAAATTCATGGGGATAACGATTAATTGCATTATTATTTAATCCGACTAATTCCAATAATTCTTTGACGCGATTTTGAGCTATTTTAGTAGTAGCTAATTGATGAATAATTAAAGGTTCACTAATAATTTTTTCTACAGTCATTCGAGGGTTTAAGGAAGAATAAGGGTCTTGAAAAATCATTTGCATCCGGCGACGAAAGGGTTGCAATTCCTTGGGATTTAAAACGGTTAAATCGGTATTTTCAAAGTAAATTTTTCCCACCGTAGGAGGAGAAAGCTGTAAAATCATCCGTCCAGTTGTGCTTTTTCCACAACCTGATTCTCCGACTAAACTTAAGGTTTCTCCCCTATTAATATTAAAGGTAATTCCATCAACGGCTTTAATGGCTGCAACTTGACGTTGTAGCAAAATTCCTTCCATGACTGGAAAGTGTTTTTGTAAGTTTTCTACCCGAATTAGGGGAGTATTTTTTTGATTGGATTTAAGTTTTATTTCTAAAGTATTAACCATATTTTTATTATAATAAATATTTATATTATAAGCAATTCGGCGATTGGGAATCCGGCGATTGGGAAATCACGTCTACACAAACGAAGTCCGCCTACGCGGACTAGGAAGGGAGTAGAGAATTTGCAATCGAAGATTCTTATAACCCGCGCAGGCGGGTTTTGTCTGTGTAGGCGCGATTTCAATCGCCGAGATTAGAGCCGAGATTAGAGGAAATCTGGCGATTGGGAAATCGCGTCTACACAAACGAAGTCCGCCTACGCGGACTAGGGGTAGTTTTAGAAATTAATTCCCACTCAGAAATCATTGATTGCTGACGGTGGTGAACAGCTTGATTTCTGATATAATTAGCTACACTGTCGATGGCATCGTGGCTAACGGTAAAAGCCCCGTAGCTGCCTTGCCACTTAAAAAAATCACCCGGTTTAAGTTGGTGAGTTACGAAATGAGAGGAACTTCCCTTAATTTGCTTAATTATTTCAGCTACCGCCAAAGTTGTTGGAAAACCTATTAGCAAGTGAACATGGTCTTCTATACCTCCAACTGCGATTACAGTACATTCTAATTTTTTACATTCTCCAATAATAACGGCATAGATTTCTTGCTGAATATCAGGAGTAATCAAAGGTAATCTATCCCAGGTTGCCCAGACATAATGGAGATATATTTGCGTAAAATTTTCTCTCATTTTAATTACAATATCCTAAATTTATCCCCAACCCGCGCAGGCGGGTTTTGTCTGTTTAGACGCGATTTCAATCGCCGAAATTAAAGCGATTAGATTAGAAATCCGGCGATTAGGAAATCGCGTCTACAGAAACGAAGTCCGCCTGCGCGGACTGGGAAGGCGTCAACAATAATCCTTAATAAATAGTATAATTGATTGCACCATCCCAAATCCCATTTCTCCGATGAAGTCTGAACCCCAACCAGCCTATCTCAACCTGATAAATCAACTGCTAACCTGTGCCAGCGGCGAAGAACAAGAGATATTGAACACTCACCCCGAATTGCTCGATGATGGCTTGGTGGCGGCTATGCTAGAAAAGGCAGATAATCTTAGAGAACAAGGCGAACTAAATAATGCTAATCGGTTGAAAGATTTTGCCGGGATACTGGGTAAGGTAGATGGCGACTTCCTAGCGGGAATTGCGCTGAAAGCGGAAGCAGACAGAGTGTTAGAACAAGGCAATCAGCAATATGCAATCAGTCAATTTAGAGAAGCTTTGCAGTCTTGGGAACAGGCATTAACTATCTATCGGGAAATCGAAGATCGCCAAGGAGAAGCTAATTCCCTCGGCAACTTGGGCAATGCTTACCTTTGCCTAGGGCAATTCCAGAAAGCGATCGCATTTCACCAACAGTCTTTAGAGATTGCACGGGAAATCGGATATCGCCAAGGAGAAGCTGCTTCCCTCGGCAGTTTGGGCAATGCTTACTATTCCCTAGGGCAATTCCAGAAAGCGCTCGGATTTTACGAACAGTCTTTAGAGATTGCACGGGAAATCGGATATCGCCAAGGAGAAGCTGCTTGCCTCTGCGGTTTGGGCGCTGCTTACTATTCCCTAGGGCAATACGAGAGGGCGATCGCATTTCACGAACAGTTATTAGAGATGGCACGGGAAATCGGATATCGCCTAGGAGAAGCTGCTTCCCTCGGCAATTTGGGCGAGGCCTACTATTCCCTAGGGCAATACCAGCAGGCGACCGAGTGTCACCAACAGTATTTAGAGATTTCACGGGAAATTGGATTTCGCCAAGGAGAGTCAATTGCTCTAAATAATTTGGGAAATACTTTACTAAAAACTCACCAACTTGCAGAAGCTGAAACAGCACTTCGTGACTCAATCAAAATTCATGAAACTCTGCGTTCTGAATTAGTCAATAATGACCATAAAGCCTCAATCTTTGAAATCCAGGTAGAATCTTATCGCCTGCTGCAACAAGTTCTAGTTGCCCAAACTAGATTTGATCAAGCCTTAGAAATATCTGAAATGTCGCGTACCCGTGCCTTCGTCGAGTTATTGCAGCAAACCTTATTAACAACCCCCCCTCAGTCCCCCCCTTATCAATGGGAGGAAGTAGATAAGTCCCCCCTTACCAAGTGGGGGTTATCTGAATCCCTCCCTCTTAAGCCCCCCATTGCTAAGGGGGGGTTGGGGGGGTTATCAATTCCCAAAATCCAACAAATCGCCCGCGACAGAAACTCCACAATAGTTGAATATTCGATTATCTTTGATGAAGACATTTACATCTGGGTAATCCAACCAAACGGCAACATCACCTATCGCGCCGCCAACCTCGAACCCCTCAACCAACAAAATCAAACCCTCAAACAAATCATCCTCAAAACCCGCGTCTCCATCGGCAGTAAGGAAACCGACGACGAAGGCAACAAAATTCAACTAGAAAGAGAGTACCAACCAAACCAAACAGGCGGCTATCCCCTATTGCAACTCCTCCATCAAATTCTAATCGAACCGATCATCGACTTGCTACCCACCGATGCCAATAACCAGATCATCTTTATCCCCCACTACGACTTATTTTTAGTTCCTTTTGTCGCTTTGCAAGATAGCAAAAATCGCTACTTAATCGAAGATTATACTATCCTCACCGCCCCATCCATCCAAGTATTAGAAATCACCCGCGAACATCAAAACCGAGTCGGAGGATTGAGACAAGCCGCCCTAATTGTCGGCGATCCAACCATCGATCCAAAATTCAAAGAAAATCCCTACAAACTCAACCAAATGTCTAGGGCAAAAGAAGCCGCCGAAGCGATCGCCGCCATTTTAGGAACCCAAGCAATTAGCGGAGACAATGCCACCAAAGTTGCCATTTTAGACAGAATGCTAAACACCCGTATCGTCCATTTATCGGCCCACGGACTCCTCGACGATTTCCAAGGTTTCGGCATTCCCGGCGCGATTATTTTAGCACCATCAGAAAACACCGATGATGGCTCACTTAACGCAGCAGAAATCCTGCGATTAAAACTCGACTCCGAACTCGTAGTTTTAAGCGCGTGCAGCACCGGGCATGGTAGAATTACCGGAGATGGAGTTGTCGGATTATCGCGTTGCTTCATTCTCGCGGGAGTCCCCAGTATTATCGTTTCCCTGTGGAATATGGGAGTGATATCAGCCAAATTGCTAATGACTCAATTCTACCAAAATTTAGCCCGGGGCGACAATCGAGCAGAGGCTTTGCGGTGTGCTATGCTAACCACAAAAGCTCGATTTCCGAGTCCCATAGCTTGGGCAGCATTCACCTTAATTGGGGAAACTGAAACTTTACCATTATCAACGGAAAAAATAGATTTAAGGGGGCTAAAAATGTCACTTCCTGACAATACCAAACCTGAAGAAATTGTGGCTGGTTTAAATAAATTATTAAAAACTTGTCCACCCTATTTATTTGCTGAACATTTACCAGCGCTTAATGTTTCTGCGACGGATAATGTCAATATTATAGCTGAAAAAATCAAGAATTGGTGCGAAACCAGACCTAAAATTGAACAGAATTTAGAGAATGAAATCGATCAAATGGGTGCGGGTGGTACTGATAGCGATGCACCGGAAGAAATCGTCAGGGAATTTTATGAAACGTTGATTGAAAATCAGATTAGATTAGGTTTATCTGTGTCGTCTGTGGCGGAGGTTGAAACGGATACAGACGACACAACCGATTAGGAAATCCGCCGATTTCAACCCGCGTAGGCGGGTTTTGTCTGTGTAGATGCGATTTCAATCGCCGAGATTAGAGCGATTAGATTAGGAAATCCGGCGATTGGAAATCCGGCGATTAGAAATCCGGCGATTAGAAATCCGGCGATTAGAAATCCGGCGATTAGAAATCCGGCGATTGGAAATCCGGCGATTGGAAATCCGGCGATTAGGAAATCGCGTCTACAGAAACGAAGTCCGCCTGCGCGGACTAAGATTGAATTAAGATAATGTCTTATATTTTCTTTGATTATGAACGAAGCACAGCAAATTAAAAATCCCAGTATTACCCTCTATCCTTTCCACCTGCGGGATGATAGGGACGAAAGCAATAAGCAAGTAGCCAAAAATGCTCAAAATTTGTGGGAAAATCTAGCGGATAATGTTGGTAAAGAGTTTGATATTAACGAACTAAAATCCCTCAGAGATAAGCTAAATTGCTACAAAAACGGACATTACAAACCAGACGATAAACAGGAAAATCTGAATGACGGAAAATTACTAAAGCCCGATGGAAAAACTCTGAAATTTCAGCAAATTACTCAGTCAGATAACCAAAAACTTGATGGTTCTATCTATGCCCTACGAATTCACGACACTTACACCGCAGACTTGACATTTAACTATAAAAATACCACAATAAAAGTATCAGAATTAACTCAATTAAATCCCCAAGGTTGCTTGTTACCCAATGCAATTAAACCATCTTTGGGACAAACCTTATTGTTATACGCCGAACCAGCAGTTTATGATACTTACCGGAAACTGGCTGACGAATGCGTTAAAGCTTTTGTACAAAATAAACCGGAAAAATCAGTAGACTTTCGGGCCGAAGGAAAGTTATTTGGTAGTCCGATTTTTGAGTATGACAGCCGAGAAAATGATGCAACTAAGCGGTGTCATATTCTCGTATGGCTAAAACAAAATCCCGAAACTTTGAAATCCGTAACGCCGGCTTTTAACATTTACTTGATTAATCTACTTTGTTATCGCGCTAAAATCGTGTTTGTGTATCACGAAGCTAGAAAAAGGTATCGCAAAGCACAGCAAATAGTCAGCGAATTAGAAAAAAACCTTCCGAAATTCAGTGAAATAGAAAAGGAACAAGATAGACAAATTAAATTGCTGAAATTAAAGGAATTGCTGGCTAAAGTCCGAACTAAAATGTTTGATTTTTCTCAACAAATGCGGTATTTGCAAGAAGATAGAAATACCATTGATACTAATGCTGAAAATTATGGTGAGGCTTTGACAAAAATTAAAAGTTTGTGCATCGACGGCGACAATTTGGAATTTTTGCAGAAGTTTTTAGATTTAGCTGAGAATAAATATCAACGGCAAATTGAAATAGATTTCAACTACTTAATTGCCAGTCAAGATTTGTTCCAGCAGTCGATATCTACTGTGCGAGGCATGGTGCAAATTGAGCAGGTGGAATTAGATACGGAACAGGAACAAAATGAAAAAAACCGTGATCATCAACTTGAGAATATCATCTTTTTTGTCGGAACTGCGATCGGCGGCGGACAAATATTTTCCGCAGCCTATCCTTTAATTAAGGATACACCAATTCAATGGCAACCCGATTTTTCTCTACCTTTGCATCCCTTTTTTGCCACACTTATCTGTAGTGTACTGTTCGGTTTAGGATTTGGCTTGCTAACATTGCTGATAGTTTGGGTAGCCCGAAAAATATTTCCCAAGTAAACCCTAAGACCTAACCCCCCACTGTTTCATTTTCACGCCTTCCCAACGAAGTAACCCCTATTTATTAACAATCTATTTCAGGTAAGTAGGTGGTCATAAATAAAGTCAACAATAGAAGAAGATTGTTTAGGATAATTCTTAAGGGTTACTAAGGGAATTCATCGGGTTTACCATTTGGTATATATAAACCAGACTATTTAATTCAAGCAGTAGATCAAAGTCAAATTTTTAAATTTGAATGGAAGACAGGAATAGGAATTATTGAAAATAATGTTGATGTATATCCTAATTTTACTTATCCTAAACTGGCTAGTTGCTTAAAATGTGATACAGATAATAATACTCTGCGCGACTGTTTAATAGAAATGAATCAAACTAAATAAGAAAAAGATTTTTTCTATAAACATGGAAAATTTTCTCAATGCAGAAAAATCAGAAAAAACGATGCCCCTATATTAATACCTCAAGCATGGATTCAATGGCATTCATCATCTAAAGATAAATTAAAACCCACTCATTCACTTAAAGATGATATATATCGTATAGATTTTGTTGCATTTTGGAATAATAAAAGGTTTGCTATTTTAATAGATGGTGAAAGCCATTACTCCAAGCAAGAATCTTATTCAAAAACTTTGAAAGAAGATCGAGATTTACGCCAAAAAGGATGGGAAATCTTCAGAATAAGTAACTGGGATGTAGACAATCGAGTTAACGATATTTTAGAAGAATTAAAAGAATTCATTGGTTTTTAGTTTTTAAAATATTTGATCGCTTTTAATTTCTATAGTATAATTATGTTTTAAAATAATAATTATTTCCAACCATATACCCGAATATTATTAAAATTTACGGTATCAATTCCGATTTTTTGCAAATAGTGAGCTAACCTTAAATCATCCGTTAAGACTAAATAGCGATCGCCTGCTAAACTAATAATATATAGCTCTAAAATAACAGTCATAAGCAAAAGTCTATATTGATATTTTATCACATCCATAAATTAGCAGGATTGTCTTGATCTTCATCCCACTTATCTGGATTATTAACAATATATTCCTGAATCTTAGCTAATGAATGTTCATCTCGAATAACATGATCATAAAATCGGGGTTGCCATGCAAAATTATCGTAACCATTTTTACGACACCAACGAGTTACAGAAGATTTATAAGCATTAATAATAGCTTGTAAGGAACCTGGTTTTAACGGGGCAAATTTGTTAGATTCATCCGTCCTTTGTAGAGACGTGCTTTGTAGAGACGTGCCACGGCGCGTCTCTCCTTGATCTCCGTGCGTCTGTTCGTGACTCTCTTCGTTATGCGATCGCTCAATAACAATAATCCCATGTACATGATTAGGCATGATAATATAAGCATCTAGGTAAACATCCTGAAAATGATTCGGAATGTCTGACCAAAATTTAGTCGCAATTTCACCAATAGCAGAAAATTGAATATTACCGGAAACGATATCACCAAAAAACCACAGTTTATCCTTTGTGCAAATGGTGACAAAATACCAGCCATTGGCAGCATAATTATGATGAGGTAATCGTGTAGATTCAATCCGATATTTATTTTTATATAATGTCATCGGTGTTTATTATTGGTTTTTATAGGATATCAGGGTGGTGTTCCCTAGACCTGGTAGAGACGCGCCATGGCACGTCTCTACAGGGGAATAAGGGTTTTTTTATTCAACCCCTTCAATTCGGTCTTCAACTTCTTGGTATAACTCCCGCAGACGGTCTAAATTCTCATCGCTGGTTTCCCAATAGCCGCGACCATTAACCTCTAACAAAGTGCTAATAATCTTACGGAAAGAATGGGGGTTTAAGTTCAGCAAACGTTTCTGCATTTCTGCATCTTGAATAAACGTTTCATTCACATCTTCATAAACCCAATTATCCACCGCCCCGGCTGTAGCACTCCATCCCATTGTATTAACCAGGCGCTTAGAAAGTTCACGCACCCCTTCATAACCATGGGATAACATTCCTTCATACCATTTCGGATTTAGAAGTTTTGTTCGTGCATCCAAACGCACCGTTTCCGATAGCGTCCGCACCTGTGCATTAGCTGTTGTCGTATCCGCAATATAAGAGGTCGGTTTTTTGCCATCCTTGCGTAAATTAGCAATTAATTTCGTCGGGTCAGAATCAAAATAATGGGAGACATCCGTTAAACTAATTTCCGAAGAATCTAAGTTTTGGAATGTGACTTCTGCGGTTTTTAACGCCGACTCAAAGATATTTCGATCCTGTTCCATCATCCCCGGATTATCAGAATTAAAGGCAAAAGATTTGCGCTTTAAATACATTTCCTGTAACTCAGATTCCTGTTCCCAACTACTATTTTCTACGGCTAAATTGACGTTAGAAGAATAGGAACCGGAAGCATTACTAAATACCCGTGTAGCAGCTTGTCTTACCGATACTCCTAACTCCTTCGCCTGTTCTAAAGCGTGTTTGCGAACGAAATTCATTTCCAAAGGTTCATCAGATTCCGCAGCCATTTTTACCGCTTTATCTAATAGTGCCATTTGGTTAATAAATAAGTCTCGGAACACCCCAGAACAGTTGATCACGACGTCAATTCGAGGCCGTCCCAATTCTTCTAAAGAGACTAACTCCAACTTATTCACCCGTCCCAAGGCATCGGGTACAGGTATAACCCCCACCATCCACATAACTTGAGCCAGAGACTCACCGTAAGTTTTGATGTTATCGGTTCCCCAGAGGACGACGGAGATGGTTTCGGGGTAATTTCCACCATTTTCAACCTGTTGCCGTTCTAACAGCCGTTCTACGACGATTTGAGCAGATTTAACTGCTGCCGCCGTGGGGATGGACTGGGGGTCGAGGGCGTGCATATTTTTGCCCGTCGGTAAGACATCGGGGTTACGGATGGGGTCGCCTCCTGGCCCTGGGATGATATATTCCCCTTCCAACGCCCGCAGCAAGGAGCCCAACTCGTTATCAGCGCAAATTTGTTGTAAGCAGAATTCCAAATACTCAAATAACGGTTTAATGGGTTCGGGGTCAACTTTGGTGAAACCGAACTCATGCAGTGCTTCAATCCAGGGTGCTTTTTTACCCATATTGAAGAAGTTGAGTTTGGAGACTAGGGAAACCCGTCCTTCGGCGTCGGTTTGTTCGTTAACTAAGGCGATAACAGCCGCGCGGCACGCTTCAGTGATTTTTTGTAATAACTCCACATCCGCTAACAACCCTAAGTTATTGTTAGAGTAGAGTTCCTCAAGATTGCGGTTCAGGCTATTGGCAATAATTCGGGGTAAGCTGAGAAGATTATCTTCTTCCCGATCAATACTAGCGATATTTACCAGAGTTGAAATTGCTTCTTCGGCCGTGGGTGGTTTACCAATAACGTGCAACCCACAGGGTAATAACCGCGACTCAATTTCCATTAACCGCCGATAGACCTGTCCAACAATATGATCCCGTGCTTCGGGGGTTAATTCCGCCGCATCGGTTTCGGGAAGGGTAATATCTTGGTCAAAATTAACCAAGCGGGATTTATCTATAATTGTGTTAACAATTGCCACACCCCGACCGCTATCTTTTAGGGTTTGATAAGACCCAATTAACTCGTTGAGTTCTTTCAGCCCTTTATATAACCCAGCGTTTTCCGCAGCCGGAGTTAAATAAGAAATCGTGGCGGCATAACTCCGCCGTTTGGCAATAGTAGCCTCGCTGGGGTTATTGGCGGCGTAGTAATACAGGTTGGGAATATTACCAATTAAATTATCGGGGTAGCATTCTCCCGACATTCCCATTTGTTTACCTGGCATGAACTCTAACGATCCGTGTGTGCCGAAGTGTAATACTGCATCGGCTTTCCAGACTTTCTCTAAATAGGTATAGTAGGCGGCGAAGCCATGATGGGGACTCGCAGACCGGGAGAATAACAACCTCATCGGGTCGCCTTCATAGCCGAAGGTAGGTTGAACTCCGATAAACACATTCCCAAACTGTTTGCCGAAAATCAATAAATTCTCGCCGTCGCTGTTTAAGGTTCCCGGTGGTGGCCCCCAATTCTCATTTAAGCGCTCAAAATAGGGGGTTAACTGTTCATATTCACCCACGGACATCCGATAGGCGACATTTAATTCCGGACTCTGATATTGGGCGGTGGCGTCGTGGATAACTTCCTGCATCAGTTTCTCAGCCGACTCAGGCAGGTTTTGAATATCGTAGCCATTGCCCTGTAAGGCTTTCAGCACTTCGTAAATAGAACCAAACACATCCAAATAAGCCGCCGTCCCGACATTTCCCTTATCCGGGGGGAAGCTAAAAACGGTAATAGCAACTTTTTTGTCTAATTTGGGTTTTTTCCGCAGATTAGCCCATTTTAAGGCACGTTGGGCGATCGCTTCGATCCGGTCTTGTAAGGCGATCGCTTTTCCGGTAGCACCATCCCGTCCTGATATAATAATTGGTTCGATCGCACCATCAAGTTCAGGAATAGCAATTTGCAGCGCCACTTGGATCGGGTGTAGACCTAAATCACTTTCTTCCCATTCTTCAGTGGTTTGGAAGACTAAAGGCAAGGCCACCATATATGGGCGGTTCATCCGCTTTAAGGATTCTATCGCCTTCGGGTGATCCTGTCGAGCCGGGCCACCAACTAAAGCAAAACCCGTTAAGGAAACAATAGTATCCACAAGAGGTTGGGGTGGAATACCTTTCGGGGGGTGATCCCAGAAATACTCATCAATGGGTTTAGAAAAGTCCAAACCTCCCGCAAACACAGGTAATACCCGCGCCCCTAAAGCTTCAATTTCCTGTACCATGGCCACATAATGGGCATCATCTCCGGTGACGAGGTGAGTCCGTTGCAAGACTAACCCCACACAGGGAGCGAGGGGATCTTTTTGATCGTCGGAAATATCGTCGCGGCTATTATTCCAATGGAAATACTCTTTAGCATCCTCGAACATTTTTGGCGCCAGGGGATGCCATATTCCCATATCGGGATAAGTTACAGGATCGGCAAATTGCAGCTTGTCTTTGCCCGTGAAAACATATTTTGATCCTAACATCAGCAGGAAGTTTTCCAGGTTTTCAGAAGAACCCCCTAACCAATATTGGAAGGATAACATAAAGTTGCGGGCATCCTGGGCCTTGTCCATCGGTAGATATTTCAGGACTTTAGGCAAAGTTTGCAACAACTTCAGCATGGCATCTTGGAAAGAACTCCCCGACTGTTCTTTACGTTTCTTCATAAACTGGGCGATCGCACTTTTGCTTTGTCCCAGTTGCGCCATCGAAAACGTCCCCATCTTGTTCAGACGCATCACTTGCGGCATGGAGGGGAACACCACTACCACATCCAGTGTATCCCGATAGGGGGCTACGGCCTCAACGAGTTTATCCGCTAAATCTTCAATAAAAATCAGGGAGGCTATGAATATATTAGCCCCAGATAAATCTTGTTTAAAACTTTCGTAGTTTTCGGGAGATCGTAACTCCTCGATCAAATAACCGCTAATTTCGATCGCAACATTAGGGTTATTTTTGTTAATAGACTGCACTGCCGCCGATAGGGCGCTTTGATATTGCGCTTCTAACACCACGTAGACGACTTTCATCAGTTGTCGCCCGTTTAGGTCATCTGGCTTGATGTGTCTAATGGCGGGTTTTACATAAGTAAACATATCTTAATTTGTTCCTTTTTTGTCTGCTGCTTTTTTAGGGTGATCGGCGATGGGCATTGCCAGATCATTAGGACTCACCTTTGAGTATTCTTACCAGAAAACGGTCATTCTGGGCAGGTTTGATGACCCTTCGCAACAATTCGACAAGAAAAATGTCATAATTTTTCACATTTCTTGACTTTTGTGACTTTTTAGTTTTTTGGAATTATTAGCAATAAGAAAGAATCGGCAAAAATCTAAATAACTACTAGAAATTGCTAAAATAGGAGTAGAACGAGCAATTGAAACCGATGAGCAGACAGTGACTATTTGGATAAATCAACAACTTGAAAGATTAGGAATCAATCTAAGAAAATCAAGGATAAAATCATGAAAAGTAGAGAATTTTTTATGGTGACTCATAGTTTGGGCAATAGGTTGTGTTAAAATTCAAGTAACTCCATCAAGTTTGGTTAATACTATGATCGGCACTATCTCCCAATCTCTAGTTGTCAATCAAGCGGACATAGATGATTTAAAATTATTCTATCAGTTTCGCCGTGAGTATGATGTTGTTCAATTTTTAGCAATTCATCCCAATCTATTATCAATTTTGGTATTAGGTAAAGATTTAATCAGCCAATATTTCCCCGAATCAAATGTATTTCTTGACTGGATTTTAGATCCAGAATTAGCTGAGTCTCAATTGGTTGTTTACCTAACAAGAACAATTGCAGATACAGAAGCAGCGATTGAACAAATTGAAAAACTTTCTGATCAGTGGTTAGGAAGCTATGACGGTGATATCTGCAGTCAAATTTATGTCAGATATGATTATTTATGACTTTCTTAGTGTCTTAGTGCCTTTGTGGTTACTTCAAAAATCACCGACTGCACCAATAACCAACTCTCCCCGATTTTCTTTTTCCGCACATTCTTGATTTAATTCTAAGAGTTTTTCTAAAATATTATCCTCGGATTTAAAATGATATGCTTCCCTGACTAACTGATCTAGTTTTTGATGCAATTTATAGAGTTGTGATGCAGGTTCATGGTAATATTGATTATATAATTGAGTAATTCCCCAGCTTTTGCGATCCGTTGTTTAAAAGTTGCACCCGCTTGTAATGCACCTTCATATCCAAACACTCTATAATCCAGAAATGGCAAAAGTTTTCGGAGAGTGACAGAAGAGGGATATTTGTTAACTTTGAGGATTTTCCGACAAACTCCCTAACGAAAGTGTATTATTCTGATCCAGATTATCCAAGTCATCTAAAATGGCGACAATTTCCCGTTCAAAAGTTACTTTTGCTCGATTAGTTTTCCCCCCAATATAAAGGCGATCGCCATCTTTTAAAGCCCAAATTTGAGAATGGGAAACATAACTCATCATCACACTAATCATTAATAATCCAAACCCTAAATAAACAATAGGAATCCCCGGATCGGCTTTAATTTGTAGTCCCGTACTTCCAATAATTTCATCAATAAATAAAGTCACCCCATCCACTTCCGTTGACATTCCCTTTCTAACCGTTGAAACTAATTCCCCCTTGCCATTATAAACTAATACATTTCCTTTTAAGTCCCTAGCTAAGACAGAAACCCCGGCACTAAAATCCGGTTTAATTGGAATCCAAGTTCCCCAAATTCTGCCCTTTCCTTGGGTGTCTAATTGTGCCATCGGTAAACGAAATACAGGGCTTTTATTCACCCGTACTCGTAACGCTGCAATACCCCAATCAGCTTGATAAAAAGTAACCCCTTGATAGTGCAAAGGTTCGTTAACATGAATGGTTTTGCGATCAACTTCTTCTCCTTGTTGATTTAATACGGATAAATCAGAATAAAATTGATCAATTCTACCTTCAGCATCATAATCAATCCAAAACCGATTTACTTTAACTGACCAATCTTTAGGTACTTGAGATTGAGAAAATTGTCCGGCATCTATGATATTTTTGACTTGAAAAGTATTTCCTCCTGGAACCAATTCTTGAGCCATAAATCCTGTCATAGAACCGATAATCGACCCGGCTAAAATAATTAACATACTAGCATGAACAATAATCGGCCCAATTCTGCCAATCAGTCCCCGTCTAGCATAGAGTTTATTGCCTTCTTGAAACACTAAATAATTGCGTTTTTTCAATAAAGGTTCTAAAGCTGTTAATGAACCTGTAGTTAATTCAGCACTTAAAGCAATATTTTGAAATTGTTTGGGTTTATCGTAATAGACCCAGCGACGGGCTGATTTTAAAGTAGGTAATTGTCGGGTAAAGGTGCAAGCAGTTAAGCTACTACCAAACAAGACTAAAAGGGATAAAAACCACCAAGTTCTATAAACATGATCAAGTCCGATAAATACTAGAAATTTCCAGGTTAAAAAGCCAAATAAAGCCGGATGTTCAGGGTAATTAGATTGATAATATTCTAGGGATTGTCCCTGTTCTAGCAGTGTTCCTGAAATACTGAAAACGGCAATCAATAATAACAATACAATAGCTAATCTTAAATCGGCCAAAAGGGGCAAAAGTTCTTTTCTAATCATCTTTTGCAGGGTTGTTTCCCCTGTAATTATTTTTTGAAATAGTGAAAGTTCCGTATCCATTTTTATTTTCCTTTGATTCAATTAAACGACGGGTAGAAATCTAAACAATAGCGAAAATACGCCAAATCCAACTAATAAAACTCCGCTTGTAGGTGTAATCCAACTTGACCATTTTCGCAGTGCTAGTAACTTTTTAATTGTGGCGGTAAAGGTTCCAGCTAATACTAATGGGGCGACATAACCTACTGCATAGGCTAGTAATAAAACTCCGCCTAAAATGACATCTCCGGTGCTTGAAACCCAGGCTAATAACGTTGCTAAAACGGGGGTACTACAGGGAGAAGCCACTAACCCAAAAGTTAATCCTAATAAATAGGATTTCAAGCTATGGGGAAACTCTTTAGGTATCCAGCCTATCGTATCAAAAGCGGGTAATTGGAGGGGGAGAGCTTCTAATAAATTTAACCCCATTAAAATTGCAATCACACTCGCAATAATGGGCAAACCTAAACCGATTTGACCATAGACTTGTCCGACAAAAGACGCTAAAATTCCTAACCCAGCTAAGGTGGTAGCCAGTCCTAATGCAAACCAAATAGATTGAATCGCAGCTTGTAGTCGATTTTCGGTTTCATAGCCCCCAATATAACCAATGGTAATCGGTAACATTGAGAGCATACAAGGGGTTAAACTGGTCAATAAACCCGCTATAAAAATAATGCCAATACTCAAAAAACTGAGATGATGGAGTTGAGTTTGAACTAGATTATTTGCCAGTTGTGCCAGTTCGTACAATCTAATTTGTAGGGTTTCCAGCATGAAATTTATTCAACAATTGGTGTCCTTTAATATACTATTATACCCTGTTTTGACTCTTAATTGATTATTCATGAATTGAACCATCGGGCATAACAGCACCTTGTAAAATTACGGTTTCTAAGTGAACGCCTTCGAGATTTGCTCCTTGTAAATTGGCATTACTAAGATTAGTAAATTGAGTGGCATCTCGAAATAATAGACTATTGACATCGGCAAAACTTAAATTACTATTTTCTAAATTAGCATATTGTAAATTTGTTCCCCGTAAACTGGCATGGCTTAAATTAGTTTGACTTAAATTGGTTCCCCATAATCTTGCCCCTAACAATTTCGCTTTTTCTAAATTAGCCGATCTCAGATCAGCTAAAGTTAAATTAACTTCCAATAAGCTCGACTGGGTTAAATTAGCTTCAGATAATTTAGCCTTGTTCAGATTTGCTCTTAATAAATTAGTATTTTCTAAGTTAGCTTGTCTTAAATCGGCTCCCGATAAGTTAGCATATTTTAAGTTAGCTTCTCTCAAATTAGCTTGTTTTAAATTGGCTCCTGATAAGTTGGTATTTGATAAATCTAATCCCTGTAAATTAGCTCCTTCTAAGTTACAATATTTCCAAAGAGATGAATGACAATCTTTGGTTTCTAGCAATTGTTGAATTGTTTTCAAATTAGTCGCATCGGCAGGCAATATCCAGCCCACCATTAAACTTAAAATTAACCCAATTTTAATCACGAAAGCAATTTCTTTCATGGCATAACCTAGATATTGATGGCACTTCAACAAATTATAGTTTATCTCAAAATTGCCTCCTAGATGGTTAAACGGGTCTAAAAACACTCCCAATTGGGGGATAAGTCAGTCGTCCGACAAAAAAATGTCGGGTACTGGGTCAGATGCTATCTATAGTTTAAATTAAAAATTACATCATTTTCTTGACTTATATCGAATTTTGTATCAAATTAGAAGGTAGGATTCTGGCTATACAAAGGACAGCAAAATGCCGACAATTAACTCGACCTGGGATGACTTAATTCTCCAATGTGACGGGCGATATTTGACCAATGCAGAACTCAAGCCTCTGCATCAGTACGTTCAGACTTTAAATGCTCGCACCAAAACCTATGAAGTTCTACGGGTAAAATCAGCAGGTTTAATCAAACAAACCCTGAAGAAATTCATGTTTTCCCATCCAGAAATCATGGAAAAGCATTCAAAACGCTGTGTGTATGATATGTCAATGACGATGTGTCTGATGTCCGTGGCTTTATTACGCGATGACCCGCACTTTTTTAAGGAATCTTTAATGTTATGGTTAGCCAATATTTTGGCAGCCCACGAAAAAAATACCCAATGTCTACAAGCCTATACCTATCTTCAAGAAGCCTTACAAGAACAATTGCCCAGTGTGTGTAATCAATTATTAAAGCCCTATATGGACATTATTTTAGAAGTTTTAGATACTCCCCCTAAACTATTAGCAAATGTCCAAAGAAGTGGGGTTTAAACCCGATTGATTTTGTATTGTATATCAGGGTGTTATTTGATTTCTAGCTACAGAAATTATAATTTCAATTGATCATTTCATTGCCAATCACTCCAACTTAACTTTGAGTATTGATGCACACAGGAGTTTAATTTATGTCCCTAACTCAACCGGTTACAACTCGTCATGATGCTTCCCCAGAAGAACGAGAGTTTGTTTTAAAACAAATTTATCAGCAAGTAATAGAACGTCAACTTTATGAGTTTGAACACAAGCAACTTGCGGATTTAGAAAAAGATTTTATCAAGGGGAAAATAGGGATTCGACATTTTTTAAAAAGTCTGGCGGTTCGTTCTGTCTATTTAGAGCATTTTTATGAAAATAGCTCTAATATGAAATTCATTGAAAATGCTTGTAAACATTTTTTAGGACGAGCTCCGAGAAATAATCAAGAAATTCAGAAATGGGATGATATCTTAGTTCGCCGTGGCGTTGGCGCACTGGTTTCAGAAATAGTAGACTCGGAGGAATATCGTAAATCCTTTGGTTATTTTACTGTTCCCTATTGGCATGAACACCGTTATGAATCCGCGAGTGAATATATTGAAAATGAGCGTTTAGGTCATGAACACGCGGGACAAAGAGGCTGGGCAATTCCTAACCATTATCAACATGAATTACACATTGATTGTGATGGCGGAACTTGTGTTCGAGAGGAGGATAAATTAACAGTTGAACCTATACAAAAAACCCAAGAAACCTTGGATTTTTCCTCGGATACAAAGATTACAGCCAGACATATTCAACGGCTATCAGCCTGTGTTAAGGAAATTACAGATATTCTCTCCCTGTATCCTCAACCTGTGAGTCAACAAGAGATTGAAACTGACCTTCAGCAAAAAGTGTTGGAGTATGTCAGTGCGACAAATGCCAGTTTACTGTTTAAAAATTAAAACCAGGGTGGGCAACCCCCACCTTTGATTTTTCTATAGCAATATACTGATCAATTAAGAATTTATTTAAGTTTTATATTATGCCAATTAACAAATATCTTCATACTGCAATTTTAGTCTCTAATTTAGAACAATCAGAACATTTTTATAGTCAGGTTTTGGGCTTGGAAAAAGTTGAACGTCCGTTAAATTTTCCGGGGATTTGGTATCAAATTGGTGAGGTTCAAATTCATTTAATTCAAGCTGAAACTGTAATTAATGATCAAGTTAATGATGAGAAGTGGGGAAGAAATCGACATTTAGCTTTTTCGGTTGAGAATTTAGAAGCCGCAAAACAACAGCTAATTGCTGATAATTATTCGATTCAAATGAGTGCTTCTGGTCGGGCGGCATTATTTACAAAAGATCCCGATGGCAATATTATAGAATTAAATGAACAATGAAAATTATTGCCTATTCTTATACCGATCCTTTGTTTGAACAGCCTCCTGATCGGATGATTTGGGGATGGGAAGTGGATCGGGTTTATCAGGATTTAGGGGGAAGACAGGAACTCGAAGACTTGTTACAAGATTGTAATTTAGAAGCACCGGATTATTTATTAATTCGACGGTTAGAGGAGTTGGGAAATTCCGTTTTAGAGGTGAGCGATCGCTTACAACAATTAGAATCTTTCCAGATTAATATTATTGCCATTGAGTCGGATTTTAAGACCTCTGTAGGTGAAATTAATCGTTCCGATTTAATCCAATTATTTATAGAAATTCAAAATCGCCAACGCAGTCGCCGCATTTGTCACGGACACGCTAAAAATAGAATTAAAGCCTTACCTCCGCCAGGGAAAGCACCTTATGGATATCGACGGGGAAAAGAGCGTTATATTTTAGATCGGAGTGTTTCACCTATTGTTAAAGAGTTTTTTGATCGATTTTTAATTTATGGATCTTTGCGGGGTGCGGTGCGACATTTAGAAAAACGTTATGGGAAAAAAATATCAGTAACTACCGGAAGAAGATGGTTAACAAATCCCGTTTATCGAGGGGATTTAGAATATAAAAATGGAGAGATTATTTCTAATACCCATCCTCCAATTATTTCCAGAGATGAAGCCGCCCAGGTGGATCGATTATTACGGCGAAATCAACGACTTCCCCCTCGAACAGCCAGTGCACCGCGTTCTTTAGCGGGGTTAGTTAATTGTGGAGAATGTCAATCTTTAATGACTGTTGCCCGGGTTACAACCTATCGGAAAGACAGGGAATATTTATATTTACGTCCGATAAATTGTCCGAAAAATCCTAAGTGTAAAGCCCTATCTTATCAAATGGGATTAGAGTTAACTATTAAACGCATTTGTCAAGATTTACCGCAAGCGGTTTCTGGTTTGAATTTACCAGATTTACAGATAGTTAAACAAGGTATTATTCAGGAGATTAATCACAAACAAAATATTTTATTACAAATTCCCGATTTATTAACTTCTGGAATATTGGATTTAGAAACAGCAGATTTAAGAAGTTATAAACTGCGGATAGAAATTGCTCAGTTACAAGGAAAGTTAGCAGAACTTCTCCCAGTTAATTTAAAAGAAACGGCGCAGGCGGTTTGTATTCCACAGTTTTGGTTGGATTTATCGGAAACTGAACGAAGATTTTATTTTAGAGAATTTATTAGAACAATTGAGATTATTCGAGAGGGAGATAACTGGGACTTAAAGGTTGTCTTTATTTTTTGATTCAATTTTGTTGTAATAGTTGTTGATTTTGTTCCATAAGTTTCTTTTTTAAGTTACAAATGGTTAACTGATTTTTCACCCGAGCCAAGACCTCATCCACTTTAAAAGGTTTGGTAATATAATCTACCCCTCCAGCAGAAAAGGCTTGCATAATATCTTCAATTTGATTCAGCGCACTAATAAAAATGATCGGAATCTCATGGGTTTCTAAATTTGATTTTAGCTGACGACATAACTCATACCCATTGACACCCGGCATCCGAATATCTAATAAAATTACATCCGGTTTCAGACTCTCAATTGCTATCATTGCCATGGGCGCGTTTATGGCTTTGCGAACATAATATCCCTGTTGATTTAACAAGGCAGATAAAACTCGAATATTATCGGGTTCATCATCCACAATCAGCAAATTGCTATGAGAACTAATAATGTCTTGATTCATAATTTACCACTGGGGAGTTAAGGATAAAAGATTGATCAATTCTTCTCCGGGTAGAGGTTTAGCAAAGAAATATCCCTGACCAAATCCACAGTCTAATTCCCTGAGTATTTTCAATTGATCAACTAATTCAATTCCTTCAGCAACGACATTCATATTCATGGTTTTAGCTAAACTAATAATCACAGGAATTAAGCCGATATTTTCCGATGTTAGGTTTAGTCTTTGCACGAAGGATTTATCAATTTTTAGGGTATCAACAGGAAAAGAATGCAGATAACTTAGAGAGGAATAACCCGTCCCAAAATCATCAATACTAATTAAAATGCGACGTTTTCTGAGTTCTTTAAGAATAGTAGCAACGTCCTGATGATTGTCCATAATTGCACTTTCGGTAATTTCCAGTTTTAAACAGTCGGGGGAAAGTTGACTATGCTCTAAAACTTGATCAATTTGTTCTAATAAATTGGGTTGAGCAAACTGTTTTACGGATAAATTAACACTGACAAATAAATTGGGATCAATTGAATTTTGTTGTTGCCAAGTTCGTAATTGATGACAAGATTCTGATAAAACCCAATAGCCAATCGCTGTAATTAAACCGGTTTCTTCAGCAATAGGAATAAATAAACCCGGTGGGATTAATCCCCGTTTGGGATGACGCCATCTGACTAACGCTTCAAACCCGGAAATTCTGCCTGTAATTAAAGAGACAATGGGTTGATAATGGACAACTAATTCCTCTTGTTCAATCCCACGACGTAAATCCGTTTCTAACTGTAATCGTTCTAAAGCGGCGGTGTGCATCACCGGATCAAATAGATGATATTGTCCTTTACCTAGGGCTTTGGCTCGGTACATTGCCGTATCTGCATCTCGGAGTAAATGTTCCGGTTCGTTATATTCACAATTACCGATCACAATACCAATACTGGCATTAATAAAAATCTCGTGTCGTTCTAAGTTAAAGGTTTGAGAAAAACACTGTAAAATTTGATCTGATAGTGTGGTTACATCATGAAAGTTGGGAATTTCTGTTAATAAAATTGCGAATTCATCGCCTCCCAAACGAGCTAATGTATTTTGGGGTTTAACATAACAGCTAAGACGGTGAGCAATTAAAATTAAGAGTTCATCTCCAACTAAATGACCCAAGGAATCATTCACTACTTTAAAGCGATCGCAATCTAAAAATAACACCGCAAACTGATAGTTCAGATTAGCTTTTGCCTGATGAATAGATCGGCGTAAATCCGTCATCAATAAAGCCCGATTAGGCAAGCCTGTTAGGGAATCATGCAGTGCCATTTCTAATAGTTGAGTGTTGGCTACTTCTAATTCCTGAGTGCGTTCTTTAACCCGGGCTTCTAGTTCCGCATTCAAGACCCGAATCTCTAATTCCGCGGCTCGTAAAGCCAATTGATTTTGAACTCTGATTAAGACTTCTTCAAACTGGAAAGGTTTGGTAATATAGTCCACACCTCCAACTTGAAAGCCTTTAACTTTATCGAGAACATCATCTAAAGCACTCAAAAAAATAATTGGGATTTCTGCGGTTTTAGCATCGGCTTTCAGATTTTGGCAAACCTCATAACCATCCATCTCCGGCATCATAATATCTAGGAGAATTAAGTCGGGAGCAACGGTTTGAACCGCGGTTAAAGCCATGGGCCCACTCAAAGCTTTACGCACATTATATCCCTGACAAGTCAGCATTCGGGACAATAAATGCAGGTTATCCGGGGTATCATCAACGATGAGAATATCTTCCGTTTTTGTGGGATCAAGGTTGTAATGATTCATTTGGCAATTAGATAAGATAGGGGATGGATTGAGGCTTGGGGACTTTGATCCTAGAAATAATCCATATCCCAAAGCTCGTGTTCTTTAATAATCCTTCATATTAAAATATAGTTTACGATTATAACATTTTTTTGCTACTTAACTCAAGCCCGTTGAATTGTGATCCGATTAACATTTATATCAAGGTTTATAAAAACAATATTAATCAGGAATAGATACCTCTGGCCGATCTTTTTTCTGTTCTTGCTTTTGAATATTAGGTAATTTGAAAAGTACACCAACTAAAAACCAATAATAAACCGCTACTGGATCGGTATCCAGAGGATACCAGTAGGGATTATAACTAATTAAAACAATAAAAATCCAGAAAATAATTCCATAGCCCCACAGACTATTATCCTGTAATTGATGATAGGATTTAAACCCTAAAACCGTAATATTAGTTACTAAGAACAAGAAAGCAGCTACTCCAAATGGCCCAATTTCATAGAACAATTTAGGATAATAGGCTTCAATTAATCGAATTTTTCCTAATCCTCGGGCTGAAGTTGTAGCTTGCCCTAAACCATTACCTAAAAAGCCTCGATGGGCTTCCAAACTCAAATTAGTTTGCTTGGTTAAAAACACCGCCGGAGGATCGGCATTCCAACGTCCAATAAAGTTATCGACCCTTTCGGTCATGATTTCGGGTGCAACAATCCAGGTTCCCATGATAAAAACCAACATCCCCAAAACAATCACTAAAACTCGCTTAATTCTTGAAATGTGACTGGTGACAACCAGTAGTAAAATCACAATTGATGGAGAGGCTAAAAGGGCCGTTCTCTGACCGGAAACAATGGCATTTAGAATCACTAAAGCCAAGGTAACTAAACCTGTGAAACGCCAACGTAATTTGGGATCACTAAAGGATGTAGCAAAACAAAAAAACGTACTGGAAACTAAAAACCAAGCCCAATGCCAGGGGGCAACAAAAGTTCCGGGTAAACGAATAAAATTTTCTGCGGGTAAATATCCCAAAGCCCCTCCTACCAAACATTTTCGCTGCACATTTGCCCTCAATAATAAATGTTCGGGTAAACCCGTATTATCAGGGCAGTATCCGCTAACAACTAATCCAAATTGAATTAATCCTAAAATGCAGCAAATTAAGATTAAAATGACTTGTAACCGAGTAAAAAATTCTAGATCTTGACGATGACGAATTAGATAATAACCACAGGTGATCAGGGGAATATATCCGATTAAAACTTTTAAGCCAAACAGTCCTACAGCAAAGGGTTGATTATCCGTTGTCCCGTGTTTCTGTAGGACACCATTAACAGCAATTAATGTAACGATCGCAATTATAAATAAAATTAACAGAGGAATTTTAAGTTGCGGGGGATTAATTAGGGGTAACTTTTTTTTCCTTAATTCCACAACCAAACCGATTAATGCGGGTATATACAACCCATCTTTGGCTAAATGAAATAGATAATGATCGTTACCCACCCAATAAGAAATCGTCCCCGCAAAAGGTAAATAAATTAAAAAAGCCCATAATCCTTGACGGGGATAGCGCCAACAAAGCGCCATAATGATCAGAGCCAAAGTGATCAGGGTGATGGTAATTGCACTCAACCCATTGGCAAAAAGCAGTAGTCCGACTAACAATCCTACTGCGCTGACGATGCCCAAAAACCGCAGAAAATCCGATCTCGTGGCGGAGATATTTTCACTCTCAATAACAGGACAGGGGACTTGATTAAGTTCAGGGTTATCTTGACCCAGAAGTGATGATTTTTCAGGGGGGCTGTGGAAGTTAGACATCAGGGGCTAATAGTTATTTCCAACGTCGAGAAATTCTGGCTTCCCAAAGTTCCTGTACTCGCTGTTGCTCAGGAAAGGAAAGTTGTTCAAAAGCCTGCATAATCTCTAAATGGGTATGATCAATAATCAAAGCTGTGAGTTCACCCACCGTTTCAGCTTGTAATAAAGCTGATTGCAACAGTTGATTTTCAAGGGTGTGCAGATTCAGTTTTTTTTCTAAAGGTAAAAGTGTTGTTGCCATCGGATTTCAAACAAAAGATTACAGAACATTCAAAATAGGGGGGATTTTACTGCCGAAATCAGCGAGAGAATCACTCTAACTATAGCACCCCCAATAGGGTAACGCTAACCAGAAAACTGATGGCAAATCCTAAAGTACGTTTTTCATCGGCTTGGTAAGACGTTACAGTGTGGGCTTTTGAATTCATTGATTATAGCAAGAGGTAATCTTGATCTGGGAATTTTTGAGGAAAAGTCTGAACCGGAATACGATAATTAAAAAGGTGGCTTACGCCACCCAACGGACTAAACTAAACTTAAATCAGGATAATATGCCAACATATCATCGGTGCTGAGGGTATCCCCACTGGCTTGGGGTGTCCAGAGAATTTCTACGGCTAATAATTGTTCACTTCCAACCGAACCTAAACGACTTAATGCTTGACGTAATGTTTCAGGACTATTAACTTGAGGAAGTTCAATTTTCCCCAAAGTTCCTACCACTAATGTCACCACAATATATTCGTTGTCCGTGGCGGTTAACTCTCCGGTTTGACTCGCTAAAGTTGGATTATTTCCAGCCAAAGAATGGGCTGCTCCACCAATTAACTGATTATTAACATTAGACAGGGTTTCTTCAGCAAATTTACTGCGTTCGGCTAAAGCCCATTGATTAAATTTAGCTTCAGCCGAATTCATCCCCGTTTGTTCCGACGCCGAAGACCCATAGGCCCAATATTCAGGATGGCGTAACATGGCTAAGGTGGCTTCCTGCAAAACTTGGGCGCGACCGGAGGCCGAACCCGTATCGGCGGTTTGGGCCATGAGGTCTAAATCTCCTTGTAAATTTCGAGCTTGGGCCAGTAACCCCACTTGCAAACGGGCCACAGAAACCGTCGGGTTGCTGCTATATCCCGGTTCATCCTGTCCCTGTCCCATGGCTGACCGGATACTGTTGAAAATGAACCCGGCGAGCGCCATGAAAATCAGCAGGGAAAATAACCCACCCCCACCAAACCCAAAGAAGGGTATCAGAAAGGGAAATCCAAAACCGCCACCACCGTAGTACCCCCCTCCAGAACGGCCAGGACTGGTATTATAACTGCGACTAGGAGACGATCTAAAGGAGCCACCACCAATGCGTCCCCCACTTCTAGCGGCCAATACACCATCAACTTGACTGAAAAACAAAACAGCAACTAGGCTAAAAATAGCTAAGGGTTTTAAAAGTTTTTTGAACATAAATCACATCTCATTTTTTTAGGACATAGAAACTGGAAAATTCTCTTGAGGAAGACAACAGAGGCTCTATTGATTCCGGTTTACGGACTTCCTCACTTCCTTGATTGTGGGAGTTTTTCTACAATTTTATCTATACTGTAACGTTTTTTTAATTTTGCTTCAGCCAGATTCCGGTTCGGGATTTACCCTCAAGGGTAGGGAATTTTCTCCTGGTCTTCCTCGCGGATTTCCGTTACCTTTTACCGTCCTTGAGGTGATCGAGTCCGACACCCCCGCCAGAATATTTATCCAGGGGGTAGAAAAATTTTGCGATCGCTGTTATAATCAAAAATAACTGATAACTGATAACTGATCTAGCCACAGCCACTATTTTCTAGCGACTGTGGCTTTCTTTTTGGGATTAACCCTTAAACTCACTTCCAGTCGGGGAACAGGTAATAGGTAATGGGTAATGGGTTGTTCTCCTTAAACTTTAGGTTTAGAGGGGGGTGTAATCTTAAATTTATTTAAAAGATCATTAATTTCTAATAGTAACTCAAACTCTGATTCAGGCAATAAATCATAATGACTATTTTTTTCTAAAAAACTAAATGCTTGCCGAAATTGTTCCGGTGTTGCCATAATCGGGGAATCAAAATGACAAGGAATAATCCGGTTAAACTCCCATTTAGAAACTTGATTTGCCCAATTTAAGGTTTCTTCTGGGGCGCGATTTAAAATTAAAGTTTGTAAAATGGGAGCCACAAATAACTGCCCATTTCTGCTTAATGCTTCAAAGGTTTCTTGCCAATTGGGTTTCCATTTAAACGGATAAATCCCAAAATAGGCTTTTTTTGAACGGTCGGGAGCTTGCCACGATTCCCGCACCGCTTCCCCCAATTCTATCGTATCTAAAACACTCGGACGAAAATAAAAGGAAAATAACGAGATTCTCTGCCATCCTCGGCGACGGGTAGTTTCTGTATTTTCTACTTTATGAAAAGTATGATCTTTGGCATGGAATAAGAGGGGATAGGGATCTATTTGTAGAATCGCTGGAGGGGTGTTAGGAATAGAAACAATAGTATCAGTTACTAATAAAGTGTGCGATCGCTTATGGAAAAAAACTACCTCGGCAAATTGTCCAATTCCTAATGCTAAAGGGCCGAGAATTTTATAGTCAAATTCATCAGCAAAGGGTGTATTTCGACTGTCCTGGGGCAGAATATGGGTGCGTTTTGCGGGGAAACCTAACCAACTTAGGGGTAAATTAATCGGAAAACTCCACTGTCCGGGGGCGACAAAAACTTGGGCGTTGGGAAATTTTCGCGCGAAGGGGCCAACAAAAACCTTATGTTCAACTCCTGAAATCGTAGGTAGAATAATATATTTTACATCGCCATATTCTACAATTAATTCTCTGATTAAATTCAGACATTCTGGAGTTGGAGCAACGGGAGCATACACCAACAAACCCCCCTGTTCTAGTTTTACCACAGTCATCCGAATGGGAACTACAACATACAAAATCCCCTGTACCTGCTCAAATGTCCAAATGCTCTGGGGAACCACTTCCGTGCGGAGGGTGCGCCGCTGACTGTAGGGATAAATCGGGACAACGGGCCACAGGGGCCATGAAAATTCCTGCAATGAACGGTTTTGACGGGGTGCTTCTGGGGGTTTCCGAGGGTACTCCACTGTTTTTGTAACTCCTGTGTCCTGTAGGAAGACGCGCCGTGGCTCGTCTCTACTTTAGAATATCGGAATTTGTTCTAAACTTTCATATTCATCTAAAATTCCTTTTGGGGGTTCGTCTCGATGGACTAATATTCCGCGTATTCCTAGGGCTTTTGAACCTTGATAATCGGCTTTAAAACTATCACCAATATGCCAAACTTCTTGGGGTAAACATTGATGTTTGGTTAAGGCAATTTGGAAAATTTCAGCACTGGGTTTAGCGGCTCCTACTTCTGTAGAAATAGTCACGGTTTGAAAAAAATCAGCTAAATTTAAAGATTCTAAAACCGGATATAATCGGGAATCAAAGTTAGATAATACCCCTAATTCTATTCCTTGGGCTTGCCAATCTTTTAATTTAGGAAGAACATCGGGATAAACAAACCAAGGTTTTTCGGTTTCAAAATAATGATATAGGGCTTGAAAAAAAGCGGAGAAATCTGTAAAATCATTATAGAGTCCGACGGTTTTAAAGGTTTGTTCAGCGATCGCTTTCCACCATTCAAATTCTAAGGGGGGAATTTCATTGGGATCAACCCCTGGAAATGCCATAACCGGAGCCGCTAAAAAACAATTAAAAAACACTTTATCCAAAATTTTAGCTTCAGCATTGACCCCAAATTGTTCTGCAATAATTCGGTAGGCTTCCCCCACACTATGACGCACACCAAATAACGTCCCAACGGCATCTAAAAAAATAACACGGGGTTTTTCCATTGTAGAATTCTGCGAATTAGTCATATTTACGATTGCTATAATTAGCGATAAGCCGGGTTTATATAAACCCGGTTTGTTGGTTTAGAATATTAAATTTTAAGATGCGCTTAAGCGCAACAACGGAATATGAGTTATTCTCTATCTGCCATTTTTTGATCGATTGAAATTAAGAAATCCTGCAAGGGTTTGGTCATCCAATTAAACGCCACTCGAATTTGATGATCAAAGGTGGGGAAGCGATATAAATAGATTAAACGCCGGGTTAAATGGGCAAATTGACCCTCTAATTTTATCCCTAAACCTGTTAAGGTAGCGTTATTAGTTCCTAATGTCATCATTTCCCCTAAATTAATATATCGGAAGGGTAATAAGGGTCTTCTTGTTAATAACGCCCAAAGATTCCATCCGGTATAATCAGCTTGTTGAAAAGCGGCTTGGGCTGTGGTGGGAATTTTTTGACCGTCAGCGTCTTGAGATTCTGCTAAATCTCCTAATGCAAAAATTTCAGGATGATCAATTACTTGTAAGGTTGATGTGGTGACAATTTGACCTCGTTGATTGTGTTTTAAAGGTAGCGATCGCACTAACGGAGACACCTGGGTTCCCACTGTCCATAATACTAAATCCACTGGAATTTCATCAATTTCACCTCGATATTCTAGGGAAATTTTATTGACTTCAACAGCCGCTACAGTGGTTTCTAAATCTATCCAAACCTGGCGATTTAATAAGGCATTTCTAGCGGATTCTTGATTAAATTCGGGAGAAGTTTTTAAGATTTCTTCCGCTTGTTCAATAATTCTAATTCGTCCTTTTGTTCCTAGGCGATCGGCTAATTTACAGGCGAGTTCTACCCCACTATAACCGCCACCTACAATGGCTATTCTAATTTTATCTTGATCTAAGGTTTCTAATCGTCTTAACTGTTCTTCTAAACGGTAAGCATCAGCAATACTTCGGAAAGGAATTGCATAGTCTTTCGCCCCTGGAACTTTATCTAAAGCTGTTTCTCCTCCCATTGCCAAAACCAAATAATCATAGGAAATCTGCAAATCATCTTGCAATTTAACCTGTTTATTTTCAATATCAATTTCGCTAACAATTCCTTGACAAAACTGCACATTGGTATCTTTTAATAGATCTGCAAAAGCGGGGGCAATTTCCCAACTTTGCAGTTCATTAGTCAGTAATTCATACAGCAAAGGTAAAAACAAAAAATGGTCATTTTGATCCACCAGAACAATTTCCGGTTGTTCCGATTTTTGCCAAGGAAGTTGACTTAAACGTAAGGCGGTGTACAGTCCACCAAAGCCTCCACCAAGGATACAAATGCGGGTTTGCGGTTCAGTCATATTAAAATTAGGAGTTTTTGAGTCGGGCTGTTTCTTTCAACTAGGATAGCAATTTTAGTCAAAAAATGTTAAGTATTGCTACAAGGACGAAAATCAATTCCCTTTGTTTGGTAAAACATCTTAACTATAGTAATCCTATTTGAGTTGTGTTCAAAAGTCCTGGGCAAAAGGGAACGCCGGAACAGCCTCCCAAACCCCCCGTGCACGGGGGGCTAGGGGGGGAGGGAACAGGGGTAATACTTCTAGCTGTTTCATGTCAGTATTAAAATGTTACAACCTATTTAGGATTGCTATATAACGATTAATTTCCATTGGTTACAGTTTAAAAAACTTTAGGAGATAATTCCATGATGCTTTTAGCCGCGACCGTCGCCACTCCCGTCACCCACGCCTGGAGTCCTACCATCGCTATTGTGATGATTGTGTGTAATATTGTAGCGATCGCCATTGGTAAATTCTCCATCCAACAGCCTAATGCTGGCCCTCAATTACCTTCACCTAATATGTTCGGTGGGTTTGGCTTACCTGCGGTTTTAGCAACCACAAGTTTTGGTCATGTTTTAGGGGCTGGTGTGATTTTAGGATTATCTAGTTTAGGAGTTATTTAACTCATTTTATTTAGTAGGGGTAATTCATGAATTACCCCTACTTTTAATCATAATCCTGTCCTGACCCATATTTCCACGCTTCTAACCAACGATAATAATAGTATTGAGACGAAAGGGGTAATTTATTAAACATCGGTTCTAGGGTTTTTGCCAGGGGATATAAACCCGTATACAGCCCTAAATTCCAGTAGTGAATTGTCCAATTAATTAAACTGATTAACCCCACCTGGGGAATAATTTTAAAAATCAAACCGGGATGGGAAATTGCGGTTTTTGATAGGGTTTGAGTTAAGGCGGAAAACCTTACCACATCTTGCAAAAATGGCTTTAAAATTGGTTCTCCCAATTGTTCCATTTCTTGAAATACGGTAGTTAATAATTGATTAATTTGTTCGGGGTTAATAGTTTGTTGAATCCCCACACTCATCGACCTTTGAAATAACCAAGTTACGGATAAACTGGGTTGATAGGGTTGCAATAAAGATAGGGCATTTTGACTTAATTGATCAGTGGTTAAGGCTTGATCAATTCCATCCGTTAACCGTTGTAAATGACGTACCATCGCCCCAAATCCCCCAAAACTTAAGGGAGATTGATTTCCGCTACTATCTCCCACCGCCAAAACCCGATTCCAGGGCATTTTTAACGGACTATTTTTATAACAGGGAAAAAATCCAAATAACGCCCGTTTAAAGGTTAATTGATTTAACTCAATCTGTTGATATTCGGGTAACAGTTTAAAATAGTCTTCAAACAAAGATTCTAAACTAAACCGTTGGGGGTTAGCATCTAAATAGGTAAATAAATAAGTTGTTCTTCCATCCCTAGCCGGAAACGCTTCCCAAAAATATTGACATTGATTTTTTAAAGGAGTAAAAGAAGCGAAAATATCCCCCGTTTGATTATTAGGATATCCCGTCGCACAGGTTCCCACCACTAAACAAACTGCATCGGGTTTTTGTCCTTGTCTAGCTTGTCGAACTAGGGGGGAAAAATGACCCATTGCATCTATTAATAAGCGGGTTTTTAGGATGATTGACCTGTCCCCTAACCCCTCTCCTGCAAGGCGAGGGGAATGAATTTCGGTTACATTTACCGCCACACCATCAGGATGAATAATAGACCCTTGATAAGCCGTATTTTCTAATAATATTCCTCCGGCTTCTAAAAATTTAATTTTGAGAGTTTCTAATAAATAAACCGGATCAACTCCAATATTAAGAACATCTTTCACCCAAATATCATTACCCTGGGGAAAACTTAAACGGGCGGGGTTATATTCCGTAGCGATCGCTGTTTTTAATTCTACCTCAGATAGTAAATTTAATTCTACAAAAACCTCTAATTCCTGACGAGAAATATTCCATTCCTGTTCCCGTCCTTGGAGTTTTCCCCGTTCAATTAATCCCACTCGCCAGCCTTTTATTGCTAAGGTAGCACCGATTAAAATTCCCAGAGTTCCCCCACAAATAACTACATCATAATCCAGACTTTCCAAGGGTTTATCATCCTGTTTAATGGTATCAGGAAGGGGGAGAGTATTATTTTTTAACCCCGTCCAAAGTTCATCCGCTTTTTGTAGACCCTTGAAAGGATTTCCCTGGATTTGAGATAAAATTTCTTCAGTCAGAGACATATAAGTAGTTGCATAAAATAAATTACCTAGTTGAGAGAGGGAACATCGGAACAGCCCCCCCAAACCCCCCGTGCACGGGGGGCTAGGGGGGGAGGGAACGCCGGAACACCGGAACAGGGGTAATACTTCTAGCTGTTTCATGTCAGTATTAAAATGTTACAACTGATTTAGGATTGCTATATCTGTTAATTAAACCGAATAACCGTTTCTAATTCAGTCAAATGAGCGGTATCTCCGTTGAGTTCTAGTATCCATTTATCTCCATTTTGAACAATTTTCACTAAACAACAAAGGGAGGCTTTAATATCCATTTCTTCTAAGGTTGGAATTAATCCCATGGCTGTTCCTAATACCGAAGCACCATGTCCAACCAATAATAAATTATCATCGGGAAAGGTGTTAACTAAACGTTGGGAAGTTTCTCCGGTTCGTTGTAAACAATCTTTCCAAGTTTCAGGATAATTAGGAACTCCCAGAGGATGGGATAAATCAATTTTAGGGAATTTTTTAGCTAAAAAATCTGGGGATAATGTTTCTGGAAAACCCATCCATTCAGGATTTAACCATTCTCCTAAACCCCAATCTAATTTAAGCGGTAAATCTAATTTTTTAGCCACAGCATTAGCGGTTTGTACGGTTCTCAAAAAGGGAGAAGCAATAATTTGAGTAATTCCTTCTCCGACTAAACGATTAGCTAATTGTTGGGCTTGAATTTGACCATCCTCGGATAAATGGGGGTCATAAGGTCTTTCTGCGGTATCAAACCAGGCGGGATTGACAAAATCAATCCGATTTCCATGGCGGGCTATCCATACAGTTTTAGACATAGGTTAAGTTAATAGTATTGTGTTTCCCTTAATAAAGATCATACTTTAATAAAGTACAAGGTAAAGCACCATTATAAACCGCAATTCTTCGAGATGTTCTCAACCCCACTTGTTTTCCTAATGCCTTATTTCCTGTTAAAATATAAGCTGTCCATCCCTTAAACCGTTGTTTAAAAGTATCTCCTAATTGTTTATATAAAGGAGCTAAGTCTTCAGTATGACCCAAACGTTCCCCATAGGGAGGATTACAGATAATTACCCCATGAGCCGCCGGAGGTTCAACTTGAGATAATTCTATTTGTTGTAGTCGAATTTGTTTCGCTACCCCACAGCGTTGAGCGTTTTCCGAGGCTTGATGAATGGTATCTTCATCCTCGTCTGAACCGACAATCGGCGCGGTTAAGGTAGTTAATTGTGCGTCTAAAGCGTCCTGTTTTAGACTATCCCACAATTGAGCGTCAAAATCTTTCCACTTCATAAACCCAAAGGTTTCTCGGAATAGTCCGGGGGCAATATTTAAGGCTTTTAAACTGGCTTCAATGGGTAAGGTTCCTGAGCCACATAGGGGGTCTAAAAATGGTAAATCAGGATGCCATTCTGCCATGTCTAATAAGGCGGCAGCTAGACTTTCTTTTAAAGGGGCTAGTCCCACGGCCGGACGATATCCCCGGCGGTGTAAACTGCTTCCCGAACTATCTAAACTTAGAATCCCTTGATTTTCATGGATATGAAGATTAATCCATAAATCAGGATTATTAATATCAATATCAGAACGTTCTCCAAATTCCAAACGCTGTTGATCAATAATGGCGTTTTTGACCTGAAGGGCGGTAAAATGGGTATGATTTAAAACTTCATTTTTGCCTGTACAATTAACAGCAAAAGTATTCAGGGGTGATAAATACTGATTCCAGTCAATATTTTGAATTTCCTGATACAACCGTTCTCCATTGGGACAGGGAAATTCAGCAATAGGAACTAAAACCCGATATATAGTTCTCCCCCAAAGATTCACCCGATAGAGAAGTTGGCGGGAACCAGCGAAATGAACGCCAGCAAAATCAGGACGAACATCATGAGCACCGTTAGAGTCGATTAGAGGGTTGCCCCCCTAACCTCTCCTTCAGAACCGTGCATGAGACTTTCACCTCACACGGCTCCTTGATAACTCCACCTTTGTTATAGGTACGATTCAAAACGGTTGATTGTCATAATTCTCAACTGTTTTAGTTAAAGAACCATCACTAGCCGTCTTTGTGTCATGACAATGTTTGTGTAAAAGTTGAAGGTTATCATAGGTGTCTTTTCCACCTAACGATGTTGGTTTAATATGGTCAACTTCTACAATGTCTGTACTTGTGAAATACAAACCACAGTGAGGACAAATACCTTTTTGTTTCTTAATAAGTGTTGCCACTCTTTTAGGAGTCTCAGGATATTCGCCTCGACGTTTACTCCAGTAAATCCAGTCTCCATTGAACGGACTAGCTTCACCCTTAATCTTTGTATGCCTAATGATTGGCGTACTGCTATGGGTGAATAATTTCAATCCATCTTCTGTACTGAAACACCAATTTCTGTCATCTACTGTTCTCCAGTATTTGTCTTTATTGATGTTCCCTTTTCCCCTTCTTCTTGCCCAGGCTCTCAGCTTGTCGTAGGTTTGATGGTCAACCTTTGAGAAGGTTTCTTTACTAACCACTGTTGAGTAATAATTTGACCAACCCCTAATAATTGGATTCAGCTTGCTAATTAGAGCAGCTTGTGGGGCGGTTTTATGGGAATCTATTACATCAGCTATCTTGACAAGATGAGTTTTGATTTTGGCTTTTGAGGGTTTGATTAATGTATTAAAACCTAGCGGTATTCCATTCGTTTTATTAGCACCTCTGTAGTTTCCTACTTTGTACTGTTGTATGTGGAATCCTAGGAACTCAAACCCAACATTTCCATCAATTTCTTTGAAGGTGTGGGTCAATTTTGTTTTACTTGGTTTTAATTCCAGTCCCATGTCACTTAACCAATCAGCAATTATCTCTTGACACTTTTTGACTACGTTTAGATCCTCATGGATTATCACGAAGTCATCAGCGTAACGGATTAGACTAAGGGCTACTCTATTTGCCGTTTTTGCCCCTTTTAGAGTTTCGGCGTATTGCTTAACTCTTTCTTCCATACCATGTAAGGCAATATTCGCAAGTAAGGGTGAAATGACCCCGCCTTGTGGTGTACCATCATTAGTAGGAAAAAGTTCTTTTCCGTCCATGTACCCTGCTTTGAGCCATGTCTTTAGTTGACGGCTTAATGTAGGGTATGTGTGTATTTTGGAGATTAACGCTTTGTGGTCTATGCGGTCAAAGCATTTTGAGATATCAGCATCCAGTACATATTTGTCTTTTTGCTTAATACTGCTAAATATTGCTTCGATTGCATCGTGGCAGGAACGTCCTGGTCTGAAACCATAACTGTTTGGCTCAAATTTAGCCTCCCATTCTGGTTCTAACGCTAGTTTTACTAACGCTTGCAATGCACGGTCGTTTATTGTGGGTATCCCTAATGGACGGGTTTCGGTTGTACCAGGTTTGGGAATATTAACTCTACGAGTTGGTTTTACCTTATTGGTTAACTTTAATCGTCCTACAAGGCTCATACGTTGTTTTGGGTTCAGAGATTTAACTCCATCCACTCCAGCCGTATTTTTGCCTTGGTTATCTTGTGTTACCCGACGAACCGCAATACATTTGGCACTCCAGGAATTAATCAGGGTTTTTTGAAGTTTACGAACTGCTTTAACATCGCCTCGTTCACTCGCTCGAAATATGCGCTTTTGCAACTTGAAAGTTACCTTTTCTAACTTTCGCCAGTTAAGGTCTTTCCATTCCACCGTCTGATTTTTATTCAGCGTTTTAGACATATACATTGCTACTTGTTCTATTTCTTTGGAATTACCGAGTATCTGTCAGCATATCCTTGTCATTACAACAAGGCATTCGCTTTTGATACCATCCCTTCCCCATACATCATTCGTTAGCTACTTACTGGATTTCGACCTTTCCAGAGATATATAGGGGTTACTTCGTTCCGATTACACATTTGTTTGAAGTTTTTAGCGTGATGCTGTCCACCGGGTTTATTGGGTTTGTGCTTATAAGTCGGCGTATAAACCGCTTATTCCCTTATCCTTGCCTTTTGGCTTGGTGATAACCAGGTCTTTACCATATTTTCCAATGGGTTTTATTCCTGATTTAGCCTTTTCACCATTATCGGTATCGATGGTTCAGACACATCTTTGCTTGCGCTACGCATGAACTTCTTGCTCGATAGTTACCAAATTTGGCTTTCAGTAGTTCTATCTTTTAACCCCGCTTTAGCTTGATGGATGCTACCCATTTCAAACTAGGGGTTATGCTTTCACCTCAGCACTTGAGGGATGGGACTTGTAAATTTTTATTACTTATCTCTGAATTTCGTAACATTTCGTTATTTTTTGAGATTTTGTGATGTTTCTTTACTCACCCATAAATGTAATCAGTTATCACCAGTCTTAACAACTGGGTTAGCCGTCCCATAAGCCTTTCGGCTTAATTTAGGCTAAACGAATCGCACTAAACGTTCCAATTCCTGAGCAGCGATAAGCTCTAAACCCTTGGCAACCGTGGCAAAATACTGGGTCATTCAGGAGAAAATTTTGAATATTACTATTTTATAATCCCACAACAAAGCCAGGGTTAAAACTATATAACCATAAACAAGAGAAAAATACCCGGTAAATTACCGATTTCAACCCAGTTGTATTATTCCTAATATTCTCTGCAAAATCAGAGTTTTCACAAAGAACGTATGTTTCCTTTTGATCAGAAAAGGACACCGGCGACTGGCCGTGTTTCGTCTCGGTGTCCTTAACTGGTTCGCTCCTCACACGCTTGTTACTCTACCCAAACCCGATCCCATTTGTCAACACCTAAAATATTTTTTTTTCTGATTTCAGGGTTTTAGCCCATAAAATAAGGCTTTTTGACTGACGGATGCTGGTTTGGGCCTTGTAAAATCCATTCGGATTGCGTAACGGTATAAAAGTCCACAAAAATTCCTAAGATAAATTGAGACAATGGGAGGTTGATTAAGTAACCAATAATTCAGTGATTGATATTCTCTGGCTGCTAGTCTGTTCGGGCTTAGTCTTTCTGATGCAGCCCGGATTTATGTGTTTAGAGTCGGGCTTAACCCGTTCCAAGAATAGTATTAACGTTGCCGTCAAAAATTTTGCCGACTTCGGCATTTCTGTGGCCTTGTTTTGGGCCTTTGGCTATGCCATTATGTTCAGCAGAGCGGCGATGGGCGGGATTGACCCCCAGGCTTTGTTTTTTGATACGACATCGAATCCGGGGCAAGCCGCATTTTTTCTGTTTGAAGCTATGTTTTGTAGTACCGCCACAACAATCGTTTCAGGGGCATCGGCGGAACGGATGAAGTTTGGAGCTTATTTATTAGTTGCGGCTTTAACTTCGGGAATTATTTACCCCGTTTTTGGCCATTGGGCCTGGAATGGGATTGAAACTAACCATTTATTGGGGTGGTTAGGAAAAATTGGATTTGTGGATTTTGCCGGGTCTACCATTGTTCATAGTATGGGCGGATGGGTTTCTTTGGCAGTTCTATTAGTGATTGGGCCAAGGCTGGGACGGTTTACCCCCGATAAAACCACCCAAGAAATGCGCGGCTCTAACCTTCAGTTATCCGTATTGGGGGCGATGTTGTTGTGGTTAGGGTGGTTAGGATTTAATGGGGGCAGTTATTTACATTTAGATATTCGAGTCGCCACGGTGATTGTCAATACCATCTTGGCCGGGACGTCGGGAATGTTAGTCGGGGCGGTTTTGGGTTGGCTGTTATATCGCCGACCGGAAGTTGAATTGATTATTAATGGTTCCTTGGCGGGTTTAGTGGCAATTACCGCATCTTCCCATGCTATCTCGACGACCGCGGCTCCCTTAATTGGTGGGGTGGGTGCTGTCGTTATGGTGTTAGTATCCTTGACCTTGCAACGATGTCAGATTGATGATGCCGTTGATGCCATTGCGGTTCATGCGGGTGGTGGGGTTTGGGGAACCCTCGCCGTAGGTTTGTTTGGAAATCTGGATTTATTGCATACGGGGTTATCCCGTAGTCAACAATTGCTGGTTCAAGTTTTGGGGATTGGAGTTTCTTTTGTTTGGGGATTTGGCTTAACCTGGCTGGTTTTATACACCATTAATCATTATTTTCCATTACGGGTTTCTCTGGAGGCAGAAACCACGGGATTAAATATTTCTGAACATGGAGCCAAAACCGAAATTTATGATTTGTTTGAAGTCATGGAATATCAAGCCCGTACCCAAGACTTTAAACGCCGGGTTCCCGAAAATCAATTTACCGAAGTCGGTCAAATTGGCTGTCGCTATAACCAAGTGATGCAGGCTTTAGAAGATTCCTTAAACCAAACCGAGGCAATTATTGAAAATGCCACGGATGCCATGATTACCTTTAGTAACCCATCGGGAGAAATTTTAAGGACTAATCCTAGTGCAGAAGCCATATTTGGATATTCGGCTGCGGAATTAATTGGAACTTCCATTTTGCAGTTATTTGAATGGCCGACTTCCCAAATTCAAGAACAGCAAACCCTATTGGAAAAATGGTTATCACAGGGACGGCAAGCGGTTGTGGGGAGACGAGCTAATGGTTCTTGTTTTCCCTTAGAAGCCACAATTAATCAAGCAAAATTCGGCTATCAATCCTTTTATTTGGGAAGTTTTCGGGATTTATCCGCCCATAAACGAGCCGAAGAAGCCCTACAGCAAGCCGAAGAACGGTTAAAAACTTCCCTGGAATTAAAACGAAAAAATGACCAATTCAAACACGCCATTAAAGAACTCAAACAAACTCAAATTCAACTAATTCAAAGTGAAAAAATGTCGAGTTTGGGTCAGTTAGTCGCTGGAGTTGCCCATGAAATTAATAATCCAGTTAATTTTGTTTATGGTAATTTAATCCATGCCACTAATTATACCCGCGATGTGCTGAATTTATTAGATATTTATCAAAAAGAATATTCTAATCCTAGCGTTAAAATTCAGCAGGAAATTGAATCTATTGATTTGGAATTTCTCAAGGAGGATTTTCCCAAAATTGTAGAATCAATGCAGGTAGGGGCTGACCGAATTCGGGATATTGTGCGGTCTTTAAGAACTTTTTCTCGCCATGATGAAGCCGAATTAAAACAGGTAAGTCTGCATGATGGATTAGAAAGTACCTTGATGATTCTGAAAACTAAACTCAAACCCCAGGGGAAATTAACCGGAATTGAAATTATTAAGGACTATGGCAATATTCCCTTAATTGAATGTTATCCTGGGCCACTGAATCAGGTATTTATGAATCTGATTAGTAATGCCATTGATGCCCTCCATGATTCGATGATGCAGGATAAGTTTTCTCTAATATCCTGTGATAAATCCAAAATCCAACCGCAAATTTTGATTAGAACTCTATCGGTGAATCACCAAAAAATTATTATCGAAATTGTTGATAATGGTTTGGGGATTCCTAAAGAGATTCGGTCTAAGCTATTTGACCCATTTTTTACCACTAAACCCGTCGGAAAAGGCACGGGTTTAGGATTATCCATTAGCTATCAAATTGTTGTCGAACACCATAAAGGTCGAATCTGGTGCGAGTCGGAAGTGGGAGAATACACTAAATTTTTGATCGAAATTCCGGTCAAACAAATCCTTGAGTCTAAGGTTCACAAAACCAGTGAACAGCTTTTGAGCATTGATTGTTAACCCTTGTTGACCAAAAACCCCAGCCCCCCTGGCGCGGGGGGAAACCGACTCCGTAATCGAAATAGAATCAAAAAACTGTATTGCTTAATACAGAAATTAAGTTAATAATCTATCAAAAATTGTTAGCAATTTAGCTAAAAATTCAGCCACAGAAACCGTGATTTATCTGTAGCCAATTTCAGTGGATATCTGCAATTGATTTCTTCTACTAATGTCGATTCATAAACCCAACATGATGTTTATCTCCAAAAAAACGACCGATTTAGGAAATCGACGACACAAAAATGTGAGTCGTTTCACCGCTAAAACCAATAGGGTGATTTCAAAATTACAGCATTCTCGATGGCTGTCTCCGACTTGGTTGGCCTGTATCCCCCTAACCGCGATTATCGTCGGAGTCTGGAGTTTCGCGGCCGTTGCTCAAACAGATGCCCCCCCCCTGACGGCTGAAATGGTTCAGGGCTATTTAAACGTTGCCTGGGTTTTAGTCGCCTCAATTTTGGTGATTTTTATGAATGCGGGTTTCTGTATGTTAGAAACGGGCTTCTGTCGCCAAAAAAATGCCGTTAATGTTTTGGCCAAAAACTTAATTGTCTTTGCCTTAGCTACCCTAATTTTTTGGGCTTTTGGATTTTCCTTTATGTTTGGGGGAGAAAACCCTTGGATTGGCGGAGGCGGTTATTTTCTGACGGGACAGCCAGAAACCTACGGTTTATCGCCCTTTCCGGCGGGATTACCTGTTTCTCTCTATTTCCTGTTTCAAGTTGCCTTCGCTGGAACCGCAGCCACGATTGTATCGGGAGCCGTTGCCGAACGCATTGAATTTATTGCCTTTTTACTCTTTAGTTTACTGTTAGTGGGGATTGCCTACCCAATTACAGGTCACTGGATTTGGGATGCTTCAGGCTGGTTAGCTCAAGCGGGATTCAAGGATTTTGCTGGTTCAACTGCCGTTCACTCCGTTGGTGGTTGGGCTGCATTAATGGGGGCTGCTTTCCTGGGGCCCCGTTTGGGTCGATATGGGGCTGATGGACAATCTCGTGCCATTCCGGGTCATAACATGAGTATCGCCACCCTGGGATGTTTAATCCTGTGGGTATGCTGGTTTGGCTTTAACCCCGGTTCCACCCTAGTCGCTAATGAACAAATTTCTTACATCGCTGTTACCACCAACTTAGCGGCCGCCGCCGGAGCCGTCACTGCCAGTGCCACCTCCTGGTTGAAGGATGGTAAACCCGATTTATCCATGATTATTAACGGGGTTTTAGCGGGTTTAGTGTCAATTACCGCTAGTTGTGATTCGGTCAGCTACCTCCAGGCTGTAATTATTGGGGCGATTGCTGGGGTGCTTGTTGTCTATTCCGTGGGTTTCTTTGACCGCATCAAAATTGATGACCCCGTGGGCGCTACTTCTGTTCACTTGGTTTGTGGGATTTTTGGAACCCTAGCGGCGGGCATTTTTGGTGGCGCTAATTTGGGTATCCAAATCCTGGGTATTCTTGCCGTGGGCGGATTTACCGTCGCTCTGAGTACGATTTTCTGGTTAGCCCTAAAAGCCACGGTCGGCTTACGGGTGCATCCTGAACAGGAATTTGAAGGACTAGACATTGCTGAACACGGGATGGAAGCCTACGCCGGATTCCTCAAGGATGAAGTCGGCCCAGGATTAGGCAGTTCTGGCTCTAGCTTTCCCTCCGAAGGAAGTACCTTCAAAAGTCGTTAATAATATTTCAGGTATAGCAGGGAACACCGGAACAGCCCCCCAAACCCCCCGTGCACGGGGGGCTAGGGGGGGAGGGAACAGGGGGGAAAATACTTCACCGTCTGGGTTCTAAGATCCGTCTGGTGTCCTAACTGCCTTGGCGGTTGCTATATTAGCCGACTATTAGGGAGCATCCGGTGCTCCCACGACTCCTTCCCTGGCTTCCCTTAGCTGGGGATTTTTTGTGGATTTGAAGAAATCTTGGTTAAATATTAATGGACAGATTAGGTTGAGTGAGTTTTGTTTAAGCAGCATTGGAATCGGTCTGTTTATCGCTCGAAAATAATTCCGTATTGGGCTTGGATATCCTTAATCGGCAATGGATTACTCTTGTTTATCATCCTGGGATTGATAATGCACCGACAATCTGTTTCCCATACTCCCTCCTCCCTGACGGATGTTGTTCTGACCCATCCTTTGCCCTCAGAATCGGCGTCAATTAATGCTACAGGCCCCCGTCATCGCTGGACTTATGAACAATGGGTGGAACAGTTGCGGCGCGAAGCCAATGCGGTGGCGGCTATCCCCCCGGAACGTTTAACTATTTTAGCGGGGGATTCCTTAAGTTTGTGGTTTCCGGCGGAACTTTTACCCCAAGACAGAACTTGGTTAAATCAAGGAATTTCTGGGGAAACTTCCGCAGGATTATTAAAGCGGGTTAAATTATTTGATATTACTCAACCGGAAACTATTTTTGTCATGATTGGCATTAATGATTTAATTCGGGGCATAGATGATAGTACATTATTAAATAATTATCGAGAAATTATTAGGGATTTACGTTGGGTACATCCCGATACTCAAATTGTTGTCCAATCAATTCTTCCCCATAGTGATAAAAATTCTAATTGGGAAGGACGGGAACGCCTATTAAAAATTTCTAATCAACGCATTCGTCACTTAAATCAAGAGTTAAAATTCATCGCCCAGGAAGAAGGAGCTTATTTTTTAAATTTACATTCCCTATTTACCGATGCAGATGGTAATTTAAGACCGGAATTAAGCACCGATGGTTTACATCTAAATCAACAAGGTTATTTAGTTTGGAGTTCCGCCTTAAAAATTTATAGTCAAATTGCCCTAGAACCATCTTCTAACCCTTAAAATTATGAATCATCTCAAAATTATTATTATCGGTGCAGGAATTGGTGGTTTAACCGCAGGTTTAACCCTAAAACGGGCAGGATATACCGTAGAAATTTATGAAAAAACCAGCGAAATTCGTCCCGCCGGGGCAGGAATTTCTATTTGGTCAAATGGGGTTAAAGTTCTGAATAGTTTAGGTTTGGGGGATGAAATTGCCAAAATCGGTGGTCAGATGGATAGGATGGAATATCGCAGTCATACCGATAAATTATTAAATCAAATTAATCTCAATCCTGTGACCGAAACCGTAGGACAGCGACCCTATCCCGTGTCTCGAACGGAATTACAATCCCTGCTTTTAAACGCCTTTAATAATAATCTTGAAACCGTTAAACTGAATGCTCAATGTATTGGCGTTGAACAGAATACCCAGGGCGTGACCGCCTATTTTGCCAATGGATATCAAACCAGTGCAGACCTATTAATTGCCGCCGATGGCATTCATTCTCAATTACGGGATTATGTGGTCGGTCATCCGGTAGAATTGCGTTATGCCGATTATGTTAATTGGAATGGTTTAATTAAAATTAATCCCGATTTAGGAGATAAAAATACTTGGGTTATTTATGTTGGCGAAGGCAAACGCGCTTCGATGATGCCCATAGGAAATAACCGATTTTATTACTTTTTTGGTTGTCCGATGGCAAGGGGAACAATTGTTGAACCAGATTATCGTCAACGGGAGTTAAAATCAATTTTTGCCCGATGGCCGTCTCCAGTTCAATCTTTAATAGAAAATCTCAATCCCCAGGAATTAAACCGTTTAGAAATTCATGATTTAGACCCCTTAGAAACAATCGTTAAAGGTCGAGTTGCACTGTTAGGAGATGCCGCCCATGCTTCCACCCCAACCCTCGGACAAGGCGGCTGTCAAGCCATGGAAGATGCAGAAATATTATCTCGATTTCTATTAACTACTAATTTAGGAGTAGAATATGCTTTAAAACGATATGAATCTGAACGCAAAGAACGGACTTCAACCCTAGTTCTCAAAGCCCGAAAACGAGCCGATATGATTTATGGAAAAGACCCCCATTTAACCCAACAATGGTATCAACAACTCCAACAAGAAACCGAACAGGATGTTACCAATGCTTTATCTAAAACCATCCTAGGCGGCCCCTTTCACTAAAAGAAAAGAAACCGGGTTTCTAAAAAAATCTTGATTTGAGTTAATAGACCATAATTAGAAACCCGGTTTCTGAGGTATTATTAATTTTAACCCTTAACTTTTTCCTATGGTTGGTAAACTCACAACTCATGTATTAGACACAGCCCAAGGTCGTCCAGTTGCCCATTTAAAGATTGAATTATGGCAAATTAATTCAGAAATAGGAGAACGAACCCTTCTCAAAACTTCTATTACAAATAAGGATGGTAGAACCGATATCCCCCTATTAACAGAAACCGAATTAAATCAGGGAATTTATGAATTAGTCTTTGCCGTTGGGGACTATTTTAAAACCCAATATGAATCCCTAGATTATCCCTTATTTTTAGATAATATTCCGATTCGATTTGGCATTGCTAACCCCACCGTTGCCTATCACGTTCCCCTATTAGTTTCTCCCTGGTCTTATAGTACCTATCGAGGCAGTTAAACATCATGCAAACCTATTCCTTATCCCAAGTTAATCAAATGACTAAAGCGGAATTTATCGCAGTATTAGGAACTATTTTTGAAGCATCTCCTTGGGTGGCAGAACAGGCGGAATTAAAACGACCCTTTGAGACTATAGAAATATTATATAAAACTATGGTTGCCATCGTTAAAAATAGTAATTCACAACAACAATTAGCCTTAATTCGCACCCATCCCGACTTAGGAAGTAAAGCAAAAATGGCAGAATCTTCAGTCAAAGAACAAGCCGGAGTTGGGTTAGACCGTCTAACATCTGCCGAATATCAATACTTTCATCAACTCAACCAAACCTATAAAGATAAATTCGGGTTTCCCTTTATTATTGCCGTTAAAAATCATACCAAAACCAGTATTTTAGCGGCGTTTGAACAACGGTTAAATCATTCTATTGAAGCCGAAAAAATAACCGCCCTAGAAGAAATTTATAAAATCGCCCAATTTCGTCTTTATGAAAAAACAGTTCGCTAACAGCCAGAATCCTACCCCGTATCTATCGGTAGTATGGGCAATCTCCCTGTGGTTGCACCTAAAGATTGTGTGGTTAGTCCTAGCTATAATATTTAGTAGTAACACCAGGCAGAAAACTATACTGACCATATTAGTTGCCGACAACGTGCTTCCGGGGCTGAGTTTAGACGATTAACTGCTCGGATGGCTTCTCATCCAATTTGAGCAAAACTGTCCTAAATTGATTCTCCAGCATAAGAAAAACCCTGTAATGTAAGAAATCAAGAATACTAAAAACACGGAGTTAATTAGATGAACAAAATTACCTTAGAAATTCCTGACCAATTAATGAATCTAATCCGAGACAAATCAGAATCTATAGAATCTATTTTACTCAAAGCATTAGAGGATTATTTGACCAAAGAATCTTTAGATATTACTAAAACAAAAACTTGGGAACTTTGCGGTAGTTTAGAAATACCCAATCCCGAACCAGAATTTATTGTTAGTGAGAAAAAGTCAGAATTATCCACTAACTACGCTGAAAAGATTGATCAAATTTTATATTAAAGTAGGATTATGAATCAAGAAATAATTGTTGATACATCAGCTTTAATTGCTTTTTTTGTTAAATCCGAAACTAACCATCAAATAGCCAAACAGTATGTATTAAACAATTATCATTATCGCTGGGTGATTTTAGAGACAGTCTTTGATGAAACTGTAACTTGGATTAGAACAAAAATTTCTAGTTCTGCTTCCATTAAAATTGGTCAAATCTTAAGAACTGAACATCGCTATGTTAATATTTCCAATGAAGATGATCAGGCTATTTGGGAAGCCTTTTGTAAATATGATGACAAAAAATGGAGTTATACAGATTGTTCTATTTTAGTAATGGCAAATCGTCTCAATATTTTTGAAGTTTTTGCTTTTGATGAACATATACGCCAAATGAAAGGATTAGGGATTATTTGCCTTCCTAACCTCAAATAAATGGTTTTAATATCACACAATCAACAGAATCATCAATACTGATATGAAACAACCAAGGGACGTAAACTTAAAAACAAAGGTAATGCTATAATCACAGTTTAAATACACAACAGCTTCCCAACCTAAAATTCTCCTCAATGATTACCCAGTTAAAACTATTTCGCTCATCGTTTTTAGACTTTATTGATGATCCTTTTTATGAATCAGAAGAAACCAGCGTTCGTTATCTTGCCGATGGATTATTAGTTGTAGAATCTGGAATTATTATAGACTTCGATGATTATAACATTTTAAAAGACAAATATCAAGGGTTTACTATTACCCATTATCCAGATTTATTAATATTACCAGGATTTATTGATACCCATATTCATTTTCCCCAAACTGAAATGATAGCATCCTATGGAGAACAACTCTTAGAATGGTTAAATCAATATACTTTCCCCACAGAACGTAAATTTAGCAGTAAAGAATATGCTCAAAAAATAGCCTCTTTTTTCTTAGATGAACTCTTGAAAAATGGAACCACAACCGCCCTGGTTTTTGCCACGGTTTTTCCCCAGTCCGTTGATGCTTTTTTTGAAGAAGCCGAGCGCCGAAATTTACGCATGATTTCGGGTAAAGTGATGATGGATAGTCATGCGCCAGATTATTTAAAAGACACTCCCGAAACCTCCTATCAAGACAGCAAAAGATTAATCCAAACTTGGCATAAAAAAGGACGTTTACTCTATGCAATTACTCCCAGATTTGCCATAACTTCTAGTCGTGAACAGTTAAAAATAGCTGGAAAATTATTAACAGAATTTCCCGATGTTTATTTACAAACCCATCTTTCAGAAAATCTCAAAGAAGTTGAATTTGTTGCCGGACTTTTTCCTGAAGCTCCAAACTATTTAGGGGTTTATGACCAAGCTGGTTTAGTCGGAGAACGTTCAATTTTTGCCCATAGTATTCATTTAACCCCGGATGAATTTAAACGGTTATCTGAAGCTAAATCTGCGATCGCATTTTGCCCCACTTCCAATTTATTCCTCGGTAGTGGACTGTTTAAACTCCATCAAGCTAAATCTAAAACCCATCCCATTAATGTCGGTTTGGGTAGCGATATTGGAGCGGGAACCAGTTTTTCCCTCCTCCAAACTGCTAATGAGGCCTACAAAGTCGCTCAACTACAAAATCAAACTCTTTCACCTTTTCAAGCCCTATTTTTAGCCACATTAGGAGGAGCAAAAGCTCTAAAATTAGAGGATAAAATTGGTAATTTTGACATCGGAAAAGAAGCGGATTTTATTGTTTTAGACTATAACTCGACCCCGTTAATGAGATTGATAAATCAACAAATTTCCGAACCTCAAACCCGATTAAAAATTGCGGAAACTATCTTTAGTTTAGTTATATTAGGGGATGACCGAGCTATTCAAGCCACCTATATTATGGGAGAGAGGGCATATTCAAAAGAATAGGATAAAATAAAATTAATAGACTTGCCAATTTTAATATAGCAGTCGCCAGACCTATTAGGACAAAGAGTGATGCAGCAAAGCTAGACGGTGAAGTCTTTTCCTCCGGTGTTCCCTCCCCCCCTAGCCCCCCGTGCACGGGGGATTTGGGGGGGGCTGTTCCCTGTTCCCTGTTCCCTGCTATATGAATCCTATCGCTATTGTTACGACTCCCGATGATACCCTGAATGTGCGTTCTACTCCTAACGGTGAAATTGTTGATATTTTAGGCGATGGAACCCAGGTTGAAATTAGTGGAGATTCTGTTAATATTGAGGGTGAAATCTGGACACCTATTGGGATAAATCGTTGGGTAGCTGCGAAATACTTAACGCTTATTGATGCCGAAATTTTAGCCATTCCAGGTGCTAAAATTATATCCACACAAACCGAGGAACAAATCGGAGGTGGTTTACAAGTTTATCAAACAAAATTACTGGATAATACAGGTACAATTATTAATACCGTGCGCTGTGTTTCTGGTCGCATTGGTCAACAAATTCCCTCGGATATATCGGGTTCTCAAACTCCTTTACCCTTTGGGATTTATACCTTTGATGCTCCGGGTATCGTTGAAGATGCACCCGGAGAATTTGGCGGAGTTTGGTCAGCAATTACACCAACTTTTCCCACAGAAAGAGCGGGGTTAGGTGTACATTATGACCCCTCGGCTTTGTTATCTGTTTCTGAAACGGGAACATCGGGATGTTTAGCCACACCAACTATAGAAGAACGAGAGATAATGACAACATTTATTCTCGAATATCAACCCACCCATTTAATTGTTAAGAAACCAGAAAATCAAGATTGAACTTGTTTTAAACGAGCTAGATTTTTCTCAAATATCTGAATGTCTAAGTTATCCTCCTGTTGTTCAATAACAGAACGTTTAACTTGACCCAAATAGAGTGGTTGAGAAACATTTGCATCGGGGTGAACAATAGTTCTAGCGCGAATTAATAGTGGTGCTTGAAATTGTCCTCCCCGTCCAGAGGAATATAAATCTGATGCCGCTTGACGTAAGGTGGCATCTAATTGAGTTTTGGTAATTTCCGGGGCAACCGCAATTACAATCTGTCTACTGCCATCATCAAATACCCGACTATAACGCGCTGCCCCAGGAACTTGAACATGATGAAATAAACCTAAACTCAAACCAAAAACTCCACCGGTTAGAACCCCTGTAAAGGAGGTAATTCCTACTAACCTAAACCTAATTCCCCATTTAAAAATAAATGAGAAGATAGTAATTACAGCAAGAACTAAAGTAGCAATTCCTATCCATTTAGAAAAGTTTAGCAATTCTGCTGTTGATAATGAGAAGTCCATGACAGTGATTAAAGAAACAACATCTAAACTTATAGCTTAATCTTAAAAGAGTCACTTTGGATATTATATTATTTATAGTTAACCCTAAAATCATGGCAGGGGTTTGGTCTCCAAACCATCAAGAGGGTTGAACTTGAAGACTAAACCCCATACTTGGGATTATACTTTCGGAGGAAGTGGGGGTTTTTGTTGGGGTGGAACACTCAAATTTTGAACAAATGGGAGTAAATCTGAGGGAAGCACAACAATGGTTGTTGTATTATTTTCTACCCCAATTTCCGAGAGCATTTGTAACCGTCTTAACTCCAGGGCGGCGGGATTTGCCATAATTAATTGAGAGGCTTCTGCTAATTTAATCGAGGCTTCTTGTTCGGCTTCCGCCTTAATTAAACGCGAACGTTTTTCTCGAAGTGCTTCTGCTACTTTTGCCATAGCTCGTTGCATAGAAGTAGGAATTTCCACATCTTTCATTTCCACTCTTTCAATCACAACTCCCCAAGATTCAGTCATTTCATCCACGAGTTCTTGAATTTTCTGATTAATCTTATCTCGATTTTGTAAAACATCATCAAGACTACTTTGACCAATGACATTCCGCAGGGTTGTTAAGGCAGCTTGATAAACTGCTTTTTCATAACTTTCCACCTTAACAATTGCCTTGGAAGGATCAATTAAACGGTAATAAAGAACTGCATTTACTCGAATGGTTACACTATCAGATGTGATGGTTTCTTGCGGTTCTATATCAACGGTTTTGGTTCTAATATCCACTTGAATTTTTTGATCAAATACTGGAATAATCCAATATAAACCCGGCCCCTTAACCGATTGAATTCGCCCCAATCTAAAAACAACTCCCCGTTGATATTCTCGATCTAACTTAAAGCCGGAAATGGTTAAATAAGCTAATAGAATAAAGAAAGAGCCAAAGAAATAATTCATGGTTTTTTGATCTCCAATCTCAACTCCATTATAAACAGTACCAGAAGTTAAGCCTAATTTCTTAATATTATTTTATGATTAGGAGAATTAATTTTTATGATATAATTTTACACCAGTTTGGTAATTTTTGGGAGAATCCCAAATTAAAATTTTTATGAATCCTTTGTCCTCAGAATCATCACCTGCTGTTTCTAACTCCGTTGATGCGCTATTAATCTTGCGAGGAATTGCCTGTTTAGTCGTTGTATTATTTCATTGTAGTATTTCACGGGAATTAATTATTTATCCCCCCTATGATTTTTCTTGGTTACTATTAGGAGATGGAATTGTTGCCGTCTGGATATTTTTTGCCCTTTCAGGATATTTAATGGGCAAAGCCTTTTATACCTATCGATATTTACCCACGGTATCGGGATATAAAGCGTTTTTTATGAATCGAGTTTTAAGGATTTGTCCTCTTTATTACTTTTCCGTATTAATTACGGCAATTTTTGTTTATCCTGAAATTTTAAAAGCGGAAAAATGGTTTGAATTATTCAGGATTCTAACTTTTACCTATACCTTTCCTTTGCCTTTATCCCCTAATCATCCAGATTTTAATTTTAATCCAGTGATTTGGTCATTATCAACGGAAGTTCAATTTTATTTAATTGTACCCTTTTTATATACAGCGTTTCGACCCATTCTGGTTAATCGAACTAAAATTTTAATTACCGCCCTAGCCATTATTGGGTTTACATCAATTTGTCGAGGTTTTGCGTTACTTTTCTTTCCCCATCATACCTCCCTTGTCCTCAACTTAGATGTGTTCTTATCTGGTTTTTTACTCAATGCTTGGTTTCAGTGTAAACCTATAAAAAATATTCAGACTTCAATTTTTATGCCTTTCAGAAAACGGTTTAAAAATTTAATCTCTTTAAAAGTAATTGCTATTTTAGCTATGATAGGTTTATATCTAATTTCAGCCTATCATGGCTACCATCAAGAATTATGGAATGTTGCAACTCGTCCAGCCACATTAATGCAAAGAAGCCTATTTATTACTCCATTTAGTTATTATTTTATGCCTGTAATCACTGGAATTTGTACAACATTCTTTATCTATGCTTTTGAGCGGAATGGTCAGTATAATAATAGAGTAAAAAACAAAAAATTATCTTTTGAAACCTGTCTGGAAAATCCAGTTAGAGTGTTGGAAATTATGGGAGTATTATCCTATGGAATTTATTTATGGCATTATCATATTATCCAAAAAATAGCTCCCATTGTTCAAGTTACTGACCCCTTAACCACATTTTTTCATAAACTCTCCGTCGTTGTGATTTTATCCGTTATTTTATCTGCTGTTACTTATTCTTTGGTGGAAGTTCCCTATGCGAAATTAAAAAAATATAATTCTTCACAATCATCAAAATACTAACATCCATAATCAACAAACTAAAATCCAACTAAACCCATTACCTATTACCCATTACCTATTACCCATCTTTAAGGCAAACCATACCAACTTTGTAATGCTAATCTATGCACTTCTAACCAACTAACTTTATGCTGTTTAGCGAGTTTTGCACAGTCTTCATATTCCGGTTGAACATTAGTGATTTTTTTACCTGAAAAACCAACTTTAACTCTAACTGCACCATATTGAGTTTCAACAGTTTGAATATCCCGTTTCAAAATACTGCGATTTTGTAGGGTATGACGAATTCCTAATGTTGTGGTTTCTCGAAATAATATGGCTTCACAAACTTGACGGTGTTCGGGATGACAAATAACCGTTAATAATACCCCCAAACGGGATTTTTTCATGGTAATTGGTTGGCTAAAAACATCAATAGCCCCCGCTTGAAATAATAATTCAAAAGTATAAGCAATCACTTGAGGACTTAAATCATCAATTTGAGTTTGTAGTACAGAAATAGTTTCTGTAATCGTTTGAATTTCTGTATTAACCGTTGAGAAAATATCGCTATCTAGGGATGGATGTTGTTCCCCAACCCATAGCCTTAAAATATTAGGAATAGGTAAATCCTGAGAACCTGCACCTAAGCCTATGGTTTGAATAGATAAAGCCGGAGGTTCTCCAAAACTTTGAGCTAAAGTCACCGCAATTGCCGCCCCCGTTGGTGTCACTAATTCCCGTTCAATTCCATTACTATAAACTGGAACTTTCCCGATTTCAAATAACTTTAAAACCGCCGGAGCCGGAACAGGTAATTGACCATGGGCTGCCCAAACTGTTCCCCCGCCCGTGGGTAATGTCGAACAATAAAATTGTTCAATATTTAACCAATCTAAACCCAAACAAGTCCCAACAATATCAACAATAGCATCCGTCGCCCCAACTTCATGAAAATGAACTTCTTCAACGGTCATACCATGAACATCCGCTTCCGCTTCTGCTAACTTCCGAAAAATAGCTAAACTCCTAATTTCCACCTGTTGAGGCAATTTAGCTTGTAGAATAATGGCTTCAATTTGTGATAAATGCCGGGTGGTACTAGAATGGTGATGATGTTCATGATCATCAGAGTTGTGTTGAGTTAAATTAACAGAAACTTTTGTTGCTAACTGTCCCTGACGACGAACAGGTTCAGATTTTAACTCATATTCTGCCCCAATTCCCAGTAACTCTAACTTTTCTTTTAAATAATCCAAAGGAACACCAGCGTGGACTAATGCTCCCAAACACATATCGCCGGAAATTCCTGTCGGACATTGAAAATAAGCAATCTTAGCCATAATTTGTCGTTAGTCTGCTAGTCTTGAAATCGATATAAAATTTGTTCTCTAAAATACAACATATTACCATGGCAATTCTATATGAAATCCATCCCCAAAACCCCCAAGAACGCATCCTAGAAAAAATCAAAGACGACCTCAAGGATGGGGCGGTGATGCTGTATCCTACCGATACGGTCTATGCCATTGGTTGTGATTTAACCGTCAAGTCAGCCATTGAACGAGTCCGACGCATCAAACAACTCTCCAATGATAAACCCTTGACGTTCCTGTGTTCTTCCCTATCTAATATTACCGATTATGCGATCATTAGTGACCCCGCTTATCGTTTAATTAAAAGATTAGTTCCAGGGACATACACTTTCTTATTACCCGCGACTAAATTAGTTCCTAAATTAGTCATGTCTCCTAAACGTAAAACCACAGGTATTCGTGTCCCGAATCATCAAGGTTGTTTGTCCATTCTTAAAACTTTAGGCAATCCCATTATTTCCACTTCTGCTCATATTACCACAGAAGAAGAAGGTCAAGCCCCGATTGCTTTACCCATAGAACATCAAGTTGATAAAGCCAGATTGTACGATAGTTTAGGTAAGTTAGTTGATATTATTGTAGATGATACCTCAGACCCAGGATATCATGTTTCAACTATTATTGATTTAACCACTGATGAACCAGTAATTGTGAGAAAAGGTCAAGGCTGGGAAGAAGTAGAAGAATGGTTTTAAGAATAATTGTAGCAGTTGTAGGGGCGGGTTAATCGAGATTTAGGTGATTAAAAAATATCTAACAAAAACCGCTCTTACACAACCTCTTTGTGCCTTTGTGTCTTTGTGTTTTAATTAAAATTATTAGATAAAAATCCTCTTTTTAAGGAGGATTTAGATGATTTTATTTTTCTATAAATTATAACGTTTTTCTAACCAAATTCTAACTTTCTGTTCCGTATCAAACCGGGCTTGATGACCCGTCACCGGATCATAAATCTGCCAAATCATATTTCCATCAGCGTCTTTTTTTTGCCAGATTTTAGGTTCAGTTGGTGAAGTTAAGGCATTCACAAATATTGCTGTAATACTTTTGAGGCTATGAAGAATATTTTTGCCAACATTCAACCCTTTAGCCTGATAACTGGGCAATACAGGAAAAGATATTTGCAGCGTCGCCAATGATGAACTTCTGGTCATTTTCATCCGAATCACCTCACTAAAAATGGATGGTGAGTTATCCCAAAATTAAACAAATACTCAATCCTTGCTTAATTCCCACTTGGGAAAACTAATCTTGTTATATTCCTATTGTTGCGGTTTCTCTCTCACCCGTACAGATGCAGTTATACTAAATTGTAACCATAACAGTTTTATTGATCTAAACTGTTATGCTAGTTCTTACCCTTAACTGTTACCCCTCTACCCCCATGAAAGTTAGACCCCTGGAAATGGAAAATGGTACAAACCTCTATGAGCAGGTAGCCCATCGCATAGAAGGCTTAATTAGCGAAGGCACTTTACAAACAGGCGATCGCATTCCCTCCGTGCGAAAAATGCACCAACAGATGAACGTAAGTATTTCTACAGTCTTAGAAGCCTATCGTCTATTAGAAGACCGGGGATTAATTGCCGTGCGTCCCCAGTCCGGTTATTTTGTCCGTCCAGGCCTGTTATCCCATCGAGATGAACCCAACCCCTCAGCCCCTCCCCACAGAGCCCTACAGGTTGATACGTCCCTCGCTGTTCGGATTAATCGCGCCCTACGGGAACCGAATATTATTAAACTGGGGGCGGCAGTAGCCGATCCCTCCCTGCTTCCCCTAGCTACCCTAAACCGTCTGATCGGACAAACCTTGAGAAATGACCCGGAGCGCTGTCATTCCTATGATGTCCTACCTGGTTGCGAACCCCTGCGGCATGAAGTCGCCCGTCGGTTAATGGAAGCCGGATGTTCGATCACACCGGATCAGATTTTGATTACCAATGGCACCACCGAAGCCATGTATTTATCCTTGAGAGCGATCACCAAACCTGGGGATACCGTTGCCATTGAATCCCCCTCCTATTATGGATTATTAGAAGTCATAGCCTCACTGAATTTACGCGCCTTAGAATTGCCGACCCATCCCCTGGACGGACTCTGTTTAGACACCTTAGAAACAGCCTTAAAAAAAGGCTCAATTGCTGCTTGTGCCTTAGTGTCTAATTTTAGTAATCCTTTAGGCACTTGTATGAGTGATTTACATAAAAAACAATTAGTAACTGTCCTAGAAAAATATAATATTCCCTTAGTAGAAGATGATGTTTATGGGGATTTATGTTTTCAAGGAAATCGCCCCAAAGCTATTAAAGCATTTGATCAAAAAGGATTGGTTTTATATTGTTCTTCTTGTAGTAAAACCCTATCCCCAGGATTACGGGTCGGTTGGTTGGTAGCAGGACAATATCAAACTCAAGTCGAACAATTAAAACTATTTACCAATATGGCTACGGCGACGGTAAATCAGTTAGCGATCGCTGCTTTTTTATCCAATGGTGGCTATGAAAGACATTTACGCCAATTAAGGCGAGCTTATTATGAACAAGTGATGAGAATGACCCAGGCAATTTGTGATTATTTTCCTCCAGAAACTAAGGTTTCTCGTCCTTCTGGGGGTCATGTATTGTGGGTGGAATTGCCCGCTCATTTTGACGCTTTAGAATTACATGAACAAGCCTATCAACATCAAATTAGTATTGCTCCGGGTTCGATGTTTTCAGCATCGGGAGCCTATCAAAACTGTTTTCGCTTAAACTGTGGTTTACCTTGGTCAGATCAACTCGATCAAGCCATGCAAACCTTGGGAAAATTAATTAAAATATAAATAATTAGGGAATAGGGAATGGGCAATGGGCAATGGAAAAAAAGGACTGGAGAATAGGGATTTATTTTTCAAGTGTTCTAATAAGAGAAATAATCATTCTAGTTTCAGATTGTAGATCATTTATTAAAGATTCTATATCTTTTTTCTCACATAATCCTACAGATTCAACCAGAAAAAGATGGGTTTGTAATTCGTTAATAGAGCCTTGTGCAATAAAGAACTAATCGGGGATGAAGCATGGGGAATTTGTAGAGAACGGATTTGAAGTTGAATTTTCCCCACAATTTTTTGAGCACCTTCGACATCGACTCATCCACAATAAAGGAACATTTTCAGTGATTTTTGCCTGTTTTAATTTTTGACTTGCAGTGATAGAGCTTGGATAAACCTGTGATAGTTTGAAACCCTTGACGTGAGGAACAGGTCAGATCAAATATGAAAATTATTTGGTTCAATATAGAGAATTAATTGAACAGTTCACTTTAAGTAAAAAACAAAGGACACTTTCTTAATTGAATAGCTGATTGAGAGCCTATTAATCTATAAATGCTCGGTTAATCTACTAGAGTACGGCGTCTATTTTTCATCTTACCAAAAATCATGATAGACTAAATTAGAATAAAGTCAACAACCATAAATAAAAGCCAGATATCGTTATAAATGCTATCCAGCACTCCGTCAAAAATTGGCATTAGCCAAGTCATTTGGGTGTGTACAGGTAGTGTGGAATGATGGTCTGGCTTTCTGCATTTCTGAGTATAAATGAGGGAATAGGAAATAGTAAGCAGTGATGTCTTAACTGTAATGCGTAGTGCCATACAAAATCTAAGATCCCAAATGAGTTCTATAGGAGCCATTTTATGACAGTATCTACCGATCAAGAAACACTTTCGCATCTATCTTTAGAAGCATTACAAAAGCAACTAAATACTTCTAATCAGGGATTGAGCAAAAAAGAAGCTCTGCAACGACAATCAACAGGTGGCTACAACGAGTTACCCGAAACAACCGTCAACCCAATCATGCAATTCCTATCGCACTTTTGGGGGCCGATCGCTTGGATGATAGAGGCAGCAGTGATTCTTTCGGCAATAGTTGGAGACTGGGTTAATTTTGGCATCATTTTGGTACTCCTAATTGGCAACGGAGTAGTGGGTTTTTGGGAAGAATTTCAAGCCGGAAATGCGATCGCGGCTCTCAAGGCAAAATTAGCACTCCAAGCACGGGTGAAACGAGAAAACACCTGGACGCAGATACCCGCCCGTGAAATAGTTCCTGGCGACCTGATCCGGTTACGTCTGGGCGATATTGTCCCCGCAGATGTACGGTTTTTGTCAGGCGATCCGGCACAGGTTGACCAATCGGCGTTAACGGGGGAATCACTACCCGTAGAATGCAAAGTTGGAAGTGTGTTGTATTCCAGTTCCATCCTCAAGCAAGGAGAATTGGATGGCATTGTCTATGCCACGGGAATTAATACTTACATGGGCAAAACCGCCCACCTGGTAGAATCGGCTCAGACAGTCAGCCACTTTCAACGAGCAGTATTAAAAATTGGCGATTACCTGATCATGATTGCCCTGGTGCTGGTGGTCTTAGTGCTGGTAGTAACACTATTTCGGGGCGATCCTTGGTTAACTACCCTGCGGTTTTTACTGGTGCTAACGGTTGCCTCCATTCCCGTAGCCATGCCAACGGTTTTGTCAGTGACGATGGCTGTAGGAGCGCAAAAACTAGCGAAAAAGGAAGCGATTGTCAGTCGGTTAGCAGCTATTGAAGAGATGGCGGGGATTGACATTCTCTGTTCCGACAAAACAGGTACTTTAACTCTCAACCAGTTAACTTTGGGAGAGCCTTTTTGTGTAGGCAATACGGCTCCAGAATCCCTGATCCTCAACGCTGCCCTGGCTTCCCGTGATGAGAATAAAGACCCGATCGATTTGGCAATTCTCGCTGGTTTGAAGCCAGATCAATCTTTAGATACTTACCAAATTGTCCACTTCCAACCGTTTGACCCCGTGGGAAAACGTACTGAAGCCACCGTTGAAAGTGGTGGCGATAACTTTAAAGTAACTAAAGGTGCACCCCAAGTAATTCTGGCGCTCTCAAAAAATGTCGATCAGGTGCAACCGCAAGTGGATCAAGCGATCGCAGGTTTTGCCAAACGCGGATTTAGATCCCTGGGGGTTGCCCGGACTGACGATGGTGATAACTGGCAGTTTTTGGGCGTATTACCCCTATTCGATCCACCCCGCAGCGACTCCCAACTGATGATTCAGGCAGTCAAAAAGCTGGGAATTGACTTGAAAATGTTAACCGGAGATCAACAGGCGATCGCCCGTGAAACGGCCCATCAACTAGGACTAAAGGGAGATATCCTCGATGCCAGCCTGCTAAGTTCCGCCGCACCTCACGAAACTGGACAAATTGGCGATGCCATTGAAGCCGCCGCCGGATTTGCTCAAGTCTTCCCAGAACACAAATACCACATCGTCGATGTCTTGCAGCAACGGGGGCATCTCGTAGGTATGGCTGGTGATGGGGTTAATGATGCTCCTGCCCTGAAAAAAGCTGATGCTGGGATTGCGGTTTCAGGAGCCACCGATGCTGCTCGTGCGGCTGCCGATATTGTTTTGCTCACCCCTGGACTTTCTGTAATCGTAGAGGCGATTCAAGAAAGTCGCCGCATCTTTCAGAGGATGAACAATTACGCTATTTACCGGATTACCGAAACCATCCGGGTTTTGTTGTTCATGACCCTTTCCATTGTGGTCTATAACTTCTATCCCGTCACCGCCATCATGATTGTGCTGCTGGCATTATTAAATGATGGTGCAATTATCTCCATTGCCTACGATAACACCCGTCCCGCCAAGCGTCCTGAAACCTGGAATATGCCCATCGTCTTGGGTCTGGCAACTATTTTGGGAATAACTGGATTAGCCAGTTCTTTTGGGATGTTGTATTTGGGAGAACGGTATTTTCACCTCGATCGCAGCATTCTGCAAACGCTAATTTACCTGAAGCTCTCCATTGCTGGACATTTAACTATTTTCGTAACCCGCACTAAGGGGCCCTTTTGGTCAATTAAACCAGCCCGAATTTTACTTGCAGCCGTCGTGGGAACTCAAATAATCGCCACCCTGATTGCAGTGTATGGCATCTTTATGACCCCTCTCGGATGGGGTTTGGCAGGTTTTGTCTGGATTTATGCGTTGATCTGGTTTTTGATTGCAGACTGGGTAAAACAACTTGCCTACGGTGTGTTTAATCATGATCAGCCTGTCTATGTAACACGGGGTTTAAGACTGTTGAATCAATGGTTTTTTCATAAGCCTGTTAACTAAGTAATCAAAACAAAAATTTCTAGCAATCACCATTAAAGGAGAACAAACTATGAACCGGGAAATCAAAATTATTGTTAACAGCCTGTTGGTTTTCATGTTTACTTTACTACTTGTCACCTGTGGATTGCGCCCACATTCAGTAGTGCCCAGTCCAACCGCCCAAGCAGTAAACACTTCGAGCCCACAGTCAGTAGAGCGCAGTCAAACCGCCCAAGCAACAAGAACATTTAACTCCAACGGCGAACGGATTTATGTGACTTCTACAAGCGATCGCGGCACAAACATTACTTATACTAACGAACAATCATCGGGTAGCATGGGCGGTGGTTCCCAGGGTGGAATGATGGGCGGTGGATCATCCGGTGGGATGATGGGTAATAGCAACATGACCTGTGCTTCCTGTCATGGTTTGAATGGTCGTGGTGGTACAAGCACCATGATGGGAATACAAACAATGAATGCACCCGACATTCGCTGGTCAGCTTTAAAAAATGAATTTGATGCCGAAAAATTCCGATTAGCAATTACGAAAGGTCAAGACCCCGACGGTAAGAAGCAGTTGAATAATTATATGCCGCGCTGGAACATCGGGAATGAAGACTTAGCTGATTTAATAACTTATCTCAAGACACTACCTTAACAGGGGAGAGTTAAAAGTATGACTGATTCATCATTGAACCTATTTCCGATTAAAAATATTGACGATTTGACTCGTCCTTTTATTGTGCCACCAGAACGAAAAATTTCCCTTGCCAAAGACTATGATCCAGGCTACAAAGCCGATCATCTCAAAAAGTCGAAAGCTAAAGGTCAATTAAAGGAAGGAATTGAGGCGTTAGCTGAATATCAGGATGTTCTTTATGCCCAAAATACCCACGCTGTGCTAATCATCTTTCAGGCGATGGATGCGGCGGGAAAAGATAGCACCATCAAGCACGTTATGTCAGGTATTAATCCTCAAGGATGTCAGGTGCATAGCTTTAAAGCACCATCTACGGAGGAGTTAAATCATGACTATTTATGGCGATGTTCTAAGGCTTTACCCGAAAGAGGACGAATTGGAATTTTTAATCGATCTTATTACGAAGAAATTTTAGTAACAAGAGTACATCCAGAAATCCTAGAGCAGCGACCGCTCCCTATGAGCATAATTGATAATAATATTTGGAAGCGCCGCTTTGAAGAAATCAACAATTTTGAGAAGCATCTAGTTAATAATGGGACGATCATCCTCAAGTTTTTTCTCAATGTATCGAAAGAGGAGCAAAAAGAACGTTTTTTAGAACGGATTAATCGCCCTGAAAAGAATTGGAAATTTTCTGAAAATGATGCGAAAGAGCGTAGATTTTGGGATGACTATATGAGTGTCTATGAGGATATGTTCAATCACACCAGTACAAAATATGCCCCTTGGTATATTATTCCTGCCGATCATAAATGGTTTACTCGTCTAGTTGTGGCGGGTATCATTTACACGCAGTTAAAGGAACTGAATCTCAAGTATCCTAGTCTCAGTAAAGAGCAACATAAGGAGCTTTTAAAAGCGAAAGAGATTCTGGAGAGCCAGAAATAAGCATGAGAATTGGTTGATTTAGCGATCGCCATATTCCTGTTTTTTCTCTCCTCAAGTTGATTATAGGTATAGCAACCGCCAAGGCAGTTAGGACACCAGACGGATATTGGAACCCAGACGGTGAAGTATTTCCCCCCTGTTCCCTGTTCTCGTTCGACCGTTCGACTGGCTCACGGCTCACGACGCAGCCTGTTCCCTGCTATAATTTTAGAAAATGAGTGCTAGTATAAAATATTAACTAAAATTATGTCTTAACATTTGCCGATATGCCTCTAAGTTGGAATGAGATTAAACAAAGGGCGATCACCTTTTCTAAGGAATGGGAAAGTGAAACTTCAGAGAAGTCAGAGTCGCAATCATTCTGGAATAACTTTTTTAATGTGTTTGGCATTTCACGGCGGCGGGTAGGAAGTTTTGAACTACCAATTAAAAAGGCAGACAATAAGCAAGGGTTTATTGATTTGCTGTGGAAGGGGACGATTTTGGTGGAGCATAAGTCTAGGGGCAAGGACTTAGATAAGGCTACACAACAAGCAAAAGATTATTTTCCAAATTTAAAAGAACATGAATTACCAAAATATATTTTGGTTTCGGATTTCCAAAAATTCCGGCTTTATGATTTAGATACGGCCGAAACTACAGAGTTTGAGCTAAAGGATTTTTTAGATCATGTCCATCTATTCGGCTTTATGGCGGGATATGAAAAACGGGTTTATAAGGATGAAGATCCTGTCAATATTAAAGCGGCGGAATTGATGGGAGAACTGCACGATCGCCTCAAAGAAATTGGCTATACAGGGCATGATTTAGAGGTTTATCTAGTGCGGCTATTATTCTGTATGTTTGCCGATGATACGGGCATTTTTAATAATAAGGGAATTTTTTGGGAATATATTGATTTGCATACGAAGGAAAATGGCAGTGATTTGGCGATGCACATCGCCTCAATTTTCCATATTTTAAATACATCTAATGAGAAGCGATTAAAAAATTTAGATGAAAATTTAGCGCAGTTTCCCTATGTGAATGGGAAGTTATTTGAGGAGACTGTAAAACCTGCGACTTTTGATAAACCGATGCGTGAAATGTTGTTAAAGGCTTGTGCGTTTGATTGGGGTAAGATTTCCCCGGCAATTTTTGGGTCGATGTTTCAGGCGGTAATGAATCAGACGGAACGCCGCAATTTAGGAGCGCATTACACTTCTGAAAAGAATATTCAAAAGTTGATTAAACCGCTTTTTTTGGATGATCTTTATACTGAATTTGAGAAGGCTAAGGGTAGTAAGGGCAAACTAGAAACATTACATAAAAAGATTGCAAATTTACACTTTCTCGATCCTGCCTGTGGTTGTGGTAATTTCTTGATTATTACCTATCGGGAATTGCGAGATTTAGAGATTCTGATTTTGTTGGAATTGAATAAGAGTGGGCAGTTAGTGACGGATATTAGCTCAATTATTCAAGTCGATGTAGATCAGTTTGCAGGGATTGAATATGATGAATTTGCGGTGCGGGTGGCTGAGGTGGCGATGTGGTTAATTGATCACCAGATGAATGTGAAGGTGAGTAATGAGTTTGGGCAGTATTTTGTGCGTTTGCCATTGAAGAAGGTGGCGAAGATTGTGCATGGTAATTCGTTGCGGATTGATTGGGAGTCTGTTGTTGCAAAAGAGAAGTTAAATTTTATTTTAGGTAATCCGCCTTTTGTCGGTTCTAAAATGATGAATGAAACACAAAGAGATGATCTTCTTAGTATATTTAACGATGCCAAAGGTGCTGGAGTTATGGATTATGTCTCAGCTTGGTATGTCAAAGCAGCAGAACTCATTCAAAATTCAAATATCCAAGTAGCTTTTGTTAGTACAAACTCAATTTCTCAAGGCGAACAGGTTGGCATTTTGTGGAATGTTCTCTTTAATGAGTACAAAATAAAAATTCATTTTGCTCATAGAACTTTTAAGTGGGCAAATGAAGCCAGAAAAAATGCTGCTGTATATTGCATTATTATTGGGTTTGCGAACTTTGATATTGCAGAGAAACGTATTTTTGAGTATGAGGATATCAAGGGCGAACCATTGGAAATACAGGCAAAAAACATCAATCCTTATTTGGTAAATGGAACAGATACAACAATTGAAAGAAGACAAAATCCGTTGTCTAATATCCCATCTATAGGTATTGGTAATAAACCAATTGATGGCGGGAACTATCTATTTACAACGCCAGAAAAAGAAGACTTTATCAAGATAGAGCCACAATCTGCCAAATGGTTTAGAAAATGGGTAGGATCTGATGAATTTATTAATAATCGTGAGAGATGGTGTTTATGGCTTGGAGATTGTCCGCCTAATGAATTAAAACAGATGCCACAAGCCTTAAAAAGAGTTGAAGCAGTTAAAAAAGTAAGATTAGAAAGCCAAAGCATTCCTACTCAGAAACTAGCACAAACTCCAACTCGGTTTCATGTAGAGAATATTCCAAGCGGGGAGTATTTGATCGTTCCCAAGGTTTCAAGTGAGCGTAGAAAGTATATCCCAATTGGATTTAGTGATTCAAATACTTTATCTAGTGATTTATTATTTGTTGTTTCTAATTCTAGTCTTTACCATTTTGGTATACTCACATCCGAGATGCACATGACTTGGGTTAGGTATGTATGTGGAAGATTGAAAAGTGATTTTCGATATTCCAAAGACATCGTTTACAACAACTATCCATTCCCTGAAAACGTCAGCGACAAACAAAAGCAAAAAGTAGAAATTGCCGCGCAAAAAGTATTAGACACAAGGGCAAAATATCCTGATAGTAGCCTCGCCGATCTTTACGATCCTCTCACCATGCCGCCCGACTTGGTAAAAGCCCATCAAACCCTAGATAAAGCGGTAGACCTCTGCTATCGTCCCCAGCCCTTCGTTAGCGAACTAAATCGCATTGAGTATTTATTCAGCCTCTATGAAGCCCTAAGTGCGCCATTGCTGAAAGTTGAGAAGAAAAAGCGAAGCAAGAAAAAAGATAGTTAATAAATTAGATGATGTGGCGATCGCTATTCGGTGTGAGTAGTGATTTTTGGGCGATCGCTTTTTAGTATAAGGTATTAAGGCATTAGCTAAATATAGCAATCCTATTTGAGTTGTGTTTAAAATCCCTGATCAAAAGGGAACAGCCCCCCCAAACCCCCCGTGCACGGGGGGCTAGGGGGGGGAGGGATCTGGGGTAATACTTCTGGCTGTTTCATGTCAGTATTAAAATGTTACAACCTATTTAGGATTACTATATATGGATTTTGTGGCAGTTTTAGGGGAACGGGAACACGCTCTGGTGCGACAAGTAATCATTGAAAAAACTTACACCCTATCAGGAATTGATGCGAATAGCACTAATATTTCTGATGCTGATGGTACAGGTAAGCGACTGCGGGTTAGTTTTGCAATTCTCGGCTCTCAAGATAATGCGATCGCAGAATTGATATTTTGGTAATCCAAGATAGTTTTTGGATTTTGGTAATCGAATCAAAACCTGCAAGACTAGACGTTACCACAGGAATTCCCCAAGCACTTACTTATTTGTTGAACGCTCCGAACTTACAGTCAAGTTGCTATGGAATGGTTACAAACCAAAGAGAAGTATTATTTCTGAAATGCGATCGCCACCAAAGTATCCCTCAATACTTCTCAATAGCTGAAAAGTTATTCCGGCTTTTCTTTAAGTTTAGTTTGTTCAATCCTCCGAACTTAGAAAAATATGATGCTTTTGTACAACTGATTTAGACTCGCTATATCATGCTCTTGATTCTGAGCCTTTATTTTCAGGAGATTGGCATTCTTTGGTAGAAAAAATGATTTTCAGTAGGGTATATAATCAGAACATTGGAGAATAAAAAAGGGTTAGGTGTTTCGGATTTGAAACACCTAACCACAAATATCAATGTTTAAATTTAACTAGCGTCCGTTTACTTGTTAAATTCAGTTTTGAACTTCGATCTAATTAGAGAATAATAGTAATTATTCTGCCTCGGAAGTTAAAGGTTGAATACTAACAATTTTTGCACCCATCCGTGTTAAACGCTGCATTTCCTGGTTCATGCGGTTGTAAGGAACAATGATGAACTGGCTGGCGCTAGAACGAATAGAATAATCAGTTTTGTCGGTTTCACCCGATTGATGTAAACCCACAACTTCATAACGAAAAAAGCGACTTCCCGATGGAGAAGCGGCTGAATTACCTACTGCAACTTGACCTAACATTGTTTTGAATTAATCTAATAAAGTTGTACAAAAACAATAAACAGGGATTGCTGATCAGCGCCCCCTGATTAAAAAAACGTCCTAAACAGGTGTAACACTGGCGACTTTACCACCTTGGCGTTGAATTTCCTGAAGTAGAGAAGATAAGCCTTCGTAAGGAACAATAAAGGACTTGCTGCTTCGACGAACTTTAGGATATCGACGCTCAATAATTCCAGCCACTTCAACCCGATAGCTACGGTCAGATTGTCCTAACACTCCGCCTGTGCTGAATCCCGTGGTCGGGACTACACCTTGACCGGAGGAACGATAAGACCAACCTCCGCTACCACCGGAGGGGCCAACAACGGGAGAAGAACTGTTTTGACCCAGTTCTTTAGCCAAGCGAGACGAATTCCCGTCTAATTGAGAGCGATCGCTATTAGCATAACCGCGATACAACCGGAAGATCCGAGTAAAACCGACGCTTCTTTGTCCCCGTTGAAATTCAAAGGCGCGATAGTAGGGAACCACATTTTCCCCAAAGTTTTCCAGGTATTCGACTGAATCAATATAGGAATCAATATCAGCTTCATAGCCTTGGTTTTGATATAAATCCAAGTGGAAAACCACGTCGGATTCAGCATAAGGAGCGCGACCTAGTAAATGTTTGTAATTGAGTTCAATTACACGGGTTTGGAAATTCGGGTAGAAAAACTTGGATTTGTATAGTTCTGATTTAGCAACAGAACGAACAAACTCTCGCACGCTGATGCTACCATCGGTCAACAGAGACTCAGCACTTTTCAGACGCTCAGAACTCATTAAATAATCGTTACCCAGGAGTTGGCGATAAACGGCACGAATTACCTGTTGAGCATCGTCCCGAGTCCAATCTGGTCGCAGTTCAACACGGGGCGTTTCTTGGAATGCAGTAGTTCCTAGTCTAGATGCTGCTGTTGTAATAGCCACCTAAAACCCTCCTCTTATATTTAAGAACATGACCGAGAATCAAGTTGCGATTGTAGCGTGCATTGATTCGCTGTTAAATGTTTGTAAGTCAGAGGAATTAGAGTCTAAGCCTTCTGCTTGAACAGTCAACCCAGACCCCAAGTCTTCTGACACAAACTGGCATTAAAGTTGAAACCAATGAGATTATGCCAAAGTAATTCTCATTATCCGTCCCCCGGCGCGATGAATTCGCTGCAACTGAGTAGACAGTTGGTCATAGGGTACGGTATATTCAGTTTGGGTACGGCGCACTTGAGGCAGAGACTGTGTTGCTTTTTGCATAACAGTCAGGCGGTAGAGTTGTCCACGACTGCCGCCTGTCGTACCTGCTAGACTTTGACCATGATCCGGTGTTTGAATCGGAGCAGCCAAATTCCGGCCTAATTCCCAAGTTAAGCGACTTTGCTTTTGGTTTTGAGCGCGATCGCTGCTGGCATACCCGCGATAGAGGGTAAACAAGCGGTTGAAACCAACGGTTTTCTGTCCATCTTGGGTAGAAAAGCCCCGATAATAGGGGACGACATTTTCCCCAAAATTCTCCAGATATTCTGGAGAGTCCAGGTAAGAGTTGATTTCGGCTTCATAGCCCTGGCTGACATAGAGATCAACGTGAAACGCAATCTCTGACTCATCGTAAGGGGCGCGACCGAGCAGATGTTTGTAATTTAACTCAATAAATCGAGTTTGAGAATTAGAGTAAAAAAACTTAGTCCGGTAAACCTCGGATAAAGCAATAGCTCTGACAAAATCCCGAACGGTAATTTGTCCTTGGCGCAGTAAAGATTCCGCGCTAGTGAGCCGCTCCCGCGACATCAGGTGTTCGTTGCCCATCACCTGACGATATGCTGCCACAATCACAGTTTGCACGTCTGCTTCTGTGTAGTTGGGGCGTAGTTCTACGGGTTTTGTTTCTTCAAAGGCCCGGATACCAAGTCGGCCTCCCTCAAGCAAGCCAACCATATCCTTATGCTCCGTAAGAGATTTTCAAAACAGACAAGACAAAAAAAGAAAAACTTTGTTAATCTTGGATAACAACCACAATAAACAAAGATGCCCGGAGCGTTAAACAACCGTTAACCCAGTTGCTAACAGCTATTTACCGTTCCGGGCATCAAACGTGCTAAATCTAGCTCAGAGCGTTGATAGCATAGTCGATGTAGGAGTTGGCTTCAACACCTGCGTCGCCACTCAGACCGTGGTTGGCTTTGATATATTTCAGAGCTTCCACATACCAGCTAGGAGAAAGTTCAAAAGTCCGGTTGATTTCATCAACACCAGCAATCAGGTACTCGTCCATAGGGCCTGTACCACCGGCAATTAAGCAATAGGTGACTTGACGGAGGTAGTAACCGATGTCACGAGCGCATTTGGCTTTACCACGTTCGCTAGAAGCGTAGTTGGGCCCTTGCATTGTGGTGGTATAAGGGAATTTGTTATACACTGCTTGGGCAGCGCCACTGATCAGGCTGTCAGATTTTGCAGTCAGAGCTTTGGCTGCTTCTAAACCGGCTTTGGCTTGACGGAAACGACCAAAAGCCACTTGGATTTCAGTGCTGCTCAGGAAACGGCCTTGAGAATCGGCGGTTGTTACCGCTTCAGTCAGGGGGGTTTTCATGCTTGAGTTATCTCCCTATGGGTTTACAAAATTTAGGTACAGATTGAAGTCGTTTAATTAGACTTCTATGGAGTTTTGAAAATCTAATTTTTGAAAAATTAGGCGACAGCAGCCGCAGCGAGATCAAAGTAGCCGGCGACTTCAGAAGCCAGAGCGCTACAATCTCCAGGAGTAATTCCTGCGGGATCGTTAACAATAGCCAAAGCTGCATCTTTCATTTTGCCAACGCCAACGGCGACGGAAGCACCAGGAACGCCCAGAGCCAGGTAGGTTTCACGCAGACCGTTCAAGCAACGATCATTAAGAACGCTAGAATCTCCGGCGAAGACTGCGTAGGTGACATAACGCAAAATAATTTCCATGTCGCGTAAGCAAGCAGCCATACGACGGTTGGTGTAAGCATTGCCACCAGGAGCGATCAATTGGGCTTGCTCGTCAAATAAAGCGCGAGCAGCGTTAGAAACAATGGCAGAAGCGTTACCAGTGATGCGGTTAACGGCATCTAAACGCTTGTTGCTTTCGGCAACCATTTGGCCGAGAGCATCGATCTGGCCGGGGCTTAACATTTCGCCGCGGGTATCAGCTTGAGAAACCACCTTGGTAAAGGCATCAAACATGGATCAATCTCCTACTTGACTTGCTTAACTTTATTTTCGACTCAAAGTGAAATGATGGGTTTTCCCGATCCTGACTCTTGAGAGTCTCTCTTGTTTGGCTACTGTTACTGTTTTTGAAGTAACAGTAGCCTTACTTAGAGGAACCTTAGAAATTTTACATCATTTTATGAAAGGACATTAAACTTTTTTAATCAAATGTTAATCAATTGTTGGGAGACTAACATTTGGCTGTTATCTTTGCCCTTCAGATATTGGTTATACAACGCCGTCGCTATTTGTTGCGTTAAAATTTATTACGAACAATGTCTTAGGTAAAAAACACAGTCTGCTTTTCATCATTATCGCATTTTTGCTAAGTGAAAATACTTAGAGGAAAAATCCAATTCCGTCCTTAATCCCGCCTCAGATGAGAAATTGCTAACTGCATCGCCCGTTGCACCGTGGGGTCAGTTTCCTGAATCAATGCCGTATTCAGCAATTCCATTGCACCTTGATCTTTAACTTCATCCCCCATCTTCATCAAAGCCATCGCTACCCCTTTCCGACTTTCTCCATCTGGATGCTGCAATAACTCCATCAACCGGGGAATCGCAGGTGCATAGCTGATATTTCCTAAAGCGGCGATCGCTTCACACCGAACTTCCGAATCAACATCCTCCAAAGCTTGAACCAGAATTTCCGTGGCTTCGGTGTCCGGTTGTTCTTCCGCCATTTTAGCGATCGCCCCCACCACCGCCATCCGCACTTCTGGGGAATCAGAATGAATTTCCCGATATAAAATCTCTTTTGCGGCTGGCCCAATAAAAGCCAGAGCCCAAGCTGCGTGTCCTTTCGTGCTTTCTGGGGAATCCGGGGACGCCAAAATCTCTAATAGAGGTGGGACAGATGCGGCTCCTGTACCCGCTAATGCCCCAATTGCGGAACCTTTGACCACCGTATCCTCATCCTCTAACAACGCTTTGATCAAAACCGGAACCGCTTCCGGGTCAGCAATCAACGTTAAGGTTTTTGCCGCAGCCCTTCGGACAACCGGGTTGGGATGATTAGCCAGCGCAGTTAGTAAAAAGGGAACAGCAGGTTTTCCCACTTGACCCAACGCTTCCGCAAAACCCAGTCTTACCATCCCCCGTGTATCCCCTAGACACTCCACCATTTGTTTGATTAGGGTAAGGTCGCTAGAGTCAAAACCGTTAGCGGCTAACTGTTGATTCACCCTCGCCAACAAAATATCTGTTTCTTCAGGAGACAGGACAACAGCATCATTTCCAGATAAAGTTTCCGAGTTAGACATATATACAGATCAAGTGGGATAACTTAATTCTCAACACTCACCATCGCCTGTTGGCTGCGGAGTTCCTCAAGTTTGGCATCAATTTGAGCCAAGATCGGCTCTAGTTGTGCCATTGCCTTTGTCTTGGACATTTTAGCCCGTTGCGCCGCAGTCAACGTTTCATTCAGGAGGCGTTCTCGATACTGTTCTAGTTCCTGAATAACTTCTGCTAATTCGTCAGAAACAACAGGTTCTGTGCTAGTGATTTCGGTTTGTTCTGTCATATTTTGATAATTTAGATTGGGATCTATTCAGATTTTCTCAGATTCGGTGACTCCGAGTAAACCTTTTTTATAAAACATTTAGAATTGTTGATCAAACCGAGTATAAAATGCTCCATACTTAATCCAATATTGTTTTAATTGATGATTAGGAACAGCTAAATAAGCCTTGGCTTGATAAAGAATCACCTGTCGATGGTTTCCCATCCAAATTTTTTCCTTAATCGCCACAGAAATAAAAGTTCCATTCAAACTAGCGATGGAAGATTCAAATCTTTCAATGGCTGAATAATCTAAGGTTTCAAAAATCAAAAAATTATCTAAAAAAATCAAATGGCGACTCCGAATCCATGCCTCCATTTTTTTTCGGGCGACTGGAGGTAACATTGTTTTTATTATTCATTTTGGTGTCAATCTACAAAAAAATTATTCAATCCTCGCGGTGAAGTTCATCCGCAAAACTTTGTCGTTTTTCAAACCTTAAAGGGCCGTGTACCGATCCCCAAACCTGTTCATCGGTATTAATATCCATGCCTCGATCTAAACTCACCCAAGTCGTTTCTGTGAGTTCCACATCACTAACTAAATAGGTTTGACGACCATTGCGTTCAATTAAACATTGATTCCCTTCAACCCGTCCTTGAAATCCATTTTCACAAGGTTGAAAAATCATCGAACAGTGATAACGACGTTCGGTGACAATTGGAGTCAATGTTCGTAAAATATCCAGATTGTGTCCGGCTCCAGCGTACAAATAAGCGTCTTTTATCCCATAATTTTCAATATAAATTTCATCGTTTTGTTCAACTAATCTATGCAATCCTTGACGATAAGGACTCCACAGATCATAATCATAAGTTTGCTCAGAATAAAAACCAATGCCTTGAAAAAATTCCCAGGGTAAAGGCCGAAAAAAAATCCGAATATGAGCAAAATTTTTAGGGTCAGCAATCGTTTGTTTAGCATTGCTAAAATCCCCAGCGATACATCGAGAAAAACGTGGGATTAAGCTCATCGTTTATTCTTGTTTTAAATCTCGGATTTCGGAAGAAAAAGAAGCCGTTACCACTCCAGTTCCAGCACTCGTTCTAATCAATGAAACTCGAAATCGCAGATTCGGAGTAGCAAACCAAATTCTTTCTTCAGCCATCGCTCGATCATAGGGCGTTAACAGCGTAAAAACCCCTTCTGGATTAATCTGATAATCTCCCACAGAAGGAATGGTTTCTGCATAGCCTTGATCCCGCAATAATTGACCTTTTGTAAAGTCATTTTGATCGGGAATAGGAACTAAAATCGTTGTTCCTTTAATGATATTTCCCTCCTCCCAATCCGATTCTCCCTCCCAAGTCATCCGAAAAGGATGAGTAGAAGATTCAGGATCAATCTGATAAGAATGACACAAGGCAATTACATCAGAATCCTGTTCTTCTAAAGGCACAATATCAATAATAGAAGTAACAGCTTCAAAGTGACTAAAAGCCAGATGATGAGCGCTCCGTTGTGAACGCCATCGTCCTAAAGACTGTTCAACAAATTCAGCAATATCCATGCAGAAAATAAAAAGAGTATCATAGAAGCTATGTCAAGAGAAAAACGATTTTCAATGTGGGTAATTAAAACCTAACCCTTGTCAGTTTTAACAACCCACAGGTTCAATTTTAGGGGTGAAGATTCCCCCAAAATTCAACAGTTAGACCATCTCAGTAATACTGAGAATTTTACCCCCAGTCTTCTGAATATTTTGAATATTTTGAGACAGTTGGGAATAACTGACACAGCAGGTCTTATTCGCCAGTTTTGACAGCGAATTTACGCCTTTTGTTACCACAATCCGAAACCGCTTTTCTTGAGCGCCACCTTGACCCAAGGAAGACACCTTGATTTTTTGGGGTAAATTGGTAGCAACACTGGAAATTAATTTAGATTGGTGTTCACTGTCACTGGTAGCGGCACCACCTAATAAATTGATTGTCCGATTAAAGACAACATTTTTAATCCCCGTTTGTGTGGTGTTACTGCGAGGATAGGGAACACAATTTTCTCCGAAGTTGTTCAGATATTCTGCACTATCGAGATAAGAATCAATTTCTGCTGCGTAACCTTGTGAAATACAAATTTGAACATGAGCAGAAATTTCCGCTTGATCTAACGGTGCCCGTCCCAATAAATGCTTACAGTTTAATTCAATAAACCGATAGGCAGAATTAGGGTCAAAAAACAGAGATTTGTAGAGTTCTGATTGAGCGATTGCCCGCACAAAACCCCGCACGGTTAAATCTCGATTTCGCAGTAAAGATTCTGCCGTTTGATTCCGTTGACTTTCCAACAAATGAGCATTACCCAAGACCTGTTTATAAACGGCTCGGATAATCACTTGTAAATCTTCTTCTGTTGTATTAGGACGTAATTCTAGGCGTTCTGATGTGAAACTTGGAGTTAAAGTTGTCATTGTTATTCTTCCTCGCTACAGGTGATTTTATTGCGTGTTGGGTGCTGAGTGTTCAACACCCAACTGTTCAACCGTTAATGGTTAATTCCTAATTCTTAATTCCGAATTAATTCTATGAAAATCAAACGGAATTAGGAAACTTCATTGATGCTAATAATCTTGCCACCGCTCCGATGAATGCGCTGAATTTGGGGAGTCATTTTCGCGCCGGAAACCAAATACACGGTATTGCTCAACCGACGGGGAGCGTCAAATTTAGACCCCTTGACCACAATTTTAAACGTCTTTTCAGTGGCATCCTGATAAGCCCCTAAACGGCCGCCAGAACTAGGCAACTGAATTTTATTGCCACTGTTTGTAGCCACCGCTTCCACCAAGCGAGAAGCCGTAAAAGCACTATCAACTCCCGCATAGCCCTGATATAAAGACAAAGTACGGTTATAGTTGACCTGTTTTTGTCCCACCTGAGTTTTTGCCCCTTGATAGTAGGGAACAATCATTTCTCCGAACATATCTTGATATTCCTGGCTATCGAGATAGGAATCAATCTCAGCATCATATCCTTCCTCAATACAACGACGGATATGTTCTGAGAGTTCGGCTTGACAACTGGGAGCGCGACCCAGTAAATGTTTAAAATTGAGTTCCACAAACCGATAAGGGGCGCAGGACTCAAAGTAACGACTCCGATAAAACTCCGATTTCGCCACTTGACGCACAAATTCCCGCACGGAGATACCGCCATTTGCCAGTTGAGATTCGGCTGTCACCAACCGTTCACTCTCCATAATATGGGGATTGCCTAAAACTTGTTTATAAACAGCCCGAATCACCGTCGAGATTTCATCGGAACAACCCACTGTCCGCAGTTCTACGGGAGCATCGACAACAACGCCCATGATTTAGATCTCCTAAAAATAGATTGAGGGAATTCAAGAAATCTGGGCAATAGAATATAGAAAAAATAGGCAATCAATTCATCAATAAATGATGACTGAAATCCTATTGCCTCAGAGAAAATATTAAAAAGTTGGATTTTGGATATTGATATTAATCCCAAACCCAATTAACTAATCGGAGTAATACTGGCAATCACGCCGCCTTGTTGGTGAATGCGCTGATATTCCTGAGATAGTTTCTCAAAGGGAACCAAAAAAACTTGGTTACTGCGACGGAATTTTGACACTCGGTTAACTTTCCCAGGAGAGCTATAACCCGTGACTTCGATGCGGTAAACTTTACCTTCTTCGGACGCCCCAACTCCATGACGGGTGCGAGCACTTCCGGTTGGGTCTTGGAAAGACCAACCATTGCCCATTGCACCCCCAGAAGGAGGAATTACAGCTAAGGGAGTTTTTTGAATCACATATCGATTCAGCACCGATGCTTTCCCTGTCAAACTACCTTTGAGGTCACTACTGGACGCGCCCCGCGCCAGAGCAAAGAAATGGGTAAACCCAACCATGGTTTGACCGGGTTGAGTTTTATAACCCCGATAGTAAGGAACGAAGTTTTCGCCATAGGCGTTTTGGTATTCGTCGCTATCGAGATAGAAGTCGATTTCCGCTTCAAACCCTTGGGTATCTAACAGGGTACTGTGCACTCTCATTTCTTCTAAGTCCCGAGGGGCGCGACCTAGAAAATGTTTGAAATTGAGTTCAATAGACCGATAACGCGGACAACTCTCGAAAAAGCGAACGCGATACAAGTCAGATTTGGCAACAGCGCGGACAAATTCACGGACACTCAATTCTCCCCGCTTAAATTGAGATTCGGGGACGATGGCCCGTTCACTCTCCATGACGTAGGCATTGCCCAGAATTTGCCGATAAACCGCGCAAATCACGGCTTCGGCTTCTTCTTCAGAACGTCCGAGAATCATTTCTACCGGGGGGGTGTCTTCGTATAGACCCACGCCCAGTTGGGATGCTGGCCCAAAAACCATGAAACAATCTCCTCGATGCACGATAAGTTGGCGAAAATTAGGATTTCTGAAGTTTGTTACGAAACTTAACAAGCTGTTAAGATTTAAAAATCAGAAATTGTCTTGAAAGCTACACTTAAGCCTGTTCGTTTAATGTTATACCAGACAAGGTTTTAGATTAGACATTTTCCCGATAATCCGTAAAGATTCGTAACATTTGCCTCTCTAGGAAGCTTTTATGTCTCATAAACCTAAAACTTGGTGTTGGTGACTCGAACCCTTTGTTCAGAGAAAAAGCGATTACTGAAACCGTCTCATCGCCTCAATTAAATGGTTAAAATAAGAACTCAATTCTATCTGTTGTTCCGGGTTAAATTCCTCAAGACCAAAGGTTTTTAAAGATTCTAACCCCACAATCATTGCAGGTAAAGGAACCTGTAATTCTTGATAGAGTAATTGCATATTATTCAAGCCTTCAGAAGATGTAAACGGAATACAACTTCCAGCAATTCCATAGGTAATACAACGAAGAAAATGCCAAAAATCTCGCCAACAAGCCTGCGCTCGTGCCGGAGGATATAAATCTCCCCCAACCTCAACAATTCCTGGATATTCATCTAACACTTTTTGACGGGCAGATTCAATAATGGTATCCGCTTTATCTCTGAGTAATCGAGCAGATTCGAGAGCCGATAAAGACTCAGGAATCATCGTTGCAATCAGTTCTAAGTCCTGATCTGTTAAATAACGTCCTTGATCATCAGCCTGTTGAAAAATCTCAATTAATTCGGCTGAGTAGTGATTTTTCCAAGCCTCAAAACTCACAATTCTAGCAAGCGGAATTAATTGTTTAGCGCGTTCAGTTAACTGCATAAATTTGTATGGATTTTTGATAAAAATTCAACCGATGCCAGGGAGAATAAAAAAGGGATAAATTATTCACTTGATATTATATAATACTCAAGATACCTCCCCTCCTCAACCTGAAATCATGGAACTCAGCGAAATTAAAGCCTGTCTAGCCGACTCCGACCCCAAAGACCGACTCAAAGCCATTCAAGAGTTGCATCAGTATGAACCTGAAATCGCTATTCCCTTACTCTTGAGTCAAATGCAGGAAAAAGACTTTTTAGTTCGGTCTTTTGTCGCAATGGGTTTGGGGAAACAACGCACCGCAGAATCCTTAGCCGCTTTGTTACAAATGGTTAAATTTGACCGCGATGCTAATGTTCGAGCCGAAGCCAGCAATTCCCTATCTCTATTTGGACAACCCGTTGCTTCTCATCTGGTCGCTGCATTTTACCAAGACGACAACTGGCTCGTGCGTCGAAGTATTATTGGAGCAATGGTAGAATTAGACTGTCCAGAACACCTATTAGAAATCTGTGTTTGTGGGATTGACGGAGAAGATCTAACGGTACAGGAAGCCTGTATTGATAGTTTAGCCTTCCTCGCTAGTACCCCCCAACGAGAAAAAGCGTTACCACAACTTCTATCTAAAGTCAAGGATTCTTCCTGGCGAATTCGGGCGAGAGTCGCTCGCGCTCTGCATCGCTTTTCCAGTCCCCAAGCCGAAACCGCCTTAGAAGCATTGAAGCAGGATGAAGATCATCGCGTGGTGGCTGCGGTACTGGAAAATTTTGTAAGTTGAAGAAATGTTACTTTCTTTAAGCAAAGCCAGACAAGTCCGGTGGGATTCCGTTAATCTAAACGGATAACATTAAAATCCATATCAACTTTTATGTATCAGCCATTTCAGGAATTTTTAGAAGCAGAGATATTTTCTCGTTTCCAGGTGGTCAGTCGTTCTATTCCAGCCGGATTAGAGTCTAAGGTTAGTGAACGGGGAAAAAATCCCGCTCGGATTCAAAGTTGGTGCTACGAATGTCCTCAATTTCGGAAAATTCGCTACACCTATATTGATGCAGGTGAAACGGCTCAAATTTTTAATAGTGTCATTTATCCCAATTATCACTACGATTTACCCATTTTAGGGATTGATTTCCTCTCTTTTGGTAAAGTTAAAAATTTAGTTGTTTTAGACTTTCAACCCTTATTCCGAGACGAACAATATCAACAAAAATATATTGAACCAATGCGTCCGATTTGGGAAAAATATGATGATTTAGCCCAGGATTTACCGATGAAATTCTATGATGCAAATCAGTATTTTTCTAAATATATTCTGTTTGCTAAAACCGATGCAGCCACCGTTAGAGAAAAAGTATTTTCAGCTTATCAGGACTATATTCATCTCTATTGGGAATTATTACAAAATTCACAACCCCTTTCAGAACCCCAAAGAATTCAAGAGGTAATCAACGCCCAAAAAGCCTATGATCAATATAGCGCTGACCGAGATCCAGCATCCGGCTTATTTAGTAGCTACTTTGGTCATGAATGGGCGGAACGTTTTCTCTATGAATTCTTATTTGAAGATGCTGTTCCCTTAGCGGTTGCTGCGAAATAAAAATTTTCAACAATATGACGCTCTATCAACCCTTTTTAGATTACGCCCTTACCCTTCTTAAAGAAAAACTCCCCCTGACTTCTTACCCCATTCCCCCAGGATTTGAACAAAAAGAAGAAATAACAGGAAAAGGAAAAAGACAGCAAGTTGTGATTACCACCAGTTACGGTTATCAAACACCCAAACTGCGACAAATTCGAGCTGCTCATGTTCAAGGGGGAGAAGCTTTACAAGTTCTCAACTTTGTTATTTTCCCCCATTTAAACTATGATTTACCCTTCTTTGGGGCTGATTTAGTCACCCTACCCGGGGGACATTTAATCGCCTTAGATATGCAGCCGTTATTTCATAATTCCACCTATCAACAAAAATATACTGAGCCGATATTGCCTATTTTTCAACAGTATCAACAACATTTACCTTGGGGTGGAGATTTTCCCGAAGAAGCTCAACCCTTCTTTTCTCCGGCGTTTTTATGGACTCGTCCTCAAGAAACAGAAGTTGTTAAAACCCATGTTTTTGAAGCGTTTAAAGCTTATTTACAAGCCTATCTGGAATTTGTAGAACAAGCCCAACCCATTGATAATTCTGAGCAACGCCAAGACATTTTACAAGCCCAAAAACGTTATGTTAGTTATCGGGCAGAAAAAGACCCCGCACGGGGAATGTTTACTCGTTTCTATGGGGAAGAATGGACTGAAGAATATATTCACGGGTTTCTATTTGATTTAGAACGTTATCTGGAGTAATCCGCGCCGTCGAGACGGAGATTGTAATATTTTATTTATTGTAGGGGTTTGGTCTTCAAACCCTATTTAATCCTGGGTTTAGAGGGACATCATCCCTACAGAATTTTTGCACAACTTGTTTAGGACTGCTATAATAAGTTGAATTCAGAGTTTTAGAGCAATGTTTGATAAAAGTCATGAAAATTTTAAGTATAGAATATCACGACAAAGAATACGATTGGAGCTATAAACCTATAGAGTTATCATCAAATTTAACTTTAATGGTGGGAATATCAGGAGCCGGAAAAACTCAGATTCTTAAATCAATTTTTAACTTAAAAAAAATAGCTAATGGTGCCTCTTTGAATGGAGTCAAATGGAATGTTACTTTCCAGACTAGATCTCAGGTAATTTATCGATGGGATGGAGAATTTGAGACAGAAAAATTTGATCAAGATCTGTTTCAACTAGAATCAGAAGATACTCCAAAGGGTTTTAATCTTTTAACAGAAAATTTGTACAAAGATGAAAATCATCTGATTCAGAGAGATGCAGAAAAAATTATATTCAAACACCAAACTACCCCTAAATTATCACCAACACAAAGTATTATACATTTGCTGAATCAAGAAGAAGATATTTATATGGCTAAAGAAGAACTTGATAGAATTTACTTTAGTGATCCTGATAGAACATCGAATGGGATTTATGGATTATCCCTTGCTATTTTTAAAAAATGTGAAAATTATTCCTTAGATCAGATTCAAGAAAGTGATATTCCTATCCCCATAAAGCTGTCTTTAATTTATCGTAAATTTCCCGATCAATTTCAAATTATAAAACAGAAATTTATAGATATTTTTACACAAATTGAAGATATTAAAATAGAACCTATAGATACTAATAATTTCTCCTTACCCATGTCTTTAAGTAAAATTTTAAATGAATCTACAGTGATTAGCCTTAAAGAAAAAGGAATTATTTCTTGGATTAAACAATCTAGAATTTCTGCTGGGATGTTCAAAACATTAATGTGTTTAAGTGAACTTTTTTTATTACCAAAAGGAAGTTTAATCTTAATCGATGAATTTGAAAATAGTCTAGGAGTTAACTGTCTTGATAGTTTAGCAGATACCCTATTATCTGAGGAACGTGATTTACAAATCATTATGACAAGCCACCATCCTTATATTATTAATAATATCAACCCTAGCCACTGGAAAATTATCACCAGAAAAGGAGGAATAGTAACGGTAAAAAATGCTCAAGATTGGGGAATTAGACCCTCAAGACAAAAAGCATTTATTGATTTAATTAACCTGTTAGAAGAATATCCAGAAGGAATTGATCAAGCATGAATCTTTATATTCTTGTTGAGGGAAAAAATACAGAGAAAAAAATTTATCCATCTTGGCTGAGTTATCTTTTGCCACAATTGAAAAGAGTTAACTTTTATGATCAGGTAGATAAAAATAGTTACTTTTTAATTAGTGGTCACGGATATCCTAATATTATTGAGCATGGTATTCCTAATGCAATAGATAAAATTCATGAAACGGGTAAGTATAACTATTTGGTAGTTTGTCTTGATGCAGATGAAGATACGGTAGAAGATAGAAAAACAGAGGTTGATGAGTTTATTATAAACAATAATATTGACCTTGGAAAAACCGAGCTTGTGACTATTATTCAAAATCGTTGTATAGAAACATGGCTTCTGGGAAATAGACGAATGTTTAATTCAATACAACCGAAGGAAAGCTTGTTATTAGATTATGCTAACTATTATGATGTTTCTACGGAAGATCCAGAAATGATGGGAAGCTATACTCATAAAAATCATGCAGATTTCCATTATGCTTATTTAAAAAAAATTTTTAGAGCAAACAATAAAGTTTACACGAAGAACAAGCCACGAGATGCACAAGAACGTTACTATTTAGAACAGTTAATGCTAAGAATTCAAGAACAACCTCAACACTTAAAAACTTTTCAAGACTTGATAGAATTTTGTAATATGATTAGGCAAAAATTATCAGATTCATGAACAGGTAGCATAAGTCTATAAATTAATTTTAGCTAAAGGGTTAAAGTGATCGCTCTCATCTCAAGAAACCGAGTTTATAATTCAGATTCTATTGAGAAACCCGGTTTCTGATGGTCTACCTTCCCCTAAATTGAAAGTAACGCTCTTTGACGATTGGTTTCCATCATTGCATCTAATTCAGAAGGCAAAACACAGCGACGTTCAGAAGAATAAGTCATCAAATTAACACCATTCATCACCTTAACGGTACTAACTCTCACCCGAAAATTATCCGTAATAAACCAACAACGTTCTTGACCTTGATTGCGTTCATATTCAGTATCAATTGTTAAAACCCCATCATCAGCAAACTGATAAATCCCCACAACCGGAATGCCTTCAACATAGCCTTTATTGCGGAAGAATTTACCATAACGGGGATTATCTGGATTAGGAACATCAATCAAAATAGCGCCATAATTAGGATTAGGTTCTCCCTCCTTAAAATTTCCCTGCCACATAAAACTAGCCCCTCCAACCACTGAATTAGAATCAATTCCTTGTTCTGAACAAATTTCTAAGATAGTCGGATCAGTTTTATCTAAAACTTTAATAATTAAATTCGATTCTCCCGATTCATCCGCAGCCGAATCAAAGCGATGAACCGCTCTTTGTGAAAACCACGTTCCTTCACTCTTTCTAAAAAAATCCATCATCGTCATCGGTAATTTCATTGACCGTTTTTCTCCTTGTTAATTAAAGTTATAGCGATTAAAATGACTATTAAACCTCTATTTTTACACCTTTACAGACTTATAGCAGTTACCATCAAAAGTGATTGACAAAGACGAATCCAGCAAACCCAAACCAGGGAACTAGGGAATATCCCCCTTAATTTCTTCCTTCGTGTCTTCGTGTCTTTGTGGTTCCTTCTACAGAAAAAAAATAGCAAAGGTATTGTAAGTCACCACGCCCACCGATAATATTGGGCATGATTTTTCTTCAACAACTATGACCATAACCCGCCATGAAATTGTACAACTTCTCCAACAAGGCAAAAGTTTAGCCAAAGCCGACTTACAAAGCCTTGATCTGCATTCCCTCGACTTATCAGGAGTTGATTTCACAGGAGCCAACTTAATTCAAGCAGATTTGAGTCATGCTAACCTCACCGGGGCGAACCTCACCGGGGCTGATTTACGCGCAGCGAACCTAACAGGAGCGAACCTCACCCAAGCAATATTGGCAGATAGTCTATTATTTCGGGCTAATTTACAGGGATGCTGTCTGAATCAGGCTCAACTTGAAGGTGCGAAACTGCAACTGGCTCGTTATGATGCTCATACCCTCTGGCCAGAGGGATATAACTACCGCAACTCCGGGGCTGTGGGGCCAAAAGCCAACTTAAACGGAGTCTATCTGAATACGGCAAATCTGAGAAATGCCGATTTGCAGGGGGCTAACCTGCGGGGAGCCTATTTGAGTGGAGCCGATTTGAGTGGGGCTAACTTAGAAGATGCGGCATTAAGCGGGGCGAACCTTCAGGGAGCGTTCTTAACCGGGGCTTATTTACGCAAAGCCCGTTTAGTTGGGGCAGAAATTCAGGGGGTAGATTTCCGGGGGGCGGACTTAACCGATGCTAACCTAGAGCAAATTGAAAGTATAGCTGGGGCTGATTTTACTTTAGTTCAAGGGTTGAGCGAGGAGACAAAAGCAATGTTGTGCAGTCGTCCGGCGGAGGAATTAGGGACTTGGAACCAGTTTACCCGCCACAATACCGCCGAAAGTTTGGGGTTAGTTGAGGGTTAATTTCAGTAAAGTTTACAAATTGTTAATTAGTTTCTCAGACACAAGACAAAGGGGATAGCCTGCCTGTATCGTCATATACAAGTTAGTCAAACAACTAACGACATCTGAATTAAAAAATTCCTTTTAACTTATTTAAGGAGAACTCAATGCTTGACGCTTTTTCCAGAGCAGTAGTAACTGCCGATACCAAAACAGCCCCAATTGGTGGTGCTGACCTCGGCGGCCTGAGAAATTTTATTGCTGAAGGGAACAAGCGCCTTGATGCAGTCAACGCCATTGCCAGCAATGCAAGCTGCTGCGTTTCCGATGCGATCGCTGGGATGATCTGCGAAAATACAGGTTTAATCCAAGCTGGCGGTAATTGCTACCCCAACCGTCGGATGGCTGCTTGTCTGCGTGATGGCGAAATCATCCTGCGCTATGTGACCTATGCTCTGTTGGCTGGTGATGCCTCCGTTCTCGATGATCGTTGCTTGAATGGTCTGAAAGAAACCTACATCGCTTTGGGTGTTCCCCTCCAATCTACGGCTCGTGCTGTTGGAATCATGAAAGCAATTTCCGTTGCTCACATCAATAGCACCAACACTCCTGCGATGGCTGGTAACAAATTCCGCAAAATGGATACAATCCAAGGCGACTGCTCGGCTCTGTCTGCTGAAGCCGGCAGCTACTTTGATCGCGTGATTGCTGCCCTCAGCTAATAGCTATTGTTCTTCTAATTGATGAACTAGCTGAATTGAAACCAACAAGTAATCAGATCCATTCAGGAGATATCCCCATCATGAAATCAGTTGTTACCACTGCGGTCGGTGCTGCGGATGCAGCCGGACGTTTTCCTAGCACCTCTGACTTAGAATCCGTACAAGGTAGTCTTCAACGTGCTGCTGCTCGTTTAGAAGCCGCCGAAAAACTCGCTTCCAATCTGGATGCAGTTGCCCGGGAAGGTTATGATGCCGCTATCAAAAAATATCCTTACCTGAACAACGACGGGGAAGCCAATTCTACCGCCGTGTTCAAAGAAAAATGCCTCCGTGACATCAAACACTACCTGCGCTTAGTCAACTACTGCCTGGTTGTCGGTGGTACGGGGCCCTTGGATGAGTGGGGAATTGCTGGCCAACGTGAAGTCTATCGCGCTTTAAGTCTGCCCACCGCTCCCTATGTTGAAGCATTGAGATTCTCTCGGAACCGGGGTTGCGCTCCTCGTGATATGTCCGCTCAAGCTCTGCTTGAATACAATGCTCTGCTCGACTATGTGATCAACTCCTTGTCTTAGTAGATTGTAACGGACTGAATTTAAGTCAAATTATTTTTGCCTTAGATTCTATAAACCTGGGTATTCTTAGTACAATGCTTTGCCACTCTAAAGCCGAGTATTGCTCAAAGAGTCCCCAGGTTTGTTGGTTTTAGAACACCGATTATGGATAAACGTTTTTTTAATCTTTATAATTTAACCGAAGAACAGGCGATCGCCCTCTTAGATACTCCCCAGGAGGAAATAGGAGAGGATGATTCTCGCTATGTAGCCGCTTCCCATTTAGTTAATTTCCCCACAGAAAATACCATACTTGCTTTAATTCGGGCGGTACAAACCCTTGATCCATCTCTGGATAATCAGATTGTACGCCGCAAGTGTGTAGAGACATTAGGACGATTGCAAGCTACCCAAGCGTTATCAATCTTTCATACCTGTTTAGCCGATCCAGATTGTTATATGGTTGAGAATACAGTTTGGGCTCTGGGCGAAATTGAGGTCAGTGATCCAGACATACTCGAAGACATGGCTCAATTATTAGAGAAACCAGGACAACTGTATCGGACAATTATTCATACTCTAGCTAAATTAAACTATCAACCCGCTTTAGAACGGATTCGCCAATTCATTGATGCCGATGATCCCCCCATTGCCTGTGCTGCGCTGTCGGCGGTTTGCCGTCTGAGTCAAGATTACAGCTTAATGGAGCAAGTTGTTGCCTTTCTACAGCATGAAAATGTCAATGCTCGCCGGGGTTGTATTCAAGATCTAATTGATGCCCGTTATTATGTCGCAATTCCTGAAATTGCACGCTGTCCGGTGTCTTTAGTATTTCGACTGCGAGGAATTCGCTTATTAGGAGAACTGGGAGACAGAAGCGGAGAGATTAGCTTTAAGGAAATTCAACCCAGTTTAGAACAAGTCTTGCGAGATCATCCCCATGATCTAAACTTAGTCCATGAATATGATCAACCACCGACCCTAGAGTTTTTGATTCGAGAACTGTATCAAACGGATTTTGGCCGTTGCTATTTAGCCAGTAAAACCCTATTAGAAACCTATTCCCAAGAAGCTCCAGAAGCTTTAATGGCAACCTATAAAGAAGAAGCCCATAATGATTATGGAGCCCATTATCACGTTGTTAAACTCTTGGGTTGGTTGCGGTATGCTCCTAGTTATGATCTCTTAGTGGAAGCATTACAAAATCCTGCCCCTCAGTTCCAGAAATCAAGAGCCGCAGCAGCCCTAGCTTTAGCTGAACTGGGAGATCAACGGGCGATTCCCCTGCTAATCAATAGTTTAAACACCCGAATCTGGGATTTGAAATATGCTACATTAATGGCCTTGGAACAGTTGGGGGATTCTACAAGCTATACCTTGGTGGCGAATGATCCGGATGGGTTAGTTCGAGCCAAAGCAGCCTCACTTTCCGCCGTTTATGCCTAACCCATAATCAATAAAAATAATGACCACAGATTCAGTGTTTGAACAATTAAAGCATCCTAATCCCAATCTCAGAGAAAGAGCAATGGCAGAAATAGCCCAAACCCGGAATCAGGAAACAATTCCTCGACTGATGAGTATTTTAGGGGAAGAAGATGTCACCTATCGGCGCTCGGCGGTGAAAGCCTTGGGTTATATTGGTTCGGATTCTGTTCCTTCCCTGGTCAAGACTTTGCTTGAAAATGATGACTCGACGATTCGCTCCAGTTGTGCCAAAGCATTAGCCCAGGTTGCCTATAATCATCCTGATCAGCCTTTTCCTGTGGAGGGAATTGAAGGACTAAAAATTGCCATTAATGATCCGAATCCCGTGGTTTATATTGCTTCTGTGATGGCGTTGGGAGAAATTGGATTACCGGCTTTAGATGTTTTATTAGAAGCGTTACAAACAACAGATAATTTAGGGATGGCGGTAGCAATGATTAATGCTATCAGTGGGATTGCTGATCCGCGTGTATCGGAATTTTTAACCCAATTAGCGAGTGATGAAACTGCTGATACTTATCTCCGCGAGTCTGCTACAAGTGCTTTATCCCGTTTGGAATTGGTGTTAAATAACCAGTAATTATTTGGGGTGTTAACTATGTGATGAAGCAGGTGTCAGGTAGAAAGCCGGTGTCAGGTTTCGGGTAGAAAGCAGGTTTCATTCCCCGACACCCGACACCCGACACCCGACACCTATTTATATTATTTTAAACAAGTAAAAAATTGCTTATTCAAACAAACAAGAGCTAACGTTACACCATCACCTGTTCGGTGTGTTACTGTAGTTTAAAAAACCCTATCCTTGCTTGATCCAGGCTAAACTGTTAATATTGTTGATTATTCAGACAACTATGCAGTGTGAGTCTCCCCCACTCACCTCATTCGTCCTAAATTCGTCTCAATGGTTCATATCAAGCGCGTCGAACTCACTAACTTTAAATCCTTTGGTGGTACAACAGCAGTGCCATTACTACCAGGGTTTACAGTCGTTTCTGGCCCGAATGGTTCCGGCAAATCTAATATTCTCGATGCGTTATTATTTGCCTTGGGGTTATCGTCTTCTAAGGGAATGCGGGCAGAACGTTTACCTGACTTGGTTAATAACGCCCAAAGCCGGAAGGGAACCGTTGAAACCCTGGTCAAAGTTACCTTTGACCTCTCCGACTACGAGGGCGAACCCTTGGGGAGTGATAGCGAAGAAACCGATAATAGTTTATCCCCAGAAATTGAAACTGAAACTGAAACCTCTGTAGAGACCTTGCAGGCAACGTCTCTACAGATACCGAATTTTGAACCCCCGTTAGAATGGACAGTGGCGCGAAAACTGCGGGTAACGAAACAGGGAACCTATACCTCGACTTATTATATTAATGGGGAAGCTTGTACTCAAACCGAACTCCACGAACAGTTAAATAAACTGCGAATTTATCCCGAAGGCTATAACGTGGTTTTACAAGGGGATGTTACGGGTATCATTACGATGAAACCCCGGGAACGTCGAGAAATTATTGATGAGTTGGCGGGAGTAGCTTCCTTTGATCGGAAAATTACCTTAGCCAAGGAAAAATTAGATGCGGTTAAAGATAGAGAAGAACGTAGCCGGATCGTAGAACAAGAATTAATTGCCCAACGCGATCGCTTAGACAAAGATCGGGCAAAAGCCGAAAAATATCAACAACTGCGAGAAGAATTTCAACAAAAAAGTCAATGGGAAACGGTTCTCAATTATCAGACCCTGCAACAACAACAGGGACGACTGCGGGAACAAATAGAAGCCGATGATCGCACCTTAACCGAACTGGGTGAACAGCGTCAACACCAAGATCAACAAATTCAAACCACATCTGTTCAACTGGAACAACTCAACGCCCTAGTTAAAGCCATGGGTGAAGAAGAACTAATTGCCCTCCAGTCTAGTTTAGCTACCCAAGAAGCCCAACAGAGTCAACTGCAAACCCGGTCTGCGGAACTGGAAACCGCTATCCAACAAACGATCACCCAAATTCACCAAACCGAACAGGAACTGCGCCAACAGTATCAAACCCTGGATGGTCTGGCTATTGAAAAAGACCAAGAAACCCTGAATTTAGATCAACGAAAACGGGAACGGGATACCCTACAAGCAACGGTGGAACGGGGGCGCGAAGCCACCTCAGAAGTCGCACAACAGGCGGAAAGCTGGATGGTGCAACAAACAGAACTGCACCGCCAAATTGAAGCCTTGCAAAAAACCCTTGACCCCCATCGAACTGAACAAGCCAGACTGCGGGAGCGAGTTGAACAACTACAACGCCAACTTTCAGAACAGCAACAGTCTATTACTACCTTGAGTCAGGAATTATCGGAAAAAACCATAACTTTGCAAACCGCTACCACTCAAAGGGATGCAACTGCTCAACGGGTGACAACCTTAACCCAACAGGTGACGGAAGTGGAAACGGAGTTACAGGTGCAACAGGAAACCCAAACCCGTCTATTACAGGAACAACGGGAACGTCAGCGCAAACTGGATAAGTCCGAAGCCCAACATCAGGCGCAACAGGAAGCGACAGGAAGTTATGCCACTAAAATCATAGCTCAGTCGGGAATTTCAGGGATTTGTGGGTTAGTTTGTCAGTTGGGACAGGTGGAACCCCAATATCAGTTAGCGTTGGAAACCTCAGCCGGGGCGAGGTTGGGTAATATTGTCGTAGAAAATGATAGTGTGGCGGCGGCTGCCATTGAATTTTTGAAGCGCCAACAAGCAGGACGGGCGACATTTTTACCCTTAAATAAAATTAAGGGAAATCCTTCTAATTTACCCAATTTAGCCACGATGAGAAATGTGTCGGGGTTAATTGATTTAGCAGTTAATTTAATTGAATATGAACCCCGTTATCAAGATATTTTTGCTTATGTTTTTGGCAATACTTTAGTTTTTAATAATCTTTCTAATGCTCGAAAAGTATTAGGACAATATCGGATAGTTACCTTAGAAGGTGAATTATTAGAAACCACCGGAGCGATGACAGGGGGAAGTGTAGCTTCTCGGTCTAGCTTACATTTTGGCACAGATCAAGGGTCAGCAGAAGCCCGAAATATTGCGGCATTGAAGGAAAGATTAGAGGAAATTGAACGAATTTTAGAACGTTGTAACCGCAGTATTTTAGAAGCTAGTCAAACGGTAAAAGAGCGAGCGTTAGAACTGAATGAAGTTAGACAAACTTTGCGCGATCATCAACAACAAGTTTCCCTATTAGAGTCAGAAATTAGAACCTTAAATAATCAACAAGAACAATTGCGATCGCAATTAGAAAAAAATACCCAAGAATTCAATACCGCCCAAATTCGCTTAAAGAATTTAGAGGCAGAAATTCCCAATTTAGAAACAAAATTACAACAAGATCGGGAACTATTAGCCCAACTAGAAGACACCCATAGCCATAGTGAATGGCAACAACTTCAAGGGGTATTAAGAACCCAAGAAACCGAGCTCCAACAGAAAGAGAATGCTATGAGAACCGTGCAACAACGGTTAACGGAAATTGAAAATCAACAAACCCGTTTACAAGAAAAAAATCAAGCCGGAAATCAGAAATTAGAAGCCACTCGTCAGGAACAAAAGTTTTTAACACAAAAGTTAGAAACTGTCAAGAATCAATTAACAGAAATTCAGATAAATATTCAACAAATTCGGAGCAATGTATCCAAAGTAGAAGCCAAATTAGGAGAAGAAAAAAGACAACGGGATCAGGTAGAAACCAATTTAGGAGAATTGCGTTTAGCCAAACAACAATTAGACTGGCAAATAGAAAAATTACAAGAAACCCAACAGGGAAGACGGGAACAATTAAACATCAAATTAGAACAAATTGCCGCCATTAAAATCGAACTACCCGAACCCCTACCTAATATTCCTAATAACTTAGATTTAGCTGCTCTGCAAAGGGATTTGCGATCGCTCCAAAAACGAATGGAAGCCTTAGAACCCGTGAATATGTTAGCCCTAGAAGAATTTGAACGTACCCAAACCCGCTTAGAAGAATTAACCCAAAAACTAACAACCTTAGAAGGAGAAAGAACCGAATTATTACTCAGAATTGAGAACTTTACCACCCTCCGCCGTCGCGCTTTTCAAGAAGCCTTTGATGCTGTTAATGAGAACTTTCAAATCATTTTTGCTCAACTTTCCGAAGGCGATGGTTACTTAGAAATTGATAACCAAGAAGATCCCTTTACCAGTGGTTTAAACTTAATTGCTCACCCCAAAGGAAAACCCGTCCAACGGTTAACATCTATGTCCGGGGGTGAAAAATCCTTAACCGCTTTAAGCTTTATTTTCGCCCTACAAAAATATCGTCCCTCACCCTTCTATGCCTTCGATGAAGTCGATATGTTTTTAGATGGTTCCAACGTCGAAAGATTAGCTAGAATGATTAAAAGTCAAACCGAACAAGCCCAATTTATTGTGGTTAGTTTGCGTCGTCCCATGATGGAAGCGTCCCAACGCACCATCGGCGTCACCCAAGCCAGAGGAGCTTACACCCAAGTCCTCGGAATTAAACTCTAAAAACCTCGATAAATCTTTAATATGCCTTAATTATCCTGCTCTCTTTCTTAGTGCCTTAGTGTCTTTGTGTTTCGGTGAAAAACCTGATAACACTAAAAACTGCAATTTTCCTGTTTAGTAATTTTTTTAGATAAAGTTGACATTTTCGTGTAGAATATCGTCATGCTACTAGGATTCAATACGGAATTGTTAGCATTTTATATCGGTTATGTTTAAGCAAGCCAGCACAATTCAAGAAAATGGAACCCTGGTTGTTCCTGCTATTAGTCACTATGTTTGTCAAACATTAGTGAACGTCCAACATCCGCACTGGATTAATCCCCGTTATCGCCATATTCCTTGGCAACAATCTGAACATCAATCCTCACTGATTCGTCAACTTAATCACGGGTTAAGTCAAGTACGAAATCGAGAGGCACTTTTAATAAAAATCAACGCTTATTTAGGCCGTTTATTTAGTGTTGAATTCTTACGTTCTCCTGAATATAAAGTTTTAATTGCCAAACTCGAACAACTGACAGACCCCAATGTTGCCGCCCTATTTGCTCATTATCCTTTAGTTGATAATTCTTCTTCTCACTTATTATTAAATGGCAGAAATCCCAAGGAAAGCGGAATTAGTATTTTATTATTAGATGTCGAAAATCTGACTTTAGACATAGAAACAGAGAAATTTTTAGAGACTATTTGCTTATATCCCGTGCAAATTAAAGTTGCTTTTGCTAACTGGCGCAGCATGGGAAAAAAGGATTTAGAATATCATCAACGCAGTTATCAACTTATTCATGTTCCCCCAGGAAAAGATAGTGCAGATTTAAAAATGTCAACGGTGGGGTCATCTATTTTTGTGCATTATCCTACGGCAAAAGAGGTTTTAGTTTGTTCCTCTGACCGGGGCTTAACCCATTTATGCAATGCCCTGCAAACCCATGGTTTAACCGTTTATCAAGTTACTAAAAATAAAACTAATCTTACCGTGCTGAATACCCGCACCAGTCAGGTGAATACCTATTCTTTAAAAACCGCTCCTCAAATTCCTACTTTAGATCAATTTATTATCCAATTACAAGAGATTATCAAACTAGAACAGAAACGCTCTCACAGTCAATGGATTAAACTCAATCGAGTTGATAGTTTATATAAAGATGCCTACAATTTAACCATTAGTCAAGTAGTTTCTGCCCATTTTTCAGATTATCAAGCTAGAGATATATTTATCAAAAATCCCCATATTTTTGTCGTCCATAAACCTGCGGAAAAATCTCCTAGCTATGTTACTCTATTTGAGATTCAATCTTCTGTTACCGAACCTGGGGCTTTATTAAATACGGAATTATCTCAAAAAATTCTGATTGAATCTTTAGAAGATTTAGAAACCGCCTTAGTTAAAATCATCAAAGAACTAACTTTAAATTCATCGGAGGATAATGTTTCTATGTCTATTCTGGGAACCCAATTTCATCAAAAGTATGGAATTTCTATTACTAAAATTATTAAAAAATTAAAATTAGGGGGTAATTTTCAAAAGCTATTAAATGTCAGCCCCGCCTTTAATTTAGAAAAAACGGATAAAGATTGGAGAGTTAAGTTAAATTCCCCGTAGAGACGTGCCACGGCACGTCTGTGCAAAGACTCGAACTTTTACAAAGGCTTAAAATTTGTTGCTCCCGTAGAGAGAGTAGATAGACGCGCCGTGGCTCGTCTCTACGGGGGAACGATAATTTGTTATACTAAGAAAGATGATTGTTAAGAAATGTAAAGTAAAATGAACAATAAAGTTGCTGTGATTGTGGGCGCCACCGGAGGAATTGGGTCGGCCGTAGCCAGAAAATTGGCCCAAATGGGAACAAAACTGGTCTTAGTCGCCAGAAATAGCAGTCAATTGCAAGCCTTGGCGACGGAGTTAGCCCCAACGGAACTGTTAATTGTCCCAACGGATATTACTGACCCCCAACAAGTCGAGAGTTTAATGCAAAAAACAGTTGATTATTTCGGTCAAATTGATATTTTAGTAAATGCGGCGGGGGCGGGAATTTTAAAACAGTGGAATAAAATAGAACCGACTGATTTAGATGCTATGTTGGATCTAAATTTAAAAGGATCGGTCTATACCTGTCAAGCTGCTGCTAATATTATGAAGCAACAAAAATCAGGACATATCTGTAATGTTGTCGGAATTTTAGGGAAACATTCCATGGCAATGTCTAGTGCCTATTGTGCTTCTAAATTTGGTTTAGTCGGTTTTAGTAAATGTTTTGCGGATGAAGTCAGACGCTATGGAATTAAAGTCACCCTATTTTATTTTGGTGGTGTCGATACCTCTTTTTGGGATAATGTCAGTTTAAAAGTTGACCGCTCAAAAATGTTGAGTGCAGAAACTGCTGCTAATTCTATTATGTTTGCCTTAGCCGCCGAACCTCAAGCGGTGCCGATGGAAATTAATATTCAACCGGAAAGCCATTTATTCTTTTAAACTTAATTATATTGTTGCTTATTGAACGGAGAATTATGGAGTTTGATCATATCCATTTCTATGTTCAAGATGCCAAACGAACACGGGACTGGTTTATTCACAATCTAGGATTTCAAGGAATTGGCAATCGCAACCTTGGTCATACCCAAACAGAAATTGTTTATCATGGTTCAGTCTATTTCCTATTATCTTCGCCTTTAACTATTGAGAGTCCTATCACCGAATTTTTGCAATTACATCCGTCGGGAGTTGCAGACATTGCCTTTCAAGTTAAAGATTTAGAATTGAGACTTGAACAGCTTGTTAAACAAGGAGTTAGGGTGATTTCTCCCTTGAAATCTCAGGACTATTTAGGAGGACAATTAAAATGGTTAACCCTAGAAGGATGGCAGGGTTTACGTCATACTTTAGTTGAACAAATAGGAACAATACCCGGTAAAGCTATTCCTGGTTTTCTCGATATTATTCCTATCTCTTACCCCGATATACTTACCATCGATCATGTTGTTTTAAATGTACAATCAGGTAATTTAAAAACAGCAATTTCTTGGTATCAAAATCATTTGGAATTTCAACCCAAACAAAGTTTTGATATTCAAACAGAACGCTCTGGATTACAAAGTCAAGTTATGGTTCATTCCCAAGGTAAAGTGCAGTTTCCCATCAATGAACCCGCATCTAAAAATTCTCAGATTCAAGAATTTTTGGACATCAATCGAGGATCGGGGATTCAACATATTGCCCTAAGAACCTCTAATTTAGTCCAAACAGTTAATTGTTTAAAACAAAGAGGATTATCTTTTTTAACAGTTCCAGATGAATATTATCTGCAATTACAAAAACGGTGGATTAATCAACCCTTATTTGTGAATTGGGAAGAATTAAAAGCCCACCAAATCCTAGCAGATTGGGAAGCATTAAACTCGGAAGCGATGCTATTACAAATTTTTAGCCAACCTATTTTTGAAAAACCGACATTTTTCTTGGAATTTATTGAACGAAAGTTTTGTACTATCGAAGGTAAAATTAGACAGGCTAAAGGGTTTGGAGAAGGTAATTTTAGAGCCTTATTCGAAGCTATAGAGCAGGAACAAATTAAACGCACCAATCAAAATAATTCCTAATTTTATAATTAATTCTGATCACCCAGAAATCCCCTTGAAAATAAAAATGGACTGGTAATTCCGGTGTTATCTTTCTTTAAAGAACATTAAGGATAATTTCACCGGATAAAAACCTTGACTCCCTATGTTAGAAATAAAAAGAGTAAAATAGTGGTAGTCAAGGAGGAAAATCCCATCCCCAAATCAACAGGTCATGAACTGATTAGCCTCCACTATCCCGAATCAATTTGAAATTTTGGAGAATTATTATGACAACTGTAGGTAATTTAATTAATATTGCTGCGGGTGAAGTTGGATATACTGAACATCCATCGGGTAGTAATGGTAACAAGTACGGTGAATGGTACGGCATGAATTACGTTCCTTGGTGTGCAATTTTTATCTCCTACTGTTTCGATAAAGTCAGTTTACCCCTGCCCATTAGAAGCTCCAAGGGGTTCGCCTACTGTCCCGATGGAGTGTCCTGGTTTAGACAACGGGGTCAATGGTTTCAAGATCCAAAAGCCGGGGATGTGGTCTTTTTCTGTTGGCGGGGGGATGGAATTGCCGATCATGTTGGGATCGTAGAATCGGTTAAATCCGATGGCAGTATTATTAGTATTGAAGGAAATACCGGAGTGGGTAATGATGCCAATGGCGGTGAAGTTATGCGCCGAACCCGAACTCGGGGAATCATTTTAGGCTTCGGACGTCCCCCCTATACTAATTCTGTCCCGATTCAGGCCCAAGCCTCCCGTCCCGCGACCCCAGCCCCCACCCCACCCCAACGTGAAGTGGTTAAAGTCCCACCCAATTACCATAAAAATTTAGTTGATCAATTAATTGGGAAAAAAAATAAGTCCTGATTTTAATTCCCCCCTTTCCAATGGGGTTAGGGGGGATCATCTGTAGCATCTATAATGAGATTTCATCTAACAACTTCTTTGTGTCTTTGTATCTTTGTGGTTAAATTAGACTTAACCCTTGTAAACCTAGCCACAGGAACCGCTATAAAACACTTTCAGGCGCAATAAACATCGCATCTCCAAAGGAATAAAAGCGATATTGTTGTCCAAACTCATTAGCAGGTTCTTCTAAGACCTGTTGATATAAATTTAACAACCTTTTTCGTCCAATTAAGGCTGAAACCAACATCAATAAACTGGATTTAGGTAAGTGAAAATTGGTAATTAATCCATTAATAATCTGCCATTGATACCCAGGATAGATAAAAATATCAGTTTTCCCGCAATAGCCTGTAAACGTTGATTCTTGGGGGGTTTCTGTGGCGTTAGCAAGGGCGACCGCAGCCCCTTCTAATGCCCGTGCAGAAGTTGTACCAACGGCAATAACTCTCCCCCCGGATGCCTTGGTTTTTGCGATTTTTTCAAAGGTTTCCGCCGGAACTTCAATCCATTCTCCGTGCATTTGATGGTCGATAATATTATCTACTTCAACGGGTCGAAAAGTTCCAACTCCAACGTGCAAAGTTAAAAAAACTTGATCAATTCCTTTTAATTGTAAACGCTGAAATAATTCTTCAGTGAAATGTAACCCCGCAGTCGGTGCGGCGACGGCCCCGGAACGTTCTGCATAAATCGTTTGATATTGTTCCGGTAAGGCTTCGGTTTCCGTCAAATATGGAGGAAAAGGAATATTACCAAAGGCTTCTAAAAACGGAATTAAAGACTTCCCAGGTGGGATTTCAAATTTTAATAACCTTCCCCCAGTTTCTTCATCGGTTTCTAATACCGTCGCCTGCAATCTTTCGCAATTAAAATTATTTTTTGAGGTAGGATTCAGTTCAAACTCAATTACAGAACCCGGTTTAAATTTTTTACCCGGTTTAACTAAAGCTAACCAGCAATGATGCTGTTTTTCTTCTAGTAGTAATACCTCCACCTCTGCCCCACTACTTTTATGTCCATACAGACGAGCCGGAAGTACACGGGTATTATTAAGTACCAGTAAATCCCCAGGTCTGAGAAATTCGGGTAAATCTTTAAATAGACAATGACGATGGGAGTCGGGAGAATCTACAACCAGTAAACGGGAGTTATCCCTTGGTACAACAGGATTTTGAGCGATCCTTTCTTCTGGTAGTTCATAGTTATAGCTTTCTAACTGATAATCTAACTGATCCATTTTTCTTAATTATCTTTTAACCTAATTTTTTTTATACATTATCCCATAATAGAGTAACTCAATATTTGCAGATCCCCGTGGTGATATTAATGGGTTTCACTTTGATCCAAGTTAATTCCCTAATTTGGGGTTGGGTAGAATCCCCCATAAAAAATCGGGTGCTTTTCCCCTATCGTATCGTCCCTAATCTTGTCAGTATAATGGGTATAGGGTTATGTTGCCTACAGATCTGGCGTTTATTAGAGTCCCATCATTCTTGGCTCCGTTTCAACTTCAGACCTGAACGGTTACAGTACAAGCAAAAATACCGCTCCTATTGCTTTTTGTTGCAGAGTTCCAGACTGGAGTTCAGCAACAAATAAAGCGGAACAATCATGCAGGAGATCACCGATGGAATACCTTTACTACCTTGCCAACACCAGTCTTACCCTGAGAGTCATAGACTTTTTATGCTCGAATCATTCTTTCCCAGTTCAGTTTATTACGGTGATTCACCAAATTGATGGCTGGATTGTTAAAGTTAAAATGTGTCAATATCTTACCCCACAGGAACACGGAGACTTTAGAGCTTTTATGCAGGAATTGGGTATTCCTTATGAACCCGATATGCGGATTTTAATGGCCCTTTGGGGTTTGGAAACCGGACAATCTCCCCTGAGTGTCATGCGTCGTTACCAAGTGGCGGTTGTTTCCCATGGTATTCCTAACCGCGAGGATGTTGAATCTTTCCGAACTCAATTTGTTAGGGGTTTAGGGTACTGTCCCGAAGCTCTAGCTTAATTTCCTCGATTATTCGCTAAATGCTGATTCAATATAGTCTTGTAGAATCAGTTGGTAGCCGTTTATCAATACAGACTGACCGATATTTATGGGAGGGGAAAAGCTGGAAACTTCCTCTGCTATCGGGTTTCGATTGGGGTAGGGAACACAACTGACTAAAGCCACATCAAACCGACATGGGTATTCTAGGAATTGGGGGCGATCGCTTAAAAATAATTCAGCCGATTGAATAATTTTAGCTTGCTTCTTGGGAGTAATAGCTAAAAGTCCCCCCAGATCCCAATTCCGTTGACTACGAGTTTTCACTTCAATAAAACTTAAAGTCTTAATTCCCGATTCTCCGGTTTCAACGGCAATTAAATCAATTTCTCCATATCGACAATGCCATTGATGATTCAAAATCTCCCAGCCTTGTGTTTCTAACCAATGGCTAACTAATTTTTCCCCTAAAGAACCAATTACTTTTGATTTAGACATCGGATCTAGGATTAGAAATACAATAATTGGTAAGTACGAATTTTATCTTAAAACATTGATTGATCTCGGCAAAAATATGAAGGGGTCAGTTTATTTGGGGCTAAACTCCAAGACGTGAATCTTGAAGGTGCAGATCTGAGAAATTCTACCTTGGACATGGCTCGTTTTAGGCGCACCAACTTAACCAACGCGATTCTCGAAGGAGCCTATGCCTATAATGCCGAATTTGAAGGGGCAATTATCGAAGGGGCTGATTTCACCGATGTGATGTTACGCAAAGATTCCCTAAAAACCCTCTGCAAAGTGGCAACGGGAACTAACCCCGTCACCGGACGCAACACCCGGGATACCCTCTATAAATTGATTGACTGTAAAAAAACGGCTATATTACCACAAGTGTTCTCAAAAAACAATTATTGAGAATTATTAGCATTAAGTGTATATTGTCTTCTTGATAAACTATTGCATTAAAGTCAGATGAACAAAATCACTAGACGTGGGTTTCTCACCCTGGGAACAGCCTTAGCTGTAGTTGCCGCGGTTGGACTTAGCCCGATGAAGCGATCGCAAGCTAACCCCCAAGTGTTAAATATTTACTCCGCCCGTCACTATGATACTGATAATCAGATCTATGAAAGTTTCACTAAAAAAACCGGAATTAAAGTCAATCTGGTGGAAGGAAAAGCGGAGGAAATGGTAGAACGGATTAAGAGCGAAGGCGCTAATAGTCCGGCAGATATTCTAATTACCGTTGATGCGGGAAACCTTTGGAGAGCGCAACAACAGGGAATTTTTCAACCGATTTCTTCAGGAATTTTAAATCAAGCAATTCCGGCCAATTTAAAAGAACCAAATGGTCATTGGTTTGGGTTTTCCAAACGGGCGAGGGTGATTGTTTATAATAAAGCTAAGGTTAATCCGGCTCAACTTTCTACTTATGAAGATTTAGCCAATCCTAAATGGAAAGGAAAAATTGTGATTCGTTCCTCTAATAATATCTACAATCAATCTTTAGTCGCTTCCATGATTGGAGATAATGGAGCAACTCCTACGGAAAACTGGGTAAAAGGATTTGTACCTAATTTTGCCAGACCCCCAGAAGGAAATGACGTGGCTCAAATTAAAGCGGTGGCTTCGGGTGCAGGGCAATTAACCTTGGTGAATACCTATTATTTAGCTCGTTTAATTGCTTCTCCAAAACCTGATGAAAAAGCGATCGCCAGTAAAGTAGGTTTATTTTTTCCCAACCAAAGAGCCCAGGGAACCCACACAAATATTAGTGGGGCTGGAGTGATTAAAACTTCTCCTAATAAGGCGGGAGCAATTCAATTTTTAGAGCATTTAGCAAGTCCTGAAGCTCAAAAGATTTTTTCTCAAAGTGGTTTTGAATATCCAGCCGTGGCGGGTGTTCCCGTGTCTCCAGTTCTCTTGGGTTTTGGCACATTTAAAAGTAATCCGATCAATGTTGCAGCCTACGGAAAATTCAATCCCCAGGCGATTCAAATTATGGATCGTGCCGGTTGGAAATAAACCTTGATACGTTGTTGAGCTTTAGCGCTCTTTCTAGGGGCTAAAGCTTAACAACAAATTTGTTAATCTGTGCGAATCAAGTTGACCCATTCCCTAGAAACTCCTATTCAACTTGATAGCCTAAATCCGCCAACTGACTGCGGGACTGACGCCATTTCGGTTGCACTTTGACAAATAACTCCAAATAGACCTTACCATCAATCAACTTTTGAATTTGTTGGCGGGCATCACTGCCAATAGTTTTCAACATACTGCCCTGATGGCCAATTAAAATCCCTTTTTGGGAAGGACGCTCAACATGAATAGTCGCTAAAATCCGAGTAATTTTAGGGTCTTCTTCCACCCGGTCAACGGAAATCGCTACGGAATGGGGGACTTCTTCGCGGGTATTGAGTAAAATCTGTTCTCGAATCAGTTCTCCGATAATGAAGCGTTCCGGTTGATCGGTAACTAAATCCGGGGGATAATAATAGGGGCCAGGATCTAAACGATCTATTAATAATTGTTGCAAATCATTGACACCATCCCCGGTTAATGCTGAGAACTTAACTACAGGCCATTCATAAGGTTGGGAGAGTTGGCCATAACTCCGGTCAATAATTACCGTATCCTCCGGCTGTTGATCCAGTTTATTCATCCCCAGAATTACCGGAATTTTGACTTGCTCGAGTAACTCAATAATATAGCGATCGCCCCCTCCAGCCTCCACAGACCCATCTACCACCAACAACAGAACATCAACGGACGAAATCGCCAACTTAGCATTTTGTACCAAAACCTTACCCAATTGATGATGGGGTTTATGAATTCCGGGGGTATCGACAAAAATAATTTGGGCCTCAGCAGTGGTCAGAATCCCCCGCAGACGGTTGCGCGTCGTTTGAGCTACGGGGGAAGTAATGGCGATTTTTTGACCTACCATCTGATTCATTAATGTCGATTTCCCCACATTCGGGCGGCCAATAATTCCGACAAACCCCGACTTATATCCCTCTGGCGGTAAGGGAATTATTACACCTTCAGACCCATCCATTCAATTTCTGTTCCAGTTTTGATAGTCCCCTGTTATTCTAACCTAAGCCCATTTCCCTTGATATACAGACTAAAATTTGATAGAGTTGCCAGGTAGCTCTATCAAAATCTAAGATAGAAACCTACTCGAACTCAAGGCGATCGCGGAAACCCTTTCTGAATCTGGGTTAAGATAGGCTATAGTTCTGTAAAGCCAAATGGAGTAATGTTGATCAAACTAGAATCAACTGTACGTCCAGAGTTCGTTAATTTTTACGTTGGTGAGATTGAGGAGATGAAAACGATGAATTCTAAACTGATTGGTGGCCTATGCGCCCTGATTGCAGTAGCTTCACAGTTACCTGCTGTCGCTCAAAATCCTATTGGGACACCTGTAGTTCCCTCTGACTTTGATTATAAATATCAACCCAAAGATCCTGATCTTGGACGAGTTGAGCCCCCGATTTATTACAGCTTACCCGACCTGGGCTACCCGGATAGAACCCTACCTTCGGCCTTCAAATTCCCGATTATCTATGAATTAGGGGCTGATAGCAGCATCACCAGTGATGCGGTAATTACCGATACGGTGTTCATCCCTAACTTACCTCCGATCCCCAATGGTATTACCTTAGATGATGTTCCCCGGGTTCGGGCTGAATATAGTCGCAAAGTGGAAGAATGGGGCGAATTGGTTCAAGGATGTCTGGCTTTAAGTCCTTTAATCATCAAAACTGATACAGGCAACCCCGTTTTAATCCAACAGCAAAGTGCCGGAACAGTTGTTCTGAACGCTAATAATATTTCCGTTTGCCCTAAATAAGTTGATTTAATTATCCTTATTTTTTTTCACCTTCTTTGTTAATTGCAAAGGAGGTGATTTTATTAGGAAAGAAATGGCACAATAGGGTGAGGGCAAGAGGTAAAATCATGAAAGAACTCGAAGAAGTCGCGGAAGCCCTAGACCGTCAGGACTACCGCCAAGCTGCCAAACTGTTAAAGCAACTGCAAAAACAAGAACCCCAGAATTTTTGGGTACAGTTATATGCTGGGCGTTGGTATGAAGGGACTGATAAATTAGAAACCGCCGAAAAGGTTTATCGTAAATTACTCAAAGATGCCACTAACCCTAAAATTGTCTCCCAGGCGCGTCAGGGTTTACAAAGAATTGAAGATATTGAACAAAATCGACGTCAAGAAGCAATTATTCAAGCTAAAACTGACCCCATTAATCAAGAATTAGGTGTTTTAATTTTAGAACCTTTAGCCCCAGAAAAAAAACCAGCCGCCGCCCGAACCTTAGCCCGAATGTTGAAAACCGATCCCTATACCGCCCGAATGCAGCTACAAAGTCGGGGTTGGCGTCTGTATAAAACTGGGGAAATGGGGGAATTAAAGGTTTATGGTCAGGAAATGTTAGAAGCCGGAATACCAGTATTTTGGGTATCTTTAACGGAGATTCAAAAACTCCAGGTTTTTCAGGTACAATCAATTCAATCTTTATCCCCTCAACCGACTATTATTTGTCAAAATGAACAAGAGCAATTAGGTTCTATGACGTTTAATTGGCAGGAAGTTACCCAACGGGTTGAGGGATTATTACCATTATTTGTGGAATCCTTAGATTATGATCCCCGTCGTCCTAAATCTGAACGATTTCGTCATAAAGAAACTACTCAAGATTATGCTCAAATCTATGATTTACATTTGCCTAAACGGGGTTGTATTTTAAGAATTTGTGATCAAAATTATGATTTTCAACAGGGAGTTGATTTTAGTCAATTTTCTCAAGAAACTCTCCCAGTTTCTCAAAATACAAATAGAATTAATTGGAATCTGTTAAAAGAACAGTTAAATTTATTGTTAACTCACGCCCAACTCTGGTCTGAGTTTACACCTTTTGCCGAAACTACATTAGATTATACTCAATTTCTTGGTCGGATTAAACCCCATATTGATTTATCTCGAAAATCAGAAAGTCTTTGGGATAATGCCTTTCATTTATATAGTGGTTTAGTATTTTTGAAGTAATCTGATTAAGTTGTTGAGATGAGTGTCCCTACAAAGAGCGCTGAAGCGCAACAACAAAGAGCGCTGAAGCGCAACAACAAAGAGCGCTGAAGCGCAACAACAAAGAGCGCTGAAGCGCAACAACAAAGAGCGCTGAAGCGCAACAACAAACGACTATAGCTTATGCAAAATAACACCTTTAGCTTAATTATTAATAGTCAAAAAGTTTATATTCAAGACCTTTCTCCCACCCTGACTTTATTAGAATATTTGCGAAGTAGTGGAAGGGTAGGGACAAAGGAAGGTTGCGGGGATGGGGACTGTGGTGCTTGTACGGTTGCTGTTGTGGGTCAGGGGGCGAACGGACAACCCCAATATCTAGCAATGAATAGTTGTTTAATTCCCCTAGCAATGATGGCGGGGCGGGAAATTATTACCGTTGAAGGTGTTGGGAAATACGGTCTGCATCCGTTACAGGAAGCGATGGTTAGTTTGGGAGGTTCTCAATGTGGATATTGTACCCCGGGCTTTATTATGAGTTTATTTGCTGCGTACTATAACGGTCAGGTTGATGATGAATCTTTAGAAGGGAATTTATGTCGATGTACGGGTTATTTACCGATTATTAAAGTCGCCGAAGCTGTTAATAACTCCCATCCCTGTGATCAATTTAGTCACCGTTTACAACAAATTAATTCACAACTTAATTATATCGAATATATTACTCCTTGTCAACAGTTTTTCCGTCCGATTCAACTTTCAGAAGTTTTAGATCTTTTACAACAATATCCCCAAGCTCAATTAATTGCAGGTGGAACGGATTTAGGTTTAGAAATTAGTCATCATCGCCAAGAATTTCCTACCCTAATTTCTTTAGAATCCGTTACAGAACTCCAACAAATGCACCACAATTCAGATACAGTAGAAATTGGTGCCGCTATTCCCTTGAGTTATATTCAAGCACAATTAAGGGGAATATTCCCCAGTTTAGATGAAATGTTAGTTTGGTTTGCGGGTAAACAAATTCGTAACCGTGCTACTATTGGAGGCAATATTGCCACAGCGTCTCCCATTGGAGATTTAGCCCCGGTTTTACTCTCTTTAGATGCTCAACTGCGGTTAGCAAGTTTAACCGGAGAACGAATTATTGCTATTGCTGAATTTTTTAAAAGTTATCGTCAAACCCAATTACAATCCCAAGAAGTGATTGTTTCAATTATTATTCCTAAAACCATTACTAAAAATGCAGTGAGGCGTTTTAGTCAATCCTATAAAGTCGGAAAACGGGGGACAGATGATATTAGTATTGTTTCCGCAGCATTTACAATTGATTTGGATACAAATAATACAATTATTTATGCTAGACTCGCCTATGGTGGAGTCGCAGCAATTCCCCTGAGAGCGATTGAGATTGAAGAAATGTTAATCGGAAAACCCTGGAATTTAGCAACTATTCAACAGGCTAAAATTATGTTAAAAGATGTTTTTAATCCCTTGACGGATTTACGGGGAAGTGCTAGTTATAGAAAACGATTAGTTGCTAATTTGTTTGAAAAGTTTTTCCTAGAATTTTCTCCCCGATAAAACGTTGTTGGGCTTTAGCCCCCAGTCCTTGTTAGTTGTTGGGCTTTAGCCCCCAGTCCTTGTTAGTTGTTGGGCTTTAGCACCCAGTCCTTGTTAGTTGTTGGGCTTTAGCACCCAGTCCTTGTTAGTTGTTGGGCTTTAGCCCCCAGTCTTTATTAGTTGTTGGGCTTTAGCCCCCAGTCTTTATTAGTTGTTGGGCTTTAGCCCCCAGTCCTTGTTAGTTGTTGGGCTTTAGCCCCCAGTCCTTGTTAATTTTGATTCGGGGAATTTTTGATGGATATGCTATAAAACGTTTTTGGGATGAGTACCCTTGTAAAGATTGCGCTTAAGCGCAACAACGCGCAACAACGAATTTAAGGATAAAAATATGGAAGAAAATAATAACAATAATAAATCTAAACCCCATGAAAGCGCCGTTGGTCATGTTACGGGAAAAGCGATTTATACCGATGACCAAAGATTACCCAATGGAATGTTATATTTATGGCCAGTATTATCTCCTTATGCTAAAGCTAAACTATTAAAAATTGATAGTTCAAATTTAGATAATATTCTGGGGTTTGTTACTATTTTAACAGCAAATGATATCAAAGGCAATAATAACACCGGAACTATTAAACACGATGAAGTCCTATTACCTGCGGATGAAATTAACTATTGGGGTCAACCTGTGGTTTGGGTAGTTGCAGAAACAGAAAATGCAGCCAAAAAAGCAGCCGAAACTATAAAAATTGACTATGAAGTATTAACGCCTATTTTAACCATTCAAGATGTAATTAAAAACAATAGTGTTCACGCGGATAAAAATATTATGCGTCGGGGAAATATCACCCATGCTTTACAGGAATCTGAGTTTATTTTAACTGGAGAGATTGAAATTCCAGGTCAAGATCATTTTTATTTAGAAACTCAAGTTAGTTGGGTTATTCCGAATATGGAAGACAATTATCAAGTCTATTCCTCGACTCAACATCCTAGTGAAACTCAAGCGATTATTTCCGAGGTTTTAGGTATTTCCAGAAATCAAATAGTTGTCACTTGTTTAAGGATGGGTGGGGGGTTTGGTGGAAAAGAAACCCAAGCTAATCCTACCGCAGCTATAGCAGCTTTAGCCGCTCAAAAAACCGGACGTCCGGCGCGAGTTCGACTCAAAAGAGATCAAGATATGATCATAACTGGAAAGCGCCATCCTTTTTTGGGTCAATATCAAGTTGGATTTAACTCAAAAGGTCAACTTTTAGCCCTAGATATTGATTTATATTCCGATGGCGGTTGGAGTGCGGATTTATCCTTTCCTATTTTACAAAGGGCGATGTTTCATCTCGATAATTGTTATTATATTCCTAACTTAGAAATTAGAGGTCAAGTTGTTAAAACTAATAAAGTTTCTAATACGGCTTTTAGGGGTTTTGGGGGGCCGCAGGGTATGGTAATTATTGAAGAAATCATGGATAGAATTGCGCGTAAATTAGGTTTACCCCCTGAATTAGTCAGAGAACGTAATTTTTATCATGGCGAAGCAGAAACTAATACTACCCATTATGGTCAAGAAATTTTTGATAATCGCATTTCAAGGGTTTGGGAGGAAGTTAAATTAAAATCTAATTTTTCCCAGCGAAAAATAGAAATAGCACAATTTAATCAAAATAATAATTATCAAAAACGCGGGTTAGCAATTACCTCAGTTAAATTCGGAATTTCCTTTACTAAAACAGAATATAATCAAGGGGGTGCTTTAATTTTAATTTACCTAGATGGGAGTATTCAACTTAATCATGGGGGGACGGAAATGGGTCAGGGTTTACAAACTAAAATGTTACAGGTTGCTTCCCAAGCATTAGGGGTAAATATTGAACGATTTAGAATTATGCCAACGAGTACGGATAAAGTCCCCAATACCTCTGCTACGGCTGCTTCTAGTGGTTCTGACTTAAATGGTCAAGCGATTAAAAATGCCTGTGAAATCCTCAAAAAAAGATTATCAAAAGTCGCGGCAAAGTTGTTAAATCTGGATGAACCTCAAGAATTAATTTTTGATCAAGATTGGATTTATTGTCAAACTTATCCTAGTCAAAAAATAGAATTTAATCAGGTGGTTAAACAAGCCTATAATCAACGGGTAAGTTTATCAACAACGGGCTATTATCGCACCCCTAATATTTATTATGATCCCAAAATAGGCAAGGGTAGACCCTTCTATTATTATGCTTATGGGGCGGCGGTAAGTGAAGTCGAAATCGATGGATTTACGGGGACTTTTAAACTGCGTCAAGTGGATATTGTTCATGATGTGGGAGAATCCTTAAATCCTTTAATTGATATCGGACAAATAGAAGGAGGTTTTGTGCAGGGAATGGGATGGTTAACCATGGAAGAATTGATTTGGGATGAGTCGGGAAAATTAAAAACTTTTGCTCCGAGTACCTATAAAATTCCGACAATTAAAGAAGTCCCTAAAAATTTTCAGGTTCATTTATTACAAAGGGCGGCACAGGATGGGGTAATTTATGGTAGTAAAGCGGTGGGAGAACCTCCTTTTATGTTAGCAATTTCTGTCAGGGAAGCAATTAAAGAAGCTATTGCAGCTTTTGGTCAAACGGATTCAGTTTTTTTGGCTTCTCCTGCTACCCCAGAAGCAATTTTAAACGCGATTGAACAGGTACAATTAAACTCAGTTGATTCTTAAAAAAATTCAGTTATAGTGCTACGCATTACAGTAGAGACGCGCCATGGCGCGTCTCTACTAAATCCACTTGACTTTCTTGTGTTATAATGACTAAATTCTACCAACAACTTATTCAAGTTTTAAATCAAGCAGATGTGGTGATAGCAACCGTCACCAGGATTAAAGGTTCAGTCCCTAGGGAAATAGGGGCTAAAATGATCATTTGTGCTGATGGTCGAACTTTTGATACAATTGGAGGAGGCGCGGGAGAATTTAAGGTAATTCAGCAAGCTGGGGAAGTCTTAAAAACCGGAAAAAAGCAATTAGTTGAAATTGACTTATCCGGTGCCCCTGAACGTGAAACTCAGGGGGTTTGTGGGGGGTTAATGCAGGTTTTATTAGAAAGATGGTCAGGGGAAAAAGCGATCGCATTAACTGAAAAAATTTTACGGAATTTAGAAATAGGAAAATCTATTATTCTTGTAACTTCTTTTGATCAAACTTTTCCCTATTTACTGACTAAAAATAACCCAATTTCAATCTCTGATCAGACCTTTATAGAAACTCTAAAACCCTCGCCGATCTTATTAATTATAGGCGCGGGTCATATTGGAGAAAAGTTATCTCAAATAGCTGATTTTATTGGCTTTAAAATTATTATCCAAGACTCTCGTACTGAGTTAACTAATCCAGAACGATTTCCTCCTTTTACCAAGATTTTTAATGAAAGTGTCAGCAATGTTTTAGAACAATTGACATCCCATAAAAACCTATATATTGCCTTGGTAAATCGAGGATATATTCAAGATATTGAAGCCTTAAAGGTGATTTTAAATTGGGATTTATCCTATCAATATATTGGCATGATTGGTAGCAAAAAAAGAATTAACTGGGTTTACCAAGATTTACAAGAATCTGGAATTTCTCCCCATCAACTCGAAAAAATTCATGCTCCGATTGGATTAGAAATTGGAGCATTAACTCCTGAAGAAATTGCCATTAGTATTGGTGCAGAATTAATTCGAGTTTATCGAGAAAAATAGAAACCCTAGGCTTGAGGCTGTTTCAGCTAAAGCCTTGAATTGAGATCGGCTTTACATTGATTCAGAATCCGAGTATCGTTTTCACTAACATTAGGAAGACGATTAAATCCTTCTAAAACCAGATTATTTTCGCTAACTTGACCTCCGGTTGTCGCTACAACAGCAGTATTATTCAAACCAATTTGATAGGAATGGGTTTCTTGAGTATAACTTTCAATAATCTTTAAACTCAGATAATTGCCTTCAGGAACTCCGGTGAAACAGTCAAAGGACGAGCGCGGCATATAAAACGCCCCAGTTACTTGACCTTGCTTGACTTCAAACACCATATAAGATTGTCCAATTTGTTCCGGTTGGGAAGATTCACCATAGAGGTAAACCCCATCTTTAAGGAAATTACGTTGGACAACGGCGGTTTCTGAACCCAGATTTTGAGGATTTTGTGAAACTAAGACGGTGTTCGCCGAAGCAATTCCCCCAAAACCTATGATTACCGTTAAGGCTAAAGTATGAGTCAAGGGGGAAAGTCGGGTTAATACCCGGCAAAACCTACTCCAAGATGAAATAGAATTGAGCAGTTGATCAAGCATTTTTTGAATCTCCTGCGAAAAAAGGCATTGATCACCGAATCTCTAGCTACAGCATCAATTCAGTGAATTTCGGTAAAGTTTGCTGCTAATTGCAACATACAATATTATTTTGAAATTATTTTGAAGTGGGCATTACCTTTTCGATTGACCTAGATCGCTAATTCATCGAAACTAGATTAAAGCGTTTCAATAGTACGCCCACCAGAGGTATGATGACGTTACGGAGCAACTAAGGGAACGCAAAATCAAAATGCGAATTCTATTTGTCGCCGCAGAAGCGGCACCTTTAGCAAAAGTAGGTGGGATGGGAGATGTGGTCGGTGCATTGCCGCAGGTGTTGCGGGCAATGGGACACGATGTTCGCATCTTTATGCCCTATTATGGCTTTCTCGCCGATAAGATCAAAGTCCCCAAAGACCCGATCTGGTGGGGAAATGCCATGTATCAGCGTTTCGCTGTCTTTGAAACGGTATTTCCAAAAACAGATGTGCCATTATATTTATTTGGGCATCCCTCTTTTATGCCTCGTCGCGTTTATTACGGAGAGGATGAGGAGTGGCGGTTCACTTTATTTTCTAGTGGTGCGGCGGAATTTGCCTGGAATTATTGGAAACCCCATATCATTCATTGCCACGACTGGCATACCGGAATGATCCCTGTCTGGATGCAAGAAACACCGGATATTGCCACAATCTTCACTATTCATAATTTAGCATATCAAGGGCCTTGGCGTTGGTATTTGGAACGAATTACTTGGTGTCCTTGGTATATGCAGGGTCACAACACCATGGCGGCGGCGGTACAAGCCGCTGACCGAGTAACAACGGTTTCACCGACTTATGCTGAACAAATTCAAACCGCAGCTTATGGGGAAAATTTAGAAGGGTTACTTTCCTTTGTCAGTGGTAAAATGACGGGAATTTTAAATGGAATTGATACTAATTCCTATAACCCAGCGACTGACCCTTATATTCCAGAACGGTTCACGGCGGATAGTTTGGAAAATCGCCGCGCCAATAAAGTTGCCATTCAAGAAGAAGTGGGATTAGAAGTTAATTCTAATACTTTTTTAATGGGGATGGTCACCCGATTAGTCGATCAGAAAGGGATTGATCTGGTAATACAAATTATGGATCAATTCTTATCCTATAGCGATTCTCAATTGATTGTTTTAGGAACGGGCGATCGCTATTATGAAACCCAATTATGGCACATGGCTTCCCGTTATCCAGGTCGGATGACGACACAATTATTGTTTAATGATGCCCTATCAAGGCGGATTTATGCGGGTTGTGATACCTTTATTATGCCGAGTCGGTTTGAACCCTGCGGCATTAGTCAAATGTTGGCGATGCGTTATGGTTGTATTCCGATTGTTCGACGGACGGGCGGTTTAGTTGATACGGTATCCTATAATGATCCGATTAATTATCATGGTACGGGATACTGTTTTGATCGCTATGAACCCTTAGATTTTTATACCTCAATGGTTCGGGCGTCCGAAGCTTTCCGGTTTAAAGATCAATGGCGAGAACTGCAACGTCGGGCGATGGGTCAAAACTTTAGTTGGGAAAATTCCGCTAAAGAGTATATCCAACTTTACAACAATGTGATGGATGGTTATGGCGGTGTTTCTAATGAACCCGCACCCGAACCCGCACCACCTCAACCACCACCAACAACTCCTGGTGTTGTAGTTTAACCTAAATGGGTAATGGGTAATGGGTAATGGGTAATGGGTAATGGGTAATATTTCTGTTCCCTGTTCTCGTTCGACAAGCTCACGACGCAGCCTGTTCCCTGTTCCCTGTTCCCTGTTCCCTGTTCCCTGTTCCCTGTTCCCTGTTCTCGTTCGACAAGCTCACGACGCAGCCTGTTCCCTGTTCTTAATTTATTAATTTTAAGCAAATAAATCTAAAGGAAAATGTCCGTATACTCCATTAATTCCATTTTCTTCGGTGGATTGAAAGGAAATTAGCACCCCACGATATTTTTCTAAATAGGGACTAATATAAAAATTTTGACTGCGACCATTGAATTTTAAATAGACCGATTCCGAGATGGGTTCTAAGGCATGATCTTCTACATTAACTGAATATTCAAAGGCTTTTAAATACTCAGTTAATGCGGTTAAAGCCTGCGCCATGTCATCAGCACAAATGCCAATCATTTGATATTCAGATTCACGGTTAAGTAATAATAATGCGGCTTGAATCTTCACCTTTTCTGGATCAGAAATAGGGGAAATTACATCCGTACAAATAAAGCCCTTTAAAATGGCTTGGGCTTCTGGAATAGTTAATGGGGATATCATCATTAATTAGGAATTAGGCTTGGAGTTTGGGTTTAGACCAGCGAGTGAGGACACTCGCACTGCACGAAGGTGGACTAGGCAGTGGCGTGGGTGAGTTCTTGCCATCGTTGATGCCAAAGTTCCATGGCGGTTTCCCCCTGGGGTATGTCAATAAATTCTTGGCTTTGTTTTTGAAGTTCGGGGGCCAAGCGTTCTAAGCCATCAAAGCTATTGCAGTAACGCAAAATGGTTTTCCAGCCGTCGTACCATTGTTGACCTGCTTGTTGACGCTCCCGCAGGGGTCTGAGACGTTCTTCTTCTTGAGCTTGACGTTGGGCTTCCAGTTTCAATTGTTGGGATTTTTGCGCCCAGGCAGACCGCCATGCTTCTAAGAGGGAGGAGTCATACTGAGTTGGGTATTGCTTCACTTCTAAACTGAGCATTTCCCCTAGTTGATCTAAGTAAGGGCGATCGCCACTATTTTTAATCGCATCTAACCCCGTTTCTTTCCAGAGGGGTAGGCGACGATAGCTGATAAAAACAGCTTTTTTATGTTCAATTTTTACCCAAATTTGGTGTTGCCAGAATTCCAGGCGCTCAATGTTTCGAGGTGCGATACTGAGTAAGGTAGCAACTTCCAACCAGACACGGGCTAGAGGCCATTGACTCGGAACAATCACTCCAGCCTGAATTAAATTATGAGACATGGGCAAACACCTAGATTCTGCACGATAGTTTCCCAAATACTAGATATAGCGTCTTAATTGGGAATCACCAATGATTATACCCTATATTTGGAGTTTAGTCTAGGTCTTGAGGAAGAAAAATTGATAGGGTTTTTGAGTACAGACCCTAATACAATAGCAGAAGTTAACACCGTTGGCAAAAGCCAAACCTTAATTTAGATAGTTTTAATCTCACGTTATTTATACTACACTAATATTACACAAACGTCTAGTTTTTCAAGGAGAAAAAATTATGTATACCCTTCCTCGAACCTCAACAACCGATATGGAAGTCACCAGCATTCGCCTAGAACGGGATCTCAAAGAAAAATTAAAAGGACTGGCCAAGAACAAAGGCTATCAAGCATTGATTCGAGATATCCTTTGGAATTATGTCCAGCAAAAATCAGGAGATTATCGACCCCCCTTGACCAGAGAAGATATCCGCGCCCATATTTCCGCTATTGCAGAACAAGAGGAACGCTGCGTTTTAACAGGCAATATTATCCGACCCAAAGAAGCAATGTTTCTGGGACTCACATTTCAAGGCGATATGGTTCCCCTGAGTGTGGAGAGTGTAGGAGGCCAGTAATCACCGAATCTGAGGTAAAGATTTCCCAGTCTCCCTAAATCAAACAGGGGGATTTGGGGACTTTTGGGTTAACCTAATCCCCCTATCTACCTCCTACACCTCTACTCCTTTGGAATACTTTTTTTCCACAACTGGATTTGAGTAGATTATACTGGAAAAGCCGCTCTAAAAAGGCGAGGGTTTAAACCTAGATTTTTGGTACAAACTTTATGTCAGATCATCAAGGTCATATTTTAATTGTTGATGACACCCCCGATAACTTAAGACTGTTATCCAAAACTTTAAGTGAACAGGGGTACGAGGTTCAATGTGCTATTAATGGAAAATTAGCATTAATGGCGGTAAAACATGAGCCACCGGATTTAATTTTATTAGATATTAAAATGCCAGAAATGGACGGGTATGAAGTTTGTGAACGCCTAAAAATGCAAGAAGAAACGGCTGCAATCCCGGTAATTTTTTTAAGTGCCTTGGATGATGTTTTCGATAAAGTTAAAGCCTTTACTGTTGGGGGTGTGGATTATATTACTAAACCCTTTCAGGTAGAAGAAGTTTTTGCTCGAATTGAAAATCAACTCACCATTTGCCGTTTACAACGACAATTACAAGATCAAAATTTTAAACTAGAACAATTAAATCAAGAGTTACAACGTTCCAATCGAGAGTTAGAGGAATTTGCCTATGTCGTTTCCCATGATTTACAGCAACCGCTACAAACAATTACGGGATTTGCAGAACTGTTATTAGCCTTAAAATCCGAAATTAATTTAGAACAGGAGGCAGAGGAATATGTTAGCCCAATTTTAGAAGAAGGGATTCGGATGCAAGAACTGATCCAAAACTTACTGGAATATAGTCGAGTCGGAACCAAAAAACGTAACTTTGAACCCACAGACTGTCAGGAAATTTTGAGAAAATCCCTAGGTCATTTGCATAGTGCTATTGAAGAAAGTCGTGCTATCATCACTTCTGAAACCCTACCGACTCTCAGGGGAGATCGGATTCAACTCGGACAATTATTTCAGAATTTAATTGGGAATGGAATTAAATATCAACGGCCTAATATTCAGCCTAAAATTGTAATTTCTGTTCAAGAAAAACCTGAAGAATGGTTATTTAGGGTTGAAGATAATGGCATAGGCATCAAACCCGAAAACTTTGATCGGATTTTTCAAGTCTTTCAGCGTCTTCACACCCATCAAGACTATCCCGGCAGTGGGGTAGGATTAGCCATTTGTAAAAAAATAGTTGAACGTCATCAAGGGAAAATTTGGTTAGAATCAGAATCGGGAATTGGAACCACATTTAATTTTACATTACCAAAATCAGATAAAGGTAATTATGAAAACTCCTGAATTGTCAAAAACACAAGTATTACAACAGCAACTCGAAGCAGAAATTAAAGCGCGTCAGCAACTGGAAATTGCACTCCAAGAAAGTCAATCCCATTGGCGAGATTTATTCCACTTATCTCCGATTGGAATGGTAGAAATTTCCTTGGAGGGGAAGTTTTTAGAAGTCAATTCTTCTTTTTGTAAGTTTGTGGGGTATTCTCAAGCGGAACTAATCGAATTTCAATTTAATCAAATTACCCATCCTGATGATCAAAACATTAGTTTTGAATCTTTCAATCAGTTAATTACTCAAAAAATATCACAATTTCAACTAGAAAAACGTTATCAACATAAACAAGGACATTGGGTTTATGCGATTGTCAATGGTTATTTACGTTTAGATGCTCAGGGAAAACCCCGTTCTGTTATGGGTCAAATTCAGAATATTACCCAGCGTAAATTAGCCGAGGAAGATATTAAAGAACGAGAAGAATATTTACGTTTAATTTTAAATAATATTCCTCAACAAGTGTTTTGGAAAGACACCAATTTAGTCTTTAGAGGGTGTAATACAAATTGGGCAGAAGCCGCTAAGTTAGAAAGTCCAGAATATGTGAGGGGAAAAACCGATCATGATTTATTTTCTGACCCTAAAATTGGAGACTTTTTTCGCGCCCAAGATCGGCGGGTAATGGCATCTAAACAAGCGGAAATGCACCTAATTGCACCTAAACAAAAACTTTCTGCTGATGGGCGACAATTATGGTTAGATATTAGTCGGATTCCCATGCAGGATTCTGATGGAAATGTGATTGGAATTTTGGGGGTAATTGAAGATATTACGGAACGAAAAGAAATTGATGAAAAATTGAGATTAACGCAGTTTTCTATTGAAAAATCAAGGGATTATTTCTTATTTACAGATAGTAAGGCACGTTTTTTTGATGTCAATGAAGCCGCTTGTAATGCTTTGGGATATTCCAGAGAAGAATTATTGAAAATGCGGGTTAAAGATATTGATTCTCAAGCACTTGATGATGCCTGGTCGATTTCTTGGGAGGAGTTAAAACAACAGGGTTCTTTTACATTTGAATCTGTTCATTTAACCAAAACAGGTCAAGAAATTAGTGTTGAAATTACCTTGAGTTATTTAGAATATAATAATAAAGAATACGGTTGTGCAATTGTTCGGGATATTTGCGATCGCAAACAGGCTGAAATCGCCTTACAGCAAGCTAAAGAATCGGCGGAAACCGCAAATCGTGCTAAGAGTGAATTTCTCGCCCGCATGAGTCATGAATTGCGAACACCGATGAATGCTATTCTAGGATTTACGCAACTAATAGAACGAGATTTAAAGCGAAATCCTTTGGTATTGTTAGCCGAACATCAAGAGCATTTAGACATTATTGGCCGCAGTGGTGAACATCTGTTAAATTTAATTAATGATGTTTTAGAGATGTCTAAAATTGAAGCCGGACAAATCACATTAAATTCCTCTAAATTTGATTTACCCTGCTTGCTTGATTCAATTAAAAATATGTTAGCCTTCAAAGCAAAATCTAAAGGTTTAGAGTTTAATATTATTGCTGATTTGGGTTTTGCTGAATATATTGAAACCGATGAAAGTAAACTCCGACAGGTATTAATTAATCTATTAGGAAATTCAATTAAATTTACCGAAAAGGGGTCAATTACTTTAAAAGTCAAACCTTTAAATAATCAGATATCCTCCAATCAAATTTTACTCAGCTTTGAAATTGAAGATACTGGATCGGGAATTTCAGCAAAAGAATTAAAGTTACTATTCCAACCGTTTATCCAAACTGAAACAGGCCGAAAATCTCAACAAGGAACTGGATTGGGTTTATCTATTAGTCAACAGTTTGTACAATTAATGGGGGGAGAAATAACCGTTAATAGTGAAGTTGGAAAAGGCACAATATTTCAATTTTATATTCAAGCTAATTTAGCTATTTTTTCCGATACTTGTTCTCAAGAATTTACCAGACGAGTCATCGGTTTAGCTCCCGATCAACCCAGCTATCGAATTTTAGTAGTTGATGATAATTGGACAAATAGACAGTTAGTGATTAAGGTTTTAAAACCCTTGGGATTTCAATTAAAAGAAGCAGAAAATGGTCAAGAAGCCGTTACAATTTGGGAGAATTGGCAACCGGATTTAATTTTTATGGATATGCGAATGCCGATTATGAATGGCTATGAAGCGACCCAAAGGATTAAACAGCATTTACAAGCAGGTCAATCTACGGTGATTATTGCCTTAACTGCTAGTGCTTTACAACAGGATCAATTAGTGTCTTTATCGGCGGGATGTGATGATTTTATTAGAAAACCCTTTCGAGTTGATTTGTTATTTGAAAAACTTTCTGAACATTTAGGAATTAGTTTTATTTATGAAGAAAATTTAGAGGATTTAAAAACCTCGACCTTAGAATTAAACCAGCTTGCAGAATTAACTCCAGAGGTGTTAGAATTATTGGCAAAACCGATTGTTCAAGAGTTATATCAAGCCGGATTAAAACTTAACTCTAGGTTAGTTGCTGAAGCGATTAAAAAGATTCCACTTTCTCAAGAGTCGATTGGTAAATTGTTAACTCAATTAGCCGATGATTTTCGGTATGATGTAATTATTGATTTAACAAAAGCGATCGCTGAAAATAATTAATGTTCTGGGAAAATTAACCTTAACTTCCACGTCAATCTTAGTGAGGGATTTAGCCATCAATTCTATCAATCCTCTTGCTGTTGGATCGGAGGGTTTTTGGGTTTTTAAGAAGTTACAAATTTTGTATTTTTCCGGTTTAATCCTATTCGGGTTAGATTTGATCATAAAATATAAGTATTTAATCCATGAATCAGCTAATCAAACAACAAGCAATTCCGGGAATTATTGGGGGGTTAGGGCCTTTAGCTCATATTGAATTAGAGCGTCACTTAATTGCTATAAATCAAGGGCGAGGAGCCTGTTGTGATCAAGAGTATCCCGTTTGGTTTTTAATTAATGCTACGGATATTCCTGACCGGACTCAAAGTATTATTGGAGAGGTGGAAAATTGCACCCCTTGGTTAGTTAAATATGGCAAAATTTTACAAACCGCCGGGGCTGATTTTTTAGTGATTCCTTGTAATACTTCCCATGCTTTTTATGATCAAGTTCAACCTCAATTAAATATTCCTTGGATTCATTGGATGCAGTCTACAAGTATATTCATTAAAACCAATTATCCGCAATATCAAAATATTGGGGTTTTAGCAACCACAGGAACACTCAAAACCAAACTTTATCACCATAGTTTAACCGCATTGGGACTGAACTCGATTCAACCTGCCTTAAATTCTGAAGTCCAAAACCAGATTATGAATGCCATTTATGATCCGATTTGGGGAATTAAAGCCACAGGAATTCAAGTTTCTGCCCCGGCTTTAGAAATCTTAGTTAATGCGACTTATTGGTTAGCAGATCAGGGTGCAGAATTAGTGATTGCTGGATGTACAGAACTTTCTGTAGGCTTTAATTATTTAACGAATCTGCCTTTAATTTGGGTTGATCCGATGAAAATTATCGCTGAAATTACTTTAGATTTAGCTTGGGGATATTCTGCAATTTAGACCATTTCTCTTTGGTCTGATACTGGATATTCAACTAAAATTCTAGGATCGGCAATAACCGCAGTTGATGCGATCGCAGTATGAACAATACATAAAGTTCGGAAAGGGTCAATAATCGGGTCAATGGCAATTAACAGGACTAACACCGCTTCCAAGGGTAATCCCAAGGGTTTTAGAACTAAATCTAATAGAGTTAGGGTTAAAACCCCCGTTGTCCCTGACGTTGCCATCCCCGCAAAAATCGAGGCAATAATAATAATTAAAAAACTCGATAAATTTAAGGATGTATTATACAACTGGGCAATAAAAACCGAAGATATTGCAAAATAGGTAACGGAACCAAATCGACAAATTGTAATCGCTAAGGGAGTGACTAAATCAACCGTTTGCAGATCAAATTTTAAGATTTCAGTTAAGGAGGAAATAGAGGAGGGTAAACAGGAAAAACTACTTCGGGTTGCTAGGGCTAATATGGTGGGTTCTTTTAAAGCTATACAGACATTTTTGAAGGAAGTCTTAGCTTGTTTAGCAACCACTAAGGTACTGAGACAATAGATTAAGGCATAGGCAAGAATCACCACTCCCACAAAATCACCCATAGCCAGAACAATTCCAAACCCAGTTTTAGCAATTTGGCTGGCTAATAGACAAAATAAGCCAAAAGGTAAGAGCAGAATCAGCCAATCAATTAATTGTTTTGAACTTTTATAAATAGTATCAAGAAGCTGAAAAAAGCTAGAAGATGATGATTCTTTTACCGACCCTAAAGCGATGCCAAAAATAATTGAAAAAAACAAAATTTTTAGGGTATTACCATCGCTCAAAGCTGAAAAAATATTGTCAGGAACTAAGTTGAATAAAAAAGAGATTAACATAGAAGTTTCTTCTGGTTTAGGGGTATCACTGCTCAGAGAGACTTCTAAATCTAGTTCTGATGAATTAACAATTACCCCTAAAGCTGTTAAAGTTGATTCATCTAAATTTCCCCCTGGATTAGTCACGACAGCTATGGTCATACCGATGACGCTAGAGGCTAATAGTCCAAGAGAAAAAACCAGCAGAATGCGTTTGATATATTTCTCAGTGTCTTGACTACTAATTAACCGCCCAACACTCATGGTTGTCGCCGAGAATAATATCGGCAAAACACACATTTTTAATAAGGCTAAATACAAATTGCCAAAGGGCGTTAAAAAAGTGGCTATTTCTTTTTGGAATATGCCAAAATATAGCCCTAATACAATTCCTGGAACAATCGCCAAGGGATGACGCAATATTTTGAATAATTGAGCAAAATTAAAATATTTTTTCAGCATTTTCAGGATAATATTTATTGTGGTTTGGGTTGTCCGGTTTTTCCAAAGATATGAGAATATTCTTCGATGAGACTATCAACGGTATAGTTGATTTTGTTCAAGTCTAGGTAGAGATTAACAAATTGTAAAAGATGCCCACTTGACCAAGGAAGGGCAATTGCAATCGGATCGTAACTATCTGAGAGGGCAACCGTTTTAAAATTTAATGCTATATTAGGTTGATTCAGAATAATTTTTTTTACTTCCAATTCATCCCGATAAGCTGCTAAAACATCACCATTGATTGCGGCTTTAATTACATCCTCCCAAGTCGTAAATTCAACAATTTGAGCTTGGGGAAATTTCTCTTTGGTAAATCCCACATAGGATGATCCTTGAATCACTCCAATTTTTCCTTCAAAATTCTTTAAAAAATCAACCATATCTTTCCCTTTTGACGCTTTTGCTAATTGTAAACGATTGATTAATAGACCATGCCTTAAGGTTAAATAGGGACGGGAAAAAGAAACCATTTTGGCTCTAGCCAAGGTCTGACTTAGTTTAGAAATCCCTAAATCGGCTTTTTGAGAATTGACAATATCCACGACATCATTAAAGGTTTTAGCCGTGCGATCAATTTTGAGAGAAACACCTAAAGCCGTGGCTAAATCTTGGGCTATTTTAATATCTGACCCGGTTAAATCACCCTGTTTATTTTTGACAAAAAATGGGGGAATATCAACTCCTATAATAGCAACAATTAGCTGATTTCGATCTACAATGGTTTGCAGGTCGGGGGACAAACTAACAGAGGAAGTGGTTAACCCGATGGTGGGGGTAACTTCAGCCCCCATGCTATCATTGGGCTGGAGGTATTGCCAAGTTTGAGGATCAACTATTCCCGTTGCCTCTAAGCCCATACTGACTTGAAAATTATAAACAGCCTCTTGTGTCCCTTCTCCATAAACTCCATCTAATGCACCAGGGTAATATCCTCGTTTTTTCAATTGAGTTTGTAAGTCGATAACTTCCTTTCCCTGACTATTAAGAGTGGGTAATTGTTGATCTGGATTAGATAGAAAAGTAACAGGTATTGCTTGGGTTTCAGCAGTTTTTCCTGTTGTTTCCTTGGATAAAATATTGCTGGTTGAAATAGCAATATCTGCCTTTGTCACCAGGATAGCTACAATGGTTGCTATACAAACAACAATCCCGATCAATTTGAGAACTGTTCGCTTCCTACCTGGGGGAATTGACATATTATTTTCCAAACTCTAATTCCTATTATACTCTGGTTGTGCTATTCTTCTAAAAATTCATAACTGCGTCAGGAAAATTCTACATCTTTAGTTGAAATTGGGCATAATTTCTGACATTTTGCAAATAAAGCATCTACTTTTAAACTTTCCCACCGGAACACCTCGGTTTAATAAATTACCGGATTTCAGTCATAAAAACAGAAAGATTTATTTAATCTACTGAATTTTATTATCAGATAACTATGAAAAAAATCACAGGAAAACAGAAAACAAAAACCAGTATAAGTTTAAAAACAATGTTAACTGGTTTTATTGTTCTAACCATCAGCTTTACAACGGCAATTGTTTATTTCCCTTGGTTTTTTACCTCTAAAAAAAATATTGATAAAATTGTTACTCAAATCAACGAAGAAATTGCCCTATCAACCTCAAAAGAATTTACTGATTTATTCCAGAATGTTTACTATACCCAGGATTTTATTAGAAGTGCCATTAATCGTAATATAGTAAATATTAATAATCCTGAAGAACGCGATCGCTTTTTTTTAAGTATTCTGCAATCTAATCCCGACTTTTCCTTTGTACAATTTGCCTATCCTAATGGGGATTATGTCGGCGCTCAACGGGTGACAACAGCTTTTGAAAAGCAGAATACGTTTAAACTGCATTTTCGTCAACGGGATGAAGAAAGAAAATTAGCGATTAAAACAACAGATCAGTATGAATTAATCGGCCAAAAACTGCAATTAATTAAAACCACCCAAATTGAAGAACCGAATTGGTATACCCCGGGTCGTCCTTGGTATCGAGATGCACTGAAAACCCCAGGTCAAGCAGCTTGGACAGTCTATGTTTATCGCTCTACCAATACCCCTGGAATTGACTCTAATATCGCGCTTTATAAAGAACAAACGGATAACATCTATTGGCGGGTCGAAAACCCATCTGTACTCTTAGGCGTGATTGGTGTAGGGTTTGAATTCAGACAAATTTCTCAGCGTTTACAAGAACAACAAAAAGGGCGATCAAATATTGAGGTTTTTGTGATTAATTCCCAAGGAGAAATGATTGCTTCCACCGATCCCAATGAGCATTCTCCAATTCAAATTAAAGGGCAAGATCAACCCCAGCTTCAACTCTTAAAAAATTCTAAAAATCCCTATTTTCAGATGGCTGTAAAAATATTAGAAGAACGAGCAATAGATCTAAAACTGTTTAGTAGTCCTCAACAGTGGATCTCTAAAAATCCCCAGAATGGCAAATATTATTATGTCTCTCTCACTCGCGCTGTAACTCCAATGAATCAATTACATTGGTTCATCGGAACAGTAATTCGAGAAGATCAATACATGGGAACAATCAAAAAAAATAATAAGATTTTATTGGGGTTTGTAATAATATTGATTTTAGGAACAACGGGTTTAGTAATCACCCTTAGTGATCGATTATTGGTCAAACCAATTAATCAGATTAAAGAAGTGACTCATCGCGTTGAAAATGGAGATTTAGAAGTTGAAAAACTAGAAATTGAAACCTGTCAGGAGTTAAGCATTTTAACCCATGGGATTAATAATATGATTGTGGGACTTAGAGAAAGAGAGCGAGAACGGGATATTTTTGGCCGTGTGGTTTCTCCTGAAGTCCGAGAAAAATTATTACAGGGTCAATTAAAATTAGGAGGAGAACTCTGTTGGGTCTCGGTTTTATTTACCGATATTCGCAATTTTTCTACCCTATCGGAACAGATGCAACCCCAAGAAGTGGTGGCATTTTTAAATGAATATCTAACCGAAATGACCGATGCAATTCGTCCTTGGGGTGGATATGTAAATAATTTTATTGGGGATGCAATTGTGGTAATTTTCGGAGTACCTTTATCCCCAGCAGAAACAGAATGGCGTTCAGTAGCTGCGGCATTAACCATGCGCGAACGTTTAGAAGAACTAAATCAACGGCGAATTCAACGGGGTGAAGTTACCATTCAAACGGGAATTGGTATTAGTAGTGGAGAAGTTGTTGCGGGACAAATTGGTTCCTTAGAACGGTTATTATATACGGTGATTGGAGATGCAGTAAATGTGGCGGCGCGTTTGGAAACATTAACTAAGGAATATCCTGAATATACCATTTTAATTAATGAATTAACTGCTAACGGTATTGCAGAACATCATGGTATTGTTCTCAAAAGTTTAGGTGAAATTAAAGTCAAAGGTCGCCAAAAGCCCGTAGAAGTTTATGCGGTTTTAGATTGGATAAAAGAAGAAATTCCTGTTATCACCCCGGTTTAAATTAGGAAGGCAAAGGTAACATATAACATCGCCACGAATATTTGCACAACCATGACTGGAATCCCATAATGAAGAAAGGTTTTAAAGGAAATTGTCCGCCCATGTAGTTCGGAAATTCCGGCGGCGACAATATTAGAAGAAGCTCCTACTAATGTGCCATTTCCGCCCAAGGTTGCCCCAAACATCATCGCATAAAATAGCGGTAATACTTCCGGGGGAAACTGTCCGTTAAAAGCTGGGTCAAGCACTTCTGCACCGACAAATCCCACATTAACTAAATATTGTTTTAATAGGGGAACCATCGCCACCACTAGGGGAATATTCGGCACAACACTAGAAATAATCCCTACTGTTACTAACAGTAAAATTGAACCGAGAGCGATATTTTTTCCTAAAATCACCGCTAGAAGTCCCGATAAATTGCTAATCACTCCAGTTTTTTCTAATCCTCCAATTAAAACAAAAATTGACATAAAGAAAATTAAGGTACTCCAATCTAAATCCCGCAAAATATTATTAACGGTATCAATTTTACTGTGATGAGCTAACATTAAGGCTAAAGCAGCACCTAATAAAGCCACCGCCGCCGGAGAAATGGGAACGGGTAAGGTTTCTCCAATTACAAAAAAGGTTAAAACAAAGGCCATAATTAAACCTCCCAGTGCTAGAATCCGAGGATGATTAATTTTAGGATGGGGTAAATCTTCTAAATGTTCAAATTTTGTATTCCAAGTTTTGCGGAATAAAATTGGTAATAAAATCACTACACTTACTACTGCTAATACTCCCCCCAGACTTAAGCGTTGTAGGTATTCAACAAAGCTAATATTAATCGCATCTCCGACAATAAATGTGGCCGGATCTCCTACTAAGGTTAATAATCCTGAACTATTAGCAATGAATACCATTAAAATTAATAAGGGGACAAAATCAATTCCTATATCCTGAGCAATAGGAGGAATTAAAGGCGCTAATAACATCACCGTTGTAGCGTTGGGTAATACGGCACAAATGGGAGTAGTTAACGCTACTATTCCTAACAATAACCGTTTCCCTTCTCCCTTCGCCATCAGAATCATTTTAACGGCTAAATAATCAAAAATTTTAGTCGGTTCAAAGGCACGAACTAAAACCATCACGCCAAAAAATAAGGCTAAAGTTGCATAACTTCGACTGATATAATTAACAGCCTCGGTTAAAGTCATTACATGGAAAAAAATCAGAAGGAGAGCGCCTAAAAACGCTGCAATGGTGAGGTGTAACCATTCCCCCATGATTGAAATAATCACCCCAACAAAAATAATTCCAGCAATAAAAGAATCCATGGTTTCTATTGATAATAGGGGTTGAAAACAAACAAATACCTGAAAAGTAATTAATTGTTTTAATGGTATCACATATTTGCCAAAACAACACTAATTTTTAGTGATTAATGAGTTGGTTTTTTTGAGGAGGAAACAGAGTTTATTTTTGCGGTAAAATTGATCGGCTTTGATAAGGTTTTATCCTGTATTTTACCCATAAATATTTTTTCTTTAAATTCTCCTGTGAGTGTTAATTGATTAGGATTTTGGGACAGATTTGATGAACAGAATAATAACGGATTTGAAATTCCTGATAAGATCATTTCTGGCTCTTTGAATTTGCCACTTAACGGAATTTTATCCAAATTATCTGCGGATTTTTCTACTACCAAATTGGCAAAAATATAAATACCTGACTGTTCAATTTTTAAGGTTAACTCTTTGTCTTTTAAACAGTTGGGAGAGGTATCAAACTCCATAGAATAATCACCCCCAATACTTACAGGTGCTTTTAATTGGGTTTCTCCATAGGCTGTGACTCCTTTAAAAAGGAGAAGCACTGAACCAATCATGGTTCCATAAAAGGCTAAGGATTTTAAGTTAAAATGGTTGTGCATAGTTCGATAATAATTAGATGACGAGGTTAGCTATTAATTGGTTGCTGTAATAATGATTCAAGGTGGGAGGTAACTTGAGAATAACTCCGAGTAATTAGTAAAGATGAATGACAATCTTGAGCTAGTTGATCGGTATACCTTCCCAATGTTTGCCTTTCAATTCCCCAGGTGCGACTGGTACCTACAATCGTTAAATCTACGGTTTTTGAAGCTTCAATCACCGCTTGAATAGGATCGGTTTCTGGCAGTCTAATCAGTTCTAAACGGGATTGAATTCGGGTAGGTAATACATTAATCATGTTCCGTAATTCATGGCTTAATTCTTCCTCCCCCTCGTTGGATGTGACTAGAATTTTTAACTGACGATTGGGGTCATTGAACATCATTCTTAACGCTAAAGTTAACCCTAAATCATCGTGAATATTAGAAGCGTAAGCCACTAATAAAGACCGAATTTGTTGCTGTTCTTTATTGACAAATACGGCGACATCCGTAGGAGAATTATTCAAAATTTTGCCAACTCTCCCACCTAAACGATTATCACTGAAGGCGGGACGATGCCAACCTACTAATATTAAATTAGCTTGATCAACTTGTGCAATTTCTATGGTTTTTTTAGCAACATCCTGGGCAATACGGATAATTGGATAAACCCCCTGTCTAACTTCAGGAGGTTCTAAACTTTGAATTAATTCTTCTAAACGTTGGCGTTGTTTCTCAATTAAGCGGTTTGCTTCATCGGGGGTACTTTGAAATAAATAATCTTCCTCCAGTTCGATTAAACTTAAAGGATGAACAACAGCAGGCGGTTTTCCGGCGATCGCTAAAGCTAATTGTACTAATCCTTTTTGAGTATTGGGATTAGCAACGGGAACTAAAACTCGATAAGCAGGAGTAAGAGATTGAGGATTTGTTGTTTGAGTTTCCGGTTCAATAATATCGAGTTTAATTAACTCTTTGGGATAGGTCATTTCTAATAATGGCGAAGTCATAAAGGTTGTGACTAATGCCATAATGACTAATAGGGTAAAAAGTAACGGTGAAATTACCCCTAAACTTAAGCCAATATTTAAAACAATTAGTTCAGTTAATCCCCTGGTATTCATTAACCAACCTAACGCGGAGGCTTCTCGTTTTTCAATTCCACTAACCCGCGCGGCGACATAGGTTCCGACATATTTGCCAATAATTGCCACCGCCACAACTAATGCACATAATAACCACAATTCAGGACGATTTAGCAAGCCAATTTCCGTGCGTAATCCACTGTAAGCAAAAAAAATTGGTAGTAAGAAAATTAAGACAAAATCTTCGGTTTTTTCAGCTAATTCTCGGACTAAACCTGGATCTTTAGGCATCACAGCCCCCAGTAAAAAGGCTCCAAAAATCAAGTGAATTCCGATCAATTCAGTAATTAGAGCAGAAGCCACCACTCCCATATAAATCCAAGCTAAAACCCATTGGGTAAGTCGCCCTGTGCGTTGATAATGGATCGAGAGTTTTCTTAATAACCACCGCCCGGCGGTTGCCATTAAAATAATATACAGAATTGAGGCAATAATTGTGGGAAATGCCCCCGATATACTGTTAGTTCGGGTAACGGCGATCGCTAAGGCTAATAAACACCATGCAGTCACATCATCAACGGCGGCACAAGTTAAAGCCAAGGTTCCTAAACGAGTTCCTTGTAAATTATTTTCTGTAATAATTCGGGCTAAAACGGGAAAAGCGGTAATTGATAAAGCCGAACCTAAAAATAAAGCAAACGCTGTGAAGGAAACACCATTATTAGAAACAATTGGATATAGAATTAATGCGGTCGAAATTCCTAATGCAAAGGGAACCACAATACTAACATGAGAAATTAAAACTGCCTTTTCTAGTTGCCCACTTAAATATTTAGGGTTTAGTTCCAACCCAATTAAAAACATGAAGAAAATCAGTCCAATTTGTGATAAAATATTCAAGTAGGGCAAAGTTTCGGCAGGAAATAAAGCCGTCATCACATTAGGAGCAATTAACCCTAATAATGATGGCCCCAACATAATTCCAGCAATAATTTCTCCAATTACTAAGGGTTGTTTAATTTGACGACAGAATAATCCCATTAATCGGGATAATCCAATCACGATTAAAACTTGCAGGAGAACTAAAATCGCAGGGTTCATAGTCAGCATCAAATTGGAACAATACGAAAGTTAAAGGGAGATTAATATTTATTCACCCCCGCACTCATTGAATTTTAGAATGAGTTATCTATATCTGTGATTACCTAAAATTAGCAAACCACAAAACCTAGCCATTTCCATGACCCCAACACACCTTTGCAAGTGTCTAGTATTCAACCTTCACGGATTGAATATTAATAACAGAGTCTGATGTACTTAGAATTCCGGTGAGGGCAATGATTAAAACTTTGCCGATCAACAGTCTTCTCTCACAGCCGACGGGGTTAGCTGACGGGCTAGGACTGAGAGATGTCCTTCTCGACAATCACAAACAATCGAAGATAAGCCCCTAAATATGGTTCCCCCGCTCCTAACTCATTAAAAAAGAGTGGATTAGGCTGACTGACTCTACTTGATAGGTTAACTTAACATATTGATTGAATTTTGTCTATCCATAGCAATCAAAAGCGCCCTGAATTCGATTCAAGGCGCGTGAAGTTTCGATTAATTCGATCAGAAATTAAGATAAAATTCGTTCAACGGTAGCGCGATAGGAATTGCTATCTAATCCATCACCTGAATTAACCTGACTCGGATCAATAAGTCTTTGCATGGCGGAAATCCGATCGCCTGTAGCCGGGTGAGTGCTGAGAATTGTTGGCGGAGAACCACTTTTTAACAGTTTAGCCATAAAATCAACGGCGCCTCGTGGAGCATAACCCGCCCGGGCTAGGGTAGCTAAACCCATGCGATCGGCTTCATATTCAGCTTCACGGCTTTTAGGGCGGTTTAAGGCTAATTCCACCCCAATTTGGACTAATTTATTCTGATCCGCACCCACAGCCGTAGCCACCCCCGCAGCCACAGCTGCTTGGCGCATTTGTTTAATCGCATGACGTCCGGCAATATGTCCGATTTCATGGGCCATTACACTCGCTAATTCTGCTTCATTACTAGCAGCGGCAATTAACCCGGTATTAACATAAACAAACCCGCCCATAGTAGCAAAAGCATTGACACTACTATCATCAATTACTTGAAAAGTATAGGGAATATTCGGGCGATCGCTGGCTTGGACTAGACGTTGACCAATTTGATTAATATAGCTTTGAGCCTCTTGATTACGAAATAATTTAACTTGTTTTGAGAGTAATTCTTGATTAATTTGTTCGCCGATCGCAATTTCCTGACGTGCAGATAAATTCGATAATTGGATAACTTGAATTCCTCTAAAGATTAATTCCGGTAAAGGAATTGCCAAAGTTGCGACCGTCGAACTCAATACAATACTCAGGCTAAGAGTTATTGAAATCACCGGATATAACCAACGACGGCGCAAAGATCTGGCAATTGTCAAACGTTTTAACATAATAAGTGCAGGTGATAATTTACAGGTTATACCAAAAAAACCCGTTGTTGCGCTTCTAGCGCATCATCAGAGGGTATTTAAACTGATCGACGCAGATCTAAGAAACTAGGTTTCTAAATATAAAATAACGATTAGAAACCCAATTGCTGATCGGCGATTTCCTAAACCAACCAAGTAGCTAAATAAGCATCATTTCCTCCTAATGGATTAGGATTAATCGCGTTAGTTGTTGTTGTAACAGATGGTTGGGTTACTGTTCCCAAAATCACCGCTTGACCCTTCGCCACCGCAAAACCATTCACACTGCCTTTAGCACCATCTACGTCACCAGTTTGGGTTAACGGAGTCCAGAATTTTCTGACAGTATAATCTGCCGATAATCCTAATACTGCCATTTCTCCCAAGGTATAAGCACCAACGGGTTGACTATTAATCGTTTTACCAGGACGATTTTGTAATTGGAAAGCCGAAGATCCTCCTATATATATATTACCAAATTCGTCAGCCGTAATCGAATTGGGAGTAAAACTATTCGCCCCAGTGCTAGTGCGGGTGACAATAAATTGACCCTGATCAACTATTCCAGTATTAGGATTAATTTTGGCGTGAAATGTGAAAGATCCTGCACCAGCGCCAGAGAAATTATTAAAAGAATCCACATTAACTAAGGTTGCTAAAGTTTGAGTAATGTTTTGACCATTGCGTTGAAAAACGTTATTTCCTCCATCGGTTTTTCCTAATAAATAAAGTCCGCCATCTTTACCAATAGTAATCCGTTCTCCCCGGGTATCTGCCCCTAAGTTTTGTCCGGTGACTTCCGTTGCACTGAAATCCCAAGTTTTCCATAAGGAATTCAAGGCAGAATCAAACCCTCGTAAGAAAGGAGTTTGTAAGAGACTGGTAACTTGATTATACCCGGTAACAAAGACTTGTTTTGTGGTAGGATCAATAGTGATATCCGCCGGATTGACATTGGTTCCGGTTAAGGTTGTGCTAGTTAATTGAGTTCCCGTTCCATTCCATAAAGTAATAGTATCGGTACTATTATTTAAAGTGGCAACTGTACCATCATTGGCGATCGCAACTCGATTAAAAGTTCCCGGTTGTGACCATAAAACTGTATTAGCTGTAGGGTTATAAACCTTAATTCCAAAATCCCCAACTGCTACAATTTCCCCACTATCTCGATCCACATCTAAATCATTAACAATACCGCCTAATGGTGTATTGGATAAGGGGGCAGTATTGCCATTCTGTAATCGTTGAATTGCTCCCACACCGTTAAAATTCCCAGCAATAATAATATTATTATCAACAGGGGAAATTTCAACCGATGCACCACTATCATTTCCAGTAGTTCCTAAATAGGTTGCACTATTTAACAGGAGATTATCACTCGGATCATTATCAACAATTTGCAATATAGCTGTGTTTTGAGTTCCGACCGTTGCAGTTCCGGTGGTAATAGTTAATGCTAAATTAACGGTTTCCGTCGGTTCAAATATTGTATCATCAATGACCGGAATTATTACAGTTTTTGGAGTAATATCTCCATCTGCAAAAGTCACAGTTACGGGAGTATTAGTATAATCTAAAATTGCCGTTGCAGTTCCATCCGTTGGGGTGATTTGTGCCGTCACTAAACCACTACTTCCTCCCGTTCTATTAATGGTAATAGTGTTAATAAGTGTGCCATTTTCATTAACACTAAAATTAGCAGAACTAAACCCTAAAACACTAAGAGGTACTGGTGTTGGAACTGGTGTCGGTACTGGTGTCGGTACTGGAGTCGGTACTGGAGTCGGTACTGGTGTTGGAACTGGTGTCGGATCGGGTGTTGGAACTGGTGTTGGTATTGGTGTCGGTACAGACGTTGGTATTGGTGTCGGTACAGACGTTGGTATTGGTGTGGGATCGGGTGTCGGTATTGGTGTCGGTACAGAGGTTGGTATTGGTGTGGGATCAGGTGTTGGTATTGGAGTCGGTACAGAGGTTGGATCGGGTGTTGGTATTGGTGTTGGATCGGGTGTTGGCTCAAAACCGTCAAAAACAAAATTATCAGAATTGAGACTATTACTATTTACATTTTTGAGAATTGCTAAATATTCACTAGAATTTTTATCCTGAATAATCGTATCATTAGCATATTCTCCAGTACCTTGAGTAATATTTAAAGCCGAGAATGTCAGATCTCCTAATAATCCAATAGTATCTTGATTTAAAGTAAAATCTGTGATAATATCAGCATCATTAATCGCAAATCCTCCCATCGTTTTGCCAATATAAAATAGATCATTACCATCTCCACCCGTTACCGTGTCAGCACCAAAATCTCCATAGAGAATATCATCCCCAAAATCACCAAATAATTGATCATCTCCTTCACCTCCGGCGACTAAATCATCCTCTTTTCCCCCATAAATAATATCGTTATTCTGATTTCCAAATAATGTATCTGCACCGCGATCGCCAAAAATAAAATCATTTCCTACATCACCAAAAATCAGATCATTATCTTGACCTCCCGCTAAAGTATCGTCATCTTGACCAGCATAAATACTATCATTTCCTAGATTACCAAAAATTAGATCAGCTTGTTGGTTTCCTCCTAAAATATCATTCCCTTCTAAACCATAAATAGTATCATTTCCCCCCAGAGCAAAAATATTATCCTGAAATGCAGTACCAATAATTAAATCAGAATTATTGGTAGGAATAAAATTAGTTTCAGTCGGAGTAATATTTGTAAAACTTCTACCCATGGGAAGATTAACCCCTAAACCAAAAGATAAGGTTTGAGGATTAGGAATAATTTGGGTCGGACTGAAAAACAAATTTCCAGAATCAAAAGTGTCGAGACTCATAATCTAATTTTCCTCGCAAAGACTCACAATAGCTATACTATTTTTCAGGATATTTTCAATTAATCAGGAAAATATTTAATTTAATCTGATTAAAAATTTAGTAGATTTAAAAGCTGTTTAAACCCTGACCCTGAAAGTAATGCACTAAACAGCGAAGACGATTTATTGAGGCAAAAAGTTTCTCAAATTTAGATTTTTTTTATCCAAATTATTGATTTATAAAAGTAATTTAATATACATCAAGTTTAAAAAATACCGTATTTTTAAGGATACTCAGTTATTGATTACATCATGTACTCATTAAAAATACTGAGTAAATTCATGACTTTTATTACAGTTATTCTAGTTTTGATCAGTAGATCGACTTAGATCTATAGAATTTGATAGAATTGACCCATAATGGGTTAAAATAGGATCTCAGTGAAAAACAGTCGTCGAAAAGTCAGCACCCCGCGCTGAAGCGACGGGGCTTCGTGCCTCACCTTCAGCGATAGTTGACCAGCCTAAGTGCCTTGTGTACTACGTTTTTTGAGTCATGACACCCTGTTGGATGCGAAGCTAGTCCCTGGCTCTGTCGTTAGTGGTTAAACATCTTTATCGGGTTAAGGAAGTGCTGCTAACCTAACAAGCTCTTAAAACATTGGCGAAGCTAACTTTACCCTAGAAATAGGAGTTAGGAGGGCAACCATACCCTCCTCCCTGAAAGGGGAAATATAAAGCCTAACTAGAAGTTAGGGGTTTCTACCCATTTTTATGATGATTAAACCTGATAGCACTCAACCCGGTTTAGGACAGCAAAGTTGGCAAAGTCAGTTAGATCGGTTTGTGAAAGATAACCGTCAGGAATTCGCCGCCTTAACTTGGGGTTTACACCTAAAATGGGGAGAAGAACCCAATACCCTCGGAATTGATCTCAAACCTACCCCCCACTTTGTCGCCTGTCCGAAATCAACTATTGAACAACTAAATCAAAATGTTGAAAATCGCTTAAAAGAAATTGTCGGAATTGTAGACGGGTATCAACCGGAAAAAGAAGTATTAATCATTGGAATTGGTTTTGATCATGTCAGATTAATTTATTTTGAATCTAATCCTACTCCCCCAGAATGTTTTCAACAAGTTGGAAAAGATGTCGATACTTTATTAAAACATTTAGAAGATTCTATGAATCAAATCATAAATCTTTCTAATCAGTAGATACTGTCTAGTTTTGTGTGGGCCTGTCATCTTATTTACCTTGAGTTATTTACCTTGAAAAAGAGCGATCACCCTCGTAGATTTGGCATTAATAGAGTGCGTGTGATGTAGAGTTGGTTTAAGGGCGATCTATATTGCCTTTTGCTATATATTCAGCAATAGAGTATGTCAAGGGAAAAGAAAATTCAGTTTAATGTTAACGAGAAAGAATATGAACGTCTCAAAAGTCATGCTGAATCAGAAGGATTATCAATGGCTGAAGTTCTTAGGGATTACATTAAAACCCTCACACCCCTAAAGGGGGTCGCACTACATCCCACGACTGAAGTGCGTGGGCTTTGTGCGAGGTTGTTGTAAGTGTCATGAAGCGGATAGAGTACAATGGACACACCGACTATAAGGTGTCAATTTCAATGTCTACGACTCAATTGCACCGCCCAGTCAACATTTTAGAGTTTCCAACATCATAATGCTGATTGCCAAACTGTTAAATTCAATCACCCTTCCCTTGGGGTTTACACTCCTGTTACCCATTGCCCTAGTCAGTAGTTTCCTTACAGATAGTGTAGTCAGTTCTGCGGCTAGTTATGCCCAGGCCCCCCCCGCTAAAAACGCCGTCGGGCGGGCGATGACCGTGCGCTCCGATATTCAAGAAGCCGATGCTCAAACGGGAATTGTCACCGCTAGGGGCAATGTTCAAATTAACTATCCCGCCCGCAGTATTCAGGCCACCGCAGCCCAAGCCCAATATTTTAGTCGAGAACGTCGAATCATTCTCAGTGGAAATGTATTTGTTTTGCAAGAAGGGAATACAATTCGCGGGGAAACCGTCACCTATTTAATTGATGAAGGACGGTTTATCGCCTTACCGCAAGGGGGAGGACAGGTCGAATCTATGTATTTAGTACCCGATGAAAGTGCCAGCCCGAAAAACACAACAGTTGAACCTTTTAATCCTAAACCTGCTTTTAAAAACCCATTAAGCGCGCCTTCAGCACCGCGTAATCCTTAAATAATTTCTAACAAATCTGGTTATGAAAATAGTGCTGGAGAATATTCACAAATCCTACCGGAAACGTACCGTTGTTAGTCGGGTTAATTTATCGGTTTGTCAAGGGGAAATTGTGGGATTATTGGGGCCAAATGGTGCTGGTAAAACTACAACCTTTTATATTGCTACGGGACTAGAAAAACCGACCCAAGGGAATGTTTATCTGAATGAAATTGATATTACCCATTTACCGATTCATCAACGCGCCCGGTTAGGAATTGGTTATCTAACGCAACAGGCGAGTATTTTTCGACATCTGACTGTCAAGGATAATATTTTATTGGTGTTGCAACAAACCCATGTTCCGCGTCATTTGTGGCAAAAACGTCTGCATACTTTACTAAGGGAATTTCGCTTAGAAAAAGTAGCCTCGACTTTAGGTTATCAGGTTTCTGGGGGAGAACGACGACGGACGGAACTGGCCAGGGCTTTAGCGGCGGGGTTAGAATTACCTCAGTTTTTACTCTTAGATGAACCCTTTGCTGGTGTTGACCCGATTGCAGTTTCTGAAATTCAAGAAATTGTCGCTCAGTTACGCACTCGAAATATGGGAATTTTGATTACGGATCATAATGTTAGGGAAACTTTAGCTATTACAGACCGAGCTTATATTATGCGAGATGGGCAAATTTTTGCATCGGGAACTGCTGAAGAACTCTATAATAATCCCCTAGTGCGGCAGTATTATTTAGGTGACAGTTTTCAACTATAGCAATCCTATTTGAGTTGTGTTTAAAATCCCTGATCAAAAGGGAACACCGGAACAGCCCCCCCAAACCCCCCGTGCACGGGGGGCTAGGGGGGGAGGGAACAGGGGTCTAACTTCTGGCTTTTTCATGTCAGTATTAAAATGGTACAACCTATTTAGAATTGCTATATGAAAATTACTTTTGATCAGTCTTTTATTTCTGGTAAATTTCTCCCGCCCTATCTTTCAATTTTAGATCGATATTTAATTCAAGAATTAGTTCCGCCCTTTGTGTTTGGAGTGGGATTATTTAGTTCCGTTGCATTAACCGTAGGAACGGTTTTTGACTTGGTTAGACAGGTGGCGGAGTCGGGTTTAGCCGTGGGGATTGCGGTTGAGGTTTTTCTTTTAAAAATGCCAGAATTCATCGTTTTAGCCTTTCCCATGGCGATGATTTTAAGTACCTTAATGGTCTATGGTCGTTTATCAAGTGATAGTGAATTAATTGCCATGAAAAGTTGTGGAATTAGTTTATATCGGCTATTAGTACCAACATTGATTTTTAGTTTAATGATCACGGGTTTAACCTTTTGGTTTAATGAGGTAATTGTTCCGGCGGCTAATTATAAAGCATCTGTCACCTATGAACAGGCATTAAATGAAGGCAACCTTCCTGTTCAAGAAGATAATATTTTTTATCCCGAATATGAGAAAATTAAAATAGAAGGAACTGATAAAAAATTTAGTCGTTTAGTGCGGTTATTTTATGCCCAAAGATTTGACAAAGGTAAAATGTTAGAGGTGACTATCTTAGATCTTTCCCAACCGGAATTAACTCAAATTATTTCTTCAAAATCTGCTAATTGGAATTTTTCTGCTAATACTTGGGATTTCTTTAATGGTACGGTTTATATTGTCAATCCCGATGGCTCTTATCGTAATATTGTTCGTTTTGATCATAAACAGATTCAACTTTCTCGTACTCCCCTAGATTTAGCGTCACGGAAACGAGGGTTTGATGAGATGAATATTACTCAAGCTCGAGATTATTTAAAGTTAATGAAATTGAGTGGAGATCAACAAAAAATTGTTAAAACTCAAGTTAGAATTCAACAAAAATATGCTCTCCCTTTTTCCTGTGTTGTCTTTGCATTATTGGGTGTTGCATTAGGAAGTAGACCCCAAAGTACCAGTCGAGCAACCAGTTTTGGGATTAGTGTAATCGTGATTTTCGGATATTATTTACTGTCTTTTATTACCGGAGCATTAGGTCAAAAAGAAATTATGACTCCCTTTTTTGCAGCTTGGTTACCGACATTTTTAGGAATTGGAATTGCGAGTTTTTTATTAGTTCGTTCTTCTAAATAGAATATGTCAAATCTCTAACTCCAACGGTCAGCAGTTTTCACTTCCACTTCAATCAGATGTTAGATTAGCACTGAAGTCAAAAAATAATCTGGTAAGTACCTAAACAAAATTAATTACACATCCTCCACCCTGTTCCCTCCTCCCCTAGCCCCCCGTGCACGGGGGGTTTGGGGGGGCTGTTCCCTCTCTCAACTAGGTAATTTATTTTGTCAGGACTTACGCAAAACAACCATATCTAGTAGGGGCGAACGGCCGTTAGCCCCTACAGATGGTGTATAATTGGGTATTCTGCGTAAGTCCTGTTTGTGTAACTACTTATGAACAAACAAAAATTCACAATTGCACATCAATATTGGCAGCTACTTTGGAGCATTTTGCTAGTGTTGATAATTTGGAATATGCCTCAATGCGCCTTAGCAGAGGCTAATCAACAGGACATCAATGGGATTATTCAGGCGCGGGAGATAGCCTTAAAAGCTATCAACACTCGTGATTTTTCCAAAATTGAGCCTTACTTACACCCCTCATTCACGATTACAACTGTGGATAACCAGGTGTTTCATCAGGTGCAAGAGTTTGAGAAATACTGGAATCAGCAGTTTTCCAGTTCGATCCAAAAGATCGCAATGGAAGTTAAGGTGGACGATCCGAGAAGGTTTCTCTCGTCGGAGACTGAGGTTTCCTACGGAGATGCGATCGCAACTTTCTCTTTCCAAGATGGTAATTCTGCTAATATGGCAATGCGCTGGACAGCCGTGATGCAAAAGTTTCAGGGGAGATGGACGATTCAATCCCTGCATTTCTCGTCTAATCTACTGAATAACCCTTTACTGTATGGTGCTCAAAAAGCGGGGCGTGCGATCGCCGTTGCTACGGGGTTGGGCGGTGCTATCGTGGGGGCTGTGGGGATGCTGTTCTGGCATCGTAGCCGCAAACAAGTAACGTCAAGGCTGTAGCTCATAGAATGGGAACTCGTATTGATCACTTAAGTCGTGATAGCCGTGTCGAGTCGAATCGACATTGGAAAGCAAGGCTGGTTGTTCTATTCATTTGGGGTATCGTCAGTTTACTGCACTGGCAACCCCAAACACAATGGTTGATGGGCGGATTAACGGCAATCCTGACGATTCAAATCGTACGGATGTTGATAGCAAAACCAACTTCGCCCCAGATCGAAGTTGATGTTGATTTGCCCAGAGTTTCTATTTTAGTTCCCGCTAAAAATGAAAGTGCCGTTTTAACTGATTTAGTTGATAACCTATTTCACCTAAATTATCCAACTGCTCTTTTGGATATCTGGGTAATTGATGATGGGAGTACGGATCAAACTCCCCATATTTTGAATCAATTGCAAAGTCAATTTTCCGGGTTAAAAGTGCATCGTCGAGAATCAAAAGGCGGTAAAGCTGGGGCATTGAACTCGGTTTTTCCTTTTACTCAGGGAGAGATTATTTTAATTTGTGATGCCGATGCTCAACTTCCGGCCGATTTCTTAATACAAACCGTTCCTTTATTTGGGCAAAATGCGATCGGTGCAGTACAAACCAGAAAAGCGATTTCTAATGCTGATACCAATTTCCTGACTCGTTGCCAACAAATGGAAATGAATTGTGATGCTTTTCTGCAAACTCATCGTATTGCTGCGGCTGGAATGACTGAACTCCGGGGGAATGGAATGTTAGTGCGGCGAGAATTGCTAGAACAGTGTAACGGTTGGAGTGAAGATACGGTAACTGAAGATTTAGATTTCACATTCCAACTATATTTAATTGGTACAGAAATCGAGTTTTTCACGTTATCAGCAGTTCAGGAGGAAGGGGTGACAAACTGGAAAAGCCTTTGGCATCAACACTGTCGTTGGGCAGAAGGGGGCTATCAGCGTTACCTCGATTATTTTCCGAATATTTTAACTTTAAATTGGCAAAAAGAACTGGATTTATTATTATTTTTATTATTGCAATTTTTACTTCCCATCGGGTTAATTGCCGATCTCTTATGGACAGTTTTTTATAGCCATCATCCGGTTCTTTTCCCTCTACAAACTTTACTTGGGTTGCTTCTAACGGTTGGGTTTATAGCAGGAATATACCAATATCAAAATTTAAGAGGATGGCGATTAATTTGGGCAACTATTCAAGGTTCGTTTTATATGGTGCATTGGATTCCTGTGATGATTTTTGTTACATTAAGGATGTGTGTGAAAGGGGGGCGATCGCAGTGGATAAAAACAGAGCATTATGGAAAATCAGCTTAATAAGACTAAACCATCAATTGAATCGGGATTTATCTAACTTAAAATTTAAGTAATTTAATAAAGTAAATCAAGGGATAAAATATCAACAATTATGTTAGATTTGCTAATTCAAAACGGGTTAATTTTCGACGGTTTAGGCTCCGCACCAATGCGAGGAGATATTGGGATTGAAAAGGGGAAGATTGTGGCGATCGCATCTTCTCTTCCCCCCAATGCTCATCAAATTATCGATGCGTCCGGTTTATGGGTAACACCGGGATTTATTGATATTCACACTCATTACGATTTAGAGCTAGAAATTGCACCCGGATTAAGCGAATCAGTGCGTCATGGTGTTACCAGCGTTGTGATTGGTAATTGCAGCTTATCGGTTGCAGTTGGTAAACCCCAAATGCTGGCAGATATATTTCAGAGAGTCGAAACTCTTTCTCATAAATTAATTGAAAAATGGTTAAAACAATCGGTTTCTTGGGACACACCCGCAGAATATTTAGAACATTTAAAACAATTACAACTTGGTGCTAATATTGCGCCTTTATTGGGGCATAGTGCCTTACGCGCTCATGTGATGGGATTGGAACGCAGCTTAACAGTTCAACCTTCAGAAACTGAACTTAAAACCATGCAACAAATTGCCACAGATGCTTTAGATGCTGGATTTATTGGCATTTCAATAGATATGTTTCCCTGGCATCGGATGAGTGGAGAATGGAGGGGTTGCACAATCCCATCCCAACACGCCAAACTTCCAGAATATGCGATGCTTGCTGATCTTTGTCGAGAACGAGATTTAGTGTTTCAAGTCACTCCAAATTTACAGCGACTTGCCTCTTTTTTAGATATTCTTCGCATGGGTTCGGGAATTGGGCAAAAACCGTTAAGGTTGGCAGTTTTATCAGCACTAGATGCCGTTCATGATCGCAAATTGTGGCGAATCTTTTCTCCCTTGCTTTATTTTTGGAACCACATTCTTAAGGGGAATGTTCGCTTTCAAACCTTAACCGAACCTTTCACCATTTATTCTGATGGGTCTGTTACTCCCTTATTTGAAGAATTCCCCACAGGCGCACAACTCAATAGCTGCAATTCACGACAAAAACGGCAACAATTATGGGAGTCGGAAACGTTTCGCCGTCAATTTCGCCAAGAATGGTTAAATAATTGGCGGAAATCATTTCATCGTCAGTTAGATTTAATGGAAATCGTGCGTTGTCCCGAAACGAGTTGGCAAGGATTAAGTTTTGCTGAAGTTGCTGCTCAAAAGCAACAGAAACCTGTAGATTTGTTTATTGAGGCGTTGCGGAAATATGACACGGATCTGCGTTGGGTGGCGACGGGAGCGAACGATCGTTTAGCACCTCGTTTAGCACTGATGCAGCACCCCTATATTTTGCCCGGTTTTACTGATGCGGGGGCTCATGTCCGTAACTTGGGTTACTACGATGGGGCGTTATCTTTGCTCAAGCAAGCGGTGGCAACGAAGTTTCTGAAACCAGAAGTGGCGATCGCTCGCGTTACCGGAGAACCCGCTCGTTGGTTTAGGCTAGATACAGGTGTTCTGAATATTGGCGCTCAAGCTGATCTCGTTTTACTGAATCCTCAATTTTTTAACCAACCAATTAGTCCCCAAGTCGAAATTTTTGATCCCATTTTAGATGGCGAACCTCGCATGGTTAAACGGGGATCTGAAGAAATTGTAGAAGCGGTTTATATTAAGGGAATTCAAGTCGTTAGTCGGGGTCAAGTTAGGGAAATTTTAGGTCGAGAACGTCTGGGAACCGTTTTATTTCCATCTTTTAACTCTAATAATTTATGAATTCAATCGATCCAAAATTGAGAAATAGAATTAGCGATCGCATTCTCGATCATCCTTTTACAGACTATTGGGATATTTTTGTTCTGAAACACCAACATCCGCTCAATATCGCCCTTCACATTATCGGTATATTCTTCTTTTACGGCTTACTTTTGATCAGTTGGAAATCCCAAAATTACTGGTCACTCTTAGGTTTGCCTATTACGCAGTTAATCGGATTAGCTGGACATTTTTTATTTGAACGAAGTCATATTAATTTACAAGATGCAGTTTTCTCGTGGCGAGCTTCTTTCTGTTTAGGTAAAATGCTATTTAGGGTTTTATCGGGCAAATATAGAGAGGATATCCACCAATGTCAAGAAATTTTACAGCAGTATCAATTAAAAGTAAATTAACCGACTTATAAATAAAGATTTTTTATGAAAAATTTTAACAATTGGAATATTATTACCAAAGGTTGGTATATTGCCTGTCCTAGTCAAGAATTATCTCAGAAAAAAGCACAATCTATAGAAATTTGCGGTCAAAAAATTGTCATTTTTCGAGGGGAAGATGGAAAAGTTCGGGCTTTAGATGCCTATTGTCCTCATCTCGGAACAGATTTAGGAATTGGGCAAGTTGATGGGAATTTGATTCGCTGTGCATTTCATTATTGGGCATTTGATGAAACAGGAGTTTGTCAAAATATTCCCTGTCAATCAGAAATTCCCCATCAAGCTAAATTAACAGCTTACGCAACCGAGGAAAAATATGGCTTTATTTGGATTTATCCCGATGCTAAAGCACCGGAAAAACTTGTTGAATTTGATGAATTGAAGGGTAAAGAAATTATCAGTCAAGCTGATAATGCTTTTGAAAGAAGTTGCCATCATCATATTTGTATGATGAATGGAATTGATGCCCAACATTTGAAAACTATTCATCATTTAGATATCAAAATGGATCTATCTTTAAACATAAATGAATTAGGGACGCAAATTGACTTTACGATGCGGGGACAATTCCCCCAAACAACTTGGCGAGAAAGATTAGGACAGCGATTTTTGGGTTCTAGTTATGAGTATTCTATGCGTTATGCAGATGGTTGTATTGGTTTACTCACAATGATGAAAAATGTACGGCTATTTCCTTCGCTTTACATGATCTATGCTTATACGGCGATCGCACCACAAAAAACCCGAATTCAACCGATTTATGTCACCGAAAAACGGAAGGGAATCCTGGGTTATTTGTTCAGTCAGTTTTTATTATTTTGTACCCGTTTGGCTTATTATATGCTCAGGGATGAAGATGGCAAAATTTATGATAATATTCGGTTTAATCCGCAAGTAATTCTCACTATTGATCAACCCCTAGTTCAATATATACAGTATGTTAATCAACTTGAACCATCTCAATGGTCACAGGATGAAAATTGTCATTTGAAATCAATCCATCAAAAATAACTTAATCCTGAAAAAATAGTAAACTTATTTGCATTAAGTTTATTATCTTATAGAGGTGATATATTGCTGTTATCAAATAACATTGAGTAAACTAGAAGAGTATACTTGAAAACCGAGTTCCGGTAGTTTCCCAATCATGAAGAGTTGGCTAGTTCCCATTACCAAGCTACATCCTAGCGATCGCACTGCCATGTATGCCCTTTTAAACAATCATTTTCTGGGTATTACATGGGATCGGTTCCAGACCGATCTTGAGCGCAAAAATTGGGCGTTATTGTTAAGAGATGAAACAACTAATACCCTAAAAGGCTTTTCGACCTTAATGTTGTGTCAGACGAGTTTTTTAGGGAAAAAAATTAGTGTTGTTTATTCAGGGGATACGATCGTCGATCCCAGTGTTTGGTCAAGCACCACTTCACCTCGAACTTGGATCGCTGCCGTTAATTTTTTACGTCAACAACATACTGAAAATAAACTATATTGGCTGCTTATTTGTTCGGGTTTTCGTACCTATCGCTTTCTACCCATATTTTGGAAAGAGTTCTATCCTCAATACAACACAAATACCCCTGTTTTTATTGAAAAGTTAATGGCAAGTTTAGCAGAAGAATATTATGGCGATTTTTATAAAAAAGCAACGGGTATTGTCCGCTTTAAATCTCCCCAAATTCTTCAGGATAAATTAATAGAAATTCCATCGGGACGACAAACTAACCGCCATATTCATTTTTTTACAACTCAAAACCCAGGTTATAAATTAGGTGATGAATTGGTGTGTTTAACAGAAATTTGTTATGAAAATCTCACCCCGGCTGGACAACGAATGTGGGATGCAGAATCACCCCTAGAATTTGTGCAAAACTCAGTTTTAATTTAATTCTTATGTCTGATCAAAAACCTCATGCTATTTTTAATAATCCCACTCAATTTGTTGAGGGATGGTACTGGGTATTACCCTCTAAAGAATTAAAAGTTGGGAAGGTGAAAGCGGTCACGCTTTTGGGTAGAAACTTAGCCATTTATCGGGGTATTAGTGGTCAGGTGGTGGCGGTAGATGCCTATTGCCCCCACATGGGAGCCCATTTGGCAGAAGGGAAGGTAGAAGGGGATGGAATTCGTTGTTTTTTCCATAATTGGAAATATAATGCGGAGGGGATTTGCATTGATATTCCTTCATTGGAAAAACCCCTAAATGTGTGTATAAAAACTTGGCAAACAGCAGAAAATTATGGTTTAATTTGGGTGTGGGTGGGAGAAGATTTACCTAATTTACTGCCTTTTGTACCGGAATTAGAACAGGTAGATTGCGATTATCGTTTGGGGACTCGATTTATTAAAAACTGTCATCCCAATGTACTGTTAATTAATGCAATTGATGCTCATCACTTTAATACAGTTCACAATTTACCTTTAGAGATTATTTTTGAGTCTAAAGAACTGAATCCTCATGCTATTACTTTTAGCAATACAACCAGGGGAGGTAATAATTCTGGGTTAATTCGTTTGATTCGTCCGCTTTATAAAAATGAAGTGACTTATAGTATGTGTTATTGGTATGGTAGTACAGGAACAGTAACCCTTGGCCCCGATTTCTTACACTTCTATATTGTCTTTGCACTGCGAATGATTGAGGGGGGAAAAACCGAGGGACAAACAATTTTAATAACCCCCAAAAGATCGGGATGTTTGAAATGGGGAATTAATCAGGGGTTACTGTGGTTAACTCAACAGGTTGGTAATTACTTTGCTAAGGGAGATACACAAGTTTTTGAAACCATTCAATTTGACTTAAAAACTCCCACAAAAGCGGATCATTCCATTGGAGAATTTATCCAACAGGTTAACCGCCAGAAAGCACTGAACTGGAAAACTTGGCAAGCGGTTGATCAAGTAGAAAATCGCGATCGCAATCCATCTATTTTTTGAGTACCCTAGCATGAATCAACCATTATCAGAATCCCAAATTACCGGATTAAATTTACCTCATATCACCTCGAATAACAAATTAAGACGGGTTTTGACGGCAGCATTGCCAAAGCAAGAACGTCCTAAAATTGACGTAAGTGGTCAATATTGGAATGCGGATTTTTTTCATCTCAATCGAGTCAAAATTTTTCAAGAAGCAAGCGATCGCGAACAGTCTGCTATTCTTCAAATCACAAATCGCAGCTTATTAGAAGAAGCGTATTATATTGAGAATGCAGGCGTTGGTTATATGGCAAAGATGACGCTTTTAGCAGAAACCGTTGAAGAACGAATGCTTTACGGTTTATTTGCAGCAGATGAAGCCAATCATCTGAGTCAAATCAGTTGTTTTTTGCCAGAAATTGAATTAACTAATCATCAAGATCCATTTCTAAACTTATTGGCAGAAGTTGTTGAAGGTACGGATAAAACTGTGTTATTATTTGTGTTGCAAGTGGTGTTAGAAGGATGGGGTTTAAGTCACTATCGCCGACTAGCAAAAGAATGTTGTCATCAAAATCTTGCAGAAATTTTTTCTAGTTTTTTGGATGCAGAAGCACGCCATCACGCAACTGGAAATTTATTGTTTGAGAAAATTTTAATTTCAAAATCTAGTCAAGAATTAATGATTGAACTGTTGGCAAAGTTTTTAATGATGGTACAAGTTGGCCCCCAGAATGTGCTAACGGCGATCACACAGGTGAAAGGACACCTTTCGCGATCGCAAAAAATCCAAATCCTAGAAGAGTTGGATACGGAAACCCATAGCGGAACCAGGTTAAAATTATTGCGATCGCTCATGCGAATAAAATCGGTAGAGGCGATCATTCAAACTTTAGAAGAACGAGGGGCTTTTGTTCCCTTACCTGCTCACCAATGTGTTAACTTAACTTAAACTTTAATATGGAAAATCAACTGTTAGAGCATCCCACTATTTATCGCAAGTTACAAATTAATTATAAACGCAACAAACAGCAAGATCAGACGACTTTAATGGATGAAGCTGTTGAAAAGTTTTGTTATGAAGATTGTAAAAATGAATATTGGAATCCAGAGGAGTTTTCTTTACTGTATGGTACTCCTTTATGGGAGCAATCGAGTCCAGATCAGCGCTTAATTTTGAATCAACTTTACTGGGTCGCTTACTATTCGCAAATTGTCTCGGCTGAAATTGCCACTATCTTTTTTAATCAAACTAGCGCTACTGGTCTTTACGCCTATGAAGATTTCCGTTTGATTTGCGATACATTAGATTTAGAATCGTCTCAAGAGCGCACCCATATTAACGCATTTAGAACGATTTCCAAACAAGTAGAAAAAGCTTTGTTTGGAGAATTAATTTTCACTTACCCGATGCGATCGCCCTTTACAGAAACAATGGTTTATGCAGATACAAATGCGTTAAAAACCTGGTGGAAAAAGATTCAACTTCAATACTTTGGTTTAATTTCTGCCAATAATACTTTTTTAGCTTGTCAGTATTTTACTGTCCGAGGCGTGCGGACATTAAATGGTAAATTAATTCAGCATAAACTCAGCAACTACTATCAAAAACATACCAATCAAGAGTTAGCACCCATTCCCGCTAAAGTTTCCTACTATCATTTTTTAGACGAGAGTTTTCATTTTAATAGTTCTACAATTGTATCTCACGAAGTTGTCACTTGCCTTGCACCTCCAACAGCATTTGAAAAGTTTGTAGCGAATTTAGGAGTATGGGGATGTCAACGAGATCATTTTCATTTTTCTGCTGCAATTAATGGGATTTTTTGGTATGATCCGGCACTGTATAGCAAGATTTATCGCGTGTTGCGATCGCCTATTTTTAACCTAACTGAAAAAGACGCTAAAGACATGATGCGACGCTGCTTTACTGAGGAATCAGAGGGATTACACCGCAGTTATTTAACCCATCAAGAAGCAATGGAATCTTATAAAGTGTATGTGGAAAAGCTCGATTACTTATGGAAACGCAATCGAGAAATGACGCTAATGGCATCTAATTCGATTCCCCAATATTTAGCAACTCAAAAAACCGCTTTTCAACGCTTTGAACAGCAATATTAATAGGATTTCTGCCATGTCTAATTTGTGTAAAATCTCCTTTCCCGAAACTGATTATCTTTCCATTACTTTGCAACGTCATCAAAACTTATCCGAACATCTAACCATTCAGAATTCACCTGTTTTGTTTGGTTGTCGGACTGGAATTTGTGGAACTTGCTTAGTTAAAGTAATCGGTGATATTCCTGCTGCTAAAGCAGATGAGCAGGAAATGTTAGATACTTTAGCTCCTAATGTTTCAAATGCTCGATTAGCTTGTCAAATTGACCTCACAGCTAATGTCGAAATTAACATACTATAGGAATATCTTATTTTCTTATAAACGATACTGTATGCAATTTGAAAATTTTTGGTAGATTGTTGCATTGAGCGATTAATTAAAGCCTAACACGATGTTGGGGTGATTGCTTAATTTACTTACCCATAATATTTCCTAACGCTCCAGGTGGAATTACTAAAATTCCCGCGTTGACGAATCCAGAAGGATCACGGGTGATGATCGCATCTACTTCATTTGCTATTCCACAAGCACATTGTACTGCATCCTCAAAATCTTGAAAATTCAATGTGATTGCTTGTTCTAAAATTTCTCTATCAACCGCACAAATATGCAAGTCTGTCATAATTTGCGCTATTGCATCTTGTGCAGTTATCTTTCCAGATACTTTACGAATAATGTAATAAATGTTAGTAATTGTTATGGCTGAAATAAACCCTTCAAGTTCTCCAGCATCAATTTTTGCAAATATTTTGGCTGCATCATCAACGAAAGGTTCTCGCTCTTGCAAAAAATCAAGAACAACATTTGTGTCAATTAAAACTCGCATTACTGATATTTTTGGGTAAGATAGTTAATATAATCTGTTTCGACATCTTCACCCGATGTTTCTGTCGTTTTGGCAATTCCTCGTAATCGAGAAAGGTTTCCCTTTTTCAATTCAGAACTGGTTTCTTGCTGCAATGACAATTTTTGTAGAGGACTGGTGAGTGTTGTTAACGTTTGTTGTCTTAGCTTTTCCAGTTGAAGCCTGGCTTCTGGCTGTAATTTTACCAAAAAACGACGGACTGTTGTTGACGTTGGTGTCGGCTTTTCTAGTTCAGAACTGGTTTCTCGCTGCAATGACTCTAACAGGGTTTGTACTAATTGCCGGCGCTCTTTAATCGGTAACTGTAATGCCTGCTTTTGCAATTCTTGTAAGTTCATTATGATTTTTTGTCTATCAGTATCACTTTTAATGATAAACCAGGTGACGATTGGGAGGCAATAGATTAACTGATATTTTTTTATAATTTGCCATAATTAAAATACGATTACTCTGGTTTCTCCCCACCATACACCATGCAATTTGAAGATTTTTGGTACATTGTTGCACTGAGCAACCAATTAAAGCCTAACACGGTATTAGCGCGATCGCTTTTAGGAGAATGGTTAGCAATATTTCGGGGAGAAAATGGACAAGCTGTGGCGTTGCGCGATCGCTGTTTGCATCGCAGTAGTCGCCTATCCGTTGGAAAGGTTTGTAACGGCGCACTACAATGTCCTTATCATGGTTGGATTTACGATCAAAATGGTAATGTTATTGCTATTCCTTCGGAGGGGAATTTAATTAAATTATCCCAACAACGTCGAGCAAAATGTTATGCAACAAAAGAACAAGATGGTTATGTTTATGTGCGGTTAGCTGACGATCCTAGTGAAGATTTTAACCCGTTTTTTATGCCTCATTATCAAGAGCAAGGATGGGAAACAATACGAGTTATTAACCGTTTTCAAAATAATGTGACTAATTGTGTAGAAAACTTCATTGATATTCCCCATACTGCCTTTGTGCATCCCGGTATTTTCCGCAAATCTTGCCAACAAATGCTACAAATGATTGTACAACGAGAAAATGGTTCTGTTTTGGTTAATTATTGTAACGAAACGATTAATTTAGGATGGTATAGTCGTTTTCTTAATCAGCAAGGTGCGGAAATTAAACATTACGATCGCTTTTATATGCCGAATATTACCAGTGTCGAATATCAGATGGGAAACAACCGCCATTTGTTCATTACCAGTCAGTCGATTCCCGAAACGGAAAATTCAACCCTAGTTTACACGGATGTTACTTATAACTATGGCATTTGGAATAAACTAGCCCGTCCGTTTGTTAGATGGACAGCACAACATATTATTCAGCAGGATGTGAAAATATTGGGGATTCAAGGGGAAGCGATCGCTAAATATGGAACCCAATTTTCTAATACCCCTGCTGATACAATTCATGTATTTGTAGAGTCGATCCGAAATGCGATCGCATCGGGAAAAGATCCGCGACAATTACCCAATCAATCGGTTAAAGTTACATTTTTCGTTTAACCTTTTTTATGCAAATTATTGTCCAAATTATAGTTTTTGTTGCTTTTATCGGCTTAGTTGGCTGGACTATTTTTGATAAATCAGGGAGAACTCAACTTAAAGCAAAATCTTTTGAAGATTGGCTATTAGATAGCGCTGGATTATTTGTACAAGGAATGCTAATTCCACTTATGCAAGCGACGATAATTTATCAACTTTATCGTTACTGGCTACCGATATCACCCGGATATCTTCATGTTTCTCCAATTTTATCCTTTCTGATTAGCTTTGTTGCCGTTGATTATCTCTACTACTGGAATCATCGCCTGCTACATTCTACTTTTTTTTGGAACGTTCATCAAGTGCATCATACAGTGACTAATTTGGATGTTTTAGGAACATCTCGTAACACGATTTGGGCAAGCTTTTTTATTGTTTATTTGTGGATTAATAGCTTTTTTTTGTACTTGTTTGCTAATTCTACAGGCTATCTTTTAGGAGTTAGCTTAACTTCTGTCCTAGATCTATGGAGGCATAGCCAACTGATTGTTCCTGCAAATAGTTGGTTTTACCATTTTCTATCTCCTTGGTTGATTTTGCCCCAGGATCACTCATGGCATCATTCTAGCCAGTTTCCTAACTGTAATTATGGTGCTAATCTAAAACTTTGGGATCGTTTGCATGGAACTTATTATCAAAACAGTGAATTACCAACTCAAATTGGAAATGCAATTCCATTAACTTTCACTCAAAAACTTTTATTTCCCTTTTCATGACACTGCTGAGTAAAATTCTTTTATTTTTTCCTGCTATAGTTTTATTACTAACAGGCGGATCGTTAATCTATTTTGCACATTCACCTGGCATTTTTAGTGCTTTGGCTGTATTATTTTCTCTTTATGGTTTGCCCGTTTTTATTTATCAATTACATCAGTGGATTTATCCGATTAAAGAAGGGATTAGTTATTTACAGGGAAAAGAATATAGCCATTGGTGGGGTAGCCATCAAATTCAGGTGATTTATATTGCAATTCCAGCTTTAGAGGCTGTATTGCGATTAATTCCAGGCGTATTTTCCGGTTGGTTGCGATTGTGGGGAGCGAAAATCGGGCAAAATATATACTGGACACCGGGACTAGAAATTGCCGATCGCGGTTTGTTAGAAATTGGCGATCGCGTTGTAATTGGACATCGAGTTGGCATTTATTCTCATGTTATTAAACCCCGTAAACACAACTTAATGTTGTATGTCAAAAAAGTCAAAATTGGCAATGATGTTTTTGTCGGTGCTGGATCGCATATTGCGCCCGGAGTAATTATTGAAAATGGTGTTTATATGCCTGTTGATACTAACCTTTATCCCAATCAAAAAGTAAAATAATGCGTCAATTTATTCAACTATTTGGGAAACTTCTAGCCCCAAGTTTTCGGCGATTTTATCAAGCATTAGATAACCCGCAAGCGGCACAACAATTGGTGCAAATAGAAATTTGCGATCGCTTGATTCAAAGCGAGTACGGCAAATCTTTAAACATTCGCTCTGTAGCAGATTGGCATCAGGTTCCAATCGTTGATTATGATCAACTTAAACCTTGGATTTTAGGAAAACAAAACTCTAAACAAAAGCGAATTTCACTGACACCAGAACCCATTTTATTTTATGAAAAAACCTCTGGAAGTAGCGGTGCAGTTAAATGGATTCCTTACACGCGATCGCTGCGAAAATCCTTCAATCAAATGTTTTGTGTATGGGCGTATGATTTAATACAAAATGGCCCTAAGTTTTCCACAGGTAAACTCTATGCTTGTATTTCACCTCAATTAGATTCCCTCGATTCTAAATTCAATAATTCCCTCTCTTTGCAAAATGATTTAGATTACTTAGATAATTGGTTGCGCTGGTTTTTGCATCCTTGGTTAGTCATGCCAGAAAAACTGGAAAGTTTGCAGAATTACCAGCAATTTAAACATCAGCTTTCTTTAGCACTATTACAAGCTGAACAACTCGAAATTATTTCGATTTGGAGTCCTAGTTTTCTTAAAACACATTTAAACTATATTCAAGAAAATCAGGAATTATTGTCAAAAGAATTACAGAAAAAGATATCAAGTGAACGTCTACAATTACTCACAGAACCTCAGATTTCTTGGCAAAAACTTTGGTCTAATTTAAAGCTGATTTCCTGTTGGGATGCTGCTAATTCAGGAGATGGGGCGAAGGGGTTGCAATTACAATTCCCTAATGTCTTCGTTCAAGGTAAAGGTTTATTAGCCACAGAAGCCCCAATGACAATTCCGTTAATCGAGGCTAACGGATATGTTCCCGTCCTTGATGAAGTTTTTTTTGAATTTGAAGATGATCAGGGTTGCTTTTATCAACTACACGAACTTAGTGTTGGGCAGAAATATACAATCATTCTATCACAAAAGGGAGGATTATATCGTTATCGAATTGGCGATCGCATTCGCGTGTCGGGGATATATCATCACACTCCTTGTTTTGAGTTTTTAGGACGACAGGAAGCCATCAGCGATCTAGTAGGCGAAAAGCTACAAGAAAGCTTTGTTTGTGATATTTTAGCGCAATTAAATATTCCAGAAACCTGCTTTAAAAGCTTAGTTCCAGTTGCCAATCCACCTCACTATATTTTATTACTCGATCAAGTTGTAGAAAGTCCACAAATCTTAGCTAAAAATTTAGATATTGCTTTATCACAATCAATTCAATACCAACGGGCGCGATTACTCGATCAACTTGCACCCCCACAAGTTTTTATTTCCCCGAAAATTCCTGAATTATTAGCATTGTATCGGGTGCGATCGGGTAGTATTTGGGGTGGTGTTAAGTATCCCATTCTAGCAACATCGCCTATTAACGCTGATCTTTTTGACCAACTTAAATTTCAGCTTTAATTATCATTTTAAATTCAAAATTTTTGTAAAAAGCAAGCGATCGCTCTTGATTTTATAGCAACCGCCAAGGCAGTTAAGACACCAGACGGATCTTGGAACCCAGACGGTAAAGTGTTTTCCCCCGGTGTTCCCTCCCCCCCTAGCCTGCCGTGCACGGGGGGTTTGGGGGGGCTGTTCCCTGCTATATCAGGCTGCGATCGCTAACTTTTTACTCTTTCAGGACTTACGCAAATTTGGGGATGTAACCCTATATGTAGGGGTAATTCATGAATTACCTCTACTAGCGTTTTTTACCGTCATCTCAGTGGGTTGTTAACCGCGTTAATACTTGGTTAGAACGTTCTACAAAGTCCTTCATCCCTTCAGCATCAAAGCCTTTTTGAGCAATTAAAGCTAAGTCATAGACATGATGACAAATCATATTCGCTAATTCCGTCGAAGGAGATTCACCACCTTCTTGAATAATCGCCCCTTGACTCAAATTCACTAAATTCTGAATTAACGGATGGGCAATATTAATTAACAGAATATGTTCCTCTGGAAATTCAACTTTTTGTTGCTGCATCAGGGCTGTCATATCCTGTAACCGTCGCATAAATTCCGGCAATAATACCATCGCGGGCGGGGTATTTTCGGATTTCAAGGATTCAGTCCGAATCGTTAATTTAGGCTTGTTTAAAGCTGCGGTAAACAGGTCTTTAATGATTTCACTGCGGGTTTTATTGGTTTTAGGATCAACAATTTCAGGACTATTATCCTTAGCAATTAAATTGTCATCTAGTTCCGCATCCACCCGGGCAAACTTAACATCAGTGTGTTCCCGTTCTAGGAAACTAATAAAATGACTATCAATAAAGGAATCGAAGAACAAAACTTCTAGCCCTTGACTGGTATGTAACTGAATATAAGTGGCTTGAGTTGTTTCATCGGTACAATAAAATACCCGATTCTCATGGCGCTCTTTATTGCGTTCGAGATATTCGCTTAAGGTGGTGTAGTAACGACCTTTTTCGTCGGTATTATCAGAAGTTGGAGAAGCAACATCCTGCCAAACATCCCCGTCTTCGGTTTGCACTTGGACTTGGGTAGGAACGGCAACAGGCCCATCCTCCGTTGACCCAGTGGCATCGTCTGGAGTTGACCCCCCCGGCCCCCCCTTATCAAGGGGGGGATTAGAAGTGGAGTCCCCCTCGGTAAGGGGGGGATTAGAAGTGGAGTCCTCAATAGCCCCACCCTTGGTAAGGGGGGGGTTGGGGGCAGGGCTGTTTCAAAGTCAGGTGAAAAAGAGTAAAGAAAGAGCGATCGCCACCTGATAAAATGGAGAGCGATCACCATTTTTTTCTAAAATAAAGATGCTAACAAGTTTAATAGAAAATTTAAAAGAAGTCAAGGATTTCCGAAAAAATCAGGGAAAAAGGTATAGTTTATGGGAAGTGCTATTAGTAGTAGTTTTAGGGGTGATGTCAGGGCATCAAGGATATCGAGAGATGGAATATTTTGTCAAAGCCAACGAAGTTATCCTGAAAAGAACATTCAATATCTATAGCCAAGGAATGCCATCTTATTCAACAATAAGGAGGGTGATGAGAGGAGTAGACGAGAAGGATTTAAGCAAAATAGTAAAAGAATGGTCAAGAGAGAATTCTCCTAAATTAAAGGGAATAGAGGGATTAGCAATAGATGGAAAAAGTTTAAGAAGTACGGTAAAAGACCCAGGCAATCAGCAGCAAAACATGGTAATAATGGTATCTCTATTTAGTCAAGAAACCGGATTAGTATTAGCGACGGAAAAGTTCGAGAGTAAAACCGGTTCAGAACAAGCTGTAGCCCAAGGGATAATAGAAGAATGTGGTCTAAAAGGAAAGTTAATAACTGCGGATGCGTTACATTGTAATGTCACCACAGTCCGAAAGATTATCGAGAGTGAAAACGATTATTTAATCGCGGTTAAAAAGAATCAAATCAAACTGTATAATCAAATTGAAAAAATTACAAAAACGACGAAAGCTGAAAGTATAGATACTCAAAAAGAGAGGGGTCATGGACGAGAAATAACTCGTCGGGTATCAGTGTTTAAAAATTCGATAAAAATTGAAAGCCCTTGGGAACATATTCAAAGTATAATTCAGGTAGAAAGGTGGGGATACAGAGGAAAAAAGCCTTATAGAGAAACGGTTTATTATATAAGTAGTATCTGGGAAAAGGCGGATTTTTTTTCCAAAAAAATTAAAGGGCATTGGGGGATTGAGAATCAAGTTCATTGGGTAAAAGATGTGTTATTTAAAGAGGATAGTATGAAAATTCATCAAGTACAAGCCGCGACTAATTGGGCACTGCTCAACACCCTAGGATTGAATATTTTCAGAGGTTTAGGATTTTTGTCAATAACAGAGGGAAGAAGGTGGTTAGGAAATCATTGGGAGAAATTAGTGGCTATCTCTTAATCCGAAGGTTAAAAATGAAAAAATAGAGCAATTAATTTAGGAAAAATAGATAAAAATCGGGAATGTAAGTCTTACTCCATAGGGAATAAGAATATTTATGCTGCTTAGATAATACCTCCTATAATTAATATTAATATAGCAATTATATGAAATATTAATTATTCGGAAAATAGCTATCATGTTTGAGAATTATGACCCAAAAGTAGGCTATAATTTTCAAACATGAAACAGCCCTGGGGTTGGGGGGGGTATAGGTAGTACGACAAATCAGAATATCATCAACTTGTTTTTTAAACTTATCATCGTTGAGGGAACCAAACTTAACAAAGGTTCCGATATCTTGCCAACAACGGATATATTCTTTGCGGTTATCCCGATATAATTCTTTCAGACGGTCAGCGACTTTTTTCGCTACATAATCGGCAATTTTACGGACGGTGCGATTAGTTTGTAAAGCACTGCGGGAAATATTCAAAGGAATATCCGTACTATCAATAACCCCCCGTAATGGCATCAAGAATTTGGGGATAATATCTTCGCAGTGGTCACTGACAAAGACTTGATTACAGAACAGTTTAATATTGCCCTGGGTGACATCCACATCGGGTTTGAGTTTGGGAAAATACAGAATCCCATTCACAATAAAAGGATAATCCGTATTCAGATGTACCCATAATAGGGGTTCTTCTTGGAAGGGATAAAGATAGCGATAGAGCTCTAAATAATCTTCTTCGGTTAAATTATTAGGAGATTCCCGCCAGGGTGCTTTTTGGCGGTTGATGATTTCGCCGTCCAACTTAATCGGGACGGGCATAAAATCACAATAGGTTTTAATTAATTGACGGATGCGGGAGGGTTCGGTATATTCGATTTCCTCATCCATCAAAGTCAGGGTAATAGTAGTTCCCCGTTGGATGCGGCCAGAGTCTTCCAGTTTGAATACCGGAGAACCATCGCAAATCCAGTGGACGGCTTGGGAACCCTCTTTGTAGGACAGGGTATCAATTTCGACTTGACGGGCGACCATGAAGGAGGAGTAAAACCCTAAACCAAAATGACCAATGATAGACTGGTCAGAGTTGGCCTGATATTTTTCGATGAATTCTTCGGCGCTGGAAAAGGCGACTTGGTTAATATATTTTTTGACTTCCTCGGCGGTCATCCCGATGCCATTATCGGTGATGGAGAGGGTTTTGTTGTCTTTATCGAGGGTGATGGTGATTTCGGGTTCGCCCGCATCCCCGGAATATTCCCCAGACCGGGACACCATATTCAGTTTAGCGATGGCGTCAACGGCGTTGGAAACCAGTTCCCGCAGGAAGACTTCATGGTCGGTGTAGAGGGACTTTTTGATAATTGGGAAGATATTCTCGGTATGGATTGTAATGGTTCCCTGTTCGAGTACAGTCATAGCTATCTTAGGTTATCTATAAAATTAGAGTTGTTATTTATGATTGTGTGCGATCGCCGTTCCCTTACTAGGGATGGATGACCGCCCAAAGGTTGATTCGGATTTCCGTATTAATGAAAAGAAGTAAATCGTTAGATTTTTGAAAAAAATCTACGCAGCTTATAGGATAGTGCCCCTAAATTATTTCGCAAGGTGCGGATTGCTTGCACGGGGAGAGGGATTTTCAACCCTGTGATCTCATAACCCAGTTCAACCAGCAAATCACCCGCCACACTCTCAAAGTCAGCTATTTCTAAAGCAGATAGTGAGCGCTTCCAAGCAGATACTCGTGATGGGTCAATGGGTTGATCAATTAATTGAAATAAACTTTTATGTTGTTCTGATATCCGATCTTGCGCTCCTTTATAGTATTCTAACATTTGTGCAGTGTAGTCAAGGTTAAGCCACTGACATAATTCCTTTAAGGTTTTTTCGGGTTCATAGACCAGTTGCTCATAATAGACCTCATAGTAGCGATCTTTTGATAGTGTTGATCCTCCTAATCTCCCCGCTTGCACCCGTTGTTTCCAATAAGTGGCAGCTTCTTGCATATTATTACTGACCCATTTGGCTTTACGGATACTGATTGCGACATCCCGACCATCTCGAATGATGTGAACAAATTTTGCATGAGGAAATGATTCTGCTAAAAGTGGGATATACTTAACATGGCGGGGCGATTTATCTCCCCATCGTTGTTTATTTAGTTTAGAAGCAGAAGCTTGAAATAAGGCTTCTATGGCACCGGAAACATGAGTTGGTGTTACCTCAAAGATGGCTCGTTCCGCTTCTTCCAGAGTTAGATTAAAAATAGGAAATGTAAAAGATTCAGGAGTAGCTGGGTTAGTTTGTAAATCTCTGATCAAAAACCAACGTTGATAAGGGTGTGTCAAATCCCCGTAATTCTCAGACTTTCTCTCTAACAAATAGACAAACATTGACTCTTGAGGAATGTGGAGAATCGGGCTTTGAATCAGCATCAGTCTCAGTAAGGTTGTTCCTGATCGATCACAACCCACGATAAAAATCGGCGATTTTTCCATAAATCAAGTAATTCACAAATCCGAGTTGACACTATTGTTAATTTTAGCATCATTGAAAACATGAAGAAAACCGTTTTAATTTATCGAGATGCACTGCTCCCTTACTCAGAAACTTTTATTCCTGCTCAGGTAGAAAATTTTTCATCTTATCAAGGTTTCTATATAGGGAGTGGTCGTTTTAAAGGACTAAGATATCCCTTACCACCAGAGCGAACCTTAGTGTTGAGCGATCAGGCTAAAGTCACCACAAATAGAAGATTTTTTTATTTGCTAACGGGGTGGGGTTATGGGAATTGGTCTGAACGTTTAAAAGCACTATCACCCTGTTTAATTCATACCCATTTTGCAACAGATGGGATTTGGGCATTACCGTTAATGTCCCGTTTGAAAATTCCGTTAATTCTCACTTGTCATGGACATGATGTTACATCCAGCAATAGAACTAACGATGATTTAGTGTGGCTTTATGGTCAAGGAATCTGGCCTCCAGTCTTTAGGAATTTTCAGAAAAAGTTATTTAGACAAGCTCATACTTGTATTGCCGTTTCTAACTTCATTCGTTCTCGATGTATTGAGTTGGGTTGTCCTGAAAATAAAGTCATTGTTCAATATATTGGAGTAGATGTTGATCATTTTTTACCTCAATCTAGCATTTGTCGTGAGCCTATTGTCTTGTTTGTTGGGCGATTAGTTAAGTATAAAGGCTGTGATGACTTAATTCGAGCAATGGCAGAAGTACAGTCTGTTATGCCTGAACTAGAATTAGTTATTATTGGGGACGGAGAACAAAGACTAGCTTTAGAACAACAAGCTGCACGTTTACTCAAACGTTATCGATTTTTAGGAGTACAATCTTCTGCTGAAGTGAAAACATGGATGAATCGTTCCTTGTTAATGTGCGCTCCTAGTTTTTTAGATCAGCGAGGTACTTGTGAAGGTTTACCGATAACAATACTGGAAGCTCAAGCGATGCAATTACCCGTTATTAGTTCCATTCATGCAGGAATACCTGAAGTTATTATTCAGGGTGAAACCGGGTTTTTGATCCCAGAAAAAGATTGGAAAACACTAAGTCAATATATCTTAGATTTAGCTAAAAGCCCTATATTAAGACAAAAATTTGCGATGGCGGGACGCAAAAGAATAGAACAAGAATTCAATGTAAAAATAAATACTGCTAAACTAGAATGTCTTTATGATCAAGTGCTGGCTTCGGTTATGTAATTTTCTGTTAGTTTCTATTACTTGATGTCAATGATTTCTATAATTATTCCGGTCTATAATGCCGAAAAAACCATCCAATCAACCATTAATTCTGTTTTGAATCAAACATTTATAGACTGGGAATTAATTGTTATTAATGATGGGTCTACGGAGTTTTTTTACCGAAACAACAAGCTAAAACTATCCTCAATAAATATGGTATTCTTAAAAATATTGGTGTAATAACATCATTGATTGAAACTACTCTTGATTAAAAAATATGCCTCTAATTTCAGTTATTATTCCAGTGTTCAACGGAGAAAAAACAATTTATTATACAATTGAATCAGTATTAAATCAAACTTTTACTGATTTTGAATTAATTATAATCAATGATGGTTCCACTGACTCAACTTTAGATATCATCTCCAGTATTAATGATTCTCGGATTAAGTTTTTCTCCTATCCTAATGGGAATCAAGCTGTTAGTCGCAATCGTGGCATGACTCATGCTAAGGGTAAGTATATTGCATTTTTGGATGCTGATGATCTTTGGACACCAGACAAGCTTGAAATGCAATACCAAGCTTTGCAGGATCATCCTGAAGCCGCGGTTGCTTATAGTTGGACAGACTATATTGATGAATCAAGCCAGTTTTTACGGTGTGGTAGTCACAAAACAGTCAATGGAGATGCTTACCCAAACTTATTAGTCGTTAATATACTTGAAAATGGCTCTAATCCTTTAATTCGTCGTCAAGCTTTAGTTGAAGTTGGTAATTTTAATCCTGATTTTACTCCTGCTGAAGATTGGGATATGTGGCTTAGACTGGCAAAAAAATATCAGTTTATTACGATTCCTAGACCTCAAATCTTATATAGACAATCTTCACAATCAGCATCTGCTAATGTTTTAAGGCTAGCAACAGCTAGTAAAAAGGTTGTTGAACAAGCTTTTAGCAAAGTTCCTGATTCATTAAAACCTCTCAAAAAAAGAAGCCTTGCGAATATATATAAATACCTTACTTTTAAAGCCATTGAAGACTCTCCTTCACGGCAGAATGCTGGAATAGCTGCCTACTGTTTATGGCAATATTGCAAATATAAACCAGAATTATTATTAAAACCCAAAATTATTATGAGTGTAACTATTAAAATAATACTCATGTTTTTTCGACCCAAAATAGTTGATTAACTTCTTAATATAACTAATCTTTTTTAAGAATTTTTTGGGAAAACCTAGAAGGTAAAATTAAGGTTATTAAACTTTTTATAAACATGATCAAGATGAATTTTATTTCTTTTTTCCATTCAGGCTCATGGGTAGAATAATTAATGAGATATTCCATTAAAATCAAACCTTGCTTATGATTCGGCTGCTGCTGAAAAATTTTCCACATTAGATATTTATATAGTTCTGCTAAAGTCTTTCGTTTTAAAGGCTGTAAAGACTCAGGTGCTTGTTCAAAAGATTTTTCAATAACTTTTAAACATTCTCTTTCTTGATTTTTAATTTGAGAGGACATTGAACGAGTAGAAACTCGATATAAAATCTGAGGGAGTGGAACCGCTACAAATTGATAAAGTGCTGCTAATCTCAGCCACATATCCCAATCTTCTCCTGCTTTTAAAGATGTATCAAACTCTCCCACATGATTTAAAGCTTGTTTACGAATTAATGGGTTAGAACCATTTTCTAAAAAATTATTAACTAATAAATGTTGATAAACATCGCCATTAATTGTAATCTGTCTTCCAGAATACAAAAATTGGCTTGACTCATCAATATAGTCTGTCCAACTGTAAGCAACCATTGCTTGAGGATTCTCTTGTAACGCTTGAAACTGTGCTTCTAATTTGTCTGGAGTCCACAAATCATCGGCATCCAGAAAAGAAATATATTCACCTTGAGCCTGATCAATACCTCGGTTTCTACTTTTAGCTAAACCGGCATTCTCACAATTAAATACTCGAATTTTAGTGTTTTGTATTTGAGCAATGATTTCGATTGTAGAATCAGTAGAACCGTCATTAATTATGATTAATTCCCAATTTTTAAAGGTTTGATTAAGAACAGATAAAATAGTCTCTTTGATCGTTTTTTCTCCATTATAAACAGGAATGATCACAGAAATTAAAGTCATAATATTATTTTTTGTCAATTAAATAATGGCTCAAAGTATAAAAAGGACTTAAAGCACTTTTCCAAAAAAATCTTAATTCACAGGCTGTTACTAGATCGATATTAACATGATGTTTATATTTTAACAAATGTTGCATCACTCGTTTCATACTTCCTAAAAATACTCTCACAGCAATCATGGGTTTCTGCCGATTTTTTACCAGCATTGCTCGAAACTTAAAGGTAGATAACCCATAGCGATCTGCTAAACTTAATAAATATTTTCTTTCTAACCGTTCACCAGGAATATAATGGTTTATGTGCATCTTATGATTATACCAAATTTCCCAACCTTGATTATAAAAATGAATCGATATTTCATAATCATTATCGCCTCGATCTGTATCAACTAACTCAGGAATAAAATGATTAAACCAAGCCTCTCGACGAATAACCAAGCCTGCACCTGATGGTAATTTTAACTGTTCTGGACAAAATAAAAAGGGTTGATCACCACTTTCTCGAATGGCCAATAATAAATGTTCAATACGTTTAAAATTTTCCGGTGGTTTAACTTCATAAATACCATGAATTTGCCCCCCATAACTTCCCGCTTTAGGATGTTCTTGACCAAATAAATAGGCTTGTAAAACCCAATCAGAATTAGGGAAATTATCATCATCAAGAAACCCAATTAATTCTCCTTGACTTTCTTCTATTCCTTTTTGTCGGGCAAAAGCAATACCTTGTTTCGCTTCAAACACATACCGGAGCGGAAAAACTTCCTGCCAAGATGCAATAATATTCTGAACTACATCAGCCGTTTGATCATTACTATTATTATCAACAATAATAATCTCCCAAGCGATATTTTCTGTTCCGGTTTGCGATCGCAATTTCTCTAAAACATCGGGAACACGACTAGCACCATTATAGGTGGGAATAACAACAGTAAAATCGATCATAATTTTTTTAGATAAGATGTTTTCCACAAATAAAAAGGACTGATCACACTACTATTTAAAAATTCCATTTCACAGGCTGCCACCACATCGGTTTTTAATTCTTTTCGATGTTTTAGATAATAAGCGATCGTTTTTCTAATATCATTGGCTAACCCTAGAGGAAATAATAACGGCCGTTGCCAAGGCTTTAACCGTAACATCCGAATATGATGCCGTGCTAACCCCGTACTTCGCATCAAAAATAATAAATAATCCCGTTCTAACCGTTGTTTGGGAATTTGATGATAGAGGTGCATTTCTGAATTATACCAAATTTCCCAACCCGCATTTTGAATATACATGATCGCTTCTAAATCTTCACTATTCAAAATAGATTGACTAGAACGTCCAGTTAAAAATGTTTTTTCCGGTACATTTTCGACCCAAACTTGACGACGCACCACCAACCCAGCAGAAGGCGGTAACATCTTCAGATTGGGTTCATATAAATGGGGATTATCTCCCCGTTCAGTAATAGCAAAAAAACCAGAAATCCGATTAAAATTAGTCGGGGTTTCTACTTCATAAACCCCATGGATTTGACTTCCAAATGCGCCAGCTTGAGAATGTTCTTGAGCAAAATTATAGGCTTTTTCCACCCAATCTAAGTCAGGAATAGTATCATCATCTAAGAAGCCAATCAACAAAGATTCCGACTCTTTAATTGCTCTTTTTCGGGCGAAAGCTGCCCCTTGTTCTGTTTCTAAACAGTATTTTAAAGGAACATTATCTAACCAATTATGTTGATAATTTTTAACTAATTCTGCGGTATGATCTGTGCTATTATTATCAACAATTAAGATTTCCCAGTTGATCTGTTCTGTTCCGGTTTGCGATCGCAATTTTTCTAAAACCGCAGGTAAACGGGTCGCGCCATTATAGGTAGGAATAGCGATAGTAATATCAACCATAATGAGTGATAGGGATTAAAATTTCCTGTTTTTATTATAACTCAGTTGAATAGCAAGAGACGGTGCACCAAATGTTTCTTACTATTCTAAGTACCTAAACAAAATTAATTACACATCCTCCACCCTGTTCCCTCCCCCCCTAGCCCCCTGTACACGGGGGGTTTGGGGGGGCTGTTCCCTGCTATATCAGGCTGCGATCGCTAACTTTTTACTCTTTCAGGACTTACGCAAATTTGGGGATGTAACCCTATATGTAGGGGTAATTCATGAATTACCTCTACTAGCGTTTTTTACCGTCATCTCAGTGGGTTGTTAACCGCGTTAATACTTGGTTAGAACGTTCTACAAAGTCCTTCATCCCTTCAGCATCAAAGCCTTTTTGAGCAATTAAAGCTAAGTCATAGACATGATGACAAATCATATTCGCTAATTCCGTCGAAGGAGATTCACCACCTTCTTGAATAATCGCCCCTTGACTCAAATTCACTAAATTCTGAATTAACGGATGGGCAATATTAATTAACAGAATATGTTCCTCTGGAAATTCAACTTTTTGTTGCTGCATCAGGGCTGTCATATCCTGTAACCGTCGCATAAATTCCGGCAATAATACCATCGCGGGCGGGGTATTTTCGGATTTCAAGGATTCAGTCCGAATCGTTAATTTAGGCTTGTTTAAAGCTGCGGTAAACAGGTCTTTAATGATTTCACTGCGGGTTTTATTGGTTTTAGGATCAACAATTTCAGGACTATTATCCTTAGCAATTAAATTGTCATCTAGTTCCGCATCCACCCGGGCAAACTTAACATCAGTGTGTTCCCGTTCTAGGAAACTAATAAAATGACTATCAATAAAGGAATCGAAGAACAAAACTTCTAGCCCTTGACTGGTATGTAACTGAATATAAGTGGCTTGAGTTGTTTCATCGGTACAATAAAATACCCGATTTTCATGGCGTTCTTTATTGCGTTCGAGATATTCGCTTAAGGTGGTGTAGTAACGACCTTTTTCGTCGGTATTATCAGAAGTTGGAGAAGCAACATCTTGCCAAACATCCCCGTCTTCGGTTTGCACTTGGACTTGGGTAGGAACGGCAACAGGCCCATCCTCCGTTGACCCCTGCGGAGTTGACCCCCCCAGCCCCCCCTTATCAAGGGGGGGATTAGAAGTGGTGTCCCCCTCGGTAAGGGGGGGATTAGAAGTGGAGTCCTCAATAGCCCCACCCTTGGTAAGGGGGGGGTTGGGGGCAGGGCTGTTTCATGTTTGAAAATTATAGCCTACTTTTGGGTCATAATTCTCAAACATGATAGCTATTTTCCGAATAATTAATATTTCATATAATTGCTATATTAATATTAATTATAGGAGGTATTATCTAAGCAGCATAAATATTCTTATTCCCTATGGAGTAAGACTTACATTCCCGATTTTTATCTATTTTTCCTAAATTAATTGCTCTATTTTTTCATTTTTAACCTTCGGATTAAGAGATAGCCACTAATTTCTCCCAATGATTTCCTAACCACCTTCTTCCCTCTGTTATTGACAAAAATCCTAAACCTCTGAAAATATTCAATCCTAGGGTGTTGAGCAGTGCCCAATTAGTCGCGGCTTGTACTTGATGAATTTTCATACTATCCTCTTTAAATAACACATCTTTTACCCAATGAACTTGATTCTCAATCCCCCAATGCCCTTTAATTTTTTTGGAAAAAAAATCCGCCTTTTCCCAGATACTACTTATATAATAAACCGTTTCTCTATAAGGCTTTTTTCCTCTGTATCCCCACCTTTCTACCTGAATTATACAGTTTGATTTGATTCTTTTTAACCGCGATTAAATAATCGTTTTCACTCTCGATAATCTTTCGGACTGTGGTGACATTACAATGTAACGCATCCGCAGTTATTAACTTTCCTTTTAGACCACATTCTTCTATTATCCCTTGGGCTACAGCTTGTTCTGAACCGGTTTTACTCTCGAACTTTTCCGTCGCTAATACTAATCCGGTTTCTTGACTAAATAGAGATACCATTATTACCATGTTTTGCTGCTGATTGCCTGGGTCTTTTACCGTACTTCTTAAACTTTTTCCATCTATTGCTAATCCCTCTATTCCCTTTAATTTAGGAGAATTCTCTCTTGACCATTCTTTTACTATTTTGCTTAAATCCTTCTCGTCTACTCCTCTCATCACCCTCCTTATTGTTGAATAAGATGGCATTCCTTGGCTATAGATATTGAATGTTCTTTTCAGGATAACTTCGTTGGCTTTGACAAAATATTCCATCTCTCGATATCCTTGATGCCCTGACATCACCCCTAAAACTACTACTAATAGCACTTCCCATAAACTATACCTTTTTCCCTGATTTTTTCGGAAATCCTTGACTTCTTTTAAATTTTCTATTAAACTTGTTAGCATCTTTATTTTAGAAAAAAATGGTGATCGCTCTCCATTTTATCAGGTGGCGATCGCTCTTTCTTTACTCTTTTTCACCTGACTTTGAAACAGCCCTGGGGTTGGGGGGGGTATAGCTAGTACGACAAATCAGAATATCCTCAACTTGTTTTTTAAACTTGTCATCGTTGAGGGAACCAAACTTAACAAAGGTGCCGATATCTTGCCAACAACGGATATATTCTTTGCGGTTATCCCGATATAATTCTTTCAGACGGTCAGCGACTTTTTTCGCTACATAATCGGCAATTTTACGGACGGTGCGATTAGTTTGTAAAGCACTGCGGGAAATATTCAAAGGAATATCCGTACTATCAATAACCCCCCGTAATGGCATCAAGAATTTGGGGATAATATCTTCGCAGTGGTCACTGACAAAGACTTGATTACAGAACAGTTTAATATTGCCCTGGGTGACATCCACATCGGGTTTGAGTTTGGGAAAATACAGAATCCCATTCACAATAAAAGGATAATCCGTATTCAGATGTACCCATAATAGGGGTTCTTCTTGGAAGGGATAAAGATAGCGATAGAGCTCTAAATAATCTTCTTCGGTTAAATTATTAGGAGATTCCCGCCAGGGTGCTTTTTGGCGGTTGATGATTTCGCCGTCCAACTTAATCGGGACGGGCATAAAATCACAATAGGTTTTAATTAATTGACGGATGCGGGAGGGTTCGGTATATTCGATTTCCTCATCCATCAAAGTCAGGGTAATAGTAGTTCCCCGTTGGATGCGGCCAGAGTCTTCCAGTTTGAATACCGGAGAACCATCGCAAATCCAGTGGACGGCTTGGGAACCCTCTTTGTAGGACAGGGTATCAATTTCGACTTGACGGGCTACCATGAAGGAGGAGTAAAACCCTAAACCAAAATGACCGATGATAGACTGGTCAGAGTTGGCTTGATATTTTTCGATGAATTCTTCGGCGCTGGAAAAGGCGACTTGGTTAATATATTTTTTGACTTCCTCGGCGGTCATCCCGATGCCATTATCGGTGATGGAGAGGGTTTTGTTGTCTTTATCGAGGGTGATGGTGATTTCGGGTTCGCCCGCATCCCCGGAATATTCCCCAGACCGCGACACCATATTCAGTTTAGCGATGGCGTCAACGGCGTTAGAAACCAGTTCCCGCAGGAAGACTTCATGGTCTGTATAGAGGGATTTTTTGATAATCGGGAAGATATTCTCGGTATGGATTGTAATCGTTCCCTGTTCAAGTACAGTCATAGTGATGTCAGGTTATCTATAAAATCATGGTTGTATTTAGATTGTGTGCGATCGCTGTTCCCTTACTAGGGATGGATCACCGCCCCAAAGTTGATTCGGATTTCCGCATCTGCAATTTAGCTAATTTTTCGCTAAATTCCAAATTTGCTGTTGAGAGTTGTTGTAGAATATACTGTTTCTGTTCTTCATTAAACAATTGATTGAATTTTTGACCAGAGGTATTATAAATTCCCTGTTGGACGGAAACCTTCCAATATTCAAAGGGTAAGATTACGTTTTCAGCAACTTTCTGATAATTCTCTAACATTGTAGGTTCATATTTTACGCCAATAAAATCGCAAAGTTCAGATAAAACTAAAAGTTGATTATCAATTAATTGTTCATATTGAACTAGGATATGATTGGGTTTATGGAGATGGTTCAAACTTAACCGAACATCATTAATCCATTGTCTGATACAACGGTCTAAATCCCAAGCCCCTCGCCAGTCTTCAGGATACTGGTGAGTGACATCATAAAGGGATGTGACAACATCGGCCCCATTCCTAACCAAATGAATAAATTTTGCACCTTCAACTCGTTTTTCAATATAGCTAATATAATATAAATTTCCAGGGGTTTTTTCTAACCATAGGCTTTTTTCTTGTTGTTGGGTTAATTCATCTAAAACTCGAATAAATCCCTTGATATACTGAATAGTAAAAACCGCCGTTTTGGGTAAATATCGTTCCAATTCGGGATGACCTGTTTCTACTAAAAATTGGTCAAATCGTTGTCGAGCTAAAGGAGAAGGAATTCTCAATTTTCTCCGCCAAGTTGAACGATTTCCCAATAAATAGCGGAAAAAATGGGATTCAGGAAAAGAGGCAATTTGAGAATGAGCCGCTAATAAACTTTGTAATAGCGTTGTTCCTGACCGGGGACAGCCAACTAGAAATAATCGGGGGTAAGAATGTTTCAACGGAAGCCAGACCTCTACTGATAGCTTTAGGGTAATTTATATTATACAATTTGTTTAGGCGAATTGTCATCATCGGAGGTTAAATTTAATGCTAAATACTTCAGCAAGGACACTATTTATTACCCTTGATTTACCCTATCCCCCCAGAGCCGGAGCGCCCCTTCGTAATTGGCAGAATATTAACCTGATGAAACAATATGGGGATGTGGCTGTATTGTCTATTTTCAAAGGACAACCACCGGAAAAAACCTTACCCGGGATTGAAAATTGGTATCACTATGATTTGGGGCAAAAACGTCCTTTAAAAGAACGCTTAGAACGTCGTTTATCGGTGTTACAACCCTGGAGATATTCTTATATTGACTGGTTTTATACTCAACCTGCTGTCGAATTATTAAAACAAATTCTTCAAGATTTAAAGCCTTCTATAGTAGTTTTTGAGCATTTATGGTTATGTCGTTACCTTCGAGTTGTTCAAGGTTATCCCTGTAAAATTATCTTTGATGAACATAACATAGAAGCGGATTTATTTGAGCAAAAAATTCATCAAATTATAGAGTTTTTACCCAAAATCAAGATGAACTTACAAAAAAATTATATTCAATCAATGGAAAGAAAAATTGCATACAAATCCGATCAAATTTGGGTGTGTAGTCAATCCGATGCTGATAAACTACAACAGCGATACGGACATAAACTCAATCCTTATGTTGTCCCAAATGGAATCAATGTAACTAACTATGAAACTGTGCGTAATGGTCAATGTACTCCAGCTTTTCAGGCTCAATTTAACCCCCATACTTTGATTTTTATTGGGACATTTAGTTATCCTCCCAACGTCGAAGCAGCACAATTTTTAACTCAAGAGTTTTATCCTAAAATTAAACAGCTTTATCCTAATACTTTATTAATTATTGTCGGGAAAAATTCCCCCCCAGCTTTAACAGCCGCAACACAAAAAGAACCTGGAATTTTATGGACAGGATTAGTTGAAGATGTTAAACCCTATTTAGCAGCAGCTAGTGTGGTAATTACTCCTCTATTTAAAGGGGGAGGAACTCGCTTAAAAATATTAGAAGCCTTTGCCGCTGGTCGTCCCGTTGTTAGTACCACAAAAGGGGCTGAAGGGCTAGAAGTTGAAACTCAAAAACATTTATTAATTGATGATACAGTCGAGGGAATGGTTGATGCTGTTAATCAATTTTGGTCGAATCCTACCCTGTATAAAAACTGTGTTGATAACGCTTATAATTTAGTTAAAACTAGATATTCTTGGGAAGCGGTTGCTGATAAAATTCAACCCTTAATTCAAAAATTGATATCTCAAGATTAATTAACTTTTACCTAGAATATCTTGATAAAACTGTGCCGTTTTTTGAGCAATTAAGCCCCAATCTAAAGCATCACATTCCTGTTTAACTAATATACTTAAAGCTTGTAAATCAATCGTGGTGCTTTGTTGTAATGCCTTTAGTAAACCTTGTTCATCATTAGGGTTATATAAAAGTTGACTAGCAACTCCCAAAGTTTCAGCAATTCCACCTAAATCCGGTGCAATAATAGGTTTATTATAGGACATAGCTAAAATTAAACTTCCTGATGTTAAGATTTTTTCAAAAGGAAACACAACCACATCCGCAGCACTGAAAAAAAGATGGATTTTACTAGATTCAATAAACTTTGGAATCAGAATTAATCCAGGGATATCTTTAGAAAGTTCCTGTAATTCTAAATAATAAGAATGGTTAACAGGTCTCCCCGCAATCACCAAGGTATCATCAGCAAAAATATCTTGATTGTTTTTCCAAATATCAATCAATTTTTCTATTTTTTTATAGGGTTTGAGGAAGCCAATATTCATATAAATCCGACCTGTTAAGGGTAATCCCAACTGTTTGCGAGCGTCAATTGAATTAACAGAAGCCCCATAAACCTCTCGATAATGACCATGGGGAATAACAATGGCTTTTTGGCTATTAAATTTAGAGTCAGTTTCTACTAATTTCAAACTGGAATAACTATGAAAAATAATCCCATTAACTAACTTTGATAAAATCTCCCTTGTCCAAGATTCTAATTCTGAAAATTTATCATCATGGGAAACTTGGTTATGAACTGTCCAAACAATTTTAACTCCCAACATCCGAACTAAAATAATATCCAATAAAAATTTGATACAAGCCAGAAATTTATATCCTTTTTTCGGTGCATTGATATAAAAATCTAACCAGTGCAAATGAACAATATCAACCGCAGGAGGTTGATTTTTTAAAACACCTCTTAAAATTGGAAAATAGTTTAGATAATAATACCAAAATTCAACTTGAATCTGTTCTTGTGCTAACCCTTGGGAAAGTAGGGATTGATAGGGGTTATCGTTGCGAAAATCTGGTAGCATTAAAATTTTAATTTTGGTACAAGGTGCAATGTCTTGAGAATTCATAATTTGAGGCTTACAATCGAAAATATTTTGATAAAATAAAATATAAAGTTAATCTACTATAGATTTTCTAGTTATTGGCTGGATATTTCATTAATTTTTTCAACATTATTTTAAGTTTTATAACTATGGCTATTATCTCTGTTATTATTCCCGCCTATAATGCAGAAAAAACGATTCGACAAACCATTGATTCCGTTTTAAATCAAACCTTTCAAAACTTTGAAATTATCGTAATTAATGATGGTTCAACGGACTTGACTTTAGATATTGTTTCTGGTATTAATGATCCTAGAATTAAGATTTTTTCCTATCCTAATTCTGGGGCGGCTGTCAGTAGAAACCGAGGATTTGATGTTGCCAAAGGTGAATATATTGCTTTATTAGATGCCGATGATCTTTGGACTTATGATAAATTAGAAGCTCAATATAATGCTTTAAAAAGCCATCCTCAAGCGTCTGTAGCCTATAGCTGGACAGATTATATTGACGAGTCAGGGAACTTTTTAAAATTCGGTAGACATCTAACTTTTAATGGAGACGTTTATCCTGAATTATTAGTTCAAAATTTTTTAGAAAATGGTTCTAATCCTTTAATTCATAGAGAATCTTTTGCAGAAGTTGGAGGATTTGATCAATCCCTATTGGGGGGACAAGATCGAGATTTATATATTCGTTTAGCGGCTCATTATCATTTTGTAGCAGTTCCTTTGGTTCAGGTATTTTATCGAATGTCTCCCAATTCTATTTCATCTCAAATACTCCGACAAGAAAAACAATGTGTAGCGGTTATTGAAAAAGCCTTTTTACAAGCCCCTCCCTCATTACAGCATTTAAAAAAACAAAGTTTAGCCAAAATTTATAAGTATTTTATTGATCGTGCTTTACAAGGATATCCCTCCCCAGAAAAGGGTCGTGCTACCATCGGATTTTTATTCAATTATATTAGATATGATTCCTCCGCTTTACAACAATGGAGATTTTGTCTGATCATTCTTTTTAAAAGTTTAATTATTGCTTTATTTCCACCGTCAATCGCCAAAAAAATCTTATCTACCTTAAAAAAGATTGTTTAGTATTCAGTTGTTTTCACCTGAGAAAACTAAGATTTTTTGAATATAACTTTTTGTAAAAAATAAAAAGGACTGATAGCACTCGCTCGAAAAAACTCCAATTCACAAGCAGCAACGATATCAATTTCAATATCTTTTTTATGCTTAATTTGATGTTTAATATAACGTTTAATACCTCCTAACATAACTTTAAAAAATGTTATTGTTTTTTTCCATTTAGGCGTGATTAACATTCTAAATTCACAGGATTTTAAACCATATAAAGAAGCCAGAGATAATAAATATTTTTTTTCGAGACGATCAGAAGGGATATAGTGATTAAGGTGCATTTCTGGGTTGTACCAAATTTCCCAACCTCCCTTATATAAATTTAAGGAAATTTCATAATCATTTCCCCCTCGTCCCGTATTCACGAGTTGCAAAGGAACGTGATCTAACCATGCTTGTTTACGCACAACTAACCCCGCACCTGATGGTAATTTTAACTGTTCTGGACAAAATAAAAAGGGTTGATCACCGCTTTCTCGAATAGCTAATAATAAATGTTCAATACGTTTAAAGTTTTCAGGTGGTTTAACTTCATAAATACCATGAATTTGCCCCCCATAACTTCCAGCTTTAGGATGTTCTTGACCAAATAAATAGGCTTGTAAAACCCAATCTGAATTAGGGAAATTATCATCATCAAGAAACCCAATTAATTCTCCTTGACTTTCTTCTATTCCTTTTTGTCGGGCAAAAGCAATTCCCTGTTTCGCTTCAAATACATACTTTAGCGGAAAAATTTCTTGCCAAGATATGATCATATTCTGAACTACATCAGCCGTTTGATCATTACTATTATTATCAACAACAATAATTTCCCAAGTGATATTTTCTGTTCCGGTTTGCAATCGCAATTTTTCTAAAACATCGAGAACACGACTAGCACCATTATAGGTGGGAATCACAACAGTAAAATCGATCATAATTTTTTTAGATAAGATGTTTTCCACAAATAAAAAGGACTGGTCACACTACTTTTTAAAAATTCCAGTTCACAGGCTGTCACCACATCAGTTTTTAATTCTTTTCGATGTTTCAGATAATAAGCGATCGCTTTTCTAATATCATTGGCTAACCCTATGGGAAATAATAACGGCCGTTGCCAAGGTTTTAACCGTAACATCCGAATATGATGCCGTGCTAACCCCGTACTCCGCATCAAAAATAATAAATACTCCCTTTCTAATCGTTGTTTGGGAATTTGATGATAGAGGTGCATTTCTGAATTATACCAAATTTCCCACCCAGCATTTTGAATATACATGATCGCTTCTAAATCTTCACTATTCAAAATAGATTGACTAGAACGTCCAGTTAAAAATGTTTTTTCCGGTACATTTTCGACCCAAACTTGACGACGCACCACCAACCCAGCAGAAGGCGGTAACATCTTCAGATTGGGTTCATATAAATGGGGATTATCTCCCCGTTCAGTAATAGCAAAAAAACCAGAAATCCGATTAAAATTAGTCGGGGTTTCTACTTCATAAACCCCATGGATTTGACTTCCAAATGCGCCAGCTTGAGAATGTTCTTGAGCAAAATTATAGGCTTTTTCCACCCAATCTAAGTCAGGAATAGTATCATCATCTAAGAAGCCAATCAACAAAGATTCCGACTCTTTAATTGCTCTTTTTCGGGCGAAAGCTGCCCCTTGTTCTGTTTCTAAACAGTATTTTAAAGGAACATTATCTAACCAATTATGTTGATAATTTTTAACTAATTCTGCGGTATGATCTGTGCTATTATTATCAACAATTAAGATTTCCCAGTTGATCTGTTCTGTTCCGGTTTGCGATCGCAATTTTTCTAAAACCGCAGGTAAACGGGTCGCGCCATTATAGGTAGGAATAGCGATAGTAATATCAACCATAATGAGTGATAGGGATTAAAATTTCCTGTTTTTATTATAGCTCAGTTGAATAGCAAGAGACGGTGCACCAAATGTTTCTTACTATTCTAAGTACCTAAACAAAATTAATTACACATCCTCCACCCTGTTCCATCCCCCCCTAGCCCCCCGTGCACGGGGGGTTTGGGGGGGCTGTTCCCTCTCTCAACTAGGTAATTTATTTTGTGTAACTACTTATCAAGACCTATTCATCTTTCACCGTTTCAACGGTAATAATATCATCCCCCTCTGCTGTTTTAGAAGTGTTTAATATCACAGGTTGAATATCAATTTCCAACGGATCAGATGTTATTTTTCTCATGGGTTGAACATTCATGATTAACGGTTCTTCTTTTAGTTTAGGAATCAAAGGTTGATGATTAAACACTAATTTGTCATCTACATGATCCACATAAATTGTATCTCCCGTTATGAATTTTTGTTCTAATAATAAATTAGCAATATGGTTTTCTACTTCCCGTTGAATTGCTCGTTTTAACGGTCTAGCCCCATAGACTGGATCATAACCAATATCCGCTAAATAATCTAAGGTTGCTGGTGATAATTCAATAGATATTTTCTGATCCGATAATAACCTTTGAATCCGTTTAACTTGAATCGCAACAATATACCTTAATTCCCCTTTACTTAACGAATGGAATAGAATAATATCATCCACACGATTTAAAAATTCCGGGCGAAAATGCGATCGCAAAGCCGTCATAACTCGCTTCTCCATTTCCCCATAACGGGACTCATCCCCCGCCACATCTAAAATATGTTCCCCCCCAATATTACTGGTCATTACAATTACGGTATTTCTAAAATCAACAGTCCTTCCTTGCGAGTCGGTAATTCGGCCATCATCTAATACCTGTAATAAGATATTAAACACATCGGGATGGGCTTTTTCCACTTCATCAAATAAAATCACCGAATAGGGATGGCGTCGCACCGCTTCCGATAGTTGACCGCCTTCGTCATATCCCACATAGCCCGGAGGCGCCCCGACTAGCCGGGAAACCGCGTGTTTTTCCATATATTCAGACATATCAATCCGAATAATCGACTCCTCACTATCAAATAAAAACTCTGCTAACGCCTTCGCCAACTCGGTTTTTCCCACCCCCGTTGGCCCCATAAACAGGAAAGATCCAATCGGACGACCGGGATCTTTCATCCCCGCCCGCGCCCTTCTAATAGCAGCAGAAACGGCCGCCACTGCCTCCTGTTGCCCGATTACCCGTTGATGTAAATGACTCTCTAAGCGCAATAATTTTTGCCGTTCTGACTCCAATAAACGGTTAACAGGTATACCAGTCCATTTAGCAATAATCCCCGCGATATCGGCTTCTGTAACCTCCTCACGCAACATCGAAGAACCTTGAGATTGTAACTTAACTAATTCCGCTTCTTTGCCTTCCCGTTCTTGATGTAAAACTTCCAATTGACCATACTTTAATTGGGCGGCTTTGTTTAAATCATAGGCCCTTTCTGCCTGTTCAATTTGTACCCTTAATTCTTCTTCATCTTCCTTGAGTTTATTAATACTATCTAATAGGTGTTTTTCCCCTTGCCATTGGGAGGCGAGTTTTTCCTGTTTGGTTTTTAAACTCTCTATTTCTTCCTTAATTCTGCCTAAACGAAGGGCTACCCCGCCATCATTTCGGCGGTTACTTTCTCCCGTTCCTAAACTTTCTCCTTCTATGGATAATTTTTCCATTTCTAACTGCATTACCCGCCGATCAATTTGTTCTAATTCAACGGGTTTAGAAGTTATTTCCATTTTTAATTGGGCGGCGGCTTCATCGACAACATCAATGGCTTTATCTGGTAAAAAGCGATCGCTAATATAACGACTTGATAACATTGCCGCGGCTACCAAAGCACTATCAGTAATTTTTACCCCATGATGGCGTTCATAACGATCTTTTAATCCTCTTAAAATTGATATGGTATCTTCAGGAGAAGGTTGATCGACATAAACTTGTTGAAACCGTCTTTCTAGGGCGGGATCTTTTTCAATATGTTTACGATATTCGTCCACAGTTGAAGCGCCAATACAACGCAATTCTCCCCGGGCTAACATTGGTTTTAATAAATTACTCGCATCCATTCCTGATGAACCGCCCCCGGAACCAGCGCCAACAACGGTATGTAATTCATCAATAAATAATACAATTTGCCCTTCGGAATGGGTGACTTCTCTTAATACCGATCGCAGTCTTTCTTCAAATTCTCCCCGATATTTTGCCCCGGCAATTAAACTACCCATATCTAGGGAAATTAACTGGCGATTTTTTAAGGATTCTGGCACATCTCCGTTCACAATTCTTTGAGCTAAACCTTCCGCAATGGCGGTTTTTCCTACTCCTGGTTCGCCAATTAAAACCGGATTATTTTTAGTTCTGCGAGATAAACAACTGACCACCCGACGGACTTCTTCATCCCGACCGATCACCGGATCAAGTTTTCCAGCTTTAGCGAGTTCTGTTAAGTCTTTACCATATTTTTTTAAGGCTTCATAACTGGTTTCTGGGCTTTGGGTTTCGACTTTTGAACTACCTCGAATCGCTTTAATCGCTTCTTCTAGTTTGGGACGTATGGAGGGTGCACTTGATGGGCGATCATAACCCGGACGTCCGGGGCGTTGACTGGTAGGTTGTTCTCCGGCTAAGAGTTTACGACCAATGCGGTCATCTTCTGAGAAAGCCAGGATTAAATGTTCTATGGAGATAAAACCATCTTGTAGGGTTTGACGAGCTTCTTCTGCCTTATCTAATAGGATATCAAGGCTTTGTCCCAAATATAAATGTTCAATGCGTCCAACTCTGGGTTGACGTTTGGTGAAGGCTTCCAACTGTTGGCCAAAAATATCCGTATCGACTCCCGCCCGACTCATGAGGTTAGTGGCGAGTCCATTTTGTTCCAGTAGGGCGGTGATCAGATGTTCGACTTCTAAATTCTGATTTTGAAAACGACGCGCCACATCCTGGGATTTAACCACGGCTTCCCAGGCTTTATCTGTAAATTTTGTCGGATCGGTCGGTTGCATCGTTCAGGTTGTCAATAAAGGGTAAAAATAACCAACAATATACTGCCCCTATTGTAACTATATCTGGGCGCAACCCGTTAATTCATTTTAAATGAAGGACAGTTATCTATTAAATGGGGACGTAAACTTAAAAACAAAGGTAATGCTATAATCACAGTTTAAATAAACAACAACTTACCGATATAGCGGGAGTCTCCAAGGGGGAAAAAAGATGAGCTTAGATAATACAAAAATAGAAATAACTGTTTCTTCAGAATGGGCTGAACAATTCAATCAATTATCCCTAGAAACTGGACATTCCTTAGAAGAATTAATTCAAGAAGCGATTGGTCAGTATTTAGATAAAACCAGAGTATTTTTGAGTAGTCAGTCGGTTGATTTGGAATATTTTAATCTCCAAAAAGAATTATTGAATTTACAGGAAAAAGTCGAATCTTTAAAACCATTATTAAATCAAGTTGCTAAATTAGAAGCCAAAATAGTCGCATTGGAAAAAATAGTTATCCCTGAACTTTCTATTTCCCCTAGTTCTACTTTTTCCAAATTTTTAGCTGATGATAATGATCAAGATGAACCGGATGAAATTCTGACGGATTTTTTAGTGGATTAGTTAGCCCTTTAGGGCTTACTAGAGGTCTAGGGGAGCCATAATTCCTAGTTTTTCTTCTAATAAAATTTTAAGGAGAAATTGGGTAATAAAAACCAAACCTAGTCTAGCTTGAGCTAACTCAGTTTTGCCTTGTTTGACTTCTCCCCAGATTTGACAATAACGATAAAATTGTTGAAAACTTTGGCTAAATTGATCGGCAATTTTGAGCCATTTTTGAGGACTAGCAGAACAGAATAGAATATCAACCAGATTCACAGATTCGGTTAGTAGCTGATATTCATAACTTTGGGTAAATTGTAGTTTTTCCTGGGGATTTAACCAGGGAATTGGGGGAGAATGGGGACTAATTTTTAAGGGTAATGTAGAAATTAGGTTAGATGCTTCTAAGGTAATTAACTGATCGCGATCGCCCAGACGCAATAAGGAACAACAGCGAGCATGACTATATTGAATCCCAAATAGATCGGGCAGAATTTGCCGATCCTGAATTGGAGTGGATATCCAGGGATATCGGATCATTTGTTCTAACCAAGCGGCAATTCCGAGATCGGTGAACTCAAACTGCAACATCCCCGAAGGTAATACCTGAATTGTGACATCCGGCGGGAATTTACCTAATTCTGGGTTGAGGGTTTGGAACTTCAGACCGATGGACGTGGCCAAATCCAAAGGGGATTGATGCAAACGGGAAGCTAATTTCATGGCGATCGCCGATCCATAGATTACGCCAGTTTGATTTTTAATCCGATTTACGGGAATTTCCTGAGAGTCAGCCGTATCAATTCCTAAACAACCCAAGGTTTTTCCCAGTTGTGCCCTTAACCTACCTGCTAGAGTTAGCATGAGTGATCAAACGACCTTGCCAAGTTACTCAAATCTGATATTATTAGTAGATTGGTGCGAGACGTTCCTGTCGAAGTTAGGGTTAAACCCCGAAACGTAAGCAGGGAGATAGGTATAGACAATTGGTAAATGGAGTTAAATCCATCAATAAACCCAATCAAGCCCGTCTTAACTTTGAAAATGTGACCTTAAAGGAAGGTCAATCTCGGAGTCAATGGTGCGGCTTCGGTGAACCTTAAAAAAAGTACGGTAGCCAATTCCAAAGAGATTCGGCAATACCCACAGAGCCAGACTGATTATCAAAACTCTGAAGCTGGGTATAACGGGAAATCGGGTATAAGTCAAATGCCTAAGTAGTTCTCTAGCCAATTGCCCAAGTTTAATGTAAATGAACATCCGGCTTGAACTGTCGTAATGATTATGTAGTGAAATTGACTTGATTACACTGCGTTCAAAAGAACAAGGGGAAAAGATAGAAGTCTTTCTAAACTTCTATAAAAGGTAGGGTTTTTAATCTAAACCTTACTAAGACTCCCAAAAAGTACCCCGGCAGACAGGATGAAGCTAAAGGCAATAATCCCATTTTCAAGGAACGTTAAAACCCCTCATATACCCTACAGTGGTCGAATACTGTCAGGTAGCCACAAATCTAAGGCGGATGTTATGAGGGCGAGAGATGGAGTCAGAAGCTAATGCCTAGATGTAATGTTTAGGATACGCCGATAGATTCCGGTCAAGTTGTTAGGTAAGGTTGATACTAGCAGTACAAACGGTGAAAACGAGTTTTAAGACTACGGAAGCATGGAATACAATTAACTGGGCGAAAGTTCAACGAAAAGTATTCAAGCTGCAAAAGCGAATTTACCAGGCATCATTATCGGGACAAAATGCGAAAGCTCGGAAGCTCCAAAAACTTCTAGTTAAGTCATATTACGCCAAACTCTTAGCAGTAAGAAGGGTTGCGCAAGACAACCAAGGCAAGAGAACAGCCGGGGTTGATGGAGTCAAATCCATCCCACCCAAAGAACGGCTAGAACTTGTCGAAAATCTTAAATACCAAAAGGCGAAACCACTCAGAAGGAAATGGATACCCAAATCCAACGGTGAGGAAAGACCTCTAGGAATCCCAACTATAAACGACAGAGTTAGGCAAGCCTTGGTTAAGTCTGCATTAGAGCCACAATGGGAAGCCAGATTTGAGGGTACAAGCTACGGTTTTAGACCTGGACGCTCTGCCCACGACGCAATGTCAAGAATCTTCCAAAGCATCAACAAAGGTGAATATTTCATCCTAGATGCTGACATCTCAAAGTGTTTTGACCAAATTAACCATGATTATCTACTGTCTAAAATTGATTGTCCATCAACAATGAAAGCTCAAATCAGACAATGGTTAAAAGCTGGAGTTATGGATAACGGCATATTTAGCGCAACAGAGGAAGGCACTCCACAAGGAGGTGTCATTAGTCCCTTACTTGCAAACATCGCACTGGATGGAATGAGCAGTCTAGTTAGTAGCTTGTTTCCAATGAAAACGAGCAACAACAAAAACTATGCAACGCTCATTAGATATGCAGATGACTTTGTGGTTATTAGTCCACAATTAGAGGTCATTCAACAGTGCCAGGTTGCTATCGAAGAATGGTTAAAACCTGTAGGGTTGGAACTGAAACCAGCCAAAACCCGTATATGCCACACACTGAAAGAAATTGAAGTAAAAGGCGAAAAGGTAGCACCAGGATTCGACTTCCTAGGTTGGAACTTCCGACAATACCCAGTGGGAAAACACCATTCAGGGAAAACAGGAAGTAAAAATTCAAAAATATTAGGATTCAAACTTCTAATAAAACCTAGTAAGAAAGCAATTAAAGCTCACGCGGATAAGGTAAAAGAAGTGATTAAAACCCACAAAACTGCACCCCAATACGCATTAATCAAACGCCTAAATCCGATAATTAAAGGATGGTGCAATTACCATTCCAAAGTCGTTTCCAAGAAAATATTTTCTTCCATGGATGACACGACCTGGCAGAGATTAAGAGCATGGACAGTCAGCAGATGCAGTAAAGCAAGTTACGGGAAACTGAAGAAATACTTCAGAAATAATGGTAATAAAGCATGGAGTTTTGAAACCAAAGATGGTTTTAGATTAATAACCCACGCCGAAACACCTATCATCCGCCACGTAACGGTAAAGCCTGAAGCATCACCCTATGACGGAAACTGGACATACTGGAATACGAGGAAAGGAACATCTTTCGATGTACCTAAACGAGTAGCTACTTTGCTTAAAAAGCAAAAAGGTAAGTGTACCTTTTGTGGGCAATATTTCACCCCAGAAGACATTGCAGAAATCGACCATATCATCCCTACGTCTTTAGGCGGAAAAGATGAATATAAGAACCTGCAATTGTTACACCGCCATTGTCACGATTCTAAAACGGCAACCGATGGCTCCTACGAAACAATGGACATAAGTATTACTTATGTATTATAATTGTAATATAGGGGTCAAAGGAAAACCTGTTGCTCTAATGACAATAGTTCAACTTGATTAGGAGCCGTGTGCGGTGAAAGTCGCAAGCACGGTTTTGTATGGGAGTTGGGGGCTGTAAAGCCTCCTTCGACCCCTACTGGTTAAGGCATTACCAAAATTTTTTGAAATTTATTTTTGAAAAGAATTGATTATTGATTCCCAAAGGGATGTGTTTTTTGCTACATTGGTTAAGATGTCTTAAGCCCATATACTTCAAGTCTAAAACACACTGTTCAACCTCTAGGTGTCTTAATATTCCTCCTGCCTTTGATTGTGATTGAAAAATTTTAATGAGCCGATCTAATGATGCAGTCTTCCCCGATTCCGACCGATTCTAACCGACCGTTTTTAACCTGGCAACGGATTACTGACTGGGCGCAGGAACATTACCGTTGTCGAAGTTTCAGTAAAGATGAGCGGATTCCAGCCCGTCCGGGGTTACTTTATTTAGTGCAACGGGGTACCGTCCGGTTAGTGGGTAGCGCCGAACTAAAATATGCCGAGAGTAAACCCAAATCCAGACCGCGTAATCGCAAATTAGACCAAGCCTTTTTGGGTTTTGTCGGTGCGGGTCAACCCTTTGAATTAATTGCCCAGTCGCCCTTTAGCCTGCAAGCCTATAGCCACGCCGATGATACAACGGTTTTATGGATGTATTGGCATGACTTGGATAACTGGCCCCATTTTCGTCGGGAAGTCCTCGATGCTTTCCGGTATCAACATCAACGGAAATTACTGTGGTTAAGTATATTGGGTCAACGACGTACCATTGACCGACTTCTAGGATTTTTGACCTTACTGATTGAAGAACACGGCGAGTATTATACCAGTGGTGACAGGGAAGATGGGTTTAAGGGTTATCGTCTCCCTTGGTCATTAACTCATTCTCAAATTGGTAGTGCGATCGGGACTACACGGGTTACTGTAACCCGGCTGATGGGGAAACTCCGTCAACAAAACCTGATTTATACTCAGGATGATAACTTCATCTGTATTCCCGTTGACCCGGAAACCCAGAATCAAACCTCAGATTTAACAGCAGAATCAGGCTTTGAGGAAGAATAATAATCAGTCATCAGTGTAGAGACGTGCCATGGCGCGTCTCTGTTAACTGTTAACTGATCACTGATAAAACTTGCCGTAACTGTTCTGTTGTCTGGGTTTGATTCTGGGAGATTTCGAGCAACTGATTCAATTCAGTTGTGGTTTGTTCTAACTGTTGGCGAACTTGATTCCAGGAATCTTGAACTGGTTGTAACATTTCCTGATACAAACTGATCCGGCCCCAAAGTTCTGCTACCATCCGTTGCTGTTCGATCCAACTTTGTTCAGTCGTTTCTAACTGTTGGCGGGTTTGTTCGGTGGTGTTGGTGCGAGTATTAAGATCGGTTTGCCGTTGTTCAAAGCCCGAACTGATTTGTTGAATTTCGGTTTCCAAAGTTTGGAGTTGCTGTTTTTGTTCCTGTTGTTGGGTTTCCAAACTAGCAATCACCAATTTAAAATTACTGGCTCCTCCAGGGTTTACAGGCGGTAGACCTTGGCGACGGAGTAAAACCGCTTGATATTGGGTTTTATGTTCCTCCCGTTCTTTGAGGGTGCGACGCTGACCCACTAAGGTTTCATTCAGCATTTGATAGGCGTCTTGTTCATCGGTTAATTCCGTTTGTAAATTTTCCCGTTCGGAATCACTGATGGTTTTGAGTTTTTCCTGGATTTCCTTAATATCTTCGAGCTTGTATTTGAGTTCCTCCTCCTGTTCTCCCACCATCCGAAACCAGCGATCCCACTCTTTTTCCAGTTGTTTAACTTCGGTTTTTAATTGTTCCAATGACATCGCTTCTAAGGCTTGAACATCTACCTTGACACTGACAGTAACCGGATCACTTTCAGATTGACGGGAGGCTAAATTTTGTAACTGTTCTAATAGGGTTTGACGGTTTTGGATCAGGGTTTTTAAGGTTTGGGCATAGTCCTGTTTGGTTTGAAGTAACTGTTGTTCACCGACTAACTCCGCTCGGTTTTGGGTTAAAGTATCCTGAGCTTGTTGCCATTGTTGCCATTGCTGTTCAATGTCTGTGGTTGTACTATCTACGGTTTGTTGAAGTTGTTCTGCTTCTAAACGTTGTGACCGTAAACGTTGGCGATGTTGTTCTAGCCCATTCAGAGCAATAGCCACCTGTTCCCGGGAGCGATCCAGTTGTGTTTGTAGGGGCGAAATCGAAATGGGGTTAGACAGTTGATTCAGTAAATTCCCCAAGAGTGCCGACTGTTCCGTATTTAAGGAGGGAGACGACTTTAAGCTGGCCTGTTGTTCTTCAAGCTGTTGTCGTTGCTGTTGTAATGCGGCTCTAGTGGTTTCAATATCTTGACGGGCTTGGTCAATTTCAGAACGTAGACGTTTACTTTCATCCTTAGAGCGATCAATTTCTTGACGCTGCTGTTCTAGTCGCTCTAATTCTCCCTCCAGTTGTTCCATTTGTTCCCGTCGGGCTTCCATTTCCATTTCCCGACGATTCAATTCCTGACTTTGGTAAGTCAAAGACTCTTTCCACTGTTCGATTTCTTCCTGTTGGGTTTTGAATTTTTCTTGCAACCGAGAAAAATCCTGGAGAATTCCCACCAGTTGGCGTGCAGCTTCTTGAATGCGCTGTACCTGTTTACCCGTATTTAGATCGACTAAAACTAAAGTTCCATCCTTGAAATTAGTTGCATCTTCAGCGAGAACGACCTCATCCCCGGATACGGCACTCCAATTGTTTTCACCTCGCTGACAAGCCAATAGCTTGAGTTCCGTCCTCCCGCCTCCTAGACCAAATTTGTTACTCTGCTTTTGTACTTCCGCTAAATAGAGCATCGGCCCTTTATCCTCTTGAGGTGTTCAAGCATGATTTTGATTTACCTGTCCTAATCATAAAACCTTCAGGGAGTAGCAATTAACAGTTTATATTTTGTCCTATTCTACAGGCTCAATTCCAGCCGCGCGTAGTTGGGCTTTTAATCTTTCTGCCCGTTGATATTCCTGCTCGGCCCGTTGACGTTCCTGTTCAACCTTTTCTGTACCCCACAATAGCAAATTACCCTGTTCATCCCACCAGCGCAACCAATGGCCCTGACGGTTTTCGCGAGTTCCTTGCCAGGCTCCTAGAAACAGCTGCATTTCCGGTATCCAAAACCAGCCATGCTCATTGGCCGATTCCAGTCTATACCTTTGGATGTCACCGAAACGATACAATTCTAAGCTCCCTGAGTTGGGTTCAAAAATTCCGTAATTGGGAACTTGCAAAATCTGTTCATAGAAAAAGAATTTCCCAGGGGGATAGGTTTCTTTAACTGAATATTCTCCCCCATCGGTATCGGACAAAAATTCTAAGACCAAGGCCGGAATTTCTCCCTGGAGTTGCGGGGTATAACTGCGAACCACTTCCCCCCGACTCACGGAAATCTGGGGAATATAGGCCCAGTCTGGGGCTTTTACGGCCATTTTGCCATTGATAGTGGCACAAATACCGTAGTTTGTTGGGGTGAGGGCTGTTTCTGGCAGTTTTCCGGCCAGTTGCAAACTTTCGGTTAGGGCCGCAGCCAGGGCGGGTTGATTGATATTATCCACAGGGTCATCGGGTAGCAAAAAATCATCTGGCAACTTTTCCCAAGTAATTGTGTAGGTGGGGGAGGTGGCTAACATGATCATGCGGGTAAGAGAAACTAATTTATATTATATCATTGATGTTTCAACCATGCAAATATATCTCCGACTTTTAATTGTAAATCTTTAACTAATTCTGGAGTCGGCAAAATAGCAGTTTCTTCTTCTAATAATTGGGGTTGTTGTTGGGGCGGATAAACTAAAACGGATTCGGTTTCTGGATCAATTAACCAACCTATTTGACTCCCCTGATTGAGAGCGTGTAAGATTTTTCCGGTGACTTTGATTGGGTTTTGTTCGGGAGAGAGAATTTCAATGATCCAATCGGGTACAATATTAAAAACATTAGCAACTTTTCCCTGTTCATCAATGGGAATTCTTTCCCAGGCAAATACCGTAATATCAGGGACAATTGCCCGTCCTCCAAACACACAGCGAAGTTCTGTATAAGCTCTAGCAATTCGTTGTTTTTTAACCACAGAATTAATTGCTTCAGTCAGATCAACCTGAATTGTACTGTGATGTCCTTGGGGTATAGGTTTTTGAATAATTTGACCTTGAATATATTCACTGGCGGGTTTGGTTTCTGGAAGTTTAAGAAAATCTTCTAAACTGAGAGTTTTAATGGGGGATTTTAGCATGATTTATTTTTGACTCAGTTATTAATAAAGATGCGCTTAAGCGCAACAACATGAATTTTATCAAGATTTAGGTGGCATCAGCCACCTTTGGTTTAGATATATTTTTTTAACAATAATTCTAACTGTTGTCTGCGATCAGATGGAATTTGATTTAAGGGGGTTAAAATCGCATATTTCAAGGCAGAATGGGCTTCGGATTTAGGTAAATGATATTTTAAACGGCGCACGGTTTCTTGAATGACTTGTTGAGCATTGACCGCATTTTTATGGAGATTTTGAATTACCATTTCTACGGTGACATGATCATGGTCTGGATGCCAACAATCATAATCGGTAACTAAGGCTAAAGTTGTATAGGCAATTTCCGCTTCCCGGGCTAATTTGGCTTCGGTTAAATTGGTCATCCCAATAATTGTTCCGCCCCAACTCCGATATAAATTAGATTCGGCTTTGGTAGAAAAGGCTGGCCCTTCCATACAGACATAAGTTCCCGATAAATGATAATTAATATCGGGTAAATTTAAACTAGCGATCGCTTCTCCTAATACTTTTGATAATTGCGGACAAAAAGGATCACCAAAGGTAATATGAGCCACAGCACCATTCCCAAAAAAAGTAGAAACTCGTTGATTAGTTCGATCAATAAATTGATCAGGAACAACTAAATCTAAAGGTTTAAATTCTTCTTTTAATGAACCCACCGCCGAAGCAGAAATAATATATTCAACTCCCAAACTTTTGAGAGCATAAATATTAGCCCGATAGGGTAATTCCGTCGGCAAAAATCTATGGGTGCGTCCATGTCTGGCCAGAAATGCCACGCGCATTCCTTCTAAAGTTCCCACCAAAATAGCATCGGAAGGTTGACCAAAGGGAGTATCAATGTGCATTTCCTCCACATCGGTAAATGCCTCCATCTTATACAACCCACTGCCACCAATAATGCCAATTTTAACCTGAGTCATGCTTTTTCCTTGATTAAGTTGTACTCAAATATTGTACCGAAAATTGTGCAGTATTGACTCAGGGAAGATATGGATTTTTTCCCTATTGGGATCATTCCCTTGTAAGATGTCCCCTTCTTAGTTAAGCTATTAATCAGTCATCAGTCATCAGTCATCAGTCATCAGTTATCAGTTATCAGTCATCAGTCATCAGTGAAAGAAGTTAAATTAATACTTAACTCATCAATGATCACTGTTAACGATTTCACAACTGATAACTGATTACTATTTACTGATAATTGATATTAGTCATATCCTTTAACAAAAAACATGAATTGGAACTCCATTAAACAGCAGAATTATTTTGGGTATTTGCGAATTAAACCCTTAAAATATTTAACTCGTTCATTTCAAAGTCAAATTCAAAAAATTAGACTTGGAAAAATTACCAAATTTCAACGATATTTGGCATTAAGCTTTTGTTGTATTTTCTTGGGATTAACCTTAGCTCAATTTCCGGTTCTTTCCACTTCTATTAATATCTCAACAGTCAGACAAGAACTATCGGAAAATTTACTATCTCAGGGAATAATTAATCCGACAAACTCGATTAGTCATCAACGAGAATTTAGGGGAGTTTGGGTAGCAACCGTCGCTAATATTGATTGGCCATCTAAGTCAAATTTATCCGTTGATCAACAAAAATTTGAACTAATTGCTATCCTAAATAGGATGCAAGAATTAAACTTAAATGCGTTAATTCTGCAAGTTCGTCCGAATGGAGATGCCTTGTATAGTTCCAGTATAGAACCTTGGAGTGCGTGGTTAACAGGAACCCAAGGAACCCCCCCAAATCCCTATTATGATCCCCTACAATTTGCGATTGAAGAAGCCCATAAACGCAATATTGAACTCCACGCTTGGTTTAATCCTTATCGGGCAAGATTAAGAGGAAATGCTGCTTTTGCACCGAATCACATGGCATCAAAATTCCCCCAATATGCCTATAAATATGGGGATTTAATGTGGATGGAACCGGGAGCAAAGGAAGTTCAAGATCAAACCTATAATGTGATTATGGATGTGGTACAACGCTATGATCTTGATGGCGTTCATTTAGATGATTATTTCTATCCCTATCCTCAAAGTGGGGTTCCATTTCCTGATAGTCAAACCTATAATGCTTATCGTGCAGCAGGAGGAAATTTAGCGCTATCAGATTGGCGACGAGAAAATGTTAATCTGATGATTAAACGCATTCATGAAGGGATTAAAGCGATTAAACCTTATGTTAAATTTGGCATTAGTCCCTTTGGGATTTATCGCCCTGGAAAAGCTCCAGGAATTGTTGGATTAGATCAATATGCTTCTCTATATGCGGATGTTAAATTATGGGTTGAACAAGGGTGGATGGATTATTTAGCGCCTCAACTTTATTGGAAAATTGATCCCCCTCAACAAAGTTACCCCGTTCTGTTAAATTGGTGGTTACAAAATAATCCTCAAAGACGTCATATTTATGTCGGAAATGCTCTCTATCGAATTGAAAATGAATGGTCTATTTCTGAAATCCAAAGACAGATCGCAATTTCCCGACAAACAGCCCCCCAATTATCTTTAGGAAATATCTTTTTTAGTATGAAGATATTTCGAGATAATCGTCAGGGAGTGAATGAAATTTTCAAAAGTGCGGTTTATCCCACTCCAGCTTTAGTTCCGATTATGCCTTGGTTGGATAATCAACCCCCGGAACCTCCTAGCGGAATTGAAACTAATTCTGGGACGATTTCTTGGATGCCTTCTAATAGTAATGATATCCGTTCTTGGGCAATTTATCAACAATTTTCCACGGGTTGGCAGTTAGTTAAAGTGGTGAATAAAGATACTACTTCTATTCGTGTTAACCCAGGAAATTATGCAGTTCGCGCGGTAGATAGAATGGGAAATGAAAGCGTTGAACAGGTTATTTCTGTGTCTTAAAATTGGGAAGACATAATAACTCCCATTATAGCAAGAGGCAATAGGGAATAGGCAATCTCGCTATAGGTAAATACTTACTGTGAGCAGCTTTTAGCTTTCAAGAATGTCCTAATAGATGTGGCGACTGCTATAACAAGGGAATAGGGGGGATCAAAGTCCCCCTTTTTTATGCAGCAGGGCTGTTTCAAAGTCCAGTGAAAAAGAGTAAAGAAAGAGCGATCACTACCTGATAAAATAAAGAGTAGTCGCTAACTTTTTACAAAAATAAAGATGTTATAGCAGGGAACAGGGAACAGCCCCCTAACCCCCCGTGCACGCAGGGCTAGGGGGGGAGGGAACAGGGGGGAACAGGTTAAACAATTAAGTAATAACAGTGGGTTGTTGACGTCCGGTTATGGTTTTGATTTGGGCAATTTCATCGGCAATAGTAATTAATTCTCCTAGCGCCTCTTGGGGATCTAAATTGTGTTTAGTGGGGTCGGGTTCATAACTTTCTAAATAAACCCGTAAGGTTGCCCCTTTAGTTCCCGTCCCTGATAACCGAAAGACAATCCGAGAACCATCGGTAAACCCAATCCGAATCCCCTGATTATTACTAATACTATTATCCACCGGATCGGTATAGCTAAAATTATCACTATATTCGACTTGATAGGAACCGTATTGTTTACCTTTTAGATTTGGTAAAATTGCCTGTAATTGATCAACTAATTGATTGGCTTTTTCTGTTTCTACTTCTTCATAATCATGGCGAGAATAATAATTGCGTCCGTAGGTTTGCCAATGACTGCGAACAATATCTTCCACGGATTCTTGACGGACGGCTAAAATATTTAACCAGAATAATACCGCCCATAATCCATCTTTTTCCCGAACATGATTTGATCCGGTTCCAAAACTTTCTTCCCCGCATAATGTAGCTTTTCCTGCATCTAATAAATTGCCGAAAAACTTCCATCCGGTCGGGGTTTCATAACAGTTTATGCCTAATTTTGCCGCCACACGATCAGGCGCTTGGGAAGTGGGCATGGAACGGGCTACCCCGGCTAAACCGCCTTTATATCCGGGAACTAAATGGGCATTGGCGGTGATGATGGCTAAACTATCACTGGGGGTGACAAAAAAATTATTTCCTAAAATCATATTGCGATCGCCATCGCCATCGGACGCCGCCCCAAAATCCGGGGCATTTTCCCCGAACATAATTTCGACTAAATCATGGGCATAAACTAAATTAGGATCGGGATGACCGCCGCCAAAATCTTCTAAGGGAATGCCATTGACCACGGTTCCGGGTGCGGCCCCTAAGCGGTTTTCAAAAATGGCACTGGCATAGGGGCCAGTTACCGCGTGCATGGAGTCCACACACATCCGAAACTTACCCGAAGTTAATAATTTTTGAATTAGGTCAAAATCAAATAAGGATTCCATCAATGACCTGTAGGGTTGGACGGAATCAATCACCTCAACGTCCATGGTTCCCAGTTTAAAACTTCCGGGTTGATCTAAATTAATATCAGCCGCCTCCATGATGTTGTAGCGGTCAATCACCAGGGTACGGGCATAAATCGCTTCGGTGATTTTTTCGACGGCTGGCCCACCATTACTGCCGTTGAACTTGATCCCAAAATCTCCTTCTGGCCCTCCGGGGTTATGGCTTGCAGAGAGAATAATCCCCCCAAAGGCTTGATTTTCGCGGATTATACAAGATGCGGCTGGAGTGGAAACAATGCCCCCACATCCGACGAGAACCTTTCCAACGCCGTTAGCGGCGGCCATTTTTAAGATAATTTGAATGGCTTCGCGGTTATAGTAGCGACCATCTCCACCTAAAATTAGGGTGCCGCCTTCATACCCCTCTTGGGTATCAAAAATCGCTTGAACGAAATTTTCTAGGTAATGGGGCTTTTTAAAGGCAGGAACGGACTTGCGTAGGCCGGATGTTCCCGGTTTTTGGTCGTTAAAGGGTTGAGTTGAAACGGTACGAATATTCATGAGAGATTGACGATGGAATGCTTGCCCCAATTGTATCGGTATGCAACTCTCCTTTTAACACTTGTGATAAAAATTCAATCAGTTATCGACAAAACTAAGAAACACAGGGTTGCACGGATAGGAGAATCTCAAAGGTTGTCCCTTTTCCGTCTTCAGAATTACATTTTAGCCGACCATTATGTTTTTCAACCACAATTTGCTGAGAAATGGATAGACCTAAACCCGTACCTTTGCCCATGGGTTTAGTGGTGAAAAACGCATTAAAAACTTGGTCTTGCACCGACTTAGGAATTCCAGGGCCATTATCGGAAATAGAAATGCAAATGGCATCTTCTATAATTGACCCGGAGTGCATTTTGCAGGCTTCGGTTTTAACGGTAATTTGTCGCGGAACAGGTTGTTGTTCTAAGGCATCAATTGCATTAGACAGAATGTTCATAAACACCTGATTTAGTTGATTTGGATAGCATTTGACTAAGGGGATTTGTCCATAGTCTTTAATCACTTGAATTTCTGCATGACTCCCCTTGGATTTTAGTTGATTATGGAGAATTTTTAGGGTTCCATCTAAACCCCCATGAATATCCGCCAATACCATTTCCTGTTGATCTAAGCGGGAAAAATTCCGTAAAGATAGGGCTAAATCATATAAACGATTTGCACCTAATCGCATAAATTCTAAACTCTGTGGTAATTCATTAACAATGGTATTAACCTTCGATGCTTGAATAAAATCTCGAATTTCTGAAGGGGGTTCTGGGTAATAGTGTTGATAGAGGCTGACCAGTTCCATCAAGGTCTGAATATCCTGATTAACATAGGTCAAATTTCCGTGAATTGAACTAATCGGGTTTTTAATTTCATGGGCAATTTCTGTCATCATTTGCCCTAAACTGGACATTTTTTCGGCTTGGATTAATTGAGCTTGGGTTTGTCGTAAATCTTGCAGGGTTTTTTCCAGTTGTAATGCCCTTTCCCGCTCTTGAATTTCTGAAACTCTTAAGTTAGCTTCGACCTGTTTCCGTTGGGTAATATCCCTGACAATGGCTAAAACTTCATTGCTGACACTTTTGACGTAGCGGGCTTCATAATGATGCCATTCTGCATCGCCTCTAACTACATATTCACCCACTTGAATTTGACCCGTTTCTAGGGTTTTTTCCAAATAATATCTTGTCCAATCCCCTAAATCCTTGGGAAACACATCTTCAATTTTTCTGCCGATTACATCCTCGATTTTTATGGGATGAAGATTTTGCTTATCGGGATAATAATCGACCACCACACCTTCGTTACTCAGACAGAACATTAAGTCAGGAATTGCTTGAATTAAACTGCTGGTTTTAGCTTTAGCTTGTTCTAAAACCTTGGTTATTTGATCATATTGTTCTTGAATGGGATTAAGATTTTCATTATCTAAATTGATGGAAACTAATCTAGAACTCGCCAGTGCTGTTTTTAGTTGATAAATTTCTTGATGGGCTTTTCCTAGTTCTTTATCTAAATAACTCCGTTCTGCGATTAAGCGTTCATAATCAGCTAGTATTCTCTCCAAAATAGCATTTTGGTTCAAATCTTCCCATACCGAATCAAACATGGGAGTGTAATTCAAGAAGTCTTTGTGAAAAAGGCACTGACTCATATCTGGATTTCTCCTTTATGCTGTATATATCACTCAGACTTTTGGGAAAACTCCTAAAAAGTTTGTTGAGCGATGGAATCAAGACTAATGTAGCACACCCTTGCCATGATAGCTAGTAATAGAGAGATTAAATTGATTCGTGGTGAGATTAAGTTATCTTGAATTAAGAATTAATAGTCCCCATTAACCAGCGTGTAATACTTCCATCATCTTCGCTTTGGGAACGTTGCAATGCTTCAGTCACTAAAGCTATTTTTAATCCGGGTAAAACTTGGGATTCTTCGATTAATCGACTCCCTTGGTTTTCAACAGCAAAGGCTAAAATTGTATTATCTTCAACATTAACAACCCAATATTCTTGGATTCCTAAGTTTTCATAGAGTAATCTTTTTCGACCAATATCATCTACAAAAGAGGATGCAGCTATTTCAACAATTAAGTTGGGAGAGGTAAATTCATCTAAGTTAATTGGGGAATTATTGCGCGGGGGAAATTGGAAGTTATCCCCAATATAAAATCCGATATCGGGTTGGCTTTCTCTGGCTCCTGTTTTTCGGAAAGATGTGTTAGTAAATCCTTTAATCCGAATATTTTTAATAGCCGCATAAACTAAGATTACCGTTGATAGAATTGTGTTATCGTGTCCGTGTGCTGAACCTAGTGGGGCCATTTCTATCCTCATGTATTCTTGATCATAATAAAACTTACCCTCAGCATATTGAGGATTCTCGGCTAAGGCTAAAAATTCTTCCCAGGTCGCTTTTACCCAAGTATCCGTCGGTATTGTGATTAAAGGAGGAGCTTGAATCATCATTAACACCTAAACCTTAAATTTAGCGTTTTTATAATTATAACAGATCAAACCAATCTTTACCTCCCGATAATTTAGCTAATTCTTGATCAATATTGATCGGCTTGAATAATTGCAACAAAAGTATTGTTATAATAGAATTATAGCAATTCATTTTTTTATATTCAAGTCTAAATCTAATTATGCCATCTGTTACAACTTCTCCTCTAATTAAAGATCCTGAACGGTTAGAAAAACAGTTACGAGATATTCCTCCGGTTCCGGGGGTGTATTTAATGCGAGATGGTCAGGATAATATTCTTTATATTGGTAAGTCTAAAAAATTGCGATCGCGGGTACGTTCCTATTTTCGAGAACAGCATCATCACACCCCCAGAATTTATTTAATGGTACAACAAATTACCGAGATAGAATTTATTGTCACCGATACGGAAGCAGAAGCCTTAGCTTTAGAAGCCAATTTAGTTAAACAACATCAACCCCATTTTAATGTTCTGCTCAAGGATGATAAAAAATATCCCTATTTATGTATTACTTGGTCGGAGGATTATCCGCGAATTTTTATTACCCGTAAACGCCGTTTAGGTAATATTAAAGACCGTTATTATGGCCCCTATGTGGATACCAGGGTATTAAGAAATACCTTGCATTTAATTAAACGAATTTTTCCCCTGCGTCAACGTCCTAAACCGTTATTTAAAGATCGTCCTTGTTTAAATTATGATATTGGTCGCTGTCCGGGGGTTTGTCAACTATTAATTTCTCCTGAAGAATATAGAAAAATTGTGCAAAAAGTGGCGATGATTTTTCAGGGAAGATCGGGGGAATTGGTTGATCATTTAGCGGAACAAATGGAACAAGCCTCGGAAGCCTTAAACTTTGAAACGGCGGCGATAATTCGAGATCAAATTCAAGGGTTACAGTCTTTAAATGCAGATCAAAAAGTTTCTTTACCCGATGATCGTGTGTCCCGTGATGCGATCGCACTGGCGGCTAATTCTCAACAGTCCTGTGTGCAGTTATTTCAAATTCGCGCCGGAAAATTAGTCGGACGCTTAGGGTTTACCGCCCAAGTTCCCCCGGAGTTAAAATCAACGGAAATGGGGTTAATTTTACAGAGGGTTTTAGAAGAACATTATCAATCTGTTGATCCGGTGGAAATTCCTAATGAAATATTAGTTCAATATCAGTTACCAGATGAATCTATTCTAACAGATTGGTTGAGCGATCGCAAGGGAAAAAAAGTCACGATTTTAACCCCCCAACGTCAAGGTAAAGCCGAGTTAATTGAGATGGTAGAAAAGAATGCGGAATATGAATTAGAACGGGTACAAAAGTTAAGCGATCGTAATACTTTAGCCTTAGAAAATTTAGCAGCAATTCTCGATTTACCCGATCTTCCCCATCGGATTGAAGGTTATGATATTTCCCATATTCAAGGGTCAGATGCAGTCGCCTCCCGGGTAGTATTTATTCAAGGTTTACCCGCCCAACAATACTATCGTCATTATAAGATTAAAAACCCCACCGTTCACGCCGGACATTCCGATGATTTTGCCAGTTTAGCAGAAGTGATTGGGCGCCGTTTTCGAGACTATGCTACTTCAACAGATAAACCGGATTTAATTATGATTGATGGGGGAAAGGGTCAACTTTCGGCGGTAGTTACTGTCTTAGAAGAACTGAATTTATTAGAGGAAATTCGCGTAGTTAGTTTAGCCAAACAACGGGAGGAAATCTTTTTACCTGGAGAAAGTTTACCCTTAGAAACCGACTCCGAACAACCGGGGGTTCAACTATTAAGAAGATTACGAGATGAAGCCCATCGGTTTGCAGTTAGTTTTCATCGAAATCAAAGGACTCAACGCATGAAGCGATCGCATTTAGATGATATTCCCGGGTTAGGACATCATCGACAAAAATTATTATTAGCTCATTTTCGTTCCCTGGAATATATTAGAATAGCTACCCCAGAACAGTTAGCAGAAGTGTCAGAAATTGGGCCGAAATTAGCCCAAGAAATCTATAATTATTTCCATTAAAGTAGTGAGTCCTTTAGGACTCAGAAAGCCCTGAAGGGCTTACTACTGGTAGTGAGTCCTTCAGGACTCAGAAAGCCCTGAAGGGCTTACTACTTTTTGATGGGAGGGAATTTCAATAATAAACTCTGTTCCCTGACCTAGTTCGGAATTACATTGAATTGAACCTTTGTGTTTTTCGACAATAATTTGATAACTAATTGATAACCCTAACCCGGTTCCTTTGCCGACGGGTTTGGTGGTAAAAAAGGGATCAAACAAGTTAGATTTAATGTTTTCTGACATTCCTATACCATTATCTGCTATTTTAATCATGATTTTATTTTGATCAATTAATGCAGTTTCAATCGTAATTTGATCGGGATTTTGTTGATTAATAATAGGGTAATTATTACCGGAATCTTGTAAAGCATCAATAGCATTGGAAATTAAATTCATAAACACTTGATTTAATTGGCCTACATAACATTCTACCAAGGGAATAGTCCCATATTTTTTAATCACTTCAACCCCTCGATGTTGAACACTCTCTTTTAAACGACTTTGTAAAATTAATAACGTATTATCAATTCCTTCATGAATATCAACCGCTTTCATATCGGCTTCATCTAACCGTGAAAAATTGCGAAGGGAAAGTACAATTTCTCTAATTCGGTTTGATCCCATTTTCATAGAATTAATAATATTGGGAAAATCTTCAATTAAAAAATCAAGTTCTATCTCCTCCGCAAAATCAATAATTTCAGCCGGGGGGTCGGGATAATGAGTTTGATAGATGTTGATTAAACTTAACAGGCTTTCCGTATATTCTTGAGCGTGAACTAAGTTACCATAAATAAAGTTAACTGGATTATTAATTTCATGGGCAACCCCGGCCACCAATTGACCCAAACTAGACATTTTTTCGGCTTGAATTAATTGGGTTTGGGCTTTGCGAAAATTAACTAAGGCAATTTCGGCTTCTTCTTTAGCTTTTCGTAAAGCTTTTTCCGCCTGTTTCCCATCAGTTATATCCGTAATTGTACCGACATAACCAATAATTTCTCCATCAGAATTTATCTCCGCAGCAGCTTGACCATAAACCCAAGTAATTTTACCGTCAGGACGTTGTAGGCGATATTCAGAATTAAATTGAACTTGATTTTTGGCACAGTTTTCCCAGTTTTGAAAGACTTGAATTCTATCTTCGGAATAAATCGCCCGCGACCAACCTTTTCCCCTTGCTTCTTCTGGAGTTAAGCCCGCAATTTCACACCATCTTTGATTCACATAAAGACAGTTACCCTCAGTATCAGTATGAAAAATTCCTACCGGAGAAACTTCGGCTAATGTTGTGTAAAGTTTTTCAGTCTTCCACAATACTTTTTCTGTATTACGCTGTTCGGTGACATCCACACCCACACTAACAATATAGTCAATTTCTTTAGCTTCATTCAGGAGAACAGTGTCCGACCAACTAATAATTCGTTGCTCTCCATTTTTGGTATTCCAACGAGATTCGTAATATTTAGGAAATTGATCAATCAGTAAAAAGGCAAAATTCGATTTTACTTTAGAGGCTTCTTCTGGGCTTAAAAATATATCCCAAACATAGCGATTTCTAATTTCATCAAAGCTATATTGAGTGGTTTGTTCAAAGGCGCGATTAAATCGGACAATTCGACCTTTTCCATCCATTAAAATCACTAAAGCTCCAGCGATATCTAAAATAGCTGAAATAAAACTTCTTTCTTTTTCAATGGCTGCAAATAACTCATCAATTTGAGTGGTCATTTGATTAAAAGCTGTGGCTAATATGCCTAATTCATTAGAACACTGCACATCAACTTTCGTTTTCAAATCTCCTTGACTAATTTTGATCACTGCGTCGGTTAATTGTTTGAGTGGTAAAATAATTTGCCGACCATGAAATATGCCGATACCAATGGCAAAACCTGTAATTAAAATAACTACTACTCCCATAACAAAAATCATTTTATAAATAGGAGCATAGGCTTCTTTAATCGGAAGTTCAACGACTAAAAACCAATTCATACCAGGAATTAGGGATGTCGCTCCCAAAACCTCTATATTTTTCAATCCTAGATAACGATTTATTTTTAATTTATTTTTATCTAAATTATTATGATTATTAATTAAATTGATAATGTTAGGATTTTGTAAATTCTGAATATCAAAGATGTTAGATCTATTTTTAGATGTGGTAAAGACTTGATTTTGCTCATCCACAAGATAAACATATCCGGTTTTACCCACTTGAGTTTGAGACAGAATAAAACCGAGAAAACTTAAGTCAATTTCAGCAAATAAAACCCCATCAATTCGATCAAATTTATCTCGAATGGCAACGGACATCACCATTTTATATTTTTGATCAGAAGGATCAAATTCAATTGTGCCTACATAATCTTCTTGTTGTTTAAACGGTCGAATAAATAATGGATAATCAGCATAGTTTTTCTTTAAAATTTGATCATCAGTGAGTATAGTGCGATTCGTTTAGCCTAAATTAAGCCGAAAGGCTTATGGGACGGCTAACCCAGTTGTTAAGACTGGTGATAACTGATTACATTTATGGGTGAGTAAAGAAACATCACAAAATCTCAAAAAATAACGAAATGTTACGAAATTCAGAGATAAGTAATAAAAATTTACAAGTCCCATCCCTCAAGTGCTGAGGTGAAAGCATAACCCCTAGTTTGAAATGGGTAGCATCCATCAAGCTAAAGCGGGGTTAAAAGATAGAACTACTGAAAGCCAAATTTGGTAACTATCGAGCAAGAAGTTCATGCGTAGCGCAAGCAAAGATGTGTCTGAACCATCGATACCGATAATGGTGAAAAGGCTAAATCAGGAATAAAACCCATTGGAAAATATGGTAAAGACCTGGTTATCACCAAGCCAAAAGGCAAGGATAAGGGAATAAGCGGTTTATACGCCGACTTATAAGCACAAACCCAATAAACCCGGTGGACAGCATCACGCTAAAAACTTCAAACAAATGTGTAATCGGAACGAAGTAACCCCTATATATCTCTGGAAAGGTCGAAATCCAGTAAGTAGCTAACGAATGATGTATGGGGAAGGGATGGTATCAAAAGCGAATGCCTTGTTGTAATGACAAGGATATGCTGACAGATACTCGGTAATTCCAAAGAAATAGAACAAGTAGCAATGTATATGTCTAAAACGCTGAATAAAAATCAGACGGTGGAATGGAAAGACCTTAACTGGCGAAAGTTAGAAAAGGTAACTTTCAAGTTGCAAAAGCGCATATTTCGAGCGAGTGAACGAGGCGATGTTAAAGCAGTTCGTAAACTTCAAAAAACCCTGATTAATTCCTGGAGTGCCAAATGTATTGCGGTTCGTCGGGTAACACAAGATAACCAAGGCAAAAATACGGCTGGAGTGGATGGAGTTAAATCTCTGAACCCAAAACAACGTATGAGCCTTGTAGGACGATTAAAGTTAACCAATAAGGTAAAACCAACTCGTAGAGTTAATATTCCCAAACCTGGTACAACCGAAACCCGTCCATTAGGGATACCCACAATAAACGACCGTGCATTGCAAGCGTTAGTAAAACTAGCGTTAGAACCAGAATGGGAGGCTAAATTTGAGCCAAACAGTTATGGTTTCAGACCAGGACGTTCCTGCCACGATGCAATCGAAGCAATATTTAGCAGTATTAAGCAAAAAGACAAATATGTACTGGATGCTGATATCTCAAAATGCTTTGACCGCATAGACCACAAAGCGTTAATCTCCAAAATACACACATACCCTACATTAAGCCGTCAACTAAAGACATGGCTCAAAGCAGGGTACATGGACGGAAAAGAACTTTTTCCTACTAATGATGGTACACCACAAGGCGGGGTCATTTCACCCTTACTTGCGAATATTGCCTTACATGGTATGGAAGAAAGAGTTAAGCAATACGCCGAAACTCTAAAAGGGGCAAAAACGGCAAATAGAGTAGCCCTTAGTCTAATCCGTTACGCTGATGACTTCGTGATAATCCATGAGGATCTAAACGTAGTCAAAAAGTGTCAAGAGATAATTGCTGATTGGTTAAGTGACATGGGACTGGAATTAAAACCAAGTAAAACAAAATTGACCCACACCTTCAAAGAAATTGATGGAAATGTTGGGTTTGAGTTCCTAGGATTCCACATACAACAGTACAAAGTAGGAAACTACAGAGGTGCTAATAAAACGAATGGAATACCGCTAGGTTTTAATACATTAATCAAACCCTCAAAAGCCAAAATCAAAACTCATCTTGTCAAGATAGCTGATGTAATAGATTCCCATAAAACCGCCCCACAAGCTGCTCTAATTAGCAAGCTGAATCCAATTATTAGGGGTTGGTCAAATTATTACTCAACAGTGGTTAGTAAAGAAACCTTCTCAAAGGTTGACCATCAAACCTACGACAAGCTGAGAGCCTGGGCAAGAAGAAGGGGAAAAGGGAACATCAATAAAGACAAATACTGGAGAACAGTAGATGACAGAAATTGGTGTTTCAGTACAGAAGATGGATTGAAATTATTCACCCATAGCAGTACGCCAATCATTAGGCATACAAAGATTAAGGGTGAAGCTAGTCCGTTCAATGGAGACTGGATTTACTGGAGTAAACGTCGAGGCGAATATCCTGAGACTCCTAAAAGAGTGGCAACACTTATTAAGAAACAAAAAGGTATTTGTCCTCACTGTGGTTTGTATTTCACAAGTACAGACATTGTAGAAGTTGACCATATTAAACCAACATCGTTAGGTGGAAAAGACACCTATGATAACCTTCAACTTTTACACAAACATTGTCATGACACAAAGACGGCTAGTGATGGTTCTTTAACTAAAACAGTTGAGAATTATGACAATCAACCGTTTTGAATCGTACCTATAACAAAGGTGGAGTTATCAAGGAGCCGTGTGAGGTGAAAGTCTCATGCACGGTTCTGAAGGAGAGGTTAGGGGGGCAACCCTCTAATCGACTCTAACGATGTTATCACATTTCCTTCAGAATTTAAGATAGCAACTAAATGATAAGCATCATTATGACGAACTAATCCTTCTAGCAAGTTTTTTTGAATATCTGGGGGTAAATCAGTTAAGCCTTTAACCCGGGCTAAAAAATTTAATTTTCGTTGAAGATCATCTAAATAGTTATTAATTTGATAGGCTATAACTTGCGATCGCTCTCTTTGTAGAGATTGTAATTGCTTCATCTGAGATTGATAACTCAGATAGATTAATAATCCCCCACTGCTTAAAACACTAATCAATCCAACAATGAGTAAACTACTACGAAGTTGTTTGGCTAGGGAAAAAAAACGGGGGGTTGTAAAGGAAAAAGAACCCCCAAGCATAGATAAAAAATGATGTTTCTCCGCTTGGCTCATGATTTTTCTAATGATAGTGAACTAAATCTATACTGATCTATTTTGATTTATTTTGATTTATTGTAATCTGTTGTTGACCCAGAAGGGGTAATATCAATTTTTCCGGTTATAACTTGTTGTTTGATCTGATTAAATTTGGCTTCCTCTTCGGCTGTTAACGTGCCTCTAAAGGGGGCAAAATCATAAATTTGTTCCCGCAAACCATATTTATATTGTTTGCCTTCCCAGCGTCCTTGCTGAACTAAAGTGGCAATTTTTAAGACTAATTCAGGAATATTCTGTAGAACACTGGTTAAAATTTTGCCCGGGACTAAGTTATATTGATCTTTCGTCCAACCAATCCCATAAACCTCTGGTTTTTCACTGGCTAATTTTAAAGCTGAAATTCCAGCTTCGTTTGCGTTAATTGCCATAATATCTACTCCTTTTTCCAACCAATCTAGGGCAACTTTATTACCTTTTTCTGCATCTGTCCAAGTTTGTAAAAATTTAGTATAGACTTCAATATCGGGCTTGGTTGCGGTTGCACCCCGCCTAAATAATTCTGCTTCTTCTTGATAAACTGAGTAATCATATCCCACCATGTAACCGACTTTATTAGTTTTGGTTTTGATTGCGGCTAATGCTCCGGCTAGATAACCTACTTCCCCGGAACGAAAAGCAACCGCTCCTAAATTTTTATTATTTCCAGAATAGCTTGTAACCAAAGCAAATTTGATGTCTGGAAAATCTTTAGCCACCTTTTCCATTGCCTCAATATAACCACCACTATGACCGATAATTAAATTATATCCCTGTTGGGCATAGCGACGAATTGAGGCTTCAACGTCAGTATCTGGCACGTTTTCAGTATAATTAATTTCAGCATTATATTGTTTTTCAATTAATTTTAATCCTTCATAACTGGCTTGACTCCAACTATCATCTTTTTTTATGGAACCCGGTAATATACTAGCTACTTTAAATTGACTCTGGGAATCGGAGGTTGTCAATTGTTCTTGATTCAACTGACTACAACTGACAATAATCACTAAAGTGATGATTCCCAGTAGGATATTGGTCAATAATTTTGGGGTTTGGAGCATACAATTCCTGAATGTTAAAGGCAATAAATAACACCTCGATTTAGAGAGTCAATATCATAGAGTAGGTATGACATCTGATCAACTTAGTAGATGCTTCCTTCTGCTATCTTCCCTAGCCACAAGCCCAAACAAACGCAAACTGATCTTTATGGGTTTTGCATTGCAGAATATGGGCAATTCCCAGATCACCAAACGCATAGTTAAGGTTTTGCTCCGAAGCTAGTTGAAACACTTGCCGCATTGGAGCCTGACAAACGGGACAGCCTGGACACTCCATACCCTGAACCCAGCGCGGGTAGCCCCCCAGCTTATCGCTCTCATCCGTCGGGTATAGCTCATCGTAGTTATCCAAATCATCCAGACCCAAACGCTCCATCACCCCGTCCCACAAGTCATTTTCCTGCAACCGCTCCCAGCCGCTTACCAGCGCCACCAGATCATCAGGGTCGGGATAGTCTTCAATTTCTAGCCATTCGGTGATGGTCTTGGCTGGTAAATAAGTTCCATAATCTTCTCCATCAATTTGCGGTAGTGGTGGAGTTGAGCCCATACCCACTGGTTGTACTACACGAATTCTAACGTTTTTAATTAGGAATGGAACTCTACCATAATAAATTGTTCCTTCTTCTACCTCGAACCCACATTTATCAGACATACAGTGGAACATTTGCAATAGACCTGTACCAAACTCCTCACGGACAGGTTCTGGCAATTGACTCAAATTCAGTTGCAAGAATAGTTGCAGGGGCTCGGCGCAACAGGGGCAAGGGGGCCAGGTTTCATCTATTCCCAGCCAGGGACGACCGGAAAACTTGGAAGCTAGGCGATCGCCATCCCCTTCAATCACAATCGGCTTCCAGGCGGGACGAACAAATTGGGTAATATTGAGATTAGAGTTAGGAGAATCATTTACTATTTGGGTAGGTAAAGGTGCTCCAGAAGATTGGGATGGGCTTGGCTTCCCTTTAGGCAATAGCACATAGCCTTTTTTCAACTTTTCATTGATTTTCTTATAGGCAGCAGTTACGGCTTTTCTGGGACTGCCATAGGTGCTGTTGTCGGTTTGTCCCGTCGTACCAATACGCCCATAGCGGAACGTGACCGTTAATCCACTCACCGTGACTTCATAGAATTTGTGGGACTTGTCATCGGAAAATTCTAGGTAAATGGGTTCATTGATATGACCTGGTGTATAGTAAGGGTCTTCACCGCGAATGGTGGAATGGTAGTATTCTTCGGCCGCTTCTTCGGAATCAAACTCACGCAGTTCGTCAGATAACAGATTTCCACCATAACCAGTATGAATGAACCTTACCTGCCGACCATCTAGGGTGATATTTCCATAATTAGGCATTTTACCCGTATCGATCTCAAACTGATGGTTATTTAGATCGGGCTGAGGTAAGGGATAGCAAGGAAAGTCATGATTCCGTGATTTATTACTGGGAATCAACACACTCCCACCCAAGAAAAAACTCCCATCCGCTAGGACAAATAATTCTTCAGTGAAAGCCGGGTTTGTCCAAGTCAGTAAAACGGAGCGACCATCGGTTGAGATGGTGTAATCACCCGAACGATGATGGTTTAATATCTCGCAAGTGCCATTGGGTTCAAATAAATAAGGGTATTTCTTATTTTGCAGCCAGATGGAACCCGTTAGTTTTAGGTGAAGATATTTTTCTGGTTCAGAGGATAATTGAGGTGGGGGATTCTTAGGCATAGACACTTGGGTATTTTTATAGTCAAATATAACTCAACTCCATATCAACTTCGGTCATAATTTCTAAAAACTCCTCTTTTCCCTCCCAAGGAGTAGCTAAAAATTCTTTCATCTGATTTAGTTTATCCTCCAGGGTAATTTCTTGAATAGATTCTTTTTGATTAATCTCGGAATCTCCTTCTCGTATTTTTCGAGCAATATTTTCTAACAACCATAGTTTTTCAACTAAGGATAAATTATTGATTGATTTTTCTATTTCTAATAATTGTGGTGAGATCATGTTAAATTGTCCTTTAAATTTGGATGGGTTTAAATTTTTGATATCAATTATAAAAGATGCAAAAAAAATTAACACGAACATTTGATGTGATGATTGAAGATTTAGTATAAATTAGATAGGCTGTCAGTTTTCACTAACAGCCTGTTTAATCTCTAAAATTAATCTTGTAGAATTTGTTAGAGTCTGAAAAAGGTTTTTCCTCTCAAGTCTTCATCCCAAGGAATATTAATAAATTGGTAATTTTCCCAGTCTGTGGGATAAACAGGAGGGATATGAATATGATTTGATCTGACTAAGATTAACCAACGTCCATCTACGGTTAAATAACCCAATTCTGCGATATAATCCCGATCACTCATGGGAATAGAAATATGCCATTCTCTAGCCATCTCATCACACTCATATTCCTGCACCGACAATGGCGGCTGGGTATCAAGATCAATTGCAGTCACATCATAAACCCGCAGGAGAAGGTGTTTTCCTCCTTGGTGACGTAGATGTTCCTTATGTTCGTTGGGAATATCCCAATACGCATAGGCCCAATTTGGGTCACGGGGTAACAGGAAAATCTGACTTTGACCATATCCATTGGGTAATGGTGGAAGTTCCTGGTCTACATCCGCCAGGGATGGCTCAAATTTTATTTCCTTTCCTACATTAAATTTAGTAGCCGCTACGCCTGTTTCTGAACGAACATCTTGATGAGATACTCCTAATTCTATTTCTTCATATCCCCCCGTAGACGGGGGGTTGGGGGGGGCAGATTCTACTGCTATTAACTGATGATCAACCTTAGCAACTGTTGATTGTATTTCTATAATATCTGATTCCAAAATAACATATTTATTCTGAATTTCAGGCTCAGATTCTACTATTTCTAAAACTGGTATTTCCGGTTCCGTTAATTGATAATCAACTTTAGCAAGTGTTGATTCTATTTCTATAATATCCGATTCCAAAATAACAGATTTATTCTGAATCTCAGGCTCAGATTCTACTATTTCTGAAACTGGTATTTCCGGTTCCGTTAATTGATCATTAACCGTAGCAACTGTTGGTTCTATTTCTATAATATCCGATTCCAAAATAACAGATTTATTCTGAATTTCAAGCTCAGATTCTACTATTTCTAAAACTGGTATTTCCGGTTCCGTTAATTGAGCATCAACCGTAGCAACTGTTGATTCTATTTCTATAATATCAGATTCCAAAATAACAGATTTATTCTGAATTTCAAGCTCAGATTCTACTATTTCTGAAACTGGTATTTCCGGTTCCGTTAATTGAGCATCAACCGTAGCAACTGTTGATTCTATTTCTATAATATCAGATTCCAAAATAACAGATTTATTCTGAATTTCAAGCTCAGATTCTACTATTTCTGAAACTGGTATTTCCGGTTCCGTTAATTGATCATCAACTTTAGCAACTGTTGATTCTATTTCTATAATATCCGATTCCAAAATAACAGATTTATTCTGAATTTCAAGCTCAGATTCTACTATTTCTGAAACTGGTATTTCCGGTTCCGTTAATTGATCATCAACTTTAGCAACTGTTGATTCTATTTCTATAATATCCGATTCCAAAATAACAGATTTATTCTGAATTTCAAGCTCAGATTCTACTATTTCTGAAACTGGTATTTCCGGTTCCGTTAATTGATCATAAACCGTAGCAACTGTTGATCCTATTTCTATAATATCTGATTCCAAAATAACAGATTTATTCTGAATTTCAAGCTCAGATTCTACTATTTCTGAAACTGGTATTTCCGGTTCCGTTAATTGATCATTAACCGTAGCAACTGTTGGTTCTATTTCTATAATATCCGATTCCAAAATAACAGATTTATTCTGAATCTCAGGCTCAGATTCTACTATTTCTGAAACTGGTATATTCTCAATTTGTGTTTTTGTTGTCAAAAATTCTGCAATTACAGTTTCATCTTCATCCGGGTCAATTTCATTGATTAATACTACTTCTGAAACTTCTTCAATTCCCCCATTTTTAACAGGATAAAATTCCGGCTTAGGAGAGTTTGCGGAGATGAAAAATTCTCCTTCCGGTGGGATTTTAACCTGATTTTCAAATAGGATTAATTCATGCGGGGGAATGGCGATCGCAGAATCTAAATTATCCCTCTCCGATTCTATTAAACTAATAGATGATCCTTGGGTTTGTAGATTATTTTCTAGTTGAAACGTTTCCGTCTGATGCCGTTTTTGAATAATAGTACGAGGGAGAGAAACAGTAGTAACTGCTGGAGAAAATGGTGTTTTTAAAGGTTCTATAAACGGGTAATTACTATTAGGAGAAAATGGTGTTTTCAGAGGTTCTGTCAAACTATTAAAGTCCAGTTTAGTAGAATTTTTCTGAGGTTGCTCCCCGGTGACATCGGGTTTTGTAGATAAGGGAACAGAAATAGGGTCTTCTTGTTTTTTGACTGGGGACTTAGAACGTTGAGCTTTCAATTGTAAATTAACCCATAAACCCAAAAACGGGATCACAGGGAGTAACCACCATAACCAAATCGGGATTTCTCCTTCCGTTGCGGGAACTGCCGTCGGCTGTATTTGGGAAGATTGCCCCACTAGGCTATCATTGTTCGCGTTAGTTTGGGGTGAACCCGAATCAATCTGGCTCAATAGAATCTGTTGTTGAGAACTCAACCCTAACCCAGAATCTGATCCCGGTTTGGGTTTCAACTCTCCTACTGGGGGAACAATATTAATATTCCTAACCTGTGGGGGAGACAACAAGGACGACTCTGAAAGCGCGGAAGAATTGACGCTAGAGTTAGAGTTCCATCGAGAAGTCGCCCAGGCGATGGGACTCGTCGCTATTGATAACAATAACGTTAAGGTCAATATCGATGTATCTTTTTTATTTAACAACATATATATAGCAATCCTAAATCAGTTGTAATATTTCCATCTATCTCGACCCCTCCCAACCCTCCCCTTAGTAAGGGGAGGGCTAGGGTGGGGTTCTATATTCTGATCGCAAATCATTTAAGATTGCTATATAACCGCAAGCTGTTGACCGAAAATCCGAGGACGCCAGCCCCCAAATTCATTGGCGGGGATTAGTCCGATGGGGAATTCGTTCCCCATAATTTCTAATTTAACTGAAAATCACAGTTAACGATCAATATTTGAGCTTAGTCTATCAGAAAATTGGAGTATGGGGGACTGGGGCTAAGTCCCCGGGAATATCATATTGAATTCTTAATGATTAATGTTTTTTATTCATCGTCATGAATATCATCCCCATAACCGGGAGAAGATTTATATAAATTATCTAATTGATTTCGCGCATCTTGAACGGACAAAGAGCGCATCACTAACAAAGGTTCATTAATTAAATTTCCCGTTTCATCGAGTAGTTCTGGATGTAGGGTTTTTCGCGTCTGTCCTGAATTATTTAACCCGCCATAGTTTCGAGGGTCATGAAGTTTATGGGATTCCATACTCACTGTCAAAAGACTTTGAATTAAATTCCGAACCGCGAGAAAAGCCAAAATTGTAAAAGCTAAGACGTAAACTAAATGTAACATTTTTATCTCCTTAATGCTAGGGTTTATTTGGTTAATCTAAAGCCGTTTTCTAATAGAAAGGGTATTTTATTTTAGAGCTTGATCCGGGGTGGGTCATTGAAACTCTCATTTACCTGGATTTTGATATATTCTATCAACAGATTGAACCTTTCTACTTAAAAAGTTGATTAATTTTTGGGGAGTTCAGCCTCCCATCTCAATTTTTGACATGATTAGCCTGTTCTACCCGAAAGCGAGTCGCCACTTGCCAACATTCTGTCAATAGTTTATGCCAAGGCATTAATACGGTCATTTCTATTCCAACTTGTCCCCCCGTGGCATAAAACATGGTTTTGGTCGCTATCACCTTCTGTTGGGCTTGGATAATTCGGTTCAACAGGTCAGATTGTTGAGGCTGAGTCAAAAAGGACATCTCCTCCGTTTCTAAAAGATGGCGCGATCGCTCAAACCAGTATTCAAAATCCTCTAGTAGCGGTTCTAAGATCGATTTGAGAAGCTCTGACTCTTCGGGCAAGTTGGAACTTAGCATGGATGGTTAGATTAAGACTTCAGTATAAGACAATATTAACACTCTTTACATTTCTTAATAATTTTCTTAACAAAAGTTTTATAGCCATGGATCTAAACCAGAATCAACCCTCTCCCCCAACGCAAATTGAGAGATCATTCTTAAATAATTGTTAAGTTTATGGATATAACCCGAAAAAGTGTAACAATGAATACAGAAATAAAAAGATCATTTAAAATTCATTTACAATTTGTCTCAAAGACAGTCCCTTTAAAACTAAGCTCAGGAGAAACAGCAGATGAAACTAACCTATCGTGGTCATCAGTACGAAACCTCTTTTTCGCCAGTTGATCTGGTAGAAAGCGAATTAACAGGCAAATATCGGGGTCAAAGCGTCCACCTTCACTATCCTCGCCATGTTCCCGTGCCTCAAACCCCGCACCCCCTGAAATATCGGGGTATTTCCTACGGAAGTACGGAGCCACAACATCCTCATCCTCTGCACGAAGTCAAAGCCATTGCCTCCAACAAAAGCCAAGTGGCGGAAACCCGTGGAGGAGCCTTACTCCATTTAGCCGCATCTGAGAAGCCACTGGACGAGAATCTGGCAAAAGTTCATGCCGATCATTTATGCCGTTTACTCGACCGTAGACGTCAAGCAGCAGTGGCCCGGGGCGATCTTCATCTGCTGCGTTTATTAGATTTAGAAGCAGAACATATTGCCTGCTAGAGCAAGGCTTGACCCGGTTGGGTTTGAGCGATCCCATCAGATATCTAACATCAAAAAACTTAGGAATATTGCTTCCTTAGTCTAAAATTGTTTCTGGACTTGTAGACAAGAAAAGAAGCCTTATGTCCGTTCTTCGTAATTTGATGGCTGTGGGAGTGAGTGGAGCAATCACCTTAATCAATGTGGGGCCAGGAACAGCAGTTCCTTCCCCCATTGCATCTCAGGATAAATTGCCTGACTCGAATACAACTCAACCGCAGGATTTTCAACAAAATTCAACCAAATCTCAGTATCCGGCTCCTGAGCAAGCAGAAACGTCTTTACCCGCAGAAATCCTAACTTCAACCTTTAAACAAAATCCTACAAAATCTCAGTCTAGGGCTTCTAGTCCTGGCCGTCGGATCATTGATAATCTATTAATGACAAAGGAATCCGTTACTGAGTCTTCGATACCATCGAAATTACCCACGCCAGTTTTTAAACAAAATCCTACAAAAACCGCCCAACAGCCTGCACCCATGACAACGGCATCCACTGGTGTTGAAGCAACACCGAGGATGACCCCGGCTGTTTCTAACCCAACAACCGCAGAGACTCCCCCAACACCAACAACTAGGGTCAACCCCGTTTTTAACTTGCCCCATCCCCTAGGGAACAATAGACTATCCTCGCAAAACAATAGTCTCCAAGAGATTGAGGTTGCATTACCCAATCCCTCTACCCAAGCTGCAACCCTAACCGATTCTGTGAATCGAGTTCAGCAATCTCAACCCACTCAACTGGCTCAAGTCAGTAGACCCGCTTTAACGGTTCCTGACCTGACCCCTCCCACGACTCCCTTTCCCCCTCCGACTCCCAATGGAACCTTACAAACCAATCCTCCCCGGATTCTGCTCCCGAGTAGTGATCCCTTGTATCGCCCCACCTTACCGGAACAGGTAAATATTGAGGAAACGGTTCCTGTCACCCTTCAACAAGCGATTGATTTAGGGATTCGGAATAATGAAAATGCCAGTATTGCCCAACTGCAAGTTGAACAAAGCTTGGCGGCGGTCAGGGAAACCCAAGCAGATTTATATCCGAGTTTGGTCTTTCGTTCCGGTTTTTCTCGCAATGTGTCTGCTGCGGAGGACTTACAGGTTCGTGCAGCCAACCGTACCCTACGAGTGAATAGGTTCAATAACGTTCCCGGGGCGAATGATAGGGAATTTCAGACCCGCTATGGAACCTATTCCTTTGATAATTCCTTTCAATTGCAGTACGACCTGGGAATTAATGGATTGAGAGGGGCCAGAATTAAAGCATCAGAAGAACAGTTACGGATTCTGGAGTTAAGGTTAGAAACGGCCTTAGAAGAAATCCGATTTAATGTGGCTCGTTCCTATTACAATTTGCAAGAAGCAGATGCGGCAGTGGAAATTCAAGCGGCTGCTGTGCGAAACTCTCAAAAGAGTTTAGAGGATGCCGAAGCTTTGGAACGGGCTGGGGTGGGAACCCGTTTTGAAGTGTTGCAAGCTCGTGTCACCCTCGCCAATAACCAACAGGATCTGACTAATTCTCAGCGCAATCAATTTCAAAGTCGGCGAGAACTGGCCGCGCTTCTGAATATTGATGAAAATACGAATTTATTGGCGGCTGACCCGATTGCTTTGGCGGGAGCTTGGGATTTAACCTTGGAAGAAACGATTGTTCAAGCCTATCAAAATCGGGCGGAGTTGGAAGAACAGTTAGCTGAACGCGATCGCGCTCAACAATTACGCCGGGCTGCCCTAGCCGCCACTCGTCCAAATGTTACCGTGGGGGCGACTTACAACGTTTTGGGAAGAATCAATGATAACCCTGATTACCGGGCTGTGCGGGGCTGGGCCGATGGCTATGATGCTCAAGTTCAGTTATCTTGGAATTTCTTTGATGGGGGTGCGGCTAAAGCTCAAGCCCGACAGCGTGAGTTAGATATTGGTATCGCGGATGAGCGCTTTAATCAATTACTGAATCAAATTCGTTTGGATGCGGAACGGGCTTACTATGACCTCCAAGCTAACTTTGATAATATTCAAACCTCTAGTTTGGGGGTTGAGGAAGCAACGGAAGCGTTACGTTTAGCGCGTTTACGGTTTCAAGCCGGGGTGGGAACTCAGTTAGAAGTGATTAACCAAGAAACGGACTTAACCCGCGCTCAAAACCGACTCCTCAATGCCATTATTGGTTATAACCGTGCTTTGTCTGCCTTGCAACGGGCTGTTAGTAACCTTCCGGGGAATATTCTGTCGGATTATCCTCTTTAGTTGACAATTGCTCAAAACTCTACCAGTTAAGATTTTAGGAAAATAGGACATCAAAATGGGTAATATCAGATTCGTGAGTGAAAACAAGGAAATCATTGCCGCGGACGGGGCAAATTTAAGAATTAAGGCCCTAGAAAACCAGATTGATTTATATACTTTCACGGGCAAAATGATGAACTGTGGCGGTTATGGTCAGTGTGGGACTTGTATTGTGGAAATTGTCGAAGGTATTGATAATCTTCCTCCCCGCACAGAGGCTGAAGCCCGGATTCTGAAGAAAAAACCCGATAGCTATAGATTGGCTTGCCAAACTATTGTTAATGGCCCGATTAGTGTTCAAACTAAACCGCAAAAACGGAAGTAAAGAGGATCACGGATTTAGGATTGCTATAGTTATTAGTTATTAGTTATTAGTTAATTAGATAAAATCAAATAACTGATGGGCTAATTGTAACTTGCTACAAACCCCAACTTCTAATTTCTGTCCCTGACGACTTAATAATATCCCTTGATTGGTTTCACTACTAAATCCAGCATTAGCTAAATCAATCGGATTTGCGACAATAGCATCTAAATTTTTTCGCTGTAATTTATCTTGAGCAGGTGTTAAAATTTCCCCGGTTTGTGCCGCAAATCCGACTAATTTTTGGTGAGGTTGTTTCATTTTTCCCAGTTCTGCTACAATATCAATAATAGGTTCTAATCGTAGTTCCTTGGGTAAAAGAGCTTTGGGTAATTTATCCTGACTATAAATAGCAGGTTTCACATCTCCCACGGCCGCTGCCATCACTGTTATATCTGCTTGGGGAAATCTGGCGATCATTTCCTGATACATTTCCTCACTACTGGTGACAGAGACTAACTCTACTTCTGGCAAATTTCCCAGTAATTCCGTACTCATGGGGCCATGAACCAAGGTGACTGAGGCTCCTCGGTGAATTGCTGCTTGTACTAAAGCCAGTCCCATTTTACCCGTTGACGGGTTGCCAATAAACCGCACCGGATCAAGATGTTCCCGGGTTCCACTCGCACTAATTAATATTCTTTTTCCAATTAAATCTCGCTTGCCTTTGGTATTTAATAAAGAATTAATATGAGCTAATATTTGTTTGGGTTCAGCCATTCTTCCGGCTCCTGGCGTGGAGAAATTGCCTGGGTTTGTGGCGGGAAGATCACAGGCGAGAATTCCGGTAGTGGGAGTAATACCATGAAATCGAGAATCAGTTAACAGAAGTTGCCAATTGCGTTGTACCGAAACCTGTTTCCACATTTCTCGATTCATAGCTGGAGCGAGTAACACCGGACAACTAGAGGCTAAAACCGTATTGGTGAGTAAATTATCCGATAATCCTGTAGCTAATTTAGCTAAGGTATTAGCGGTGAGGGGTGCAATCAAAAAAATATCCGCCCATTCCCCTAACTGAATATGTAAGGGACGGCCGTGAGTTGGTTGCCAGAATTCTTGATCCGTATAGGCCCGATGACGGGAGAGAGTCGCAAAGGTTAAAGGAGTAATAAATTCTTGGGCTGAGTCGGTCAAAATCGCCCGCACATCAGCCCCAGCTTTCGCTAAAGTTGAAACAATTTCACAGACTTTATAAGCTGCAATGCCCCCACTAATTCCAATTAGAATATGCTTGTTTAAGGTGGAAGGCAAAATCATTTCTATTCGTTAATCCAGTTGTAACCTAAAAACGATCAAAGAGTTAGGCTTCATCATAGGCTTCAAGGTCGAGCAAGTAAACATAGGGTTCCACTAGCTCTGGACGTTGAAATGCGATCGCGCGTAACAAATGCCAATCATTGAGTCCTTCAAAGGCATTATCATAATCATCTCCTTCCAGACGAGCAGCAAGTTCAGCCACATCATCGGCCGTTAGAGTGGGAATATTCGGTGAGGATCGAGTCAAGGTTGTCATGAGTTAAACCTCCCGTGAATTGCATTTGCTTTGAGCACGACTAGGCGAAGTTACCATTAATGGATAACCCCACCTCTATACTAAGGCTATTAGGTTGATTGTGGCATCAAATCCATAACAAAACTTTTTATTAATCCTAAAACCTCGGGTCGAATTTCATGACCCATATTAAATTCTTGGTACTGAACTTTTGCCCCCAACTGTTCAAAAGCAGTCCTGGCTTGCTGGGCGGCTTCTATTGGCACAATTGGATCTTGTTTTCCATGAACAATTAATACCGGGGGTAAATCATGGTCTAAAGGTTCGGGGGAAAAATGCAAATAACCACTTAAAATAATTAGACCCGCTAAAGGAAAATAACGTCCCATATCCAAGGCCATTGCCCCCCCTTGGGAAAATCCCCCTAAAATAGTTCGGGACAGGGGAACTCCGGTACTCGCTTCTAAGGATTCTAGCCATTCCCTGACCTGCTGTTGGGTTTCGGCTAATCCTTCATATTCAGGGGTTTCCAAGGCGTACCAAGCCCGTCCCATCGGGGCTTGAGGATGGGGAAAAGGGGCTTGAGGAAAGACAAATTGATAGTCGCTCAAACGCAACATCGGAGCCAGGGAGGTGAGATCCTCAGCATTTGCTCCCCAACCGTGCATTAGTACAATTAACCCTTGAGGGGGTTTGCCAGTTTCAGGGGGGATGGAGATAAACTTTAAGGCCATGATTGTCGTTGATTTTTAACCTTCATGGTTTATAAAATAACATGGGAGATTGAAAACTCAGTCTAGGATTAAATTCGACATTCCCCCTAGTCTGTTAGATAAGCTTAATTCCTATATTGAGGAGACAGGCACAACGAAGACTGATGTTATGATTAATGCGATCGCCCAATACATCGGTTGTGTTGATAGCGTGCCGTTGACGCAATGGATGGCTGAGTTGTAACGGCAAATGAATCAACTGAGAGATTTAGTTAAGAAATAGTTTAATTAAGAGAAAAAATGAGCGATCAGCAACGGTTACAAGATTTAGAAAGAAACCTGCAAATTCTCTATGAAAAATTGGGAGAGTTTGAGCAGGAGTTGATTATCACTGCACACGCTCCTACAAAATTTGAACTCAGACAGCGAATTAAGCGTGAGATTTCGCCCAGTATCCGACGCTATGAAGCCGAATATTGGGAGCTTTACCCCCAAGAAGCAATTCTGATTTCTGAGGAAGAAGCCGCAACCCAGTTAGTGAGAGTAGAGCAGGCAGTTGAAGCCATTGAACGTATCCCGCAGACTGAGTATCCTCCAGAACTCATGAGCCTATTACAAGAAATCCGCACTAAGTTAGACGAAGGAGATAAAGCAGCATCCGCCAAGTTGAAAGTCGCACTGCCTTTAATTCCACTCCTTGCATCTTATGAATTAGAGATGGATACTGAGGCAATGATGTACAAAACTTGGGAGTCACTTAAAAAGATAGTGCGGAGATAGGAAATGTCTGAGGAGAAGTTAAAGCAAGCTCTTAGAAATTGGCAAAATAAAATTGATGATCTTGAGTATGAATTATCAATGACTTCCTATTGGGATTTTAGTAAAAAAGATTATATATATATGCTTATTAAAGAGTATAAAATTAAAATTAATGAAATCAGCAAGCAAATTAAATTAATTAGTATTCCTGATCCAGAAGAAATTAAAGAAGAAACTAAAAAAGCAGAATATATGATTGATAAAATTGAAAAAATGAGCGATCGCCAACGGTTACAAGATTTAGAAAAAAACCTGCAAATTCTTTATGAAAAATTGGGAGACTTTGAGCAGGAGTTGATTATCACTGCACACGCTCCTACAAAATTTGAACTCAGACAGCGAATTAAGCGTGAGATTTCGCCCAGTATCCGACGCTATGAAGCCGAATATTGGGAGCTTTACCCCCAAGAAGCAATTCTGATTTCTGATGAAGAAGCAGCAACCCAGTTGGTGAGAGTAGAGCAGGCTGTTGAAGCTATTGAGCGTATCCCGCAGACTGAGTATCCTGATAAACTCATGGAACTATTAGAAGACATCCGCACCAAGTTAGACGAAGGAGATAAAGCAGCATCTGCCAAGTTAAAAGTCGCACTGCCCTTAATTCCACTCATTGCATCTTATGAATTAGAGATGGATACCGAGGCAATGATGTACAAAACTTGGAAGTCACTAAAAAAAATAGTGCGGAGATAAGAAATGTCTGAGGAGAAGTTAAAGGAAGCACTTAAAAATTGGCAAGATAAGCTGGCTCATTTTGAGTATGAATTGTCCTATACAGCTAGTGCAGAAAAGAAGTTTGAGTTAAGGAAACAGATTGAAGAATGCGACACAGAGATTCAAAGATTAAAAACTAGAATTTCTGCTGTACTCTTAGAGCAGGAGCAAAAAAAGCAACAGCTAAACTCACCAAATATTCCCCAAATCGTAAAAATTGAACTTAAAAGTGAAAAGGGGGTTGACTACTCTCAACTGCGTGATCTTTTAGCAGCAGGAAAGTGGCAGGAAGCAGATGAGGAAACGGCAAGAGTGATGTGTCTTGCTGCGGGAAGGGAAGAAGAAGGATGGCTGCGAACAGAAGATATTGATAACTTTCCCTGTGAAGATTTACGCACCATTAACCAACTTTGGTTGCACTACAGTAACGGTAAGTTTGGTTTCAGTGTTCAGAAGGAAATTTACCAAAGTCTGGGAGGCACAAGAGAGTATAATGAGGAGGTATGGAAGAAGTTTTGCGATCGCGTCGGTTGGCGTGTAAAAGGGGAGTGGTTGTACTACGAAGACCTAACTTTTGATCTGGAAGCGGCCCCTGTGGGCCACCTCCCGCTTCAGAAGGCGTTGGCTTCGTGTTATGAGAGTTGGGAGGTGAGATGTTTTTGGTGGGATATTCGGGGGTTGAGTGTGCCTCTTCTCTCGCGCAGAGACTTGTAACCTTTAGGATATAAGAACTCCAGGCTTTTTGTCAAGCTTATTTTTTAGTCTTTTTTTTACACAAACATCGGCTTTTTCCTAACTCAATACCTGGCACGGCATACCTGAGAAAGCAAGGGTTTCCAGTGATGAACTAGCAGCCAAGTGAATCCATTGCTTTGTTAAACGTTCAAGAGTTATTAAAAAATTGCATTGCCACTTTCGGGTCATACCAGTTGGCTAACACAAACTTTTCAGCAACATCTCGAATTTCATCTTAATCAGGACTTACGCAGAAACCCGGTTTCTTGTTCCGTTTTTATCAATAAAGTCTACTGTCCTTAAGAGAAACCCGGTTTCTTGAGCCTCATGTGTAAGTCCTGATAAAGCGTAAACTAATTAAGGATACAAACCCCGATCTTTTAAGGCTTGAGCCACTCGACCAACCCCTAAAGTATAGGCTGCTAATCGCATAGAAACCCCCCGTTGTTTGGCTCGTTCACTTACACGAGCATAGGCCTGTACCATCAGATGTTCCATTTCTGAGTTAACCCGTTCTTCATCCCAGAATACAAAGGATTGACCCTGTACCCATTCCCAATAACTGACGACCACACCTCCAGCATTAGCGAGAATATCGGGTAAAACCATAATTCCCCGAGCTTCTAACATTTGATCAGCCAATAATGTAATCGGGGCATTAGCAGCTTCAGCGATCATTTTAGCCTTGATTTGATCGGCATTTTCTTCGGTAATTTGATCTTCCATTGCCGCCGGAATTAACACATCACAAGCTAATGTTAATAATTCGGCATTGTCAATCGGTTCACTATCAGGAAATCCCGTGATATCATGATTGTTTTGAGTCGCGTAGACTTGCAGGGCTGGAATATCTAAGCCATTTTCTGAATAGATCCCGCCATGGACATTAGAAACCGCTAAGACCTTCGCTCCCGCTTCATAAAACAGTTGCGCCGCAGCCTCCCCGACTTTTCCGAAACCCTGAATCACAATGGCTGTACCTTTGAGGGATTTACCCTGTTCGGCTAAGGCTTCCCGCACGGCAATCATCACGCCCCGTCCGGTTGCCATTTCCCGTCCTTTCGACCCACCAATGGATAGGGGTTTTCCGGTTACAACTCCCAGCACCGCCCGCCCCATATTCATCGAATAGGTATCCATAATCCAGGCCATTTCCCGGCCTCCGGTTCCCACATCGGGGGCGGGAATATCGGTTTCTGGCCCAATATCTTTAATCAGTTCACTCGCGTAGCGACGGGTGATCCTTTCTAACTCGTTAATACTATATTGGTGGGGGTCAAAGCCAATGCCACCTTTAGCACCCCCGTAGGGAATTCCCAATAAAGCGCATTTCCAGGTCATTAACATCGCTAGGGCGGAGAGTTCCCCCAAGTTCACCGAAGGATGATACCGTAAACCTCCTTTATAGGGGCCAAGTACATCGCAATGCTGCACACGATGTCCGGCTAAAACCTCAACTTTACCGTTATCAAGTTTGACCGGAATTGAGACGGTGACAACTTTGCGGGGTTGTTGTAATACCACCAGCACATTGTCATCGAGATCCAATTCAACCGCCGCTTGTCCTAAATAGCTACAGGTGCGATCGTAGGGACAAATATAGGCTGGAGTCGGTGCGGGATTAATTCTGACGGGAGAGGATACCATTTGCAGACCTCCTATTGAGATCAGATAGTTGAATTTGTCTTCATATCTGTAGCCTAACCTGTGATCCCGAAGAAAAGGTTAAATTTGTAATAATTGTTACAGAATTTTACGTTTTTGAGTGATGGGGGAGGAAATAGGGAACAGTTTGCTTTCGTAATTCGTAATTCGTAATTCCCTAAACCCCCAATTCTAGGGGACAAATACAGTGACTATCCTTTAACCAGTGTTCTCCCACCTGTTTCAAGGCGACTAAAATCGGTTGAAGTTCCCTTCCCTTATCGGTTAGACAATATTCTACCCGTGGAGGAATTTCAGCATAAACTGTGCGGAGGATTAACCCATGTTTTTCTAACTCCCGCAAGCGGACAGTCAGGGTTTTGGTACTAATTCCGGGTAACGATTCTAATAATTGATGGGTGCGTTGGTGTCCCTGAAATAACTCCCGCAGGATGGAGATTGACCATTTTGTTCCGATTAACTCTAGGATGAACTCAATGGGACAAATGGCGTCCAGACATTGGTTGCTTTCCCAGATTTCCGTGGTTTTGTAACATTCCTTAACTTTCATTCGCGCCTCCTAATAAAACTTAACGTTTCTTAAAATATCTCTCAGAAGCCGATAGGTCGTTATTCTTTCCTTTAAGTAACTAAGACTATTTTAGCAAGAGGGATACCGATTTCCCACAGAAGAAATAAGATAAAAGTAGGAACAATTAAACGCCAACAATTGAGTCAGCTACCCCTGCTCTCCAACTTAAACAAAATTGAACTAGACGTTTAAACTATGGGGATCAAGGATTTTTATATTGTAAAGGAAATGTTAACTCCGTCGAAAGACAGAAAAAACTAACCTTTTCCTTCAACGGACTTATTTTGCAACAAAAGTACACAAACCCTATCTAAGTATTAGATAGTCAGTTGCGTTTGGAGAGATTTAAACCATGTTAAAAACTTTACCATTTAAACCCCTATCTCAATCTAAAGAACAAGCCTTAATTCTGTGGTTTGATCAAGTCGGAATTAAAGATATTGGGTTAGTCGGAGGAAAAAATGCTTCTTTGGGAGAAATGATTCAACAATTACAACCCAAAGGAATTAATGTTCCCCAAGGATTTGCAATTACAGCTTACGCCTATTGGTATTTTATTACCTATGCTAATTTAGAACAACAACTCAGACAATTATTTGCCAAATTAGATGTCGAAGATCTGAAAAATCTGCGTGATTGTGGTCAACGGGCGCGATCGCTAATTTTAAATACCCTATTTCCGCCAAAATTAGAAACAGAAATTCTATCCGCCTATCAAAAACTTAGCGATCGCTACGGTCAAAATACTGATGTTGCTGTGCGTTCCTCCGCCACCGCCGAAGACTTACCGGATGCTAGTTTTGCTGGACAACAAGAAACCTACTTAAATATAAAAGGAGGTAAAGCTGTCTTAGATGCAACTCGTCAATGTTTTGCCTCTATTTTTACCGATCGCGCTATTTCCTATCGGGCTTTAAAAGGGTTTGATCATCTAAATATTGCCCTCTCCGTCGGGATTCAAAAAATGGTACGTTCCGACTTAGCCACATCGGGAGTTATGTTCTCCATTGATACCGAAACAGGGTTTAAAAATGCTGCCTTAATTACGGCAGCTTATGGGTTAGGAGAAACCGTTGTTCAAGGTGCAGTTAATCCCGATGAATATTTAGTTTTTAAACCCACCTTGCGGGAAGGATTCAAACCTATTTTAGAGAAACGCTTAGGGACAAAAGCGATTAAAATGGTCTATGAAATGGGACAAACTACCAAAAATATTAATGTTCCGATTTCTGAACAGAAAAAATATGCCCTCTCCGAAGATGAAATTCTAAAATTAGCCCAATGGACAGTGATGATTGAAGATCACTATTCTCAAGTCCGACAATGTTATTCGCCGATGGATATTGAGTGGGCAAAAGATGGCTTAACTGGAGAGTTATTTATTGTTCAAGCTCGCCCAGAAACCGTACAATCTCAAAAAATAGGTCGGGTATTAGAGAATTATAAATTGCAAGGTCAAGGTCGCATATTAGTTACAGGTCGGGCAGTTGGGGATAAAATTGGACAGGGAAAAGCCCGCATCATGACTAATATTAAAAATATGGATCAGTTCCAATCTGGGGATGTATTAGTTACCCATCGCACTGACCCCGATTGGGAACCAATTATGAAAAAAGCCAGTGCAATTATTACTAACTCCGGGGGTAGAACTTGTCACGCGGCGATTATTGCCAGGGAGTTAGGAATCCCGGCAATTGTAGGATCAATTAATGCCACGGAAATCTTAAATACCGGAGATAAAATTACGGTTTCCTGTGCGGAAGGAGAAGAAGGAAAAGTCTATCAAGGTTTAATTCCTTTTGTGGTGGAAGAAACGGTATTAGACCATCTTCCCAAAACCCATACCAAAATTATGATGAATGTGGGAAACCCGGAAGAAGCGTTTAAATTATCTGCTATTCCTAATGATGGTGTTGGGTTAGCGCGGTTAGAATTTATTATTGCCAATCATATCCAAACTCACCCCTTAGCGTTAATTCATTTTGATCAATTAGAGGATCAAACCGTCAAACAACAAATCGCCGAATTAACCGAACAATATAAACATAAACCGGATTTCTTTGTAGATAAACTTGCCCAAGGAATTAGTATGATTGCGGCGGCATTTTATCCCAACCCTGTTATCGTGCGGATGAGCGATTTTAAGAGTAATGAATACGCGAATTTATTGGGGGGTCGGCAATTTGAACCTATCGAAGAAAATCCGATGATTGGTTGGCGGGGTGCTTCCCGATATTATGATCCGAAATATCAAGAAGCATTTGCCTTAGAATGTCAAGCGTTAAAACGGGTAAGGAATGAAATGGGATTAGCAAATGTGATCCCGATGATTCCTTTTTGTCGCACACCGGAGGAAGGGAAAAAAGTCTTAGCAGAAATGGCAAAACACGGGTTAGTTCGCGGTCAAGAGGGGTTACAAGTTTATGTGATGTGTGAATTACCCAGTAATGTTTTGATGGCGGATGAATTTTGTCAGGTGTTTGATGGGTTCTCAATTGGATCGAATGATTTAACCCAATTAACGTTAGGATTAGATCGAGATTCTGCTTTAGTTGCCCATATTTTTGACGAACGGAATGAAGCAGTAAAACGGATGATTGAAATGGCAATTACTACGGTTAAAGAATATAATCGTAAAATTGGAATTTGTGGTCAAGCACCGAGTGACTATCCTGAATTTGCTCGTTTCTTAGTGGAATTAGGAATAGATTCCATCAGTTTAAATCCTGATTCGGTGTTGAGGACAACTTTGGATATTGCTCAGATGGAAGCATCCCTCTAGGTCAACAGGTGTAATATAGTGTAAGTCAATCTCTGCTTTAGCATCTGCTAGAGCAGTTTTTTTGTAGGGTGCGCAATATTCTATCCTTTAATCGCTAATTTAACCACAAAGACACAAAGACACAAAGACACAAAGACACAAAGACACAAAGACACAAAGAAGTTGTAAACACTAACTTTGATCTTCCGAGTTGTTTTAAGTTAAATTATAGATGGAGTTAATTGTTAGTCTTTAATTGAAATTAAATATTTATTTATGCCAACTCAATCCCCTCGTTGTGTGTTAATTTGTCAGCATCAGTCTTGCCAACTCCAAGGGTCTAGTAAAGTTCTGGAGGCTTTCCAAAATTGTAATATTGAGGGCGTCACAATGGAAGCCAGTGGTTGTCTGGGTCAGTGTAATATTGGCCCGACGGTGCGAGTAATTCCCGATGAAATTTGGTATTATCGGGTTACACCGGAAGATGTTCCCCTGATAGTTGAACAACATTTAAAACAAGGCGAACCCGTCCAAGAAAAACTCAACCCCCGCTTTCATCCCCGATATCAATATTATTAAACCGTTGTTGCGATTCATCGCATCTTGATTATTAAACCGTTGTTGCGATTCATCGCATCTTAACAACCTTGACTAATGAGCAAAGGATTTATTATATCCCCCTTAAAAAGAGGGATTGAGAGGCCATAATTAAGCGATTAAACCTGTTCTAAAACCCAAGAACGAATAATAATATTAACCTGTTCAGGAACTTCATCATGGGGACAATGACCCGCATTTAGAAAATATTCCTGTAACTGGGGATAATATTGATGAAACTTGCCACTTCGTTCTCGACATTTCATCCAAGGATCACCCTCTCCCCAAATTAATAATAGAGGAGCAGTTAACTGATTTAATAATATATCAACTTTTTCTCCTTGGGGACTTTTGAATACTGAGGCAAACACCTGCGCTGCACCAGGATCACAGGAGGGAAGATAAATTTCTTCGACTAATTGATCGGTAACTGCATTGGGATCAAGATAGACTTTAAGTAGGGTTTTACGAATAATTGAACGGCGTTTTGTCCATTGAAAAATTAAAAAACTTACCCAATCTTGGCGAAATAGCGATCGCATCGTTTGAGAAATGGCCTTTTGCCAAAAAGTCGGTTCTGGACGGGGATCAATCTCCGTAAATGGCCCGGCACTATTGAGTAAAATGATCCCTTTTGCCGTTGATGGATATTGGGCGGCAACACATAAACACGCATACCCTCCTAAAGAATTTCCAGCTAAAATCACGGGTTGACCAATCACCTCCGTAATGAAGTCATGGAGTTGATCTCGCCACAGTTGTCCACTATATTCGACCTGGGGTTTTGCCGAACGACCAAACCCTAATAAATCAATTGCCCAGACCTCAAAATCCGATTGTAACCCTTGTATATTTTTCCGCCAGTGGTCAGTAGAAGCCCCAAACCCATGCACCAGAAGCAACGGTGGACGCTGGGGATGACGTTCACCCGCACGGACATAGTAAATGGACTGATCTCGCCACTGCCAATATTGTCCTAGGATCACTTCCGGGCTAATTGTTGGGGGGGTTATCATGTAGTTTTATCAAAAAATGTTAAGTTACATTAATAATATTAACAAAAGTATTATAAGAATGAAAGCTAATTTGGTCTTTTGTATCAATAGCTACTAACTTTTATCCATTAGGATAAATCAAGAGGGTTGATTTTATCATCATAATCAACAGTCAAATCTCGGTCTTTTCTTGACTGTTTTACTGCAAAATTCCTTGATTTATCGAAGGTTGAGATTGCTTGTATTTCAGAAATAATACAAAAAAATACACTATTTTTCAAAATCAATTGTGTTTTTTCCTATTCTTTTGGTAATCTAATGAATGAACGGGTACTCACGCTCACCCACTCAGATTAAATTCCAAAGTAAGAGAGAATTTATAACTATGTAGGGTGTGAGGTTTATCCACCACGTTGCCAGGGAGTTTTCCGTGTGATTGCTTTAACATCGCGTCCGGTTAAACGAAACTGGGTCACTATCAGCTTTGCTTCCACATTGTATCTCTGTCCAGTTTTGGACTTGCTTCTGTATGACATTCCAGACCCGTTGCAAGCCGAAATTCGTCTAGGACTACAGGAAGCTCTTGTCAATGCTGCCAAGCACGGCAATAAGCTAGACCCAAGTAAAACAGTAGTCGTCCGTTTTTGTCTGATTCAAGATTATTGTTGGTGGATTATATCAGATCAGGGCGGTGGTTTTAAACCTCCTTGTCAATGTCAATTGCGTCAGGAGGAAGATTGCGAACAAGAAACCCACGATTCTAATTTACCTCATGATGAACATGAATGTGGACGGGGTTTGTACATTCTCTATCAAATCTTTGATCGTGTGCAATGGAATCGAACCGGAACAGAACTGACGTTATGTAAGAAAGTGGCAACTGCTTATAGACGACAGGATTGGTAATAGTTTCAATATGTTAAAATCAGTTAAAACTACTTATTCCATAGGGAGTTGAGCAACTATCGGTAGAGATTTGATCTCTAATTTTGTCCTAAATTGCTTGATTTCAACTCCCAATTTTAGGGTTAGTTCATGATAGTTATGACTTATTTTTTTTAGTTGTGCCATGGGTAGGACAGGGGGGAGCGGAAATCAATCGTTCTAACCAACCCACCGCTTGATTTAACCGAGGAATAACTTCTTTCGGCTGATTCTTGAGCAGAAAGACTAAGGCGGCTGCTAAATGTTCCCCAGCGCGAGCATTGCGGTCAGACTTGAGGCGGTGCCAGTCTCGTTCAGGAATGGCTAACCGTTCCGACAGGGCTTGGGCGAGTTCTAATGTGCTATACTCGCTGAGACTAGCCGTGCGCGGACTGAGATTAGGGTGAGAAAGGTCGGGAGTCGTGGAATTGATGTTGGTCATAAATGATAGTGTTAATTGCGGGGTGAATTCGGTCTTTTATTATTATGGCAAGTCAACCATCGTCTCAACCCCCATCAACGAATAATTCTGATCAGGATGGGACTCAAGATATTGAACAGGGGTTAACAGAGGTTGAACAATCTTTGATTAATCTTAAACAACGATTGACGCAAATTCAACAGGATGAACGGCGTCAAATTGAATTGAAAAACCGTATTGATGAAATTATTCCTCAAATTCGTCAAACGAAATCGCAACAGTTAAAAGAGGAATTAAACCAATTAAAAACGCAGTTAGAAACTATAGAATTTGATTTAGAAAGTCGTTTGGTGACTTGGGGAAGTTTTAAGGAACCTTTTTGGCAAGCGGTTCGTTTTGGAGGGTTAGGAATTGTCATCGGTTGGGTTTTAAAATCTTGTTCTGGGGGATAGAAATAAAATGATATCAGAAATTCGGGAACAACTCCAACCTTGGCGAGATGTCGATAAAAATATGTTTTTAGTCAAACAAAATTCCCACTTTTGAAATCAGTATATCTTATCTAAATTGCTTCCAATCAATTTTATCACTTTCTTTTAATTTGGGAATATCTTCTACTGCTGTATAGTATTGATCTGTCTTTGCTAATACATCAACAAGTGTTAATAAATGAATGGTAATATTTTCCAAATGAGGATGACCGAACAGACGTTCTATAAAAGTTGGTTTATATCCTATACCTGAAAGCATAATGCAGATTACAGCACGATGGTACATTATATCAGCATAGAAAAGCTTGGCATGATTAACATCTAGTTCAGATTGACTGAGCTTACTTTGGAAATAAATTAAGCCCCTATCTTCTCTATAAAGTACACCATCTATCCCACCATCTTTACCAGGAGGGCCAGGGTGAAAACCTAGAATTTGTGCAAAATCACGACCAAGTTCTTGTTTTCGTTGAGGACTAATATTAACTATCCCCAACGCGAGATGATAAGCAATATACTTTTCCACTCAGTTAATTATTGGTAAATAAAGAAGGCAATTTTTTTTGATCAACTAAACGATAATAGAGTAACTCTATCCCAGTATTGATATAAATAAAATACGCATCTGCTATTCGAGACTTCAAGACAAGATCAAGATTAGACTCAAGTATCTCAAAAGAGATAAGTTCATTATCTTTAGCTACAGATTCAAGTTTTTTTCTGAGTTCTTGAAGTGATAGTTGATTTTGTTGAATTTCATTATATCCATAAGCAAATGCGATATTCAGAAGATTTTTCTCATCTGAACGCAGTTTTTCTTGAAGTTTATTGAGCTTAAGTTTTCCTTCTTGCAATAACTGTACTGGTTTCGGTAGCATTGTTTCTTCCTGCAAAGACTCTCGAATTGATGATTCAACAATTTCCCCTATATACTCTTCATGTTTCTTCTGTTTTTCATCTTGACTTCGAGCCATCAAAGCTGGATCACGGCGTTTTTTAGGTGGTAGCGTTGAGGACTTAGGATGAATTTCTGCCATTGTATTACTCCATTATAACTCTATTGTAATAATCCCAAAGATGTTCGCAACCCAAGTGATTCCATATATATTCATAAGGTGGCTTGAAAACGGTATTTCCAACTTCCTTGGGCAACCAATCAACAGGTTCAAGCACCTGATAATCATTATAGCGACTATCAATATACTCTTGAAAATCAGCCAGGACTACTCCGATAGGCACTATCTTTACCATTGGAGCAGTTATAGGGCGAATCATCTCCAGTGTTAATAGCATATCGTTTAAGGCATCAAATGAGCCAATATCATCCCTCTTAACTGTTAACAGTACCAAATCGGGTTTGATCTGTATTAATAAAGTTGATATTTCTTCCAAACTGGGTAAGACATCAATTACAATGTGATCAAATGATTGTTTTTTAATTAGCTTTTCATAGTTATCTACCCAACTTTTATTTTTAACCTGATTGCTTTTTGTGAAAATATAAAGCATATCTTCTTGAGTAATTAGGATTTCACCACCTAGTTTTGGTACTGATCCCTCAGTGAAAAACCTAAAACTACGAGCCGATGAGTCGGCATCTACTAACAGCACTCGATTTCCTGTCTCTAGAAAAACTCCTGTAATATGAATAGCTGTTGTTGTTTTACCAACTCCACCTTTATGATTGACACAAATAACTTTCATGCTTCAATTTAATAGATTAATTTGCTATTATAAAGTTTGTATGCACATCCAGTAAAACCTGCTAAGTCTAGTATATCCTAAATTGGGGATAATAAGACTACATTTTTAACTGATTATTGGGTGTCAGTTCAGAATTAGTAACTAATGCTCCATCTTCCATTTTAATAATTCGATCGGCAACATCTAAAATCCGGTTATCATGGGTAACAATTAAGATAGTACAACCCTGTTCTTTGGCTAAGGTTTGCATTAAATTAACCACATCTCTCCCCGAATGACTATCAAGGGCTGCTGTGGGTTCATCGGCTAATACAATGGGGGGATGACTAACTAATGCCCTGGCGATCGCAACTCGTTGTTTTTGTCCTCCAGATAGATTATCAGGATAATAATTTAAGCGATTTCCTAACCCAACTTTTTCTAACATTGCCGTGGCTTTTTGCTGGATTTCTGTACGGGAAAATTTACCCTGAACTTCTAACCCCATTTGCACATTTTGTAACGCCGTTAAGCTACCATGTAAATTATGAGCTTGGAAAATATAACCTGTATTTCGTCTGGCTTTAACTAAGTCTCCTGAACGCGCACCTAAGAATTCTCGTCCTAATATATTTAAACTTCCCGACTGTACAGAACGTAAGGCTCCAATTAAGGTTAATAATGTGGTTTTTCCTGAACCAGAGGGGCCAGTCATAATCACAATTTCACCGATGGTAATTTCTAAGTTAATATCATATAACACTTGTTTTTGCAATTGCCCTTTTCCAAAATAATGATCTAAATTTTGAATTGCAATTGCAGCATTGCATTTTGTGGAATCTTGAATATCTTGGATTTGAGTTTGCATGGAGTTAACCTAAAAATGGATATTTTTTTAGAAACGAAACGGTTAATTTTACGGCAGTTTACCGAACTGGATGCAGATTTTTTATGGAATTTAGATAACGATCCCAGGGTGATGAAATATATTAATGGCGGACATCCCACACCCAAAGAAGTTATTCAGACTCAAACGTTACCGAGATTTATGAGATATTATAGCAGATATTCATATTTTGGGGTGTGGGCTGTTGTTGAAAAAGCAACGGGAGAGTTAATGGGTTGGGTACATTTTTTGCCAGCCATTGATCATCCTTTTGCAGTAGCGTTAAATCTAGTACAACCCAATGAAATTGCGTTAGGATATCGGTTTATTTATAATAGTTGGGGGAAAGGATATGCAACGGAATCTTGTCAAATTTTAGTAGATCAAGGGTTTTCAGAATGGAGAGTAAAACGAGTTATTGCTTGGGCATTAGTGGCTAATAAAGGCTCAATTCGAGTGATGGAAAAGCTAGGATTAACCTTGGAAAAGCAGTTTAGATTTAGTCAACATCAACTCCCCTATTTTAGTTTTGAAGAACGTCAAGCTGTTAAATATAGTCGGAGTAGATCGGAAATCCCTCCAGAAACCGGGTTTTTCCGATAACTTTTCCATAACTGATTTTATAATCTATAATAGATGTTATCAAGTCTAGCTGGAATAAAACTGATGTCAAATCAAAGCCTATACAGTATTAGTCTGGAAAGTCAAGATATTATTATTAAATTTAATCGAGAGATGGTAAATTTGGAGTTATTAACTCAATTTTTAGAATATCTTGAGTTAGAATCAATTCGTAATCGTAGTCAACTGACAGCAGAAGAAATAACTAACCTGAGTCAAGAAGTTAATCAAGAAGTTTGGGATAACTTAAAGTCTAAGTCTTGGGTTAGTTAATTATGTTAACTCAAAAGCCGATTATTGTTGATACCAATATATTGTTTTCTGCATTACTTAGGGAAAATTCTCGTTTCAATGAATTATTGCTAACTTCAGAGTATACGTTTTTTGTTTGCGAACTTGTATTTGTAGAACTATTTAAGCGCAAGGAAAAAATTATTCAACTTAGTCATTTAACCGAAGAATAAATTATTCAAATCTATTATATTTTGCTAAAACGTCTTCATCTCTATAAAGAAGATTTAATTACTTTAGAATATCGTAGAATAGCTTACGAACTATGCCAAGGTGTTGATGTGAGTGATACCCCTCATGTAGCATTAACACTGCAATTGAATGGATTATTATGGACTGGAGATAAAAAATTAAAACTAGGCTTAAAAAACAAAGGATTTGAACAATTTTTTGAACTCAAATAAATATCAACCCAGTTCTTTTACTCCTCATTCACAACTAGACACTTAGAAGTAAGAATCAAAAGATATCGGCAGGATCGGCGGCTTGTAATTTACGAGTGGTGATCGCACCGGATAACATACACATGATAATCGTTAATATTAACACTTGAACTGCTCTAAATAAAGTCATATATAACGGTAAATTTGTGGCTTGTCGGGTTAAACGATATAAACCTAAAGAAATCGTAGCACCCGGAATAAATCCCATAATAGCTAAAATAATTGCTTCTTCAAAAACAATCCCTAATAAATAGGCATTTCTAAATCCCATGGCTTTAAAAGTGGCATATTCGGGGGTATGATCAGAAACATCTGTAGCCAAAACTTGATAAACAATAATTACCCCGACAACAAACCCCATGGCTGTCCCTAAACTAAACACAAATCCAATAGCAGTGTTTTTTGACCAGTAATCTTTTTCAAAGGCTAAAAATTGTTCATTGGTTAAAACTTTTACATCTTTGGGTAAATAATTTTGTAGGTCTGTTGCTACTTTTTCCACATCATAACCCGGTTCAATTTTAATCAATCCAGCACTAATTCCGCCTGGTTTTCTTCGGGGAAATAATCGTAAAAAATTGCGATCGCTAGTAATTAATGTTCCATCCGCAGCAAAGGAAGCCCCAACTTTAAATAATCCAGCAATTTTGAGGGTGCGTTTTTCCAATTCTGTACTAACAATTTCACCCTGATCAACTTTGTCAATAACTTCTTGATAATCTCCTCTGGAAGATCGATCAAATAAAACCTGATCGGGTAATTTAATCACCTCTAAATTTTGTTGAACTTCAGGTAAATTAAAAGCTGACTGACGCGGATCAAATCCGATGACTAAAATCGCTGTTTTTTTCCCAGTTTTAGGGTTTTTCCAATCGGAAAAATTAACATATAATGGGTCTGCGGATTTCACCCCTGGAACATCCATTGCTTGATATAAACGTCGCCGGGGTAAGGTTGATAAATTAACTAAATTTCTAGCTTGGGGACTAATAATAAAAATATCCGCATCTAAATGATTATGCAATCTGGTATTACTATCATATAATGCTGTTTGAAATCCTAATTGCATAAAAATTAAAACATCGGCAAAGGCAATGCCTGACAATGCCACTAACATTCGGGCTTTATCATGACTTAATTGCAACCATCCTAACGGCGTTCTATTTGTTAATCTCTGTATAAATCCAATCATAAATTACGAATTACGAATTACTGGTTAATGGTGACTTTAACCTGTAAATTAGTTAAACTAGCAGCTTTTTTGCTAGAAATATCATCTAATTTAACTCGAACTTCGATAACTCTAGCATCAATATTTGTGGTCGGATCAATATCTAAAGCACTTTGTTTTTTGACTCTTAACCCAACTTCTTCAACTGTACCTTTTAAGGGTTCAGGTAACGCATCAGCCGTAATAGTTGCTATTTGTCCCGAATGTATTTTAGGAATATCACTATCATAAACTTCAGCAACGGCATACATTTGTTCGGTTTGTCCCAATTCAATAATACCTTCATTAGAAATTAGTTCTCCGGCGTGGGTATTCACCTCGATCACCCGTCCGGCTTGGGGCGATCGCACATAGGCCTGTTCTAAATTGACATTAGCTTGTTTAACAGAGGCTTGGGCCTTGGTTAACTCACTTTTAGCTAACTTTACATCCACTGGACGGACTTCGCTAACGGCCGTTAAAGTCGCTTGGGCTTCGGCAATTTGTTGGTCAACGGTGGCGATGGTGCGGCTAAGGTTAGCTTGGGCTTCTCGAATTTGTTCCGTGCGGCTGCTAATAGTTTCGTTCAGGTTAGCTTGGGCTTCCTGTAAGCGTTTGCGACTGGTTTCGGCCTGCAAACATTGACTATCCCGATCTTGGGCGGATACGGCCCCATCCTGATATAAATTGTCGTAGCGTTGACAGTTAGTTTCAGCGTTGTTGAGTTCCGCTTGAATCCGGTCTAGGGTCGCTTTTTGGGCGCTACGTTCTCCCCGCAATTGGGCTTCTAAGGTGGCAATAGTGGCTTTTTGAGTGATAATTTGCCCATCTAACTCCGCTTGGTTGCCCTGAAATCGGGCTTTTTGGGCCTGAATATCCCCCTGTTTCGCCCCGGCTTGAACTTGCTCTAAACGGGCAACGGCTACTTCTACTTCGGTTTTGGCTTGTTCTAGGGCCGATTGTAGCCGATCTCGACTATCCAAAATTGCGATCGCTTGTCCCCCCTCTACCAAGTCTCCCTCTTTCACTAATAATTGATCTACCCGACTCCCTTGGTTGGACTGGGGGGCAGATAGTTTAATAATTTCTCCCTGGGGTTCTAACCAACCTAACGCCGTAACGGTTTTTATTTCTGGGACAACGGTTTCGGGTAGGGCTGCGGGTTCGGCGGGAGTGGGACGATACCGCCAGAAAGTATAGGCCATTAAACCACTCAAGGCTAGGGTAGTTGCTGTGATCAAAATCCCCGTATGGGGTAATTTCGGGGATGAAAGTTTACCGACTGTTGTTTGGCGTACCATAATTTTTTCTCCCGCCCAATCTTAAAACTAAACTGTTTAGTTCAGTATATCACAAAAACCGTTGTTGCGCTTCAGCGCATATCCCCGTTGTTGCGCTTCAGCGCTCCAAGAGGGGCTAAAGCCCAACAACGGGAAATCCCTAAGAGGGGCTAAAGCCCAACAACGGGGTTGTTAGCGGTTCTAACTTCTAGGGTGACATCTCCTAATTTGCGTTGTTCTCCATCATGGAGTTCTTGTTTAAGAATTTTCATCCCTCTTTCCTTCATTTCCTCGTCAAATTCCATAATAATTTTTTCTCCTTCGGTGTAGATTTTAGCAGTAATTGGGGGATATCCTTGACTTTTTCTGAGGTAAATATGGTTATTTTCTGAACTTCCTAATAAAACTGGTTCTGCTCCTAAATTAATCTTAGTTTGTTCGTTAGGTGTCCAATAAACAATTAACCAAGATTCCCGACTGAACTGTTCAATTAAAGCAATCATTAAACCAATAAAAAATCCAATAATTGCCGCCCCAATTAATCGCCCCACTAAATCACCCGATACGGCCGAAATAATCAGAAATCCAATGGCTCCGGCTGTTCCACCCATGGCCCCGCCCTGCACCGCCCGCCCCCGTTGCAAGTTCGGAACAAAAAAAGACATTCCCCCACCGACCACCGAGCCTAAAATTGTCCAGCCGATAATTCTGCCCCCAATGGCCAGAATCGGAATACCAGCAAAGGGAATAAACAATAGTTGACCCACTCCTCCGGCCACCAGTCCCGCCATTAAACCCCCGACAACACCCATACCCGCTTGTTTGGGAGTCAAGAGACGGCGACGGAGGTAATAGTTTTGGCCAGCAATTAAGGCTAGGGACGTACCAATGGCCAAAAGTGCCGTCCATCCGCCTATCCGTAAAACCGAGTAAATAACGCTATAATTTCCCGTGGGGCCAGATTCCACCAATTGACTGCTATATATGGCTTTTTCCGCCTGTCGAAAGGCTTGCTCAAAGTCACCGGAGTTCACATAAAAAACCCGATCAGGGTCGCCCGTTAGTTTAGCGAGAAAATTGGTATCAGCATCCCCTGTAGCAACCGCAACTAAGTTAATATTCTGGGATGCAGCTATTCTCATTGCCGACAAGGTTTTTGCCTGTTCCCTCTTGAGGTTTGTGTTTGCAAACCCTGGTTGTCCATCGGTGAATAAAAGAATATTGCGCCGTTGTGGGGTTGACTGGAGTTCTTGAGTGGCAGCGAGTAGGGCCTGATCCATATTAGTACCGCCCCCGTCAGAAATTCGGGCGATCGCTTCTTCTAAAGTAGGTTTATTGTCAGTTAAACTAGCCGCAGTTTGAACATTAGTACCAAAGCCAAATACAGCTAAACGATTTTCCGATAAATCTTGCCGTTGGACAAAGGCTTGAGCCGCGGTTTTGACTTCTCGGAGTTTGCCATCATCATTCATACTGCCAGAAGTATCAATTAGTAGCACAATTGCTAAGGGAGATTGATCGACTTTGGGGGAAATTTTTGTTAATTGTAATAGGGGTTCACCGAATATTGTTGCCGCACCTAAACAACCCATAGCACCATATAAACCAAATAGTAAAGGTTTGCTCAGTTTTTGTCGGAGTTGTCCAAAAAAATTGTTCATAATTTTAGTTTTTTGTATAATAACAAATTAACATTTAACGATGAATTTTTACACTAATAACCGTTATCCCAGACGCGCCGTGGCACGTCTCTACGTACTCAAGATTGCTACATCAACCTAGCAATAAATTCCAGAAAAAATTTTCTAATTATTGCCAAGGGGAGATTATCGGCTAAAATTGCTACAATGTAGGGAATTATAGGAGGAATTTCTATTGAATGTATTGGCCTGAGTCGATTTTCCTCTGGTGGTTTCAAAACACACTCATTCACAAATCTCCTCTGTATTTTTTATGGACGCAGTAGAACAGACCGAAATCTCCCAGTTGGATAGTATTTGCGAGAAAGCAGAACAAATTTTTGAAGGGGCGCTGCAAGAATTTTTAGTCCATGGGTATGCGGGTACCAGTATGGATCGGGTTGCTGCATCGGCGGGGGTGTCGAAGGCAACGGTTTATAACCATTTTGGGGACAAAGAAGGGTTATTTATTGCCCTGGTTAAGCGGTTAGCTCAGAAAAAATATCAAATTATGGTGGAGTCCCACAAAGCCGAATTGATGGAAACTGAACCTGCTGTTGTGGTGCGACAAATTGCTAATACAATTTTAGATAATTCCTTGGATGATCAAGAACATTTAGCTTTTGTTCGGCTTGTAATTGGGGAGTCGGGGCGATTTCCAGAATTAGCTAAAACCTTTGTGCATCATTTGGGAAAACCAGGAATTGAAGTTTTAACAGAATATCTAACAACTCAGTGCTATATTACTATTCTTGACCCCGAAGCGATGGCGCGGGTAATTATTGGAACCCTAGCCCATTATGTATTAATGCAAGAGATTTTGCAAGGTAAGGAAATTATTCCGATGGAACGGGATCGAATTATTAATACTTTGGTGGATTTAGTTGATCACCACCCGAAACCCGAAATTTAATGTTTTATGACCTCATCTACTGTACGACTTTTAATCATTGATGATGACCCTATTTTTCGGATGGGGTTACTAAGTGCATTAGAACCGTTTTCAGATTTGGAAGTTGTTGCAGAAGTTGAGAGTTTAGAGAGTGCCTTCAGGGTTTTAGAAACTGAGATTAATTCAGAGGAGCAGAAACCTGTTGATTTAATTATTTTGGAATTGGGGTTAAAAATTAAGGAAAATCCATCGGTTAAAAATCATCCTATTTTGGATTTTTGCCAACAGTTAAAAACTCAATATCCTAAAATTCTGATTTTGTTGTTAACTACAGTTAAACAACCACATTTATTACTAGCAGCCCAAAAAATTGGGGTAGATGGTTATTGCAATAAGGGGATTCCAGTTAGAGAATTAGTAATTATCATTAATCAATTAGTCGCGGGAGAACGCTATTGGTTAGAATCTTTAGCTGCATTAAATCGAGAACCATTTGTGGGAATAGTATCTCGAAAAACTGGATCATTTTTGGGAAATATTCAAGGGTTTTTAGTTCAACCAGGAATGCGACAAATTGAACAAGCGATCGCAGAAGTTAATCAAGAAATTAAACGAAATTTAGAACAATTCAATCAACAAGATACTATTACGATTATTAATAAGTTAATTCTGACGGGAAAACGGCGGGAATTGTTAACAGCAAGGTGGATTGTTAGTCAACTTTCATCGGACAAAACCTCACCCAGTCTTGAGGTATCTGCTCAGGTTTCTAGTGATGATTTTAATTATGATAATTATGAACCTCTGAATAACTATCAAAATAGTGCTTTAGTTATCACTTCTAACCCTACAAATGAGCAAAGTTCAGGAATTGTAGCTAATAATTTAAAATCAGTTTTATTTGATAAAACCGTAATAAAACTGCAATCAGGATTAATTAATTTAACCGGAATGCCTTTAGAAATTGATATTCTAAGATTATCTAAAAAACGAGAATTGCTATATATATTGTTAAAACAATTAGAAATATTATTAGATGAATTAATTTTGTCTGACCTGCAATATGAACAACTAGCCGAAAAAATACCTAGTTTAATTACAGACTTTTGGCAAGCTGCAACTTTCGATTTTTTTGGGAAATATTATACTGTGATTAAGAATAATCAAAATATTGAAATTGTGACAATTATATTAAAAGATGCTGATTTGATTCAAAACAATATTTTAAATAAAATCCCTTTAGTAAAAGATTTATTTGAGCATTTATTATTTTGTAGACCCTTAACTATTGATAATTTATCCTGTCCGGCGGGAGGTTTAGACGCAGTGGAACGTGCAGAAGCGTTATTACAAAATCTGTTAATTCAAGTAGCAAATGCGATTATTCAACCTTTACTCAATTATTTTTCAGATTATGAAGAAATCAAACTCAAATTTTATGATCGACGTTTATTATCGACCCGTGAAATTGAGAAATTTAGGAATAGTTTATCCTGGCGATATCGTCTTGATCAATATGTCGCCGAACCCAAGGCAATTTTTGAAAGTTCTTATTTACTCCTGGTTTTAGGAGAAAGAGGAATTCAAAAACAGGTAATTTATTCCCCCCGCCGAGATGAGTTAGAAAAGTTATCAGGAATTCCATTAACGATAACATTAATATTAGAAACCCGTGATGCGGTTGCTCCTCCTCTACGGGCGACGATTTCCTTTGTTGGAAGTGCGATTATTTATGTTTTAACTAATGTTGTCGGTCGAGGATTGGGTTTAATTGGAAAAGGGATTTTACAGGGAATTGGCACATCTTTTCAAGATAATCGGATGGGGAAAAAGTGATAGAATTGTTAACTGTTGATTATGAAAAAATAGGGTCGAGTTTCTCAAGATTTGGGTTTATTTTAATGAATAAATATCTAGCAAAACCCGCCCCTATATAAAAATCCGTGAAATCAGTGAAATCCCTCTAAATCCGTGATCATTTTTTATTCGGGGTTAATTCCAAGCGATCGCAACTGTTCTGCTAACCTTTCAGCCCGTTGACGTTCCTGTTCTGCTTGTTGTTCAACTGCTTGTAAACGCTGTTGAGTTTGTTCAACCTCCTGTAACGCCGTATTGAGTTGTTGAGAAATGTCTAAATAACTAACAAAAGGTTGACCATCGGGACGATAAAGTTTTAATTCTTCCTCAGAACAATTAAAACGAATTCCCAAACGAGGACTCACCCAATTTTCCATTATTTCAATCACTTCTAAACCATTTTCTCCCCGTAACCAACCCGTCAAATCATTCTTATCTGGATCATAAATATAGTATTCTTCCACACCATAACGTTGATAAAAGACCTGCTTTTTATTCATTTCCGTCAAGGTATTTCCCGGGGAAAGAATTTCAAAGGCGACTTGGGGGGAAATGTGATTTTCTTTCCACTGCATATAAGATCCGCGATCGCCTTTAGGAACACCAAATATTACCATAACATCCGGTGCTTGACGGATTTTATTATTTCCCTCAACAGCATACCAAAGTAAATCACCCGCCACAAATACGTTAGGATCATTAGCAAATAACCATTCTAAATTATGGTAAATAACCGTAATCCAGCGAAATTGTTTGGTATTATCTGACATGGGTTTGCCATCGCTATCGGGGTAAATAATATCGGTTTTTGATCGTTCTTCTATTCCAACCATAACCCTCCTGTTGTTGATAGATGATTGAAAAAATAGATTTATCTAATAGTAGCATTTTTCCACCAACTCAGCAAAGGATGATTTCTATGGGGAATATACCGTCCTTTAACTTGGATATTATCAAGTACAGTCCGTAATTCTTCTGAATTAAGGTTAGCTGATTCTGACCAATATTTAATGATTTCTAAGGTTGAAAAAATCTGTAGATTAAGTCCTTCTTTTTGACAAAATGTGATCGCTTTTTTATCATCTGTTGCCATAGCATATTCTCGATGAACAGCGATCGCACAAGTCGCTGATTCACCATCATCTCCAAGTTCAAAGACATAATTAATATAAGTTTCTTCCTCAGCTTCTGACTCAAAATCTACAACTATAAGTAGATCTTGCTCAATCGCCATCTGCAACTGAACTGCGCCCTCGTTTTCCTGATTTTCAAGTTTTTGTAGGGTCAATAGTTCGCGTGCTTTAACTACTTCTGTCACCACAACCTGGGCTGGAATAGCCTTTAAGATTGGTAGGAAATTGCCCGACGCGCAAAAGTTTAAAATACAGCAAGCATCAAGAACAAGATGGGAGTGTTGAATCAACATAAAAAATTCTCCCAAATTCTACGGTTGACGTAAATCTAAATGGGCAATTTCCTCTATCATTCCACTTGAATAATCCCGTAATAATTCCGCAATCCGACGAGCTTCTATACGATCAACCCCTAAGAAATTGGCAAAACGTCCTTCTGTAATCAGCCCTTGATCGAAAGCTTCAATTGCAAGGTATTGATAGTGAATGGGAAGCATATCAGTGCGCTGTGGAATTTCTTCTAACCCAAGTTCTTGTTGAACTTTTCTAACTTTTAATCCGCGATCGCGCAGTCGATCCACAGTACCAGAAGGTATCAGTTTTATAGATTCTAAACGATTACCAAGGGCTTCAATAGATACCCCATAATAATGAGCTAAGGTAAATAAATTAGTGGGAGTAAACTTCCCGTGAGTCTGGTACATATCATTAAATCGTTTAAGTAAACCACTGGTTGGCATTAGAAAATAGTCAGGGAAACTGTCAGCTAGTCGTTCAGTATCTGGCTTTCTTTGGTATTGATTTTCATAGTCAAGTACAGGCTTGCGTCGATGCGCTAGAAAATGAAGATATTCATGAGCAAGTGACCAACGCCGCCGATCTTCTGGGTGTTTAGCATTAATCGCAATACAGCCACCAAGTTGTTCATCGTAGCTATATACACCTGAATATTTAGATGGCATTTCCAAATAGAAAATACGCAGTCCTACGCTCTGTTCTAAAACATCCCTAAGAATGGGAATCGGGCTATCACCAAGCCCTAATCGTTGACGTTCTGCAATGGCAATACTTTCTGCTGCTGCCTCTATTGGCATATTCGTTACATCATATTCTTGAGGATAATTCCGAGGTAAAGGAGCATCCATAATTTTCTCAAGTTCTAAATAGTTTTGACAGAGTTCCTCTAAGCGCCAAATTGCCGGATTAATTTGGGCTTCTTCTGTCTCGCTACGTCGATAAGCGGCGCGAAATTGAACTTCAAACGGCTCAATAATAGGGCTTTGTCGAACAAAATTACTAACAGCCTGCCCATAAGCACGAGCCAGTTTAATTAGTTCGTTGGGTTTAAGGCGACGTTCTCCTTTTTCAATAGCAACAATAGTTGTTCTTGCAGCATCAATAATTTGAGCGGCATCAGCTTGAGTCATGCCAGATTTCTTCCGCGCTTGTTGCAGTCGTTCACCCAATTGGCGGAGATCAATTTTATCGAGAATGTTAACAGTCATAATGTTTTTCCTTCAACTTGACTGAACAGTAACTAGACGTTGATCTGATATCTGGTGATTGTTTTCTTGATCTAACATACCAACCGAAATTTGTGGCTCTACCGCATCCCATTCAGAAAGATACGTTTGATAAAGCTGTATTAGACGTTGTTGCATTTGAAAAGGTAACAGATTTTCTGATTCAGAACTTTGATCCACAATATCCTCTAGTTCTAAGAATCTTTTGGTTAAATTCTGCCACTGAAGGTTAGGGTTAGTTGAATTATTCAGCAACTTTTTGAGCATGGTAACTTGTTCGAGCATATTTTGCAGATACAAGCTTGGATCTCCTGCTGGTTTTTCGCCATGAAGCACAACATAACGGGTTTGATCGTTCATATTTGAAGCAGCGATCGCTTGCCGTCTTAAAAGGCAGGAAGAACAATATCCACATTGAAAGATTTGCTTCTTGCGATGTGGACTATCACATGAAACTGTTAGCGATACTAAGTTGTTTCTGTCATCTTCAGCTAAAGCTTTGCACATTTGAGCTTTAGTCCAAAATAGGAAAGGATTTTTTATTCTAAATTCTTGTCCTAAAAGCTCTGAAACAATATCGCTCACCATAATTAAAGTCAATGGGTGAACAGATCGAGTGTGATCTAATCCAACAGCAGATTTACGGTAGGGAAGATTGATTGCACCAATTCCATTTTCATAAACAAAAAGCTCTTTCTGACCCATCAAATAAGCACAAGCCGAACCCAATAATGTAAATACAACACCTCGCGCACGGGAAATTTTATTTTTTCGATGCTGTTTGCTATCAGAAAAATGAATTGGAACTCGGCAAAGGTTGAGACGATTGGGGAAATATGGATTGAGTGCTTTGAAGACTTTTTGCTGAAGATCATGGGTATTATGATTACTCCCAGTTCCAAACAACATAAACGGCTCTGTATCACTGGCTTGAAGTCTGGTATAAAGACCTGCAAGAGCATCAAGTCCGCCACTCCACAATGCTACCTCACACCCTTCAGGAACGATGGGAAGAATTTGCTGTTTTTCAATTGTTCGGTCTAGTGTAGTTCGTTTTTGGAAATCAAAAGACCATCGGCTCCCAGTAGTCCATTCAAGCAAATTTTCTAATTTTGCATGAAATATACTGGTATTTAGTAATTCGGGATGACGCACAGGAAGCACTACAAAAATATGCCTCTGCTCTTGGTGTAAATGTTGTAAGACAAGACGATCACTAGCTTGGATTGCAACCGCTAGGTCAATTAGATCAGCAATGATTGATGGAAATTCCTGCCAGACGCGATATTTAAAATCCTGATCATCTACAGTAATTCCTATAGTGCTTTCCTTACCGCTTGAGTGATCGATAAATCGAACCTTTCCATTACTATTCAAAATGGAGTCAAAGTGTAACGTATAATCGCTATCGTAGGTGTAGTGTTTTTTCATAATATTTAACCTCATCGAAGGTCTTCATTTAGGTCTATTGGTTTTTGTGCAGAACGGTGAGGTATAGGCAATTTTTCTATACTGTGATGTTTAATAGCAGTTTTAGCCCATTTGCCTATAACATCATCGATAATTGGCTTAATTTCTCCAATACGTTTTGAAAGAGTTGCTTGATCAATTCCGTCATGATGTGTAGAGGTGAGTGGAACCCGTTCCTTAAATTCAGATTCATAGACAGTTTTCATGTATCTGTGCAAAAATGTTTCTATAGTGTTACTAGAATCTATGTATTGTCCATATCTGAAATCGTGAAGTAAGCTCTTGCCAGTGAGACGAACAACTTCTTTCAAGCGATGTGAGCCATCGGCTTGTTGCACTAACTTATCAAATTCCAGAGTCAAACCAGCCCAGTTCACAGGGCTATTCTCAGCAGCACTAATAGCTCTATCTAAAATCTCCGCCATGGTTTGGGCAAGCTGAACAGGAAGATCTCCTTTTTTCACAATGTCCTTCTTGAATGCTTGCATAAGAACATGAGCACACTCATCAATCGTTGCTTTTCCTTCACAAAGCCACTTATAAGGCTTTTGATAAATCCCTCCGAGCCTGCTGTGAATAATATCTCCATCAGCCATAACATCACCTCCAACAGTTGGGGTTTCTTTTCACTCTCATGGTAGTGTCCCAACCTGTCATTGTCAAGTGTTAAAATTATTTTTTTTTAAAAATGTCAGATTTTGACGAGAAGAATAGTAACGACGCCCCGGTACAGATTAAATGCCATTTCTGATCTAGGAATATTAATCTTTGTAAACAAAGATTAAAGAGTCAGGTTTTATTAACAGGACTTACGCAATTGCGTAAGTCCTGTTTTAGTTAAATTTCCTTACGTTCTATAGAAAAGCCTTGACCTATATGATGATAGTCATTGGAGGCTGGGCGATCGCTCCTATTTGAGTCACCTCCTCAAGTCAAACCATGGGAGCGATCGCAGTTGCAGAACTCAAAACCTATAGAGTACATTTTTTCCATCACCCATAGCAAGATTGGCTATTCCCCGCCCTCCAAGAATCAAACAACCATTACGGGGTAATTTATTTAGGCTTTATTGAAGCTAAATTTATGTTAAGGGTTAAAATATAAGGACAACGGTTTTGACTAGACTGATCACCTTGTAATCCGGTATACTACCAGGTGCTTAGGTATCCTGTTAAACCTTAAATACTTAGGTTCACAGGTGAAATTCAGATCAGCCAGCGAACTTCTCAGGAAAAGTAAAAAATGCTACATCGCAAGATTTATCAACTTTGTTGTGACGGTCGGGAAGTCTCTATTTTCTTACGAGATCAGCAACGTTGGATTGAGAAAGCTCGAATTACAGACATTGAGGGAGATCTAGTCACGCTACGTTATGAGACAGATGAGGAGGATGAGGTCTGTTCTTGGGAAGAAATGATCCGCATAGAAAGCATTGGATCAATTAGTCAGAAGTTGGCCTCCGTTCCCAGGTGCTATTTTGATCTGCCAGTTTCTGAAGATTGTCCCGAAGCGGAACAAATTCATAATCCCACTTCCGAATCTAGTCCCGAATAGGTTGGACAATTGTTGTTCAATCCAATTTTCCAAGGGAATCAAGCTCCGTCCTTATCTCGACAGGCTCAGTGGCTTGATGGGGCGGATTTTTCTTGTGTTGGCTTGAGATTTGGCGGTTGCAGCAACAAGTCAGGGCTACTAATAACTGATATGATCGGGATTGGAAAGTTTAACAAACACGCAGAAATCATGCCCAAGACTGTTGCTGAGGTGATGACCCCGAATCCAATCCTGGTTAAGCCAGAGATGCCACTCAGAGAAGCACTGCAACTGATGGTGGAAAGACATATTGGTTGTTTACCTGTGGTAAATGAATCCGGCCATTTGGTGGGTTTTATCTCGGGAACGGATTTGATGTGGCAAGAAAGCGGTGTGACTCCACCTACTTATATTACTTTTCTTGACAGTATTATTTACCTGGAAAATTTTTCCCGGTATGAACAGGAATTGCATAAGGCATTAGGCCAAACTGTGGGAGAAGTGATGACTCCTGCCCCGATTATTACGATTACCCCTAATAAATCTTTATCCGATGCCGCCCGGTTATTGAATGAAAAGCGCATTCATCGTTTACCTGTGGTGGATGATTCCGGTAAGGTGATTGGGATTCTCACCTGTGGCGATATTCTGCGGGTGATGGCAATGGCAAAGAGTTAAAATTTATCGGATTTTGTGAATAAAAACAAGGCTGGTCGGGACATTAGGTTTTGACCCTGGCTTGGTGTTCGTTTTTGCCAAGTTTTTAAAAAAATATTGATCTATTGAAGTCAAAAAATATGATATTATCCTGATCATTTCAAAACCATTTAGAGCGTTCATTTCAAAACCTTAATTTTTATGACAATTACCCCTGAATCTGTTGAGAAGTTGTTAAGTTCTAGTGATTTTGGCGATCGCTTGCGCGGTGTCAATCAACTCCGACAACTGCCCCCAGCGATCGCTTTTGAGTTAATTCAAGTCCCGATTAAAGATAGTAATAGTCGGGTACGATATGCGGCTATTAGTCAGATGGCAACTTTGGGGAAGCAGGATTTAGAAACCTCCTATCAAGTCCTGCATTATCACTTATTAAATGATCCTGAAATTGATGTGCAATCGGCGTCGGCGGATGGGTTAGGGGCGTTGAAACTTAAGGATGCTTTTGATGATTTACAAAACATCTATAATACTACGCCAGAATGGTTACTTAAACTGAGTATTGTGGCGGCGGTGGGATCAATAGAAGAACCTCGCGCTTTTGAATTATTAGAAACAGCGCTTCAAGATGATAATAGTTTAATTCAAACCGTTGCTATTAGTGCATTAGGGGAATTAGGGGACAGACGAGCAGTTCCTTTATTAGTTCCTTATGTGACCAATTCAGACTGGCAAATTCGCCATCGGGTCGCCCAAGCGTTAAGTCGTTTAGGGGGTAGCGAAGTTGAAACTATGTTAAAACAATTAGCGGAGGATGAAGTTGAGATTGTGGCTCAAGAAGCTAAGGCTAAAGTATAAATTTGAGGGATAGAATAACCACACAAACAGTTAGGAATGCTACAATACCTCATAATGCTGACGGAGAATTGAGAAAATGCTATTTGCGCCCGTTGAAGAAAAAATGTGGGAGAAATCTTCCTCAAAACGTCAAAAAAAAATGTCTGATGGAGAAATTAATGATAAATACTCCTCACAAGAAAACCGAATTCTAACTGAAATTAATCGGGAAAAACTCCCTAGCTTTGCTGAAGCTTTAAAGAAAAAAGGATATATGAATGTACAGCCCGTTTACCAAAGAAGACCCCGATGGGATGCCAAGATGAAGTCACGATTAATTGAGTCATTCCTAATTAATATTCCTGTTCCGCCCATTATTCTGTTTGAAGAAGATTACAATTCTTATGAAGTCATGGATGGTCAACAGAGAATTACAGCAATTAGAGAGTTCTATGAAAACAAACTCAAACTAACGGGACTCGAACTTTGGCCAGAAATCAATGGACGTACTTATGATCAACTTCCAATTAAAGTTAAAGCAGGAATTGATCGACGATCTATTTCATCTATTGTTATTATTGCAGAATCAACTTCTGATCCTGAAATAGCTTTTTTCCTCAAACAGAAAAGTTTTGAACGTTTTAATACCGGAGGCGTAGATTTAAGTCAGCAGGAAGTACGGAATTGTTTGTATCAGGGGAAGTTTAATTCATTATTGCTGGAATTATCTCGTGATCCTATCTTTACTCAATCTTGGGGAATTCCTACAGATGAAAATGACCCTGATTTATTAAACAATAATCTTTATAAAAAAATGGAGGATGCAGAATTAGTGCTTCGTTTCTTTGCCTTGAGGAATGTAGACCATTTTCAACGGGGAATGGAAGGATTTCTTGATCTTTATATGATCAAAAGTTTAAAATTTTCTGATCAGGATATTTTAATCCTAAAGGAAGTATTTTTAAAAACAATTAATCTAGCTTACCAAATTTATAATGATAATTTATTCAAACCCTTCGATCCAAAATCTATGACTTGTTGGAAGAAAGATTCCTATAAAGCTTATTATGATGCGGTCATGGTTGGATTTAATCGACATTTGGATGAAAGAGAAATTTTAATCAATAAAAAAACAAGAATTATTGAAGAAACAAAGAAACTCTTTGAACGGGAAGAATCACGTCTTTTAACAGGAGGTGGGAAAAGTAAAGCGGAAATTCAGCAACGAATCCAACTCTTTGATGATATGCTATCGCAGGTTATTGGAGAATAGCTGGCAATGTTTGAGAATCTTTTAGAGAAAGCTATTAGAAAAGTTGAAACTGTTCGTGAAATGATCAATACTAATGAGAGACTTAGGGCAATTGTTTCTGGAAATAACGCTCTATTGAATGATAGACTTAGGGCAGTTGTTTCTGAAAATAACGCTCTATTAAAGGAACTATCTTCTGGTTCAAAAGTTGGTTTAAAGTTTAACATTGATGCTCAAGAAGGATTCAAGCTTTATGTAATCAATTAAAGTTACTATTTCTAATATTTCCTGAAGGAATAGAAGCAATTAATTGACGGGTATAGGCTTGTTTGGGATAGCGATAAATTTCCTCGGCGGTTCCAGTTTCTTCGATTTTTCCTTGATTCATCACAATAATCCGATCGCTCATAAATTTAACCACACTTAAATCATGGGAAATAAAAATATAAGTTAGATTAAATTCCGATTGTAACTCTTTTAAGAGGTTCAAAACCTGCGCCTGTACCGACACATCTAGGGCGGAAACTGATTCATCACAAATAATAAATTTAGGGTTTAATGCTAAAGCTCTAGCAATACAAATCCGTTGTCTTTGTCCTCCTGAAAATTCATGGGGATAACGACGCATTAAATCAGGATTTAATCCCACTCTTTCCAATAAATAAGCCACGCGATCGCATTTTTCCTTAAAATTATTTCCCACTTGATGAATAATTAAAGGTTCCATTACCGCGTCTCCAATGCTGATTCTAGGGTCAAGGGAACTAAAAGGATCTTGAAAGATAATCTGCATATTTCGCCGCACCCAACGCATTTTATGATTAAATTGTTGTTGATTTCGATAATTTTTAAATCCACTAAATATAGCTGTTTCTAAATAAGGGGCGGTAATATCTTGACCTTCAAATAATACCTGACCACTCAAGGGCTTAATTAGTTGTAAAATTGCTCTGGCTAAGGTACTTTTTCCACAGCCCGACTCTCCCACTAATCCCAAGGTTTCCCCTGGATAAACCTCAAAAGAAACATCATTAACCGCCATAAATAACCGTTTAGTTTGACCCAATACTCCGGGTATTTTAAAACCAACTCTTAAATTTTTAACGGATAAAATTGGATTATCCGAGGGGAGACTCGGTAAAAAGGATTTAGAACTTAAAGCAATATTAGAAATATTATTATAAATTTTATTGACTTCTGCTTGAGGTTTTTCCCTAATTTCTTTTTCGCCATTTTCTAAGGTGACAACCTCCATAAAATCCGCCACCGTTGGTAATCTTACCGCCGGGTTATCTAAGGTAGGACGACAGGCTAATAATCCTTTAGTATAGGGATTTTGAGGGGCTGTAAAAATTTGCTGAATAGTTCCTGACTCGACTATTTTTCCCTGGAACATTACCGCCACTTGGTCAGCAATTTGAGCGATAATTCCCAAATCATGGGTAATAAAAATCATCGCCATTCCCCGATATTCTTGTAACTCTTGAAGTAACTCTAATATTGTTGCTTGTACGGTAACATCTAAGGCCGTTGTGGGTTCATCCGCAATTAATAATATCGGGTTACAAGAAATCGCCATAGCAATCATTACCCGTTGTAATTGTCCCCCCGATAATTCATGGGGATATCGATCTAACATAGCTCGTTTTTGAGCATTCACTTGTTGAATTACTTCTCTTTTTCTGGTGCGTTTATCTTGTAATTCCTGGGGAGAACGGGATGTTGCTTGATGGTTTTGTTCTTCTAATGCTTGCTGCATTAATTGATCATCACTTGGGAGTAATTTAACTTCCTGTAATAACGATGCTGCTTTCCACATCGCCTGTTTAGGGGATATTTTTTGATGCTGAATAATAGCTTCTGCTAACTGAAAACCAATGGTAAATACGGGATTCAGGGAGGTCATTGGTTCCTGAAAAATCATGGAAATTTGACCGCCGCGATAGGTTTGTTTTTGAGTTGATGAAAGTTGTAATAAATTAGCAGGTTGGGAATAGGGGTTATAGTCTTCAGATTCAGGAATTTGAAACCAAACTTCTCCATCAACTTGAGTGGTTGCGGTCGAAAGTAACCCCATAATTGCTAATGCTGTCACGGATTTTCCTGAACCGGACTCGCCCACAATTCCCAAGGTTTGTCCCCGTCCGACCTGGAAGGAAATGTCATCAACGGCGGTAAGCGTCCGTTCGTCGGTTTCAAACTCAACCCGCAGATTATTTACGTTCAGGACAGCATATTGCATGGAAGTTACCATTTTGATTAATTGTATTCTTGAATCAATTATGATACAATATAGATAGGTTTTAAAGGTTTGTCAAATTAACTCGTTCAATTTAGCTGGATAGGTTAGAGACATGATTAATTCTCTCAACATAGCTCGCTATTTTATTGTAAAAGCTTATCAGGATGGTATAGAAGCAGAAATGACAAATATGAAAGTACAAAAACTTTTATATTATGCACAAAGCTTATATTTAGCCCTCTATGATCAGCCTTTATTTGAAGAAGAAATTCAAGATTGGCGTTATGGCCCTGTTTGTCCTCCTGCTTATCAATATTATAGTGAATTTGAAGCCAATCAACTCCCAATTCCTGACGCAGAAATTATCTTAGAAATTCCTGATGATCAGAAGTCAGTTTTAGAAGAAGTTTGGGATTATTTTGGCGGGTATCACGCTTATAGATTAAGTGGGATGACTCACCTAGAATTTCCTTGGAAAAAAGCACGTCAGGGTTTATCCTCAGAAGCAAGATCAACTCAACCAATTTTGATTGAGGATATGAAAGCATTAGGATATCAAAAATTAGACGTTATAGAACGAGATCATCCGGCTTATGAACCTGTAATGTCTGAAGTTTTGAAAGATACTATAACTTCCGTAAATAATCAATCAGAACCTTCAACTCTTATTCATAAAGGAGAAGTGCGTGACTGGATTAACTCCCTTCTCGATTGAATCTTCTTTGCGATCGCTAATTATCCTGAATTTGAATTAAACTCATTATTAAGGAAACTTTAAATGATGTTAACAGATTATATTTACACAGCCATGAATCGAGCAAAATATGAGATATTAGATGATGGGATATTTTATGGAGAAATACCCGACTGTCAGGGAGTTTGGAGTAGTGCTAAAACCTTAGAACAATGTCGAGAAAATTTACAAGATGCGTTAGAAGGATGGATCATTTTAGGGTTACGTTTGGGTCATCAATTACCAATTTTAGACCATATTAACTCCTCTTGTTCCAATGCTCTGCATTGGAATACTAATCTTGAGGCTCTGCCTCAAATAATAATAGGAGGCGGAGCCTCCATGAATAGCATTTCTAGGTAGAACCTAGAAACGAGGGGGAAATCATGGGAATTGGATGATCTTTTTTAGGTTTTACCCTCAACTATTTTAATTTCTGCTTCTGTTAATCCATATAATTCATAAACCAGTTGGTCTATTTGTTGTTCTAAGGTATTATTTATTGAAGGATCATTGATTAATTTTGATGCTAAGTTTACCAGTTCATTTTGCTGTTTATCTGTAGGATTTAGGGGAATAGATATGGGTTCTAAATATTTTGTTTTAAAGCGAAAATAACCTCCTTGAACAATATTACCTGTATTTGATAAGAAAAACCACATCAGTCGAGAATTAAGAATAGCTAAAAAATATTCGATTCTTAAATGTACATCAGTTTTCAAAATTAATGCGTAGGTTGTGTCATTATGAAAATAGTTTCCTTCCCTATCTAAACTCATTTTTGTCCCCAAACAGATATCAGGAGTTAAAATTTTAGGACTATTTAAGTTAATGATTTGACGAGAATTCCATAAAGCATACCAAGCTGGATATTTCATTTTTGAACTTCCTCGTATTGATAACCTCTTTTCGTGGTTTTTTAAATATTGATAGGTTAAGGGATAATCTTCAACTAACTGTTTTTCTGGAATTAACATAGTACGCTTATTTAATAAATAATAGGGATAAATTATATAAAGATCAGAATTTTGATTTTTCCATTTTTTTATATTTTTTCCCGTTAGCAAAGGTTTACATATTTGTTTTTCTAGTTTAACCTGATTATTGAGTGCTTTAGAATAGCCGAAAATATGTTCTTCTAATTCAATACAATTATACAAATAAAATATATCATTATCTCCTGAGATAATTCCTTGAAAAATCCCTTCAAATATTGAATTAATGGGTTTACCTTTGGTTTTAACATGATCAATAATTTTTTGATGAATTTTAGAGTTACTTAAAGTCCATGAATTTTGATTTAATTCTCCGTAACTAAGTTTATTGAATTTTAAATATTCTCCAGATTTAAGCATTTCAGGATTAATTCTTATGAATTGCAGTTGGGAATTATTGCGGGAGAAAAAGGTAATACAAGTATAAGTTGTTGCATCTTCAAAAACCTTATGATCCTCAAAATGAATAATTTTATTAACAAACTGATTCTGTTTTAGATAGTCTCTTGTATTAGTAGCAAAGTCAGCAACTAAATATTTATGTGGAAGAATATATGCAGAATAGGAGGATTTTTTTGTAATTTGATTTAGAAGTTCAATAAATAGTACATAGATATCATATTTCCCATTAGCTATAAAATAATGATGATGATAAAATTCTTTATTAGAAACTTCTTGAAATCCCAGATAAGGCGGATTTCCCATCACCACATCAAAACCGATAAAATTACCATCATCATCCAAAATTTCAGGAAACTCAAACCGCCATTCAAACGCATTATTATAAATTTTACCGCTTTCAATATCAATACCACTTTTCTTTAACGCTGGTTTTAAGTCCGCATCCAAGGGAAAACGACTAATTAAAGAGTTACCGCACTTGATATTAATATCAATATTCGGTATGGTTTCTAATTCTGTGTAATTACTATCCGCTTTATAATAGGCATTTTTTAGTAATTCTATCCATAACCGTAACCGACATATTTTAACAGAGTTGGGGTTAATATCCACACCAAATAGGCAATTTTCTATAATTGTTTGTTTTTCGTGAAATAGGGTTTCTTGGATGCGTTGACTTTCTGGGTTTTGGGGAATATAGCTAAATAATTTATGATCTTCATCCGTGATTATTAACTGATCATTTTCTACCATTATTTGATATTCTTTTAATCGTCTTCCAGTTTGATCCTGTAGAATATTGAGATCATGTTTAATGGCGATAATTTCATTCAACGCTGACACTAAAAAATGTCCCGAACCCACCGCCGGATCACAAATTTTTAAACTATTAATAATTTGATTTGCTTCGGTTCTATCTTCTATTTTATTATATAAATCATCCAGATTTTGGCAATTCCAACTTTTAATTTCATTGAATTTCTGGACAACTGCTTTCCGCAAAGTTTCTCGACACATATACATGGTAATAAAACCAGGGGTAAAATATGACCCGTCTTTATAACCGTTAATTTTCTCAAAAATTAGTCCTAAAACCGAAGCATTAATCAGGGTTTTCTGTTCTTCTTGAATACCTTCTAAACCTTCGCTACTAAAATCATAAGCATCGAGAAACTCAAATAAATATTGTAGGGTATTCAGTTCTCCGGTGCGTTTATTTCCGTTAGAATCTTTTAAAACAGTTGTTGATAAAATTGGGAGTTTTTCGGTTCTCAGGTTACTAATAACTAGGGTTTGATGTTCGAGTTCTGTGGGTTCAAATAGTGAACTATTCAGATAGGGAATATTAGCAAAAATTGTTTTTATATCTTCCTGGCGTTGATTTCGTTTAACTGATAACACCTGAAAAAATAGACGGTTTAAATCATCGAAATCATGAATTTTATCTAAATTTAGAAAGGCAAAATTGCGATCGCCTTTGTAAGTAATTAGTTGAGATTCTAATAATTTTAAGAATAGAATCCGGTTTATCCAAGTAATTGATAATTCTAAAGCAATATTAAAAACCTGTTCGGTTGCAGTTTCTCCAAATTGTTCGGGTTTTTCCAGTCGGGAAATTTTATCTAAACTATCGAGTTGTAAAATAGCATTTTCCAGCAGTGAACCAGGATTTCTTTGTGCTTCGGTTTGACGTTTGATCAGTTTTTTATTCTTTTCTTTGGTTTCGGTTAAACCAATAATATGCAGTAATTCACTATAAAAACTTTTATCGAGAGTATTGCTATCGTTATTTAAGGTTTCTCTAGGTTGTCTTTGGTTATTTTTCATAGTCAAAATCACTAGAAATACGGGTTAAAGAAAGTACAAAGAAGGAAACACAAAGACACTAAGACACTAAGAAATGAAGATTATCAAGGGAAAATTAGGGAGAGTGGATAATCTTTTTTAGGTTTTACCCTCAACTATTTTAATTTCTGCTTCTGTTAATCCATATAATTCATAAACCAGTTGATCGATTTGTTGTTCTAATATTATTGTATCTGCATTGGGGTTAGATTGTTTGGCGGTGAGGATTTCATCAACAAGTGAAATAATAGGTTTACCTTGTTCTTTAGTTATGTTAGGAATTGGGATTTGTCCAAAATATTTCCAGATCAATTGATATCCATTTTGAATAGCTGTACAGTATTTTGAAATCAGCCACCAACCCATTTTTGAATTAAGAATCGCCAATAAAACTTTATCTTCTTTTGAAATAATCCACATAGAATCATTACAGTAAAGCCCTTGCTCATCATAAATAAAGCATGGTTTTACCTGAAATTTTTGATACATGATTTTAGGTTTTTCAAATTCTTGGTAATAATCTGAAGCGTATCTCTGCATTGCATACCATTCATATCGTACACCTGTTTCTGTTAAATTTCTTTTTTCAAGTTTTTCTTTGTAACCTAGCAAATGATTATAGATACTAGGATATTCTTGCTTAAACATTAATTCAGCTTCAACAGATGCTCCTTTTATATTTACATCATCTTGCAAAGGGAAATGCCAAGGTATGAATAGAAGATGTTTCTCAGCATTTGGAGTCAAATATTTTCCAACATCTCGTCCTTGTAATATTGATTTAATAACTTTCTTGTATTTAAGATTTTGAGATATTAACTCTATCTTTTTGGAATTGTCAATCAAAAATGCTTCTGTTAAACCTGTTACAATTCCTCGAAATGACTTGTTATCAACATATTCAGCTAATAAAACACATTTACTTTTTATTGTTGAAAGTAATTTTTGATCACCATCAGAAGAAATTACCCAAGTTTCATCATTTAAGGCTTCAACTGTTATTTGATTAGAGATACTTTCTATATATGAGCTAAATCCATTATGATAATTAAGTGTTTTCACAGCAGCAGAAATAAAATCAGCATTATTGCTTTGTTTTGAAGCATTAAGAATACAAGGATAAGTAGTTGCTTCTTCAAATACTTGTAGATAACCAAAATCAATAATTCCCTGGAGTTGATTTTCTAAAAATAAGATTCTTAATGCTTTCCCATAACCTGTTTGCATCCACTTATTAGGCATAATATAGCAGAAGTTCCCAAATCCTCTTAATATTTCAAACGCCTTTTCTACAAAAAATACATACAAGTCAGCAGTTCCCGAATAGGTTCTAAAATGAGTCTGTAAATATGGTTTTTGGGTTTTAATTTCTTCTTGTCGAATATAAGGAGGATTTCCAATCACAACATCAAAACCAATAAAATTAGCATCATCATCCAAAACTTCAGGAAACTCAAACCGCCATTCAAACGCATTTTCATAAATTTTACCACTTTCGATTTCCTCAATTTCCACCCTTAACTTATCAATCTCATTATTCAACTTAATAATTTTTTTCTCCCGCGCTTTTTGTTCGGTTTTAGTTTCCTCAAATAGCGAAAGTTGATTCTCTAAATTATAAACTTCCCCCTCTAACTGTCTTAACTTCGTTTTCTTGGGGTCAACTCCTTGAAGTGTGGTTTTGAAATTACTTTTAATACTATTAATTAACCTTTCCATATCCCGCTTTTGCTGTTTATTCTCCGCATGGCGATAGGTCTGGACAGCGTTTTGATAGGTTTCAATATCAATCCCACTTTTCTTTAACGCTGGTTTTAAATCCGCATCTAAGGGAAAACGACTAATTAAAGAGTTACCGCATTTAATATTAATATCAATATTCGGTAGAGTTTCCAATTCCGTGTAATTACTCTCCGGTTTATAATAGGCATTTTTTAATAATTCTATCCATAACCGTAACCGACAAATTTTAACCGAGTTGGGGTTAATATCCACACCTAATAAACAATTTTCGATAATTGTTTGCTTTTCATGAAATAGGGTTTCTTGGATGCGTTGACTTTCTGGGTTTTTCGGGGTATAGCTAAACGGTTGATGATCTTCATCGGTGATGATTAATTCATCATTTTCTACAATAACTTGATATTCTTTTAATCGTCTCCCGTTTTTATCCTGTAGAATATTCAGATCATTTTTAATTGCAATTATTTCATTCAACGCAGACACTAAAAAATGTCCTGAACCCACCGCCGGATCACAAATTTTGAGACTATTAATAATTTGATTTGCTTCGTTTCTATCTTCTATTTTATCATATAAATCATCAAGAGTTTGACAATTCCAACCTTTAATATCATTGAATTTCTGGACAACTGCTTTCCGTAAAGTTTCCCGACACATATACATGGTAATAAAACCAGGGGTAAAATATGACCCATCTTTATAACCGTTAATTTTCTCGAAAATTAGTCCTAAAACCGAAGCATTAATCAGGGTTTTCTGTTCTTCTTGAATACCTTCTAAACCTTCGCTACTAAAATCATAAGCATCAAGAAACTCAAATAAATATTGTAGGGTATTGAGTTCTCCGGTGCGTTTATTTCCGTTAGGATCTTTTAAGACTGTTGATGATAAAATCGGTAGTTTTTCGGCTCTCAGGTTACTAATAACTAGGGTGTGATGTTCGAGTTCGGTGGGTTCAAATAGGGAACTATTCAGATAGGGAACATTAGCAAAAATCTTTTTTACATCCGATTTTCTCTCACTAGATTTAACCGCTAATACTTGGAAAAATAACCGATCTAAATCATCAAAATTATGAATTTTATCTAAATTGAGAAAGGCAAAATTGCGATCGCCTTTATGATAAGTTATTAATTGAGATTCTAATAATTTTAAGAATAAAATCCGGTTTATCCAAGTAATTGATAGCTCTAAAGCAACATTAAAAACCTGGTCGGGTGCAGTTTCTCCAAATTGTTCGGGTTTTTCCAGTCGGGAAATTTTATCTAAACTATCGAGTTGTAAAATAGCATTTTCTAGCAGTGAAGCTGGATTTCTTTGTGCTTCGGGTTGACGTTTGATCAGTTTTTTATTCTTTTCTTTGGTTTCCGTTAGACCGATAAGATAGAGTAATTCACTATAAAAGCCTTTATCCAGGGTATTACTATCATTAGCAGTCGGTAATTTTAATAAATGTTGCGGGGAAAGTAACTTAAATAAAGCGATCAGTTTTTCATCATTTTCGGGGTTATCATCTCTAACAAATGCTTCATAGTCTTGAATATTAAAATAAGTGAATTGTAGTTCATTTTTAATCTTTTCAATGGCAGGTTTAGCAATTTCTTTATAGAAAAAATCGGTAGTTTTACCCGTTAAGCGTCCGGCGGCAAAATCTTCAAATTGTTGAATTAATTGTTTATTTTCACAAAAGTATTTCTCAAAAGTCTGAGCATCAAAAATAAACCATTCATTAATATTAGTAGCAATTAAATGTTTAATTTCTAGGTTATTATTGGTAATTCGTTCTCTCAAAAAATATAAAACTAACTCTTGCAATGCTTTGGCATTCAGGTTTTCAACCTTAACCATTTCCGCTTTATTTTTGGGTTTCTTGACTTCGAGAATAATACCTACACTGCTTTTAGAATCTTTTTGATTGTGAATAACTAGATCGTTGCGTTCTTTGGTATTAATAAAATAATTAGGACTATAATAGGTATTTTTCAGGAAATCAGCCATGAGATTTTTATGAAATTCTTCCGACTCCTTATCGTTGATGTGTTCGAGGAGATTAATCAAGTTAGCCTTGAATTTTTCAATATCACTGCGGCTGACTTTGACTTTCAGAAATGCTTTATTTAATGCTTCTCTCGGTTGTCTTTGGTTATTGTTCATGATCAGCAACAAAGTTACTCAACTATCTATATATAGCAGGGAATGGGTAATGGGTAAAAGACTTTCTCTGGTTCCAATGCTCTGCATTGGAATCCTAATCTTGAGGCTCTGCCTCAAATAATCATAGGAGGCGGAGCCTCCATCAATAGCATTTCTAGGTAGAACCTAGAAACGAGGGGAAATCTCTCGGAGATTCCTCTGGTTCCAATGCTCTGCATTGGAATCCTAATCTTGAGGCTCTGCCTCAAATAATCATAGGAGGCGGAGCCTCCATCAATAGCATTTCTAGGTAGAACCTAGAAACGAGGGGATAATGCGATCGCTAGTCAACCGCTATTCAACCGCCTACCCACACAATGTAACGAAATATTACAAAAATGCCGTCATAGAGGCATAACGTCTTGACATCTTGAAAAAGGTTCGTTATCTTGAGACACATACCCGGGTACACAAGTTCACAGTCTTATGCAAAATAAGCAAAAAGTCACTCTCTATATTCCGCCAGAACTGCATCGCAAATTAAAAATAAAAGCGGCAGTTGAATCAGAGCCGATGTCATCCATTGCTGAACGGGCGATTGTTTTTTACCTGAACAATTCCGAGTTAGTCGATGAAGTGGAGGCATCCTATGGACAAGCCCATCGGGTTTACTCCTGTCCAGACTGTTCCAGTTCCATCATCCTCAAGGAAGGGGAATTGACCTCCCTGAGAGAGCAACCCAGCATCCTATCCGATGACGAACTACCAGTCGGGTCTGTGAGAGAGATGGAATCTAGCACAGCCCAATCAGGAGAGGAAAAACTGGTTCCCTGCTCAATCCCTAGCTTGATCTAAAGTTAGGACTAGCAAATTCTGTAAACGTTAAACCGTCTCTATTGGATCGAGGACTATGCAAGAAGAACTCAGTATCTTAATTGAAGCCCGATATCCTCTGATCTACCTCGTTACTTCCGAGGAAGAGCGGTCTGAGCAGGCTATAGCTAAAATCGCACAAGCCAAGCGCCAGAGAGAGGTTTATGTGTGGACAGTCACTCGCGGTTTAGTCAAATACGATCAGACCAGAACGGCGGTTCAATCTAACACAGTCTCTCCACAAGCGGCGATTGAGTGGGCGATTCGGCACAAAGAGCCTAACGTAAGCGGAAGTATCTATATATTTAAGGATTTGCATCCCTTCAAGGATTCCCCTGAAGTGACCCGGTGTTTGCGGGATGCGATCGCCAGTTTCAAAGGCACAAATAAGACCATCATCTTAATGTCGCCGATCCAATCCATTCCTATCGAGCTAGAGAAAGAAGTTGTGGTTCTGGACTTCGCTCTACCCGATATGAAAGAACTGAATTTAGTCTTAACCTCCCAACTGGAACAAGCTCGGTCTCGACGTTTAACCACCGAAGGACGAGAAAAACTGCTCAAAGCAGCTTTAGGCTTAACCCAGGATGAGGCCGAAAAAGTCTACCGCAAAGCCCAAGTCACCGCCGGACGTCTGACGGAAGAAGAAGTGAATGTTGTTCTCACCGAAAAGAAACAACTAATTCGACGCAATGGCATTTTAGAATACATTGATGTCGATGAAACCATAGATTCCGTAGGCGGTTTAGAAGAACTGAAACGCTGGTTACACCAACGTTCCAACGCCTTCACCGAAAGAGCAAGGGAATATGGTCTACCTCAACCCAAGGGGATGTTAATTTTAGGGATACCCGGATGCGGAAAGTCCCTAATTGCTAAAACCACCTCTCGGTTATGGGGATTACCCTTACTCCGGTTAGATATGGGTCGGGTCTATGACGGTTCTATGGTAGGTCGTTCCGAAGCCAACCTCAGAAACGCCTTAAAGACGGCCGAATCAATCTCCCCCGTGATTTTATTTATCGACGAATTAGATAAATCCTTTGCGGGTAGTGGCGGATCAGCAGACTCCGATGGTGGAACCTCAAGCCGGATCTTTGGATCATTCCTGACCTGGATGCAGGAAAAAAGCTCTCCTGTATTTGTCATGGCAACGGCCAACCGCGTCGAACGCCTACCTGGGGAGTTCCTCAGAAAAGGTCGATTTGATGAAATCTTCTTTGTGGATCTACCAACCCAAGAAGAACGCCAAGATATTTTTAAAATTCATCTGTCCAAACGCCGCCCGGAAATCGAACGCTTCGACATAGAACAACTGTCTAAGGTTTCCGAAGGCTTTTCTGGAGCAGAAATTGAGCAGGCCGTAATCGCTTCGATGTACGAAGCCTTTGCTCAAGACCGCGAGTTTACGCAGCTTGATATCATTGCCGCGATTAAGTCCACGATGCCCTTGTCCAAGACCATGAACGAACAGGTCACAGCACTACGAGATTGGGCAAGACAGCGTGCACGTCCGGCTGCGTCGTCCGTCGCTGAATATCAGCGCATGGAGTTCTAAAGGCTTACTCCTAGTCCAAATAGGAGTTAAGGCTAGTCCCCAAAACCGACTAGCAGTTCCCAAAACCAAAAAAAGCCGTCCCCTCTTATAAAGACGGCATTGATTCTAACCAAACCGTTGTTGTTTCGTTTTCAGTTCACGGAGGATACCGAAATGTCTCACTTTAGCACACTGCGTACTAAAATCGCCGATTCTGAAATCCTGAAAGCTTCTCTGAGTGATATTGGTATTAGCACTAAAACTAATGCTGATGTTCGTGGCTATAATGGCCAACGGGTTCGTGCCGACTTGGTTGCAGTCCTTGAAGGCGAATATGACCTCGGTTGGTCTCGCAACAGCGATGGTACTTTCGATTTAATTGCTGATCTGTGGGGTGTGGCTAAAAAACATAACCAAACCGAACTGATCAACTCTATTAATCAAAAATACGCCGTTAATAAGACCTTAGCTGATGTTAAACAGCGCGGTCTGCAAAACGCCAACGTGAAATTGGTTGTCCAAAAATAGTTGGTCTAAGCGTTCCCAAGCTTGCGGGTTAACCTGAATTTATCGGGGTTAACCCGTTTTTCTATTTGCAACTAGATCAATTTATGAGATATTTTGGTAATATTCATCATAGTAGATCGGTAATCTACTAATTAAAAAACGTAGCAAATTCTCATGCAAACTGAAGCTTTTAGCGAGCTTTTTCCACTATTCAAAGGGGCCAATCCTGAAACATTAGAATGGCTGTTATCCGTTGCTGTCAAACATGAATATCCGGCTGATAGGGCGGTGGTCATGGAGGATGCTTGGGGAAATGCAGTTTATTTTGTCGTTTCTGGATGGGTGAAAGTCCGACGGTTATCGGGGGATGAAGTTGTCACATTAGCCATTTTGGGGCGAGGAGATTTCTTTGGAGAAATGGCGATTTTAGATGAATCTCCCCGGGCCAATGATGTGATCGCCCTATCTTCGGTGCGGTTAATTAGTGTTTCGGCTCAACGCTTTATCCAGACGCTGTTTAAAGATCCCCAACTTCACCATAGAATGTTGCAGTTGATGGTGCGTCGTTTGCGTCAAACCAACCAACGGTATCAAATTCGTCACCGACCTCCGGCGGTTAAACTCGCCAATACCTTGGTAGAATTAGCTGAAAATTACGGTCAGCCCACGGAAAAAGGGGCGGATATTTTTAATATTCCTTTCCAAGATTTAGCGGATGTTACGGATATTTCTTTAGAAGAAACAACTAAAATTATGGATAAAATTATGAGTAAAGGATGGATGAATATTGATGAAGAAAAACAAATGATTCATTTACTCAATCTCAAACATTTAAACCATCTTTCTAGCCAATAAATCCCAAATATTCAACGCTAAAATTCAGCGTTGTTAATTTTCCCTTCTCTTTGACGGAGGGGAAAATTATTGTTTATTAACAATTTTTTTTATCTATAAAAATCATGACTGAAGCAACTCAAACCCGTCCTGATTATCAAGCTACAATTATTCCTAGCTTACAGTATTGGGTAGCTATCCCCAAACCAGAATCCCATTTATTTGAAGTCACCTTACGGATTCAAAAAGATATTATTTCATCCTCCGTATTAGATTTAAAAATGCCCGTTTGGACTCCGGGCTCCTATTTAGTGCGGGAATATTCCCGACATTTACAGGATTTTGCTGTTCGTGACCAGGATGGAAGCCCTTTAAATTGGCAAAAAATTAGTAAAAATCATTGGCGAATTACAACTAATTCCGCCACAGAAATCACAGTTGATTATCGAATTTTTGCGAATGAATTAAGTGTAAGAACCAATCATTTAGATAGTTCCCATGGTTATTTTAATGGGGCGGCTTTGTTTTTATATGTACCAGAATATAAACAACAATCAATTCAAGTCACCATAGAACCCCCTAAAAATTGGATAGTTAGCACCACTTTACCCCCGGTTTCCCATCAACCTAATACGTTTTATGCTCCTGATTTTGATACCTTAGTTGATAGTCCCTTTGAAATTGGAACCCATCGTTTATATGAATTTGAAATCGAGGGAAAATCCCATCAATTAGCTATTTGGGGCGAAGGAAATCTTAATCCTGAAAGGTTAATTACGGATTTCCAAAAAGTTATCGCCATAGAATCGGAATTATTTGGCGGACTCCCCTACGAACGCTATTTGTTTTTATTACATCTTTCTAATCATGGTTTTGGAGGCTTAGAACATAAAGAATCTTGCTCTTTAATTTATTCTCGATTTGGCTTCCGTAGCCCCGATAAATATAATAGATTTATGCAGTTAGTCGCCCATGAATTTTTCCATTTATGGAACGTTAAACGCATTCGTCCGAAAGCATTAGAAGTGTTTGATTATGAACAGGAAAATTATACTCCTTCCCTGTGGTTTTCCGAAGGAACAACCAGTTATTATGATATGGTAATTCCCTATCGGGCGGGAATTTTTGATGTTAAAGGCTTTTTTCATGCTATTTCTAAAGAAATTACTCGCTTACAAACCATTCCCGGGCGGTTAGTTCAACCATTAAGTGAATCGAGTTGGGATACTTGGATTAAACTTTATCGGCGAGAATCCCATAGTGATAATAACCAAATTTCCTATTATTTAAAAGGAGAATTAGTTTCATTTTTACTGGATTTATTGATTAGAAGTAAACATGGAAATTCCCGTTCTTTGGATGATGTAATGCGCCAAATGTGGAAAGAATTTGGTCAACCGGAAATTGGCTTTACTCCCGAACAATTAGAACAGATTATAGAGTCCGTTGCGGAAACATCTTTAAGCGATTTTTTCCAACAATATTTGTATGGAATTACCGAACTTCCCTATAATGAATATTTAGAACCCTTTGGTTTACAATTAATTGCAGAAACCACCGATGAAACCCCCTATTTGGGTTGTAAAGTTGCATCGGAAAAAGGCAAAGAAATCATCAAATTTGTAGAAACGGATAGTCCCGCCGAAACCGCCGGATTAGATATTAATGATGAACTTTTAGCTTTAAATGGATTTAAAGTAACCTCCGACCAATTCCATGAACGTTTAAAAGATTACAAACCTGGGGATATAATAGAATTAACATTTTTTCATCAAGATTTGTTGCGAACTTGTCAAGTTACCTTAACCTATCCCCGTCCTAATCATTACAAAATTATTTCCGTAGCCCAACCCACCCCCCAACAAAAACGAAACTTTGAAGGTTGGTTAGGTTGTCCCTACCACAATTTATAGCCGTCACACAAAGGTGATGAAATCTTTTCTTTCCCATTACCTATCACGGATTTAAGAAGATTACGCAGATTAACACAGATTAAAATCCGTGAAATCCGTGAAATCCTCTTAAATCCGTGATCCCTGTTTCCTTCTATATGACATAATTAGGGGGAAATATTCACAGGTTAGGTTAATGGAAGTTCCGCATCCCCCTTCGATTACACCCCGTCAAAAGCACAACTGATTGAAACCATTACTCGTAAATTAGGAGAATTTATTCAGAAATAAAAGATGATTCAATAGATAGGGGATAACTTCTAAATCCCCTTTATATTTTTCAAGAAAAAACCGGATTATCGAGTTAAAAATGTCAAATTCTATGAATGACATCAATAAACAAGCTCACAAAGGCCGTATTGCAGCTATCATTGAAATTCTTAATCAAGAAATGACTGATTTAGGGGTAACTAATCGGGCTATTTATATCAATAATATCTTGCAATTGCTGTGTGAAGCGAAGAATGCTGAATCCTTAGAAAAATCAATAGTTGTTAGTAAAGTTCGTGGGATTTTAGAATCAATTTCACCCCATAATATTCGTCGAGTTCATATTAATAGTCGTATCCGACAAGAAAAGCAATTACTCTGGTTAGAGGATATTACTCAAGATCCTGAAAATCAACTATTATGGTCGGAAGAAATTATTCTTAAAAAACCTAATATTTTTTATAAAATTCCAGGTTCAAATCCAAGAGATTCCGCCATTGAATCCTTATCTAATCAACCCAAATCTAGTCAAATACAACAAAATTTAATTTGGGCTATTGCTGTTACTGTAGTATTAATATTAATGGGATTTCTTCTGTATAATGCCTTACAATTTCAATTATTAGAATCCCTACAATCTCAGCCACAAAATGATATAGAATCTTCTCCTCAACCGCCAGAAACTTTATCTTCAGCCCAACAATTTAGTCGCGGAGTAAAAATCGCAGAAGAAGCCGCCGCCGAGGGAAAATTTGCTGATACCCGTCAAGAATGGTTAGAAATAGCCCAGAAATGGCAGCAAGCCGCCGATTCTATGGAAGTAGTTTCTCCCGATTTTGAACGCTATGCTACCGCCCAAAATCGGGCTGCATTATATCGTCGCAATCAAGAACAAGCTCAACAAGAAGCTGACGCGATGAATAATTAAGGTTTTTTGGTAAAACCCAAGTCTAAATCAAGAAACTCTGCGGGTGGGTATTCTTTAATCCAACTCCCGCCGCCCTTCTAATGCTCGGGCTAAGGTAATTTCATCGGCATATTCTAACTCGCCTCCCATGGGTAAACCAAAGGCAATTCTAGTTACTCTCGTAAAAGGTCTTAATAGTTGACCGATATATAAAGTCGTGGTTTCCCCCTCAACACTGGGACTAATAGCAATAATCACTTCTTTAATTTGTTGTTGACTCACCCGACGCACTAGGGGTTGAATGGTTAATTGTTCGGGGCCAACCCCATCCATAGGAGAAATTACCCCACCCAAAACATGATATTTACCCTTATATTCCCGGGTTTTTTCTAAAGCGATGACATCCCGGGAGTCGGAAACCACACAAATTGTATCGGGGTCGCGTTGAGGGTTGCGACAAATATCACAAACGGGTTCAGCCGAAAGATGGAAACAAACCTGACAAAAACCGACTTGCTGTTTAGCATCCAATAACGCCTGGGCTAAGGCTTGCACATCTTCATCAGGACGCTTAATAATATGCAGCGCTAGGCGTTGGGCAGTTTTTGGCCCCACACCGGGTAAATGCTGTAATTGCTCAATGAGTCGAGCTAAGGGACGAGTATAAACCGTCGGACTTCCTCCAATTCCAAACCGTAGTAAGCCCTTCATGGCTTTCTGAGAGAGTCCTAAAGGACTCACTACAAACCGTAGTAAGCCCTTCATGGCTTTCTGAGAGAGTCCTAAAGGACTCACTACATCTTACCTTAAAAATTCCCCCTCTCCTTCCCGACCTATCTATTCGGTTTCCGCATAGAAACTATGCTCAATAGGTTTTGATTGTTTGAAGAAGTGTGACTAAGCTAGGGACAACGGACAACAAAAACGAATAACTTAAATAAAATCTGTATGTTTGAATTAATCCCCTTTCATAAATTCCGCGATACTCCCAGTGTTCGTTTTTTTGATATTACCATTGCCAATTCTAACGCCCGCGATTTAGTATTCCATGAGGGGCCAGCTATTAGCCCGAATAACACCGAAACTGGATATTGGCAATTTTATCTTCATCCCCATCAAGAAGATAATTTGTTAGCAGTGAGTGGGGGACGTACTTTTTATTTAGTTAATTTTACTTGGAAAAATCCCTATCATATTGTTAGATTAGATGCTAACCGTCACATTTTAAGGATTCCCCCCGGAACGTTCCATCGTTCTGTATCAGACCCCGATGGTTCTTTGGTATTAAACCAAGCCGTTAGAACTGCTGAAGCTACTATTAAAAGTGAGTTTCGGGTTTATAATAGTTTTGAAATTCCCCGTTTACTCAGAGTTACTTCTAAATTCGGCCCTGAACCAATTCTACATGGTTTTGATCAGGAAGAACGACAAGCGGCTTAAATTGGACTTTGACTAGAGAAACTGGATTTCTTCAAGAAACTCGGTTTCTCTGTCTCTCCAGTGTAAATAGCTAATTAATCTTTAATTCTAAAATCTGTTGCTCTAAAAATTGATACCATTCATTCATCCCAACACCTGTTTTAGCAGAAACTTCAAAAATTCGAGCTTGGGGAACAATTTTTTTAATATTATTTAAGGCTAATTCTCGATCAAAACCCACGACTTCCGCAATATCAATTTTATTAATAATTACCACATCAGCAGTTTTAAATAATGTCGGATATTTCAAGGGTTTATCTTCCCCTTCCGTGACGGAAAGTAAAGCAATTCGTTGATTTTCTCCTAAGTCATAGGCCGCCGGACAGACTAAATTTCCGACATTTTCAATAATTAATAATTTGACTGAATCTAAGTTAATTTCAGAAAGGGCTTTAGCGATCATATCCGCTTCCAAATGACAAACATTTCCGGTGGTAATTTGAACCACTTGCGCCCCCGACCGTCTGAGTCTTTGAGCATCATTATCGGTGGCTAAATCTCCAACAATTACAGCCCCAGGAAGATAGGAATTAATATCAGTTAGAGCCCGTTCAATAAAAGCGGTTTTTCCCGAACCAGGGGAGGATAAAACGTTTAAAACAAATAGTCCTTTACCCCAAAAAAAGCCTCGATTTCGTTCTGCTAATCGTTCATTTTTAGAGAGAATAGCTTCGTGAATTGTTAAGGTTTGATGGGGATGTTCATGATCAGAATGTTGATCATGGTGATGATCATGGGTGTGGAGATGGTCGTGATGATCATGACTATGGATTTCAATTGTTCCAGGGGTAACAGCGCAACCGCAATTTGTACACATAATCAAGAAACCTCTAAAGATGTTAATTCTAACTCTTTTCCCTGAAGAATATCAAGGCTATATTGATGACAATGGGGACATTCATAAATATAATCGTCCGGCTGAAATTCAACCTGACAATTATGACAATAACAGCGAACAGAAATTGAATCGATTTCAAAAATAGCGGTTTCTGCCATTGTTCCTTTCGCCACCACATCAAAGGCAAATTCTAACGCCTCTGGGATAACTCCCGATAGAGCCCCTACTTTCATTTTAAGCCAATGAATTTGAGTTGCCCCTTGTTGTTTAGCATGGTTTAAGGCAATCTCTAGGGTTTGTTCCATAATACTAACTTCGTGCATAATTATTTGTAGTAACCTCTTTAGGGTTTTTTTTGAGTCCTGAAGGACTCACTACGGTTGGTTTTAATTATAACTTATTTTTAGGTTTTATTGATAAAAGTTTTAATAATTCTTAAAGCCTCTTGGATGCCTTGTTGAGCTTTTTGCGAAAGGCTTTCAGAGAGTTCAAAATTTTCGCCAGGAATAGCAATTAACCATGATTGGGGTTGCTTTTGATAGAGAAATTGGGTTAAGGATAAAAGCGATCGCGGATTTAAAGAATGTCCCCAATTAAATAAATCTGAGGGTAAAGGTTCTAAGGAGGTAATATTAACCGTCTTCCCTTCTAAACTCGCATCGACAAAAATTACTGTATCCACTTCAGCCATTTCTGCTGCAACTTCCGGGGTGAGTTGATGCAGAGAAAGCGATCGCACATTCATTAAATTCAACTGTTCCAATTCAGTAATTACCGCTTGACCAATCCCATCATCCCCTCGAATGGGGTTCCCATATCCCACAATTAAAATCATATTATTTTCTATAGTTAGTATTGGGAAATAATCAAAATTAATCACTTTAAATTTAGAAGTTTTTAACCTTTATTTGAATCATAGTAAGTGTTTAATTTTATTCAATTACTTTCGGGTTAAGCTGTACTCTCATTAAATGGGATAATTCTTAATTTCTTACACCTGACTTAACCCAATTGTTGAGAGTAACAGCCTATTTCCTATTCCCTCCGGGATCACATTTTACTAATAATTCGTTGGACGATTTCGACTCCGGTAATAGCTTGCCAAGCAAACAGTCCCAGGATGATAGTATTCAGGGTAATATGACTATATCTCGCCCAATTAACTCCTTTTTGCATATAGGGAGTTAAGGAAGCAGAAATCGCAATCATTCCGGTCATTCCCAGTCCCGCCAATAAGTGGGGGCCAACAAACAGTTTCCCGTTGTTAATATAAGTCACACCCATGCCACCAATACTTCCTAACACCATTAAAGCCAGCAAAACTGAGCCAATTTGGTGATGTTTAATATTGAATTTTCCCTTAATTAACTCTTTTTTGGTGTCTCCGTCCGCTTCCCGGGTACGACGAATTTGTACCCCCAAATACATCGCATAAATAGATAATCCTAACAAAATCCACATCAACACCGGATGAAAAAAATTCAGCCAAGGTTTAATCGAGACTAGAATCGGCGAATCCATAATGTCCTCTCAGCAAGCCACAAAACTTAATAAAAATTAGCATACACCAGTTAACAGTCGCCCGTCTATGATATCCTGCTGCTATTCTAGTTGAATCCTTAATCAAGTTTGGCAATGAAACCCTTTAAACTTCATGCCCCCTTTCAACCCCAGGGAGACCAGCCCCAGGCGATCGCCCAACTTACCGATAATATTCAAAACGGGCAACCCTTCAGCACCCTATTGGGGGCAACGGGAACCGGAAAAACCTTTACCATCGCCTCGGTAATCGAAAAAATCGGACGTCCGACCCTAGTTTTAGCCCATAACAAAACCCTCGCCGCCCAATTATGTAACGAATTTCGGTCATTTTTTCCTGAGAATGCTGTCGAATATTTTATCAGTTATTACGACTATTATCAACCGGAAGCCTATCTTCCTGTTACAGATACTTATATTGAAAAAACCTCATCAATTAATGAAGAAATTGATATGCTACGCCATTCCGCTACCCGCTCATTATTTGAACGGCGAGATGTGATTGTTGTCGCTTCCATTAGTTGCATTTACGGGTTAGGAATGCCAGCCGAATATTTAAAAGCTGCTATTTCTTTGCAGGTGGGAGAAGAAGTTGATCAACGGGAATTATTACGGGAATTAGTATCGGTACAATATACCCGCAATGATGTTGAGTTAACTAGGGGAAGGTTTCGGGTGAAAGGAGATGTTTTAGAAATTGGCCCCGCTTATGAAGATCGAATTATTAGAGTGGAATTTTTTGGGGATGAAATTGAAGCAATTCGTTATACAGACCCGGTGACGGGGGAAGTTTTGCAAAGTTTAGACTGTTTAAATATTTATCCCGCCCGACATTTTGTTACTCCAGAAGACCGTTTAGAAACAGCTTGTGATGACATAGAGCAGGAATTAAAACAACAGGTAACAGCACTAGAAAGTCAAAGTAAACTATTAGAAGCACAACGGTTATCCCAACGCACCCGTTATGATTTGGAAATGTTGCGGGAGGTGGGATATTGTAATGGGGTGGAAAACTATTCTCGTCAGTTAGCTGGTAGACAAGCGGGAGAACCTCCAGAATGTTTAATTAATTATTTTCCCAATGATTGGTTATTAGTTGTGGATGAATCTCATGTCAGTGTGCCTCAAATTCGGGGAATGTATAATGGCGATCAAGCGCGGAAAAAAGTCTTAATTGATCATGGATTTCGTTTACCTAGTGCGGCGGATAATCGTCCGTTAAAAGCGGAAGAATTTTGGCAAACAGTGAATCAGTGTATTTTTGTTTCCGCGACGCCGGGAGATTGGGAAATTGAGCAATCTCAAGGTCAAGTGGTGGAACAAATTATCCGTCCGACGGGAGTAATTGACCCAGAAGTTTTTGTCCGTCCCACTTCAGGACAGGTGGATGATTTATATGGGGAAATTCAAGAACGAGTTATCAGAGATGAGCGGGTTTTGATTACGACCTTAACCAAAAGAATGGCGGAAGATTTAACCGAATATTTGCAAGAAAGGGGAGTTAAGGTTAGATATCTGCATTCAGAAATCCAGTCTATTCAAAGGATAGAGATTATTCAAGGATTACAAAATCGAGAGTTTGATGTCTTAATTGGGGTGAATTTATTACGGGAAGGCTTGGATTTACCCCAGGTGTCTTTGGTGGCTATTTTAGATGCAGATAAAGAGGGGTTTTTGCGATCGCATCGCTCACTAATTCAAACTATCGGACGAGCAGCGCGGAATATCCGAGGACAGGCGATTTTATATGGGGATAATTTAACCAAAAGTATGATTAAGGCAATTGATGAAACTAACCGACGGCGGGAGATTCAACGGAAATACAATCAAAAACATGGGATTATTCCCCAACAAATTATTAAAAAATATAGTAATTCTATTTTAGAATTTTTGGATGTATCTCGACGGTTAAATGCTCAAACCACAGCGAAACAGATAGAAACCTTTGAGGAGTTTCCCTTGGAAAGTATTCCCGATTTAATCATCCAATTAGAAACTCAAATGAAGACGGCGGCGAAACAGTTGGAATTTGAAGAAGCAGCTAAGTTGCGAGATCGGATTAAACAGTTACGCGATAAATTGCTTGGACATTAGGGTTTTAAAAAACCACAAAGACACTAAGACACGAAGAAGGAGAAGGGGAAACTCCATTTTTGGAGTCTGTTGCACAAAATGTGCTTTTTGTCAAGATACCTATTTTGAGCTTGTGGTTTTTAGCCTAAAATTGGTGCATCATCTTTCCTTAATTGTGTCAGGAAATCAAGATATTTGACGATAGAATAGGAGTCCTAGCTTCTGTTTTAGGCTTTAGACACAGTAAACCCTTGAGAGGTATTTCCTTAACTATACCAGAACCCCCATGATTCCGTCAACTATTTGAGAGTAATTTTCAATAAAATATCAAGATTCCCTGATAATCCTTTAAAAAACAAAACATTTTTGCAAAAAACATCAGTAAAACTTATCAAAACCCCGTTGTTGCGCTTAAGCGCAATCTTCTCTAATTCCCTGTCCCCCAAGCTATTCCCCCTGGTAATTGAATTAACGCCTGGTTAACAATATTTGGTAACTCCTTTTTAGAAAAACGATAGGTTAAATTAATTAAACTATCACCCACTGAAATCACAGCCTCCCTATCGACCATTTCCGATAACTGAAAGGGGGTACAATTTCCCTGGAAAACCTCTACGGAAGCATCACTAATTGCTGATTCTAAAGCATCTTCCATCAAAGATTGCCATTCATTCTGCTTGATATAAGTAGATATTCTATTGTCTTGCAAATTCAATCTTTTAATTTCAACTAAAGCTCCGCGAATAGATGCCGCCCAAGAATTTGTTAATCGCTGTTCTAATTGATTTTTAACTAAGTGAATCAACATTCTGACTAACTGTGATTCAATGGCATCAATTTTAGCCTGTCTGCTCATGCCATCCAATTGTTCAACAAGGGTTAACGCATCCTGATATCGTCCTTCTAAAAGACTTGCTTTTAAATCTGCTAATTCCTGAATCATCAGCTTTTCCTCCCCTTAATTTGGTGTTGGATTTGGATTAGGATTAGGGTTATTTAATACTTCATTAGCCGAAATTCCTTCCCCTTGAAATCCAAAATACCAAAGGGTAGCTGCGGCTTGTGCGCGAGTCACAGTTTTTTTCGGTTGGAATAAAGTTGTATACCCAAAAACCCGACGAATATTAGAATTATCCGCATTATTATAGTCTTCTAAAATAGCAGGTAAAGCCCCAGGATCAATTTTAGAGGTATCTTTAAAACCCCATCTTTCTTTAACTGCATCAATATTAGCTTTTGGTAAAGACTGTCGAGTATCTAAGGGAACTTTCCAGGCAATTAAATCCTCCCGGGTTAAGGGAGAATCTGGACGAAATTTTGTTATTGTATTATCTCCAGATAACGGACTTGAAATTAAACCAGCTTCTGCTAATCCTTGAATTTCAGCAAAATTCGGATGGGTTTTGGGAACATCTGTAAAAATTGGTTGATTATTTTCCGTGGCTAACCGAATTTTTTTGGCTGGGTTCTCGGCATATAATTTATTATTCACTTCCACCAGCCAACGGGCGTATTGACTGCGAGTAATCGTACCATTTGGGTCGGGTAAAATTCCGGTTTCTTGGGAATTGGGGGCTTTAAAAATACCCAATTTTGCGATATCAGCAATAAAGGAAGTTAACTCCTGAGAAATAGCATTATTTTCTGGTGTTTCGGGATTAGGACTTACGGTAGGTTTAGGCGTAGGAGATGGAGATATTACCGCAGCAACCGGAATGGGTTGATAACGAATTTGAAAATAGGTTTTTCCGTCTGGTTTAGGATTAGATTGTTGAGCAATAGTAACTTTTAAATTATCTTTCTGAGCATTCAGATTATTGCTATTTTCATTATCTGAATTATTGATAATTTTCCAGCTTTTTGTTTCTAATTCTTTTTTATAGAAACTCTGAACAGCATTACTCGGATCACCCGTTTCCCAGAGGGTAATGACAGCCGTTTTATCGGTGGTTGAAGGCATAACCTCTCGTAAACTGGCATTAGGATAGGGCGGAATTTCTGAGGGAAAATCAGCCGGAAGTTCAACCGCAGGAAGTATGGGTTCAGGGGTTTGAGTGGGTGTTATTATTGGTTCAGGCGGAGGGGCATTGGTTTCCAACTGAGGATCGGCTTTTAGAGAATTTCCGATAGCTTCCCCCGTGGGACTATTCGCACAGGATGATAGAGTGGCAATTAAACTAACTGTTAAACCCGTAAATAGAAGAATGTTTTTCATTGATATAGAAAATGGGTAATTGGGATCACGGATTTAAGAGGATTTCACGGATTTCACGGATTTTAATTTGTGTTAATGTGCGTAATTCTCTTAAATCATTGATGGGGAATGGGGGGGTAATAAAAAGTAATTTGACTTGATAAACAAGATTAAGGTTTAATATTCCTTTATTATACCTCTTGGTGTCTTTGTGCCTTGGTGTTTCCTTCAAAAATTATATCGGTTAAAACTTGAACCAATGTTTGCAACTGCATGGGGGTGTGAGTTGCCATTAAGGAAATCCGAATCCGACTGGTATTGACAGTTGGGGGACGAATCGCGGCGGCAAAAATTCCTTGTTCTTTGAGTTGATGTTTTAGGGTTAATACCGTGGCTGCATCTTTAATCGGAATACAAAAAATCGGTGAAAGGGAGTGGGAAATCTGTAAGTTAGATATTTTTTTCTGATCTTGAAATAGGGTTTCTAAGGTTTTCACATTTTGCCATAACTGTTCCCGGCGTTGGGGTTCGGTTTGGACAATATTAATCGCTGCTAAGGCGGCGGCGGTGTCCGCAGGACTTAATCCAGTCGTATAAATCCAACTAGAAGCGCGATTTCTTAAAAAGTCAATTAATTCCGCCGAACCTGCTACATAACCCCCCAAACTTCCCAGGGCTTTACTAAGAGTTCCCATCTGAATTAAAGGCTCTCCCGTACAGTTAAAATGGTCTACACATCCGGCGCCATTTTTACCAAAAACTCCTGTACCATGGGCTTCATCTACTAATACCATACAGGAAAATTCTTCCCCTAAATCGAGTAAATCATGTAGGGGACATAAATCCCCATCCATGCTAAATACACTATCGGTAATAATCAGTGCTTTGCGGTGGGGAAGACGATGTTCTTCTAATATTTTTCTCAAATGTTCTGGGTGATTGTGTTGATATTCTAACACCGTCGCCCCACTCATTTTCGCCCCATTTTTAAGGCTAGAATGATTATATTCATCGGATAAAATCAAATCCCGTTGTCCGACTAAAGCCGCAATTGTGCCAATATTAGCTAAATAACCGGAACTAAAAACCAAAGCATCTTCAGTTTGTTTAAAAGCAGCGATCGCTAATTCCAAATCTCGATGGAGTTGGCGATGTCCAGTTAATAATCGAGAACCTGTTACTCCGGTACCGAATTGTTGGGTAGCTGCGATCGCTGCATCAATTAATCGTTGATCTCCGGTCAATCCCAAATAATCATTACTGGCAAAATTAATTAAGGATTTACCCTCTATCATCAGAGTAGATCCGGGTTGACTTTCGACAGTTTGAACTGAACGATACCAGTCCGCTTTATGAATCGTATGGAGTGCTTTTTCAATCCAAGCATAAGCATCATTGATCATGTTGAATATCATCAGGATAGGGTTGACTAATTTCGGCACTTTTGCCACGAACTGGGGGTAATTTATCCACTAAACCCAGATCAAAAGCAATATCGGGTAACTCTCCAGCAATATAATGTCCGGGTTCAAAAATGCGACTGGGAGTAAAACAGATTTGTCTCAATTCGACCGTTTCTGTTTGTTCAAACATTCCTCTAAATAGTTTACGTTCTAGTCCCATGATTAAATTCCCTTTATTTTAGCAAAATTAGATTAAACCTTTTCAATCATAACCGCAAAATCAATTAATTATCAAGATCCGTGGAATTTTCCAGAGGTTGATCAATATTTTTACCACAATGGGGACAAATTTTAGGATAAAGGGTTTGATTAGCTTGTTTATTCCGAGCAATAACTTCAGTAAAACCCGATGCAATAATCCCCGCAGGTAAGGCAATAAGTCCAATTCCTAATAACGCTAAAATACCCCCTAATAATCTTCCCAGGGGAGTAATAGGATAAACATCTCCATAACCCACCGTTGTTAAGGTAATTACCGCCCACCACATTGACGCCGGAATATGGGGAAATTTATCCGGTTGTGCTTCATGTTCGGCAAAATAAATTAAATTCCCCGAAAATATCAACAAAAAAAATACCACATTTAATGTTAAGACTAATTCCTTTTTTCGCAGATAAATTACTTGATTTAAAATTTGAGTTACCTGGGAATAACGACCTAATTTTAAAATTTGTAAAAAGCGAGTCAATTGCAAGAGTTTCATCTCTTGAAAATTGCCAGGATCAAAATAAAAATAGAAGGGTAAAAAAGCAATTAAATCAATAATTGCTAGGGGAGTTAACATATATTTTAGCCTTCCCCAAACCGGATGACTATATTTTTTAAGGATCGTACATGACCAAACCCTTAATATATATTCTAAGGTAAAAACTCCCAAGGAAAACTGATTAAATGAGTTTAAAATCGTTTTATAAATTTTAAACATTTCATCTATCGATTCAATGCAAACCACCAGAGTATTTAAAGTAATTAAAAAGATTAAAAAATATTTAAAAAATCGACCTAACGGGTGTAGGTGTTCCTTCGTCTCTAAAAGCAGAAACACACGATGCTTCAATTTTTCAACCATATTATCCCATTCGTGCCAAGATAGAGTATTAAGTTCAGTTAATATCATCTTATGGGTAAACAGCGAGTTCTATCTGGAGTACAACCGACCGGAAACCTACATTTGGGGAACTACCTGGGTGCAATTCGCAACTGGGTAGACCATCAAGCGCAATACGATAACTTCTTCTGTGTCGTTGATTTACACGCCATTACCGTCCCCCATAATCCTGCGACCTTAGCAACCGATACCTACACCATTGCGGCTCTTTATTTAGCCTGTGGCATTGATTTAGAATATTCTACAATTTTTGTTCAGTCCCATATTTCCGCCCATACTGAACTCACCTGGCTACTGAATTGTATTACCCCAATGAATTGGCTAGAAGACATGATTCAGTTCAAGGAAAAAGCAATTAAACAAGGGGAAAATGTGAGTGTGGGTTTACTCGATTATCCCGTATTAATGGCGGCGGATATTTTACTCTATAATGCGGATAAAGTCCCCGTTGGGGAAGATCAAAAACAACATCTGGAATTAACCAGAGATTTAGCAGTCAGGTTTAATCATTTATTTGGAAAAGGAAAAACCCTATTAAAATTACCTGATCCTTTAATTCGTCCCGAAGGTGCGCGGGTAATGAGTCTCAGCGATGGTACTCGCAAAATGTCAAAATCCGATCCCTCAGAATTAAGTCGGATTAATTTATTAGATGATCCTGATACGATTACTAAAAAAATTAAACGCTGTAAAACCGATGCAGTTCGCGGTTTAACCTTTGATGATCCAGACCGTCCAGAATGTCATAATCTATTAATGCTCTATGGAATTTTAGCGGGTAAAACCAAAGCAGAAGTCGCAGCAGAAGCTGAGGATATGGGATGGGGTCAATTTAAACCTTTATTCACAGAAACTCTGATTGAAAGCCTGAAACCCATCCAAGCAAAATATAAAGCGGTGATGGATGATAGAAGCTATTTAGAATCGGTGTTAAAAAACGGTCGAGAAAAAGCCGAAGTGGTAGCTAACCAAACCCTAATTCGCGTTAAGGAAGCCATGGGATATTCCCTACCTTGATAAGTTTAATCATGATCAATTAAAATTGATCAGCATGATCTTACTATCGGATTCAGGAACTTTCAACCCGGCTACAAATTCTAAACATTAACCTTTGAAAAACCACCTTAAACTTTAAGAATGAATCGTTTTCGTACTGCTTGTCAAACTTTAGATGAATTTATTGTCACGGCGGAAGTCGCCCCCCCCAAAGGCGCAGACCCTAGCCACATGATTGAAATGGTCAGACTTCTCAAAGGTCGAGTCCATGCGGTTAATATTACCGATGGGAGTCGGGCTGTTTTGGGAATGAGTTCCCTGGCCGCTTCGATTATTTTATTGCATCATGGGGTAGAACCGATTTATCAATTGGCTTGTCGCGATCGCAATCGTATTGGTTTACAAGCGGATTTATTAGGAGCCCAAGCCCTAGGGATTAGAAATATTTTAGCCTTAACCGGTGATCCGGTCAAAGCTGGAGATCATCCCGATGCTAAGGCGGTTTTTGACTTAGAATCTGTGCGGTTATTACAAGCAATTGATAAACTGAATCAAGGCAAAGATTGGAATAATAAAACCTTACCCGATGGCGCCACGGATTTATTTCCGGGGGCGGCGGTTGACCCCCAATCTTCCAGTTGGTCAGGGTTAAAAAGCCGATTTGAACGTAAAATAGAAGCGGGGGCGCAATTTTTTCAAAGTCAATTAATTACGGATTTTGATCGGTTAGATAAATTTATGACTGAAATTGCTGATGGTAGTAAAAAGCCGATTTTAGCCGGAATATTTTTATTAAAATCCGCTAAAAATGCTCGATTTATTAATAAATATGTTCCTGGTGTTTGTATTCCTGATACAATTATTGATCGTTTAGAACAGGCTAAACACCCCTTAGAAGAAGGAATTTTAATCGCATCAGAACAGGTTAAAATAGCCCGTGAACTCTGTCATGGAGTCCATATTATGGCAGTTAAACGGGAAGATTTAATTCCTAAAATTTTGGATTTAGCGGGAATAAAACCTTTGTTTTAATATCTAAAATTCCTGTGGGGTGCGTCAGTGAACCCCAAGAAACCGGGTTTCTACAATAATCTTTTTATCCTCACCCAGATTTAAGGAAGAAACCCGGTTTCTGATTCTCCTGTTGAGGTATAATTGAACAAGTTAGGTATAATTGTTGTTAGTAATACTTTTAACCTAAGTGGGTTAGCGATCGCTAATTCGCTTCTATAATTTAGTAATTATGCAGGTTAGACCGGGAGCATTGCGAGTTGAGTCAGCTTTGTTTAGTTAAAATAGCAGTTATTCTCATTGCTAAGGAAAAAAACGATGAAAGGGATTCAATTTGTTGTGAATGAGGCGGGGGAAAAGCAGGCGGTATTAATTGATTTAGCAGAGTGGGGGGAGTTGTGGGAAGATTTCTATGATGTGTTGGTAGCTCATACTCGTCAAGATGAGGAGGAGGTGTCTGGGGAGGGGTTAAAGCAGGAAATCGAAACAATAAAAGAAAATATTGAGGATTATTGCCTCAATAAAGCAATGGATGAAGCAAAAATAACTCCTCTACTTAGTCGTGAACAAGCGATTGATTTTTTGGCGGAGGATGACGATTGAAAGTTGAATATAGAAAACTCTTTTTAAGAGACCTGAAGAAGCTCAAAAAACAAGAGGTTTATGCGTCTATTTATGATTTAGTCTTTACAACTTTACCAGAAGCTACATCTGTTCAAGAGTTACCGAATGTTAAAGCATTGGTGGGAACATCAAACCGATATCGTATCCGAATGGGCAACTATCGGATTGGTTTTGAGGTTAATGGAGATCAGATAGAACTCATGCGGGTTCTACACCGTAGGGACTTCTATCGGTATTTTCCTTAAAGAAAACAGTAAAAATAGCAGCCATCCCGATCCGCCAGGGTAATATTAAACTAGACTAACATCAGGAAGTTAAGGTTATGACTAATAGTTCCCAGGACACGCCGACTCAACGGCCTAATCGTTTTTAAAATAATCTCTATCTCCTCTATTTCCCACCCCTAACCATGAACGAACAACGCCTAAACGCCTATCTAACTTTAATTAACAATCTTCTCGCCTGTCCCAGTGGCGAAGAATCGCAAATTTTACAGGACAATCAAGAATTACTGGATCAAGATTTCTTACAGGTTTTATTAGAAGAATCTCAATATTTATTGCAATTCAGAAGATTACAGGAAGCAGAATTATTAATCAATTTAGCCCAACAATTATCAGCTTTTCTCGGTAACACTAATTCTTCTAAAGATTATGATAACTTTTTAATGGAAGTTGTGCAAGCAATTTTAGAAAGTGATGGTAATCCTCAAATTGTTTATCCTCTATTCCAACAAAACCTCGATAAAATTGATGAAAATTTAGCCTATATTTTAACAAAATGGGTAACGGCTCAATTTAAAGAAGTTCCACTAGAAACTGCTTACGACATTGCAGTAATTATTGTCAATTTTGCTAATTTAATAGCACAGTTTCCCAGGGGAAACCGTAAGAACAATTTAGAGATTAGTATCGCAGCCTACCAAGCAACTTTAGAAATTTATACCCGTGAAGCATTTCCTAAAGATTGGGCAATGACTCAAAATAATCTGGCTATTGCCTATTCTGATAGAATCAAAGGGGAAAAAGCGGATAATATTGAAAGGGCGATCGCAGCCTACAACGATGCTTTAGAAATTAGAACCCGTGAAGCTTTTCCTGAAGATTGGGCACAGACTCAATATAATATGGCTCTTACCTATTCTAATCGAATCAAAGGGGAAAAAGCTGAGAATCTTGAACAGGCGATCACATTCTATCAAGCTGCATTAGAAATTTTCACCCGTGCAGCATTTCCTGAACAATGGGCAACCACTCAAAATAATCTGGCTATTGCCTATTCGGATAGAATCAAAGGGGAAAAAGCCGATAATATAGAACAGGCGATCGCAGCCTATCAAGCAGCTTTAAAAATTAGAACCCGTGCAGCATTTCCTGAAGATTGGGCACAGACTCAACATAATCTGGCTATTGCCTATCGTAAGAGAATCAAAGGGGAAAAAGCCGATAATATAGAACAGGTGATCGCAGCCTATCAAGCAGCTTTAAAAATTAGAACCCGTGCAGCATTTCCTGAAGATTGGGCACAGACTCAACATAATCTGGCTGTTGCTTATTCTAATCGAATCAAAGGGGAAAAAGCCGATAATATAGAACAGGCGATCGCAGCCTATCAAGCAGCTTTAAAAATTAGAACCCGTGCAGCATTTCCTGAAGATTGGGCACAGACTCAACATAATCTGGCTGTTGCTTATTCTAATCGAATCAAAGGGGAAAAAGCCGATAATATAGAACAGGCGATCGCATTCTATCAAGCGGCTTTAGAAATTAAAACCCGTACAGCGTTTCCTGAAGATTGGGCAACCACTCAAAATAATCTGGCTGTTGCTTATAACAATAGAATAAAAGGGGAAAAAGCCGAGAATCTTGAACAGGCGATCGCAGCCTGTCAATCGGCTTTAGAAATTTTCACCCGTGCAGCATTTCCTAAAGATTGGGCAATGACTCAAAATAATCTGGCTAATGCCTATTATGATAGAATCAAAGGGGAAAAAGCTGAGAATATAGAACAGGCGATCGCAGTCTATCAAGCCGCTTTAGAAATTTATACCCGTGCAGCATTTCCTGAACAATGGGCAATGACTCAAAGTAATCTGGCTATTGCCTATCGTAATCAAATAAAAGGGGAAAAAGCCGAGAATATAGAAGGGGCGATCGCAGCCTATCAAGCAGCTTTAGAAATTAGAACCCGTGTAGCATTTCCTGAAGATTGGGCACAGACTCAAAATAATCTGGCTAATGCCTATTGGGATCGAATCAAAGGGGAAAAAGCCGAGAATATAGAAGGGGCGATCACAGCCTATCAAGCAGCTTTAAAAATTTATACCCGTGCAGCATTTCCTGAATATTGGGCAATGACTCAAAATAATCTGGCTGCTGCCTATAGGGATAGAATCAAAGGGGAAAAAGCCGAGAATATAAAACAGGCGATCGCATCCTCTCAAGCCGCTTTAGAAATTTATACCCGTGCAGCATTTCCTTACAATTATCTAGGAACATCATGTAATTTAGGACTGGCTTATCAAGCATCTCAACAATGGCAGTTAGCTTATGAAACCTTTGATAATGCCATTGAAACCCTTGAAGAAATACGGGCAGGAATTGTTAAAGGGGGAGATGCAGATAAACAAAAATTAGCCGAACAATGGCAATTTCTTTATCAACTAATGGTGGAAGTTTGCATCGAACTGAAAAACTATACTGCCGCCATAGAATATGTTGAACGCAGCAAAACCCGTAACCTCGTTGAACTGTTGGCAACCCGTGACCTTTACCCCAAAGGCGATATCCCCCAAACCATCCTCGATGAACTCGACTGTCTGCGTCGAGATATCGAAACCGAACAACGCCGCCTGGAAATCGAAGAACGCACCCGCAACCGCTTTGGGGACGGGACAACCGGAGAACGTAGCCCCAATATCGCAGCCCTGCAAACCCCACCCCCAGACCGTACCCGTCTCAACCAACTGCGGCAAGAACTCGACGACCTCATTACCCGTGATATTACCCCCATTGACCGTGATTTCCGCCTCACCCAAAAGGTTGAACCCATGCCATTTAGCGATATTCAAGGGTTGACGGGGGACAATACCGCGATTTTGGAATGGTATATTTTAAGCGATCGGTTTGTGGTATTTATTGTTACTCCACCCCCCCTAACCCCCCCTGATCAAGGGTGGGAACTGGAAACTTCAGAACCCCCTTTTTTAAGGGGGGCAGGGGGGATCAAACTCTGGCAGTCCACCCCCGAAGACTATAACGCCTTGACAGCATGGGCTGACGACTACCTCACCGCCTACCGAACTGATAAAAAACAATGGCAAAACACCCTCAACTCCCGTCTGCAACGTCTGGGGGAAATCTTACATTTTGACCAACTCCTCAAAGCTGTCGGGGAAAAATGCGATAGTCTGGTACTTATTCCTAACCGTTTTCTGCATTTATTCCCCCTTCATGCGTTACCGATATCTCAAGATCGTTTAGGAGAGTTAACTTCCTCGTCAGGGGTAGGGGCGAGGCGCGCCTCGCCCCTACAGGAGTCTGTCATTTTAATGGATCTGTTTTCCGGTGGGGTGAGTTATGCTCCCAGTTGTCAACTATTACAAACGGCAAAAAACCGCCAGCGTCCCGATTTTTCTCAACTATTTGCAATTCAAAATCCGACAAAAGATTTAGCCTATACCGACCTAGAAGTTAACAGTATTCGCACTTATTTTAATCCGAGTCATATTCTAGTCCATGAAAAGGCGAAAAAATCAACCTTTAATGAACAACAAACCACCCTAAAAACGGCTAATTGTCACCATTTTTCCTGTCACGGTTATTTTAATTTTGAGAATCCTATTTTGTCCGCATTACTATTCGCAGACTGTTACCTAGAACCCGCACCTTCGCCCCTTGATCCCAGTCGCCATCTTCGCCTAGAAAAAGGTCAAACCCTCGATCTGAGTGAATGTTTAACCTTGGGGGATGTGTTTACATTGGATTTGCGTAGCTGTCGTTTAGTCACCCTTTCCGCCTGTGAAACGGGGTTAATTGATTTTCAATCTAACAGTGATGAATATATTGGTTTACCCAGTGGGTTTCTAGTGGCGGGTTCGACTAATGTTGTCAGTTCTCTTTGGTCTGTGAGTGATATTTCTACGGCAATTTTAATGATTCGATTTTATCAATTATTGCGGGCGGGTGAGGAAGTTGCGATCGCCTTAAATCACACTCAAAACTGGTTAAGGAATGCGACTAAAACCGATTTATTAGCTTGGATCGATCCGGGGAATAAAATGCAGTTACGTCAGTCCTTAAAGGAAATCAAGGATCATGAAAAACCCTTTGCTTCTCCCTATTATTGGGCGGCATTTTGTGCGATCGGTAAAATTTAATGGTTTAACAGGACTTACGCAAGCACGCTATATATAGCGTGTCAAAAGTAGGCGATCGCCCTAAAAAGTCCTAATTATTTATTTTCCCCCCAATGTTGGGGGCTAGGGGGCTAGATGGCTTGAAATGTATACTGTTTAGAATGATCAGGTTATAAAGGATTGATCAGCAGTTTTAGAGACTATTTCTAAAGCAGCAATATTTGCCCCCTAAATCCCCCAAAATTGGGGGACTTTAAGAGGTTGTCCTGTTAAAGCGATCTCGTTTGAGTTACGAGCGCGATCGCTAACTCATTAGTACGCTACTTATGGCGTAACTGCGTAAGTCCTGTGGAAGAAACCCGGTTTCTTGGGGTAAGTTTACAAAATTAACCCTAAATTTGATATAATCAATTCTATATTGCATTAGAGTATTAGCCCATGTCTTTCTACCAGCAAAACCTCCAAGCCTTTATGCGACTGTTACAGGAACAGCCTCAATTATTTGGCGATTCAAAACGTCAAGAATTAATCGCGTTAATTGAATCCTTACCTGATGATCTTGAAACCTTATCACTTGCGATCGCAAGTTGGTATGAAACAGATGATGAAATTGTTGATGCTCAATTAGAAATTATGGATGATTCTTCTATATTAGCAGTTGATCGTATACCCGGAACTAACTTTGGTAATGTTCCTAAACCAAATCAACAGATTAACAAAGAAACATTAAAAAATGCAATTCAACAATCCGTTAAAAAACCTCCTGCTAAACTCTAATTTATGGCAGATAAATCCATAGAAAGAACCGTTAAAAATCCCAAACTAACCCTAATTGCTTTTCAACTTAGAAATAATTTAGCGTTAGGGGATGAACCTATAGAAACAGCAAATCACCTTTGGGAAAAATGCCAAGAATTAGGAGAAACATTAAATTCTCCCCATTTAAAAACATTAATTAATCGACTTGAGCAAGATCAAGGAAAAATTGGTTTTCCCCCAGGAGAAGATGATATCTCAAATGACTATGTAGAACTTTTATCAGAGCGGTTTTTACATTTTTATGCTATTCCAGAACTGAATAAACCCCAACTCAAAGGCGAAGTTTATCCGCTACAAATACATGATACCTACGCCATTGATATTACCTTTCGTCGTCCTGAAGCGGTTGTTAATCTGTCTGAATTTAACTATTTTTTAAACCCTAATGATTGTTTATTACCTGATAAGATTCAATCGGATTTAGGACAAACCTTAATATTATTTGCGGAACCTTTACTATCAGAATCAGATCACTATCAAGATTTTGCAAATGCTTGTGTTAAGGCGTTATTTCCTAGTTCAGACGCACAACGGTTGTTAAAAAATACTCCCTTAGCAGGGAAGTTTTTTGGAAGTCCGATTTTTGAGTATGATACGGGAGAATATAACCCCTCTCGCTCGATTAATTTGTTAATTTGGTTTAATTGTTCTCCGCGAACCCAAATGTTAGAAGCACAGGGAAACTATTATGAATGGTTAATTAATCTGTTGTGTTGTCGAAATAAAATTATGTATAGTTATACTCAATCTCGTTGGTGTTATCAACAAGCGAAGGATTTATATAAACAATTATTACCTAAAGTAGAAAATATCAAGAAATTACCCCAAAATCAAACTGAAAAACTGGAATTTTTAAAACAGGAGTTAACTGAAATTCCTCAGTCTTCCTTTGAATATGGCGAATATATTCAACAGATGAAACTGCAATTAAATACAATAGAAACGAATCTTAAAAATTATCAATCTTATCTAAATCAACTGAATAATATTCTGATACCAGAGGATAATTTACCCTTTTTCAATAAATTTGAAACCCGCACAAAAGACAAATTTATAGAACAAATTAAGGTTGATTTAGGTTATTTAATACCAGGTCAAAATTTGTTTTCAGAATTAATTAACACCATTCGCGGATTAGTTGAAATTGAACAAGCGGAAATTGATCGCTCCTTAGAAATAACAATTGCCATATTGGGAGTTAGTTTAGGTGTGGGAGGAATAGCAGCATCAACATTTTCTGGTTATGTTGAAAGACCTTTGATTAATTCTAATCAATCCCCATCTAAAATATTCACTCATCCGGGGATATTTGCCTTTTTATTGAGTGTAACTATCACTTTAGTTATGGGATTATCAACTGCGAAATATTTACGCTGTAGACGCAATAAATTACCTAAAAATTAATTAATATTATTCAGGACTTACGCAGCTACGCATAGCGTAGCGTAGCCCTGTCTGGATCGAATCAGGCTCAGATCAGGCTGAATTTCTGAAAATCGTTGATGAACGGATTCTGCTAGCTGTTCGCGCTCGTTCAGATAGGATTCTATTTCTTGCTGATGCCTAAGATAATAACCAATTGTGATGTAAACGTCAGATAGAGAAAGCGTTGAGTATCTTTGCACAATGGTTTCTGGAGAAGCACCATCCTGGAATCCTCGGATCACCAGTTCCAGCAGAACCCTTGAGTTACCAACCCGAATTGCTCCTGTTGCATCTTTTCTAAGCGGTGGGGACTCGCACTCCAAGACAAGACTCACAATTTTATCTCCATTAGGGACTACTAGAGCAGGCTTTAAGTCAAAAGTATAAGTCCTAATTATACCTACTAATCCTGTGTCGTTACGATATACGGAAAACTTCTGCATAAAGCTCCCGAAATTGTATGTCATAAACGCGCCTGGGGGTTGCTATAATTCTGGATTGATGTCAATAATCATAAGGCGATATGTTGTTGCGCTTAAGCGCATCCTAAAGAGGCGTGAACGCCTCACTACTAGGGTATGGCAATTGTCCTTAATAATTGTTCAATAATTGTTTTTGCCCGCCTTCCTCCCGCCGGAATTAAACGATGGGATAATACATGGGGCGCTAGGTATTTGACATCATCCGGTGTGCCATAATCTCTACCTGATAAAAATGCTAGGGCTTGGGTGGCTCGATGTAAAGAAATAGCACCGCGAGGACTCACCCCTAAAGTGATTTCATCTGATTCTCTTGTGGCTCTAACTAAATTTAGAATATACTGTTGTAATGATGTTTCAATCTTAATTTGACGACACCAATTTTGAATTTCTAATACCTCATCCTGAGATATACAAGGTTCTAAATCATCTACCGTTATTCCATGAGATAATCCTTGTAACATTTGCAATTCTTCCGCTTCCGTGGGATATCCTAAAGTTAGGGATAATAAGAATCTATCCATTTGGGCTTCAGGTAAGGGAAATGTTCCTTGATATTCAATGGGGTTTTGAGTTGCTATGACAAAAAATGGTTTAGGAACTAACCGCGAAACTCCATCAACGGTGACTTGTCTTTCTTCCATTACTTCTAATAATGCGGACTGAGTTCGAGGCGTCGCCCGGTTAATTTCATCGGTTAATAAAATATTAGTAAAAATCGGCCCTGGTAAAAATTCAAATTCCCCAGTTCGGGGATTCCAAATATTAGTTCCGGTGATATCTGTAGGTAATAAATCCGGTGTACATTGTATCCGATGAAACTGTCCTGCTATCGAACGGGCTAGGGATTTTGCGAGTAAGGTCTTACCAACACCCGGAACATCTTCTAATAGTGCATGACCCCCGGCTAATAAAGCTACTAATGTCAGCCGAATGGCGTCTTCTTTGCCTACAATTGTCCGGCTTAAATTCTGTTTTAGATGTTCAATTCGTTGTTTCATGGGATATTTTTATTGGGAATAAGATAAAATGCACTTGTGTTAATTATAATGCTTGTGGAGAGAGAGAGAGACGCGCCGTGGCTCGTCTCTACATGGGGTATAGTATCTCCTTAGCTTGTAAACAGTCCGCCTTAATTTGAGTTTTAAGGGCATCTAAAGAGGTGAATTTCTGTTCTGGGCGCAGGAATTGTTCTAGGCTAACATTTAAGGTTTTACCATATAAATCCCCCGACCAATCTAACAGATGAACCTCCACGGTGATGTTTTGACCTGCGACCGTTGGACGACAGCCAATATTCATCACCCCCGGATGATTCACTAAGTCAAAATTAGCATCATTTCCGGTTTCTGTGAGTGATTTCATCCCAGTTTCAGATACTTTTACTGCATAAACCCCATACCGAGGTAAGAATTTTTCCGGGGGTAATTGTAAATTAGCTGTGGGAAATCCGATAGTTCGTCCTAACTGTTGACCCTGAACCACCGAGCCAACTACATGATAGGATCTTCCTAATAATTGATTGGCTCGACTAATCGCACCTTGTTCTAAGGAGGTGCGAATTTCTGAGCTACTAATCCGTTCGCCATTTTCACATAAATATAAAGGAACCGTTTGTACCTTAATTCCGTAATTCTCGGCAATTTTTTCTAAATCCTTAACAGTTCCAGCCCGTTTTTTCCCAAAGTGAAAATCAATTCCGACACTAATATAATTAGGTTGTAATTTTTGAATTAAAATCTTTTCCACAAATTCTACTGGGGATAAAGCCGCCATTTGTTGATCAAAAGGTAATAAAACTAACTGTTTTACTCCCATTCTTTTTAACCATTCCGCTTTTTCATCTAGGGGAGTTAGTAACTTTTTGGGTTGACCTGTAAAAAATTCTTGAGGATGGGGATGAAAGGTGACAACTGTACTATAACCGAATTCCGATTCTCCTAAATTACTATCCAATAACAATCTATCCCGCGTCAACTGGGCGACGGGGTTAGTTAAAAGCATCTCTGTCGGTTGTCGGGAATCAATTTGCGGCTTTACATTTAAAATCGGCTGAATCACCTGTTGGTGGCCCCGATGTAAGCCATCAAAGTTCCCTAAAGCAACGGCAGTGGGCGTTAATATGGTATCGAGCGATGATGTTATCCACACGCTTCACATTTTGACATAATTTTGAAATTTGCGATCGCCATTGTCAGAAAATCCTGTTAAATCAACCCTAGAGTTAGGCTAACTAGGAGACAGGAGGACTTGAATTCAAAGGTGAACTTAACTGAATCGACAATCCTTCCCTGGCGATTAAACTATTTGGAAACTGTTCGGCAACTTGTTCTCCAGTTTTATCCATAGAATCATCATTATGCAGGGGGTCATGGTGGAAAATTACTAACCGTTTAACATTAGCTGCTTTTGCCACCTTGACTGCTTCTTGCCAAGTAGAATGTCCCCAACCTACTTTACTGGTTTTTTCAGAATGATATTGTTCATCACTGTAGGTAGCATCGTAAATTAAAACATCAGCATTTCTGGCTAAAAATAACACATTTTCATCTAAGCGGTCGGGAAAATGTTCCGTATCACTGACATAAGCTGCGGAATAATTGTGCCAATTAACTCGATATCCGACCGCTTCCCCCGGATGGTTTAATAAAGCTGTTTCAACAACAATATCATCGCTAATTTTAATCGACTTACCCACATTAATATCAACAAACTTTAAGTCTGCTCCCATAATTTGTAAAGGAACTGGAAAATTAGGATGGAGCATTTGATCATTCAAACGATGCTGCACCGTTGAACCATCGGGGGCGATTGTACCATAGATATAAAAAGTATTAATTTTAATAAAAGCGGGAACAAAAAATGGAAATCCCTGAATATGATCCCAATGATAATGACTAAAAAATAAATGCCCAGTTACAGGCATTTGAGCAAGTAAAGATTGTCCGAGGACTCGTAAACCCGTACCCCCATCAAAAATCAACCGTTCTGAACCAACCCGCATTTCAACACAGGGAGTATTTCCCCCGTAGCGAACTGTTTCCGAACCCGGACAAGCGATGCTCCCTCTGACTCCCCAAAAGTGAACCGTGAACTGGTTTTGTAAATTAGACATAGGTGTTAATTGCTAGTTGGAGTTAGGCAGTTGAGTGGGTTAAGATAATTAAGTTTTGGCTGGAAAACTTAATCGTAACCGATTGAAATGCGAGTTGATCTCGGATCAATATTAGCTAATGTGACAAAATGCCATAAACTAGCCATAATGCCATTTTAATATTAGATCAAATTTGAGATCACAAAACGCAAGACTTAACTTGGGATCGTCAGAATGGATAAAGTCAGTAAAACCCTTGATCATCTTGAGCTAATTCGGATTAGCCTATCAACCAACGGTCAGCAATTCCTGCATCAAGTTCAAACTCTATTATATTCCAGGGATAGGAGAGTTAATTCTTCCCAGATGTTCCTGGCTTTACCGCTAGGGCTTAATCTGAACTGGGTTCAACCTTGGAAACGATTACGCCACCGTCGGTCGGAACGTTTGAGAAGTTGGTTATTCCTCCTGATTCTATGCGGAATTTGGGGCTGGTGGAATAGTAAACTTTTGTTTTCAACGGCTTTGGCAATGGCGGTCGTCGGTTGGGTATATCGTCTACGGGAACTTCCGGTTAACTTCAACCAATGGGACTGGTATCGACACCTGGAAAAATCTCAACGTCAATTTTTATTGGCGCTGGGGAGTGGGGTGAGTTCCGGGGTATTTCTCTATATTTGTTTATCAATTTGGACAAGTTCCGAGAGTCCAGAAATTGCGTTAAGTTTAATTGGACAAAATTTAGGAATTTTAGGAATTTTGGGTTTGATTTTAGGGCAATGGTATCAACAAAAATCCGATTTGGGTAAATCCGAACTCAATCAATGGTTAAAAGATTTAACCCAGGAGAATAGTCTGAAACGCTTGATTGCTGTCCGTCAAATCACTCAATCTTTTAAAGATTCTCCCCAAGGTTTGGGAAATCGACAGTTATTATTAGAAGCCCAACGTTGGCAACCTTTACCCACCCTCCAGTCTTTTCAAGGTATTGATCGGACTCATGTTATTGAGTATTTTCAGTTAATGTTATATCAAGAAAATGAACCCTTCGTCCGTGAAGCGTTATTGGAAGGGTTACAAATTCTGGAACAGAATCATCAGCATTATTCTTAGAAATTAAAGTTTAGAATTGAGCTTGAAAATGATGTAAAATTAATTGACCATCAAAGGTTTCAAAAGTTACTTTTTGAATATTTAAACCCGTGAGTTTTAATTGAGCATGGGGGAAATTAAGGGCATCGGAACTAATATGATGGGAAACGCTCATTCCGGTTTCTGCTACTTTTTTGCCTTCGGTATCATAAGCCGATAAAACCGTTGCACTAGAACTGGTAATCATTCCACAAAATTTATGAATGGGATATTTAAAGTTGATTTCTAAATCTCCCCCTTTGGGCGCACCCATGATGACAGTCGTTGTGGGTTTAATCACAAAAGCGGGATTAGACGGTTGGAGAGCGATCGCATTCTTAAAAGTAATACCCCAATGTTTAAACTGATTTTCAATTACTTCAAAACAATTTAAGTCTTCTAATGCTAACCGAATTTTAGTGGAGGTTTTAATTGTAAATTCTTGATCTAAATTTAGTTCTCCCCGTTGAGGATAAACAGTAATTTCAGCAGAATTGGATTCAGAATAAATAGGAGTTTCTAACTCAAAGAGCTCAATTACATCAACCGCCGGAAAGTCTTCGTCTATCATAAGGTTTTTCATAATTACCCAAAGCCAAATTATTGATACGACAGGGTTGATTCCACCGTTCTGGTGTCAAACTGCTATCTTTTAGGAGGATGTGTCCAAAAAGAAGTGCTTAACCCATGAGGGGTATTACCCCCTATTATAAACAAGTGGAGAAAATTTGCAAACACTGGTCTAGGATTAACAAGATCCTACAAAGGTTCTGAGGGGGAATCGGGAAGATTTGGCAAGGAGAGGCAGGGGAGACAGGGGAGGTAAACTCTTGTTATTACCCATTACCGATCACGGATTTAAGAAGATTACGCAGATTAACACAAATTAAAATCAGTGAAATCAGTGAAATCCTCTTAAATCCGCGATCCCCATTACTTATTATTTTTCAAGAGGTTAATAATGTTTGAACCCAATGGATTTGGTCAGCGTTCAATTGTCACATCTCTAGGCAGAATGGTCTATTACACGGCGGAGACTGCCCCCTGGAATATTAATGAAGAATTACCCCCATTAGTATTTTTACATGGATTCGGTGGGGGATCTTCTGCTTATGAATGGTCAAAAGTTTATCCCGCATTTGCGAATGAATACCAAATTTTAGCCCCCGATTTAATCGGTTGGGGACGTTCAGAACATCCAGCAAAAAGTTATAAAATTGAGGATTATCTAACCACAATTACCGAATTTTTAGAACAAACTTGTTCAACTCCCGCTATTGTAATAGCCTCCTCCCTAACCGCAGCTTTTACCATTCGAGTCGCAATTCAACGTCCTGATTTGTTTAAATCACTTATTTTAGTAACTCCCTCTGGATTATCTGATTTTGGCAAAGATTATGGACAAAGTTTATTCAGCCAAATAGTGAAAACACCTTTCTTAGATCGAGTTTTGTATTTTACCGGAATTGCTAATCAGGCTGGGATTTACGGTTTTTTACACAATCGGCAATTTGCCCAACCTGATCGAATTTATTCCGAAATTGTGGAGGCTTATTTAAAATCGGCTCAACAACCGAATGCCGAATACGCAGCTTTGTCTTTTGTGGGGGGAGATTTGTGTTTTGATTTATCCTTATATATCAGTCAATTGATCACGCCTACGGGTATTATTTGGGGTGAGAAATCATCTTTTACCAGTCCCGAAACGGGTGAACGTTTAGCTAACTTAAATCCAACGGCGGTCAAGGTTTTTCAAAAAATAGATAATGTGGGATTAACGCCCCATTTAGAACTTCCCGCCGTTACCATTGGGGTAATTCGTCAATTTCTGAAAATGCTTTAAGGCTGTTCAACCCTAGGTAAAATAAGACTATGATTCCAAAGTGACGGTTAAGTTTATGGCTAACACTGATTATTTCGATGAACTTCAGTGGCTTCCCGAAGCCAAGGTCAAACTGAAAAATATTCCCTATTTTGTTCGGACTCAGGCTAGACAACGTATTGAACAACTGGCCAGGGAAGCCGAACAAGGAATTGTGACCCCAGAAATGGTGGAACAAGCCCGCTTAGAATTTGGCCAATAACCCATCCCTTTGAAAAACAAAACCCAGAACTTGATTCTTAACTCTCCCCGACCCCCTGACTATAAAAATTGACCCTAACGCTTTAAACTGAAGGGTAGGATTTTATTGTTTTTTAAGGTTAATTACATTAACGGTGAGAAAAGTAATTATTGCGGGTAATTGGAAAATGTTTAAAACCCAATCGGAAGCTCAAGAGTTTCTGCAAGGGTTTACTAATCATTTAGATGATACTCCAGAAGACAGGGAAGTGGTGCTGTGTGTACCCTTTACCACATTGGGTGTCATGTCGAAAAGTTTACATGGGAGTCGAATTTTCCCCGGTGCTCAAAACATACATTGGGAAGATTCTGGAGCCTACACGGGGGAAATTTCTGGCCCGATGTTACTAGAATTTGGTATCCGTTATGTTGTTGTCGGTCACAGTGAACGACGTCAATATTTTGGCGAAACCGATGAAACTGTGAATTTGCGACTTAGAGCGGCTCAACGCCATGGTTTAACCCCCATTTTATGTGTGGGAGAAACCAAACAACAACGGGATGCTGGAGACACCGAAGGGGTGATTTTCTCTCAGTTGGAAAAGGATTTAATTGGGGTTGATCAAAATAATTTAGTCATTGCTTATGAGCCGATTTGGGCAATCGGAACTGGGGATACTTGTGAAACCACTGAAGCGAATCGGGTAATTGGTTTAATTCGCAGTAAATTAGTCAATTCTAATGTCACTATTCAATATGGTGGCTCTGTCAAACCTGATAATATTGATGAGATTATGGCACAGCCAGAAATTGATGGGGCTTTAGTTGGAGGCGCTAGTTTACAACCAGAAGGTTTTGCCCGTATTGTTAATTATCAATAATCAGTTATCAGTCATCAGTTATCAGTCATCAGTTATCAGTCATCAGTTATAGCAGGGAACACCGGAACAGCCCCCCCAAACCCCCCGTGCACGGGGGGCTGGGGGGCAGGGAACACCGGGGGAAAACACTTTACCGTCTGGGTTCCAAGATCCGTCTGGTGTCTTAACTGCCTTGGCGGTTGCTATATCAGTTAAAGAGTTTACAGTTAAAAAGTTTATAGATCAAACTTATATTTTTCCCGCTACCTATTACCCATTCGTAATTCGTAATTCGTAATTAACTATAAAAATTTATGACTATTCTCAACCCTTTAAATATTAGAAATAAAAGTCTGGAATGGGGAAAACGAACTTATATTATGGGGGTTTTGAATGTAACTCCTGATAGTTTTAGCGATGGTGGGAATTTTAATAGTTTAGAAAGGGCTTTACATCAAGCGCAACAAATGGTGGAAGCGGGAGTTGATATTATTGATATTGGGGGACAATCTACCCGTCCTGGGGCGGAAATTGTGAGTTTAGAAATAGAATTAAATCGGGTTATTCCTGTGATTGAAACCATTAGAAATAGTGCTAATCAATTATTAGCAAATATTCCGATTTCTGTTGATACAACTCGTTCTCAGGTGGCGGAAGTTGCAGTTAAAACCGGAGCGGATATTATTAATGATATTTCCGGGGCTACTTTTGATGCTGAAATGTTATCTATGGTGGCTAAATTGCAGGTTCCTATTATTTTAATGCACTTGCGAGGAACGCCAAAAACCATGCAAACTTTGACCGATTATCAGGATTTAATTGGGGAGTTAGAAGGGTTTTTACAAGATAGAATTAAAGAAGCGATCGCCGAAGGAATTTCACCTCAAAATATTATTATTGATCCGGGGATTGGTTTTGCAAAAACCTTTGAACAGAATTTAGAAATATTGAGGAATTTAACAAAATTGCGATCGCTTAATTGTCCGATTTTAGTCGGAACATCTCGAAAAAGTTTTATCGGTCATATTTTAAACCAACCCGACCCAAAACAAAGGGTTTGGGGAACAGCAGCGACCTGTGTGGTGGCTATTGCTAATGGTGCGGATATTTTACGAGTTCATGATGTTAAAGAAATGGTGGATGTGAGTCGAGTTGCAGATGCTATTTATCGGGTGATTAATTAATATAAATTCTAAAAATAGGGCGAGATTCTTCTATCAGGGCGAGGAGATATCGCCCCTACTTGATTTATAATTAATTGTTTAACCTTTCAATAGTCTATTTCTATGTCTACTCCCGAAAAACTCTACGAAGGAAAAGCCAAAATCATCTATCCCACGGATGATCATGAAATATTACTCGCCTATTTCAAGGATGATGCAACGGCGTTTAATGCTCAAAAACGCGGAACAATTCAAGGGAAAGGAGAAATTAATAATGCGATTTCTAGCCATCTATTTCAATGTTTAGAAGCAAAAGGAGTTCCGACCCATTATATTGATTGTCCTACCCCCAATGAAATGCGGGTGAAACGGGTTAAAATTGTGCCGATAGAAGTGATTGTTCGCAATATTGCGGCGGGAAGTTTATGTAAACAAACTGGGATTCCTGCGGGTACAATTATTGAACCGACTTTAGTAGAATTTTGCTATAAAAATGATGAATTAGGCGATCCATTATTAACACGGGAACGGCTATTATTAATGAAATTAGCCACGCCGGAACAGTTGGAAAAAATTACCCAATTATCCTTAAAAATTAATCAAATTCTCTCAGAATTTTTTAATGAATGTGGGATTACTTTAGTGGATTTTAAATTAGAATTTGGGATGACTTCTGAGGGTCAATTGGTACTCGCCGACGAAATTAGTCCTGATACCTGTCGTTTGTGGGATCAATCCGAAACAGACCCCGACCGACGAGTTTTGGATAAAGACCGCTTCCGTCGAGATTTAGGAAATGTTGAATCTGGGTATCAACAAGTGCTTAAACGGGTTTTAGAGCATACCTCCAACCCATCGGAATAAAGCTAAATATTTTGATCCCCCTAAATCCTGTTGTCATGGGGTGTGGGGGGATCGCAACCTGTGATTTTCAAAGCTTTTCGATGTAGAAGTGTCAAAGCTTGTTAAGATGTCAGATGTCGCAGCAATGGCAACGGGTGTAACCATCTCTCTAAGCCTTCGCTGAGGATCGACAAATTGTAGGTGTGGGATTGTCTAAAAGAGTGAGTATCATGCGTTTATCTCCCGTCTTAGTTGCGGTTTTTACTGCTTCAGCTACGTTTGGATTATCAAACTCTGCAAATGGTCAAACCGCCTATTCAGAATCTGAAAGTTCCCTCAGTTCTCAAGAGGCTTTTGAGCCAATAAATCCGAGTTTAAACCAATCGGAAACCCATGCAAAACCATCTTTAGATGTTAATCAGAGTATTCCCTCTACACCTATTAATTCTTTTGAAGGAATAGTTTTAAATAAAACTAAATCGCCGTATCCAGATCTAGCTTTTTCTCTGGGTCAATCCATAGGAAACCAGGTTTCCTATGCTTGGGTTAATACTTCCTATTCTCAAAATTTACCCGAATTTAATCCATCTCAACCTCTAATTAATTCTGCTTTAGATTCTTCTTTGAATCCTACGGAATCAGAGGTTTTACCAGAAAATTATATTAGTCTAAATAAAGGTAAAAATACAGAAGATTTAGAAAAATTAGCACAAGTTTCAACCGAGGTTTCATCTGAAATTAGCAATACTGAAGCTAATGATTTTTCTAATTCAGCCATTATCCTGAATAAAGCTGAAACTGCAAAAGTCGGTAATTTTAGCTTTCCAGTATTAACAGAAGATGTGATCGCCCTTAATTCCAACTTACCCGAATCTGATTTATTTCAACCGAGTTTAAATAAAGATTCCGAAAAAATAGCCCAATTCCCAACTCCAGTTCCCGAAAAAATTGCAATTGCAGAAATTAATAATTTCTCGAATTTAGGAATTATCCTGAATAAAGCTGAAACTGCAAAAGTCGGTAATTTTAGCTTTCCAGTATTAACAGAAGATGCGATCATCCTCAATTCTAACTTACCTGAATCTGATTTATTTCAACCGAGTTTACATAAAGATTCCGAAAAAATAGCCCAATTCCCAACTCCAATTCCCGAAAAAATTGCAATTGCAGAAATTAATAATTTCTCGAATTTAGGAATTATCCTGAATAAAGCTGAAACTGAAAAAGTCGGTAATTTTAGCTTTCCAGTATTAACAGAAGAAGCGATCGCCCTTAATTCCAACTTACCTGAATCTGATTTATTTCAACCAAGTTTACATAAAGATTCCGAAAAAATAGCCCAATTCCCAACTCCAGTTCCCGAAAAAATTGCAATTGCAGAAATTAATAATTTCTCGAATTTAGGAATTATCCTGAATAAAGCTGAAACTGCAAAAGTCGGTAATTTTAGCTTTCCAGTATTAACAGAAGATGCGATCGCCCTTAATTCCAACTTACCCGAATCTGATTTATTTCAACCAAGTTTACATAAAGATTCCGAAAAAATAGCCCAATTCCCAACTCCAGTTCCCGAAAAAATTGCAATTGCAGAAATTAATAATTTCTCGAATTTAGGAATTATCCTGAATAAAGCTGAAACTGAAAAAGTCGGTAATTTTAGCTTTCCTGTATTAACAGAAGATGCGATCGCCCTTAATTCTAACTTACCTGAATCTGATTTATTTCAACCGAGTTTACATAAAGATTCCGAAAAAATAGCCCAATTCCCAACTCCAGTTCCCGAAAAAATTGCCAGTACAGAAATTAATAATTTCTCGAATTTAGGAATTATCCTGAATAAAGCTGAAACTGAAAAAGTCGGTAATTTTAGCTTTCCTGTCGCAACAGAATCAGCGATCGCCCTTAATTCCAACTTACCCGAATCTGATTTATTTCAACCGAGTTTAAATAAAAATTTAGAAAAAATATCGCAATTTTCTCCCATAATTCCATTAACTATTGCTCAAGCAACACCCGAAACTTTACCCCCTAATTCTGAAGTTCCAATACAACCTGAAACTCCTGCTACTATCCCCCTTCCTAGCACACCCGCACCCTCTGAAACCGAAGTATTAGTCGGAGAAATTACGGTAACAGGAACCCAAGACCAAGGATTAATTGAAAAAGTATATAGCGTTATTTCCACCCAACCCGGACGAACAACAACCCGAACTCAATTACAAAGAGATATTAATTCGATTTTCGCTACAGGTTTATTCCGAAATGTCAAAGCTGTTCCAGAAGATACACCTTTAGGAGTACGGGTTACTTTTGAAGTCGAAGAAAACCCCATCTTCAAAGAAGTTGTAATTCAAGGGAATACGGTTTTACCCCAAGAAATTATTAACGAAAGTTTCGGCGAGCAATTGAATAAAACCATCAACTTGAATCAAATAGAAGCAGGAATTAAAAAAGTCAATCAATGGTATCAGGATAATGGCTATGTTTTAGCGCAGGTTGTCGCCGCTCCTGAAGTTACAAAAGAAGGTGTTGTTAACCTAGAAGTTGCAGAAGGGGTGATTGAAAATATTGGGGTGCGTTTCCTGAATAGCGATGGAGAAGCAACCGATGAAGAAGGAAAACCAATTTCGGGAAGAACCAGAGACTTTATTATCACCAGGGAAATTCAATTAAAACCAGGGGACGTATTTAACCAAAAAACCGCACAACAGGATTTAGCTCGGGTATTTGGTTTAGGAATTTTTGAAGATGTCCGCTTGGAATTAGAACCCGGAAAAGATAATCCCAGGGAGGCGGTAGTTGTTGTGAATGTGATCGAAAAAACCACCGGATCACTCGCATTTGGGGGAGGTGTAAGTTCCGCCGCCGGATTATTTGGAACCTTGAGTTATCAAGAAGTTAACTTAGGGGGAAATAACCAACGCTTAGGGGCGGAATTAGAGGCGGGAAATCGGGTATTTCAAATGGATTTAAACTTTACCGATCCTTGGATTGCGGGTGATCCCTATCGCACCTCTTATAGTGTGAATGCTTTTAGACGTCGGACAATTTCCGTGGTCTTTGAAAATGGGCCAAAAGAGGTTTACTTAGCCAATGGCGATCGCCCCCGGGTAGTGAGGACTGGAGGAGGTATTAGTTTTACTCGTCCGTATGCGGATAATGTTTTTTCTGATCCCAATTGGGTCGCTTCCGTCGGATTCCAATATCAACGGGTGGAAATCACGGACTCCGATGGGAACATTAACCGTACCGATGAATTTGGGAATCAACTCAGTTATAGCGGGAGTGGAAAAGACGATTTATTCACCGTTCAGTTTGGATTTCTTCGAGATCGCCGCAACAATAAGCAACAACCCACCTCCGGTTATTTAGTGCGTTTTGGTTCGGAACAATCTATCCCGGTGGGTTCGGGAAGTATTTTAATGAACCGTTTGCGGGCTGCATATACTTTTTATATTCCGGTGAAATTCCTCTCCGGTTTGATTCCCGAAGGCGATCAATCCTTTGCTTTTAACTTCCAAGGAGGTACGGTAATTGGGAACTTACCCCCCTATGAAGCCTTTCCCTTGGGTGGGACGACTTCAGTACGGGGTTGGGAAGAAGGGGCGATCGCTTCTACCCGAAGTTTTATCCAAGCCTCCATTGAGTATCGTTTTCCTCTGTTTTCCAAGTTTCTTGGCGGAGCGCTCTTTGTGGACGCGGCAACGGACTTAGGTTCCCAGGGGACAGTTCCTGGCTCTCCTGGGGGTGTGCGGGATAAACCCGGAAGTGGTTTCGGTTATGGGGTTGGTGTGCGCCTACAAACTCCCCTAGGGCCAGTACGGATTGATTATGGGATTAATAATAATGGAGATGGTCGGATTCACTTCGGTTTAGGAGAACGGTTCTAAAAAGTATTATCTGGTTTTCGTAATTCGTAATTCCCTATATAGATGGATTTTAATTTTTTCCTACAATCATTTTTAAATGGTTTATCAATTGGGAGTGTTTATGCTATTTTTGCCTTGGGTTACACTCTAGTTTTTTCGATTTTAGGGGTGATTAATTTTGCCCATGGTGCTATTTTTACCTTGGGAGCTTATTTTACCTATATCTTATCCGGGGGCGTTTTTGGGTTTAATGGATTATTAGCCAATGGTAAGTTACCCTTTCAATTCCCGTTTTTTATAGCCTTAATTCTAGGGAGTATTTTAGCCGGGTTAGCCTCAATTGTCTTGGAAAGATTAGCCTTTAGACCCTTGAGAGTTAGAGGGGCTGATTCCCTATTAACCTTGGTTTCCAGTTTGGGGGCTGCGGTGGTGATTGTGAATACAATTCAATATTTAGTCGGGGCAGAAATTTACACATTTCCTGATAATATTTATGGCAATATTCCCGCAGCAATTAATTTCGGTACAGCCACAAAACCGATTATGATTAGAAGCGTTCAGGTGATTATTTTTACGGTTTGTATGGTCATCGTGGCTTTATTAACCTATCTGGTAAATAAAACTAAGATTGGTAAAGCCTTACAAGCGGTGGCTGAGGATGAAATTACCGCCAGTTTATTAGGAATTAACCCGGAACAGTTTATTATATTAACGTTTTTTGTCAGTGGATTTTTAGCGGGACTCGCCGGAACTTTGGTAGGATCTAGTGTGAGTATTGCGGGGCCTTATTTTGGCATTGCTTTCGGTTTAAAGGGGTTAGGAGTAATCGTTTTAGGGGGGTTAGGAAGTATTCCAGGGGCTGTAATTGGGGGATTATTATTAGGGTTAGCAGAAGCTTTTGTTCCCGCCGATTTTTCCGGTTATCGAGAAGCGATTTCCTTTGCTATTCTATTAATAATGCTATTAATTCGACCCCAGGGATTATTAGGACGTAAACGCATTCAAAAGGTATAATTCATTCCATGATTAATTTTTTGAACACCTACGGGTTTTTAATCGTTTCTATGTTATTTGGAGCGATTTTAGGGTTATCCGTTTATTTACCCTTAATGGCGGGTCAACTCTCCTTAGCAACCCCTGGATTTTATGCGTTAGGGGGTTATATTGCGGCGATTTTATCTACCCAGGTTTTTAAATTTAAAGGGACTATTTTTCCCTTACCTTTTTTGTTTTTAGAACTATTGATCACTGCCATAATTTCTGCTATTTTAGCCATAGGATTAGGCATTCCAGTATTGAGATTACGAGGAATTTATCTAGCCATTTCAACTATTGCTTTAGTCGAAATTTTACGGGTTTTAGCCTTAAATCTAGAGATAACTGGAGGTGCAGTTGGTATCTTTGGGATTCCCCAACCCTTTGCAACTCCCCTAGAATATTTATGGGTGGCAATTCCCCTATTAATTCTGAGTATGATATTCTTATATCGCTTAGAAAAAATTAAAGCCGGACGCGCTTTTAGTGCAATTCGAGAAGATGAATTAGCCGCCGATTCTATGGGGGTTAATCCTACCCATTATAAAGTGTTATCCTTTACCTTGGGGGCAATTTTAGCGGGATTAGTGGGAACTATTAGCGCCCATTTTCTCAATACTTGGAATGCTCGTCAAGGCACCTTTGATAGTAGTATTATTTATTTAGCTTTTGTTTTAATTGGCGGGTCAAGAACCTTTTGGGGCCCCGTCTTAGGGGGAATTATTCTTACCGCTTTACCGGAAGTTTTACGGGGAATGGGAGAAATTAGTGGTTTACCTTTATGGTTAGCCCAATTCTTACGGGAAGGTCGTTTAATTATTTTTGGGGTATTATTGGTTTTGGGGTCAATTTTTTATCCTCAAGGTTTAATTACTCCAGAATTATTAAACAAGATTACTCGAAAAAATCCCTGGCGGGGACTATTAAAAAAACAATCATAAGGGTTAAAAAATGAGTTTATCAACCTTAAAACCCCTTTTAGAAGTCCAAGGTTTAACTCGATATTTTGGGGGATTATTAGCAGTTGATCAGGTTTCGTTTGCGGTTCAAGATCAAGAAATATTTGGTTTAATTGGCCCTAATGGAGCGGGGAAAACTACCTTATTTAATTTAATTACAGGGTTAATTCCTCCCTCTAAAGGGGCTTTAATTTATCAGAATAATTCTATTACTCAATTAAAACCCTATCAAATTGCTGAAAAGGGGATAGCTAGAACTTTTCAAAACCTCCGACTATTTGGCAATTTATCGGCTTTAGAAAACGTTGTTATTGCTCGTCATATCCATAATCAAGCTAATCTAATTTCAGGGGTTTTAGGTTTGCCAAAAGCGGTAAAAATTGAACAGGAAAACTATCAAAAAGCCAGGGAATTATTAGATATATTTGGATTAGCAGAAAGGGCTGAACAAAAAGCTCGTAATTTTGCTTATGGCGACCAAAGACGCTTAGAAATTGCTCGGGCTTTAGCCTTAGAACCGAAATTGTTATTATTAGATGAACCTGCGGCGGGTATGAACCCCAGTGAGAAAAAAGAACTCAGTGATTTAATTAGAAAAATTCGAGAACAATTTCAATTAACAGTAATTTTAATTGAACATCATGTACCCTTAGTGATGGGGTTATGCGATCGCATTGCGGTATTAGACTTTGGAAAATTAATTGCTTTAGGAGAACCGGAAATGGTGAGAAATAATCCGGCGGTAATTGAAGCCTATTTAGGAGATGAATAAGTTATGTTAGAATTAGTTAGTCTATCGGTTAATTATGGTGCAATTCAAGCATTAAAAGAGATTAATATTATTATTAATCAAGGGGAAATTGTCACCCTAATTGGAGCGAATGGAGCAGGGAAAAGTACCACCTTAAAAACCATTTCTCGATTAATTAATCCCCGCCAAGGAAAAATCCTTTATCAAGGAAAAGATATCACCGATTTACGTCCCGATCAAGTTGTTAAAATGGGAATAGCCCAAAGTCCAGAAGGTCGGAGAATACTATCTCAACAAACCATATTAACCAATTTAGAATTAGGGGCTTATACTCGTAGCGATCGCTTAGGAATTAAAGCCGATATTGAAAAACAATTTATGATTTTTCCTCGGTTAGCAGAACGAAAACATCAATTAGCAGGAACTCTAAGCGGTGGAGAACAGCAAATGTTAGCGATCGCCCGGGCGGTGATGAGTCGTCCTAAGCTATTATTATTAGACGAACCCAGTTTAGGTTTAGCTCCTCAAATTGTTAGAGAAATCTTCTCGGTAATTCGTCAATTAAATCAATCCGGTGTTACAATTTTATTAGTGGAACAAAATGCCCATTTAGCTTTAGAAATTGCAAATCGAGGTTATGTTTTAGAAGCTGGATATTTAACCCTAACAGGGAAAGCCTCTGATTTATTAATAGATGAACGAGTTAGACAAGCCTATTTAGGTTAAAAGTTGAAAAAATGACCCTCACTATTGATAAAATCCTTTATAGCAACCTATTAGCTAAAATCACCCCTCAAGTCATTGAAACCGAGGAGGAATATGATCGGATTTTAGCAATTGTTGAAGGATTAACTTTTAGTAAAACTCTCACTCCTGAAGAACGAGTATTATTAAAATTACTGGTTCAGTTAATTGAAACTTACGAATCAGAACACTATCCCATTGATGAGCCTAAATTCGACTTAATTCTTCCTGAATTTTCTTAAGCTCTAAAATTTTATAGCTAATCCATTCTTTAATGGCTTGACGACTTTCTAAGGTTTCTTTCTTAGTAGAAGAGGCTGATAGTAACAAATTATAAAACCTTTTTAAGTCTTCTAACGAATCATTCATTAGATTGAATTCAGATTCAAAAAACTTTTCGACTTTAAAAGAAATTTTATCAAAGAATTGCTTTTTATTTTTATATAAAACATTATAAGCTGCATCAAGATTTTCTGTTTCATCTTTTTTGTCCTTAAACATTATTAGCCCAAATCCTAGAGCAGATAATAAAAGATAGGGTAAAATAATAATTGAAAATTGTCGTGCGAAAAACTGGCCAAAGTAAATAAACACAATAACAATTACTTTTTGCAAGTTGTTGGATTTCATAGCAACTTCTAACTGATCACTATCTCCATCGAAATCTACATAGTTTAATCTCAATAATGACTGTTTTACAGAGTTAGTTATGTTAAGGGCATAAAGCTCATTCTTAATATCTTGAAATATCTCATCAACCTGATTTTCTAGTTTTTCAATTTCAGGAATGATAATATCTTGATTCAATGCTTTAATTTGCCATTGGTTAAATTCTTCTAAAACGTATTCTTTCATTCTTTCACGATTTTTAGCTTCTTTATCTTTCATGTATTTGTAAGATTTACGTAGATTAAAGACAAAGTTTGCAGCACCATATCTTGCAGGACTATCCTCATCTTTTTCTTTTGAGAATTCCTGCATTTTCTCAGCCATTTTATTTTTCAGAGAAGGAATCCATTCTTCAAATAATTTTTCAGATTTAGTTTTTGTTTCATTCTTCGATTGCTCTACTAACTTTTTAATTTTTTTTTGATATCCAGCTAATATACTCATGTTGTCAAAGCTGCTTTTTTTCAAAGCCTGAGAAATATTAACTTCGTTACTTAGCAAAGCATCTAATTTTTCTAGGCAAGTTACAAATGTTACTAAAAAATTTTGCATAGAATCATAAGACAATTGAATTTGTTCATTTTCTTGATGACTTTGTATTTGTTCTAAATATTTCATAAAATTCTGAAATTCTTCTATCTTAGAATTATCGATATCGAAGCTGGTTAGAGGTAAAACCAATAAATACTGAGATTCTTCTATGACATCAAGAACTTGATAGCTCAACAGGCGAAGTTGATTTTGAGTGGTACTATCCATAGTTTAAACCCTTGCTGTTAGATTGGATACAAAAATCAAACTTTAAATTTAACATAAAAAGTTTGACTCAGATAGACGTGGAACTCTTTTGGCCAATACAAAGGTAGTCTCACTAGATCTATGATATAACTTAGATATACTTTTGGAACAGAATTTTTCAGATTTATGGAATATTCCTTTAGTGCTGCTAGACAAGCACTTTTAGCTGCTGGTAAGTTAGTACAGGCGAAAACGGTTGATGGACTATTGCTCCCTTTTCTTAAAGATCCGGCCACAGGTATGATTGTTGAAGTAGCTAAGGGGGTAACGAAGTTTAGTCTGCAACCTTTTATAGCCCCTGCACAAGCAGTTTTGGGTTCATTGAATATTATACAAACTCATCTAGGATTTCAAGAGACTTACAAACGACTGGATGTTATAAAACAAACTCTCCAATCTCTTCAGTCCAGTTTAGGGGTACTCCAATCAACTACTGCTATTATCGGTGTAGGGACATTTACCGGAGTAGCATTAACAGCCGTTAATCTAAAACAAACACTTAAACTTAGGCAAGAAGTAGAACAATTTAGATTAGAAGTGAAAGATGGTTTTATTGATATTAAATGTATTTTGCATAACCAGACAGAAGAAATTATTGAACAGATAAAAAGATCTCAACAAGACTCAGAATATCAAAAAAAACGTCAAGCCTTAACTAAAGCTTATTGTTCATTCATAACAGCATTAGATCGTTTTCGTACTGCCCTTAATATTCAGAATAAAGAAAGGTTTAATACGGAAATAGATGCAGTAAGAAGTACGCTTTTTAATGATGTTATATCTGTATATAATGATCGTAATCTACTAAATAGTTTAACTCCTATAGAACGTTTTCGCTGGCTTGAATGTTTTTGGACAGTTGAAAATGCTATTATCACTACTTACCAAATTCAAGATGAAATGATTGCCGTTAGCCAACGTCTCTCTGAATTAAAAATAAAAATGCGTCAAGATATTTTAAATTTAATTGATCAAATATCTACTGACGATGAATTAAATTTTTTATTTCCAGAAATCACTCACCTTCATAATCATGATTTTCCGGTTCTTGAAACTTGGCAGAGTAATATTGATTATAGACTTTCGCTTAAGCCATTAGAACAAAAACGCTTATCAGAGCAAAAAATTTTACCTGAAGTAAATTTTAATATTGAAGATGTCGTGAATAGTAATTTATCAATAGAATTTATACCTGAAGTATTACCTGAAGAGTTAGAATATAGCAAATTAAAGAAAAAATGTGATATTTTGTCTTTAAAAGAACAACTTAGATTACTAATGAATCCACAAATACGTCTGGAATACACTGCTTATATTTCTCGGCAAGCAACCCGTTATAACTATGAAAGTCTGGTTTCTGAAAATTTAGAGGAAGCATCAAATTTTGCGTTAGCTAACCTTTACTATTATTTTAAAGATTTTGAGGAATGATAAGGATTGAGATATAATTTAATAGTATTGATCTTTTATTGATTAATAAATATAAGAAATTATACCCGCTTATCAAAATGTGATCGCAATTATCCCGCACCAATTCAACTTAAAACAGCTTGGAAACAGTTCCAAGCGGGTCAACGTCCCATCATTCCAATTAATAGTTAAATTCCTATTAATGATGAACACTACCATCGGGTAAAATAGCACCTTCTAATTTAGCTCCGGTTAATTTTACCATAATTTTATCCCCAATTCCTACCTTAGCCCCGGTTAAATCTGCACATCTTAAATCAGCGCCACTTAAATCAGCCCCAATTAAATTAGCTTCCTGTAAATTAGCATAGGTTAAATTAGCTTGTAAAAAATTCGCCCTAAATAAATTCGCCTTATATAAACAGGCGGCACTTAAGTTAACTTTATGCAGAAACCCATCACTTAAATCGGCTTCAGTTAAGTCCGCACCGCTTAAATTGCGACTGGAAAAATCCCTTTCTTTTAAATCCGCACCTTTAAAACTTAATCCACTTAATTCCGTCGGTCTAGTGGGGGGAGGCGTTGGTGCGGGGGGAGTTGGCGGTGGGGGCGTAACCGGAGGTTTACTGGCTGGGGGGCGTTGAAAATTATTATTTTCAGAGGTTTTTACCCGGCTTTGATAGGTAGAGGATTGATAATTAGAATAGGGGTTTTGATAGGTATAGGAATTTCCTGTACTATTTGAGGATGCTCTGGAATGGGATTCTGAACGCGAAACAGTTGAGGAATGTTGAGTTGAATTTGGACTTGATCGACGCAATAAAGAACGCAATTTTTCCCTGGCTTGATTAATTTCCTTGAGTTTTTCCTCAGCGATTTTTTTTAATCGTTGATTTTCTTCAGGAATGCGATCGGGATGCCAAATAAATGCTAAGTCTTTATAGGCCTGATCCACCAATTCTAAGGAGGCTCCAGGCTTCAGATCTAACACTTTATAATAGTAATTCAACTCACTGGGAGTGATCATGGCAGGAGTCCGCAATTAAGAATTTAGCTAACAATCTATATTAGTGCTACAGCTTAACATACATTTCTAGCTTGGGTTTTTTTATCGGCGAAATACCCCCAAACCATTGTGAACTGGGGCGGCGGTATCGGGGATGCGGTTTAAAAGTTGACCTCCTAAGACTAAATTCGTCGAACTTCCCCCGTCTAAATTTAACGCATCAGTGGCTCCTAATTGCTGCATTAAGAGTGCCATTTCGGTTAATTTGGCCCCCACCCCTCCGACGCGGTTATGGACGGTGGCAATCAACCATTCCCCCTTGGCGGTGATCCCGACACTACTGCGAATGGCAGACTGATCCGCAAAGGCAGGACTAAACCCTTCAGCGATCGCATCTACCACCACTTGCCCGTTTTGTAATAATAATGGCCCGCCGCCTAAAATATGGGGAAAGGAATTAAAATCTGAAGGGGTAGTTTGAGATTTAATTTCAATAGATGTACCCACAGAAAACGAATTTAAAGCACTACGAAATGATCGCAAGGTTAATAAATAACCGTTTTTAGGAATGGGAATAGCGGCGGTCGTATTTGTTTGTTCGAGTTGTTGTTTAACAATATTATTTTCTACCAGAATCACAATTTCATTCGCGGTTAATGGAGTATAATTTTCTCCCCATTCAGGAGTATAGCGAGCAATTCCCGCTTTCACATATCCGGTATTGAGTAATTCACAGTCTAGGGTCTGTCCCGATGATGGAATTAAGGTTTCTTTTAAAGTTAAACGGGCAAATTTTACCTGTCCCGAGTCATTCCAAGCGATCGCTCCTCGGTTTAAAATTGGCCCCGAAAACCATTTGTTTTCCCGCCGAATTGCTCCTAAAGGGAAAAGATTATTCCGGTTAAAATATCCGGCATTAATTGCCCCTATACATTGACTATTATCAACGGTTTTGGCTAAACTGTCAATGCCTTTCATTCCCGTTTGACTTGCCCAAATTGGTCGTAAAGTCAAGCCAAAATCCGAATTTACAATTAACCAAACTACGGGAAAACGGCTATTATTTAAAGTTATATATTGTTGTCGCCATCGCAATCCTTTTGTCCAAGTAATATCTCTTTCTATTAAGGAATCCTGGCGTAACTCAATTAAAATCCGATTTGGATTATTCAATGTAGAAACTTTCACCCCATAACCATCGGGTAAAGTTCCTTGAATTATAGTTTGATTATTCGTAATTTTTACCAAAGGACGAGATGGTTTTTGAGTTGTTACTGCGGTTTCTCCTTCATTTTGCTGTTCGGAAGTTCCAGAAGTGGGTGTGGGTTGAGTCGGGTCTTGAAAGGGTTTAGCAATTGTCGGATTTGTAATTCCATCGACCACTACTTCCCATTGGGTATTTTGTTGATAAATTTCCCAGGGAGTCGGTTGATTTAATGTTATTGTCATTTGAGAAATATTAGCACGTTCTTCAAAATTTATGGCTTGAATAGTACCTAGTTTAGAAATAATATTAAGGGTATTTTCTTGAATTTCCAAATCCCAGGCTGATAATTCTGCTAATTGATCAATTTTTAGATAACGATATTCGGCATCAAAAAAAGTCCCCGGAGTTGAATGCAAAGCAAACCAATTCAAGGGTTGAAGACTAAATTCCGTTGTATTTAAGGGATTAATTCCTAAAACTTGGATAATTCCTTTATCACTAATTCCGGTATTTGTAGCAATTCCTGAATTCCATTGACTCCAGGGTAATTTCCATTTTCTCCCATTAACAGAAAGATGGGTTCCTGTTTTAATAATTCCGGGGTGAGCTAAGGATATAATATAGGGACAAATAATTGGATTAACTTTTTTTAGTAACACTAAAGCCTGATAGATAATACTAACCACTTCTCCCCGAGTTGCATTAGAATTAGGATTAAAAAGTTGGGGATAGGGGTAATTAACTACCAATTCACAACGAGTGGCTGTAATCATGGCCTGAGTCCCATAGCTAGGAATGGTATCCCCATCTTCATAAATATTTTTTAAGTTTAAACTCTCTCCTTGAGGTAAATTCAAACCCGAAACTAAAGCCAATAAAACCTGTAAGCGAGTCACCGGACTTTGAGGAAGAAACTGTCCATCAGGAAACCCCGAAATAAAGCCAGATTGATAGGCAATTTTAATTGCTTCCGCCGCCCAAAACTCCTTGGGTACATCCTTAAATGGAATATATTCACGTTTAATAGAAGTGGGAAATGCCACTTTTAAAATAGTAGCAAATTCCCCACGGGTTAGATTTTGATTAGGGCGAAATGTGTTATCTTTAAATCCACTAATTAAACCTTGAGCTTGCAAACGTTGAATAAACGGACGCGCCCAATGTTGGCTAATATCTGAAAACAACGGTTGTGAACTGGTCATATTATTAAGGGAATAGGGAATAGGGAATAGGGAGAAAAGATTGTACTATCTAGGTTTAATTAACTGAAAAAACTGTAGGGTTTGGAGACTAAACCCAAAGCACGAATAGGGTTGGAACTCCAAAACCTTACAAGAAGATATTACAACCTATTTTAAGATTACTAAATAACTATCAGGATTCTTGATTTTCCATAACTTTTTGCAGTTTCTCAGCAATATCTTGCCAGTTTTCAGCTAAATCTGTACTGCGATCTTGCCGCAAAAATTCTGCTTCTTTGAAACAATGATTGGCTAAAGAATGGACAAGATTTTTAATCCCATGTTCCTCAATTAATTGATTTAAAGCCCGAGTTAACTTTTCGCTTTTAGGTTCAGTCATATTCTGATCAACTCATAATTCAGTGGTTACAACTTCTATAATACCGCTATTTGTTACCCGATAGATACCCCATAACCCCCTTTTTATAATACAATCAAGAATTTACTGGCTATAGGAATAAGGGTTAATCTGATTTAATTTTTCTCCTAATTTTCGTTTAGCTTCCATAATTTCATAGGTATTTTGTAATCTTAAAAAATATCCTTCTGAAAGTCCAAAATAACGACATAAGCATAAATCTATCTCAGCCGTCACTGGACATTCTCCCTTAATAATAGCATGAATTTTATTAGAATCAACATCAATTGCCGATGCCAAAGTGTTTTGATTAATTCCTAATTCTTCTAAAAATTCATGTTCTAAGATATCTCCAGCATGGGGATTATAGAGTAAAATTTCATTCATGATTTTTATTAGTTGTAAGTAGATGTTTATAATTATTTGAACAGATAAAAAAGTTTGTTGTTGCTGCAAAGCCCCTAACTAGAGAGCGCTAAAGCGCAACAACGAACAGTTATAATCACCTACTTAGTTAAGTTTGATTTGTTCCCTGGAGTTAATCACACCTTGAAAGTAATTTTTGATTAAATCATTATCTATTGTGATCACACCATCTTTTCCAAACCATTGATCGACAATAGCCACTGATTCTTTATCTCCCATGACATAACCTTGCATCAATTTTACGATCGCAAAATTTACCCGATCTAAAAAAGCAGAATTATTTTCAGGGACAATACAAGCAATTCCTTCCCGGGCATAGGGAAGATTAGGAACTACTTCTAAAGCATCACGGTTAGGGAGGGTTTGTCGAGCTCCTTCTAGCAAAACCCCATCGGAACCAAAAGCATCAATTTTACCCTGTTCTAAAGCGGCAATTCCCTCGCCAATAGTCTTAAATTTGACTATTTTGGCTTGGGGTTGTACGACTTGTATAGTTGATTCACTGCTGCCATTTTCTAATACACCAATTTGCCGATTTACTAAGGATTCTGGTGTGCCTAAATTACTTCCTTTTTTAACTAATAACCGGGTTCCTGTAACCCCATAACTCACAGAAAAATCGACATAGCGATCGCGATTCCAGGTAAAAGTCACATCCTCACAGACAATATCAACATCCCGCGATAATACCTTGGGAATCCGATCACCGATGGTAATCGGAACCAGTTCTAAAGTAATTTCCCGTCCTAAATCCTTGGCAAGTTGGGCTTTAATTTGATTCAGAATATCAATGGAATAACCAACTAATTCATCCTGATCATTGACATAGGAAAGGGGAATAAAATCCGTCTGAACTCCGGCGGTTAATACCCCAGTTCGGGCTACTTTTTCCATTACTGTTTCTGCAAATGCAGCACTCGATAGACTTAGGGAAAAAACAGCACCCAAAGCAGCGATCGCAATTTTTTTAGATAAAATCATTTTTTTCCTCACACAACTTTAATCAAGTTTTCTTAAGAAAACCCACCCGATTATATCAAAATTTATGTTATAGTGCAATAAAAATTATCAATAAAAGGATTAACCATTTTGAACATTAGTACAAAAACTGGATTAGTGGGCTTTTTCTTGGCTCTTGGCGCTTTAAATATTCCTACGGCGAATGCTATAGTTAAAACCCCAGTTTCTATAACAATTGAGTCCCGTTTGTCAAGAATTACAGAGACTTTAAGAGAGCGAGAAAACCAATTACAAGAAAAACCGGAAGTCCTAAAACCAGGAGAACAAATTGCCGGAGCCTGGGGGAATGGTAGTGGTGGGTTCGTCAATCGTGGTGGCGGTGGAAACTGGCGCAATGGTTGGGCCGATGGGGGCCGTTTTATCAATTCCCGTTAGTTCTGTTTAGATATTATCCTGATCTTGAAAAAGGTGTTGCGATCGTGACCAACGGTAAATTTTTTATCCTTTTTAAATCAATTGATATCAAAATTTATGCTATAGTGCCATGAAATTTATTAATAAAAGGAGTAACCATTTTGGAAATTAGCACAAAAATAGGATTAGTTGGCTTTTTCTTGGCTCTAAGTGCTTTAAATATTCCGGCGGCTAATGCTACAGTTAAAACCCCTGAATCTACAACTATTGAGTCCCGTTTGTCAAGAATCACAGAGACTTTAAAACAGCGAGAAAATCAATTGCAAGAAAAACCGGAAGCACTACAACCCGGAGAACAAATCGCCAGGGGAGCCTGGGGAAATGGTGGAGGACGGGGAGGCTGGATTAATCGCGGAGGTGGCGGCTCCTGGGGAAATGGGGGTAGTTGGCGCAATGGGAATAACTGGCGCAATGGTTGGGGTGATGGGGGTCGCTTTATTAATTCCCGTTAGTTCTATTTAGATGTTATCATGTTTTAAAAAAGGCGTTGCGATTTCAGGCAGCGCTGATTTTTTTTAACCCTTTTAAATCTATTAAAATCTATTAAAATCAATGACAAATCCAACTTTATTAAATCCTAAAAAGATTGATCTTAGCAAATTTGGCCCGATTAATTTAGTCGTAATTCAAGGCACATCTTTTTGTAATCTCAATTGTGATTATTGTTATTTACCTAACCGAGACTTGAAAAATACCCTATCCTTAGATTTAATAGAACCTATCTTTAAAAATATCTTCACCTCTCCGTTTCTCGGTGATGAATTTACCGTTTGTTGGCACGCTGGAGAGCCTTTGGCGGTTCCGATTTCTTTTTATGAATCGGCATTTCAACTAATTCAAGAAGCCGATCAAAAATATAATCAAAAACAAGCAAAAATTTGGCATTCAGTTCAAACAAATGGCACATATATTAATCAAAAATGGTGTGATTTTATTCAAGAACATAATATTTGTGTTGGGGTGAGTTTAGATGGGCCGGAATTTATCCATGACGCCCATCGCCAAACCCGTAAGGGAACAGGAAGTCACGCCCAAACTATGCGAGGAATTTCTTTCTTACAAAAAAACGATATTCCTTTTTATGTGATTTCCGTTATTACTCAAGATTCGCTTAATTATGCCGATGAAATCTTTAATTTTTTCAGGGAAAATGGAATTTATGATGTGGGATTTAATTTAGAAGAAATTGAAGGTGTGAATCAATCATCTACCTTAGAAGAAATTGGCACACCGGAAAAATATCGTGCGTTTATGCAGCGTTTTTGGGAATTAACCTCAGAAGTGCAGGGAGAATTTAACCTTAGAGAATTTGAAGCTATTTGTGGTTTAATTTATTCTAATACCCGTTTGACCCAAACGGATATGAATAACCCTTTTGTTTTAATTAATATTGATTATCAAGGGAATTTTTCTACCTTTGACCCCGAATTATTATCGGTGAATATTGAACCTTATGGCAATTTTATTTTAGGAAATGTATTAAAAGATAGTTTTGAATCAGTTTGTGATACAGAAAAATTCCAGAAAATTTATGCAGATATGCAGGAAGGAATTAAATTATGTAGTGAAACCTGTGAATATTTTGGAGTTTGTGGGGGCGGTGCGGGAAGTAATAAATATTGGGAAAATGGAACTTTCGCCTGTAGTGAAACCATGGCCTGTCGTTATCGAATTAAAGTTGTAACCGATATTATTTTAGAGCAATTAGAAAACTCTTTAGGGTTATAGTTGAAAACTGTTAAGTTGTTAAGCATCTAAATTATTATAGTGCTACCCATTGGAAAACTTCTGATGTTGTTTTTAATTTCAGTTAACACCAGAAGTAATACAGTTTAGTCAAATTAAACCGTTAACTGACACTGAGGACAATTACATCCTCTAATTGGGCTGTTGCTGTGATCAGTTGTCCAGTTCGAGGCTAAGGTAGGAGAGATTTGATTGAGACTCAAAGATGGTTTAATGATGGTTTGAGAAGGAATTTGAGGGGTTAGAAATACAATTTTAGCGGGAATAATGGGCATAGATTGAGCAATTAACCTATGAGTCTGGCGAGAGGCGAATATCGGTTGTGTAAGTGTCAAAACCGAGATAATAAAAACACTCAATGCTAAAGTAAAAATCGGAAATTTTTTGAGCAATTGCATAGGGAAAATGATCACAATATTGTGTTTTAACCTGTTACCTATTTGGGCAAATTGGATCAGGATGATACATTGATTATAGAACAATTATCAATATTCTATCCTTAAATTGATAATTTAGCTTAAACTGGTTCACATCAACTGATCATAAATTTTGTAAAGATTAAAGGACAACGAATCATGAAAGCAACTGTATCCCGTTTGATCGTCTTAATACTTGCTATTGGTGAAGTGTTTACAAGTCTATCGGCGATCGCCTTAGCAGGTGGCCCTCCTCCTGGGAAACCCTCACGACCCCAAGCCGCCCCTGCAACTACCCAACCCAATTCTAACTCTAATTCAGAAAAAGATGATCTTCCCCCTAGATTTCCCTTACCCAGTGCGAGAGTTGGTGCTGTAAATGGAATAGTCACTATTAAGTTAATTAATAACAGTAATACACCCATTCAATATCAACTAATTGGAGGAACTCGTCAAGAATTATTAGCCAAAAATGCCACAATTCAAGTCCAAGGTTCACCCCCAATTACACTTACCTATCAACGCCAGGATGGAGGTTCTTTATTAGTCATACCTAAGCAAACTTCTCCTGGAGTTTTAGAAGTGCAATTTGAAGTCACAAACAATTTTAGTCTTGATACAAGATCCATGAATATTACAGAAGCAGGATCGGTATTTTTAAATTAATTTAGATTCGGCTACCGCACCTCTAAATTTAAGACTTTAAAATCTGTTGATTGACATCGGGATCTGGGGTAAAAATTGGGCTATTTTCATTGAAATAAATTTCCCGAATATCAGCAGGTAAACTTTCATCTAAGGTGCGATAGCCTCCTTTTAAGAGTTCTTTGACTTCATTCGGAGAAACCAACTCACCTTCAGCTTGTAAATAAGCAGAAATTCGAGTTTCACTCCAATGAAAGGTTTGTGCCATTACCAGAATTAACCTTAATAAAGGTTCCATTCTATCTAACACTAATCCGACATAACACCACAGAGGAGGAGGCGCTGCTGATAAAGAATATTGGATAGATTCCACAGGAGGTAACTCCCCTTGATTAATACAAACTGCGGTAACATTAATTAACCAATTTTGTAGGGTATTTCCCCCCTCTGTGCTGTCTTGTTCTCTTAAATTTAACGGACGCATTTCATAAAAAATATGTCGCCAGGTTTGAGAGAATAAATAATCCGCTTGTACAGGCGATCGCACTGAATGACGAATTAAAGTATAGACAATTAAACCGTAACGGCAGAAAATAGCAACAAAGTATTTCCCCTGATCAGGATAATTCTGAAACAGAGTTAACAATTCCTGGTCTTTATGATGAAATAGGGATTTGACCAGTGGATGACCAGATTCGGGTATTTGAAGCGTTTGCACGGCAACTCACAGCAAATTTTAGCTGGATAGTGTTTTCCGGTTGCATCATAGCTGATCTTGGAGCTAAAATCAACTCTTGAACCTTTATTCGTCATTTGTTGAGGTTATAACCGATTTAATTCAATATTATTGATTTTAATTTATGGATTTTTTACTCAAAAAACAGTCCCCTTCCACCCTAGAAACTCGAAAGACCAGAAACCTATTGATCCTATTACTTCCTGCTACAATTTGGTTACTAATTTTCTTTATTATTCCTCTGATTATTGTCTTAGTTTATAGTTTTTTAGAACGAGGAACCTATGGGGGAGTTACCTGGGAATTTACCTTAAAAAATTATCAACGATTAGTCAATGATTTATACCTGAATATTTTTTGGCGATCGCTAGGACTTGCCTCCTTAACCACCTTAATTTGTTTAATTATTGGTTATCCCTTAGCCTTTTTTATTGCCACTTCTTCGACCCGTTGGCGAAACCTGTTATTATTTTTAGTGATTATTCCTTTCTGGACAAACTTTCTAGTTAGAACCTATGCGTGGATAATTATTCTTCGTTCTGAAGGAATGATTAATACCATTTTACAAAGTTTAAGTTTAATTCAAGAACCTCTGAATTTACTTTTTACTCCCTTTGCCGTTATTGTTGGTTTAATTTATGGTTATTTACCCTTTATGATCCTACCATTATATGCTACCATTGAACGATTAAACTTTTCTTTAGTTGAAGCGGCTCAAGATTTGGGTGCAAACCATATTAGAACGTTTTTTAGAATTATTTTACCCCTAACTTTACCCGGAATTATCGCCGGATCTATTCTGGTTTTTATCCCGGCTTTAGGTGCATTTATTACCCCGGATATTCTAGGAGGCGCAAAAACAGTTATGGTTGGAAATTTAATTCAAAATCAATTTTTACAAGCCCGAGATTGGCCCTTTGGCTCGGCTTTATCAATGGGATTAATGGTATTAGTATTAATTCCTGTTATGATTTATTTTAGAAGTTCTAACACAGATAATTTATCTTAAAACTATGAATATTAAAACCCTAGATAATTTTATTCATACTTGGGGGGAAACCGGATTAAAAATACAGGCTACCCTAGTCTTTTCGTTTCTTTATTTACCGATTTTAATTTTAATCATTTATTCCTTTAATGACTCTCGATTTAATTCAAATTGGACAGGATTTACGTTAAAATGGTATCAAAAGTTATTCAGTGGCTTAACAGAAAGTACCGCCGATATTTCTACCCAAAGTCTCTGGAATTCCTTACAAAATAGTTTAATTATTGCGATCGCTTCCACCTTAATAGCCTCCATTTTAGGAACAATGGTAGCCTTAGCTTTAGAGCGCTTTCGATTTCCAGGATCTAAATTATTAGAAGCATTATTATTATTACCAATTATTATTCCTGAAATTACATTAGGCGTTTCCCTATTAGTCTTTTTTACCTTAGTTTTTAGAATCCTAGAAAATCTTACCGGAATTCACTTGACTTTAGGCTTACCATCGGTAATTATTAGTCATGCCACCTTTAGTATTGCCTTCATTACTATTACGGTTAGGGCGCGTTTATCCGACTTAGATCCAGCTTTAGAAGAAGCAGCATTAGATTTAGGAGCTAATGAATGGAAAACCTTTTGGCGAATTACCTTTCCCTTAATTTTCCCCGCTATTTTAAGTGGTGCATTATTAGCTTTTACAATCTCCTTGGATGATTTTGTTGTCACCTTTTTTACAACTGGAGTAGGTGCAACTACCCTACCTTTATTTGTATATGGAATGATTAAATTATCCGTCAGTCCAGTTATTAATGCGATTTCAACTTTAATGTTACTAGCTTCTCTTTTTTTGGTAATATCATCTTTGAAATTACAAGATGGAGTTAAGGTAAAATAGTAAGGGAGGATACTTGCACTGCTTGTATTTATACCGATTAAGTTTAAAATAAATCAATCCATAACTCACCCTAAACGTTGATATTAATTTATAGAACATGAAACGAATTTTAACCTTAATTCTGCTATTTTGTTTGGGTGTATTTTTACCCTTTGGCTGCACAGCTAATCAGTCCAGCACACCCCCGACTGCGCCTACAGCAAATGTTCTCAATATTTATAACTGGTCAACCTATATTGACCCAGAAGTTATTAAAGCCTTTGAACAAAAATATCAAGTTAAAGTTAATTATGATACTTATGATAGTGCCGAAAGTCTTTATGCTAAATTAAAAGCCGGAAACCCCGGTTATGATGTGGCATTTCCCCCTGACTATATGGTTAAAATTATGGTAAAAGAGCAAATGTTAGAAGAATTAGATTCGGCTAATATTGCTAATATTAAAAATGTCGAACCTAAATTTTTAAATCCTCCTTATGATCCAGGAAACAAATATAGTATTCCCTATCAATGGATCACGTTAGGAATTGGCTATAATCTTAAAAAAACCGGAGAAGAAATTAACAGTTGGTCAGCCTTAATTGATCCCAAATATAAAGGTAAAGTTGCTTTATTAGATGATATGCGCCATACGATGGGAGCAGTTTTAATATATTTGGGATATAGTCCCAATACAAAAAACCCCGAAGAAATCAAAAAAGCCCAAGATTTCCTAATTAAAAATAAAGATAATATTGCCGCTTTTGCCCCCGATACAGGTCAACAATTATTAAATCAAGGAGAAGTTAATTTAACCATGGAATATAGTGGCGATATTTTTCAAGTTATGAAAGAAAATCCCGATTTGCGATATGTTATTCCCAAAGAGGGAAGTATTATTGGGATGGATAATATGGTTATTCCCAAAGGCGCACCCAATAAAAAACTCGCTGAAACCTTTATTAACTTTATTTTGGAACCAGAAAATAGTGCTAAAATCTCTAATTTCATTGATTATGCTTCCCCCAATAAAGTTGCTATTGATCAAAAATTAATTGACGCTGAAAACTTAAAAAATCCTGGGATTTATCCTCCCCCAGAAGTTTTTGAAAAGCTCCAATATCTCCAAGATGTAGGAGAAGCCACCCAATTATATGATCAAGCTTGGACGGAAGTTAAAGCGGGTGTGGGGAATGGGTAATAGGTAATGGGTAATGGGTAACATGAATGCTGCTGTTGAATTATTGAACGTTTCTAAATTATTTAAGGGATTAAATAGCAAGGATTTCTTAGCTGTTAATCAACTTAATTTGCAAATCAAAACCGGAGAATTTTTCTCCTTATTAGGGCCATCTGGTTGTGGAAAAACCACAACATTAAGAATGATTGCTGGATTTGAATATCCCACTTCAGGGGAAATTTTAATTCATCAACAACCGATGAAAAATAGTCCTCCCTTTCATCGTCCAGTTAATACCGTCTTTCAAAATTATGCCTTATTTCCCCATTTAACCATCGCGGAAAATATAGCTTTTGGACTAGAAATGGAAAATTTGCCCCGTCCCCAAATTAAAAGTAGAGTTTTAGAAGCATTATCGTTAGTTAAATTAACCGATTTTCAAACTCGTTATCCCCGTCAACTATCCGGTGGACAACAACAACGAGTCGCTTTAGCTAGAGCATTAGTTAAACAACCAAAAGTATTATTATTTGATGAACCTTTGGGGGCTTTAGATTTAAAATTGCGAAAAGAAATGCAGTTAGAACTCAAAAAAATGCAGCAACTATTAGGGATTACTTTTGTTTACGTTACTCATGATCAAGAAGAAGCTCTAACCCTATCTGATCGAATTGGAATTATGAATCATGGAGAATTATTACAAGTAGGAAACCCGATGGAAATTTATGAATATCCTCAGACTAAATTCGTTGCTGATTTTATTGGAGAAACTAACTTTTTCACGGCAAAAGTAACCGAAACCAAAGCACAACAAATTACTGCTTTAATTGATGAACAAATCCAGATTTATTTGACAGTATCTCAACCGATTATACTAGGACAAATAATTAATTTAGTCATTCGTCCTGAGAAAGTAACTATCTATCCTAAGACCCATGAAAATTTAGGAAATTATCAAAATGTACAAACCTGGGAAGGAACAATAGAAGAATCTGTTTATCTGGGAACAGATACCCGTTATGGAGTGCGTTTAACTGATAAAATTATAATGATTATTCGCCTACAAAATTGGCATCAAGATCAGTTACAACAATTTAAAATTGGCGACCGAGTTAACATAGTTATTTCACCGAATAGTATTAGGATAATTGACAATTAAAAACTCAATTATGATAGATTTCACTCTTACAATATATTTGAAAATAAAAAAACGCCCATCCTAGTGGGCGCTGAATCCGGGTGCAATACTATCAATATTCTAATATGTTATTATAGTTGATTAGAACCATATCGGATCAGGATTTTTAATAAAAATTAACAATAATATTCTCTAAAATTTTTAATTGTTACTCCCATGACTCCAACATTAATCGGACGCTGGCAAACTCGTCTATTCTTATTTGCAACCATTGGTGTTTTAGTAACCTTAGCCTTTTTGGGGCTAAAAATTGGTGATCAACCCCGATCAATTTACTTTTGGGTTTTAGGATATATTACCTGTTTTGGCTTTTTTTGGGACATTCTCTATATCAAAATCCAACAATTTCGCTGGGATCGAGATTGGCCAGGTGCTTTTCAACTATTAGCCGGAATTTGGGAAGCCTTATTTCTAGTAACTCTGATCAAAACAATTAGTTTACCCGGTCTTTCTGCATCAGAATTTAATTTAGGAATATTTATTTCCCACTATAGTTGTGTGTGGATTGCTATTTTTATTACTTCCCAAAGTGTGATGAGAATTTTATTTCCTTACTGGCGTTTTCGAGGGGGACAATTATTTTAAGTTTAGGGTGTATGAGATCTTCTCCCCTACACCCCTTTCAATATCTTAAAATACCCGCCGATCAACCTTCAACTATCTCAATTTCCTTTAAAATTTTCAGAGGAGGAATATTAATTGGAATCATTTCTCTCCGGGCTTGGTTTAAATCATGAAAACTCCCACATAATAATAGGCGATCGCCCGCTTCTAAATCCAAACTTCGATTCGGCCAGCGATAAAATTTATCCTCCCGACGTAGGGCTTGAACTTGTACCCCAAACCGATTTGCTAAATCTAATTTAGATAAAGATTTACCGATCACCTGACTATTTTCTGGAATATTTAACCATTGACAAGAAATACTTTCCGCCGGAATTGTGACTTCCCCTTTCGCCAATTGATCCAAAGTTTCTAAAGCGGCGGCTTCCCCCACCACCAATAACTTATCATCTTTTTCCAAACGAACTTGACCATCGGGATAATCAATTTCTTCTCCCGTAAAGCGTCGAATAGCCATGATACTAATTCCCGTCATCGGACGGATATTGCTTTCTTCCAAAGTCATTCCCATCAAAGGAGAATTAGTAGGTAAAGCATACCATTTACTATTCATTTCTTGGGTAGCTTGCTGTAAATCTCGCGCCACTTCTTGAGCCGATTGTTTTGGACGAAAATCCGAATACTGACTTTGACGAATTTTCTGCATTTCCTGTTGAATTTTATCCCCTCCTAACCCCATTTTTGTTAAGACATGATTTGATAATTCTAAACTGGCTTCAAATTCGGGTTGTACTACTTCTTTCGCCCCTAATTGATATAGTAACTCAATGTCCTTATCCCGATCTGCGATCACAATTACATCTAAATTAGGCGAAAATTCCAATGATCTTTTTAAGCATAATCGGGTACTCATGGGGTCAGGAAGGGCGATCGCCATGGATGCCGCCCGATCCACCCCAGCGGCTTCTAAAACGTGCAAACTAGCTGCATTTCCATATAAATAAGGAATCTGATTATTTCTTAATTCCTGTACGGTTTTTTCCGATTGATCTATGACAATAACCGCATAATTATGACTTTGTAAAAGTTGAACTAAATTACGACCAACCCGACCATATCCACAGACAATAATATGGTTTTGTTGCGGTAAATCTTCAGAAATATTCGTGATTTTTTGACTATTTTCTAAAAGATTAGATAAATCCCATTTTTCCTCAATCCAATCTAATAATTTCGGGGCAAATTGCAAAATAAAAGGGGTAATTATTAAGGTTAAAGCCGTTGTCCCCACAATTAATAAATAAACCCGTCGAGAAACTAACCCTAATCCTTGTCCAGCACTGGCTAAAACAAAAGAAAATTCTCCAATTTGAGCTAATCCTAATCCGGTGATAATTGAAGTTCGCCAAGAATAGCCAAATAATTTAACTATCGGAATAATAATTAAGGTTTTTCCGGCGACAATTAGTAACATTAAACCAATAATTAGTTCTAAATGTTCCCAGAGAAAGATCGGATCAATTAACATCCCTACCGCCACAAAAAATAAAGCAGCAAAAATATCCCTGATCGGTTCAACATAGGTTAAGGTTTGATCGGCATATTCCACTTCAGAAATCATTAACCCAGCTACAAAAGCCCCCATTTCAATTGAAAAACCTAAATGTTCAGTTAACAGTGCAATTCCCAAACATAAGGCGACAACCCCTAATAAAAATAGTTCTTTACTTTCGGTTTTTGCTAAAAATTGTAATAACTTAGGAATTACCCAAATTCCTGCAATAACTGCCCCTAATGCAAATAATCCAATTAATAAAAGCGATCGCCCTACCGCTTCAAAAATCACCCCGCCTTCAGGTTGATTTAAAGCAGGTAATACCGCCAACATTAAGCCCAAGGCTAAATCCTGTACGACTAAAATTCCTAACATGATCTGTCCTTGAGGACTCGCCATTTCATTGCGTTCCATCAAACATTTCAGGACAACAGCCGTTGAAGATAGGGATAAAATTGCTCCTAAAAATATGCCTTGAATTGGAGAAGTATCCCAACCTAAAATCCCCATAGTTAGGGCGGTAATTAATATCGTAAAGACAATTTGTAATCCACCGCCTCCTAAACTAATCCCTTGGACTTTTTTTAACTCAGCAAAAGAAAATTCTACCCCTAAAGCAAATAGCAGAAACGCCACTCCAAATTGGGCTAGGGTTTCAACTTGAATTAACTCTTTAATCACTCCTAATCCACCGGGGCCAACAATGATCCCCCCAATCAAATATCCTAAAATCGCAGGTTGTCGCAGTAAAGAGGCTAAAAGTCCCCCAATAGTTGCAGCGGCAAGGACAAGAACTAAATCTACAATTAAACGAAAGTCTTCGGGCATCGGTTGATTTTAAACTAAACTATTTAATGTAACAGACTGTTACTAATTCTCAGGATAATAAAATTATAGAGATTCTGGCGTAAGTTCCAAGATTTTCCTGCGGTATTTTAAGATTAATCACCAGTCAACCTTAGAGAGATCAAGATGAGAATAAGAGTCCCTGAGTGGATAAAATCCTTGGTTTTAGCCCTGATCACTGTTGGGGTGGTTCTTACCGCGCCAGGAATGGCTGCCCAGGTACGGGTAAATCCTACCTCCCCGGAGTTGGGGAATACCTTGTCTGTGGTCTTGGAGTCCCCCACTTCCGCGACGCCGAAGGTAACTTGGCAGGGCAAAACCTACCCGATGTTTGCCATTGGGCCAAACCGTGTGCGGGCTTTATTACCGACGACACCTTTGGATCAGCCAGGGGCTAAACCCTTACAAATTAATGATGGGACACAGCTACAAAACTTAACGGTACAGTTGCGCGATCGCTCCTTTCCTACCCAGTCCATTTGGCTACCTCCCGATAAAGAAGAACTCAACGGCACGGATAAGGAATTTGATCGGGTGGATGCGTTTAAGGCCTTGGTGACTCCCGAAAAATACTGGAAAGGCCCATTTTTACGTCCCAATGCCGGAGAAATTACTACCATTTATGGCGTGCGTCGCTACTACAATGGCGAGTTTGCCAAAGACTATTACCATCGCGGCGTAGATTATGGTGGGGAAACGGGATCGGCGGTGGTGGCTCCAGCAGCCGGACGAGTGGCCTTAGTGGGACGAGAATCTGACGGATTTGAAATTCATGGCAATGTTATTGGTTTGGATCATGGTCAGGGGGTGGCGGGTATTTTCATGCACCTGAGCCGGATTGATGTTAAGGAAGGGGATTTTGTCCAACCGGGTCAAGTGATTGGGGCGGTGGGGGCAACGGGAGCATCAACTGGGCCGCACCTGCATTGGGGTCTCTATGTCCAGGGCAAAGCGGTTGATCCGGTTCCCTGGCGCTATGCAGCCATTGATTAAGACGATCAATTCCCCTAAATTTACAGAGAAATAGCTACTCTTGACACTCCCACGGGTGAACCGCGTGGGATTCTCCTGTCTAGCCCCAATTGCTCGGTATTCATGGAGTTGCCCCCTACTGTTTCCAGAATTGCTTCACAGCAATATTAGAGGAGAGTACGAGACTCTGAGGAATGCCAAGTACCTCGTCCCAATTGACGGCTACGACTATTACAGTCTTTGGCTCTGCCAAGATTTTTCGGAGCTTTCTGTAGTCAACAGGGATAATCACAGTGGTTGCCTTTTTCTCGCCATTGACAACTTGTTTTTAAGGAGGTCAGAACATCTGACCAGATAAGCGAGGAACATCCTTGCTATACTCTGATAATAGAGTCTTAAATAGAGTATGTCAAGGGAAAAGAAAATTCAGTTTAATGTTAACGAGAAAGAATATGAACGTCTCAAAAGTCATGCTGAATCAGAAGGATTATCAATGGCTGAAGTTCTTAGGGATTACATTAAAACCCTCACACCCCCTAAAGGGGGTCGCACTACATCCCACGACTGAAGTGCGTGGGCTTTGTGCGAGGTTGTTGTAAGTATGGTATTCTTAGGGGGTGTGTCAAAAACTGTAAACTGATTCTGGCTTGGTTTAGGCTAATTCCCTAAGTATTTTAAAATTTAGGAGACTCTCGTTTTCCCTATTTATGCGGTAAATTCCAGTAGTGAAGATACCAAAAAGCTTTTTTTAGGGAATATTGAGGCGCATAGCAGTTAAAAAAACAATGATGCGAAGTGCAACAGCATTATGAGTATTGAAAAGATTGTTGAGCAAGCGTTAGGAGACGGGTATCTGACCCCCTCGATGGAGGCAGAGGTTGGACGAATTTGTAACACCGCTTCAGAACTGTCCATTGAAGAATATATGGCTTTGGATCGGTTGATGGGTGCTTTGTTAACGGGTGAAGTCGTTGTTTTACCCCGCAAGCAATTTATTAATGTCATGGAGGAATTAGTCCTGAGCGAAGCGATCGCTAAGGTGGCAGAAATCGAAGAAAACAGTGATCAAACCCTAGATGTCGGAGATATTGCTGCCTATGCCTTAAACCGTCTTCCTCCCCTTTATGCGACTACCGAAGAAGGGGCGCAATTCCAACGTTCAAGGGCAAAAGAAGAACTGCAAGTCCTGATTTCTGGCCAAATTAAAGCGGCGATTGAACGGAACCTCAACCGGGTTGCCCAAAATCAAACCGTTTTCGGTAAGGCTGGTGGCGACACGGTATTAACCCAAGTGAGTGCCTTGTTACAAACCTATGCCCAAAACTACGAACGCACCAGCAATTAAAGCCGTAGATTAAGACTCCCCCGCTTACCTTCTGGGTACAGAGCAGGGGAGTCCTATTTTTACCCCATTCACAGAGGCTATAAATCTCAGCGCAATTCAGTCTATATAGCAGGGAACACCGGAACAGCCCCCCAAACCCCCCGTGCACGCAGGGCTAGGGGGGAAGGGAACACCGGGGGAAAATACTTCACCGTCTGGGTTCCAAGATCCGTCTGGTGTCCTAACTGCCTTGGCGGTTGCTATATCTTGCTGTAAGGGCTGTAAAATCTGGAAGATATCAGGTATCTTGTTGGGAAGTCCCGACGGCTTGATTGGCACGATTCTCCCGTTTCTTGCGTTCGGCTTGGGTCATTTCTTCCATCATGATCCGAGCTTGGGCGAGTTTTTCCAGATTGCTGCGATAGAGATCTAAATCCTTGAGCAGTTTGTCTTGGGGTAAGTTTAGGACTTCGGCCAGTTGACCTAAGATTTCTTCCCTGGTCGCCTTGTCCTGAATGCTTTTGGGATCAGCCTGTTCTAAAATGGTAAATAAACCAATGGCAAATAAACGACTGTATTTGAACTTGGAATTATTGATAATCCGTTGAAAATGCCCTTGTAACTCCTGATCTGACCCCCCATCATTAGGAGATTTTAAACTGGCAATTAAGTCTTTAATTGATAGATTTTGGGCCAATGCCTGTAAGCGTTCAGCATCACCCCGATACCGTTGGGGGTCATCTTGTTCAGCTTTGATCAGAGCATGATAAATCGATTCTTGATCAGATAAGGGATCATACCCCTGCATGAAGCGATCAAAAGCCGTTACAACACCCAGGGCATAAATGGGGTCATAGCTAAAATCAACATTGACCGAGAGCAAGTGCATTTCCACCATCAACTCCTCAACCACACGACGATAGATCGAGTTGATAGGGCGAGTATGTAGACTGTAAAAAGTGCGCTTTGTATCTGAAACCGTGCGGATGTTGTTCACAAGCCAATCTTAAAAGGGACTGAATATTATTCTAATTTTTGGCGGTCGGATTTTAACGCTTTCCGATCCAAAAAAGCTAACAAATGCTAACTATTGTCCGCTTTTTCTTCCTGTTTCCACCTGGAAGTGTCGGCACTATCCAGTCCACAGGCTAACACGACTAATCTAGCCGCTTCTTGTTTTAAATTAATAGCAGCATTCAAATCTCTATCACACTCAAAACCGCAGTTATTACACTGGAACACTCTTTGAGACAGTGACAGAGATAATTTTTTCTCACCACAACTAGAGCAAGTTTTACTACTGGGATAAAATCTATCCACAATCACTAACTTACTACCATATAGTTGAGTTTTATATTCTAACTGCCGACGGAACTCATAAAAGCCCATGTCAGCTATAGCTTTAGACAACTTACCGTTAGCTAACATTCCTGATACATTCAAATCTTCTATCCCTATAACTGCGTGGTTTTTGCTGATATAAGTGGTGATTTTATGTAATGTATCTTTCCTAATGTTGGCTATTTTTTGGTGTAGTCTCGCTATTTTTATTTGGGCTTTTCTGGAATTATTTGAACCGACTTGTTTGTGCCGATTCAAGTATTGCATTCTTGCTAACTTGTGTTCATACTTTTTATAACTTTTTGCTCCATCAAATACTTCTATTGTTGATAATGTGGCTAAATGATTTATTCCTAAGTCAACTCCGACAAACTCTTGTTTTTTAGGGGTTTGACTGGTTTCTACTTCTATTTTCCAAGAAATAAACCACTTGTCAGCTTGTTTACTGATTGTGACTGATTTGGGTTTATATCCAAACGGTAAAAGTTCATAGGTCTTTATCCATCCAATTATCGGAACTTTTACTTTTCTATGGTCAATATGAACTGCACCATCTAATGTAAAAGAATCATGTCTACCTTTTTTCTTGAAGTTGGGAAATCCTTTAACTTTTTTGAAAAAAGATTGAAAGGCATCTGACAAATATCTTAATGCGTACTGAGGAGCGCATTTAGATACATCATAATACCAAGGATGGATAGATTTAACTGCTGCTACTAACCATTTATGTAAGTCTATGGCTGTGGGAAATTTGATTTTGTCATCAGGATTAAGTTTATTATGTATGAGAACCTGTTCACATAATCCTAAACCTTGATTCCAAGCGTGTCTGGCTACTCCTGCGTGTTGCGCCAGTAGTAGACGTTGTTGCTTGTTGACCTTCAATTGAGTCTTGAATCCTAGTAGCATGATTAGATTTTACACCAGCCCGACATTGTTACAGAAAATCTGACTTTGGCTGCAAGCATAAGTAGGTAATTGTTAGGAATTGTTAGCTTTTTAACTACTGTTAATTTACCCTCCACTCCTGCTGATTAGTCGAAGTCGGGAATTAGATTCGGTTATTTTCAAAAACGCTGTTGTTTTGTGGCAATGTTGCCTTCAAATCCAACTTAAACTCCAAAACCCATTGGTCAGCCCCGGGTAGAGACGCACCTAAGCACGTCCCTACGGCCTAATGGCGACCTTTGGAGTGAGAAAACCAGGATATTTTAACTTCAACTGGCCCTTACTCCACCATCAAGAGCTTCATCTTCTGTCTCAAAAATCTCAAATACAGAATCCATCATGGTCACCTCAAATACCAACTTGGCTTCGGGATGAACATTACAAATTCGGAAACTTCCCTTCACTTTGTCAGCATCTCGCATTCCAGCAACCAGTGAAGTCAGACCTGAACTATCAATAAAGTTCACTTGACCTAGATTTACCACGACATGGCGACTCAATTTAGATATACATTCCTGCAACTTGAGGCGGAATTGCCAAGCTGTTGTGATGTCTAGGCGTCCTGTTGGTGCCAAGACAATGACCTTTGTGCCATCCTGGGTCGTATGTTCTTTTTGATCGATATGAATCACTGACCGTCCCCTCGGAATTTTTGATATTGCTTTGGTTGCTTATCTGATCTGTAGTTTAACTTAGACCTGTGAATTTGGAGCAGTCTGTGTTCACCCAATCTTGAGGCTTCAAGAAAGTATCATACAGTTCTGCTTCTGGAGTCCCTGGTTTTGGTTCATAGCCATATTCCCATCTTACCAGAGGCGGTAAAGACATGAGAATTGACTCAGTGCGACCATTGGTTTGTAAGCCAAAAATCGTTCCGCGATCATAAACCAAGTTGAATTCCACATATCGACCCCGCCGATATAATTGGAACTGCCGTTCTCGATCTCCATAGTCATGAGAACGTCTGCGTTCTACAATCGGGCAATAAGCGGGAAGAAAAGCCCCTCCACAGTCTTTTGCAAAACTGAACAAAGAGTCCCAATCTTTCGGATCAGGAATTCCCACTTTATCACTATACAGGGCGGCTGCTCCTTTCGGATCAGGGCCTTTATAGAGTTGGCTTTGTCCATCTTGATAGTCAAAAAAGATACCGCCTACCCCCCGGGTTTCTTGGCGATGTTTCAAATAGAAATATTCATCGCACCAGGGCTTAAATACAGAATAATACTGTGGATCGTGGCGATCGCAAGTTTCTTTTAAAGTTTGATGGAAATAGTGAGCATCTTCGGCAAAGGGATAATAGGGGGTTAAATCAATACCTCCGCCAAACCACCAGACCGGCCCGGCTTCAAAATAGCGATAATTGAGATGTATCGTGGGAATATAGGGATTGCGAGGATGCAATACCATGGAAGTTCCCGTGGCATAAAATCCAGATCCGGCGGCTTCTGGGCGTTGGGCCAGAATCGAAGGAGGCAACTGTTGGCCCCAAACCTCCGAGAAGTTCACCCCGCCTTGTTCAAAGACATCGCCTTCTTGCATGACACGAGATCGACCTCCACCTCCTTCGGGACGCTCCCAAGCGTCTTCTCTAAATTTGCCAAGGCCATCAAGCTGTTCTAAGCCCTGACAAATTTCATCCTGGAGTTGTTTCATAAACTGACTGACACGGGTTTGAGAGTCAGTCGCAGGGATCAAGTGGGGCGTAGTAGTTTCCGATACCTGAGAAGCTGTCATAATTTTTTTAACCTTTTTCGCGATCGCAAACAATGGGTTGCAATCTTACCAAGCGTTATGATCATGTCTGCATTGTGTCCCTTGAGTCAAGTGGCTAACGGGAATTTCTACAGTCAAACCTGGATACCGTAAACCTTTTTTACTTGAATTTTAAGTGGGTTTAAGTCTGTTTAAGACTGATGATCAAAATACTAACACCCTTTGCATGACCCAATCCTTTAATAATTAAGAGGGGAATAGAGTCTGTTTCTCCTAAAATAGCCCTTTGTCCATCCCTCAAACTGAGAACACTTTGATCCAATATGCTTGATCTCAATAACGTATTAGAGGTATTACGACCTGTACAAGACCCCGAACTTCAAAAGAGTTTGGTGGAGTTAAACATGATTCGTAACATTCAAATCCAAGGAGGGGAGGTTAGTTTTACCCTAGTCCTCACTACCCCCGCCTGTCCCCTGCGGGAATTTATCGTCGAAGATTGTCAGAAAGCGGTTAAACAGCTTCCATGGGTGGAAAGTGTTGTTATTGATGTTACGGCTGAAACCCCTCAACAAAAAGCTTTACCAGACCGTCAAGGCATTGTCGGTGTTAAAAATATTCTGGCTATTTCTAGTGGTAAAGGGGGCGTGGGAAAAAGTACGGTGGCGGTGAATGTGGCCGTTGCCTTAGCCCAAATGGGTGCTAAAGTCGGGTTGATTGATGCGGATATTTATGGCCCTAATGATCCGACCATGTTAGGGTTGGCTGATGCTCAGGTTATGGTGCAGCAAAGTCCCCATGGTGAATTCCTAGAACCGGCTTTTAATCATGGGGTGAAGTTGGTTTCTATGGCGTTTCTGATCGATAAAGATCAGCCTGTAATTTGGCGTGGCCCGATGTTAAATGGGATTATTCGTCAATTTCTCTATCAGGTCAATTGGGGTGAATTAGACTATCTACTGGTGGATATGCCCCCAGGAACCGGAGATGCCCAATTAACCCTCGCCCAAGCTGTTCCTATGTCCGGGGTCGTAATTGTGACAACACCTCAGTTAGTGTCCCTGCTAGACTCCCGTAAGGGGTTAAAAATGTTCCAACAGTTGGGGGTTTCGGTGTTGGGAATTGTGGAAAATATGAGTTATTTTATTCCTCCCGATGCCCCGGAGAAAAAATACGATATCTTTGGTTCCGGGGGAGGGGCAAAAACCGCCCAGGAGTTAGGTGTTCCTTTACTGGGGTCTATTCCTTTGGAAATACCTGTCGGAGAAGGGGGAGACACGGGGGTTCCCATTGTCATTTCTGATCCTAACTGCGCCGCTGCTTTAGAATTAATTGCGATCGCCCAGCGTATCGCCGGAAAAGTCTCTGTCTTCGCCTTAACTTAGGTTTTGATTGTTAATATATAGGGGTGATCCAACCCCTATTACTGTCAATTTATAGACCGTAGGGGCGGGTTTAGAGAGATTATTGGTGTGATGTCAAAGATTGACCCGAATTTTAATTTCGGAAGGTTCAGCCGTTTCAAAAAATAATTCAAGAGCTTCGATTAAATTTAGTCTGGCTTCCTCAACATTATTTCCTTTGGGAGAATAACAATGTATAAAGATCCAATTTTAGAAGAAATCCATAATTATAGAGAGGAGTACGCAAAATCATTTAACTACGACCTCAAGGCTATATTTGATGATTTGCGAAATAAGCAAATGGCTAGTAGCCGAAAATTTGTCAAACTTCCCATCAACCGCTTAACTAATGCACCCCAGCACCCAACAGTGTGATCAGTTAGTAGTTGGGCTTTAGCCCTTATTTTTGCGCTTAAGCGCAACTACATTCGACAAATACCATTTTGATAGAGTTGCTCAAATTTTGTTCTATGTTTTAAAAGAACCAATTTGTTCTTCTGCTAATTCTAAAAACTGGATAGCGCGATTAATTTGCTCAATTGCTTCTTCATTCGTAACAGTATTTAAGCCTCCATAATCTCCCGAATTGCGTAAATTTTGAGCTTCAATTAAAAAGCGGTGGAATTGTACAGGAATTCTTCCTGTATTAGCAAAATCTCGACCCAAGGCTGAAATTACAGCAGAATGTTTTGAAAAAGACATCCCCTCCCCTTCTAAAAAAGCCTCTGCAATATAAAACATTGTGTAGTAAGCACGAGAAGCCGCATAATCGGGAAACCCGTTGTTTAATAAAACTTGAGCCGCATTTAAACTTTCTTGTGCTTTTAAGAGTAATTCAAGTTGATCGTTAGTCATGGTGTGATAAAATCTAAAGTAAAATACCTTCTTTCCGAATATTTCTTAATAAAGGGCCTTGACGATGTAAAAACCGATTTTCTTCCATAAATATACAGTTAATAACTTCATTATTTTGCAAAGATAAATCGGCAATCAATTGACCTGTGCGTTTAATTTCTTGCCCGACTTGAACAGTTCCTTTTAACACCACTAATACATCAATATCTGAACCAATATCTGCATCTCCTCTAGCTTGCGAACCGAATAAAATTAGGGTAACTAAGCGGTTTTGATAGAGTTGCTCAAATTCGGTTTTGAGTTTTTGTATAATCTGTTGGATTTTGGGGTTCATTTTTTTTCTTTATGTAACAAAAATTTAAGCTATTCTTCAAGTTGTCACTATTGTTGTTTAATAATTCTATTGGGCACACCATACAAATAATAATCAATATTTTCCGCAAAATCTTTAGGAAGTTTTTCCCATTCTTCGGGAGGAACTTCTGATATAATTTCATCGATCATATTTAGGATAGAATTATCAAGTTTGGGCGGCGTTAAATCCGTTGTGTTTCTGGTTTTGACTCTGGTTTTCAGGAAAATCAAGAAGTGATAAACTTCCTCAATTACAAAGTCGGGTGTAGTTTCGAGTTCTTGAATAAGTTCTTGTTTCATAATATAGATTAAATTTTGGGGTTGATGTTAACCCAAATATGGGGTTAAAACTAGGAGAATAACTGGCGGAAAAATTGCTTGATTTGACTAAACCAGCGACGGATTTTTTGCCACCGGGTCGGGGATGGCGGAATGGGTGGGGTTTCGAGTTGCTCAAGGGCGCGATCGCATTCTTGGATTTTGTGGTTGTCAATTAGACCGTAGGGGCGGGTTCTAATAGACATAACAAATCCCACCATAAATCTTAATAAACCCGCCCTCTTTGTATTAACATATTTGGGGAAAGAAAGGGCGGGTTTAGAGAGGTTATTGGTGGGATGTCAAAGATTTACGCGAACCCGCCCCTACATTTTGGGATAATTTTAATATTTTAATCACAGCAAGATATAATATAGTTCTGCATCACAGAATCAACTGTAAAAACCATCTCATTATCTAAATTTTGTTTTTCAATTAATCCCCGTCTTTCTAAGGAAAGCAGAACTTTAAATAGTTGATTTGGAGCATCGGAAAATTGTTCTAATAATTGCGATAGTAGAACAGGTTGGGGGTGGGAAGACAGAAAAGTGATCGCCTCTTTTTCTAATTCCGATAATCGCTGATACTGTTGTTGTAAAATTTGGCTTAATTCATCTCCTAAACAGACAGGTTTATAACTGATATATTGATTAATTTTACCTCCAAATAATTGCTTAATCAAATGATTAGCTAATTTTAGATAAAGGGGATTTCCTCGAAATAGATTAATTAATTCTGGGTGATTTTCCTCATCCTGTAATCCTTGATTTTTCAATATTTCCGTTGTTTTTTCTCCTAAACCTGTTAAGGAGAAAATTTGAGTTAAACCACTCTCTCCACTCAAGGTAACGACTTCTAAGGGAGGTTCCCAACTATTGAATAGTAAGCAACTATTATGGGTTAATTCTCCGATCAGTTTAAAGAATTTACTATAGTTTTGATATTCGGGTTGATAATTACCAACCAGTTGACCTTCTTTAAATAGACACTGAACATCATCTAAGATAATTAAACAACGGCGATCGCGTAAACATTCTAATAAAATTGCTAATTGACCATCCAAATCATCAGGAAGATTTAACTCCGTTTGGTTTGATAAAAATTGAATTAACTCTTTTAAGGTTGTTTCTAAACAAGAAAAGCTACGAAGACTCCGCCAAATAATACAATCAAATTCTGTTTTTATCTGTTCAACTAGATGACGGGCGATCGCACTTTTTCCCATTCCGCTTATTCCTAAAATAGCAATCATGCGAGATTGTTTTTCTAGGATTAATTGTTTTAGAGTATTGAGTTCAGACTTGCGATCGTAAAATGTTGTAAGTTCCGGTGCATCCCTTAAATCAATTTGAGGTTTGATTACAGAATATTGTTGATTTTCCGTTGATGTTGGTGGGGCGTTTTGTTTCGCTTTTGGGGGTTTTGTAGAGTTTCCACAAAAACTAATCTTTCCGATTTTAACATCCTTCCAGAATGAATAACTACTATTATTTAATTGTATTCTTCCAAATGTAGAGCGTAAATTAGATTTATTAACAACTTCCCCAACTTCCTCTGATATAACCTGCCATAATTCCGATGCAGCTTTTCTCACATGAGGTTCGGTACAGTTGTATTGGTTAGCAATATCTCCGTATTTTTGACTGTTCAACACCCCCATTAAAATCGCTTCTTGCAGACTACTTAGATGCTTCCCGGTTTTTTCAAATATCACTTGGTCTGCCCATGTCAGCATTTCATCAAAATCCATTTGACTTAAATATTACAAATGATTAAGTATTATCCCACATTTTCCGATTTTTTGCAACTCTTTCCTACAAAATCTTACTTATTATAAATATTTACTGGGGTAAAAATTAAAAAATCCCCTACAAAATCCCACTTTTATTTGTTGCTACAATCATAAAAATGCTCAATAATTAACAGCTATATAAGTTTATAACTTAGACATATCAAACTCACATCATTAGAATCAGGAGAACGTGAAATTATGGTATTAATTCCCAATTCAGCTTTAGGTGTTTTGGTCGGTGATGAATCTTCAGAACTGATCTCCTTAATACCAGGACAATTAGCAGGTTTTCCTCAAGGAATATTAGTTTTAGGTGGTAACGATACCGTACAAGGTTCAGTTGATGGCGAAGTAATAAATGGCAACCAAGGTTTTGATCAAATTTTTGGGGGCGGTGGTAATGATAACCTATTTGGAGGACAAGATGGTGATGTCATTGATGGCGGTGTAGGAGATGATATTCTGTTTGGTAATTTAGGGGCAGATATTATTACTGGCGGAGATGGGAATGATAATCTATTTGGTGGTAAAGATAATGATAATTTGTCAGGTGATTTAGGTAACGATATCCTGTCTGGAGATTTCGGAATTGATACTTTAACAGGAGGTGGAGGAAGCGATATTTTTGTATTAGGAATTGGTGGAGGCGGTGCGGATATAATTACAGATTTTCAAGATGGTGCTGATTTAATGCAATTACCCGCAGGATTAACCTTTAGTAATATTCTGGTACAAGCATCAGGTAATCAAACAGCTATTGTTTTAGCAACCACAGGTGAAGAATTAGTCCGATTAAATGGTATTCAACCTTCTGTTATTACCAGCGCTGATTTTGTCGGAGGTTCGTCACCTAGCACCCCTAGTCCAACTTCATTACTTGTTACCGCTAGCGGACAGTTAAGCAGAGTTAATGTTTTAACAGGTGAGTTAGCCGTACTTGCAAATCTAAATACTATTCTAACCGATATTGCAATTTCCCCTGATGGCCGCATATTCGGAATTTCATTTAGTTCTTTGTATAATATCGATTCTGTAACGGGTGACTTATCAAAAATTGGAGATTTTGTTACAGATAATGGGATGAATTCTCTTGAGTTTTCTTCTAATGGTGAGTTATATGGATCAAGTAATTCTAGCAATTCTGATCTTTATAAAATCAATCTTGAAACTGGACGTGCATCAAGTATTTCTTCGGGGACTAATACTAATTTTATAAGTAGTGGAGATTTAGCTTTTATTCCTAGTAGAAATCATTTTTTTGCCTCATCAAGATCTACTGATAACTCAGGAGATATTTTATATTATTTAGGCTTAGATGGCACTTCTAAAGAAATTGGAAATATTGGGTTTTCCAACGTCTGGGGTTTAAATTTTGAAAACGGTAATCTTTTTGGTTATACAGATAAAAAACAAATTATTATCAACATGGATACTGGAGCAGCAACTTTTGACAAAGATATTCAAGTTACAGGTACAATTATGGGTGCAAGCTAGTTATTAAAAAATAGGCAGTAGAGTAGGTGATATTTATGAACTCAATTAAATTTGATCACCTATTCTACAATTTTGTAAAACCCAAAATCAATATTCTTTAAGCCTTTTAATTATCAAAAAAAGCAAGATAATGGAAGAAAATCCTAGACCAGATAACAACCTTCCTGAACCTACACCCAATAATAACCAAAACTTTCAGAAACTTATTCAGGATTATATTAAATATCTGAATAATCAACGCTCATCAGGAAATTGGTTGCCATATGTTATCAGTATAGCCATCTTTTTAATTTTAATTTATGGGTTGGTTAATGGGGTGCTTTCACTTGTACGTCCCTGGATGATAGCGCAACAAAACTCTCCTCCAGTTACACCTAATAATACCCCGACTACAACTTCCCCAACACCAGAACCAAATACTCCTGCAACCCCTAACCCATTTCAAAGCGTTACATTTCCAAAGGATGTCTGTGGAGATCAACTACCTGATGATGCAACCGCTTATCCAGTGAGTTTATATCCCATTTTTGTTAAATATACAGAAGCGGATTTAGCTAAAGTTAAATCTGACTTTTGCCGAGATGCGTTTAAAAAATTTAGAGATAAAAATAATCGAGATGAAATTCAAGTGGGATCATTTCTAGGAACTGAAAGAGCTAGTCAATTTAAAGAGTTTATATCTCAAAGTTTTGCAGATGTAGAGGTTGGGGAAGCAACAATTATTGAATCCAAAAGGGAAACCCCTACAAAAAAACCATCTCCATCTCCATCTCCTATTGCTGAAAAAACTTTTAGATCAGATCAAAACACCTTTAAAGATTTAGAAATTGGATGTGGTTCTTCCTCAAAAACTATTAGTTTTGGCAATTTAGAAATTACCTGTGACAGACAATTGCACATTAAAAATTATAGTTCAGATTGGTATGAACTGCAAATGAATTCTAGGTTTGCAACAGAACCTCTTGGGATGAGCACACAAGGAACTAAATATCTTCTGATTCCTCCAGGTGGATCAGAAAGAGAAGGCCCTTTTTATAGTAGAGATTTAAACGGTAATACTTACCAATTCAAAGCTCGAAAAATATCACAAAGTATACCTTCCGTGACAATTACCGTAAATTGTAATGATCAGCCTATCCTTTTTTGGAATATAGCAATGAAACCCAGATGCAAATCAGAAGGTGGAACATTTGTAGATTTATATACAGTATTCGGAAATACTACCGTTAGTTTAGATATTGGAAGTGGTAATCCTTTAGTATATGAGCCTTCAATGATTGGTCAAGAGGGATGGATATCTTCTGAGAATTCTAAAATACGCATAACTTTTTATGCAGGTAGAAAACAATGAAAAATTACTAATTAGCCTCAATTATGCTGTGATATACATTTTTTATGATTCTACTATCTACTTATTTAAGTTATAATATTTTTTGAAATTTAATCCTTGTGGTATGGGTAATTCATGAATTGTCCATACTATTAAAATTTAGCGATTCATTTGACGATTAGCAAGATCAATTTTTTTAACAAAATAATCCTCTCGATATTTTAACTGTTGTGCTAATCCTAATCCTTGTTGGAAGGCTGCGATCGCAGATTGATAGGCTTTTTGTGATAAATAAATATCTCCTATTTGATCATAAGCATTCATCATCCCATAATAATTATTAGTCTGTTGATTGACTAAAACTTGGGCTTGATAAATATCTAAAGCCGTTTTAATTTGATTTTGAGATCGATAGAGTTTACCCAGTCTTCCTAATGCTTCACTGGCGTTATCAAACTGTTGAATAGAGGTAGCAATACTGTAGGCTTCTTGATAGGTTGCTCCCGCTTGTTCAAATTGTTCTAATTTTTCATAATTCCCACCAATACCTAATTTAATTTCTGGAATTGGTAATAAATTTTGCTGACTTGCATAATATCCAGCTAATCTTTCTTTAACAGAAATAGCCTTTAAATATTCTCCTATTTGTTCATAAATAAAGCTTAATTGTTGTAGCGATCGCACTTCACTCGCCGGGGGTGTCGGGTTGGGATTTTCGGGGGTAGCGGGTTGGGGTTGAGGCGGTAGAATATCCCCTTTGATGGCGCGGATTTCCTGTTGTAATTCCAATAGTTTCTCATAAGTTTCTGCGGCGTTGGGATAGTCTAACCACATCATATAAATTTGAGCAATTTCATTAAAATATTGTTCTTCTGCTAAACTATCTTGACTTTTATTTGCCGTTTCTAATAATTGTTGATATAGGCTTAAAGCCGAATTTTTTGCCCTAATATTCTTAAATGCTAATCCCAATGATTCCCATAATTTAAGATCATTAATCTTTTCCGTATTAATTTTTTGTACAATTTGATCCAGACGTTCTGTGATAAACTTTATATATAGTCGTTGGCTATTATTCCAAGCAATTAACCCGACTCGATTTAAAGCTGCAATTTCTTGAGATAATCCAAAATAACGCCTAATTCTTAACTCTCGATTCCATAATTCAAACGCACCTGGAATATTTCCAGCAGCTAATAATGCTGTAGCTTCCGCATTTAGTTTAATTAATTCAGGTTCTAATATTTGCTGTTGACTTTGACCTAATACTTGACCATCGGGGGGAGGGGAAGGGAGTAAAGGATCGGGTTCTTTGGTAAATAATGGATTGGGAGAAAAATCATCGAGTAGGGGTTTTTCGGGTTCGGGTTGTTTTTGTTTTTGAGCGATCGCAACTTCCAGATTAACCCCACCTGATAATAGAATAAAAACCGGGATTAAAATAAAGTTTAGTCTTTGAATACTGCGATTCTTTAGATTAATCATAAAATTATAGCCCTAATATTTAAAATATAATCTATTTATTGTATAACTATTTTTCCTATTTTGCAAACCATCAAATCAGTTTTGCTGGGCCGAATTGACCGAAAAAGCAATAATATGGGATAATCAGAATCGGAGCGTTAGGGAGGAGAGAAAGGTGAAAGTTTGGAAAAAATGGGTTAAAAGTCTGATGGTTTTAGGCTGTAGCTTTGTCTTTTTAACAGCTTGTTCCGTTCCCCAAGTATCGGCGGAATCTCGATTTTTTGTTGATTTATCTCTAAACTTTTTAGAGAAGTATGAACTCTCAAAATTCATTCTATTTAATGATCAACCCGGCGGTACTTTTTCATCCCTAACTTACAAAATACCCGGGTATGGAAACCCAACGGATGAAGGAATTAGGTTCTATGGGTTAACCGATGCTTCCGCAAAAATCCAGACTATCAAATTCGATTTAAACCCTTCCGGGTCGATGAATTTACAAGATATCAGCCTAGAAAATTCAACTATTCTCAAAAATCAACAAAATCAACCCCTATCGGACAGCCAACTTTATCCAGATAGTATTGCCTTTTCTCCTCGAAATTCCGTTTTTATTTCCACAAAAACTTTAGAAAAATCCGAGCTTCCTCCGTCTATTGCTGAATATGATTTAACAACCGGACAACTGAAAAATACAGTTCCTCTTTCCTCCTTTTATCTTCCCCAATTCAAAGACTCTGACCAAATTCGAGGAATAGAACCCCAATTCGGCTTTAAAGCCTTAACTATTTCTCCCGATGGCTTTAGTCCCGATGGTCGAGATCCCTTTCGGTTATTTACTGTCACCGAAAAACCATTAATTCAAGATCGAGATCCAGAGGATGAAACTAAATTAAGATTATTACATTATGTAATTGCAGATCGAGCCTCTTTTTTAGTTTCAGAAACCCTATATCTTTTGGATAAAACCTCTCAAAAGTTAGTTAATATTGTAGCAGGTCAAAGCGGAATTTTTCTGAGTTTAGAACAATCGGGAGACAGTGGAAAAATTTATCAATTATTCACCGGAGATGCAACGGATACCTCCCGTATTGCGAGTTTAAAAGGAGACTTAAGCAAAATCCAACCCGTGCGAAAAAAACTATTATTAGATTTACAAGACCTAGGAATAACTGTTCCCAATTTAACCGGAATGACCCTAGGATCTCGTTTACCCGATGGAAGTCAAAGTCTAGTAATTTTAAATCATCAAAATGATGGAACTGAGTTTCTATTATTCAGTTTGAGATCAGATAACATCAGAGATTAGAAATTTTTTCTCTTAATTCCTGATTACGTTGTATCCTAAAAAACGAAGTTGATCAACTTTGATAAAAGTCATGAGTCATTCCACCGATACTATCAAATTAGCACAATTAATGGCGGCGGACTTCAGTAACCAAGCCCAAGCCTTTGAAAACCCACCGTTTTTTGCCCATATTCGGGTGTGTATGCGTCCCCTACCAACAGAATTATTAGATGGGGTGAGCTTGTATTTAGAACAGGCTTATGATATTAACTTAAAACAACCCTATCGAGTGCGGGTATTAAAATTAGTAGCGGTGGAAAATCACATTGAAATTGAGAATTATGTGATTGAAAATGAAGCCGAATTTCATGGTGCATCCCGGGAACCGGAAAGACTTCAAGGGTTAACAAAAGAACGATTAAAAAAAATGGAAAAATGTTCTTTTATTACCCATTGGACAGGACATAGTTTTAAAGGGGAAGTGGAACCAGGGAAAGGATGTATGGTGGAACGCAAAGGAAACGTCACCTATTTAGCGAGTGAATTTGAAATTGATGAACACCACTTTATTAGTCACGACCGAGGACGCGACCCCGAAACCGATGAACAACTTTGGGGAGCTTTAGCAGGGCCATTTCAATTTGTGCGCTGGACAAGTTTTGCTGACGAGGTAAAAATTTGATCCCCTTTCCTGATAAATTTACCGAGTATTGGCACATCAAGATTCAAAAAGTGTATTTATGAAAGTCCTGGTTATTGGTGGTGATGGCTACTGCGGTTGGGCCACAGCGTTGTATTTGTCCAATCGTGGCTATGAAGTCGGTATTCTGGATAGTTTAGTTCGACGTTATTGGGATCAACAACTGTGTATTGATACACTAACTCCGATTGCTCCAATTAAGCAACGGATTCAGCGTTGGCAAGATTTAACCGGAAAATCAATTGACCTATTTATTGGGGATATTAACAACTACGATTTCCTGATCAAAAGTTTGCTAAAGTTTGAACCCGAAGCCATTATTCACTTCGGAGAACAACGTTCTGCACCCTTTTCAATGATTGATAGAGAACACGCTGTTCTCACCCAAGCTAACAACGTAATTGGCAACCTAAATTTATTGTATGCCATGCAGGAACATTTTCCTAATTGTCATTTGGTGAAGTTAGGAACGATGGGAGAATATGGAACCCCCAATATTGATATTGAGGAAGGATATATTACCATCGAACATAACGGTCGTAAGGATACTTTACCCTATCCCAAACAACCGGGCAGTTTCTATCATTTATCCAAAGTTCATGACAGCCATAATATCCATTTTGCTTGTAAAATTTGGGGTCTGCGAGCAACGGATTTAAACCAAGGTGTGGTTTATGGGGTGTTAACAGAAGAAACCGGGATGGATGAGTTGTTAATTAACCGTCTCGACTATGATGGCGTGTTTGGAACGGCTTTGAACCGTTTCTGTATTCAAGCCGCCATTGGTCATCCCTTAACAGTGTATGGAAAAGGCGGACAAACTAGAGCCTTTTTAGATATTCGGGATACGGTACGATGTATCGAATTAGCATTAGAAAATCCGGCGGATTCTGGACAATTCCGGGTGTTTAATCAGTTTACCGAATTGCATAGCGTTGGTGACTTAGCAATGATGGTAAAAAAAGCGGGAATTGCGTTAGGGTTAGATGTGGAAATCGAAAATATTCCTAATCCTCGTGTTGAACTAGAAGAACATTATTTCAACGCTAAGAATACTAATCTATTGGATTTAGGATTACAGCCCCATTTTCTATCTGATTCTCTGTTAGATTCTTTGTTGAATTTTGCCATTAAGTATAAGAATCGGGTTGATAATAGCCAAATTATGCCCAAAGTCTTATGGCGTAATCCTGGTTAATTTAGGATCATGTTTACTGTAGAGAGGTTAAGTTCTCTACAGTAAACCTTGTGTTTTGTAAAGTGTTATGATAGACTGAATGTTATGATCAACTAAATTAGGAGGTTAATGATTGACGTTTAAGTATCAAGAATATATTAATGAACTTTCTAATTGTCCACCTTCAGATTATCAACACATAGAAATGACAGCTTATCGGTTTATATTTGAGGAAAATCATGAACAGTCAAAAAATAGTTTTTTACCTGTTCTGATCATAAAACCTCACCGAAAATTTAATACACCTCAACAATGTTGTCAAGGTTATGCTCTGTCATTATTTGATACTCGAAACCATGCAGAACAACGCTATAACCAACTAATAAAAAACCGACCAAATATCAGTCAAATCTTAGGAACCCACTTGGCAAAAGGAAGTATTGACAAGACTGATGGTATAGCTTCATCAGTAGATCAAAAAGGACATTTTAGTCTTCATGAATATCAACATACAGACTTATCACAGAAATTTAAAATTATTAATCAATTAGAAATAAATTAAGCTGATGAATACTTTAAATGGTTGTCCTTTAAATAAATTTCCCCTTAATCTTCAATATGTGGCTGATCTAATTTATTTTGATGGGCCATTAGTATCGTTATTGGAAAATGAATCTGGAGAAAGCTATCTTTATTGTTGGTCTGATGTTAATTCAGTTGATAATAGATGGCTAGTTTTCCGAGTAACTAAAAATTCTTTGCAGGACTATCTACTCGGTAAAGTTTCTCTAAGAGATTTAATTTTAAATCCTGTTGATGCTTTTCATTATGCGATTGATATTGATAATGATTTAGAAGTTAAAAATACTTTTTGGATACTCCCTGAAAATTTACCTGATTCTTATGTTCCAGAAGAAGACTCTTATCATGATCCTTCCTTATTGAATCCAGAACAAGGCGAAGAAGATATGAAGTTAATTGAGTCAAAAATAAATTATAAAGAAAATAATTTAATTCAAATTGGAGCCAACAATCGTTAAAATCCTCCAAACCAATAATAAAATAGCAGGTATTGATTACAAAGGATTGTGCTATCTTGATTAACATATTTTGTAGTGAGGCGTTCACGCCTCTAATAAGCCCTGAAGGGCTTACTACTACAAAAAAATGTTCAAAATTCAAAATTAAATCTCTTGAACTTTGAACATTAATAAAATTTGTTAAATTTTCAACTAATAACTAACTCCACATTCCGACACTTTTAGTTGGTTGGTTAACAAAAGGTGGTAGGTCAGTATTCGATTCAGAGGGAACCGTAGGAGGAGCATATTCAGAAGTTGGGACACCTCCTTTGGCTTCAGCTTCAACTTCAGGTTCATCGGAACAAAATTCTAAACAAATCCGAAATTTTCCGGTTTTCCAAGATTGGCCCGGACGCAAGATTTGACACTCAATTCCTTCCTTAAATAAATTTTCTTCCTCTAACTTGGATTCCATAATTGACAGAAATTCACTAGCCTTAAAAGTACATTGAAACATCAATGCACTTTCACTGGTATTAATCACATCATCATCACCGAGAATAGAGGTAAAATCGCTCATGTTTATGTCCTGAAAATTGTATTTTGTACTAAGGATTAACTAATTTAGAAAAACCAACCGTAGGAATGTAAACCTTTTCCTAATAGATTAACTCCTAAATAGCATACCCAGACCACCACAAACCCCGTAGCAGCTAAAATAGCAGGTTTTCGACCTTGCCAACCGCGAGTAATTCTGGCGTGTAAATAGGCCGCAAACACTAACCAAGTAATTAACGCCCAAGTTTCTTTCGGGTCCCAACTCCAATAGGAACCCCAGGCTTCATTCGCCCAGACCCCCCCGGAAATAATCCCAATGGTTAAAAGCGGAAATCCTAATCCAATAATCCGATAACTGATATTGTCAATAGTTTCCACTAAGGTTAATCGCTGTGGGGAAAGCCTGGTAACTGATTCTGGGTTGTCGGTTTTGACGAACTCTAACACGGCCGTTGTGCCATTACCATTGGTCGTGAACCCTTTGGGGTGGGACTCCGTAACGATTTCTGGAGTATAATTGATCCCATTGGTAACGGGTTTATGATGATTTCGGGAAATCCGAGTTCCTAGAGAACTTCCACTTAACTCGATTTCCTGTCCCCTAGTCAGAATTAAAAAGGCGATCGCTAATAGAGATCCCACCATTAATGTTGCATAACTCAACATCATGACGCTAACGTGCATCATTAACCAATTAGACTTCAATGCCGGGACAAGGGGTTCAGCGACCCGCATTTGGGGCGGTAACTTTAGGGTGGCAAACGCCGCAATTCCCATCGCTACCGGAGAGGTGACTACCCCGACTAAGCGACTGCGACTCATTTCTTCAGCAATCAGATGAATGGTCGTCAAACCCCAAGTGAGGAAAAACAGGGATTCATAGAGATTACTAATCGGGAAGTAACCCGCTTCAATCCATCTTGCCCCTAATAATGCGACAATGGAGAGATTAGCGATCGCCATGGACGCAGTACCCAACACCGACAAATAGGGAATATTAGGAAACGCCGCCCCCACCCAATACAACAATAGGGTGATAAACAAAATGGCAAAAGAAATATTATCTAATCCATTCTGGAGTACAACCAGATTCATGAACGATTCTCCGGGTAACGTTATTGATGACCGACTTTTTTTAACTTTATCTTAAATCTCGCCCCTAGAACTCGCCCTATACCCTGATAGGATAGGTTAGGCTAGATTAAGATTTCATATTATTAGGGTTGCAGATTACCTGTAAACCTCGTCCTATTCGTATTTTAGCTTGATCAGAAAAAGTTATGACCAACTCAGACATTCAAATTACCCCAACCTATCTACAGGAAGATATACAAGAAATTCTGCATATTGCGATTTGTCGTAAACAAGATAACGAGGAAATGACTCGTCAAGATTTGTTAGACATTGCCAAAGATTTAGGAATTTCTCCCCGGGATTTAGAACTTGCTGAACAGCAATGGAATTTACAAAAACAAGAAGCCGATGAAAAGTTAGTTTTTAACGCTTATCGCCAAAATCGACTGAAACAAAATCTAATTCAATTTGGGATTGTTAACTCTTTCTTGATTTTAATTAACCTAGTAATTTGGCATGGAATCGGATTTGCAGCCTTTGTCTTTTTAACTTGGGGATTGTTTTTAACCCTCAGAGCTTGGAAAACCTATCAACTAGAAGGAGAGGATTATGAAGCAGCTTTTAAAGCCTGGAAATTGAAAAAAAACGTGGGTAAATCAATTAATGCTTTTACCGATAAGGTCTTAAAAGGATTGCAGTCTTAAACCTTAATCGGGTTTGTAGGGGTTGGGCAAGAAGACCAAACCCCGAACCAGGTAAATTAAGTATTTCTGACAATTTTAACAGATTGTATAACTTCAGTAAATACAAAATTGCAAATAAATGTTGCAGATCTGCACACTTTCTAATTTTTTCCGATAGAATGATTAGTATAAAAGCCTGAATAGTAGAGTTGAGGTTAGGAATTATGAATATTTTACGTTCTCTTAAAGAAATGATGACCTATTTAACTGAAGCCGCTGGGCGGATGTTTATTGTTAGCGATGATGTTTACCCATCGGTAGGTACACAACCATTTGAAGGTAATCCTAACAAAGATCCTCGTTGGAAACACTAGAAATAATTGTATTCAAATATTATTATGTGTTTCAAAATAATCATAAATCCCCCATAGGAGTTATGGGGGATTTATGATTATTTAGGTAATAAAATATTGAACATATAGAAGCGTGTTTACAACTTCTTTTTATCTTTGTGGTTAAATTATATAACGACGCAGCCTGTTCCCTAAAGAATTTGATTCAGGAAAAAAGCTAGTGACGCACTCCCTAAAGGAACAGTTAGATTATCAATTCCATACTTTGAAAAGGTTTCTAATCCCGTAGCTATAATTGCTACAGCTATTGAAATACTCCAATTTATTTGATTATTCCCCTCAGTTGCTAATAAAATAAAACTGCAAATCATCAAACTAACAAATAGCATTGTTAAGGAACCTTCCCAGCTTTTACCATTACCAAAAACTTGATATTTATGTTGACCCCATTGTTGACCAATAACCGCCGCTAAACCATCCCCCCAAGCCATAATTAAAATACCCAAAGCCGCATATTGAGGTTGTTTGATTGTCCAAAACCAACCAATTAAAACCCCAATACTAATCGCATAAAAAAACGTTCCTAAACTTTTTCGTCCCACACTATTAATACTAGGAAGAATTGGGGTTTGATGGGAAATAATAGCAATAATTCCTGAAATTACACTCGCTGTAATTCCAACCCATGCTGGAATATTCAGCCACCAAGCCAGTAGAATCACATTTCCCGTGCCAATATGAACAATTTTACGCGAAACTTCCGCATTAACAGCAAAAACCCGATTTAGTCCTTCTGCTACTACTAAAATTAAACCTAACCACCCGGCAACTAATGGGATTTGGAATCCTAAACTATGGATTTCAGTTAAACTCGGCATTTAATTAATGGGATGTAAATTAACCTAAATAATTAGTATACGCTGATTCTTGCATTTTAAGACATTCTACAATATCCTTTTATCTAACCATTCTATTTTTAGGTATGTCAGAAATCAACTACATAGATATGATTGTTAAATTCTGCCCAGAAACCTTTGAAACTGGATTTAGGGAATAGTTAGATTGATTTTAAAGAATAGTCTTGCATTAACTGACTATAAATTATATATTGATATTAGTTTGTTTAACTCCAATTCACGGGTCACTATGTCACGCAAAAGAACTTTTTTTGAATCCCTCACCCATTGGTTTAGCGACGAAAATTTCTTAATAATATTAGAAGAAATTCAAGTGGCGATCGCTAAAACCTTATCAATTGCTATGGTAATCATTATCATAGTTTGCTGTGGTCAACTAATTGTATATTTAGCCCAAAAATTATTAACAGATTCTTCCCTAATATTTAAAGATTCTTTGTTTGAAATTTTCGGATTATTCTTAAATGTTTTGATTGCCTTAGAGATTTTAGAGAATATTTCATCCTACTTGAAAAAGCACGTTATCCAAGTTGAGTTAGTGATTGTTACCTCTTTAATTGCGGTAGGACGAAAAATCATTATTTTTGATCTCGATAAAAAAGGAGGTCAAGATTTGATTGGACTGGCTATTGCGATTTTAGCCCTATCAATCAGTTATTTAATTGTTAGACTACATCACAGTAAGTAAAGGATTAAAATTTATTTAACGGTTGAAAGATAAATTGATTTAACCATAATCCAGACTAAATATTGCTTTTTAGAGTCGTTCAGGTTACACTTGAAACCACTTAAAAACCATTAATTGCATCTTTGTAAATTTTTGTTTTATGGAAACCGCATTTAACCAATTCTGGCATCTGGTTTCAGGGGCATTTGCCCTCAACCCAGAGGTTTTTGATCAAATCAATACCTTACCCGATGGCCTCACCGTAGCATTAATTATTGTTCTGATCGCTGGTTTATCACAAGCCATTGGACAATGTATTGTTTTATTTGCTAATAAAGTTACACCGATTCGTTTTTTTCTCAGCTTAGGAATTTCTGCGATTGTTTTTGCTTTAAGTTATGGATTGTGGGCGGGAAGTATTTGGATTGCAAGTAACTTATTTTTTGATGTTTCTCTCAGTTTTAATCTGATTTTTAAAACATTAGGACTCAGTTATGCCCCCCAAATGTTGGGGTTTTTAATCGCCTTACCTTATATGGGAATTGCGATAGGGGTATTACTTTCAATTTGGAGTTTACTCGCTCAATTTGTAGGATTAGAAAGCGTTGCCGGATTTGAAGATTGGTCTGTCTTTATTTGTACTTTAATTGGCTGGGTCGTCCTCCAAATTGTACAACGAACTATTGGTCGTCCGATTTTAGCCTTTAGTCGTTGGTTATCTAATTCGGTGGCGGGAACTTCATTAATTACTGACCCGAAAAAACTAGAAGAAATGGTCATGTATGACGGGAATGAGCCTCAAATTCTGACCGTTGGCAAGGAAATCTGGTTAGAAGCCGAACAACAAGAAGATATTCCTAAACAAAAAACTTCCTCTACTGTTAAATTTGTCGCCCTAGCATTATTAGGTTTATTATTAGTTTTTATTTTATATCCTAATTCTAATAACCCCTTAACCATAGGTTTTAGTCTACTCAATCATAGCTTTAGATTGGGCTTGAAATTAGTTAATTTTAGTTTAATTGCCTTGTTAATTTCTATTGTCCTAACACCCTTAGAATCCTTAACTTGGTGGGCAGGATGGTATGGAGTTAAACCCTTAGAAAATACTGGAACATTAGTCAAAAATCACAATATTGATACTCCAGTAAATCACTATGTTATGTATTTAGATGGGATCAATCAAGGCTCCTATCAATATTTACCAGAAGTTGAACGTTTTTTAGATGCCCTTGCCATTGCCACTCCCGATAATGTAGCGATTGTTAAAGGGATTATGCCCTATTCTGTTACTAATAAACCCTTAACTGAAAATCGGTTATTATCCTTTTTGTGGCGGATAATTGACTCCATGGTGGTTCAAAATCCTGCTAACCCAATTGGTTTTATCATTAATGCCAGAAATGTCGTCTCCGTAGCAGTTTCAGCCGATCCGCGTTACGGCCCGATTCAAAATCAAGGTCTGGCACAAGTCTTGTATAATAGTTTACTTAGCTATGGTTATCCCGTCGGTAGTGAAATTCCGGTGACATTGGTGGGCTACAGTGGTGGTGGTCAAATGTCCATGGGGGCTGTAACCTTTCTCAAACGTACCATTAAAGCCCCGATCACAGTAATTTCTATTGCTGGTGTGATCAGTGGAAATACGGGGACAATGGTAACAGAACATCTATATCATCTAGTTGGGGATAAGGATAGCGTTGAAAAAGTGGGGGCGATTATTTTCCCTGGACGCTGGCCGTTTTCTCTGTTATCAAACTGGAATTTTGCTAAACGGCGGGGAAAAATCAGTTTTATCTCTCTGGGGCCAGTGGGACATAATATGATGGGTGGCCCGATGGGAGATCATCAACTACCAAATGGCAAAACCCACCTGCAACAAACCGTTGATATTGTGACTGGAATTTTATTAGAAAATTGGGAAATTACTGGCCTAGATCCTAATATTTTCAAAAAATCTAGTAACTATGAACTCTACAAAAAAGCCCCATTTAATCAAGTTGCATATTATCCAGTTAAACAAACTCTTAATCCAGAGTTATATCAACCCGTAGGCAATTGGATAGGTCGATTAATTTTACCTAAATTATCAGAGCGGGAACAGGTGCAGGGCGTATTATTTGAGATTTATCATGCTGATTCATCCCATCAGCATCGAGTCGGACAAATTGTTAATTTAAGATGGGATTTACAGGTTTCTTCTGTCAAGGAAAGAGTTAAATTAGTCACCCAAGATGTTAACTTTATTGATCAGGTAAAAGTTAGTCAATCCCAAGGCAATATTCACCCAGAAAGAATCAATAGTTGGTCAAAAGTTGATCCCTTAGAATCCATGGCTGGAGCTAGACCCCAGGATGATGTGATTGTGGTGTTAAAAGATCCTGTGGTCTTGAAAGATACGGGTTTAGAACGTCCAAGTCTTTATATTCAAAATGATCCAATTGAAATTACTGGCCGATTTTATGCGCTGGTTCGGTTTATTGAAAATTTAGGCAATGACTTCTTTTTGGTACGTCATTATTCTCCCGCCTCTCAACAACTTAACGGCCCTGAAGAAAGGGTCTATTTGCCCTCTGTGATTGCTAACAGGGATGGGGCTTTATCTTCAATAAATCAGGATTTAGAACAATCTCCGGTTAATGCTTCTGGGTGGTATATATTCGGACAAAAAAATATTGATGGTCAGTTTGTAGTACAGGCGATCGCACCCTATCAATTATTTTCTTTAACTCCTGATTTGGTAATTTCAGGACAACAAAAAACCCTGGATTATATTAACTGGGAATACTGGAAAAATCAAGTCACTCCCCAAGGACAAGTTAAGACAATTTTCCTCAATCCAAATCAGAATAATTCGACGGATTCTATTGTGCCGGAATCCATCTGGAAAGAAGGAGATAGAGCCTTATTAATGCACGTTTATGGAGGCATTGGCGGGCCGAATGGAGATAATACTCCCTTTGGGATTTATTTCGGACATTTTGCCTATGGAATCGCTACAGTCGTGCGCGATCGCCTTACCCAAGAATTGCGATTTAACATCGCATATCGCCAAATTTATACCCATAATTGTGATGGAATCATCTCAGGAAGTTTAGACTGGACAAGGTATAGTGGCGATCGTCAATTTGGTTGGTTAGGATCTCGTCCCTTTACCGATATTCTAATTAAATTTGATCCCCTAACCCAAGATTATGATTTTGATAGTTTCAAGTTTTCTCCCTTAGATATTGTTATTAATGAACTCGATATTATGACGGCTCGATATCGGGTTGGAGATGGAACTGGAACTACTTTTGTAAGTGCAATTAATTCCTGTTCTCAAGATTCCAGTCAAGCCTTGTATTTATCCTTAAGAAGAATGCTGGCGCAGTTTGAATTAAATCCTTTATTAATGAAATGGTTGCGGGAAAATCCCCACCACGAACAAACCGAAAGATTTCTTCAATTAGCCACCTTAGTAGCAAGTTTAGAAAGTATTTTAACTGCTGGAGGGAAAGCCCGAAAAGATTGGCGATATGGTTCTCCAACTTTAGGGCGTTTTACTGAAGAAACTCCCTTAAAAACCTTATCTCAATTAGGCTCTAGTTGGCGCTCATTATTACCGCGATTAATTAATGATAAAATTGCCATGATTTTCCTACAATTAGGCGCCTATCTCTGGATTCTCCGCACCCATCAAGTCGGCGGTCACGATCCCACCCTGAAAACCCTAATTCCCACGGATTTTTGGTTCGGGATTCCTAAATTGAAAAACTTTGAATATGATTAAGCTGTTAATCATCTCAAAAGAAACCTATGCTTGTCCGATTTGTCGTTGTGGTCAGTTGTCTAATATTACCTTGATGGATTAGTCTGCTATATCTACTGAGAAGAATCTTGTTCCGGTGTTCCCTGATATCCCTATAAAATCAAATTGCCACCCCATCATGTTTTCACTTCATGGGGCGGCGGTTAATTCAGGGATATCTAATATTAACTAATTCAACAGATATGCTTTATTGAGCTTTTTTGCGACGAGACATTGCTAAAGCAGCACCGACTAAACCTAATCCTAAAACAGTCGCAGGTTCAGGAACAGCCTTATTTAGACCCACCACTTTAAAATCAGGGCCACCATAATTAGATTCGCTGATTAACCGTAGACCACCAAAAGACTTGGAATCGGTCAGTCCTAAATCTAACAAACTGACTCCTAAAGACCCTACTGTTTGAGCACTACCGATTTCTGTGGTATCAAGTCTATAACCCGCGTCCTTCCATCCCGATGAATCTAGTAGAATTGAGTTTCCAGTCAATTCACCTTTTTTATTCAAAGCTTGAACTTGGAGTTTACTGTTTTTGCCCCGTTCAAAGAACAGGAAATTATCAACAGGTTTACCAAAGAACAAGTCTAGGGTAAATTTGCCACCGTCTTCGCTATCAATAATATTGCTGAGATTTAAATTTCCTAGAGAGGCTGCTAAATTACTTCCCGTTGGATTTTCTACCTGAACTCCAGAAGCATTATCCCCTCTGTCGCTACTGGCTGCGCCTGTATTATCACCTGTCCAGAGATCGTTTTGGATGATATTAACATCTTTGACCAGGGAGAAATTGCTGTAGGTCTTACTGCCAATTTCAACCGAACTCAAAGAGATGTCGCTTTTCCACTCACTTGTATCTGATGTGGTGTAGTTGGTTTTGAAGGTAAACGCTTGGGCTGAGGTCGCGCAAATACCGGTTAAAGCTAGGGTTGAGATTAAGGTTGTAAAAAATGTATTTTTCATGGGGACTCCTGTGTGTGAATATCCTACTGGTTACTTTGACCCTGAACTCGTAGCTCTGTTTCCCTGCTTGTCTCCTTAGAGTGGGACATCTCAGCAACCAGAGTGATTACATACAAGCTGTTAATAACTACAATAACAAACTTTATTGGTTTGTCACCCCTGTTTATCAAAAATTCTGGAAGTTTTACAGAACTTTTACAAAGATTAGCTTTTATGTAAAGAATTGATGAAATTCCAATAAAACTGTTGTCTTGTGTCCTGGGGCGGTGGTCAATTTAAAGATGTCTAATGTTGGTTTCTTCAACAGATATGCTTTATTGAGCTTTTTTGCGACGAGACATTGCTAAAGCAGCACCGACTAAACCTAATCCTAAAACAGTCGCAGGTTCAGGAACAGCCTTATTTAGACCCACCACTTTAAAATCAGGGCCCACATAATTAGATTTGCTGATTAACCGTAGACCACCAAAAGATTTGGCATCGGTCAGTCCTAAATCAAACAAACTGACTCCTAAAGACCCTACTGTTTGAGCGCCACTGATTTCTTTGGTATCAAGTCTATAACCCGCGTTCTGCCATTTTGATGAATCTAGTAGAATTGAGTTTCCAGTCAATTCACCTTTTTTATTCAAAGCTTGAACTTGGAGTTTACTGTTTTTGCCCCGTTCAAAGAACAGGAAATTATCAACAGGTTTACCAAAGAACAAGTCTAGGGTAAATTTACCACGGTCTTCGGTATCAATAATATTGCTGAGGTTTAAATTACCCAGGGAAGCTGCTAAATTACTTCCCGTCGGATTTTCTGCCTTAACTCCTGAAGCATTATCCCCTCTATCGCTACTGGCTGCGCCTGTATTACCGCCTGTCCAGAGATCGTTTTGGATAATATTAACATCTTTGACCAGGGAGAAATTGCTGTAGGTCTTACTACCAATTTCAACCGAACTCAAAGATATGTCGCTTTTCCACTGACTTTTATCTGTTGTGGTGTAGTTGGTTTTGAAGGTAAACGCTTGGGCTGAGGTCGCGCAAATACCGGTTAAAGCTAGGGTTGAGATTAAGGTTGTAAAAAATGTATTTTTCATGGGGACTCCTGTGTGTGAATATCCTACTGGTTACTTTGACCCTGAACTCGTAGCTCTGTTTCCCTGCTTGTCTCCTTAGAGTGGGACATTTCAGCAACCAGAGTGATTACATACAAGCTGTTAATAACTACAATAGCAAACTTTATTGGTTTGTCACCCCTGTTTATCAAAAATTCTGGAAGTTTTACAGAAACTTTATAAAGATCGGTCTTTATTTAAAGCATCGACCCAATTCCCTATAAAGAGCGGGGTAAACTTCTATTATTTCGGACGAATAAAAGCAATCGAATGTCGCCAAATCAAGATTTGTAGGTTGTTTGGGTCTTGTAAACAAATACAGTTGGGATCTTGCCAGATAATCGTTCCCAGAAGAAGATCATTCGTTAGCAGTTTAATTTCTACTGAGTTTTTATCCTTGGTATACCCTTGAACTTTGCGAATACTGGGTAAATCGGTATTAAATTCAGACATAAGTAGTTGTTTTTATCAACATTAAAACAATAATATATAAGGTGTAAGGGATTTTGAACTTTTTGATTCACTTTCGCCCAAACGCCTAAATCACACTAACGATAAAAGTGGAGGAATTCATGACCATTACATTTACGAAATATCACGGTTTAGGGAATGATTTCATCCTGATTGATAATCGTCATCAGTCGGAACCCCTAATCACCCCAGAAAAAGCCATAGAAATGTGCGATCGCAATTTTGGTATTGGTGCTGATGGCGTGATATTCGCCCTCGGTGGAACCTCCAACACTGACTATACCATGCGAATTTTCAACTCCGATGGTTCGGAACCTCAGATGTGTGGAAACGGAATTCGCTGTTTAGCTAAATTTATCGCTGAACTGGAAAACCGCGATCCGAGCACCTTCCCCGTAAGCTACAAAATCCATACCCTAGCGGGTGTGATTACCCCGGTATTACAAGCCAATGGCCAAGTTAAAGTAGATATGGGAGTTCCGCGACTTTTAGCCCAGGAAATTCCTACCACCCTCGTCGCCGCCGATGAGAAAATAGTCGATGTTCCCTTGTTAGTAGCTGGACATTCTTGGAATGTTACCTGTGTGAGCATGGGAAACCCCCATTGTATTACCTTTGTGGAGGATGTTGAGGAAATTAAACTCGCAGAAATCGGGCCCTTATTTGAACATCATGCCGTTTTCCCCGAACGCACCAATACCGAATTTATTCAAGTGATTAACCGCAATTATCTCAAAATGCGGGTATGGGAACGGGGGGCTGGAGCAACTCTCGCCTGTGGAACTGGAGCCTGTGCTTCTGTAGTTGCCGGAATTTTAACAGGAAATTGCGATTTTGTTGTTACAGTGGAATTACCCGGAGGTTGTCTTGAAATTGAGTGGTCAAATCAAGATCAACATTTGTATATGACCGGGCCAGCACAACGAGTGTTTACCGGAAATTATTAAGAGAAATCACCTAATTTAAGAGTTAAAAAGGTAAATAATATGGGCGGAGGGATTTATCTGATTCAGGATGATGATCGGCTCGTTGAAATGATGGAACAGCCCTACGATTCTGAAGATCAAATACAGGAATTATTAGAAACTTATCCCAATCTTTTAGCGGGGGATGAAATTGATCGGGTACAGACGCGCCATGGTAAATCTTTACGACGATGGTTATTAATCTCCCGGGACGTAACCCTTCCGGCTGAGGAAGATAATGGGAGTCGTTGGTCAATGGATCATTTATTTCTGGATCAAGATTCTATTCCTACGCTGGTTACAGTTAAACGCAGTCGCAATGTGGAAACTCGACAAAAAATGATTGGTCAAATGTTAGATAATGCGGCAAATTTAGGATTATATTGGCCGATAGAATCTATCATTTCTCAATTTGAAGCTAACTGTCGAGATCAAGGTCGAGATCCTGAACAAGTGTTTGAAGATTTTTTGGGTTCAGATCTAAATGAAGATGGATTTTGGCAAAAAGTTAAAACCAATCTGCAAGCGGGAAAACTGCGTTTAGTCTTTGTGGCGGATGAAATTACCAGTCCATTAAGAAGGGTAGTTGAATTTCTGAATAAACAAACGGATTTAGTCGAGGTTTTGGCTTTAGAAATTAAACAATATGTCAGTCAGGATGGTTTGAAAACCCTTGTTCCGCGATTAATTGGTCAAACCGCCGAAGCCCAACAAAAAAAATCTAGCGCCACGGGAGAACGTCGTCGCTGGGATGAGGTTTCGTTTTTTGAAGAACTCCACTTGCGTCGGGGAGAGGATGAAACACAAATAGCCCAGGAAATTCATAATTGGGCAAAAATTCAGGAACCGGAAGTTATTATACAATGGGGGACAGGAGATGTTTATGGTGGATTTACGGCTTTATTAAACCAAAAAGAAAAAGGTCGAAAACAGTTAAAGTTATTTACCGTTGATATTTCTGGACGTTTAGAAATTTCTTCTAATAAATATGGTTCTCAACCACCTTTTGATCGACAGGAAAAATGGTTAGAACTCAGAAATAAATTGAGTGCGATCGGTTTATCTCTCCCTTTAGAACCTACGGAATATAGAGAGCCAACATTACAGTTATCCAACTTAGAAGATAAAACCGTATTACAACAAGTCCTAAAAACATTTGATTGGGTTATTTCTATAATTAAAGCATGAAGTAGTAAACCCACACCCGGGTAAAAAATGATCAGTATTAGAGACGCGCCGTGGCACGTCTCTACAATAATGACTGTTATCCTAGAACAAAATTACTTTTACCTATCAAGCTGCTATCGACCCCAAACAGTTCAGCCAACTGTTGTTGACTACTGGCTATTTTAATTAGGGTGGAGCCGTTAAAAGAGGTAATTTGTAACTGTTCAAAAGTTAAACCTCCGGTTAAAGCGATAATATCCTCTCCGTTAGTAAAGTCGGTAATTAGGTTATTTCCAAAACTACTAGCCAGATAGAAGCGGTCATTGCCCGCACCACCAGTTAGGGTGTCATCGCCCCCGGCTCCCACTAACCAGTCATTACCCTGACCTCCAGTGAGAATATCGTTGCCTTCTCCGCCATCGAGGGTATCATCACCTTCATCACCCGAGAGCAAATCATTGCCTTCGCTGCCGTCGAGAAGTTCATTGCCCTGACCGCCATAAATCATGTCGTCTCCTGAATTACCCGAAATGATGTCATTGGCTTCGTTACCAAAGAGGAGATCATCACCTTCGTTTCCTTCTATTATGTCTTCTCCTTGGTTTCCAAAGATAATATCATCTCCGTTGTCACCTTTAATTGAGTCATTGTCTTGGCCTCCAAAGATAATATCCTCTCCATCACCTCCATCAATCAGGTCTTCTCCTAGGTTGCCGTTAATCCAATCATTCCCGCCATTACCCGTAATGATGTCGTTACCCAAGTTCCCGTAGAGTTCATCTGCTCCATCATTTCCGATGATTTGGTCGTTATCTTTGCCACCGAGGACGGTATCGTTACCATTGCCCGCATTAATGAAGTCATTCCCTTCATTTCCGTTGATGTAGTCGTTCCCCTCTCCGGTTTCGATGTTGTCGTTAGCTTCTAAGGCAAAGATGACATCGGCTTCTGCTGTATCTGATATGGGTTTATTGTCGGTAACCTTGACTTCTAGGGTAGGAAATTCGATGGTTGTTATAAAATTGGTGGAGTCATAGATATCCACACTGCCATTGAATACCGGAGTTTCGAGAATTCGTTCCGGTGTGGGACTCGGTATTGGTTCCGGTGTTGGAGTTACGGTTGGAACTGGTGTCGGTGCAACTGTTGGAACTGGGGTAGGTGCAACTGTTGGAACTGGGGTAGGTGCAACTGTTGGAACTGGGGTAGGTGCAACTGTTGGAACTGGGGTAGGTGCAACTGTTGGAACTGGGGTAGGTGCAACTGTTGGAACTGGTGTCGGTGCAACTGTTGGAATTGGGGTTGGAGTTACCGTTGGAACTGGGGTCGGTGCAACTGTTGGTTCCGGGGTCGGAGTTACCGTTGGTTCCGGTGTCGGTGCAACTGTTGGAACTGGGGTCGGAGTTACCGTTGGTTCCGGTGTCGGAGTTACCGTTGGAACTGGTGTTGGAGTTACCGTTGGAATTGGGGTTGGAGTTACCGTTGGAACTGGGGTAGGTGCAACTGTTGGAACTGGTGTCGGAGTTACGGTTGGAACTGGTGTCGGAGTTACGGTTGGAATTGGTGTCGGTGCTACGGTTGGAACTGGTGTCGGTGCTACGGTTGGAACTGGTGTCGGTGCTACGGTTGGAATTGGGGTCGGTGCTACGGTTGGAATTGGGGTCGGAGTTACGGTTGGAACTGGTGTCGGAGTTACGGTTGGAACTGGGGTAGGTGCAACTGTTGGAACTGGGGTAGGTGCAACTGTTGGAACTGGGGTAGGTGCAACTGTTGGAACTGGTGTCGGAGTTACGGTTGGAATTGGGGTCGGAGTTACAGTTGGAATTGGGGTCGGAGTTACGGTTGGAACTGGTGTCGGTGCTACGGTTGGAATTGGGGTCGGAGTTACCGTTGGAACTGGTGTGGAAGCTACATTAGTAACTGCGACATCCGTAGCATCAACACCACTGTAATTGGTATCGGTACTGGTAGCCGCCGCAGTAACAATATTGTAGGCAATATTCCCATCATCTACTAAATCATCTACTCCGGTAATGGTGACGGTTTGGGGAGTATTCCAGTTAGCAGTGGTGAAGGTTAAACTGGATTTATCTATCGTACCTTCGGCGGTGTTACTGCTAGTTAATGGGATGGTGACATCGGCTGTGGGTTGACTATTTAGAACTACTGTAAATGTAGCAGTTCCCCCGGCTTCGGTGGTGGTTAAACCTGTGGTGGGTGTAACTGTAATGCCTTTGGTATCGTTATCGGTATTAGTAACTGCAACATCGGTAGCATCAACACCACTGTAATTGGTATCGGTACTGGTAGCTGCCGCAGTAACAATATTGTAGGCAATATCTCCATCAACAACTAAATCATCTACTCCGGTAACGGTGACTGTTTGTGCCACATTCCAGTTAGCTGCTGTGAAGGTTAAACTGGATTTATCTATCGTACCTTCGGCGGTGTTACTGCTAGTTAATGGGATGGTGACATCGGCTGTGGGTTGACTATTTAGAACTACTGTAAAATTAGCCGTACCTCCCGCTTCTGTGGTGGTTAAACCTGTGGTGGGTGTAACTGTAATGCCTTTGGTATCGTTATCAGTATTACTAACTGCAACATCGGTAGCATCAACACCACTATAATTAGTATCGGTACTGGTAGCTGCCGCAGTAACAATATTGTAGGCAATATTCCCATCAACAACTAAATCATCTACTCCGGTAACGGTGACTGTTTGTGCCACATTCCAGTTAGCTGCTGTGAAGGTTAAACTGGATTTATCTATCGTACCTTCGGCGGTATTGCTGCTAGTTAATGGGATGGTGACATTGGCTGTTGGTTGGCTATTTAGAACTACTGTAAAATTAGCCGTACCTCCCGCTTCTGTGGTGGTTAAACCTGTGGTTGGTGTAACTGTAATGCCTTTGGTATCGTTATCAGTATTACTAACTGCAACATCGGTAGCATCAACACCACTATAATTAGTATCGGTACTGGTAGCTGCCGCAGTAACAATATTGTAGGCAATATTCCCATCAACAACTAAATCATCTACTCCGGTAATGGTGACGGTTTGGGGAGTATTCCAGTTAGCAGTGGTGAAGGTTAAACTGGATTTATCTATCGTACCTTCGGCGGTGTTACTGCTAGTTAATGGGATGGTGACATCGGCTGTGGGTTGACTATTTAGAACTACTGTAAATGTAGCAGTTCTCCCGCTTCTGTGGTGGTTAAACCTGTGGTGGGTGTAACTGTAATGCCTTTGGTATCGTTATCAGTATTACTAACTGCAACATCGGTAGCATCAACACCACTATAATTAGTATCGGTACTGGTAGCTGCCGCAGTAACAATATTGTAGGCAATATTCCCATCAACAACTAAATCATCTACTCCGGTAATGGTGACGGTTTGGGGAGTATTCCAGTTAGCAGTGGTGAAGGTTAAACTGGATTTATCTATCGTACCTTCGGCGGTGTTACTGCTAGTTAATGGGATGGTGACATCGGCTGTGGGTTGACTATTTAGAACTACTGTAAATGTAGCAGTTCTCCCGCTTCTGTGGTGGTTAAACCTGTGGTGGGTGTAACTGTAATGCCTTTGGTATCGTTATCAGTATTACTAACTGCAACATCGGTAGCATCAACACCACTATAATTAGTATCGGTACTGGTAGCTGCCGCAGTAACAATATTGTAGGCAATATTCCCATCAACAACTAAATCATCTACTCCGGTAATGGTGACGGTTTGGGGAGTATTCCAGTTAGCAGTGGTGAAGGTTAAACTGGATTTATCTATCGTACCTTCGGCGGTGTTACTGCTAGTTAATGGGATGGTGACATCGGCTGTGGGTTGACTATTTAGAACTACTGTAAATGTAGCAGTTCTCCCGCTTCTGTGGTGGTTAAACCTGTGGTGGGTGTAACTGTAATGCCTTTGGTATCGTTATCAGTATTACTAACTGCAACATCGGTAGCATCAACACCACTATAATTAGTATCGGTACTGGTAGCTGCCGCAGTAACAATATTGTAGGCAATATTCCCATCAACAACTAAATCATCTACTCCGGTAATGGTGACGGTTTGGGGAGTATTCCAGTTAGCAGTGGTGAAGGTTAAACTGGATTTATCTATCGTACCTTCGGCGGTGTTACTGCTAGTTAATGGGATGGTGACATCGGCTGTGGGTTGACTATTTAGAACTACTGTAAATGTAGCAGTTCTCCCGCTTCTGTGGTGGTTAAACCTGTGGTGGGTGTAACTGTAATGCCTTTGGTATCGTTATCAGTATTACTAACTGCAACATCGGTAGCATCAACACCACTATAATTAGTATCGGTACTGGTAGCTGCCGCAGTAACAATATTGTAGGCAATATTCCCATCAACAACTAAATCATCTACTCCGGTAATGGTGACGGTTTGGGGAGTATTCCAGTTAGCTGCTGTGAAGGTTAAACTGGATTTATCTATCGTACCTTCGGCGGTGTTACTGCTAGTTAATGGGATGGTGACATCGGCTGTTGGTTGGCTATTTAGAACTACTGTAAAATTAGCCGTACCTCCCGCTTCTGTTGTGGTTAAACCTGTGGTGGGTGTAACTGTAATGCCTTTCGTATCATTATCAGTATTAGTAACTGCCACATCTGAAGCATCAAAACCACTATAATTAGCATCGGTACTGGTAGCTGCCGCCGTAACAATATTGTAGGCAATATCTCCATCATCTACTAAATCCTCTACTCCGGTAACTGTGACTGTTTGTGCCACATTCCAGTTAGCAGTGGTGAAGGTTAAACTGGATTTATCTATCGTACCTTCGGCGGTGTTACTGCTAGTTAATGGAATGGTGACATTGGCTGTTGGTTGGCTATTTAGAACTACTGTAAATGTGGCATTTCCCCCGGCTTCGGTGGTGGTTAAACCTGTGGTGGGTGTAACTGTAATGCCTTTGGTATCGTTATCAGTATTACTAACTGCAACATCGGTAGCATCAACACCACTATAATTAGTATCGGTACTGGTAGCCGCCGCAGTAACAATATTGTAGGCAATATTCCCATCAACAACTAAATCATCTACTCCGGTAACTGTGACGGTTTGGGGAGTATTCCAGTTAGCAGTGGTGAAGGTTAAACTGGTTTTGTCTATTGTACCTTCGGCGATGTTACTGCTAGTTAATGGGATGGTGACATCGGCTGTGGGTTGGCTATTTAAAACTACTGTAAATGTGGCATTTCCCCCGGCTTCGGTGGTGGTTAAACCTGTGGTGGGTGTAACTGTAATGCCTTTCGTATCATTATCAGTATTAGTAACTGCCACATCTGAAGCATCAAAACCACTATAATTAGCATCGGTACTGGTAGCTGCCGCCGTAACAATATTGTAGGCAATATCTCCATCATCTACTAAATCCTCTACTCCGGTAACTGTGACTGTTTGTGCCACATTCCAGTTAGCAGTGGTGAAGGTTAAACTGGATTTATCTATCGTACCTTCGGCGGTGTTACTGCTAGTTAATGGAATGGTGACATTGGCTGTTGGTTGGCTATTTAGAACTACTGTAAATGTGGCATTTCCCCCGGCTTCGGTGGTGGTTAAACCTGTGGTGGGTGTAACTGTAATGCCTTTGGTATCGTTATCAGTATTACTAACTGCAACATCGGTAGCATCAACACCACTATAATTAGTATCGGTACTGGTAGCCGCCGCAGTAACAATATTGTAGGCAATATTCCCATCAACAACTAAATCATCTACTCCGGTAACTGTGACGGTTTGGGGAGTATTCCAGTTAGCAGTGGTGAAGGTTAAACTGGTTTTGTCTATTGTACCTTCGGCGATGTTACTGCTAGTTAATGGGATGGTGACATCGGCTGTGGGTTGGCTATTTAAAACTACTGTAAATGTGGCATTTCCCCCGGCTTCGGTGGTGGTTAAACCTGTGGTTGGTGTAACTGTAATGCCTTTGGTATCGTTATCAGTATTACTAACTGCGACATCGGTAGCATTAACACCACTATAATTAGTATCGGTACTGGTAGCCGCCGCAGTAACAATATTGTAGGCAATATTCCCATCAACAACTAAATCATCTACTCCGGTAACTGTGACGGTTTGGGGAGTATTCCAGTTAGCTGCTGTGAAGGTTAAACTGGATTTATCTACCGTACCTTCAGCACTGTTACTGCTAGTTAATGGGATGGTGACATCGGCGGTTGGTTGACTATTTAAAACTACTGTAAATGTGGCATTTCCCCCGGCTTCGGTGGTAGTTAAAACTGTGGTGGGAGTGACAGTGATGCCTTTCGTATCATTATCAGTAATCGTCACACTTTGGTTAGTAGTTCCTAATGCTATTCCTGTTGACGGGTTGCTAATTGTTAAGATACCTGTTTCATCACCTTCAGCAATCAAATCATCATTAACTGTGATGGTTACTTGTCCCGTACTATTGCCATCTGGGATGGTTATTTGAGTGGGAATAGCACCAGTAAAGTCAGCCGCACTAGCAGTACCAGTTAATGCTAAATCAATGGTTTGATTGCCGACGACATTACCTTCAGCAGTGGCGGTAAAGGTAATAGCTGTTGTCCCGGCTTCACTAGCAGTAGTTGTGCTGGCAGTAAGGTTAACTTTCGGTGCGGGAACGGTAATATTAAAAGTAGCTGCATCAGAAAGGTCAACATCACCAGTATTCGCCGTACCGCCGTCATCTTGCAGTTGCACACTCACGGTAGCAGTACCGGGTTTACCACTGGGAGTGTAGGTCAGTGTGCCATCGGTTGCTACACTTGGTTGAATGGTAAATAAGGTATTGTCGGTGTTAGTAAGGGTATAGTTGCTAACAGCTTGAGTTGATTCATTCGCGGGGCCGAAGATAACAGTATTTGCCCAGTTGCTAACAGTTTGAACTGTGTTTGTCCAAGCTGTTAGGATCTGGTTGCCAGCGTTACTAAAACTGGGTTTGTCGTTGACAGGATTAACGGTAATACTAAAGTTTTGTACTGTGGAAGTATCAACACCTGGGGTACCGCCGTTATCTTGGACTACAACATCAAAGGTAGAAGTGCCGTTGGCATCGGCGGCGGGGGTATAGGTAAGATTCCCGCTTGCGTCTATTGTTGGCACTGTAGCAAATAAGCTAGGAGTGCTGATATTACTCACAGTATAAGTGGCTGTTTGGGCGGATTCGTTGGTGGGGCCGGCGCTGAATGTTGCCCAATTTGCTACTGTTTGCGCCCCGCTATCTTCGTTAACTGCGGTTGGGTCGGTGGCGGTGAAGCTGGGAATGTCGTTAACGGGGGTAACGATGATGGCTGCGGTGTCGGTGGCGGTGCTGATACCGATTTTGATGTTGGTGTTGGCTGTGCTGCCATTGGTGCCTGCGACTTGATCCCAGGCTTGAAAGGTTATGGCGTTGGTAAGGGTGCCGAAGTAGTTGGTGTTTGGTTGGAAGTATATGCGGGTATTGGCATCTGCAGCTAGCAAGCGAGCGCTGGTACTGGATACTGCTCCTAATGGGTTCCAGGTGGTGCCGCCATCGATCGTGTAGAACCAACTGCCGTTTGTGGTGTCGGCGGCGGTGAGGGCGATGCCGGTGAGGGGTGATGTATTGGGGTCGGTGACGTTCCCGCCTAAACTGACGATTTGGGAAACCAGCGTCCCAACGGCTCCTGTGGGCGCAACCGCATCTTCTAGAACAGAAGTGAGGGTGACAGCCGTATCCGCAAGGGTGGGTGCTGTATTGAGGCTGCCGTAGATATCGTTATTATCTGTAGTAGCGCTTGCGTTCTGAGCAGCACTGTTGCCGCTGCTGCGGAGATAACCAACAACATTGACAGTGGGAAGAGCCGCTGGCATTCCCTGTGTGTTGCCTTGGGTGGTTTGTGCGGTTTGTGCGGCTGCATCCAACACGAAAATCGCACCTGCCAGGGCTTTGCCATTATTCGCTCCTGTGCCGCCTGTCGTGGTGTTGTTGGTGAAGGTTGTGTTTTGTAGCGTTAAAGAGCCTTCTCTGACAAAAATCGCGCCCCCCATTCCGGCACCGCCACCACCAGGCAGCAGAGGGGAATAGTTTGTAGTCCTGCCACCGGCGCCACCGCCAAAGCCGCCTGCGCCTGGGGTGTTAGTGTGAATACTCACGCCGCCGCCGCCGCCAAAGCCACCTCTGCCACCTGAGCCCGCCGCCGCGCCGCCGCCGCCGCCAAAGCCACCCCAACCACCACTTAAAGAGGATTGGTCGCCCGCAGAACCGCCGCCGCCGCCGAATGCACCGTTGCCTCCGTTGGTCCAGTTAAAACCGCCGCCGCCACCGCCGCCGCCAGTGCCATTACCGCCATTCGTGCGATTACCGCCAGCTCCACCGCTACCGCCGAAAGCCCCGCCAGAACCACCATTTCCACCGATGGAGGAGGCGTTAGTGTTACTGCCGCCGTTGCCGCCAAACCCGCCGCCGCCGTTGCCGCCACTAGAGCCAGCCATCCCAACTCCGCTGTTACCACCAAAACCGCCACCGCCGGCTAAGAATCTATTATTATTGGCGCTACTCCCGCCGATCGCCTGGTTACTGGTAAAAATGACATTATCAATTGTCACATCACCGTTATAGATAAATAACGCGCCACCCATACCAGCAGCGCCGCCACCGCCGCCGCTGTTAGTCCCGCTGCCATTTCCGCCTTGTGCCCTGCCTCCGGTAATGGTTAGGTTGGAGAAGCTAACAGTTCCAGACTTGATGAAGAAGGGACGAACATCACCCGCATCATTGCTACTATTGTTATTGACATCCCCGCTAACGGTAAAATTGCCACCAATAAAGGCGATATTGCTGTCAATCAGAACTTGGGGAACTGCCGTAAACCGGACATTTGTAGTAAGGGTAATAGTGTCATCCCCTGCTGCGGTATTCGCATCTAAAATGGCTTTGCTTAATGTGCCTGCTACAGTGCCAGTGCCATCATCCGTTGCCACCGAGACATCAAAGTTAGCCAGTGTATAGTCATAATCTGCCATCGCCTTCTGATTAAAGGGAACGGCGGCTTCTATATTGCCCGTTGCTATTTCTAAATCCCAGTCGCCACCCAAGGCTTGATTTCCGGTTAAGTCATTAGATGCTGCGACATCCGCCCCGGTGATTTCACTCAATTGTTTGATAAAATTCTTGCCAGTTTCTCCGGCGGCTACTTCACATCCATATAATAGGATATCGCCATTTTCTGTTAGAGCATTTCCCCACTGTTGTAGCTGAATGTTGAAATTTTCTATATCAGTCCCATTCAGTACATCAGTACCCAGTTTTAAACTGCCTTGGTTGCCGTGAGAAAGTATTTGTACAGATTCAATATCTTTTTGATTGGCTAAGGTATTGGTAATTTGTTCGATACCGCTCAAACTTTCATTGAGAATGACGATTTGAGTATCATCGGCGTTATTAATTAGGCTTTGATATAGGCTTTGATGGTCTTGTACTGAGGGGTCAACAAAAATGATTTGCTTAGTCATAGTGAATTAGCGGTTTTTTTTGTAAAGGAATTTGATTCTTAGGTATGTAGTTGCGCTGAAGCGCTCTTAAGAAGCGCCCAAGTTCAACTATGTACCTCTTGTTCAATGCGCCAACTGCGTAAGAACCCTAACCATGATATTGTAAATCTATCGAAAGGTAGATGTCAACACCTAAGTATTAGTAATTTTTCCAGGTAATCTTTAGCAAATTTGTCGTGAATAAATTGATTTTATGTGTTTGTGTTATAGTCAAAAAAAGTAAATATAAATAACCATCTGCGTTAATCTTTACTATATTATTTCCAGGTGATACTATGAAATTTATTAATCCCAAAACTGACTATGCCTTTAAAAAAATATTTGGTTCCGATCAAAGTCAAGATATTTTAATTAGTTTCCTGAATGCCATTGTCTATCAAGGTGAGACTTTCATCACTTCTTTAGAAATTATTGATCCCTACGCCCCTGGCAGAATTTCTGGTTTAAAAACTACTTATTTTGATGTCAAAGCTCAACTGAATAATGGGGAAAATGTGTTAATTGAAATGCAGGCGTTTAATGTCCCAGCTTTTGGCAAGAGGATTCTTTATAATACGGCAAAAATGTATGTTAATCAACTAAAATTAGGGGAAGTTTATCCAGAATTAAGAGCAGCAATTGGTGTAGCTGTGACGGATTTTATCATGTTTAATGAACACAATAAAGTGATTTCACAATTTACGCTCAAGGAAGATGAGTTACAAGTAAATTATCAACATAGTCCGTTAAAATTAGTATTTGTGGAGTTACCAAAATTTACTAAAACTCTGGAAGAATTGAGTAATATTACGGATAAATGGCTTTATTTTCTACGCAAAGCACCGGATTTAGAAGTCGTGCCAGAATCTATGTTAATTGTACCGGAAATTGAGAAGGCTTTTGCGATCGCCGATCGGGTAAACTTAAGTTTAGAGGAAGTAGATGATTTGGAGAAGCGGGAACAGTTTGAACGGGAAAGAATAGGTGCTATTGAGTTGGGTAAGGCTGAAGGGCGAACTGAAGGGCGAACTGAAGGGATACAAATTGGTGAACAAATTGGTGAACAAAGAGGTGAACAAAGGGGTGAACAAATTGGTGAGCAAAGGGGTAAAATAAATCTGATTAAACGCCTATTACAACGGCAATTAGGTGAACTAAATCAATCAATAGAAGATAGTTTATCACAACTAACTTCAGAGCAATTATCAGCTTTGGCTGAGGCTATTTTTGACTTTTCTAGTGTAGGTGATTTATCCAGTTGGCTGGAAACTAATTGCCCTAGTTGAACATGACTGAGGTATTACCTAAGTCCCTACCTATATTATTTTCCACTAACACTATGAAATTCATTAACCCCAAAACAGACTACGCCTTTAAAAAAATCTTTGGTTCGGATCAAAGTCAAGATATTTTAATTAGTTTTCTGAATGCTATTGTCTATCAAGGTGAGACTTTTATCACTTCTTTAGAAATTATTGATCCCTACGCACCAGGGAGAATTTCTGGTTTAAAAACTACTTATTTTGATGTTAAGGCTCAACTGAATAACGGCGAAAATGTGTTAATTGAAATGCAGGCGTTTAATGTCCCAGCTTTTGGCAAAAAGATTCTTTATAATACGGCAAAAATGTATGTTAATCAACTAAAATTAGGGGAAGTTTATCCAGAATTAAGAGCAGCAATTGGTGTAGCTGTGACGGATTTTATCATGTTTAATGAACACAATAAAGTGATTTCACAATTTACGCTCAAGGAAGATGAGTTACAAGTAAATTATCAACATAGTCCGTTAAAATTAGTATTTGTGGAGTTACCCAAATTTAATAAAACTCTGGAAGAATTAACAACTATTACGGATAAATGGCTTTATTTTTTACGCAAAGCACCGGATTTAGAAGTAGTGCCAGAATCTATGTTAATTGTACCGGAAATTGAGAAGGCTTTTGCGATCGCTGATCGGGTAAACTTAAGTTTAGAGGAAGTAGATGATTTGGAGAAGCGGGAACAGTTTGAACGGGAAAGAATAGGTGCTATTGAGTTGGGTAAGGCTGAAGGGTTGACTCAAGGGTTGACTCAAGGGTTGACTCAAGGACGGGCTGAAGGTATTGAAATTGGTGAACAAATTGGTGAACAAAGGGGTAAAATAAATCTGATTAAACGCCAATTAAAACGGCAATTAGGTGAACTAAATCAAGAGATAGAAGATAGTTTATCACAGCTATCATCAGAGCAGTTATCGGCTTTGGCTGAAGATATTTTCGACTTTTCTAGTGTAGGTGATTTATCCAGTTGGTTAGAAACTAAATCCTGACTTTGACCTTTAGCCGATAGAAATAAAACAGGAATCCATATCATAACAGTTTTTGAAGCGTACAGGTGTTAGCTGTTGATATGTTGATGAGGGGATTGAGCAAGGTTGGACTGCATCAGGAAAGATCAGTATTAGAGACGCGCCGTTGCACGTCTCTACATTAATGACTGTTATCCGAGAATAAAATTCCTCTTAACTATCAAGCTAATATCAACGCCAAACAGTTCAGCCAACTGTTGTTGACTCCCCCTACTCCCCTACTCCCCCCGCCCCCTTGTTCGGGAACCCGTACAAATTAGACTGTTGCAATGGGGAGGCTTTTTTCGGTAAATTAGCACTCAGGAGTCGAGAGTGCTAATTTGAATTCCTCAAAGGAAATCATAAAACTCTGATCACCGAATATTTACATAAAGTGGAGGCTAATAAATGGCTGCTGTATCTCTAAGCGTATCAACCGTTAAACCCCTCGGTGAGCGCGTTTTCGTTAAAGTAAGTGCGTCCGAAGAAAAAACAGCAGGTGGAATTTTTCTGCCTGATAACGCCAAAGAAAAACCCCAAGTCGGCGAAGTGGTGGCCGTTGGCCCTGGCAAACGTAATGAAGATGGTTCCCGCTCTGAATTAGAAGTCAGCATCGGTGACAAAGTTCTCTACTCCAAATACGCTGGCACTGACATCAAACTTGGTACCGAAGAATATGTTCTGTTAGCAGAAAAAGACATCTTAGCGATCGTCAACTAATCGGCGTTTTTAACCTTAGATCGTAAACCACAAATTTGTTATCTGATCTACCCGGTTAAAACCCCCTCCTTGAGAAATTCATTTCTAATTATCAACCTAAAACCTGAAGACAAAACATGGCTAAACGTATTATTTACAACGAAAATGCTCGTCGCGCCCTAGAGCGTGGTATGGATATCCTGGCGGAAGCCGTTGCCGTTACCCTTGGCCCCAAAGGTCGCAACGTCGTATTAGAAAAAAAATTCGGTGCGCCCCAAATTGTGAATGATGGCGTCACCATTGCTAAAGAAATTGAACTAGAAGATAACATCGAAAATACTGGAGTTGCCTTGATTCGTCAAGCCGCTTCCAAAACCAACGATGCTGCTGGCGACGGAACCACCACTGCAACGGTTCTAGCCCACGCCATGGTCAAAGAAGGTCTGCGGAACGTTGCTGCGGGTGCTAACCCCATTGAACTCAAACGCGGTATTGATAAAGCGACTATCTTTTTGGTAGAAAAAATCGCCGAACACGCTCGCCAAGTGGAAGATTCCAAAGCGATCGCTCAGGTCGGTTCTATCTCTGCCGGAAACGACGAAGAAGTCGGTAAAATGATTGCTTCGGCGATGGATAAAGTCGGTAAAGAAGGCGTGATTTCCTTGGAAGAAGGAAAATCCATGACCACCGAATTAGAAATTACCGAAGGGATGCGCTTTGATAAAGGCTATATTTCCCCCTACTTCGCCACCGATACCGAACGGATGGAAGCAGTTCTGGAAGAACCCTATCTGTTAATTACCGATAAAAAAATCACCTTAGTTCAGGACTTAGTGCCTGTTCTGGAGCAAGTTGCCCGTTCTGGCCGTCCTTTGGTGATTATCGCTGAAGATATTGAAAAAGAAGCCTTAGCAACCCTGGTGGTTAACCGTCTGCGCGGTGTGCTGAATGTGGCTGCGGTGAAAGCGCCTGGTTTTGGCGATCGCCGGAAAGCGATGTTAGAAGATATCGCCGTGTTAACAGGTGGCCAACTGATCACCGAAGATGCTGGTCTGAAACTGGAAAACACCAAGCTGGATATGCTGGGTAAAGCCCGTCGGATCACTCTGACCAAAGATAACACCACCATCGTTGCTGAAGGCAATGAAGCCCCCGTTAAAACTCGTTGTGAGCAAATTCGCCGTCAAATGGAAGAAACCGAATCTTCCTACGACAGGGAAAAACTCCAAGAACGCTTGGCTAAATTAGCTGGTGGTGTGGCTGTGATCAAAGTCGGTGCGGCTACCGAAACCGAAATGAAAGATCGCAAGCTGCGTCTGGAAGATGCCATCAACGCCACGAAAGCGGCCGTTGAAGAAGGTATCGTTCCTGGTGGTGGCACAACTTTAGCCCACTTAGCTCCTCAACTGGAAGAATGGGCTAATGCTAACCTGACCCATGAAGCCTTAACGGGGGCCTTAATTGTGTCCCGTGCCTTGGCTGCGCCTCTGAAACGAATTGCTGAAAACGCAGGCGTTAACGGTGCTGTGGTAGCTGAACGAGTTAAAGAAAAAGACTTTAATGTTGGTTACAACGCGGCTTCTAACGAATTTGTGGATATGTTTGAAGCGGGTATTGTTGACCCTGCCAAAGTTACCCGTTCTGCTCTGCAAAACGCGGCTTCTATTGCTGGAATGGTGTTAACAACTGAGTGTATTGTTGCTGACAAACCTGAACCTAAAGACGGCGCTCCTGCTGGTGCTGGCGCTGGTATGGGCGGCGATTTTGATTACTAATTCCTAGTTTGATATGATATGGGGTGGCTTTTGTCGCCCCATATTTATTGGGGAATAGGGATCACGGATTTAAGAGGATTTCACGGATTTCACGGATTTTAATCTGTGTTAATCTGCGTAATCCTCTGAAATCCGTGATAGGTGATGGGGAAGATTGAGATTTTGGTTGTTTTAGGTTTTGATATTTTCAAGACTTGATTTTACGGAAGGTTGAGGAATTAGATAAATTAAACCTGAAATTAGGGTTAATCCTACGGTTATCCAGAATAGGATTAAGCTGAGGGTTTGCCAAGGTTCAGGTAAAGGTGCTATTAAAAATGCGATCGCTAAAATTTGACTAACTGTTTTTAGTTTACCCCAAATATTCGCTCCAGAAATTTGAGTTTGATTGACTCTCCATCCGGCAATTGTGAGTTCCCGTGCTAGGATTAAGAATACTCCCCAAGCGGGAATTTTTCCTAACTCAATTAAGGCAAGTAAGGGCGCGAAAACTAATAATTTATCGACTAAGGGATCAAGAAATTTTCCTAAATCTGTAACTTGATTGAGTTTTCTAGCTAAATATCCATCTAACCAATCGGTGCTGGCTACTATTAAAAAAATTCCTAAACAAATCCAACGATTAGTAACAGTTGGATCATGTAAATAATAAAGTATAAATGGAACTCCGAACAAACGGGAAATCGTAATCCAATTCGGTAAGTTCATAAATCAGTTATCTGGGATCTTTGCTGGGGTCAAGACTAATTTAACCACAAAGACACAAAGAAGTTTTGCCGATATTTTCAATGTTGACTAAATAGTCAAGAGTATGCCCACACTTGGCATTACAATATTGTCGCATCAGCCGCGGGTTTTGTCAATCCCCCTCGGTACTTTTTATAGCAGGGAGCAGGGAGCAAACCCCCCGTGCACGGGGGGCTAGGGGGGAGGGAACAGGGGGAAAAGAACTTCACCGTCTAGGTTACAACATCCGTCTGGTGTCCTAACTGCCTTGGCGGTTGCTATAACTGATAACTGATAACTGTTTACTGATAACTGATTAATGGTTCTTCCCAATTTTGTAGGGAATGTAGACTTAATTGTGCTAAATATTTTCTGGTCAGGTCGGCGCGGTCTAAACTTATAAAATAATTATTATCGACATCTTGATAAAATAATGCGCCTTCGAGTAAACCTTGATAATCAGGATTTTTTTGAGATTCTAAAGTGAACCAAATCGCATCAGAAGGTGAGGGAATTAAACCAGAAGGTAATTTTCCCTTTAAAATTGCTATAATTCTATCTGAAACAGAACGGGTATTGACCCCGCGATTTTCTAAGAGTTGATGTACTTCTGATAAAGATAAAGGTTGTTCTTTGAACACTCGCAATAGTTCCGCTAAAAGAAAATAATCACTGTATTGATGTCGAGACATATCCAAGACTTGAAAATAAAGGGGTAATACGGCTAAACCCCAAGCCAAGCGACTACAATGGGAATAATTGTTGTCTCGATGATTTTGATCATGGGGACTATCTTGGGTAATCAAAGCATTTGGTAATTTTTGGCGTAACCAACGGCTAAAAGTTGGCCAGGTTCCATTTCCCCCTGTGCAAATGGCTTGACTAATTCTAATCGGAGAAATTCCCTGGGTGCTGAAAAGATGGTTGAGTTCTCGATTTAACTGTTGAATAAAGGGAATAAAAATCTTTTGTTCTAAATCTCGTTGGGAAACTTCCCAAGAATAATTATTTAATGTTAGGGTATAGCGGTGCTTCGCGTCGGTAAGGACATCGCTTTGTTGTAGTTCAAATTTTAAAGTTTCTGCAATTTCTAATAACTTTAATCCCGTAGAATCACTCTGTAAAATTTGTTGTAAACGATAACGTTTGGCTAAATCAGGATGTCCAGGTTCAGGAAATTCCACATCTGGAATATTAAATATGGGGAAGGGTGAACCCTCTGGCTGAATCAAAAGTTGAGTAATAATATCCTGATTTAAGGCATCTCCAGCATAGGCTAAATGATGACAAACCACTTGGGAAGCCATAAATTCAGTTAAATCCTGGGGGAGTTTAGCTAGGGCTATTTCGGTAGTTGTAGCACCAATATTAATAATTAAAATTGTGCTATCGGGATCGGGGGGATGGAGATAAAATTGATATAATAAAGTTGCGATCGCATCCTCAATAATAAAAATTTGTTCAGGACGTTTAATGATTCCTGCTGCTAATACAGCTTCCCTAAGATTAAAACGATAGGCTTCTGTAGAGGCCGTGGAACAGCCTAAAACCACCCCATCTAAACAATTTAATGCTTGCTGAAATTCGATCGTATCGAGTCCCACAGCACCCACAGTATAGACATTAGGTAAAGCCATGATTGGGGGAGTTTCCCGATTAGGCTGCTTTGATGGGGAAATTCTGCGACCAGACAATATTCGATGGGGATGTAAGGTAGATAATAAAGCTGTCCAGGCCTCTCGAAATCCCCCCAAGGGCAGGGACTGTTGTTCTGACCAATGAATCATGGGAAGCCCTGCTAATTCAGGAGAATTAACTGAATGATAAGGAATTCCCAGGTTTAATAAGGATTTAAACCGTTGTATTAGGCCTTGAGTGGTTTTTTCCTGTGGATCTAAATAGTAAATTGACGCCGTTAGCCGAAAGGTAAAGGGAAGATCCTCGATTCCAGAGAGTTCTGTCTGTTCCGCTTGCCAATAAATAGGATAAACTTTTTGGGTTTCGCTCTGCAATAAGGCGGCGGATATTCCCGTTGTTCCTAAGTCAATTCCTAAATACCATTGAGTCATAATCAGTTATCAGTTATCAGTGATCAGTTATCAGTTTTTAAAAAACTCCTGACTCAAGGCTTCAAGACTGAGAGAATCTTCCTCCTGTTCGGTGTCCCAATTTAAGTTTTTTTCCTCCGCCAAGTTCAAACTGTTGAAAACATCATCTAAAGTTAAATCTGATAATCCTTGAGTTGATGCAATATTTTGCTTTTCTGATGCTGGTTTATTTAAGGATTCAAGGGAAACAGAGGGAACTGATTGATCTGAATGAGGTTCCATCCCAATATCTCTAAATAAATCTTCAAAAGTAATTAGTTCTTCAGGTTGAGATACTTTTGAATTCGTTTTTGCTGATGATTTTTGGGTAGAAACTTGAGGCTGGGAATAAGTTGATTTTACGGGATTTTTCTTGGAGATTGGAATGGTTTCAGGTTGTTCTAAATTAAATAGATCTGCCTCTAAATGTTCCAAAGTATTGCGATCAATTAATAAACGAGAATCGACTTGTTCACTATCGTCTTCCAAATTTAGGGGAAGTAAATTTTCATTCGGGGACGCTTGAACATAAGCATCTTTCTCCCAACTAACTGTTGGGCTTTCCATAGGAGAGGGAGATGCCATCGGACTCGTAATTCCGGTGAGTTCTTGTTGGGTTCTTGCCGAGATCACATCAGAATTTGGGGAGGAAACCTCCTCAAAGGTGAGTTCCTCAAAAACATCACTTAAATCTGCTAAGGTTTCCTCAAAGGGATTCGGTGCAGAAGTAAAAGACAAATCCACAATTTCATCGGTTAGAGGAGACACCAATTCTGCTTCAGATCCTGGTGTAAATAAGTTCTCAGACTCTAAGAATACAGGATCGATAGCATCTGCGGTTAAGGATAAATCAGATTCTATCGGAACATTTTGATCCGGTTGACTGAATATATCTAAACTATTTAAGCTCAAGAAATCAGCCGTTTCCTCGAAGGATTCGGTGTCAATATTTTCCGATTCTATGGCTGTGATTTTCGGTGTTGACCCATCCCCAAATAAATCTTCGGTGTCTAAATGGATTTCTGATTCATTCTCGACCGTTGAAGGACTTGGAACATCGGTTTCCTCATCTAGCAATAAGGTTTCTATCTCTTCAGAAACATCATCTTCATCTAGTACCTGAATGACATCAAAATCATCCTCAAATAAATCAGTATTTTGTGTTTGAGGCACCGCAGTCACAGCCGAGGATTCTGGCTCCGTCGCCAGATTAAACAAACTTTCTAATTCTGAATCGGCATCGGGTAGGGACTGTTCTACAATTGACTCATCCCAATCGAGGGAAAGAGAGCTTTCTGGCGTTCTATCTAACCCATCTTCGATAGGGGGAGTAGGTAATCCCTCAATGGTCTCAAACGCAACCTCGAATTCATCTTCATCGGTAATTTTTAGCTGTTCTTCGTTATCCTCATCATTAGAAGTAACAGAAGGAGTCGATTGTCTAGGAACTTCTGCCCCCGCATAGGGAAAGAGTCCCTCAAAAGCGGAGGAAAAATCCTGGGGAGGAGAAACCACAGACTCAGGAGAAGGTAAATTATCCGTGTTCGAGGCGGTTTCCGATTGAGTTAATTGTAATGAAGATTGTAAATAGGAAGACGTTTCTTGACCGACCTGCTGGGCTAATTGGTTGACTAAGGTGGTAAACATGACCTCCCCCTGTTTACCCAGACTGTGCATCCTTTCTAAGCTTTGGGAAAGGGAATCAGAATAGGTTTGGAGGTTTCGTTGCAAGGCCTCAAAAATCACACTCAGACTGGAATCGAGGGTCATCAGTAAATGATCAGATTGCGCTTGTAACTGTCGCATCTGTTCCAGGCGTTGGGCTGGAGTCAGGGGGTCGAGGGCTGTTTGGGGTCTGTCCACAGCTTCAGAAACCAGGGCGGGCAGCGAGTTGGATTCAGTTAATAATACCGAATCTAAAAATCGGGTTTCAATATGGTTCAGGGTTTGGGTCACATTATGAATCAGACTGTCCTGTAATCTGGTCATGAACTCTTGCAAAAATTCACGACTGAGTTGTTGTTGATAGGGTTGAGGAGGGACTTGTCCTATAGCTTGGGCTTTTCGGGCTTCTAATTGTTGAATTTCTTGAATTAAATTGCGTTGTTCGGTACGCAAACGATCGATCTCATCCTGAAGGGGTTGAGTCAAATTACTCCGCAAATAAATCATTTCCCGTCGGATTGCCTGCCACAGAGGTTCGCGCGTTCCGGGGGATATAGAAGGTTGATGGGCTTCCAAGGTAACACCGAGAGCCTGCTCGTCTGTATGTTCCTGAAGAAAGACCAAATACCTACGGACACGCTCTAGGACTTGACGGGAGCGTGTGACAGTTTCGCCAAAAACGACCCAGGGCAAACGTAAGCTGGGCTGACTAAGAACCTCGTCAATTTCGGTGATGAGTGCTTGAATCTGACCTTTCTGAACATTCAAGGCTGAACCCCCTCAATAATCGTTATGTTAATGGCACTCTATAATTGCTTAATCTCAAGGATTTCCTTGATTAAAGCAGTTGTGATCTACATAATATGTTAGGCTTGGCACGAAGGACTCAAACGGCTGACTTTGAATTTATTGGCTAATCACCCACCGAAGGCAATAGGGTTAGAAACTAAACCATTTTAACTTTTTTATGTCCTGATAGCTCTAAAATATGAAATTGCCTAGTAATTACTAACTCATAATTTTATCACAGCCTCATGGAAGATCGGTATTTCTCCCGTGACAATCACTCTGATATTCACAAGATGATCTGCTCAACGCCTTTCTTTCAAGGCTTGCCACCGGATGCGGCGGATAAAGCAACCTCTCATATTGTGGGTCGAAACCATCCAGCCAACCAAGTGATTTTATTAGAAAATGACTGGGGAAGTTCCGTTTATTTTATTCTGGACGGTTGGGTTAAAATTCGTACCTATAATTTGGATGGTAAAGAAGTAACGCTGAATATTTTGGGTAAGGGTGAACTATTTGGAGAAATGGCAGCACTCGATGAAGTCCCCCGCTCCACCGATGTTATTACATTAGCGCCAACCTTAATTGGGAATATGCCGGCTCAGGATTTTGTGGAGTTGATTACCACCGAACCCAAGGCGGGAATGCGACTAGCTCAATTGATGGGACGGCGTTTACGCCAGGTGAATCGACGTCTGAGATTGCGCGAATCTGATAGTACATCCCGGGTTGCCGATATTCTCCTATTTCTGGCAGAGGGCCAAGGTACAACTTCAGATCAAGGCGGAACACAAATTCCTAATCTTCCCCATCGGGAGTTAAGTGGTTTGAGTGGTCTGGCTCGGGAAACCGTAACTCGGGTTCTGAGTAAGTTAGAGAAAAAAGGATTAATTCATCGGGAACGGGATATTTTGAGTATTCCCGATGTCCATGCCCTAGAACGGATATTAGTCTGAATGGTACTATTGCCCATTGCCCATTGCCCATTCCCTATTAAATGAGTGATTCTTCTCCATCAAGTTCCTCTGTTAACCCCTGTGAATCTGAAACTCAGGAATGGGTATCTGTTGATGCAGATATCCCACGTTCTGAAGCTTCGGGTCATCTGGCGAAACTATCCCATGCCCATAGAAACTCCCTGATTCTAGTAGAAACGGCTTTTTTAGCCAGTGCCGGAAGTTTAATATGGTTTGTTAATTATTATTTTCCCATGGGGCCAGTGCTGCGGCTGTTTTTCGCCTTACCGATGGCTTTATTATATTTACGATGGGGAAAACGGGCTGCGGTTATGGGGGCGGTAGCTTCATTTTTATTGTTATCGGTGTTAATGGGGCCAACTCGCAGTATTGTGTTTTTAATTCCTTATGGTTGGTTAGGAGTAGTTTTAGGGGGAATGTGGAAACGCAAATCTCCTTGGTGGATGTCCATTGGGACGGGTTCTTTGATTGTTGCTATTGGTTTTTTCTTTAAATATTGGTTACTTTCCATCCTGCTAGGGCGGAATTTGTGGGCCTACGCCACGATCCAAATGACTGCGGTGGCGGACTGGATTTTTATTAAGTTGGGGATTTTGGCTCAACCCAGTTTAGTTTTTGTGCAGGTGCTTGCTGTTCTGATGATTTTAATTAATAGTATTGTCTATTTATTTGTGGTTCATCTAGTCTCTTTATTATTATTAGATCGTCTCAATAGTCCCATTCCTCGCCCGCCCAAATGGGTACAAGTTTTATTAGATTACGAAGGTTAAATGGCTGTTAAGGTTTATACCCAGTTTGCTGAGGGGAATCGGTGGTTACATCACTATCACGGGACTAAACCTGTGTTTGCTTGTGTGTTGGGATTTACAGCAACGGCCTTAATTCCAGGGATTTCCGCCGCTGGAGCTACCAGCGACTCCCGACAATATACGGCCGTTGCGGATGCTGAGTTTCTTCATAATGGGCCCCAACCCCTTCCCCAGTATCCCTTACCGCCACTGGATGCGGGAGCTTCTCCGGTGTTAATTTCCCGGGCTGTGGTGGAATCCTTAAAATGTCCTTTGTATCTGTTTAATGCCGGATTATCCGTTGCTCCTTCGGTTCCTACGATTGATTTGGGGGGGGGTGCAGCCCGATGTATAACATCCGGTGCGGCCATGACTTTAGGGACTGTCAAGCATCTGTTTGAGCAGGGGTTAATTTGGGGTGAACGGATGGCGCGGGATGCCCAAAATAGTTATCTAATTTTATCGGAATGCGTGGTGGGGGGAACCACTACGGCCTTAGCGGTGTTGCTGGGTTTGGGAATTTCTGCCATGGATAAGGTGAATAGTAGTCATCCCCGTTGCAATCATGGCCAAAAATTAGCGATCGCCACCACGGGATTACAGCAAGCCGGGTTTTGGCCGTTATCGGGAATCGGGATTGATCCGTTCGAGTTGGTGGCCGCGGTGGGTGATCCGATGCAAATTGTGGTGGCGGGGATGACTTTGGCGGCTAGTCGTACCGTAGGGGTGCTGTTAGCGGGTGGAACTCAGATGTTAGCGGTTTATGGTTTGGTAGAGGCGATCGCGACTCAATATGATATTCCTTGGGGTGCTGATCGGGTGGTGGTGGGAACGACCCGTTGGGTGGCTGAAGATACCACGGGGGACACGGTTGGTTTAGCGGAAATGGTGGGAAATGTCCCCCTATTAGCCACGCAACTTAATTTTTCTACCTCGGTTTATCCGCAACTGCGGGCCTATGAACAGGGTTATGTTAAGGAAGGGGTGGGGGCTGGAGGGGCTGCGATCGCTGCTGATCTGGCGCTGGGTTGGAATAATACCCAACTTCTGCAAGCTATTGAAGCAGTAGCTGATCGGATGAAATCAAATTATTAGTGTTCAATTCTGCGGATCTGTGCTACGATAAAAAGTTGAACAATAAACGCGGACATGGCGGAATTGGTAGACGCGCTAGATTTAGGTTCTAGTATCGTAAAGATGTGAAGGTTCAAGTCCTTTTGTCCGCATCATGGGTAAAGAGTGAACAAAAATGCTCACCGAAAGGGGGGCTAGGGGTTGATCCCCCCAAATCCCCATTGAGAAGGGGGGCTTTAAGAAAATGCGATCGCCTCTCCTATTCCCAAAAAGCGATCGCCCTCCGCTGCCGAGCTATGGCACGGAAACATTGATATAATAGATAGAGAAGCCTTAGCAGAAAGCAAAATAACTATGTCAGAGGTAATTCTCAAACAAATCTTTAATCAGCTTGAAGTGCTGGAAATTTTCGAGCTACATCAGCTTCGTATCTGCTGATAACGAGTTGAATGCAGCAGCAGCTAGGCAAGGTTTGAGAGTTGAAAATCCTAATAATTACCCCTAATTGTGATCGCCATTCCTATCCCCAAAAAGCGATCGCTCTCTTTAACACAAATTACCATCAACATCTTATCCCTCCTCAACTTAACTTATAATTCCTACTAACATCTTGTCCCCCATTTTTAAGGGAGGCTAGGGGGGATCTTCTTCGGATAATCTAAGTGGAGATCCCCCCAAACCCCATTAAAAATGGGGGGGGATAAGAGTGGAGTATGATCGCTCTGATTTGAGAAAAAGAAATACATATTTACTTTTCTCAACGGTAAATAAAACAATCAGTAAGTTACAATTAGACTTACAATAATTAAGGAGTTATGAGGAATGTGTAAATATGGCAAAATTTCCGAACGAACTTGCGGAAATTATCTGGAATTTAAAACGCCAGTTACTAGAGATTATTGATGCAGCAACAGTAGGAGAATTGACTCTGTTTGAATTGTTTGGAGAAACGAGTGATACGATGCCACTTCTGGATGAATTGAAAAGTGTGGCTGAACGTGCTGCACCTTGGTTTTCTCGGTTGTCTAATTTTCAGTTACGCATAGCTGAGTCTCAACCCACGATTTCGGCTGATATGCTAAACTTAGTAAACCAATCTATTGAACGCATCCAGATGGAAATTCCGGCAATGGAACGGAGTATTCAAGAAGTGAAAACGGAGTGGAATTTGCCATGAATAGCCAACCGCGTATTCCTGACCCTGAAACAGCCAAGAGATTATTGGCTAATTTGCGCCGCAGTCGTTTAGCAATGGAAGCAGCGACCCTGGAATTAGAAGACATTACGATGCAGTTGGAAAATGATAGTAGACAAAGGCGTTTGGTGAGATTAAGGCAGGCAATTAAGGATTAAGAAACAGGTAAGCGATCGCTCTCTTTAACACAAATTACCATCAACATCTTATTCCCCCCTCAACTTAACTTATAATTCCTACTAACATCTTGTCCCCCTTTTTTAATGGGGCTAGGGGGGATCTTCTTTGGGTAATATAAGTGGAGATCCCTCCAAACCCTTTGATAAGGAGGGCTTTAAGAAAATGCGATCGCTTATTTTTTCAGAATTTAAAGGTTAATCATCTCCTAATAATACGGCTAATAATGCTTTTTGAACGTGCATTCTGTTTTCCGCTTCATCCCAAACTTTTGAACGAGATCCCTCGATGACTTCATCGGTAATTTCCTCATCTCGGTGGGCGGGTAAACAATGCAAAACAATTGAATTATCGGCGGTTTTTTCGATTAATTTACTATTAACTTGATAGGGTTGAAACAGAGGAATTCTAGCTCTGGCTTCTTCTTCCTGTCCCATACTTGCCCAAACATCTGTATAAACAACATTTGCATCTTTTGCCGCTTTAATAGGATCTTCGGTAACAATTACCTCGGTTTTTCCCTTAGCAATATCTTTGGCTTGTTCAACAATATCTGCATCGGGTAAATAGTTAGCCGGGGTAGCAATTCTAACGTTCATTCCCACCATGGCACAGCCTAATAATAAGGAATGAGCCATATTATTAGCCCCATCGCCAAAATAACTTAAAGTTAAACCTTCTAAGGTTCCAAAACATTCTTGAACTGTCATTAAATCCGCTAAAACTTGACAGGGATGTTCTCGATCTGTTAAAGCATTAATTACTGGAATTTCCGCATAATTAGCAAAGGTTTCTAAATCCTTTTGTTCAAAAGTACGAATTGCGGTAATATCCAAATATCGATCTAATACCCTAGCCGTATCTATTAATGGTTCTCCGCGACTTACTTGGGTAACATTCGGGTTTAAATCAATCACTTGACCCCCCAATTGATACATGGCAACGGTAAAACTAACCCGAGTTCGGGTTGAAGCTTTAGAAAATATTAATCCTAATACTTTATTGCGACGCAATTTGACCATTCCTGATTTTAATTTTGTCGCCAAATCTAATAAGAAATAGAGTTCATCAATACTCACATCCGCCAAACTTAAAAAATCCCGTCCTTTTAATGTTTCCATAATTCTTCCTAAACTACTAACAATTATGTTGATTTCATAACCCCACCCCCCTAACCTCCAGGGCTGTTTCAAAATCGGGAGTGAAATAGTAAAGAAAGAGCGACCGCTTGATGATAAAATCGGGGGCGAGCGCATTCTTTCATAAAAAAACAATGATGAACAGTCTAATATAATATCTGAAAAAAGTCAAGGATTTCCAAAAATCTCAAGGGGAAATATATCCGATATGGTGGGTATTATTCGTAGTGATACTAGCGCAAATATCTTGATATCAAGGATATCGAGAAATCGGATATTTTGTAAAGACTAACCATCAAAGTTTGAATAAAACTTTCAATATTGCTCCAGCTAAAATGCCACCTTATTCAACAATAAGAAAGGTAATAATGGGGGTAAATTGGGAGAAATTACTGGCTATCTCTCAATCCGAAAGTTAAAAATGAAAAAATAGAGCAATACCGCTTTGGAGATATCTAATTATAAACCGGTAAGGTAAAGTGAAAACAACTGCCTCGGGTTGAATTAGAATCGACCCAGATATTTCCGTAGTGGGCGACAATAATTTTTTTACACAACGATAAACCAATACCATAACCATCTTGAGCTTGATCCCGGGCGAGGCGAAAACCTTCTTGAAAAATGCGATCGCGGTTTTCTTGGGGAATTCCTGGCCCACTATCGGCAATACTCACCTGTACTTTTTGACTGGTGCGGTGTAACACAATCACTTCTAGGGTTCCACCTCGGGGAGTATATTTAATTGCATTATCTAATAAATTAACAATCACTTGCCTAATCCGTTCTGGATCGGCATAAACCCAAGGGGTATCATGGGGAATATCTGTTTTCAGATTCAACGATTTAGACTGAAATTGTGAGTCTAACTGCGCTAAAATTTGATGTAGAAATACCGTTAATTCTAACTGATTTGGTTGAATTTGTAAACGAATATTAGGACTATTTGATGTTTCTAAAATATCCGTAATCATCCGATCAATAATATGAATTTGAGCGCGAGCTTGTTGAATCAAACGCACTTTCAAAGCGGGAGTAATTTGATCTGAAGATAACGTTTCCATGGCTAGGGAAGTCGCTGTTAAAGGACTCCGCAAATCATGGGCTAAAATTTCTATAATTCGATCTTTAAACTGTAATTGTTGTTGTAAAAGTTCCTTTTCTTGTTGGAGGTGAAATATCTGATCACTGAGTTGAATTAATTCAGCAACATGGGCCACCGAATTAGCTGCATGAGTAGCGGGGGCACCTGAATTTTGTTCATTTAACTCCAATAACTCCGTCGTTTGTTTCCAACGGGGCCACCAGTGTTCCAGTTGAGCCACTAAATCACTTCCGGCGAGAACCTGTCGAGGTTCGGGGTGGATTTTGATTAGGGTGGGTGTGGCCATCAGCTTAAAATGTTCAGCCAAATAGGGCTGTTCACCGACATCAATAATCTGAAGTTCAAATTCATTCTGAGTCTTTAACTCCTCTAGGAAATCACGAATTCGCCGAATTCGATCTTGGGAGCTAGGACGCTGATCAACAAATAAAAGAAGTTGTAAGGGGACTTCTGGGGACAAGGACTGTTTTTCTGGAAAAGCCTGCATTTCATGGGTTTTGAGCAGGTGCGGTAAACTATTTTCACTGTCTCTGAACGAAGAAGGATAGTACATGGGCAACTGCATTTATTTATAGTTTAATTTAACATCTTCTTTAGATTTGATTTTTTTGAATCAGGGAAACTGGAAAGCCGAGAGAGAATGGTAGACTATTGCGTGATTGTGATTTGGCCTCCCTCACCTCTGTTGAGTGTATGGGGTGATAGCTGTTGAAAAAATTTAGGTAGATCCCAAATGTTCCTAAGCGGGCAAAACTGGCAGAAAAATTCGTCGTTGAGATTGGTCGTAGGAGTTGCGATCGCATTTTTTATCATTTGTTTAAGCCTAACTCTACACCGTTACTTTAGTTTTTATGCCTCCTATGACCAAGGCATTTTTAATCAAGTGTTTTGGAATGGCGCACACGGGCGGTTATTTCAAAGTTCTCTGTCTTCCGCCCTATCCACCAATGTTGTCCACCAGGGGGAGTTTCCCAGCGTTAGTTACCATCGTTTAGGACAGCATTTTACCCCAGCTTTATTACTTTGGTTACCTCTTTACGCCCTGTTTCCTTCCCCCGTTACCCTCTCGGTATTACAGGTAACATTAATTACCCTCGCGGGACTGGTGCTTTATCTCCTAGCTCGTCAGCATTTGGAACCCCCCTTAGCTGCTTTAATCAGTGTCAGTTTTTATGCGGCTAATGCGGTTATTGGCCCCACCTTAAGCAATTTCCATGATATCTGTCAAATTCCATTATTTATGTTTACTGCGCTACTAGCGATGGAAAAACGCTGGTGGTGGCTATTTTGGATCTGTGCGGTTTTAATTTTAATGGTGCGGGAGGATTCGGGGGTTATTTTATTTGGGGTTGGGGTTTACCTAATTTTGAGTAAACGTCATCCAATTCAAGGTGTGATGGTTTGTATTCTTAGTTTTGGTTATATTTTAGCCCTAACTAATTTGATTATGCCCTTATTTTCGGCTGATATTTCCGAACGGTTTATGATGGAAAGGTTTGGTCAATATGCCGATGGAGATAAAGCCTCAACCTTAGAAATTATTTGGGGAATTATTAGTAATCCCGGCAGATTAATTATGGAAATTTTTACTCCTTTTGGTGGAACATTAAAATATTTATTAGGTCAATGGTTGCCCTTGGCTTTTATTCCGGCGATCGCTCCAGCGTCTTGGATGATAGCGGGTTTTCCTTTATTAAAACTATTTATGGCAAAGGGAGAATCGGTATTATCAATTACGATTCGTTATGCCTTAACGGTGGTTCCTGGGTTGTTTTATGGCACAATTTTATGGTGGTCAAATCGACAAAAACAGTTACAAGAACAGTCTGACCTGCAATTAAACCCCGAATCAGGAGAAATTTCGGGAGCAAAGGTGGCTTTACCCTCGGTTAAATTCCGTCGATTTTGGTTATTTTGTATTGGGTTATCATTATTCTTTAGTTTCACATCCAATCCCCATCGTAGCCTCTATTTTATTATTCCCGATTCGGTTGATCCTTGGGTTTATATTCCCGTCACCACTCAATGGTCGCACGTTGCCCAATTTAGACCGTTAATAGATGCAATTCCTGCCGATGCCAGTGTTGCCACCACGACTTATATTGTACCGCATTTATCCAGTCGCCGAGAAATATTAAGGTTTCCATTATATCAGTTAAGAAATGATGCGGGAGAGGTAATTTCTGTTGACTATATTCTAGCGGATTTATGGCAATTAAAAAAATATGGTATTGCATTTTCAGGCGATCGCGATGCCTTAAAAGAAATCACTCAACGGATTGAACAATTAACCTCTAATAAAGAATACGGGATTATTGATTTTAGAGATGGAGTAATTTTAATCAAAAAAGGTGTTCCCTCCGAACCCAAAGCTGTTAAAAACTACACCTTATTTATCAGTCATCAGTTAGATTGATATAGAGAGAACTTTACGACTTCTATTTTCTAGCAATAACAGTGTTTAAACTCAATTTTACTAAGAAATATTCTGAGTTTACTGATTAATAATTTGCCGACTCAGCAATTGAGAAACTTCCGGGAGAAATACAGTTTGTTCAAATCTACCAAATTTAATTTCTTGTTGATCAAAAGCAAGTTTTAATCGGCGACGATATTCGCGAGCGATTTTCCACTGTGTACCAGGACTGGTTTTAATTCGGATTTCTAATTCAACTCCCGTATCGAGAATATCACTAACACCACTGGACATAACGGGGGTTAAAATCGACTTTTTCCAGTCGGTTTCCTGGAACATTTCCTCAATTACTTTTTGCATCACATCCAATGCCAAATCAATATTTGAATCATAAGTAATAGTTGTTTTAAAATCAATTCTTGCCCATTCTTTCGTTTGATTATGAACAATATTAATACTCCCATTTGTAAGTGTTGTTAACCGTCCTTCTTTTCCTCGAACTTGAGTAATGCGTAAGTTCATATATTCTACATAGCCTGATGTATCACCAACCGCAATATAATCTCCTACAGAATAGTGATCTTCTAACAGAATAAAAATTCCATTCAAGACATCTCGAATCAAATTTTGAGAACCAAAGGAGAGAGCTATACCAATAATCCCAACACCCGCTACAACTGGCGCAACAGGAATTTCTAGACTATCTAAAGCGACAATCAAACCTAGAATAATCCAGATAACTTTGCTAACTCCTTTTAAAACAATACCATAAGTTACAAAGCGTAATTCTTGTCGATTAAGAGCAATTTGGTTAAGGTTATAGTGATCTTGAAGCGATTGTAAGAAAGCGTCAATTGCTAAGGTACTGATGCGAATTGCCAACAGCACAAACAGGAAAATGATTAATAGAACAAATGGATCGTGACTCAACCAAACAGATAAGAATCGAGTCTGAGGAAAAAATTTGGTAATTTTCCAGAGAACCCACACCCAAATTAAAAGTTGAACCAGTTTTAAAACAAGACGTCGATATTGATTGTTACTGAGTTTTTTATCCCAACGTTGCTGTTGTTCAGTAGCTTCATGAATTTGCGCCTGATTATTGAGATCATTAGGGTCACTATTGTGGCTATTTTCTGCTATATTAAATTCCGGTTTTTGCTGAATGAGAATCAGTTTTTGTTGATATAACCGTTTTTGAAGTATATGAACTCCAAAACTCAATATACTGGAGACTAAAATTATACCCAATACCCATAAACTCCCTTGATATAAATAGGCAGGTTGGCGTTGTTCATAGCCTTTCATTAAAGCTTTCTTGATCAGAATAGTTAATTTTTTAGCCCAGATATCAGGGGAATAACCATTGAATTCCGCATCAATAGGCGTAACGGTCATAATTGCTCGTTCTCGAAGTTCATCCTGATCGGACGCAAAAATGACGATATTTTCTTTTTCTTTTTTTACCGTTAGGGTCAATGTATTGGGTTCAAAACCTTTAGCAAATAATCCCCCATACAGTTGATTATCTAAAATTGCATCTAACTCATTTTCAATTAATTTTGCTCGTTGTTTAATGGAAATATTGTTATCTTTTTTATCAGTGTCAAGGAGAATATTGGATGCAACTCGAAACAGTTCCTCTCCATCAATATGTACGGGTTCAGAAATCATATTTCCCACCCGAATCACGGAAGTTACCGGGTTAATATCACTGGGTAATGGCTGTTCTGCTAGGGTTGGGGGGATACTCGCATTCAAGCTGATTACCAATAGAGCAATTGCCAATGCTAAGATCAGTTGATGGAAGTGGCGAAGGCGCAATATAATGGTTCTGGACATAGGTACAATTGATGAAAAATTCTGAATCTGGGTTATTCATGTTCAACCAATGATTATAACTGTTACGAGACAGAATCAAAATATTGAAGTCAAGATTTTTAGATTATTTTAGAGGCTAACAATATTAATCCCTGTTTAACTCGATAATTTTTGCTTTTTTATAACTGACTAAACCGCCTCGATTAAATGCGGTTCGTGTTTGTTTATTTGAGATGCTAATAATTAGATTTCAAAAAATTGCTCCGAGCTAAACCGTTTTAATCCCTTAATTGTGTAGATTTTTTTAGGACATTTAAAACACCATATCGCCGGAACTACATCTAAAAGCCACCAGTTAAATAAATCTCGTCTGTGTTGTGAACCCGGAAAAATTGCATAGCCTTCCAAACAATCGTCTAATATTTCTAAAATAGCTGTTTTTGCTTGATAAGGATCAATTAATTTTAGCAAATTTTGAAATACATCTAACGCTTCATCCAGTGCTTGTGTTCCTTCTGATAGTTGAGAAAATAGCTGTTTATGAAATTGATTAATATTGGGGTAAAATTCAATGTTTTCTTTAAAATTAAAATTTTTATAATATTTAATTTGATTTTTTGTTCTTATAAAATGAGATAAAGCTAAATTTAAAATTAGTTCAGATCTAGGATCATTTGGCAAATAAGCTGTTAGAGTCGGTTGAACCGATGATCCTAAAATTAAACCCATCCACATCAAATATAGATAGGATGAATTAGAATTATAACTGATCAAATGATCAAGAATATTTTCACAACTTTGTTCAAGAGAAACAGGTGCATCTGCATGATCTTCATACAGTTCTTGATAGCGATATTGCCAAACACTATAAATTAAATCACGCAATTGTTCGGGAATTTGTGCAGAATAACTCAGTTTAAATTCTGGATAAACAGAAACTAATCCTGTCATAAATGATTTCTCCTGTTAAGATCAGGGTGGATAAGGAAAATCCCAAAACAAGGTGATTTCAAGATTGGGAAACTTTTGTTTAAACTGTGTAATCACGCCCTGGCAACTCTCACAGGGATTTCTTTCACTATATAAATAAAGTTTTCCCTCAATTTGGGGATTATCAAACATTTCTAAAGTTTCTGCTAGGGCTGAAAGAGCTTTATATTCAGCATCCGTATCCATGAGATAACCGGAATAAGAATCAACAATCGGTTTAAATTGACCTCCTTTTGATTTAGGTTTAGGTTTGGGAACTGGACTCTTGGCTTTAGATTTAGATGTTGCACCGACACTCAAAGATATCTGATCAGCCAGATGAACTTCAATAATAGCAACATTATTTTTAGGAAAGGGTTTATTCAGATATTGTTCTCGAATCAATTGAGCATTTGACCTGAGACGTTCCTCAATACACACTTAAGCAGTATTTCCTAGCATTTCTACCATTATGCCACTTTAAGAACCGATCGCATCTCTTAAAGCATTTTGGGTCATGGCGGCGATCGCTTGATCCGTTGCTTTAGGAAGGTGATAATATTTCCCCCCAGCCGTTTTTGCTAACTCCTTCGCAAACCCGGTAGAAATGAATTTACTTTCGGTATCAATCACTAACAATTGCATCTTTAACCCGCGAATTTTTGCAGCAATTTCTAATATTTCTTTCTTAATATCCGGCTTTTCTCCTTCAATTTGGGGCTCTCCCAAAGACCGAGATAAAGAAATATTCCCCCGTCCGTCGGTAATGGCCACAATCACCACCTGACCAATATCCCCCGACTGTTTAGCATTCACCCCGACTCTCACCGCCTGCGTTAACCCATGGGCTAAGGGCGACCCACCCCCACAGGGTAAGCGTTCCAGCCGTTTTCGGGCCGCAGCAATCGAACGGGTCGGCGGTAACAACACCTCCGCCTGTTCCCCTCGGAAGGGAATCAAGGACACCTGATCTCGACTTTGGTAGGCTTCCGTCAACAGTTGTAACACAGCCCCCTTAGCCGACTGCATCCGGTTTAGGGCCATTGAACCCGACGCATCCACTACAAATACTACTAACGCCCCGGACTTGCGGGCCAACCGTTTGGCGCGAATATCCCCCTGTTCCACAATCACTTTCCGCCCCGGTTCCCGTAGACGTCGGGCCTGTTGATAGGGTGCGGCTGCGCGTAACGTGGCATCAACGGCAATTCTTTGGACTTTCCCCTTGGGTAAAACGGGCTTAATGTACCGCCCCCTGTCATCGGAAAAAATCACGCTGCGGCTGCCAGATTTCCCTTGACGGTTCGCCATTTGGGTAAAATACAAGACGCTATCATCCAGGAGCACGCCTTCCGGGTCAAAAATAAATTCTTCGGGGATAGTGGCTTCTTCTTCTTCGGGCTGGTCTTCCTCGTCGTCCTCGTCCTCGTCTTCTTCCTCCTCCTGATCTTCGGGGGACTGATCTTGAGGCGGTGGGGGTGGAGGCGGTTGCTGTTGCTGTTGTTCTTCGGGAGGTGGCATAATTTTGGCCCGGGGAACAATAACTAATTCCACCGCCCGACGTAAATCATCGGCGTTGACGGTAGTGCGTCCTTCCAAGGCGGCGGAGGCTTTAGCCACTCGCACGGCAAATAATTCCGCCCGATGACCCATGACACCGCCCCGCAGCGCTTCTTGAACTAAATATAAGATTTGTTCCGGGGTAATAATCACATCTTTTAACCATTCCCGGGCTAAAATAATCTGGGTTTTTAGATCATCTAATTCTTGGTTATATTGAGTTAAGAAATCCTGGGGTGATTTCGCATAATCCATCACTTGATCTACTGCTTGCACCCGTTCATCTAAACTCAGAACCCCATCGGCGGATAGGGCGATCGCAATTCTATCTAATAAATGATCTCTTAAAGAACCTTCTTCCGGGTTAAATGTGGCGATAAATAAAGGTTTACAGGGATGTTCAAAACTAATGCCTTCCCGTTCAATTAAATTCCGGCCTTCGGTTAGAACTGTTAATAATAAATTAGAAATATTATCATCTAACAAATTAATTTCATCCACATATAAAACCCCTCGGTTCGCTGTAGCTAAAAGTCCGGGTTGAAATACGGTTTGTCCCTGTTTAACGGACTGTTCTAAATCCACCGAACCCACTAATCTATCTTCGGTGATCCCTAACGGAATTTGCACAAAGGCTGTGGGGACAATTTCGGTAGGTTGAGTCTGATCAAAGGGCTCGGCGTTAGCAATTGATCCTTTAACAATTTCTATCGGGGGCAATAAAGCGTGTAATGCCCTCGCCATAACGGATTTAGCCGTTCCCCGTCTTCCGGCAATCACAACACCACCCAAACCAGGGTCAACCGCCGCAAGTAAGAGAGCCAGCTTAATGGCACCTTGTCCAATCACTGCGGTTAATGGAAAGGAGGTAATCACAGGGGCGCTAACGGGCGCAGACATAGCTTTAGAAATGACAGAACAATATCTTATAATAGCAAATAATGGTACTTTTGTTAATTGGTTTTCCTAAAAAGTTATGAGAATTATCAATTTCCGATTATTTCAAGGGCTAAAAAACGATACTAATACTTCTGGGAGAAAAGCCCAATTGCGATTAATAATTGTTACGGGTTTAATTAGTTTAGGGGTGGGATTTCCGGTTTTAGCAGAACGCCAAAGGGATGTAGAAAGATTAATCAGTACCAATCAATGTCAACAATGTGATTTGAGTCAGGCTAATTTGGCAGATGCAAAGTTAGAAGGGGCGGATTTATTAGGAGCAAATTTGCAAAAAGCCAACCTGAGAGGAGCTAATTTAAAAGGTGCTGATTTAAGTTCAGCTAATTTAATCGAAGCGGATTTATCAGGGGCAGATTTACGCGATACAAAACTCCATAGCACCACTTTAATAAAGGCTAATTTAGAGGATGCTGACCTGTCTTGGTCTGATCTTTATCAAGCATTTTTAGAAGATGCTCAATTTAATAATGCTAATTTATTAAATGCTAACCTGAATAATGCTAAATTACAAGGAACTAATTTCTGTGGGGCAATTATGCCCGATGGACAAAAAGGAAAATGTTAATTATCGTAAATTAGAGAATTCATCCACAATTTTAATTTTTCCGCGAGAGACTCCTCTGAGTAATCGATCTACACAGCGTCTTTCTTCTTCTGAGAGAGATTCATCTAAAATCGCTGCCATCAGTCCATAACGATCCGCAAGGGTTAAATGACCTGTGGCGTTCACTTGAGCGAATAAATCACCCAGGGCAGATTGTAAGAGTTGAACTTTAGGAACCATAAATATTTATCTTAACCCAATAGTTTAATCTTTACAGATTTTTTATATAATGGACGTGATTTTACATCAGCTTTACTTGTGATTCCTAAGAGTAAGATTTGTGATTTAGGTAGAGTTTATTTGTGATTTTATGGTGCAATAAATGTGATCAAGATCACTGCCATATAAAATATTTTTGACTCTGTTTAATTAAAAAATACTCAATCCTATGACTCATCCTTTAATTGCCCATTTTCAACTTTTAGCTCGTTATAATATCTTAGCAAATCAACGAATATATTCAGCCTGTGCAGAATTAACCGATGCAGAACGTAAACAAATTAGACCTGCTTTTTTTCAGAGTATTCATAACACATTAAATCATATTATGGTCGGCGATCGCATCTGGATGACCAGGTTTTCAGGAAGTGAAATGACCTCGACAGGTTTGGATACAATTCTCTATGAAGATTTTGATCAACTATGGGAAAATCGTCAAATTGAAGATACTAAAATTGAAGATTTTTTTCAACAATTTGACCAAACTCGATTTGATCAAACCATTCGTTATTGTAATAGTGCTGGAAATATTCATGATGATCCAATTGATATATTAATCATGCACTTTTTCAACCATCAAACCCATCATCGCGGACAAATTCACGATATGTTAACCCAAACTATTGTTAAACCCCCCAGTTTAGATATGCACCGCATTCTTAGACCTAATTCCACTGTATAGGATGGGCGACAACATCAGAATAGATATTGAGATAATTGTCTTTCTGGTGTCACCCATCCTACGATTAGAAAAATTAGCGATGGTATTATTCAAAAAACCGAGTTTCTGCGTTAGGGATTATTGCTATCAACATACTCAAGTTGTAACTCAGAATCAGATTTTGATCCAGAATAACGTACTTCTACAATAGCATTAACTGTCCAAACCATTAACACTAAACTCAGAACTAACCAGAATAGATTACCCCAATCTTGATTATAGCTATAATCTCGTTGAGGGCAAGGATAGGAATAGGGGCAAGTTCTGTTTTGAGAACAGGGGGAAGGACTACAGTGATAATTATTGTTCAAATTGCAAGACATAATTTTTTTCCTCTAAATTAATCATTGAAAAAGGGGGATAGGTTGAAATATCCCCCAATGGGTTAAGTTAAGATGCTTGACGAATTCCTAACATTTGGAAATAGCGTTCTTGAGTCAAGCTATATTGGCAATAGTCCCGATTATCAAACCACAAATTATCGTTGTCGCAGCGAAAACCCACTTTTTCTAAAATTCGCCGTGAAGGGTGGTTTTGAACTCGTGCATAAGCTGATAATTGGGGTTGGTTTAAGATTTCAAAGGCAATATCAATGGCGGTTTTAGCAAATTTTGTCCCTAACCCACGACCTTGATAGGGAGTATCAACGGCATAACCAATTTGGGGAAACTCTGATCTGGGGCTATTGTAAATTTTGATAAAACCTAACAAGGTTTTTTCCTGTTTATCGGTAACAAAATAGTTACCATAGCCGTATTTTTGCCACTGTTTCTGCCACTGTTGCAAATCGTTTTGTGCCTGTTCGGGAGACAGTGCGCCTGCTAAAACCCATCTCATAATTTTGGGATTTTCCAACAGTTTAGAGGCAGGATTCCACCAAGTTTCATCACAGCACGTTTTAAGGGTAAAGGAATCTAGGGTTAGTTTTTTAGGGGCTTTTTTCAGAAGCATTGTTTTGTCCTCAAGTGGTCTATATCCCTAATTTATTCGTTTTAAACTGACCTGTAAATCGAAGGAAATAGAGTTAAGTAGAAAGCTAGAATTAATAGAATTAACTAGACTCAAATAGAACGAACTAGAATCAAATAGAATAATCAATTAAACCTATTGATTAATTTTAAAATATGCTCTATATTGAGAGTTTAGAAACCGGGTTTTTCCCCAGGGTTTAGATAAAAAATCAGAGTCTTTGCTAAAAAGTTTAGAAACCGGGTTTTTCCCCAGGGTTTAGATAAAAAATCAGAGTCTTTGCTAAAAACCCGGTTTCTATAGGTTGTAAACTGAGAGTTCAGAAACCGGGTTTTTCCCCAGGGTTTAGATGAAAAATCAGAGTCTTTGCTAAAAACCCGGTTTCTATATTGTAAAATCAGGAGATGGATGGAATTTATGCTTTCTACCCAATATCAAGATAATGAACAACAATTCCTTGAAGAAATAGCCGAGGAATGGAATTTTAACGAGAGAACTCAATTAGTATTTGTTCAACGATTTATCAGCAGTAATCAAGATTTAGAAAATAATGATCTGGCTGATGTTTTAGAAGCTAATTTAAAAAAGGATAACTCTGATGTTGATCATCAAAACGTTTTAAAGGACTGTCTCAGCAAAACCATTTGGAAAAAAATGGTAGAAAAAGGTTGTGATTTTAATGGGGCGCATAAAGATAAATGTCCAATTGCTAAACAGTGGTTAGAAAAAACCGTTTATCCTCAATGGTTAAAACAAACTCTTTGGAAGCAATTAAAAACAAAAACAACGGCTAGGAATAAAGTTGGGCCAGTTTCAGCAGGGTCTGTGGGAAATTTGGGAATGCGACATCAAAAACCCTTTCTCGATAAAGTTCCCCTGAATAGTGATATTTTGTTTAAAGTTAATTTAGATCAACCCGGACATTTGATATTATTAGAACGGGAACCATCGGGGGTCATGTGTTGTGTGTGTCCCTCGGAATATGCTCCAGAATTTCAGGTGAAAGGAGGAGAGATTACTTTACCACAATATCCCCCGTCTCCTCATCCGGCTTTTACCGCAACAGAGGAGGGACAAGAACAAATTTTAGCGGTTATTACTCCCGATAAACCGTCTTTAAATTGGTTAGCAGAAAGTCAAAAGGAAGCCTTAGAACTGGATCATGAACATCTCTTTGAATTGTTAAGTTATTTAGAGGAATGTTCAACCTCCCAGATATTTTATACAGAATATCAGGTTGTTTAAATCATTCGGAGTGAGCTTATTCTATTTCTAATTAAGAGCATTAATCACCTTTCCTAACCTTTAATAATATTTAGGTGCAAGATGAAACACAACAGCGAAGAATTATGGAACCAACTCAACGCACAAGTTTTTCAACTTTATCAACAGTGTCAGTTTAATCAAGCAGTTACTCTTGCAGAACAAGCCTTAAAATTAGCACAATCTGTCTATCAAGGCGACCACCCTAATATTGCATCAAGCCTGAATAATTTAGCAGCACTCTACAAGTCCCAAGGCAAGCTAAGTCAAGCTGAACCTTTATACCAGCAAGCTTTAGCCATGTGGCAACGACTGTTTAAAGGCGACCACCCTAGTATTGCATTAAGCCTGAATAATTTAGCAGCACTCTACGACTCCCAAGGCAAGCTGAGTCAAGCTGAACCTTTATACCAGCAAGCCTTAGCCATGCGGCAACGACTGTTTGAAGGCGACCACCCTGACATTGCACAAAGCCTGAATAATTTAGCAGCACTCTACGACTCCCAAGGCAAGCTGAGTCAAGCTGAACCTTTATACCAGCAAGCCTTAGCCATGTTGCAACGACTGTTTGAAGGCGACCACCCTGACGTTGCACAAAGCCTGAATAATTTAGCAGCACTCTACCATTCCCAAGGCAAGATGAGTCAAGCTGAACCTTTACTACAGCAAGCCTTAGCCATATTGCAACGACTGTTTGAAGGTGACCACCCTAATATTGTATTAAGTCTGAATAATTTAGCAATCTTATTGATTAAAAGCGATCGCCCAACAGAAGCTTTAGCATTAATGCAGCAAGCGATCGCAATGGATGATCGCCTTTTGCGTGCCAGTTTTGCCTATAGTTCAGAACGCGATCGCCTCATTTATATCGACAATATTAGATATCGGTTTGATCACTTTCTTTCTCTAATTTCAACTTATTTTTCCGACTCTCCTGAAGTTGTAAAAATCGCTTTAGATGTTGTTCTTCAACGTAAATGTATCACCGCCACTGCCTTAGCTGCGTTTAATTTTGCCATTTATAGTGAACGCTATTCCCACCTGCAACCAGAATTTCAACGGTTACGATCCTTGCGATAACAGTTAACCCATCTAATGTTTGATCCGCCTTTTATCCAACCCCAAGAACCCCAAGAACAGTATCGCCTCCGCCGCCGTGAACATCAAAAATTAGTCACAGAATTACAACAGGAATGTGAACAAATCGAAAAACAACTCGCTTCCCAAGTGCCAGAAATTCAACTCCAAGACCAAGAAACCGATAGACGGGCGGTAGCGTTGGCATTACCCGAAGGTTCTGCATTAGTGGAGTTTGTGCGGTTTGATGTCTGTGATTTTAAAGCCGAAAAATTGCAACCTGCTCAATATTTGGCGTTTGTTTTACCTGCTCAACAACCCGATGCAGTGCAGATGATTTTATTAGGAGATGCGGAACCCATTGAACGGTTAATTAAGGTATTTCGAGAAACGATATCTGAACTGAGATTAAAAGATTTAGGGGTACGCCAAAAAGCAAAACCTCCTCAACAGAAATCTTATCAAGAAGCGGGGATGAAATTACGAGAGGCGATTTATAATCCTATTTTAGAACAGGTGAATTTAGCCGAATATTCCCATTTAATTATTGCCCCAGATTATGAATTATGTATCGTTCCCTTTGGGATTTTACCAGAGGAGGGGCGGCTATTAATTGATCGTTATCAAATTAGTTATTTGAGTACGGGGCGAGATATTCTCCGGGGAACTATTGAAACAGAACGCCCTGCATCTCCTCCTTTTATTATGGCTGATCCTGACTTTAACTTATCTCGTAGTGAGGGCTTCAGCCCTCAGAAAAGCCCTGAAGGGCTTACTACGAATGGGGATGAAAGCCCTGAAGGGCTTACTACGAATGATGTGATTAAACGCTTGGGTGGGGAATATTTTGATCCGCTTCCAGAAACGGGAATATTAGCGGAAACTGTAGCCCAAAAATTAGGCGTTAAACCCTATTTGCAACAACAAGCTTTAGAACCTTTGTTCGGTCGAGTGAATTGTCCTAATATTTTGTTAATTGCTACTCACGGTTATTTTAACTCTGGGGATAATCCCTATTTTAAGTTAATTGAATCGCTGTTACAGTGTCCCCAGGGAGAGGAACAGGAAATTTTACAAAATCACCCCAATTTGTTAAATCAAACGCTGATTAATTGCCTAGAAACGGTTATTGATAGTGTGAATAAACAAGGAGAGACAAATAAAGCCACTTGGTTACAGAATTTGATTCCTATTGTTCAGATCATGGTTGATCAAACCCTGAAGTTGACCCCCCCTAGCCCCCCATTATCAAGGGAGGGGATCGGAGGTTCTTTGATTTCTAATTCTACTTATTCTACTTCTACACAGCTAATAGCAAATTCTAGTTCCCCCCATTACCAAGGGGGGGTTAGGGGGGGTAGCGATCGCTTTTCTACTCCTACTATTGATAACTCTCTCATGCGTTCTGGTTTAGCCTTAGCAGGGGCAAATACTTGGAAAATTGGCGGAGATTTACCCCCCGAAGCTGGGAAAGGATTTTTATTCGCCCAAGATGTCGCCGTATTAGATTTATGGGCAAATGAATTAACAATATTAATTGCTTGTGAAAGTGGGTTAGGAGATGTTAAAATTGGTGAGGGAGTATTAGGATTACGTCGAGCATTTGCCGTCTCCGGTTGCAAAACTTTAGTCATGAGTTTATGGTCTGTTCCGACGAGATCCAGTATTTTATTAATGGATAAATTCTTAGATTTATTAAAATCCGGTTATGGTCGGTATGATGCTTTAATTAGAGCTCAAGAGTATATTCGTTCTGTTAAAATTGAAGAATTACAACAATTTCCCATCGGTGAAGAAATCCTAGCAGAATTAGTTGAACTCAGATCATTAACATTAGATGATATTAAAAATTCTCCTAATTTTCAACCATTAGCTCATCCCTGTTTTTGGGCGGCTTGGGTTTGTCAAGGAAACACAAATCCATTCCCTCCAGGGATATTATAGCCGAATATAAATTATATTTTAAAGATAATGGTTTTATTGATGTTTTTCTGTTATAATAAACATAACCTGTGGAAACGTGAAATTTTGCGTCTCTCCTCAATAACTAATTTAAAATACTAATGCCTCTTAATTCTAATCCCCATAAATCTAATCCAGTTTTGACAACATTCGTTTCTGTCTTAGGTTTAGGTTTAACCTTGATTAATAGCCCTCTAGCTATTGGTGAAATTGTTAATCCTACCTTAATAGCTAGTCAACCTCAAGCAGCAACGGTAACGGGGAAAGATGGTCAATATATCGCTAAAATTGTTGTTAATAGTTCTGCGGATAAAACTTGGAAAGTCTTAACAGATTATAACAATTTTTATCAATTTTTGCCGAATGTTATCAGCAGTAAAGTCTTAAAAACTCAAGGAAATCAGAAAATATTTGAACAAATTTATCAAGTTCAAGCCCTTATTTTTAAACAACAAACTAGAGTTCGGATCGCTAGTACGGAAACCTATCCCAAAGAAATTGATTTTAAGCTGGTTGATGGGGACTTAAAGGCATTACAAGGAAGTTGGAAAATTCAACCAATTTCGGCTCAACAAATTTTAATTGAGCATCAAGTTAAGGTTGACCCGGGTTCTACTCCAAGTCTATCTTTGTTTTATAGTATCTATGAAAATAGCTTAAAACAAACCCTAGAAGCAATTAAAAAAGAAACTGAACATCGAAATTAGTGAAAATTTGACACTCAGACTTGAGGATTCTAACTAAAGGGGGATTTACCTTCTTTAAACTGGCGGGTGATACCCCCAGCGTCGATCCCAGCAATACGGAAGCGACGGTCTAAGTCCGTGGCGTCGGGAGAGGTTTTTTCGGCTTCTTCCATGGTGACTCGGGCAGCAATTACCTGTTCAAATAGGGCTTGGTTAATCAGTTGCATTCCTTCATAGGTATCGGATTCCATTAACTGTAGGGCGCTTTCCTCATCGCCTTTGAGCAGATAATCTCGCATGGCTGGGGTATTAACTAAAACATCGTGAACCGCCGTCCGTTTATTATCCACGGTGGGAACTAATAATTGAGCAATCACCGCCACTAAGGAATCACAAATCTGAATCCGTACCGCCGGCTGTTCGTCTACATTAAACAGGTTTAACAGACGATTAACCGCATTTAAAGCGTTGCGGGTATGGAGAGTTCCTAAAACTAAGTGACCCGTTTGAGAGGCTTGTAAAGCGGTATTAACAGTGGTGCGATCGCGCATTTCCCCAATTAAAATCACATCGGGATCTTCCCTCAAAACTGCGCGTAATGCGTTATTAAATTCTAAGGTATGTAACCCCACTTCCCGTTGACTAATTAAACACATTTTTGAGGGGTGAACAAATTCAATCGGGTCTTCAATTGTGACAATATGTTTTTTAGCTGTTTCATTCAAGTGACGAATCATCGCCGCTAGGGTCGAAGATTTCCCTGAACCCGTTGGCCCTGTAATTAAGATTAAACCCTGGGGAGAAGCAATAATATTTTTCAGAACTTGAGGTAATCCTAATTCATCAATAGAGGGAATTTGCAGATGAATTAAACGTAAAACCATCGCGCCTCCGGTCAGGGAATCAAAACAATTCACCCGACAGCGCACCAACCCCGGATAAAATACGGCTGTGTCTAGTTCCTTTGTGTCCGCGAACTGTTTGCGCTGATGGGGAGTCAGAACCTCATCCAAATAATGTTCAAATAGTTCAGGAGTGACCTTAGCTTGATCCTTGGCTCTAGTCATTTGACCCTGAATCCTAAATCGAGGCGTATGTCCGACCCGAATATGAATATCTGAGGCTTTTTTGCTATAAGCATCTTTAACCATCATTTTGATCGAAGATGCAGGATTGATAGCCACGGATGAAGGCTCCAATGCACTAGGAGGTGGAGGCATTTTGGGGGCGGGCTTGGGGGAAGCGGAATGGGTCATGGTTATTTGGCTGACTTCAACACAGTTTGGCATTAAGTGAATTATAAAGAATATATAGCAATCCTATTTGAGTTGTCATATTTTTTCAAATTTAACCCTGACGGTAGGGGTAATTCATGAATTACCCCTACCGCGATTGATTTAGGATTGCTATATATCTCCCCTGTCGGCTTTGTAAAAATTTTGTAACCCAACCCTAATCTCCTTTGTCCTCAATTACTTTTGATCATGAAAAAAAATCGGTTTAAATTACAACGTTGGTTAGAATCTCATGCGGTAACTCCTGATTATAGTGGTGGATTACTGATCGGATTATCTATATTTTTCTTTGGCTCCGCTACTAATACCATGGCGGGATGGTTATATGTGATTAGTGGAATTAGTTTTGCTTTATTAGCGATCGCCGCAATTTTACCCCAACGTTCCCTATCAGCCCTAAACATTAAACGAGAAACCATTCACCCCGTGAGTGTGGGAGATGATTTAACCCTGGAATTAACGATTGAAAATTCTAGCCATCAAGCGAGAACGCTGATTCAAGTTCAGGATTTATTACCCCCCAATTTAGGAAAATCTACCACAGTTATTGAACATTTACCTCCCCATGAATCTCGTCCTTATGTAACTTATATTCCCACCCAGAAACGCGGAATTTATCATTGGCTGGGAGTGCAATTAAGAACCGCCACACCCCTAGGATTATTCTGGTGTAGTCGGGAACGAGAAGCCCCAGCAACGGCAATTGTTTATCCGTTAGTTTTGCCCTTAACCACCTGTCCTATAATTGATGAAATGGGACAGGATTATAACCCGAATGTCTATGAAAATCGTCAATTTCAAATGGCAACCGAAGGCATTACCCGCACCTTAAGACCCTATCGTTATGGTGATGCTACCCGTTTAATTCATTGGCGTTCTAGTGCGCGTTATGGAGAATTACGGGTCAGGGAATTGGAAACTTCTAATGGCGGTCAAGAAGTTATTATTGGTTTAGATAGTAGTTTTTTCTGGCAACCCGATGATTTTGAACAAGCTGTAATTGCCGCCGCTTCTTTATATTTTTATGCGTCTCACAGTCAATTAAATGTGCAGTTATGGACGGCAAAAACTGGACTGGTTTCTGGTAATCGAGTGGTTCTGTATACCTTAGCAGATGTTCAGTATGGGGAAGATAGAGTTATAGAAAATTTCCCTAACTTGCCGATAATTTGGTTAACTCAAAATCCTGAATCTTTAGAAAAATTGCCCAGGGCAAGTCGTTGGTTGCTTTGGCCAAATTCTTCTGCCCCATTGCCTCAGAAAAAAAACGATAACCCCGGCCAAAAGTTAGCTAATTTGGGATTAGAAATTATTCCCGATCAACCTCTAAAATCTCAACTGCAATCTTCCTTGAGAAAATCAAATTTTTAGTCTATTAATCAGGATGAATTAATTTTTTTTTCTGTAATTTCATTGATCCTGTATCCTGTTATTTTCCAAATTGACACCCCTTGCGGTAGAATTAAAATAGTATTGTTATACAAATTACACGCCGATCCATGACCCCAGAAACTAACGATAAATTATCCACTCAAAAGAGCTTAATGGCGATGAAGCAGTTCTCCGAACAGTATGCCGTACGCACGGGAACTTACTTCTGCGCCGATCCTTCGGTAACTGCTGTGGTAATTGAAGGTTTAGCTAAACATAAAGATGAGTTGGGGGCGCCTCTTTGTCCCTGTCGTCATTATGAAGATAAGGAGGCTGAAGTTAAAAATACCTTTTGGAATTGTCCATGTGTTCCCATGCGAGAACGCAAGGAATGTCATTGTATGTTATTCCTAACCTCTGATAATGATTTTGCTGGAGATCAACAAAAAATTTCCCTAGAAGAAATTGAAAAAGTTCGCTCCACCTTGTAATAATTTTATCTAGTTTTGGTGTTAGGTCTTTGATTGTAGGGGGGATAGAGTTAGTAAATTCTGACTCATATCTAGTTTTAGGTTAGGAGTTTAAATCCATGCAAGAGGAAATTCCCAAGGCGTTTTGGCAAGGAGTTGAAGAATTTAATCAACAACAATTCTATGCTTGTCACGACACTTTAGAGGCTTTGTGGATGGAAGCACCACAACTGGAGAAAAAATTCTATCAAGGAGTTTTACAAATCGCTGTCGGGTTGTATCATTTAAGCCAAAAAAATTGGAAAGGATCTGTTATTTTGATGGGGGAAGGATTGGCAAAGCTAGACTATTATTATCCTGATTATAGTGGGATTGATGTAGAACAGTTGATGGATGAAACAAGCCAACTTTTAAAAGCATTACAAATAGCTGGATCTGAAAAAGTAGAGGAGTTTTTACCCTTGATAGAGCCTCAAGGTATTGTCCAGGGTTTGAAATTACCGAAAATTCAAAAAATTAGACATAGGGAATAGGGATCACGGATTTAACAGGATTTCACGGATTTCACGGATTTTAATCTGTGTTAATTTGCGTAATTCTATTGAATCCGTGATCGATAATGGGTTAATAAATCAACTATTAACTCTTAAACTGATAACTGATAACTGTTTACTGATCACTGATTCCGATGGCTATGACTAAATTACGGGTGGGATTATTATTTGGTGGGTGTTCTGGTGAACATGAAGTTTCGATTAGTTCTGCTAGAGCGATCGCCAAAGCCTTAACAACTGGTGAAAATACAACTCGATACGAACTGATACTCGTATATATTCAAAAAAATGGGGTTTGGAAAGATAGCGATATTGCTCAACAGGTTTTAGAGTCAGGAAAACCTCTATTAATTACCGATGAAGCTCAACGTCGCGATCGCATTCCTCAAGATATTAATTTATCAGAAATTGACCTTTGGTTTCCGATTTTACACGGCCCCAATGGAGAGGATGGAACTATTCAAGGGTTATTAACTTTAATGCAGGTTCCCTTTGTGGGGTCTGGGGTATTGGGTTCGGCGATTGGGATGGATAAAATTGCGATGAAAATGGCATTTTCTCAAGCGGGTTTACCTCAAGTTAAATATAAACTGGTGATGCGATCGCAAATTTATTCAAACCCCTGTATTTTCCCAAAATTATGTGATGAATTAGAAGCGGAATTAGGTTATCCGTGTTTTGTGAAACCTGCTAATTTAGGTTCATCCGTTGGCATTTCTAAAGTCAGAAATCGTCAAGAATTAGAAACTGCTTTAGATAACGCAGCCAGTTATGATCGACGGATTATTGTAGAAGCGGGAGTCATTGCTAGGGAAGTAGAATGTGCCGTATTAGGAACAGATAGACCCAAGGCTTCTGTAGTTGGAGAAATTACCTTTAATAGTGATTTCTACGATTATGAAACCAAATATACCGAAGGCAAAGCCGATCTATTTATCCCAGCAAAAATTAGCGATGAAATTGCTAATAAAATTAAAGAAATGGCTGTTGAAGCATTTTTAGCCGTCGATGCAGCCGGGTTAGGACGGGTTGACTTTTTCTATGTGGAAAAAACTGGAGAAATTTTAATTAATGAAATTAATACTCTCCCTGGTTTTACGGCTACGAGTATGTATCCTCAACTGTGGGCTGCAACGGGGGTTTCTTTCCCTGAATTGGTGCATCAATTAATCCAATTTGCCTTAGAAAGACATTCAGAAATTAAACGGGATTAAAACTAAAACTAGGAGAAAAACAGACCTCTTAATTCCCTATTCCCTATTCCCTTAAATTAGTGCATCGGTCTGGGATAACAGGGACGACAGGGAGAACCGATACAAACTTGGTCGGAGGGCATAGTTTTAAATACACTACTACGCGCTCCAATCACTGAATTTGAACCGATTTTAACCCCTGGCCCAACAAAACAATCCATACCTACCCAAACCCCATTTTCAATATCAATGGGGGCTGTTTTTAATTCAAACTTAGGATCTTTAATATCATGACCTCCGGTGCATAAATAGCTTTTTTGGGAAATAACGCAATGTTCTCCCACGGTAATTTCATCTAAACTATAAAACACCACATCATCCCCAATCCAACTATAATTCCCGACGGTGACTTTCCAAGGATAGGTAAATCGGGCTGTGGGACGGACTATCACCCCCTGACCAACTTTACCGCCAAATAATCGTAGGATTTGACAGCGAATTCCATTAAAAGGATGTAAAGTGAGGGGAAATGCGATCGCTTGTACTAACCACCATAACAACACAAACCAACCCGGTTTTCCCCGATCAAAATTAGATTGATCATATTGGCGTAAATCCACAAAAGTTGTTTCTTCTTGCAACATAAATCAATGGGAAATGGGAGGTTTATCAGGTTTTGGGGTGACATTTAATTGACCGCCAAATGTACGCAATTCAAATAATTTCACCCCGATTTGATATTCATATTGACTTAAAAGACGGCCATAAATATATCCGGCTTTGCCATCTAAGAATCCCAAGCGGATGACATAAAATATAATAAACCTTAATAGGGGTTTAAAGGGTAATCTCACCCAAATTTTCTTTAAGAATCGTTTGCGTTGAACCGAATCCCCAAATAGATCAGCACCAATAGTTTTGCTGTCATCTGTCCCCATCAAAGTATTATAATAAACCCGAGCTTCCCAATTAGAATAACGATTATGGCGTTCAATCCAGTGGAATAAATCTCGAAAATCTTCATGGAGCATATCATTTTTCAGATATCCCACTTGACCGGAAGACATGACAACGTGCTCATGAACTTCATTATCCCCAGTATTGGGAACATCTTCCGTATTTAAGTTTTCATAACGGCCTAATTTATGCTTAAATAAACGTAAATTCCAGTCGGGATATTTGCCCCCATGACGCACCCAAGTTCCTAAAAAGAAGACCCGACGATTAATATAATATCCTGTATATTCTGGGTTTTTGATTACTTCGGCAATTTCATCCCAAGACTCAGGAGTAATTCTTTCATCACCATCTACAATTAACACCCATTCATTTCTAAAGGGTAAGGTTTCTAATGACCAATTTTTCTTTTTCGGCCATCCTCCTTTAAAATAAAATTGAACCACCTTAGCCCCATAATCTTCGGCGATTTCTACACTGCGATCGCTACTTTGGGAATCAACAACAAAAATCTCATCAGCCCGGGCTACACTAGCTAAACAGGCAGGTAAATTAGACTGTTCATTTCTAGCAGGAATCAATACAGAAACCGGAAGTTTGGAGGGATTAGAATTCATAATTAAACTTAACAATAGATAAAATGATTGACCACGATTGCGATTTATTTTTGAGAATTCTCTCGTTTAGATTCAGAATGAACTAAACCACAAATTGCAGCACCCAAATAGCCGATTTGACCATAAGCATACACGAAATTATCAAATCGTAAGGCAGGATTACGAAAATATTTAAGGGTTTTGTATAACCCTCGGATAATGCGCTCCCCACCTCGTCCGAGTTGTACCATTCCATCCCGCCCTGCTAACTGTTCCCGATAACATTCGCTAATGCCTTGCCACCATCCCCGCTCCATAAACCAAGCTCTGTTGACCCGTTCCGGTGCAACATGGTGGGCAACTAACGCTTCAGGAACATAAGCGACTTGCCAACCTTGTTGGAGGGCGAGTTCAGTCATCTGTAATTCTTCGTTAGATAATAACCGTTTTCCCACCCGACCCAAATTGACATCAAAACCGCCAATTTTCTCTAAGAAACTGCGACGGATGGAATAATTTAACCCTCTGGGTGTCAAACCAGGATTTTTAATTTCAACCCACTGGTCTCCCAAATTGTATTCACCCAAATTTCCGGCTAAATTATCAGACAACCAAGGTGGGGGAATGATTCCCTCTGGCCAAATCAATGTGACTTTCCCCCCAGCGATCGCCAGTTTCGGGTGATTTTCATAAGCCGAATATAACACTCTTAACCATTGAGGTGTAGCAATAGCATCATCATCTAAATAGGCAATAATGGGGCTTTGGGAGTTTTTTGCCCCTGTATTACGAGCAACGGATAACCCCGGAACTGGTTCATAGATATATCGCAGTTCAGGATTCGGAAGACGGCTTTCAACTACTTGACGAGTTCTATCCGTTGAAGCATTATCAACAACAATAATTTCAAAATCACTAAAATCTTGTTGCAGTAGACTATCAATCGCTAAACCCAAATATTGTTCTCGATTGTGAGTACAAATAATCGCAGAAATAAGGGATTGTGACATAAATTATACTCCATTATATTGCTTAAAAACAAGGTGCAATCGGTTAATAAATACAGAGTATGTATTAGCAATTAGACTGATGGGAACCGACGCGAGTTAATAACCACAAACTCACGATAATTCCGATTACCTCCGCAGCCATGGCACTTAGCATAGCCTGAATTGCAATTAGATTGAACGGAGTGACAATAGAACCCGGATTCAAAACCGTTGTCCCCGGAGTTGGAGTCAGAATTTTAGACCCTCCTGGGGGTAAGGTTAGCATCCGATACAATAAGGTTCCCACAATTAAGAAACCTACTAAAATTACACAGATCATACCGATAAGATTAATCACAATTCCAATCCATAGGGCATGAACTACTTCTGCTTTCGGGGGGCGTTCATTCGGGTCTTCTAATTTACCGCCAATTTGAGTGTATCGGAAACACCAATAAATTGTAAAAATTAAAGCAAATAAACAGCCATATCCTAAAACTATAACCAAGGCCGAATTTTGCGAATTAGAAGGAGAAGCCGGTCTCAAAAACAGCACAAAAATTAAAAGCAATATGGGAATGATTGCTAAGATAGATTGCACCCAAAACCCCAGATAACCCAAACGACGAAAATCTTGGGCAATTTCATGAATATTAGGAGAATTTGAGTCATAGTTTAGATAGGGGTCAACCATTTTTTTCCTTGGGTAATTTAAAAAGAGGGAATAGGGAATAGGGAATAGGGAATAGGGAATAGGGAATAGGTAAGAGTTGACCTCCTCTAATCACCTAATTTCCATTGATCTAATAAATCATTGAGTAAAAGTTCTTGAATCCAAATTTTACTAACTACGGTTAAGGGTAAAGCTAAAACTAAGCCTAACACGCCGAAAAAGGTGGCAAAAAAGATTTGGGCTATTAAGGTGATCGCGGGTAACAGATCGACCTGTTTTTGCATGACTAGGGGACTAAACCAATAGCTTTCTAAGTTTTGAATAATAACGTATAAGATAATCACTGCCAAGGCTTTCCAGGGTGTATCTAATAAGGCAACCGCAACGGGAAAAACTACGCTAGCTGTTGGCCCAATATTAGGAACAAAGTTAAAGATTCCCGCTAATAGGGCGTGGGCAAAAACAAAGGGAACCCCCAAAATTAATAGACCAATGGCACTTAAAACTGCCACAAAGGTGGAAGTAATCACAATACCCCCCATCCATTGCAACAGGACTATTTCACATTGAGATAGAATATAATCTGTCCGATTGCGATAAAATGAGGGAAATAGACGCACAAATCCTTGACGATAGGACAAAGGATCTGCTAATAACATTAAGGTAAATATTAATACTAATACAAACTGTAAAAAATTGCCAATCGAGTTAGAAAAGAACGCAAAGAAATTTCCCAATAGCTTTTGAGCTAGGGGCCCAACTTGTTGCGCTATTTGAGTAACATTCGGCAGTTCAATATTCAGATTCGGAAGCCAAGTTGGAGGATTCTTAATCAGATTATTCAGCCAAATCAGAAATTTATCGTATCCGACGGGAACCAGTTTAATTAGTTCTTGAAATTGACCCCAAAATGGAGGTAAGACTACACTAATCAACACCGCACCCATGATCGTAATTAAAGTCAGTGACAACAGAACAGCCCACCCTCGCTTGAGTCCAAGCCGTTGTATCCGACGGACTAAACTATTAATTGCAATTGAGAAAACAACCGAGGTAAAGACCAGCAGTAAGATCTGCCTAAACTGCCATAGAATAATTAAAGCAATAATTAAACAAAGAAACCCGATCCAGTCTGCTAGTTTCAAGAGATTAACTCCTTCAATATGCTACAGCCTCAACTTTCAAATTGGGAATGTTACAATACCCTTCCTATCCATTCCGATGCAGTCCGAGTGGTGGCGATTAGTTATGATGGCCAAATTCTTGCCAGTCGTAGTGATGATACCACTTTACAACTCTATAACTTAAAAACCCCCTGCCAGCCTATCATTCTAGCTGATAATTTAGAGCGAGAATATCAGGGTTATGGGTTAACATTCAGTCCAAATTCTCCCATACTAGCGATTGAATCTGACAAAAATGTTCATCTTTGGAATGTAATTACCCGTCAAAATCAAGTATTGGACTTAGGATTATCGGTTCCGATTTGTTCCTTAGCCTTTAGTCCTAATGGTCAACTTCTAGCTGCGGGAAGTTTTGATGGTATGATTGGGTTTTGGGATTTAACCTCTAATCAACCCCTCCCCCCTTTAAAAGCCCATTTCTTTCCGATTTGGTCATTAGCTTTCAGTCCCGATGGTTTGACTTTGGCTAGTGGGAGTGGAGATGGCACAGTAGGATTATGGAGTTTAGATCACCGACATTCCGATGCTCTTTTAGTCGGTCATTCCTTCCCCGTTTGGTCGGTGGCTTTTAGTCCCGATGGTTTAACTTTGGCTACGGGGAGTGAGGACAAAACCATTAAACTCTGGTGGCTGGAAATTGGCCAGGAGTTAGTAACTTTCCTTGGTCACACGGGTACTGTGGAATCCCTGATTTTTTCCCCAAACGGTAAAATTTTAGTCAGTGCTAGTCAAGATCAAACCTTAAAGCTATGGCAAATTAGCCCAAATTTACAGGTCGGAAACCAATCAGACCCGATTCAGACCCTCACTGGTCATACAGGTGGGATTGGGACGGTGGCTTATAGTCCTTCTGAAGATTTAATTGTCAGTGGAAGTACGGATGGAACAATTAAACTTTGGCGACAAAGGGGTTGAGGGGAGACAAGGAATTTAAACTCCTTCTATTACCCATTCGTAATTCGTAATTCGTAATTCGTAATTATTTATAGCAAAGAATGTCCGGTTTTGTTATGAATAAAATCTAAAATTTTAGAATAGGCTTCAGCATTGGTTTGAGGGTTAATAATAACGGGTTCTTTACCATCGGGAAGCCAAAATGTAATCCGTTGGCTGGTATCAATTACAAAGGTATTAAGACGATTCAAGTCAATAATATATTCATGACGATCATAAATAATTTTAACCCAATAGTTCGTTGGGCAATGGGTTGTAATTCTTTGAATATACCCCAAAATATCCTCATAGGTTTTGGGATTAATTTGATGGTTAATAATCATTTGTTTGCCATTAGCTGGCAACCAAAACGCAATCCGTTTGTTAAATCCAGACGCAAACGCACTTACACTATCGAGATCAACGAGATAGGTTTCTCGCTCATAATTCATTTTGATCCAGTACGCCACAAAACCTCCTCAGACCTGTGAATCCTTCCCGGGACTCAACTCACTTGTAAATCGGATCAACAGACTAGAGGACAATGATCGCTTACCCATTCTGTATCATTATAGAATAATTAACGGTCAGATAGGATCAAAATCTCCCCTGAAATTAGAAATTGATGCCCCTGCTCTTTCTTTCTGACTAAGTTAACAATTCTAGGATAATTCAGCCTAAGAATTAAACAGGGAATTAGAATGCAACCCGGTCGGGTCTAATTTTCCATGGGTAGGGTGCTGTCCTTTAGGTTGGGCTGAGATTCTAATAAATGGGTTGCTGCGGCCACAAATCCTTGAAATAGCGGGTGAGGACTATTTGGCCGGGATTGAAATTCGGGGTGAAATTGGGTAGCCACGAAAAAGGGATGGTTGGATAATTCAATAATTTCTACTAAACGGCCATCGGGAGAAGTTCCACTAATCAGATATCCAGATTCTAAGAATAGTGTTCGGTAGGCATTATTGAATTCATAACGATGACGATGGCGTTCATAAATAACTTCCTGTTGATACAGTTTAAACGCTAAAGTATCCGGTTGTAAGCGGCAGGGATATAATCCTAAACGCATGGTTCCTCCCAAGTCTACTACATCCTGTTGTTCTGGTAATAAATGAATTACAGGATTAGGGGTTTGGGGATCAAATTCAGCACTATGCGCCCGCTCTAGTTTAGCAATATGACGCGCCCATTCAATCACAGAACATTGCATTCCTAAACATAACCCCAGGAAGGGTATTTTATGTTTTCTGGCATATTCAATCGCCATAATTTTACCATCGGTTCCTCGCTGTCCAAACCCGCCAGGAACGACAATTCCTTGCACATTTTTGAGATAATTTTCGGGATTATTCCCCTCAATATCTTCGGAATTAATCCACTCTAAATGTAATTCTACTCCCTCCTGAATGGCCGCATGACGCAGGGATTCTACCACCGATAAATAGGCATCGCTCAACTGGATATATTTGCCCACAATGGCGATTTTAATTTGAGGATGGGGGAGGGGACATTTTGTATTTATATCCCGATGATAAAGCCGATCAACTAAAGTTTGCCATGCGGTTAAATTCGGTTGTCGTTGTTCTAATTGTAACAGTTTTAAACTCTGTTCGGCAAGTCCTTCTTTCTCTAAAAGTAAGGGGACTTCATAAATACTATCTGCATCGGGGGAAGTAATAATACAATCAGCTTCTACATCACAAAAACCAGCAATTTTTTCTTTAATTCCGAGGGGGATTTGGCGTTCACAACGACAGACTAAAATATCCGGTTGAATCCCAATTGATCGTAATTCTTTAACCGAATGTTGGGTCGGTTTGGTTTTCATTTCCCCCGCCACACCAATCCAAGGAATTAAAGTAACGTGCAGATAAATAACATTTTTCCGACCCACATCCTTCCTAAATTGACGAATTGCTTCTAAAAAAGGTAGGGATTCAATATCACCAACGGTTCCCCCAACTTCCGTAATTACCACATCAGGATTCGTGTTTTTTGCCACTCGATGAATCCGTTCTTTGCATTCATTAGTAATATGAGGAATGACTTGAACCGTACCTCCTTGATAGTCTCCCCGACGTTCTTTATTAATCACCGCTTGATAAATAGCCCCGGCCGTGACACTATTAAGACGGGACATGGAGGTATCGGTGAAACGTTCATAATGTCCTAAGTCCAAGTCCGTCTCCGCCCCATCTTCGGTCACAAAGACTTCGCCATGTTGAAATGGACTCATGGTTCCAGGGTCAACATTAATATAGGGATCGAGTTTAAGAATGGATACGGAATAGTTCCGCGACTTGAGCAGACGTCCTAAACTAGCGGCAACAATTCCTTTACCAATACTCGATACTACCCCACCCGTGATAAAAACAAACTTAGTCATAAAAAATTACCTGAGCGTCTCCAATGCTCTATCAATTGTGCCATAAAACCTGACAAAAATTTGAGATAAACTACCAAAAGTAGTAAGCCCTTCAGGGCTTATTAATTCTTGATCTATAAACCCATAATTAATCATAAATTATCCGATAATTCTAACTCCAAATTAATAAAAATTGAAACCAAAAGCCCGAATAATGAGAAAATAGGAAAATTGGGATCACCCTGATCACAACAAAATGCACTCATTCACGATTTTATGAGGAAAAAGATCAAATGTTCAAACGAATTTTAGCAATAGCTTTAGTCTGTTTTAGCCTGAGCTTAACAGGTTGTATATCCGTTGGCGCGGGATTAAATAGTTTTGTGGATACCGGAGATGGCTATGAATTTATCTATCCTAACGGATGGACACAGGTGAGTGTTGCTAACGGCCCCGATACGGTACTACACGATATGATTGAACAAGGTGAAAATGTTAGTGTGGTAATCAATCCGGTTTCTAATCCGAATCAAACCCTCGCAGAAATTGGCACTCCCACTGAGGTAGGATATACATTGAGTAAAAAAGCGATCGCCCCGGAAGGTTCAGGACGTACCGCAGAACTAATTAATGCAGAATCCTTTGAAAAAGGATCAAATCTTTATTATTGGTTAGAATACGCGGTACAACTTCCGAATGAACAAAAACGGCATGACTTTGCTAGTGTTACTATTAGTCGTGGAAACCTATTTACATTAAATGTTTCCACTACTGAAAAACGTTGGGAAAAAACTCAACAACTTTTAAAACAAGTGGTGCAATCTTTTAAAGTTTATTAATTGAGTTTCATGAATCAGCCCAATCGAATCACATTTATTTTAGCTTCTGCTTCCCCGGCGCGTAAACGGTTATTAGAAACCATTGGGATTCAGCCGATTATTCTCAAAAGTGATTTTGATGAATCCCAAATCGCAGATTCTAACCCTGTAGAATTAGTCCAAAAACTTGCCAAATGTAAAGCAGAAGTTATCACCCAAAGATTAATGAATCAACCTAAAAATGATGGGGAAATTCTATTGGTTTTGGGGTGTGATTCGGTTTTGGCTGTTGGGGGAGAAATTTATGGCAAACCTGCTAATATTGAGGAAGCGATCGCCCGTTGGCAAACCATGCGGGGTCAATTGGGACAACTGTATACGGGTCATGCTTTAATTAATGTTTCTACTGATCAAATATTAGTCTATTCTCAAACCACTAATGTCTATTTTGCTAATATTTCCGATAGTGAAATTAAGGATTATGTTGATACCGGAGAACCTTTAAATTGCGCTGGATGTTTTGCGATTGAAGGCAAGGGCGGTTTATTTATTGAAAAATTAGAAGGATGCCATACCAATGTGATTGGATTAAGTCTACCTTTATTAAGAAAAATGATCCAAGAATTAGGATATAATATTACTAACTTCTGGTAGCAACGCCCGCGCCAAATTATTAAACCACAAAGACACAAAGACATTAAAAGGATGATCCGCCCATCACTACACAAGGGTAATGATAGGCGATCGCTATTTAACCTATTGTCGCGCCATCATGATCTTCAAACGATCTTCAGGTTTAATGAAATGGTCGTGGTAAGCACCGAAAGGGGAAAGATTAAATATTCTAGGAAAAACAGTTTCCAAATAAATTGATAAAATCCGGTAATTGATTGTTTATCGCTTAAATCAATTGTTTGACTGCGCCACCATAATACTGTTAATAATATTAAATGACTGAATCCTAAAAATATGGGATTTAAGGAAGATTGTAATAGAAAACTCCCTAGAATCATTCCTAAATAACAAACAGTGATTATCCATAGAGATAAATTAAATACTGTTACGGTTCCTAATTTGATGGTTAATGTGTTAATCTGGAATTGGCGATCGCCTTCTAAATCAGGAATATCTTTGAAAATTGCGATCGCAACGGTAAATACTAAAACAAATAAGGTTAACGCCCAAACTGAAGGGGGAATTATCGGAATTGATGATATTGATTTTGCTGATAAAATCCAACTTAGGTGTAAATATAACCCTAAATTAACGATAATTCCTCTAACGGTAAAAATACAAAATGCCGCCCAAAATGGAAACCGTTTTAAACGAATTGGAGGTAAGGAGTAAGCTGTCCCCAATAGCAAACTAATTGTCACCATTCCCAATAAATAATAGCCTTGAAACGCTGCAATAGTTAAAGCTAAAATTCCGGTTATTCCGACAATCATTTGAGCTTGAAACTTGGAATATTCCCCCGATGCTAAGGGTAAATTGGGTTTATTAATCTGATCAATTTCAATATCTTCAAGTTGATTTAATCCAACAATATAAATATTACCAAAAATACAAGCTAACCAACTCCAAAATAAAGCTAGTAAACTGAAATTAAAACCAGGAAATTGCCTAAACTCACTAATAGCAATTAAATACATCCCCAACACACTTAAAGTTGTGCCAATAATGGTATGGGGACGGGAAAATTTCCAAAAATAGTATAACCCTGGAAAATTTTGTTGTATCAAATTAGGGGAAGAAATCATCACAGAGGGAGAAGAAGTTTTAGTCATATTAAAGCAGGGAACAGGGAATGGGCGATCTTAAACCCCCCGTGCACGAGGGGTTTGGGGGGGAGGGAACAAAGAATAGGATATCTAATGCCATCCTATTCTTTGGTAATTTCTCCTCCCTAATTCAATTAATATTATTCCGGTGATTCTAGTCGCCAACCGGGTTTAATTATTTGACGTTCCCGGGCAATGGCTAAACTATCATCAGGGATATCATCCGTAATAGTAGAACCTGCTGCCACAGTAACATCATTTCCCAAGGTTAGAGGGGCAACTAAAACACTATTTGCTCCGGTTTTTGTCCGGTCTCCGATTGTTGTTCGGTGCTTTTTCACCCCATCATAATTAGCGGTAATTGTTCCCGCCCCAATATTAACCTTATCTCCTAATGTGGCATCTCCTATATAAGATAAATGGGAAATATTAGTCCGATTTCCTACTTCGGTATTTTTTAATTCTACAAAATTCCCAACCCGACATTGTTCACCAACTTTTGCATGACCTCTTAAATGGGCATAGGGGCCAATACGGGTTCTATCAGCAACAACACTATCAGAAACGACGGAAAACTGCACCGTAACATTTTTTCCAATCTGACTATTTTCAATTAAACTTCCTGGGCCAATTCGACTTCCAGTTTGAATAATTGTATTTCCCCGTAGGTGAGTTTGGGGTTCAATAATCACATCGGTTTCTAACTTGACCGTATCATCAATGGTGACACTATCGGGGTCAATAATTGTTACCCCCGCCGCCATCCAATCGGTTTTCACCCAATCTTGCAAAACCCTATAGGAATTAGCCAGATGTTTGCGACTATTAACCCCTAAAATTTCTCGATAATCTGCGACATCCACCGCCATCACTTTATCTAAATGATGCACCGTATCGGTGAGATAATATTCCTGTTGATCATTATCGGCTTTCAGGTCGGGTAAAATTTTGGCTAACTGCGGCCAATTAAAACAATAAACCCCGGCATTAATTCGATGATTTTGCCGTTGAGCATCGGTACAATCCCGTTCTTCAACAATTTGATTAACTAAATTTTGACTATCACAAAATACCCGACCATATCCGGTAGGATTAGGAAAATGGGCAGCTAATAATGTCGCCCCGTTTCCATTTTCTTTGTGGATTTTAATTAACTGTTCTAAAGTGTCAGGACGTAATAAGGGAACATCCCCATTTAAAACGAGTAAATCTCCGGTAAAGTCTTTTAAATAGGGCAGTAATTGTTGAATTGCATGACCTGTCCCTAATTGTTCGGTTTGTTCAACAAATTCTAAACCAGGTTGCGTATCCGTTTTTTGCAGACTATCACGAACTAAATCGGCCCCATAGCCTACAATTATTAATCTACGGGAGGGTTGCAACTGGACACAACTCTCTAAAACCCGTTGAACTAAAGTGCGTCCTCCCAACTGATGCAGAACCTTGGGAAGATCAGATTTCATGCGAGTTCCGCGTCCCGCCGCTAAAATTGCTACCGCTACCATTTACTGTTTGGGTGTCAATTGTAAGTAACAGACACAATCATCGCATCCTCAAGTATCTTTTCACCAAAAAACGAGCGAGAAGCCCCTGGCTTTAGACATGGGGAGGAAAGTGGCTGCGGTTTCAACCGCCTTCAATATTTCCTGATCTAACTGATTGAAAAGTTGAGTTAGAATAGATCGTAAGTAAAACAACCATCTGCGTGTTGAAACACTCTAGTATCGGAGAAATCCCGGCACAGTGAGCCACCACACTCCTTGAGGAGTAGTAAGCCTGTATAACTGACAAGTAATGGCAGAGTGTGAAGCGTACCTATCTGGCGTTGTGATGGTCTATGAAAACAAACACAATTTAAAAGTAAGCGCAATTGCAATATCTTTTATAAGGGTAGTTGTTTTGAGCGTGTAGAGGTGATTTGATAGCGCCTTTGAGAGTTTTCGGATTCATTCAAGAATCCCCGTGGCTTCAGCCCTGGGGAGTATCAATGCGCCATCGTTTCTTCCAATGGGAGGTGGGTTCCAGGGTACAGGTGTCTTGTTCAGCTTGACGTCGCAGGATAATCACTTCTGCAATATCGGATAAACTGGGATCTCGATAGGGGACGGCGGCGCGCGTTTTGAGGTGTTCTAGTTCTTTGGGAGACAGGGGGGGTAAATCCCTAGGGTCGAAACTGGCCATTGTCCCGGGTGTGCGTCGCCCCACCGGAGGGGTGGAACCAATCTGTAGTCCCGCTTGGATTAAGGCACTTCTAGCCGTCGCCGAACAGGAATAAGTAGCCAAATGTCCCTGGGGTTTGAGACATTGGGCGACTATGGTTAAAAATTCTACTGTCCACAGTTGGGGACAATGGGCGGGAGAAAAGGGGTCAAGGAAAATTGCATCGGCTTTAAACCCGGAATTGTAAACGGTTGAAATAGTATTTCTAGCATCGCCAATTATTAAATTAGCGTTAAATAATTCTGTTTTTAGATGCTGATTTTGGGCAATTTCTTTTAATATATCTTGAATGTAATTAGGATAGGCATTGAGTAAATTATATTCTAAGGCTGATTGGGGAATCCGTTGATCAAATTCTAAGCCAATCCATTCAATTTTACAGTTAGGATTGACTTCCCAAATTGCGGTTAATGCTGCTGCTGTATTATAACCTAAACCATAACAAATATCAAGTAAATATAGGGGGGAAATGGAGGCTTTTTTTCTGAGTTTTAAGGGTTCTACAAACTTGCATTCTGCTTCCTGTTTTGCGCCAAAATGACTATGAAATAATTCTCCAAATTCCGAGGAAAAAAAGGTAAAGGAGCCATCGGCAGTTAATTGGGGGGTTAATTTTTCCTGTTCGATCATTTTTTTATCCTCTGATTTGTCATTTATATAATTAATTTAGATTTGCTATTTTTTCCAGCCAATAACTAGATAAATATCAACCATTTGATGTTTTCCTTTTAGTGGAATTAGTCCCCAAGATTCCACCTCAAAACTATCCGCAACATATTCTAAAGTTTGAGCAGCAATTAAAATTCGACAAATGCCCGATTGTCGATCTTTAAGCTGCCATAATTCCGTTAACAGTACCACTGGTAAATATAAGGGCTAAACCAGGAGTTGTGGTGGGCACCCAACGGTTATGTAAAAATAGGAAAAAGCTTAATCCAAATAAAACACCAACTAAAAATGGATTTCCTAGGGTAATAATTAAAGGATTTCGACTTGACCAAGCTAAGGTTGCTCCGATTAAACCCCAACTACAAATCCATAAAAATTCTCCCCATTGTTCCCAAAAAATAAATAAATCGCGCTGACCTAAAACCGCATCTAAAATTTGACTCACCATTTGGGCATGAACTAAAACTCCTGGCATTTTAAAGGCATTTTTTTCGGCCGGACTATAGGGAGTTAGAAATACATCTTTGCCACTAGGAGCTAATGTACCAATTAAAACAATTTTATCTTTAATCCAACTTTCGGGAATGGTTTGATCTAAGAATTGTGTTAAACTAATCATCCTGGCAATATTATTGGGAGCGCGATAATTTAATAGAATTTGATAACCTTGATCATCAATGGTTTGATAACCACCGGAATTTCGAGATAACGGCACAAATTCAGCCTTTCCCCAGGTAATAAAATTAGGATCTATCTCACTATTATTTGGTGTAATTCCTTGATTAAATAAATAATGTAATGCCATTCTTAAAGAGAATGAATAAAAAGTCCCATCTGGGGTACTAGCAAACATCAAATTTCGACGAACAACATTATCGGGGTCAAGCAATAAATCATTAAAACCGACTCGTTCATCAGAAATATTAGGCGGTGCCGGGATTCTTTTAATTTCACTATATCCTAAATTACTAATCACAATCACATTATCGGAAATTTGAAGTTGTTTCTGAAATTTATCATATCCTGGTTCATATCTAATGTCACGATAAATATCTAAACCAATAACTTTAGGTTGATATTTGGATAGTTTTTCTAATAATCGTGCAATCACTTCATCGGACAGGGGCCAACGCTCAAGTTTTTGAATATCTTCTTCGGTAATTCCGATTACTACTAATCGAGGATCAGCGGCTAAAGCCGGACGTAATCTGACCATTTGATCATAAGCGACTAATTCTAAGGGTTGTAACCAACCTAAATAATAAATTCCCAAGAGTATGGATAACACAAGAATTGTGGCGATAATTACGGCAGAAATCTCCGATAGATCAAGCCATTTATTACTCAATTTATTAATTCTTAAAATACTCACAATAATCAGTTATCAGTAAACAGTTAACTGATCACTGATTTTGCAGTAGTATGGGAGAGGGGGGTTCATAGTGAGCGTAGGTGATTACGGACTCGATAGAGTCTGAGGAAAGTCCGGGCTCCCGAAAGACCAAACTTGCTGGGTAACGCCCAGTGCGAGCGATCGTGAGGATAGTGCCACAGAAAAATACCGCCTTCGGGTAAGGGTGCAAAGGTGCGGTAAGAGCGCACCAGCAACGTCGTGAGGCGTTGGCTCGGTAAACCCCGGTTGGGAGCAAGGTCGGAGGAACTAGGGTTGGTCTTTTTCCCGTTCCGTGAATAGTGGTACCGCTAGAGGTGTTTGGTAACAGACATCCCAGATAGATAATCGCCGTTGGTGTGCTAATTTTAGCCACCGATAACAGAACCCGGCTTATGTCTGACTCTGAACTCCCCTTGATTTGATGCCCCTACAGTGAGTCCCATTTTCTATTGACCCAAAATCTATGACTATTGGCTATCCAAATCGAAAACGCCAGTTACAAAAGCTGATTCAACGTTTGGGACTCTCGGATCATGTCCAGATTCGATGGGATTTGTTAGATTTAGCCTTAACTCACCCGACACTCTCAGCCGAGGCTAATTATGAACAATTAGAGTTTGTCGGGGATTCCGTGGTGAGATTAGCAGCATCTGAGTTACTCTACGAAGTTTATCCTGACTGTCCGGTGGGAGAATTTGCCGCGATTCGTTCGATTTTAGTGAGCGATCGCACTTTGGCTGAAATTGCTGATCAGTATGGATTTGGTACATTTTTACTCGCAGCCGGGAGCGCGATCCGGGACAAAGCGGGGGAAGAATCCCGTCTGGCGGACTGTTTTGAAGCGGTCTTGGCCAGTTTATATCTGAGTAGTCAAAATTTAACCTTAATTCGTCCCTGGTTAGATTCCCATTTTTGCGATCGCGCTGCCAAAATTATTCGTGATCCAGCCCGAAATAATTATAAGGCGGCTCTACAGGAATGGACACAAAGCCATTATAAAGTTTTACCTGAATATAAAGTCCAGCAAAATCGCCAAATTCATAACGATGAGGGGCGTTTTACTGCGGTGGTTTGGTTACAAGGTCGTCAACTGGGGGAGGGAACCGGACGTTCAATTAAAGCGGCGGAACAGGCGGCGGCGGAAGTGGCTTTTCTTTCTGTGGTAGAAACTCAAAAAACTGCCGGGATTAAATGATTATTGCTCCTATGATCAAAATCAAAAAATAAATTACTATTCCCTATTGCCCATTCCCTATTCCCTATTGCCCATCTTTTAATTTCTTATGATTAATATTGCTATTTTTGGTGCGGGTCGTTGGGGAGTTCATTTAATTCGTAATTTCCATCAACACCCTAATTCTAAAGTTGTGGCGATCGCCGATCCTAATCCCGATCGTTTACAAACAGCAAAAGAACGGTTTCAACTTCCCGATGATATTATTTTAACGACCGATGGTTCAACCATTTGGAATTTACCTAATATAGATGCAGTTGCGATCGCCACTCCTGCGGCTACACATTTTGCTTTAATTTCTGCCGCCTTAAAACAGGGTTATCATGTTTTTACCGAAAAACCCTTAACCCTGAGTGTGACTGAATCATTAGAATTATGCGAACTCGCGCAACAAAAACAGCTACAACTTTTTGTTGATCATACTTATTTATTTCATCCGGCGGTAGAACGGGGAAAAACCGTAATTGAATCGGGGAAATTAGGGGAATTAAGATATGGTTACGCCACCCGAACCCATTTAGAACCAGTGCGACAAGATGTGGATGCGTTATGGGATTTAGCGATTCATGATATTGTGATTCTTAATAGTTGGTTAGGGGAAAAACCGATTCAAGTGAAAGCAACGGGAACGGTTTGGTTACAGCCTGCATCGGGATTATCGGATTTAGTGATTGCTAATTTAACCTATCCCAGTGGGTTTGAAGCCTTTCTACATTTGTGTTGGTTAAACCCAGACAAACAACGACGTTTAGCCGTGGTTGGAAGTCAGGGAACTTTAATTTTTGATGAACTACAATCGGAATCTCCTCTGATAATTCAACAGGGTTATTTTGATGTTATTGATAACAGTTGGAAAGCCGCCGGAATCAATCGAGAAGTGATTGAGATTGAACCCAGAGAACCCCTAGCTCAAGTTTGTGATAATTTTCTGAATTCTATTCAAAATCATCAACCTTCCCCAATTTCATCCGGTTGGGTGGGTGCAGAATTAGTTAATATTTTGTGCGGGTTGAGTGAATCTTTAAAACAGGGGGGACAACCTATCCATCTTCTGTAACTGGTAAACCGAAGAAAATTGTGGGCAATCTTTCTGGATTAAGAAAACTGAGTTTCCATACTCCCATCCTTTTCTTATGAAGATGGGCGCATAAATTCCGACACACCATCAGTAATCCGTTCATAAAAATTGTGTTCACCGATTTCCTTCGTTAATCCCGCCCGATACATCCTCTGATACAGGGGATCACGCAACCTCGCCCAAGCTAAAACAATATTATTCTTCATGAGTTCCAGACGTAATTTATGCAACATTTCCAAGGCCGTGCTATCAATTAAATTAATGGTTTCCGCATCGATCAGCACCATTTGAGTGGGTGTCGAAGCTTCCCGAATCTTCTTCTTAAGTTCCGTGCGAAAATAGCTACTGTTCGCAAAAATTAGGTTGTTACTAAAGCGGAAAATTAATAACCCAGGAGTTGTAATCGCTTCGGGGTGAAGGTTAATATCCCGATACATCTCCGTTTGGGGGATACAGCCTAAAACGTCGGTGTGGGGATGGCTGGCCCGATAGATCAGAAAAACAATTGATGTAATCACCCCTAAACTAATACCTTGAAGTACCCCGAAGACTAAGACTCCAGTAAAAGCCAATAGAGCGATCGCAAATTCGTTTTTATTAATGTAACTTAACTGTTTAAAGTAGCTTAAATTCACCAGACCGAGCATCGCCTCAATCACAATTGCAGCTAGAGTAGCATCGGAGAGATTTTGAAACAAAGGCAACAAAAATAACAGGGTTAATAACACCAAAACCCCAAGCACCAAAGAGGATAACTGAGTTTTTCCCCCCGCCCTAACAGCAACAGAAGTTTTCGAGAGGCTGCCCACCACTAGAAAGCCAGAACTCAGCCCCGCCGCGATATTAGCTGGCCCTAGACTGATTAATTCCTGATTGGGATCAATTTCTTCTCAACGCAGTTAGGGGATGAAGGTCGGGTAATTGTTCCAGAATCTGAATTAACTTTTGTAAAAAACCGCCTGAGATCGGGTGCAGACCGAGAAGTTTAGGAATTTGCCCCACAATAGTTACCCAAACTAAGCCTTGGACAAATGCCTTCATTACAGGTGTTGGGATAAAGTCTGCGACCCAGCCCATTTTTAAACTGCCAAAGAGCAGAAAACAGAAGCCCACTATGACAGCCATCGCCGAAGTCAACACCAAATAATCTTGAGAGCCCGACGCAGCTAAAGCCGATACCGTCACACCAGAAATTAAAGCTGTCGCTGAGTCTGGCCCTACAACCATTAACCGAGAAGTTCCCAAGAGTGCGTACAAAAATAGAGGAAAGGGTACGGTGTAAAGCCCGATTAAAGGGGGTACTCCGGCAATCCCGGCATAGGCCATTGCTTGTGGGATCATGACCGCCCAAACCGTTAACCCAGCAATCAGATCCGCCCGTAACCAATCCCGTTGATAATTGGGTAACCAGGTCAAGATTGGGAAAAATCGGGCAAGCGGGGATGATAGGCGAAAATGCTTCATATATTTTTTTTGTTGAGGAGTAATGATGGGTTAGACGGTTTGCTTGATTATTTTATGTCCATTTTTATTTTCTCTATTAACTTTTTATTCCCTTTGTTAAGTATTTTAAATTTAGTTGTACTATTGTACAGATTTGTATCAAGTAATCAATCAGTGATCCCTTCAGTGAGAATAGAGAGTTTTTAAGCGTTACGATAAAAAAGTAAATCCTTAATTTTAACTTAAAACTAAAAAATCAATTATGGGCATTGCTACAATTAACCCGGCCACTGGGGAAACGGTGAAAACCTTTACTGCTTTGACTGATGCCGAAATTGAGAACGCTTTAGCACTCGCAGATCGGGCTTTTCGAGACTATCGGCGAGTCTCCTTTGATACTCGTTCGCAATGGATGCAAAACGCGGCTAATCTATTAGAAGAAAACGCCGAAACCTACGCCAAAATCATGACATTGGAAATGGGAAAACCCATTACTGCCGCGATCGCAGAAGTCAAAAAAAGTGCCGCCGTTTGTCGCTTTTATGCGGAAAATGCGGCTCAATTTCTTGCCGATGTTCCCGCAGAAAGCGACGCCAGTAATAGCTTTATTGCTTACGAACCTCTGGGGGCAATTTTAGCGGTCATGCCTTGGAATTTTCCCTTCTGGCAAGTCTTCCGCTTTGCCGCACCCGCATTAATGGCCGGAAATGTTGGTTTACTCAAACACGCTTCCAACGTACCTCAATGCGCCTTAGCCATTGGGGAAATTTTTCAAAAAGCTGGATTTCCTGAAGGGGTGTTTCAAACTTTATTAGTAGGTTCTAATAAAGTCGCTCAAATTATTACCGATGATCGGGTTAAAGCTGGAACTTTAACCGGAAGTGAACCCGCAGGCGCTAGTTTAGCCTCTTTAGCTGGTCAAAATATTAAAAAAACCGTCCTAGAATTAGGTGGAAGTGATCCGTTTATTGTGTTAGAAACGGCGGATATAAATGCAGCAGTAGAAGCCGCCGTTACAGCACGAATGTTAAATAATGGACAGTCCTGTATTGCAGCAAAACGGTTTATTTTGATATCTAGTATTGCCGATGAATTTGAAAGTCGTATGGCGGAAAAATTTGCGGCTTTAAAAATCGGTGATCCAATGTTACCCGATACCGAAGTGGGGCCCTTAGCAACCCCCGATATTTTAACGGAATTACACCAACAAGTTCAAATCTGTGTTGAAGCTGGAGCCAAAGTATTAACCGGAGGTCAACTCTTGGAACAACCGGGCAATTTTTATCCGCCAACAATTTTGACTCAAATTCCTGAAGGAACCCCTGCTTACAGTGAAGAATTCTTTGGGCCGGTGGCGTTAATCTTCCGGGTTAATTCTTTAGATGAAGCCATTACCCTTGCTAATAGTACCATCTTTGGTTTGGGTGCCAGTGGGTGGACAACAAATCAAGCCGAACAAGAGCGTTTAATTCGAGAATTAGAAGCGGGTGCTGTCTTTATTAACGGTTTAGTTAAATCCGATCCTCGCTTACCCTTTGGAGGGATCAAACGTTCCGGTTACGGACGGGAATTGAGTAGCCAAGGGATTCACGAATTTGTGAATATTAAAACCGTTTGGATTAAATAGGGTAAAAGAAACCATTCTTATTAAAAATTATGAACACAGCACAACTGTTAGTTAAATGTTTGGAAAATGAAGGAGTCGAGTATATTTTTGGTGTTCCAGGGGAAGAAAATATGCAAATCCTGGAATGCTTAAAAACCTCCTCGATCAAATTTATTACAACTCGTCATGAACAAGGGGCTGCATTTATGGCCGATGTTTATGGTCGCTTAACCGGACGGGCGGGAGTTTGTTTATCAACATTAGGCCCCGGAGCAACGAATTTAATGACCGGGGTTGCTGATGCGAATTTAGATGGAGCACCGTTAGTTGCAATTACAGGTCAAGTGGGAACTGATCGAATGCACATTGAATCCCATCAATATTTGGATTTAGTGGCAATGTTTGCCCCAGTTACTAAATGGAATGCCCAAATTGTTCGCCCTAGTATTACGCCAGAAATTGTCAGAAAAGCGTTTAAAATAGCTCAATCTGAAAAACCTGGGGCAGTGCATATTGATCTCCCGGAAAATATTGCTAGTATGGAGGTCGAAGGCTATCCTCTCAAACAAGATAAGCGAGAAAAAGTTTATTCTGCTTATCAAAGTATGAATGAAGCAGCGATCGCAATTTCTAAAGCCAATAATCCCTTAATATTAGTAGGAAATGGAGCAATTCGGGGGAATGCCAGTGCCGCTTTAACAGAATTTGCTACCCAACTGAATATCCCCGTTGTTAATACATTTATGGGCAAAGGAATGATTCCTTATACCCATCCCTTAGCGTTATGGACAACCGGATTACAACTGCGAGATTATATTAGTTGTGGTTTTGATAAATCCGATTTAATCATTGCCGTTGGTTATGATTTAATTGAATATTCCCCGAAAAAATGGAATCCCCAAGGCAAAATTCCGATTGTTCATATTGGTGAAACTTCCGCCGAAGTCGATAGTAGTTATATTCCGATTGCTGAAATTATTGGGGATATTTCTGACTCTCTCCAAGAGATTTTAAGACGTTCAGACCGTACCGGAAAACCCGAACCCTATGCTTTAAAATTAAAAACAGATATTCGTAATAATTACGAATTTTATGCCAAGGACGATGCCTTCCCGATTAAACCGCAAAAAATTATTTATGATTTGCGTCAAGTTATGGGCCCAGAAGATATTGTGATTTCAGATGTTGGCGCTCATAAAATGTGGATGGCGAGACATTATCATTGTGAAACGCCGAATACCTGTTTAATTTCCAATGGATTTGCAGCCATGGGAATTGCGATTCCGGGTGCAGTTGCCGCTAAATTAGTTTATCCTAATCGGAAGGTGGTAGCGGTCACAGGAGATGGTGGATTTATGATGAATAATCAGGAACTTGAAACCGCTTTACGGGTAGGAACTCCTTTTGTTACCTTAATCTTTAATGATGGCGGTTATGGATTAATTGAATGGAAACAAAACGACCAATTTGGGTCATCTTCGTTTATTAAATTTGGCAATCCTGATTTTGTTAAATTTGCCGAAAGTATGGGGTTAAAAGGATATCGGGTGGAAGCCACAACCGATTTAATTCCGATTCTCAAAGAAGCCCTAAATCAAGACGTTCCCGTCGTGATTGATTGTCCCGTAGACTATCGAGAAAATGCTCTATTTAGTCAACGGGCGGGCGGTTTATGTTGTCCTATCTAACCCCAGTTGTTTTACCGTTGTTGTGCTTCAGCACCCAATAGTTGTTGTGCTTCAGCACCCAATAGTTGTTGTGCTTCAGCACCCAATAGTTGTTGTGCTTCAGCACCCAATAGTTGTTGTGCTTCAGCACCCAATAGTTGTTGTGCTTTAGCACTATCATTTCTAACTCAAACACGATAAAAATAGCTTTGGGCGATGCTTCACCAAGATATGTGCAAAGCTATTTTTATAAATCTATTGTTGTATAATGTAATTAATGCAGCCCTAATCGTACTTTGGATGAAGCATTAGAAGCAATTTTGTCTCAAGAAGATTATGAATTACCCTGTTTAGTTTATCATTTGTAATTTTGTTTTTCTAGTGATTAAGATGTCTCCAACAGCCATTACTAAAAGAATTACTACCATTAGCAAAGCAGAAAAGCAATTTAATTTAGTTCGTACTGCGGATGTTAATTTTTTCCTAGAATGGACGGAAGATTCAATTAATTTAACTGACTCTGAGAAAGCAGTATTAGATAGAATTAAAGCCCGATATCGCTATCATCGAGCCAATAGACATCTAGCTGAAGGGTTAGTTAATCTCGTAGTTTTATCGCCATTGCTGGAATTAGCTGGTTTTTATGATCCTCCATTTCAGATGCAAGGAGAAGTTGCTGTTGAAGTTAATACATCGGTAGCTACGAATGAAGTATCAGAGGAAATTTTGCGAGGAAGAATTGATTTTTTAGTGGTATCAAGAGAATTTTGGATAGTGGTATTAGAATCTAAGGGAACTGAAATTAATCTCGATATGGCAATTCCTCAAACTTTAGCTTATATGATGGCTAATTATGATGTTAAAAAACCTGTATTTGGTATGGTAACTAATGGGGGAGAGTTCTTTTTTATTAAGCTAAATTGTCAAGGAACACCCCAATATGATATTTCTCGTATTTTTTCCCATTTACCTTTACAGAATGAGCTTTATGATGTACTAAGAATTTTGAAACAACTAAGAAATAATATTATATAACAACAAATTTAATTAGGAGTTTAGAATGAAAATTGCAACTTGGAATGTTAATTCAATTAGAACTAGAAAAGATCAGGTATGGCAATGGTTACAAACCAATGAAATTGATATTCTGTGTTTACAAGAAACTAAAGTAATTGATAAAGATTTTCCTCGTTCTGGTTTTGAAGAATTGGGTTATAATCTTTATATTTATGGTCAAAAATCCTATAATGGGGTGGCAATTTTTAGTAAAACTCCCTTAGAAGCGGTTCATTTTGGATTCTCTGATATTTTAAATACAGAACCCTCTCAAATATTTGATGAACAAAAACGGGTTTTAACCGGAATTATTGATGGAGTTGCTATAGTTAATTTATACGTTCCCAATGGTTCCAGTATTGATAGCGACAAATATCACTATAAATTAAACTGGTTAAACCATCTCAAAGACTATTTAAAACTGCTATTCACTCAAACTGAAAAGATTTGTATTTGCGGTGACTTTAATATTGCTTTAGAAGATATTGATATTCATAATCCCAAAGGTCGAGAAAATCATATTATGGCGAGTGATGCTGAACGTCAAGCCTTAGAATCAATATTAGAATTAGGCTTTAAAGACGCCTTTCGCAAGTTCACCACTGAAGGGGGACATTTTAGTTGGTGGGACTATCGCCAAGGCTCCTTCCGACGGAATACCGGATGGCGCATTGATACCCATTATTTGACCTTACCCCTGTATGAAGTCGCCAGTAGTTCTATCATTGATAAAACTCCTAGAACCTGGGAACAACCCAGCGACCACACCCCCGTTATTATAACTCTCTAGTCCCCTTTCTCAACTTTCGGGAAAAAAATATTTAGCAAAGGGTACAAATAGGGTACTATAATAGTTTGTGCAAAATCTTCATTAATCTAGGCTCATGGCTGTACCCAAGAAGAAAATGTCCAGGTCGAGACGCGATATGCGGAAGGCGACTTGGAAACGGAAAGCAAGACTACAAGCTGAAAAAGCTTTATCCCTCGGTAAGTCAGTTCTCACAGGTCGTTCAACAGGATTTTACTATCCCACTGACGACGCAGAAGCAGGCGACGAAGAATAAACGATTGGACTGTGCGAAACTACATAAAGATGGGGGCGAGAAAGTCTCTCTGTTCGGGAGAGGAAAACTCGCCCTTATTGTTTGGAGATTCAGATATATAAAACCCATATTCCGCACGATAAAATGTAATAAATTATTATTCAAAAATTTCTCTCTTGTGAATACCCTTAACTCACAATATATTACATTTTGTCGGGGGAAATTTGGGCTGAGGCCTCGTTGTTACGGTAGTTGAAAGCCAGGTCGAGGATTTTAGCCCAACGTTTTTGGACTTGTTTGGGGGTGCATTTGAGGATAGAGGCGATCGCTTTATCGCTTTCTTCTTGGTCTTTGAGTTGTAATAACTGTTGCTGATCGACGGATAATTGGGCTTGAAAGGCTTGCCATTGTTCGCTATTCATCCCCAATTTTTGGTTAATATCAGCCCCTAACCATTCATGGACGAGTTTCCAGTTGTTAGACCGGGCAAATTTTTCGACGTGGTATTTAAACCGTTGTTGCAGATAGTCCCGTTCACGGGTGGTTAACCCCAGGGCTTTATCAATATCGCAGGCTTGTAGATCTTGCATTTTCAGCTTTAAATATTTAACACAATCGGTTTGTCCTTGGGATTCTAAATATTGAATTAGTTCATTAATCACCCGATCTCGTAAAACACTTTCTGCGGGGTCAACGGTTTCAGATACCATTTTTTCCCGAATTTGCTGCATCGCGGATGTCCGACTTTGAGCTTCAGCTTCTTCGGTTTTGCCACCTTCAACGGCTAATTCAATATCCATAGAGGTTTCAGGGGGTTGACCTTTAGCAAACCCTTGGGCGCGTAAGACAATTAACCGTTGACGGTTACGACCGGGTAAACCAATCTGACGTTTAGCATACTGTTCGGTAAAGGCCATATATTCCGCTAATTCTAACCGGGTATGGGGAGTATAGTTAGCTTCCAGGCTGTGTTCCCGACGAAAGGCCCGCAGAGACTCAACATAAAATCCTTGTAAAAAGTCTTCAATTAAGTTGTAACGAGCTTGGAAACTCAACTGAGACTCAAAGGAAGCAACGTGACGGTAGACCATCGCGGCTAAGTGGGAGTGGAGTTCTACCCTACCTTGACGAGAGCCAAGTTTGTAATATTCTAAGCACTTTTGTAAGCGATGACGGGCCAAACTTAACTGCCAGGTTTCCACATCGCCAGAGGTTTGAATCCGGTTGCTTTTTTCACAAATGCGTTCTACTTCTAGGGCCATCCGTAGCGTCACTGTCCGACCACTGGCGGGGAGGGTTTTGACGGCTGTTTGCAATTCTTGTAATAAGAGTTGAGCTAAGGCTTGGGGATCAATAGAATTAAGAGAATTAAGAGTAACTTCAGAATCTTGAATCGAAATATCTTGTGCAAACATGATGGGTTTCCTTGGGTAAAGCACTGTGTACAGAAGGCGAGAGTTAAAGGCGGTTTGGTGTTTCGGTGATTCAACTCTCTACACTTTGAATAGTAGAAGTAGCCCCTTTGGAGTAGTGACATCAATGTTCCACTCTCTGATGTAACTAATTAGATGCGGTGGGTTTATCCTCTACATTCGGCCCTTGTGCATCACCCTGAAAGTCTTATGTAATCAGCATTACAACCCTATTTTATTTCTCTTGATCACAGCAAATTTTACCTAGGGTTGTTCATATTATCCCTAGACCAGTTTCACAACTGGCTGTGAATTGACAGATATAGCAGGGAACACCGGAACCGTGGTGGGGTATGTAGGGGTAATTCATGAATTACCCCTACTATTGGGACTTAAACAAAAATCAAGCCCAAATCAAGCCTAAACTTGCTTTGTAGGCTGCAAATACATCCCTATTATTCTGGAGCCACTCCACAAATCGAAAGGAAATCGCTGTGCGGAAGGCTTCAAGGGCATCAGCAAATGTGTTTAAAGGTTTGTTAGCCCATCGACGTCTTAACCCTCCAGTTAAACTATGCCAGAGAATAAAAGTATAGGCACAAAATACCAAAATCCAATGTCTGATTAGACTTCTTTTATCTCGGACTTGATATTCTTTCAGCCCCAACCAACCCTTAGCTTCCCTGTAAAAAACTTCTATCCAATTTCTTTGTGAATAGGTCGTTACTATCCATTCTCCTGTGGCTTTTGATGCCTCAACATTAGTCATTAAATAATCAATATCACTGGCTTGGTCGAAAGTGGCAGCATTCATGACGATGGCTATTACTTTCTTCCCTGCATACTTTGATAATTCAATTTCTTTTGTTGCTACCCACACAGTTCTGGGTTTTTCTAGTTGGAGTTGAATTTCACTAAAAGCTCCTTGGGGCAACGATTTGGCTAAATTATCTAATCGAGTTTCCTCTGTTTTATCTTCCCCCTTTTTGAGGATTACCTTTCGATTCTTGGCGACTCCCCCTATATATTTTAATCTTTTTTTCTCTAACTCTTGTAAAAAATTTGTGTTATTTCCATACCCGGCATCTGTTAGCACAATTCCCGGTTGATATCCTCTCTCTAAGCTCCTTTCTATTAATTCTAATGCTATTTCCGGTTTCTTTTTAAATTCCGGGTCAGCTTTTCCTGACGGTAATGACTCGGCTTTTTGATATAATTCTATATCTAATGGTAGGCTTTTTTTGCCATCGTATAGATGGCTCGTTACTGCTACGATTCCATTGTCGGTTTTTCCGATTTCTCCGATGTATTGTCGTCCCACTCCATCAGTAAAGTTCCCGCTTTTTCGATGTCCTGAATCATCAATAATTAGGGCAAATCCCCGACTAATCTGGGTTTGCTTACACTGATTCATCACCTCCAGGCGACGCTGATTCAGTTTCATTGCTAACCAGGGAGCTTCGGTTAAAAAGTGGTGTAATCGGTGGTAAGCTACTCCTACGGAGTTATTCGCCATTTGCGACAGGTTTTTTCGCTCACTTTCTCCCAATAATCCCCCTAAATAGTTCCTAAATTCCCGTTTTTGGGCAAGATGACCAAATATATCGTCAAATCTTTGACACCATCGGTCAAAGCAGGGGGGCATCGCTGCCGGGGTTGTCTCTTTCATTCGTTATTCTTGAATGTTATGTGCTTGCTACATAATCATTATCATCTATTTCTTCCCTTATTTTTGTTTAAGTCCCACTATAGAAGTATTATCCGGTGTTCCCTTTTAAGTCTAAATTTTAGATAAGTACCTAAACAAAATTAATTACACATCCTCCACCCTGTTCCCTCCCCCCCTAGCCCCCAGGGCTGTTTCATGTTTGAAAATTATAGCCTACTTTTGGGTCATAATTCTCAAACATGATAGCTATTTTCCGAATAATTAATATTTCATATAATTGCTATATTAATATTAATTATAGGAGGTATTATCTAAGCAGCATAAATATTCTTATTCCCTATGGAGTAAGACTTACATTCCCGATTTTTATCTATTTTTCCTAAATTAATTGCTCTATTTTTTCATTTTTAACCTTCGGATTAAGAGATAGCCACTAATTTCTCCCAATGATTTCCTAACCACCTTCTTCCCTCTGTTATTGACAAAAATCCTAAACCTCTGAAAATATTCAATCCTAGGGTGTTGAGCAGTGCCCAATTAGTCGCGGCTTGTACTTGATGAATTTTCATACTATCCTCTTTAAATAACACATCTTTTACCCAATGAACTTGATTCTCAATCCCCCAATGCCCTTTAATTTTTTTGGAAAAAAAATCCGCCTTTTCCCAGATACTACTTATATAATAAACCGTTTCTCTATAAGGCTTTTTTCCTCTGTATCCCCACCTTTCTACCTGAATTATACTTTGAATATGTTCCCAAGGGCTTTCAATTTTTATCGAATTTTTAAACACTGATACCCGACGAGTTATTTCTCGTCCATGACCCCTCTCTTTTTGAGTATCTATACTTTCAGCTTTCGTCGTTTTTGTAATTTTTTCAATTTGATTATACAGTTTGATTTGATTCTTTTTAACCGCGATTAAATAATCGTTTTCACTCTCGATAATCTTTCGGACTGTGGTGACATTACAATGTAACGCATCCGCAGTTATTAACTTTCCTTTTAGACCACATTCTTCTATTATCCCTTGGGCTACAGCTTGTTCTGAACCGGTTTTACTCTCGAACTTTTCCGTCGCTAATACTAATCCGGTTTCTTGACTAAATAGAGATACCATTATTACCATGTTTTGCTGCTGATTGCCTGGGTCTTTTACCGTACTTCTTAAACTTTTTCCATCTATTGCTAATCCCTCTATTCCCTTTAATTTAGGAGAATTCTCTCTTGACCATTCTTTTACTATTTTGCTTAAATCCTTCTCGTCTACTCCTCTCATCACCCTCCTTATTGTTGAATAAGATGGCATTCCTTGGCTATAGATATTGAATGTTCTTTTCAGGATAACTTCGTTGGCTTTGACAAAATATTCCATCTCTCGATATCCTTGATGCCCTGACATCACCCCTAAAACTACTACTAATAGCACTTCCCATAAACTATACCTTTTTCCCTGATTTTTTCGGAAATCCTTGACTTCTTTTAAATTTTCTATTAAACTTGTTAGCATCTTTATTTTAGAAAAAAATGGTGATCGCTCTCCATTTTATCAGGTGGCGATCGCTCTTTCTTTACTCTTTTTCACCTGACTTTGAAACAGCCCTGCCCTAGCCCCCCGTGCACGGGGGGTTTGGGGGGGCTGTTCCGTCAACTAGGTAATTTATTTTGTGTAACTACTTACAACTCAAATAGGATTGCTATATAATTTAATTGATCAATATCCAAATTTAGGATTGCAACATAAGAAGTTAAAAATTGAGCAAATTTTAGGGAGTTATAAAAATGGTTAAAATTATTAGTCGAAAATCTTTAGGAACTCAACCCGTTTATGATATTGGCGTACAAGAAGATCATAACTTTCTTCTCAACAACGGTTTAGTGGCTTCTAATTGCTTTAATAAATCCCATTCCATGGCCTATGCCTATGTTACCTATGAAACCGCCTATTTAAAAGCTAATTATCCCGTTGAATATATGGCGGCTTTATTAAGTGCTAATAGTGGAGATACGGATAAAATTCAAAAATATATTGAATCTTGTCAAAAGTCCCTGGGAATTAAGGTGATTCCGCCCGATATAAACCTTTCGGGGATGGATTTTACCCCCTCGGATAAGAGTATTATTTTCGGACTTTCTGCGATTAAAAATGTTGGGGAAGGAGCGATCGAACATTTATTAGAAATTCGTCAAGAAGGGGGAGAATTTAAGAGTTTTCCTGATTTATGCGATCGCATTAACTTACAAATGGTGAATAGTCGCGCCTTAGAAGCATTAATTAAATGTGGTGCTTTAGATAAACTTAACCCCAACCGTCGCCAAGCTATTGATCATTTAGATAAATTAATTTCTTGGGCGCAAAGTAAAGCCAAAGATCGAGCCGTGGGTCAACAAAGTATATTCGATATTTTAGGGGGTGGAACTAATACAAAAGATACCCATGAAGATGCACCAAAACCCGCAAAACTTGAGGATTTCAAAGTTCAGGAAAAACTCCAATTTGAAAAAGAATTATTAGGATTTTATGTTTCTGAACATCCTTTACAATCCATCTTAAGATCGATTTCTGTAGATGAAAGAGTGACTTTATCAGAATCAACGGATAAAAAATCTAAGATTAAAGTAGTTGTTGTAATCACTGCTATTAAACTACATACCACCAAAAAAGGCGATCGGATGGCGTTTTTACAAATCGAAGATTTAACCGGACAAATGGAAGCAATTATTTTTCCTAAAACCTATCAAGAAATCAAGACTTTTCCGAAGGAAAATGATGTGGTTTTAATCACGGGTAAAACTGACAAACAGGAAGATAAACTTCAGCTTATTATTGATGAGTTACAATCGGCGGATACTCTCCCTCGGATTGATAAAATTCCGGCTCTTTTATTGGAAGATTTGGAAATAGAGGAATCAAATTCAATGGTACTTTTACACCTAAAACTTGAGGAAATTTATGATTTATCCCGACTTCAAAAACTTCATGCACTGCTAAAAGAACAATCTTCGGGTAATCAAAAACAAGCTAATATTCCAATTGTTGCTACGGTTAAAGGAGAATTTAAACCTAGTAATAAAGGGATTTGTTTAGGTCGTGATTTCTGGATACAGAACGCCGAAGCAACAATTGATTCCTTAAAAAACGCTGGATTTGATGCTGAAATTCAACCAAAATTAGAGATATTAATGTCAATTCAAGCCTAAAAAAATTAGTTGTTGGGCTTTAGCCCCCCAATCTAAAGGGCTAAAGCCCAACAACTAAAATTTCTCGAAAAAATGTTGAGGAAATTGTTGTTTTAACGCAATAAAAACCGGACAGGCTTTTTGTTCTTGCTGATTTTCAGGTTTATGCCAACTGTAGGGAGAAAAACGAGACACAGACATCCATAAAAAACGTTTAGCTCTGGTCATGGCGACATAGAGTAATCGGTATTCTTCTGCGGTTTTTAAATCCTTAGCTTGCTCCCAAGCAGTGGCGATATCAGGAATTAATTCTTCTCCGTGAGCAGCGGCTCGAATTTGGGCACGGGCGACTTCCGAAAGGGTAAATTCTCCTAGAAATTTGGCTTGGGGTAAAACTCTTAAACTCCCCGGAATTGTAGACTCTTGTAAGAAGGGAATAAACACATAATCCCAATCTAATCCTTTGGCTTTGTGCATGGTAATTAATGTTAATTGACCTTCCCGGGTATAGGGACTGTCTTTAGAGGTTGATTCCTGATCAATATCCACGGGTTCAAACTTTTCTGAACTGACAATATCATTTAAAACATCTAAAATTGTTCCCATGGAATGGTTACCAAAGGTTTTTTGACCGATGCGTTCTGATAATTTATCCGCCGTGGCTAATTCCGTTTTTTCATATTGCAAGGATAGGGCTAAAAAGGAAATCAATTGATAGGGAGGAAGTTCTAAACGGGCTTGCAATAATTGACAACAAAAATAACGACATTGACGAATTTCTTCTGATTGTGGGGGGTCAAGGGGGCCGGGATAAAGAAATTCTTCGGGATGAATTGCAATTTTATTATAATCTAAATTCGGAATTAAATTGCGATCGCCTAATACTTTTAATGCTAATTTTAAATAATCTGGTGAATGGGGACGATCCAAAAATTGAAATAAAGATAAAATTTCTGCTGGAATTTGAGAATTTCTAGCCTGCTGAGAGGCATCATAAACCCGAATTTTGCTTTTAAAATCTTCGGAAATTTTAATATTATATAATTGGGGATGATTAAAAACATTAGAAATAAATTCTCCCTGTTTATTCTCTCTTAGTAAAATCGCAAATTTTCCTTGGGGATCGTCTTCAATAATAGTAACAATTTTTTGGACAATTAACTCAACGGTCTGATAAATGTCCGCCATTTCCCAGAGTTCTAAACCTCGACCATAAGCCGGGGGATTAGCATTAGATTGATGATCACTAAATCCCACTAATTTAATCATTTGCTCTCGAAAAGGTTGTTCATTTCCAGCTAATTTTGAACGATTAACCCAGGATAACATATAGTTAGCTGCGTCAATAATAATACAACTACTGCGTCCGGCTTGATCCATGGTAGCTAATCGTTTTAACTGTTCACAATCATTACAAAAACGACGAAAATAAATAGGATCAGCCGTAGTAAATGTGGAGTTAATCGCTTGATTTGGATCGCCGACTCTAACTAAATTTAAAGTATCTAAATCATCAGTAATTGACTTAGAAGAACTGGCTAAAATTCTCAAGAGTTTACTTTGTAGGGGAGTGGAATCTTGAGCTTCATCTTCAAAAACAGCAAATACTTGATTTTGCCAAACTTGACGAACCGTTGGATTGTCTAAAACTCGCAATGCGGCTAAAATCATCTCATCATAGTCAATTAAATTCAGCGATCGCAATATATTTTGATAATTTTCATATAATCCGGCGGCTATTTCTAAGGTTTCATAATCATCAGGAATTTGTTCCGAAATATTGGTTAAATCCTGCGGTTGTAGTCCTGAACTTTTAGCTTCTTGAATCACTTTCCAAGCTAAGTTCGGTAAAACTTCTGTTCTTAAAACCGATTGACGTCTTAATCTTTCTGTTTCTTCTCCATCAAATTTAACTCCTTCAATTAATCGTTGATAATGGCGAGGATTAGCAGCAATCCACTGTTCAACACAGGTACGGGTAATTCTATTACTAGGAGTAGGTAAAATTAAAGTAAAATTTTCTAAATTTAATTCTGATAATTCTGGATGTTTTAAGGCAATATTTAGGGCTAAACCATGCAATGTATAAACAAAAAATCCCCCTAAAGGTAATCGCATTTGTTTGAGTTCTTGACTGACTTTTGCCCGAATATTAGCGGCGGCGGAACGGGTGAAGGTGACAATCACTAATTGATGCTGGGAATGGAGTTGATGGCGGGCGCTCGCCAATGCCGCAGCAAAGGCCATTCCTGTTGATTTTCCCGCCCCTGGAACCGCAGAAATAGCTAGGGGCCCCCCATTCCAATCGGCCATTTGTTGTTGACCCGGACGTAAACTTTGGTAAATTTCTTTAATTTTCTGCTCTCGGAATGCACGAATTTGATCAATATTTTCTAATGGATTTATTGTCAGATCAGAAAAGACTATTTCCGAAGTTAGGATAGGATTAACGGAGGAAACTGAATCGAGATCAAGATCGTCTGTCATGCTAGGCTCAATATTAAGTGGATAATGAACGATAATAGGAATATAACACTATGAATTATGATCAAATTCGCTCTCAGACTGGATTAAAACCCAGATTTTTTTTATGGTTAATGGTATCAATTTTAGCTTTATCGAGTTGCGCTCAGGCGAATAAAGCTAAACAGATGTCTCCCGCCAGCGCACCTTTAGCCACAGCAGATAGTCTGGAAATGGCTAATTCTGCACCGCCACCAACGACCACGGAACCCAAAAAACAATCCCAACTGATTAAACGCGCTCAATTAACATTAATAGTACAATCAATTCATCAAACTACAGAATCTATTACAGAAATTATTAAAAAACAGCAAGGGGATATTTTAAAATTTGAGGCTCAAAAATCCCCTGATAATAGTCAGCGTCAAACGGCTTATATCCAATTCAGAGTTCCCCAACAGCACTTAGAAACCACCTTAAATGCGTTAGCAAAGTTGGGAACAGTAGAAAATCAAATGATTACGGCGGAGGATGTTTCGGATCAATTAGTCGATGTCCAGGCGCGACTGCGAAATTTACGGAAATCGGAAGAAATGGTGTTAAAAATTATGGAGCGTTCGGGTTCCGTTGGGGATGTTTTGAAAGCAGCAAATGAATTAAGTACAATTCGAGAATCAATTGAACGGATTGATGCTCAGTTAAGAAATTTACAAAATCAAGTCGCTTATTCTACTATTGATTTAACAATTGAATCGTCGGTTTCTGTGTCTCCTGCTCAAGAAAATCTGGGTTTAAGAGTCCAAGAAACTTGGGGAAAAGCAACTCATACCATGGGTGAATTTACCTGGCTATTAGTAGGATTGATTTTATGGTTATTGGCTTTTAGTCCCTATTTATTAATCATTGGAGGGGGAATTTATGGTTATCGTTGGTATCGTCATAATAGAATAAGATAGGTAATGGGTAATGGGTAATGGGTAATGGGTAAAAGTTATTAAGTACCTAAACAAAATTAATTACACATCCCCTACCCTGTTCCCTCCCCCCCTAGCCCCCCGTGCACGGGGGGTTTGGGGGGCTGTTCCGGTGTTCCCTCTCTTTTTTCTACTCATCAATTTGCCAAACATCATGAATTTGATCCTCATCTAATACCTTTTTAGGACGCATAATTAAAATTAATTTTCCTAGTAAATGAATATCGGGAGTTTCATCGAACCATTGCAGTTCTAAATTTTCAGATTTTTCAACTAAGAAATAAGAATCAATATCCCATTCCCGTTGAGCGCGATCAATCAGGATTAAAACGGGTTCTGATTTACCGGGTAAGGGATTCGGTAAATTAGCGCTATTTCCTAAAACAGCAATTGGATCTTCTGACTTTCTGACCACTTGCCAGCCAGGAACCGCTACCCAAGCTGCATTTCCCGATGATTTAACAATGGAAAATGCTCCTAATTCTTCAATCAAAGGAACGGCTTTAAAATCCGATGGAGTTAAGGGAAATTTCCCCACGACTGGAATTAAACGGGGTAGATCTTCTTCCGTTTCTAAACGATACATTGGTAAACGAGGCGCTGATTTTTTGGCGGTAATCGAAAAATCTGTTAATAGTTGTTCTATGGTTTCTCGTGCGGTTTGGGAGTGAGCATATTTTAATCCTTTAGCAATTAAACGCGATCGCTGTTGTAAATCATGTTGTTGTCGGGCAGCTTTCCAGGCTTGATAGGCTAAAGCATCTCCAGGATGATCAGAAAAACCCGGGGGGAGAACCGAAAACCGAGAGAATTCTTTGATGGCTTTGGCTAATTCTCTAGCTTCATCGGCATCTAATTTGCGCTGATCGGAAAACTCCGTCGCCATCACCCTTTCTGCTTGATTTAGGATACGAAATTCATATAAAATATCGCTTCCCCGTTGTTGAAAACGGGATCGAATTTCCTCGGATAAATTGCCTTTTACTAAGGAAGTAAAGACTTGTCCTGCTACAATGATTTGATTTTGTTGAATGGGTTCAAAACCCGTTTCTTCAAAAATTTGTTGGGGGTTATAACCAGATTTTTGTAATTGAGCACAGGCGTCGCCCCATTCCACCCAATTTCTTTCTTTCCGCCGTAATAATTGTATTAATTTAGCCGTATCTACTGATGGATCGGGTGTTGAGGAAATAAATGGGGAAAAATCTTCTGGTGTTTGAGTCATAATTATATAGAATTAATCAGTTTTAAGGACGGAATGGTTTCAAAATATCAAGTTAGTTCATATATAATTTATCACGAGTATGTCGTGCTGATCCTAATAATTTTTGGGCTTCTGCGCTAACTGTTGTCCCTGCGGGAACCTGTTCTAATATACTAATAATATCGGTTAATTGACCAATTAAGGAACCAATATTAGGCTCTTTAGAACGGGCTGAGGTTTGCCATTGAGCAATCTCGGCTTTTGCCTGTTTAAGTGATTCTACCGCGTCTTTTTCCGCTTCTAACCGACTTTCGGAAACTCCTAAATTTGATTGATATTCAGCTAATTTTTTCTGAGCATCCAAATAACTAGGATTATCCGTTGGAACTTGTTCTAAGCGACGAATTGCTTCTTGCCATAATTTGATTACTTGTTCCCATTGTTTGGCGGTGTGAGGGGGATTTTTAGCGGCTTTTGCAGCTTGAATTCCAAACTGCATCCCGGCATCAATTAAGGTATTTCCTTTCAGGGTTCCCGCAACAAATCCTAGTTGTTGTTGAAAATCTCGTTTAGCGGTTTCTAACTGTTTTTCAGCTAATTTTCCGGCTAAGGTTTCGGAGGAAATTTTATCTAATTGATCAATCGCTTTTTGCCAAAGGTTAATCATCTGTTGTTGTTCATTGCCCGGAGGAGTTTTAGAGAAATTGTTTTGAGATTCCTTAATTAATTGTTCGGCTTTTGTATATTCTTGATAAGCATTTTGTTCTTGAAAAATTTTAGATTCCATCCGGCCAATATTCTTTCTAGCACCTTCATATTCATCGAAGGTAAATCGCCAAACACAACCCGTAAATGAACAGTAGGCTTGAGGATAATAACCTAAAAACCAAACTGGGAGTTTATCCAGATGCTGTTGAGCTTTTCCAACTTTTTCAACTCCTAATTCAATATCAGTAATTGCCGTAGCTTGATTAATTAATTGATCGGATTGTTCTACTAAAGATACGGCTTGTCGATAGTTATAATCCATACTAATATAACTGGGAATTAATAAAATAGGGACGGTTTTTGAAACAGGAAACCGAATCATGGGATAGGGTAAATTAGCTAGAGCCACAAGTCCCACAAATCCCCCTAAAATAGCTGTACCTAAAGCCAGCTTTTGCCCAATTCCGGGTGGATGATTTGCTTTTGCAGCTTTCTGTAAAACTACTTCATCAAACTCATAAAACTGATCGGAAACTAAGTTTTTTAATTCATATAAAGTTAGAGATTCTCCCGATTGCGATCGCATTTTTTCTAAGCGTTTAAGAACAATTTTTTCTCCAACTTCCCCAACTAAATCTTTTTCAGCGCATTTTTTTAACTCGGTTTTTAAAATTTCAAAAGATTGATTATAGAGTCTTACCATTACTAATATTCTCCTTAAATTATTCAGTACAAACTGATTATTGATAGCGAGTTAATTCAACTCTATATCTTTGTTTTTTAGTAATAGCCATATCTTTAACTTCTAAACGTCCTTTTCCCCGAATGGCGATTAAATCTCCCGATTTTAATTGATAACTAGCTTGGGTAATTTCCTTCCAATTAACCCGCACATCTCCCCCATCAATTAAACTCACCATCTTACTACGAGACATTCCAAATCCAGCAGATGCGATCGCATCTAACCGCATGGAAGCCTCTACAGTTGTTAACTCTTTCTTTTTGGGTTCTCTAACTTTTAATTCCCCCGGATCAATCCGTCGTGTTTTCACCGGAACAGATCGAACTTGAGTCAGATTTAACTCTAGGAAATCCGCCAATTCTAGGGTGACAATGGTTTGGGCTCCACGCTCTCCTAAAACAATAATATCCCCGGTTTTATCTCTGACAATTCCCGTCCCTAACATCGACCCTAAAAAGTCTCGATGGGTAGCGGGATCAAAGAGAAAATTACCGGAAATTTCTAAAACAATAACGCTGACTTGAGAAGTATCAAGAGGAAGTTCAGATCGGGCAATTCCTAACCGTTGGCGTTCCGCTTGGGGATAGCCTCCCCATGGGATCATTTGTACTTCTGTTAAGCGGCTAAAGACCTTTTCAGATTCAGCTAATTCAGGGGGAGAAAGGAAATCTGTTAGGGTAATTTCCCAGGTTTTCAGGGCTTGTTCTGCCAGATCTATAACCCGTGCTATAGTATCTCGATTTTCGATACCTTTTAGGAGTTCTTCTCTTGGTAACATTAAGGGATTTTAGGTTAAGGAAGATGAAAATTTATGCTAAAATTATGATAACATTCTATTTTAATTATTCATTTTCACCAACGGTATAACCCTGAATATTTTCCGGTTCTAAGTCTCTTAAAATCCGATTAGCTTTCCGCATTAAGGTTTCCGAACCCGTGACCACGACTAAATATTTCCCAGCATTCAGGCGGTTACGGTAGGGTAAAGCATCGCCGCCACCAACAATTAATCCGACTCCACCCCCGGCCAAGATGCTCCCTAACCCCCCGGAAATTCCACCGAGAACCGCACCGATTAAATGATTTCCCAAAACTCCAGCCCAGGCAAAGGTATCTAATCCCGTAATTAAACTAAAACCAAAACCCGAAACAAATCCAAAGGGAATTAACCAAGTTGCCATTAATTTCACTTGTTTAATAGCGCTTTCATTCGGGTCAATTAAGCCAAATTCATCGGCGGTTTTATACCCTTTTCCTAAAATACTGATTTGAGGGGTCGGGACACCTTCTTTTTCTAATTCAACATAGGCTGTTTCTGCTTGAAAGCGATCGGAGAGGACGGTGACAAGATAGTTCATAATTATCGTTGAGAATAGGCAATCAATCTATTGTTAGTCTACACTTCCCCGGTGCCCATCTTTATCGCCCCCGCCCCAGCCAAGCTAAATTTTTTCCAAAAATTCTCAGTGAATATACCCATTAAGAGTTAGAATAACCTACTGCGGTATTAATACAGACCGTTAATTTGGGAGGGAGAATATAATCTAATCAAGACTCTCCTGAACTTCCCCCTAGCTGATTTTGTCGGGGGGTGATGTTTCGCTTCCAGAAAAATTGCAACCCATTTTCCTAAATCATGTCTAAGGTTCTCGTATCCGATTCTATTGATCAAGTTGGTATAGACATCCTGTCTCAAGTCGCTCAGGTGGATGTCAAAATAGGTTTACCCCCAGAAGAACTGGTGCGGATTATTCCAGAGTATGATGCTTTGATGATCCGGTCTGGAACTCGTGTAACCCAAGAAATTATTGAAGCCGCCAATAACTTAAAAATTATTGGTCGGGCGGGTGTCGGTGTGGATAATGTGGACATTCCCGCCGCTACCCGTAAAGGGATTGTTGTGGTTAATTCTCCACAAGGGAACACCATTGCCGCCGCCGAACACGCCCTGACGATGATGCTGTCCATGTCTCGCTACGTCCCCGATGCTAACCAATCGGTTAAAACTGGACAGTGGGATCGCAAAAGCTTCGTTGGTGTAGAAGTTTATAAGAAAACCCTGGGTATTGTGGGTTTGGGTAAAATTGGTTCCCATGTTGCGGCGGTGGCGAAAGCAATGGGGATGAAACTTTTGGCCTATGATCCTTTTATATCCCAAGAACGAGCGGATCAAATTGGTTGTCGGTTAGTGGACTTGGATCTGTTGATTCAGGAGTCCGATTATATTACGCTGCATATCCCCAAAACCAAAGAAACTTATCATCTGTTTAATGCGGAAGTCTTCGCTAAGATGAAGCCCACCGCCCGCCTAATTAACTGTGCTAGGGGCGGTGTGATTGATGAAACAGCCTTAGCCGATGCCCTGCGAACTGGCCAAATTGCCGGGGCTGCCTTAGATGTATTTGAAAATGAACCCCTAGAAGCCGATTCTCCTCTGCGGGAATTGGGGTCTAAAATTGTTCTGACTCCTCACCTGGGAGCCTCTACAGAAGAAGCTCAAGTCAATGTGGCGATCGATGTCGCTGAACAAATTCGGGATGTCTTACTGGGCCTGCCAGCCCGTTCTGCGGTGAATATTCCCGGGTTATATCCCGATGTCTTGGAAAAACTCAAACCCTATCTGCAACTGGCAGAAACTCTGGGTAATTTGGTCGGTCAGTTAGCCGGGGGACGGGTGGACTTCCTGGATGTGCGTTTGCAAGGGGAACTAGCCGGAACCAGTAGCCAAGCAGTGGTTGTGGCTTCTCTGAAGGGGTTACTGTCCCAAGCATTACGCGAGCGGGTGAACTATGTTAACGCAGGTATTGAAGCCAAGGAACGGGGGATCAGAGTAATTGAAACCCGTGATGCTTCGGTGACGGACTACACCGGATCACTACATTTAGAAGCTAAGGGCAGTTTAGGCACTCATTCTGTGACCGGGGCGTTATTAGGGGATCACGAAATTCGGATCACCAGTGTGGACGATTTTCCGATTAATGTTCCTCCCACCCGCTATATGTTGTTTACTCTCCACCGGGATGTACCGGGAATTATTGGTAACATTGGCTCGCTTTTGGGCAGATTTAATGTCAATATTGCCAGTATGCAAGTCGGACGCAAAATTGTTCGGGGTGAGGCTGTCATGGTTTTAAGTCTTGATGATCCTTTACCTGAAGGTATTCTTGCAGAAATTATCAAAGTGTCTGGCATCCGCGATGCCTATACTGTAACGCTTTAATCAGTTATCAGTTATCAGTGTAGAGTAATAACTGATAACTGATGACTAATAACTGATGACTGATAACTGATTACTGATAACTGATGACTGATTATGGCTAATAGCTGGTGGGAAATTAAAGTATTGTGTGATCCGATGCTAGAAGATGCGGTCTTTTGGCGCATGGAAGCGTTTGGTTGTCGGGGAACCGCGAGTCAAATTAAAAATAATTCCTGCTTGTTATCAGCTTATTTACCCGAAGAAAAAGCCCATTTACTAGATTTAGCAGCCCTGGCTTTATTGTTACGTCAAGATGCTTTGTGTTTAGAAATGCCAATTCCGGCGGTGACTTGGGATTTGATTGATGAACAGGACTGGTCAAGTAGTTGGAAACAATATTGGGAACCGACACCAATTGGCGATCGCTTTTTAGTTTATCCGGCTTGGTTAGCATTACCTGAAAATCCCGATCGTATTCTATTACGTTTAGATCCAGGGGTTGCTTTTGGAACCGGAACCCACGCCACAACTCAACTGTGTTTAGAATCTTTGGAAATGCGCTTAGGTGGAGAAAACACCCATGGGGTAATTGCAGATATTGGTTGCGGTTCTGGTATTTTATCAATTGGGGCAATTTTATTAGGAGCTTCTAAGGTTTATGCGGTGGATAATGATCCTTTAGCGACTCGTTCAACTTACGAAAATTGCGAATTAAATCAAATTTCACCCGAAAGAATTAATATTCAAGATGGCAGTATTGAGCAGGTAATTCAAGCAGTAGAGCAACCTGTAGATGGAATTGTTTGTAATATTTTAGCAGAAGTAATTATTGATTTAATTCCTCAATTTAATGCCATATCCAAGAAAAATACTTGGGCGATTTTAAGCGGGATTTTAATGGATCAAGCTAAACCAATTGCAGATGCTTTAGAACAACAGGGTTGGGTTGTTGCTACCCTCTGGCGTCGTCAAGATTGGTGTTGTTTTAATATTCGACGATCCTAATTCAGTCATCAGTCATCAGTGTAGAGACGTGCCATGGCGCGTCTGTATCAGTTATTAGTTAACTGTTCCGGTGTTCCCTAGCGCTATAACTAATATGGTATTTCCCAATCAAATTGAAAACCGCAAAGCTGATCATCTAAGAATTTGTTTAGAAGAAGATGTGCAGTTTCGACAAACAACAACGGGGTTAGAACGTTATGACTTTACCCATTGTTGTTTACCCAATTTAAACCGTAGTGAAATTGATATTACCACATCATTTTTAGGTAAAATATTAGGAGCACCCCTATTAATTTCCTCCATGACCGGAGGCACAGAACAGGCAAAATTAATTAATTGTCGGTTAGCCGCTGTGGCTGAACATTATCATATTGCCATGGGAGTCGGTTCCCAACGAGTAGCCGTGGAAAATCCCGATGTGGCTGATACCTTTGCTGTGCGATCGCTCGCCCCAAATATTTTACTTTTTGCCAATTTAGGCGCCGTTCAATTAAACTATAAATATGGTTTAGAACAGTGTTTAAAAACCATTGATTTATTAGAAGCCGATGCCTTAATTTTACACCTCAATCCTTTACAAGAATGTATTCAAACCGAAGGGGATACTAATTTTAAAGGATTATTCCATAAAATAGAACAATTATGTACCCAACTTCCGGTTCCAGTGATTGCCAAAGAAGTCGGAAATGGGATTGATGCAGTCATGGCCAAACGATTAATTGAGGCAGGAGTGGCCGCTATTGACGTGGCAGGCGCGGGGGGAACCTCCTGGGCTAAAATCGAAGGAGAACGCGCCCAAGACCCCCTACAGCGTCGTCTAGGGGAAACCTTTGCCAATTGGGGCATACCCACGGCCAACTGTATTACCAGTATTCGAGAAGTGTCTCCCGATATTCCCTTAATTGCTTCGGGGGGGTTACGCAGTGGTTTAGATGCGGCCAAAGCGATCGCCCTCGGTGCCAATTTAGCCGGGTTTGCCTGGCCATTTTTGCAAGCCGCAGCCGAATCGGAAGCAGCAGTCTATAATTTAGTAGAGATTTTAAAAGCAGAATTGATCACCGTGCTATTTTGTACAAATAACCGTACCCTAAATCATTTACAAACATCAGGAGTATTGAAACCAAAACCCTAAACCCCGCGCCGGATTAAGTTAGATTATCCCATTTATTAATAATAATATGAAAGATTTTCTCAAATTTACATTTGCCAGTTTATTAGGAAACTTAATTGGACTGGTTTTAACTACCACCCTAGGAATTGGAGGATTAATTTTCCTGGTGATTATGGTGGCAAGTCAAGATTCTGGGCCCTTAGTTAAGGATAAATCAGTATTAGTTTTTGATTTAGCATTAAGTGTAAGTGATACTGGGCCTAATCCCTCAACTTCTGAAGCCTTACAGGAACTTTTATCAGAAGATAGTCCAACTTCAATTCAGTTAAGAACCTTAGTTCAAACAATTGATCAAGCCAGTAAAGATGATAAAATTGTCGCCCTTTATTTGCAAGGAACTAATACTCCCATTTCTACAGGATTAGCTAATTTAAAAGAAATTCGCCAAGCCTTACAACGGTTTAAAGATAGCGGAAAAACTATTATTGCCTATGATATTGATTGGACAGCACCCGAATATTATTTAGCTTCCGTTGCTAATCAAGTGGTGATTAATCCCTTGGGTTCTTTAGATATTAAAGGGTTAAGTTCTCAAGTCATGTTTTTAACCGGAGCTTTAGAAAAATATGGTATTGGGGTGCAGGTGATTCGGGTGGGAAAATATAAGGCAGCCGTTGAACCATTTTTACTGAAAAAATTAAGTCCAGAAAATCGAGAACAAACTCAAAAACTATTAGGAGATTTATGGGGAGAATGGTTAAGAACCATTGCACCCAGTCGCAAAGTCACACCCCAACAGTTACAGGCATTTTCTAATACTGAAGGTATTTTATTAGCAGATACGGCTTTAAAAGGAAAATTAGTTGATCGGGTTGCTTATGGTGATGAAGTGATTACAGATTTCAAAAAAATGACCGGGGAATCCAAGGAAAAAAGTCAACAATTTCGCCAAATTAGTATTAATTCTTATTCAAGAATCCCTGAAGTTGCTGATATTAATAATGGTAATCAGAATAGTAAAAATAAGATTGCAATTGTCTATGCCGAAGGTGAAATTGTTGATGGTAGCGGAACTTCTAGCCAAATTGGAGGCGATCGGTTAGCTAAAGAATTAAGAAAATTACGATTAGATGAAAAGGTAAAAGCGGTGGTTTTACGGGTTAATAGTCCTGGGGGCAGTGCCACCGCTTCGGAAGTGATTGGGCGGGAAGTGGATCTGATCAGAAAACAGAAACCTGTAATAGTTTCTATGGGAAATTTTGCCGCTTCCGGGGGATATTGGATTGCTATGGGTGCGGATCAAATTTTTGCCCAAGCTAATACCGTGACCGGATCAATTGGGGTGTTTGGATTACTGTTTAATATTCAAGATATTGCCAGTAAAAATGGGATTACCTGGGATATTGTCAAAACCAGTAAGTTTGCAGATATTCAAACCAATAGTCGGCCGAAAAGTCCCGAAGAATTAGCTCGGTTACAAAAGGTGGTTAACTTAATTTATGATCGCTTTATTTCTAACGTAGCCACCCATCGTAAGTTATCTAAAAATCAAGTTCAAGAAATTGCTCAAGGGCGAGTTTGGTCGGGCGCACAGGCTAAACAGTTAGGGTTAGTTGATGAAATTGGCGGTTTAGATGCGGCGATCGCGGCGGCGGCAAAAAAAGCGAATTTGGGAGAGGATTGGACACTCAAAGAACCTGCTAAACCTCGGACATTAGAAGAACGAATTTTAGAGAATTTAGCCGGAGATAACCTCACAAAAATACCGACTCCCGTTGATCCCCTCACCCGTGAATTTATCAGACTTCAAGAGGAATTATTGATGATTAAAGAAATGAATGATCCGAAAGGAATTTATACCCGTTTACCGTTTAATTTAAAGATAGAATAAGTGAGTTGATCCCTGAAAAATCAATCATTAGGTGCAGCTTAACCCTAATTGCTGGTAGGATTTATTTTTAGACGTTAATTATCAACAGAATCCAGTCATTGATGAAATCAACTATTTGGGAACTCGATTTTTATAGCCGCCCCCTGCGGGACGAAGAAGGGAAAAAAGTTTGGGAAGTCTTAATCTGTGAAACCCCGCTCAATATTGAAGATAGCACCGAGACGATGTTTCGCTACACCCAATTTTGCCCTAGTAACGAAGTTAACTCTATTTGGTTAAAACAGGCGATTGAAAATGCGATCGCCACTGCCCCCACGCCCCCCTCTAGGATTCGCTTTTTCCGCCGTCCGATGGCAAATATGATTTCTAAATCCTGTAAAGAATTAGCGATTCCTGCTTCTGCAAGCCGTCGTACCTATGCCCTTTATCAATGGTTAAACCAACGCATAGAAACCTATTATCCCACCTTGGAAAATTATCAAGCGGGGGCTAATCCTTCGGTTCAATTTATGGAGTCTCAACCCCAGCCCCTTCCTGATGCTTTGCAGGGGGATAAATGGGCTTTTGTAACTTTAGAAGCCAGTGCCTTTTCCGACCTATCAGAATGGGATATTAGCTTTGGTGAAGCCTTCGGATTACCGATGGTTGGGTTAACACCAGAAACCCCAATTCCTGGGTTAATTATTTACTCCTCCCGGGCTACTCCTTTAGCGGCTTGGATGTCGGGATTAGAGTTAGCTTATTTACGATTAAATAAAGATTCCCGTCCTAATTTATTATTAGAAACTGGGGAAAATGAAAGTTGGATTTTAGCTAATTTACCCGATAGTAAAACCCAAACAGAAGCCCAAAATTTTGAACTCACCAAAGAAAAAGCCAAAAATGTACATTTTTTAGCTGTTCAATCTGACCCCAATTCTGAATCTTTTGCCGGATTTTGGTTATTACAAGAACTACAGTTCTAATTCGTAGGGTGCGTGTGCTGGGCTTACAACAACCTCGCACAAAGCCCACGCACTTCAGTCGTGGGATGTAGTGCGACCCCCTTTAGGGGGTGTGAGGGTTTTAATGTAATCCCTAAGAACTTCAGCCATTGATAATCCTTCTGATTCAGCATGACTTTTGAGACGTTCATATTCTTTCTCGTTAACATTAAACTGAATTTTCTTTTCCCTTGACATACTCTATTTAAGACTCTATTATCAGAGTATAGCAAGGATGTTCCTCGCTTATCTGGTCAGATGTTCTGACCTCCTTAAAAACAAGTTGTCAATGGCGAGAAAAAGGCAACCACTGTGATTATCCCTATTGACTACAGAAAGCTCCGAAAAATCTTGGCAGAGCCAAAGACTGTAATAGTCGTGTGCCGTCAATTGGGACGAGGTACTTGGCATTCCTCAGAGTCTCGTACTCTCCTCTAATATTGCTGTGAAGCAATTCTGGAAACAGTAGGGGGCAACTCCATGAATACCGAGCAATCGGGGCTAGACAGGAGAATCCCACGCGGTTCACCCGTGGGAGTGTCAAGCACCATCTTTAATTCTATGTTAAAATAGTATATCAGGGAACAGGGAACAGCCCCCCAAACCCCCCGTGCACGGGGGGTTTGGGGGGGAGGAAACAGGGGGGAAAATACTTCACCGTCTGGGTTCTAAGATCCGTCTGGTGTCCTAACTGCCTTGGCGGTTGCTATATATACTTTTTTTTAGTTAGGATGAAACCATGACAACTCTAGTTTCTATTCCTGAATCTGCTCAAAAAAACCAAGGTCAATCTGCTACTTGGGAGGATTATTTAGCTTATGTTAATAATCCCAATTTAGAAAAATATAATATTAGTTTTAATCAAGGCTATTTGTGGATTGATATGGGTAACGAAGGAATCAATCACGCTCGATTTAATGAATTATTAACTTTGATTTTTGGGTTTTGGTTTGCCCGTCAACCCGATCTGTTAGTTGATCTTTTAGGAGGATGTGTGATTGAAAAACCCAACCAACGGGCAGCCGCACCCGATAAAGTATTATATATTGGTGAAAATTCCCCTAAATGGCAAGAAGGAGAACCCCGCAGAATTAATTTAGAACAATGGCGAGTTCCTGATTTAGTTGGAGAAATTTCCGATACAACTTTAGCAATTGATTTAGATGAGAAAAAACAACTTTATGCTGGCTTAGGAGTTCCCGAATATTGGGTAATTGATATTAGAGGAAAACGGGCGATCGCCTTTCGTTTACAAGAGAATGGAAAGTATCAAGAAATCAATACTTCTATTGCTTTAAATGGATTGCCGATCGCTTTATTAGAATTAACCTTAGAACAATTAGAAAAAACCAATAATTTTAACGCCGCTTTCTGGTTTTCCCAACAAATTATTAATCTATAAAATCCCTAACAAAAAGATGAAACCATGACAACTTTAGTTTCTATTCCTGAATCTGCTCAAAAAACCCAAGGTCAACCTGCTACTTGGGAAGATTATTTAGCTTATGTTAATAATCCCAATTTAGAAGACTTTAATGTTAGTTTTAATCAAGGATATTTGTGGATTGATATGGGTAACGAAGGAATTAATCACTCTAATGTGAACGATTTGTTGAGTTTTTTATTATATATTTGGTTTTCTCGTGAACCTGGGATATTAGCAAACTCTTTTAGTGGATGTGTGATCGAAAAACCCAACCAACGGGCAGCCGCACCCGATAAAGTATTATATATTGGTGAAAATTCCCCCAAATGGCAAGAAGGAGAACCCCGCAGAATTAATTTAGAACAATGGCGAGTTCCTGATTTAGTTGGAGAAATTTCCGATACCACTTTAGCAATTGATTTAGATGAGAAAAAACAACTCTATGCTGGCTTAGGAGTTCCCGAATATTGGGTAATTGATATTAGAGGAAAACGAGCGATCGCCTTTCGCTTACAAGAGAATGGAAAGTATCAAGAAATCAATACTTCTATTGCTTTAAATGGATTGCCGATCGCTTTATTAGAATTAACCTTAGAGCAATTAGAAAAAACCAATAATTTTAACGCCGCCTTCTGGTTTTCCCAACAAATTGTTAATCTACAAAATCCCTAACAGAAACCGAGTTTCTTCAATAAAACAGGTTTCTGTTGGTTTCTCTAACTTTTTAATAACCGTAAACCACTTAATGTTACTAATAACATTGATCCTTCATGTCCGATTATCGCCGTGGGCATATTAATCAAACCGAAAAAATTAGATATTAATAATAATACCATAAACGAAAGGGAAAAAGCAATATTTTGTTTGATAACTCGATTAGCCCGATGACCTAATTTAATCGCTTTGAATATTTTTCCTAATTGCTCGGTCATTAACACAACATCTGCGGTTTCTAAGGCTACATCATTTCCCGCCCCACCCATGGCTATTCCCACATCAGCTAATCCTAAAGCTGGAGCATCATTAATCCCATCTCCCACCATTGCTACCCCTTGATACCGATTTTTCAATTGTCGAATAATGGTTAATTTATCCTCCGGTAATAAATTAGCATAAACCAGATCAATATTTAACTGTTTTGCCACACTATCGGCTGTTCTTTGATGATCTCCTGTTAACATTACCACTTGTTCAATGCCAAATTTTTTCAGATTTTTAATTAAGGTTTTCGCTTCTAAACGCACCGTATCCGTCACAGCAATTAATCCTAATGTTTGATGATTTTGTGTCACCCAAACCACGGTTTTACCATCGGTTTCTAAATGGTCACTAATTTCTACCAATTCAGGACTAACATAAATATTATGTTGATGAATCCACTCTAGTTTCCCTACAAAAATCTGGTTATGATTCACTTCTCCAATAATCCCTTCCCCGATTTGAGTGGCGACATTAACTGCGGCAATTCTGGGAATATTTTTTTCCAGGGCAAATTGAGAAATTGCCTGTCCGATAGGATGTTCAGAAAGTGACTCTACCGCTAGGGCAACTCCTAATAATTCTGTATCTAATATACCCGCCACCGGAATGATATCAACAATATTTAATTTTCCCGTGGTTAAGGTTCCAGTTTTATCAAATGCGATCGCATTAATTCGGCCAATTTTTTCTAATTGCGCCCCATTTTTAAATAGGATTCCATATCTTGCCCCATTTGCTATTCCTGATAATAAGGTAGGCATAATTGATGCTAATAAAGCAGAGGGAGAGGCAACCACCAAAAAAACTAAAGCCCGATAAATGGCTGTTTCCCAATTCCAACCCAGGAATACGGGCGGTAAAATGGCTAATCCTATACCTGTTACAATAATAAATTTAGTATAATTACGTTCAAATTTTTCCATAAATTGTTGAGAGGGAGATGCCTCGGTTTTAGCTTGTTTAACTAACTGAATCACCCGATGAATTAAACTACTTTCAGGAGATTGATGAACCTTTAATTGTAGTACCCCATTTTCGTTTAATGTTCCGGCAAATACTTGATCACCAATGGTTTTATCGACCGAAATTGATTCTCCCGTAATTGCAGCTTGATTAATGGAACTATTTCCAGATATAATCACCCCATCCGTCGGAATTATTTCCCCAGGCTTGACTAAAATAATATCCCCAATTTTTAATTGATTAATTGGGATTTGTTGCTCCTGTTGATCGGTAATTACCCAAGCTGTATCCGAGGTTAACTGCATTAAATTTGTGATATTGCTTTCTGTCTGTTCCATCGCTATACTTTCTAAAGCACTACTCAAAGCAAAAATTAAAATTAGGATTCCACCATCTATGATTAAAAAATAATTTTGCTTCCAAATTCCTAAAGTCGCAGTCCCCAATGCTGCTACAATCATTAATAAATCAACATCAAATTGTTTGTCGTCTACAAGCGTCGTTAACCCATCTTTAGCAATGCCATAACCCCCGATAACATAAGCAATCGGTAGGGCTAAAAATGCTAACCCTAGCCAACCTATTTGTAAGCACACCCAACCTATAAATACTAAAACAGCACAAACTATCGCCGCCATCATTTCAGAATAGTGCTGCAAAAATGCCCGCACAGAAATTAGAGAATTAGAATGTTGAGTCATCATCAGAAAATACAAAATACTTTGTTTAGCATAAACCGCGACTAAGAATTTTGTACTGTAGATTTTGGATCAGAGGTGTTCCCTGCTATATCTCTTAACCTGATCGATTTTGGAAAAGACACCGCCACTAAAATCTACCCTCCTAGTCAAAAGTTTTGAAAACGATTATCATTATAGTTAAGCCCTCAAGATCCCTATGCTGGGACTGTGTTGGGCCAATGAGGTGCAAAACTACATTGAGGACATCAAGATGAGATTGTCGGTTGAAGCCCGAATAGTAATGCTGTTATGGGTTATGAGTATAATTAGTGGTTGTAACACCATTTCCACACCAAAAAATTCAGTTGAAAATAATTCTTCTGAAGCCAAACAAATAGTAAATGAAACTGTTAATAATGCTGTTGATATTACGGTTAGTATTATGCCCCAGAAATATTTTGTGGAAAAAATTGGGGGCAAGAATGTTAAAGTGAATGTTATGATTCCTCCTGGTGTTGATTTACATAATTATGAACCCAAACCTCAACAGTTACAATCTTTGAATGATGCTAAAGCTTATATTACCACGGGGATTGCTTTTGAAACAGCTTGGATAGATAGAATTAAAGCTGCTAATCAAAAAATGTTAATTATAGATTCAACTCAAGGGATTGAGAGAATTCCAATGGTAGAACATCACCACGAAGGAGCAGAAAATTATCCCTCAGAAGAAACTTTAGACCCTCATATTTGGTTATCTCCTAAATTAGTTAAAATTCAAGCTCAAAATATTTATGATGGCTTAGTCAAAATTGACCCAAAACGCCAAGCTGAATATCAAGCCAACCTAAATAATTTTATCACAGAACTTGACCAACTGGATCAACAAATTAGTCAGAAATTAACCCCGCTCAAAAACCGTAAATTTATCGTTTTTCATCCCGCTTGGGGCTATTTTGCCAAGGATTATAACTTAGAACAGGAATCAATTGAAGTCGGGGGACAGGAACCTAGTGCAGCCGAGTTAGCTAAGTTAATTTCTGAAGCTAAACAAGAGAATATTAAGGTAATTTTTGCTCAACCAGAATTTAATCCCAGTTCTGCGGAAACCATAGCTAAAGAAATCGGGGGAAAAGTTATTTTTGTTAGTGATTTAGATGAAAATTGGTCTGATAATTTACTTCAAGTTTCTGAACTGTTATCACAAACTTTAAAACCATAAACTAATTTGATTTTTTACTATGATTTTACTTCCTAACTTTACATTTACATCCGTGAAAAATCCTCAAGAATTATCTCCAAAAAATTATCCAAAAAATGAAGTCATCCGCTTAAAAGAAGTCTGGGCGGGTTATGATTCCCAGGAACCTATTTTAGAAGATATTAATTTGACGGTTAATGAATTAGATTTTATCGGATTAATTGGCCCTAATGGGGGAGGAAAAACCACATTAATTAAAGTGCTTTTAGGACTGCTAAAACCCTTAAAAGGAGATGTAAAAATTATGGGTAATTCTGTGACTAAAGGACGGCGTTATTTGGGTTATGTCCCGCAAATTTTAGAATTTGATCGCAATTTTCCCGTCCGGGTAGATGAAGTGGTAAGAATGGGACGGTTAGGAAATCGTCATTTATTTCAACCCTATACAAAAAAAGATGAAGAAATTGTGATTCAATCTTTAGAAAAAGTCGAAATGTTAGAATTAAAAAATCGCGCCATTGGTGAACTTTCAGGGGGACAACGACAACGAGTTTTTATTGCTAGAGCTTTAGCCAGTGAACCCCAAATTTTACTCTTAGATGAACCTACGGCTAGTGTTGACCCCAAAATGTGCGCGAATATCTATGAGTTATTGTTAAAATTAAATGAATATATGACAATTGTAATGATTACCCATGATATTAATACCATGTCTTCCTATGTCAAAACCATTGGCTGTTTGAATCGACGCTTACACTATCATGGAGAACAACAAATTACCCAAAAAATGTTAGAACAAACCTACAACAAGTCATTGGAGCAGACAGGGTTGTGATATTTTGGTTGAAAGCGAAAGTTATTTTCTGCCACTCAATAGGAACGTTAGAGGGAAATTGAGGTGCGATGGTTGTTTTAAGGGGAGTTGGTGGTGCGATCGCTTATTATAAGGTATTTTTGGTTAGTATTATTATTGGGGGGTCTTTATGGCTCACCTACTCAATGCTAAATCAGATAGAATAGGGTGATATCTCTATTGCCTGGAATCATGACTGAACTACTCAAGCAAGTCATTGCAGAAATCCAAGAACTTCCTGCCGACCAGCAAGATGCGATCGCATTGCGTCTTATGGCTGAACTGAAAGATGAACAGAAATGGACAAAGCAGTTTGAATCAACCACAGACGAGCAGTGGGATCGATTGGCTGACATGGTTCGGCAGGAAATCTCAGACGGTGACACCGTTTCATTGGATGAAGTCTTTCCGGTCAAGTCATGAAATCGAGTGCCACAAAAGCGTTTCGTAAATGCCTCGATCGACTTCCCGCATCAGTGCAAGAGCAGGCTGATAAAGCTTATGAACTTTGGTGCGAAGATCCGTACCACAACAGTTTGCAGTTCAAGCGGGTAAGTCAACGCCAACCGATTTATTCTGCTCGTGTCAGCATCGACTATCGAGTTCTAGGGTTGCTGGAGGTAGACGACCACATTTATTGGTTCTGGATTGGGGCGCACGATGAGTACGATGAGTTGCTGAAAAGACTGTAGTTTCTAGTCACTCCGTTGGTGCACGGTCTAACAACGCTCATGCACCCGACCGTTGAGAGGTGATCGGTGAGGTTCGAGAAGTGATCTGCGGCGGGTGATGGGCACCGTTAGGGGGAAATTGAGGTGCGATCGCTTGTTTGAGAATGTAGGGGGGATGGTAGTGCGATCGCTTTTGTGGGGAAATTTAGGTCCGATCGCTTATTAAGTAGGTGGTCATAATTAAAGTTAAAACAATAAAGGCTGTAAGTCTTTCAGGATAAGGGTTTTACTTTTTGTTTTGTTGACGTTATTTATGCCCACCTACTTATAAGGTATTTTTGGATGCTTGTCTTGCTAAACATCAACCAAAAATAAATTACATTACTATAATTTTAGACAAGAATTTTATTAGAGCTAATTTTCAAATATTAATGGATTAATTTTACTATGAACTACTGTTTAAATCCTTTTTGTAGAAATCCCCAGAATCCTGATGGAACAATTGTTTGTTTATCTTGTCAGAAAACTATTTTACTGGATAATCGTTATCTTCCAATTTCTTTTTTAGGTAGTGGAGGACAAGGGAGAAATTATTTAGCAATAGATGAAAAAACTCCTACTAAAAAACGTTGTGTAATTAAACAATTTTGTCCTCATCCTAATATAGCAAATGATCCTAATAATTTACAAAAAGCGACTGAATTATTTAACCGTGAAGCAACGGTTTTAGATCAATTAGGGGATGAATCTCCACAAATTCCTCGTTTACTAGCACATTTACAACAGGAAGGTTTTTTATATTTAGTTCAAGAATTTATTGATGGTGAAAATTTGTTACAAGAATTAAATCAAAAAGGTAGTTTTTCTGAATGGGAAATTAATGAATTTTTACATGATATTTTACCTGTCTTAAAATTTATTCATAAAAAAGGGGTAATTCACCGAGATATTAAGCCAGAAAATATAATGAGGAGAAAAGATGGTTTATTAGTATTAATTGATTTTGGTTTATCAAAAGATTTAAGTCAAACTGTCATGGCTGTGGGTACAATTGGCGGTACAATGGGTTATGCACCACAAGAACAATTACTCTATGGTGAGGCTTATTTTGCCAGTGATTTATATGCTTTAGGTGCTACTTGTATTCATTTATTAACAGGAATACCTCCTCATCAATTATATAATCCAATGAAAAAATGTTGGTTATGGCAAGATATTTTAAGTCAAAAAGGGATACAAGTTAGTAATAATCTAAGTCAAATTTTAGATAAGATGTTAAAGATTGATGTTAGTAAGAGATATCAGTCTGTTGATGAGGTTTTAGAGATTTTACAACCTGTTAAAACTGTGGTTGTGGGTGTTGTAAATAAACCTAAGCCAAATATTGTTAACAAGTTATTGAATATTTTTGGTGTTTATCCTTATTTAAAATCTAGTCAAACTCTTGATATTAATTTAGACAAAAAAAACAGTAATTCATATCAAAAAACACCTTATAAGATTGAATTTCATCCTGACGGTCAAAGTTTAGCAATTTCTTATCATACGGGAATTGATCTATGGAATTGGAGAACAGGTAATTTAATTACTACTTATAAAGGAGGACATTATTTTGCTCTACATCCTAATGGAAAAATGATTGCTACAATAGATGGATCGTTTGGCCACAAAATTAATATTTTGGAAACAGATACAGGTAATCAAATAAAAACTTTAACATTAGGTCATTATGGTTATTTAGATGATTCTCTTGTAATTAGTCCTGATGGCAAATTAATTGTTACTGTTATTTCAGGTACATTTGTTCGGGATCAAGATAATTTATCATACGATGGTAAACACATTGTAATATGGAATATTCAATCAGAAGAAAAAGTATATTATTTAGGATGTCATTATTTTCTTGAAAATTCATGTTTATCATTTAGCCCTAATAGTCAAATTTTGGCTAGTTCAGGTGGTGATGGACTTATTAATTTATGGGATATGAAAACAGGAAATTTAATTATAACAATAAAAGATTCTACATGGAATTTAGGCTTATTGAAAGATGCTTATTTTGGGATGAAAAACTCTTATAAGGTTGGAATTGCTATAAATAAAAGTATCTCATTTAACCCACAAGAAAGTATTTTAGCAAGTGGAGGATGGGATAATTTAATTAAACTTTGGAATCCTAAAAATGGTCAATTAATAAAAACCTTATCAGGACATCAAGACGCGATTAATTCTATTGCTTTTAGTCCCGATGGTCAATTATTAGCTAGTGGAAGTAATGACAATACCGTTAAAATTTGGGATGTACAAACAGGAGAAATATTATATAGTTTAAATGAACATACAGGTTATGTTAATTGTGTGGCTTTTAGTCCTGATGGTCAAGTTTTAGCAAGTGCAAGTAATGATCAAACTATTAAAATCTGGCAGTTAAATTAGAATATTTTAGCTTTTTGATGTGTAGAGGCGTTTAAGGTGCGATCGCTTTTTTAAGGGGAGTTGGTGGTGCGATCGCCCATATTGAGAATCAATAATCATGACTGGGATAGGTAGTTCCGAGGAAAGTTCCAAAATCCTAGTGGGACTCAGACCTAAAAAGCATAATTTGGAATAAGGGGGCTTTGAACTCAATCTTTTGCTAAGATTAGCTGTGATCCACGCTCGCTTATCAACAATTGCAATGGCACCAACCCTACTTTTTAACGCCCTGAAACAAGCAACCGATGAAGAAATGGCTCGTGACCCCAGAGTGTTCGTGTTGGGGGAAGATGTGGGTCAATATGGCGGTTCCTATAAAGTTACTAAGGATCTTTATGAAAAATACGGGGATTTGCGGGTTTTAGATACTCCGATTGCCGAAAATAGTTTTACAGGAATGGCTGTTGGTGCTGCAATGACTGGGTTGCGGCCGATTATTGAAGGCATGAATATGGGATTTTTGTTACTCGCCTTCAACCAAATTGCTAACAACGGCGGAATGCTGCGCTATACTTCCGGGGGAAATTTTAAAATGCCCCTGGTGATTCGTGGCCCTGGAGGTGTGGGCCGTCAACTGGGGGCGGAACACTCCCAACGCTTAGAATCCTATTTCCAGTCTGTTCCCGGCTTAAAAATGGTCGCCTGTTCGACTCCCTATAATGCTAAGGGATTAATGAAAGCGGCGATTAGAGATGATAACCCGGTGCTATTTTTTGAGCACGTTCTGTTATACAACCTCAAGGAAGAAATCCCCGACGAGGAATATATTGTTCCTATTGATAAGGCGGAAATAGTCAGACGGGGGAAAGATGTAACAATTCTGACCTATTCTCGGATGCGCCATCATGTCATGCAAGCGGTTCCTACTCTGGTCAAACAGGGTTATGATCCAGAAGTGATTGATTTAATTTCTCTTAAACCTCTCGATTTTGACACGATTGGGGAATCTATTCGCAAAACCCATCGGGTAGTTATCGTGGAAGAATGTATGAAAACCGGGGGACTGGGGGCGGAAATTACGGCTTCAATTAATGATCGTCTATTTGATGAATTGGATGCACCTGTATTAAGATTGGCGTCTCAAGATATTCCTACACCTTATAACGGTGCTTTAGAACGACTGACTATTGTGCAACCGGAACAAATTGTTGAGGGAGTTAAATCAATTATCAGTTATCAGTAATCAGTGATCAGTGCAAGAGTTAAAAGTTAAGAGTTACTCAACTGTTCACTGTTCAATGATTACTGTTACGGGCGAGGAGACCTCGCCCCTACGATTGATTACTAATTATTGATAAAAATGCGAAAACAACGTTCGGCTTTAATTCTGATTTTGGTGATGGTGATCGGCTCTATTATTGTGTTAACTAATGTTCCCTTTCGATTGGGTTTAGATTTACGGGGAGGTTCCCAGCTTACTGTTCAATTAAAACCTTCGGAAGCGGTTCCTGTGATTGATGAACGGGTTTTGACCTCGGTTCAAAGTGTGATTGAAAATCGGGTGAATGAACTGGGGGTATCGGAATCTGTGGTACAAACGGTGGGAGAGAATCAGATTATCGTGCAGTTACCTGGGGTGAATGACCCAGGGGAAGCCGAACGAGTCTTAGGAGGAACGGCGCAGTTAGATTTCCGGGAACAAAAATCGGGAACTGAACAACAGTTAGCTGTGGAATTTCAAGTCCAACAGGAAATTAAACAACAAATTGAAGCTGCTAAAAAACAGGGAAATTCTAAAGATTTAGCCGCTGCCATAGAATCTTTAAATAGAAGTAATGATGCGATTTCTCAACTCTATAATAGTCCTCTTTTGAGGGGTCAAGATTTAAAAGACGCCTATCCTGAACCCGTACAAGGAGGAGGGAACTGGAATATTGGTTTAGTTTTTAGTTCTGAAGGGGGGGACAAGTTCGCTGAACTGACTAAAAATTTAGCGGGAACTGGTCGAACTATTGGGATTTTTCTGGATAATAGTTTATTAAGTTCTCCGTCGGTTCCGGTGGATTTTGCGGATACGGGAATTGTCGGGGGTCGGGCGGTAATTACGGGCAGATTTAGCGCCGAAGAAGCTAGTTCTTTGGCCGTACAATTGCGCGGGGGAGCTTTACCTGTTCCGGTGGAAATTGTCGAAAACCGCACCGTTGGGGCTACCCTGGGACGGGATAGTATTCAACGCAGTATTTATGCTGGGGTGACGGGTTTAATTCTAGTCCTGATTTTCATGATTGTTTATTATCGCTTACCCGGATTAATTGCGGATTTTTCTTTAATTATTTACGCCTTATTAAGTTTAGCCCTATTTAATTTATTGGGTGTAACTTTGACCTTACCAGGAATTGCGGGATTTATTCTAAGTATTGGGATGGCGGTGGATGCTAATGTTTTAATCTTTGAACGCACCCGTGAGGAATTGAGGGCGGGAAAAACCTTATATCGTTCTGTGGAATCGGGTTTTTATCGGGCATTTGGTAGTATTTTAGATGGTAACGTGACAACAGTTATTGCTTGTGTTGCCCTGTTTTGGTTCGGAACCGGGTTAGTCAAAGGTTTTGCTTTAACCTTGGGATTAGGGGTGGTGGTGAGTATGTTTACTGCTATTACTTGTAGTCGTAGTTTCCTATTTATAGCTATTGATTTCCCAGAGTTAAGAAAACCCGAATTGTTTTGTCCAAATTTGAAAAAGAATTTATCAGTAATCAGTTATTAGATTACTCTGACGGGCGAGAAAACCTCGCCCCTACAACTGATTACTGATTACTCTTAAACTGATAACTGATAACTGATAACTGATTTATGGCTTTTAGTGTTATTAAACAACGCAACTTATGGTGGGCGATTTCCAGTGCGATTATTCTAGCGGGAATTATCGCCATGGGGATTTCTTGGAGTCGGCCAGATATTGGCGCTCCGTTACGTCCGGCTTTGGATTTTGTGGGTGGAACTCGTCTACAATTAGAACTAGATTGTTCGGTTCCAAATAATTGTGACGGCCCGATTGATATTGCTCAAGTTCGGGAAGTTTTAGCAACTCAAGGTTTAGCAAATAGTTCGATTCAACTGTTAGATAAAGATTCGGGTAAAAAAGATAAACAAATTGTTTCAATTCGCACGAAAACTTTAAACGTTGATGAAAGAAGCAATTTACAATCGGCTTTAAGTCAAAAAATTGGAGCATTTGACCCGAAAGGAATTCAAATTGATACCGTTGGCCCCACCGTGGGTCGTCAAATTTTTATATCGGGATTAACCGCCTTATTATTAGCTTTTGCCGGAATCACGGTTTATTTAACCTTTCGGTTTAAGTTTGATTATGCCTTTTTTGCCTTTGTTGCTTTATTCCATGATGTTCTGATTACCGTGGGAATTTTTTCAATTTTAGGCTTAGTTTTAGGGGTAGAAGTTGATAGTTTATTTCTGGTTTCTCTCTTGACAATTGTGGGATTTTCTGTTAACGATACGGTGGTGATTTATGACCGGGTTCGGGAAGTGATTGCCCGAAATCCTGATCTGCATATTAATCAAGTGGTTGATGATGCCGTAGACCAAACTTTAACCCGGTCTATTAATACCACTTTAACCACTCTATTGCCCTTAACTTGTATTTTCTTGTTTGGTGGTGATACCCTGAAATATTTTGCTTTAGCCTTATTAGTGGGATTTATTGCTGGAGCTTATTCTAGTATTTTTATTGCTAGTACCATGTTAGCTTGGTGGCGCGATCGCAAATCCGATCCAGTTACCTTAGCTACTGAAAAAGAATAAATTGATGATTCTTTTCCCAGTATCATTGTCATGCTATTAATATTAGCTTTAAGAAGGGATAGGGAATAGAAAATAAGGGATAAAACACTTTACCATTTCCCATTGCCTATTCCCTATGGCCTATTTAAGAAGAATGAATTGGGCTTAAATTCCAGTCGGGACGGAGGTTTTCTGCACCTCTTAAATAGGGGTGATAAACTTGGGTTTTATCGCTGGATAAGTTAACATGAACTAAGAAGCGAATACATTTTTCTAAACTGCCTGCGACGTGCATTTGTTGAACATCTAATAAAGGAACATTGTGCCAAAGAGGACGTTCCCTGGCAATGGCAGCGGGAAAAATTACATCTAAATCTTTAGTAACAGAAAACGTCATACTAATAATTTCATTAGGATCAAGTTGGTTGCGGGTTTCCAATTCGTCTAATAATTCTATGACCGCTTCTCGAATGGCGGTAACTGAATTTTCTGAAACCGTCGTTGCGCCACGAATTGCTCGAACTCGCCAGTTCACAAATAGAATCCTCCGCGATTAAAATATTGATTTCTCCCAGTTTAGCAATACCAGGAGACAAGAAGAAAATTTCAACCCAATTCTTTTTGTTTAAACTGGTCTAGGGTCAAACGGATTAATTTTCGTTTCTATCGGTTAATCCCCCATGGCCGTTGAGAGCAATTCCTGAACATTACTGACGGGAAAAATGGGAATTTGCAGTTGTTCAGCGAGTTCTGCCACGGTCATATCATCGAGAAATATGGCTTCTCCCTGTTTGAGCATCACTGAGGGTAATAAAATTCCATCTCCTAATATTTTTCCGGTTAATTTTTGTCGTAAATCCTGTCCGGTTAATAGACCAGTTACGGTGATTTCTTGACCCCAATATTGACTAGCTAAGGCAACTAAATTTACCGTTAGTCCTGAAATTTCATTTAAGGATTTTACCAGAGGTTGAAAGGCTTTTTCCACCGCATTTCCCACCACCCAAGTAAATTGACGGGGGGTAGAACAAGATTGAATTGGATAGTCTTTTACCGTTTGTTCAAATTCTTTGATAAATTTGCGAATCGAACCCACACCATTACCAATTTGAGGATAATCTTGATAATGGGATTCGGGGGGTAATTCTGCCCCGGCAATTAAAAAGAGTTCATCGGCAATCCAAACACAGGTTGACCCTAATTCCTGTTGAAATTTTTGTTGTAAATTCTGAACTTGGGTAATAATTTCTTGGGCTTTTTCTGGGGTGACGGGAATTAATTCATCTTGATTTGGACGAAAGCGAGTTAACCCCACCGGAACCACGGCAACGGAGGCAACGGTGGGGATTCTTCCGCGATGAAATTGGGCTAAATCTAAAATCGTTTTTTCGAGGTGTTTTCCATCATTAATTCCGGGGCAAACGACGACTTGAGCATGAATTTGTAAGCGATTTTTTTTAAACCATTTGAGTTGATCTAAAATCTGTCCTGCCCGGTTATTTTTTAATAACTTAATTCTGATCTCTGGTTCGGTGGCATGAACGGAAACGTACAGGGGAGAAAGGCGCATTTGAGCAATTCTATCCCATTCTTTTGGCGATAAATTAGTTAAGGTTAAATAGGAACCATAAAGAAAACTTAGGCGATAATCGTCATCTTTGAGATAGAGGGTTTCCCGTTTTCCTGGGGGTTGTTGATCGATAAAACAAAAGGGACAACGATTATTACATTGAATTAATCTATCAAATAAAGCGGATTGAAATTCTAATCCTAAATTCTGATCATAGTCTTTTTCTATTTCGATTTTATGGGTTTTTCCTTGGGTATCTAATACTTCTAATTCTAAAAATTCATCGGCACACAAAAATTGATAATCAATTAAATCACGGGGTTGTTGTCCGTTGATAGAAATAATTGCATCTCCGGCTTCAAAGCCAATTTCTGCGGCGATGGAATCGGGTAATACTGTTGTAATTTTAGCGGGATTAATCATAGGGAATTACGAATTACGAATTACGAATTACGAATTACGAATTACGAACAGAAAGACGCGCCGTGGCACGTCTCTACGGAATTGTGATTCTAAATATTTTTTAATGCACCTCCTAATACCGCCGTTAGAATAGCAACTCCAAAGGCGAGACGATACCAAACAAAAATCCAGGTGCTTTTGCTTTGTAAATATCGAATTAACCAAGCAATTGATAGATAGGAAAAAATCGTGGCGGAAATTAAACCCACCAACAGAGGCAAGATTTCTATATTTCCAATGCCATCAACAAACACCGATTTTAATTCCACAATTCCCGCTAAGGTAATGGCTGGAATTCCTAATAAAAAGGAAAATCGGGCGGCGGTTGCCCGTTCCAAACCTAGGAATAATCCGGCGGTAATGGTAGAACCTGAACGAGATACCCCTGGAATTAAAGCTAAGGTTTGCGCTAATCCCATTAATATTCCATCTCGCGGTGTTAGATGTTCAAAATCGCGCTTTCTGGTTCCTATTTTTTCCGCTAATCCTAATAAAAATGCCATCACAATAGAAGCGATCGCAATCACTTCCAAACTCCGCAATGGAGAGTTATCATAATCGGGAATAAAGATTTTAATTAAAAGCCCAAAAAACACAATTGGAATCGTACCCAAACCAATGCCCAAAGCTAAACGAAAGTCTACGGAATCATAATCTTTTTTTTGAATCGCCTGCCATGAGCCTGTAACAACTTGAGTTAAATCTTGCCAAAAAAACCAAACCACCGCCGCAATACTGCCTAACTGAATAATCGCCGTAAATTCAATACCCGGATCTCCCCAACCTAAGATCACGGGAATTACTTTTAAATGGGCGGTACTGCTAATCGGTAAAAATTCCGTTAATCCTTGAATTAATCCCAAGAAAAATGCCTGTAATATATTGATTTGGGTTGTCACTTCTGGAGCAGATGGAGCTTGAATTAGGAGATTGTTTATGGCTAAGTTACGGAATAAATCAGTCAAATACTCAGAGGAATCAATTATGCTCAACATGACATTTTTCCAGAATTTTTTTTAGAGGTCTACGGGATGTTGTCCGTAATAGGGTAGAGCTTCTGACCAATGGGGTTGTTTTCCTGATTTCCAATCTAAATACCCTAATTCTAGTAATTGGATTGCAGTTTCTCCTAACCCTGATTCTATCTGCACCCGATGATAGGAATTGTCATAAGAGGCTAAGGTTTGTTCCCACTGTTTAGGGGACATAACCTGATCGGTTAATAGGGGAACTAAACCAAAATCGGTTGCTCTATTTTTACCATAAATTGCTACAAAAAGTTGACCTCTTTGCGCCCGCATTTCTAAGGCAATGACTGAATGTTTATCTTGATTTTGTATCAAGTTAAGCTGTTCTTTTTGAGCGATCGCTGCTAAACTAGAAATCGCAAAAATAGGAATATTCAACTGTTGGGCTAAGGTGCGGGCCGTAACTACCCCAATCCGAGTTCCGGTAAAACTTCCTGGCCCTTTAGCCACCGCAATCCATCCCAAATCTAACCAAGTTTGAGGCTGAATAAACTCTAACAAATACTGGTGTAGTTGGGTAGATAAATCCCGTCCTAACGCCCAGGATTGACAGCGTTTAACGTCCTGAAAATTACTGATGGCTAATCCCAAATCAGGACTACTGGTATGGATGGCTAAACCGTAACAGGTTTGGGCGGAAATAGATGGCACGTTGTTTAAACTTAGGTTAAGAGGAATGACGGGAAAAGAAAATAGGCATGGACATAAATAAGCCCGCTAAGATTATACCAAAAGATCCGTGCACCCAAATTCTTAAGTCTAACCAGCCAAATACTAAAAACAAAGTAGTGATCGTAATAAATAGTTGATTGAGATTCAGGGGATGGGTACGATTAACCTGATATTTAACCCCCCAAAATCCTGCCGCAATTAATAACGAAATGATAGGTTTTAAGATAATAATTTTATCGGTAAAAATAAAAACAATCATTGCCATCATTAAGGCATCCATCCAAAATTCTCGCCTTTGAATTTGGTCAATCCAAAATAAGGGAGATTTGAGTTGGGATAATTTATATTTAAACAGTGCAATATTATTTTTAAATCTAATAACTTTATTCTGAAACTTAGTTTTTTTGTCTACTTTTAACCAAAATTCCCATTCAGGAATACCACGATTATTGACTCGTCCCAAAAGTTTAACTTTCTCAATATTATTTAGTTGAAAATTAGTCAATTCATAACCAATAATAGGGACTAATTTTTGATAATCAATCTCTTTATATTGATCTCTATTTAAAACAATTGTTAACTGATTAATCTGGGTTTTATTCACCTGTACTTGAACAATTCCATCGGGTTCTAAACGCTTTTTAATTGCCTCTTGAATTTGAGTGATTTTATCAATAAATTTTGCTGAAGGAATTTCGGCTATTTCAGGGGTTTTATCAACAGGAATCGCAGGAGAAGGGTTAATTAATTCCGGCTGTTCTAATAAAGGTTTAAACCCAATTTCAGGATTAATTGTTAATCCGGGCATCGGCTGCACATAATCTGGTTTGGGATTAATTTGTTGTAATATTGCTGCCGCCGAATGGTAACGGTGACGGGTTGCACCGTGCAACATTTTATCTAAAATAGAACCTAATTGATCACTAACCGGAGTTTTTAAATAATCTCGCCAAACCCAATTTCCTTCCGCACTATCAAATAAATCAAAGGGCGGAACATCTGTCAGTAAATGAATACAAGTCACTCCTAAACTATATAAATCACTGGCAAAAACCGCTTTTCCCATTAATTGTTCGGGGGCGGTATAGGCCGCACTACCAATTACAGTTCCAGTTTTTGGCAACATTCCCCCTGTGACTAATTTAGCTGCCCCAAAATCGACTAAAACTAGATTTCCAGTAGTTTTTTTAATATTAAATCGACGAATAATATTTTCAGGTTTAATATCTCTATGAATAACTTTATGCTCTTGAATAAACTGTAAAACTGGTAATAAATTCTTTAAAATAATCATAATTTTTTCTTGATCAAAGGCTCCTTTTTCTTGCAACTCCTGAGCTAAATTTTTACCTTCTATAAACTCTTGAACTAAATATTGATAGCCTTCTTGTTGAAAATAACCTAAACCCTGGGGAATTTGGGGATGCTGTCCCAAGGTTTGTAATCGTTCGGCTTCCTGTTGAAATAGTTCTGTAGATTTTTCCGTATTTCTACTTTGGGGGAAAAATTGCTTAATCACACAATCGAAGGTTCCGGTTTGACTCTGATCAACCGCTAAAAATGTCCGACCAAATCCCCCCTGTCCAATTAATTTTATCCCTCGATAAATGACAGATTCACCCTGATCAGACACAGAATTAAGTAACAATTTAGATCCACAATTCTGACAAAACTTGCCATCATCAGAATTCTGTGGATTAGAACAATTGGGATTAAAACAATAACTCATTATTAATACCGCGATTAAAGCTATTAACTGTTAACTGTTAACTCTTAATTGGTACGGGCGGGTTCTTTTAGATCTTTGTTAATTACCGCGCATCTTGATGAACCCGCCCCTACAACTGATGACTGATTAAGTCGGAATTAATTCCCCTGGTCTTAATTTCGCCCATTTACCGTTTTCTGCTGTAAAACTCAGACATCCGACTACATCCCATTCTATTTCAATATCTTGGTTATTAGGGGTACGAATATTGACGTTAATGGTGGGTTCGGTCGGTTCAAAGGTGGGATTTTCAGTCAAATGACGTTCTTGATGCTGGATTTCTACTGCGTGGTAGGTGGTACAGTCATCAACATAATAACAATTCACACAAATACACATAATTTTCTCCTCTGTATTTGTCCAGGGCGGAAACAATTGCCCATCCCTTTGATGTTAATTTAACTTAGGTAGCCTGAAACTGGCTGGATTATGAACGTTGATTTTTATTGCTATGTCTAAAGCTTTACCTGATGTCTTCTCTCCCGCCCGTTGGCCGTTTGAACTGAGTCAGTTACCCCAACCCGCTTATTTAGTCGGGGGTGCTGTGCGAGATGGGTTAGTCGGTCGCACCGTGACGGATTTGGATTTGGATTTTGTCCTGTTACAAGATGCGGTTCAAACAGCACGAACCCTAGCTAAATATTATGGCGCTGGTTTTGTGTTATTGGATGCGGAACGGCAAATTGCCCGGGTTGTCTTTAAAAACATAACGGTTGACTTTGCTCAAGCTGAAGGCAATAGTTTAGAACAGGATTTACGTCGCCGGGATTTTACTGTAAATGCGATCGCTTTTGATCCCTTTACAAAAACCTTTATTGATCCTAACAAGGGTCAAGAAGATTTACAACGGCGTTTAATTAAAATGATTTCTCCTGACAATTTGCAAGATGATCCCTTACGATTATTAAGGGGATATCGTCAAGCGGCTCAATTAGGATTTGAAATTGAGGCTGAAACAAAGGCTGCAATTCAAGTATTTTCCCCGTTGTTAAGTCAAGTTGCAGTTGAGCGCATTCGCACGGAATTAGTCTATTTATTAAATACCCCCAACGCCACGAATATAATACAACAATCTTGGGAAGTGGGCTTAATTTCTCCTTGGTTTAATAACGCAAATCAACAGTTTCAGCAATTATTACAGATGGATTTATCGGCGAAAAAATTAGGAAAAATTTATCCCCAATTATCCCAGGAATTATCCCAAGGATTACGGGAAACTTTAAAAATATCGCTTTTGGGAATAGCAAAATTAAGTTGTTTATGCAATCAAAATACAACTCTAGCTGAAGCGGAATTATTAAAGTTGAAGTTTAGTAAAATAGAATTAAAAAGTGTTTTAGCAATTCTCAAGGGTCAATCGCAAATCAATCTTTTGAAAACCAGAGCATTATCTTTAAGAGAACAATATTTTCTATTCCAAGGGTTAGGAATATTATTTCCGGCTTTAATTGTTAGTGCGATGGCGGCTGGATTTTCCTTAGATAGTCTTTCCCCTTTAATTAATCGTTATCTCAATTCTGATGATCCTGTCGCCTATCCGCAATTATTATTAACTGGGAATGAATTAATGGAAGCATTAAACTTACGTCCGAGTCCTAAAATTGGAGAACTTTTATTAGAAATTCAGTTAGGACAAATTGAAGGGAAAGTCACAACGATTGAAGAAGCGATCGCTTTTGCTCAAAAATTATTATAAGATGGCATCGGACTTTTTCCCCCGTCCTGCTAATCCCCCCACTACCAATAAACTAAATAGTCCAAACCAGCCGAATTTCATGCAATATTTCACTCAAATAAATCAACCCGAATTCAACAACTTTTTTAATAATCCCGATAATAATGGGTTTCCTGTTTATCCCCGTTAGCAACCATTCCTAATACGGGAACCCCGGCGGTGTTAATTTCTCTCAAGGCTAAACTAAAGGCTTCTCGGTCGGTTTTTCCTAAACCTACAACCATCATTAACCCATCGGTATGAGGGGCTAATAAATTGGCATCGGCTAACCCTAAAATTGGGGCGGTATCGTAGATAATTAAATCGTAGGATTCCTGCAATTGTTTCATTAACTCCTGCATCGGTTTTGAGGATAATAACCGAGTCGGGTCGGGATAGAATTGTCCGGCGGTTAACACTGATAAATTCGCCTCTGAAGTGACCTGTTTAATCACGGTTTTAAAATCTAATTTTTGAGTTAAAATATTAGTTAATCCCAATTGATTTGTGATTTCTAATAGGGTATGAATCCGAGGACAACGCAGGTCAGCATCGACTAATAAAACCCGTTGACCCATGGCGGCGGCTCCCTGGGCTAAATTCATAGCAATGGTTGATTTTCCATCGGCGGGAGTGGCGGAAGTAATCACACAAGAGCGCACAGAACCTTCAGGGTTTAAGAGACGTAAATTAGTATTTAAAGCTCGGAATGCCTCTTGGAATGGACTACAAGCGGGGTAGGTGAGATCAGAAATATCAATAATTGGTGCAACTGAACCGGGAAGGATTAAGGCTTCATTACTAGCTGGAATTACCCCTAATAATGGTAAAGAAATCCTATCGGTAACTTCGTGGGTTGTACGATAAACATTGTTAAATCGTTCTAGGATTTGAGCCGTAATTACCCCTAAAAATAACCCAGCTAATCCCCCTAGAGCTAGATTTAAAGGAACATTAGGAGAAACCGTAATTAATTCTCCATTTATATTACTGGGAATCCGAGGATGGGCAATTAATTCCCAAGGTTCCGACTTGACTTTAGGAACAACTTGGAGTTGCATTTCTTGAGATTTATTATTCAGTTCTGTTAATTGATTTGTAGTATTTTTTAACTGTTGTTGTAAATCATTATATCGACCCAAAACCCCTGGAAATACTTGAGAATATTGGTTAAATTGTTGAGTGGCTTTTTCTAAAACTTGATTTCTCACCTTCAGCATTTCAATATTATTCGCCGCCAAAATTAACTGCTGAATTAGTCCCATGCGGATCGAATCTTGAAACCGAATAATATTAGGATCGACTTGATTGGTATTTGAGCCTAATACATTTTTAGCTTCTTTTTCTAATAAGGGAAGTATTTGCGATCGCTGATCCAATAAGGCTTGAATTTGCGGTGCTGTTCCTTTAAAACGGGCGGATTCAATCGCTATTTGTGTTTCTAATTTTAATAACTCTTGAAGTAACCCTTGATATTGGGGAGATTGAGTTAAGGCGGATGCAAGTAACGCTTGTTCTGGTTTTAATCCCAATTGTTTTTGTAAATATTGATATTGAGATTCTTGTTCAACAAGTTGGGATTGAGCTTCTAATTTTTGAGCTTGTAATTCACTCTTTTGTTTGAATAAATATTCAGTTTGTAGTTTCGGGTCAATAAAATTATATTGTTGTTGGAGTTTCTCAATTCCTTGTTTAATTTGGGGTAGTTTTTTCTCTAAGGTAGCAATTTGCGCCTGAATTAATTTTAATTGCTGTTCTTTTTGTTGATCTTTTACATCTTTAGGATGACTATATTTCAAGTAACCTTCAGCTATTTTTTCTAAAACAAATTGGACTTTTTGAGGTTCGGAATCTTGATAACTGACTTCAAAAATTCGGGTTTGTTTTAAGGGTTTAATCGCCAGGTTATCATTTCCCCAAAATGTTTGTCCAGTTTTTTGATTAAATAGAGAATCATAAGTAACTTCAGGATAGCGGGTTTGAATCCCTTTGAGAATTCCCGACATTAATTTGGGACTTTGTAAAATTTCCAGTTGGGAATAATAATCGAGGTCTGAATTTTTTTCTGAATTCGAGTCTAAGCTCCCCTCGTTTTCGGAGGGTTGGGGGGGGGAAGTTTGGGGATTAGTTTCAACTAAAATTTGAAATGACCCTTTATATTCCGGGGTTAGATTAATTGTCCACAGATAAACTCCAGCAGTAACGGCCGTTGTCACCCCTAAAACAGCAATCGCTCGTTTCCATAAAACCTGAAAAAAATTAGATTTTTCTTCATCATATCCAGGGTATAAATCAGGATCATAATATAAAATTTCTCCCGATGGATGTAAGGTTTTTCTAGTATTTTTATCAACAGAGAGTTGAGATAATTTTTTATTTTTCATATTAATTTTTGGGGTAATTTCAACAATTTCAGTTTTGTATAGCAGTCGCCATAAGTTTAGAATCTGGATTCTCGCCAAAGCGGGAATGACATCCCATTTTCACACCGGATATAATATAGCTTATAAATCTTGTCCTCCTGTTCCCTCCCACCCTAGCCCCCCGTGCACGGGGGGTTTGGGAGGCTGTTCCCTCTCCTATTAAAAAATATTCACAAATCGAAAAAGCCCTAAAAAGTTGTTAATCGGACTTAACGAATTTAACACAGTTCCTAAACCCTCTCGGAAAGCCGCCCCCCCAGAACGACCAACGACAATAACATCATTATTTCTCAGGGTTGGGTTAGTTTCCTCATTCACTTGCGCCGATAGATTAATCGAAATTTGGCGCCGAGAAACCGTCCCATTCGGATGAATACGAATTAATTCCACTTGTTTTTTATTCGCCCGGGATTCATTAAATCCCCCCGCTTCCACCAAAGCTTGATTCAAAGCAGTATTGGGAGGGAGACTTTTCGCCCCTGGAGACACCACCTCACCCACCAGACTAATTTTCAGGGTATCGGGAGAAAAAGAAGCAGCCAATACCTCAGCATTTTGTTGACTTTCGGCCGTTGTCGCCGTTGGAACTACAATCGTATCGCCCTGTTGTAACATCGCATCTTGGCTCAAATCTCCTTCTTGTAACAGTTTCCATAAATCTACAGTAATCTTTTGTTCGGTTCCAGTGCGGGTCAGACGTCGTACCTGAATATTACGGATATCCGCGCCCGGAGTAATTCCCCCCGCCATTTTCAGTGCTTTCGTCACCGTAAACAGTCCCCCAGTCGTCGCCACTGAACCTTCAGAGGGTTGACCGGGTTCAGAGGGAATTCTGGGAACCGTTTCTAAGGTTAGGGTATGGGTTCCGGGGCGATTTACCGCACCAACCACAGCAACATTTATGGGTTGATTATTATTACTAGCAAAATTAGCCGTAATTAATTGGGAAGATTCCGCCGCATTATGTTCGGTATTGGTGGGAATATAAATCGTATCCCCGTCCCGCAGGGTAATATCCTGACGTAAATCTCCCGTTTGTAGGAGTTCCCACAAATCCAAATTGATAATTTTTTCCCCCCCAGTTCCACTTGAGCGCCGAATTTTTACCTGTCGCATATCCGCGCTAGGGGTAATTCCTCCAGCCATTTGTAATACCCTTGTAATTGTGGGTAAACGTCCCCCTGTACCCGATACTTCTGGGGTTCCCATCATAGGGTTATTCGGGGTCGTAGCTGCGGACGGAGAGACAATATAAGACCCCGGACGTTGAACTTCTCCCGTCACCGCCACTTGTAGAGGACGGGCGGCGATTAATTTAAGAGCTAAAATCGGCCGTTGTAAATATTCTCCATAGCGCTGTTGAATTATTGCCGTTACTTGGTCTACCGTCATTCCTTGAACTGAAATATTACCAATTAAAGGCAAATTCACAGAACCATCAATCGAGACTTGATGATGACCATTATTACCACTATATTCAGGAACATTAAAAATATCGAGTTGCAGCAAATCTCCTGGGCCTAGGGTATAACTCGTATCACTTGGAGGAATATTAACTATCGGTTGAGGAACTGGCCCTTGGGCTTGGGCGATGGGAATATGTCCCAAAATGACAGCAACCGGAAGCCAAACCCCCCATAAACCCAAGAAATTAGCAGTTATTTTAGATTTTGAAGATAGAATCTTTACCATTATATCCCAATAAAATAAAAGTAGTAAGCCCTTCAGGGCTTCTTCCCAAAGTAGTAAGCCCTTTAGGGCTTCTTCCCAAGGATTATGCAAAAAACATAAGTTAGATAGATGCCGTCGGTAATTACTTTTAGCGGATTAAGCCCTGAAGGGCTTACAACAACCTCGCACAAAGCCCACGCACTTCAGTCGTGGGATGTAGTGTGAGGGTTTTAATGTAATCCCTAAGAACTTCAGCCATTGATAATCCTTCTGATTCAGCATGACTTTTGAGACGTTCATATTCTTTCTCGTTAACATTAAACTGAATTTTCTTTTCCCTTGACATACTCTATTTAAGACTCTATTATCAGAGTATAGCAAGGATGTTCCTCGCTTATCTGGTCAGATGTTCTGACCTCCTTAAAAACAAGTTGTCAATGGCGAGAAAAAGGCAACCACTGTGATTATCCCTATTGACTACAGAAAGCTCCGAAAAATCTTGGCAGAGCCAAAGACTGTAATAGTCGTGTGCCGTCAATTGGGACGAGGTACTTGGCATTCCTCAGAGTCTCGTACTCTCCTCTAATATTGCTGTGAAGCAATTCTGGAAACAGTAGGGGGCAACTCCATGAATACCGAGCAATCGGGGCTAGACAGGAGAATCCCACGCGGTTCACCCGTGGGAGTGTCAATACTGGGTTCTATTTTAGTCGATAATTTTTGGATTGTTTTTTTTGTTAACAAATAGCTATGAATCAGTTACAAGCAGATGTTTTAGTTGTTGGAGGCGGAACTGGAGGGACAGCCGCCGCATTGCAAGCCGCCCGTCGGGGGGCAAAAACAATTTTAGTTAGTCAATGGCCGATGTTAGGAGGAATGTTAACTTCTGCGGGCGTTGTTGCACCAGATGGTAATGAATTAGCAGCATTTCAAACTGGAATTTGGGGGGCATTTTTACGCGAATTAAACCACCGTCAACCCCAAGGTTTAGATAATGCTTGGGTGAGTTTCTTTACCTATCATCCCCAAATAGGAGCTAATATTTTTGCCGATTGGGTTAAAGCAGAACCTAATTTATTATGGATACCTGAACAAGAACCTTTAGAAGTTATTAAACAAGGGAATAAAATTACAGAGGTTAGATTTAATTCCTGTACTATTCATGCTAAAATTATATTAGATGGGACGGAATTAGGCGACCTTTTAGAACTCGCAGAAATTCCCTATCGTTGGGGATGGGAACCCAAAGACCAATGGCAAGAACCCAGCGCCCCAATTGAGCTATCAACATTAATGAAAACTACCCCCCCTAAGCCCCCCGTGCACGGGGGGTTTGGGGGGGTTCAAGCTCCAACCTGGGTTTTTATCATGCAGGATTTTGGAGAAGGTAACATAGCACCAGAAATTGATATTCCCCCCATTAATACCCCGGAATTATTTACTAATGCTTGGCAAAATTATGATATAGAATCATTCCTAAATTATGGTAGATTACCCGACAATAAGTTTATGATTAACTGGCCGATACAGGGCAATGATTATGATCAAAATTTAGATAGGTTAATCGGTTCAAACTCTGAGCGTTTGCAATTCTGGCAAGAAAGTTTTTACCATAGCCTGAGTTTTGCCCGATTTATTCAAATAAAATTAGGACGCAGATATGGATTAGCAACGGGAACTTTTCCTATAGAAAATCGACCTAATTTTAATATTAATCCTGATATTTTATCGGCTTTTGCTCTCCATCCTTACTATCGAGAAAGTCGCCGAATTGAAGGATTAAAAACAATTATAGAACAAGATATTTTACCGATTGAAAATGGTTATACTGCTCCCTTACCTTTAAATGAAGCCGGAGAATGTGAAGCGATCGCGATCGGAAATTACGCTAATGATCATCATTATACCCAATTTCAATTAACCCTACAACCTAAAAGTTTACGTTGGGGTGGACGGTGGACAGGAACCCCTTTTACTATTCCCTATCGAGCTTCAATTCCGATTAATACCGACAATTTATTAGTCTGTGAAAAAAATATTTGCGTTTCCCATATTGCTAATGGTGCAACCCGTTTACAACCTGTGGTTTTAGGCATTGGACAAGCCGCGGGAATGGCCGCAGCTTTATGTATTGAACAGGGAATACAACCCCAAGAATTATCAGTGAGAACCTTACAAAATGCCCTATTAACTGATATAATTGCCCCCCAAGCAGTAATTCCTTTATTTAATTTACCACCCGATCATCCCGATTGGTTGCACTGGCAATATTATTATTTAGAGCATCCCGAATTATATCCCATTGATGGTAATTGTCCGGCATCCTCAAACCCTCGTTATCCTGCTAAAAATAGTCACGCCTTCGAGGGTATTTTCCAGCGTCAGAGTCACCAAGACTATCGTTTTACCCTAACTCAAGGACAGTTTACAGGTCAAACCTGGAAATTAGTCACCCTATACCCAGAAATCAACGAACAATTACAAAATATTCCCACTCCTTCCTTCCTAAAAGTTTTCGGGCGTTTAAATTTTTCCGGTAACTGGTTAATTTTAGAGGGGTTATAGCCGGATTTAACAAAAACTTTTGACAGTTATCCCGATCTAAATATTAACGGTTTGTATAAGGAAGTGGACAGACTTAAAGGGACACTTTATTATGCAAACCTATACATCTTTAGTTTTATCAGTTTGTTTATCCGTTGGTCTTACTACTAACGCTTTAGCCGCTGGTTCTGCTTCTAATAAATTATCAGATGTTCTGAGCACCTCACAATTACTTTCCGCCCGTACAGGACTCAATGGCCCCTACGAACCAGACAGAGGCGGCGGACGTCGGGATTTCCAAGATACAACCCACTCTAATGATGTTAATGTTCAACTCTAATTATTGATTATGATTGAATATGATTGAAAATAAGTTCTTTCCTAAGATAGATTGTTATTATTTATGCCTAATGCCCCTGCCATTGTCACCAGTTTTATCCTAGCTTTCTGGATTAGTACGATTGCCATTCTTGCAGTCCAAAACGCTACACCGATTTCTCTGAGGTTCCTATTTTTAGAATCTGTGCAACTTCCAGTCGGTGTGATTCTTGCCTTTAGTGTTGCCCTCGGACTCCTGGGTGCAGCGCTATTCAAGCCCATTGCACAATTAGGACTCACAACTCAAAACCCAAGAATCAGGAGTTAATTATTTCTCTCCCCTAATCCTTACCTACTTCAACGGCCACCAGGAAACCTTATCCCGGGTGGCACTATAGGTTTCTTTTAATCCTTCGGGGTCAATAACTCGAATCGTATCTTCCGAGGAATCACTGGATTTCGCGGCTTCAATTAATTTGACTTTCTGCATTCCTTTGAGAACCTGTTCAACGGTGCGGTGGTTTAACTGACAGGAACGAGCGATCACATCAATAGGCAAATCGAAGGTATAAACTCCGTCGGACTGGGGTTGATTTCCTAGACTGCGTTCTTGATAGACCAATGCCCTGAATAGTGCAGCCACGGCTTGAGGAGGATAGGAACTGCAATTAAGTAGATGATACTGAAATTTTTCCCGCAGTTCAAAGAATTTATCATAGCGTTCCCGCACCACTGGACTATCCTGATAAATTTCTTTCAGGGTATCTAGGGGCAGTTTAATTATATCGGTGGTTTTGTAGGCTTCGACTAAACTGGGAAACGCCCGACTCATCTGGCCAAAACCAAAGGGAAGATTTCTCATCCCAAAACATCCCCCCGGATAACTGATGGCAATAATTCGGTCTAGGGGTGTACTCCGAGTAATAATTGGCCCGCCACTGAGAATAATATAGAGAACATCTAAAAAGATATTGGGACGAAAGGCTGTATAGACAGGACGATTAGAATACAGTTTTTCTATAGTCAGGTCTGGAGAAAGATACTGAGCCAGCCAGTTAATCTCTAAGTCTCGGAAAAGATAGTTAGTCTGAATCAAAAGTTTTGCTAACTCGGCTTCAGGTGATGAAGGTGCTTGTGCTGTCATATTTTACTTCCCTATTGGGACTCCACCAAATTTATAGTTTATAGCTGGCCTAGGGTAGCGATGCTGGGAGTGCAGTTCCTAGAACCGCATTGCGGGGCTGAACACCAGGGGAGGATAACTGGATTGGACTGCCTCTGACTACATAACTGGGTCAGCCTATATGTATTTTGACATGGTAAAAGCATTGATTGATAAATTTAAGTTTTTAATTTTGTAATGCAGATGTATTGAAATTCAAACTAACTTAGTATAGAATCCAAAGGCAGTCAAAAACAAAAGACTGTGTAAATAAATTCCAGATGGATTTCAGGAGTGTGATAATGCGAATCAGTTCACCGTTACCCCCAAAACGTTTCTCTGCTAAGTCTATTGGTTATGTCTTGACTGGACTTGCACTCAACTGCATGGTGGTAGCTTGCTCCTCACCTAACAATAACGCCAACAATCCATCTCCTACCGCCACGAATACTCCTGCACCCCAAGCCGCCCAAACGGACAAACCGATTAAACTCACCCTCGTATCTTACGCAGTCACTAAAACGGCTTATGAAAACATTATTCCTAAGTTCGTGGAACAGTGGAAAGCCCAAACCGGGCAAACTGTAGAGTTTGAACAAAGTTATGGTGGCTCAGGCTCCCAAACCCGTGCGGTTATTGATGGACTCAATGCCGATGTGGTGGCTTTGGCCTTAGCCGGAGATACCGCAAAAATAGAAAAAGCTGGACTCATCCAACCGGGTTGGGAACAGGAACTTCCTAATGAGTCGATTGTCCATAAATCCGTCGCGGCTTTGGTATTCAGAGATGCCAATACCAACGTTAAGGGATGGTCTGATTTGACCCGTGATGATGTTCAGGTGATTACAGCTAACCCCAAAACCTCTGGCGGAGCGAAGTGGAACGTCCTGGCCTTGTGGGGTTCCGTCACCCAAGCCGGAGGCACCCCGGAAGAAGCTCAAACCTTTGTAGAAAGTGTCTTTCGTCGAGTTCCGGTGCTACCAAAAGATGCCAGGGAAGCCAGTGATGTTTTCTATAAACAGGGTCAAGGCAATGTCTTAATTAATTATGAAAACGAGGTGATTTTAGCGGCTCAAAAAGGAGATAAACAACCCTATATTGTGCCCACGGATTATAACATTTCCATTGATAACCCGGTTGCCGTTGTTGATAAAAATGTAGACAAACATGGAACCCGTCAAGTAGCAGAAGCTTTTACCAAGTTCTTGTTTACACCGGAAGCTCAAAAAGAGTTTGCCAAAGTCGGATTCCGACCCGTTGAACCCACGGTTGAAGCCGAATTTGCCAGCCAATTTCCTAAAGTTGAAAAACTGTTCACTATTAAGGATTTAGGTGGATGGAAAGAGGTAGATACTCAATTTTTTGCTGATGGAGCAATTTTTGATCAAATCCAAGCCCAAATTGCCCAATCTAAATAGAGATTGATTCAGTCCCCAAAATTCTAGTCATTTATTTGAGGAGATTAAAATGTCTTTGAATTCTCCAAATATTGATCAAGAAAATACAGATTTATCTGGATTAAATGCCAGAGAAAAGTATCAATCTGATTCTCGAATTAGAGTCAGAATTCCCAAGGAATACCACCAAGAACCCGTGATTTCTCGCCTAGCTTCCGATTATGGTTTACAAGTTAACATTATCGGAGCAATTTTAGGTCAGAATGCCCGGGAAGATGGTTGGTTTGATTTACTCCTGAAAGGAACTCCCCAACAAATTGATAGCGCCCTGATTTATCTTTCCGATTTGGATGTTGAAATTTGGCGGGATTCAAAATCAGAAGTAGATGGTTGGTAAACAATCAATTCAATTCCTATTCCCCGTAGAGTATTAAACATTAATGGTGACTTCTGTAGACCAGTTTAAAACCCAGAAACCAGCTTCTAATAACCCATTAAAAGAACTTTGGGGGAGGCTTTCTTTCCCCTGGGTTTTTACCTTTTCCTATCTGATTTTTATGTTAATTCTGCCCTTTGCAGCATTAATTACAAAATCCTTAACCATATCCCCCCAGGAATTTTGGAAAATTGCCTTTAGTCCCGTTGCCATGAGCGCTTATAACGTTACTTTTGTAACTGGTTTAGCTGCCGGGGCAATTAATGGAATCATGGGAACTTTAATCGCTTGGGTGTTAGTTCGTTATAGCTTTCCTGGGAAAAAATTAATTGATGCCGCCGTTGATTTACCCTTTGCCTTACCCACTTCCGTTGCTGGTTTAGTCTTAGCAACGGTTTATAGTAATAACGGTTGGATTGGACAATTTTTTGCTCCATTTGGGATTAAAATAGCCTTCACCCGTTTAGGGGTTTTTGTTGCCATGTTGTTTATTTCTCTGCCCTTTGTGGTGCGAACTTTACAACCAGTTATGCAAGAAATGGAACGGGAAACGGAGGAAGCAGCTTGGTCATTAGGTGCATCTCAATTCCAAACTTTTATCAGGGTTTTACTCCCCCCCTTAATGCCGCCAATTTTAACCGGAATTGCCCTGGGTTTTTCCCGGGCTGTGGGAGAATATGGTTCGGTAGTAATTATTTCTTCTAGTATTCCCTTTAAAGATTTAATTGCCCCGATTTTAGTGTTTCAGCGCTTAGAACAATATGACTATGTAGGTGCGACGGTCGTGGGTACAGTCCTCTTAATTATCTCATTGTGCTTATTAGTATTAATCAATGCGCTGCAACAGTGGGGCCGCCGTTATTCTCTGAAAAGTTAAGAATTTTTAACCAGTTAATTGTTTACCTTTTATGGCATCTTCCCCAACAAATCCCGCTCAATCTCAGTCATTCCCTTGGGTTAAATGGCTGCTGATTGGCATTGCTTTACTCTATCTGGCTCTGGTTTTATTTATTCCAGCAATAGCAGTTTTTTATGAAGCCTTTCATAAAGGAACCCAAGAGTTTGTGATTGCTATTAATACCAGTGACTTTCAAAGAGCAATGCAACTGACCTTAATTATTGCTTTAATTGTCGTTCCGATTAATACGGTTTTTGGACTCTGCGCCGCTTGGGTAATTGCTAGAAATCAATTTAGAGGTCGTACCTTATTAATTAGTATTATCGACCTACCTTTTGCTGTTTCTCCTGTGGTAGCTGGGTTAATGATTGTGCTGTTATATGGTCGTAATGGTTGGTTTGGGCCAGCATTAGAAAACCTGGATATTAAAGTGTTATTTTCTCTCCCAGGAATGGTACTAGCAACACTATTTGTTTCTTTACCTTTTGTAGCCAGAGAAGTGATTCCGGTTTTAGAAGAATTGGGTTCAGAACAGGAAGAAGCCGCCCGCACTTTAGGCGCTCAGGATTTCCAAATTTTCTGGCGTGTGATTCTGCCGAATATTAAATGGGGTTTGCTCTATGGTGTTCTATTAACTAATGCTAGAGCAATGGGTGAATTTGGAGCGGTGGCGGTTGTTTCTGGATTAATTGCAGGTCGAACTTTAACCTTACCAACTTTTGTGGAACAAGCCTACAAAAACTATCAAACCGAAGCCGCTTTTGGCGCAGCCACTATTTTAGCTTTACTCGCCTTAGTTACTTTAGTTCTCAAGGAGATATTAGAAAGAAAAACCAGTCACGGATAAATTAATTAATTACCAATTAGAGATCACGAATTGTTTTAATTATTCCTCAATTCGTAATTCGTAATTGTTTTAATCATTCCTCAATTCGTAATTCGTAATTCTTAGAGGTACTATGGGTATTATCATTAACAACGTTTCTCAAGTATTCGGTAATTTTCAAGCCTTAGATCAGATTAACTTGGAAATTAAAGATGGAACTTTAGTCGCTTTATTAGGGCCTTCCGGTTCAGGAAAGTCTACTTTATTAAGAGCAATAGCTGGATTAGAACCCCCTACCAGTGGACAAATTATTATCAACGGTCAAGATACCACTTATTTAGATGTCAGAAAGCGTAATATTGGATTTGTCTTCCAACATTATGCCCTGTTTAAACATCTTACCGTCCGTCAAAATATCGCCTTTGGTTTAGAAATTCGCAAACATCCTCAGCAAAAAATTAAAGCTAGAGTCGAAGAATTATTAGACTTAATTCAGTTAACCGGATTAGGAAATCGTTATCCCTCCCAACTTTCTGGCGGTCAACGTCAACGGGTGGCTTTAGCCCGAGCTTTAGCCGTGCAACCCCAGGTTTTATTACTCGATGAACCCTTTGGGGCCTTAGATGCCAAAGTTCGCTTAGAATTACGCAGTTGGTTACGTCAACTACACGATGAAGTTCACGTTACCAGTGTATTTGTCACCCATGATCAAGAAGAAGCCATGGCTGTCGCGGATGAAATTGTGGTGATGAATCAGGGCAAAATTGAACAGGTGGGAACCCCCTCAGAAATTTATGATCACCCGGCGACCCCCTTTGTTATGCAGTTTATCGGTAGCGTGAATCTGTTACCCCGTCATACAACACTATTTCAAGATTTTGATTTAGATTCTACTGCTACTAATATTTTTGTTCGTCCCCATGATCTGGAATTACATACCAGTAATTATCAACAACTTAGTGCTGTTGCAGACGTGAAACGGGTGACTCATTTAGGCTGGGATATTCAAGTGGATTTAACCCTAGCCGATGGGCGTGAAATTGTTGCCCATTTAAGCAAAGAACAGTTGAACAAACTGGAACTACAAGCGGGTGATCAAGTTTTTGTTCAACCCAAACGAGGATATAACGGTGATACCTGCGAAATTATATTAGAATAAACCGCCGTAGCAGTCCGTTAAAATCCCTATTCCCTATTCCCTATTCCCTTCTCAGTCCCAGAGAGGGGTTTTTTTATTCAAGAAAGAATAATCAAAAACCGGAAATTTTACAAAAAGTAACGACAATGGCAAAACCACTTGCTCAACTGTCACATCCGTTACATAATGGATTTCGTCTTTTGTGTATGGGGAGCAAAGATTTTGGGGACGCGCCAAGAACTGGAACAATCTTCCCTATCAGAACCGACTTCACCAGAGATAGTAGCAATATCAACATCATTCTAATCCGACTCGCACCCAACAATTCAATGTAATCATTACCCATAAGGAAAGGTTGACATGAAAATCATTCAAGGATACAACCCATCAAAAACAATTTCCCCGATGAAGATTCGTAAAGTTAAAGGGGTAACAATTGTGGAGAAATACGGAGACAATCTCTATGTATTACCCGATGAAAATAATAATAAAACTGTACCAGAATTTAATAAAACTGACTCGTTTGATATTAATAATTGGGCAGAACAAGCAACGGATTTAGATGGATTCTACTTTGTTAATGCTATTACTATGACTGGAAACTATTTAGGTTCCGAATGGAATGATATTATTTTAGGGCTTAAATTCAGAGGATTAGCAACTTACGTTTCTAATCATTAATTTCTACTACAATTGATTTAAGTATAGCAGGGAACAGCCCCCCTAGCCCCCCGTGCACGGGGGGTTTGGGGGGGAGGGAACACCGGGGGAAAACACTTTACCGTCTGGGTTCCAAGATCCGTCTGGTGTCTTAACTGCCTTGGCGGTTGCTATATAATGTTGATATTGTAGTGCTTAATCGATCTGATTTTGAACCTATTTTCTAATTTATCCTGATTCTGAGTCAATAGGTCTGTATAGATTACAAATTGACCTGACCGGGTGAAAGCATGAACAAGGTATTATCGGGAACATCTATTGATATTCAGCATATCGTCAGCAAAATTTACGCTACAGGTAAAATTACCCGCGCCGACCAAAACGGGTTAATGGCTTTAGTTTTTTCTGACCAAGTTTTAGGGTTACGCGAATGTAAACAAATCAGTGAAATTATTAATCGTTTAAACAACGGATGGTTAAAAGTGATTGATTAAAACTTTATTTATACTAATTGAAATTGCTCTTATTAATTATTGCAAAATATTAAACTGTGTAAATTTTCGTAAATTTGGGGTAGGCGATCGCAAAAGTCATGCTAACTTAATAGTTATAGGACACCGCTCAACAAAACGCAACTGTTGATAACAACCCCACCGGATTAAATGCTCGTGTCCGTTCTGCTTTAATCCCCTTGCAACACCGTCAGTGGCACTGTGAACTACCAAACTGTTGATATTGTAGAGGGTCAAGGACTCGCCTGGAGCTTCAAAACGATAAGGATTTAGTTGGCTTTGGGGTCAATATCGGAACAAAGGTCTGTATCGACTTTCCTAGTGCAATACTTCTGATTGGAAAAGTTGCAATCTGTTGTCCACCTTAGTTTAGTGTTTTGCTTTTTTCGTTAACTTATCTGAAATTTGCTTGAGTCAACTTAGTTTGTTTTATAGTGATTAAGGTCTGGTCATTCTGTACCAGACCTTAATCGTTTTGACTGGATTTTTGCGTTATAGTAGTCGCGCTTTTGGTGGTATTTGATCAAGACTAATCCAGCAAACCCGACTGTAAATTCTTTCCCTCCCAAAACCCATTACCCATTACCCATTACCTACTACAATACAGGCCAGCCTAAACGAGTCGGTTGTTGATAAATCCGTTTTAAAGTATTAATATCTCTAGCAGAAATAGGCGGGGGTTCTCGAACTTGGGAAAAATACATGACGTCTGTGGGTTCAGGACTATGACCCCAAATTCCTAAAGCATGACCAAATTCATGAAGGACGGCGGCTTGAATATATTTTCCAGTTTGGGTGGGACTTAACCAAATCGTAAAGCGGTGGGATAAATAGGGAAACCCTTGGGGAGTATATTTAACCGAAACTTGATAACGGGTTTCTGCGGAACTGGCGCGTTTTTTCTGAGGGTCTAGGGGAGGATTTTTTCTAATAATTTCAATATCAGCATTTTCAGGTTCTTCAACTAGATTTAAGGGTAAATAATTATGCCATTTAAAAATAGCCGATGAAATACTTTGCTTCCAGTTTTGATCGGAAACGGGATTTTCAATATAAACTTTGATCGGAAAATCAGAAAAAATTAAATGACCAAAATTAGGAGCTTCAATTTTATCAAAATAATCACCTTGATTGTTTGGATCTTGCCAATGTGCTAAACTTTCTGGTAAAGGGTGAGGTTGAAATGGAATTTTATCATCGGTGGCAATAGTTGGGATTTGACCGATTAAAATTATAAAAAATGTTGTTAAAATTAGCCCTATTAAATAATGACGCTTCATTTTAAATGGAGAGTGTTACAATGCTGGCAGGAACTGAGTTTCAAATTTTGTGCTTGTCCACAGCATCATATTTTACAAGAACTCAGCCCAAAAAATGTGTTATAGATATTTTAAGATCGAATCCCAATCAAGTTCTTAGATTCTTAGCCTTTCAACCCACTTGTATCAATTGCATCCCAATTCACCATCAACCTCTGTGCTAATCCAAACCAGATATAATCGGTAGTTATTCTAGGTAACCTCAAGGTATGTCTCTATCTCCGAGTGTTGAGGAAAATCAACGATTAAAAGCACTTTATCATTACAACATCCTAGATACGGCTTCTGAAGCTGCATTTGACCGAATTACGCTTTTAGCGTCTCGGTTGCTAGGGGTTCCGATTTCCTTGGTCAGTTTAGTTGAGCAGGATCGAATTTGGTTTAAATCCCGCCTGGGACTCGATTGTCCTGAAGTTGATCGAGAAGGCAGTTTCTGCGGTTTTGCCATGTATAATCAGGGCGTTTACTGCATCAATGACACCCTAATCGATCCCCAATGGTGTGATCATCCCTTAGTCGCGGGAGAATTTGGTCTACGGTTTTATGCGGCGGCTCCTTTGTGTACGTCCGATGGACAACGCTTAGGAACCCTTTGTGTGATGGATCATCAACCCCATGAATTAAGTGAATTAGAAGTGCAAACCCTGCAATCTCTAGGGGAATTGGTGATCGAACAGTTGGATTTACGTCTGGCGTCCCAACGGTTACAGCAAACAGAAATCGCCCTGATACAAAGTGAAACTCGTTTTCGAGCCTTAGTGGAACAGGCGGCGGATGGATTTCTGTTGCATGATTTTAATGGCCGGATTTTGGATGTGAATGAATTTGCTTGTCAGAGTTTGGGCTATACCAGAAAAGAACTTTTAAGTTTATCCCTTGAACAGATAGAAGTTGATCCGCTTCCGCTAGTATTTTTTCAAAGTTTAGTCCAGGGTCAACCCATCACCCTACAACGAATTTACCGTCGCCAAGATCAAACCACTTTTCCGGTGGAAGTGCGTCTGGGATTAATTCAAGTTGGGGGACAACAATTAATTCATACTTTAGCGCGGGATATTAGCGATCGCTTAGAAATTGAACAACAACTAAAACAGCAAGCGGAACGGGAACAACTGAATACCCGACTGACACAACGCATCCATGAATCCCTAGAATTAAGTCAAATTATCAACACCACCGTCACGGAAGTTCGTCAAGCTCTACAGAATGAACGGGTGATTATTTTTCGTTTTGATAGCGATAAAGAAGGAGAAGTCTTAACAGAATCCTGTGCTCAGGGGTGTTTCTCTATGTTAGGTAATCGATATAAAGATTGTTGCATCAAGGAAACTTTGAGTCTGGAAAAGATCGATCAAGTTAAATCCGTTGCTGATATTTACACAAGTAATTTAAGTCGTTGTCATCAAAAACTATTAATTAAACTTCAAATTCGAGCTTATTTAGTCACTCCGATTTGGCATGGACAGAAAATGTGGGGGTTGCTAGTCGCTCATCAATGTTCTAGTCCTCGAAAATGGCAGGCTTGGGAACAGGAATTATTGTTTTCTTTGGCGGCACAATTGGCGATCGCTATTCAACAATCAGAACTTTATCATCAGTTACAAATTGTTAATCATGAATTAAAATATTTGGCAACTTCTGATAGTTTAACCGGAATTGCTAACCGTCGTTATTTTGATGAATATTTACAAAGTCAATGGGATCAATTATCTCAAGAACAAGCCCCCTTATCAGTGATTATCTGCGATTTAGATTTCTTTAAACCCTATAATGATACCTATGGACATTTAGCCGGGGATCAGGCTTTGCGAGAGGTAGCTCAGGCTATTTGTAAAGCCATGAGATATCCTACGGATCTCGTCGCCCGATATGGGGGGGAAGAATTTGCCATTATTTTACCTAAAACCGGGATAGATGAAGCTATTTTAATCGCCCAAAATATTCAAACCCAGATTAAAAAATTAAAAATTATTCACTCAGGTTCATCGGTGGGTTATTATATGACTTGTAGCTTAGGAATTGGCATGGTTATTCCCTCGAAAAAGATCAATTATAAACAATTGATCGAGATCGCGGATCAAGGACTATATCAAGCCAAAGCTCAAGGACGTAATCAATATGTTGTGTCTTCATTATCCCATTCTATGTCCTTAAATTAGGCTTGATATTGTTATCCCTATTCGTAATTCGTAATTCGTAATTCCCTATTCCCTCTTAATCTTAAATTTTGGATACAACTCAAATAGGATTGCTATAGTTCAATAATATTTCTCCTGCTTCATCCAAATCTTTTCCAAAGGTTAAAAATCCATCTTCATGTCCAGCCATCACTAATATTTTTTGCTGACTTAAATTTTCTTGATCAAACAATCTAAACATTTCTTTTGCCATTTCTGGGGTTCCATATTGAACTTGTTTCCGGGTAGTCGGAACTTGATATAATAGATCGCGCCAAAGTTGGGGGTGATGAACATGAATAATGGCATTAATATCGGGTTGATAACTATAAATTGCAGCATGGGTTAGGGATTCAGAGGAGGCTTGAATTGGCCCGCAACAGGTGAGATGATTGTGTTGAATGTCAAAATCCGTCACAACGGTATAATGTTCCGGTTCTAATTGAGCTAAATGTCCGGTTTGACTTCCAGAAATAATAAATTGTAAAGTATGAGGAATACGGATACTAATATTTCCAAATCCAATACCATTATCATAAACTCCAATTAATCCTAATTTATGAATGTGATTTCGCCATTGGATTAAAGATTTGATCGATTCCAGAGCAACTCTTTCCCCCAAAACCCATTCACAGGAATATTTAACAACGCCTTCATCAATCATTGTCCACCTCTGAATTTGAAACCGTAACTGGCTTGATTATTTTACAGATAATTGTTACCAGGAGCCAGAATACACCCAGCAATTTTAAGACAAATAGACCAATAAGATGTGATTCTATAAGAAAATTTTCAACTGGAGTGGCTCTTTACCCAGTCTTTACAGAAATTCCCATAATGATGGTTCAACTGAAGAATTAACTGAAGAATTAAATGACAGTTCTGTCGCCTGAAAATCAAAGTTTCTGTTTTGTCCTTTCGACTCGTCAAGATGATTTAATCTTCATCCGGGCGAGTCAATCACGGATTTAAGAGGATTTCACGGATTTCACGGATTTTAATTTGTGTTAATCCCCATTACCGATTACCGATTACCGATTCGTAATTCGTAATTATACAGCGTATCCCGTTGTTGATGAGGACGTCCCAGGGAGGCGATCGCATTTTTCAAGGTTTCGGGTTCCATACAAGTGCCACCTTTAGCACCCGCCATGGTAGTAATGTGTTCCTCCATTAAAGTGCCACCAATATCATTACAACCCCATCGCAGGGCTTCTGTAGCCCCTTCTAACCCTAATTTCACCCAACTGGGTTGGTGGTTAGAGATCCAATTTCCCAGGAAAATTCGAGCCACCGCCGTTAATAACAAAGTATCCGCTAAAATCGGTTGATCCCGTCCTACCCGTCGCCGCAAAGGGGCTGGAGCCATTTCTCCCACAAACGGTAAGACAATAAATTCCGTAATTCTAGCCGGATAATTCTGGGCTTTTTGTTGTAGCGATCGCAACTGCTGTAAATGGTGCATTTGCTGTTGGGGTGTTTCAATATGACCCGATAACATCGTACTCGTGGTCGGAACCCCCAAACTATGGGCTGTTTCAACAATTTCTAACCAAGTGGCGGTATTAATTTTTTCAGGACAAATAATATTTCGGACTGAATCTGCTAAAATTTCCGCAGCAGTTCCCGGCATCGAACCCACTCCCCCATCTTTTAAAGCCATAATCACATCCGCATAACTAAGATCATCTTCTCTGGCGATAAATTGGACTTCTTGAGGTGAAAAGCCATGAAAATGCAGGTGAGGGAATTTAGTCTTAATAGCTTGGACTAAATTTAGATAATAGGGTAAGGATTTTCCTTGAATTTTCGCTTCTAAGTTTAACCCCCCCTGCATACAAATTTCCGTCGCCCCCCTGGTAACTGCATCGGCTGTTTTTTCCAAAATTTGCTGAATGTCTAACCAAAAAGCTCCTTCCTCCCCCGCATCTCGACGAAAGGCACAAAAACTGCAATGCTGTTCACAAATATTCGTAAAATTGATATTGCGATTAATAATATAAGTCACCGTCTCCCCGGCTTGTTGCGATCGCAAGGTATCACTCACCAGCCGAATATTCTCCCGAATCACCGGATCAGTTTGTTCGAGCAAAATCACCCCATCCTCTGGGGATAGGTCATCACCTGCTACAGCACGGTTAAGAATAGTATCAACAGTTAAATTTAGGAGCATTTTGATCAATATTAATATAGAGGTGAACTTAATCGCGGGTGGGACAGGAGAAATCACCGAATATCAATTCTTTGTGTTTCCCCATTCCGTTATTTTTTCTCTCATATCCGGTGTTTATTCTTAAATCTTGCCATGAATAATTCGTTATTGTTTCAAAAGCAGTTATTTCTATTAAAACCCCTGGGTATTTTAACGGCTAGTGCTAGAGTTTTGCCCGTTTCCCTGGGTTTAGTAATCAGTTGGTTTTTGCTCCATACACCCCCTTTCAATTTTATTGGGGGACAATCAACAATAATTCTAGCTCAAACTCCAGCAAAACCTGATATTAATGCTTTATTTAAAATCGGGGTTGAACAATTTCGTCAAGGGTTATTTCCTGAAGCCTTAGCCACATTTAAAAAGGTTTTGGAACAACAACAAAAACAAGGTAAACCCGAAGAAATTGCCGAAACCCTAACTTATATTGGAGAAGTTTATAGTAATTTAGGCAACGATACAGAAGCATTAAAAGTCCTACAACAAGCTCTCACGTCCTATCGACAATTAAATCAACAAGCAGAAAATAAAAATCCAGAGTATCAAATAGGAATCAGTCGGAGTTTAAATTTAATCGGATTTTCCTATCGCAATCAAAACAAAATCTCAGAAGCCTTGAAACTCCATCAAGAAGCTTTACAAATTGCTCAGTCTATTAATGATCGACCTAATATTGCTGAATCTTTACATAATTTAGCCTCCGATTATAGCAGTTTAAAACAATATGATCAAGCCTTAAAATTCTATCAAGACGCTCGAAAAGTTAGGGAAGAAGTGGGGGATAAACGGGATCTGAGTCGCACCTTAAATAATTTAGGGGCGTTATATTTAGTTCAAGGAGATACCCAAAAAGCCTTAGAAATTTATCAACAAGCCCTAGCCCTGCGGCGTCAAATTGGTGATCAAGCTGGAGTCGGACGACTATTAGGTAATATGGCGTTATTATATCGTCAATTAGGAGATGATACCCAGGCTTTAGTTTATTTAAAACAAGCCTCAGAATTCATGACTCGAATTGCGGATAATACGGGGGCGGCAAAAATTCATAATTTGATTGGAGAAATTCAGGAAAAATTAAAACAACCAGATCAGGCTTTAATCTCCTATCAAAAAGCAATTGAATTGGCAAAATTAGCCAATGATCAAAATAATTTAACCGCAGCTTTAAATAATTTAGCAACGCTTTATTATGCTCAAGGAGAATATTCCCAAGCCCTCCAAACCTGGAAAGAAGCCTTAGCCATTCTGGAAAAAACCGGAAATCAAAAAGCAGCCCAGGAAACCCAACTCAGAATTGACGAATTAGAGAAAAAACAGGGGGGTTAGATATAGAAAATCATCCCCTATCCAACGGCCACGGCAGGGTCTTCTCCCCTAGCCCGTCAATTATCGAACCGAACAAACTCCCCAGAGTCGAGGATAGATGTTGCAATGGAAGGAGAAATTTTCTGCCCGAAAGTTTTATCTGTTATGGATTTGGGCGTCTTCAAACGGTGAGGACTATCAGGGATTGAAATGTTTAAGTTTTATTTCTTTACCCTTAAAAACCTTGTTGAAATAGCTTATAATTCCTTAATTAAATTACATGGTTAAGTATCATGAAAGTACCCGATAAGGATAGAAAACCACCTAATGATAGAAAACCACCGGAGAAAATCACGAGAACGAACATAATAGCTTCGGCGTTTCTGCTTTGGTTTATCATATATTTCTTTACTAACTGCACTCCAGAGGCTCGGGAGAGAGAGGCAGAGAAAGAAAAACACGAAAATCTGTGTTACACAGCTAAGAAATATCTTGGTTACAAACCTGCTGATTGCAACTAAGGTCTCGACCGGGTAAAGCAAAAGATCCTAACTTCAAAATTATCCGCTAAATTATACAGTTTAAACCCTTAACAGCTTATCGCAATGGGCATAAGCGCGTGTTTACAACTTCTTTGTGTCTTTGTGGTTAAATTAAACCTTGCCATTGTTAAGATACTAAAAATGTCAAAAATCAATGAAGAAGCCCTGAAGGGCTTACTACGGGTGATCGGAACGTTTATCGATTTCGTCATCCTCTAGGGTTGCTGACGCATCCGTTGAGGTGAGCCAAAATTCAAACTCATCGGCAAACCGATTATTTAAAATCGACTCTCGAATTCTTTGGGTAAAACGAATTAATTCGGTAACATTATGAATGGCAATTAGGGTATAACTCAAAACTTCCTTCGCCCGTACCAAATGACTCAGATAAGCCCGACTAAAATTTTGACAGGTATAACAGGGACAAGTGGCATCTAAGGGGCGATAATCCTCCCGAAATTGAGCATTCTTTAAATTCCACCGTTCTCCTTGAACCAAGGCCGCCCCGTGACGGCCCAAACGAGTGGGAATGACACAATCAAATAAATCCACCCCAGCCGCGATCGCTTGGGCCATTTCTCGATAGGTTCCGATGCCCATGAGATAACGGGGTTTATTAAACGGTAAAATGGGGGTTGTCACCTGCACAATCTTTTCAATTAAAGCTGAAGGTTCCCCCACACTCACCCCGCCAATGGCATATCCAGGGAGATCAAATTCTACTAAATCTCGCGCAGCCTGTTGTCGTAAATCCGCATGAACGCCCCCCTGAACAATTCCAAATAACGCTTGATCAGACCGTTTATGAGCTTTAATACAGCGTTCTAACCAGCGTTTTGTCCGTTCGGTGGCCTTGACAACCGCCTCCCGCGTCGCTGGATAGGGAGGACATTCATCAAAGGCCATAATCACATCCGCCCCTAATTCGTTTTGAATTTGGATCGAAAGTTCTGGGGTAAAGTTAATCAGTCGTCCATCATGGGGGGAACGAAAGGTAACACCTTCCTCGGTAATGGTGTTGATTTTACTTAAACTAAATACTTGAAATCCCCCGGAGTCCGTCAGCATTGGGCCGTCCCAGCCCATAAACCGATGGAGTCCCCCCGCCCCGGCGACAATCTTTTCTCCTGGTTGTAAATGTAGGTGATAGGTATTGGATAACACCATCTGGGCGCCCGCATCCTTGAGATGTGCTGGAGTCAGAGTTTTGACATTGGCGAGGGTTCCCACGGGCATAAATCGTGGGGTTTCTACCCAACCATGGGGAGTATGAAATAAGCCGACACGGGCTTTAGTTTGACTACAGCACGCCTGAACTTCAAAGGAAAAAGGATGTGACATAAAACAATAGAAAACGGCTTAATTACTTAGAATGGGCAGTCTTCATCATCAAGGGGATTCTCCCAATTTGATGACAAAACTTGATCCATAACTGCATCAAGAGCCGCTGTATTAAAATTACGATTAAATTGTTCTTGTAAGGGATTTGTTAAGGGAATTAATCGTAATAATCTCCCTCCTTCTTGAACTAGATCAAAATAAGTTTCTTGCTCAGAAGATTGCTTGAGTTCTAAGTAATCGAAACTATAAACATTCAAATACAAAGAATGATTGGCAACTAAAGTCGCCTGTTGCGGATTAGCAAAAACTTCTAGGATGTATCCTTCTGCTTCGCTGCATACCTGTCCGTCTTGAATACTAATATAACGGACACGACCCAAATCAACAAGCAGTTTTTGCATATCCCGCTTGTTAACAATGATCCCCGTATCAATAATGCAAGGAGCAGACACCCTGTAGTCTAGTTGATCATAACTCATGGAACAAAAGCCTCAGATGTAATCTGTGAATTACAGAATGGCAATGATTCTGTTAAATGAAATTTGTAGTTGTGAAGTTTTTCCATCCCTAGGTTTTGAGGAATTACGAATAAAGGTATCTGGCTGTACAGGTAGCTAACTACCATACACCTTACAATTAGGAAACCTTAAATCTTTTGTTCCTCTATTCCTTCTCTAATCTTTGATGATCGGAAGCAATCAAAAAGGATGGATTTGTTTTTGGAACTGCGATTTAACAACCCTGGAGTTGGTAAACTCCGATTGAAGTGTTTTGACTTTCAGACAAAACCTGAGTTCCTATTTCAATTCTGGCATACCCTAGAAAATATTCATACATCTATGCAAATTTAATTTTTTACCATGTCAGAGGATTACTTTCGATCGCTCTCCAAATTTTTCCAGCGCCAGGGGGCTGCATTAGCAGCAGCGATCGCTTTTTATACCTGTTTTCCCATTCCCCTCTCTTGGACTTTGGAGTTTCGCGGTATCGCTCGTTTTGCTCCGGTGATTGGGATATTGATTGGGGGTATTTTAGGATTGATGGATGGGGGACTATCTCTTTTAGGGTGTCCGGTCTTGACACGCTCGGTATTGGTGATTGTGACCGGAATTGGAATTACTGGAGGATTGCATTTAGATGGAGCGATGGATGCGGCCGATGGTTTGGCTGTGGCTGACCCAAATCGACGCCTGGAAGTGATGGCGGATAGCGTTACAGGAGCCTTTGGGGTGATGGCCGCGATCGCGATCGTTTTGTTGAAAGTCGCGGCTTTAAGGGATATGACAGCCGACCGAGGATTGATTTTAATGGCCGTAGCAGGTTGGGGACGGTGGGGACAGTTGGTGGCGATCGCCCGTTATCCCTATTTGAAAGCTACGGGAAAAGGGGCTTTTCATAAAGATACCCCCTATTCTTCCTGGGATTTAATTCCCGGTCTGCTGATGCTGATGGGTTTAAGTGGGATATTAATGATTCTCCATCCCCAACGTTGGTTAGTGGCCGTGGGTCTGGCTTTAGGGGGAAGTGCGATCGCGATTTTAATTGGGGCTTGGTTTAACGCCCGTTTGGGAGGACACACTGGAGATACCTATGGGGCTGTTGTTGAATGGACAGAAGCCTTTTTATTAGTGTTAGTTGTGGCACTTCAGGGGTAGCAGGGGAGGTAAACTCTTTTTATTACCCATTACCTATCAAAGATTTAAGCGGATTACACAAATTAAAATCCGTGAAATCCGTGAAATCCTCTTAAATCCGTGATCCCTATTACCCATTACCTATTACGTCTGCATCCTATCCTAGATTGCAACCTATTGAGTAGGATGGCTATATCAACTTTTGAACTTTTATTATCATGAGTGTTGAATCCTATAAACATCCAGTCAGTCAGTTATTAAGCTATGGCGACTGTAATAAAATGAATTCGGATGAGTGGCCTAACTATGTCGAAGAACTGGGTTTTGGGGAAGAACATATTAGTGAATTGATCCGAATGGCAACGGATAAAACTTTTTTCGATATTGGGGAAGAAACAGACCGTTTAGACATCTGGGCTCCTGTTCATGCTTGGCGAACACTGGCACAACTAAAAGCAGAAGCGGCGATTGAAGGGTTAAATCCAATTTTCCATCTTGATGATGATTGGGTTATGTCTGAACTGCCACAGGTTTATAGCTTAATTGGGCCCGCCGCAATTCCCTTTCTTATAGCCCATTTAGGTGACTCTGATGCAGAAATCTACTCTCGTGCGATCGCTATTGATGCCTTGGAAAAAATAGGTAATTTTCATCCAGATTTCCGTGATCAATGTGTTGCTATTCTGACGAAACAGTTAAGTAAGTTTACCGAACAAGACCGAGATTTTAATGGAATATTAGTCGGGGGTTTAGTAGGTTTAAAAGCAGTAGAATCTGCAAGGGTGATTGAGCGAGCCTTTGCAACTGATCGGGTTGAACCCTTTATAGTAGGAGATTGGTGGGATGTACAAGTGGAATTCGGTTTGAAATCAAAAGATGAAGTTCGCCCAGAATCTGAAAACAACTATTTCAGAAGTTTCCCTAACCGAATAGATATCTCAGAAGAAAGTTCGACCTCTAATTATAATCTTGGTAAGCTCGATCAGAAAACAAAAGCAAAACGAAAACAGGCGCAGGAATCTCGCAAGAAAAATCGGAAAAAACGTAAATAGGCAATGGGGAATAGGCAATAGGCAATAGGTGAAATCTGATAATTAAGGATGTGATGACTCATAGCATTTCCCTATTGCCCATTTATTGCCTTTTATTTAGCTTCAATCCAAATTTTCATCCCTTCAATTCTTAACCCTTGACCCTTGGTGCCGCAGTATTCGCCGTTAGTGCAAACGGGAACATCCCCTTTATTTTGGATGTGGGCGGTATAAAAAACCGTGTAGTTAGGGGCTTGAGGGCCGATCAATTCAATAGCTAATCCTTCGATTTGTCGGTTTTTGCCACGCTCTCCCACCAGTTGACCTTCGGGAGTTAGGGGTGTGTCACCAATGGCTGCAATATGAGCCATATAGCGCAAACTTAAACCCGCAATAGCTGGATCAATATTAATTTGAAAGGCTTCTAAACGCCGTCCCTGTCCCCGAGTTCCGGCGTATTCCCTGGCGGCAAAAGTGCGATCGCCTAATCCCTGTAAATGGACTAAAATCTTTAAGTTAATATTAGAAAGAGTCGCTTTTTCTTGAGTTTTACCTACTAGGGGAGCATTGCCAAAAAAGATATTTTTACCATCAATAGTTGGCGGTAATTTCGTAACATCAATACTGGGAACAATAATTAATTCCGGGCCTCGAGATCCTTGAGGTTCATCCAAAATTACAATATCAGGAATTGGAGGTTTCGGAGCAGTAACAGCAGAAACAACAGTGGTTTTAACGGTAAAATTAATTTTTACCCTAGAAATTGCCACACCCAAAGATTTACCAAAGGCGCTAGTAATTTGTTCTTCTAAAATCGCCCATTGATTATCGTCTAAACTGTCTTGTTTTTCGACTAAATTAACTAAGGCTACCAAGGGATGATTTCCGGTTGCTAAGGCTTCCGCCCCGGAATGCAGTTGGTTAGTTTGTTGAGAAATTGCGGTTTGCAATTCCCGCGCCTGATTTTGAGCCGTTTGTAAGGGGGGAAAATCTTTTTGTTCGTTGTGGGTTAGGGATAGGACTCGCTCTAAAATTTGTAACGCCTGTTGGTGCGTCTTTTGATGGGTTGGAGCAGGTTTTAGATTTGGCAATAAATTCTCTAACTGTTGTACAGAAGTGGCTTGGCTGGCCGTTGGCTGTCCTTGGCCCAGTAGTGTTTTTTGAATATTGCTAAAGTCTTGAGAGTAGGCTATCAGTTCATCGACTAAGGTTTTGGCCGCCGGAGTTCCTGCGGTTTTGAGTTTTTGTGCGGTTTCAGCCAGACGGTTGCCTAAATCGGGATAGCGTTGGGATAGGGCACTGAGTTGTTGTTTTAAGATTTCGTGAGTCTGTTCCATAAATAATAATCCTCCTAGTTCACAAAAAAAATGGGTCTAAAGCCACTCGGTTATCCTTGGGCTTTTTGTTATTGATATTTATTGTATGATACCATCCAATTAAGTTAAATTCTGGTAAAATCTTATTATTATAAACTCCCTTAGCTGGGGTGTAAAAAATTATTTAACAACACTTGGTAAGTTATGTTTGAATTTGTTAAAATAAAAGCGATCGCTCATCAATGATACCGTTATGAGTCCTGTGCACACTTTACTCCCGACCGATACCTGGGTAACAGCAACCTGGGATGAATACCTGACCGCATTGGATGATCCCATCTATTCTAACGCCAGAGGTTACTATTTTAATGGACGCATGAGGTTAGAAATGTCACCCCTAGGAAATCCCCATTCTCGTGATCATTTTATTATTTCTTTGGCCATTGGTTTATTTGCCAGTCTGCGAGGCATTGATTTAGATGGCCATGATAACTGCACCTACCGTAAAACAGGTTTTGACGAAGCCCAACCCGATGCTTCTTTTTATATTGGTGAGAATGCAGAAATTATCCCTTGGGAAACCACAATTATTGATTTAGATCAGTTTCCCGCGCCTGATTTAGTCATAGAAGTTGCCTATTCTTCATTAGCAGATGATAAAGGGGAAAAACGGTTACTTTATGAATCTTTAGGGGTACAAGAATATTGGATTATTGATGTTCAAGCGGTTAAATTAATTGCGTTTGAGGTTAAAAATCAAGGTAGTTATAGAATTAAACAATCTCAAGTTTTACCTGGGTTACAAATGGGGATATTAGAGGAAGCATTTCGTCGTAGTCGTCAAACCAATCATGGGAAAGTTAGTGCTTGGTTGTTATCGGAATTTCAAGGTTAGTTATTACAACTTTAACTAACCATACCAAAGATAAATTAAAAATCAGAGGAAAGTAGCCCAATGAAAGATACAGATGATATCTATACTGAAATAATTGATCAAAATTCTCCATATTTAGAGACTGTAATCAATTTAGGTGATGCAAATAAAAAAACATTGAGTTTTTTTAAAAGAGGCGCATTTATTGAGCACGCTGTCCAAAAGAAGATCATTGTTGCTGTTTCGTCAGAAAAAGAATGTATTGGTTATCTTTTATATGCTACTTCAAAAATGTATAATCGAGTTACGATTGTTCATTTGTGTATTAGTAAAAGCTGGCGAAAAAAAGGAATCCCTCAAAAATTAGTTGATCATTTAAAAAAAATCACTGATAAACAATATGAAGGTATCGGTTTAACTTGTCGCAGAGACTTTAATTTAGATCAGTTTTGGCAAAAGTTAGGTTTTCTCCCTCGGTTTGATAAAGCTGCGAAAACAGAAGGAAAAGAAAACACATATTGGTGGTTTGATTACGGACATCCTAATTTACTATCCATACTAAACGAAACCAATAGAGAATCTAAATTATCTGTTGTTATAGATGCACCAATCTTTTTTGAAATAGCTGAAGAACAAGATAATCCAGAAAATGAAGATTCAAAATCTCTTATGTCAGATTGGTTGCAATTAGAATTAGATTTGTCTTTGGTTGATGAAATCAGGAATCAAATAAATAATATTACTAATTCTGAACAAAGAAAAAAATTGATGACTTTTCATACACATTTTAGTTTACTTGATATCAGTCAGAAAAATAATGAAACTCAAAATGAATTGGAGATTTTTTTAAAAAGTAAAAATATTGATTTGGATAAATACAATTTATGTTATCTTCAAAAGATATTGGCTTCTGAAACTTATGTTTTTGTCACCAAAAATCAGCAAATATTAAACTTCAAAGATGAATTTTATGATCAATTTAAACTATCTATTATTTCTCCTTTAGAATTGATTTTTCAAATAGATGAGATTCGGAGCAAAACAGAGTATCAACCTATTCGTATGGCAGGAATATCAATTACAAAAGTTCCTGTTCACTGGGGAGAAGAAGATTTACAAACAATATTTTTATCAAAAGCAAACAAAGAAAAGAAAGCAGAGTTTATGATGATAACCCTATTGCTGATACTATTATTAGCCATTTGATTTATAATTCTATCCTTGATAACCTTAAAGAAGGGCGGAATTTTACGAGGATTACAGATTCTTGCCTATCCGAAAAAACTACTAAAGCTATTAAAAAAGATTCTACTTTTATACAAGTCTCTAACGGTTGGTTAAGAGCTAATCTATTTATAGCTGATACAGCTTTACAGTTATCTGATCACTTAAATATAATTGCTCAAACATCTTCAGAAGATTTTAATTTCTGTGTTAAGATTGCCAATTTACTATCATCTGATAATATACTTCAAGAAACAAAGACCCTATTTGAAATAGAAAAACTCCTTTTTCCAGCTAAAATTTTTGATGCTGATATTCATACATTTATTATTCCTATTAAACCTGAATGGGCGAAAAATTTATTTGATTATAATTTGGCAAATCAAGCCTTATTTGGTGCTAGTAAAATTGACTTAGCTCTTAATACAGAAGCTGTTTATTATAAATCTAAATCTGCTCCTAAAACTCTTAAACCAGGAGTTTCAGGAAGAATTATATGGTATGTAAGTAAAGATAAAGATAAAGGTTATCAGGATATAAGCTCTATTCGTGCTGTATCTCGTCTTGATGAAGTAGTATTAGGAAAACCTCAAGAACTATTTCGTAGATTTCAAAATTTAGGTATATATCAATGGAATGATGTGTTAGATGTAGCTGGCGGAGATCCTGAAAAAGAAATTATGGCAATTAAATTTAGTCATACAGAACTACTGAAATTACCTATTCCATTAAATGAGGTTCAAGAAGTTTTAGAGAATAAATTTACAATGCAGTCTCCGTACTATGTTTCTAAGGAAAAGTTTGCTATACTATATTGCCGAGGAAATCAATTAAACACTAAAGAATAATGCCAAATAATATATTGTTACTTTCAATAAAGCCAGAATATGCCGATAAAATTTTAGCGGGTAAAAAAACCGTAGAACTGCGTCGAGTTCGTACCCGTCTTGAAGCGGGAGATTTAGTTTTGGTATATGTTACATCTCCTCAGCAAAATTTAGTTGCTTCTTTAGAAGTAGAACGGGTAATTACAGAAAATTTACCTCAAAAAAAGAAATATTTCTGGGAACAGGTCAAAGATAAAGCGGGGATTACAGATCAAGATTTTAAACAGTATTATCAAGGTGCATCATTAGGTGTTGCTATTTTTTTTAGTAGTATCAATATCTTTGATAAACCTATTGAGTTAACCACTCTTAAAAAAAAATTACCGACAATAAATCCTCCTCAAAGTTATCGTTATATTACAGATTATGAATTTAAAGTAATTACTAATCTTGCAGATAACCCCATCTTAAAAATAACAAACTGACCTCAATCAAATTTAAACTAAATATGAGTAATATTCAAGATCAATTTACTGAATTATTTTTAGAATTTATAGACTCCTATCCTTATTCTGGGGATGGTTTAAGACATATAGCAGCATACAACCAACAGCGTCAACAAGGTTGTCGAAATTTTAAAGCGATTATTTCTGCGGCTGATGCGGGAGAAGATGTAACTGATTCTATATTATTACAACTACTTCCCTATACTGATTCTTCTGCTAACCGGGAAAGAGGAGCATGGATACATATTGCACCTGCGCTTGCTACAGATGTTAGAAATAAATATTCAAAATGGACAAAAGCAGAACAATGGCCTGATATTGCTCAAGCAATTCTTAATTTTGTTCGTTATTGTAATGATCACCCAAATAAACTTATTAATGCTTGCAATAATTTTTCTAATTCACCTTACTCTAAAGGGTTCCAGTCTGGGATAATTTCCCCAATTCTGAATGCACTTCGACCCGATAATTTTATTTTGATTAATAATAAATCAAGAATAGTTATTAACTATTTTGCTCAAACTTCTTATACTCAGAAGTTAATTGATTATCCATATATTAATAAGACAGGAATAAAACTTATCAAAAATCTCGCTCCCGAAATGCGTCAGCCCGGTAGACCTGCTTTACGAGATGATGATCTGTTTGATATGTTTTCTCATTGGTTAGTAGCTGTTAAAAAATATTTTAATTCTCTTGAACTCCCATTATTGAATGAAATTATGACTGATATTAAATTAGATATTGAAGAAGAAAACTTACAACCTGAATATACTTTAGATCAATGTTCTAAAGAAACAGGAATTAATGAAACTGAACTTCTCAGATGGATAAACAATATTAACCGCAAAGGACAAATTATTTTACAAGGGCCACCGGGAACCGGAAAAACCTTTATTGCAAAAAAATTAGCTGAACATTTAACTAGAGGTAAAGATGGTTTTTCAGAAATAATTCAATTTCATCCTTCCTATAGTTATGAAGACTTTATTCAAGGGATACGTCCTCGGACTGAAAACGGACAATTAACTTATGATCTCGTCCCTGGTCGGTTTTTAGAATTTTGTAAAAAAGCCGAATCTTATGATGATATTTGTGTTTTGATTATTGATGAAATCAATCGGGCAAATTTATCTAATGTGTTTGGGGAATTAATGTATTTATTAGAATATCGAGATCAAGAAATCTGTTTAGCGGGTAGTAATGAATCTTTTAAGATTCCTGAAAATGTTAGAATTATTGGAACTATGAACACAGCAGATCGTTCCATTGCGTTAGTTGATCATGCGTTGCGTCGTCGTTTTGCTTTTATTAAAATTGCTCCAAATTATACAATTTTAAAACGTTATTATAAAGACGATGAAATTAACTTTTTAATAGATCAATTAATTCAAGTTCTTCAAGACATCAATAAAATGATTAATGATCCGAATTATGAAATCGGGATATCCTTCTTTATGATACCGAATATTGAGCATAATATTCAGGATATCTGGGAAATGGAAATCGAGCCCTATTTAGAAGAATATTTTTATAATGCACTGGATAAAATAGAACAATTTCGGTGGAATCAGGTTAAAGTTAAACTGGATTTTGATTTTTTAAATGAAGATGAGGATGCTTATGATGATTTCTGATACCCAATATTGAGGATAATCTTCAAGATATCTGGGAAATGGAAATCGAACCCTATTTAGAAGAATATTTTTATAATGCACTGGATAAAATAGATCAATTTCGATGGAATCAGGTTAAAATTAAACTGGGTTTAAATGCTGATGAAAATAATTGAACTGATAGAATATAAACCTAAATTCTTTAAACTAGAGGAATTAGAAGAAGCGATCGCAGATCTCATTTATCATAAATATTCTAAAGATTCTAAATATATTGAGATTGAGTATCCATCCCCGAAAACCCAGAAACAATATAAACTCACCGCTAAAAGTTATGTGGGTTTCATTCCGTTAACGCCTGATATTCAGATTTTCCTAAAACCTAAAGTTCCCATTGCTAATTTATTTAGGATGTTGGAATATACTTATGATCTCAAAAGTTTTCAACTGCTAGACGGATCTGTTCATTGTGATACTATCCCAGAATTTTATAATAGATTAGCTGATATTTTAATACAAAAAATATTAGCACAAAGCCGCAAAGGATTTTATAGAACTTATGTTAAAAATACTGAACTTTTACCTTATGTTCGGGGAAAAGTTGATTTTAAATATCAGTTTAAACATCCTGGGACAGTTAAACTCAATTGCGAATATAATCAGTATACGGCTGATATTGAAGATAATCAAATCTTGTTATGGACATTATATATTATTGGTCGCAGTGGGTTATGTTCAGAACAGCTATCAACAACCGTTAGAAAAGCCTATCATACCTTACAAGGTTTAGCGACTCAACGACCTTTTAAGGGGGATGATTGTATTAATAGATCCTATAATAGATTAAATCAAGATTATCAGACTTTACACAGTTTATGTCGATTTTTCTTAGATAATTGTGGGGTAGCGCATCAAGTCGGAAATTATCAGATGTTTCCTTTTTTAGTTAGAACTGATATACTCTATGAAAAATTTGTTTATGCTTGGTTAAAATCCCATCTTCCCGCTAATTTTGAAATTAAAGATCAAGAAAGTGTTAATTTTTGTAAAATTGTAGACTCTAAGATTGATTTAGTTATTTATGATAAAAATACAAAGCAAGTTATCTTTATTCTCGATACTAAATATAAAATTCCTGATTCTAAACCGTCAAATCAAGACATTTATCAAGCGATCGCCTATGCTACTTTAAAAAATAGCCAAAATGCTATTTTAGTTTATCCAAAACCTTTAAATCAACCTCTAAATGGTCTATTTCCTAATAGTTCAATCCGTTTACAGAGTCTCACCTTTTCTTTAGAAGATGATTTAGAACAGTCTGGTCAAAGGTTTTTAAAAGCATTGTTAAATCAGTACAATAATTAATAAAATGCTACCTAATTTGATTAATACAGAAGCAGAAAATGAACAATTTTTAGCTATTGTGGAAGCACTCTTAGCTTGTCCTAGTCTAACTCCTGAACAGGAGATATTGCTAGAACTTTTAGTTAAATTAATTGAAGATTTTGAAGAAAAACATTATGGGTTGAATGCTTCAACTCCACAGTCTAAAGTGTAAAAACTTACACATCCAAGGGTAGATATCTGCCATAGCACTTCTCTATCGTTTTATTCCTTAAGCAGTGCGAGTGTCCTCACTCGCTAGTTATTATTCTAATTATTATTCTGTTTATTATTTTGTTTATTATTCCACTGTTTATTATTCCACTGTTTATTATTCTAGCCAGCGAGGACGCTGGCACTGCTATTAAATTGAATTAATACTATTTACCAATACAAAAACGACTAAAAATTCGATCTAAAACCGATTCTGTGACTTCCTCTCCCGTGACTTCTCCTAACGCATGAATCGCACCTCGGAGATCAATTGTCCAGAAATCAAAGGGAAGTTGATCATTAATGGTTGTTTCCACTTCTTCTAAACAAACTTTAGCACGGGTTAGGGCGGCGGCTTGACGTTGATTAATCGCAAATTCTAAATTAGCAGCTTGAATATTTTCGCCGTAAACTGAATTTAATATGGCTATTTCTAAATCTGGAATCCCTTGATTTAACCCTGCTGACATAGAAACTATCTGAATATTTTCTATCATTAAACTGTCAATTATGGTTTGTTTTAACTCCTCTAATTGCTCTGACTTAACCCGATCTATTTTATTAATGATAACAATAAAATGACGATGTTTTACCTGTTGATAAATCTCTAAATCTGCTTCAGTTAAACCCACAACAGCATCTAAGGTAAATAACACTAAATCGGCAGATTGGGCAGCTTGATGCGATCGCTCAATTCCAATTTTTTCCACCTGATCATCGGAGTTACGAATTCCCGCCGTATCTAATACTTGAATCGGGATTCCACCCACCACTAATTGCGATTCTACCACATCCCGCGTGGTTCCTGGTAAGTCCGTAACAATGGCGCGATCGCTCCGACTCCAAGCATTTAATAAACTCGATTTTCCCACATTCGGACGACCGACAATCGCTACTTTTAACCCAGTTCTTAATAGTTCTCCGGTGTCAGCAGTTGCTAAAAATTGAGATAATTGTTCTAAAACTTGATGAATTTGGGCAATAATTTCTGACTCATTTAAGGGTGGTAAATCTTCCTCAAAATCTACCCTGGCTTCAATTTCAGCTAAAATATCTAAACAGGTTGCCCGTAATTCTCGAATCGGATTAGCTAACTTTCCTTGTAATCCTGCTAAAGCCGTTTGTGCCGCCGCAATTGATTGAGATCCGACTAATTCCGCTACACTTTCGGCTTGAGTTAAATCTAATCTGCCATTTAAAAAAGCTCGTAGGGTAAATTCTCCCGGTTGTGCTAATCTTGCCCCTAATTCTATACACAATTGCAGCACCTGTTGAACCGCAATAATCCCCCCATGACAGTGAAATTCTACCACATCTTCACGGGTATAGGAACGGGGAGATAACATTAGTAATAACAACGCTTCATCAATGGTTTTTTGGGTTTGGGGATGGCGAATATAGCCATATAAAATTCGGTGACTTTCCCAAGTTTGGCGTCCGGGAGTATAAAACAACTGTTGAGCAATCAATTGAGCTTCACCCCCCGACATCCGAACAATTCCCACACTTCCCTGTTGCGGTACAATAGCCGTGGCGATCGCCACAATTGTCCCCCCAATTCCCAAAAATTCAGCCATTTTTTCCTATTATCATAAAAAAGTTCGTCCGTTGTTGGGCTTTAGCCCTTACTCTTAGCGCTAAAGCGCAACAACTTTTAGCGCTAAAGCGCAACAACGTGCAACAACGCGCAACAACGCGCAACTACAAACTCCTATTATTTACCACCACAAACCTGTTCAATCAACTCCACAACGGCACTGCGAGTTAGTTTGTCCTGACCATCTGCTAATACATTTAAAGTAGCATGGGCCAAAGCTAGAGGAATTCGGCAAAAATCCAAGGCTGGGCCAGAGGGTAAGGCCCCCGTGTAGGCATCTGCTAAGGCTAAATTCCGTTTTGCATAGCTGTGCATTTGTTCCGATGTCCAACCTTCGGGAAAAAAATCCACCCCTCGACTGCCATCATCCCGGTAATTCCGCAGAATATTCACCGCCTGTAACCCTCGACCAAACCCAATGGCGTAAACTCGGTGCGTTTGTGTACCATCATACCAAGCCCACAAATCCGATAACAACAGCCCCACAGCCCCAGCCACACCGAAGGTATATTGATCTAACTCAGCCTCCGTTTCAATCCGCCAATTGCGTTCGGCCCAAAACGCCATCCGGTCAGCCATCGCCGCCGTTGCATCCCAAATCCGAGGGCCAATCCGTTCCGGGGCTAATTTGGCCCATTCTCCCACCCGTAGGGTGACTTCTTCCAAGGTTTCAATATCGGAAAATTCCGCAAACCAATCATCAGCAATGGTTTCTCGACACACCGCCGCTTGAAAATTTTGGCTCATCCTATGCAGCAATCGCGCTTTTGTCGCATTATCCAAACCGGGATGATCTTCAACTTCATCAATCGCCCGCATACACAAATACGCAGATGCCACTGCTTCTTGGAGTAAAGGAGGTAAACGACTAATGGGTATATAAAACGTTCGACTCGTATCTTGCAGGACGGACAGGGGATCTTTTTGCCAATTCATTCGTTTAACTCCTCATACCAAGTTAGCCCTTTAATTGCTGCGCTTTCGCGCTCGATATTTTACACCGGAATCGGTCTCATGCCCCAAAGTGCAATCTGGACTTCCCTAGGCTATCATCTTGTCAGTAAGACTGTTGATCGGATAAGCTGTAATCAGGGTAAATCTCCAAACGTAACACTATGCTGCAAGCGGCTACGCAGAATCAAGGTGCTATTGGGGCACCAGCGAAGTTTGATGTTGAACTTCGTAAAGTGTTCAAGGTTTTTAATGGGGAAACGGCCGTTCGTGGCGTGGATCTCGATATTCGTCGAGGAGAATTTTTTAGTATTTTGGGGCCATCAGGTTGCGGTAAAACAACAACACTGCGACTGATAGCTGGGTTTGAAATGCCTTCGGCTGGAGAAGTCTTAATTCGAGGTCAGTCCGTTACCCAAACTCCCGCCTATCTGCGTCCAGTAAATACGGTATTTCAAAGTTATGCCCTGTTTAACCATTTGACGGTTTGGGAAAATATCGCCTTTGGACTCCGGCTAAAACGTCTCATCAAGCCGGAAGTTGAGGAAAAAGTTCGGGAAGCGTTAGCTTTGGTCAAAATGGAATCCTTTGCTAACCGTTATCCCTCTCAACTGTCCGGGGGTCAACAGCAACGGGTTGCTTTAGCTAGGGCTTTAGTTAATCGTCCAGCCGTATTATTATTGGATGAACCTTTAGGGGCTTTGGATTTAAAACTGCGGAAACAAATGCAGGTGGAACTTACCAATCTCCATCGCAATTTGGGTTTAACTTTTATTATGGTCACCCACGACCAAGAGGAAGCCATGAGTCTGTCTGATCGAATTGCAGTTATGCACGATGGCAGAATTGAACAAATTGGCAGTCCTAACGAGATTTATGAATATCCTCAAACTCCTTTTGTCGCCGATTTTATTGGGGATACAAACCTATTTCGGGGGACGGTGGAAAGTGTCGATGCCAGCCGTTTATTTATTGTTACGGAAACGGGATTGAGTATTGAAATTCAACAGATTGAAATTCCGGGTATTCAACTCCCCCAACAGGATTTAAGAAATGGTGCATCGGCGGTGGTGAGTGTGCGTCCAGAGAAGGTGATCTTGAGTTTTTATCCTGTTAGTGGTTCTGTGAACTGTTTTGAAGGCCGTTTATTAAATACAATGTATTTGGGAACCCATATTCAATATGTGGTGAAATTATTATCAGGGGAAAATGTGATGGTTCGTCAACCCAAAACTGGGGAAAGTTTACCGGATAGCAATACCCCCGTTTATGTGTGTTGGGGAACAACAGATTGTTTAGCACTACCCGACCAGAAATAAACCCGTAGTGGGGTGTTCACGCCTCTCTCTTTACCAGTTAAAGCATGAGTTATTATCTGAATACCCGAAAGTGGAAACAAAGATTAGAACTCTCGATATTATTCATTGAATCACCTCAATTTTTATTATTAACTGCTTATGCTTGACCGCCACGCCATTTAAAAATGATCGTCTCATCAGCCTGCTTAAATTCTATATCAAACAAATCAAACACCACCTCTCTGCCTAACAAAATTTCTTCACAAAAATCGCTTTGTATCCACGCTACAGGAGCCGTAAAACGATGACCTTCTATCTCTATTTCCACCTGTCTTAATAGATATTCAATACTACCACCAATTCCCTCACCACTACCCAGGTTTTCTCCCTCTCCTTTGGTATAACCTAAATCTTCCCCCATTTTTTTAGTAATTAAGCTAAAATCTGCCCCTGAGTCTACTAGCATTTTTACTTTTTCAGTATGCTCTTGATATTTAAGTAATAATTCATATTTGGGTTGCCAATCATGAGCTTTTAGCGATCGCATTCTCACCGGATAAAACTTAACAGGCTCAATAAACTCGCTTTCATATATCCGCTCAATTGTATAACTCAATTTAGCTGTATCTGGGGGAATTCCATCTTTCATTTTTCGATAATCTCGATCATGACTAATCACGCCTGTATTCGTATAAGCGATCCATTGGCCCCGATATATTTTTAATTTAGGACGATTGGCTTTATACCAATCATTAGTTGTTGCATATTCCGGTTCCATTATTAATATTCTCCCTTGAATAATATCGAGAAAAAGTTGAATACTTGAAGATGATAAACTAAGATTAGCATATGATTAGGATAAACTGGCAGGAATCACTTGGTTTCAGACAACTTTGGACTTGAGTAGAGGACTTGACAAGAAGACCAATTAATCGTAACCTAGATTTCAGTCACCAGTAACGAATACTATGCAGCCGGACACTTCTACAACCTATCTTAAACAAGGTCAGCATTTTCAACGGGAAGGCTTACTGAGTGAAGCGGAAGTCGCCTATCGTCAGGCTATTGAACTAAATCCCATTTTCTATGGCAGTTTTCGATATTTAGGGGAAGTTCTGGCACTTGAGGGAAAGTTGGATCAGGCGGTTGAGGCGTATCAACGGGCTAAGGAACTCAACCCTAAAGCCTTATGGGTGCATCAAGGTTTAGGTGAGGTATTTCTACAACTGAATAAATTAGAGGATGCGATCGCTTGTTTTCAAACTGTTATTGAGATTAACCCCGATTTTAGTTGGGCTTACAATGGTTTAGGGGAATGTTGGAGTTTGAAGGAAAATAGGGAAAATGCGATCGCAGCTTATCAAAAAGCGGTTGAATTGAATCCTGATTCTGAGACATTTTGTCACAATTTGGAGAAAGTATTAGCTGAACAAAACTTTGCTTCTGAAGAAGAAATAATAGAAACCCTAGAAGATTCTAATCAAGCCAGTGTTTACTTTCATCTAGGTCAAAGTCAAGAACAAGAAGGGAATATTGAAGAAGCGATCGCATCTTACCTAGAAGCTGTAAAGTTATATCCAAAAACTTTTGATTATTGTCATCGTTTGGGAGAAGTTCTAGCCAGTCTCAATCAACCCCTACTTATAGAAAAAGCGATTAGTATATACGAAGCCATTATTACTGAAACCCCAGATTCCAGTCAGGCTTATCGTTTTTTAGGAGATTTTTTTAAACATCTACAACAGTGGGAAAAAGCGCAAACATCTTATTCTCGTTCTCTTGAATTATGCCCCGATGCCGAGGTATATTATAATTTAGGGGAAGTTTTAGAGAAAGTAGACCAGCTAGAAAATGCGCTGTCTTCTTATCGACAAGCTTTTGCTTTCATAGGAAAATAGGAGAGTTAGACTTTAATAACTCATTAAACTGAATTAATTGATTGTATAGATGTTAAAAAGGACTTGAATGTTTAACGATAAAGCAATTTTAATTACAGGTGGTACGGGTTCATTCGGGAAACAATGTGTTGAAACCCTACTCAATCACCACCAACCTAAAAAAATCATCGTTTACTCCAGAGATGAACTTAAGCAATATGAAATGGCGCAAAAATTTGACTCTCCAATTATGCGCTACTTCATCGGAGATGTCAGGGATGAACAGCGTTTAGGAATGGCTATGCGGGAAGTCGATTATGTCATCCATGCAGCAGCCCTTAAGCACATTCCGGTGGCAGAATATAACCCGATGGAGTGTATTAAGACCAACATTAATGGGGCTGATAATGTAATTAATGTCGCTCTCGAACAAGGGGTTGAGAAAGTTATTGCTTTATCTACCGATAAAGCTGTTAATCCGATTAACCTTTATGGAGCGACCAAGCTAGCTGCCGATAAGTTATTTGTTGCAGCTAATAACATAGTTGGAGATCGCAGGACTCGCTTTTCTGTTGTCCGCTATGGTAATGTTTTGGGTTCAAGGGGTTCTGTTGTCCCTTTTTTCCAGCAATTGATTCAAGAGGGCGCGACTGAAATCCCAATTACAGACCCAAGGATGACTCGGTTTTGGATTACCCTCAATCAAGGTATTGATTTTGTTCTCAAAAATTTTGCTCGTATGCAGGGAGGAGAAATTTTTGTACCTAAAATCCCTTCTATGAAAATGACCGATATGGCAGAAGCCTTAGCACCTGGTGTTCCTCATAAAATTGTGGGGATTAGACCGGGTGAAAAACTCCATGAAGTCATGTGTCCCGTTGAGTCCTCCCACTTAACTTTAGAGTTTGATGACCATTATGTAATTAAGCCCACCATTGAATATTCCTACAGCCTTGATTATACTAATAATGCTTTAGGCGAGCAGGGGATTCCTGTGGCTCCAGATTTTGTTTATAGTTCAGATGTAAATCAAGAATGGTTAACTGCTCCCCAGTTATTGGATCTCCTTAAGCTATGAATCAGTTTATCCCATACGGTCGCCAAGATATATCTCAAGCCGATATTGATGCTGTGGTTGAGGTGTTGCGCTCGGACTGGATTACTCAAGGCCCGGCGATAGAAAGATTCGAGAAATTAGTCGCCGACTATTGCGGGGCTAAATATGCGGTGGCGGTTTCCAGCGCCACGGCTGCCTTACATATCGCCTGTTTAGCTGCCGGATTGGGGATCGGAGATATCCTCTGGACTTCTCCGAATACCTTTGTAGCCTCAGCTAACTGTGGGTTATACTGCGGTGCTGATGTCGATTTTGTCGATATTGACCCCCATACTTACAATCTGAGTGTGGAAGTGCTAGAGCAGAAACTCACTCATGCTGAACTAGAGGGAAAACTGCCGAAAGTGGTGGTTCCCGTTCATTTTGCGGGACAGTCTTGCGAGATGGAACGGATTTTAGCCCTGTCCCGAAAGTATGGTTTCACTATTCTGGAGGATGGGTCTCATGCTATTGGGGCCAGATATCAGGATAATCCTGTCGGAAGTTGTTTATTTTCCGATATGGCCGTGTTCAGCTTTCATCCTGTAAAAATTATCACCACAGGGGAAGGGGGAATGGTAGTGACCAATCGAGAGGATTTGTACGAAAAGCTGATTCGGTTACGGACGCACGGAATTACCCGTAACCCTGAGTTAATGCAAGGGGAGTCCCACGGGTTGTGGTACTACCAACAGCTAGAGTTGGGGTTTAATTACCGAATGACAGACATTCAGGCAGCATTGGGCGCGAGTCAGATGCAGCGTTTAGATGAATTTGTGTCCCGTCGTAGGCATTTAGCCGCCCGTTACAATCAGTTATTGTCAGATTTTCCCCTAGTTCTACCTTGGCAACATCCTGATACTGAGTCGAGTTGGCATCTGTATGTAATTCGGCTGAAACTAGATGAAATTGGTAAAACTCACCGACAAGTCTTTGAGGAATTACGGCAGGCTGAGATAGGCGTTAACTTGCACTATATTCCTGTTCATACTCAACCCTATTATCAAAACCTAGGGTTTAAATGGGGAGATTTTCCACAGGCTGAACAATATTATCAAGAAGCGATTAGTTTACCAATTTACTATGGTTTAAGTGATGAAAATCAAGATCAAGTTGGGGCTGTTTTGAGAAATATTCTAAGTGAAAAGTGATGAGTAAAAAGTAAAAAGTAAAAAGTAAAAAGTAAAGAAGGGGGAAAATATGACCATAAATCTGCGAACTTTACAACTCAATTTTCCTAACACGATTGAACAAAGCGACGATGAATTGCGGTTATTGATAGCAGCTAAATTATATGAAAATGGCACCTTAACATCAGGTCAATCTGCGGAATTAGCAGGCTTAAGTAAGCGTGAATTTATTCAAGTCATTGGCAATTACAATGTTTCAGTTTTTAGTACGTTGGTTGAAGATTTAGAAGCGGATATTGCCAATGCCTAAAGTAGTCATTTCCGATGCCAGTTGCTTGATTATATTAAGTAAAATTGGAGAGTTAGACCTTTTACATTTACTTTATTCTCAGGTTTATATTACTCCTGAAATAAAAAGCGAATTTGGAGAAAGTTTGCCGAATTGGATTATTGTTGAGACAGTTAGAGATAAGGAATATCAAAAAAGTCTCGAAACAAAATTAGATATTGGAGAAGCATCGGCAATTGCTTTGGCCATAGAAAAAATTGATTCATTGGTCATTTTAGATGATTTAAAAGCTAGAAAAGTCGCAACGGAGCTTAATCTGGTTTTTACAGGGACTCTGGGGGTGATTAGTAAGGCCAAAGAGCAGGGGTATTGCGACAAAATTAAGCCAATTATTCAGAAAATTTTGCAAACCAATTTCCGAATTTCTCAGCAGGTGCTCAATGCTTTGTTATCAAGATATGGAGAAAATTGACACTCTCACCCCTAAGCGCGTAGCATAGGGGTGGGGTTTTCGTATCTAGTCCAGTCAAACAAAGACAATTGGATGTACTCTTTGTAAGGGATATGCTTAAATGAAAACTGTGATAATTGTTCAAGCAAGAATGACCTCTACCCGTTTACCAGGAAAGGTGATGAAGCGGGTATTAGGAAAACCCTTGCTCGAGTATCAACTCGAAAGACTGCAACGAGTAAAATTAGCCGATGAAATCGTCATTGCAACTACGACTAATCAAACGGATGAACCCATTGTTGAGCTATGTAACTCTCTCTCAGTTGCTTGCTTTCGCGGGTCTGAAGACGATGTTTTAAGTCGATATTATGGTGCAGCAACAGCACACAAAGCAGATTTAGTGGTTCGGGTGACTTCTGATTGTCCTTTAATTGACCCTCAAGTGATTGATAGTGTGATTGATTATTGCCTACAAAATCAGTCACACTATGATTATGTGTCTAACTCCTTAGAACGCACTTATCCCAGAGGAATGGATACTGAAGTTTTTTCGTTCTTAGTGTTACAAGAGGCTTTCAGAGAGGCTACCGCACAACCAGACCGCGAGCACGTTACTCCTTTTATTTATCGACAACCAACCCGCTATCGTTTGGGTGATGTAGTTTACAGAGAAGATTGTGGTCACCATCGATGGACAGTAGATACGTCCGAAGATTTTGAGTTGATTCAGAAAATAATCGAAGAAATTTATCCGAAAAAACCTAATTTTACGTTAGAAGATTGCTTGAGTTTACTAAAAAAGCATCCAGAGTGGTACATTATTAATAGTCATGTAACTCAAAAAGATATGATAAATAAATCAACACAACCCGAAGATGAGAATTTCGTGACGGAACAGGAAAAATTTTGGAGCCAGGGGTTTGGTGATGAATATACTCATCGAAATCAAGGAGATAGCTTAATTGCTAGGAACTTAGCCCTATTTAGTAAAATTTTTTCTCACACTCAAAAAATAAATTCATTGATTGAATTTGGAGCCAATAGAGGGCTCAATATAGAAGCCATAAAAAAGCTCTTACCTGAGTTAGAAATATCTGCGGTTGAGATTAACAATTTAGCAGTTGAAGAACTCAGAAAAATCGAAGGGAGGGAGGTTGAAATCTACCCTCAATCAATTTTGGATTTCAACCCAATACGGGTTTGGGATTTTGTACTAATCAAAGGGGTACTAATTCATATTAACCCTAATTGTTTAGAACAAGTTTATAATCGATTGTACGAAAGCAGCGATCGCTATATTTGTCTTGTTGAATACTATAATCCTACTCCCGTTGAGATAACTTACAGGGGTCATCAAGGCAAGTTATTTAAGCGAGATTTTGCAGGGGAACTGCTGGATAGGTTTAAAAATTTGCAACTTTTGGATTATGGATTCGTCTATCACCGGGATATCCACTTTCCTCAAGACGATTTAACTTGGTTTTTGCTGGAAAAAACTTCCTAAAGGAGATACTTCAATGATTCGATATTGTAATTGTTGCGTGATGCCAGAAACTAAGCCCGATTTGTTCATTGATGAAGAGGGAGTTTGTAGTGCCTGCCGTAATATGGAGAAGCGGCAAGCGGTTGATTGGGAATCTCGAAAACAAGAGTTACTAAAGGTACTTGATCGCTATCGGTCAAAAGATGGAAGTAACTACGACTGTATTGTTCCAGTTAGTGGTGGCAAGGATAGCCATTTTCAAGTAATCAGGATGCTGGAACTTGGCATGAATCCTCTATGTGTAACTGCCACAACCGATAAATTGTCGGATATCGGAAGGCGTAATATTGAGAACTTGAAAAACTTGGGAGTTGACTACATTGAGGTGACAGTCAACCCATCAGTGCGACGAACCATTAATAAGTTAGCCCTAACTCAGATTGGTGATATTTCTTGGCCTGAACACGTTGTTATCTTTACTATTCCTGTGCGGATTGCTGTACAATTCAATATTCCTTTAATCATTTGGGGAGAAAATCCTCAGAATGAATATGGGGGGCCTGCTAGTGCCACAGAAAACAATACGCTGACAAGAAGATGGTTGGAAGAGTTTGGAGGATTGTTAGGACTGCGCGTTTCCGATTTGATTGGCCAGGAAGGAATTGAACGAAAACATCTGATTCAATATAGTTATCCTTCAGATGAAGATTTGCAAAGGGTAGGATTAACTGGCTTGTTTTTAGGTTACTACTTGCCTTGGGATGGTTATCAGAATGCTCTGTATGCACAAGCTCATGGTTTTGAGACTTATCACAAGCCAGTAGAAGGTTCTTTGGTTAATTACGAAAATCTTGACAATTATCAAACGGGAATTCACGATTATTTCAAATTCTTGAAATATGGCTTTGGGCGGGCAACTGATTTAGCTTGTTTGCATATTCGGAGGGGGCGATTGTCGAGACAAGATGCTATTAAGTTACTAAGAATGCACGATGGTAAGTTTCCTTGGGTATATCTTGGTTGTCCTATTGAGGAAATATTGAAAGATGTTGATATGACTTTAGATGAGTTTATCCATATTTGCGATCGCTTCACAAATAAAAAGTTGTTTGTTTGTGATTCTCGTGGAAATCTCGTAAAAGATAAGGACGGCAATCTGACCAAGATTAACTACGATAATCTGGATTAAGTAATCTCTATGAAAAAGGTAGTAATTACTGACTACGGAATGGGCAATCTAGATTCTGTGGCACGCGCGGTGCAAGAATGTGGGGGCGACCCTCTGATTAGCCACAAAGCGGAAGATTTTGAAGAAGCCCACTATATTATTCTTCCTGGTGTTGGAGCTTTTACTACTGGGATGAACCATCTCAGTGCTTCCGGCTTAAATGAAATCTTACAGGAACAAGTCATCAATCAAGGTATCCCTTTTTTGGGGATTTGCTTAGGGATGCAGATTTTAGCAACAAAGGGTCTGGAAGGAGGCGAAACTCAAGGGCTAGGCTGGATTGAGGGAGAAGTTAAACGGTTAGAACCTGATACACCGGATATTCGCATTCCCCATGTTGGCTGGAATGAAGTGATGTTTAATAAACCTTCAGCCTTGTTTGACGGAATTACTACAGGTAAAGATTTTTATTTTGTCCATAGCTATCACTTTTTATGTAAACATCCCCAAGAGGCGATCGCCCATACCCCTTACTGTGGTAACTTTGTCTCTGCCGTAAACAAAGACAATATATTTGGTGTTCAGTTTCACCCGGAAAAGAGCCAACGTTTAGGATTTCAAGTCCTCAAAAATTTTCTCTCCCTTTAGAGTTTTATGCTAAAAATCCGTGTAATGCCCACCCTATTGTTTAAAAATTTTGGTCTAGTTAAGAGTGTGCAGTTCGATAGCTGGCGGCGAATTGGCAGCGTTATGCAAGCCGTCAAAGTTTATAATCTGCGCGAAGTGGATGAATTGGTATTTTTAGACATTAGCGCAACGCCAGAAGGTCATCCCCCTGATTTTGAGACCGTTGATGAAATAGCAGATGAATGCTTTATGCCTCTAACCGTAGGGGGAGGAGTTAAGTCAGTAGCGGATGTTAGACGCTTATTGCAAGTCGGTGCTGACAAAGTTGCTATCAATACTGCCGCAGTACAAAACCCAGAACTGATTCAGCTAGCCGCTCAACACTTTGGTTCCCAGTGTGTTGTGATTTCGATTGATGTCAAGAAACACTCAAATGGTACTTATGAAGTATTTACTCATGCTGGAACTCAACCGACAGGGAAAGACCCAGTAATGTGGGCAAAGGAAGTGGAGTCTTTGGGTGCGGGGGAAATCCTCTTGACATCCATCGATCAGGATGGAACGATGACTGGCTATGATATAGAGTTAACTAGAAAGGTTAGTCATGCCGTCTCGATTCCAGTTATTGCATCGGGGGGGGCTGGTAGTTATCAAGATATGGCTTCAGTTTTGCTAGAAGGAAGAGCCTCGGCTATTGCTGCTGCTAGTATTTTCCACTTTACTCAGCAGACTCCTTTGGAAGCCAAGCATTTTTTAAACGGTCTGGGATTAAACGTCCGGCTATAATTTTTTATAATCGAGTAATCGAGGTTTTTTTTCATGCACTCAGAACACATTTGTCCTGCTTTAATTGGCTTTAGCTTTTCCAGTCCTAGGATGTTGGAATATAAGACTCTAATTACTCAGGAAATGCTGAAAAAAGGGTACTTGGCTGCTACCAGTGTTTATGTCTGTACAGAACATACACAGCAGGTGGTAGATGCTTATTTTGATGCTCTCGACCCCGTATTTGGTTTAATTGCAGAATGTGAAGCAGGTCGAGATGTGACAACCTTGCTCAAGAGTCCTGTTTGTCATAGTGGATTTAAGCGATTGAATTAAATGAATTTAGTCGTTCGCGCCAGCTTCTATTAACATAGGTTCAGGGTCTCTCATGGTCAGTTTGGTGTTGGCACGCAGAAAACTTGATCTTTTTTCTGAAATAAACAGTATTTAAGCGAGGTATATACGGTGACGAGTAATACGGAAAATACAGATAGATTGAGAACGCTCATTCAAAAAATGAGACTAGCCTATCAGCGCGGTGAGAATGCTATGGCGTGTGCTAGGGAAATCCTTGGCGAATCGGAAAACTCTTTAATTGCTACACTAATTTCGTATGATTTGCAAGCAGGCTCCTACATTTCTGCGGTTAAAAATAATCCAGAATTTCAAGAACGTTGGTGTCACCAAGTTGCGAGCATTGTCAACCCATTAGATATCTCCGAAAATCCCCAAATGCCATCTATCGCTAATTTTTGAACCTCTAGCACTCCTGTGCCGGGTTCTCCCAAAGTAACGGATTTATAGGCTTTTTCAGTTACATTAATAATAATTAATGAATTTTATCTCTGATATTCAATCATTTTTTACAAGAATTATGGGCAATTCTTAGATGATAATACAATCGCTCCTATTCGCCATCTTATTAGTCCACATACTGTCAAGATTACTGCTTCATAATTTTCCCTCTTTAACCGAAATCTTTCTGAAGCAACTCGATAAATTTTTATCAGTCTTATTAAATGTTCGACTACAATCCTTTGTTTGGCTTTTAACCGATTTTCTTCTCGATGTTCAAGCGATATTTCTTGATTTCTCGGTTTCTTATGTGGTGTATTAATTGCTGTTTCCCCTACATAAGCTTTATCCCCTCTGTATTTTTGATTGTTCCCCAATTCCTCGCTTCTTTCTCTCCACAATTTTAGATCGCTTGTTGCTCCGGTATAACCCACTACTACATCCACTATTTCTTTCCCATTTGGCATGACAATCACTTGATTTTTAAACGTATGTGTTTTTTTCTTTCCTGAGTAATATTTTTTCTGCTCTTCATTGTCTGTTGGTCTTTGCATGGGCTGTTCATAGCTATCTACTATTAACTCAAATTCCAGCAGAATTTTTTCTACCCACTCCCAATCACTCTCGTTTTTTTTTACTTGCTCAACTAAACTCGCTGGTAGTAATTCTCTGAAGATTTTTATCCAGTTATGGAAAATATCATTCGCTGTTGATTCACTCACTTCAAACTGTAACCCTAACATTTGAAATGTGGGCATCTGATGCAGATAAATTAGAGTTAGTAATATTTGTTCATCCACAGATAATTTCTGGCGACGACCCCCACCTGCTTTAATCAACCTGATTTTAGTTTTTTCTTGTTCCTGTCGTTTTTCTTGTTCTAATAACTCCGCAGCTTGAATGAGTTCTATCAACTGTTCATATTCCATCCCTAATAGCCTTTTTGCTTGCTGGGGATTCTTGTCCAGATACTCTCTTAAGTTACTCATCTCTTATTGGGGTAAAATCCAATTTTACCATCTTGCTATCCTTCCCAATTTATATTTTGGAGATGTCTATTAATTAAAGACAAAAAACAATTTACATTGTTGGAAGTTGGTTGTGGTGAGGCTACCACCTTGCGTGGTGTAATTGAAAAACTTTCCCATGTGCCCGAGTATTCTCTTGGTTTTGATTTAAGCTGGTCAAGGGTCGCCCATGGCTTGCATTATCTCTCGGAGAAACAGATACAGGCATCTTTATTTGTAGCAGATCTGTTTAATATACCCCTGGCAGATGATAGCATTGATATTGTTTATACTTCTCATTCCTTAGAACCTAATGGTGGTCGAGAGAAGGAGGCAATTAAAGAGCTACTTAGAGTCGCCCGCCATGCAGTAGTGTTAATTGAGCCAATTTATGAACTGGCTTCCCCAGAAGCTCAAGAGCGTATGCGTTACCACGGCTACATTCGGGGACTCAAAGACGTGGCGACTCAATTGGGTGCTGTAGTAACAAACTACAAATTACTGGATTTCACCCCCAATCCTCTTAATCCTAGTGGACTGTTGCTACTGGAAAAAGCTACAACTGTCAATTCCACTGTCGGAATTTCCTGGTCTTGTCCTTTAACTCGTACAAGACTAGAAGATATCGGTGATGTATTTGAGTCTAAGGAGACTGGCTTGGTTTATCCAGTATTGCGAGGTATCCCTATGTTGAACGCCTCAAATGCCATTGTTGCTTCAGGAATAACTGACGGTACTATAAACTGATTTTCGTAGCTGTTAGGAGGCAGTCGTTAATGCAAGTCGTTTTTCGGGTCGATGCTTCTACACAAATAGGCACAGGCCATGTCATGCGCTGCTTGGCTCTGGCTCAAGCATGGCATGACACCCAGGGACAACCGATTTTTGTAATGACAACTTCGGTACCAGCCTTGGAGGAACGCCTGAAGTCAGAAGGAATGCAAGTTGTCCACTTGACAACAGAGCCAGGAAGCTTGGATGATGCCGAGCAAACCACGACACTGGCTCATCAGTTTGGGGCAACTTGGGTTGTGGTTGACGGGTATCACTTCGGAGGTGAATATCAGCAAATCCTCAAACAGTCTAAATTGCATCTATTATTTATCGATGATTACGGACACGCGGAACATTATTATGCTGATTTTGTCCTCAATCAAAATATCTCTGCTGACGAGCAATGGTATAACAACCGAGAAGCGTATACTCAGCTATTGCTGGACACTCGTTATGCCTTATTGCGACGGGAGTTCTGGCAGTGGCAGGGTTGGCAGCGAACAGTCCCACCAGTGGCTAAAAAAGTTTTGGTGAGTTTGGGAGGTGCAGACCCTGATAATATTACACTGAAAGTCATTCAGTCTTTGCAGATTGTGGAAGTGGAGGAACTAGAGGCAGTGGTCGTTGTCGGGGGAAGTAACCCACACTATGAGAATCTAAAAAGGGCTGTGCAGGATTCACGTTATCCCATCCAGTTGCAACAGAATGTAACCAATATGCCGGAGTTGATGGCTTGGGCAGATGTGGCTATTTCCGCTGGAGGTACTACTTGCTGGGAATTAGCTTTTATGGGTTTGGCGAGTATTTTGCTGATTTTGGCGGAGAATCAGAGGGCGATCGCTGAAAAACTAGCAACTCTCAACCTAGCAGTTAATCTGGGTTGGCATCAAGATGTTAAAGAGCAAGAAATTGCCTCTACACTCTCTCAAATTTTGCAATCACCAGAACAGAGATCAAAAATGATTAAAGTTAGCCAACAAATAGTAGATGGAGAAGGAAGCTCGAAAATTGTGCGGAATTTAGAAGCCAATTCTATTCAACTAAGACCCGTAATAGAAGACGATTGCGAAATTCTGTGGCATTGGGCTAATGATCCAGTTATTCGTTCTGTATCGTTTTCCTCAGAGTATATCTCTTGGTCAGATCATGTTCAGTGGTTTGCATCCAAGCTGGGCGATCAAAATTGCGTTTTTTATATTGCCCTTAACCCAGATAATGTACCCATTGGACAAGTGCGCTATGAAATTACCGATAAAGAAGCAACTATTTCTTTGGCACTGGCAGAATCTTTTCGAGGACAAGGTTATGGTGGTAACTTAATTTTATTAGGCTGCAAAAAACTGGGTCAAAACTCAGGCATTGAAATAATTAATGCTTATATAAAACCCAATAATTTAGCATCTATAAGAGCTTTTTTAAAATCTGGTTTCAGAGAAGTAGGAAAAAAAATAGTTTACGATCAACAAGCCTTACATTTAATTAAAAATTTATAATCTAAATTAATGATGCAAAAACCGATTCTAATTGCAGATAAAAAAGTAGGTAATACTTTCCCCCCATTTATTATTGCCGAAATGTCTGGCAACCATAATCACTCCTTGGAAAGAGCCTTAGAAATCGTAGAAGCGGCTGCCAAAACAGGGGCGCACGCCCTCAAGCTCCAAACCTACACTGCTGATACGATGACCTTAGACATTAAGGAAGGGGAGTTTTTCATTGATGACCCCAACAGCTTATGGTATGGTCACTCCCTCTATGAACTTTACCAGCAAGCGCATACCCCTTGGGAATGGCACGAACCCATCCTGAAACGCTGCAAAGAACTTGGCATCATCGGATTTAGTACCCCTTTTGATGCCACCGCCGTTGATTTTCTGGAATCCTTAGATGTCCCTTGTTACAAAATAGCCTCTTTTGAAAATACCGATTTGCCTCTGATTCGCAAAGTTGCCAGTACGGGCAAGCCTATGATAATTTCAACGGGTATGGCAACGGTTGCTGAGTTAGATGAAACGGTGCGAACCGCAAGGGAGGCTGGATGTCAGGACTTAGTTTTACTCAAGTGTACAAGTACCTATCCCGCCACTCCAGAAAACAGCAATCTTTTGACGATTCCACATCTGGAGGAACTGTTTGGCGTGGAAGTGGGTCTGTCTGACCACACAATGGGAGTAGGGGTAGCTGTTGCCAGTGTTGCTCTCGGTGCTACAGTCATTGAAAAGCACTTTACCCTGCGTCGTGCTGATGGTGGCGTGGATTCCGCTTTTTCAATGGAACCTGCTGAAATGACACAACTTGTGGTAGAGTCTGAAAGAGCTTGGCAAGCGTTAGGTCAAATTCAGTATGGTTTCACTGATGCTGAGAAAAAATCTTTGATGTTTCGTCGCAGTTTGTATGTGGCTAAAGACATGAAAGCTGGAGAGGTTTTTACACCGGAGAATCTGAAAGCTGTACGTCCTGGATTGGGATTGCCACCTAAATATTATGATGTTCTAGTGGGGCAAGCAGTTAAGCAGGATATTCAAAGGGGTAAACCTGTAACATGGGATTGCCTACAACAGCCAGATCGAGTACAACGATGAGATTCTAGGAGACTTCGGATGGGTGTTTATGATTCACTGAATAATTGTGAAAGGGGTAAAACTCTTTTTATTATTGGTGCGGGACCTCAAATTAATAAATTGTCAGATGAACAGATAAACTTTCTGGAAAATCAAGCTGCAATAGGCGTTAATCGTGTTCAATATAAAATCAAGACTCGCTATTTTATATCAGCTTACCCCTCTGAAATCCTATTAGCCTTAAAAAAGATACCAGACTCATCTATTTTGATCCATATAAGACCTATAATGGAATATCTGTTTTTTAAACCCAATATTCTAACAATAAAACGAGAAGTTTTTGATAAAAACGTGGGATTGAATCGCTTTTTAGATGAAACCAATCCAGTAATTTTTACCAAAATGAATGTTGCTTTAGCTGCAACACATTTGGCTTTTATTTTAGGTGCTGCTTTGGTTAGAACAAGTAAAGTTAGATTTAGAAGCATACAAATCTAATCAACCTTTTCTAGACGGATCAAGTTAATCAATCTATCATGAACATTAAGGATTAGTAGTAAAGTATGGAAATCAGTAAATTAGGCTTGAATGTATTTTATGGTCACTCTGAAATTATAAGAAATTATTGTGGCTATCCTGAAGAATTACCTTTACCCTTAGTGATTCAGCATGGAGGTTCAGCATATTATAACCTTTTTGAAATAACAAACGAGTATTTATTTGATTATTGGGTGTGGAATGAAGAGGTTAAGGAAATGAATATCAAAGATCACGCCATTCCTCCTTATACGCTTCATGTTTTAGGAGCACCTTTTATTTATTTAGCCGATGAATTAAAACTCTCATTTACAGATATTGAAAGAAAAGGAACAATCGTATTTCCTGGTCACTCTACACCCTGTTGCCCACTAATCAAAGACTTTGAAGAGTACGCGAACCAATTGGAAATCTTGCCAGATCAATTTCATCCTATTACTGTTTGTCTTCACCCTTATGATATATTTCAAAGCTTACATATCCCTTTTGAAAATAAGGGATTTACAGTTGTATCTTGTGTCCCCGATGTCATTACATATCACCAAGAAATTGTTAACAATATAAATCTATTTTGGCAAATATATGAACAGTCTTATACATCTTCTTATTTAACGAATTTTATTCATTATTGTGCAGGAAAAAAATATGCTACATCCAATAGTTGGTCAACAGGTGCTTACTACTCTATGTACCTGGGTCTTCAATTTTTCTTTTATGGACAAAAGAACCAGTATGGACGAGGTGAGTATCCAGGCGCAACATCTGCAGATCTAGAATATTACCAAAAAATGGAAGCCCTTTTCAGTCTTAGCAATGATGGTCAAGTTGTAGATATTGAAACTCAATGGGAAATTGCCTCAAAACGATTAGGGGTTGATCAAAAAATGGGAAGTAATGAGTTATATTCCTATTTAACTAACTTATATCAATCTCGACCCTATGTAGAAGGATTAAGGCATAAATTTACGCTTCTGGCTGAAACTGAAGCACAGGTGCAAAACTTGCAAGCTCAACTTCAGGAATCTAGTGTTCAAATACAAGAAGTTAAAACCCAATTGCAGAGCATTGAATCCGAAAATAAACATTTAAAATCTCAACTGAATCAAGTTAAAACCTTGACAGAAATCTGCGAATTTCAACTTAAGAATTCTCAATTAAAAAGTGATGAATATTATGCTTTTCTTTCTAAAACTAGAAATGAATTAGGAAAACTGCAAAGTCTTTTAGATGTCAGCAGCGAGTTAGATATAGGTCTTGATAGCCAAGCCTTGGAACAATTACTATCGAATTACAAAGACTCTTTAGAGAAAGATTCAGGCAATCCTTTACATTATTATCAATTAGGTAAAATTTGGATGCAAGCCAATTGTTTTGAAAACGCTATATCCTGTTATCGTAATGCTATTTTATTGGATAATAACCAACCCTCTTTTTATTCAGAATTAGCTGAATCTTTAATTCAGTTAGGAGAGTTAAATGAGGCAGTTAGTTATTATCGTCATGCCATTCATCTAAAGTGGAGTTTAACTAAAAATCAACCTCACATTCCATAAAAATAAAATATTAGATGAATCGAAGGGAGATTTTTTCTCTTTGCGAAATAGGAAGGAAAATAGTTAAATTAGCTCAAGTTTACTCAATTAGTTATCGCTCGGCTAATCTGTTGTAGATTTTAGTTCCAGAATATGCTAATCTTTTATAGGCTAGTAAAGCCTTTAACTTAGACTTCATCACTCCTTGTTCTCAACTCAACTCAGCTAAATTATGACGGTTAGCAATTTTCAGCAAGCCAATCAACTTCTCCGAGATGGAAAGTTAGAGGATGCCGTGGCCATTTATCAAAAAGCAATCGATCAGAATCCTAACTTTTACCTGTCCCATCATAATTTAGGGGAAGTTCTCTGGAAATTTGGACGCTTAGAGGAGGCAGCTACAGCCTTTCAGAAGGCTATTGAGTTAAAACCGTCCGCAGCTTGGTCTTATTTTAACTTGGCACAGGTGTTAGAGCAGTTAGGGAGGAAAGAGGAATCGATCGCATCTTACGAAAAAGCAAGTGAGTTAAATCCACAACTGCTCAGTCTGCGACAAAAGTTAGAGGCTTCGCTGATTAACGATCAACCTGTAATACCTGATGAAGATATTGCCCTACTTTACCCCCTGGCTGAATATCAAAAATTAGAACTAACTCAATTAACAATTCAGCCGAGAAACAAGCCCAAACTTACCAATGATGTTCGTTTAATTGCTTATTATCTTCCACAATTTCACCCAATTCCAGAAAATGATTTATGGTGGGGTAAAGGTTTTACGGAATGGACAAATGTTAGCCGTGCAAAACCCTTATTTGAAGGTCATTATCAGCCCCACATTCCTGCAGAATTGGGTTTTTATGATTTACGTCTTCCTGAAGTTCGAGAAGCTCAAGCTGAACTAGCCAAAAAATATGGAATTTATGGCTTCTGTTATTATTACTATTGGTTTGCAGGAAAGCGCCTATTACATCGACCGATTGATGAAGTTGTTGCCAGTAAAAAACCTGACTTTCCCTTCTGCATCTGCTGGGCTAATGAAAATTGGACAAGACGATGGGATGGACTAGCCCATGAAGTCTTGATTGCACAAGATCACTCATTAGAACAAAATCAAGTTTTTGCTGAAAGCATTGTTCATATTTTAAGAGATGAGCGATATATTCGCATCAATGGTGCTCCTTTACTGATTGTTTATCGAAGCGATATTTTACCAGATCCGATTCGCACAACAGAACTCTGGAGAAAGATATTTAAACAACAGGGAGTTGGAGAAGTTCATTTAGCGATTGCGATTACTTGTTTTTCAGGAATAGTTGATCCAACTCAATTGGGCTTTGACTCTGCTGTGCAGTTTCCCCCTCATGGAATACCGGCAAAGGAATTGACACCACCTGAAACCATAGTTTCAGATTTTTCAGGTCATTTCTATGATTATCCAGATGCAGTCATCAATGCCGTTGCAGATGCAATGCCTGATTTTAAATTTTTTCCAGGAGCAATGACATCTTGGGATAACACAGCCAGACGGAAAAGTGGAGCCCATGCTTTTTTAAATTTCCATCCAGATTGGTATGAATTATGGTTACGCGGTTCTATTGAAAAAGCCAAACATTGTTCTTCAGGTGATGAACAATTAGTATTTATTAATGCTTGGAATGAATGGGCAGAAGGAGCGCATCTTGAGCCTGATACGAAGTTTGGACATGGCTATCTGATGGCAACCTCTAGGGCTTTAGAGGGGAACACGGGTTGGAAAACAATTCTGAATTTATTGAGGTATTTTCCCTATAAAACACCTGATTGGATCAATCAATATCTTGATCAATTAGAAGACAGGATTTTCTCACAAGACAGGTCATTAAAAGCCCTTGCTAAAATTGTAGAAACAGTAGGTGTACCTCAAGAAATTATTTCTTTTTCAGTTCCTTCAGGACTGTATTGGAATATAGAGTCATTTCCTCTTGATGTAGATGTTTATATGACTTCTATCATTTTTAAGGGCTGGATATTGAATGAAAAGATCCCTATTAAGTGTGTTGAAATTTTATCAAAAGATCGTTTGGTGCAAAGAACTCCCGTTGATCAACAGCGCCTAGACGTAGCAAAAGTTCACTCAACCATTCCAGGAGCAGAAAATAGCGGTTTTCTCACCAAGGTTAAAAACCCCGAATTTAAATCTGACACAGAGTTTAAATTACAGGCTGTTTTAGAAGATAATACTTGTATTCCTTTGGCACTGATTCCCTTTAAATCCGGTTTCCAACTCCTAGGAATTGACAACCTTGAACAAACCTTGTTAGAATCCGAAGATTGGCAACTTGTATTAAATCTGCTGCGAAGGATAACGATTGAAAGTGATGTTTATCGTTGGCATCTTTTAGAGGAGTTAGAAAAGAATATTCAAGCTAAGGAAGATTTAATTAAGGTAATGTCGGATTTTTTAGGTAAAATTTCTTCTGAATGTTTGATTGATTGGGGTATAGACTAAAACTCTGGCTACAATAAAATGTTGATTGTAAATCTTTGGTGATAATTCCCATGCAGAAAATTTCTCAAAATCCACTGATTTCTGTTATTATTCCTTGCTACAAACATGAAAAGTTTGTTGAAAGGTGTCTTAACTCAGTTGCTGCTCAAACTTATGACAATATAGAGGTGATCATTGTTGATGATTGTTCTCCTGATAATTCTGTCAAAAAAATTGAGCAGGTTATTAACAGTAAAAGCTGGATTGCTAAGTTTGATAATCGCACAAAATTTTACCCATTTAATCAGAATCAAGGTGCTCATAATGCCATTAATCACGGGATCAAACAATCTACTGGTGAATTAATTGCAATTCTGAACTCAGATGATTTGTATCATCAGGACAGACTTTCACGCATTGTTGAGGTTATGCAAAATCAAGACCATCAATTTGTTTTTAGTCGGGTTCAATATATTGATGATAATGATACAATTATCACTGACTCTCATGACATGGCTCAATCTTACTTCCGAGCACAAAAAAATATCAAGCTGAAGCAATTTCCTTCCTTGGGATTTGCTTGCTTATCATTTAGCATCAGTATATCGACAGGAAACTTTGTTTTTAGTAAAGCCCTTTATAATGCTTTGGGTGCTTTTAAAGATTATCGATATTGCCATGATTGGGATTTTTTACTTCGAGCTTTAGTTCATACTGAACCATTCTTTTTAGAGGAAGATCTATATTACTATCGGTTTCACGGCAAGAACACCTTTGAATCTTTGCAAGCTATTGGCCCGATAGAATCAGCCGAACTTCTCAGAAACTTTTTTTCCCAAGTCCAATTAAAACCTACTCCTAACCCTATTGCGCCGTCACCTTTAAACTGGCCAGGTTTCTTTGAGCTTTTTGTTCGATGGTATGGTTTAGAGCGTTTTTTACAGTAGTTGAGAGAGTTTTATTAATTCAATCTAAAATGGAGGTATAGCAATGTTTACAGTAATCAAGAAAATAATCAATTTCCCAAACAAATTTGAGAGAAAAATCTTTGGATATAATATCGAAAGTCCCAATTTAGAATATTCTACCAATGTTGCAGAAGTGTTCTTATCGGGCTGGGTGTTACCGAGAGAGGAGAAAGAAGCACAGATTGTAGTTGAAGGCATCGGTGTCATGAAAACCTTCCCTTGCGATCTCCAGAGAGACGATGTTACAAAAACTATTCTAGGAGAAATAAATCCAAATATAAAATGTGGTTTTCAGATCAAGTGGATTCACACAGGGATATTTAACATATCTTTTGTAATCGAAGGTGAAAAAATGTTGGTAGCTGAGATTGAAATTAAGTCTGCGTTTATAGACATCGTAAATCAAGAGTTATACAAAATAGAAAATTCACTTAGGTATTCCACTTCACGAGATGAATTATTTCAGCAACTGCGCTACTGTCTTGGCTTAGATGATTTCGGTATGCTTCTTTGGTCTATGCCAAATATGGCCTACCCAAAAATGTCAAAGATTCTTCCCAAAATGGCGACGAATGAAGTCCAGTTAAGCTGGACAGGGAGTTCGGGAATAGACTTGCTAACACAAACCACAGCTTTCGTTCGCTCAGTCGCTCATAACTTTTGTAAATTTTATGGAAATACTTTAGATAATCAATCAATTTTAGACTTTGGTTGCGGATATGGGCGCATTGCCCGTTTAATGTATTATTTCACCAATTCTGAAAACTTTTTTGGGGTTGATCCTTGGGACAGGTCGATAGAGATATGTCGCTCGGATGGACTTGAGAGAAATTTCTTCTTATCCGATTATCTTCCGGTGGGTCTTCCAACGGGTTCGAGGAAATTTTCTCTTATTTACGCATTTTCTGTATTTACGCATCTTTCTGAGCGGGCAACTGTTAGAGCAATTGAAACACTGCTTCAACATTTAGAATCAAGCGGACTTTTGGTTATAACAATTAGGCCTGTTGAATACTGGAATATCGACCAAAATGCTCGACGGCTTAGTGTGGTTGACCAACTAATTTCCTCACACAAACAAAATGGATTTTCTTTTTTACCTCATCCTAGACCAGCAGTTGATGGCGACATTACCTATGGGGACACATCAATGAGCTTGAATTGGATCAAAGCAACATTCCCGAAAGCAGAGATTGTGGGAGTTGATCGTTCCCTTTCTGACCCGTTCCAACTTTATGTTTTTCTTCGGCACTTGAGTTAGCGAAAAGTCACTTAGGCTTTAAAATGCGTGATCTGAACACATCATTATCGCCTAAGTCGATTTAGAGGAATATCTATATTACTATCGGTCTGCTATAGCGGGATATAACTAATGGCAATTTTATGTGAAGAAATAAATTTACTGTTTATCTGTGTTCCAAAAGCAGGAAGTTCATCCCTTGAAAATTTTTTGATTAGTAACTTTGGTGGGAAACAGGTTCTCACAGATCATATTTGGGATGATGATGGTAAGACCATTTTGGTGGACTATAGACATATTAATATCAAAGAGATAATATCACATAGATTATTAACCTTAGCTCAACTTGAGCAAATGAAGATATTAGTAGTCACGAGAAATCCTTTTGATTGGGTTGTGTCACGTTATGTATTTATTGTGAACTGCTATCAGAGACTTAAACAAGAGGGAGAAAAAGCACCCGATTGGATTACTGCTAGAGAACATAGGCTAACCGAAATAGCTAGTATGAATTTTGATGAATATGTTGCCCATGATTTCAATAACCAAAATAGATCAGTATATGGTCTATTCATTGAAGGTATAGATGAAGGGAAAGTAGAAGTTGTCAAACTTGAGCAATTAGATATTGAGGTTGAAAGAATTTTTCAAGAATTAGGAGTTGAATTATTTCACCACATACCACACTATAATAAGACAGAAGGCAAAAAAACGGATTTTAGATTATATTACAGCAATAAATCAAGGCAAATTATAGAACAATCTTTTGCTAGGGATTTTGAGCGTCTCGGTTATTCTTTTGATGATATAACAATGTTTACAATAATCAAGAAAATAATCAATTTCCCAAACAAATTTGAGAGAAAAATCTTTGGATATAATATTGACAGTCCCAATTCAGAATATTCTACCAATGTTGCAAAAGTGTTCTTAGCGGGCTGGGTGTTACCGAGAGAGGGGAAAGAAGCACAGATTGTGGTTGAAGGCAGTGGTGTTATGGAAACCTTCCCTTGCGATGTCCAGAGAGACGATGTTACAAAAACTATTCTAGGAGAAATAAATCCCAATATAAAATGTGGTTTTCAGATCAAGTGGATTCACACAGGGATATTTAACATATCTTTTGTAATCGAATGTGAAAAAATGTTGATGGCTGAAATTCATATCCAGCCTGAGATTGATTCAAGTGACTTGTCAATAGATGATATAACAATGTTTACAATAATCAAGAAAATAATCAATTTCCCAAACAAATTTGAGAGGAAAATCTTTGGATATAATATTGACAGTCCCAATTCAGAATATTCTACCAATGTCACAGAAGTGTTCTTAACGGGCTGGGTTTTACCGAGAGAGGAGAAAGAAGCACAGATTGTGGTTGAAGGTAGTGGTGTTATGGAAACCTTCCCTTGCGATGTCCAGAGAGACGATGTTACAAAAACTATTCTAGGAGAAATAAATCCCAATATAAAATGTGGTTTTCAGATCAAGTGGATTCACACAGGGATATTTAACATATCTTTTGTAATCGAAGGTGAAAAAATGTTGATGGCTGAAATTCATATCCACCCTGAGATTGATTCAAGTGACTCGTCCCTGCATAAGTTATAATTCAAGTCGATCTAATCCCCTAGATATAAGGCTCAAAAAGACAAAAATTACTGCTTCTCTGCCGCTACTACCTGAAACTGAACTTTTTTGAGTAGAATACAGCTTTTATTTGAACAAACAGCTTGTATTAGTAACTCTCCCTGCTCTACAAGTTCACCTATATCAACAATGGTTTCAAATCCACTCATCTCGGCATCAGGTACATGGGAATAAACCTGAGCAACATCTGGACGGGGAAAATCAATCAAAACTTGTTTAACTACTACATGATTGTAGATGATTTCTATAGCCTCCACCTTCGATTTTTTTCCTAACACCCAACCTAATAACATAAGTTTAATTCCATTACTGTTACTGGTATTAGTTTGTTGTACTCTATCCACATTAAACCCCCAAAGTGCTTCTGGGTCATCTTGTGAACATGAAATTATTGTTGCAGTTATCGTGTAGCTGCTAGTCTCTGATGATGCACGTTCTAAGCTGTCGTTTTTATCAAGATATACAGACTCTAAAGCATATTGGATTCCATTAAAATTATTTGAGCATAATGCTACAAAGTACACTGGATCATCTAATGAGCAATTTTTCCTCAGAACTTCTTGATCATTGCTAGTATAATGGGTTATATAGTATTTATCATTATCATTCAAGGAATAAACAAAAGAACCCATACAAATTTTTTGTCCGTATAAGGTAAAATATAGAAAATATTTATTAAGTAAATCTACAAATTCCTGGTGATACAGTTCTTTAACATGAAACGGATTATGGTAATTAGGCAAATCTGAATAAACTAGGCGATTTGGAGAAGAAATAACTAATATCCCATCCTTTTTGAGAACCCTTTGAATTTCCTGCATCATTTCCTCATGTTGATCATGATGTTCTATAGTTTCAAATGAAACAACAACATCTATAGATTCATTGGGTAAAGGAATTGAATTGCACTGACCAACCATAAACTTTAAATTCGATTTGTCTTGATATTTATCCCCAGCAAATTTAACAGACTCTATATCAATATCAACACCTACCACTGAACTCGCTGTTTTAGACAATATAGCCGAACCATAACCTTCTCCAGAGGCTATATCTAAAACGGACTTACCGCGCACGATTTCCAGACATAGCCCATACCGATGTAAATGTTCGTACCTAATTTGACCTTTAACCCTAGGGATATACCTTTCACCTGTAAATGCCATCTCAAGACTGTCTTTTGGAGGTGAAACGATATTATTAGATTTTTTGCTATCGTTTGATAGTTGTGGATTCAGCCTGATCGCTTTCTGGTAATATGAACTAGCTAAAGATAACTTATCTTGTTTTGATAATACTTGACTTAAATTATAATAACCCCAACAAGAATCTGGTTTTAATTCTATTGCTTTCTGAAAACAATTAACAGCCAAGTCATATTTTTCTTTTCCAATCAAAGCCAAGCCCAGACTATTATAATATTTATGGGATTTAGGCTGAATCTCTATCGCTCGATCAAAATAAAAAATTGCTTCATCAAATAATTTTTGTTTGATCGCAACCTCTCCCAAGTAACTATGAGACAATGCGGAACGAGGATTTAATTCAAGAGCTTTTTTTAATTCTAAAACTGCTTCTTCCAGTAATCCTTTTTGTGCCAAAGTATCCCCTAAATTTTGATACAAAATGAACGAATTAGGACTGAGCTTTATTGCACGACGGTATTTAGTGATCGCTTCATTGAGTTTACCCTCTCGCTTTTGTTGATTAGCTTTTCTAATCAAATCTTCTGGGAGTATTAGTCTATCTTTCTGTGTATAGGTTTTGCCCAATTTCAATTTCATAATTATTTGTTGATCTAATTTTTTATTTCGATTTGAACATATTATCATATCCCTGTTTCTAGTTGCAATAGGGCTAAAGGAATCAAGGGTGTAGCATTGGCAACAACTTTCATGAAGCGTAGCTACATTTAGCCCGGCGGCAGACCAATCAGAAAGCAAAAACTCCCCATCCAGTAAAGATGCAGTTCTGCTCGTTAGGGGTACGATCAAAATATCTTGAGAGGGGTGTGGCGTACTCACCACAACCGCAGGTCTGACCTTTGAACTTAACAAGTCTGAAAACGGATAGCGAACCAAAATGATCTCATTTTTTGAGTAATTCGGCATAAATATCATCCTCAGCGTTGTCCCAAACTGCATTTAATGAAACTTGACTGGTTTGCAGCCAAAACTCAGCTTCATCATTGGCAATCAAAGTCACCAACACCTGTGTTCCTTCTACTAAATCTGTTGAATCAAGTAATTCAATTTTTCCTTGTCTAACAGTAACCCAAAATTTTCTCTGCATATTTACAACTCAACAACTTGTTGTTACTTAATCATAGATTAAAACAAGGATTTATTTCCCTATTTTAAAGATTTATTCGGCTGTTAAATTCAGTTCTGGGAAAGCGATCGCATCCCCACCCTACAATTGTTCACCGATGCTCCAGGCTGTGGTTATGAGGAATTGGGACGAGAGATGGTTTACCCCCCCTAGCCCCCCGTGCACGGGGGGTTTGGGGGGAAGGGGGACTTTCGGGGTCTTTAGATTCGGTTTCACAGGATAAAACGTTCGGTTATCCGTACTTGACAAATATTATTTTATGTTTGTTTATCGGTGCGGGTGCTGCGATGGAGTATCCTAGGATTTAACCGCCGGGTAATTAAAAGGCGATCGCACTTCAACCCGCGCACCATCCGGGTTTTGTTTGTGTAGACGCGGTTTCAACCGCCTTTGTTTAAATCTTCTCAAGGAGTTAATTATGCTGATCAAATTTGAAGAAGTTTGTCAAGATATTGACACTTTACCGGAAGAAGCTCAACTTTTAATACTGGATTTCATTCAGTTACTAAAAAAGCGTTATCCATCAACAGAATTAGAAAATAAAATTAGGGAAAATGATGTACCATCTACTCTAAGTCCAAAACCACATCCACTAGACACATTCATCGAGAAATATGGTGCTTGGGAAGATGAACTTACAGCAGAAGAAATAGTGAAAGAAATTTATGATAGCCGTACTGTTAGCAACTATGATATAGCAATCCTAAATAGGTTGTAACATTTCAATACTGATATGAAACGGCCAGAAGTATTACCCCAGATCCCTACCCCCCAAACCCCCCGTGCACGGGGGGTTTGGGGGGGCTGTTCCGGTGTTCCCTTTTGATCAGGGATTTTAAACACAACTCAAATAGGATTGCTATATTAGTTTATGAATTATTTATTAGATACCGACATTTGCATTTACTGGATGAAAAATATTAATTCAGTCAGGAGCAAAATTGAGGAGATAGGATGGAGCCAGATTTATATTTGCCATATTACTGTGGCTGAATTGTATTTTGGTGCTTATAATTCTCAACGAGTAACAGAAAACTTAAGTCGCGTAGATAACTTTGTTCAAGATATTGAAGTTATATCTCTAGACGATCGGGCTGGAAAAATGTTTGGAGAATTAAAAGCAAGACTTAGGAAAATAGGACAACCCGTTGCAGATTTTGATTTACTGATTGCGAGTATGGCTCTGACTAGAAACCATATTTTAGTAACAAATAACACCAGGCATTATAGCCGAATTTCCGCGCTTAAATTAGAAAACTGGATTTCAGCTTAATGCAGAAGTTGTCTTCAATATTCACTATTAAATTCAGTTCTAAGAAAGTCAGCGATCGCACGCCGGGTAATTAAAAGGCGATTGAAATCTTCAACCCGCGTCGGCAGGTTTTGTTTGTGTAGACGCGGTTTCAACCGCCTTTGTTTAAATCTTTAATTATTCCCAAAGCATCTTGTATAATCAATCAATGTCCAACTCATTGAACATTTATGTCGCCAACACTGGGGTACTGGGCGTTTAGAGGATGTGATCGTGAATTCTATAGAGGAGAATCTACAGAAAATGCTTTATAAGATTCCATTGCTGCTCTCACCACAACCTGAAGGGGGATTTACGGTGACATCCCCATTATTGCCAGAACTTCTGACCGAGGGTGACACCGTTGAGGAAGCTCTGACCAATGTTCACCGATGCTCTAGCTGCTGTGGTTGAGATTTATGAGGATTTAGGACGAGCTTTACCGCTAAATCTGTGCGTTGCTGATGCTAACCATTCCCTGTGGCTAGAAACTCTGGTGGTAGAAAGGAATAAATGTAACTAAAATGACTGCAAAAAGCTTGCTTAATCGAATTACTTATAACCCCAGGCAATGTGGAGGGAGACCTTGCATTCGAGGGATGCGAATTCGCGTTTCTGATATTTTAGAGATGCTGGCAGAAAATGTTAGTAGTGGGGAAATTTTAGAAGATTTCCCCGACTTGGAGGCGGAGGATATTCAAGCTTGTTTGTTGTTTGCTGCCCGACGAACTAATATTCCTAAATTAACAGTATGAATTTTTGGATTGATGCCCAACTTCCTCCAAGTTTAGCTAATTGGTTGGTCGAAACTTTTAATGTTAATGCTACGGCTATTAGAGATTTGGGGTTACGAGATGCTGAAGATATAGAGATTTTCAATGCTGCCAGGAACCCAGGGACGGTTATTGTTAGTAAAGACAGCGATTTTGTGGAGTTAGTTACTCGTTTAGGAACTCCTCCTCAAATTCTCTGGTTGACTTGTGGGAATGTTACTAACCGAAACCTGCGACTGATTTTGAGCAATACTTTTGCCGAAGCATTACCAATGCTAGAAGCTGGAGAAGCGATTGTGGAAATTAGCGATTAGGGGAATGGATAGAACAAAAAAACGATATCCGTGCACCATCAGGACAAAGATGGTATTTGGGGATGAAAAGAAAAATCCGACCGGTGAAATCTTCAACCCGCGTCGGCGGGTTTTGTTTGTGTAGATGCGGTTTCAACCGCCTTTGTTTGAAGCTTGTCTGGTGAAATGGTGAATATGTTACCCTAGTCTTAAGATCGGGTTTTATGGGGTCTCAATTATGACAACTTCCCTCAGATATTCACTTTTTGATGTTACTTATCCTGATAGTGATGGCTTGCCAATGGCTGAGAGTGATGCAACTAGAGATTACTTGATTTATGGTGTCGAAGCCTTAGACAGTTATTTTCAAGAAAATGCTAATGTTTATGTTTCTGGAAATTTATTTATCTATTACGAACAGGGCAACCCCAAAGCAGTCGTAGCCCCCGATGTGTTTGTGGTGTTTGGCGTTGAGAAAAAAAAGCGCCCTTCCTACAAGACATGGGAGGAACAGGGCAAAATCCCTGACTTTGTACTGGAAATTACTTCAAAAAGTACGAAGAGTGAAGATCGTGGTACGAAAAGAGGTTTATATGCTTATTTGGGAGTGGAAGAATATTTTCAATATGATCCGACTGCTGACTATTTGAAGCCATCTTTGCAAGGATTTCGTTTGATTGAAGGCAATTATTTACCAATTTCAGAGCAAATTCATGGCGATCGCCTCTGGGTTTATTCTGAAACACTGGGCTTAGAGCTATGGTTAGAGGCAAATGGTGAGATGCGTTTTTATGCACCCAAGTCAGGAGCTAAATTACTTAGCCCAAGAGAGATGGAACAAGCCAAGCATCAAGCTGAACAAGCCCAACATCAGGCTGAACAGGCTCAACATCAAGCTGAACAAAGGGCGGCTAAGTTGGCGGCTAAGTTGCGTGAGCTAGGGATTGATCCAGACTTGATTTAAGGAAATTCTTGAAGATTGTTATCAAGACGGACGAGAAATTGCCTCAAGGCGATCACAACTTCCCCTAGTGCACTTTTCGTTGAAAAGTGGTAGAAAGGAATAAAGCCGGGTAATTAAAAGGCGATTGAAATCGCGGCTACACAAACGATGTCCGCCTTCGCGGACAAAGATGGTATTTGGGGTTGAAAAGAAAAATCCGACCGGTGAAATCTTCAACCCGTGTCGGCGGGTCTTGTTTGTGTAGATGCGGTTTCAACCGCCTTTGTTTAAATCTTTGGATTAAGATAGAGATGGTTGAAATCCCTATTCAAGCAATGAGATTAGCCTATCAGCAAAACAGAAAATATGATTCAACATAATCTTTACGAGAATGATTTTTATACTTGGTCTTGTCAACAGGCTCAATTACTGCGGGAAAAAAAATTTGATCAAGTGGATTGGAGCAATATTATTGAGGAGATTGAAGACTTGGGACGCAGTGAATATCGAGCGTTTGTATCTGCAATTGAACAGCTAACCTTGCATTTGTTGAAATGGCAATATCAGAAAGAACGTCGCTCCCCAAGTTGGCGACATTCTATTGACAAGCAAAGAATTCAAATAGAACGTATCCTTGAGGATAATCCTGGATTGCAAACTCGAATCCAAGAAGCCGTTAGTAAGGGGTATAAGTATGGACGCAAAGGAGCGAGTAAAGAGACTTTTCTGGACGAGAAGGTTTTTCCTCAAGGTTGCCCTTATACTTGGGAAGAGTTGGTAGATGAGGATTTTTTTCCCGAAGGACATCAAGTATGAAATTAACTACTCCCTTTGAGACGTCTAAGTTAGATCAAATTATTCGCGATCGCTATGAACAAAATGAGAGAGAACGTCAAAAATTGTTGCAAAAAGTTGTGGAATGGCTAGATGAACATGGATTGCAGTATGGTATTCAAACAGCCTATATTTTTGGCTCGCTAACACAACCCCAAAGATTTCATCAAAACTCTGATATTTATATCGCTGTTGAGCAAATTAATCCCGATGATTTTTTTGCTGTAATTGGCTTTATTTCTGAGACTATGGGGCGTGATGTGGATGTAATTGAACTTTACAAATGTCACTTTGGCGATCGGATTAGACAAACAGGTATTCCATGGACAGCAATAAACTCATCCTTTTAAAAGTTGACTTAGAGGGTCAGATGAATGATATACAAAGAATTCATCAAAAACTACTAGATAGGGTTGCGAAGTTGGCAGTAGATGATGACGTAATCTTAGAAAGTATTGCCTATCAAATTCATCGAAAAATTGGGTAGAAACCCCGTCGTTCTACGACGGCTTTGATATTTTTAATTTAACACATTCACAAAAAGATATACTATAATGTGAGGTATGGAAAAAGCATTCAATTACCGATTTTACCCAAGTCCAGAGCAAGAGTCGCTATTGCGACGCACTTTGGGTTGTGTAAGGTTGGTTTACAACAAGGCTCTCCATGAGAGAACTCAAGGATGGTACGAAAGACAAGAAAAAATTGGATATAACCAAACATCCTCTATGCTGACCAAATGGAAAAAACAAGAAGACTTGGATTTTCTTAATCAAGTTAGCTGTGTACCAATACAACAAGGGTTGAGACATCTTCAATCGGCATTTGCTAATTTCTTTGCAGGAAGGGCAAAATATCCCAACTTCAAGAAAAAAAGGAATGGTGGTAGTGCTGAATTTACAAAGTCGGCATTTAAGTTTAAAGATGGAAAAATCTACCTGGCGAAAAGTGTTGAGCCTTTAGATATTCGATGGTCTAGGCAGATTCCAAAAGGATGTGAGCCGTCCTCTGTAACCGTTAAGATGCACCCGTCGGGACGTTGGCATATTTCCATTCGTTTCGATGATCCAACAATTAAGCCATTGCCTGTTAATGATAATGCGATTGGGATTGACTTGGGTATTACAAGCCTGATTGCTACCAGCAACGGTGAAAAAGTGTCTAACCCCAAACAATTTAAGAAGCATTACAAAAGATTGAAACGGGCGCAAAAGAATCTTTCTCGTAAACAAAAAGGTTCCAAGAATAGGGAAAAAGCGAGGATTAAGGTAGCAAAAGTTCACCTTAAAATTGCAGATTCCCGTAAAGATTTCTTGCATAAGCTGACGACTAACTTGGTACGCGAAAATCAAACGATTGCCGTTGAGTCGTTAGCAGTTAAGAATATGGTCAAAAACCACAAGCTCGCACTGGCTATTTCTGATAGCGGATGGAGTGAGTTGATTCGGCAATTAGATTACAAGTGTCTTTGGTATGGGCGTAATCTAGTTAAGATTGACCAATGGTTCCCTACTAAACGCTGCGGGAACTGTGGTCACACAATGGATAAATTGCCGCTAAATATTCGTGAATGGAAATGCCCTAAGTGTGAGGTAATCCATGACCGAGATCTCAACGCGAGTAAAAATATTTTGGCTGCGGGACTCGCAGTGTCAGTCTGTGGAGCGACTGTAAGACCTGAACAGAGTAAATCTGTAAAGGCGGGTGCTATGAAGCAGAAACCTAAATCGTGAGGTTTGGGAATCCCCGCCCGTTTTACTGCGGGGTGGATGTCAAAACCTATACTGTGCCACTGAGGACTTACTGAAAATAGTGGCTAGTTGCTTTGAAAATAATATTAGTAACTCTAGCCAATGGCATAGTTTATTACTCCAGAGAATGACCATCGAAATTCCTGATATCCGTCCGGCATTTTTATCTTATAATACCCATGCTATTTTGAATAATTTGCGAGGCTTCTGTCACTTTTTTCGTCATGCCTATAGTGCAACCATTGAGTATGAACAACTTAAAATCAATTTGGATAAAGCATTAAAATTAAAAGAAAATCTTGAGACTGACATTCATCAATTTTTACTAAGGTTAGACAATGAAAATCATTGAGATTAAAGTTTTTGTTACTTAATTATAGATTATAATAGGGGTTTATTGCCCGATTTGAAATATCTGTTCGGTCGTTAAATTAAGTTCTGGGAAAGTAAGCGATCGCACTATATCTTTACCCCTAAATAAATTTACCATATATTCTCCTTCCACCAAACTACAAACCGAAATAGTCGGTTGTTTGGGATCACCAATATAGCGCCGACCTCCTAAACCCAAATAATCAACAATCCAATACTCACCTATACCTAATTTTTCATATTCTCCTAGTTTCATTAAATAATCATCTTGCCAATTGGTACTCACGACTTCTATCGCTAATTTAATGCTTGTTCCTTGAGTAATCGTCGATCGCTTTTTCCACATAGATTCATTCATAATAGCATTAAAATCTAATACCATCACATCAGGAATATAAGCTGATTTATCAGAGTCTATTGCTTTAACAAGCCCTTGTCTGGGGATAAAAAATGGCAAATTTAAACGTTTAATTTCCACACCCAGTTCCAAAGCTAAAAAGCCCGCTACTTGTTCATGAGTTCCTGTCGGTTGCATTTTAACAATAACTCCATTATGTAATTCAAAGCGACCATGACCATCAGGATACCATTCAAAAAACTCCTCTAAATTCATTAATTGAATATCTTTATCTTCAACATTAGTAGTCACTTTTTCTTCTGTAAACATATTGGTACTCCTAGCAATGGACGTTATAAATAAGGATAGGATCAGTTATTAATGGTTTGTTTCCGTTAATTCAATTCTACTACCTGATACAATGGAAACTCAAATCATTAGACCTCAAGCAACCCTCTCCATGAAACTCAACTTTCCCGACCTCTGCCAACACCACAACATCACCCCACGCGGCATTATCTTGATTGGTGCTTACGATGGCAAAACCCTCAAACGTCTCAACCTCCCCAATACTGTTAAAATCCTAGTCATTGATGCCAACCAAGGCGCCGTTGAACGACTGCAAGAGAATTTTGCCAATAGTCCCAATATCCAGGTGGTTCAGGCTGCTATTGCCAACCATAACGACACCGTTACTCTGCACCTAACTTCCCTTGAGTCTAGCAGTTCTATTTTGCCCTGGAAACAGTACAGCGAAATTTACCCCAATATTAAAGAAATTCAACAACTCACCCTTTCCTCGCACACTCTGGATACTCTCCTGGAAGAACTGAACCTATCTCCTAGTGATTTTAATATTCTGATTCTCGATATCCAAGGCGCTGAACTTTTGGCCTTGGAAGGTGCTACCCAACTCCTGAATAACCTAGATGCTATTTACACCAATGTTCATTATCAAGAACTATTTGAAGGAGGTGCCTTAGCCGAAGAAGTTAATCAGTTTCTCACCGACTATCAATTTGATATTGTTGCCGAGGATACTCCTTACCATCCCGCTTGGGGAGAAGCATTTTATGTGCGTCAAACTGTTAGGACTGAGGACGGAATTCATCCGGTTAAACCCCTATCTCCAATTGCCAAGCAACTTCAAGAAACCAAACAGGAGTTAGAAATTTTACAGTCCCAATACCAAGAGGTTTTGTTAATATTAGAACAATCTCAAGTTCAACTGGATGAAGGTACAGAAATTTTAGTTAAGTTAGAATCTCAACGGGATCAAATATTACAGGAATTAGAACAATCTCAAACCAACCTTAAACAAACCCAGAAACAATTTGACCAGTCTCGCTCAGAACTGCATGAAGTTCGAGAAGAATTAGAATTAACTCAATTTCAACTGGATGAAGTGCAGGTCGAGTTAGAACAATATGTTTCCCAGTTTCATCAACAAAAAGAGGAAATCACCAAACTAAAAACCGAACTAGAACAAGCGAAAACTCAATTAACTCAAGTTCAATATCAACCGGAAATCACCGTTAGTAAAAAATCAAAATCCGATAATGCAGCAATAGTTAAATTATTAGCAAAAGTTCTAGCTGAAACAATGGAAGATTAGGGAGGATATATTGTCAGCAACCGCCAAAGAGTTTGGTTTAGGCTATATTCCTGACGTGAAACTTAATTCTCAAGGCACTCTCGGTGTTCAATATTCCCAATCTTGGCTAGTATCGCAGATAAAACCATCTGCGATCGCTTCCTCAAAATTGTATGGACATTTTTCGGGAAAAGTTCTTAATGGCAAGTTTGTTTCTCGTAGTGCCAAATCAACTCCTGCTTCAAAGCCATCTTCTAAAGCGTCAATTATGCGAGACTTTAAGCTAGGATTACGATAAAAATGGCGACTAATGGCACGGCGTTGTTCTCTGATGGTCAGAAACCAACTGCGAGAACGGTTTTCTGGTTGATATTGCCACTTGAGGAGATGCCCTAACAAGACAGTAATACGACTGACTAATTCTCGGTATTCCTGTCTTCCCAAGGCTTGTACCTCCTCCTGTAAGTTTTGCCAATCTAATTCTGATACTTGTCTGTTGGCTATTACCTGTACTTGCCACTGTGTCCAGCCATAAAAATCTTGTTCGTATTGTGAAACTATTTTAGAATTCATGGTATTAATAGTTAACTTTAACCCTAAAAAATTTTACTATAGCAATCTTAAATGATTTGTGATAGAAATATATAACCTCACCCTAGCCCTCCCCTTACTAAGGGGAGGGTTGGGAGGGGTAAATATAGATGGAAATATTACAACTGATTTAGGATGGCTATATTATGTATTATATCTAAAACTCTCATAAGATGTCGAAGCCAAGTTCTAACAGAAACCATTGAAGATTAGTGAGGATATATTATGATAGCGACCCCTTTATCAATTTCTCCCAATATCCAACCCTCGTTAAATCTAACAATATTCCGGTGATTAATGGAAGTCAATTAATTACCGCTATTCATCAAAATCACGATTATAACCATCTATCAGGACGGCGTTTAGAAGCCTTTCAAGGAATAGAAGCACAACAAAATCAAACCTTCCTCCAGGGTCATTTGGCGGGAAATAGTGCGGATGCAACGGTCTACTTAACTCCTCTGTCTCCTAACCATACCCCTAAAGTTAGTGTGATTATTTCTATGACATCTGCGGAGGAGGAGACGCGCCGTGGCTCGTCTGTTCCCTGCTATAAAGGCATAGTCTAGGTTTTTTGAATATTAGGATTAGGTTGAATTTTAGTTACTTCTTCTAAATTGGGTAAAATAATTGGATTGTTCAAATTTTCCGTATTGGTTTCCATTAGATTAGTAATGGATTCTGTTAATTGACTAGGGTTCATAAAGATAATTTTTGAATTAGCACTTTGACTTAACTGTTGGTTAGCTTCAACATATTGTTTTGTAATTAAAAATTTTAAAAATTCTTGACTATTGGTTTTTAATCCTAAAGTATCTGCTAACACTCGAATCGATTGAGCTTGTCCTTGAGCTTCTAAAATTTCTGCCTGTTTTTGACTTTCAGCAACCCGTTTGCGTTCCATTGACTCTTGGATAGATTTAGGAGGAGTAATATTTTGAATATCAACCCGAATTATAGTAATTCCCCAGGTCTTGGTTCCTTCTGCTAAGGCATATAATAATCTTCTGTTAATGTCTTTAATTTTAGCTAATAATTCTTCCAGATTCGTCAACCCGATTTCTGCCCTAAGTGTGGTTAAAACTAAATTAGAAATCGCTTCTTTGGTTTTATCGGTTTCAACGTTATAATAAAAATTTTGTAAATCTTCAATTTTCCAAAAAACCGCCGCATTAATTCTGAGGGTGATTTGATCTTTTGTAATCACTTCTTGAGGGTCAATATCTAATAAACGTTCACGGTTGGTATCATAATAAACAATTTTCTCCGCCACAGGAATAATAAATTGGAGTCCTGGTTTTAGAGTCCGTTTATATTTACCTAATCTTTCAACAATAGCTTGGTCACTGGTACTAACCACTTTCACCGAAGAATTTAGTGTAAATCCAATGATAATGGGAAATAAAATACCGAGAATATATTGGAACATAAACAGTAAAGTTTGGGGTAATTAACGGGTTAATCAAATCATCAATACCTCTAGAGACGTTGTATACAACGTCTCTACAGCCCTGGGTTAATTTCAGGATTTAATCACACCAGAATGTCCAGTCATTTCTCCCACAGGTTCAAAGCGTCCGCCTAAATATTTAGCCAGAAATTCTTCAGCCACTGCATAGAAATGTAAGCGGTTTTCGGGACGGGCAAAACCATGTCCTTCATCGGTATATAACACATATTCTACAGGTTTATCAGCTTGTTTCATCGCCTCAAAGATCTGTTCACTTTCCGGTTGTTTAACCCTGGGATCATTGGCTCCTTGACCAATTAATAAAGGTTTTTCAATCCGGTCAACAAAAAATAAAGGCGATCGCTGTTTTAAAAATTCCGGTTCCGTGTCTAAATTCCCGACCCGATGATAGAAATTCTTGCGAATGGGTTCCCAATAGGGCGGAATACTTTGCATCAAAGTAATAATATTACTCGGCCCGACAATATCCACGCCACAGGCAAAAACTTCGGGAGTAAATGTTAAGCCAACTAAGGTCGCATAACCTCCATAAGACCCGCCCATAATCGCGATTTTATCCGGTTGGGAAATGCCATTTTCAACTAACCAATTCACACCATCAATTAAGTCCTGGTGCATTTTTCCCGCCCATTCTCGGTTGGCGGCATTTAGAAAGGCTTTGCCATAGCCCGTTGATCCCCGGAAATTCACCTGTAAGACCGCGTAACCCCTGTTAGCTAACCATTGGGCTTGGGAGTTATAACCCCAGGTATCCCGCGCCCAGGGGCCACCGTGAACCAATAGCACCGTCGGGGCGGGAAGCTCAACCCCAACGGGTTTTGTTAAATAACCATGAATGGTTAACCCATCAATTGCGGTGTAAGCAATGGGTTCCATGGAGGCTAAAGATAAGCCTTCTAATTTGGGTTTATTACTGAATAAAAAGCTATGGGTTTTGGTGGGGCGATCGTAAACGTAAAAATACACCGGGCCGTCATCGGTGACAAAACTAATTAACCATTTTTCATCGGATAATGTTCGACTAATCCCAAATTCCCCCGGACGAATTTGTTTAATTGCCTCGATATCTTCGGCAATAATCGGGTCAATAATTTGCCATTCTTCCTTATCTTTATAAAAAGAAACCGCCTCAATATTTCGGGTGGTAGGATGGGCTAATAATCCGCCAATATCATATTCAGGATCTTCAGCAATTACTGTTTCTTGACGAGTCGATAAATCCAAAGCAATTAATCTTTCGGCATTGGCATCATGGTTACCCACCATATATAAAATTTTGCCATCATTGGAAAAGAAAGCCGCCCCGCCTTCTTCATCGGGGCCCCAATGACGGAGGGTTTCCCAAGCATGATCGGGAGTTTCTCGATATAATAAATCAAACCCACCATCATCGGTGCTAGAACTTGCCGCCCGGATATTAAACTCAGCATCGGCCGTCCAACTAACAATATTACCCGGATTTTCCGTATGGAAATCAACGGCTCCGTTTTTTAAATTCACCTGATAAACGTCAAAAACCTGCGGATCTCTCAGGTTCATTCCGACTAAAATTTGATCAGGGAATTTGTGGTCTAAATTAACGACGTTGGAGTTAACTCCTTGAAACGGAGTTAAGTCTCGAACAACCTGGGTTTGGACATTTACTAAATATAAATGCCAGTTTTCATCGCCATCGGAGTCTTGAACATAAATCAGTTGATCGGGGTCATAAGTCCAGAAAAATAATCGAATACCTCGTTTTGGATCACGGGTTAAAGCTCGGGTTTCCTCCTGTCCAACGGTTTTTAACCAAACCTGTAAAATATTCTTTTCATCGGGGGCAATATAGGCCAGGTATTTACCATCGGGGGAAAGACGGGGGCTAGTGCGTTCGGGGTTGCCAAATAGCAGGTCACGAGGAATTAAAGGTGGAAGTTCGGTTGCTGTGGTCATACTTTATGTATTCAAAACTTGACTTTCTCTATTGTGGCATTTTCCCTTGATTTTATTGAGAACAGGTTGACCGGGACTTGCAAGAATTAAAGGACTTACGCACGGATAACGTAATTGTGTGATTGCGAAGGTCGTGAAGCAATTTCAAAGCCTTGTCACACCGTTATATGCGTAAGTCCTGTACCAAATGAATGGGAGTGAACTACCCTGTTCTATCGAAGCCCATCTTTAATATTGTCTAAATATTTGCCATCGGGGGAATGTCAAGTCCTAACTGCCATAAAATTAAAAGCAATATCTTAAAAAATCCCAGATTTCTTAATATGAGAGATGTTTCGGTATCCATCTGTCCGGTTCCTCCGGAACAACGTCCTGTTAATGAATATCAAGAACTCAAAGAATCTTGGTTTTTTAGTTGGGTCACACTCAACTGGCCCCAATATTTGAGAAAGTTGCTCTGGGTGTGGTTGATTAGCTGGATTATTTTTTGTCCCGTCGCCGCGGCTAGTTTTACACCGAGCAAATATCCGGGGCAGTTGATTCTTGGTGCTGCTTCTGGAGCAACTTTTATTTTAACCTTAGTCGTGATTCGGTTATCTTTAGGCTGGTACTATATTAGATCCCGCCTGCTCAATCCTAGGATTTTCTACGAAGAATCAGGATGGTATGATGGCCAGACTTGGCTGAAAACCCCGGAATTTTTAGTCCAAGATCGGTTAATTCTCTCCCATCAAGTGCAACCGATTCTAACTCGATTACGACAAACCTATTATGGAATAGCCGGATTGTTGCTTGGAGGAGGATTAATCTGGGTCTTGTTGTAAATATTCACCGATTCTCTTGATAAACTCTAAACTTTAAAATATGACACGGGGAAAACGAACACAAGCTAAAGAACTGGAAGTTAGACTCCTGCGGGAAGGACTGGTTGAGTCTACCCATCGGGTGCAAGCGACGGTCTGTGATCACCGAGGACGGGTGTTATCCGTTGCCGGAAACTCCGACACCGCCACCTTTATCCGTTCAGCCTTAAAACCCTTTCAAGCCTTAGCCGTGACCACTACAGGCACAATGGAACGATATGATTTAACCGATATTGATTTAGCGATTATTTGTAGTTCCCATCAAGGAACCGTCGAACAGGCTCGACAGGCTTTTAATATTCTCTGGCGGGCCGATGTTGAACCCGTCCAACTCCAGTGTCCGATTCCAGCCGGGAAAAATAGCCCCCTGCAACATGGCTGTTCGGGAAAACACGCCGGGATGTTAGCGGTTTGTCAACAATGTCATTGGCCATTAGAAAGCTATTTACAACGGAAACATCCTCTACAACAATTGATTATTGGTAAAGTCGGAGAATTATTAGGACTACCTCCCGATGAGTTTCTCAGCGCCAGGGATGACTGCGGAGCGCCGACCTATTATTTGGAATTGGGTCAAATGGGGATACTCTATGCTCAATTGGCTTCTGGAGATAACCTAGACCGGGAACGGATTGTCCGGGCCATGACCCATCATCCCGAAATGGTAGCCGGAGAGGGACATTTTGATACGGAATTAATGCGTTTAACCGAAGGAGAACTGGTCAGCAAGTCCGGGGCGGAAGGAGTGCAATGTGTGGGACGCATTGGGGAAGGTTTGGGATTAGCAATTAAAGTCATGGATGGGTCAACCCGGGCTAAATATGCCACGGCGATTCATCTATTGAAACAAATGGGTTGGATTACACCGACCATTGCGGAAACCCTCTCGGAAAAATTCCTAGCCCTGAGTGATTTTAAGCGTTTGGATGTGATCGGCGAATTATCGTTTTTGTGAGTGATCAACGCCTAAAGGTATCAACGGCAAAATTAGTTTAAAAAGAGGGGAGAAAATTTCTTCTTCCCTCCATGATCAACGCCTAAGAGCATTAAAGGTAAAATCACGGCGGGGGCTGATTTAAAGAAAAAACAGAATCCCGAAAAAACAGAAAAAGTAATTGAACAGAAAAATACAACCCGATAAAATACTGCAATTAACAGCTTAATTATCAGAGACGCACCAATAGCCTTCGGCATGGCTGCGCCCGGTCACGTCTCTACACTGATGACTGATTAAAGTCCCAAATCAACGGCTACCCGATGGGCGCAGGCGAAGCCGGAGAAGGCAACAGCATTTAATCCTTGGCCGGGGAAAGTGCTATCACCGACACAATATAACCCTCGGATAGATGTGCGGTTAAAGGGCATTCCCAGAAGTCCTTTTAATTTATAGGCGGGAATGGGGCCGTAGGTTCCATCCTGTCGGTTTAAAAAGCGACGATGCGATCGCGCCGTTCCCACTTCCATATAATCTAACCCGGCATCTAACCCGGGGAAAAGTATTTCTAAACGGTCAATAATTCTGCCCGCAGCTTGTTCTTTTTTGGCTTCATATTCAAACTCGGGTAATTTTTGCCAATCATCGATCCAACTAGGGGTAAAAGCATGAACAATATGATAGCCTTCCGGGGCTAAACTTGGATCTAATAAAGTCGGAATGGACACAAAAATTGTGCCTTCGGGTTCCTCCATTTTATCCCAATTTTCGACAATAATATGGTGACAATCGGTTTCTGGAGGTAAGACTGAGGCTTCTACTCCTAAATGTAGACTCAAGAAACTAGGGGATTTTTGATAGCGTTCTCGCCATTTTTTTTCAGCCTTTGGAATAGAGTCGGAGGGAATTAATTTGCCAAAGGTATCCCAACGGGTGGCATTAGAAACTATTCTTTTGCCTCGATAAACTTTACCATCAATTAGTTCTACTCCAACGGCTATTCCGTTTTCCAATATAATTTGTTTGACTCTAGCTTTATATTGAATTTGTCCACCAAATTTTTCTAATCCTTCGACTAATTTGATCGCAATTTGACCGACGCCTCCTTTGGGATAATTAATTCCTCCATAATGGCGATCGGAAAATACCATTCCAGCATTAATCATCGGGGTTAAATCAGCCGGAACCACTGACCAGCAGTAACATTCAATATCAATAAACTTTAAAAGTTCAGGATCATTAATATAACGTTTGGCAATATCTCCGACATTTTGGGGTAAATACTGAACTAATCCTAAACAGGAACCGGGTTCTTGAAAAAATACCCGCATTAAATAACGAGGTTCTTCCAAAGATAGCAACTCCATGGAGTTCAGACAGTTAAAGACCTTCCAGCATTGATCATAAAATTTACGAATTCCTTTTTCTTCCTGGGGGAAGCGAGTAATTAGTTCTTGCAAAAACTTCTCATAATCTCGATGTACCCGTAATTTGAGATCATTGGGTAGGTGATAATGAATTTGAACCGGATCGGGAATGGTTTCTAGGGTGACGTCCACAGCTTCCAGGGCGCGGGTTAGGAGGTTGGTGGTTCCTTTGTCCCCAAATCCAAAAATCATGGATGCACCGACATCAAATCTGTATCCGTCCCGTTCAAAATATCCAGAACTGCCGCCCGGGATAATATAGCTTTCTAGGACAAGAACTTTTGCACCCTTGGCCGCCAATTGGGTCGCCGTCACCAGTCCCCCAATACCAGAACCAATGACAATCACATCAAATTCCTGATCGGAGTCAGAACTAGATCGAGCAAAAGACTGGGATAGGTTAGAAACAGGCATGACTGTCAATTCTCTTAAGCATTTCCTGACTGTACAGTGTAGCGTCTTACGCCCAAATCAGAGAGTTTAATCTTGAAATGGATCACGGATTTAAGAGGATTTCACGGATTTCACGGATTTTAATCTGTGTTAATCTGCGTAATCCTATTAAATCCGTGATCTGGATTCGGTGTACAATTGATGATTAATATAGTTAATTTTAAGTCGGGAGCGTAGTCCCAGATTAATTTGTAGCCAGCATGAAACACACCCTATCTGTTTTAGTTCAAGATGAAGCCGGAGTCCTGACGCGCATTGCGGGTTTATTTGCCCGTCGAGGTTTCAATATTGAGAGTTTAGCCGTTGGCCCGGCGGAACAATCGGGGATTTCTCGAATTACAATGGTGGTTCCTGGGGATGACCATATTATTGAACAGTTGACCAAACAACTCTACAAACTGATCAATGTTCTGAAAGTGCAGGATATTACCGGAGTTCCCTGTGTGGAAAGGGAATTGATGCTATTAAAGGTTAATTATAATAGCAGTGCGACTCGTTCTGAGATTATTGAGTTAGCGCAAATTTTTCGGGCGCGGGTTGTGGATATTGGGGATGACGCCCTAACTATTGAAGTGGTTGGCGACCCCGGAAAAATGGTGGCTATTGTCCAGGTTTTAAGTCGGTTTGGGATTCGGGAAATTGCTCGGACGGGCAAAATTGTCTTGGTGCGGGAGTCGGGAGTCAATACGGAATTCCTCAAAACTCAAGCCCCGGTGGAAGCTCGATTTTAGCAGAGGGGGGAACAGGTGACAGAGGGAAAAGGTTTCAACGTAAGCGGTTAGCTGGATTAGTCTTTGTCCTAATCAGTCTGAGAATTGCGATAATCAATCCCTTGTTGTGCCAGTATCCCCGATGGCAATATGCAGCTTAACAGTTTAAACCGCTACACCTTCCTATAATTAAGGGTTTTTGGTTTTTCACAAAAAAAGTTGATTTTTAAGTCATTTTTACAAAAAATTGTTAGAATAGAAGCAGGTGAGCGATCGCACAGTGTCGAAACTCATTAGAAACCATTATGACTCAAGAAGATTGTTTAGCCATTTATCAGGCACTTGTAGAGATGCTAAACTCTATAAAATTGGGGTGGGTAACGGAACAAGTTGCCGACGTTATTAGTGCGGGAAAAACCACCGAAGAACTGGTATCAGGACGGAAATCTCCCAATTTAAAGTTAAATTATTATAGCCCCCAAGAACAACTTTTACTTTTAATTAATGCCATTGAGAAATCGGTAATTAATACCGGAGAAATCGAAACAGAAATTCTGGATATTTTCCGCCATGAAACCCAGAATAGTGATTTAAAACCGGAATTGAGATTTACCTCCTCCGTGGATAGAAAAGGTACAATGTTTAAATATAGTATTGAATCTGTTAATAGCCGCCAACAACACCGCCAAGAATTAAAAAAATTGCTAGAACAATTACGTCAGGAGATCGGAACCAATGTCGATTAATACCGCTTTATTAGATAATATCAATCAACAGTTAAAACAGAGTTTAAATCCCGATCTAGAAACCGCCAGAGATATTGAGGATTGGTTTAAATTCTACATTTTTAATATTATTATCAAAGCCGCTCGTAATGAAGGAGCCTTCGTTTATTATAAAGATGTTTTGAAACGAAATCCAGAAACCTTAGTGTTTCGTAGACGGGCAGGACAAATTTATGATCTGACCCAACCCTATACCCATGCTGTGATTGAATTTGAACAAAAACCCCCTTTAGAAATTCATTTGGGAGTTAAAATTCATGGTCGTTTAAGAGTATTATATGATTGTGATGTTTGTGTTCTGTATAAAATGGAAGCCGATAGTTGTCGGACGAATAAAAGAGAACCTCGGGCATCTCGAATTTTTATCGCCATAGACTGTCACCATTACGCCTCGGAATTGCCCTTAGAATTAGCTCAGGCTTTTATTGCCTTTTCTTCGGAATTAAGAGTATCTGGAGATTGTTATTTTGTCTCTAATAGTTCTTCTAATTCAGTAGCAAAACTCCTGGCGAGTCGCAAACGAAAATGGGAATATGATATTGTTCCTAATGAAACCAATAATGTCAATCGGTTAATGTATGAATTTCAGACAAAATTTAAGGACTTCAAAGCCAGAAGTTAGCCAAATGTCCCCAAATCTGCAACAATATTAGAATCCCTGATCGGAGTAGATTGGGGAATGTGGTTTTTTTAGTAAAATTCAAACAGTTAGGATATGAAAGTTTATCGTTCAATTTTGGCCTGTGTCTTAGCCCTGGTGACAACTTTTGTGGTCGGTTGCAGTTCTCCAAAAGCGGCAATTCCCACCACCTACACGGAAATTCAAATTCAACAGATCCAAAAACATAACACTGATATTGTGGCTCTGCGCGATCGCTTTACCACCGAACTTCCTCGGTATATTAGTGCTCGGAATTGGGTACAAGTGGATGCCTTTGTGCATGGGCCATTGGGATCATTGTTGCAAGAAATGAATTATATTACTAAAAATTTGTTGCCCGATGTTCAACCGAAAGCGACTAAATTGTCGAGAGAAGTGTTTGAACATTTAGTTACGGTTTCCAAAGCCGCAGAAGCTCGTGATCCAATTCAAGCGGCGTCAGGATATCAAGAAGCGCTGAAAGATTTAGATTCATTCTTGAGTTTAGTTCCTAACGCTTAATTAAACTCAATATTTTGTGGTGGCGTTGTTGCGCCGTTGTTGCGCTTTAGCGCGCTCTTTTATTTCTCAGGGCTAAAGCCCAACAACGGGTAAGAGGGGCTTTAGCCCAACAACGGGTAAGAGGGGCTTTAGCCCAACAACGTTTTTTAAGATTTTTTATGAATTCTATTGTTATTATTGGTTGTGGTGTGGTCGGGGCAACCATTGCCTATGAACTCTCCCAAAATCCTGATTTAAAAATTACTGTTATTGATCAAAATCCTCCGGCTCAAGGCTCAACTGGTTCAGCATTGGGGGTTTTGATGGGAATTATTAGTCAGAAAACCAAGGGACGGGCGTGGCGACTGCGAGAGTTTAGTATGCAGCGTTATGAAAGTTTAATTCCCGAATTAGAAGCAATTACGGGTAAGATTATTCCTTTTAATCGGCAAGGTATTGTATTATTATCTTATGGGGAAGATGAATTGGAAAAATGGAAAAATTTAATTAATTTACGCCAAAGTCAAGGGTTAGAATTGCAATGGTTAGATCAAGATCAAGTTAAGGTTAAATATCCTCAGATTGATCATGGAAAAGTTTTGGGTGCGGTCTATTCTCCCCAGGATCGACAAGTTGATCCAACGGCCTTAACTTTAGCCTTAGTCGAGGCTGCTAAAAGTCGGGGTGTAACTTTTCAATTCGGTGTTAAAGTAGAATCTTTGGAAATAGTAAAAACGGCAAATAATCAGCAGATTTGTCAATTTTTGAAAACCAGTGCAGGAGAGTTAAATAGTGATTGGGTTGTGGTATCTGCGGGTTTAGGGACAACGCCGTTAATTTCTGATATTGCTAAAGAAAATAATCGGGAAAAATTGATTCATATTCGTCCAGTTTTAGGACAGGCGTTGCAAGTTCGTTGTCTGGAAACCTTGGGGAATTTGGGATTTGAACCTGTAATTACGGGTAATGATATTCATATTGTACCGTTAGGAAATGCAGAATATTGGATTGGGGCAACGGTGGAATTTCCTGAACACGGGGATGAAATTTTAGCTAATTCTGAACTATTGAATTTAGTGTTAAAAGGTGCGATCGCTATTTGTCCGGCTTTGGAAAATGCAACTATTATTAAGCAATGGTCGGGGTTACGTCCCCGTCCTGACGGGATTCCAGCCCCGGTGATTGGCAATTTACCAGGGTTTAAGAATATTCTATTGGCTACTGGACATTATCGCAATGGTGTGTTATTAGCACCAGCAACGGCTAATGAAATCCAAGGAATATTGAGGATTGAGGGTGCGATCTTAAAATAAATCAACCCGCAGGAGGGTGACATCATTCCCATAAACCGCTCAAATCTCCATAAGTATAAATACTCGATACAGGTTTTTTAAATAAAGCTGTAGCTTACGTTACAAAATTTTAAGATTTTTCACCTATGTCATGCAATTTTAACAAAAGGGGCTATATAATAGAGGAGTAAGCACAAAAGATTATCTAAAAAAGTCCATGTTAAACACAAATCTACGCAGAAACTCCATTAAACTCTCTGACGTCCATCGGGCTAATATCCAAAAAAGATTGGAACATCGCTTAGAAGTTGCTAGAGCTAATGGAGATGAGAATTTGATTCAGGTTCTGGAAGCTGAAATGCGCCGGGTCTAAATTATTCCTTGATCACATACTGATATTCAGCTAGGCGACGGTGGAACCCATTTGGGTTAACCTTAGCCCTAGAAGAATTTATGATTAAAAATTTCTAAAGCCTGGTTGTTTGACACTCCCCACGCATAAATGCGGGGGATTCTTGACTAAGCCCACAAAGGGACTCTCAAAGGGGCTGTCAATTCCCCTCTACTGACTCCACTAAGATCAAGTCCTAGTATTGTCGCTACTTTTCGCCCAATATTGGCCGCACCATTGCAATCTGCGTTGATCAACCAATTATCAGCAGTTCGATATAAACCTCTCTTGACTCGTTTTCCACTTGGTTGCCACCCTTCAGGTTTTTCGCCGAATTTAGGTAGTAGATCCAAGTCTAAAAAACTTGCCTTGGAGGTATAAGATTCTTCGGTTTCGACGAATCTAATTCCATGCTGTTCACACAGTTGAGCAATTCTATCCTTTAACCTTGAGGTTGGGATTTGAACAAACTTTTGATTGGTTTTAGCTCCCATATTTGCGCAATCCTTCATGCCCTTGTTCCACCCAAATACGATAGTCCCAATTTGGTTGTCAAGGCAATGATTGATTACTTTTCTGGCGGCTTTATTTATAGCGTCTCGCATTGTGCGATTACGATTCTCTGTTAGAGACTGAAGCCTTTTAGTCCAATAACCGTTGGGCGTATCCTTTGTCAATAATGCAACTTGCTTGTTATACCATTGATTAATAGATTTTAAGTGTCTTCCATCAACGATAAAGCTTGTCCTCACATTAGAAACGCAGGTTAACCAATTATCCATGCCATGATCTATCATCAAAGCATTTAATGGATTGACATTAGATTGGATATTTTGAGACTTATAGACAAGCTCTAAATAAAAGCATCCGTTTCTAGGCAAGATTCGATATTCTCGAATGTCCTTAAAATCTAAATTCGAGGGCATTGGCAAGTAAAAAGAATCTATCCCAAACCATGCTTTTACCTTGCCACCCAAAGGGAATCTTAGTTGATTGTCTTTAAGTTTGACAGAGCGACCCGTAAAAGTCACCAAAGATAGTCCTCCTTTTCTGTAGCCAGGTAGTCTAGGTTTTTGGGTTACAGTACCCTTTGCGACTCCTTTTAGTAAACCGATATAGGATTTAAAGGATTCGGACACGCTAGTTAGAATTTGTTGTGCGGTATCTGAATAGAAAGCTTGGTAGTGTAGGTTCTGATTTTCTGTCCCTAACACTTTATGCAATTCTGCCCTATTGGGTATTCTCCCCTCTTTGAAATATATTTGACGAGAATAATAGATCCCACAATTAGTTAATTTTGAAGACTCTGCGCACAAAAACTCTAGGATTGCCTTGAGTTTTGTGTCGGGACTAATGAGATTTTGCTGACATCCAAACATTTTGTTACCTCCTGACACTAAAATAACATAGTATTAATACTTTGTGCATAATGTCATGGCAACAAAAAAACATCCTGTCCCCGCGTACCTAGATGAGCTAGAGTCTGAAAAGTTAACCAAGATTGCTAGTTTGTGGGGGTGCAGTATGTCTGCTGCACTCAAAAGACTTATTAGAGAATTTAATCTTGACGGTGGCTAAAGCCACCACCGCTTACCTCCCCATAGCTAAAGCTAGGGGCTTCCGCTCGTTTTTTGGTGAAATTACCAGGCTTTTTGGTGGGTATTGAGTAGTAATCAACTCCATATCAAAGGGTTCTTGATCAAGAAGTTAGGGGTTTTAGACCCAATTTTTCGATGTCAGTGTGGGTAGTTCACTCTAAAGCATCTTTTAAAGCTGTACGGGCAGCTAAATGGCTGCGGGTTGAAGTTAAAATCTCCACTTCCCGTTCTAAACGAGCGACGGTACTTTGCATTTCTAACAGCGTTTGTTGTTCGGTTGCGACTCCATAGAGATTACTAGCCACCCAGTAGGAAAGTTCCGTTGGTAAACTGGGAATATCATCAGGAAGTTCAATATTTTGTTCCATCAACTTTCCTGATAGACGAACTACATCGCGCAACAAACCTTCTACTTCAGTTGCTAGGGGTCTTAAATCCTGTTGGGGGGGTTTGTCTTCGATCCATTCCACTAAACCCACCAAATACGGCTTTTCTCGAACCGCTTCTAATACCCGAAATCGTTGCTGTCCCAAAGTCAGCATTTTGATCCGATCATCCGGTAAACGTTGATGTTGGACAATTTCCGCACAGCAACCCACGGCAGCAACTTGACCTTGATTCGGATCAAACATTAATACCCCAAACCGGCGATCCGCATTTAGGATGGTATTGATCATAATCCGATAACGAAATTCAAAAATATGCAGGGGTAGGGGTCTACCCGGAAATAAAACCACTTCCGGTAGCGGAAACAGAGGAAGTTCTCGAACAGCAGTTGAGGAAAATGACGCCATTGTCCGTTAAGTAAGAGCTATTAATGGGACTTAAACAAAAATAAGGGAAGAAATAGATGATAATGATTATGTAGCAAGCACATAACATTCAAGAATAACGAATGAAAGAGACAACCCCGGCAGCGATGCCCCCCTGCTTTGACCGATGGTGTCAAAGATTTGACGATATATTTGGTCATCTTGCCCAAAAACGGGAATTTAGGAACTATTTAGGGGGATTATTGGGAGAAAGTGAGCGAAAAAACCTGTCGCAAATGGCGAATAACTCCGTAGGAGTAGCTTACCACCGATTACACCACTTTTTAACCGAAGCTCCCTGGTTAGCAATGAAACTGAATCAGCGTCGCCTGGAGGTGATGAATCAGTGTAAGCAAACCCAGATTAGTCGGGGATTTGCCCTAATTATTGATGATTCAGGACATCGAAAAAGCGGGAACTTTACTGATGGAGTGGGACGACAATACATCGGAGAAATCGGAAAAACCGACAATGGAATCGTAGCAGTAACGAGCCATCTATACGATGGCAAAAAAAGCCTACCATTAGATATAGAATTATATCAAAAAGCCGAGTCATTACCGTCAGGAAAAGCTGACCCGGAATTTAAAAAGAAACCGGAAATAGCATTAGAATTAATAGAAAGGAGCTTAGAGAGAGGATATCAACCGGGAATTGTGCTAACAGATGCCGGGTATGGAAATAACACAAATTTTTTACAAGAGTTAGAGAAAAAAAGATTAAAATATATAGGGGGAGTCGCCAAGAATCGAAAGGTAATCCTCAAAAAGGGGGAAGATAAAACAGAGGAAACTCGATTAGATAATTTAGCCAAATCGTTGCCCCAAGGAGCTTTTAGTGAAATTCAACTCCAACTAGAAAAACCCAGAACTGTGTGGGTAGCAACAAAAGAAATTGAATTATCAAAGTATGCAGGGAAGAAAGTAATAGCCATCGTCATGAATGCTGCCACTTTCGACCAAGCCAGTGATATTGATTATTTAATGACTAATGTTGAGGCATCAAAAGCCACAGGAGAATGGATAGTAACGACCTATTCACAAAGAAATTGGATAGAAGTTTTTTACAGGGAAGCTAAGGGTTGGTTGGGGCTGAAAGAATATCAAGTCCGAGATAAAAGAAGTCTAATCAGACATTGGATTTTGGTATTTTGTGCCTATACTTTTATTCTCTGGCATAGTTTAACTGGAGGGTTAAGACGTCGATGGGCTAACAAACCTTTAAACACATTTGCTGATGCCCTTGAAGCCTTCCGCACAGCGATTTCCTTTCGATTTGTGGAGTGGCTCCAGAATAATAGGGATGTATTTGCAGCCTACAAAGCAAGTTTAGGCTTGATTTGGGCTTGATTTTTGTTTAAGTCCCATTAACAACGTAGCAGATATTGGGTCAATTTCTGAATATCAAAAAACCTACTCAGAACCCATATTAAAAGGTCAGGTTGAGTAGGTTGGGAATAGTCGAAGCAAAAAATTAAAGTTTCACTTCAATATCTACCCCGGCGGGTAAATCCAATTTCATCAAAGCATCAATGGTTTTAGAAGAAGGCTGATAAATATCAATAATGCGACGATGGGTACGAGTCTCGAAGTGTTCCCGGGAATCTTTATCAACGTGGGGGGAACGCAATAAGCAGTAAATCCGGCGTTTTGTGGGTAAAGGAATCGGCCCAACCGCAGTGGCGCTAGTCCGATTCGCCGTATCTACAATCTTCTCGCAAGAGGTATCGAGTAAACGACGATCAAAGGCTTTGAGACGAATCCGAATTTTTTGTTGTTGAATAGTTGCCATGGGGTGTTCAGTTTTCTAGGTTCAGGATTATCGGCTTGATCAGTCACTTAATATTGACAGGTATAAGGTGCAGAAACCGGATCAAACCCTTCCTATTTTCTGCAACCTTATCCTTAACTTTGCAGTTTTAATTCACAAAGCAGCTTACTTCAGAATTTTGGAGACAACACCAGCACCAACGGTACGGCCACCTTCACGGATAGCAAAGCGCATCCCTTGTTCAATAGCGATAGCGTTAATCAGTTCCACCGTCATTTTAATCCGGTCACCAGGCATGACCATTTCAACTGCGTCACCTTCATCGGAGGTAAAGGCTTTAATGGTTCCGGTAACATCCGTTGTCCGCACATAGAACTGAGGACGATAACCCTCGAAGAAAGGAGTTTTACGTCCACCTTCTGTGTCTTTTAAAATATAGACCTCAGATTCAAACTGAGTATGGGGGGTAATCGAACCGGGTTTGGCAATCACCATACCCCGTTCAATATCAGCTTTCTGGATACCGCGTAACAGCAGACCAGCGTTGTCCCCGGCCATCCCTTCTTCCAGACTCTTTTTAAACATTTCTATACCCGTGACGGTGGTAGCACGAGTCGCTCTAATTCCCACCAGTTCAACGTTATCGCCAACTTTGACTTTACCCCGTTCAATCCGACCCGTTGCCACCGTACCCCTTCCAGTAATGGAGAAGACATCTTCAACAGCCATCAAGAAAGGCTTATCAATATCACGCTCAGGAGTGGGGATATAGGCATCCACTTCTTCCATCAGCTTGTAAATTTTATCTACCCATTTATTGTCGCCTACGACGGCTTTGGGGTTAGCCACCATGAAATCTAAAGCTTCTTTAGCCGAGCCAGCAACAATGGGGATATCATCACCGGCGAAACCGTAGGAGGTTAACAGTTCACGGATTTCCAGTTCCACCAATTCCAACAGTTCAGCATCATCCACCATGTCTTCTTTATTCATGAAGACAACGATATTGGGAACCCCGACCTGTTTGGCTAACAGGATATGTTCACGGGTTTGGGGCATGGGGCCATCAGCCGCCGATACCACTAAAATCGCACCGTCCATCTGGGCAGCGCCGGTGATCATGTTTTTCACATAGTCAGCGTGACCAGGACAGTCAACGTGAGCATAGTGACGGGTTTTGGTTTCGTATTCAACGTGGGCTGTATTGATCGTAATCCCCCGGGCTTTTTCTTCGGGTGCGGCATCAATTTGATCATATTTTTTAGCTGTGGCTTGACCCAGAGCAGCTAAAGTCATGGTAATTGCAGCCGTTAAAGTGGTTTTACCGTGGTCAACGTGACCGATGGTACCGATATTAACGTGGGGTTTGTTCCGTTCAAATTTTGCGCGTGCCATTTTCAGTTAAGAATTGAAAGTTTTCAAGAAAAATAATGGTCAGCACCGGGTTAGGTATTGGTTATGGGCGATTAACCCGTAACTGTCAACCCCAACCCGACTGCCAATTTAGTTGCCTTTATTTTTGGCAACAATGACTTCAGCCACGCTACGAGGAACTTCCTCATAATGGCTAAACTCCATGGTGAAAATCCCCCGACCTTGGGTTTTGGAACGGATATCCGTGGCATAACCAAACATCTGAGCTAAGGGAACCTTAGCGGTCACTTTGGCAATACCCTGTTCTGTTCCTTGACCCTCGATTTGGCCCCGGCGAGAGTTCAAATCCCCAATGACGTTACCAATAAAGTCTTCTGGGACTTCTACCTCAACTTTCATCATCGGCTCTAACAGCACGGGTGAGGCTTTACTCACCGCTTCTTTGAGTGCCATGGAGCCAGCGATCTTGAATGCCATTTCTGAGGAGTCTACATCGTGGTAAGAACCATCCACCAGAGTCGCTTTCACATCAATCAGAGGATAACCTGCCACCACACCTGTTTCGCAGGCTTCCTTCATCCCTTGTTCCGCCGGGTTGATGTACTCTTTAGGTACAGTTCCACCAACGATTTTGGAAACAAATTCAAACCCGCTACCGGGTTCACCGGGTTCGAGATTAATCACAACGTGACCGTATTGACCTTTACCACCACTTTGGCGGATGAATTTGCCTTCGACTCGATTCACAGGTTTACGGATGGTTTCCCGATAAGCAACCTGGGGCGCACCCACATTCGCTTCCACTTTGAACTCGCGTAACATCCGGTCAACCAGAATTTCTAAGTGCAGTTCGCCCATCCCCGCAATTACGGTTTGGTTGGTCTCGGAATCCACAGAAACCCGGAAGGTGGGATCTTCCTCTGACAAAGATTGGAGAGCTTTGGAGAGTTTTTCCATATCCTGTTTGGTTTTTGGTTCCACCGCCACGGAAATCACAGGTTCGGGGATGAACAGAGATTCCAAAATAATCGGTTTCGTGTCATCACAGAGGGTATCACCGGTGAGGGTATCTTTCAAACCCAAGGCTGCCCCTAAGTCTCCAGCCCGCAGTTCATCGACTTCGATCCGATCATCAGCTTTGAGAACAATCAAGCGAGAAATTCGTTCTTTTTTATCCTTGCTGGAGTTCAGGACATAACTGCCCTTTTGTAAAACACCGGAATAGACTCGAACGAAGGTCAAGCGTCCGTAAGGATCGGCCATGATCTTGAACGCTAAGGCCGATAAAGGTGCTTCGTCATTGGCATAACGGACGTCAACGTCACCATTTGATAAAGTGCCTTGGATCGGAGGAACTTCCGATGGAGCCGGGAGATAGTCAACCACTGCATCTAACAGTTGTTGTACCCCTTTATTTTTGAAAGCAGAACCACACAGCAGAGGAACAATCTTCCCGGCAATTGTCCCTTTGCGTAACTGAGTCCGAATTTCTTCATTCGTCGGTTCTTCACCTTCTAGGTACTTCTCCATCAGGTGATCATCGGTTTCAGAAACCGACTCCACCAATTTCACCCGATATTCCTCGGCTATCTTTTTCACCGCTTCGGGAATTTGATCAGTGACCTCAAAATCCGTTCCTTTATCGTCGTCGTTGTAGAGATAAGCTTTCATCTCTACCAAATCCACTAATCCCTGGAAGTCGTTTTCACTACCAATCGGGATCTGGATCGGAACGGCATTCGCCCTTAAGCGATCGCGGATTTGCTCATAAACTTTGAAAAAGTTCGCACCCGTGCGATCCATCTTGTTCACAAAGACAATCCGAGGAACTTTATAACGTTCTGCTTGTCTCCAAACAGTTTCAGACTGGGGTTGTACACCACCGACTGAACAAAAAACAGCAATTACACCATCTAACACCCGCATCGAACGTTCGACTTCAATGGTGAAGTCAACGTGACCCGGAGTATCAATGATATTGATCTTATGATCTTTCCAACTGGTGGTAATAGCGGCAGCCGTGATGGTAATTCCACGCTCCCGCTCTTGAGCCATCCAGTCGGTTACTGCTGTTCCTTCATGGACTTCGCCCATTTTATGAACCATGCCGGAGTAGAATAGAATCCGCTCCGTTGTGGTTGTTTTGCCCGCGTCAATATGGGCTGCAATACCAATGTTCCTTACTCTCTCAAGCGGGACGGTACGTGCCACAGCTACCTCCTTTTTTAAACCTTTATTAAGATTTTATACGTTTACGGATATCACTGCTATCCATTTTTTTAGTACCGATAATGGGCAAAGGCTTTATTTGCTTCTGCCATCCGGTGAGTTTCTTCCCGTTTACGAACTGCACTTCCAGTTTCGTTAGCGGCATCCATCAGTTCATTTGCCAACCGCACGGACATAGAACGTCCGGTTCTGGCTCTAGCATATTGAATTAACCAACGGAGGGCTAAAGCTGTTCCTCTTTCTGAGCGAACTTCCATGGGAACCTGATAGGTTGCACCACCCACCCGCCGGGCTTTGACTTCCACCAGGGGAGTCGCATTCCGAATGGCTTTTTCAAATACCTCAAGAGGCTCTGAACCCGTTCTTTCTTCGATGGTTTTGAGCGCCTGATAAATGATCCGGTAGGCGATAGATTTCTTTCCATGTTTCATGATGCGACGTACCATCATGCTAATTAAGCGACTGTTATAGACCGGATCAACTGGGATCGGACGCTTCTGAACAACTCTGCGACGAGACATATTGTATCTTCCTTAACACAATAGATAATTTAAGATTTTCAGCGATGGGGACAAGTCACCAAAGGCTTAATGTTGTTAGTCTTGCTCCAACAACACCGCCACAACTTTTAACTTAGCCCTGACTCAAAGCTCCTACTTAGGACGCTTGGCGCCATACTTCGAGCGTCCTTGACGACGATCTTTGACTCCCGCCGTATCTAATGTTCCGCGAATAATGTGATATCGAACTCCAGGCAAATCTTTCACCCGACCGCCTCGAATCATTACTACGGAGTGTTCTTGCAAGTTGTGACCAATACCCGGAATATATGCTGTCACTTCATAGCCAGAGGTTAGCCGCACCCTTGCCACCTTACGCAGCGCGGAATTAGGTTTTTTGGGGGTGGTTGTATAAACCCTTGTGCAGACTCCCCGCCGTTGAGGGCAACTCTTTAGGGCGGGCGATTTTGTTTTCTTCTGAGTCTGTTCCCGTGCAGAACGAATTAGTTGCTGGATAGTGGGCATGAGTTACGACATACTGAAATAATTCGGCAATTTGAAGTTTTGAGGTATCTCCACTGAAATATCCCTCCCCTACCTGGGGACGGGACTTTCTTTCAAAAGTATGGTCAGATGTTGACACCCAAAAGATCATAATAACCTAGATCAACACTTTTTGCAAATAGGTAATGGGTAATGGGTTTTGGGTAATTGAATATGTTATTGAGATTTTGCGACAAAGGAATGACCGCAGCTACAGCTTTGGGTGGTGTTGGGGTTTTGGAAGCGAAACCCACCTCCCATTAAGTCTTCAGAATAGTCAATCGTTAAGTTTTCTAGGTACTTTAAATTTTCCGGCTCAACTACAATTTTAATCTGATCAGACTGATAAACTATATCGCTCAACTGCTGGTTTTCATCAAATCCCATTGTATAAGACCAGTCGCAACAGCCGCCCTTTTGTACCCCAAGACGAAAGGATAGATGAGGATTATTTTGCTTGGACTGGAGGCGGAGCACCTCACGGGTAGCTGCTGGACTCAGAGAAATCATGAAACACCTACTCACAGAAACGTTAATCTATTTTTAGATTACCGGAAATATGAGTTTTTGGTGCGCTTTATGCCGGGGTACGAGCATAGTCATCTTGGAATCGGATAATATCATCCTCTCCCAAATATTCCCCGTTCTGGACTTCAATTAAAATCAGAGGAATCACACCGGGATTTTCCAAACGGTGGGAAGTACATTGAGGAACATAGGTGGACTGGTTAGAGAATAAAACTTCTTCACTGTCTCCACAAACTACTTTAGCGGTTCCGGCTACCACAATCCAGTGTTCACTCCGATGGTGGTGCATCTGTAAACTCAACCGATGACCGGGTTTGACTTCAATCCGTTTAATTTTATATCCTGGCCCTTCTTCCAAGGTTGTAAATGAACCCCAAGGTCTCAATTCCGTGGGAGTATTACCGATACTGGGGATATTCTCGGTGGAAGCTTTAGAATTTGCCACACTTTCCTTGACTGCTACCATAATCCTATTTCCTTATCAAAGATTTTACCTAAGTTCAATTGATATTAAAACCTGGGGTGGTATTCAAAAGCCCTTGGATGGCTCTTGTGCGTTCTCCAGAATACTCCCCACAACTACCTGAGTAAATACACCTGGCTTGCTATGATCTATCATAATCTGCTTTAACCCTAATGATCTGTGATCGCAATTCCTAGACCGTTATGAACAGGTGCTGCGGTGGATAAAGGACGGTCTAAATAATATCCTCCGAGATAGAGACTGGTGGAACTTCCTCCGTCTAAATTCAGGGCGGTTACGGCTCCTAATTTTTGCAATATTTGGGCGAGTTCTGCTAGACTGGGCCCGGAACCATTGGGGCGGTTATGAACGGCGACCAACATTAAGGTATTATTATTAGTAATAGCGATCGCACTCCGAATGGCTTTTTGTTGTTGAAAGGCGGGATTAAATCGTTCTTTGGCGGCATCTAAAACAATTTGACGATTTTGAATTAATAACGGCCCAGCCCCTAAAATATTAGGATAATTTTGATATTCATTGGGTTCGGTTTGGCTGTTTAATTGTAAACGAGTTCCGACGGGTAATAAGTTTAATAATTCAGGACGACCTCGAATAACTAATAAATAACCCTGCGTCGGAATATTAATAACAGATGATTCTGGTTTATTCGGTTTAATATAACGGATAATTTGGTTATTTTCAACTACAATAATATGTTCTTGCTGGTTAATCGGGCTATAGGATTTTCCCCAATCGGAATTATAACGAGAAATTCCGGCTTCAACATAAGCACTATTAAGATATTGTAGAGGGAAAGTTTGACCCGACGCTGTAGTTAAGGTTTCTTTTAAGATTAAACGATTCATTATAATAGGTTTACCCTTTTCCCAAGCAATGACTCCTCGATTTAAAATTGGACTGGATAACCAATTATTATTTAAGCGAATTGCTCCTAATGGTAGCTGATTATTGCGATTAAAAAAACCGCCATTAATGGCTATGGGAACTTGTGCTTGTTTTGCTATATCTAATAAGGTTGAAGTGCCCTGACGAGCATGAGGATTACTTAAAATTGGAGTTAGGTTAATTTCGGGTTGATTGATATTAATTTCTAACCAATACACGGGAAATTGATCAACTGAGGGTTGAGATGGTTTTAAAATTTGATTGAGTAAAGATCCTAAAGATACTTCAGTTTTAGGAATTTCAATATAGTCCTGTCTCCATCTAATTCCGGGTTTCCATAAAATATTTTTTGGGGTGAGAAAATCTGGTTTAATCTCAATTATTAAACGATAGGGAGAGTTTAAGCTAGTAACCACCGGACGCCAACCGGGAGGAAGACTAAATTTAACCTGAGTTTGATTATTTTGAGATTGTAATTGTAGATTAGTATAATTAGGATTTGGCGGACTAAAATTTGGGCTTTTAGCCAGAATATTAGGCTTAAAAAATTCTGGACTATCGGATAAAAGTTTAGGGGTAATACTAGCTTCTAAAATTAAATTCCAATCTTGTAAAATCGGAGTAACAGGTTGAGGGGAATTTGTCTGATTTCGGGTAGTTGGATCATCCGTTAGGGGGGGAGAAGGTTGGGAGGGAGTAGAAGGCGATCGCTTTTTTATTTCTGGGTTGGGTTGTTGCCAAATAGTTGGTTTATCGAGTTCAATAATAATTTTTTGAGGTGAAAAGGTAGAATTACTTTGAGGTAAATTACTGGCTACAGATAAAGGTTCAATCCGCAAAGATTGAATAGCAGAAGGAGGAATAGTAATTTTTAGGTTGCTTCCCTCCGGTTTAATTTGCCATTGGGAGGATTCGGCAAAATTCGATAAATCCAAATAGCGATAGGGATTAATATATTCCGCCGATAAATTAGATTCAGAAGAAAACCATTGAATCGGCTGTTGGGAACTATTATTGGTATCAAGGAGATTAATACCCAGATTCTGCATTAATCCGATATCACTAATTTTAACAGCAATTTTTGAGTTACGATTAGATTGATCAATTTGCCAAGGAAGATTAATTAAATTACCATTAATTTCAATTTGGCTTCCTTGTTTTTTGCTTGGATTTGTTTGAGATTCGGCGAGGGTAGAAATGGGCAAAACAATTAACCCCAAAATACTTAACAATAAAATAATCTTTTTCGGTTGGTGAATTAAATTAAAATTTGGCATATTACCATCCTAATAATTAGTCCATATTGATGACGGTTACTAACCAACCATCTATCCTAAACAATCTGATATGTCAACAGATCTTGAATTTTCACCCCTACCCTGACCCAATTAGGTGTATGCTAGTCAGACTAGGGTTTTTGAACCCGATGTCAATTTTGGTTAAAATTCAATCGCTTCAAGCATCCTCACTCAATATAATCAAGATATGGATAACACTAGAGTTAATCACAACCCAGAACAAAACCATCAACAAGATTGCATAGTAGGAAATATGGGCTACCCCTATTCCGGTCAACCTTGGTTAGTGGAAGAAAGAGACGCCTGCGGGGTGGGATTTATCGCTAACCCGTCCGGGGGTGCTAATCATTCTATTATTCAAAAAGCCTTACCTGCTTTAACCTGTTTAGAACATCGGGGCGGCTGTAGCGCCGACCAGGACTCCGGGGATGGGGCGGGGATCATGACCGCAATTCCTTGGGAATTATTAGCCCCTTGGTTTGCTGAACGAAATATTGATATTCTCCAAGAGCCAGAGTTTAAATTTGGGGTGGGGATGGTATTTTTACCCCAAGATGCTGATTTAGCGATTAAAGCCCGCGAAATTATTGAAACTGACCTCAAACAAGAAGAATTAGTTATTATCGGTTGGCGAGAAGTCCCGGTTAAACCGGAAGTCCTGGGAGTACAGGCGCGGGAAAATCAACCCCGCATCGAACAAGTTATGGTTTATTCGGCTAAGGGAAATACCGGGGATGATCTTGACCGACAACTGTTTTTAGCCCGTCGATCTTCCGGGGTAGCCTTGAAACAGGATGGGTTAGTCTGGGGTGAGGATATTTATATTTGTTCTTTTTCCTGCCGTACTATTGTCTATAAAGGCATGGTGCGATCAGCGATCCTGGGAGAATTTTATTTAGATTTAGTTAACCCCGACTATAAGAGCAATTTCGCAGTTTACCATCGACGCTTCAGTACCAATACCATGCCGCGCTGGCCCTTGGCTCAACCGATGCGACTATTGGGACATAATGGGGAAATTAATACGCTGTTGGGGAATATTAACTGGATGCGGGCGCGGGAAAATGTGTTAGCCCATCCGGTTTGGGGCGATCGCTTAAAAACCCTAATTCCCTTTGTGGATGCGACCAATAGCGACTCGGCTAATTTAGATAATTGTCTGGAGTTGCTAGTGAGAACCGGGCGCTGTCCCTTAGAAGCGCTGATGATTATGGTTCCCGAAGCCTATCAAAACCAGCCTAACCTGAAAGATTTACCCGAAATTACGGATTTTTACGAATATTATAGCGGTATCCAAGAACCTTGGGACGGCCCAGCTTTATTGGTCTTCAGTGATGGTAAACAAATTGGGGCCTGTTTGGATCGTAATGGCCTGCGTCCCGCCCGCTATTGTATCACCAAAGATGGCGTGATCATGGTTTCCTCCGAAGCCGGGGTGGTGGATATTCCCGAAGACCAAATTCAGGAAAAAGGCCGTTTAGGGCCAGGACAAATGATTGCGGTGGATTTGAGTACCCATGAAGTTCTGAAAAATTGGCAGATCAAACAACGGGTCGCCCATGAACACCCCTATCGCTCCTGGTTAGAACAATATCGCCAGGAGGCGGAACCCCAGGCTTTTATTGGTGAAAAACAATTAGCACCGGATACCCTCCTCCAACAGCAAACCGCCTTTGGCTATGGGGCGGAGGATGTGGATATCCAAATTTCCGATATGGCGAGTACGGCCAAGGAAGCGACGTTTTGTATGGGGGATGATACGCCCCTAGCGGTGCTTTCGGATAAACCTCAGTTGTTGTATAACTACTTTAAACAACGATTTGCTCAGGTTACAAACCCACCGATTGATCCGTTGCGAGAACGGATTGTCATGTCCCTCTCCATGCAGTTAGGGAAACGGGGGAATTTGTTAGACCTGAAACCCGAAGACGCCCGACTGTATAAAATTAACTCCCCCCTGCTGAATGAGGCGGAGTTAGAAGCCTTACGTCAGTCGGATTTTCCGGGGATCACCCTTTCTACCCTCTATGGTTTGGAAGGAGGGCCGAATGGTGCGACGATCGCCCTGACCCGGCTCTGTGAAAAAGCCGCCGAAGCGGTGGATCAGGGCAAAGAAATTATTATTCTGTCCGATCGCGGATTAACGGCCGAACAGACCTATATTCCGCCCTTGTTAGCTGTGGGAGCAGTTCACCATTATTTAATTAAAATCGGCAAACGGTTACAAGCCTCCCTGGTGGTGGAAACGGCCCAATCTTGGAGTACCCATCATTTTGCCTGTTTAGTCGGTTACGGGGCTTCGGCAATTTGTCCCTATATGGCCTTAGAAACCGTGCGTCATTGGTGGTCTAGTCCCCTAATTCAGAACAATCTGTCGAAGGGCAAAATTCTCCCGATGACCATGGAAGATGCCCAGAAAAACTATCGCCAAGCCGTGGAAGATGGGTTACTCAAGATTTTATCGAAGATGGGAATTTCTCTGTTATCTTCCTATCGTGGGGCGCAAATCTTTGAAGCTATTGGGATTGGGGAAGATTTACTGGAAATGGGTTTCCGGGGTACGGTGTCTCGCGTTGGGGGTTTAAGCATTTCTGAGTTAAGCCAGGAGGTTTATCAATTCCATGCTAAGGCGTTTCCCCTAGAGGCGAAAAAGTTAGAAAACTTCGGGTTTGTCAATGCCATGAAGCGGGGAGAATATCACTTAAATAACCCCGAAATGACAAAATTGCTACATCAGGCCGTTCGTTCTGGCCCAGTAGAGACGAGCCACGGCGCGTCTCCAGATGGTGCTGAAGCACAACAACGGGTAGATGGTGCTAAAGCACAACAACAAGCACAACAACGGGTAGATGGTGCTAAAGCACAACAACAAGCACAACAACAGGCAGAACAACGGTTTGATTTGTACGAACTGTATCGTCAATTTGTGGAAAACCGCCCAGCCACGGCTTTGCGGGATTTGTTGGACTTTAATAGCGATCGCAATTCTATCGCATTAGAAGAAGTTGAGTCCGTCGAAGAAATTGTTAAACGCTTCTGTACAGGGGGGATGTCCCTGGGGGCCCTATCTCCCGAAGCCCATGAAGTATTGGCGATCGCCATGAACCGTTTGGGCGGAAAATCCAACTCCGGGGAAGGTGGGGAAGATCCCGCCCGCTACAAGATTTTTAACGATGTCGATGAAAATGGGATTTCGGCCGGACGTCCCCATTTAAAAGGACTCCAAAACGGAGATAGCGCCAGTTCAGCAATTAAACAGGTGGCGTCGGGACGGTTTGGCGTCACGCCCGAATACCTGATGAATGCTCAGTCTATCGAGATCAAAGTGGCTCAAGGGGCTAAACCAGGGGAAGGGGGACAACTTCCTGGGAAGAAAGTTAGCGAATATATTGCTATGTTGCGACGGTCGAAACCCGGCGTCACCTTAATTTCCCCTCCTCCCCACCATGATATTTATTCCATTGAGGACTTAGCCCAATTAATCTTTGACCTGCACCAAATTAACCCGAAAGCGACGGTTTCGGTCAAATTAGTCGCAGAAGTGGGAATTGGAACCATTGCCGCCGGGGTTGCTAAGGCTAACGCCGACTATATCCAAATTTCTGGTCATGACGGTGGGACGGGAGCCTCTCCCCTAACTTCAATTAAACACGCCGGAAGTCCTTGGGAATTGGGGTTAACGGAAGTCCATCGGGTATTGATGGGGAATAAACTCCGTGACCGGGTGCGGTTACGGGTAGATGGTGGTTTCAAAAGTGGCTGGGATGTGGTGATGGGAGCCTTAATGGGGGCCGAGGAATTCGGCTTTGGAACTATTGCTATGATTGCAGAAGGCTGTATTATGGCCCGAATTTGCCACACCAATAACTGTCCCGTGGGGGTGACGTCTCAACAAGAACGCCTGCGAGAGCGTTTCCCTGGAACTCCGGGTCATGTGGTGAACTTCTTCTATTTTGTAGCTGAAGAAGTTCGCCATATTTTAGCCCGGTTGGGATATCGGAAATTAGTCGATTTAGTTGGACGGTCTGACCTGCTAAAACGTCGGGATGGGGTGAATGTTGCTAAGACCCAACATATAAATTTAGATGTATTTACCCAAGCGCCTGTAACTAGCGATCGCAGTTGGTTAAACCATGAACCCATCCATAGTAACGGCCCGGTGTTGGATGATGTGTTATTAGAAGATGCAGAAATTGCCACCGCTATTCAAAACCAGGGGACGGTAACGAAAACCCTGCGGATCGTTAATACTGACCGGACGGTGGGGACACGCATTGCTGGGAAAATCGCCTCTATCTATGGAAATAATGGCTTTGCTGGCCAAATTAACCTGAATTTTACCGGGGCGGCGGGTCAGAGTTTTGGCGCATTCAACCTCCCCGGAATTAAGTTAACTCTGACGGGGGAAGCTAATGATTATGTCGGGAAGGGGATGCACGGGGGAGAGATTATTATTAAACCCCCGGCGGCTGTGACTTACGACCCCTCGGAGAATGTGATTATCGGGAATACCTGTTTATATGGGGCGACCGGAGGAACGTTATACGCCTACGGAAAAGCCGGAGAACGTTTCGCGGTAAGAAATTCCTTGGGTAAAGCCGTTATTGAGGGCGCTGGCGACCACTGTTGTGAATATATGACCGGGGGTGTGGTTGTAGTTCTCGGTAAGGTGGGGCGAAATGTTGGCGCCGGACAGACCGGAGGTTTAGGTTATTTCCTCGATGAAGATGGGGAGTTTCCTGAAATGATTAACCCGGAAATTGTCAAAATTCAACGGGTATCTACACCTGCTGGGGAACAACAGTTACGCGAGTTAATTCAACAACACGCTGAACACACCGGGAGCGAGAAGGCTAAAACCATTCTGGCGAAATGGTCGGAGTATTTACCCAAGTTTTGGCAAGTTGTTCCTCCTTCTGAGAAGGATAGTCCTGAAGCGTCGAATACCGTCGTGGCGGTTGCTATTTAGAGTGGTCAATTCTAAGAGTTAACCCCTCAGCCTCTTTCCCAAATTGGGGAAGGGGCTGATTTAATATTTTTTACATCTAATGGTAGACTAATCAATATGAACTAATTTTGTATTAAACCAGATAACCATTAGATTGTCGTAAGCCAATGAATTTGATTAAAAAGGGAATCATAGAAGGTTTAATTAAGTTTGATGATGAGCAAAAATTTATTACTTATATTCATCAAAATAAGAAAAGAAATTATACTAATCCAGAGGAACAAGTACAAGCAGAAACTTACTTAAAATTAGTTTTAATTTATGGTTATGATCCTCACAAAATTTTGCAATTTGTTTCCGTAACAATGGGATCAACCACTAAAGAAGCGGATATTATTGTTTATAATGATGATCAATGTCAAGCTCCTTATATTGTTGTTGAATGTAAAAAACAAGAAGTTTCGGAGTTAGAATTTAAACAAGCTATTGACCAAGGTTTTAGTTATGCTGTAGCGGAAGGTGCTAAATATGTTTGGGTGACATCTGGGATGAAAGATGAATATTTTGAAGTCCCAACCGAAAGACCAAAGGCGCGTATTTCTATCCCTGATATTCCTCAATTTGGTGTTACTAAATTAGCTAAATTTAAGTATGCAAAAGATGGCGGAGAAGTCAATGGTCAAAAATTATTTGAGTTAGAAATTGTTACAGAAGATGATTTAACCAGACGTTTTAAACAGGCTCATGATGCTCTTTGGGGAGGTGGTGAATTAAATCCTTCAATGGCTTTTGATGAGTTAGATAAATTAATTTTTTGTAAGATTTGGGATGAGAAAAAACCTCGTAAAAAAGGTGAAGCTTATGATTTTCAAATTTTCAAAGAAACTGAAGAAGAAAAAACCAATCAAGAGTTAATGAAGCGAGTTAATTCCCTTTATCATGAAGGGCGAAAAAAAGACCCTGAAGTATTTAAAGATGATATTCGTTTAAGTCCTGAGAAGTTGCGGACTGTGGTAGGTTATTTAGAAAAAATTAATTTAGGTGCGACGGATTTAGATAGTAAAGGACGTGCTTTTGAGACGTTTATGGGTTCGTTTTTTCGGGGTGAGTTTGGGCAATTTTTCACTCCTAGAAATATTGTTAAATTTATTATTGATGTCTTACCGATAACTAATAATTCTTTGGTATTAGATACTTCTTGCGGTAGTGGTGGCTTTTTGCTTCATGTATTAGATAAAATTAGACGACAAGCTGATGATTTTTATGATAATGATCCTGTTAAACATTACAGATATTGGCATGATTTCGCTGAAAAAAATCTGTTTGGTATCGAAATTAATGAGCAGATTGCGCGGACTGCAAAAATGAATATGATTATTCATGATGATGGTCATACTAATGTTATTGCTGCGGATGGTTTATTGCCCAGTAATGAGATAATTAAAAAGACAAATAATCAAGGTTTTGCTAATAATCGTTTTGATTTTATCACAACTAATCCTCCCTTTGGCTCAACTGTTAAACAAGCTGAACAAGCCTACCTGAAAAATTACGATTTGGCTATGAAGGAGGTTGATTGGTTAAATAGTAAGAGTAAATCTACTGAAAGAGAAAATCAAAATACTGAAGTTTTATTTGTTGAAAAATGTTATGAATATTTGCGAGAAGGAGGTTATTTAGCGATTGTAATTCCCGATGGAATTTTAACTAATTCTAGTCTGCAATATGTCAGGGATTGGATTGAGGAAAAATTTCGGATTGTAGCGGTAGTTTCTTTACCTCAAACTGCTTTTCAATCTACAGGTGCGGGGGTTAAAAGTTCGGTTTTATTCTTAAAAAAATATGATTTAGCAACAACTGAAAACATCCAAGCCAGAAAATTAGGTTTACAGGATGAGATTAAAATTAAACATAATTATGAGGATTTATTAACTGAGTTGGATAAAGAGAAAAAAGAACAAATTAAAAAGTTAAGTGGTTTTGATAAGGGGTCAAATTTAGAAGGGAAAACTTTACAAGATTCTGAAGATTTTAAGGAATGGAAAAAGGAGGTTAATAATGAATATCGGGAGCGAATAGATGAGATTAAGGAAAATTTAGTAGAGGAATATATAACCGAAAAACAAAGGTTATTTAATGATTATGAGATTTTTATGGCTATAGCTGAAGATATTGGTTATGATGCTACAGGAAAAGCCACAAATAATAATGAGTTAGATTTGATTGGGGAAGAATTAACCCGTTTTATTGATAGTATTGAAAGCGGAGAGGATAGTTTTTTTTTAAGTGATAATGTGGATAAAAATAAGATATTTTTGGTAAATAAAAATAATTTATATGTTAGATTTGATTCTAAATATTATGCTTTAATAAACGAAAATATCCTAGCAAATAAAACAAAATTTATTGTTAAAAAATTAGGAGATATTACTCATCTTAGTAGAGGTAGATTTTCACATCGTCCAAGAAATGATCCAAAATTTTATCATGGTCAATATCCTTTTATTCAAACAGGAGACATAGTAAATGCTAGTGAAAGTTACGGTGATATAAAATATACTCAAACTCTCAACGAGAAAGGAATTCAAGTAAGTAAATTATTTGAACCTGAAATTATATTAATTACTATTGCTGCAAATATAGGTGATACTTCTATTTTGACTTATCCTGCTTGTTTTCCAGATAGTATTGTAGCAATTAAACTAAAAACAGATGAAATTGATATAAAATATCTTAATTATTATTTTAAATATGTTAAAAATTATTTATTTTCTTTAGCTCCACAATCCGCACAAAAAAATATTAATTTACAACAATTATCTCCTACACCGATTGTTATTCCTCCCCCAGAAATCCAAAATAAAATAGTAGCGATAATGGATAATGCTTATAATACTAAAAAACAAAAAGAAGCAGAAGCACAAAGATTACTGGATAGTATTGATGATTATTTATTAGGAGAATTAGGAATTGAATTACCTCAACCTGAAGAAAATACTGTTAATAATCGCATTTTTTACCGCAAGTTAAGCGATATTTCAGGAGGTAGGTTTGATGCTTTTTATTGTCAAAATTATTTTTATAAAAATAGAATATGTATTGAAAAAGCTCAATATCAAATAAAATTCTTAAAAGAAATAATTGACACTAAATTAATTAAAGGTAGATTGCCTAAAGATATAGAAAAAGATGGGAATTGTCAAGTTATACAAATTAATAGTATTAATTCAGATGGTTATATTGATTTAGATGATCTATTAACGTCAAAAAACATTTTTAATGACAATCAAAAATTAAAGAAACAAGATATTATAATTGTTGTTACAGGGGCTACTATTGGAAAAATAGCAATTTTTGAAAATAATGGACTTTTTTATCTAGGAGGAGATTTAGTAAAATTTCAAGTTGATAAAAATATTAATCCTTTTTATGTTTACAATTTTTTAAGATGTCAAAATTCACAAATAGAAATAAGAAAAAATATTACAGGAGCAACTAATGGACATTTAGCACCTAAAGATATTGAAAATATGATTATTCCTATTCCTCCCCTAGAAAAACAAAACGAAATAGCTGAACATATCACAAAAATTAGAGAGAAAGCCAAACAATTACAAGAGGAAGCTAAAAAAGAATTAGAGAAGGCAAAAATTGAAGTAGAAAAGATGATATTAGGGGATTAAAATGTTTTATGACTCCCTGTGCTTTTGCAGCTTCAAAGATTTCAGAATCTTCAGCTTTTTTATTCTGGAGTTAAATTATTAATAATTTGAGCAAGAGAATCCTTATTATTGATCTACCAATTAAAATGAATGATAAAAATATTCCTGAAAAACGATATAATATAAACCATCCCTAATCCTCCTGATGGTTATTCCTATGCTGGCTGAACAATCAAAAGTAATCCGAAATTGGCAACTGCTGATTCCAAAATTTGAGGCTATTGTTGGGAAAAAAGGCGTGATTCAACGTCGAGAAGAATTACTGGTTTATGAATGTGATGGACTAACTAGCTATCGCCAACGTCCCGCATTAGTAGTGCTTCCCAAAACCACCGAAGAAGTTGCAGAAGTTGTTAAAATTTGCGATCGCAATTTGATTCCTTGGGTCGCTAGAGGGGCGGGAACTGGACTTTCTGGCGGTGCTTTACCCGTAGAAGATTGTGTTTTAATTGTCACCGCATTAATGCGAAAAATCCTAAATATTGACTTAGAAAATCAGCGTGTTGTTGTTCAACCAGGAGTGATTAATAATTGGGTAACACAAGCAGTTAGTGGCGCAGGATTTTATTATGCTCCTGACCCTTCTAGTCAAATTATTTGTTCTATTGGGGGCAATGTTGCCGAAAATTCTGGCGGTGTTCATTGTTTAAAATATGGGGTGACAACTAACCATATTCTAGGGCTAAAAATCGTCACTCCCGATGGTGATATTGTCGATATTGGTGGCGATATTCCCGAAATGCCTGGATATGATTTAACCGGATTATTTGTTGGTTCAGAAGGGACGTTAGGCATTGCTACTGAAATCACATTAAGAATTTTAAAAACACCCGAATCAATTTGTGTGTTATTAGCAGATTTTACTAATTTAGAATCGGCTGGATCGGCGGTTTCTGATATTATTAGTTCGGGGATTATTCCTGGGGGCATGGAAATTATGGATAATCTCAGTATTAATGCCGTTGAAGATGTGGTGAAAATTGGTTTATATCCACGGGATGCGGGGGCAATTCTATTAGTTGAATTAGATGGTTTACAGGTGGAAGTCGATACTAATAAACAACGAGTTAGTGAAATTTGTAGAAACAATGGGGCGAGAAATATTACCACCGCTAGTAATGCAGAAGATCGGTTAAAAATTTGGAAAGGACGGAAAGCAGCTTTCGCCGCCGCAGGTCATGTCAGTCCTGATTATTATGTTCAAGATGGCGTAATTCCCCGGACAAAAATGGCTTATGTTCTCAAAGAAATTGAAGCCCTGGGAGAAAAATATGGATATCGTATTGCTAATGTCTTTCATGCCGGGGATGGCAATTTACATCCTTTAATTTTATATGATAATTCCGTTCCAGGTGCGTTAGAAACCGTCGAAGAAATTGGTGGAGAAATTCTTAAAATATGTGTTGAAGTTGGCGGTAGTTTGTCCGGTGAACATGGTATTGGTGCGGATAAAAAATGTTATATGCCCCAAATGTTCAACGAAGTTGATTTAGAAACCATGGAATGGGTGAGAACAGTTTTTAACCCCAAAGGTTTAGCCAACCCTGGTAAAATGTTACCGACTCCTCGCACCTGTGGAGAGTCCGCCAAACTGCAAAATATTAAACAGTTTGAAGGGACAGAAGTATTTTAATTTATCCTTAGATCTACTAAGTAGTTGCACAAAATAAATTACCTAGTTGAGAGAGGGAACAGCCCCCCCAAACCCCCGTGCACGGGGGGCTAGGGGGGGAGGGAACAGGGTAGAGGATGTGTAATTAATTTTGTTCAGGTACTTATCAAAAAATATGGAAAATACAACCAATTCTCCGTTTAAAATGACTCAATTAACCGCCATTAATGTTGCTAAAGCAACAACAATTATTCTACTAATTGGTTTTGCTTTAGTCTTAGGAATTCAGGACTGGCGACAGGTGATTTATCTCTGTTTTCACATTAGTTATTGTTTGTGGTGGTTAATTGAACAATGGTTTTATCCTCAACGATCAAAAGCAATTTTTACTGAATCTACAGGAGTAGTAGGATTGATATTAGCTGTAATTATTGTTGGATGTTTATACACTTTACCCGGATATTTAGCTTTTATCAATCCCATTCCCATTTCTTTTATTACCGTTGCTATTGCAATTCCTCTATTTTATTTTGGCAGTTTAATTAATGCGGCGGCGGATGTGCAGAAATTAACAGCAAAACAATATGGTGAGGGGTTAGTTAAAGATAATATTTGGCGATTTTCTCGAAATATCAACTATTTTGGGGATTTACTACGCTATCTAAGTTTTGCAATTGTAGCAGGTTCTCCTTGGGCATATATTGTTCCTGGGTTTATTCTGATTCTTTATTTACAGCGAATTTTTGCTAAAGAAAAAACCATGTCAGAAAAATATCCCAATTATCAAGAATATCAGAATAACTCAACTCGCTTAATTCCCTTTATTTGGTAAACTTTGGGTGGGCATAGCCCACTCAACAAACAATTGCATAAATTTTTAACTTGAATTATAATTAATCATCCTGATTAATATTTAAAATTATGGTGATCGCAACCGTTAAAAAATTTACCATCGAAGACTATCACCGCCTAACTGAATTAGGCTTTTTCCAAGAAGATGATAGAGTTGAACTCATTCGCGGAGAAATGATTGAAATGGCAGCAAAAGGAATGCTTCACGCAACTGTCAACAGACGGTTAGCTAGAGAATTAGCTAACATAATTGGTCATGGTGCAACTTTACAGGGTCAAGATCCGATTATTTTATCTAACTATAGTGAACCTGAACCAGATGTTGTGATTCTTAAAAATAAAGAAGATGATTATTTGAGCAGTCATCCCCATACAGAAGATATTGTACTCTTGATTGAAATTTCTGATTCATCTTTAGACTATGATCAGACTACAAAATTATCGGTTTATGCCGAGAATAATATTACCGATTATTGGATATTTAATTTAGTTGATTTTTGTTTAGAATGTTATAGCGAACCCTATCAAAAATCACAAGGCGAGTTTGGTTATCTTCGTAAACTGATTTATTTACCTAATCAGTCTGTAAACTTACCTTATTTTCCTGATTTAACCTTAGATTTATCTAAAGTATTTCCACCTAAAATTAATTAGGAGGAATTAAAGAATAATAAAATCCATAAGGTATAGAAAACAAAGATGGATTAATTAGTTTTCTAGGTTTTTAAGCACAGCAATGATCATTCTAATTTCTTAGTGTCTTAGTGCCTTTGTGGTTCCTTAAATTAGATTATACTAATTTAACCCTATTCTGCGATAATAATAAATTAGTCTTTAATTTTAGGAAACATAACAATGCGACTCTCTAAAATGCTATTTGTCACCCTACGCGAAGATCCCAAAGAAGCGGAAATTCCCAGTCATAAACTATTAGTCCGGGCGGGATATATTCGCCGTATTGGAAGTGGAATTTACGCCTATCTTCCCCTGATGTGGCGAGTTTTGCAAAAAGTATCTCAAATTGTCCGAGAAGAAATGAACGCCACCGGAGCCCAAGAATGTCTACTTCCCCAAGTCCAACCCGCCGAACTTTGGCGCGAGTCGGGACGCTGGGATACCTATACCAAAGCGGAGGGAATTATGTTTTCCCTAACTGACCGTCGGAAGCGGGAATTAGCATTAGGGCCAACCCATGAGGAGGTAATTACAACTATTGCTAAAGATATGATCCGTTCCCATCAACAATTACCGATTCATTTATATCAAATTCAAACTAAATTTAGAGATGAAATTCGGCCTCGGTTTGGGTTAATGCGGGGTCGGGAATTTATTATGAAAGATGGTTATTCTTTCCATAGCGATGAAGAAAGTTTGAAGAAAACCTATCGAGATATGGATCAAGCCTATCGGAATATGTTAACCCGTTGTGGGTTACAATATCGAGCGGTAGAAGCTGATTCTGGAGCTATTGGGGGCAGTGGTTCGCAAGAGTTTATGGTATTAGCAGAAGCGGGAGAAGATGAAGTTCTCTATACTGAAGATGGCAAATATGCAGCTAATACAGAAAAAGCCGTATCCCTTCCCGTTGATGCTGAATCTTCTGCTTTTTCAGAATATAAAAAGTTAGAAACTCCTAATACTACTACCATTGAAACCTTAGCAAATTTGCTGAACTGTTCTCCGACACAAATTGTTAAAAATGTTCTGTATCAAGTAGTTTATGATAATGGAACAACGGTTTTAGTGTTAATTAGTATTCGGGGAGATCAGGAAGTTAATGAAGTTAAATTACAAAATGAATTAACAAAATTAGCCCCTGAATTTAGCGCAAAAACGATATTATCTTTAATTGTTCCTGATCAAGAAGCTCAAGAAAAATGGGCAACAAAACCTTTACCTTTAGGCTATATTTCTCCTAATTTAGAAGATGGTTATATTACCCCCCCTACGCCCTGCCTTGGTAAGGGGGGGAATGGAGAAACAACACCCCCCGCTACTAATACGGGGAATGAAAGCACAACACCCCCCGCTACTAATACGGGGAATGAAAGCACAACACCCCCCCTTGGTAAGGGGGGGGCGGGGGGGGTCTATCTTGCTAATACCCCGACGGGGGGGGTCTATCCCAAATTTGTAAGAATAGTAGATCAAACAGCATCGGAATTAAAGAATTTTGTCACCGGGGCGGATGAATCAGGATATCACGTTGTAGGAGCAAATTGGGGCAAAAAATTTACTTTACCTACAAGTATTGTAGATATTAGAAAAGCCCAAAAAGGCGATCGCGCTATTCATGATCCCAACCAAATTTTACACAGTGCGAGAGGTATTGAAGTCGGTCATATTTTCCAACTAGGGATTAAATATTCTCAGGCGATGGGAGCAACTTTTACCAATGAAGACGGGGAAGAATTACCCTTAGTCATGGGATGTTATGGGGTGGGAGTATCTCGGTTAGCGCAATCGGCCGTCGAACAATCCTATGATAAAGATGGGATAATTTGGCCAATGGCGATCGCACCCTATCAAGTGATTATTGCCATTCCTAATATTACCGACGCTCAACAGGTGGAAATTGCCGAAAAACTCTATACGGAATTAAACCAAGCCGGAATTGAAACCCTCCTTGATGATCGGAATGAACGAGCCGGGGTAAAATTCAAAGACGCCGATCTAATTGGGATTCCCTATCGGATTGTAACTGGACGTTCGATTAAATCGGGTAAAGTGGAACTGGTAGAACGGGCTACCCACAATGCCCAGGAAATTGCCATTGAGGATGTCATTACCACACTTAAACAGAATATTCAAGCTGCATTGGAAAATTAGGCGAGTTGTTGGTTGATGGTTAAGAAAGCCCTGAAGGGCTTACTACAATTTAGTCAACAGCGATCATTAATTTTGTTTTAAGTTCTGGGAACAGAACATGATATGATTCATTTTGGCTTGCAGAGCGTGTTATACGCTGTGTGCGTGAACTTAGAGAAAGTTATAACTGTTGCTTTCGGATTTCCGATCAATGAGTTGTGGCTGAACTAAAAATTGGTGAACCTGTCCAAGTAGCTATGACAAACGCAGAGGAAACACTAGAATCAGGGTCTAAACTTGCTGTAGAACCCGACACTTCTATGCTGGAGTATGATCAATTGCAACGCCAGTTGTTATTGATGACGATCACAGCTACGGGGGTAATTTTTGTTGCAGTTTGCTGTTTCTATCCTCTGGATGTCGCCCTAAACTATTTAGTTGGGGCGGCTGTCGGCATAATCTACTTGCGAATGCTCGGCAAAGATGTAGAAAAACTAGGTAGGGGCAAGAAAAAACTAAGCCAAAATCGGATCTTGATCCTCGCGGGTGTAATCATTGTAGCCACTCAATTACATCAGCTAAAGATTCTACCGATTTTTTTAGGATTTCTTACCTACAAAGTAGCTCTCATGTTGTATGTGCTAATCACAGTGTTCACCCCCAAGCCTAAATAAGTAACGCGGAATCCTCCAGTCCTCAATCTGTAGAGGAAGCCTACGGACATGGAAATGCTGACTGTCTTAAACACCTTCAATCCTCTCCCTCTCGCTAGTTTAGAAGTTGGCCAGCACCTTTATTGGGAAGTCGGCGGTGTAAAACTGCATGGTCAGATTTTTCTGACTTCGTGGTTTGTAATCGGTTTGCTGATTACCGTCTCAGTGTTGGCCAGCAGTAACGTGCAGCGAATTCCCAGTGGGATGCAGAATTTTATGGAGTACGTCCTAGAATTCATTCGCAACCTAGCTAAAGATCAAATCGGGGAAAAAGAATATCGTTCTTGGGTTCCCTTCATTGGAACACTGTTCTTATTCATCTTTGCCTCTAACTGGTCAGGTGCTTTAATTCCTTGGAAGGTGATCGAACTGCCTTCAGGTGAATTAGCAGCCCCCACCAGCGATATCAATACTACAGTGGCATTAGCACTGTTAACTTCTTTAGCGTATTTCTACGCCGGAATCAGAAAAAAAGGCCTAGTGGGTTATTTTGCTGATTACGCCCAACCGATGGCGTTTCTCGCTATATTTCGGGTGATTGAAGATTTTACCAAACCCCTCTCCCTGAGTTTCCGTTTGTTTGGTAACATTTTGGCGGATGAACTGGTGGTCGCCGTGTTGGTATTCCTGGTACCCCTGTTTATTCCTCTGCCTCTAATGGTTTTGGGTTTATTCCTAAGTGCCATTCAAGCCCTAATTTTTGCGACACTGGCGGCGAACTATATTGGTGAAGCCCTAGAAGGACATGGCGGAGAACATCACGACTAGGAAAAGAAACAAAGACTTTAAAATTTCTTTTTTTAGGGATTGATTTTTCTAAAATGTGTTGTTGGGTTAAACTTAATCCCCTTTATTGGTAAAATAAAGTTTTGGGAACCCCAATCCATCTAACGAATTTGGCATTTGTAACGGGACAAAGAAGAAAAATATTTTCTTCAAACCTCCTAATTTTATCAATGCTGATCGGGATTGATTTCACTTTGTCTAACTGATTGTTTGTTAACTCTTTTGTATTTAGAAGGAAGAAAATTATCATGAATCCACTAATTGCTGCTGCTTCCGTTGTTGCTGCTGCTTTAGCTATTGGTTTAGGCGCGATTGGCCCTGGAATTGGTCAAGGTATTGCTGCTGGTCAAGCAGTGGAAGGGATTGCTCGTCAACCCGAAGCAGAAGGTAAAATTCGTGGGACTTTACTGTTAAGTTTAGCCTTCATGGAAGCACTGACCATTTATGGTTTAGTCGTTTCTCTGGTATTACTGTTTGCCAACCCCTTCGCCTAAACAGTAATCCAAAACATGGATTTTAGGTTTTAGGTTTCAGATCATCTGAAATCTAAGTCTAAAATCCATCTTGATGAAACTATTCAAGGGACAATAATGCACGGGACAATTCTATTTGCGGTTGAAGAAGCTGCCAAAGAAGGAGGACTTTTTGATCTGGATGCAACCCTGCCTTTAATGGCGGTACAGTTCTTAGTTCTGGCAGTGATTTTGAACCAGGTTTTTTATAAACCATTAGGAAAGGCGATTGATGAACGGGCGGATTATATCCGCGAGAACGAAGTCAACGCCAAAGAACGTCTGGCTAAAGCTGAAAAATTAGCCCGGCAGTATGAATTAGAGTTAGCAGAAACTCGTAAAAAAGCTCAAGCGATCATTGTAAAAGCTCAAGCAGAAGCTCAGAAAATTGCCTCTGGAAAAGTTGGTGAAGCCTTACAAGAAGCGCAAAAATTGAGAGAAATAGCGGCTCAAGAAATTGAGCAGGAAAAACAACAAGCCCTGCAAGCTTTAGAACAACAAGTTGAACCTCTCAGTCGCCAAATTTTAGAAAAATTATTAGGGGCTGAGTTAGTTAGATAATCTTGGCTGCGCTAAAGCTGAAAACAAACTTGTGATCAGCTTGTTAAATTACGAGAAAATTCCCATTTGAAGACAGCCCAGGCTAGATTCTAACACCCGACATCGGAGGTTAAAACTTAAGCCTTGCATTTATGAGAAGAACATCATGGAGACTGTTTTATTACTAGCCACAGAAGCTGGCTCCCGTGGGATTGGTATTAATACCAATATTCTTGAGACCAACCTAATTAACCTAGGCATTCTGATTGTTGTGCTGGTTTACTTTGGGCGCGGCTTTTTAGGAAAAATCCTAAATGAAAGACGCTCTACCATTGAAGAAGCCATTAAAGAAGCTGAACAGCGTCAACAACAAGCGCAAGCGTCTCTAGCAGAACAACAACAGAAATTAACCGTAGCCCAAACCGACGCCCAACGGATTTTAGCCGAAGCCGAAGAACGGGCAAAAACGGTTAGAGATTCAATTCTAGCTAAAGCCACCGAAGATGTGGAACGCATGAAAGCAACTGCCAGCGCTGAGTTAGATTCAGATCGGGAACGGGTGATCTCTCAACTGCGTTCTCAGATAGCTACTCAAGCCATTGAACTGGCAGAATCTCAACTCAAACAGCATCTGAATGACAATGTTCAGGAACGCTTAATTGATCAGAGTCTAGCTCTGCTCGGAGGTTGAATATGAGTGCGATCGCCGGACAAATTATTGAGCCTTACGCCTCGGCGTTAATGTCCGTGGCTCAATCAAGAAATTTAACCGAGGAATTCGGTAATGAGATTCGCTCATTACTAGAATTACTAGACAATTCCGCAGAATTAAAAACCTTTTTAGGAAGTCCTGTGGTGAAACCCCAGGATAAAAAAGCCATTCTGCAAAGGATCACGGCTGATGAAGTTAATCCCGCATTGCGGAATTTCTTGATGCTGTTAGTGGATCGAGGACGGATTTTATTCCTAGAGGAAATTGCTAAACAGTATTTAGTGTTACTGCGGAAACTGAATCAAACGGTTTTGGCAGAAATCACTTCCGTTTATCCGTTAACAGAGGCACAATTGACTACTCTTTCAGAGAAAGTCAAGGCTATGACCAATGCTCGACAAGTGGAAATTGCCACCACAGTCGATCCGGATCTGTTGGGCGGTGTGATTATTAAAGTTGGATCTCGCGTAGTAGATGCCAGTTTGCGCGGACAACTACGCCGTATTGGGATGAAATTATCCCAATAATTGTTGTGACCCGTCATGATCATGTCGGGAATCTTTTTTTAACTTATAACCTTTAACTACTGACAAGAAAAATGGTAGCGATCAGACCTGACGAAATTAGTAGCATTATTCAGCAGCAAATTGAACAGTACGACCAAGACGTTAAAGAAACCAACGTCGGGACTGTTCTGCAAGTCGGTGACGGTATCGCCCGGATTTATGGCTTAGATAAAGCCATGTCTGGGGAACTGTTAGAATTTGCCGACGGTACTATTGGTATTGCTCTCAACCTAGAAGAAGATAACGTCGGTGCAGTATTAATGGGTGAAGGTCGGGAGATCCAAGAGGGTTCCGCCGTCACCGCCACCGGAAGAATTGCCCAAATCCCCGTTGGGGACGCCATGTTAGGCCGAGTTGTTGATGCCTTAGCCCGTCCAATTGATGGTAAAGGCGATCCCAAAACCACTGAAACTCGCTTATTAGAATCCCCAGCCCCTGGGATTATCGAGCGTCGTTCCGTGTGCGAACCCATGCAAACCGGGATCACCGCCATTGACTCCATGATCCCCATCGGTCGGGGTCAACGGGAATTAATTATTGGTGACCGTCAAACCGGAAAAACCTCCATCGCCATTGACACCATCATTAACCAACAGGGCGAAGACGTGATCTGCGTCTATGTTGCTATTGGTCAGAAAGCCTCTACGGTGTCTCAGGTGGTGGCAACCCTAGAAGAAAAAGGCGCGATGGCCTATACCGTCGTTGTGGCTGCTAGTGCTAGTGAATCCGCTACCCTGCAATACCTGGCTCCCTATACTGGGGCAACCATCGCCGAGTATTTCATGTACAAGGGCAAACACACCCTGGTCATCTATGATGACTTATCTAAACAGGCCCAAGCCTACCGTCAAATGTCCCTGTTACTCCGTCGTCCTCCCGGACGGGAAGCCTATCCTGGGGATGTGTTCTATCTCCATTCTCGTTTATTAGAGCGGGCTGCGAAACTGAACGACGAACTCGGCAGTGGCAGTATGACGGCATTACCGATCATCGAAACCCAAGCGGGTGACGTTTCGGCTTACATTCCGACTAACGTGATTTCGATTACCGACGGTCAGATATTCCTCTCCTCCGACTTATTTAACTCCGGTTTACGTCCGGCGGTGAACGCCGGGATTTCCGTATCCCGGGTGGGTTCGGCGGCTCAAACCAAAGCCATGAAGAAAGTGGCCGGGAAAGTGAAGTTGGAGTTAGCTCAATATGCTGAGTTAGCAGCCTTCTCCCAGTTTGCCTCCGATTTAGACCAAGCCACCCGTAACCAATTGGAACGGGGCAAACGTCTACAAGAATTGTTAAAACAGTCCCAAAATTCTCCCCTGCAATTATTTGAACAGGTGGCGGTAATTTATGCTGGAATTAACGGTTATCTCGATGAAGTTCCCGTTGAAAAAATCGTTGCCTTTGCCATTGGACTGCGGGAATATCTGAAAAATAGCAAACCCAAATATGTCGAAATCGTTCAAGGCAAAAAAGTCCTTGATGACGAAGCTGAAGGTCTGCTGAAAGAAGGAATTAATGAGTTCAAACAAACCTTTTTAGTCTCTGCTTAATCAGCTAGTAGATATCATTTATCAGTGAAAGAGTTAAGGGTGATCAGTGAAAAGTTAAAATACTGTTCACTGTTGACTCTTTAACTGTTGGGTGATAGAGCAGTCGCCAGAAAAGTGTTTGACAAAGACTGATGCAGCCAACCTTGACTGGTGAAACCTGTTCCCCGTTCCCTGTCCCCTGCTATAGACAAAACTATGTCAAATTTAAAAGCGATCCGCGATCGCATTGATTCGGTTAAAAATACCAAAAAAATCACAGAAGCGATGCGTCTAGTTGCTTCAGCCAAAGTGCGTCGTGCCCAGGAACAAGTCTTGGCATCCCGCCCCTTTGCTGATCGATTAGCCGGAATTCTTTATGGTTTACAATCCCGTTTAAAATTTGAAGAAGCAGATTTACCTCTGCTCAAACAACGGGAAGTTAAAAAGGTAGGATTACTGGTAATTGCTGGTAATCGTGGCCTGTGCGGTACTTATAATAGCAGTGTGATTAAAAGGGCTGAAACTCGCGCTAAAGAGTTAGAAGCCGAAGGTATTGAATGCACCTATTTATTAGTAGGACGCAAAGCAATTCAATATTTCCAAAGACGGGATACTCCTATTCGCGCTACGGTAGAAAATCCCGAAAAAAATCCAGCCTTAGATAAAGTACGGGATTCTGCGGACAATCTTCTGGATTTATTTTTATCAGGTGAATTGGATCGGATTGAGTTAATTTATACGAAATTTGTTTCGTTAATTGCTTCTCGTCCGGTAATTCAAACCCTGTTACCCCTTGATACTCAAGGGTTGGAACCTCAAGATGATGAGATTTTCCGTTTAACGACTAAAAATGGTCAATTTGAGGTCACACGGGAGAAAGTCAAAAACACTCTCACGGATTTACCAAGAGATATGATTTTTGAACAAGATCCCGCCCAAATTTTGGATGCGTTATTGCCTTTATTTTTAACCAACCAATTGTTACGCGCTTGGCAAGAATCCATCGCCAGTGAGTTAGCCGCCCGGATGACTGCGATGAGTAATGCGAGTGAAAATGCTGGAGATTTAATTAAATCTTTGACCTTATCCTACAACAAAGCTCGTCAGGCTTCCATTACCCAAGAACTTTTGGAAGTAGTGGGTGGTGCAGAAGCATTGAAATGAGAAGTTAATCTTTGAAAAGTTGAAGGTTCACTATTAACAGTCAACCTTCAACCTTTTAATTTAACTTACACCGCCGGGAAGTCCCCCGCTCTACCCATACCCAGGTGAGCGGTGGTATGAAAGGCGGGTCAACGTAGGTACGGAGTTGACCCCATCTTTTTTCAGTATTATGTAGTAAGATATTCAGACCAGGAGGTGCAAATCGAGTGCTGCACAAAGCTGTACAAGTCCGTCTGTATCCAACTGCATTGCAAGAAGCACATCTCGCCCAAACATTTGGATGTTCGCGCTGGTGGTGGAATTATGCTTTAAATAAATCGATTCAGGTTTATCAAGATACGGGAAAAGGAATGGGACAGGTAGCACTCAACGCCCTACTACCTAAGCTCAAAAAAGCCGAAGATACTATTTGGTTAGCTAATTGTTACAGTCAGGTTTTACAAGCTACAACACTTAATTTAACCACTGCTTATAAAAACTTTTTTGAGCAACGTGCAGGCTTCCCTAAGTTTAAGTCTAAACATGGCAAACAGTCAATTCAATACCCTCAAAATGTCAAAATTGTTGATGGTAATGTCAAACTTCCTGGCAATATTGGGATAGTCAAAGCCAAAATACATAGACCAATTGAGGGGAAAATCAAGACTGTAACTGTTAGTAAAACTCCTTCTGGGAAATATTTGGCATCTATATTGACCGAAATTGAAGGAGAAAATCAAACTATTTCAGAAGGTAAGATTTATGGTATTGATTTAGGAATCAAACACTTTGCTGTTGTTACTGATGGTGAAAAGGTTTCTAAATACGATAATCCTAAACATCTTGCTAAACATGAGAAAAATCTCAAACGCAAACAGAAGAAATTAGCGCGTAAACAAAAGGGGAGTAAATCCAGAAATAAATATCGTCAAGTTGTTGCCGCATTGTACGAACGAGTTAGTAATTCCCGGCAAGATTTTCTACATAAACTTAGTCATAAGTTGGTCAGCGATAGCCAAGCTGTCATAGTAGAAAATCTTCATGTCAAAGGCATGGTTCGTAATCACAATTTGGCAAAAGCAATATCTGATGCAGGATGGGGAACTTTCACTAATTTCTTAGCTTACAAAGTAGAACGAAAAGGTGCTAAGTTAGTGGAGATTGATAGATGGTTTCCCAGTTCCAAACTCTGTTCTAATTGTTTCTATCAAGTAAATGAGATGCCATTAGATGTTCGTGAATGGACTTGTCCTAATTGTGGTACTGATCATGATAGGGATGGAAACGCAGCTATGAATATTAGAGCAGAAGGCATCAGAATGCTAAAGACGGATGGTGCAGCCGTTTGGCGCTGTAGGATGGGAGGTAAGACCCCATCTTGGGCGAAAGTCTAAGATGGGGCATTCGCCTGTGAGTACAGAAGCCGACACTGTACTTGGTACTCCAAGTCAGTGTGGGTAGTTCACTATCGGTTATCCCTTAAATATTGAAGAATCCCTTGGGCGATCGCTTGAGCCATGCGACTGCGTTGGGCCGGATCACCCAACATATAGGAATCATAATTATTAGTCACAAATCCCGTTTCCACTAATATCGAAGGCATTGAGCTATTTCGCAGCACATAAAAACGAGCGGTCTTAATACCCCGATTCGGCAGTTGTGAAAAACTTGCCATTATACTGTTTTGAACATATTGAGCCAGACGGGCACCACTGCTGTAGTAATAGGTTTCAATCCCACTAGCCGCCGCATTCGTAGCTGCATTGGCGTGAATACTGACAAATAAGGTCGCATTTATGCGATTAGCCATATCCACCCGGGGTTCTAACTCAACGGTGCGATCATCCAAACGAGTCATCACCGCCTGTACTCCATTTTGCTGCAAAATCTGCGCCACCTGTTGAGAAATTGAGAATACCACATCTTTTTCTCGCAGTCCTCCCACACCCACAGCCCCGGGATCACTGCCCCCATGTCCAGGATCAATAATGACCACCGCCCGACCATTTGGAATCGGATTATTAGAGGGGGGGTTAACCTGAGTAGGGGGAAAAGGAAAGGGATTTCTATTGGTTTGAGGAGGATTAGAACGAGGCGGAAAGGGTGCTGGATTGGTATTCGTTCTTGGAGGAAAGGGTCGAGGTGTGGGAGCCGGAACCGTAGCAACAGGGTTACCCGCCCTCACCCCTAGCCCTTCCCCCACAAAAGCTAAAGCCAACTGTTGAGGACTCCCTTGGCTAATTTGTCCCACTTCAATTCGAGTTGCTGGTTTGATTAACAGGGTAAAGGTTTGGGGATCTTCCTGACGTACCCTTGTCCAAATAATCGGACTTCCGACCTGTCTTTGGGGTAAGGCAACACCTTCAGCCAAGGCTGCGGAGAAAAACGTAATACTATAGGACTGAGTTTCATTATCCCAACCACTACTATAGTTCAGGGGCTGATCGGATTGAATGAGAAGTTGTTGGTTACGAATTTCAACGGAACGAATTTTTGCAAAGCCCCCGGACAATTGGACGGCGGGGGGAGTGCTTCCCTGGGGCCAAACCGCTACCCCTCCAGCCGATGACCGAGCTTGCCAATTTTGACTCCGTTTTGGGGTACTCATGGTGACCCGAACGACTGGGGGGTTATTTGAGAGTTGGGTGACTTGAGAAACCGTCACTCCATCTCGGTTGACCTGTTTTCCAGTTCCGTTTGAACGGGCTGCTAAGGTGGCACCTAGAATATCCAAAGTCATCCAACTTCGATCTTGACTTTGTTTAAATTCAATATCAGCCATTTTGCCCGTAGTATGCAGCACAATCCCATTATCCCGCACCTCAACTTGAGCTAAGGTGGTTTGAGGCTGCTGGGAAATAGAACGATTAACGGTCTGTTGAGGTAGTGGAGCCGGTAAACGAGCAGGTGCTGGAGCGACAGGTCTGACGGGCGGGGTTTGAGGTAAAGGTAGGGAAGGACGGGTTGCTGCTGCTACGGGAGCGGAAGCAGGTGTGCCGACAGCTTGAGGCGAGGGTAGTTGTACCGTCCACTGAGTCGGGGAAATCCCCCGAAATTGGACTCCTTGAGGATCGAGAGTATAACCATCAACCAATTCCACCACAATTCGAGTAGTTTGGTTATCGACTTGACCCACTCGAATTTCCCGAATGGCTCCCCCAATTAATTGTTGACGGTTGACACCCCCTAAACTGGTTCCAGGCAAATCAATGACTAATCGGGTGGGGTTGGAGAGCAGTTGAGCTTTGGGTTGTACCCCCCCATCGGTTGTAAAGCTGAGGCGGTTTTGAGAGCTTTCAAATTGCCAAGATTGCAGACTGGCTGCTTTGGCGGGAGAGGTCAGGATAAAAAAGCTGACTAAACCGGGCATTAACCAACGCAAAAATAGAGTTTTTCCCATTCGTGACACGCTAAGAACCTTAATTAACAATTGAATTTGGGTCAAGGTTTGACACTCCCACAGCCACACCAAAAAGGGATTCTAAGATGTCGTCGGTCATTGCCGGACAATCCGAGGCTTGAATCCTAACACCATCACTAAACATGGTGATCTGTCTTTTATGGACAGAATCAACAAAGCGAGTGCATCATATCATAGTTTCGCGATCGCCTACGAGGGCAGTTGACACATCGCCAATTTGAAAAGATTTTCCTATGGCATAGTTAAGGATTAATTAACCGCTTTCTGACTTGAGGAAATTGGCTTGAGCAACTTAATTCTGTTTAAAAGTTTTAACATTTCGAGATTCATAAGATCATGATGGGAGTGTGGAAACTCAGTGTCTTTAGACCTGAGAGGAAACACGACACAGGGGAATTTATTCCCCTTGAAATATTAAAAGATGTGCTAAAATCAAAAGACACAAGTAAGAACAATAAACATCTGCGTGTTGAAACATTCTAGTATCGGAGAAATCCCGGCTCCCCTGAAACAACGGTTAGGTTAAAGTCCTAACGGCAGTATGACAAGCAAGGAGCAAATAATGGCAGATTGTAGAGCGTACCGCAACTTGGCTTAGTGATGGCTTGGTGAAAGTGTATTGATTCAAGAGTAAAAGTATCGGGAAGATTGGGCTTGTCGCTTAATCAACTCAGTAGACGATCTTTGGCTGTCGTAGCGAGAATTAGGTTAAACTAATCCTGTCCGCAGAATCTCAGTGTCTTCAGACCTGAGAGTGTCAATTCTTTCAATAATATAGCAGGGAACAGGGAACAGGGAACAGGGGGGAAACACTTTACCGTCTGGGTTCCAAGATCCGTCTGGTGTCTTAACTGCCTTGGCGGTTGCTATATCACGGATTTTTGAGATTTAGAGTGTTTTTTTAGTATAAATAATTACTTGCTAGTTATGTAATTAACTTTGGTTAACTACTTATTAAGAATAAAGACTAGCAACATATTCACCATAACCATTATAGGGTAAAGTTGGCTGTTTTTCCCAAGAAAAACTAGGCTTACTGCTAACAATTCTTTCCGTAGCTTGTGACCAACGGGGATGGGGTTTATTTGGATTAACATTCGCCTCGAAACCATATTCATCCGGGCCTAAAGTATTCCAAAAAGTTGCGGGTTGTTGATTTAAAAATTCAATTTTAACAATGGATTTTGCCCCCTTAAATCCATATTTCCAAGGGAGCACCATCCGTAAAGGAGCGCCATTTTGTTTAGGGAGAGTTTTCCCATACATTCCTACGGCAAAAAAGGCTAAATCATTTGCCATTTCCTCAATCCGTAATCCCTCTGTATAAGGCCAAGGATAACCATTAGCCCAAAATCCTGGCCCAGTGGTAATTTTAGGATCATAAAAAGAGGTAAACCGGACAAATTTAGCCTCGGAATTAGGTTCAACCGCCGCCATTAATGCCCGCATTGGAAACCCCAACCAAGGCACAACCATCGCCCAGGCTTCAACACAACGAAACCGATAAATTCGTTCTTCTAGGGGGAATTTTTTTTGAAGATCATCTAAAGTATATGTTGTCGGATTTTTAACTAATCCTGAAACCTCAACTTTCCAATCTTCTAACGGTAAGGCTTGGGCGGCTTGCCAAATAGACTTAGTTCCGCCATACTCATAAAAATTATTATGTTTTGTTGCTAAATCTTCTGCTGTAATGGGACGATTGACTTTGGCAAAATTGGGATTAGTTTTGAAATCAGAAATCCCCTGTACTGAATTATTTTGTGTTTTTGAAGTTGCTTGACAACCCACTAAAGATAAGGCTGATGCGGTTAATCCTGCCCCAATTAAGTTTTTCATAAACCGACGACGATTCATAAAAACAGACTCGGGTGTTATTTGATTTTCAGAAATTTCCCAAGAGGGAACAATACGAATTAAAGTCATGTTAAATAATAGGTAATGGGGAATAGGTAATGGGTTTTGGGTTTTGGGTAATGGGTTTTGGGCAATAAACTAACAACTGATGACTGATAACTGATGACTGATAACTGATGACTGAATTAACCTAAAGTTTGAGAAAGACTTATTATAGAAAAATATATTAACAAATTCTGGTTATGAGTTACTGCATCAACCCCCAATGTCAGAACCCCCAGAACCCGACCCACGCCATTACCTGTAAGGGTTGTGGGTCGGAACTGCGCCTCAAAAACCGCTATCGTGTGATGCGAGTTTTGGGTCAAAGTCATTGTCACCGAACCTTTTTAGCCATTGATGAGGACAAACCGACTCAACCGCGCTGTGTGATTAAACAATGTCTGGATGCTCCCCTATCTATCCCCCAGGCGAGTGTCGAGTTTCGTCTGTATACCCAAACCCTAGACCAGATTAGTCAGCATCCGGCCCTTCCTGAATTATTAGCCTGCTTTGAAGACCACAGCTATAGTTATCTCGTACAAGATTATATCCCCGGACGCAATTTAGCCGAAGAACTCGAACAGGAAGGCGTTTTTTCAGAACTGCAAATTTGGGATTTATTGAGTGCAATTCTTCCAGTTCTGGAATTAATTCATAATAAAAATAGAGTCCATGGGGATATTAAACCGGAAAATATTATTCGTCGTCCAATTTTAAATCCGAATTCCCCGACTAAAAAACAACTGGTTTTAGTTGATTTTGCTGGAGTAAATCCCCTGCAAGGTTCAGCCGAATATGTTTCCCCCGAACAACTACAAGGAGAAATTAGTCCTAAAAATGATCTCTATAGTTTAGGGGTGACTTGTTTGCATCTGCTAACTCAAATCAGCCCCTTTGATTTATGGAATATTAAAACAAATTCTTGGGTCTGGAAGGATTATCTAAAAACCCCCATTAGTCACCGCCTAACCCGAATTCTGAATCGACTAATTGAACGTGACCCCACTCAACGCTATGCTTCGGCGGTCGAGGTCATCCAAGACTTAAAATCCGGGCCGATTCTGGTCAAACTCCCCCAAATTCGTCAACATCCATGGATATTAACCGCTTTGGGGGGTGCAACTTTGGCGATGTTGTCCCTATTCCTGAATTCACGAGTTCCCCAACCAAACTCTGAACCCATAGAAATAGAACCCATTTATCAGATTCCCGATATTTCGGTTCCCCCCCCGGAGACTTTTACCCCAATTATTCCCCAATCACCCCCGGCGATGCGGACGTTAGTACAGAATATTGGCCCAGTGTGGTCGGTGGCCGTCAGTCCCGATGGTCAATTTGTAGTGTATGGGAATACCGATGGGTCAATTCAGATTATTGATGCGGAAACCGGGGGATTAATTAATACCCTATTGGGACATTCTCAACCCGTAGGAACCTTGGCTATCAGTGGCGATGGTCGGACTTTAGTGAGTGGAAGCGGTGATAAAACGATTTTAGTTTGGGATTTGTGGAGTGGGCGTCAGAAAAAAATGCTCTACGGTCATCAAGGATGGGTTTATGCCGTTGCCATAAGTCCCGATGGAAAGCAGGTGGCGAGTGTGGGTCGTGACCAAACGATTCGGCTATGGGATATATCCACCGGAAAAACCGTAAAAACGTTACCAGGGTATGGGACAGAGGTACAATCCCTGGCTTTCAGTCCCGATAATCAAACCCTGGTCAGTGGCGGAAGTAACGGGATTGTGGATATTTGGAACTGGCACACGGGACAGTTATTGCGGACATTTAAGGCCCATTCCGAGGCGATTTGGTCGGTAGCCATTAGTCCCGATGGTCAGAGTTTAGCCACGGGCAGTTGGGATCATTCGATTAAATTATGGGATTTAAACGAGTTAGAATCTCAATATTTTAGTAATACTCCGGCGCAAATTCTTCTGGGTCATGGGGATAAGGTGCAGTCCGTTGCCTTTAGTCCCGATGGTCAAACCCTCGCCAGTGGGGATTTTGCCGGGACAGTGAAACTCTGGCAAGTAGATAATGGCGGATTGGTTGGAACCTTTAAAGGACATCGAGCTTGGGTAAATGTGGCTTTTAATCCTCGAAATCATACTTTAGTGAGTGGGAGTTTTGACGATACCTTGAAGGTTTGGCAATTATTACCCAGTCCATAGGACAGGGAACAGCGTTGAAAACCTGCCCAAATATTGGTTCTAAAGCTCCTAATTTTAAGGCTTTTGGCACATTGATGCTTACCTACTTATTGAAGTTTTGATGCAATCAGACCAACAAGCACCAGAAAACCTAATATTCTACGAAAGTAATTAACGCCTTGAAATAATTCTTCCCAAGCCCAAGTAAACAAGGAGCCAAAAGCTATTATGTCTAGTCCTAGATTAATTTTACCTGTTGTAAAAACTATCTTTAATAAACTAGCTACAATCCAGACAATAAGTGGTGGATTTGGCATCTGAGCGAGAATAATTTTACCTTCGCTATCCCGAAAAACTTTATCAAATAACTTATTTTTCATTAAATTTCTCTCTTGTTTGGTGTTTCTATAAGTTTGACATAACCATGAAACTGGCATCTTTCACTACAGCACATTGTTAGCTACATAACCTTTTAGAAAGGGCAAAAAGTTGTCCTCAAAGGTAATTTTGAGGGACTCTTTGGGAGTGCCCATGTTATTTCTCTATCCTAACTGGCTTTTTTACAAAATAGAGGAAGTTTTTGGGAGCATCCCAACTTTGTAGGATATATTTGCAAAATCGGTATGCTCCCAAGTTTTTGAACAGCATAGATTTTCTTAGACAGGTTTTCCTGGTTTAGATTTAATAACTCCCTGGGGTTGATTGATTAACTTTAACTGTTCAAACCAAACTAAACTAATCCCGCCACCAAGTAGACAAATAGCAATATCAATTGGATGCAGAAAAGAGAAGCTAAATAATTGACGCAAGAAGGGAACATAAAGCACCATCCCCAGAAAAAATATTCCTCCACCCATAACCCACCAAAGGGCAGTATTAGGAGATTTAAGTATTTTTAAGCTCAGGGGAGCGGAAGAACTGGCACTTAAAATTAGTCCTAAATTTGCTAAAATTAATGCCGTAAAAGTTAACGCCCGGGCATCAAGTTCCCCTTGTCCGCGATATAGCGAAATCACAAAAATTACGAGAACAATCGTTAAAATTGCTCCTCCTTGTAACATCGCCAAACCCACAGTTTTCCTACCAAATAAAGGATCTTTGGAATTGCGAGGGGGACGCTTCATTACCGTTGTTTCTGCGGGTTCGGCTTCTAACACAATTGAACAAGCTGGATCAATAATTAAATGCAAAAATGCCACGTGAACCGGAAGTAATACTAATGGCAACTTAAACAATACTGGAATTAAAGACATCCCAGCAATCGGAATATGAATTGCTAAAAGATAAGCCATGGCTTTGCGAAGATTATCAAAAATTCGCCGCCCCAGTTTAACCGCTTGCACAATTGAAGAAAAATCATCATCTAATAACACTAACGCCGCCGATTCCCTAGCAACATCTGTGCCTCTTTCACCCATCGCAATCCCGATTTGGGCTGATTTTAAAGCCGGGGCATCATTGACACCATCCCCGGTCATAGCAACGACTTCCCCTTTGGATTTTAAAGCATTAACTATCCGTAATTTTTGTTCAGGAATTGCCCTAGCAAAGATATTTGTACTTTGAATCCGCTCCTGAAGTTCAGCGTCATTCATCCCATCTAATTCCGCCCCAGTCACAATCGCCCCCATTTGCATTAATCCAATTTGACGCGCAATAGTTTGAGCCGTGGCCGGATAATCTCCGGTAATCATCACGACTCGAATCCCGGCGGTATAACATTCTTGAATCGCGGCCGCCACGGTTGGACGCACTGGGTCGGAAAGTCCCACTAATCCTAGAAATTGAAAAGGAAAATCATGTTGTTTATCGGGTAAATTATCAGGACTGAGCGAAGGATGAGGAGGTAAAAATGGTGGTGGCGCATCAAGTAAAGATGCTTTAGCAACACCTAATACCCGCAATCCTTCCTCTGCCATTTTAGTAATTTGTGTGGCTAGAATTTGCTGTTGTTCGGGGGTAAAATGACAGAGATCGGCGATCGCTTCTGGTGCTCCTTTAGCAGCAATTTCATATTGTTTACTATCTGCTGATTCCCAAACCTGAGACATTGCTAATAAATCCGGTGAGAGGGGATATTCTCGCAACAGTTTCCAATCGTTATGTAAATGTTCGGTATTGGCGAGGGAGCGCTCGCCCAATTGTTTAAAGGCTTTTTCCATCGGATCAAAGGGATCTCTTTGACTTGCTAAAATGGAAAATTCTACTAATTCATGTACCGATTCTGGAAGCGGTTTTTTTGAATCTAATTCTAAATTATAGGGCTGAGGATTTTCTTCTTGGTTATAGGGAAATAGTTGTTGCACCGCCATAATATTCTGAGTCAGCGTCCCAGTTTTATCCACACATAAAACCGTTGCGGAACCCAAGGTTTCCACCGCAGAAGTACGACGGGCTAAGACATGATTTTGAGAAATTCTCCAAGCTCCTAATGCTAAAAAGATAGTGACAACCACGGGAAATTCATTGGGCAAAATTGCCATGGCTAAGGTAATTCCTGCGAGAAATCCTTTCAGCCAATCTCCTCGCGTCAGTCCATAAATTACTACTATCACCACACACAGGAATAAAGCGATACCAAACAAACGGCTGACTAACTGATTCATCTCCCGTTGCAAAGGTGTGGCTTCTGGCTTGACTGTTTGTAAAGCCTTGCCAATCTTACCCATCTCGGTTTGAGCGCCGATGGCTTGGACTTGAATAATTCCCTGTCCCTGAACTACCAATGTGCCAGAATATACAAAGGGCAACTCATCTCCCCCCGGACGCGCCATTTCCACGTTACCCACAGCGGCAACTTTACGCACAGGTAGGGATTCCCCGGTTAATAACGACTCATCGGTGGAGAGGTTTGAGCAAGAAAGCACAATCGCATCCGCAGGTACGCGATCGCCTTCTGCTAAGACTAAAGTGTCTCCCCGAACCACTTCTCGCCCAGCAATCCGTTTTCGCTCCCCATCTCGAATTACCAAGGCGCGAGGACTGGAAAGATCCCGTAAGGCTTCTAAGGCGTGTTCGGTTTTGCCTTCTTGATAGAGACTAATTCCGGTGATAAAAAAGACAAAACCTAATAAAATCAGAGCTTCTTGTAGATCACCTAAAACCCAATAAATAACTCCACCACCGACTAGCAATAGGAAGATCGGATCTTGGATAATTTCCCAAGCGATCGAGAACAGATTACGAGCTCCCGCCGAGGGAAGTTCATTGTAGCCTTCCTCTTTGAGCCGCGCGATCGCATCTTGTTCAGATAAGCCCGTCACAGTATTGAGATCAACTGGTGAAACCATAACCCCATTTTTTCCTAAAAAACAGACCAACTCGTTCTGATGCTAATTGCTAAATTTGAGGAAATCGTGAAGTCATATAAATTTTTATTCTGTTTATGAGCATCTTTTATTCTAACAGGACTTACGCAAGCACGCTATATATAGCGTATCAAAAGTAGGCAATCGCCTACTTTTGATAATAGCAATCGCCCTAAAAAGTCCTGATTATTTATTTAAAAACAAATCTCCAAAAGCCAAACCAAAAGCTACATTTAGCAAGCTGCTTTTTCGGTATATCTTTCCAGCCGTTTCAACCATTCTTGCCAATAAACGATCAATTGTTCCCGTTCTATCATAAATTATTCTGCATCTTGATCCCGAAGCGCAACAACAATCAAACCGTTAGAAATTTTAGCACCAAACAAACTATCTCTGTAATAGCGATTAATTGCACCCCCATAAGCTACAAGTTGTAACGGCTTATCGTAAAGTTTACTTATTTTCTGTTTAGGTTGTTCAGCCGTTGTCAACTCAATAATACATGGAACACCTCGATAACGAGCAACTAAATCAACTTTCCCAGTGTATCCTTCCACATAATAACGAGACCAGGTTTATAAGAATCTATCATTGCAGCGTAAAAAAGATTTACTAAGTTAAATTGCTTTAACAACATTTGAGCGGGGAGATTATTTCTTTAAACAGAAAGAATTAGAGCATTATATTTCTGATTACATTCACAATTTACCTGATTCTCAAGACGACCCAGAAGCTTTACAACTGGATAGTGAGGCTGTATTGAAATCAATTGAAGCGCAGCATGGGTTATTGGTGGAGCGGGCGCAAAAAATTTATTCTTTTTCTCACTTAACATTTCAGGAATATTTCACAGCACTAAAAATTGTAATCAATTGTAATTCATACCCACCAGAGCAGCAGACTTGGCAAATTCTAATTAGTAAAATTACTGATAAACGCTGGAGAGAAGTATTTTTATTGGTGGTTGAGATGTTACCAAGTGCAGATTTCCTATTAATTTTCATAAAGCAACACATTGATGGGATTGTTGCAACTGATGAAAAGTTACAACAGTTTTTATCTTGGATCAATCAAAAATCTTGTTCAGTTCCAGTTCCATTTAAAAAAAACGCAGTTCGAGCATTTTACTTCGATGTATCTTTAGGTGATCCCGGATATGATTCCGAGGAGTTTTACATCTCTCCAAAACTTTCCTTTAAGCTAGATTCAAACTTTGAATTTTCCGATGAACATGAGCTTAATAGTGTAGATTTAGAACTTGATTATTATTGGTATAATAAACTTAAAAATATCCTTATAAATACCTTTATAAATCGTGGCTTTTATTCTTTTAAATTTGGCTTTTTTACTCATATTAATTATGATTTTAATCGAGAGAAATTATTGTCATTGGAAGAACTTGAAAAAGACATTCCTGACCTTACAAAAATCAATGATTTATCGAATGAGGCTATAGTTAATAATTGGACAGATAAATTGAGAAACTTGATGATTAAGTATCGCAAGATAGGTTACAACTGGCAGTTTAACGAGGAACAGAATAAATTGCTTGAAAAGTATTCTGATGCTAATGAGTTGCTGATAGATTGTCTCAATAGCGGTTGTAAAGTATCGCCCAACGTGCGTGATGAGATTGAGCAAACATTATTATTGCCAATCTCTGAAATCAACCAAAGTTAATATTGTAGGGCAGGCTTTGCCCACCAAAACCTTGACTAATCAGCAATCATTAAGTTATAATTAATATAGTTTTGATAATTAAATTAACTATGACAAATATCACAATTCAAAACGTTGATGATGACCTAAAAAATCGCCTGCAAAAGCGAGCCGAATATTATGGTCGTTCCCTCGAAGAAGAAGCTAAAGAAATTCTCCGTGCTGTCTTGACAGAAAACCGTCTCGAACCCTTAAATCTTGTCTTAGCAATTGAACGACGATTTGCCCATTTTGGCGATTTTGAACTTCCAACGATTACGAGGGAACCCTTACGCGAACCTCCTAACTTTGAAGATTTATATGATCGTCCTTGATACGAATGTAGTGTCCGAAGTGATGCACTCCCAAGGCTCGTTAGTGGTTCGTCAATGGGTCGCAGCACAACCCATAACCAATCTTTTTACCACAACCATTACTCAAGCTGAGATTCTTTATGGGATTGCTTTGTTACCCTCTGGAAAACGCCAAACAGAACTTAGTAAATCGGCTGAATTGATGTTTGCTGAAGACTTTGCCGGGCGGATTTTAGCGTTTGATGAAACAGCAGCAATTGCTTTTGCTAGAATTGCCACCGAAAGAAGACGAATGGGTAAACCCATCTCCCAAGCTGATGCTCAAATAGCCAGCATTTGTTATACTCACCAAGCGACTCTTGCGACTCGAAATGTTTCTGATTTTGAAGGCTGTGGTCTGACAATTATTAATCCTTGGAAATCCGACTAAACTCACAGAAGACCAAAATTTTTCTAATTTTGTCAAACATCATCAACATTAATCTTACCGTCCCCCTATCGTTACTGACACCTTCCTCCCAGACCTCCTCGCAGAATTTTTGATCTGGTTTGGTTTGAATGTAACAAGATGTAACGTATAATCAGAAAAAACATTAAGAAAACATTTACCAAGGGTTATTGATGCGAGTTGCGATCGCTGGAGCAGGTTTAGCGGGACTGGCTTGTGCCAAGTATCTCACCGATCTTGGTCACACTCCTATCGTCTTAGAACGACGGGACGTTTTAGGTGGAAAAGTCGCAGCCTGGAAAGATGAAGACGGCGACTGGTACGAAACCGGATTACATATTTTCTTCGGCGCCTATCCGAATGTGTTGCAGTTATTCAAAGAATTGGACATCGAAGATCGGCTGCAATGGAAAGAACATTCCATGATCTTCAACCAACCGGAGAAACCTGGAACCTATTCGCGGTTTGATTTTCCCGATCTTCCCGCCCCGATTAACGGGATGGTTGCTATTCTCCGTAATAATGATATGTTGACCTGGCCGGAAAAAATCCGGTTTGGTTTAGGATTAATTCCCGCCATCCTCCAGGGCCAGAAATATGTTGAAGAAATGGATAAATATTCTTTCTCCGAATGGCTGAAACTCCAGAATGTTCCGCCCAGGGTTGAGAAAGAAGTGTTTATTGCTATGTCTAAAGCCTTAAATTTTATCAACCCCGATGAAATCTCATCAACGGTAATTTTAACCGCCCTAAACCGTTTTCTTCAAGAAAAGAACGGCTCTAAAATGGCATTTTTAGATGGTTCTCCCACGGAACGTTTGTGTCAACCTATGGTAGATTACATCACCGAACGGGGGGGGGAAGTGCGTTTGAATGCTCCAATTAAAGAATTCTTACTCAACCCAGATGGAAGCGTCACCGGATTCTTAATTCGCGGGTTAGATGATACCGCCGACGAAGTTTTAACGGCCGATCTCTACGTTTGCGCCATGCCCGTTGACCCCCTGAAGGTGATGTTACCCCAACCTTGGCAACAAATGGACTATTTCAAACAGCTAGAGGGCTTAGAAGGGGTTCCAGTAATTAACGTGCATTTGTGGTTCGATCGTAAGTTAACAAATGTTGACCATTTGCTGTTTTCCCGTTCTCCCCTACTCAGCGTCTATGCGGATATGAGTAATACCTGTAAAGAGTATTCCCATCCTGACCGTTCTATGTTGGAATTGGTATTGGCTCCGGCAAAGGATTGGATTAGTAAATCGGATCAGGAAATCGTGGCAGCGACGATGGCAGAGTTGGAAACACTGTTTCCCGAGGAAATTCCCCATAAAGCCAAATTGCTAAAATCCCACGTCGTGAAAACCCCCCGTTCGGTTTATAAAGCAACCCCGGGAAGGCAGGCCCATCGTCCCTCCCAAAGAACGCCGATCCCTAATTTCTATCTGAGTGGAGACTACACGATGCAGCGTTATCTCGCCAGTATGGAAGGGGCTGTGCTTTCTGGTAAGCTAACTGCACAGGCGATTCAAGAAGATCTCACTTCTAATCGTTTTCCGGCTTTAGCGACTCCCGATATTAATGTTGCTTCCCCAACTTCTATCCCTTCCTAGCTTATCCACTGTCGGTCAGCAGAATAACGAATGCTACAACTTTCTAAAACTCCGTGCATGAGAACTCTGGCATCTTTGGAAGACTCCTATGAACTCTGCCGTCAGGTTACTGCGGAGTATGCCAAAACGTTTTATTTAGGGACTCAATTGATGCCATCGGCCAAGCGTCGAGCTATCTGGGCTATCTATGTTTGGTGTCGTCGAACTGATGAGTTAGTCGATGGGCCAATGGCAGCGACGACGACGGAGGAAACCTTAGATCGTTGGGAAGAACACCTAGAGGCATTGTTTGCCGGACATCCGAGGGATGATGTAGATGTGGCTTTGGTGGATACCCTCCATCGTTTCCCGTTGGATATTCAACCCTTTAAAGATATGATTGCGGGTCAACGGATGGATTTATACCGCAACCGCTATCAGACGTTTCAGGAGTTGGAACTCTATTGTTATCGGGTGGCGGGGACGGTGGGGTTAATGTCAACGGCGGTGATGGGTATAGAACCTCCTATTGTTACCCCTTGGAATCCTAACCCAGAAATTATAATTCCTGATCAAGAGGCGATCGCTTTAGGAATTGCCAATCAACTCACCAATATTCTGCGGGATGTGGGGGAAGATGCGCGACGGGGCCGAATTTATTTACCCCTAGATGATTTAGCTTTATTTAACTATACAGAAGCGGATTTATTCCAGGGGATTGTGGATGAGCGTTGGCGAGGATTAATGCGCTTTGAAATTCAGAGGGCGCGGAAATTCTATGTTGAAGCGGAAAGAGGAATTAGTGTTTTAAATCAGGATATTCGCGGGCCTGTTTGGACGGCGTTAATTTTATATCGACAAATTTTAGATGCGATTGAACGCAATCACTATGATGTATTTAGTAAACGGGCTTATGTTCCTAAAGTTCGTAAAATGATTTCATTACCGATTGCCTTATTGCGATCTAAAGTGCTGTAGGAGTTTTAGATCTGGTTAATTTGGGGCTAAATTTATCCTGGTTAATTGGTCTTATCCAAAAGATTTAAAATGAAAACTATTTCTGAAATTAATGATAAAATCATTCAAAATCGTGCCGTTGTTTGGACAGTAGAAGAACTCAAAGCCCGAGTTACCCCCGACAATATTGCCCAAATTGCTGAACAGGTGGATGTGATTACGACCGGAACTTTTGAACCGATGGAAGGTTCGGGTGCTGTGATTAACTTAGGTCATACCGATCCCCCGATTAATATTAGAACCTGTTGGTTAGATGGGGTTCTGGCCTATAGTGGCTTTGGGGCGGTAGATTTATATTTGGGTGCGGCACAAATGATCGAAGACGCGGACGAAACCCGAGAACGCGGTGGAGGTCACGTTATTGAAGATTTAATTGCCGGAAAACCGATTCATCTGAAAGCCTCCGGCGTGGTTTCTGACTGTTATCCTCGGAACTCCTTTGAAACCACCATCACCCGAGATACGATTAACCAATTTTATTTATTTAATCCTCGCAATCTCTATCAAAATTTTATTGTTGGGGTAAATGGAGGCGAGCACCCTCTATATACTTATCTTGGCCCCCTACAACCCTATTTAGGCAATGCGGTTTATTCTAATCCTGGCGCCTTAAACCCTTTGCTAAATGATCCTGATTTACAACTGATTGGCATTGGGACTAAAATTTTTATCGGAGGAGGAATTGGCTATATTACTTGGGAAGGAACCCAACATTTTCCCCTGCAAAAACGGTTAGAAAATCGTACTCCCATCGGCCCGGCAGCGACCTTAGCATTAATTGGAGATGCGAAACAAATGAGTCCCTATTGGGTACGGGGTTGTTATTTCAAAAATTACGGCTCCTCATTAATGTTAGGAGTAGGAATTCCGTTACCAGTTTTGAATCAAGATGTAATTGCTCGTTGTGCCGTTTCCGATCAAGATATTGTGGCGCCTGTAATTGATTTTGCAATTCCTCGGCGAGTCCGTCCTACCTTTGGTTTAGTAAATTATGGTCAACTAAAAAAAGGTAAAATTTCTATAGAAGGCAAAACCATCAAAACCGCCCCCCTAGCAAGTATTTCCCGTTCTCGTGAAGTTGCACAAGAGTTAAAAAAATGGATTGAATCTGGTAGTTTTACCCTAACAGAACCCGTTGCTTCTATTTCTCAAGATCGATCTTTCCTTCCACAAAACATTTGGGGTTCTCAAATTAGTTTAGATTGATGCTCTCATAAGTAGTTGCACAAAATAAATTACCTAGTTGAGAGAGGGAACAGCCCCCCCAAACCCCCCGTGCACGGGGGGCTTGGGGGGGAGGGAACAGGGTAGAGGATGTGTAATTAATTTTGTTTAGGTACTTATGAAATATAGTTATTAACGCTAAGGATTCTGATCCTTAATAAAACTAAACCTTAATATTTTCCCCCGACCGTCATCTTGAAAACGCTGTTCTCCCACTCCCACCACATCAATAATAATCTCACGGTCAGGGGGAGTCCATTGTCCTTGACGGGGTTCAATTTCAATAATTAATTCTTGATTTTCTTGATAAACTTGATATTTTGTTGTTGAATAAATTCCCTGAATATACTCAAAAGAACTACCATCATCTTCATATAAAATTCCCTCTCCAGTCCCAGGAAATACCTTAAAAGTTAAACAATCAATCGGTTTTTCATCCACATATTGCATCACAGGTTGTAAAGGAATAATAGAACCCGCTTTCACATACAAAGGCATCCGTTCTAAAGGAGCATCTGCTAAAATATATTGTGATCCAGAATAGGGTTTTTCTGTCCACCAATCATACCAGATTCCGGCGGGTAAATACACCGCCCGACATTCTATCCCTGGACGATAAATTGGGGCGGCTAAAATCGCAGAACCCAATAAAACTTGATCGGATAAAGTATAGGTTTTGGTATCATTAGGATAGTGATAAAATAGGGGACGAAGAATTGGGTTTCCTGTTTGTGTCGCTTCCCAAAATAAGCTATAAAGATAGGGTAAAAGACGATAGCGTAATTCTAAATATTCTCGACAAATGCGTTCAACTCGTTCTCCAAATACCCATGGTTCATGTTGGGAAGTCGATAAAGCGGAATGACCTCGCATCAACGGATATAATATTCCCAATTGCATCCAACGGGCGAATAATTCCGGTGTAGCATTGCCCGCAAAACCGCCAATATCAGAACCTACAAATGCTACCCCCGATAACCCCATATTACATAACATTGGGAGAGACATTTCTAAATGTTCCCAAATCGAATGGTTATCCCCCATCCACACCGATGACCAGCGTTGAATACCCGCATAACCCGACCGAGTTAAGACAAAAGATCGCTGTTTTGGTCGCAATTTTAACAGCCCTTGGGCACTGGATTTTGCCATCATTAACCCATATAAATTATGGGCTTCGGCGTGGGTTGTTTTTTCTTCTGTTGGCCCCTGTAAACTATCTAAAGGAAAGGTAATTTTAGTTCCTTTATCCCCCAAAGGACGGTCATCAATGGCGGGTTCATTCATATCATTCCAAATGCCCGCAATACCAATATTTGTTAAGGTTTGATGGCATTCTCCCCACCATTTTTGGACTTGGGGATTTAAAAAATCGGGAAAAACAGCTTTATCTGGCCAAACATAACCATGAAATAGTTCTCCGTTGGGTTTTCTAATAAAATAATTCTGTTTTAATCCTTGATCAAAAATAGTATAATTTGCTTCGGGTTCATATTTAACTCCTGGGTCAATAATGGTCACGGTTTTAAAGCCATTTTCAGATAAATATTGAATCAAATTCTCTGGATTTGGAAACCGTTTTTCACTCCAGGTAAATACTCGATATCCCTGCATATAATCAATATCTAAATGAATCACATCACAGGGAAGTTTGCGGGTTCTAAATTGTTTTGTTAGTTCTTTAACAACGGTTTCTGACTCATAACTCCAACGACATTGATGATAACCTAAAGCCCAACGGGGAGGTAAGGGCATCCGTCCGGTTAGTTGGGTATAAGTATTAAGAATTTGTTCCGGTTTGGGGCCATAAATAATATAATAATCTAATTCTGGGGCTTGGGTTTCCATCTGCAAAATCCCTGGTTTTTTCACCCCAATATCGAAGCGACTCCAATGGGTACTATTTAAAAAAATGCCATAACTTAATTCCGGCCGTAAAGCCATAAATACGGGAATTGCTTGATACATGGCATCGGTTAAGGCATCATAATCTAAAGAATCAACTGTCCAATTAGTTTTTATTTCTCCCGTTTTATCTAAAAACCCGGTACGTTCTCCAAAGCCATAAAAATGTTCTTCCGGTTCAATTTTTTTCTCAACTACTGTTAACCCTTGTTGCCATCTAAACCCTAATTCTGTATCGGTGGCAAAGGGTTGATTTTGCAGATCATAACATTCAATTCGGCAAGGATAATGTTGAACGGATATTCTAATTTTTTCGGTAATAATTTCTGTGGTTTGTTCGGTTTGGTGAGTTTGAAAAGGAGTGGGTTGCCATGCACTATCATCTAAATTAATCGCCCAAGATCGACGGGGAAGAAAATTACCAGAAGGGGAATAACGAATTCTAATTAAATTATTGGCTAATATACTAATTTTAACATAGACATTTCCGCAGTTAAAGAGAAAATAGCGATCGCCTATTTCTACACTTTGCACCGCTTCAATTTTTGACCAATTTGGTTCTAGGGCGTGTAACTGTCCGAAATATTGAGGCATAGAAACAGGGTTTTTATTTTAATTCTATATTATCACATAAACTGAAAATATTGATTTTTGGATTTTGAAGAAACCACAAAGACACAAAGACACGAAGAAAGATGAGTAAGTTCAGTTTTGAGGTATAATAAACGAAGTTTTAAAAATAGAGTTTATTGTTTTTTATGATCTCTCTAAAATTGAAAATAATGTGCTATAATTAACAGCAATGTTTTTTTGTTTCCCCCGTTATCTTGATCTCATTTCTGAATTTTTTACATTTTATTCTTTTGGAGCAAACTTTAGAACAATTAACTGAATTGGATAATGGTTTGGCGGCTATCTGGTTTAATCAACAAATTGTTAATATTAATATTAAGGAATAGGTATTTTGAACGCTTTTCGCAGGTTTGAACCCAAATGTCAACGCAGTTTGCTGGCTTTATTTATTGCAGGTTTATGTTTCTGGACAAGTATCACCACACTATTACCAACCCTACCATTATATATTGAATCTCTTGGCGGAACGACACAACAAATTGGCTGGGTAATGGGGGCTTTTGCCTTGGGTTTATTGCCGTCTCGATTTTGGTTTGGCCCCCTAGCCGATCGCAAAAGTCGCAAATTAGTCTTATTAATCGGAACAATAGTGGGGACGATGGCTCCTTTGGGATATCTGTTTGCTGAGTCGATTCCATCACTACTGAGTTTACGAGCCTTTCATGGGATCAGTGTGGCGGCATTTACCATCGGTTACAGTGCCTTAGTTGCCGATATAGCACCCGTTGAACGTCGGGGAGAAGTGATTGGATATATGAGTTTAGTGGCTCCGATTGGGATGGCAATTGGCCCGGCGGTGGGGGGGGAAATGCAAGCGATGGTGGGGTATGACCCGATCTTTTTGTCCAGTAGTGGGTTTGCGTTTTTAGCATTTTTAGGAATTTGCCAAGTTTGGGAACCCCAACACAATAAACCGACAACAAAAGCCGATTCCACTTCTCTCTTAGAAAAGGGGTTATGGTTTTTCAAAACCTTATGGAGTCCCCCCCTACGAATTCCAGCATTTGTGCTATTAATGGTGGGTTTAATTTTTGGAACATTAGTCACATTTTTACCTTTGGCGGTGAAAGAATCTGGGTTAAATTTTAATGCCGGATTATTTTATAGTACCGCCGCGATCGCTAGTTTTTTAGTCCGTATTCCTACGGGTCGAGCTTCTGACCGTTATGGTCGAGGTTTGTTTATTACTGGGGGATTAATCTGTTATTTTTTAGCGATGTTACTCCTCTCCCAAACTATGCACAGTAATATTATTTTATTGGCTGCATTACTCGAAGGAATGGGGGCCGGGGTTGTGCTTCCGATGATGATTACTTTAATTACTGATCGATGTTTACCTGAACAACGGGGTCAATTTTTCTCCTTATGTTTAACTGGATTTGATCTGGGAATTGCCCTGGCTGGCCCTATTTTTGGCATCTTTGCCGAACAGTTGGGTTATTCAGTTATGTTTGCTTTAGATGCGGGTTTAGCTTTAATTGCTTTAATTAGTTTTGCTACCTTTTCTAATAAAACTATTCGCCTTTCTCTCAAGTTTGCTTTCGGTCAATCTAAAGATATCTATAGTTTAAATTAATCCCGAATTTTGTCATTATTTATGAACAAACGAGAACTAATTCAGCCTTTATTATTAACAGGAATAGCAGGGGTTTTAATGGGGGTAGCTGCCGAACCTTGGGGACTTTGGGGATTAGCTTGGGTGGCCTTAGTTCCTTTATGGGTTAATGTTTTATCGAATTTTACCCCCCCTAACCCCCCCTTGTTAAGTGGGGGAAGTTTTGCGAGATTTAAAATTACTTTAATATTAGCTTTAGTTTGGGGAATCGGCTATTACGGAACCGCCTTATTTTGGATTACGGGAATTCATCCGATGACTTGGTTAGGAGTTCCCTGGTTAGCGAGTTTAGCGATTACTATATTTTGTTGGAGTTTTCTCACCCTTTGGGGGACTGCTTTAGTAATAATTTGGACGGGATTATTTGTAATTTTATCGGCTCAATTGGCTCAAAGATTCTCTAAGATTTACCTAGGATTAAGCCGAGTTTTAATTGCCACAATTTTATGGTGTGGGTTAGAATTTTTATGGAGTTCGACTGCTTTATGGTGGTCTTCTTTGTCCTACACCCAAAGTTTTGGAAATCTGATTATTTTACACTTAGGTCAAATTTCTGGCCCGACAACTATTACCGCCACTTTATTAATTGTAAATGGGTTAATTGCAGAAGGATTAATCTTAAATCGAGATCAAAGTTATTCTCAGACTCAAGATCAAAACTCCTATTTATTATTAATTTTAGCGGTATTATTTTTGATTTTTGCCCATGGATTGGGATTGATTTTATATAGCATTCCTTTACAAAAAAATCCAGACCAGGCGTTAAAAGTGGGAATTATTCAAGGAAATATTGCCAATGAAGTTAAATTAAATTATTCAGGATTTTTACAAGCCCTAAATGGCTATACAACCGGATATATTACTTTAGCTAATCAAGGAGTAGATTTTGTAGTGACTCCAGAAACGGCCCTACCTTTTTTCTGGACTGACTCGAATCAGAGACAAAATAGTTCTTTTTATCAAGCGGTTTTAAAGCAAAAAGTTCCGGCTATTGTGGGAAGTTTTGCCTTGAAAGAAAATGGATATACTAATAGTTTATTTTCCATGGATGGGGAAGGAAATATTATCGGTCAATATGATAAAGCTAATTTAGTTCCTTTAGGGGAATTTATCCCCTTTAGTGAAATTTTAGGCAAATTTATTAGCAGATTATCGCCCTTAGAAGCCACATTAATTCATGGTAAACCCAATCAACAATTCCAGACTGCTTTCGGTCAAGCTACGGTGGGAATTTGTTATGATTCAGCCTTTGCAGAACATTTCAGACGCCAAACTGCCCAGGGGGGAGAATTTCTGATTACGGCTTCTAATGATGCTTACTATTCCTATACAATTTTAGCTCAACATCATGCCTTAGATGTGATGCGAGCCATTGAAAATCATCGTTGGACAATACGGGCTACAAATACAGGATATTCGGGCTTTATTGACCCCCATGGGAGGACTCAGTGGATTTCAAATCAGAATATATATCAACTCTATGCTGATACAATCTATCGTGATCAGACCCAAACCCTTTATGTCCGTTGGGGGGATTGGCTAATGCCTGTATTATTAATTGCAGGGGCAACCCTATTTTTATTTAAGATTGACCGTTATGGTTAACTATTAATTTAAGTAGTTGCACAAAATAAATTACCTAGTTGAGAGAGGGAACACCGGATCTGGGAACAGCCCCCCAAACCCCCCGTGCACGGGGGGCTAGGGGGGGAGGGAACAGGGTAGAGGATGTGTAATTAATTTTGTTTAGGTACTTATTAATTAAAAAATAAACCACTGTTCCCCATTACCCATTACCCATTACCCATTACCCTAACATTGAGGAGGTAACACACCCGCAGGTTGTGGCTTACCATGAGGAGGATTAGTAACTAATTCAATTACTCCATCAGCCCGAACTATCCATCCTTGGGCCTCCTGAATGTTTCGCCGTAGAGACGTACCATGGCGCGTCTCCACAGGGGATTTTGGGGTTACGAGGGATGCTGTCGTGGGTTCAACCAGATTAATCCAATTAATCACCGTCGGTTCAGAACCCAAAGCATCATTGGGACTCGCGGGTAAACCCCCCCGTCCGGTAATCACAAATTGATTTTGTTGATTTCCCGAACATCGAGTCGCAATTAAGGTGGTGGGGTCAACTAAATTACTAGGTAATTCCACTAACCCGGCACTCGGGTCAACTTCTGGACTACTAATTTCCACCGCCCCACTGAATGCGGCCCCTAACTCACTGGTGGCGGTAATATCACTTTGGGGAGTCTGAAATTCTCGAAACTGGGTTCCAAACACCCCTTGAGCATTAATAATCACCTGTCCTCCTTTCCCGGCTTGAGCATTAGCGGTAATATCACTATTTTCCAAAGCCACTAAATTAGAAGTTCCCAGGGTAATATTTCCCCCATCGGCGTTGCTGGCATTCGTGGTAATTTGGCTATCCCGTCGCAGTTCCACCCTTCGCGCCTGTAACCGAATATTTCCCCCGGTTCCAGCGACGGTGGCCGCACTAATGGTTCCTTCATTATCTAATAAAACCCTATCTGCCTGGATTTCTAAGTTACCCGCGGCACCTTCATTGGTTCCCCGCACCCCAATTTCTGCCCCATTTCGCACCGTTAACCGTCCAGTATTAATCCGCAAATCCCCCGCACTACCCGCCCCACTGGTATTCGACTCAATCGAACTGGGAACAATACCATCGCCAATGGTTCCAAAGGAAACGGATTCTACGGATTTATCAATATTGGTGGCAAACCCCACAACATCAATGGATTCCGAGGCATTTAAGGTTAAATTTCCGGCCGCCCCTTCCCCTCCGGTAGCCGCCGAAATTTGGGCTCCCCCCTGCACCACCAACCGTTGAGTATTAACAGTTAAATCCCCGGCGGGTGCAGTACCTTTTTCTCCCTGAACGGTCAACAGGGAAGATGAAGTGAGTAACCCACTCAAAAACCGCCCATCCTCCGACACTCCCCGCAGTTGTACCGATTCCGCATTCACGGTTAAATTACCTCCTTTCCCAGCCCCCGCAGCCGAAGCGGATACCTGCGCCCCTTCCGCAACGGTCAGTTCACGGCTGTTAATCGTGATATCTCCCGCGCCTCCAGTTCCCAGGGTGGCGGTAAATAATCCCCCCGGGGAAGTCACGCCCGATTTTACCCCCCGCAGTTCTACGGTATCGGCATTCACCGTAATATTTCCCCCTTGGCCTTCCCCGGAACGCCCAGGACTGGTGATGATATAGCCATCTTGGAGGACACGCAATTGGGGGGTAAAAATATTGATATCTCCGGCGTTTCCGGTACTAATGGTTCCGGTGACCACCATGGAACCATTATTAATATCAACGGATTTCGAGGCTAATAGGGTAATATTTCCCCCTGACCCACTGCCCACGGTGGGGGTTAAAATAGTCGCCCCATTCAGAATCTGGATTTGGGGGGTTTCTAGGGTGACGTTTCCCGATGCTCCTTGACCCGCACTGACGCTAAAAATACCATCATAAAGATTAGTGGGACTAAAGGTTTCTGATAATAATTGTTCGATGAAGGATAGGGGCTCAGTTCCAAATAAATCAATTGAATTGTTCGCCTTAATATTAATATCTCCGGCGTTTCCTGTGCCAATGGTTGAGGAGGAGATAAAGGCACGATTATCTAATTGAAATTGTTCGGCTTGAATTTGAATACCAGCCCCATTGAGTGCATCTAAGGTATTAGCAAGAATCCGAGAGCTATCGGTTAGGGAAACCGTTCCTCCTTGGATGGTAATTAATCCCCCTCCGGCTCCACTGGTATCAATTTGACTTTGACGTAATAATTGAATCGAGCCGAATTGAATGTTAGGAGTATTGAATTGTTCTGGCTGGGGTTGTAAAGACCAAGTACCATTTTTTAGGGCTGCTAATTCAATTCTACCATTAAAAGCGGTCAGATAACCTTGATTTAAAATCACATCTCCCCCGATTAAACTAATATTTTGACCGGGTTGTACTTGTAATCCTGTTATTGCACTTTTGCCATCAACTCCTATGCCTAAACCCTGGGATTGATTTGTAATAGCACCCGGTTGATTTCCCAGTTGTAACCCGATGGGAACGTTAACGGTTAATAGGGGCGGTGCTTGGGGATTAGTTGCACTAAATTCACCACCATGATTAAAAATAATACTGTTAGCGGTACTAGCGGTAAAAGACCCTCGAATATTGAGTTGCGCGTTAGGGCTAAATAATATTCCATTGGGATTAATTAAGAATAAATTAGCCGTGCCATTGGCTTGAATTAAACCTTGGAGGTTAGATATATTATTGCCAGTAACCCGACTAATAATATTTTTAATATCCACGGAGTTATTGAAAAAGGCTGCCACACCTTCGGGAACTGAAAAGTCTTTAAAACTATGGAATAAGTTAATCCCATTTTGGGTTCCGCCTTCGATTTTAATTATACTACCATTGGGGGTAATAATAGTATTTTGAAGCAGGGTTTGATCGGGTATGATTTGAGCGATCGCTTTTGATATATTCCAACTATTAATCAGAGGAAATGCCAACAAAATCAATGTTATTTTTAAAAGAGATTTGTGGTTTTCAAGTAAATATAGCAATCTTAAATGATTTGCGATCAGAATATAGAACCCCACCCTAGCCCTCCCATTACTAAGGGGAGGGTTGGGAGGGGTCGAGATAGATGGAAATATTACAACTGATTTAGGATTGCTATAGTCAGAAGTTAAAACTTTCATGTCTAATTCCTTGAATGTAATGAAGGTTTAAAAACTACAGTCGATGCAAAATAGATGATTAATTAATTTCCCTGATTTAAAATAGAAACTTGTTTTTTATACCCCTGTTTTTGGGTCGGCATTTCCTGAGTAATGGGAATTTCAATCATAAATTCTGTTCCTTTCCCTGGGGTAGAAATACATTGTAAACTACCTTGATGTTTTTCAACCACAATATTTTTACTGATAGATAAACCAATCCCTGTACCCTTACCTACAGGCTTTGTAGTAAAAAATGGTTCAAATAGATGGGCTAAAATTTCCTCAGTCATTCCCCCGGCATTATCACTAATTTTAATTGTAACATTATGATCATTAATAATATCAGTTTTAATCAAAATCTGACCAGGATTAACCTGCAATTGTTCAATATTTTTTTGTTGATTATTTTCTTCAATTGCATCAATAGCATTGGCTAAAATATTCATAAAAACTTGATTAATTTCTCCCCCGTAACATTCAACTAAAGGTAAAGAGGAACTATATTCTTTGATTACATGAATTGCCGGATGATCCTGTTTTCGTTTTAACCGATTTTGTAAAATCATTAAGGTGCCATCAATTCCTTCATGAAGATTAATTGCTTTCATTTGAGAACCATCCTGACGGGTAAAATTGCGTAAACTTAGCACAATTTCTCGAATCCTTTCTGCACCCACCTGCATTGATTCTAACATCTTCGGCAAATCTTCTAAAATAAAGTCTAATTCTACCGCTTCTACCTCCTGTTGAATCACCGGATGGGGATTAGAATAATACTGTTGATAGAGTTCAAAAATCTTTAAAAGATTATCAGTGTATTCTTGAACATAAGCTAGATTTCCATAAATAAAATTAACCGGATTATTAATTTCATGGGCAATTCCAGCTAACATTTGTCCGAGAATTGACATTTTTTCGTTATTGACTAATTGAGTTTGAATAATCTTAATTTTATTGAAACACTGTTCTAAAGCAATTTTATTATTTTCTGATTCTGTAATAGATTTTTGTAATTCTTTTTGATTGGATTCAACCTTTATTTCTAATTGATAATTGATATTTTTAAGTTGTAAATTTTCCCGTCTCTCTGTTTTTAATTCTTGTTTTAATTGATTCAAATTTTGCCGAACTTCTTTCCGATATTCAGCTAACTTCCAATAGTTGTTTAATTTCAGTAAAAACTCCTCTGTATCTAAACAAGTAAACAAATAATCCATAACCCCCAAACTCAACCAAGTCTTGATGGTAGCTTGTTTTTCGGTCGTAATTAAAATAATCGGAATATTTAGACCTGAACTCTGCAATTGTTGACACAACATAAATTCATTCTCACCCAGCATGGAAACCGCAATGAAAATCAAATCAACTAGGGAGGATTTTTCCATAAAAACAGCAACTTCATCTGAATTTATCCACAATAAATTAACCTGTTTTTGATCAAATAAATTTCGGACAATTTGTAGGTCAATTGAATGGTTATCAACAATTAAGATATTAGTTGATTCGGACTCACTCATCACTTATTCTCCCTCAATAAATAGGTAAAATTCACTATTGATTACCTTTGAAAAATTGTTTAAAAATGGGATTGGATAACTGATCTCTATAAAAGAGATATGACTGATTATTTCTTTCTCCTGGCTTACCTCCAGACTCCCTGAAGATAAACCCGATATTCAAATCATACAATATTGTTAGGAAAAGACAGGAAACCAGTGGATAAAGTTTGGTGGGTGAGGTAATGTTAACATACGACAAACCCCCTAATCTCTATTTTCCATGCGCTTTCAATGCCCAGTCTGTGACTTTGACTATCAAAAACCGATTCCAGAAACCTGTGTAGTCTGTGGATGGGATTTACAAATCCATCTATCTATACCAGAAAATTTAAAACAGGATCAAAAATCTTTAGACTGGGCAAAACAAACTTGGAAACGTCTCCAAACCGTCGATATTTCTAAACATAAAACTATTTCTAAATCAAAAAAAAGATTGACCGTTGCCGACCTTTTACCTCGGTTAGAATCCTTGGAAAATCAACTACAACAAGCTACCTTAGAAAGACAAAATTTAGAGAATTTGTTGACAGAGATATTACATTATTTAGAAACCATTAACCCTGAATTATTAGTCAATATAAATCCGCCATCTTATCCAGATTTTCCCCAATCAGAAGTTAGCATAGACTACAGTTCACTCAGCGAATTATTAGCCAATGGAGATTGGAAAACCGCCGATGAATATACCTGGGAATTGATTTTATATATTGTCGAAAGAGAAGCCGAAAAATGGTTAAGACCAGAAGATATTGAACAGTTTCCCTGTACGGATTTAAACACCATTAACTGGCTATGGGAATATTATAGTCAGGGATTATTTAGTTTAACAAGTCAATGGCAAATTTTCTATGATTTAGAAGGAGATTATCCAAAATTTTGTGATCAAGTTGGTTGGCGTCGGGAAGAAAGTTGGCTTTATTATGAAGAACTAAATTTTACCCTAAATGCACCGCTAGGACATTTACCTATTATTTGTTGGCGAAAACGAGCCTGTTATGGTGTAGGGAATGCAGCCCCAAACGAAAATTTATCCTTAATCTTTTCTCGCCTCTCCACCTGTAGTAAGCCCTTCAGGGCTTAATCCCCCAAAACTTATAAATATAGGAGAAAGCCCTGAAGGGCTTACTACTTTTATGATGTCAGGTGTTAAAATAATAGTAGTAAGCCCTTCAGGGCTTAATCCCCTTAAACCTAAAAATATAAGAGAAAGCCCTAAAGGGCTTACTACTTTTATGATGTCAGGTGTTAAAATAATAGTAGTAAGCCCTTTAGGGCTTAATCTTCTCAAACTTATAAATATAGGAGAAAGCCCTGAAGGGCTTACTACTTTTATGATGTATGAATATCGTAAACTTACACCTGAGCAACGCAAAGAACTGGTTAAACAACGGTTAGCTAAAGGATTTCCGCCGCACTCACCTCCCCATCCTATTCAGATTGAAGCTTTTTATTTATTAACCGTTGCTTGTTATGAACATCAACCCTATATTTCAACGCCGCATCGTCGTCAAGAATTATTAAATTTGATTTTTGAACAATTTATTAATGCGGGTTTTGATATCCGGGCTTGGATTATTCTTCCTAATCATTATCATTTGTTGGTTTATGTTGATAAATTTCCAGAATTAAGCCGTTTATTTAATATTATTCATAGGCGAACTTCTCGCTACTGGAATTTAGAAGACCAAGTTACAAAACGCAAGATTTGGTATAGTTTTTCAGACCGGATGATTCGCAATGATAACCATTATTATCAAACTTTAAATTATCTCCATTTTAATCCGGTTAAACATGATTATGTTCCATCTCCTTATGATTGGGAAGAAAGTAGTGTTCATTGGTATATTGAACATTATGGTCGTGAATGGTTACGCGATGCTTGGGTGCAATATCCGGTTAAGGATTATGGGAAGGATTGGGATGATTAATTAATTAATAAAGAAAGCCCTGAAGGGCTTACTACGGTTTTTTTAAGATTAATATATCCTGGTAGTTAGTGGCGGGAGTTCGTCCGCACCATAACCCATAATATTTGGCGGAAACTGTAAAACCTAATGCTTCAATCCACTGTGTTACTGATACTTCTCGATGACCCATATCACTTTCGGGAATTTCTAAATTTGAGAAAAATGAGTCTTCAAATTCATGGATTAAATTTTGAGAACTTTTTCCGGCTTTAATTAGAGCTTCTGATTCTTCATTTAACAAAAAGAATGTACATAAACACCGTCCTCCTGGTTTGAGAACTCGATAAACTTCTTTGAGATAATTTTGAACCGCATTGGCATATAAATGGGTAAATACGGAAGTTAAGAAAACAAAATCAAATTGTTCATCGGAATAGGGAAAATCATAATTTTCTACCTGAATTGTTCCTTCTGTATTATAGCGTTTATTATAAATATTCGCCCATTGAAAGTTAAAATTAGGTCGATGTTCATGAATAACAGATTGATTCCAGTTAATCCATTTTTCAACAATATCAAACCCTTCGTAACGGGCGGTATCATCTAAATAATAGGCGAGGGAATAGGCCATGCGACCCACGCCACATCCGGCATCTAAAATAGATTCGTGGGGTTTTAATTGGGCTTTATTCACAAAATGACCCAGAAAATCACAGGCGACAAATTTAAAACTTCCTCCCACTCCTACCCGATCTTCTTTATCGGGAACCGGAAGACTAGATTCTAATAAATTGAATAAAATTTCTCCTTCCTCTCCCTTGAATAAAGGAATTAATTGTACTAAAGTATTAAATTGATTCGGTGCAATCACTTCTATGGGAATATAAATTAAAAATCGAGCTTGGTTGGCGTTAGGTAAGGTAGGAAATAGTTTATAAACATCGGGACTAGGCAGGTTTTTTTCGATTTTGAATTGGGTGATTTCTTGACCCCCAATAATTAGTTTAAACCCTTCTATGGGTTCACCTTGAATTGAAGTTACCCATCCTTTTAAACGGACTTGATCCGCTTCTAGGGTAACATCTCCTAAACAGCCGAGGGTTTTGAGGGAGGGATGAGAATTCATAAGATGATTTTTGGTAACTTTAATTGAATGAAAAATTATTCTCCCCTCTCCGAAAGTAAGGAGAGGTAGAGTTTAATTACTATTCCTTGTTTTTGGATTTAGAATGACTATAATAAGCGTTCTAAAATCTTGACTATAGCCGCCAGTTGTTCTGAATCATATTTCCAACGTTCTAGGAAATCTTGATAGCTTCCTGCTCCGGTTTGAACACTGTTGAATAGTTGTTGAAGCCGCGATCGCAAAAGGGAAAAATTCAACTGTTGAATTAAATTAGAAGAACGTTGAACAACCCGTTGTGAACTTTCCTGCATTTCTAGGTTATTATGTCGATGATGATAGATAACCATTGTTGCAGACATCGCCACATTTTTAACCAGTAAGTCTGACACAATTTCCGGCGAAGTTTCTAAGGCTTGAATCAGAGAAACAATGGGCTGATCAAAACAAGAACGAGCATCGGTTAAATAAGTCACAAAAAAGCCCCTAGCCCCATTATGAGTTTTAACTAACTCCGTGATCACCCGTGTAATTTCAGCCTCCAATAACGAGTTTTCTTCTAGTGTATTTAACAACAGTTCAGTAATTTCTATCCCTTGCTCAAAGGTAACATTTTCTGGAACTGATATAGATAAATCGGTCATAGATATTTTTTAATCAAGACTTTGAACAGACCTAAAACCCAAAACCCTCTGTTAAACGCCTTAAACTAAGGCTTGATATTGTTCTGCGGATAAGCTATCATCTAAATCACTAGAATCAGTGATTTTAACTTTGATTAACCATCCATCTCCATAGGGATCATCTGATAGAATTTCAGGGGAATCTTCAAGGGTAGTATTACATTCAATCACTATACCGCCTATCGGTGAAATCAATTCTTCCACGGCTTTCACAGACTCAACTGTTCCAAACTTTTCTCCCTTCTCAATTTCATCCTCTACATTTGGTAATTCCACAAAGACAATATCTCCAAGTTGACTCACAGCAAACTCAGTTATCCCAATGGTGGCGATTTCACCATCAAGTCTGACGTATTCGTGGCTATCTAAATATCTCAGGTCTTCAGGATAGGATGTCATGCTGATTCCTCAAAGTGTATTGACTAGATTAATTGTTCACCAAATCTATTAAACTACAAAATTAGAATAAAAACAGCTTTACCTTGTAAATAACATGATCAACCGCCAGACTTTGATCAAACGCTTTATTATTGGTGACTTTTCCCTAAAACGCATGATCCGTTTTCTGATAATTTTGTATGTAGCTGTTGGGGTTTGGGCATATTTCTATTCAGAACGCTTAATTTTTATCCCTCAACCTTCTAGCTATCAACTGACTCCAGAATTCCTAACCCTGAAAACAGAGCAGGGTGTAAATATCACAGCCTTATATTTACCAAATCCTAAAGCTAAATATACTATTCTTTATAGTCATGGCAATGCGGAAGATTTAGGAGATATTCGCGTTGTATTAGAATTACTTCGTCAGATGGGATTTGCGGTTTTTTCCTATGATTATCCCGGTTATGGCATGAGTCAAGGAGAACCCTCAGAACTAGGTACTTATCAAGCCATTGATACTGCTTATGATTATCTCACACAACAGTTAAAAATTCCTCCGAATCAGATTATTGTTTATGGTCGTTCAGTCGGTGGGGGGCCATCGGTTGATTTGGCATCTCGTAAACCTGTGGCGGGTTTGGTTCTTGAGAGTGCATTTGTTAGTGGGACTTAAACAAAAATAAGGGAAGAAATAGATGATAATGATTATGTAGCAAGCACATAACATTCAAGAATAACGAATGAAAGAGACAACCCCGGCAGCGATGCCCCCCTGCTTTGACCGATGGTGTCAAAGATTTGACGATATATTTGGTCATCTTGCCCAAAAACGGGAATTTAGGAACTATTTAGGGGGATTATTGGGAGAAAGTGAGCGAAAAAACCTGTCGCAAATGGCGAATAACTCCGTAGGAGTAGCTTACCACCGATTACACCACTTTTTAACCGAAGCTCCCTGGTTAGCAATGAAACTGAATCAGCGTCGCCTGGAGGTGATGAATCAGTGTAAGCAAACCCAGATTAGTCGGGGATTTGCCCTAATTATTGATGATTCAGGACATCGAAAAAGCGGGAACTTTACTGATGGAGTGGGACGACAATACATCGGAGAAATCGGAAAAACCGACAATGGAATCGTAGCAGTAACGAGCCATCTATACGATGGCAAAAAAAGCCTACCATTAGATATAGAATTATATCAAAAAGCCGAGTCATTACCGTCAGGAAAAGCTGACCCGGAATTTAAAAAGAAACCGGAAATAGCATTAGAATTAATAGAAAGGAGCTTAGAGAGAGGATATCAACCGGGAATTGTGCTAACAGATGCCGGGTATGGAAATAACACAAATTTTTTACAAGAGTTAGAGAAAAAAAGATTAAAATATATAGGGGGAGTCGCCAAGAATCGAAAGGTAATCCTCAAAAAGGGGGAAGATAAAACAGAGGAAACTCGATTAGATAATTTAGCCAAATCGTTGCCCCAAGGAGCTTTTAGTGAAATTCAACTCCAACTAGAAAAACCCAGAACTGTGTGGGTAGCAACAAAAGAAATTGAATTATCAAAGTATGCAGGGAAGAAAGTAATAGCCATCGTCATGAATGCTGCCACTTTCGACCAAGCCAGTGATATTGATTATTTAATGACTAATGTTGAGGCATCAAAAGCCACAGGAGAATGGATAGTAACGACCTATTCACAAAGAAATTGGATAGAAGTTTTTTACAGGGAAGCTAAGGGTTGGTTGGGGCTGAAAGAATATCAAGTCCGAGATAAAAGAAGTCTAATCAGACATTGGATTTTGGTATTTTGTGCCTATACTTTTATTCTCTGGCATAGTTTAACTGGAGGGTTAAGACGTCGATGGGCTAACAAACCTTTAAACACATTTGCTGATGCCCTTGAAGCCTTCCGCACAGCGATTTCCTTTCGATTTGTGGAGTGGCTCCAGAATAATAGGGATGTATTTGCAGCCTACAAAGCAAGTTTAGGCTTGATTTGGGCTTGATTTTTGTTTAAGTCCCATTAGCACCTTTCGGGTGAAAATAGACTTGCCTTTATATCCTTTTGATAAGTTTCCCAATCTCAGCAAAATTCCTTTGATTAAAGCTCCGGTTTTAGTGATTCATGGAACAGTTGATCAAGTGATTCCTTTTAGTCATGGACAACGATTATTTGCCGCCGTAAATACTCCTAAATTGTCCTTTTGGGTGGAAGGGGCTGATCATAATGATGTTAGTGAAGTTGCGGGCGATCGCTATGAACAAATATTAAAAGAATTTATCCAAATCCTGAAAAATTAAATCTTATTGATCCACAGTGGTATTTTTTTTGCGGACTATAGCACCTCTAACTACTACTATCAAAAGATTTTTACTTTTATAATTACTCTGTAAGAGTCCCATCAGGCGCTGAGTTTTTTGTATTTTAAACGATCTTGACTTATACAGCCTAGGGCATCTATAATTCCGTATATAGTCTTATTTATAACTAATCTAATACAGAGGAAAACTGAATCATGGGAGTTTCACTTACCAAAGGGCAGCGCGTATCTCTCGACAAGATCGCACCGGGATTATCCGAGGTATTCGTAGGACTAGGATGGGACGTTAAAGTTACAGACACAGGTTCCGACTTTGACCTAGACTCATCCTTGTTTTTGCTGGGTGCCAATGAAAAACTGATTTCAGATAATCACTTTATTTTTTACAACAATCTCACCAGTCCCGACCCTGATCAATCGGTTCAGCATACCGGAGATAACCTTACGGGTGTGGGTGAAGGTGATGATGAAGTTATCAAAATCAACCTCAAAAAAATCCCTGCTGACATCCAAAAAATTATTGTGACTGTGACGATCCACGAAGCACAACAACGGCATCAGAACTTTGGACAAGTGCAAAATGCTTTTGTGCGGATCGTAAATGCCGAGACAAAACAAGAAGTTGTCCGTTATGACCTGGTTGAAGACTATTCAATTGAGACTGCGTTAATTATGGCTGAACTCTACCGTAAAGACGGAGAGTGGCGTCTGAATGCAGTGGGAGCAGGTTATCAAGGCGGTTTACAAACATTACTTGATCGCTATAGCTAAAAGGCAAAACCAATGGGAATTAATTTACAAAAAGGGCAACGGATCTCGCTTTCTAAAGAAGCACCAGGACTCAAAAAACTGATTTGCGGACTAGGCTGGGATGTGGTCAAAAAAACGGGTGGTGGTTTATTTGGTGCTTTCACCAATAGTCCAGACTACGATCTTGATGCCTCCATAATCTGTTTAGATGCTGATGGCAAAGTCAATGATATAGCTAATGTCGTTTACTTTGGCAATCTCAACCACCGTTCAGGAGCAATTACCCATCTAGGCGATAATCTCACGGGTGCAGGAGAGGGAGATGATGAACAAATCATTGTGGATTTATCTCTAATACCATCACAGATTACAAAACTGATTTTCACGGTTAATATCTACGATTGTATAGCTCGCAAACAAGATTTCGGACAGGTAAAAAATGCCTTTGTGCGCTTAGTTAATATGTCCAACAATCAAGAACTGGCTCGGTATAACCTATCGGGATCTGAGTACAAAGGTATGACCGGAATGCTCATGGCTGAATTATACAAGCACAACGATGATTGGAAATTGGCTGCAATTGGCAACGGTGTTAGTGTGAACGGTTTAGTGGAAATTGTTAAATCCTATGGCTAACTATTCGCTGAGTGCCAAAAGAAAATCAACTGAATGTTAATCTAATCAGCATCCGTCTCTCTGACGGATGTTGATGCAGCGAAATATCCTATATTTTTCGGCAAGGACATTAGCTGAAATTAGCTCAAAAAAATTTATGATCATAAAAAATCCCCATTCTAAGTAAATGTCTCTGTATGATCGCCTGGATCTAACCAAACACAATCGCCAGCTTAAACTGCCCCTTTCCCAGCGTATTGACCTGACTAGGCCATCTAAACCCCGATGTCCAGGGTGTCGATCTCGGATTCAGCCTCAGTGGGAGTTTTGCCCTTCTTGCGGGCGAACTCTCACAAACCCAGATCACGAGTTTCGTCGTTGCATTTGGATAGATGTGTCGGGAATGGATGTCGCACCGGAAAATAGGGATGGGATCACTACTCTTTTTATAGATGCCTTTTCAAAACTCTATGGTGCTTTGAGAAGTGTCAACGTATTTTTGACTTCAGATCTCCCCGACCCTAAAGAGTGGGGAGAAGATTTTACTCACGTCTATATATTTGCTGACAACCAACCTGTTAACTATCTAGGAGTGGCTAGTTTTCTGTCAGGAATGGTTACAGACCGTGCAATTATCCGCATTGACCAAGTATTTTATGCTTCTTACGATGCTAACCTTAGTGTTAATCACTTGTCTAACTTAATTGCCAATACTATTGCCCATGAAATCGGACATACACTAGGACTGGATCATTCTACATTGCCCACAGACGTTATGCACGATGGATTGAATCATACCATTCATAATTTAATGCCTCCCTCATTTCATGCAGAGCAAATTAACTTAATGAACGCTGCTATTCGCCGTTATAGAGCCAAGAATAAATGATTAATTTATTAATATATACTTGCCTTTATATCCTTTTGATAAGTTTCCCAATCTCAGCAAAATTCCTTTGATTAAAGCTCCGGTTTTAGTGATTCATGGAACAGTTGATCAAGTGATTCCTTTTAGTCATGGACAACGATTATTTGCCGCCGTAAATACTCCTAAATTGTCCTTTTGGGTGGAAGGGGCTGATCATAATGATGTTAGTGAAGTTGCGGGCGATCGCTATGAACAAATATTAAAAGAATTTATCCAAATTATTAAAAATTAAATCTTTCTCTATTGTAGATTTACTGGCTTGTTATCAAATAAATTTATATTACAATTGGAGTGATTTTTTAAAAGTTAGCTATGACATGAATTATATTCTTATTGGGTCAAAAAGTATCAAGTGTTAAAGAAAGGTGGGAGGAGGGACTTAAACATAAGTAAAATTTATAATATTTATCAGATACATCTGTTATGTTGATGTACCTCCAGATCTATTCATATACTAATGTCTATGGTATAGTTACATTCAACAGTAAAAAATCTATGTTGCTTTTTCAAGTCCCAGCGACTTCAAAAAACAATAAGGCTCTTGGGTTAAGGTTTTTCCCCCAAGGTAATTCTCCATCTTCATCTTTATTGCAAACTAATCAATAGGTCGCACCAATGACTGATTTTTTCCTAAAAACCATTGGGTTGATACCCTGCTACCCATTAATCGGAGCTTTGTTATCTACCCTCTGGTTTCCCTCCATTATTCGACGCACTGGCCCCCGTCCAGCCGGATATGTCAATATAATTACCACCTTATTCGCCTTTTTGCATGGGTTATTTGCCCTAACAGAAATTTGGGGTCAACCTCCTCAACAGTTAATCATTCCTTGGTTTAGTATCGTTAATCTCAACCTTGATATTCCCCTAGAAATCTCTGTTATCACTGTTGCAGCCACCTTAGTAATTACTGGGTTAAATCTCCTAGCCAAAATTTACGCCGTCGGTTACATGGAGATGGATTGGGGTTGGGCACGTTTTTATTCCTTATTAGCCCTATTTGAAGCCGGGTTATGTGGGTTAGTCCTGTGTAATTCCCTGTTCTACAGTTACATTATTCTGGAAATCCTCACATTAGGAACTTATTTATTGGTAGGATTATGGTTTAACCAACCCTTGGTTGTCACCGGGGCTAGAGATGCCTTTTTAACCAAACGGGTCGGAGACTTATTCCTATTAATGGGAGTAGTCGCCCTATTTCCTCTGGCCGGAACTTGGAATTTTACGGAGTTAGCCCAATGGTCAAAAACCGCCCAAATTGATCCCCAAGTTGCCACCTTATTAGGGTTAGCATTACTGGCGGGGCCACTAGGAAAATGTGCCCAATTTCCCCTGCATTTATGGTTAGATGAAGCCATGGAAGGCCCCCTTCCTAGTACGATTTTACGCAGTTCTGTTGTCGTTGCCTCTGGATCTTGGGTATTAGTCAAAATGCAGCCCGTTTTAGCCTTGTCTCCTTTAGTAATGTCAACCATGGTATTTATTGGGTTAGCAACCTCCGTGGGAGCCAGTTGTATTGCTATTGCTCAAATTGATATTAAACGCGCCCTTTCCTATTCCGTCAGTACCTATATGGGCATCACATTTATTGCCGTTGGAACTGGGCAAACTCAAGCGGCTCTTTCACTATTATTTACCTATGCTTTACCGATGGCATTATTAGTTATGACCACCGGGGGAATTATTAGTAATAATATCACCCAAGATTTAACCCAATATGGCGGTTTATGGTCACGCCGTCCGATATCGGGATTGTGTTTTTTAGTCGGAATTATCTCATTAGTTGCTGTTCCTCCATTCGGCGGTTTTTGGACGATATTAGAGTTAACACAAACCCTCTGGAACACTCAACCCGCCATTGCTCTTTGCCTGTTTTTAGTTAATGGTTTAACCGTCTTTAGTTTAACCCGTGAATTTGGGTTGATTTTTACCGGAAAACCCAAACAAATGACTACCCGTTCCCCGGAAGTGTTATGGGCGATGGTATTACCTATGACAATTTTAGCGGGATTTTGTCTACATATTCCTTTGTTATTAAAACAATGGAATTTATTACCTGAATGGGAAACTATTAATCTAACAGTTGCAGGTTTATTAATCACCTCGACGGTTTTAGGATGGGGACTCAGTGCTATGATTTATTGGAATAGTAATTGGCAAAAACCTGTTAAACTGCCATCTCAAGCAGTACAAGACTTCTTTGCTTACGATTTTTACACCGCAAAACTGTATCGAGTCACGATTATTTTTGTAGTCGGATTAATCTCTAATACAATGTATTGGATTGACCGCTATATCGTTGATGGATTTGTCAACCTAGTGGGAATAGCCACGATTTTTAGTGGACAAAGTTTGAAATACAACGTTTCTGGCCAAACCCAGTTTTATGCTTTGACAATTATCTTGGGAGTGACTTTACTTTTAGGATTTTTTACGCTGAATTTGTTTTAAAAGATTTCCCAATTTTCCTCTATAATCCATCCAAAGGATTAATTATCTATCAACTCAAGGTGAAAAAGTCATGGACAAAACTCAACAAAACTTAACCATCTCCCGTCGGAATTTATTAAAATTTGGTGCAGGAGTAGCGGGAACTGCGGCTTTAACTGCCGGGCTAGGAACAAAAGTAAGTTTGTTCAAACCTCAACCCGCCGTTGCCCAGAACAATATTACCCCCGAAGAAGCCTTAAAACAACTGTTAGAAGGAAACCAACGGTTTATCGAAAATAAACGAAAAAGTCCTAATCAAACCCTAACCAGAGTTCAAGAAGTGGCCCAAGGACAAGCCCCCTTTGCATCTATTCTCAGTTGTGCAGATTCCCGTGTGCCTGCGGAAATTATTTTTGACCGAGGTTTTGGAGATTTATTCGTAGTTAGAAATGCTGGAAATATTGCTACTCCAGAAGAAATTGGTAGTCTTGAATTTGGAACATTAGTGTTAGGGGCAAAAGTCCTTATGGTGATTGGGCATCAAAGTTGCGGGGCGGTCAAAGCCACTATTGCTGGCAATGCAGTTCCCGGTCAAATTGCCAGTATTTTAGATGCAATTAAACCGGCGATCAAGCCTAATCAAACTTTAGAAGAATCGACTATTGCTAATGTCAAATTAGGAATTAGTCGTTTACAGGCTTCTCCAGTTATTTCTCAATTAATTAAAGACGGGAAATTAAAAATAGCAGGAGGCTACTATAACTTAGAAACCGGAATGATAAAAGTTGTGGCTTAAAGCTACCTTCAGCAAGTTTATCAAACAAATCATCTAAAACTTTGATAAACTTGCTAATTTCTAAAAAATTGAGTCATTGGTTAACTTAAATATCCCTATTCTTCCCAACCTAAACTTATGTTGAGTGCTTTAATTATTATTCCAGTTTTGGCAGTTCTATTAATTGGACTCTTACCTAAACAATTGTCGGCTTCTCAAGTTCGTTCCATTGCTTTAGCAATCACAGGTGTGATTTTAATTTGGACAATAAAACTCAGCTTTGATTTTGATTTAACCAATCCTAATTTCCAATTGCAAGAATATTTAGCTTGGATTCCCCAATTAGGACTATCCTATAGTTTAGGAATAGATGGTTTATCCTTTCCCTTAATCGGTTTAAGCGGGGTTTTAACCTTTATTGTCATTGCCAGTAGTCACAAAAATTTGGAGCGTCCTCGCCTCTATTACGCCATGATTTTATTGGTAAATGCGGCAATTGCTGGAGCCTTTTTATCTCAAAACTTACTCCTGTTTGTTTTATTCTATGAATTAGAATTAATCCCCATTTATCTTTTAATTAGCATCTGGGGTAGCGAAAAACGTGCCTATGCAGGGATGAAATTTCTGATTTATACCGCCCTTTCTGGGATTCTAATTCTAGCCGGATTTTTAGGTATGGCGTGGTTAAGTGATGCCGGAAGTTTTGATTATTCTGCCATTCAAACTCAGAACTTTGAATTAACGACTCAGTTAATTTTACTCACGGTTTTACTATTAGGATTTGGGATCAAAATTCCCCTAGTTCCCCTGCATACTTGGTTACCCGATGCCTATGTCGAATCTTCTCCCCCCGTGACAATTTTATTAGGAGGAATTTTAGCAAAATTAGGAGCCTATGGTTTAATTCGTTTTGGTTTACAACTGTTTCCTGAAGCTTGGCATATTGTTAGTCCTACCCTAGCAACAATTGGGGTAATTAGTGTGTTATATGGAGCCTTAACCGCTATTGCTCAACAGGATATTAAACGCATGGTAGCCTATAGTTCTATCGGCCACATGGGTTATATTTTAGTGGCGGCTGCTGCTGCGAATGAATTAAGTTTAATTGGGGCAATTGCTCAAATGGTAGCCCACGGTTTAATCTTGGCTATTCTATTTCAATTAGTCGGAATTGTAGAAGAAAAAGTCGGAACCAGGGACTTAAATATTCTCAATGGTTTAATGAACCCAGTTCGCGGTTTACCCCTAACCAGTGCTTTATTAATTATGGCAGGAATGGCGAGTGCTGGCATCCCTGGTTTAGTGGGATTTGTCGCCGAGTTTCCCGTCTTTCAAGGCACATTTTCGGTCTTCCCAATTCACAGTTTATTGTGTATTATTGCCTCCGGTTTAACGGCTGTTTATTTCGTGATTCTCCTCAACCGAACTTGTTTTGGTAAACTGGATAATAAATTAGCTTATTATCCCAAAGTTACCTTCTCAGAACAAGCTCCCGCATTAATTTTAGCCGCATTTATTTTCATTCTGGGGATACAACCTACTTGGTTATTTCGATGGATGGAACCCACCGCCCAAGCCATGGTTATTGCCTTAAATCAATCGGTTCCTACCCAAGTCGCTATTAAATAATAAACCCGTAGGGGCGGGTTAAAATCAAGTTAAAATCAATCTTTCTGAACCCACTATCAACCCAACTAAACCCGCCCTATCCCAATTTTTAACAACAATTAAAACCAAAAAAAATCATGACAACAGCAACTTTATCTCAAACAAAATTACCTCCCTCAACCCATGAATTTTCCCAGATTATTCACCGCTTAGAAGCCGGGGGAGCAATGTTACCCGATACCCCAGAAAACTTAATGCAAATTATCGGGATTTATAAAGCCTATGCAGTACCCATGGATTTCTATTGGCGGGATTTACTTTATATTGCAGAACAGGTGTTTTTAAATCCTTTACCATTTTTAAAATACTTCATTCCTCAAGAATATTTAGACCTACATAATCATTATGCTGGCGATGATGCTGATTTAAGAATTTGGCGAGGAGAAGCAACAACACACCCGGAATTATTAGCCTTTATAGAAAAGGGTGAAACCACAAAAATGCCAAAACTATTGCATCATTTATGGCATGATCGGGTGAATATGGAATTTGCAGAAGCTTGTATGCAAGCAATGTTTTGGCATCGAGATATGGGAGGACAATTTGATCCATATTTAGATACCGATGAATATAAAACTAATGCCGATAAAGCTATTAAAGCCTATTTTAAGAAAAATCCAATGATGATGGGATTATATAAACTATTCCCTGATTTATTCTTAGAACAGGTTAAAATGATGTCCTATTATAGTAATTTAGGACTATTCTGGGAAGTGATGGCGCCTGTGTTTTTTGAAATGAGTGATTTGTATGATGAAGGCAAAATTACCAGTGTTCCTGAAGCGATGAATTTTCTTGTTAATGGAATTTTTGCCATTGCCGGACGACCTATTTATCATCATGTTTATATTGATGGGAAATGCTATGAAATTATCCCCAAATCTAAAGGGTTTATGTGGTTATATGAGGCAGCATTACCCTACGTTGAAGCGGTGTTTTATCGCACATCTCCCTTCCGAGGAACTAAATCCTATAATGCTCAAGCCCAGCAAGTTCCTAATGATCAAAATGACTTCCATTATGGGATTCTTTATGCTGATATTTTCCCCGTTGGGACTGCGGGAATTCCTCCCACATTATTAATGCAAGATATGTTACATTTCTTGCCTAATTATTTAGTCGAATATTACCAAAAACATTGTCGAGGTGAGGATGATATGTTGATTCAGTTGGCGAATAGTTTCCAACGGTCAATGTATTGTGTCACTTCTGCGGTAATTCAAGCGTTGCGGACAGCTTTACTATATCCTTTAGATGATAAAAATCCTAAACATTTGATGGCAAATCGTCAATTTTTTGAAGGTCAATTAGATCGATTTAAACGTCCTGAAGCACGATTAAGAGATATTCAAAGCTCTGATTATCGTTAAGTTGGGTGTAGGGTGTAGGATTAGTTGTTTAATGTTTATTACATTAAATTTTCTACACCCTCGATTCCTAAATGATGTATGGGGAATTTTTGAATAAACCACAAAGGCACTAAGCTGTTCAGCATCTAAATTGGTCATGCAGAAATCTTGAAGCTTATGCAGTGCGAGCGTCCTCGCTCGCTGGAATATACAGTTTAAATGCACAACAGCTTAAGACACTAAGAATAATTAAATAAAGTTAATTGTTGATATTTTTGAGGGAGAATTGCTATATTTTTTTTACCAATTCTCTGACAAATCCATTGAATACAAATAGGAACAACAGCATTTCCAAATAAAGCATATTGATCGTAAGTTTTAGCTGCTTGACACCAATTGTCAGGAAATCCCATTAAACGGGCATATTCTATTGGAGTTAGTCGTCTAAATTTATTACCAATTTGATATCTTTCATAATGTCTTGAGGTCGATGCAGTCAGGGTAGAAGCAACTCCATTAACACCAAAAATAGTATATCCTAACCTTGCACCTCCATCTTGGTTATATAAAATTTCTACGCCATTATAATAGCGGTTGACTGCTTGACTGTTTTTAATTCGTTCTAAAGTATCTGTGGTAAAATCAAATTGCGGTTCAACTTCTGATTCTAATTGAAGAATATTTTTTAATTTTACTGGTGGATAGAGATTAGGAAATGGGGGAATAGATTGACTATACATTTTATTTTGATAAGCAATTCCCCAAGGATGGTTTTTAATCTTTAAATCTAAAATAGGGGATAAGTATTTATCTATATTTTCTAAATCAAAATTCAAGTATTCTGTCTCATTTTGATTTAAAAAGATTAAATTATCTGCTAAATTTATCAGGTTTAAATCAGATTTACAACGAGTTCCAAAAATAAAAATCCGCTCACGATTTTGAGGAATACCAAAATTAATCGGACTAATAATTCGCCATTCAATTAAATAATTAAGAGATGCTAAAGCATTTAAAATTACTTTAAAATGGTGTCCCTGTTCCATCGTTAAAATACGTTTGACGTTCTCTAGTAAAAAATACTGTGGTTTTTTAGTATCTATAATTTCTATAATTCGTTCAAATAGGGTTCCGCGAACTTGATCTCGAATTCCTAATTTTTTACCTGCGGAACTAAAAGGTTGACAGGGAAATCCTGCGGTTAATAAATCATGGTCAGGAATATCCGATATATTGATATTTTGAATATCCCCTAATACGATTGAATTTTTACCAAAATTGCTTTGATAAACTTGACAACACAATTCATTGATATCATTAGCCCAAATAGTTTGAATTTGACTAGCTTCTAACCCTAAATGAAAACCACCAATTCCAGCAAACAATTCAACCGCCGTCTGTTTTTTAAACCGACTCAAATTTTATTCTCCTTGATTAATAATTAGTAATCTTGATAGAGATTTTTTGATTAATTTAATACCCATGTTTTGGGCGAGGAGACCTCGCCCCTACGGGTTATTTTTCCTAATCAATTAACCCATTAAAATCACGGTATCAATGACATGAATAATGCCGTTATCCGCTTCAATATCTGGTGCAAGTACCGTGGCATTTTTGACTTCAAAACCATCGGAACAGTTAATAGGAATTGGTGAACCTTCCAAAGAAGTAACAGAACCTAATTTTTCTAAATCGGCTTTTGCTAGTTTACCCGAAACTACATGAAATTTTAGGATTCTGGCTAACTGCGGTGGATTTTGAACTAAGGTTTGTACTGTTCCAGGGGGAAGTTTTGCAAACGCTTCGTCATTGGGTGCAAACACAGTAAAAGGGCCAGGACTTTTTAATGCTTCCACTAAACCTGCGGCTTGAACAGCGGCTACCAGGGTTGTAAATGAACCCGCACTTACAGCAATATCAACAATATCTGCCATTGAACAAATTTAACCTAATTAAAAAAGAGTTCCTCCAAAAATGGTAAACGAATTTTGAACAAAATTAGAAACCATTGCTAGAATTAGAAAAATTTGGCAATTGATAAGTGCTGTTGACTTCAGACATTAACTTGAGATTACTCATGGCTAAACTCTTAACATCACTTCCTAATTGGGTCGGGGTTAATTTCCATAATTCATTGCCATGTATGCCATCATCAGCGAGTAAATAAAGTGTATTATTCACATCAACGGGAATGGAAGGATTAGAACTTCCTTTTCCTGGGTTAATATCTGCTACCATCATTGTACCTGTTTCTGTACCATTACTCATCCATAATTCTGTACCATAAGTTGGATCAGTTAATTGAAAATAAAGGATGTTATTGATGGATTGTAATTTTTCGTTGTTAATAGGGAAACTGGTATTAGGAAAATCTTTGACTAATGTTGTCCCGATTTCTGTACCATCAGTTTTCCACAACTGAGCCGTTGATATCTTGGTATTATCGTCGTATTTTGATATTTGAAAATACAAGTTATTGTCAATAGTTTCCCAGTCCTCAATTGATAAATCTCCCACATCTTTGATTAAACTAATATTGCCATTATTTCCATCTATTTTCCATAACTGATTGTTGGATATCTTGGTAAGAGAGTCATAATCATTCCGAAAAAAATACAAGGTATTGTTGACTGTTGTTAAGTAATCTGGAGAATAATTTCCTAAGTCTTGAACTAAGGTTGTTCCGGCATTTGTGCCATCACTTTTCCATAATTCATAGGTTGTTTTATTGTTATTTTCTGAGGGGGAGACGGATACTGAAAAGTAAAAAGTATTGTTGACTTCTCCCCAAAATTTATTAATATCTCTGATGTTGCCAAAATCTTTAACGACAGTTGTTCCCGTATTAGTTCCATCACTTTGCCAGAGTTGATAATTTACGGGAACCTCTGGCGAATATTGACTATTCACTTCAAAGTATAAGGTATTATTGATAATGGCTGTGTTATTTTCAGAAGTATCACAAAATATTGAATCACCAAAGTCTTTAACCAAGGTTATTCCTGCTTCTGTACCATCGGTTTTCCACAACTGAAACGCAGAGGGAAGGTTAATGGTAGCAAGATCTATATGCAAAACGTTCTTGTCGTTATTAACATCTAAATACAAAACGTTGTTAATTTCTCTGAAATTAGATATAGTATGGCCGAAATCTTTAACTAAGGTTGTTCCCGCTTCTGTACCATCTGTTTTCCATAACTGATTCTCATCATAGGAGGAGCCTACTGTAGTAAAATAAAGGCTGTTCTCAATGGGAGTAAAATTCCTGATATTCCAGTAACTTCCCAAGTCTTTAACTAACTGAACTCCTGTATCTGTACCATCGGTTTTCCACAACTGCAAGCTTGAGGTCATTGTGCTAGGATCTAGATTGATGACTTAAAAATATAGGGTGTTATTATCTACTTTCAAGGCTGAAGAACGGTAATAAGATGAACCTTGATCTTTAACTAAATTTGTACCTGCTTCCGTACCATCACTTTTCCACAACTGTTCCTTGACTGAAGGAAAATAAGATTTAGTTTGATAGGGTTGAAAATAGAGGGTGTTGTTGAAATTTTTTAAGTTAGATGCAGAAAGGTCAAACTCTCCAGGAAAAATATCTTTAACGAGTTCGGCTTTCCAAGGAGAAATAATGGTTAAATCTTGAACCGTTGACATACAATTATGCTCCTTTTTACAGTTCTAAGTTATTTTGTGAAAGGGTTGGGTAAAAATATGACTTCCTAGGAGTCTTTCCAAGCAGATGAACCTGTTTATATTACTATTGAGTATATATACTTAACAAGTATAACTTTCTCAAAATGGGATTGTTCTTTTCTTAATCATTTCTTCAATAAATTATTGAGATATATATTTATTTATCAACTATTATTAATATACGAATTGAATCCGTATATTAATCTTTCCAGCCTAGTTTTATAATCAAATATTAATAATTGTAAATTTTAATTGCTACGGAAGTTTTGACAGCAAGCATAGGTATCAAATAACCCACCCACTAAACTAAAGGTTAGAGCAATAACCAAACAACCTTGCAAGGGATGTCCATCGCCAAAGGTGGCAAGAAATTTGAGCATTTGGTGACAGCCTAACGTCCCTAAATTTTGTATAATAGGGAGGTGACTCATCAGGACAAAAGTGATTAATCCCACGGCAATCAATAAGAGCGGGGCGATGAAACTAAAGGTAATTGCTAGTAACAAAGAACGAAGGAAATGGGGCAAAATACTCATAAATTTGTCCAAAGGAGATCGGCTATCTTCAGCTTGTTTGCGAGTGCCGTTGACTTCAGTTAGATTGGAGATCATGGAAAATCTAGCCTATCAACTTCTAAGATAGGAGCGATCGCTGATTTTAATCGAATCTGTGAGAAATCTTAAATATAAAGTAAAAAAAATTAAGATTTAGGCTTCATAAATCTTGTTGAAGATTTGTATATTTCTAGTTATCGGTTGAACTTTATACAGTTGTTATTCCCTTGAGCAATTCTAAAACTCGTTCCAGCTTTGGACTTTGGCTACAGCGATTTATTGCCGCCCTATTATTGGCGGGTCAAGTGGTGGTGCATTTACTCCAGGGAAAAATTCACCGTCGTAACACTTTGGAACAAATGGTAATAGTTGGCCCGGAATCCTTGATGATTGCTCTGCTCACGGCTAGTTTTGTGGGGATGGTGTTCACGATTCAAGTAGCACGGGAATTTGTTGCTTTGGGTGCGGTGAATATTGTCGGGGGAGTTCTGGCCCTGTCCCTGGCCAGGGAACTTAGTCCGGTATTAACAGCCGTAATTGTCGCTGGGCGGGTATGTTCGGCTTTTGCGGCGGAAATCGGCACGATGCGGGTCACGGAACAAATTGATGCCCTTTATATGTTAAAAACTGACCCGGTGGATTATTTAGTAATTCCCAGGGTAATTGCTTGTTGTTCGATGTTACCAATTTTAACCGTAATTTGTTTAGTTACGGGATTAGCTGGGGGTCTATTAATTTCTACTACTATGTACAATATTTCTTCAACGGTCTTTTTAGATTCAGTACGGAATTTTCTACAAGTTTGGGATGTTTGTAGTGGGTTAGTTAAAGGCTTAGTTTTTGGGGCGACCATTGCCATTATTGGAACCAGTTGGGGATTAACTACCACCGGAGGAGCAAAAGGTGTGGGTCAGTCCACGACAACGGCCGTTGTCACCGCCCTATTATCTATTTTTATCATTGATTTCTTCCTATCTTGGATTATGTTTCAAGGGATGGGAAGCTCGGTCAAGGGTTGATAAATTTTTAGGATATTTTCCTGATAATAACCGTACTATTCACAAAAATGATGATAATTTTGGTAAAATTGATTGAACTGCTTTTGACTCAAAAATAACAAATGACCACAACACCCACAACCCAAACTTCTAATATCGTTGAGTTACCTCCGAATTATATAATTCCGATGGTGCTGCTCATTAGTGCTTTTCCCCTATTTTTAATTCAAAGATGGGTGAGTTTAGGAGTCGCTATTTTTGCCCTATTTTTGTTAGTGCAAACCGCCCTCATTCGTCTACAATTTACCCCCACGGATTTAGACGTTTATCGGTCAGGTAAACTGCTGCGTCGATTTCCTTACCAAGACTGGATAAACTGGGAAATTTTCTGGACTCCTGTACCAATTTTATTCTATTTTAGGGAAGTTAAAAGCATTCACTTTTTGCCGATTATTTTTGATGCTAAATTGTTGGAAACCTGTTTAAAACAACATTGTGGAAATTTAAAACAGAATTAACAATTAGCCCTCTTCTGTCACTCTCCGAGATGTCAATCCCTAGAATCTTTATTAGTCAGTCAATACAAGCTATCCTATTACAAAAACTAGGTTGTTGTATTTGTTGTTAGAAAGAAATAGCAGCGATCGCTTCCTATGCAAACGCTCCATAATCCAGAAATGGCAAATAGGCAATCTTGCTAGGGGAAGAAAGTCTGAATCTGATCGGGTTTGACTAACGGAGGAACTTATGATTGGCATTTTTGAGCAATTTTTGATACTCTAGGATTAAAATATCTTTGTCAATCTTAGTCAGGATAATGATTGCTATGAAATCTCAACAGATGATTACCTTTTTTTCTGAAATTGTCACCCAAAAACCCGAACTATTTTCGGCGGAAGTTTTAAATGATTTAACCCGATTAGAAGCGGTTTTGGATAACTCAGAGACAGAATCGAATTCTGATCGAATTGAATCTATATCGGAAGCTATTATTGAGTTTTGTGATGTCAACCCTCAAATTAATTCTAAATTGACAGAAATGGGATCTGAACCTGAACTCAATGCGGCTCAAAACTTGGAAGAAAATCAAATTCAAACCTTAAGTAATTCCGTTAAAAAAGTTTTAGATTTACATTTTTTAAACCGCTCTAATGTTTAAATGTATAGCAGTTATATGTAGGGATAATTCATGAATTACCCCTATATATAATTTATTCATGAGGTGCGCTTAAGCGCAACAACGGGCAAAAACATAAAAAATAACGCGAGATTAGCCGATCCCGCGTTACCTGAGTTTAATTGAACAGCTAACCGCTAAAAATTAGACCGCAGCGGCAACTTTTTCGTTAGCACCAACTAAGCGCTCGTAGGTCGCCCGCATTTTCAGACCAACTAACACCTGGAATAATCCGCTACCATTATTGGAACCGGGATACTCTTGGCGTTCGCGGAGGAGGTGGGTCATCTCTCCATAATATTTCGTAGACAGGTTGCTTAAGTGTCCTTCGACGTAGATCATTTCATCGAGGTTATCGAATTGACCATCAACTTCGAGGATAGACACTTCATTTCCGTAGTAATTATCGGGGCCGTAATACATTTTTAGACCCGGATAGGAACAGGTGAGTTTACGTCCGCAAGGTATCCAGTAAATCGTTGATCCTTGATCAAATAAGTAGGAGGGTTCGAGTCCTTCCACACCTTCTTTCTGTACCAAACGCACCCGCAGAACTTTGTGTTCCTTGTCTTCAGCAATCAAGTTAGTGGGTAGAATTTGAACCACCACATCCGCATATTGCTTTTGGGGATCAATATAGGCTTCAAAATCAGGACGACGAGCATTAATTGCCGCCAAAACATCTTCATAACGATGTCCCCGTTCCGCCATATCGCGCTGAATTTTCCACGAAATTTTAACTTCGTCGCTGATATCCAGATAAACACTAAAATCAAGCAGCGATCGCACTCTTTCGTCATATAACGGGTGCAATCCTTCAATCACAATAATATGATTGGGCTCGATTCGTTCGGGGGGATCTAACTCGCCAGTTTCATGATTATAAATGGGTTTATCAATGGATATACCGTTTTTAAGAGCGTTAACTTGCTGATACATTAAATCGAAATTATTAGCTCTAGGATCAAGAGCAGTAATTCCAGTTTCTTTGCGTTGCTTACGATCTAAACAATGGTAATCATCTAAACAGATAACCGTCACAAAATCTTTTCCAAAGATGTCTGTTATCCGACGTAAAAATGTTGATTTTCCGCACCCAGAATCTCCAGCAACACCAATTAAAACCACGCGATCCGGCTTATTTCCCATCTTCCTCTACCCTAAAAGAAACTGTTGACAACTTAAGATCATTGAATTTAAAGCATTAAAACCTTGACCAATGCCAGCACCGTTGAGTCTTCACCTGATCCGAAGGTGGAGTAAACCTCAACTTTGTCGTAGTGAACGGACTCCCAACTGACAAAAGGCCTGGCACTTAGGCAAGCTAAGTATTTAATACTAACTTTTGTTTCTAATTTTACCAGAAGGGGATCATCCCTACAAGCATTAATTATAATATATGGCAATCCTATTTGAGTTTTATCCAAAATTCAGGGAACACCGGAAAAGGCAACGGGCAAAAGGCAACGGGCAAAAGGCCGACGGGCGACACCGCAACAAAAGATAATCAACGGCGTATTACAGATTCGGGGAAGGTGGGGATTATATCCAATATTCATCAAGTTATTCCTTTTTCATTCCTGACTAGAGCTTTCAGTTCTGATTCTCCAGCTTTTTTCAACAATCGAGTCAGTTGCAAATTGCACAGGATAATCATTAATCCTTGACCGACAAAGCTGATGAGAATTGAGGATAACGGGACTGAAGAAATCGAGAAAAATGAGAAAACAGACCAGACAAAGGGCGAATAATATTCAGATTTGTAGGAAAACATCACAAAAATAAATAATAGGGGGACAATCAGCACCCCTAATACGCTACTTGTTGCCCATAAAGTTCGTTTCGGGGTTTTCATCATTGCCATTAATTGAGCGATACTGGCACATAACAGCATGAAACTACAATGTAAGGCGATGGCTAACAACATTTCGCCTTTTTCCGTGGGTTTAGCTACGAGGAAAATTGTAATTATCCAAATTGTAGAAGCAATCAAAAGATTAATCAAAATTGCCACGGTTGCAGGACTTTTTTCACCCCAAATTAAATCCTTTCCTAAATCCATCCACCAATGTTTTTTCCGTTCCCGTCGATATCGCACCCAATCCTGTAGGGTTTGTCGTTGAGGAGATAGGGCTGATATTAAACCCAAAATCAAGAAAATATTACCAATGAAAATACCCACATAATAACTATTGTTTGTTTCAAATTTAGACAGGATAAACCCTAAACTCATAAGAGTAAAATTTAGAGTTAATAAGTAACTCTGTTTTTTACTTAAACTGGGAAGATTGGGATGGTGATAGTTCCGTTTTAAGGCTTGCCAAATCCAATAGGTTAAAAACCCATAATTAAGTAAGGCTAATGCTAAGAGGGAAACTCCATTGGTTCCCACATTTAATCCAAACCATTGTAATTGACTAATATTGGCATGATTGAAGGGATAATTTAAGTAATGATCTCCGGTTTGGTCAATTAAATAGCGAAGTAGACAGGTGGGAGAGAATATATTCAGCCAATCGTAACCATCGGAGGTAATAGGTTTACTATTAGCTGTTAATAGAAAAATTAAAGTGATTCCACTACCCAGCCAAGATTGTAACCCATGTAACCAGGTGCTAGTTGTTACTCCAATTAACAAAGCAAAACTATAAAAAAAGGCACAACTGGCTAGGGTTAAACCATAGAAACTAAAAATTTCTAGGAGGGAAATATGAGCAGAAATTCCCGCCCATAAATGCAAGGGAATTGTGAGGAAAACTCCCAGATATAATAAAATCGGTACACCTAATAATTTACCGATTAAAATACTCTGAGCCGATTGAGGACTTAATCGAATAAAATTCAGGGTTCCTCGTCGTTCTTCGGTGGCTAAATCATTAATGAGCATATAGGTTCCCACAACAATTAAGCTGAAAACCGCTAAAACACTGATCCAAATAAAAATATTCGCCCAGTAGTCCGTAAACCAACGATTAAAATCAATTAAATCTTGGGGACAATAGGAATTTTTGAGTTTTTCAAGGGTTTTCAGTTGTTGTTCTAAAACAGAACGGTCTCCTGTAAAATAAAAGTCATTAAGTTGATCTTGAATCTTCCAATATTGTTGCTCATATTTATAATACAATTGGTTTTTAGAAGTGCAGTATCCGCTAGAAATAGTGATCTTTTCCATCCCAGGAAATTTATCAAAGGTGCTAAAAAATAGAATCACTTGGCTAAGAATAGAAATTCCAATTGCTATCAGAATATTGCGAACTTGAAACCGACCTTTAAATTCTCGAACCAGTTGGGGATTCCACTCTTTAAATTGAGGTAAAGACAGACGGCTCATAACTCTTTATTCCTATATAAAATTGAACTGTTTATGGTTTTTAAGAGGCTTGTTTGTGTCCGAGTTTTAAGAAAATAGATTCTAAATTTTCTTGAACTCGATTAAATTCACTTAAGGGAACTTCGGCAGAAATTAGCGATCGCAATAATATTGCTGCATCTTTTTCTGTTCCTGAAAATTGAACTTTTACCTGTTGTTTTCCGTGTAAAATTTCCCAACTTTCTACCCCAGGATGATGTTTTAATTCCCCAATCAGTATCTCCATTTTACCCAAAGTCGAAATCAAAAGATGCTGCACACTCAAACGTTTATACAAGTCCTGTATTGATGAACTTTCGACTAAATAGCCCAATTCCATAATCCCAATATAGCTACAAAAATCCTCCAAGTCACTTAATACATGGGAAGAAATTACAATCGTCATTCCCGCTTCATGTAAACTTTTAATAATTTCTCGAAACTGCATTCTGGCAATCGGATCTAAACCAGATACTGGTTCATCAAGAAAGAGTAATAAAGGTTCATGAATAATGGTGCGTCCTAAACTCAATCGTTGTTTCATTCCCCTGGAAAGGGTGGAAATTAAACGATTGCGTTTTTGGGTTAACTGCACAATTTCCAAGACTTCATAAATTCGTTGATTCCGTCGAGGTTCCCGCAGATAATATAACCGAGCAAAGTAATCTAAATAATCCCAAACGGTTAAATCATCATAAAGGGGAAAATCATCGGGTAAATATCCTAAACGTTGTTTGATTTTAGGATTGGTATGATCCTGTGATACGAATTCTCCATTAATATAAATTTCCCCTTTTGTGGGTTCTTCTATGGTTGCTAACATCCGCAATAATGTAGTTTTTCCGGCTCCATTGGGCCCAATTAATCCATAGACTTCTCCCATGGGAATTTGTAAATCTAAATCATTAACCGCCAGATGGCGCTCAAATCTTTTTGTCAGTCCACGGGTTTCAATTGCCAGTTCTTTCGCCATAGGAATATAGGAAGAATTGAGTTTGAAGTTTTAACTTAGATTCCCTCTACAATCTACTTTAACCGATTTACGGAAATAATAAGGTATCCGTAGAGACGTGCCAGGGCGCGTCTCTCTACTCCAAATTTTTATCGAAAATAAATTATTGAACTTGAGCACCATGGGAACGAGGATCACTGCTACTAGATTGATCAATATTTAAGGGAGAATTAAAAGCCGAAACTTGACCGATGGCTTGGGTATAGGGAAGGGGATTTTCTGCGATTAAAGACTCTAAATTAGCTTCTAAAATCGGGCGAGGAATTTCGCCGATGGTTTGGGCAATTGTTTCGGCTTTTTGATTCAAATAAACGAAATGAGGAATGCCATCAACTCTATATTTTAGCAGTTCTGGCAACCATTTACTATTATCGACATTCAACATCACAAAATTGAGTTTTTCCGAATATTTATGTTTAATTTCGCTTAATTCTGGGGCCATGGTTTGACAACTGGTACACCAATTTGCATAAAATTCCATTAAGGTTGGTTTGCCATTATTCAAGGCAATATCTAGGGGAATTGATTCTTCCACGAGTTGAGGGAGGGAGGTGGAAGTGGCTTCGCTACGAATTGCTAAGAAAACCGAGAGACTCAGAATCATAGCTGCGATAATAATTAAAAAGTTTCTGATCCGTTTGGCTAAATCAGAAGGTTCGGTTGATGGGGTTGAATGTAATGGGTTTTCGTTCATATTGATATTGTCAAAGATGATAATTATTATTGATGATTTTAGTTTAACAAAATTTTGAACCAAATTGATTAACGTTCTTGTGAAAATTGTTGTAAAATAGAAATGTCAATGAAATATAAAAGGAATAAAAGTCTGTGGTGCGATACTAACCCATTCTGAAATGGACTCTGGGACAAAAATAATTTAGGATTAATCACATGAAAAAACGAGTGACTTTGACGTTTCCCAAACGTTCTATTCAAATACCGATTACCTATAGATTGGCTAAGGATTTTAATGTAGCTGCTAATATTATTCGTGCTCAAGTTGCTCCGAATCAAGTCGGAAAATTAGTAGTAGAATTATCAGGAGATATTGATGAACTAGAGGCGGCTATTGAGTGGATGCAAACTCAAAATATTGGAGTTTCTTTAGTCGGACGGGAGATTATCATTGATGAGCAAAGTTGTGTGGATTGTGGACTCTGTACTGGAGTTTGTCCGACGGATGCCTTGACCCTGAATCCAGAAACCTTTTATTTGACGTTTACTCGCTCACGGTGTATTGTTTGTGAACAATGTATTCCAGCCTGTCCCCTTCAGGCAATTTCTACTAATCTTTGAAGGGAAATCTCATCTAAAAATTTATTTTTTATCCTAATCTTTCAATGAAATCACAACAACAAATTACAATTATTACTTGGTTTTCCTTTGGATTACTTTTCGTAACTTGTCTACATTTTGGTTGGTTTTTATTTGAGTCGAGTTGGTATTCTTTAGTTTCTGGTCTATTTTTAATGTTAATTTGGTCAATTGATTTATTCTTTACCCTGCCATTGAATAAATTAAATTCGTTTGTTTTAAAGAAAATCAGAACGGATTTAGGCACATTTTTAATGATTGTGTTTATCTCTATTCTGGGTGTATTTATGCTGACCTGGATTAAGGTTTCTATTAATATTTTATTAATGGTTTCAGCGACAGCTTTAGCTCGGTTAGAGTTACAAACTGCCCGTTTTAAAGATTGGCACTCTTTTATTATTTTATCTATATTATCTACCCTGGGTTTAATATTAGGATGGGGATTAAATCACTATTTTTCCTTCGGACATTTAGAATCGCAGTTTTGTTTACCCTTTCATTTAGGATGTATTGATATTCCTTATCGTGATGGGTAATGGGGATCACTGATTTAAGAGGATTTCACGGATTTCACTGATTTTAATCTGTGTTAATCTGCGTAATCTGCTTAAATCAGTGATAGGTAATGGGAAAAATATAAGTTTGATCTGTAAACTCTTTAACTGATAACTGATGACTGGTACTGGCGGGTTCATCGAGATTTAGATAATAAACAAAGATCTAAAAGAACCCATCCCTACAACCGATAAATTAATTATTTTAAATCTAATAATCCACTGGTTTTTAATTTGGGATTAAAGCGAATTTCCTCTTGTAATCCTCGGGCTTTTAGTTCGGCAAAAATTTGTTCTTCTACACGACGGGCGATTTGTTTTAACAGTTTTTCTTGACCGATTTCATCGGTTTTTTGATACTGATCTTGTTCTTCTGGAGTCATGAAAGGTTTAACTTGAATCGGATCATTCCAGATAGATTCATCTTCCCCATTACCGGGAGGAATTGAACCATTTTCATCAATCCAAGCCTGTTTAATCCCTTCTAAAATAGTGCGACTCGGCCGATCAATAGTTTGTAACTTCAACCAATAACAGCCTTGATTTTGACGAATAAAATGTTGTTTTAAACTTAAATATATATCCCTAGAATAGCCTACATATTTTAAATTTTTATCTGAATTAAAAATAGCATAAACTCCGATTTTACCTTGGATTGATTCGGGAATTTTGCCATTTTCATCCAGATAGGGAATATAGTCCAAACTATTAAGGGAAGGAATTTCGGTTGGAGTAGTCATTGATCCAAAAAATGCTTTCTCCCTGATTTTAAAGGTATTGGTGTCGATTTCTGAAAATTGGATACTAAAGTTTTATTAAGCCAAGCTCCATATTAAGGTTTCGGTCAGAATTTTTGCACCAGTTTAAGGATTATTGTGGAATTTGAGTTAGCATAACTCTAAGATTGTAGTAAGTCAGCCACGACCATGCAGAATAGTGAAGAAGAATTATTAAAACCGTCGCCCCATCCTGTCGATGGGTGGAAGTTAGCCGAGTATGTTTCTATTGCGGGGACAGCAGTGGGAACACTCGTTGCTGCATGGTATCAGCCGATTATATTTGCTGGGACTCCCCTAACTTTGGCCTTAATTTTAAATGTGGTAAATCGCCAACGGTTTGAACAGGATATGCGTCAAGATCTGGATGCGGCGATTACGGATGTTAGGACAGTGGTAGAATTGCTCCATCAACAAATTCAACTGCTACCCTCGGAGTCGAACGAACTTGATCCAATTACGGATGTCCTGACGGAGTTACAACGGGTGACTCAAGGGTTAGAAAAAAATGCCCTGCGACAAGATGATTGGGAAGTTATGAATGTCCGCTTTCAGTTAATCCAAGAAACAATTGATGAATTGAAAACATCAATGGAGACATCAGGACTTAATTTTGAAAAAAACGATCAAGAATCTTTAAACGCAACTTTAGAAGCATTTGTAAATCAGTCAATTACGGATTCAGCAACCATGCAAATACAAATCGATCAGCTTTCTGAACAGGTTAATGTCTTACAAACGGAACAGCAAACCCTAATTAAACCTTATATTAAACGCTTAGTTAATGCGGTTAAGGAGTTAAAAAATCGTTAAATTTTAATCCTATCCCCCCTTTTTTATGGGGCGTAGGGGGGATTAGTGGGGGAAAATATCAAGGGATTTATCTATATTCGTCACCGCAATCACCAATTATTTGCATCAGATCTTGGGATTGAAAAAGAACGGAATTAATATTTTGATAATCTTCGGAGTCGAGACTAAATTCAAAGACTTTAGCATTATCTTTGATATGGTCGGAAAGCCCTAATCTTGTCCCCACCATGGCTCCAGCAACGGTGGGTTGTTCTAGGATATAACGAACTGCAATATTAGGAATTGTTACTTGATGTTTTTGGGCGATCGCATTTAAAGTTTTTAAGAGAGTTTGAAATAAATTCCATCCTCCCCAAGCATTGATCATATTTTTATATTTTTTCAAGCTAACGGTTTCTAAATTAAAGCCATTTGGTTCAGGTTTTCCCAGATATTTTTCCGATAAAAAACCACCACAAAGAACACCATAGGGAAGTAACTTAATATTATGACCTTGACAAAATTCGGTCATTTGAGCTAAAGGACGGCGATCAACTAAAGAAAACTGCACTTGATTGGATACAATTTTAATCCCATTTTCAACAATAATTTTTAAGTGTTGAGTATCAAAATTGGTTAATGCTAAATGTTTGATTTTACCTTCGGTTTGTAGTTGCGCCAGATAATTTAAAGCATCTAAATAACTTTGATCTCGATAATCCCACCAATGAAATTGTAGTAAATCGAGACAATCAACTCCCATGCGTTGGCGAGAAATATCAATATTTTTTTCCACCAGGGCTTTTGTCATTTTACCCGGACGGGGAACCCATTTGGTAAAGGCTTGTACCTGAGATAAAGCCTCCTGTCCACGGGTGGAAATTAATTGTCGCCTAAATTCCCCAATAAAATCCTCCGCCGGGCCATAATGATCAGCTAGATCCCAAGTGGTATATCCTGCGTCTAGGTATTTAAACATACTTTCGAGCGCAACGGTGGGATTAATCCGACCATGGGCACCAGAGACTTGCCACATTCCGTTTAAAATGCGACAAATATTTAAGTCTTCTGTGAATTGAAAACGACTAGAATCGGTAAGTTTCATAGGTGATTTCGTTACTTATTTATCAATTTTACTCAGTATTGTCGCTCTCCTGATCGCAACTTTAGTGGGTTTAATAACTTCTCGTTGGATTTTGATTCCTTTGACCCGTTTAAAAGAGGCTGCGATCGCTTTTTCCCAGGGAAATAATGTTACAGCAGTCGCCAGATCTATTGTTTGATCGATTATTTAATCAAAGCCAAAAAATAAAACCTGAGACTAATAAATAATCCCAAGCTCTATTTTATATTTAGTACCCCCAAGGGAATTCGAATCCCTGTCGCCTCCGTGAAAGGGAGGTGTCCTAGGCCTCTAGACGATGGGGGCTTAGGGTGTTTTGCGGTTAACTTTTTCTCGGTTGAGTTTTGGTCACTCGCCTTTCACCTTTATTAATGTAGCCTATATTTTTATCGGTGTCAACCCTTTGAGCAAAATTCGTTTGATCTTTTTTAAATTTGGCTGAAATCCTTTTCACAGAAGGCTTGTAGAACTTTAATACAATTAGCGATCGCTCCCAAATGGGCCAGTTCATAGCCATGGGTGTTCTGAGTCGGGAAACCCAAGCAAGCCGCCCGGGCTACATGGCCAAATTTCATGGCAATAGAAGCGTCACTTCCAAAGCCACTAAGAATTGTCAATTGTAACGGGACTCCGGCGGTGGTCGCCGCCTGTCGTAATTGGCTGTTTAAACCCTCATCGTAAACACCATAGCTATCCTGGGACAACAACACCGGTTTTTCATCCCCTGCAATCGGATATTCCGGGGCGAGGGGGCAAATTTCCAAGGCAATTAACGCCTCTAAGGTTTGTCTTTGGGTAAAATATAGGGCCCCAATTGCTCCCACTTCTTCCTTTGCCGAAGCCACTAAATATATATCAATGGGCGGGTGTTTGACGGTTTCTGCTAAGGCTAATAAAATCGCCAGAGACGCTTTATTATCGAGGGTATAACTAGCAATATAATCTTTAATTCGGATGGGTTTTTTTCGATGTTTTCCTACAACTACCCTGGTTCCTGGGCGAATTCCTGCGGTTGCTAATTCTTCCGTTGTGCATTTGGTTTCAATCCAAGTATCTTCCCATTTCAAGGCTTTTTCTTCCTGGTAAACTTTTTGAGGAGATTCATGGGAAATATGACGAGAACCAAAGCTCAAAATACCGCTAAGAGTTTGATGATCTCCTAATAAATCAACCACTCCTTCCCCATAAACCCAAGGAAATGACCCGCCTAATTTTCTAACCGAAACCCGTCCCTTTTCTTCAATGGTTTTGACGATCATGCCAATTTCATCTTTATGGGCGGTAATGGCGATAGCTCTTTCTGAAGTTTTACCAGGAATTTTGGCAATAATATTATCCGCCTGATCTCGCCAAACCTCTACCCCAAGTTGAGAAAATCGTTCTAACAACCATTGATTTATTTCCGATTCTACCCCACTGGGAGAATGTTGCAAAACCAAGTTTTCAATTGTATTAAATAAAGTCTGATAATCCATTTTGTCTGTCCTTAATTCAATTATCCCATCAAGAATTATTAGGATTAGGTTTTAATAATAATGCTACAATTAAAGCTGGGGTTCCGCCAATTAATCCAATGATTAACCATCGGGGATAACTGCGTCCTTTTTCTCGAGCCACAAAAGCTGCGATCGTACCGATAACACCATGAAGAATTGCCAAAATTAAAATCACAGAAGGGTCATTTAAGGAATCAAACATTTTACGCTAAGATAGAAATTATAGCCGAGAACAAATAAATAAAATAAATCGGATTTCCGCTATTGAACTCATGAATTAAAACATAAGCATTGGTTCAGAAACCCGATTTTTATGAAAAATGATTCAATTGGAAGTTTAATCCAAAAATCCCATCAAAGTCATGGGATCATCAATATCATTGCTGGCAATGGGACGGTTCATGATCATTGAGGTAATTTGTAAATGACTGACTTCAATGGGGCGATTAGCTAAGGCTCCCACCGTATCTTCTAAATGAATAAAGGCTACATTACTAGCACTATTCGCTTTAAAAATAGGACGTCTTGGTGATAGCATTCCTGAAATTTCAAGATGGCTATGTTCAATTGGGCGATTCATAAATGTCGTCATCGCACCGACTTGAATTTGGGTGGATGCAGTATTGGCTTCAGAGCCTTTTTTTGCAGGTTTGTCCACAATATCTAATTTCGTTTCTTGGTTCATATCTGTAGTTGGTTTGTTTTCAACAAGATCTACTTTAATCTGATCAGCTTCAGTTTTATTATCTTGATTTGAGTTTGCTGTTCCACCGGTTCGCTTTCGGGTACTCCCCCTTTTGGGTGTAGATGAGCTAACTGTCATGATGAATACCTAGTTTTTTTACAGGGTGAATTCATGATTTACACTTAACCTTGTTATTAATTTCATCGCTGAAATTTCCCTAACCTTTGACTCAATTAAGGACGGGTTAGGTATTAATTTTGGATTAAAGCTAAACCAATTATAAAATAAATGGGATCTTTAGTAAATGCCATTTTGAGAAAAATATCTTTTTGTAACAATAAGTAAAGACAATCTTGGGAGCAGGGGGAAAAGGGGGAAAAGGGGGAACAGAGTGAACAGAGTGAACAGAGGGAACAGAGGGAACAGAGGGAACAGAGGGAACAGAGGGAACAGAGGGAGGTAAACTCTTGCTATTACCTATTACTCATTACCTATTGCCCATTACCCATTACCTATTAATCAAAAATACCGAAAACGGGGCGTTATTGGGGTCACAGGGAGTGTGTCCTTCCTGGCTAAAACCCAACTGCCAACCTCTAATTAAAATTTCTTTACAAAATCCAAGGCTGTGATAGTATCTGGATGGATTTACACTACTGATGGACAGCCAATGGGCTGAATTTCCGTGGTGGAGGAGAGTAGAGGAGTGCAAAATAGGATGTCCCTTGGATATTCAAATGCTATGACTGGAAGGAATTACCTTGACCCGATTCAAGTTGGTGTGATCGGTGTGGGTAATATGGGGCAGCATCATACCCGGGTTTTGAGTATGCTCAAGGACGTGGAACTCGTGGGAGTTTCCGATCTCAGTGTTGAACGGGGAATTGATACGGCGAGTAAGTATCGAGTGAGGTTTTTTGAAGATTATCGAGACCTTTTGCCCCTAGTAGATGCTGTCTGTATCGCAGTTCCAACTCGGTTACACTATCCGGTGGGGATGGCCTGTTTACAAGCCGGGGTTCATGTATTAATTGAAAAACCTATTGCTGCGAGTATTGGTGAGGCAGAATTGTTAGTCAACGCCGCCGCAGATTATCAGCGAATTTTACAAGTCGGTCATATTGAACGGTTTAATCCCGCTTTTCAAGAATTTAGTAAAGTTTTAAAAACGGAGGAAGTTTTAGCATTAGAAGCCCGTCGCATGAGTCCCTATTCTAACCGAGCCAATGATGTTTCGGTGGTCTTGGATTTAATGATTCATGATATTGATTTAATGTTAGATCTAGTGGCGGCTCCTGTTGTTAAATTAACCGCCAGTGGTAGCCGAGCTTCCGACTCTGGCTATTTAGATTATGTGACCGCTACCCTCGGTTTTGCTAATGGTGTGATCGCAAATTTAATTAGCAGTAAAGTCACCCATCGCAAATTGCGTTCTATTGTTGCCCATTGCAAAAATTCTTTAACCGAAGCCGATTTTCTCAATAATGAAATTTTAATTCATCGGCAAACCACGGCTAATTATGTTACGGATTATGGTCAAGTTCTCTATCGTCAAGATGGGTTAATTCAAAAAGTTCATACCAGTAATATTGAACCCCTACACGCTGAATTGGAACATTTTGTCAGTTGTGTTCGGGGTGGAAATCAACCCTCCGTGGGTGGAGAACAAGCCTTAAAAGCCTTGCGTCTAGCCAGTTTAATTGAACAAATGGCATTAGATGGTAAAGCTTGGGATTTGGTGGAAACCGACTATCTTTTTGATTCATCGACGGTTTCCATCGGTTAGGGGAAGGAAAAAAAGCGAGGTTTGGGGCTGAAGTTCACCCGATGCGGCTCCCCTCAACCCTCAACAGTTGATCCCTAATTTTTAATCCTTAATCCATTTCTTTGCTACAGTTTGATAGCCAATTAATTTATAGGTTAATTTAGCAACGGTAAATTCAGAAACCACTGAACCAACCACGGGAGCTAATTCCATGACATCACACCCAATTACATCTTTAGATTGAAATAAACGGCGTAAAAATCTTAGGGTAGAATACCAATTTAATCCCCCCGGTTCGGGAGTTCCCACCCCAGGAATTAAACTCGGATCAATGCCATCAACATCAATGGTTAAAAAGACTTTTTCTGTGGGAATACTGGCGATCGCTTGTTCAATCCAATCCAGATTAAAAGCCATTTCTCTAGCCCGAAAAACCGTTAAATTTTTCTCTTTAATTAAATCAGCTTCCTCTTGACAAATGGCTCTAATTCCCACTTGAACTGTCGGTAATCCCATATTCACAATTCGACGCATAACACAGGCATGACTATGAATTGTATCCTGATATTCATGTCTTAAATCCCCATGGGCATCAATTTGAACCACGGTAAAGGATTCTTGATATACTTGACGATATCCCTGTACCACTCCTTCGGTAATACTGTGTTCTCCCCCAATGGAAATCACAAATTTTTTCTGTTCAATTAAAGACTGGAGGGTTTCTTGAGTCACCCGCAACATTTCTGCGTCTGAAACTGTCTTTCCATGGCGAGTATCTGCAATCGGAGCATGGGTAAAAATCCCCGCATCAAAACAGATTTCTCGGTCTAGTTCTTCATCATAACATTCTAACTGATGGGAAGCCTCCAGTAAAGCATCGGGGCCGTTCTCGCACCCTTTTCTATAGCTAGTTGTGGCTTCATAGGGAATCGGTAAAATCACAACTTTAGCGGTTTCATATTCCGGGACAATTTCAGAACCCAGAAAGTCTATAGTAGCAGTCATTTTAATTCGGAAATTAACACCTCTTAATTTTGACACAAGAGGAAACATTTTTGTCAAAAGATAGAATGATTTATTGCTATAATTATAACAGTTAAAAAATAAATCCCTATTACCCATTACCCATTACCCATTACCCATGTTAACTACTTCATCTGTACCGCAAACTTGGATTTGGAAAGGATACCCGATTTGTTATGTCCGAGAGGGTGATCATGGCCCGGCAGTGGTTTTAATTCATGGGTTTGGGGCATCTTGGGGTCATTGGCGAAAAAATATCCCTGAATTAGCAAAACATTGTCGAGTCTTTGCTATAGATTTAATTGGGTTTGGGGGGTCAGCGAAACCGAAACCGAGTCCAGAAATGGGTTATACTTTTGAAACTTGGGGAGAACAAATTGCTGATTTTTGTCGAGAAATTGTTCAGGATAAAGTTTTTTTAGTGGGAAATTCCATTGGTTGTATTGCAGTAATGCAGGCGGCTATTGATAATCCTGATATTGTTCAAGAAGTTGCGTTATTAAACTGTTCTTTAAGATTATTACACGATCGCAAAAGATCCGAACTTCCTTGGTATCGAAATTATGGCTCTAGTTTTGTTCAAGAGTTATTAAAATATTCCTGGTTTAATCAATTATTTTTTAACCTTTTGGCAACTCCTAAAACCGTTAGAAAAGTATTATTACAAGCCTACAAACGGGATGAAGCTGTTACAGATGAATTGGTAGAAATGTTATTAAAACCTGCCCAAGATCAAGGAGCAGTTGAGGTTTTTGCCGCATTTACGCGCTATTCCCAAGGGCCATTACCGGAGGATTTATTGCCAAGATTACCTTGTCCAGCCATAATATTATGGGGAACCGATGATCCTTGGGAACCGATAGAAATTGCTGAACAATTCAAACAATATTCAACGGTTAAACAGTTTATTAGATTAGAAGGAGTCGGTCATTGTCCCCAAGATGAAGCCCCAGAATTAGTCAATCCTATTTTATTAAAGCGGATTGCTCTATACTAAGAAGTATGTCTATAATGCGTTAATTCACTCTTAACTATGTCCCTAAAAAGACGTCAATTTCTATTGTTAGCGAGCTTGAGTACTGCTGGTTTTATCGGATTAGGAGCTACTCGAAAAATCCTGAGCCTTCCTGAGATTCCTAAACAACAAATTTCCCAGGAAAACGGTGCAATGCCGCAAGGCGACGACTACGAAATCGCATCTATACCTGAAGATAAACCCCTATTTCGTTTTGTCACTATTGGAGATGTAGGAACGGGAGAAACAGGACAATATGAAGTCGCAAATGCTATGGTTCGCTATCATCAAAATCATCCTTTTAAAGTAGTTACTTTACTCGGAGATAATATTTATACTAATGGTGAAATTGAAAAAATCAAGGATGTATTTGAAAAACCCTATCAATCTTTACTGGAACAAAGCGTTAAATTTTATGCCTGTTTAGGAAACCATGATATCAGAACAGAAAATGGTAATCGACAAGTGACTTATCCTTTATTTAATATGCAGGGTCGTTACTATACATTCAAATATGATCCTGTACAATTTTTTGTTTTAGATGCAAATGATAATGCCGATTGGGATAAACAAATACCTTGGTTAGAAGACCAACTTCAACGGAATCAAACTCCTTGGAAAATTGTTTATAGTCATTTTCCCATGTATTCTTCTGGGTTATATGGTGTGAACAAAATATTGATTAATCGCTTAACTCCTTTATTTAAAAAATATGGGGTTCAACTCTATATGAATGGTCATGAACATAATTATGAACGTACCCAACCTATTCATGGTATAACTTATTTAGTTAATGGTAATGGAGGGGCGAATATACGTCCTGTAGGAAGTTCGGAGTGGACAGCAAAAGCCGCCTCAACCCATGGATTTACTGCGATTGAGGTTTATGCAGATCGGATGATAATTCAGGCAATTGATACGAATGATCAAGTATTTGATCAAGGAATTATTCGTTTATAAACCAATAGTAAACTGGGAAGATATAACCTAAATTCCCTATAAATTGAGTTAAGGAAGATGCCCCAAAATCCTCTAAAATAATTATGAATGTTCTTTGATTGGCTTCTAAACTATAGACTTTAATTACCCTATCTATTTTATAGAATACATCCATATTTTTATTTTAAATCAAAATATTGACTAAAATTTCAATTCAAGTTAAAATGAAATATGTTAATAAAATTTTGAGGAATTACTGACCATGTGAATGCAAAAAAAAATCCTCTGGTTAAACCATTTTTAAAATGGGCAGGAGGGAAACGGCAATTATTACCTGAAATTCTCAAATATCTTCCTAAAAATATCGGTAAAACTACATATTTTGAACCATTTTTGGGGGGAGGAGCACTCTTATTTGAGTTACAGCCGAAACAAGCAATTGTTAATGATAGTAACAGGGAATTAATTAATTGTTATCGAGTGATTAAAGATAATGTTGAAGAACTCATTGAGGTTTTAAAAGTTCACAAAGCGAAAAATTCCAAAGAATACTTTGATTATCTTCGTGAAAGAGATCGTTTAAAACAGTATAATAAATTTTCTGATATTCAAAAAGCTGCTAGAATTATTTATTTAAACAAAACTTGTTACAATGGATTATTTAGAGTTAATTCTAAAGGACAGTTTAATGTTCCCTTTGGTAGTTATAAAAATCCCAATATATTAGACGAAGCTGTATTAAGAGGAGTTAATGATTATTTAAACCAAAAATCAGTAACTTTTTTAAATATTGATTTTGCCGAAGCTGTCAAAGAGGCAAACAAAGGCGATTTTATCTATTTTGATCCTCCTTATGATCCTGTTTCTAATACCGCTTCTTTCACCGGATATGATATTAATGGCTTTAATCAAAATGAACAAAGACGTTTAAAACAAGTGGTTGATGAATTAACAGAAAAAGAATGTTATGTAATGTTGAGTAATTCAGCAACAGATTTTATTTTAGATTTGTATAAAGATTATCAAAAAACAACAAAAATCGTTTCTGCAACCCGCAGTATTAACTCTAATGCTCTTAAACGAGGTAAAATCAATGAGATTTTAGTATTAAACTATGTTCCCCAACATTAAAATACATGAATAACAAAAAAACAGCGACTAAAATCAATCAAGAACGAGAAAGAAAGTTGGTTAATGGCTGAGTTTGATCATTCAGTGAATTTAGAAAACATAACAATTATTACTCATAGACTGCAAGCCGTCGGGAGAATCGGGGAAATTGTCAAGAATTTTTCCTGAGAACTCAGTGTAATTACGGAATATAATTGATATACTTGAACTACAAAGGCAGTTTTCTTATCGTTGGCTGCCCTGGTTGAAGAATATGATGTTTAATTAGGGGGTAAAACGATTATGGTTTCTAGCTTGACATTACAAAAAACAATCGCATGGGTAAGCTGTTTGCCCCTAAGTGTGGCTCTAGTTTTCACCTTATGGGTAAAGTTAGAGGCAGCTACCCAGGTCAATTTTGCTCAGTTGTATAAACATCTGGACACCTCGTCGCAGTTAATCTGTGAATATGTTCCTCCCGATACGGGAAAACCCCCAGCAGGAGACGGTTCAGGTTCTCGAACCTAATCTAAGACAGGCGAAGATTTCCAGATTTGGTTTGCTTGAATTAAGGTATGTACTTTCCAGCTTGGGTCTGATTGCGGGTATTCCTGCCGATAATGACCTCCACGACTTTCGAGACGGAACGCTGCACTCTTCAAAATCAACTCCCCAATACTCAGTAAGTTATGGGTTTCCCCCCACTGTTTTAGGTCGCTGTGGGCGATTTCTTGTGTTTCCAGTTCAGCCAAAGAATTTGGATGTAGAGTCGATAAAAATTGGCTGATGGGTAAGGCTAAAAATTCTTCAGACCATGCTTTCACCTGGATTAATCCCTCCTGCAAATGATCGGACTGGCGACAGATCCCGGCACTACGCCAGAGAACATCGGGCAAATTAGATCTAATTGTTTTAATCGTAGCATATTGTTCTTCCCAATGGGAGGCTGGTGACACCCTCTGGGATACGGGAACAGACCCCCCCAGGCCAGATTCAGTTTCAGCAAAATTGAGATTTTCAATTAATGCCATTTGAGCACCGAATACTAAACATTCTAGCAAAGAATTACTCGCTAAACGGTTCGCCCCGTGAACTCCCGTACTCGCAGTTTCACCTACGGCATAAAGTCCAGGGATAGAGGTTTGACTTTGGGTATTGGTAACAATACCCCCCATCCAATAATGGGCGGCGGGGGTGACAGGAATGGGTTCATGGAGAATATCAACCCCCCATTGTTGACAGACCTGAATAATATTCGGAAACCGATGCTGGATTTTCTCAGTTGGAATTGACCGTAAATCTAACCAAACCCGTTCACTATTGGCTCCTGGGATTTGCCGTAATTTTTGTAAATGGCTAAAAATTGCCCGACTCACAATATCTCTGGGGGCTAATTCTCCCCGCTCGTCATAATCAAATACAAATCTGTGACCCTGGGAATCAATCAGGTGGGCTCCTTCCCCCCGTACCGCCTCACTAATTAAAAATCGAGGAGCCCCGGGTTGGGTTAGGGCCGTGGGGTGAAATTGGAAAAACTCTAAATCTCGGAGTAACGATCCCGCTCTCCAAGCCATCGCCACCCCATCACCCGTACTAACGGCGGGGTTAGTGGTATGAGCAAAGACTTGACCTCCTCCCCCCGTTGCCAAGACAACCGCCTTGGCCTTCACCCAATAAATCCGACTATCATGAATTAAGCTCACCCCCTGACACCGTTGACCCGAAGCATCCATCCATAAATCCAGGGCAAAGGCGGGGGAAATAATTTTAATATTCGGTCTTTCTAAAACTCGTTCTGTTAAGGTTGTGATCACTGCACGTCCGGTTGTATCGGCGGCGTGTAGGACGCGGTGACGGGAGTGGGCGGCTTCTAAGGTCAAAGCTAACTGGCTTTGATGGCGGTCAAAAGCTACTCCTAATTCGACTAAACGGTGAATACATTCAGGGGCGTGATTGACCAGAAACTCCACCGCCGACCGTTCACATAAACCCGCCCCAGCTTTTAAGGTATCTTCTAAATGCAGACTGGGAGAGTCATCGGTTGAAATCGCTGCTGCAATGCCTCCTTGGGCCCAATCACTAGCTGATAGGGGTAAAATATCCTTACTGACTAAGCCGATGCTCAAATGTTTGGGTAAACAAAGGGCGGTATATAATCCGGCTGCCCCGGTTCCCACCACCAATACATCAAAGGTTAAGGGAAACTCAGACGGGAGGGAAAGATCAATGGAGGTCATGGGTCAGTGCCAGAATGAAGGATTCGTTTCAAGTCCAGACGGATTTCGACATATTAAACTAACTTTAAGGATTATGTTGACTTTTTAGGTCTGTTAGCATAATCCTAACATTCTGACCTAAGAATCAAAGGATGCAAGCCCCTAAATTCATTCATGAGGTAGGGACGAGCCAATCGCCTAACGGCATCGTTTCGCACTTGGCACGTCTCTACAATGAATTTCACCAAATGGCCTAGTCGTAAGCCCCAACATTTAACCGTTGGTCGCCTTCAATAAATACAGATTCTGGAGGCGTTACGGTAAAGTTATCTAAATTCTTTTGCAGAATTTCTTTTTGTTTTTCTGTCAAACCAGAAATTTTCAATACATCTTCGACGGAATTATAGGGAGCACTCTTAATGATCACTGACCCTAATTTCGGAAACATTCCTTTATATTGACGAAAATCTCGCAGATCGCTATTATTTAAGTCCAATTTATTGCGAACGGTGGCCATTTTCTCGTCAACCCGATTTTTCCGAGGGGCTTCCGTTGCTAAGAGCGGAGCAACAATCCCATACTGCATCACATTGACGTTTGCAGCTAAAACATTTTGATCTCCAGTCCATGCGAAGCAACCGACTATCAAAACTAACAAAGCCAACAGGCGACTTAATCGTTTCATCAACGCTTTTCTCCCAACTGACATAAACAGCATTTACAAGAATTTGATATTTTCAGGCTTAGTAGCAGACTGTATTTTACCATCTTACGAACTTCTACTGGAGTCCCATAGTTCAATGGAAAAACTGGCTGCTCCCCTAGCCAAAAACCCCAGATTTGGAAGTCATTTCAAATCACAGTTAAGTTTATGCTGTTGTCAACCTTTTCCGATTTTATGTAAATTTTCTTAAAATTTGTTAACAGTTGCGGAGGTGAAAATTAAAATTCAGCCGTCCATCTCTACAAAATAGCTAGGCATAAGTTTAAGTTATCCTTAACTGGTTATAGTTTTGAATTTTAAAATTAAAATCATTTTTTTGGCTAATTTTGTCAAGAGGTTATTGAATTCCATTCGCAACTATTGACGAAATTACGGGGTTTGGTGCTATAATACAAAAAAAATAGTCTGGGGAAGTTTGGCTTATTCAAAAAATAAGGATTAAAAACCTTAATCCTTCGTGTAATCCTAATGTTACAACTCTGGTTAGTTTCCGATCTATTGTACAAATCTTTTCGGGGCTAGGTTGAGAACCTCAGAGTCGAGCTTGACAAAAAAACATTTTTTGTGTATTAAATCCATTTTCGCTGTTTCAAGCGTTTCCAATGGGATGATTTTAAGTTAATTAATAATTGTCGCATTTGTTTGAGGTTAACCGACTTTCCGCCATAGCGCCAACCCACATAGGCCTGAGAGATTTCATCAATCACTTCAAATTCTGAAATTGAATGATATTGATCTAACCAAGAGGCATATTCTAAAGGGGTTTGGGTGGGAGATTTGGGATATCCTTTACTAGCTAAAACCTGCAAAAGTTGTTGATAGAGACTTTCTTCTGGGGGTAATTTAGCTAACCAGCGACGATAGCGCCAACCTCGCCATAAATCCCAACTTAACCAGCCGAAAAATGCCATAATTGTTGTGACGATTAAGCCGCTAAAAATCCCCAACCATCCTTGAGTAAACAGATTAAAAAACCAGCTAATTACTTGGAATATTCCTAAAATTAAACGGCCTAAAATCGCTTGTAATCCATTCGCCAATGGAGAAGGTAGCCAACCAGCCACCCAATTCCAAAAGGCTTTTAAGGCACTAAAGGTTTGATCTTCTTCCACCGAAGGCGGAATTAAATCCATCCCAGGAATAGGGTTAAAACCAAACCAACCATATTCGGGGAAATATACCTCCGTCATCGCAAAAGCATCGGTATTTTTAACCACATATAATCCCGTAAACGGATTAAATTCTCCTGGGTTAAACCCCGCTACCAGACGCGCCGGAATTCCAATTGAACGTAACATCATGGTTAAAACCGTGGAAAAATGATCGGGGTAGCCCCCGGTAATTTTTTCTCCGGGGGGACTATCTTGATAACCAAAAAGAAACGCTTCTACTAGATCTTCATTTTCCCTTAAAAACGGCGGTTCTTCCTGTAATTTATAGTTAGGGTTTTGTTTGAGATACTGGGCTAAATATAAGGCTTTTTCATAATTGGAATCTAAGGGTTTTTTGTTTTGGGCGACTTGATGCACACTGGCTAGAATTTCTTCCGTCTTTTTCCTGACTTGCTCTTTAATTTGATCTGGAACTTGTAAATAGTATTTTTTGATATTTGGAGGATAGTTTTTAGAAGCGGCTTGTAATTGTACCCTGTCGCGCAGGGGAACTTGAGAAACCACTGTATAGGTCATGCCCTCTCGTAATTCTAAAGGCGATCGCAAATTGCCATCGGGATCAATCGCAATTTCCTCCGTCGGGAAATAGAGTTCATTCGGTTTATTCATCGCCGGAATTAAACTAGGAAGCTGTTGAAGTACGGTATAACTTTGAATCACTTCTTGAGTCTTGGCATTAGTGATTGGCGGAAATAGATTGAATTGATATGACCAACGGGGACGTCTTAAAGTGATCGCTCTATTATTTCGAGAAATTTCCCATCCCTCTCCAGTATAACGATCAAAAGCTACAACCCGCCAAAATCCCCGGGCTTGCGATCGCACCCTTAATACTTCTTGTGGCTTTAAATTGCCGCGTAAATTCTGATTAATTTTGGTATTGAATCCATAATAGAAGGTATCATTAAGAGTTCCTGCCCCCGTTTCCTGATTTAATCCGGTGCCACCTGCACCCGAATTATTATTATTATTATTTCCCGAAGACACATAACCCGGATTGAGAATGCGTTGTCCATTAAATTGTCCGGGGGGCATATCAATTGGAGAACTGACCGGAAAAGTTCTTAACTGATAGCTAGGAAACCGAGGAAGAACGGTAAAAATAGTTAATCCCAAAGCAACAACTACTAAAAAAATAATTCCTAAAGATTTAAAATTTATTCCACTTCCGGGTTGCTGGGGTGTTTTTTTAGAGTTAAATTGAATCTCCCCCAGCCCTAAACGAGAGCGATAATCTAAAATTAATGTTGGTAAAGCTAAAGCCAAAAATACTAACACCACAGGCCCAAAAGCCAAGGTTTGACTGAGAGTTCCCGCTACTCCCATTAAAATTAATCCAATCACCATCGAATAGCCTAAATCCTTACGCCGGGGTAAATCAAAACTGTGTAAAACCTGTAATTCTATTAATAATCTCGCTAAGGCTAACCGCGTATCATTCATTTCGCCAAACAGTCGCCCAAAAAATGCAGCCAGGGCAATTAACATCCCAATAGCAATACAAAATTTAACAGGCACATTGCGATGGTAACGACGAAACCAACTCCAAGTTGCTCCGACAATGCTAACCGGAATTGCCCATAAATTCAGGGGTTCTTCAATAGCGACGTCCGTGGCAATAATCCCGGCAATCACTAATAACTGCACCAATATCCGCAGCCAAAGGGAATCTTCAGGAATTGGCTTTGGTATGGCTTCAATCCGTCGCCATAATTGACTAATCAAAGGGATTGAATTTGTCATCGTTTCGATTTGAAGATTAGGGGGGTTAAATGCTCCACCCTACTCTAACTTAATCTGACCTAAACTTCAATCTGTTGTTGTTGTTCCCCATTCGTAATTCGTAATTCGTAATTCCCTATTCCCTATTCCCTATGATTGCAAAACAGAGGGGATTTTGCTCCTCACTATCTAATAAAACATGAAGTCGATAAATCTGGTTCGGTTCAGGGTTAGTCAATTCCAGGGTTAAACATCCGGGGGAATTGCGTTTTGCGGTTACTGATCTGTCATTTCCTAATAGTTGTAAGCGTCCGCCATCGGGAAATTCACCCCGGATTTTCAAACTTGTACCAGACTCAGTTTCAACATAGTCAACATCAACGGTAAATAGCCCTAAAGTTGTTAACCATTCCTGATGAACCGTCGATTGATTCAAACGACAATTGAGGGTTAAAGTATTCAGAAGTTCTTGAGCAGCTAATAATAATAACACCATTTGTTGTTCAGGAGTCGCTGTTTCATAACAGGGTTGGGACTCCCTTAAATCTAAAGATCCCCGTAAAGAACCTCGAATCACTAAACCTGCTAATTCATTCAAGGGTTGGGACTCGTTAGGAAATAAAGTTTCCACGGCCTGAACTAATTTTGCTCCTTCTCGTAGGCCAGATTGTAGTAGAGTAAACACTGGAGCCAGTAACTGAGCAAAAACCTGATCGGGTAGGGGCATCGACCATCTCAATTGTTGTCGATGAGCCATCCATAAATGAGTAGCGGGAACCTGTTCTTCTCTAAATACGTCAGGGTACTCATTCAGCAAGTCAGTGCCGATCGGTTCCCACGGAAACAGGGGTGGGTTCATCTCAATTCTGGCTTTAAGTTTTTCTCTTAAAACGGTCTCAAATCGGTTTTTCACAATTTCTATCTCTCCTATAGCTGAATATTGATTTTCCGGGCGGAAAAGCTGCTCCTCAAAATCGAGGGGATCTAATTCATCCCACTCTAGGTTTTCCACCTCACAACTCTGATCAAGCTGTGTATGGGGGTTTAATTCCTCCTCAGCCGAATCAGAGGTAGGGACGGGAGTATCCCGCCCATACAAGTCTTTTTGTAACAACCCGTCAAAGAATCGGCGTTCAAACGCTTGCTCGTCTTGGTTTGTTTCGTTATTCATCACTAGATGCCCCTGCTCCGGATACCGAATGATTCCTGATTTCCCAAGCCAATTCTAACAACTTAAACCAACGTTTTTGAATTTGAGTGGTTTTACAATTTAAAACCTTAGCAATTTCTACCTCGGATAATCCCTCCTGTTTTAAACTTAATAAACGCTGTTCATTCGCCCCGATTTGATTTAGGAATTCTTGCCATTGATGGGGTAATAACCCTAAATCCCGTTCTAAATCTGCTTCTAACCATTGGTGAACTAATTCCCAACGGTGTCCTAAAGCAAATCGCAGTAGATGGTACTTAAATCGTTGCTGCAAATAATCACGCTGACGAGGTGTTAATCCGAGAATTTCCTCTATTTCACGGGTCGGTAAATCCTGTAACCGCAAGGCAAAATAGTCGGCACAATCGGGTTGTTTGTTTTCTTCTAAATAAGCAATTAGTTCCTCTACGACGGTTTGACGCAAAGAGTCGGACTCTGATTCGTTGGACTCGATGACCATAGCAGCCCGAACTTGTCCGAGGAAGGAATCATGATTGTTAGTATCTGATTCACTCCCTCCGCCCTGGGCGGCTAATTCTAAATCGACAAAACTTTCTTTAGGCTGTTGTTGAGAGAAGGTTTGCGCTCTTAAAATAATCAATTGTTGACTCCGACCTCTAGCTAAAGGAATTCGCCGTTTACCGTAGCGTTCCGTAAATGCCATATATTCCGCTAGTTCTAATGGGACTTAAACAAAAATCAAGCCCAAATCAAGCCTAAACTTGCTTTGTAGGCTGCAAATACATCCCTATTATTCTGGAGCCACTCCACAAATCGAAAGGAAATCGCTGTGCGGAAGGCTTCAAGGGCATCAGCAAATGTGTTTAAAGGTTTGTTAGCCCATCGACGTCTTAACCCTCCAGTTAAACTATGCCAGAGAATAAAAGTATAGGCACAAAATACCAAAATCCAATGTCTGATTAGACTTCTTTTATCTCGGACTTGATATTCTTTCAGCCCCAACCAACCCTTAGCTTCCCTGTAAAAAACTTCTATCCAATTTCTTTGTGAATAGGTCGTTACTATCCATTCTCCTGTGGCTTTTGATGCCTCAACATTAGTCATTAAATAATCAATATCACTGGCTTGGTCGAAAGTGGCAGCATTCATGACGATGGCTATTACTTTCTTCCCTGCATACTTTGATAATTCAATTTCTTTTGTTGCTACCCACACAGTTCTGGGTTTTTCTAGTTGGAGTTGAATTTCACTAAAAGCTCCTTGGGGCAACGATTTGGCTAAATTATCTAATCGAGTTTCCTCTGTTTTATCTTCCCCCTTTTTGAGGATTACCTTTCGATTCTTGGCGACTCCCCCTATATATTTTAATCTTTTTTTCTCTAACTCTTGTAAAAAATTTGTGTTATTTCCATACCCGGCATCTGTTAGCACAATTCCCGGTTGATATCCTCTCTCTAAGCTCCTTTCTATTAATTCTAATGCTATTTCCGGTTTCTTTTTAAATTCCGGGTCAGCTTTTCCTGACGGTAATGACTCGGCTTTTTGATATAATTCTATATCTAATGGTAGGCTTTTTTTGCCATCGTATAGATGGCTCGTTACTGCTACGATTCCATTGTCGGTTTTTCCGATTTCTCCGATGTATTGTCGTCCCACTCCATCAGTAAAGTTCCCGCTTTTTCGATGTCCTGAATCATCAATAATTAGGGCAAATCCCCGACTAATCTGGGTTTGCTTACACTGATTCATCACCTCCAGGCGACGCTGATTCAGTTTCATTGCTAACCAGGGAGCTTCGGTTAAAAAGTGGTGTAATCGGTGGTAAGCTACTCCTACGGAGTTATTCGCCATTTGCGACAGGTTTTTTCGCTCACTTTCTCCCAATAATCCCCCTAAATAGTTCCTAAATTCCCGTTTTTGGGCAAGATGACCAAATATATCGTCAAATCTTTGACACCATCGGTCAAAGCAGGGGGGCATCGCTGCCGGGGTTGTCTCTTTCATTCGTTATTCTTGAATGTTATGTGCTTGCTACATAATCATTATCATCTATTTCTTCCCTTATTTTTGTTTAAGTCCCACTAACAAGGTTCGAGGACGGTAAGTTGCCGCTAACTTTGCTTCTTTGCGAAAGGCATTGAGGGTTTCTAAATAAAAGGCTTGTAAAAAATCCCTGATTAATTCCAATCGAGCTTGATAACTGGACTGGACTTGAGGAGGAGTAATATATCGATATACAATCGCGCTCAAGGTACTATGTAATTCTAAAGACCCTTGTTTCGACCCTAGCTGATAATATTGAATACATTGCTGTAAACGATGTTGTGCTAGTGTCATGGCCCAGGTTTCTACATCCCCGGAATCTTGAATCCGTTTGCTTTCTGTACAAATGCGGGTAGCTTCTTCGTTAATTCGTTCGGCTACATCCCGACAGTTTTGTTCAGATGCACGGGTGGATAGACTCAGTTCTCTCAATAGCTTTTGGAAAATGGTTTCGGTTTGGCAGATTTCCCCCATGATGTCTAATTACTACAATGACCCTAACACAATGATTCTGTGAGTTGGCTTGGATTTCCGGATCGTTTTAATCAGTTATCAGTCATCAGTTAACAGTTAGCAGTCAGCAGTCAGCAGTTAGCAGTTAACAGTTGTAGGGGCGGGTTCTTTTAGATCTTTCTTAATCACGGCGCATCTTGATGAACCCGCCCGTACCAGTCATTAGTTAACAGTCTATTAATATTCTTGATCTTTATTTTTTTAAACATAATGAATTTAGACCTACAAATTCAGTCTTTAATTGATCATGCGCCTCAAGATGGAACAACTCCTCAAATTGTGGAAGCGATCGCTCCGGCCTTAAAATTATTAGCAGAACAATTAGAACATCCCGAATATTATATTTTGCAAACTTTAGACCAAAGTTGGGTGATTCAACCGTTTATCAATGTAGATCAACCGCAGATAAAAAAGAGAGTAATTTATGCTTTTTCTACCGTAGAAGATGCTTTAAGTTATACTAATCCTGATGCAGATTCTCAAGTTTTGGCGATTCCTTTACCCGTGACTCATATTTTATTTCAAATGGTTGTTTTAGAAATGCCGGATAGTTTATGCTTTTTTGAAACGCCTAATAATTTTCAGTCTGCTACGGAAATTAAACGCAGTGAAATCCAAGAGTTAATTCAGGTTTATTTACAGGACTATCAACAACGGCGTCAGTCAAAATCCCGTAAAATTCCGCCGAATATTGCTTAAGAAGGGAACACCGGAACAGGTAATAGGTAATAGGTAATAGGTAATAGGGTATTTCAATCCCTAATAGATAAACTGTTTATACCCAAAATTTCCCCTTCTATTTCAAACAGCTATAGGTTGTCGGAAATTGAACCCCATCAGCGCGTCTGAGTTGGTTGACCCGAAGGAATAGATTTGATTTGAGTTTGACGAACTTGCCACCATATTGCAAAACCCCCAGCAATAAATATCGCAAATAAACTCAAAATAAAAAATACCTCTTTCCACTTAGACATTGACTTAGAGGGGGGCTGAACCTCTTGCTCAGGAATCGATTCATCATATAATAAAACCTTAGAGGCTTCCGTTGGTTCAGACTCCAAAGATTCAGTTTTTGTGGCTAGAGGTGTAGTTTCTACTAATACTAATTTTTGCGGAGATACCCCACAATAAATCATCACAACCGAGATATTATCCTGACCATTCTTATCATTAGCAATGTCAATCCATCCCTGCACCGCCGACTCTAAAGATTGTTCTCCATTTAACACCGAAGCAGAAAAATTTTGCCAACATTGTTCCACCCGTTGATTATCACTTAATCCGTCGGAACATAATAATAATAATCCATCTTCTTCAATAATAAATCGTTGTACAGTTGGCCGTAAAAACTCCGCTTCTCGGGTTCCTAATGCTTGGGTTAAAGCTCCCGAACCCGACCTTTGAACAGCATCCCAATATAAACTCCGACCATGACAAACCTCCCGATTTGCCACATCATCATCGACGGTTAATTGTTGGCAGGAATTTTGAGTAATCCAATAGGCGCGACTATCGCCCACATTCACCAAATATAATTCATGGCAATTGGTTAACTCAATACCTTCGGGAGTTTTTACCTTTTGAGGTAACTGTAAAGCCATGACTAAAGTTGTTCCCATCCGTTGTCTAAATTCTCGCCCTTGTTCATTATTTTGGGCAGCAATAACATTATTAACAACTCGGGTAATTTCTTGCAGTTGTTCCATAATTAATTCCGGTGGGGCTAACTCCTCCTGCTGGGAAATTTCCGCCATAAAACTATAAATCAAAGGCTTTAAAGACTGTACCGCCAATTGACTCGCCACCTCACCGCCATCATGACCCCCCACCCCATCACAAACAATACTTAAATGGGGAATTAATTTATCATTTGGATAAAGATGAAAATTTCGGACATCGTGCAGACCCGGATAATAACTATCCTCGTTCTCCGAACGTCTGACCCCCACATCCGTTAATCCCGTTACCGCTAAATGTAAGGGGAGTTGGGCCGCCTGTTCCATTAATAATTGATTCAGTTGACTCGCCACCTCTTTTAAGCAGTCCTCCTGACGACGCATCAATTGATGAATGGTTTGTAAACGGTACTGTATAGTCGGATGGGCCGTTTCTATTAAAGCAACCCAAGATTCGGCTAAATCTCGTTGGGTGGGTTGTAGTGCGCCCTGATGCAGTTCTCGCAACCGCACCCGCCAACCGTCTACCCGCAGGTTCTCCTTGACAAATAAACTATAGGCCGCTCCCTGTTCGGTTAAAGGTGTCCACAGTTGTAGTATTTGCCATAACCAATAGACCTGACGCACGGCGGAGGTTTTCGGCCAGACTTCCACCAAGGTCGGGAATAGTTGACCCCGACTATCGACGGGAATATTATCCAATAGTAGGGTTTCCGTCGCTTCTGGGGGAATCCCCAAGGGATAGACCCCAAACACCCCAGGAATATGCAAATGATGAGGAGAGAGATATAAATAGGATAATATCGACTCGGAGAGAATATCGGGCAAAATCGGTGGGGCACCGGGTTTAGTATCTAACCAAACTTGGGGGAAGGTGACATAATAGCGATTTCCCACTAACTGACAGGGTTGAATTTGTCCCGCCCCTGAACCAGTAGCCCATAAATATCTATAGGTTAGGGGAGTTTGGCAAGTCTGACAAATTTGATGTCCCAAGGAGTTACGCGGTTGGGGACAGGCGGGGTTGGTGCAATGAATTGGCGGCGGCGCCGAGGTGCTAATTTGGAATAATTTTTCTAAGGACACGGCTAGGACTGTTAATAGGGACTTAATTTTAGAAAGGTTAATTATAAAAGGGGATATTTAAAATTCACCAGTGTTAAACGGTGAGAGTGTCAACAAAGTTTTCGGTTCACACAAGCATCTAGTACAGTAATACATAGAAAGTAGTAATTATTGAAACCTTAACATTAATGAACACAGAATCTTATATTTTTGTTGCGGGTGCAAGTCGCGGTGTGGGACGAGAAGTGGTCAAATCCCTCCGCAACCAACAGATAAACGTCAAAGCCCTATTAAGAACACCGGATACTCGCCCCGAATTAGAAGCCTTGGGGGTGCGGGTGGTGATGGGGAATGCCTTGGATATAACCGCCGTTGAACAGGCGATATTAGGCCCAGAAACAATTTCGGCGGTGATTAGTACCATTGGCGGTTTACCCAAGGATGGAGAGCGGGCGGACTATTTAGGGAATCAACATTTAATTGACGCGGCGGTGAAAGCGGGCGTCGGGAAGTTTATTCTGGTATCTTCGATTGGGAGTGGCAAAAGTGTGGTGGCTTTACCTCCCCAAGCGTTTGAAACCTTAAAATCGGTTTTAGTGGAAAAGGAAAAAGCAGAACAGCATTTAATTAATAGTGGACTGAATTACACGATTATTCGTCCGGGGGGACTGAAATCTGAACCCGCCACCGGAAACGGCGTATTAACAGAAAATTATCGGGTAGCGGGAAATATTCATCGGGCTGATGTGGCTCAATTGCTCTGTGATTGTTTATGTTCAGAGGTAGCTAATCATAAGATTCTTTCAGCTATTGACCGGAATATGACCTACGGACAATCGGATTTTGAAATTTTGAATTTGAGTTAAATTTACCAGTTTTTCTAATCTAAATTAACCTGGATTCTCGTTTCATCCCAACTATTTTCTACTTGCCAATTTGGATCTTGATTATTTTCTAAATTGGCATTAATATTTTGGGCAACTTGATTGAGTTTATCTTGGGATAAACCTTCTGAATTAGAAGTTTTTGCTTGCTGTTCATCGACACCAATACTAACAATTTCTAAACCCTCTCCAGACTTAGGAGATGGCTCGGAATTGGAGGGATTTTTAGCGTCGGATTTAGACATTTTAACTCTTTTATAAATAAGGATATAACTCTATTATAACCTGAATTTTCAAAAAGGCAAATCATCTTCCAAATCTTGATTATTGTCTAAAGGTTGTACTTGAGGCATAATCATTTTTTCAGCTTGTTTAATTCTTTCAAATAAAGAAGAACGAGATTGTTGGCGTTTTTGAATTAATTTGTTAATATTGTATTTGACCTTTAATTCTTCTCGTTGCTCTGGGGATAATGGCTCATAATCCGGTAAAAAATCCGCCGCCGTCACAATAGGAACCCTAGGGCCTAGTTTCTCCACCGGAATTTGGGGAAGACGGGCTAAAAAATAGTCTTTTCTGTTTCTAATTTGTTCAGACTTATTATTGATTTCGGTAATAATCCCGATAATTTGACTCAAATGATGGTTAGATAAAGCCCTCTGAATATCAATACTTTCTAAGGAAATTTCCAAGGTTTCTATTTGTTTTAAAATATCGGCAGGAATATGATCCAAATTCGGCGGATTAACCGTTGTTTTTAAGGTGATTAAAGCCTGATTTAATTGAGTTTCAATCTCGTTGATAACCTCACGGTGATGGTCTTGAGAAACCGGGTTTTGTAATAGGTCTTGCAGGTTTTGAGTGGCTTGTTGCACAAGCTCAAGGGTCGCCTGAAGTTGGGGGGAATTTGTAGATTTAAAGTGATTCAAGGTCTTCTAATTCCTGGGTAGACTGCCATCCGGGTTGCCATAAAGCCCGGTCTTGAAGTTGTTGGGCATTTAACCAAAATCTCACCTGGGGGTCACAGGATGCCACCATTTCGGCAAATACCCATTTGCCTTGATTTTTGCGGTTTGCGACTTGGAAATGCCTCCAGCCCCAGGTTTTTTGATGAGATGTCCATTTAGAACCTAAAAGATAGGGGAATTTTTGCTTTTTTGCCATGCTTAAGATTTGGGCCCTGGACGATAACAGTAATTGTTAACGATTTTGATACTCCCCAGGGCTGAAGCCACTGGGATTCTTGAATGAATCCGAAAACTCTCAAAGGCGCTATCAAATCACCTCTACACGCTCAAAACAACTACCCTTATAAAAGATATTGCAATTGCGCTTACTTTTAAATTGTGTTTGTTTTCATAGACCATCACAACGCCAGATAGGTACGCTTCACACTCTGCCATTACTTGTCAGTTATACAGGCTTACTACTCCTCAAGGAGTGTGGTGGCTCACTGTGCCGGGATTTCTCCGATACTAGAGTGTTTCAACACGCAGATGGTTGTTTTACTTACGATCTATTCTAACTCAACTTTTCAATCAGTTAGATCAGGAAATATTGAAGGCGGTTGAAACCGCAGCCACTTTCCTCCCCATGTCTAAAGCCAGGGGCTTCTCGCTCGTTTTTTGGTGACAGATTTTTTGCCCGATTGCCAGGGCTGTTTTTTAATACGACAGGTTGTCATAGTTTATGGTAGGATGTTTTTCAACGCTTAGAAGATCACATTTTTTAGAGGCAAGTTATGAATCAGATGGTTTCAGTGTCCAAGCGGGTCGCCCTAGTTTTGTCTGTGGCCTTTTTAATGATTAGCACCTTTGTTTTTGGTGTGGGTCAAGCCTCCGCAGAAACCTTTACTGTTAAAATGGGTGCTGATTCGGGGATGTTAAAATTTGATCCGAGTAAAGTAGAAGTCAAACCGGGTGATGTTGTTAAATTTGTAAATAACAAACTCCCTCCCCATAATGCAGTTTTTGATAAAGCCAAATCTCCTGATGCGGCTGTGGCGGTCAAACTTTCCCATAAAGCATTACTTCAAAAACTGGGTGAGTCCTTTGAAGTTGCCTTCACCGACGATATGCCTGCTGGTGTTTATTCCTACTATTGTGAACCTCACCGTGGCGCGGGTATGAACGCTGAAATTGTTCTGAAAAAATAATGAGAGTCTAGTTACTTTACTTGTTGAATTAATAATTAATTTTGGGTGGTTTTTTGTTGGTAATTAAACTAACAAGAGACTGCCCAAATATTTTATATATAGCAGGGAATAGGGAACAGGGAACAGGGAACAGGGAACAGGGAATAGGGAGGAAAACAACAGTTGAAGTTTTTTTTAGACGCGATGCTATAGTTACAGTCTTTTAAAACTTTAGACTTTAGATTTTAAATTTAAGATAATTTTGTTTGAGTTTCCCCACATTGAGTAAAGACAGCTAAAACCTTAAAATCATCCCTAACCTAAAACCTAAAGTCTAAAATTGTCAATTGTTAACCGATGTTAGCGCAGGTATTTACCACCACCCCATTGTTCAGGACGAACTTTGGGTTCTAATAATAGATATCCAGCCAGATTATATAAATCATCTTCCGTCAGATTTCGCATGGCGACGAAAATATCTGAACTCTTGGTGCTGGGGTGGGTTTCGGAAATTTCTTCTAACCCATCATAGGTTGTGGGATTTTTGATAAAGTCGATCAGGGCGACAATATTATCGCGGGAGGGGGATGCTCCTGCCAAGGTTGGAGGACTGAGGTTAATATCAGGGTTGGTTTTGGTCATCCCTAAAGCGTGACAGGAGGCGCAAGCCTTATTAAATAATTTTTTGCCCTTTTTCAGTTCTTTTTCACTCAGAACAACGGTTTGGCCCTGGTCATTTAGGGGTAAAGTCCGAAGTTCTTTGGTCAGGTCTAATGCATTGGCATTAGTGACAAACAGTTGAAAGGTGAAAAATACAGTGGCTATTGCCAGCCAAAAGTATCTTTTTAGCATGGTTCTCCTTATGACTAAGTTAGTGATTAAAAGCTAAATCCAGTCTTGGCTTGATCCGCGAGCAGAAGTTAGTTAAGTTTGGGTTCAGGTTATTGAATGTCCCCGATCCCGGTGATTAGCTGATCGGCATTTGTCAATCGTCTATTGTTATTTACCACCTTAACCCTCTGCGAAATATAATTTCACAGAGGGTTAAGGTGGATTGAACTATTGGGACTCTGGGGACTGACGTTGGGCTGTGATTTTAGACATCAAAGCCTTAGCATCCTCCAGGGCTAAACGGGTTTGAGAATGTTGATAGGCAATTCCCAATTGGTCACACAGTTGGAGTACAGTCTCAACGGGGAGATTGTAGTCCTCTGCTATTTCTGTGATGGACAGGTCGGCAAAACCCATAAGTCTGTTTAAACAATAGGTCTTGATCAAAAATTATAGGAACCTTTGGTATTTTGTGAAAACCAACAATTTGATCGCGATCGCCACTAAACATCGATCAACAGTTCCCGCTAGACTGACTTAGACGCTGAGACACCCTGAGATAAATCTATGGGTGTATCACCCGAAGTTAGGGGGATAACTTCAGCAGTATGGGATAAGGGCCCGGAGGTTTGGGGAAGACGATGGAGGCGAATCAATTGGGCTAGGGTTTTTTTGAGTTGGGTACGGGGAACAATGGCATCCACAAACCCATAATTCAATAGGTATTCTGAGGTTTGGAAATCATCGGGTAACTTCTCTCTCAGGGTTTGTTCAATTACCCGTCTTCCAGCAAAACCAATAGTCGCTTTTGGCTCGGCTAAAATCATATCCCCTAACATGGCAAAACTGGCCGTCACCCCTCCGGTGGTGGGATGGGTGAGGACGGGAATATACAGCAGTCGGGATTTGCGGTGGCGATGCAAGGCGGCGGAGATTTTCGCCATCTGCATCAGACTTAACATTCCCTCCTGCATCCTCGCGCCCCCGGAGGCACAAATAATCACCACGGGATAGCCTTCATTAGTGCCATGTTCAATCAGGCGGGTGAGTTTTTCCCCGACCACTGAACCCATGCTACCGCCCATAAACCGGAAGTCCATGACTCCCAGGGCCACGGGTTCACCTTCGAGTAAGCCGATTCCGGTTTGTACCGCATCGGATAATCCGGTTTTTTCCCGGGTTTCTCGGAGTCGATCACTATAGGATTTGCGATCGCGAAATTTCAGGGGATCAACCGCATACATTTCGGCATCTAAAGCCATCCAGGTATTAGGATCAATCAATTGCCCAATTCGCTCGTCGCTATTGACCATGAAATGATGACCGCATTCCAAACAAACCTTATTATTGGCTTGTAGGTCTTTGGCATAAGTTAAAGCATTGCACTTTTCGCACTTAACCCATAGCCCATCAGCAATTTCTCGTTCCTGCGGTTCGGGAGTGTTGGGTAATAATTTACGCCGATTTGCGAACCAATCAAATAGAGACATTAAAAATTGTTTTGACTTTTGCTATTTCTAATTTTAAGACTGTGAGGCCTTGGGAAATTGGGGGATTCCCGTTAGCCCCATTAGTTAAATTCAAAATCTACACCATAATAGAACGATATATAGCAAGTCTTAACGTTTAATCTACAGATTCTAATTCTTCATCAATGGGGCTTAATAGGAGCAACGCCTCCCAGCGATGAGCTAAGGGGACTTGTAGCCCTACCGGACTGCCCATCCCCAGGGAAGAACTGACTCCTAAGTCAATTACCCGGGTGGGAATATCCTGGGCTTCTAAGACTTGCTGCATAAATTCGGCTTCCCATCGCAGAGCCGTTGTATGAATGTTGACATCCGCCCCGCCGTAAACGGACGGGGATTCCATCTATTTCAACAAATCAAAAACATCTCGATCATGAGATTCGCCACAATTTAAACAAATCCAATCTCTCACAGACAAATCTAATTTACCAATTTTGAATCCACAACAAGAGCAAGTCTTAGATGTAGGTTCCCATCGGTCTATGATTCGGAAATCTCTACCATACTTTTCTGATTTAGCTTCTAGGAAAGTTCTAAAACTTCTCCACCCTAAATCAGAGATAGCTCTTGATAATTTCCGGTTTTTAACCATTCCTGAAACATTTAAGTCCTCCAAGACTATTGTTTGGTTTTCACGAACAATCTGGGTAGACAATTTATGCAAGAAATCGGTGCGGGTATCAGAAACTTTAGCATGAAGTTTAGCTAATCTTTTTCTGGCTTTTTCATAACGTTCAGACCCTTTGGTTTTCCGAGACAATTGCTTAGAAAATTTACGAAGCTCCTTAATTCGCTGTTTTATCGGCTTAGGAGCTTTTATTTTTTGCCCATTACTTAATGTGGCAAAGGTTGTTATTCCCAAATCAATGCCAACTGAGTTTTCAGATTGTGGCAAGATTTCGGATTGAATTTCTACTACAAAACTCAGGAAGTATCGGTCAGCACTGTCTTTGACAATCGTGACAGAACTGGGTTCAGAGGGTAGTTGTCTTGACCAAATTACATCAATCTTACCTATTTTAGCGAGATAAACTTTCTCTCCTTTGAAGGAAAATCCGGTTTTTGTAAATCTAGCAGACTGTTGTGATTTTCGTTTCTTGAATTTTGGAGGTTTAACCCGTTGACCTTTCCTAGTTCCTTTACAGGAATTAAAGAAATTTTGATAGGCTTGTTCTAGGTTGTTTAAGGATTGTTGCAAGGGAATTACTGAAACTTCTGACAACCATTCTCTTTCTTCTAGCTTTTTAGCTTGGGTGATGAATTGTTTCTGAAGTTCAGCATTTTTGGGCTTCTTTTTACCTCCTTTGTACTCGGAAATACAAAAAGCCAGTGCATCGTTCCATACTACCCGCACACAACCAAATAATTTGGCTAATGCCAATTTTTGGGAAGGTGTTGGATAGCATCTATAGCGATACCTGGCTTTCATACTTTTGTTGATTACAGCTTGTTTTATCATACATCAAGTTAGAATAAAAAGCCGTCGTGGAACGACGGGGCTTTAAACCCAAAATTTCCGGTAATCCAAGACATGGTATTTCAATTGACAAGGGGAAAAAATAAGCCTAGATAGGTGGAGAGGATTTGATGCCCCCAGAGGGCAGTAATAGCTGCACCCAGGGCTAGAAAGGGGCCGAAGGGGATGGGTTGACGGCGACTGATTAAACCGATTGCGATCGCTCCTCCTCCCACCACAGCCCCGAATAAGCAAGCTATAAATCCGCCTACGAGTAAATATTTCCACCCTAGCCAAGCCCCCATCATCGCCGCGAGTTTACTATCTCCGGCTCCCATGGCCGTTTGTCCCATGACCAGAGTTCCCACAAAGGATATGATGTCAAATAACCATAATCCCAGCACCGCCCCAATTATCCCCATCATTAACCCGTAACTGGGGGATGGGGACTGGCTGAGTTGAAACCCTAAACCCAAGACTAACCCCGACTGGGTGAGAACATTGGGGAGGGTATAGGTATCTAAATCAATTAGGGATAGGGCAATTAACCAACTGAATAATACCCAATAACCTAATATCTGGGGGAGGGTAGGAAAACTGAAAAATATGACTAAAAATAATAGTCCTGTAGTCGTTTCTACGATGGGATAGCGGCTGGAAATTGGTGCATGGCAATGTTTACAACGTCCCTGTAGCCACAGCCAACCAAAGACGGGAATATTTTCTGAGGGACTCAACTGGGTTAAACAGTGGGGACAGCGAGAGGGGGGGTGTAGTATGGATAAACCCGCCGGAATTCGATAAATCACGACGTTGAGAAAACTGCCTATTGATGCTCCCAGGGCAAACACAATTAAACAGGCAGGTAAACTCAGTATAATATTCATGCTTGATCTCGATTTCTGACTTGGGCTGTTAAAACAAATCGGCTTCAATCTGTTCAAAAGGGATAAAATATTCCCCAGGGAGCAAAATCGGTTGACCGGAAAATAATAGGCAACTACGATAATTGCTAGGATTGATGGCAACTCCCAACGGCCGCCGCATTCGTTGGGCGTGGACTTCTACATAGGCATGATATATCTGTTTAGCTACCCTAATTAAGTCGGCATTAAGCTCATGGGATGGGGTTTGAGGGTTAGCCAGAAATTCAGTTTGGAGTTGTAAGGCTTGTACCATAGTAGACCCTCAATTACAAATTTTAGAGGCAAAAAACGGTGTTAATTTAATATTAGGTTGAGTTAATTCCTAAATTGTCAATTTCAAATTAAAGTTTTATGATAAACGATAAACCAACTTTACTGGCGCTAGATTTTGATGGGGTTCTTTGTGACGGACTTCTGGAATATTTTCAAACCGCATGGCGAACCTATTGTCAACTTTGGTCGGTTCCGACCAGCGTTTCGCCGGAAGCATTGGCTCTTTTATTTTATCGAACTCGCCCGGTGATTGAAATTGGTTGGGAAATGCCTGTTTTAATTCGGGCTTTGGTTTTGGGAATTTCTGAAAGTGAAATTTTACAGAATTGGTCGGGAATTGCTCACAATATCGTAACGGAAGAACAATTACAGGCGGAAATAATTGGCCCCCATTTGGATAGGGTTCGGGATGAATGGATTGATACGGATTTATCTGGGTGGTTGGGATTACATCGGTTTTATCCAGGTGTGATTGAACGAATTAAACCTTTAATTGAAGATGGTTTTCCTGTTTATATTATTACCACGAAAGAGGAAAGATTTGTGCGATCGCTCCTCCAAGAACAAGGAGTTACTATTCCAGAGAATCAACTTTTTGGCAAAGGCTATAAACGCCCTAAATATGAAATTTTACGGGAATTATTAGCAAGTATTAAACCGACTCCGAATATTTGGTTTATTGAAGATCGCTTACAAACGTTATTATCGGTGCAACAACAACTGGATTTAAACAAGGTGCAATTATTCTTAGCAAATTGGGGTTATAATCTTCAAAAAGAACGGGATTTAGCTTCGGAATCTTCAGCTATTCATTTATTATCTTTGCCTCAATTTAGCCAGAACTTTTCTGAATGGTTGACTGTTGAATAGCTTCATCAAGAAATGATATCAAAAATTCAAAGTTCAACCCTATCTCCCAATGTTGAACTCTGAATTTTTGTTAAGTACCTAAACAAAATTAATTACACATCCTCCACCCTGTTCCCTCCCCCCCTAGCCCCCCGTGCACGGGGGGTTTGGGGGGGCTGTTCCGGTGTTCCCTCTCTCAACTAGGTAATTTATTTTGTGTAACTACTTAATTCCCAGACAGCATTGATGGATTTAAAGGTTGGAGTTGGGTTCCTGGGAAGTAAAAGTTTAAAATTTGTTCGCTTGACCATCCTAATTTAGCCAGATGATAAGATCCTGTCTGACTCATTCCTACTCCATGTCCGAAACCACCTCCAACAAAAACATAACCTTTAAGGGTTTTATTGGGATTGTAAACCGGATCAATATAAAATAAAGTGCTAATCGGGGGTAAAAATGCACTTTGAATTTCATCTTTAGCAATTTCTAACATCCCTTGATCTGTCGTTACTATCATTTTCAATACTCGGCCAGTTGGCGATCTCTTTACAATCTCAACCTTTTGAACTGTCTTCAAATTAGCTTGAGGCAAATTGCGCCGTTTTAAGTAAGATCGCAATTGTTCTGCAATCGCTTCTAAGGTAGCTTCTCCTCGCCAACGAAAATCAAGTTCTCCGGTTTCATTAAATCCGGTTTTCAGATTGATAAACTTTCTAAAATTAGGTTCAGAAGCTAAATTTTGTTGAGATAAATCCCAAATTTTATTCGGAGCGTCAATTACTCCTTGTAAATAGGGCCGGGGTTCTCCATTCCAAATATCATTATAATTTGCCGTGACTCCCCCACTGCTGGAAAAATACACCGCCTCCGTCAAGTTATTATTATGGGTTAAAGCTAAACCTTTAGTCACCTCAATAGCTTGATCTGTAGTCGAATAAACTTCCGTTAGTCCTCGATAAACTTGACAGTCAGTATTAGCACAAAGATGATAATTGTCCGCTTCAAACCGTTGCAGGTTTCGCAAGGCGTAGGTTCGCGCTAGAACCGCCTGGGCTTCGATGGAGGCTGCCGGGGGCCAAGCACCAATTTCATGTGGCACGACGCCCCGCAAATAGGTCTCTAATGGCACATTATTAACGAGGGTATAAGTCCCGTAGGCATCGGGTTGCAATCGCAAACTTCCCCCATAAACCAAAGGTTCGGGATCATTGGGTTTTTGACTAACTTGAATCACATTCTGGGGACTGGTGATCTGCAATTCATTGCGGTTGTAGCGATATCCGGCCGCCGTCCAATAGGGGGTACGTTTTTGGGTGAGAACTTGGGTTTTCAGGCGCGGCAGTTTATGGCCTTGGGCTTGTAAACTATCAATTAACCACCGCCGCAATAGGGGGGTATTGTAAACGCTGCGTTTGGCCCAAACTTGCCAGCGATCGGGTTGGGCCAGTTCCACTTCTAAACCGAGCGATCGCCATTTTTGAGCGTCTTCTTCAGCATTTTCATAGCTGCGGTGGGTACTTAAAACCACTCTTTCTTCGACTTCCGGTTCCGGGAGGGGTTCAAATCCCATTTTCAGGAGCACACTCTCAGTCTGGAGTTGTTTGTTCCCTTGGGGCGTCTGAAATTGCAGGGTTAAGTAATCTCCCGGTTGGGCTTTGAGAATAAGTTGATCGGTGGGTTTTTGCCCAAAGTGTTGAACCACCCCTATTTTGAGGGGGATGTTCATGTCTTTGGGTTCCCGTTCTTGGGCGACGGTTAGCTTGGGAGAAAAAACGAGTAAAGAAAAGAAAATTAAGCTGGAAACGGTAAATTTTGCTGACTGAGTGCTTGTCCGAGATAAAAGTTTTGAAGTTCTCATTGATGTTGGGAAAATTAAAACAATCTGGTATTGAGTCTTGAGTCGTTCAAGTTGATGTCTATGTTACTGGTATTTTTATCCTTAGTTCCAAGTTAAGTATTAAGGTGTGGGTATGGTAAAATAACTATAGAAGATGGATTCAAAACCTAAAAAATTATGTCAACTCAATTTCAGTCTAGCATTTTTCTTCCTGAAAGATTCGATATTCTCGAACGACGTACTAAAAAAGATAATCTCAAGAATATTGTTGTTGCCGTTCAAGACTCATTGAATTATATCAATGATATTTATAGTGACATGGAATCTGCTGGTAGAGGTGCTTTTCTTGTATTTCGTGGTGAATCTGGTTCAGGAAAGTCTACATTTCTACATACCCTCTATTTATTCAAAGAAGGAGTAGTAACAGAATCAATTGATCAGAATGAGTCAGTTTCCGATAGACTTAAAAAATTAAGTTCAACACAGGAAAATCTGCGAGTTTTAGTGATCGAAGGTAGAGAAGCTTTAACAGATTTTTCTGAAGAATTGCTGGAAAAAGATTTGCACACAATCAATAGTTTTATGCGTTCATATCAGGGCGAGAAAACGTTGATCGTTTGGCCCTGTAATTCAGACGAGCTTGAACACAGATTAATTACCCTAGCAAAGCGTATAGGAGGAGAATCTTTACTTGGAATTAGCCAAAAAGGTTATCAATTTAGTGGGCCACCAAAGTCTAATTATTTATCAATTGCAAATCGAACAATCGAAACTTTGAACGAAGGGGCTTCCTTAACAGATTTAGGTCTTTCAGAGAAACAAGCTACTGAATTAATACCTCAAGCAAATACTATTGGTGCCTATATAAGTTTGCTACGTCAAGAACTACGCAACAATCAAAATACTGTAACATCTTTACTAGATAAAGAACAATGTCATGTATGGACTGTTGTTATTGCAGGCAACGATCCTAAGAAAGATATTGAAGCATTAACAAGAGGTTCTTCGTTTACCGCTGATACCAGCCATTTGATGAGTTCAACAGAAGCAAACATTGTTGAAAAAATAAAAAAAGATCCTGAGAAGGTAGGTCTATTGGGAACTGTTTTAGATGCGAAGATATTACACTTACCTGTTCTGACAGCATTGGCAATCACTAAACAATATGCTAACCCAGAACTACGTTCAGCTATGAGAAATAATAATATGTCTATTAATCTTGACCATAAAATGTTGGAACGTTTAAATAATAGTCAATTGGTGCATGCGTTAAAATCTGCGGGGCGACAAATCGGTCGTCCAGGTAAATCTATCGGCACAAACAGCGTAAACTCTTTTGAAAAACTAGCTTCAATTGCAAGACAACAAGATGGCTTACTGAATAGAACTATTGGTGAAGCTCTTCAGAAGAGTGGTTTGATTGATTCTTATCAAACAGAAAATGAGTTTATTGGTAATGGTTTAACTTTCAAAAGCGACATAACTTGTCAGACTAATCAAGGTTCAATCAGATTAGAAATTATGTGGCGTAAAAAGACTAGCCAAGCTGAGATAGCTAATTATGTATTAACAAAACTTTATAATTATGGTTGCGCTATTGGTTTTCTTCAACCAGACAAATCTTAAAAGGGCTATTGAGGTGGCATAGGAAACTTCAAACTCAATCATGTCAATCTTGACAAGACAATGTAATTGCATTACCTTAGAAATACAGTTTAATCCATCGGTTTAGAGGTCGCTATGACTGTAAAACCCGCCCCATGCTCAGAATCTACTCTCACAGATCGTTATCAGACTACAATTCCTGAGCCGATTCGCAAAGCTCTGGGCTTGAATAAACGTGATAAAATTTGCTACACCCTCCAGTCTGACGGTCAAGTCGTCATTTCTCGTACTGACACAACAGAAAATGATCCAATACTTGGAGAATTTCTGAATTTTCTAGCACAAGATATTAAAAACAATCCTCAGCACTTAGAAACACTTAGCTCTGATTTAGTCAACCGTGTTCAGTCGTTGGTTTCTGATGTTGATCTGGATCTGGATGCACCACTTTTGGATGAGGATGAGTAAGTGTGTTTGTCAATCAACCGCTTGTCATTAATGGGTGGAATCTATTTGCTCATCCTCTATTTCTTAACCAGTTTGAAGAACTTCTGACCCAGGTTGAACAGTTGCGCCAGAAGTCTCCTCAAGACTACAAAAAGAAAAATGCTACAAAGCGTCTAGCTGCGATCGCAAAGTTAGCATTTGATACTATTCCTCAAGATCCAACCCGTAGCGAGTATCGTCAAGGGAGTACCCTTGGAGATGATTACAAACACTGGTTTAGAGCAAAATTTTTTCAACAATATCGGTTGTTCTTTCGATATCATCAAGAAAGCAAAATAATTGTCTACGCTTGGGTTAACGATGAAAACTCTAAACGAGCTTACGATAGTAATACAGACGCTTATCGAGTTTTTAAGAAAATGCTTGACAGTGGCTATCCTCCTGATAATTGGGGTGATTTACTCAAAGAGGCAACTAGCGAAACGAATCGTTTGGAGAAAGCAGCTAACATAGAGATTTAGTAAGGTGGAAATATAAAGGCAAATATGGATTAAAAATCTGATGCTGAACCTCTTTAGAAATATTAATGCCATTATCAGCGATCGCAATTTCCAACCAATGGTTTAAAGCGGTGGTAGCTCTCAGAAAGAAATTGATTTCTTTTGGAAAATTATTCATTGCTAACCCTGATTTACCTGAACGTTTGGCAACAGATGCTGCTTTTAATACTCCTGATTTTGCAACGTTTTACGGCAAAGGAGATCAGAATTTAGAGAAAGGTTACACCGATTATCTATTTTTAACGGCGAGTTAGCAAGGGGAATTATAAGACCAATTCTGTTAAAATCCGGTTATCCTTGACCCTTCAAGAGCAAAGACACCGGATTAAATCAATATTCAGGAATTAACGATTAATTACTAGGGGTTTGTTGCTGCCATCCCATCCATCGAGGATAACCATTTTCATCCCGTAATTGTAAGGTTTGATTTCCTTTTTTAATCTCTCCGACAATTAAATTGGGTTGTCCTCCCCAGTCAATTCGTGTTCCCGTAACTTCTACGGTATCATTGGGTTGAATTTGAAAGTTTTGTTGTTCTAAATACCACACAGGGCCAATATGAAGTCCTAGGGTTTCTGTATTTGTTTTAATCTGTAAATACATACCGTGAGGCATTTGATTTCCTCGATTTCCCGGTTGTATTTCTAATATTGTTCCTTGAACTGTTTCTACATGACTCGGATCATACATCATCCGAGAATATTGCCCTTTTCCTCTTGGAGAATTTCCCCGCCAACCCTGACCCATCATGGGATGATTTTGCCCCATGAGTTCGTGACAGGGGGGATCAAAATCATTGTCATTGGTAGGGGTTGGTTGGGGAGAATTTGAGTTAGGTTTTGCCAACAAAGGCGGGGAATAATTAAGGGAAATAAAAGCAATCCCTGTAGCAATTACAGCACCTTTAACTAGAGTTTTAGATAAATTAATCTTCATGGTTCAGTCCTCCTGGTGAATTAACCAGTTTTGCTGATAGATATATGATAAAGTATCCTGCAAGTGGAGAGTCTAGTTAAGTTGATAAAACTTTATAAAAAATAGCAAATCTTCATTAAATTAAGAATAGATTAGTTTGTTCTTTTACCTTGAGAATAGGGCAGAAAAATTGTATAGCAATCCTAAATGATTTGTGATAAAAATCTGTAGGGGGTTTTGTCTCTAAACCCTCTTTGCGCCTGGGTTTGGAGATCAAACCCCTACGATAAAATATTACAACCTATTTAATCATCCACTCCAGCATCTAACCCCATAATTTTATCGGCTTCGGTATCTTTTGCTGTTAAAATTAGAATAGGAATCAAACTGCCTTGGTGTCGTAGCTTTTGGCAGAGTTCAATTCTCGATAAGCCTGGTAATAACCAATCAAAAATAACCAAAGTGTACTGTGTCCATTGATTTTCCAAATAATCCCAAGATTCTATACCATCCCGAACCCAATCTACAATATAGGCTTTTTGGGTTAATATTCGTTTAATGGCTTCCCCTAAATCTGGTTCATTTTCCACCAACAAAATTCTCATGGTTTAAAATCCCTAAAAGGATATAAAATTTTTTCCAGTATAACCTACAAAAATATTGCTATGATTCGCCGACGTTCAACTCCTTGGATTCATCAAAAATCGAGATTTATCATTGCTAGTGTAGCTGCTTTTGGTGCAGTAATTGCCGCCTATTTAACCTTTGTTAAACTGACAGGAGGAAGTGCGGCTTGTCCGACAACAGGTTGCGATCAAGTTCTGGAAAGTCCCTATGCCATTGTTTTTGGTTTACCCCTGCCTTTGTTTGGGTTAGTGGCTTATATTATCATGGCAGGGATGGCAGTTTCCCCTTGGTTAATTAATACAGAAACTCAAAAAAGTTTAAGAACCAAAACAGAAGATTGGACATGGATATTGATGTTTGCTCAAGCATCTGCCATGATGATTTTCAGCTTTTATCTGATGTATATAATGGCATTTGTCATTAAAGCCTTGTGTATTTATTGTACTGCTTCTGCCATTTGTTCTATCAGTTTATTCCTTTTAGTTTTATTAGGTAAAGATTGGGAAGATCGAGGTCAACTATTTTTTATTGCGGTAGTAGTAGCAATGATCACATTAATTGGAACCTTAGCGGTATATGCTCCAATTAATAGCCCTCGCGCTGAAGAAAGTCAGTTTAACATTACCACAATATCCGACCCGGCGAATATTGAACTGGCTGAATATTTAACCCAGTCTGGGGCAAAAATGTATGGGGCTTTTTGGTGTGGTCACTGTCATGATCAAAAGCAATTATTTGGTCAACAAGCAGTAGATAAAATGCCTTATATTGAGTGTGACAAAGAAGGTAAAAATCCTCAACTTGATTTGTGTAAAGCCAAGAATATTGAAAGTTATCCCACCTGGGAAATTAAGGGTAAAATGTATACAGGAATTCAGAGTTTAGAAAAGTTATCAGAGGTTTCAGGATATAAAGGATCTCGGGCTTTTGGGACTCGTTAATATCAATTAAAATCTACAAACTTCGTTGTTGCACTTTAGTGCTAATTCCTATGGGGATGCGCTAAAGCGCAACAACGGAATCTAATTGGGTTAGAATTTATGCAGTTTTTACCAAATTTCAACAGATCTCGTCGCAATTTCATACAATTGAGTGCTTTAGTTGCTGCTTCTTTTCCCCTTTGGTCAAGTTGTCAAAATAACTCTCAAGCTATTTCAGAAAATGTTATTATATTGGTGCGGGAATTGCGGGAATTGCAGCGGCGAAAACCTTGAAATCTCAAGGATTTCAAGTTACTATTTTAGAAGCCCGCGATCGCATTGGGGGTAGAATTTATACAGATAAAACATTAGGTTTTCCCGTCGATTTAGGCGCGTCATGGATTCATGGAATTCAAAATAATCCGATTGGAAAACTAGCCCATGACTTTAATATTGCTATTAAACAAACCAATTATTATCATGTAGATTTATATACGAATAATCAAAATAAAATTCAAGATTCTGAATTAGAACAAGCTGAATCTCTGTATGAAAAAATTATAGCCCGGGCTAAATCTTGGAGTGAAAATCAAGAACAAGATGTCTCAGTTTATCAAGCTGTTAACCGCTTTTTTAAACTCGATAACTTATCACCCCGTCAAGCTAAATTAGTCAATTGGTTATTAACTTCAGAAATTTTAATTGAGACAGGAGCAGACTTAGAAAAACTTTCAATTTGGGAATTGGATGAAGATGAAGCTTTTGGCGGAGAGGATTATCTTTTTCCTAATGGTTATGAGCAAATTATTCAAAACTTAGCCCAAGGACTAGAGATTAAACTTCAACATCCCGTTACTGAAATTCAATATAATAATCAACAAGTTACTGTAAAAACTCCTCAAGGTAATTTTCAGGGAAGTGCGGTATTAATCACCGTACCATTAGGCGTATTAAAAGCCAATAAAGTTAACTTTATCCCAGAATTACCCCAGGATAAAAAAACGGCAATTCAGAAATTAAACATGGGAGTTTTAAATAAAGTTGTAGTTAAATTCCCTAAAGTTTTTTGGGAAAAAAATTATGAATTTCTAGGATATTTGCCTAAAAGTAGCCCCAACTTTACAGTATTTCTGAATTTTAATTATTATAACTCATCTCCGATGTTAATGGCTTTAACCGGAGGGAGTTTTGCCCGCAGTTTAGAAACCATGACTCAACAACAATTAACCGATAAAATCATGGCAATTTTGCGAGAAATGTATGGTAATTCTATTCCTAACCCCCAAGAAATATTAGTCACTCGTTGGAGTTCTGACCCCTATACATTGGGTTCCTATTCCTATATTCCACAGGGAACAACGGCAAAAGAACGAGATAGTTTAGCCTCTCCAGTTAATAATATGCTATTTTTCGCTGGAGAAGCCACCTCTCGTCAATACCCAGCAACCGTTCATGGAGCCTATTTATCAGGATTAAGAGAAGCACAACGAATTCAAAAAATTTTTATGAATTGATATTTCTAAACCCGCCAAGACTTTTTCAAAATCAATTATTCTTAATCTCCTTCTATTTCTGGTTCTTTCACCTGAATTGAGATTTTAAACCCTAAAATATTAAGTAATTCAACAAAAGTATAAATTTCTGTACAACCGCTTACTGTTAAGCAGTCATAAATTTTTTCTTGCTTTTTAATCAGTTCTTCGGATAAAAGATGCTGACTAGAAAAAGCTCTCATGATATCTTCAATTGTGGCGAGTAGTAGTTTTGGTTCAGGATTTTCTTCTTCTAAAACAACTTCTAAATAAACTGCTGCTTCTTGAGGATCTTTGAGAGATTCTATAAAAGCATCTTTCCAGCTATCACTAATGGGAGTTTTAACGTCTTGCATAGTAGTTTCTCCAGTATTCTTTGGCTTTTTCAATATCTTGTTGTTGAGTGCTTTTATCTCCACCACATAAAAGGAGTATTAGGGTTAACCCAACTTGTCCAAAATAGATCCGATAACCAGGGCCATAATTGATTTTAAATTCATAAACGCCCTCACCTAATGAACGATAGTCTCCCCAATTTCCTAAATGAATTCGTCTTAACTTAGTTTGAATTTTCAATCTAGCTTTTCGATCCCGCAGAGAGTCTAACCATTCTGCAAACGGAACTTTACCTTCTGGTGTAACATAACGTTGAATTTCCCTAGGTTGACTTTCCATAATGATCATTATAGCGATCGCTCATCCCCAATTTTATCAAAACAATCCATTTTTGAGGCAAATTTTGGGATAGTTAACAATAGGGATGGGTTATATTAGGATAATGATCAAAAATTTAAGCTCGATGACTATTACTGAATTTATTAATAAAATAGTCCAAGGAGACTGTATCGAAGTGATGAAAAACTTCGAGAATGACTGTATTGATATGGTGTTAACTTCTCCCCCCTATGATAACCTCAGAAAATACAGAGGTTTTGTATTTCCCTTTGAAGATATTGCTAGAGAATTATACCGTGTGATTAAACCAGGTGGGGTTATGGTTTGGGTGGTTGCTGATGCCACCATTGACGGAAGTGAAACTGGAACTAGCTTTAAACAGGCGATATTTTTTAAAGAAATTGGTTTTAATCTTCATGATACGATGATTTTTAAAAAAAGAAATCCCATCCCTCAAATTTATCGACGGAGATATAGTAATGAATTTGAATATATGTTTGTTTTAAGTAAAGGTCAGGTTGCTACCCATAACGCCTTAATGATAGACTGTTTACACGCCGGATTAGAACTGAATGGCACAACCTATAAAAATTATTCAAAAGATCATCAAAAACGTTCAAAAATGGCAAAACCTGTAAAGAATCAAAAAATTAAAGGGAATATTTGGGAATATGTTGTAGGAAAAAATCTCGAAGATCAAGAAGCAAAAAATCACCCTGCACCCTTTCCCTGTGAATTAGCGAGGGATCATATTTATTCTTGGTCAAATGCTGGGGATTTGATTCTTGATCCGATGTGTGGAAGTGGGACAACTTGCAAAGTTGCTCAACAAATGGGGAGAAATTTTATCGGAATTGATATTAGTCCAGAATATTGTGAAATTGCGAGGAATCGGATTGAAAAAGTGGATGGATTCCAGTTGCAACTGCCCCTAGATACCAGCGCACTTAATCAGGATTCTATTCCCCCATCACCTCAACTATCTTAATATCTAATTCGCGGATCGATACAGGCATTCAACACATCAATTAGAATACTAGCAGCAACAACAATAGCCGCGAAAAAGACAACAATTCCCTGCACCGTTGGATAATCTCGGAAACTAATGGCTTCATATAAACGATTAGCTAATCCCGGCCAAGAAAAGGTAACTTCCGTTAAAATTGCCCCCCCTAATAACGCTGCAAAAGTTAAACCTAAAACCGTAATTACCGGAATCATCGCATTTTTTAAAGCGTGGGCTAAAACAATTCTTAATTCGGGAATTCCTCTGGCCCTAGCCGCTTCTACATAATCGGCTTTTAAAGTTTGTTTGAGGTTAACTCGCACAATGCGTTCAAAAATACCACTTAACAATAAACCCAAAGTTAAAGAAGGTAAACAGAGGTAATAAAGTGCGACTCCCAACTGCATTAAGTTTCCCGTAAATAAACTATCCAAGGTATACAAACCACTCCAACCTTCAGGAGTAGGAATTGTCACCGGAAATCGAGTTCCCAGGGGAAACCAACCCAACTGCACCGCAAAAATTAATTGCAACAACATCCCCGCCCAAAAAGGAGGAATTGCATAGGTAATAATTCCGAATAAACGGCCCCCCGTGTCCAAAATCGTATCGGGATGGGACGCGGCTACGGCCCCAACGGTAATTCCCACCGCCAAAGCCACCATCATGCTAAATAAAGCCAGTTCAACCGTTGCGGGAAAGTGATTTTGAATAATTTGCCAAACCGTTTCCCCGCGACTGGTGAGGGATGTGCCTAAATCCAGATGTAGGAGTTTTCCCATATACTCAAAATATTGTTGCAATATGGAACCTTTTAACCCCAATTGCGATCGCAAAGCCTCCTTTGCGGCTTCTGGCGCCCTGGGGCCAAGAATCGCATCCACCGGATCACCCGGCGTGGCGCGTAACAGCAAAAAAACCACGGTGGTAATTGTCCACAGCATTAAGGGGGCTAACAGTAAACGACTAAAAACGTAATATTGTAAAGCTTTAGAACGAGACATAATCGACTAAAAATCACTTTAGACTTATATTAAAGCCTCTGGATCAATAAACTTACAATTCACCCCAAATAAAAAATAATTACCCTGTTAAAAGGACGCGATCGCACTTTCTTCATCAAAGCCCCCCTTTTTTAAGGGGGGTTGGGGGCAGGGCTGTTTCAAAGTCAGGTGAAAAAGAGTAAAGAAAGAGCGATCGCCACCTGATAAAATGGAGAGCGATCACCATTTTTTTCTAAAATAAAGATGCTAACAAGTTTAATAGAAAATTTAAAAGAAGTCAAGGATTTCCGAAAAAATCAGGGAAAAAGGTATAGTTTATGGGAAGTGCTATTAGTAGTAGTTTTAGGGGTGATGTCAGGGCATCAAGGATATCGAGAGATGGAATATTTTGTCAAAGCCAACGAAGTTATCCTGAAAAGAACATTCAATATCTATAGCCAAGGAATGCCATCTTATTCAACAATAAGGAGGGTGATGAGAGGAGTAGACGAGAAGGATTTAAGCAAAATAGTAAAAGAATGGTCAAGAGAGAATTCTCCTAAATTAAAGGGAATATAGCAGTCCTAAATCATTATCAAGAGCATGATATAATGATATACACTACTTGATTATGACAATAAAAATTATGAATGACTTACAACAGGCAGAAAAAGAGCGGAACAAAGAAATAGCTGAATTAGAAATTTTAATTGAGAGTAATCTTTCGGCAAGAGAACTAAAACGAGCAATAGCTGTCAGGATGGCACTCACCGGTAAAATTTACCGTGAAATCAGCCAAATTTTAGGTGTAAGCGAATTTTTTGTTGGGCATTGGAAAAAAGTTTTTAAAGTCAAAGGAATCGCTGGATTAAAACTAGGATATAAAGGCTCAAAAGGGTATTTAAGTATTCAAGAAAAAACAGAAGTAATTGAGTGGTTAAAGAATAAAAAGTATTGGGATTTAGATGAATTAGTTACTTATGTGGATCAAGAATTTGGGGTAATATATAAATCGAAACAAAGCTACTATAAACTTTTTGACCAGGCAAATATTAGTTGGAAGAAGTCTCAAAAGGTGAATCCAAAATTTAACGAAGAGCAAGTAAAAAAAAAGAGAGAAGAAATTAATGAGATGTTATCAAAACAAAAGGCTGGCATAGAATCGGGGGAAGTAATAGTATTTTTTTTAGATGAATGTCATCTACTTCATGGAGATGTTAATGGCTACGTTTGGGGTCAATCAAATCTAAGAATTGAAGTTCCAATTACCAATGAAAAAGAGCGACAAACTTATTTTGGAGCACTGAATTATCAAAGCAAAAGATTCCATGTTAAAAGTTACCCATCTGGGGATGGAAAATCAACAATTGAATTTATAAAATACTTACAAAACCAATATAAAAACAAGAGAATTATCTTAATTTGGGATGGAGCGAGCTATCATAGATTTGGAGAATTTAGAGAATTTTTATCAGAAATAAATGGTGATAAAGAACCTGATGATTTTTTAATTACTTGTATTTTATTTGCTCCTAATGCTCCGCAACAAAATCCGGTTGAAGATATTTGGTTACAAGCGAAAAACTTTTTGAGGAAGTATTGGTATTTATGCAGGTCGTTTAAGATTATCAAATTTTTGTTCGAGTTTTTTACTAAGGAACATAAATTTGATTTTCCCAAAATTCATCAGTATACTTATATATAGAAAATCATTTAGGATTGCTATAGAGGGATTAGCAATAGATGGAAAAAGTTTAAGAAGTACGGTAAAAGACCCAGGCAATCAGCAGCAAAACATGGTAATAATGGTATCTCTATTTAGTCAAGAAACCGGATTAGTATTAGCGACGGAAAAGTTCGAGAGTAAAACCGGTTCAGAACAAGCTGTAGCCCAAGGGATAATAGAAGAATGTGGTCTAAAAGGAAAGTTAATAACTGCGGATGCGTTACATTGTAATGTCACCACAGTCCGAAAGATTATCGAGAGTGAAAACGATTATTTAATCGCGGTTAAAAAGAATCAAATCAAACTGTATAATTCAGGTAGAAAGGTGGGGATACAGAGGAAAAAAGCCTTATAGAGAAACGGTTTATTATATAAGTAGTATCTGGGAAAAGGCGGATTTTTTTTCCAAAAAAATTAAAGGGCATTGGGGGATTGAGAATCAAGTTCATTGGGTAAAAGATGTGTTATTTAAAGAGGATAGTATGAAAATTCATCAAGTACAAGCCGCGACTAATTGGGCACTGCTCAACACCCTAGGATTGAATATTTTCAGAGGTTTAGGATTTTTGTCAATAACAGAGGGAAGAAGGTGGTTAGGAAATCATTGGGAGAAATTAGTGGCTATCTCTTAATCCGAAAGTTAAAACTGAAACAATAGAGCAATTAATTTAGGAAAAATAGATAAAAATCGGGAATGTAAGTCTTACTCCGTAGGGAATAAGAATATTTATGCTGTTTAAATGATATTTCCTATAATTAATATTAATATAGCAATTATATGAAATATTAATTATTCGGAAAATAGCTATCATGTTTGAGAATTATGACCCAAAAGTAGGCTATAATTTTCAAACATGAAACAGCCCTGGGGGTTGGGGGGGGGTTTTTTGACCCTCATGTTTTAAGATAGAAGTAGCTGGTAAATCAGAAATTGTCCCGTTAATCACCATTAAAGATTGACTTCCTAAACGTTGTTTAAGCTCCGAGGGAGGCATTGGCACAATTTGAACTAACGCTTGCAATTGCTCTAAAATATTCGCCTGTTCTAAAGGAGATAAATCAAGATTTTGTTCAAATATTTCTCGTAATTTTGCTAAATCTTCTAAACTGGTTTTACCATCAGTTATTGTTGAAGATAAACCCCGCAAATCATCCCAAATTAAAGGCATTTCTGAGGGATTTTGGAAAATAATTGGCAGCCAACTGGCACAGGGATATTGATCTTCTTTAGCGTGGAGTTTTTCTCTAGCTTCGCGCACGGCTGTATATAAAGTTTTTCCCTTAGAAAATGCTAGGAGAAAATACTTTAAAAATTCCGTAGCAATAGTATCAGGGACGGGTTCTCGCATCACAATAATTTGAGGAATTTGTAAATCCGCTAAATCCCGCGCTAACCCCAACCCATCACAGGAGTTAAAAATGGCTAATTTCAGCCCTCGATCAACAGCAAATCGGAGAGAATATTTTAAATCAGAAATAGTTAAATAATCCGTCGGATTAATATGAATAATCCCTGATTCTTCCTCGGTTAAACTATGTCCGGCAAAAAACAGAATATCCCAGCCAATTTCATCCCGGAGGTGAACATCAACGTCTAAACGTTGGGGTTGATCTAAAACTGTCACATCCGCACCGATAATCTGTTGTAAAATAGCTCGATCTTTCTGAACATTAATATTTTGATTATTTCCTAAAATCGCTAAAATTCTAACTCGCGTTCTGGGTAGGTTTAAATTAACAGATTCCGCTCTTAATATTCCGTTTCCAAGGTTTGTAAGGTTTCCTGATAGGTTTGAGTAAAGTTTTGATGAATTTTGGTTTTATCAGCTTCCGGGGGAACCTGCACCCGCACAATAAACACGCCATCGCCTTTATTTTCAATTCTTTGGATAGTTAATTCGGTTTCAGAGTTCTCAACTTGAACTTTTTTAAAGGAATAAATAAACGCCCGCCAATCAACTCCTTCACGGAAGATTAAATCATCAGATCCTCTTAAATTAGCATATTCTAGGTTAGCATTCATTAAGTTTGCTTCCTTTAAATTCAGACCAAGCCTTGTAACGCAATTGATACAATTTGATTCTCTGCGGTATCCTCCAATACAATATCTTTTTTATCATTTAAAATTATCACTTTTAAATCTTTAGGGAGAGGCGAATTATCTGTGGAATAAACTTCTAATAAAATTCGCACTTCTTCCTTAACTCTGGAAATCAAGTTTATGGTTAAAACTAAGGTTGTTTCCTGAATATTAATCGACTTAACTTTTCTCACACCTAAAGCAGAATGGTGCGGTTGTAACTGTCGCAAAGTTGCTACAGCATTCCAAAGAATGTCATCATCTTCGGTGATTTGGATTTGTTCAACTAAGGTTTCAATCTGGGTTATTTCTGCTTCACCTCCTGGGAAATCAGGGTTTGATTTACCTCTCCATCCTTCTAACGCGGGAGTTGCAGAAAATATTCCAAAAACCTCCTCAAAAGTTTGCCATCCTGTCTGAAAAATTCCCTCAAACCATTGATTTAAGGGTATAGATTGTGTTGTTACTTTTGCCTTGAGTTGTTCTAATAATAAGGTTTCATCTAAGTTTAATACCGCTTTTACATAGAGATGATAAGCAGCCACCGGAACTTCTAATATAGTTTTCCAGGCTAATTCCTGTTGATGAAATTCGGGGTTATTTATAGTTCCTTTGTTCAAACCCAAAGCCAAAATTTCTTCTAAACTAGAAGATTTTTCAATAAATCCTTGTTCAAAGTCTCCCACATCTAACAAAATGTCATATATTTTCCGAGATAATCGTTTTCCTACAGGTTTTAATAAATTACAAGTTAGCATCGGAATTACATTGCAAGTTTCCGCAATTACATCCTGTTCTAAACCGGAAATTGTTGTTGGAATTAAGAGATTAGTTGAACTAAGATAGTCAGTTTTTACAGACAGTAACATCACCGAAATAACTTGCCATTCCGGTGTTTCGTCGATTTCCAATTCCGGTTCCGTGACAATTATTACATAGCGAGGCGGTGTATTCCCATTGAAAAAATCAAAAATAGCAGGGGAATAAAAATGCTGTTTTTTGGGATTTTCTTGGTCTACAGAAATAATTGCTTTTTGAATCTGAGCGTTTGTATCGGTTGTTTCTAAATCTTCTCCGATATCAGGAACATGATTAATAATCTCTGGAATTTTATTTTTTAAAAATTTACTTTCTGTTTTAATTTTACGCAGTAAATCTATAATACAATTCGAGGCGACCCTAGAACACCAATGATTAAATTGTTCTAGGTCTCCTTGGGTGAATCTACCTCTTAAAGCTTCTATTAACACTTTTTCAAATGCTGTTTGAGCCGCATCTTCCCAGTTGTGGGACTGTCCTGAAAATTTTTTCCTGGCTATGATTTGACAGAGTTGATAATATTTAGGATCTTTCAAAAGTTCTCGACAAGCATCCCTATCTCCTTGAAGATAACGCTTGAGCAATGCTTCTGGCGGTTCTGATAATGGCATAGCAAAACCTGGTTAGGTGAAAAGTGGATGATTTTAAAAAGGATATATTCCCCTCAAGTTAGTTATAGCATTGATTTTAAAAAAATAATTATATCTACCTATATAATTTTGGCATGGAGTCGCATTAATTGTTAAAAACTGTCATAATATAAAAATAGACGTAAAAATTCTTAAACACAATGGCGAGAGATTTAAGGGGCTTTTTAAAACTGTTAGAAGAACGAGGACAATTAAGAAGGATTAAAACTTTAGTTGATCCTGACTTAGAAATTGCCGAAATTTCTAACCGAATGTTGCAAGCAGGTGGCCCTGGATTATTGTTTGAAAATGTCAAAGGTTCACCATATCCGGTGGCTGTGAATTTATTGGGGACAGAACAACGGGTCTGTTGGTCAATGAACATGGAAAAACCCCAAGAGTTAGAGGAATTGGGGAAAAAATTAGGAATGTTACAACAACCTAAACCCCCGAAAAAAATATCCCAAGCGATTGATTTTGGTAAGGTTTTATTTGATGTAGTTAAAGCTAAACCTGGGCGTAACTTTTTCCCTCCTTGTCAACAGATTATCATTGAAGGAGATGATGTTGATTTAAACCAAATTCCGATGATTCGTCCCTATCCTAAAGATGCGGGGAAAATTATTACTTTGGGATTAGTAATTACTAAAGATTGTGAAACTGGAACCCCAAATGTCGGAGTTTATCGGTTACAATTGCAATCTAAAAATACTATGACCGTGCATTGGTTATCAGTAAGAGGAGGGGCTAGACATTTACGCAAGGCGGCGGAGAAGGGAAAAAAATTAGAAATTGCGATCGCTTTAGGAGTAGATCCGTTAATTATTATGGCGGCGGCGACTCCCATTCCTGTTGATTTATCGGAATGGTTATTTGCGGGATTATATGGGGGTTCTGGCGTACAATTAGCTAAGTGTAAAACAGTCGATTTAGAAGTTCCGGCGGACTCGGAATTTGTATTAGAAGGAACTATTACCCCTGGAGAAATATTACCCGATGGGCCCTTTGGTGATCACATGGGATATTATGGGGGTGTGGAAGATTCTCCCCTAGTTAGATTTAACTGTATTACCCATCGTCAAGATCCAATTTATTTAACGACTTTTAGCGGTCGTCCTCCCAAAGAAGAAGCAATGATGGCGATCGCATTAAACCGGATTTATACCCCGATTTTAAGACAGCAAGTATCGGAAATTGTAGACTTTTTCCTACCCATGGAAGCCTTGAGTTATAAAGCCGCAATTATCTCCATTGATAAGGCTTATCCGGGTCAAGCAAGGCGGGCAGCTTTAGCGTTTTGGAGTGCCTTACCTCAGTTTACTTATACCAAATTTGTGATAGTTGTGGATAAGAGTATTAATATTAGAGATCCGCGACAAGTGGTATGGGCAATTAGTTCAAAAGTTGACCCTTCCAGGGATGTTTTTATTCTTCCAGATACGCCTTTTGATACCTTAGATTTTGCTAGTCAAAAAATCGGATTAGGGGGAAGAATGGGGATAGATGCAACTACAAAAATACCTCCTGAAACCAATCACGAATGGGGAGAACCTTTAGAGTCAGATATTGATACAGCCGAAATGGTGACAAAACGTTGGGCAGAATATGGATTAAATGATCTGAATTTAACCGAAGTAGACCCAAATTTATTTGGTTACGATATCAGATAAAAATGTAGCCACCGTTGTTGCGCCGTTGTTGCGCCGTTGTTGCGCTTCAGCGCACCTCTTATCAGGCTAAAGCCTAAAAACGGGGTCTGTTTAAGTAGCCGTTGTTGCGCTTCAGCGCACCTCTTATCAGGCTAAAGCCTAAAAACGGGGTCTGTTTAAGTAGGTGTTCATAATTATTCGCATTTATAGAAAAATTGTTGTTGATGCTTCAGGTTTTATAAGAAATGCGCTGAAGCGCAACAACGGTGCAACAACATTATGACCATTTTTAGAAGAAATGCGCTGAAGTGCAACAACGGTGCAACAACGGTGCAACAACGGCGCAACAACGGTGCAACAACGGCGTAACAACATTATTGGTTTATTGATGGGTTAACTGTTCATAATCTGAACGAAACCATTGCGGTAAACGAGAAAGATCCTGAATTTGTAATTGTTCAGGGCGACAATATAATAACACCGCCAATAGAGGTTTAATGGTGTCTATTTCATTTAATCCTTGATTCATTTGAGAGGCTAAGGTTTTAATGAATTGCTGTTCTGTAGATGTTAAATTTTCTTGAGAAAACCCACTATATAATAGGGTTCGATAGACTTGACCCACTGAACTTTGATAAACAGATTCTAATTGTATGGTTTCCAAACCCAACCAAAAATCAGCAAATTGTCGGCGAATTTGACGTAAATCCTCAACAATAGCAGCATTAGCCGGATCAATTTTATATAAATTAACACATCCAACTAACCGATTTTTGAATAATTCTGCATCGGTTAACGGTAGATTTTTTGTAACAATTAAAGGCTGTACTTTTTCCACAACTAACGGATTTTCAAATACCCGTTGATATTCTTTTAATAACCATTCAGGTAAACGAGTTTTTGCATTAGCAACTACCATTTTTCCAGGGGGATAATATAACATTAATACCATTAAATGATTTAAAGAATCAGACTGTTTAAGTCCAATCGCCTGTTGAGTAATTTGGTTAACAAATTGTTCTTCTTCTACGGTTAATAGTTCCCGTTGAATCCCTCGATTTAAGAGAATTTGATATCCTTTTCCTAAATCTGTTGTATACATTCTTTCTAACTGTTCGGGTAGAATTTTTAACCAATGTTCCACCATTATTTTCCGAATAGAACGCAACTGATTAATAATTACTTGATTATTGGGTTCTAATTCATAATGATTGATATGAGTCACCAAATCCGATAAATACTGTTGGATTGCTTCTCGACTATTGAGTTGAATAGATGGCGAGTTGGGTTGGTTTTGTTGCCAAGTTTGGAATAACTGTTGGAAAATTATACCCATTTTATTTGAGTAGGTTCGACTATCCAAAAATTCAGGATTCTGCTGCATTTTTTGTTGAATTTCTTGGCGCTTTTGTTGTCTAAGTTGAGGATTATTAGCAAGGTTTGTGGCTAGATTAATATAGGATTCTTCACCATTGGCAATTAAGTCATTAATAGAGAGCGATCGCAACAAAGAAGCCGCCATTAATGAACGGAATGAACCAATATCTCGGACGACAAAAACCTCTCCCGCTTGGGATGTTGTCGGGGAAAAATTAGGAATAATATCCCCATCTCGGACAACAGGAACTAAACCCACTTCTAAGGGATCAACTAAAGAATTTACCCCAGAAAAAGGATAGGAGTCTAAATAAATATCCGCTAACTTCAGATATTCTTTAATATCGCTGCGACTCCCTTGGGGTTTAATCATAATTAAACGACTCGGATCAACACCATATTTAGTTAAAACTTCTTTAAACTTATTAATCCAGGGAAGCGCTCTATATTGAGATGCCCAATTGGGGTTAAATGGATATAAAACCAACACCGAATTAGGAACTTTTGCTAATAGTTTAGCCCAAGTTTCTCGAAGTTCAGGAATAATTTTATAGAAATTAGCACCGGAGATAAAAACAACCGCCTGTTCAGAAATTCCTAAACCAGAACGAGTTGGAGTAACTTGCGGTGGTTCCGGGGGAGTTGCATAATAACTAAAACAGTGCGCCGTCCCTTCTAAAAGAATTAATTTTTCCCGATATTGGGCTTGGGGATTCTGTTTTATTTCTGTTAAAGTTCCTGAAATATAGTAATCCATATTCCGCATTCCTGTAGTTACACAGGATGATGTTGATGTGATTTGAATCCGGGCTAACCGATGTAATCCTAAGAGCGTTATCCCGTGATTAACGGCCGTTACATTGGTTCCAATTAACAAAATATCTAAATCATCATTACGGATTAATTGCACCTGTTCTGAGATGTTTTTAGGCAGTTTTACAAAGCGTTCTGCTCGACTTTGGCAATACTTTTCTAGGGGATGATTATTCGATTGTAGAGTATATAAAATCACCTCAAATTGAGTTGAATCTAAATACTCAAAAACAGGTAAAGTTGAGTAAGTTTCGGTTTGGGGTAGAAAATGGTTACTGAGAATTCCTAAGCGGATTTTCTGACGATTTGGACGTTGGGGAAATTGATAATCTAAAGAATAACCTAAATGAGTTAGGGCAAATTCCATAATTTCCGCCCGTTTAATATAAATATTTTTGAGATTAGCTGTATTAAAATATAAAGGAATAAAGTTAGCTATTTGGGTGAATTTCCAGGCTAATTCTTGCCAAATTGAAAACTCAGGATGACTGGTAAACCGCTCATGAATATAGGTAATCCAATTTTCCAAATAACGATAATATAGTTCAGCTTCTCCTAATTCTTGGAAAAACTGAGGGACTGCTAACATAAACTCGAAATAGTCGGGTAAAAACCATTTAGGAATAGGGGCTTGAATATACCAATTAGGGGATAATTGATAGGGATAGCTATACAAGATAATTGCCAATAAATATTGTATGCTTTTCGGTTGATTGAGTCCCTGTTTTAGATAAGCATACCAATCTTGAACTTGAGCTTTTTCTAGGGGTGTTAATGCTTCATTTTTTATACCACTATTGAGTATAATTTTATGGGCTTGACCAATTTCTCCTCCATAGGCTTTTTCTAAATTCTCTGATTCTAAACCTAACCAATATTGAGCCACAATTTGCCGAATTTGACGCAGGGAATTTAGGATAAAATCTGGGTTATTGGTGGTTTTGTATTCTTCGGTTAAACGGGAAACTTCCGCCAAAATTTGAGCCGGAGTTAAAGTTTTAATTTGAGCTTTGGGTTGTTGTTGAGGACTAAATAACCCAATAATTGCCTGTTTAATTGTATCAGATTGACTACATTTTAATGCTTCTTGAATTTGAGCAATCACCGCATTAGCATCGCCCTGAGTTAACAGTTGTTGAGCGGTATTAATAGCATACAAACCATAATGTTCTCTGGCTTTATTTGATAAAATAACCGCTTGATTTTCGGGTAAATAGGATTGAGAGAGTTCAATGGATTTTAAAGTATCAGAAATATTGGCTCCCATTGAAATTAACCGAGAACTTTCTGAAGTTGAATGTAAACGATAACAGGCTAAAGGTTGGGGTTCATAAGCAACAGGATAATAGGTAGAAATTCGTTTCCACATTTCCCAATCGGCGGCGGAACCTGCATTTTCAGAAAATCCTCCTAATGTTTCATAAACACTGCGTTTAACCACCATAGCAGCAAATTGAATACGCTGCATCACAGCAATGCGTTCTAACCAGTTAGAAATAATCCCATTTGTTTCCTGTTCTAAAGCAGAAAGTGAGCGTTGTTTTCCCTGTTCATCAATATAATAATGGCGACAAAATCCAGCCCCGGCGGTGGGTTCTTTTTCTAATAATTGTCGCATCTGATGATAAAATCCAGGTAGGACTAAATCATCCTGATGTAGAAGATGAATCCATTGTCCCGTCGCCCGTTTAATACAATCATTCCAGTTAGGAATTAACCCTAAATTTTGCGGTTGTCGATAGAATTGAACTCGATTTTTACCGAAGGTTTTAACTAGAGCTTCAAATTTTAGATTAGTTGAACAATCATCAACAACAATAATCTCCATTTCGTCAGAACTCGGTGCTTGAGTCAGAACACTATTTAATACCTGTTCTATATATTTTTCACCGTTATAACTGGGAATAATTACTGACCAAAAGGGTCGAGGTTGAGCGGAAAAAACCGAAGCAATTCGAGGTGCATTAACTTGACTAAGTTTAGATAAATTAATATACATTTGAGCAGGATCAATTTTTTCCATTCCCTCCCCTTTAATTTGAATTTGCTCATCACAAGTTTCTATGATTTCTGGTGATAATGTTTTCATAAATTGAAATCGGGTGGCTGGGTCAGAAAATCGATTCCAAATTCTTAATAAATTAGTTTGTACTGTTTGTTGATAGGTTCCCAATTCAACTACAGAGTTTAATAATTCCGTGATTAATTTAATATAAAACGGTAGATGAAACTGTGATAAAACTTGATTCGCTAAATCACAGGATAAATTATTGACTAAAATTTGATAGTTTTGATCAGTTAGTTGAATTTGAGAATGATTCAAAAATTGAGCTAATTTTTCCCGTGAGGAGGTATATCTTTTAAAGATTAATATTTCTTCTTCCCGACTTAAATCTTGTTGATGACTTAAGGAATTTTCTGATAAATTCAAAGTCCCTAAGATTTCGGGAATAAAATGGAATTCTCCCCCATTAGCAATTCTAATATAAAAATCCTGATCTCCTCGAACTTTTAAAGTTTGATCAAATAATCCGTAATTATTATGTAGAGATTTTCGCCACATTGGTTGAGAACCTACTTGGGCTGAAAATAATAATTTTAAACGACAAAATTCCGGCCATTTCCAGTGAGGTTTGCCATTTAATTGCTCTAAATTAACAGTTTCTCCTGGTGATACCGCTTGCTGATCTGCGTGTACTAATATGACTTCTGAATGTTCATCTAAATAGTTAGATAATCGTTCTAAAGCATTTAATTTGAGACGATCATCGGTATTTTGATTAGTGATATATTCACCCCGCGCGATCGCAATTCCTCTATTCCACGCTTGATAAATTGGTTCCCTTGCTTCAGTTTTAATATAAATAATCGAGTCAGGATATTGCTTTTTAAACTCTAAAATAATATCTCTTTCATTTTCCTGGGAACCGGAATCAACAACAATAATCTCTAATTTTCCTTGTTGAAATAAAGTTTGATTAACTAAATTTTCTAACCTTCCCGACATCATTGATGCCGAATTATAGGTGGAAACAATCGCAGAAACTTTGATTTGAGGTTGAGTTAATGACTGTTGTTTTAAGGCTAAAACTTGATGATCTTTCAACACAATTACAGGAGGAGATAGCTGTTCTGAAGTATATTTCCCTTGCTGAATTAATTGTATTTCCTCTTGAACAATTTGCTTCACTTCTTGATAATATTGCTCTCGATAAATTTTAGAACGTTGAGTATCATAAGTACGAAATCCGCCAATTAAACTTCTCAATAAATACAAAGGAGCATAACGAGAAAAGCGTAACCACAGTTCAAAATCCCCCGCTAAATTGAGATTTGTTTGTAATTTTGATCCGGCTTTTTCCCAAAGCGATCGCGTCCAAAATGTACTTTCTTGTTGAATCCAAGTATGTTGTAATTGTTGATTTTGTATAACTTCCTGTTTTTCTAATAATAATTTTCTTGTCCATTTTGGAATAGGAAATTGGCGTGGAATGTGTTGACCTTGACGATCCCATTCCGTCGGAATTCCCATTACCCATTCCACCTGTTTATTGTGCCCAAATGTCGCCGCCAGTTTATAAAAAGCATCGGGATGATATTTGTCATCGGAATTTAACCATCCCATAATTTCACCCGTTGTTTTTTTAAATCCTGCATTCACCGCCACATAATGACCGCCATCCGCTTGACTTTGCCAATATGTTAAATACTTATCATATTTTTTAATAATTTCAACTGAATTATCCGTACTTCCCCCATCCATAATAATGTATTCTAAGTTAGGATAATTTTGACTCAAAATCGAATCAATACACTCCTCTAAAAATTCCCCTTGATTTAAAGAAGGGGTAACAATAGAAATTTTAGGTAAAGATGAAGAAATAATCACTTGAGGAGATACAGATCTAAAATTTATTGCTGATTTTTGCCAGAGAATATTATAGGAAATCGGTTGACCAAATTCTTGATAGGATGTTTTTGTAGTGGGTTGCCAAAATTGACGATAGGCGGTTTCTGACATTCCATATAAATCAGGATCAAGTTTAATTTGATCAAAATCAATCATAGAATTTAAGGTTTTTTGGGTCTTAAATAAATAGGGCAAAAATTGATTTGTCCAAACTTCTGCGGGTCTAACCACCACATCAAAACAATGTAAGGAAAAACCGTTGGGTTTTAAAATTCGATCAATATCTTGGGTAATTTTATCAAAAGTTGTTTGATTTTCAGAAATATGTTCTAGGGTAGAAATACTAAAAACACAATCAAAATATTGATCAGGAAGTTCAGAGTTAAAGTTGCCAATATAGTCTAAAACAATACGGGAGTTAGCATAATTTTGAATTTGATTCGGGCCATTTCCTACCCCTTCAAATTTATCTAAATTCCAGCATTCATAGTCCTGTTTTAATGCTTCTAAAACCCGAGAATTTCCCCCACCAATTTCTAATAGTTTTGAACCTTTGGGTAAATTTTGGGTAATAAAGTTATAGACTAATAAATCTTGATAAATTTTTAGATCACAAGCATCTGGATTAATATTGCTATAGGCTTTAAACCGTTGAAATTGATTAAAATGACTGCGTTTGGAATAGGTAAAATCTTGAAAATTAAGCTGTTTTTTTTCTGGTTTTAAGTTTTGCATAGTTTTGATTAAAGTATTTTGGATAATTGCAGCCATTTTTGACCAAGAATATTGAGAAGATTGTTGTAAACCTGCTTTAATTAAAGGTTGACTAATTTCGGATTTTTGAATTTCTTCTAATGCTTGCAGCATTTCTAAAACCCGATCTTCATTAACATAATAAGCTGCTGTTTTGGCAATTTCTGGAATTGAACCTTTTCGACAGGTAATTACCGGACAACCGCAAGCCATCGCCTCTATAATTGGCATTCCAAACCCTTCATATTTAGAGGGATAAACTAATGCAGTTGCGCCGGAATACGCTTGTTTCAATTCTTGATCACTCAGTTGCAATAAATGAATTCTAAACTGTTGAATATAGGGATAAAATTCTGCTTCTAAAGTTGGTTCTCCTCCGACACAAACAATTTCAAAATCCCGATTATTTTTGAGTTGAGTTAGGGCTTTAAAAAACAATAAAGTATTTTTATATCCTCCCGCACCCAAACGTTGACCGACTAAAATAAAATAGGGTTTATTGATGCTATGCTTAAATTTAAACTGTTGAATTTCTCCTGGAGTTGCGGGGGAAAAAACAGCCGGAACACCACAATGGGCGACGGTAATTTGATTTTTATTAATATTAGGGAAAAAGTTAACTAAATCTTGGGCTGTGTTTTCAGAAATCGTAATATAGGCGGATGCGTGTTTAATTCCATGATGTTTTTCTTGCCACATGGGAATAGTTAAATCCAGTCCCAACTGTTCTGGAATCATATCATATCCCATAAAAACCGAAGGTGTTGTTAGGGGAGTGGTATAATAGGTTGAAATGAACAGATCGGCATTTTCTTGATCACATATTTTTTGTAATAATTGCCGATCTTCCTCAATTTTATCATAGTTATATTCGGGAATTCGATAATATTTAATCCCAGGAATTTTGGGCGTAGTCCCTTCCCGGTCTAAGACAATAATTTGTTCAGCAAAATCCTGGGTAGACCAAGTTTCTAGTAAGGATTTCCAAACCCTAGCAATTCCGGTGTTACAAATTTGGAAAAATACACCATCAATAATAATTTTACAAGTTCGGGACTTTTGGTGTTGAGTTGGAGTCCAAAGGGGATTAATTTTTAATCCTTCTGAACGGTCAACCAGAGTTTCATCTTTTACCCAATCAAAATATTGTTTTAAAGCCACAGGAAATTGTTGCTGTTGCTGCAAATTCAACCATTTAACCATCAAATTCTGATAACCATAATATTGTTCTTTAATTTTGATTTGTTCGGGGGTCACATAAGCAAAGTGTTGAAACACTAAACCGTTTTTTTCTGTTTCTTGATGCCAAAAAGGATTCAGAGTTGCGATATCTTGCCACTGACCATTGGTTAAGGGTTGAACTAAAAGCGGGGGTTCGTGACTTAACCATTGCATTCCAGGTTTAAACCGCCAAGTTCTTAACCATTCTTGCTGAGGATTTTCGGCATAACAATTACGACTACTAATGACCAGATTTTCCCCAACAAAATACCAACACCAATACCAAGCAGCCGTTTTATCTGGATTTTCTAAAAACATTTGGCGGGTGGTACAAATTTGTTCAACCTTCCACAGTTCATCAACATCAATTTGCCAGAGTAAACAGTCTTCGTGAATATTAACCAAAGGGGCATTTACCATTTCCCGTTTGCCATTCCAGAATTGTCTTTCTGGTTTTCTATAAATAGTAATCTGATCAGGATATTGTTGTTTGAGTTGATCTAAGTACGCTGTTGTACCATCTTTACTGCGCCCGAAATCATGTAAATCATCCGTAATTTTTCCGCCAAATTGTAAACTCCAGGCTGTATCCTGTTTTAAATCCGCAACTCCTTCAATAATATGCCAATGCCATTTAAAATTTAACTGCTTTAAAACATCAATATGATATTGGATAAAAGGTTCACCATTCAGAACAATGGTAAAAAAGTGAATCGGTAATGAAGGAAAAGCAATGTAGTTTTCATAGAAAGAACTTGAATCTTCAGATAATTCCCCAATTCCCCCATCTTCTGAAATTTGATGGCATTCATAATTATGGGATTTTAAAAATTCAAAAACTTCTCCAGATTTACGATTCAGTCCTTCTAACATTTTTTGAGAAATTTCAAACTGAATCCAGTTAATTTTTCTTTGTTCTAATAGTTTTTTTGCCCCTTTTAAAACATCAATTTCTGCTCCTTCTACATCAACTTTTAAGTAATCAATTTTCTGAATATTATGGCTTTCACAAAAAGAATCTAGTGTAATCGCTACAACTTTCTCTGTTTGTACAATAGGAACATAATCCTTGTGAGTTTTGGGATTAATCATTTGGGGTACGCCCAAACTATTCCAGGCTGCATATTCTTCAGGAAACTCATGTAAATCAACTGTTGTGTTATCACAATAAACAGCATTTTTCAATACAAAAACATTGCTACAGCCATAATTTTCAATGCGCTGCTTAAGTTTTAAAAATGTGCTAGATGTCGGTTCAAAAGCATATACTTTTCCCTGATCTTCGACTAATTGGCTAAATAAAATTGAATAGTTCCCAATATTAGCTCCCACATCAAAAATCACCATATTGGGACGAACTAATCTCTTGACTAAGGATTGCTCTAATAGTTCTTCCTTAAAATTAAAATCATTTTTTGTTTGTTTATTAAATATCGCATAGCCATTTCTTAGATCCATATTTTGGGCAATAAGTTGATAATTTTTGTCTTGCCGTAATCGCTGATAATTATAATGATTTTTATAACTATTGATATCATCTAGTAAAATATATTTTGCCCCATAAACATCTTCTAGCTCTGATTTTCCGGTAAATTCAGAACCATCAATTAACACCACATCAAAGTTTTTAATATTATTTTCAGTTTTAATTTTTTGAATTCCAGAGTGGGTTACTCCCGAATAGTTTAAATAGTTAATATCTTGTTGCAACCATCCCAAAACCTGCTCAAGAGGATATTGATTCAGGGCGGTGTTATGGGATGTATAAAAATCTATAACGTCTTGGGGTTGGGGAAATTGGTCAAGGGAAACGGATGAAACGTTATAACATTTGACAAAAGAATCGGTAGTATATTTATTTTGCAGTTCAATAAATCTAGGTTTAGAAATTTCCATACAAAATAACGTCGGATGCTCAGGATTATCCCTTAACCCTCTGACAAATGCTTCCGTACTTCCCCCACCCGATGATGAACCAATTTCTAAAACGGTTTGAATCTTCTCCTCACGGGAAATTTTTTGAATCCAGGTGTAAAATTCATCATGCTTGATTTCCGCCGGGATAATTTGGTTCAGTTCAGAGTTGAGAAGATATTCGTTTTTATCGCTCATAATTCAGATTGTGTCCCCACTTATTAAAAAGATTTGCTGCATAAATCTGAAGACTGAAACAGCCCCTAGGAAATTAATTGAGCCATTTCTCCCCAATTCTCCCTGCCGATTTTGAGTCCAGTCCCCATCCCGTGATCATCAAATCTCTAGCTTTACCACCAGTCTTGATGAAAAATACGTTAAGATTAGTAACAATACCATAACAATGAGTCCTGTAGACTCGCCGCAACAGTAGGAGGATAGACCTCGGTGAATAAACGCTGGAGAAATGCGGGGTTATACGCCCTGCTTGCCATTGTAGTCTTAGCATTAGCAACTGCTTTTTTTGATAAACAGCCCCAAACCCGGGAAAGCTGGAAGTATAGTACCTTTATTCAAGAAGTCAAGAGTAATAAAGTTGAACGGGTCAGTCTCAGTTCCGATCGCTCCAGAGCCCTAGTCACGGCCCAGGATGGGAATAAAGTCATTGTTAACCTTCCCAACGATCCGGCCCTGATCGATATTCTGACCGAAAATAACGTTGATATTTCTGTTTTACCCCAAAACGATGAAAGCTTCTGGTTCAAAGCCCTGAGCAGTCTGTTTTTCCCCGTTTTACTCTTAGTGGGGTTATTTTTCTTACTCCGTCGCGCTCAGAATGGCCCGGGTAGCCAAGCTATGAACTTTGGCAAGTCCAAAGCTAGAGTCCAGATGGAACCCCAAACCCAAGTCACCTTCGGAGATGTGGCGGGTATCGAGCAAGCTAAACTCGAACTTAGCGAAGTCGTGGACTTCCTGAAAAATTCCGATCGGTTTACGGCCGTGGGTGCAAAAATTCCTAAAGGTGTCTTATTAGTTGGCCCCCCAGGAACCGGAAAAACCCTATTAGCCAAAGCCGTAGCCGGAGAAGCGGGTGTTCCCTTCTTCAGTATTTCCGGTTCGGAATTTGTAGAAATGTTCGTCGGTGTGGGTGCGTCCCGGGTGCGTGACCTGTTTGAACAGGCGAAAACCAATGCTCCCTGTATCGTATTTATTGATGAAATTGACGCCGTAGGTCGTCAACGGGGTGCAGGTTTAGGCGGTGGTAACGATGAGCGCGAACAAACCCTAAACCAGTTATTAACCGAAATGGACGGGTTTGAAGGCAATAACGGAATTATTATTATTGCCGCGACTAACCGCCCCGACGTCCTCGACTCCGCCTTAATGCGTCCGGGTCGCTTCGACCGCCAAGTTGTGGTTGACCGTCCCGACTATAACGGCCGAGCAGAAATTCTGCGAGTTCATGCCCGGGGCAAAACCTTGGCTAAAGATGTGGACTTGGATAAAATTGCCCGTCGTACCCCTGGGTTTACCGGGGCGGACTTATCCAACCTGTTAAACGAAGCCGCTATTTTAGCCGCCCGTCGTAACCTGACCGAAATTTCAATGGATGAAGTCAATGATGCCATTGACCGGGTGTTAGCTGGCCCTGAGAAGAAAGATCGGGTGATGAGCGAAAAACGCAAAACCCTAGTCGCTTATCACGAAGCCGGACACGCCTTAGTAGGGGCCTTAATGCCCGACTATGACCCTGTACAGAAAATTAGTATTATTCCTCGCGGTCGGGCCGGGGGGTTAACCTGGTTTATGCCCAGTGAAGAACGTATGGACTCCGGTTTGTTCAGCCGCTCCTATCTGGAAAATCAAATGGCCGTGGCTTTGGGTGGCCGGGTAGCTGAAGAAATTATCTTCGGGGAAGAAGAAGTCACCACCGGAGCGTCCAATGACTTACAACAGGTGACTCGGGTGGCCCGTCAAATGATTACCCGTTATGGGATGAGCGATCGCCTTGGCCCCGTGGCTTTAGGTCGTCAACAGGGGAATGTGTTTCTGGGACGGGATATTATGTCGGAACGGGATTTTTCCGAAGAAACCGCCTCAACTATTGATGCCGAGGTTCGTATACTGGTGGATGCCGCCTATAAACGGGCAAAACAAGTATTAGTAGAAAACCGCCATGTTTTAAATCAATTAGCCAATGTTTTAATTGATAAAGAAACGGTGGATGCTGATGAATTGCAAGAACTGTTAGCCAATAATGAAGTCAAAATGGCGTCAGTTGTTTAATTCAAATCCTAAAAATTAAATCAGTTTAAATAAAAATAGGGCTATTTCTGGGAACAGAAATATAGCCCTATTTTTATACCAGTTGCCCCTAACAGTTAGGAAAAAGACTGCTAAAGTCTTTTTTTCCCTATTCCCTCCCCCCCTAGCCCCCCGTGTACGGGGGGTTTGGGGGGGCTGTTCCCTAATTCTGGTAACTTCAAACCCTGGGGAATTAACGCAGAAAGCAAGCCACAAGCCACAAAACAATAAAAGTAATAAAAGCAATAAATCGTTCTACCGCGATCGCTCCTGCTAGTGAACTCAATAAACTTCCTAATATTAACCCCCCAATTAAACCCGCAACGGTCAGTAAAACCGCTCGACCAAACTTATTTTCCTTCCGGTTGAGGAAATAAAGACAAGATCCCACACCCAAGGCTAAAGTTAGTTGTAATAATGAGGTAGCAAAACCCGAATAAAGGCTCAAACCTGCCAAGGTGACATATACCCCAGAAGGCCATAATAACTCAGCACGACTGGGAGTATCCAACAGTTGGCTTAACCAATTGGGTTTTGAATTCGCCACAGGTTGAACACCAGAGGGCGGAGTTGGGGCCACTCGTTCGGGAAAACGAATTCGCTCCGGGACTTTAATTTTGCCCTCTTGTCGCATTTTCAACCGATCCATCAAAATGGCATCATAAGCCGCTTCAATAGATTGCAGCAGCTTAACTTCGCCAATATATTGCTGTTTTAGGCGATCTCGAGCTTCCTGAATTTCATCAAAGGAGGCATCAAGGGTAACCCCAAGCTGTTCGTAGGGACTTTGCTCGCTCATCAGACTTTTTCTTATACCGTTTATTAATTGTAAGCTTAACTCAATCTCGATCCAAACCGTTGATCTATTAACTCTACTGACTCACAATCCCTGACCATTGAACCCGTTTCAATTGTTCCCGACGATAGGAGAAAAAAGCCTCCGGGTCTTGATAGGTACAATGGGGAGCGATCGCCACTTGTTCAGGTGTAATCCCTAACTGTTCTAGTTGTAAACTATTAAACCGTCGCACATCTAAACGGACTTTATCCGGGTCAGGATCGGTCATTAGGGGGGAATTAGGGAGTTGATAGACTGGTTCTAATCCCCCTATATCACAAACCAAACTTTGGGCTAACTGGGTCGCCACATCCAAGGAAACTTGATAGACCTGTCCCGAAATCGCTGGCCCTAATCCGATCCGTAAATCCTCTAATTGACTACCCTGGGCTTGAAAATGAGCGATCGCCTCTGGAACAATCTTAGCGGCCGTCCCCCGCCAGCCCGCATGAACCGCAGCCACCTTTCCGGTTTGAGCATCCGCAATTAACACCGGAACACAATCCGCCGTAGCTACCCAAACCGCTTCCGAGGAATTTTCCGCAAATAAACCATCCGCTTCCATCAAAGGAATTTCCTGTGATCCTAAATTATCCAAGGGGTCAACAGTTCCCGTTTTTAACACTACATTCCCATGCACCTGCTTAACTCGATACACTGGAACCGCAGGTTGTAAAACAGCCACTAAGTCCGAAGGAGTTCGAGGACTAAAAGAACGGGTAAAAAAGCCATGTTGCCAATCTTTAAGCAAACTACAGGTTAAATAGGGTAATCCATTCCAGGTTTGCCAATGCCAAGTGTGCATAAAATTATGATTAGGAACAGTTGCGACTACAAACACCCCTAATTTTAACCGATTCTTCTTTGTGTCTTTGTGTCTTTGTGCCTTTGTGTTTTATTCCCATTCCCTTAAATAACTTGCTGAATTTATCCCGTTTGGAATCTGCCTTACAAACCCTGATGGAGACGCGCCGTGGTACTTCTCTACCAACTATTTATTATTTTGATAGCTTAATTTCTACTAATCAAACCGCCTGGGAACTGTTAGAACAGGGTGAACCTTCGGGAACTGTTGTTATCGCCGGAGAACAAACCGCCGGACGGGGACAATGGGGCCGACAATGGCAGTCGAGTCAGGGGGGGCTATTTTTATCAAAAATTGTCGATATCAACCTTCGGGTGACTCAACAAGCCCATTTGAGCATCAGTTCAGCTTGGGGTATCGCCACAATTTTGCGCGATCGCTCCTGTCCCGTACAATTGAAATGGCCGAATGATTTAATTTTAAATCAGCGCAAACTCGGCGGAATTCTCACCGAAACCAAAATTTCGGGACAGCTTATTACTCAGGCGGTGATCGGAGTTGGCTTAAACTGGGAAAATCCCGTTCCTGAAATTGGGATTAATTTACAAACCTTTTTTGCCCATTCTCCCACACCGCCGACGATTCAATCCCTAGAATTCCTCGCCGCCCTAGTCTTACAGGGATTAGACCTAGGGATTCAACACTTATCAGATACTAAGGTTAAGAAAATGTTAACGGGCTATAATCAACTCTTAACCTGTATGGGGAAACCGATCCAGATTGGGGATCAAATGGGTGAAATTATCGGAATTTCGGAACAAGGGAACCTGCGAGTTGGTCTTTATCCTAAAACCGAAATCGGTTTTTCTCAAGAAATTGACCAACAGCCCGGTACAATAAATATCGGCTACAGTTAGTTCAACAGTTAGATCATTATTGGTTGTGTGAGGAAGATGACGGAACAGAAAAAATATCCAACATCCAATACCCGCCAAGGACGTTGGTACTTGGGTTCAAGAAGTTACGCCCTTTTGGGTTTAGGTTGTCTTACGGGTTTAGTCCTATTCAGTAGCCGTGTAATTGCTACGGATGAATTTTCTATACCCGTGGAAGCGGAACCTGTGGAAGCGTCTGTTCCCAGCGCTCCTGAAGCGACTACAGGATACAGTGATAACTTGACTGTTCCGAATACTGAACCAGAACCCACCTATAGCGAACCCGCAACTGTTCCAGACTACTCTACACCTGATCCGAGTTATTCTGAACCCGCCCCTAATCCTGAACCAGAATATTATTCCGAACCCTACAGCCCAGAAATTCCTAATATTGTCCCTCCACCTGAACAAGAGATTGTTTTTCCAGAAACACCCCCCGCAGAGGAGTCTCCAGCTAATGCTTATATAGATCCAACGGATTATCAAATTGGGGCCACGGACGGCTATGAAGCTCCCTCTACAGTGGTATTCTCCGAACGTTCAACTGGATGCGAAGCGGCTTTAGAATTAGGACAATCCGCCGGAGATTTATGCGTCCCGGCTTATCCCTCATCAATTTATCAGGCGGAAAATAATCAAGTTCCCTATACTGGAAATACTCCCTACATTGGCAATAATAATTTAGGCTCTATTCCCAACCCCTTACTAGACGGGGGAAATACCGCCTATGGTCAGCCCAATTCCTCCTACACTAATGGTTTTGTTGCCAACTCCGAGGCTAATATTGGGGGCGGTTACGAGGCCAACTATACTTATAATCAGCAACCTCAATCCGTTGATTATGGTTCTGGTGGGTCATACTCTGGGGAAGTAGCCGTTACCGGGTTTAGCCCGATTCAAGTTGGCCCAATGGTGGTCAGCAGTATGAGTAATTCCGGTTTGACCTATTATAATCGCACCCAACGTCCGGCGGCGGTGCGGGGAAATGGCAATAGCAGCGCGCTTTTTCCCCTAACTATTCCCTCCCCAATTACTTCTTTATTTGGTTGGCGTGAACACCCGGTTTTGGGTTATGGCCGTTTTCACACCGGGATTGATTTAGGGGCTGATGAAGGGACACCCGTTGTGGCTTCCTATTCCGGTCAAGTGTCCGTCGCCGATTGGTTAGGGGGCTACGGGATGGCGGTGGTACTAAATCACTCGGAAAAATCCCAGGAAACCCTCTATGGTCACTTATCGGAATTGTTTGTTAAACCCGGAGAGCAGGTTAAACAGGGGGAAGTGATTGGACGGGTCGGAAGTACGGGGATATCCACCGGGCCCCATTTACACTTTGAGTTACGGAAGTTAACCAGTCAAGGCTGGGTAGCTATTGACCCCCGCAATGATATTGAAGTGGCGCTGGCTCAACTATTAAATACCATGAAGGTGGCGCAGGTTCCTTCCTCAGAATTTATTGCCAAATTAGCGGCAAAAACCACCGATGTTGAAACCGGAATTCCTAAATTACCCCCGTTACCGCCGGGTGTGGATGTGATGATTCCTAATTTAGAACCTCCGACCCTGAATTTTGGATTTGCAGAGAATCTTAAAAGTCCTGGATAATTCACCATAAATTTCTATTTTTTGACAGTTCAATATCTTCCCCCGTAGGTGCGGGTTCGAGTGAGGGGTTATTGGTTGGGTGGGGGCGGGTTTATTAAGGTTGTTGGTGAGTGGCAAAATTCATCGGTGAACCCGCCCCTACATATAGAAACAGGATTTCTGGTTATTGACAATTCAAAATAAGATATTGTTGAATAATGGGAGAAATCTTAAAGTAGGTTTGCTGTTGCTGTTCTTCTGTTTCTATTAAACAACGCCGTTCTAAAGATTGTATAGCTTTAAATACATCCATTGCAGGTAATTTAGATATTTCTATTAATTCCGCAATTCCTAGCGGTTGCTTTTCTTGACTTAGAGTTATGATTACGGTTTTTTCAATCTTTGACAACTGATCTAAATGCTGTGTTAAGATTTCGGTTAATTCCTCTCCTAGATATAGATTATCATATTTGAGAAATTCTGCAACCTTTCCTCTAAAAATATCTTGAATCATCGTTGCAACAATTTTTAACCATAAGGGATTTCCTTGATAAGTCTCAATTAACAAATGCCATTGTTCCTCATCTTTTAATCGTTTTTCGCGTAAAATTTCCGTTGCTGCTGAACCCAAACCGGGTAACTTTAAACAGCGAATGGGTGCATTATCATCAGTTAAGGTAACAATATCCTGGGGAAGTTCCCAACTATTGAGAATTAAACAACTTTGATGGGAGGTTTCAGCGATTAATTTAAACAATAGGCTATAATTTTTAAAGTCAGGATGATATTGTCCAGCTAGGGTTCCTTGATTGAGTAAGGTTTGCACATCATCCAGAATAATCAGACAGCGTTTAGTTCTCAGATATTCGATTAATAAAGATAATTGTTCTTCTAAACTAACAGGTAAATCTGTTAAGGATTGATTAGAGAAAAATAATAATAAATTTTTTAGGGTAATCTCTAAACTGGGGGAAGTATAAAAACTTCGCCATATAATTGCTTCAAATTCCGGTTGTAGGGTTTGAATTAAATAACGAGTTAGGGTAGTTTTACCAATACCACTTAATCCAATAATAGAAACTAGGCGACAATTTTCTTGAATTATCCAATTTTGTAGGGTTTTTAATTCGTGAATGCGATCATATATTTTCTTAAGATCCGGTGCTGTTCCTAAGTCAATTTGTTGTTGTTTTGGGGGAGATTGCGATCGCTCTGTTGGTATGATTGATGATGAGTTATTATTGCATATATTAACATGGCTAAGATTTACAGACTCATTATATAAAAAATAAGCTGATTGTGAGCGTTCCAAACTCGATATAATATTCGATTTCCTAATATTTTCACCTAAAATCCCTGAAAACATTTTCCATAATTGTGAGGCTAAATTTCTCACATAAGCCTCAGTGAGATAACATTCTTCTGCGATTTCAGAATATTTTTGGCCATCCCATACACCGCGCAATACCGCTTTTTGCAGATCATCCAGATGTTTTTCTGTCTCCGAAAAAACCACGTTGTCTGCTAACTTTAAGAATTCTTCTATGTCCATAACTCCACAACATATCAGTATTTTCACTAGGATATCAGACTTTTTGTGATTTCACCTGACATTTCTCAAAATATTATGACAATTTATGACGAAAACGATTTTAATTATCTGCTTAAAAGTGATATTTTATTACTTTACAAAAACAGGTTTTTTGTGCATACTATTCTTTAAATCAGTTCGTTTAGTCAGTTACTTATATTTATCAAAATTATCTCACTTTTATCTAAATTCAGGGAAGATATATGTCTAATCCACTTTCGCAAGATCCTAGTCAGAATTTGCTCCCATCTACCAGTTTTTCTGCTTTGAATTGGAACCTCCAAGAACCTAATCCAGCAGTTATTTTACAATCTGACTTATTAATCGGTCATATTAATCAAAACCCAAATATTACAGCACTCACGCCGAACCCTCTGATAGTTTATTGCTGGCTCAAATTCAAGGATCAATTGCAACTATTGACCCTAATATAACGTTACCGAATGACAATTCTTTCGATGGGTTGACGGGTGAAGCAATGGATATTGTCAAGGAACAATTAACCCAGTTTGCCAAGGTTCCTAATTTTGTCGAAAAGATGAATTTAGCCTTTGGAGAAAGTTGGGATAATCAAGCTGCAAATGTTCTAACCCAAGATTGGTTAAACGGTGATTTTAGTTTAATTCCGCCAGTTAAATTTGTCTCGTCTGCCGAAATTGGTGGGGCGAATGGGGCTTTTGCAGGGGCGACAGATACGATTTATTTATCGAGAGAATTATTGGCTGGGAATAGCGCAAATCCGGCGGCGGTGGCCGATGTGTTGTTGGAAGAAATCGGGCATTCTATTGATGCGCGGTTGAATATTACGGATGCACCCGGAGATGAGGGCGCGATTTTTGGGGCGGTTGTGCAGGGGAAGGAGTTGAGTGAGGGTGAGCTTCAGGGGTTGAGGGGTGAGGACGATCGGGCGACTGTTGTGTTAGGTGGGCAAACAATTTCGATTGAAAAGGCTGCTTTTGATTGGCAAAATAACTGGGGTGTCCAATCTTGGAATCGGAATGGAAATTCAAAAAGTTGGGAACCTGTATTATGGTCTGGCTATAATGCCCTAGGTTTTGGTTCTAACACCCGCAGCGATGGCAAAAAAGGTTTTGCAAAGGATTGGGGAAATGGGAGTCCTGCGAACGGAGTAAATCAGGATGACTTCTACTTGAGATTTTGGACACAAGCTGATTTTCAGCAAGGTCAAACTTACAACTTCAATGTAAAAGCCGATGATAAGTATGCTTTATTCGCTTACCCTGTAGGTGCAAATAACGAAAACCAGGCAGAACCGATCGGTGGCAATCAGTTGAAGGGAGATGCCTTTGAAGGTAAGACTATTCAATTTACACCGAAAAATAATGGTAAGTATTGGGTCAGGGCAGACTACCGTGAAATAGCTAACACTGCCTATTTCGATCTCTCTTGGGATAAAGTTTCTTCTGAACCACCTCTTTTTTCTAATCCATCAGGTTCTAACCCATTAAAAGGATTCCTGCATCCAACGAAAGGCAATCAACAAGGTAGTAGTCAAACTCATAAAGCTCCACAACAGTTTGCTGACGACATAGGGGTTGATATCGGGACAAATGTTTACGCAATGCGTTCGGGAACGGTGCTAGAAGTCAAGAAAGATGTGGCAGATTTACCTCCCAATCAGAAAGGTCTTGAGGCTAATCAGTTTAATACCAATTATGTTTTGATTAAACTTGATGACAATGATGGTGTTGATGATAATTACCGCGCAATTTATTTACATTTGCAACAAAACTCAGTGGTAGTAAACCCCGGCGATCATGTCGATCCAGGACAGTTAATTGCGCGAAGTGGTCATAACGGTTGGAGTAATGAACCTCATTTGCACGTTGATATTAGTCGTCCAAATGGTAGCTTATGGTATCAAAGACAGACTGTACCCTATGTATGGGATGAGCCATACGCATACAACAAGTGAATGCTTTAATGCCTAAACAGAGGAGCGATCGCCCTTATTTTCCCAAAGTACGATCTCCTTTCCCATCAGCCTTATACAATTCTCTACAATTCAAATTGGAAAACGTCAAACATGGCATTACAACCTAACGTACTAAACGGAATCTCTCGCTTGATCGGCGATAACACCTCTGAATTTATCACCCTCTCCCCTGGACAACTAACAAATTTTCCAGGTGGTGTGTTGGCTCTTGGTGGTAACGATACAGTTGTAGGCTCCTCCGACAGCGAACTAATTTTCGGGAATGAAGGTCAAGATAATATTTCCGCCGATGCAGGTAACGATACCCTATTTGGGGGAAAAGATAACGATCAGTTAGATGGAGGAACTGACAACGATTCCATCCTTGGTCATCTCAGTGACGATATGCTCAGAGGCGGAGACGGGAACGACACTTTATTAGGTGGCAAAGGCAACGATCAACTATTTGGCGACGCAGGAAATGATTTTCTCTCAGGTGACAGGGATATTGACACCCTTACTGGCGGACAGGGAAGTGATACATTTGCCTTGTCAACAGGTAGCGGTTTAGACATCATCACCGACTTTGAAAATACGATTGATTATATTCAAGTACCAGCCGATGTGAGTATTAGTGACATCTTGATTCAAGCCGCAGGTGCTAATACCCTACTTGTTCTGAAAAGTACAGGTGAACAATTAGTCCAACTGAATAATATTCAGGCTTCTAATATCACAATAGCTAACCTTTTATTACCTAATCAATCAGGACTAACAGAGATGCCCGAAGGGCCAGGAGGAATTCCTCAGTCGGTTGATCCTCTTAACCCTATGCCCGGAATTCCCCCTGAAATTTTGTCTTTTGTTTCTCCCATCCTCATAATTTAAAATTTACTGGTGTTTCTCCTTTTTTATGAGGGGCGATCAGTTTTTATTTAGAAGATGCGATCATGCTTTTTTTTCTAAAGTGCGATCGTTCTTTTTTTCCCAAATAACCAAAATGGCGATCGCTCTTTATTTAGAAGATGCGATCGCCCTTCCCTAATTTATCGCACGTTTGAGAATTTGAGCGACAACTCCGTACCTATCCCCCGTCAATCCATCCAATTCGTGTTCAATATCTTCCAACCAGCCTAACTTACTCGTCCACTTACTATTAGCTAATTGTCTAGCTGCATGAGTTGGAATACCGCTTGAGTCAACATATATCGCTATTTTCTGATATCCAACTTCTAATCCCTCGCCCTGACAAATTTCATATCCCAGTGTTTGATAAGCCTGAATATAGGCTGCTATCGTCTCCTCTTGTGGCACACCTTCTGGCCAATAAAATTGCTCTCCAGGTATCGGTTGCCACCAACGATCATTTTCCGCCGCCGCCCATGCAAAGCAGTTATCAGAAAAATGGGTTTAAAACCTCGTCCTTCTAGGACGACTTTTTATTAAGATAAATAACAAAACTACCGAATTACTGTGGTTTTCTGTTAGCATATTAATGGTTGTGAAAAGACCCGCCCGAATCAAAGATACTCCGAAATAAATAACAAGGTTGAAAGTCCTGTGGGGTTGAGATTAGAAACTGGGGAAGCGGATGTAAGGCAATGGGAAATCCAACCTTGAACGCATTAATTAACAAATTAAACAAAAAGTTTAACTTAGTGAACGAGGTTAAACTTAAGTCGCGGGAGGGCATTCCGAGACTTAAAACGGACGTGGAGATAGTGTAAGACTGCTTTTAAAGTAGCAACAGTCTGCGAAGCGTCAACCCCATTCAGCGACCATCCTAAAAAGGTGGCGTGGTGAGGAATCCCCGTCCGTTTACGGCGGGGAGGATGTCAAATTCTTGAGATTTGGGGCTGGTAACTTGATAATCCGTGCGGGATAAATTTAGCCACTTAAGTTCAAGTTCTGGTCTTCTATACATTATCTTCGATCGCGTAACCTTGAATTTTACCCCACTCTATCCAAGCTGATGCCATCTGTTTTACCCGCCCCCTTTGTTCTGGTTTAATCGGATTTTCACCGGTAATTGCACTCAACGCTGATAACCAGTAAAGCGGATTATTTTTCAGTTCTAATAGCAAAAGCGGCACTATTTTAGTTCCCATATTAATAATTTCCTGATAGGCCGGATGCTCAGATATTTGGGCAGTTGAAGACAGTCCAGAAACCTCTTTCTCCCAATCGGAGGCTAGTACATAAAATTTCTCAACTACCTCTGTGGAAATTTCAGCATTGTTGTTAAGGCTATTTTTAGCAGTATTTGGTGAAGAAAATTCTCCCCGTGCGAGGAAGTTTTCTATGCCTATTAAAACTAATTCTTCTATCGACAGATTCAGTTCGTTGGCGACTTGTTGTAACTTGAGAAGGCGCTCATCTGAAATAGCGATCGAGATCGTGTTCATCTGGATTACAAACTAGCATGATGCCTTGAGTGTAGCAAAAAAAATTACTTACTTTTTATTGCGATCACCCTTTTTTTCCGAAAGTGCGATCGGTTTTTATTGAGAAGAGGCGATCGCCCTTTTGATTTTTGATCGGGCGATCATTTTCAGAACATCAAAAATATTTTGCTATAATCAATTTAACTTTGATAAAACGACGAAATATTAATATGAACATCACTTTTAAACAAAATTTGATTAATACATTTGATAATTTAACTTCAGAAGAACGAGATCAACTGATTGAGTTTCTGCAAAAACGCCGGCTAGAGTTACAAGAACAAGAAATACTAAAATCTGTCAAGCTGACACGAGAAGCCAAGAAAAATGGCACAGCTTTTTGTGGCACTGCGGAAGAAGCAATTGCAAATCTTTTGGCAGACTAATTTATGAAAATAGTCTATGAAAATAGTTTTAAAAGGTCATTTAAAAGATTAGTAAAGAAGAATCCCCAACTGCAAGAAAAAGTCATTTCAGTAATAACTTTATTATCTGAAGACCCTTTTATCCCATCCCTAAAAACCCATAAATTAAAGGGAAATCTGGATGGTTTGTGGTCTTGCTCTGTTGCCTATGATTGTAGAATTATTTTTGATCTGGAAACAATAGACGAGTCAACAGGAGAGGGGATTTTAAACTTATATTATATTGGTAGTCATGATGAGGCTTATAGTTGATTTGATTTTGATTTTTGAAAGTGCGATCGCCTCATATCAAGCTTTTACCCGTTAAAAACTTATAGTAATAGGACTTTAACGATCGCGATCGCCTCATTTGTTGTGTTACGCCGCAATGCCAACGACCAAACGGAACTATCAACAAGAACATTTATGTTGTTTGTCGCTGTTGCTTGTAGTTATAATCTTCATCGTAGTCAATAGTACCAAACAATTCCAATATTTTTAGTTGTTTGCGACGTTGAATATACTCGCGTAAAGCTGCTTCAATTAATGTAGTAGGTGTTGGATGGTTACTCAAATCAAGAGCTTCTTGAAGAAGAGTTTTGTCAATTTCGAGCGTAGTTACCATGTATTTTCCTCCTGCAAGTAGGGTATGACACAATTGCCACCAGACAATACTGTAATTCTAGTGTAGCACTGAAATTCCATCAATAGTGCGATCGCCCTTATTTTCCCAAATAACAAAAGGTGCGATCACGTCTCTCCCAATCACCAAAAGCGCTATACGGCCTAAAAACTCAAGGACTCACCAATAACATTAGCCAAACTTTAATTGATATTTGCTATCATATCCTTAACAAATAACCCAAGAAATGTATGAAAATTAGAGCAATCATCCATCCCGCCGAAGAAGGTGGCTATTGGGCAGAAGTTCCCGCTCTTCCTGGGTGCATTACCGAAGGAGACACCATCGAAGAAGTGATGATTAATTTAAAAGATGCTATTGAGGGTTGGCTCGAAGTTGCTAATAGTCGTGAAGCCATTGCTTCCACAGATAAAATTGTGGAGATTGCGGTATGAAATCTATTTCGGGCAAACAACTTTGTAAAATAGTAGAGCAGAAAGGTTGGGTTTTGAAAAGAATTACAGGCAGTCATCATATCTATGAAAACCCAGAATTAGAACAAATTTTGTCAATTCCAATTCACCGCAATCAAGATTTGAAAGTGGGAACCTTGAGAGCCTTAATGAAAATAGCCCAGCTATCTGAGGAAGATTTACTCTGATTGTTAATTCAAGTTTTCGCAGTAATTTGAGGGATATCGTCAAGCCGATGCTTGTCAAGAGTCATAGCTACCTTTCTCCCATACCCCAAATCACCAAAAGCGCGATCGCCTTTTTTTCTAAAGAGCCAAAAGCACGATCTTTTTTTATCTAACTTATACTTTTCTTACATTTCTAAGCAACTGCGAGTTCATATTGCAGAACTAAAATTTCATCTGCTTTCAAAATAGCCATAGCATATTCAATCCCTTGACTATCAGCAAACTCCACTAAATACTGACATTCTTTTCCCGTATTATACACTTCAACAATAGTTCCCACAAGTCCTACTGGTAAACTAGAAACAGATTCGTATTCCGGTTCCACTAGCGTTAACCGTGTATTTGAAACAGGCTTGAGAATAGCAACAGAATCCAAAAGTTTAAGGTGTTTTGTCATAGTTTAAGGAAAGCTGAAATCAAACGAGGATTAGAATTAGTTAAAGTAATTTCCCAAATTGTCCTAAGCTCAATCCCTGCTGTATTGGGTACAGTCCAATCAACTTTAAACTGTTGCCCAAAATCAGTAATATCTTGTTGGATAACTTCACCTTCAATGGCGGCTTTTTGAATAAGTTCTCGCAAAACCTCTGCATTGTTAGTCGTGATTCCCAAAACCGACGCAAAGACTCTGGCTTTGTGTTTGCCACTCGAATGCTCTTGATTTAAGCAGTAGCCGACCAGCTTTTGCAGAGAAATTTCAGCCTGATTGCCATTATTAGGGGTCGAGGGGGGCTTTACAACCCCCGACTCCCATTCAGAACCGTGCTTGCGACTTTCACCGCACACGGCTCCTAGTCTAGTTGACTGTTATCATCAGAGCATCCATCTCCTTTTGAGTTATAAGACCCATCAGTTGATGTTTTAATATCGTGACAATGGCGATGTAATAATTGCAGGTTTTTATAATCATTCTTTCCACCTTTCGATGTAGGGATGATATGGTCGATTTCTGCAATATCTTCTGGGGTAAAATACTGCCCACAGAGGTTACATTTGCCTTTTTGCTTTTTGAGCAAAGTTGCTACTCGTTTAGGTACATCAAAAGATGTTCCTTTTCTTGTACTCCAATATGTCCAGTTTCCGTCATAAGGTGATGCTTCAGGTCTTACAGTGACGTGGCGGGTGATTGGTGTTTCTGCATGGGTTAGTAGTTTATAACCATCTTTGGTTTCAAAATTCCATGCTTTGCTATCGTTTTTCCTGAAATAGTTCTTCAGTTTCCCGTAGTTTGCCTTTCCGCATCTGCTGACTGTCCATGCTCTTAATCTCTGCCATGTCATATAATCTAAAGAGGAGTATGTTTCTTTGGAAACTACTTTGGAGTGATAATTACACCATCCTCTTATGACAGGGTTTAAGCGTTTGATTAGTGCGTATTGGGGTGCAGTTTTGTGGGTTTTAATCACTTCTTTCACTTTGTCCGCGTGAGCTTTAATTGCCTTCTTACTAGGTTTTATTAGAGTTTTAAATCCTAATCGCTTAGAGCTTCCTCCCGTTGTACCACAGTGGTGTTTTCCCACTGGGTATTGTCGAAAGTTCCAGCCTAGAAAGTCGAATCCTGGTGCTACCTTTTCGCCTTTTACTTCAATTTCTTTCAGTGTGTGGCATATACGGGTTTTGGCTGGTTTCAGTTCCAACCCTACAGGTTTTAACCATTCTTCGATAGCAACCTGGCACTGTTGAATGACCTCTAATTGTGGACTAATAACCACAAAATCATCGGCATATCTGATGACTGTTGCGTAGTTTTTGTTGTTGCTCGTTTTCTTTGGGAACAAGCTCCTAACTAAACTCATCATTCCATCCAGTGCGATGTTTGCAAGTAGAGGACTAATGACTCCTCCTTGTGGAGTGCCTGTCTCTGTTGCATTAAATATGCCGTTATCCATAACTCCAGCTTTTAACCATTGTTTGATTTGGGCTTTCATTGTTGATGGACAATCAATTTTGGACAGTAGGTATTCATGGTTGATCTGGTCAAAACATTTTGAGATGTCAGCATCTAAGATGTAATATTCACCTTTATTGATGCTTTGGAAGATTCTTGACATTGCGTCGTGGGTAGAGCGTCCGGGTCTGAACCCGTAGCTTTCACCTTCAAATCTGGCTTCCCATTGTGGTTCTAATGCAGATTTCACCAAGGCTTGTCTGACTCTATCGTTTATAGTTGGGATTCCTAGAGGACGTTCTTCTCCGTTGGGTTTGGGTATCCATTTCCTTCGGAGTGGTTTCGCCTTTTGGTATTTATTCAAGTTTCCGACAAGTTCTAATCGTTGTTTGGGTGTGATGGATTTAACACCATCTACCCCGGCTGTTTTCTTGCCTTGATTATCTTGAGTTACCCTTCTAACTGCTAAGAGTTTGGCGTAATATGACTTAACTAGAAGTTTTTGAAGTTTTCGAGCCTTTGCATTTTGTCCCGATAATGATGCCTGGTAAATTCGCTTTTGCAGCTTGAATACTTTTCTTTGAACTTTCGCCCAGTTGATTGTATTCCATGCTTCCGTAGTCTTGAAACTCGTTTTCACCGTTTATACTGCTGTTAGAGTCGATTAGAGGGTTGCCCCTCTAACCTCTCCTTCAGAACCGTGCATGAAACTTTCGCCTCACACGGCTCCTTGATATTTCCACCTTTGTTATAGGTACGATTTAAAACGGATTGAGGTCGTAATTCTCAACTATTGGTAGTTGCTTACTTTTAGTTGCAGAACCATCATGAACCGTTTTTATGTCGTGACAATGTTTGTGTAAAAGTTGAAGATTATCATAGGTGTCTTTTCCACCTAATGATTTTGGTTTAATATGGTCAACTTCTACAATGTCTGTACTTGTAAAATACAGACCACAGTGAGAACAAATACCCTTTTGTTTCTTGATTAATTTGGAAACCCTGTTAGGAGTTTCAGGATATTCGCCTCTACGTTTACTCCAGTAAATCCAGTCTCCATTGAACGGACTAGCCTCACCTTTAACCTTTGTATGCCTTACGATTGGCGTACTCTTGTGGATGAGTAATTCTAATCCATCTTCTGTACTGAAACACCAATTTCTGTCTTCTACTGTTCTCCAGTATTTGTCTTTATTGATGCTCCCTTTTCCCCTCGTTCTTGCCCAGGCTCTTAACTTGTCGTAGATTAGATGGTCAACCTTTGAAAAGATTTCTTTGCTAATCACAGTTGAGTAATAGTTTGACCAGCCCCTAATGATTGGATTTAGCTTGCCTATTAAAGCAGCTTGTGGGGCGTTCTTATGGGTATCTATTACATCAGTTATTTTGACAAGATGAGTTTTAGTTTTTGTTTTTGAGGGTGTGATTAATGTTTTAAAACCTAATAATTTTCCATAAGGGTTTTTAGCACATTTGTAGTTACCTACTTTGTACTGTTGTATATGGAACCCTAGGAACTCAAACCCAATGTTTCCCTCGATTTCCTTGAGGGTGTGGGTTAATCTTGTTTTACTTGGTTTTAATTCCAATCCCATGTCAATTAACCATTCCACAATTATCTCTTGACACTTTTTGACTACGTTTAAATCCTCGTGGATTATTACGAAATCATCAGCGTAACGGATTAAACTAAGGTTTTTAGGAAAAAGTTCTTTTCCGTCCATGTACCCTGCTCTTAGCCACGCTTGAATTTGACGGCTTAATGTAGGGTATGTGTGAATTTTTGAGATTAATGCTTTGTGATTTATGCGGTCGAAGCATTTGGATATATCAGCATCGAGTACAAATTTAGATTTGCTTCTAATGCTAAGAAATATTGCTTCGATTGCATCGTGGCATGAGCGTCCTGGTCTGAAACCATAACTGTTTGGCTCAAATTTAGCCTCCCATTCTGGTTCTAACGCTAGTTTTACTAACGCTTGCAATGCGCGGTCGTTGATTGTGGGTATTCCTAATGGACGGGTTTCGGTTGTACCAGGTTTGGGAATATTAACTCTACGAGTTGGTTTTACCTTATTGGTTAACTTTAATCGTCCTACCAAGTTCATACGTTGTTTAGGATTCAGTGTTTTGATTCCGTCCACTCCGGCTGTATTTTTACCTTGGTTATCTTGTGTTATCCGGCGAACCGCAATACATTTTGCTGACCAGGAATTAATCAGGGTCTTTTGAAGTTTACGAACTGCTTTAACATCGCCTCGTTCACTCGCTTGAAATATGCGCTTTTGCAACTTGAAAGTTACCTTTTCCAGCTTGCGCCAGTTAAGGTCTTTCCATTCCACCGTCTGAGTTTTAATCAGCGTTTTAGACATTTGTATTGCTACTTGTTCTATTTCTTTGGAATTACCGAGTATCTGTCTGCATATCTTTGCCTTTTGGCTTGGTGTTAATCTAGGATTCTTACCGTATTTTTCAACGGATTTACCATTGATTTAGCCTTTACACCATTTAAAGTGACGATGATTCAAACACATCTTTGCTTGTGCTACGCATGGACTTTTTGCTCGATAGTTACCAGATTTGGCTACCAGTAGTTCTACCTTTTAACCCCGCTTTAGTCTGTTGGTTGCTACCCGAACAAACTAGGGGTTATGCTTTCACCTCAGCACTTGAGGGATGAGACTTGTCAGAACTTCTGACTCACTCATAAATGTAATCAGTTATCACCAGTCTTAACAACTGGGTTAACCGTCCCATAAACTTTTCAGCTTATTTTAGGTTAAACGAATCGCACGTTAACAACCTTACCTAACAACTAAACCGGAATCTGTCTGCGTATCCTAAACATTACATTTAGGCATTGGCTTCTGACTCCATCTCTCGCCCTCATAACATCCGCCTTAGATTTGTGGCTACCTAACAATATTCGACCTCTGTAGGAGTACATGAGGGGTTTTAAAGTTCCTTGAAAATGGGTTTATTGCCTTTAGAGTCATCCTATCCGCCGGGGTACTTTTGGGAGTCTTAGTAAGTATTTTAATTAAAATCTTACCTTTTGTAGAAATTCGTTGAACTTTCTACCTTTTCCCCTTGTTCTTTTTGAACGCAGCGTGGTCAAATCAATTTCGCTACCTTATTGTAACGACGGTTCATGTTGGATGTTTACTTTCGTTATTCTTAGGCAATTAGCTAGAGAACTTCTTAGGTATTTGATTTATACCCGATTTCCCGTTATTCCCAGCTTCAGTGTTTTGATAATCAGTCTGACACTGTGGGAATTGCCATATCTCTTTGGTGTTGGCTACCACATAGAATAGTTACTACCATTGACTCCGAGATTGACCTTCCTTTAAGGTCACATTTTCAAAGTTAAGACAGGCTCGATTGGATTTATTGTGTACCAATTATCTATACCTGTCTCCCTGTTTACGTTTTGGGTTTTATCCCTAGACTTTGACAGGAACGTCTCGCACAATTAAAACAATATTAAGACAATTTGGTAATTTCCGGTGGATCGGATCAGAAATTTGTCAAATTTGGTGAACCAGCATGGAAGTCAGCTTTTCAGGGCTTCAAAATCGTAGTAAGCCCTTCAGGGCTTCAATCCCATGGCTACAGGTAAGGAACTTCAAAATCACTCTAAGTTAAGCCCAGAAAAGCTCACAACAATTGATCTTGTTGCCTCGTATCGGTTTTGAACTTTCGTTTATCACATAATGTTACTTTTGTCAAGTATCACTGTTGGCTTTTGGGAATTCTGCGATCGCTCGTCATCAGCGTTTCAATGCCCTCTATAGAAAAGATGAGGAGCCTTTGAGAGTCCAAAGGCTAATACTTGTCAAGCCTCAGATTTTGATGCTCACAATCAATTTACTTGCATTACTTACAGTTAGCTATAGCCCATTCTTGCAAGTAGTTTCCTATAACTATTTTACCAATTTGATAGCCACCATAAACAGCTGCACCTGTCCCTCCAACTAATAGAAATCCCATGACAGCAGGGCCACCTACGGCGGAAGTCACAACTGCTGTAGCTGCTGCTCCACTTGCACTGCTACCCAACCAGCCAGCTATTAACTGAGTTAAGCCACCTAATCCCAACTGAGACACAGTAGAAGCAATTCCAGCATAACCAGACAAAGCTCCTGCACCAGCAGCAGAAGCACTTGTTACAGATCGAAGTATTACAACTGTTGCATCTGCACCTTTTTCAATAGCCGTCCAACTGGAACTATCACCTCCTTGAACTTTATCCAGATAAGATTGACACATAGTTTCTGGAGTTGATTGTAGAAAAACTTTCATATCTTTTCGGAGTTGTTTGTTCTTTCCAAGCACTTGTTCACCCGCAAAAGATATAGAGTCCAAAACCAGTTGATTGACCGGAATATTAATGTTAGCTAAAAATGAGTTAGTTTTGTTGGAAATATCTGCGTAGTCAATTGCTTGAAGGTTGTTTCCAAAGTCTTGAACTAGCTGTTGACCGTACTTTAATTGATCCCCACTAACTTTACTTGCATCTTTCAAGATTTGATTCGATGAAATAAAAGTATTTCCTAATGTAGTTTGGGTGTTGGCAAGAATCTGTTTTCCTAATTCAGCCTTGGCATAAAGTAGTTGAGCCGTTTCTTCTAAAACCTGGTCTTTAGCAATGTTTTGCTGTTCTAAAACATTCTTAGTAGTTTCGACAAACTGACTGCTACCCACAAAATTACTTAGGTCTTGCATAGCTTGTTTGCAATCGAGCAACATCTCCCTCGATTGCACCACTAACATCGGTGATTATCTGTGATAGATTGATCTGATTTAATAAAGATTTTGCTTCAGCACTTAAACGGCTTCCAATTTCAAGCTGCTTTCTTGTAAGCTCGTTGACTTTTTGGGAAAGTTCTGATCCGTGTTGAAGTTGTTCTCCGATAAAACCTTGTGATCCTTTTATCAGATTGAAAGATCCTTTTTTCGTATCCTCGAAGACTTGACCCATATTACTGAGTAGAGTTGGGTCACTAGCTAAAATTACAGCAGGTGAGTTAGCATTTATTGGCGTTATCGGATCTGCTAAAGCTTTGGCTGTTTCTATAAATCCTGAATGAATGAGTAGAAACAAACTTGAAATAAGAATTACTAATGGTTTCCGACAAGACTTAAACATTATTAAATTTCCCTACAAACGGATAATCAAATGATGAGTAACTCGTCATTATCATACCTTAAAAATGGGTCGCCCGGGGCTCGAACCCGGAACAAATCGGTTAAAAGCCGAGTACTCTACCATTGAGTTAGCGACCCGCGCGTTTTGTACTTTTCCCACGCACAGTTTCTAATAGTAACACAACACTTTCGGGTTGACAAGGGGTTTCTCAAAAAAATGTTGCATTCAGGTGGACGAGCATCTCACAACTGGCTCCGGGCTTGAGATAGGTCAATAATTTTCCCGTATTCATCGCATTGCGGGGGGCTGTCCAAGGTTCCAAACAATAGTAATCTTTGCCCTTGACTGTCCAATAGACCACACTAGAATAGGCATAACTATAGCCCATAATAATTTTAGAGCGACGACTGTGATCAATGGTGGTGGTGGCTAACCCGGTGAGGGGATTAAACAGACCGTCTATTTCCTCCTCCAATGGATCAAACCGCCCCGTAAACACATGGTTTTTCTGGGTGCGTTGATCTCGATACTGCATCGCCGGAATTTCAAAAGCCAATTGCTCCTTATCTCCCGCTAGGAAATAAGGATGTAACCCCGTGGAAAAGGGCATGGTCTGGGCGGGTAGACTATCGGTTGTCCCGCAGAGGTTCGTATAACGTTGGAAAATTTGTAAAGAGTTACCTTTGAGGGTATAGGTAAACTCCACTTCAAAATCAAAGGGATAAACGGAACGGGTTTGGGGATTACTTGTCAAGACCAAGGTAATCGCAGCCCCCTGATTTGTCGCCTGTTGTGCTACTGTCCAGGGCAAATTTCGAGCAAAACCATGTTGTTTGAGGGTATACTTTTGACCCTGATAGGTGTAGGTATCATCGGGTAAATTCCCACAAATGGGGAATAAAATCGGGATTCCGCCCCGTACCGTTAACTCAGGATTAGCAAACCGTTCACTATCTAAATACAGTAAATCCTGACCCTCGACTTGCCAACGGGTAATGATTCCGCCCCGTTCGGGTACAACTTCTAGGCTCGACTGGGTAGCCGGGTCAGACAGGACGTAGGTTTTATATTGTTGATGGGGTTTCAGTGCGATCGCAAACACAGTAATAGTTAGGAATAAATAAACTTTGGACAGGTAAACAAATTCACTCAGTGGGTGACCGTTAGGATCTTAGCCTATGACTTGATCAAGCTCTCGATGTTTCAAAGGAAGATCAATTTCAGCATGAGATCCCGTGCTCACAGATTGCTGTTTAGGAATAGCAATTTGAAACGAAATTGGGGAGTTGGAACCCCTATAACTTTGGGTGCTAGGGACGGGAGCCTGGGGAAAAGAAGGAAGGGAGATAAACGGATCTTTAATAAAAGGTTGATCAATATAGGGTTTGAGGTCATCCTGGGTTTCCGTTTTAGTTTCTAATTTAGGGGGTAAGGGGGATTCAGTCTGTGACATAGACCCCGACCCCTCAGAAACTGGAGACTGCATGGGTTCGGAGAACAGTGTTTTCGGGGGTTCCGATGGGACTATCTCCGTCGCAGTAGGTGGACTTTCTGGCTTAGGTTCCGTCACTAAGGGTAAAGTCGGTTCGGTTAAGGCTGCATCCACCTGTTTAATCTGTCGTTGGGGGGTGTCTAAGACGACGGAGGACTGCATGGGCTGATCAAAAATTTGTGAGAGTCGCCCCACCCGTTTAATAATATCCTCGCCTTTTTTAGTTGATATCACCTTAGCTTGATATTGGGTCACTTCTACTGGTAAAAACTCGACCTTCATTTGATGGTTAGCATTTAGGGCAACTCTAAGCACAGCAGTTTCATAGTCCGCGCGACTATTTCCCCCAAAAATAAAATTCCCCAGGGAGTAAACAATCGGCCGACCTTTATAAATTTCTGCACCCTGTAGGGTATGGGGATGATGACCAATCACCACATCGGCTCCTTGATCAATGGTAAATCGGGCCAGGTCAATTTGCCAGTCCCCCGGATATTCCGCCAGTTCTACGCCCCAATGGTAGTTAACCACCACCCAATCCACCTGATCTCGAATGGCTTTAATATCGGCGGCTACCCGCTCATCATAACGGGGATTGGTTCCGGCTAAACTCTCAGTAGCAGCATGAAAGTCGGCATCGTAATAGCCTAAATAGGCAATTCGTTGACCTTTAACTTCAATAATCGTGGGCCGACGAGCTTCTTTAATATCTCGACCTGCCCCCACCGTTTTAATCCCAGCTTGGTCTAAAGTTGCGATGGTTTCCACTAGCCCCGGTTCCTCATAGTCCATCGTATGATTATTAGCGAGATTGACAATATCAATCCCCCCTTCTGTTAATACTTTTACGGATTCTGGATCGGCTTTAAAATTAAATTGTTTGTTAGGACGGCGTAGGGTAGAACGGGTGAGGGGATTTTCTAAATTCACCATAGCCACATCGGCATCCTGATATTCGGGGAGTTGGGCAAAGGGTAGGGAGTAGTTCGTCCCAATCACATCTTCAAAGTGATCGGACAGGGTGACATCTCCCCCAAATACTAAAGTCACCGTAGGATCTTGGGGATTTTTGACTTGTTCCTGTTGTACCACTGGAACTACTTCTAAGGCGGCTTGCACGGTATCATGGCGTTTTGGTGGCGGTGCGACCATCACTACCTTTTCTTGAGGGTTGGATAGGGGGAGTTGTTGGGCGTTAACTTCGTAGTAACTCACCCAACAGCCCAATACAAAGGCAGAAACGGCCGAACCCATCATAAACATTAACCGCAGGGTTTTAAATTTAATCCCGTCCAGATTTAACCACCGTCGGTATGCTTGTCCTTTGCTTCGATAAACTTGATTGGCTGGAGTCACTAGCCGTACCGATTGTTTCCAGAGAATCTCCCCATCTCCTTGATACCGGGCGGCAATTTTTACTCCTTCTAGGTTAGGGGCGTTGAGTTTCCACAGCAAGTGACAGATAAACTTAACAATGCCCTCATTCATGGCTTCCTGTTGAAATTCAACCAGGACGGGTAAACAGCCTTTATGATCGGGGGGCGCGACTCTCGCTGAGATCCCTTCAGGTCTGAGATAGGTATTAATTAAATCGCTAATTGCCCTTAGGTCTCCAGTCCGGGCTAATTCAAAAATAGAAGGTTGACCTAAATATTCTGCATAAACCATAAAAATACTATCCTCTCCCTATAGAAATTTTGCTTGCGGTTCAGTTTAATATAAAGATCACCTTAACCCTGACCCTAGCGAGTCGTTGATCATTAGATTTTATCAAAAATGGTAGCCATAGGAATAGATTTAGGAATTTCTAGTCTACCTACAACATCTATTCGTAACTACTAATCAAATAGTGGCTACAGGCTTCTAATATAGGATAAACTCTCAGGTTGCACCCTGCCGCCAACATCCAGAATAATTAGGTTAGGGAATACAGCTTAAAGTTTTGGTTAGGGTTTGGATTGAGTTCGATTTGACACTCCCACGGGTGAACCGCGTTGGATTCTCCTGTCTAGCCCCGATTGCTCGGTATTCATGGAGTTGCCCCCTACTGTTTCCAGAATTGCTTCACAGCAATATTAGAGGAGAGTACGAGACTCTGAGGAATGCCAAGTACCTCGTCCCAATTGACGGCACACGACTATTACAGTCTTTGGCTCTGCCAAGATTTTTCGGAGCTTTCTGTAGTCAACAGGGATAATCACAGTGGTTGCCTTTTTCTCGCCATTGACAACTTGTTTTTAAGGAGGTCAGAACATCTGACCAGATAAGCGAGGAACATCCTTGCTATACTCTGATAATAGAGTCTTAAATAGAGTATGTCAAGGGAAAAGAAAATTCAGTTTAATGTTAACGAGAAAGAATATGAACGTCTCAAAAGTCATGCTGAATCAGAAGGATTATCAATGGCTGAAGTTCTTAGGGATTACATTAAAACCCTCACACCCCCTTTAGGGGGTCGCACTACATCCCACGACTGAAGTGCGTGGGCTTTGTGCGAGGTTGTTGTAAGATCAATCCTTCATATCCTAAACGGAAATCTTCGGTCGTAATCGAAATTTCTTTCGGATCAGTTAACCCTTGGCGACGATAGCGACGGATGGCTTCTAAGGCGGCTTGATTACTTAATAATGCTAAATCTGCCCCATTCCAACCTTCAGTTTCCGTTGCCCAATTTGTTAAATTAATATCAACTAAAGGACGGTTTTTATTATGAACTTTCAGGATCGCTAAACGACTATTAATATCGGGTAAATCGACTTTTAATTGTAAATCTAATCTTCCCGATCTCAAGAGGGCTGGATCGATAGCTTCGGGGCGATTTGTTGCCCCAATTAATAAGACTTCAGAACTATTTTGTAACCCGTCTAATTCCGTTAATAATTGCCCTACAACGCGATCGCTTACCCCTGAATCTCCCAGATAAGCCCCACGAATCGGAGCTAAACTATCAATTTCATCAATAAAAATAACACAGGGAGAGGCTTGTCTGGCTTTCGCAAATAATTCTCGAACAGCGGCTTCGGCGGCTCCTACCCAACGGGTTAATAATTCCGGCCCATTCACCGCAATAAAATTAGCCCTAGATTGGGATGCGATCGCTTTTGCTAATAAGGTTTTACCCGTTCCGGGTGGCCCCCAAAGTAAGATTCCACGGGGGGCTTTGGCTCCGGTTTGTTGATATAATTCCGGGTAAAGTAACTGACCTTCTACGGAATCCTGTAAGGTTTGTTTAATACTCTCTAAACCGCCAATTTCTTCCCATGAAATATTAGGATTTTCCACTTCTACCGACCGCAAAACTGAAGGCTTAATTTCCGTTAAAGCGGTGATAAAATCCTGTTGATTAATATATAATTGATCGGGAACGGTCGCTTCTAAAGAGGGAACCTGACGACGTAAAGCGGTATAGGCGGCGGCTTGACAAGTAGCTTTTAAATCTGCCCCGACAAATCCCACAGATAAATCGGCAATTTCTTCTAAATTAACTGTTTTTAAGGGCATGGATTGTGTTAGAATAGTAAGGATTTCTAAGCGCCCATTTCTATCAGGAACTCGAAAGCGAATTTCTTTATCAAATCTGCCCGGACGTCGTAGGGCTGGGTCAATAGCATCGGGGCGATTTGTTGAGGCTAAAACAATCACTCCTGGGGTTTTGGCAAAACCATCCATTAAGCCTAATAATTGAGCCACTAATCGTTTTTCCACTTCCCCTTCCACTTGGGAACGATGGGGGGCTAAACTATCAATTTCATCAATAAAAATAATACAAGGGGCTGATTTCGCGGCTTTCTCAAAAATTTGTCTTAATTTGGCTTCCGCTTCCCCATAATATTTGCCCATAACTTCCGGGCCGACAATAGCAATATAACTGACTCCTAATTCTTCTGCAAAAGCCCTGGCGGTTAGGGTTTTACCCGTTCCTGGGGGCCCGACAAATAATACGCCGCGAGGGGGTTCTAGGCCTAATTTTGCTAACAATTCAGGACGTTTTAAAGGCAATTCTACTAATTCTCGTAATTGTTGAATCACATCTCCTAACCCCCCCACTTCTGAAATATTGCATGGGAGATGGAAATTTTGAGGGGAAAAATTAGGGGTTTCTGAGGGGGTTTCCACCGATGGAGGAGTAATAATTACAGAACGGAATTCTGTATTGTTTTTTGGTATATTCCCCTGTCTAGGAATACTGGTACGAGAACCGATTTGTACGTTGGTTTTAATTTCTCCACTTTTGATTTTTTCATCTAAGGTTTTTGCTAGTTCAAATAATTGATCAAACCCATCAAATAAATTAGTCATTTTAAAACCTGATTAAAAAATAGGATTACGGGCGGATTTATTCAAGTTAATTATAACTAAAAAAAATAATCAAAACCACCATAAAACTGTTATAGTGCGTAGCACTCGGGAACAGGGAACAGTAAGCAGTGAAAGGGTTTCAGGAATAAAAAGTGTCTTAACTGTAATGCGTAGCGCTATATAATCTTCGGAGCGCATCTAAATTGGGTATTTGACAAAAACTAATCCAGTAAACCACTCGTGGTAAAGTCTGTTCCCTGTTCCCTGTTCCCAATTCCCAGCTATCATTATTTTTAACTTGAAATCCGACCCGCGCGTTTTGTACTTTTCTCACGCACAACTTCTAATAGTAACACAACACTTTGGGGTTGGCAAGGGGTTTCTTAAAAAAATGTTGCGTTCAGGTGAACGAGCATCTCACAAATGGCTCCAGGCTTGAGATAGGTCAATAATTTTCCCGTATTCATCGCATTTAGTTTCTAATTTAGGGGGTAAGGGGGATTCAGTCTGTGACATAGACCCCGACCCATCAGAAACCAAGGATTTCAAACATTAGTCCCCGGATATTCCGCCAGTTCTACGCCCCAATGGTAGTTAACCACCACCCAATCCACCTGATCTCGAATGGCTTTAATATCGGCGGCTACCCGCTCATCATAACGGGGATTGGTTCCGGCTAAACTCTCAGTAGCAGCATGAAAGTCGGCATCGTAATAGCCTAAATAGGCAATTCGTTTTCCCCATAATATTTGCCCATAACTTCTGGGCCGACAATAGCAATATAACTGACTCCTAATTCTTCTGCAAAAGCCCTGGCGGTTAGGGTTTTACCCGTTCCGGGTGGGCCAACAAATAATACGCCACGGGGGGGTTCTAAGCCTAATTTTGGTAACAATTCAGGACGTTTTATAGGATTACGGGCGGATTTATTTAAGTTAATTATAACTAAAAAAAATAATTAAAACCACCCATAAAACTGTTATAGTGCTACCCACTAGGGAACAGGGAACAGGGAACAGTAAGCAGTGAAAGGGTTTCAGGAATAAAAAGTGTCCTAACTGTAATGCGTAGCGCTATATAATCTTCGGAGCGCATCTAAATTGGGTATTTGACAAAAACTAATCCAGCAAACCACTTGTGGTAAAGTCTGTTCCCTGTTCCCAATTCCCAGCTATCATTATTTTTAACTTGAAATCCGATCTAAAGCCCGTCTTCCTCCCCAACGTTCTACTATTTTATCATCATAATCATCGGCAATTTCTAACACTGCATTAACTGAGGCTTCTAGTTCTAATTTATCACAAGTAGAACCAACAATAGTATGCTCAAAAATAATATCCCCGTGTTCATCAATCCCAAAAGCTCCAAACCTCATAATATTATTTTCTCGTAGGAGAAAATGTAATAAATCTGGAGAAAGTTCTACATCTGTCACCACATAAGACCGAGCATTAATAATGGCATCATCTTTTTCCCAAGGGAATACAAATACCTCAACTAATGCTGAACCCATGACCATTGCTAATCCGGGTACGTCTTCTCTAGCACAAGGAAATTTGCCATATAATTCTCTCATCCAGGTGGCAATTTTGTTATAACAGGCTTCTTGGATTGCGGTTTGAAATTGCATTTTTAGCATTCTCCCTGAACTTTTTCCTCAGTTTTAACATCTTTGGGGTCACTAGAAACAGAGTTTGTATTATTTCTCAACACGCTGAAACTCGGTTACACTAAAAATAGTGAATCTGAAGTTGAGTTTGATTGGAGGGTAAACCATGGATGAAATTGCAATCACTAATGCTAAATTAATTGCTCAAGTGATTACTGTGTTAGGTTCATTGGGCTTTTTCTTTGCCACGTTTCAAGCGTTGAAACAATTGGAAAAATAGGATTTAGGACGCGCTCTGGCGCGTTCTGATTTTTTAGGTAGACTGAAATTGGAATCCATTCTCATCAGCATAACGATTTAAAAACCGCATGACTCGCTCAAAAATGTCTTCTGAGTATACTTCAAAGTAACATTCAACCTTAGAAAGATCCTCATTTTCTGCATAGAAGAACTTGACATTGCTGGGGGTAACTTTGATTTGTCCTTCTTCATCGCGTAACCACAAATTAGTGATTTGTTTCCGATAGGCTCTTAGTCTTTCTATCGCTTGAAGACGCTCAAATAGCAAGACCACAATTTTAGTTTTGGAGTCTTTGCGTTTCCGCAGACTAATCCCGCTAATTTCTTCATCTAATCCATCAATAAACTGTACAGAGGTTGTCATGATTTTTCCTCTCTGCTTTTCCTTGATTTTATCCTATTTTTAGGAAAACCTCAACTCTTTTCTAGTTTTAGGGGATATTTTGCCCTCGAATTGCTGCATCCACTTGTTTAAAAAGTTCTGCTGGGGTTGAAGAATTGTATAAAATTATATCTGCTTGTTTACATTTTTCTGCTAAAGACATTTGGCTATTAATTTTAGCTTCAGCTTCTTCGGTGGTTAAAAGTCGACCAAAATTAATTTTTTCTCTTTCTATTAACCTCAAATATTGCTGTTCAAGAGGACAATAGACAACCCAAATTTCCGTGACTAAATCCGTCATTTGCGATTCAAATAATAACGGAATCACTAAAACCCCGTCAGCGTAAGGGTTGCCATCGGGATTCTGGATTTTTTGAGCTTTTAATTGTTTAATATTGTTAACAAAACAATGGCGCACAAAGGGGTGTATCTGTTGCTCTAGCCAGGTTCGCTCCGATGAGTCTGAGAAAATCAGACTAGCCAATTTCTGCCGATTTAAGTTACCATTATAAAGTAGAATATCCCTCCCATAGCGGTCAACAATTTGTTTGAGAACAGGTGAACCGGGTTCCACTGCCTCTCTCGCATATAAATCCGCGTCCCAAATGGGGAGTCGGTAGGTCGTGATAAGATAGTTGGATACGGTCGTTTTTCCGCTTCCTATCCCTCCGGTAAGACCAATTAAACGCATAATCCTGTTTTTAAATCTATAATACTATTCATAATAGTAATAGAAATAGTCTATCTGGGTGGCTTCTGTAAAAAATAAATAGTAGATTCCCTTTCGGTAATTGTTTATTCAAGGCATAAACCCTTATGCAGCCTGGACGTTTTGTTAAGTTAATTTTCATCTCCCTACCTTTAACTGGATTTTGGACGGTGGGGATGGGTGATTTCCCTAATTTTTTGAGTAATAATCTTAAAATTAGTTTTCCCATAAATCAAGTTTTAGCCCAATCAATTGTTCCCGAACCTAATAGTACAAATACCCTGACTAATTCCGTTAATAATCGTGTGGATATTACCGGAGGTCAACAGTCGGGAGATGGGAGAAATTTATTTCATAGTTTTACACAATTTAATGTGCCGCCGGGTCAGATTGCTAATTTTGTTTCTAATAATTCCATTCAAAATATTTTTAGCCGTGTCGTGGGCGGACAACCTTCCTTAATTGAAGGGTTAATTAAAGTGACCGGAGGCAATTCTAACCTATTTATTTTAAATCCCTCTGGAATTATTTTTGGGTCGGAAGCACGTTTAGATGTTCCGGGTGCATTTACCGCCACAACCGCTACAGGTATAGGATTTAATTCCGGTTTATTTAATAGCTTAAATTCTAATGATTATAATAGCCTTTCAGGGGAACCCAATAGTTTTCTTTTCTCCACATCCAACCCGGGTAATATTGTTAATTCTGGAGAACTTACGGTTTCCCAAGGACAAACCTTAACCTTAATTGGGGGAAACGTTATTAATACCGGAACATTGAATGCACCCGCAGGACAAATTACCATTGCAGCTATTGAAGGAAATAATTTAGTTAGAATTAGTCAAACCGGATATTTACTCAACTTAGAAATTGAAACCGTTACCCCCAGTCTTGAGAATAATGAATCCGTAATTAGTCCCCTAGACTTACCCAAATTATTGACAGGAAATTCACAAAATAATCAAGCCTCTAGTGTTAATATTTTATCCGATGGAAGCGTAGAATTAACTAATTCTAATACACCATTTTCTCCTCAAGGCGGGGGGGCTTTAATTTCTGGTTTTTTGAATACCAGAAATACCAATTTTAACTCATCTTCATCAAATCTTCCTCAAGTTAATATTATTGGCAATAATATTCATTTATTTAATTCGGAAATTGATGCTTCTGGTGTGAATGGAGGCGGAATCGTCCGAATTGGAAGTAATTATCAAGAAAATAGTCTTTTGCCCACGGCTTCCCGCACATTAATTAATGATCAATCTACGATTATAGCCGATGGCTTAACCGATGGAAATGGGGGACGAATAATTATTGGAGCCAAAGATTCAACCGAATTTTTTGGGAATATTAGTGCCCAAGGATTTTCTAATCCTAACACAACTGAAAGATTGGGAGGATTTGCCACTATTTTTAGTCAAAATAATCTAAATATAGCTGGAAATATTAACCTAAAAACAACTAATTCAATTCCTGGGAATTTAATAATTAATGCACCGGAAATAAACATCGGTAATCAAGATAAAACCCAAGAAAATATTAACCTATCCCAGCAAACTTTAGAAAATCTTGCCCTAACAGCAAATGTATTTATAGAAGCAAAAAATAGTATTAATATTGGCAACCTAACTGACAATAAATTAAACTTTCCGGCTACCACTGGAACCTTAACTTTTACCGCCGATGCAGATAAATCTGGGAGTGGTAATTTTACTATAAATTCAGGAAATACTCTCCAGACTTCCGGCGCTGCAATTGTAATTACCGGGGTGAATTTACTCACGGGAGATATTATTACCCAAGGGGGAAATTTAGACCTAACAACAACCAATAATGGGGGGATTCGGACTGAAAACCTATCGACTTCTGCGAATACCCAAGGCGGGAATATAACCCTTAAAAGCGACCGAGATATTATTACTAATACCCTCTCAACCCGCGCGATGGGAAATGGCACTGGAGGTAATATATATCTTAACGCATCAAACCGCATTCAAACTAACAGTATTAATACCTCTAGTAGTAGTAAATCGGGAGATATTACCTTCACAAGTTTACGGGGAGATATTATTTTAGAGGGAAATTCTTATAGTATTGATGCGACTTCTAGTGAAGGTTCGGGGGGGAATATTTTAGTTAATACTCCTCGAACTTTAACAACAGATTTAATTGATACAAGAGGCAAAGAAACCGGAGGAAATATTATTCTGAATGCTGAGTTAAAAGTTGAAACTAAAGGACTACGAACCGGAACATTTGATCATTTAGAACCCGCCACAGGAAATATTGAAATTACCAGTGATGAAATTAATTTCACCGGGGGTGAAAACTCAATTCAAGGTCAAGGTCAAATTGTCTTACAACCCGCAACGGTGGCTCAAGATATTGAAATCGCAGGTCAAGACAATAACTCGGAACTCACATTAAATTTAACCTCTCGTGATTTAAACAGTTTAGAAAATGGATTTAAAGAAATTATTATCGGAGGAAATCAAGGAAACGGAACTATTTTTATCGCTGGAAATATTGCATTCAAAGATCCCGTTATCATCCAATCTCCCCAAGGTATAATTGCTAGTGGAATACCATTTCGAGAACAATTTTATACCGTTACTGGTTTAGATAATGCCAGTTTAAAACTATCGGCATTAGAAAATATTACCTTGGGCAACCTACTCACAAACGGTGGTAATATTTCGATTACCAGTGAATCTGGAACTATTTATACTGAACAGTTATCAACGGGAAATTCTGGCTCTGCTACAATTAATTTAACCGGAACAGAAGTAAATTTATTAGGAGGACTAAATTCTGTTCAGGGTTCAGGAGTTCTAATTTTACAACCTAGTCGGAACACCCAAGCTATGACATTAGGGGGAACAGAAAATGCCTCTAGTTTTGATATGAGTAGTCGGGATTTAGAAACCTTAACGAATGGATTTAGTCAAATTAGAATTGGCCGAGTAGATAGTACAAATACCTTAAATTTATACGGAGATTTTACGGTTTATGATCCGCTTAATTTACAAGCACAATCTATTATTGGAACTGGTCGAATTACGGGAGTTGATAATAGCTCAGTCACCTTAACCGCCGGATCAAATATTTTAATTGGAGATATTATGACCCAAGGGGGAACCATTCAACTCACCAGTTCTCAAGGAGAAATTCGGACAGGATCTTTACAATTATTATCAGAAAATCAAAGAAGTGGCAATATTAATATATCGGCATTAGGTCAGATTGAAACGGGAGAAATTCGTGCTATTGCCCAGGATAATAGCAATAAAAATAGTAATGTTTTATTAAATAGTCAAGATATTAATTTAATCAGTCGAAATGGGGGAATCAGAGTCAACGGTCAGATTTTTAATTCATCCTTAGTGGGCGACTCCATCGCTATTGAATTATTAGCAAATAGAAACATCACCACCGGAGATATTAAAGCCTATCGAGGAATTAATTTGAATAGTACGACGGGAATAATACAGTCAGGAAACATAAATTCAGCCGGAATTAGAGGGGGAGGAAATATTTTTATCATTGCAGGTTCTAGCATTAATACTGGACGAATTAACGCTAGTTCTTCCGATGGAAAAAGTGGCAATATTTCATTAAATGCTGGTCAAGATATTGATGTAGTTTCCCTGCGGGGGGAAGGAGAAACTCAAGGCGGCGATATTGGAATTTCAACTCATGGATTATTTAGAGCCACGGGAATTTTTAATAGTCGTAATCAAATCAACGCCAGTATTTCCAGCGTAGGAGGAGAAAAAGGTGGTTCGATTGTTATTCAACAAGGAGGCGACCATTGTAGCACTGCTGAATGTGGTAATATTCCTTTTTCCGTGGGAAATCCCCTTTTAAATGGGACGGCTGGAGCAATTACTGATGGCAATTTGGTGAGTCTTTTACCTACTAATAATTCTTCCTCAAATTCTAATCAATCAACCGGAGAAACCCAGACTATTATTAATCAAATTAATTCCGAATTAAAAGGGACGAATCAAGAAACCCAAACCTCAACCATACCCCCTAAAACCGAGAATACCACACCTGTTTTAACCGATTTAACATCGGATGCTGTACTAGAAAATACCTCGGATATTTCATCTAATCCCAACGAACCCTTAGAAACCCCTATTATTCCCCTCAATACTCCCACCATTCCAATGGATCAAATTGCTTCCGGTTCCGTGATTTCCTCCTTGGCTCAAATTGATACATTTCGAGGAATTGAATTTTCTAACTATTTAGGTTCAAACTCAAATAATACAACCCTTACGGATCAAAGTATTCGTAAAACCTTAAATGAAATCTATAAATTAACCGGATATAAAACCGCCATTATCTATGTATCCAGTCAATCGAATCAATTAGAATTAAGGTTGATTTTACCCGATGGACAACCGATATTTAAAAGTATTCCAGTTCCGCGAGAAACGGTATTAAAAACCGCTAGAACTTTTTCTAATCAAATTCGTTCGCCCGAAAATTTAGAAGATACCCGCTATAAAGAAAATGGCAAACAATTATATAAATGGTTAATTGAACCTCTGGAAAGCCAATTAGAAGCCGAGGGAATTAATACCCTAGTCTTTTCAATGGATACGGGATTAAGAACCCTACCCTTAGCCGCCTTATATGATGGGAAACAATTTTTATTAGAACGCTATAGTTTAGGACTAATTCCTAGTTTAAGTTTAACAGATACTCGCTATGTTAATATTAAAAACTCTAAAGTATTAGCAATGGGAGCCTCTAATTTTCCCCATTCAAATCAACTCCCTCTACCCGCAGTCCCGATGGAATTAGACTTAATTATTAATCATAACAATTGGCAAGGAAAATCATTTTTGAACGAGAATTTTACCGTTGACAATCTTACATCTCAGCGCAGTCAAAATCAATTTTCAATTGTGCATTTAGCCACCCATGGAGAATTTCAAACCGGAGGGTCTGACCAATCTTATATTCAATTTTGGGATCAAAAATTACGGTTAAATCAACTCAGAAACCTCAAGTTAAATCAACCCCCTGTAGAATTATTGGTTTTGAGTGCTTGTACAACAGCCGTAGGGGATGAAAAAGCGGAATTAGGGTTTGCAGGGTTAGCGGTTCAAGCCGGGGTTAAATCGGCTTTAGCTAGTTTATGGTATGTTAGTGATGCGGGAACTTTAGGGTTAATGAATACCTTTTATCAAGCCCTATCAACCAGTCCGATTAAAGCAGAAGCCCTACGACAAGCTCAACTCGGAATGTTACAGGGAAAAGTTCGTTTAGAACAGGGTTATTTAATCAATGAAACTGGAACTAATACCGCTAAAATTCCCCTTCCTCCAGAAATTGCTTCCCGGGGAAATGTTAATTTATCTCATCCTTTTTATTGGGCGGGTTTTACTTTAATTGGTAGTCCTTGGTAACAGTATTATAACAGTTCATAGTTGACTCAGCGTAATATTCTGATTAGTTTGATTTGTTGGCAATATTATATCATAAAATAGTTTGAGATTACTGTCAAAAAATCCTTGATCCGGTGCATAAATAATACCTGATAAATTTTTAGCTAAATAAGATTCTAAACAATCTAATTTTCAACATTCTTAAACCCTTCATTCACTAATGCTTGACGGGCTGCTACCTGTTGAGAACCTCCAGGTCTACCAGGACGACCTCCTTGTGCTGCGGGATTAAAATATCGTTCTTTCCAGATTTCAAAAGTTAGAATATCCTCCTGTTGTTTTCCGGCTTGATATTGTTCATAATGTTTATTTATCCCATCCTTAGTCCTGTCGCCGAATTAATACGAAGGACGGAAAAGCCGATGCAGGATCAACGGAATGCAGTAAAATGAATCAATCAAGGAGTTTAGTAACAATGCTTTACTCATTATTAGGAGTGAAAAACTATGACGGCCTTAGCTCAAGAGATTCTTAATACTTTTGATAGGTTGGCTGATGCAGAGCAACTTGAGATTGGGCTAGAAATCTTGAGACGGCTCGTCCATTTTGACTTTCCACCATTAACAGATGAAGACTTTATCTTAAATGCTGAAGAGTTATTCTTAGCATTAGATCAACAAGAAATTGATTATGAATAGTCCTGATCGTGGCGAAGTCTGGCTTGAAGATTACCTCAGCCAAGAGCTTAAACATCTCTCTCTCAAACTTTCATTTATCCCAGATTCTTTTTCTCGTTCTATAGATCGTCTATCCTAGAAATCAAACAATGTCAGAATGAAGGGTATATGGATGTTACGCGATCGCTTATTAAATTAATCATTGGTGGTGGCTGCATGGTCGGTGGCTTGGCATTTCCGCCACTCCTGGCAGCCGATGGGATCGTTTGGGGGACAATCTTGGCGACTGCTTTAGCCAGTGTTGCTGCTGGGAATACTGCTAATGCCATTGATGCCTTAATTGATCGGAAAGATGGCGATCGCATATCATTGCAGAATCAAGATTTAACCAAAGCAGTAGGAAAAGCGATCGCAGCCGTCATCACCCTAGCAGCCCTTCAAAACCAAGGCAAAACCCACGACAACCTAGAAAAAATTGCCAGCCAAGCCACAAATAATTGGGTGAAAATTGCTCAACAGGAACTCACCCAGCAACGCTATCCCCAATTAAGAGAAGCCAAACTCGACCAATTCCTCACCCCGGAAGAATACAGCCTCACCCAAGAGGGCAACCTCACCCCCCAAGAATGGCAGGATATTTTCATCCGCTTAAACATGGCAGCCTGTAAAGGGGGTGGCTTTCAACTCCCGCCAGAAGTCTATCCCCAAGTAGCCGAATTACTGCATACCACCTTCCCCAAAGCTTTAAGAGAAACCCTCAAAGAAGACTTTGCTAACGATGGCAAAGCCTTTGCCGGATTAACTTTGCAGTTACTCACGGGGATGAAAGCGGAACTGACACAACTGCGAAACACTAATCTGGGGGTGAATACTGCCGAATTAACGCAAATTCTCCAACAGTTCCAGCAGCTAGAAACCCAGTTACGGGGAACTGTCGCCCAGCAGCAGGCATTTTTTCGGCAAATTTCCCAAGACATAGATTCCGGTTTTGCCGAAGTCTGTCAACAGTTGGGGGTGATGGAAACCAATATCACCGCATTGTTACAGAATTTAGAGAAAAGGCTAGAGGCTTTAGATGAAAAGCTGGCAAGACTGGAAGCACAAGGCGGGGGGCGACAGCTATCCAAACAGGAGTATCGCCACCGTCAGGCGTTATTGTCTCAGATGGGGACTGAAGTTGAAAGTCGTTTAGCACAGTCGTTACACCATGCGGTTTTGCTGAATTTGGGCAAGGAACAGCAACCCCATCAAGTGCAACGCCCTTGGGATGTTTCCGTGAAGGTGGGGGAACAGCGAACCTTTCAGTTACCCTCAGAGACGAGCATTCTGGAGGTGTTTGAGAATCCAGCTATTAACGGCAAGTTTCTGATTTTGGGCAAACCGGGAGGTGGGAAAACCACGACGTTGTTAGAGTTAGCTCAAGCCTTGGTTGAGCGTGCCGAGACGGATAGCGATGCACCCATCCCTGTAATTTTAGAGCTTTCGGAATGGCGGACAGTTACAAAAAGAGAGTTTCCTGATTTTTGGAATCAGGAAAAATACGATCCTTCAATTAAGGAGTGGATTCTCTCTCAGCTTTGGAGTAAGGGAGTTAGTCAGGAAATCGGAGAACAGTGGATTCGGGAAAAGGAATTAGTGCTGCTTTTGGATGGTTTGGATGAGTTGCCATCGGAACGTCAGGCGAAGTGTGTCCAGGCAATTAATCAGTTTTTAGACAGCGAATTTTCTCCTCTGCATTTGGTGGTAGGCAGTCGCAAGGAGGAATATGAGGAATATGAGGAAGTTCTGCACTTAAATGGTGCAATTTATTTGGAAGACTTAAGTGTAGAGCAAATTCAACATTATTTCACCAGTGTCAATCTTGGGGAGTTCTGGGAGAGTATTAAGGATTCTGAGAAGATTGTCAATTTTATCAGTCAGCCTTTGTTTTTGGCGATTACGAGTATTGCTTATCAGCAGATTGATGTTGAGGAGTGGAGAAACTGTAATACAGAACAGAGGGCTATTGATTATTTGCTAGGAATTTATCGGATTTTAGCAATTAACGGAGGTGCTAGCTCAACTTTAGATTCTAGCAAAAGAGATATAGAAAATCGATTAATACACCGTAGACTTGTATGGGTTTCTAAGTATTTAGAAGCGTGTAAACAGCCAGAAATTATTATCACTAAACTTCAACCCATTGTTTTATTTGAGGGGACTGATTTATATCGAATGATAGACAATTTTATAGCGACTCTTTTGTCTCTATTCTGGTTCTATATAGTCAACAAGCCTCTCAAAATCTATATCAGTAGCATTTCATATGAGAGTAATTTTATAGTTGATATTTTCTTGTTTTTAGCCCTAAAATTACCAATATTCTTTATGATAACTGGTTTTTGTTTAGTACCTTTTTTCATATTAATTCAAAAAGGTACTGAATCTGAAGAAATTCAACTCAATGAATTTAGCTTATTCAGGTTTTCTAATACTTACATTTTTTTTAAGACAATGATAGTATTTATTTTGAAAGGATTAGCTTTTTTCACCTTTCTATTATTAGGAATAGTTATATGGAGATCATTTTCAGTTATATTTCAATCATTGTCTTTCATACAACTTCTAAATGAAAGCATTTCTCAAGGTGTGTTTTATTTATATATAATTATTATTTATACACCACTTTTCCTAACACTTTCTGTAAGTCAGAATAATTCAAATACTGAGAGAAATAGAAAAACTGAATCAAAATATGTGACTCAATTATTTCTGATCACAACAAATACTCTGTCCTTAACTATATTTTGGTTTTTATATTACACGGTAGTTGTTAAATCTGCAATGGCGATAAATATATTTTCAGGGGCGTTTCCTTGGGATGTTCCTGTAGTTATATCAATTTTGATTGGAATAGTTTTCGGAGGGGGCTATGGACTATTCAGACATTTTCTTCTTAGATTTGTACTTTATAAGTATGATTATATGCCTTGGAATATAAATAGTTTCTTAAATTACTGTACCAAACAAATGATTTTACAACGAGTCGGCAACCGCTACCGCTTCATCCATCGCCTGGTGCAAGAACATTTCGCCAACCTAGAAATTCAAAAAGAGTAAAAATTTGGGAGTAAAAATCAATTTAACTTTGAAATTTTAGGATAAATTCATTACATTAAAATCATTTATATTTTGGAGTAAAGATTATGCAATTTGTCGTTTGCATCAATAACCAAGACTATTCAGCTTCCTTAGAAATTCGCAAAATTTATCAAGTTTTACCGGACTCAAAAGCGAATAGCCATCAAATGCTGCGGATAATTGATGAATCAGGGGAAGATTACCTATATCCTGTTTCGCCTCCCTGAGTGCCGATTACCGCAATTCCTAGAAAGCGAGCCGGATTTGATTGCCAATATCCTGCAATGGTTGCACAACCTGGAACGATGAAGGGGTAAAATTCAGAGTAAGCATTCCAGGAAAAAAACGATGCCCATCATCAAAATTTCCAAGCAGTATTTAATCGACCAGAATGAAGAGTTTATTACCGTGGATGTCCCGGCTTCAGTGGTGTCGATGTGGCAACGGGATTATACCAAAGTTGCTAAAGCTAAGGGATTGCTAAAAGATAAGCGAGAAAAAATGCTGGCTCATCTCGACACAATACGTCAGGAGTGGGATCGGTGAAGTATCTCTACGACACCAATATCTTTATTGACTACCTGGCTGAAGAAACAGCAGTATTGCCGCTTTTCTCGGAATTATTTCTCAGTAAAAATGAGGTGATCATTTCCTCGATTGTGCGAATTGAGTTGCTGAGTTTTCCAGAGTTATCCAACGAAGAAGAAGCAGTAATTACTGATTTGTTGATGCAGTTTGAACGAGTACCCCTATTGCCCCAAATCGAAGATCGCACCATTCAATTACGGCGACATCACCGCATCAAACTTCCCGATGCCCTGATTGCTGCAACGGCATTGCACTGCTCTGCTTGTGTGATGACTAGAAATCTGGTTGATTTCAAGCGAGTGCCTGAGTTAACACTCTGCAATCCCTTTGAAGGGGTGAAGGAGGGTAATGATACAGATTAACCATTCCCCGCCCAACTGCGCCGCCAAGTCATTTGCATCGACGGTAGCCGCTTCAGCGATCGCCGTAACCCCGTCGGTGCAAATCTACAAAGAATTCAAGATCAAATATATTTTGGAGTAAACTATATGGAATTTGTCGTTTGCATCAATAACCAAGACTATTCAGCCTCCTTAGAAATTCGCAAAATTTATCAAGTTTTACCCGATCCTAAAGCCAACAATCATCATAAGATTCGAGTCATTGATGAATCAGGAGAAGACTACTTATATCCCAGTCGTTATTTTATGGCCATAGAGTTATCAGAACCCCTGCAATAAGCTCTTGCTACCTGCCTTTAAAATTAACCCAGAAACCCTGTTTTTGCGCGGGTTTGTGCATCCTAACAGACTTAAAGCATAAATTAGTAGGGTGCGGCCATCAACGCGCACGCACTATCTACTATTATTTTATGACTAAGATGGTGCTAAAGCACAACAACGGGTTAGGGTTTGAGAGCAATAATTGTCCGATGGCGAGGGTCACTGGGAAGGGTGATTTTATAATCAAACCCTACCTCTTTTAAGGTTTCTTCCACATCAAAAGTATAATATTCATCACTCCAGGGTTCGGTACTTTTCATTAGAATAAATAACGCTGGGGGCAAGTTTTGAATTACTTCTGATTTGGGGTTATTATCAACAATGGCTAAACAGCCACCCGGACGTAAAATTCTGAACGCTTCTTGAAAGATTTCTCGACTGGGTTTGTTCGGGAGTTCATGTAACAGAAATTGCAGGGTAATAACGTCAAAACTGTTATCGGGAAAACTGGTATTTTCAGCGAGTTCCTGTTTCCATTCGGCTATTTCTCCCTGTTTATCTCGGACTTTTGCCACCGCTAACATATAGGGTGATAAATCTAACCCTACTGTTCTAATATTATCACCATATTTCTGTACTAAATAACGGTGTAACGGGAGGGTAGACATCCCCACAGAACAACCAATATCTAACACATTCTCCACCCGTTCAGGACAATATTGTCCTAAGATTTCATGGAAACTAGAACGTAAGCGATGTTCGGCGGTTTCCCAGGTAATTTGTTCTTTTGGCCAGACTCGTAAACCCATTGCTTTTGTTGCGGGTTCGGCTTCATAAGCGGCTAACCAACATAGATTTCCCTCATCATAAGCATGAAAGGGAACTTGATAATAATCGGGATATTTAATATTAGGATTTGTGACACTTTTTAAAAGTTCTTTGGCTTCTGATGTGTCTAATTCTTGACAAGTTTTTCGCCATTGAACTCCATTTTTTTCGGCGGTTTTAATTAAAACTTTTCTCGCTTGAAGTTTCATTAAACTGTAAAGCGGTTTGGTTTTGATCAGAACATTAACAATTTGAGACAGAAAATCTTTTCCCGCCCAGTCTGGTTTGAGTTTGGCATTAATCATAGTTTAAAAATGGTTGAAGACAAGGATTAATTTATCATGAAATAGAATGAGATCAGAAAAAGTTAAAGACTATCCCATTCTTTTAGGGTAATTTGCTGGGCTAAAATATCTTCAACCTATCGAATCATAATTCGCAACTGAGGAACAGAATATTCATCATTAGAGGGGATAGTAAGACGATGACTCTCATAAATCATAAACTGATGTTTACTTCATGAAAAAGGGCCAGAAAAACCAAATTTCTGTAACTTTTGAATAAAGTCTCGTCGTTTACAGGGTTTCCATCGGCTCAAGTTGTGGCTCCTTATTCAAATCAATGTTATTAATAATGGGTAATGGATGCCCCAATTTGATCCCCAATAAAATCCAATCTTCTAAAGTTGAACGCAATTCTTGTTCACATTGTTTTAAGGTTGAACCAAAAGCGATAACTCCTTGACAAATAGGGATTTTTCCCACAAAAGTCTGATCTTCAAGTTTGTCATAAATTGCTTCAGCCATTGCCTGCCCAAGATAATCACTAAGGATATACTGTACAGCCATTGCTAATCATAAATTCATTGCATTTTTCCTATTATAGAATATTTGAGTCAATGTATTTATGAAGTTTTATTCCATGTATCCTGTCTGTTTCAACCATTGGCGAAGTTGAGTAAAAAATTGGTTTTTATCGGGGTTTTGATAAACTTCTTTAACCGTTTTCCATCCTGCATCTGCTTCACCTAGTAAATACTGTTGGGCTAAATAAGCGGCTAAAACTCCTTTTAAATCTTGTTTCAGGCGATTACGTTTAGTGATTTCTTGTAACAAAACCGAGTTATGTTCGGCGAGCAATTCAGAATATTTTTTAGTCACATCTTGCCATTCTCCAAACTGATATTTAAAAATTTGTAAAGGCAATTGTTCCGGGGTATAGACTTGAAATTGTTTACTAAATCGTTGGTCATAATGAATTAAAATAGGAGTTTCTTGGTTGTCTGTTTTGAGTTGATAGGAAATTAAACCCCATTTTTGTTGTAAATCTCGATATTCCCGTTTAATCGGACTATACCGATAAATTACGGAATAGTAACTTTTTAAATTGTTATCTTCATCAATTAATAAATCTACTAAAATTTCGGGTTCTTTATCATTATCTAAATCTAGGATTTCAAAATCAATTACCCTGGCATTTTTAACGGTTTTTACTCCAGGACTAGATAAATTTGCCATAGAAATAACATCTTCTGAAATCAAATCTCCTTTTCTGGTAATTTTAATTTGCATGAGTTGAATTGTACTATTAGAATCTGCTAATAATTGAGCTTTAATCTCTCCTAAAGTAACTGTTTTTTGCACCTTTAAATCCTTTGTTTCTGGATAGGATTCGGGTTTTGATTCTATTGGGGGTGTCCCTTGAGGTTGCATGGTAACTGGTGGAGTTGTCGGAGAAGATTTAGGCTCTGAACTAACTGCTGGAGTATCAGAAATTGAGATTCTGGCAATATATTGAGTCGGGACTAATGCCTGTTTTTTATCTTCGGAAATGGCTTGACAAATTAAGGTAGCAACTTCCGCCCGGGTTGCGGGTTTATTAGGATTTAATCGTCGCAGATTGGGATAATTAACTATTAACCAATTTTCTGTTGCTGTTGCGATCGCTTTTTTAGCATATTCAGGAATATCAGAAGCATCATCAAATATTTTGGTTAATTGTTGATAGGAAACTTGGCTGGATTTATAATCTAAACCATTAACTACCGCCACTAACGCCTGGACTCTGGGGATATTTAATAAAGGATTAAAAACACTTCCTAAATATCCTGACATAAACCCTTTTTGATTCGCCCCTTGAATAGCATTATAGGCCCAAAAATCCGTCGGGACATCGACAAAATCAATCGCTTTTTCACTTCGAGGAATTTTAGGAAATGCTTGACTAATAATAGCTGCAAATTCAGCCCGATTAACGGGACTATCGGGGCGAAAAGTATCATCTTCATAATAGCCTTTCACAATATTTTTTTGGGCTAAATTCTCAATACAATTTTGCGCCCAATGACCTTTAATATCTGAAAATTTTTGAGAATCTTCGGCGAAAACGGGATTGATAAATGGTAGAGATTTATGAGTAATAATTATTCCCAAAGCGACGAGAATAAATAACTTAATTGGGGATAGATTAGACCTCGATTTTAGCATCGAAACAGCCATCAATTTTGCAGACTGAAAATAGGATAAAATTTTAGATTTCATATTACTCCTTATTTAAACAAATTGAACAACAGCACCCACACTAGGTAAGGTGATATCTAAATTAGGAACACCCACCAAGACCAGATTACCAACACTAGCAACGGATGTTCCAAAATTCAAGTCGGTATTGGAATTATCCGTAACCGGACTTAAATAAGTTTGAACTAAATTTCCGCTTCTTAATTCATAGCGAAATGTTCCTCCTAAATTTCCTAAACCGTAGCCCGGAGAACCAATCAAAACCTCATTTCCTATCAAGGCTAAGGCTTGACCAAATTGATTAAATTCCTCCACTTTAGGAGCATTATAACGTTGTAAAACCGCTCCGGTAATCCCATCGAATAAAAAGGCGATTCCCGCATCTATTCCCCCCTGGTCGTTTCCTGGCGCACCGATTAAAATATCTCGACCAACACCCGTCCAGGCGACGGAATAACCAAAATTATCTAACCCTGGATTGGGATTTTTAAAGGTTTGTAAAAGCTGTCCAGTTACACTATCAAATATATAGGCTTTACCGGGTTGTTTTCCCCCAGTTGAAGTTAAACTGGCGGGCGCACCAATTAATACTCTATCTCCACCAACCGCCGCCACGGACGCACCAAAAAAATCATTAATTTGAGGGTTGGGATTCAAAAAGGTTTGCAATAGTTGACCTGTATTTCCATCCAATAAATAGGCGATTCCTCCGGCGGGTGCTAAGGTGGAATTACCGGGTGCACCGACAATAATATTATTGCCTAAAGTTGCGACGGAATAGCCAAATAAATCAAATATATTTGGGGTCGGGTTATTGATAGTTAAATAGGGGGCTCCCGTGGCGGTATTAAACCCATAAACCGCACCGGAATTAGGAGCTAAACTACTATCTTGAGATGCACCAATAATAATATTATCTCCTAAAGTTGTAGCTACGGACTGACCAAATTTTGCAGTCCCCGCACTGGGAGAAGGGTTACGAAATGTTAATGTTGGTTGTTGAGTTGTGAGATTGAATAAATAGGCGATTCCTTGATTATTGGTTTGACCGGGGGCGGCTATTGCTAAGAAATTATTTCCTAACCGAGATAAATTTGAACCAAATTGAGCATTAGTTTCAGGAATCGGATTAACTAATTTTCCTAATGCTGAAGGTGGAATTTCATCATCTATAATGTCTAAAATAGCTTGATTAGGTGTACCAATTTGGGCAAAATTAGTGGGGTTTTCTAAGGTTAAAAGTAAGTTAGATGAATAATTAGGGAAATTATTATTAACAATGGGAATTTTAATGATTTTAGGAGTAGTATCCCCATTGGCAAAATTAACAATAATTGGTGTGGTATCGACTTGATTTCCCGTTGGTGTTAAGGGAGTAGGAATTGGAACTACCGTAACGCTGATTTCTCCATCATTTCCACTATTTCTAACAACGGTAATCGGATTAATTATAGTCCCATTTTCATTAACAGCAAACTGCTCGGAACTAAAAGCTACCGACCCAGGAATAATAAAGTTAGAACGATTAATTTTATCTGGTTTAATTCCTTGTAAAATAGCTACAATTCCCCCTGAATTAGAGGATATAATTGTACTATTTTCGTTTCTGGGATCGGATTTAATGCTTAGGTTTTCAAAAGCTAAATCACCCGTTAAAAAAATAGTATCTTCTTCTGGTTTATAATCTACAATTATATCAGATAATTCCAAATTATTACTATCTAAAACAAAAATATCTTTACCTTCTCCACCGATTAAAGTATCACTTCCTGCGTCCCCAGAAATCCAATCATTTCCGTTATCTCCAATGATTTGATCATTTCCTTGACCCCCAACTAAAGTATCATTTCCGATTCCTCCCGATACCTGGTCATCTCCAGTATTTCCTGTTACTAAATCATTCCCCCCATCCCCTCGAACCTGATCATTTCCATTACCTCCAAAAACCGTATCATCTCCATCTTCTCCCCCAATAAAATCATCTCCATCATTACCCTCTACCCAATCATTATCGGCGCCTGCTCGAAGTTCATCATTCCCTTGACCTCCGAATATAAAATCCTTCCCTAAATCCTCTCTAACTTGATCATTTCCTGACCCTGAATAAATTGTATCATCCCCTTCAACTCCCGATAATTGATTGGGATTATCAGGATTTACAAATCCCACAAATTGATCATTTCCTGCTTCTCCAAATAACAGATCATTGCCTTCACCTCCTAAAATTTGATCGTCTCCAACCCCGCCAAATAGGGTGTCATTTCCCCCTTCTCCAAATAATTGATCGTTATCTGAATTACCATAAATTAGTTCAGGATCTGACGAACCCCGAACCGTATCATCTCCTCCTAATAAAAAAGCACCTAACTTAAATACTCCCAATTCTCCAGGGAAAAATCTGATGTCTTCAGGGGTATTATCTCCGACTAAGCGAAGTAAACCTGTGGTAGAATCGGTTTCTGGTTTTAGCACCATAATGTTATTTTGTAAACTGAAATTAAAATACTAACATTGCTAATTATAGCATCGGTTTTGCTGACTGCCAAAATTTAGAAATCGTTACAAATTGATAGCCCTGTTCTAATAATTTAGGAATAATTTCTTCAGCAGTTTTTGCCACATCTTTTCCCCCATTATAGCCATCATGGAGGACAATAATTGACCCATTTCGGGTTTGTTTGATCACCCTATTACTGACAATTTCAACCCCAGGTTGTACCCAATCTTCAGGGACAACACTCCACATCACCGGACGATATCCCCAACTTGTTAATAAATCTAAAGTTCTGGGTAAAAATACACCGTTAGGGGGACGAACATCTAGGATTAATTCCGGTTCCAGACCACAAGCATTAAAAATAGCAGTTTTAGTTTTTTCTAGGCTTTGTTTTAATACAATTTCTGTTAATAAAGGGAAAGTATCGTGTTGATAACCATGTAACCCTATCCAATGACCTTGTTGATAGACAGCTTGGGCAATTTCAGGATATTTTTCTACCTCATGTCCTAACCAAAAAAAACTGGCCGTAATTTGAAAATGTTCTAAAACCTTTAATAATTCTAAGGTATATTGGGGGTGCGGCCCATCATCAAAGGTTAAGCAAATTTCTGGTTGAGATGAATCCCCTGTCCATAGACATCGGGGAAATTTTTGGCTTAAAAGTGGATACAAATAGGGGAAAAATGAGGCAAATTGTAGTTTAAAATTGAAATGGTTATTCATAAAGGTTTAAGTTCACAAATCTTTGTATAAATAAGTTGGTATTGGGTTAAAAAAAATGTACCATATTGATCGGTAATTAATTGGCAAATCTGACATGAAAAAGTATGTTTGTAAAACCTGTGGCTATACCTACGATCCCGAATACGGTGATACCGATGGCGGTATTGAACCGGGTACAGCTTTTGAAGATATCCCAGAAGACTGGATTTGTCCACTTTGTAGCGCGGAAAAAAAAGATTTTGAATTAGAAGAATAGAGGGTTAATTTGTCTAGTATACAGCCTTTAAAAGTGATTGTAATTGGGGGTGGAGCAGCAGGTTTTTTTGGGGCGATTACTTGTGCAAATCACCACGCCCAGACTCAAGTAATTTTGCTTGAAGCCGGACAACAAACCCTGGCTAAAGTAAGGATTTCCGGCGGGGGACGGTGTAATGTTACCCATGCTTGTTTTGAACCGACTCAATTTGTGCAGAATTACCCTAGAGGAAGTAAAGCTTTACGCGGTGCTTTTAGTCGATTTCAAGCTAAAAATACCGTGGAATGGTTTGCTAATCATGGGGTGAAGTTAAAAACAGAAACCGACGGGCGAATGTTCCCCATAACGGACGATTCTGCTACTATAGTTAACTGTTTAATTAGAGTAGCAGAACAGGCGGGAGTCAGGATTAAAACTCAAGCTCCGGTGGCTTCTATTTCCTATAATAATTATCACCCCCATCCTTTTAAAATTCAACTGAAATCTGGAGAAATTTTAGAAGGCGATCGCATTTTATTGGCGACCGGAAGTAACCCCTCCGGTTATAAGTTTGCTCAATCTTTAGGACATACAATTATTCCACCAGTACCCTCTTTATTTACCTTTAATCTTAAAGATAAACGACTCCAAGATTTAGCGGGGGTTTCTGTTAGTTCGGCGCGGGTTAAACTCCCCCAAGCTAAATTAGAACAAACTGGGCCTTTATTAATTACCCATTGGGGATTAAGTGGGCCAGCAATTTTAAAATTATCGGCTTGGGGAGCAAGGGTTTTATATGATTGTAATTATAAATCCCCTCTACAAATTAATTGGCTTCCCCAGGAACATCCAGAACAATTAAAGGAAAAATTATTAGACCTAAAATCACAATTCCCTAATCGTTTAATTTCGGCAAATTGTCCGGTTGATTTACCTCGTCGTCTTTGGAAACAATTGGTTGATTATCTTGGAATTGATGAGGAAAAACGCTGGTCAGAAATTTCCAATAAATCTTTAAACGAACTTATTCAAGAGTTAACCCAAGGAAGTTATAATATTAATGGCAAGGGTGTTTTTAAGGAGGAATTTGTTACCTGTGGTGGAATAAATCTAAAAGAAGTTGATTTTAAAACCATGGAAAGTCGCTGTTGTCCAGGGTTATATTTAGCCGGAGAAATCTTAGATATTGATGGAGTTACCGGGGGATTTAATTTTCAAAGTGCTTGGACAACAGGATGGTTAGCAGGAAAATCCGTTGTTGGGCTTTAGCCCAGGGAAAGAGCGCTGAAGCGCAACAACAAATAAGAGCGCTGAAGCGCAACAACAAATAAGAGCGCTGAAGCGCAACAACAAATAAGAGCGCTGAAGCGCAACAACAAATAATAATAAAGAGCGCTGAAGCGCAACAACAAATTATTAAATTTTGGGTTTTCCGTCCTCTGATTTTGGAATATCTGGACAGGAATTGAAGGTTTTTAATTGATAACCTTGTTTCTCCATTGTCTCTACAAAATGAGTAGGATCTTGATTATTATTTTCAGGTAATATTTCGGGAGGATGATTTTTTAAATCCTGGCGTTTGTGTTTGAGTTTAGATTGTTTACCCATGATGTTGATATCCTTATAATTAATGAAAATAATGGTATAATAATTATAACACTTTCAACTATTTTAATTTTCTATATGATGGGTTATCTCAAGGGGAACGTTGCCGATCTGCAAAAGGGAAATGGAAATAGAATTACCCTATTACTCGATGTTAATAATATTGGGTATGAAGTGCAAATTTTACCTCGAATGAGAGCAGAATTACCTGCTGTTGGGGAGTCGATACAAATTTTTACCCATTTACAAGTCCGAGAAGATCAAATTGTTTTATATGGCTTTTATAATATGGCTGAACGGGATTTGTTTCGCCAATTAATTAGCGTTAGTGGCATCGGAACTCAATTAGCGATCGCTCTTTTAGATACCCTCGGACTTCAAGATCTAATTCAAGCAATTGTAGGCGGTAATACCCGTGTTTTAGCCAAAACTCCAGGCGTCGGAAGCAAAACCGCAGAACGCATCGCCCTAGAACTCAAAACTAAACTATCGGAATGGCGACAACAAGCTGGAATGCTTTCATCTAATCCCTCCAATATTACCCCAAAAATTCAAGAAGAAGTCGAAATGACCCTACTGGCTTTGGGTTATACTGGAGCAGAAGTGATGCAAGCTTTACAAGTTATTAGTCAAGATTCTAGTTTAGCGAAACAAACTAATTCCGATGAATGGATCAGAAATGCGATCGCTTGGTTAAGTCAAGGGACTTGAAAGCTATTGACAGACACTCCCCAAAACTCAAGTTTCAAAGCTTACCCTCATGGGGAATAGTATTTCCAGCAGGGGGAATAGTATTTCCAGCAGGGGGAATTTGGGGAGCAAAAGGATTAGTATTGTCCGACGGGGGAACCGGAGAAGGTAAAATCGGAGGCAACATATCTCCTGAGTTGGGTGCTGTGGGAGCAAAAGGTGGGGTGAGATTAGTCGGATTGGGAGGCGTTAATGTAGGATTTGAAGGATTGATTGGGGGTTTGATTTCCTGAGAACTAGGTAATGTCGCCAGGGCGACCCGTTCTCCGCCAATAGCTCGTAAACGGTCTAATACCCGAATCACATCATTATAAAGGGCTTCTCTTGGGGCATAGAGTACGATTAATCCACTGGGATTCCAACGTCGAAATCGGAGTAAAGATCGGTCTAATTGATCTTGATTAACTGGTTGTTGTTCAATATAGGTTTGTCCAGATTTATCAATCCCCACAATTAACATTTTTTGCATTTGGGTTTCCCCCGTACTCGCCTTGGGCAAATCCACATTAATTGCCTGTTGACGAGTTAATTGTAGGGATGCCAAAATAAAGAACGTGAGAATACAAAACACGACATCAATTAACGGAATTAATTCTATTCTGGCTTCATCAGTGGTCGAATCTGTTCTAATTTTCATAAAAATTTGGGGATTAATGTTTTAGAGTCTTCTTGGATAAAAAAGTAACTTTTTCTGTTGAAAACATTTATTTTTCCTCTTTTTCTTCCTCCTCCAAAGACTCAGATTTTTTTACGGGTTTAGGCCTTTTTTCTGTTTCAGGAATAGAGTTATTATTGTCTTCATCTATTAGAGGAAATTTCAAAAGTGGCTCATTTGTTTCTTCTGATTCTTCTTCCTCATCGGTTTCAAGAATTTGTAACTGAGATTTTGGATATGGCCAATTCTGACGATACATCAATTCTAATTCGTTTCCCGCTTTCCGAAATATTTTGGCTTGACCAAACATTAATCCCTGAAACAATCGATAAAATGCCAAACTAATAATCGCTACAATTAATCCCGTTGCAGTGGAAATTAAGGCTTCCGCAATCCCCAAGGTCACATCCGCAGAGGATGAAGTCCCGATATCACCCAAACGAATCGAACCCAGAGAGTTAATTAACCCTAACACAGTTCCCAAGAGTCCCAACAGAGGGGACATGGCAATCACCGCCTCGAAAATTTTATCCCCCCGACGCATAAAGGCTAATTCTTCATCCGCCCCCGCTTCTAGGGCTAAACGAAAAAGTTCGGGGTCGGGAGACTCTAACCGTAGGGGTGCATAGAGAAACCGTCCCATTGGTTGATTGCTAGATTGTTTAGCAATTTGATGGGCTTTCCCCCATTGTCCCCGTCGGGCTGAGTCAATGACTCGGTTAACGATTTGTTTTTCTTTGGTCAGGGTCGTACCCCAAAACCAAATCCTTTCTATGACCACACTCATCGACAGAATGGACAAGATCAGCAATGGCCACATTGCTGGCCCACCCTTGGCAAAAATCTCTTGAATATTCATCGAACTCGCACAACCTCCTAAAAATCTCACCCCTACAACTGTATTAGATGTACAGGCATTTGGCGAACAAAAAGCCAAACCCTTTCAATTTTGCCATTCTCACCGGGTGAATCGCTAGGGGTTTCTGGTTTCAAATTCTCCGGTATGGCTATTTAATCCTAATCAGTTAATCAATAATTGGATTTTTGAAATTAATTCTCAAAAATATCTAACTGTTCTACAGAATCATCTTTTTTATCCTGTTTTTTAATTCCTTTTCTCAATCCCATCGCTATTTTACTATGCTTTTCAATTTGACGCATAACTTGTTTAGCCCGTTGAATTACCACGTCTGGTAAACCCGCTAACCGTCCAGCTTCAATTCCATAGGATTTATCTGCACCTCCGGGCTGAACTTGATGCAGAAATATAATTTTATCGGGTAATTCTTTAACTGTAACTTGATAGTTAGCCACATTAGAAATAATTGAAGCTAATTCGTTTAATTCGTGGTAATGGGTAGCAAAAATCGTCCGAGAACGAATTTCTGTGGCTAAATATTCTGCTACTGACCAAGCAATTGATAACCCGTCAAAAGTCGCCGTCCCTCTCCCAATTTCATCTAATAACACTAAGGATTTTTGAGTTGCATGATTTAAAATATTAGCGGTTTCATTCATTTCTACCATAAAGGTTGATTGACCTGTGGCTAAATCATCCACTGCGCCCACCCGGGTAAAAATGCGATCGCAAATTCCTAATTTAGCCGATTTAGCCGGAACAAAACTACCCACTTGAGCTAATAATTGAATTAAGCCAATTTGTCTTAGATAACAACTTTTACCACTGGCATTCGGCCCAGTTAAAATAATTAGATCAGGGTGAGAATAGGGTTTAATTTCTGGGGTTTCTGACCCTTCTTCTTGACTTCCCAACTGAGCCGTATTCGGAACAAAAAACCCCGGAGGTAAGGATTTTTCAACTACGGGATGGCGACCTTCAATAATTTTAACTTCTCGACTATTCACCATTTCAGGACGACAATAACCTTGATAAACCGCAATATCCGCTAACCCAGATAAAACATCAATTGCGGCTACCGCCCGCGATACATCTCTAATTAATTCTGAGTGTTCTCCCACTTCTAATCTTAATCGCAGAAAAATCTCATATTCTAATTGGTTTAAATCGTCTTTTGCGGTTAAAATTCTGGCTTCTCGTTCCTTTAATTCCGGGGTAATAAATCGTTCTTCATTGGTTAAGGTTTGTTTCCTAATATAATCATTGGGAGCTTGATCTAATTTAGAACGAGTAATACTAATATAATAGCCAAAGGCTTTATTAAAACCTACTTTTAAAGTAGAAATTCCGGTGCGTTCCCGTTCTTTAATTTCTAAATTTGCTAACCATTGTTGATCTGCTTCTGCTAATACCCGCAGCGAGTCTAATTGTTCATCCATTCCTGAACGAATTATCCCCCCTTCTTTCAAGTGTGGGGGCGGAGACTCTACTAAATAGGATTGAATTTTATGGGCTAATTCTTCTAATACGGGGGGAACAGTTTGTAGGGATTTTAAATAGGGAGAATTACCCCGACTGACTAAAACCGATAATTCCGGTAATTTAGCTAAGGAATCCGCTAAAGCAACTAAATCCCTAGCATTTGCAGTCCCATTTCCCGCCCGTCCGGTTAACCTTTCTAAATCATAAATTTGCCGGAGTAATTGTTGCAATTGAAACCTTAATTCATGATTTTCAACTAACTCTTGAATTGTATCATGGCGCGCTCTAATTCCTCGCAGATCTAATAAAGGTTGTAATAACCAACGACGCAACGCCCGACCTCCCATAGCGGTGCTAGTTTTATCTAAAGCCCATAATAAAGAACCGTGTAAAGTTCCATCTCGAACGGTTTGGGTAATTTCTAAATTGCGGCGACTTTGATAATCTAAGATTAAATAATCGGTAATTGTATAGGTATGAAGTCTTTGTAGGGGAACTTGATTTTGCCGTTGAGTATCTTCTAAATAATCTAATAATCCTCCGGCGGCTCGTACTCCTAGGGGTAAATGATCACAGCCTAATCCTTCTAAAGAACGCATTTGAAATTGTTCTAAAATTTTATTTCTGGATTCATTTAAACTAAAGGGAAATTGCGATCGCAAGGAATAACAAAAACAATTCGGTAAACAGTCCGGTAACTGACTAGATTTTTCCCCTGGACGCAACATTTTTCCTAAATCCGGGGCATTAATAGGAAACAACACTTCCGACGGTTGTAGACGCATTAACTCTTGGGTTAGTTGTTCTAAATTTTGGGATTGGGTGGTTAAAAATTCCCCCGTAGAAATATCAGAATAGGCTAATCCCCAATGATCTCCAGCAATCACAACTGCTGCTAAATAATTATTTTTACGACCTTTGAGCATTCCGTCATCCGTCAAAGTTCCGGGGGTTAAAATTCGGGTAATTTCTCGACGCACTTGGCGTTTTTCCCTGGCCGCAATTTCCGCATCTTCAACTTGATCACAAATCGCCACCGCATAGCCTTTTTCTAATAGCATGGTAGCATAGCGTTCTACTGCATGATGGGGAACACCCGTCATCGGAACTCGGCCAATTTCTTTCCCTCCGTGTTTTGCAGTTTGCACTAATTCCAATTCTTGAGCTATGGTAATAGCATCCTGAAAAAAGCACTCAAAGAAATCCCCCACCCGAAATAATAATAAGGCATGGGGATATTGTTCTTTGACTTCGATATAGCGGTGCATCATTTCCGATAACTTTTCCCGATCGATCAGGCGATAGTCTGCATTGGGCGGAAGCGAATTGTCGGGAACTGAAGGGGCAGAGGACGCACTGGGGGGAACGTTCATAGTTTTTTGAAGATGCAAACCAAGACTAATCCTTAAGACTTTAGCGCGTTTAGTGCTTTTCTGCCAATAGGTAGCACTTTAGTTTAGACTTTAATTCATACAAATCTTAGTCCACAACAGTCGTCAGACTGTATTTTTAAAGTGAAACGCGATCGCATTTCATCCGAAAACCTAGCTCGTCAAGTTGCTAGTATTTATGCCTTTCTCAGTAGTATTTGGATTTTTTCATCCGATCAAATACTGCAATTTCTCGTGCCTAATCCCCAATCTTTGACCCTGATTCAGAGTATAAAAGGAGGAGCATTTGTTGTTATTACGACTACCATTCTCTACTTTTTTGTGCGCTTAGGAACTCGTCGTTTAGAGAAATCTGAACAACGGTATCGAACTTTATTTTTTGCCCATCCCCAACCGATGTGGGTTTATGACATAAAAACCCTTAAATTTCTAGCGGTTAATGAAGCAACAATCGAACATTATGGCTATTCAGAAGCAGAATTTATCTTGATGAAAATTACAGAAATTATACTTCCTGAAGAAATTCCGCGACTATTAGAAAGCCTATCTAAAATTGAAATGGGACTTAATCGAGTTGGACTATGGCAACATCATAAAAAAGATGGCACGTTAATATCTGTAGAAGTAACAGGTCATACTTTAGAATGGAAAGGTAAATTTGCCGAAGTAATTCTAGCTCAAGATATTACAAAACGGCTACAAACTAAAGCCGAATTAGAAAACTACGCTTTTAGTGATTTACTCACCGGATTAGCCAGTCTTAGTTTGTTATTAGAACGCCTACAATTTGTTATTAATTATCCGTCCCAAAACTCAAATAATTTTGCCATTTTATCCTTAGATATTGATCGATTTAAGCCTCTCAAATATGCCTTTGGTCATGATTTAGCAGAACAACTATTAATTGCCGTTGCCCAGCGCCTTAAAACCTTGGTCAGCCCCCGCGATATAGTTGCTCGGGTGGGAACCGATGAATTTGCAATTTTATTTACTGATATTGGCAATTATAATATTTTAACCGAAAAAATTGAACGTATTCATGCGGCTTTAGACTTTCCCTTTCGGTTGGATACGGTGACTATTTCATCGGCGACCAGTATTGGTGTGGTTTTGGATAAACTCCAGAGTCAACGTCCAGAAGATTATCTTCAAGCCGCCGATACTGCCATGTATTATGCCAAACAAAAAGGACGGGGAACAACGGTATTTTATGAGCCTAGTATGGCAAAAGTTGTAGCTGAACACCTGCAATTAGAAGCGGATTTACAACGGGCAATTGAACGTCAACAACTCAGTTTAAATTATCAACCAATTGTTTCCCTAGAAACTCAAAAAGTGGTGGGTTTTGAAGCCTTAGTGCGTTGGTATCATCCCGACCGGGGTTTTGTGTCTCCAGTTCAGTTAATTAATTTAGCCGAAAAAGCGGGATTAATTGTTTCCATGGGGCAATGGGTTTTATCCCAAGCCTGTAAACATTTATTAGAATGGCAAACCCGATTTCCTGACCTCTATGTGAGTGTTAATCTTTCGGAAATTCAGTTACGACATCCGAGTTTAATTCAAGAAGTTAAACGGGTCTTAGATTCTTTACAACTTCCACCATTTAGCTTAAAATTAGAAATTACAGAGAGCAGTTTGATGGAGAATATTACCTGGTCAACCGGATTATTAGAACAGTTAAAAACCCTTAAAATTCGATTATTAATTGATGATTTTGGCACGGGATATTCTTCCTTGAGTTATTTACAAAAGTTGCCCGTAGATACCTTGAAAATAGACCGCTCTTTTGTCCAGAATATCGAAGTTAATAATAAAGATTTTGAAATTGCTAAAACTATTATTAATTTAGCTCATAGTTTGGGTTTACAAGTGGTAACTGAAGGAATTGAAACCTCCCAGCAAGTTGAAATTTTTCAACAACTGCGCTGTGAATTTGGACAGGGATATTTATTCTCTCCTCCCCTAAACCCAACAGAGGTGATGGATTTTCTCAACCAAAACTGTTCAAATAACCGTCCTAGATGTTCACCTGAAAACCGTTAAAATAAAATAGTAATTGAAGTAATTATTAAAAATAATATGGCAAGAGGCGACCAAATCTATATTTTTCGGGAATTTTGGAACCTAGAGGGTTTATATGAACATCATGGCATTGATTGTGGTGATGGCACTGTGATTCATTATCGCAAACCCAGCGAAATTATTGAACAGACTTCTATAGAAATTTTTTCCAGGGGTCAAAAGATTTATATTCGACAGTATCCCATTCGTTATATAGCAGATACGGTTATTAACCGCGCCCAAAGTCGCTTGGGGGAAAAACAATATAATTTACTGTTTAATAATTGTGAACATTTTGCGACTTGGTGCATAACTGGGGAGAGTAAAAGTCAACAAGTTGAGAATTTTATTCCCCTTCTCCGTCATATTAATATTGATACCTTATCTGAGCCTCTCAAACAAGCGTTTATGGGTAGTCAACCCCAAGATGCTAAACGACTTTTAAATCAAGCATTAGGGGAAATTCGCGTCGCTTGGGATGACGTTCATCCTCAGTATAAAAAAGCCCTAGATGAAATGAATTCTTGGCATCAAGTGGCGATGGAAGCCTTAAAACGAAATCGAGAAGATTTAGCAAAAGAAGCCATTAAGCGAAAACTAAATTCCAAAAAACGAGCAACAGAATTAGAAGAAAATTTGGAAAAGTTAGCAACGATGACTCAAAATTTGTTAAAAAATCAAGCGGATAATGGGTAATGGGGATCACTGATTTAAGAGGATTTCACGGATTTCACGGATTTTAATCTGTGTTAATCTGCGTAATCCGTTTAATCCGTGATGCGGATTTTAATCTGTGTTAATCTGCGTAATCCGTTTAATCCGTGATGCGGATTTTAATCTGTGTTAATCTGCGTAATCCGTTTAATCCGTGATGCGGATTTTAATCTGTGTTAATCATCTTAAATATATGATCGTTAATGGGTAATGTTTATAACTGGGGCGAAAGGATTCGAACCTCTGGATGTCGGGACCAAAACCCGATGCCTTACCACTTGGCGACGCCCCATTGCTTCACAGTTACTAATAATAGCATCACCTACCCGGGATTTGTCAAGGGTTTTTACCAAAAAATTGATAACATTTTTACATAATTCTCTAAAACCCTTATAAAATAGAGCTTTTAGCCATTTTCACCTTGAAATTGGGTTTCGAGGGAAGCCAGAATAAAGAGAATCGACTTCAAACTGTTATCGTCTATGTCCGTTAATCTGATCCCAACAAAGTTGTTTGTGGTGGTTGTTGTGCGTTCTGACAACCGCTTTTTATTGATTCAGGAAGTCATAGGAAACCGCCCTTGGTGCTTTCCGGGGGGACGGGTCGAACCTGGAGAAACTTTTGTCGCGGCTGCCAAACGAGAAACCCTGGAAGAAGCCGGAATTCCCATTATCCTAGAAGGGATTTTAAAGATTCAGCACGTTCCCCACATCAACGGACAGTCCCGTTTAGGCGTGTTTTTTCTAGCTCGTCCCGAAGACCATACCCCGCCAAAAAGCCAACCGGATCAGGAAAGTTTAGGCGCGAAATGGTTTACCTTAAAGGAATTAGAAGATTTACCCTTAAGAACTAAATTTGTAAAATCAATTATTTCCGAAGTATTAACCCAGGTATAAGTTTATCCTTTACAGTTAATTATGCCCCATAATTAGGGAGTTAATAAAACTATAATTCAACTAATTCTTCCATCGAAAGATTCAATTTTATAAGTCAAATCACATTTAATTATCGGCTTCTTTATAGGCTCGAATCATTGCTTGTGTCCCTTGACTTTCTCCTAATCCTTGGTCTAATTTTTGGACGATTTTAAATAGATAATCAGCTAATTTAGTACCAGGTAAAGCGGGATCACAATTGAGAGTTTCTTGAACAATTCTGAGGTCTTTGAGGATATGCTTAATCATAAAGCCCGGTTCAAAATCGCTATTAGCAACTTTTAATCCTAAATTTGATAAAGCCCAAGACCCGGCGGCTCCGGTACTACAAATTTCCACCACTAAATTTGGATCAATTCCTTGTTTTTCGGCTAATAATAGGGCTTCACAAATGCCCACCATATTTAAAGAAGCTAAAACTTGATTACATAATTTGACGGCTTGACCACTCCCCACTTTTCCACAATAACGAATTGTTTTTCCCATGGTTTCTAATAGGGGTTTGGCAGTTTCAAAGGTGTTTTGATCTCCTCCAACCATAATGGTTAATGTACCGTTTTTGGCTCCAATATCACCCCCAGAAACTGGAGCATCTAAGAATTTAATTTGATGGGGTTCAAGCTGTTGAGCAATGCGACGGGCGGCTTCTGAACCAATGGTACTAAAATCAATCACAATTGCCCCAGGTTTGGCAAAATTAATTATGCCTTTTTCGCCTAATATAACGGCTTCCACGTCGGGAATATCCCCAACACAGGTAAAAATAAGATCAACATCTGTAACGGCTTCTTGAATAGAAGAAACAATATTAGCACCCGCTTCAGATGCTATTTTAACACCCGGGCGATCGCTCGTTCGATTCCAAGCCTGAACAGAATATCCTGATACTGCGAGGTTGGCACCCATGAAACCGCCCATGACTCCTAAACCTAAAAATGCTGTTTTCATTATTTTATTTTATGAGTATAATTTGCTATGGGCTTGTGCCATTAATCCTAGAGAATAGGTGCGGAAAATTTGACCAAGCCCTTAGAGCCGGGAATAGGGAACAGGCAACAGGCTCACGGCAACAGGCAACACCGAAGGAAAAGACTTAACCGTCAGGTTTTCTGGATCAGTCTTTGGGATAGCCAAAATAGATTAGAATACCATAATTGAAATTTTGCTCATTTTCAACTCCCCAGGAGCGATTACTAGGTTTAAATCTAAATTGATGGGGTCAACCAACTACTCCCCATAAAACTAAAGCCATAATAAGATATCAATAATTTACGTTCAGTATATAAGGTTTATTGGTAAAAATGGCTATGAACACCGATTACAACCAACAGTGCTTGTCTAAGCTAATCTGGGCGATGCAGAAGCTCAATATTGAGATGGATTATACAGAAATGCCTAAAATAGCAGAACTGATTGTACAAACCATGACCGGGCCTTGGCGCTATTTTCACACCCCCAATCATATTTTTGAGGTGGGGGGGGAAGATGACCCAATTGAAGTTTTAGCCGCCTTGTTTCATGATGTTGTCTATGTACAGGTGGATCAGAGTGTTAATTTTAATTTAACCTATTATATTGTACCCTTTGTTCGACAGGTGGGGGAACATTTAGTCATCCGTGAGGCTCAGGAATTACCCGAAGATCAAAGTTTTGAAATGGTCAGACAAATATTTGATTTTGTTCCAGGTCAAACCCTGTCTCCGATGACGGGACAGAATGAGTTTTTGAGTGCATTAGTCGCTGGTAAAGTCTTAGAAGATTTGTTATCTTTAGAATTATTAGTACAAGTAGTAGCCTGTATTGAAGCGACTATTCCCTTTAGAACCAAAACAGAATTAGGCAGTAATAGTGATATTTTATATGGACGATTAAAGGATGTTTGTGAACGGTTTAATTTAAAATTAACCGATGATGAGTTAATCGAAACCATTAAACGTTCGATTAGACTTTCTAATCGAGATGTGGGAAGTTTTGCCCATGAAAGTGCAGCAAAATTTTTAGATAATACCTGGAATTTATTACCAGAAACAAATCATTATCTCAAAAATTCTAGTTCCTATACCATTAATCAATATCGGACAGCTTTGCAAAAAATGGAAGGGTTTATGAATTTTATTAAACCCGAAATTATTTTTCATCAATTTAGAGAATATCCCGATGATGCTACCTATAATAATCTAGTCGTAATGGCGAGAAAAAATATTGAGGTGGGGCGGCTTTATTTGGTCAGTAAATTATTTACTATTGCGTTTTTAGAAGCTTTATCCTTACGATTTGGGCGAGTGATTCCGGTTTCAACTTTAATGGGTGAAATGCCATCGGAAGGATTTTCTGCGGTTTCTTTAGTAGATTTTCTGCCCCTAATTCCCAAACCACACCAACCGACAACGGACTTAGAAAAACTGGTTTTAACGTTATTAGATGAAGGACGCACCCAAAGTTCATCCTATGATATTAAAAATTCCCCATTAACAACTTATATGGTTAAGTGTTTAGGGTTTGATGAAATTATTCATCAACGCAACCGCGCTCAGGAATTTTTTCAGAATAAAATTAGTCATGAAGAATTTTTGGGGGGTTTTGACGCGGATGTTAAAAAAGCTGTCACCGATGGAATTGTTCAGTTATTTGACTCTCGAAAAGCTTCTCTTTGTCAATCTTTGTAAGAGGGAACAGGGAATAATGGGTTTTGGGTTTTGGGTAATGGGTTTTGGGTAATGGGGCTTTATTTTTTATTGGTTTTGAGAAGGTTTTGAGGTATTTTCAATCATTTTGACAATGCCAATTCCGCCAAAATAAAGCCCTAATATAGCCCCGGCTAATAAACTTTGGGTGAGGGGGTCAGTTGATGGGGTTAATACTGCTCCTAATACGGCTCCACCTAAAATAACGTATCTCCAAGCGGATAACATTTTCTCAGAAGATACAATTTTTAATCCGCCTAATATGGCTTGAATCACAGGAATTTGAAAGGCTATTCCGGTACAAAATAATAAGACTAAAACAAATTCAAAATATTTTTCAATGGAAAAGAATTGTTCAACTACATCCGCCCCATAACTGACAAAAAAGTTCAATGCTGCTGGAATTAAGGCAATATAAGCAAAGCCTAAACCCAATAAAAACAATACACTCGAACCCAATAAAGTAGGGACTAATAAACGGCGTTCTTTCCGGGTTAATCCGGGTAAAACAAACATAGTAATTTGATATAAAATAAACGGAGTTGCGACGACCAACCCACTATAACCCGCTACTTTTAAGGAAACAAAGAAATATTCTCCGGGGGCAAGTTGAACAAATTTAATCCCCGATGCGGGACGTTGTAATAATTGTACAATCGGATTAACAAAAGCAAAGCAACCAATAATCGCAATAAATACCGCAATCAAAACATAAAAAATTCGTTGTCTTAATTCCTCTAAATGGTCGAAAAAACCCATCTCAACTTCATCGGGAATTTCATCACCTTCATCGGTTGTAGTTTGACTCACAGGAAGATAAAACTCAGGTTGAGGGATTTGGCTTTCAGAAGATAACTGATTTTCCTTTTCTTCTCCTAATTCAGTCGATAAGTCAATATCCTGAGAAATATCATCAAGATTAGAGATAGGAGAGGGAGAATTTTGTTCGGGATTTTCCGGTAAAACGGGGTTTAAGTTGGAGTTAGATTCCGGTGTCTCCGAATTTGAAGCAGGTGTCATAATTATCAGTAAGCGTTAAACTAGGGTTAGAAACTACCCAGTCTCAAGGGACGGGATTTTTGAAAACTAATCATCAATGTTTAGCCAACATCTATTCTACTTCAAGATTTAGACCTTAGATTAGACAACCACCAGACGGAAACCGAGATAAACAAAGATTGATATTAATTTCCTCCAATTATTTTTTCATCTTGAATCTATGAAAATAATACAACGTTATTGTCTGCTATTTTTAGATATTTTAAAATATCTGGGTTCTGGTTTCACGAATCCCCGGGTTAATCAACTGATGCGCCGAACCCTGCCAATATTTTTATTCATTCTGGTTGTGATTGGACTCTGGGGGTCGAGTCTAGTTCATGGGGAGAAATTATCTTTTGGTCGTCCAGTTCTCACCGAAACTGTTCCCACTTCCCAACAACAAATCATTCGCAGTATTAACGGAAATAATCCGATTACCACGATGGAAAAAAAATGGGAGTTGGACTATGAAACCTATTTTGGTCGAAATCTAACCGATAGTAAACTTCAGGCTTCTGATATTGCCAAAATTTTAACAGAAATTAGCCAAAAAACCCAAACTAAACACGCGGTTCTCTGGGTCGTTCCTGAACCTCAAGGATTAGTATTAGCCTTAATTACCCCCGGAAAAGAACCTTTAGGTTTAATTCAACCCAATGTGCAAACCGAAACCTTAAAAGCTGAAGCGATTAATTTATTTCAAGAAATAACCAATCCTCGAAATTTACAAAATCAGTCTTATTTGGCATCGGCTCAACGACTTTATGATGTAATTATTAGGCCCGTTGAAGCCCAATTAAAAGCAGAAAATATTCAGACAATTTTGTTCTGTTTGGGTAATGGATTAAGAACGCTTCCCCTAGCGGTTTTACATGATGGAGAACGTTTTTTAATTGAAAAATATGCCTTAACTCGAATTCCAGCTTTTAATTTGATGAATCTCAATTATGAAAGTGTAAAAGATGCTCTAGTTTTAGCTATGGGAGCCTCGGAATTTAAGAATCAAAATCCCTTACCTGCGGTTCCTTTTGAGTTATCTACAATTGTCAACTCCAACGGAATGAATGGGGTAATCTTTCCGATGGGAAATCAGGAAAATTCAGGACAGTGGCAAGGACAATCTTTTCTCAATCAAGGGTTTACTGTAGATAATTTAAGACGTTTATTATCCTTCAGTCCCTATAGAATTGTTCATCTGGCGACCCATGCGGAATTTAAACCTGGAACACCCGGAAATTCCTATATTCAATTTTGGAATGAGCAGCTAAAATTAGATCAAATGGGTCAGTTTAATTGGAAAAATCCTCAGATTGAATTATTAGTTTTAAGTGCTTGTAAAACCGCAGTTGGAGATGAGGGGGCGGAATTAGGATTTGCGGGATTAGCCTTTCAGTCGGGGGTAAAAACAGCTTTAGCGAGTTTATGGTATGTGAGTGACACGGGAACTTTAGCCTTAATGAGCGAGTTTTATCAACAGTTAAAAACCGCTTCTACTAAAGCCCAAGCCTTGCAACAAACTCAAATTCAAATGTTAAAAGGGAATATCCGTTTACAACGGGGAGAATTATTATCATCCCGGGGTGAACTGACCTTACCGCCTGAAATTGCCGCACAGGGAAACGACAATCTTTCCCATCCCTATTATTGGGCAGCATTTACATTAATTGGTAGTCCTTGGTAGAGTTGATAATTGAGTTCAGTTGAGATCCGGTCAAAAAAAGAGGTTCCATAAACACAGAAACCCCTCCAGCTTAATTTAGATTGTGAAACTACCTATTAATAAACAGCACCTTGAGATGCGGTAAGATCAATCGGTTTCATGAAGTACAGGCTAATTAATTGCCATCCGTTAGACAGATAATAGGGCAGTTTTTGGAAGAATTGCACGAATTTAGGACTACCAGAATTCGCGATCGCCGTCAACTGTTGGTTATTCTTCACACAAACATCTAACCGGTTATAGAACTCAGGATTATTTACATCCAGCATCACAGGGAAAACACGACCTGCGGTTTGATTGGTTTTTTCAATGACGTGAATATCATAATCCCGGGCATTTAAACCTAAACAAGCGTAGAAGTCCGCCCGTTGTAAATCGTTTAAATACATTGTTGCAAATACAGATAATAAGAAGAAACGACACCAGAGTTTCGCCTTCCAATCATTCAGCATTTGGGGTTGAGATTGCATGATGGCATCAAAGAAATCGCCATGACGGTTTTCATCCTGACACCAATTTTCAAAGAAGCGGAAAATCGGGTAAATCCGGTTTTCAGGATTCGCTTCTAAATGCCGATAAATCGTGATATAGCGCCAATACCCAATTTTTTCTGACAAATAGGTGGCGTAAAAAATAAATTTCGGTTTAAAAAACGTATATTGATGGTTTTTGGTCAAAAATCCTAAGTCTAAGGAGAGGTTAAAATCCGACATCGCTTTATTCAGAAAACCCGCATGACGAGCTTCATCGCGAGACATCAATTCAAAACACTCTGCCAAAACCGGGCTTTTTCCCTTGAGACGACGGCTGAGTTCTTTATAGAGCAGGAAACCTGAAAATTCGGCGGTGCAGGAACGCTCTAAAAATTCGATGAACAAACCACGGGTATCTCCATCAATATGATCCCATGATTGGTCAAATTGTGCATCTCGGACAAAGTGATGGCGGTTGTAGTCTACACGAAACTCTTCCAAAATGGCTAAGAGTTCTTCCTCATTGACGGAGATGTCCATTTTCTCCATTTCCTCAAAATCCGTCGTATAGAAACGAGGAGTGAGAATGGTTTCTTTCGCTGGGCTTTTTACCCCAGGTCGGATTTCGTCAAAAGCGGGTTTTTTCAGGGAATCTACCATGTCTGTTGGATCTCTTTCTTATCGCGTTGTGTCTTAAAGTTAGGAGTTCACGGGACATTTCGCCCGTCACCCCGCTTGAGGTTAGGCTTAATTTTGAATTAGCTTAAAATTGCCATGCAATACAGTCTAGCAACCTCTATACCCAAAAAAGAGGTTATTTGCATTAAGAATTGCAACAAAATCAGGAATTACTTGACAATTGACCGTGATCGGTTGATTCAAGTTATATCCGATACCCGTATTTTCACTTCCTTCTGGCAATCGAGGCCTAACATCTGCTAAGTTGAATAGGGAATCCATCGTCACCCAATCGCTCAACTCCCATGGTTTCAATGATCCCCTGGATCTCAGAATTGTTTTGTCCTTCCTATAGGTAACGGATGCAAGCAACATTCATCCATCAATTTAGTAGTGGTTTTACCCTATTTCTCAGTTTGCTGGTAGAAGCGATCCCCTTTCTAATGTTAGGGGTTTTGCTTTCCAGTGTGCTGTTGTGGTTTGTCGATGAACGGAAACTTTTGTCTTATATTCCTTCTAATCCCCTGTTAGGGGCGTTTGCGGGTAGTTTGGTTGGGTTTCTGTTTCCGGTGTGTGAATGTGGGAACGTTCCGGTAGCCCGGCGCTTAATTTTGCAGGGAGTTCCCTCATCTGTGGCCATTGGGTTTTTATTTGCCGCCCCCACTATTAATCCGATTGTAATCTGGTCAACCTGGGTCGCCTTCCGAGATCAGCCAGAAATCGTGGTTTTACGGGTTTTATTTTCTTTAACCATTGCTACAACTTTAGGCTGTTTATTTGGTGTCCAGAAGGATTTAAGACCCCTAGTTCAACCCGTGATCGCCAGGGCTTTACCCATTGCTGATCTAACTGAACCCCCACCCTCGGATATATTGGTTTCTCCCTTACTCCAGTCGGGAACCTATTTTTTAGGGGAGTCGGCGCAACCCACTCGCCTAGAGTCCCTTCCCGCCTGGAAAACTCAAAACCTGCTGAAAACCCGTAAAAAAGCATCTGTTGGTGTTAAACCTTCCCTTCCCCCTTGGAAAACAATATTTCTGACCCCGACTCCAGAGCGTTGGGGTTCAATGTTGGAAAATATGGTGCAGGAATTTCGAGAGTTAGGGGGAGTATTAGTCTTAGGAAGTTTTATCGCTGCTGTGATCCAAGTCGCAGTTCCCCGGGAATTTATTCTAAATTTAGGTCAAAGTCCCGTGACGTCGATTCTGGCGATGTTATTATTAGCGGGAGTTGTTTCCATTTGTTCCACCGTTGATTCCTTTTTTGCCCTGTCTTTTTCCTCCGCATTTACCAGTGGATCGCTGTTAGCCTTTTTGGTATTTGGGCCGATGATCGATATTAAAACCATTGGATTGATGCTATCGGTTTTTAAGGCTCGGGCAGTTTTTTATCTAGTGATTCTTGCCTTTCAGTTAACCTTTTTGTTTACCCTAATTGTCAACTTAAATTTTAGTTAATTTGACTTTGGAATCTGACCCACAATGATGCACCTGACTCAACGACTAACACGCTTCTACAATCGATTTTCACTCTTGTTAGAAAACCCTTGGTTAGATGTAGTTGCCCTGTTCATTTGGGGGATTTTATTATTAAAATATTGGATCACGGGCAAACTTTATATTCTTATCCATCCCAACTATTTTAGTTTGTCGATCATAGCGGGAATTACACTACTGGTTTTAGGAGGATTAAAGGCTAGACAAATTATTCAAGAAAGTTCCGTAGGTTCTTTGCCTTCGGTACAACATATTACCTTGTTTCCAAGGGGTATGGGGAGCTTATTATTAATCATTACTGCCTGTTTAGGATTATTAATTACCCCCCAAATGTTCGGGGCACAAACGGCATTAAAACGGGGTTTAACTGAGTCTTTACCCATAACTCGCGCTCAACCCCAGAAGTTTAGAACCGCAATTCAACCGGAAAATCGCTCTTTAATTGAATGGGTTAGATTACTCAATGTTAATCCTGAACCCGATGCTTATACAGGTCAAAAGGCAAAAATTACCGGGTTTGTGATCCATCCTCCAGATTTACCTAAAAATTATATTTGGTTAGGGAGATTTATTCTTACCTGTTGTGCAGCAGACGCTTATCCTGTGGGGATTCCAGTTTTACTTCCCGAAGGAAAATCACGAGAGTTATATCCTCAAGATACTTGGTTAGAAATTGAAGGTATAATGTTTACAGAAACCTTTAATAACGAACGGAAATTAACCTTAAAAGCCCAAACAGTTAAAGCTATTCTCCCCCCCAAAAATCCCTACGATTATTAAACCGTAGTAAGCCCTTTAGGGCTGATTATACTCAATCTTGACATCCACCCCGCCGTAAAACGGGCGGGGATTCCCAAACCTCACGATTTAGGTTTCTGCTTCATAGCACCCGCCTTTACAGATTGACTCTGTTCAGGTCTTACAGTCGCTCCACAGACTGACACTGCGAGTCCCGCAGCCAAAATATTTTTACTCGCGTTGAGATCTCGGTCATGGATTACCTCACACTTAGGGCATTTCCATTCACGAATATTTAGCGGCAATTTATCCATTGTGTGACCACAGTTCCCGCAGCGTTTAGAACTAGGGAACCATTGGTCAATCTTAACTAGATTACGCCCATACCAAAGACACTTGTAATCTAATTGCCGAATCAACTCACTCCATCCGCTATCAGAAATAGCCAGTGCGAGCTTGTGGTTTTTGACCATATTCTTAACTGCTAACGACTCAACGGCAATCGTTTGATTTTCGCGTACCAAGTTAGTCGTCAGCTTATGCAAGAAATCTTTACGGGAATCTGCAATTTTCAGGTGAACTTTTGCTACCTTAATCCTCGCTTTTTCCCTATTCTTGGAACCTTTTTGTTTACGAGAAAGATTCTTTTGCGCCCGTTTCAGTCTTTTGTAATGCTTCTTAAATTGTTTGGGGTTAGACACTTTTTCACCGTTGCTGGTAGCAATCAGGCTTGTAATACCCAAGTCAATCCCAATCGCATTATCATTAACAGGCAATGGCTTAATTGTTGGATCATCGAAACGAATGGAAATATGCCAACGTCCCGACGGGTGCATCTTAACGGTTACAGAGGACGGCTCACATCCTTTTGGAATCTGCCTAGACCATCGAATATCTAAAGGCTCAACACTTTTCGCCAGGTAGATTTTTCCATCTTTAAACTTAAATGCCGACTTTGTAAATTCAGCACTACCACCATTCCTTTTTTTCTTGAAGTTGGGATATTTTGCCCTTCCTGCAAAGAAATTAGCAAATGCCGATTGAAGATGTCTCAACCCTTGTTGTATTGGTACACAGCTAACTTGATTAAGAAAATCCAAGTCTTCTTGTTTTTTCCATTTGGTCAGCATAGAGGATGTTTGGTTATATCCAATTTTTTCTTGTCTTTCGTACCATCCTTGAGTTCTCTCATGGAGAGCCTTGTTGTAAACCAACCTTACACAACCCAAAGTGCGTCGCAATAGCGACTCTTGCTCTGGACTTGGGTAAAATCGGTAATTGAATGCTTTTTCCATACCTCACATTATAGTATATCTTTTTGTGAATGTGTTAAATTAAAAATATAAAGCCGTCGTAGAACGACGGGGTTTCTACCCAATTTTTCGATGAACAATACCATCTCAAAATTCAAACAATTAAAATGGGTTGAACCCTTAGATAAAGCCGCCTGGATTTTAATTACAGTTTTAACCGTATTAATCGGAATTGTTTTATTAACAGGCGATCGCACCACTCCCCAAGTCAAAGAATTTAGTTGGCAAAACAAACAAATTGGGGCAGAAGACATGGGATTATTGCTGACTTTCAATCGTCCTATGAATCGGGAAAGTGTAGAAAAAAACTTTCAAATTGATCCACCTTTACCTGGTAAAATTAGTTGGGCAGGACGACGCATGGCCTATACCTTATCGGAACCTGTACCCTATGGAACCCCCTTTAGTGTGCAGTTAAAAGGAGCTAGAGACCATTTATATGGCGATAAACCAGGAACATTAATTCAACCCTTTAATGGCTTTTTTAGAAGTCGCGATCGCGCCTTTGCTTATATTGGAGTTCAGGAAAATCAAGAAGGAAAATTAGTTTTAGTTAATCTAAGTGAAAAAGAACCTAAACCTATTATTTTAACTCCTGAAGATTTAGTTGTTTTAGATTTTAAAATCTATCCTAAAGGGGATAAAATTCTTTTTTCTGCTATTAATAAATCCGAACAAAAACAAGGATCGATTTCACCTGAATTATATACTGTTGCCACAGGAATTAATCCTCAATCCCCTGGAGAAGATCCTGAACCTGCTCAACCAGTCGGAAAAATTGAAAAGATTTTAGATGCTAAATATTATCGAAATTTAAAATTTGATTTATCCCCAGATGGTAAAATTATTGTAGTTCAAAGGGTTAGTCAAACTAATCCTAATGATGCCAGTCCCTGGTTTATTGAAAGCGGAAAATCTCCTAAACCCTTAAATATACAAGGAGGAGACTTCTTAATTGCTCCAGATAGTCAATCTCTGGTTATTGCTCAAGGGCCTGATTTAACAACAATTTTACCTCTAAAACCCGATGCTAAACCCTTAGAATTTTTACCAAAATTTGGTCGAGTTTTAGGATTTGCTAATGATGGTAGTGCGGCAGCGATGTTAAAATTTAATCCCGATGGAACCCGATCACTATTTATAGTTAATAACCAAGGACAAGAACAGGAACTCTACCGTACCCCGCCGTTTGGGAATATTGTTAGTGCCGAATTTGATCCCAGTAATAGCCTTTTATATTCTTTAATTACTGAAGTTTTGGATAATCCTGAAGTCTACAAAGAACAGCCTTATATTGTAGCAATTGATATCAAAACTAAACAAGTTGTTCCCTTTGTGATTTTACCTAACCAACAAGAAATTAATATCAGTTTGTCTCCCGATGGATTAGCCTTACTTTTTGATCAAACCGTTATTGGAATAGGTGAATCTAATGATTCGAGTCAAGCTACAAAAACCCAAGCAGGAGATACAATTAAAACCAGTCGCATCTGGATTTTACCATTAATGATAGATACGCCTACCGATGGTTCCAAACCTCAAGTTAAACCAGAAGAATTGCCCTTTTTTGGTTTCCATCCCCAATGGCTACCCTAAAATAGTAGTAAGCCCTTTAGGGCTAAGAAGTAGTAAGCCCTTTAGGGCTAAGAGAGTCCTAAAGGACTTACTACGAAATTAACTAATCAGTGTAAAAATATGAGAGTTAAGTTTAATATTGTCCGCCAAAGTCCTAATACCTCAAGGGAGGTGCAAAGTTATCTCCTCGATGTCGAACCCGGAAATACTATTTTAGACTGTCTTAACCGAATTAAATGGGAACAGGACGGGACTTTAGCCTTTAGAAAAAACTGTCGCAATACCATCTGTGGCAGTTGTTCCATGGGAATTAATGGCCGTTCTGCGTTAGCCTGTAAGGAAAATATTGGCAGTGAAGTTGCCCGTTTACAAAAAATTGCCGAGGCGAACTCCAGTCATACTCCTTCAAACGATATCCCAGAAATGACTATTGCCCCGATGGGGAATTTTCCCGTGATCAAAGACTTGGTGGTGGACATGAACCGTTTCTGGGACAACTTACAAACCGTTGAACCCTATATTAGTACCGCAGGTCGGGCTATTCCTGAACGGGAATTTCTGCAAACCCCAGAAGAACGATCCCAACTTGATCAAATGGGCAACTGTATTCTCTGTGGGGCTTGTTATTCCGAGTGTAATGCCGTCGAAGTTAACCCGGATTTTGTCGGGCCCCACGCCTTAGCTAAAGCTCAACGGATGGTAGCCGACTCCAGGGATGCCAAAACTGAACAACGTTTAGAACAATATAGCGAAGGAACCAACGGGGTTTGGGGCTGTACCCGTTGCTTTAACTGTAACTCTGTTTGTCCGATGGAGGTCGCCCCCCTGGATCAGATTACTAAAATTAAACATGAAATCCTAGAACGCAAAGATGCCAGCGCCAGCCGTCCCATCCGCCACCGGAAGGTTTTAGTGGAATTGGTAAAACAGGGAGGTTGGGTAGATGAACGCAAATTTGCTGTAATGGTAGTGGGGAATTATTTCCGCGATCTCAAGGGGTTACTCAGCTTAGGGCCCGTGGGAATGCGGGTGATCATGCGGGGTAAATTTCCCTTGACCTTTGAACCATCTGAAGGCACAGAAACCGTGCGATCGCTAATTCAATCAATTCAAGACTTAGAAAAACAACCATGACTTCTTCCACACCTTCTACTCCAGCCCAACCCAACCCCCAACCCGAACCCGCCATGGGTTGGACTCTCTACGCCGAACAAATTAACGGCCGTTTTGCCATGTTGGGATTTGTTCTATTAATTGTATTAGAATTTTTTACCCATCAAGATTTATTCACTTGGTTGGGTTTACGTTAGGTTTTGTAGAGGCGTTATTTATAACGTCTCTACGCAAATTACTGACCCCATATTCAAAACAAATTTTTTAGGTTCTTAAAGCTCAATAACAAATAGAAATCAATCAACGAATTTTCAATACCTTAACAATATCCCCCACATTAATTTGAGATTGACCAATCGGTAAAACTGCTAAACCCGTTGTTTGTGCCAAATTAATTAAATTACCAGAAATTTGACTTCCGGGGGCTAATTGAAACTCATATTCCCCATCAATTAAACATAATTGACCCCATACATAAATTTCCCGTTTTCCTCCTCCTTTTAACTCTTGACGCGATCGCGCCTTCACAAATTCTGGCCCCCAAAACTGAGATAATAACCCCGATTGTTTTTTAATTGCAGGTTGGACAAACCGCCAAAATGTTACTAAAGCAGAAACAGGATTTCCGGGTAAACCAAAATATAAACAATTCGGGAATTTGGCTACTGTTAAAGGTTTTCCCGGTTTAATCGCCACCGATTGGATATGAATAGTTCCCCCTAATTCCGTTAAAATTTCCTCAACATAATCATAATCCCCAACAGAAACCCCCCCGGTTGAGATCACAATATCGGCTGTTTCTATCGCTTCAGAAATGGCTTTTTTTAACACATCCGGTCGATCAGGAATTATCCCTAATTCGATCACTTCCGCCCCTAAATTCCTAACTGCCGTGAATAACGCATACTGATTAGAGTCTACTAATTGTCCTCGTTTTAAAGGGGTATCAGCCGTGACTAATTCATCCCCCGTTGATAATAACGCCACCCGCAACCGTCGATAAACCGGAACCTGGGTACATTGTGCCGCTGCTAACACCGCAATCTCCGCAGCATCCAAAGGAATGCCAGGAGTAAGCAGGGGTTCTCCTGCTTTGTAATACGAGCCCTGATGTCGAATAAAAGCCTGGGGTTTGGTGGGAGACGATAAAATTTTAACCTGATTTCCCTCCCGTTTTGTATCTTCCTGAATTACAATAGTATCTGCACCATTTGGAATACAAGAACCTGTAAAAATTCGGGCAGCTTGTCCCATTTTAATTGTAGATTTAGGAGTAGATCCAGCCGGGATTTCTTCAATAATTTCTAATAGTTTAGGATGGTCTATGGAAGCATCCGCAACATCTTGATATCGGACTGCATATCCATCCATTGCCGAATTATCCCAATGGGGAAAATCCAATGAACTTACAACCGATTTCGCCAAGATTCGACCAGAAACTTGAGTTATTGCCACCTTTTCTTGATCAATTTCAGCATCCAAAGGTTGGACTAAACTTAATATTATTGATTCTGCTTGTTCTACAGGTAACATGATTATTTTTCTAGGATTGACTATAGATGATCTTTACTGTGGTAAAGTTGAATTATACTTAATATCAAATCTCCCTAAACCTCCACACCGGATTTTAGAACCGGTTTTGAGATCAAAAGGTCAACTTTTTCTCTTTTGTCTGGCTTTCTGTGATCTGTATCACAAAAAAGGCGGGAATTGATCATCATTCTTCCCCAATAAGCGTCACTGAAACTGATTAAAATTTTTGTCACAATTAGAACAGGATCAAATATTAAACACTAATCAAAACGATTTCTGAGTTTTAAGACTAAAATTTATTAACCCCTCGCCTTACTGGGATATAACCATGATAAAACCAAACCGGACTAAAAGCATCATCCCCGATCCCGAGGAGTGGATCAAAGAGCATTATGTATTGGCGAGTTTTGCCAATACTCTCAGTACCCTAAAACAACTTTTGGGGGATGAAGAAACCCAGGTCGATCATAAAATTTCCTATACCCACGAAGGAGAATTAATTCTGGGAATGGCAACCCGAAACCTGTTAAAAGAAAGCTATGGTGATGACCATTGGCAATATGTCGAAAATTACCTATCAGTCTGCGAATATTAAAGATTAGTGGATAAAATCTGATCCTTTGCCCTTGTCAACATAATAAGGGCAGATTGGTAATTGTGGTTATTATCAGTAATATTATTTTATCAAATCTTAGTTATTTTACCAGTTTTTGGACTAAACTTTTACTCAATAGGGGTAACTGCTGTAATGTGGTCATATTAATTAAGTTGGACGGGAAAAACCCGCCCCTACAGTATAAAATCTAGGCAGTTTGGGGTTCTAGGATTTGATTTTCCTGACGTAAATAGGCTTGAATGAACGCATCTAAATCTCCATCCATGACATCCTGAATTGCCGTTGTTTCTTCATTGGTGCGTAAATCCTTTACCATTTGATAGGGATGAAATACATAGTTTCTAATTTGATTTCCCCAAGCTGCTTCGACTAAATCCCCGCGAATTTCTGCAACCGCTATTGCCCGTTGTTCTTGGGCAATAATTAATAATTTTGCCTTCAACAATGCTAGGGCTTTTTCTTTATTTTGCAACTGAGAACGTTCTTGAGTACAACGCACGGCGAGTCCCGTGGGTAGGTGAACAATACGCACGGCTGTTTCAACTTTGTTAACGTTTTGACCGCCTTTTCCTCCCGACCGAGTGGTGGTAATTTCTAGGTCTTTATCAGGAATATCCAACTGAATAGAATTATCCAAAATTGGCATAATTTCCACCCCAGCAAAACTGGTTTGTCGCTTATCATTGGCATTAAAAGGTGAAATTCTAACTAAACGATGGGTTCCTTTTTCTCCTTTCAAATACCCATAAGCATAACGACCATCAATTTCCAAAGAAACCGATTTAATTCCCGCTTCATCCCCTTCAGAAATTTCGGTTAAATGTACTTTATATCCCTGAGCTTCTCCCCAACGAGTATACATCCGTAACAGCATTTCTGCCCAGTCTTGAGCATCAGTTCCACCCGCTCCGGCATTAATGGTTAAAATAGCACCATGTTGATCATAAATCCCAGATAGAAGTTGTTGCAATTCCCATTGATCAAATTCTCGATTTAGTCGCAAAACCGTAGCTGTTGCTTCTTCTAAAAGGGAGTCATCGGTTTCTATCTCCAATAATTCCAAGATAGCCTTTGTATCTTCAATCGCTTGCCGCCAGTGTTCCTGCTGCTGCACAATTGATTTAAGATCATTCAACTGTTGAAGGGTTTGTTGTGCGGTTTTTTGCTCATCCCAAAAGTCGGGTTGGGCACAAACTTGCTCTAAATCTTGAATTTTGGCTTGAAGTGCAGGAAGGTCAAAGATAGTCCTGGGTTTTACCCAGGTGCTCAGACAACAGTTCGATTTCTCGTTTAATTTCTAAAACATCCATTGCGATCGCTAACCGTTTTTATATACTAAAAGGTACACTTTTAATTTTAGCGGAAATTAGGAAACAGTCAACAGTTAACATCGAAACTATGTCACGTCAAATTTTTACTGGAGACAGTCCTTTGCGCCAAATGCGTCCTGTTGATCGTTGGGTTGATTTATTATGGTTTTTGGGTTTATTGGTAGCGGCGCTGACCCTCTATGGACTGAATCTAGGTGGAGTCCCCCTGCGAGATTGGGATGAGGGGTTAGCGGCTCAAGTGGCGCGGGAAATTGGCCGAGGACAACAAACTTGGCTTCATCCAACTTTGCATGGAATTCCCTATTTGAATAAGCCTCCTTTAGTGCATTGGTTAATCGCTTTTGCCTATCAAATTGGGGGCGTTAATGAATGGATGGCGCGGCTTCCTTCTGCACTATTAACAGCCATTTCGGTTCCTATTTTATATGGTATTGGTTTGGAACTATTTCGCCATCGTACTTCGGCTCTATTTTCAGCTTTAGTTTATTTAACTTTAATGCCTGTTATCCGTCAAGGACGGTTAGCAATGTTAGATGGAACAGTGATATTTTTATGGTTAGTTTTAGTTTGGTGTGTGTTGCGTTCTCGACGGGATTTAAGGTTTGCTTTAGGGTCGGGAATTGCCTTTGGTTTATTATGTTTAACTAAGGGAATTTTTTTAGGATTATTATTAGGTGCGATCGCCTTTTTCTTCCTATTTTGGGATACGCCTCGCTTGTTAACCAGTCCCTATCTATGGTTGGGTTTAGGGTTTGGTTTAGTACCCGTGGGTTTTTGGTATGGGGCACAATGGATTTATTATGGACAGGGATTTATTCAAGGAAATTTGGTCGATCAATCTTTACAACGAGTTTGGCAACCTGTTGAGAACCATTCCGGGCCGATTTGGTATTATTTATTGGAACTTTTCAAATATGGCTGGCCTTGGCTCTTATTTTTACCCCAGGGATTAAAATTAGCTTGGCAAAATCGGAATTTAAGTTGGGCTAAATTAATTATAGTTTGGGCTGGGATTTATTTTGTCGCTATTTCATTGATGACCACCAAATTACCTTGGTATATTTTACCGATTTATCCGGTTTTAGCCTTGGCGGTGGGGCGATATTTGGCGGAGGTTTGGAAGGAAGGAGATCGGGATATTGGGTTATGGAAATTGGGGAAAGTGGGGCGAGGCAAATATGAACATTTTGTTAAACCAACGCCCGATCAACTCTTACCATTTTTTATTCTATTAGCGATCATTTCAGCCATTGGATATTGTTATTTTGGCGGGATGCTTTCTTGGGGTAATCGTAATTTTATCGCTCAAAGAGATTTACAATTTACCTTGGGAGCTTTGATGTTAACAATGTCCTTTGTATCGGTTTTAATTAGCCAAAAAGATCGACAATTTTTGATAGTTTTATTTTGGGGAACCTATGTATCTTTATTGTTATTTTTTACTTCCAATTATTGGGTTTGGGAATTGAATGAAGATTTTGCTGTTAAACCCGTGGCGACTATGATTAGGGAAGGAACACCCCCCGGAGAAGAAATTTATATGGGTCATCCTTTTGGGCGTCCGTCGTTGAATTTTTATAGCGATCGCCATATTCATGCGGTTAATGATATCACCCTAAAAGACAAATGGCAAACCCTGGATCAACCCTACTTACTATTAAAAGAAAATACCCTGAAAAAATTAAATTTAAACAAAGTTAAAAAAATTGATCAAACTTCCGATTGGATTTTAATAACTCATACCAATTCTATAGCGCTACGCACTGAGGAACAGGGAAAAATCCCCCCAAACCCCCCGTAAACCCAGGGCTAGGGGGGGAGGAAAAAGTAAGTAGCGAATGAGTTTGTTGGATTTAGAAGTGTCCTAACTGTAATGCGTAGCGCTATAGGGTTAAAGATATTCTTCCTACAATATATCTAACTGAATATTATCTCCCAAAATAAACAATAGCGCGAGATAAACCCGAACTTTGCAAGTAAGTTTCCCATTGTTTAGCTAACTGTTGATTGGCAAAAGGGCCAACTGCAACAAACGGATTAGCAGTCGCCTGTTGCATCTGAATACTTTGGGAAGGAATGCCCAAAGCTACCACATTTTCAGCCAAAGAAACCAGTTGGTTTCTTTGGCTAGGAATTAAGATAAAATAGCTATCGGTATTCCCTAATCCTAAACCAGAACCCGGAAAGGCGGGCAAAGTATTCGGGGGGATATTGGGAATACTAGCTAAAAATGCTTGTAATTGTGCGGTACTATTAATAATAGTCGAAGAAATCCCCGCGAAGGATAACTTTTGACGAAGTTGGTCAGCATTAGATTGATTCACAAAACTGCCCGCTTGAATAATTAATTGTCCTTGATAGGTTGATGTTCGAGCATTGGGAGAAATTTGGCGGACTGCACTTAAAGAATTTGTAGTCGGACTGACGTAAACTTGATATAATCCTAAGTCTGTTGTAATCGGAAGTTGACCCGTGGGAATCGAACTTTTAATCACTTTAATATCCGTTTGGTCAGGGGGAATCACCATGGGATTAACCTGGACTGGACTATTGAAATCTTCTCCAGATTTTAAGTTAATAATTTCTCCTTGAACTCCCTGTCTTCTTAAATTTTCAATCAGTTTTTGAGCTTCACTTTGATTAAAATAAATACCAAGATCAATAATGTTACGATTATCATATCGTTGCATCATGGCTCCGGGCTGAATTTGCTGCACGACTTCTAGGAGAAAAGGACTTTCGCCATTGACATAAACCCCATAGCGTTCTTGAGCTAAAACAGGGGAAACTATGGCTCCATATCCCCCTAATAGCATCAGACTAGAAAATAGAGGTATTTTCCAGATCAATTTTGTCAGGCGATTTGTTTTTTTCTGTATTACAATGGAATGGAATGACATTTTGGTGTTCTCCCGTTTTGAGTGGGTTCGTTTGATATTGGTAAGTAAGTCAGTTCAGATTAATCAAAATTGGCAGAACAGTCAAGATTAAAGTTAGGTTAGTTGATCAAGATTAGCAAGTTATTCTAATGGAATTATGAGAAAAGTTGTTGTAGGTCTTTCGGGTGGAGTCGATAGTTCCGCCGCCGCCGCCCTGCTACACCACCAAGGTTATGAGGTGGTGGGCTTAACCCTTTGGTTGATGAAGGGAAAAGGACAATGCTGTTCTGAAGGGATGGTAGATGCAGCCTACATTTGTGAACAATTAGGTGTTCCTCATCATATTGTGGATAGTCGAGATTTATTTCAAACCCATATTATAGACTATTTGGTGGATGGATACCGGGAGGGAATTACCCCCTTACCCTGTTCTCAATGTAATCGGACGGTGAAATTTGGCCCGATGTTAAATTATGCTCGGGAACAGTTAGGAATTGATCGAATTGCCACGGGTCATTATGCTAGAATCGAATATGATGAAAAGAGCGATCGCTATCAATTAAAACGAGCCCTAGACCGCAATAAAGATCAGTCTTATTTCTTATACGATTTAACCCAAGAGTTACTTGCTGCAACTCTATTTCCCCTGGGAGAAATTTTAAAAACTGAAACCCGTCAAATTGCTAATCAATATGAATTAAAAACCGCCGACAAACCCGAAAGTCAAGATTTATGTTTAGTAGAAGCGAATGGCTCCATGCAGGCTTTTTTAGATAAATATATTACGGGAAAAAAAGGCGATATTATTGATACCAAGGGTCAAGTTTTAGGACAACATGAAGGCATTCATCATTATACCATTGGACAACGCAAAGGCTTAGGAATTTCGGCTCCCAATCCCCTATATGTTGTTGGGATTGATGCGGGTCGGAATCAAGTGATTGTGGGGGACAAAGAAAGTGCGGTACAAACTGAATGTGCGATTAAACGAGTAAATTGGGTGGGGATAGGGACACCTAACACCCCCATTCGTGCCCAAGTCCAAATTCGCTATCGGTCGGAACCCCAGCCCGTTACCGTGATTCCGATTCATCCCCCAGATGGAGCAGAAATTGATCCCAAAATCGGTTCCTGCGTTAAACTCATTTTTGATGAACCCATCTTTGGGATTACTCCGGGTCAAGCAGCAGTTTGGTATGACGGAGATTTAGTTTTAGGCGGAGGAATTATTGATATTCAAAAATAAGTTTTAATTGAACGATGACAAATTGGGGTTTATTTGTGTTAAAAAATGCAGTAACAGGGAATAGGGGATAGGCAATGGGCAATAGGAAGAAATAGGGATTACCCAAAACCCAAAACCCATTACCCATTACCCATTACCCATTACCCATGCCGATCTCACCCCCTGACCTTGAAGGAAAAATAGAGGAACTGTGACCCAAACTTTAACCCCATCTAATGCCATTCGTAATGTCCATCGCACAGTTCTCGATAACGGAATTGTGTTGCTAGTCACCCAAAATCCTGCCGCTGATATTGTTGCAACTCGTTTATTTTTACGCACAGGAAGCCGATGGGAACCCCAAGAAAAAGCAGGATTATCCCATCTATTAGCGGCGGTATTAACCAAAGGAACAGACCAGCTTTCTTCACTGGAAATTGCTGAACAAGTTGAATCAGTAGGGGCTAAATTAAGTGCAGACACCTCAACGGATTACTTTTTACTCAGTCTAAAAACCGTTGCTTCCGATTTTCAAGAAATCTTAAGTCTAACGGGTCAGTTATTACGGTTTCCCTCCTTTCCCGAAGAAGAAATCGAACTAGAACGTCGCATCACCCTCCAAGGAATTCGCTCACAACGGGAACAACCTTTCTCCGTCGCCTTTGAACAACTGCGACAACAGATGTATCAACATCATCCCTACGCCCTCTCCATCCTAGGAACCGAAGCCAGCGTTGCCCAAATCAGCCGCACTGACCTACAAGAATTCCATCAAACCTATTTTCGTCCTGATAATTTAATTATTTCCATCGCCGGATGCGTGACCCTAGAACAAGCCCTAGAACAAATACAACAGGTATTTGGTGACTGGAGGGCCCCTTCTACTCCCTTACCTACCCTATCCCTACCCATCTTAACTTCCTATCCCCAAAACACCATTACTCCCCAAGAAACCCAACAATCCGTTGTCATGTTGGGCTATTTAACCAGTTCTGTCAATCATGAGGACTATTCAGCCTTAAAAGTCTTAAATACCTATCTGGGAAATGGGTTATCCAGTCGGTTATTTGTGGAATTGCGGGAAAAACGGGGTTTAGCTTACGATGTATCGGCTTTTTTCCCCACCCGTCTCGACCAGTCTCAATTTGTTGTCTATATGGGTACGGCGCCGGAAAATACCGAAATTGCTATTGAAGGATTACGCACCGAAGTAGAACGTCTGGTTAATATTCCCCTAACTCCCGATGAGTTACAAGTGTCTAAAAATAAACTGTTGGGTCAATATGCTCTAGGAAAACAAACTAACTCCCAACTGGCGCAAATTTATGGCTGGTATGAGTGTTTAGGGTTGGGGATTGAATTTGATACGGAATTTCAGAATAATATTGCGGCGGTGACTTCCTCAGAAACCCTGGACGTCGCTAACCACTATTTTATTGAACCCTATCTTTCCGTTGTTGGCCCGGAATCTTTCGTGAGTTCCTTTTCTACTTCCCAGTCTTAGGGGTTGACTCTGGCTTTGAACCCATGGGGAAATAGCGTGAGATCCTCCTGCTAACTCAGAACCGATGGAGCTACGATGTATATATAGCAGTCTTGTTGTCAAGATTTTGAAAGAAAAGTCTGAATCTTGTCGGGTTTGACATTCTTGTTGATGTCTTAACTTCCTTGACTACTATATTAAACTTGAAGCAAAGTTGCATGGAAAACATGAGTAGTTCAGCTTGCCAAAAGCGGCAATTACTCATATTTTCCATGCAATTTAATATTAAGGGAATGAATAAATTAAAATATTGTAACAATAAATAATCGGCAACTATCATATCATCTATTAAGAGGGAAAAATGTATAAAACAAAAAGATGATCTTAAATAATGATTATGTTCAAACCAACCCAGAATTGATTCATACCCAGGATGGAATTCAACCTCATGGTCTGTTGTTAACCTTAGAAGAAACCGACCTGAAGATTTTACAGGTTAGTCAAAATGCCATGAAACTCTATGGTATTTCCACTACTGCTTTGATCAATCGACCTTTAAGCGATTTTTTAGACAAACAGCAACTTTTTCAAATTCAAGAATGTTTAATTACTAATAACTTTAACTATTATAATCCAATTCGGCTAATTTTTCATATTAAGAATAAAAAAATTATTTGTGATGGTATTTTACACCGACACCAGGGCATAGTTATCTTAGAACTGGAGCCAACTCAAGATCAAAATGTCACCTTTATCAATTTTTATCATTTAGTCAGAGGCTCAATTTGTAAAATTCAAAGTGCTAATAATTTCAAAGATTTAAGTCAATTTCTGGCGGAGGAAATCCGAAAAATAATTGAGTTTGATCGGGTGATGATCTATCAATTCGATCAAGATAATAATGGGGTTGTGATTGCCGAAGATAAGCGACAAGATTTAGAAAGTTTTTCAGGATTACATTATCCCGATACTGACATTCCCGAATTTGCCAGGGAACTATTTAAGCAAAATTGGTTGCGATTATTAGTAGATATTGATTCTCAACCCATTGATATTATTCCTTCGCTTCATCCCCTCACCCAAAAACCCCTAGATTTAAGTTTTTCGGTATTGCGGTCAGCATCTCCGTGCCATTTACAATATCTCAGAAATATGGGGGTAAAAGCCACCCTATCTATTTCCTTAATTAAAAAAGATAGACTTTGGGGTTTAATTGCCTGCCACAATTATTCACCCCGTTATGTATCCTACACCATCCGCAAAGCCTGCGAATTTTTAGGACAAGTTATGGCGGTAGAATTACCCTATAAAGAAATTAGTGAAGATTATGAATATTACCGTGAAATTCTTAAATTAGTTCGGAAAAATTTACTCAACGCACCTGCTTTAGAAACCTCTTTTATTCAAACCTTAGCTCAAGACCAAACAAATTTACTCAATCTTGTCAAAGCTCAAGGGGCAGTAATCCGGTTTGGAGAAGATTTAATTTTAGTCGGTCAAACCCCGCCTTTAACCGAAGTTAAAAAACTAATAGAATGGTTATCTCGATATTGTCATCAAGAGATATTTTATACCGATTGTTTACCTAAACTTTATCCCCAAGCCGAATCTTATAAGAATATCATTAGTGGAGTCCTGGCGATTTCCTTGTCTCCGAATCAAAGCGAATATCATTTAATTTGGTTTAGACCGGAAGTGATTCAAACCGTTGATTGGGCGGGAAATCCCCAGGATGGGATAGAAATTGAACCGCAAAAACAGATTAAATTAACCCCCCGGCGGTCTTTTGAACTTTGGAAAGAAATCGTGCAGTTAAAATCCCTACCTTGGAAACTCGTTGAAATTGAAACCGCCCAAGAATTAAGAAATTCCCTGATGTTAGCCGCCTTAGAATCGAGCGAAAATCAGTTAAGACAAAGCCGAGAATTAGCCCAAGTCACCTTACAATCTATTGGGGATGCAGTGATTACTACTAACAGTCGTGGAGAAATTGAATCCCTGAATCCCGTTGCTGAAGAATTAACAGGTTGGTCATTAATTGAAGCCAAGGGTTTACCATTAAATGACATCTTCAAAATTTTTGATAGCCAAACTCATAATTTTGGTGAAAATCCAGTTAAAAAAGTTTTAGAAGAAGGGTGTATTTTTGATTTTTCCGATGATGTAATTTTAAGGGGAAAAGACGGAAAAGAACGAGCTATTGATAATTCTGCCGCCCCCATTAGAAGTCGAGAGGGTGAAATTATTGGAGCCGTTTTAGTGTTTAGAGATGTCACCCAAGAAAGAGAACTTACCCGGCGATTATCATGGCAAGCCTGCCACGATGCTTTAACCGGATTAATTAATCGCAGTGAATTTGAAAAACGGGTGACAGAAACCTTAAAAATGTTGCGGGAATCTTCGGGTCATCATGCAATTTGTTATTTAGATTTAGATCAATTCAAAATTGTTAATGATACCTGTGGGCATTTAGCCGGGGATGAATTACTCAGACAATTGAGTTGTTTATTGCAAAATCAAGTCACGGAAAGGGATACCCTAGCCCGTTTAGGGGGAGACGAGTTTGGCTTATTATTAAATAACTATTCTTTAGACGAAGCCCATAAAAAAGCTGTTTATCTATGTAATTTAGTTAAAGATTTTCGCTTTACCTGGAAAGAAAGGGTTTTTTCCATTGGAGTTAGTATTGGATTGGTCGGATTTGATGATCAAATCTGCGATTTAGCCACGATTTTAAGTGCTGCGGATGCGGCTTGTTATGTGGCTAAAAATCAAGGTCGTAATCGGGTTCACCTGTATCAAGTCGATGACCAGGATTTGATTCAACAACGTCGAGAAATTCGCTGGGCGGCTCAAATTCCCCAAGCCTTAGAAGAAGACCGTTTTTGTTTATATTATCAACCGATTGTTGAGACTAATTCCACCTCAAAATCTCCTAAACACGGGGAAATTCTATTGCGGTTAAGAGATACATCGGGTCAATTAGTACCACCCATGGCATTTATTCCCGCCGCCGTTTGAATTGTATAAAATTCCTCCCCAAATTATTTGTTTTGAAATTACAGAAACCGTAGCCATTGCCAACCTAAAAAAAGCCGTGTACCTAATTCAATCTTTTAAGAGGTTAGGCTGTTCCTTTGCCCTGGATGATTTCGGCAGTGGAATGTCTTCTTTTTCCTATTTAAAAACCCTTCCGATTGATTACTTAAAAATTGATGGCGGTTTTGTTAAAGAAATTCTAACTGACCCGATTGCCCTGGAAATTGTTGAATCTATTCATCGGATTGGTCACGTTATGCAAATTAAAACCATTGCCGAATTTGTTGAAAATGATACTATTTTTACAGAAATTAAAAATATTGGGATTGATTATGTTCAGGGATATGGCATTGGCAAACCCCAGCCTTTTATTTTGCCCGTGATTAAAAATTCTCAGGAAATGGATCGCAATCCAGATTAAAAATTGTTGGGTATTGAAACAATATGCCCATAGAAAGCCAGGATCTCAGATCTCAAAATCTATAATAACGACAGAAGATGGTTACTCCCCAATTTTGGAGAGTAAAACAGTCCTGTTTAACGGGGGGAGTCCAAGTGGCACTAACAGATTTATTTCTCAAAGGTGGAAGCAGGGGAACCCGTCCCTGAGCCATGGGTATCATCCCGATGTCCAATAAATTTTTGCTGGATTTCGTTGTGCGTTCAGTTTATTTCTCAGATCTGCCTAACCTCAAAACAGCCCAAACCCTGATGGTACAAGGATTTCAAAAAAAAACAAAAAAATCTCAAAAAAAAGCTTGACAAACAAGAGCAGATTAGATAAATTAGTAAATGCGCTCGAGAAACGAAAGCGACGAGAGCGCGCCGAACCTAGAAAAAAGAATACGTTTGAAAGTCGAATTTACAAACTCCTAGTCAAAAAACTAAACGAGGAGTCAACTGTAAAGTTGATGACTCAAAAATAACATGACTAATTAAATTAGTCAACAGAAGAGCTAACAGATTCTTCAAAACGGAGAGTTTGATCCTGGCTCAGGATGAACGCTGGCGGTCTGCTTAACACATGCAAGTCGAACGGAATCCTTCGGGATTTAGTGGCGGACGGGTGAGTAACACGTAAGAACCTGCCTCTAGGACGGGGACAACAGTTGGAAACGACTGCTAAACCCGGATGAGCCGAAAGGTAAAAGATTAATCGCCTAGAGAGGGGCTTGCGTCTGATTAGCTAGTTGGTGAGGTAAGAGCCCACCAAGGCGACGATCAGTAGCTGGTCTGAGAGGATGATCAGCCACACTGGGACTGAGACACGGCCCAGACTCCTACGGGAGGCAGCAGTGGGGAATTTTCCGCAATGGGCGAAAGCCTGACGGAGCAAGACCGCGTGGGGGAGGAAGGTTCTTGGATTGTCAACCCCTTTTCTCAGGGAAGAACGCAATGACGGTACCTGAGGAAAAAGCATCGGCTAACTCCGTGCCAGCAGCCGCGGTAATACGGGGGATGCAAGCGTTATCCGGAATGATTGGGCGTAAAGAGTCCGTAGGTAGTCATCCAAGTCTGCTGTTAAAGAGCGAGGCTTAACCTCGTAAAGGCAGTGGAAACTGGAAGACTAGAGTGTAGTAGGGGCAGAGGGAATTCCTGGTGTAGCGGTGAAATGCGTAGAGATCAGGAAGAACACCGGTGGCGAAGGCGCTCTGCTGGGCTATAACTGACACTGAGGGACGAAAGCTAGGGGAGCGAATGGGATTAGATACCCCAGTAGTCCTAGCGGTAAACGATGGAAACTAGGTGTGGCCTGTATCGACCCGGGCCGTGCCGAAGCAAACGCGTTAAGTTTCCCGCCTGGGGAGTACGCACGCAAGTGTGAAACTCAAAGGAATTGACGGGGGCCCGCACAAGCGGTGGAGTATGTGGTTTAATTCGATGCAACGCGAAGAACCTTACCAGGACTTGACATCTCTGGAATCTCCTTGAAAGGGGAGAGTGCCGTAAGGAACCAGAAGACAGGTGCTGCATGGCTGTCGTCAGCTCGTGTCGTGAGATGTTGGGTTAAGTCCCGCAACGAGCGCAACCCTCGTCGTTAGTTGCCATCATTAAGTTGGGAACTCTAGCGAGACTGCCGGTGACAAACCGGAGGAAGGTGAGGATGACGTCAAGTCAGCATGGCCCTTACGTCCTGGGCGACACACGTACTACAATGCGAGGGACAGAGAGCAGCCAACCCGCGAGGGAGAGCGAATCTCATAAACCCTGGCACAGTTCAGATTGCAGGCTGCAACTCGCCTGCATGAAGGAGGAATCGCTAGTAATCGCAGGTCAGCATACTGCGGTGAATCCGTTCCCGGGCCTTGTACACACCGCCCGTCACACCATGGAAGTGAGCCACGCCCGAAGTCATTACTCTAACCCGAAAGGGAGGAGGGTGCCGAAGGCGGGGTTGATGACTGGGGTGAAGTCGTAACAAGGTAGCCGTACCGGAAGGTGTGGCTGGATCACCTCCTTTTAGGGAGACCTACTTTTGATGAGAGTGCCAAATCCAAAACAACAGCACCCTCAAAAGTCATCCCAGGTCGTGCTAGGAAAGAAAGAGACTTTCAAACGTATCTAAAGTTCGGGAAAAGGGCTATTAGCTCAGGTGGTTAGAGCGCACCCCTGATAAGGGTGAGGTCCCTGGTTCAAGTCCAGGATGGCCCACCTAAAAAATGTGGGGGTATAGCTCAGTTGGTAGAGCGCTGCCTTTGCAAGGCAGATGTCAGCGGTTCGAGTCCGCTTACCTCCACTGAAAATATTCCTAGAACAAATCAGCACTACGGCTTTCGCGTGAAAGAAAGAGTAAATGCTGGAAAAAGTTCCAGCCAGAACCTTGAAAACTGCATAGAAGAATCAAAAGGGATCAAAAAATGAAACCAAAACCGGGAATAAAAAACCCGGAAAAGTTTTGGTGTTCAGGAGTTCGGAAACGAACAGAAATTCTCTAAAAAAGAGAAACAAGTGGTCAAGATAGAAAGGGCTGACGGTGGAAACCTTGGCACACAGAGGCGAAGAAGGACGTGGCGACCGACGATAAACTCCGGGGAGCTGGAAGCGAGCAACGAGCCGGAGGTGTCCGAATGGGGCAACCCAAAAACAGCCCACTGAATAAAATAGGTGGGTATGAGCGAACCGGGCGAACTGAAACATCTTAGTAGCCCGAGGAAAAGAAAGCAAAAGCGATTTCCCGAGTAGTGGTGAGCGAAAGGGAAACAGCCTAAACCAGTCGGTTTACCGATTGGGGTAGTGGGACAGCGACACTGGACTCGACAGAGTTAGACAAAGCAGATGAAACCTGCACCAGAGAAGGTGAAAGTCCCGTAGTCGAAAACTCAAAAAGCCTAGCTGAATCCCGAGTAGCACGGAGCCCGTGAAAGTCCGTGTGAATCCGCCTCGACCACGAGGTAAGGCTAAATACTCCTGTGTGACCGATAGAGAAACAGTACCGTGAGGGAAAGGTGAAAAGAACCCCGGAAGGGGAGTGAAATAGAACCTGAAACCGTCAGCTTACAAGCAGTGGGAGTCCGATTAAACGGATGACCGCGTGCCTGTTGAAGCATGAGCCGGCGAGTTAAAGGCAATGGCAGGTTAAGACAGAAAATGTCGAAGCCCAAGCGAAAGCGAGTCTGAAGAGGGCGAAGTCGTCATTGTTTTTAGACCCGAACCCGGGTGATCTAACCATGTCCAGGATGAAGCTTGGGTAAAACCAATTGAAGGTCCGAACCGACCGATGTTGAAAAATCGGCGGATGAGGTGTGGTTAGGGGTGAAATGCCAATCGAACCCGGAGCTAGCTGGTTCTCCCCGAAATGTGTTGAGGCACAGCGGTTGTGGAAAAATCTGGGGG
>LR882958.1:3240000-3972500 GCA_904830895.1 Planktothrix rubescens CCAP 1459/22
GGTTTCCCCAAATGGTGCCCGATTCTTCAGGAGGCGCTTGCTCTATCCACCTGAGCCACAGCCCCAAATTAACACTATTTCCATAATAGCATGATTGGTTGTCTAAATTTAACCAAACTATATATAGCAAGAGGCAATAGGGAATAGGCAATCTCGCTATAGGTAAATACTTACTGTGAGCAGCTTTTAGCTTTCAAGAATGTCCTAATAGATGTGGCGACTGCTATATATCGTGCTTGCGTAATTCCTGTCAATGCTTACTCGCTGATCGTGACAATCTCAAATCTCAGGTTGATAGTCAGGGAAAGCCTACTTTCAGAGGTAAGCATATTCAGGCCAAACTAATGAGTAAATTTGGTTAACTTGCTCTACAGCCAGCTATTGAAACGATTTAAACTTTAAGCCGAACAAAACCAGACCGAGATTAAACAACTCAGTCGGGTTCTAAAATCTGCCCAAAATCCATAGTAGGGTAAAATTATCAACAGTTTTGGCAAGTTCATTAAGAACTATAAAGTTGACATAGTTATGGAACCTCTCTATCAATACGCCTGGCTAATTCCCGTGTTGCCCCTATTAGGTGCGACCTTGGTTGGAGTCGGGCTAATTTCTTTCAACACCGCCACTAACAATTTGAGACAAGTTTGTTCAACCTTCCTGGTCTCAACGTTAGGGGCATCAATGGTCTTATCTTTTGCTCTGCTTTGGAGTCAACTCAACGGTCACGCTCCCTACACCTATATTATTGACTGGGCAGCGGCCGGAGACTTTAGACTAACAATGGGTTATACCATTGACCATCTGGCGGCGGTGATGCTGGCAATTGTGACAACGGTGGCTTTCCTAGTCATGATCTACACCGATGGTTACATGGCCCATGACCCCGGATATGTACGCTTTTATGCCTATCTGAGTTTATTTAGTTCTTCCATGTTAGGGCTAGTAATTTGCCCGAACTTAATTCAGGTTTATATTTTCTGGGAACTGGTGGGGATGTGTTCCTACCTATTAATTGGGTTTTGGTACGATCGCAAACCCGCCGCCGATGCTTGCCAGAAAGCCTTTGTCACCAACCGAGTTGGGGACTTTGGTTTACTCTTAGGGATTTTAGGCATCTATTGGGCCACCAATACCTTTGATTTTAGCCTCATGGGAGAACGGCTAGAACAAGCCGTAGAAACGGGTTCCCTCAGTGTCGCCTTAGCCACCTTATTAGGGGTATTGATTTTTCTTGGCCCCGTTGCTAAGTCGGCCCAATTCCCCCTCCATGTTTGGCTTCCCGACGCCATGGAAGGCCCGACCCCAATTTCTGCCTTAATTCACGCTGCCACGATGGTCGCCGCCGGGGTGTTTTTAGTCGCCCGGATGTACCCCGTGTTTGAGGGGTTGCCGATAGTGATGAATATTATTGCCTTTACTGGATGCTTTACGGCATTCTTGGGGGCCACTATCGCCCTAACCCAAAATGACATTAAAAAAGGGTTAGCCTATTCGACTATTTCCCAACTGGGTTACATGGTAATGGCGATGGGGGTGGGGGCCTACAGTGCCGGACTATTCCACCTGATGACCCACGCCTATTTTAAAGCCATGTTATTCCTGTGTTCGGGTTCAGTCATTCACGGCATGGAGTCTGTGGTTGGCCATGAACCTGTTTTAGCCCAGGATATGCGTCTGATGGGAGGTTTACGCAAATATATGCCCGTTACCTCCGCTTGTTTCCTGGTGGGAACTTTAGCAATTTGTGGTATTCCCCCCTTTGCTGGTTTCTGGTCAAAGGATGAAATTCTTAGTAATGCCTTTGCTGCTAACCCGATATTATGGTTAGTCGGTTGGTTAACGGCCGGAATGACTGCCTTCTATATGTTCCGAATGTATTTCATGACTTTTGAAGGCAAATTCCGAGGTAATGACACCACCATTCAACAAAACCTGTTAACGGAAGCTAATGGCCCCCAATTTGCCTTTGGCCCTGGGGCGATGAACCCGGACGAGTTAGCCCACGGCGACGATCACGGCCATAGCCACGATCCCCATGAGTCCCCAGTTACCATGATTTTACCGTTAATGGTATTAGCGGTTCCTTCGGTATTAATTGGGTTGGTGGGAACTCCATTTAATAATATTTTTGAACTGTTTATTCACGCCCCCGGGGAAAGTGTGAAACAAGTTCAAGACCATCTGGCGGAATTTGATTTAACGGAATTTTTAATTATGGGGGGAAGTTCCGTTGGTATTGCTTTGATAGGAATTAGTATTGCCTATTTGATGTATTTGGCGGGTAAAATTGACCCCGCCGCGATCGCTGCCAAATATCCAGCCCTTTACAATTTTTCCAAAAACAAATGGTATCTCGATGATATTAACGAAGTGCTATTTGTTCGAGGTAGTCGTCGGTTAGCCCGACAAGTTATGGAAGTAGACTATCGCGTTGTCGATGGTGCCGTTAACCTTACCGGGTTAGTCACCTTAGTCACGGGAGAAGGCTTAAAATACCTAGAAAATGGTCGCGCCCAATTCTACGCCCTGATTGTATTTGTAGCCGTTCTCGGCTTCGTTGTCTTCTCAGGAATTACTGGGTAAATTAATCAGTTAACAGTTATCAGTTAACAGTTATCAGTTAACAGTGGTTAGACGTGCTAACTGATTGTAGCTTAATTTTAATTCCTTCATTCAGTGCTTGATCTATGGAACATTTTCCTTGGCTAACAATAACCATCTTATTTCCAATTATCGCCGCCTTACTGCTCCCAATTATTCCAGATAAAGATGGAAAAACGGTGAGATGGTACGCTTTAATTGTGGGACTAATCAATTTTGCTATCCTCATTTATGCCTTTAATACGGGATACGATTTCCAGACCCCAGGTTTACAACTCGTAGAAAAATATACTTGGGTTCCCCAAATAGACTTAAATTGGTCGGTGGGGGCAGATGGGTTATCAATGCCCCTAATTATTCTGACAGGATTTATCACCACTTTAGCGACTTTAGCCGCTTGGCCTGTCACCCTAAAACCGAAATTATTCTATTTCCTGATGTTATTAATGTACGGCGGACAGATTGCTGTCTTTGCGGTACAGGATATGTTGTTGTTCTTTTTAGTCTGGGAATTAGAATTAGTTCCGGTTTACCTAATTCTATCAATTTGGGGTGGAAAAAAACGCCTCTATGCTGCTACCAAATTCATTCTTTATACAGCAGGAGGTTCGCTTTTTATCCTAGTTGGTGCTTTAGCAATGGCATTCTTTGGAGATACCGTCACCTTTGATATGCAGGCGATCGCAGCCAAACACTATCCCCTGAATTTACAACTGCTATTATATGGCGGTTTCCTAATAGCTTACGGGGTGAAATTACCAATTTTTCCCCTGCATACTTGGCTCCCCGATGCCCACGGAGAAGCCACCGCTCCCGCCCATATGTTACTAGCAGGAATTCTGTTAAAAATGGGGGGATATGCGTTACTAAGAATGAACGTCGGAATGTTACCCGATGCCCATGCGACTTTTGCTCCAATTTTAGTAATTTTAGGGGTGGTTAATATTGTCTATGCCGCCTTCACTTCTTTTGCCCAAAGAAACCTGAAACGGAAAATCGCCTATTCTTCAATTTCCCACATGGGTTTTGTATTAATTGGGATGGCGTCCTTAGCATTGCCGGGGATGAGTGGATTTGTGGCCGAGTTAATGGTATTTATTGGGTTTGCCACCAGTGATGCCTATAACTCGACATTTAAAGTGATCGTGATTTTATTAGCAGCCGTTGGAGTGATTTTAACTCCGATTTATCTGCTCTCAATGTTGCGTGAAATTCTCTACGGCCCCGAAAATAAAGAGTTAGTAGAACATGAAAAATTGGTGGATGCTGAACCGCGAGAAGTGTTCATCATTGCCTGTTTATTAGTGCCGATTATTGGTATTGGGTTATATCCGAAAATATTAACCCAAATGTATGATTCTACAACCACACAGTTAACGGCATTAATCCGTCATTCTGTACCAACTTTAGCGCAAAAGCCAGAAGTTAAACCGAGTAAATGGAAATTCCTATCTGTGACCGCGCCTAAAATTGGCAATTAGTTAGTGATCAAATATTAGTGATTTCATAAACCTGATTTCTTCAAGAAATCGGGTTTCTTTTTATGTGTTATAGCGCTACGCACTCTTATAGCAGGTCGCGCTGGCTGGTTTACGATGGTCAAGCCTTAAATGTTACCACCAAGACACAAAGACACAAAGAAGTTGTCAACATTAACCTGCTCATTGATATAACTCTTGTCCCGTTGTCTCAACAACGTATAATTATAAGCGATGCTTAAACAATAATTTGAGGCTAAAGTTATGCCTGAGAATTCATCGATAATTAGTATATCTACTGAAATCATGGGAGGAACTCCAGTATTTCTAGGGACAAGAGTTCCCATACAAACGCTATTTGACTATTTAGAAGCAGGAGAGTCTATTGATGATTTTTTAGAGGGATTTCCAACTGTTAGTAGAGAACAAATTATTGCGCTGTTGGAAGAAGCTAAAAAACAACTGTTTAGCAGGATTGCTATAGTAAGCTTTGCGGTAATGGTAACTCGCTTTTTATTTCAACCCTTCTAATAGTTTAATTTTAGCTAAACAGTTACTCTAAACCAAACGTAACCATCTTTCTTCCTGTTCATCTCGTCGGGTAAAACCACGATTAGAAAAAGAGATACAAACAGGCTTTTTAGTATCACAATGTACAAAGTTATATACCCAACTAGCTCCTGTCCACCGTCTTTCATCAACTTCATAGATGGTTCTTAAACTTTTGGGATCATAAACACCAACTTTTTGACCTTTGGAGAATTTCGGCTTGTCCATTATTCTACCTCCTTCAATCTCAATAAAAATAATAAAATAGGATCAGGGTTAGTTTTATTATAACCGATCGCTCCTCATCTAACAAAAAAAGTTAAACTATACAAGACATGAGCGTTGAGAGGTGTTTTTTTATGAATCCTCAGTTATCTCAAAGAGAGTCAAGTGATTTAACTCTTTATGACCAAGATTATTATTTATGGATTGATAAAACTGTAGAACAGTTAAGTAACAACCAATTTCAAGATATTGATCTTCAAAATTTAATTGCCGAGTTAGAAAGTATGGGGAGGAGTGAGAAACGCTCTGTTCAAAGTAATTTAACAGTTTTGTTAATGCACTTACTTAAATATAAATATCAACCGAATAAACGATCTCGAAGCTGGAGGAGTACAATTGTTGAGCATCGACGACGTTTATTAATTTTGTTTAAAGATAGCCCTAGTTTAAGGGGATATGGTCAAGAAATATTTGCAGAATGTTATCAAGATGCGCGTCAGGACGGGGCAACGGAAACTCAATTAAAAATTAGTGTTTTCCCTGATGAATGTCCGTTTAATTTAGAAGTAGTTTTGAAAGTTGATTATTTGGCTGTTGAAGAATAAGCGATCGCATTTTAACTCAACGGATTGAGAAATAGGACAGATAACAGAATAAAAATGATAAAATATCCTTAACTATGCCTGTATTATATTAATATGACTCTAACAGAATTCCAAACTCAACTTTTGTCTCTTACTCTAATTGAAAAAGCGGAACTCATTCAAGCTTTAACTCAGACTTTAAGCAATGGTTCACGGGGTATTATTAAAACCCCTGGGGTAATGGGTGGAGATGCTTGTATTGCTAATACCAGGCTTCCGGTTTGGCTATTTGTGAGTTTACGCCGTCAAGGTGCGACGGATGCAGAAATTTTGCAATTATATCCCCATCTAACGGCGGCTGATTTGTTGAATATTTGGGTTTATGCAGAGGCGTATTCTGAAGAAATTGAACAAGCATTAAAAGAACAAGAAGAATAAATGTAGTAGAGAGTTGAGCAATGGCTAATCTTTATGCAAGGGATGTATTTGCAGCCTACAAAGCCAGTTTAGGCTTGATTTGGGCTTAATTTTTGTTTAAGTTTCATTAGGACTTCCCCAAATTACGGTTTCATGTTTATAAATAACCATCCCAGGTTTAGCCCCTTTAGGTTTATAAACGTGCTTAGGTTTAGTATAAATAACCGGAACTTGTTCACTATTTCTAGCCCGACTATAATAGGCTGCTAAATTAGCCGTAAACTGTAAATCAATATCATCAGCAACCTGTCCGGGATTTAATCTTAATAATACATGACTTCCGGGGATTTCTTGAGTATGAAACCATAAATCATAATCCGTTGCTAGTTTAAAGGTTAACTGATCATTTTGACGATTATTTCTGCCAATTATAACCTCAATCTGATTCGGGGTTTGATAGCGATGGAATTGTGTTGATAAAGTAGAATTAGGACTACGATAATTAGGAATATTAATATAACCTTGTTGAATTAATTCCTCTCGAATTTCGGCTAAGGTTTGTAAATCTTCGGCGGTTTGATAGGTTTCAACTAAACTAATCGCTGACTCGACTTGTTCTAAATAGTTAATTTCGGTTTTAACTGCATTTAGTAGGGGTTCAACGGCTATTCTCGCTCGTTTTAACTTTTGATGTCGTTTATATAAACTTTGAGCGTTTTGGACGGCATTACTCTCTGGATTTAAGGGTATTTTAACAGGTTCTCCCGTCTCAAAATCAGGTAACTTAATCTCCTTCATTCCCGGTTTCCATTCGTGCAGAAATGCCATTAATAAATCCGCTTTTGCCCGATAATCGTCAGCTTCATCTGATTGTTGTAACCTTTGAATAAATTGATCTGCTTTAACTTGTAGTTTCTTTAAAACACTATTAAGTTTTTGACTAACTTGATGGCGCAGTTGGTTAAATTCCTGTTGATTTAACTCATTTGTATAATAAGTATTAATTAAAATTTGAACCGATTTAACTTCAGAAATAATTTCTAAATTCCAAGGAATAATATCATAACCTTTTGTGGTATTATAAGGAATAAAACTATTATTTTCTAAGGTTTTTAGCCAAATTTGCCAACTTTGAAATAACCGATGCCAGTCTTCTGAATTTAACGTATTTGTGGGTTGAGTTGGATCTAAACTCGCGGCTTCAATCATTGCTTGAACTAACCCAGAACTTAAACCACGATAGTTTTTTAATAGTTGTTGTTTTAACGCACTGGGAATTAAACTCACCCGCTCTTGCCAAAGGGATTGATCTTGATTTAAACTCGGAATTGGTTCGGTTAATTTAGGCGGGAGTTCATAGAATTGATTCGTTAAAATCGGTCGAACACTCGACTGTTGTAGATTCACTTGATGGGCGGCCGTCACAATAATATTGTCCGATCCCGTTAAAATAATATTACTATATTTCCCCATAATTTCCACATACAAATGCCAGAGGGGATCATCCCCTGGACGTTGGGCAAATTGCAGATCTAAAACTCTTTCCCATGGGTCAAATTGCCGAATTTCAACTAATGCTAATCCCGCCAATTGATGACGGAGTTGATCACTAAAAGTAAAGGTATCAGGAATGCGAGGAGGAGGATCACCGATGCAAATTCTGGCGGCTTGGGGATGGCAAGAAATATCCAGCCAGCCTCGACTTTTTAGGGTGCGTAAGCCCAAAGAAATGGTAAAGCGATCGCGTTGATACACCTGTTCTAACCGCGATGGAAGCCAGTCTTGTCGCAGTTCACAACAGCTTGCGATTAATGTTGTTAAATCAAAAGATTGCATAATATTTGTCCGATCGCCTTAACCTTTCCCCATTGTCTCATTATTTTTACCCACCTGACCTAATATTTCTAAATCAGATGGTTTGGGAGAAACATCTCTCGGTTTAACCCGTTAAACTTTTCCCTGATTTAAATAAAATTGAAACCGTTGCTGCATTTGTTCTATGGTTAGTTTTTGTGTCCAATATTCCACTAAAGCATGACCAAATGCCCAAGCATTTTTTTCCGAGGGATTGGGATTTTCTAATAGTAACGGCCAGAGAATTAGTAAATCAAAATTCATCGGATCAGACTCTCCTGAATTTAATAATAAAAACAAGTCATAGGCCATCTGTAATTTCCCAATCACCACGGGCAATTGTTCGACGGGAATTTTTTCTGCGAGTAATAATGCTAAAGTCGGAGATCCTGTGGCTAAGGTGGAAATAAAACTCAGAATTGGACTTTTTAATAAAGCCGCTAATCCTTGAGTTGTTGCCATTTGAAAGGTATAATGATCAATTATTTTAGCCGTTGCTAAAATCTGGGCTTCTTGATTTTGTAAAAATCGAGCTAAACGTATTTGTTTGGCGGGATTAATCGTTTCTAAAATAGCAATTGATAACCTATCTACTCCCCAAGGTTGGCGCTGGGTTTGACTATCTTGGGTAACAATTGGTAAGACGCGATCGCAATATTCTCCTAACTGTTCTAATCGGTATTCTGTGGCTTCTCGAATTGATTTTTCCTTGGGACGATTTCCCCATTGCCAATCATAGGGCGGTTGCCATTCGCGGATAGGACGTAAGCGATCAACTTGGGTAACAATTGTAATAATAGGTAACTCTAATTGCTGCTGTTTAATCTCGCGTAAAAAATCCACATCCATCTGCAAAGCTGGGTCAAGGGCAGGAGTAACTAATAATAATAAATCAGCGTTAGTTGCATATTCTAAAACCTGTTCTCGTAACTCAGGATGATGCACCTGTTCATAACCCGGAGTATCCCATAAATTGAGGCTTTCTCCGATGTCGGTTTGCCATTGATAATTTTGAATCTGATCGGTACTGGGTAAGACATCAACGACGGCTTGATCCATTTTAAATAGGGTATTGATCAAACTACTTTTTCCTGCCCCTGTACGTCCAACTAAGAGTAAATTAACGGGTTTTTGTTCTAAGGTTTTAACGGGTTCTGTTGTTGTTAAAATATCCCTAATAGTTTGGGTTTTTGCTTGGGGAAAGGAAAGATTATTAACCGAAAATTCCGTTACGGGTAAAGTGTCTCCACCATAAAGAGCGATCGCTTGACAACACAAATTTCTCAAAGCCACTTCTCGCAAAGATTGACCCAAATTACCTAACAATTGTTGTGTGGCTTGATTGGTAGTTTTTTGAGTCGAAACTCGTGCTAAAGCCGATACTGGATTTAACAGCCATTGCGCCCAATTCCAAACTTTTAAAAGTTTACGAGCCGAGGGTTCTAATTTCTGATAAACTTGATAAGTTTGATAGGCTTGTCCAACGGTAACTTGATTTAATGCTGGAGATAATTTTTGGATTAATTGATCTAAATCATCCATAGTTCCCCGGATTAATTGATAGGCTTGGGGAATATAAATACTCAAAAGAGGATATTTAACTTCAGGATGATAAATATTAGCAACAGTTGTCACTACATCTTGACAGCGTTTCCAAAAAATTGAACTTTCTTCCCAAATTGGCGGATCATTCTGGGCTGCTTTTAAAATTTCTTGTAAGGCTGTTTCGACTTGAGTAATATTGGGATTTGTAGCAGGTTCTAATCTCGATTGATCTAAGGATAATTCTAGTTCTTGATTAAATTTAGCGGTGATAGTTTCCATCTCTTTAAGCATCGGTTTAGTCCATCGGACTAATAGCCAACGCCAACCCACAAAAATCAGGGTAAATACCGCCCAAATCCAATTAATTCCCCAATTATGAATCGTGACCCCCGCCGCCGTTAGCAAAAAAATCACAATCATTGCCATCGGTGTGATCAATACCATCCATTGCCATAGTTTGAGTCTAATCATCGTTGCTTCCTCAAAATTTACAGACTATTTTTAAAGATAGATCATTTAATTAGAATTTAACCGATCAAGAAAGTGCGATTGTAAGTTAACAAGATCCGCTAAAATGTTAACGTTGGCTAAAATTGAGTCGTTCTAATGGATAATTTACCCCCAAATTCTCAGGATAGTGCTTTTTGGCACCGGATTCACACTAATGGTTTAGTGCGGTTTTTATTATTTTTTGCCTCTGGATGGGCATTAATTATGATTTTTAACTATTTTGAAAGTATCTTTTTTACTTTTATCTTAGCCGCTATTTTTGCCTTCCTTCTCAACTATCCTGTGCGATATTTAGAACGCTATTTAGGTCGAGGATTTGCGTTAGGAATTGTCATATTTCTCAGTCTATTTATGGTTGTTGCGACCGGATTAGCCTTGGGAACTATGTTTTTTAATCAATTTCAACAACTTCTTAACCTTATCATCCAAAGTTTAACATCAACAGATAATCCTTTTGACGACTTACAAAAGTTTTTAACATATCGTAAAATTAATGTTAATCTCGCTCCCCTAGAAGCTGAATTTAATAAATCTTTAGTGGCACTAGGCAGTATTCTTGTCGGTACTTTTTCTTCTTTACCGAATGCGTTCATTTCATTTGTAATTATCTTTGTGATTTCCTTTTTTATGCTGATTGATGGGGAAAGGCTATGGTTTTTACTATTAAAAATTATTCCTTATGACCATCGTAATCAGTTTTCTTTAGCTGTTCAAAGAAGTTTTTTAGGTTTTTTTAGAGGTCAACTTTTACTCTCGGTTTTCTTGGGAACATCTAGTTTTATCGTTTATAGTATCCTGGGAATACCTTTCTCTTTGTCTTTAGCTATTATTGTCAGCTTATTTGATTTCATCCCAGGAATTGGGGCAACTTTAGGAATTTTAACAATCAGTTTAATTATTTTAATTCAAAGTGGTTGGTTTGTGATGTTAAAAGTAGTGGTTGCTAGTGTGATTTTACAACAAATTCAGGACAATTTTATTGGCCCTAAAATCATGCAAAGTTCTGTTAATATTAACCCTGTGGTTTTGTTTTTTTCGTTAATGATTGGGGCTAGAATTGCTGGAATTTTAGGCGTATTTCTATCCGTTCCCATTGCGGGCGTGATTGTTAATTTATTAGATATTGAAGAAATGCAATCTAAAGAGGGAAGTAAGGATGATCTTGAAGTTTAATCTTGACCTAACAACCCGGTTTATTAATAAGTTCTTCCTTTCCAACCTCCTCCTTTTCCTCGCCAATATCTCAAGGCTGAATCTAAAGTCATTAAGGCATATAAAAATCCAATAAATGGTAAAGTTAATCCCCAAATAGGAGAAAGTTTATATAGTTTTAATGTGGGATAATAGGCAATTTCCATTAATAGCCCCGTTAATAAAGCTAAAAGGATAACTAAGCCATTTCCATGAACAATTCCCCAAATTAAACTTAAAGGTGACATTAAATAAATCAGAATCATCCCTATTAGGGTTAATCCTAATAAAATAGTAGAAAAATTCAGTTGACTAAATGCTGTTCTGGCTACCATATCCCAAATACTTGATAAATTAGGATAGGGTCTTAAACTCTGGGTTGTTTCTGTTAACCCTAACCAAATCGGATGATAGGATTTTGAGGTAAAAGGAAAGATAAAACTCCCCATAGAAAACCCCTGATTTACAGTAGTAAATAACTGATCTTCCCCCCCATTACTAAGGGGGGTTGGGGGGTTATTCTTCACCGCTTGTGCTAAGGAACAATCATCAATTAATGCTTGTTTTAATATTGCTAAACCACCAATTCTAGTTAATGCTTCCTGATGAATTAAAATACATCCTCCCGCCGCCGCCGCTAGTTGACTTTGGGGATGATTTACCCAACGAAAAGGATACAATTTTTGAAAGAAAAATACAAAAGCAGGAATTAATAACTTTTCCCAAAAACTCTGACAACGTAATAAAACCATTAAGGAAACTAACTGTAATTTTTCGGTTTCAGCTTTTTCAACTAATTGCTTTAAATTATTAGGAGAATGTTCAATATCAGCATCGGTAAATAAAATATATTGGGGGATATAATTTAACATAGAAGTATATTTAATTCCCTGTTCCATCGCCCAAAGTTTCCCCGTCCATCCCGCAGGTAAAGGTTGAGAGGTAATAATATTTAACCTGTCTGTTTGATTTAATAATTCAGCAGTTTCTTGGGCAATATTTGCTGTATTATCACTACTTTGATCATCAACTAAAATAATAGAAAATGAACCAGGATAATTTTGATTAAGAAGCGATCGCAAACTGGTAGAAATTAAATCTGCTTCATTTCTTGCTGGTACAATTACAGCAACGGAAGGATAATTTAATAAAGGTTCTTTAACCTCAAAAAGCCGTTGATCTCCTCGCCAAAATTGCCCTCGAAACATTAATAACACAATCCATATTATTAACGATAATAGCGTTAAAATTGAAATTAAATTTTCCATTTCAAAATCAATAAATACTCACGGTTTTTAACTGTATCGGTTGCTTGGATAAATAGGAATACAATACATCAGGATCTAAGTCAGCACCGCTATCCCAATAAACAGTTCCCCACTCGCTAGAAAGTTTAACTTGATTAAAATAATCAGGATTTTTTAGAGGTTCAAATACCCCTGTAAACTGAACGAGTTTAGACACATCAATTACCCCTTCTACTCCATCTTCAAAACGAAGTCTTAGCTGGTAATTTATTAATGGATGAACTTCAACAATATCTTTAAGCATGATTTACTCCAGGGGTTCAATTTTATTCAAAATTAGATTTTGTCTGGCTAATTCCCAATTAGCGAGTAGTTCGTTCTGGTATAATGCTGTCCATTCTTGAATTAATTTTAGCAGTCTGGGGGAAAGATTTCCTGCTAATATTTCTCCAGTTTGAATGCTGATCAATGCCTTCTGTTGACCATAGCGAACATGAAAATGAGGGGGAGGATGATCGTTATAGTACATAGTAATTACAGCCCCAAAAAATCGGCTAATTTCTGGCATAAACACCTTCTCGATAACAACATTAAATCGGCAGTAAACAGAAAATTACAAAATTAGCTTTAAAATTCATTATATCATAAAATTATGATTGATTCAATAAAAAACATGATAGAATATCTATAACTAATTAAAAAAATGATATCATCAAAAACAATAGCAGGAGTTAAACAGATAACAATGGAAATAGAAAATCAAGTCTCTGTAAATCAATTAAAAGATGCGATCGCAGCCAGCCAAAACTTTCTATTCTCTCAACAATATCCCGAAGGTTATTGGTGGGCGGAATTACAATCTAATGTCACAATTATATCAGAAGTTATCCTCTTACACAAGATTTGGGGAACCGATAAAACTCGCCCTTTATATAAAGCTGAAACCTATTTACGTTCCCAACAACGAGATCATGGCGGTTGGGAATTATTCTATGGGGATGGAGGAGAACTAAGTACCACCGTTGAAGCATATATGGCGTTAAAAATATTAGGGGTATCTGAAACAGATTCTGCCTTAATTAAAGCCAAACAATTTATTTTAGAACAGGGTGGAATTACCAAAACTCGGATTTTTACTAAGCTACATTTAGCCTTGATTGGATGTTATGACTGGCGCGGGATTCCCTCAATTCCCCCTTGGATTATGTTGTTACCCGAAGGTTCACCTTTTACCATCTATGAAATGTCTAGTTGGGCGAGAAGTAGTACAGTTCCTTTATTAATTGTATTTGATAAAAAGCCAGTTTTTAGGTTTAATTCTAGTCTAAATTTAGATGAATTATATGTAGAAGGACGAGAAAATGCTATTTTTGAATTACCTAAAAATAATGATTGGACAGATATTTTTTTAGGCTTAGATCAGATTTTTAAATTTGCCGAACTTTTTAATGTTGTCCCCTTACGAGAACAGGGATTAAAAGCAGCAGAAAAATGGATTTTAGAACGACAAGAAATTACCGGAGATTGGGCAGGAATTATCCCGGCAATGTTAAATTCTTTATTGGCGTTAAAATGCTTAAATTATCCGGTATCTGATCCGATTGTTCAACGGGGTTTAGAAGCCATAGATAATTTTGCGATAGAAACAGAAGAAAGTTATCGAATGCAAGCCTGTGTGTCTCCAGTTTGGGATACAGCTTGGGTTGTTCGAGCTTTAATTGAATCAGGAATTGACCCAAATAATGCTGATATAGTCAAAAGTTCAAAATGGTTAATTCGTCAACAAATTTTAGATTATGGAGATTGGAATATTAAAAATAAACAGGGAAAACCTGGGGGATGGGCGTTTGAATTTGCGAATAAATTTTATCCTGATTTAGATGATTCTGCCGTTGTAGTAATGGCATTAAATCAAGCTAAAATTACCGATGAACCCTTGAAAACAGCAACAATAATTAGAGGAATTGATTGGATGATCTCAATGCAGTGTAAAGCCGGAGGTTGGGCGGCTTTTGATATTGATAATGATCAAGATTGGATTAATGCGGTTCCCTATGGGGATTTAAAAGCCATGATTGATCCAAATACGGCGGATGTTACCGCTAGAGTGATTGAAATGTTAGGGGAATTAGATCCTAATTCTTCAGAATTTCAATTGAAAATTCAATCTTTAAAACCCTCAATTGAACGGGCAATTTCCTATTTAAAACAGGAACAAGAAACCGATGGGAGTTGGTTCGGACGTTGGGGAGTTAATTATATTTATGGAACCAGTGGAGTATTATCAGCTTTAGCGGTAATTAATCCTATTTATAAAAATTGGGGTTATACTTCTCTAAACCCCTTAATGGAACGGGGGACAAATTGGTTAGTTAGTTGTCAAAATATTGATGGGGGTTGGGGGGAAACCTGCCATAGTTATAATGATACCAAATTGAAAGGAAAAGGGGTTAGTACCGCCTCACAAACGGCTTGGGCGTTAATTGGTTTAATGGCAACGGGATGTTATGAAATGGAGGTGATTCAAAGGGGAATTAACTATTTAATTTCAATACAACTTTCCGATGGTCGCTGGGATGAGTCGGAATTTACGGGAACTGGATTTCCGGGTCATTTCTATATAAAATATCATTACTATCAACATTATTTTCCGTTATTGGCATTAGGTCGTTATCAAAAGTTGCAACAACTTTAACCTAACTTTGGGTGGGTTTTACCCCATCCCAACTTTAATGTTTGTCAACAGTGGATTCAGGGCTTATAATTTTTGGAATTAGGGCTAAAGCCCAACAACGTTATAATTTTAATTAAACATGGGTAATCGAGAAAAAGTTATTGTTTCATTGGGTGTGATTGTATCAATTACATCTTTAGTAATTGGGATGGCTAGAACAGCTACAGTGTCGGAAAAAACCAGGGTGAAACCGGATTATGAACGATTAGCTCATTTATTATCAGCAAAACAATTCACTAAAGCTGAACTACAAACCTATAGAATCATGCTGTTAGCTTTAGGAAAAAATCCTAAATATTCTGATCCCATTGAGTTAAAAAAACGAGATATTGCTAAACTTCCCTGTGAAGATTTAAGTAAAATAGAAAAAATTTGGCATCCTTATACCCAGGGAACTATTCATTTTAGAAATAAAATTATGAGTTGGCAGAATGATCAACAAAATTTAAGTTCTGCAATTATTTCTCGATTGGATATTTGTAGAATTGAAGATATCAAAAATTCTACTGCTCTGAATCAATAGGATATTTAAGTTTGCTTAATTTTTGTAACAAATGGAGATTAAATTGGTAAAAATTGAGAATCTAAGGTTTGTTCTAAGGTATAGGGACAAACTTCGGGAAAGATTTGTTCATCGAGTTTTGTTTCTCGAATAGCTAAGGCTAATCCTAATTCATAAGCATCGGGTAAAACTGGATTCAAATAGGATTTTAAACTGGGACTATCTTGTAATAAAAACTTAATTTGTACTCGTTGTTCTCGAATTGTTCCTAACCAGCTATTCGTTCGTTTATCAGGTTGAAATTGCCATTTTAATAAATGTCCTAAGAGAATCCCTAATCTATTTCTCAGTTCTTGCCGTTCTTTTCGTCCCAAAGCTTCTATTTCCTCAATTAAATTTAGATGATCTAACTGTTGCCATTGTTTAGTTTTAAGCAAATTAACTTGATTTTGAATCCAACCATAAAAATCGGTTTCATATAAATCTGTCATATTTCCTCCTTTATTTTGATAAATTGATCCCTTTAAATCTTTCTTTTGCTGTTTTGAATGCTTCGTCCATAACAACTTGAATTTTTTGCGGATCAGGTTTTTTTCCTCCCATTAAATCCCCGAAATAAACACAAGCTCCTTCCCCTAATGCCCAAGTATAAGCAGCAGCCCAAGACGCAGCAATAACACTACCAAAACCGGGGATAAATTTAATTAATTCTCGACCGATCATTTGGGCAAAAAACCCTCCAGCGATCGCACTAACTAAACCTCCAGCTTGAGAAATATTTAAGGTTTTTCCATAGAGATTTCCTAATAACACCACTAGAGAAACTTGTACGGCTGTTAAGACAGGCATAGTAGCAAAAGGAAGGGGAACTACTGCAACGGTTGCCGCCATAATACTAAAAGCTAAAATATAGCGTCGCCCCACATCTCGATAGATGTTTCCCAGTTGATTATTAACCTCTCCATTTAATAATTCATGAATCATTCTAGCTTCGGCTTCAGGAAGCAAATCAGCTAAGGTATCCCGTAGAGATTCTAAGCCATAAAATACAGGATTATAACCATCTTCTTCTAGGGTAAAATCAATTAAAACCGCCTGATCATACAACCCTTTAAACGCTATTTTTAAGGCTTCAAAAGCTCTGCTAATATCCTCAAAATCTGGGGGATAAATGGGATGATTTTCGGTTTGGGGCGGATAAATTTCATGCAAGCAAGTAATTGCTAATAGACAGGGAATATGGGGATAGTTTTTGCGTAAACTTTCGGCAATTATGCGGAGGGTATCGGTAGCAAAATCGTTAATTTTAACGGTTAAAATTAAAACCCTAGCTCCTTGACTTTCTTTCTGCAAATCGCCGATTAATTCTTCAATTATGATAGAAGTATCTTGGTTAATATCTCCTAAACCCACGGTATCTTTAAAAATTAGCAAAGGTAAATCATTAGACGGATAAGCATAACGTTCTGTATTTTGAGTATGGGGACGAAATCCTTGACCAATAATTTCCGATGAAACCCCCGTTAACCCTCTAACAATTGAACTTTTTCCCGCTTGAGGTTTACCAATTAATAAAGCTTCTGTCGTGGGAAGTTCTGCCCGAATTGTTGCTAAAATCTCAGCAATTTGTGTCTCATTGACATTAAACCATTGGACAAAGGTTTTAGAGATTCGGTCAGTGGGGAATAGTCTTTTTAATTGTTGGGTTGTCCGATGCCAACCCCCTTTTATCCTAGGGAGATTAGCTGATGTCGGTTGATTAGAGGGTGGGGTCTCCGGGGTTTCAGTCATAGGTCGAGTCTGATATTTACTAAATAGAGCTAATCGGTTTAATATTAATAGTATGCTAATGGTAGCGTACTTGTTTACAAGTAGTGTTAATGTTGAGGTAGCATAATTTAATTATACTCATGGTAACAAAGAATATCAGAGCCGTGACTTACGTTCCGCCAGACTATCATAAAAAGCTGCGTCAGTACATGAAACGGCACAACTTAACTGAAAGTGCCGCTTTAGTCCAGATGATTAAACAGTTTTTTGATGGGGAACAACCTCAATTCAATTCAGAATTGAAAACTGAAGTCGAAGAAATTGTACAAGAGCAACTGAAACTGTTCCAAGAGGATATTGATCTTTTAAAAGAACAAATTGCTTTAATGCAGAAGTTATCAGAGAAAAAAACTCCTGTCGAAACTAACCGTCGATCCTCAAATTCTGTGAATAGTAATCATCCTAGAAGTTTATTGAGGTTAACACCAAAAACCGAGGAAGAACTAACTCGCCGTTTAGGGGTAAATACAGGAAATGTTGCTAAAGAATTCTCTAAAGGTGCAGAACATTTTAGCCATTGGAGTCAACAAAAAGATCCCAGTGGTATTGGTTGGCACAGACGGGGGGATGGTTTGTACTATCCTGTTTAAATAATTACACCATAGTCGGATTTTTTCAATAACCTGCTACCACTAGGAATATTAAATTATGAGTTGTTTGAATGATTAGGGTGTAGCCAAAGTTTAGGGTTTACACCCTGATCAACTAACCCTCGTAATTGCCTTAAAAGATTAATTTGTGGTCACAATCCTGTGATTTTAGGTAACACCATAACTAATGATTAATCCTCTATTTCTACCCAAACTGTAACCGCAGCAACAGCAATTAACATCTCATCATTTTTGTCTTGAAATTCTTCAATTGCCCTTCCCTGTACTACCATTCCCCCATTTTCAACGATAATACTTTTCTGTCCAAAGGGTAAAACTGCTAATACTTCTTCAGTTCTAACTTGTTCGGGATAGGGAACTGCAATTTGCACTTCTACAATCATTTGATTCGGATGATTTAACCCGGCAACTTCCCAAATTCCGGGTAAAGCATTATTGGCGATCGCATTTCTAACCGCCCTAGCTGCGGCGATGGTGGGTTCCTGTCCATGTTGATCAATACCCATTCCCATTTCAATCACAAATCGTTTTTTAGCCATGATTTTTACCTGTTATTTTTTTTAGTTTAGTTGATGATAAATCATTAAGATACTTAATGACTAATGGCTTGATTTGTATATTCAGAATCATTTACATCAGACATAGTTTCTAAACCCTCAACATCCACGTTCATTTGAGTCATTTCTACATCCCCAAAAATCGTAGCAAAAGCAGTATCCGCCGCATCTCGTCCGGTTCCAATTCTGATTAATCCATCCAGGGGAGCTAGACGAGTCGCATCAAATAGATACCAGCGATCGCTTAAATATACCTCAAAATAAGCATGAAAATCAGGCGGTTGTAGTTTATAAGCATAACCCGATGCAAACCTAGCTGGAATATTTAAAGCCCGACAAAAGGCAATTCCTAAATGGGCAAAATCTCGACAAACTCCCGCTCTTTCTGTCACCGTATCAAAGGCAGAAGTATGTTGATCACTACTTCCAGATAAATATGTCACGTTATCATAAATCCAATTACAAATTGCCGTAATTCGTGAATAATCTGGCAGTAAATAACCAAATTCCGATTGTGCTAATCGCATTAATCGATCGGATTGACAATAGCGACTTGGATAAATATATTGTAACATTTCTAAGGGAATTTGAGCAACGGGAACTTCATTAATTGTTGTCGGATTTGTTTCTTCATAAATTACATCAACAATGGCTTGATAGGATAGGCGAAATTTTCCCGAAGGTACATTAATCCTCAGATAACGATTACCTAAAACCGGATTAACATATTCTTCAAAATGGAGATTTGATTCTAATTGTAGATGTTCTTCTAATATCCGTTGATTGTGAGCTTTAGCAACATTGATATTAAAAATAAACGTACTATAATCCCTAACTTCATACTCTAATTGACAACCAACTTTAAATTTCATATTTCCCTCCGTGATGGCAATTTATCCTGCATTCCTAACTAACTTTAATTGATATCTATATAAGGCCACCGGATGACCACTTGCCGTAAAGAAATTTGGATCTTTAGGAGATAAATAAACCGCCGTAACTTGATCTGCAACAATGGATTTAACTTCGGATTTTGATCCAACTTTCTCAAATTCTGCTTTGTAACCTGTGGTTGTTTCCACTTCATTCAAATAGATTTGAGATGAGCTTTCAAACACCTGTTGACTGATTTCCGTTGCAATAAATTGATCCTCCCTGGGACTTTCACTACTCCGACCCGTAATGGTGGAAACCAATTCTACATTTCCGGGTAAAGCGGTCATTTGACGATTGGGATTAGTCGGATCAATCTTAACCGATAAAATTCCATTTTCTCCCAAGGTTGCCTTACCAATATTAAACCCATTAAAAGCGCGATCTCCCACTATCTTAATATCTATTTTATCATGATTTTTGGGATCGGATTCCTGGGGAGAAAAAAATAAAGTTAGGGGAAAAATCTGTAACTTAGGTAACAATTCAACCCGTTTAAATCTAACCTGAAACTGTATCGGTTGCTTCAGAGATTCAGAACTATTTTTAAACCCAGGAGTGGTCACTTTAGGAGCAAGGGGAGCCACTTTATCTACTAACATACTCGTAACATTCCATTCCCCCTCCATCCACTCAGGATAATATAAATCTTCCTTCACCGCCTGCACCATTGGTTTATGATTCCAATTTGGAAATGCGGATAAACGGTCGGCTAACTGTCCCGCTTGAGCTTCGGTTTTCCCTATAATTAAACCAACAATTAAACCCAGAATTAGAATTAATTTCTTCATTTTTTTTTAATAGTGAATAGGGATCACTGATTTAAGAGGATTTCACGGATTTTAATCTGTCATGACTTACGCATCACCGCTATCAATAGTAGGGGTAATTCATGAATTACCCCAAATTTAGATGATTAATCCTATAAACTTTCCAGAGGAATAGGTTCCCAAACTTCCCCATATTGTTCTTTTAAACCCTGCCAATTTTCCACCTGTCCTGGCTCATATTCCCCTGGTTTTCCCCATTGTAAAAATGCACTTAACGCCACTTCATTTTGTTCATTTAGGAAGCGAATCGCGTAGGTAGTAAAATTGCCCCGTTTCGCTTCTCCGGTTTCAAATTTAACCTGTTTAATATGATCCATATTCAGATGAAATTCAAAGCCCTCGGTGTGCATATTCGCATATTTTCCTTTGGGTAATTCTGCATAAAATAGCTTTTCAATCTTTCCCCGGGCTTCTAATACAGCCGAACTACTGGTAACAATTAACCGTAAAGTTCCTAAACTTTCACAATCTTCTAAAAATGCTTTGAGATTACTCATGGTTCAAGTTCCCAATTTAATTAGTTTTTAAGACTTAATTTTACTAGATTTTTGGGAACTTCAGCTTAAATCTTTCTAAGATATATTTTTACTTAGGCTTTTCATGCTTTTCATAAGCCGCCACAATGCGCTGGACTAATGAATGACGCACGACATCTGCTTGAGAAAATTCACAAAAGGCAATTCCCTCAACATTTTTTAATACTTTTAAAGCCATTGTTAACCCCGATGTTTGATTGGGTAATAAATCCGTTTGGGTAATATCTCCCGTGACCACCATTCGAGAACCAAAACCTAAACGTGTTAATACCATTTTCATCTGACCCGGAGTAGTATTTTGGGCTTCATCTAAAATCACAAAGGAATTGTTTAACGTCCGACCCCGCATATAAGCAATGGGAGCCACTTCAATCACCCCACGTTCTATTAAATTTGCTGTTTTTTCTGGGTCAATTAATTCATAAAGCGCATCATATAATGGTCGTAAATAGGGATTAACTTTTTGTTGTAAATCCCCAGGTAAAAATCCTAATTTTTCCCCAGCTTCCACCGCCGGACGAGTTAAAATTAACCGTTCATATTGATCAGATAATAGGGCTTGTAACGCTAAAATTGCCGCCAAATAGGTCTTTCCTGTTCCCGCCGGGCCAATACAAAATACTAAATCATGACTACGCATCGCCTGGATATATTGACGTTGACGAAAGGTTTTTGCCCGAATTTCTATTCCTCGCCTGGTTTTCGCTAAAACATCACGCTGAATATCTTTAAAAACATCCTCTTGATTAGTATTAATTGCATGACGCGCCGTTAGGATATCTACAGAACTAATCGGTTTTCCATCCTGCCATAACTCGTTCAAAGATGCAACTAATTTTTGACACAATTGAATCTGACTAGCGGTTCCACTGATTAGCAATTCCTGTCCCCGCATTACCAGTTCAGCGCCCGTTTGTTGAGATAGAATTTTAAGATTATCTTCTTGATAGCCAGAAAGCGCCATTGCACTTTCCATACTTGGTAACCCAAGGGTGAATCGCTCAGTCATTAGATATTACAAAATATGATTACTTTTAATAAAAATTCAAAACCAAATTACCATTATCCGTAATTCGTAATTCGTAATTCGTAATTCGTAATTCTTCAGAGAAGACGTTGGGCAAAATTGTTAGGGTTGGTTAAACCTAATTCTGCCCAACATTAAAAAACCAATTCCAAGGGCAAACCTATCCTCAATAGTGATTAGGAATTCACTACTAAGAATAGAGTTAAAACCACTTTATTCTTCGTATCTTCGATTCAAACGAGGCTTAGAAGGGGCTGCACGGACTGGACGAGCCTGTTCCGAATATTGACCCGGGGAACGCTGATTAAAGCTCTCCCTGGGTTCCCTCGGACTCGCGGGTTCATCGGATTCACCATTGTTATAGATATCCAGATAAACCGTTTCACCAGAGGACACAGCCAGGGCCGTTAAAACCATCCGAATCGCCTGAATATTGCGCCCGCCACGACCATAAATCCGTCCCTTATCTTCGGCTTCTACAGCTAACCGAATCCAAGTTCTGCGTATGCTAGAAAAACGCTCACAATCAACCTTCAGGGATTCTGGAAATTCCAGAAACGGCTTGACTAAAAACCGCACCAGTTCGTCATAACTGGGACTAGACTGCGGATTCTGCGACAGTTGTTTCGGGTTCGACTCCAGACTTGAGTAGTTCAAAAACATTTTCTTTTCTCAGGATGTCACGCACAGTATCAGTCGGTTGTGCCCCTTGCTGTAGGCGACGGATAATACCAGCCTTATCCAATCGAACTTCGTCGGTTCTAGGATTGTAGAAGCCCAGTTCTTCTAGGGGACGACCATCTCGGCGAGACAAACTATTCATCACCACAATGCGGTAACTAGCTTCCCGCTTTTTTCCGAATCTCTTTAAACGCAGTTTGATCATTAATTGATGCAAAACACTTCTCTATGGATTGTAAGCTATTTTTCAACAACCGAGCCATTTCTTTGGGATAAACTTTAGCCAACACTTGTTGTATGGGCGATTGACCCCTGAAAACGACTCAAACTGTCAGAAATACTATGCCATCACCTATTCTATCTCACTGGATTGACCTGAAAAAAAATAGTCGTAAATTCCTGTTCCCAGCTTTGGGTATCATTACCCTGATCTTGATTTTACAGTTGGGGAAATATTTCCGTACCCCGACCCCACACCAAAATTCCTTAATTTATCAACACCTAACCGAAATTCCCGCCACCGCCCAAAAAGTTACCGTTGGGGTTTATGCTCAAAATATTTATGAATTGAATGCTTCAAGCAATACCTATTATCTGGATTTCTATTTATGGTTACGTTGGAAAGGCAAAATTGACCCCGTTGCTAACTTAGAATTTATGAACGGCGTTGAAGACTGGGGAAGAATCATCGAACCCGCTTATGAAGAACCAAAAAAACTCAAAGATGGTAGTTTCTATCAAATTATGCGGGTAGAAAGTCGGTTTCGAGAACCCTTTGAATTTTCCCGTTATCCCCTAGATGAACAACGCTTAGGGGTGACAATTGAAAATGCTGTTTATCCATTAAATCAATTAGTCTATATCGCAGATACAAAAGAATCAGGTTATGCTGCGGATTTAACTGTTCCCGGATGGAAAATTAGAAATTCTGAAATTAAAACCTTATCCCATCAATATCCCTCTAATTTTGGGGATTTGGACGAAGGAAAAAATAACTCGATTTATTCTACTCTGCGGTTTGAAATGCACATTTCCCGTCCTCTAAGTTTCTTTACTTGGAAATTATTACTCCCGTTATTCGTAGTTTTGTTTTCTAGTTGGGGTGCATTATTACTCTATCCCATCTACGTTGACTCTCGAATTATTCTTCCCGTCACCGCTTTATTAACGATTGTTTTTCTGCAACAATCCTATTCCGATGCTTTACCTGATGTTGGCTATTTGGTATTATTAGATAAAATCTATGCCTTAGTCTATGTTTTAATTATTGCCGGGATTTTAGAAACCATTATTACCGCAGATTGGGCAAAAAGTGAAGATCCCGAATCCATTGTCCGAGTCAAAAAACTTGACCAATGGTTTTTAATTGCAAATATCGTAATTTTATCCGGGGGAATGATTCTATTTTTGCTATTTTAAGACTTTTATAGCAATCTTAAATGATTTGCGATCAGAATATAGAACCCCACCCTAGCCCTCCCCTTACTAAGGGGAGGGTTGGGAGGGGTCGAGATAGATGGAAATATTACAACTGATTTAGGATTGCTATAGCTAATTGGTGTTAGTTTTGGAGCGATCGCAATTAAGAATAAAGTAGGGGTAATTCATGAATTACCCCTACTCAATTGTCAACACCCGACAGGATGGGTTAGATGTAATAATCCTGAATCGCTTTCACTTCCAGGGGAGTAGACTTTAAGGAATGAATCGCTGCCACCGTCGCCTTAGCCCCAGCAATAGTTGTAATAATCGGGATTTTGTAGGCTAAAGCCGAACGACGAATCAGAATCCCATCACTGCGGGACTCCTCCCCAGAAGGAGTAATAATAGCCAACTGCACCGCCTGGTTTTTGATAGCATCCAAAATATTCGGCCGTCCTTCGTGCAGTTTCAACTCCATCTCCACTTTCACCTCATTTTCCCAAAGCACTTTGCGAGTCCCAATAGTCGCGGTAACTTTGAACCCTAAAGCCAAGAAATCCCGCACCACGGGCACAATAGCCTGTTTATCCCGTTCATTCACCGAAATAAACACCGTCCCCGATAGGGGTAACACCTGTCCGGCGGCCAGTTCTGCCTTGGCAAAGGCTTTGCCGAATTCGGTATCAATCCCCATCACTTCCCCTGTAGAGCGCATTTCCGGCCCTAACAGCACATCCGTACCAGGGAATTTAGCAAAGGGTAACACGGCTTCTTTCACAGAAACGTGGGTGGGAATTATTTCTTCGGTAAAGCCCAATTCAATTAAACTTTTACCCGACATCACCCGGGAAGCAATTTTGGCTAAGGGAACCCCAATCGCCTTAGAAACAAAGGGAACAGTTCGAGACGCCCGGGGATTAGCCTCTAAAATAAAGACATTTTCCCCCTGTACCGCAAACTGAATATTCATTAACCCAACCACATTTAAGGCCTTGGCCAGTTCAATGGTTTGACGGCGAATGGTGGTAACGGCGGCTTCCGATAGGGTTTGGTAGGGAATCGAACAAGCGGAGTCCCCAGAGTGAATTCCAGCCTGTTCGATATGTTCCATAATTCCACCGATCACAACATTTCCCTGTTGGTCGGCGATCGCATCCACATCAACTTCTATGGCATTTTGCAGGAACTGATCGACTAAAATGGGGTGATCGGGTTCGACATGAACCGCAAACAGCATATATCGTTCCAATTCTTCATCGGAATAGACGATTTCCATGGCCCGTCCCCCTAACACATAGGAAGGACGCACAACCACCGGATATCCGATGCGCTTCGCCACTTTTAAGGCTTCTTTGAAACTGCGGGCCATACCGTTTTCGGCTTGCAAAATATTCAATTCCCGCAGAATTTTTTCAAACCGTTCTCGGTCTTCAGCAATATCAATCGAGTCGGGAGAAGTTCCCCAAATCTTGGTTTTTAGGGTAGTTTTTTCTAAGGCACGTTGCAGAGGTAAGGCTAACTTCAGAGGAGTTTGACCACCGAATTGAATAATAATTCCTTCCGGTTCTTCTGCTTCAATAATATTCAGAACATCCTCTTTAGTTAGGGGTTCAAAATATAAGCGATCGCTCGTATCATAGTCGGTGGAAACGGTTTCTGGGTTAGAGTTAACCATAATTGTTTCATAACCATCCGCCCGTAAAGAATAGGAGGCATGACAACAACAATAATCAAACTCAATCCCCTGTCCGATGCGGTTAGGGCCACCGCCTAAAATCATAACCTTGGGTTTTGTAGACGGTAAAATTTCGTCTTCTTCCCAGTAGGTTGAATAGTAATAGGGTGTGGTCGATTCAAATTCCGCCGCACAGGTATCCACCATTTTATAAACAGGTTTGACTCCTAATCCTTTGCGATAGGTTCGGACTTCATCTTCCGTGGTTTTGGTGGCAAAGGCAATTTGGCGATCGCTAAATCCTAGGCGTTTTACTGCCAATAGTTTATCTGGTTGTAACTGTTGTAAAGAACTGCGTTTGAGAAATTTTTCCGTTTCTAAGATTTCCTGCATTTTATCTAAAAACCAAGGATCAATTCCGGTCAGTTCATAGATTTCTTCTACGGTCATTCCCAACAGCATCGCATTCCGAACTGTTAAAATTCGTTCTGGGTTAGGTGTGCGTAAACCGGAACGAATATGATCCAAACTAGAGAGTTTTTCCGAGCGATCGCAACCCCAACCTGCTAACCCAGTTTCCAAGGATCGTAGGGCTTTTTGGAAGGATTCACAGAAGGTTCCACCAATCGCCATCGCTTCCCCGACGGACTTCATTTGTGTGGTTAAAACAGGTTCCGAACCAGGGAATTTCTCAAAGGCAAAGCGGGGAATTTTTGTCACCACATAATCAATTGTGGGTTCAAAGGAAGCCGGGGTTTTCTTAGTAATATCATTGTTGATTTCATCTAAGGTATATCCCACCGATAATTTCGCGGCAAATTTAGCGATCGGGAATCCTGTGGCTTTTGAAGCTAAGGCAGAAGACCGACTCACACGGGGATTCATCTCAATCACAATAAAATCACCCGTCACCGGATTAACTGCAAATTGAATATTAGATCCGCCGGTTTCTACCCCAATTTCTCGGATAATTTTAATCGAGGCATCCCGCAATCTTTGATATTCTTTATCGGTTAAGGTTTGGGCAGGAGCAACGGTAATTGAATCCCCCGTATGGACTCCCATCGGATCGATATTTTCAATCGAACAAATAATCACCACGTTATCAGCCAGATCCCGCATTACCTCTAATTCATATTCTTTCCAACCAATTAAGGATTGTTCGATTAAAATTTGAGAATTGGGAGACGCATCTAAACCCGATTGAGCAATTTCTTCAAATTCTTCTTGGTTATAGGCAATACCACCCCCAGTTCCTCCCATGGTAAAGGCTGGACGAATAATTAAGGGGTAGCTACCAATTTGATGCCCTACCTGAATCGCTTCACTCATGGTATTGGCAATTCCCGAAGGGCAACAGGCCACTCCGATTTTTTCCATCGCCTCTTTGAACAGTTGCCGATCTTCGGCTTTTTCAATCGCTTCTAATTTGGCCCCAATCAGTTCGACTCCATATTTCTCTAAGGTGCCATTTCTGGCTAAAGCTACGGCTAAGTTAAGGGCGGTTTGACCTCCCATTGTGGGTAATAGGGCATCGGGACGTTCTTTTTCGATTACCTTGGCCACGATTTCGGGAACCAGAGGCTCAATATAGGTGCGTTCGGCCGTTTCTGGGTCGGTCATAATTGTCGCTGGGTTGGAGTTGACCAACACCACCTCATAGCCTTCTTCCCGCAGGGCTTTACAGGCTTGAGTTCCTGAATAGTCGAACTCACAGGCTTGTCCAATCACAATCGGCCCAGAACCCAGGAGCAAAATTTTCTTTATGTCTGTACGTTTCGGCATTATGAATTCTGTGTATATCAGTTGAGGTTTAGCTTCATTAAACGGGATTGAGTATACAACTTACTCTTAAGTCTCTAAACATTTTAAGGGTATCCCTTTAAATTCTTGTCAACTGTTTGATTAAACCTTGACAAATTCAGTTTTGGTTTTTTTTACAAAAATTTAAAATTTTTGGGGTTGCCACCGGATGCGCCGCCGTGCTATATTAATGATATTGGTAATTATATATAATGGGATAGTTGCAAAAATTTTAAAATTGCGACCATCCCATTATACTATAAGCATCTTCCCACGAATCCGCAGCCCTGTCAAGGGGGAATCCGGTTTTTTTTTCGATTTTTGGTAAATTTTTGTAATGATTGGGGTCAGTAGACTTTATCGACAATTGATGAGAGACTAAGAGCAAATGGTTAACATCCTGTCAGTTTAGCCAATCTGTTTTTAGCTGCGAGTCATTATGCCCAGAACGCCCGATGAATATGTAGTTCACATCATGATTGAGGGGGGTCATCGAGAAGAAATTAAGTTTCCCACGATGCAAGACTTTCAGGTGTGGTACAACAAAGTTTTACTGCCAAAATTTGATAGTACCGAATTTGTCAATGTTCCCATCAAACAACGGGCAGAAGATAATAATGCTAAAGAATATATGGTTGTTCGTCCGAGTGCGATTAAGGCTATTCGGGTGGAACCTGTATTTAACTCCAGTATTGACCGTCGCATGGTTGACGAACCCGATATTTAAGTATTGACACTCCCACGGGTGAACCGCGTGGGCTTTGTGCGAGGTTGTTGTAAGCCCGACCGGGCTTATTCAATTATTAATGTTAATGAGAAAGCCCTTTAGGGCTTACTACGAGAAGTGAACACAGTGCAAGTTATTGGGATAGATTTAGGTGGGACGGCGATAAAATTGGGCTGTTTTGCACCGGATGGAACTTGTTATCAATCCTTAACGGTTCCCACACCTCAACCAGCGACACCGGAAGCGGTGTTAATAGCAATAGTTGAGGCTATAGCACAAATCAGGAAAAATGTCAATAATATTGTGGCAATTGGATTGGGAACTCCTGGGCCTGTGGATGGGACGGGAAAAATTGCCAAAGTAGCGATTAATTTAGCCGGATGGCAGGATGTTCCCTTAGCTGATTGGTTAGAAGAAAAAACGGGTTTACCTGTGATTTTAGCCAATGATGCTAACTGTGCGGGGTTAGGTGAAGCATGGTTAGGGGCGGGGAGACGGTTTCAAAATTTAATCCTATTAACATTAGGAACAGGCGTTGGCGGGGCGATTATTTTAAATGGGGAATTATTTGTCGGACATCAGGGGGCGGCGGCGGAATTAGGATTAATTAGTCTTAATTTTGATGGCCCTATTTGTAATAGTGGAAATCGAGGTTCCTTAGAACAATATACCTCAGTTCAAGCTATTCGCCGGGATACGGGATTAGAACCCGCAGAATTAGCGGAAAAAGCCTTAGCAGGGGATGAAAAAGCTATAGAATATTGGCAAGAATACGGCAAGTTATTAGGGATAGGATTAGCGAATCTAATTTATGTATTAACCCCAGAAGCGATAATTTTAGGCGGGGGAATTAGTGCGGGGGCGGATTTATTTTTCCCGGCGATGAAAGCGGAATTAGAACAAAGAGTATTATTCAGTTCCAGAGAGGGGTTAGAAATATTAATTGCCGAATTAGGGAATCAAGCGGGAATGATTGGGGCGGCAAAATTAGCGTTTCAGAAGTTTGTTAGGATAGAGGATCAACTTGAATAGTCATGATTTTATAACTTTTTCAAATTATAAATAGTTAATACATTAAATTAATGTGTGCTAAAATATACTTTACTAGCTTTTAAATAATGGGAGTCCCTATATGGCTATTGATGAGGATAGAAATAAACTACAGGCTTTAAAGCGTAATGAAGCCATAATAATAGCTTTAAACGAGATTATTGATAAAATCCCTAATATTATTCCTTTTAAAACAGATTTACAAGACAATGTTAACAATCTGCGTTCTGTGATGTTAGGACTGCGACCTCCAAGAATTATGGTAATTGGGCGGTCTAGATCTGGTAAATCATCTTTAATTAATGCAATTTGTGGTTTAAAAGTAGCTGAAGTTAGCGATACAAAGCCAGAAACAGGTAAGGCTGAATGGAAGGACTATTATCACGATGGGATTGATTTATTGCATCTGTTGGACACAAGAGGTTTACAAGATGCTCAAGCTCCAAGACAGGATGATCCAGCTACAACACCCTATGAAAGTATTATGAAAGCGATTCATCAAGAATGCCCAGACGTAATCCTTTTTGTCTGTAAAGCAACTGAAGTTCACAGTGGTAGTCAAGAAGATCTCAATATTTGTGAATCAATTGTTAATGAGATTAAGAAAAAATATAAACGCGCGTTACCAATCATTGGAGTATTAACTAAATGTGATGAATTAGCTCCTCCTAAAGTTCGGTTACCAACGGACAATGAAAGAAAAAATCAGAATATTCAATCAGAAGTTAAAAATTTTTACGGTTATTTGCAAACAAGAGAAAACTTGCGTTCTCATGTGCAGGATGTTATTCCAACTGTTGCTTATGCTGAATATGAAGAGGGAAAAAATGGTTTAATACTTCCTGACACAGATGAGCGTTGGAATATCAACCAATTAACCGAAAAAATGATTCAATGTACCCCACAAGAAACAAGGGGAGCTTTGGCTCGGATGGCTCATTTTCAAGAATTTCAACTTACCATTGCCAGGACTGTTGTTACTGCTTGTGTAGCTCTTTCTGGTATTGTTTCTACAAACCCCATTCCAGGTTCTGCAATTCTACCCGTTGCAACTATTCAAACTTTTATGGTTATGTATATTGGTTGGCTAAGTGGTCGTGAGTTTTCAGAACAAACAGTTAAAGACTTTGTTGTTACTTCGGGGGTAGGTATTGGCGCAAATGCAGGAATGATTGCTATTGCTGATATTGGCTTGAAGTTTGTGCCAGGTTTTGGTAGTGTAATTTCTGCTGGTGCAGGTGCAATTGCTACAAAAGGTTTAGGAGATACTGCGATCGCATATTTTTTACAAGATGCGAAACAAGGCGAAGCATTATAATTGAAATCTACTAAACTGTTTGTTAAACTTCCTTAAAACTATTACATTAGGAAACTAATCGCCATTCAATAAACATCTTAGTAATTACCCATAACCCCTGTTCAGGACGAATTTCACAACGAATAGGGACAGAATCATAATTTGTTAGGGGAATACCTAAAAATGATGTCTTTGATTGGGTATCAATAATTCCAGAAAATACATCGTCACGATTTTCAATAATACTATAAACATTAATTGATAAGCAAGGCGAGACTAAAAATAAACTATCAAAACCTCGTTTTGTGATACTAAGGTATTCTTGCTTAGTAGAAACTCCATATAAATCTCCTTGGTAATGATCTGAAAGAGTAAAACCAAGTTTAATAATATTTTTTGTATCATAAGCCTCTTTAAATCGCTTAAACAGCAAGAGAGCATTATCAGGAAGATGGGGCGGATTAGCCTGTTTTTCATGCCACATCCGAATCCAATTATAACCTTGCATTGCGGTTGGAATTAAAGTAATAGGATCTACCATTTTAAATCTTTTACTCCCCTTGACTAAGGATAGATTGTAAATAAAGTGTTTCTTGTAAACTTTCCCAGTCTTCTATAGAAACATTCAAGCAAAATGAAGTAATTCAGGACTATCAATATCAACGTTTTGATTCCTAGACTTTGAAGTATCAATTAAGCCACTAACCATAGACTAGAATCCAAGGAATCTGTTAATGATGGAACCCGATCAATTATACCATATTGAGCCAGTTTTTCTGACATTTCTTGCCAACGGTTTGCCGAAATATAACCAATTTGATCAGGGTTAATTCCGTGGGTAAGATAATCAGCAATTAACTGTAAAGATTTGGTTTGATAATCTAAATTGTGATATTGACTATCGGGTTTTGTATAAACATCAACGACAATTTTAGCCGTTTGATTAATATTATCTAGGGCTAATTTCCATCCAGCAAAAGATGCTTTTAAAAACTGATTCACCCATTCAGAATGATGGTCTAATAACTGTTGATGGGCAAAAATGACCTGTACATAGGCATCATATCCATAATCGCTGAATTTTAAAATATTGGGTTTAATTCCAGTTTTGTAGCTAAAACCAATGGGTTCATCAACACTATAACATTGAACGGCTGCTAATTCCCTACTTTGTAATCGATCATATTTATCCTGATAGGAAATCGGGATAATTTCAATATCTTGAGGTGATAAACCATTGGTATTAATTATTAATTCCATGACTTTTTTTATGTTTCCATGAATCCCAACTTTTTGTCCAACCAAATCATTAAGAGAATGGATATTTTTTTCGGGAATAGACATTAACCCCAAAGGGGATGCTTGAAACATAGTTGCGATCGCTTTAACCGGATATCCTTGCACTTGGGCGGCTAAAATAGCATCCTGTTCCCCACAGCCTAATATTAAAGGATTTTCTGCCATTTGTTCAAATACATTTTGTGAACTTGCGGGTAGAATCTCAACCTTTAATCCCCGTTGTTGGTATAATTTATAATAGTCTGCTAATAGTAACCCTGCAAATTGAACATTATATTTCCAGTCCAACTGCATAGTTAAATGGGGAGTTGAGGTTGGGATAATATCAAGAATAGAGGTTGAAGGATTGGCTAAAAGCGCAAATCCCAAACCCCCACAATATTTTACAAAATCTCGACGCGAAATTAATTCTATTTCCGGTTTATCCATGGATTTAAGGGTTAAGTTTTGGCGCACGACCGATTAGACCTGTCATTAATCTTAATGCCAAATAGCGGAATATTTGCACCTTTGTTAATACCCCTAATCCTAGGCGACGTAAACTAACTTTTGGAGTCCAGTCTCCTGAGAAAGTTCGATCTAAGAAATCCGTTAATCCCAAAACAATTAGATTCTCCTTTTGTCGCCAACCTTCATACCGTTTTAACACCCGTTTTTGCCCAATATCCTCGCCTTTTTGAGTAGCTATTTTCAATACTTCTGCTAAAGCTCCCCCATCCCGAATCCCCATATTTAAACCCTGTCCTCCTACGGGATGACAACAATGGGCGGCATCTCCAACTAGAGCTAATCGGTGTTGAATATAGCGATCGCTCTGCATTAATTGTACTGGATAAACATAGCGATCGCTCAATAATTCCAACTTTCCTAATAATCCTCCGGTGCGATATTCTAATAACTTTAAAAACTCCGTTTCATCTAACTCCTTTAAAGCCTGGGCTTCAGCATGGGGAGCCGTCCACACCACCTGACAGCGATTTCCGGGTAAGGGTAAAACCCCCATGGGGCCACTTGGCCAAAACCTTTCAAAAGCAATATTTTGATGGGATTTTTCGGTTTTAATCGTCATCGCAATACAAGATTGCCAATATTTCCAACCGTGGGTTTTAATTCCCGCTTCTTCCCGCAATCGAGATTTAGAACCATCTGCTGCTACAATAATTTTACTATAAAAAGTGTTAAGATTACCTTGATTTTCGATTTCAACTTCTACATAATCGGGGTGATAATTAACATTTTTTAAACTAGCCGGACATTGCCAAGAAATATTCTGACACTGGGATAAAAATTCATACATTGCCGATAAAATTATCCCATGTTCACCGACATATCCTAATTGATCTGTTCCCAAATCTTGACACATAAACTGCACTACTCTATGATAATCAGAATCACTTAAATTAATCTGATAAAAGGTAGTAATTTTTGTGACAATTTCATCCCAAACCCCAATAGATTTAAGAATATGTCCCGTTTGTAAAGTTAAAGCATAGGCCTGTTTTTTACTAATGGCAACCTCTGGCTGTTGGGATTCAATTATTGTTATTTTCAACCCCGAATCTTTCAACCCACAAGCCAAAGTTGCCCCAACAATTCCACCCCCAACAATAACGACATCATAATCGATCTTGGGTTTTGATGAATCGACCACGGAAGATTGAGTTTGTGAACGCGACTGCACCAGCATTGTACTCTATAACTATATTTACAATTTGACTATAGCAATTCTAAATCAATCGTGGTAGGGGTAATTCATGAATTACCCCTACAGTCAGAGTTAAATTTGAAAAAATATGACAACTCAAATAGGATCGCTATAGCTCTATTCTTACACAGTTATCAGTTATTCGTCTATTACCCATTACCTATAACGGATTTAAGCGAATTACGCAGATTAACACAGATTAAAATCCGTGAAATCCTCTTAAATCCGTGATCCCTATTCCTATATGTCACAATAGGGGAGATAAAACATTAATCACTGTAAGTATGACATTATTATTAGCCGGAGATATTGGGGGAACAAAAACGATTTTGCGCTTGGTGGATGGGACGGAAATTGTGAAAGGTAGCCAAACCCAAGAGCGATTAAAAACCCTCTATGAATCTCGTTATTTAAGTGGGGATTATCCTGATTTAGTTCCTATTGTACAACAATTTTTACAGGAAGCCCAGGAACAATTGGGTGAGAATCTGCATCCCGAAAAAGCCTGTTTTGCCATTGCGGGGCCAGTGGTGCATCAAACCGCCAAATTAACCAATTTACCTTGGCAATTAGATGCTCAATATTTGGGGTCAGAATTAGCTATTTCCCAGGTAACTTTAATTAATGATTTTGAGGCGGTAGGATATGGCGTTACGGGTTTACCAGAAAGCGATCTTTTAGTATTACAAAAAGGACAGCCACAGGCGGATTCTCCCATTGGAGTGATTGGGGCGGGAACTGGCTTAGGACAATGTTTTGTTACGCCTTTAGCTAATGGAATCAAGGTCTATCCCTGTGAAGGAGGTCATACGGATTTTGCCCCACGTTATGAATTAGAATTTCAGTTAATGAAGTATTTATTAGCTAAACATAGTATTGATAGAATATCCGTAGAACGGGTGGTATCTGGGCCAGGGATTATAGCGATTTATCAGTTTTTACGCGATACTGCTACGCAACGCTGGCGCGATCGCAATATGGCTAAAGAATCCCCAGAAATTAGCGATATTGTCAAGGAATGGGAACATCAAATCGGGTTAACAGAAGTAACAGTTGATCCCGCCGCGGCTATTTCTCAAGCTGCTTTAGAAAAACGGGATCATTTATCAGAACAAACCATGCAGCTTTTTGTAGAATCCTATGGAGCAGAAGCGGGAAATTTAGCGTTAAAACTATTACCTTATGGCGGGTTATATATTGCTGGAGGAATTGCACCTAAGATTTTACCTTTATTAGAAACTTCTGAATTTATGCAGGCTTTTTCTAATAAAGGACGCATGAAACCCATCTTAGCCAAAGTTCCCGTTTATGTAGTCTTAAATCCCCAAGTGGGATTAATTGGGGCGGCGGTTTGTGCCGCGATTTTTTAACCTTTAAAAATAGTAGGGGTAATTCATGAATTGCCCCTACTTGAGTATAAAAATCCCATATTATTTGTCTTTCCAACTGGATAACGGAGGGGTTTCTGTTAACGCTTGACTTAAACTTTCATGTAAATAACCATTAGTTGCTAAAATTCGACCCGAACTAATTTGAAAGGGACTGGTATCATAAGCTGTTACTTTCCCTCCCGCTTCTTCTACTAATACAATTCCAGCCGCCATATCCCAAGGAGATAAACCCCTTTCCCAATAGCCATCTAACCGTCCACAGGCCGTATGCGCTAAATCAATTGAAGCAGCACCACTGCGACGAACTCCCTGGGTTAAATGGGTTAAATGGGCAAATTCAGCATAATTATTATCCGTGGTTTCTCGGCGGTCATAGGCAAAACCTGTGACTAATAAACTTTTATCTAAACTATCGGTTTTAGATACACTAATTAAACGATTATTGCAAGTTGCTCCTAATCCTTTAGCGGCTTGAAATAATTCATCATGGAAGGGATCATAAATCACCCCAACTTGAGGAACTCCATTAATTAATAATCCGATAGAAGCCGAAAAAAACGGATATTGATGAGCAAAATTTGTAGTTCCATCTAAAGGGTCAATAGCCCAAAGATAGGGACTTTTCAAATCACCCAATTCCCCCGATTCTTCGGTTAGAATCCCATGGTCAGGGACATGACGCTCCAATACGGCCAAAATCGCCGATTCCGATGCTTTATCCGCTTCGGTTACTAAATCCCCAGACCTTCCCTTTTCTTGAACATCGGTTAAATTCCCCAAATAGTATTTTAAAACATTCCCTCCCGCCTGAGCAGCTAAGGTGGCAACATCTAAAAAAAACTGTAATTCATTTTTAGTCATATTATTTCAGCATTCGTAATTCGTAATTCGTAATTCCCAATTCATAATTGTGCCCACTACTCCCTGCCTTCTAAGGCTGTTGCTGTCGAAATTCTATTGGCGTTAAACGCATGGGTTTATCGGGGTTCCAAATGCCATTTCCCATGAGTCGGGCATATTCCTGAGCATAGTTAAACCTTTGACTATATTGAGTCTGGAAATTGGAAGTCACCGGGCGATAAATAGAGGATGTTTCTGCTAAAACATATCCTTCTTTGAGCAACTGTTCATTAATTAAAATTCCGTCAATCCAGATATAACCTGAGATGCGACCATAGCGATCTTTTGCGGTTAAATCTGCTTCTAATAGGATTTTTTTACCCTCGGAAAGTTGTTTTAAATGTTGTTTAGCTCTAATTCCCCAAGGATCTTGTTTCAAGTCAGGGGCAATAATTCCAGCGAGTCTAACCTGTTGCAATACCGGAATTTTAGCCGTTTTATCGAGAATTTCCAGGGTTTGACCACTAATCACCCGTTCAACTTTGGTAAAAATGCCTTTGGGAAGGTCAGGTTGAGAACAACTGGTCAGCAGGAGTAATAAACCCAATACTATTGCGCCATACCATTTTCCTCTAAACCTGAAATCCAGTAGATTAGTCTTCGTCCAGGGGTAATCTGGTTTTAACTTTACCTTTACCAAAGTAGCGTCCGAATTGAAGTTCATACACTTCATCCTCGTCTTGGGTTTCCACAACTAAATCGGAGTGGGGATAACTGACACAGAGTAACGCATATCCCTGTTTCTGTAAGTCCGGGGAGAGTCCCATGGCTTCCGGTTGGTACAACTCCCCAGAAACTACCCTTACTGCACAACTGGTACAGGCACCATTGCGACAAGAAAAGGGCAAGTCTACCCCTTGATTTTCGGCACTTTGCAGAATATATCGGTCTTCGGGGACGTTGACATAAAAACGCTCACCTGTCTGACGATAATGAATTTCTACGCGATGGGAACTGGCCATAAAAAAAATTTCTGAGATCGTGTTGACTTTCCGAAATTTATGATAGTATATATTTTCGTGGGTAAAAATGAAATATTCCACCTGGAGAGGTGGCCGAGCGGTTGAAGGCGCGACACTGGAAATGTCGTTTAGGGGTGACTTTAACGAGGGTTCGAATCCCTCCCTCTCCGTTTTTGTTAGAAGGTAATGGGTAATGGGTAATGGGTAATGGGTAATGGGTAATGGGTAATGGGTAATGGGTAATAGAAAGAGTTTACTCCCCCTGCTACCGGTGCTCCTCTTGTTCGGACATTGCGATCGCTAGATCAGCAACAACCGAACCCAATCCTGTTAATAAGTTTGATACCCTATATACAGGGAGCATACTATCCAAAAATGAGTAGCCTAGGGATCACTATCACTGTATTGAGGAAAGGGGAAGAATGTCTGCGACTGACTATAAAGACTACTACACGACTTTAGGACTAGATAAAACCGCAACGGCGGACGATATTAAAAAAGCCTATCGCAAACTAGCCCGCAAATATCACCCGGACATGAATCCGGGGAACAAACAAGCTGAGGCGAGTTTTAAGGATGTCAGCGAAGCCTATGAGGTGTTATCCGACCCTGAGAAACGTGGAAAATACGATCAATTCGGTCAATATTGGAATCAAGCTGGAGCGACAGGTTGGCCGGGTGGTGCGGGTTCGGCTCAAGACGTTAGCGGGTTTGATTTTAGTCAATTTAACAGTTTTGATGATTTTATTAATAGTCTTTTAGGTCGTGGGGCTACCGGGGCTAGACCCGGAAGTAGTAGCAGTCGTAGTTATTCCTATCGGACTCAAACTGGAAACCCTTCTGGATTTGGGGGGAGTCCCTACGGTAATGATCTTGGTTCGGGATTTAACACCCGTAATCCTTCCTCTGTCGCTGATACGGAAGCGATTATTACTCTAACTCTGGCTGAAGCCTTTCATGGGGTACAAAAACGCTTTGCAACTGGAGAGGTAACGATTCCGTCGGGAGTTAAGCCTGGAAGTCGGATTCGAGTGAGAGGCCAAGGTCAACTTGACCCCTACAATCAACAACGGGGGGATTTATACCTGAAAGTGGAAATTCAACCCCATAGCTTTTTTCAATTTGATGGGGATAATCTGGTTTGTGAAGTTCCGGTTACTCCCGATGAAATGGTTTTAGGGACATCAATTGAAGTTCCGACACCTGATGGGATGGTGACGATGAATATTCCAGCCGGAATTCGTTCAGGACAGTCGTTAAGGTTACGGGGCAAAGGATGGCCAAAACCTAAAGGGGGCGGTCGCACGGATCAATTAGTTAAAATTATTGTTGTGCCACCAAAAGAAATTAGTCCAAGTGAACGGGAATATTATGAGAAAATTCAGGCGACTCGTACCTTTAATCCCCGCAATAGTTTAAAAGACATCAAGCTTTAAAAATTTTAAAACCGATCAGGAGAGATTGATCCCGATCGGTTTATGATATAAAATCCCATATAATCTCAATCCGGTGGCATCTCTCTTTGAAGATGTGGTAGCAGGTTCGTTAGTAGGGGTTGAAGTCACAAAAGGTCTAAGTTCCCCTTTGATGTGATATTTGTTCACCCCTACACTTTTTTTTGCTCTGGCAGGGAATAGGGAATAATATAAAAAGTTCCAATCTATTGGTACACTCGAAAAAGTGATCAATAATTGGTTTTTTATGTCTACTTATGATGTGATTATCATTGGTGCAGGTCATAATGGGTTAGTTTGTGCGGCCTATCTCCTCAAAGCCGGATATAGTGTTTTACTATTAGAAAAACGTTCTGTTCCTGGAGGTGCGGCCACAACGGAAGAAGTCATGGCAGAAGACGCACCCGGATTTAAGTTTAACCTCTGTGCAATTGATCATGAATTTATCCATCTTGGCCCGGTGGTGCAGGAATTAGAATTAACCAAATACGGCTTAGATTATTTATATTGTGACCCGGTGGTGTTTTGTCCGCACCCCGATGGACGGTATTTTTTAGCTCATCGTTCCGTGGAAAAAACCTGTGCGGAAATTGCGAGATATAGTGAAAGAGATGCGAAAAAATATAAGGAATTTGTTGAATATTGGCAACGAATAATGAGTGCGGTTAGTCCTTTATTTAATGCTCCTCCGACTTCAATTATTGATATTGCTAAAAATTTTGATCGGGATTCTTTTCTGGATTTATTAGCCGTATTAGGAGGAAAGGATAAAATTTTGGATTTTGTCAGAACTATGTTAATTAGTCCAGAGGATTTAATTAATGAATGGTTTGATACGGAAATTGTTAAAGCACCTTTAGCTAGATTAGCCTCGGAAATTGGCGCTCCTCCCTCTCAAAAAGGGATTTCTGTGGGTGCTAGTATGTTAGCCATGCGCCATGAACCAGGGATGTCTCGCCCTCGCGGTGGCACAGGAGCGTTAACTCAATCTTTGGTAAATTTAGTTAAACATTTAGGAGGAGTTATTTTAACAGAAACTCCGGTGCAAAAAATATTAATTGATGATGGTCGGGTGGTGGGGGTTAGGGTTTCAGAACATCAAGAATATCGTGCTAAACGGGGCGTAATTTCTAATATTGATGCTCGACGTTTATTTTTACAATGTGTTGATCCGACGGATATAGATGCGGCTGATCCGAATTTAAGAGAACGATTAGAACGGAAAATTATTAATAATAATGAGACTATTCTTAAAATTGATTGTGCGTTGTCGGAACCCTTACGATTTGATGGCTATAATCATCAAGATAGCTATTTAATTGGCTCGGTTTTAATTGCAGATTCCGTAAATCATGTTGAAAAAGCCCATAATTTATGTACAGTTGGTGAAATTCCTGATCAAGATCCTTCGGTTTATTTAGTTGTGCCAACGGTTTTAGATCCTTCGATGGCTCCTGAAGGAAAACACACTTTATGGATTGAATTTTTTGCCCCCTATCAAATAGCAGGAGCCGAAGGAACGGGGTTAAATGGAACCGGATGGACGGATGAGTTAAAATATAAAGTAGCGGATCGGGTGTTGGATAAAATTGCTGAATACGCTCCTAATATTAAGCATTCAGTTTTAGCCCGTCGGGTGGAAAGTCCGGCGGAATTAGGAGAACGTTTAGGATCTTATAAAGGGAATTGCTATCATATTGATATGACCTTAGATCAAATGATTTTTTTCCGTCCCCTACCTGAATTAGCTAATTATACTACCCCAATTCAAGGTTTATTTTTAACGGGTGCAGGAACTCATCCAGGGGGATCAATTTCTGGGATGCCTGGTCGTAATTGTGCTCGTGCATTTATCCAGGCTCAAAAACCTCTTAATCAAGTTTTAAAGCAGACTCAAAATACTCTCAAGTCTGTCTGGAGTCGATTAAGGTAAAGCCATTATCTGAAGAATTGAGACATCAACAAGATGACTAAATTAATATTTTTGATTCCTGTTCCCAATTCCCTGCTATAACAGAAGTATAGTTAGCAACCCATAACCACAAATGTCATGAAGCCACCTGAAACCAGTGCCAATTCTATATTAATGAGTCCCCGGGAATTATTAGACCGTTATGCGGCTGGAAAACGGGGTTTTATTGGTGTGAATTTACAATGTGCTGATTTAAGGGGGGCTGTATTAAAAGATATTTTACTTTGGCAAGCTAATCTCAAGTCCGCTAATTTAAGTGGGGCTGATTTAAGTAATGCCCATTTATTTGCTAACTTAATTCAAACGAATTTAAGTGGTGCTGACCTATCGAGTGCCAAATTGATTTATGCGGATTTAAGAAAAGCAGATTTAACCTGTGCTAAGTTGTTTAAAACTAATTTGAAAGGGGCTGATTTGAGGGGGGCGGATTTAAGGGGGGCTAAGTTGATTTATACTAATTTGGATGGAGCTAATTTAAAAGGGGCTAATTTAAAAGGGGTAATTTTATTTGCTGTTAATTTGAATCAAGCGAATTTAGTGGGAACTGATTTGAGCGAAACTACACTAATTAAAACTGATACTAGGTATACAATTTTATCGGAATCTGAGGAAAATCAAGATATAAAATATTAAAGTTGTGAAACTGTCCTAAATATCTGTTAAGTAGTTGCACAAAATAAATTACCTAGTTGAGAGAGGGAACAGCCCCCCAAACCCCCCGTGCACGGGGGGCTAGGGGGGGAGGGAACAGGGTAGAGGATGTGTAATTAATTTTGTTTAGGTACTTATAATATTTTTAAGTTTAAAATAGTTTCTAAGGTTAATTGTAGATTGGTTTTAAGTTGGTTTTGTGAATGGCGATCGCTTAAATAATCCAGATGTTTATGTTCTCCTGTGGAAATTTTAAATAAGCGGTTTTCCTGCTGTATTTTTGTAAAGAATGTAGGAATATTACCTCGATTTAGTAATAATATTTCAGCTAATTTAGAATAGTTACATTTTCATTGGGCAAACTCAAGAAACCCGGTTTTTTCCGAGGGACTTTTAGGGATTTCCATCAGCTTACCTGCCTAGCTCTACAAGAAGGAGAATGTCAATGCTAAGATTAAGGAATTGTTGAATTATGGATTTAGGCTCATTGCAGCTTAAACTATTGTGATAGGACAGGTCTATCTTGTTGATTCTATCAAGGGTAAAGAATTTGAGGGTGCAGCTATCTTACCCGAAGTCAAAAATTGAGTTCTACCAGCCATTAATCAACTATGTCAGGTGTACGAGTCGGGTTACTGCATTCTCTAAGTGGAGCGATGGCCTATAGGGAAAGACCATTGCTAGAAACTGAATTAATGACCATTGCCCAAATTAATGATCAGGGGGGGGTTTTAGGGCAAATCATTGAACCCGTTATTGAAGATGGTGCTTCAGACTGCTTCACCTTTGAACAAAAAGCCCAAAAATTAATTCAACAGGATGGTGTCACGACCCTTTTTGGCTGTTGGACGACCGCAAGTCGTCACGCCGTTAGACCGGTGCTTGAAGCCTTTAATGCTCAACTTTGGTATCCGGCTTCCTACGAAGGGTTAGAAAATTGTAGCCAAATTTTCTACACAGGATTTTGTGCGAATCAGCAAGTAGAATTAACTATTAATTGGTTATTGCGAAACCAGAAAACTCGATGTTATTTATTGGGTTGGGATCAGGTGTTTTCCTATACCCTAAATAAACTGATGAAAGTCCACCTCAAACATTATGGTGGGGAGGTAGTTGGAGAAGCATATCTTCCATCTTCAACAATGGATTTTGAAGCGATTATTACTCGGATTCGACAGGCACAACCGGATATTATTATTAATACTCTCAGAGGCGATCGCAATTTAAGTTTTTATCGCCAATTTTATGAAAGTGGAATTAGGGCTGCTGATTTACCAATTTTAGCCACATCCTTCTCCGAATCTGAAGCGCAAAAACTTCAAGAGGCTGCCGTTGGTCACTTCAGTTGTTTTCATTATTTTCAAAGTTTAAATACCCCAGAAAATCATCAATTTGTTCAAGTATTTAAACGCTTTTATGGAGAAGAACGGGTTATTAATAACTCTATGGCAACCGCCCATACTCAAATTCATCTCTGGAAACAAGCCGTTGAATTAGCTGAATCTTTTGATGTAGAACGGGTGAAAATTGCAGCCTATGGACAGTGTTTTGTGTCTCCTGGAGGGTTAGTCCGTTTAGAACCAAATCATCATGTTGCTAAGGTTTGTCGCATTGGTCAGGTATTACCAAATCAGCAATTTGAGGTTTTATATACCAGTGAAAAACTGATTAAACCTTTGCCTTGGTTGGGGTTTAATGAAGATAATTTTAATGCCTCTGGTATTGTTTTTGAGTTGTTATCTGAAGTGAGTCAAGGCATTGAAAGAGCCGAACAATTGGAACAAAAATCGATTGAACTGGAAGCAACAAAGGCACAACTCCAGCAGGAAATTGAAACTCGCAAACAGTTTGAATTAGCACTTCAAAAAGCTAATGAACAATTAGAAAAAAAGGTAGCAGAACGCACCGCTGCATTAAAAGAATCAAATGATAATTTAGTCCAAGAAATTGTCCAGCATCAACGATCAGAAAATGCTCTTCGCATGGCTACAGATCAACTACAAACGGTCTTAGAAGCAGTTCCGGGGACGGTTTCTTGGATTGACTCAGATTTGTGTTATATCGAAGTGAATCAACGATTAGCCAATATGCTTAACCTTCCTAGGGAGCGTTTTATCGGTCAACATATTGGATTTTTAGGAACCAGTTCGGAATTCCAAGATTTTGTTCAATATTTATTTGATAGTCCTGAAATTGACGCCTATCGAGAAGTCAGAAATCAGGTGAATGGGGAATGGCGACACTATTTAATTGTGGCCCAAAAATATAATTATAATCGAGCAGCTTTTGTAGTGGGAATTGATATCACCGAACGCAAACAAGCTGAAGAATCTTTAAGAAATGCTAAAAATCAATTGCAAACGGTCTTAGAAGCAGTTCCAGGGACGGTTTCTTGGATTGACTCAGATTTGTGTTATATCGAAGTGAATCAACGATTATCGAATATGCTGAACCTCCCCAGGGAGAGTTTTGTCGGTCAACATATTGGATTTTTAGGAACCAGTTCGGAATTCCAAGATTTTGTTCAATATTTATTTGATAGCCCTGAAATTGATGCCTATCGAGAAGTTAGAAATCAGGTGAATGGAGAATGGCGACACTATTTAATTGTGGCTCAAAAATATAATCATAATCAGGCGGCTTTTGTGGTCGGAATTGACATTACTGATCGCAAACAGGCTGAAGAATCTTTGAGAAATGCTAAGAATCAATTGCAAACAGTATTAGAAGCGGTTCCGGGGACAGTTTCTTGGATTAATTCAGACCTACGTTATATCGAAGTTAATCAACGGTTGGCAGATATGTTTGGGATGCCAAGGGAAACTTTTATTGATCAACATATTGGTTTTTTAGGCAATCATTCGGGGTTTACTCAATTCATCGAGGATTTATTTAATAGTTACGCTATTGATGCCTTTCAAGAAGTTTCATTTGTCCTGCATAACAAGTTACGATATTATTTAATTGTGGCTCAAAAATATAATGATAATCAAGCGGCCTTTGTGGTCGGAATTGATATTACAGAACGCCGGGAAGCTGAAGCAGCATTAAGATTAACCCAAGACCAATTAGAAGCGGTATTAGATGTGGTTCCAGGTACGGTTTCTTGGATTAGTTCGGATTTACGTTATTTGGGAGTCAATCGTTATTTGGCATCAACTTTTGACCTCCAACCTGAAGATTTTGTTAATCAAGATATTGGGTTTTTGAAAGCTAGTTTTGAGTTTAATGATTTTGTCCAAAACTTTTTTGATTATCCCGAAAAAGACTCCTATCAAGAAGTCATGTCTGTAATTCAAGGCAAACCTCGGAATTATTTAATTGTTGCCCATAAATATAATCAAAATCAAGCCGCTTTCTTTGTGGGAATTGATATTACCGAACGGAAACAAGCGGAAGAAGCATTAAAACAAGCTGAAGCTAACTATCGGAGTATTTTTGAGAATGCGGTTGAAGGCATATTTCAAACCACACCCACGGGGATTTATTTAAGTGCAAATCCAGCTTTAGCTCGAATTTACGGTTATCAATCTCCTGAAGAATTAATCCAGAATATAACCAATATTCAAGACCAACTCTATGTTCAACCCCAACGTCGCCAAGAGTTTGTTCAACGATTGGAAGAATTGGGTGCAATTGTCAGGTTTGAGTCTCAAATTCGACGCTTAGATGGACAGTTAACTTGGATTTCAGAAAATGCTTTTGCTGTCCGAGATGAAGCTGGAAACCTACTCCATTATGAAGGAACCGTTGAAGATATTAACGAGCGCAAACAAGCAGAAGCCGCCCTACAAAGGGCAATGGAACAGTTAGAAATTCGGGTAGAAGAACGCACTGCCGCCCTCCGAGAAGCCAATCATCAATTAGTTCGAGAAGTTGCCGAAAGAACCAGGATTGAAAATGCCTTACGAGAGTCGGAAGCTGAATTGAGAGCTTTATTTGCTGCGATGACAGATGTAATTACAGTGTTTGATACAGAAGGAAGATATAAAAAAATTGTCACCACAAATTCAGAGGTTTTATATAGTCCCACAGAAGAACTGCTTGGGAAAACTGTGTTTGAAGTTTTTCCAGCTAGTCATGCCACTTTATTTTATAATCAAATTCAAGAAGTATTAAACACAAATCAAACTTTAAATATTGAATATAGTTTAGTTGCTTCTGACTATCAACCCGGACATCATGGAACTAATTCATCTCCTTTGAATCCTGGAGATGAAGTTTGGTTTGCAGCAATGGTGTCTCCGATGCCGGATAATTGTGTAATTTGGGTAGCAAGAAATACAACGGAAAGACGCCGGGTTTTAGAAGCATTACAAGCAGAAAGAGAAAAATCGGAACGGTTATTACTGAATATTCTGCCTCCGTCCATTGCCGAACAACTTAAACAAAATCAGCATTCTATTGCCGAACGCTTTGAACAAGCTACGATTATGTTTGCAGATATTGTTGATTTTACCGGATTTTCTGCTCGCATTTCTCCCTCAGAATTAGTCAATTTCCTGAATCAAGTTTTCTCCGCTTTTGATGAATTAGCCGAAAAACATCATTTAGAAAAAATTAAAACCATTGGAGATTCCTACATGGTGGCGGGCGGTTTACCCACTCCTCGCCATGACCACGTGGAAGCGATGGCAGAAATGGCTTTAGATATGCAGGCAGAAATTCGCCGATTTCAAGGACAAATGGGTCAATCTTGTAATTTAAGAATTGGAATTAATACCGGGCCAGTGGTGGCGGGTGTAATTGGCACGAAAAAATTTATCTATGATTTATGGGGAGACGCCGTTAATATTGCTTCTCGGATGGAATCCCAAGGAGAAGTGGGTAAAATCCAAGTTACAGCCACTACTAAAAACCTTTTAAATGGTAAATATGACTTTGAAGAACGGGGTTTAATTGATGTTAAAGGTCGTGGAGAAATGCTCACCTATTGGTTAACTAAACGCCGATTGGTATAATAACATGAATGTTGGAATTAACCTCCTATTTCTTTAATCAATAGACATTTTTAGAAACTCTTATTGATTTCCACGTATAGAGCTATATTCCGCCTGAAATTTAATTGGTTGTTAAACTAAACGCTAACAGCCAATTAAGTCACGCAATTGTCGGAAATGTTTCCCTGCTATACTTATAGCCTAGTGGCAAAAAATGTCCACACAGTATTGATGGCTCTCACAAATTCTATGCAGAAACCCGATATTCCAGCTAATGAAAGCGATCGCTTAGTAGCACTAGATCGTTACAAGATTCTCGATACCTTGCCAGAGCAGGTGTACGACGATTTGACGCAACTAGCGGCGGATATATGCGGAACCCCGATCGCGCTCATCTCATTAGTTGACAAAGATCGCCAGTGGTTTAAGTCCCGCGTTGGCATTGACGCAACCGAAACACCTCGTGATATTTCTTTTTGTGGTCATGCAGTTGCGGAAGGTTCTATTTTAAATGTTCCTGATGCCAGCCTCGATCCTCGCTTTGCTGACAATCCACTGGTCGCACAATATCCGAATATTCGTTTTTATGCTGGAGTTCCTTTAATTACTGATGATAATTTTGCTTTAGGAACGCTATGTGTGATCGATCGCCAACCTCGCTATCTCACTGAGCAACAAATCAGTCAACTAGAAGCCTTGAGTCGGCTGGTCATCAGTCAATTTGAGCTAAGACTCAAGGAAGAGTCATTTCGGCTACTTAGCATCTGTGGTCGAATCCTCCGATGACGCAATTATCACTAAAACTATAGAGGGGATTATCACCAGTTGGAATCCTGCTGCTGAGAGATTATTTGGATATTCAGAGGCTGAAGCAATCGGGCAACCTATTTCTATGCTTTTTCCCCCTGACCGCTTGGATGAGGAACCTCAAATTTTCGCGCGTCTCATGCGAGGAGAACGGGTAGAACATTTTGAAACTGTCCGTATCAGCAAAGAAGGTAAAAGCATTGAGGTCTCGGCAACTATCTCTCTTTTAAAGAACGCCGCAGGAGAGGTGGTCGGGGTTTCTAAAATTTTGCGCGATATTAGCGATCGCAAACAGGCGGAAAAGTCTTTACAAGAGTCTCAACAGTTTATTCAAACAGTGATCGATACTGTGCCACTGCCATTGTTTTGGAAAGATCGATCATCGGTCTTTTTAGGATGCAATCAGCAATTTGTGCGAATCTTAGGTGCGCCATCATCAAAAGAGGTTGTTGGCAAGACTGATTTCGATTTGTTACCCACAGAAGAGGAGGCGAGCGCTTTTCAAGCCGACGATCGGGGCGTGATGGAATCTGGTCAAGCTAAACTGGGAATCGAAGAAATGTTGACTTTCGCTAATGGTGAACAAAGATGGCTAGAAACTCATAAAGCTCCTCTACGAGACTGGTCAGGTAATGTGATTGGGATGGTAGGGACGTTTCAAGATGTCACCGATCGCAAACAAGCTGAATTAGAACTACAAAAAAACACAGAGCGTTTAGTTTTTGCTCTTAAATCTGGAGCGATCGGTTGGTGGGAATGGGATCTGCAAAGCGATATTGCTGTTTGGGATGATCGGGTATACGAACTGTATGGAGTTTCCAACCAAACAAACCCTCAGCCTACTTACGAAATTTGGAAGAATGCGCTACATCCCCATGATGCTGAGGCTATTGAAGCAATAAATCGCAAAATTGCGGCGGGACAAATAGACGAATATGATACAGAGTTTCGAGTTGTGCATCCTGATGGCAGTATTCATTTCCTCAAAGCCTATGGAATGCTCAAACGCGATGCAGATGGTAAGCCTCAGAGCATTACTGGGATCAATTTTGATGTTAGCGATCGCAAAGAATTTGAAGTGCAATTACAGCAAACAACTGATCGCCTATCTTTAGCACTCAAGTCTGGGGCGATCGGCTGCTGGGAATGGGATATTCAACAGGATTTTCTGGTTTGGGATGATCGGATGTATGAACTGTATGGATACTTAAAAGAAAATTATTCCCATTTGCCTTATGAAATTTGGGCAAACGCAGTACATCCCGATGATCGTAACGCTACTGAAACTTTACTCCAGAAAGCCATTTTAGGACAAGCTGAATATGATTATGAGTTTCGAGTCATTCATCCCGATCGCAGCGTTCACTTCATTAAAGCCTATGGAAAGGTTAAACAAGATAGTCAAGGTAATGCTGAAAGTATGATTGGCATTAACTTTGATATTAGCGATCGCAAACAAGCCGAGCAAATTATTCTCCAACAAGCAAATCGAGAAACTCTATTGCGAGCAATTACTCAGCGTATCCGTCAATCCCTCGATCTCTCAATAATTTTTGATACCGCTTGTCAAGAAATTCAGCAATTACTGCAATCCGATCGCGTCGGTATTTTCAAATTCTATCCTGAATCCAATTTTGATGATGGTGAATTTGTCGCCGAATCCGTTGTCGATGGATTTACTTCAGCAATGGAAGTTCACATTCACGACCATTGCTTTGGCGAAGGCTATGCCGCCGCCTATGCCCAAGGTCGAATACAGGTCTTGAATGATATAGATAATGCTGGGCTGATGGACTGCCATCGTGATGTCTTGGCTGAATTTCAGGTGCGGGCAAATCTGGTGATTCCATTACTATGTGGCAACAACCTATGGGGCTTAGTGTGCATCCATCAATGCGCTCATACTCGCCAATGGCAAGAGCATGAGATTAATCTGATTCAACAAATTGCTAATCAATTAGCGATCGCTATTCAACAAGCCAGTCTCTATGAGCAACTTCAAGAGGAACTATTAATACGTCAGCAATCTCAATCGAAAATAGCGCAGCAATTGCGAGAACAGCAAACCTTAGCGACAATCACCAATAAAATTCGCGAATCACTTAGTATCAAAGAGATTCTGGCAGTGGTGACTCAACAGGTTAAAGATATGCTGTCTGGCGATCGCGCGATCATCTTTCAACTATTTGATAATGGTAACAGCCAAATTGTCGAAGAATCTGTACATAGTAACTTTCTCAATCTCAAAGCCCTTAATTGGGACAACGAAGTTTGGTCACAGGAAATTCTCGATTGCTATTGGCAAGGCAAGCCTCGCATTGTTCCCGATGTGATGAATGACATTTGGACAGAATGCCTAGTGGAATACTCGCTCAAAGGTCAGATCAAGTCCAAAATTGTCGCGCCAATTCTCCTAGAGTCGCACATTAGCGAAAATCATCGCTGGGTAGCAACGGACGGATATAAAAAGCTGTGGGGTGTTTTAGTAGTCCATGCCTGTGCAGAACAGCGAGAATGGCAAGATTCAGAAGCTCAACTGCTCCAACAAATTGCGAATCAATTAGCGATCGCTATTCAGCAAGCTAATCTATATGAGCAATCTCAACAAGAAATTGCGGAACGTAAACAAGCCGAGCAACAATTAACGGAAACCAACCAACAACTCGCCCGTGCAACCAGACTCAAAGACGAATTTCTCGCCAATATGAGCCACGAACTGCGGACACCGCTCAATTCGATTTTGGGAATGAATGAAGCTCTACAGGAAGAAGTATTTGGCGGTATTAATGAGCGTCAACTTAAAGCATTACAAACCATTGAGAGTAGCAGTAGGCATCTTTTAGCATTGATTAATGACATTCTCGATGTTGCCAAAATTGAGTCTGGACAAGTGACGCTAGAGCTAACAGCGACAGATATTGACAGCCTCTGCAAGTCGAGCCTAGCATTTATCAAACAGCAAGCATTAACAAAGCGAATTCAATTAATACCTAGAATTCCTAAGCATTTGCCAAAAATAATGCTAGATGAAAGGCGGATTCGACAAGTCTTAATCAATCTGCTCAATAATGCTGTTAAATTTACTCTGGAAGGAGGGACAATTACTTTAGAAGTATCGCAAGTTCAACTTGAAAGTAGTACAACTAATCCAACGCCCCTAAAATACTTAAAAATAGCCGTGATTGATACTGGAATAGGCATCTCAGCAGAGAACATCCAGAAACTGTTCCAGCCCTTTATCCAAATCGATAGTGCGCTGAACCGACAATATAATGGCACTGGATTGGGTTTGGCTTTAGTCAAAAGACTTGTTGAAATTCATGGAGGAACCGTAGAACTGACAAGTGAGTTGGGAGTCGGTAGTTGCTTTGCGATTAATCTTCCCATTAATATCGTCTCCCCAGCGATTGAAGAACAAACTGAGCAGGACTTGTCAGGACAGTCTCAGATAGGTCAAAGCCAAACTGAAGGACTAATTTCACCCTTAATTTTGCTGGCAGAAGATAACGAGGCTAATATTGCGACATTCTCCAGTTACCTCGAAGCTAAGGGCTACCGCATTTTATCAGCAACTGATGGACAACAGGCGATCGATCTTGTTAAAGCGGAGCATCCCGATTTGATTTTGATGGATATCCAGATGCCAGTTATGGATGGATTAGAGGCAATTAAACAAATTCGCCTCGATCCTAATCTGGCTGATATTCCAATTATTGCGCTGACGGCTCTAGCAATGGAAGGCGATCACGAAAGATGTCTGGCAGTAGGAGCTAATGAATATTTAAGCAAGCCTATTAAGCTAAAAGCATTAGCTGATACAATTCGGAATATTTTAAAAAATAGGAACTAAGATATATATAGTTGAGGCTTGCTAAAAAAAACTAAAATGATAAGTAGCTAGGCGCAATTAAATATAAATATAAAATCCCAAAAAACGCAATCGCTGGTTGCTCTGCTTCATTAATTAAAAGGAGTACAAAAAGAAATGGAAAAAACGGAAAAAGATTATCTAGCCCTACAAGAAAGTGATGAGAAGTTTCGGCTTGCCTTTGATAAGGCAAATATTGGTATGTGTTTAGTCGATCTTCAAGGCAATCTTTTTCAGGTTAACGAGAAGATAAGTGAAATATTTGGTTATAGCCAAGACGAATTGAAAGGTTTAAACGTTAGCGATTTGGCAATTGCAGAGGACAAACAGATTAGTCAAAAGTTTATACATGGGGCGGTAGTAGCGCATGACGATAGCGGGAGATTGGAAAAACGCTATCGTCATCGACTGGGGCATATCATTTATGGAGAAGTCTCGTCATCTTTGGTACGGGATACCGAGGGAAATCCTTTATATTTTATTTCCCAAGTGCAGGATATCTCTGAACGTAAACGATATGAAATTGATCTAGAGGAAGCTCGTAATGCTCTTGCAAAAGCCAATGCGGAATTAGAAGAAAGGGTGTCTGTAAGAACAGCAGAGTTGCAAAAGAGTGAAACGGCTCTACGTCAGAGTGAAATGCAATTTCGTCGTTATTTTGAACAGAATCTCATTGGGATGGCAATGACTTCTCCTAGTAAGGCTTGGATCAATGTGAACGACAAACTCTGTGAGATTTTAGGGTATTCTTTTGCCGAATTACAGGAATTATCTTGGGACAAAATTACCCATCCCGAAGATTTAGCTATAGATTTAGAGAAGTTTAATCTGGTAATCGATGGTCAAATTGAAGGTTATGAAATTGATAAACGCTTTATTCATAAAACTGGTCAAATAGTCTATACCAGTCTGGCTGTGCAATGTCATAGAAAACCTAATGGTAAGCTGGATTTCTTTATAGCGTTGATCCAAGATATTAGCGATCGCAAAAAAGCTGAAATCGCTTTACAAGAAAGCCAAGACTTTCTGCAAAAAGTGACCGATACTTCACCAAATATTATCTACATTTACGATCTCCAACAACAATGTAATATCTATGTGAACCGAGAGATAGCAACAATTCTGGGATATAGTCCTATAGAGATTCAGGCAATGGGGGCAAATTTTTTCTCAACGCTCATGCACCCCGATGATCTGCAAAATATGCCTGCTGAATATGCACGATTAGCAAGAGCATTAGATGGCGAAATTTATGATTGTGAATACCGCATGAGAAATACTCAAGGAGAATGGCGTTGGCTCTACAGTAGGCATTCCGTATTTAGTCGAGATCTAAAAGGTCAGGTAAAATGTACTGTTGGTTCTGCACAAGACATAACTGAGCGCAAACTAGCCGAAACCCAACTTCAACAAACCTACGCAGAACTGCTCCAAGCAACTCGTCTTAAGGACGAATTTTTAGCTACCATGAGTCATGAATTGCGAACTCCACTTAATGCCATCCTCGGAATGACTGAGCTTCTTCAGGAAGAGATCTATGGTTCCATCAATGAAGAACAGATGACGGCGCTACAAACTATTGAAAATAGTGGTTCCCACTTACTAGAATTAATTAATGATGTTCTAGATGTAGCCAAAATTGAATCGGGGCAAGTGCATTTGGAGATATCGAGTATTTCTATCGCGGCTCTCTGTGAATCAAGTCTCCTTTTTATCCAACAACAAGCTCGAAAAAAGAATATTCAAGTCCACAGGGTTCTACCGTCAAACCTACCGAATATCCATGTGGATGAACGCCGCATTCGTCAAGCCCTAATTAATCTTCTCAATAATGCTGTTAAATTTACTCTGGAAGGAGGGACAATCACTTTAGAAGTATCAGAAGTTCGCCTTGAAAGCAGTACAACCAATCTAACGCCCATAAATTACTTAAAGATAGCCGTGATTGATACGGGGATAGGCATCTCATCGGAGAACATCCCGAAACTGTTCCAACCCTTTATCCAAATCGATAGTGCGCTGAACCGTAAATATGATGGCATGGGATTGGGTTTGGCTTTAGTCAAAAGACTTGTAGAACTTCATGGAGGAACCGTAGAACTGACAAGTGAGTTGGGAGTCGGTAGTTGCTTTGCGATTAATCTTCCCATTAATTTCGGCGACCCATCAATCGAAGATCAAACTAACTCTGACTTGTCAGAACAAGATCAGATTGGTCAAAGCCAAACTGAAGGACTAATTTCACCCTTAATTTTGCTGGCAGAAGATAACGAGGCTAATATAATGAATATAAATACCGTTAATGATTTAGAGCTAGTTACTCTCACAAATTGCGATCGCGAACCGATACATATACCGCGATCGATACAGCCTCACGGGTTACTCATGGTACTCAGTGAAACTGATCTAAGCATCGTGCAGGTTAGTGCCAATAGCCTTGATATTTTGGGGGTTGAACCCTTAGATTTGCTCGATCGCCCATTAGCTGATTTTATTGGTAGCGATCGCATTACCGATATTGCTAATTGTTTAGAGCGTGATTTTGAGAATATTAATCCCTTAAGCATTAGCTTTGTTCGCGCAGGATCTGACACCTTAGACTTTAAGGGGATTGTCCATCGCGCTATCAGTGGCGAAATAGTTTTAGAGCTAGAGCCGATCTTAGATAATTCTAATAAGGACTTTTTCCATTTTTATCATCAAATCAAGAACACTCTTAGCAAAATTCAGGCGACCTCGGATCTGTCCAAACTGTGTAATGTAATCGTGCAGGAAATCAGCGAAATTACGGGCTTTGATCGCGTTATGATCTATCGTTTTAACGAAGGTGGGGATGGCAATATCATTGCTGAGATAAAACAGCCAGAACAAAAAGCATTTCTGGGATTACGCTATCCCGACTCTGATATTCCCAAACAAGCAAAACATCTCTACACGCTCAATTGGTTGCGCCTAATTCCAGACATGGATTACCAACCTTGTCAATTAGTAACAAGCCCCACAGCAAATCCAGAAGTGGAGATCCAGCCCCTTGACATGAGCTACTGCGGCTTGCGCTCCATATCGCCGCTCCATATTGAATATCTCAAAAATATGGAAGTTGCAGCATCGCTAACTATTTCCCTAATTCAGCAGCAAAAGCTATGGGGTTTGATTGCCTGTCATCACAATAGCCCCAAATTTATCCCCTACGAAGTACGGACTGTTTGCGAGTTTTTGGGACAGCTTATGTCTACGGAATTAGCTAATAAGGAAGCGAACGAAAATCTTGATTACAAATTGCAACTTAAAAATATTCAAAGTCAATTTGTCGAACGTCTCAGCAAAGCTAACGACTTTGTGAAAGAACTTACAGCCGATCCAGAAGCCTTATTAAAACTGACGGGCGCTGCGGGGGCGGCGATATGTGACAACGAAGAGATTACTTTGCTCGGTAAAACTCCGCAACTCGATCAATTAAAGCTGCTCTTGACTTGGATTCCGCCGCAATTTGATCAGGATATTTTTGTCACCGATGCTCTATCTCATTTGTATCCTGAAGCAGTAGCATATAAAGATGTCGCTGGTGGGCTGCTGGCAATGGCGATCTCCAAGATTCAACAGCGCTATGTGATATGGTTCCGTCCTGAGATCGCCCAAACTGTGACTTGGGCGGGAAATCCAGAGAAGCCGAAACGCATAGAAGAAGATGGCTCGGTGACAATATTTCCACGTCAGTCTTTTGAGGCGTGGCAAGAAATTGTGGATGGTCGCTCTCTGACTTGGCTGGATTGCGAAGTGGCGGGGGCACGTGAATTACGACAGGCGATCGTGGATATTGTGTTACGCCAAGCGGAAGATATTGCCCTAATCAATGTGGAATTAGAACGCAGCAATAGCGAGCTAGATGCCTTTGCCTACATTGCTTCCCATGATTTAAAGGAACCTCTACGGGGTATTCATAACTATGCAACTTTCTTGTTAGAAGATTACAGTGAGCTTCTTCAGGGTGATGGTGCTGACAAATTAAATACGCTAGTACGATTGACTAAAAGAATGGAGTCATTAATTGAATCCTTGCTGAAGTTTTCGCGTTTGGGCAGACAGGAATTGCAGATGTCGCCGATCGCTCTCGATCACTTGTTAGAGAATGTAACAGAGTTATTTGGCATGAATCCTCAATGGGAAAATTGCCAGATTCGGATGCCCCAATCATTGCCGACAGTGTTGGGCGATCGCATTTTGCTTGAAGAAGTCTTTACTAATCTAATTTCTAATGCCTTTAAATACAATGATCAATCTGAAAAATGGGCGGAAATTGGGTGGATTGAGACTAATGCACAGAACCCTGATTTTGTGACGATCTCTGTCCACGACAATGGCATCGGTATTCGTGAGAAACATTTAGACTCGGTGTTTCGGATCTTTAAACGTTTACATTCTCCTAACAAATACGGAGGCGGAACGGGTGCGGGGTTAACTATTGTCAAAAAAATTATTGAACGTCATGGCGGCACTATTCAAGTACAATCAATTTACGGGCAGGGAACTACATTTTTGTTTACTTTACCAATTAAAGTAAATATCTCTAGCCTAGAAACTGTTTAAGAATTGTCTATATCCCCCAACGATTCTAAACAATCATCAAATATACAAAGTAACTTATGCTAAAAATTTTGATTGTCGATGATGCTGAAAGCGATCGAGTTAGTTATGTGCGTTATTTACAATCAGACTCAGAACGCCCTTATTGCATTATTGAAGCCGAGACGTTAGAAGAAGGGCTGGAATTATGGCGATCGCAGCAGCCAGATGTTGTATTACTAGATATCAACTTGCCCGATGGCGATGGCTTGGAATTTTTAGAAGAAATTGGTATTGAGTCGCCAACAAACAAACTACCCGTGATCATGTTAACGGGAGAAGGAGATGAGCGCATAGCGGTACGCGCCATGAAATTGGGAGCGATGGACTATGTGGTAAAAGGAGATGTGACTGCGAAATCGCTTTTAACCTTTATCGCTCAGGTACATGAAAATAATTTACTCCTTAAACAACTAAGGCGATCGCAACTACAGCAAACAGTAATTGCCTCAATGGCGCTACATATTCGTAGATCTCACACATTTGAGGATGTCTCCAATACGATTGTCCAAGAAATACGCAGCTTTTTAGTTGCTGATCGGGTGATCATTTACCGATTTAATCCCGATATGAGTGGGGAAATTGTTGCTGAATCGGTCATTTCACCTTGGGATTCATCCTTGAATGCTCAAATCGAAGATACTTGCTTTCAGGGAAATCTCGGCGGGGAATATCAAAAGGGTAAAGTCTTTGCGGCGCATGATATTTATGAGGCTAACCTGACGGAATGCCATATTCAACTCCTTGAAAGATTTCAGGTAAAGGCAAATCTCGTCGCCCCCATCTTGCTTAATGGCATGAATACCCTGTGGGGCTTGCTGATTGTGCATCAATGTGATGCTCCCCGCCAATGGCATGAAGAAGATATTCAGTTATTGCAGCAGCTATCCATACATTTAGCGATCTCTTTATATCAAGCTGAACTCTATCAAAATCTGGAAAGCCTGAATGCCTCTCTGGAGGAAAAGGTACAGGAACGGACACAAGAAATACAACTGCAAGCGCAAATGCTAGAGCAGATTAATGATGCTGTCATTTCGACGGCGATGGATGGCACGATCCTCACTTGGAACATTGGATCGGAGAAACTCTATGGATACGAGTCTCATGAAGCGATCGGGCAGAATATTAGTATGCTTTATCTAACTGAAGATTTGCCTCTCCTACAATCCTCAGTCTTGATACCGCTATTAGAAAAAGGAACTCATGAAGTTGAGCTACGGAATCGGACAAAATCAGGAAATATTCTTTATATCAACTTACGTCTTTCCCTCGTTCGGGATGAAATGGAAAATCCCATTCGCGTGATTGGTTGCTCTAATGATATTAGCGATCGCAAACAAGCTGAACTCGAACTAAGAAGGAGTGAAGGTCGTTTTCGTCAGTTGTTTGAATCTGATGTAGTTGGTACACTCTCTGCTGATTTGCAGGGGCAAATTACTGATGCCAATGATCTTTTTCTAGATATGCTTGGATATACTCGACAGGAGCTTGAGTCGGGTTTAATCCGTTGGAACGAAATCACACCGCCCGAATATGTTGCCGCCGATTTTTATGCGATGTCACATTTATTGGAGTATGGCACGATCACTCCTTGGGAAAAACAATATTCTCGTAAAGATGGTAGTCGAGTTTCTGTACTAATAGGTGCGGTACTTCTTACAGACTCTGACGATCAAACCATTTGTATTGCCGTAGATATTAGCGATCGCAAACGCGCTGAACAAAAACTTCAGCAACTCAATCAAGAGCTAGAAACTAAGGTTGCCGAACGCACTCAAGAACTAGCACAGGTTAACAGTCTCCAAAGTGCCATCTTAGGAAGTACCAGTTACTCGATCATTTCCACCGACTTAAATGGCATTATTCAGACCTGTAATCCTTCAGTTGAAAGGATGCTCGGTTACAGTCCCTCAGAACTGATTGGCAATACGCCTGAGATTATTCACGATCGCCAAGAGGTAATTGACAGAGCCGCAGAGCTAACTGAGGAACTAAAGCAGGATATTCCTGTTGGTTTTGAAGTGTTTATTGCCAAATCCCGTCGAAATCTTGTTAACGAACAAGAATGGACTTATATCCGCAAAGATGGTTCTCGCTTTCCCGTTTCGCTATCTGTCACAGCACTTAAGGATGACAACGATCAAATTATTGGTTTCTTAGGCATTGCAAATGATATTAGCGATCGCAAAGAAGCGGAAATTGCCTTAATTGAGAGCGAAACGAAATTCCGTCGTTTGGTAGAAGGTATTAACGACTTAATTTGGTCAACTGATAAAAATGGTGCATTCTCCTATCTATCACCTCAATTTCAAACTCTCTTTGGCTTAGAAGTCAATGAATGGATTGGCAAAAAATTTACCGATCTAGTCCATCCAGATGACCTTGATGGGTTAATCAGTGCATACAAACAGTCTATTCGCTCTCAGCAAAAGACTAGCAATATTGAATTCCGTCATCTCCATCAAAATGGTGACTATATTTGGGTGAGTATCAATACCACACCGATTATTAATTCTGAAGGTATCGTCATTGGTGGTCATGGAATTTTGGCAGATATTAGCGATCGCAAACAAGCCGAAGTACAGCTACAGAAAATTAACGAAGAACTCCTTCGCGCCACTAAACTCAAGGATGAATTTCTTGCCAACATGAGCCACGAACTCCGCACGCCGCTAAATTCAATCTTAGGGATGTCAGAATCTCTTAAAGACGAGATTTTGGGATCGCTAAACGAAAAGCAATTAAAGGCGATCGGTATAGTCGAATCAAGCGGCGAACATCTTCTATCCCTAATTAATGACATTCTCGATCTATCAAAAATCTCATCAGGGATGATGGAATTAAATACTGAATCAGTCTCAGTCAAAAATCTCTGTGATTCTAGTCTGGTCTTTGTGAGACAGCAAGCATTTCAAAAGAAAGTGCAACTCAACAGCAACATTCCTAAGAATATCAACAAGATTAATGTCGAAGAGCGTCGCATCAGACAGGTTTTAATCAATCTGCTCACTAATGCTGTCAAATTTACTCCCAGCGAAGGGCAAGTAAATCTTCTCGTTGCAGTTGGTGGCGGCGATACATGGCAAGGAGAGGCAACAATCCCCCAGTACATCAAACTGATGAATTCACCGATGATCGTATTTCAAATCGTAGATACTGGCATTGGCATTGCTCCCAAAGATTTGCAACGCCTCTTCCAACCCTTCGTGCAAGTTAGCAGCAGTCTCAATCGTCAATACGAAGGCACGGGCTTAGGGTTAGCCCTAGTCAAGCAGATTGTCGAACTACATGGCGGTCAGGTCATGGCTGAGAGTAAAATCGGCAAAGGTAGCTCTTTCTCGGTTGCCCTACCCTATGATATATCCCAGTCTAGCGCTCCAGAATCCACAACAGTTTCGACTACTTTAGAGCCCACATTCCGCAGATATTTAAGCCAATTGAATTGCCAATTAAATTGGAATAAATAAAAGCCCAAATCATTATATGGCAATCATTTGGGCTATTTTCAATGTAGAATAATAATTAGAGTAGCTGAACAAATAAAAATATGAAAAACCCCCTAGAAGCGATAGAAATCGTGAATTTAGACCATTTAGGAATAGTAGCAGGCGTAATAGATGAGATGGAATTAGTAGAAGAAGTGAATAAAAAAGTGGGATTAAGAGGAAAAGAAGCCATAAGCCCAGGACAGGTAATGAAAGCAATGATTTTGAATGGATTAGGGTTTTTGAGCGCGCCGCTGTACCTATTCGAGAACTTTTTCGTAGGGAAAGCAACAGAACATTTAATAGGAGAAGGAGTAATAGCAGAGCAACTAAATGATGACAGAATCGGGAGAGCATTAGATAAATATTATGAAGTAGGAACAACAAATCTATTCACAGCAATAGCCCTAAAAGCCGCCCAAAAATTCCAAGTAGAAAAGGAAAGCGTACACCTAGATAGCAGTTCGATATCAGTAGAGGGAGAATACAAAAGTAAAGAAGAAGAAAATCAGGAAATAGAAGAAGAAATGAAAGCCATAAAAATAGTGCATGGATACTCAAGAGATAAAAGACCAGATCTGAAACAATTTATAATAGATATGGTAGTAAGCGGAGACGGAGATGTGCCATTATATCTAAAAATAGATGACGGAAACGCCGATGATAAAAGCGTATTTGTAGAAAGACTAAAAGAATTTAAAAAGCAATGGACATTTGAAGGAATATGTGTAGCAGACAGTGCATTATACACAGCAGAGAATATAGGAGCAATGGCAGGAATGAAATGGATAACAAGAGTACCATTAAGTATAAAAGAAGCGCAAAATAAGATTGTAGAGATAGAAGAGGAAGAATGGGAGCAGAGTCAAATAAAAGGATATAGAATAGCAACGAAATCAAGTGAGTACGCAAACATAAAACAAAGATGGTTAGTAGTAGAAAGTGAAGCCAGGAAAAAAGCAGCCCTAAAAAAAATATCAGAGCAAGTAGAAAAACAGTTAGAGAACGCCAAAGCATCACTGCGGAAGCTATTGAAACAAGAGTATGCTTGCATAGCGGATGCAGAGATTGGGATAAAAATGTTATCAGATTCGTGGAAATATCACGAAATAAAAGAAATAAAATGCACAGAAAAAGCCAGTAAAAAAAGCCAAAGTAAAACAGAAAAAGGGAATCAAGAAAAGACAATAGTTTATCAAGTAACAGGAGAGATAGAACCTAGAGAATCAGTGATAGAAGCGGAAAAAATCAAAGCCGGAAGATTTATATTAGCGACAAATATATTAGACAAGAAAGAGGTGAGTAATGAAAAGCTATTAGCCGAATACAAAGCGCAGCAAAGTAACGAGAGAGGATTTAGATTTTTAAAAGATCCGTTATTTTTCACAGCAAGTGTATTCGTGAAAAAACCAGAGAGAGTGGAAGCAATAGCGATGATAATGGGATTGTGCTTGTTAGTGTATAACCTAGCTCAAAGAAAATTGAGAAAACAATTAGAAACAGCCCAAGAAGGGGTAAGAAATCAGGTCAAGAAATTAACGAATAAACCGACGATGCGGTGGATATTTCAAATGTTCCAAGCGGTGCATTTAGTCAGGATAAATGGAGAAAACCAAGTGAGTAACTTAACCCAAGAACGTCAAGAAATATTGCAGCATTTAGGGAAAGATTGCTGTCAATACTATTTAATGATTCCTGGGGGATAAAGATTAAAAGAAAGGGGGAAATAGTTGTAAAAAATCTAAGTTATGAGTCAAGATGAGAACTCTTGGCTGAAAAGAATTTGGTGATAAAATACAAATATATTAAAAAAATGGAGTTCTATTTCTATTAAAAAATAGTAATTATTTATGTTTAGTTAAATAGCGGTAAACTAGCTATATAATTTGATAGTAAAGCCTCGGAAGTTCACCGAAAAATTGGAATAGGTTTCTATTTTTTAGAATTAGTGGAAAATTTGACCCCTATCTGCGGAATGTGGGCTTTAATCCATCCCGTGCGATCTCTATCAGTCAAAACCCGCACTTTTTGCCATTGTTTATCATCACTTTCTCCCAAAACAACCACTTTTTCTTGATAGGCAATGCCACCAATTCGGTTAGCCTCGGTACTGGGAGTATCGCGTAAAATCAAACCGATAGGCTGGGTCACAATTGCCTGATAAGCACCAGGTTCAAGTTTTTCTGCTTCTGGAGTTGGGATCGGGGTTGGCGTGACCGCGGCTTGGGGAGTAACTGGCTTTGCTGCTATTTTTGTTTGGGGGTTATCATTAGGAAAGGTCGGACGTTCTGGAAGTTCTGATAAACGGGCTGCAAAATATAAGGCGGTAGCGACCGTTGCACCCGCTAAAATTAAAATTGCCAGAAAAAAACCCACAATAAATTTAAAAACACCATAAAGATTCATAGTTTTGGGAATAGTTCTATACATAGGTTTTAAACCCCGATCTAAAGATACCTATAATACCATCAACCGGATAGGCGACGATTTAAACTACTCTGTCGAGAAGCTAAACGAGCTTTCCCCGCAGCAGCCCAATTTTGCAGAAACTCAATTTGCTCCTTCGCTGTTCTGGCTAAGGGGACAATTTGACTCGCCGCTTCTAAAATATCATCGGTGACGAAATCTCGGTTTTGACTAAAGCCAATGTGCATCGCTTCAATTAAAGTCTGTTCAATTTCCGCCCCAGAAAAATCCGGGGTTTCATAGGCTAATCGTTCTATATCATAGTTTCTAATATTTTGGGGACGTAGTTTGGATAAATGAACTTCAAAAATGGCTTTTCGTTCTTCTTGATAGGGTAATCCCACAAAGAAAATTTCATCAAATCGCCCCTTTCTTAACATTTCCGGGGGCAAAGATTGAATATTATTGGCCGTTGCGACCACAAAAACCGGGGAGGTTTTTTCGGCTAACCAAGTAATAAATGTCCCAAATACCCGATTACTGGTTCCTGAATCTCCTCTACCATCTAATCCCGAAAAGGCTTTATCAATTTCATCAATCCATAACACACAAGGCGCTAGGGCTTCTGCTAATTGAATCATTTGTCGGGTGCGAGATTCCGATTCTCCAACCAGTCCCGCAAATAAACGCCCCACATCTAATCTTAATAATGGTAAATGCCAATGATGGGCGATCGCTTTTGCCGTTAAGGATTTTCCCGTTCCTTGAATTCCTACTAATAATAACCCTCTGGGATAGGGTAAACCATATTGTCTCGCCCGTTCTGAAAAGGCACTTCCCCGGAGTAATAACCAATCTTTTAAATTATCTAATCCCCCAATATCCGAGATATTTTCCTGGGCAGAATAGAAGTCTAAAATTTGAGTTTGACGAATGGTTTGGCGTTTTTCTTCTAATATTAATTCAATATCATCAGCCTGTAATTCTCCATGGGTAGCGATCGCCTTTGCCAAAATTCGGCGAATCCTTTCCATCGAAAGTCCTTGACAGGAACGCACCATTTCATCTAATAAACGAGGATCTAAAGGCTGTCCTGTTGTAATTAATAATCGTTCAACTTCCGTCTTAATTTCTATTAGATTGGGTAAGGGAAATTCTAAAACCGTTAACACTTCACTCAAGTCAGAGGGAATCGCAATTTGGGGAGAAATAATTACTAAATTCTTAGGTTGAGACTTTAATTTTTTGGCTAAATTTCTTAATTTCCGCGAAATTGAAATATCTTCTAAAAATCTATGAAAGTCCCTTAAAATAAAGACAGCAGGCATCGCCTCTGGTAATTTTTCTACGAATTCTAAGGCTTGTAACGGATTCCGTTTTCCGGCGCCTAAATCATTAGGATTTCCCTGCTGATATCCTTCCACAAAATCCCAGACATAAACCCCACGGTTGCCCTGATCTTTTGCCGCTTGTTTAATTACAGTTTCGACTCGTTCTTCTTCTAAGGTCGGAATATAGATAATAGCGTAGCGCGATCGCAATAATAACTTCAATTCCTCATTGAATTTACTCATAGAAAGTGGGAGCAGGGGGAGGTAGGGGGGCAGGGGGAGCGTCCTCGCTCGCTGACTATCAAATGTTAACTATCAACACCTCTTAATTATTGTAGATTTTGCTTCAAAGATTGTAATGAAGCCCAACGTTGATCAACAATAGGCCGGGATTCGGTTGATATTGGTTGGGGAAGTTCACAGGGCCCCTCACAGAGTTGGCGTAGGGGTAGGGCTAAACACAATTGTTGATAGAGCCAATCCCCAAGTAAAAAATGACCTTGGGGATGCAGACTTTCCACAGGTTCATCTAAAGAAATTTCTACTTCAGCTTTAGAAGCATCGACTTTATCTACCGAAGCCATCAACCAAATTAATTCAGAAGTATCGACCTTTAACCGATGGTTATATTGTTTTAAACATCGGTCACAGGTCAGGGTAACAATAGTTTCCGCCTGAACCACCGCCTCGATATAAGTGGTTTTATGACTGACCCGCATCCGACCTCGAACCGGAGTTAGAGTTTCTAAGTCGGGGAAAAACTCTTGAAACTCAAATTCTAAAGATCGGTTTTGTGTCCTAAGTAAATCTGGGATATAGATGGAGTCCATAATTATTTTCCCACCTGCCAAAAATAAGCAAGGCTAAACAAAGTTTTCGGTGTCTAGCCTTTTATTTTAACCACCAAACGACGATCGGGTTCCTGTCCCCGACTATAGGTTTCTAAATCATCGCTTTCTTCGAGAAAAGAATGAATCAGACGTCTTTCTGCCGAAGACAGGGATTTAATTTCCACCTCTCCCCCGGTCTCTCGGACACGACTGGCCGCATGGTCAGCTAAAGCCCGCAATTCCAAATGACGTTGAGTTCGATATCCGTTGAGTTCTACGGTGTAAGAGGTGCGCTCCTCGTCGTCTTTGCCCAGGTTATGAATGGCGTTGAGTAAATATTGAATCGCATCTAAAACTTCCCCGTCCTGACCGATTAAAGTTGCCACCTGTTCGGGGGTGAGATTAACTTGATCAATGGTTAACCAACAGGAATCCGCTTCTAAACTAGGTTTTACCTGGGAGGGAACTGCCCCTAATTTGAGCAATTCCTCCAACCATTCTTGGCCCTGTTGTATATCGCTATTATTCATTTCTACGACTGCGCCTTTTTCTTAGAACGTCCCGGCTCAAAGGGTAATGCTTCTCTTTCCCCATCAACCGTTGCTAATTTAGCGGTTTTACTGGATTCTTCCACAATTTTTTGCAAGTGTTCGGGTAGAGGTTCCCGGGACAAAATAAATGCTTGAACCGTTTGGAAGATATTCGCAATCAGCATATACAGCAACACACCCGCCGGAAGGGGGAAGAAGAAAAACATCCCACTGAACAGCACAGGTGTAATTTTATTAATCGTATCTTGCTGAGGATTACCACTACTCGAACCTTGTCCCGATAAGACTTGGTTGAGATATAAAGATACCCCAAAAGCCAGAATCATCCCGACAATATCCCAGTGAATCGTACCATCGGGATCAACGGCCCCGACTCGACCCAAAGCATCAATAAACAGAAATCCTTTATCCGAAGCTAATCCCCTCAGACCCACTTGAATCGTGGCATCTCCAGGTGCTAAGGCCAGGATTTGACCGTTTTCACCGACTTGGATCTTATCTTCCCCTTTCAGAATTTTCCAGGTGGGGATTAGGTTTACTTCGGGATATTTTTCCAATTCCGATTTTAAGGGTTTACCGTCAACGGTTTGGAGTTCTACCTTTACCTTTTCATTCAGCCCTAAACGATTACCACCGGGAATCATCGCGACAACGGAGGTGTGAATTCCATCGGCGAAATAATAGTTTTGAGCTTTAGTAGCGTAGGCTTGGGGCTGAACCTGTTCAATTTGTGCTTGGGGTAAAATCTGTAGGTCTATGCTGTAGTTGACATCAGAAAAGGGTGAACCCCGCAAAGTAGCAAACAGAGCAAAAAGAATCGGCATTTGAATCAGAAGCGGGAAACATCCAGCTAAGGGATTTCCCAGTTCTTTGTAGACTCTGCTCATTTCTTCCCGTTGTTTCACCGGGTCATCTTTATGCTGTTGTTGGATTTGATCAACCCGTTCTTTCATCAACGGTTGGGTGACTTTCATTCGCCGCATATTGCGAATTGAACCCGCATTCAAGGGGTAAAGCGCGAAGCGAACCACTAAGGTTAACGCTACAATTGCTAAACCATAACTAGGCACGATCCCGTAGAAAAAATCTAGGATCGGCAACATCAAATTATTGGAAAGAAACCCGATACCAAAGTCCATTCTTTTGAGTTTATTGAACTGCTTGCGTAAAATATATATAATTTTAAGAACCATTAGCCGACGCTGGATTCGTGGGTTGGCGACAACCCATACCATCCGTCAGGCTTCAGGCTCAACACCGAAAAAACTGCATCCTTTTCCCAGATTATCGGCTGGTTATCGCACTGGCTTTTTGAGCCTGGGGTGAGATTTTATCGAGGATAAAGTCGTAGGCTTCTCGAAATCGAGGAATAGCCCGCAGTTCCAGACGAGAACCATTTTTCAGGGTGACAACCATATCCCCCCAAGTCCCGAGTCCTCTGGGAACCTTCACGATTTTGATAATTTCTGAATAGACAATATCGGTACGATCCTGTCCCATCCATCCACCGATCACAGATATCCGGCGGTTCGTGATCCGATAGCGCAGCCATAATGCCCGCACAATTGCCCCAATCGCCAGAGGGATACCAATAACCGTCAGTCCTATTAATAGATTGATAATCAGGTCGCCGATCGCCGGGCCTCCCTCATAAAAACTTTCCTCCCGTATACCCATTTAAAACCTCTGCTTCTACCAACAACTTTTCTAATTCTTGCAGAATTTCTGAATAATTGCACTGATCGGCCGTTGGTTTAACAACGATCACAACGTCCCAACCCGGTGATATCAAGGGTAAAAACTGATGCCAAACTGCTCTAATTTGACGTTTGATCCGATTCCGAACCACAGCCCGTTTACTCACTTTTTGACTGATGGAAATCCCCATCCTAGTCGGCTGAACACAGGACGAGTCGCTTAAATTCCGTTCTGTTCTATGGGGTTGACCTCGTAAGGCCCTCAAGGTTAAATGAGGGGTTTTGCGATGCAGTCCTTTGCTATAGACGGCTTTGAAGTCTTTGGGATGCCGGAGTCGATTGATTTTCGGTAACATTAATTAGGTACTGCTACCCACAAATTCAAAATTCCCTTTAGCTTGATCATCAGGATGGCAATGAGTTCGTGGGAATAGCAATAGGTTTTCTTGAATTGGGATCAAGGATTTAAAACGTTAAACGCGCCCGTCCTTTCTTGCGACGAGCTTTGATAACTGCTTGACCGTTTTTTGTCCGCATTCGTACTCTGAAGCCAGAAACTCTTTTCTTTTTGCGGTTCGTTCCTTGCAGGGTTTGTTGAGCCATTACTTACCTCCGGTGCCTTTTTGTTAATTTGTTAATTAAAAGTCACAATTTTTCAGTGTACCACAATTGTTGGACTTTAGGCGCGGGGTGCAAAAAGCTTCTCCACAACTACAATATTAATCAATACTCAAAACCCAAGTTCCCACATAACGCAACATCGGCACATCTCCGGGGGTGCGAATATTGGCATTAAAGTTGAAAACGCCCCCAAAGGTGGGATTTTTGACGTTAGAGAGAACGATTTCTACCTTAGTCCCCGCCGGAATCGGTTCTTGGGGATAAATTTGGATAATATGGTTCTCTTTATCCCAAATCACGTCTTCTAAGGGAATCGGCTTATCTTTAATGCGAATTTGTACTGATTTAGGATCAATTTTGCCTTTATAGTATTTGGGATAGGTGATGGAAATTTCGGCGATCGCTAAATTCAACTTATCAGCCGGAAGTCTTAATTTATAACGATCCCATTCTCCCGACCGTCCGCTTTGGAGAAAATAATTTAAGATGTTGGCCTTGTCGGGGCCACTCAACAGGGTCATCCCTGGTAAACCTTGGGCTTGGGTGATTTTAGCTAAACTTGTCAGGGCTAAACCCGTTATTAATAATGCAGAAAATAGTTGTCGCATATCGGCTCCTGTAAAAAAGTTAAATTTTGTTTAAATTTTAACAACTATATCAAATATAGGTTAAAGGATTAAGAATCTAAATCGACCAAATACGCGGGGAATTGTAACATTTTTTGGGTTTTTGTGCAACAATTACTCTATCTTATACTAATTATGGTATTTCTTGATTTCTGTTATATTTGTAGGTGTATTAGTTGTGAAGCCTTCTATCTAGGTTATGAGCATGGATATTACTGTTGAAACGAATCCAGATGATGTTATGACTTGGGAGGATATAAAAAAATAATTAAAGTGAAGCGATCGCTTAAACAAAAAAACAAGGAAGGGTTAAACAGATGTCATCAATACCCAGTGTTAAGCAAGAGTTATTAAATTTAATAGAACAGTTACCTGATCATAAAATGTCAGAAGTTGTGCAGTTTGTCAATTTTTTAATCTATTGTCAAAATCAATCTTTTAGTTTGAATTTTGATCAGAAAAAAAAACCGGATCATGAAGTAGATCCGCTTGCGGAATTTATTGGGGCTGTTGCTCATGGTTCATTAGCTCAGAATATTGATCAAGAAATTTATGGATAATCAACTTTTTGTTGATACTTGGGGATGGTTAACGTTACATGATCAGAGGGAAGATCGGCATCAAGAAGTTGTAAATTTTTATCACCAGTTCAGACTTAAATCTGATAATTAATATTATAAACTCTACGATTCTATCCTTTCGCGTACCCATTTACGAAATGATCTCAACGCTACACTCGTCCCCTTTATCCAACTCATTTCTACAAACTGAGAAATTACTTCTATGACTGGAAAATTGGCAAAAATTGGGCTAATTTGAGACTTAATATATTCTCCATTTCGCAGAACATAAATTTGCAATTGATCATTTTCATAGCGCCACAGTTCTGCAACACCGAGTGCTTGATAAGCACTTAACTGAGTTTTAGAGGTAACATCAACTTCAATGGCTAAATCTGGGGGTGGGTCAACCGTTAAATCTAACCGTTTTTTCCCAATCATCGCTTGATAATTTTGAATATAAAAACAATTATCCGGTTCAATTCCAGCCGCCATTCCTTGACGTTTAAATGTTGTTGATCCAAAACACTCCCGTTCCATTTCTAGTTCTTCTAGCAGAATTTTTACCATATCCCCAATAATTTCTTTATTAAATTCATGTTCTGGTAAAGGCATCCTAATCTCCAAAATTCCTTGAAAATAAGCCACTCGCGCCCCTCGATGTTCGCCCAACTCCGCTAAAATTGCCTCAAAATCTTGCCAGCTTACATCCAGAAACAGCACACGCTGTCCAGGGGGAACGCTGAGTTGCTTGAGTTGCAGTGTCACCATCACCATTACCCTTTTCTAAGAGTTACTTTTAGTTTAATACAATTCAAAATAAAAATTTTATCCTTGTTCCCTATTTTTTTAACGGAACATAACTAATAATGTCTTGATATTCATTTTCCTCCGCAGCTAAAGCAATTAAAATTAAATCCTCAATAATTTGACCAAAATTTGCTTGTTTTCTTAAAACTAAAATTCCAGGAATGTGATCCCCGTTGTTTAAATGATCAGCTAAATGGACAGGCATAGAACTGCGGTTATTAGTCACTAAAATAAATCCGAATTTTTCACACCAAGACAAAATTTCAGGATCAAGCGTTCCAATAGAGGGAGTATTCGGATCACCAATTCTTAAAACAATAAGATCAGAAACACGGTTTTTAAGCTGTTCTTGATAAACAGGAGGGAGATTTTCATCAATTAGATATTTTATGGGCATTCTTGACTCACCTTAACCGCTTCCTGTTCAGCTTTTAACTTCAGCAATCTTTTGACAACAGTAGGGGGATTTTGATCATGTTCTGTTTCAGCTTGATTCGTAGCTGTTAACCAATTTTCTAAATAATCAGAAACCTGTTCTTGATTTCTAAAATAATAAAGAATAGTGGCATAAATTTGTTCTAATGTAACTGTTGTAAAATGCTTTTGGATTTCTTCGGGGGATTGATGATTATAAAGATATTCATACAAAATCTGTTCAATGCTAATGCGTGTTCCTTTAATTCGGATATCATCAGAAGCAAGAACATTAAAATAATCGTGCAATTGAATCAATGATTGGATCATTTTCGTTAAAGTTTATAGTTGTTTAGGATGACCTTTTTTAGCTTGCAAGTGGGTGGTAATAATCATTATAACAATTTATTTAAAAAAATGATTGCCGTGAAGCGATCGCTTAAACTAAAAAAACAAGGAAGGTTTAAATAAATGTTATCAATAATGGAACGAGAGGAATTTACCCAATAACAATAACTTCAATTATTATCCGTATGATTATTACCAATATTCTCATCAATATTACAATCTTGTATAGATAATTCAGTGATTTCTGATGTGGGGATTGTTAGATGAAACTGAAAAACGATTTGATGTTGTTCTATATTAACAGTAGTGATATTAATAACGCTTTGTTTAGGTAATAAATTTTTAACAGGAACTTTGTTATCCAGCTTAGATTTATAACCGGATTCATCAAGCCATTCATAAATCTTGCGCCAGTTTTCTACTTTTTCTGCTTTATCTAACAAAGACTTTACATATTTATAAACCGTTGCACATAAATCAGACTCTACGCCTCTGGGAATTTTCTCTAACTTTTGAGCGATTTCCGAGGGACTACAGCCAGACAATAACCCCCTTAAGTGAGCTTTTTCAATGGGAGTGAGATGCTTTCCCTTCGCAGATGCCAAGTCAGCATAAAGACTTTCTAAATCCCATTCCTGGGCAGCCTGACTAAATATTTTGTCCACTTGAGCCATATTGCGGGTATAAAAAACAGCTAACACGATTCTAACATAAATTCTAACGTTAATCAGTAGACAATTAGAAGTTAGTTAATTTATTATCAGTTACAGAGGAGTTCGACAAACCAGAGAAAGATAGGAAACCTATGCCCACAGGGAATCTAGCGGATTTTGCGATTAACCAGGAACCACGATGTCCAGTTGTTTTGTTACTGGATAACTCAGGTTCAATGTCCGGTCAACCCATCCAGCAGTTAAATCAAGGGGTTGCCGTGTTTAAGCAATTCGTAGATTAATAGCAGAGATAACAAAATAATAACAGATTAATCTGAAGATCTGTTATTAAACTGTAAAATTATAACATTTAAGGATTGAGAACACATGGCTAAATATATTATTTCCAAAACAGATTTGGATCAATTCGGTCAATTTTTTGGCAGTATTGATAACGATACTATTACATTAGAAAATTATCAAGATACAATCTCTTACACAATATTAGGTTTGTCAGGACAAGATTCTATTGTTGGAGGTGAGGGGAAAGACATTTTGTTCGGAATGGAGGGAAATGATACAATATTAGGTAGGGATAATAATGATATTTTATATGGTAATGAGGGCAACGATTCGTTATACGGTGACTATGGATATGATACAATTTATGGAGGTCAAGGTAATGATATTATCAAAGATAGTGGTTATTCTTTTGATGGTAATAATGGCATAAGCTTTTTATTTGGTAATTTAGGAGATGACTCAATTACTGTATCCTCTAGTGGAAATGCTGATCTATTTGGAGGGCAAGGTAAAGATATTTTAACAGGAAATGAAGGGAGCAATAGTATTTCTGGAGATCGAGATCAGGATATATTAAGAGGTGATCTTTATGAAACAGGTGGAGCAGATACTTTTATTATCAGTAAAACTGCTGATCTTAATGAAATTCCAACGGGTACTGAAAATGCTGACTTAATTTTAGACTTTATCAATAGTGAGGATAAAATTGGTTTAGTTGGTGTTACCTTTGAACAATTATTAATTAGCGAGATCCAACCGCAACAGATTGATAGTATTTTTGGACAAGGAAGCGTTGAGGAAAACTTTGGGACTAATATTACCAAGTTTTTGAAAATTGAGTCCGGTGGTGAGTTACTGGCAGTGCTAGGACGAGATCGAGATAACTTTACTCTAACTGCTAATGATTTTGTGATTATTTAGCTTAACTTTTCTGATTTGATTTTGGAAATATCATTCAGTCCCTTATTTTATTGGTGATCGAACTATGAACGACAAAGAAAAGCAAAACTTGGTTGCTAGTCAAGTTAAATCAACGCTCAATGATGCTATTCAAGGATTAAAAATTTTCTTAGTTAATCCTGTAGGGGGTCTACCTATCTTTTTTCAAGGATTAGGAGAAAAAAGAGCATTAGGAGTGGGAATTACTTTTGGCGTAGCTTACGTTCTTTGTATAATCTTAGCATTTAATAAATTCAAAAGTCAGAATTCAATTTCTGAAATATCTGTTTTCAACCTAATTGCTCTGAGTATTACCAGTTTCTTAAGTATTGCTGGATCTAGCTTTTTAACCCGTAAATTATTTAGAGGTGCTGGCAGTATAAAAGCAGATATATTTATTGCTGGTACAGCTTTAATTCCTATATCATTATTAATTTTAATTTCTTACTTTTTGGGTTTTATTAACTTGGAAATCATTGCTATTTTTGCTGTAATAGCTATGACTTATACAATTTTAATGATTTACACAGGTTGTAATCAAATTTCAAAAATACCTGAAAATGGCTCTGCTTTAGCTGTATCAGTCATGTTAATTATTAGTGGGTGGCTATTTAAAATTTTAGTTTTTTCTAATTTAATCTCAAAATAGACTTAATATTTGAGATAGAAGAAGGGCGGGTTTAGTGAAATCTTTGATGGGTATTCAATATCTGGGTGAACCCGCCCCTACGGAGATTTTGTGGATTTAACCGGATATCATATCAACATTATCCTTTCTATGAGCAAATTCTAATGCTGAACAATTTTGGTAAATTTTTAATTGTATCAATCATTCCATTGATTGAACTAATTGGCAATTCTACATCAGTTTTGGCGCAGTCTACCGCAGTTCCCATGAGGTTACAACATGGCGAAGGAATTTATACAATGACTGTTCCTGACCGAGATACAACTCGTGCTGCTTATGGGGGAAAATTGAGGCTTTATGATGTGCATATCGCTAAAATGTTTGAAGTGACTTATTATGATTGTAATAATCAAGGTAGTTCAAGAACTTGGTTATATTATGCTGGCAATGGTCAAATTAATATGGGCGAATTCTTTATTAGTTGTGACCTTGCTAATCGAATGGCTAACCGCTATGGTTTAGGTCAACCTGAATCAACAGTGATTGAATACTCTCAAGAAGAAGCTGGGCCACCGATTCCTAGAACTCGTTCTATTCCGATTTTAGATATTACAGGTTCAAAAGTGGATTCATGGATTGATTTTGTCCAGGGATTTAAACCTGTTCGTTAAATTGGTATTATGCTGATAGCTAGAATTAAATTTCACTTCAGGACTTACGCAATTGCGCTACATATAGCACATAGAAAACCGAGCGATTTTCGGCGATTTAGCTCAAAGAATCGCAAGGAACCCGGATTAAATTAGTCTCAATTCATGAGTTTTAAAGCTCAATAAATTTTAGCTTCAAAGACGGATATTTAAGCTCTTGGGTAAAGTATTTAGACAATAAATTATCTTTTAATTCATAAACAGTTTGAGAAACTTTCCTCGCTGTTGTTGAGAGAAACGTCCAAACTAATAAAGCGCAAGCAATATGGTTTTTTTGAATTCTCCCTCAGCGACATTGACAAGATTCTATCCCGGTTAACTGTTTGATTTCCCATACAGGGCTACGCTACGCATAGCATAGCTGCGTAAGTCCTGTTAATGTAGAAGCAGAGGAACAAGATATTTTGATCAACGAAGATATGGTTGAAGATGAGTAGATACGGTGACATTGCGGGGTCAAGGATTTAGCCCTAAAGTTAAAATGGGCGATCGCATTCAAAATGAGCGTGGTCTGGCCGCCCATTGGAGCCGCGATTTCTACGGCTGCAAATGCCGCCACATCCGGTGGCAATGTTAGTCTTACCGCCGCAATTTATGGGCTTGTGGAGCGCTTATTATTACCCTTTGGATTATATCATATTTGGAATGTTCCTTTCTTTTTTCAAATCGGATCATTTCTTGATCCAATTACCAATAGGACAGAATATTCAAAGCGTTGATGCTGTCGCCTTAACTCGATTACGAGTTAAAATTATTGATAATAACCTGGTTGATGAAGATAAATTAAAAGCCGCAGGTGTGGAAGGAATTTTACGTTTACCCGACGGTATTTTACATCTATTAGTCGGTTTGGGTGCAGAACAATATGTAAGAAATCAGTAATCAGTCATCAGTGTAGAGACGTGCCACGGCGCGTCTCTAGTGGTTATCTGTATTAGATAGGTTTAAAATCAGTGTTAAGATTGAGTTGATTGGCTTGGACTCCAGGTAAAAATGCAATCAGTTCTTCTAAACCCGATTTATTAACATAAATACCTGCTCCGGTTCCATACCCGGATAAGGTTAAATCTTTAAAAGTAATTACATCATTAGTTTTATAAGCAAAGTAATCTTGACCTACAGTAAAATCACTAATAAAGGCAAAATCCGTTAAACCTCCGGCGGCGTAATAGGTGCTAGAATCAGAACTACCTAAGTAAAATCCATCTAATCCCGCACCCCCAACTAAAGTATCAATTTTACCCGCCCCTGGAGTGGTTGAATTAACATCAATCCCCGCAATAAAATCATCCCCAAGATCACCGGAAACATAATCATTTCCCCCACCACCCGCTAGGAGATCAATTCCTTGACCTCCAAACAAAGAATCACTATCATTTCCTCCAAATAATAAATCTGAACCTAAGTTACCAAAAATTTGATTTTTACCTGATTCTCCAATCAGAACATCGTCGTCTTTTCCTCCAAATAGCAGATCATTCCCTGGACTACCATAAATAACATCTGCTCCTATAGCAATCCTATTTGAGTTGTGTTTAAAATCCCTGATCAAAAGGGAATAGAGAACAGCCCCCCCAAACCCCCCGTGCACGTGGGGCTAGGGGGGGGAGGGATCTGGGGTAATACTTCTGGCCGTTTCATATCAGCATTAAAATGTTACAACCTATTTAGGATTGCTATAGATTGCCATTCATCGTATCATCGCCCTCAAGACCTTGCAGGGTATCATTTCCAGCCAAACCGTAAATTTCATCGTTTCCAATCAATCCAACTAGATTGTCAGCAGTTTCAGTTCCTAAAATTAAAGCCATTTTTAATCAGTTATTAGTTATTGGTAATCAGTTATAAAGCAATTGTCAGTTCTTGTCAACTACAATAAATCTTGATTTTGCTTTATTAACGGGATTTATTTTATTAACTGATAACTGATTACTGATGACTGATGACTGATTTCTGAGTAGTGGCGATCGCCACAATACCCGCAACAGAAATTCCCGACTTTTGGAATTGAGAAATGGCTGATTTAACCGTTGCACCTGTAGTATAAATATCATCTAAAATTAAAACCGAACCCTGGGGAGGGCGGCGCCGGAAATCCTGACCAATATTAAACACACTTTGCATTTCTTTTAAACGTTGATCGGGCGAAAGTTCATGGAGTGCTTCCGTTTGTTTAATTCGTTCTAAACCGTGAGAAGATAGGGATAAACCCGTTAATTCACAAAAACTTTTCGCCAACAGTTCTGCTTGATTAAACCCGCGTTTTTTTAACTTAGCTGGGTGGAGGGGAATGGGTACGACGGTCACAGGGGAGATCCCTAACCCGGGAGTCGATAACCAAGTTTGTGCCAATCCATAGCCCAAAGGTTTAGCTAATTCGGTATGATGATTATATTTGAGAGCAGCGATCGCTCGTTTGAGAACATCTTTGTACTGTCCCCAGACACAAAGCGGCACCTCAGAGGTAAATTTAACCCCAGGGGGAAACCGACAGCGAAGTAACTGTCGTTCGCAATAATCACAAAGTTCTGTTGTTGCAGGTCGGTCACATAACGGACAGTTGGGTTTGAGAAATAAACTTAGGAGCGCTTTCACAGTTCGGGTTTTCAGATCAAGTTATTACTAAATTTAGTTCAAAGTGTGGATAATTTTTATGGGCTTCACGAAATTCAATCTGATCATCGCGATTTTGTCGGGGAGCCAGCCTTTTATTTAAGCCAATTACTCCATCAGGGTCATCCGGTTTTACCCGGTTTTGTAGTTACGGATCAGTTATTTTGGGAGTTTTTAGAAACCATTAATTGGTTAGAACCCCGATTTGTTGATTTCCCCGAATTATCTCTGTATTTTGACATCAATCAACCCCGGCAATTACAAATTATTGCTCAACATCTTTGTCAACAAATGATGGACAGTCATTTACCCCCGTCATCGAGTCAGCCTATTCAAGACAGCATTGACAAATTAAAAACCTCAGCATTGATTTTTTATCCGAGTTTGAACACTCCCCATCACTTAAAGACATCGGGACTTTTTGACTCGGTGATCGGGTGGGCGCATACTCAAAAAGCTTTAGTGGGATTAAAACAAGCCTACTGTGAATTTTTTCGGGCAAAAAGTTTATTATATTGGCAACGATACAAAATTGAATTACAAAATTTACGTCCGGTGGTATTAGTTCAACCTCTCCAGTCCGCGATCGCTTCCGGTTTTGTGGAAATTCGCCCTAACTGTTGGGAAATAAACTCGACTTGGGGTTTGGAATTTTCCCTATTATGGGGAGAAAGCCATGCTGATATTTATTTGATCCAACCCCAAACGGGAATGATTCAACAACAAAAATTAGGCTCTAAAACGATTATCTATAATTTAAAATCTGCTCCTGATCAATCGACAAAATATCCCATTTCTCAAAAACAATTCGGAATTAAAAATCCTCAACTTCCGATTCATGCTACTTGGATTTCTGAACACCAACAAGGATTTTCCCTAAACCGTGAAAACCTACAAAAATTAATCAATATTATTCAAAAAATTATACAGTTTAATCCGGCAATAACTCGATTAGATTGGCGTTTATTGCAACAGCCGCAAGATCGAGAACCTCAATTCTATATCGTCGGGGCTAAATGTGCCAAAATCCCTCTTTCTTCTCCTTCAATAAAGTCTGATTATAGCACCCATCAACAGCATTTTCAAGGACTAGCTCTGGCGTCTGGAAAATCTAAAGGAACTGCATATATCTTGACGGAAACACAACCTATACCCTCACAATTACCGGAGAATACCGTGTTAGTAGTTCCGGCAATTACTTGGAATTATTTACCCCTATTAAAGCAGACTGTTGCTATTGTGGCTGAAAAGGGAGGAATGACCAGCCATGGTGCAATTGTGGCGCGAGAATTGGGTATACCTGCTGTTTGTGGAATCATGAATGCAACAATCAAAATCAAAACAGGGGAATCTATTTTTGTCGATGGAAATTATGGGGAAGTTTATGTTATTAAGCCTGAGCATTTAGTTGATCAACGGGTTTTAAAATGGAGTTTTCAGGAACAAAAACCGATTAAAATTCCTACCTATATAAACTCTACACCCCTAATGGTTAATATTAGTCAATCGAGTTCTATCCAGCGACTTCATTCTTTACCTTTACCGATTGATGGAGTAGGTCTATTTCGATCAGAATTGATCGCTCTTGAAATATTAAAACGTTCTGAATATCCGACTATAAACTCTTGGATTTCTCAGGAAATAGGGGACAAATCCTATGATTTTAATAAATGGATTTTACATCAAAAACAGCAAAAATTTATTCAAGAAATGGCCGAACTCATTGATCAGATGGCTAAAATTTTATCCCCTAGACCCGTTTATTATCGAGCCTTGGATTTAAGAGAAATAGAACAATCTGTATCGGGATTCAATTATTTTTATCCCCTGGTGGACTATAGGGAAAGTCAGAATAGGAAGTTATCCTCCGAGAATAGTATTAATAGAGGAACTTTTCCAGTTTCAGACTCTCCCTCTTTAGAACGTTTAGTTTTATTTGATTTAGAAATAAAAATTTTATTAAAAGTATATGAATTGGGGGACAAAAATATTCATTTGATTTTACCTTTTATTCGTTCCGTTGAGGAGTTTACTATTTATAAAAATCGAATCGAAGCATCACAATTAAGTCATTATCCTGAGTTTCAAGTGTGGATTATGGCGGAAGTTCCATCAATTCTATTTTTATTACCTGATTACCTGAAAGCAGGAGTTCAAGGGATTTCAATTGGCACCAATGATCTGACCAAATTATTATTTGGAATTGATCGAAATCAAATGCAGGTATTCCCAGGTTTATATGAAAGTAATCCGGCTTTTAAAAAAGCGATAAAACAGTTAATTGAAATTGCAAAAACTGCTAATATTCCTTGTTCAATTTGTGGAGATGCTCCCGCATTATATCCCGAATTAATTGAAGATTTAGTCCGGTGGGGAATTACATCAATTTCCGTTAATTTAGATGCCATTGAATCTACCTATATGGCGATCGCCAAATCAGAAAAACAGATTTCCCTAGAAACCTCTCGCCATCATCTTTAGAGAGTAGGTAGGGGCGAGGTCTTCTCGCCCTCAACCCTCAACCCTCAACCTTAATATTGAGTCCGTTGGAAGGCTTCTTCTGGGGAAATATTACCGTAAATTACCGATAAAATTCCGGGTAAATAGTCATCCATCGTCGTGACACTGGTATAGATTAAATGTTTAATCAATGCCGGGTTTAGAGCCGCATCTTCCGCATCTAAACTGGTTTTATATCGAAGTTCACCATCTTGAAAATTCATTTCAAAATTTCCCACCACTGTCCCATAGTTGAGCAGGGTGATAAATGTCGCCATATTATAGCGTTTATAGTCAGGAACTTTCACTGGAGAAACGGAATAAACCGCAATTTGCCGTTCTTCTTCCCTAACAATGGTATAACAATCAAATCGGCCGTTTTTGCCCTCTACACCCAATGCCAAGACTCGCCGATGTTCAATTTCTCTATAAACCCAACCATCTAGGGTCATAAAGTCAATGAGAACATCAAATACAGGCCGATCTGATGGGTATTCTTGAGAAAGTAATTCCGGGTTTTGTTCTGACACAGTAAACATCCTTAATTTTCCTATATCTACAAAGTTCTTTGAATAGTGGCTTTAACAATTACGCTCGATGGGAGTTATCTGGCGTTGGCATATTATACGCAATTTTATTTGCTTTAGCACTCCGGTAAACAATATTAGTTAATTCATAATAAATGGGGGGATACAAGGAGTAAAGTTGACCATAATAAAAACGATTTTGATATCGGTTATAATCTTGAATTTTTTTTCTAATTCCCGATCCTAAACGAGAATTTTTTTCAAAGGTTTTATCACTCTGTTCAATTGTCCATTTAATTTCCTCACCATCAACTCCGCGACTAATCAAATCAAAACACTGTTCAATAACTTGACGAATTCTTTCCCTGTCTTTGGACTGAAATTCTAGTCCCTCTTGCTCAGAATTTCTGGGTAATAACTCTAACCGATAGCATCCATTAGGATCAGCATGGGGATACCAACCGAGTTTTAAAGTATAACCCTTTTGATTAATAATCCAGTCTGTTTCCTTAAACTCAATTGATTGAATCACTAGCAAGTTTTCATGATAAAAATGCTGATTGAGAATGCGACCATCCTGTACAAACGGATCTTCATCCCCAAAAGAATTATCAGTGATTGCCCAACCACTAGGAATATTCAGACGAACAAGGTTTGATTGCATAAATTAGGATTGACTGGCTCAAGAATCAAGTAAACTCAGCTATCTAGTGTGCCGTTAGCAGCCATTAATATTGCTTTCTGCCCACTTACGAATTATAATGCAACTTCTGATCAATATCATGTTTTTTTATAGACCGCAAGGCAAAAGACACCTTTCCCTTTCCGGATCGAAGGTTGATAAGCGGATTAATGGAGGTGTGATTGCGTTGAAGTGAGTTTATGTTTAATATCGTATTTTAGCCTTAGCGACCCTGGTGGCGACTCTGAGTGTCGGGTTGAGTTCTCCGAGTATCGCTCAACTATTTGACCAGACATCATCACCATCGGACTCGAATGTACAAGCAACAGTTGATCCGAGTCAATTGATTACGGTCAGACTGTGAAATAAAACCAATCAAACCCTAGTTTATGCCTTAGCTAATGATCATTCCCAACGGTTAGCACCTGGTAAAACTGAAGAATTTTTAGTCAAAGTCGAACGTCAACCCGGAGAAACCAGCACAATTTTAATTAATACACCGGACAATACTTACCCGTTAATTTATAATTTCCGCGTCGTCCCTAAAAATATATTAACGGTTGAAATTAATCCTACCAGTGCAGACAATCCCAGCCAAAGATGCTATTTATATTCCTTAGTATCTTCTTTTGCCAGGTTAATTTGTCGTTTTAAATCCTTATCTGGTGGTTGAGAGGGTAATCTTCGCCATCGCTTTTTTCTAAATTGAAATCCATCTTCAGAAGTATCAGATGGAAAACTTAAACTATCTGAAAAACTATCCGAAGAAGGATTACTTAAAAACTCTGGATTTTTGATAAAATCTTCAATCAAATTGCGAAATTCCTGTTCAGCCTTTTTGCTTTTGCGATAGTGTTTTTTGATTAAATCATTATAACTTTTATCAAATTTCTCTAAACGCTTTATCTGATAAATCTCTAAGCCATTGGCTTCCTTGTTTTGCATCAACAAATTCTCCAATTTCAGGATTATCTCTAACCTCTTTTAAAGTGTCTGATAATACTTCTTGATAACTTTTATTTTCTTGTTCGATAGCATCAAGAATAGTATCAACTAAACCATCAATAGCATCAACGCAAAAAAGGAATTCTCTTTCTTGTCCAGTTATTTTAATTATTAATAAATAAACAAAAGACCAAACTTGTTGAGGAAATTTCCAAATACTATTGTTTGGCTCTATTAAATCATAAGCCAATTTGATCAACAAATCCTTATCTTCTTCTTCAAAATTATGCCATTCTTTTTGAATAGTTTTTGCCAATCTATGTAATTTTTTTCCTACAAGAATAAATTTTGATGGATTGACTACTACTCCATACTTAAAGTGTTTAATTTCATAAGGATTAACTATCACTACTGTAGTCACTAACGTCACCTCCATAAGATGTGACAAATGGTTTTAATCATCGAAGATGTCTTTTTTCTTTTGACAAAAACCTTGAAAACCTGAACCAATTTTAGCACATCCCGTATAAAACTGATAACTGACCCCCAAACCCCCGTAGGAGGTCTGGGGGCTGATGACTGAAAAGATCAGCCCGTATTTCGCATTCCGGCGGCAATGCCGTTAATAGTTAATAGAGCGCCTCGGAGTAATTCACCCTTGCTATAACGGGAATGGACGACACCCGAAGCCACGGATTTTCCGTGTTGACGTAACCGTTTTAACAAAGCCACTTGTAATAAACCTAGAGGAATAATCGTGGCATTGCGTAACTGCACCGAACGCTGTAGGACGGGATCATCTTCTAATAGTTGTTGATGTCCGGTAATTTCTTGGACTAACTGAATGGTGAGATTGTATTCGGCGAGGATTTGTTGGAATAATATCTCAAACCGTTCGAGATCATCGGGATGACTTAACTCCCGAACGTAGTGATGGGCGATTTCCATATCGACTTTAGCCAAGGTCATTTCCGTCTTGGAAATCAACACTTTAAAGAATGGCCATTTAACGTAGAAATACCGCAGGAGTTTCAGATTTTCCTGGGGTTCCTCGTTGATAAACGCCTGTAAAGCGGTTCCCACACCATACCAAGAAGGCAGTAAAAAACGGCTCTGAGTCCAGCTAAATACCCAGGGAATCGCCCTTAAACCAGAAATATCCTTTTTCTTATCACCACTGCGACGGGCGGGGCGAGAACTGATTTGTAGTTGGCTAATTTCTTGGATCGGGGTAACTTGATGGAAGAATTCGGGTAAATCAGGTTCTTCATAAATTAAAGCCCGATAGTGCGCCCGCGATCGCATTGACAACTCCTCCATAATTTGATTCCAGGGATCAATCTCATCAAAACCGTTATGGAGAAGACTGGCTTGGATGGCTGCGGTAGTCACGCTTTCGAGGTTAAATAAAGCCAACTGTGGGAGAGAATATTTAGACGCCAGGACTTCCCCCTGTTCGGTAATTTTAATCCGGCCATTAATACTGCGGCCCGGTTGAGCCAAAACCGCTTTGTAGGCTGGGCCACCGCCTCGACCCACCGAACCCCCGCGTCCGTGGAAGATTCGCAGACCGACTTTATAGGATTCAGACACTTTCTGCAAGGCTTTTTGGGCTTTATGAATTTCCCAGTTACTGCTCAAGAAACCCGAATCTTTATTACTATCGGAATAGCCTAACATAATCTCTTGTAGAGATAGATCGGGATCGTGACTCACAAGTTTATATTGTTCATAACCTCCAGCTAACATTGCCCGATATAAAGGTAATTCAAACAGAGTTGTCATCACCCGGGGAGCACGTTTGAGATCTTCTACCGTTTCAAACAGAGGAACAACAATAACATTCCCAATTCCGGTGGCTGGATCATAAAGTCCGGCTTCTTTTGCCAAGAGTAAAACTTCCAGTAAATCACTGGCTTCATTACTCATACTAATAATATAGGTTTGGCAAATTTCCGGCCCAAATTCCTGTTGTAATTCCCGCATTACCCTAAAGGTGGTAATGGTTTCGCAGGTTTTTTCAGAAAACGGTAATTCCGCCGGAATTAGGGGGCGACGGGTTTGGAGTTCTGTTGCTAACCATATACATCTTTCGGCTTCTGAAAGCTCGGTATAGGGTTTGGGTAAGACTTGCAAATAGTTAGTAATTTCGTTCAGAGCATTACAATGAATTGAAGACTCTTGACGCATATCTAACCGGGCTAAACTAAACCCAAAAACCTCCACCTGACAGATCAGATTTTCCAGTTCTTGACAGTTCATTCCCGTTTCTTCTAGGTTGCGTTGAATCATTTTCAACTCAACTTGGAATTCATTCCCAGAACGGTATAATTTACTGGCTTCGTGGTCAGGAACCAGACGCTCTCGGATGCGAGACATTTCGGCATTATTGTACATTTGCCAATTGCGATCGCGAGTATTTTCTAACCGTTTTTGGACATAAGAAAGTTTTAAACGATAGGGTTCTTGACGATAGCGAATGGCGGTTTGATCATAGATATCAGGTAATTGTCCTTGATCTCGATCCAAAGATTCTAATAATTCGGGAAGAACATCACTCCAATGTAAGGATAAACTCAATAACCGATTGAGGCGTTTCACCGCTTCAATATATTTTTCTAGGACAACATGACGCTGATAACAAGCAGTTTTCCAGGTAACTTCCGGTGTTACCGATGGATTTCCGTCTCGATCTGAACCCACCCAAGATCCGAATTTACAAAAATCATGTTTAGGTAATTTCAGATAGGGAAAAGAAACATTTAAAGCGTGTTTTAAGCGCTTATAAAGTTGAGGAATGGTGTCAAATATAACTTCCTGAAAATAGTGCAGGGAATAATCTACCTCATCCAAAACCGTAGGTTTAAATTGGTGGAGTTCATCGGTACGCCACCACAGCCGAATTTCTTCGGTCAAGTTTTCATGGAGTTCTTCTGTCAATTCCGACATAACGGAAGACTCTCCTAGCTCCTCAGTTCTGAGTCCGCCAAAACTTTCATCGACTTGATCAAGTTGTTCTAGGATAGTGGCAATCCGACGCTGTTTGGTTCTGATTGTATGGCGAACAATTTCCGTCGGGTGGGCCGTAAATACCATCCGCACATCTAGTTGATCTAATAACCTTTGGATCTTTTGGGCGGGAACATTTAACTGTCGCAACATCGGAAATAGGGAATGGAATGTTGCTAACTCCCGATCCTGTTCGGTGTAATTGGTGACATTAGGAAGGGGACTTTCTTCTTGATCGGAAAAACGTTGATTCCGAGTATCGAAAGTAGACATGGATTTCACCGGGGAGACAGGTAACTTTGCTTTCCCTTTTCCGTGGTTATAAGCAAGCTGTTGTTCCCGTTGTTCGTAGTGCTGTTCAACAATATTGATCAGTTGAAAATATAAGGCAAACCCTCTGGCCGCACGAATAGCCTGGTTAATATCAAGCTGTTCGATTAACTTGAGGGAATCCGATCCTTGAAATTCTTCAGCCTGTCCTTCCGGTGAGGTCATGGATGCTAACTGATGGAGTAAATCCACCAGTTGTTGACCGCACTCTTGACAGAGAACGGACTCCCAGACATCCTCAATAATCTTGAGACGATTGCGTAAAAATAAATCCGAAGTGGTGGTTGGCGGGTTTGACGAAACGACCGTATTTGGAGCCTGTTCGGAAGATTGGAGCAGTGAACTCATGATCGTCTTTTCCTGTGTGTGTGGCAAGAATATCCAGTTTATTGTATTGCCTAATTTCTCGCATAACCACAGAACTTTACAGTCAAATCTGTCACCGTTCTCTATTCTATTTTTTGTCTGATTCGGGAAAATGCAGAATCGGAAGGCGATCGCCTCGGAAAATTTCTTCGCTGTTGGTGCTAAGGTTCAACATAAAATCATGGAGTGCTTTGGTTCCCAGTGCAGCGATTAATAGGGGTGGAGTAGCCAAACTGACCAACCACTCTTGGGGAAAAGCAATGGGGTCGGGACTTTTTACTGGATGATTATTGGTGGGGGTGGGTTGCATAGATGATTTGTGCTCAAGCGCAACAACGGGGAGTTGATCTAAATTTTGGGCTAATCGTGCCAAAATTGTAGTCGAATTCTAACATGGGTGTTGTTGTATTTTTGAACCCATCTCAGGCATTAACCCTTGAGATTAGAAATGAAATTCACAAATCGGGCCGTTTGGTAGGGGTAGGGAGTTGAATTGAAGGCCAATAAAACAGTTTTAACCGGAGAGGGTTTAGCTTTAACCCAATGGGCAGAAAAAGCCGTTGGACTTGCGGATGTGCAGGTTCAAATTCGTTTGCGTGGCAATCATTTGCACGTTCTGTGTGAAGCACTGATCAGTCCCGATGAAAAAATCGCTACATCTAATTTTTCCGGGGCCTTAACCCAAACGAATCTAACGGCTTTACTACCGCCCAATCAACCAATCTACAAGATTTTTTTATCGGGTCGAAGTTTGGGGGCGGCACGACCGGATTGGACAGTTAAGCTCGAATACACGGAATTACAATTTCAGACATCTACAGGGCCTTCTAAGGCTGTTGAAAGCCCCCTAACATCAGAAAATATTCAACCTATTCCTGAGCCTAGACAGAATCCCTTAACAAAAATTACCAGCCTATTTAGACGCTCTCAGCCCCAGGAACTTGCTCCGGCCCACCGTATACAGCCAGGGGGGGTTGAGGAGACGATTCAACCCGAACCAGAACCATTTTCCTCCCTCGCCGATGAAGGTTTGGCTTTCACTTCCATGCCTTTGGAATTTAATACCGAAGCACCCGCAGCAGTGCCAGCGTCCTCCCTCCCTAATACACAATCATCAACAACCCTCAACCCTCAACCATTAACAACTAATAACGAACCATTAATACAACCATCAATAACTGACCCTCAACCGTCAACGGTTACAGCCATTGAGGTGTCAACGGAAAGTTTAGCCCGACAGGGTTATCCCGATGCGATCGCCAGCTACCTGAGCGAGATTTTAGGGGGATTGGGGGTTGGGGTAAAAGTGACGATTCGGGAAAAATCCCAAAAAGGCACAAAAACCGAAGCCCCACCGGAAACCAATCCATCGGGTCGGAGGCTGTGGGTATTGTGTGAATCGGCCTATAGTCCCGATCCCTCCCTATTAGCTCAACCCATTGCTCAACGGTTGCGACAGTTGCAGCTTGAGGGGTTTCGGGATGCTTGTATTTTGTTGCAAGTCCAGGGGGAATCTACCCCCGACTGGATGTTACGGATTGATTTAACTTCACCGGATCGGATTCTCAAACAGTGGGGGCGCTGGGGGGATGAACAGGCGATCGCCCGCTTAATCAATGACAAATTGAGTCAATTACAGATAGAAGTCCGAACTACGTTAAAAGAATCCACCCTGCATCTGTTCTGTCACTGCATTCAAACGAACGGTGCAACCAAAAGCCGCAAGCGTCAGGTTCCCGATAAACAGGCGGTGATGGATATTGTTATCCCCCTATTGGATATCCTGGCTCCTCAAGGAATTTGTGCCGCCACTGTCTATGGTTTAGAAACCACCGCCACCCAAGCTAAACCGGGTGCTCCGATTTGGGTAGATTGGTTAAATTTACCCGCGGCCCAACATTCTGACCTCCAGCCCACGGCTCTAACCTTAGCGGAACAGGGCAATCTTTCCGCCTTGCGCTTTGTTCTGACTCGTTTAGTTAATCCCGATTTAGAGCTAAAACTAGCCACGGGGGGGATTCGGGTACTGTTATTACAAAAAGCCGAATTACTGCACGTCATGACCGAGGGAGCCACTTGTCCGTCCCAATCTCAGGTGGCTCCGGTGATTGCTCAATTTTTACGCAACCATCGGATTAGTGGTATTTCCGGGGTGAGAATTTATGGCCGTCGTTCAGGACAGAAACTTCCTCTCTGGCGCTACGGGATTTATCTAAAAACCAGTCAACCTGATACTGTCCCCTCCGTCTTACCCGATTTTGTTACTCCCCCAGAGGAGGGCGAAACCCTGGGAGAAAAGTCATCTTTACCCGATGGTTTAGTCCTGCGTCCTGACTTAAATCTGGATCATCTTGAAGCCGATGTTTCCAAACCCTCAAATCTGCTCTATCCCAATTGGCGAGAGGTTTTAGATCGGGGGGCTGAAGTTCTCGCCCAAGGATTGGTAACTACCCGGTTATTTGCCCCACGGACGGCGATGATGGTTTCCATACCTAGCAAAACCCACCGTTATCAAAAAATTGCTTTAGCTTTAGTTTGGGCAACCTTGGGAGGATTATTTGTTGTACAGGTGGATAAAATTCTAGGGGAATTGTTAGTAGAAATTCCTCTGAGTCGGGTTGGGGAAATGGTAATCACTACTGATAATTCTAGTAATTTAGAGGAAAAAAACTCGGAAATTATCGTGGCATCAGATATTACGGAAAGTCAGAAAAATTCCAAAGAAAATGATATCTTTAATGGCAGTAATTTTATTTCTTCCACGGTCAAAAACCAAAAATGCAATTTATCTGATACAAAATTAGGGTTAGAAGCCTGTAAGTTAGCTCAATTTCTTTATCCAACTTTTAAAAGCCCCCAATTAGATGAACAGTTGGCTCGATATCAACATTTTATTTTGACGGAAAAACGCCCCCCGGATATTATGATTATTGGGAGTTCTAGGGCTTTACGGGGGATTGATCCTGGGGTTTTAGAAACGGAATTAAAAGCCCGGGGTTATGGGAAATTAAAAGTTTATAATTTTGGGGTGAATGGAGCAACTTTACAAATTGTTGATTTAATTATTCGTCAAATTTTACCCCCGGAACAATTACCCAAGTTAATTATTCTAGCTGATGGGGTACGGGCCATGAATAGTGGTCGAGTTGATCGTACTTATGAAACTATTTCTGCTTCGGAAGGTTATCAACAAATTTCCCAGGGAACATTTCAAATTCAGCCCCAAATTGAGCAGAAGCAGCCTTCTATTATAGGTTGGCAATCTAGTTTGGGAAATTTAGCTAAAAAGTTTCATCAAGGAGAGTTGAATTTTGAGGGGTTTCAAACGGAATTAAATCAACAGTTTGTAGGCTATTCACAAGTATATGAAAAACGCGATCGCCTGCAATTTCTATTACAGTCTATAGTCAGGGGAGAAGGGTTTAAAAACCAGATTGAATCCCCCGTTGATGAAGGTGAACCTTTTAATGACCAATCACTGAAAGCCTCTGAGTTTTTACCCAGTGGATTTTTACCTTTATCGACTCAATTTAGCCCTGAAATTTATTATCAAAATCATTCTCAAGTTTCTGGTTATTATGATGGGGATTATAAAGGGTTTGAATTAGAGGGAAAACAAACCACTGCTTTAAAAAATTTAATTGAATATGTAGACTCTAAAAATATAAATTTGGTGTTTGTCAATATGCCTCTTACTGAGGATTATCTGGATCAAGTGCGGATGGCTTATGAACAAAAATTTAGGGATTTTATGCAATCAATCAGTCAGGAAACGGGAATTACTTTTATTGATTTATCCGGCGAATTGTTACATAATTATAATTATTTTTCCGATCCGAGTCACTTAAATCAATATGGTGCAGTGGCTGTTTCTCAAAAGTTAGTTGAACTGGATCAAATTCCTTGGCCGAGAAGGAAGTAGACGAGGATTTAGTAGAGACGTGCCATGGCGCGTCTCTCTGGATTTAGTATAGACAGGGATGACGAAGGCTATATTGGCGCATCTCTACAACTGTAATGCGTAGCGCTATACATCGTCTCTAATATTTGTAACAATAGAATTATTTGAATGGTTTTTCCGCACATAGGAACCCCATGATGTTGACGCTGTATCTATTCTGTCTTACTATTGGTGGGGGTTTTGTGATTCTATCAGCCTTTGCTGGATTTGATGGAATTGATTTTGATACTCATTTTGAGATGGATGTCGAACTTTCTGAACCTAAAAATGATCCAGAAACTCTCACATCCAGAAGCCATCGAAAATCCCCTAAACCAGCATTTCACTTACCCTTTTTAACCTTACGATTTTGGACTTTTGGGAGTTGTTTTTTTGGCTTAACTGGATTTATTTTAACAAAACTTAATCCTCTGTTGCCTCCTATCCTGATTTTGGCGATTTCCTTGGGAATTGGAGTTAGCTTTGGAACCACAATTGTAGGAATTTTAGGCCGACTTCGCCGACAACAAGCCAATAGTTTAATTTTATCTGAAGATATGATTGGATTATCGGGAACCGTTGAAATTCCCTTTGATCAAAATTGCAAAGGCAAAGTCAGATTATATCTGAAGGAATCTATGGTAGATGTTGTCGCCATTACCGAAGATACCCATAGCTTTGAAAAAGGGGATAAGGTTTTTGTCGTTGGTAGAAGTCATAATAAAGTCTTAGTAATTTCGGAGGAAAACTTGAATTAAGGATTAAGATTGAGAAGAATCCCCAAAAATTAAAGATAATATAGCAATCATAAATAGGTTGTAACATTTTAATACTGACATGAAACAGTCAGAAGTATTACCCCAGATCCGGCGTTCCCTCCCCCCCTAGCCCCCCGTGCACGGGGGGTTTGGGGGGGCTGTTCCCTCTTAACTGATTAATTGGAGTAAAAATGACCCAAGATTATATCCCAAAAATTCACAATTCACCAATGATCACGGAAGTTGCCCAAGTTCCTAATGCTGATCTTCCTCCTGATAATAGTTCTGGCAGTATTGGAACGGCTTTACCCGTCGCCCTTTCTATTTTTGGTGTGATTGTTTTTCTGTGGTTTCTGAATACCTTTCTCCAAATTTGTAAACCCAATGAAATTTTGATTTTATCAGGTCGGAAACGTCGAAATCAAGACGGCCAGGAACTGGGTTATCGGGTAATTTTTGGCGGTCGGACAATGTGTATTCCGATTTTAGAAACCGTTAAAACCATGGATTTACGGACAATGCCCGTGCGAGTGGAAGTTAAAAATGCCTATTCTAAAGGGGGAACTCCGTTAAATATTCAGGCGATCGCTAATGTTAAAATATCTAATGATCGGAAAATTGTAGGAAATGCGATCGAACGATTTTTAGAGCGAGATCGTTCAGAAATTTCTCGGGTTGCTAAAGAAACCTTAGAAGGAAATTTACGCGGTGTTGTGGGAACTTTAACCCCAGAACAATTAAACGAAGACCGTCTACAATTTGCCGAAAGTATTGCCGAAGATGTCTCCCGTGATTTATCAAAATTAGGTCTACAATTAGATACTTTAAAAATTCAAAGTGTTTCCGATGATGTTGATTATCTTAACTCCATTGGTCGCCGTCAAATTGCCTTAATTGTTCGAGATGCGGAAATCGCAGAATCTAATGCCATGGCGGAAGCTGAACAAACTGAAGCTGACTGTCGGCGACAAGCAGAAGTGGCAAAAACCCAAGCCCAAACTATTGTTTTACAGAAGGGAAATGAACTCAGAAAAATTAAAGCTGAATTAGAACAACAAGCTCGTTCTGAGGAAGAAAGAACCACCGCAGCAGGAGAAGAAGCTCGGGCAAAAGCGGAACAATTATTGCAAACTGTCAGGGCAGAATTAGAGCGGTTACGGTTAGAATCCGATGAGGTTTTACCTGCGGATGCTCAACGTCAAGCGAAGGAATTAAGAGCCAGAGGAGAGGCGGCATCTTTAATCGAAAATGCCTTGGCTGCGGCAACGGTAACGGATTTATTAAATCAAGTGTGGAAGGAAACGGGATCGGATGCTTCGGAATTATTTAATTTACAACAAATTGAAATGATTCTCCGTGAAGCGGCTAAGGTTCCTAACCGAGTGAAGTTAAAAAATATTAATGTTATTGATAGTGGGGATGGGAAATCTGTTGCGGGTGTTGTTAATATCTATCCTGAAATTTTCCGGCAGTTTTTGGAAACTGTTGAGCATATTTTGGGGGTTAAATTATCATCAAAATAATCACGTTGTTGGGCCGTTGTTGGGCTTTAGCCCTCTTATCTTAATTTTGGAAGTTAACGTTGTTGGGCCGTTGTTGGGCTTTAGCCCTCTTATCTTAATTTGGGAAGTTAACGTTGTTGGGCTTTAAATCTTAAAGATTGCGCTTAAGCGCAACAACGGCGCAACAACATATTTTAGGAGATTTTAAACATGGGAATTATCATTGCATTGTTAGGGGTTCTGGGATTAGGAACGGGGGCGGGATTTTTGATTATTCGCAACCTATACTATATTTGCCAACCCAGTGAAGTGTTAATTTTTGCCGGAAGTCGTAGTCCCGTTGAAGGTGGAACAGACGTTGGTTATCGTTTGGTTAAAGGTGGAAGTAGCATTAGAATTCCTTTATTAGAAGATGCTTTTCGGATGGATTTAACCAATATGATTATTGAGTTAAAAGTCTCCAATGCCTATTCTAAAGGAGGCATTCCGTTAACGGTTGAAGGGGTAGCTAATATTAAAATTGCCGGGGAAGAACCGACAATTCATAATGCAATTGAACGGTTATTAGGCAAGAGTCGGAAGGAAATTGAACAATTAGCTAAGGAAACTTTAGAAGGGAATTTACGCGGTGTCTTAGCCAGTTTAACCCCGGAACAAGTGAATGGGGATAAATTAGCTTTTGCTAAAAGTTTATTAGACGAAGCAGAAGATGATTTAGAAAAGTTGGGGTTAGTGTTGGATACCTTGCAAGTTCAAAATATCTTTGATGAAGTGGGATATTTGGATTCTATTGGGAGAAAACAACGGGCGGATTTATTCAAAGATTCTCGAATTGCTGAGGCTAAAGCCCATGCGGAATCAATTATTCAAACCGCAGAAAATCAGAAAAATACTTCCTTGAAAAAATTAGAAACCGATATTGAAGTCGCCAAAGCTGAGGCAGAAAGACGGGTTAAAGATGCCGTTACAAAACGACAAGCTGTGATTGCGGAATCGGAGTCGGAAACGGCGTCTAAGGTGGCAAAAACCCAGGCTCAGGTGTTAGTTCAGCAAGCCCGAATTAAGCAGGTCGAACAACAGTTACAAGCCGATGTAGTTGCACCCGCCGAGGCTCAATGTAAACGGGCTATGGCTGAAGCGAAAGGGAATGCGTCTCAAATATTAGAAGCTGGAAAAGCTCAAGCGGAAGCTACTAAACGATTAGCTGAATCTTGGAAGTTGGCGGGGTCAAATGCCAGGGAGATTTTCCTATATCAAAAATTAGAAGTATTGTTAAAAACCATAGTGGAAACGGTTCCTAAAGTTGAAGTTGATAATGTTACCGTTGTCAATACTCAGCAAGGAGGAACTGCGACAAAGTTAGCCGCATTTTTAACGGAATTAAAGCAAACAACGGGGATTGATGTGGCAGAAACTATTGAAACCATGAGTCGAAATCATTCACCATCCCAACCGATTCCTCCAATTGTACCTCAAGTGTTACAATCAGTCTCCAAAAATTTCCCCGAATCTAATTCAGAAACCTAATTCTGTTGTAAATTAAACCGTAGGGGCGAGGTATCCTCCCCCTAAGCGATTAGTAATGCGGTGTTTCTAACTAATGAAGGACGGCGAACTTTTCTAAAATTATATGAACAGAAAAAACAATCTAAGTTCAAACATCCAGTTTTGGGGAAACAATGTACTTATCAAGAGGCGTTTGAACTTCAAGCGCGTTTGTTGGCCAAATATTTGATGGGTGATATTGAAAAATATCCACCTTTGGTGTTAGGATAGTTATGTTTATTGTGGTGTCTTACGATATTCCAGAGGATAAACGTCGCACTAAGATTCATTCGATCTTAAAATCCTATGGTCAATGGATGCAATATAGTGTGTTTGAATGCGAGTTGACAAACACGGAATATGCGAAATTGCGATCGCGTCTTAACAAAATTATTAACCCTGAAACGGATAGTATTCGTTTTTATTTCCTCTGTGCTTGTTGTCAGGGTAAGGTGGAACGTATCGGCGGCGAACAGCTACGCGATAGTACGATTTTTTTTGCTTAGTGGTGACAACCTGGGGGTGTACAACCTCAGCAAAGCATTTTAACGGCACTATCCCTTTCTGATGTTGAAACTTTAATTTATTCTCGGTCTTCGATCATAAATGTACTAGGAATATCACTCGCCATCACCGTAAAACATTTATGGCGACACTTGGGGCAAAAAACAGATTCTTGGTCTTTAAAACCTGCGGCGCTATTCCAAACTGCTCGGAAGTGTGTTTTACATTCAGGACAAGTATCTTCTTGTTCTTCGTGCCCATGATAATAATCAATTCCTCCTAGAATGGAAATGTATGCGTCTCGATTCATTGGAAAATTCCTCAATAGTATTCCCTTATTCTAAACTTTACTGGTTGAAAGCATACCGTAAGATTAAAATCGCCTATAATCCCTATCAGGGATTGAAACGAGAGCACCGACCAGCTTAAACTGTAAGCTTCAAGTTGAAATCACCTATAATCCCTTTCAGGGATTGAAACTTTTAATAAAATCCCCTCCAATAGTCCTGTTTCAGTTGCAATAACCTATAATCCCTATAAATAAGGATTAATCAACCCATGACCCAATCCCTAATTCCCCTAAAATTATTGTATGATTGCGACTTTTTAAAATGGACAGAAGAAACGATCACCCATTTACAGAATCGAGACTTTAAACAGTTAGATATTGCCAACTTAATAGAGGAAATAGATTCTTTGGGGAAAGCGCAGAAAAATGCCTTTAAAGGACAAATTAGGGCATTAATAGAACATATTATGAAGCGCTACTATGTTGATATGCCCCTAGAATATCATGGCTGGGAAAGGACAATTCGCAATATTCGCCCCGAAATTGAAGACTTGATTGAAATTTCTCCTAGCTTACAGAATGACTATCCCCAAGTCCTAGATACAGTTTATCAGCAATGTCTGAAAAAGCTGCAACCCGAATATAAAAACACAAAATTTCCTGATACTTGGCAATTTACCCGCTCCTTAGATGACCTTCTTAACCTAGATTTCTGGGAGTAAGGCAAAGCAGTTAGGAAGCGAGGACGCATGAATACGCCCCTGCTATACGTTGTGAATTAAACACCCACCCGACGCCGTTCTAATACCACTTCAAAACCTTCTCCGGGCTGGGGGTTGAGTACCCGGGTTGATAGATTTTCTTTAGCTAACATAGACCGAAAATCCTCTAAATTACCACTGACTTTTAATAACGAAACTAACCACCCTTCATAAACCACATCCCCGGCGGCGGCCGTGGGTAACATCACTTGGGGACTGACTAATTTAGCTAACTCCAAGGCTGTTTTTTGCCCGCGAATAATTGGCCCAATTAACGGTAAACTAATATCAATTAATGGGGTAATAACGACATCAATGGGGGCTAGTTCTTTTAATAGAGAATCATGATATCCATGGGGTTCATAATAAACAGTATTTTCTGTTATTAAATCTTTTAAAAGATAGGCATTTTCAAGAGTTGTTGGGCCGATGGGAGAACCTCGCAAGGATTTAATTTCTACCTGATTTTCTAAACAATAGGTTTGTCCATGTTCCAAAGCTTGTACTTGAGTATATCCCAACTCCTGAACAAGTTTTGCCGCACTAGGAGAGCCGACAACGGGGATATTTTTGTTCAGTTGTTTTAAGGTTTCAGGATGGGCGTGATCTTCCAATCCCTGAGATAATAAAATTAAGTCAATCTTTTCAGGAATGGGTCGGGAATTTCGTCTTTCCCCCTTAAATAACCAAGTTTGATTCCCAAAGGTTAATGCACCCACTAACCAAGGGTCAATCAAAATTTGTTTTCCGCCTATTTCCATTAACCAAGAGTTGCTATCGAGCCAAGTAAAATACATAGAGGTTGATTCCATTAGAACACTACTATTGTAGAAAAAAATCAAAAAACTGGCGAGTAATATTAAATCCCTATCAATTGGCTGGTAAAGATATCAACTTACACAGCCAAAAATTCAAGTTAAGAGCGAGTTTGACTGGCTTGCAACTGTTGTAACAGTTCTTCGGAGTTTTTGGCAGGTTTATTACATTTTAATCCCTGACAAACTAAGCCAATAATATCATGAGAAAGCGTGTTATCAACTTTAAAAATAGTTGAGGGGAAATACTGCACACCTAACCCTAAAATTTGTTCGGGAGAAGTCCGAACTAGGGTATTATTCCGATACCAGTCTAACGCCGTAAATAAACTCGGACAAGCTTGGGGGGATTTTTGCATCACCGAACTAAAGGCGGTTAAACCTTGTTCCGCTTGGTCTAAAAAATCCAGATTTTCTGTTAATAAAAACAGACGCACTAAATTAGCAATAGCTACCCCATTCGCCGCCGGAGTTGCATTATCAATATAACTGCGTTCTCGAACTAATAAATCTTTTCCGGTATCTTTGGCGGTATTAAAATAACCTCCTAATTCCACACTCCAAAGTAAATCATTAAATTCTTCTTGAACTTTTTTCGCCTGTTCTAACCAATAATCTGGCTGTACTAAAGCTGTAGTTAATGTTAAACTAGCTTGGTGTAAATCAATCAAAGATTTAACTAATAACGCATAATCTTCAGACTGAGCTACAACATCCGGTTTTCCTTCATAATTAACTCGATGTAAACGTCCATCTACCCATTGATGATTCAGAATAAATTGGGCTGCTTTTGTGGCTAATTCTAAATACTCAACTTCCCCAAAAACCTTTGCAGCCTTGGCTAAACCCGAAATCATTAAACTATTCCAAGCTACAATCATTTTAATATCCGTAACCGGAGGAATTCTACCTAACCAATTATGGGTTTTTGCCTCCTGATTATTGCGGGCGGGGGCAAATAGTTTTAATGTTTTTGGCATTTCCCCATACCGAACTTGAAACAGTTTTTCTAAACCAGATTCGATGATATCACTTAACTCATCTGCATTGCAACGTTGTAAGACATTTTTACCTTCAAAATTACCGGATTTTGTAATAGTAAATTGTTTTTGTAGGGCGGCATATTCTTCAGGAGTTAATATTTTTTCCAGTTCGCTATTATTCCAAACATAAAAAGCCCCTTCTTCCGGTTCTGACCACCCCGAAGCCTCCCCTTGGTAAGGGGGGGATGGGGGGGTAAAATTATCGGCATCTTGGGAAGCATAAAAATAACCTTCCGGGGCTGTCATTTCCCGTTTTAACCATTCAACAGTGCCTTGAATTGAGCGTTTAAAGGCAGGTTTTTGAATACCAGCACTCCATAAATCCGCTAAATATTCCACAATTTGCCCGTTATCATAGAGCATTTTTTCAAAGTGGGGAACTGTCCAAGTCGGGTCAACAGTATAGCGATGAAATCCCCCCGCAACGTGGTCATAAATTCCCCCTAAAGCTAAGTCTAAACCCCGTTGAGTACAGGCTTCTTTCCCATCATATTTTGACTCAAAATTAAACCGAATTGTTCGTAATGCCATCTCAGAATAGGGAATCATCGGAAACCTTGGCCCCCCATATTCATTGCGACTAATCACCCCAGTATTGGCTTCTAATCCTATTTGTAATAAATCTTCAGTTAATGTAGAAATAGGTAAAATTGTAGACTGCTGCAAATGCGTCATAATTTCATCTTTAAACGCTTGCAATTTGGTTTTTTCTAAGTCATAAAATCGACGAATTGCTTGTAAAACTTCTAAAAATCCTGGTCTACCATAACGGGGTTCTAAGGGGAAATAAGTGCCGCCATAAAAGGGGATTCTTTCATCGGGAGTTAGGAATATATTTAACGGCCATCCTCCTTGACCAGTCATCATTTGTAAGGCTTGCATATAAATACTATCAATTTCTGGCCGTTCTTCTCGATCAACTTTAATTGGCAAGAAATTTTGATTCATATATTGAGCAATTCCAGGGTCAGAAAATGCCTCTCCTTCCATTACGGTACACCAATGACAACTGGAATAACCAATCGAAAGAAATATGGGTTTATTTTGCTGATTTGCTGTTTCTAAAGCCTCGTCACACCAGGGCCACCAATCAATGGGATTTTCTGCGTGTTTGCGAAGATAGAGACTTTTGGACTCAGAAAGACGATTAACCATTACAGATACCTAAAGTTTAATATTAAGTAGAGACGTGCCATGGCGCGTCTCTGCGGGGACTATTAATTATATCAAATTTGGGTATAATTTTTTAAATTAGTAATTCATGGTTTAATATTAAATCTGGGTAGAGACGTGCCATGGCGCGTCTCTACGGGGATTATTATATATCAAATCTGGGTATAATTTTATGATTAGCAATTCATGGTTTAATATTAATATCGTAGTAGATAGACGCGCCGTGGCACGTCTCTACGGGGATTATTAATTATATCAAATTTGGGTATAATTTTTTAAATTAGCAATTCATGGTTTAATATTAATATCGTAGTAGATAGACGCGCCGTGGCACGTCTCTACGGGGATTATTAATTATATCAAATTTGGGTATAATTTTTTAAATTAGCAATTCATGGTTTAGTATTAATATCGTAGTAGATAGACGCGCCGTGGCACGTCTCTACGGGGATTATTAATTATATCAAAATTTTAAAATCATGGTTTCTCGACGACGCTTTAATCAACTTGCTGCTTATTTTTCTTTAGGATCTCTAATTCCTTCTGGTGTTTCTCAATTATTTAACTTTAGCACAAATGAAGCAGAAATTCAAGAGAAATTTAAAACTTTATTATCAATTTTAGATCCAGAAATTGAGTTATTAGTTCCGACTTATTTAGGTAATGATCAACGGCGTTTTTATGGGCGAGGAGTGCCGGAAAACCTGAAAGAAATTCATAAATTCCCATTAGGAACAGGAGTAACTTATGTGGGACGTACCCGTAAAGTTTGGAGTGGGGCGGGATGGACAGGACAACCAACTATTACCCGCGATCGCGGCAAAACCTATTTAATTATAGGAGCATTTGACCATTATTTAAGAAAAATAGAATTAGAAACTCAAAAGGAAATTTGGAGATATAAATTTGATGATGTGGTTAAAGGAACATCAAGTATTTATATTGATCAAACTGCAACAGATGAGAACCAAATTGTCGTTTTACAAGGGAGTCGTAGCAGTATGTCAAAAGGAGGATTAGCTACAAGTTTCCGGGCAATTTCCTTTAGGACGGGAAAAGAAATCTGGAAATTAGATTTACGTCCCACCCCAAGTTATAGTCGAGATAATGATAGTTCGCCGTTATATTTAGGGGATGGAGTTATTTTTAATGCTGGGGAAAATGCGATCGGTTATTTTCTCAATAGTTCAGCTAAAACGGCGGAAAAAAAATCGGGTTTCTTGCAACCTAAAATTTTATCAGAAGTCAAACTTTATCAGGATGGAGATAGTAGCAGACATGGGGGAAATTTAGTTAGTGAATCCTCTCCTTCTCGGTTAGATAATCGGATTTTTATGGCATCGGGTTCGGGACATATTTATGGAATTGATATAAAAAATAGAAAAATTATTTGGGATTTTTATACGGGTTCCGATATTGATGGGTCGGCGGTTATTTCTCAAGATGGTAAGTTATTTTGTGCGATTGAAAAACAATATATTCCGGGAAATGGAGGTGTGCTTAAACTCAATCCTAACAAGAATCCTCAAGATAGTTTGGAATGGTTTTTACCCACCCAAAATCGAAAATTTAATACCTGGGATGGCGGTATAATAGGTTCTGTGGCGTTAAATGATGAATATAACCCCGATGGATTTCCGGCTATTTTTGCCACCAATGCCATTGACGGTTATTTATATATTGGTTCTCAAATGATCACAACGGATAAAACCGTAACTGGGCCATTAGGAAAGGGAGAATATAAAACTCCTTTAATATTAGTCCAAGAAAAAATCGGAGCCTCGATTTCAACTCCTATTTTTACCGATGGTTATAAGTTAGTAACGGCGGGATATAATGGGGTTTATTTATTTAATTTATATTGGGAAGAAGCCAGAGCAAATCAAAGCAATGCTATTCCTAACCAACGGGGGGAATATTATCGGTTAAGAGTCGAAGAAAAGGGACGATTTAAACCCGAAGTTTCCTTTGAGTCAACGCCTGTGGTTTGGAATAATCAGGTGATGATTTGTGGACGGGATGGGGGATTATATACATTAGGTTAAAACTATCAGAAACCCGGTTTCTCCCAGAAGGGTTAGGGAATAGGAACTTTTTGGCTTTTTAATCAGGGTTGAGCCAGTTTTCTACTTTCAAATTAGGAACACGGGAAAATTCACGGACATTGTTTGTAACTACGGTTAGATTTAATGTCAAAGCATGGGCAGCAATTAATAAATCATTACTTCCAATGGGAGTTCCTTGCTGTTCTAAATAAGTACGAATTTCTGCATAATATTGCTCTACAGGATGAGTCAGAGGTAGTATTTCAATACTATCCAAGATAGTTTCCAGTTTTTCTATAAGCTTTTGAGAGTTCTTTTTTTTGGGCTCCAAACTTTGATTCACAGGCTACGATAATACTTGTACAAACTTGATATTCTCCGACCTCTTGAATTTTATAAAATATCACTCCTCTGGGGTTTTTAATTAATTCGGAGATGATGTTTGTATCTAATAAGTATAAATAATTCATTTTTATAATTCGATATCATCTAAGGGTAATAATCCTTCGTCCACGTCTGCAAAGTCTTCGTCTAAGGGTTCAAGGGTAGAAAGGGTTTGTAGGAGGGATTTTTTCTGGACGGGGGAAATAATAGCAAAGGGGATACCGTCTTGGATGATGGTGAGGATTTCGCCTGTTTTTTTTGCTTGGTTAATTAGGGTTTGGAGGGTTTCGGGAAGTTCAGCAAAGGTAATTTGTGTCATAATAAAAAAATGGGAAGTTTGGAAACCGCTTCTCTTCAGAGCGCGGAGGAAAAACGACTCAGGAGAATTTATTCTCGGTGAATACTAGATTAGGAATCGACAAAAATTGTTGTATTTGCCGATTCCCGGTTTTTTTGGTATTTCTACCACACTGATTTCTCAGGTAATGTTAGCTTCGCCAATGTTATCAGTCGGTACTTTCTCGAAAGCACTGTCTTACCCCTCGTAAAACTGTTTAACTTTCAAGTTTTAGAGCTTGGGACTAGCTTCGCATCCCAAGGTAAGAACTTTAACGCTTCCCGATAACGTAGCCAGTTAAGGCTAAGGCGGGTACGAGCTATCCAAAGGAGAGGCATGAAGCCCCGTCTCTTCAGAGCGGGGTGCTGACGGTGGTTTCTAGGGTTAGGGAAGATCAACTTGGCTTACATCTATTTTAACTGTGACGGCGGTACGATATTCTTTTAATAATATTACCCCAGCGAGCGAGGACGCTCGCACTACTCGATGGCAATTTTATCAATTTCTTTCATTAGTCTATCGGTTTCCGTCAAGGCAACGATAATTTTTTGATAATGGAATATGTCTTCAATTTCTAATTTTCGGTCTTTGCGGTCTTTGAGCCATTTTTGAGCGGGTTGATAGCCACCAATATAAAAGTTCCAAGCTATTTCGGGAACAAAATTAAAATATTGGGTATTGTTAATGTAAACCTTACCATCTTGATACTTTGGTTTTGTGACAATATTATCTCCATCTATGGGATATTGTGTAATATATTTTTCAACGGTTGGGCTTTCTAATAAATGGATTTGTCTGATTTCTCCACCTAATTTTACCAATTGCCAAAAAGTGTTTTGGTCTTTGGGATAGGGGACTCTCGGAAAATCAATTTTCAGAAACTCTTTATATTTTTCTCGGTAATTTGGCGAGTGTAAAACTGCATAAATATAGTCTAAAATATCTATGGGTGCAAATGTGTTTTCTGTGGTTTCTTTCTCGTTGGTAAAAGTTAATCCTAATTTTTCTGCTATTTGCTTTATAATGTCTGTGTTTAGGTTTGGTGTTCTTTCGGCTGTTTGCCCGATGATTTGTTGGGCGTTGGTTTCTGGATAAAGATAAAGAGGAGCGATATAATCTCCACCTTGCATTCCTGGTCTTGACCAACTTCTAAAATCAATTATATTTTTTGACACCATTGCGGAAGCAGAATTTTCTTCGGCATTACCAAGTTTATATACAATACCTACATTTCCTTTGGCAAAATGTTGCATTACTTCTGTTCTTGGATAACAATGAAACCCCTTTGATTTTCCTGTGTAAAATGTCCATCTAATATCAAAAGGTCTATAACTAATATTTACAATTGCTCCTTTGTTTGGATAATTATTTTGTAAGTCCTTTTTTGCAAAATTAACTTGCCAGTCTCTTACATCTTTACCTAAATCAAACCTAATTCTTGCCGTTTCATCATCTAAACTTAAAAATTCTTCAATAGTTTTTTGCAATTCAAATTTTGTTTTATGTATTGTAAAACCATCCCTTGCGGTAACAATACCAACATTATTTAATGTAAACAATTCAGTTATCTTAATGCCATTGTTATATGTTTCTTGAACATCAAAATCTTTTGATACAAAAAAATAATTAGGAGCGATATTAGGTAGTTCTTTATAAGGAACAGTTTTTAAAGTATTATCAGAAAGAAAATCATATTTCATTTCTCTTTTGCCATACAAGTCAAAATGAAATAGTTTTCCTAATTCGTTTGCCTTTTTCTTTCCTGTTTTTACAAATAAATTTATTGAAACACCTTGCATAATGTCAAATACATTAACATCAGCACTTCCATCAGGTGCAGTTTCTTTTTTCTTGCTATTTCCGTGTAAGTCTATAGTATAAATTTTGTCATAAGTTTTTAGCAAATTCCAACGCATTCCACGAAAAGTTGGGTTATCTAAAAAGCCGTGGGGATTGATAAAAGCCAAAACACCACTTCCATTTTTTTCAATAAAATGCTGTCCGTAACGCAAGAATTTAACGTAATCATCATTAATCCATTTTGGATTTCGTTCGTTTAATTTTAATTTTCCGCCGGGTTCTTTTTTATAATCTTCCATTAAGCTCATAATCCATTCACCCTTATTGGCACTTTCTCCACTATAAGGTGGATTCCCAATAATACACATTACAGGCGTATCTCTTTTAATATAATTAGCTTCATTAGCTTCGGCACTTAACCAACTTGCAAATAGCGTTCCCGTGTCGGGGTGCTGTTCTTCTAAGCTGTTAGTAAGGTACACTCTAAAACGTTGATTTGTAGTGGGTTTATAGCCAGTTTCAGTTAATAGTAAATCCAATTGAAGATGTGCCATGGCATAACTCGCCATGAGCAACTCAAAACCGTTGAGACGGGGCAATAAATGGGTTTCTACATAATTGCTCCAAATCCCTTGTTGTCCGGCAAATTTGTTATGAATATGTTTAATAACTTCCGCCAGAAAAGTTCCGGTTCCGGCGGCGGGGTCAAGGATTTGGACTTTGTGAACTTCCTGCTCAACCAGTTTTCCCTGCACATCAACCTTGATTTTAGTTTTGCTATTGTCCGCCAGTCCTTGGGGTAAATCAAATTCCGTTTTTAAAATATCATCAACCGCTCTAACTATAAAATTTACAACGGGTGCGGGTGTGTACCAAACACCACGAGCTTTACGCAATTTTGGGTCGTATTCACTTAAAAAGGTTTCATAAAAATGGATAATTGGGTCTTCCATTTTTGTAGATTTACCGTAATTTTTTAAAATTTCTTCGACATTACAAGCTAAAAATATTTCTACTAAATTATCGACTATCCATTTAATTCGATCATCAATATCTGGCCCAGCAATGTATCCAAATAGCTTTCTTAAAAACGGATTTGATTTAGGAATAAGTTCCGCAGCTTTCTGTCGGCTGAAAGTTTCTAAAATCGGGTCATGTAATCGAGCCGCAAACATCCCATAAGCAATAGTTTGAGCATATACATCAGCAAATTCTTTAGGGGTAATATCGTGAATTAGGATTTTCTTAAAAGCACCCATTTGGTCTTTAAGCGTACTATTTTCTTGGTTAATTTCGTCACTCATTAAGGCTTTTTCAATTACTCCTGAAAGAAGACGAGCTTTCCCTGCCATCATTTCTGCTAGTTTTTTAGGACTTTTGATCGTTTGTCCGATGTGAGTACAAAAATCTCTAATTAGGTTAGTAAATGTTAAGAAATTTTCGGGTAAAGATTTAATCCCTTTCTCTGTTACTTCTCCTATGGCAATTTTAGTAATAAATTCGCCATCTCTATATAAATGAAAATCAAGATAATCCGTGAAAATTAAGTTATTTAAAGATGCTTTGTAACGATCAAATTGTTCTTTATTACCTGTCTTTTTAGCTCCTTTAAGGTCTTTATCCCCAATATCTTTGGCTTCTATAAAACCAACGGGTATATCTTTTTTTGTTAAAATATAATCCGGTGCTCCACAGGATTGCCGTTTAGGTTCATTGGTCGCACTAATAGTAGGAACCAAATTTTCAATCAGTTGTTGTAAATCGCCTCGAAAGGTATGTTCAGTTGCATTACCTAGTTGATAACGCTTATTTATATCTTGAATGTATTTTTCTATCATTTCCGACCTCTTGAATTTTATAAAATTGAATATAGAACTCAAAAAACAAAGTAGCCTATTCAAGTTCTTTCAGACGATTTAACACCTCTTGATAGGCAGCTTTTCGACCTAATTTGTCATAAAGTTCCGCCGCTTTTTGAAAATCCGATCTGGCGTTAATTTTATTCTTCAATTCCAGATAAGCCAAAGCTCGATTATAATAGGCATCAGCAAAACCAGGATTTAAACGAATAGCTTCGGTATAATCCTCAATTGGATTAGGGGCACGGGTGGGTTCACCAATATTAGTGGCTAAAAGAGTCCGGGCAATTCCTCGATTAAAATAGGCTTCAGGAGTGTTAGGATCTAATTCAATCGCGTGATTAAAAGCATCAATCGCATCCCAGGTTTCACCTTGATCTAATAAAGTTAACCCTTGAAAATAAAACGCCTGATAGGTTCGCGGAAAATCTAAGGAAACGGGGTTAGCTTCCGGTAGTTTTTCATCAATGACTAAATCCGATAATTTTAAGCCTGTTTCTAACAATTTTGTGATAAATAAATTGATAGGAATAGCCGCATTGAATCCCGTTTTAATCGGGGCGACATCACCGGAACTGGTTTGAGCAAAGCCAAATTCTCCCTGTCCATGTAACCCCACCACTCGGCCTTCAGAATCGAAAACTGGCCCCCCACTCATCCCGCTCCAAGTCACCGCTTGATAGCGTAAATTATAGCCTTCTGGACGACTTTTCGGGCGACTGGTAACTAATCCAGGGGATAATTCGGGTTCCCTTTCTACTCCATTTAATCCCCCGGTTGCGGGATATCCATAAACATAAATCTGAGCACCAATAACTGCTTGTTCAGAATTACCTAATGTAGCAATCGGATAGTTTTGAGAACTTTCAAATTGAATAATAGCTAAATCCGGTTCTTTATCATCATTTTGTAACCGAACAATTTTTGTCTGTGGATGACTATTTCCATCGGAAGTTCGCACGGTATATTTAACATTTGGATCTTCTACAACATGATTCACCGTCAAAACCGTATAAACCTTGCCATTTTTAGCAATAATCACCCCAGACCCATCCCCTAACGGGCTGTTAATTTGTACTGTAATAGGTTCGGCGATTGCTGCCACCTGTTGCGCTGTTTTTGCCAGGACAATTGCAGACTGACTGACAACCAGGGTGACAACTGTTGCTGTTCCCGTTAGCAGATAAAGAAGGGAATCAGACGAAAACAACCCTAAACCCATAATTTAACTCCTAGATATAAATTCCCTTGATTTGTCATTATCCGTTACCCACTACCCGTTAAAAACTAGGACAAAATTCGTAAGAGGACATTTTGATCAATAGACGCAAATTCACTGGATTTTGTTCATCATTTTTCTGACTTTTATTTTAAGTTAATCCAAATTCGGTGTAAACAAACAATTTCAATATAACATTTCTGACTCCCTCCCCGCTAAAGACCTTGCATGGTCAGGAGACTGTTTCACATAAATAAGTTGGGAGTTTGGAAGCCCTGCATCTTCAGAGCCGGGAGGAAAAACGACTCACCGCAGTTTTAACTGTAGTCAGGACTTACGCAAATTTGGGGATGTAACCCTATAGCAATCCTAAATAGGTTGTAACATTTTAATACTGACATGAAACAGCCAGAAGTATTACCCCAGATCCGGCGTTCTCTCCCCCCCTAGCCCCCCGTGCACGGGGGGTTTGGGGGGGCTGTTCCGGTGTTCCCTTTTGCCCAAGACTTTTGAACACAACTCAAATAGGATTGCTATAGATGTAGGGGTAATTCATGAATTACCCCTACTAGGTTTGGTATCCACACCTATTTGCTATTTCTGATTAATTTTTTCCCAGAATGTTTCGATAATTTCAGTTAATATTAAACCCAAGGTTAATAAAATTTCTATGAATAGAAATAACGGCAGTAAAATTACTTGAAATAATCCCAGTAAAATTTTATTACTATTTTTCATCTGGGTTTGGACGGTCATCATTCTTAACCCCCGAACTAATAGTCTAATTAAGCGAATTCTATAGCTAATTTTTAAGTCTTTAAACTTGGGATTATCAAATTGAATTTGACCGGAATCAAAGATTTGATTTAATCTTGAAATCGAACTTTTGGTGTCAATTTGATTAAAGTTTAAGTGGAGCCAAGTTAAACCACAAAGTCTGCCTAAAATAAAATCCTGTTCTCGGTATTTTCTATCAAAAAATCCTCCAAAAGCGTTGATAAAATCTGAAGCTAATACTTGCTCGACGTCTGTAGGTTTCTCGACTAGAGGAGTTTTGAATAAATATCGGAATTTTTTATATAGATTTTCTAATTCCTCTTGCGCTTCTACATTTTCAATCCCTGAAATTTGATTCAAAATTAAGGGTGTAATGGGCGATAATTGGATATGATGATAGGGGATGGCTTTTTCTAGGTCGGTTTTTATTTTAGAAACAGTTTCCCCGGACTGGTTGGTGGGTAAAGTCTCTAAAAGGGATAATATATTCTCTTTATAATCCACTTGTTGATTGATTTCTACAATCTTTTTTAACTGTATGGCATCCTGTTGAGCAGACGGAATATTTAACCCATCAAATAACAAGTCAAATAGATTAAAATTGTTCTTTTTTAAGCTGGGTCTACTTTCTAAGTTTTCCAAAGATGAGGGAGAAACATAAGCATAAATTCGCTGCTCTCGTTCGGCTTTAGTTTTGATGTTAAAATCATGACTGAATTTAATAAAATCCGCCCCTTCTTCTTGAATTAAATACTCTGAGTTGGGCAAAGAAGTTAAGTAAATTCTCGCTTCTAAATCAATGGCTTTGAGAATGGGTAAATTATCTAAAATTCCCCCGTCACTATACCAAAATTTGAGAGTTTCTTGGCTACAAAACATCGGTAGAGCCGGATCTAGTTGTTGTTTTCTGGATTTATCAGAGATTGTAAAATAAGCTGGACTCAGATTTTTTAAGTTATAACTTTTAACATTAGATGAATCTTGAATTGGAGGGAAGGCAACGGGAAATGCTCCCGAAATTAGGCTGGTGTCAATTACTTTTTTCCAAATTTTTTGTAAGCGATCGCCTTGACGATTTAACTCAGAATGAAACAAAAACTGCCGAGTTTCTGCATGGTTAACGGCTGGAATACCGGAAAAATTGCGACATTTGTTTTCATAAGTTACTAACAGCCCTTGTAAATTCGTAACCGTCATTACTAAGGCTAAGGGTTGATGAACTTTCAGTTGATCGGTATTTTCCGTAATTAAATTAGCAATATTTTTAATCCCTTTTTGAGATAATAAACTTTCATTTTGACTGTTAAATAAATTATTCAAAACTTGACGGTAATCTTCAATGGCAAACACCGTATCAATATCTTTCATATCAGCTTTTTCTACCCAAGCTCTTTGTAAGATATTTTGGGACTCATACTCAGTATCAGTAATCTCTCGATTTAATAAATAATAAGCTGTAATTGCTCCGGTCATCGCCCCAGCAGATGCTCCGGTAATCAAATCAATTAACAGGGGAGAATTGTCTTTTCTGGCTTGTCTAACTAATTCAAAACACACCCCAGCCATATAAGCTCCGAGGGCAATTCCTCCTGACAAATTTAGGGAAATTTGACTAGGATTGGGAGAGGTATTTTCTAGGGTCATAACTATTAGAATTTGCAGAAAGGCACCGTTGTTGGGCTTTAGCCCTTTCTTCTTAGGGCTAGGAGGGGCTAAAGCCCAATAATTAGGAGGGGCTAAAGCCCAACAACTAGCCCAATAATTAGGAGGGGCTAAAGCCCAATAATTAGGAGGGGCTAAAGCCCAACAACTAGCCCAACAACGGGATATTAGGATTGAAGTTTGGCTTTCGGACGCAAAAACTTAATAACTGCATATAAATCCGGGTCGGTTTTGGCTTCCTCTCGATAACGGGCACTCAGATCAATTGCTTGCTCTAAATTTTCAACGGCTAATTCCGTTTGACGTTGTTGAGCATAAATAATTGCTTTATTATAATAAGCATCGGCATAATCGGGTTTTAAAGTTAACGTCCGATCTAAACTTTCTAGGGCTTCTTTTCCCCGTTTTAACTTAATTAAAACATAACCGCGATAATTCCAGGCTTTAGAATTATCCGGGTCAAATTCAATCGCCTGATCAAAAGATGTTGCCGCATCTTGATATCTTTCAATTGCTTGTAATGCCATACCTCGATTTAACCAAGCCACACTATCTTCTGGTTTGGCTTTCACCGCCTGATCAAAGGCTTCAAAGGCGTCTTGATGTTTTTGTAATTTGCCATAGGCTACACCTAAATCTACCCAGGCTTGGTGATAATCTGGTTTAATTTCTAGGGCTTTTTTATAGGATGCGATCGCCTCATTTTGACGTTTTAATCGACTTAATGCCATGCCTCGATTTAGCCAAGATCGGTAATCATTGGGTTGCAATTCTACTACTTGATGAAAGGTAGCTAAAGCATCTTCATAACGGCCTTCAGCAAACAATAAATTCCCCCGTTGCACATAATCATCAACATTTAAAAATAACTCCGGTTTATTGGATTTTAACCGATCTAATTGTTCGGAAATGGTGTCAATTTTCTGGATCATTTCTGAAACCGCCGATTCCATTAAATCCGTTGGCGAAACGGCTAATAACTGTTGGAGAATTTCATCTTTTTTCACCAAAGCTTCCGACTGCATTGCCACTAATTCTTGAAAAATCCCCGCTTTTTGAGCATTAGCATCCGCTTGAACTTCTGTGATCTGTTCCGTTAACATTAAATCAAATTTATCTAATTTATTAAAAGTAGAATCCTTGCGGGTTTGTAAATCTCCTCTTAACTGTTCAATTACCCCAGTTACATCTTGATCAAACTTCTCTAACCGTTGGACAATTCGTTCTTTTTGGGTTTTCCATCCGGTTTGACTATCAGCAATAATGGTAGCATATTCCGCTTCTAATTGTTGTAATCTTTGTAACTTTTCATCGACTTGAATCTGTAATTGTTGTTGATAGGTTGCTAGTTGGGTTTCTGCTTGCTGTTCCAACTGTTGAATGCGTTGGAGTTTCTGCTCCATTTGTCCTTGAATTCTGCCTTGGGATTCGGAGAGTTGAGTCACCGCATCCTTGCCAAATTTCTCTAAATTTTTCAGGGCTAAATCAATTTGTTCTTGAGCTTTTTGTTCCGATTTAATTCTAATTTCTTCTAGTTGCGGAGCGAAATCCGTTTCATAACGTTCTAAACGAGCAAAGACCCGATCTTTTTGGGTTTCTGCCTGTTTTTGTAGTTGGGATAACTCCTGAGCTAATTCAGTTTCAATTTGTTGTAAATTCTTGCCCACGGTATTTTTTTGACCTTCGACATCGGTTTGCCAACCGGATACGGTGGTTTTAAATTCTGTACCCACCTGTTCAAGAGTTTTGAATAGGCGATCGCGTTGATTTTGAACTTGAATTTGTAACTCGGATAATTGATTAGTTAAAGTGGCTTCTGATTGTTTGAAATTCTCTAAAACCGTATTTTTTTGACCATCCACATCCGCCTGCAACCCGGCGACATGATTCGCGTAATTTGTTCCCAGTTTATCTAAGTTTTGTAAGATTAAATCCTGTTGATTACTAGCGCGATTTTGTAAATCTGCCAATTGTTTAGAAAACTCAATTTCTAAGCGATTAATTTCCTGGGTAACTTCTTGAGTTTCCTGTTGAAAATTTTGTAATGCTCCTTGACGAACTTGGGATAATTCAGTTAACCATTCCCCAATTTGATTGCGATGGGTTCCTAATTCATCCTGAAAATCATCCGCTTCTGCATTCAGGTCTTGAGCAATTTTATCGGTTTCCCGAATCACCGCTTGCATTTGTTGATTAGCGACGGCAATTTTTCCTTCTAAATCCCCTAATTCATTCAGATGATTTTTAACAATAACGGTTACTTCTCGGACAACGGAACGCCGTAATAACCATAATCCCACTAAGGTTGCTGCTAATAGAATTCCTAACAATCCTAATAGGAGATTAAACAGGGTCATTGTCTGTTTAAAGGTGCGTTGAGCTTCCGCTTGAACTTGTTCCTGTAAAAGCTGCTGTTGTCGCAGTTGTTCCAGTTCCAGCCGCTCCTTGGGGGATAGGGTTTTTGTCGGAGTGCTGGGTTTCGGTTCTGGAGACTTGGGGGACTGAGCCATGCTGACTCCCGCCGAAAGTAATACTAAAGTCAGAATCACGCTGCTGCGGGATATCCAGGCCAAAAAATTCAGGCGTCGATCCGAGATCACACCAGCATCAGTCCGTTGATAATTTTGCATGAATAGCTTTGTCTGCTTAACCAAGTCCGAGTTCTCCAACCCATCCCCTATAGTTTACCCTAAATCCAAGCGATCGGATTCTTAATCAATTACCTGATTCCCCGATCAATGAAAACTAATTTCCAATCTGGGACTGACCTAATAATTGATCTGATTAGGGTAACAATTGCGGTAAAATCATCAAAATTCTAGGGTAAAAATGATGATTTTTAAGAGTCGATGGATGACTTTAATCTTAACCAGTAGTTTGTTTATTTTTAGCGGGGGATGTAGTAACACAAACCCGACAAAAACAGCAGAAGTCGCCGCAGAAATTATCAAACCTCAACCCCCCAAACCCCAATCTTATACAAAAGAAGCAGAATTAATCGCCGTGGGGGATATTATGATGCACGGAGCTCAAATTAAATCCGGTTATAACCCAACTACAAAAACCTATAATTATGATAATTTTTTTAAAGAAGTTAAAGGAATTTTATCATCAGGAGATTGGGTGATTGGCAACTTAGAAACTACCCTATCAGGCCCGGAAACTGGATATACAGGATATCCTTTATTTAATGCTCCAGATTCTTTAGCAGATGCGATTACTAAAGCCGGATTTAATATTATCTCAACTACAAATAATCATTCTTTGGATCGAGGAGAAAAAGGCGTTTTAAAAACCTTAGAAAATGTGAAAAAACGAGGTTTAATTTCCGTGGGAACGGCTGCCTCGGTTGAGGAAGCTGAAAAAATAGTTATTGTTGAAAAAAATAATATTTCCATGGCAATTTTGGCTTATAGTTATGGTACTAATGGTATCCCGATTCCCAAGGGTAAAAATTATTTAGTCTCATTAATAGATGCTAAAAAAATCACCGAAGATATTACTAAAGCTCGTAAATTAGGGGTAGATGTGGTCACGGTTATTTTACATTTTGGTTCAGAATATCAACGTCAACCGAATACCGAACAAAAAACCTTAGTAAAACAGTTAGTTGATGCTGGGGCTGATATTATTTTAGGGAGTCATCCCCATGTTGTGCAACCCTATCAAGTTTTTGAACAAACTGGGAAATTAGGAAAGTCTAAAAAAGCTGTAGTTATTTATTCTATGGGGAATTTTGTCTCTAATCAACGGGAAAAATATCGAGATTTAGGGACTATTTTTAAAGTGAATATTTTAAAGAATTTTCCTGATAAAACCATTGAAATTAAAGACATTCAAACCCTACCCACTTGGGTACATCGCTATGATCAGAATGGGAAATATCAGTTTCGGATTCTACCCATAGCACAGGTATTAAAATCTGGCAAAGATCCCTTATTATCGGCGGGAGATTATCGACAGTTAGAAATTGACTTAAATAATATGAATCGTCATCTTAATTCTTTAAAGTAGAGTATTCAAGAAACCGGGTTTCTAATTAAGATTAATTGTATCCGATCAATATTTGTTGAGAAACCCGGTTTATGTCGTGCGATCGGGAGTGTAGTAATCAATCCACTCTCTTAACTTTTGGACAAGTAAATGAACTTTTGTACTGGGATTAGCTTGTATTGGTGCAACTCCCTTTTGGGCCTGTAAAAGAATTTCAGCCCGTTCAATTGCGTTTAATTCATTACCAAATTGGTTGATTTTTTCGACTATCTGTATATTACCATGATCGTATACGAAATTAGACTCATTGGGATTTTGCCTGATAAGTTCTCCTAGACGAGTGTAAATATCCGATCTAGGAATAGGAGGATGTGAAGGCACTTCTTCTAAGTGTAGTAAAAACCAAAGCTCAAAAGCTTCATTACTATATGCGATTTCAAATTTATTTTGGTTTGCTATTTCAAATGCTTCGTCAAAATTCTTTCGTGTATTAACATTAAAATCTGCATCATCTTTATCAAAAACAACCCAAACAGCATCATCTCTGCCAAACTCTTTTTTAGATTCTGCTTCTAATTCAGCTTTTTCAATAATTGCTTGATTGACAACACCTAATGGTGACAAACCTGTACCTACTGGTCTTAAATACAATGTACCATCAGGAAACAGATCAACAAATTGTTGAAAATATTCTGGCTCAGTTTTTTGATCTTCACAAACAATTAAAAAAAAGTATTCGTAGCGCCGCACTCTTTTTGGACGTTCAATTGTTTCTTTAGTTGCCTTTTGTTTTAACTTACCTTTCCTTGCCATTGCTTTTTATAATTACACTAGATTAAAATTTCCTAAAACTGGAATTGCCCCATATCTACCTTCAAAATATCTTTTTTCTTTATCTGTATCGGGTCTTTCTTTTTCAGGTATTCCGTTTTTTTTATCCATATAAATAAAATCAGATAAAGAATAAAATTCCGTCGATTCCCAAGGATTTTTTTCAGTAAAATATATCTGATCTCTTCTCAAATTAGCATAAGACAATAAATTGGTATCATGGGTAGCAAAAATTAATTGAGCATGATTAGGGTTAGTCTTATTATTCAAAAACATATTGATTGTATGAAGCGTCATTATCGGATGCAATTTTCCTTCTATTTCGTCAATAATTAATATGCCTCCATTCATCAAAGTCCATAGTATGGGCCCACTTAAATGAAATACTTTTTGAGTTCCTGGGGATTCATTTTTATTCAATTCCCAAGCTATTGATTTTTGAGTTTCTTGGTATTGACTGTTATAAATACGATGTGTTGAATAGACAGTATATTTTTTCGCTACGGTGAGTTCATTAATCAAAAAATTCTTAAATTCATCTGATATTTTTTCTGACAATTCTAATGGATCAAAATCTTGGTCTTGAACCTCTAAATCAATAATTCCAAAATTTAGGCTAGTAAAATATGCCTTAATTTTTTGACGATATTCTTGATCGTCCCAAAGACTAATGGTTTTGATTGCCTCATGATCTGTATTTAATCCGTCGATGATTGTATATTTCTTAAACCAATGAAGAATATTTTTTGCTTCTTCAATATTTAATATATCGCAAGTTGATAAAAATAATCCGTTGTCTCTTGTTGCTTCTATTGCGGCATCAATAATCGTTGAAGAAGCTTTTAAACCCGAAGAAACATCAATGATATCTTGGCTTCTTTGAAATAATTTAACTTCTCTACCTATAGATTTTCTAAATAGCCATTCTGAAACTATTTCATTTTGGTTGAATTCAATTCCATATCTGTATCTATCTTCTGCAATTAAAAAAACAATTTCCAAAAAAGTAGGTTTATTAATCCAATCTTCTCTAAGTAAAAAAGGGTCGTATGGTAACTTTGTTGTTGAAGAGAAACGTGCAGAAAAATTAATTAATTTTCCTAATATACCCATTGCTTTCAACAGGTTGGATTTTCCACTAGCGTTAGCACCATATATAGCCACAGCATTTAAAGCCTGATGCTTTCCCCTTTGAATGATATTTTCATAATGCTCCTTTTGCTTTGGGGCAGGAACCAAGCTTAACACTTGTTCTTCACCAATTGATATGTAGTTAGCGACTCTAAATTCTATCAACATTGCTTTTTTAGGGTTATTTTCGCAAAATCATACTGGTTCGATAATTTTAATATAACCAACCAGTATGATTTTGTCAATTAACCAGGACTACAGTTGTTTAACTTCCGAAACCAACTTAGCCACAACATCCTTGGCACTGCCAAACAACATCATGGTTTTATCCTTATAAAACAGTTCATTTTCTACCCCGGCAAACCCAGTGCTCATACCGCGTTTAATCACAATGGTATGTTTAGCTTTGTCCACATCCAAAATCGGCATCCCATAAATGGGGCTATTTTTATCTTCCCGTGCCGCCGGGTTCACCACATCATTGGCTCCGATAACTAACGCTACATCGGTTTGATCAAACTGCGGGTTAATGTCATCCATATCATATAATTGAGGATAGGGAACATTCGCCTCCGCTAATAGGACGTTCATGTGTCCGGGCATCCGTCCCGCCACCGGATGAATGGCATATTTGACATCCACCCCATTACTTTCCAATTGATCCACCAACTCCTTAACACTATGCTGGGCCTGGGCTACAGCCATTCCATATCCAGGTACAATCACCACAGAACGGGCATATCCTAACATCATCGCCCCTTCTTCGGTGTCAATACTGCGAACCGTTTGATCCGTTGAACCACCGCTACTAACAGTCCCAGAACCACTTTCTCCCGTGCCAAATCCGGCAAATAGCACGTTAGTTAAAGAACGGTTCATCGCCTTACACATAATCACCGTTAGGATAATCCCCGACGCCCCAACCAACGCCCCAGCAATGATTAACAGGTTGTTCATCACCACAAACCCGGCTGCTGACGCTGCCAACCCCGAAAAGGAATTTAACAGAGAAATCACCACAGGCATATCGCCACCCCCGATGGGAATGACAAATAACACCCCCAAAATTAGGGAAATGAACACTAACCCTAAAAATACCGACACATTAAAAGGAGTTAGGCAAATATAAACACTGCCGACTCCAAAAGCAACAAACAGCAGAATATTAAACTGTTGTTGCAGAGGAAATAAGATCGGAGAACCACTCATAATTCCCTGCAATTTGGCAAAGGCAATCATCGAACCTGTAAAGGTTATTCCTCCAATTAATACTCCTAAAATCGCAGTAATTGTTGTGCCTAAAGGGGGAGTTTCTGCTAGGGCTAAATAGCGCCAAAATTCTCCCACCGCCACCATTGAAGAAGCGGCACCCCCCAAACCGTTTAGTAAACCCACCATTTGGGGCATTTCTGTCATTTGAATTTTATAAGCCATCACTGCCCCAATGACCGAACCAATCACTAAGGCAAGGATAACCCATTCATAGTTCAAAACCTGCCGATCTAACATCGTGGCAACAACAGCAATTAACATCCCAATGGCGGCCCATAAATTGCCACTTCTAGCTGTTGCTGGAGATCCTAACTTTTTCAATCCAAAGAAAAAGAATGTGACAGCTACTAAATAGCTGAGTTGTATTCCCGTTAAGCGAATATCCATTAGGCTTTAACCTCTTTTTTCTTGAACATTTCCAGCATTCGATCTGTGACTAAAAAGCCACCGACAACGTTAATCATGGCGAGAATAATTGCAATAAATCCCAGAATAACGGTGACATTCCAATCGCGATCGCCAGCAATAATTAACGCTCCTAAAACGGAAATTCCTGAAATCGCATTTGCCCCAGACATCAGGGGAGTATGCAAAGTTGGCGGAACTTTCGTAATCACTTCAAACCCCGCAAATGTTGCTAAAACAAACACAAACAATGCGGAAATTAATGTTTCTGCGGTCATATAATTTTAGATTTAGAGATTGTGAACTTAACCAGAAATCGAGACTTGTTGACTATTTGCGCTTAAAGCATCTTTAACCCGCCCGGAACGAATTTCACCATTATGGGTTACACAAGATCCATCGAGAATATCATCACTAAAATTAATCTCCAATTGCTTATCTTTATTAATCATTAATCCCAATAAAGCCGAAATGTTTTTCGCATAAACTTCACTGGCATGAATGGGCATGGAAGCAGGTAAATTAATCGGCCCAATAATCGTCACACCATGTTTAACCACATCTTTTCCGGCTTCGCTGCATTCACAATTTCCCCCCTGTTCGGCAGCCAGATCGACGATCACCGAACCGGGTTTCATTTGGGCTACCATATCCTCCGTGACTAACACCGGGGCTTTTCTCCCCGGAACTTGGGCCGTTGTCACCACCACATCAGAAGCCGCGACGTGCTGCGTCAGGACTTCCCGGGTGCGTTCCTTGGCTTTTTCGGAAATTTCCTTAGCATAACCCCCCTCGGCCACGGTATCTTCCTCTAGGGACACATCTACAAACTTAGCCCCCAAACTTTGTACCTGTTCTTTAACTTCGGGACGAATATCAAACCCTTCGACGATAGCACCCAGACGTCGGGCCGTGGCGATCGCTTGTAACCCAGCGACTCCAGCCCCCAAAATTAACACCTTGGCGGGACGAATGGTTCCCGCGGCCGTGGTTAACATCGGAAAATATTTCGGTAAGGCTGCTGCGGCAATTAATACCGCCTTATATCCGGCCAAGTTTGCTTGGGAGGATAGGGCATCCATGCTTTGGGCGCGACTGGTACGCGGGATCAATTCCATACTAAAGGCGGTCACGTTCTGCGCCGCCAGTTTCTGGACTAATTCTGGGTTTCCCAAGGGGTTTAAAAAGGTAATTAAAACCCCTCCAGACTTGAGTTGAGAGACTTCAGAGTCCTCTAATACCCCGACTTTCAGCAGGACATCCACTTCGCCCCAAAGTGTCCCCTGATCAACGATTTTCGCCCCAACCTGTTCATAAGTTGCATCGGAAAAACAGGCCCGTTCCCCGGCCCCTGTCTCCACCCATACTTCCACACCCTGTTTAACCAAACGGGCGACAACATCAGGGATGAGGGCCACTCGCCGTTCATCTACCTGAATCTCTTTAGCAATGCCAATTTTCATAAATCTCCTGATAATTTGTTCACAGTTAACAGTTAACGATTAACAGTTATGTTGTTTCCTCCGCTTAGGCAAGTTAATGCAATATTGGTCAATCCCGATAACATGAACAAGATCGTGTTATATTATATGCGAGGTTTTGGAAATTCGATAAGATTCCAGACATACAAGTTTAGGTTATATCTTAATACAGATAAACAAATATCCCTAAGAAAAAAGGAACTAATGTGATTAATCAAATTTAATATTTACATTTGGTATATTATTTTGCCTAATCCATTCTGTCATTAAATAAGGATGTACAATATGCAGAGATTTACCCGAATTAGAGTAAATTAAATGTTTCTCCACTTCGATAATATGTGTATCTTTAGATAAAAAGTCCTTAAGATTTTTTGTTACTAACACAGAAGCATTACCAGCCAAGGCTGTTTCAAGAACATGACGATCTTCAACATCACGTAATGGAATAACGCCAGTTCCTCCTAAAGTTAACTGAGGGCCACCTATTATTCCGGCTTCTGCATAAGCCTGGATTGTCCGAACGTAATCTTGTGCTGTAGATTCTGAAACACCCATTTTATTGACTAATACCAAATATAGACGATCTAGCATCTCATAGGAGATAATAAGTTGAACACAACCCAACTCGCAGATTCCTTCTTGAACAACGTTAACTAAAAATTGGCACGCTGTATTTTGCCAGCCTTTCTTATTAGCAAGCATAACAGCACACCAAATATTGAGGTCAAGGCATAATCGTAGTATGTTATTCATAAAAATTGATTAGCAAGTCAGAGAAACTGCTAGAGATAAAAGTTCATCTTCAGTTTCAATTTCTTCTAGTGTTTCTACTTTCATTTCTTCCATAACTAATTGATTGGCTTTTTCATATTCAAGATTTAGCAATTGGCGAGTAAAATCTTTTGTTGATTTTACTTCAAAATCAGAACTTTCTGAAAGAGAATTAAGACCTAACATGGCTAAAGACAATAAAATTTCTAAGGCTTTTTTGTTGCCATTTAAAGATTCATAAAGCATTAGACTGTTAAAGTCTTCTAAGCTAATAGTTGATAGTAAAAAAAATTTTTCTTGATTTGTAATATTGAAATTTATTTCTATTTTTTCGATCTCATTTTTGAAACCAAGTTTTTCTAATTCTCTGAGTTGATCATTGTTAAAATTTTTCTCATTCAGCCAAGATATTTTATATTCTAAATCTTGATTACCTTTCAGACCTCCAATGCGAAAAGTGCCATTGGGCATTTCATAAAAATCAATCCCCAAGGATTTTAAAGAGGCAATTGTTTCTTGTTTTGCTTTAACAATATCCATCGTTTTTACCTTGATTCTTGTTTGATCCTAAATCAAGATTATCATAAATTCTCGAAAATAGCTATAATCCTTAACTGGGTTTCTCAAAATATTATTAGTTATGATAAGTTTATGAATATGGGTAATCTCAAGGAAATGGCAATGCTAACTAAACAAGATTGGGACTGGTTGGCGACTGGATCAGAATATCAAATGGCTGTAACTATCGAGCAACTATTACAGGAGAATCAAGTGATGGAAGCCAGAGAAGGACTTTATGCCTTAATTGAATCTATGGGAAAATCGAAAAAATTAGCATTAAAAAGTCAGTTAATTCGGTTAATGGTTCATGTGATCAAATGGAAATGTCAACCTCAAAAACGCACGAATAGCTGGGCGATCAGTATTCTCTCAGCCCGTCGAGAAATCGAGGATATTCAAGAGGAAGTTCCCAGCTTGAATCGAGATTTTATTGAATCAATTTGGGATAAATGTTTTCAAGCTGCTGTAAAAGAGGCTGAACTGGAAATAAGGAAAGTTAAATGTCATTTGACTTCTCTTTCTTGGTCAGAGGTTTTTGAGGATGAATATATTTTATCGGATGATGAGCAAGAAGATTAAGGTAGCGATCTGAAACAGAGTTTCTCCAAATCCTATTAGTTATGATAACCTTTTTTTAAAGATTTAACAACAACTAGAACTATCAGGAGCGCAACAGGAATTATCAGAATTTGTGATCGTAACGTGATAATGCTCTCCCTTGGTTTCTTCGGGTTTACGAATAGCATTCCGTCTACAATCGAATTCTGGGGCTGATTCAATATAAAACGGCGACTTATGGGAATACCAATTTCTACTCATTTTCAACCCCATCTTCGTTGATCAAAATATCTTGTTCCTCTGCTTCTACATTAAATTCCACACGACTCTGTAAAACAATTTCTTCAATTACTGCTGCACCTTTACCCCGTTCTAAAACCCTATCAAAATGACTCATCAGTTCTGGAATATTAATCACTTCTTCTATAGATTCCATATATTTTTGAACAATAGCTTTAATATTATATTTTTCCGTCGCTTTTTCTCTGATTTTGTTTAAGATTGTTTCAACGGTATGTTCTGTTTTCACAACAAAAGTAATCGGATATCTCTGAACCTTGTCAATATCGAGAAAATATTTACCTGCATCAAGAGTTTCTGTGACTTGAAAAAATCTTCCCAGGGGTTTCATTACAAAGTCTATACCCCCATCATTTGCGTTGGTTCGACCCGTTTTATATAAAATTAAATATTCCACGTTCAGTTCATCGGGTGACCAACCCCAATATATTTGTTGGTCTGCATAATATTCTTTCAAAATAGCATAGCTGACAATTTCAAAAACTCTTGCATCTATATTAGGTTTCAGTAAATCTTTAATAAATTTAACCGCTTGTGAAGGATCTTGTTTCTGAATATTGATCATCTGTTGACAATAGATCATAAAGTCATTGAATGCTTGACCACGCGCCAATATATAAGCATCAATAATATCTTTAATCGCTTCAGCAATATTTATTTGAGAATTATCAATAGAACATTTCAAGAGATTTTCATTAATCCAATATTTATTGGTTTTAGCATCTCTGATTATAGGTACATAATATGATGTTGGAAAGTATTTTTTAAATTCTTCATTTAGTCTACTATTGAGGGCATGATTTTGGAGTTTACTTCCAAATGGAAGTTCTCTTTGTCTCTGAAGAAGTGTTGTAAATTTTGCTCCTTCATAATCACTATAATTGCCATTAATATGAAACTTATTATTTAGATAGTCCTCGACCAAGACATATATAGCATAATGATTTGCCAATCCTGCTCGTGACTTGGAACCACGATTAGCAGCTTTTGTTTTAATATTTAGATATTGTAATAACTCGCTAGAATCTAAGATTTTACTTCCCTGTTCAGGGAAATATATATTTAAAATTTCAGTAATCTTATCGGTAAATTCATGCTGTACTGTCGGCATTAAAAAGCTCCTTTTGGATGAAATCAAAATTTTGAATTTTTTTATTTCTTCTAGTCTGTTTTTTCTGTGGAGGTAATAGCTGATCACCTTTATATTCTTGCCATCCCAGAACTCGCCTTAGACCAATTTTAAGATACTCCTCTTGAGATTCTATACTAATAGAATTTCTTCCTAATCGTTTGGATACTGCACCCGATGTAAATGTACCTCCAAATGGATCAAGTACAATACCACCCTCCTGACTACTAGCAAGAATTATCCTCTCTAGCAATGCTTCAGGTTTTTGGGAAGGATGGTTTTCATATTCTTCCATAAGATATCTAACACGAGGAAAATACCAGACATTCCCCGGTACTTTTTCCGAATTATAGGGACTAGGAACCGATTTTCTATAATCAATTAACTTTCTTTGTGCGCCTGTTTTTGCTTCTACTTTAATATTGTTCGAGTTGAATACATAATTACTTTTATTTTTAACACAATAAAGTATGGGTTCATACATTGATCCAAAGTATTTTTTAGCTTGAACTCCTGAACTATCATAATGCCATATAATGCGACTCAAAATTACTATTTTATTTCTTAAATAAAGATCAAAATATGGCATCGCTTGGGTACTTGCCATCACATATAAAGTTCCATTAGGCTTTAATATCCGAATACACTCATCCAGTAACTTATAAGCCCATACTGCATATTCCTCATCAGACTCCCACTTATCGTGGAAATTTGAGAATTGTTTCCCGATATTGTAGGGAGGATCAATAAAAATTAGATCTACAGATTCAGATGTTATTTCACTCGACAAAATAGGTAAAGAATCACCGTGAAATATAATATGTCCCTGGTCTTCATATCGTTCAAACATTACCATTGGTTAGGAAAGTAATTTATAAACCAATAAAGTGTTTCTAGCTATTAGCGATCGCCCTAATCTAAAGTTACTAAATATCACCTTAGATCAGTACTTATTATAACCTTTTTTTAAAGATTTAACAACAACTAGAACTATCAGGAGCGCAACAGGAATTATCAGAATTGGTGATGGTAACGTGATAATGCTCTCCCTTGGTTTCTTCGGGTTTACGAATAGCATTCCGTCTACAATCGAATTCTGGGGCTGATTCTAGGGGGATAGTTTCATGGGGTAAAATTCCTAAAATATCTTGATAATAGGGGCCGTTTATGTTATTATAAATATGGTAGGTTTTATCACAAACTGCCATCCGTTCCCCCCGATATAAAATATGTCCGTCATCGTCCATGACTTGTTTCCAAGGCCCTTTATAAATCACGGCTTGGTTTACATCTAAACAGGGGCCGTCTTTGCCTTTAAATGCAGTAACCGTTAGGGAACGAAACTCAATACCATCAATAACTTGCCAAGGTTCTTCCTGTCGAGCTAATATCTCAATGCCGTAAAATCCGGCCTGTTCAAACCGTTCTAAAAATTCATTTTCCCGAAACGCTCCAGCAATACAACCACTCCAAAGATCGGGATCATTTAAAATCCTAGGTGTGGGATCTTGATCGCAAACAATATCGGAAATAACTGCCCTTCCGCCCCGTTTTAAGACTCGATAAATTTCTTGAAATAGTTGATCCTTATCCTGGGGACGGACTAAATTTAAAACACAATTAGAAATAACAACATCAACACTATGATCAGCAATTAAAGGGTTTTGTTGACGGAGGCGATCGCATTCTAACTCAAATTTTCCTAGGTCTTCAATTGATTGAATCGGATTAACTTTTAAACTCTGTTGAACTTGATCTAAATCTAAGGCTAAATCCTGAATTTTTGCCTTAACAAAGCTGGTATTAAAATAGCCTAATTTCTCCGCTATTTCCGGTTGATAGCTGCGGGAAAGAGCCAACATTGTATCATTAAAATCTACCCCAATCACTTGACCGGATGCTCCTATTTTTTGCGCGATCATATAACAATTTTTACCCGCCCCGGAACCCAAATCAACTACGGTTTCCCCTGGGTTAACATAACGAGTAGGATCACCACAACCATAATCTTTATCTATAATTTCCTGGGGAATAATTTCTAAATATTGATTTTCCTGATATTCCACCGGACAACAGAGGGAAGGTTGTACCGTTTGGGCTCCCGCTTTGTAGCGTTCAATAACTGTTTCTTCAATATTGTAATTCATATCACGGATTTAAGAGGATTTGAACACGGATTAAGAGGATTTCACGGATTTCACGGATTTTAATTAGTTAATGGTTCACTATTAACTGTTCACTATTAACTGACAACTATTAACTGTTCACTATTAACTGACAACTATTAACTGATAACTGATAACTGTTAACTGATAACTGATTTCATCCGCCCCAGATTTTTTTAATTACTTGATCGGGAGAGATATCAGACATTTTGCCTGAAGGAGATTTAAGCCCAATTACCCGATCGCTTTTTGGTAATAATTTAGCGGGTTCTGTTGGGCCAAATAAGGCGATCGTATAGGTTCCCACCGCAACGGCTAGGTGCATGGGGGCGCTATCGGTACAAAGCATTAAATTCGCCGAGGCGATCATCGCCGATAATTTACCAATATCCTCCGGTTGGGTGACTTTAACCTGGGGACAAGATTCGACAATTTGCCGCACTAAGGCCCCATCTTCTGGCCCCTGGACAATGATCACGGGGAGGTTAGGTTGGCGCTGTTGAATATCTTGAATAATTTTTTGCCAACTGGCCACGGGGTAGATTTTATCAATGCCTTTTTGTTTGGCTAACTGGCTAGATCCCCCATGAATCAAAATATAACCACTATCCTTGACTCCTAACCGTTTCTGTTCCGCTTCTCCCCAGTCGAGATCCAGTTTGGGCACATTAATTGATAATCCTGGGAAGGGACTAATAATATCCAACCCTTTGAGCAGGTCATAATACATTTCGGCGGCGTACTGCTCTGGTTTTAAGGGGACTGGGTTGCTAATAAATAACCCCTCACCCCCGCCTGCGTAACCAATGCGGGTGGGGATACCCGTTAACCACAATAACAACCCGACTGTCCAACTTTGACCCAGGGAGACTACCACTTCATATTCCCGGTCACGGACAATTCCTAAAAAATTTCCCCAGTCGGCTAAACTGTTCCGTCCCTTGAAATCATAGGTTAAAATTTCAGAAACGGACTTACAAACTCGATAAGCTCCCCTGGCTCTGGGTTCTACCATAACAGAAATTTGGGCTTCAGGATAGGCTTGCTTGAGGCCATCAAGGGTGGGAAAAAACAGGATTTGATCGCCTATTCCACCTGGGACAAGGGCTAGTATTCTCATAATTAAAGAGTTAATCTACAAGGTCAGCTTAATTCTAATATGAACATAGAATTGTCAATTTTACCTCTAAATTTTCACAATGCACCTATTAATTCCGGCGGCGGGTATGGGACGAAGAATGGGGAGCGATCGCAACAAATTGCTCCTAACTTTATTGGATAAACCCCTATTAGCCTGGACACTTGAAGCGGCGGAGGCTTCAGCTTGTATTGAATGGATCGGGATCATGGGTCAACCCGTGGATTTTCCCGACTTTCAGGAAATTTTAGCCCAGCTTAATTTAACTAAACCCGTCGAGTTAATTCAGGGGGGTGAAACCCGTCAACAATCAGTTTATAATGGCTTACAGGCCTTACCAACCGATGCGGAGCGGGTGTTAATTCATGATGGGGCGAGATGTTTGGCCACACCGGAGTTATTCGAGCGCTGTGGGATGGCTTTGCAGACTTGTTCGGGGTTAATTGCGGCGGTTCCAGTTAAGGATACGATTAAGGTTGTTGATCAAAATGGGTTAATTTTAGATACCCCAAATCGCCAACAATTATGGGCGGCGCAAACTCCCCAAGGTTTTGAGGTGAAATTATTAAAAGAATGTCATGATCAGGGACGTCAACAGGGTTGGGAAGTCACCGACGATGCCGCTTTATTTGAAAAATGTGGGTTATCCGTTCATATTGTTATGGGAGAAGAAACTAATTTGAAAGTGACAACTCCTGTAGATCTAAGTGTGGCAGAATTTATTTTAAGATCAAAAATCAAAAATCAGGAATAAAAATATGATCGCCAAAACTACATTGAATAACTGGAAAAATATCTTAATTCGTGAGTTCATTAATCTCGGAATTATTAATTTATATTTAGCCTCATCCTTTAGTATTTTAGTAACCTTAAATTCCCTAGCTTTAGTTAAATATGGCATTAATGGCTTTAACTACGGAATTGAGATTATGGGAGCTTTAGTTTTAGGAAAGGTAATTCTTTTATCGGAAAAAATGCCAATTGTAGAACGCTATCAAGATAAGCCGTTAATTATTTCGGTGGGTTATAAATCCGTTTTATTTACCATCATTGCTTTGTTTTTTAATAGTATAGAACATTTAATTGTAGGTTTATTTCAACATGAATCTCTGGAACGGATTTTAATAGAATTTAAAAATCAAGTTTCTCAAATTGATTTATTTTATCAAATTTTATGTTTATTGATTGTTTTTATTCCTTTCTTTATGATGAGAGAATTGAATAAAATCTTAGGAAAGGGAACCTTATTTAATTTGTTTTTTAACAATAGGAGTTTGAAGGTTAAGGAAGTTGCTTCAATGCCTGTTCAAGAACTTCTACTCCAGCATGGGTCAGATGGGCATTTTCACTAATATAACGTTTCCAGGCTTTTGTCCCTGGTTGTTGGGCAAATAAATCTAAAAAATGGCGGGTCATACTATTTAGTTTTACCCCTTTTTTTAACCAATATTCCAGATAGGGATACATAGCTTCTATGACTTCTTGACGGGTCAAGGGAGGTGTCTTTTCTCCATAGATTTCTTGATCCGCCGTTGCAAACAAATAGGGGTGATCATAGGCGGCGCGTCCGATCATCACAGCATCAACAAATTGCAATTGATCTTTAACTTCTGTTAGGGTTTTAAACCCGCCATTAATTTCAATAAATAGCTGAGGAAACTCTTGTTTTAAACGATGAACTTCTTCATATCTTAATGGGGGAATAGTCCGGTTTTCTTTGGGGCTTAAACCCTGTAACCAAGCTTTGCGTGCATGAACACTAAAATGTTGACATCCGGCGTTAGCAACTATTCTGACAAAATTCGCCATATCTTCATATTTATCCTGGTCATCAATACCAATTCGATGTTTAATTGTCACCGGAATATTAACTACTTTTTGCATTGCTTCTACTGCTTTAGCCACTAACTCCGGTTGCGCCATTAAACAAGCCCCAAAATTGCCATTTTGCACCCGATCACTGGGACATCCCACGTTTAAATTAACCTGGTCATATCCGATATCTTCGGCTATTTTAGCGCAAGTTGCCAGATGATTCGGATTATCTCCTCCTAATTGTAATACTAGGGGTTTTTCTTCGGGTGAAAATCCCAATAATTGCTCTTGATCTCCATGCAAAATTGCCGCCGTTGTCACCATTTCGGTATATAGCAAAGTTCGCCGGGTGATTTGTCGCATAAAATAGCGATAATGGCGATCGGTGCGATCCATCATTGGTGCAATACTGAGGGGATAAACCTGATTTGAGGTGACAATTGAGGTCGGAAGATTCATGGAATTTAGGATTTTGTTGCTTTTAATTCTAAGGTGATTTTGAGTTTTCCACTCACGGGGTTAGACGGTTGCCAAGTTAGGAGTGATCGGCGAATTTGATCAATAATTAGGGCCTGTTTGAGATTATTCTCTAAATCCAGATCAGAGTCAAGATCATCAAAAATAGCTCGTTGGACATTGCCTTGATCAATAATTATTTCAAAGGTCACTTTTCCATTAATTTCATTGGCTAAATTTAAGCCTTGTAAATAACGGTTGAGGTCATTAATTAGGGTGCGATCGCTAATTCCTGTAACTTCAACAACTGTTATTTTTACCTGACTATTTCCAACTGCATTAATATTTGTGGGTTGTGGGTTTATTCCGCGAACAGGAGGGGGCGGTGGCGCAATTTCTGGACTCCGTTGACTGCCATAATTATTATAACCAGATGCAGAACGAGTTCGTCCTAAACTCATGGGTTTTGCTGATGGCAATTGAGAGGTTTCTGGAGTGCCAAAAATACCGTCATAACTCACCCCTTCGGGCAATTCTAGGGGAACTTCTACGGTGTGACGAGTTCCATTAGGATCGACTCTAACTTCTTCGCTGACGGCGACAAAAGCGGTATATTCAGATAGTAATTGATAGGATAAAGCGGTGCGTGTTACTCCTTCAACTCCTGATTTTGTTTCCCCGGAAAACATTTGATTCATCAGGTCTTTAATTCTCGCCCGTCCCCACAATTTGGCGATCGCAATATTACCAGATTCGTTATTATTGATCTCAGGAAAATTAACGGGTAAGGTTTGTTCATAGCGATCGCCTTTGGCGGTTATTCCGGTAATTTTTAATAAGCCATTACGACGATCTAATTTACGTCCAAATAATACTAAAGGTTGATTATCAAATAAATCAGATAAGCTTACCGGATAAATTTCAGGTTTTAATCCTTCCCCTTGCCAAGTGATTTCCAAATCGGTTAGAATGGGGTTATTAATCTGTTTAAAAAATGTTTCCACGACGGTTTCTGTGGGTTCATCTTGACGAACAATTTGGGTTGTTCCCTGGCCAATTTCTCCTAAACGATTAAGTAAAAAACGATTGACAGAACTTCCCACCCCAAAGGCGTACAATCTATTTCCGGGTTTAAGTTTATTTTGCACTGCTGCAATTATTTCTTGATCATTTCCAATATATCCATCTGTTAATAGAACAATACTGCGTAAGCGACCCTGGGAGGGAGAGGTAAACCTCATAACCGCCTGGATTCCATTTAATAATTCCGTCCCGCCATCTGCTTGTAATTGATTAATATAATTAATCGCTTTTTGTCGGTTAGCGGGGGTATTTTCTAAGGGAATTTCTGATAAGGTATTGGTGGTATTGGCAAAATCAATAATATTAAAGGTATCTTCGGAATTTAATCCTTGAATAAATCTTTTCATTAATTCTTGAGATTTTTTCAGGGGTTCTCCTTCTTGGGAACCGGAGGTATCCATCAGAAAAATAACATCTTTCGGAATAATTTGATTAGGATTATAACTAATTGCGGGTAACAAATAGGCGGCAAAATGTCCTCCCTGTTGATCTGCTTCTGTTAATACCGATGCTCTGGTATTTTCTCCTGAAATCTGATATCTTATAATTAGATCTTTATTAGGAATTTGATCGGATTGATCTAAACTAACAAATATCCGATTTCCCTGCTGTTGGGTAATAATTTTATGGGAAGTTGATCGGACATTTTCAATCGCAACCCCAGCATCAATTTCAACATCAACTTGAATATTATGGGGAGATTTTGCCTCCTGTTCAATAATTGGTGACGTGATCCGATCCGCATCGGGAACTTGATTAGTATTGGGTTGATTTTTATTAATTAATTGACCGGGAATATAACGGGGGCCAACTACCATCGGAAACACAAATTCATAGTTTCCCCCTTCAAATTTTAATTGATCAATATAGCGAATCGTTACGGATATTTGTTCGCCCGGTTGAATATTAGCTACAGACTGAGTAAAGATATTATCTCTTTCCTGTTCTAATAATGCGGTGGTGCGACCTTGAGCTTTAGCCCGTTGATAGATTTCTTTGGCGCCTTCTCGGGTTTCAATTTTGGATTTTATGGTGCGATCGCCTATTTTAATTACCATCTGATCAACGGCGGCTTGATCGGGAAGGGGGAATACATAAATCGCTTCTAAAGGTTCTTGAAACGGATTTTCAAAGGTTTGAGAAACTTCAACCTGTGAAACATTTCCCGAAATTTTAGCCTTAACCTGGGTTTGCTTTAGGGGAAAAACTTGGCTTTTAGTTTCAGATTTAACATATAAACCACCTAATTGTTTATCCATGGTTTGTTGCGGAAGTTGTGCTAATTTTAATACTGAGGATTGAGGATTCAACTGTTGAGGTAAACTGGCAAAACTTGGGGTAGTATTTCCAATAAAATGTAACCCACTAAAAATCATAATTCCCAAAGAAAGCTTTGTTATATTTGATAAAGGGTTCATAAATAAAATTGTCATTATTTGAGTTAGACTATTAATTGGAGATACTCACTAAGACCCGATTCTGATTATAAACGTTCCTGAGTCAGATCACTTTTTTACATTCCCAAAACGACCGCAGGAAAAGCTACAATTTTCGTCTGTAAGTAGTGATTGTATCGTTTTTTACTCCGTCTGAATCATCAGATTTTCAGGAAAATTCAGCAGGGACTCAATAAACGGCTATAATCTGAGGTTGGGTTATGAATAAAACCGATCTAATCCGTTCCCAAATTATTTACTATTGAGTTCTAATGCTTCCAAATCAAACCCTAATTCGGATTTTTATAAGTACGGGAGAAGTCTCTGGCGATTTACAAGGGTCAATGTTAATTGAAGCCTTATTCAGACAAGCCAAAAATCAGAATATCCCTATAGAAATTATAGCATTAGGTGGGGAAAAAATGGCCGCAGCCGGAGCAATATTATTAGGAAATACTACAGGAATTGGTTCCGTTGGGCTTTTAGAATCTTTACCATATATTATTCCGACTTATTTAATTCAGCAAAAAACTAAACAATATTTAAAAAATCATCCCCCCGATATTGTAATTTTAATTGATTATATGGGGCCGAATATTGGTATCGGAAATTTTATTAAAAATCACTTCCCCAAATTGCCGATTTTCTATTATATTGCACCGCAAGAATGGGTCTGGTCATTAGGTTCAAAAAGTACGGAACAAATTATTAAGTTAACCGACCAAATTTTAGCGATTTTTCCAGAAGAAGCTCGTTATTTTAAATCAAAAGGTGCGAAGGTTACTTGGGTGGGTCATCCTTTATTAGACCGGATGAAAACGGCTCCCAGTAGAGAAGAATCTCGGATAAAATTAGGGATGAAACCCGATGAAATTGCGATCGCCTTACTTCCGGCTTCCCGATGGCAAGAAATTAAATATTTAATGCCAATATTATTGGAAGCTGCTAAACAAATTCAATCCAAAATTCCTGGGGTTAAATTTTGGATTCCGGTATCTTTACCCGAATATTATAAAACCATAGAAACCGCCATTAAAAACTATCAATTAAATGCGGTTTTAGTTTCAACAAAATCAGGAAATTGTCAAACCTTAGAAGTAATATCCGCCGCCGATTTAGCCATTACCAAATCAGGAACAGTTAATTTAGAAATTGCCTTATTAAATGTTCCCCAAGTTGTGGTTTATCGAGTCAGTAATTTAACCGCTTGGCTGGTTCGTCGTTTCTTAAATTTTTCAGTTCCGTTTATATCCTCAACTAATTTAGTGCAAATGCAAGCCATCGTGCCTGAACTTGTTCAAGAAGAAGTGACTCCTGAAAATATTGTGCGAGAGGCGATAGAATTGCTAACTAATCAACCCAAACGACAGGAAATATTAAATCGCTATCAACAGATGAAACAAGCATTAGGAGAGGAAGGAGTGTGCGATCGGGCAGCTTTAGAAATTCTCAGTAGTATAGCAGGGAACACCGGAACAGAAAAGACATCATAGGAAAGTTTTTCGGCTGAATATCTTGCCAAAATTAGGGTTTCTAAGATATCATAGAGACGGGCAATCATTCTATCGCCTAACATGAATTTGTGATCCTTGGGCAAACGATTTAAAATGGGGACATACCATTTAATTAAATCGTAGGTTTTTTGGATAATCGGCAGTTCTTCCATTAACAAAACTTAATATTTTAGAAAAAATAAAAACGCTCGCTTCGCTCGGACACAAGGGAAAAGAAAAAAGAAGGGTAGAGGGCAAAAGAGCTAAAGAAAATAGGGCTAAGAATCCCGCACACTAACCAGGGACGCACCTACAACCCAACAAACCCGAAAGCCGACGCTGACGCTGAAGTAGACGGGGTGACCGGTGATACGATTAGCAGAACGGCAGTAATCAGGATCGCTGATCCACGAACCGCCCCGCACACAATGAGATCTTTCATCACTTAATAAGTTGACTAAATTTTCAACACTATAGATTTGATAACGATTATCATTCTTATTCTGCTCATCCCAAACTTCCCCTTGTGTTGGTGCTCCTTGATAGTTTTCATGCCAAGGGTCGGCGCACCATTCCCAGAAATTACCATGTAGATCATACAACCCAAAGGCGTTGGGAGGGAATTGACCAACAGGGGTGGTTTCCTGTCGATATATTCCCTTGGGTTCCTCTGCATAGGTTTCAGTTCCATCATAATTGGCTAAATCACTGGTTAGGGTTTCTCCAAAGTAAAATGGGGTGGTAGTTCCCGCACGACAAGCATATTCCCATTGGGCTTCTGAGGGTAAACGGTAGGGGCGTCCGGTGCGTTGCAGCAGTCGGGCACAAAATTCTACCGCATCGTACCAGGAAACGTTTTCTACGGGTCGGTGAGAACCCCCCCTAGCCCCCCCTTGGTAAGGGGGGGAACTGGAGGTTTCTGAAGCCCCTGTTTCTAAAGGGGGTCGGTTAGAACCCCCCCTAGCCCCCCCTTGGTAAGGGGGGGAACCGGAGGTTTCTGAAGCCCCCCCTTTGTAAGGGGGGGTTGGGGGGGGTTTGCTTGTTAAAGGGGGTTGGGGGGAAACTCCTAAAGCCCCCCCTTGGTAAGGGGGGGTTGGGGGGGTATCTTTGAAGCGAGAACAGTCAGGATCAAGATCCCGTTGAATTTTAGGCCCCTTAGCCACGGCTTTCCACTGGGCTTGGGTGATGGGATATTTGGCCATGAAAAAAGGAGGGACTGTAACTTGATGTTGAGGATATTCGTCTTTGTCTCCTTTCCCCTCCAGTGAACCCATGAGGAATGTCCCCCCAGGAATATAAACCATGTCTAAGGTGACTCCATCCCCCAAGTCTTCGGTGAAGTATTGGGCCTGTTTGGTTTCCTGGTTGATAATTTTCCCCCAGTTATTAACAGTAACGGTTTCAAAGGAAAACACCGATAGGGGCAGTTCTTCAGAGGGTTCGGCTTCTAACTGTTGTGCTAGGGTGAGGATAGGGGCAAAGCCAGCTTCTTGGAGTAAATCCCCATAACTTTCGACTAAAGAGGCTAAACGCACCCGTTCTTGAGCATCGGCTTTTTTTAAAGCTTGTTGTATCGCTATTTTAATTTGTTCAAGGGCTTCCCCTGGTCGAGTATAGGCTAGGGCTGTCCAGTGGGGTTCGGGGCCTAATTGCCAAGCAATGCGGCTATTATTAGGTAGGGAAATTTGTTGTTGGATGTAACCTGTCATATAGTCCGCCAGACGGTTGAGGCGACGTTCTCCAAAGTTGGCTTTGAGGCGACGGAGTAACAAGTCTCGGACTTTGCCATCAATAGCATAGAGTTCCCGTCCGACTGAAACACAGAGGGAAGATAACAAGATATCCGCAACAGCAATAAAATCACAGTCAGGAACGAAATTTTCCCGCAAACAATATAATAAATGAGGCGTGAGGGCGAGGGGAAAAGCCGCATGACATAATAAGTCCATCGTCTTGGGCTTGGGTTTAAAGCGTTCTGCAAAGGCTTCAAACCGATGGTCAGCGAGTTGTTGTCGGATATCATTAACCATTAGAAATCGGGTTTTTTTCCTTGTTCCCTGGTTCTACCAGGGAATATTAACGGGAGGCTCTGCCTCCGAATCATAGCAGGCGGAGCCTGCAATAAGCATTGCTAGGTAGAACCTAGCAACGAGAAATTACACGAACCATGGCATTGAGTCCAGAACAGTTAAACTCAAACATGGGAAGATGGAGAGTTTCTATTATTCCTGATGCTGTTGTATTTTGCCAACGATCTTCGGGTAAAGGATTAAACCAAATTATAGACCGTACTAAGGGTTCTATTTGATCAAAAAAGACTTGAGTTAATTCAATTCGTTCTGGATTATAATTTCCCCGTCCTGCTCCCCCATCACTAAAAATTACCACAATAGTTCGATTTTTGTGCAGGGTTGGAAGAATTTCATCCAGGGGTTTTGCTTGGGGTTGGTTGGGAAATAAATAAAGATAATTATGGGGACAATTTCTAAAGTAATAAATTTGGGTTTTCCCAAAGGTGTGTTTTTTGAGACTGGTGATTAATTGTTGGGCTAGAATATGAAACGGAATCATGGAACCATCCCAGTCTATTAACAATAATAATTCTAGGGAATTAACCCGACGAGGACGGAAAACGGGTTCAAAGATTTGACCTTGACGGTAAATTTGAGCTAAGGTTGCGGGGATATCGAGTTCAGTTGCATGACCTTCTGGAATGGGATATCGTAAAAAACGCCAACTTTGCAGGATTTGTCGTTCTGTAACGGGTAAATTTTGAACGTTAAAACTAAAGTCTTTGGAGGGTTTTTTTTCGTTTTGGGGTCGAAATCCTTCGCCGCGTAAAGCAATGGGAATTTGCACGGAATTGGATGGTTTTGGGGTGGGTATTTTGTCAGGAGTTGAGGGGTTTGGGTTGGGGGTGATTTCGGGAGTGGGGGGAGTTTTAATTGTCTCAGATTTTAATGGGGTTTCCGGTAATTTTTGTGACTGAAAACGGGCAAAATAACGATCAAATTCCGTATCAAAAATACCAGAATTAAAAGATTCTTTGGGTTTAAACCACAGCAAACGACAGAGTTGTTTCAGGTCGGCTAAATTGCTTTGACCAAACCCTAAAGTTAACGCTTGTTGAAATAACAGATATTGTTCAACGGTCAGCGACATTCCTGCGTCTCGTAGGTGCAGAAATAAACCTAAATAATTAGGGTAATTTGGGTTATTCATCGCATTTCCGTTGATAGGAGTCTTGACTTTCTTTGGTTTTTAGTAAAGTTCCCAATAGAGGGAGATTACTCGCTAAATCTTTAATATCTTCAAATGCTTCAGATACAGGTTTCTTAAGGAGAATTTTCATCAAGTCCAACAGTTCGCTAGTTCCGGCTTTTTTAGCATTTGGGCGGTTACTTCCCATTTCTCGTACACCTAAAAACTGATCAACTGCTTCATCAACTAATTCGAGTTGGTCTGAGTTGAGATTAGGAAAATGCAGGTTAACAATTTTAATTAATTCTTCTTCATCAGGAAAATTCAAGTAATAATATAAACACCGACGGAGAAACGCATCAGGAAGTTCTCGTTCTCGGTTACTGGTAATAATCACAAGGGGAGATTGTTCCGCTTTGATGGCATTATCTCCCGTGGCTCCAATTTCAGGTATTTCAAACTCTAATTTATCTAATTCTAACAATAAATCATTGGGAAAGTCAATATCGGCTTTATCAATTTCATCAATTAATACAATCGGTCTAACTTCTTTGACTGCAAAAGATTTTCCTAATTCTCCTCTTTTTAAATAGGCTTTTTGATTGTTTAATCGTTTAATAACGGCTTTAATTTCATTTTCTTCTAAATAGTTTTTTGAGTTATTCATCCCTAAAAATTGAGCATCTCTTAAGCGGGCGATCGCATCATAGGTGTATAATCCATCCTGGGCGCGAGTGGTGGATTTAATATTCCAAGGAAAATAGGGCCATTTTTGATTATTTTCCTTGAGATAACGTTGACTAAATTCATAGGCGATCGCAGGTGCGAGTTGTGTTTTCCCACAACCGGGTTCCCCTTCTAAAAGTAAGGGACGTTCTAAAGCGATCGCTAAATTAACTGCTTGAATTAATCCCTTTTCAGGACGATAGGGACACAGTTTCTTTCCCCGTTGATTCGGTTCCGGTTGCGGTTGACATTGTTTATCACCTGTGTATTCTAAAGGTTGATTCATAACGTAAAACTCCGTTCTATATCTGAATAATAGTTTATACTGCAAGACTCACAAATTTGCTCTAAAGTGAAAATTGGTAGACTGTTTTGTTCTATAATATCTTCAATACAACCTTCGATCTGTTCTGTGGAGTAGTTGTATAATAAATTAGGGAGTTGAGCACCTCCCCATGTCCGAATTACTCCCTCTTTAAAATCCTGTATGGGGGTTAAGTCAATGAGTAAGTTAGAAGGTGAGTTAAAAGTTTTATTTCCTACAATAAATAAGATCATTTTAAAAGGGTTTTTAGAAGAATTATGGTTATTAATTTTATCAATAACTCTTAACCAGACTCGTTCTAAAAATGACTCTAAACCTTGATCAACTTTATGAATATCTGTAATGGATAAAATAACAGTTCGAGTAGTCCACTGTTGATAAAGTTGTTCAGCGATCGCTTCAGGATTAGGGTAACATTTGATTGATTCTCCCATATCTTCCCAAAAATCTAGGAGAGGTTTTTTATGGGGAATATTAAGAGGTTTTTGGTAAGCGGTGGAATTATAAGGAATTAAACCTGCTAAACGGTTCACTAACCATCGTTGTCCATAGCCTTTTTCCCCATGAATTAAAAAGGCTCCAACAGATTCCATTTGTCCCAAGGATCTGCGAAAATGATATTCTTGATCAATATAATTCAGATCGAATAACGCTTCCTTTAGTTTTTGGCTAGGAGTATTTGAGTTATTAAATATATTTGATTGTGATAGATCAACAACATCGGAGAACTCCAAACCCAATGTTTTAACAATTTCTTTAGCATAATCTGTATTAACGTTTTTACCAGCAAAGAAGCGTTTAACTGTATCTACTGAACAACCAACTTTAACAACTATTTGCTCATAAGTCCATTCTTTTTTTGTTTCCTGGGTTTTAGATTTCTGCGCGTTTCGGAGTAAGTTTTGTCCCTCCTCACTAGCTTTAACTCTACGCGGTTCTCTTTTTTTAATCATAGATAACAGTCATCACAGTGACACTAAACCTAATCCATTTTAGGGCAAATAGGGCAAATAGGGCAGATAGGGCAGATCAAATAGGGCAGTAGGGCAGATCATTTAAGTAACACGATCTGCTCTTGAACACAACAAATCATCTTGATAGGGTATTTACAGAAGCAAGAAACAAACGTTTTGCGCTGGGCCTGAACCTTGACAACTGCATAGCAACCTTTCGGTTGACATGAAAGGCCATCGATTCAGTTATCTGTTCAGACAAGTAAATCAACGGCAAAACTAATGATTAGTCAGATTGTACAACAGAACAACGGTGTTTCCTCACGAAAAAGGGTTAGTCAGCCCCTGACTATCGAGAAATTCCTGATCCCACTCAAGGAAATTCCCTCTCACCTGTTAACCCTGGACACATTCAAAGACCTGGTGACTCGCTTAGATTTACCGAAGGAATTTTGGGAGGCATTTGTAATGTTTCACCCTGATCGCTATGGCCATCAAATCCTGTTTCGGAATGATTCTGTTGAGGTGCTGGTGATGTGTTGGGGGCCAGGTCAACTCTCTGGCGTTCACCCTCATAAACAGGCAGCCTTAAATGTTACGAAAGTGCTGCAAGGGACTATTACGCAACAGCGATATATTACTGACGAAAAACGGAAGTTATTCTGTTGGAAAGAAGAAACCGTAAGTGCGGGAGAAATTACCTGGACTGACCGTTATGAATACCACCAGTTAGTTAATAACAGTGATGAAGATTGCGTAAGTTTAAACCTGTACGCACCCGTTCGCAACTAGGAATTAAATCACAGGAAAAGGTAATATTTTGCCTTTTCCTTTCTGAAGATTTCTGTTAGGAGGAAATATTATGGACTGTCTCAGAAATACCAAAGGCAAGAGAATGTGCGAGTTAGTTCAAATCCCCAATACAACCAAAGAGTTCATGTGTACTGAATGCAAAAATCAGTTTATCAAAAAAGGCGAGGGTAGCGATTTTGATGGGGTTTGGATACTGTTGATATTGTCTCTGCTATTCTTTGTTTTTCTGTTAAGTGGGTGTAGCAAACAATCAACCAAGTTACTGTTAATCAGAATTGCGGATAGTAGTGCTTCAGCCCTCAATGATCCGAAGCAAGCAAAAGGATCTAAAGATACTTGTTTTGGTCTGGCAGATGGGGCAAAACCAGGGGATCAACAGGCCTTAATTCAAGTGAGTCAAGACATTATTGCCACCGACCCAGCGATGATCAAAGACTCCAATGATGGCTATGCTGTCTGCCATCAAAAAACCGAATCTAAAGGCCAAGGAACCTATGTCTGTCCGGCTTTAGATTTGGCTGTTGAAATGAGCGATCGCCACCCTGAAACCCCAATTATTGTACTACAAATTCAGGCCAACGAAGGAGAAGAATTTTGTCCAGACACCTTAAAAACCTCGCCAATAAAGTCTCATCCCGACAAGGAAAACTCTTGATTATTGGCAGTACCAACGATGGCAATACGGGGTTTAATACTAATCTTTGGAATAGCCTCAAAGATTTACCTAACACCCAGTTTTGCAATCAGAATATCCGAAGCTGTGTCAAAGATTCAATCAAAAATATTCGTTCTAATCAGGAGAAGTAAACCTATGATTTCCAAATTTGATGAAGACGTGATTTTACAGGAATTTATTGCTGAGAAGTTGTTACCTGAACAACTCCCCAATATCTTCGTGCTTTACCCTCGCTTAAGCCAAAATTTGACGATTTTAGCGCCGTTAAAATATGCCTTAGAAATGAAGCGACGGTATCAAGTTAGTTAATTATCCTTCCCACTCGAACAATTAAACTTTGTTAGGAAAGTGTTGTTATTTTATATTCAATGCTACTAAAGTACACTTTCCTAAATCTTTAATCCATCTTACTCTGTGAGGAAAATTATCCTATGAACTTACACAAATTTATCGTTCTTTTCTGTATCACAATTGCTGCATTAATCAATAGTCGTGGACCCTTTGCGGCTTTAGGTGGATTTCCTGGCGAATGGCGCTGGGTTATTGCGATCGCAGTTAGTTTTCCTCTTGTTTATTTCACAGAATGGGCTATTGCTTATGATGTGGCAATTTCCAGTATTAAACGAGATATTCACCATGATCAGGAGCAAATAGAAGCCAAAAAAAGAAACACCAAAAATCAACTAATTGCAGTGCGCGCAGAAGCAGAACAAATGGTCTTTAATGCAGTTTTGAAAGACTATTTACATCAAAAAACAAAAGTCTTTGTTGTTTTTGCCACTGGGCTTTTAATTGTGGAGTATGCAGCCACTCTATTTTATGTGCGTTTTCAAGGGGAAGATACCGATTGGATTATCTATATTGTCCCCTTACTCGGAATCATTTTAACAATAATGACAGGATTTTATACCGGAAAAATTATTCGTTATCCTGAATATAAACGGCAAATTTCCCAAAAGTTTGATGCTTATTATCAACAACGTTATCAAGAAAACCCCGATGGAATTAAACACGCCAGTCGTGAGTTTTGGGTCTTAGAAGAACTAACTAAGTATGTGTTAGATCATCCTCAATCTACCCCTGAACAACGCAATCAAAAAGAAAATCAAGTTTGGATTGAACTGCTAATTCATCAACATAATCAAGTCTTGAAACAAGGACAAAAAGCAATTCAGGAGAAAAGACGCCAGTTAAATCAAAGTCCAGTGGGGTTAATTAGTCGAGAAGCTTGGGAAACTGCCATTAATGAGGAGATCAAAGCCATCACTGAGGAGTTCCAATTAGAACTTTACCAGATTCAAAGTGAATTAAAACGACGGGGCTATTCTATGGAATCTAATCAGGTCTTATCGACTGAAAAAATGAATTCTATTAAGCCTCCTAAATGGCAACTTAAACCTGATTCTCATTCCTAATTATTCAAGGAAGTCTCACTGATGCTAGGTGGACTTCCTTAAATTTAAGGGAAATTAAGAAGAACTATCAACCTCATCATCCGAATAGTCTACGGATCGATATTCAACATAATCTGTTGAATTATCATTCGGACGGCGATCTTCAGAATAGCGATATTCTGAAGAAGCAGAGGGACGACGGCGAGATCGGGGTGCATCAGAAGCCGAAGTTGTCCAATCTTCTCGATCTACCGCAGGCGTTGCGGGAGGGCGGTTAGAGCGACTTCTGGGAGGTCTTTGTTGCCGTTCTCTAGGGGGTTCTCCCCAATCCGAGGTCGGTTCTGGACGAGATTCTGGACGAGATTCTGGACGAGATTCTGAACGAGATTCTGGACGAGATTCTGGACTGGGACGACGTTTGCGAGGACGTTCCGCCGAGGTCGGATAGTCAACGGCACTACTTTTGCGACTAGAGGGACGCCGACGAACCGTATCATCCTCATAAGCATCGGCTCGGCTCAAACGAGTATCACGACTCCCGCGAATTTGACGGGCCATCGGCATATATTCGTCCGTCGGTTCGAGTTCATCTAATTCTGCATCCACCCGATAAACGTCACTGACATAGCGTTCATCGTCCACAATGGGCCCTCGTTCCTTAGCTTGGACAACGGCAATTCCTCTGAGGCGAACACTTTCCACCGCAAAGAAAACCGCACTTCCAGTTAATAAAAATTGACCAAAGGCTAGAATTGGATCAAGTCGCCATCCTTGAAACAACAGAATCCCGCCACAGAGTAACGCAATGGCAGCAAAGAAAATATCATGATCCCGTGCTAGTTTTGGCCGCCAAGAACGCAGGAAATATAATCCAGCACCAGAAACCGCGAGGGCAATGCCCACTAAGCTGCTGAAATTTAAACCTAAATTAACCATTATTTTTTCTCCTATGCCAGTCCTATCTTAGCGATTTCTTTTGAAAATCTCTAATCACCGGAGCTTGGGGCTGGGTATTTTGGCAACAATACAACATTAGGGGCTATCGATTCAGACAAAATTCTGATTCTTAGCCCCTAAGTTTATGGGTTTAACCAGGATTTTGGCAAGTCTGCCTAGACCTGTTCCCAGATAACCAGTCTAGGAACGAATTACTTTATCTTTTTTGCTGATAAAGAGCAGACCGACAGTTGCAGGAATCACCACAATCAGGATTCCAGCCAGCAAACTATAGAAAAAGTTCATTAATGAAGGTGTCATAACAAATGCGATCCTTGTCTTAGATTGATTTCTTGGTTTAACAGTTTAACAAAATTTCACAATCTTGAGAAGGTATTTGTCTGTTTATGAGAAAACTTCCCAAAACCGCTAGAATTGATCCGATAAACAGTAACAAAACTTAAAATATTTTTTCCGATCCTATGGACACAATAACAATTTTAACTTGGGGTTTAGGTTTAATTCTGGGTTTGATGACCTTTTTGTTTATTTTCAGAATCGTCCTCACCTGGTATCCCCAAGTTAACCAGCAGCGTTTTCCATTTAACCTAATTGTTTGGCCCACCGAACCCTTTTTAGTCATTACCCGCAAAATTGTTCCCCCCGTGGGAGGGGTAGATATTACCCCGATTATTTGGGTGGGACTATTTAGTTTGTTACGAGAAATGCTCCTCGGTCAACAGGGATTATTAAGAATGATGTAGGTTAATCTTTGAATATTAGTGGATCAGGATTTAGATCAAAACAGTGTATTATGTCCGATACTGGCGGTTTTGTCCAGAATTTCAATAACAACTATATTGTCTAAGTCTATTTATGTTAAACCGAATTATTCAATTTTTCAAACGACTGATTCAACGCCTGTTTGGGAAGCAACCTAGTCCTCCATCGCCATCGGTTGAAGCAACTCCAACTCGCACGGATACGGAATATGAAGCCCTATTTCTGCAACTGTTGGACACCTTACAACCTAATAGCAGTCGAGGACAAATTAAGGGATGGTTAATTGGTAACAGAGTTCAAGAAGCGCAGTTAGTGGCTTGGTTGGAACGGTTTGGAACTCGTTTACAGGAAATACCCAGCCAACACGAAGAACTCGCACGACGTCTGGTATTTTTAGCGAGTCTGGATATTGGTGATTTAGGAGATGTGGCGGGAAGTATTGGCAGAAGCATTTTGGCCCAATTAACTCCACAAACCGAGGTTATAAATTCCGATATTAATGAGATTAAACCAATCATTGATGCAGAATTTATCGAGGATGGGGTTGCGACTCCAGCAAATCCTTCTGAGAATATTGAGGTTTCTCCAATTATTAATGCAGAATTTATTGGGGATGGTGTTGCAATTTCAAGGGAAGAAGAAACCCCAATAGTTGAAGAAACTCCCGTTATTTCCCAACAGGAAATTACTCCTGAAGTTACTCCAATAGTTGAAGAAACTCCCGTTAGTTATCAGCAGGAAATTGTTCCTGAAGTTACTCCAATAGTTGAAGAAACTCCCGTTATTTCCCAACAAGATATAATTCCTGAAGAAACCCCAATATTTGAGGAAACTCCCGTTATTTCCCAACAGGATATAATTCCTGAAGAAACCCCAATAATTTCCCAACAGGAAATTATTCCTGAAGAAACCCCAATATTTGAAGAAACTCCCATTATTTCCCAACAGGATATAATTCCCGAAGTTACTCCAATAGTTGAAGAAACTCCCGCTAGTTACCCACAAGATATAATTCCCGAAGAAACTCCAATAGTTGAAGAAACTTCACCAGAAGTTAAACAATGGTTTGAGCAAGGAATAAAACAAGATGAAGCTGGAGACTTTTATGGTGCTTTAGACTCATTTGATCAATTGCTTCAACTACAACCGAATCATATTCGTGTTTGGTTTTATCGAGGTAATACCCTCAGAAATTTAGGCAGAATTGAAGAAGCTCTATCCTCCTTTGAACAAGCGATTATCCTGAAACCAGAATATGCAGATGCCTGGAATAATCGAGGTAGTGTTTTAGAGGTTTTAGGGAATATGGAAGAAGCCTTAAAATCCTATCAACTTGCAGTTGATTTAGAACCCAATGATCCTTATATTTGGAATAATCGCGGAAACGCCCTATCGGATTTAGGAAGATTAGAAGAAGCCTTAGAATCCTATCAACAGGCGATTCAATTAGAGCCTAATTATTTTAACGCCTTATATAACCAAGGCATTTCACAACTCAATTTAGGACAATTAGAAGCAGCCTTAATTTCCTTTAACCGTGCGCTAGAATTGCAACCGGATGATGCCGATGTTTGGTATAATAAAGGTCTGACATTACAGGATTTAGGACAAACAGAAGCAGCCGTTGCCGCCTTTGAAAAAGTCAGGGAATTGCAACCGGATGAAATCGAAGGTTAAACCCATTAAAGTAGGGTGCGTGTATTGGAATACCCGCACCATTGCACTAAAATTAATATAATATTTATGCGTTTTAACCCCTATTTATTAAAGACCGTAACGGTTGTTGCGATCGCATTTTCCCTAAACAGTTGTAGCAGTAAACCCGCAGACTGCATCAAACTTATCGGTATCATCAATGAAGGTCAAACCCTAGTAGTTAACCTCAGTCCTAAATTAGATGGGAAAACCACACAACAACTGTCTCAAGAATTAAACAGTATTGCCAAGGAGATAGAAACCCTAACGATTAAAGATGAATCCTTACAAACCTTTCAAAAAAACTCAACCCAACAGTTTAAAGACCTCTCCAATAGTCTCAAACAAATCGCTGAAGCTCTAACCATTGCGGAGAAAGCTCCCGTTACTCCAGAAGGGAAAAAACAACTATTAGAAGCCCAGAAAACTGTCCAAGAAGCCGGAGAAAAAGCCAAACAAATTGTTTCCAACAATGAAGTATTATTCAAAGAATTAGTAAATTATTGCCCCCAGAAAAAACCGTAAGAACTTGTAGGGTGCGGGTATCGTGGCGCACGCATCATCTAAGTGAAATTAACAATTAGGAAAAATGCGATCGTAGCGATCGCCATTCTTGTCATATCTTTTTTAGATGCAACAATTCTTATAAAGAGATGGCATTGCTATCTTCCTAGAGTATTTGAGTGCTAATTTTCCCATAGCATTGTTTTTATTGTAATTTTTATCGAGTTGTAGTATAGTAGAGTTAGGAATGGGGAAAACTTATATTAGTACCAGTTTCAGGTACAGCAACAACAGATAAGTAACCGATTCTCTGCCAGAAAACAAGCCAATCAAGGTAAAGTATATGGAAACTCAACCTCTCACAGCGTCTATACAAGATTTACAGAAAAAGGTAGTAGAAACACTGCAAGAAACAGGCAAGTTAATGGGACGTGCCAGCAATCTATTTACGATAGAGAGTGAAAAGAAAAAATATATTCAATTTCAGAATCAAATAAATGAGGCACTTCCAAGTATACAAAATTTTGAACTGAGAGTTGTGATTGTTGCACCAACCAGTGCTGGTAAATCTACCCTGGTCAATGCCATGATTGGGAGAGAGTTACTCCCTAGTCGTACTCTTGATATGACAGCTTATCCTACAGAAATAGTGTTTAAAGCAGAATTAACAGAACCAGTTTTAACCATTAGTGAAGCTACTTTATCTTTATTTAATGAAGCAATGGAAACATTGCGAATTAAAATAGTAGAATATTTAGGATGGGATGATACGTTAAAGAAAATTGCTGATTATCCACTCCTAAAAAATTTAGCTGAGAAAGTTAAAGAAAGAAAACTAATTTTTCCACCGCAGATTACAGGATATGAGAAGATTAAAGAAGCTCTAACAGAAATCAATGATTTTGTTAGGCTTTGTAGAAAGTTAGATCCTAGCATTAATCAGACTTGGAGTGAAATTAAGGATCTACCTCGTATCGAAACACCTTTTATACAAGATGAAAAAATTAACATAACAAAAAGGCTCGGTAATTTAGTCATTATTGATACACCTGGGCCAAATTCCAGAGAAAACAATACAGAAAAAACACCAGAAGATATTAGAAAGCAACTTATTAGAAAACAACTCAATCAAAGTTCAGTTGTTTTAGTTGTCTTAGATTATACAGTTTTTAATACTGAAGTCGATAACCAGATCAGAACTGAGATTAAAGAGATTGTAGAGGTTATTGGTGAAGACAACTTATACATTTTAGTGAATAAAATCGATCAACGTAAACCTGGTGACACAATAACTTCTAAAGAATTGCGAGAGTCAATTATAGCCAGCTTTAATCTAAATTCTTCTAACAACAGAAATAATAAAATTTTTGAAGTTTCAGGAAGAAGGGCTTTTTGCGCTACTAATTTTATTCAAGAAATTAAACAATATTCTCCTGAAGCAATATCTGAACTAAAAATATCTGAACTAAAAACGGCTGAACCTTTAGCGGCAGAAGTTTTTGGGATGGACTGGAAAGAAGAACTAGAGGATACAACAATTGATACACTTCAAAAAAAAGCTAGAAAGCTCTTGGAGAAATCAAAGTTCAGTGATTTTTTGGAAAATACCATTAATGTACTTTTAGTTAAGAGCGCTCCTCTTTCTCTTAAAAGTTCACTTAAGAAGAGTGAAAATCGTTTAAAGAATCTTAATAATGCTCTGATATGTTGGCAGAGTGGTTTCAATAGAGATTTTAACCAAATTCAAGACGATATTAAATTTGTTGAAGAGGAAAAGAAACAGATTGAAACTAATGAAAATCTTTTAGAATACAACCTAAATCAAGAGTTGAATTCTTTAAATAATGACTTGGATTATGCACTAAAGAATTGGACTGATAATATTCGCTCTAGCGATTTAGATAAAAAGATATCTGCTATTGGTATTAACACCAAATTTTTAGAGTGTACAAGTGATAAGGATGCTAATAATAATTCTGAAAAAATAAAAGCGTGTACAGAACAATATTTTAAAGGGCTTCTATCAGAAAAAGGGATACCAATTAAGAATTGTATTTCAGCTACTGAGGATAATTTATCTAAACTGATTAACCAATATTTACCAGGAATACAAGATTCTGCAATACGGGTTCGGACAAGAATACAAACTAATTTTTCAATTAATTTAGAACTAACTAATAAGTGGAAATTGCCAGATTTTTCTGCCAATAAAATCCCTGATAAAATGTCTAATATAAACATGGGTATTGAATCCAAAATTTCTATTTGGGGTCAATTGCATAATAATTTTGTTGCACCTCTAAATTTATTGAGATTGAACATTCCGATTGTTCAAGAAAAATATTCCATTGATGTGCAACAGTATATTCAAGAAGCTACTGAGTTAATGAAAGATAAATTTGAAGAGAGAAAATCTGAAATGAAAAAGTATATTACCAACCAATTATCTAAAGAATATATTACGAATGAAAATAATGTTTCTTACAGTGATTATATCGATCAAATATCAACCATTTTGCAGCAAATCCTTGAATCCAAAAAATTATCAGAAGAACCTTTGAAAGAACTCAAAGTTAAACTTGAATTTGCAATCAAAGAAAGCCAAGAATTATTGAGCCAAGTTGAAGATCAGTTAATAGATGTAGAAAAATTAATAGACTAACAAAAATCAATGATTTCAATTGAAAACGGGGGAGAAGATTGACACCCCGTAATCTTTTCCCTGCACCCAAAACCTGACACCCGTTAATGATGAATTTCCAAACTTAAAACATAACGACCCATTTGTAGATTTTCTGACCAGAGTTCGTATTCTAAACGCACATATTCAGGTAGAGGATGTCCGACTAACTCCAACTTCCGAGTAAAATTACGCAGACGCAATTGACTGGCCATGGCCTGTAAATCCGTTTGTAAATAATAGCGACTCAAGCCATACATTCCCTGTTGCCATAAATGACGATAACTATATTTCCCCTGTCCCTGCATCGTCATCACCGCCCGATAGGGAGACACCTCTAACCACAATAGACGGGGTTTTTGGGGCGGGGGGGCTGTTTCTTGGGGCAAAATATCGGGCTCCCATTCCACTAACGCAGGTTCATGTAACAATAAATGGAACTGATCTCGCTCCTTCTGATAGAGGGTTGCCGACCCCTCAATTAAAGAGCGTAGGGGTAAGTCTATAGCAACTAAAGACAGACTCACAGGGACGCGATAGTGTGTTAACATAACTCATCTCAATATTAGGTAAAATTCTCGATGTTTCCAATTTGCTTAAAGTCGAGAAAGCGGTAGGATCACCTTTAGCCATCGGTGACCTAATCTAAAATCATAAAATGCAAGAGACCATCATAACAACAGAAAATAGAGAAACTGAGCAAATATTAACAATACACCCCCCCAAATTGGGATTATCCTTACAAGGTCGCATTCGCATTCCTGGGGATAAATCAATTTCCCATCGGGCTTTAATGTTAGGAGCCTTAGCCCAGGGTGTGACCACCATCGAAGGGTTATTGTTAGGGGCAGACCCCCGCAGCACTGCCCAATGTTTTTCTCGGATGGGGGCAGAAATTTCCCAGTTAAATTCCGAACGGGTAGAAGTTAAAGGCATTGGACTGGGTAATCTTCAAGAACCCCTGGAGGTTTTAGACGCCGGAAATTCCGGTACAACCCTACGGTTAATGTTAGGAATACTCGCCTCCCACCCCGGACGATTTTTTACTGTCACCGGGGATAGTTCCCTGGTACGTCGCCCCATGTCCCGCGTTACGCAACCTTTACAACAGATGGGGGCAACTATTTGGGGCCGTCAAGGGGGGTCTTACGCGCCCCTAGCGGTTCAGGGTCAAGCCCTACGCCCCATTCATTATATTTCCCCCATTGCTTCAGCCCAGGTGAAATCCTGTATTCTGTTAGCCGCGTTGATGACGGAAGGGGAAACCACCGTTACCGAACCCGCCCTATCACGGGATCACAGTGAACGAATGTTAAGGGCATTTGGGGCCAATTTAACCGTTGAACCGGATACCTTTAGTGTAACCGTTAAAGGGCCAGCAGAACTGAACGGTCAGCACGTTGTAGTTCCGGGGGATATTAGTTCGGCGGCTTTTTGGTTAGTGGCGGCGGCCATTGTTCCCGGGTCGGAATTAGTCGTGGAAAATGTGGGGGTTAACCCGACTCGCACGGGGATTTTAGAAGCTTTGGAAAAAATGGGGGCGAATTTACAATTAGAGAATGAACGCACTGTGGCGGGGGAACCTGTGGCGGATATTCGAGTTAAATATAGTCTGTTAAAAGCCTGTGAAATTGGGGGGGATATTATTCCTAGATTAATTGATGAAATTCCGATTTTGGCGGTGGCTGCGGCTTTTGCTGAGGGGACAACTATTATTAAAGATGCGGAAGAATTAAGGGTGAAAGAAAGCGATCGGATTACGGTAATGGCGACTCAAATGAGTCAATTGGGAGCTAAAATTAGTGAACGTCCCGACGGTTTAGAAATTACCGGGGGTTTTCCTTTAAATGGGACAGAAGTTGATAGCGATACGGATCATAGAATTGCCATGAGTTTAGCGATCGTGGCTTTGAATTGTCAAGGAAAAACTACTATTCACCGCGCTGAAGCCGCCGGAATTTCTTACCCGAATTTTGTTGCCACGTTAACCGAAATTTGTACGGTTTAAAATTGTCGCAGAAACTCAAGAAACCGGGTTTCTAATTATTTGAGAAACCTGGTTTTAATAATAGCGATCGCATCTTTAAAATATACTTTTATATTATTTTTGTTCAGCAAAATCTTCACTACTGGTGGAAGCATGAGCATATTTTCCTTGTAGGTTACTAATCAAAACTTTTTGCTTTTTGAGTTTATCAACAGAAATTAATCGCTCTTCTAAAACATCTTCCTTGCCTTTTTCAAAAGATTCTTTAAACCCAGGAATTTTAAGTAATTCTTCTGTTGCTTCTTGACTTTCTCGTTCTGCTAAATATGATAAAAAATCCGCAGCTACCATGAGTTTTTCAGGAGATAGCTGATCAACATACTGTTTAACTTGATTGCGAATATCGGTAATATTCATAAAGTGCTTTTGAATTGGGTTATTGTTTATTATATATTTTTTTTTAAGAATGCGATCGCAAAAACTCAAGAAACCCGGTTTCAACAGAAGCGATCGCAGTTAACTCAACCTGAGTATTATAGCGGTATGAGATTGCATAAGGTATTGTAGGTAAACATCCTTTGCCTGGACAAAAGTTTTTGTTTTACAAAGTGTTTAATGTTGCTATATAATAAATAAATCTGCTTACTCTAAAAGAGATGTTATCTAAACTACGAGTTCAGCACTATAAAAGCCTCTTTGATACAGAAGTTAATTTAGAACCCTTAACTGTCTTTATTGGGCCGAATGGTTCGGGAAAATCAAATATTTGTGAATCTTTAGCTGTATTATCTGATTTTATCCAAAGGTTGATAGCTACTACGAGTAAGACAGAGGTAATACCTTTGTTTGCCAATTCTTTAACAATTGTCAGTAAGAATCAACAGAGTTTGGAATCTAAATTCTGGCATGGGAAACTAGATTCACTGTTGTTTAAAGTGATTACCCATCCTCCAACAGAAAGCAATTCTTCTGAAGAAACTACAATATTTTCAGATTTATTAGTTCATCTTGATTATCCTCAGCAAAAAGTTTCTATAGGAAATCTTAAACAAACTCGTAATCAAATCAGTCAGTTTGCTGTTCAACTCGGAAAATTTTTGGTTTCTAATCAATACCCCGATTCTTTTGTTGCCAATGCCTTAAGAAAGGTGAGTATTTACGATTTTTCCCCAGTTTACTTATCCAATAATGGCTCATCAAATGGTGACATGGAAAGGACAGGACAAGGGATTGTTTATGCTCTAGTTGATATTTTGCACGCTAATCGTAAAAAGTTTGATGAATTAGAGGAACGTTTAACACAACTTGTTCCGAATATACAAAGAATTACATTACCTCGTATAAATAATCAAACTTTTTTGCTGGAATTAGTGGATAGATATTCAGAACATCATATCCCAACTTCTGACATATCCGATGGAACATTGAGAATCCTGGCTTTTCTAACTGCACTTTATCAAGAAGACACTCCGAGTATTCTTTGTTTTGAAGAAATAGAGAACGGAGTTCATCCCTGGTTACTGCATAAAATGATGGAATTATTGAAAATAGTATCAACAGAAGGAATAGCGGGTAAACCTGTTCAAGTTTTAATTACAACCCATTCTCCTGTCCTGTTAAATTATGTTGAACCTTATCAAGTTCGTGCTGTTGAACTAGATAACGAAGGTAAAACTCAAGTTCATAGTTTACCCATAGATTCTGTGCGTTTTCAAAAAGCACTGGAAGCTTATGATGGCGCTTTAGGTGAACTTTGGTTTACCAATGTATTTGGAGGAAATCCTGCATGAGTCGTCCGATTCGGATTGGATTAATTGCTGAAGGGGAAGCAGAATTAGGCGCAAGTATTCCTTATATTAAACCCGAAGACGGTGGAAAAATTATTGACAAGGATAAAGAAGGAGCGCTTCATACTTTAATTAGACGAGAACTCAAAAGTGCGAGATTATCTGATTGTGATTTTGTACATTGAACAACTGGAGAATATAGAAACCTTAGATGAGATCAAAAATGTTTTAGAAACTGCGATCGCAAAATCAACTTATCTCTCAGAAGTTAGTAGCAATCAACGACCACTTCAAATCCGATGGAAACTAGGGTTTGAGATTGATTTAGACATTATTAAAACTTGTTGTTCAACTGGATATGCTCCTTTCACCAAAGGTTTAACGGAGGCTGCAAAAGTTGTGATGGATGTACTAGACTAAAATAATATTCATCCGTTGCATTCCTCCCAGTCAATGTTATGATTGTTTTTGTTGAGCAAAATCTTCACTACTGGTGGGAGAATGAGCATATTTCCCTTGTAGGGTATTAATCAAAACTTTTCGTTAGTTGTTTTAAGGTTTCCATTTCCATAAATTTAGAAAATAGATGAGTAAAATAAGCCTAATTTTATTTTACAGTGTGATCGCTGATTCTGAAAAGAATCAACAAGTACCATAAAAACCCCTATTAATTCTGTTAACTTTTATAATATTTTTTGAAAATAATCTTGTGAGTTTTTAAAGACTCAAGTAAAGTATATAAAATATTGTTAACTGGAGATCAACATTGATGTTAGTTCCTAATCGAGACCAATACCGCCCTTCGGAAGAAGAAATTGAGCAAATGTGGCAAGAATTACAAGTCGTATATACCCCCCTAGAAGATCCATCTGTTAATAAACTCCTCCAAGAATTAAGAAAAATTTTGGTTAATGGGGGTGCGGAGTTCGCCCGATTTAAGGTTTCTCCCCATGCGGTGTTAAATTGGTTTGGCTCCAGGGACTTACTGAATGAAATTAATTTTTTTGAACAGTTTGTTACCTTACCCCCAGTGATGGATGGTTTATCAGCTTTAGAAATTGAAACCCCTTTAACCACAGACCTAGACCTAACGGAAGATACCAGTGCTTTCACCTTAGATGGAGAATTAGCAGAGGCTTTATTTTTAGGTGGCGCAGATGAAGAATTTGAAGGAACTGCGAAACAAGCCAAGGATATCGGGATGAAATTTTGTGAGACTTTGTTTGGAAGTCGCTATGATGAAATTCAGATGTATATTTCTCAAGAACCTTGGACAGAGTGGTTCGCGGGCGTTTCTTGGGATGTGACTTGGTTTGGAATTGATAAGCGAAACTATCAAGTTTGGGTATTGTGTATTACGGATACCGATTAATTAGAGAGCGATTCCTAGTCAATAAGTTGGGATTACACTTTTTGGTTTTCCCCGCTATAATTGGCTTTAGGGTGAAATTCAAGCCATCGTCATCGAGAATTAACACCTAAATTAAAAAAAAGATTGCTTTTTCAAAGTTTATGCTATACTCATGATCGAGGAAGTTGCTTTGAGTGGCATCAGCCCTGTATGCAAAGAAAAATCGTTCAGGTTGGAAAGCGTTAACCCTTTAGAAATTAGAACAACTTAAGAGGTATTATGAGCCAAAAGGTTATACACCCGATGGATAAATTACAGCGTCAGGTGGATTCCCTGGTCAAGTCTGACATTATCAAACCTTCCGATAGTCTATGGAAAATTGCCCTTCTCTATGGCGATGAATGGAAATATTGGAAACAGGAATTGTTAGAATTTGGTTTCTCCATGCAAGATCCACTCAGCGAGTTATTAGCCGTTGAAGCTTGGGATGAAGACGAAGATTAGAAACCTATTTCTCAAACTCTCCTTGATTTCAGTCGGTCTATAATCAATCAAAAATTCATCCTTTCAAATTCCACTGTCTAAAGTTTTGTATTTCTCTATCCGTGGCTTTTAGTCCTTTGCTCTTTCCTCCTGCTTTGCATAAATCTTCCTCACGATTTGATCAATTTAGGCACTGGGCTAAAGCTTGAGATAGAGATTGAGCCGTTGGATAGCGATCCTTGGGTCGGTATTCCGTGGCTTGTTCAATCACTTTTCGCAGTTGAGGCGTAATCGTGGGAACGTTATCGAGTTCAAAACCATAACTATTCCCTCGTTTACCATAGAATTTGAGGGGTGTTTCGGCGGTCAGTAAAAAAATTAAGGTTGTACCGATCGCATATAAATCCGATTGAGTCAGGGGTTGTCCTCGATCCTGTTCAGGAGCGCTATATCCTTCAGCCCCGATGCGGGTTCCGGGCGGCGTTCCGATCTCCTTCACGGCTCCAAAGTCCAAAACTACAATGCGGTGATCCCGTCTCCGCAACAGCAAATTGGCAGGCTTGATATCTCGGTGGATTAGAGGCGGATCGAGGGAGTGAATATAGTCCAATATCTCGCAGGTTTGAATCATCCACTGAATCGCCTGTTGGGGAATTACTGGCCCCCGTTGATGGATATACTGTTCCAGATCGGTGCCATGGATCATTTCCATGACTAAATATTTTTTGCCATCTTCCACGAAAAAGTCATAAAACTGGGGAATTCCCTCATGGTTTAAGGCTTTTAGGGTACGGGCTTCCCGTTCAAATAATTCTTGGGCCTTGGCAATTTGTGCCATATCCGCATTCATTTCTTTGAGAACAACGACAACAGGCACAGCCGATTTAGCCGTGGTAGAATCCCAGGCTAGGGTGGTTGTTCCCATTCCTCCCTGTCCGATGGTTCTCAATACTTGATATTGTCGGATTGTGCGTTCAACCAGAATGGGAAGCCCACAATGAATACAGAATAAATTCCCCGGCGTATTCCCCTGATGCTTACAGGAGGGAGGAGTGGCCGGAATAGCAATGACACTGGCCTGAAGTTGAATTTGCAATAAGGGGCCATCTTTTGCTAATTCAATTAAAGCACCATCCCCGACTAAACCCTGATTCATGAGAACCCCATTCACAAAGGTTCCATTTGTTCCCTTACTCACGAGTAACCAAAGGGAATTCAGGGTTTCATCCGTTGGACGGTGTAACTCCAGATGATAACGGGAAACCAAGGAATCAACGATTACAACTTGATTATCCGCCGCCCGTCCAACTCGAATTACCGCCTCCTGTGCAAATGTCCACTGTCGCAGGGGGGTTTTTTGTTGGGGGTCTAACAACGTTAGAATTAACATAAATTCAGTTATCAGTTAAGAGAATTACGAATAGGTAATGATTAATGGGTAATGAGTTTACCGATACTTTTTTGCTAACGTTTGTTAACAAATACATAAGTCAAGATGTTTTCTCAACCAAGGCGTATCAACCAATGCACGAAGGAAAATCCCTCGCGCACCATTTAGATCCCTATCCATATTTAATTGGGTAGATGTCGATCTTGAAACATAATTTCTGAACGTGCAAGTTAGAATCTTTACCTAGCCAACCAAAAGATGTTTCAGAAAAAAATGTCATGAATGTGCGAACACCAGGATCTAAGGCAACAACTCTCCCTTGATTCTCGGAATTTAGTTGCTGCACTTCTGTAGCAATGGTCAAGTAATACTCACCATAAATTAGTGTTAATCGACCATCACTAAAATTATCAGGAAGTGCTTCTTTGAATTTACACCCTCCTAATATACTGTGGTAAATTCCACAATCTTTAATTGCGGATTTAGGGATGTAAATTGATTGCTTTACATCCTTGCGACTCCGAAATTTACATCGACGAATCTTACCATCTACCTTAAACCCTTTTTTTGCAGCTTTAACTGAAGCACAAGCATCTTTGATGGCTATTGATTTAATTTGATAAGGGACGGGTTTAGCCCATTCAGGTAATCCGTTTAAGATTCCTGTTTTAATCGCCATCCAGTTGGCTTTTGTATCAGGTTGCTGCAAATATTTAATGGTTTCGTTGTAGACAAATCTACTAACTCCGAACCATTGTTTGAGCAATTTTTTTTGTTCAGGGTTTAGGTAGATTCGGATCTTCTTTGATTTTTTTGCTGTAGCTTCTGAGTCCGTGCATCCGACAAGAAAAGACACCAAGGATGGAGAGAAGATCGGCTGTGAGTTCGGTTTCTGGGCAGTATATAGGATTTTCGAGAACCACGATGTTTCCACCGTTTTGTTCTGCCATAAACTCGAATAATTGAAATCCGAATCGACATAATCTGTCTCTACAGGCAACAATAATTGTGAGCTTATCTCCTCGCATAAGTCTGACCAGTAACCCTTGCAATCCTTTCCTTTTGAAGTTAAGTCCTGAACCGATATCTCGGACAATTTCTGCATCTGGGTAGACTGATTGCATATAGACAACTTGTCTATCGAGGTCATCCCGTTGTTTTGTTGAACTAACTCGGCAGTAGCAAACAGTGGTAGCGACCACTGTATCTCTGATGTAGGATTCGACATCGTACAGTCTTTGTCCTGCTGGGTTTTTGATGCTTTTGATCTTCCCTTCATCGGCGTATTTTCTCAACGTATTTGGATGCAGATCCAGAAATTCGACCGCTTTTCTGAGTGGTATGTATGCCATGTATAGCAATCCTATTTGAGTTGTGGAGATAAATGAGCCTACAACCCAGGCACAGCAAGGAGCAAGTGTTACAACTTATTTAGGATTGCTATATTAAACTATAACATACGTTAGCATTTGTTAATAAAACTTACGCTGTTAAACAACCTCCCTATGCTCCCTCTAAGAGAGTCCTAAAGGACTCACTACGTTGAGACACCCCTTCCCCTAAACCCAAGCTCGAACTACAATAGCCGTAATATTATCGTGACCATTATGTTGATTCGCCAGAGCAATTAAACTGTCTACTGCTGTGGATAAAGGGGTTTCGGGCTTGAGTAAGGGATCAAGTTGAGTTTCGCAGAATATTTCTAAGAGGTTATTATCCGTTAAGCCGTCGGATGCTATAATTAGAACCGTATCTTCCTCAATTTCCAAAAACTGAACCTCTGGATGAACAAACTGCTCCTCCCTCGGCCCTAAGGCTTGAGTTAATTGATAGGCGTCGGGACGAGAGTAAGCCAGTTCGGGATCAATTCCTTTTTGAATTTCCCGTTGTCCGACTTCATGATCAACGGTAACTTGCTGTAACCCATGGGTGCGAGTTAAACGATATAATCGACTATCTCCCACATGAGCCACCGCCACTTGGTGACCAACCACTAAGGCCATCACTAAGGTTGTACCCATGCGACCCACACCGGAACGGACTCCCTGTTGATTTTCAGTATAAATCGCTTCATTTGCCTGAAGAATTGCATCCTGTAGGATTTCTGTCGTGGGGAGTCCATCGGGATATTGGTTTTGGAAATAGTCTTTCAGGGTGTCAACCGCCATTTGACTCGCCACTTCCCCTCCGGCGTGTCCCCCCATCCCATCACAGAGAATATATAAACCCCGGACGGAGCTTGTTTGTCCCAGGGGTGTTTCTTGAATCTTGATTTGGGTTTCCATCCCAAAACAGTCCTCATTGTGATCCCGTTGACGTCCGATATCGGTACGTCCCACCGCTTCTAGGGATTTGAGTTTCTGAGCCGGAATTACCGTTGGAGCTTGATTTAAGCTCGATGGCGGGGTTTCTGTTCGATCTATCGGTTGGGGAGTTGAGGTTGAGGGAAAATTAATTTCATCTAAAACTACCATTAAATCTTTTTGCAATTGTTCAACGGTTTGAATTTTTCCTTCAATTAAATCGCGTAATTTTTCTTTTAAGGAACCTACATAAGTCCGTTGGGATTGTTGAAATAATTCCTGCCATAATAATCCTAAATCCGATAAACTCAGTTCATAATTAGGCGATTCAAAATACAATTGTTTTAAACATAACTGTTGAGAATCTTCAGAAAAAACCCTTAAATTCTGAATTTCTAATAAACTTTGACGACAGTTCCAAGGTTCCAACAATACCCAGAGTTTTACTAAGTCCTCTAACCAATAAACAATTTGTTTGGCTGTGTTTTTCTTGTTACTCCACTGGTCAGATAATAGGGGGAAATTAGTAAAATCTTCTAAAATAATCACACTATAGAAAGGCTGTTCCCAGGCATCTTGTAAGCGAGGGAAATAGTTAGAATGCTCGGAAGCTAAGGAAAAATAGGGTTGTGCCGCCGTAATAATAAAGGTCTGTAATTGCTTGTCTGAGGGGGTAGAATCTTGTTTTTCTAGGGCTTTTAGGGGAGACACCTGCAAGGGCTGGGTATCCAAAACCTTCACCGTGATGGTTTCCCCTGACTGTAGCGGAGGTAAGGGTTCGAGGAGTTGATAACGCTGTTGGGGGTCTAAATAGGCTCCAATAGGGAGTTCGAGCGATTCCATATCCTGCGATGACGGTTCACCGGAGGGACTCAGGGCATCCTGGGGGGCGATGGTGATGGCTTCGATATCTGCTTGGGAGAAAATTTCTTCTTCGGGTTCAATAGCCGCAGGTGTTGGGTCTGACTCTTGAGGGGTTTCAGGAGTAAGGGGTTCAGTCTCAATTCGATCTGAAATCGCTTCCTCGACGGTATTGGCCCCCTCTAAATGGTCATTATTTAAAGATTCTAATTGATCAGGTTGAGCAGCGACTAAGGACGAAGGGCTAACCACGGCTAGATAAACTGTTCCAGTTACTGTCCCGCAGTTGTGACATTCCAGGGTATTTAGGGGAACGGTAGCCGCACATTCAGGACAATATTTCTGGGTAAGGGAAGTACCGCAGCTTTGGCAAAACTTATTTAGATTAGGGTTTTCAAATTGACACTGGGGACAAACGACCATAGTTAGATTCCCTGCCTTTTTAGAAATCACACAGGGATATTTTAAGGGTACGATTTTTTATTATACAACAGGATTAGGAAAAATGGATCATTCCCGATTCATGAATCTTAACTTCCATTATTTTAAATTTTTAAGTTCAGTTTTTGTTACCTTCCTTGATGATGGTTTGAATCGCGATTGATTCGAGGGTTGACAAGGGAATTTTACAGAAATATCGACGGCGAAACTGTTCTTCTTGGATGGTATCTAGGAAGTTTTGGATTAATTGATTCAGGGTTTCAGAAGCATAAAAACTGGATAATTTTTCCCAGCTAATATCTAACTTTTGATCCTGATATTCAATATCAAATCCTAATTGTTGCAAGATTTTAAAACCAATTTTTAAGGGAATTACTCCTAAGTTTAATTGATTTCGGAGTTGTTGAATAGTCACGGGTTGATGGGTGCGACTGAGATATTTGGCAATACCGATCAGTTGTTCCCAAATTTTTTCAGGCGGTAATAATTCGGGTAGGGTATAAGCGATCGCTAAAGGTCTTTTTTCAGTATGGGCGCGGCGAAACCAAGATTGTAAATCTTCCCAACAGGTGGGACAGTCATTGAGAATTAATAAGTGATCAGATAAAGGTTGATTAAAGTTTTGATTACGATAATCTAAAATAGGATGGTTAGCAAGATTAATAGAGGCTGGAGGATTCTGATCTTGAGCAAAACGTAATTCTAAGATTCTAATTTCATATTGTTCTTTAAAGGTATTAAAATCGAGTTCTACAATCACATCTAATATTCCTTCGGGTAGCTCATCTTTATAATGTCCCCACCATACCCCAGGAAATCCAGTTGATATAGACTGATCCCATAGTTCAAAGGTGGTTTTAATATATTGAACTTTTTTCCCTCTTAAATCCTTTTCTGAAATATTCCAAGCATTAGTAAACCAACAATTTTTAATTAATATTTTAGGAACTGGGTTTCCCATACCACAGGGTTCTAATAGTTTTAATTCCTGAAATAAATCAAACCCTAATTCGGCAACGGTACAAACTAAATCAACTTGAATATTTCGTTGTCCAATGTCCGACAAATCAGATTCTAATTTTTCTCGCATTTGGCGATTAATTGCATCTATAAATATCGGAATATTTTTTATTGGCAAACTCAACCCGGCGGCGAAGGGATGACCCCCAAAACGATGCAAAAGATGGGCTTGACTTTTGACTAATTCATATAAGTCAATTTGATTCACTGAACGAGCAGAACCCCTGGCTAATTTTACTTCTGAATTATCGCTAATTTCCTGCTGATAATTGCTTAAATCTATGCTTCCTTCTGTACTTAATAAAATGGTCGGTCGTCCATACTCTTGAGCTATTTGACCCGCCACTAAACCCAAAACTCCTCCTTGCCATTGCGGATCAGATAACACAATAACTTGAGTTGTAGATAGGTCAATTTTTTTTAATTTTTTCATCACATCGTGACTAACTTCTTTTTGTAATCCTTTGCGCCGGGTATTAGCTAATTCGGTTTCTATCGCTAATTCTTGACAGCGTTTTTTATCCTTGCTGGTTAGAAGTTCAACACAGAATTTAGCATCCCCATAAATGCGACTCACGGCATTAATTCGAGGGCCAAGACCAAAGGAAATATCGGTAGGACGATCGCCCGTTCGTTTGCATAAATCTAACAGTTTGGCAACCCCTGGACGGGTAGGATTTTTTAATTGTTGTTGTAATTTTTTTATTCCTAATTGAGCTAAATAGCGACAATCTCCTTTAAGTTGAACTAAATCAGCAATTAAACCAATGGCGACTAAATCCAATAAATCTTCTAAGGGACGTTGGGGAATATCGGGCAAAGTTTCATATAATGCTTCAATTAATTTATAAGCAACCGCCACCCCCGATAGATGATATAAAGGATGATCTAAAGATAAATAACGGGGATTAATAATAGCAACTACTGGAGGTCTTTCTTCAAGTAAAGTATGATGATCGGTAACAATAATATCAATGCCTAATTGATTCGCATATTCAATTTCTTTTAAGTTGGTACTTCCGGTATCGCAAGTAACTATTAACTGACATCCCTGTTGATATAATTGATCAATTCCGGCACAATTTAATCCATGGGATTCGGTTAAACGATTGGGTATATAATAGGATAATTGTTGATTTTCTCGACTAAAAAATTGTCCTAAACCATCCCATAATACGGAAGTTGCGGTAATTCCATCGGCATCAAAGTCCCCCCAAATTGTGATAATTTTTTGTTGATTTCGGGCTAAAATTAATCGCTCAATTGCCCTTTCCATCTCTATTCCAAATTCAAATGGACTGGATGGTTGATAACAATTATAGTTTAAAAACCCTAGCAATTGTTGAGGGGTTTGTATACCTCTATGTAATAATAATTGAGCCACATATTTCCCTGAAATTTGAGGAGCGTACTCTTGAATAATTGGGATAATCCAATCAGGAGTATCTAAATTTGGTTGAATTTGCCACATAGGAATGATGATTTCTTTAAATTATAACTTCTTGGACTTGATCAATATTATATAGATTCAGAGAATTTAAAGGTTGATCCAGGGATAATTCTTCGGAAACCCGTTGACAACGGATAGCAAATTGACAGGATTTACAATGTCCTTGACTTTGATCAACTTGGGGGAAAGATTCACCCTGTTGATAACGGTCTAAATAGTTATGAAATTGATCAATTAGTTGGTTTAAATCCTGTTGATTTTTCTGATGTTGTTGTTGAGTATAGGGAAAGTTTAAAAATTCAGGTGGTTGTTTTTGAGGAGACTTAACAAACCAATAGGTCATTGAAACTTGTTCGGGTAAATATTGACTGGTTTCGACTAAAAGATAGGGATATAAACGAGTTTGCCAATTATTTTCTAAAAGTTGGCGATTTTGAGGACGAGGATAGGTTTTCCAATCAAAGATTTGGGCCTGTTTTTCTTCGGCTTTAATTAAATCATAAATAACTACTAATAAATCATTCCTAAAATTTAAACTACGGTAATGTTCTGCTTCTCTAAAAAAGAAGGTTGCGGGATCGGAATTTAACCTAAAAATATCCGATGCTACACTTAAAAATTCATCATAACAGCGTTTTAATTCCTGATCTTGGATCAGTAACAAATCCACAGGTAATCCTAACTCATGTTGCTGCATTAACAAGTGAAACTGATTTCCCCAGGCGATGCGTTCTTCCTGTTCTGGGGAAGTGGGTGAAACTAATTGATCTAAATAGGTATATTGAAATTTTCGAGGACACAGAGACAACAAATTTAAGTGTTGTTGAGATAGTCTAAATTGAGTCATGGCGATTGGATTAACAAACAATTATAATCTGAATTATAGCAACCGTCAAGGCATTAAAATAGTTGTAGTTATTGTTCCTAATAAGGATCAAAAAAAATGATTTATTTTAAAGAACAGCTATCAAAACTGCATCGTGTTAAGCGTTTTCTCCGGGAAGCCACAAAGCTATAAATTTTCGGCCCTAAGAGGGAAGCACCCGGAAAATAAAGGATGAATAATAACGGCCAGAGAAGGGGTAGATAGTGAATCATTTCGCGCAATGCAAAGAAACCTGTTTTCACAGAACCATTAGGAAAAATGAGATGAATTTCAGCTAAACAGGCTTCTAAAGAAAGCTGAGGATAGGTCTTTTGAAGGGTCGTCCATTGTTCTTCAACGGGAATATAATTGAATTGTTGAAACCAGTCACAATAACATAAAAGGGTCATGGAACGAATACACAGAGGACAGAAACCATCATAAAGAATTTCCGGTTTTGGTTGACCCGAAAAATTGAGTTGATAACAGGAAAACATTTTAACCATCCTATTTAAAGTTGTTCAATTACTTTGGCTTGGTCTGATAATTTAGCCTGTTGTTGTCCTTGGAAACGAGCATTTCCATTAAATAAGGAGATGGGGGTACTAATTAAATCCACGATTTCGGCTTTTCCGGTTAAGAGTTTGACCGTACCCAGGGGTAATTCTTTTAAAAACCAACGTCCTAACCGATATAAATATTCTGAAGTTGTTAACTCTTTCATTAAATTAATCCCATGGAGTTCATGCAAATACCGATTTGATTCTCCATAGCGTCGCCACTGACTTTTTAATGCTTTTAAAGTTGACCGATGACGGTGTTTAACTATTGCTTGGGATGCTAATTCTAATTGATAATTGGTTTGTTGTTGAATCCGCCAACACATATCCGCATCTCCCCCAGTGGTGAGGTAGGGACGGAACAAACCCACCTGTTCAAAAATAACGCGACGTATGGCTAAATTAGCGGTTTGACCGTAGGGTAAAAAACTATTATTTAAGGTATGTTTTTGGGATAAAGTTTCTTGTTTATCTGCATATTTTTCTAATAGATTTTGACTGGGTAAGGCGATGATTTCACCTGCTACTAGACCAATATTGGGGTTAGAAAAGGGCTGAATTAATTGCTCTAACCATTGGGGTTCCGGTCGGCAATCCATATCGGTAAAGGCAATAATATCACTGGTTGCGACTTTAATTCCGGCATTGCGAGCGGCATAGGAACTTTGGATATTATTTTCTGATAATGAACGAATATTAATTGAAGAAGATGCGGCTAATTCCTGAACAATAGAAACAGAATTATCCTGACTATTGTTATCAACTAATAAATATTCTACTTGATCTGCCGGATAGGTTTGCGATCGCAAACATTCAATTAAATCCGGCAAATCAGTCTCGCCATTATAAACCGGAATGACAACAGAAAGGTTAATCATGATTCGGCCAAAAACCTAAAAAGGATTGTATCCTATAAGCAGGGTAATTAACACTAAGATAGCATTAATTAAATAGAAACTCCCTACTACTTGGGTTTCATGCCATCCTGATAATTCTAAATGGTGATGTATAGGAGCCATTTTGAACAGACGTTTACCCACACCCTCGGCGTTTTTTGTAGCTTTATAATAGCTAACTTGAGCAATTACAGAGAGGGTTTCCACGAAGAAAATTCCGCTAATTATTAATAACACCCATAAACTATTAGTTAATAGGGCAACCGTGGCTAAACTTCCTCCCAATGCTAAGGCTCCCGTATCTCCCATAAATACTTTTGCGGGGTTGCGGTTATGGGTAACAAATCCTAAACAACTGCCACTCATACAGGCACAAAAGGTGGTTAATTCCGGTGCGCTGGGCGCAACATAGGCTCCTAAACCCAAAAATGCGATCGCACCTAAACCGCCCATTAACCCATCCACACCATCGGTTAAATTGGTGGCATTACTTTCAGCAACTTGGACAAAAATTGCTAAGGGCCAGAATAATAATCCCAGGGGAATTGCTAATCCTAAAGGTAAAGTAACGCTGGTTAAAGTGGAAGATTGAGTTAATGCTAACCACACACAAAATAGCGTTGCAAAACCTACCTGCAACGCCAATTTCATTCGAGGAGAAATCCCTTTATTTGATTTACGTCTTAAAATCTGCCAATCATCTAACCAACCAATAAATCCATAGGCTAAGGTTAGGGTAGAAACGGCGATCACATTGGGATTAAATTGAGTTAAAATTAAAGCGATCGCCACTCCCACAGGAACAAAAAATATCCCTCCCATGGTTGGAGTTCCGGCTTTTTGTAAGTGGGCTTGGGGGCCATCTTCTCGAATAAATTGTCCGGCTTTAATCTTGACTAAAAGCGGAATTGCCCAATATCCTAAGATAGAAACGGCGATCGCACAAATCAAAGCGGGTAAAAATAACGAGCCTTGAACTTGAAATAAATTATCGTTCACCCAATCTAAACTAAAAGCGAATACACTCAACCCTAAACTCAGTAGAAACAATAGGGTTTGTCCAGACCAGTTGGATGATTTAACCGAATAAAGTTTGCTATCCACAAAAATTTTTAATCCTCAACACCACAAAATCACCATCCCAGAAATCGCTAGTTTCCTAGCGTCTATTTCTAGCTTTCTGATATATCATCATCATCATCATCATCATCATCGTCATAGGCAGAGTCATCAACGGAAATCAGATCGGTGATTTCTTCTTCCTCCTCCAAATAGTCAACGGTTGTGGTAGTACTGACGGTGGTATCTCGTTCGATTAGACGTCCGGTGGACTCTAACCAAGCTATCAGTGAAATTTCTTGTTTGGAAGGAATCACATCAGCCGGTTCATGGGCTGGGATTTCTCGCAAGGATGGGTTAAGCATTTTTAGTTTTCGGTGTCAAATATAATTGAGTTAGACTTAATCTAATTTTACAACAACCTCGCACAAATATTTTGAGTCTTATAGATTTAAAAAAGCTAACCAACAATCATTTAAACATAAGATAAAACTATGATTGACTCCAAAAAAGCCCTTTTATTAGAAATGATTGCGGGGAAAAATCGCGGTCTACTCGCCACCCCAGGGGATAAAGCCGCTATTTTATCCGCCCTGACTCAATTGGAAGAATTTAATCCCAACCCCCGCCCCCTAGAAGTTCCTCAACTGTTAGAGGGAAATTGGCGACTATTGTATACCAGTAGTGATGAATTACTGGGAATTGGTCGATTTCCTTTACTGCAATTGGGACAAATTTATCAATGTATTCGGGTTGGGGATCGGAAAGTTTATAATATTGCAGAAGTTCAAAGTTTACCACTATTAGAAGGATTAGTTAGTGTAGCCGCAGAATTTGAACCCGTTTCAGAAAAACGAGTTAATGTTAAATTTAATCGCTTTATTATTGGTTCTCAAAGGTTTATTGGGTATCAATCTCCTAATAGTTTAATTTCGGATATTGAAAAGGGGAAAAAATTCATTGCGATTGATTTTAGTTTACAAGCGCGGGATCAAAAAGGCTGGTTAGATATTACCTATTTAGATGAAGATTTAAGAATCGGACGGGGAAATGTAGGGAGTGTGTTTGTATTAACAAAAGTCATTTAATTTCTCACTATTCATTCGTAATTCGTAATTCGTAATTAACTATTATGTTATTAAAATACAATCCCGGTCTTTGTTTACCTTCTGCGGAAGATTTACCCGATTCTGATGATACGCCTGTGGATAACGAACTGCAAGATTTAATCCCGGGACTCCTGAAAATTCTCCTAGCTTCTATTTGGTCTGAACGTATGGATTGGTTTTTTGGGGTTGATATGGGAATTTATTATGATCCTGAACAACCTGCTATTGTTCCCGATGGTTTTTTAAGTGTGGGAGTTCCTCGAATTATTGATGAAGATTTACGCTTGAGTTATGTACTTTGGGAAGAACACGAAGTCCCTATTCTCATTATTGAGGTGGTGTCTCACAAACGCCGGGGAGAATATACGAAAAAGAAACAGTTTTATGCAGAAATGGGGGCATTATATTATGTGGTTTATAATCCCCTACGCAAACGAAAACCGCCTTTAGAAATTTATAAACTGGAAAATGGTACATACCAATTGCAAGCGGGTGAACGAGTTTGGTTAACGGAATTACAATTAGGTATTGGTCGAGAACGGGGAACCCATGTAGGAATTACGAGAGATTGGTTATATTGGTATAATCAACAGGGAAACCGTTATTTAACCGCCGAAGAACGTCTGCAACAATCTCAACAAAAAATACAACAACTGGAAGAACAATTACGACGTTTAGGAATTAATCCTAATCAACTAGATTAATATTAATTTGGAGAATTGTTGCCAATAAAATTAATTTCCTAACGTAGAGACGTACCATGGTACGTCTCTACAATAATTTGGAAACTTTTTAAGGGTTGCGATCGCTAATCCACATCAAAAGTTAAAATAGGACAGTTGTGCTAAATGGGATGTTAGTGACGTCGCTCGGATGCAGTAGATAAGAAATTGGGCTACAACTGTTTCACCAGTCTACTGTTGAACGATTAACGTCTGTTTTAACATCAAAGCGATAAAATCCAAACCTCAAATATGATAGAACGGTATACTTTGCCCGAAATGGGCAATTTGTGGACAGAGACTTACAAGCTACAAACTTGGTTACAAGTAGAAATAGCCGTCTGTGAGGCCCAGGCGGAGTTAGGATATATTCCATCGGCAGCCGTTGAGGAAATTAAGGCTAAGGCGAATTTTGATATCAAGCGGGTACTGGAAATTGAAGCAGAAGTCCGCCATGACATGATTGCCTTTTTAACCAATGTTAACGAATATGTTGGGGATGCCGGACGCTACATTCATTTAGGCTTAACCAGTTCCGATGTCTTGGATACGGCCTTAGCGTTGCAATTAGTGGCCAGTGTGGATTTGTTGTTAGAACGCACCGAAGCCTTAAGTCAGGCCATTCGTTACCAAGCGCAACAACATCGAGATACAGTAATGATCGGGAGATCCCATGGTATCCACGCTGAACCTATCACCTTTGGGTTTAAATTAGCCGGATGGTTAGCGGAAGTTTTTCGTAACCGGGAACGTTTGGTGCGTCTGCGTCAAACCGTGGCAGTGGGCAAAATTTCTGGGGCGGTGGGAACCTATGCTAACGTTGATCCGAGGGTAGAAGCGATCGCTTGTCGGAATTTAGGACTCGAACCCGATACCGCTTCCACCCAAGTTATTTCCCGGGATATTCATGCGGAATATGTGCAAACTTTAGCCTTATTAGCTGCTAGTATTGAACGGTTTGCGGTAGAAATTCGTAACCTGCAACGCACCGATGTTTTAGAAGTAGAAGAATTTTTTGCTAAAGGTCAAAAAGGTTCCTCTGCGATGCCCCATAAACGCAACCCTATTCGCAGTGAACGCTTAACCGGAATGGCGCGAATTATTCGGGGAAATGCGGTGGCTGCATTAGAAAATGTTGCCCTCTGGCATGAACGGGATATTTCCCATAGTTGCGTTGAACGAATGATCTTACCTGATTCTTCAACTGTGGCTCATTTTATGTTAGTGGAACTCACGGATTTAGTCAAGAATCTGTTAGTTTATCCCGAAAATATGCAGCGCAATATGAACCTTTATGGCGGTGTTGTCTTTAGTCAACGGGTATTATTAACCTTGGTTGAAAAAGGAATTAACCGCGAAGAAGCCTACAAAATTGTTCAATCCTGCGCCCATATTGCCTGGAATCAAACCGATGGAGATTTCCAATCTTTAATTAGAGAAAATGAACAAGTTAAAGCAACATTATCTCCCACAGAAATTGATACTTGTTTTGATCCTAAACATCACTTGAAAAACCTCGATCAAATCTATCAACGTTTAGACATATAAAAAGAAACCGGGTTTCTTCTCCTAACTTCTGGGATAAAATCAATATATTTCTTTCGGAAACCCGGTTTCTAACTAATTACATCACCATCATTTTAACCCTATGCTTTCTAAACTCTTGATGCGATTATTCTTATTTTTACTCCTAATTTTGGGTATTAACTGTAATTCCGTTCATGCTCAAAATTTAAACGCCCCTCCTGCTTCTCCTCCTGCTTCCCCTCCTCCCCTAGTAATTCAAGATTATAACCAAGTGCCAGAAACAGACAAATTAGTTGATATTAAAAGCGTTAACCTGAATATTCGTCACGATATTCGCTACGCCACAACCAACAATTTTTTAAAGAAAAAAATCTATTCTGTTCCCCGATGTTTATTACGTTCTGATGTTGCCCAACGGTTATCAAGAGTTCAACAGGATTTAGAACAAATGGGGTTAGGATTAAAAGTCTATGACTGTTATCGTCCCCTATCTGTGACTCGTCAAATGTGGGCAATTTTACCCGATACTCGTTATGTTGCTAACCCCGCCAAAGGGTCTCGCCATAACCGAGGGGCTGCGGTTGATTTAACCTTAGTTGATTTACACACCGGGGCTGAATTAGAAATGCCAACCGCCTTTGATGATTTTACCGATAAAGCCGCCAGGGCTTACCCCGGAAATTCTCCCAAGTTCGTCGGAATAGTGACTTACTTGCTGTTAAAATGAAGAAACAAGGATTTATTCCATTAATTACAGAATGGTGGCATTTTGATGCCCCCGGATGGGATAAATACGGCCTTTTGGATATTCCTTTAGAAAATATTCGTTAAAATAAATAATGCTCAAACCTTGATAGAGAACTCTTTTCTTTCCTATTCCCTGTTCTCTACTATACAATAGTGAGGTGCAAGACCTTATGGGAGTTGGGGGTTGTAAAGCCCCCCTCGACCCCTAATTTACCCCCTAAATTGAAAATAATAGAAGTATGAGTTCCACAATCACAGAAAACCCGCTATTAATTGGTCAGGGATTACCCCCTTTTGAACAGATTACACCCGATCAGGTTGTCCCTGGAATCACGCAACTGTTAACAGAATTAGAACAGGATCTTATTCAGTTAGAAACTGATGTAAAACCAACTTGGAAGGATTTAGTTGAACCTTTAGAAAAACTACAGGAACGGTTAACCTGGAGTTGGGGAATTGTGGGTCATTTAATGGGTGTTAAAAATAGCCCTGAACTCAGAACAGCCCATGCAACGGTTCAGCCTAATATTGTTCAATTTATCAATAAACTAAATCAAAGTAAAGCAATTTATCAGGCTTTTAAACAGTTAAGAAATAGCGATGAATGGGATAATTTAGATTCGGCTCAACAACGAATTGTGAATACGGCTTTACGAGATGCTGAATTATCTGGAGTTGGATTAGAAGGAGAAGATCGCGATCGCTTTAATACCATTCAGTTAGAATTAGCCGAGCTTTCCACTAAGTTTTCTAATCACGTTTTAGACGCAACAAAAGCCTTTAGTTTAACCTTAACAACACCGGAAGAAATCGCCGGATTACCCCCAAGTTTACTCAGTTTAGCTGCTCAAGCTGCCCGTTCATCGGGGTCAGAAAATGCCACCGCCGAAAACGGCCCCTGGCGAATTACTTTAGATTTACCTAGTTTTAGTCCCTTCTTAAAATATAGTCAGAGAAGAGATTTACGGGAACAAGTTTATCGCGGTTATATTAGTCGGGCGTCGAGTGGAGAATGGAATAATTTTCCCTTAATTGAAAGAATTTTAGAACTCAAAAAACAGAAAGCCAATATTCTCGGTTTCAATAGTTTTGCCGAACTGAGTTTAAAGAGTAAAATGGCTCCCAATGTGGAAGCAGTAGAAGCATTATTAGAAGAATTACGTCTTGTTAGTTATCAAGCAACTCAACAGGAATTTCAAGATTTAAAAGCCTTTGCTCTTGCAAAAGGAGCAGAAGAAGCCGAGAATTTACAACATTGGGATATTAGCTTTTGGTCAGAGCGACAACGGGAAGAAAAATTTGCCTTTACCGATGAAGAATTACGGCCTTATTTTTCCTTACCTCAAGTGTTAGATGGGTTATTTGGATTAGTTCAACGTATCTTTGAAATTACGATTATTCCCGCCGATGGTCAAGCCCCGATTTGGCATCCAGAAGTCCGTTATTTTCAAGTAGCTAATTCAAGCGGAAATCCGATCGCATTTTTCTATTTAGATGCCTATAGTCGCCCCGCAGAAAAGCGGGGAGGGGCATGGATGGATGATTGTATTAACCGAGCTAAATTCGTCGAAAATGGCGAAACTAAAATCCGATTACCTGTTGCTTATTTACAATGTAATCAAACGCCCCCGGTGGATGATAAACCTAGTTTAATGACCTTTGGAGAGGTAGAAACCTTATTTCATGAATTTGGTCATGGCCTGCAACATATGTTAACTATTGTTGACTATCCTGGGGCGGCGGGAATTAATAATGTGGAATGGGATGCGGTGGAATTGCCTAGCCAATTTATGGAAAATTGGTGTTATGATCAAGCCACATTATTTGGTATGGCAAAACATTATCAAACCGGAGAAACTTTACCCGAACATTATTATCAAAAGTTATTAGCGGCTAAAACCTACATGAGTGGGACAGCCATGTTAAGACAGTTACATTTTGCCTTGCTGGATATCGAATTACATCACCGTTATCAACCCGGAGGGAATGAAACTATTAACGATGTTCGTAACCTGATTGCCGAGAATACTATGGTTTTAAAACCTATAGTTGAAGATGCGTTTTTATGCGCCTTTGGTCATATTTTTGCCGGGGGTTATGCGGCCGGATATTATAGTTATAAATGGGCAGAAGTATTAAGTGCTGATGCCTTTGCCGCCTTTGAAGAAGCAGGATTAGATAATGAAAATGCGGTATCTGAAACCGGGAAACGCTTCCGAAATACGGTATTAGCTCTGGGGGGAAGTTTGCATCCCATGGAAGTATTTAAAGCCTTCCGAGGACGGGAACCAAGTACAAAACCTTTATTAATTCATAATGGTTTAGTTGCGGCTTAGTAATCAGTCATCAGTGATCAGTTAACAGTCATCAGTTTAAGAGTTATCAGTTAAGAAGTTAATAAATCAACTATCAACTATTAATAGTTAACTGATGACTGATGACTGACCACAGCTTATTCCAAGAATAAATTAGGATCTGGTGCATTATTTCCACCACTGGGGGCAGGTTCCGGTGCAGGTTCCGGTGCAGGTTCCGGTGCGGGTGCAATCTCCTGGGCTGGAGGTGCTGCGGGTTCGGAATAACTAGGTTGTGAATAACTAGGTTGTGAATAACTAGGTTGTTCGGAATAGCTAGGTTCGGAATAGCTAGGTTCGGAATAACTAGGTTCGGAATAACTAGGTTCGGAATAACTAGGTTCGGAATAACTAGGTTCGGAATTGTTATAATAACCCGAATCATTTGAATAGCTGGGTTCTGAATAGCTAGGTTGTGAATAGCTAGGTTCGGAATTGTTAGAATAGCCCGAATCATTGGAGTAGGAATCTTGATATACCGGACGGGCGGGTTCTGTGGGGGCTTGTTGGATCGCAAGCGACGCATCTCTTTCGGCCGCCCAACCTGCCACCGCCCCTTGAGCTTCAGAATATAATGCCCGACCATAGCGAATTTGAGCAGCTTCGGCGATCGCCTCACTCAGATTTCCCTTTTTCGCTAAATTATAAGCTCGATCCAAAATCGGTCGATCTTCGGCGGTTTGAACCGTGGCCACCCAACCGGAAACTTTATCCTGTGCCTGCTTATACAACGCTCGACGGTTGCCAATTTTGGAGGCTTTGTCAATTGCAGCACTCAGATTGCCTGCCTTGGCCAAGGCTAAAGCTTCATTAAGGACAGGCTGATCTTCAATAATCTCAATCCGTTTGTTCCATTCGGCAATTAAACTTTGAGCCTCCACCCGCAAGGGACGCCCCAAAGCCACCTGACGGGCTTGTTGTACCGCCAGGGAATATCCTTCCGGGGTTTCCGTCTGGGCTAACCGTTGCGCTAAAGCCAGATAGGGTCGATCCTCAAGACGTTGAATTTCCTTACGCCAATGGGCGACTAAGGTTTGAGCATGAACCCGCCGAGGCTGTTGGGGGGTAATCATCTGAGCTTGATCAATCGCCAGTTGTAAGGCAAAAGGGTGTTCAATATTTGCCACCGCCGTTGCCAATTGTAAACTGATTAGATCTTGGATTTGTCCTGAGACTTCTGTGGAGGTTACTTTAGCTTCCTCATAGGGCAGGGGTTGATTGCCCATTTTATCGAGGGTTGCTTGTCCTTCCGACAGAATCGCCATTTGTTGCCAAATAGATTTGCTACTGCCTTGATTCCAACTGAGGGCTTTCACTTCCGCCATTAAAATTAAATTTTGCGCTTCTGAATATAAAGGAGAATAGTTAGGAACTAAACCCGCAATTTTTGTTAAACCCTCTATATTTTTTTCCTTTAATTGTTTAGCAGCTAAATCAAGTAAAGATCGACTCCAATTTTTAATTTCTTTAATTGCCCCCGCTTGAATATAAAGTTTTTGATCAATTTGATTAGCTAAGGCGATCGCTTCGGCTAATTTTTCCGGGGTATTTTCCTTCGCCAACTCCCTAGCTTCATTCAGACGTTGATTCCCTTGACGTTCTAAGCTCAAACGATCCATGACTTCATTAAACCGTTTTTGACTCCAATGACTATTATTTAATTTGGATAAAGCCTGGGCATATTCAAAGGCTTTACTCCAATCTAATGCCTTCATTGCTTCTTGGGCTTTGTCATAAATTTTTTGCCCCTGACCCCAATTATTTTTCCATCCCTCAATAGCGACGGCCACCGATTCATAAGCGGGGGTATTTTTCGGGACAATATTAACAATGGCTAAGGCATCCTCTAAATTTCCGGTTTCAATCTTCTTCTCTGCAATTGTAATTAAAGTCTGTGACCACTCTTTCATTTTTTTCTGCGCTAGTCCCTGGAGGGGATGGTCAGCCGGCCAACTAGCAACCAGGGCAAAGGCTTGACGTAAGGGTTCAATTTTGCCCGACTTTGTAGCCATATCGGCACAATACAAATGTTCACTATCGGGAGATAGGGACGAAATATCCTCACAGTTTGGCACGGGTGGCATTGTCAATAACCACAACAACGCCCCCGTCCCCATCGTCCCAAACCCCAGCAAGACAATCAGCCAGAGAAATGGCCAACCCCAAAACCAAGCCGGAAGTTTCAACGGGATTTTTTTCTCGGTCTTGGCGGTTTCCTCTACCGGGGTTTCTAAAGCATTTTCCGATAGGATAGGACTCGAAACTTCCTGATTGGGTTCTGATGGAGAGACATGGGTTTTGTCAAACTGTGGCATTGTCATGACTGCGCCTTATTCGGTACGATCTTTCAAAGTTGCCTTATTGACATCCTCACCGCCCTAAAAGCGCGACGATTCCTAAATCTCACGATTTAGGTTTGGTGCTTTTTTGCAACTGCCTCCACATTCTAATACAAAGCCTAACTACGAAGTTAAAGATTTTAGACCTAATTTTTCGATAATGGTGGGAGGCTTTGACATATCCCTGAGTAGTTGTGGTGCTGGTGTTCAAAACTCTGTTTGTCCAGTAGCTTAGACTAAAGCGATTATCAAACAGTTAGTGACATTACGGCAAGGAACGGTTAAAGCTGAAAATGAAGGTTAGGGAAAAGGATCTATTTTTACTATTAATTTTCCCTTGCAAAAATCTTCCTATTTAACCTCTTTTAATTCAATTAATTAGGAATTTTAATCATGAAACGCTTAGAACAATATACCACTAAACGCCCTCAAGAAGTTTTAATTGTTAAAATTGAAATTGATGGCGAATTTGATGAAATTGCGATTTTTAAAGGATTTTCTAGTTCGTTAATGCGTCCCACCGCTTTTGATCCTGATATTCCTATTATTCCTAACACAGCTAAAATCCTTGAAATTGATCGTCTATCTAGTCCTTATAATCCCACCGAACCCCATTATATTCAACAGGGATTAACCTGGGAAATGATGCAGGAATTATTAACAGAATTGGGGCTATAATTGTTGATTCAGAAACCGTGTTTCTCAATTGATCTTTCTGTTAATAGCAAAAGTTATGGCAGAAACCAGGTTTCTTGGTATTCATTTCAAGATGCGATCGCTTACAATAATATAGATTGATTCACCTCTAAACTTCTATGTCATGGACACCGGGCTACCAGTTGCGTCAGCGTCCCTATGTTATTGAAACAATTCTGGGACAAGGGGGTTTTGGGATCACCTACAAAGCCAAACATTTACAATTAGATCATCAAGTTGTTCTGAAAACTCCTAATGCGGGTCTACAAAATGACCCCGAATATCCTAAATATGTTCAACGCTTTATTCAAGAAGGTAAAACTTTAGCGAAACTTTGCCAAAATTCCCATCCCCATATTGTCCGAGTTAGTGATTTATTTGAAGAAAATGGGCTTCACTGCTTAGTCATGGAATTAATTGTGGGGCAGAGTTTATGGGAATTTGTGCAAACAAAAGGTCGGTTATCGGAAGCAGAAGCAGTTAATATTATTCGTCAAATTGCTGATGCTTTGGTTATGGTTCATAACGCTGGAATTATTCACCGAGACGCTCATCCGGCGAATATTATGTTAAGAAATAATACCTCGGCGGTGTTAATTGATTTTGGACTAGCTGCGGAAATTATGCCCAGGGTGATGAGTTCAAAACATCCGGCTAATTTAAACTTTGCCCCCTATGAACAATTCCTAGAAGGCAGTGGGAAACCGACGGTTGATGTTTATTGTTTAGCGGCTTCTTTATATTATGCCATTACCGGACAATTACCAACCCAGGCTTTAACTCGCAAGTTGAAAAATCAAGCCTTAATCCCACCTAATAGAATTGTTAAAATTAGTGATAAAATTAATGATGCTATTGTGAAAGGCTTGGGGTTAGAACCGGAACAACGTCCTCAAACGATGGCGGAGTTTTTGAGATTATTAGATATTCAACCCCAACCTGTTCAGATTCCCCAACCGGATATAGAATTAAAGTCAGCTAAAGGGGTTAATTATCATCAATTAGAACAACTTTTGAAAGCCGGAAGTTGGAAAAAAGCTGACGAAGAAACGGCTAACAAAATGTGTGAAGTCGCCGGAAGAACAAAGGAGGGATATTTAAGGGTTGAAGATATTAATAAATTTCCCTGTGAGGATTTACGCACCATTGACCAACTTTGGGTAAAATACAGCAATGGTCGCTTTGGATTCAGTGTCCAGAAGAAGATTTGGCTGGAAGTCACTTGTGAGCCGGAAGTTGGCGATATTGATGAATATGAGATAGAATTTAATCTGGGTGATCGCGTTGGATGGAGAAAGAACGACAGTTGGATGGATGGTTGGATGAACTACGATGATCTGACCTTTTCCATATTAGCTCCTGTAGGCCACCTCCCTGTTCGTTGTGTGTGGGTTTTGCAGTTTTGGAGTTTGGGGGCGGGTTCGTGGAGTCCGGTGTTGGGTGCAGTTTCTTCTCTCGCGTCGAGACTAGCAAACTGTAACATATAAGGCTTACATATTTTCGTAAACATTTATGACATTGATTGAATGTAGGGGCGGGTTCGCCGGGATTTTTGTTAATAATAATTAACCTAAATAAACTCGCCCAACCCCATAATAGGAATCAATATCAACCCGGTTTTATTAACGTTAAATTTTGGTGAGGTGGGGCAGGTTTATCAAGATTATTTGTCAGATTTGAAAGATTTTGTCGAACTCGCCCCTACGGGTTTTAAAGTTGTTCGCAAATTATTAAGTGATCGGAGGTTTGATAAATGAAAAACGATATTTTTGATCAGTTTCTTGGTTTCTTACAAAATTTAGATCAACAAGAAATTAGCTATTCTCTAGCTCATCATCGGGATGAGGCGATTATGGTGAGTGTTGCGCTTCCTGGGGAGCGTTGGGAAGTTGAATTTTTGAATGATGGATCTGTCGAGATTGAAAGATTTATTAGTCAAGGCGAAATATCGGGAGAAGAATCTTTAAACGAATTATTTTCTCGATATTCAGATCCAGAGGATGTTTCTATTAAGACTAATTCAAATCCTAACTTGGTATCTATGTTCTTAATTCCCAATAATGTCCAATAATTCCCAATTTACCGATGAACAAATCTATCAACAACCTCTACGACTTACTCGAAAAAATTAAACAAAAACCAGGAATGTATATTGGGAGTCCTAATATTAATAATTTATTGATGTTTTTGTGTGGTTATCAATACGCCTGTGAAGCGATGGAACTTCCTGAAAGCGAACAAGAAATGGAATTTACACAATTTCAGCCTTGGTTACAAGCTAAATTTGGGGTCAATACTTCCGCATCTTGGGCTAGAATTATTTTATTGTATTCTAGTGATGAAGCCGACGCTTTTAAAAATTTCTTTGATTTATTAGCCGAGTTTAGAAATCAGCAACATGATTCAGAAACAATTAAAAAAGAGTCGTTATCTTTAAAGGTTTAAATTGCTGGTGAGTGAGGGTTAGAAACCGGGTTTATTAAGAGAAACCCGGTTTCTTGTTTGTTATTCGATAACACCACCAGCCGCTTGTAACCGCGCTCTGGCTCTTTTAATAGCTTTTGTCGCTTTAATTTTGGCTTTTTTAGAATCACCAGTTTCAGCCGCTTCTAAATCAGCTTGAGCCTTGGTATAGGCGGTACGGGCAGCTTCTAAATTAATAGTATCACCCCGTTCAGCACCATTCACCAAGATGGTGACTTCATTGGCTTCCACTTCAGCAAACCCACCCATTAAGGCGATAGGAGTCCATTTATTTTTAGACCGAACCCGCAGCACCCCGGTATCTAAGGCTGTCAATAGGGGAGCGTGACCCGTCAGAATACCCACTTGGCCGGTTGTACTCGGAAGAATCACCTCATCAGCATTTTCATCCCAGACCGTCCGATCTGGAGCGATTACACGCACAGTTAATGTCATTTGTCAAGAGTTAATAAAATATTATCGAGATCAAAAAATAAGGGTTGTTGGGCCGTTGTTGGGCTTTAGCCCTCCCAATCCTAGCCCAACAACAGTCGGTCAACCTTAGCCTTTGAGTTTTTCGGCTTTAGCAATCACTTGGTCAATGTCGCCCACCATGTAGAATGCTTGTTCTGGCAGATCATCAAGTTCTCCAGCCATAATCATATTGAAGCCTTTGATGGTTTTTTCCAGGGTGACATACTGACCCGGAGAACCTGTGAACACTTCCGCCACAAAGAAAGGCTGAGATAGGAATTTCTCAATTTTCCGAGCGCGAGCCACGGTCATTCGATCTTCTTCAGACAGTTCATCTAAACCTAAAATGGCGATGATGTCTTGTAATTCTTTATACCGTTGCAGGGTGGATTGCACAGCCCGGGCGGTGTTATAGTGTTCGCTACCGACAATCGACGGCTGTAACATCGTCGAAGTGGAATCCAGGGGATCAACCGCAGGATAGATACCTTTAGAAGCCAAACCCCGTGATAATACGGTGGTAGCATCTAAGTGAGCAAAGGTGGTGGCTGGGGCGGGGTCAGTTAAGTCATCCGCAGGCACATAAACCGCTTGAATCGAAGTAATAGAGCCTTCTTTAGTAGAAGTAATCCGCTCTTGCAATTCACCCATTTCTGTCCCTAGGGTGGGCTGATATCCCACAGCAGAGGGCATCCGACCTAACAGAGCGGACACTTCAGAACCCGCTTGCACGAACCGGAAGATATTATCAATAAACAGGAGCACGTCTTGTTTGCTGATATCGCGGAAATATTCGGCCATCGTCAAAGCCGACAGACCCACCCGCATTCTAGCTCCGGGGGGTTCGTTCATCTGGCCATAAACCAGAGCCACTTTTGATTGAGTCAAGTCTTTGGTGTTGATCACCCCAGACTCGATCATTTCATTGTAAAGATCGTTCCCTTCCCGGGTACGTTCGCCCACACCGCCGAACACGGAAACTCCCCCGTGCGCCTTAGCGATGTTGTTAATCAGTTCCATAATAATAACGGTTTTGCCGACTCCGGCTCCACCGAACAGACCAATTTTACCGCCCCGACGATAGGGGGCTAACAGGTCTACCACTTTAATCCCCGTTTCAAACACAGAGGGTTTTGTTTCTAACTGAGTAAAAGCTGGGGCGGGACGGTGAATGGAAGAAGTTTCTTCGGTTTGCACCGGGCCTAAATTATCGACGGTTTCGCCGATAACGTTAAAAATCCGTCCTAGGGTCGCTGGGCCAACGGGAACACAAATCGGAGCGCCCGTATCAACAACTTCCATCCCTCGGACTAAGCCATCGGTGGTACTCATGGATACGGAGCGAATTTGGCCGTCGCCTAGAAGTTGTTGGACTTCGCAAACAATAGAAATATCTTGACCAACTTCGTTTTTGCCACTAATTTTTACTGCATTGTAGATTTCCGGCAAATGACCGCTCGGAAATTTGATATCTACAACCGGGCCAATGATTTGAGTGACGTGGCCTACATTTGTTTTTTCTGCGGTGCTGACCATGGGTTTGCTTATTGGTTAATACAAGTTGATTCCGAAATCGTCTCGGAAACGTTTAGAAGAATTTAATATTGCCATCTTTTAGGTTATCACTGATCAGTGATCACGTTTGAGCGATTTGATTCTATTGAAAATCCGATCCCAATAATTCTACAACCCGATTTAGTTGCACCGAATGGGAGGCTTTAAATAAAATCCGATCCCCGGGCTGGATCAAGGCTTTTAACTGTTGTACCATTTGAGCATGAGCATCGGAGGTCTGTACATCAACTATTGACACTAACGGAACACCGCCAGCCCCCTTTGCTAAGGCATTGGCGGCCTCAAACTCTGCCAAAATCAATAATCCGTCCAAATTCAGTTCCCGCACGGTGCGCCCCACTTGTTCATGGAATTCTAGCGATCGCTCTCCTAACTCTTTCATCGTCCCTAATACGGCAATATGGCGTTTCCCTGGGGTTTGGGCCAATAACCGCAAGGCTGCTAACATTGATTCCAACCCGGCATTATAGGTTTCATCGAGGATCACTAAATCTTCCCCCCACTGATAGCGTTTTGCCCGGCCATCGGGTAACTGTACCGCTATTGGTTGCTGAAAAGGCTTGTATGAGGTTTGCGCCCCATAAATTCCCCTAAATACGGCTAATGCGGCTAGGAAATTAGAGGCGTTATGCTCCCCAGGTAAGGGTAAGGGTAAATCTATTCCTTCGACTCGCAAGGTTTGGGCGTCGATTAATTCTCCTCGCAGATCTCCCTCTTTTAACCCATAGGTAATTGTATTACCTGACCAAACTTTAGCGGCGGTATTGATTAAACGATCCTGATCTTGATTTAATACTGCTAAACTGGTTTTTGGCATTTCTGCTAATAGTTCACATTTGGCTTGGGCGATCGCATCTTCCGACCCCAACAGTCCAATATGAGCCGTCCCCACATTAGTAATTACCCCAATTGTCGGTAGAACAATTTGGGTTAATTCGGCAATTTGTCCGACTCCGCGCATAGCCATTTCTATTACGGCAAAATCATGATCGGATGTTAGTTGTAATAGGGTTTTAGGAACTCCAATTTCATTGTTATAATTGGCTTGAGTTTTTAACACTTTGCCTTGAGTTCCTAATATGGCCGCAATTAATTCCTTAGTTGTAGTTTTCCCCACCGAACCTGTGACCCCGATAATCGGAATCTGAAATTGATCCCGCCACCATCGGGCAATCTGTTGATAGGCTGTTAAGGGGTTGGGAACCGGGAAAAGGGGCAAATTCGGGTGATTTTGGGCAAAATCCTTAGTGACAATCGCAGCAATGGCTCCCTGGTTAATCGCCTGTTCCACAAAATTATGGCCATCAAAGTGTTCCCCCTGTAGTGCTAAAAATACCTCTCCAGGTTTAATACTGCGGGTATCGGTTGTGATCCCGATTACGGTTGTAGAATCCGTGGAATTACGGTAAAATGGGGAATTAATCGCTAAAATCTGAGCAATCTGACCGAGAGTGATGAGATTAGACATTCTCTGAACTCTTGAAAATTGATTATTATTGATTACTCAGATATGATATTCTAAAACATCGCGGGTTTTGTAGCGATTTTTATTGAGATTGATTGCGATTTCAGCCCTAGTTGTTGAAAATAGCATAACAAGCTGGAAAATATATTATTAATCGGAACTATTTCCCCTAATAGTTCTTTTATAGAAATCTATTCAACTGAATGGTGGTGCGAGTATTCGATATCGGGTCAGGATGACCGAAGCATTCTTGAATAGATTTGCCCAGGATGTCAAGGGTTGAACTTCTTTTAAATCACTTTTTTTTAAAGAGTTTTTGATCTAAGTTCTATCATCTGTAATCTTACAAAATCTTCCCGTCTCCATACCGCTATTTTATTGTAGATTTTAAAACTTAATTAGGGTCAAAATCATAAATTTATTGTTATCATAAAACTTAACTATAAAATTACACTCAAATTGAGTAGATGGGTAATCAAAAATGAACAACAATTTAGCAAATCCTTTTAATCGAGCTACTGTTAAAGAAGAACAAATTCTCTATAATCACTTACTCGAAAAGGTAGAAATAGAGGAGCCTCCTCAAATGATAGAAAGGCTGAATCTATTATTTATTCAAGGGTCAGGATATCCAGATTTGGAAGTCTCTAAAGCCTTGAATAAATTAGTCATCTCTAAATTAGAGACTCAGGATTTTAATTATATCCTGAATCGTTGTTGTTATATTTTAATTAATCGCTGGCATACTTCTCCCGAAAGGAAAACAGCTATTAATAAATTAATTCAACTTTTTGATGAATCTATTCTCAAAGTTAGAAAAGTTTATTCTTATTCCCGAAATGTTCGGGAATTGGGGGATTTGGTTTGTGAATTTACTAAAAGTGAGCAGTATTTGGCATTAAAACGCTTTGCAGAAGTGATTAATCAACCAGCAGAATTAGATTATAAAACCCAATCTTCCGAACCCCTAAGAATATTAATTCCTCGCTATCCCTATCTTTATAAACATTGTTTACTCAGTGAAGATAGTTCCTATGAACATCGACAGATGATTCAACTCATTCAAGTTCAAAAACAACGGAAATATGAACTGGATTTATCTCAGTATGCAGCCCATCAAATGCGACTCGCCAACATCGCCCGACGGACATCCATAGAAGAAGCCAGAAAAATTGTTTCTCCGGTTCCCAATCCTACCTTTTTAAATAATAGAGAACTATTTGCCGCCCTGAAACAATTTGTGGGCAAAATAGAAGGAACACAAACCTATAAAGATTTAGCTCAAAGTTTTCTATCCCAGACTAAAACTAATCAATCTTTTCGAGAATTTAAAAACAGTTTATATGAATATATCAGCCCAACTTCTATTGATTCATCCTATATCCGTAATCAATTTAATGATAAATTATACAAACAGTTACAAAATACTATTCCCCATAGTGATGAAGAAAATTTTAGTGAATTTCTCCTCCTGAGAACTTGTAACCAAATATTAAACTTTCTGGTGGTTGAAAGTCCCCAAAAACCCAATCATTTTGTGTTTATCGACTTAATTGCTAATGTGGGCCCCACCATGACCGTAGGTTTATTACTCAAAATCGTTTTAATTTGTCGAAAAGTCAAACCCTACCTAGAAAAACGATTTGCTATTTTATTTAATCATTACGAGTCCTGTTCTCAAGATGGAGTTCTCTGGTTAGTAAAAGTATTGGAAAACTTAAATATTGCTTTAAGTACCAACTTTGGTGGCGTTGATTTGTCTTTCATCAGATAAACTTCCTTAATTAAATATCTGAAAAAAGTGCTTGGAAATTTAGGTTAAGAATATCCAATTAATTTTGTTTAGGTACTTATAGCAAGAGGGAATAGGGAATAGGGAATAGGGAATAGGGAATAGGGAATAGGGAATAGGGAATAGGGAATAGGGAATAGGGAATAGGGAATAGGGAAATACTTACTGTGAGCAGCTTTTAGCTTTCAAGAATGTCCTAATAGATGCGGCAACTTCTATATTAGATATCTCCGAAAATCCCCAAATGCCATCTATCGCTAATTTTTGAACCTCTAGCACTCCTGTGCCGGGTTCTCCCAAAGTAACGGATTTATAGGCTTTTTCAGTTACATTAATAATAATTAATGAATTTTATCTCTGATATTCAATCATTTTTTACAAGAATTATGGGCAATTCTTAGATGATAATACAATCGCTCCTATTCGCCATCTTATTAGTCCACATACTGTCAAGATTACTGCTTCATAATTTTCCCTCTTTAACCGAAATCTTTCTGAAGCAACTCGATAAATTTTTATCAGTCTTATTAAATGTTCGACTACAATCCTTTGTTTGGCTTTTAACCGATTTTCTTCTCGATGTTCAAGCGATATTTCTTGATTTCTCGGTTTCTTATGTGGTGTATTAATTGCTGTTTCCCCTACATAAGCTTTATCCCCTCTGTATTTTTGATTGTTCCCCAATTCCTCGCTTCTTTCTCTCCACAATTTTAGATCGCTTGTTGCTCCGGTATAACCCACTACTACATCCACTATTTCTTTCCCATTTGGCATGACAATCACTTGATTTTTAAACGTATGTGTTTTTTTCTTTCCTGAGTAATATTTTTTCTGCTCTTCATTGTCTGTTGGTCTTTGCATGGGCTGTTCATAGCTATCTACTATTAACTCAAATTCCAGCAGAATTTTTTCTACCCACTCCCAATCACTCTCGTTTTTTTTTACTTGCTCAACTAAACTCGCTGGTAGTAATTCTCTGAAGATTTTTATCCAGTTATGGAAAATATCATTCGCTGTTGATTCACTCACTTCAAACTGTAACCCTAACATTTGAAATGTGGGCATCTGATGCAGATAAATTAGAGTTAGTAATATTTGTTCATCCACAGATAATTTCTGGCGACGACCCCCACCTGCTTTAATCAACCTGATTTTAGTTTTTTCTTGTTCCTGTCGTTTTTCTTGTTCTAATAACTCCGCAGCTTGAATGAGTTCTATCAACTGTTCATATTCCATCCCTAATAGCCTTTTTGCTTGCTGGGGATTCTTGTCCAGATACTCTCTTAAGTTACTCATCTCTTATTGGGGTAAAATCCAATTTTACCATCTTGCTATCCTTCCCAATTTATATTTTGGAGATGTCTATTATATCACAATCAAAATCCAGAATTGCGATCGCAAACGAACTTGGTTTAATGCTGTTTCTGAAATTCAATGGTTTGATGCCGATAGTTCTAATTTATTAGATCAAGTTTGGAAATTAATTATTTTATAAGTACCTAAACAAAATTAATTACACATCCTCTACCCTGTTCCCTCTCTCAACTAGGTAATTTATTTTGTGCAACTACTTATATAGCAATCCTATTTGAGTTGTAGGGATAAATGAGCCTGAAACCCAGGCACAGCAAGGAGCCAATATTAGAACCTACTTAGGATTGCTATAGATATAAATTATACTGATAATTAGTGTATACTTGAGTAAGTTAAAATTTTGAATTCAGTAATGAACTCAATGAAAATAAAACAAACTCCAGAAATTGAACTTCACTATCAACAAAACTTCCAGGAATTCATAAATTTTCAAGATATTCCCTATAATCAAACTGATTTAGGTACAGCCTATTGGGGAAATAGCTTGGAACTGATGAAAAATATTCCTGATCAAAGTATTGATCTGATCTGTACTTCTCCTCCCTTTGCATTAATTAGAAAAAAAGAGTATGGTAACAAAGATCAATATGAATATATTAAATGGTTTAGAGAGTTTGCTCAAGAGTTTTACCGAATTTTGAAACCAAAAGGATCTCTAATTATTGATTTGGGAGGAAGCTGGATTAAAGGTTATCCTGTTCGATCTCTTTATCATTTTGAACTGGTTATAGATTTATGTAAACCAAAAACAGAAGGAGGTTTAGGATTTTTCTTGGCTCAAGAATTGTATTGGTATAACCCGGCTAAACTTCCGACTCCTGCTGAGTGGGTAACAGTGAGAAGGGAACGGGTAAAAGATGCGGTGAATAATATTTGGTGGCTGTCAAAAGATCCTCATCCAAAAGCCAATAATAAAAGGGTCTTACGACCTTATAGTGAGGCAATGAAAAATTTACTAAAAAATGGTTATGATGCCAAATTGCGTCCATCTGGCCATGATATTTCTACAAAGTTTAGTAATGATAGAGGAGGAGCTATTCCCCCAAATATTATTGATGGTCAAATTGAAAAAGAATATGGAGAAATTGGCTCTCCTATTCTGGGATTTTTTGATTGGTTATTCATCAATGATCTGGCACAGCCTGTTAATGTTATTTCTGCTTCTAACACATCTTCTAATGACTATTATCAAAGACGTTGTAAAGAAACAGGAATTAAACCTCATCCGGCTAGATTTCCTCAATCTTTACCCGAATTTTTTATTAACTTATGTACAGAACCGGGGGATTTAGTATTAGATCCTTTTGCGGGTTCTAATATGACAGGTCGGGTTGCAGAAACCCTACAACGAAGATGGTTAGCTTTTGAAATTAATGAAACCTATCTTCAGGCTTCTAAATTTCGTTTTGAAGCTGATTCTCCCTTGGTTGTAAAACCACTTTCTCCTGAAAAATCTGTTAAACAGCGAGTGATTGATCAGATTCAGTCTATGTCCCCTATTTATCAATTGTCGGATAGTTCTCAAGATGCTATTCAGTTAACCTTACCATTCCTAGAAGAAGAATTAGAAATCATGGAAAAAAAACAACTTAAATTTACCTATGGTCATCAATTTGAACCAAAAACTTTTAATCTAGTTGAAATCATTCAACTCTGTATTGATTGTGAACAAAATCGCAGAACTTTGCAAGAACAGATCGCTAATCAATATTTTTCCAACCATTCTAAAAAAAATAGTGATCCAGATCAAGCAATTGCTAATATCTCTAAATTAGCAATGAATACTTACTTATCTTTAAGAGCTTATAAGCTAGTAGAAACAGTAGATAATGATGCTTGGAGGTATCAAGTTACAGCCGTAGGTCGTGAAGTTTTGAATGCTCAGGATAATCTGCAAGAAGCAGCCAAGATTTTTGCTCGTCATATCCTGAGCAATCTTACAGGAATGTCTTTATTAAAAGCAATTGAAGCTATTAATTCCAGAGCAGATAAACCCGAATTACAAATTATTGCTTATGAGTTACAAGAAATGGGATATCAGTTAGATCCTAAAGCTATTTATATTAGCACGATGCGTCAGTGGTTAGAACTAGCTGGAGTTTTTGAACGACAATATGAAATTAATTGGGATATAGTTGCTGAACTTTTAGAATTAGATCAGGATTATATTGATCAGCTTTATACACTAACCCCAGAGCAAAAATATTTTTTGCTGGCAATGATTCATCTCGATATACAGGAATTAACACCCTCTAATAAAATCGCGGATTATGTAACCAGTGTTTATAAAGTTCGACTACCCGAAAAACTTTTAGTTAAAGCGATAATTGAACCTTTGGTCAAGTTGAGGTTAATTGAAGCTCAAAAAAGTACCACTGGTCGAGGTGGAGGCAGAGTAGGTACAGCTATTAAATTGACTGAAAAGGCAAGAATTGATCTGGTGTCTTGTTTGATTAAAAGTATCGCCGATTTAACAGAATTATCACAAACAGAACTGAATAGAAGTTTTGAAGATGTTGTTAATGATCTCGATAGTAATGATAAATTTGTTAAAGGTAAAGCTCTGGAATTATTAGCAATTTGGATGATTCGCTTAACTAGCTTAAGGTTCACAAAATGGCGGAAGCGAGACTATGAAACCGGACAAGGTGAAGTTGATGTTTTAGCAGCTTCAGATCGTTTTGTTTATCATCGTTGGCAAATTCAGTGTAAGAATACTAAAAAAGTTGATGTAGATATATTAGCTAAAGAAGTTGGGATGACTTTTGTGACAGGTGCAGATGTTGTTATGATTGTAACAACGGGACAATTTACACGAGATGCGTTTCAATATGCTTACAGAATGATGGAGGTTTCTCGGTATTATATGATTTTGCTTCAGTCTGAAGATATTGAAGCAATTAAAAAAGATAAAACCAGTATTATTTCAATTTTAGATAGAAAAGCTCGCAGGGTTTTTGCCAAGAAAGAATTAGGGATTACGGATGAACAAGTTAATGAAATAGAGGAAGAAGAATTGGCTTTAGATAATTTTGATCCAGATGTTAATGATCTATTAACTTAAAAAGAAAAATTACCTGAATTAAGGAAGATGAGAAAATGAGTTAAATCCGATAAATCATTTCCTCACCTTAACATTAACTCCCAGGAATCGTCACATCAATTGTGGTGACTTTTGATTGATTATCTAAACTACTTAAAGCCGGATTAATCAAAGCTTTATTTCCGACAACTAAGATTACTAACTTGTCGAAATTAAGATATTGTTGAGCGACTCGTTGAACATCTTCGATGGTTGTTGCTTGAACTTGACGTTGATAATCAAAGATAAAATCCTTGGGATAACCATAATATTCATACTGCATTAAACGGGATAAAGTTTGAGCCGGATCTTCAAACTTAAAGATAAAAGAATTTAAGGTAGATTCCTTTGCATAGGTTAATTCTTCCGACTTAATGGGTTCTTTTTTTAACCGTTCAATTTCATTTTTTAACCCTTGAATTAATGGAACTGTTGTTTCAGAACGAGTTTGTCCTCCAGCATTAAAAACCCCTGGATAATCATAACTTGCACCCCAATAGCCATAAACAGAATAGGCTAAACCTTGGCGCGATCGCAGATTATTAAATAACCGTCCACCGAACCCATTTAACACCCCATTCATAACCGCCAATTTGGGATAATTGGGATCATTTAATAACCCGCCTAAATGACCCATTTCCACATAACTTTGATTTAGTTGTGGCTGATCAACAAAGAAAATACCGCCCAAATTAGCTTGAGAAACCGCAGGAAGGGGAGGAATAACCGCCTTTTGACTCGGTTTCCAAGTTCCTAATTTTTCATCAATTAAAGCCTTGATTTTTGCTCGATCAAAATCCCCCACAATTCCCAAAATCATAGTTTCAGGATGAAAATATTTTTCATAAAAATCAACTAAACTCTCGCGGCTGATATTTTTCAAGGTGGAATATTCTGTGATGCGGGCGTAGGGACTATCTACACCATAAATCAGCTTAACAAACTCCCGAGAAGCAATGTCTCCGGGGTTATCATTCCGACGCGCAATTCCGCCTTTTGCTTGAGTTTTTGCTAAGTCTAATTGATCTTGAGGAAACAGAGGATTACGAATGACATCCGTAAACAATCCAAACACTAAGTCTAAATCTTCTGTTAATCCTGAAAATCCAGCACTACCAGAAGTTGTAGAAATCCCGACTTCAACGGAGGCGGCTTTTTGTTCTAATAATTGATTCAATTCATCGCCAGAATTTTGACGAGTTCCCCCATTCCGCATCACCTCTGCGGTAATACTTGCTAAACCAACTTTATCCGCAGGTTCAAATCGATCTCCGGTGCGAAATAACGCACTTCCTCCAACTAAGGGAAGTTCATGATCTTCGACTAAATAAACTATGATTCCATTGTCTAATTGATAGCGTTCATAATCAGGAAGTTTAAGGGTGGGTAAGGGAGGAAAAGTTAAATCGGTGTAATGTTTGGGCGTGGAAGCGATCGCCGGAATATGGCTAAAAGCAGTAAAAAAGAAGGTCGTTAGCAACAATCCAATCCAAAAAAGTATGGATTTTTTCAAGTTTAGGGTTTTCAAAGTCAACATAGTGAATCGAAAGGTTAATCAGAATAGAATGAGTCAGGATAAAATCAGGTGAATTTAAAGTTTATTCGTCGGATAATAGGCGGCCAATGGTGCGTTTTTGCGGAAGAAATACCTCTTGAGCCACCCGTTGAATATCTTGGGGAGTAATGGCATCAATTTTTTCTAATTCCTCAAATAAGTTTATCCAAGATCCGGTTTTGACTTCATATCCAACTAAAGCAAATGCCATGCCCATATTAGAATCTAAGGATCTTAACAAACTGGCTTTAGCTTGAGTTTTCACCCGATCTAATTCGGTTTCAGACACCAATTCTGTTTTCAGTCGTTCAATTTCTTTGCGTAGGGATACCGCCACTTCATCCACGGTATGACCGGGTGCTGGCATAGCATAAAATAACATTAAATTGGCGTATTTATTACCAGGATATCCACTTGATCCTTGAGCAGTTAAAGCAATTTGTTGTTCTTCAACTAAGGACTTATACAAACGAGAAGTTCGACCATCACTCAGAAGACTAGAAATCATATCATAAATCACAGAATCAGGATGATTTGCCGCCGGACTGGGATAACCTTCTAAATACCAAGGTTGAGTTTTTAAGGTTAAAGTCACTTCCCTGGTTTCGGTTTGAGGCGGTTCAACAATATTTAATTCAGGGGGTTTCGGTCTGGCGGGATAACGACCAAAATAAATTTCTGCTAAACGTTTGACTTCGGTGGGGTCAACATCCCCGACAATTGCTACGGTTAAATTATTAGGAACATAGTAGGTTTCAAAGAAATTTTGAACATTTTCACGAGTCAAATTTTCTAAGTCTTGTACATAACCAATCACCGGACGACGGTAGGGATGTGCTTTGAATGCTGTGGCGGAAAATGCCTCGATCATTTGACCAATGGGAGAATTTTCTGTCCGCAAGCGACGCTCTTCTAAAATGACTTGTTTTTCTTTATAAAATTCTCGAAATACGGGTTCTAAAAATCGCTCGGATTCTAAGGACATCCATAGTTCTAATTTGTTAGCAGGAAGGCTATAAAAATAAGAGGTAGCATCGGCGGAGGTTGTTGCATTCAGTCCCACACCTCCAGCTTGTTCTAAAATTCTACCAAACTCATTTTGCTTGACATATTGATCAGCTTCGCGACTTACTGTTTCTAAATCAATGATTAATTGTTTTAGTTTTTCCTGATTTCCTTCAGCTTTAGCTTGTTTAATTTGTTCAAAAATTTGATCTTGCTTTTCTAAAAGAGGTTGTTCAGCTTGATAATTGGTTGTGCCAATATGTTGGGTTCCTTTAAAGGCTAAATGTTCTAAATAATGGGCGACTCCCGTTTGTCCATCGGGTTCATTAGCTCCTCCAACATCGGCATAAATTAAAAAAGAAATAACCGGAGATCGATGTCTTTCTAAAACAATAAATCTCATGCCATTATCGAGGGTAAATTCTGTAATTTCTCGCTTCACTCGTTTTAAATACGGTTGAATTGAAGAATCTGAAGGGGCAATTTCATCGGCCCAAACAGCTTGAAATCCCATTACCCAGAATAAACATAGACTTAACAGCGCAACGGACAAACGTTTCCCCAGTAAGGATAGTTTGTGAGTTCTTTGTTTCCCTCGGAAAAAATAATCCCAAAACATAGGTTTTTAGCGGTATAACTTGACAAAAATTCGAGAAGCAACTAAGGTCTAATCTATCTTAAAATATCACAAAATCAGAATTTTAACCGTAAAAATATCAAAGCATTAAGAGTTATATCGTTTCCGCTCGGTCTTCCCCAACGAATGATAGGCTCAAACCAGAGCCACATAAGATAAAAAGGTTATGTCGCATCTCCATTCCCCTACAGCATTGGAATTAGAAAACCAGATTCTACTGGCAGCCCGGGGGTTATTTGCCCGCAAAGGCTATGATAGTACCACTACTCGTGATTTAGCGACAGCCGCCGGGGTCGCCGAAGCTACTTTGTTTCGACATTTTGCTAATAAAAAAGCGATTTTGATTGCCATTGTGATTCAGGGATGGGCGGAAATTTTAACGGATTTACTAACAGAATTGAGTTCTATTAGTAACTATAAATCCATGGCACAATTGTTATATCGACGGATGATAAATCTCCATGAAAATGCAGATATGATGAGAATTTGTTTTTTAGAAGCTCAAGTGCATCCTGAATTACGCGATCGCCTTCAATCAGAAATTATTAATAAAATGATTGATGTAACCGAGGCTTTTTTTGAAACAGCAATCCAAAAAGGAGTATATCGTCCGATGAATCCTAAAATTGTTGCCCAAGTATTTCTAGGAATGTTTGCAATTGCAGGATTTAGTTATAATACCCTCCTAGAACCCAATGCTTCCCCCCAAGAAATGAAAGAAATGGCGGAAGGATTGGCTGATATTTTCCTGAATGGAGTATTAGCAAAAGAATAAAAAAACGTTATAAAAATCTAGCTTGTTGCACCCATTGTTGAATTTGATCAACGGACGGACATAAATCTCGACGCTGTAAATTAACCACATAAAAACGGAGGATTTGTTGATGTAAACGATGGACGGATAACTTAGTTAAATGGTGAACTGAACTCACTCCCGCATGAAGCAAAAGTCCACAATATTCACAACCAACCCCAGGAATCCTCGCTAAGTCCGCCATGGCAATCCATTTGTTAATATCTCTAATATTAATCTGGAGCAAATTGGCTAAAATCATTTTTTCGGCGGGAGTTTTGCCTTGTTTTAACAGTTGATTGGTGGTTTTAATGCCATAATTGTTTAATCGGGTTTGATTGTCCGAATTCAACCCCGGAAGTTGAGAAATCGGCCAATTAACCCCTTGAATAGAGTTATGGGAGTTCGGTTTAAAAGATGTCATGATCTTGTTCTTGTTGGTTTCAGTTTGAGGCGGTATCATCCTCCTCAATTTGTGCTGTTTGATTCTAACCTATTTTTTTCTAAAATTCAGGGTGGGCTGTTCAGGATTTACACCCTATACTTTAGATAAAGATGATACTAACACTAGCATCACTTAAATTAAAATTACCCAAATTTCGATTAAATTATGTTATTTAATTCTTCCCAATTCCTGATTGATACCCTCCGCCAACGGCGCCAAAAACTCGGCTATTTAATTGATTTTCCGGCAATTTTGTGGTCGGGTCGTGAATCTTCCCGCAATTTTCCTGCTAATATTTATCCCTTTCGTGCTAGTAGTCATTTTCTTTATTTTGCTGGATTTCCCTTAAAAAATGCAGCGATTCGTTTGTATGAAGGTGGCTTAGAATTATTTATGGATGATTCCCCCGAAGGTAGCGCCCTTTGGCATATCGAAATCCCCCCAAGAAATCAGATTGCAGAAATGATCGGTGCGGATTTTTCCTATCCCTTATCAGAATTATCTGTTCATCTTGAAGATGCGGCAACTATTCTGGTACAAAATCCGATTACCGCCAACGAACAGCGTCAATTATTGAATTGTCCTTTAAGATCAGCAAAAGAGCCCGAAGGAATTGATTTAGAATTAACCCAGGCAATTATTTATTTGCGTCTAACCCATGATGGTCAGGCATTACAGGAGTTGCGCCAAGCCGCAGAAGTTAGTATTCAAGCCCATAAAAGGGGGATGAAAGCAACAAAAACAGCCCAATTAGAAGCAGAAATTCGTGGGGCAATGGAATCGGTAATTATTAGTCATAATATGACCTGTTCCTATAATAGTATTGTGACGATACAGGGAGAAGTTTTACATAATCAACACTATCATAATCGCTTACAATCTGGGGATTTACTATTAGCTGATGTGGGGGCGGAAACGGTGCTAGGATGGGCGGCGGATATTACCCGAACTTGGCCAGTTTCGGGAAGATTTTCCCCGACGCAACGAGATATTTATCAAGTGGTTTTAAAGGCTCATGATAGCTGTATTAATTCTATCAAACCTGGGATAGAATATCAAGAGATTCATCGAATTGCAGCAATAATAATTGCTGAAGGATTAGTCGATTTAGGAATATTAAAAGGAAATCCAGAGGATTTAGTCGAACAGGATGCCCACGCCTTATTTTTCCCCCATGGAATCGGGCATTTATTAGGCTTAGATGTGCATGACATGGAAGATTTGGGGGATTTAGCTGGATATGAACACGGACGAGTGAGAAGTCAACGGTTTGGCTGGTGTTTTCTGCGGTTAAATCGTCCCTTAAAACCCAGGATGTTAGTAACAATAGAACCCGGTTTTTATCAAGTTCCGGCTATTTTAAATGATCCTAAAAATCGAGAACAATATCAAAATATTGTTAATTGGGAACGTTTAGAACAGTTTGCCGATGTTCGAGGCATTAGAATAGAAGATGATGTCTTAGTCACGGAAACGGGAACAGAAATTTTAACCCAAAGTTTACCCACATCTATTCAGGATATAGAAGATTTAGTCAAAAATTAATAGTGTAAATTTATGCTGAGTCAACAACGAATTAAACGGTTTATTATCTTTTTCCTGGGAACTCTAATTGTCACGGGTTTAACCGTAGCTGGTTATGCCTTTACAACTCTATTTTTATCCAATACTCCTACAACAGAATCCCCGATTAGTTTGGCTGACTGTGGGAGTTCTAAGGGCGGAGAAACAGATAATGTAATCTTAACTTTTTATGGTAATAATACCTATCCTTGGGCGAATAAAATCCAGTGGAATTGTGTTTATAATATTAAAGATTTCTCCGGTTCAAATTTAGTAGAACAGTTCAATGCTGCGCGAGATGCAGCCTTTAATCATGGTGGAGGAGTGGTTTATTTTCCATCGGGAACCTATATTTTTAATGATAGCATAAAACTAAAATCCGGTGTGGTTATTCGAGGAGAAACTCCTGCTATTAAATCCGCAAAAGCTAATAATTATAATCCCCCCTCAAAATTAGTTTTTCCTAAATATGAACCCCAACTTTCAGGAGACGGAACCCCGAATGAAACCGCTTTCAAAAGTATTCAAACCCTGACACCCAACCAAGATAGTAATATTGGGATTATTAACCTAGATATTAATCGGGCTTCAATTAATATAATCGGAGATTTAGATAACAGTAAAAGTAGTAATATTATAATTTTTGGAGTTCGTAGTAATAACGTAGCAAAACCCGACCCTCAAGTACCTAAACTGGAATTTCAGAACCCTTGGCAACGCTATAGTCATCGCTTTGCTTCTAATATTGAACTTACCGGATATGAAAATATTTTAGTGGCGAATAATCGAATTAATGATAATATTACTGATAATTATGAACAACCTGGATATCAGTTACAGTCCAAAGATAAAAAGACAATTTTAACCTATCAAGATGGTAGTAAAGTCCCCTTTAATTATAGCAATCATTATGGAATTGTTGTTAATAGAGGTGGGAAACAAGGCGGGTTTAAATTAGCTGGAAATCCCACTAACGAACCCGGACTATTTAGAAAAGGCATTGTGATTCGAGATAATTGGGTTTACCATACCATGCGAGTAGGAATTCATGCGGCGGGAGATGGTTTAATTATCCAAAATAATGATATTCAAGACCAAGCAAATAAACAATGGTGGACAGACCCCACGGGTACTAGAGAAGCAACGGGGGCAGTTACCTTAGAAAATAGAGGAATTGATTTTTCAGGATGGAATGTTTTAATTGAGGGTAATAACTATCAAGTTTATCGACATAAAATTGGGGATACAAAATATTTAAGTGTGGATGGAGAAGGGATTTTAATGCAGGAATGTTGTGGGGGAACAACGGTTAAAAATGTTATGATTAAAAATAATCAAGGAAATGCTTATATTGGACTCTATAAAGTTCAAGAAATTAATCATGCAACTATTGAAAATAATCAAATTTTAGGTTCTGATATTTTTGTTATGGCAGATACGAATAATCAACCATATAGAATGAATCAGGTTAAAATTATTAATAATCAAGTTTCTGGGAATATTCTGGCGAAAGCCAGTTTGGGCGGTCAGGGGAATGAAATTTCAGGAAATAGAGGAAACCAGGGCGGAAAACTAGAGTATTCCTGTTCCATTGAAGTTAATAATAACTCAGGATTTAATACTCAGCCCTGTTTTCCATTACGCTAATTTACCATCACGTTTTTTTCTATTTTAAATAGGTAAACTTACCATTTTTTCCCGTTTCATCCATTTTAATTTGGGCAACATAAAACTTTTCTTGCACCACTTCACCTTCGGGTGTAAAAGAAATATTGCCTAAAACCGTTTCATATTTTCCTGATAAAATTGCTTGATTTAATTGTTCTCTTAGCTGTTCTAAGGATAAACTATCAAGTTTATTTTTCTGGTCAACCGCTTTTAAAGCATCCACAAATACTTGAACTCCGGCGAAGGCTTGGGCGGTAAATTGCGGGGGTTCTTTTTTATTCTGGGCTGCGTAAGTTTCCCGAAAGGTTTTATTAATTGGATTATCAATTTCAGGACTATAGGCTTGGGCAATAATTACCCCATCACATTCTTTTTGACAGACGGAAAAAATATTAGAAGTATTTAAACCATTCCCCCCAATAATTAATCCTTGATAGCCCAATTGTCTTAACTGTTTAATTAAATTTCCTCCATCGGCAGCCAGTCCCGAAATAATAATTAAATCTGGGTTTAAATTAATTCCGGCGGTGGCTTGATTTTGAAAATCCGTGTCGGTGGTTTGGAATTTTTGAACCGTTACCAAATCTAGGTTTAAATCCTTAATAGTTTGCTGAAAAGTCTCCGTTTCTGATTTACTAAAAGCATCATTTTGAGCATAGAAAACCGCGACTTTTTTAATATCAGGATTGATTTTTAATGCCGCTTTTACAGCATTCGGGGCGACAACGGCAACGGGGGCAGAAACCCGGGCAATATAATCACCAATTTGAGGCACTCCTTTGGCGGTATTAGAAGGGCCTAAAACCGGAACTTTTGCCCGTTCCGCAATGGGGTCAGCGGCGAAGGCTTGTTGAGATAAAGAAGGGCCTAAAATGCCCACAACTTTCTGTTGAGTAATTAGGGTATTAAAGGCATTAATTGCCCCTTGTTCATCGCCTCCCCCATCTTGGAGAGCTAATTTAATTGGAGTGCCATTGACGCCTCCTTGTTGATTAAAATATTGTTCAGCCATTTTCGCCCCAATCACCTGTTCTTGTCCTAATAAGGCGGCGTTACTGGTTTGGGCGAGAACGACTCCAATTGGAATTCCTTTAGAATTTTCAACGGTATTTGTCGTGGAATTGGAATTAGAAGCAGGGTTATTTCCAGATGGTTGAGAGGGACTACAGGCTAATACGAAAGCCCCGGTTATTCCTGATAATAATAGAGGGATAAATTGTTGTCTTTTAATCATGGCGGTAAAATTATATAAAAATAGTGAGTTTTTTCAACTCAAGAGATAATCTAATTATACAACTATTTTTAATTGTAGACAAGTGGATATTTAGAGCAGGGTGGTAAAATCAGTGAGCGAGGACGTTCGCACTACATTTAATTATAATAATCAAATAAAGTGTATTTTTCTTCAAATACCTCTTGCCAAGATAAAGATATTAATGGGCATTTTTTTCCCATTTCATCCTCCGCATCCTTAATCGCTCGTTGAAAACATTGTTCCCAAATTGAATCAATAAAATTTTGGTTTAAACTGGGAACTTCTTCTTGAATATCAGCAATTTCTTGACGCGCCGAACGAATACTAATAGACCAACTACCACTCCGTTTTTCCGGTTGACATTTCCATTTAATAACGTGCATCATTAACCGGGTTAATTGACTTTTTAAAGCTAATTTCTTGGATTTTCCCATAGATTCAATTAAAACCGCTAACCCAGATCCGGCTTCCATAAATTTTTCCTCCTCTAATAACTCTTGAATTGCGATCGCGGCTAAATATTCCGAACTCGCCGCCAACCATTCCCAATCTTTTCCAGTTTCCATAATAACTCTTAAGTTTGATTCAAAATTTCTAAAAACTCTTGCACTACTTTATTTGCTTCTTTTATACATTGCTCCGAGCTATAATACTTAACTACAGAGATGCTATGATAATTATCGATATGAGTTAAATGTTCATTCCAATTTTTTCGATCATTATCTAATTTTAAATCCTCAATATTAAGAATTCCCCACTTTCCTCGATCACAAATTAGAAAGTCTGTTTCTTGATTTTCTCTCCCCTCTTGAGTTGTTAATCTTACCTTGGATTTAGGTAAAAATATTACCCCCGTTTGATCGAGTGCTACGGCAATTTTTACTTCTGCTTCTGAGGAAAATTGCAAACCTTTCCAACAGTAAATTTTATTATCCCCATTGTGGAAAATTTGTTGATGATGTTCTAAATCTGAGCGTAGATCCTCTAATTCAGTAACTTCTGATTCAGACACGAGATCTAATGATGAATCACTTGATCTCGAATAAAATTTATTTAAGTTAGTAATTAATAGGGGAGTTTCACTTAAATTAGCAATACTTAAACTAGCTCCATTTAATTCGGCTCCACTCAGATTAATCTCAATGAATCGATATCGATTCCCAGATAAATTAACTTCCTCTCGCTTCAAGTATCTCCTCACAACTGACTTGAGATTATCTTTTTTAACTTTTTCCCCAAAAGCTTCAGAAAGTCGCTTCCAAAGTTTTGATCCGACATCCTTAATATACTCATAATCATATTCAGTTAAAGTAGAAATTTCTCGATAGGATTTTCCTTCCCAAACATGGCGAAAAACAATCTCTTGGACTTTATTTAAGCCTCGATCATCTAGCACCATCTCTGTAATTGTTAGGGCTTCATCAACAGTCATAGGTCAAAAATTATTGCAAGTAGAGTATAAAATTCTATATAAAAAAACAAGAATTGTAAAATTCTACTTAAGACTGAGACTAATTTTAGCATAAGTTATCAGAATTTATGACTTTTTTATGACTTTTTTATGACTTTTTCTCACTGACAAAACAAATTCAACAGGGGTAAAGTAAGTATATATACATTAACAGAGTTAATTACTTCGGTTAGTGATCATTACTGTTTCATCAATATTCACCTAGAAATACTACATCCAAGTCAAGACTTTAACCCAGCATGACACGGAGTAGAGTTTGGTCAATCATTGAGCAGGTAAAAGTCACAACCTTTGCTATCGGTTTAGCTTTATTGTTAATACAAATTTAATTAGTCAGACTAAAGGGGAAAAACTAATGTTGCGTAAAATCATAACCTGTCTATCGGTACTATTTAGTATTATATTTGCCTCTCCTCCTGGATTGACTCAACAAGAGTGGGTGTTAATAGAACGTGGTAATCAGGGTACAGAATTATTTATTGATAAGTCTTCTATAAAACGTTTTGCAAATGGAAATAGAAGGGAAAATCTTGTTCTTTACTTACAATATATGAGGAATGAAAGAGAAAATACAAAAATCTATGCTGTATTTTTAGTGGACTGTGAGACATCAATGTTTGCTATTATGAGCCAAAAAAATTACGAGCTTAATAGTGGTCGCTTGTTAAACAGTGTAGAGTATGGACTCAATGCAAAAATGGAACTCTTACGGAAGGATTCTATATTACAAAGTGGAGCTATTTTTGCTTGTACAGGTCGTCAATAAAATATTAGTTGATTGAGTCTTTATTTGTGCCAGATTAAAAAGGATAAAGCTGATGTTTCGTAAAATTATAGCATCTGTTTGTGTATTATTTAGTTTTACAGTTGTCTCTCCTCCTGGATTGACTCAACAAGAGTGGGTATTAATAGGGTATGGGAACAACAATGAAGAACTTTTTGTTGATAGCGCTTCTATACGGGGTTATTCAGGGAGAGGTGGAAGCGTTGTTGTTTACCTGCAATATATAAAGGATGAAAGAGAAAATAGAAAACACTATTATTCTACGTTAGTAGATTGTCAGACATTTATGTTTGCTATTATTAACATAACAACCTATGAATTTAATAGTGGTCGCTTATTAGAAAGCGTAGATTATGGAGGCAATGCAGAAATGAAACCTTTAATCAAAGATAGTTTAGGACAAAAAGCTGCTATTTTGGCTTGTAAAAAATAATAATAAATAGGGCTAAATGTCTTTTTTTTGAGATTAAATTAGTTTTTTAACTTGTAAATATACACTGGAAAATAGAAACGATAAATAAAAAAGTTGGTGCGTGCGCTGCGCTTACGCATCCTACGGATTGTTAATTATAATTAAATAAACTATATTCTTCCTCAAATACCTCTTGCCAAGATAAAGATATTAATGAGCATTTTTGATTCATTTCTGTTTCCGCTTCTTTAACCGCTTTTTCAAAACATTTATCCCAAATTGAATCAATAGTATTGCGGTTCAAACTGGGTGTATCTTCCTGAATTGCTTCAATTTCATTCCGCGCTGATAAAATTGTAGTTGACCAACTAGAAGTCCGTTTTTGGGGTTGACATTTCCACTTAATAACATGAGCCATTAACCGAATTAACTGACTTCTTAACGCTCGTTTATCAGATCGTCCCATTGCTTCAATTAATGCCTCTAAACCTATCGTAGCTTCCATAATATCTCCCTGTTTTAAACAGTTTTTAACTTCTAATGCCACTAGATAATGAGAACTCATGGCTAGATCTTTCCAATCCATTTGAGTTGACATAAACCCCTTCTCCTTAATTATAATCAAATAAACTATATTCGTCTTCAAATACTTCTTGCCAAGATAAGGCCGTTAATTGACATCTTTTGCTCATTTCACTTTCCGCTTGTCTGATGGCTTTTTTAACAGAAGTTTCCCAAATTGATTCCAGGTAATTTCGATTTAAACTGGGAACTTCTTCCTGAATATCAGCAATTTCATCTCTGGCGGAAATAATCGTGGTTTCCCAACTGGAAGTCCGTTTTTCTGGTTGACATTTCCATTTAATAACGTGCATCATTAACCGGGTTAATTGACTTTTTAAAGCTAATTTCTTGGATTTTCCCATAGATTCAATTAAAACCGCTAACCCAGATCCGGCTTCCATTAATTTTTCCTCCTGTAATAACTCTTGAACAGCGATCGCAGCTAAATATTCAGAACTCGCCGCTAACCATTCCCAATCTTCTGATGTTCGCATTTTTACCTGAATAGAAAATAATTCAAATCATACTTTTAATTATATGTCAAGTCTTTGGGATTGAACTTAACATTTCTATTTAATTTAACAAAATATTGCTCAAAATTTAAGAATTATTGCAGTTAAACAATGTTATTATTGTTTTAGTGTCAAAATGAATTCTAAAATAGAGATTAAATTGCGATCGCTATGTATAAATACTCCTAGCGATTGGCACAATTTCTGAGAATATAAAACAAGCTGTCCTCATCACCTATCAACGGAGAAACACGCTATGAAATTAGCTTATTGGATGTATGCTGGCCCCGCCCATATTGGCACCCTAAGAATTGCCAGTTCCTTCAAAAATGTTCACGCCATCATGCACGCCCCTTTAGGAGATGACTACTTCAACGTCATGCGGTCTATGTTAGAAAGGGAACGGAACTATACACCTGTGACCGCTAGTGTTGTAGACCGGAACGTTTTAGCCCGGGGTTCCCAAGAAAAAGTGGTTGATAATATTGTTAGAAAAGATCGAGAAGAACATCCCGATTTAATTGTATTAACTCCTACCTGTACTTCTAGTATTTTACAAGAAGATTTACAAAATTTTGTTGAACGTGCCCAACTCGATGCTAAAGGCGATGTCATGTTAGCCGACGTCAATCATTATCGCTTTAATGAACTGCAAGCTGCTGACCGGACATTACAACAAGTGGTTCAATTTTATCTGGAAAAAGCCAAGAAAAAAGGCGATATTCCTGAAGGAAAAACCGAAAAACCCTCGGTTAATATTATTGGAATCTCTACCCTCGGTTTCCATCACCATCATGACTGTACCGAGTTAAAACGGTTAATGGTAGATTTAGGAATTGAAGTTAATGAAGTGATTCCTGAAGGAGCATCAGTTCACAACTTAAAAAACCTGCCTCGCGCTTGGTTTAACTTGGTTCCCTATCGAGAATTAGGGTTAATGGCAGCCAAGTATTTAGAAACAGAATTCGGGACACCTATAGTTGATATTACGCCGATGGGAGTGGTTGAAACCGCCCGTTGTATTCGCAAAATTCAACAAGTAATTAATGATCAGGGGGCGAATGTTGATTATAGTGAATATATTGATAATCAAACCCTGTATGTGTCTCAAGCCGCTTGGTTTTCCCGTTCCATTGACTGTCAGAATTTAACCGGAAAAAAAGCCGTTGTGTTTGGGGATAATACCCACGCCGCCGCGATGACAAAAATTCTGGCGCGAGAAATGGGAATTCACGTCGTTTGTGCTGGAACCTATTGCAAATATGATGGCGATTGGTTTAAGGAACAAGTGAGTGAATATTGCGATGAAGTTCTGATTAGTGAAGATAACGGTCAAATCGGAGATATGATTGCCAGAATTGAACCTTCTGCTATTTTTGGAACCCAAATGGAACGTCATGTTGGGAAACGTTTAGATATTCCCTGTGGTGTGATTGCTTCCCCAATTCATATTCAGAATTTCCCCATTGGTTATAAACCATTTTTGGGTTATGAAGGAACTAATCAAATCACCGATTTAATCTATAATTCCTTTACCTTGGGAATGGAAGATCACCTCTTAGAAATCTTTGGCGGACACGATACTAAAGAAGTGATTACCAAAGGAATTTCGGCGGGTTCGGATTTGAATTGGACGCGAGAAGCTCAAACCGAACTGAATAAAATTCCTGGGTTTGTGCGTAGTAAAGTTAAACGCAATACCGAAAAATTCGCCCGTGAACGAGGTTTCAACGAAATTTCCTTAGAAGTGATGTATGCGGCCAAAGAATCCGTAGGAGCTTAATTTTAAGGTTGACATTGCCACCTTTTTTGTTACAATCTCAATCAAAGCAACCCCAACTTTTTGTACTCAGCTAGTTTGGGTTAACTTAGTGTTATTCCGACATAATTTATAAGAGGTAATGTATGTCAAATATTCGGAAAATTTCAGGGAATCCAGGGGACACTTGGGATGATTTAAGCTGGACAGATATGAACAACGATGAGCAAGCATTGTGGGCTACTTTAGGCTGGAATGAAGCCAGTTGGGAAGAAGACTCTGATGCTCCCGATTCTAATGAGAAATATTGGGAAGACTTAACCGAAAATGAACGTGATGCAGCAACAAAACTCGGTTATAACCAATCTTATTGGGATGAGGATTAAGGTCAAAAGAAAGTCTCCATTTGTATTGTTAATCAAATAGTTTGTAAGGTGCGTAAGGCGCAATTGATTTATTGGGAAATCCAATCATTAACAATTTGTTCCTCGCACCATTTTTTTTGATTAATAAAATTTGGGTACGCTTTTTAATCAGTGATAATATTGTTCTATAATTTTAACATTATAATAGGTAAGCCCTTGACTCAAAATCCAGACTATGAAACGGAAAGATCTGCCTTAATTACAGAACTTCAAGCCAAAGGAATCAAGCATAATCCTGAAAAGATTGTAAGAATCGCTAAATGTACGGATGATCAAATTGTATTCTTAGAAACCGGAGATGAAAACCGAGGTTTACAGCATATTTTAGCGAAAGCCGATCAATTTGCTAGAATAGGAATTAATGTAGATGAAATTGTTGATATTGTTATGGGAGCAATTACCAAAGGAAGCATTGTTAGTTTGCAAGGTAGGGACACAGTTAACCCCCGTCCAGTTTATCAATTTATTCATAAAGGTGAAATCAAATATATTGCAGTTACAATAGGGAATAATGGATATATTGTAGGGACAAATCCGAGAACAAAACTAAAATAATCTTTATAGAGGTTCAATTATATGCCTAAAAAAATTAGACTAATGACAGATTATGGATGTTATCCTTTATGGTGGGATGAACCTGATCAAGTGGGTGATTTAGATCCAGAATCTTTACCTTTAACTCAAGAAACCATTCAACGTTTGTATCATTGGGCTGATGCTTTTGAAGCTCGATTAAACTTGGCTGATCCATCTGATTCTCCTGAAGTTACACCGGAAGAAGTAGAGCGTTTTGAATGGGAAGGATTAAGTTTATGGAAACAGTTACATCAGGAATTAGCCCCTGATTATGAAGTGGTTTATTTTAGTAGTCATTTTCATCAAATTTTTACTGACTCAGTTGAATTAGAGGAAACATTAAAATCTAATTTTATTGAATTTAATCAAACAGAAAGGGGAATTGTTTTAACGAATAACTTGATCAAGCAAACAACTTAATCATCAATTTTGTATGATTAATCAAATAGTTTTTCTGGTGCGTAAGGCGCAATTAATTGATTAGTAAATCCAATAATTAATAATCCGCCGCCCGCACCATTTTTTATTAATTAACAACATTTTAGTGGGTGCGTAAGCTCCGCGCACCCTACAAAAACTTTCTTGACTATAAAAAAAAATAATATATTATTGTTTTTAGCATAACTTAAACCTATGTTTTAGGAGGGATTGATGGGCGACATTGAAAACATGACGGGTACAGACCTTATAGCTGTGGGAGCTTCCTTCGCATTGTATTTTCTTCCCTGGATTATTGCTCTGTTTAAGTCCAAAAGAAATACAACCGCGATATTTTTGCTCAACATCTTTTTAGGATGGACAATTATCGGATGGTTTATAGCACTGATTTGGTCAGCCACTAATGAAAAAGACTAATTGATAAAAATAAAGGCTTGATATCCTCTATTTCAAGCCTTTATTTGTGTTTAAAGCGATCGCACAGGATAAGGTTTATTTATATTGATGGTTTAGTTTATAGGGTGCATGATGTTTGAAATGGGATATAATTATTGTATAATAATGGTCAAATTTGCAATATTAATATTATAAGAGGAAATAACCCATGATTCCAGGGGAAATGATTGTTAAAGCAGGAGAAATTGAACTTAATGTTGGTCGTCCGACTTTAAAGGTCAAAGTGGCAAATACAGGCGATCGCCCAATTCAAATTGGCTCACATTATCACTTTTATGAAGTTAATGAAGCCTTAAAATTTAAACGCGAAAAAACTAAGGGAATGCGGTTAAATATTCCGGCGGGAACTGCGGTTAGATTTGAACCGGGAGATGAACAGGAAGTTGAGTTGGTTTTGATGGGGGGAAGTTTGGAAATTTATGGGTTTAATGGGTTGGTGGAAGGTCAGTTAAATTTGAATTTATCTGAAGCAGAGAAACAAGAAAAAAAAGAGAAGGTTAAGAAAGATAAAAAAGACAAGGGGAAGAAGAAAAAATAATTTTAGTTTGACTTGGGCTTGTAGAATTAAATGATTGAAGAAAGCCCTGAAGGGCTTACTACTTAAGGAGTGAAAAATGAGTTATAAAATGGATCGGCGGGCTTATGCGGAAACTTTTGGGCCTACGGTGGGCGATCGCGTTCGGTTAGCGGATACGGAGTTAATAGTTGAAGTGGAAACAGACTATACAAATTATGGGGATGAGGTAAAATTTGGGGGCGGAAAAGTGATTCGGGATGGCATGGGACAGTCTCCAATTTCCCGTGCAGATGGGGCGGTGGATTTAGTGATTACTAATGCTTTAATTATAGATTGGTGGGGGATTGTTAAAGCAGATGTGGGGATAAAAGATGGAAAAATTTATAAAATTGGGAAGGCGGGAAATCCCTATATTCAAGATAATATTGATATTATTATCGGCCCTTCTACGGAAGCGATCGCCGGGGAAGGAATGATCCTCACCGCCGGGGGAATTGATAGCCATATTCACTTTATTTGTCCTCAACAAATAGAGACCGCCATTGCATCAGGAATTACCACAATGATCGGGGGTGGAACTGGCCCGGCAACGGGAACAAATGCCACTACTTGTACTCCGGGTGCATGGAATATTTATCGGATGCTAGAAGCGGCGGAAGCGTTTCCGATGAATTTGGGATTTTTAGGCAAAGGAAATAGTAGTCAACCCCAAGGTTTAGTCGAACAAATTGTGGCGGGGGCGATGGGTTTAAAACTACATGAAGATTGGGGAACGACTCCGGCGACAATTGATACTTGTTTAACAATTGCTGATCAATATGATGTTCAAGTTGCTATTCATACGGATACTTTAAATGAATCGGGGTTCGTAGAAACGACCATTGAAGCATTTAAAAATCGGGTAATTCATACCTATCATACCGAAGGGGCTGGAGGGGGTCATGCACCGGATATTATTAAGGTTTGTAGCCTGAAAAATGTCTTACCTTCTTCTACAAATCCCACCCGTCCCTATACGATGAATACCTTAGAAGAACATTTGGATATGTTGATGGTTTGCCATCATTTAGATCGGAATATTCCAGAGGATGTGGCTTTTGCTGAGTCCCGAATTCGTCGAGAAACTATTGCCGCCGAAGATATTTTGCATGATTTAGGGGCATTTAGTATGATTTCTTCTGATTCTCAAGCGATGGGAAGGGTGGGAGAAACTATTATTAGAACGTGGCAAACTGCCCATAAAATGAAAGTGCAACGGGGGGTATTAACTGACCCTGAAAATGCTCAAGTAACCCATGATAATTTTCGGGTTAAACGCTATATTGCTAAGTATACAATTAATCCGGCGATCGCCCATGGAATTGCTGATTATGTGGGGTCAATTGCTGAAGGAAAATTAGCCGATTTGTGTTTATGGAAACCTGCTTTTTTTGGAGTTAAACCGGAATTAGTGATTAAAGGTGGGTTAATTGCTTGGGCACAAATGGGAGATGCTAATGCGAGTATTCCTACTCCTCAACCTGTCTATGGTCGCCCGATGTTTGGAAGTTTTGGAAAGGCAATTTCATCTACGTCTTTAACTTTTATGTCTCAAGCGGCTTTAGAGGCAAAAATTCCTGAACAATTAGGGTTAAAAAAACAATGTGTTGCGGTTTCTGGAACTCGAAATATTAGTAAAGCGGATATGAAATTAAATGATGCTTTACCAAATATTGAGGTTGATCCTGAAACCTATCAAGTTAAAGCAGATGGGCAATTATTAACCTGTGAACCTGCGGAGGTTTTACCAATGGCGCAGCGTTATTTCTTGTTTTAGTTTTAGATAGATTTCGACAGATTCCGACAGATTCCGATAGATTGAAATCTATCGCTACACAGACAAAACCCGCCTGCGCGGGTTATGAAATTAAATATTAGCGATATTCTATCCTTTAATTATTCCCCCTATTCCCTCTTTTTTAAGGGGGTTATGGGTTATAATTTTGTTAACCGATCTAAACATAGTTTTAGACAGATTCCGACAGATTGAAATCTATCGCTACACAGACAAAACTCGCCTACGCGGGTTATGAAATTAAATATTAGCGATATTCTATCCTTTAATTATTCTCCCTATTCCCTCTTTTTTAAGGGGGTTATGGGTTATAATTTTGTTAACCGATCTAAACATAGTTGATGGGAAGAATTAAGTAAAGCTTGCCATGCTAATAATACCACTCCTAATGTTCCTAAAGCTGTGGCTGAGGCGATCGCAAAAATAATAATAATTTGATAACGCACCGCATCTAAAGGATTTGCCCCGGCTAAAATTTGACCCGTCATCATCCCAGGTAAACTGACAATTCCCATCACCATCATCGAATTAATCATCGGGATCATTCCGGTTTTAATAGCAGCTTTAACTTCTTCGTGGGTTGCTTCCCAACGGGTCGCTCCTAATGCTAATAAGGTTTCGATTTTTTGGCGTTGATTAACTAAGGATTCCATGAATCTATCTAATCCTAAAGAAATCCCGGTGAGGGTATTTCCTAATACCATTCCCAATAAAGGAATAAAGTATTGTGGATCATACCAAGGTTGCACTTGAATAATTCCCAAGGTGGTTAAATTAGTAATCAAAAATGATGATATAAAAACTGATAATAAACTTCTCCAATAAATTCCCACAAATCTCCGAGAAGTTCGATTAACACCAGAAATTCCCGCAATTGTTGTCATGATCATTGCTAAGGCAATAACCGGAAGGGGTTGGGATAAGGCAAACAGCCAATTTAAGACATATCCAATTAATAATAACTGCACCACCATTCGCACACTAGCAATAACTAATGATTGAGCTAGACCTAATTTTAGTCCTAAAGATAAGGCAATATTAATCACAATGAATAATACAGATAGGGCTAATTGTTCTACAGTAATCGGAATATAACTACTAGACATTTTAGGATGAATGAGATATAATTATTGATCAGAAACTAATTCTTGTTGAACTTGAGTTACCCGGCGCAATTGTTTAGAATCATGACTTGTCCAAATACAAGCTCGTTCTGGGTTTTCAGCTAACCAACGTTGAATTAAAGACTCAACTTGTTGCGTGGTTCTAGGGTCTAAAGATGCGGTAGGTTCATCCAATAATAACACCAAGGGATCTAATTGTAATCCTCTAATTAATGCCACTAATTGTGTTTCTCCTCCCGATAGATTTTGGGTAGATTGTTGGAGGAAATCAGGCGATCGCCCCAGATCTAAAAACCAATTTTCTACCCGTTGCGGATTATAATATTTTTGATGATGAACCGATAGATCATAAATCCTTTTTAAATTTGTTTCTACAGTTCCTTCTAATAATACCGAACGTTGATGTAAATAAATAACTAAAGAACGATATTGAGGGATATAACATTGGGTTAAAGACCGATTTCCCAGTTTAATTTCGCCTTCATTAATGGGATCTAAACCTGCTAAAGCCCTCATTAATAGGGTTTTTCCGGTTCCTGTAGCCCCGACTAAACCCAAACACATCCCGGGGGATAATACCAAATTAACCCCTCGCCAAACCCATCGAGACTGAATTTTACGACCAAGATTAATCGCTGATAATTGGCTCATTGGATATTACGAATTATACTTTTCTATTCTATCAAAAACTTAAACCGATTGATACAATTCTAAGTAATTTCTTATTTGTATTCATAGTAAAAAGTGAAACAACTTTTAGGAAATAAGGATTAGGAAACAAGTCACACCGCTAAAAATCGTTGGATGACTTCTTGACTTAAATCTTTTGTTGCACCAGAAGCCACAATTCCACCTTTTTGCATAGCATAATAACGGTCAGCTTGACGAACAAAATGCAAATGTTGTTCGACTAATAAAACGGATATTCCTGTTGTTTGAATAATTCCCCGCACCGCCGCTTCAATCTCTAAAATAATTGAAGGTTGAATCCCTTCTGTGGGTTCATCTAAAACTAATAATTGCGGTTTTCCCATTAACGCCCTAGCAATAGCTAACTGTTGTTGTTGTCCGCCACTTAAATCTCCTCCCATGCGGGATAACATAGTTTTTAAAACTGGGAATAATTCAAAAATTTCATCAGGAATTTCTGGTTTTCCTTTCGGTCTTTGGGCTAATGCTTCTAACCCTAATAATAGATTTTCTTTCACTGTCACCCTGGGAATAACTTCTCGTCCTTGGGGAACATAACCAATACCTAATCTAGCCCGTTTATCCGTTGAAACTTTATTAATGGGTTGACCTTTGAAATAAATCTCTCCAGTTTTGGGTTTGAGTAACCCCATAATACTTTTTAATAAAGTGGTTTTTCCCACGCCATTCCGCCCAATTAAACATACCATTTGTCCAGGGGGAACGTTTAAATCTACATCGCGTAAAATATGACTTTCCCCATAATAAACATTCAATCCAGATACTTTTAACATAATATTTGGCGGTGCTACAGATTCCATAACTGCTCCTTCTGTTCTTCCGATCATTTTGAAGTCCTCCTAATAATTAAAATTAAAATTTTCTATTATCTTAACTCTTAGTCATAGCCCCCGCTTACCAAGGGGGGTTGGGGGGTATTAATCCTCCTCTTGTTTACCCAAATAAACCTCAATCACCCTGGGGTCATTTTGAACTTCATCCATATCTCCTTGACATAATACCGAACCTTGATGTAAAACCGTCACAGTTCTGGCAATTTGTCGGACAAATTCCATATCATGTTCAATCACAATAATCGAGTGACTTTCTGCTAATGCTAACAGCAAATTACCCACATTTTCCGTTTCTTCATCCGTAAGTCCCGCCACGGGTTCATCTACTAATAATAAATCGGGAGATTGTGCTACTAACATCCCAATTTCTAACCGTTGTTTTTCCCCGTGAGACAGTAACGCCGCCGGAAAATCGGCTTTAGCAATTAACCCAATTGTATCTAAAAGTCCCGCAACGTTTCTAATTTCTGGCCCTGTAGTCCGTTGAAATAGGGTGGGAAATACATTTTTATTGCGGTTACAAGCTAAACCTAAATTATCTCTAACTGTTAAATTTAGATAAATTCTAGGGGTTTGAAATTTCCGCCCAACTCCAAAACAAGCAATTTGATATTCGGGCATTTTTTTTAAATTACGCCCTTTAAAAAATACCTGTCCGCTCGTGGGTTGAACTTTTCCGGTAATCACATCCAAAAAAGTAGTTTTACCCGCTCCATTGGGGCCAATAATTACTCGCAATTCCCCCACATCCATACTAAATGTTAAGTGATTGAGGGCTTTGAATCCATCAAAACTGACGGTGACATCATTAATTTCTAAAATTTTAGCATTCATGGTTTTAATCTTTGGTTATTTTCTGTTCAAATTCCTCTCTTTCTAACTCTATTTCCTGGTCTTCTTCTAAACTGGGATAGGTCGCCACGGGCTTAGGAAATCCGAATAAGGCACGAATTTTATCAAAGCTAAAGTTTCGTACCCATCCCACAATTCCATCGGGTAATATTGTCACTACAATTAAGAATAATGCCCCTTGAAAAAATAGCCAAACTTCGGGGAATTGTTCACTTAATACGGTTCTTCCTAAGCGGACTAATAGGGTTCCTAAAATTGCCCCAATTAAACTTCCTCGCCCTCCTACTGCCACCCAAATTACCATTTCAATTGAAAAGGCAACATCCATCGAATTCGGGGTAATAATTCCGGTTTGGACGGTATATAATGCGCCAGCAATTCCGGCAAATGCTCCCGAAATCGCAAAGACTAAAACCTTAAACCAAGTAGGATTATAACCGGAGAATCTCAACCGAAATTCATCATCTCGAATCGCAATTAATAAATTACCAAACCTTCCACTGGTTAACCAACGACAGATTAAATAGGTAGCAATTAAAAACAGAATTGTTATTTCATAAAATGCTAACTGAACCGGGGCAGAACCGACAACAAATCCAAATATTTTATCGGTTTCGGTTTTTAATCCGTTGGTTCCATTAATTAGTTGTTGTTGACCATTAAAGAAGTTAAAGAATACGATTAATGCCGCTTGGGTAATAATCGAAAAATATACCCCTTTAATTCGATTTCTAAACACTAAATAGCCTAATAATCCGGCAACAATACCCGGAATAATAATTACTGCAAATATAGTGAAAGGAAAGGAATAAAATGGTTTCCATAACCAGGGTAAATCATTCACCCCATAGAGAGTAAAAAAATCGGGGATTTCTCCCTGGGGAAGTTGCAATTTTAGATACATGGCTAAGGCATAACCCCCTAATGCAAAAAATATCCCATGTCCTAAACTCAATAATCCCGTATATCCCCAAATTAAATCAATCCCTAATGCGGCAATGGCTAAGGCGAGAAATCGACCCAATAGCTGTAAGCGAAAGGTGGGTAAGATTAGGGGCATAATTATGGCAAAAAACAAGCCCAGTCCCATAATGATTGCCCCTTCAAGCAGTTTTTTTTGTTGTTTCTGCTTCTTGGTTTGAGGTAGAATAACATCATTATTCATAGTTCAGCCGTTCTCCCTTTTTGTGGAAAGATTCCTGATGGTTTGACTTGTAAAAAGGCAATAATTAATACGAAAACTAATACCTTTGCCATACTGGTTGTGGCAAAAAAGTTGAAAAAATCAACAAAGAAAGGCGCGGCATTCATGTTAGTTAATAATAGAGCCAGAGTTCCTGAACCGATTAAATAACTGGTGACACCAATGGCGAAGGAAGCAATCACAGTCCCGAGCAGATTTCCTACCCCTCCAACCACCACCACCATGAAGGTATCAACAATATAGTTTTGTCCGGTATTCGGGCCGACTGAACCTAATAATGTAATCGCACATCCGGCAATTCCTGCGAGTCCTGAACCGATAGCAAAGGTCAGGGCATCAACGGTATCGGTGGGGATACCTAAACAGGCGCTCATGGTACGATTTTGGGTGACTGAACGAATCCTTAATCCCCAATTAGATCGGTTAAAAAACCAATAAATTCCGATTAAACAAAATATGGTTAAAACAATAATAAAAACCCGAGCATAGGGAATCTGAAAAGTTCCTAATTCTAATCCCCCTCGCAACCAAGGTGGGGCGGTAACATCGACGTTTCTGGCACTAAACCAAGGTTTTGATAGGGCTTTTTGGCTTTGTCCGATAATTAATCCGATGGTCAGACCTATTCCTGATGATAATAGGAATAAAACCGAGGTCGCCCACTTTTGAATATTCTCCCAATTGGGACGACGACGTAGTAACGATAATCCGCCAAAAAATAGCAGACAAAATATAACAATTCCGATCACAAATGTACTACTAACACTGCGAACAAATTGCTGTAAAATCAAACTCACACCCCAAGTTGCTAATAACGTTTCTAAGGGTCTTCCATACAGAAATCTAATTACACCTCTTTCTAATGCTAATCCCGCTAAGGCTGTGATGATAAAGGCAATCGGAATTGCAAAAAAAATGTAGGTACTAAACAGAGATTCGCCGAAGGATTTGAATATATTTTGCACTACAAACGTTGTATAGGCTCCTAACATAATTAATTCCCCGTGAGCGAGGTTAATTACACCCATGAGTCCAAAGACAATAGCCAACCCTAATGCTGCCATTAACAGCACTGAACCAATGCTAATTCCATTAAAGATGGCAATTAATAAATCCTGCATTTTTTAAGAAAAATTCTAAATTAGGTCAGAAAACTGAAAGTTCCTTGATCTTTTCTAAGGGTATATCTCCCTAAATCCCCTTAAAAAAGGAGACTTTGACTTCTTTAATTTCCCCTTTTAATAAGGAAGACTTTAACTTCAAGTTCCCCCCTTTTAAGGGGGGCTAGGGGGGATCTAATCTAGGGTTAATTATGTCGTTTCCATTTTGTATTTTTCCCCTTTCTTGGGATCTGTCCAGTCACAACCAAAGCCTTTTGTGGCGGGAACAAATTGGTTCCAGGGAACTGGATCAACGGGGCCTTCTGTTGCCCAAACAATATTAAATAATCCATCATCCCGTACCTGTCCCATCCGCACGGTTTTAGAAATATGATGGTTAGGGAACATCGTAACTTTGCCGCCAGGAGCATCGAAACTTTGACCGATAGCAGCTAATCTAACCTTATCTAAATCATCGGCTGTTCCCGCTTTTTCTACCGATTGTTTCCACAAATACACCATCAAATAAGCGGCTTCCATCGGGTCATTTGTCACCCGATCTGGCCCATATTCGGCTCTAAATGCTTCTACCCATTTCTTATTAATGGGAGTGTCAACGGTTTGGAAATAGTTCCAAGCAGCATAGTGACCTAAAAGAAAATCTTTACCAATTTGTCGCACTTCTTCTTCGGCAATACTTACCGACATCACCGGATATTTTTCCGGGGTCATTCCCGCCCCTTGTAACTGTTTGAAGAAAGCTACATTACTATCTCCATTTAAACTATTAAAAATTACACCGCCATTGGGTAATGCTTGTTTGATTTTAGTAATAATTGGAGTAACTTCCGTATTCCCTAACGGTAAGTAATCTTCCCCTACTGTTGTGCCGCCAATGGCTGCTAATTGTTCCTTAATAATATTGTTAGCTGTGCGGGGAAAAACATAGTCAGAGCCAACTAAGAAAAACTCCTTACCCTTATTATCAAATAACCATTGTACGGCAGGTTCAATTTGTTGGTTAGGGGCGGCTCCAGTATAAAAAATGTTTTTAGAACATTCTTGACCTTCATATTGAACCGGATACCATAACATATGATTTCTGGATTCAAAGATATCTTTTACCGCTTTCCGACTGGCAGATGTCCAGCACCCAAAAACCGTGACAACCTTATCTTGATCGATTAATTTTTGGGCTTTTTCGGCAAAAGTTGGCCAGTCAGAAGCACCATCTTCAACTACGGCTTCAATTTGTTTACCGAGGACGCCACCATTGGCGTTAATTTCTTTAATGGCTAACTTCTCTGCTTCAACAACCGTGGTTTCACTAATTGCCATTGTTCCACTTAAGGAGTGAAGAATTCCCACCTTAATTGTATCGCCATTACTCGTAGGGGTTGCTGTGGGAGTTGCGGTGGAGGTTGAGCTAGTGGTATTATTGGTAGCAGGGTTGGCACATCCTTTCAGAAACAGGGTGCTTCCAAAGGCCGCCGAACCATAAACCAAGAATTTGCGTCTACCGAAATTTTTTTTCACGATGACTATTTAGCGATTTTACTTAAAATTTTCCTCGAAGAATAGGCTACTTTCTTTACCATATCTATAACCATGAGTTGGTTAAATTGAAACATCGAGCAGTAGATAAAAACACTTAAAAATTAACAATTTACTGCAATTCGATGAAGATATGGTATGGTCAATTTCCTATTCAGGCTTCGTATAATAAAGGAGTTTTGCATAGTAAATTGTAGTCTACAATACAAAATATTAATAATTAATAATCAAACCTTAGAAAAATCAATGACTCTTTAAATCAGTTGATGAGCTAGAGTATTTATTACATCAGCTTTTAAATGAAGGAGAGTTATTTTTTAAATGAGGACGTAAACTTAAAAACAAAGGTAATGCTATAATCACAGTTTAAATAAACAACAGCTTAATCAAAATATGAGCAAAAAAACCGAAAAATATGGGTCTTGGAAATCTCCCATTACCGCCGATTTAATCGTAGAAGGAACCGTTGGACTCGGTGGTTTAACCTGGGATGGGGATAATATTTATTGGACAGAAGGACGGTCATCAGAAGCGGGACGCAGTGTGATTGTTCGTTTGACTCCTGATAATCAATTAAGTGATGTGACTCCTCAGTCTTTTAATATTAGAACTCGGGTTCATGAATATGGGGGGGGTTCCTATATTGTTAATCAAGGAACAGTTTATTTTTCTAATTTTGTTGATCAACGTCTTTACAAACAGAACATTCAAGGAGAAAATACACCCTATCAAATTACTCCCAACCCTATCACCCCAGAAGCAGAATATCGTTATACGGATGGGGTAATTAATACTCAAAATCAACGGTTAATTTGTGTTAGAGAAGATCATACCGAAGGGGGAGAACCTGTTAATACCATTGTCAGTATTAATCTGAATAATAGTGAGGATATTCGGGTTTTAGTCGAGGGTAATGATTTTTATGCCTTTCCTCGTTTAAATCCCGATGGTAACAAATTATCTTGGATTTCATGGAATCATCCAAATATGCCTTGGGATGGGACGGAATTATGGGTTGCTGAGGTTAATTCTGAGGGGTTATTAGGAGAAAAAGTATTAATTGCGGGAGGTTTAGAAGAATCTATTTTTCAACCCCAATGGTCGCCAGATGGGGTGTTATATTTTGTAAGCGATCGCTCGAATTGGTGGAACTTATATCGCTATACTGGAAAGATAGAACCTCTATATCCCATGGCTGCGGAATTTGGTTTACCGCTTTGGGTTTTTGGAATGTCAACTTATGGGTTTAGTTCCGCAGAAAAGATTATTTGCACCTACAGTAAAAATGGGAATTGGTATCTAGCAAGTTTGGATACTAAAACTCTGAAATTAGAGGATATTGAGATACCTTATACTGCTATTGATGGCTTAACTGTTTCAGGAAATCAAGTGTTATTTATTGGCAGTTCTCCCATAGAAAGTAGTGCTATTGTGCAACTTAATTTAGACACGGGAGAACTCGAAGTATTACGACGTTCTAGTCAAATTGTACTAGATAAAGGCTATTTATCCGTACCTCAACCAATAGAATTCCCTACAGAAAATGGGAAAACTGCCTATGGATTTTTCTATCCTCCTCAAAACAAAGATTATCAAGTTTCAGAGGGAGAAAAACCGCCTTTAGTTGTTAAAAGTCATGGTGGGCCAACGGCGGCTACTTCTAGCAGTTTGAGCTTAAAAAATCAATACTGGACAAGTCGAGGATTTGCGGTTTTAGATGTCAATTATGGGGGAAGTACGGGTTACGGACGGGAGTATCGCCAACGCTTAAATAAAAGTTGGGGAATTGTGGATGTGGATGATTGTTGTAATGGGGCAAAATATCTGGCAGAACAGGGTTTCGTGGACGGAAATCGAATGGCAATTGCGGGCGGAAGTGCGGGCGGTTATACTACTTTATGTGCTTTAACATTTAAGGATGTATTTAAGGCGGGGGCTAGTTATTATGGAGTCAGTGATTTAGCAGCTTTAGCAACGGATACCCATAAATTTGAATCCCGTTATTTGGATGGTTTAATTGGGATTTATCCAGAAGAAAAGGCTATTTATCAACAGCGTTCTCCGATTTATCATGTTGATCAATTATCCTGTCCGGTGATATTTTTTCAGGGATCAGAAGATAAAATTGTGCCTCCCAACCAAGCAGAAATGATGGTAGAAGCCTTAAAAGCTAAGGGTGTTACGGTGGAATATGTTCTGTTTGAAGGAGAGCAACATGGCTTCAGGAAAGCGGAAAATATTAAACGTGCTATTGATGGTGAATTTGGTTTTTATGCCAAGGTTTTTGGTTTTGAACCTGCAAAATAAACCAATTTAACTGTAGGGGTAATTCATGAATTACCCCTACATATAGGGTTACATCCCCAAATTTGCGTAATTCCTGTATATAATGGTCTATAAACAGATAGCATGAATTATTATGTCTGTCACACCGATTCAACCTCCGACGATTGATTTAACTGAAGTTATTACCGAGGATGATAGTCCTGTGGATAATTTTCTATCGGCAAAGTTACAGCGTTTATTAGTTGAATGTTTATATAGTTCTTGGCAAAGATTAGGAGAAAATTCAACATTTTTAGCTGATGCAAATGTAGGGATTTTTTATGCACTCCGTCATCCTCCCATTGTACCCGATGTATTTTTATCTTTAGATGTTGAAGTCCCGCCGGATTTTCGAGAAAAACGAAATCGGACTTATTTTATTTGGGAGTTTGGTAAACCGCCCGATGTGGTAATTGAAATTGTTTCTAATCAAGAAGGAAATGAACTCGGTAGTAAGTTAATTAATTATGCCAGGATGCGGGTAACATATTATGTTGTGTTTGACCCGTTACAACAATTGGGCGATATTTTATTACGAGTTTATGTTCTACGGGAGGGACACTATCAAATATTAGAAACAACAGTAATTGAAAATCAATCAATATTTTGGTTAGAACAAATTGGTTTAGGATTAACTATTTGGTCAGGAATATATGAAGAAAAACAGGATATTTGGTTACGGTGGTGTGATGATAAAGGGGTGATTATTCCCACCGGAAAAGAACGGGCTGAAAAGGAACATTTAAGGGCGGAAATTGCTGAACAATCTCGGCGGAATGCTATTCTTCGGTTACGAGAAATGGGGTTAACTAATGAACAAATTGCTGAAGCTTTGGGTTTAGAGATTGGAGAGATTTAACCTTATTCAAAGGATAGGGAAATAAAACAAGTCTTTTGTGAGTAGGTTACTCACCCGCAGCTTGCAAAATAGTTGTGTATAACTCGTGACTAACTCGAAAGTCCGCTTCATCAATGGTAATGTTTGAACTTCTACAGCACCAGGAACTAGATGTTTAACTCCTACCATTTCACTATAAACGGCTGTGGGAATGAGTACACGAGTATAAAGTTTTTCCAACAATTCTAATTGCCCAATTGCTGCTAAATTGGTAATAGGTGAAGTATCGCTAACAACAATCACAATAACTCCATTGATTGCAATGTTTTTATATCTGCTTCAAAATCCTCTACGTCATAGTTGATACACAAACCTCTTTTAGCAAGTTCATGTTGAAACTCAATCACAGTTAGCTTAGTCCAAGTCCGAGCTTTACCACTACTAATTTTTTCTTGCTGATATAGCAAAATAGCAATTTCTAACTTCAATTCATCCTCAGTCATCTTTGTGGCTCGGAGGATCTCATCAGGAATCAGAACACTCATTAGGGTTGTACCTAAAATGATTGATGGTATAATTTTAGTATAAGCGATGATATTGAATTTGTGATAAATTTTCCAAATTCAGCATCATTGCCAGTTTCGAGAATAATCTTTAAATATCTTTAGACACAGGGCGCCGTTTTCTAATTCCTTTGGTTAGAATAGCCAATAAAAATCCGACTAAAAATGATAATTCTAAAGCCGGATTTTGAGTCGTTAACAGGAAAGACCCAACAATTGAAATAGCAGCTACCGTGTAAACAATCTGTTTGGGTTTCATGGTTTTCAACCGTAAAGATCACAAAACTAGACAAAATGAATTATAATAAATGGCGTGGAAAGGCTAAATTTAACCTTTCTCAAGAGATAGGAGACTTCTAAAATTCGATGACTACAAATTCCCAACGTTATCATATTACAACTTTCGGCTGTCAGATGAACAAAGCTGACTCAGAACGCATGGCTGGCGTTTTAGAAGAAATGGGCTTTGATTTTACCGAAGATCCCAATGATGCTAATGTGATTCTGTATAATACTTGTACGATTCGAGATAATGCCGAACAAAAGGTTTATTCCTATTTAGGAAGACAGGCAAAACGCAAACAAAAAGAACCGAATTTAACCATTATTGTCGCCGGATGTGTTGCCCAACAGGAAGGAGAAACCTTACTGCGTCGGGTTCCTGAAATAGATTTAGTCATGGGGCCACAACACGCTAACCGTTTACAAGACCTATTAGAACAGGTATTTCAAGGCAATCAAATTGTTGCCACAGAACCCATAGAAATCATCGAAGATATTACTAAACCCCGTCGAGATAGTGAGGTAACAGCCTGGGTTAATGTAATTTATGGTTGTAATGAACGGTGTACTTATTGTGTGGTTCCCAATGTACGCGGGATTGAACAATCGCGCCGACCGGAAGCTATTCGGGAAGAAATCGAAGAATTAAGCCGTTTGGGGTATAAAGAAATCACCTTATTAGGGCAAAATATTGATGCCTACGGCCGCGATTTACCCGGTTCAAGTCCTGGCGGTCGGAATTTATATAATTTCACGGATTTATTATATTTTATTCATGATGTTCCTGGCATCGAACGGATTCGATTTGCCACCAGTCACCCCCGTTATTTTACAGAAAGATTGATTCGGGCTTGTGCGGAATTACCGAAAATTTGTGAACATTTTCATATCCCCTTTCAATCGGGAGATAATCAGCTTTTGAAGGCAATGGCGCGGGGCTATACTCAAGAAAAATATCGCCAAATTATTCATACCATTCGGGAATATATGCCCGATGCTTCTATTAGTGCGGATGCGATTGTGGGATTTCCAGGGGAAACCGATGAACAGTTTGAAAATACGATGAAATTAGTCGATGATATTGGCTTTGATTTATTAAATACAGCCGCCTATTCTCCCCGTCCTGGGACTCCGGCGGCGTTGTGGGAAAATCAACTCAGTGACGAGATAAAAGCCGATCGTTTACAACAGTTAAATCGCTTAGTTTCTGTGAAGGCGGCCGAACGTTCCCAGCGTTATTTAGGCAGAATTGAAGAAGTATTAGTCGAGGGAACAAATTCTAAAGATACTTCTCAAGTTATGGGACGCACAAGGGGAAATCGTTTAACCTTTTTCTCAGGAAATTTAGCGGAATTGAAAGGTCAACAGGTGAAAGTGAAAATAACCCAGGTAAGACCCTTTAGTTTAACTGGGGAACCTGTTGAGTTGTGTATACCTGTATGACCGCTAAAAATGATTTGAGATTGGTGATTTTATCCTTGGGTTTGGGGTTGGTATTAACGGGGATGGGCGTCCGGGCGATCGCCTGTCAAAATTCGTCGAATAGACCCCCCCAACCCCCCCTTACCAATGGGGGGCTAAGTTCTGACTCTAACTCTCTTAACAATGGGGGGCTAAGTTCTGACTCTCTTAACAATGGGGGGCTAAGTTCTGATTTTCCTCCCTTTACCAAGGGGGGGACACAGGGGGGGTCTATTCCCCAACCACAAGCAAATGGAGATTATCGGAGATCGCCCCATTCTTCCTGGAAAATAACCCAATCTAATCCTCAAGGAATTGATTGTCGGATGTTAGGAAATACCAATTATTCGCAATTAGAAAATCCTAGCAATAAAACCGAATTAAATATTGAAAATTGGCCTGTGGTGGGAAAACTTCCCGCAGGACAAGACTTTGAAATCAATTTAGGCCCGGCGGGGTTTGGTGTGGTTTACGATACGAAAAAACAACCTTGGATTTATGTTGAAAAAACCGATCAAAAAGCCGCACCTTCCCATTGTTTTGTGCGAGCTAATCGGCAGTTTGTACAACCGATTTCTGTTAATTAAATTATACAATTATACCATAAAAACCCGGTTTCTCAAAGAAACTGGGTTTTTATTCATTACTAATTAATTTTACAAGTTTCTAATTTTTCGGCTAAAATTTCTAGGTTTTTCCACCATTTTCCGGTGCTAACTATCCAATTGCGGGTGGGTAAATGTCCAGTGGGGGCGGATGTTTTATATTCGATGCCATAATCAGGATTATTGGGATTATAGGTTAACCATCCCACCTGCTGACAAAATTTTCCATAGTCTCCTTCCACTGTTTGATAAATTTGATTTTGGATACTAAATCCAAACCGACTATTACTATATTTTACCCAAAGATGATTAATGGTTTGTAGATCTTCACAGGGTAAATTGGCTAAATCCTGGGCGTATAAATAGGTTTTTTTAGATTTTTTTAGGGCTTGACAGAGGACAAACCAAGTTTCTTGATCCGCTTGTTTCCAACGTTTTTGAGCTAAGAGGGTTTGGAGTTGAGTATAATCGACTCCCACGGCGGATTTTAAAGGATCATTTAAGGGCTGATAGCCTAAGTTTTGTTTAATTCTCTCTAATAAATTAGGCGTTTTAGCTGGAGTTTGGACGACTTTTGCAGATGTTTTTTTAATCGGAATAACCGGTTTAACTGCTATATTTACAGGCGTTTCAGAAGATTGAATTGCTGTTAAGACTTCTTCGGCGGATTTATAACGTTGATTAATGGCGATCACAATTAATTTATTTAAAACGGTTTCTAAGCGATCGCTAATAATTTGTTGCGGGATTAAATAACTTCGCCAATTCCATTTTTCATCATGATCATCATATAATTTTCCAGGGGAAATTCCCGTGATTAAATATAAACAAGTTAGCCCTAAACTATATAAATCACTAGCGGGATAAACGGTTCCTCTCATTTGTTCAGGAGCCATAAATTCCGGTGTTCCGACAATAGTTCCACTGTGGAGTAAAGCGGTTCCTGTTAACAGTTTGGAAATCCCAAAATCTATTAAAACAATATCATTTTTATTAAAATCCGTGCTTGTTTGAAGGTCGGAATTTTCTGGGGATAAAATAGGATAAATAGTTGATTTGAGTTTAGCACTAATTTGAGCCTGTTCCTGATCTCTCATTGGAATAGTAGGCGGAATTTGGGTTAAATCTACAACCGTATCTAAGGAGTTTTCACCAGAGGAGGGGAGAGAACAACGCCGCATCAAATTAGCAGGTTTAATATCTCGATGAATAATATTTTGTTCATGAATAAATTGTAAAATAGGGAGAATTTGTTTTAAAACTTGCCAAATTTTTTGTTCTGTAAATAATCCATCTTGTTTTAATTCATCAAATAGGGTTTTTCCCTGAATATATTCTTGAATAATAAACAATTGTTTGTTTTGTTCAAAATGTGCTAATAGTTGAGGAATTTGAGGGTGTTTTCCCAATTGATCTAAACGGACTGCTTCCTGACGAAATAATTTAGCGGCGGTTTGATAATCCTGGGGGTTTTCATATTGCACAAAGAATTGTTTAATTACACAATGGGGATGGGAAGGAATTTGTTGATCAATTGCCAAAAATGTCCGACCAAAACCGCCTCTACTTAAAGGTTTTATGGCGAGATAACGGTTTTGAAGTAATAGAAATTGACCACAACCTTGACAATATTCGGCTGAGTTGAGATTTTCTGGATGAGAACATCCTACGGTCATACAATAACTCATCGCAGGTGAGGGAATATATTGTTGAGTCGATAATAACACAACTGTGAGTGTTGTTGCGCTTAAGCGCACTCTTACAAGAGGTCTTAGCAACAACAACAAACACCATTATAAATTAAAAACTTTCGCAATTTGACAAAATCCTTCAACTTCTAAACCTGCGGTAATATAACGGGGTTTATGGGTTAATTGATCCCTATATTCTAAGAGATTAGCAACTCCAATAGACTGAGGAAATAACTCAGAATTAAATAGAGTTTGATCATTAGGACTATCTCCAATGGTAAGAATTTGTTCCGGGGTTAAGTCTGACCAATATTGCTGAATAACCTTTAATAATCCCGTGGCTTTGTCTTGGTTTTTAGGTTTAATATGACCTTGAACAGTGCTATAGGTAAATCCCCAACCCAATTCTGCACAGAGTTCTGTTAATTGTTGAATTTCTGATAAACTAATATTTTGAATATCAAATGTCCAATCCGTAAACCGAAAAGGATTATCGGTGGAAGCCTGAAGATGGGGATATTGAACTTGGAGAATTTGAAACGCCGTGGCTAAATTTTGCCGATGTTGGGATAGGGAATTTAAAGAGATTAAAAATTGTGGCTGATCAGACTCCAAGGGATAATATAAACCGCCATTCTCGGCGATCGCACCTGTCACCGGAAGATAATTTTTTAAGGCTTGTACCCATCCCGCCGACCGTCCTGTAATTAAAATTACCGGAATTTTAGCCTGTTTTAATGCAAACAAAGCCTGGAATAAATCCGAGGTAAATTTTCCGTTTTGGGTTAAAGTTCCATCAATATCCGTTGCAATTAAACGAATATTATCGAGTGCATTGGCTTCTATGGCTTCGCTCAATGGCATTAAGGACATGGACACAACCCCCCTATCAATGATTCAAGTATTTTAATGATCGGGGGCGGAAAAAACGGAGAGGGTGGGATTCGAACCCACGAGGAACCGTAAAGCCCCTAACACATTTCGAGTGTGTCGCATTCGACCAACTCTGCCACCTCTCCAAGTTAGAAATGATCTATATCTAATTCTAAACCACTTTTTGAATTATATCAGAGAAGGGAACCATCTGTTTGATCAAAATCTAAAGTTGTTTCAAAACCCTGGGTCGGCGTCCATCTCAAAGCCCCATCTCGACCCGTCCAGAAGATTTGAGTTTGCTGTTGATTTAGGGTTTCTACGGTTTTCGGATCAATAGAATTGGAAGATGCGATCGCAATTTTAGGCCTTAATACGGATAAAAGTTCCGGGGTTAAGGATTCTCCCGACCACCATAATACCTGAGTTGACCTGACCTTTTGAATTAACTGTTGTTGTTCAGAAATGGAAGTTTCTCCCAGTAATGTCCAAAGATTTTGACCAATTTTAAATTGAATAACTGGAGGTTGAGCACTTAATAATTCCAGTTCTACAGAACCTAACAGAATCGGTTGACCAACTGTTAAGGAAACATAATTTCCTTTTTGTTCGGCTAAGGCTTTTAGAATAATTTCATTAGTGGCTTGATAGTTTTTTTTCGGAGTAGGATTATCATAAAAAGTTTGAATCGGAATATTTTCTAAAATCAACGGCCAACCAATACTTAAACCCAGTTGGGAATGGGTAGCTACGGCGTTATTAATAGCATTAATCCCTTGGGCATTTAAAAAGGGTAAAATTGCAAATTTAGCGGTGTTCTGACTCCCACTATTGATTAAGGTAACTTGTCCTTTTTCTTCAATCACTAAAATCGGTTCTTGAGGAGTATTGAGAAGGTTGGCTTGAAACCCTAGGGTTTTAGTATACCAACTGGGGATAATCACAATCAATAGGGCTAAGGTGACGGCAAAGAGAACAGGAATAAATTGGGTTTTTGATCGGGAAAATTTGGGGTTTGATGCCGGATTAATCCAGGTAAAATAAACCCAAATTATCACAATTAAACTATAGAGAGTTATTAATTGAATCAGGGAAATACTCCCAACTGCAATCGAATTTCCTGGCAGTTGACTAAAATATTTGGCGATTTCAATTAAACCTAAAATTGGATAATAGAGAAATTGGGCGATCGCACTTCCCAAACTGGGTACTAATAAGGCGGATAAAGCACTCGCCATCCCTCCCAATGTAATAATAGAAATCAGGGGAGATGCGATAATATTAACCAGAATACTATAGGGAGATAATACTTTAAAAAAATAGAGTTGCAAAGGTAATGTCCAGATTAGTGCTGATAAAGGAACAGCAATTAAAGATGCGAAGAAAGGGGGCATCCAATTTAATCTTTCCATTAAGGCAGGAACCGTAACCATTAATCCTAAAGTTGCTAAAAAACTGAGTTGAAATCCAATATCAAAAATCCAAGTTGGATTAGCAATTAATAATAAGATAGCAACAATTAATAATACGTTTAAAGGTTTAGTTTGCCGTTGGCTTAACAGAGCAATTAATACCGCCAAACCCATTAATGTTGCTCGTAATACCGAAGGAGAAATCCCTGTTAATCCCAAATAAATCAGTAAGGTTAATAATCCCAAACTAAATCTTATCCTGGGAGAAAACTTTTGAGTAATCGCTAAAATAACTCCCAATAAAAATGATACTTGAAATCCTGAAGCTGCTAAAATATGAGCCAGTCCAACTTGAACAAAAATATCTCTAATATCGTAGGGTAAATCAACAGCTAAACGTCCTAAGACCATCGCGCTTAATAGGGAACCTTTGGGAACTCCTAATAATTGAGCTTGAGCGCGGGTAATCCGTTGGCGAATTTTCCATAGTCCCCAAGGAGGGGGTTGACTATCATCATGACTAATATAACGTCCTCGAAGTCCGGTAAATGATCCCTGTTGAGCGAGATAGTTTTGAAAATCAAATCCCCCCGGGTTAGAAGGGGGTTGAGGTTTGTATAAACTTCCGGTAATGGCAATACTTTCCCCCGGATATAATCCCGTAGCTTTTAATAGGGGAACAGTCACATAAACCAAACCACTAACATCTTTACTAACGGCAATGGTCGTATTATTATTAGTAATTTCATTAACTTGATTCACCTCTAGCCAAAATTGTCCCCGTCCTGAACGAGTTAACCGAGGAATACTGCTAACTTCTCCCCGAACCGTAATTAATAAATCTTGGCTATTTCCACTATTAATAATTAACTGACTAATATCATTTGTCGCGGGTTGAGGCGTTCTGATTTGTAAATAAACACTGGCTAAAAAAGCAATAATTCCGGCTAATAACCACACCCAAAAGGGAATTTTAGGACGGGGAATTTTAGGGATTTTATCTACAAATTCAATCGGATCAGTTAGGGCATCTTTGCGGGTTTGTTTTTGCCGAGTAAATTGTTTAATTCGAGCTTGACGGGATTGTTTTTGTTGATAAACTTGTTTTAGGGCGGTGGCTATTGCCAATATAATTCCTAAACCTAATATTGCATAATTTCCCCCAGGAATTACACCCACTAGCAAACCTAAGAGATAAGCAAAAGCCAGAATTAAAATCACCGTCTGATTCATGATATAGCAGGGAACAGGGAACAGGGAACAGGGAACAGGGAACAGGGAACAGGGAACAGCCCCCCCTAGCCCCCCGTGCACGGGGGGCTAGGGGGGGAGGGAACACCGGGGGAAAATACTTCACTGTCTGGGTTACAAGATCCGTCTGGTGTCCTAACTGCCTTGGCGGTTGCTATATGACAAAATAGGGATCAGGGGGAGTTTCTTGGTTTCAATAGCCAACCGTCAACAATATTAGATAGACAATCCTAACTTTAAACCTAAAAAGGTATGGACTAACATTAATCCTAAGATAACGGTTCCAATATAAGCATGGGTCGCCCTAAAACCAGAGTTATCTTTGTTAAATCCGGTAAAAGCAATCAGACTATTAGTTAATAACAATCCTAATAATATTGTTCCTGTCCAGAAGTGGGGACTTTCTAAAATGGGTTCTTTTTGCATTACTAAAGATAATAAACCTCCCGTGTAGCCTAATGCCAAAAACAAAAACATTAAAGGGGCGAGTTTTCGGTGGTCAGCACGATTTTTTAAGGCGACTTCCTTATCTGCTGCGAGACGCCCGCGCCATCCCGTCCAACCCACATAACTCCCCATCGTAAAAATAACAGTTCCCATCATCACCGGATGTCCCCAATGGGTGATAGGTTCGGGAATACCTAAACCCCGAAATAGATTAGCAATGGGTTCTAAAAGTTCAACTAAACTCATATTTTTTGTTCAAAAGCCGATTAGATTTCCATAGTTTAGTTTAGGACAATTAGGTACCGAATTGCTAGATTACGTTTTATGAACCCGAATGAGTTGATAAGCACCCGCTTGATCCATAATTTGATATTGATCGGGTTTTAATCCTAGATCAATTAATTCTTGGGGATGTGCCAAAATTAAAAGGGTTTGGGGAGGAGATTTTTGCACCAATGGAGTTTGAATATAGGCGATCGCATCCCGGGGGTCAGGACGGTATTGCACTCGATGTTGAGTATAAAAAACTAAACTGGGTTTTTTGAAACCAATCATAATTAATTCTTCCCCTAATTTTCGCTGTTGTACGACGGTTTGGGCTAGGTGTCGTAAGGGTTCTTGTCGATGTTGATCGAGTAAACTATAGGTGGGAGTTACCGCCACAATAAAAAAAACAATAAATCCCAAAATATTAACTATAAAAATAGATGAAATTCGACCTTTCCACCAACTTAGGACTATTCCTAATGTTGTGATCACCCAAATCAAAGCCGATATATTTGGAATCCCAGAGGCTTGTAAATCCCCTCTAAAATCCGGCATATCTGCATCATATCCAATTAAATTTTTACTAAAATAACTGCCAATAGATGCCAAAAAAACAAATAAAATATTAATAAAAATTGCAATATTTAGGGAATTAAATTTATTTTTTTGAAAGCTATTTTTAGAGATGATATTATTCCAAAATAAAGATACTAATAAAACTGAGGCAGGAATCAGGGGCAAAATATAACTGGGAAGCTTAGTAACCGCTAGGGTGAAAAATATAAAAATTCCGCCAAACCAAAAAACAGCAAATAATTGGAGTTGTTTAATTCGAGTTTGATGTTGCCAATAGCGACGTTTCCAGAATTTTGTTGAAGCGATCGCCGGAGGTAAATACACAGAAAATGGTGCAAATCCGACTAAAACTACAATAAAATAGAAATACCAAGGAGCAGAATGGTGATTCACAACCGTTGTAAATCGTTGAAAATTATGATAACCAAAAAAAGAGTTAATATAGTTTTGACCATTAACTAAAATTACTAAAACATACCAAGAAATTGTAATTACTAAAAAAATTAAACTTCCCTTTAATAAATCCATTTCTTTTAAAACTTTGCGCCCTTCTCCCAAATAAATTAAAAATGAACCAATAATTAAAATCGGTAAAACAATCCCCACCGGGCCTTTGGTTAAAACAGCTAAAGCGGTTAAAATATAAAAAGCCAAATACCAAATTTTATAAGAATTAAAACCTGGAGGTAAATCTTGCCCTTCCTGTAATTCTGACTTTGCATATCCCAGAAAAAAAGCTAATAACGCCGAACCCAAACACCCGGTTAATAACATATCCGAAACCCCAATTCTTGCCCAAGCCAGAATCCCCGGATTAAATGCGATTAATAAAGCCCCCATCCAAGGTAAAGGATGTAAAATAATCTTTCTAAAACCTGGTTGAACCAATGGAGAAATAAAATCTTGTTTTTGATTATCTTTTATAGTATAAAATTGGATTTGTTGGACGTAATAACTTAAAGTATAAAATCCTAAACAAACAATAATAAAACCAGAAAATGCCGAAGGAAAACGGACTCCCCATTCATTTACCCCAACTATCTGATAGGAAATTGCCATTAACCAATAAATTAATGGGGGTTTATCGAAACGGGTTTCTTCATTAAAATAGGGAGTAATCCAATCCCCAGTGACTAAAATTTGACGGGAGGCTTCCGCAAATAGAGGTTCTGTTTCATCCACTAAACCAGAAGTTCCTAAATTCCAAAAAAAAGCCAGAAAACCGATTAAACCTAAACCTAAAATAAAAACTAGCCAAGGGAACCCAGGTGTTTTGAGTAGAGGTAAAAAAAAGCTGGGAATTTTTCGATTTGAACTTGATTTCATTGGCTAAAAATGCAGATATTAACGATTGAGATATTGACAGTTTACTGTTAATGTGTTAGATCACTAACACCTAATTCAATATATCAATTAGTTATTATCGTACATGGGAGTAAGAATACCCACATCATTAGGAAGATTGCTGCCTGAGTCAATTCGATCCCACAAAAAAAATAAAAATACAAAATTTGTGGTAATATGAACTTGGTCACTGACCCACCGACTGTTTCGGAACAGACAGGCTAAACACAACAGAAGTAGGCTTTTTGCCTTGCCGCAGATAGAACGGAGTTCGGGAAGGAGATGGATCACTGGTACAAAAACGAATCCACATTTATCTCCACAATTATTGATTTCTTCATGGGGTCGGTTTAATCACCAATTCCCATTCCTGGTCTTGAGGATTCCAAGCCGGAAGGGAAGTTTCCCCGACAATATACGGCCCCCAGTAATAGCGAGAACCATCAGGAGCAAAAACCACCAGAATATCACCGGATTTGAGGATTAAATCTTCTTGGGGAAGGGATAAAATCAGACCCTCCCTACTGCCCTCGGCGGGGGCAAAATCCCAGTGAACAGGTTCGGTGATATTCGGGGCTGAACGACTGAGTAAGGCCACACGCACCGGATGTTCCGTCAGGTTACTGACTCGAAATGACCCTCGGCGATAGTTTGTGGACAGTGGAGGCAAAGACGGGGGAATCATCCCAGATTTCAAGGGAAGACTAATATTCGGGGGGGATGGTTGCGGAATAGAGATTTTAGGAAAAGTTGTAGACAGGGAACTATGGGCAGATAAGACCATCTGTTCGGCGGGTTTTCGCTCCGTTTGGACACAATAGCGAAACAGAAATTGCCTTAAACTAATTAAAGTTAATAAAATTATTCCAGTAATTAGAAAGGCTGGATAAAGTTTATCTTTCATAATCTTTTGCTTTAAATTAGATCATTAATCCCACTAAAATTCACACTCTGTTTTATGCAAAATACCCGTCTGAATCGACTTGTCAATGTAATTAATGCCCAGGTAGGGCGATTGTTAATGAATCCTTGGCGACGGATTTCGCTGCTAATTATTAGTCTACTGTTTGGGATATTCCTAGCCCTGGGTATTTCCACGATAACCGGACAAAGGGGGCGTTTAGATGTGACGGTGGCTTTAGTAATATCTATCTTTGTCGAAGGGGTTAACTGGTTAGTTTACAATCGTTCTCCTCGTTTACGACAATCTTTTTGGGTAGAAAACCTAAATGCCCTCAAAATTGGTTTGAGTTATGGGTTATTTTTGTTAGCCTCAATGGTAGGTTCATAATGGAAATTTATTGCATAGAATTAGAATTATCTATGATTGAAATTCTCCAGGCTTGGAGGAATGGAAAAAAACCAGATTCCTCAGATTTAGCAGTTTTAGAAAAATGGGAACTGTCTGATCATCAACGTTCAACTGCCTTTGGAATTACACCGGAAAATGTTATGGTGAACATAGAAGCCCGATCCCGTCTATTCTGTCAACTTCAACAGAAAAAGATTGAGTTTCCTCTGTTATTTGAACAGCTAGAAACTCTATGGAAATTTTGGCTACCTTTAGCGACCCAACTAGCTGAACATCGTCAACGCTTGGGTCGTCCTCTGGTTCAAGGAATATTAGGAGGGCAAGGCACAGGAAAAACAACTCTAGGGAAAGTCTTAACTTATATTTTGTCTCTGTTCCACTATGACACACTTAGCTTGTCCTTAGATGATCTCTATAAAACTTATTCGGAACGTCAACAATTACAAAAAGCTGATCCGCGTTTAATTTGGCGAGGGCCACCCGGAACCCACGATCTTGAATTAGGAATCCAGGTTTTAGATCAATTGCGTCAACCTTTGCCAGATCAAACCATTGCCATTCCTCGGTTTGATAAGTCATTATGGCAGGGGGCAGGCGATCGCATTTCACCGGAATTCGTGACCGGAATTGATATTATTTTATTTGAAGGTTGGTTTGTAGGCTGTAGACCAATTAACCCCCAACTGTTTGATTCTGCCCCAGTTCCGATTATTACTCCCTCGGATAAAAAATTTGCTAGGGACATGAATAAACAGTTAAATGGGTATATTCATTTATGGGAAAAATTAGATCGGTTGCTAATTTTAAATCCTGTAGATTATCGCCTATCAAAACAGTGGCGAATCCAAGCCGAACATGATATGATTAAAACAGGAAAATCGGGAATGACTGATGTAGAAATTAGTCAATTTGTTGATTATTTCTGGAAAGCCTTACATCCCGAATTGTTTATAAACTCCTTGATGGAAAATCCCGAATTTGTTGATTTAATTATAGAGATTAATCCCGATCATTCTATCGGGAATGTTTATCAGGTTAATCTATGATTACCTCCGAGATTAGATCCTCCTAAATCTCCCTTTCCAATGAGGATTACGCAGATTATAGCAACCGCCAAGGCAGTTAAGACACCAGACGGTAAAGTGTTTTCCCCCGGTGTTCCCTCCCCCCCTAGCCCCCCGTGCACGGGGGGTTTGGGGGGGCTGTTCCGGTGTTCCCTGCTATAACACAAATTAAAATCCGTGAAATCCGTGAAATCCTCTTAAATCCGTGATCCCTATTTACCTATTATGAAAACAACTCTATTAACATTAACTCTGATTTTCTCCTTTGGCATTAGTCAAATAGTTGAAGCCCAAACCCCAATCAAAAATCAACCAGTGGGTTTACAAAATTCTCTTATTGTGAATCAAATAACTCAAAATACCGAAACAATAACCATTGGAAAAGCCGCCGATTTAATCACTCAATGGTTAAATGCCAAATCCAAAATTTTCGCCTCTCCCTTTGACCGGGCACTCCTCGGAGATTTAACTACGGGTGTATTATATGCTGATAGCTTAAAAGGAATTAATTTTTTACAGGAAAATAATGCTTATTATCAATATGGAGTCCAGAAAATTGAATCTATAGAACGATTTGCAGCATCGGGAAATAAAGCTACCATAGAAGTTAAAGTTACCGAAGATACGACTTTATACAAAAATGGAAAAATTATTGAAAGTAGCTTTAATACCAAATTAGTGCGTTATAATTTAGAATATTGGGATGGAATTTGGAAAATTGCTAACTCTCAAGTTATGAGTTAAAGGTTTTAAGAATTAAAAATAGCGATCGCATTTGCAGAAATTCACTATGGTACAAGAACTGATTGATTTAAGAACTTGCATCGAAGAACAACGCTATGACCAAGCGTTAATGATTATTGATGAATTGGAAGGAATGGGAAAACAAGCTATTTTACGCAATATTCAGTCTTATTTACTTAGACTGTTGATTCATTTAATTAAAAATCAAATTGAAGAAAGGTTAACAAATTCTTGGGCAGCTTCTATCCGAGGTTCTATTCGAGAAATCCAAAAACTTAATCTTAAAGACAATAAAAAATCCTATTATATTCAACAAGATGAATGGCAAACTTGGTTAGAAGATAGCTTGGAAGATGCCATTCGAGATGCCAGTGTTGAAGTCATGAATGGAACCTATACCCCGTTTAAATTATCAGAAATAGTAGAACGAGATTCAATTTTAATGAGGGCTCAAATCTTACTCGATTTAACCTATCGTTATCCGGCTAAAGAATTAGCTGCTCAAGTTGATCAAACCTTAATAGAATTACCCGGAGGAAATGCTTGGAAAGATTAATAATCTGATAAAAAAGGCGGGTTTAGTACAATCAATAATTGCCATTATAAACTTTTTTGAACCCGCCCCTATAGAAATAATATGCCGTTTTAATGTCTCAATTTAAAGTTTATTAATCATCGGCATAAATATAACGGTATAACTCTTTCGGATCAGGTTCCGGGCTACTTTGGGCAAATTCTACCGCATCATCAATAATGGCTTGAACTTGCTGATCAATAGCTTTCAATTCCTCATGGGTTGCCAAATTATGTTCGGTTAAATGAGCCGCAAATTTTTTAATCGGATCACGAGCAAACCAAAATTCCTTCTCATCTTTATCGCGTAATTCATCGGGATCGGCCAAAGAATGTCCCCGGAAACGATAGGTTAAAGCTTCAACTAAAGTTGGGCCTTCACCCGCCCGGGCGCGAGCAACGGCCTTTTTAGCCACTTCCCTAACCGCCAAAACATCCATCCCATCCACTTCATAACCAGGCATTCCAAAAGCCGGGCCTTTTTTGTAGATTTCCGGGTCAGAAGTTGCCCGGTCATGGGCCATTCCGATCGCCCATTTATTATTTTCCACCACATAAATAATCGGCAGATTCCATAATGCCGCCATATTCAAACATTCATAGAATTGGCCGTTATTACAAGCCCCATCCCCAAAGAAACACATAGTTACCTGATCCGCATTCGGATCATTCATCGCTTCCCTGCGGTATTTGGTTTGAAAAGCCGCCCCTGTAGCCACCGGAATTCCTTCAGCAACAAAGGCAAACCCCCCTAATAAATTATGGGCCGAGGAGAATAGGTGCATCGAGCCGCCCCGACCCTTAGAACAACCTGTGGCCTTACCAAATAATTCCGCCATAACTTCCCGGGGTGTAACCCCCGCACTCAAAGCATGAACGTGATCCCGATAGGTACTACAAACATAATCCTCATCCCGACGACCCGCCCGGATCATCCCCGTAGCCACGGCTTCTTGACCGTTGTACAGGTGGACAAAACCGAACATTTTGCCCCGATAATACATCTCGGCACATTTATCTTCAAATAGCCGCCCCAGCACCATATCCTCATACAGCATTAACCCTTCATCGCGGGTTACAGCATTTGCATCCGCCTTAAACGTCGGTAACGTGCGTTCCTGTACCATTTTTTCCAATTACCTTTACCAATTTGAGATTCTATTTTACAGGTTGGGGGCGGGTTTATTAAAATTTCTGCTAATTAACAAATATTGACCCGAACCCGCCCCTACGGTCTGGGTAATATTAAGATAATTAGGGGGATTTAGAATCAATCTGATTGATCATTACTAAAAGGCAAATCCTGATTAACATGATCAATTTCCTGTTGTTCCATTTCGTTAATTCGTCCGATATAAGACTTTAAAATCTGAGCTAAACGTTGATCATAGAATCTATGTAAACTATAATTTGGTGTGGCGGGAAAACCGCGACGTTTTTTATGACGACCTCCCGCACCCGGATCAAACAGAGAAATTTTGTTTTCAATTGCCCATTCAATTGGAGAATAATAACAGGCATCAAAATGTAAACAATCAATATCTTGAACACTTCCCCAATAGCGACCATATAAACGATCGCCTTTAGTTAAACAAAACGACATTCCCATTGGTTGATGTTGGGTAGTATCATCAAAAGCCGCGACAAAGACCACCCGATGCCGATAATTATGATGCAATTGTTCAAAAAATCTGCGGGTTAAATATTTACTTCCCCACCAACCAAACTTATCACAGGTACTAGCATAAAATTGATACATTTCCAAAAAAAACGCTTTCGGAATTTGATCTCCCGTGTGAGTTTGTAGTTGTAATCCCGCTTGAGTAACTGCTTTACGTTCCCGCTTAATATTCCGCCTCTGATTAGCATTAAAACCTTTTAAATAATCATCAAAACTTTCATATTCTTGATTTTTCCAAATATAACTATGGTGTAACCAAGAAGCAAACCCAAACTTTTCTAACATCGGTTTCCATTCGGGATCAACATAGAGAAAATTACAGCCAGAAATTTTATTTTCAATACAAAATTGATCAATTGAATGCACCATTAACCCCGTAATTTCTTCTTCATCTTCTCCGGGTGCAATCATAAATCTATAGCCTTCGGCTGGAGTAAAAGGCGACATTCCTAATAGTTTAGGATAATATTCAATGCCTAATTGATGGGCAACATCCGCCCATTGATTATCAAAAACAAATTCCCCGCGACTATGCCCTTTAAGATATAAAGGTGCAATTCCTACTAACTGTTGATCCCGCCATACGGTTAAATGATGGGGTAACCAACCCGTGCGTCCAGTAGCACTTCCCGATGATTCAATGTTATGCAACCAATCCCACTCAAAAAAGGGCGTAATTAAAGGTTGGGCTAGGTTATCCCAGGCTGTTTGAGGGACTTCAGCAACCGTATTAATCCAACGGGTCGAATAGGAGGAGGTTAAGGGTTTTACCATATTATTTCAAAAATGATGATAGACGCATTCTTCAATATTTAGGGTAATCTAATTTTTACAAAAATGGGAAATAACATAATTATTCGCCAGTTAATACTTGATAATGTAAAAATACTTCTTGTCCAATGGTTTTTACCTCCAATAATTGCAAACGCGGGGCGACGGCGGATAAAAAGCCCTCTCCATCGGCGGGGCTGGGAGAATTTCTACCACTTAAAATTAAGGGACAAATGGTTAACCAGAATTGATCAATCAGGTTTTGTTTTAAAAGGGAAGCAACCAGTTGACCACCTCCTAATATTCCTAACTTATTTAAGCCTAATTTTTGGAATTGTTCAAAAGCCATACTCCAGTTAATTTGATGATTATTATGATCAGCAATAATTATATTTTCAAACCCTTCTGTATTATTCCATAATTGTTTACCCTGATTTGTGGTTAGCAACCAATGGGGAACAGATTGTTGAAAAAAACGTAAATTCGGATTAATCTTTCCTGAAGCAGACACCACAATTTGTATGGGTTGAGGGGGTTTTCCGTGCCGTTTTCGGTATTTTAATAATTCAGGATCAGTAATTTTGATAGTAGTTTGATAGGCGTTTAATGTTCCCGCACCGAATAAAACCCCGTCCATTTGTGCCACTTGTTTTTCTAAATGTAGTTTATCTTGTTCTGAACCAAAACGGGCGGGCGATCGCATTTGATCAGAAATTTTACCATCCGCACTCATCGCTAAAATTACCGTAGTTTGAGGTCGGTTAACACCGGGTTGAGGAGTCATAAATTAAATTCGCAACAAGCACCAATAATACACCCACAGTAAGCATTACTTAAGTGTTTACAACTTCTTGATATTCTTTGTGTCTTAGTGTCTTTGTGGTTAAATTAGGTTTTAAAATCCTTAACAGTTTAGCTAATTAACTAACCAGATGATTTTTAGCATTTCTCAATTCTTTTTGAATAGAAATCGCTTTTCCTAAAGAAGAAATTGCTTCAGGATATTGTTTTAACTTAGACAATAAAGAACCTCTATAACGCCAGGTTTGCGCATCATCAGACTGACAGGAAAGAGCCGCATCATAGGACGCTAAAGCTTCAGGATATTGTTCTAATTTTTCTAAACATACCCCTTTAGATCGCCATGCTTCTGATGAATCGGGTTTTAAATTAATCGCTTGTTCATAAAGGGCGATCGCTTCTGAATATTTTTGTAGTTTAACTAAAATTTCTCCACATTCAAAACAAGTTTCATAACTATCAGGTTTAATTTCTATGGCTTTTTTATAGGAATTTAATGCCTCTTGATTTTGGTTTAATTTCCCTAAAGTATTTCCTTGAATTTTGAATAATTCAAAATTATTAGGATTTAAACTCAATGCTTTTTCCAAGGATTTTAATGCTTCTTCATGGCGTTGTAAAGCTAATAAAGCATTGGCTTGATTTAACCATAATTCTGATTTATTGGGATTAAGTTTGATCGCTTGTTCGTAGGATGCGATCGCTTCTTCATACCGTTGTAATTTTGCTAAAACATTGCCTCTATTATGCAGAGTTTCATATTTATCGGGAGCAATTTCTAAGGCTTTATTATAGGATTCTAAGGCTTCATTAAACCGTTTGAATTTTCTCAATAATGCCCCACGATTGTGCCAAGATTCATAATCATTAGGTTTAATTTTAATAGCTTGGTTATAGGATTCAATTGCTTCTGCATACCGTTGTAACCGCACTAAAATATTGCCTCGATTATACCAAATTTCATATTTTTGCGGTTGTAAACTCAGACATTGATCATAAGTTAATAACGCCTCTTGATACCGTTGTAATTTAACTAAAACGCCCGCTTTTTTATACCAGGCTTGATCTAAATTAGCATTGGCTTCAATTGCCTTTTCTAAATATTTTAAAGCCGGGTCTAACTGACCTTCTATAATTAAAGATTCTGCTTTTTTTAAGTAATCATCAGCAATCATTAACTCGGAAACTGGCTGGGATTTAACAGCCATGGATATCGGAGAAATTACTAATTTTTCTGGATCGGAAAATTTTGATAACCCATTCAAAGAGACTAATTTTTTATCGGGTAATTCGGGGATATTTTTGGGAATTTCTAAGGTTTGTTCCTTTAATTCTTTTAAAGACTGCTCTTTAATCTCTTGTACTTCAGAAATCATGGCTTGTAACCGGAATACAAATTGAGATTTAAGGGTTTCTACTTGTTCAATAGAAGACTGAGAAAGTTTAGCTTCTCGGCTTAAAAAATCAAGAGATTCCTGGGCGGTTCCCATTTGTACCTCTAATTCTTTAATTAACTGTTGATAACGCTGTTTAGAGGCTTTTAATTGTGCCTCTAAATTATCAATTCGGTTCAACTGCTTTTGCGCTTGAGTCACAATCTCTTTAACTATCAAACGACGCACTAACCAAAAGAATAAAATTGTTACACTGGGGATTAATGTGGCGACAATTAATAAGGTATTTAATAAAGTAATTGTCTGACTAAATTCATAATTTAATGCAGAAGCTGGGCTAATTTGGGCGACGGAAATGGGGGTTGTAATTTTGCTTTGGGCTTCACCCTGAACAATTTTAACTAATTTCGCTAACCAAGTTTGATCCAGAACATTAGTCATTGATAATGATGCCAGTTCTGTTGAGGAATATTCCGCATCGCTAAAAGATGGACTACCGATCATTTCCGGCATACTGACTGCTAAACTAGGAGCTAATGCAATCATCTCAACCGCATCAGCCGACCGACCCGCCTCGGAAGCATTGGGTAGAGGATTTGGAGATTGTTCAGGAATAGAACTCGCTTCAACACAGGAGTCCTGAGCAACAAGGGCTGCTAAGGTTAAAAGGGTAACTGTCGATAACCGCATAAGTGTCAATTCGTTTAGGGGGAGTGCTGTTCCATCTTACGAATTGACACCGCTTGATCAGGATTTTGCAGCAGAAACCCGATTTCCAATTTTTAAACCTGAGCTAAAACAGGGTGTTGGATTTGAGAGACTGTAGACTCAGATTTCGTATTTGTACAATACACTTCACAGGAATTATTCGGGCTTTCAATCAGTTTGATTTTATGTAATTGCGCCCCTAAATTATGAATTGGTTTTTGCAATAAATTTTGGATATGAACCGCAATATTTTCCGCCGTTGGTACAACTTTAGAAAAGTAGGGAATATCTTTATTTAAAAACGTATGATCAAAGGGTTCCACAACATAATCATTAATCACTCTTTGTAACCCTTCTAAATCTACAATCATCCCCGTCTGAGGATCAACTTCCCCTTTAACAGTTACTTCTAAATGGTAATTATGACCATGACCGTTAGGACGGGCGCATTTGCCATAAATTTCACAATTATCCTCAAAACTGAGGTCAGGATGAGCCAGCCGATGGGCGGCACTAAAATGTGTACTAATTGTCAGATAAGCTTCCATACTGTTTCCTTGATATTCTGCCCAGAGTTCGGGATGTTCAAATAGTTGAATTTTGGTGAGGGGAAGATGGGGGGCCAACCGATGCCAAATCGCCTGGGCCAGAGCTTCCGTTGTCGGTAAGGTTTGCTGAAATTCCGGCCAAACATCATTCAGGTAGGAAAAGTCTAAATGGTCGGTGACTTCCCGTTTTAAGGTATGTTTAACGTCGGACAGGTTTAAGACCATGCCATATTCATCGAGTTCTCCGACCATTGACACATACAAAACATAGTTATGTCCATGTCCAGGGGCGCGAGATGTGGGGCCAAATCGCTTTAAGTTCTCGGTGGCGCTCAATTCGGGCAACCAATACCGATGACTGGCGGAAAATTGCGCCCGACGGGTGATCACGCATTCCATAAAATCTGAGCCAGAGGGATGTTGTTAATTTATATGAACTTAATTTTAAGCTTTTACGATCACTTTTTATTTTTAAATGCGATCGCAACTTCATCAGAATTTACAGGGAAACCAGGTTTCTGAACAAAAAATCTTGTTTAAGTCAATAAATAACGGTCAGAAACCCGATTTCTTGGGCTAAACGAAACTAGGGTTATGATATAATTAATCACGTTTAACTTATTAGTTAGTTATGCTACGAGAAAAGCTTAAACAGGAATTAGACAAACTCAACGAAGATCAACTGAATAAGATTGCTAATTTCATCAGTTTGATTGAATCTCAATCTAGTCAAGTGACATCATCTTTTATTCCATTTTGGCAAAAAGCAACACCAACAGAGCGGGCTAGAGAGTTCCGTGATTGGATTTCTCAACTCCCTACAACAATTGTGAGCTTACCCGATGAAGCCTTTAGCTGTGACTGCATTTACGAAGAATGATTAGATATCTGCTGGATACCAATGTGATCTTAGGTTTTTGTAACGTTTACATTTTCAGAGTCATAAACCTATTCATTTGCTGCTGTTAAAACATCTGCGTAGAGTTTACTACTCACTCGAAAATTTGCTTGAGAGATCAAATCATCCATCATAGGTTTAACTCCTGTGATTAACCCTTGCTGTTTCGCACTCAATAGAATACCAAACACTCCAATAATTCTTAATCCTTGGTTTGTCGCTACTTGTCTACCTAAACGCTCATCGATCAGCAGTCGGCTTGCATTTACTTCAACAGCAAGAGCGATCGCTTCAGCCTCTCCCAAATTTATAATATTTCGTAGTTCGTTTACTAATTCTTGATTCTGAACAGGTTGTATTTTTAACCAAATTGCTGATTTAACTGCTTTAACGACAGTCTCTCCAGCCCTCTCATCCAGCAATTCATCATGAACCGCAGTAGGAATCAGAACTGTTTTATACAGTTGTTCTAAAAGGTTAATCTGCCCAACTTTTGCTAAGTTTGAGAGGGGAGAAGTGTTACTCACAATTATCATGATGAACTAACTTCGTGCAATGTTCTGAGATCTTCCTGAAATTCAGCCACATCATAATGAATACAAAGACCACGATCAGCCAGTAATTTCTGAAATTGCATTCGATGTATCCCAAGCAATTCACTCGCTTTTCCTAAGCTAATTTTGTCTTTTTGGAACAGCATCATCACAATTTCTAATAAAAGTTCCTGTTCTGATAAGCCACTGGCTTGTATAATTTCATCTGAGACTAACATACTCATGGTTCTTACTAAAGTTTTGTTTAAATTATAGCATTTTTAGGATTTTTATATTTTAACCTATATTCCAAATTTCTTGTAAATCTAATACAAACCCCGGAAGAATATCTTCCCCATAAAGATTAACAGGAGATTGTAAAATTTCTACTTCTTTTCCTAAATGATAAATTTCTACGCGCTGATTTTGAGGATCAATTAACCAACCGAGTTGAGTCCCATTTTCCAAATACTCTTGCATTTTGTTTCTTAGGGTTTTGAGAGTATCTGTTTCTGAACGTAATTCAATCACAAAATCTGGACAAAGAGGCAAAAATTTCTTTTTTTGTTCTGGGTTTAAGCCATTCCATCTTTCTAATTTCACCCAAGACAAATCCGGCGTCCGATCTGCACCATTGGGGAGTTTAAAACCTGTTGAAGAATCAAATGCTAATCCAAGTTTTGTTTGTTTATTCCAGATTCCTAATTCTCCAGCTAACTTAAAGTTACGATTTCCGGTTTCACCTCCTGTTGGGGATATAATAATTAATTCTCCTGTTGCTGATCGCTCAAATTTATAATATCGGTTATTTTGACAAAGTTGAAAATACTGTTCATCGGTTAAGTCGATTTGCAATTCTAGGGGATTAGGTAAAGAAATTATTGTATCCATAACCGTTGCAATAGGCTCAAAATATAAATTAAACTATAACACTTTTTTAGTTCTTAGGAAATCTTTTTCATTTCCTCCTGGGCTTCTCGACGGCAACCAGATGCCATTCTAAACATTTCTTGTCCCGTATGTAGAGACGAATAATCATAATTCAGGGTAAAGGTTTCTAATTCATTTAGTGCATCTTCTAAATGATTCAGGGTATAATAAATATGGGCAGCAACTCCAGCAACTGGTGAGGGATTTTTTCGAGAACGAAATAGGTTTTGAGCTTGATTTAAACAGTTTTTACAAAGTTCAATATAGGCTTGAAACTCCTCCATTAATTGATCATCAAAGGGATCGGCTGATAGTTTGTTGACTTCGGATTTTAAGGGTTTTAAAATTTGATTTATAGAACGATTAATTGGTTTATAAACTTTATTAATCCAAATCGTTAGTTCCGCATCCGCTTCCGTTGCTTGTTTTTTGGCTTTGGCAACAAAGGGTTTTACGGAGTCGAAATTGGGATTTTTACCCAAACCCAGTTCCCGATCATGGGATTGGCGTTTTTTTGGATCACTTAATATTTCGTAAGCCGCATTAATCTGAATAATTTGGTTATGATCAGATGATTGATTTTGGCTATCAGGATGGAATATTTTTGCTAATCGACGATAGGCTTGTTTGATTTCTGTAGCCGTCGCTGCGGGATTAACTTGTAAGGTACTGTAGTAATTTTTGAGCGTATTCATACCGATTGATTTAAGATTAATTAGGGATTCCTATAAGATGGTTTTCAGACCTTATTGTTGATTGTACCGCGATCGCTCCGATCCTGGCTACTATTTTTTTTCTTGGCTATGTAGCAATCCTAAATCATTTCTGATCAAACCTCTACGATAAAATGTTATAACTTCTGTCTCGCGCGTCGCAGATTGCTATAATAGCTTGTTATTAATAGTATGAATTATGGTGCAGGGTCAATATGAAATCATCTCAATTATCAAGATTAAATATTTTACGTTTTTTTGGTATCGGGTTTGCTGTTTTTCTGACTTTAACCGGATGTCAAACTCTGTTTAAACCGCCAACAGCATCGGATATTCATTTAAAACTGGGAAACCCTAGTCAAGCAACGGCTGATCCCCACAATCCTACTAATTTTTTAATGGAAAAACCGGAATTTGTTCTATCTTATAATAGCACAACCGGAACAGCAAATTGGGTGAGTTGGCAACTTAATTCATCTTGGGTAGGAATAGTAAAACGTCAAAATAATTTTAGACCGGATGAGACTTTACCCCCAGGTTGGTATCAAGTTCAGTCCAATGATTATCGGGGTACAGGTTATGATCGTGGTCATTTAGTTCCATCGGGCGATCGCACTAATAACCTTGACCAAAATAGCACAACTTTTCTGATGACAAACATTATTCCCCAAGCCCCGGAATTAAATCGCGGGATTTGGAGTGATTTAGAAAAAGAATGTCGAGATTTGCTCCAAAAAGGCAAAGAATTATATATAATTACTGGAGGTGAAGGTAAACGAAAAACTATTGCTAAAGGTAAGGTAACTGTTCCGAAATGGAATTGGAAAGTTATTGTTATTTTAGATAAACCAAATCAAAAGATTACGGAAAATACCCAAATTATTGCGGTGAGAATGCCTAACTTTAATCCCTTAACAAAGAATTGGCGAGATTATCGAGTTTCCGTCGATGAAATTGAACAAAATACAGGACTAGATTTTTTAACTAATATTCCTAAGAATATTCAAGATAAACTAGAGGGTAAAGTTGATTACCGTTAGTTTAATTTGTTGAGTATTTAAACAGTAAGCTGTTAACCTTCTAAATTTGGCATTTAGAAATTGTAAAACCCCTGTAATGCGAGCGTCCTCGCTCGCTAGATGGGGAGAGGAATATTCTAGCGAGGGGGGACGCTCGCACTACCAGAGCGTTAAGTTATGGTGCAGATCATCCTGAATCCTAGGATAATATACCGAAATTGAGGAACAGCCAGGGTAAAAATAACTTCTAAATAGTAGTTAATATCCTGATAGTTATACCCCTTTCTCACTCTCAAAGGACGTCTACAATGTCTTTACATCAATCTTCTTCGATCAATCCCTGGAGCCTGATTACCGCGTTATCCTTAAGTTTGGGATTAGTGAGTATTCCCTTCATTGCTCCAGTTTTCGCCCAGGAACAACGGATCAGAACCTTAACGGTCAGTGGTCAAGGGGTAGTTACCATTCCAACTACCCAAACCCAAGTTCAATTAGGAGTTGAAGTTTTGGGGAAAACCGCCGAGGAAGTTCAAACAGAAGCCGCTAAACGGACTGCCTCGGTGATAGAATTACTGCGATCGCGCAATGTTGAGAAACTCGAAACCACCGGAATTCGCCTCAACCCCACCTACAGTTATGCTAATGATCAACAACGATTAACCGGATATTCCGCCACTAATACCGTCAGTTTCAGATTAAACACCGAAAAAGTCGGAAGTCTCCTCGATGATGCCGTGAAAGCCGGAGCAACCCGCATTGATGGGATTAGTTTTGTTGCCTCCGATCCCGAAATTAATGCCGCCCAACAACAGGCTTTAAAACTCGCCACCAAAGAAGCAGAAAGTCAAGCCAACGCCGTATTAAGTGCCCTGAATTTAACCAGTAGAGAAATTATCGGAATTCAAGTCAATAATGCCAGCGCCCCTGTCCCGATGCCTGTCATGTACAGAACAAATACTGTAGCCGCAGCCCCAGCCACCCCCGTTGTCGGCGGAGAACAGGAAGTTAGGGCTTCCGTCACCTTGCAAATTAGTTATTAGTTGACACTCCCACCCCTGAAAAAGAGGTTCAATTCCCCTCTGTTCCCCATTACCCATTACCCATTACCCATTACTTAAAGTCATGTAATGACAACACGGGACAAGATCCATGCCTTAGTCTGGAATAATATTGAGGTGATTCCAGATTCAAGGTAGATTAAATAAAATGTCCCTGACCTCTGCACAACCAGCTTTACTTGTCCTTGCTGATGGAACCGCCTACACTGGCTGGTCATTCGGCGCTCCAGGAACCGTGATTGGAGAAGTTGTCTTTAATACGGGTATGACCGGATATCAAGAAGTATTGACCGACCCTAGCTATTGTGGACAAATTGTTACCTTTACCTATCCAGAGTTGGGCAATACTGGCGTTAACTCCGAAGATGAAGAATCAACCCATCCCCATGTTCGGGGAGCGATCGCCCGTAATATTTCTAGCCGTCCCAGTAATTGGCGTTCCACTCAGTCCCTACCCGATTATTTAAAACAGCACCATATCCCCGGTATTTATGGGATTGATACCCGCGCCCTAACTCGCAAAATTCGTACCGTTGGGGCGATGAATGGGGCAATTTCCACGGAAATTTTAGATCCGGGTGAACTAAGAACTTTAGTTGAACAAGCCCCTAGTATGGCTGGGTTGAACCTAGTTAAAGAAGTCACCACCAAGCAACCCTATGAATGGTTGGAACCCACAGAAACCGCTTGGGAGTTTAGTAATTCTGCCACCGGAGATCAAGAACCCCGCTATACCGTTGTCGCCTTAGACTTTGGGGTTAAACGTAATATTCTGCGACGGTTGGCCAGTTATGGCTGTCGGGTGATTGTGGTTCCGGCTAATACCTCCCCAGAGGAGATTCTCAAATACAATCCCGATGGGATTTTCCTCTCTAATGGCCCTGGTGATCCCTCGGCCGTTACCGAAGGCATTGCCATCACAAAAGAATTAGTTAAGGCAGAAAAACCCGTATTTGGGATTTGTATGGGCCATCAAATTTTAGGCCTATCCCTCGGGGCTGAAACCTTTAAGCTCAAATTTGGTCATCGTGGCTTAAATCAACCCGCAGGTCTGGCACAGCAGCAAGTGGAAATTACCAGTCAAAATCATGGGTTTGCTATTGATCCCGATACCTTGGCTTCAGATGTCCAAATTACTCACCTGAACCTGAATGATCGCACCGTGGCGGGCTTGAAACACAAAACTTTACCTCTGTTTTCGGTTCAATATCACCCCGAAGCCAGTCCTGGCCCCCATGATGCTGATTATCTGTTTGAGCGCTTTGTTCAAGCGATGCAGCAACAGCAAGAACAGAACTAATATCCTTTTGTCCCTCCTAACTTACTAGACAATTCATCGAAAAGCCTTTATACTAGATCGGCGATGTCAAGCTTTATGTAGTTAGGAGGGTATCATTTCTGAGCCACTGAATTTAACCGTGAGCCTGCGGGGTACACGGGATGTCAAAGACAACTATCAGATCTTTCGGCTAACTGGATTGATGGATGCTTTCTCAGAAGGCACTTTTAGGAAGCTGGTCAGTATTTATATAGAACAAGGCCCCAAGCACATTATATTGGATCTCTCTCAGATAGATTTTGTAGACAGTTCGGGATTAGGGGCGCTAGTTCAGCTTGTAAAAAAAGCTGAACAGAGCGACGGAACTTTACAGATTGTTTCCAATCCTCGTGTAACTCAAACTGTTAAATTGGTTCGCTTGGAAAAGTTTCTCTCTTTACGGCCATCTGTAGAAGATGCGATAGAAAACATCAAAAACCCCTAGGTGTGAACGTCAATTGGGTAGTGCCACCCCCGATAAGGTGAGGATACTGAGTCAATGGGATCATGGTGGAACAATCTTTACGACGACCTTTTAACGACTAGCGAGTTAATCTGTTGCCTAGTCTCTACCTTTGGATCAAATGCTCGATCAAAGCCTATCACCAGAACAAGTTCAACGGATTTCTCCTGCGTCTTGGGCCTATTTAGGAGATGCCGTTTATGAACTCTACATTCGTAGTTTTTATCTGATGCCCCCAAAGCGATCGCATTTGTATCATCAGTTAGTCGTGTCTCAAGTTCGCGCCGAAAGTCAAGCTCGTCACTTGCGATCGCTAGAACCTCACCTTACCGAAACTGAATTAGAAGTTTTAAAGCGGGGTCGAAATGCCGCTTTTGGTTATCCCAAAAGACTCGATCCCAAAACTTACCAGCAAGCCACCAGTTTAGAAGCATTATTCGGGTATTTGTATTTAACGAATCCGCAACGTTTAGATGAATTGTTTAATTATCTTGAGCTTGATTCTAAAGATTGTTGATTGTTGATTGCTCAATGATACGTGAATGCCTATCAACTTAAGTCAAAAATTCCTAATTACAGCCTAGATCAGATCGCCCCTAAAACTCGAAAACGATCCCCCCTAACTCCCCTTAACAATGGAGGAAACCGATTTCAAAGTCACCCTTTTTAATGCGATGCCCTGAGCTTGCCGAAGGGAGGATTTAAGGGGATCAGATATAAAAGAAGAACAGGGATTTTAGGCTGTCGTTGACGTTAATTAATGAAACTCCCATCTCTACACCCATCTATTTCCTATCTCGCTAATTATTATGCCAAAGTTTAGTCGTTCCAATTCTCCATCGAGATCTTCTAAAAAACCATCGATTCGCTCTAAGTTTAATTCTAAATCTGGAGAACGAGATAACAGCAAACCTTCTCGATTCTCAGATGATAGAAAACCTTCTCGATTTGCAGATGATAGAAAACCTTCTCGATTCTCAGATGATAGAAAACCTTCTCGATTTGCAGATGATAGAAAACCTTCTCGATTCTCAGATGATAGAAAACCTTCTCGATTTGCAGATGACAGAAAACCTTCTCAATTCTCAGATGACAGAAAACCTTCTCGATTCTCAGATGATAGAAAACCTTCTCGATTCTCAGATGATAGAAAACCTTCTCGATTTGCAGATGATAGAAAACCTTCTCGATTCTCAGATGATAGAAAACCTTCTCGATTTGCAGATGACAGAAAACCTTCTCGATTCTCAGATGATAGAAAACCTTCTCGATTTGCAGATGACAGAAAACCTTCTCGATTTGCAGATGACAGAAAACCTTCTCGATTTGCAGATGATAGAAAACCTTCTCGATTCTCAGATGACAGAAAATCCTACCGATTTTCTGATGAGCAATCCGACAAATATCGGGAATTTTCTAAAGAAAGAAAAGAATCTTTTTCTACTTCCAAACCTGAACAAACAACAAGAGAAAAACCGAGCAAATTCTTAGATAAACGCCAACCAAAAGAAGACCAAAATTATTTACCCTATCCTCAAAGAAGTCAGCGATTTATCGAAGAAACCAAACCAGAATTTGCCGATGAATATATCGAATCCTTAGATGTTGAAAATGAATTAATTTATGGACGACGTACAGTTCAAGCTGCTTTAGAAAATGAGCGATCGCTAAGTCGAATTTGGGTTGTTTCCCAACTCAAATCCGATCCCCGATTTTACAAGTTATTGCAAGAAGCAAAAGCCAACGGTGCGATTCTTGATGAAGTCACTTATCAACGCTTAGATCAACTCACCCAAGGCGCTAATCATCAAGGTGTGGCGGCTCAGATTTCTCCATACACTTATAAAGACCTGAGTGAGTTAATTGAAAGCGCTCAAGCAGCTAGTTCTCAACCCGTGATTCTTGTTGCCGATGGGATTCATGATCCCCATAATTTAGGTGCTATCATTCGGACAGCAGAAGCCATTGGAGCACAGGGTTTAATCATACCCCAACGTCGGGCTGTGGGTATTACCTCAACGGTGATGAAAGTTGCCGCAGGTGCATTAGAAACTTTCCCCGTCGCCAGAGTGGTTAATCTGAGTCGGGCTTTAGAAGACCTCAAAGCCGCTGGATTTTGGATTTATGGTACTTTAGCCACCGCCCAACAATCCTTACCTACTGTGGCTTTTAATGGTGCGATCGCCCTAGTTGTTGGGAATGAAGGCGAAGGTTTAAGTCATTTAATTGAACAAAACTGTGATGTTTTAGTTTCAATTCCCCTATCAGGAGAAACCGCTAGTTTAAATGTTTCCGTAGCAACGGGAATGGCGCTGTATGAAATTTATCGTCAAAGACAATTTCCCGCACCCAATTTGAGTTAAAAAAAGTATAAACGGATGCTTTAGGGTTGGAATTGTTTAAATAAAAAATTCAATAACAACCTTATTGAATTTGGACTGCATAACTACAGAGTTTTCAGATAATTTACATCTAAAAAATTTAACTTTTCCCTGAAAACTCTCTCGCCTATTCTGAGCAATCAAAGTATTTGTTTAATCTAAAATTCATTTGATCGGGGTTGATTTTTACAGATAAAGACTTTGCTCAGTTTATTGAAAAAATCAAGATCATTGATAGTGAATATGAAAGAAATTCTGATTAGCCTGCTCAACGTTTTTGGATGTGCTTTCTGGGTAGAAATTCTGACAGAAACTCCAAACTGTACCTACTATTTCGGGCCTTTTATCAGTCAACAAGAGGCTCGAACTTCTCAATTTGGTTATCTCGAAGACCTAGAAGCAGAACACGCACAAGGAATTAAAGTTAAGATTAAACGGTGTAAACCTAATACCCTAACCATAGCATAGGAGTTGTTGCGCTTTAGCGCTCGGAGTTGTTGCGCTTTAGCGCTCGGAGTAGGGGCGATCGCCTAACAGTTTGTTGTTGCGCTTTAGCGCTCCAAGTAAGGGCGATCGCCTAACAACAATTGAGCGATCCAATGATCAATATCTGTAAGTACGAGTTGAGGAATTTCCCAAGGGAATAAATGGGCGGTATTCGGATAACAATAAAACTGACAATTGGGTAATAATTGCGCTGTTTCTTGACTGGATGTGGCGGTAATATGGCGATCGCATTCTCCGGCTAAAACTAAAGCCGGACAGTGAATCTGTTGTAAGTATTCTAAGCGATTATAGCCTAATCTCAAAGATTGATTTAAGGCTTGAGTTGCAAACTCAGAAGTTTGAATAAAAGCCGGAATTGCTGCTTTTGCTAAATAGTGGTAGGCGCTGGAATTATGTTGTTGAATTAAATAGCGAAATAGCGATCGCTTTCCCAAGGTTTCAATATTCCATCCCCAACAGGGAAATACCCAATTAATAATTCCAGCTAAACCCGTATAAACATAATCTAAATTAGAAATTGGAGGATGATTTCCCCTGGGTTTTGCCGCCGAAGCAATTAAGATTAAACCCTTAACTTTTTCGGGAAATTTTAGGGCTAATTCTAATGCTAAAATTCCCCCTAATGACCATCCCAAAACCAAACATTGATCAATATTAAATTCTTGAAAAAGTGTTTCTAAATCCTGCAAATGATCCCCCATTTCAAACCCTTGACGGGTGCGACTGTTTCCATACCCTCTTAAATCCGGTGCGAGGGTAAAATACCGTCGGGAAAGATGGTTAGTAAAAACAGACATACATTGACCCGAACCCGGATGTCCATGTAAACAAATAATCGGGAATCCTTGACCTTGAATTTGGGTATTTAACCGCAATTGCTAACCTCCTAAATTTGTTTTTTATAGATTAGCATTAAGTTCACCCATTAGATCGACGGCTAGAAGTGATAAAATATTAATATTGAGCAAAAAATAAATTTAAGAATTGGCTATGAGTATACAAGATGAAACCATCACTAAAATCAAACACCTTCCTGATGAGCTTGTTAAAAAAGTTAATAACTTTATAGACTTTTTATTAATTAATTTTAACAAAAATTCTTCTGATTTTGACCCGATTTTAAATGAGGATTTAGAGATTTCAGAGTCAGATTTTTCTGACTATCTCAAAAATTTAGAAGACTATGAAGAACGTTTAGCACAGGGCGAAATTAAATGGTAGAGATTTATCGCGGAGATGTTGTTTTGTGCGATCTCAATCCAGTCATGGGTACAGAACAAGCAGGAATAAGACCTAGTGTAATTCTACAAATTGATCGGGCTAATGCTGTTAGTCCTCATACAATTATTGCTCCATTTACAACAAAAATTAGGAGTGTAATCTTACCTTCTCATGTCTTCGTTCCAGCAGGTACAGGAGGATTAAATCAAGATTCGGTGCTTCTCTGTGAACAAATTAGAGTTATTGATAAATCGAGAATTATTAAAGTGCTGGGAAAATTAAATCCAGAAAATTTGCCAGAAATATTAAGAGCTTTGTCTACAATTTTAGGTTTAACTATAGATCGCTTTTAACAATGCTTCACTGATATTTGCATTCTACCATAAAATTGATTGACATTTTTGGGTTTTGAGGTGCGTGTATTGGCACTTACACACCCTACAAACGAACTATACCTGTGGTATTAAGTTCAATTAATTAGGTTAAAAAATAACTGATTAAAGTTGCCCATTCTCAACAATATATTCAGCTATTTTATGAATGCTCTTGCTAATTTGGGGAACATTAGCTGTATTATTATCAATAGCGGTAATAATATATTTTTCTCCATTAATTTGAGCCGCGACTGTTGTTCCAATTACCCTAGAATTTTGACCGGTTTTTTCTCCTAACCATTGGGTTTTCGGTAATCCTTGTAAACCCGCATAACCAATAACCCGATCATATTGACGATTTAAGGCATCAATTAATACCTGGGATGATGGTTGTTCATAATTATAAATCTGTACCATCATTTCCGTGAGTTCATTACTGGTTAATCGATTTCGTCCGGTTCCCGGTCGCCAAGGCATAATCCGATCTCCCATTAATTTAAAATTAACTTTTGTGAATTTATAGCCTTGGGATTCTAAATATTTATTAATATAATCGGAACCTAAATAGTCAATTAATTGATTCGTAGCAATATTACTACTATGATCAATCATTTGTCCCATTAAGTCTTTTAAAGAGTAGAATTGACGAGCTTGAATAGATGAAGCATCTTCGGTAAAATTGCCTCCCACAACCAGAACTTTTTGCTCTAAACTAATTTTTTCCTCGCCTGTTTTATGTAATAGTGCGATCGCTACGGGAACTTTAATTAAACTCGCAGGACTCGCCGGAGGTTGATTTCCTCGTAAATTAACGCAGTCTCTTTTTAAGGTACAAACTGTTAACATGGCTTGACGAGTTAAGCCACTTTCTTGACGAATTTGTTCTAATATTTTTGATCTAGCATCCAGTAATTCATCGGTAATTTCTGACAGACTGAATTTGTATTCTTTAATTTTGTTAGAAGTTTTACGAGCTAATAAAGAATGGGGGGAAATTTCCTCTAAATTATTAATTGCTTTTTCCCAAAGTTCTTGGACTTGTTTTCGCTGTTGGGGAGAAGGATCATTAGGATTAGCAACTTTTTGAGCTTGAGTTGATAAACGGATAGCTTGTTGCCAGTTATCCTCAGCCCGTTCTTCAACTAACATTTGAATCTCAACAGTTTTTAATTTTTGAAGTAAAACTTCATTGGGTTCAAATTTCAGGGGATCGGTAAATAAAGAGTTAAAAAAATTAGGTTCGGGTCGATTTTTTGGAGGAGTTTCTAACTCTTGAATTAAGCGATCGCGCAGGGTAATTAACTCTTTTAAAGAACCAGCCCCATAGAATTGTGAAGCCGTCCCCAGGGAAGGAAGTGTCTGAGTCAGTCCCAGACCCACAATTATTGCCATACTACCCGTTACTGTTGTAGCCCAACGGCAGACTTGACGCATCCTTTAAACTCCTCACACACACGCTTCATCGGTTTACAGACGGCTTAGATAACGTCTCTACCTCAGCAAAGAGATATCTTTAGCCAGTTTCTTAAACAGATGAGATACGAGATTAGATTACCTTGACACTCTCACCGTCTGAAGACACGCTCGATTCTGCGGACAGAATTAGTTTAATCTAATTCTCGCTACGATTGCCAAATATCGTCTACTGAGTTGATCAAGCGATATGCCTAATCTTCCCGATACTTTTACTCTCAAATCAAGACACTTTCAGAATCCATCACTAAGCCAAATCGCGGTACGCTCCCTATCCTGCCTTTACTTGCTCTTTCTTGTCATACTGCCATTAGAATTAAATCTAACCGTTGTTTCGCGGGAGCCGGGATTTCTCCGATACTAGGATATTTCAACACGCAGATGTTTATTCTTACTTGTGTTTTTTGATTCTATCACATCTTTTTCAGCTCCTCATGGGAATAAATTCCCCTGTGCGGTCACTGAGCTTGCCGAAGTGTCGTGTTTCCTCTGGTGGTCTGAAGACACGCTCGTTTCCACACTCCCATCCTTTTCTTATGATTGCTATCAAAATTAAATCCTTCGAGCCATGAGTTATATTAGTTGAAAACACCCTTTCAGAAATCCACAAAAGCTTAAATCATGGTAAATGCTCAACTTCCCAATGGCCCCCAAACCCACCCTTGGCTGCAAACCTTAGAGTGGATGAAAGATCCGTTAGGTTTCATGGATAAATATACTCAAAAATATGGGGATATGTTTACGGTTACCGTTGGCCCGGTATTTAAGCCGCAAGTGTTTATTAGTGACTCCCAAGCGATTCAACAAATTTTGACCACTGACCCTCAACAGTTAGATTCAGGATTAGAAGCAGGAGTGACCTCCCCTCTATTGGGATCACACTCACTGTTATGTTTAGCAGGAAAACCGCATCAACGACAACGAAAATTATTAATTCCCCCCTTTCATGGGGAACGGATGCGAAATTATAGTCAGGTGATTATTGAAATTACAAATAAAGTGACTCAGCATTGGTATTCGGGCGAATCTTTTACTCTACTTCCGACAATGCAAGCGATTTCTTTTGAAGTCATTTTAAAAACAGTATTTGGTTTAAAATCGGGAGAACGCTATGATAAAATCAAGGAATTGTTGTTAGAGATTATGAATCCCAAAAATCCTTTAACACAAACTTTAGCGTTTTTGTTTCCGGCGTTACAACGAGATTTAGGTTCATGGAGTCCTTGGGGTCATTTTTTAGAATTAAAAAAACAGCTTGATCAAGCTATTTATGTCGAAATTGCAGAGCGTCGAGAGAATTTTGATGCCACTCGAACCGATATTTTATCAATGATGCTTTTGGCGCTGGATGAGGCGGGACAACCCATGAGCGATGAAGAAATCCGAGATGAATTAATTACGTTATTAGTAGCGGGTCATGAAACCACAGCTACCTCATTAGCTTGGGCTTTATATTGGACTCATCGTTTTCCAGAAATCAAAGAAAAACTCTTACAAGAATTAGGAACTTTAGAAGATGTTACCGATGCTACTGGGGTGATGAAACTCCCCTATTTGAATGCTGTTTGTCAGGAAACACTACGGATTTATCCGGTAGCAATGTTAATGTTAAGTCGGCTTGTTAAATCTCCCTTAAAAATTGGCGGATATGAATTTCAACCGGGAACGTTATTAGTTCCGAGTATTTATTCAATCCATCATCGAGAAGATTTATATCCCAATCCAAAACAGTTCAATCCTGAACGATTTTTAGATCGTCAATATGCAGCCCATGAATATATCCCCTTTGGAGGCGGAAATCGTCGGTGTATTGGGATGGCGTTTGCTTGGTTTGAAATGAAGCTGGTTTTAGCCACTCTTTTAAGCCAATGGAAATTGGAATTAACAACCGAAGAATTCCCTAAACCGGAGAGACGAAGAGCTTTATTAGGAATGTCTGAATCTGTTAAACTATTGGTAAAAGGAAAGCGATCACCCTCTGAATTGTTATCAGAAAATTCTAATTCAGTTGCAGCAGGTTCATAACAGTTTTTCGGATTTTTTTCAACAACTATGGTGGCGGGTTGATCAAGATTGGGTTGATGCCACAGAGATTGAGGAGAACCTGCCACGAAAAGATGGGAATTTGATAATATGGGGAAGTGCGATCGCTAAAGTGATTGAATCAAAATATCACAATCAGTCTTGATCAAATGAAGCTAGATTATGAATCTGTAGAAGCGAGGAGGTGACAGAGATTAACCCGATCCTTTTCCCAGGGATAAAATCGGTTATTTTTTGTGTTTTTTTATCACTTTTTTGACTAAGATTGGAATTTCTGAGGGCTGTTTAGCAACCAGAACTTCAGCATTTTTAAAAGCAGAAACTTTGCTTTCAACTGTTCCAGGATCGACCATATTCTTAACCACTTTTGAAGTCATTAATAGACTAGCATGACCCAAAAGTTTAGTAGTCGGAGCGTGTAACCCAGCAACATAAGCAATAACGGGTTTATCAATGGATTCCGCAATATAAGAAGCCGCTTCTTCTTCGCTAGTTCCCCCCATTTCTCCCACTAAAACAATAACATCTGTATTTTCATCCTCATCCAAAATTTCTAACCATTGCAGAAAAGAAGATCCCACAATAAAATCACTGCCAATACTAACAGCAACTGATTGACCTAATCCTCCTTGAGTTAACTCCGCCGCCACTTCATAGGTTAGGGTACTACTGCGACTTAATAATCCCACATTTCCGGGTCGATAAAATTCAACCGGATGGGTTCCTAATAACAATTTATCAGGAATAATAATTCCCGAACAATTGGGGCCCACCACTAAAGTTTCTGTAATTTCCGCCTTCCGAACTAAATGCACCATATCCAAAGGGGGCATTCCCTCTGTCACAATAATTAATTGACGAATTCCTGCCGCCATTGCTTCTAATGCCGCATCTAAAACTTGATAGGGGTGAACAAAAATTACACTAATATCAATTTCACCCACATTTGTAATTACTTGTTCTACCAAATCAAAGATCGGAATTTCACTTAACTCCTGTCCTCCCTGACCCGGACAGACACAGGCGACAATACGAGTGCCATAGGTTTTCATTTGCACCACTGCATGAGTTAAGGAGGGTGATATTGTAGTACCCTGTATAATGACTTTACTATCAGGAGTTAAATTCATAATTCGAGGAAGTTTTACACAGTTAATCAAAAAAACTAAAAAAACTATTTGGCTAAATTAATAGCCGCAGTCACAGCTAAATCCAACCGATCAAATAAATTTACAGGTAAATCAGTAAACTGTTCTATATCTGATTCGGGTTTAATTCCAGCCAACATCAGAACAAATTTAGGTAAATTACTGGTTCTAGCTTTTCGTTTCAAATACCCAGCAATTTCTACTAATAACAAAGAACGAATAATCGGTTGAACCCAAAGATTAATAATCACAACCTTAACTTGTTTAGATTGGGTAATTCGATCAATTCCTTGATATAAACGTTGGCGAAAATTGTCTGTAATTTCATAGTGATCTGCCCCACCTAGATTTAAGAAATTAGCAGGTTTTCCCGATGATTGCATGACTAAATCTAAAGTTGCCATCGTTAAACCTGCACCATTGCATAAAATCCCAATATTACCTTGTAATTCGACTAAATTCAGTTCAGGGTGAAACAATTGATCGGAAATGATCGGTAGGGAGAGAGAACTACATTTTTGTTGAGCTTTAAGTAAAGTAATTAAGTCTTCATGGCGTCCTAATGCTCCATCATTCGCAATTACTTTCCCATCCAATGCCATCACTTCTCCCGTGGGACTAATCCCCAAGGGATTAATTTCTACGAGATCCAAATCTTTCTGGACAAATAGACGATACATTTTTTCCACAATGGCACTGACCAAGAGAATTAAATCTCCCTTTAATCCCATTTTTAGAATTAATCTTCTAGCATAAAAAGGAGAAAAATCTTGGTCAACAATGACTTGCTGAATTTTGGAAAGGGTTGCTTCCACATTCACCCCGCCCTGTTGCGATCCCAATAATACCGGACGTCGTGACCCGGAATCCAAGGTGACGGCTAAGTATAATTCCCGATCCGCATCATATTTGGCCTCTGCTAACAGGACTTGGGGACATTCACCCCGAATCGGCAAATTAAAAATCATTTGAGCCGCAGCAACTGCATCAATGGTATTTTCCGCAAAGCGAATTCCTCCGGCTTTTCCCCTTCCCCCCGCCCGGACTTGGGATTTCAACACCACCGGATAGGGAATTTTTAAACCCTTTAAATCTTGAGCATTGTTAATGCTTTGTGAGGGTAAAACCGGAATCCCCATCTCACGAAATAAGGTTTTAGCTTGATACTCTAGCAAATCCATAATCAGTTATCAGTGTAAGAGGTATCATTTATCAGTTATCAGTTGACCGATTACTGATTATTGCCTTGATGAACGGTCTTGACCCACTTGAGTTGTTTGGGACGAATTCCCATCCGAATCGTTGTACTCCCCACCACTAACAACCAATGGAGCATATATACCGTACCCCGCAGGGTATCAATCCCAATGGTCAATTTTTCCCAGAGGGGAGGCGATGTCTTGCTGCTATGGGTTGAAACCAATTCAGGACTAACATTAACCATTGTCCCTTGTGTTTGACGAATCCTTCGTAATCCTAAGAACATTCCCAATAGGGATAGAGTTAGGGTAAAACAGGTTAAGGGTGTGGTTAAGGGTAAACGGCCTTGAATTAGCGACAGCACCAAATCGGGAACTACCGCCGTTGGTAAGATATATTGGGTGATCCAAAAGCAAAACAAATCTAGGGTTTTTTGAGTTCCCATCCGGTTGCTCAGAATCAACTGCCAATAGTCTAAATAGCGTTGATAGCCGCCTTCTGCCCAACGGTTGCGTTGATGCCAAAGGGCTTTAAAATTGGTGACTCCTTCCTCATAAACCGGGGGAAAGGATAAACATTCAATATCCCATTGATCCAAATGCAACCGAATGGTTAGATCTAAATCATCGGTAATGGTTTCTTCATTCCAACCGCCACAGCTTAACAGGGCTTCCCTTCGGACAAACTGGCCATTTCCCCGCAGTTCTCCAATTCCGCCCATACTAATCCGTTTTTCTTGGAAATAGGCATCTAAAGCCATTTCTGCGGCTTGGGAGCGAGTCCAAAAATTTTCGGAAGCATTATTAATCGCTTTTCGCACTTGCACAGCGCCGACTGATTCTGGATAGAATATGGGAACAATATGGCGTAACATATCCGGTGCAATTTGAGCATCGGCATCAAAGACCCCGATAATTTCTCCTTGAGTTAAGGCTAAAACTTGATTTAAGGCGCCTGATTTTCCCCCACTGGCATTAGCTGACCGCCGTAATACTTTGAGTTGTGGATAGTCTTGGCTGAGTTTTTCCAAAACTATCGGGGTTTTATCACTACTATTATCGTCAACTATCCATAATTCATAACAATCACTGGGATAATCCAAGTTACATAAATTTTTAACTAATTGACTAATAACGGCTTCTTCGTTTTTAGCTGCTACTAATAGGGAAATATAGGGCCAATTATGTTGGGGTTGTACTGGTTTGGTTAACTGTAGGGAAGGTATTTTAGCTGAGAAAATTCTGATGGCGTGAATCGACAATAGACCCGTTAAACCCAGGATAAACCCCATCCCCCAGGAAACAAAATGCAGGGCAGTGATCCCGCCCCAAATTAAAGTTAAGGCAAGGGCAGCTTTCCATCTGCGGCCTTGATACCAATTAGGGCAAACCTGGAAATTTGAGTGGTTTTGATTCTCGCGGATAGGGTGCAATGGGTCATTTATAACCGAAGGATAAAGCCTAGATGATCCAGTCTCACGGTATTGACTTTCCTCCTGATTTGGTTGAGATGTGGGAGCCGAAGATTCACCAGGGGACTCTTGATCACGGGTGAGCTTCTTGATATTACTGTTGTCAGCATCCTGTTCTGGCCAAGACTGTTTTGGCATAGATAATCTGATTTACCCCTCAATATTCGTCCAATCTGCTACCAGTGTATCTAATATTGTGACCAAAAAAATGGGATACAAGCCTCGCCCTTCTAGGGCGACTTTAAAAAGCCATTAATAAATTAGGTAGGACACACCTTAATATAGAGTCATTGAACGAAGAATCCTCGTCGCTTTAGCGCGAGGAGTGTCAATAAACAAAGCCAAAATATTAGAATTCTTTTTGAGGATTGGATGACAACTGGGCTAAATTGAGAGTAGTAATCCGATCGCGGGAGTAACAAATCTATGACTGACACCACAGTGGCTCTGACCCAACTAAAAGCGGCTGAGAAACGGGAAATTGGGGTCTACCTGCCCTACTATGATGAGAAGAAGCGCAAATACTTAGCCTATTCGATTAGTCTATATAAAGAGAAAAGTTTGGAAGGCGCTCGCAATATTGATGGTGGGGATGGAATTCCTTTTGTGGCAACTTGGAATGTTTCTTCTTTACCCGCCGATTTAACCCGTTGTCGAGTACAGTTTGATGGCAATGCCGATCTCAGTTATGAAGTCATCCTGTCCAACCACGAGTTTATTAAGTATTTAATTGAAGTTCTGCAAAATTTTAGCCGGACTCGTACCGTTGATTTTTCTCAAGATTTCTACAAGAAACTTTTGCATTTGGATCATTAAATAAGGATTCACTCTACAATAGAAAGGCTAGGGTCAAACCCTGAGAATTTCTTCTGAAAAGACTGATAACTAAAAGTATTTTAAGGATTCAGTCTAACGGGGGAAAATATCATAATTTTTTGAATTAATCGATAACAAATTGAGGAGTAAATTTCGTGACTGAGTTTGGAAAGTCTATATTAATCGGGTCAACAGAGCCTTACACCGGTAAATCAGCAATCGCCTTGGGTCTGGGTCATCTGTTTCAGGATAAAGGGTTAAAGATAGTTTATGGTAAGCCTTTAGCTACCGATATCAGTGACGACGATGAATCCTTTGATACTGATCTTCAGTTTGTGGCTCAAACCTTAAAATTATCTCAAGAGCAATTGCGATTTCCGATTTTGACCTTGGATGAAACCACAATTTATCGGCGTTTACAGGGGGAAGATTCAGTCAAATATATTGAATCCCTGACTTCCTATCAACAAACATCCTCTGCTGATTTGATTTTACTCGAAGGGCCAAGAACCTTACAAGAGGGGCTGTTATTTGGTTTATCTGTTCCTCAAATTGCGGATCAACTAGATGCGTCAGTTTTGTTAGTGACCCGTTTGCATTCCCATTTGGCATTAGATGATTTACTGTACGCTCAACAACGTTTAGGCGATCGCTTATTAGGTATTATTATTAATGATGTTCCCCCCGAAGAACTAGAAGTTACAACCACTTGTATCCAACCATTTTTGGAAGCACAAGGGATTCCAGTATTTGGAGTTTTACCCAGAAATCCTATTTTACGAAGTGTCACGGTCAAAGAGTTAGTTAAACAGTTGAAAGCCCAGGTTCTTTGTGGTCGGGAACGCTTAGATTTGATGGTAGAAAGTCTAAGTGTTGGGGCGATGAATGTGAGTTCCGCGATGAAGTATTTTGATAAATCCGTGAATATGGCTGTGGTTACCGGAGGTGATCGCACGGATATTCAACTTGCTGCTTTAGAAAAATCTACTAACTGTTTAATTCTAACTGGTCAACTTCCCCCCGCGCCAATGGTATTAAGTCGGGCTGAAGATTTAGAAGTACCCGTCCTTTCTGTTGATTTAGACACCTTATCAACGGTAGAAATTATTGATCGAACTTTTGGTCAAGTTCGTCTCCATGAGCCAATCAAAGTTGCTGCTGTGAATCAACTCATGGACAAACATTTTGAACTGGATCGTTTTATTCAATGGTTAGGAATTTCCCTACCTGTGTCAGCAAGCCCGAATTAAGAATTAAGAAAAGAAGTTCTCCTAATTCTTAATTCTACCCACTCTAACTAAGCAGGTAATGGGGGAACGGTTTGAACCCATCCGGGTTGTTGAACTTCCCGCAACACATAATTACCAGGAGGAACGTTAGTAAAGGTATAACTACCATTTGCTCCCGTTACGGTTGTGGGTTCGGTGGGGTCAATAACGCCGTTACCATTGCCATCAATATAAATTGTCCAACCCTGCAAAGGGGTTTCAGCTGCATCAAACAAACTATTGGCATTCGCATCATTGAACTTTATGCCGCTGATAGAACCGAATTGACGGTTGCCAAAGTTAACAATAGCATTCGTGCCACCAGTGATGCCAACGGGGCCAGGGTTAGGAGTCGTTTGTGTCCATCCAGGTTGCTGTACTTCCCGCAGGGTGTAATTTCCTACGGGAACATTCGCAAAGGAGTAGCGACCATCCGCACCTGTAACGGCAGCTGCTTCTGTGGCTTCAAGCGTGCCATTGCCATTGGCATCAATAAAAATCGTCCATCCTGCCAAGCCTACTTCCCCTGTATCGAAGGTGGCATTGCTATTGAGATCATCAAATTTGATCCCACTAATCGAATATTGTTGGCATCAATAAAGATATTCCATCCGGCTAAAGCGGGTTCCCCCGTTGTTAGCAGGCTATCACGATTGAGATCGTTAAATTTAATTCCACTGATGGAGCCTAATTGAGTATTCCCGAAGTTAATACCGTTGAGGTTTTGTCCTGAAGCTAATGAAACAGGAGCCGGGTTTTGGCGACCTTCCCTAGTAATCGTGTCAATATTAGGGTCTACAGGTACTGTGAGATCCTGGGTTTCTAATATGGTAACCGGGATCGCAGGAACTAGGCCACCAGCACTCAAACCCAAGGAAGGGGGCAGTTCTAATGGTTGCTCTCCACTAAAAAGAGGAATCGCGGTAGCGGATGGTGAATCAAGTGAAAATACAGCGTCCATAAAATAAATTGTCCTTTTATGACAAGTAATTAGGGAATAGGGCATGGGGAATATTGCTACAGTTATCGAAAAAATGGGTTTAAAACCCCGTCCTTCTAGGACGGCTTTATATTGGGTTGTCTATTGACATCTATTTTTTAGAACTATTTTTGTCAAAGCCTAACATTTTTCAGCAGTTCCCTATCTTTAGAAAGATGCAATGGGTTTTAATTTATGGTAATTTCGTAAAAATAAAAAATTAGCCTAATATGACCATGTTATTTCAACGTTCTAGTGGGATTTTACTTCATCCTACTTCTTTTCCCAGTCAACATGGAATTGGAGACCTAGGAAAATCCGCTTATGAATTTATTGATTTTTTACAACAAAGTGGTTATAAATTTTGGCAGATATTACCCCTGGGGCCAACAGGTGAAGAACATTCTCCTTATATTATGAATTATAGTACCTTTGCGGGTAATCCGTTAATGATTAGTTTGGAAGAATTAGCCCAAGAAAGATTATTAGAAGCTGAAGAAATTATTCCCTTAGAAGAGAGAGACTCTAACAAGGTTGATTTTGAAGCGGTTATTCCCCACAAAACCTTATATCTCAAAAAAGCCTACACTCGCTTTCAAGAACAATTAGACCAACACCCTTCTCCTGGCTTTGAAAAATTTTGTCAAAAACACGCTTCTTGGTTAAATGATTATGCCCTATTTATGGCTTTATTAGAAGCCCATGGGGGTCAAAGCTGGAATAATTGGGAACCCGCTTTAGCCCATCGAGATCCCGATGCGTTAAAAGTCAAAACCGAAGAATTAAAAGAAGCCATAGCTTATCAAAAATTTCTGCAATTTATCTTTTTCAAACAATGGGAAAAATTGCGTCAATATGCCAATAAAAAAGGAATAAAAATTATTGGAGATATTTCTATTTATGTATGTTATAATAGTGTCGAAGTTTGGTCAAATCCTAATTTATTTCAACTAGATTCTGAAACTTTAGAACCCATTTATATTGCCGGAGTTCCCCCGGATTTCTTTAGTGAAACCGGACAATTATGGGGGAATCCAATTTATAATTGGGAGGAACTAAAAAACACAAAATTTGCTTGGTGGATTGAACGATTTAAAGCTACCTTGGAATATGCAGATTATGTTCGGATTGACCATTTTCGAGCCTTTGAAGCCTATTGGCGGGTTCCTGGTTACGAAAAAAATGCGATTAAGGGTGAATGGATTAAAGCACCAGGTTATGAATTTTTTGATACCCTCAAACAACAGTTAGGAGATTTACCAGTTTTAGCAGAAGATTTGGGAATTATTACCCCAGAAGTGGAACAATTGCGAGATCATTATAATTTCCCAGGAATGAAAATTTTACAATTTGCTTTTGGTGGGGATGCCAATAATGTTTATCTTCCCCATCATTATATTCAAAATTGTTTGGTTTATACAGGAACCCATGATAATGATACGGCTATCGGTTGGTGGGAAACTGCCAGTACCGCAGAAAAACAACATTTTGCTGAATATTTGGGTTATGCTTCTCCCGATGAAATCACTAATATTAACTGGGTGTTAATTCGTTTAGCCTTAAGTTCCCTTGCCAGTTTAGCGATTATTCCTCTCCAAGATATTCTTAATTTAGGGCATGATGCCAGAATGAATGATCCGAGTCATAATCATGGAAATTGGCGCTGGCGTTATCAAAGTTCAGAATTATTAACTCAGGAATTAAGCGATCGCTTATTCAAGTTAAATCAACTTTATAGCCGATAAAAATAGCGATAAAATTCCAATCATTAACAACTTCTCCTTGCAAGAAATGTATCCAAGTCTCAATATTGCGCTTAGGAATAAAGATAGCAATAGCTTCATCAGATCGACGCTCTGGCTGGGAATCTTCACTAAGAGAATTTGTTAACTAATTTAGTCGCTCCTGCAATTTTAAAAAAATCCTATTAAAAACCCGTTGTTGCGCGAAGCGCTATAATTACTGATTTAAGGTTTGGCGAAATGATTTGGCGGCAACTAAAGGATTAGGATGTTGTACATATTCTGCCAATATTGTTAAATTGATATCGGGGAGAATTTCACTATTATTGATTAATTCATAGCCTGATGTTTGCTGAAATTGTTCGACATTTTCAGACCGAAAATGATAAACTAAAAACCGATTATTTTGCCAAAACCAAACTTCACGGACTCCCAATCTTTGATAAACTTCTAAACGATTAATTCCCCCACTGGTAATTACAACTTCAATTGCTAAATCAGGAATTTCCTGATTACTTCCAATACAATAACTTTCATCGGGTTCGGTTCCCCCACGTTGTTCTGGGTTTCGCAATGTCATCGAACCTGTGGGATAATATTCCGTATCCGTTTCCAAAAAATAAATCAGTAATAAATCTCCAATTAGAGTTTTAATCCTTTCATGGTTGCGACTTGGTGACATAACTTCTAAAATTCCATCCAAATAGGTTAAGCGAAATTCCAAACTATCCCCTAATTGAGTTAATAGGGTTTCATAATATTCCCAACTCACCTTATCCGTGATATAACGAACTTCTGAATCTTGCAGGTTTTCATCAGGATTAAGTAAAGTTTCCAGTTGATTAGCTAACATAGTTATTTCTCCTATTTAAAAAAATTAAATCAAAAACCCGTTGTTGCGCGAAGCACTATAATTATTGATTTAAGGTTTGGCGAAATGATTTGGCGGCAACTAAAGGATTAGGATGTTGTACATATTCTGCTAATATTGTTAAATTGATATCGGGAAGAATTTCACTATTATTGATTAATTCATACCCTGATGTTTGCTGAAATTGTTTGACATTTTCAGACCGAAAATGATAAACTAAAAACCGATTATTTTGCCAAAACCAAACCTCACGGACTCCCAATCTTTGATAAACTTCTAAACGATTAATTCCCCCACTGGTAATTACAACTTCAATTGCTAAATCAGGAATTTCCTGATTACTTCCAATACAATAACTTTCATCGGGTTCGGTTCCCCCACGTTGTTCTGGGTTTCGCAACGTCATCGAACCTGTGGGATAATATTCCGTATCTGTTTCCAAAAAATAGATTTCTAAAAGGGTTCCAATTTGGGTTTTAATCCTTTCATGGTTGCGACTTGGTGACATAATTTCTAAAATTCCATCCAAATAGGTTAAGCGAAATTCCAAACTATCCCCTAATTGAGTTAATAGGGTTTCATAATATTCCCAACTCACCTTATCCGTGATATAACGAACTTCTGAACCTGGTAGGTTTTCATCAGGATTAAGTAAAGTTTCTAGTTTACTCGCCAACATAATTAGTTCTCCTCTTATATCAAAAACCCGTTGTTGCGCTTAAGCGCATCCTAAAACCTCTAATTAAAAAAATTAACCCCCTAATCCCTATCCTAACTTAATTTTAAAACATCCGTAAAAGTTGAACAATGGGCTGGTAAATCATAAACCCCAGGATGGATAGGATTTTGATAATTAAAATGGCGATAATCTAAGCAAAAACGATCCCAATCTGCCATTTGGATTCTAAATAACCAGATAAAAAAGTTAGCCAAACCCGGAGATAAATTAAACCTAAAATAAATCCGTTTATGGTAATATTCACAAGCTGTTTCTACCAATTGATTTAAAGTAATTGCCGGATTTCCTAAAACAAATTGTTCCGTTTCTTGAGAAATTGGAGGATGATTAACCAAATAATACACTACTTGAGCAATATCGGCAGAATGAATAAAATGAAAACTCGAATCTGCTTGAAACCAACGAATTAAATTCATCCATTTCACCACATCAGAAATACCCCCAGACAAATGGGAATAGGGTTTATTGGGTTCTCCCCCTAAAACTAAAGTCGGAAATAATACCCTTAAATGCGGTAAATTAGGAGCTATTTTTAATAATTCCTGTAAACATTCATATTTAGTTCTAATATAATCCGTGCCAATTTCTCCCGCTTCGGGTAATAAATTATTATTTCTATCTAAAATACTAGCGGTTGAAAAATATAAAATTTGTTCGCAAATTTGAGGATTTAATAATTTCACTAACTCCAAATTTGCCTTAACATTAACCTCTAAAACCTCTTGATATCCTCCCCAAGCGGTAGCAATTAAAATCACCGTATTAATTGTAGGTAATAAATCTTTGAATTGATCAATTTCTCTTAAATCCCCCTGAATAATATGAATACCCGGACGACTCTGATAATCAAATCCTAATTTTTCGGGATTTCTGACGAGTAGAAATAATTCATCTTCGGTATTTTGAATTAGTTTTTCGACAAGATAATGACCAATACAACCACTCGCACCAGTAACAAAAATTCGTTTTTTCATATTATTAATAATTAGGCGGGTTTAGTTAATTTGTTGGTGGGGGTATTCAAGATTGATTTGAACTCTCCCCTACAACCTCTATAAATCTTGAATATATCCTCTTTGTGTCTTCGTGTCTTTGTGTTTTTTTCAGAAAATCAACAATACCAAAAACTTCCAATATGGGATTTCTAGGGTGGGGAAACCCAACCCTAGATGCGCTTAAGCGCAACAACGGCGCAACAACGGCGCAACAACAGAATTAAGGATTAACCTTTTAATAATTGATCCGCTTGTTTTGCCGTTTCAAAGAAATAGGCAACGTTTTCTTCTGGAGTATTTTGGAGAACACCATGCCCTAAATTGAGGATATGCCCTTGATTTCCTGCTTTTCTAATGGTATCTAAAATCCGATCCCGGATATTTTCTTTAGACCCGAATAAAATACAGGGATCAAGATTACCCTGAACCCCAATATTTTGACCCAGACGTTGACGTGCATCAGCCATATCAACCATCCAGTCTACACTAATAAAATCAAACCCAGTTTTAGCCATCCGTTCTAATAATCCCGAACCGCCACTAATATAAAGAATTAAAGGCGTATCAGGGTGGGTTTGTCTAACTTGATCAACCACCCGTTTTTGATAGGGAAGGGCAAAAACATCATAATCTTGGGGACTTAATTGACCCGCCCAAGAATCAAACATTTGAATTACTTGAGCCCCGGAATCAATTTGATAACGGACATAAATAGCGATCGCATCGGCAATTTTTTCTAAGAATTTATGCAGAATTAAAGGCTCACAAAATGCCATTTTTTTAATAATCGCATAATCCTTAGAACTCTTACCTTCAACCGCATAGGCCGCCAACGTCCAAGGAGCACCCACAAACCCTAATACAGTGGCTTGATTTCCTACTTCCCGACGCAAAGTTTGCAGAATTTCTCGAATAAAAGGAAGTTTTTCTTCCGGTTCAATTGGATGCAGTTTTTCAATTTGTTCTAAACTACGAATGGGAGGATTAATAATCGGCCCTTTGCTTTCGATAATATCAAAATCAATCCCAATTCCAGGTAAAGGCGTTAGAATATCAGAAAACAAAATCACCCCATCTGGTTGAAAAGCCCGGAAAGGTTGGAGGGAAATCTCAACAGCAATATCCGTTTTTTCAGATCGGTCACGGAAGGAAGGATATTTTTCTCGCAGATCACGATAGGCTTTCATATAGCGACCCGCCTGGCGCATCATCCATACGGGGGGACGATCTAGTTTTTCACCACGAGTAGCACGCAACAAATAGGGAACTTGGGTCGATTCGGTCATTTTAACGTTACTAAAGTTTAAAAAAGTTTTTAGGCCAATCCTTAGCTTACCACTGAAGGGGGTTGACTGTTGAGGTTTGACCGTTCACCCTCGTCTCTCCCCTTCCCTATAATCACCTTGTCCTATTTTTTGCCTTTTGCGGAGGGACAGTCGGGGTGAATACCGCCTTGAGAGCAGATATATTGAATTTGGTTAGAATCCAAATTAAGGGAATTACTAAAATCCACCTTTTTCAGACGGATGGATTGAACCGTTTCATCGGATTTAGCAATAAATTGATCAGCTTTATTTGGTTGAGAGGCAACAAAAATTGCTCCTTTAAAATTAGTTCCGTCTAATTTTGCTCCTTGAAAATTAACTAAACTTAAATTAGCACTTTTGAAATTAGCATCTTGCAATCGGGAATTTTTAAAATTTGAACCCGTAAGTTTAGCGGAGCTAAAATCTGTCCCTTGTGCATTTATTCCTGAGAAATTTACCGCAGAAACATCGGCATTTTTAAAGTTAGTTTGTCTTAAATCTCCTCCTTGAAAATTTGCACCTGGGGCTTTAGCTTCAGTAAAACGAGCCTTTTTTAAATTAGCGTTAGACAAATCAGCACTGGCTAATTCCGCCCCGGTGAATTTAGCATCGGTGAGGTTAGCTTGTTGTAAATTGGAACCTAATAATTGAGCGTTGCTGAAATTAGCTCCGGTTAAATCGGCTTTAGATAAATTGGCTTTATTCAGATTTGCCTTTAAAAAATTAGTATATTTTAATAGGGTATTACTCAAGAAAGCTCCGGTTAAATCAGCCTCGGTTAAATCCGCGCCACTTAAATCAGAAATCCAATCATCGAAGGTTTCTAATCGTTCATCATTCCCTGGACTGGCGAAGCGACTATTTTTTAAATTAGCTTGATTGAGGTTCGTGTTTTTAAAGCTAATTCCTGATAAATCCGTTTGTTCTAAAACCAAGGTAAATTGCATCGGCGGGGTTAAATTTTGGCCTAAATCAATCCGACTTAAATCAGTATTATGGATAAATCCCCCATAAACTTTTAGAATTTTAGAGATCGCTCTTTGAGTTGCTTGTAGTCTTCGCCCTGCCAACTGTTTTTCTTTGTTTTCTGCCCCAAACTTCATCGAATCTAAATCATTTTTTAGGGCTTGATTTAATCGTCTTAAATGGGGTAAGGCTTCAGGCCCGGTACTCACCAAGGCTTGTTGAGTTACATCAATTAAGACAGGGTTTTCTTCCTGAGCTAATACGTCCACTAATAGGGGAATTGCCCGGGGATCTTTAATCGCCCCTAACGCTAAAATTGCCCCGCGTTTTTGGGTAACATCCGTGGCAGCATTGGGGGATAATTTATTAACTAAAGCTAGAAAAACCTGATTATCTTGTTGTTGAAATTCCCGACGGTTAGCTTGGTTTTGAATATAAATTTGAGTACCAACAAAAGTTCCTAATACCGCCACCAGACTAGCACTACTAACAATAACTAAAGTTAAACCAGGATGTTGACGCATCCATGCCCATAAATTAAACTCCAGTTTTGGTGTTTCCGTACTGATAACTAGGCTATGAACCGCATTATCTTCATTCACCCAATCGTAATTTGTAAAGGGGTTAAACACCAAGATTCTAGGAACGTCCTGTACCAAAGTTCCTGCTAATAAATCATGTCCCGTCCGACCTTGAAATCGTTTCGCAATCAGAGCATCTCCGAGGAAAGTCGCACTAGATAAAACCCCTAAAATTAATAAATTAGGATAGGCTCCCGTCACTTGCCAAAGACCGTAGGCAATGCCCAGGGGGATACCCCAACGACCAATTAATTCTCGACGAAATGCCCGTCCCCATCCCGGGGCTGAACCATTAGGACTCACGACCTGAACTCCAAACCAAAGTTTGGGTAAGGTTTGACCCCGTTTAGCTAACAAATAAAATTGCCATCCTCCCACCACTAGGGGCAGAAGTAGCGCACCTGACCAAAATAGATTGGTTAATGGGGCTACCTGGGGACTGCGATCGCGTACAGGAATTCCCAAAGTAGCCGCAACGGTTTCCGAAGTGACTCGCACCACCGGATTCAGAGGCACCGGTTGGGGACTGCGGTTAAAGACAGAGCCCAGGGTAAAAGGAATTAACCCACTCGCCGCCACTAAGGATACTTCCGCCACAAACGCCCCCCATCGACGCACCCAAAAGGGCAATGGCTTCGAGGAGACATTATGCCAGGATGAAGGAGATTGAGATTGATTTGTTTCTCTATCTACAGTAGGGTTTGCCATAGTTCAAAAAATTCCGGGTAGGTCGTTAGGATGGAAAAAACGGAAAAAAATCAAAATGCTTTGTTAGAGTTTATAACTAAATATAGGTCTTTCCCCCTGTCTCCTGTATTAAGTAGTTGCACAAAATAAATTACCTAGTTGAGAGAGGGAACACCGGAACAGCCCCCCCAAACCCCCCGTGCAAGCAGGGCTAGGGGGGGAGGGAATGCCGGATCTCGGAACAGCCCCCCCAAACCCCCCGTGCACGGGGGGCTAGGGGGGGAGGGCACAGGGCAGAGGATTTGTAATTAATTTTGTTTAGGTGCTTATCTCTACAGTGGCAAAATACTACTGCACTTTGCTCAAAAAAGAGGGGATTACACATTAAGTAAAAACCCCTACACCGTATATAATGCAGGAGTTCTAACTATTGTCTATGTGTAGTATTTGAAGAAGCGGGTGGCGGGAATCGAACCCGCATTAATAGCTTGGAAGGCTATAGTTTTACCACTAAACTACACCCGCGTTGTCTGTCACAATTTCTAACTATAGCATAAACCTCAGAAATGTAAACCCCAGTTCTCAAAGTTTTTTTTGAGGACTGGGAAATACGACCACCAAAACGACCTAAGACGCCGAGGATTCAACGGTTTGCTTGGGTTTGAACTGCACCGATAGATAGTTTATGGCTTGTTTAACAAAGGACTGTAACAAATTGGCCTGTTGATTCTGCTGGAATACGGTTTGTAGGGTTTTTTTGAGACTATCCCAATTCAAACTCGGATTGTCGGTGGCTTCTAACAGTATGGACTGGGCTTGGAAATACTCAATTAAACTCAACCCGGCAATTCGGGTTAAATAGGCCGCGCTCACTCCCTGTACCAAACTTCCCGCCATAAACGTTACCGTATTTGTTTTTAATAAGGAGGTTAAGGTTTGGGTAGAGATTTCCACTAACCCCAATTTCAACATCTGGGTGCTAATAGTTGTGGCAACCTCTTGACCTTGTTTTAGGGAAAATTTCTGTTGATAAATCGCCCCTAAATCCATCACCAATTGGGCATTAACGGCCGCCGTTGCTAACATATCTAAAGCCGGAACTGGATTGGCTACCGTTGCTGCCGCCGCAATCCATTGATATTTTTCAATCAGAGGTAAAGCCTGTTCTCGACGTAATTGATTGAAAATTTCTTTCGCTTGCCGTTGCAATTCTAAGGCTTCCCGATAGGTTGTTGCTAATACTAACTTTTGCTGTTCTTGAGTTAAAATAGTATTAAGACGGTTGACTACAGAATCAAGGATAGGTAATTGGGGTTCTAACCATTCTTGAATTGTACCATCATCTTGATGTTGACGGACTTTGACCGGATTGGGAGAAGCTGCGATCGCCACAATATCATCCGGGGATAATACCCCCGTTAATGTGGTTTTTAACTGCTGCAAAATCACAGGTTGATCTCCAATTAAATATTGATCTTGCTTATTCCAGACTAAAATTAAATGATGGTTATTAGCCACCAATTCCGATATTATTTTAAACTCAGGATCGGTTAAATCTCCGGCGGTGACAAATAAAACCACATCCGCCGTGATTAAATTGGGGAGGGCAGAATCGAGTTCTGGGGTGGAAATTTCCGTTAAACTTAATATCTGAGGTTGTTGGGATAGCCAGTCAGACTCTAACCTTTGTAATAAGGCGGTTTTCCCCGTACCTTTGTGACCCGCAATTGCTACCCGCAGGGCTGTGCGTTGTAGTTGGCCGTTGAGTTGCTCCCCTTGCTGTTTTAGGGCCTCTAAACGGCTATTCTGAGTTGGGGATTCTGTGGCTAAACGATCAATCAGACTTTGAGTTTGGGCGATCGCCTTTTCTACTTTATCCTGATTTAAAGGTTCTGGAGGCGGCGACAATTCCAGGGATTCTGTCCTTTGTTGCTTAAACCACCACAGTCCAGCACTACTGAAGGCTAAACCAAATAGCACTATTTGTCCGAGTTCAGAAGCTGAATGCTGAACACTTTCCAACAACCATAGACCGAAAGAAAGTCCGACCCCCCCAATTAAAATTGGGCGTTCCAATTTAACTGCCATTTTGTCCTCCGCCAACGCATCAATTAACCCTAATTTCTATGGTACTTCGACTAGGGCAATTTGTGTAATTTTAGCTCAAAATCACCGCCACTGATCGGCTTGTTAGCATTGGGGATCTTGATTAATTTAAACTTACTATATTAAGTATTTTTTTCAAAACCAATTTATCTGAATCAATAATTAATAAAAAGCTGTTTAAACATTCGTTAACCTTAATTTTACCCCAATTTCTCAATATTGACTAAATTTTTTCCAATTTTAACCATTTAGAATTACAATAGAGATCGAGTATAACTTACATCCACCTACCTAGCCTCAAATTATGTCCAAAGCTAAAAAAACAGAGCCAAAAATTACTAAAGACATTAATCTTCAAGATCCCCAATATTATTTGAGTCGGGAACTTAGTTGGTTAGAATTTAACCGTCGGGTCTTAGCAGAAGCCTTAGATCCTCAAAATCCTCTGTTAGAAAGGTTAAAATTCATAGCTATTTTTAGTTCTAATTTAGACGAATTTTTTATGGTGCGAGTAGCTGGAATTAAGAGACAAATTGAAGCCCAAGTCAATAAAGTTACCGCCGATGGTCGGACTCCACAACAACAACTAAATGCCATCCATGAACGACTGTTACCAATGGTTACTCAACAGCACCAATATTTTGAACAACAAATTAAACCAGAATTAGCTAAAAATGGGATTCATTTATTAAGTTATATTGATCTGAATCAAGAACAACGAACTTATTTAAAAAGTTATTTTGACGAGAGGATTTTTCCAGTTTTAACCCCTTTAGCCATTGACCGTAGCCATCCCTTTCCCTATTTATCTAATCTGAGTTTAAATTTAGCCGTTGTTCTCAAAAATCCTGAAACCAAAGAAGAATTATTTGCCCGGGTAAAAGTTCCGAGTTCTTTACCTCGATTTATTTCCTTACCCAAGGAATTACGAGTCCAAGAAAATGGAGAATTTTCTCCTTGGGTTGGTATTCCTATTGGTCAAGTAATTGCCCATAATTTAGAATCCCTATTCCCAGGAATGGATATTCAAGATTATTATATTTTTAGGATTACCCGCGATGCTGATTTAGCCGTGCAAGAAGATGAGGCGGATGATTTATTATTAGCAATTGAACAAGAATTACGCAAACGTCGAGTCGGTGGGTCTGTGGTGCGTCTGGAAATTAATAGTTCAATCCCGGACTATTTACGCGATTTATTGGTAAATGAATTAGAGTTAGAATCTGAAGATATTTATACCGTAGATGGGTTGATGGGTTTACGGGATTTAATGTCTTTTATCAGTTTACCCTTACCCGAATTAAAAGATAAACCTTGGACTGCTGTTTTACCCCGTTGGATGAAAGAGAGTGAAGATATTATTGCGTCTAATCCAGAAACAGATGAAAAAGATATTTTTGCGATTTTACGACAAAAAGATGTCTTAGTTCATCACCCATACCATTCATTTTCTGCAACAGTTCAACAGTTTATTAATCAAGCAGCCCATGATCCTAATGTCTTAGCAATTAAAATGACATTATACCGCACTTCCGGGGATTCTCCGATTATCACTGCTTTAATTAATGCGGCGGAAAATGGCAAACAGGTTGCGGTTTTAGTAGAACTTAAAGCTCGATTTGATGAAGAAAATAATATTCAATGGGCAAAAAAACTAGAACAAACTGGGGTTCATGTTGTTTATGGTTTAGTGGGTTTAAAAACCCATACAAAAATTGTCATGGTCGTGCGTCAGGAACAAGATAAAATTCGCCGTTATGTTCATATTGGCACGGGAAATTATAATCATAAAACTGCTAAATTATATACGGATTTAGGATTATTAAGTGCCTGTCCAGATTTAGGAGCAGATTTAACGGATTTATTCAATTTCTTAACCGGATATTCTCGTCAACAGTCCTATCGTAAACTCTTAGTTGCTCCGGTGAATATGCGAAAACGATTTTTAGAGTTAATTCGTCGGGAAATCGAACAGGCAAATCAAGGGAAAACCGGGCGAATTGTGGTTAAACTTAATTCCTTAGTTGACCCGGAAATTATTGCCACATTATATGAGGCATCTCAAGCGGGAGTTGGGATTGATTTAATTATCCGGGGAACCTGTAGTTTGCGTCCGGGTTTAGAGGGAATTAGTGATAATATTAAGGTGATTAGTATTATCGGACGATTCTTAGAACATTCTCGGATTTTCTATTTTTATAATGGTGGACAGGAGGAGGTTTATATTGGTTCAGCAGATTGGATGTCTCGCAACTTAAATCGCCGGGTTGAAGCGGTAACTCCGATAAAAGATCCAGATATTGCTAAGGAGTTACAAGAGATTTTAGGGATTATGTTATCGGATAATCGGAAAGCATGGGATTTACAATCCGATGGTCAATATATTCAACGTCATCCGCCAGAAAATACCCCAGAATTAATCGCCCATGATATCTTCATGGAAAATGCTTTAAAGAGTTAAAAAACATGAATTATTGGTTAATTAAATCTGAGCCGGATGTGTATAGTATTGAGGATTTGAAACGCGATGGTACTTCGATTTGGGATGGGGTGAGAAATTATCAAGCTCGAAATTTCCTCCAACAAATGCAAGTCGGAGATTTAGCGTTTTTTTATCATTCTAATACTAAACCTCCGGGGATTGTGGGATTAGCTAAAATTATTGAAAATAACCAAATTGACCCGACCCAATTTGATGTTAATAGTCCCTATTTTGATCCTCAAGCAACGCCAAATTCTCCCCGATGGTATACGGTAAAAGTGGAATTTTTGGAACAATTTTCTGCTATTATTAGTTTGGAGAGTCTGAAACAAACCTTTAATTCCGAGGAATTTGGCGTTGTCAAACGGGGAAATCGCTTATCAGTAATGCCTGTTTTACCATCCATTGCTGAGAGAATTTTAAGGTTGAAATCATGATCACGGATTTAAGAGGATTTCACGGATTTCACGGATTTTAATCTGTGTTAATCGGCGTAATCCTATTAAATCTGATAACTGATTATTTGAGGATTGCGGAAAATACCAAAAACGGTTACAATGATGTAGTATTTAAACATTACACTTTTAAATCTTGAGGCATTGATTCAAACAGAAACCTTAGAACTACTGGAATGGCAACGGTTATGTCGTCATTTATCCACCTTTACGGCGACAAAACTGGCTGCTGTGGCGGCGCAGCATTTACACATTCCGACAACTCCCGCAGAAACTTTGCAATTATTAGCACAAACTCAAGAAACTTACAAATTAGAACTGCGACAAAATGGTTTAAAATTTGAAGGAATTGAAGACATTAGTGTTTATTTAGAACGGGTAGAACGCCATGGAATGTTATCAGGAAATGAACTATTAGCGATTGCCACAACCTTAGCAGGAGCGAGACAATTACGGCGAATTATTAATAACCATTCCGATATTCCTATTATAACAGAATTTGTCTCAGAATTAAGAACCTATCCCGAACTAGAGCAGGAAATTTATCACTGTATTGATGAACGGGGAGATGTTGCAGATCGAGCTAGTGTTAAATTAGGGGGAATTAGAGGACAATTACGAAGTATTAGAGATCGGGTTTATGAGATTTTGCAACATATTATTCAACGCAAATCTAACGCCGTTCAAGAACAATTAATTACTCAAAGAAGCGATCGCTTTGTAATTCCAGTTAAAGCATCTCAAAAAGATGTAATTCCTGGGATTGTTCATGATAGCTCAACAACGGGAGCGACCTTATATATTGAACCTAAAGCCACGATTGATCTTAATAATCAACTCCGACAAATTCAAAGGCTAGAAAAAGCCGAAGAAGATATTATTTTACAGGGATTAAGTGAACAAGTTGGGGCAGTTAAACCGGATTTAGAACGATTATTAATGATTGTAACTACTCTTGATTTAGCTGTTGCTAAAGCTCGTTATAGTCTGTGGTTAGAAGCAAATCCTCCCCGTTTTATTGATTTAGAATCATCAGAAGATTCAACCTTAAATTCCATCAATTTAAGACAACTCCGCCATCCTTTATTAGTTTGGCAACAACAACATGAACAGGGATTTCCCGTTGTTCCTATTGATGTTATAGTTAATCCTAAGATTAGAGTTGTAGCGATTACCGGGCCGAATACCGGAGGCAAAACCGTTACTTTAAAAACTATTGGATTAGCGGCATTAATGGCAAAAGTTGGGTTATTTATTCCCGCTAGAGAACCCGTTGAAATACCTTGGTTTGATCAGGTTTTAGCTGATATTGGAGATGAACAATCCATTGAACAAAACCTCTCGACTTTCTCGGGTCATATTCGCAGAATTAGCCGAATCTTAGAAGCGATTAATCCTCAAACCGAAAACCGTTTTTCTAGTTTAATTTTACTAGATGAAGTGGGCGCAGGAACCGATCCCACCGAAGGAAGTGCCTTAGCGATCGCCTTATTACAATATCTAGCCGATCATGCTTTATTAACTATAGCAACTACTCACTTTGGAGAACTGAAATCCTTAAAATATGAAGATGAAAGATTTGAAAATGCCTCCGTTGAATTCGACGAACAATCCTTACAACCCACCTATAGATTATTATGGGGCATTCCAGGGCGTTCTAATGCCTTAACTATCGCCAAACGGTTAGGATTAAACCCAGAAATCATAGAAAAAGCGGCGGGTTATGTGGGGGAAAGTTCCGAGGAAGTTAACCAAGTAATTGCCGGGTTAGAAGCACAACGTCGTCAACAGGAAACCAAAGCTCAAGCCGCAGGTCAATTATTAAAAGATACGGAACGTTTGCATCAGGAATTAGCTCAAAAATCAGCAAACTTAAAAGAACGAGAACGGGAGTTAAAACAAATTCAAGAAAAGGCAATTCAAGAAACATTAATTCAAGCTAAATCTGAAATTGCCAAAGTAATTCATCGCTTACAACAGGGGACACCAACGGGTCAAGATACCAGCCAAGCAACGGAAGCTTTAAACCAAATTGCCGGGCAGTATTTACCCTCTAAAAAAACTACCCCAAAACTACCCCCAGAATTTAAACCCAAGGTGGGAGATCGGATTAGAATACCCCGTTTTGGTCAAACCGCAGAAGTCTTAAGTGAACCCACTCCAGAAGGTCAAATTACCGTCCGATTTGGGATGATGAAAATGACCGTTAGTTTAGGAGAAATTGAATCCTTAGATGGTTTAAAACCTGTTATTCCTAAAGCTAAAGAACATAAAAAAGAACCCATTCCCGCAAAAGAAACCAAACCAGAAAGACCGATTGTTAGAACTTCTAACAATACCATTGATCTAAGGGGAAAACGTACCTCGGAAGCAGAAAGTGAACTAGATCGAATGTTAGGTCAAATTCATGATTTTGGAGCAATTTGGATTATTCATGGTAAGGGAACAGGACAACTTAGAAAAGGAGTTCATGAATTTTTGACAACCCATCCTTTAGTCGAACGATTTGAATTAGCACCGCCTAATGATGGCGGAATTGGTGTTACAATTGCTTATTTAAGGAATTAGCTCAAAGTCCCCTTTTTTAAGGGGGATTTAGGGGGATCTTCTCGGATATAATAAGTGGTCTTGAAAATGCTGAATTCAAATTCTATTAATGATCAAAAATCCAATCCAAATAGATATGATTTAGAACCGGAACCCAAACCCGAACAAAGGGGAAAAATCACGGTTCAACTTCAGGTATTATTACTGGCAATTGAAGCTTTAATTGGTATTCCTTTAGAAACAATTTTACAGGTAGGAAATCTGTTAAAATTAGAGCCTAATGTTCCCGACCGAATTGAATTATTGCAAAAAAAATCAGAAGAAAATCCCTTATCCCTTGAAGAAATGCGATCGCTCGTGCCAATTATTTGTTATATTGCTCAACAGGATCAAATTTTAATTCGTCGAGCTTTGGGTTTAGTGGAACAAATGGCACAGCAAAAAAACGATTTTCGTCAAGTCACCTTGCTGCGGGAATATTTGGATACATTTAACGAAAGTTATCAACAGTCGATGACCCGACATCCTCAAACCCCCCTAGACCTTGACACCCTAGCGATTAAATTACTAATTGACTTATTATTTTATAGTAAACCCAATAGCCATCAACAATTATGGTTAACATTAATTGATTCTCCATTCTAATCTATCATTAACGATCAACTTATTATGATGATTATTCGACGCTATACTCCCCCAACTTGTACCTTAGAAGTCCAGGCGAAACGTCCTTTTATATCTCGCCTGAAACAACAACCTATTTTAAAACAGTTTAAATTTAAACTTTGCTTTGATGATCCCCGTTTACCCGATGCCGATCATATTACCATTGAAGGCGATCGCAATCAACTAGAAACCCTCTCTCAAGTCATTAAAAATTATATTCAAAATCTGCTTAATTTTGCCCAAATATCAACCCGTGAACCCGCAACAGTTTCCCTAAAATCTTCCACTGAAAACACCCCATCATTTGTTATTTTTGACGAAACTAACTCAGAAATTAAAATCAAACCCGATGGCTTATTATACCATGATTTATTCCTAGGAAACTTATCTAAAAACTCTACTAACTTATTTATTCATCTCAGCGTTTTACAACTATTTGACCTCTCGGCTGCTTTAGAAGAATATATAACAGAATCCGAAAATTTATCCAATCTAAAATCCCTAGAAAAAACCACCCCCGAATGGTTAAAAACAATTTTATTTATTATTATTTCTATTGGCTGTTTAACTGGGACAATTAAACTAATAAATCTCTATCGACAACCCCAAAATCAAACCGCCACCAAACCCTCAGAAACCATTAAAATTCCGCCCCCAAATCTGGTTCCCTTACCCCCGCCACCCAAGTTAGCACCGCTTCCCGTCCCCTCTGCACCCCCTGTTCAGATTAAAGTCGCTCCCAATTTACCCCCCGTCAATACCGCCCCCCTTCCCATTCCCGCCCCTCTCTTTCCCAACCCGGCAACCCCCCAGGCCATACCCGACCTGCAACCCGGCTCAGGGGAGTTCATGATTATTCCCCAGGACTCAGGGATAAACGATGGGTCTGTACCCCCCGCACCGCCGCCCTTAACCGCCACCGTACCCCCGCCCCCACCTCGCCTAGCCGTGGCTCCCACCCAAGCGCTGCCCCCATCTCCGCCCGTAATTTTTGCACCCCAAACTATTGAATTACCAACCTTAAAAAATGCGGCTCCTCCGGTTATTTTAAACGTACCTTCTGCGGAAAATTCTTCAAATTCTTCGCCAGAAAATTCCGACCCAGATGAACCGAATTATTTGGCTCAACTGGATAAACGCCCCCCAACAATTGCCGCCACTCGTCAACAGGATACCACCCTATTTGATCAAATTCCTCAAGTTAGTGAAGTCAGAAACTATTTTCAAAAAATATGGTATCCTCCTAAAAATTTACAACGCACCTTACAATATAGTTTAAAACTCAATTCTGATGGTTCTTTACTGAGTATTGTCCCTGTGGGTCAACCTGCGGTTAATCGTCAAAAACAACTGGATTTTCCAGAAATTGGGAAACCTTTTGTTTCTCCCTTGGCGTCAGGAAAAACCCCTAAAATTCGTGTAATTTTGCAACCGGATGGGAGTGTTCAAGCGTTTTTAGAATCGTTGAATTAGGGTTTTTATAGCGGTGTTTCCCAAAATTTCCCCGTTAATAAAGTGTCTACATCCTGGGAAAATGGACAAATATTAGGAAATTCGGCATCATATTCAATTTGCATATTTCCCAAAGATTCCTGATAACAATTGAAATAAATTTCCCGTAAATAGTTTCGTAAACTCGGTGAATCTGCAAGAATATGTCTTAAATTGGATTGAGTTCTATTAATTGTGACTTCCCACCCTCGGTAACAATCTGGTAAAAGTACATAATTCCGTTTTAAAGCGTCTTCAAACAACGTCGTTAACCGACTTTCTAATTCCCGTTTATCCCGCTTCCCCAAAGATTCGATCTCCTCAATTAAATTGTCCCAATCTAAATTTTCAATATTTCGAGATTTTAACTGATTAATCGTATCTGCAATCCAGAGTGCAAAATCAATATCATAAAGTGTTTTTAACGAAGTTTTGGTCATGATTATAACTTACATCTTGATCAGGATTTTATTTTAACGTAGTTGAAAAGCGATCGCCCCTGGATTTTCTTGTTGCTAGGTTCTACCTAGCAATACTCTAATCAGGCTCCGCCTGCTGTTCATCGGAGGCAGAGCCTCCTGAACAGGATTCCCTGGTAGAACCAGGGAACCAGGGGAATAATTTATTTTAGATGAACCTAGATCGAGTATAATTTAAGGTTTTTATTGTTGAAAGCTACAGATTAGCGGTTAGGATTGGATATCACTATCAGATTTTTTTTGCTAATATAATAGTTTGTGATTAAAAACAGTTCATACTGCGGAGTTGAAGCATGGCAATTTTACAGTTAGAAGATGGGACAATTTACACCGAATTAGATGAAATTCAGCGAGAATTAGCCAGTCTGAATATTCATTTAAACCATTGGTCTGTGGGTACAGATCCAGAATTGATTAAATTGTTGAATCAACCTGCATTAAACGATAACGAAAAAGCAGAAGTTCTGCAAGGACTAGATCAATATTTTGAAGAATTAAAACAAACCGCAGGTTATCAATCTCGTGATTTAATTGTGCTTAACCCCGATACCCCCAACCTAGAAACATTATTAGCAAAATTTGAACAGTGTCATATTCATGCTGATAATGAAGTTCGTTATATTATTGATGGAGAAGGAGTATTTGGCTTTATCCGTCCCGATGGAAGTCAAGTGGAATTAACCGTTGAAGCCCAAGAATATATTAATGTTCCTGCTCATACAGAACATTGGTTTTATTTAACAGAAACTCGACGAATTAAAGCGATTCGTTATTTCACCACAACCGAAGGTTGGACTCCTGAATATACGGATACTGAAATTAGAATTTTTTCCAAAAGACCGAAAAAAGCGTTAGCTTTGAATTAATTGTTAATGCTTTTATAACACACTAGATCCCCCCTAACCCCCCTTAAAAAGGGGGGAACCGGATTAGGATTCTCCTGGCTTAATGGGGTCATAGTCTGAAGATTGATCCCCCCTAACCCCAGGGCTGTTTCATGTTTGAAAATTATAGCCTACTTTTGGGTCATAATTCTCAAACATGATAGCTATTTTCCGAATAATTAATATTTCATATAATTGCTATATTAATATTAATTATAGGAGGTATTATCTAAGCAGCATAAATATTCTTATTCCCTATGGAGTAAGACTTACATTCCCGATTTTTATCTATTTTTCCTAAATTAATTGCTCTATTTTTTCATTTTTAACCTTCGGATTAAGAGATAGCCACTAATTTCTCCCAATGATTTCCTAACCACCTTCTTCCCTCTGTTATTGACAAAAATCCTAAACCTCTGAAAATATTCAATCCTAGGGTGTTGAGCAGTGCCCAATTAGTCGCGGCTTGTACTTGATGAATTTTCATACTATCCTCTTTAAATAACACATCTTTTACCCAATGAACTTGATTCTCAATCCCCCAATGCCCTTTAATTTTTTTGGAAAAAAAATCCGCCTTTTCCCAGATACTACTTATATAATAAACCGTTTCTCTATAAGGCTTTTTTCCTCTGTATCCCCACCTTTCTACCTGAATTATACTTTGAATATGTTCCCAAGGGCTTTCAATTTTTATCGAATTTTTAAACACTGATACCCGACGAGTTATTTCTCGTCCATGACCCCTCTCTTTTTGAGTATCTATACTTTCAGCTTTCGTCGTTTTTGTAATTTTTTCAATTTGATTATACAGTTTGATTTGATTCTTTTTAACCGCGATTAAATAATCGTTTTCACTCTCGATAATCTTTCGGACTGTGGTGACATTACAATGTAACGCATCCGCAGTTATTAACTTTCCTTTTAGACCACATTCTTCTATTATCCCTTGGGCTACAGCTTGTTCTGAACCGGTTTTACTCTCGAACTTTTCCGTCGCTAATACTAATCCGGTTTCTTGACTAAATAGAGATACCATTATTACCATGTTTTGCTGCTGATTGCCTGGGTCTTTTACCGTACTTCTTAAACTTTTTCCATCTATTGCTAATCCCTCTATTCCCTTTAATTTAGGAGAATTCTCTCTTGACCATTCTTTTACTATTTTGCTTAAATCCTTCTCGTCTACTCCTCTCATCACCCTCCTTATTGTTGAATAAGATGGCATTCCTTGGCTATAGATATTGAATGTTCTTTTCAGGATAACTTCGTTGGCTTTGACAAAATATTCCATCTCTCGATATCCTTGATGCCCTGACATCACCCCTAAAACTACTACTAATAGCACTTCCCATAAACTATACCTTTTTCCCTGATTTTTTCGGAAATCCTTGACTTCTTTTAAATTTTCTATTAAACTTGTTAGCATCTTTATTTTAGAAAAAAATGGTGATCGCTCTCCATTTTATCAGGTGGCGATCGCTCTTTCTTTACTCTTTTTCACCTGACTTTGAAACAGCCCTGCCCCTAACCCCCCTTAAAAAGGGGGGAACTAGAGTCAATATTTCCCTGATTTATGAGTAAACCTAATTCAAAGTCACGCTTTACCCCTCGTCCACGGGGGGCAGGGGGGCGGGGGATTTAGGGGGATCAAATCCAGGTTAATTGAGTTTTAATCCTTAATAAAAATTACTAGAATAAAAAAACCATGACCATTGAAGTAGATTATCGTTTTCCTCCTAATATTGATCCGTTGCGTCAGGCGAAAGTAATTGCTATCGGACAAACCGCCGGAACTTGGGACGAAAGATTTAGCCATCGTGAGGATAATTTGCGATCGCATTTAGCCGAAGTTGTTAATATAAAAACCGACGAACAATGTGATAGTATTGCCACGGTTAGATTTCCAGAAATTAACGTTGAAAACGATATTGCCAGTTTACTAACGATGATTTTTGGCAAATATTCAATGGCTGGAGTCGGTAAAATAGTTGCGGTTAGATTAGATAAAAATTATGGTCGTTTTGCAAAATTTGGGATATCAGGAATTCGCCAACAATTACAAGTTTTTGATCGTCCTTTAATTATGGCAATATTTAAACCAGCTTTAGGATTATCAGCCCAGGATCATGCTACAATTTTACAAGAAGTGGCAACGGCCGGATTAGATATTATTAAAGATGATGAAATTATGGGGGATTTAAACACCGCCCCAACCCTAGAAAGATTAAGAGCTTGTCGTCCGATTTTAGACCAAATTAAACAAGAAACCGGGCGCACGGTTTTGTATGCTATTAATGTTACTGGAAACGCCCAAACCCTATTAGAAAAAGCCCGAATACTGGTGAAAGAAGGGGCAAATGCCCTATTATTAAACGTTCTCACCTACGGTTTTTCGGTCTTAGAAGCCCTAGCCGCCGATCCAGAATTGAATGTTCCAATTTTCGCCCATCCTGCCTTGGCGGGGGCGTTATGTGCGTCTGGTGATACGGGTTTTTCCTATTCCGTGATTTTGGGAACCTTAATGGCCCATGCCGGGGCGGATGCGGTCTTATATCCCGCCCACTATGGCAGTTTACCCTTTGATCCGGTTGAGGAAAAACGGATTTGTGAGCAGTTGCGATCGCGGAATGTTTTCCCCGTACCTTCGGCTGGAATTCACCCCGGAATTGTCCCCAAAGCCCTATCCGACTATGGAAATGATGTAATTCTGAATGCCGGGACGGGGATTATGGAGCATCCAAACGGCCCAGGAGCGGGGGTTAATGCCTTCTTCCAAGCCCTTGACTGGTATCAACGGGGTCTACCCTTTGATGTGAACGAAATGCCCCCTGGCGCTCTTAAACAGGCGATGGAAAAATGGGGATAAACAACCAATTCGTAATTCGTAATTCATAATTCGTAATTGATCATGAACACTGATCCCCGTCAATCTTTAATTCATGCGTCTCGCCAATTTCATCAACTGGGTTGGATGGCAGGGACGGCTGGAAATCTTTCGGCTAAAATGCCCGATAATAGTTTTTGGATTACTGCTAGTAGCAAACAAAAAGGCAAATTAGTCCTAGAGGATTTTGTGAGAATGTCCCTAACTGGAGAGATATTAGAAAACCCTTCTCCTAACAATAAACCCTCGGCAGAAACCAGTATTCATCAAGCAATATATTCTTTGTTTCCCGATGCAAATGCCTGTTATCATGTTCATTCAGTTGAAGCCAAATTGGTCTCAAACTTTATTGCTCATGAACAACTGCCTTTACCGCCCATTGAAATGTTAAAAGGGTTAGGAATTTGGCAAGAAAATCCTAAAGTCTATATGCCTGTTTTTGAGAACTATTTAGAAGTACCTCGAATTGCTGAAGATATTATTCAACGGTTTAAAACTATGACTCCTGATGTTCCGGCGTTGTTAATTAGAAATCATGGGGTAACGGTTTGGGCAACTTCTCCAGAAGCCGCAGAAAACCATATTGAATTAGTAGAATATATTTTCCGCTATATTGTGGCGGCTCGTCAAGCGGGATTGAATTTTCAACATTAATAGAGTTTGGGCGAGAAGACCTCGCCCCTAAAGTTACAGATCAATCAATATTAATGGTTTGTAACCCTTCATTAACAGTAATTGCAATTTTGCCAACGGTGCGCCCCATCTCACTATAGGTATGGGCTTCGGCTAGATCATTTAAGGGATAAGTCCGATCAATTACCGTTTGAATTTTGCCCGCTTCAATCAAATCTCGCAGCGCATCTAAATCTCGACGAGTCGGTTGAGCTAGGACTAATTTTGATTTTTTACCCGCAAAAAATAAAGTTTGTAAGGTGGCTCCCATATTATCAATTGTGGGCAAAGTTGAGATATAAATGCCATCGGATTTTAGAATTTTTTCGCAATTAAAAAAGGATTGTTTACCGACCGCATCAAAAATAATATCGTATTGAATTTCTTGCCGGGTAAAATCCTCTTGGGTGTAATCAATCACCGTATGAGCCCCCAAACGTTTAACAAGATCAACATTAGAAGTCCCGCAAACCCCCGTGACATCAGCATTCATGGCCACAGCAATTTGCACCGCAAAGGTTCCCACACCGCCAGACGCCCCATTAATCAAAACCCTTTGTCCGGGTCGCAGTTGACCTAAATCTAATAACCCCTGCAAGGCCGTCAATCCAGCTATGGGAACCGTTGCAGCCTCCGCATAAGTCATATTTTGAGGTTTATAGGTCAAATTCCCGGCAGGCACAGCCACATACTCGGCATAGGCTCCTCCAAATAACGGGTTAACGAAGCCATAAACCTGATCTCCCGCCCGCCAGCGCGTCGCCTGTGAGCCGACTTCCACCACTTCCCCTGATAAATCTGAGCCTAAAACTTTGGGGAAATTGTAGCCAGATACGGGTTGTAATAATCCCTGCCTAATTTTCCAGTCCACAGGATTAACACTACTAGCATGAATTTTGACTAAAACTTGATCCGGTTTAATCGTTGGGGTCGGAATATCTTGATAACGAAGAACATCAGGCGACCCATATTGATGAATAACAATTGCTTTCATAACTTATTAATTATCCAAGGAACATCTGTCAGCTTAACACAAATTCCTAGAACCGGGGATGAATAGAGCTAGTCTAAATCCGTTCTAAAAAATAAGATTGTTGGAAGTAGGGAATAGGCAATGGGGAATGGGTAACAGGGGAAATTTTAATTCCGAATCATCATCGAGTCAATTTTGTTGAATCTGTTTTGATTTTTGTGATTCCTATTCTTGATCAAAACAGGCTATTTTTTAGCTTTGGTTTAACACTATAAGGCAAACTCAAGAAGATAAAAAATAAAATTTTTACTGAATTAATCGTTGTAAATCTGATAAATTTTAACTATGATGGAATTGTAGAAAAAAACTTTGATAGATCCTATCAATTCAATTTTTATGGATATTCAGTTAATCAATATTGGTTTTGGTAATATTGTCTCTGCTAATCGGGTGATTGCCATTGTTAGTCCCGAATCGGCTCCGATTAAGCGGATTATTAATGATGCCAGGGAGCGGGGACAGTTAGTTGATGCCACCTACGGGCGTAGAACTAGGGCGGTGATTATTACGGATTCTAGCCATGTTATTCTCTCTGCAATTCAGCCGGAAACCGTTGCCCACCGCTTTGTGACCACCAAAGACGGCAATTCCCGCGATGATTAACGGATTTGTTATGTATTCCCCTTGGTTTCCATTGGCATAGCTTGACATCCTCACCGCCGTAAAACGGACGGTGATTCCTAAACTTCACAATTTAGGTTTCTGCTTCTTAGCAGTTGCCTTCACAGATTTACTCTGTTCGGGTCTTACACTCGCTCCACAGTCTGACACGGCAAGCCCGGCCGCCAAAATATTTTTACTGGCGTTAAGATCTCGGTCATGGTGAGTCCCACAGTTGGGACAGTCCCATTCTCGAATATTTAACGGCATTTTTTCCACAATATGCCCACAACTACTACACCGTTTAGAACTAGGAAACCATCTGTCTATTTCGATATAGTTTCTCCCATACCAACGGCATTTATAGGCTAATTGTCGGGTGATTTCTCCCCAACTAACATCGGCTATTGCCTGGGCTAATTTGGGATTTTTGACCAGATTTTTTACCGCTAAGTTCTCAACTACAATCGTTTGGTTTTCACGAACTAATTGAGTCGTTAGCTTGTGCAAATGGTCTTTTCTACTATCGGTGATTTGAGCGTGAATCTTGGCTACTTTGATTCTGGCTTTTTCCCGATTCTTTGACCCTTTCTGTTTTCGAGACAGACTTTTTTGTGCCTGACGTAATCTCTGATAATGTTTTTTAAAATGTTTAGGATTGGCTATTTTTTGCCCGTCACTGGTAATTACAAGGCTACTAATTCCTAAGTCAATTCCTATGGCTTTATCTGTTACAGGTAAAGGCTTAATGGTTGGGTCGTCAAATCTTATTGAAATATGCCAACGTCCCGAAGGATGTAATCTGACGGTTACGGTACTCGGTTCACAATCTTTTGGGATTTGTCTTGACCATCTAATCGCTAAGGGTTCTAAGCATTTCGCTAAGTAGATTTGTCCGTTTTTTAACTTAAAAGCCGACTTAGTAAATTCCGCACTACCTCCTTGATGTTTTTTCTTAAAATTAGGATACTTGGCACGACCCGCAAAAAAGTTAGTAAAGGCTGTTTGTAAGTGTCTTAATCCTTGTTGTAAGGGGACACAACTTACCTGATTTAAAAAGTCTAAATCTTCCTGTTTTTTCCAATTAGTTAACATTGAAGACGTTTGACTATATCCTACTCTTTCTTGTCTTTCGTACCATGCTTGAGTTCGTTCATGGAGTGCCTGATTCTAAACTAATCTTACACAGCCTAACGTGCGTCGCAATAGCGACTCTTGTTCCGGTGTAGGGTAAAATCGGTAACTGTATGCTTTTTCCATATCTCACGTTCTAGCACATAGTTGATGAAAATGGTCAGATTGTGTTTAAATTAAATTTAAAAGCCGTCCTCCGCTATCGCTAAAGGACGGGGTTTCAAACCCAATTTTCCGATGAGAAGATAGAAAGACTCCGATTCAATTCCTTGAATCCATCAGCAGGTTCAAGGGAAAATCAGGGATTCCCTATTACTTTGTTTGCAACCGTCTAACGTGATTAAAATATCATGAAAAAAGGCCGATTAATTGTGATGACAGGCCCTAGTGGGGTCGGAAAAGGAACATTGGTTCGTTCCCTAATCAAAGATCATCCTGAACTTCATTTATCCGTTTCCGTGACCACTCGTTCTCCCCGGGAGGGTGAAATCAATGGACAAGATTACTATTTTGTCGATCGCCTTTGTTTTCAAAACATGATAGAACGGGGAGAATTATTAGAATGGGCTGAATTTACGGGAAATTGTTATGGAACTCCCTTAATTGCTGTTAAAGAAAAAATCGAGGCAGGAATATCGGTTTTGTTAGAGATTGAATTGGAGGGTGCTCGACAAATTCGTTCTACTTTTCCATCGGCTTTACGCATTTTTATTATGCCTCCTTCTATTGATGAATTAGAACGGCGTTTACGCGGTAGAGGTCAGGATTCTGAAGATGCCATTCGACGGCGTTTAATGAGGGCTAGAGCGGAAATGGACGCGGCTAGTGAGTTTGATTTTGAAGTGATTAATGATGATTTAGATTTCGCCTTACGGCGTTTAGAATCCGTATTATATTCTCCTGTTTAAGCCGAAAAATATGCCCCAGGAAGACCCGTTAAAACCCGATTCTTTAAATGTGATGGCAAGGGATATCAAATCGGCTGAATCCTATGCAAATTTAGGGCGTTTGTATGATCAGCAGGAACAATGGCAAGATGCGATCGCTAATTATCGTCAAGCGATCCAATTAAATCCCCATTGTTCTTGGTTTTATCACCATTTAGCGGATGTTTTTTTGAAACAAGAACAATGGCAAGATGCCATTATTAATTATCGTCATGCGATTCAACTCAATCCTAATTTTTCCTGGTCTTATCATAATCTAGGGAATGGGTTATTACAATTAAAATATTGGGAAGAAGCGGTTCATGTTTATCGGAAAGCGATTCAATTAAACCCCAATTTTCATTGGTCTTATTGTAATTTAGCCGATGGTTTAGTGCAGCAAAAAAAATGGAATTTAGCCATCATTAATTATTGGAAAAGTTTAGTCATTCTTCACCAAACTAATCAAGAACAGGATTTTGTCGTGATTGCGACTAAATTAGGGGAAACCCTAGAATATCATTTACCTGAAAAGTTTGATTTAGCGATCGCTCATTATCAAAAAGTGAGTCAAAATCATCAACAGTATCCTGAATATCAAAGTATTATTCAATTTTTAAGCCAAAATCAAAGTGCTTGGCTTAAAATTGCTGATTTTTTCCGACAAAAACACCTAATCAATGCAGCTTTAATTCTATATAAAATTGCGATGGAATTTTACCCAAATGAGATTTCTATTACCGAAAAATTTGATACTCTTTCCCAGAAAAAAACCGACTTAGAAACATCAATTAATTTACAACATCAAAATATTGATAAAAACTCCCAGAAATGGTCTAAATATAATGATGGTATTACTACTGATATCAACGCCAATAATTTTAATATTCCTTTAGCAGCTAATCAAAAACTCGAACAATTTATCTTTAGTACCGATATTAATTTTGACTTGAGCCAATTAGATCAACTTTTTGAAGCAGTTAGTTGGATGACTCGGGATCATGAACACATGAAAATCGCCCTAAAACACAGTTTTTTAGTTGTCACCCTTTGGTTTGTCACCCCCACCCAAAAACAATTAATTGGGTTTACCCGGGCTGTTTCAGATCACGTTTATAATGCCACCCTTTGGGATGTGGTAATTCATCCCAATTTTCAAAATCAAGGATTAGGAAAATATCTAATTCAGTATACATTAGAACAACTCCGATTGCAACATATTGAAAATATTACTTTATTTGCAGGTTCCAAAGCCGTTAATTTCTATCATAATTTAGGGTTTATTGCCGATCCTAACGGGATTAAAGGAATGTTTTGGGTTTCACCTTAATTAAGTTAAACTGTATATCTTAGCTTTGTGTTTCTAGTGGATTAAAATTCAATTTCTGCCCTCACCATCGGTTCACCAATAATCTGATTTAAGGTAAATCCTAATTGCTGACAAATATTCTGCATAATCCGATTATCGCTAAGAATTTCGGCAAAAATTAGAGGCATTTTCTCTTGACGGGCAATATTCAGTAATTGGCGCAATAACTCCGTACCAATTCCTTGACGTTGGTAACTATCACTCACCAGTAAGGAAAATTCCACCTCATCGTTACCATAGCCTTTACTCAGTCGTCCCACCCCAATAATTTTAGTTTCCCCTGTTTCCGGGTGTTGATATTCGGCAACTAAGGCCATTTCCCGATCATAATCAATAAAACACAGTCGTGATAAGCGTTCATGGGTGACACGGGAACTGAGTTTCACCAAATGAGCATAACGCAAATAGACGCTTTCCTCCGATAAACTTTCATCGAACTTGACCATCAAGGGTTCATCTTCCGGGCGGATGGGCCGAATCGTAATCTCCATACCTTTTTGGGATGTCCAATGGCTGATATATTGCCGAGGATAGGGGCGAATAGCGGGTTTAGGTAAATCTTCGGGTTTGGTGTCGGGGGAATGTAATACCACCCGGGCATCTAAGGCAATTAACTCATTTTCCGAAGCCAATAAAGGGTTAATATCAATCTCTTTAATCCAAGGCTGCTCAACGACTAAATTAGAAAACCGGACTAATAACTGTTTTAAGGCTTCCATATCCACCGAATGCCGTCCCCGCACCCCTAACAGGGCTTTATAAATTTTGGTTTGTTCCATCATCCGCCGGGCAAGGGTAGTATTTAAAGGAGGTAAAGCCAAGGCGCGATCTTTGAAAACTTCTACTAATTGTCCTCCCATGCCAAACAATAACACCGGGCCAAATTGGACATCAAGGCTACTACCAATAATCAATTCATAGCCTTCTAATTTGACCATCTTTTGTACCGTCACTCCTTGGAAATGTTCGGCCCCCACCTGTTGAGTTACGGAGGTTTCAATGGCGGTATAGGCTTGACGGACGGCTTCTGGGGTATTGAGGTTGAGTTTTACTCCGCCGACATCGGTTTTATGAGTAATCGTTTTTGACAATAGTTTCAATACCACCGGATACCCTAACTGTTCGGCTGCGTTAACGGCTGCATCAATATTTGAGGCGATATAGGTTTGTACGGTGGGAATCCCATAGGCTGAAAGTAGGCGCTTAGATTCAAACTCCGTTAATAGGGTGCGTCCTTCAGCTAAAACCGAGTTAATCAGATGTTGCACACAATCACAAACCAGACTTTCATCCTCACTAGACTTTGGTAAACTAGGGATTTCATACAAACCTTTTAAATTATAGGTGTAGCGCCACATATAGTTAAACATCCGTACCGCCGAATCGGGATAGGAAAAAGTGGCAATATTAGCTTGATTCAGAATTTCGATCCCGGATGCTACATCCGCGCCCCCCATCCAACTCGCTAAAATCGGTTTATTAGGCATTTTTAGACAGCGCTCTTTTAACTGTGCCGCCGTTTTACTGGGGTCAGTCATGGCTTGGGGGGTTAGAATCACTAAAATACCATCACTATTCGGATCTTCAACCACAATATCAAAGGCTTTCGCATAGCGTTCCGGGTCAGCATCCCCTAAAATATCAATCGGGTTATCATGACTCCATTGGGGCGGTAACACTTGATTCAGGGCTTCCAGGGTTTCGCCGGAGAGTTGGGCTAGGGTTCCTCCTTCCCCAATTAGGGTATCTGTGGTTAATACCCCTGGCCCTCCGGCATTGGTTAAAATTGTAAGTCGCGGCCCTTTGGGTCGGGGTTGTTTACTGAGAAGTTCCGCAATGGAGAACAAATGGGCAATATGATACACTCGCAGGATGCCACAACGTCGAAAAGCTGCATCTAAGACATCATCACTTCCGGCCATGGCTCCGGTATGGGAGGCTGCGGCTTTGGCTGCGGCTTCGGTGCGTCCGGCTTTAATCACAATAATTGGTTTAGTCAGGGCTACTTCTCTAGCTGCGGATAAAAAAGATCGGGCATCCCCGATAGATTCCATATAAATAACTATACTTTCAGTATGGGGGTCATTGCCTAAATAATAAATTAAATCTCCCCAACCAATATCTAACATCGAACCGATGGAAACGAAGGCACTAAAACCGACATTTTCTCGGAAACTCCAATCTAAAATAGAAGTACATAAAGCCCCACTTTGACTAATAAAGCCAACGCTTCCCGGTTTTGCCATGGCATTAGCAAAGGTGGCATTAAGTCCGGTTAAGGGATTCATTAATCCTAAACAGTTAGGGCCGATAATTCTAATTTTATTTAATCGTGCAATCTGTAAAATTTTCTGTTCTAATTCTATTCCTTTGGGGCCAATTTCTTTGAATCCAGCCGATAGAATAATCACCCCTTTAACTCCAGCCATGGCGCATTCTTCCATGACAGAGGGAACACTTGCGGCTGGGGTGGCAATGATAGCTAAATCAACGGGTTCTGGAGTATCTTTAATACTAGGATAGGCCTTAATTCCTAAAATACTATTGCGATGGGGATTAACGGGAAAAACCATCCCACCAAAGGGACTACTAATTAAATTCCATAGTAGAGTTCTACCAACACTATTGGGCTTTTCTGTAGCCCCAATCACAGCAACGGTTTTAGGGTTAAAAATCGCATTCAGAGATTGATGTTCGTAGCGTAAGACATCATGGGCGGGGTCGGAAATTCGGGTTGTTGTGGCTACCATAGAAATCAGTTATCAGTTATCAGTTATTAGTTATCAGTGTAAGAGTTGATTAGTTTATGGATCAATTATACAAAGTTTCTGTCTCTCAAAATAGGGCTTTAATCTTAAATTAATATTAAATTTATATTAAAATCTAGTAATTTTGTCCCCGCCAGATTCCAAAATCGACAAAAACTATTATGATATAAACGAACACCACAACAACCTGAATCCAAACAGAAACAGGAGCATATATCATCATGGAAAAAGTCACAAATATTGATCAACTTGAATCCCTAATCCAACGGGTCAAGGTTGCAGAACAAAAGTATGCAACCTATACCCAGGAACAGGTAGACTATATTTTTAAAAAAGCGGCTCTAGCGGCAAATGCTGCCCGGATTCCTTTAGCAAAAATGGCCGTAGAAGAAACCGGAATGGGGGTTGTAGAGGATAAAGTGATTAAAAACCACTTTGCTTCAGAAATTATTTACAACAAATATAAACATGAAAAAACCTGTGGTGTCATCGAAGAAGACAAATCCTTTGGGTTTCAAAAAATCTCCGAACCCGTGGGGATTTTAGCCGGAATTGTTCCGACAACAAACCCAACATCAACGGCTATTTTTAAAGCCCTAATTGCCTTGAAAACTCGCAACGGGATTATTTTTTCTCCCCATCCCCGTGCCAAAAATTGTACCACCGCCGCTGCCAAAATTGTCTTAGATGCAGCCGTCGCCGCCGGAGCCCCAGAAGACATTATCGGCTGGATTGATGCACCCACCGTACCTCTGTCCCAAGCCCTAATGCAGCACCCGGATATTAAGCTAATTTTAGCCACTGGAGGGCCAGGAATGGTACGGGCAGCCTATTCTTCCGGTAATCCTTCCCTGGGGGTCGGGGCGGGGAATACCCCGGCTTTAATTGACGATACCGCCCATATTAAAATGGCCGTTTCCTCAATTATTATTAGTAAAACCTTCGACAATGGCATGATTTGTGCTAGTGAACAATCGGTAATTGTGGTTGATTCTGTTTACGAAGAAGTCAAGAAAGAATTTACCCTACGCGGCGCCTATTTCCTAACCCCAGAAGAACGGGAACGGATGGCAAAGGTTATTTTTGTGAACGGACATTTGAATGGGGAAATTGTCGGTCAACCCGTGCAAAAATTAGCCGAATTAGCCGGAATTAGCCTTTCCGAAGAAACCAGGGTAATTATTGGAGAAGGGATAGAAGTTGATGAAAATGATCCCTTTTCCCATGAAAAACTTTCTCCGATTTTAGCCATGTATCGGGCTAAGGATTTCGAGGATGCGGTGGTAAAAGCCGATACTTTAGTACAGTTAGGGGGACGGGGACATACCGCTTCTCTATACACTTCTCCCAACAATATCGACCATATTAAACGGTTTGAAAATACCGTTCAAACCGCCCGGGTTTTAATTAATACTCCGTCTTCTCAAGGAGCTATTGGTGATATTTACAACTTCCGTCTTGACCCTTCTTTAACCTTGGGATGTGGTAGTTGGGGCGGAAATTCCATCAGCGAAAACGTCGAACCTCGGCATTTATTAAACATTAAAACCGTCGCCGAACGTCGAGAAAATATGCTCTGGTTTCGGATTCCTCCCAAAGTATATTTCAAATATGGATCTTTACCCGTTGCCATTCGAGAATTAGCTGGAAAAGAACGGGCATTTATTGTCACCGATAAACCCCTATTTGATTTAGGAATTACCCGTTCCCTCGAAGGAGTTTTAGAGGAAATTGGAATAAAATATGATGTGTTCTACGATGTTGAACCCGACCCTTCTTTAGATACAGTACAACGGGGATTAACCTTAATGAATACGTTTAAACCCGATGTAATTATTGCCATTGGTGGCGGTTCTCCCATGGATGCAGCTAAAATTATGTGGCTGATGTATGAACATCCTGATATCGAATTTGAAGGGTTAGCAATGCGGTTTATGGATATCCGTAAACGGGTTTATGAATTGCCACCTTTGGGCAAAAAAGCGATGTTAGTTGCGATTCCTACTACCTCTGGAACCGGGTCAGAAGTCACGCCTTTTGCCGTTGTCACCGACCGCCGCACTAATATTAAATATCCTTTAGCCGACTATGCCTTAACCCCAAATATGGCAATTGTTGACCCGGAATTGGTGTTAAATATGCCCAAAAGTTTAACCTCTTTTGGGGGCGTTGATGCCCTAACCCATGCCTTAGAATCCTATGTTTCGGTATTAGCTTCGGAATATACCAATGGGTTATCTTTAGAAGCAATTCGGTTAATCTTTAAATACCTGCCCAGTTCCTACGAAAATGGAGCAAATGATCCCAAAGCTCGGGAAAAAATGCACTATGCTTCTACTATGGCGGGGATGGCATTTGCTAATGGATTCCTCGGAATTTGTCACTCCTTAGCCCATCAATTAGGCGGGACTTTCCACATTCCCCACGGGTTAGCAAATGCCTTAATGATTAGTTACGTTATTCGTTATAATGCTACCGATGTTCCGTTTAAACAAGCCACTTTCTCCCAGTATAAATATCCGAATGCTAAATGGCGCTATTCTCGGATTGCGGATTATCTGCGCTTAGGGGGAGACACCGAAGATCAAAAAATCGATCATTTGATTTTAGCCATCGAAGAATTAAAGCGCCAAGTGGGAATTCCGGCTTCAATTAAGGAGGTTTTAAAAGATATCAGTGAAGCGGAATTTCTGGCTAAATTAGATGAAGTTGCTGACCAAGCTTTTGATGATCAATGTACCGGAGCCAATCCCCGTTATCCTTTAATTAAGGACTTGAAACAACTGTTAATTGATGCCTATTATGGTCATCCTTTAGTTTCTAATGATTACAATGGCGATCGCATTTTCCCCGTCTTTGAACCACAACCAACGATGATTGGCGGTTAATACCGAGGGGGTGATGGGGTGAATTTATCAAAATTTTCATCCCTATCACCCGATCATTTCATCGGCTCTCTTTGGAAAAATCACTAATCATGGTAAAGTAAGTGTTTAGTGGCTATCTAAGTGTTACCTTAATCGAAAAATATTATGCTAAAACGGCTCTACATTGATAATTTTCGTTGTTTGGTAAATTTTGAACTTAATCTTGATTCTATCAATCTATTTCTCGGTTCTAATGGCTCGGGTAAATCAACTGTTTTTAAAGTTTTGCAGAAAATTCAGGAATTTGTTAACGGTGATAGTAAGCTAGAGAAAATTTTTCTATCATCAGACTGCACTCGCTGGCAAACTTTACAAGTCCAACGTTTTGAGCTAGAGATTATCGGTAATAACGGCATTTATAAATATGAGTTGGGTATTGGTCATGATCAAGATAAATGTCGTGTTGAATATGAGCGTTTGTGGTACGACAATCAGCTTTTACTAAAATTTGAGTTGGGAGAAGTTCAGCTTTATCGAGACAATTATGCGGAATATGTACAACATCCTAATCCTTTAGTTGCTGCCAAATCATTTCGCCAAACCCTGAAAAACTTGTAGAGACGTGCCATGGCGCGTCTCTACGGGGATGAAATAAAAATTTACTGTTGACTCAATTCAATGTTTAATAAGGCTTTGCCATGAATGACCGAGGCAATGGTAACAATGTCTTCTTGGATTTGATAAATGACTCGATAGGTGTAAGCAAATTGTTCACGGATGTTTTCATCGCCAAATTCTTGAACAATCATTCCCGCTTCAGGAGCCTTGCTCAAGTTGCGCGTAACCTCAATGATTCTCTGGACAACCGCCGCCGCATAAGAAATTGAATCTCGTGCAATATAAGCAGCAATTGCATCAATATCATCTATGGCTTGAGGCGACCAAACTACTTGATAACCCATTTACTTAATAAACCTTCTGCTTCCTCTTGTATGAGATTCCTGGTCGTTTCGTGAATCTTGAGTCCATGACGGACTTTCTCGATTACATAGAGATGGTATTGCACATCCTCCAGTGAACAATCATCAGGTAGGTTACTCAACAAAGATTCTACTTCCTTTTTGGTTCCACTCATAATTTTTTTGGGTTTTTTTTATAGTTATTATAGTTTTCGATAACTGAAGCACCCGAAAGATAGTGTTAGCCCCGACTTTATCGGTGAATAAGGTTGTCATAATAAAAGATAAATTGTATGTCCCGATGGAAAATGTCCCAGGGGAATCGAATGCTTCAGTCATTGTTTATAGCAGGGAACACCGGAACAGCCCCCCAAACCCCCCGTGCACGCAGGGCTGGTGGGGGAGGGAACAGGGGGAAATACTTCACCGTCTGGGTTCCAAGATCCGTCTGGTGTCCTAACTGCCTTGGCGGTTGCTATAAAATCCAGCCTATAGTTATGACAGATCAATCCTATCAGATGGTTCTGTCCAGGTGTAAACCTGAATTTATACCGTCTTGGTAAAATTGCCGTAACTAGAAATAGCCTGTTGCAGTTGTTGAATTACATCCTCAACCGGAATAGCCCCTAACTCTCCATCCGCACGAGTTCTGATATTCAAGCAATTTGCTTCTATTTCCTTGGCCCCAACCACAGCCATCACCGGAATTTTATCCTTCTCAGCATTTCTAATTAATTTCCCTAAACGCTCGCTACTCGCATCCGCCTCCGCCCGAATTCCAGCAGACCGCATTCTGAGAGCAATTTCTTGAGCAAAGGGAAGAAATTCTTGGCTCACGGGTAATAGTCGAAATTGTACGGGTGCTAACCAGATGGGGAAATCCCCAACATATTCCTCTATTAATATTCCCACTAATCGTTCCAAAGAACCAAAGGGTGCACGATGAATCATTACTGGACGTTGACGGGTTCCATCTTCAGCAACATATTCTAAATCAAAGCGTTCAGGTAAATTATAATCAACTTGAACTGTTCCCAATTGCCATTCTCTTTCTAAAGCATCTTGAAAGATAAAGTCTAATTTCGGGCCATAGAAAGCGGCTTCTCCGATCCCTTCAAAGTAGTTCATTCCTAAAGTTTCTACCGCCCGACGAATTGCTCCTTCTGATTTATTCCAAACTTCATCTGACCCGATATATTTATCTAAACTAGGGTCACGGAAACTTAGTCTGGCTTTAAAGTTGGTTAGTTGTAAACTCTTAAATACAAATAGAATTAAATCGACAACTTTGACAAATTCATCATCCAATTGTTCAGGAGTAACAAATAAATGGGAATCATCTACGGTGAAACCTCTAACCCTGGTTAACCCTCCTAATTCTCCCGATTGTTCATAACGATATACTGTTCCAAATTCTGCTAACCGCATCGGAAGTTCCCGATAGGAACGTAACTCACTTTTATAAATTTGGATATGAAAAGGACAGTTCATGGGTTTCAAAACAAATCCCTGTTCATTGGTCTTGGCTTCCTCATCGTCGGCCATCATCGGGAACATATCTTCTTGATATTTCTGCCAATGTCCTGATGTTTTAAATAAATCTACCCGACCAATATGGGGAGTCGTTACACCTAAATAGCCCCGCTTAACTTGTTCTTTTTTGAGAAAATCTTCTAGGGTACTTCTTAATAGGGTTCCTTTCGGTGTCCAGAGGGGTAATCCTGGCCCCACTAAATCGGAGAAGATAAACAGTCCCAACTCCTTACCCAAACGGCGATGGTCACGTCGGATGGCTTCTTGCTTGCGGCGTTTATGTTCGGCTAATTGTTCGGGAGTTTCCCAAGCTGTCCCATAAATTCGTTGTAATTGAGCTTTGGTTTCATCCCCACGCCAATAAGCCCCCGCTACACTTTCGAGTTCAATCGCATTAGGGTCAATATCAACCGTATTCTCAACATGGGGCCCCGCACACAAATCCCACCATTGTTCGCCTAGATGATAGAGGGTAATGGGTTCCTGTAGGCCTTGTAGGATTTCTAGTTTATAGGATTCTCCTATTTTCTGGATGCGTTGTTGGGCTTCTTCCCGACTAACTTCTTCCCGAATTACGGGGAGTTTCCGTTTGATAATCTTAACCATCTCCTTTTGGATGGATTTTAAATCCTTTTCGGTAAAGGGTTCGGGACTATCAAAATCATAATAAAACCCATTTTCAATCCAAGGGCCAATGGTGACTTGTGCCTTGGGAAACAGTTTTTGAACTGCCATTGCCATAACATGGGACGCAGTATGCCTAATCCGTTTTAAACTCTCGGATTCACTGGTTTTAGGCAAATGGACTTTTTTCTCTAAGGGTTCTTGAGAACCCTCTAACTCTGATATAGACATTGATTAAAGTTACAACAATAAAAGTTTGTTAATTTAATTGTACAGAACAGAGGAAACAAAGGGGAAAAACAGACCTATAGGTTGTTGAGTATGGGTTTCATCGTATTAATTATTTCGTCATCTCCCCTATTTCCTCTGTCCTCCTACTCAATTGTCACTTGGGACGTATCAACACTCAAAGTTCCGGCTTGAAATTCGGCAATATTAACTGCTTTTTCCAGAAAACCTGGGCTGGGGACTTTGCCTTTGAGAACAACAGTTCCGCCTTTCTGGGACACCCATAGGGAACCAATATCTTTGAGTTCGGGGTCTTCGTCAAACGCTAAAGTCACCCGTTTAGCTAATCCGCTTTCATCATATTCTCCCGCAATTCCAATGCGTTCCGGGGGAAGGGAAGCACTAGCCGCCGCCTGTTTTACCACATCATTATCCGGTTTACCAGGAATTCCACCAGTGAGACTACCAAAAATACGTTCAAACCATGCCATAAAATCAAATATCCTAATTTAATTAATAATAATATTTTAGTTTAATGGAGATCGGTTTTAGAAGCAAGCCATTTTTGCAATTCTTGTTTTAATCCTTTTAATTCTTCTTCGGGTAATTGATGCCCAAAACGATAGGTTTTGCGACGTGATAAAAATAAAATATTGGGTTCTTGGGTCACAATTTCTAAGCTCGGATAAAAATTACCCTGATTATCGGTGGTTCTAATTAAGTTAATTTGTTGAATTTGGGAGATTTCTCCTCGTTTGCGAAAGGGTAAATAAGAAGACCAGAAAATCTCAAAGGTTTTATTATTAAAATTGAGTTGAACTTTTTCAAAGGGTTTATAATCAATAATAGCCTTATATATCAATAATACTATACTAACAGGAATCCCCAATAAAGTCAAATAAAATATAATAATTAACCCTAAATCAATCTGTTCAAAAATAGCCGGATTTAAAATAGTATAAAGTTTGTAGGTAATGAAAGAAGCGATCGCACCCAATCCCAATCCTTTAATGATCATCGATCCTGGAATAATTTGCCAACCCTTTTTTAATAAACTGATTTGATTTAATAAAATTTTCTGGACTGGAGAAATATATTGTAGGGAAAACTGAGAGGGAATATCAACTTTTAAATTATTAGAAGATTGGGATAATTTTAAATGGGGTTCTGAGGTCTTTTTCAAAGACTGTTTGGGTTGATAGTTTAACGCATATAAAGCCATTTGAGCAGTAGCAAAACGAGATTCTACTGCGGGTTCTATTAAGGTTTCTAACCAACTTTTAAACGCCGGATCTAGGATATCCCCGTTAAACTTCATTTTAAACTTTTCTTGAGGTAATTCCGCCGGAGGAATCCCTGTTAATAGATGAATTAATGTGGCTCCTAACCCATATAAATCGGAAGCGGGAACCGCTAATCCGCCAAATTGTTCAATGGGAGTATAACCAAAAGTTCCCACCACAGTAAAACTTGATCCGGGGGTTCTTGGTTGAATTTGTACCGAACCTAAATCAATTAAATAAATATGATGATCTTCTCCCCAAATTAAATTACTTGGTTTAATATCTCGATGTAAAATAGGCGGATGGAGTTGATGTAAATAATTAAGATTTTCTAAAACTTCAAAGGTGATCCAGTATAATTGTTGTTGAGTAAATAGATGATGATTGTCTAGTTTTTGTTTAAGAGAATGACCAGGAATATATTCGGTCACTAAAGCAAACCAAATATTCTGATCATCCAGGGAAAAATAATCTCGATATTTAACTAAGCGAGGATGATTTAATTGTTTTAAAACCTGTGCTTCCCGCTCTAATAATTTTAAATCCTCCCATTGCATTGATCCTCCTAATGCTAATAATTTGACAACCGCTTTATCTTTAAGTAATAAATCATCCGCTAACCAGGTTTGGCGAATCGGATTTTCATTCAGTTGGCGTTTCAGTCGAAACCGATGATTAAGCAAAGTTCCCGCAGTTAGCATGATCTGGTGAGCGCTCAAATAAAGGTTACTATTACATTATATTGTAACCAAAAATTGTTCTGTGTTTTTGGAATTGGCGATCGCACTCTATTATAATAAGTAGTTACACAAAATAAATTACCTAGTTGAGAGAGGGAACAGCCCCCCCAAACCCCCCGTGCACGGGGGGCTAGGGGGGGAGGGAACAGGGTAGAGGATGTGTAATTGATTTTGTTTAGGTACTTATTATCAAAGAAATTTATTGTAACTTTCCCCGTCTAATTTTTTCCCATAACTGTTGATACTGTTTCACGGAATTGGGCGAAAGGGGTTCGAGAAAATCACTTTTTTTTAAAATAGCTTGATCAGGAAATAATAGAGGATTTTCCCTTAAAGATTGGGGTAACTCTTGGGGGTTCATTCCCAAAATAATTGGGGATGTTGTTCCGGTTAATAATGATAGTTGAGTCGCAACTTGAGGCAACCAACAAAAATCAATCCAATTATCTGCTAAAGTGGCGGTAGGAGAAGATTGAACCTCCGCAGGTTTGACCCATAAATCTGACCATAAAGCCGTCCCAGATTGAGGAACAACGGCGGCTAACCCGTTTTGATATTGAACTTCTGGAGAAATATCCGTAGACCAACCCACCGCCAACCAAGTATCCCCTAAAATCAACGGTTTGAGATAACTATTAGAATCATAAAGTTTAATATTTTGATGGAGTTTAAGCAGTTCAGATTCTAAGTTTTTGACTTTACTTAAATCGGCTGTATTATAAGAATGACCTAATTTTTTCAAGGTTAAACCAATCACTTCCCGGGCTTGATCAGGTAAAGAAATTCGGTGACGTAATTCGGGACGCCATAAATCACTCCAATCTTTCGGTGTCCATCCCAACCCCTGAAACTTATCAACCCGATAAATAATTACTGTACTACCCGAACGATAGGGCGCCGCCCAAATTTGACCTTGAGGATCAACTTCACCCTGGGTATTGCGTTGGACAATATTTTGCCAACGGGACGGAAGTTGTGACCAAGCGGGCCATAATTTCGGATCAAGGGGTTGAATCAGTTTTTGTTGAATGGCCGAATGTAACCAAAAATCCCCAATCATCACCAAATTAGCTTGGGACGAAGGCTGAGTTGGAGGTTTAGACTGGCCTTTTTCCAAGCGTTCAAATAAATCTTTGAGTTGGGTTTGGGGGACAAAATTCACCGCCCCTCGGCCGAATTGTTGTCGAAACTTGTTCGCCACTTGGGCGGGAACAGAACCCTTGAGAACTTCAACCGTCAGTGCCACAGCTTGTTTACATCCAGCTACGACCTGACTTAAAGTTAAAGCACCGATTCCCTGTAGAAAAAACCTTCGCTTCACGGTCGCTATTCAATCCGTTTCTCTAAATACTGACCGATCATAGTTTGTTCCCCAGCCCGTGAAATAATCGTTTGCCGCGTGCGGTATCGTTGGCCAATCAGTTTAATTTCTTCTTCAAACATAGAACCATTGTACTCGCTTCTCAGACATAACGTATTGACATCGAGCATATAAAATTCAGCCACAACGGGTTTGGGTGTCATAAATCCCCGATCTCGATAAAGCCAGGTGTCACAGACCCCAAACCGAGTTGATCCGGTGGACATTTTTTTACCGGAGATGGAATTAGAACTTTTCCAAGTCACTTTTGACCCACAACTGAGGAGCATCGGGTCATCTAATTGGTGTAATTGAGCAATATCGAGCAGATCAGGACAGCCCGGTTCTAAAAACTCTACGGTAATCTCGCTGGCGACTTCTTGGGTATTTCCCTCTGGAAGTGTGTAGTAGCGCCGTTCTGAATACCAATTTCCCACACTGCGGCTAAAATAGTCCGCCACTTGGGAGGCAATCTCACGGGGGTTTTGCTGGATCAGGGCTTTCATTGTGGCTGCTCCTCAACACGATATGAACGGGTGGAATCCTTCCCTCACAGGAGAGGAAAACTCAAATGTTTGTCACAATTCTTAATTTAATCATAACAGACTTAAACTGGCAATGATTTTCCGACGATGGGCAGAAAAAGTTTAATTGAGACCGTTGATAATATCTACTGGGTGGTAGAGTTAGGCTACAAATACACTAATTGTTTCAATTTTTCAATGTCTCTGTGTTCAAAAATCTAAATTTCATCACAAAACAATGAATAATCCCTACTTAGGTACAGACCAAGAACGAACTTGCCCCAATGTCACTGGAATCATATAACTCACATCAATACTAAAAAGATAAACCTTTTTGGCTCTCAAACCCCGTTCAGGATCAAAAAACTTTAATTTCACATCCCAACAATCACTATTAACCCGACAGAAGGGACTTTTTTCGATTTCAATTGTATCTAATTCCATCCCGGTAGAAACAGCTTGAGCAAAACTAGAAGCGGCTTGAAAAGCGTTAGTTGCTGCAAAATTTAACGCCCGGTCTTTAGAGGTTTTTCCTAAATTTTGCAAATCAAAATAGACTCGTTTCAGGAAACTACTTAAACTTCTTCGCATTTCAATCTCGTTAGCGTCAGCTAGTTCTTCAGAAAGGGTTTGTAAGGCTGCATCCACTAAACCGTTTACTTTCCAGCCGTACATTCCCCTAATATTATTAATCGTAATTACAGGAACTTCTTGACCGGAAAATAGAGTAATTGTTTTATCCGTAATTTGCCCAGGAATACTCACCCTTTCAACATAATCATCACTGCTTTCGGGTTCAATTTGTCCGGCTAACATTAAGTTTAACATTTCATAAACATCAGCCGCAAATCCTCCTTTTACTTCCAGGGCATAAACTGGGTTAAATTCTTGGTTAATTGTCCAAATTAAAGACTTACTTTCTGAAGGATTTTCGGCTAAATAATTAACTATTTGACTGGCATCATAAGGATTAGCAGGAATTATTGTACCGTCAATTTCTACGGCTGGCATTAATTGTTTAAAACTATCCCGTCGGGCTTCACTCCCGAAGTCATAACCAATTGTTCCTAAAATATAAACCAGTTTGGATGCAGCACTAGCAGTAATACCATTAGTAGGTTGACTAGCGGTAATATTAGCCACAGCTACGGCCGAAGAATTGCTGGCAATTACATTACTTAAAGTTAGTAATGGGCTGTTAATTGGGTTTTCTATTTTAGTTAGAGGAGTAATATTATTAACAGGAATAGTAATTTCTGATTGTCTGATTTCAGAAGTTTTAACCGTTGTTAATCGTTCTCCTGTTAATAAGTTATAAGCCCCCGGAATATTGAATCTACCTAACAAACAACGTTCCGGTTCTTCTACTTCTTTCGGGTCGCAAGGAATAGCACTTTGTAAAATAGCTTGTCGCACGGTTTCAGCATTAGGTTTTTCCCCTCTTTGCAGTTGCATACTCATTAATAAAGCGGAAATTCCGGTAACAATTGGTGCAGCGCAACTCGTCCCTTGTTGTTTAATCGGAATATCGGTTCCAGGTTCAGCCCCTAAGATATTTTCACCGTTAGCCATCACCCCTTTCTGTTGATAGTCACCACCATAATTACTAAACTTAAATGGTTGTCCATCATCACGCATTGCACCCACTGTTAAAACATCGGGTAAAATTGAAGGAATACACCAACATTCACCTTTATCATTACCACCCGGAGCCACAATTAAAATATTACTATCTTGGCATTGTTTCACAGCACGGGCAAAGATTTCTTGAGCCATTCCTGATTGAGTAGGATGACAAGCTGCAATATGAATAATATTAACTTCGGCTTTTAAGGCTTCGTTAATCGCATGGGTAAGATTTACAAAGGAAATAAAATCATCTCCTGCGAAGGAAATCGGAATATTAATCGCCGTACAATTAGGCGCAATACCCTCCACGGGAGAGCCATGCTGTCCTAAAATTGTACTCGAAATATGAGTAGCATGACTAGATAAATCAATCCGTCTTTTAATGTCTTCAGGGAAATCTTTAAAAAAGGCTTCTCTTTCTTTTTTTGCTTCTTCTTTATCGTGATCTGGGTCTTCTTTTTTAGCCTTTTGTTGTTGATTAAATTCTGTCGCTAATTTTAAATAATGATAATACTCATCATTGAGTTCAATATCTTCTGCCCAATAGGGTTTAAATTGAGTAATCTTTGCACCTTTAAAACAAGCACGTTCTAAATCTGCTGCACCGTCAAGAATAGCAATTTTAATCCGAGAATCGCCTTTGGTCTGAGTCCAAAGTTCAGGTATTCCAGGAATAGTAATTAAATCTGGCATAGTTATAGTTATCGAGCAAATAATTTTAGTTTACATTAGAAGCACTCTACTCTTGAGCATTGTACAGAGAAACTTTACCTATTTGCTAATAAGCATTGTTAATAATCATTACAAAGACTCAACCACCAGCATAACCTTAGATTATCATCCAGTCAGTCAAACTTCAACTAATCTGGAGACACAAACAATGATCAAGAAAAATATCCGTCCCCAACAATCTGCCCCGGTACAACGTCAAGTGACAACAACTTCTTGTCAAGGTGAAAAAGCATTATTTGCTAGTACAGAGTGTGATATTTTAACCAGACAATGTACTCCCTTTGCTGGAGACAACGCGGAGTAGTCCCTTTAATCCTTAGCACTTACCTGAGTTTCTACCCCCCTAGCTCCCCTTAGTAAGGGGGAAATAAGAAGCACAGCACTTTTAATCATCTTTAGTAAGGGGGAATAAGAAGAAACTTTAGCCCCCTTTAGTAAGGGAAAATAAAAAGATTTTAGCCCCCCTTAGTAAGGGGGTTGGGGGGTGGCGCACGATTCGCATCAATGAATTGACTCACAATCCTAATTCCTCAAAAATAATATCCTCATAAACGGACTCAATTGGAAATCTTAAACCAATACTTTGTAAATCAATATTATCCCCTGGTTGATAATTAAAAATCTCCCAATTACCGCGATCATTTTTGCGGTATGAATCGATCGCTATTTTCTCACTATCAACTAAAATATAATCTTGCAAACTAGGATTGCGACGATACATCCTAAATTTATCCCCTCGGTCATAATTGGCTGTACTTGCAGATAAAACTTCAATAATTAGACAAGGATATTGAATCGCCTGAATTGCAGTGCGATCGCGCTCATCACAAGTAACGCTCACATCAGGATAAACATAATCTTTAGTTTCAAAAATATTTACACGACAATCGGAATTACCTACCTGACAACCACCGCCCCGTAAATGACCTTTAAGGATAAAAATAATATTACTAGCAATTCGCCCATGATTTTGAGTCCCCCCAATCATAGCATAAACTCCACCACTAAGATACTCATGGCGCAGCAGTTGTTGTTTTTCCCAAATAAAATATTCTTCGGGTGTTAACTTAAGAAACCTATCTTTTACAGCAATCATTATTTTATTGAATCTTGTTTTTGTTGACGTTCTTGAGATATTTCCCGTTTAATATCTTGGACAAGATCAACAATTTTCTCTCTTGAATCATAACCTGCTTCGGTCAAAGATTGTTTTAATTCCTGTTGTAATTGTTCTGCTGACATTAAAGGATGTTGTTGATATTCTTTGATTTGTTCCCAAAAATCATTAACCTCTGTTTCTGTTTCTTCCCAAAGAATAATGACTCTTACCGAACTGGGTGGAGTCCCTTTAATTGGGTAGTCTAAAGATAATTGACCTACCTTATCGATCTTTCCCGTAGATTGAATTGCTTTCATAGCTTAATTACCTAACGTAAATAATATTTGGTTATTCGGGGTTTGCTATTATTATAAATTACTGACCTATAATAGCAAATCACCAAATCAAAGATATACCTGTAAGCGGCATTCTACTATCACGGCTAATAAGGGGTAAACCAAGATGAAAAGCGGTCGCAATAATTATTCTATCAGGTAAATCAGGTACAGCAGTTCGTGGTACAGTTGCCAAAACATTGACAACCTCGGCAGTTAAATCAGCTAAGATAAACCCACTATTACCAGCTAATAATTCTGTATCTAATTGAGATTTTAGTTCAGGTGCAATACGCCCTTTTTCTTGTAGATAAATTATTTCTATTAAACAGATGGTTGGAATATAAATAACAATTTCACCGCGATCGCATTGTTCAAAAGCTTGGTTAGCCACAGAACTCAAGCGTGGACTATCCTCTAAATACCAAATCAAAGCGTGAGTATCTGTCACCGCGTTACTCATCAAATATCCTCACGAGGAAAGTTAGCTCCTATCTGTTGTTTTACTTCGGCGATATCTTCATCACTAATATTAGCACCTCGCCATAACCCCCGCAAAGATTTATGAGGTTGATGGCTAGTAACAGCTAACTGTTGTTTAATATCAGGAGTCATTTTTTCAATTAGGCGTACTTTATCAAGAGGAGAAAGCTGTTTGACTATCTCTAAGGCATCCTCTAGGGTAACAACTCTTACCATCTTTTTAGACCTCATTATGAATCAGAATCTTTGGGAGGAGTAGTCCCCTTAATTCTAACATTTACCTCAAAAAATGTCAAAAGTCTTTTTCTACTTGCCAGGATGCACGGTTCGCATCAACGAATTAACTCACAATACCAATATTTTATCTGATCTTGTTAAACATCCAACAGGCAAGATTTTTACCAAAATTCAAAGTATTGGTGAGGATAAAATTTGTACCAGTGTAATTGTTGCGTGTGAATTACGCTTTGGAGCAGAAAAAAGCAACTCCTCTCGACTAAAAGAAAGAATTGCCTTAATTTTAGATAATATTAATGTACTGTCTTTAGATATTTCTGTTGATGATCATTATGCTAAAAGCCGTACCTATTTAGAAAGTCAAGGAAAACCAATTGGAGGGAATGATTTACTCATTGCTGTCCATGCACTGTAAATAATTTTCTAAAACTTCTAGTTCTTGATGATCGCATTATTTCTCACCAAAACCCTTATCTTCAGTCTTACCTTCTTCATCTTCAAGTAATGCTAACTGAGCCATTTCTTGAAAAATACCTAAATCCATATCTGGATTAGATAAACTTTCTTGCCATTTTAACTCATTCTCGATATCTTCGAGTAATTGTTGTGCAAGTTCATCCTGAAGATAATTTGAGAGTTTTTGAGCTTCTTGGAATGCTTTTTCTAGTAAATGAGTCATAGATTCTTCCTGAGTTTCTGAAAAAGACAAAATAATATAACCAGAATTTGGCTATACGCCCCTTTGGGTTTTATCTGGCAACACCCTTTTGCGGGCGATGATGCGGAGTAGTCCCCTTGATTCTAACACTAACCTCAAAAAGTGTCAAAAGTCTTTTTCTACTTGCCATGGCGTACGGTTAGCCTCAACGAATTGACGCACAATCCTTGTTAATTCGAGGCTTTCGGATACCTGATCTTGGCACGGAGGTTGAACAAGACGAGACTTAGTTTTTTTGGGGTTGGTGGTTAGAGTCTTATTCGAGAGGTGAACCCCAGCCAACAGCTTACTACCCCAGTGCGATCGGGTTGGGGTTTTCTCCTTCGGTTTGTACCTTTGGCAAAAACCTTTGTATATAAGAGATCGCACATAATAATTGATTATTTTTGCTATCATAAATCTATGAAATTTGAATGGGATGAGGGCAAAAACCAAACTAACCTGATCAAACATGGATTTGACTTTACAGATGCTTATCGTATCTTTAACCTACCAATGGTTGTTGAATTGGATGAGCGAGAGAATTATGGAGAAGATCGCTTTGTTGCTATTGGTTTACTAGATGGACGAGTTGTGGTTATTGTCTATACTGAACCTGATGATCAAACGATTCGTATTATATCTTTAAGAAAAGCATTATCTTATGAACAAAAATCTTATGAGCAATATATCAAAAACAGATTGGAATAGAATTGATGCGATGAAAGATGAGGATATTGATACTTCTGATATTCCTGCTCTGTCAGAAGGTTTTTGGACTAAAGCACAATTGCGAATCCCTAAGCCTCCTGTTACTGTAGAAGTTGAAGTAGATTCAGAAACTTTTGCCTGGTTTCAAGCACAAGGAGAAACGGCACAACAACAAATGTCTGTAGCGTTGAAAATTTATGTCCAAGCAAATAAGGCTTTTTCTTCATCTGCAACTACTAATCGCTAAAAATAGGTTGGGTTAAACGACAAATGACTAACATTCCTGGACTGAAAAAACTATGGTCAGAAACTAGAGGTGATCCTAAAATTTGTGTCGCTGTACTTGATAGTGCGATCGCCTATAACTTACAAGAACACTTTGTTAAGTTATAATCAACGTAAAACCCATTTATACAGAAAAGATGACTCAAATTACTATTAATTTACCCAACAGCTTAGTTGAATCTGCCCAATGTCTAGGACTGGCTACAGCGCGAGAGTTATCAGAGGTTTTAATTGATACCTTGCAAATCGTTTTACCTACCTTTAATAATCTCTCAGCAATTGGCAATAATGTTGAAGTTTCCCATCTTTTAGATTCCGAAGTTATTGAGTTATCTAATTTAAAAATGGATGCAGTTCAAAATCAACGTTTAGGAGAATTACAAGCTAAGGGAAAAAATACTGGCTTAATCGAAGCTGAAGGCTATGAATTATTGGTTTTAATCTCAATTTACCAAATGGGACAATTAAGAAAGTCAATGGCGTTAGCTGAAGCCGTTAAACGAGGATTGAGAGAACCTTTATTGCCATGAGTTTTCTCACAGAAGCCTTACGCCAAAGGATTCGACAACGGGCAGGAAATCGCTGTGAATATTGCCTAAGTCACCAAGATTATATTATGGGTAGATTACAAATTGATCATATCCAGCCTTTAGCTAAAGGTGGTGCTAATACAGAAGATAATTTATGTTTAGCTTGTGAATTATGTAATCAATATAAGTGGACACAAACTGAGGCTATTGAGCCTGAATCTGGGGAGTTAGTTTCTTTATTTAATCCTCGCCTTCAAAAATGGCAAGAACATTTTACTTGGAGTCCAGAGGGAACCGAAATTATCGGGATAACCCCTTATGGTAGAGCGACAATTATGGCTTTAAGATTAAATAATAATTTGGCTGTTATTGTCCGTAAAAATTGGGTAAAAGCAGGTTGGCATCCACCCGATTAATTGCAGACAGAGAAGTAAAACGAGATTTAGACTTTTTGGGGTGCGTGGTTGATGATAGCTTGCAAGCAATATTACTTAATATTAATTACAGGAAGCATTTAGTCAAGAATTCCCACAAAAATATTGACAAGTCTTGAGCTATTTGGTTAGGATGCCCATCAAGTCAAATTTCACCTTAAATTCTGGAGAAACAAACCATGACTAAGAAAAACCTCAAACCCCAACAAACCGCACCCGTCCAACGGGAAATCAATACCACCTCCTCTGAGGCTGGTACAGGGCTGACCCCCCTTTTGAGGTCCGTAGGCTTCAACCCATTTGCAGGCGACGACGCGGAGTAGTCCCCTTGGGAGGAGTAGGGGGGAGGAGGAGTAGAGGTTGTTTTTCTTTTGGGTTCCCCTTTCCCTTAACTCACCAATGCTAGAAGACTATTGACAAGAGGGTAGTCACACCTGTATATTGACATCAAGTCAAATTTCACCTTAAATTCTGGAGAAACAAACCATGACTAAGAAGAACCTCAAACCCCAACAAGCCGCACCCGTACAACGGGAAATCAATACCACCTCCTCAGAGGGCGGTACAGGGCTGGCACCCTTGCAAAACAACCGAGAACGAGGAAGTGATTGGTTTTGGATGCCGCCTTTTGCAGGCGACGACGCGGAGTAGTCCTCTTTATTCTAGCACTCACCTCAAAAAGTATTAAAAGTCTTTTTCTGTCTCCCTTGGCGCACGGTTAGCTTCAATGAATTGACTCACAATCCTAGTCAGTTCGGGGCTTTCGGATACCTGGCACGGGGTTTGAACAAGACGAGACTTAGCTTTTTTGGGGTGAGTATTTTGGGGTTAATTATTAACAGAAGCTCACTAGAAATATTCAGTTAAAAATTATCACAAAAAACTTGACAAGTAGCCTAGCATGAATTTAGAGTAGAGTTGTGTTAGTTCAAATTCATTAATTGTGGAGACACAAAACCATGACTAAGAAAAACCTAAAACCCCAACAAGCCGCACCCGTACAACGGGAAATCAATACCACCTCCTCAGAGGGCGGTACAGGGCTGACACCCTTAAATGAACGAGGGTACGGGCTGTGGGTGCCTTTTGCAGGCGACGACGCGGAGTAGTCCTCTTTATTCTAGCACTCACCTCAAAAAGTATTAAAAGTCTTTTTCTGCCTCTCTTGGCGCACGGTTAGCTTCAATGAATTGACTCACAATCCTAGTCAGTTCGGGGCTTTCGGATACCTGGCACGGGGTTTGAACAAGACGAGACTTAGATTTTTTGGGGTTGGTGGTAGAGCCTTTTTCTGATAGATGAACCCCAGCCAACAGCTTGCTACCCCAGTGGCATCGAGTTGGGGTCTTCTTCTCCTTCGGTTTATACCTTTGGCAAAAGCCTTTATATTTCTTGGCACATTCTTCTAAGCTGTTCCCTAATTGTAGAAAAGCGGGATGCCATTGAGTTAAACCGTCGTCGGTTAAACGTTCATAACTGCCGTAGTTACTGAAATCGTAGAAGAAACCAGAACGCATTTTTGCCGCCTTCGGGTTGCCGTGAATGTAGCGCAAGGTATTTAATGCCCTTTCCTTGTCTGAAGCAGGAAAGCCATCGCTAAAGTAGCGTTTTTCCCAAAAATGTCCTGTTCTCCTTAACATACGGTTGAAACACATCGCCGTGTACCAGTTGAGAAAGTGCATAATTTTAGGTAAATCTTCGGGTTGTGCAGGCTCTATCAGATAATGGACATGATTGGACATAATACAAAGAGCATAAAGCTTGAAATTGTGTTTATTCAAAGCCTTTTTGATCGCATAAAGAAACACCTGCCGACATTCACGCTTTTGCAGTTTAAACTCGCGGTTATTGCAACGGATGGTGATGTGATAGGCGTATCCAGACCGTAAATTTCGAGGTTTTCTGGGCATAATTTGTTTCGTGGGAAATTTTTATAGATAATGACTTATCCTAGTTTACTTACAGCCAGTCAAAAAAACTTACAGTTCATAGGTGAACATAAAAACGCCTTTGATCTTGAGTATCTTTATCCCCTAGACTTATTTGAGGATTTAGTTGCCCAAGTAGAACCCTGTCGCATTGAATGTTCATGTAAAATTGAGAATAATAAACTAGATCCTGCTCGGTTTAACTTGGCTATTAATGACAGCTTTGCCAGAAAAGCGCAAGCATTTTTAGGCTTTTTTCATCAAGTAGAAACTAGAGTTGGGGTGATAATTGACTATAAACCTCTGCATTTTTTCATGAAGGGGTTTGACTACAGCAAAGTAACCCAAATTATGGCGGGAATTGATGCTCGTGCAGAGTTAACAGAAGCGAGGGTCAAAACTTGGTGGGCAATTGACAATTATCCTGAAAAATTAGAAACTGCCATTGCTCTTTCTCAAAGCGATAGTAAACCTTTAAGGATGTTGCTAGAAATAAACAACAGTCTAGTAATTGGTTTTCATCTTTATTTGAGAGGAAAAAGTGAAGTAAGACTATATCCAAGTGTTAGTAGAGAAGACTTTAAAAAAGTTTCAGTACAAGCACAACTGGCTAAAATTCTATCTACTCCTGCTCTCAAATTATTAGAAGATAGTGTGGCAATTTCATTGGTACTAAAGGAAAACGGTGACAAAATACTGCACTATCATGTTCTCCCAGAAAGGGTAAACTCTTTTGTTAATAATTTACATCAAGATATGATTACTCGCGCCCATGCCCCTTATCGAAATAAATCTCAATCTCTTGGCTGTACAGTTTCCTTAAGTGAAAAAGAACTTCTCGCAGGTTATCTCAAGACAATTAATTTATATTACATGAATACATAATTGAGAACATTAAACTTTTGTTATTGCCAATCATTTAAAATAGATAGAGTAAAATTTATGTTGACGATGAAAGTGAACGATTTAAAACAACTCTATGACGTTGATGATGCTCAATGGCTAGAAGAAACCGTTAACTTACTAAAAAAACATCAATTTCAACAGCTAGATTTAGATAATTTAATCGAGGAATTAGAGGATTTGGGAAAATTAAAACAATGAATGCTGTGACTTTTCCCGCTCAATATCCTTATTCTCTGGAACAATTGCTAGACCGCGATCTTGGTTGCCCTAAAAATCTATTAAACAACAAAATTAAGAATTATGTTAATTACTAAACCCCGCTTTCAAAGCTTCGCCGAATATCTACAGTATGAGGATAATTCGGAAGAATTTTATGAATTGTTTAACGGAGAATTGGTAGAAATGCCACCAGAATCAGGGTTTAATTTTGAAATTGCTAACTTCCTTTTTCTCAAGTTTGCTTTACTTTTAGGGTATCGTCGAGTTAGAGGTCATGGCTTAGAGTTAGAAGTCAGAGGTGAACCGAAAAACCGTTACCCTGATTTGACCATCATTCGGGAAGAACATATTCAATTACTCTCCAAGAGAAATACTATTCTTCTTTCCATGTCGCCACCTTTATTGGTCATTGAAGTGGTTAGTCCTGGAGAAATTCAAAGAGATAGAGATTACATCGCCAAAAAATTACAATATCAAGATTGTGGCATTCCCGAATACTGGATTGTTGATCCTCAAACTCAAACCATTTTAGTCTTAGAACTAACTGGAGATACCTATAGGGAAATCGGTAATTTTACCAACGATGATTTAGTTGCCTCTCCTGGACTTAAAGAATTAAACTTAAAAGTCTCCGAGGTATTTAATTCAACCAGTTTATAAATATTAGACTTTGTTATTACAAATCCTTGACAAATTAAATAACCAAGAAAAACATCAACATGAACAAAATGACTAACATTCCCATCTGTTTCTACCCCCCTAACCCCCCTTACTAAGGGGGGGATAAGAGGAAGCAGGAAGCACCTCTAGCTACTCTTACTAAAGGGGGAATAAGAGGAAGCATCCCTAGCTACTCTTACTCAGGGGAAATTAAAAGCTTTTAGCCCCCCTTACTAATGGGGGTTGGGGGGTTATGTATTAAAGAACAAAATTATGATTAAATATGACTAAACTATATGACCGAACTTTATAACAGAAATTCTGAAAAAGAGAAACGACAATTTTTACGCAATAACATGACTCCTGCGGAACAAAAATTGTGGCTACAACTTAAAGGAAAGCAATTAGAAAACTGTAAATTTCGGCGACAATATAGTGTAGCTCAATTTATTATTGATTTTTATAGCCCAGAAATTAAACTTGCTATTGAAGTTGATGGCGACAGTCATTTTCAAGAAGGAGTGCAAGAATACGACCAAGAAAGACAACAGTTTATCGAGTCAGCTAGAATTACTTTTCTGAGGTTTACCAATGATGACGTATATGATAATATTTCAGCAGTTTGTGAAATCATCACAGAAAAAATTCAATCCTTGAGAAATCTTCCAGAAGCTCCCCCTTACTAAAGGAGGTGGGGGTTTTTTATTAAAGCCCCCCTTAGTAAGGGGGGTTGGGGGGGTAAAACAAATACAATCAGATAACCAAAATGACTAACATTCCCGGACTAAAAAAACTATGGTCAGAAACTAGAGGTGATCCTAAAATTTGTGTTGCTGTACTTGACGGTATAGTTGACCAAAATCACCCCTGTTTCATCGGTGCTGACTTAACCCGACTCCCTAGTTTAGTATCGGGAGAAGCCAACGCCAACGGCTCAATGTCAACTCACGGGACTCATGTTGCTAGTATTATCTTCGGTCAGCATGATTCACCAGTAACAGGCATTGCTCCCCAATGTCGGGGCTTAATTATTCCCGTATTTGCAGATGAAAGCTTGAGACTATCGCAGTTAGATTTATCCCGTGCCATAGAGCAAGCTGTTAATCACGGTGCTAATATTATTAATGTGAGTGCCGGACAATTAACTGATGCAGGCGAAGCAGAAAAATGGCTCGAAAAAGCTATAGAATTATGCCAAGAAAACAACGTATTGCTAATCGCAGCAACGGGAAATGATGGCTGTGAATGTTTGCACGTTCCCGCCTCTTTACCGACTGTTTTAGCAGTAGGAGCAATGGATGACCAAGGTAAGCCCGTTAACTTTAGTAACTGGGGAGACGCTTACCAAAAGCAAGGCATTCTTGCCCCTGGAAAAGATATTTTAGGAGCAAAACCCAACGGTGGTACAATTAGATTGAGTGGTACAAGTTTTGCGACTCCTATTGTGAGTGGAGTGGCCGCTTTATTACTGAGTTTACAAATAAAAAGAGGGGAAAAACCTGACCCTCAAAAAGTCAAAAATGCCCTTTTAGCAAGTGCTACTCCCTGTAATCCCAAAGACACCGATGATCAAAGTCGCTGTTTAATGGGAAAATTAAACATCCTTGATGCGATAGAATACTTAACAGGAGAAACAATGTCCGAAGACTTAGAATTAGAAAGCGTAGAAGCTTCTGGTTGTGGTTGCCAAGATACTCAAATTAACGAGTCTGAATTGGATAATCAACTAGAAACAGCATCAGAAATCAAACCTGATGAAATAGTTGCTTCTGTAACTACCCAAACCCCGATTAATATTCCTTCATTCCCTCAACAAACTACAAACCAACCTACCATGTCAAACCGTACTTCAAATTTTGTTACCGCCAGTGAAGCACCTAGCGAACTTGAAGGCAAAAACTTAGTTTATGCTTTAGGTGTATTGGGTTATGATTTCGGTTCAGAAGCCCGTAGAGATTCCTTTAAACAGTTAATGCCGGGTGTTAGTATTGAAGGAACAACGATTCCTGCTAATCCCTACGATGCTCGTCAAATGGTGGATTATTTAGGGGAAAATTTACCCGAAGCTAAAGCGTTAATTTGGACATTAAATTTAGAATTGACTCCTATTTATGCGATCGAACCCGTAGGCGGTTTTTCCCGTGATGTTTATGAAGTATTACAGGGACTTTTAAGCGGACAAATTCAAGAAGAAAATAGCCCTGAATTTGTACAAAGAGTTAGTATTCCTGGTGTTTTAACCGGACGGAGTGTTAAATTATTCTCAGGGCAAGTTGTTCCCGTAATTGAGATTAATAATACTCGTGGTTTGTACGGTTGGAAAGTTAACTCTTTAGTTAGTGCTGCGATTGAAAGTGTGCAATCAGAAGCTGGTGATGCTCAAGAAGATGCAATTCGCCGCACCTTAAGCAGCTTCTTAAATCGGATTTATTATGATTTACGCAACTTAGGTACAACCTCTCAAGATCGTGCCTTAAATTTTGCTTCTACTAATGCTTTCCAAGCCGCTCAAACCTTTGCTCAAGCGGTGGGTGCAGGTTATGAATTAGATAGTATTACAGTAGAAAAGAGTCCATTCTGTCGTTTAGATAGTGATTGTTGGGATGTTAAACTGAAATTCTTTGACCCTGAAAATAGCCGTCGCGCCAAAAAAATCTATCGCTTTACTATTGATGTTAGTGATACAATTCCTGTCACCTTGGGTGAAGTTCGTTCTTGGTCAAGTGCTTATTAACCCCCCCTACCCCCCCTTACTAATGGGGGGATTATAGACCCTCCTTAGTAAGCAGGGATTATACAAATAATCAATAAGGATTAAATCAAATGAGATTACCTAACCTTTCCCCTCCAGTCAAAAGACCTGATGTTATTTATCCCCATCGCTCTGTAGATGTGGTTAACGGTACAGAAGAAGAATTACTTAGTATTAGATTGAAATTATTACACGGTGCAAATTACAATGATCCGGCGGCTTTTGCTCACAGAAGCTATCAACAACTTAAGTCTTCTGGTAGTTGTGGATGTGGATTTTAATATAGGTTGTTTATCTAACTTAAATTTAACTAGGAGTTAAGAGAATTATGAGCGAAGAAAAGAAGACAACGGCAGAAAATAAAGTGACTAAATCTGTTGGTAAACCCGAAAAAAAAGAAATTCAACAAGATTGTATGATGACTGGACTTTCGGATTATGGTTTTTGGTCACAAAAGGTTAAAGAAGAAGTTGCAGCCCGAAAAGAGCCTGATGCTCCTTTCCGTCGGGGTCGGATTTGGTGTTAGTTTTGGTGCGATCGCAATTAAGCAGGACTTACGCAGTTACGCTATATGTAGCGTACTAATGAGTTGGCGATGCCGACAGGCGGCGGTACTGCCATCGCGCTCGTAAGTCAAACGAGATCGCTTTAACAAAACAACCTCTTAAAGTCCCCCAATTTTGGGGGATTTAGGGGGCAAATATTGCTACTTTAGAAATCTGTTCTAAAAGTGCTGATAAATCCTTCATAATCTTAGCATTCTAAACACTATACATTTCAAGCCATCTAGCCCCCTAGCCCCCAAAATTAGGGGAAAATAAATAATTAGGACTTTTGAGGGCAATTACTATTATCATTGGTATGCGATCGCCTACTTTTGACAAAATCTTGATGTTCTCCGGTTGATAAACCCTGTTGTAAAACAGCTAATACTTGAGCTAAATTTCCGGCTAATAAAGATTCTTTATCTAACCATAATCCAGGGAATACTTGAGAGCAAATTACGCCATCTATATTAGGATCAAGTTGAATATATTCTCCATTATTTAATCTAAACCAATCAAATTGACAGTCATAAACTCGCCACACTAGATATTCTTGTACTTGATGGTGAAGATAAACTTGCAGTTTTTGATGTAAGTCAATGGAGACTGTACTAGCAGCAATTTCAGCAATTAATTCCGGTGCACCTTCTACATAGCCATCGTCACTAATGGTGGATTGTCCCCCCAGTTCAATTCTTAGCAGCGCATCAGGTTGAGGCTCGTTATCACCATCTAAACGGACTGTCGCATTGTCTCCCAATTCAATACCCGGTGTAGCTGACCAATAGTTTCCTAACCAAGTGATAATCCGAGCATGGGGATTTCCATGTTGGGTGATTCTAAGAGGAGATGCCATATAAACGATTCCTGCAATCAATTCTGCTTTTTGATGGTCAGGCATTGCTTGATAGCGACGCTCAAATTCATCACGAGTTAGTTTGTCGCCGTTTTCTAAGATCGGAATTGTTAAGTTTGTCGAAATTTCATTCGCAGCTATCATAAGTTTTTTCTGCTCTTTGCTATGCTGTTATTATAATTTCAATTCAAATAAGCTGATTGACAACTAATCATAATTTCCTGAGTCCGGGGATAGGATTGTAAATATTGAACAAACAGTTGAGCATCAAAACTTCTAGGATCTCGCCTTTCCCCTGAACGGTCAACCGCCGCATGGGTTGTAATTCGAGCATCAGGGACTCCAGTTTTTGCTACTAACCAGGCTAAAGATTGATATTGTGCATTCGTATAACCACTGTGAGAATTAGCATTATTTCGACCATCCACAGGGGTTTCTAAAGAAACATGATAAGCAAAATTATTCACCGAAGGTGGACGTTTAGCATGGGTTTTTACGGTTTCCGTTCCCGTTGAACTAGCAAATACCGAATTTCCCGCGCCAAAAGCTCTTAAATCCGGGGGAACAATATAAACAATATCCCCAGTTAACATAATTAAAGTATGATAACTGGCTTGATTATCCTCCGAAGCTTGGGGATTTTGGAACAAATTTACCGCACTATAAACATCCGATACGGTTTCATGTAACACCACAATCGGGGCATTATTCACAGGCTGACCATTAATATCATATAAAAATCTTTGTCCGTAATTCGTCGCATTCGCCATGGCTTGATATTCATTGGGAGTGTAACCCGCCCCCCCTTGAAGATTGGCCGTTTGCACATCCGTTGGCCGACGAAACCGATATAACGTGACTGGATTAACGGCTGGCCCAGGTCTACCATTAACTGGGGGGTTCGGGTCGGGTTGTAGGGCGCAGGTTCCCTGGACAGGAATATTATTAGCATTAACCATCATTTTCGCTTCTGGCTCCTTCACCTTGGGCGGTTCTGGGGGTTTCTCATCGTCCACCAGTTTGACCTCTGCGGGTTTTGGGGGTGAAGATACCGTTTCTTCCGTCACCCGCTCGAAGGTGACAGGAGCAGGCTGTTGTTGCCATAATGTCATCCCCTGTGCCAGAATCCAATCTTGATTTTTTAGTCCAATTGTTACCCCCACCGCCAGTAAATACAGGGTTAACAGTAGAATCGGAGTCCATTTTCTCATGGGTGAATTCAGCCCGGTTGAAGTGCAGTGTTTTCCAGTGTACAACAACAAATAATCAAGTAAAAAAAATCCACTGGTGATGAGCCAGTGGTGAGGAACGAAACGTGATTTTGGTGTGAGGAGTTAACTTGCCTTTGATTTATAGATTATCGTGACGATATGAAGTTAATATGTCAATCCGATGACATGAATATGACGTTTTGCCCATCTAAGCTAGACAACGAACGGGAGAAGTTTCTAATACTTGACGGATTATATCAGAAGTGACAATATCTGTCACCGTTGCGGCTCCGATGCGGGTCGGTAAGACAAATCGGACTTTTCCAGCTTTAACTTTTTTATCCGTTTGTAGACTCTCTAAAATTTCATCAATATTCAGTCCGGGGGGAAGTTGGGTCGGTAATTTCGCCTTTTCAATAATATCAAATTGACGGCGATCGCTTTCTTCATCCCATAATTCTAATTTCAGCGCAATTTGACTAGCGGCTACCATACCAATTGCTACTGCTTCCCCATGAATTACCACGGTATATCCGGTTAAACTTTCCACTGCATGACCAATGGTATGACCATAATTCAAAATTGCCCTTAACCCCGATTCTTTTTCATCTTGACTCACCACATCGGCCTTACTTTGACAGGAACGGGTTAAAATTTCTTGTAATAATCCAGTATCCAAAGATTGAATATTATCTAAGTTTTGGGATTGTTCTAATTTATCAAATAATTTATGATCCCAAATTACACCATATTTAATTACTTCTGCCATTCCCGCTCTAAATTCTCGTTCAGGAAGGGTTTGCAAAACATCTGGATCAATTAATACTAATTTCGGTTGATGAAACGCCCCAATTAAATTTTTTCCTTGGGGATGATTTACCCCAGTTTTCCCACCAATAGACGCATCAACCATCGCTAATAAAGAGGTAGGAACTTGAACAACATTAATTCCGCGTAACCAAGTCGCCGCCGCAAATCCAGTCATGTCTCCAATAATTCCCCCTCCTAAAGCAACCATTGTGGAGGAACGTTCTAGTTTATGTTTTAACGCCGCATCATAAATTTTTTGCAGGGTTTCGGGAGTTTTATATTCTTCTCCGGCGGGAAGGGTACAAATAGCCACATTAAACCCCGCTTTTTCTAAAGCTGTGCGGGTTCGTTCTCCATAATAGTTAAAGATTTCCGGGTTAGAAACTAATAATATTTTTTTGCCTAAATTTAAAGGAGTGAGTAATTCCCCCAAACGATCTAAATTTCCAGCACCGATGGCAATATCATAAGATAATAAACCTAAATTAACTCGAATCAACGACTCCATATTTTTTCCTTATTAACTGACTCTTAAAAATTGTATTCCATTTTTAACCCGTTACGGATAGTCACAGAATGATCACTCATGATTCAATGGAGTAATGTTTATGGAGATGTCTAATGATTACAGCCGATGGCGCGATCGCTTACCTGGTCATCTATGCGGGTGCCTTAGTCGCAGCAGCAGGAATCATGTTTACCCTGCGGGCAGTTAAACTGATTTAATTCTACCCTGTAGAGACGCGCCATGGCTCGTCTCTACCCGTTGTCGCGCCGTTGTTGCGCTTAAGCGCATCTTAATAGAGGCGTAAACACCTCACTACGTTGTTTAATTAAATCTCCTCCCCCTTCAAGAAAATTCGAGTTTGATCAGATAATCCCGCATTATTCCCTAATTTAACCCCAACAATTTGTGCTTGGGAAATCCCACTACGAAATAGATTAGCGCCCTGTAAATCTGCATATAATAAAATCGCATCTTTGAGATTAGTATGACGAACAATTGCATTTCTTAAAGACGCATAAGTGAAATCAACCTGCATCAAATTAGCTCGAGTTAAATCGGCTTTAGTTAAATCAGCATAACTCAGATTACTTTGGGCTAAATTAGTATCTCTCAGTTGGGAATTGATTAAAATAGCCTGACTTAAATTGGCTTGATTAACCATTGCACCCATGAGATTTACATTAGATAAATTCGTGGATTGTAGGTTAGCTTGAGATAAAATTGCCCGCTCTAAAATAGCATTTTCCAGATTAGCACCTTCGAGATTAGCACCTTCGAGATTAGCACCTTCGAGATTAGCACTTTTTAAATTAGCCCCTTTTAAATTAGCCCCTTTTAAATTAGCTCCTTTTAAATTAGCTCGATTCAGGTTAGCCCCTTGTAAATTTGATTCTGATAAATCTACTTCAGTTAAATCAGTATTTTCTAAATTCGCTTCTTGTAAATTCGCTTTTGTGATAATTGCTCCCCTTAAATCAGCCCGATTAAAATTAGCGTGTTGTAAATCCGTAGCAGTTAAGTTAGCGTGTTTCAATTCAGCCCGACGAAAATCTGTTTTGATTAAATTAGCCCCGGTCAGATTCGTATAATTAAGATTAGAAATAAAAAATTTAGTTTCTGTAAAAATTCCCTGACTTAAATCCGCATGGCTGAGTTTAGCTAGACTTAAATCTACTCGAATCAGTTTAATAGATTTTAAATCCATATCGCGCAAATCTGCACCGCGTAAATCCTGACCTTTTAACTCAATTTCTTTGAGATTGGTACGGCGTAAATCTGGCCCTTTAAATTGAGAAAATAAACGATAGGTGTCTAATTCTGTTCCCGACTGAGTTCCGGGTTCTAAATCTTTAGTTTTGACTAAAAAATATTGAATATTTTCTGTAAATAAGGTAAAGACTAAATTAAAAATTTCTAAAAATTGGATTAAACCCTGACACTCGAATTCTGCATGGTCTTGATAGAATTGAACCAAATTAGCAATACAAATTTCTAAATAGGTTCGACAGGGACTCCCCAATAATACTAATTTCAGCAGTAAAATCACTAAGGTCAGTTGACTTCCCTGACGAATCATTAAGTTAAATAAAAATGAAGGGGGTTTCCCGGGTTCAATTAATAAAAACTCTAGCAGTCGGTTACAACTTCTAATAATCAGAGCCTTATTAACAATTTTCTGATCATGGAGACGGTACAGAGATTGCAATTTTTCTTCTATTTTTTCCCTGAGAATATTCGCCGGATATTGCTGACTGACATTAAACATCAAATATTGTGGCAAACATTGTTTAAATTTTTGATAATCAAAATCTTGAGTATTTTGTAAAAACAAGTTAGCCTGAGTCCCATAATTAAACACACGCTGGGTAGAAATTGTTTGTTTAATTAAATTTATGACTTCATCCCCAAGTTGGGTAGGATTATTCAGTTTGTGATTTTTACCCATTGGAGAGTCTAAACGGGTAATATACATCGCCAAATCAAATTTATATTTATCTTTAAGCTGTTTTGCTAAATTACGAGCGACTTCTTTTTGTTCCCTAGAATTGCGAGGATTAAGATATTGAGGAACTAATAAATAGGATTGATAACGGCTACTCCAATTATTGCGATCAAAATTCGCACATTGGAGTAAATTTTGATAATCTTCACTGTTTAAAAAGTTGTTCAGCCATAGAATTAGTCGGCTTTCTTGAATGGATAAACAAGTTTGATAAATATCCGGGGAGTTTGATAATCTTTGGATTAGGTTTTTAATCAACCTTTGCTGACGTTTAAGTAACCAATTATTAATCAGAATATAGCAACATCTTTGAATCGTTGAATGAAAGCAAGATTCTCCCGTTTCCACACTCAAAATAGTCTCTAAAGCTCTTTGCACCTCGGGCTGGCGTGGACACAGCAGGTAGAAAAATAGTTGTTCAAAGCCATCTAAAACGACTTCTGGACTGGAAGTTTGTACCCCATGCAGGAAAAACTCATAGATCACTTCTGCTGTCATCCCTAAAGAGACAGAAAAGGAGTGACCCGTAGAATGGTCGGAAGTGTGATAAGATTTGCTAATCAATTTTTTCCTGACCTAATAAACTGTTAGATGCCCGGAGTAAGAATACTCCCGCTAACCCATCCTTAACCCCTGAAAATCTATTAGTGATGTCGAGGGAATGGATTATTGCTCTACAAGAATCCTGTCTTCTCTGTGATGAAGAAGAAGTTCTACATTTAGTTCAACAAATTCCCTCGGAACACCAAACTTTATCCACCGGTCTGAGATCTTTAGCCCGGGATTTTCAATTTCAACAGATTCGACAGTTAACCTTAGATAATCCTTAAGCTCAAACCCATTATTTAGACTCGTTAATAGCTAAGGGTCGATTTCCACCCAGCCCCGCGAGAATAGAAATGGCTTTGGCGTAAAAAGGATCTTGGGGTGTCCCAATTAACTTCGGATCAGTAGCCAATTGTTTTTTCTGATCATCGGAGATATCCACCTTAACATCGGGGGTAACTCCTTTGTGGCTAATATCAATACCATTGGGCGTGTAATAATGGGCGATTGTCACCGCCAACCCGGAACCATCGGACAGGGAAAACACCGATTGGACTAAAGCCTTGCCAAAGGTTTGAGTTCCCATCACCACACCCCGTTGATTATCCTTCAATGCTCCGGCTAAAATTTCACTCGCACTGGCAGAATTACTATCGACTAACACGACAACAGGTAATTTTGTGATCGAGGTGCGGTTATTGCGAATTTCCTGGGTTTTGCCATTACGATCAACGGTACTCACAATTGCCCCCGTATCCATCCACATCCGAGCAATATCAATACTGGTACGCAATAATCCCCCAGGATTTCCCCGTAAATCCAGAACAAAAGCCTGAACATTTTCTTTGGTTAAGGCTTGAATCGCGGCTTGCATTTGTTCGGCTGCATGGGAATTAAATTCTCGCAGTTGAATATAACCAATTTTGCGATTTCCTTCGTTATTGACACGATAGGTAACGGTTTCTAATTCAATTCGGGCGCGAGTCAGGGTCAAATCAAATTCTTTTTCTCCTTCCCGTCCCATGCGTAAATTGACATTTGTGCCAACAGACCCCCGAATTTTATTGGCCGCTTGTTCCACGGTCATACCCGTGGTGGAGACTCCATCAATAGCAAGTACCCGATCCCCCGACTGAATTCCCGCCTTGATGGCGGGAGAATTTTTAATCGGTTCGACAACGGTAATGGCTTTGGTTGTTTCATCCAGGGTCAACTGCATTCCCACCCCAGAAAGTTCCCCGGCAGTTTGATTCGTCAACGCTTCATACTGTTTAGGATCCATGAAGCGGGTATAGGGATCTTGGAGTTTTTCTAGGGCTTTTCGCAGGGCTGTATAGGCTTCTTCCCGGGAAGTATAGTTCTTGCTCAGGAGTTCTTCCCTTTGGGCTTGCCAGTTAACTTGGTTAAACTTCCCATCAACAAATTCTCGAAAAACAAGCTGCCAAGCCTCATCCAATACGGCTTTAGGGCTATCTTTGAGGGGGGCACTGACGCTACTACTCCAAGCGGGCATGACGAAGGCGGTAACGGCTGCGATCGCGCCTGTAAATAAGGCCTGACGGAGCGGAGAAAAGCGTTTAACGTTTTGATTCATTGAGTCTCCCTATATCGCTTGATATCCTTAACTTCTCGTTAGAGTTAGGATTGAAAGCCTAGATTTAATTTTAAAGTGATCTGATTCTGAATTGACTGGCCAAAGGAAAAAACGGGTTAAGATTGGTGATCTTTACTGTTTTCCCACGCAATTTTTCCCGATTTAAGAGGGATTGACAACAATCAAGTCATGCCAGATCCCGATCTGACCCATTGCCAAATTTAGGGGATGCAAAATCGTTGCCTGAAAAAAACCTCTAGTTGCTCCTTCATGATGGCGTGTCGATTTTCCTGACTAAATTGTTTTAGCTGCTCTGATTATAGCTCGACTTAGAATTGGACGGGTAGGGTTACTATTAAATCGGGTCAAAAAATTCATGGTATTATTGCAAAAGCACCAGGAGTTCTAGCAAAAATTGTGGTTCGTCTTTTAGTTAAGTCTGCTTTGCCAAAAGGATTATCTTTTCTGATGCCGATGGCGATCGCTGGAATCGCCTTAATCAGTATTATGGGAATACAACTCTATGCTCCGGGCGGGTTGGAAGTTTCTCGGGTGCAAACGGCACAATTGGATAAGGAAGCTATAATCGCAGCCAAGCAAGAAAAAGAACGGGAGGCGGCGCGGTTAGGATTACTTAAAAAATTCCCCACTCTGGGTTATGGGAATTTGGTGGCGGGTTGGACATTTTTAAACTTTCTGCAATATTTTGGGGATAATTTAGCCCGTGAGCAAACAGATTATGAACTGTTAGATAATTATTTCGAGGTCATCGTGGCTCACGATCCCCTTTGGGTGGAAATGTATAATTTTTTATCGACATCGGTTTCTTTTTACCAAGCCCGACCTGATTTAACAGTTAAACTGATAGAACAGGGGTTAAAGTCTATTTCTCCAGAAAAGAATCCTCGATCTTGGTTGGTTTGGAGAACTAAAGGCATTGATGAATTATTATTAATCGGTGATACTCAGGCTGCAATTAAATCTCATGAAATGGCAGCAAAATGGGCAGAAGAAACACCGGATAAAGATTTTGCTCCTCGTTTACGAGAGTTTGCTGAAATTTTAAGAAAAAATCCCGATAATAAATTAATCCGTATTCAATCTTGGTTGATGGTTTATAGTGCGACACAAGATAAGCTAGTTAGAAAAAGAGCGATTCAAGAATTAACTAAATTAGGAGTTAAACTGGAAGTTCAGAAAGATGGGGAGTTAAAGTATACTATTCCTGATGAATCTCCAAAAGCTGAAATTAAAAAGAAATAAAATAGTTTGGTAGTTAAACTATATATAATCTAGTGAGGAATATTTGATTTCAAAACCCGCGTCGGCGGGTTTCGTCTGTGTAGCGACAGATTTCAATCTGTCGAAATCTGAAAACTATAACTAATTTCTCAACCATCGGAATAGGGGAAGAATTAAATAGTGAGTTATCCCCAAACAAAAAGCTGTTGTGCCACTGAGTAACGCCATAAACCCTAAATTGTGCCAAAATTGGGATAGATTAGAGTATTGAATTTGGGTGGGAAACTGTAACATTCCTTGAGGCAAAATAATATGAAATTGATTAAAACCAAAAAATATGGTAGTAACGGTTAATAAAACAAAAATCCCCTGAAATATTTGATCACTGCGTAATCCTAAACCTAAAGTTACTAACCCGGCGGCTATTCCGAAAGGGAGTTGATTAAACAATTCTAATTTCCATCCCTGAAGACCTATATTTCCTAACTTATTGATCAGTTGTTCACTAGCTCCCCCCACAATATAGCCTAACATTCCCATGATCCCAGCTAACCAATAACGGCGACGTTGACCAAACCCTCCAGCATCGGTTAATCCAATTCCGGCTCCTAATCCGGCTAATCCCCAAACTAACACTTCCGCGCCTAAAGTTAGGGGAACTTTAGGCAAAATTCGGGGTAATTCTTGGGCTAAAATAAGAGTAATTTTTTCTCCCAACCCAGGGAAATAAATTAATATTGATCCAACTACTGTTCCCACAATTGATCCGGTTCCAGCTAAGGCAATTTCCCAACTGGTTTCCACTAAACCCCGAACAGAATGTATGGTTAGTTTTCCGATTCCAAAAAATAGTTGAATTAAGCCTTTATCCCATTGAATTAAAGTCGTTGTCAGATTATCAACCAACCGTTGATGGGAAGACATCATCCGTCGAGGATGTTTTTTCTGTCGAATAATTCTAAAAATATCCGTTTGAATTTCTTTAGCGGTTTGGGGACGTTGACGGGGATCAAGTTGTACCATCCGATCTAATAAATGAGCAAACCCAGGACTCACCTGGGCTTTTTCTCGCCAACGTAATTCCCCGGTGTAAGCATCATCTAAATCCCCTGGAAATTGACCCGTTAATAAATGAATACAGGTGCGCCCCAAGGCGTAGAAATCCGTGGCTGGCCCAACCATTGCCCCCATCACCTGTTCCGGGGGACTATATCCGGCGGAAATTAGGCGGGTGCTACTGCGGGGGCTACTTTCGCGATCGCCATGGGGGATAGGGCCAATTTGTTTTGCACCTCCAAAGTCAATCATCACCAGTTGGGTGTCCGAAACTTGGCCCCCCTTGCCGCCAGATGTCATCCGTAACATCAGGTTTGAGGGTTTGATGTCTCGATGAATAATTTGATGGCCATGCAATTCCCGTAGGATATCTAAGGCTTGGGAAAGCCAACTGATCACCCAGTCTTCGGGACAGCCTTGGGGATATTGCTCCAAAATTTCCTGTAGGGTGTGGCCATGAATCTTTTCCATTACCAAACAGGGAAGATGGCCTTCGGAGACGTTACGTTTTTTTAAATAAAAATAGCCATCTGCTTCGACCCTAGGCACTCCTGGGTGGCGTAATTGGGCTAAAACCTCCGCTTCTTGTTCAAAGAGTTCTAGGGCTTTGGGGGAGGGTTCCAGCAGGACTTTCAGGACTTTTTCGGTTTGGGTTTTCAGATCCCAGACGGTATAAAGACGGGAAAACCCCCCAGTCCCTAAATTATGTAAGGGAATATAGCGTTGGTTGAGTTGTAGGGGGGCGCCGCAACTCTGACAAAATTTATTCCCCCAAGGTTGATTTGAGGGATGGGAGCATTGGGGATTAATACAATGGATGGTGGGTGAAGTCACAATGGGCGGTGAACAGTGATTGGTATTGAGTTAACCACCATCTTAACGAACAGTCTTACGGATCACCCAGTTTTGTTTTAATAGACTTAAATCAATCATTAATTAATTTACTATAGACTATAAACTATTCATAAACCTTGAGACTTAAAATCAGGGGTTAAACTATTACCAATCTGAAGTGGACAAGACTCAATTTTCATAGCCTAACCTTAATTTGAAATACGGAATTACTGATGATGTTCTACTTGACAATAGACTATGATTGTGTAATCTAAATTTGAGAGAATAGTTAAGTAAAATCACTTATTCTGTTGTCCAGAATTTATTTCATAAGACTTAATATAAAAAAAGTCATTTTGGTGATATGTAAGCGAAAAAATAACAGGGATCTGAGGTAAATCTGGCAAAACAAGAAGAAATATAAACAAATGTTATAAAAATATTAAAAATATTCAACGTTGCAATGACTCGTTTCTTGATACTATTTTAATCAATTGCCAATCCGTGCATAAAATAATCGATTCCTAAACAAAGGGAGCTTTAAGGGAGATATGTCTTACTCTCAAACACAAACCAAGTCCAAATCTGGCTATAAAGCTGGTGTACAGGACTATAAACTGACCTATTACACGCCCGACTATACACCTAAAGATACAGACATTCTGGCTGCCTTTCGGATGAGTCCTCAACCTGGAGTACCCCCGGAAGAAGCAGGTGCTGCGGTTGCTGCTGAATCCTCGACCGGAACTTGGACAACGGTGTGGACGGACTTGCTGACTGACCTCGACCGCTATAAAGGTCGTTGCTATGAAGTCGAACCCGTTCCCGGTGAAGATAACCAATATATCTGCTACGTCGCCTATCCTCTGGATCTGTTTGAAGAAGGTTCTGTCACCAACTTACTGACATCTTTAGTCGGTAACGTATTTGGTTTCAAAGCCCTGCGGTCACTGCGTTTAGAAGATTTACGCATCCCCATCGCTTACCTGAAAACCTTCCAAGGCCCTCCTCACGGGATTACCGTTGAGCGCGATAAATTAAACAAATACGGTCGTCCTCTGCTCGGTTGTACGATTAAACCCAAACTCGGTCTGTCTGCCAAAAACTATGGCCGCGCCGTTTATGAAGTTCTACGCGGTGGTTTAGACTTCACCAAAGACGACGAAAACATTAACTCCCAGCCCTTCATGCGCTGGCGCGATCGCTTCCTGTTCGTTCAAGAAGCCATCGAAAAAGCTCAAGCAGAAACCGGGGAAATCAAAGGCCACTACTTAAACGTGACCGCCCCCACCTGCGAAGAAATGATGGAACGGGCTGAATTCGCTAAAGAAATCAAAACCCCGATCATCATGCACGACTACCTTACAGGTGGTTTCACTGCTAATACCAGCTTGGCCAAATGGTGTCGTCGCAATGGCGTGTTACTTCACATTCACCGTGCTATGCACGCTGTGATTGACCGTCAGAAAAATCACGGGATTCACTTCCGTGTGTTAGCCAAATGCTTACGGATGTCTGGTGGTGACCACCTGCACTCGGGAACCGTTGTGGGTAAACTCGAAGGGGAAAAAGGCATCACCATGGGCTTCGTTGACCTGATGCGTGAAGATCACGTTGAGGTTGATCGCTCTCGTGGGATCTACTTCACCCAAGATTGGGCTTCTATGCCTGGTGTTATGCCCGTGGCTTCCGGTGGGATTCACGTTTGGCATATGCCCGCCCTGGTGGAAATCTTCGGCGATGACTCTTGCTTACAGTTCGGTGGTGGAACCCTCGGACATCCCTGGGGTAATGCTCCTGGTGCTACCGCTAACCGTGTGGCCCTCGAAGCTTGTGTTCAAGCGCGTAACGAAGGTCGTAACCTGATGCGTGAAGGCGGCGACGTCATCCGTGAAGCTTGCAAATGGTCTCCTGAACTGGCCGTTGCTTGCGAACTCTGGAAAGAAATCAAGTTTGAGTTCGAGTCAATGGATACCGTCTAATTGATTCCAGATTGAAGATTGAGGATTTTGGATTGTGGGTCAGACTTGACAAGTCAGGTCGGTTGTGGTTACAACTCAATCCAAAATCTAAAATCTAAATCCATCATCAAGAGGGTTAGGGTCAGCCTATGGACATCAAACAAGTTGCGAAAGAAACATCAAAAGTGCTGGCAAGTTACCTGACCTATCAGGCTGTAAGGATTATCACGGATCAACTATGGGAAACTAACCCTGGACAAGCGATCTGGCTGAGTGAATTTTCCTCAACCGGGAAGATTCAGGACGGAGAAGCCTATCTACAGGAAATGCTCCAAGAAAATCAGGAGATGGCGTTTCGGATGATGACGGTACGGGAACATCTCGTGCAGGAAGTAGCCGATTATTTACCGGAAATGGTTCGTGAAAATATTCAAAAAGCCAATATAGATTATCGGCGCCAGTATTTAGAACGAATTACGCAACTGAGTAGTGTTGAATCTAACCCAGAAATCGAATTACAAACCGATTCAGAACCGAACCCCGACTTGCGGTGAGTTTCAAGGATGATGACCACTGCGATCGCCTATTAACCTTTAGTGGATTTAACTTTAGAAACAACAATGCGGACATTACCAAAAGAACGTCGTTTTGAAACGTTATCCTATCTTCCCCCCTTGACCGATGCTCAAATCGTCAAGCAAGTCCAATATATTCTGGATCAAGGATATATCCCCGGTGTGGAGTTTAGCGAATCTTCCGAACCCACCCAACATTATTGGACGCTGTGGAAACTGCCTTTATTCAATGCCACTACTTCTCAAGAAGTTTTGAATGAAGTTCAAGCTTGCCGCCAAGAAAATTCTAAATCCTATATCCGTGTGATGGGTTTTGATAACGTGAAGCAATGCCAAGTGTTAAGCTTCATCGTCCACAAACCCAGTAGCTCTTTATACTAAGTAGGGTTTGAGATGGAATGAGTTAGGGCGACATGAATCATCCCCTAACTCGCTAATTTCTTAAAACTATTTTAGAACTTGAGCCAAATTCAAGCAGGGGATTTCCCTGCTTTTTTTAGTCAGAAGCTTTAAAATTAAATTTTATAAATCCAACTTAATTTAAACAGATTTTATGTGGCGTCTCTGGAACTTTTTTAAAAGAATTCGTCCTCAAATTCTGAGGTTATTTTTAATAATTGTTATTGTCATTGGTATCGCCTTTCGATTTGTGGCTTTAGATGGAAAAATCTATTGGCATGATGAAGTTTATACTACCTTGCGAGCCGCTGGATATACGGGTGAAGAATTTGCTCAGGAATTCTATCAAAATCGTATGGTTTCCCCCATTGATCTCCTCAAATATCAACAACTTAAACCGGGTAGTACCCCCCTAGATACCCTCAATTCCATAGCTACAGAAGATCCTCAACATTCTCCCTTTTATTTTTTATTAGCACGGGTTGGGATGTTTTTATTCGGTCATTCCATAATTACTTCTCGCTTTTTACCCGTTTTAATTAGTTTAATTTCCCTGCCTTTTATGTATTTATTGGCTTGGGAATTATTTCAATCTCCACAAACCGCTTTACTAGCTACGGCTTTTTTAGCCCTATCTCCCTTTGATATTTTATTTGCTCAAACTGCCCGACAATATAGTTTATTCACCTTACTGGTAATTGCCAGTGGTTATGCTTTACTCAAAGCAATTCGTTGGCGACATCCGCTATTTTGGGCGGGTTATAGTTTAGCCTGTATTTTTGGACTCTATACCCATGTTTTATTCGGGTTAACCATGATGGGTCATGGGGCTTATATTCTGTTACTGAGTATGGAGTCCTCACGATCTTTTGGAAAACGAAAACGCTTTCCTTTTTATCAGTTATTATTGGAATTTTTAGGTGCTATTGTGATCGCTATTTTGGCTTTTAGTCCTTGGTTAATTATTTTAATCAATAATTTACAACGGGTGATGGATGTTACTAATTTGTCGAGTTATCCCACCAGTTTACTAAATTTAAGCAAGTTTTGGATTTTGAGTTTTACTTCTGTATTAGTTGATATAAATTTCGATTTCAACAGTATTCAGATGTATTTACTTAGACTTCCTTTTGTGATATTGATTGTGGTGGCATTATTTAAAATTAGTCAAGAAACTAATCGAAAAACTCGCCTATTTATTTGGACATCTATTTTAGTTCCCTTTTTCATGTTAGCCTTACCCGATGTGCTTTTAGGGGGAGGACGTTCCGGGGTAACTCGCTTTTTAATTTCCTGTTTTCCTGGCGTTCAATTATCCATTGCTTATTTGTTTTCTACTCATATTAAAAATAATAAAAATTCCTTAATTGATGGAGAAATATTTTGGCGATCGCTACTAGCTATAGTTTTTACATTTAGCTTAATTTCTATTAGTATGAGTGCTAATGCTCAAAGCTGGTGGCATCAAATTCCCAGTTCTGAAAATCCTCAAATTGTCCAACAATTAAATAAAAATAAATCTGCCACTCTCATTGTTGATCGCGGGAGTGATTATACAAATTTAGGGAATATTATTTCTCTAAGTTATGAATTAAACCCTGATATTAAACTATTTATGGTCAATGCGGAACCGAATCTATTATTACTTCCTATTGGCCCAAGGGTTTTTATTCTTAACCCCTCTCAAAAATTGCGCCAAAGGATTGAAAGTCAAAACTATCAATTAGAAAAAGTTGATCAACAATCACAACTCTGGGAACTCAAGTAACAAAATCTTGACTTAAAATAGTGTATAATAAGACTGAATTAGATTATAAAAGGATAGTTATATGACTGCCAACTTAATTCAAGCGTCATCTCCATCTATTGCCAAATTGACTTATCCTGTGTTAATTCAACAACAAAATCAAGAATATATAGTAACAGTATTAGGTTTAGATTGTAAAGCTAAGGGTTCAAGTCGAGAAGCGGCACTAGAACAATTATTAGAACAAGTTAATGCTATTCTAAAACAAGGTGAAATTGTGCAATTAGAAATTCCTCTACCCAAACCGGAACATCCTTGGATGAAGTTTGCAGGAATGTTTAAAGATGATCCCTATTTTGACGAGATGCTCAAAGATATTGAAGATTATCGTCGTGAAAGAGATGCTGAAACGGAAGAATATTATCGTCAACTTGATGGAGAGGAGTAGAAAAAGTGAGTTTTTGGATATTAGATACTGATCATATTTCCTTATTTCAACGACAACATCCTGTTGTAACACAACGAGTGATGACAGTTAACTCTGAAGAAGTTGCAGTTACTATTGTTACAGTAGAAGAACAGTTTTATGGACGTTTAAACCAAATTAAAAAAGCAAAATCTGCTGATGAGCTTCTATTTGCTTACGCAAGATTAGAAGAAACTTTAAAGTATTATCAAACTATTAATGTGATAAATTTTGACCAAGAATCTTATCATTGTTATTTTGAGTTATTGCGTCAAAAAATTCGGATTGGTACACAAGATTTACGCATCGCGGCTCTTGTCATGGCAAATAATGGAATTTTAGTAACACGCAATCGACAGGATTTTGAACGAATTCCTGGGTTAAGGTTTGAAGATTGGAGTAAGGAAGTGTAGATTTTAACGATACCTTTAAAAAAATAAGACACTCAAAAGATTAGAAAGATCATAAAGGATATTTTATGGCAAAATAAAGACTTATCATCCCAATTTAATCCTCAATGCTGACTCCACGGATTCATCCAGAAACAATAGAAGATGTCAAAGAAAGGGCGGATATTTATGATATCGTGTCTGAGAAAGTTTCGTTGAAACGGCGAGGAAAAGATTTTGTGGGTTTGTGCCCTTTTCATGATGAAAAAACCCCTAGTTTTACCGTGAGTCCCACTAAACAAATGTTTTATTGTTTTGGATGTGGGGCGGCGGGAAATGCGATTAAATTTATCATGGATTTGGATAAAAGTTCTTTTAGCGAAGTGGTTTTAGAATTAGCTAAACGGTATCAAGTTCCGGTTAAGACTTTGGAACCTGAAAAACGTCAGGAATTACAGAGACAGATTTCTTTACGAGAACAATTATATGAGATTTTAGCGATCGCAACCAGTTTTTATCAATATACTTTAAGACAACCTGAAGGACTGCAAGCTTTAGATTATTTAAAATTAAAACGAAATCTTAAAGAAAATACGATTCAATATTTTCAGTTAGGATATGCTCCCCAAGGATGGGAAACTTTATCGGATTATTTGGTAGAACAAAAACATTTTCCGGCGGAATTAGTCGAACAAGCTGGGTTAATTGTACCTCGAAAAACTGGTAATGGATATTATGATCGGTTTAGAGATCGGTTGATGATTCCAATTCATGATAGTCAGGGAAAAATTATTGGATTTGGGGGCAGAAGTTTAGGGGATGAACTGCCAAAATATCTCAATTCTCCTGAAACTGAATTATTTGATAAAGGTAAGACTTTATTTGGTTTAGATAAAGCTAAAAATGCTATAAGTAAACAAGATCAGGCGATTGTTGTTGAGGGATATTTTGATGTAATTGCTTTACATACCGCCGGAATAGAAAATGCTGTGGCTTCTTTAGGGACTGCGTTAAATTTGAATCAAGTTCGGCAGTTAGTTAGATATACGGAATCTAAACAAATTATTCTCAATTTTGATGCGGATGCTGCCGGGAATAAAGCCGCCGAACGAGCGATTGGAGAAATCGAAGATCTGGCTTATCAAGGTTATATTAATTTACGAATTTTAAATATTCCTTCTGGTAAAGATCCCGATGAGTTTTTAACTCATAATTCTGCTGAAGATTATCAAAAATTATTGCTTAATGCTCCATTTTGGATTGATTGGCAAATTCAAAGGTTATTAATTGGAAAAAATCTCGAAACCGTTGCCCAGTCGCAGCAAGTCTCAAAACAAATGGTAGAATTATTGAGAAAAATCGAGAATGGAATGCAACGCACCCATTATATTCAATACTGTGCTGAACTTCTGAGTCAAGGACAAAATCGGTTAATTTCTTTATTAGCTAAAAATTTACAAACTCAAGTCAATAAATATCATTCAGAACCATCGAAAAACAAACAATCTTCTGATACTTTAGTTAACATTAATTCTGAGCGGAGTTTATTAGAAGAAGCAGAAGTTAAACTCCTCAGAATATATCTCCATTGTCCCGAATATCGTCCAATGATTGTTGATGGGTTAGAAGCAAGAGATTTACAGTTTAGTTTAGCTCATCATCGGTTTTTATGGCGAGAAATTGCCCAAATTGAGGCTCGATTTGAAAAGAGTTTAGATCCGGTGGATTTAATTCTGGAATTGCAACAAGTTTGTTTAGATAAAAATCAACAAACCAAACAATTTTATCATCTATTTTATCTGGATGAACATACAGAAATTGATATTTGCCGCGCCCAATTAGTTATTCGCAGTTCTATTGCGTCCATTGAAACCGTTATTTGTCAAAAAAGACGAGATATGGCATTAAAATTATGGGGGGAAACCGATGTTGCTCAACAGCAGAATTTAGCTCAAAAATATTATCAACAAATCGACGCAGAAACCAAATGGATGTGGGAATTAAAAAGAATTAGAGATACCCAATTTCATGATTTAATTTCTGTTCCTTTAGGTGGGATGGGGAATTGATTATGGCAAAGCATACTCAAGTAGTTATGACCAAAGATGTGCTGTTACTGAAAAAGAATTAGCAGAATTGATTCAACAAGCAACGGGTCAAGAAGTTGATCGTCGGGAAATTACTCTCACCAGTATCAGTAAATTAGGAAGCTATAAAGCCAATATTAAGTTACATTCTGACGTGACGGCTGATGTGGAAGTTGAAGTGGTTTCTCTGTAAATTTCATCAATTTCAAAGGTTTTTTCCCTAAGCCCGAACTTGAGTTCGGGGCTTATTTTTGTTCTTGTGCTTTGAAATAATAATAAAGATTAGCAATCGTTAAATCGGGAACTTTAGACGGTTTTCGAGATCCAGAAACTTTTTCTCTTTGAAAAAATAATAGAGATTAGCAACCGTTAAATCAGGAACTTCTTTCCAGTTGGTTAAGGCTAATCCTTTAAAATCCAGAGCGATCGCTTTTTGAGTAATATAAGATTCATACTCAAAGCGTAATTCCGGTTTAAGGATAAATTTAAGTTGATCTTTCAGAGCAACGAAATGTGATTTATTTTTTAATTCTTGATACAGTTCAAATGGGGAGCGTTTTTGTAAAGTGTTAGATTCTTGGGATTGATTTAAACTAGCAATATCCGTTACATCTAAATTGGCTAGTTTTTCTTGATCCTCAATTGATAAATTTTGTATAACTTTTAGATTATTCTTCCAGAAATCAATTAAAAGCATATCGTGATTGATAATAGAGTTAATCCTAGGAAATATAAAGTCAATTTCTTCTTCCGATTGACAGGATTCTGTTAAGTATAGACAATCTTTGATAATTTTATCTCTGAGGTGATTTAACTGAAAAATACAAGCATCAAAATCATTTTTTAAAATATCAATTAAAGCTAAGGTTTGTTCAATCGCCCAAGCACATTCTAGTCGCTTTAATTTTCCCGAAATCGAAGGACAAGAAATCAGTTCTTTATTGTTATAAATAGCCAAACAATTTTGTAAATTATTCCAAATAAAGTTTAATTTATCATTTCTATCTTTAGAATTTTGTGTGATTAAAGCCGATGGGAGTTGATTATTATGAACTGACTGAAAGATTCCATAAGCCTTAACAAACTGAACGCGGTGTATTTCTTGTTGGATTTCTTGACCCACTTGATTGATCGTTTTTAAAATCTCATCTCCTTGACTATTAATAATTAATTTTAAATCTGTGAACCCTTTTTCAAGCCCTAACTGAACTTGATATAATTTTTGATCTAATTTGCGAGTTTGCTGTAAATTTTGTGCGGAAAGTATTCCCAGTAAAGCCACACCGACTCCTAGAGTTGCCGTTGCCGACTCTAATATACTAGCCTTTTCCTGTAAGCTATCCATGCCCTTTTTCAGATAGTCTAAGTCTCGATCAAGATGGTCAGATTCTACCTTACCTTGATAGGCTTTGAACGCGATTTTTGTGATAGTTAATACAATTCCCACATAAGGATTAACAGATGCTAAGAAGGGAGATGCCATATCTAAAGTAAAACCAATAGACTTTAAAACAGGCACTAAATCTTGAGAGTCCATAACTAAGTTAACCTAAGTGTCAGAAGTTAGTATAATTAATTATATCAGTGATATCTGTTCAAAGTTGTCTCTGATGGAAAAAAACCTTAATCCAGCAATTAAATGTGATGAATGAATCTCTCAAAGCCTTTCTTGCTCTTAATCAAGCGGTTACACTAATCCATTCTAATGATGATCAATCCTTAGAGTTAAAACAGTCAGCAACCGATTTAAGCCAATCAATTCAACTCTGTACCGATGAAATGAGACAGTCTGCTGTTAAATTAGAACAATTACTAAAAAATTGTTATCAGGATTTAGATCAGGCTGAAGAAGTTTGGAATAGTAAAGCTGGAATTTTATCTATCCCCAAGGATGAAATTTGGGAACAGATCGCACAAATTAGTAATGCAGATGTACGCATTCGTAATTTAAGAAAAAAATGTCAAATAGAAGTTCTTAGAGAACTTAAAGAGTCATGGACAAATCGAGTTACAGAACTCAAAAAACAGTGGTTTACTGAAAAAAATACTGGAAAACCTAAACAAGAGGCAGGCTTATCAGATAAAGAAGGTTTAATCAAGGGTTTAGAAAAAGAATTAATTGATCAAAATCGTCAAATTATTCTAGCGATTAAACATAATATAGAATTCCTAGATAAAGAGTTATCTAATTTTAACATCAATCTATTAGAATCTCATATAAGTTATTATCAAATCAAGGACAAGAATAATTTGTTATATAAAATTAGTAATTTTCGTTATAACCGAAATTTCTTATTTTATGTAAAAGGTAATGTTTCCAAACCTTTGATTGATTCAGTAAAGGCTAGTTGGGATGCCTTTGTACGAGATAGTTTTTTAGTAATTAAGAGAGAACAATTCAATGTTTTTTCAAGTATTGTTTTATTCTTTATCGAAAGTAGCTTATTGTCAAGGTTAGACGAGTGTTTCGATTTAGCTATATCAACTCTAATGTTTCATTTGACATTTTATAATGATTTATTAGAAAAACAAAATAGATATGAGCAAGAAATTCCTCAAAAATGGCAAGCTGAAAAACAATTCTTAGATCAACTGCGTTCACAAATTGATAAAGTTCAGACAGAAATTGATACGATTTTAAATTCTATTTCCACAAGTTAAGAATAATCAAATAGATGGAATCCCCGCCCGTTTTACGACGGGGTGGATGTCAATCAGATTGATCTAACCGTTTTTGCCATTCCGCATCAATTTTATCAGAATTTTGTTCCTCTTGTTCTAATAAATCCGTTTCAGTTGTATAGGCTAAATTATCTTTATTAATCACAGTTTTCTTAGCAAATTGACGAGCATAATTGAGTTTTTCCTGTATAATTGAATTGTCATCAGCCAAAATATTAACTCTATTTTTTCGGGTTGTATTGCGAATATTGACTTTTTCATTTTTCCATTGTACCCAGAAATATCTAATTAAAGGAATGGTCAAAAATCCCACACCGTAAATTAATAAAACTGGATAAATGACATGAACAAATCCTAAAAATCCGGTTAAATATCCAGCAATTTCTGGAGTTTTTAATAAACTCCCTAACATTAATGCCCCAATCACATTAACCGAACCTAAACCAATTGCCCCCATAATTTGCCCGGAACTAGCCAAACTAAACCGCCATTTTTTTTCTTTTAAATAACCAGGAACAGATTGAGATTGAGAGTTTATAGCTGTGGTTTGCAATTCGGGGAAATGATAGATTAACTGTCCCTCTGGACTTACCTCCGGTCTACCATCAAATCGAGTTAAAATCGGTAACATATAATCTTCATATTCCTGAGCTACTGAACTCCCAATTTCATCTAAATAGGGGGTAATTTGTTCGGCAATAATCGCGCCTTTTTGGTTTTGAATCACCCGACCAATGGTTTGCCATCGGCGTTCTTCCAAATTATAATTGGGGTTGCCATCTCCAAAAATAAACGAAAAAACAGATTCCAAAAAATTCATCGGTTTCTTTTGATCGCTACTTTTAGCATTTTGGCGTTGATAATGGTTATTATCGACCGTGGAAAACCAACGAAAATCAGGCATCAACCAAGCGATCCAAAACCAACTCCCACCGCGACTTCCCCCGGAGTTGTTATTATTTTGACTGTTATTAATCACCACTAAAATCGTAATAATAGCAGCGACAATCAGCAGAATTGAGGCAATTAAAATAATTCCAAAGGAAATTCTAATCAGATAAAATAAAACCTTCCAAATTTTATTCCACCAGTCTTTTAACTTCAATTGCCAATATTTATTCCGCAAAATAGCCTGAAAATTGCGGGGAAATGCAAAGGCAATTTCGCCCGAATCAGCCACTTGTAAATGACCTCCGGCTTCGGATGCCAGGACTAAAAGTTCCCGTTGGGCGATATTAATATCAATTCCGGCTTGAGTTGCCACATCGCCACTGGTGACACGATATCCCAGTTTTTCAACAGCATTAATAATACTAGGATTAAGAACCATTGTTTCTCCTATTCAATATTCATTGTCGCCCCTTGAGTATCGAGTTGCAGCACCTTAACCTCTGGGTTGACGCCCTCTTGTTTCCAGGCGGTCGTCATCGCCACGGCCACCGCAGGGGCTGATATTTCATCGGTTAAAGCCAATAAAGTTGGCCCCGCCCCACTAATCACTAATTCAAAGGCTCCGGCTATTAATGCAGCCCTGCGGACGGTTTCAAACCCTTTAATTAAGGATTTACGATAGGGTTGATGAATTTTGTCCTGGAGTGCCACCCTTAACCAGTCAGGGTTGCGGGTTTCTAAACCCCTAATTAATAATCCCAGATGGGCGGTATTAAAAATCGCATCCGCCCGACTATAGTTTGGGGGCAAAACCTTTCTAGCTTCTGCGGTGGATAATTCAAAATCAGGAATCGCCAGAACTGGAACTAGATCACAATGCCAGGGAATGGGGCAAATTTCCCAGCCTATACCATTTTCTCCTCTGGATACGGATAATTGACAATTGCCTAATAAGGCGGGAACCACATTGTCGGGATGTCCCTCGATTTCAATGGCTAATTGCAGGATCTCAATTTGGCTCAAGGGATTTCCAGCTAAGGTATTCGCCCCCAACAGTCCCCCGACAATAGCGGTGGCAGAACTCCCTAAACCCCTGGCTAAAGGAATTCCCAAATCAATCTCGATCTGAACCGGGGGCGGGGTTTGACCGAGGTGCTGATAAACCCGAATAAAGGCTTGATAGGCTAAGTTACTTTCATCGGTTTGGACGATCGCGGCTTCTGTGCCCTGAACCGTAATGGTTAAAGTCTCATTTGATGTATTTTTTAAATAAGAAAAACGCAGCGTATTGTATAGAGTTAAGGCGGCTCCAATACAATCAAATCCCGGCCCTAAGTTGGCGGTTGTTGCGGGAATAGTTACAGTAACAGTGTTGGGCATGAGATATAAATATAGCAGGGAATGGGGAATTACGAATTACGAATTACGAATGGGTAATACTTCGACTTCCCTCAGTAACAGGGTAATGGGTAATGGGTAATGGGTAGGAGTTGGAGTATTCCTAGTTGTAGGGCGCGATCGCTATATTACCCTGTCTTTCTTTTTCTATTTTGCCCTAGTATTGATCCAATAGAACAGATCAAACTTATTGAGTTAATAACACTATGTTACAGCCCATTGAAACCGTAAAACTGTTTGAAAAACAGCCAGAACAACGGTATCTGGCCAATCAAGTGATTTTTGAGGAGGGCCAAACTGGAGAGGTCTTGTATGGCATTCTCGAAGGGGAAATCGAGTTATGGGTGAATGGGAAAGTGGTGGAAACTCTGACGGCTGGAGATGTTTTTGGGGAGGGTGCTTTAGTTCAACCCGATCACACACGAGCGTCCACGGCGATCGCTAAAACAGATTGTCTTTTGGCCACAATGGATAAATCTCGATTTCTGTTTGCCGTTCAGGAAACCCCCATGTTTGCCTTAGAAGTTGTCAAAAGTTATTCCGATCGTTTACGTCGGCTAAAACATTCTATCTGAACCTAATTAATCTGAGCTATTGTCTCTAAAGAAAAAGGTTTTAAATTATTGATATTCGGGTTTACCGTAGGAATATTTTCTTGATTAAGTTCTTCTCCGAGATAAATTCCCAGGGATCGGGCCGTTTCCACCCAAAATCCCTGGGGGTCAACCAGTAGGGGACTATCGGCAAAAACCTGATCTAAGGGAATAGTGGTGACAGCATTATTATGCCAAGCCACCATCACCCCGTAGGTTTCCTGGGCGATTAAATCCACCGCCACCTTTCCGAAGGCTGTGCCAATTAATCTATCCAAGGCAGAAGGAGCCCCACCCCGTTGAACATGACCCAGGACAGTCACCCGGGCTTCTACCCCCAAATTTTTCTCAATTTCCGCAGCCACATATTCCCCAATTCCCCGCAGTCGGACTTCCCCCAGGGCATCTTTATAATATCGACTTTCCCCATCGGCGGTTTTTGCCCCTTCAGCGACTACCACAATGGCGAATTTTCGTCCCCAGAGATTGCGTAACTCGCGAATGCGTTTACAGAGGGTTTTAATTGAATAGGGAATTTCTGGGATTAAAATGGCATCGGCCCCCCCGACAATTCCCGAATATAGGGCCAGATGTCCGGTTGTCCGTCCCATCACCTCCACCACCATTACCCGGTCATGGCTGGCGGCGGTATAACTCAACCGATCTAAACAGTCTAAAATTGTAGTGACGGCGGAGTTAAAACCAACCGATAATTCGGTATGGGCGACATCATTATCAATGGTTTTAGGGACAGCGACTAAATTCCAATTGCCTTTTTCGGCAAGTTTCTGCAAAATCGCCAGACTACCATCCCCACCAATAGCGATTAAAGCATCAAGTCCTAAATCATAATATCCCTGAATAATTTCGTCGGTATTGCCTTCGGTATCTCCCTTATTAATCGACCCTAAAATGGTTCCACCCATACTTAATAAGGGATCAATTCCGTGTCGCTCTAAACCATAGGAATTTAATACCACACTTTTTCGTTCAATCAGTCCCTTGGTGGCATAGGGAATGCCTCGGACTTCCCAGTTATATTCAGATGTGGCATGATTGACAACAGCCCGAATCACGGCATTGAGACCCGGGCAGTCTCCGCCACTGGTGAGAATGCCAATTCGTTTACGTTTGTTCATTTTAGTTTTAAGCCCAATCGTATACCCTTGAATAGTACAGATTTTTGATCAATTTGTTAATACTGCTGGGGACAAAATTAGTCTTTTTTATTCTTTCTTAACGTTCAGTAAAAAAATCAGGAATATCAGTATTTTTAAACCTTTAACCTGGGGATAAACTTATGGGAGTTATCCCAAATATCACCTAATTTTGAAAATCACCGAATCCAGATTAAAATTCTAATTTTATTAAAATTACAGAAAGAAAGAAGCTCAACAATCAAAACTTGTGGTACAGTCTATCCCTAGTTGTGGCTTGAATCATCAAGTCCCCTTGAATTTTGCCTAAAGGAGTTAATAATATGGCGTTAAGAGTAGGAATTAATGGGTTTGGTCGCATTGGTCGTTTGGTGATGCGGTCGGCGATTAATAACCCAGATATTGAGTTTGTGGGAATTAATGATCTCGTTCCTCCCGATAACTTAGCCTATTTGTTCAAATACGATTCTACCCACGGAGTATTTCCGGGCGTCGTGGAAGCCAAAGAAGATGGCATTGTGGTCGATGGACATTTTATTCGCTGTACGGCCATCAAAGACCCCACCCAACTCCCCTGGAAAGAAGACACGGTGGACTATGTGGTCGAGTCTACGGGGTTATTTAGTGACTACCAGGGGGCCCACAAACATATTGAAGCGGGGGCTAAACGGGTGATTATTTCCGCACCCACCAAAGACCCGGATAAGGTTAAAACTCTGTTAGTGGGAGTTAACCACGAAACCTTTGACCCGGCTTCTGATTTAATCGTGTCTAATGCCAGTTGTACCACCAACTGTTTAGCCCCGGTTGCTAAGGTGATTAACGATAGCTTTGGGTTAACGGAAGGGTTAATGACCACTATTCACTCCATGACCGCCACTCAACCGACGGTTGATGGGCCCAGTAAGAAGGACTGGCGCGGGGGACGGGGTGCGGCCCAAAATATTATTCCATCGTCTACTGGGGCGGCTAAGGCTGTCACTTTAGTGTTACCTGCCTTAAAAGGAAAACTGACGGGAATGGCCTTTCGAGTTCCGACTCCGAATGTGTCCGTCGTTGATTTAACCTTCCGCACTGACAAAGCCACCAGCTATAAGGAAATCTGCGCGGCGATGAAGGCGGCGGCCGAAGGCCCGATGAAAGGTGTTTTAGCCTATACCGAGGATGAAGTGGTTTCTTCAGACTTCATCACTGACCCGAGTTCTAGTACCTTTGATGCTAAAGCCGGGATGGAACTGAATGCTAATTTCTTTAAGATTGTGGCTTGGTATGACAATGAATGGGGTTATTCCTGTCGCGTTGTTGATTTAATGACGTCAATGGCGAAAAAAGACGGTATTCTGTAAATTACAGAAACCGGGTTTCTCAAGATATCTTGATTTCCTACAATGAATCTAATGCAGAAACTCGGTTTCTAGGAACAGAATGCAGGTTAACACTCTAACGCCAATCTCCCTGAACTGTAAACGCTCCCCAATAATAGGGAGATTGCCATTCTTCAGACTTCCACATTTCCAATTGTGTCTGTCTCAAAGCATGAATTGGATTTTCTTCTCCTTGTAACATTTTTTGATAAAACTTCGTCATTAATTCAGAAGTTGAAGCATCATTAACACTCCACAAACTCACAATGACTCGCCGCGCCCCAGCATACATAAATCCCCTAGTCATCCCCACTAAACCTTCGCCTTTCGTGTCTTTCCCTAAGCCCGTTTGACAGGCACTTAATACCACTAATTCCGCAGGTAAATTTAAGTTAAAAATATCTTGAATACGCAAAAATCCATCCTCAGCTTGTCCTTGTTGATTAAATAGGGATAACACCACTCCCGATAGTTCAGGATTAACAGAATCCAGTAAACCATGAGTAGCAAAATGAACTATTTGATATTCAGATAAATTGGGATTTTTGGCTTGTTCAAGTGATGCTTGAAAGTCTAGGGCTTGTAACCTTTGATTTTCGGGAACTAATGCTATAATTTTCTCGGCTTCGGTGCGGGTATACTCCAGACGGCCATAAGTTTTCGCCCCTTCCCCAATACCTAAATTACGCGCCGCACGAGTCAGGGCTAAGTTGTTGAGGGTTTGCGGGTTTTGTTGGGGTGCATTTCTAGTAACGCGAGAGTCATTAAGGCTGAAAACGGGGTCGGCTAATACTGCGACAGTTTTGGCTACCGTGGGGCGATTTTGTAGTTTTTCCCGTTGAATAGCAATAGTTGAAGTTGAGGGAGCGGTAACAATTTCATGCTCTACTAAAAGGGGTGTATTCGGTTGAGAAAGGATGGGTAAGGCGGCAAAGGGAATATATTGTAATACCCCATCCCCCACAATTAATAAACGTTTATTTCCCAGTTGAGAAGCGACGGGTTTTAGTAATATTTCACTGAGGGGGAGTCCGCTTTCTACGGAAGTAGATTCATTCATCTCTCGCCAAGGTTGGGCAATTTCTTCTATTTCACTTTGTTTCGGTAAAACATAGCTGGTAATGCTATTTTTAGTCACAGCCCAGAGATAACTGCGTTCTTCCCCCAGGGAATATTGTAATAATAAGGTATCTTCATCAAGGAGTTGTTGAACTTCTGGCAGATTTAAAGGTTGAGGATATTTCAGTGCAGCATAGCGGGGACTGGTAAGGCGAATTTGGGTTTGTAGTTGATTGAGTTGATTACTTAAGGCTTGAGATTTGGCTTTGAGTTCATCGATTTGTGTTTCGGTATATTGACCTTGGGTGAGTTGATATCGTTGATATTCTACCGTGTTGAGTTGTTGTAGTAAGTTCTGTTCCTGTTCTAAGAGTTTGGGGTCTACCCCTTGACGAATATTAGCACCGGCTTCGGTCAGGAGTTCTACAAGACTTCTGGCGCGAGAACGTTCGCTGGCGTGAAAAGCTAAAGCATCATATCCTTTTTGGGGGTTTTGTTGATGCAGTTGCATTAATAAATCAATGTAGAATTTGTAATAATCCTGAACTGTGGCAAAGAAGGATTGACGAAGCTCTTGGGAACCGATTTTAGTGCGGAGGTCTTCAACAATAGTAATGGCAGTTTCGATGTCTGTAAGAGCTTCGCTGAGGTTGCCTTGATTACGTTTGAGAATGGCAAAATTAGAGAGAGTAGTGGCTTCCCCCCCTCTATCCCCCACAGCCCGTGATAGGGGTAAAGCTTGGTTTAAGTAGTCTAGGGCTTGCTGCTTTTCTCCCAGGGAGTCGTACACAGCGCCAATATTGCTGAGAGTAGCAGCTTCCCCCCCTCTATCCCCCACTGCCCGTCTTAGGGGTAAAGCTTGGTTGTAGTAGTCTAGGGCTTGCTGCTTTTCTCCCAGGGAGTCGTACACAAGGCCAATATTGTTGAGAGTAGTGGCTTCCCCCCCTCTATCCCCCACTGCCCGTCTTAGGGGTAAAGCTTGGTTGTAGTAGTCTAGGGCTTGCTGCTTTTCTCCCAGGGAGTCGTACACACCGCCAATATTGTTGAGAGTAGTGGCTTCCATCCTTCTATCCCCCACAGCCCGTGATAGGGGTAAAGCTTGGTTGTAGTAGTCTAGGGCTTGCTGCTTTTCTCCCAGGGAGTCGTACACAAGGCCAATATTGTTGAGAGTAGTGGCTTCCACCCCTCTATCCCCCACAGCCCGTAATAGGGGTAAAGCTTGGTTCAAGTAGTCTAGGGCTTGCTGCTTTTCTCCCAGGGAGTCGTACACACCGCCAATATTATTGAGAGTAGTGGCTTCCCCCCCTCTATCCCCCACTGCCCGTCTTAGGGGTAAAGCTTGGTTGTAGTAGTCTAGGGCTGTTTGTTTTTCTCCCAGGGAGTCGTACACATTGCCAATATTGTTGAGAGTAGTGGCTTCGATCCTTCTATCCCCCACTGCCCGTAATAGGGGTAAAGCTTGGTTGTAGTAGTCTAGGGCTTGCTGCTTTTCTCCCAGGGAGTCGTACACAAGGCCAATATTGTTGAGAGTAGTGGCTTCCCCCCCTCTATCCCCCACAGCCCGTAATAGGGGTAAAGCTTGGTTCAAGTAGTCTAGGGCTTGCTGCTTTTCTCCCAGGGAGTCGTACACAGCGCCAATATTGTTGAGAGTAGTGGCTTCCATCCTTCTATCCCCCACAGCCCGTAATAGGGGTAAAGCTTGGTTGTAGTAGTCTAGGGCTTGCTGCTTTTCTCCCAGGGAGTCGTACACACCGCCAATATTGTTGAGAGTATTGGCTTCCCCCCCTCTATCCCCCACAGCCCGTAATAGGGGTAAAGCTTGGTTCAAGTAGTCTAGGGCTTGCTGCTTTTCTCCCAGGGAGGAGTACACAGCGCCAATATTGTTGAGAGTAGTGGCTTCCTGCCCTCTATCCCCCACTGCCCTGAATAGGGGTAAGGCTTGGTTGTAGTAGTCTAGGGCTTGCTGCTTTTCTCCTAATAAGTCATTTATTGTGCCCATACCCAGCAGTGTGACGGCTTCCGTTCCTTTATCCCCGGCGGCGTGATAGAGTTGGCGGGCGGCTTCCAACTTTCCTAAAGCGGCTCGTAATGATTCTGCTGTTCCTTGTTGAAATAGTTCTGTTCCCTCTTGCAACAGTTTATCCGCTTGCGGGTTGCTGCTATTTTGGGCGATGAGGGTTTGTGGTAAGAAACCGGGTTTCTTAAGTTCAGTGGGTTGGTGATTAGATATAGTGAGAAGAAACTCTGTTTCTGAGGGTTTGGGTGTTGCCATCCCTGACTCCGATAGCAACGCGACACCGATAATTCCTGATACGGAAACGCCTTTGAGGAACGCAAAAACTAATTTGTTCTGACTTGTTTTTATTTCCATTTTTTTACCCCTTCCCCTGATTTGCATTTACATCAATTCTAATACAGAATTTTTCCTTAACCATTGGGCTAAAGATTCTTGAGTTTCTTGGTCAGTTGCCAACCCTTCCATGATTTGCACAACCTCGATTTCGGGAACTTCTAATAAATAGCTATTTACCAACAAAAAAGTTGCCATTACTGCAAAAGCTGTGCGTTTATTACCATCAATAAATGGATGGTTTTTCGCCAAACCATAACCATAAGCCGCAGCGAGGTCAAATAAATCAGGTTGACCGTAAGCAAATAAATGTCTTGGTCTAGCTAAACTCGCAGCCAGGAGATTTTCGTCCCTGATACCTAAACTACCACCATGCTGCTGAATTTGATCCTGATGGATAACTCGAACAATTTCTTCAAAAATCCATAAGGGTTCATTCACTGGGCTAATTCCCTTAACGCATTTTTATATTTTTCGCTAATCACTTGATAAGCTGCCATTGCTTTGTCAAATTCAGTTTGATCAATAGTTGAGGAATTATCGGAGTGATTATTCTGTGCTTTCTCTGCGAGAGAATGCAAAAAGACCAGGGCTTCTGCTAACAGTTCATCAGGTAATTCTCTGGCTAAGGTAACGATTTCTTGACGCATTTCTTGAGTCATGGTTATTGCCTATTATATTTTAAATGATAACAAAAGACATCTGATCACGGCTTGACCCGGTTTTTTTCTAACATATTAATATTCCTCTTAACTTATTAAATGTAAAAGCGTTCCTACGGTTACAGTTTGCTCAATCTTTGCCTGCCCTACTAACCCATCACGGGAAATCATTTTCACTTTTCCTGTACTATTAATAGCAGTAAATATTGTTCCCGTTGTCACCTTTCTTAAGTCAATTCCCGCTAACCATAATTGAGCAGTTTCCCCACTAACTGCCGTTACAACTGCTTGGGCTGGAGATTTGGGAGAATTAATAAAATAGGGCAGTTGTTGTTGATACCCACTCCCCACTTTAACTTCATAACGGGGAACTTGGTTATATGTTTCAGGAATTTCTGGGAGAATCTTTTGAAATATCTGTTTAATATTGTTGTCTTCCTGCCAGAGATAATAAGTTAGTAAATAACTAAATAGACCACATTTAAAGCCATTTATATTTGCTTCCCGTGCCAGTTGGTTTGGGGCCGTTGCCGCTAATACTACCCCTTTAGCTACCCCGGTTTGATAGCCTTTAACAAATTGTTCAGGAGATAAATTTAATCGCGATAACCACTGTTGCTGATAGTTTTTTTCATCAGAAGAAACTAAAATATTTTCACCTCCTTCGCGGGAACGCACCCGGACTTCTCGGGTTGCTCCACCGGAAAAACAACTATCTAAAACCACCGTCACATTTTCGGTTTTCAGGGCTGACATTAATAAAAATAAGGTATGCCCCATAATATCTTGGACAACTCCCCCCACTTCAGGATATCCGGTAGGTAATTTACTATTAATAGGAACAAAGGTTCCATTCAATCCTTGTCTATCTCCTAATCCGGTTATAATTGGGTCAGGATCAAAAATGCGCGAACCATGCCCAGAATAGTGATAAACCACAATATCTCCGGGTTTGGCTTGTTTAATTAAATGTTCTTCAAAAGCGGTTAAAATTCCTGTCCGAGTGGCTTCTGTTTGGGGTAAAATATAAATATTTTTAGGATTAAATCCGAAGCGATGAATTAACAAATAGCGTTGCAACTCTAAATCATTGACACATCCTTCTAGGGGAGAGGAGGCATATTGATTAATCCCTACTAATAAAGCTAGTTTGCGGGGCGTACTTTGGGCTAGGACTTTGCCCGCTTGTTCAGCTTTTTGTTGGAATAGGAATTGATTAATTCCCAGAGTTGCTAGTGCTGAACTGGCAAATTTGAGGAAATAGCGGCGAGTGTTACGAGTCATTTTAACTTACAATGAATCAACTGAATCAATTGTAGCAATTCAGAGGAGCTAATTTTAGGAATCAATATGAGATCGTTACCGTATTCGGAGCAAAAAGAAGTGGCAATATTCCTCCCTCTTGTCCAAGCACAACACCTTCAATAAGATCCTCCTGAGTTAAGCCGGCTTTGCGAGAGCAATTGGGACAAGCAATCACTGTTCCCCCATCCTCTATAAACTTTTGTAACCTTTGATGAATCGTTAAATCACCATTACCTTCTGTTGCTGGAGATCGCCGTTTATCAGCCAGATATACCCCACGAACATTAAGGAAGATGGTGACAGGTTGATGTCCCATTCGCAAGGCATTGTGGGCAATAGAAATCGCCATACTTGCCGTCCATGTATCATCACTGGTCAAATTGATAAACAGTGCTTTTGATTCTGTCGCCTTTTCCGTAGTTTGAGCTAATGGGGTTTCTGAGTAAGCTGGTTTTGTAATCACACCCCAATCTAATAACCCAGCCAAGAGTGAAGCAGCAAAAACATAAGGCAATTTAGATTTCATACAAGCTAGTCTCCTACGAACCCTTGCAAATACAACAAGCTGGACTGATTCAGCACAGCCAGTTGCTAAACAAAAGAAAAAACTTAATAGACCCGACCCATTCTCGACCCCCTAGATCAATCCGTCAAAAGACAGTTTGTCAATCTTGAAGTTTCATCTTAAAACCTATTAAGCTGTTCAGCATCTAAATTGGTCATGCAGAAATCTTGAATCTTATGCAGTGCCAGCGTCCTCGCTCGCTGAAATATATAGTTTAAATGCACAACAGCTTATTAGTCACAACTCAATGAAAGTAACATATCAGTACCAGTTCTATCCCGACACCAATCAAAAGATCAGCTTAAACCAATGGCTGAGAATTTGCCGTTATTGGTACAATCGCCAGTTGGGAGATCGCTTTGATTGGTGGGAAATGAATCGTACTGCTATCAATGCTTGCCCATTAAAAACTAGCATTGCTGCTCCCAGAGAAAAGCCTAATTACTACCATCAAAAACAACAATTGCCAATTCTTAAAAAAGACTTAGTAAAAGTATTTCACAGTGGCGAGTTGTTGGATTTTAAGCAGGTAGATTCAACTGTACTACAAGATGTCTCTAAGCGAATAGATAAAGCCTTTGAAAGATTCATTGTCGGTGACGGTAAAGGTACAAAATCGGGCAGACCCCGATTCAAAACTGAAGCCGACTACCGAACCATGACTTTTTCAACGGCGGGTAATGATTGGATTAAATTGATTCGTAAGAATTGGGTTTATATTCGATTACCCAAATTAGGAATTGTAAAAGTTCGGATGCACCGCCCAATTCCTAGTGGGTTTGTTGTTAAGCAAGTAAGTGTCACCAGAAAAGCTGACGGTTGGTTCATTCAGTTAATTCTTGAAGACATTTCTGTACCTCAATTCACACCAGATCAAGTTATTCCCAATCTGCTAAATCGGGACTCAATAAATCCTGGCTAGATGCTGCATTTGGGCAATTTTTTACGACGCTGAACTACATAGTAGAAAAAACTGGGGCAGTCGTCATTTCACAAAAACCTGCTTATACTTCAATGGTGCTCAGTTATCGGAATGAGATGATTTTCACCGATTGTAGTATCCGAGACTATTGGGATGAGCAAAATTCTTTGATGGTTGATCGTGATATCAATGCTGCGATTAACTTGAAAAGACTGGGGTTGGGCATTTTCCCCAGTATAAAACGCCGTAGTGGGAATCTTTCTGTAGTTGGTTCTATGGATAACAGTACCATTAAGGAAATCTTGCATACCCTTCATCGGGCTGCTAAGAAGCCCACATCATAATCTGTACTCAGATTTGATGTGGGAGTATGTCACTCAATATTGAAGATATTACCTTTGTTAATATTCTATCCATGTCAGACTCAAACCCAAAAATTAACCCGTCTGAACGGGGATATCTGACGCTTCTCCTCCCCGTCGCAGTCGTTTTGTTTATCCTCCAGAAAGCATTCCCCTTAGCGATTTTAACCGTTGGCGGATGGGGGTCTTGGCGGATGTGGAAATATTATCAACAGCGTCAACAAAATCAGTTGGCGACCTTGGATGAGGTATTTTATCGGTTAATTCGGGAAAACCAAGGACGAATTACGGCCTTAGATTTGGCCATGCACACCCAACAGTCGGGGACAAAAGTACAGGAATATCTCGACCAACGGGCTACCGAATTTGCCGCCCAATATGAAATTACCGATGTGGGCGGGATGATTTACTATTTTCCCACCGCCCAACCGTCTCAGATCGTTGTAGACCCTCTCCCGGTTGTTTCTAAACCAGAAAACCCTAATTCCGTGGTTTTATTCCCCGTCAACCCGGCATCTAGTTCTATTTTACCCGAAACCTTGAATCAGTCGGAACTCGCCCAACGGTTAGGGGTACATCCAACGACCCTCAGCAAGTGGAAAACCAAACCGGAATTTTCAGTCTGGAGTTATCAACGTGACCCCGATGCTATCTGTTGGAGTTACTCGGCGGAAACGAAACGGTTTTCTTCCCAAAAGTCTCACAAAAAAATTAGCAAAATTAGTGAATTAATGAAGAAAAATAAAGTTTAGGACTTATGCAAATTCAATTGTTATAATGATTTCGTAGTTGTACCCAAATTATTATGCGTCCTTTTCGTTCTCAACCCCCTACTTTACCAAAAATTAGTACCATGCCTCGCCAAAAAACCGAAGCAACCCTCTACCGCAGTTTATATCAATTAGCGGTAGAGAAAAAACGGTTACAAGAGGAGTTAGAAAGTTTAGGACAATGCCTTGAAACCGTTACCCAACGTTTAGGACAAATTGAAAATCAAATTCAAGGGTTGGAAACTGATGTTAAACAAATTGCTCAACCTAAACCCCCGGAAACCAAAACGACCCAACCTCCGACTTCAACTCAGACTAAATCTAAACCTGGTTCTGTTTCAACTTTTACCTTAGACTATTAGTGGGATGGAATTTGATCATTTAAGCAAACACGAAGACACTAAGACACGAAGGAGGAGAGGAGAGTTTTGATTTGATGCGCTTAATCTATTTCATTTTCTTCTTGGTTTGCTTCATCTTCTAAGGCTTGAATTTGTAGTAATAATTCCTCTTCTTGAACTTCAAAATCTTCTTCTGGAATATCCCCCATATCAAAAGCCAACTGGAGCGCTAATAACCGCTTTCCTAAGTTTTCTTTGTCATCAAGTTCGGCTTCCGCCCGTTCTAGGAGTTGTTCACCAATCCAGATTACACCCTCAAAGGGTGCTGTGATCGGAGATAGCAATAATCGTAATATCATAACGCCTCGGATTAGGGGTTGAGTTGGGCAAAATTAAACGGAGCTGTAAAGTTATTATAGCGAATTCGGAGGCGGTTATTAAAATGGTGATCCAGTTTTTCTATTTTATCCCCAAATTGGGGTTCTATATCCCAAGGAATTAAATAGGCAGCGTTATAAATCATGGCACTGGTTAAGTTATCATTTTCGACAATTTCTTGTGCTAGGGGGTTTAATGTCTGTTGAAATTTATCGATAATTCCCTGTTGACGATCTTGCATCGCCCGTTCAATTTCTTGACCGATACCGATAATTTCATCCATACTCAGACGTTTACCTTCTAAGCTATCGCGTTTTTCCCTTAATTCCTGATTTTCTGTCATTAACAGGTTTAATTCTTCGGTTTCTTCCCAAAATATTTTTACCCCTACTTCCTGTTTTCCTTCTAATTTATGAAACAATTCTTTTAACCGATCTTGATAGGGAATAATTAATTGTGCTTTGACATGATCCCAATCTTTTACAATTAATCCAAATTGCAAGGGTAAAACGCTTCGATAGCCATGTTGCATCACTTTTTCTAATACGTCTTCATGGCCTAATAGGTTGCGCCGACTGGCTAAATAACGTTCCTGTTGAGTCTCGGAATATAAAAAGCTAAACTCATCAACGGGATGGGTTTGTATCGGTTGTTTATCTAACCCATGCAAGGCTAAAGGTCGGACTCGGTTAGTCGGTAAAATCCCATATAAATATAAACCATTTCCCATAATTGAACCCCCATTAATTAAACCCTTGGGCTGTGTAAGTGATCGCACCAACACCTATTATAAACCTTAATGTCAAACTCTCTAATATATAGCAATCCTATTTGAGTTGTGTTTAAAATCCCTGATCAAAAGGGAACACCGGAACAGCCCCCCAAACCCCCCGTGCACGGCAGGGCTGTTTCATTTTCCAAAATTGGGGACTCAATTTAACTCCCCAATTTTTGCCTCATTCGGCGAAAAAACCGAGTAATTCTAACTGAATTATCAGGAATATTGCTCAAGGTATCATCTTTCTGATTTTTAAGCAAAAAAAACTTCTCTATATCTTTACCATAGAGGATTTATATCTATTTTATTTGGATTTTTGCCGCTGATTTACTCGATTATCTTGAGGATTTCAGGGGAAACAGTTCCGAGATAATAAAAATTTTGTGCCAGTGATCAGTTAACCACCGTTGTCCTTCTGTTATTGATACAAAACCCCAACTTCTGAAAAGATTGATCACCAGAGTTTTTAGAGTTGAGAAGTTGGTAGCTGCTTGAAAGTTACGGATTCGGCTTTTATCTTCTTGAAAAATTACATCTTTTACCCAATAGCATTGATTCTCAATCCCCCAATGTCCTTTAATAATTTGAGCTAACGTTTTCGCCTCGTTGACTGCACTACTGATATAATATACTTTTTCTTTGTAGGGTTTTTTCCCTCTGTTGCCACTTCTTTCTATCTGAATCACAATTTTCAGATGTTTCCAGCCTTTGTGAAAGTTGCTATTCACTTGATAAACCGAAACTTTTTTGTTCTCCAACTTTTTCAGGTTTAATACACATCTCATTAAATATCTCGATTAAATTTGACCAATCTACCCCCTCTACTACCCTTCTTATTGTTGAGTATGATGGCAGTTTTTCCAGCTTAATTTTTACAACTTGACTGAGTTCTTTTTGATTAATTTTAGCAAAATTTTCGAGTTCTCTATAACCTAAATTTCTCTGCATCAGCCCCAAGATGACTATTAATAATACTAGCCAGAGCGGATGCCTTGTTCCTTGGGCTTTTCGGTAATCCTTGACTTTTTTTAGTTTTTCTATTAGAGTTGTTAGCATCTTTATTTTTATAAAAAGTTAGCGACCGCTCTTGATTTTATCAGGTAGCGATCGCTATTTCTTTACTCTTTTTCACCCGACTTTGAAACAGCCCTGCCGTGCACGGGGGGTTTGGGGGGGCTGTTCCCTGCTATAACTGTTAGAGACGCGCCAATAGCCTACGGCATCGCTGCGCTCGGACACGCCTCTGATAAATGATTTCACATAAATACCCGATGTTGCAGACTCGGCATTTGCCTCCGAACCTGTTCCAGACGGGCGGGATTAATTTCTGCGATCGCAATTCCTGGCCTATCACCAGCATCCGCTAAAACTGCCCCCCAAGGGTCAAGAATCATCGCATGACCGTGAGTATACCGACGCCCATAATGACATCCAGTTTGAGCAGGTGCGACCACATAACAGGTATTTTCAATCGCTCTAGCCTTGAGCAGAACTTCCCAATGATCCTTACCCGTATAAGCAGTAAAAGCTGCTGGAACAAAGAGAATTTCTGCTCCTTTTTCGGATAAATGGCGATAGAGTTCTGGAAATCGGACATCGTAACACACCGATAGTCCCAGGTTGCCCAACTCTGGATGATGATAAACCGGAGGTAAAACCGTCCCCGCCATCACCGTATTAGATTCCTGATAAGTATTGCCATCGGGCAAATTAACATCGAACAAATGAACTTTTTGATAACGGGCTAATTCTTGACCATTAGCATCAATTAACACCGCCGTATTATAAACTTTGCCATCACCCGAAGGAACTGGAAATCCTCCCGCTAATAGAGTAATTTGAAACTTTTGGGTAATGGTTTTAAGAAATTTTTCTGTAGTTTGAGCAATAGTTTCAGCTTGAGCCATTTTCTCGGCTTCCTCACCCATAAAGGGAAAATTCTCAGGTAAGCTGACTAATTCAGCCCCCTGACGAACTGCTAAATCAATCAATTCTTCTGCCTCTGCCAGATTTTTTTCTAGCCAAGGGGTACTGGTCATTTGAATAGCCGCAGCAAGATAGGATTTCATTGATAACGAATATATTTACAAGTTAAAAGTAAGGGAGCATGGGGAGCAGGGAGAGCCGGGGGATGCGGGGAGAGGAAGAGGAGGTAAACTCTTTACCTATTACCTATTACCCATTACCCATTACCTGTTCCCCATTCCCTGTTCCCCGTTTATATCAAGGTTTGATTAAGAGAGGGGATGGAACAGTAAATCGGGGAAGAAACGATTAAATTCGATTAAAACCCCAGCCGTAAAAACCATCAAAGCGGCAGCTAAAACGGGTGCTGTTGAAAGATATTTCAAGAAATACTGCATGAGTTTTTTTCTCCTAAGTTTGCAAATGTGAAAAACAATTAATCTGTTAAAAGAAACCAGAATTCACAAAGATTATTAGAACATAAACAAAGTTTGTTTATGGGATAATTAGGGAATATTTAGGTGATTAATTCAACTGAAATCTTCCCTAATCTCTGTTTAAGAATTCTGTAATTAACGAGGTGAAACGGTGATTTCGTCATCTTTGACGTACAGTTCACCGGTGGTGATTTCTTTCAACGCTGCTAAGGGCCACAGGAAACCACCGAGCATAAAGGTCAGAGCCACAGGAACATTGATGATAATTTCTTTTTCTGCGGGGTTTTCGCTCTTTCTTGCATATTGTAAATAAGACCGACCGACCCAACCAATCCATCCGGCAATATACAGGAACAGAACGCCAGGAATTAAGAAATCTCCCGCATGAGATAAGCTTCCATCCACAATTAAATGGGGTAAGCCATCTTCTTTTCCGCAGAGTTCTTGGGAATAGCGCTCAAAGCGTGCTTTTGCCTGTGCCGGGTTAGCCGCAACAGATATAGAGGTTTTTGCCCGTTGCTGAAACACGGAAGATTCAGAGCAAGGAACTAAGTTATAAGCTGAAGCTGCGGGAACAACGGTCATCCACAAGCCTAGGGCTAGAATAGCAGCTAACAATCGACGCATAGAAGTGTTTCCTTTTGTTACGTTTGTCATTATTAGGTTCAGTTGTTCACTGTACCCAAAAAATCTGCAATGATAAAGCTATTCAAAGTTAGCTCCGATCATTTCATAAAATTTATCAGTCAATGGCAACAGTTTTAGCAATTGAAACAAGTTGTGACGAAACCGGGGTCGCAATTGTAAAGAATCGTAAAGTTTTAAGTAATGTTGTGGCTTCTCAAATCCCCATTCATCAACAATATGGCGGGGTTGTCCCCGAAGTTGCCTCCCGTCATCATTTAGAAATGGTGAATCCTGTCCTTGACCAAGCATTAGAAACCGCAGGTTTAGACTGGTCGGCCATTGATGGGGTGGCTGCCACCTGTGCACCCGGACTGGTAGGGGCGTTAATAACGGGTATTACCACAGCTAAAACCTTAGCCTTGGTGCATGATAAACCCTTTTTAGGGATTCATCACCTGGAAGGTCATATTTATGCCAGCTATTTAACCGAAACCAGTCTTCAGCCACCGTTTTTATGTCTGTTGGTATCGGGGGGTCATACCAGTTTAATTCATGTTAAAGATTGTGGGGTCTATCAAATCTTGGGACATACGATGGATGATGCCGCCGGGGAAGCCTTTGATAAAGTATCCCGGTTGTTAAATTTGGGCTATCCTGGGGGGCCAATTATTGACCAGTTAGCAACTCAAGGCAACCCCAAAGCCTTTGCCTTACCCGAAGGCAAGATTTCCCTCCCTAATGGGGGTTATCATCCCTATCATTCGAGTTTTAGCGGGTTAAAAACGGCGGTATTAAGGTTAGTTCAAACCTTAGAAAAAGAAAAAAGTACCTCGTTACCTGTTGCCGATATTGCGGCGAGTTTTCAAGATACCGTTGCTAAAATTTTAACAAAAAGGGCGATCGCTTGTGCCTTAGACTTTGGATTAGATACTATTGCTATTGGGGGAGGAGTGGCGGCAAATAGTGGGTTAAGAAAACATCTGCAAGAGGCGGCTAAAATCCACGATTTGCGGGTATTATTTCCGCCTTTAAAATATTGTACCGATAACGCCGCCATGATTGCTTGTGCGGCTTCAGACCATCTTAACCGAGGTCATATTTCACCCTTAACTTTAGGGGCGCATTCCCGAATGTCGTTGGAAGATGTGATGCTGTTATATAAAGGGTAATTATGAATTACGAATTATGAATTGGTGATGATGATGGATTTTTGTGATCTTATCCTTTAGAAATAGAGATCGAGGATTTTCCAATAAAAACATCATTTCCAAAAGATGTAGATTGTGTTTCTTCCTGGGATACTAACAAATCAAACCAGAATGTTGTTCCGATGCCCAACTCACTCATTAAATGAACTTGACTTCGATGTTTTTCAATAATATTTTTCACAATAGACAACCCTAAACCCGTTCCTTCTAGGGTATGAACGCGATTTTCTACACGGAAGAAACGAGTAAAAATAGCCTCTTGGTCTTCTAGTGAAATTCCGGTTCCCGTATCAGAAACTTCAGTTCTAATATAACGATTTTTAGGTCGATTTCCAGCTAAATGTAAATCTACAGGGCGAGGGGGAGGAGGGGAAATAATCCAGCCTCCTTTTTCAATTTCCTCTACTTCTTGATTTTTCTTGAGATTATCTTCTTCTAATAGATAAACTCTGATAATTACCCGGCCCCCCAAAGATGTAAATTTCAGCGCATTTCCGACTAAATTGGTTAAAACTTGCAACAATAAATCATAATTTCCGACAACTAAAGGTAAATCTGGTTCTATTTCTCGACTAAGTTCAATTCCTTTATCCTTAGCATTCAATTGATAGGTTCTCAAAGTCTGTTCTACCACTTGCGCCATATCAACGGGTTCAAAATTGTAGATACGACAGGATTCTAAGCGAGACAAATCTAACACATCATTAACTAAACGAGTTAAACGGTCTGTTTCATGGTTGGCGGTGGCTAAAAATTCCTGTCGTTCTTCTTCGGTTAAATCTTCTCCATAATCATGGAGGGTTTCAATAAAGGATTTAATATTAAATAACGGCGTTCTTAATTCATGGGAAATATTACTAATAAACTGACTCTTAGCATCATTTAACTCTACCTCACGAGTAATATCCTGAATGGTCATTGCAATCCCTTTTAAACTTTCCCGATAATTGTCTTCCCCAGGAGAATTTGACATCGGATTATAGTCATATAAAGTACATTCCTGAACGTTGGGACGTTCTGATAATTCACAAGTATTTTCCGCGTCGTGAATACAGCTATGACACAGGGGTTCAGCCCCAGGAGATTTATGTAATAAAACCGTGGTTAATAAAATTCGTAATGTCCGATTTGTGGGTTCTCCCAAGGAACAACGAAACTCTCCGCCATCTAAAGTTCCACTGGCAATTTTTTGTAAAGGTTCTGATAATTCTTCTGTAACCAAATTGGGTAAAAAGTTGAGAACATTATTACCAATAACCGTTGTACCTTCCCAGCTAAATAAACGTTTTGCGGTGGGATTAACTAAAATTAAATTCAGTTCAGCATCAATTAAAACGGCTCCATCGGCAATAGTTGAAACCAAGGTTTCTAACTTGGCTTTTTCTGCGGTTAGTTCTTCAATATTTTGTTCTTCAAAACTTTCTAGGCGTTCTGCCATTTCATTGAAACTGGAAATTAATTCCCCTAATTCTCCTCCAAAGGGTAAATCAACCCGTTGATTAAAATTTCCTACGGCAATATTTTTAACTCCTTGAACTAATTCTTTAATCGGTTGAGTAATAGTTAAAGCATTAAATACCGCCCCTAAAATTACCATCACCCATATTGAAACAAATACCGCTAAAGTTACATCCCTGGTTAAATTTGATGATACAACAACGGTAGGATTAGGATTAATTCCAATGGCTAAAATCCCTAAATAATTTCCATTGTGCATCATGGGAACAAAAACATCCGTCACCTCTCCAGCTGGAGTTAAATGTTGTCTTACCATCGGCAAATCCGCAAAATTTCCTGACTGCACACTGGCTAAAAAATTATCAGGTAACTGCATCCGCCGCCGTAGGGTTAAGGAATTTTGTACTGCCGAATCGGAAAAGGGTAAACCTAGATAAATTTCCCCCTCTTGATCCGCATATAACATATAACGGACACTAGATGTACTGGTGTAGAATTGACGGGAAAACCGTGCGACTTCATCCCTTTTTTCTTCAGCAATTAGGGGGGCGACATTGGCGGCTAATAGTAATCCTAAATCTCGACCGTAACGGGTATCGTTGATGCGAGCATCTTCTTGAATCGTGTTGACGGCCCAAAATGTTAAACTACTCATCAATAGAGAAACTACCAGGGTCGCCCCCGCCATTAACCGAGTTTGCAGGGTAAACTCTGACCACCATCTACCAATAATCTCAGCTATTTTTTTGAGGAGTCTCAGCATTTGTTGAGGATTAGGGGGTTGACGGTTGGGTAATTCTGTGTTCATCGGCAATACGGTAATGGTTTGATAATTCCTCCATGTACTATATTGGCCTGTAGAGACCCAGAGTTGTGTCTAACAAAAGCGTTAAGTTTTGTTAACACATACTATACATGGTAACAGGAGATGGGAAAAGCGGGGGAGCAGCAGTACAAGCGTCCTCCCTCGGTGACAATAACAGAACTTATGCAGGCGTAGTAGCGTCGCCCTGTTTGGGAAATTGCGTTTTGAAGTTTGATAGGAGTCACTTATTTTTAAAGATTAAATTGGCAATTAATTAGATTCATTTCGGCAGTGGAGTCAGCTTTAACAGGTAAGGAAAGCGAAATTAAGGTGGTTAAGAGGGAAAGGGAAAGAAGAAGGCGAGATTTAATAATTGCCATGGTTTGAGAGTTAATAATATTGGCATAAATGATATACTGATATAGCATAATTTACCAAAAAAATCTTAATCTTTTGGTTAACGGCAATATCCCTACAATCTCTAAAAAACTGATAACTGATAACTGATAACTGATTATGTCTCAAACTATTGTTGTTAAAATTGGTACATCGAGTTTAACCCAGTCGGCGACGGGACATTTAGCCCTATCGACTTTAGCCACATTAGTAGAAACTTTAACCCGACTACAAAAGCAGGGTTATCGAGTGGTTTTAGTGTCTTCGGGTGCGGTAGGAGTGGGATGCGATCGCTTAGGATTAACCGAACGTCCCCGCACCATTGCTTTAAAACAGGCCGTAGCCGCCGTCGGTCAAGGTCGTTTGATGCGGGTTTATGATGATTTATTTAGTACCTTAAAACAACCCATTGCTCAAGTTTTACTCACCAGGGGAGACTTAGTACAACGCAATGGTTATGTGAATGTTTATAATACGTTTCAACAACTTTTAAAATTAGGAGTAATTCCGATTGTTAATGAAAATGATACTGTTTCTGTCGATGAACTAAAATTCGGGGATAATGATACGCTTTCGGCTTTAGTTGCTAGTTTAGTGGAAGCGGATTGGTTATTTTTATTAACCGATGTAGATCGATTATATTCGGCCGATCCCCGTGAGAATCCCGATGCTCAACCGATTAGTTTAGTGACTAATATGGAACAATTAGAACAATTCCAAGTTAAAACGGGAGATTCTCGCAGTGGTTGGGGAACCGGAGGGATGATTACTAAAATTGAAGCCGCCAGAATTGCCACGGGGTCAGGGGTGAGAACAGTGATAACAGAGGGGAAATTCCCCCAAAATTTAGAAAAAATTCTGCAAGGGACGGAACTCATTGGCACGCAATTTGAACCCCAGAATAGACCCGTTAATGCTCGAAAACATTGGATTGCAAATGTATTAGTTCCTACGGGAAAAATATATTTAGATGCCGGGGCAATTCGAGCAATTTCTCACGGAGGAAAATCTCTATTGGCGGCGGGAATTACTCAAGTTGAAGGTGAATTTAATCTTCAGGATTCTGTCCAAATTTGTAATTTAGATGGACAGGAAATTGCTAGGGGATTAGTGAATTATAGTCAGGGAGAATTGCAAAAAATAAAAGGTTTACATTCGGATAAAATCCCTGAAATTTTGGGTTATGACGGAGCAGATACGGTAATTCATCGTGATAATTTAGTCGTATCATCTCCATTATCTATAACTTAAAACCCTGAGTTCAAATTCTCAGGAGGATTACCCGATCCCCGTTCCGATAGTTGAAGTGATTCATAATAAACTTCAAGACAGCTATCCCCTAAAATCTAATGAACTTACAGATAGCTCACCGGATTTCCAGATTTAGGATAAAATAGTAAAACCCTTAGCAATTGAAGATTTTTTGACCCCTTAAAACCTTAAATGACCCTAGCAGAATCTTGGACAAATCAGTGGCGTTTCCAACTGGAAAACGATTACCCTAACTCCAGTCAAGACAAACGAGAAAGTATCATTAATTGGTTACTGGGAGAGCATTTTACCAGCTTAGATTCCCTCCCTACTAACCAACAGGAACGAATCAAATTAGGGTTAAACTTTCGCTATCAAATTCTACAACAGCGCTATTTAGATACGCCTCCTGAAAAAGCCTATCGAAATTTAATGCAGCGATTAGGGAGTTTAATGATCCTACGCCAAAAGGTTCGTCTTTGGGTGTCAACCAGTCGCGATCGCCAGCGTCAAGTGGTGGATGTTTTACAAGAAGTAGTACAGGAAATGTTGAATAGCGATCGCTATTTACAACAACAAATTCAATGGATTTCTCAATGTACAAACGATCGCCAATTAAGTAATGCTTTACTATTCACAACATTAGAAGAATATTGTCTCCGTCCAATTCGGAATCAACCCCTATTAGTTTATAGATTTGTTAATTATTTACGTCGTTCTCAACGGGGCGGATTAACCCAAGTTCCCGCCGGAGAATGGATTAAACAATTATCCGATGAAATTCTATCCGATGAGACAGATGACACTATTAGTTTATTAGATAATCAAGCCATTTCTCAATACGAAGACGACCAATATTTTCAAACCCAACAAAACCAAAGGTTAAAAGTACAAGCAGAATTTGAAGACTATTTAATTAAAAATGTAGATTCAAAGGCGGCGGAATGGTTGCGACTGTATTTACAAGGATTATCCCAAGAAGCGATCGCTCAAAAGTTAAATTTACCGATTAAACAAATCTATCGACTCCGAGAAAAAGTTAGTTATCATGCAATTAAAAACTTTACCTTAAAACAGAATCCAGAATTAGTTACCAGTTGGTTAGGAACCTCTTTATCCGAACATCGTTTAGGATTAAATTCCGAACAATGGGAACAATTTTGGCAAAGTTTAAACGATAACCAACGTCAAATCATTGAACGATTAAAAGCCCGAGAAACTTTAGAAACTATTGCTGAAACCCTAAACTTAAAACTCACCCAAATTCAACAGGAATGGACTACAATCTATTTAATGGCTCAAGATATTAGAAATTAATTACGAATTACGAATTACGAATTGGGAAATATCTTCGTAAACAGCAGTCAGAGAACAAGAGAAATTAACACTGGTTAACTCTAGTTCTTGATTTCCTCGATAACTATAAAGCTCCCATCTTCCCTCTGTATTCCGTCGAAAACAATCAACACGCTGGCGGTTTTGACTAATTAATACATATTCTTGTAAGGTTTCTAATTCTTGATAATCGTTAATCCTAGATGTTGTAGGTTCATGGTACTGATTATATACTTTTGTTGTAGTCCCAATAACACAAATTGCGTTAAAATAAGATTGAACAATACAGCAACCTCCCAAAAATTCCCTATTTCCAGTTTTGAAAACCTATGATTCCCCAAAAACTGACCCTAAAAAATTTCCTGAGTTATCGAGAAGCGACCCTAGATTTTAGTGGATTACATACCGCTTGTATTTGCGGTTCCAACGGGTCAGGAAAGTCATCTTTATTAGAAGCAATGGCTTGGGCAATTTGGGGGGAAAGTCGGGCAGAATCGAAGGATGATATTATCTATATGGGAGAATTAGAAACCCAGGTCGATTTTATATTTATTAGTCAGGGAAACTTATATCGGGTGATTCGTAACCGCCGCCGTGGTCAATCGGGAACCTTAGAATTTCAAGTAGCAACCACCGTTTTACAAGAAATTGAAGATTTAGATCAAATTAAGTTTCGCACCCTTACAGAAAAGGGAATAGCCCCCACTCAACAGAAAATTATAGACTACTTAAAACTAGATTATGATACCTTTACTAATTCCGCCTATTTGCGTCAGGGAAAAGCCGATGAATTTATGATCAAACGTCCCGCCGAACGTAAAGAAATTCTGGCTAATTTATTAAAATTAGATCAATATGATGGCTTATCAGATAAAGCCAAAGACTTAGCCAAAAGTTATAAATCCCAAGCGGAAATTTTAGAACAAACCTTAACCAGTAATCAAGTCCAAATCGACCAAAAAGGTCAACTGGAACAGGATATTATTCAACTACAAAATACCATTGATCAGCTTCAGGAAAAACAAGCCCAAGATCGAGATCAATATCAACAACTACAAGCCCAACAACATCATCGTCAATCTTGGGAAAAGTTATTAACAGGACAACAACAACAGCATCAAACCTTTGCTCAAGATTATCGCAGATTACAACAGGAATTAGTTACTACTCAACAGCAAAGTCAAGAATTAGAAGCAGTATTAAAACAAGAAACGGAAATTCAAACCGGATATACCCATTTTCAAACCCTACAAACCACAGAAGAAACCCTATCGGCTCAATTCAAAATATATCAAGATTCCCAACAACAACGCCAACAATTACAGGAACAACAACGCCAACATCTAAACACCTTACAACAGCAAATTCAGGGACTACAAGCCCGTTTGGAAGCCCTAACCCAACAGGAACAAGATTACTCACAAATTTTAAGCCAAAAAACTGATATTGAAGCGGGATTAGAACAGTTAAAAACCGCTCGCAATCGTTTAACTCACTTTGATCAATTGCAATTAGAAGTTACCCCAATTTTACAACAGCGTCAACGCTTACAAACGGAATTAGATCGGGCTCAATCTCGTCAACAAGCCCGCTTAGAAGAATTAAAAACCTCCGTCGGAAAATTGCAACGAACTCTCAACCAGCATCGCCCCCAATTAGAACAACAATCCCAAAGCATTGCGAGTCAAATTATTGAACTGGATAAGAAAAAAGTTTATCAATTAAGGGTGAGGGAAAAAGGACAAGAACGTCATGGTTTTATTGACCGCTTGAATACGGTAAAACGGGATTATGAGGAAAAATTAGGGGAACTGGATCAGAAAATTCAACTGTTATCAAAATCGGAATCTGAAGCACCTGAAACCGAAGAATTACCGTTATTGCAATCGCAGTTTCCCCCCTGTCCATTATGCGATCGCCCCCTAGACGAACATCACTGGAATTTAGTTATTTCTAAACAGCAAAACCAACAACAGGAATTCAGAAATGAAATTTGGGTGATCCATGAACAGTTAGTAGTTGCGGATCGAGAACTTAAAATATTACAGGAAGAATATCGACAAATCCAAGAGGATTTATTACCCTATGAAGAATTGCGAGAACAACGGGGAAAAATTCAAGCTCAGTTAGAATCCTTAGATCAAGATGAACAACAATTACAACAATTAATTTTAGAAGAAAAAGCCGTTCAAACTATTTTAGAGACGGGTGACTATGCAACGGATTTATATGCAGAATTACGAGATTTAGAGCAGAAATTAAGCCAACTAAATTATAATGAACAAAGCCATGCGTTAGCTAGGAATGAGGAAAAACGGTATCGTTGGGCGGAAATTAAATATAGTCAAATTCGAGATGCTCAAGACAAATTAACCAAAATTAATACTCAAAAACCAGAATTAGAAACCAAAATTCAATCCTTAACCCAAAGTTTAACTGAAGAAAAAAACAACTCTGAAATTCAACAAAAAATTATAATTTTAGAGCAAAAAATCAACCAAATGGGTTATAATGTTGAGGAGCATAATCGCATCCGTACAGAATTGCGTCAAGCTCAAATTTGGTTAACTCGAACCGAACAATTAAACCAAGCCAAACAACAATATCCTATTCTGCAAAAACGCCTTCAAGAGTTAGAAACCATTACCCAAGAACGGGTAAAAAACCTACAAGCAATCCAAGGACAAATTGAACTATTACAAGAACAATTAAAAGAAACTCCCGACCCGACAGAATCATTAAAACAATTAGAGCAATTAATTCAACAACAACGACTAAAATTAGATCATTATTTAGGACAATTTGGCAGTTTACAACAACAACAAACTCAATTAGATAATTTAAACGCTCAACAAATCGAAATTAAAACCCAATTAGATACCACCCGCCGTCAATATCGAGTTTACGATGAATTAGCAAAAGCCTTTGGTAAAAATGGAATTCAAGCCCTAATGATTGAGAATGTTTTACCCCAATTAGAAGCAGAAACCAATCAAATTTTATCTCGATTATCCTCAAATCAACTCCATGTTCAATTTGTTACCCAACGTACTAGCGGACGGGGTAGTAAATCCTCAAAAAATGCTCCTAAAATGATTGAAACCTTAGAAATTCTAATCGCAGATGCGCGGGGAACTCGTTCCTATGAAACCTATTCCGGGGGGGAAGCCTTTAGAATTAATTTTGCTATCCGGTTAGCCCTAGCTAAACTATTAGCACAACGGGCGGGAACTTCTCTACAAATGTTAATTATTGATGAGGGATTTGGAACCCAAGACGCTGAAGGTTGCGATCGGTTAATTGCGGCTATTAATGCGATCGCTTCTGATTTTGCTTGTATTTTGACTGTCACCCATATTCCTAGTTTAAAAGAAGCTTTTCAAGCTAGAATTGAAGTTCATAAAACTAGCCAAGGTTCTCAAATTTATCTCTCAATTTAATTACATAACTAGCAAATCCTGAAAAAAGTGCTCAAAAATTTAAGTCAAGAATATGCAATTAATTTTGTTTAGGTACTTAACAAAACGAGGTTTTTATGACTTTAGATGACGAACTTAATACAACCCTACTGAGTTTCACTGACCTACAAGCGGAATTAAATTTACGTCATGCTCAAGACGCCCTCCGCGATATTGTAGACCATCTTGACTTAACTCCCACGGAAAGAGAAGGTTTAGAACCTGATATTGGGGGTTTGCAAAGAATGATGGATAAATTAGACCGTACCTGTGTACAAATTGCGGTATTTGGAATGGTTGGAAGGGGAAAATCTTCGGTATTAAATGCTTTATTAGGTCAAGAAGTATTTATTTCTGGCCCAATTCATGGTGTTACCCAAACCACTCAAATTCAGCAGTGGGAAATGACCGATAACCAGATATCTAATATTCCTACGGTTTCCTATAGAATTTGTCAAATTGAACTGATTGATACCCCAGGAATTGACGAGGTAGATGGGGAAACCCGCGAAAAAATTGCTCGTCAGGTAGCGCAACAAGTTGATTTATTATTATTTGTTATTGCTGGAGATATTACCCAAGTTGAATATGATGCGCTTTCGCAATTACGAGAAGCGGGAAAACCGATGTTATTAGTATTTAATAAAATTGATCAATATCCCGAAGCTGATCGACAGGCAATTTATGAAAAAATTAGAGATGAAAGAGTCAAAGAATTGTTGTCTCCCGATGAAATTGTGATGGCGGCGGCTTCTCCTTTAATCGCTAAAGCTATTCGTCGTCCCGATGGAACTTTAATCGCCGAAATTACTCGAGGAGAACCTCAAATTGAGGAATTAAAGTTAAAAATTTTAGAGATTTTGGATCGGGAAGGGAAATCATTAGTCGCCTTAAATACGATGTTATATGCCGGGGATATTAATGAAAAATTAGTCCGGCGAAAAATGGAAATTCGAGAACAAAGTGCTAATCGAGTAATTTGGAATGGGGTGATGACTAAATCAATTGCGATCGCCTTAAACCCAATGATGATGATTGATTTATTGAGTGGGGCGGTGATCGATGTGGCGTTAATATTAACCTTATCTAAACTTTATGGAATTTCCATGACTCAACAGGGGGCGGTAGAATTATTACAAAAAATTGCCCTAAGTATGGGAGGAATTACTGCTAGTGAATTAGTCGCAAATTTTGGTTTAAGTTCTTTAAAAAGTATATTAGGATTAACGGCCACAGCTACCGGGGGATTATCATTAATTCCCTATCTATCTGTTGCTATTCCCCAAGCTGCGATCGCCGGGGTTTCTGGTTATGCGATTGGACAGGTAACAAAAGCCTATTTAGCCAATGGTGCATCCTGGGGAGAAGAAGGGCCAAAAGCTGTGGTTCAAAATATTTTAGAAACCTTAGATGAAACTTCAATTATGAACCGAATTAAACAGGAATTATGGAAAAAAATTAATCTTCAAAAAAAAATTAAGGAAATTTAATTCTGTTGGGAATTAAAATTATATATTTTAGCATTCTCCCCAGTAGAGACGTTGCCTGTAACGTTTCTACTGGGGGGTTAGGGATTGTCCCTGATCGCTTACAATAATTAAAGGATTACGCAGATTAACACAGATTAAAATCCGTGAAATCCGTGAAATCCTCTTAAATCCGTGATCCCTATTCCCTTCTAATATGTCTTTGGATACTCCAATCTCTGAACCGATCATAACTGAATCCGAATCTCCTGTAATTTCACCTGAGATTGATCCTAATTTACAAGTTCGGTTTAAAACCGAAGCCGGACGATTATTGTTATTTTTACCACCGGAAAACAACCGTGAAGATATCGAGACCAATGCCAACCTTAATAATACCTGGACAGAACTCTGGCAACAGTTAAAACATCGTCTTAACGGGGGTGAACACGCAGAACAAGATTATACGGAAGTTTATCTAATGGCAGAAAATCGGTTATTAGATGGGCGTCAACTCCAAGATATTGCCGAGGCGCTAACGGAAGTTCAACTGCAACTGAAACGGGTTAAAACCAGTCGCCGTCAAACCGCAGTAGCAGCAGCTATGGCGGGCTATAGCGTCGATCAGGATGTGGAACGGGAAACCTTGGCTCAACCCGTGTTAGAGACGACTACAGCCCCCTTAGCAGAACCGTTATATTTGAAAATGACCGTGCGCTCTGGTGTGGATATTCGTCACCCAGGAACCATTGTAATTGTCGGGGATGTGAACCCAGGGAGTTCAGTGATTGCCGATGGCGATATTATTGTTTGGGGACGGTTGCGGGGAAATGCCCACGCCGGGGCTAAAGGGAATCGAAATAGTTCAATTATGGCTTTGCAAATGGAACCTAAGTTAATTCGGATTGCGGATCAAGTGGCGCGGGGGCCAGAAACCTCCCCCGAACAGTTTTACCCAGAAGTGGCTTATGTTGATACCACAGGAATTCGGATTAGTCCGGCGAAGGAAGTTGCTAAGGCTAAAATATTGACCCTGGAGATATAGTGGGTAATGGGGAATGGGGAATTACGAATTACGAATTACGAATTACGAATGGGGAGGAAAGGATTTTAGACTTTGGGTTTGAGTATCGGTTTATTGAAAAGACGCGCCAAATGTGGATGAAATAAGTTATTCTGAACACCGGATCGATATATTGCCGAACACAAATTTTTAAAATATGAGTCGTGTTATTGTGATTACCTCTGGAAAAGGAGGGGTGGGAAAAACTACTTGTACCGCTAATGTGGGTATGAGTTTGGCAAAACGGGGCCACAGTGTTGTGGTAATTGATGCGGATTTTGGTCTGAGAAATTTAGACTTACTCTTGGGTTTAGAAAATCGGATTGTTTATACAGCAATGGAGGTTTTATCGGGGGAATGTCGCCTGGAACAAGCCTTAGTGAAAGATAAACGAGAATCCCGTTTAGTGTTATTACCTGCGGCTCAAAATCGGATGAAAGAGGCTGTTACCCCCGATCAAATGAAGCAATTAGTAGCGATGTTGGAAGGCAAATATGATTATATTATCATTGATTGTCCGGCGGGAATTGAACAGGGATTTCAAAATGCGATCGCCCCGGCAAAAGAAGCAATTATTGTCACCACTCCCGAAGTTTCAGCCGTTAGAGATGCGGATCGAGTGATTGGTTTATTAGAGGCAAATTCGGTTAAAAAAATTCGGTTATTAATTAATCGGATTAAGCCTTTAATGGTGGAAGCCAACGATATGATGTCGGTACAGGATGTGGAAGAAATTCTAGCAATTCCTTTAATTGGGGTGGTTCCCGATGATGAAAATGTGATTGTTTCCACCAATAAAGGAGAACCTTTAGTATTAGCAGAAAATCCTTCCCAAGCGGCGCAAGCGTTTACGAATGTGGTGCGTCGAATTGAAGGGGAAAAAGTAGCATTCCTTGACCTTAACCCCCGTCAAGAAGGGTTTTTTGCTAAACTACGTCGTTTGCTTTCCTCTAAAGTTCGCTAAAAATATAGCAACCGCCAAGGCAGTTAGGACACTATACGGATCTTAGAACCCAGACGGTGAAGTATTTTCCCCCCAGATCCGGCGTTCCCTGTTCCCTGCTATATATCTTGAAATTGTTGATCTGACTGCTTCTGTATTCATCCTCCAAACCCCCATGAAAATTAATGAACTCATAGAAAGACTTTTTCCTCGAAATCATCAAACCAGTCGAGAGGAAGCTAAACAACGCTTGAAGTTGGTCTTAGCCCATGACCGGGCTGATCTATCGGCGGAAATGGTGGAAGCCATGCGAAAAGAAATCATGGAAGTGGTATCTCGTTATGTAGAAATAGATACCGATGATTCAGAATTTAACTTAGAAAGTGATAACCGAGCTACCGCATTAGTGGCTAATTTATTAATTCGTCGGGTTAAACAAAGGGGATTATTCATGGCTGAATCTCCTCCTCCAGAACTTAAAACTGAATCTCCTAAAGACGAGGAGACTGAGGAAACCTCACCCCAACCGTCCCCAACCCCAACCCCCAAACCATCTACTTCACTTAAATCCGAGTTAAAAGCTCCTCCTCCTCCACCGGAGAAAAGCACAGAAAATCCAGATTGACATCCACCCCACCGTAAAACGGGCAACAACCCAGTTTTTGTAATAGGATAGCTTGTATTAGAGTCCTAAAGGACTCCCTACAAATTAGGGGGGAGTTCGGGACTGACCATCAGAGTTAATACTTCGTCCCCAATGCCTTTTAATTTATGGAATTCTTGGCTGATAATTTCCCCCCGAGGGAGATAGTTAGCCACTTCCGTAGAGACTAAAATACTATTGGGATGGGCAACCTCCTGTAACCTGGCCGCCATATTCACCGCCGGGCCAATGGCGGTATAATCGGAACGATCTTGAGATCCGAACATCCCGACAACCGCCGTCCCAATATGAATTCCGCACCGGAAACGCACGGGGACAACCCCATTTTCCCCGACAATGCCCTGTTCTCGCCAGTGTTGATTTAACTTATCAAGCGATCGCAACATTTGCCTCGCTGAATTCACCGCCTGTTTTACCTGTTTTTCGGCTGATAACTCCTCCGGGGCGCCATATAAAGCCATCACCGCATCCCCGACAAACTTATCCACCGTCCCCCCATTAGCAAAAATCACCCGGGTCATCTCTGCTAAATACTCATTTAACACCACTGCAATTCCCTGGGATTGTAACTGATTCGACATTTGGGTAAATCCGACAATATCACTAAATAAAATCGTAATTAACCGAGGTTCGGGACTCAGATCCAGGGATAACTCCCCGGTTGCGGCTTTTTTAACCATGGTTTCGGGTAAAAATCGCTTCAATACTGACTCTGTTAAATATCTATTTAACTCAAATATACGCCTCTCATTCTCTTTTAAAGACTGTAAGTTTCTAACTTCTGCCAACAATTCCCGATCATTAAAGGGTTTTGATAAATAGGCATCTGCCCCCCGTTCCACCCCTTCTAAACGGGTATCTTCATCGGCTTTAGCCGTTAATAAAATCATCGGGGTTCCCTTCAATTGCGGGTTATTCCGAATTAACCGAATTAAATCTAACCCTGAGACTAAAGGCATCATTAAATCCGTAATAATCACTTCTGGGTGATATTTTTGGGCAATTTCAAACCCTTCCACCCCGTTACAAGCTACTACCACATTATAACCCGATTGACGCAGAATTTTGGAGACATAACGGCGTAAATCCGGGTTATCATCCACCACTAAAACTAAATTAGTCAGGGAACCATTTTCAGGTAAAATCATATTCTCCTGACGGGTTTCTTCCCCATCAAAATCATCTCCATCGGTTACATCCACATCAATATCGGCAAACTCCACCGATGCCCGACTTGAATTTAATTCAGCCTGAATTTCTAATATTTGTTCCCCTGGTAAATGGGAGGTTCCCTGTTGTAACCAAACCGTAAAAGTTGTGCCTCTCCCATACACGGATTCTACGGAAATTTGGCCTTTGTGCAGTTCGACTAATTCCTTAACTAAAGCCAACCCTAAACCCGAACCTTCATAGGAACGATTAGCCGAGCCTTCCGCTTGTCTAAACCGTTCAAATAAATAGGGAATTTGTTCCGGTTTAATCCCAATTCCAGTATCCGTAACCTGCAAACGACAATGATTTCCCATCGGTTCCACCCTGAGAGTAATTGTCCCTCCGGCGGGAGTAAACTTCATGGCATTAGACAATAAATTATAGATAATTTTATCAAACCGTTCTAAATCCAAATACAACAACGGACAATGGTTTAAATTAGTTTCCAGGTAAATTTCTTTCTTTTGACAATAGAGTTGAAAAGACTCAACGGTACTATGACAAAAAGCAATCAAATCACAGGGACGAAAACTTGGCTGCATTCGTCCAGCATCAAATCGTTGTAAATCCAATAATTGATTGACTAACCTCAATAGTCGTCGGGAATTTCTTAAAGCTATTTTTGCCTGTTCCTGGGGTAAATCCTGCTGTTGATTAATCGCCGATTCTAACGGCCCAATCATTAAAGTTAAAGGAGTACGAAACTCATGGGAAATATTCTGGAAAAATTCCGTTTTCACCCGGTCGGCTTCTAACAATCGTTGCGCCTGTTGTCGAGTTTTTTGATATAAACGAGCCTGTTGTACCGCCAGAGCAGCTTGTACGGCCACTACTTGGACTAAATTAATTTCCGACTCCTGCCATTTACGAATCCGATTATTTTGTCGCAGGGAAATACTACCAATAATCTGACCTTCTGACTGCAAAGGAACTAACATTAGGGCTTTAGAAGCAGAACGTAGGGGTAATTCAGCAATCTTACATTCCGGTTGCAGATCTAAGTTATCAATAACAACGGGTTGGCGGGTGCGTAAAAGTTTTTGTAATACTGGATTTTCTCGAATCGGAACGGCCGACTGAGGTAGGGTTTCTAGGGAGAGCTTAGGGGCGGGAGTAGACGCTTCCGATGACCATTCATCACTAACCATCGAAGCCTGTCGAGTTGCATCATACAACCCCACACACTGAACATATTCATCATCCCTTGTCCAGAGGGATAAGGCACAGCCATCCACCTGTAGGGCTTCTCCCAATTGTTGGGTAATGGCGCCGAAAATTGTGCGCGGATCGAGACTCGAACGAATGGCCGATGTAATGGTATTAACTAGGGCCTCCCGTTTCGCCAGTTCCCGCACCTGTTCATAGGCCCGAGCTTGGGAAAGGGCGAGAGCCGCTTGGTCAGAAACCGTAATCACTAACTGCACTTCATGGTCAAGCCAGATATGGGGTTCTTGGCAGTGATGCAGGGCTAAAACCGCCATTAAGTCCAGTTTGTAGAATAGGGGGACGACTAAACTCGACCGAATTTGAGTTTGATCGTAGGCCTGTTGACGTTCTGTTACCGATAAAATCCGTTCATCGCTAACTGCATCCTGAATCACTTCGACGTCTGTGGTTTCCCAGACTAATAATTGTAATAAATTCTTGGAAGGCTTTTGACTATCGGGGGTTTCTGTGGCATCTAGCCGTCCCGACTGATACATAAACCATTCATCCACCATTTGCCCGTCTTGAAACGGCCGCAGCAGGCAATAGCGGGCTTCAAACATTTGGCCAACGGTTTCCACGATCCGTTGCAGCATTTCCCGATAGTTGGGGGCGGAGCGAATGGTATTGGTAACGGCGTAGAGGAGGGATTCTTGTTGGAGGGCGCGTCGTAATTCTTCGGTACGGGATTTGAGAACCCCATGGGTTTCTAAGGCCTGTTTAACGATGGCTTTGACTTCTTCCGCATCCCAAGGTTTGGTAACGTATTTAAAAACTTTACCGGAGTTAATTGCTTCGACTAAATCCTCGACGTCGGTATAACCGGTGAGGATAATTCTAATAATATCGGGATATTGGGCCGCGGTTAAACTCAGAAATTCCGTCCCGCTCATTTGCGGCATTCTTTGGTCGGAAATAATCACCGCCACGTCAGTCTCGGACGCTAAAATCTTTAGCGCCTCTGGCCCACCATCTGCTCGCAACACCCGGTATTCCCGATGAAAGGTGCGATACAGCAAATCTAGGTTATCGGGTTCGTCATCGACAACCAAGATCGTCGGCTTAGATTTTTTCTGGGAACTCATGCACCGGACTCCTGCTGCAAGGGATGTAGGGGGCAATGATCTGTAGAATTTACCAATTGGATGTTAACTCGGAGCCCCTATCTAATACGGGTTAAACCACAATCAGGGTATTGATGCACAATATTTATTGTACCCCTATACTTCTGGGCGCGGAATTCCCGTATTCTTTCAGAAAGTATAAAACTGTCACGATTACCCAAAAAAGGGGGATCGGAATTAATATTGCACTATTGATAAACTGTGAATCAATTGTTTTCCACTTCGAGATCTAACACATTTTTCTGGGGTTACGGAAATGGCATGGGTTCAAAAAACCTGCCCGAACAGGAAAATTCGCTACAAAAAGGGAGTTCTGTGGATTTTTCTAGTTTACAAATTCGGCCAGCAACCTCTGAGGACTTAACGGGATTAACGGATGTTTTGGCCGAGAGTTTTCATTCCCAGGAGGGACTTTTGGGCTGGATTTATCCGATTTTACGGTTAGGAATTTATGAGGATTCCCGTTATCGTTTATTGGCAAATACAGATCAATATTTGTGTTTAGTAGCTGTGGTTTCAGGGGTCAGGTCGTCTCAACCTTCGATTTTAGGAACCATAGAAATCGGTTTGCGATCGCGTTATCCTTGGCAATTATCTTTAACCTCTCGCTATTTGTATATTTCTAATTTAGCCGTTCATCCCCAATATCGCAAGCTAGGAATTGCCCAAAAATTACTCGCAAGTTGTGAACAAACAGCCCAACATTGGGGATTTTCTAATATTTATCTTCATGTCTTAGAAAATAATCATCAAGCCCGAGGTTTATATTATAAAATGGGTTATAGATTAATTGAGATTGATTCGGGTTGGAATTGCACATTATTAGGGCAGCCTCGACGTTTGTTTTTACAAAAACCGATTGGTAATGGGTAATAGGTAATAGGTAATAGGTAATGGGTAATGGGGAATGGGGAATAGGTAATAGGTAATAGGTTTTGGGTTTTGGGTAATAAGTACCTAAACAAAATTAATTACACATCTTCCACCCTGTTCCCTCCCCCCTAGCCCCCCGTAAACGGGGGTTTGGGGGGGCTGTTCCGGTGTTCCCTCTCTCAACTAGGTAATTTATTTTGTGTAACTACTTAATAGGGAACCCTTGGTTAAGGCTCAATTTTGCGTTTTAAGCGTTCTCCTAATCTTAAAATTTGACAGGCTAAAATTGCCGCCCCAAACCCATTATCAATATTCACCACTCCTACCCCGGTGGCGCAGGAATTCAACATGGTTAATAAGGGGGCTAACCCGTTAAAATTGGCTCCATAACCGACGCTGGTGGGAACTGCAATCACCGGACAATCGGCTAATCCTCCAACTACAGTCGGTAAGGCTCCTTCCATTCCAGCGACGGCAATTAACACATCCGCATCGGCAATCATCGGCCAATTACTTAGTAACCGATGAATTCCGGCAACTCCTACATCCGATAACCGTTTTACCTCAAAACCAGATAAGGTAGCGGTGATGGCAGCTTCTTCGGCGACGGGTAAATCGGCGGTTCCGGCGGTTAAAATCGTGATTATTCCTGTAGAATTAGATCGGGGAATTTCATCCGGGTGAATAGCACAAATTTTAGCGATTTCGTAATATCTTAAATCGGGGATTTGGGCTTGTAATTGTTGATAAACATGGGGTTCAATTCGAGTTGCCATCACCACCGGATTTCGCTGACGCATTACCTCGATAATCTTAATAATTTGTTCCGGGGTTTTATTTAATCCCCAAATTACTTCGGGAAATCCGGTTCTTAATTTTCGATGATGGTCAATGCGGGCAAAATCTCCGACGGGTTCAAAATCAAAGTATTTGATTTTATCTAAGGCATCAGTCGGGGTAATTTGACCGGATGCAACGGATTCAAGTAACTGTTGTAAAGCTTCAGGATTCATCAGAATTTAAACAGATTATTCGGCAATTTTGAGTTCATACAAATTCCAAAATCCTCCCCCTAATGGTGTGTATTCAACGCCTTCAACCCGATCTCGGATGGCTTCAAAGGCGAGGGGATTTACCATATATAATAGGGGCAATTCTTCGGAAATAATTTTTTGGGCTTTTCCATAGAGTTCTTTACGTTTTTTCGGATCAAATTCCTGGGAAGCCTTCACAAATAAATCATCTATTTGTTGTTCCCAATCGGAAACTTGCCAATCGGTAATCCCGGTTTCTCCGGGTTGGGGCCCCTGATTAAATGTGTGTAACCGTCCCTGCACTGACCAAATATTATAACCCCCGTGAGGTTCAATTCCTCCTCCACTGAATCCCCCTAAATAGGCATCCCAATTCCGAGAACTGGAAAGACGTTCGACTAAGGTATTAAAGCTGAGAAATAATAAATCAACTTGAATCCCTATTTTACCCAGGTCTTGGTTAATTTGGGTAGCCATTTGTTCCCGAATTTTTTTCCCAGCACTGGTTAAGAGGGTAAAACGAACCTGATTACCTTCACTATCAATTAACTGATCTTTATCATTATACTTAAACCCCGCATCAATTAGCATTTGTCTAGCTTTTTCGGGATTGTGTGTATAGGTTTTTAATCCTGCTTCTGGGGATAGATAAAAGGGGCTTTGGACTGGAATGGGAGAATGTTGCAGTTCTCCTAATCCTAAATAGAGATTATTTTTCATCACTTCCCGATTAATGGCATAATAAACCGCCTGTCGGAAGGCTTTATTATTAAACCATTTAGACTTAATTGGATCAACAAAGGGTTTCCCTTGAGCATTTTTTCCCCGATTCATATTCAATGACATGAACACGGTTCCCATATCGGGGCCAGAATTATAAATAGTATATTTCCCTCGTTTTTCTTCGGGTTTTAATAAGGGAAATGTTTCCGTTTGTATGGTTAAAGTATCTAAGGAACCGGAACGAAAATCCAATAATTGAGTATCGGTACTTTCAATAATTTGCCAGACAATTTCTTCAATATAGGGTTGGGGATTTCCCTGTTCGTCTTTTCGCCAATAATAGGGATTTCTTTCTAAAATTACCCGTTGATAAGGAGTATAACTTTTGATCCGATATTGACCATTACCAACAATATCTTGAGGGTTGGTATCGGTTCCCCAAGTAGTTAAAAATTTGGGGTTTCCCTCACTATCTGTTTCGGTAATTGAATCTTTTAAAATGTGGGCTGGTAAAATACTTAATCCGGCTACATATTGTAAAAAAGGTGCAAAGGGTTCAGCAACGGCAAACTCCACCCGACGATTATCTAATTTTTTGACCGTGGGAAAGCTGCGACTTTTTCCCACTCGTAAAATATCTTTAAAACTGCTGGGAATTTTATCGTTTAAATAAATATCGTTATAGGTAAAAATAATATCATCGACGGTTAAGGGTTTTCCATCTGACCACTTCAACCCGTCTTTTAAAGTAATAATAATTTTTTGTTTATCATCAGAAATTTCCCACCCTTGGGCTAACCCCGATTTCGGCATTAATTCTCCGGTTACGGGGTCGTCCTGAATTAACGGGTCATACAAATAACCAAAGACGGTATAGGCCGATTGACTCAAGGGCGGATTAAAGGTGGCTGGGCCGCTGGGCGTGGCGACCACCAACCGAGACGGAATTTGGGATTGAGCGGTACTACAGGCACTCATAACCAGGGCTAAGAGGATGAATAAAGTCTTTTGGAACCAATAAGGTTTGAATAGAATCATGTTACAAAAACTAGCTAATTTCTATAGCAATCTTAAATCATTCTGTTTAAAAGCTTAGTATGCCTAAAATCGCCTCCACCTCCTGTCCCCTGCTATAACGGGTGAATTCTATAGTAGGACTTACGCATGGGGCCGAGAAACCGGGTTTTTTAGAACATAAGTGGGTTACAACGCAGTATTTTCGTAAAAAAACCCGGTTTCTTTGGCTGGGTGCGTAAGTCCTGTATAGAAAATTTTGGTAATTTATGCACGATAATGATTATCATTATATTCTATGAATCAACCTGTAATCATGGCCGTAGCGGGCCGGGCCGGAGTCGGCAAAACCACCTGGATTCGACAGCAAATAGCGACAGAATCCTTGCCAGTATTATATTTCAGCCCCGGAACAGGCTCAGTCCCCATAGACCAAACCTGTATCTCTGCTGAATTTCCCCAAGTGAAAACCCTAAGTGACGCCCAAAAATCCTTACTCACCAAACACTTAATAGATGGTGGCGTAGCCTACATTGAATTGGGGTATTACCTGCAACTTGATGCCCTCAACAGCTTGCTAGAGGCTTTTCCCAGTCGCCGCGTCTGCATAGTACCGCCGAATACAAAAGACAGCGAGTGGCAAAATTGGGCCGATGAAACTGTCGAGGGAGTATCAATCAATCAGCAAGGGGAACAACTATCAATTTGGCGATTACCCCTGCAAGGAAATGTCATTGACCCCGGAAGTCTCGATGTTTTTTGGTATCAAGAAATGACCGAAGGAGCCTATGGCAAAATTCACAGAGCCAAAGGCATTTTTGACATCGCTGATGGGCGCTCTTTTTACTTAGATTTCGTTGCTGAACTTGCAGAAACCAAATATGAAGAATTGAATCTCCCCCTCTGGCTAGAAGGCAAACCCCAACGCTTCAGCGGGATCGAAATTATCGGCGAAAACTTAGATGAAACCTCATTGCTGCAAACTTTAGAAGACTCCTGTTTGTCAGAAGCAGTAATCTTATATTACCAGCAACAAGTTAAAGATTCAATGTCATTATCAGCAGAGGAAGAAACAACATGAAAATTGCAGTTATGTCTTGCATTCATGGTAACTATGAAGCCTTGAATGCAGTTTTGACAGATATTGACCAACAGAAAGCTGATAGCATATTTTGTCTGGGAGATTTAGTTGGTTATGGCCCCCATCCTCACGCAGTTGTTGAGCAAATTCGCTCCTTAGATATTCCCACTTGTGCGGGATGTTGGGATGAAGATATTGTCGAAGGCTTAAACTCCTGTGAATGTAGTTATCCCTCAGTGTTAGCAGAAAAACGGGGCCAATTAGCTCACGAATGGACTAACCAGAATATCTACCCTGAAACGCGGGAATATTTAGCACAATTGCCCCATAGTTTAAAGAAAAATAACCTTTGTTTTGTTCATGGTAGCCCCCATACAGCCCATGAGTATTTATTGCCCGAATTAGATGCTTTCATCGCCTTAGAAAGAGTCTTATCTACTGGTGCTGATGTACTATTTTGCGGTCACACTCATGTGCCTTATGTCCGCACTTTAGATAGCGGTCAATTGCAGGTAAAAGTAACCGATGCTGACGGAAAAATAGATAATGTTTTGAGTTTTAATGCGCCTGTTTTAAAGATTGTTAATGTCGGTTCGGTTGGAGAACCCCGACATGGAAGACCAAATGCTACTTACGTTATTTACGATGAAGATACACAAAATGTGACATTAAGAGAGGTTGAATATGATTATCAAAAAACCTGTGCTGCGATTATCGAAAAAGGTTTACCTCCTATTTTTGCATGGCGTTTAGCCAGGGGTTTAGAGTTTGCAGAAAGAGCCGACGATCCTACTCATGTTTGTGCAAGATAGGTAATGGGTAATGGGTAATGGGTAATGGGTAATGGGTAATGGGTAATGGGTAATACTTCGACTTCGCTCAGTAACAGGGTAATGGGTAATGGGTAATGGGTAATGGGTAATAGGTAATTGATAATGGCTAATGGCTAAACTTGTAGGGTGCGTCAGACCTAAGTTTCTTGCTATAAACTTGCGTTTTGCTACTAACGCACCCTAATAATACTACAAATTTCACTAAAAAGCAAATCGAAATGTGGGCAATTTTAAGCGGAATTGAAGGAAATCTAAAAGCTTACGAAGCTGTACTTGATGATATTAAGCGGCAACGAGTTAGAGTCGAACAACTGTATATTCTTGGTGACTTAGTTGGGATTAATCCCGACTGCGACAAATTAGTAGAGCGTTTACAAAAACCGCGTCAAGGTGAGTTATTCCCTCAAGTTTGTACGGGATGGTGGGAGGAACAATGCTTCATTTTACACGCTATTGGTGCTACTAGCGAACCGACTGAGTTAATTGAGCAATATGATCAAAATACAGTTAAGTTACTTTGGGATTCTGTCTCACGCAAATCTGTAGAATGGCTGAGGTCTTTGAATTTTGGTTTTCACGAACTTGACTGCTTGTTAATTCATGGTAGTACGGCCGGTGCGGCGGATAAATTAACTCCAGAAACCCCGGCTTTTGTGATGCTAGATCGCCTAATTCGCGCTGATGTGAATAACTTGTTTTGTGGTCGATCTGGTTTAACTTTCCAGTATCAATTACAAGGGGGTTCGATTAATAATACTGTGCAAACTCTTGATTCTCAAAACTCTCCTCAAACTGTTACTGTCACGGCACGTCAAGTTATTGGAGTTGGTAATGTTGGTCGCAAACCCGGAGTTGCAACCTACACTTTATATAATCCTGAGTGCGATCGCGTTCAATTTAAGACAGTGCATTATGGAGCAAAAAAGGGCTTTCAATTATCAGCCCTGTAAGTATTTCCCGATCGTGTTAAAATGATAATGATTATCAATGCTAAAATTTATGGTCAGATCGCCAGCCCAGTCACAAACCGCTCTCAGCCAGATCCCAAAAGACCCCCAAGCCTTGCAGCGCCTTCGCCACACCAGTGCTCACATTTTGGCAATGGCAGTGCAAACTCTGTTTCCAGAGACAAAAGTGACGATCGGGCCAACTACAGATAACGGATTTTACTACGACTTTGATAGAAAACAACCATTTACTCCCGAAGATTTGAGCAAAATTGAGGCAGAAATGCGGCGGATTATTCAAGCTAATCTGCCCGTAATTTGCGAAGTTGTAGAGCGCGAACAAATTAGGGATGAAATAGCACAATTAGGGGAACCTTACAAACTAGAAATTCTCAACAGCATCCCAGAAGGGGAGACAATTACTCGTTACTTTATTGGCAGTCCCGATGCGGGAAAATTGTCAGATGATCCGATAAATTCAGAACCTTCTTTAATTGAGCCAGTTACCCTGCCTCCGAGCAAATATTGGTGGGATTTATGTGCGGGGCCGCACCTTAACTTTACAGGGGAAATCAATCCCGATGCTTTGGCTTTAGAAAGTGTAGCTGGAGCTTATTGGCGCGGCGATGAAAAGAAACCAATGTTGCAACGCATCTACGGTACTGCTTGGGAAACACCGGAACAATTGCAAGCTTATTTGGAGCAAAAAGCAGCAGCCAAATTGCGCGATCACCGTCAAATAGGTCAAGAGTTAAAACTATTTAGTATTCAAGAAGATGCTGGCGGCGGTTTAGTATTCTGGCATCCTCGTGGAGCAGCAATTCGCTATGTGATTGAGGATTATTGGAGAAAAGCTCACTTAAATTCTGGTTATGAACTGCTTTATACACCGCATTTAGCAAATCTCGATCTCTGGAAAACATCAGGTCACTTTGACTTCTATAAAGAGAATATGTTCGACTCGATGGATGTTGAACAACAGGCTTATCAAATTAAGCCGATGAACTGCCCGTTTCACGTTTTGACTTATAAGCATGAACTCCATTCTTATCGAGAATTGCCCCTGAGATGGGCGGAATTAGGGACTGTTTACCGTTACGAGCGATCGGGAGTTTTGCACGGTTTGATGCGGGTTCGCGGATTTACTCAAGATGATGCTCATATTTTCTGTTTGCCAGACCAAATTGCTGATGAAATTCTGGGAGTTTTGAATCTAACAGAGCAAATTTTATCGGACTTTGGCTTTAAGAATTATGAGGTGAATTTGTCCACTCGTCCCCCTAAGTCTGTGGGAACTGATCAGGTTTGGGATTTGGCGACAGCAGCTTTAATTGAAGCTTTGGATGCTAAAGGTTGGGATTATGTTACAGATGAGGGTGGGGGCGCTTTTTATGGGCCGAAGATTGATATTAAGATTGAAGATGCGATCGGCAGATTGTGGCAATGTTCTACTATTCAGGTAGATTTTAATTTACCTGAAAGGTTTGATATGCAATATGTCGCCGCTGACGGAACCAGACAGCGACCAATTATGATTCACCGGGCGATATTTGGTTCCCTAGAGCGTTTCTTTGGAATTTTGATCGAAAACTATGCCGGGGATTTTCCTCTGTGGTTAGCACCTATACAGGTGCGAATTTTGCCTGTTAGTAATGACCAAACAGAATATGCTAAGTCTGTTGCTGATTCCTTAAAGAAAGCCGGATTTAGAGTTGAGATCGATTGCAGTTCCGAACGTTTGGGTAAGCAAATTCGCAATGCAGAATTAGAGAAAATTCCGGTTGTGATTGTAGTAGGAAAAAAAGAAGTAGCAGAACAATCTTTGAGTGTGCGGACAAGGAAACAGGGAGATGTCGGTATGTTAACTATGCCAGATTTGCAAAGTCGGCTACAGTTAGCTGTTGAGGAAAAAGTGACGATTTAGGGGAATTTGATTAGCCTTTTAATTGAAATTATTTGATGGGATTTTATTTGCGATCGCTATTAGTTCCACGAGGATTTGTTGATCGGCGATCGCCCATAAGTCCTGTAAAAATTTTTGTGGGCTAGGACTTGCGCTTCAGGAAACTTTTGGGGTACAATGAGAATGATTATCATATTCAATCAGATGCGATCGTCTGTATCGCAGCTGTCTTTGAGTTATGGGGTGCGGATAGCAACACCTCTACAATTAACCAATGAGGAACCATGGCCAATCTCGATGTAGAAACCCCAGATTTTGTATTAAATATTCCCAAAAGAGGAATGCCCGTAACTATAATTACAGGCTTTCTTGGCAGTGGCAAAACTACCTTGCTCAATCAAATTCTCAAAAATAAGCAAGACTTAAAAATTGCAGTTTTAGTTAATGAATTTGGGGATATTAACATTGATTCTCAATTACTTATTTCTACCGACGATGACATGGTAGAATTGAGTAACGGCTGTATTTGCTGCACAATTAATGATGGATTGCTTGATGCAGTTTACAGAGTCTTAGAGCGAGAAGACCGCATTGATTATATGGTGATTGAAACCACTGGAGTTGCCGATCCCCTACCGATTATTTTAACATTTGTCGGTACGGAGTTGCGGGAATTGACTAACTTAGATTCTGTTCTCACAGTCATTGATGCTGAAGCCTTTACTCCCGAACATTTCGACAGTGAAGCCGCTTTTAAACAAATAGTATTTGGCGATATTATTCTGCTCAACAAAACTGATTTGGCTACCCCAGAAAAAGTCAAAGAATTAGAAGATTATATTCGCACAGTCAAAGATGGGGCGAGGATTCTGCACTCTGAACATGGTGAAGTTCCTTTACCGTTAATTTTGGGGTTAGGATTAGCAGAAATAGATCTTTATATTAACAGATTGAATGAGGATAAACATGACCACAAGCATGACCACAAACATGACCACGAACATGATCACAAACATGAACATCATCACTCCAAACACTTAGAAAATGATGGATTTATTTCGTTTTCTTTCCAAAGCGATCGCCCTTTTTCCATTAATAAATTCCAAGAATTTTTAACGGAGAAGTTGCCTAACGATGTATTTAGAGCTAAAGGCATTCTCTGGTTTGTTGAAAGCGATTTACGACATCTATTTCAACTCAGTGGAAAACGATTTAGCTTGGATGCTGACGAATGGGGTAAATCCCCCAGTAATCAGATAGTCTTCATCGGTCGTAACTTAGATTTGGCAAAATTACAGCAACAAATTGCTGAATGTATTGCTTAAAAAATAATCTCCAAAAAACAAACACACCCGAACTACTTTCACGGAAACAACCATGACTTCAGAACTGACATTTCCATTTATAGACTCTAGCATTTCTGTCAAAACTCAAGGAGAACCAGTAGTTTCTGAAGCTGAAATGATCCAAGCTGTAAGAACGTTATTACTAGGTTTAGGAGAAAACCCAGATCGCGAAGGATTACTGGATACGCCGAAGCGAGTTGTCAAAGCGTTGAAGTTCTTAACTCAAGGCTATAATCAATCTTTAGATGAACTTCTAAATGGGGCAGTATTCACCGAAAATACTGACGAAATGGTATTAGTTCGGGATATTGACATTTTCAGTTCTTGCGAACATCATATCTTGCCAATCATCGGTCGTGCCCATGTTGCTTACATTCCTAATGGCAAAGTAATTGGTTTGTCTAAAATTGCCAGAATTTGCGAAATGTATGGACGACGTTTACAAGTTCAGGAACGGTTGACAGCACAAATTGCTGATGCACTTCAAGGACTATTAAAACCCCAAGGAGTTGCCGTTGTAATTGAAGCAACTCATATGTGCATGGTGATGCGTGGTGTACAAAAACCTGGATCTTGGACAGTGACAAGTGCGATGCGCGGTGCATTCTCAGAAGATCCTAAAACTCGCCAGGAATTTATGAGTTTAATCCAACATAAATCTAATTTTTAGGGGGTCAATTTTCCCCGGTAGAGACTAAGCATGGCTAGTCTCTACAGAGGGGTTAGAAAATTCCGAGAATTTCAGTTTTCTGGCTGACTTTAAACTTTAACAGGACTTACGCACCCAACCAAAGAAACCGGGTTTTTTTACGAATTAGTATTTCTTTGTTTGTCATTGAAATTCCCACGATATAACTATTCCCAGGAATTTTAATTCACTTTTTCTAATAAGGCTACTGCATAAGCCGCAATTCCTTCTTCTCGACCCACCGGGCCTAATTTTTCATTGGTGGTGGCTTTGACACCAATTTGATCGGAATTTAGGTTTAAGGTGGTGGCAAGGCGATCGCAGATTGCGCTAATATGGGGTTTTAATTTCGGACGTTCTGCGACAATTACAGAATCAATATTTCCGATTTTCCAACCTCGATCTAATATTAGTTGATTCACCTGTTTTAAGAGGACTAAACTATCCGCCCCCGCCCATTTTTCATCGGTTGGGGGGAAATAATGCCCAATATCTCCTAAACTTAACGCCCCTAACATCGCATCCATAATGGCATGGGTTAAGACATCCGCATCACTATGTCCTAATAGTCCGAATTCATGATCAATTTTAATCCCACCTAAAATTAATGCCCGTCCGGGGACTAATTTATGAATATCATAACCATTACCAATGCGAATATTCATGGATCTTTTTTCTAATTGAAATCAACACAGTTTTTTATTATAGGGTAAGTCTAAATAGATTTAACAAATTGAATAGACTTAACAGACTTAACAGAAACATGAGGAGATTGAGAAGCCGCGACGCAAAAAAAAGTAAATAAAATTAAAAATATACTAAGTACATAACCTAGACCCATCATGGCATAGGAATTAGTCATACCATTACGGAAATATTTGAACAGTAAGACATTAGGAAGCAAGGTTTTCATGATAGTAACCTCCAGGGGATTAACCTTAATAATAGTTGACACTCAAACCGCGAGAATCTTAGCACGCTATTGACCTTATCAGGTGATTTTAGCGTTGTTTTAGTAGATGACTCTCTGGGATGATTTTAATTTTGATGGGAGTTCGTTTAGATTAAACGAAATGGAAGGAAAACAGTATTGATGACTACTGGTACTTTTCGAGTGTTGTTTTGTACCTATCGACGGTGAGCGAACTGGCACTGTAGAACTTACAAGACCATCATACCACAATAATCGTCTATTCACACCATCAAATCTGACAACCTCGATACGGGTAACTATATCTGTTCTATTCATTCACCAAAAAGGATTCAAAATCCGGTACATTTACCCAAGTTCCAGTTGCATTGGATTCCTGGGTTAAATCCATTAAAAGTTGAGAATAAACCCCTTCTTTAAGCGAAGGTGTTAAACTTGTTCCCTGTTCAATTCCGGTTATCCATTGGTCAATCACTCGTAGCAAAGGAGCAATCCGGCCATCGGGATAAATTCGGGTAAATTCTAATACTTTGGGGATAGGAATTTCGGTTAAAGGTTGCCCCTTTTGGCTTCCCCATAATCGAAATCCATGCACATAATCCTGTTGATTATCACTACCTAAAATTAATGTGCCTTCACTGCCATAAATTTCTAGCCAATGTCCCCGTCCTTGGTAAGTAACAGAACTTAAACAAACTTGACAGGGAGTGCCATCATTCAGTTCTAAAATTAGGGTACAAATATCATCAGCATCAACAACTTTTAATTCTCCTCCAGCTTCCGGGTCTGGACGCAAGGAAATAGAAGTATTCAGTTGTCCACAGAGGCGTTTAATGGAACCAAATAACCAAGAAATATAATCAAAACTATGGGAGCCAATTGCCCCTAATACCCCGCCTCCTTTGTCTTTTTGAGCATACCAATTCCAGGGACGAGTTTCATCGGCACGGCTAGAAACTAACCAATCAATTTTGATTAATCTTTTTTGACCTACATAATTTTCTGCTAATAGTTGAGATAAATGTTGCCAAGCGGGAATAAACCGAAATTCAAAATCTAGGCTAGTAATACAGCCTTTAGATTGGGCGAGGTGATAGAGATATTTTGCTTCTTGAACTGTTAAGTTTGTGGGTTTTTCTAATAACAGATGTTTCCCGGCATTTAGAGCTATTTTAGCCATATCAAAATGCAAAAAAGGCGGGGTGGAAATGGCAACTCCTTGAACTTCAGGTAAAGCACAAATCTCCTCAATACTATTACAAGCATGGGGAATATTATGGCTGGAGGCGATCGCTTTGGCTTTGTCTAAATCTCGATGATAAACCGCAACTACTTGGGTTTTAGGATGGTCTTGAAAGGCAGGAATATGAACTTTTTTACCAAATCCTGTTCCAATTATGGCGATGCCAATTTTTTTGTCGGTTGTCATGGTTTCTCCTGATGAAAAAAGTTTTAGACCCGCGTTAAATGCAATCTTTGTCTACCTTAAATTAAAAATATTGAGATAATTTTAACATAAATAGGTATAATATGATCAATGATTGTATTAATTAAAATAGCTAAAGGATAAAAGATCATGCCGATGGGTTTAGAAGTTCGTGATTTGCCGAATTATTCCCTACCGGAAGTCGCAAAATATCTACAACTTTCGACGGGAACATTGAGATATTGGGTCTATGGTCGCTATTATCCTACTCGTCAAGGAAAACAATATTTTACCCCATTAATTGAATTACCTCCCAACTCTAAGAAACAACTATCTTTTACGAATTTAATTGAAGCTCATGTTTTAAGTGCTATCCGTCGTCTCCATCAAGTCCCTTTAGCTAAAGTTCGTGCAGCATTAGATTATCTTAATCAAGAATTTTCTGCACCCCATCCCTTAGCAAAATTAGAATTTCAAACCGATGGTGTTAACTTATTTGTGGAACAGTTTGGGGAATTATTAAATGTTTCTTTAACAGGTCAATTAGCTTTAAAAGAAGTTTTCTACCAATTTTTAAGTAGAATTGAACGAGATCCATCAGGATTACCGATTAAACTATTTCCTTTTACTCGGAATTTTGATATAAATGCTCCCAAAATTGTTGTGATTGATCCCTATATTTCCTTTGGTCGTCCCGTCTTAATAGGAACTGGAATTCCAACTATTATTTTAGCAGAAAGGTATAAAGCCGGAGAATCTATTCATGAATTAGCAATTGATTATCAATGTGATCGTACCCTAATTGAAGAAGGAATTCGCTGTGAATTGGACTTAGTAGCATGACCGCTAAAGTTATCTTTTTTATTGATCGATGTTTGGGTCGAGTAAAAGTCCCAGGATCTTTAAGAAATCAGAACTTACGCATCACCGATATCAATAGTAGGGGTAATTCATGAATTACCCCTACATCTAGGGTTACATCCCAAAATTTGCGTAAGTCCTGTCAGATCAAAAGCGAGTTTTAATTTTATTTTCTACCCATTCTATCACCTGTTTTCCTAAATAAACCCCATCCAATAAATCAATTTCTCGAATCCCCGTTGGACTGGTAACATTAACTTCTGTTAAATAACCGCCAATAATATCAATTCCCACAAAATATAAACCATCAGCAACTAATTTAGATGCTAATTTTTGACAAATCTCCCGTTCTCGATCCGTAATTTCGGTTTTAGCAACCCGTCCACCCACGGCCATATTTCCTCTAAATTCTTGACCCGTAGGAATCCGATTAACTGCTCCAATCGGTTCACCATTTAACACAATAATTCGTTTATCTCCGTCTTTTGCTTCTGGTAAAAAGGTCTGAATCATTACCGGATATATACCCTGTTGGGTGCTAATTTCAATTAAAGAATTAAGATTGCGATCGCTCCCTTCCAAAAATAAAATGCCCTCTCCTGCTTTTCCACCTAAAGGTTTTAAAACCGCCGCTCCTTGACGTTCAACAAACTCCCTAATTACCTGTTTATCGCGGCTAACAATGGTTGTTGGAATGCAATCTTTAAATTGCAGGGCGTACATTTTTTCGTTCGCTGTTCTTAACCCGTGAGGAGAATTAACTACTAAAGTTTTTTCGGGATTAATATAGTCTAAAAGATAGGTAGCATACAGATAGGGAATCGTGACTGGTGGGTCAGTTCGCATGAACACCGAATCCATATTTTCCAAGGGTTGAAGTATTGATTGACCCACCGAAAACCAGGGTTCCTCAACTCTCCATCTATCCTGATCTCTAATAATAGGAGTCAGATTAACCGGGGTTAAAAGTGCCCAGGTTTGACCGTCAATTACATTTAATTGGTGAGCTTGTGTCACCCAAACTTCATGTCCTAAAAGTTGCGCTGCTTCCATTAAAGCAACACTGCTATCATGACTTGGATTTAATTTTTCGATGGGGTCAATAATGAAAGCAAATTTCATCTTTATTTACAATTAACAGTTAACAAATCAAACAAAATATGGTATAATAAATCCTGGCATTTAAAACCGACCGAGAATAAATTAGGAGTGTTTTATTTTGCCAGGATTGAGACTAGAATTAACCCAGTAAAGGATTAAGTTTCCCTTGACTATCTAAGGCATGAAGATCATCACATCCCCCAATATATTGATCATCAATAAAAATTTGGGGAACTGAACGGTGACCATTAGCCCGTCGTGCCATTTGATCTCGTGCTACTTCATCCCCATCAATGCTATATTCGGTGAAGTCTACGCCTTTGCTTTTCAGCAATCCTTTAGCTCGGATACAGAAGGGACAGGTTCTCCAAGTGTAAATTTCAATGTTTGCTGCCATAGAGGGTTGGTGGAAATTGAATCGTTTTTCCTTATGTTAATATAAAATCAAAAATTGATCTATTTTATTCTGAATACTCAGACTAAACCCACCCAGACTGTCCTGATTTAAGTAAAGCAAAATGTCAACTTATTTTTCTGTAATTGCGCCTCAACCTCGAATTGCTGTTCCCACTTCCGATCCTTATAATCCAGATTATATTGTACAACCCGGGACGGGTTTAGATGGTGTTGTTAAGATTCAAGATATTCATGGTAGAAGTTGTACAGGCTCATTATTAATTACGGGTAATCATATTTTAACCGCCGCCCATTGTGTCACCGATAAATTGGGGCAACCAGATTATTCTTCCCCCTCAGAATATACCGTTTATTTTAACTTACCATCGGGTCAAATAGCAATTCCGGTTTCTCAAATTTATATTTATCCCGATTGGAATCATGATTTTAATTTTAACAATGATATTGCTATTTTAGAACTGGCTAAACCCGCACCCCAAGAGGCAAATCGCTATGAGATTTATACCAGGTTTGATGAGGTGGGTCAAGTGATGCAAAAAGTAGGTTATGGTGTTCCTGCGACGGGTAATTCAGGACAAAATAGCTATTCTGATCCGGTTCCAACTAAGCGTATAGGAAAAAATCGTTATGATGCTTTGGGGGAGTTATTTAATAGCACTCCTTACCATTATAATAATCAACCTGGCAAACAATTAGTTTATGATTTTGATAATGGTTTAGCCCAAAATGATGCCTTTGGAAAAGAATTTGGGATTAATGATTTAGGATTGGGAGCCGAAGAAATTAATATTAGTCCTGGAGATTCGGGAGGCCCAGGTTTTATTGATGGCAAAATTGCTAGTCTAACCTCCACGGGTTTTACCCCAGCGATGTCGGGTATTGATGTTACCAATAAATTAGATGAGAGCTTTGGGGAATATGCTTCCGATATCCGAGTTTCGGTTTATGCAGATTGGATTAATCAAATTATTAATCCTTTTCCCTATAATGTAAATGATAATATTATTGGCACAATTAATAACGATTTTCTCTATGGATATCAAGGGGATGATACAATTAAAGGTTTAGAGGGAGATGATAATATTTTTGGGGGAAAAGGTTCTGATGATCTCTATGGAGATGAAGGTAATGATACCCTCTATGGAAATTTAGGATTTGATATTATTTGGGGTGGATTAGGGAATGATTTTTTAGCTGGAGGTCAGGATTATGATTATCTATATGGAGAAGCCGGAAATGATACCTTAACGGGAGATTTAGGAACTGATTATTTAACCGGAGGAACAGGATCGGATCTATTTATTCTTTCCTTAGTAACCTCCGGTTCAGATGAACTTTTAGCAGATTCTATCATGGATTTTGAACCCGGTATTGATAAAATTGGTTTAACCCAAGGCTTGACCGAAGCAAATTTAATCTTGGAACCTTCAACCAGTTCCTCCTCTGACACAGTAATTCGTGTCGTGGGGTCAAATCAAGTTCTCGGAACAGTTTATGATATTTCCCCTCAACAACTTCGAGGTCATTTTATTTCCGTTTAACTTACACCGCCTTTGATCCCACCGCTCTACCTGTACCCAGTTGAGCGGTGGGATCAAAGGCGGGTCAACGTAGGTACAGAGTTGACCAAATTTTTTTTATTATGTAGTAAGATATTCAGACTAGGAGGTGCAAATCGAGTGCTACACAAAGCTGTACAAGTCCGTCTGTATCCAACTGCATTGCAAGAAGCACATCTCGCCCAAACATTTGGATGTTCGCGCTGGTGGTGGAATTATGCCTTAAATAAATCGATTCAGGTTTATCAAGATACGGGCAAAGGGCTAGGACAGGTAGCACTTAACGCCCTACTGCCTAAGCTCAAAAAAGCCGAAGATACTATTTGGTTAGCTAATTGTTACAGTCAAGTTTTACAAGCTACAACACTTAATTTAACCACTGCTTACAAAAACTTTTTTGAGCAACGTGCAGGTTTTCCTAAGTTTAAATCTAAACATGGCAAACAGTCAATTCAATATCCTCAAAATGTCAAAATTGTTGATGGTAATGTCAAACTTCCTGGCAATATTGGGATAGTCAAAGCCAAAATACATAGACCAATTGAGGGGAAAATCAAGACTGTAACTGTTAGTAAAACTCCTTCTGGGAAATATTTGGCATCTATCCTGACCGAAATTGAAGGAGAAAATCCAACTATTTCAGAAGGTAAAATCTATGGTATTGACTTAGGAATCAAACACTTTGCAGTTGTCACTGATGGTGAAAAGGTTTCTAAATACGATAATCCTAAACATCTTGCTAAACATGAGAAAAACCTCAAGCGTAAGCAGAAGAAATTAGCGCGTAAACAAAAGGGGAGTAAATCCAGAAATAAATATCGTCAAGTTGTTGCCGCATTATACGAACGAGTTAGTAATTCCCGGCAAGATTTTCTACACAAACTTAGTCATAAGTTAGTCAGCGATAGCCAAGCTGTCATAGTAGAGAATCTTAATGTCAAAGGCATGGTTCGTAATCACAATTTGGCAAAAGCAATATCTGATTGTGGATGGGGAACATTCACTAATTTTCTAGCCTATAAACTAGAACGAAAAGGCGGTAAGTTAGTGGAGATTGATAGATGGTTTCCCAGTTCCAAACTCTGTTCTAATTGTTTCTATCAAGTCAGTCAAATGCCATTAGATGTTCGTGAATGGACTTGTCCTAATTGCGGTACTGATCATGACCGAGATGGAAACGCAGCTATGAATATTAGAGCAGAAGGTATCAGAATCCTAAAGACGGATGGTTCAGCCGTCTCTGCTGTAGGAGGCGAGGTAAGACCAAAAGGGGGATGCAAGTCCGTCTTGAGGCATTCGCCTGTGAGTACAGAAGCCGACACTGTACTTGGTACTCCAAGTCAGTGTGGGTAGTTCACATTGACCTCCCGTGCTAACCTTGCGGATGAAACTATATTTTTTAATGGATTACAACAATGGAAGAAGTGAGTTCTGCGGTTAAACGACTTTATGACACCTATCCCTTTCCCCCTGACCCCCTACTGGATGAACCGCCCCCTGGATATAACTGGCGCTGGTCTTGGCCAGTAGCCTATAGTTTTTGTACGGGTCAGAAGCCCCAAAATCTTGATATCCGTATTTTAGATGCAGGTTGTGGTACGGGTTCGAGTACGGAGTATTTAATTCAACTTAACCCAGAAGCCTCGGTTCTTGGGATTGACCTGAGTGAAGGGGCGATTCAAACAGCAATAGAACGCTGTCGTCGGTCTGGAATTTCTACCCCCGGAACCCCCGCCCCGGAATTTCGCCGTTTAAGTCTCTATGATGTAGGACAGTTAGAGGGACAGTTTGATTTTATTAACTGTGTTGGGGTTTTGCACCATTTACCCGATCCAATTCAAGGAATTCAAACCTTAGCGTTAAAATTAGCTCCTGGGGGGTTAATGCACATTTTTGTCTATGCTGAATTGGGACGCTGGGAAATTCAGTTAATGCAAAAAGCGATCGCCCTTTTACAAGCAGAAAAACGAGGAGATTATCAGGACGGGGTAAAAATTGGTCGTCAGATTTTTGAAGCTCTACCGGAAAAAAATCGCCTAGTTACTTATGAATCTAAACGTTGGGGATTGGAAAATCAGCGAGACGAATGTTTTGCAGATATGTATGTTCATCCTCAAGAAATTGACTACAATATTGATAATTTATTTGAGTTAATTGATGCTTCGGGGTTGGAATTTATTGGTTTTTCTAATCCTAATTATTGGAATTTAGAACGCTTAATTGGGGACTCACCGGAGTTGCTAGAACGGGCAAATCAATTGAGCGATCGCCAACGCTATCGTTTAATTGAACTTCTCGATCCTGAGATTAGTCATTATGAATTTTTCCTGGGACGTTCCCCCTTACCCCTGAATAAATGGTCAAATGATCAGGAATTATTAGCTGCTATTCCTGAACGTAGTCCTTGTATGAATGGCTGGCCGAGTCAAAATTTATTTGACTATAATTATCAAATTGTGAGTTTATCCGATGCGGAATTTGAGTTTCTTAAAGTCTGTGATCAAAATTCAGAATCTCCTCGAAACGTTGGGGAAATTTTAACTCAAATCTCTTTTGATTTAGAGGGGGTGCGATCGCTTTTCAATCGACAGTTAATTCTATTATCAATCAAGCAGAATTAACCTGAAATTTAACTAGGATTTTAAAACCGTTTCCAAACCTGATTTGATCTGGGGTTTGGAAACAAAACCACTACCCTAAAATCAGAAATTGAGACTTATTTCTGAGTTTGATTAACCAAATAAAAACAACCATAGGGGTAAAGTTAATAATAAGAGTGCAGAACCCAGAGCTAAATTAGTAACGGCTAATTCTCGATCTAAATTAAAGGCTTCGGCTAATACCAAAGTTGCAAAAGCCGGAGGAGTTGCCATTTGTAAGACCAAAACTAATAAAGGAGATCCCTTTAATCCCAATAGTGTTAATCCATAACCCAATACTAAAGGTACAATTAACATTTTAATCGCTAAACTAACAGAAGCAGGTCGGAAATGATGCCAAGAATTAAGCTGACTTAAACGCATTCCCATTAACACTAAAGTTAAGGCTACACTTCCCCAAGCAATGCCGCGTAAACCCTGTTCCATCGGATTTGGTAAAGGAATATTCCGCACCATTAAACCAATTACCATACTAATTAAAGCCGGATTAGTTAATGACACCCCAACTAATTGCCAAGGATCTTGTTTTCCCATCCCAAACCTAGCAGCTAAAGCGACCCCCAACCCATAGGCTCCAATCACCGTTCCCAATCCATCATAAAATATCGCCCAACCAAAATATTTCGGGCCGACTAATGCTAAACTTACAGGGAAACCAATATATCCCGTATTTCCCACCATAGCCGCCAATAAAAAACTCCCTTGACCGGGGAGAGATTGGGGTAAAATATCCCATTTTGGAGTCCGGCTTTGCCAGTATAACCCTATCCCAGCTAACCCCGCACCGAGGAAAATAGCAGCCCAAGCCACTAAGGGAGCAATCCATATCGAACCCGATAAATCAGCTTTTCTTAAAAAGGAAATAATGGCAATCGGAACCACACCCCAATATAAAATTTTACCTAAATAATAGGGAACAATTTCGGGTAATTTTCGACCCAAAATCCATCCGATTAAAACGCCCCCAATTAGCCATTGATAAAGCGTTAAAAGTTGACTTATAGAATCAGACATAAAGATTAAGTTCACAGTGTTGACCCTTGGCTGTTGACCGACAAGTGCTTGTGATGGATGACTAAATAGGGGATTATCTAATAAAATCGAGACTTTCATGGATGTCAGGAGTCAAACCGTTGAAGAATTCTAGTCTGCCGAAACAGGCCCAAACCTTAGCCGATGGCGTAACAGAAGATATTCCAGAGGCGATACGAGATATTCCCGCGCTTCCGGTGGTTTCCTCTGGCTCCTCTGGGAAGCCGGGGCTATTCTGGAAAATGCTGGGGTTAGCCCTGGTAGCCTTCTGTACCGCCTTAGTCATGAATTATCAATTTGGAATTCTGGCTCCTCGGTCTGATATTCCCGTAGCCCAAACCCCAATTCCTGTGGTTACGCCCTCACCTTCTGCGTCTTTGTCTTCAACTCCCCCGCCAACGAGTGCCCCAACCCCAACCACAACTCCCACCCTTCCCGATAATTTATTGGGTCATCTCCCCTATCAAGAAGCACCGGAATCAGAGTTAAAAAGTATTACGGCCGATGGGGGGCATCGGTTACGCAAAGCTGCCGCCAAAGCTTATGAGGAAATGGAACAGGATGCTAGAGCTAGTGGGGTCAGTTTAGTTCCGATTTCAACCTTTCGCAGTGTTAAAGACCAGGAAACGATCTTTTTTGAAATAAAAGCCCAACGGGGACAAGTGGCAACTAAACGGGCAGAGGTGAGTGCTCCTCCGGGTTATAGTGAACATCATACGGGTTATGCCATTGATATTGGAGATGGGGGCAGACCTTCTACGGATTTGAATGTCAGTTTTGAAGAAACCCCGGCGTTTCAATGGTTAAAAGATCATGCCGCTTTTCATAGTTTTGAGTTATCCTTTCCTAAAGACAATCCCCAAGGAGTGAGTTATGAACCTTGGCATTGGCGTTTTGTAGGCGATCGCGATAGTTTAGAAACTTTTTACAAAGCCAGAAACCAAAAGGAAAATTGATGAGAACTACCAGTTTAAATCTAATTGCCATTAGTGTTTTCTGTATGACTCTATCGGTGTTATTAACTCCGGTATTAAATATTTCACCCTTTATTCCGGCGGGGATTACTTTTTTTTTATTGGGGGTTGCCACTTTAGATGTTTTTCAGTTTCAGGGTCAAGGGGCGAGTTTATTAATAGATGGGTTGGCGGGAACTTCTGCATCCACTCGGGAGCGAATTTTACACCATGAAGCGGGACATTTTTTGGTAGCCCATTTGATGGAAATTCCCATTCAGGGATATGCCTTAAATGGCTGGGAAGCCTTTAAACAAGGATTTAAAGCTCAAGGAGGGGTGCAGTTTGCTGATCAACTTTTATGGGAACAATTGCAACAGGGTCAGATTTCTGCTCAGGTTTTAGATCGTTATTGTGCAGTTTGGATGGCGGGAATTGCCGCAGAAACTTTAATATTTAAAAAAGCAGAAGGAGGACGGGAAGATCGAAATAAAATTATAGCAATTTGGACTCAGCTACAGCGCCCTTTAAGTGAAGCTAAAATTAAAGAGCGTTGGGCAATATTACAGGCTAAAACATTAATTGAAACTCACAAAGTGGCTTATTTGGGTTTAGTGGAAGCGATGAGAAATCGGGCTTCTGTAGCAGATTGTTGTCTAGGAATAGAACAGCAAAAGCAATAATATAGAAAATAGTCCGACGGGATAACTACCGATAATTCAAGCAAAAGGGAGAATCCTATGACCTTTGAACAAATCTATCAATTTTTCCAAGAACCGCCGCCTATCTATCTTAATAAGGAACTGGCGGTTTGCTATATTTTATCTGTATTTCTCCAAAGGGACTCCTATGGAACTGAACTAATTGAACAACTGGAGCAGGAATATTCTAACTATAGATTATCCGATACGGTTCTTTACGGCGCCCTCAAGTTTTTGGAAAAACAAGGAACAATTACGGGATACTGGCAAAAGGTTGAAGGTCGGGGACGACCTCGCCGGATGTATCAAATTCTGCCGGAACATCAACCCCAAGCCCAAGAATTAGCCGGACTTTGGTACGAATACACTTCTAGCCAAGGTAAACTACAAATCAATGAATAACCTTTAAAACTAGACTGACTTCATTTCCTATGACTCCCGTAATCCCTTCTACTTTTGTGTTGACTCTGTTAATGGTTATTGGCTTATTCTTTTTTGTTCGAGCTTCAACTAAAGATCGGATAGAACAGGAAAAACTGATTGCCGAACAGGAAGCAGACTCCTTGCTCACACAAATCCAGCAGCATTTTGCCTCCCGAGCCTATCGGATTACGGCGTTAAATCGGGAAGCCAATCAAATCACCTTTGAGGGGTTAGTCCGTCCCAGTTGGTTTTTAGCTATCTTCCTCACCCTATTAACCGCCGTGGGACTGTTATGTTTGGGGTTAGTCCTATCTATGGCTATGCCCAACCTAGGCAAACTGTTTTGGGGACTGGTGTTACTTTCGCCCCTGGCCGGTTGGTTCTATTGGAAAGGCTCCGGGCGTCCAGAACAGGTCTATCTCAAGCTAGATGCCGTCATTGATCAGGGTGAACAAACTCAAAGTTTGATTACCGTAACTGCCCACCGAGACGAACTGGCGACGCTCAAACAAGCCCTTAACCTAAAACCCTGCGAATAATTTTAGTTACCATCAGGTTCAAAACCGCAAACACGACAAGGATGCCAACGGTCTTGAATCTTTATTCAGGATATAATTGCCAAAATTAGAACAATTTTGATTCGTGGCACTGGGGTTGGGAGTAATTCCACCTTGCCAGTAAGAATAAAGAGAAATTCATCCCAACCAGCACCCGGAATCAACTGACTAATTTTTTTCCCTCGCGCCTGCCTTATCAGAGTTAAGGAGTGAAGCTCATGTTAATCATGGCTCTCATCAGGTGTCACGGCTCAAGAAAAGTTCTGGATTTGACATCCACCCCGCCGTAAACGGAAGGGGATTACTCACCACGCCACCTTTTCAGGATGGTCGCTGAATGGGGTTGACGCTTCGCAGACTGTTGCTACCTTGGCGGTAGTCTTACACGGTCTCCACGTCCGTTTTAAGTCTCGGAATGCCCTCCCGCGACTTAAGTTTAACCTCGTTCACTAAGTTAAACTTTTTGTTCGATTTGTTAATTAATGCGTTCAAGGAAAGTCGTCCTAGAAGGACGAGGTTTTAAACCCATTTTTCTGATAAAACCCTTTCACTAAGAAGATGGGATGTTGCAGACAACATCTCGATTTCAAACCCCCTTAGCTGGGGAAGCAGAGGAAACCAATGTGGCCTTCTCCACAAGCTGTTTTAAACTGGGGAATAAAAAGTGATTCTCCTCAACGTACTGGGCTCCAAATAGACCCTTTTCAGCCCAGAAGTATCGATCCGTGGTATGCTCATTTCGTTTTACAAGAAGCAAAGCCGGAGGAATAATTCCTTCAGCATGGATAAACTTACGAGCGGCCGTTACGGGTTTATCTTCGCCACTTGAAATGCTATATTGAGGCACACATTCTAAAATCCTACGTCCTTCTTGTCTGCGACGGCTTTTACGCTTACGTCTTCTAGCCAACTTGTTGACCTCCTTTTTAAGCAGGCGGGTTGTAAATATAGCTACAAAATCCGAGGGAATTATATCTGTTCTAGTTCAAAATATCAAGCTATTTTAATAGATTGACACAAATTGATAAAGAAGGGGATCAGGAGTAGGGGATCGGGAGGCAGGGGAGGCAGGGGGAGCAGGGGAGGTAAACTCTTTTTATTACCCATTACCCATTACCCATTACCCATTACCCATTACCCATTACCCATTACCCATTACCTGTTGAATTCCATGCTCACAGCCAGTGCTGAATTTGTCCAACTGTGCCGCACCCAACTGTCGTTAACCGCGAGTTTGGGCGCTTCCTTGAGTGTAGTCTATTTAGCGGAGGCGTGGGTAGATGAAGAACATAAAAAATTGATTCCCATTGCCACCTATCCTGAAACATCCCCGGATGATTTGGATATTCCGGGTTTGATGGGTCTGCCCGAAACCTTAACCCCTATTTCACCCCTGCTATTAACCACGGAAGTCACCGGGAAAACAAAAGTCTTAATGCCTGCGGTGGAAATGGATGATTTTTCGGAAACAGAGGTGGAAGCAGAAGCTCCTTGGCAACAACGGAGTCAAAAGGTTTTAGCCTTAATTCAAGAGGATGTGGTTTTGGGATTTTTGGTGACTGGACGCAATGACCGACCCTGGAGCACGGAGGAATATGCTCAACTCCAAGCGATTGCCCATACCTTAGCCCTTGGCTGTATTTTAGATCAACGCGCCCAATGGTTCCAGCAACAAATAGACCGACAACAACAATTGCAAGGGCAGCAAGCCGATACACTGCATAATATATTCCATCAACTTAAAAGCCCTTTAACGGCTGTTCGTACCTTTGGTAAATTATTATTAAAGCGACTATTACCCGAAGATAAAAATTATCCTATTGCTAATAGTATTTTAAGGGAGAGCGATCGGATTCAAGAATTATTAGCACAGGCGGATCAAACCTTAGAACAGACCCAAAGCTTCTTGAGTTTGCCTCTAACGGTGGAAGTTGCCACATCCACGGCCGAAACTTCCCTATTCTCGAATTCAGTCTTACCCTTGTTACCTGCTTGTGATCAACTTGAACCCCTATTATTGTCGGAGGTATTATCCCCTTTAATTGTATCGTCTGAGGCGATCGCCCAGGAACGACAATTGGAACTTGAAGTTGACATACCTGAAAACCTGCCCCCCATAAAAGGGAATGCTAAAGCTCTGCGGGAAGTTCTGAGTAATCTTCTCGATAATGCCTTAAAATATACTCCTGCTGGGGGAAAACTCTATATTCGAGTTCAACTGGCTTCTCCTTCCCCAGTCGGAGGAAAAACCCTAAACTCTCAAGTGGGTATTGGTATTAGTGATACTGGCCCAGGAATTCCCCCAGAAGATTTGGAGCATCTGTTTGAACGTCACTATCGCGGTGTTCAGGTTAATTCTGAAATTCCGGGGACGGGTTTGGGGTTAGCGATCGCTAAAGCCTTTGTACAACAGATGCAGGGAGAAATTCAAGTCTTCTCTCCTGTCCATCCGGCTTGGGTATCAGAGGATAGGGCTTATACTGATAATACTTCGCCTGGAACGACATTTATAGTTTGGGTGCGGGTGGCAATCCCGGATCAAGAATTGAACTTAATTTGATAGAATCGTTGTTTGTCAACCAATCTTTCCCTCATCCCAAAGGATATTCAAACCTAGAGGGTGAAATCTTTTTTTACCCATTACCCATTACCCATTACCTATTACCCATTCGTAATTCGTAATTCGTAATTCGTAATTACCTATTCCCTATTCCTCGCTATAAAAAAACATGACTTCATCCAGTAGCCCTGATAATAGTATTGATCAACCCATGAATTCCTCCACTGGTTCAGAGGATAGTTCAAACAAACCTCTCCCTTATGTTGTTCAAGAAGATATCATTTATCGTGCCGTTGAGCGAAAAACCGTTTGTCGGGTGTTGAGTCAAGCTCATATTGATGTTTCAATTCGTTGGTCAACCGCCCATCTTTATATCGGGATTCCTAGTACAATTTTAGCTGCCATTGCTAGTGTGCAAGCTATTAATAGTTTAGGGGGAGAGTATCAATTATTATCTGTAGTGATTGCGGTTTTAGTGGCAATTCTTGCCCCCTTATTGACTTTTTTAGATCCTAATGGTAGGGCTAATAATCATTTGAATGCTTCTCGGATTTATGAACAAATGGCAGATCAATATGACTCTTTTATTCTCAAATGTCGATTAGAACCCCGCTCTATTAAAGAAGAATTTGATGATTTAACTCAGCTTAATTTTACTTATAGTGAAAGTAAAAAGAACCTGCCTGCTTGTCCAGAATGGGCCTATCAAAAAGCGATAAATACTAATAATTCAGTACAAAAACTTATGCCAGGTGCTGTAAAAAAAATTGAAAAGCAGTAAAAACAGTTATTCAGTAGAGACTTGCCATGGCACGTCTCTACGAGTCTATAAACTTTAACTGATAACTGATATAGCAGTCGCCACATCTATTAGGACATTCTTGAAAGCTAAAAGCTGCTCACAGTAAGTATTTACCTATTGCCCATTGCCTATTCCCTATTGCCTCTTGCTATAACTGATGACTGATTTAGATGGATTAGAAATTACCCCAGGAGAACTGAAACATTGGAGTGGGATTAACAAAAATTTGCTGTATAGACCAGGGACAGCTAAAAAAATTATTGGGGAAGGATTAAAAACCTTAGTCATTGCTGGATTATTATTAATTAGTTATTGGATTTGGAGTTTAATTTTTCCAGAACTTGCCTTAATTTTCATTATAATTTACTTAATCCTGATCATTTTATTAGTTCTTGAGGATATGATTAAAATTTGGCTAACCTTAAATCGTCCTCAGTGTGTTAAACTATTGAATCAAGTAGATAATTATAATAGTATTGTTAAAGCCTTAAACATTTATCATCAACTCGAAGCAACGGAACATCCCCAAGCAAAATTAGATAATCAAGATGCTATTATTCACGCTTTAAAATTAATTAGAATAGAATTAATCCGAGGATTAAGAATAGAACGAATCTTAAAAAAAAATAAAAAATTTATCGAGAAAAATCCAGAACTTTTTGATCTAAATTTCACCTCCTTAACCGTATTACAAACTGAAAAACCGACAACAGAACAAGGAAGACTCCTGTATCAAGCCTTTGAAATAGCCTCCGAAGTTCATCAACTGTTAAAACAACTTCAGGATTAACAAAATTACTATTAAGTGCTAGGCTTTTTTTAACATAGTCTTAACAAATTTTTATAGGAACTCCAATGCGACCTAAAATTATTGTTCTCGATGATGACCCCACAGGTTCTCAAACCGTCCATAGTTGCTTACTTCTCACCCAGTGGGATGTCGATACCCTGCGAATTGGACTGGCTGACCAATCTCCAATTTTCTTTATTCTGACCAATACCAGAGCTCTAACCCCAGACCAAGCCGCGGCCGTCACCCGTGAAGTCACCCAAAATCTGAAACTAGCCCTCGCCGCCGAGTCCATCACCGACTTTCTGGTGGTCAGTCGTTCCGATTCTACCCTCCGGGGTCACTATCCCGTAGAAACCGATGTAATTGCGGATGAACTTGGCCCCTTTGATGCCCATTTTCTAGTTCCGGCTTTTTTTGAAGGCGGAAGAATTACCCGCAATAGTATTCATTATCTAATCATTGATGGCGTAGAAACTCCCGTTCATTTAACCGAATTTGCTAAGGATTCTGTTTTCGCTTATCAACATAGTTATTTACCCGATTATGTCACCGAAAAAACTAAAGGTTTGATTCCTTCGGAAAAAGTAGAACAATTTTTGTTATCGGATATGCGGATAGGAACTTTACCTCGGTTAATGGATTTAACCGGGAATCAATGTGTGGTGGTTGATGGGGAAAATCAAGGAGATTTTGATCAATTTGCCTCGGATATTATTACCGCAGCTAGTCAGGGAAAACGCTTTTTATTCCGCAGTGCGGCGAGTATTTTAACCTCTTTAGCTGCTTTAGGAAAGCAACCGATTCCCGCCGAAGAAATGGCAAAATATACCCGAAATGGTAAACCGGGTGTGGTGATTATGGGTTCCCATGTTAAGAAATCTACCCAACAATTAGAACAACTATTACAAGCACCTGGAATAGTCGGAATTGAAGTAGATGTTTCCCATTTATTAGAAGAAAGTGATATCCAAAGACAGGAACTTTTACAACAGATTTTAGACCAAATCAAGACAATTCATGAGGCGGGTCAAACCCCAGTTATTTATACCAGTCGTCAAGAATTACAATTTGATACGGTAGAAATTCGATTAGACTTTGGGAGTAAAGTTTCAGATTTACTGATGGATATTGTTAAAGGTTTACCGCCGGATATTGGATTTTTAATTAGTAAAGGCGGCATTACTTCTAATGATGTTTTAAGTAAAGGATTATCATTAAAAACAGCCCGATTATTGGGTCAAGTATTAGCCGGATGTTCAATGGTTAAAACATCATCTAATCATCCCCTTTATCCTAATTTACCTGTGGTTTTATTCCCTGGAAATGTTGGAGATGCTAAGGGTTTAGCCACGGTTTATCAGCGCTTAAGTCAACCTCAAATTTAAGCAAAAATAGGTGCGCTTTGCTAACGCACCACTAAAAATCAAAATAAATATAGGGTAAACCCCCTGCGGGTGCTAATAACCAAACGGTGAAGAAACTCAAGGGAACTAAAGCTAATTTTACTGTCCAATTTAATTCTAATTTTAACCCTCGATTTAATAGAGTTGCAATTGCCATTAATCCAAAAACAGAGGATAATAAAATCACTAGATGGTGTCTTTCTAAACCCAAGGCTTCAACATAAACTTTATGGGCAAACTGGACATCGGCGGTATGACCCCATAACCGATTGATGACTAACCAAGAATCTTGTAAATTAGGGAGTCGGAAAAAAATCCAAGTCGTAAATACCATTAATTGAGTGATTAACCAAGCGATTAAAATTCCGGGTAAACTGTTCCAAATCCAAGTAATTGATAATTGCTTAGATAGTGCTTCGGTGAGACGATTAACTACTAATGCTAACCCATGTAATCCCCCCCAAATGATAAATCCCCAGGCGGCACCGTGCCAAATTCCTGCGATTAACATAACTAGAATTAAATTCAAACAGGTGCGGAATAATCCCACCCGAGAACCCCCCAAAGGAAAATATAAATAATTGCGTAACCAATCCCCTAATGTGATGTGCCAACGGCGCCAAAAATCTCCAATACTGGTGCTAAAATAGGGGGAATCAAAGTTAATCGGTAAAGTCAATCCTAACAGTAATGCTGTGCCTCTTGCTAGGTCTACATAACCGCTAAAATCAAGGTATAATTGTAAACCATAGGCGAAAATTGCTAACCATAAATCCCCACTTCCAGCCCGTTGTAAATTACTGAAACTTAAATCTACTAAAATCCCAATATTATCGGCTAAAAGCCCTTTTTTGATTGCCCCCCTAGCCAGTAACCAAAGTCCATCTGCAATTTGTTCGGGGATGGGGAATTTTAGGGTTTTAAACTGATTATTTAAGTGATGATAACGAGTAATTGGCCCTGATATTAGTTTGGCAAAAAATAATTTATAGGCGGTAAATTCTAGTAGAGAAGTTGCTGCGGGTGCGCCTCGATAAACATCGACTAAATAGGCGATTAATTCAAAGCAGAAAAAACTTAATCCTAATGGGGCAATAACATATTGATCGATCCAACTTCCGGTATTAATAATAATAGGAATATTCCAGAGTGTTCCTAGAGTATTGAAAATAAAAGGTAAATATTTGAATCCAACTAGAATTAAGATATTAATTACAATTCCTAATATGAGTAAAAAAGTGCGACGACGATTCCAAGAAATATGGGGGATTTCCCATTCTTGAGGTTCGACAATTGTTAAGGCTAAACCAAAGTTAAAGATTGTCCAAAGTAGGAGTAAGGGGATATATTGAATTTGTAAGGTAGAATAGAAAAGTAAACTTGAGATTAATAGGATAAAAAGTCGCCAAGATTTCCCAGGAATAATCCAATATAACCCTAATAAAAGCAATAAAAATATTCCGTAGGTAACTGAAATAAAGGTCATAAATAAAGTAACAATAAGAATAGGGTTTGTCGTTGCGATAACTATGATGGTGGGTAGGGGCACTCATCCCAACAACTAGGGTTTATTGTTTCCCTGTTAACCAATAGGTTCGCATTTCGCCTTTACCTTTGACTAAAATTATACCTCTTTCTTCGAGTAAGTAACTATCTTTAATTTTTTGATAGGTGGTGTGACTGACTTGAATTTGTCCGGGTATACCTTGAGATTCCATGCGCGAGGCAATATTAACAGCATCCCCCCATAAATCATAACTGAATTTTTTGAGTCCGATCACTCCGGCAACTACTGGCCCTGTATTAATGCCAATTCTAAGATTTAATAATTGATTATCATGAGAGCGAAATTTTTGAATAATTTGTTGCATTTCTAGGGCCATTTCTGCGATCGCTTGGGCATGATTGGGTTTAGGAATAGGGATACCGCCAACGACCATATAAGCATCCCCAATGGTTTTAATTTTTTCTAATTCATATTTATCTGCTAGACGATCAAATTCAGAAAAAATTTCATTCAAAATAGTAACAATTTGTGTAGGAGAACTGCGAGAGGATATGCCTGTAAAATCGGTCAAATCGGCAAATAAAATTGTGGTTTCTTCAAAGCGATCGGCAATACACCCCTGATTTTTTTTAAGTTTTTCAGCGATCGCTAAGGGTAAAATATTCAGTAATAATTTTTCGGATTTATCTTTTTCTAATCGCAAATCTGCTTCGGCTTGATTTCTTTCTAAGGTGGCTTGATAAATTTTTTCAAACATAGTTTGAAACGTAGCAATTACATCCCCTAGTTCATCATTTCTTTGGATCGAATTTGAATAAAATCTGGGTACAGGTTTGTTGTCAACAATTGCTTTCCCAGCTTCAATTAAATCTAAACGCAGTTTTAAAATCGGAAGAATAACATTTTTTCCCAAAACAAATAATGTGGATGAAGTCACAAAAAAAGCAATTATTAAAACTAAACCTGCAATTCTTAAAATATAAGCATAGGTTTCTGTCTGAACATCAGAAGCATCATGACGAATAATAATTACATATTTATTGTTCATAGGATTAACATTACAACTAACATCATAGCGATCGCCATTTTGTTGACGCAAATATAATGTTTTCCCCTGTATTGCTTGTGAAAATGTTAAAACAGGAGGCTCACCAAATTGACCAATTAATTCCCCTGTAGTTCGGTAAACGGCTCCTCCTAAAATATCGGGATTCAAATGATGTAAATGACTCAATTGTTTTAAGAGTTCAGAATTAGAACTATAGGGATAGGTTTCAATTATCCAAGCAATTTTATTAGAAGATATTGCCGGAAATTGTCTTAAAAGTTGTTGCTGATATTGATATACTGAAGGAATTAAAATTAAAACCTCGATAAAAACTAAACTCAAAAATACCCAGATTGCAATGTTTCGAGAAAGACGGGCATTAAAAAGTTTAAAAAATAATTTCAGTTGTTCAGACATCAATGGATCACTCCTACAAATATCTTTTTTTAGATCAATAATCATTCAAGTCCCCTCTCCCTCAATCCAGAATCTCATCTCAGGTAATTTGTAAAATAGATAAAATTGCTATATTATTAAGACCTGTATATTTAAAAGTGTAGAACCTATGCACTCTTAGTGGATATTGTATCTAAAAAACTCATGTTTGGGAACCCTAAACTAATGTTAAACTAGATTCAGCTAAAATTAGGATAATTTTAATTAAAATAATTCTCAGGCTGAATACAACAGAGGTTAACTGATGACCATAGAGCCAAATTCATCCCCATCTCAAGGACTGGAGCATATCCCCGAAACCCTTAATGGTGCGACGCCTAAACCCACCCTTGAGCCTTCAGAAGCGGAAACCCCAACGCAGGCGATCCAACTCTCCCCCGTGGACTCTTGGGAAATCGAAACTGAAAACTCGACTTTGAACGATCGACCGAATCAGGTATCGGGTTCGGTCGTGGTGCTATCGGCGATGGCATTGATGATTTTAGGGTTAGGAATTGATAATATTGTATTAGGATATGCAAGTGCTTTCGCCACATTAGCCTTGTCTTTGCGGTTAGTTTGGTCGAATTGGGGAAAAGTTTGGGAAACATTAATTCCCCCGAGTTGGCGCAATTTAATTATTGCTTGTATTGGAATTTTAGGCTCCTTAATTGGGTTAGTTATTTTTAGTAATGCGAATACTCCCAATGAAGTAAGTAATATTACAATTAATTGGGATGCTATTGGTGCTTTGGGGGATTTAGGTGGAGCATTAGGTCAAATTTTAATTGCTATTATTGCCGTTTATGTGGCTTGGAGACAGTATATTATTTCTCGGGATTTAACTATTCAACAAAACCGAATTACTCAACAACAAACCATTGATGCTTATTTTCAAGGAGTTTCTGATTTAGCTTTAGGAGAACAGGGATTATTAGAAGATTGGCCGCAGGAAAGAGTGATTGCAGAAGGACGAACCTCAGCGATTGTTAAAAGTGTGGATGCGGAAGGAAAAGCCAAAATTCTCCGGTTTTTATCTCAAGCTAGATTAATTACTCCTTTACAACGCGATCGCCATCTAGGACGTCCGATGTTAGATGGTAATGGAAATTATGCCGAAGATCGCGCCCATGGGGTGCGGGTGATTGATTTGGGGGCGATGTTAGCGGGAGCAGATTTATCTGAAACTGACCTGCGACGGACGGATTTAACGGATACTAATTTAGTCAAAGCTAATTTAACTGGATGTAATTTAGTCCGCGCTAATTTAGCCCGTTCTATTCTTTATGAAGCCGATTTATCCCGGACAAATTTACGTTCTATTAAACTATTTTATGGCCCTGTAGAAACAGCTTCCCCTCGCAGTCGCACATTAATTCCTAATTTTGAAACCGGAGAATATACGGGTGCTGTGCTGGAAAATACTGACTTTACTGGCGTTGATAATTTATCAGAAGAAAATCGTTATTATTGTTGTGCATGGTGCGGTTCTAAATCTCGAAAAACTATCCCCGGAGGGTGCGAAGGTATTCCTAATAAGTTAGATCGTTGATTTTTTTATTTATTCTGCCATAAAAATTTGCTCCACTGTCAAATTGAGGTCGGGAAATAGTTGAGAAATCATCCTTTGTTCACCTGTAAAAATAGTATTCTGGTAACTTCCATTCATCAGAAAATTGATCATAACTTGTTCTATTAAAGGATCAATAATCCAATATTCAGCAATCCCAAATTCCTCATATTCAGTCATCTTTTTAACATAATCTCGGTTTTCGTTATCTTCCCCTGGACTCACAACTTCTACCACTAATAAAGCCGGAACCTCCAGAATTGCTGATTTTTTAAACTGTCGTAACCGTCGCCAATCTTCTGCTTGAATAATAGCAATATCCGGTTGTCGGGAGCGACTAAATCTAGTTCGTATCCCCACATCTCCCTGTTTAACTTTTAAGTCTAAATTCTGTCTTTGAATTTCTTGATAAAAACAGATAAACAAAAACCCGATAATATCAGAATGAATGGGACTCGCAGGTGTCATCGGAATTAACACCCCATCTTCAAGTTCATAACGATTATCTGTTCCGTCATCGTAGGTTAGATACTCCTCAAACGTTAACTTTACAGGGGTTTGTGTCATGTTGTCACCTCAACTTTACAATAGCCCTATTAATTATTAAGTATAACGTTGTTGGGCTTCAGCCCCTAAGTGCTGAGAGTGCTAAAGCACAACAACAAACTATCTTTTGATTAATTTTTTACCCTTCTTTCTCCATAGCGTAATAACATATTAATACTCGCCAAACGATTTGCCCAACTCGATACTTGATAGGGACGTTCTAAGGCTTGTAAACGCATAGAAATTTGGAATTGTTTTTGGAAAGTTGCTAACTTTTCTTGAGCAATTCCTAAAGTTTGAGTAGAAGGATTATCCTCTAACTGTTTTAGGGTTTGTGCTAACTCCTCCGCTTGAATACTCAAAGATTTTAATTCCTCATCTCGTATCCAAAGTTGTTCATTTCCTAACAGAAAACTCCATTCTCTTTTTAAGGCTAAATAGCGATCATGCGCCGCAGCAAAGGGCTGGCGATAGGGAATGGGAGGTTGAGTTTTCGAGGAATTATTTTGAGTTCTATGCAAATAGTTTTGGAGATTATTACCAATACTTTCAGCAGCAAAAATTGAATATCCTCCTGTTGGTAAATCCCGTAAGGATTGTAATTGATCAATCGCCACAATTTCAGGTAGATTTAGTAACTTAATTGATGGACTAATTAACGCCGACCCTAACCGTTGTTCCTGGGTTAAGGGCTGAGTAATTCGTTGTAAACGGTTGGTATCCATTGCATAGGTCATCGGAACAATTAAATCCACATAACCGTTTTTCGCCCAAACTTCCCATTGTTGTTGAATTTTCATAATCCTTTCCTGTTCAGGATTAGAAAACACCGCCACTGATAAAATTACATTAGGTTTTTGTTGCTTCAAAAATCGCGAAACTTCTGCAACAAAGGAGGTTATTTGTTCGGTTTTAAATTGCGTCCATTGATTCCATAATTGATTGTTTTTGGGAGTAATATTAACCGGATCAACTCCTGTTAATTGTTGAAATTGTTCCCGTCCCGCTTTCCCATATCCATAGGTGTAACTTCCGCTTGGATCTTGGAACGGATAGCGAATATAATCTAATTGCAACCCATCGACATTATAGGCAGTAATTTCATTAATTAAACGCATTAAATACGCCCTAGCTTCCCGGTTGGCGGGATCAAGATAAACTTTGCGATCGCGGGTATTTCTTAACTCTCCATAATTATTAATATTGATCCAATCAGGATGGGCTTGAATTACCGGACTTAAAAAACTACTGGGTTGTCCTAACAGTTCATTATGACGGTCATTTCCCACCGCAAAAACCCAGATCCAAGCGTGTAATTCTATCCCCCGTTCATGGGCTAATTTTACCGCCGATTCTAATGGGTTCCAACCCTGTATTAAAGGATTTTGCGCGGGCGCGACTCGACTGGGATAAATTGGATAACCTGCATTAATTGTTTCAAAATAAACCGTATTAATTCCCGCCGAAGCTAACCGATCAAAAACCTGCGACAGTCCCGCTTCATTTCTGGCTTTAACAATAGTTCCTCGGTCTAACCAAACTGCCCGAATTTCCGCCCCTAATCGTTCTCCTTCCGTGGGATAATGTTGCCATAATTGTTGACGAATTTCTAACCATTGCTGGCGAGCTTCTGACCAATTTTGCTGTGCGACTAATTCGGGAAAATTCTTAATTACTTCTCTAGCTTTAGTAATAATTTGATCGGATTGTTTAAAATTAGCGCTGGCTAAATTTCCTCCTGTTCCTGCTGTTAATTGAGTGGAAGCAACCTGTAAATTAATTGGAATATTACCGGAATTTGAGGCAATTAAAGCATTTTCAAAACGTCCTAATAAATCTACTAATTCCTGACGCATTGCAATGGCAGTTAATTCCTCAATAGGTTGATTTCCGGGCTGCACTTCTAAACCCGCCGGGGCAATTTGTTCGGAAGGGTCAATAAAACCACTCGGAACCGCCGGAGTATTGGGTAATGTCCGAGTTGCCGTTAGGCTGGGGGCGGGGGGCGTAGTTGAACGCGGGGGGGAAACCGGAGTCTGGGGAAGTATCGCAGGTGTCACCGGACGTGGAGATGGGACAGTAGCCGTTGGTTGTACCCTTGGTGTCGTGGGCAGGGGTACAGGAATGGGGTTAGCTGGACGAGTGGCTGTTACTGGGGCTGTAAAAGCCGGACGGGTGGCCGTTACTGGGGGCGGTGTAGGGGCCGGACGGGTGGCCGTTACTGGGGCTGTAAAAGCCGGAAGGGTGGCCGTTGCTGGGGGCGGTGTAGGGGCTGGACGGGTGACTGTTGGGGGTGGGACGGGGACGGGCACAGTGGCGACGGGAGTTGTTGTCGGGTTTGTGGCTAAACCATGACGACTAACCGCCGCTTGTAACCAAGCAATATCAACATCTGGGGAGGATTGATTTCCCCAGCGCCAGCCTAAATAGGTGGCTTTTTGAGTAGTAATAACGGCGGGAGAACTACCACTAGCTTCCCAAATTCCGGCGGTATAACTTTCTAAGGTAGTGGGAATTAAAACTCCCCCTTCAACGGCGTTAGCATTGGCTTGAATTGGCCCCCAAGTTGTTAGGGAAGCGCAGAGGGGATCTTGAGTTCGACAGCGATTTTTAGCGATTTGGGGTTTAGCGGGAACTGTGAGGGGAAAAGCCCAATAGGAACCTAAAATTGATCGCAACAATTGACGAACTAAAGGGGTAGATTTTTCTCCGATGGGGCCGCTCGCAATCACCTGTCCGCCTTGTTTTGCCCACTCTTGCAGGATTTTGGCTTGTTCGGTTTTAATAATAGTTATATTAGGCAGAAATAAAACTCGAATTCCCTGAAGATCGGCGAGGCTTTTGATATTGTTTAAATCCAGGGTTTGATAAGGTATTCTACTGGCTTTTAAGCGTTGTTCAATGCTATTCCATTCTGTGGTTTGTCCTGAATCACGAATTACCCCTAATCGGGCATTTATTTGGCTTAAGGAAGTTAGGGGAATTGATAATTGTAAGATTGTACTGGCAAGAGTTCCAAGGATAATCTGTTGGAAAAACGTTTGCGATCGCCTTTGCACCATTGGTTTATATTAGTTTTTTGATGATCAAAAATCTTTTGAGATAGCATAAATAGACAGAATTGTCAAGTCTTTTTTTAGGCTAAACCTGAAATTCTGCCAAATTCTCTCTCTTTCCAACTCCACACCTCAAAAATTGGACAAGGATTATACAAATCTTCAATATTCTACCAGGCATCTGTATTGAAGGGAAGCGAACTAGGAAAATATCTAATTATCCACTAATATCAGTAATTTTTTTAAATAGGCGATCGCAATAAGATACTTTTTTTTCATCACCCCCACCTTCTACATAAATCCGAATTTCTCCCATCGATTTCCTCCAATTTCTCCCATCCGCCATAAATCCCCTAAGCTATAATTTTCTAGCCAATCTTTCAGAAGCTTCAATTAATAATTTAGTAGAAAGAAATTAACTATCCTCAGTCCCATCGGTTGAAACCGTGGCTACACAAACAAAACCCACCGGCGCGGGTTTCAAACCTTTGATTAAACCTTTGATTAAACCCTTGTTAAAAAGAAGTTAAAAGTCCGCGCAGGCGGACTTCGGTTGTGTAGCCACGATTTCAATCGCTGGACGCTGATTGATCATGGTCTGTACTGATCATGGTCTGTACTGATCATGGTCTGTACCCACCATAAGCGCTATTACAACCGCTCAATTAAACGATCGCCTACTCGCAGCGCATTAGCAATAATTGTCAAAGCGGGACTAACCCCAGCATTAGATGGAAAGAAACTACCATCTACCACATAGAGATTATCGAGATCGTGAGCGCGACAGTTGGGATCTAATACCGAAGTTTGAGGATCATCGCCAAAACGACAAGTACCACACTGATTGGCCATCACCTGAATCGGCACTTCACCACGGGGATGTAATACCCCCTGTTGAAAGCCTTCCAGTTGTTTTTCAATAGTTTTTAAAACTTCAGTCCAGCGATAAATTAAGCGATCATGTGCCTCGTTGTTGTTGGCACTATAGTCAATAAATAGTTTTCCCCCTTCAAACCGGACTCGGTTATTCGGATCGGGTAAATCTTCCGTTTGCGCCCACCAACCGATAGAATGGGTTGCCAACTGCTTTAATCCAAAACCGGGCATAAATTTTGCCAGTAGGGAAAACATCGGTGGCGCTTCGGCGAAAATTATATCGGTCAGCAGTCCGCCGGAGTTGTGAATATGTCCCATAGGATAAGGGAAATCGTCATCGCCCCAATAGAAATCATTCACACAGACTGTCTTTTGAAACGCTCCAGAATTGGGTTTGGTACTCAGTTGTACTACTACGGTCATCAGGCTTTTCATTAAATTCCGCCCCACCAGACCCGAACTATTGGCCAAACCGTTGGGATGGCGATCGCTCACCGAACGCAACAACAACGCCGCCGAGTTCACCGCACCGCAAGCCAACACCACAATATCCCCTAGAAACAGATGGGATTGTCCATCGATCTCAGCTTGCACCCCTTTCACCACCCGACCCGATGGATTTATGTGCAGACGAACCACCTTCGCCCCGGTTTTCAGGGTAACATTAGGATGGGTTAAGGCGGGAGCAATGCCACTAACTTCCGAATCGTTGGTAGGATCGTCATCCTGGCGGGTAAGAGCTAAAGGCAAAGGAGCAGGATGAAGACCAAGTTTAGCGATCGCTTCATAGATTTGGGCGACTTGGGGTTCGGTAGCCACTGCTGGGAAGGGATAATCGCCACTACGGGGAGGTTCGGTCGGATCGTCATTTGCCTGACCATGAACCTTATACAGCGTTTCAGCTTCTGTATAGTAGGGTTCAAAATCTGAGTATTTCAAACACCATTCCGGGGAAATTCCCCCCTGATGTTGGACAGTTTCAAAATCCCCTTCCCGAAATCGGAGTAAGGCGGCGCCATAGATTTTGGTATTACCACCAACTGCATAATTCATTTGGGGCGAAAACGGTTCTCCGGCGCTGTCATACCACTGTTCCGGGGCATGATAGCGATCGCGTTTGAAGATATCGACATGACTGCGATTCTGTTCCTCCAGGGGCATAAAATCCCCCCGCTCCAAAATCAATATCTTCTTTCCGGTAGAGGCTAACTTATAGGCGAGAGTTCCTCCCCCCGCGCCCGTACCAATAATAATTAGATCGTAGGATTGGTCATCAATAATCATGTAAATTATCCTCTTGATATTACAGATTTATTCCTAATTTTATCTTAAAATTCCCCAGTAATTTTGCCCCGAAAAACGATATAGTTATAGACATTGTAGGACAGGACAATTGGAATTAAAAACCCGATAAAAGTCAGCATAAAAACCAGGGAACTAGGGGCAGCCGCAGCTTGGTAAATAGTGACACTGGGAGGAATTATTTTGGGAAAAATCACAAATCCCAACCCAATAAATGATAGGGAAAAAACCAAAAATGTCCAAATCAGAGGGGCATTTTCTTCTCGATATTTCAGACTTCTGAGCAACAATCCTATTAGTAAGATACCCAAAATAGGAATCAGTCCAAAAATATAAATCAGAGGAGCGGTAAAGAGTTGTTCTCTGGCTTGTTCAGAAAAAACTGGGGTCGTAATGGTGATAAAAACCGCACCTACTAAGGTTGTCCAAGTCGCAATTGTTGCTGTTTTATAGTAAGTATTTTGCAACTCGCCACTGGTTTTGAGAATCAAATAAGTAGAGCCAATCAGCACATAACCTTGAATTAAGGTAAGAGCAACTATCACCGAGCGCCAGGTAAGCCAATCCCAAATTCCCCCAGCAAAGTGTCCCGCAGCATCTACAGTAATTCCTTCAAAGACGCTACCCAGAGCAAATCCTTGACCTAAAGCAGCTAAAAAACTACCAACCCCAAAGGTGATATTCCAAATTAGTTTGCGCTCGGCGTTTTCTCGAAATTCAAAGGAAACTGCTCGCAAAATTAAGCCAACTACCATAATCACGGCGGGTAAATACAAGGCGTTGAGAATGGTAGCATAAGCCAGAGGAAAAGCGCCGAAAAGCGATCCTCCCATTAGGATTAACCAAGTTTCATTCGCATCCCAAACATTCCCCAAACTTGTCATCAAAATACTACGACGTTCCTCACTAGAAGCGGTGAGAGAAAGAATCCCCACACCGAGATCGAAACCATCGAGTAACACATAAAGAAATAGAAACAATCCCAAGATAAAAAACCAAACTTGGGGAAGGAAATGTTGTAAAGGTTGCAAGGGTTCCATTTTAGACTCCGATTAACTCAACTTAAATTTTAAGTAAAAATGCCTTTTGCATTTGTCATTAGTTATTTTCCAATCACCAACAACAGTTGATTTAGGTATATTGTTGTGTCGAGAGCTATGACACAACAATATACTTTTTATTGCGATCTATTGCTGTGCTTCTGTTGGGCGGCGATCGCGTTCATGTTGTGCTAATTCTGTATTCACGATGGCTTCAGCAATTTGACCAGGAATAGGCAAGGTTAAATTTGGGCCTTTGACCACAATTCGACTGGCAAAATAAAGGGTTGTAAACAAAAACACGAGATACATACTCGTCAAACCGAGTAAGGAAAATAACACTTCCCCCGCAGGTAAATGGGATGCCGAATCAAGGGTTCTTAACTCTCCGTAAACAATCCAAGGTTGTCGTCCTACACAACGAACAATCCAACCTGTTTCTACGGCAATATAACCTAAAGGTGCAGCAAAAATCCAAGCCCGCATCAGCCATTTCTGTTGAGTAATCGTACTTGCCGATAGTTTACCGCGCAGCCATTGCACCACAGTTACAAACATCAAGCCTGCGAAAAATAAGCCAATGGCTACCATGATCCGAAAAGAATAGTAAATTAAACCCACCATGTGCGGACGATCAGCAGATTTCCATTCTTTTAATCCTTTAATAGGATCGGGTAACGTTGGTTTTAGTTCTAGTAAATAACTTAATGCCCCAGGAATTTTTACCTCCCAATTGTTTTGTTCCGCTTGCTCATTGGGGGAAGCGATCACACTCCAAGCAGCAGGTTCTCCCGCCGGAACAGTTTCCCATTGTGCTTCCATTGCTGCCAATTTAGTAGGCTGATAGTGATAGACTTGTTCCGCACTCAAATGTCCGACGAAAATTTGTAAAGGAGCGATAATGATCGTTACAGCGAGGATAACTTTGAGCGATCGCCCAAAAAACTCAGCATGGCGTTGATTCAAGATATACCAAGCACTAATTCCCCCAATCACAAACAGAGATGTCTCCAATGTTGCAAAGAACATATGGAGAAAACTGTTAACCATGAACGGATTAGCGATCGCCGCAAAATAATCCTGAACCACAAACTTACCATTGACAAATTCCCCACCCGCAGGGGTTTGTAGCCAAGAATTCGCCGACAAAATCCAAAAAGTAGAAAGATTAGCTCCAAAGGCCACCAAAATAGTCGCAATCCAATGAATGAATGGCGGCACGCGATTCCAGCCAAACAGCATAATGCCTAAGAAACTCGCCTCTAGCATAAATGCCATTGTGCCTTCAAAACCTAGCACCGTACCCAAAAAATCACCCACAGCCTCTGAAAAAGGAGCCCAGTTCAGCCCAAACTGAAACGCCATCGGCAATCCCGTTGCCACACCAATGCCAAAATTCAAGACATATAACTTCGACCAAAAACGGGCATGATGGTAATAATCAATATTCCGAGTTTTTAGCCACAACCCTTCAATAATCACCAGATAAATCCCCATTCCGGTTGTCAAAACCGGCCAGAGCATATGGAAAATTGCGGTCATCGCAAATTGAATCCGCGATAGAGCGACTGTATCCGAAAGTAAGTTGGTCATAAGAATTATGAATTACGAATTACGAATGGGTAATTAACTGCTAACTGATGACTGATGACTGATTTTTTAGGGCTACTGCCAGAGGTAAATCAAAATGAACAAAATAATCCAGATCACATCAACAAAGTGCCAAAAAATGGAGGTTGCTGCTACCCCAAATTCGCCTTTGTCGTAATTTCCAGGAATAAACGATCGCCCCAACATAATTGTCTGTAATAGCACTCCCGTGAACACATGAAGACCATGAAATCCGGTCAGCAAATAAAAACTGCCACCAAATACACCATCGGTAAAACCAAAGGGGAGACTACGCCATTCCACCGCCTGACCATACAAGAAATAACTGCCCATGATCATTGTCAACAGCCAGAATGCTCGAAAACCCCAGAGATTCTTAACGTGCAGAAAACGTTCAGCAATATAGATCACAAAACTACTAGAAACCAACACCACTGTATTAATAGCTGGATCGCGGATTTCTAGCCCAGTAAAACCGAGAGGTAACCACTCTAAAGCGGTAGTCTTGTAAACAATATACCCCGTAAAAAAGCTCAGGAAAATTACACTTTCCGACAGCAAAAATACGATGAAGCCAAACATACTATTACCCGCTTCATCGTGGGTATGGGCGACTGTTCCATGCCCTTCTAAGGCATGACTTGAGACTACATTGAGAGCATCAATATCAGTGGGATTCATGGGCAACCTCCAGCGCATCAGGGTTAGCAACCAACGGTTCTGATTTCCCGTAACCATAGGGTTCAGAAATTACAATTGGCAATTCTTCAAAGTTTTCTGCTGTTGGAGGTGATGATAGCAACCATTCCAACCCAATAGCTCGCCAGGGATTTTTCGGCGCTTTTTCCCCCTGCACCCAAGATCCAATCATGTTGAGGAGAAACGGCAATGTAGACATCCCCAACAAAAACCCCCCCAGACTGGCAATCACGTTCCAGAAGGCAAATTCGGGGTCGTAGGAGGCAACACGGCGGGGCATTCCCTCTAATCCCATCGGGTGCATGGGAAAAAAGCAGATATTAGTACCCAGGAAAGTTAGGGCAAAATGCAATTTACCCAAACCTTCGGAATACATTCGCCCGGTCATTTTCGGAAACCAGTGATATAGGGCGGCGTACATTCCCATGACCACAGCACCATAAATCACATAGTGGAAATGTCCGACTACAAAATAGGTATTGTTGACATGAATATCAATGGGGACTGCTGCCAACATAATCCCGGTGATCCCGGCAAACACAAACATTACCAAACCACCCAAGGCAAATAACATGGGGGTATTTAGGCGCAATTTGCCACCCCAAACCGTTGCCACCCAAGCAAAAACTTTAATTCCAGTGGGAACTGAAATCAACATCGTAGTTGCCATAAACACCATCCGCATCCAACCAGGAGTACCACTGGCAAACATATGATGCACCCAGACAATACCGCTCAAACCTGTAATTACCAACGAGGAGATAGCAACTACCTTGTAGCCAAATAATGGTTTGCGGGCATAGACGGGGAAAATCTCGGAGAAAACCCCAAAAATTGGCAAAATTATCACATAAACTGCCGGGTGAGAATAGAACCAAAAGAAGTGCTGGAATAAAATCGGATCGCCTCCCTTCGCCGGGTCAAAAAAGCTAGTCCCAACGGTGAGATCGAGTAACAACATCACCGCCCCGGCGGTTAGGGCAGGTAGGCCAAATAGTTGAATAATTTGGGCTGCTAATACCGTCCAGACAAATACGGGCATCCGAAACCAGGTCATTCCTGGGGCGCGCATTTTAAAAATGGTGGTAACAAAATTTACCGCCCCCATGATCGAGGACACACCGGATATCGCCACGGCTAATATCCACAAAACTTGGCCGTTAATCAGGTTCCCGGTAGGATTCTGGAGACTCACCGGAGGATAGGCCCACCAACCGGATTGGGAGGGGCCGCCGGGAACAAAGAAGCTGGCCATGAGGATCACCCCAAATACCGGAACCATCCAAAAGGCCACGGCATTCAAGCGGGGAAAGGCCATATCCCTGGCCCCAATCATCAAGGGGACGAGATAGTTGGATAATCCTACCAAGGAGGGGAATGTCCACAGGAATAACATAATAGTCCCGTGCATGGTGAACATGGCGTTGTAAACGGCACGGTCAAGCAAATCGGCTTCCGGGGTGATCAGTTCACCACGAATAATCATGGCCAGAATACCGCCAATTAAGAAGAAAAAGAAGGATGTTACTAGATATTGAATCCCGATCACTTTATGGTCGGTACTGAAACCGAAAAATCTCCGCCAATTTTCAGGACTTTCGTCCATGGGTTGTTGGATATCCGCGATCGCATCAACAGAAATATTTGTCATGGTTTATAAGTAATCGTTGTTTAGTTAGGCTGTTTTAATTTGATGTAGGATCTTGATATACAAGCCTTATTTTGAATGGATTTGAAAATCAAACCTCTCTAACATGATTTGAATGATGTTTTTGTGATTGAATTTGGCATTATTCGATCCCAGAATTGGAATAATTGACTACGGGAGGAAGGGCTGGCTCAACGATTTTCCAGCGATCGCTATTATTTCTTTTGCTATATTCAGTAAAAGCGCGATTGTAAGCCGTTATAGGCTTTTGGGTTGCCGTATTTGCTAACCATTGTTGATAAGCGTCGGCAGACTCCACCACCACATCGGTTTGCATCGCCGCAAAATAAGTTCCGCTATATTGGGAATCCCGCAACCGATACCGTCCTTCCCGAATGGGCGTGAACTCAAAATCAATCACCCGACCCGGAATAATATCTTGTTTGACGCGAAAGGCAGGTACATAAAAGCCATGTAGCACATCCTCCGATGCTAGTGTCAGGCGCGCCCGTTCGTTGTTAGGTAAATGCAATTCCGTACTGGTAATATTTTGGTCGGGATAGTAAAATTCCCATACCCATTGACGGGCACGGACTTCGATGGGATGTATCGGTGTTGCCAAAGAAGCATCTAAGGGGGCTGCGATCGCCATTGACCCATGAATATGTTCCATCGGCCCCAAAATTGACATTTGGTCATAAATCTGGTAGCTGTAGGCTGCAATCGAGACCACTAGCACAAAGGGAATTGCCGTCCAGACTATTTCCAATGGCACATTCCCTTCGATGTGGGGGCCATCGCTGGTATCGTATTTGCCGGCCTGTTGAAACAACACTGAGTAGGTCAGTGTCCCCACCACTCCCAGAAAAATAAACGTCCCCAGCGTCACCAGAAAGCTGAATAACTGATCAATCAATTGGGCTTCTGCTGAGGCTTGGGGGGGAAACCAAGAATAGGATTGCTGTCCCATCCACAGGCTGATCAGGGCAAGGGCGATCGCAATGACGCCTAAAATTAAAATGGTACGAATTTTCATGTTTTCCCCTAGTTCAACAGCAAATTGGGATTTTCTCCGATCCGCAACAGCCGATCAGCAGTAATATGCACGCCAAACTCGGCTGCCAATTGCGCTCCCAGGGTTCCGTGAACGAACATCAAAGCGAAAATACCCAATCCGGCTGCGAGGTAGAGCCACTGTACTTGCTGTGCTTGATCTTGACGCCATAGAAAGCGCTGAAACCCTCGCCATACAGTCATTGCCACGATTAACAGCAATAATACAACCCCACCGACTCCGTGCCAAAGCATGGTTTCCATCGCTTGTAAGCCCCAGGCGCTTTTGACATCTGCCTCTGGTGATGCTAACATGATTTCGTAGAAACCTGCTGCTACGGTAAAGAAGGTGATGATGGCGGCGGCGAGCATATTATACCAACCGACATCGAAGAAATTTGACCGGGTGGCGGGAATTGCTAAAAATTTGAAGATGGGTTTTTCCAGGGGAAATAGTACACCTACGATATCAAAGGCGATCGCCACAATAAACAATCCCAGGGTCAGATGCACTAGGTTAGGATGAATGGGCAGGGCGTAAGGTAAGCCATTAGCACCCAATTGTCCCTGGAGTTGGTCGATTAAATCATTATTCATTACAACAAGCCCTCCCGCACGGCTTCAACAACTCGAACTGTATGTAGTCCATAAACCCACACCAGCACATCTCCTAAATAAACTTGGAAAAATACTATTCCAGTTAACAGTATATTTACTCCTAAAAACGAGGGGGGCAAGGTTTTGGGATCGCGCGATCGCAATACATAGCGCCAGGCGGTAATTGCTGCAATAATCCCAGATAATGACCATCCTAGTATTGTATGCAGGTTCAAGGTTGATTCTGCTGCTGAGTAGGGTTCGGCTAATCCCGCTTCAATCTGTCCAAAAATAATAGCAATGAAGATGGAAATTGTCGCAAAAAACAAATTCCACCAACTGACTTCATACAGTCTAGGATTGCGGGTGACATAGCCAATTACATCACATAAAACCGCAAACAACACCATAGCAATCACAAAATGCACTACGATTGGGTGCATCGTGTCAGGATAGGGCAAATTATGGTCGTTAAGTGGGGGAAGATACTCGAACATGATATTTTTAATCTTGGAACTAAACCTTAACAAATCCAGAATAAATTACATCAAACCACTCAAAATAAATCAACTTTTCCGGTTGACAGCAGTTCTATAAAATTTACCATGATCAGAGTCATAAGCACCAATTCAGATCACAAAAAATTGCTTTTTCTTTATGTCATATAATTTTAGCATCATCCTCCTTTCTTATTTTTGGTCAATTAATAATACATCATTTTGAGATCACTTGATTGAATTGAGTATATCAGGATTTTTTAAGCTGTATATCCTGTTCAATAAGTTTGACGAGTTGTCTTTTTATCAATGCCGGATTTTGGGCAAAAATCAAGTGCTATAGCTACCCAATATACCTATTAATAAAACTTTGCTTGATTTTATACAAATATAGCCTGGAAGTTCTGAAGCACAACAACGGTTGTTATTTCAGTGAAACCCTTTAATCATAAACTATTGCGTACAGAAATATAAAATTGAGGTACAATCATAGAATATTTATCAATTGTATATCAACAAAACCGATGAATGAATTAGAACCGACGGTAGAAGAACTCAAGGATTTACTGGAACATCATGATCATGAACATTCTAGTCATCCCCATATTCATAGTGAAGAATCTTTGCGAAAAATAGTCAATCGTCTATCACGCTTAGAGGGACATATTCGGGGTGTTAAAACAATGGTACAAGAAAATCGTCCCTGTCCTGATGTATTAGTCCAAATTGCTGCTATTAGAGGGGCTTTAGATCGGGTAGCTAGAATTATTTTAGATGAACATTTGAGTGAATGTGTCGCTAGGGCAGCAAAAGAAGGTAATATTGATGTTGAAATTGAAGCTTTAAAAGCAGCATTAGATCGTTTTTTACCATAATTTAAGCATGAAAAATAAAATAGTTTTTGGTTTAATTTGGCTAGGATTTATTCTGTATGCGTTTATTTTTGCACCACCGGATCAGCCCGAAACTTTGGATTTAATCCAAAATCTATCAACCGGGAACTGGACAGGAATTAATCCTTTAATTATCGCCCTATTTAATATTATGGGGATTTGGCCGTTAATTTATAGCTGTGTTCTATTTATTGATGGACATGGACAAAAAACTCCGGCTTGGCTATTTGCAACTTTATCTTTTGGGGTGGGTGCTTTTGCGATTTTACCTTACCTAGCTTTGCGCCAACCTAACCCTCAATTTTTAGGAAAAAAATCATGGTTTATAAAAATATTAGATTCTCGAATTACGGGACTATTATTAACATTAGGAACAATTATACTGGTGATTTATGGTTTAACCCAAGGCAATTGGGAAGATTTTATTCAACAGTGGCAAACTAGCCGTTTTATTCACGTTATGAGTCTTGATTTTTTATTATTAAGTATTTTGTTTCCAGTTTTATTAACAGATGATCGAGCTAGACGAGGAATGGAAAAATCTGTAATATTGGAGTGGATTAGCTTAATTCCTTTATTTGGGGCACTATTTTATTTAACAACAAGAGTACCTTTAAATCATCAAACTGAGTGATAAGAATTATTTTGCTGATCCCAAAATCATCAAAACATCATCTATAATAAACTTCCAATATTCTCAATTGAGTCTATTCTCCGTTTCCCGTTTTCGACAAAACCATGAACAAGCGTCTAGCATCTTGGAATTCCTATTTTCCTCTAATCTTAACTGGCCTCCTGATGAGTGCTTGTGGAAGTGAACCCCAGGCGGCGGCACCTCCACCTGTCTCAGTAAATTTGGCGGTGGTAGGCAAGAGTAATGTTAGAGATACCAGCGAATTTAATGCTAGGGTCGAAGGAATTGAAAATGCGGTGATTCAACCCCGTGTTAATGGCTTAGTGAAACAGGTTTTTGTCCGTTTGGGCGATCGCATTTCTCAAAATACCCCGTTAATTGAAATTGACGGACGCCAACAACAGGCGAATTACGAAGGTCAATTAGCCAGCGTTGAGTCCAGAATGGCACAACTCAACAGTGCTAGGGCCAATCTGGACGCTCAACGATCGGAATTGCAGCGAATCCAAGCCCAACTGACTTATCAATCCCAAGAAGCTGATTTACAAGATGCTCAACAAACCCTAGCCGCCGAAAAAAATGAAAAACAGCGATTAGAGTATGAATTAGAATATACCTCCGTCGCGGATGAGCTCAAAACCGCCCAAGAGAATGTGCAGGTAGGGCTCAAAGAACGGGAGCGCCGACGGGCAATTATGGACGAGCGGAAAAAAGCTTATGATCGTTATCAACAACTGTATGAACAGGGGGTTGTTTCCTCAGAAATCTACGATCAAAAATTAAGAGACTATCAAGCATCTCAAGCGGATTTTGCGGCTCAAGAACGGGAGATTATGTCCCTACAAGCGCGGGTGAGAACCGCCCAACAAAACCTAGAACGTCAAATTTCCACCTTAAACACCCAAATAGAAACCCAACAAAGACGGGTGGATGCTTCTCAAGCGAAAGTTGAAAGTGCCACCCAGAATTATAACCGTCAAGTCTCAACTCTGAGCGCTCAAATCGCCAGTCAAGAAAAAGTGATTCAGGCTCAAGAATCTGAGGTACAAAGACTCCAGCGCGATATTGACCAAGCCCGGTCAACCGCAACGGCCGGACAAATCCAATTGGGATATTATCAAATCAATGCCCCGATTGATGGGATAGTCGGGGAGGTAATGGTCAAAGCTGGAGATTTTGTCGATAGTCAAACTACAATTACCACCATTCGACAAAATGATTTATTAGAAGTTCAAATTAATATTCCCATTGAACGCCTTTCCCAAATTAGATCAGGAACTTTAGTCGAGCTTAGATATCAAGAAACCGGAGCATTAATCGGAACCTCCCAGGTGTCCTATATTTCCCCCAGTGCGGGGACAGGAACCCAAACTATTTTAGTTAAAGCGATTTATGATAACCGTAATAATAGACTCCGAACCGATCAAATTGTCCGTGCTAAGGTAATCTGGGAACAACAATCGGGAATCACAGTTCCCGTAACTTCGATTAGTCGAGTTGGCGATCAAAGTTTTGTCTTTGTCGCCCAAGAACAAACTCAGGACGGGAACACTCGATTAATCGCTAAACAAAGACCCGTGCAGTTAGGCAGTATTCAAGATCAGAGCTTTGAAGTTCGCTCGGGTTTAAAAACTGGAGAAAAAGTGGTTATAGATGGCGTGGTCAAGTTACGAGATGGCACACCCATTACGGATAAAAAACAGCAACCCACCACCGACGCCCCCTCACCCGGAAAACAATAAATTACCTGGTTAATCGCCAACTCCCACTAACTGCCAACCCCTGAGAAGATTGCTATGCTTCTGTTTGTTCAAACTTTTATTAAACGACCTGTCCTAACGACAGTCTGTAGTATCCTGATTATTTTGATCGGGGCTATCTCCATTCCCCTGCTGCCGATTACGCAACTTCCCAACCTAGCAAATACCCAAATTAGTGTTGTTGGGGTCAATATTGGTGCGGATGCAGAAACAACGGAAACTACCGTTACCACCATCATCGAGAGGGAAATTAACGGGGTGGAGGGGATGAAATATCTTTCCTCCAGTACGGGAAATAACGGCATCAGTAATATTTCCGTGTTTTTTCCCAATGATGTTGATCGGAATATTGCCCAAGTTAACGTTCAAAACCGAGTTGCTCAGGCCGAGTCTAATTTACCCGATATTGTGAGGCAAATTGGGCTTTCCGTGCAGGCGTCATCCCCTAGTATTCTATTGGTGATCGGTTTTTATTCTGATACAGACGAAAGCGGAAAACCGATATATGACACCACATTTATTAGTAATTATATTGATCTTTTTATTGTTGACCAATTGAGCCGGGTTCCTGGGGTGGGTCAGGTGACAATCTTTGGAGAGCGCAAATATGCCATGCGGCTATGGCTTGATCCATCTCGAATGGCCGCCAGGGGATTAACGGCCCAGGATTTGGCCTCAGCATTAAGAACACAAAACGTCCAGGTAGGGGCCGGAAAAATCGGTCAACAACCCACACCCGCCGATCAACTCTTTGAAATTCCCCTACAGGCTGCTAGTCGCCTCCGCACCGTCGAGGAATTTGAACAAATGGTACTCAAAACCACCGACAGTGGAGAGTTAATCACCATTAAGGACGTGGGCCGAGCCGAGTTAGGGGCAGAAAATTATGATTTGGAATCGACCTATAATGGCGAACCCGCCGTGGGTTTGGGGATTTATCAACTTCCGGGTAGTAATGCCCTAGAAACCGCCGCCCAACTTAAAGCCACAATGGCGGAACTGAGTAAAAATTTCCCACCGGGCGTTAACAGCCAGATTGCCTATGACACCACCCTGTTTATTAATGTGTCCCTTCAGGAAGTGGCAATCACCCTAATTATGGCCATTGCCTTAGTGGTGCTGGTGATTTTTGTATTTTTGCAAGATTGGCGAGCTACCTTAATTCCAGCAATTGCGATTCCGGTGGCCTTAATCGGAGCCATGGCTGGGTTAAAAGCCTTGGGATTTGAACTGAATACTTTAACCCTATTTGCTTGTACCTTAGCCGCAGGTTTAGTCGTGGACGATGCCATCGTGGTTGTCGAAGCGGTGATGATCAAAATTGAACAAGGGATGAAACCTCTGCAAGCCGCCCTAGATGCCATGTCAGAACTGACCGGGGCGATCATTGCGACCTCGATTGTTTTGCTGGCGGTGTTTGTTCCGGTATTGTTTTTCCCCGGAACAACGGGGGTAATTTATAAACAATTTGCGGTGACAATTATTTTTGCGGTAATCTTTTCTACCTTTAATGCCCTTTCCTTTTCTCCGAGTATGGCGGGGCTATTGTTACGTCGCCAAAAGAAAACCGGGGGGCCTTTGGGGTGGTTTTTTGAGCAATTTAACCGAGGTTTTGGTTGGGTACAGGAAAAATACGCTGGAGTTGTTGGTTTTCTCACCCGGATTAATTCCTTGGTGATGATTATATTTGTCGCCGGGTTAGCAACAACGGTATTTGTTTATCAACAAGTACCATCGGGGTTTGTCCCAGAAGAAGATCAGGGCTATTTGATCGTGATCTTTCGGACTCCTGATGGCGTGTCCCTCAACTATACCGCTAGGGCTGCTGAACAAATTGTGGATCGGACTTTGGCAATTCCTGAAATTGAAAGTGTGTTTGCGATTCCTGGGTTTGGTTTTGAGGGACAGAATCCCAGTCAGGGGATTGCTTTTGTGTTACTCAAACCTTGGGATCAGCGACCGGATGCCTCTCAATCGGTGTTTGGGGTTCTAAGACGATTAAATGGGTCGTTACAATCTATTCCTGAAGTTCAAGCCTTTGCGGTGAATGCTCCCCCGGTGCAGGGTTTGAGTACCACCGGAGGCTTTGAATTTCAGTTACTAGATACAACGGGAAATTTACCGATTCAATCCTTAGTGGAAAATGGCAATCGTTTAATTGAAGCCGCTAATTCTAATCCGACTTTTGCCGGGGTATTTAGTCAGTTTTCTGCTAGTAAGGCTCAGAAAAGGGTTGAGGTGTTGCGCGATCGCGCTAATGCTTTGAATGTGGATGTGAACCAAATTTTTAGTACCTTACAAACCTATTTGGGGTCATCCTATATTAATGACTTTGTTTTAGGTCAACGTCAATATCGGGTTGTGGCTCAAGCGGAAAAACAATTCCGCGCCCGACCGGAGGATATTACTCAATTATATGTGCGTTCCCGGGATGGAGAGATGATTTCCCTGAGTAATTTGGTCAAACTCACGGATTTTGTTGGGCCAGAAACTATCAACCATTTTAATATCTTCCGTTCTATGTTGATTCAAGGAAACCCCGCCCCTGGAGCCAGTACGGGTCAAGCGATCGCCGCGATGGAAAAATTAGCCTCTGAGGTCTTAGACCCCGGTTTTAGTTATGCTTGGCAGGGTAGTGCCTTAGAAGAAAAGTCTTCCGGCGGGGCGGCAATTTTAATTTTCGGATTAGCATTTATTATGGCTTTTCTGGTGCTATCGGCCCAGTACGAAAGTTATATTGATCCGATGATTATTATGTTATCGGTGCCTCTGGCGGTCTTGGGAGCGATGGCCGCGGTTTGGTTCCGGTCGAATGTTCTCTTGCAAGGGACGGTCTGGCCCCTAATTACCAATGATGTTTATGTCCAGGTGGCCTTGGTGATGTTGATTGGTTTGGCTTCTAAAAACTCGATTCTGATTGTGGAGTTTGCTAACCAACTCAGGGACAAGGGTTTAAGTATTACCCAAGCCGCAATTCAAGCGGGGGAACAACGGTTCCGACCGATTCAAATGACTGCTATTTCTAGTTTGATCGGGTTCTGGCCGTTAGTTATTGCTTCTGGTGCGGGTTCTAGTAGTCGTTGGTCATTGGGTACGGCTATTTTTGGGGGTTTATTAGCAGGAACCCTATTAAGTTTGTTAATTACCCCGAACCTATATATTACGGTTAAAACCCTAGAAGAACGTTTTCTGAAAGGGAAAAAATCCGATTCATCGAATAATAATAAATCGGATAAAAATCAACCCCCCTCTCCACAGGAAGATCCGCATTCTCAGGATAAAAATTCTGAGACTTTAGCCACCTCGGATAATGGTTCTATTCAACCAGATAGCAGTTTAAGTAAACCCTAAATTGTTATAGATTAATCAGGGAAAATGTCAAACAATGGGCTATCTAAGTTGTAGTTGCAGTCAAGTTATGATCAACTCAAGTTAACCAGGTTAGGAGGAATAGTATCCACAATGGCTAAAGATATTTTCCATCAACAGGTTAGAAATGCTTTAATCAAAGATGGATGGAATATTACTCATGATCCTTTAACGATTCGCATTAGCGAATCCATAAAATTACAAATTGATTTGGCGGCAGAAAGTGCGATTGGTGCAGAAAAAGATTCCGAAAAAATTGCTGTAGAAATTAAAAGCTTTATTGGGGACTCTGATATTAGCTCCTTTCATACTGCCTTGGGGCAATATCTTAACTATTGTCAAGCCCTTGAAGAAAAAGAACCGGAGCGCATTGTTTATTTAGCAATTCCTTCTGAAACTTATGAGGATTTTTTTCAACTTTCTTTCATTCAACGCGCTTTGAGACGTTACCAAGTCAAGCTAATAATTTATGATCCAAAATTAGAGGAGATTAAGCAATGGATAAAGTAGAAGGTTATCGACAATTTATTAAACAAATTTTGACCGAACACGCCGAGATCGCAACGACTGAGGATACGGTGAAGGCAGAGTTAATCTTTGATAGTGAACATGACCATTATCAACTCGCTTATGTGGGTTGGCAAGGAGATAAGCGGGTATTTGGCCCGGTGATACACTTTGATATTCAAGAGGGCAAAATTTGGATTCAGTATAATGGGACTGAAGACTCTGTTGCCCAGAGATTGGTGGATATGGGCGTACCAACTTCAGATATTATTCTGGGTTTTCATTCCCCTTTCAAACGCCAATTTACGGGTTATGCAATGGGCTAGTTTAGTTGTATAAATGATAAAAAAACTGGGCCGAAGTTAACAGGTATTATGATGGCTATGGTTAGTCGTAAACTTTCAATCATCAATCCTCTATAAAATATGTCAAACGCATCGCAACAACCCAAACAGTCTAAACCTCAATCTCAACCTTTGAGTTTAGATGCTTTATTAGAACGAGTTGAACGCTTAGAACAGAAGTTAGATAAAGCGTTATTATTATTAACGGATGTATACCGATACCAAAAATTACGGGATTTTTTAGAAGCTGGAAATTGGAAAGAAGCAGATCAAGAAACCACAAGAATTATGTTAGAAATCATGAATAAAAATAGCCTAGACGATATTATTCCTGATGAGATTATGATTTTTCCCTGTAGTGCATTAAGTCTACTTGATCAACTATGGATGAGTTACAGTAAAGATCGTTTTGGCTTTAGTGTTCAACAACAAATTTATACCCGGTTGGGAGGAAATGATGATATTTCTGATATTGATATGAAAGTTTTACAGGCGATGGAGGCTGAATTTGGATGGAGCGTGAATAATGAGTTATTAGATTATGAAGATCTTGATTTTAGTTCAGAAGCTCCTGTGGGGTGTCATCCGTCTGGATGGTGGCGATCGCCATACGGGGGAAAAATGACGGTTTATTTTATTGCTCGTTTAATTAGTTGTGGCGTTGATTGATCTGGATAACTTATTTTTCACTATATCAGTTGAATATATCAGTGTTTTATATTGATCCTAAAATCCCCTATTTATCAAGGATTAATCCTCTAAAAAGCTACAGCTTGAATCAACTTTTTTTAACTTTTGTAAACAAGATTAAAAATATAGTTGAAAAACTGAAAAATTGAGCTACTTTTAGAATATAAGGCTATGATTGCAGCAAATTATATTTAGGGTTATCCAAGGCAGGTCATTATGAATATGCGACTGGTAGTTTTTTCTGGAATGGTGATGATGATAGTCGGTATAATTGCCGGACTAGGTGCTTCTAAATATAGCGAGAAACAATATCAATGCTGTAATATTGGCCCCACATTGGACTTGGGTTATAGTCAGTCGAGGGCGCCTCGGATTTATGCCCTAGCAGGGGCGGCAATGGGTTTTATTTTTGGTTCTACCCTAGAGTTAGTCAGACAATCTACACCTCAAGAAGCGAAAAAGCGATAATAGGGAATGGGGATCACGGATTTAAGAGGATTGCACGGATTTCACGGATTTTAATCTGTGTTAATCTGCGTAATCCGTTTAATCCGTGATGCGGATTTCACGGATTTCACAGATTTTAATCTGTGTTAATCTGCGTAATCCGTTTAATCCGTGATGCGGATTTAAGAGGATTTCACGGATTTTAATCTGTGTTAATCTGCGTAATCATCTTCAATCCGTACTTTTCGGTTTTGTTAATAGCTTAATCGGCAATTGTGTGAATCTTCAAGAAATTTGTGCCTTTTGCTTTCTTGGTTGGAACACCTCCAATAATTAATATTTTATCCCCAATTTGAGCTAATGGCCCTTCTAATAATTTAGTTTGGGCGAGATCAATTAACCCTTCAAAGGAATCCACTTGATGTTCTAATAAAATCGGTTTAACACCCCAAACCAAGTTTAAACGGTGATAAACCTTTAGATTGGGAGTTAGGGCGATAACGGGAACTTTAGGTCGTTCTCCTGCTGCTAAAATAGCCGTATATCCTGTGCTGGTATAAGCAACAATACAATGCAAATTCAAGACTTTATCAATCGTATTTAAAGCTTCACTTAAAGCATGAGTTTCATCGGACATCACCGGAGGATAATTTTTAAACTCGATTTCCGGTTCGACATCACTGGCAATTCTGGATAACATTTGTACTGCTTTCACCGGGAATTTACCAACAGCAGATTCTCCAGATAACATGACCGCATCCGTACCATCAATAATTGCATTCGCAACATCACTTGCTTCTGCACGGGTGGGACGTGCACTGTGAATCATACTATCTAACATTTGGGTAGCAGTAATCACTGGAATCCCTTTTTGATTACACATCCGAATGATTTGTTTTTGCAATAATGGCACTTTCTCAGGACTCATTTCTACCCCTAAATCCCCCCGTGCTACCATTAAACCATCACATTCATTAATAATAGATTCTAAATTGGCGATCGCTTGAGGTTTTTCAATTTTTGCCATGACCGGAATATCCGATGCGCCCTTTTCAATTAATAATGCTTTTAAGGCTTGAACATCCTCCGCACGGCGAACAAAACTCAAAGAAACCCAGTCTACACCCTGGGAAATTCCAAAATCTAAATCCTGTTGATCTTTTTCCGTTAAGGAGGGAAGACGCAAAATTAGACTCGGTAAATTAACCCCTTTTCGACTTTTTAGGATTCCCCCTTCAATCACCCGACATTTGACGGCATTTCCCTGAATTTCTTCTATTTTTAATTCTAATAATCCATCATCCAGTAAAACTTGCGCTCCGGGTTCGGCTTCTTCTGCTAAATAGGGATAATCAATGGGGACAGTATTTGCTTGATTTTCAAAATTATCTAAGGGAACTAATGTTAATAATTCTCCTTCAACTAATTCTATTTCTACCGATGGTAGCTGACCAATTCTAATTTTTGGGCCTTGTAAATCTTGTAATAAAGTAATCGGGGCATTGCATTCTTTGGAAACTTGCCGCAACAATCCTACCATTTCCGCATGATCTTCATAACTACCATGGGAAAAATTTAATCGGGCGACATTCATTCCCGCATTCACCATTTGACGAATGATCTCTGGGGATTTACTAGCAGGGCCAATAGTCGCAACAATTTTTGTTCTGTGGTGTAAAGGTTTGATCATTTTCTCTCCTCAATTAACAGTTGTAAACAGGGGACTATATTCAGCAATATCTGCGATTAATCTGATTGATCAAATAACAATCTAGGATTAATTATAGCAAATTTAGCAATTTAATTCAACAATTATATTGATTATTTTTTTGAATTGACCAATCCATGTTTAATTTAATGACATTTAACATTTTCTTAACCTTTTATTGATTGAATTAGGCGATCAAAATAGCGATTTAATAAGGGAAATAACAAACTATGGAAATAATTTAAAAATTTCATTTCTAATCCCGGAGCGATCGCAAATTTATTTTTATTAATTCCTCGAATAATTTCTTGAGCAATATCTTCTGGTTCCCAAGGTTTAACAGTTCCCGTAATTGCTTTTGTTTCTAAAGGTTTTGTTCTATTTTCACTAATTAATTGCGGGGTATTTGTATCAGGAGGATAAACAATAGAAACTTGTATTCCCAAGGGTTTTAATTCCCCGCGCAAGGATTCTGCTAACCCTCTTAAAGCAAATTTAGTTGGACTATAGGTTGTATAACCATAAATCCCAATTAATCCCGCTGCCGATGAAATTATAATAATTTTACCATGTTTTTGCTCGATCATTTTAGGTAAAATCTCTCGAATACAATACAGAGATCCCCAATAATTAACAGCCATTGTTTGTTCAAATATTTCAATAGGAAGTTCTTGAAAATAACCAGGATATGCCATACCCGCCGAGAGAATTAAAATATCCACACTCCCTAAAAGATTAATTGCTGTTTCTATTATATTTTCCGCTTCTTCCCGTACAGAAACATCAGCCGAAAGGGTAAAAACCTTCTGGTTTTGAGATAATTTTACTGCTTCAATTTCTATTTTAGCTTGGTCGAGAGTTTTTTGATTTCGAGCAATAATTGTTAAATTTGCACCTAAACTTGCTAATAATTGAGCCGTTGCTTTACCAATTCCACTCGAACCTCCGGTAATAATAATATTTTTTTGATTAAAATTCATATAATTAAAAGAAGGTATAGTCTAGTTACTCTAGTTACTCTAGTTCCCTGGTTCTACCAGGGAATTTATAAAGGGAGGCTCTGCCTCCTCTAAACTCCTATATTAAATCATATTTTGGGGTTAATATTAGGAAAGAGGCAGAGCCTCTTTTTTTTGTTTCTAGGTAGAACCTAGAAACGAGGTTAAAGCAGGTTAGGGACGGAATAAATGGGAATGTTCCGGGTTATATAATTTAGATCTTAAAGTTGAAGTATGGGGAGTTTTTGCTAACGCAGGACTAATAACATATAATGTAGTTCTAATTAAGTTTTCTTCCTGGGTCACTTGTGCCATTTTTTCTAAGGGAACTACCCGGATTTTCTCATCAGGCCATCCTAAACGATAACAAATAGCAATCGGCATTTCTGGGGGATAATATTTGATTAACTTTTGCTGAGTTTCTTCCACATAACGCGCACTCAAATATAAACATAAACTGGCTTTATGAGCCGCTAAACTTTCTAATTCCTCATCCGCAGGAACACCAGTTGCTCTCCCACTCACCCTGGTTAAAATAATCGTTTGGACTAATTCTGGGATAGTTAATTCTATTTTTAATTTGGCTGCTGCATCTTGAAAAGCACTAATTCCAGGGACAATTTCAAACTCAATTTCTGCTTCTATTAACTGTTGTATTTGTTCATAAATAGCCCCATATAAACTCGGATCACCCGAATGTAATCTAACAACAGAATACCCTTTATCAACTCGTTCAATCATAAAAGGAACAATTTCTTCTAAAGTTTTATCAGAGGTTTTAACTAATTCTGCATCCGCTTTAACCCCTTTTAAAATCTGTTGAGGAACCAAAGAATCGGCAAATACAATCACATCCGCCGAGGCTAATAATCTTTGAGCTTTCACAGTTAATAACTCTGGATCACCTGGGCCAGCCCCAACAATATAAACCGCAGCTTTGAGTAATCCGATATCGGGTTCCATAAGGTTCTAAATTTCTTGAAATTGATGCTAGATTTTTACTTTTTCCGGATCTGAATTGATTTACCGAGAAGACAAGAATGGTAGATGCACCCTGGTTAAAGCCCTAGACTCAATTGTCAGGGCTTTTTTATTCGGATTCCGAGGGATGGGATTTCTGTACAATATCGGGTAAGGTTCGCTTCAATCCATATAACCAAATTAAACCGAATAACCCTAACATCATTCCCGTTAAACTGACCAGTTGAGCAATTTTTAAAGATCCCAACATTAAACTATCCGTGCGTAATCCTTCAATCCAAATTCTACCACTACTATAGGTCAATAAATAGACCAAGAATATTGTCCCTGGTTTTAAAAGATATTTGCCTTTTAAACCTTTTAAAAATAAGGTAATTAATAGGGCAAATATAGTTAAATTCCACAGGGATTCATACAAAAAAGTCGGGTGAAAATATTCGTAGGATTCAAAGCCATCAGGGCGACGCTCCGGCGGAATATAGAGTTTCCAAGGTAAGTCCGTTGGACTTCCGAAGGCTTCAGAATTAAAAAAGTTACCCCATCTGCCGATAGCTTGACCTAAAATCAAGGAAGGGGCAATTATATCGGTTAATTGCCAAAAGGGAATTTGTTTGATTTTAGCGAATAGTAAAGTCGCTATTAATCCGCCTATAATTGCTCCATGAATGGCAATTCCTCCCTTCCAAATTGCAATAATATTACCGGGATTCTGGGCATAACTTTCCCATTGAAATACCACATAATATAGTCTAGCAAAAGGAATCGCCCCAATCACTAACCAAATCGCTAAATCTCCTATGAGTTCGGGATCAATTTGGCGACGACTGGCAAGATACCCAGATAAGGATACTCCAATCAAGACCGCCGAGGCAATTAACAAGCCATACCACCGAATTGATAACGGCCCAATTTCAAAGATGATGGGGCCGGGAGAGGTAAATTGAAATGCTAGAAATAAGGAATTTGTATCCATAATAGCTGATTTTGAGCCAAGCCATTTTATCATCTCCTGGGGATCAAAGGTCAGGTTTAATTTTTTTTTCCTAGAATAAAGTTGATCAAAATATTATATCAAAGGAATTTTAAGATATTTTAATCGAGAAAATGGGTACAATAGGATTTATTATGCTTTTCGTCAATTTTTAACCCTTTAGATGAGATCGAATCAATCATTTTTATGATTTCCGGGTATGGATTTCCCCTGAAACGGTTAATGTTAATTTGTTTTAATTTTTAATTTCTCCTATGTCTTCCTCCAATTTACCCCCCAATTCATCGGATTTAGCATCGGGATTAGCTGCATTAAAACAGAAGGATTATCAACAGGCGATCGCTTTTTTAGAACCTATTGCTCAATCTCAGGATTCGGGTCAATTCAAGGCGCAAATGGGGTTAGTGATTGCCTATGAACGCACAGGAAATACTAAATTAGCGATTAATTTATGTCAGAGTTTAACTCAATCTCAGCAGGAAAATATTAAAAATTGGGCTACGGATTATTTAAGAAAATTATTAAAACGCAATCCCCCTAAACCCCAAAATATTAACCCTAATATTGAACCTCAATCTTCAGAATTACCCCCTATTTCAGAAACGGGTTTTATCCCCTTAAATCCTAATCTACAACCCACAAAAGCTAAATCAACTCTAGCTAAAACTCCCAAACTTTCTTCCCCAGCACCTCCGAAAAATTCTCCGAATCCTTCTTTATCTCAACCCACGCCTTTAAATCTCAAAAAAACCGAAAAAATCCCCCCAAATTCTAAAGCAAAAATTCCCGTTTCTCCGATTAATTCAGAACCGGAAATTATTTCACCTCCTCCCCCTCCCCCAGTTCAAGAATGGCAATGGCGACAAGCGGGACGAGCTACGAATTGGCAACAGCTTAAACCCTTACAATCGAGTCCTTTTAAACTAGAACAATTATTAATGGCTGTCGGTTTAACTTGGTTTATTCCGATTATTTTTGCTTTTATTAATAATAGTTTAAATCAAATTTGGATTTGGCAACCCATTTTAAATCCTTGGCAACAATTATCCCGTCAACCTTGGCAAATTATTTTGATTATTTTATTTATTTTTGCTGTAGGTTGGATTTGGCAAACTTCCCGATTGTTTGCTGAACTTTTCCTAACTGTTTTAGCAATTATTTGGTTAACTCCTCGTTTATTAGAGGAATTAATGAAACTCACGAATGCTGGTTTATCTTGGCTACCTATTGTACAACCGATTCCTTTATTTTATTATAACCCAACTCAAACAGTTTATATCACAATATTCGGTTTATTTCTATTCTCTCCTTGGTTATGGGATGGACTACTTAAACTGAGTTATGGATTAAAACCTTTACCTTTAACTATATTATTTAATCAGAGTCAAGAAACCAATAAACTATTAAGAAATTATTGTCAAAAGAAAAAATTTAAAGTCCCTGAAATTAAACTATTACCTATTGATGATCCGGTAATTTTTTCCTATGGAAGTTTACGACGATTTGCCCGAATAGTGGTAAGTCAAGGATTATTAGACCAATTAACAGAAGATGAAATTGCTGTGATTTTTGCCAGGGAAATTGCCACCATTGGGGAATGGGATTTCGCGGTGATGTCTTTTGCTACCCTGGTCAGTCAAATTCCCTATTTAATTTATTGGTATTTAGCAGAATTAACCGAAAATTTACCCAATCTTAATATTCCGATTCCAGCCAGTATCCGAGGTATTTTACATCAAATTTTGAATGCGATCGCTATTTTTATCTGTCCTTTATGTTATGGATTATATAAACTTTTAAGATTTCCCTCCTTGTATTTATCCCGTCGTCGAGTTTATTATAGCGATCGCATTGCTTGTAACCTGACTGGAAATCCTAATGCTTTAAGTCGTGCGTTATTAAAAATAACGATAAAATTATCCCAAACTATTCAAACCCAAGGACAAACTAACTTTATCTTAGAATCTTTCGATAGATTGATTCCGATTAATCATCAACAAGCTTTAACCTTTGGTAGTTTAACAGCTTACAGATCAATCAATTCTTTATTAACCTGGGATTTAACTAATTGTTACACCCCCGAATTAACCTTAAATCAATCCCATCCCCTAATCGGAGAACGCTTAAAAATCCTCGGTCTTTATGCGAATTATTGGAAATTAGAACCCGAATTTGATCTATCGAATATTACCCCAGCTAAACCCCCCAAATTACTCACCAACAATTCTCCTTTATTACTACAAGGAGCACCGTTTTTTGGTATTCCCGCCGGAATGATCATTGGGGGAATCATTTGGTTAATGGGGGGAGTTTGTTCTCTTTTAGGACTATGGCAATTAGAATGGTTATGGGGAGACTATTGGATTATGGCAGCTTCAATTACCATTGGTTGTGGTTTAGGTATTTTGATTCGGATTAATCCCTTTTTCCCCGAAATCAAACCCCCTAATATTTTAAATCAACCTAACTTATCAGATTTGATGAGCAACCCTCAGACTATTCCCGTTGATAGTCAACCGATTTGTTTAACGGGTCAACTCCTCGGTCGAAGGGGTTTAAGAAATACCTTTGCTCAAGATTTAATCCTACAAACCCCAAGCGGAATTATCAAACTCCATTATCTCCCCGAAAAAACCCCCCTGACCAATTTTTTGCCTAGAATTCGTCATCCCCATGAATTAATCACTCAAAATATTAAGGTAACGGGATGGTGGCGACGGGGGGCGATACCTTGGGTGGATGTGGAAACCTTAGAAACCTCCGATTCTAGGACAGTGCTACGAGGCGGACATCCCCTGTGGTCAACGATTTTAGCCGTTATTCTAACCCTATCGGGGGTTTATCTAGCATCTCAAGGAGGCTGGTAAAAAGAAGTTGATCCAGAAAGATTGCTTTTTTTGACCGATTAGTGATACATTCTTTAACCAAAGAGTCAAAACAACCTTATTCCTTTTTGGATAGAGTTATTCTGATTACTCGGTTGATGAAAGTTCAGAAAGTTTGCCAAATCAAATACAAAAATCTTGGCAGAACCCTAGAACTATGTTCCATGATGTGCTATCCTAGGGATTGTCTTATGATGATCCGGTACTGGAAAACCCAATAGCAAAGGTTCTAGGTTCCACTCAATAGCCTGACTGATACGAGGCGAAGCAGCAACTTAAAGAAGTGATCCAATTTTTGTTGAATGCTGTAATCAACTATTGGCAATGCAAAGTCAGGAAGTTAACATTCGGTGAGTTAACTTTATATGGTTTTAGCTATAGGAAGTTAAATCTATTTTTGAACACAGAGATAACAAGACTCTATAGCATTAAGTTTTGACAGATGGCAAAAAGTTTACAAGACAACCTAGCAAACCCGCTTTCCCTACATGATAAGTTCAACATGGAGAGAATAATAGGACTTTATCTTAATTTTAAGATGAAGTTGGTTGTTGAGTTTAATTTAACCAACCCAAGTGCTGATAGCCTGGGGGTTGATCCTCAACTTGTGTTTTTAAACGACACAGGTTGGGGATGATTTCGTTTACTTATTTTTCATTTAACTTGGAGGTTCTACTTATGTCCGTTCGTCTTTATATTGGTAATCTTCCTAAAGAATTGGAACGCAAAGAATTACAAGATGTCTTTGCAGAAGAAGGAGATACCGTTTCTGCTAAGGTGATTACCGATCGCAAAACTGGCAAATGTCGGGGTTTTGGATTTGTAACGGTGCAGACTGATGAAGTCGCGGATCAAATTGTTGAGAAATATAATGGGGTAATGTTTAGAGAAAATGCTCTAAAAATAGAGAAAGCATTACCTCGGAAAAAAGGAAAAGGTGACGGTGTTGGTGAGGGTGAAAACGGTGGGGAAGATGATCAGCCCCAACAACAGCAACAGCCAGTTCAACAACCGATTAAATCATCGGGTAATATGCCTAAAAGTGGCGGTAGTGGTAAAAACCGGAATAAAAAATCTAAGCATTCTTCCGGGGGTCAAACTTCTACATCGAGAACTAGCGGTGATGATTCCTTCCAACCCGATCCTCGTTGGGCTAATGAATTAGAAAAACTCAAACAAATTTTAGCTGCCCAAGCCGCCAATCCTTAATTTTATTGGCTTTTTTGGAATAAGAATGAACCCGCCTGAATCAATATTGAGGGGGGTTCTTTTTATTGAAGTCAATTAGAAATATTTTTTTCATTTTACCCTCCTCAGAGTGAGAAAAGAGCGATATTGTGTAATAATGATAGACTATGCAATTTAAAAATAGGAACTAAATATGCTGATCGAATTCAGCGTTGGTAATTATCTATCTTTTAAAGAAACTGTCACCTTTAGTCTGGTAGCATCAAAAGTTGTTTCCTACTATGAAGAACTTGATGAAAATAATGTTTTTAATTTTGATGATGAGTTGAAGTTGGTTAAAAGTGCTGCTGTGTATGGTGCAAATGCCAGTGGAAAAAGCAACTTAATTAAAGCAATGGGTTTTATGACAAGGTTTATATTAACCTCATTTAAAGAAACCCAGGTAGGAGATGAAATTGATGTTAAAGAGTTTAAGCTGAACACACAAACAGTAGATAAACCCTCTTTTTTTGAAATAGTTTTTATTTTAGATCAAACAATCTATCGATATGGGTTTGAAGTCAATAAAGAACGAGTAATTTCAGAATGGTTGTTTCATGTACCCAAAGTTAAAGAAATTAATTTATTTCAGAGAAATTTTGATCAAATCGAAGTTAAAAAGCAATTTGAAAAACAAGGAAAAGAAATTTTTGAAAAAACTCGTCCAAATGCTTTATTTTTATCTGTTGTAGCTCAATTTAATGGTAAAATAGCTACTAATATTTTACTTTTTTTTAGAGAAAAATTTAATGTTCTTTCGGGATTGCGTGAACACTTGTATCAGGGATATACAATTGCTCAATTCAAAAAATACCCTGATCCGATCATTCAACTCATCAAACAGCTAGATTTAGATATTGATAATATCATTATTCAGACGAAAGTATTACGATCAGAACAGTTACCGAATGAGTTACCAGAAGAATTAAGACAGTTGATCATGAAAGCTAATAATTTAGAATCTAATGAGATTCAAACAATTCATAAAAAGTATGATGATCAAGGTAAAATAGTAAGTTTAGAAAAATTTAACCTTGATGAAGATGAATCTGAAGGAACTAAGAAAGTCTTTGCCTTTGCTGGGCTAATCTTGGAAACTTTAACCAATGGAGAAGTATTAGTTATTGATGAATTAGATGCTAAACTGCATCCTTTAATCACTCAGACACTGATTAATTTATTTAATTCTAAGACAACTAATCCTAAAAATGCACAGCTAATTTTTACGACTCATGACACTAACTTATTAAACAATAAAATCTTTAGACTGGATCAAATCTGGTTTACGGAAAAAAATAATCAAGGAGCTAGTGACCTTTATTCTTTGATAGAATATAAAGTTAGCAGTGATGCTTCATTAGAAAGCGATTATATTAAAGGCAAATATGGAGCTATACCTTTTATTGGCAATTTAGAGCAATTATTTATTGAATAAATAAAATGAACAAAAAGAAGTCTTCTATTAAAAATAAAAAAGAAATAACAAATCGTGGTTACTCAGACAGAAATAATACCGTAGAACGTAGAGGAGAAACTCGCAAAAGATTGTTAATTGTTTGTGAAGGTCAAGAAACTGAACCTAATTATTTTAATAGTTTATATAAAAATCTTAACAAAATACATCTTTATATTCAAGTAAAAGGAGCAGGTAGAGTTACATTAAGTTTAGTAGAAAAAGCAATAGAATTAAAAAATGAAGATGGAGAATATAATGAAGTTTGGTGTGTTTTTGATCGAGATTTTAAATCCGAAAATAATAATCAACAAAATTTTAATAGAGCTATTGCTCTCGCTTTAAAAGAGAACATTAGATTAGCAATTTCAAATGATGCTTTTGAACTTTGGTATTTATTGCATTATGAGTATTATACGAGCGAAACTCATAGAAATGATTTGTTTACAACACTTAGTGATCGATTAGGTGAAAGGTACGAGAAAAAACTTGATTTATATGAAAAACATCTTAAACAACGTCAACAAACAGCTATCAAAAATGCAGAAAATCTATGGAAAGATATTTCATCAAATACAACAAAAGCAATTTATTTTGATAAACAACACCCTGAAAAATTTACGGAAATAACAGATCAGTTAATTCATGAACTCACTCGAAAACATAATATTAATCCATCAACAACAGTATATAGTTTAGTCCAGAGATTAATCTATCTTTCTGAGAATGATTAATTTTTTTTCATTGATTTCCTTATTCTATTCTAAATCTTACAATAGAATAGAATAAGGCTATTTCTTAGCAGGGGATAGGTCAAATCTATTTCAACCCATCAACTAACTGTATTTTTGCACTCTCTAACGCTTCTTTTAACTTCGTTGCATCCCGTCCACCAGCTTGTGCTAAATTCGGTGTTAGGTTTTGTTAACAATATCTACCTAAAAACTTAAATTTTAGCACCCGCTACTAACTGAGCCACTAATGGTTGATCTGTTGATAACTCACTCACAGCTAATACAGAAAACCCTAATAAATTTCCGGCTTCATCCACTCGTTCCATAATCGCATCATTATCAGTTTCTCGCATATAACCCGGTTGATCCGAAAATAAAACTTCTAAAAAATCGCCTTCTTTATCAAAATAAACTTTTACAGTTGAGGCCATAGTTGCTCTCCTTGTTTAATTTTGTCAGTGAAATAAGCCGTTAAAACAAAAGCATCATTTTCTAAATGTTTCACAACCACACATAACCACTTATCTCCCACTAAAGTACCTATATAATAACGATAATAAAGCAAAACGGTATTATCAGTGCGCGATCGCCTAACTTGTTCTGGGTTTTTGAGGGTGACTTCTACTTCAACCTCCATTGCTGTTAATTCAGGATGCAGTAAAATATGGGCTAATCGTTCTTTATTCAATCGAACAGAACGACCTTGATAATCGGTGAGTATCTTCATTCTATTCTAAATCTCAAAATATAAAAAGCCCCTCTCCTAAACAGGGAGGGGTTAACTTAACTTATTTCAACCCATCAACTAACTGGGTTTTTGCACTCTCCAACGCTGCTTTTAACTGCGTAGCATCTCGACCGCCCGCTTGGGCTAAATTCGGACGTCCGCCGCCACCGCCGCCACAAATTTTGGCAATACCGCCGATAAATTTACCCGCTTGTAAGCCTTTATTATTCACCGCTTTACTGAACGCTGCAACAAAATTAACTTTACCATCCGTCGTAGCTGAACCCAAGACAACGGCACTTTCTCCTAACTTTTGTTGTAGCCTTTCTGCGGCAGTTTTTAACGATTCTGCATCGGCATCATGGAGTTCTGCTACAATTAATTTAAACTCACCAATAGTTTCAGCAGTGGTTAATAATTGTTGGGAATTGGCGATCGCTAATTCCGCTTTAACGGCTTCTAATTGTTTCTGAGTTGCTTTTAATTCCTGTTGTAAATTAGTAATCCGTTCGGGAAGTTCTTCGGGTTTAGCTTTAAAGCGATCGCCTAATTCCTTAACCACCGTATCCCGAACTTTTAAATACTCTAAAACCGCTTGTCCTGCTACCGCTTCTATCCGTCGAATTCCTGATGCAATACCTGTTTCAGAAATAATCTTAAATAGACCAATTTCGGCAGTATTACTAACATGAATTCCCCCGCATAATTCCATCGAAACCCCAGAATAATCGACCACCCGCACCACATCAGAATATTTCTCTCCAAACATAGCGATCGCACCTTTCGCTTTAGCGGCTTCGATCGCCATTTCTGCAATTACGGCGGGATGGGCTTCGGTGATCCAACTATTAACTTGATCTTCAATTTGTTGCAATTCTTCAGCAGTTAACCCCCTGGGAGAATTAAAATCAAATCGTAAACGCTCAAAATCAACTAAAGAACCCGCTTGAGAAATAGAAGGATCTACTATTAATTTTAACGCTGATTGTAACAAATGGGTGGCGGTATGATTAGCTTGGGCACGACGACGACAGGCGCGATTAATTTGGGCAGTTAATGTCATTCCTGGGGTGATTATTCCTCGTTCAATGCGTCCGAAATGGATGAAAATATTGGATTCTTTTTTAACATCTTCGATCTGAATTACGGTATCACCATAACTCAAATAACCGCGATCGCCAATTTGTCCCCCGGACTCGGCATAGAAGGGGGTTTTATTCAAAATTACTTGAATTTCTGTTCCCGCTTCTGCTGTTTCTACAGGTTTTCCATTCACTAAAACCGCTTCAACTTTGGCATCAGATGTTAATAAAGTATAGCCTAAAAATTCCGTGGGGTGAATATGTTCTGCTAATTGATCTAAACTTCCTTGAACGGTTAAATCAATAGTTTCATGGGCATCTTGAGAACGACGGCGCTGTTCTTCCATTGCCGTTTCAAAGCCTTTAATATCAACAGTTAACCCATTTTCTTCGGCAATTTCTTGGGTTAATTCCAGGGGGAAACCGTAGGTGTCATATAAAACAAAAGCATCTTGACCAGAAATTTCACCCCCCTCTAGTCCCTGCTTGGTAAGGGGGGAAGAAATATCTGTAGCCTCCCCTTTGGTAAGGGGGAGGTTGGTGGGGGTCGCCTGACCGGAATTACCCCCCTCTAGTCCCCCCTTATTAAGGGGGGAAGAAATATCTGTAGCCTCCCCTTTGGTAAGGGGGAGGTTGGTGGGGGTCGCCTTGGTAATAATTTCAGCTAACAGTTTTTCACCCCGTTCTAAGGTTTCTAAGAACCGGGTTTCTTCTCTTTGTAATTCTGCTTTAATTGCGGTTTCCCGTTGACGCACATTAGGATAAACCGCTTCTGATAATTGAATAGCAGTTTCAGCTACTAAAGTAGTAAATTCCTGATTAATTCCAATTAACCGACCATGACGAACAACGCGACGAATTAAACGCCGGACAATATAACCTCGGCCAATATTAGACGCATTAACTCCATCAGCAATTAAATGCACAACCGCCCGAATATGATCCCCAATTACTTTTAGGGAAACCTTGGTTTTTTCGTCGGATTTCTGATAGTCTATTTGGGCAATTTCCGCCGCCGTTTTAATAATAGGAAAAATCAGATCGGTTTCATAATTATTAGGAACTTGCTGTAAAATTTGCGCCATGCGTTCTAACCCCATGCCCGTATCAATATTTTTATTTTGTAAAGGGGTTAAAATACCATCATTATCTCGGTTATATTGCATAAATACTAAGTTATAAAACTCAATAAACCGAGAATCATCCTCTAAATCAATATTATCCTCGCCGCGTTCGGGGTGAAAATCATAATAAATTTCTGAACAAGGGCCACAGGGGCCAGTAGGGCCAGATTTCCAGAAGTTATCCGCTTCTCCCATGCGTTTTATGCGTTGGGGAGATACCCCAATTTCATCGCGCCAGATGGCAAAAGCTTCGTCATCTTCCTCAAACACACTCACCACCAAACGTTCTGGGGGTAACTCAAATACTTTTGTGGAAATTTCCCATCCCCAAGCGATCGCTTGTTGTTTAAAATAGTCTCCAAAGCTGAAATTGCCCAACATTTCAAAAAAAGTATGATGTCTGGCCGTTCTGCCCACATTTTCAATATCATTAGTACGGATACATTTTTGGGAGGTGGTGGCGCGGGGAACTTCCGGTTGTCGCTGTCCCAGAAATATCGGTTTGAAGGGTAGCATCCCGGCAATGGTTAACAACACCGTCGGGTCTTCAGGAACTAGGGAAGCACTGGGCAGAATTTTATGCCCTTTTTCGGCATAGAAGTTGAGAAACTTTTGCCGAATTTCGCTGCCTGTGGAATACTGGGGAGAAAAAGTCATAATACTCACGGTAAAAAAATTAGACCAACCTTTCAGAATAAATGAAAGATCAAACCTTACATCGGATAATTCCTATTTTAATTGTTAGTTTGTCTGCCTTGGGGGGGGCGGTCGGAGGAATTTGTTTTCGGCAAACTGTCATTGTTGAACGGTTTCCTACCCTTCTGCCTCGGTTGCCCTTTGCCAATGCCTTACCACCCCAGGAAATTATTGCTGAGAATGAAGTCCGTCCCTTGCCTGGGAAACTGGATGAGGTGTTAATGTTTAATAGCAATAGTCCAGAATGGGTGAAACAGGAAGGAATTTTACTCTCAACCTTTCCGGGAGGATGGCGGGGTGATCCTGAAGCTCATTTAGAGTATCGTTTAACGGGAGAGTTTGAGGTATTTACACATCATTTTACCCACACTCCACCGGATTTAAAAACCTTATATTTGGGGTTAATTGTTCATAATCCTGATAATGAACCTGTTACCGTTGAAGTATTGGCAGCAGCAAGTTATTTATTGGAGCCTGATGCTCCGTTTAAAGAAAAGCCTGCCATGAGTGATAATGCTAACGGTGAGATTTATTCCGGGCCTGGTATTCGGGCGGTGGATGATGTGTTAAGGGGAAAGCGACAGGTTGAATTTCCTGAAACCTTGGAAATTGGCCCTGGTGAAACTCAAATGTTAATGAATTTGCCTATCCCAGTTAAGGGGTTAAAACGTCCGGTGAATGGGCGTTCTACTTTTATGCGGTTGAAAGTTCGGGGTCAAACCGATGATTCTCCCCCGGCTTCAATTTATCTGGCTAGTTTAGCCCAATTTGCGAAAATAGAACCCGATGGTAAGGAGCGTGCGCCTACTTTGGAAGAATGGCAACAGTTACTTGACAATGGTAGTTTAGCACAACCCCGCGATAAAATTCCAACTCCTCCAGAACAAATAGGAGGCCAGTTAATTTATAGTCGGGTTGCGGGTATTCAACAAGGGGCAAAATGGGCAGCAGATTTAGTGGATGAGGGTAAAGATTTTCTGACTATTCCTGATAGGGGAAAGGGAATTTCTTTTCCTATTAGTACAGTTAGAGCGGGAACATTAGGAACAAAACAAGTTCAAGCTGCACCGTTAATTGTTCGTTATCCTGATACCGCATATCAATCCCATGGTAATTATGGGGTACATTATGATTTACAGATTCCGTTATTCAATGTAACGGATAAAACTCAAACAGTAGCAGTTACTTTAGAAACTCCATTCAAGGAAGAAAAGTTATCAAAAAATGGATTAATTTTTCGACAACCCCCCTTAGATTTTCCATTTTTTCGAGGCACAGTTAGGTTAAGATATGAAGATGAACAAGGAAAAAATATTGTAAAATATATACATTTATGGCATCGTCGAGGGCAAATTGTTGACCCGTTAGTTCAATTAAAATTAAATCCGAAATCCTCCCGTTTTGTTAGAGTTGATTTTCGTTATCCTCCCGATGCTACACCCCCCCAAGTTGTGACCATTAAAACTTTAAATTAATCATCTCCAAGTACAAAAGAGGTAGAAAGAAGCCCAAAAATTTCGAGGTGGGAGATTGTTGTTAAAATAGTCTGATAATCATTGATAATAGGAAGGATAAGCACCAATAAAGGGATCTCAAGCAATGATTACAGGCGAGTTAAAATCCAAAGTTGATAAATTGTGGACAACGTTTTGGAATAACGGGATTAGTAACCCCCTGTCGGTGATCGAACAAATATCCTATTTACTGTTTATCAAACGCCTAGATGACCTACAATTAGCCCAAGAAAAGAAGATCAAACGCTTAGGGGGGCTATTAGAAAATCCCACTTTTACCCCGGAAAATAATCATTATCGTTGGTCTATATTTAAAAATCAAAACCCTGCTGATATGTTAGTTACGGTCAGGGATTCTGCCTTTCCTTTTATCAAAACCATTGGTAAGGAAGGGGGGACTTATGCCCAACACATGAAGGATGCTGTATTTTTAATTGCTAACCCTGCCCTATTAGCAAATGTAGTAGCACAAATTGACCAAATCCTTGAATTACTCAATCAACAAGCTAGTCAATCTCAAGATAAAACCTATATAGATTTACAGGGAGATCTTTATGAATATATGTTATCAAAACTCACCACCGCCGGAACAAATGGACAGTTTCGCACTCCTCGCCACATTATTAAAATGATCGTCGAATTAATGAATCCTAGCGCCCATGAGGTAATCTGTGATCCTGCTTGTGGGACGGGGGGCTTTTTGGTGGCGGTGGCGGAATATTTGCGTCAACAAAAAGATAGTGAGGGTAATAATATTTTGAGTAATCCTGTCAATCGTAAGCACTTTAATGAGGAGATGTTTCACGGTTTTGACTTTGATGCGACCATGTTGCGAATTGGCAGTATGAATATGATGTTACATGGCATCGAAGACCCTAAAATTGAGGCGAGGGATTCCTTAGCAGAGGAGCATTCAGAAGTATCGGAAGCCTTTACTTTAATTTTAGCGAATCCTCCTTTTAAGGGATCGTTAGAAGCGAATACTATTGCTAAGGATTTAATCAAAATTATTAATACCAAAAAAACCGAGTTATTGTTTGCGGCGTTATTTTTGCGGTTATTAAAAAAAGGCGGGAGAGGGGCGGTAATTGTGCCGGATGGGGTGTTATTTGGTTCGTCTAATGCCCATAAAACCCTGCGGGAAACCCTTGTAGAAAACCATAAGTTAGATGGGGTGATCTCCATGCCTTCGGGGGTTTTCAAGCCCTATGCTGGGGTTTCTACGGCGGTGCTGATGTTTACTAAAACGGGGGTAGGGGGTACGGATGGGGTTTGGTTTTATGATATGGGTGCGGATGGTTTATCGTTGGATGATAAGCGTCAACCTGTGGAGGAAAATGATATTCCTGATATTATTGCTAAGTGGCGCGATCGCAATCTAAACAAAGATATTGACCGCAGCAGTAAGGCTTTTTTTGTGGCGAAGGAGGAAATAGTTAAAAATGGTTATGATTTATCGATCAATCGTTATAAGGAGGTGGAATATGGGGAAGTTAGTTATGAGTCTCCGGCAGTTATTTTAGGTAAATTAAAGGTAATCGAAGGGGAGATTATGGCGGATTTGGAGGTGTTAGAGGGAATGTTAGGTATATTATAAATACTGTAAAATGTTAATGAACAATTAATGAACAATACCATGAGATATAAATACACTGCTAAATATACAAAAATCCCATCGGGATATATGGGGCAAATTATGGAATGGCAAGAAGTGGTTACGGAGGGAAAAACGGTTACAGAGTGTCGTTTAATGCTCGAAGATGCTTTAAATGAAATGATTTTAGCTTATCAACAGCAAGGAAAAACTATTCCTTCAAATGATAGTGATATTATTGAAAGTTTATTCATTGAGGTTGCTTAATGTCGGTAAAAAGAAGAGATTTAATTGAATACTTGGAAAATAATGGTTTTTATCTTTTACGAGAGGGAGGAAATCACTCTATCTATACCAATAATACAATTACTCTCCCCGTTAAGCGACATAAAATCTTTGACAGAATCACCGCTAATGAAATTTGTAAACAGGCTGGATTAAAGAAAAAATTTTAATTATCACAAATGATTTAGGACTACTCTAAAAAAAGAGGTTATTTCCAGATAAACTTGAGTTGATTATAATTTAGTGTAGGAGGTGGTTGTCAATCAAATTCTTCTTTTGTCCATTTTTGCTATAATGTCTAAAATAGTCAATCTTTTGAGATCATGAAAAGCTATACCCTGAAGCAAACCAGAAATCAACATGGTGAAGTCTTTGATCAAGCAAAAGTTGAGCCTGTGTTAATCACCGAGCAAAAACGTCCCAGCTATGTCATTCTTTCCGCAGAGTCTTATCAAAAACTAATTGATAAACTGGAAGAATTAGAAGATTTACATTGGGGGCAAAAAGCACAAACTGCCCTAACTCAATCTTCAATGGTGGGAAGTGAGGAATTTAGCACAACTTTAGAAAGATTTGCCAATGGCTAAACTTGATAGGTGAATTAACTGAATTTAAAAATAAAGGTTATCAGGCATTGGTTAAAGATTCAAAAATTCTTAATTCTATAGGTTGGAATATTATGGAAGTTGTAGTAGTAAACAGTAAAGAGGATATTTTTGAGCAATTACGGAAGCATCAAAAAACCTTAGAAGGTTATGGGGTAAGGCGATGTGGGTTGTTTGGTTCGTTTCGGCGTGGGGAAGCCACAGAAAACAGTGATATTGATTTGTTGGTGGAGTTTAAGCCGGAGTTGAAAACTTTTATGAATTTTATGGATTTATGCTTTTTCTTTGATGATTTATTTGGGCGTAAGGTAGATGTCTTAACTCCTGAGTCTTTGAGTCCTATCTTTGGGCATAAGATTTTAGCGGAGGTGGAATATGTTTCATTCTCCTGATGATTATTTAGGTCATATTCTCCTAGAAACTTCTTTTATCCTCGAAGTATCTGAGGGTTTGGAGAAAGAAGTTTTCTTGGACAACCCCATTTTAACAAGGGCACTCGTGCGTAGTTTGGAGATTATCGGGGAAGCGACGAAAAAGTTACCGGATGATTTTAGGCAACAATATTCTCAAATTTCTTGGAAGCAGATGGCGGGGATGAGAGATAAGTTAATTCATGATTATTTTGGCGTTGATTATAATTTAGTCTGGGAGGTAGTTATTAATCAAATTCCTCTGTTACATCAGCAAATTCAAGATATCCTTAATCAGTTACAGGAATTAGATCCTCCCTATCCCCGTTAGAAAAGCGGTAAATTTTAGATAATATGTTAAGATCGCTATAGTTGTATTCAATTGCAGGGGTAATCAATTTTTTTATGAATATTAAGCAGTTAATTAAGGCGGAATTGGATTATTTATCAACTCAGGAATTACAGGAATTTTATGAGTTGTTAAAAAGTCGGAGTCAGAGACAAAACAATCACGATGATGAGTTAGGTGATTTATTGGAAAGATGTAAAGTCAGTACAGGTATTCAGGATCTTGCTGAACAACATGATCACTATATTCATGGCACTCCTAAAAGGGAAGTTGAGTAAATGAAACAGGTTTTTGTTGATACTTCTGCTTGGATTGCTTTACTTAATATTGATGATATTTGGCATGAAAAAGCTTGTCAAATACGCTTAAAATTGCTCAAGCAAAACTATATTTTTATCACCAGTCAGTTTATTTTATTAGAAGTTGGGGATGCTTTATGTTCTCCTTTGGCTCGTCAAAATACGGCTGATTTTATTAAAAATCTGGGCAACATAAAATCTACTAGAGTTATTTCTATCCGTGAGGATTTACTCGATTTGGGATTAGCTTTATATGAATCAAGACAGGATAAGGATTGGGGGTTAACGGATTGTATTAGTTTTGTGATTATGCAACGGGAAAATATTACGGAGGCTTTTACTACTGATAAACATTTTGAACAGGCGGGGTTTATTCGTCTATTAACTTAATTAAAGGAGATTAAATCATGAATTATTTATTAATAAAACGTATTACTATAGATCCTAATATCTGTCATGGTAAGCCTTGTATTCGAGGTTTAAGGTATCCTGTGGAATTTATTTTGGAGTTGCTCAGTTCAGGAATGACTACAGAGGAAATTTTAATAGATTATGAGGATTTGGAATTAGATGATATTTTAGCTTCGTTATCTTTTGCTACAGAATAATTATTTAATTGTTTTTACTTCTTAATATCATTATTTTTTTAAAGGAGATGTCAGGATGGAATTAGTAAAATTAGGTAAAGTTGCAGACTTTATCAATGGTAAAGCATTTAAACCCTCAGATTGGGAAGATAAAGGGAAAAAAATTATTAGAATACAAAATCTTAATGATTGTTCTAAGCCCTATAATAGAACTTTACAAAATGTCGAAGATAAATATTTAGTATATCCTAATGATATTCTTGTATCATGGTCTGCCAGTTTAGGTGTTTTTGAATGGAAAGACTCTGAAATAGCGGTACTTAATCAACATATCTTTAAAGTTGTTCCTGATGAAAAATTAATTTGTAAACCATATCTTAAATATGCTTTAGATAAATCTATTGATTTAATGCTTAAATATACTCATGGTTCAACTATGAAGCATATAAATAGACAAGAGTTTTTAAATATAGAAATCCCCTTACCCCCGATCGCATCTCAACGTAGAATAGCGAATATATTGGATAAAGCAGACGAAATCATCAGGAAAAGGAAAGAAGCGATCGCCCTTACCGAACAACTCCTTAAATCAACCTTTCTCGATATGTTCGGCGATCCTGTTATTAATCCTAAAGGTTGGGAAAAATGCCAAGTAAAAGACATTGCAAAAGTAAAGACTGGTAAAACTCCTAGTCGTAAGGAAAATGATAACTATGGTAATTCTATTCGTTGGGTAAAAACGACAGAGGTAATAAATTCTATTATCGAAGAAACTGAAGAATATTTAAGTGAAAAAGGGGCTTTGCAAATGAATGTATTTCCCGAAAAAACTATTATTGTTGCGATGTATGGTCAAGGAAAAACAAGAGGAAGAACGGCACTACTTGCGAATCCATCAACAACAAATCAGGCTTGTGCAGCAATATTACCTAGCTATAAATACAATACCATTTATCTATGGGAATTACTAAAACTTTCATACTATAGACTAAGAGAATTAGGGCGTGGAGGCAATCAACCTAATTTAAACTTGGATATGATAAAAACTTTTGAAATAATTTTTCCTCCTTTAGAAAATCAAGAAAAATTTGAAGATATCATTACAAAAATACAAATACAAAGAGCAAAAAATATTAAATCACTTGAAGAATCAGAAAACTTATTTAACTCCTTATTACAAAAAGCATTCAAAGGTGAATTATAGATGAATAAATTTAATTTTTGTTTCCAAAATCAACGCTAACACCGTAGAAATAAAAGATTAAAATCATGAACACCAGAACAATTAAACCCATTAGAAACGAACAAGATTACCAAGCGACCCTCGCCAGAATTGAACAGCTAATGGAAGCGATGCCAAATACACCAGAATTTGATGAATTAGACATACTTACCACTCTAGTAGAAGCCTACGAAGAAAAACATTATCCTATTGCCCTACCCAATCCGATTGATGCGATTAAATTTCGGATGGAACAACTCTGATGTTATACTATTTAAAACGCCATCTCGATAGAGACAGTTTAGATTTTAGGTGTGCTTCAGTTGCTCCCAGTGCCCAGTCGCCTATAATTTATGTTATACTGTTTATAGCCGAACAATTATTAATAGTAAAATGTCCACAACTATTCCTTTAACTATTAATTTACCCCAAGAACTGGTAAATGCTTCAGAAGAACTAATCAAAGCTGGTAAAGTCAAAAATTTTGATGAATTTATTGCTACTGCGGTACAGAATGAATTGCTTAAAAATAATCTTTCTGTAGATTCTTTGTCCGATGAAGATCCGATTTTTGGTTTAGGGAAAAATCCCGTTAACATTGGAATAACTGATGCTTCTAATAACTTAGACAATTATATTTACAACTCATGAGTTTAAATCATTATTTTTTAGATGCTAGTTATATCATAGCCTTAGAAATAAGAGATGATCAAAATCATCAAAAGACAACTAAGCACTGGCAAGATTTAGACAAAAAAGATTTAAAATTGACTACTACCTCTTATGTTTTTGATGAAGTTGTCACTTTTTTAAATAGTCGTAACTTACATAGCAAAGCGGTGGAAGTAGGGAAAAGATTAATTAATAGTTCTGTGGTTCAATTTATTCATGTTGATGAAAAAGTGTTTTTTGACAGTTGGGATTTATTTCAAAAATATAACGATAAATCCTATTCTTTAACTGATTGTATTTCTTTTACAATAATGCGGCAATTAAACATTAATAATGCTTTAACCTTTGATCAACATTTTGCTCAGGCAGGTTTTCAGAAAATCCCTTAAAAGTTAGGGTGTTAGGGTAATCTAATTTATATAATATTTAAAAATACTATCAAATTTTAAAAAATTGTTTCCTCAAACTAAACCAGAAACATCGCCATGTCATCCAACTTTGACTTTTTAAAACCCGACTTTCCCGAAATCTACGAAAGTGCTACCCGTGTCGAAACCCTCGCCCTAACCGATAGCCGTGCCTGTTGCTTCTATGCCCGTTATACCCTTGAGCAAGCTGTTATCTGGCTATATGATCATGACCCCTATTTAATACTACCCTACGATAATAATTTAGGGGCATTAATCCACGAACAAACATTCAAAGATAACCTACCTCCTAACCTTTTCCCCAAAGTTCGTATCATCCACAAAATGGGCAATAATGCCGCCCACAGTAACGAAAAAATCAACGAAAAAGACGCAGATTATATTACTCAAGAATTATTCCATTTTCTCTATTGGCTTTGTCGCTACTACTCCCCCAACGGTAAAAACCTCCCTCAACTCCAATATATTCCCCCCGCTACTCAGGAAAAAGTTAGAAGTGATCAAAAAACCCTTGCTCAACTGCAAAAACTAGAGCAAGAATTATCCCAAGCTCAAGAAATAGCAAGAATTGCCCAAAAAGCACAGCAACAAACAGAAGCAGAATATAACCAAATTAAAGCAGAAATTAGTCAACTCAAACAGGCAAATAGTACCGTTAAAGATCACCATGACTATAACGAAATTGATACCCGTAAATACTTAATTGATGTATTACTTAAAGAAATGGGTTGGGATTTAACTCAACCCCATTTTACCGAGTATGAAATCACCGGAATGCCCCAAACTGTTAACCCCACGGGTAAAGGCTATATTGATTATGTATTATGGGATGATAACGGCTTACCCCTGGCTATTATTGAAGCTAAACGTACCCAAAAAGACGCAAATCTGGGTAAACGACAAGCCCAACTTTATGCTGACTGTTTAGAAAAACAATTTAATCAACGCCCGATTATTTTCTACACTAACGGCTATCAAACCTATCTCTGGGATGATGGCAACTATCCCCCGCGCCTGGTGGAAGGCTTCTTAAAAAAAGATGAATTACAAAGGATAATTTATCGCCGCAGTCACCGAAAACCCTTTGAGATCGTTTTACCCAATCAAGAAATAGCCGGGAGAAGCTACCAAATAGAAGCCCTGAAACGAGTCACAGAAACCTTTGAGAAAAAAGCCAGGAAAGCCTTGCTAGTCATGGCAACGGGCACAGGAAAAACCAGAACCGCGATCGCCCTAGTTGATATATTAACTAGAGCTAACTGGATTAAAAGAGTCTTATTTTTAGCTGACCGTACCTCCTTGATCACCCAAGCCAAAAGAGCTATCCAGAAACACTTACCCCACGCCACGGCCATAGACTTAACCCAAGAAAAAGACGTAAGCGGTGCTGATATCCTCCTCTCCACCTATCCAACTATGATGAATCGCATTAATAACGATATTCTGTCCTCTCCTAGTAGCAGAGGGGGTGAGGTTAAAACCTTCGGAGTCGGCTATTTCGACTTAATTATTATAGATGAAGCCCATCGCAGTATTTACCAAAAATATCAAGCCCTCTTTACCTATTTCGATGCTTTGTTAATCGGTTTAACCGCCACCCCCAGAAACGAAATTAACCGAGACACCTACCGCATTTTTGAATTAGAAGCGGGTAATCCCACCTTTGCCTATGAATTACAAGATGCGATCGCCGATGGCTATTTAGTGCCTCCTACGGGTATCAATGTACCGTTTAAATTTCTCCGTAGTGGGGTGAAATATGCGGATCTTACCCCAGAAGAAAAATTAGAATATGAAGAAAAATTCTATGACGAAGAAACAGGGGAAATACCCAAGGAAATTAACGCCGCCGCCCTCAATGGTTGGTTATTTAATATTGATACGGTGGATAAAGCCTTAGAAATTCTTATGGATTGGGGTTTAAAAATCCATCAGGGCGATCGCCTGGGCAAAACTATTATTTTCGCCCGAAATCATCAACACGCCCAATTTATCGAAGAAAGATTTAACTATAACTATCCCCAATATAAAGGCAAATTTGCCCGTGTTATCGACAGCTATAACAATTATGCTCAAAGTCTGCTTGATGACTTCTCAGAAGCGGAAAAAGAGCCAATGATAGCTATTTCTGTGGATATGTTAGACACGGGGGTAGATGTGCCAGAAGTGGTAAATTTAATGTTTTTTAAACCCGTTTACTCAGAGGTAAAATTCAATCAAATGATCGGCAGAGGCACTCGTTTATGCCCTAATTTATTCGGATTTGGCAAGGATAAAACGGAATTTTTGATATTTGACCTATGCGATAATTTTACCTATTTTAATCAAGAAATAACCGAAAAAGAACAATCCCCGGCTGAATCATTACAAACTCGACTTTTAAAGGCAAAATTAGAGTTATGGGACTGTTTAAATACCGCAGAAACTACAACCCTTGTGAATAACCCTCAAAATCGAGTTAAAGAGTCTCAAGCGTCCTATACTGTCGTTAAAACCGATAATCTCAAGGAAAAAATACTAGATGAATTACATCAGCACGTTGCCAGTATGGAAGAAAATAATTTTCTAGTGCGTCGTTACTTAGAAACCGTTTTAACTTTCCGTCAACGGGAAAAATGGCAGAATTTAAACCCAGAAGATCGGCAAGTTATTGTTAATACCCTGATCCCCCTCCCCAATACTTTACCCGTAGAAAATCCTCGGATTAAAAACTTTGATCTGCTGTGTCTGAAAATTCAGTTAGCTATCCTCAAAAATAGCCCAAATTTTGAAAGATTACGGGATCAAATCAGGGATTTATTAACCCGTTTAGAAACTAAAAAAACCATCCCTATTGTTAAGGATAAATTGAATTTAATTGAACAAGTACAGACAGAAAGATGGTGGCAAGATGTGACGGTTTATTTAGTAGAAGAAATGCGGCTAAATTTCCGAGATTTAATGGTGTTAATTGATCAACGGGATGAAATCATTATCTATACTGATTTTGAGGATGAATTAGGGGATTTAGAAATCTTAGAAGTACCTAACCGTCAAACAGGTTTCAGCCCCTATCAATACAAAAAAAGAGTAGAAAGCTATATTTTAGCCCATCAAGATCATATTGCGATCGCTAAGTTAAAAAGAAATCTACCTCTAACTGATACTGATTTACAGGAATTAGAAAAGATGTTATTTACCTCAGAGGCGCTAGAATCTAGGGATAAATTCGAGTTAGTATATGGTAAAAATATTAACCTGAAAAGTTTTATGTTGGAATTGGTGGGTTTAGACAGAAACACCGCCAAACAAGCATTTAGTAAATATTTGGAAAATAACAATCTCAATGCTAATCAAATTCGTTTTATTGAACAAATTATTAACTGGTTAACCCAACGTGGGGTTATGAAGCCCTCTCGTTTGTATGAATCCCCTTTTACTGATATTCACACCGCAGGATTAGATGGAGTTTTTAACAATGAGGATGCTAATAATATTATTACCATAATTCGCTCTTTTGATCAACCTATAGAAACAACCTTTTACTCTGCTTGATTGAAAGACTAGGTTTTTATTATATTAAATAACTCCAGCTTGAAATATTTGTTCGGCCGTTAAACTTAACTCTGGAAAAACCAAGGACTGAATGCACTCATTTTCTTGAAATTGATTAACTTGGTATTCTCCATCGACTAAAAAGTAAACAGAAATAGTTGGTTTTTTGGGATTACCAATAAATTTACGAGCACCCAGGGCTAGATAATCTACAATCCAATATTCAACAATTCCAATATCTTCGTACTCCCCATATTTTTTATAATAATCATCCCGCCAATTAGTGCTAACGACTTCAATCACTAAAGGAATAGACTTACCCAAACTTACAGTAGAATATTTCTTCCAAAAAGGTTCATTCACTAAATTAGAACGATCCAATAATAAGATATCTGGCGAATAAGCCGACTCACTTGAAGCTGATTTAACCAGTGCCGTTTTCGGAATAGAATAAGAAAGATGGAGGCGCACATATTCTAAAGTCAGTTTTTCAGCTAAAAACCCCACAATATCTTCATGTTCTCCCGTCGGTTGTGGCATTTCAATAATTGCTCCTTCATGGAGTTCATAGCGTTTGTTGTCCGGTTTCCACTGGATAAATTCAGCAAAATTTGTTGGTTTTGGTAAGGATTGAACCATAATTTATATCAATTGCAATAAATCCGAGTTAGTAGTCATTTAAAAAAATAATAAGCATTTATATTTTAGCGCAAAATCGACCTGTTTAGAAAAGCACAAGGTAGGAGCGTCCTCGATCCCTTGCCGTGATAGGTTAAAATAGGTAATAAATATTAAAATAAGTGTTAGCTGATGCCTGCACTGCGCTTACACACCCTAGAATTGAGGTAAATTATGGAATCTGTTATTAAACTTTCGGCCCTGGATACCAGTTTAATCGAAGTTCGCTTAATTGAAGGTCGGGATGAGGCGTATATTCTGGCGAATGAAGATTATTTTTCCTTAGTGACGGGGAGAAAAACTAATATTTCTTCTAGCTTACAAGAAGGGGTTAATTTATTAAACTTAATGATTAAGACCTATCCGCTTACAGAACGAATTCGGAGAGGGTTATTTGGTCAAGATTGGTGTGGACGTTTTGAACTTTATATTGATGGAAAATTACACGGAACCTATAATCAAAATGGCGGTGTGTTTCTCGGTTCTCGTGAATATACCGTTGCTAAAATTGAACTCAATATTGAACGTATTACTCCTAAGCCCACCCCAACTCCTAAGCCCACCACTCCTAATCCTGATGACGACATCAAAAAACAACTTTTAAATATTATGAAAAGCTTATACAAAAAATTCGGGGGATGACTCCTACCCATTTCCAAAATGTAGGATATTCAACCCCCTACATTATATTAGAGAATAATATAAAAATTAATGTTTGGAAAAACTTAGTAGAAGTTGATCATGTGTTTTTGATTGACTCGGAGGGAAATTGTTGTTTTGCGGGTTATGTGGGATGGATTCATGCTCAAAAATTCTATCAAACCTTACAGCAAATTCGGAATGATTTTTCTGGGGTTTAAAGAGCGATCTCCATTAATTTCATCTAATCCGAGAACCAATCTCAACCCAAAGTTGCAATTTTTAAACAAAACATTACAATACTTAAGCTGAAGACTCACCTTTTCCTGATAATTTCTTTCAGGGCGTGACCTTTGTTTTCGCTCCCTTGCTGTGATAGGTTATAATAGGTAATATTATAATAAGTGTTAGCTAATGCCTGTACTGCGCTTACAAACCCTACAATTGAGGTGAATTATGGAATCTGTTATTAAACTTTCGGCCCTGAATCCCCGTTCAATCGAAATTCGCTTAATTGAAGGTCGGGATGAAGCCTATATTCTGGTGAATGAACATTATTTTTCCTTGATGACGGGGAAAAAAATTAATATTTCTTCTGCTTTGCAAGAAGGAGTTAATTTATTGAATTTTATGATTAAAACTTACAGTCTAAAAGAACGAATTATCAGAGGGTTATTTGGTCAAGATTGGTGTGGACGTTTTGAACTTTATATTGATGGAAAGTTACGAGGAACTTATAATAAAAGTGGCGGTGAGATTTTCGGTTCTGGTGAATATACCGTTGCTAAAATTGAACTCAATATTGAACGTGCTCCCACTCCCACCCCAACCCCAACCCCAACCCCAACCCCAACCACTGGTAACACCACTGGTACCACCACTGGTACCACCACTGATACCACCATCGAAGATATTATAAACAGATTACAAAAAATCAAGGGTATGAATCCTACCCATTTCCAAAATGTAGGATATTCAACCCCCTACATTACATTAAAGAATAATATAAAAATTAATGTTTGGAAAAACTTAGTAGAAGTTGATCATGTGTTTTTGATTGACCCGGAGGGAAATTGTTGTTTTGCGGGTTATGTGGCATGGGTTCGTCGTAAAAAATTCTATCGAGCTTTACAGCAAATTCGGAATGATTTTCCTGGGGTTTAAAGAGCGATCGCTTTTAATTTAATCATTTAATTAAAATATCAAAACCAATTTTTAGTTTTATTTCTTTGAGATTTAACAACAATAAACAGGGCAATAACCCCTAAACCAATTGTCATTCCAGGTTCAGGAACACTAGCAGCTTTAAGTGGATTATTCGGTTTATTTAACTGTTCTTTACCATCCTCTATTTGACGATTAAATCGATCCTTAGAAGCTTCTGCGACTTTCAAAGCTTGACGTTGTTCATCATTCACTAGAACAATCATCGAAGAATAGGGGGTAACAATATTATAGGTCTTGGCGATCGCATGAATATCATCTAATTTAGCTAATTGTTGTTCAGGGTTTTTCTGACTTAATCCCCGAACTAATAATCGCGCTGCAATTTGTTCAAACCCCTGGGATTTTTGAGCTTTTTCCGTCGTTTTTTCCATTAACCAAGCATAGCCATCCGCCACGGTTAAAACCTGGGGTTTTTCTGGATTTTTGCCAGGTTTAGATTGAGTTGAACCTGCCAATTTTTGGGTTAATTGTTCCGTTGTCGCCACCCGTTTCATCACTTCCGAAATATCGGTTGAAACCCCACCTCCATTATGTTGAATCATCTTTAAAGTTCCATCTTCATAAGCACCAGCCAGGGAACCCAAATGCACAATCCACAGAGGAATAGAAAGCTGGGGAACCTCGGTTTTATCTTCCGATAATTCATAACTTCCTTCATCACTAATTAATACAATTCCGTCGTAGGCTTCATTTCCTCGCAACTGTATAAACTGGCGCAGCATTTCTTTAATTTGTAAGGTTCCATAAAAGACTTTTTGATCAACCTGAAACCGTGGCAAATCATTCATAAATTGGGGTTGATTTCCGGCTGTTGCAGTAACATATAAATCCGCCTGATTTTTGGTAAGAATATTAGTCTTAAACCAATCTAAGGTTTTCGCTAATTCCTGTTTATGGGTTCCCATACTGCGAGAGGTATCCAAAATAATCGCAAATCGTTGATTTTGGGGTAAAATATAATCTTTTTCAGCTAAGGGTTGAACCGTAATTTTATAATCATCTAAACTGACTTGATGGGATTGAATTGACTGTTGAGAAGCTGGTAAATTAGCCTCTAACCAATCCTTTTCAAATCCTTTAATTGATTTTTGATTTCTAATTCTTTCCGTGGCTTTTGTCCAGAAAATATTACGTTTTTCTCCCAATTTAGGTAACGGCCATTGATTCCCCTGACCCATGACTTTATAGGTTAACCACAGATGCAATTCTGCGGGAGGATTAGGATTATTTCTATCCCAAGAAACTGATTTAGGCGGAATCGGAAATGCACGCAGTCGATAATGTTGGGTTCCCACCTGTTCTAACAATGCCGGGTCAACGGGACGTTCCCGTTTAACCTGAGAATTATACACTTTTTGAGCCGCACCCCTCGGAGAAACCGTAAAGGGAAAACGGGTAGCTTTATTATTAGTATCTCCTAACCAAAGTCCCGTAATTACGGCGGTTTCAGGTAAGGTGAAAGAGTAAAAAATCTCCTCTACATCCTTAGTTTGATTTTGATAAATTTCGTGGATTTCCACATCTCCCCAGTCCCCCTTTTCTTGAACAGTAACCTCTTGTTTGGCTAACCAAACTTTTTTCTGATTAATATTCAATAAGCCTGCTTTAGCATCATCTAAAATAACTGTAGATTTAAGCGCGTGTTGAATTGCCAGACGTTCTCCTTTTTCAATCGGAGCATCAAAAAAATTAGCATATAGTTTCTCAGCCTTATCCACATCCTTATCTAAATCTCCTTGATAAAGAAAGGGAGACATCAATTGATTATAACTATTTTGAAGACCATTTAATAAGGGTTGAGGTAAATTGAAAACATCTTTATACATTGCCTCCATCGAATTACTATCTTTAACGGCTCCTAAATAACGATAGGGAGATAAATAGGCATTGACTAATCCTTTCCGAATAGATTCAGATTGGGCTAATAATTCTTGTTTTTGCGGTTCGGTTTGGGGAATATTTTCTAACTTTTGAAAGGCTAAAAATTGAGGTTGACGCAGAAAACTAATTAATAATACAGTCCAAAGGGTTACAACTCCTAATGAGATTTGGACGGTGCGAGTCCGACCATATTGGGCTGAAAATTTGCCTAAAATTCGTTGTCCTGAATGAACATAAAGAGCAACTAAAGCCGAAGGCATTCCTAAAAATAATGTTGCTGTTCCGGCGCAAAGAATCGTCATCACAGCAAAACCTAACAAGAAATTATGAGTTAAATCCCACCACAAATATTCTAACCACTGAAATGAAAAAAACTGTCTTAACATAACAACAGCAGCCGGAACTGCATAATATAGCAGAATAATTCCTAAATAAAATCCAACTAATAACATCAGGCTATGGACAGCTAATTGTATTCCCGATAAAATTCGAGAGATTTTATGCTCTTTTTGTCCTAAATATCCCCAGACTAATTCTATAAAAAAGGCAGTAATACAAATTAAAATAGTGGTTAATACGAAACGACTAGCTAGGGTCATTTCCCGCAGAATAAATAATCTTACCAGACAGAATAAAAATAGCGGTGCTTCTACACCATAAAATAACCGGATTAACTCTACAGGTCTTTGACGAAAATTCCTATTTGCAATAATCACGCAAACGGTGGGAATTGCAATTAAAGCCAGGATGGTTAGAGTAAATTCTAGTTCGATTTCTCCAGCAAAGGTCGCTAAGACCAGAAAAATTGCTAGAAAAGGTAAAATCCAAATATAAACAACGGTGAGGAAAGTGATATTCCACAACCAAAAAATTAATCCGAACAGGGTATGAAGGGTTTTAGTGATATTCATATTACCCGATTAGGCTATATATAAAAGTAGAAGATTCAACCGAAAACTATCGCAGCCACTCTATCATCAAGTATAGCAAGAGGCAATAGGGAATAGGCAATCTCGCTATAGGTAAATACTTACTATGAGCAGCTTTTAGCTTTCAAGAATGTCCTAATAGATGCGGCAACTGCTATATAACTCTCTACAATTGAGCTATCATCGATTACTGAATTGTAAAAACAGAAATTATAAAAAAAGCTCAGGTATGATTACCTAAGCTTTCCTTATTTAGATAAAATCGAGGATATCCTCGGAATCAGTCCTAATCCAAGGGGTCAAAAAGCCATTTAATAGCGACCACGACCACCGCCACCGCCACCGCCACCATAGCCACCGCGACCGCCACCGCCACTGCGACCACCACCCGGCGGTCGGTCTTCTTTAGGTTTGGCTTTGTTAACTTTCAAGTCTCGACCCATCCATTCCGCTCCATCTAGTGCTTCAATAGCTGCTGTTTCTTCTGTGTCATTTTCCATTTCCACAAAAGCAAAGCCACGCACTCGACCTGTTTCACGATCTGTAGGGAGTTGAACCCGTTTAACATTACCGTACTCTTTAAAGACCTCTTTTAGATCTTCTTCTTTAACTTCATAAGAAAGATTGCCGACATAAATAGACATAGGGTATCTCCAAAATCAAAATAGTGCGGAGGTTAGAATTTCGGAGAGAAGCCTGTCCAAACCAAACGGGAAATGCCCATCAAGACTACAAACAAAAGCTACAACCGAATTTTACTCTCATTAACCACTCTAGTATAACCTATTTTTAACTAAATTGACAATTCTGCAACAATTACCAAAATTTTGACTTTACTAAGGAACCTTTTAATCTTGGGATTCAGCCTGATCTAGCAACCTCAACCAATCTCAAATCAAAAAGCCTAGATATTACGACCTAACCAATAAAAAAGCTCAGGTATCGCGACCTAAGCCTTTTTATTGAGATGAAATCAAGGAGACCCTCAAAGTCAATACTAATCGAAGGGGTTAAAAAGCAACTTAGTAGCGAGAACCGCGACCACCGCCACCGCCACCGCCACCACCGCGACCACCGCCACCGCCGCCACCACCACCATAGGCGGAACGACCACCAACACCTGGTCCTCGGTCTTCTTTAGGTTTGGCTTTGTTCACTTTCATGGTTCGACCCATCCAATCGGCTCCATCAAGCTCTTCAATGGCTTTGTCTTCTTCCGCTTCAGTTTCCATTTCCACAAAAGCAAAGCCTCTGACTTTTCCTGTTTCACGGTCTTTAGGAAGTTGAACTCGTTTAACCTCACCGTACTCTTTAAAGACCTCTTTTAGATCTTCTTCAGTAACTTCATAAGAAAGATTGCCGACATAAATAGACATAGGGTATCTCCAAAATCAAAATAGTGCGGAGGTTAGAATTTCGGAGAGAAGCCTGTCCAAACCAAACGGGAAATGCCCATCAAGACTACAAACAAAAGCTACAACCGAATTTTACTCTCACTGATTACTTTAGCACAACCTGTTGAAAAACAGGCACTTACACTCCTGTAACAATCCTGGGGATTCGTCTGGGAATTTTTTCTCCACTGAGGACTACTTTTAGTACAAATATAAGCATTCATTCTGCTATCCTTGTCCTTGCCGCAAGCTCCTCAAGCGTAAATTTTTTCCCAGTCCGGGAGTGGGTTTTAATGTCTTGCACTGACAACTTTCACTCTAAAAAATTACAGGGCAGAAGAGAAGTCAAATTTTAGTAGCTTCGTGAGCTATTTCTGTTATTTCCCCAGCCACCACCAGAATGATCAGAAGGCTTGCGATCTTCTCTGGGTCTGGCTTTATTCACCTTCAGGACTCGACCCATCCATTCTGCTGAATCGAGTTCACCAATTGCTTTGGTTTCTTCGTCATCCGTTGCCATTTTGATGAAGCCAAAACCCCGTTTTCTTTGGGTTTCCCGGTCAATGGGAATTTGAACATCTGTAACGGAACCATATTCACCAAACACTTGAGTGAGGTCGGTTTCTGTTACGTCGTAAGACAGATTGCCTACATAAATCGTCATTAATTACCTTTTCAGTCAAAAATCAAGGGGTGTGCGGAGATTGGAATTCGGAGGCAAGCGGGTAGAACTTACACTAAAGAGCGAAAATATTCCTGATGCCGTAGCAAACTAGGCTACCGATATCTAATCCTTTGAGAATCATAACATTCTTTTTGGGAAATGCTGTATCTATCTTTTGGTAGACTTAATTTTCATGACTTGATTGTGCTTAAACTGAATCCTATCTAGGCTCCGATCCGATTGTTACATATTGTGAACTACCTACACTGACCTGATGGTACAGTGTAGGCTTCCCAATTCAATGGGGACTGCCTCGGACTTCATGGATTTTTTACGTCCCGAAGATTTTGGTCTTACATCCCCTCCAAGGGCAGAGAAGCTCGTTTTAAACCAACTTTTTACTTTTTTCACCCCGGCTTAAAAGCACGGGGCGTGATTGTTTCTACACAACTTCAGTTAAAATTTTCGACTTTCAAACCCAACCCGGGGACAATTCATTTCTAATTCCCAAAAGTCAGTCAATCCCATCTTAATTGTTTGGAATGGGACAGGTCGCATAAACGGAATCGGATCGTAATCGGGGTTATCGGGTTCATCGGGGGCAGTTGTTCTAGGGGGGGCGGAATTAGTCGGGGGACGACGGGATTCTTGGGGTTCGTCGGCAGTCGGGGCAGAAGTGCTGGCGCGACGTGAGCCCAAGGGAACCACTTTGTTTTGAGTCGGGGTGGCGGGATCGAAAGTTTGGGTGGGTCTGGAAAGATCCATTTGTGCCGGATAAATCCGTTGGGCAGTCAGTTCTGCCCGCTTTTCCTTAAATCCTTCCTGTCGTTCAATGGTATTCATTCCCAAACGACCTTCGATAATAATTTGATCTCCTTGATGATATTTTTCGTGAACTTCCTGCGCGAAATTTCCCCATGCGATTACTTTTAAAGTGGCGGGCGGATCGACATCCCGTAGTCCGGGAAACTGAACCAACATTTCAGTAAGGGCAATTTGATTATCGGGGGTATAACGAAGTTGCGGATCTTGAATGATCTCCGCCATTAGAATAATACTGTTCATTTTTTGATCAATAAATTTGTTTGCCGTGGGAGTGTTCTCCCTCGCTATTCATGAAACTCTCCCCAAGAGTTGAGTTTTTTCAATCATGACATTTTTATTGGAAAATTTAAACGGTTTTTGATTAATTTTTTACCCTAAATATCTTCGCGGTGATCCATCCCTTGGGATTGATTCACAAAATCATGAACTAAATTGCGGTATTCTCGCAGGGTCGTATCAACCCAATCTCGATCAACACTATTGGCAAAAATATGAACCTGCGGCTCTCCCGCATCGGGTAAAACCAGAACCCAGTTATCATCTTGGTAGTTAATTAATTTGACTCCATCAATTAATTCTAGGTTGTCGGGGGAATGGGTTTCGACTAAATGCCGCATTAATGCTCCTTTAATTGTCCAAGGACAACGCACGGTATAGCGACGATGGACGACATGGGGTAAATCCGCCCGTACTTGGGTTAGTGAGCGCTCTTGGCTGGTTAACAGTTCAATAATTTTAGCAATGGAAAACATCGCATCAAACCCGGGATGCAGTTGGGGAAAGATAAATCCCATATCGCCACTGCCACCTAAAACTACGTTAGGATTGCGGTGACAAGCTTCCATTAAGGCCGTTGGGTTTGCCTTGGTACGGATGACTTTAGCATCGTAACGACGGGCAATTTGTTCGACGGCCGAAGATGTATGCACCGGAACTACGATGGTACTGCGGGGATGGGAAGTTAAGACCATATTCACCATCAAAGAGGTTAAAAATTCCCCTCGAATGGGACTTCCGGTTTCATCTACTAACATAAATTGTTCCCCATTGGCATAAACCTGGGCTCCAAAATTAGCCCGTAGCGCTTCTACAACTCGTCCTAATTGATCGAGTAAATTTTCTCGTTCAGGAACCGATAAAGCGGTATGATTTAAACTAGCATTTAAAACCACCGCATCACAGCCAAATTTAGCTAAAAGTTGGGGTAAAATTGCCCCAGAAACCGCATAAACATAGTCAATAACTACCTTGGCGTTACTGTAGCGTAAAATTTCACTATTGATATGTTTACTAAAACTGGCACTATAAATATCTAATAAATCAACCGTATAACTGACGTTACCAATTTCAGGAATTTGCGCCCGTCTCAAATCTTCCTTGAAATAAGCCCCTTCAATTTTTTTCTCCTTGGCTTTGGTAATACTAATTCCTTTATTATCCAAAAATTCAATTAATAAATAGTCTGCCCGTTCTGGGGAGAGGCGAACGTGAATTCCCCCCGCTACATTTAAAGTAGGAATAGCCGTGCGAGTGATGGGAATGGCGGTGGCATCTAAGTTAATAATATTCACCCCAACGGACATTAAACCTGCCACTAAAGAACGAGTCACCATCCGAGAAATCGGCCGTTGATCCCGGGAAACTGCTACCAAAGAACCGGGTTTTAAAGTTGACCCAAAAGCCGCCCCCAATTTAACCGCAAATTCCGGGGTAATATCAATATTTGCTAATCCTTGCACCCCCCTTTGACCGAATAAATTGCGTTGGGCCGTATTCCCCCAAATTAAATTAATATTCAGGGTAGCCCCGGATTCGATTTTTTTACTTGGCCAGACCCGCACCCCCGGACTAATTTGGGCTTCTTCCCCGACACTGGATAAGGAACCCACCACCGCCCCTTCGAGGACATGGGCACGACGTCCCACCCGCGCACCCCGGGCAATTACACAGGCCCGTAAATGGGCATCATCCCCAATAATCGCCCCATTCCAAATAATTGGCCGTTTGATATTGGCATCGGCCCCGATGGTGATATTATCGCCAATCACGCTTCCGGCTTCAATTTGTGCCCTCGCCCCAATGCGACAATTCCGACCAATCAAAACCGGGGTTTCGATCACGGCGGTTTCATCAATAAAGGTATTTTCTCCAATCCACAGACCCGGAGAAGGTTCGGGGTAGGCAATTTTCAGTTTCACTTTCCCCATTAAGGCATCATAATGGGCTTCTCTATAGATGTCTAAATGACCAATATCACACCAATAATTATTAGCAATAAACCCATACATGGGTATCCCTTTTTCTAGGAGTAAGGGAAATAAATCTTGGGAAAAATCACATTCTTGATCAAAGGGAAGATACTCTAAAACTTCTGGTTCTAAAATATAGGTTCCGGTATTCACCGTATCGGAGAAAACTTCACTGGCGGCGGGTTTTTCTAAAAAGCGATTAATTCGATGATTTTCGTCGGTAATGACCACACCAAACTCAATGGGGTTGGGCATTCGGGTTAGAATCAAGGTGGCTTTGGATTGTTTCTGCTGATGAAATTCTATGGCGGCAGTTAAATCAAAATCCGTAACACTATCTCCACTAATTACTAAAAAGGTTTTATCTAAAAGTTCGGCAATATTTTTGACACAACCTGCGGTTCCCAGGGGTTGATCTTCTTCCACCGCATAAGTGATTTGTACCCCTAAATGACTGCCATCATGAAAATATTCTCGCATCACATCGGGAAGATAATGCAATGTGGCGATCACTTCTGTAATATTATGTTGTTTGAGGAGATTGATAATATGTTCAGCAATCGGACGATTGAGTATGGGTACCATCGGTTTAGGCAGATCGCAGGTTAACGGTCTTAGTCGTGTTCCTGATCCACCGGCCATTAGCACTGCTCGCATATATCCTCCTGATTGATTTAGCTTGATTTGGTGATCCGGTGTTTTTCGGATTTGATCACAGCTAGGTTTATAATTAAAAACCTTCTCAATATATAGAATAGCAAATTTCCTATGGAATTGCTTCCCTTTTAACCTATGTCAACCCCAATCACCATTCTCTAAGATTAACTGCTAGAATAGACCTATGTTTACTGTGTCTATCATCCTTTAGGTATAAAATATTTCAGACATGAATTCCCTAATTACCCTAGTATTAGTCGTTATTTATGCGGGTGGAATCTGGAAATTTTGGACGGGGTTTGAAAATACCAACTTCAACCGCAGTTTCCAAAACCGTCTGATCTTCTCCCTGTTATGGCCAGTTTTGTTTGTATTTAATCCTTCCTATCGGAAAAACTTTAAAAAAGCATTGAAAGGCTCAAAATAGACTGATATAGCAATTCGCGCCGATGTCATAATCTTTGATTGTGGCGGTTTGGTCTCCAAACCTAGAGGTTTTCTTCACACATCTTACAATGAATGGCTAAATCTTCTAATTCATCGGGTTTTTTCAATTTATCTGTGAGTTCCGACCCTTTGGAAAGGGCGATCGCTTCGATTGCCAATCGTTTTAATCAAGAATATCAAGGGGGATCTTTTGATTTACCTCCAGAGGTTGAAACGATGGCAATTTTTCGCGATCGCATAGCTGGAACTTTATCAGAAAAAATCACTTCTCCCTTTTGGGAAATTGCCAAACCGCAAAAAAATCAGCACTGTTTAGATATTGGTTGTGGGGTCAGTTTTCTAATTTATCCTTGGCGAGATTGGGGAGCTTTATTTTATGGTCAAGAAATTAGTACGGTGGCTAAGGACGCCCTGAATATTCGAGGGCCACAGTTAAATTCTAAACTGTTTAAAGGAGTAACTTTAGCCCCCGGTCATAAATTACAATATGAGGCAAATCAGTTTGATTTAGCGATCGCCACTGGATGGAGTTGTTACTATCCGATCAGTTATTGGGAATTGGTTTTAAAAGAAGTCAAGCGGGTAGTTAAACCTGGGGGAGATTTTGTTTTTGATGTTCTGATTCCCGATGCTGAATTAGCCGAAGATTGGGCAATTTTAGAAACCTATTTAGGTACAGAAGTTTTCTTGGAAATCCTAGAAAATTGGGAAAAAATTATCAAAGAAACGGGAGCTAAAATTTTAAAACGCCAGCCCGGAACGTTGTTTCAACTCTATAAAATCCGCTTTTAAACGGAATCATGATCATTGACCTATTGTTAATTGGTGCATTAGGATTTCTCGGAAGTTTTGGTCACTGTTTGGGAATGTGCGGCCCCTTAACCGTGGCTTTTTCTGTTTCCGACGAATCCCTCTCCCCTGGCAAAATTCCCTGGCAATTTCACCTATTATTAAATTTAGGCCGGATTCTGAGTTATGCCTTAATTGGGGCGATGATTGGCGGGTTGGGTTCGGTTTTAATTGCTGGGGGACAAATGGCAGGAATTGGCAGTATTTTTCGCCAAGGGATAGCGATTTTTACTGGAATTCTATTAATCATTTTAGGATTAGCTCAAATTAATCCTACCGTCTTTCATCGTTTCCCAATTATCCATCCTTTATCTCCTAAAAATTTACATGATCACCTGAGTAAATGGATGGTGAATCTATCTTTACAAAATCATTTTTTTACCCCAATTTTATTAGGATTAATTTGGGGTTTAATTCCCTGTGGTTTTCTCTACACAGCCCAAATTAAAGCCGCAGAAACAGGAAATTTAGGGTTAGGAATGCTAACTATGTTAGCCTTTGGAATCGGAACTTTTCCGACCATGTTAGGGGTGGGATTATTAACCGAAAAATTCACCGCCGACCGCCGAAGTCAACTTTTTAGAATGGGGGGATGGATTACTTTATTAATTGGAATTTTAACCCTATTAAGAACCGGAAACCATGTTGATTATACGGGATATGGTTCTTTAATTAGTTTAATGTTCACCTTAATTGCCCGTCCCATTAGTCGCCTCTGGTCACAACCTTTAAAATATAGACGCTTTTTAGGAGTCGGAGCTTTTGTATTAGCGATTATTCATACGGTACAAATGTTAGATCATACATTTCAATGGAATTTAACTGCTTTTGAATTTATGATTATTCAACATCAACTAGGAATAATAGCGGGGGGATTAGCATTATTATTGATGATTCCTGCGGCTATTACCAGTTTTGATCATATTCAAAGTTATTTAGGAATAGTTTGGCGAAAAATTCATTTATTAGCCGTACCCGCATTAATTTTAATAGTGATTCATGCTCTCTTAATTGGTTCTAATTATTTTGGTAGATTTGATCTAACATTTTTTGATCAATTAAGAGGTTTTATTTTTATTATTGTAACTTTAATGGTATTATTGATTAGGTATCTTTCTATTTGGTCACTATTAGGATTAGAAAAATTTTATGTTGCGCCCCTTAAACAAAAATAAGTCTTTAAAATTATTATTAATTATTGGAACATTCCTCTGTGTTCAACCCCTACAAAAATTCTCCTATTCTAACCCTGCTATCGCCCATGAATTAGAAGTGTCTGGAGATGTGGCGGTAACATTTCACCTAGAACCTAATCATAATCCCCGATCAGGAGAAAAAGCCAGGATTTGGTTTGCATTAACTCGTCGCGGCGGAAAAATTATTCCCCTATCTGAATGTAATTGTCAATTGGCGATTTATCGAGAACCTCGGTCATCAAATACTCAACCATTAATGCAGCCCCAATTAAAAGCTATTGCTGCGGAAAAATATCAGGGTATCCCCGGAACAGAAGTTATATTTCCCCAAGCAGGAATTTATCAATTAGAATTGAAAGGAACTGCTAAAAATAATCAGGATTTTAAACCTTTCAAAACCAGTTATTCTGTCACGGTTAGATAAATTTTAACCGAATTTTCTCACCAGGTAGGGGCGGGTTCGAGTTAACCTTTCCTACTCACAAACAATCTACCTAAACCCGCCCATCTTAATTTAATTAACTACTTTTAATTTAACTCCCCAGAATAGATAATTTTTGGAAGATCAAGGGTGGGGTGGGGCGGGTTTTTGAAGGTTGTTTGTGAAAAGCATAAATTTTTACAGAATCCGCCTCTACGGGTTAATAATGATTATGTTTGGCATTGGCCCACAGCCGACCTCCGAAACCCGATGTCTGCAACTCGAAAAAGTTAGAAGATCGTTGCTGCGGTGATCCACCTTTCAGATAAAATGGTATACGCGACATCCCAATAAGGAAAAATAGGACATGAGTGATACGTTTGACAAAGTGAAGAAAATTGTTAAAGAACAATTAGATGTTGAAGAAGATAAAGTTGTTCCAAATGCCAGCTTCACCGATGATTTAGGTGCTGATTCTCTGGATATAGTAGAACTGGTTATGTCATTAGAAGAAGAATTTAGTATCGAAATTCCCGATGAAGATGCCGAAAAGATTCTAACCGTTCAAGAGGTTGTAGACTACATCGAAAACAACGTCCCAGCATCAGCTTAATCTTTTAAACTGATTTAAAATCAACAGAAAAAGCAGAGGATTAGCCGTTTGTCAGTCCCGCAGAAACTTTGCTGCATCCGACTGTCTGAACTAGGCAATCCTAACCCATTTTAATTTAACTGCTGTTGTTGGGTAAAGCCAAGACATCTTAATTGAGTTGAGCGAAGAGACTAAAACAAGAAATTGGGTTATACCAAAATGCGAATCCCAGTAGTTGATCAAAACAACAAGCCATTAATGCCAACCACACCCGCAAGAGCGAGGAAGTGGATTGAATCTGGAAAAGCAGTTAAACGCTGGTCAGACTGTGGGCAATTTTATGTTCAACTCACAATTGAACCCAGTGGATACACAACCCAAAATCTTGTGATTGGGATTGATCCTGGCAAGAAATTCTCTGGGATTGGTGTTCAATCAGCTAAGTTTACACTGTATACAGCCCATCTAATTTTACCGTTTCAGACAGTCCGTGAACGCATGGATATAAGACGATTAATGCGTCGAGGTCGCAGAGGAAGAAGGATCAACCGGAAGATTGAGTTCTCGAAACGCAACCATCGCCAAAAACGCTTTAATAATCGTCGCCAAGGTAAACTGCCTCCATCAATTCGTGCTAATCGCCAATTGGAATTGAGAATAGTTTCCGAATTATTCAGAATTTACCCAGTTGCAGAAATTAGATCCGAGTATGTAAAAGCCGATGTTGACTTAACCAGTGGACGTAAACAAGCAAAATCTGGTAAAGGTTTTTCGCCCCCCCCCAAACCCCCCGTACACGGGGGGCTAGGGGGGGTGGGACAAAAATGGATGTTAAGCCAATTAGAAAAGTTTGCGCCAGTAGTTAGGATTGAAGGTTATCAAACCGCATCAACTCGTAAATATTTGGGGCTAACAAAGAACAAAACAGACAAATCTAAGCCTGAATTCAATACTCATGCGGTTGATGGTGTCGCTATTGCAGCAACAGCTTTTGTCGAGTATCGCCAATATCACACAGCAAAAACTGATGGTGCTAATTGGTTTGGTGATGTTGTGATCACAACTGCCCAATTCCGAGTGATTCGCAAACCCCCTTTTTCTCGTCGCCAACTTCACTTATAGCAGGGAACACCGGAACAGCCCCCCCAAACCCCCCGTGCACGGCAGGCTAGGGGGGGGAGGGAACACCGGAGGAAAAGACTTCACCGTCTAGCTTTGCTGCATCACTCTTTGTCCTAATAGGTCTGGCGACTGCTATAATGCTCCCGGCCAAAGGCGGAGTGCGTCGTAAGTATGGGGGTTCTACAACTCGTCATGGATTTCGCAAGGGTGATTTGGTTAAATCTCCCAAGGGTGTTAGCTACGTCAGTGGTGATACCGAAAGACAAGTATCTGTTAGCGATGCTAACTGGAAACGGTTAGGGCAGATTGCTTCTAGTAAAGTACAGTTAATTCGCCGTTCTAACGGGTTGATTGTTACTTAGAAGATTGTGTAAAGCCGTCCTTCGCTTCGCTAAAGGACGGGGTTTCAAACCCAGTTTTTCGATGAATTTTAAGCGCGTTGTTGTAACAGGTTTAGGGGCAATTACTCCGCTTGGAAATACCAAGGCTGAATATTGGGACGGGTTAATTAACGGACGCAATGGAATTGGCCCAATTACCCGATTTGATGCCTCAAAGCACGATTGTCGGATTGCGGGTGAGGTAAAGGGATTTGACCCCTGTGATTATATCTCGCGCAAGGAAGCCAAGCGGATGGATCGCTTCGCTCAGTTTGCGGTAGCGGCTAGTCAACAAGCTGTTTCTGATGCCGGATTCGTGATTAATGACTTAAATGCAGAACAGGTGGGTGTCATTATTGGCACAGGTATTGGCGGACTGAAGGTACTCGAAGATCAGCAAGAGATCTATTTAACTCGTGGCCCCGATCGCTGTAGTCCGTTTATGATCCCGATGATGATTGCTAATATGGCGGCCGGACTCACGGCTATTCATACCGGGGCTAAGGGGCCTAACTCCTGTTCGGTGACGGCTTGTGCGGCCGGGTCAAATTCCGTGGGCGATGCCTTTCGTTTAATTCAACGCGGCTATGCTCAAGCGATGATTTGTGGCGGTACAGAGGCGGCAGTTACCCCGTTATCGGTGGCGGGATTTGCCGCAGCCCGGGCTCTATCTACTCGCAATGATGAACCCCTAATCGCCTGTCGTCCCTTTGATCGGGATCGAGATGGATTTGTGATGGGAGAGGGAGCCGGAATTTTACTATTAGAAGAATTAGACTGTGCTTTAAGTCGGGGTGCCCGGATTTATGCGGAAATGGTGGGTTATGGGATGACCTGTGATGCCTACCATATCACCTCCCCTGTTCCTGGGGGAGAAGGGGCTAGTAGAGCTATTTCCTTGGCGATGAAGGATGCCGGAATTACCCCGGAACAAATTAGTTATATTAATGCCCATGGAACCAGTACCTCGGCCAACGACTCGACGGAAACCGCCGCAATTAAACGGGTATTAGGGGAAAGTGCTTACAAGATCACGGTAAGTTCGACTAAATCAATGACCGGTCACTTATTAGGGGGATCGGGAGGTATTGAAGCGGTAGCAACGGCGATGGCCATTGCAGAGGATCGGGTTCCTCCGACAATTAATTTGGATAATCCAGATCCCGAATGTGATTTGGATTATGTTCCTCATCGGAGTCGCGCCCAAGTTGTGAATGTGGCTTTATCCAATTCCTTTGGATTTGGCGGTCATAATGTGACCTTAGTATTTAAAAAGTTTCAACCGTGATCTGGCAATTTTTACGAATTCAGCCACCCTTGTGGCGTAGTGAAAAATCCACTCGCCTTTGGGGAGTGGAGGATGTCAACAAATCCTAGTAGTATAGAAAATAAAGAAAATTGAATAATTGTCAATTTTTTAGTTAGCTTAGAGAGGTTATCCTTGAGTCAATCACTAGACGCCATTGCTCCCCACGGTGGACATCTAATTAATCGTATTGCAACTCCTGACCAACGACGGGAATTTTTGGACAAAGGAGAACATTTACCCCGAGTTCAGTTGGATGAGCGATCGCTTTCTGATTTAGAACTAATCGCTATTGGGGGTTTTAGTCCCCTAACTGGGTTTATGGAACAGGCGGACTATAAAACCGTTGTTGACCAAATGCACCTGAGTAATGGTTTACCCTGGTCAATTCCGATTACTTTGTCTGTATCGGAGGAGGTCGCCTCGAACCTAAAAGAAGGAGGTTTGGTGCGTTTAGATTCCCCTACAGGTGATTTTGTTGGGATTTTGGAACTGACCGAAAAATATTCCTACGACAAGGAAACCGAAGCCCTGAAAGTCTACCGTACCACGGATGAAAAACATCCTGGGGTAAAAGTAGTTTACGATCAAGGGGGAATTAATCTCGCTGGCCCAGTGTGGTTATTAGAGCGTCAATCCCATCCCTACTTCCCGAAATATCAAATTGACCCGGCTGAATCTCGGGCAATATTTAGAGAAAAAGGCTGGAAAACTATTGTTGGATTTCAAACCCGAAACCCCATCCATCGCGCCCATGAATATATCCAAAAATGTGCTTTAGAAACCGTTGATGGCTTGTTTTTGCATCCTTTAGTTGGGGCGACAAAATCCGATGATATCCCTGCGGATGTGCGGATGCGCTGCTATGAAATTTTGATTGATCATTACTATCCTAAACAACGGGTGATTTTAGCAATTAATCCGGCTGCAATGCGTTATGCTGGCCCCCGGGAAGCGATTTTTCATGCGCTGGTGCGGAAAAATTATGGCTGTACTCATTTTATTGTGGGTCGGGATCATGCCGGGGTGGGTGATTATTATGGCACCTACGATGCTCAATATATTTTCAATGAGTTTGAACCCGGAGAATTAGGTATTACTCCGATGATGTTTGAACACGCTTTTTACTGTAAGGTGACAGAAGGAATGGCAACCAGTAAAACCAGTCCCAGTTCGCCGGAACAGCGAGTTCATTTATCGGGAACTAAGGTACGAGAATTACTCCGTCGGGGAGAACTGCCACCCCCGGAATTTTCCCGCCCGGAAGTTGCTAATGAATTAATTAAAGCAATGAAAACAAATAATCAGTAGTCAGTTATTAATTATCAGTTATCAGTGTAATAGTTGATATTATAGTTAATAGTGAATTAGCTGTTTTTAAATTATTACCTAATAACTGATAACGGTTCCAGAGGCGCCGTGGCAATTCTAAACACTGATAACTGATTACTGATTACTGATTACTGATTTTTGGTAATGGGACTAAAACGACGGGAATTTTTACAACGGGCTGGCTTACTCCTGGCGGCACTGGGGATTAATCAAAGACTGTATTATCGTTCTGATCAAGCCTTGGCACAGCCAGCCCGACGGAAGTTAGCCCTATTAGTTGGAATTAATCAATATCCAACTACAAATCGCATTCAAGAACCGTTGCAAGGCTGTTTAACGGATGTGGAATTGCAACGGAATTTGTTAATTTATAAATTCGGTTTTCAGCCCGATGATATTGTCACGTTAACAAATGAAGCAGCTACTAGAAATCAAATTGAATCGGCATTTATTTCCCATTTAATTGAACAGGCTAAAATGGGAGATTTAGCGCTGTTTCATTTTAGTGGTTATGGGAGTTGTATCCCTCGGTATAATTTGGTTTCTAATTCATCTCAAATTCAGCATTCTTTTCTTCCTGTTGATGTTGCTTTATCAGAAACGGAAACTGTTAATGATATTTTAGAAGATACCTTGTGGTTATTATTGCGATCGCTAAAAACTTCTAACATAATTACTATTTTAGATACCAGCTTTATTTATCCAGGATATCATCAACAAGGGACTCTAAAAATTCGCGCTATTCCCAGTCCAACCACCGTTGAAATTAATCCAGCAGAATTAGATTTACAAAATCAACTATTATCTAGTTTAGGCATTTCTCGTCAAGAATTAGAACAAAGAAAACCAGGTTTACCAGGGATAGTTTTATCCGCATCTAAACCATCCCAAATCGCCACAGAAGCTCGATGGGATGGCTTTAATGCAGGATTATTCACTTATATCTTAACCCAAACCCTCTGGGGGGCAAGTTCACCCCGGAATTTATCAGATCAAATCCGTCGGGTTGCGGGAGAAGTTGAACAAATTGTGGGATCATCTCAACAACCCCAACTGCGCCGCACATTAACGGGGTCTAATTCTAAAACTGAATCAGAATTTTCTTTAGGGAATTTATGGATTAATTCTCCTCCGGTTGATGGTGTAATTACCGGAGTTGAAGATAATGGCAAAACAGCCAAAATTTTATTAACTGGTTTGCCAGCTTTTGTGTTAGATTCCTATAGTTTAAATAGTGTATTAACGATTATATCAGATTCTAATTCTTTAGAAAATCCTATCTATTTACAAATACGTTCTCGCACAGGATTAAATGCCAAAGCCCAAATAAAAAATAATAATTCAACGTCATTTTTAGGATTAAAAATCGGACAAAAAGTGCAAGAATTAATTAGAATTTTACCTCGAAAAATTGATTTAAAAATTGCCTTAGATCCGAAATTATCTCGAATTGAACGAGTTGATGCAACTAGCACCTTTTCCGATTCTCCTCGGATGGCAATTGTAGCAGGTGATCAACCTGCGGATTATGTTCTTAGTCGCGTTACCGATACCACTATTGCCCAAACATTGAACGCACCCTTATCCCCTTTATTTCAGGGCAGATATGGGTTATTTTCTAAGGGTTTAGTCTTACTTCCTAATACCGTTGGCGAAGGAGGAGAAGCGGTAAAAGTTGCGATACATCGGTTAATTCCCCAACTAAAAACCCGGTTAGCAATTAAGTTATTAAGATCAACAGAAAATGAACGTTCCTCGAATTTAAAAGTAAGAGCATCTTTAAATTTATTAGCCCCCCAATCTCAAGTTTTAATTAAACGAAAAACCACAGGAATTTTTAATACTATTAATCCAGAAAATAATAATAATATTAATTCTCAATCGAGTTCAAATCAACCCCTGATTAACGCTTCAGAAAATATCGGCATTATCACAGTCCCTCTAGGAAGTCGTTTACAATATCAACTCCAAAATCAAGGGGAATTTCCGGTTTATTTCCTAGTGTTTTCTATGAATAGTGAAGGAGAAACTTATATTTTTAATTCAGGTTTTGACCCCCAACAACAACAAATTGCGCCCGGTAAATCCTTGAGTTTACCAACCGCTAACATTTATAGCGGAAATTCTTCCACAGAAATGATCGGAGAAATGGTCAAAGGGTCAACCGGATTAGTAGAAACTCACGTTATTTTAAGTCATAATCCCTTCTTAGAAACATTAGAAATTTCAGATAGAAATATTAATAAAAATGAAGGTATTTTAAAATTTAATCGAGTTTCTAATCCTTTGAATATTGCTGATGCAATTTTACAAGATTTGAATAGAGGTAGTCAACCAACCTTAGAAAAAATGGGAATTATCACCGATGATTTAGCCCTGGATATTAATAGTTGGGCAACGTTTAATTTTGATTATCGGGTTGTAGGATAGAAATTAACTTCCAAAGACTCATCTTATAGCAACAGGCAAGAGGCAAAAGGGATTATAGAATCCCTTTCAAAATTAAACAGGAATAGTTGAGGACTAATAAACCTGTTCAATAACAGTTGCTAACCGTTTCATCCCTTCTGTAATTTCCTCATTCGTAGCAGTTAAACTAATCCGAATACATTGGTTTTTATGGCTCCATTCTCCTTGTAAACCGGGAAAAAATGAATTACCTGGAACTACAATTACCCCCACTTCTTTTAACTGTTGATACAATTCCCAGTCAGTTATCGGTAAATCTTTAAACCACATCCAGGCAAAAATTGCTCCTTCTCCCCGATGTAAAAACCAGGGTAAATTTTGAGGCATGGCTTGATTTAATGCCGTTTCCACAACGGTGAATTTCTGTTGATAATAGGGACGAATTACCTCAGTCGAAATTTCTGATAACGCTCCAGAACCGATGGCACGGGCGGCAATTGCTTGTCCATAACGGGGGGAATGAATACACATATTGGTTTGAAATGCTTCTAATACTTGAATTGTGCTTTCATTGCCAATAGCAACCCCTAATCGTTCCCCAGGTAATCCCGCTTTTGATAAACTAATACAATGAATAATATTATCGCCAAAAATGGGTTTCATTTCGGTAAAATTTAAGGCGGGAAATGGTGGCGCATAAGCAGAATCAATAAACACTGGAACGTTAAAGGGAGCCGCTAACGCTGTAATTTTTTTAACTTCTTCTTCTGTTAAAACGTTGCCACTGGGATTACAAGGACGAGAAAATATAACACATCCTGTGGTTTCATCAATAATTAATTGACTAAAATCAGGTCGATATTTAAAATGATGATTAACTTCATCAATATCTAACTTTGGTTGATAGGAAAAAACCGCTTCAGGAATTAAACTAACACCCCCATATCCAGTATAATCAGGACTTAAGGGGAGAACAATTTTTTTCAGTTTGCCATCGGTGGTATAGCCGCCAAAAGCATTGGTAGCATAGAAATAAATTGATTGACTTCCGGGGGTAATTAATACATTGCGGTCGGTTAAATTTAACCCGTAACGAGAATTAAAATCCTCAACAATGACATCAATAAACGGTTGATATCCCTGACTAGAACCATACCGACAAACGACTTCCCCATATTCAGGACTTGATAGTAATTCTGCGGTACAATCTCGCCAAAGTTGTTCAACTTCGGGCAAAATTACCGGATTTCCTGCACTTAAATTAATAAAATCTTTGCCTTTTCCTAATCTTAAAGTTTCAATAATATCTTTCATAATCGCACGAACTCCCGTTAAATGAGACATCCGTTCGCCAAATTGTGTCAAAGCAGGATTCATAGTTTTATAACCAAATTAATTAACATCATCCCCCTATAATTAGGAGATAGTAGGTAGGAGCTATAATTATAACCCGAAATCCGATACCCACAACTTTAGTGGTGGAATCTGACATCGGTTAATCCTCATTTGATCAATCTTAACCTTAGAATTGAAAATATAGAATAGTTTTCAACCAGAATATTAGGATTTTTTGTGTCTATGGTAATTTGGCAAGCTGATTTTTATCGTCGTCCCATCAAGGATGGAAGCGGACAACCCCTATGGGAGTTGTTAGTCTGTGACGAAACTCGCCAGGTTGAGTTGATAGCGATGTGTCCTCAGTCGAAAGTGAATTCAACTTGGTTAATCGAACAGTTGCAGCAAGTAATTGTTACTCAAAAACCTGATAAAATTAAAGTGTTTCGTCCCCAGTCTTTAAGTTTATTAGAAACGGCGGGAAAAGGATTAGGAATTGTAGTAGAACCTGATCGAAATACAGAGACATTAAAACAATGGTTAACTGAACGTTTAAAACAATATTCTCAGTCAGAATATTATACAGGAGAACCATATAATCCTGTGAAATTAGAACAACTGCCACCTTTACCATTACCTGATAAATTATGGGGCGATAACTGGCAATTTGCTAGTATTTCTGCGGGAAATTTACAAGAATTTTTTGCCGACCGTCCGATTCCAATTGTACAAATTCCAGATAATTTTTTACCCCTAAATATAGGGTTAGCTTCTGTAGTAACGATTCCTGGGATTATTATTAATGGAGGTAAAAAATCAATGCAATTAGCCCGATGGCTAGAGGAAATTCGACCCTTTGCTTTCAATTATATTCCGGGTTCCCCTAATGGATTAATCCTAGAATCGGGTTTGGTTGATCGTTGGGTGATGGCAACCTTTGAAGATGCGGAAGTTATGGATTCTGCTAAAACCTTTGAAGTCAGAAAACAGTTAGCAAAAGGATTACATTTTTTATTAGTACAACCGGATGATTCTGGGATAACTTTTACTGGTTTTTGGCTATTAAAAGGGGAAATAAAAAAATAAAATTAATAGTGGAAACCGAATTTCTTGAAGAAACTCGGTTTCTAAAATTTTATAGTCTAACTTCTACAGTTTCAGCAACAGATTCTAATGTAGAATTCGGTTCAGAATTAACTATAACGGTTAAAGTTAGTCCTAAAGATTGTAGCCAACTGGATAAACGATAAATTGCTTGGCTTTCTGGTTGGTCGAGAAATTGATTCAAACGCGATAAATGTTCTTGAAGTTGTTCTGGAGACATTTTTTCTTGTCCTAGTGCCATTGCAACATCTTGAAGGGCAGATAATAATAATTCAGGTTCAGGATCTTTTTCTTGTAAAATCGCCCAAAGATATAATGCGGCTTCAGATTGATCTTTGAGAGATTCAATTAAATAGTCTTGATAATTTCTAGTTAGAGATTGCATTAAACCGCCTCCTATAGTCTTCCCAGTAAGTTTTAGCGGTGCGAATATCTTCTTCTTGAGTGCTTTTATCTCCACCACAAAGGAGTAAAATAATCGTTACACCGAACTGACAAAAATAAATTCGATAACCCGAACCAAACTGAATTCTTAACTCATATACTCCTTCACCTACAGAACGATAATCTCCCAAGTTTCCTTGTACAACTCGTTTAAGCCTGGATTTGATAATTGCTTTTCCTTTACTATCTCGTAAAGAATTAAGCCAATCTTCAAAAGGGCTTTTACCATTGGTGGCCAGATAATTCTGGACTTGTCTGGGCTGTACTTCCATAAAGTTATTATAAGTGATCCCTCCTTTCTTAAGAATCTATAGATTTAATTAGAAAAATCACTTTTCCCTTTATATTATAAATTGTTCATTGTAAAATGAATATGTCAGATCATTGGGGAGGAATAATTAGGGGTGTTTGACAGTATTTGCAAGTTTCTTGCAGAAAATTTTTCTGAAGATTTGGCAAGTTGGTTGTTGGGTTCTACCGTTGCATTAACTGAGTTGAGTCCCCAAGAGTTATCATTGGAACCAATTCGGGCTGATTCTTTAATCTTACTGCAATCGGATGATCTGGTTTTGCACACAGAATTTCAAACCGAACCTGATGCAAAAATCCCCTTTAGGATGTTAGATTATCGAGTAAGGGTCTATCGTCGTTTTCCCAACAAAGTCATGCGTCAGGTGGTGATTTATCTGGGTCGAACTAATTCTCTTTTAGTCCAAGAAAATAGTTTTCGTCTGGAGAATACGTTTCATCAGTTTGAGGTGATTCGTCTTTGGGAACAACCGCCGGAACAGTTTTTGAATGTAACGGGATTGTTACCTTTTGCGGTACTTAGTCAGACCGATGATCCGACGATGATATTAAGTCAAGTTGCTGAAGTAATTGAAGGAATTACCGATCAACAAGTTCAAAGTAATCTTGTTGCTGCTTCGGCAATTTTGGCGGGTTTAGTTTTAAATAAAGATACAGTGAAAAGACTTTTAAGGAGTGATCTTATGCGAAATTCAGTCATTTATCAAGAAATTCTACAAGAAGGAAAATTGGAAGGAAAATTGGAAGGAAAACTAGAAGGTAAATTAGAAGGAAAGTTAGAAGGTAAATTGGAAGGAAAACTAGAAGGAAAACTAGAAGGAAAACTAGAAGGAAAACTAGAAGGAAAACTAGAAGGAAAATTGGAAGCAAAGGAAGAAATTGCTTTAAATTTATTGCGAATAGGTTTGAGTTTAGAGCAAGTTGTTCAGGTAACTGGATTAAGTGTTGAAGAGATTCAATCTTTGTAAAATGCTTTAGTATTGGGGTCAGTGATATCGAGAATTTATGTATTGTTCAAGAAACCCGATTTTTGAATAATCTCCTTGCTGCTTCGGCAATTTTGGCGGGTTTAGTTTTAAATAAAGATACCGTAAAAAGACTTTTAAGGAGTAATCTCATGCGAAATTCTGTCATCTATCAAGAAATTCTACAAGAAGGGAGATTGGAAGGGAGATTGGAAGCAAAATTGGAAGGGAAACAGGAAGCGAAGGAAGAAATTGCTTTAAATTTATTGCGAATAGGTTTGAGTTTAGAGCAAGTTGTTCAGGTAACTGGATTAAGTCTTGAAAAGATTCAATCTTTGTAAATTAGCTTTAACAGTATTAATGATTAATGAATGGAGGTGAACAAAATGCAAATTTATTTTCTTGAATCAGGATAACGAATAGTTCAGCTAAAATGACATCTAAAAATATTGTTTTTTGGATGTTATTTTAGTCTAAATTAAGGGATAATAGATTTTGTCTAAACTTCAGAAAAAATTACAATTACCTCAACGCCATGCTGTCTTTTCTTCGCAACGACCTCAAACAACTTCACGCCTATGCTCCTCACCCGGGAGGCAATTCTGGCAGTCCGATCGAGACTCAAATATTAGACCGTTTAGATACTAATGAATGTCCCTATGATTTACCTGAAGAATTAAAACAAAAGCTGGCTTGGACATATCAACATGAAATTGAAACTAATCGTTATCCTGATGGGAGTCATTTTCCTTTAAAAATAGCGATCGCTAATTATATTAACGAGATTATTTCTAATTCTGAAGCCTTTGTCAATCCTGAGCAAATTTCCGTTGGTAATGGGTCAGACGAGTTAATTCGATCTATCTTAATTGCCACTTGTTTAGGGGGAGAAGGCTCAATTTTAGTGGCTAATCCTACCTTTTCAATGTATGGAATTATTGCCCAAACTTTGGGGATTTCGGTTGTTAGTATAGGACGGGATAAAGATACCTTTGAGATGGATTTAAACGCGGCTAAAACTGCGATTGAAACAACACAAAACCCTCCGATTCGAGTTGTATTTGTAGTTCATCCTAATTCCCCTACAGCTAATGCTTTAACGGATAATGAATTAGACTGGTTGCGTCAGTTACCAGAACAGATTTTAGTGGTAATTGATGAAGCCTATTTTGAGTTTAGTCAAACCAGCGTAGTTGAGGAGTTAAAACAGCATCCCAATTGGGTGATTTTACGCACATTTTCTAAGGCATTTCGTTTAGCTTCCTTGCGGGTTGGATATGCGATCGCCCATCCTGAATTAATCACCGCTTTAGAAAAAGTTAGGCTTCCCTATAACCTTCCCAGTTTCACACAAACCGCCGCTTTATTAGCCTTAAATAACCGTCAAGATTTACTCACAGTTATCCCTGAAATTTTAGCGGAAAGGACTAATTTAATTAATGCTTTAACTGAAAATAAACAATTAAAAATTTGGCGAAGTGATGCTAATTTTATTTATATTAGACTCACCGATGAACAAAATTCTGATCAAGCCTTAAACCAAATTATGCAGCAATTAAAAACCAAAGGAACATTAGTTCGTCACACCGGAGGAGGACTAAGAATTACCGTTGGTCGTCCTGACGAAAATCAACGTACCATTAAACGATTATTTTCTATTCTATAGTAAACAATGAGTTGGGGTGGGTTTATACAGATTAATGTGATTAGTTTAACATTTGGGTGAACCCGCCCCTACAATGAATTTATTGTTGATTTTGTATTAATTATGCAACGCTATTTTAAGATTTTAATGTTATTTTGGGAAACTGCGATCGCAGCAGAACTAGAATATCGGATTAACTTTCTGATTTCTGCCATCACAAGTTTAGGAAGTTTAATTGGCAGTATTTTTAGCCTATTTTTATTTTATAGAACGGGTTACAGTTTTGAAGGATGGAGTTGGGAAGAAGCCTTAGTTGTTTTGGGAATATTTACAATATTACAAGGATTTTCAACCACAATATTAGTTCCCAATTTAAACAAAATTGTGACTCATGTTCAAGATGGAACCTTAGATTTTGTATTACTTAAACCCCTGAGTAGTCAATTTTGGCTATCGACTCGTATGGTGTCGCCTTGGGGAACACCTGACCTAATTTTTGGGTGTTCAATTGTTGCTTATCAAGGGAGTAAACTAGGCTTAACCTGGAGAGATTATTTAGCAAGTTTATTACCTTTATCTTTTGGTATGATAAGTTTATATAGTTTATGGTTTATCTTGGGCGCGACCAGTATTTGGTTTGTGAAAATTTATAATGTGACGGAAGTATTGCAGGGATTATTAGAAGCCGGAAGATATCCAATGGTGGCTTATCCTATGGCTTATCGTTTCTTTTTTACCTTTATTATTCCTGTTGCTTTTTTAACAACAATTCCAGCAGAATCAATCCTAGGAAGAACTAATATATCCTGGGTGGTAGGTTCAGGATTTTTAGCCCTGGGATTATTATTTATTTCGGCTAGATTTTGGCAATTTGCCTTAAAATTTTATACCAGTGCATCGAGTTAATTTTAAGTACGATTGAAACTTACCAAGTAGAGGTAAGCGCCCTAGTAGTGAGGCGTTCACGCCTCTTTAAGATGCGCTTAAGCGCAACAACGGACGCCATATTTTAATTGTTCCATCTTGACTCCCGCTAACTATTGTTTGATTATCGGGACTAATGGCAATGGAATAAATAATACCTGTATGTCCGGTTAAGGTACAAATTTCTTCTCCTGTTTCTATTTCCCATAGTTTAATCGTTTGGTCTTCACTCCCACTGACTAATATTTTATTATCTGAAGTGATAGCAACAGAATACACACTTCCTGTATGTCCTTCTAATGTTCTGATTAAATTTCCTGTTCCTGGTTGCCACAGTCTAATTGTACTATCAGCATTTCCACTAGCTAAAATTTTATTATCACAACTAAAAGCAAGAGATAAAAATTGTTCTTTAATTTCATGGTTTGCAAGCTCACGAATCGTTTCTCCAGTATCTATCTGCGCGATAATAATACGACCATTGTTGGAATGTCCATAAGCGAGGATAGGGCTATTATATGCAAAAGTAATTGAGTTAATTTTTTCACGGGTTAAAACATTATGTGATAATGTTTTGATACGTTCATTAGTATCTATATGGTGAACTATAACACAAAGCCGATAAGAGGATCTTGGACGTTCCTGATACATATACGACGAAGCCAAAATATTTTTATTAGGATGAATAGCCATACATTGAGCTTCAGCACGCAAATCTTTAATAAGAGATATTTCTTCTCTTGTTTCTAAATTCCAGACTCGCATTGTTCTATCATAACTTCCACTAACAATATTTTGACCGTCAGAACTAATAGCAATTGCTCTGACTACTCCCGTATGCCCTATTAGCGTTTTCTCTAATTCTCCTGTTTTTAAATTCCAAATTTTTATGGTTTGGTCTTCACTACAACTCACAATATTTTTACCATCAGGAGTAATTGCAACCCCATAAATTACCCAAGTATGACCAATTAATGTTTTAACACATTGCCAGTTTTGAGCTTGATGATTCAAAGGTAGTGCAAGCGTCTCGCTTTCTAATATTCCTAAATTATCGCTTTCTAATATCTCTAAATTATCAATTGCTAATACTTCCCCAAAATTAGATGAATAATTGTTTAAATCTGTTAAAATATCCCTAGCTGACTGATAGCGTCGTTTAATAGCACTTTCAATCATTTTATCCAAAATCAACCCTAATTCCTCACTAACTGGATGTTTTAAATGTTCTCGCCAAACCCAAATACCCTCCTCATCATCAAATAAATCTATCGGTTCCACTTGGGTTAATAAATGCAGACAAGTCACTCCCAAACTATAAATATCACTGGCAAAAATACCCTTTCCCTTCGCTTGTTCGGGGGCAATATAATCAGAAGTGCCGATAATTGTTCCTGTAACAGTAAATGCGGTTTTTTGGGTAAATTTAGCTGAACCAAAATCTACTAAAACAAACTTTCCGTTAGGACGACGAATAATATTAGCGGGTTTAATATCCCGGTGAATTACATTTTTATGATGGATAAAATCTAATAGAGGAAGTAAACAGATTAAAAGATATTGAATCTGAGTTTGATTAAATCCTCCTTCCTGAACTAAAATTTTAGCTAAATTTTCCCCTTCGATGAATTCTTGGATTAAATATTGTTGTTGATTAATCGTAATATAAGCTAAAAGCTCAGGAATGTGAGGGTGTTTACCTAATTCATCTAACCTAATTGCCTCTTGTGCAAATAATTCCGATGCTTTTTGCCAGGTATCAGCATCTTGAGATTGGGGAAAAAATTGTTTAATGACACAGCGCGGTTTAGAAGGTTTATCGTCATCAACGGCTAAAAATGTTTTGCCAAATCCCCCTTGTCCAATGATATCAATAGCTTGATATCGGTCTTTTAACCGTAGTTTATTTCCACAGGTTAAACAAAATTGACTCTGATCAGAATTATAGGGTTGAGCACATTCGGAATTCAAACAATAAGCCATAGAAAAACTTCTAGTATTCCCATCCAATTGTAGAGTATGCCATTAGATCCGTAATAGTCCCCTTGATCATCTTTCTTTGTGTCTTAGTACCTTTGTGGTTATTTTAATACAAGAATAGCTGGCAGCGACTCAAAAATAGCCATTGCCAGTCTAAAGGGTTTTTACGTTCAAATTTAGTCTCAGGATTTATTAAAAACAATATCCCTGGGATTATTCTTCGTCGTCTCCAACTTCAACTTGTTTGAGGTGAATATGCTTACGTCCGAGAGAAATTTCAAACTCATCGCCAGCCGTTAAATCCATTTGTTTTGTATAGGCTGCACCAATCAACAAGTTTCCATTTGATTGCACACTAATTCTATAACTAGCAGAGCGTCCACCCCGGCCGTTTCCTTGTTGTTTGCCATCTAACTCAATTCCCTCAGCATCAATTAAAGCATTGAGGAATTTCATCATGTTGACACGCTCAACATTATTCTTAGTCAGGGTGTAGTAACCACATTCTCTAGCCTTTTCCTCTTTGCTCAGATGTTCAAGTCCTTTGACTTTATCGAGTAAAGCTTCCCCAGTTAGAGGCTGAGGTTGAGGATCAGAACTTTTCTTTTTAACCATTAACTGTGCCTGTAAATGTTTTACAAAAGGTCTTGACTTTTATCGTGGGTGGGTGATAGATCACCCAGATTGTTTAGCTAGATCCTTGCTTGAGAAACTATATTACACTAATTAAGGAAATTATTCACCTATTTTTTAAATTTTTTATCAGATCTAATTCAAGTCAAGCAGTTGAGTGGAAGGGTGGGACATCCAACAACTCAGGATCGGGTTCAGCTATCAGCTTTTCGGGAATAGTATTAATCCCTATCGCATCAACTCAAACTCCCCTTTAAATCCCAAAATCTCCTGTTCAGACTGATCAGAAGTTATCAACTCCAGACTAAACTCTTGATGGGGATCTTGCTGCGCGATCGGTTAGAGTTGTGGTGAATTCCGTTTAGGTATTCTCAACTTGGTAGAATCACCTCAAGACCATCTTTAGCCTTTAAAACTCCATTGCCAAGTTATCTATTTTATTACCCAGAATGAAGTTAACCACACGGGGACACTATAGCGTCAAAGCCTTGCTTGATCTATCCTTACAGCGGGGGAACGGGCCGACTTCTGTAAATGCGATCGCACAGCGCCAAAATATTCCTGCACCCTATCTGGAAAAACTCCTGATCGAGATGCGACGATCGGGGTTAGTTGAATCAGTTCGAGGTGCTCAAGGAGGCTATCAATTGGCAAAATCTCCAGCCCAAATCTCCCTAGGACAGATATTAGAAGCAGTGGGAGAAACTATTGAACCTTTACCCCGCCATCAAGCGGATATTGAACAAGCAGAAGACTGGGTAACTTTTACCCTGTGGAATCGGTTACACCAAAAGCTGAAAGATGCACTATATGGGATTTCCCTCGAAGATCTCTATTATGATGCTCGCAGTTTGCAAGCTGCCCAGGGGGAAGAAACAAGTTTTGTGGTTTAGGTAATTTTGAACCCCAGAAGTTGAGTTCAAGATTGATTGTCCTTTTATATTTATCTATTGTCCATGACGGATTTTAATTCCCTGATCATTTTATTGATTGCGGCTGTAGCTGATTATCTGATTGGAGATCCCCAAAATTGGTTACATCCAGTGCAGGTGATGGGGTGGATAATCACTTACTATACTCAAATTTTCTTTAAATACTTTAATCAACCGATAATTCTGCGGGTGGCGGGGGTATTTCTGACCCTAATTGTGGTATTGGGGAGTGCTTTGACAGTGGCGTTAATTAGAGAGGGGGTACGGGTGCTAGTTGTCAAATTTTCGGGGCCTGAAATTTTGACCATTGCGGTAGAAAGTATTCTCCTGGCCAGTTGTTTTGCGGGTCGGAGTTTAAGGGATTCCGCCGAGGATGTTTTATATTGGATTGATCAAGGAGATTTAGTTACGGCTCGTCAACGATTAAGTCGTTATGTAGGTCGAGATACCGAAACCCTATCGGAGTCAGAAATCCTTAGAGCGGTTTTAGAAACCGTCACAGAAAATGCCACCGATGGCGTCATGGCTCCTTTATTTTATGCCTTAATTGGTGCGGTATTACCTGGGGTCGGTAGTGTCCCTCTTACTTTTGCCTACAAAGCCGCTAGTACCCTCGATTCTATGGTCGGTTATCGAGAAGCACCCTATGGGGATATAGGATGGTTTAGTGCCAAATTAGAGGATGTTTTAACTTGGCTTCCCTGTCGATTAACGGTGATCATGATCGCTATATTATCAGGAAAACCTGGTTATGTTTTCAGCATTTGTCAACGGGATGCTGTTTTTGATCCGAGTCCCAATGCGGGATGGAGTGAATGCGCTTATGCCGCCGCCCTGGGGGTACAAGTAGGGGGAGAAAATTCCTATCGGGGGGTGATTAAACAGAAACCTTTCTTGGGAGATCCTCAACAACCGATTACATCAACTACCATTAAACAAGCATTACAACTGACTCGATATAGTTTTTTAATCACGTTAGGATTATTTACAGGGGGATTTATCCTTTTCAACATGGGAAATTAATCCCTAAGTGCTTAAAAAAAATCAAGATTGTTAATTTTTAATCTAAAATGACAAAAATTGTTGAAATTCTGTCTGCGGCTGAAATCCGACGAACCGTCACCCGGATGGCTTCACAAATTGTTGAAAAATATGGGAATTTAGACAATATAGTTTTACTCGGAATCTATACCCGTGGGGTTCTATTAGCGGAACTTTTGGCTAATCAAATTGAAGTCTTGGAACAGTTGCGGGTTCCGGTGGGGGCATTAGATATTACGTTTTATCGAGATGATTTAGACCAAGTGGGAATGCGAACTCCAGAAAAAACTAAGATTCCCTTTGACTTGACAGGAAAAACCGTGGTTTTAGTGGATGATGTGATTTATAAAGGCAGAACAATTCGGGCGGCTCTGAACGCGGTGATCGATTATGGACGTCCTGAAACCATTGGGTTAGCGGTTCTGGTGGATCGCGGCCATCGCCAACTTCCGATTCATCCTGATTTTACAGGTAAAAAGCTCCCCACCGCCAAGGAAGAACAGGTGAAGGTCTATTTAGAAGATCTGGATGGGCGGGATGCCGTTGAATTATTATCTCCGATTTCTTAGAAAAAATCTCTGAAAAACCCGTTGTTGCGCTTCAGCGCTCTCAGTAGTTGTTGCGCTTGAGCGCTCCATATTTGTTGTTGCGCTTGAGCGCTCTTAGTAGTTGTTGCGCTTGAGCGCTCTTAGTCAGGGCTTTAGCAGCAACAACAAATTTTTTTAATATAGAACAGCCCCCCCCAAACCCCCCGTGCACGGGGGGCTAGGGAGGGAGGGAACAGGGGGGAGGGAACAGGGAGGGAGGGAACAGGGGGGAGGGAACAGGGGGGGAGGGAACAGGGGGAGGGAACAGGGGGGAGGGAACAGGGGGGGAAATACTTCACTGTCTGGGTTCCAAGATCCGTCTGGTGTCCTAACTGCCTTGGCGGTTGCTATAACGCTTAGGTTTGTTTTCCCTTTAATAAATAGGTGGTCATTTGTCCCTTACCTTTGACCTCAATGATTCCTCGCTTTTCAAATAGATATTTTTCTTTTAACACTAAATAGGTGGTTTCTGTGACTTGAATTTCATCGGCAATACCATGGGACTCCATCCGACTAGCAATATTAACCGTATCTCCCCATAAATCATAAATAAATTTCTTAATTCCAATCACTCCCGCCACAACTGGGCCCGTAGCAATTCCAATTCTAATATGAAAATTTTGTTCAGTTTTAAGATTGAATTCTCTCAAGGTTTTTTGCATATCTAATGCCATAGCTGCGATCGCTTCCGCATAATCATCGTGGGGAATGGGTAAACCTGAAACGACCATATAAGAATCGCCGATAGTTTTAATCTTTTCTAACCCATGAAGTTCGGCTAAATGATCAAATGCAGAAAAGATTTGATTCAGTAAATCAACTAATTGTGGCGGATCAAAACGTCCTGAAAGTTCAGTAAAACCAACAATATCAGCAAATAAAACCCCAGCATCGGTAAAACTATCAGCAATGGTACTGGGTTGCAGTTTTAACCGTTGGGCAATGGAATGGGGTAGAATATTTAAGAGTAAACTTTCTGAGCGTTCCTGTTCTTCTTTGACTTGGCTATAGGCTGTTTCTAAAGATTGACGAGAATTAAATTCTGATCGGGCTAAACGGTCATATAAATACACCGAAAGATTACAAATTACACAAATCCAAAATAGATAGAGAAATAGGAAATCAGCCGTCATCCAATCGGCGGGAAGCTCAACTTTTAGATTCAGTAAAATTTGACTTCCCTGATAATATACAAACACCCCTAATTGAGAAATTAAATGTAACGGCCAATAAACCGGAATTAATGTGGCTTGGGAAAAAAACATTAACGGCCATTCAATAATTGAAGCCCGGGCGACTCCACTTAATGTTCCTCGAATTTGGGGGCTAATGGTAACTAACCAAGAAAACAACAGAAACATCGAGGCTGGATGTTTATGACCCAGGGGAGTTCTCAGGAGCAATAAACCGATGATTAAACCACACTCGACGACAATTTGTGTCCCTAACCAAGAGGGTTGAAAATGCTCAGGATCAAAGAAAAAATTGTTAATTTCTGAGGCACTAAAGGTAAAATAGGAAAGTAGAGCTAGGCTAAAACCTAAATTTAGGCGTTTTTGAATTAAATGCTTTCGCCAAGTGTCATAAGTAGGAGCCTGAGATAAAACAAAACCCGAAGAAAATATCTTGAATTTTGTTTGAATAAATGCACCAAATTCTGATAGTCTTGATTCAGTTGTAGTCATGGGTTACTTGGGTTTCCTGAAGGAGATTCATACAATCTTACGAGGAGCAATTATTTTCCAATTACCTGGAATTGAATTTTATAATAACTGTGAATAATAATCCACGCCAAGTTGCATTTTTAGCACTCCGAGACATTAACCGACGAGGGGGGCTCGCAGATGTGGTTTTAGATCAATGGCTTCGTGAATCCGATCTATCAGATATTAACCGACGCTTAACCACGGAATTAGTCTATGGTTGTGTGCGTAGACGGCGATCGCTTGATAGTTTAATTGATTACTTAGCCCCGAAAAAATCCCATCAACAGCACCCGGATATTCGTACTATACTACATCTCGGTTTTTATCAAATTTGCTATCTGAATCAAGTTCCTAATTCGGCCGCGGTAGATACCAGTGTTGAATTAGTTAAACAGAATGGACTAACCCATTTTAGTGGTTTTGTCAATGGTATATTGAGACATTATATTAGAGAATCCGAAAAATGTCCTGTAGAAACTTCTGATTCTTTTAACTCTGTTTTTACCCCCTTTAAATTACCTCAAAATCCTATAGAAAAATTAGGAATTATCTATAGTTTTCCCGACTGGCTAATTCAATTTTGGTTAGATACTTTAGGATTAGCAGAAACCGAACAGCTTTGTACTTGGTTTAATCAATCTCCCACTATTGATTTAAGAATTAATCCCCTACAAACGACTTTAGAAACCGTAGAATCAGAATTTCAATCTAGGGGAATTTCTGTTAATAGAATTTCCGGTTTACCCCTAGGATTAAGATTAACTGGTAGTATCGGATCAATTAAAGATTTACCCGGTTATAATCAAGGTTGGTGGTCAATTCAAGATGGTAGCGCCCAATGGGTTAGCTATTTATTAGATCCCCAACCCGGAGAAACTATTATTGATGCCTGTGCCGCCCCGGGTGGAAAAACCACCCATATCGCTGAATTAATTCAAGATCAAGGTCAAGTTTTAGCCTTTGATTCTATTAAATCCAGACTGAAAAAAATTAAGCAAAATTTAACTCGATTAAAACTTAATTCCATTCAAATTAAAGCAGGCGATGCTAGGAAATTAGATGGGTGTTTCGAGATAGCTGATCGGCTATTATTAGATGCTCCCTGTTCCGGTTTAGGAACCTTACATCGACGGGCGGATGGACGATGGAAACATGATCTTAAAAATATCCAAGACCTGTCTCAATTGCAGTTAGAATTATTAGAAACAACTCAAAATTGGGTCAAACCAGGTGGCTGTTTAGTCTATGCAACCTGTACTCTCCATCCTCAAGAAAATGAAACCCTAATTCAAAACTTTTTAAGTCAACATTCTAACTGGAAAATTCAACCTCCCCCGGAAAGTTTTTGTTTAACTCCCGAACCGGAAGGCTGGATTAAGATTTGGCCCCATAGACAGAATATGGATGGATTTTTTATGGTAAAATTAATCAAAGATCTAACTTAATTATTATTAACTTTATGCACCTAATTTTATGCCATAAAACCGTTGATTTTGATGCCCTCGGTGCGGCGGTGGGATTAACTCGAATTTACCCCGGAAGTCGAATTGTATTAGCGGGGGGAAGTCATCCGGCGGTGAGGGATTTTTTAGCCTTATATCGAGATGAATTTGCTTTAATTGAACAGCGCTCTGTGAATCCAAATAAAATTCATTCGATTAGTGTTGTTGATACCCAAAGTTGCGATCGCTTAGGAAAAAGTGCCGAATGGTTTAAGTTAGCCAATTTATCCGCCATTAGAATATACGATCATCATCCCGATACAATATCCGATATTCCCGCCACAGAAACCTATATTGAATCCGTTGGGGCGACGACAACCTTAATTGTGGAAATGTTAAGAAATCAACCCCAAAAACCGCTTTTAACCACCGCAGAAGCCACCGTAATGGCATTAGGAATCCATTTAGATACGGGTTCCTTAACCTTTCCCCATTCCACCGCTAGAGATGCCATAGCATTAGCTTGGTTAATGGAACAAGGCGCTAATTTACCCGTGATTGCTGAATATGTAGAACCCGGTTTACCCCAGAAATTACAAGAGTTATTAAGTCTAGCCTTAGAACAATTACAAAAATCAACAATTAGAGGTTATACCGTCGCTTGGATATTATTTAAAACCGATGAATATGTGCCAGGATTATCAACTTTGGCATCAGAATTAATTGATTTAACTGAAAGTGATGCCTTACTATTAGCTAATCAATATGGTCGGGGAGAAGGAGATCGATTAAGTATTATTGGACGCTCTCGAATTGAAAAAACCAACTTGAATGAATTGTTTAAACCTTATGGCGGTGGTGGTCATACCCGGGCGGCTTCAGTCGCGTTAAAAGAAGGCAATTTTTCAGAAATTTTAGAGCAATTAGTTGAACAATTAAAAGCACAAATTCCCCACCCGCCAACGGCGCAGGAATTGATGTCCTCTCCAGTGAGAACTATTCGCCCCAATACCTCCGTAGAAGAAGCCCATCGGATTTTATTACGTTATGATCATTCCGGTCTTTCCGTGGTGGATGAACAGGATCAATTAGTAGGAATTATTTCCCGTCGAGACTTAGATATTGCCCTGCATCATGGCTTTAGTCACGCCCCGGTTAAGGGCTATATGACACCACAATTAAAAACCATTACTCCAGAAACAACCTTACCGGAAATTGAAGCCTTAATGGTGACTTATGATATTGGTAGATTACCCGTTTTACAAGATAAAAATTTAGTGGGAATTGTGACGCGAACCGATGTTTTAAGGTTACTTCATCAACAACAACGGCCGCAGAAATCAATTTTTAAAGGCTGTATTCCCGGGTTGACCTGTACCAGTGTAGAAGAACTCTTAGAAGAAAAATTAGCCACACCTTTATTAACTTTACTGAATCGCCTATCATTTTTAGCAGAAAAACGCGGATGGCAGATCTATTTAGTTGGGGGTGCGGTACGGGATTTATTATTAGCAAAATCGGAAACAACGGTATTACTAAATGATATTGATATTGTCGTGGATGGCTGTTATAAAAATGCTAATTTTAACCCGGATATTGCATCATCTGTTTCTCCGGCGGTGGAATTAGCCCAGGATTTACAAAAACATTATCCCGCAGCAAGATTAGATGTTCATGGACAATTTCAAACCGCGGCTTTATTATGGCATAATGACCCAATTTTAGATTCTCTTTGGATTGATATTGCCACCGCGAGAACGGAATTTTATCCCTATCCGGCGGCTAATCCTCAAGTCGAAGCGAGTTCCATTCGTCAGGATTTATACAGGAGAGATTTTACAATTAATGCCTTAGCATTGCGGTTAACTTCTCCTCAAGTTGGGGAATTATTAGACTTTTTTGGGGGATTAGCGGATTTAGAATCTGGAAAAATTCGGGTTTTACACGCGAATAGTTTTATTGAAGATCCGACTCGAATTTATCGGGCGGTGCGGTTTACAGTGCGGCTGGGATTTGAAATTGAAGCTCAAACTCAAGAATATATTAGTTATGCGATTAGTAGTGGAATTTATGAAAAACAACGGGAAGAAAGTAATAAATCCTTTGATCAAAATCGTCGAATTCCGGCTTTAGAAACCCGTTTAAAAAGTGAGTTAAGATATATTTTTCAATCTCCCGATTGGAAACGTTCGTTAAAACTTTTAGGGGAGTTAAAAGCGTTACGGTGTATTCATCCCAGCTTAGAATTAAGTCCGCAGTTATGGCGACAAGTACGGTCTGTTGATCGCTGTTTACAACGCTTTGATCCCGAAAACAATTTAAACCATTGGGAGGTTCGTTTGGAGGTATTAGTAGCTTATTTATCCTCAGAATATCGGGAAAAAGTGGCACAGAATCTTCAGCTACAGGCGGGAACTATTGAACGGTTAAAAAGTTTAGAATTAGCTAAAAATCAGATGCTTGAAAATATATATAAATTGGAAAAAAATAGTCAGTTTTTCTGGTTATTTAAACCCTATAATTTATCAATGTTAATTTTAATGGCGGTGCAATCTCCTCGACAAGTCAGAAAGCGAATTTGGCAATATTTAACCCAATGGCGAGACATTAAACCCCCCTTAAATGGTAATGATTTAAAGGCGATGGGATATAAACCCAGTGATCAATTTAAGCAAATTTTGGATGATTTGTTAACGCTTACATTAGATGGAGAAATAGGCGATCGCGCTGCTGCTGAAGCATTTTTACAACGGAATTATCCGCTACAATAAAAATTTCATATAACTAAACAATAATTGCGGTTTAATTCTCGTTTTCTTGTGCTTTAATTTTTTCATAAAGACTAAGTAGTTGCACAAAATAAATTACCTAGTTGAGAGAGGGAACAGCCCCCCCAAACCCCCCGTGCACGGGGGCTAGGGGGGGAGGGAACAGGGTAGAGGATGTGTAATTAATTTTGTTCAGGTACTTATCAACAGTTTCTCGGGCAAATAATTTATCTTTAAACTCAAAGGAATGATAAAAATACAACTAATCAAGAGAAATTTTTGGGGATATTTGAGTTTGTTAATCACAGAAATAGCAGGTTTACAAAAGTCAATTATTTTCATGAATTTTAGATTAAATTAATATTGAAATCGGAGAAATGAACTCAATTTAACTTGATCTTTACCATTTTTTTTCGCTTTATATAGAGCTTGATCAGTTGCTGAAAATAAGGTTTCAATATCGATCGCATCTACACCGGGAATCGCAGTGGCAACTCCTAAACTAATGGTAATAATTGGTGCCCGACGGTTTGGCAATTTATCAGTGTTAAAAGGCAGAGCTAAGGCATTAATATTCTCACGCACAGATTCTGCAATGTACATTGCACCTTTAGCATCGGTTTGAGGGAGAACAATCACAAATTCTTCATCCCCATAGCGGGCGACCATATCCCCCGGACGTTGAACCATATCACGAATAGCCTGCGCTACGGCCCTTAAGCAGTGATCTCCGGCTTGATGACCATAGGTATCATTATAAATTTTAAAATGATCAATATCACATAAAATTAAAGATAATGGGGCAATTTCCCGCATCATTCGTTTCCATTCAATATCTACGGAGCGATCAAATTCTCTACGGTTAAAAACCTGGGTCAAGGTGTCAATATAAACCAGGGATTTTAACAGTTTATTTTCTTCCTGTAGCTGTTTTAAATTAATCGGAGCATTAGGGTTTTCACTGAGAATTTGGGTGCTAAAATAGAGACGATAGAGTTCACAGGATGGTGTACAGTAGTTTTCCTTAAAATTAACAAGGTTTAAACTATATAATTGATAGCCAATGATCGGTTCTAGTTGTATATTTATTTTAGAGGTAGCAATCCGTTGCATGGCGATCGCCAGTTCGGGTTTATTATGTAGAATCAGCCAAATAGATTGTAAGTGTTCTTTGTAAATTCCCTCTAGGGTTGGAGCTTTTTTTAATAAGTTTTCTAGGCTGATTAAATTATTGGCTAGATGATAAATAGCCAGATGCACTAAATAGGGATGTCCTCCGACTAAATGGGTTAATTCTTGAATTTGAGTATCACTTAAATTCAGGTGATAACGTTCAGCTAGATTTTGAACTTGATTAACCGTAAACGGAGGCAATTCAATGGATAACCCAATATTAAAAGGAGATTGATTAATATTTAAAGACACATAAACTTCCGTCGATTGAACCAAAAATAAGTGTATATTTTTCCAGGTCTGGTTATGTCGAGATTGTTCATACCAAAATCGAATTAAAGGTAGAAAATTCTGACTAATATTTATATGTTCAAATACAATATTTAACTCATTGAAAACCAGGAATAGTGGGCAATTAATTTGTGGGAAAATATAGAGTTCAAAATAGAGTGTAGAACTCACTTTACTTCCCATATCTTCATCCCAATAGTCTTCTAATTTGGGTTCCAGTTTTAATTGTCGAGCTACATTAATACACAGCCACCGCAGAAATTTATCACTACTTTCAAAAATTTCTTGATCGACTTGCAGAAAATCAATTAAAACGGTACGGTATCCCAAGGTTTCTGCATAATCTATTAACCTTAACATTAAGGAACTTTTTCCCATTTTTCTTGGCGCTGTGACTCGCAATAAGCTCCCAGATTTTTCGAGTTCTGTATAAGCCAATTCTTCACTAGGAGAGCGACGAATATAGAAAGGAGAATTTAATGCGAGGGGACGGTCAGGAAATATTAATGTGTTTTTTGGTAACATTTTTTTGAGGAAAAGTATAAATTATTACATGGATTGAGATTAAATCTGGAAATAAAATCAAGTTTCAAAAGAAAGGATGCTAGTTAAAGTATGAAAAGATATAATTTAATTAGTATAGATCACTGCTTGTTTAAATTCAACAGATTTCCCCAAATACCAATCAATAGAAAGCTCTCACGCCGATTATAGGATAAATTGTTACAAAGAATACACTTAACTTGTTCTCCCATCCTATAGTGCTACGCACTAGGGAACAGGGAACAGGGGACAGGGAATGAGTTTCAGGATTTAGAAGTGTCCTAACTTTAATGCGTAGCGCTATAGACCCCTCCTAAACCGCTTTTCCCAAGGAGCAAAACTTTTGTTAAAGGAGATTCAGGGGGTCTAATTCGGGATTTAATCAAGGGTTTTAGACTGAATTTGCGACTTCAGCTAAAATCACAACTTAGACATCAGGATAAGCCATTTTATAGGGATTGACAATCTGGTCAAATTCTTCACTGGAAATATATCCTAATTGCAAACAAACTTCCTTTAAAGTCAGATTTTTTTCCAGGGCAATATGGGCAACTTGGGCAGCATGATCATAGCCAATTTTAGGAGCTAAAGCTGTTACTAACATTAAAGATTGTTCAACATAGCTGTTAATTTTATTTCGATTAACTTTTAATCCAGTTAATAAGAAATCTGTAAAATTATGACAACTATCGGATAAAATAGCCACCGATTGAATGAAGTTAAAAATGATCATCGGTTTGAACACATTTAACTCAAAATGCCCTTGGGAACCTGCAATAGTAATAGCAGTATCATAACCTATTACCTGGGCAGCTACCATGGTGATCGCTTCGCATTGGGTTGGGTTAACTTTCCCCGGCATAATTGATGAACCGGGTTCATTTTCTGGTAATATTAACTCTCCTAAACCACAACGGGGGCCACTGCCTAAAAACCGAATATCGTTGGCAATTTTCATCAACGAACAGGCTAGGGTTTTTAATGCCCCACTAGCCATAACTAGACCATCATGGGCGGCCATGGCTGCAAATTTATTCGGAGCAGAAATAAAGGGTAATCCGGTTATTTGACTAATCTGATTAGAAACTTTTTCTGCAAATCCTTTCGGGGTATTTAAGCCCGTTCCGACGGCTGTTCCACCAATGGCTAATTCATATAAATCTGGTAAAATAAGTTCAAGACGCTTTAAATCTGCATCGAGTTGAGCCACATAACCGGAAAATTCTTGACCTAAAGTTAAGGGCACGGCATCTTGTAAATGGGTTCTGCCAATTTTAACAATATCGGCAAATTCATCGACTTTTTTTTGTAACTCATCTCGCATTTTTTTGACACTAGGAATTAACCTTTGGGTCACGGCTATCGCCGCCGCAATGTGCATGGCGGTAGGAAAGGTATCATTAGAAGATTGGGACATATTAACATGATCATTGGGATGAATTGGGGTTTTACTGCCTAAAATTCCGCCGGAAATTTCAATCCCTCGATTAGCAATCACTTCATTAATATTCATATTAGATTGGGTTCCACTTCCGGTCATCCAAACCTTTAAAGGAAAGTGATCATCGAGTTTGCCATCAATCACTTCATCGGCGGCTTGAACGATTAATTGAGCTTTATCTGCGGGGAGTTTTCCTAATTCTTGATTGGTGATAGCCGCGGCTTTTTTCAGAATCCCAAAGGCGGTAATCACTTCTTTGGGCATTAAATCATTGCCTATATTAAAATAATAGATAGAACGTTGAGTTTGAGCGCCCCAATAGCGATCGCTTTTAACCTCAATTTCTCCCATACTATCGCGTTCTTTCCGGGTCGGTTGTTCTGTTGTCATGTTGAGAGTTCTCCTAATTTTAGGCAATTAATTATTTTACTTTATTATAAACTAAGACCTAACCCCCCAGCCCCCTTCCCTAAAAGGGCAGGGGGAGAATTTAATGCTATTAAAGATCGTTATAATTTAATACTGTTTCATTGCCCTTTCCATCGCCCTTTTATCATCTTTTTGACGAATATCATCCCGTTTATCGTGGAGTTTTTTGCCTCGGCCAACGGCAATATCAACTTTAACTCGGCCTTCCTTGAGGTACATTTTCAGGGGAACTAATGTTAACCCCTTTTGTTCGACCTGCCCCAATAGTTTATTAATTTGTTCTTTATGCAGCAATAATTTGCGGGTGCGACGAGGATCATGGTTAAAATAAACACTGGCCTTTTCAAAGGGCGAGATATGGGCATTCAATAGCCAAGCTTCACCCCCCCGAATTAAGGCATAGGCATCTTGCAGGTTGACTTTACCCGCCCGAATTGACTTGACTTCCGTTCCCTCAAGGGCGATGCCCGCTTGATAGGTCTCTAAAATCTCGTAAAGATAGCGGGCTTTGCGGTTGTCGCTAACAATTTTATATCCTTCGCTGTTTTTAGTCATGTTTTCAATTTAGCAGATGATTGGGTCGAAGGTCTAAGGGTTATGGTTAATTATAGCAATTTGCGACTTTTTTTAACCGAAATGAATAGAAAACAAGTTAATTAAATCAACCAATATATTCCTTGAGCTAGAGGGTAAAATAATTTATTTACTTTAAGCTGAATGAGTAATAAAAGCAAATTCAATTAATTTAATCAAAGTTTAGGAATCATCAAAATGCAGAAATTAATTCAAGCTCTACGGTCTATATCCTTCAAAAATATTTTAGGTGTGTTTTTTGCGGGATTATTAATGTTTATCAGTACCGCTTGTAGTAATACTCCTCCCACGGCTCAGTCACCGGGAGAGGGCAGTTCCAATCAGGCTAAAGGATTAACCAGTGAACTTCCTAGCTCGGTTAAATCTAAGCAAACAGGTGAGATGTATGCCTATAACAACAGTGACCAAGATATCGTGAAACGGGTCAAGGATGTATCAGAAAAAGTTAGTGACTCAGCCAGTAAAATGGCTGGGGATTTGAAGGAAGGAACCCAACAAAATATTAACAAGGCTGAAGGTAACACCAAACAAGCTCTAAATCAAGTCCAGAAGGGGGCGGAAAAAACCTCAAAGGATATTAAAAATCAGGCTGCTAAGGGCGCTGGACAGGTCAAAGATACAGCCGGAGATTTTCAACGGCAGATAAAAAAATCCTGATCAATTGGCTAGATAATTGACTCAGTTGCCATATCTATCTAAAGGTAGATGTGTCCACAAATCCTGTGGGGTTAGATTGTAACAACTATCGCACGTTCTCAATTCGCGCTTTCCCCAGTCAACCAAAAGCTGGGGATTTTTCATCACTAATTTCCCCCTGGTTGATTTCAAAAGGCAGATCAATTTCATCACTTTTCCCTGTTCCCTCCCCCCCTAGCCCCCCGTGCACGGGGGGTTTGGGGGGGCTGTTCCCCTTTCCCTCCTATAGTTGTTTAAAGTGTTCAGTCCCCAAAATTTTAATTAATTGGGATTAGGATAGTAAATTCTGATCCTTCTCCGGGTTTGGAATTGCAACTCATTTGACCCTGATGACGTTCAACAACAATTGAGTAACTAATTGATAGACCCAAACCCGTCCCACTACCGACGGGTTTTGTGGTAAAAAAGGGATCAAAAATTCGTTGTAGCACTTCTGAATTCATTCCTAAACCATTATCTGCAATCGAAATTTTAACTTGATTATCGTTAATTTTCTGGGTAGAAATGGTAATTATGGGGGGATAATCAGCTTGATTCATCAGATGGCGACGATGTTCTAAGGCATCAATACCATTACTAATAATATTCATAAAAACTTGATTCAGTTGAGAGACATAACAGTTCACTTTTGGCAGTTGACCATAGTTTTTAATCACTTCAATTTCCGTACTGTGGGTCGAGCCTCGGAATCTAGTTTGTAAAATCATTAAGGTGCTATCAATCCCTTCATGAATATCTACAGGTTTCATTTCCGCTTCATCCAAACGGGAGAAGTTTCGCAGACTTAAAACAATATTCCGAATTCTTTCAGCCCCGACTTTCATTGACACTAATAGTTTTTGTAAATCTGTGACTAAAAAATCTAAATCAATCTCAGAAATGGTTTCTGTAATTAAGGGTTTAGGTTGAGGATATTCCTGTTGATAGATTTCAATTAATCGGAGTAAATCTTGAACATATTCACTGGCGGGGGTAAGATTTCCATAAATAAAACTTACGGGATTATTAATTTCATGGGCGACTCCCGCTACCATTTGTCCTAGAGAGGACATTTTTTCGCTTTGAATTAATTGGGCTTGGGTATGTTTGAGTTGGTTTAAAGTTTGTTCTAAACGGGAATTTTTTTCGTTGAGTTCTTGGGTACGTTCTTGAACTTTATTTTCAACAGAGGCATATAACAGGGCATTTTCTAAAGACACCGCAGCTTGGGAAGATAGTAGGTTTAAAACTTCAATTCGCTCTGAGGTAAAGGCTCCGGCTGTTAAGTTATTTTCTAAATATAAAATTCCTAAAAGTTTCCCTTGGCTAATAATCGGAGTACATAAAATAGATTTAATTTTATGGTTATTAATATAGGGATCATGAGTAAATTGTCCTTCTAGCGTGGCATTCATTAATACTACATCATGCCCGGTTCTTTCCACATAATAAATGACAGTTAAAGGTAAATTTGACCCTTTTTCAACATTGACTTTAGGATGAACAATGACTTCTTCGTTATCCGTTGAAGCCTCAGCTTCAATTACTAATTTATCATCGTCGTATAAAATTAAAAATCCTTTTTGTGCCCCCGCATTTTCAATCACAATTTTCATTAAGTTAGCTAATAATTTCTCTAAAACAATTTCCCGTGAAATGGATTGAGATGCTTTAATGACGGTGCTTAAATCCAATAACGCTAAACTACTGCCATGGGAGGTACTCAGGGTAACGGATTCCGTTTCAAATAAAGCAGGTTTAAGGGTGGCTAAATATTTGAGTTGAGGATATTCGGTTTCTAACTGTTCGACTTTACGAACTGCACCCCAACGTTGATAGCTATAATAGGCTTCTCGCAGGTGAATATTGGCATATTTGAGTTTATGATAATTCATCCAAAATTTAGCCGTGAGTTCATGACTGAGGGCAACATTTTGAATAAATCCGGCTTCCTGTGCCGTTGATATTGCTTGTTCATATAAATCAATTGCTGCAAAGGAATCTTGAGAAAATCGAGCCAATTCTGCTTCGACTAAGAGATATTTAGATAGGAAATTTGTCGGACAGTTATCTGACCAAGTTTTAATTTTTTCTTGATTACTTTTAATTTTTTCTAAAAACTGCTGTTCTTGGGATTCTGAAACTCTTTCTAAATTGGAAATTAAAATTAAAGAAGAATAAAAATAATATTCTGTGACGGGAATTAATCCTAAAATAAATTGTAGTAATTCTTCAACTTCTAAGGTTATTTTTAAGGCTGCTTCTACCTCACCATATAGGTATAGAACTTGCAGTTTAAAAATTTTGTAAAGACAGAGAGAATAGAATGTCCGATTTTTTTGGCTACTCTCAATATAATCTAACTCTGTGATTTCTGGAGCATCAAAAGATAATAAATCTGGGGTTTCACCGATTAAATTGATCAAAATTCCTCGGAGTCCTGTTAAGGTATCAATCACCAGATAATTTTCAGTTTTATCGGCGAATTTTAAATAGTTTTTAACTTCAATTAAAAACTTAGGCAAGTTTACACCCTGCACCATTAAATTTAGCGATTGATTATTTAATAAATAACCAGCATATTGCAAATCTCCTGAATCTAAAGCAGATTGATAACCTTCATGACCTAAAGCATTTGAATTCTTAATCGGTTCTAACCAATAGTTGAGACAACTAATTAAGGATGCAGATACCTTATAGACGGGATAATTCCACTTTTTATTCAGTTTTAAAGCCAATTGACCTAACTCATAGGCGGTTTGATATTGATTAAAGATTGTAGCAACTAGAATCCCATAGGTCGCATAGAAAAATCCGGCTTCTGGAGAATATCCCGATTCAATCGCAACTTTTACACCCTTGAGAATTACCACTGTCCATAAACTAGGATTACTGACATAGGCGGAGGGTGCTAAATTATTGAGAAGTTTTAAAGTAATTTTTTTGTCTGGTTCAACAATTGGGTTTTGCTCCAGAAATGTCGATAGATTATTAATATTAATCAAGTTTTGTAGAGACTCTAATTCCTGGGGAATAAAGGTTTGTAGGTTTTCTGTGGGTAAATCCAATCCAAATAAAGCTAAGGCTTTAATTCCGGCATTGATAGAGGCTTCATATTTTAATTGTAAGGTATATTGAATTAAAAGTAGATTATAAATTTCAGCTTTTTCTAAATTAGATTGAGAGTGTTGTAAAATTAACTCAATTAAGATTTCACTTTCAGCAAAATTCCCATTCAGGTATTCTATCTCGGCTCGTTCTCGATACAATGCAAAGGCTAAAGAATAATATTCAACCCAACTATTATCGGGTAAAATTTCAATTCCGGCGATTAAATATTCCCGGGCGGCACCATAGGCGGTGGCATCTTTGGCTTTTTTTCCCGCTTCTAAGTTTAAACTGGCTAATTGTAGTTGTTCTTGTTGATCAGTAATTAAAGATCGACCCACATTCAGGTGATCAACTAAATCAAATACCTTTTCTAACCAATATTGGGGCGGTGTATTAGCTAATAGTAACCGACCAATAGTTAGGTGAACCGATTGTTTTTGAGAGTCCGCAATTAAGGAATAGGCAGCTTGTTGAACCCGGTCATGGAGAAATCGATAATTGAGAACCAGATAGGGATTAATTTGTTCCGGTTCCAAATTATCGGCATCCAGTAGGGGTTTAATTAAACCTTCTTTTAAAGCGGGTAATAAATCTTGAAAGGTATCAACGGATTCCTTACTATAAATTAGGGATAAGGTATTTAAGTCAAATTGATTCCCCACACAGGCGACTAATTGTAAAACCTGTTGAGTTTTCTGGGGAAGTTTTTGGAGCTTACCAATCATTAATTCAACGACATTATCGGTAATATCTAAAGCTTTAATTTCGTCAACATTCCATTGCCAAGCAATTCTTTCTGAGTTGAAAATTAGGAGTTTTTCTTGATATAATATCTTGAGAAATTCATTCACAAAAAATGGATTTCCCTCTGTTTTTTTGATTACTAATTCGGCTAAAGGGAGAACGGTATGGATATCGCTATGGAGGGTATCGGCTACCAGTTCCGTCACTTGTGCCAAATTTAAAGCTGTTAGATGAATTTCATGAATTAAGCCATCGGTATCGGGTTCTGGACTAAATGATTCGGATTTCAACCCTTCTAAAATCATCATTAAAGGATGGGTAGGACTAACTTCGTTATCTCGATAGGCTCCAATTAAAAATAAATATTGGGTAGCATCATCTGTTAACATTAATTTGATTAATTTCAGGGTGGCAGAGTCGGCCCACTGTAAATCATCTAAGAAAATCACTAAGGGATGTTCGGGTTGACAAAACAGACTAATAAAGTTCTGAAAGACTAAATTAAACCGATTTTGAGATTCGGCGGCACCCAATTCTAATACTGTTGGTTGCGGGCCGATAATTAGTTCAATTTCAGGAATTACATCAATAATAATTTGTCCATTCGGCCCCAAAACTCTTAATAATTTTTCTCGCCATTGATCCAACTTTTCTTGACTTTCACTCAAGAGTAATCTAGCTAATTCAGAAAAGGCATTAACTAAGGCAGAATAGGGAATACTGCGTTGAAATTGGTCGAACTTTCCACTAATAAAATAACCTTTTTTTTCAATAATTGATTTACAAATCTCTTGGACTAATACGGATTTTCCAATCCCCGAATATCCAGAAATTAACATAATTTCGGTTTTGCCTTGACTCACCCGGTCAAAGGCTTGAATTAAGGTATCAATCTCGTTTTCTCGACCATAGAGCTTTTTGGGAATCTTAAATTGATCGGAAATATCCTGCATTCCCAAGGCAAATTCGCTAACGGTTCCTGTAGCTTGAAATTGTTTAAAACTGTCTTCTAAATCGGCAATTAATCCCCAAGCACTCTGATAGCGTTCTTCCGGGGTTTTAGATAATAATTTCAGGACAATTTGAGAAATAATCGGGGGAATTTCTGGGTTAATTTCATGGGGAGGAATCGGCTGTTTTGCTAGATGGGCGTGAACTAACTCCATCGCATCGGTGGTGGGAAAAGGTACCTGTTGGGTTAATAATTCATAGAAGGTTGCTCCCAAGGAATAAAAATCGGTTCGATAGTCTACTGACCGATTCATTCTTCCGGTTTGTTCGGGAGAAATATAAGAAAGGGTTCCTTCTAAATTTTGCGGGGGATGGAGCCGTAAGGATTCCTGGGTTAATCCACTGGAAATGCTAAAATCAATTAATTTAACCTGTCCAGTAGCGGGATTAAAAACAATATTGGAAGGGTTAATATCTTTGTGAATCAGGTTGGCAGCATGAATTTCTCGTAGTCCTTGGGCAATTTTAATCGCTAGGTTTAAAAATCCTAAGAGAGTAAATTTCTGAGTAGCTAATAAGATTTTTAACGATTCTCCGCCAAAATCTTCTAAGGTCATGACTAAAGTATTTTGATAGGTTTGAAGTTCATAAACCTTAATCACACTTTCTAAATTAAAGTTGCGGAGGATTTTATATTCTCGCTCATATTTTTGAATATCAGATTGAGGCGGAAATTCCCCCTGTAGCACCTTTAAAATCACGGGGGAGTGATCCTGTTCTCGAACTGCTCGGTAAACAACGGAGTTAACACTTTCGTAGATTTGTGCTAAAATCTGATATCCAGGTAAAGCAATCATATTTGTTTCCCTATGCAATGATTGGGGCTGAGTTTTTCTAAAGTTTTAGTGATCAATAATAAACATTAAATAACCAAGAGACGCGCGGTTACAGATAAACCCTGATAACTCAGCTTATATCAATTATATACCCCAAAAACTCGCCTTCTTCAAAAAACCGGGTTTTTAACTTAATTCTGAATAGAAAAAACACCTGGGAGTCTGGCCGAGTTTCGACCCCAAGTGCTTCTTCTTTATTAATCTCACTCCTCACACTCCTCAAATATACACGATTATTTTGGGATGTCAAGGAAAAACTGAAAAATAAAATTTCCAGCCCGGCTCAAGAACGTTTCAAATCCTTAGACAACAGACGGTTGAGGCTGGAATTGGAACATGGAATAAATCACATTTCGGCGAATATCGGTCATCATATCCAAGAACAATTCATATCCCTCGCTCTTATATTCAATTAAGGGATCTTTTTGTCCATAACTCCGTAAACCTACGGACTCCCGTAGCGCGTCCATTTGTTGTAAATGCTCCCGCCACAGGGTATCAATTTGTTGCAGGATGAAGAAGCGTTCAGCTTCGCGCATTAACCCCGGTCGGATTTGATTGACTTGATTTTCTTTCATATCATAAGCATTGCGTAACTGTTCATGGAGGAAAGTTTTAATTTCATCTACCGATAAATCCACTAATTGTTCGGCGGTTAAATCGGCTAACAGATAGACAAATTCCTTGGATTTAGTAACAAGACTTTCTAAATCCCATTCTTCTGAAGGTAAGTCAGGATTAATATAGGCTTCCACAATATCATCCATGGTTTGTTCCCCATATTTAATCACTTGTTCCTTCAAATCTTGCCCTTCTAAAACCCGTCGCCGTTCGGCATAAATTGCCCGCCGTTGGTTGTTCATTACCTCGTCATATTCAAATACCTGTTTACGGATATCGTAATAGTAGGTTTCAACTTTTCGTTGGGCATTTTCCAGCGATCGCGTTAATAATTTAGACTCAATGGGCATATCTTCATCCACATTAAAAGCATCCATTAATCCGGCCACTCGATCGCCGCCAAAAATCCGTAATAAATTATCCTGTAAACTCAAGAAAAACCGCGTGGAACCCGGATCACCCTGTCGTCCAGCCCGTCCCCGCAATTGATTATCAATCCGGCGAGATTCATGGCGTTCGGTTCCAATTACATGAAGTCCACCATATTCCACCACCTCATTATGTTCCTGTTTGGTGAAGTTTTCGTACTCATGAACTATCAAATTATAGACTTCTCGCAATTTTTGAATTACCGGGTCAGTGGTGGGAGCTTTTTCCGAAGCAACGGCTAATAAATCCTCCGCTTGTAACTCTGCTAAATTGCGTTCTCCATGAACTCCCACGGCAAAATCAACCGCATCTTTCAGTTTTTGTTCAGTAGGTTTTAATAATTCCGTAGGGAATAATTGCGTCGTTACTTTCCAGGTTTTAGGTTTTTTATTCTGATCAAATCCTTGGGCTGCGGGGCGACGGCTACCCGGTACCCCAGCAATCACTAATTCCTTTTCATCATCGGGTTTAACAAGTTTAGGCATCAAATACTCGCGCATTTTTAGCCGTCCCATAAACTCCGCATTTCCCCCCAAAATAATATCCGTTCCCCGTCCAGCCATGTTAGTAGAAATAGTAACGGCCCCTTTGCGTCCGGCTTGGGAAATAATTTCCGATTCCCGTTCGACGTTTTCGGGTTTAGCATTTAATAAATTATGGGGAATTTTGCGTTGTTGTAATAAATTCGAGAGAATTTCTGATTTTTCGACGCTAGTTGTTCCGACTAAAACCGGACGCCCTTCTTTATGTAAATCCGCACATTCTTCAGCAATGGAAGTCCATTTTCCTTCTTCAGTTTTATAGACCACATCGGGTAAATCTTGACGTCCGGTAATCCGGTTAGTCGGAATAATAGTAACTTGCAGCTTATAGATGCGTTCAAATTCGGCTTCTTCGGTTTTAGCGGTTCCAGTCATCCCCGATAATTTAGGATATAACAGGAAGAAATTTTGATAGGTAATGGTGGCTAAAGTTTGGGTTTCCGGTTGAATATCTACCCGTTCTTTAGCTTCAATGGCTTGGTGTAAACCGTCACTCCAACGCCTTCCGGGCATCACCCGTCCGGTAAATTCATCCACGATAATGACTTCCCCATTACCGATAATATAGTTGACGTCTTTAATAAATAATTCTTTGGCTTTTAAGGCATTAAAAACAAAGTGCGCCCAAGGATCATTAGGATCATATAAATCTTGAACCCCAAATAGTTCTTCCGCCCGGGCAAAACCTTCATCGGTCATCAGAACATTACGGCCTTTTTCATCGACTTCATAATGTTCTTCTTTTTCCATCATTTGAGCAACTTCCGCCGCCCGCATATATTTTTGACTCGGACGTTCCACCTGACCAGAAATAATTAAAGGCGTCCGGGCTTCATCAACTAAAACCGAGTCTACTTCATCAATAATGCAATAGTTGAACACCCTCTGCACAACTTCATCCATGGAGATCGCCATGTTGTCGCGCAGGTAGTCAAACCCCATTTCACTGTTTGTACCGTAGGTAATATCACAGTTGTAGTTTTTCTTCCGTTGGTCGGGACTCATTTCCTGCTGAATTAGCCCCACACTTAGCCCCAGGAATCGGTGGATTTGTCCCATCCATTCGGCATCCCGTCGGGCGAGATAATCGTTGACGGTGATGACGTGAACCCCTTTTCCGGCTAAGGCGTTGAGGTAGGCCGGAAGGGTGGAAACCAGGGTTTTTCCTTCTCCGGTTTTCATCTCGGCAATTTGCCCCGTGTGGAGGATAATCCCGCCCAGGAGTTGGACGTCAAAGTGTCGCATCCCCAAAACCCTCTTTCCGGCTTCGCGGACAACGGCAAACGCTTCTGGGAGAATTTCATCCAGGATTAGGTTTTCGTCGTCTCGGTTTTTAGCTTTGGATAATTTTTCCTTAAATTCCCCTGTCTTGGCCCGCAGTTGTTCATCCGAGAGGCTTTGAATTTCTTCCTCTAAAATGTTGATATCCGTGACAAGAGGCTGATATTTTTTAAGTTTACGCGCATTCGGATCGCCTAACAGAGCTTTTAACATGGCAAGAACAGGATATAGTTACGAAAATTTATTGGTTTTGAATAAATCATTGTTGATTCTAGCATTTCCTGGCTTCATCTGTTTCACCTGACACCGTTGACCCTAATTCAATCCGGACTGCACTCGCCATAAACCCGCATAAATACCCGGCGCTTCTAAGAGGTTTTCATGGGTTCCAGATTCGACTAATTTTCCCTGTTCCATCACATAAATACAGTCGGCATTTCTAACCGTTGAAAGCCGATGGGCGATCGCAATTGTTGTCCGATTTTTGGTAATCTTTTCTAAGGATCTTTGAATGGCTGCTTCGGTTTCATTATCCACGGCCGATGTCGCTTCATCTAAGATTAAAATAGGCGGATTTTTTAAGACCGCCCGGGCGATAGCAATTCGTTGTCGCTGTCCGCCGGATAATTTCTGACCTCTTTCTCCTACAATTGTTTCATATCTATCGGGTAAATCCCGAATAAATTCATCGGCTTCGGCGATTTTTGCCGCTTCGATAATATCAGTTAAGGACGCATCAAAGGTTCCATAGGCAATATTTTCGGCAACGGTTCCATGAAACAAGAAAACATCCTGACTAACTAAGCCAATTGCTTGGCGTAAATCCGGTAATTTCAACTGGTTTAATTCTATCCCATCTATAGTAATTACCCCAGCATTAATTTCATATAACCTCAATAATAGTTTTACCAAGGTACTCTTTCCCGACCCCGTAGAACCGACAATGGCAATAGTTTGTCCGGCGGGAATTTTTAAGGATAAATCTTGAATTACCGGATAGCGATTTTGATAGGAAAAATAGATATTTTTTAACTCTATTTCTCCTCTAACTAAAGAAACCGGAAGGGCAATATCCCCAGGGTGAATTTCTATCGGAGTATCTAATAAATTCATCACCCTGTTAATAGAAGCCATCGCCCGTTGATATTGATCAAAAGTGTCTCCCAGTCGCGTTAACGGCCATAATAACCGTTGGGTAATAAACACTAAAACGCTATAGGTTCCTACGGCTAAAGCCCCGGAAGTAACCTGTAATCCACCTAATAATAAAGTAGCAATAAATCCAAATAAAATCAAACTCCTAATCACTGGAACATAGGCGGAAGAGAAGGCAATTGCTCGGCGATTACTTTGGCGATAGGCTTCACTATGCTCGCTAATTCTTTCGATTTCATACTGTTCAGCAGTAAAACTTTTAATAGTTGTAATTCCGCCCAAATTATTCGCTAATTGTCCATTTAATAAACTAACTTTTTCGCGAACATCTGCATAACGGGGGGCGAGTAATTCCTGAAACCAAACCGAACCCCAAACAATAAAAGGCATCGGGAACATTGCCCACCAAGCGACTGTAGGTGCTAAAATAAAGAAGGCTGCTCCAATTACAATTACCGTTGTTATCACTTGGATAATTTCATTCGCCCCCATATCTAAAAATCGTTCTAACTGGTTAATGTCATCATTTAAAATCGACATTAAACCGCCACTACTGCGTTCTTCAAAATAGGCTAATTCTAAGTTTTGTAAATGTCCGTAAGCATCTAATCTCAGATTATGTTGCAAGGTTTGGGCTAAATTTCGCCACAAAACTTTATAAGCATATTCAAAAACAGATTCTAAACTCCAAATTATTAAACTTAAAAACGATAACATCAACAATTGATTAAACGCTCCTTGAATCCCCCATTGGGATAGGAAGGAAACTTTGGGGTTAATTACAACATCAACGGCCCATCCAATTAATACCGGAGGGGCTAAATCAAAGATTTTATTTAAAACTGAATAAACCGTTGCTAACCCAATCGTTTTTTGATAGGGATGAGCATAAACTAGAAACCGTTTTAAGGGATGATTGGGTTGAGACAAGGGACAATCCTAAAATGATTATTTCTCTATTATATAATAGTAATCAGTTTCTTACCCATTACCTATAGCAACCGCCTAGGTTTGCTGTATCAGTCTATGTCCTAACACCCCAGCCGCGGTTGCTATAATTCAGTTTTGACGGGAAGTAGGAGGAACTTCCGGCTCAGGAGATGAAAGGGTTGTTGGAGAATTTTGCTCGGATTTATTAAAGCTCATGGCAACTAATGAAAATCCTAAATAAGCGGGTAAAATAATCGCAGTAATAAAAGCCAAAACAGTTAACCAAGACCCTAAATTATTAGATTTTCCATAGGTAGAACGATAGGGATCTTGCTTGATTTGATAGGGGTTTTCTTGAGTTTCTAATCTTCTTAAACGTTTAAATCTAACCCGTCGGTCATCTAATTTTTCCACTAAAACCCAGCCCGTTTCTGCTTCTTCCTGACATAGCCGTTTAAAAACAGTTGGATTGCGAAATACATCTTGACTGGCGCGGACAATCTTGTATTCCCATTCCTTAACTAAAGGTTCAGGGGATTCAGGATTAGAATAGCCATTAGATTGTACGGATTTTGCACGCATTTGTTTAATATCTTCTGAGTCGTAACGAGTCAATGTTTCTTCCTCCTCCTGTTCTAATTCTACATTTATTTGGATGGAACAGAGCCAGTTAGCGAGTAAAACCGCATCAATTCCTAGACTACTGACCATCAGACTTAATACAGCAATTTCGCTCATAATTAAGCTGGAGATAAATAACCTTCAATCCACAAATCACAACCCACAGAACCCCAAGTCATTCTTTCTAATAAAAGTGCCTCTGTCATTTGAGTAAAACCCAAATCTTCCACCGGAGAAGGCGCCCCACTTCCCCCAATAATTTTAGGGGCAATAAAGGCTAAAATTTTATGAATGCTGCCATCTTGGAGTGCATTGGTGGCTAGGGTTCCCCCACATTCCCACAACACCGATAAAAATTGACGTTGGTAGAAATAAGTCATGACTTGGGCGGGTGTTAAGGGCGACAATTCCGCGACCTCTACCCCCTTATTCTGTAGAAAATGTTGGAAATCTGGATTTATACCCTCCTCTGTTATAACTAAAGTTTTCGCCTCTTGAGTGTCCCATAAATGGGCTTGTTTGGGTAAATCTAAGGTGCGACTCATCACCACTCGCAAGGGGTTGGGTTCCCCAGCATCGTGAGTTGTCAGCAACGGATTATCTCGTCGGACGGTATTTCCCCCAACAATTACCGCATCACAAGCGACTCGTAACTGATGAACTTTTTGTCGGGCTTCTGTTCCCGTAACCCAATAACTATGACCCGTTGTGGTGGCAATTTTTCCATCTAATGTCATTGCATATTTCCAAATTCCTAGGGGTTGATGATGCAGAATTTGATGCGTAAATGCTTCGTTTAACTGTTGACAATCTGCTGTTTCTATGCCTACAATTACCTCAATTCCTGCATCTTTTAAGCGTTGAATTCCTGTGCCTGAAACTAAGGGGTTGGGGTCAACCATTCCCACTACAACCTTAGCTATTTTTGCTGCAATTAGGGCTTCTGTGCAGGGGGGAGTCCGACCAAAATGATTACAGGGTTCTAAATTCACATAAACCGTTGCTCCCTTTGCTTGTTCTCCGGCATTTCTCAGGGCAAAAACTTCGGCATGAGGTTCACCCGCCCCCGGATGAAATCCTTCTCCAATAATTTTTCCGTCTTGAACAATTACACAACCGACTAGAGGATTAGGTGCAGTTTTTCCTAATGCTTGACGGGCTAATTTCAAGCATTGCTGCATCATTTGTTGATCAAAATTTAAGGTCATAGAATAGGGAAGGGGGAAGGGGTAATGAGTAATGGGTAATGGGTAATGGGTAATGGGTAATGGGTAATGGGTAATGGGTAATGGGTAATGGGTTTTGGGTTTTGGGTTTTGGGTAATAAACTGTTAACTGTTAACTGATGACTGATAACTGTTAACTGTTAACTGTTAACTGATAACTGTTTCAACTGTCTTCAATGGCTGGAAGTTGGGGTAAGATTTGAGATTCGGGAAGTTGGGAAATAGTGAAAATTGAAGTTCCAGACTGGGATTGATTTTGGGCTTTGGTGAGTAAATCAACCGTATCGCCTAAAGCCATGGTTAAACTATTGCGAGTTTCCAGATGGGCTGCTTTTTCGGCTTCGATGGCTTCGACCAGTTGATGAATATGTTCCCTAGAGCGATCGCGTTCTAACATCACCTCAATTAATTTTGCCTTAACTTCATCCAAAGTTTTTAACGGGTCAATCTCTTGACGAACGGCGACCCGTACCTGTAATTCATTGGGTAGGGGAGACAGGCGTTGCCATCGTTCTAACTCTCCCCGCAGTTCTCCCACCTGTTCTAAATAGCGTCCGGCTTCTTGGCGTCGTTGTTGGGCTTCAGTATTGTAGCGTTGTCGCCATTGGTCGGAACTTTCGACCGCCGCATTCAGATCCCGTTGGGTTTGTGCCAACTGTTGTTTCAAGCGTTTAATTTCATCAAGCCACTGCCGAACATCCTGGGTCATAGAACTGGGAAAAATAAAAAATCGGGCAATTATTGATTCTAGTATTTTATCTAAATATTGGTAAAATCTGTTAAATCCGATCGAGATATTGAGCAAAAACAAGATTTCATAGATTTTCCGTCATTCCTAGATATTATATTATCTATTTTGCAATTTTCGCAATTGATCAAAGGCAGATTGTCTTAATTTCATGGGCAAAACAGATAAAATTAATCCTGTCCCTGCTTTGACAGTGGAATAAGATTTTCCCTGCCAAACCAGTTGTCTTCCTGCTTGAGTTTCTCCAGTTTCAATTAACCGTAATCCTAATAATAATTGTGTTTCAGCCAGACGGGATTGACGAATCGATTCGCAAGTTTCTGACTCAAATTTAAAACTGTTTAAATAATTTAATTTATCGCGTAAATAGGGAATGGCTCGATTAATTCCTTGCTGTTCAGCATGAACCCGGTATTCCATTAATCGTTGTGCTAAGTAATATCCCGATTTTCCCGCTAATGCTAACCGGACAAATAAATCATTATCTTCACAGTTCTGTAAATTCGGACGCATGAAGTTTACATCTAATAAAGCTTGACGACGAAATAACGTGGCTCCTACCTGAAAACTTTGTTGAATGAAGATAACTCCTAATAAATTCTTAACGATTCCTTCGGCAAGTTTGGTTCTTCCCCACCGTTGAGAATTCTGTTGTGTTGCCTTTTGATCTCGCTGATTATTAATATCAATAATCCAATGATCGGTTCCAACAAAATCTACTTCAGGATATTGATCTAAAATAGCTATTGTTTTCTCCAGAAATTCAGGGATCAGGCGATCATCATCATCAAATTTGATGAAATATTGCCCCGTTGCTGCTTCAAATCCTGAACGCATATTATTACTTTTACCAATATTTTGAGGATGGCGGATATAACGGATACGCGGATCTTGATATTTAGCCATTAACTCTGGAGTTCCGTCAGTTGAGCCGTCATCACAAACGATTAATTCCCAATCAGAATAAGTTTGTTTTTGAATACTTTCAATGGCAAAGGGTAATATGTGACAGCGATTAAAGCTGGGGATACAGACGGTAACTTTAGTCATGAGTTTATAATTATTTATCAAGACAAGCGGAATCACTATGATCTTATCAATTCGATCATCGAGGAAATAATGTTAACAGTTCTTCAACAGCAGATTTTACCTGGCTGGGTTCTTTGACAAACCGACAAAAAGGAATTTGGTGAGTCCAAGTTTGATAAAATAAATCGTTTTTATAATAAGAATTCGGCATAAAAACATGAGGAATTCCCAACAAAATACAGAGAATATGACCGTGTAAACGATTAGTAATAACTAAGCGATACTTGAGCATTTGATACATTCCTGAGTGCATCATACTCCAAGACCGACGATGAAGTTCGGGTTGATCCATGTCCCTAAATTGACTAACATACGGGTGTAAATACTCCCACTTCTGCCGCGATAACCATTCCCTCGGAGTTGCAAAACCTCGCTGCCAACCTTCTCGAATTAATCGTACCATTCCCGGAATATAAATCGGCCAATCTTCAGGCGCTTTAGCCATCCAGGTATAAGAAACCCAATCTTCTATTACGAGGTCAGATATACCCAGAGAATCCGGGGAAAAACCTTGATTAAATTCCTTATCCTGCCTACAGAAATATAAAATAGAAGATTCCGGTTTGATGTTTATTGGGATATCTGGTAAGTTCATCATCTGAAAGAACATATCTGGAGCTTTAATAACTTGACACTGATTAAAATGATCACTTGCTATTTGATAACTGTAGTTATCCCGCGCAAAAATAGTTAGCTGAGGATGAGAGTTAAAAACATCGGCTGTTTTTCTTAATTTGTTGGGATCGGAAAAATAAATACTTTGGGGTAAGATGAATATGGGTCTATCTGGGTACTGAGAAATAATCATCTCCCTAAAATTTTGATGGGGTAACCAGAGATCTCCTAAATTTCCCCCACCTTGTAGAAGTATCGGTACTTTTCCCGCTTTTTGATTCATTAATTCTCCTGAAAATCCAGTAAAAGTAGCAGAATATTTTATTTGAGCTTTTAGCACTTCACTCAAATAAAATATTGTTCCAATCCAAATCAAATGGTCGCCAATATTTGGATAAGCTGGATAGTCAAGTAAGGCACAACTTTCTATTTTTCCCAATCCTTGCAAAGATTGATGTAGGGCTTCTTTAACTTTTGTCGGACTTGAAAGATCGCTCATCTCTATTTGATTAATAAACTATAATTATTCACGGAGGGCGTATGCTCCGAGATCAAGACAACTCATTCCGGGGTGCTAATTGTATATTTTCTTAAGTTTTTGCATCACCTTTTGCATCTTTCTATTCGTTTTTACCCAGAAACTCGGTGGCTTTAATACTTGAGGTTTCAAATCGGGCTGCTTGATAAAACGATAGTGTAAAAATATATCTTGATAACGGATATTGACATCTTCACCCTGACACAATCGTGCAAAATCAGCCGAAGAGTAATTCATGTAATGAATTCGATGAATGGGTTTTAATCCTTCTTCATTATAAAGAACGTTATTAATATTGACAAAAGGATCGGCATCGGCACAATTTCCTGTTCGTTCTTGACCATTAGGACTGCGGGTAAAGTTAAACATTTTTGGGTTTCCTGGAAATGTCATGTAGCTGAATAAACCCGAACTAGACCACCAAGATCTTGGCCGTACCCATTCTATTTCTCCTTGTTCGATGGCTCGTTTTTTCAAATCCTCTAACTGGTCAAAGCTGAATAAACCTTTTTTAGAACCAAAAAAACTATCACAGTGTAATCGAGGACGGATTTCATCTTCTGTTAGCCCCGTTTTTTGTTCAATGATTGACAAATCCAGTTCGGTTACATCTCGTGGCTTTTTATGTTCCCAATCATTAAAAACCAGATCGTACTCGTTGAGTTTTTCAAATATGTCATCTATAGGCTTCATGGCTAGACTATCACCATCAAAGAAGACAAATTTATCAAATTCCCCATCGAAAGCGGCAAATTTTCTATGAACAAAACCTTGATACCAACCTGGACGCGATCTCTTTGAATCCTTAGCTCTGGAGTGAGATTCCCAAAGTTGATTGACAAAATTGTCCCACCCTTCGAGTGCTATCCTATTTTCAAATAGAGTAACATTTTCTCGACTGCTGATTTCTTGCTTAACTCGTTCAATCCGATGATCATAAGGAATCACGCAAACCGGGATATTTGGGCTAATATTAAGCTCAATACTATTGAGCAAAGCTACTAGCTGGTCAAAAACCACATCATTCGCTAAAGTATAAATGCCCAGGGTTTCCATGTATCAACTCCTAGTTCTTCTAAATCTGCTAACAATCTAAACTGACTTTTCAACTAATTTTATGAGGAAAGCCAATTCCCTGAAAATCTTAATGATTTCTTCAACGTTCCCCTATCCCCCAACTCGAGGAGGCACCCAAGTTAGAACATTTAATTTACTCAAATATTTGAGTCAACAGAATTCTATCACAGTTGTAACTCAACAAAGCCCCGATGTCACGGAGGAAGATATTGTTGCATTAAGGCAATGGGCGGATGAGGTTGTTGTTTTTCCCCGTCCAAACAGCCGAGGAAAAGGGAGTATTTTGGGAAAAGTCCAACGGTTTGGTCAATTTCTGATTCAGGGTAATCCACCGAGTGTACTGTCGAATTACTCAGAGGTGATGCAACAATGGATTGATCAATTTGTGCAGGGGGGAAAATGTGAAGTGATCACTTGCGAACATAGCGTTAATGAAATTTATGTTCGTCCGCAGTGGAAAAATCAACTCAAAACCGTTGTCAACGTTCACAGTTCAGTTTACGGCACCTGTCGCCAACAGTTAGAAACCCGAACCGCAGAACAACCTCTACGCGATCGCTTAAACCTTCCCCTACTCTATCGCTACGAACAACGCTACTGCTCAAAATTTTCTGCAATTGTGGCAACAACAAAAGAAGATCGCCAGCAACTGCAAGATTTCAACCCCCAAGCCCAATTTGAAGTCATCGCCAATGGCGTAGATTTTGACAAATTTCCCTATAAAACCTCTGATCCCGGAGGACACCGATTGATTTTTATTGGGGCAATGGATAACTTAGCTAATATTGATGCGGCTCGTTATTTGAGTTTAGAGATATTTCCGCAAGTACAACAGTGTTATCCAGATGCCACACTTGCGCTTGTGGGAGCTAGACCCGTACCACAGGTGTCAGAATTATCGGCATTACCAGGAATTGAAGTGACAGGACAAGTCCCATCAATGGCAGAATATCTACATCAAGCAACTGTTTGTGTGATTCCAATGCGAACGGGTTTTGGAATTAAAAATAAAACCCTAGAAGCCATGGCCGCAGGAGTTCCCGTGGTGGCCAGCGATCGCGGTTTAGAAGGTTTGGCCGTTGATGGGCCCAATGATCCCCATCGCGCTCTCCGGGCTAACACCGTGGCAGAATATGTAGAAACCATTAGCCGACTGTTTGAACATCCCCATCTGAGGGAACAATTGTCGCAAAATGGGAGATTATTAATAGAAACTGAATATACTTGGGAACGAGCCGGTGAACTTTATGAACAAGTATTGCTGCGTCGTTAGCCTAATCCCATCCTAATCCGAATCCATGATGAATCCTTTAGAGACAGGTCATCAACCCTCGCCTAGAAAAAAGAGTCAACCCCAAAAACCTCAGCCTAAAACGGCCAAAACCCCTGCCAAATCAGGGCAACAGCGTCGCCAAGCTCGACGTTCCCAACCGGCTGCTTTACCTGCGGGGAAAAAAACAGCCCTCCAACCTCCGAAATCTCAACCGTCCCAACCCATTAGCCGATTTTGGAAAAAATGGATAGCCGACGGGGTTGCCTTTACTTTACTATTCGGAGGAACTGCCTTAATTGGGGGCTGTGCCTGGTTTAGTTATCAACTAATTGTTAATCCTGATATTGGAGTTTGGTTAAATCAATTGTTACCCAGTTGGACACAAATTCCCCTACAACGCCGCGACTCAATTGTTACCTTAGATGAAATTAATCAAGCCCTCAAAACAGAAGGGTTCATGGTGGGGAAATCCCTAACTTTACCGATGGTTGATTCCATTTCAAAAACGGGGAATGAGCAAAAATCCGCAGTCCCATTTAACTCTTTATTGATAAATTCAGATGCTATTGTTCAAAAGTCGAATGATTTATTAATTCCTATTTTAAAAACCCGTGACTCTAGTGTTACCCATCCCTGCGAAGGGACTTGTCAAGAAATTGTGCAGGTGCGGGTTTATGAAGCCGTTCAAACCCCCTATCAACGCCAGGGTAGCACTCAATATTATCGGTTAATGCAGCAACTTGATACCCAAGGGCCAGCCGAATCTTTTGTGATTGCTTCCCTAATTGGAACCGAATCTAATCAACAGGGTTCTAATAAGCCCTTACCCCTAACTCGACTGACACAATTTAAAGGAAAAGTTCCTCAAGGGGGGGTCTGGTTTAATCTTAATAGTGAGCGGGTGGTGGGAGATAAAACCGTTCCTTATGGACAGATTCTGCATTACAATCCGAGTCGCCATTATTTGAGCATGATGTTAGAATGGAAAAGTGCCGCCGGACAACAACCGATTTGGCAGGAAGTCACCGGAGGCAAAGATCCAGAATTATTAATTGAACAAACTATTGGGCTAGAGCCTCAATTTAGTATTTATCAAGTCCAACCTTTGCAATTTATTCCTAACCCGATTCAATTAACGGCTATTTCTTTAGATGAGATATTTTTAGATAATTATAATTATCGACAGTCTTTAAGATTGGCTCGTAGTGGGTTATGGTCGCCAGCATTGAATTTAATTAAACCGTTGAAAAAAAATATAGTCTCTGGAAATAGTCCTAATTTGAAATGGTCAACAGCCGTTCAAGCCCAGTTAGATTTAATTGAATTTCATGCTAAAATTACCAAAGCTCAAGCCGTTGCAGCCTGGGCAAGTCCGAGTCAACAGGTATTAGCCAGTTTAATTGATGGACGCTGGACGGAAGCCCTAGAAGTGTTAAAAAATAGCCCAGGAAATCAACAAGAAATTACCAATTTATTAAGATCAAATGGCGGACGGATTAAAAATCGTCTGAATGCGGCTTTATTAGAAAATCCAGAACAGTTGGAATTAAAAACCTGGGGAACTTTAATTATTGCGGCGGAAAATGGTAGAAATCGAGCGATTAATTGGTTAGATGAACAACCGAAAACCGAGCAGAAAGACCGCCAAGAAATCCTAGAGTTATTATTAAAATCAATAGAATAAATTCATTGAAAATAATTCACTTTCCTTCGACCGATAGGGTCAAGTTTCTATCATGATGAATTGGAATGAGCATAGATTTAATTTTTTAGAAAAAGCTCGCCAGCAAGTCGCTTTTTATTTAGAAGATATTAACACCCCCATCGGAAAAACCGTTAATTTAACCTTAACCGGATTAATTTTAATCTCCTTAACCAGTTTTATCGCCCAAACCTATCCTCTTTCTGATGTAGTTCATTCTCGGTTAGAATTACTGGATTTTGTGATTTTAATTTGTTTTACAATTGAGTATTTAATTCGATTTTGGGTGGCTGATAATAAAAAAGAATTTATATTCAATCCTTTATCTATTATTGATTTAGTTATTATTTTACAGGGTTATTTAAGATTTTTAAATATTGGTTATTTGAGAATCTTTCGCTGGTTTAGAATCCTCCGATTAATTAGATTTATTGATGTTAAAATCTCAATTTTCAGGATTAAAAGCGAAGATGGAGTCATTTTAGCTCGCATTATTTTTACCCTATTAACTATTATTTTTATCTTTTCTGGCTTAATTTATCAAGTCGAACATCCCGTTAACCCAGAAGTGTTTAAAACCTTCTTAGATGCGGTTTATTTTTCCGTCGTCACCATGACCACCGTAGGGTTTGGGGATGTTACCCCGATATCAGATATGGGAAGATTTTTAACAATTTTAATGATATTAACCGGAATTGCTTTAATTCCTTGGCAATTAGGAGATTTAATCAAACAACTACTCAAAACAACTAATCAAATAGAAACAATTTGTTCCGGGTGTGGGTGGTCAGCGCATGACAAAGACGCCCGTTTTTGTAAACGCTGTGGAACTCCATTGAAAAACTCTTAAATAGTGCTAAGTAGTTGCACAAAATAAATTACCTAGTTGAGAGAGGGAACACCGGAACAGCCCCCCCAAACCCCCCGTGCACGGGGGGCTAGGGGGGGAGGGAACAGGGTAGAGGATGTGTAATTAATTTTGTTTAGGTACTTATAAAACCTGCCCTCATCAAAATGGGAGCAGGCCCTTGTACAGATGGGGAACACACTCGTTTTCAATCTCCCAGATTCGTCTTATAAGAAACTGGAATCCAAACTTTTTGCTTCTTCTTCTGTTTGGGGTAAATGTAAACCACATTCCTGTTTTAAACCCCGGAAACGAGTATCCCGTTCATTTTCGTCCGTTGCCATTAAAGGACGGCTAGAATGCCAATCTCCCACGGTGGTATAACCCAGATCAAAATAGGGATGGTAGGGTAAATCATGGGCAGTTAAATATTGGTAAATATCCCTAGAATTCCAAGACAAAATCGGATGAACTTTGTATCTTCCCGAATGTTGAACAATTGGATTTAAGGTTTTGCGATGATGGGTTTGATCGGCGCGTAATCCCGCTAACCAAGCCGTAGCATTTAATTCTTTTAAAGCCCGTTGCATCGGTTCAACCTTACGAATTTTGTCGTAATAATTTAAAGATTCAATATCATCTTTTTCCCATAATCGACCCTGTAAAGCTTCCATTCGAGCCGGACTCATAGGAGATTGATATACTTTTAAATTTAGGTTGAGACGTTCTGTTAACTGTTCGGCAAAAATATAGGTTTCTGTGGGTAAATAACCCGTATCAACCCAAATAATCGGAATATTCGGAACAACGCTAGTGACTAAATGCAACATCACCGCCGCTTGAATTCCAAAACTGGTACTCATGACCAAGCCATCACCAAATATTTCTGCCGCCCATTTGATCATAGTAACGGCATCGGCATCAATCAATTGCTGATTAGTTGCATTCAAATCGAGTTCGAGTTGTTGAATCGTTTGAATTGCCTTATGCTCTGAAGTTTGATCCCGATGATCACGGTGGTATGGAAAAGGGGTGTGACCGTTAGTAACGGGAGAAGATATAGATCCGAGATTCCCGTTGACATTGGGATCAATCAGATTCAATTGTGGCATAGTTTTTGTGGTTTCCCTTGTTATCGATATTGAGAATAAATTAAGCTAACCAGACCTTTATACTCCAAATTTTCTAGTTTCGATCCTGATCTTACCAAAAAAATAACTCTAAAGTTTCAGCCTGTTCGAGTCGGGTTTCCAGATAATCCATCAACACCTCCTCAGCTAACAGCCAACACCCTAAGCTATGCTGGTGTTGCTGATATATGCTGATGATTCCTGTATGACTAGCACCCTAGCTCCTGTTCCCTTTGTGGATTTGAGTTTGATCCACGAACCGCTTAAACCCGAAATTCAAGCTGCGATCCAGGCTGTAGTGGATAAGGGTGACTTTGTTTTAGGTCAAGCCCTAACAGAATTTGAAATCGCCTTTGCTAAAGCCTGTGGTGTACCCTATGGGGTAGGAGTAGCCAGTGGAACCGATGCGATCGCTCTGGGTCTACAAGCCTGTGGAATTAAACCTGGGGATGAAGTTCTGCTTCCGGCTAATACTTTTATTGCTACCCTGATCGGGGTATTACACGCGGGAGCCACTCCAATATTAGTCGATTGTGACCCCCATACGGCACTGATTGATCTCAATCATGCAGAGCAGGTGGTAACAAAAAAAACCAAAGCCATTATTCCGGTGCATCTCTATGGCCAAATGGTTTCCCCCCATCAACTATTTGCTTTTGCCGCATCCCATGATTTAATTATTTTTGAAGATGCAGCCCAGGCACATTTAGCCGAGCGAGAAAGTTATTGTGCGGGAAGTATTGGGTTAGCCGCGGCTTTTAGTTTTTATCCGAGTAAAAATTTGGGCTGTTTTGGGGATGGGGGAATGGTTGTGACCCAGAATGAAATTGTGGCTCAAAATCTCCGCAGTTTACGCAATTATGGGGCTCCTCAAAAATATATCCATACCGAAAAAGGAACAAATAGCCGTCTTGATACCTTACAAGCTGCCATTCTAAATGTTAAGTTACCCCATTTAAACACTTGGAATCACGATCGCAATTTTTCCGCCGAAAAATATGATGCGTCACTTCTATTATTGCGAGAACGGGGTATTATTCCGATTGAAAATCAGAGTGCGGATGGTCATGTTTATCATTTGTATGCGATTCGGGTAACGGAAGAATCAGCCATTAACCGTGATACCCTCAAAGACAAATTAACGGAACAGGGAATACAGGTCGGAATTCATTACCCAATTCCTTGCCATTTACAACCGGCTTATCAATATTTAGGTTACAAAGAAGGAGACTTTCCTCAAGCTGAAAAATTAAGTCAACAAATTCTATCCTTACCCATATATCCTGGATTAACAACTAACCAAATTAATCGAGTTTTGACATCAATTCAGTCTGCTATATCTTAGCTCCTCCTAAATCCATTGGGCGAGAAGACCTCGCCCCTACTTTTAGATCTCAGGTCAACGGTTAACCGTCAATAATTGTATGAAAATCAATCATAAAATTCCAATCACGCTGGAAAAATCTCTATTAAATTGGATGATTGTTATATTAATGGTGTTATTGTATGCACCACTTTTAATACATTGGTATGACGGTTGGCTGCATAAAACGATCAGCATTGAACATGAATATTTTAGTCATGGTTTAATCGGTTTACCCTTTGCAGCTTATATTGCCTGGACAAAGCGGCATCAGTGGAAACGTTTACCCAATACTAGCCATCCGTTAGGAATCGGATTAATTGTGATAGGTAGTATTTTTTATTGGAGCGGTTTATCTGATTTAGTTAATCTTTCTTTTCCTTTAATGTTGGCAGGACTTTGCCTATCTTTTAAAGGAATTGAAGGCTTAAAATTACAGAAAATGCCCTTAGTGTTTGTATTACTAGCAACCCCGAATCATTTACCCTATTTAATAGAACCCATCGCCTTACCCTTGCAGAAATTTATTGCTAATGTGGCTGGATTTATTCTAATTCAATTTAACTTGAATGTCCATGTAGAACAAATTTATCTGTTTGTGAATGATCAAATTGTTGAAGTTGCCCCGCACTGTGCTGGGTTAAAAATGTTATTTACCAGTTTGTATGTAGGATTAATGTTGCTCTATTGGACAGGACTTTTAGACTCAAAAAAACTAAGTATTTTCTTTCTAGTTAGTGCGGGCTTAATTAGTATTATTGCTAATATTATTCGCAATACCTTATTAACGCTGTTTCATGGCACAGGTCAAGATGGGTTATTTTCCTGGCTCCATGAAGGTTGGGGCGGAGATTTATATTCAGCCTGTATGTTAGGTTTATTGGTAGTATTAATTAATGGTTTACAACATTATACTGGAATTGATTCCTAAGACCCATTAGAACAACCCGATCAATAAATATTTATTGATTACTGATAGGGTGAGGAGACTTCAATCCTACCGATAAAAAATAACTGATATAGCACTACCAATTAAGGTATTTGACAATAATAAACCTTGTAACCTGCTCATAACCTACTATTCCCTATTCCCTATTCCCTAGCTCTATAACTGATATGATTCTACGACAAAAACAGTCTAAAATTATCATTGTCATCTTAATGATAATATTATTAATCGGTGCAGCAATGCCGGGCTATATTAATAAAAAATGGTCATGGATGGATATGCCCCAACTCAAAACCTTGCCCCAACTTCAAACTATTAGAAAACAAGGTTTGACGATTCCAGGATGGCAAACAGTTAAAATTGAATCCTTGGGTGCGGGCAGTAAAAAGTGGTTAAAACAAGAAATAAAACGGGATAATCAGACAGCAATAGTATTATTATTTCCCCAAAATTACTATAAAGATCAGCCTCAGTTGGAATGGATGGATCTGAATGGATTTCTAGGGTGGAAAACCGATGATTTCAGTGACGATCGCTTTTCCATAAAATCCACCGCCCAAAAATTAGACCCGGCTGAAATTGAAGTTCAATTTTTTAGGGCCTGGACTGCAACTCAGACCTGGGCCGTGACTCAGTGGTACGCTTGGCCTAACGGTGGAAATCCCGCCCCCAGTCGTTGGTTTTGGATTGATCGTTGGGCCCAACTTAGTAAGCATCGCGCCCCCTGGGTGGGTGTTAGTCTTTTAATTCCGATTAAACCCTTAGATAATATTAAGGATGTCTGGCCCCTGGCCGTTTCTCTGGGTGAAAGTATACAAGCCTCCTTAATGGCTGAAGCCTTAGCTACCACAACTCCTTAATGGATGTTGCTTGATTATTTAACTATGAATCATCGTTGTCGCCAGACCTTTGTATCCCTATTCCTCACCAGTCTTTATTCCAGCAGTTGGATAGTCTGTTTCACCGCCTTGCTTTGGGGCTTTTCTAGCCAACAAAGGGTTTTAGCCCAAACCGTCAATCTTCCAGAAAAATGTGTAATTCCCCAAGGAGTAGTCAATCAACCCTATCCGGGGGCAAAGTTACGACCACCGAGCTTCCCCCAACCCACCTGGCCCCAAATTATACAACTATTTGAACGGGCGGGGAATCCCGTTTTAGACCGTTCTGCACAACTTCCTCCCCCAATTGATAATATTTATTTCCGGCGTTTAAGTGAAAATCGCGGGGTCAATTATCGTCTTGGCCCAGGGGATCAACTGTATATTGATGTGTTTATTAATGGCCAGCGTTCCAATGACCTGAGTGTTCCCACCACGGCCGTTACCCCCGATGGTGCGATTTTATTACCTTTAATTGGAGCCATTCGGGTTCAAGATTTAACCTTGGAACAGGTACAAGTCATTATTAATAGTCGTTTAAATCCTTTTGTTCAAAATCCCCAAACTAATATGGCTTTATTAACCCAACGTCCGGTAAGGGTGACGGTGACGGGGGAAGTGGCCAGACCCGGATTTTACCCCTTAGCCAGTCCCGAACTCCCGATCGCCCTGACAACAGCCCAGGGAACCACAACGGCGGCGGATTTAAGAATGATTAAAATTCGGCGTACCTTAGCGAATGGTCAAGTGGTGGAAACGGATGTGGATTTACTGACGCCATTATTATTAGGCGTTAGACCCGTAGATTTGTTACTCGAAGATGGGGACGTAATTGTGGTTCCCTCCCAGGAGGTGCGGGCCTATCAAGGGCCAACTCGGAATATTTTAGAAACCTATAGTTTGGCCGCCGCCCCAAATGCTGTGAGTGTAACCATTGTCGGAGATGTCACCCGACCCGGATTTTATCAACTTCCTCCAGGTAGTGGACAGGTAACAACGGCTATCCAGGCCGCAGGTGGGGCAAGAATCACCTCGGATTTGCGGTCGGTTTTGATTTGTCGGATTACGGCCGATGGTCGCTTAATCGAGGATATTATTGATTTATATACTCCCATTCAAGAGGCAACGGCTTTACCGAATGTGTCTTTACAGAATGGCGACGCTATTATTATTCCGAAATTACAACCGGATGAAAAGTCAGGTTATGATCAACGGTTGGTGGCGACATCCAACTTAGCTAGTCCTCAAATTACGGTGAGAATTTTGAGTTATCCTGTGAGTACGGTGGGAACGGTAGCTTTACAAAATGGCAGTAGTTTTATTGATGTATTAAATTCCGTTCCTTTGAATTTAGCGGATTTACAGGAAATTGCTTTAATTCGTTATGATCCAGAAACCGGAAAACCCACAAAACAACTTTTAAATGGTAAAAATGTATTAGCTGGGGATGCCACGGATAATGTTTTATTACAAGACAATGATGTGATTGTTGTTAACCGCAATTTAATCACTCGCGTGAGTTTTGTTTTAAATACTTTTACTCAACCTTTTCGCGATATTCTCGGATTTCTGTTATTTTTCCAACAGTTACAAAGCGGGGTAGAAAATCTATTTAGTCCCAGTGGTAGTAGTAGTGGTAGCAGTAATAGTAACAAGAAAAAATAAGCAGTTAATACCTATCATCCTATTTTTTATTTATTCTTACCCATTACCCATTACCCATATTATTATGACTTTACCGATTGTTAAACGATATTTAATTGCTTTTGATCAATATAAATTGGCGGGTTTTGCCACCTTTACTGTCGCGTTAGGGGCATCGGGAGCCGCTGCAATGTTGATGGAACCTCCGGCTACTCCTCCCTATAAAGCAACGGGTATTCTGATGGGTCAAAGTAGTCCGGTGATCTTTTCTAAAACCGGGGAAGTTATTCAACAACAAGGACAACAACTAGCACCGGAAATGTTGCTTCCTGAAAGTGTAGTAGATCCGCTGCTCAAAGAATTTAATATTCCACCGAATGATTTAAAAAAAAATTTAGGAATTAAACTAGAACCAGCCAAAGCTCCGGGAAGGGATAGTGAGGGTTCTCCGATGAAACTTACTGTTTCTTATCAAGATCCTAATCGAGAACGATCGGTAACTTTTGTGAATAAATTGATGGAGAAAATGCGACAACAAAGTCGTGTTATTAATACTCAACAATTGAATAGTATTATTAATCTAATTCAAGAAAGATTAAAACCAGCCGAAGCAGAATTGAGACAGGCAGAAAAAGAGTTAGAAAATTATGATAAACGGGAAGGAGCAACTATTTTAAGTTTAGAAGGTGGCTCCTTACCCACAGCAATTTTAGCCAATGAACAGCAGCAAAAACAGATTGAGTTACAACTAACCGCCCTAAACGCTCAAGTGGCAAGTTTGGAATCTCAGTTAGGTTTAAATGCTGACCAAGCCTTTGTAGCTCAAGCCTTAGCCTCTGATCCAATTATTGCTCAACTGCGGGTTCAATTGTATGAAATTGAATCACAATTAGCGGTTTTACGCAAGGATTATAAAGATCAACATCCTTTAGTTGCAGAATTAGTCAAACGTCAACAAGCCGCCGAAAAACAGTTACAATCTCGAGCTTCAGAAGTATTGGGAGGAGGTGGAATTGCGGCTCCTTTAGTCAGTGTGGATAAAATTCGGGTTGATTCTTCTCTTGATCCGACTCGCCAACAATTAGCTCAAAATTTAATTGGGTTAAAAACTCAAAAAGAAAGTTTAGAACAACAATTAAAATCATCTGAAAAAACTGGAGAAGACCTGAAACAAAACTATGCAACAATTCCGAATAAACAAACGGAAAAACAACGGCTAGAACAGCAAGTTGCTTATAAAAAAGCCTTGTATGATCAAATGCAGGTAAAGTTAGTGGATGCGAAAGCGGCTGAAGCTGAAATAACCAGTAGTTTAGCGATCGCCAAAGACGCACAAGCTCCTGATATCGAAGTTCCTAAAGCGTTGAGTATGGCTTTAATTTTGGCAATGGGAGGACTCGGAGGAGTTTTAGGCGGGGCGGTGATTATTTTTGTCTTGGGAATGTTGAGTGGGAAATTCTACACTTGGGAAGAAATTCAAGGAGCTTTCAAAGAGCGCGAAGTTCCGTTTTTGGGAGTTGTGCCTAATGTGTTTTTATTCCCAGAAGATTATGTTTTACCGTTGTTACTCAAACGTTATTCCCCCTATTTGGAATTTTATGAAAAAATTCGCAGTAATTTACAACGGGTTGGCAATAAATCTCCTAAAGTTATTTTAATTACCAGTGTGGGAACCGGGGAAGGAAAAACTTTAAGTGCCTATAATTTAGCGATCGCCTCGGCTAGAAGTGGCAAACGGACTCTATTAATTGAAGCTGATTTGCGATCGCCCTCGGAAGTAGAATCCCTGGGATTAGTCCTCGATTCCCACAGTGCGGTGGAACCCCTACAATATTATGGGGATTTATATGGCTGTATTCGTTTAGTTCCCGATGTCGCTAATTTATATGTGATTCCCAGTCCGGGGGGAGTGCGTCACCCAGCAACGGTTTTAGAATCGAGTGAATTGCGCCGCTTGTTAGAGGAAGTCCGCTATCGGTTTGATTTTGTGGTGGTGGATAGTCCGACTTTAGAAGGCAATAATGATGTTTTAACCTTGGAACCCTACACCGATGGGATGGTGATCGTGACTCGTCCAATTTACACCGCCTCGGGGCTATTAGGAGAGGTTACGGACAGATTAATGGATACCGAGTCAGCCGATCCCAAAAAATATCGGCCGCGACTTTTAGGGGCAATTGTGAATGGGGCGGATATTTTTGTTGACTACTTTGAGGAAGACTCCCTCGAACATGACCAACCCGTTCGAGCCCAACCTCGTCCTCGACCCGCATTAAAACCCAAAGCCCCGAATAAGAAGCAGAAACGATTACCTGCTAGGGCGCGGAAGTAGAGGATCAGGTAATTGATTTAAGGTTTTAGGTTGCAAAATCAAAAATTGTGTTATAGTAGTGAATGACCTGGACTTATGCGATTGGAACGCCCAAATCTTGTCAGAACCGGAAGGTAGCAGCAATACGGGATGCTTCTAATAGGCGTAAACTCCGGGTCACTTTTTTGAGACGATATCGGGATTGAACACGAATTAAAGACTAAGTTGATTAACCGTTAGCCAGCAAGTGTTTAATTAATAATATTTTAAGAAACTGGAGTCATTATGCCGGGTTTCGGAGATCTTGTCCAAAAAGCGGTTTATTTAGGGGTAGGTTTAGCCTCCTATGCGGGTGAAAAAGCTAGTAAAACCCTGGCAGAATTACGCACAGATGCCCAAAAACTAGCCGATGAGCTAGTCAAGCGGGGGGAAATGACCACAGAAGAAGCGCGTCGTTTTGTGGAAGATACGATTCAGCAAGTGCAAAAACCAGGGAATGAACCGACGCCCCCAGCAAAAAAAACAGAACCTCGTCGGATTGAGATTTCGGATGATGACGATTCTGGGGATGATGGAGTGGGTCAGTTAAAAGACAAGGTGCGGGATTTACAGGATGAATTGCGTCGTCTCCAGAAAGATTAGGAGGTTGACCCGACAAAAAAAATTCAAGGTGAAGGGTTAATTAAATTGCGCTATACTAGAATTCTGGTATAGCTGTTTTTTGCTATATTTTATAGAAATTATTCAGAAAACTGGTTATCAGTGTCATGGAAGATTGGTCAAAAAGTATTGTAGAAGCGATAGAAACAACCGTTTCTGACATGGAGAAGTTTTTTACAGACGTGACTGAAGAATTGAACGAAATATTAAACGAACTCACCAAGATATCGGAAGAAATTACCGATGAGGTACAAAATAAAATTCTTCCCGAACTTGATGAATATATCAATGATATCTTTGAACCGATTATTGATATTTATTTTGATCTGGATTTAGGTCTGAATTTAGATATTGATACCGAGGACGAACATTTTGATCCCTTTGTCACATACATTCAACCGACAGAAACCGAACACCCTGCTTGTCGAGGATGTCAACATTATCACGGACAAGTTTATGGGGGAAATTTATTGGTTTGTGGAATGCACCCGATGGGCGCTGAAGCAGAAACTTGTCCAGACTGGGAAGGGGAATAGGGATCACGGATTTAAGAGGATTTCACGGATTTCACAGATTAAAATCTGTGTTAATCTGCGTAATCCTCTTAAATCCGTGATAGGTAATGGGGATTGATTTTTTTGGTGTTCTAATAATTTAGTTTCTGACTTGAGATCATGAGTTAATAAATTCACTATTAACTGATAACTCTTACACTGATAACTGATAACTGATGACTGATGACTGATGACTGATAAATGTATTCCTCAAATTCCCTTATCTTTGCATCTGCGAGAGTATCAACAGCAAGCGGTGAATAATTGGTTTGCTAATCGAGGGCGGGGAACGTTAAAAATGGCAACTGGAAGCGGTAAAACTATTACTGCTTTAGCGATCGCTACTCAGTTATATGATCAAATAGGATTACAAGCAATTATCATTATTTGCCCCTATTGCCATTTAGTAATTCAATGGGAAAAAGAGGCTAAAAAATTTGGATTACAACCGATTTTAGCCTTTGAAAATGTGCGCCATTGGCAAAAACAATTATCGGCGGAACTCTATCAATTAAGAGCCGGAAATCAGTTTTTTTTAACGGTTATTACGACTAATTCTACCTTAATTTCTGAAGGTTTGCAATCGCAAATTCGTTATTTTCCTGAAAAAACTCTGATTATTGGGGATGAAGCCCATAATTTAGGAAGTCCCAAATTAGAAGAAAGTTTACCCCGAAATATTGGCTTGAGATTAGCCCTTTCTGCTACTCCTGAACGACATTTTGATCAAAGTGGCAGCGATGCTATTTTAGATTATTTTGGGCCAGTTTTACAACCGGAATTAACTCTAGCTGAAGCGATTCGTCAAGGGGCGTTAGTGCGGTATTTATATTATCCGATTTTAGTAGAATTAACTGAAGCTGAAAGCAGAGCTTATCATAGGTTAACGACTCGAATTGGTTGGGTATTGACAAGGGATAAAGACTGGGAAAATAACGAAAATATTACCGCTTTATTAATTCAAAGATCTCGGTTAATTGCCTCCGCTAGTAACAAGTTAGATGCCCTACGCCAGTTAATGAAAACCCGGTTACATACAACCCATACTTTATTTTATTGTGGGGATGGAAGTGTAGAAACCCTAGAGGATTATTCTCCTCGACAATTGGAAGCAACGGTTGAATTATTAGGAGCAGAATTAGGTTATCGGGTGAATACTTATACCGCCGAAACCCCTTTAATAGAGCGAGAAAAATTACGCCGACAATTTGAACAGGGAGAATTACAAGGGTTAGTTGCTATTCGGTGTTTAGATGAAGGAGTTGATATTCCAGCGATTAAAAATGCGGTAATATTAGCAAGTAGTTGTAATCCTCGACAATTTATTCAGCGACGGGGGAGAATATTAAGACCCCATCCAGGTAAAGAACGGGCAACATTATTTGATATGATTGTATTACCACCAGATTTAGATAGAAATACCTTAGAAGTTGAACGGAATTTGTTAAGAAAAGAGTTAAAACGGTTTTTGGAATTTGCCAATTTAGCTGATAATGCTGGGGAAGCGAGATTAAAATTACTTCAGTTACAAAAACGATATGGGTTATTAGATTTATAATCTTATTTTGGATTGCAAATTCCGTTGTTGGGCTTTAGCCCCTCCCCGGAGCGCTGAAGCGCAATTATTTCGTTGTTGTGCTTTAGCACCCCTCCCCGGAGCGCTGAAGCGCAATTATTTCGTTGTTGTGCTTTAGCACCCCTCCCCGGAGTGCTGAAGCGCAATTATTTCGTTGTTGTGCTTTAGCACCTCCCCGGAGCGCTGAAGCGCAATTATTTCGTTGTTGTGCTTTAGCACCCCTCCCCGGAGCGCTGAAGCGCAACAACGGGCAACAATAACAATGGCAAGAAGTTGACAAAATATTGTAATATTGAGGGTAGTGCCGACTGCCATAATAAGGGGATAATTAAAATGTTTAAATATTCTGAAAGTATTATTACCACTATTGCTAATGTTTTCTCTGAGAAAAAATCTAGTTATGGGGATAATATTAATCCTAAAGAAGCTCAAGACCCGATTATCAATGCTTCCCCGGAAGTGCGAGAAATTATTGAACGGGTATTACAAGCCGAACGAGATAAACTATATATGAAAAATCCGCGTAATATTAATGATGATATTCTCAAAATTATTAAGGATGTGGTGAAATGAAATTAATTTCGATTCAACTCTGCAATTTTCGACAATTTTATGGGAAAACTCCAGAAATAAATTTAGCTTCTGGAGAACGAAATACAACGGTTATTCATGGTAATAATGGAGCCGGAAAAACCACCTTAATGAATGCTTTTACTTGGGTTCTCTATGAAAAGTTTAGTGCCGCATTTTCTATTTCTGAACATCTCGTCAATAAACGAGCTTTAAATGAAGCTGAACCCGGACAAGGAGTAGGATGTTGGATAGAATTAATCTTTGAACATGATCATAAACGATATTTAGTTAAACGAATTTGTCGAGCATATAAAAATGGGAATGATATCGAACAAACCCCTAGTCAATTATATATGCAAGTGGCTGGAGATGACGGACGCTGGGGAATGCCTCCTCATCCACCGGAGGAAATTATTAATCGAATTTTACCATTAAGTTTACATCAATATTTCTTTTTTGATGGAGAGAGAATTGAGCAAATTGTTAGAGATGAACGCAAACTAGAAATTTCTGACGCGACTAAAGAATTATTAGGAGTAGAGGTTTTAAATCGAGCCATTAAACATTTAGGGGAAGCCAAAAAATCCTTAGAAACGGATTTAGCAATTATTGGAAATCCTGAAACTAAAAAATATTTACAAGACAAGAAAAAAGCGGAACAGGAAATTGAGAGATTATCCCAAAGACAGACGGAAATTAACCAAGAATTGGAGAGTCTAAAACAGATAAAATGTACTTTGAGTGAGCGATTATTGGAGTTGGGGGGCGCGGCGGAATTACAAAGGTTGCGGGATGAATTAGATCGCAAAAGACAATCATTACGCGAACAACTCCATCAAGCTCATATTGCCATTAATCGGGCTATTTCTACAAAAGCCTATACGGTTTTAATCCCAGAATTAACGGCAGAATTTAGAAGTTTATTTTCAGGTTTACGAGAACGGGGAGAGTTAAATACCGGAATTACAAAACAGTTTGTGCAAAATTTATTAGAGCAAAAACAATGTATTTGTGGGGCTGAATTAATTCCTGGAAAAACTGAATGTGAACAGGTTCAACACTTATTAAATCGGTCTGGAACTGCGGATATTGATGAAACAGCGATTCGTTTGAGTACCCAAGTCGATGAATTAGATAAACAAGGGATTCAATTTTGGGAAGAAATTAATCGTCAACAACACAATATTCAAACGAATAGAGAAGAATTACAAAGAATTGAAAATGAACTCGATAGTATTACCAATAAACTCAGAAAATTTCCCAATGAGGATATTCAAGAATTGCAAAAACGTTTAGATGAAATTGAACTTAAAATCAGTGAACTGAATCGAGAAACGGGTTCAAATCAACAACAAATTGAAACATTTACACAGACTATTGAGAGTTTATCTCGACAAATAGATAAACAGCAAATGAATGAAACGAAACAACTGTTAGTTCAAAGAAGAATTGCAGTTACTCAGGATACAATTCTGCGTTTAAATGAAGTCAAAGACCGTTTAGACCAACAATTTCGCTGTCAGTTAGAAAAACGAGTTCAGAAGCTATTTAGTCAAATTTCCTTTACCCCATATTTACCTAAATTAACTGAAAAATATGAATTAAAATTAGTAGAAACCACCGCCGGAGATGAAGCAGAAGTCGCCGCTTCCACGGGGGAAAATCAGATTTTAAGTTTATCTTTTATTGGGGGAATTATTGATGGAGTCAGAGAATGGAGTCAAAAAAATACCTTAATGGGGCCAGATAGTAGCACCTTTCCGATTGTTATGGACTCACCTTTTGGTAGTTTAGATGAAATTTATCGCCGACAAATTGCCAATATTATTCCTCAATTAGCGAATCAATTAATTGTTTTAGTTACGAAGACTCAATGGCGCGGAGAAGTGGCGCAAGAGATGGAAAAACGCATTGGACGGGAATATGTTTTATCCTACAATTCTCCCAAAACTGATTGTGAGGAAGACTGGATAGAATTAGCCGGAAATCGTTATCCTTTAGTCCATCAAAGTCCCAATGATTTTGAATACACGGAAATTTTAGAAGTGGAATATGATTTTTAGTTTTATATAGCATAAATTGTACCTATTTGTGGATAAAAATTTACTTGACGTCAAAACGTTTACAAAAATTTATACTTATCCTTTCATCCTAGGGTTACGCTTAAAAATCCGCAGTAAAAATGAAAGAGAAATGGACTATTTGACAGAGTGGACAGAAAGTGGCGTTGACGAAGAACTCACCCAACTGAATGTGATTCCTTTGGAGGGGTATCGTCCGTTAGATTATCTTCTCTATTCTGATACTATTCCTAGATTAAATACAGGTCGGATATCTCAGCCTATGCTCAACCGTTATCAGCATCTTTATGATGGGGGTTGGTGGTGTTCTGGGATGGATATTTTGACTGGAAATCCTGATTTATGGGGATGTTTTAAGCCCATCAAACCCCGTTTAACTTCAGACCAAAGCAAATTAATTAAATATGAACATCCCCCTAACACACCTATGGGGATTTTTGCACTAAGAATTTCTCGAACCATTTGGGAGCAAATTGCTCAAAAATATGGGGTTAAAATCAATCCTTCTGACCTCCGACCCCATCAACCAGACTTAGGTTTTTGGCACTGGGTGATTACTCATCCTGAACTGCCTTTATGTATTGCTGAAGGGGCGAAAAAAGCCGGAGCATTACTAACAGCAGGATATATTGCGATCGCACTTCCAGGGATTCATAGCGGGTATCGAGTTCCCCGTGATCAATATGGAAATAGAATTGCTAAACCTGCTTTAATTCAACAGTTACAGCAGTTTGCAACTAAAAATCGTAAAATTTATATGGTATTTGATCAAGATACTAAACCTAAAACAATTAAAGCAGTTAATTCAGCTATTCAGCAAACGGGATATTTATTCACAAAAGCAGAATGTTCTGTATATATAGTTACCTGGAATCCAAAGTTAGGTAAAGGGGTTGATGATTTAATTATAGCACAAAGTCAAACTATATTTGATCAGGCTTATCAAAATGCAATACCTTTAGAAACTTGGAAGGCTTTTTCATTTAATCGGTTAACTTATCCGGCAGATATTGACCTAAATAGTCGTTACTTATCCTCAATAAAAATACCTGAATCTGCTAAATTAATCGCGATTAAATCCCCTAAAGGAACCGGAAAAACTAAAATCCTAGAAAACATAGTTCAAGAAGCAATTAAAAATGGTAAGTGGGTATTAGTTATCGGTCATCGAGTTCGACTGATTGAAGCCCTTTGTCAACGGTTTGGATTACAATACATGAAATCGGCCGTTGATACCCCTAATTCGGCGTTAGGATATGGATTATGTATTGATTCTCTGCATCCTAATTCTGGGGTTAAATTTGAAGCAAAAGACTGGTCAAATGGGTTAGTTATTTTAGACGAAGTTGAACAAGTATTGTGGCATGGATTAAACTCAGAAACCTGTCAAAATCATAGGGTTTCTATTCTTAAATCCTTTAAAACCCTGATGCAAAATGTTTTAGGGGGAAAGGGTCAAGTGGTAATTTCCGATGCGGATTTAAGCGATATTTCTATTGATTATTTAACTAGCCTATCGGGTATACATCTGCAACCTTTTATTATTCAAAACGAATGGCAACCCTCAAATAATGAAGCCTGGAAAATTCATAATTATTTAGGAAATACCCCCGACCAACTGGTGAAAGACCTAGAACAACATATTGCCGAAGGGGGGAAACCTTTTGTTTGTTTGTCAGCCCAAAAATTAGCTAGTAAATGGGGGACTCGCACCCTAGAAACCTATTTACAAACCCAATTTCCCGATCGCTCTATTCTAAGAATAGATTCCGAATCCTTAGCCGATCCCAGTCATCAGGCTTATGGTGCAATTTCTAACTTGAATCATCTGCTAAAACAGTATGATATTGTATTAGCGTCGCCCTCAATTGAAACGGGAGTTAGTATTGAGATTAATAACCATTTTACCTCGGTTTGGGGAATATTTCAAGGGATTCAAGCGGAAAATTCTGTTCGTCAAGCCCTGGGACGAATTCGAGAGAATATTCCGCGATTTATTTGGATGGCAAACCGAGGATTTAATCAGGTAGGAAATGGGGCAACCTCCATGAGTTCTTTACTTAGTAGTGGACAAAAATTAACCCGCCTAAATATTCGTCTATTACAACAATCTGATTTTGAAGAATTAGATGATTTAGAAATAGGATTTCAAGCGGAATCCTTAATGGGTTGGGCAAAAATGGCAGTCCGATTTAATGCGGGAATGGCGCGTTATCGAGAGACAATTTTAACCGCGTTAATGGCAGAGGGTCATCAAATTATTGAGATGCCACAAGCCAAAAAAATACCCAAAAATTCGATTAAATCCACTCAAAAATTTAAACCCGAATGTTCAGAACGTCCTAGTCTCAACGAACTAATTCTAGCAGTCAAAGATCAGAATTATCAAGCGGAATCTGTGGCGGTAATTAACTCCCCAGATCTGAGCGATAGTCAATATTACTATCTCCAACAACAATTAGTTAAAATCCCCGAAGAACGTCGGGCTATCCGTAAACATGAGTTAAAATTACGCTATGGTATTGCTGTTACTTCCGATGTGATTAATAAAGATGATCAAGGATGGTATGAACAACTCAGAATCCATTATTTCTTAACCGTTGGTCGTCCCTATTTAATCGGTCGAGATGCCCTGATTGCTAGACGGTTAATGGAACAGGGACAGGGAAATATTTTTGCTCCTGATTTTAACCGTTCCCAGTTAGGAGCTATCATTGGAATTATGGAATTATTGGGGATTCCTGCTTTACTCAAAAATCCAAAACGAGATTTAAAAAATACCGATGCTGACTTACAAACTATTGCCGAAATAGCCCTAAAAGATCGCAATGCCATCAAGACTATTATTGGTATTGGGCTGGCTAAAAATTCAAGTCCGATTACTATTTTACGGCGGTTTTTAGATAAAATTGGTTATCGTTTAACCTGTGTACGATCCCAAAGTGAAGGTAAAAAACGAATCCGAGTTTATCACCTGGTTGACCCCCAAGATAACCGAGAAGAAATTCTACAACATTGGTTAAAATTAGAGGGTCAATATCCGGGTCAATTAGACAGGATTTTACCTGAAAATACTCCTACTCCTGACCCTTTCCGATTTACTCCTAACTATATCCAACTCTCTTTATTTATGCCAGGTAATAGTTAACAACGGAGGAAAAGACTTCACCGCAAGCGATTTGCTGCATCAGTAGTCTTTTCCTCCCTGTTCCCTTTTACTAAAACCTCAATCCTCAATTGATCGAGTGATTAAAACACCCGATTGAGGTTGAATCATTAGACATTTACGACAAAAGCGGTTTGTGGCTTTTGGGTATTGAACTTTTATTCAACTCCCCCTATCTTAGCTAATGTTGATTTAATCGTCAAGTCCCAGAGGGAAAAAATTTTTTGATCCCAATTTCCCCATCTCTACCCCCTTCCGACCCGTAGGCAGTAGACTGGTGGTAGAGGGTTGAAATTTTATTCAAATCAGCGTACTATCGGAATCGGGAGGAATGTACTATGGAACAAACCTTTGGAAAGCTAATTCGTCAGGCGCGGAAAGAAAAGTTCTACTCACAGCGTCAGTTAGCGGCATTGCTGGAAGTGGATTTCACCTATTTATCTAAGCTAGAGAATGATCGCGCCGATTACTCTCCTAAAGAAGATGTAATTAGGGGTTTGGCGAGAAATCTGGGTTTGGATGAGGAGGAATTGATCTTTTTGGCGGGGCGAATACCTCAGCATTATGAGAAATTTCTCAAAGAAAATAATAAGAGTATGACGGCTCTATTCCGCCGGATGCAAGAAAATCCGAACTTTGCCCAGCAAATTTTTGAGGCTGCGCGGGAGGTAGAATAAGTGAGTATCCTGAAACCCTATCGCTTTTATCGTCGAGAGTCGATTGAGCGTCGGGCAAATGAGATTTTGCGACGGATGCAAGCCACACCCAATTTTGCCCCTGAGTGGCCGTTTGAGGCTTCTTTGGTGGCAGACTTTCTGGATTTAGGGGTAGTTTGGGATTGCATTGTGCCCGATGAACAGGGGGCGATCGCGGCTCGAATTTTGCCCACGGAAAGACTAATCGAAATTAACGAAGAAATTCAAGAAAAACCCAAGGGCTTTATTGAGTCTACAATTGCCCATGAAATCGGTCATTGGATATTACATATTGATCATGATCAATTAGAGTCTGGAGCCTTAGAAACTTCTGAAAATCTATTAGATGAACCCTTTGTTTGTCGAGCTACAATTGAAGATGCCCGTTTAGCATCTATTGAATGGCAAGCTCAATATTTTGCCAGTTGTTTGTTAATGCCACGCCCAATTTTAGAAGCCAAACGAGTCGGTCGAGATTTAACCAATTGGCAACACCTTTATACCATCAAAGATGAGTTGGGGGTGAGTATTTCTAATTTAACTAATCGTTTACAGGAATTAGGTTGGATTTCTATTCCTAAAGGAGAACGCACGATTTACCCGGGAAAAGCTGCTTAAACTCTTGTTTAAACTCTTGTTCCAAGGCTCTGCCTTGGAATGCTTTCATGGAGGCTCCGCCTCCTTTATCCCTGAACCTAGGATATTGCAAACTGCTTGATAATCGTAGTAGTTTTAATAGTTTTGAGATGCAATTAACTTGAATTATAAAGGAGCAAGATCGACCATTTTAGCTGATTATTGACAGTTATTAAATCCCAATACGACCATGCCCAATCTGTCCCTTCCTTATCCCGATGATTTGCTCGTTACTTCTGGCAAATCTCCCGAAGGCTTAGAAGCTGAATTGCTCTTTTTGCTGGCAGTAAAGCTATTTGAGTTACGGCGACTATCTCTCGGAAAAGCCGCTGAATTTTGTCGAATGAATAAACTGCAATTTATGTATGAAATCGGACGATTACAAGTTCCGGTAATCAACCTAGATGATGACCAAATCGCTGACGAATTACGGGATGATTAATCAGATTATTATTGCCGATAGTAGTCCTCTGATATCCCTAGCTATTATCGAACAACTAGAACTTTTGCCCCGGTTGTATCAGCGAGTTTTACTTCCCCCTGCTGTTTGGAACGAAGTCACAGTTCAAGGGTTAGGCTTACCGGGAGCCGAGGCAGTTAGTCAGGTGAAATGGCTGGAAATAGAAGCACCATTACCGATGCTGTTAGAGCCATTATTAATATTAGTAGATCACGGAGAAGCAGAAGCTATTGCCTTAGCTAAATCTACTCCGATAAAACCTTTAATTTTAGATGGTATAATATAATGAATACTTGAATTAAGGATAATATCAATTATGGCTCGAAAAGTCTTAGGTATTCATTTTGTTTGTAGAAATGGGCTTAATATTGAAGAATTAGGAGACAGTCGATTCAAAAGTGGGGATTGGAAAGTATCGGAACAAGCTGCTGATACCGCACTCTATTTAGCACTTCACGACCAGAAAAACAGTTCATCTTATAAACAAGGAATAATTGAAAGTTGGGAACACTATGAGGGTGAGGGAGGCAGAATCATTTTTTATGTAAAAGAATTTGATAGACCGCTAGAATGGGTTGGTGATGGAACAGGAGAAAAAGGATATTGTTGGTCAGAGAACTAAGGTGATAATTGTGTTAGAATTGCTACGAACCATAATTCAAAGTATTCAACCCTTTTTAGTCCCGACTTGCTTTGTTTTGGCTTGGGGATTATTTATATTGATAACTTGGAGTATTGTCGCCGCCTTGCGGGATACGGTGAAACAAGCCAAACAAATGCACCAAATCCCCTGTGCAGATTGTATCTTCTTTACCGGAGACTATCACCTCAAATGTCCGGTACAACCAACCATTGCCCTATCTGAAGCTGCCATTAATTGTCCAGACTATAGAAGTTGTCACCCTAATTCTTCCCTCTAATCACCCATACCCCAATTAGGAATGGAAAACCAATAAGGTGACTAATTGAGCAATAGTTTACGATAGATCAAGGTTTCCAGGGTTTAATTGTGCAAGTTATTTATTTTTGATTCCTTAACGTATAATCAAAAACTTAATGGTTAATCCTTGAGATTCAGACTATGAATATCCTCCAACTCGATGTCCGCCAAACTGTTATTGTGGGAATTTTAGTTCTGTATTTGGGAAAATACTTAACTAAAAAAATTAAATTTCTTCAGAATTTTAATATCCCTGATGCCGTTTCTGGAGGTGTCCTCGCCTCTATATTTTTTGGAATTTATTATGAAATTTTTAAACATCAAATCGAATTTAATCTCTCTATTCGCGATACCTTATTGATTGTTTTTTTTACCACTATAGGGCTTTCTGCTAAACTGAAAACCTTGATTAAAGGGGGAAAACCCCTATTCATTTTGTTGATGGCGGCGATCTTTTATTTGATGGTACAAAATATTACGGGAGTTGCGATCGCAGCCTTGACGGGGTTAGATTTGCCTATTGGTGTGCTGGCGGGGTCAGTGTCTCTCAGTGGCGGACATGGGACGGTGATCGCCTGGTCTCCCCTATTTCGGGATAACTATGGCATTGCCAACGCGCCAGAAATTGGGATTGCGAGTGCCACCTTTGGTTTAGTCTTTGGAGGAATTATTGGGGGGCCGATCGCTAAATTTTTAATTAATAAAAACCGACTCCAAGCTAATAATTTTAATCAAGATTTAAGTATTGGCATCAAAGAAGATGAGAGAAATGTCAAAATTGACTATAACACCATGCTGAATTCCGTTTTGGTGATTGCTCTTTCTATTAGTTTAGGACTAGAAATTAATCTGATCGCCACGGCAATGGGTTTAAAATTACCCCTTTTTGTCAGTTGTTTATTAGCCGGAATTATTCTTACCAATACTGTCCCCTTGGGATTTAAACGCTTTCCTTGGCCGTCTGATACTCCAGCTTTGGCTTTGATCTCCGATGTCAGTCTGGGTTTGTTTTTATCAATGTCTTTAATGAGTTTGCAGTTATGGACATTGGTGGATTTAGCGGGGCCGATCGCCCTATTATTGCTGGTGCAGTTATTCATGATCACGGTTTATACGATTTTTGTAGTGTTTCCCGTTATGGGCAAAAACTACGATGCGGCGGTGATTTCGGCCGGATATTCAGGACTGGCATTAGGGGCAACTCCCACGGCGATCGCTAATATGACCGCCGTAACCGAAAATTTTGGAGCGTCACCCCAAGCCTTTATTATTGTTCCGTTAGTGGGTGCTTTTTTTATTGATATTGCCAACGCCCTAATCATCCAAAATTTTCTCAATTTTGTATCGTAGTCAGCCCTTCAGGGCTGAAGTCCTTTTAAGTTGGGCAAAAAACAGCACCCTCTTTTTTGTTATTGACACTCTCAGGTCTGAAGACACTGAGATTCTGCGGACAGGATTAGTTTAACCTAATTCTCGCTACGACCGCCGCATATCGTCTACTGAGTTGATTAAGCGACAAGCCCAATCTTCCCGATACTTTTACTCTTGAATCAATACACTTTCACCAAGCCATCACTAAGCCAAGTTGCGGTACGCTCTACAATCTGCCATTATTTGCTCCTTGCTTGTCATACTGCCGTTAGGACTTTAACCTAACCGTTGTTTCAGGGGAGCCGGGATTTCTCCGATACTAGAATGTTTCAACACGCAGATGTTTATTGTTCTTACTTGTGTTTTTTGATTTTAGCACATCTTTTAATATTTCAAGGGGAATAAATTCCCTTGAGTCGCGTTTCCTCTGGTGGTCTGAAGACACTGAGTTTCCACTCTCCCATCATGATCTTATGATTGGTGCTGGTTACTCCCCCTGAAGACGACCGATAACCGCCGCCGCCGCCGCTTCACCCGTCCGCACCGCCCCATCAAAAAAACCAGGCCAACGCTCGGCGATCTCCGATCCAGCCCAATAAATCCGTCCGACAGGGGTGGCAATGGCATCCCCGAAATTTGTCCAGACACCCGGTGGCATAAAGGCGGCATATCCTCCCCCGACCCAGGGATTGGCTGGCCAATCCACAATATCAAAGGTGCTAGGGGATAGGGCCTGATCCCCCAAATAAGCCGCCAGATCGGATAAAATTGCCGAACGACGTTCAGACTCATTTAAAACCTGCCAACGATGATAGCGATCACCCATCACAAAAGTAGCAATAACTCCTTTACCACTGCGCGGATCGGAGCTATCGGCAAATAGTTCAATCCACTCGCTGTTACCCATCCCCACACCCGCGAGTCCTTTTTCCCGCCAAAACGGAGACTCGTAGGAAATCAAAATTTTAGCCAGGGTTCCCATGGGAAACCTTTGGGTAAGCTGTTGACGGGTTGCTGGTAAAGGCGGATCATAGCTAATCCGACCACTGAGATGGGGGGGCATGGCCACAATCACAAACTTGGCTTTATAGCTGTTTTGCCCGGTTGTAACTTCCACACCTGCTTGATCCTGGCTAATCTTGACCACGGGTTCATTGATCTGAATTTTATTCCCCAATTCCGTCGCTATTATCCCAGGAATCTGTCCCGCCCCACCATGGATCAATTCCGCTTCTGGATGCTCCGATTGTGAGGCACAACGATGCCCCCAAAGGATGTGCAGCAGGGAGACTTCACCCGGTTCCGCCGGCCCTAGGAACCCAACGGCACGAACCATGTAGGAAAAGTACCAATGACCAAAATCGGTTTTGGTATTTTCACCGATCCACTGGGCAAAGGTTTGAGCATCAAGCCGTTTATGCTCAGGATTTCGACCGGGGTATCCCGAGGGTAGGGACTGGGAAAGTTCCTCAAAACGATGCCAAGCCTGCATTGCATCGTCCCATTCTTCCTGACTAATCTCAGGACGTTCTCCTTCGGGAAATCCTTGAAAGAAGCCCTTAAATTCTGACCGATTCCCATTATATAAAAAGACCGTTTTTCCTTCTAATGGTGAAGGAAAGCGTGAGATTTTATACTCATCCAACAGAGCCAGAAACCGATCTTGGGTCGGCCCAACCCATTGACCTCCAAAATCAATATATTGATTCGGTGCAATCTGTTGACCATACATCCGTCCACCAATCCGATCCTGTGCCTCCAAAACTAAAATCTGATGACCTGCCCTTTGAAGGTTTCGTGCGGCAATCAGTCCAGACAATCCAGATCCTACTATGATGCAGTCATAGTTGGTAATTTCTGTTTCTAACATCGTTAATACTTTAAAAATAAAATTGAGATGACTGATAACTGACTAAAAGGGCATTAATTGTTTAATTGCCTTACTCGCCACATCTCCGTAGCGCAGTTGACCACAGAAAATTTTACTCATGATTTTCGTAGCGGCGGGCATTTTTACCCCAGCCTTATAAGCAACTTTGGGAAAACGATAGAATGCACCCCCTAAACGGCCAGCCCAGACCATATCTGTACCCCATTCTTCCTTCATGATTTGGGTATAGCCTTCTAAGGCATTACTAACACCGCCTAAAGCCTGATCAATCGCCTCTGCTGCTTTAACCCCACTCAGAATTGAAGGACGAATTCCCTCGGCGGATAAAGGATCAACTAAACTGGCGGATTCTCCAGCAATCACAGCATTTTGGGTATGTAAATTTTTATCTCCATCCCATAGACATAGAGGATGGTCATAAATTGTCGAACTGCCTAAACCTGCTTTACTGGCATAATCCAGTAAGTCCTGCTTCAGATTTTTAGGTTCTCCCCCGATAAAAGTCGCAACACTCAGGGAATAACCATCAGCCTTGGGGAATCCCCAAATACTACCATTTTTGACCATGCCAAATTCAAAACTGGGTAACAACGGTTGATCCGTCACCACTTCCATAAATTGACTTTGGCGCAGTTTAGACTGTTTCAAGCCAAGCCATTTTGCCATTGAACCTTTAGCCCCATCTGCCCCAATTAAATATTTAGCCGTTAGGGGTTCAGTGGTAGTATTTACTTGCCAATGATCACTTTTAAATTCAATCCCGGTAACTTCTGTATTGTCCTGTAGTTGCGCCCCTTGACCCTTAGCTTGTTGGATCAGAAATTGATCAAATACATCCCGTCGCACCATCCACATCGCAACCGGAATATCAGATTCCACCGGATCATTTAATTGCCAGGTATAGCGAATTCGCTCCACCGTTGTCGAAATTGCTGGGCTAAAATCAAAATCAAACCATTGGGCGATCGCCGGAGAAACACCTCCTCCACAGGGTTTTAATCGGGGAAAAGTTTCTCTTTCCAAAATTAAAACCGAACGTCCGCGTTTGGCTAAATGATAGGCTGCTGCTCCTCCGGCTGGGCCAGCACCAACAATAATACAGTCAAATATTGTTGCCATAGAACTACTAATCAGTTATCAGTTACCAGTTATCAGTTAATCAATTAAATCTTGACTGATAATTGTTGAATATTGCCTATTTTTGATGGTTTTTTTGTTGAGGGTTGAGTGTTAACCGTTAATAACAACCCTCAACATCAGTGTTAAACCGTGGTAATGTCTTTTTCTTTCAAAGCCAAGGCTTCATCGATTTTAACGATGTACTTGTCTGTTAGTTTTTGAACGGAATCTTGTAAATCAGCAGATTCGTCTTTTGAGAGTTCACTACTTTTTTCCTGTTTCCGAATCGAATCAATTGCATCCCGACGAATATTTCTGACGGCGACTTTTCCATCTTCGGCCAATTTAGCCACTTGTTTGACCAATTCCTTCCGGCGATCGCTGGTTAAAGGGGGGATATTCAGACGGATCACGGAACCGTCGTTATTTGGTGTTAACCCAATATCCGACATCAAAATCGCTTTCTCAATAATATTGAGGGTATTGCGATCAAACGGCTGAATTGCAATGGTGGTGGAGTCAGGGGTACTAATATTCGCCAACGCTTTTAAGTGGGTTTGAGTCCCGTAATATTCCACGATGATTCGATCTAATAAACTGGTATTGGCTCGTCCAGTTCGGATAGTATTGAAGGAGCGTTGAGCCGCCTCCAATGCTTTAACCATGTGATCTTCAACTTCAGCTAACTTCACACAAACCTCCAACTAAGGTTCCAACAGGTTCACCACTCACCGCCCGGCTGATATTGCCCCGCACAGTGAGATCAAATACAACAATAGGGATATTATTTTCTTTGCACAACGCGATCGCTGTACTATCCATCACTCGTAAATCATGGGTGAGGACGTAGCTGTATGTCAATGTTTGGTAACGTTTAGCGTCCGGGTTATGTTTCGGATCGCTATCATAGATGCCGTCTACCTTAGTGGCTTTAAAAATCACTTCCGCATCAATTTCGGCCGCCCTCAACGCTGCGGTGGTGTCCGTGGTAAAAAAAGGATTCCCAGAACCTGCACCAAAAATAACCACCCGATTGAGTTCTAGGTGGCGAATGGCTTTGCGTCTAATATAGGGTTCAGCGATTTCCTGCATGGCGATCGCCGTTTGCACCCGGGTCGGAACCCCAATTTGTTCTAAAGCATCTTGTAAGGTAATCGAATTCATCACCGTAGCAATCATACCGACATAATCAGCCGTGGCTCGATCCATGCCCCCGGCGGCGGCTTTCACTCCTCTAAAAATGTTACCACCCCCGACCACAATGGCGACTTGTACTCCTTGATTAACCACTTCGGCGACTTCCTGAGCTATGTCTTGAACCACCGATGGATCAATGCCATAGCCCAAATCTCCCATGAGGGCTTCGCCACTTAATTTTAGTAAAATGCGTTTGTACGCTGTTCCCATTTGTACCCCCATAGCCTTTGTGTTGATCAACATCGCCAATTTTCGTGAACGGATTGGGTTTATCGTTACCCGTCGCTTAGACATTGGGGTTATCATATCAGGATATATTCAGTCATCAGTCATCAGTTATCAGTTATCAGTTATAAATTTACCTCTATTGTTTCAGTTTTTTGGATTTAGATCCAATTGTTAAGACCTGAGATATTTGTCTATGGTTTTCCGAGCTATCAATGTCTCCATTTAATTGAGCAACCGATCGCATCGGTGCGTTCAGTCGTAATTGGTTCGTTGTTGAGAAGTTGGGCGATCGCATTTTTTAAATAGGGGACAGTGACATTTTCAGCGAATTGGGAATTATCATCAATTAAGCCCTGATAGCGCACAATTCCTTCCCGATCCAATAAAAACGTTTCCGGGGTATTACTTGCTCCAAAACAATGGGCTACCTCTTGGGTAATATCTCGAATATAGGGAAAATTCAATCGCTGTTCTGTAGCAAAACTTTTCATATTTTCAAAACTATCATCGGGATATTGGGTAGCATCATTGGCATTAATTCCGACTAAAATTACACCCCGTTCTTGATAGTCTTTTTGCAACTGTTTCAGGCGATTTAAGTAGGAATGAACATAGGGACAATGGTTACACATAAAAATTACAACAACGGCTCTATATTCTTTTAAATAACGAGCTAAATGATGAACTTCATCATCAATTCCTGGCAATTCAAAATCTGGAGCATAGCGGTTAATTAAAGTATCCTGCATAGTTAATGTTTTCACCTAATTAAATCTGTATATTTCATTTATTTTTATTTCTAATCCTCAATTCTTCTTCTAACTTTTGACTGATCTTTTCACTGACTAATTGATTCCCAGAGGGGCTCAAATGAATATGATCTCGATACAGAGTTTCGGGTTGAGAAGTTGCTTTAAAGATCGGCAAAAAATCAATATAAACCCAATTTTGAGCTTGGGTGAATTCCGTTAATCGTTGACGGGCTTTAATTTCATAATCCCGTGATCCCGGTTCACCGACTTCTCGCAATAAGGGGGTCATGGCTAATATAAAGTTAGCATTATTTTGACGAGCGATCACCTCAATCCCTTGGATCTTATCCAAATTGTATCCCACCGGGTCAGAAGGTTGGGGTTGTTTGGCGGCTGGAATCGGTTCACAGAGTTTTAAACGGCGATTAAACACCTCCACTAACGCTAAACGAGGTGGCTTATTAGGGTAGTTGCGATCGCGCCCTACAACGCCGGGATTCGGGGGTTCAGTGAATAAATCATCGGTATTGAGCAATAACACAATCACCTCCGATCCAAACATCCCGAACCGTTGTAAATAGGCCAGTTGATTCGGTGGCCCCCAGGAATTAGCAGCCACATTCAGGACTTCCCCCTGCCCCTGACGACCTAGCTGTTGGCCAATCAAAGCCGACAGAGTTTGAGATTGGTCTGTCCACCATCCCCCATTCACCAAAGAATCCCCCAATAACATCACCCGCCGCGTCCCAGAAATGGGCAGGGAAGTAATAGAGGCACTTCGCATTGAATATTGATTAATTTCAATCTGGTTGCCATAACGACGGGTTTTCTGGTTTGGGGCCAATAAATAACCAATGTCCGAGTCCGCCAAATACAAGACGGGAGAACCCAATCCAAAACGAAGGCGTAACCCAATCTCCACCGCCATCAAAACAACAAGCAATATTCCCAACAGGACTAGAACAATTTTCATTAGTAATCAGTGATCAGTAATCGGTGTAAAAATTTGTCTTAGCGCGTCTGTACGAGTTAAGAGTTGACAGATGATAAAATTATAAAATGTGATGTATTTATTCATTTTCAGACTACCCATGCTCTGCCTTAGCCTTGGGCATAGAGGTGAAGCAGTAAAACTTTGGTGGAAATATGTAAATCTGTGGACTTAGATCAAATCTTTAAAACTCCAAATCCTATTATCGGTGTTGTACATCTGTTGCCCCTACCGACATCTCCCCGTTGGGGAGGAAATCTGAAAACGGTTATTGACCGCGCCGAACAAGAGGCAACGGCCCTGGCTTCGGGCGGGGTCAACGGCATCATCGTCGAGAATTTTTTTGATGCTCCCTTTGCTAAGGATAAAGTTGATCCGGCTGTTGTCAGCGCCATGACCCTGATTGTGCAGCGCATTATGAACTTAGTGACACTGCCCATTGGGATTAATGTACTGCGGAATGATGCCCATAGTGCCTTAGCCATTGCAGCCTGTACGGGGGCTCAATTTATCCGCGTTAATGTCTTGAATGGCGTTATGGCTACAGACCAAGGGATTATCGAAGGTCACGCCCATGAGATTCTGCGTTATCGACGGGAATTAGGTAGTGATGTCAAAATTTTAGCCGATGTTTTGGTCAAACATGGTCGTCCCTTGGGATCTCCTAACCTGACAACGGCTGTCCAAGAAACCATTGAGCGGGCCTTGGCTGATGGGGTAATTCTGTCCGGTTGGTCTACGGGAAATCCCCCCAGTTTAGAAGATTTAGAACTAGCCCGGGCGGCAGCCAGAGGAACTCCTGTATTTATTGGTAGTGGTGCTAGTTGGGAAAATGTGGGAACCCTAATTCAAGCTGCTGATGGGGTGATTGTGTCCAGTTCCCTAAAACGCCATGGACAGATTCATCAACCGATTGATCCCAGTCGAGTCAGTCAGTTTGTCGAAACAACCCGCCGGAGCGTGAATCAGTTATCAGTGATCAGTCATCAGTTATCAGTCAAAACAAAAAATAATTAGTGAAATAGTTAGTTCAACTCTTGACTCCTAACTGTTCGCTCTTACACTGATAACTGATAACTGTTTATTGATCACTGATTTATGGGACGTTCTACCCCTTGGATTCATCGCTGGTCACGGCTGATTATTGCGACGATTGCTTTAATCGGTGTGATTGAAAATATCTATTTAACCAGTATTAAACTCTTGGGTGGGACGGCGGTTTGTCCCACTTCTGGCTGTGAAGAAGTTCTCAATAGTCCTTATGCGATGGTCTTGGGTTTACCCTTGACTCTATTTGGATTGTTTGCCTATACGACGGTTTTGCTGTTGGCCGTTGCGCCTTTGGTTTTTAATCCTACGACCCAAAAAGCCCGTCGCCAAGTTGTGGAAACTCAAACGGGGTTTCTTCTATTTCTTGTAACTACTACCATGGTCTGTTTCAGTAGTTACTTAATGTTTGTGTTATTTTTCAGAATTCAGGCAATCTGCCCCTACTGTATTGCCTCGGCTCTTTTCTGTGTGAGTCTATTTGTTTTAACTTTAATCGGGCAAAATTGGGAAGATCTGGGTCAACTTGGGTTATCGGGTCTTGGGGTAGCAATGATTACCGCAATTGTAGCTCTGGGTTTATACAATAGTGTTGGCGACATCAATACTGCTAACGCTTTTAGTGATAGTGGTGGTAATACGGGGTTAGCAATTACCACCACATCCGGGCCAGCAGAAATCGCTTTAGCCCGTCACTTGACTCAAAGTGGGGTCAAGGAATATGGGGCCTATTGGTGTTCTCACTGTTATGATCAAAAACAACTCTTTGGCAAAGAGGCGTTTGCTATAATTAATTATATTGAGTGCACTACTGACGGCAAAAATTCTCAAACCCAACTTTGCGAAAAAGCTGGTATTCAGGGTTTCCCGACTTGGGAAATTGGGGGGAAATTATACCCTGGAATTCAACCATTAGAAAAATTAGCTGAATTATCGGACTATCAGGGGCAACGGGAGCAGGGGAAGTAAAGAGAGCAGGGGAGGTAGGGGGAGCAACCTATTACCTATTACCTATTTGTAATTCGTAATTCGTAATTCATAAGACAGTGACTTTAAACAGATAAATAAATGGGATCGTTGCAACCGATGTTCAAGAGATTTAAAGGTTATCGTGGTCAAATTGTCCCCGTTTTCAAACGCTGGTTATCTCAAGAAGGTCGAGTATTAGTTACGGCTTCCGGTGTAACGGTGGTGGTGATTTTTATTAGATTTTTAGGGATTTTGCAACCGGAGGAATGGGCACTTTATGATCAATATTTTCGAGTACGTCCCTTAGAATCTGTAGATGATCGGATTTTAATTATTGGGATTGATGAGCAGGATTTACAACAGTATGGGTATCCAATTTCCGATAGAACTTTGGCTCGACTATTACAAAAAGTTAATCAGGGTAAACCGCAAGCTATTGGTTTAGATATTTATCGAGATTTACCCATTGAACCCGGACAAGCAGAATTAGCCAAGGCTTTCAAAACTATTCCCAATTTAATTGGCACTGAATTAGTAGAAAGTAGTGGGAAATCTGGGGTGCGTCCTCCTGAGATTTTAGAAAATAAAAATAAAATTGGTTTTCACAATGTACCTCGAGATGCTGACAGCAAGGTTCGCCGGGGATTACTATATCTTACCGACACGAAAAATAAGCAAAAGTTTCACAAAAGTTTTACTTTACAACTGGCTTCAATTTATTTGAAAAGTCAAGGAATTGAGTCTAAACCTTCTGTCGAAAAGTCTAATGAATTACAATTTAAAAATACAGTATTTCGTCGATTTCAACCCAATGATGGCTCTTATATCAGGGCCGATGATGGCGGTTATCAATTCTTGATTAATTTGCGGGGGCCGGCGGGAACATTTCCTTCGATTCCGATGCGAGATATTTTAGAAAATCGAGTTTCTCCTGATTTAATTAAAAATCGAATTGTGATTATTGGTTCTACGGCTCGGAGCATTAAAGATTCAGAATTTACCTCCTATAATGATGGGATATTTAAGTCTTCTGAACCGATGTATGGTGTTGAACTAGAAGCCCAATTAACCAGTCAAATTATTAGTTCGGTTTTAGATGGTCGAACCTTAATTAAAGTCTGGCCAGAACCCTTAGAATGGCTGTGGATTTTCGGATGCTCTTGGGTGGGGGCTGCTTTGAGTTGGAAACTTCAATCCCTCCGTCGTTCGGTATCTTTAATCATTTTAATTAGTATTGGGATTACCGGGGTTACTTACCTGGCTTTTCTGCGAGGGTGGTGGATTCCTGTGGTTCCGGCTAACTTGGCTTTAATCGGGTCTGCGGGGGTAATTATTGCCCATTTAGCCCATTTACAAGGACAGTTAAAACGGTCTACCGAATTTTTACAAAGTATTATTAATACGATTCCCGACCCGATTTTTGTGAAAAATAAAGATCATCAGAAAATTGTGTTAAATCAAGCCTATTGTAAGTTTGTGGGTTATCCGTTGGATGTGTTGATGGAAAAGAGTGATGACCAACTTTTTCCTAAACATGAAGCCGAACTGTTTCGTCAACAAGATGAAATGGCATTTAATACAAGTTGGGAACAGGAAAATGAAGAACAGTTAACCGATATTAATGGGATTACCCATTATATTGCCACGAAGCGATCGCTCCACCGAGATGCGGCGGGAAATCTCTATTTAGTAGGGGTGATTCGAGATATTACAGAACGTAAACTGTTAGAAGACAATTTAAAACAAATTGCGGCTGGATTGAAGCGGTCTAATGCAGAATTGCGGGTTTCCGCCGAACATGACCCCCTGACCGGACTTCCTAACCGAATTTTATTCCAAGAACGTTTAACTCAATCGCTAGAATGGGCTAATCGTCAAAATCGGATGGTGGCGCTGTTATTTTTAGACCTGAATGACTTTAAGCACGTCAACGATACCCTCGGTCATCATATTGGAGATTTACTCCTGAAAACCATTGGGGATAGACTCAAGGGGTGTTTGATGGGGAGTGATACGGTTTCTCGGTTGGGTGGGGATGAGTTTACCGTGATTCTTCCAGGTATTCCCAGTAAGTCGGATGTCGCCAGGGTATCCCAAAAAATCCTCGATACTATTATTCAAGATATGGTTTTAGAAGGACAGAAAGTTTTGATTACCACTAGCATCGGAATTAGTTTGTATCCAACGGATGCTCAAGATATGAAAACCTTAATTAAATTAGCAGATACGGCTATGTATCGGGCTAAGGGCACGGGAAAAAATTTGTATGAGTTTTACAGGGAGGATTAGGATATAGGCAAAATCTTTTCCTTCGGTATTCCGGTGTTCCCTGTTCCGGTGTTCCCTGCTATAACTAAAAACAGTTAATATCAAATTCACTCTAATTAAGAAGGACAAAATAACAATGGCTTTAATAGTTGGGACAGATGCCCCTAGCTTTACCGTCAAGGATACCAATGGGAATACCGTTTCTCTATCTGACTTTGCAGGTAAAACCGTTGTCCTGTATTTCTATCCTAAAGATGATACCCCCGGTTGCACCAAAGAAGCCTGTAGTTTCCGCGATAACTATACAGAATATCAAGGCAAAGATATTGTGGTTTTAGGGGTGAGTATAGATGATGAATCTTCCCACCAACAATTCACAGAAAAATATAGTTTACCCTTCCCTTTATTAGCTGATACTGACGGAGCCATTACAAAAGCTTATGATGTAGATGGCGGTGGCTATGCTAAACGGGTTACTTACGTTATTGATGGCGAAGGTAAAATTATTCACGTTGATGCAGCAGTTAATACTGCAACCCACGCCCAAGATATTTTAGCGCTTGTGGGTGGTTAATTGTAGTCAAAATTATCCGTATTTCTGAATCTGCCGCCCATAGAATGTTCTGGGGCGGTTTTCTTACTAAGTTTAACCTATTTATTCAATTAGATCAGGGAGTTGTAAACATGGTGACTTATCTCGGCTCAAAAGATATTCTGATTGATCAACCTGTTGTTTTAGTCGGAACTTATGACCCGCAAAAACATGAAACTGTTGCGGTTATTGCAGAAGATAAATATGTTTTGACCGTTGATTTTAATGCCAAAGCTGGAATTTGGTCTGTGAGTCTGGAAAATGGATTTAATACCGCCGGAAAACGATGGTTAAGACTCCAGGGCAGAGATGATAATAATAATGTAATTGCTGACTTAGTGATTGATTTAATGGTCAATCAAGAAGGAATTAATACCCGATCTGCCTATACTCTTATTCCCCAACAAGATACGTTATTAAAAATTCAACCCATTGATTCATCTCAATTAAATGATCAACAAAAACAATTCCTAAAATTAGGGGAAAGTTTAGTTGTAGATACCATAGAATTAGTTAATGATCATCTTAAACTCGAACTAAATAAACCCTTACCCAATTTAGGAAAATTTGTCTATGTCTATCAACCCCATATTTTAGTTACAAAAGGGTCAAAACTATTATGGTTTAATCAAAATCAACTACCCGAACATAGTCCGGGGAATCAATTATTATGGGTGACACAAATCACTCCTTTAAAAATGAAACCCGATGATTTATCTCAGTTAGCATCGGATCAATTTATTGAAATGCCTCAAGGCAGTGCTTATACTATTATTGGATATGCCTGTGTTGCCGATCATTTTCGCGTCACCCTTAATCAACAATTTCCCGGCTTTGGTCAATCAGGATATCTCTATCGCCATCACGTTAAAATCCTAGAAAATACTCAAGAAATTGCCTTTAATAATAATGCAATTACCTGCATGATTATTAATACCACACCTTTAAAAAAACGTCCGATTGATTCAGCTTATTTAGACTCCTCCGAAAAAATCACCCTGAAGGCTGGAATGATTTATGGTATCCAAAGTTATACGTCCGAATCCGGTCATATTAAAGTAACTTTAACCGAAAACTTTCCCAATTTTGGCAATACTGGATATTTATATCCTGATTTTATTACCTTGAGTCAGGGAAATATTCCCTTAACTCCTAATAAGACTTTAACCTATCAAGGGTCAACGGAATTTTTAGTGAATGCACCTATTGTTTTGAGGGGAACTTTTGATCCTAAAACCACCGCAGAAATTACTTTATTTGCAGAAGATCGATATGCTTTTAATATTGATTTAGATTGGCAAAAAAGCACATGGGAAACTCAAGTTAATCAAGGATTTAGTGATGCGGGATATCGGTGGTTACGGTTAAAAGCCATTGACTCACAGGGGAATGTTACCGCCAGTCAAGTGATTAATATTACGGTCAGTGAAAATGCCATGACCGTCGGAGAATCCTTAACTTTAGACATACTTGAAGATACCTTATTTAAAATTGTTCCCTTTGATTCAGCGTCTTTAAATCAACAGCAAAAAGTAGCAATTAAGGCAGGTCAAACCTTCAAAGTCTTAAAATATGGTTTGGTTGACGGTCATCTAAAAATCGTCTTAGATAATGCGATTCCTCCGGTGGGAAATTTTGGTTATATTTATACCAATCATTTGAGATTGAAAAAAGGATCGGAAGTGTTTCGGTTTGATATTGAGGAAGTTCCCGATACCGATATTAATGCTCAAATGTTGGTGACAGAAACCACAAAAATCAAAGCTCAACCTGTTGATTCTTCTGATTTAGAACCTCGACAATTTGAACAATTATTATTAGGGCAAACCCTTGCTATTAAGGGTTATGCTTCAATTAAGGGACATTTTCGAGTCACTTTAGCCCAATCAATTCCTAATTTTGGGACAGTGGGTTATGTCTATTGGCAGCACGTTAAATTAATTCGAGAGGGTCAACAAATTGCTTATGATCCTGATGCGATTACCTTAACTGTTTTAGAAAAGACCGTTTTGAAAAAACAGCCAATTGATTCTAGTCAATTAAAAGAATTTGACCGCACAAGTTTACCTTTGGGACGGGTTTATGGTGTAAAAAGTTATGGTTTAGAAAATAACCATATTAAGGTTTCTCTGTTGGAAGAATTGCCTAATTTTGGGAATACGGGTTATATATTTCCTCAGTATGTTCAATTCAAGCGGGGAGGACGAGTTTTTAACCCCCTACCGCCTCAAGTTGAATTAAATGTACCTTACTTTTCTCAACGAGATAATCCCCGTTTTTATTGGTCTACTTGTAATGTTACATCTATTGCCATGGTGATGTATTATCATGGTGTGCGCTCGAAATGGGGCGGACAATTGGAAGATGAATTATTACAATGGTGTTTTAATTATGCCGGAACTGGGTCTCAAACTGATCATAATGTTTTGTCGGCTTTAATTCGGGCCTATGGATTTAAAACCAGTTTTAGCACCACTCGATATTGGTCAGATTTGAAAAATGAATTGATTAATCGTCGTCCGGTTGTAATTGGTGTGGATACGACTCCATCGGGTCATATTATAACAGTTATTGGCTATAATAGTCAAGGATATATTGTTAATGATCCTTGGGGAGATGCCTATACTGGATATTCTAATACTGAGGGTCGGCGGATTATTTATTCCTCGGGTTATATGAATCAAGTTGCTGGGCCAGATGGTTCAGTTTGGGCACATTTTATTGAACCTTAATTAACTGTAGGGGCGGGTTCTGTATTAATTTATTATACCTACAAATAACCTTTATAAACCTGCCCAACCCCACCATTAACATTCAATTAATAAATAAAGAGGGTGGGTTTATATAATTTTTTTGAGGGTATCAAAGATTAATTTGGAACCCGCCCCTACGATGTTAATTTTTAGGATAAAAATAGTTTATAGGCTGGGTTTTTATTCTCATCCCAATAGCGATAACCTAAAGTATCTAAAAAAGCTTGCCATTCTCCCATTTCTTCGGGAGGAACCTGTATTCCTGCCACAATTCTGCCATAATCTGAGCCATTATTCCGATAGTGAAATAAACTAATATTCCAGTTAGGACTCATGGAACAAACAAACTTCATTAACGCCCCCGGACGTTCGGGAAATTCAAAGCGATAGAGTAATTCATGATGGGCTAAAGTAGACCGTCCCCCGACCATGTGGCGCAGGTGTAATTTAGTTAGTTCATCATCGGTTAAATCAATAGTTTTAAATCCATTTTCCTGAAAATATTCGATTATTTTGGCCGCATCTTCCCGATTTTTAATCTGCATTCCGACAAAAATATGGGCTTCTTTTTGATCAGCAATGCGATAGTTAAATTCGGTTAAATTGCGTTTACCAATACATTCACAAAACTTCCGCAAACTACCAGGTTCTTCGGGAATAGTAACCGCAAAAATTGCCTCTCGGCGTTCTCCAAATTCGGCTCTTTCTGCTACAAATCGCAGGCGGTCAAAATTCATATTTGCCCCACAAGCAATAGCAATTAGTGTTTCTCCTTGAATTTTTTCTCTTTCAACATAAGCTTTAGCTCCTGCTATTGCTAAGGCTCCCGCAGGCTCTAAAATTGAACGGGTATCTTCAAAAACATCCTTAATTGCTGCACAAGTATCATCCGTATCAACTAATATAATTTCATCCACATATTCTTGACATAAACGGAAGGTTTCTTCTCCCACTTCTCGCACCGCTACCCCATCAGCAAATAATCCGACCTGTGATAATTTAACTCGATGTCCGGCTTTTAAAGATTGTGACATCGCATCCGCATCCACGGGTTCAACTCCAATAATTTTAATTTCTGGGCGTAATCTTTTAATATAAGCGGCAATTCCTGAGATTAATCCCCCCCCACCAATAGCAACAAAAATAGCATGAATTGGTTGTTGATATTGTCGTAAAATTTCCATCCCAATTGTCCCTTGTCCAGCAATTACATAGGGGTCATCAAAAGGGTGAATAAAGGTTAATCCTTTTTCGGTTTCTAGTTGACGAGCATAGGCGCAAGCTTCATCAAAAGTATCTCCATATAATATTACTTCACCGCCTCTTGCTTTGACGGCATTAACTTTAACTTGAGGCGTAGTTACGGGCATCACAATAATAGCTTTTGTGCCTAATTTAGATGCACCTAAAGCCACGCCTTGGGCATGATTTCCCGCCGATGCTGCTATCACTCCTTTCTTTAATAAATCGGGGGAAAGATGAGCCATTTTATTATAAGCTCCTCGCAATTTGAAGGAGAAAACTGACTGCATATCTTCTCGTTTCAAGAGTAATTTATTATTCAGACGGGCTGAGAGGTTAGGAGCGGATTCTAGGGGTGTTTCTTGGGCAACATCATAAACACGGGCCGTGAGAATTTGTACTAGGTAATCGCAAAGCATGGGGTTGAAACCGAAGTCAAGAAGTGAGATATAATTATTGTACAGGATTGGGAACCCTATTTTTTATTTTAATAAAAATGGGCGATCGCTTAATTTCAACTGTTAATCCATTAATCAGGATTCTCAGATTATACAAATTTAAAAATGAATCTATTTATTGACCATCAGTAATTGAATAGCGATTTCCGGTAATAAGGCAATATTCATCATCTACAAATAGTTTTTCATGGGGATATTGTTGTAATATCTTTACGCACCAACTGAATAGAGTTCTTAATGATGCACAGGTTTCGGGACGAGATAAGACATGATTGACATTAAGACATTTTAGAATATCTCCTCCATGCAGAACTTCATCAAACCCAGGAAAAATCTGCTTTAATTCTCCTTTGGGATGCCGTATTGTTTCAACATCTTTTAAGTGGTCAGATAAATTAGTACCCAAAACTTGATTAATTGCTTGAGCATCAGCAAAATAGTAAGATTCTATCATATTTACTAAAAAATGGACTGAAGCTCGTTGTTGTTGTTCATCTGAAAGGATACTATCTAATATTTGACGGTACCGTTGAAAAGTTTGTTTTGCCCGATCTCTGCGATCATGCTCTAAATCATCAATCAACAAAATGTAAGCACAAGGATTATTTTGTAAATATCTTCGACTAGGCGAACCAATCTGCTGTTGATCTTTATGTGGTATCGGTTGTGTAGTTCCCACGATATTGTCCCTTCTTCTTGTTGAAGTAATAGGGGAAAGTTGATCAATTTTACCAATCACCTCAAACGTGCATATTCCTGTTGCCATCAGTGTTCTAAATAGTTTTGGAAGGTGCTGTTTTTCAGTGTGTCCAGTAACGAGAATCCCAAATTTAAAATAGCAGCATTGTGAGGTATTATTCATCCTATTATTACTCATCATTTAATCAATAAGGTTTACTTTGAGGTGCGATTAACTCAGCCATATAGAGAGAACCCACAGCATAATCCTTTAGTAAATCTTGAATTTCAGGAATTTCATTGAGTCTACGAATAACAGTTTGACCCGTTTCGTCAACACTTGTTTCTAATATATGTTCTGGATCAAATTGGCTCATTAATACTGGAGAATGAGTTGCAATAAAAATTTGTTTATTCCAGGTTTCAGCCGCTAATTTAACAGCTTTAGCAAAAACCGCAATTGCCCAAGGATGAAGGGAAGTTTCAGGTTCATCAAACAAAATAAGTGAATCTCGATTTTTCCCTTCGGAAAACAACGCGGTTAGATTCAGTAACATTTGTAGATGTCCATCAGAAACACCTGACGCAAAAATGGGCTGGCGTAGTCTTTTGTCCAAAAAACTTCCATATATTGTTGTTGGGCCAGTTTGCTCAAGGATAATATCATTAAAACCGGGAAAACTTTCTCTCATAAATTCAATAATTTTATCATATCTTTGATCAGCATCAACTTTTATTTTATGGTTTAAATTATTTAAAACAGACCATAAATTTTCACCTCTATCCCACAGCACAGTTTGATGACTTGAATCAGAACCTCGCGTTTTCAAGCGATACAGATTTGTTGATCTCGCATGATAAGAATGGACAAAGTGGAGTAATCGGTCTAAATCATTGGCTTGTTCCATCGAATCTTTAAAATCAATGTATCGACTGAAAGCAAGTTTTTCAGGTTCTTTGAGTGTAACCGGTAAAAATTCTGGGGAATTAGACGCAGATAAATAAAACTTTGCTTGTTCACTGCCCATTTTACGGTCTATTAGACAAAGATTATCATGAGTTTTGAGAATCAGCTTTTCCCCAACATAAGGTTCTATTCTTCCCCCAGAATACCCAAATAAAACTTCATATTGAACTTGTTGAGTTTCTACGGTAATTGAGATATTTGCACCTTCATCAGCACCATCCCAACAAGCACCAATTCCATGACTTCGGCTACTAGAAGCTGATTCGACTCCATTAATAGCACAATCCCTAATAAACCATATTGTATCTAAAAATGTTGATTTACCAGATCCATTAGAACCAAAAAGAACGTTGATGTCATTAAGGTCGATTGTTATATTGGCTAGGGAACGAAAGTTTTTAATTGTCAAGCGAGTTAGTTTATCACGCATACTATCATTGTTATTATTGTTTTGACGATTAACCGAACCACTTCTATTATATCATGTTTTTGAGAATTTATATCTTTTTTTATATAATCTTAGGGCCGAATGTTATCCTAATTTGGAGTTTGGGCGATCGCTTAATTTTAAATTTTGGTAAATTCAATCATCGTAGAGGCGATGCGTGCTTCGTCCCTACACAGTCATGTAAATATTTTTAAGGTTATCTTTTTAGGTTAAAATATAGCAATCCTCAACCGATGTAAAAACAACCGCCACAATTGTACAATCAAAAACTGCTAATCAATTCGAGAACAAAAAACCGTGAAAATTCTAGTAGTTGGAAATGGGGGACGGGAACACGCCATCGCCTGGACATTACTCCAGTCGCCCCAGGTTGAAAAAGTGTTTTGTACCCCCGGAAATGGCGGGACAGCTACCCTCAAAGGCTGTGAAAATTATCCGATTTCCGTAGAAGATTTTGAAGGGATAAAAAACTTAGTTCAAAATCAGGATATTTCCCTGGTTGTAGTCGGGCCAGAATTACCCCTCGCCCTCGGAATTACCGACTATTTACAACAACACAATATTAAGGTATTCGGCCCCAACCAAGCCGGGGCGCAACTAGAAGCCAGTAAAGCCTGGTCAAAAGCCTTCATGGAAGACGCCGGAATTCCCACGGCTAAGGCGGCCGTTTTTACCGATGCAGCCAGCGCTAAAGCCTATATTCAAACCGCGCCTATTGTAGTCAAAGCCGATGGGTTAGCCGCCGGAAAGGGTGTCACCGTTGCGACTACCGTGGAAATGGCCCATGAAGCCATTGATACTATTTTCGCCGGGGAATTTGGCCAGGATAACCTGCGGGTGGTGGTGGAGGACTTCTTAACCGGACAGGAAGTATCCGTACTCGCCCTAACAGATGGGTTAACTATTCGGCCATTAGTTCCAGCCCAAGACCATAAACAGGTCGGAGAGGGGGATACTGGCCCCAACACGGGGGGGATGGGGGCCTATGCTCCCACACCCCATCTCCCCCCGGAACTGCTGTCTCGCGTGCAACAGTCGGTCTTAGAACCCACTTTAGCCACCCTGCGTCAACGGGGAATTGATTATCGGGGGGTGGTTTATGCCGGGTTGATGATTTCCCCGGAAGGTGAAATTCAGGTATTAGAATTTAACTGTCGGTTTGGCGACCCCGAAACCCAAACGGTTCTCGCCCTGTTAGAAACTCCCTTGGAAGAAGTCTTACTCGCCTGTTGTGAACAGCGCTTAGAACAGGTTTCTTTAATATGGAAATCGGGGGTTTCTGTGTGTGTGGTATTAGCTTCTGGGGGTTATCCCGGTTCATATCAAAAAGGCAAAGTTATCACTGGAATAGAAGATGCAGAAGCATCGGGGGCTATAATATTCCATGCGGGAACCCAACTACAAGACGGCCAAATTCTTACCGATGGCGGACGAGTTTTAGGGGTTACGGCCGTTGGGTCTACCTTCCAAGAAGCTATCACCCAAACCTATAAAGCGGTTAACTATATCAATTTTGAAGGACTTTACTATCGTCGAGATATTGGTTGTCGGGTGACGGTTGATGGTTAAGCTGTTCAGGAGTTAAATTCTCTATCCCGAAATCATACAATTCTTGCAGTGCGGGCGTCTTCGCTCGCTATAAATAATAATATAGCAATTATGAATATTATCGAGATTATTAAATCGGAGAATTTTGAGGCTGATACTCCCCAATTTGCAAGAGTTCTAATTATTACTTTAAATTAGAGGAAGCTGAGATTGATATAATTGTAAAAGATGTTGACCATTAAAATGAATTAAATGGGTAACATCTTCGGCCACCCAAACATCAGTCTCCCAAGCAATTTCTGTCAAATATCCGACCATTGCTTTCCGACTCAGAAATGCTGTCACCATCACTAAAGGAATTTTTGAACTTTTAAACAACGTTTCAAGCTCTTTCTTTCGTTTGGGATTAATAGGGCCATGAGAAGTAACAGCTTCAATTAAAATCAACCAATTATTGGCTGTAAAATGAATGATCACATCTGGCATTTTACCATGATAATCAATAGTAATCCCTAAATTGGCGAATATAGATTTATCAAAGTGAGCGAATTTTTCATCGGTATCTCCTACATAAATCAACCTTCCTCCTGGTGTAAATCGAGGTGCAAATTCAGTAATAATTTTTTCAATTAAAACATTTTGACCACCTGGTGAAAGTGTTTTTATTTCTCCTTCAATAATAATAGGAATTCGAGACATTTCTCGTTCTGTGGCATAACTATCTTTCAAAGATTGAATAGAAGCAAGGTAAGTTTTAATCCTTTTTTTCCATTCTGGATTTCCATAAATTCGTAATAACTCTAAAGCACTTTCTTCAATTTGATAAACGGTTTTAGGACTATTAATTGGACGATTAGATTTATCAGGGTTGGCAACAATTAAAGCAGCATCTAAAAATTGGTGAATGGTTTGGCGACGGACAGTTTCTCTCGTATTTGGTTTATAATTTTTACCATAATATTGTGCCATAAATTCCATCATGGGTGTAATTCCCATTAAGGGAGATGCAGCAGACTCCCATTTATCATTAGGTTTAAGATTTAGTAAAGCCAGTAATGTTAATGCTGACCGTTCATTCCGTTGTGCTTTGGGAAATTCCAGTTGTTCAAGGATATTTAAAGCTTGATCAATTCTGGATTTGATTAAAATCGGATTATTTTCTGTAAAATCTGCCATATTCAATAATTCTTTCTGAATTAGTGTATCAATATTTTCTTGAGAAGGAAACAAATTATTAATCTGTTCCCCTAACCATAATAACTGTTCTAATGTAGGATAATTCAAATTTCTGAAGTCAGTTGCATTCACTTGAGTATTTCCATTAAACAGCCGGAAAAATGAATCGACAAGACTTGAATTTAAGTAAATTGCTAGTCCCCGTGCTAGGGTCAAGGATAATCCTTGTCCGTTTTGATGAAAATAGTTAAGGTGATTTTCAAAACCTACCCATTTAGTATTAATAGTATTGGCATCATAAACCGCAGCAACCACTCGCTTTTTTTCCTCTTTAGAAGAAAACCGCTTTATCAAAACATAATGTTCATTAGGAACTAATAGATTAGCTGTTTCTTCGGTTTTAACTAAAGATTGAGGCTTCTTTGTTACCGTTGGATATTTAATATATCCCCATGAAAAATGCACTGGATAAATTAGGGGTATATTCCCCTCTTTTAGTAAAGGTCTTAAATATTCCTTGGCTCGAAAATCTACAACTCGTCCCGTTGAAACACTTATTCCCAAATCTTTTAAAGTACATGGAAAACAGTCCATCTGTTGTACAATTTGTTGACTCAATATATTAGGTAAAATTCTAATAAATTGTTCTGTATCCCGGGGATTTACAATTTCCTGATAAGGCAAGCTATGGGACAAAATCAAGTCATCCTCTGCACTATCACTACTATTAATAACAACAGTAGATTTTTTTTCAGTTTGTTTAATCGCGTGGATAATTATTGTTTCTTGTAGGACTTCATCATCCCGGAATGCTTCCTGTCGAGATTCAAAAAGATGCACTTGAGATAATGCCATTTGCTCTAAGAACATTCTACGAAAATCTCGAAAATATAACCCATTACAAAAACTTCTAGGTATAATGGCAACAAGTTCTCCATCGGGAACTAATAATTGCATTGCTGAGGCAATAAACCCCGGATAAATATTACTGGTTTCTAATCCGATAGAACGTAATAACATCCGATTTTTTGAGTTAGCATTAATTTTAAAATAAGGTGGATTTAAAATGGCGTGAGTAAAGGCAATATTTTCACTCTGATCAAATAAGTTAGGCTGAAGTTGATTGACTGCTGCCTCAATAAAATCAGTCGGGCGAATTTCATAATTCAAGGAAATATTGGCTTTTTCACATTCTTTCGCACATCGATTTAAAGTTTGTTGCAGATAGTTTAAGAAAAATGTTTCAATTTCATAGGCAATAATTCTTAACTTTAAAGGACGTTTTTGGAGTTGACAAATAGTATCAACAAATGCAGCCGATAATGAACCTATCCCTGCCCCGGCATCCAGAAGACAAATTTCTGGTTTCTGCCAATTTTCAAACATTCCTGCCATTAATTCTGCTACAGCAGACGGTGTTAAAAATTGCCCCCTGTTCTGTTTTTGTGAACTGTCTAATTTCTGACTTGCTAACAAGCGCAGTAAATCTACTTCAGCGAGAAACTGATGATCAAAATCAGAGGGTGAACTTAGACTAGGAACTTGGAGTTGAATCACGGTTAACTGTTAGGGAATGGTTAGAACCTAGAATAAAGGGATTGAACAATCATGTTATACTAAAATTATTACTTATATAATAAGATTATGGATATTATCGAGATTATTAAACAAGATTATCAACAATTTCCTAATAACCAAAGCTATCATATTTATGCCGATAATGTTTATTTTGCAGACCCAATGAACAAATTTAACGGATTACAACGTTATCAACAAATGATTGGGTTTATGAAAACTTGGTTTTTAGACATTCAACTGGATTTACACAATATTACTCAAACTGATAATTTAATTGAAACCCGGTGGACACTCAGTTGGACAACTCCCCTACCCTGGAAACCCAGAATTTCTATCCCAGGACGGAGTGAACTCAAGCTCAACGCCCATAACCTAATTGAAAGCCATATCGACTATTGGGACTGTTCGCGCTGGGATGTGGTGAAACAGTTATTCTGACTAAAAACCCGCTAACATTAAATAATGTAAACAAATTTTAAGTTTAAACGGTATGCGCGTAATTCTAATGACGGGTAAAGGTGGCGTGGGTAAAACCTCCGTTGCGGCGGCAACAGGCTTACGCTGTGCGGAGTTGGGGCATAAAACCCTGGTATTGAGTACCGACCCCGCCCACTCCCTCGCTGATAGCTTTGATATGCCTTTGGGACACGAACCCCGTCTCGTCCGACCTAACCTGTGGGGGGCAGAATTAGATGCCCTGATGGAACTTGAAGGCAACTGGGGGGCGGTGAAACGCTATATTAGTCAGGTATTACAGGCGCAAGGACTTGATGGAGTTCAAGCGGAAGAACTGGCCATCTTACCCGGCATGGACGAAATTTTCGGTCTGGTGCGGATGAAACGCCATTATGATGAAAAAGATTTTGAAGTTTTAATTATTGATTCAGCCCCAACGGGAACAGCGTTAAGACTGTTAAGTTTACCTGAAGTGGGGGGTTGGTATATGAGAAAATTTTATAAACCGTTACAAGGAATGTCGGTGGCGTTGCGTCCTCTATTTGAACCGATTTTTAGACCTTTGACCGGGTTTTCTTTACCTGATAAAGAAGTTATGGATGCACCTTATGAATTTTATGAAAAAATTGAAGCTTTAGAAAAGGTTTTAACCGATAATATGCAAACCTCGGTACGTTTAGTTACCAACCCGGAAAAAATGGTAATTAAAGAATCTTTACGCGCCCATGCCTATTTAAGTTTGTATAATGTTTCTACGGATTTAGTGATCGCAAATCGGATTATTCCTGAAGAAGTGACTGATCCATTTTTCCAAAAATGGAAAGAAAATCAGAAACAATATCGTCAAGAAATTCATGATAACTTTAGACCCTTACCTGTTAAGGAAGTGCCGTTATTTTCTGAGGAGTTGTGTGGGTTTAAAGCCTTAGAAAGATTAAAAGAAGTGCTATATAAAGATGAAGATCCTAGTCAGGTTTACTATAAGGAAAATACACTTCGCGTGGTGGTAGACAATAATGAATATACGCTAGAATTGTATTTACCAGGAATTCCTAAAGAGCAGGTTCAATTAAATAAAACCGGAGACGAACTCAATATTAGAATTGGTAATCATCGCCGGAATTTAGTTTTACCCCAAGCTTTAGCTATGTTGCAACCTTCTGGGGCAAAAATGGAAGATGATTATTTGAAAATCAAGTTTGCCAATGGGGTGAAAGTGTAAAGTTTAGAAATCTGGTTTCTTAGACAATAAGTAGGTGGGCGTAATTAAGCATCAGAAGCGAGGACACACTAAGTAGTTACACAAAATAAATTACCTAGTTGAGAGAGGGAACACCGGAACAGCCCCCCCAAACTCCCCGTGCACGGGGGGCTAGGGGGGGAGGGAACAGGGTGGAGGATGTGTAATTAATTTTGTTTAGGTACTTACCTACTTCCTCTGCTATCCTAATCCCCATCCTGAGCAATCGGCGACAAATATGGCAAACTCTAATATAATTTCAGATTATGACACTATAGGAATCATCAATCATTAATGTTAGATCTTGATAATGTTCTTGAATCTTCTCGACATATAGAGTTAAATCTTCTCGTATTACTACCGATTTTAATTGCCCTAGAAGCAGTATTGTCGGCTGATAATGCTATTGCTCTCGCTTCTATTTCCTGTGGATTGGAAGATCCAAAACTTCAAAATAAAGCCTTAAATATTGGTTTATTTTTAGCTTTTATTTTACGGATTATCTTAATTATTACTGCGACTTGGGTAATTAAGTATTGGCAGTTTGAATTATTAGGGGCTTTATATTTACTTTGGTTAGTATTTCGATATTTTTTCAATAAAAGTCAGGAAGATGACTCAGAAAAAGTTATGCGTTATAAGTCTTTCTGGCAAGTTCTCCCCCTGATTGCTGTAACGGATCTTGCTTTTTCTCTTGATAGTGTTACTGCCGCGATTGCAATTTCTGATAGAGCTTGGCTGGTGATTACGGGAGCTACTATCGGAATTATTATTTTGCGATTTATGGCGAGTTTATTTATTAAGTGGTTAAAGGAATATGTCTATTTAGAAACTGCTGGATATTTAACCGTTGGTTTAGTGGGGTTACGATTATTAATTCGGGTGATTGATTCGGCTTTAGTCCCGCCGGAATGGTTAATGGTTGTTCTCACCCTAGGTTTATTTGCTTGGGGATTTTCCCAAAGGGTTGCGGATGCCCCTAATAATCATAATAATAGTTAATCGTTAACGGTTAACCCATAATTGTTAACCGCTAACTTGATGAAAGCTACTCGACCAACCAGGGTTTCATAGTTGATTCCCAATTGGCTAATTCAGCATCGGTAAACCAAAGGCTAATTTCCCGTTGTGCGGTTTCAATGGCATCGGAACCATGAATAATATTACGGCCAATACTTACGGCAAAATCACCCCGAATTGTACCCGGTTCGGCGGTTAAGGGGTTGGTTGCTCCAATAATTCTACGAGCAGAAGCCACAACGCCATCTCCTTCCCAGACCATAGCCACTAAGGGGCCAGAGGTAATAAAAGACACTAAATCCTTGAAAAAGGGTCTTTCTTTGTGGATATCATAGTGGCGTTCGGCTAACTCCTGACTGGCAATGATTAACTTCAAGCCAACGAGGGTAAAACCTTTGGCTTCAAAGCGCCCAATAATTTCCCCTACGAGTCCGCGCTGTACGCCATCGGGTTTAATTGCAATAAATGTCCGTTCCAAGGAAATCTCCTTAACTGTGATTCAAGTTCACAACTTAGATTACCGTATACTTGGCAACAGAGGGCTGGTTAATCTTAACTTAAACCGCTACACTGTCTGATGGTTGCTCAATGGCAAGGATAGAAATAGATGGATGTCAATGCACTCGCCCCTAAACTCCAGACACCAGAGGTTGTAACGGAGTCCCCCCAGGTCACGATGAAAAAGACCTGGACAGTTGAAGATAGCGAAAAACTCTATCGCATCCAGGGATGGGGTGATCCTTATTTTTCGATTAATGCTGCGGGTAATATTACGGTGTCCCCGAAAGCGAACCGAGGGGGATCTTTAGATTTATTAAAATTAGTCGAATCCCTGAAAAGTCGCAATATTGAGTTACCTTTATTAATCCGTTTTCCTGATATTCTTGAAGACCGAATTGAACGATTAAATGCTTGTTTTGCAAAGGCGATCGCCCGTTATAGTTATACAGGGGTTTATCGGGGGGTTTATCCGGTTAAATGTAATCAAGAACGGCATTTACTTGAAGATTTAGTCCGGTTTGGTCAACCCTATAATTTTGGCTTAGAAGCGGGATCAAAGCCTGAATTATTAATTGCTTTAGCCCTATTGAAAAATTCCAATTCTCTATTAATTTGTAATGGCTATAAAGACCAGGAATATATTGATACTGCCATTTTAGCCCAACGCTTGGGACAGACCGCGATTATTGTTTTAGAACAAATTGAAGAAGTGAATTTAGTCATCGCTGCGAGTCAACAATTAGGCATTCGTCCGATTGTGGGAGTCCGGGCTAAATTGAGTACCAGGGGAATGGGACGTTGGGGCGGTTCAACGGGCGATCGGGCTAAATTTGGCTTAACTATTCCTGAAATTATGGACGTAGTTGAAAAGCTGAAAAAAGCAGAAATGCTAGATAGTTTACAACTGTTACATTTTCATATTGGTTCTCAAATTTCTTCGATTAGTGTGATTAAAGATGCCCTGCAAGAAGCTAGTCAAATTTATGTAGAATTGGCGAAACTAGGAGCAAATATGAAATATTTGGATGTGGGGGGCGGTTTAGGTGTCGATTATGACGGGTCTAAAACCAATTTCCACGCCTCTAAAAACTACAATATGCAGAATTATGCTAATGATGTTGTTGCCGAGGTTAAGGAGGCTTGTGAGGAGCGAAAATTACCAGTTCCCACATTAATTAGTGAAAGTGGACGGGCGATCGCTTCCCATCAATCGGTGTTAGTATTTGATGTGTTAGGGAGTAGTGATATTCCCATAGATGAACCCCCGGTGATTACCGAAAAAGATCATCTAATTTTAAGGAATTTGGATAACACTTATCAATCTATTAATCAAGATAACTACCAAGAAGCCTATCACGATGCTACCCAATTTAAAGGGGAAGCAATTAGTTTATTTGGATTTGGTTATTTAAGTTTAAGCGATCGCGCCAAAGCTGAAAAAATTCATTGGGCTTGTTGTCGAAAAATCTTAGAAATTGTCAGAAATTCCGATTATATTCCCGATGAATTAGAAGACTTAGAAAAGATTATGGCTTCGATTTATTATGTCAATCTTTCGGTGTTCAAATCTGCCCCCGATACCTGGGCAATTGATCAATTATTCCCAATTATGCCGATTCATAGATTAGATGAAGAACCGACAAAACGGGCAACTTTAGCGGATTTAACCTGTGATAGTGATGGCAAAATTGATCAGTTTATTGATTTACGAGATGTGAAATATGTTTTAGAATTACATTCTTTAGAACAGAGTGAAGATTTATCTCAAAATCCCAATCAAAAACAACCCTATTATTTGGGAATGTTTTTAGCGGGTGCTTACCAAGAAATTATGGGAAATCTGCATAATTTATTTGGGGATACGAATGTAGTTCATATTAAACTTACTCCTCAAGGATATCAAATTGAAGCGGTGATTAAGGGAGATACTATGCAGGAAGTTTTGGGTTATGTTCAGTATGATACAGAGGATTTAATTGAAAGTATTCGTCGCCAAACCGAACAGGCGTTAGAACAAAAACGGATTAGTTTAGAAGAATCTCAACTGCTATTACAAAACTACGAACGCAGTTTGCGGCGTTATACCTACCTCCATTAACCCCGTAGGGTGCGTGCGGTTCGCTTACGCACCAAACCAATATTAAATGGAATTATAACCGCTAAAGATGATCCCCCCTAACCCCATTAAAAAGGGGAAATTAGGAGGGATAATTTAGTAATTTCAGATAACCTTTTTTCCCGCAAGACAAGTTATTATTATTCAATAAAACTATTACGAGAATAATAATTCGACTAAAAATCATCCTACTTTGCGTTTGTTCATATCTGCCAGAAATAGCTGTTGATATTTCAAGAATTTGTCATGCCATTCTTTAAAACGGCGATCGCCATCACGGACTAACATTTGACGATATTCTTCGGAAGGGATATAACGCTTTTTAGTTGCCATAGTGCTGATCCATTAAATTATTTTTAGACTTTATTTACATGGTAAAATACTAACATAATCTCGCCCTATTTATCTCAGTCTTGAGGATGATTTTTAGGCTTAGAAACCGGGCAGGGCTGTTTCATTCTCTAAGAAAAACTGTGTGACCTCTCCCCCAACCCCTCTCCTGCGAGGAGAGGGGAGACTAATTATTACTATTAAACATAAAAAACCATTTATTACTCCCCCTTCCCTAGTAGGGAAGAGGGTTGGGGGGTTAGGTCACAAAGGTTTTTGGGAGAAAATGAAACAGCCCTGGGGGGTTGGGGGGGTCTCATCAACCCTTCAAACGCCGACACCCATTCCGACGAAACCTCCCTTAAATCTCCCTTCGCATCGCGTAACCAATTTTGAGTTAAATAATCCCGTATGGGTTTATCAACATCCGCCAACCGAATTAACAGTCAATATCAGGAATTGAGGATACTGTTGTTTGGGGTTGAGGTGAAGATTGTTGTTGTTTTTGATATAAAGTAAGCCCTATCTTGAAACCCACATTCCGCAGATAGGGGTCAAATTTTCCACTAATTCTAAAAAATAGAAACCTATTCCAATTTTTCGGTGAACTTCCGAGGCTTTACTATCAAATTATATAGCTAGTTTACCGCTATTTAACTAAACATAAATAATTACTATTTTTTAATAGAAATAGAACTCCATTTTTTTAATATATTTGTATTTTATCACCAAATTCTTTTCAGCCAAGAGTTCTCATCTTGACTCATAACTTAGATTTTTTACAACTATTTCCCCCTTTCTTTTAATCTTTATCCCCCAGGAATCATTAAATAGTATTGACAGCAATCTTTCCCTAAATGCTGCAATATTTCTTGACGTTCTTGGGTTAAGTTACTCACTTGGTTTTCTCCATTTATCCTGACTAAATGCACCGCTTGGAACATTTGAAATATCCACCGCATCGTCGGTTTATTCGTTAATTTCTTGACCTGATTTCTTACCCCTTCTTGGGCTGTTTCTAATTGTTTTCTCAATTTTCTTTGAGCTAGGTTATACACTAACAAGCACAATCCCATTATCATCGCTATTGCTTCCACTCTCTCTGGTTTTTTCACGAATACACTTGCTGTGAAAAATAACGGATCTTTTAAAAATCTAAATCCTCTCTCGTTACTTTGCTGCGCTTTGTATTCGGCTAATAGCTTTTCATTACTCACCTCTTTCTTGTCTAATATATTTGTCGCTAATATAAATCTTCCGGCTTTGATTTTTTCCGCTTCTATCACTGATTCTCTAGGTTCTATCTCTCCTGTTACTTGATAAACTATTGTCTTTTCTTGATTCCCTTTTTCTGTTTTACTTTGGCTTTTTTTACTGGCTTTTTCTGTGCATTTTATTTCTTTTATTTCGTGATATTTCCACGAATCTGATAACATTTTTATCCCAATCTCTGCATCCGCTATGCAAGCATACTCTTGTTTCAATAGCTTCCGCAGTGATGCTTTGGCGTTCTCTAACTGTTTTTCTACTTGCTCTGATATTTTTTTTAGGGCTGCTTTTTTCCTGGCTTCACTTTCTACTACTAACCATCTTTGTTTTATGTTTGCGTACTCACTTGATTTCGTTGCTATTCTATATCCTTTTATTTGACTCTGCTCCCATTCTTCCTCTTCTATCTCTACAATCTTATTTTGCGCTTCTTTTATACTTAATGGTACTCTTGTTATCCATTTCATTCCTGCCATTGCTCCTATATTCTCTGCTGTGTATAATGCACTGTCTGCTACACATATTCCTTCAAATGTCCATTGCTTTTTAAATTCTTTTAGTCTTTCTACAAATACGCTTTTATCATCGGCGTTTCCGTCATCTATTTTTAGATATAATGGCACATCTCCGTCTCCGCTTACTACCATATCTATTATAAATTGTTTCAGATCTGGTCTTTTATCTCTTGAGTATCCATGCACTATTTTTATGGCTTTCATTTCTTCTTCTATTTCCTGATTTTCTTCTTCTTTACTTTTGTATTCTCCCTCTACTGATATCGAACTGCTATCTAGGTGTACGCTTTCCTTTTCTACTTGGAATTTTTGGGCGGCTTTTAGGGCTATTGCTGTGAATAGATTTGTTGTTCCTACTTCATAATATTTATCTAATGCTCTCCCGATTCTGTCATCATTTAGTTGCTCTGCTATTACTCCTTCTCCTATTAAATGTTCTGTTGCTTTCCCTACGAAAAAGTTCTCGAATAGGTACAGCGGCGCGCTCAAAAACCCTAATCCATTCAAAATCATTGCTTTCATTACCTGTCCTGGGCTTATGGCTTCTTTTCCTCTTAATCCCACTTTTTTATTCACTTCTTCTACTAATTCCATCTCATCTATTACGCCTGCTACTATTCCTAAATGGTCTAAATTCACGATTTCTATCGCTTCTAGGGGGTTTTTCATATTTTTATTTGTTCAGCTACTCTAATTATTATTCTACATTGAAAATAGCCCAAATGATTGCCATATAATGATTTGGGCTTTTATTTATTCCAATTTAATTGGCAATTCAATTGGCTTAAATATCTGCGGAATGTGGGTTGAAAATCATTCAAAAGTCACAAGGTAGGGGCGAGGCGCGCCTCGCCCATACAGGGGGATAACTTGATCATTAACAATATTATTCTAACAATTCAGAATCAGGCAACTGTTCTAATTCTTCAGCAATTAAAGTTTGCAAATCTTCGCCACAATGGGTTTGTAGATGAATCATTGCTGTCAATAATTCGGCTAAACTATCCCCCTTTTCACTATTGTTTAATTGGTTTCCTGTTTTAATTTTATCTAAAAGCTGAATGACTATTTGACATTCTTCGCCCAACTCCGTTAACAAGGTTTCCAAGGTTGAACTTTTAATAAAAGATTTGCGATCGCTAATTTGCATTATAACCTCCTAAGTCGTTTTAGTGCTTGTTGAACTCCTTTCTCAAAAGCGCGGATTTCTGTTTGCCAATGTTTAATTAATCCCTGATCAGGATAATCCTTTTGTAACTCCTTGTTGATTTTATCTTCATGTTCAGCAATTCTCCTTTGCAAACTACGAATTGCTTTTTTATGGTTTTGATTCCCCATTGTCAAATTGATTATTTTGAATATTGTAGCACAGGTTCATCTTGTATATCCCTCTTCTGTCACTCTTTGGTTTTTCCTATAATTAGTAACCCACATTCCGCAGATATTTAAGCAAATCTAATTGAAGATAAAACTTAGTGAATAAATAGCAATTATTTATGTTTAGTTAAATAGCGGTAAACTAGCTATATAATTTGATAGTAAAGCCTCGGAAGTTCACCGAAAAATTGGAATGGGTTCCTATTTTTTAGAATTAGTGGAAAATTTGACCCCTATCTGCGGAATGTGGGTTTGAATATTTGGCATTGATGCAAACTTTTAACTGTTCGGCTAACACTTGAACATGGGGTTCCGCCATAATTGTGATATGATTACCTAACACATAATGAATATCCACTGCTTCCGAAGAAAACTCACTCCAGCCGAGGGATAAATCCTCGGAACACTCAGCAACTAACTCACGATTGGGATCATCGGGTAAATCTTCGTTAGCGCGTAGAATCGTAATTTTGTTGGGATAAATTTGTTTAGGGAGATAATCAACTAGACATAAACAGCTAGTTTTATAGGCTTGTACAATATTTTCAAGTTGTGTAGTTTTCGCATTAGGAGGAAGCATATTCGCCATTTTAAAAAAGTTTAAAACGTATTTTAATTGTTCCTCTACGGTCAACGATTGAAGGGTTTCATAGGAAATATCTACAGTTTTATCTAAATAAATTTCTATACCTTTGCTCACTTCCGCTAACCATCTCGCATGATCCCAATTAATATAATCAAGCAACATTTGCTTATCTTTATAAGTTGGGGCTGAGGAATCAATTATGGCTAGTAATGCCACTTTTTGACCCTGCTTAACTAACTGTTGAGCCATTTCAAAAACCACATTTCCCCCATAGGAATGTCCCCCTAAAAAGTAAGGCCCTTGGGGCTGTAAATCTTGCATGGCTTGAATATAAATACTAGCGATCGCCTCAATCTGAGTAATTGCTCCAAACTGTTGATAGAGATCATTTTCAAAACTATAAAAAGGCTGATCTTTTCCTAAATAACGTCCTAGATGGTAAAAATAAAAGGGTCGTCCTCCCGCCCCTGGAACACAGAAGAAAGGCGGCTTGGAACCATTGGGTTGAATGGGGACTAAACAAGACTCACTAGAGTTATCTGAATCGGTTTGGATAATGGTTGCTAATTGTTCAATAGTGGGGTTTTGAAACAGTGCTGTTAAGGCAATTTCTTTGCCAAACTGTTCCTTAATTTGGGTCGTTAAATAGGGAGCCAAAAGGGAGTGACCACCAAGGTCAAAAAAGTTATCCCGAACGCCAATTTTGTCAATTTTTAAAACTTTTGACCAGATTTGTACTAGGCTTAATTCTAGCTGACTACGCGCTTCAATGAATCTGTCTGAATCACTGGTGTTACTAGGAGCCTTTAACGCACGGCGATCAATTTTTCCGTTAGCGGTTAAGGGCAAAAATTCCAGCATCACAAAGGCACTCGGAACCATGTAACCAGGCAATTTATGGGTCAGGAACTGACGCAAATCTTCGCTTGTCATTGTCACCCCTGACTTTGGCACAATGTAGGCAACTAACCGCTTCTCTCCTGGATTGTCTTCACGAACAATCACACAAGCCGACTGTACATCTCCATTTTGACCGATTACAGCCTCAATTTCCCCCAATTCAATGCGAAAACCGCGAATTTTTACTTGATTGTCAATCCGCCCGATATATTCAATATTACCATCAGGCAAATAACGAGCTAAATCTCCCGTTTTATAAAGACGAGAATCTGGGTAATTACTAAAAGGATTAGGAATAAATTTCTCTTGGGTTAATTCGGGACGGTTAAGATAACCTCTGGCTAATCCTGCACCACCAATATGTAATTCTCCTACTACACCAATGGGAACGGGTTGCAGGTTTTTATCTAGCAAATAGATTTGGGTATTGGCGATCGCCTTACCAATGGGAATAGTTGTCGCTGTAGCGGGTAAGTTCTCCACTAAATACCAAGAAGAAAACGTCGTATTTTCCGTTGGCCCATAGACATGAAGCAACCGTTGCGGCGCACCTTTCGACCGTACCTCTTGTACCCATTTTGGCTCAACTGCTTCGCCCCCAAACAGTAAGCATCGTAAGCCACTAAAAGCTTGCGGAACTAAATTGGCTAACTGATTGAATAGGGCTGTCGTTAAAAATAAGACACTAATCTGGTTTTCCTTTAAACTTAGGGCAAACTCTTGGGGTGAGAGCAAAACTGATTTAGGGAGAATAATAATCTTAGCTCCGTTAAGCAAAGCTCCCCAAATTTCAAAAGTAGCTGCATCAAAAGCAATATTAGACGCTTGAACAACGCAATCATCAGTAGTGAACTGGATGTAATTGGTATTTAATACCAGGCGATTAACTGCTTGATGAGTTACGACAACCCCCTTGGGAGTTCCCGTAGAACCAGAAGTATAAATCACATAAGCCAAATTATCCGCAGAAACCGCGCTATTAAAATTCTCTTGATTTGCTTGATTAATTTGTTCCCAATCTTTGTCTAAACAGACGACAATCGCCTCCTGATTTGGAAGAGAAGCAAGCAAAGATTCCTGAGTTAACAGTATTTTAACCTGAGTGTCTTGGAGCATGAAGCTAATGCGTTCCTTGGGATAATCTGGGTCAATGGGAACATAAGCACCTCCTGCTTTTAATATCCCCAACAATCCCACAATCATTTCTAAAGAACGTTCTATACAAATCGCCACTAGCTCGTCAGTTTCTAACCCTAAAGATTTTAGGTAATGGGCTAATTGATTAGCACGACTATTTAATTCTGAATAGGTTAATTGTTGACCTTCAAAAACTACTGCTACAGAGTCGGGGTTGTGTTTTACCTGTTCTTCAAATAATTGATGAATACATTTATCCTGGGGATAATCTGTTTGAGTTTCGTTCCGGGATACCAACAATTGATGACGTTCTGCATCACTCAACATCGGTAATTCAAAAATTCCCAGGCTGGGATTAGCGGCGATCGCGGTTAAGAGATTTTGAAAATGTTGCCCCATTTGGGTAATAGTGCCAGCAGTAAACAAATCCGTGCTATAGCACCAAACCGCATCTAAACTATCAGAAACTTCCCAAAAATTGACTTCTAAATCAAATCGAGCTTTAGTATCAATCGGTAAGGGCAAATTCTCTATTTTTAAGCCCGACAAACTGCCTTCCGATTGGGGCGTATTTTGCAGAGAAAACATCACTTGTACCAAAGGATTACGGCTTAAATCGCGGTCTAATTGCAACCTTTCTACTAACATTTCAAAGGGCAAATCTTGATGAGCATAGGCTGATAGGGTCGTTTGCTTTACTCTTTCTAATAACGCCAGAAAACTGGGATTTCCTGATAGATCGCCCCTTAAAGCCAAAGTATTAGCAAAAAAGCCCATCAATTTCTCGATCGCGGAACTATTCCGATTAGCGATCGGAGAACCCACCAACACATCTAATTGACCACTATAACGAGAAATTAGAACAAAAAAAGCCGCCAGTAAAGTCATAAATAGGGTTGTCCCTGACTCTTGGCTCAACTGTTTGAGACGTTGGGTTAAGCCTCGATCTAGTCGAAAAACCGCCCCATCACCTCGGAAACTAGGAATGGGGGGACGGGGATAATCCGTCGGCAGTTCTAAGATAGTCGGCGCATCTGTCAACTGTCCTCGCCAGTAATTAAGTTGACGCTCCAAGACTTCACCTGTGAGCCATTGACGTTGCCAGACAGAAAAATCGGCATACTGGATCGATAATTCAGCGAGAGGGGAAGGCAAACCCTGGACAAAGGCCGCATAAAGTTGAGACAATTCACCAAAAAAGATGCTCAAAGACCAACCATCGTAAATAATATGGTGCATCTTCAACAGTAATACATACTCCTGGGAACTCAGTTTAAACAAGGTAAATTGTGCCAACGGTTCCCCCGCTAGATCGAAGGGTTTTAAGGAGAGGGCGATCGCCATTTCCCGCAGACACTCTGTTTGTTTTTCTGTTGATAAATCCTGTAAATCTTGGAGGGGTAAACTGACGGGGGAAGAGGGAGCAATGCGCTGAATGGGTTGCCCTTCTAACATCGGAAAAGTGGTTCTTAAAACTTCGTGACGGCGAATCAGTTCACTGAGACTTTGTTCTAAAGCAAACAGATTGAGGGTTCCTTCTAACCGTAGAGCTTCCAACAGATTATAGGAATGACTATCGGGAGAAAGTTGGTGTAGAAACCAGAGTCGCTGTTGAGCAAAAGAGAGGGGTAAATCCTGATCCCGTGACACAGGAATAATCTCTAACTCAACAGTATTAGTAGGGATTTGTGCTGCTTTTAAAAAGTCCAGAATGTCAGTTTTTTGAGCCGCGATCGCCGCTTTAATTTCCGTCGTCATGGCCCCCTTGGGAGCTTGATAACGGAGTTTTTCTTCTTCAATCCACAGTTTAATATCTAAACTCTTCAAATAAGATAAAAATTCAACTACTTTCACTTACCAATTGCCTCCCCAAGTTGTTGTTTAATTAGGTCTAAATCGCAGAATTTACTTTTAGGAAATCAAATGACCGCTATATTGCTGGTCTAAAAAAGTAGCTTCGCCGAGTTTTAATTTTACCATTTTCAAAAGAATAAACATCGGCAAACATTTCATTAAGTTGGGAGCCATTTTTATGTACACCAATAAACTGTCCCCAGCATGAACCATACTTCTCAGCGACAACAATCTTTTCAATGTGATGTTTCCCAGAGGAGATAACTCTATCATACTGATAAAAATGTAGGAGTTTATCAATACCAATCAAATCCTGATAACCTGGACGCTGATAGATAATATCTTGGTCAAAATACTTGACTAATAACTCAAAATCAGAAGAATCAATAGCATCAAATAAACTAACGATTAATTCTTCCTGGGCTGTAATATTTTCAGAATTAATAGACTGATACTTGGTTAATACCTCCGTTGCGTTCATTTCCCAATTGCCTCCCAAAGTTGTTGTTTGATTGTACTTAAAATGCGGGGTTCGCTCTTAGGATTAAAAAGTTCGGTCGTCATTATTCCCTGGGGTGAACGATAGCGGAGCTTATCATTTTCAACCCAGATTTTAATCCCTAACCCGTTGAGATGAGCTAAAAATTCGACTGTTTTCATAATTCACCTTCCTCATAATCGTCTAAGCTTTCAGTAATTGCTGGTTGTCCCTGCTGTGCAACGGCAAGAAGTTCAATAATTTGGGCTAAATTAGCGATAGTTGGGTATTCTAGCAAATTTTGTAAAGACAATTCCACCGAGAAAAGATCGCGGGAACGGGAGATAACCTGAGTTGCTAACAAAGAATGTCCTCCAAGTTCAAAGAAATTATCCTTAATGCCAATCCGTTCCAATCCCAACACTTCACTCCAAATTTGGCCCATTTGGGTTTCAATGGGGGTACGCGGTGCCAAAAAGCTCGTGGCTAGATTGCGCGTAGCTGTATCGGGTGTCGGTAAAGCCCGCCGATCTATCTTGCCATTGGGAGTCAGAGGCAGAGCATTGAGCAGCACAAAAGCCTGGGGAACCATATAACTGGGTAGCTTTTGTTGGACAAACTCCCGCACCTGCGGTACTAGCTTCTGGACTAACTTGCCGTACAGAGGATTATTCGTGTAATCAGTCCAGGATTTAGCAATAACCGTCTCATTGTCCCAAAAACTGGGGTATGGTTGGCTATCAACTGCGCTCATTGCAGATTCTAGGATTGAACTCTGGCGATGGAAAACCAGATCAAAGGAACCGTCTTGACTCCCTTCCCACCAACTGAGGTGAACGGTGTAGCCGAATTTTTCTCCCAGTTGCCACATTTGCTCAGGATTAATCCCCATCCTTGGCTTTTCTTTTAACAATTGCCGCAATTCTCCCACCGTCGAAACGACCGGCGGATTTTCTAACCAGTCTAAAATTTGTAGGGCTTCTTGTACTCGTTGATTGGGGACATCCCTGATGCCTAACCATTCTGCTTGTCCCAGTTTCAGTTGATCTTGCAGTTTTGCTAAGGAAAACCCGTCTCGTTGCCAATTTGACCAAGGAATAACCGTTTTTTGAACATCATTACCCAAATGTAAGGTCACATCATAACGGAATTGGGTTAACTCATTTTCAGCTTGACCCCGTTTTGGTGCGATCTCTACCCAAGAAATTTGAGGAAAACGTTGTTTGAGAGCGATAAAAAACTGAGGCTCAATTAGCAATTCTTCTTCGGTGGCGACACTCTGATTCACCTGCTTTTGCCATTGTTCAAGGGTTTTATCCGCGGCGGCACGGGATAACTGTACGGCAGCATGGTAAGGCTCTAGTAAGGGCAGACTACGGATATCACCCAGGAAAATCTTCCCGTGAGCCGCGATCGCCTTCATGACCCCTTCGAGAACCTGTAATAGATAATCGACACTAGGGAAATACTGGACAACGGAGTTAATAACCACCGTATCAAAAGCCGCTTGGGGAATCCCTGCCAAATTATCGGCTGTTCGGTGGAATAATCTTACTTTCCCCGCTAAACCCTCAATTGTGCCGCATAACCGTTCCAGGTTGTCAATGGTGGCAGAGGAATAATCGGCTCCCCAATATTCCTGACAATGTTTAGCCACAGGAAACAGCAATAATCCACTTCCGCAACCAATTTCTAACACTCGTTGCGGTTTTCCTGCAAGAATTCGGCTCACGGTATTCTCAACCCATTCTCGCATTTCTGCAGCGGTCATCGCTTGCCCCGTATAACTACTATTCCAACCACTAATATTAAAGGTGGGGTCATCGGTTGTAGATTGGGATTGACGATAGGAATCTTCATAAATCGTTTGCCAATCACTCACATATTCACTCTGCCATTGGGCAAGCTGTTCGGGTAAAACTTCACCCTTGAGAGCAGGAACCAAATACCCTACTAAATTAGTATTAAGCTTGTCATGATCATGATCACTTGCATGGTCAGCACGGGCAATCACAATCGCCTCTTGTACTAAGGGATGTTGGCCCAAAACGGCTTCAATTTCCCCTAACTCGATACGGAAACCCCGCACTTTAACTTGGTTGTCAATCCGTCCCAGGTATTCAATCTGACCATCGGGTAAATAACGGGCTAAATCTCCCGTTTTATATAATTTTGACGGCTGCTCTCCCCCCTTATCAAGGGGGGTTAGGGGGGGATCAAGGGAGACAAACGGGTTAGAGATAAACTTCTCGGCGGTCAATTCTGGGCGATTCAGATAACCCCTGGCTAAACCCGCACCGCCAATATGTAATTCCCCTGGTACTCCGATAGGAACTGCTTGTAAATGAGGGTCTAAAATATAAACCTGCACATTGGGAATGGGGCGACCAATGGTTATTTTTTCGTCAAAAGGCGTACATTTTGCGATCGCGGTACAAACACTCCCCTCCGTTGGGCCATAACCATTAAAGAAATTTCGTCCTTGTGACCATTTTTTCACCAACTCAGGAGAACAGGCTTCCCCTGCAACAATGATAGTTTGTAAAGAGGGGAGATTTTCCCAGGGTAGAACCGCTAATGCCGAAGGTGGTAACGTAATGTGGGTGATGGCATGATCCCGTAATCGCTCCATTAAGGGTAAACCAGGCATTAACGCTTCTTTGGTTCCCAAATAAAGTGTCGCTCCTGCTCCCAAAGCCATCAAAATTTCCGAAATACAGGCATCAAAGCTAAAGGAAGCAAACTGAAGCACTCGACTGGAGGGATGCACACCAAGGGTTTCAATTTGAGCTTGAGCGAGATTGCACAATCCTTTATGTTCTACCATCACGCCTTTGGGTTTACCCGTAGAACCAGAGGTATAAATCACATTGGCCAAATTAGAGGGGGTTACTTTCGCCGTCAGGTTATCCTGGCTAGGTTGGGCAGTTTTTTCCCAAATTTCCTCTAAAAAGAGTGTTTGGCCTTGATGGTTGGGGAGTTTATCAATTAGTGAATGTTGGGTTAGTAGTAAGGGGATTTGGCTATCAAAGAGCATAAATTCTAGGCGTGCTGGGGGATATTCGGGGTCAAGGGGTAGATAGGCCCCGCCTGCTTTAAGAATGCCGATTAAGGCGACAATCATCTCTAGGGAGCGTTCGACACATAAACCGACTATTACCTCCGTTTCTACGCCTAGAGAGCGTAAATAGTGCGCCAATTGGTTGGCCCGATTATTTAATTGTGCATAGGTCAATTGTTGATTTTCAAAGACTACGGCGATCGCATCGGGGGTGCGTTCTGCTTGTTCCTCAACTAATTGATGAATACATTTGTCATAGGAGTAATCGGCTTTTGTCTCATTCCACTCCTCTAACAGTTGATGTTCTGGGGGGGTTAATAAGGGAAGTAAGGCCACTGGTTGCTGTGGATTTGACCCAATTGCCGCTAACAAAGCCTTGAAATGAGTCATCATGCGGACAATAGTTTCAGCATCAAATAAATCCCTGTTATAGGAGCAAAAACCTCCTAATCCCTCGGGGACATCCCACAGATAAACCTCTAGGTCAACCCGAACTGAATCAAGTCCCGATGCCAGATCTTCAACTTTAACCCCAGGCAAATCCCAAGGCTCCGTTGGCGCATTCTGGAGGGCAAAAACTATCTGTATTAAAGGATTACGGTCTAAATGTCGTTCAATTTGCAATTCTTCGACCAACATCTCGAAGGGTAAATCCTGATGGTCGTAAGCGTTTTGGGTGGTTTGTCTGACTTGCGCTAGAAAATCCTCAAAGGTCGGTTCTTGGGACAAATCAAATCTTAAGACTAGGCTATTGACAAAAAAGCCAATGAGTTTTTCGATTTCGGTACGGTTACGATTGGCGATCGGTGAACCAATCACTAAATCGGTTTGTCCACTATAGCGAGACAGCAATACGGCAAAACCTGCCAGTAAGGTCATAAATAGGGTACTACCAGACTTCTGGCTGAGTTTTTTAAGCTGTTGCGTCAGTTTGTTGTCGAGTTGCAGTTTTTCCGTTCCACCGCGAAAAGTTTGTATGGCTGGACGGGGGCGATCGCTCGGAAGTTGGTGCAGTAGGGGAACTCCCTTTAACTGTTGCTTCCAGTAGCTTAATTGGCGTTCTAATACTTCATTGGTTAACCATTGACGCTGCCACACGGCGAAGTCTGCATACTGTATCGGTAAAGTCGGTAAATCTGCCTTCGTTCCTGTGCTGAAACTGCGATAATAGGCTGATAATTCATCAATTAAAACCCCTAGTGACCAACCATCCGCCGCAATATGGTGAATGGCTAATAACAGTACATATTCATCCGCCCCAACTTGCCACAGTTTGACCCGTAATACTGAACCATTGGCTAAATCAAAGGGTTCGGAAGCCGCTTCTGTTATCAGTTGCTCTACTTGCAGAGGCTGGCTTTGTACTATGGATAACGTAAAGTTGATGCTAGAGGTGATCGCTTGAATCGGTTTATTATCCTTGAGTTTAAACTGAGTCCGTAAAGGTTCATGGCGTTGAATAATTGCCTGAAAAGCTTTTTCCAGGGCTTTAACATTGAGATTTCCTAGCAAACGCATTGTTAAATCAATGGTGTAGGCTCCACTTTCTCCTTCTAACTGATTGACAAACCAGAGACGCTCTTGAGCCCAGGAGAGAGGAATGTCATCCTGTCGGTTGAGGGGTACTATTGGTGGAAGCTTGAGCCGCGAGCCAGTTTGCAGTTCTTTTAAAATCACCGCACTTAACTGGGCAATGGTTGGGGATTCAAACAGATAACGTAGGGGTAACGCAATTTCAAAGGCTTCCTGACAGCGAGAGATAACCTGGGTCGCTAAGAGGGAATGTCCCCCTAATTCAAAGAAATTATCCTCAATGCTGACTCGTTCTAATTTCAGTACCTCAGCCCAAATCTGCGCTATTTTTTCCTCAATAGGGTTACGGGGGGCGATATATTCACCTTTGCCCTGTAAATCGGGTGCAGGTAAGGCACGGCGGTCTATTTTGCCATTGGGAGTAAGGGGTAAGGCTTCTAAGATAACGAAAGCATTAGGAACCAGGTAATCAGGTAACTTAGCTTTTAAAAATTGCCGTATTTCGTCAATTGTCAGGGTTATTTCGGGTTGGGGGACAACGTAAGCAACTAGGCGTTTATCTCCTGGGTTATCTTCACGAGCAATCACACAAGCCGACTGTACATCTTCATTTTGACCGATTACAGCCTCAATTTCTCCCAATTCAATACGGAATCCTCGAATCTTAACTTGATTATCAATGCGTCCTAAGTATTCAATATTACCATCAGGTAAATAACGGGCTAAATCCCCAGTTTTATATAATTTGGGGGTTGGGGGTTGGGGGTTGGAATTTTCAAAGAGACTAGGAATAAACCTTTCTGTGGTCAATTCAGGACGATTGAGATAACCCCTTGTCACTCCTGCACCACCCACATACATCTCCCCAGGCACCCCAACGGGTACGGGTTGTAAATATTCATCGAGTAAATATACCTGTAGGTCGGGAAGAGGACGACCAATGACGCTGGCTGTACTATTTACATCAGCCCTACTTAAGGGGCGATAAGTAACATGGACGGTAGTTTCTGTAATTCCGTACATATTAACTAATTGGGGGAATTGGTCGCCGTGTCGGTCAAACCAAGGCTGTAAACTGTTGATTTCTAAAGATTCTCCTCCAAAAATAACCAAACGTAAACTTAAATCGTTATCTGTTGCCTGTTCCGCTTGAATTAACTGACGGAAAGCGGTAGGGGTTTGATTAAGAATTGTTACTTTTTCTTGACATAATAGGTTTAAGAATGATTCGGGAGAACGAGTCACCAAGTAAGGTACTATTATCAGTCGTCCACCATATAACAATGCTCCCCACATTTCCCACACGGAAAAGTCAAAAGCGTAAGAATGGAATAGAGTCCAGACATCTTGAGGGTTGAAGTGATACCAGGAGTCTGTTGCTGCAAATAGACGTACTACATTAGAGTGATTGACTAAAACGCCTTTCGGTTTACCTGTGGAACCGGATGTATAGATAATATAGGTTAAATTCTCTGGTTTTGCTGCGCTTTCGGGGTTTGACGTGATATTTTGAGCGATTTTTTCCCATTCTGTATCTAAACAGATAAGTTGTGCTTGATGTTCAGGAATAGACTTGACTAATTTTGCTTGAGTTACTAACACTTTTACCTGAGAGTCTTCTAACATAAAGCTTAGGCGTTCTTGGGGATACTCAGGATCAAGCGGTACATAAGCCCCGCCTGCCTTGAGAATACCTAATAAACCCACCATCATCTCTAAAGAACGCTCAACACAAATTCCGACTAAAGTATCAGCTTTTACGCCTAATTTCTGCAAATAATGGGCTAATTGATTAGCACGACCATTTAACTCAGTGTATGTTAATTGTTGATTCTCAAACACCACCGCGATCGCATCAGGGGTACGTTCTACTTGTTCCTCGAATAAATGATGAATACACTTAATTTGAGGATAATCAACTTGAGTATTGTTCCACTCAATTAATAACTGATTAGTCTCACTTTCTGTCAGTAAGGGTAATTGGGAAATCCGCGCTTGAGGATTAGCCACAATTCCCCCTAATAAGTTGAGAAAATGCCCTGCTAATCGCTCAATAGTGCCGCTATCAAATAAATCAGTATTATATTCCCAGACACCTTTTAAGCCATCATCCGTGTGAACCATTGCTAAGGTTAAATCAAACTTAGCGGTTGTATTTTCTAAGGGCAAATCTGTCACCGTTAAGCCTGTCATTTCTATCTCAGACTTGGGTGTATTTTGTAGGACAAAAGCGACTTGAAAGAGGGGAGTATGGCTTAAATCCCGTTCGGGTTGCAACGCTTCTACTAACATTTCAAAAGGTAAATCTTGATGAGCGTAGGCATCCATTGCCACTTCCCGAACACGGGTTAATAACTGACTAAAACTCGGATTATCGGCTAAATTCGTCCGCAGGACTAAAGTATTGACAAAAAAGCCGATTAAACCCTCAATTTCACTGCGATTACGGTTAGCAATGGGAGTTCCCACTAAAATATCACTAGACCCTGTATAACGATAAAGCAAAGCATCAAAAGCAGCCAACAGGGTCATAAATAATGTTACCCCTTGTTTGCGGCTCAATTCAGTCAAGGCTTGGCTGAGGGCGGGGGACAGGGAAAATTCTTGATAGGCTCCGACAAAACTCTGCACCGCAGGTCGAGGGTGGTCTGTGGGAAGGGATAATAAAGCGGGGGCATCGGCTAGTTGATTTTGCCAGTAATTTAATTGAGTTTGCAGTACATCCCCTTGTAACCATTGTCTTTGCCAAATCGCAAAATCTGCATACTGAATCGGCAAGGGAGCTAAATTGGCGGGCTGATTTTGAGGATAAGCATTGTATAGGGTGGTCAGTTCGTGAATAAATACTTCTATTGACCAACCATCACTGATGATGTGGTGCATACACACTAATAAGAGATGTTCCGTCTCAGATAGCACCACTAAAGTGATTCTGATTAAAGATTCTTTGGCTAAATCAAAGGGTTGAGTGGCTTGTTTTTGCTTTAATTGCTGTGTTTTTTCTGCTTGCTCCTGGATGGGTAAATCTTGTAAATCAACGACCGATATTGTCTCCCTTGTTGTTTGAATAACCTGGGTCGGTTGTCCATTAATGGTGACAAAATTAGTCCGTAATACCTCATGGCGATCGCAAATTGACCATAAACTTTGTTCTAAGGCTCCTTGGTTGAGGTTTCCTTGTAAACGCAATACCATCGGTATATTGTACAAGGCACTATTGGGCTGCAACTGGTCTAAAAACCATAAACGCTGTTGAGCAAAAGATAGAGGTAGTTCTGTATCCTTAGTTCTCGGTAAAATCGGGGGGACAGTTAGGGTTAGGTTTTGTTGCTGTAATTGTCCAACGAGATGGGCTAATTCTGCCACCGTCGCCGCCGCAAATAGGCTCCGCAAAGGGAGTTCTATTTTAAATAAACTACGAATACGGGACACCAATTGAGTTGCCAGTAAGGAATGTCCCCCAATTTCAAAGAAGTTATCATAAATTCCCACTTGCCCTACTTTTAGTACCTCTGTCCAAATTTGCACCAACATCTCCTCGATCGCATTGCGGGGTGCTACATATTGATCGCGGCGATCGCCTTCTAAATTCGGTGCAGGTAAGGCGCGGCGATCGACCTTACGATTAGTGGTCAGGGGTAAAGATTCCAGAAAAACAAAAGCTTGAGGAACCATGTAAAGGGGCAAATTACCAGCAAGGAACTGACGTAGTTCACTAATCATCGGTATCCGTTCATAATGAGACACGATGTAGGCAACTAAATACTTTTGCCCTGGAATGTCTTCACGAATAATCACACAGGATGTCTGCACATCAAGATGTTGATTAAGTATCGCCTCAATTTCTCCTAATTCGATACGGAAACCGCGAATTTTAACCTGATTGTCAATTCGTCCAAAACATTCAATGCTACCATTTGGCAGATAACGGGCTAAATCTCCCGTCTTATACAAACGATTGAAAGGTGCATCAGCAAAGGGATTGTCAATAAATTTTTCAGCCGTCAATTCTGGACGATTCAGATAACCCCGCGCTAAACGAACACCGCAGAGATGCAGTTCTCCCTTAACTCCAATGGGGGCAGGTTGCAGATTTTGATCCAATATATAAGCCTTTGTATTGGCAATGGGACGACCAATCAGAACCGAATTCATTTTTTCTGACTGAGAATCCAGCAGATCATGAACAATCGCGGTTACAGATGCTTCGGTGGGGCCATAGACGTTAATACATTCAACCCGTTTTCCGACCCATTCACGCCAAATATTGACGGTTTCGGGTAAAACTGCATCTCCTCCCACTGCTACGACCCGCAGACTGGATGGCACGGTGGCAGAAGATTGTGAAACGGCGATCGCCCATTCATGCCAATAGGCGGGAGTAATATTTAAGAGAGTTAGGCTTTCTTGTTCAATAAAATCGGCAAAATCTGTTAGGGTTGGGAACATTTGCCAGGGTCTTAAGACTACTGTGCCACCTTTTAACCAGGTGGGGAAAATTTCTTCCGCCGCTACATCAAAACCAAAGGACGCAAACTGTAAGACGCGATCGCTTTCCGTTAAACCAAATATTTCACTGATGCCCCAACTATGGTTAACCAAAGCTTCGTGGGTTAACATCACTCCTTTCGGTTTACCCGTTGAACCAGAAGTGTATAACACACAGAGTAAATTTTCTGGTATTACTTCACTGACGGGATTTTCCATGCTTTGAACTGTCAAGATCTCGGCAGATTTATCTAATACGATGACCCCTACATCTTCTACGGGTAAAGAACTGAGTAAACTTTGTTGGGTTAGCAGTAGGGAAATTTTGGCATCTTCGGCCATGGAGGTTAACCTTTGCTGGGGATAATCGGGGTCTAAAGGGACATAGGCTCCTCCAGCTTTGAGAACGGCTAATAATCCGACAATCACTAACAGCGATCGCTCCAAATAAATGCCGACCAAAATCTCTGCTCCCACTCCCAGAGATTGTAAGTAATGGGCTAATTGATTGGCTTGAATATTTAACTGTTGATAGGTTAATTTCAGACCTTCAAATACTACTGCTACTGCATTCGGTGTTCGTTCTGCTTGTTCTTCAAATAAATGATGAACACATTGATGGAAGGGATAATCTTTTTCCGTCCCATTCCAATCTTTTAATAATTGTTGTGACTCTACCTCTGTTAACAAGGGTAGTTGGGAAATTTGCTGTTGAGGGTTAGCAACAATTGCTTCTAGCAATGTCACAAAATTCCCCGCCAATCGTTCAATGGTGCTACGCTCAAACAGGTCTGTATTATACTCCCAGCTTCCCCTTAATCCTGTATCGGTATTTTCCATTCCCAAGGTTAAATCAAACTTAGCCGTTGCATTTGCTGTTAACAAGGGACTGGCAGTTAATCCTATTAATTCTAACTGGGATAGGGGTTCATTTTGCAGTAAAAAGTCCACTTGAAAGAGGGGAGCATGGCTTAAATCTCGTTCTGGTTGTAGGACTTCTACTAACATCTCAAAAGGCAAATCTTGATGAGTGTAAGCATCCATTGCCATTTCTCGAACGCGAATTAATAACTCATTAAAACTAGGATTGCCTGACAAATCAGTTCGTAAAACTAAAGTATTAACAAAAAAGCCGATTAATCCTTCCAATTCACTGCAATTACGGTTAGCAATAGGCGTTCCAATTAATATGTCTTCCTGTTCCGTATAACGGTAAAGTAAGACATCAAAAGCTGTTAACAGGGTCATAAATAAGGTGACACCCTGTTCTTGAGTCAGTTGGGTGAGTTTTTGGCTTAATTCCCAGGAAAGGGTAAAGGGAAGATGGGAACCAGCAAAACTCTGTACAGCAGGTCGTGGTCGGTCTGTGGGCAGGGATAATAAGGCGGGAGCCTCTGCTAACTGTTTTTGCCAGTAATCTAATTGACTTTGCAGAATATCTCCCTGTAACCACTGTTTTTGCCAAAGAGTGTAATCACCGTACTGAATCGGTAACGGCTTTAAAGATGAGGGCTGATTTTGAATGTATGCGTTATAGAGGTCGGTTAATTCCTGAAGAAAGACCCCCATTGACCAGCCATCACTGACAATATGATGCATACAGACTAATAAAATATGTTCTGTCTCAGATAAGATGACTAAGTTTGCTCTGATTAACGGGTCACGGGCTAAGTCAAAGGGTTGAATGGCCTGGTTTGGGATTAACTCCTGAGAGGCAATTTCCTGTTCACTACTAGATAAGTGTTGTAAATCAACGATGTTCACTGTCCAGGGGGTTTGCGTTTGTATAACCTGAGTAGCGACACCATCAACGCTAATGAAGTTAGTCCTTAAGGCTTCATGGCGATCGCAAATTTCCTCTAAACTCTGGATCAAAACGTCTTGATTAAGGTTTCCCTCTAAACGCAAAGCGAGGGGAATATTGTAAAAAGAACTATCGGACTCAAATTGATCTAAAAACCAAAGACGAGTCTGGGCAAAAGATAAAGGTAATTCTGTATCTTTTTCCCTGGGTAAAATAGGGAGTTCCGTTCGTTCTTCCTGTTCCGAAACTCGTTTTATGACCTGGGCTAAGGCGGCGACGGTCGGGGCAACAAACAACTCCCGTAGGGGCATTTCTACCTTGAACGTCTTACGGATGCGCGAAATCAGTTGAGTTGCTAATAATGAATGTCCGCCCAACTCAAAGAAGTTGTCGTGAATGCCCACCTGTTCAACTTTTAGGACTTTTACCCAAATAGAAGCCAAAATCTCTTCAATGGGATTACGCGGCGCAATGTATTGTTCTTCACTTTGGAAATCGGGAGCAGGTAAGGCACGGCGATCGACCTTACCATTAGATGTTAAGGGTAGGGATTCCAAAATGACAAAGGCACTAGGAACCATATACTCTGGTAACTGAGCTTTCAGAAATTGCCGCAGTTCATTAACACCAAGCAAACTTTGCTCTTGTTGGGCAGAAATTCCCTCTTGGGGGATAACGTAGGCAACTAAACGTTTTTGCTCTGTCTCATCTTCCCTGGCCATAACAATAGCGGTTTTGACTGCGCTGTGCTGACTGAGAACAGTTTCAATTTCTCCTAATTCAATGCGGAAACCCCGAATTTTTACTTGATTATCAATTCGTCCTAAATACTCAATATTGCCATCGGGTAAATAACGCGCTAAGTCTCCCGTTTTATAGAGACGAGAATCTGAGTAATTACTAAAAGGATCAGGAATAAATTTCTCTTGGGTTAACTCTGGACGATTGAGATAACCTCTGGCTAACCCCGCTCCGCCAATATGTAATTCTCCAGCTACCCCCACAGGAACAGGTTGCAAGAAAGCATCAAGAATATAAACCTGAATATTACTGATGGATCGCCCAATCGGAACATTGGTTGCACTTGGGGAAGTAAATTCGTATAAAGTCGTTACAATAGTTCCTTCCGTTGGACCGTAACGATTAAATAGTTTAGGAAGAGAGGAATTATTAGCTGTAATTGTATGCCATTGCTTGACTTTTGATTGTTGAATGGCTTCCCCTCCAACCATAATTAGTTTTATATTGGTGATGATTTGGAGAGCAGTAGGAGTCAGTTCAGAGGCTAATTGATGCCAATAAGCAGTAGGAAAACCTAAAACTGTTAATTGCCATTTTTGACAACATTGCCAAAAATCCTCACTAGAGCGCAACATATCTTCTGTTCGCAGTACCAAGGTCGCACCCGATAACAAACCACAAAAGATTTCTTCAACGGAAGCATCAAAGCAGATAGAGGAAAATTGCAGAATTTGATCATCTGATGTAAAATTGTACTCTCGAATAGCAGTCAGGATATAGTTGACTATTGAGCGATGTTCAATCATTACCCCTTTGGGTTTACCCGTCGAGCCAGAAGTATAAATAATGTAGGCTAGATTGTGCTGATCAACTTCTACAATCGGGTTTACGGTACTTTGGTTTGCGATTATTGACCAGTCTTGATCTAAACAGATAGTTGTTCCTTGAAATTGAGGAAGTTGCCCAAGGAATTGAGATTGCGTCAGTAAAATACTAAGTTGACTATCTTCAAGAAGATAGGTAATTCGGTCTTTTGGATAATTAACATCCAAAGGAACATAAGCTCCCCCTGCTTTAAGGATTCCCAAGATACCGATGATCATCTCTAGGGAACGTTCGACAAAAATTCCCACCAGTCCATCCGCTTTTACTCCCAAAGATTGTAGGTAATGCCCCAATTGATTCGCACGATTATTTAATTCTTGATAGGTTAAAAATTCATTTTCTAATCTAACGGCGATCGCATCAGGATTTAGTTTTACTTGTTGTTCAAATAATTGATGCAGACACAATTCAGGCTTGTAGTCAATTTGAGTCTGATTCCAATCAACTAATAATTGACAACGCTCACTTTCTGTCAATAGGGGTAATTGGGCAATGGATTGTTCTGGATTAGCAATAATCCCTTTTAATAAGTTAATAAAATGCCCTGACAATCGCTCAATTGTGCTTTGATTAAACAAGTCTGTATTATATTCCCAACTCGTAGTTAATCCAGCTTCTTTTATCTGTATAGATAAACTTAGATCAAATTTAGCTGTCTTAAATTCCAACGGCTGATGGGTGGCTTTTATTCCCTCTAAATCTATGGCATTTAGAACTTCATTATCTAACCCAAACATTACCTGAAATAAAGGAGTATAACTCATATTTCTTTCAGGTTGTAAGGCTTCCACTAACATTTCAAACGGCAAATCTTGATGGTCGTAAGCATCGGTTGCGGTCTCTCTTACCTGTTTTAATGCCTCGCTAAAACTTGGATTTCTTGCTAAATCTGTTCTTAAGACCAATGTATTAACAAAAAAGCCGATCAACCCATCCAGTTCACTACGAGTACGGTTAGCAATGGGAGTCCCAACTAAAATATCCGTTTCTCCCGTGTAGCGATTGAGTAGGATATTAAAGGCAGTCAAGAGGGTCATAAATAAGGTGACACCTTTTTCACGACTCAACTTATTTAACCCTTGACTAAGTTCTGGGGAAAGGATACATCTGATTCTATCCCCCTCAAAACGTTGTTCTGGGGGGCGGGGGCGATCGCTGGGTAGATGTAATAAGGCAGGTGCGGCAGATAACTGTTTTTGCCAGTAATTTAACTGATTTTGCAGGATTTCTCCCTGTAAATATTCCCTCTGCCAGAGGGCAAAGTCGGCATACTGGATCGGTAACTCTTTTAAAAGAGGATTTAAACCTTTAGTATAGGCATTATAAAGAGTTGTCAATTCCTGAATAAATACCCCCATTGACCAACCATCAGAGACAACATGGTGCATACAAATCAGCAACAAATTTTCTGTGTCTGATAACTCAAGTAGGGTAGCCCGAATGAGGGATTCATTCGCTAAATCAAAGGGTTGATGGCTGTGAATTTCTAGCCATTGTTTGAGGGCATTCTCTTCTCGATAGTTTTTGCTTTCCTTATCATTAATAATGGTTAATTTCCAATTGCTTTCTGGTTTGATTATCTGCACAGGATTTCCGTCAAGGGTAAGGAAATTGGTGCGGAGGGATTCGTGACGCTGAATAATTTCTTGTAAACTCTTTTCTAGGACATCTATTTTGAGTGTTCCCTCTAAATGCAAGGCAAAGGGAACATTATAAAAAGAACTGTTGGGTTCTAATTGATCTAAGAACCATAAACGCTGTTGAGCATAGGATAGGGGCAATTCTTCGTAATTCATTTTCTTCTCCTCGGTAAAATGGCTGTAACGATGGGGGCTAATTTTTGCTGTTTTAACTGTTCAATTCCTTGGGCTAATTCAGCTAGGGTTGCTGTGTTGAATAACTGACGTAGGGGAAGCTCAATTTTCAGGCGATCGCGAATCTGTGCTACTAATTGAGTCGCCAGTAGGGAATGTCCTCCAAGTTCAAAGAAGTTATCATTGATTCCCACTTTCTCTACTTTTAGAACTTCTGACCAAATTGTTGCCAGTATTTCCTCCATCGGGGTACGAGGGGCAACATATTTGTCTGATACTTCACTACCTGATTCAGGTGGCGGTAAAGCACGACGGTCTATTTTACCATTAGTAGTAAGGGGTAAGGCTTCTAAGATAACGAAAGCATTAGGAACCATGTAATCAGGTAATTTAGCTTTCAGAAATTGGCGGATTTCGTCAATTATGATTGTTATTTCGGGCTGGGGTACGATATATGCGACAAGACGCTTATCCCCCGCCGTATCATCCCAAACTAGCACCACCGTCTCCCAAATCTGGGGATGAGATGCCAATAATGCCTCAATTTCCCCTAATTCAATACGGAATCCCCGAATCTTAACTTGATTATCAATGCGCCCTAAATATTCTAACTCGCCATTAGGCAAATAACGGGCTAAATCCCCCGTTTTATACAATTTTGCTCCTCCTTGAGTGCCTCCCTTATTAAGGGGGGGTAGGGGGGGATCAAAAGGACTAGAAATAAACCTTTCTGTGGTCAATTCAGGACGATTGAGATAACCTTTTGCCACTCCTGCACCGCCCACATACATTTCCCCAGGCACCCCAACGGGTACGGGTTGTAAATATTGATCGAGTAAATACACCTGTAAATCGGGAAGAGGACGACCAATGACGCTGGCTGTACTATTGACATCAGCCATACTTAAGGGGCGATAGGTAACATGAACGGTAGTTTCCGTAATTCCGTACATATTAACTAATTGGGGAAGTTGGTCGCCGTGTCGGTCAAACCAAGGCTGTAAACTGTTGATTTCTAAAGATTCTCCGCCAAAAATTACCAAACGTAAACTTAAATCGGTCTCTGTGACTGAATCCTTCCCAACCTCTCTTAATAAGGGGGAAATGTCCCCTTTTACGGATTCTTCAGCTTGAATTAACTGGCGGAAAGCGGTAGGGGTTTGATTGAGAATCGTTACTTTTTCTTGACACAATAACTCATAAAATGATTCGGGAGAACGAGTCACTAAGTAAGGGACTATTACCAGTCGTCCACCATAGAGTAAAGCCCCCCACATTTCCCACACGGAAAAGTCAAAAGCGTAAGAATGGAATAGAGTCCAGACATCTTGGTAATTGAAATGATACCAGGAGTCTGTTGCCGCAAACAGTCGCACGACATTAGCGTGATTGACTAAAACCCCTTTCGGTTTACCCGTAGAACCCGATGTATAGATAATATAGGTTAAATTATCGGGTTTTACTCCGCTTTCAGGGTTTGACGTGATATTTTGAGCGATTTTTTCCCAGTCCGTATCTAAACAGATAAGTTGTGCTTGATGTTGAGGAATAGACTCGACTAATTTTGCTTGAGTTACTAATACTTTCACCTGAGAGTCTTCTAACATAAAACTAATCCGTTCAAGCGGATATTTTGGGTCAAGGGGAACATAAGCACCACCCGCTTTTAATATCCCCAATAATCCCACAATCATCTCTAAAGAGCGTTCTACACCAATTCCCACCAATTCATCAGGTTTAATACCCAAAGATTGCAAATAATGTGCTAACTGATTAGCCCGACAATTTAACTCATTATAGGTTAATTGTTGCCCTTCAAATACCACCGCTACAGCATTAGGAGTCCGTTCAACCTGCTCCTCAAATAACTGATGAATACACTTGTCATCAGGATAATCTACCTCAGTATTATTCCAATCAATTAATAACTGTTGTTGTTCAACTTTTGTTAATAAAGGTAATTGAGAAACTCGCTCCCTCGGATTAGCAATAATCCCCTCAAGTAAAGTCATAAAATGACCGTTCATTCGTTCAATAGTCTCGCTATTAAATAGGTCAGTATTATATTCCCAAACCCCCATTAATCCCGTCTCTGTATTTTGCATTGACAAGGTTAAATCAAACTTAGCTGTTTCACCTTCTAAGGGTAAAGAATTAACAGTCAAACCGCTCATTTCTACTTCAGATAAAGGAGTATTTTGAAGTACAAACATTACCTGAAATAGAGGAGTATGACTAAGATTTCTCTCTGGTTGTAACGCTTCTACTAACATTTCAAAAGGTAAATCTTGATGAGCATAAGCACCTAAAGACATTTCCCGCACTCTCATCAATAATTCCTGAAAACTAGGATTTTCTGAACAGTCAGTTCTCATTACTAAGGTGTTCACAAAAAAGCCGATTAAACTCTCTATTTCACGACGGTTACGGTTAGCTATAGGTGTCCCTATTAAGATGTCTGATTGTCCTGTATAACGATAAAGTAATGTCCCATAAACTGCTAACAATGTCATAAACATTGTCACCCCTTGTTGCTGACTTAATTGCGTTAGCTTTTGAGTAAGTTCAAGGGATAGTTGAAACTCTTGATATGCACCTGTAAACGTTTGTATTACTGGACGGGGTTTATCTGTTGGTAAGGGTAAGAAAGTTGGTGCGTCTGCTAGTTGTTTTTGCCAGTAATTTAATTGGTTTTCTAAGACTTCTCCTTGTAACCATTGTCTTTGCCAAACTGCAAAATCAGCGTACTGAATTGGTAAGGGTTTTAAGGGTGAAGGTTGACCCTGATTATAAGCATTATATAACGCTGTTAATTCTTCAATAAATACACCCATTGACCAACCATCACTAATCACATGGTGCAGACATAATAATAACCAATACTCGTTATTATTCAGCACGATTAAAGTGGCTCTTACTAATGCTTCATTAGCTAAATCAAAGGGTTTAAATGATTCTCCCTTAACTAAATTAGTTGCAGCAATTTCTTGTTCTTCTGGTGATAAATGCTGCAAGTTAATTACTGATACTGTCCAATTTGTTACTGTTTGAATAACCTGAGTTGGTTGTCCATTGACGTTAACAAAGTTGGTGCGTAATGCTTCGTGACGTTGAATAATTTCCTCTAAACTTTGTATCAAAGCTGCTTGATTAAGATGGCCTTGCAAACGTAAAGCTACAGGGATATTATAGAAAGCGCTATTAGTTTCTAATTGGTCTAAAAACCATAAACGAGTTTGTGCATAAGACAATAATAATTCAGATTGTTCACCCCTTGGTAATATGGGGGGTGCGGATAGAGTTAAATCCTGTTGCTGTAACTGTTGAATTTGCTGTCCTAATTCTTCAATTGTTGGTGCTGCAAATAGACTACGCAAAGGGATTTCTATTTGTAAATTAGTGCGAATACGGGAGATGAGTTGAGTAGCTAATAATGAGTGTCCTCCTAGTTCAAAGAAGTTATCATTAATGCTTACTTGTTTGACCTTTAAAACCTCAGACCAAATTGTTACCAGTATTTCTTCAATAGGGTTGCGTGGTAAGATAAATTTGTCTGTTCTTTCGTAACTTTGTTCGGGTTCAGGTAAAGCGCGACGGTCAATTTTACCATTAGGTGTTAAGGGTAATGATTCCAGTATTACGAAAGCACTGGGAATCATATATTCTGGCAGCTTTTCCTTGAGGAATTGCCGTAATTCATTGGGGGTTGGTGTTGCATCTTTTTGAGGGACAATATAGGCAACTAAACGTTTATTTCCTGGTGTATCTTCGCAGGCAATAATAACCGATGATTGCACTTGAGGATTTTGAGTTAATACTGTCTCAATTTCTCCTAATTCTATACGGAATCCCCGTATTTTAACTTGATTGTCAATGCGTCCTAAATATTCAATATTACCGTCAGGTAAATAACGCGCTAAGTCCCCCGTTTTATAGAGTCGAGAATCTGGGTAATTACTAAAAGGATTAGGAATGAATTTTTCTTGTGTTAATTCTGGACGGTTGAGATAACCTCTTGCTAATCCTGCTCCACCGATGTGTAATTCTCCTGGAATACCTACAGGTACTGGTTGAAGATTGGAGTCTAAAATGTAGATTTGTGTGTTAAAGATTGGACGACCAATGGGGATACGTTGTCCATACATTTCTCTCTGACAATTCCAAAAAGTTACATCAATACAACATTCTGTCGGTCCATAAAGATTGCACAAATTCACATTTAGCTGGCTAAATAATTTCTCTTGCAAAGCAACTGGCAAGATTTCACCACCACAGAAGACTCGTTTGAGTAACTGACAATTTTCGATTCCTCCCTGTTCTAAAAGCATTTGCAGTAAGGATGGCACAAGTTGAACAGTAGTTACTTGCTGTTGGGCAATTGTTTTTAAGAGGTAATCGCTGTCAGTATGACCTCCTGGTTGAGCTATTAACAACTGTCCACCTACTAATAAAGGAGCATAAAATTCCCAAACTGACGCATCAAAACTAAAGGAAGTTTTTTGCAGAACTCTGTCCGCTCTAGTTAGGGGGAATGTTTCCTGCATCCAGAACATATGATTGGACAGGTTACTGTGGGACAGCATTACCCCCTTCGGTTGACCAGTAGAACCTGATGTATAAATAACATAAGCTAAATTAGTTGCTTGTATATCAGTAATTAGATTGTCCCGACTGAACTGAAAAATCAACTCCCAGTCAGCATCTAAACAAATAAGTTGCGCTTGATGTTCAGGTAATTTATTAATCAATTTCTGTTGAGTTAATAACACATTAACAGCAGCATCTTCTAACATGAAGCTTAAACGTTCAAGCGGATATTCAGGGTCAAGAGGAACATAAGCACCACCCGCTTTTAATATCCCCAATAATCCCACAATCATTTCTAAAGAGCGTTCAACACAAATCCCAACTAATTCATCAGCTTTTACTCCCAAAGATTGTAAATAATGTGCTAATTGATTAGTCCGACAATTTAACTCATTATAGGTTAATTGTTGCCCTTCAAATACCACCGCTACAGCATTAGGAGTCCGTTCAACCTGCTCCTCAAATAACTGATGAATACACTTGTCATCAGGATAATCTACCTCAGTATTATTCCAATCAATTAATAACTGTTGTTGTTCAACTTTTGTTAATAAAGGTAATTGAGAAACTCGCTCCCTCGGATTAGCAATAATCCCCTCAAGTAAAGTCATAAAATGACCGTTCATTCGTTCAATAGTCTCGCTATTAAATAGGTCAGTATTATATTCCCAAACCCCCATTAATCCCGTCTCTGTATTTTGCATTGACAAGGTTAAATCAAACTTAGCTGTTTCACCTTCTAAGGGTAAAGAATTAACAGTCAAACCGCTCATTTCTACTTCAGATAAAGGAGTATTTTGAAGTACAAACATTACCTGAAATAGAGGAGTATGACTAAGATTTCTCTCTGGTTGTAACGCTTCTACTAACATTTCAAAAGGTAAATCTTGATGAGCATAAGCACCTAAAGACATTTCCCGCACTCTCATCAATAATTCCTGAAAACTAGGATTTTCTGAACAGTCAGTTCTCATTACTAAGGTGTTCACAAAAAAGCCGATTAAACTCTCTATTTCACGACGGTTACGGTTAGCTATAGGTGTCCCTATTAAGATGTCTGATTGTCCTGTATAACGATAAAGTAATGTCCCATAAACTGCTAACAATGTCATAAACATTGTCACCCCTTGTTGCTGACTTAATTGCGTTAGCTTTTGAGTAAGTTCAAGGGATAGTTGAAACTCTTGATATGCACCTGTAAACGTTTGTATTACTGGACGGGGTTTATCTGTTGGTAAGGGTAAGAAAGTTGGTGCGTCTGCTAGTTGTTTTTGCCAGTAATTTAATTGGTTTTCTAAGACTTCTCCTTGTAACCATTGTCTTTGCCAAACTGCAAAATCAGCGTACTGAATTGGTAAGGGTTTTAAGGGTGAAGGTTGACCCTGATTATAAGCATTATATAACGCTGTTAATTCTTCAATAAATACACCCATTGACCAACCATCACTAATCACATGGTGCAGACATAATAATAACCAATACTCGTTATTATTCAGCACGATTAAAGTGGCTCTTACTAATGCTTCATTAGCTAAATCAAAGGGTTTAAATGATTCTCCCTTAACTAAATTAGTTGCAGCAATTTCTTGTTCTTCTGGTGATAAATGCTGCAAGTTAATTACTGATACTGTCCAATTTGTTACTGTTTGAATAACCTGAGTTGGTTGTCCATTGACGTTAACAAAGTTGGTGCGTAATGCTTCGTGACGTTGAATAATTTCCTCTAAACTTTGTATCAAAGCTGCTTGATTAAGATGGCCTTGCAAACGTAAAGCTACAGGGATATTATAGAAAGCGCTATTAGTTTCTAATTGGTCTAAAAACCATAAACGAGTTTGTGCATAAGACAATAATAATTCAGATTGTTCACCCCTTGGTAATATGGGGGGTGCGGATAGAGTTAAATCCTGTTGCTGTAACTGTTGAATTTGCTGTCCTAATTCTTCAATTGTTGGTGCTGCAAATAGACTACGCAAAGGGATTTCTATTTGTAAATTAGTGCGAATACGGGAGATGAGTTGAGTAGCTAATAATGAGTGTCCTCCTAGTTCAAAGAAGTTATCATTAATGCTTACTTGTTTGACCTTTAAAACCTCAGACCAAATTGTTACCAGTATTTCTTCAATAGGGTTGCGTGGTAAGATAAATTTGTCTGTTCTTTCGTAACTTTGTTCGGGTTCAGGTAAAGCGCGACGGTCAATTTTACCATTAGGTGTTAAGGGTAATGATTCCAGTATTACGAAAGCACTGGGAATCATATATTCTGGCAGCTTTTCCTTGAGGAATTGCCGTAATTCATTGGGGGTTGGTGTTGCATCTTTTTGAGGGACAATATAGGCAACTAAACGTTTATTTCCTGGTGTATCTTCGCAGGCAATAATAACCGATGATTGCACTTGAGGATTTTGAGTTAATACTGTCTCAATTTCTCCTAATTCTATACGGAATCCCCGTATTTTAACTTGATTGTCAATGCGTCCTAAATATTCAATATTACCGTCAGGTAAATAACGCGCTAAGTCCCCCGTTTTATAGAGTCGAGAATCTGGGTAATTACTAAAAGGATTAGGAATGAATTTTTCTTGTGTTAATTCTGGTCTGTTAAGATAGCTTCTGGCTAACCCTGCCCCCCCAATATGCAATTCTCCTGGTACACCAATCGGAACTGGCTGTAAGTAAGAGTCTAAAATATAAATTTGAGTATTAGAGACAGGACGACCAATAGAAACTTTCTCCTCGTCCTTAGTAAATCTCGCTACAGTCGCACAAACAGTTGTTTCCGTTGGCCCATAAGCATTAAAGAAATTTCGTCCTTTTGACCACTCAGTTATTAATTTTGCGGTACAAGCTTCACCACCGACGGTTAGAGATTGTAAATTAGATAAGGTTGCTTGAGGTAAAACAGACAAAGCCGAAGGAGATAAAAAAGCGTGAGAAATTTGGTTCTCCGTTAACAAATCAACCAATATTTGACTGGGTAATAGGGTTTCTTTTTGGGCTAAGTACAAACTAGCACCTGCGGCTAAAGCAGTGGCAATTTCACCAATAGATAAATCGAAACTTAGGGAACCGAACTGGAGTACACGGCTATGATTTTGAATTTGAAAAACGTCACTCCAAGCCAAAGCCAGATTAACAATGCTTCTATTTTCAATCATCACCCCTTTCGGTTTTCCTGTTGAACCAGAAGTATAAATCACATAGGCTAAACTATCAGTTTTAGTTTGAGAACTGGGATTATCGGTTAATAAGGGTGAAAAACTTTGTTCATCTAGATACAATATTTGATTAGGATTTTTTAGATTAGTTAATAGTAATTTTTCTTTAAGAAAACCTTGAGTGAGCAACAATAATATACCAGAATCTTCTAAGATAAACTGAAGGCGTTCTGGTGGATATTCGGGGTCAAGGGGTAGATAGGCAGCACCCGCTTTAAGAATGCCTAATATTCCTATTATCATTTCTAAAGAACGTTCGACACAAATTCCCACTAAAGTATCTGGTTTAATCTGATAGTTTTGACGCAGATAATGGGCTAATTGATTAGCACGATTATTTAATTCTCGATAAGTTAAGGATTCATTTTCATAAGTTACTGCTACAGCATCAGGAGTCCGTTCTACTTGCTCCTCAAATAACTGATGAATACACTTATCAACAGGGTAATCTACTTGAGTATTATTCCACTCAATTAATAACTGTTTTTGCTCTAATTGTGTCAATAATGGCAATTCTGCAAGAGTTTCTTTCTGATTTGTGACAATTCCTTCTAACAGTGTCAGAAAATGACCTGTCATCCGTTCAATTGTATCTGGGCTAAACAAATCTGTATTATATTCCCAGACTCCCACCAGTCCAGCATCAGTGTTTTCCATTGCTAAACTTAAATCAAATTTAGCAGTATTGGTTTCTACCTGAACAGAACTGATACTTAACCCTGTTAACTCTACCGTCGATAGAGGCGTATTTTGAAGGACAAACATCACCTGAAATAAGGGTGTATAGCTGATATCCCTTTCCGGTTGTAATGCTTCCACTAGCATTTCAAAGGGTAAGTCTTGATGAGAGTAGGCTTCTAAGGCTACTTCTCGCACCTGTGCCAATAATTGCTCAAAACTGGAATTTTCTGCTAAATTAGTTCTTAATACTAAGGTATTGACAAAAAAGCCAATTAACCCTTCTATTTCACTATGATTACGGTTCGCTATGGGTGTTCCGACTAAAATATCTGTTTGTCCAGTATAGCGATACAATAAGACATCAAAGGCGGCAAACAGGGTCATAAACAAGGTAACGCCTTGCTCTTGACTCAATTTTGTCAGTTTTTGGCTTAATTCTGGTGAGAGGATAAATTCTTGATGTGCGCCGACAAAGGTTTGTACTGCTGGCCTTGGTTTATCGGTGGGTAGGGGTAAGAAAGTGGTTGCACCTGCTAATTGTTTTTGCCAATAAGCCAATTGGGTTTCTAGAACATCCTCTTGTAACCATTGTCGCTGCCAAAGGGCAAAATCGGCATACTGAATGGGTAATGGTGCTAAAGGTGAGAGTTTTCCTTGAGTATAAGCATTATACAATACTGCTAATTCTTGCACAAATACACCCATTGACCAGCCATCACTAACGACATGGTGCATACATACTAGCAAGACCTGTTCGGTCTGGGAAAGTGTGAGTAATGTTACTCTAATTAAGGGTTCGGTTGCTAAGTCAAAGGGTTGAATTGCTTGAGTATTAATTAATTGCTGACAAGTTATTTCTCTCTCACTCTTTCTTGGGGGTTGGAGGGGGTGAACTATTGATATTGTCCAATTTGTTTCTGTTTGAATGATTTGAGTGGGTTTTCCTTCAATTGTTAGGAAATTGGTGCGTAAGGCTTCGTGTCGCTCAATAATTGTTTGTAAGGCTTGTTCTAAGGCAACTTGATTGAGATTTCCTTCGAGACGCAAGGCGAGCGGAATGTTGTATAAGGCACTATTTGGCTGGAATTGGTCTAAAAACCATAAACGCTGTTGTGCGTAAGACAGGGGTATTTGTGCATCTCCTGTCCTTGGTAGTATGGTTAATGCTGTTAATTCTAAGTTTTTTTGCCCCCATTGCTCAATTTCTTGAGCCAATGTAGTAACTGTTGTTGCTGTGAATATGCTCGGTAATGGGAGTTCAACTTTTAAGCTGGTGCGGATGCGTGAAATAAGTTGCGTAGCTTGTAGTGAGTCTCCTCCAAGGACAAAAAAGTCATCATCTATCCCCACTCGGTCAAGTTTAAGAACTTCTATAAATAGAGACGCGATCGCTTTTTCTAGAGGAGTACGAGGAGCCACAAACTCTCCATCTGACTGACGTTGACGCTGTTGTTGGCAAGCAATCTCTTGGAGAATGAGTTCAGGATTGCATAAATTTTGGGCAATATTTTCAAAGAATTGATAATTCAAGATTCGATAGCTTAAACTATCTGATTTAGCAGTTGTTTCTTCTAAATTTATCTTCGTCTTCTGGTTTAAACTATCTACATTAGATCGGGGACTAAAAATAGTTTCAGAGGCAATTTGAGCAGAAAACTCAAATAAAACACCATCTTTTTTTTCTTGCAGGAGTCCTTTCTCAATACCCGTTAAAAAATCACAGATCGGTTTATTTTTCGGGGTAGATTTATAAAAAAGCTCGACTTTTGCTAATCTTTTTTCTTGGGCAACCGTTCCCAAATAAGCCAACATTTGATGTTCTACACCGCGACCCAATACCCGACAACTGAGTAAAAAAGTATCTACAATTAGGGAATCTTCCTGGGCAGTAAATAATAGTAAACCCACTAAACCATAGTCCCCAAAGCGGTCTTTTACCTTAACCCCCCGACAGTCCAATTCCCCTGAATTACAAAGTTGTTTAATTTGGGATTCTGAGCGTCGGATAGTTGTTAAGTTAAATTGGTTAGTCCGTTGAGTGAGTTGAGCAACTCGCGTCAATTCCTCCTTTTGTACGGGGGAAATCTCTATTTCTAAGTTAAGTTGGGCAAGAAAATCCTCAAAAGAAAGGGAATCTTCTTGCAAACGCTGACGTTGAATATTTTGTTGATAAAGATTCGTTCTTTGTTGGTCTTCTTGAGTGGTTTGAAGTTGATCAAAAGCCCAAATATGAGCTAAAAATTGGGGGATTTTTTCGCTTTCTTGAGGAAGTTGTAATGTCAAAACTTCGGGACAGTTGGCCCTAACTTCAGCACACTCTATTGGGTTATCATCAATAAAGATAAAGCTATCTAACCCTAGTTGCAATTCCTCTGCTAAAGACTGCAAATTTTGAGATTTTTCTTGCCAGTTAATACGCCAATTGACTAAATGATTTCGCTTTAGCAACATATCGGGATGTTGTTCAAAGACAGCAAAGACATCATCGGCTTGATTCTTACTACATAAACAGATTAACTTTCCAGTTGCTTGCTGGGCGATGATAAATTCTTGTAAAGCTCGAAATGGAGCATTAATTTTAACTCCTTTAACTCCATCTTCTCCACAAATTCCATTCCACAAAGTATTATCGCAGTCCAGGGCAATCACTTTGTAGGGAGAGCTTTTCAACGCTAAAATTTTTCTAGCTAATATTGTCCCCAAAGCTGTGAAAAAGGTTAGATTATAGGGAATATGTCCTAATTCGTCTCCGTAGGGATCATAATACTCCTGCACAGGATAGGTTCTGAGTAATTCTTGACTTTTAATTAGACAGATGCTAGGGTTTTTCTGGAGTTCTATTTCTAATTGTTCTTGTAATTTCTCATGTAACTCATTGAACGCTTTCTCATCGGTGGGAGAGGGGGGACAAATACAGACTAGGTGGGGATTGGGCGATCGCGTTGTCGCTGTTTTTAAGGCATTAGCAAAATCCTGGACAGTTTGCTCGATTTGCGTAATATTCTCTCCTAATTCCCGTGACCTTGAATTTTCATTCTGGAAAAATTCTGCTTTGACAGCAGTTTTGGGGATTGGTTGGAGACGATTTTCAGTTTCTTGCCAGTCTTCAAACCTCACTAAAATGACATTGACCCCATTGTGATTCGTCGCTAAAAGACTCGATGGATTGAGTAATTCTTGAAAGACTTGATTGTACTGGGCAAATTCTATTGAATCAGGAAATCCCATTGCTTTGAGCCAATAGGAGAGAGAATCTTCCACTGGTTCACTGGTAAATGTGGCTGTGATAGCGATTTTCTGATTAGCAAGGGCTGGGATCGTTGGCATGGGCTAGTCTGTCGGCAGCATCAAGGGATAATTCTAGCTGATTCTATTCCCAAAAACTTTTTTTGTCAATCTTTAAAAAGCGGCCCTAGTTAAGGATCGGGTTTGAAACCCAAATTTTCGATAAAACTGGACTAGGTATTGATTGTCAGAATAATGGGCGTGTAGTAAGATAACTGGGAGTCAAAAAGTTGTCAAACTCGAACTAGATTAAAGTCTTGTCAATTTTGCCTGTTTAGCACAATTCAAGAGCATTAAACCTAAAATTGTCCTCATTACTGAAAATATGTCACCCCAAGTCTCTCAAGATCAAGCGACAACTAATCCTATCTCCAATGTCACCAAATTTTGGGCAAGTGTAAAGGCGATCGCGGCCCCCTATTGGTATCCGACTATGGCGGGGGGAAGAGCTTTTTCTGATGTGATTAAAGCTTGGGCAATGCTGATTTTATTAATCGGAGTAATTCTAACCGTTGTGGGTTTAAATGCCTTCAATAGTTTTGTGAGTAATTATTTAGTTGATGTCATTATTGCCAAGGATGATTTTGATAAATTTGTAAAAACTTTGGTGGTTTTCGCGGTTGGACTGCTCTTGGTCACGCTTTTGGTGGGATTGCTTAAATTTCTCAGGAAAAGAATCGCCCTGGATTGGTATGAATGGCTCAATAGCTGGATTCTCGCAAAATATTTCAGCGATCGCGCTTATTACAAAATTAATTTTAAATCCGATTTAGATAACCCAGATCAACGCCTATCCCAGGAAATTGAGCCGATTACCAGTAACGCCCTCAGTTTTTTTACGGTTTGCCTAGAAAATGTCCTAGAGATGATCACTTTTTTAGTGATTCTCTGGTTAATTTCCCCTTTTGTTGCCATTCTTTTAGTCGTTTGGACAGTCCTCGGTAACGCCATTGCTATCTATCTAAACCAAGCCTTAAATAAAATTACCCAAGAAGAATTAGAACTTAAAGCTAATTACAATTATGCTCTAACTCATGTTCGGACTCATGCAGAATCAATCGCTTTCTTTGATGGAGAAACCCAAGAATTAAGTATTATTCAGCGTAGATTTAATAATATTTTGAACAGTGCTAAACGTAAAATTGATTGGGAGAGAGGCACAGAAATATTTAATCGGGGCTATCAGGCGGCGATCCAAGTATTTACCTTTGTCATTCTAGGGCCTTTGTATATGAATAGTGAGGGCATTAGCTTCGGACAGGTCGGGCAAGCCTGTTTAGCAGCTAATTTGTTTGCTAGTGCGCTAGGGGAATTAATCGGTGAATTTGGCACTTCGGGACGATTTAGCAGTTATGTTGAACGTCTATCGGAATTTTCTCAAGCCCTAGAAGAAGTCGTTAAACAACCCGAAAATGTAAGCACGATTAAGACCATCGAAGAAAACCATTTTGCCTTTGAAAATGTGACTTTGCAAACTCCCGATTATGAACAGGTAATTGTTGAAAACCTTTCCCTTTCTGTTCAGCCTGGGCAAGGTCTATTGATTGTCGGGCCGAGTGGTCGGGGTAAAAGTTCCTTGCTTCGGGCGATCGCTGGTTTATGGAATGCAGGAACAGGCCGATTAGTGCGTCCCCCCCTAGAAGAAGTATTATTTTTGCCCCAACGTCCCTACATAATATTAGGAACCTTGCGAGAACAGTTACTTTATCCCAATCGCAATCAAGAAAAAAGTGAGGCAGAATTAAGAGAAGTTTTACAACAAGTCAATCTCCAAAATCTGTTAAATCGAATCAATGGTTTTGATACAGAAGAGTCTTGGGAAAACATTTTATCTCTAGGAGAGCAACAACGTTTGGCTTTTGCCAGGGTATTAATTACCCGTCCCAGTTTTACTATCCTAGATGAAGCCACCAGTGCTTTGGACTTCAAAAATGAGGGGAATTTATATCAACAATTACAAAAAACTAACACAACTTTTATTAGTGTCGGACATCGGGAAAGTCTCTTTAACTATCATCAATGGGTTTTAGAACTCTCTGAGGATTCCCATTGGCAACTGCTCACAGTTCAGGACTATCGCCGACAAAAAGCTAAAGAAATTAGTAGTGTTCCTGGCGATAATTCCCAAGCTAGAGTCGAAAATTCACCTCATCAGCAAGCCGCAATGAAACCTCAAATTAATTCTTCCCAGGAACTCCTCCTTGAATCTCCAACGACAACAATCCTGACAGAAGAAGGACTTTCCCACGCACAAATGACGAAATTAAGCAACTATTCCGTCAGTAGTATTAGAAACCTAGCCAGTCGGGGAAAATCCATTACGGGAAATGATGGACTTACCTATCACTATGATAAAGACCCTAAAATCTTAAAATGGCTAAGGATTTAGCCGATACAGGGATAGTTAAAAACAACGTCAAACCATCACATTAATTTAGGAGCAAAAATGACTCTAACTTTAGTTAACGAAAAAGAATTAAGCTGTTACGCATTTAAACTTGATAACCTAGCGAGCGAGGACGCTCGCACTACAAGGGTTTTACGATTTCCGAATCACCAATTTAGGTGCTTAACAGCTTATTACAGGAAATAGTTCTTTCCTCCTCAAATTGTTGAATTTTAAAATCTAAACTTTCTTGTAAAGGATTAGGTAAAGTCATCATTCTGTCAATAATTTGAAACAGCTTGATAATCTTTTCTCTCGTTAAGCCCCGATCATACAACCCTCGAATTAAAGACCACTTCCAAGTTCTACGGCGGAGAGGATGTCAACAGAAAAGTATTAATCAAGATTGGCAGTAATTTTTCCTTTAATAGCTGAAATTGCGACAGTTCTAGGGGAAGCCAAATAATTTTTAGCGGTAGGGTCGCCACTACGTCCTTTAAAATTACGATTGGTGGCATAGACTCCCGTTTCTTCCTTGTCTAATACTCCCTTTCCTGAATTAATACAAGCTCCACAACCAGATTTGAGCAGTTGCGCCCCAGATTCTTCAAAAATAGCAAGATAGCCCAATTCTTCGGCTTTTTGACGTACCTCCATTGAAGCTGGCACTACGAATAAATCTACCCCCTGGGCAACCTGACGATCTTTTAAGACAGCCGCCGCTTGGGCGAGATCGTAGAGTTTTCCGCCAGTACAAGAGCCGATGAAGGCTTTGGTGATGGGAACATCTTCTAATTGACTAATGTTAACTACCTGATCTGGTTTAGGGGGACGGGCAACCTGGGGTTCCAAATGGCTCAGATCGAATTTATAAACAGCTTCATACTCGGCATCGGGGTCAGCGATCGCGTATTCAAACCCAATTGGTGTGCGACTGGTAACATAATGGTTTGTCACCTCATCCGCCGCAATTAAACCACACATAGCACCACATTCAATGGCCATATTAGCCAAGGTCAGGCGTTCATCTAAGGGCAATTGTTCAATGATAGAGCCACGAAATTCCATAACTTTACTGGTGGCTCCCCCACAGCCCAATTTGCCTAGAATAAACAAGATAATATCCTTGGCACTAATCTGAGGAGGAAGGGTTCCCGATAACTCAAACACCAGGGTTGGCGGGACTCGTATCCACATATCCCCCATTGCAAAAATATTGGCCATGTCTGTGGTTCCTACCCCTGTGGAAAAGGCTCCTAAAGCTCCATAGGTACAGGTATGGGAGTCCGTTCCTGCAATGATCATTCCAGGGCGAATAAATCCTTTTTCTGGCAACAAAACATGACAGATACCAGCCGCTTCCCCTGGGGAAACCAGATCAAATAGATGACAGCCTTGAGCTTGGGCAAATTTGACCATCTGCTCATACATAACCGGGGCTTTGTTATCAAGGCGAATGTCATTAATTTGGATAAAGTGATCAGCGACTAATACCACCCGTTGCGGATCCCATAATTGGGCGGTTTTTCCATAATTGTCATAAAATACCTTCGCGACCGAACTAGCCACCGCGTCATGGGATAAAGCCAGATCAATCTTGGCAAACACCCCTTCCCCTGGTTTCACATAATCATTGCCCGAAGCTTTTGCTAACATCTTTTCCACCCTGGTCATGGGACGGGCAGGGGTGACACTAGGCGGAATTTTAACCTCTCCTTGACGACGCTTTTGATTAAAGGCCATTAATCCCCCAGCAGTGGCGATCGCTTCTACCACAGGGTTTTGTTCCGTCTCCCCAATAATTTCTAAGGGGAGTCCAATATTAATACTATTGCGATAGAAAATTTCGGCGAACGATCGCGCTTTAACTTTTTTGATGCCAGCCGCTTTTAGGGCAATGGGGGCAATTTCTCGACTTGATCCACAGCCAAAATTATTCCCTGCTTCGATCTCATCATATTGTAGTAGTTCTCCCACGCCAATGATGTGTTCTAAAGCATATTGTTTTAAGTGGTCTGGATCATCATTAGTCCCTCTTTTAGCGGGAATAATATCGTCAGTATTAATATCATTTCCCAGGTACAGGATTTTGTTAGCATCAGTCATGGATTAAACTCCTTATTCAGTAGGTTGTTCAAGGGAAATTTCTTCAAGGAATAGGTCAACGAGGGTAGCCGTATTGACCAAAGTTTCGTGGTTTTGAGGGAACAAATCGGCGGTGCGGTATCCTTTGCCTAACAGTCGCTCCTGGGCCTTGAGAATCCGTTGGGCTGCCTTGATTTCTCCCCATTGTTGTAGCATCAAAACACAACCCGCTAGAGTACCCAGGGGGTTGGCAATGCCCTTGCCAGCAATATCTGGGGCAGTTCCATGAATGGCTTCATACATCCCCAAACCCTGGTTATTGAGACTGGCCGATCCCAATAATCCAATTGAACCTACCAACGCTCCACCAATATCACTGAGAATGTCCCCAAACATATTCCCTGCCAAAATCACATCAAATTGTTGGGGATTGAGAACCAGTTGCATGGCTAAGTTATCAACGAGCATTGGGGACACCACCACATCAGGAAAATTGGTAGCTTCCTCTTGTACCAATCGAGTCCAAGGAATCTGAGGTAGGGCATTTTCTTTGTGGGCAACGGTAAGTAAACCTCGACGTTCCTGGGCTTTTTGGAGGGCTACCTTTGCAATACGACGAATTTCCTGATCGTAATACCACATGGTGTGATAGCCGTAGGCTCCCTTTTCATCCGTACCCCGACCTGCTGGGCCAAAATAGATGCCACTGACCAATTCTCGAACGATTAAAATATCGAGGGCTTGCACTTTCTCCGGTCGCAGACTAGATGTATGCAGTAAACTTGGGCAACTGCGAATGGGTCGCAGATTAATAAAAAAGTCGAAGTGCCTCCGTAGTTCCAGAAGTCCCCCTTGACTTACTGCGCCAAAGACAATGCCATCAGACCCTTCACACTGTTGGATAGTTTCTGGGGGAAAAGCACTACCTAATTTTTCTAAGGCCATTCCACCGAGCAAGCCATAGTTTATCGTTAAGGCAAATCCCTCAAGTTGGGCAACTTGGCGCAGAATGGTTAAAGACGCTTCGACGACTTCAGGGCCAATACCTTCTCCTGGGATGGCGACGATACGATAGGATGATTTACTCAAAGGTTCCATTTTTCCATAACTCCACTACCTCTTCGGCGGTAAAATACCGTTCTTGTTCTACAGCCAAGGTTTTGATCACAGAGCGCATTTTCTCGTATTGTTCCTTGGGTTGGGGATGATTGAGTTCTTTTTCAAATAAATAACGGAAATTGCTCGCACCACTCCATTTTCCAAAGAGAATCTCAATCGTGTTGTGGGGTAAGACAGCATAACTTTTAGGATCGCTGAACAAAGACTTAACATGAATGCCAGATTCATGGCGTTGTGCTTGTTGGGAGTAAGGAGCGGCGGGACGAATGCCTTTTTGTTCCATATAATCCAGAACTGGGGCGATCGCGTCATAGTTAATGCCTTCGACTTCAATGCCAAAGCGAACTTTTAAGCCGTTTAATACCTGTTCAATGGCAACATTCCCAGAACGCTCACCAATGCCGCCAAAGGTTCCCGACACGATGGTCGCGCCTGCCATCACTGATTGGAGGGTATTTTCTAAAGCTAGGCCTAAATCATTATGGTAGTGTACTCCTAGATTGACCCCTGTGGTACTTTGCAAGAGATCGTTAACCCAAATATAACTTTTTTCGGGACTGAGAACCCCAACGGTATCAGAGAGGTAAAAGTCTTCAACATAAGGACTGAAGGTACGCAAGCACTCAACCAAAAAGTCAAAATCGGCCCTTGAGGCATCCTCGATCGCAAATTTTACCCTTAATCCTGCTTCTTGAGTTGCATAGCGTAAATGGTTAACAATTTCATCAATGGCATTTTCACGGATTCGGTTAATAATGTGGGCAGGAATGTGATCATCAATGGTCTTTCCTTGAAACTCTTTCATCTGAGAGATTTCCCGATCGCGTAGAAAAAGTAAGCGATCAGAGAGTCCTTTAAAAAGTACGATCTGACCAAGATCACAGTCTTTAGCTATATTTATAAAGTCCTTTTTGATCGGGGTGGCAGCCACAATTTGATGCTTTAATCCTTGCGCTACTAAGGTTTTGACTAATTTTGTTTCGTCATCACAAACACAAGGCATTATTTCGATCTCAGACACCCCTGTTTGGGCAATTAAATGAGCAAATTCCTGTTTCATTTCATAGGGAAAGAACAATCCAGCTTGTTGTTCCCCATCTCGTAGGGTCGTATCTGAAATTTTAATAGGAAGAGTTTGCATTTTTTCCTCTAGTTCATTACAATTACCACAGATGCTTGCCGATAAGTCGATTGACTTACGGCATTGATGTTACTATCAATGTTGAATGTTGACAATTGAGGTTGATAAGAGTAGATTTATCTGAGGCTTTTGTTACCCCGTCAGGTAACGACTTTTTAAGCGATCGCCTTTTAACCTGGCCCCCTTTGTGTAATTATTGTTTAAGCTCCTGTGGACTTCTAGTTCATGACTTCTCTAAGGATTTTCCTCCATGTTCAAGCAATCTATCCACCAGTTATTTGAAACCCAAGTTGAACGCACACCAGAAGCAGTGGCCGTCCTTTCAGAACAAGGGCAATTGACCTATGAGGAATTAAATACTAAAGCGAATCAACTAGCCCATTATTTGCGAACCCTGGGGGTTAAGTCCGAGACATTGGTGGGAGTTTGTGTTGATCGCTCCCTAGAGATGGTCATTGGCTTATTGGCTATTCTCAAGGCGGGGGGAGCCTATGTGCCGCTCGATCCAACTTATCCCAGGGAAAGATTGACCTACATGGTGCAGGATGCTCAAATATCCGTGTTGGTCACGCAAACGCAATGGTCTAACTTAATTTCCGACTATCAAGGACAGGTGATTTGCTTAGATAGTCAATGGGCAAAAATTGCCAGTTATAGTCAAGAAAATCTGGTTAATACGGTAAATCCTGAGAATTTAGCCTATGTCATCTATACATCGGGATCAACGGGAAAACCCAAGGGGGTAATGATTGAACACCAATCCTTGGTAAACTTCACTAAACTAGCGATCGCCCAATATCAGATCACGACAAGCGATCGCACTCTTCAATTTGTCTCTATCAGTTTTGATGTGGCCGCAGAGGAAATCTATGTTACTCTTTGTTCTGGTGCTACCTTAATCTTACGAACTGAAGAAATGATCAGTTCTATTCCTTCATTTGTTCAAAAATCCCAAGATTGGCAAATAACTGTTTGGAGCTTACCCACCGCTTACTGGCATTTATTAGTCAATGAATTAGTTAAGAGTAAAATAGCATTACCAGACAGCTTGCGATTAGTCATTATCGGCGGAGAAAGAGTTCAACCAGAATTGGTGAGAATGTGGTTTAAAAATGTAGGAAATTTTCCTGAATTAATTAATGTTTATGGCCCTACGGAAGGGACAATTGCGGTAAGCCTTTGTCGCCTATCACAACTAACAGAAAGTCAACGCAACAGGACAGAAATTCCTATTGGAAAGAGTTTAGGAGAAAATATTTCAGTTTATGTTTTAGATGAAACCTTAAAAACCGTTCCTCCTGAAACACCAGGAGAAATTTATATCGGGGGTACTGCGCTTGCCAGGGGTTATTTGAATCGTCCAGAATTAACTGCTCAAAAATTTATTCAAGATCCCTTTAGCCCCTCAGAAAGATTATATAAAACCGGAGATTTAGGCAGATATTTAGCCGACGGTAATTTAGAGTATTTAGGAAGAGTCGATCATCAAGTTAAAATCAACGGTTTTAGAGTTGAATTAGGAGAAATTGAAACCGTTTTACTTCAACATCATCAAGTCGCTCAAGCCGTTGTTATTGATCGAGAAGATCCTCTGGGAAATAAAAGATTAGTTGCTTATCTTGTTCCCCATTCAACCGAGGAAAATTTAACCGTAACTCTGCAACAATTTTTGAAGAATAAGCTTCCGAGCTATATGATTCCTGCGACTTTTGTTGTATTAAATGAGTTGCCCCTTAGTCCCAATGGAAAAATTGATCGTAAAGCTTTACCCATACCAGACTATGACGGAAACGAGCGTCAAACCCCCTTTATTGCCCCTCGTAATCACCAAGAAGAAAAATTAGCAAATATTTGGCATCAGGTATTTGGATTAGAAAAAATTGGAGTCAATGACAACTTTTTTCACTTGGGGGGACATTCCCTCATTGCCACACAAATTTTATCTCGAATACGGGATATTTTTGAGATTGAAGTTTCCTTTAAAAAATTGTTGGAGAATCCCACAATTGGAGATTTAAGTCAAACAATTACAGAGCAACAGCAAGATAAAAAAACAACTAGCTTTAAAACAATCAAGCCTATTGCACGGGACGGTTATTTGCCTGTTTCTTTTGCTCAAGAAAGGGTTTATTTTATTGAACAATTAGCCCCCTCGATCACAGCCTATCAATTTCAAGAAAGTTTACGCATTAAAGGCTTTTTAGATGTATCTATTTTAGAAAAAAGTATCAGTGAAATTCTACGTCGTCATGAAATATTCCGCACCACATTTCCCTCTGTAGCGGGGAAACTGGTACAAGTCATTCATCCACCCGAACCCGTTACAATACCCATTATTGACTTACAAAATATTTCCAAAGATAAACAGCAAGAAGAGGTTCAAAAACTGACTGAGCAGGCAATCCACAAACCCTTTGATATTAGTCAATTACCGTTAATACATTGGACATTGTTAAAATTAAATGAGCAAGAATGGGTGTTAATTCATGTGGAACATCACATGGTACATGATGGCTGGTCATTTAATTTATTTTTAAAGGAATTAGTCACCCTTTATCAAGCATTTTCTCAAGGAAAACCTTCTCCATTAAGTGAACCTTCCTTACAGTTTGTGGACTTTGCTCATTGGCAGCGAGAATGGACGAAAACAGAGGAAGCAACAACACAACTCAACTATTGGCATCAAAAATTAGCGGGTATTCCTCCTCTATTGGAATTACCCTATGATCGTCCTCGGCCAACCGAGCAAACCTATGGGGGCGGAAGGGTACGGGTGGATCTTCCCTTAGATATTTGCCAACTCCTGAGAAGCCTGGGTCGTCAAGAGGGGGTAACGCTCTTCATGAGTATGTTTGCAGTCTTTGTCGCACAGATTTATCGCTATACAGGCCAAGAAGACATCTGTGTGGGTTCTGGAGTGGCTAACCGACGGTTGCGGGAGACAGAGGGACTTATTGGCATGATTGTCAATAATATCGTGCTTCGTACTGATGTTTCGGGAAATCCTACCTTTAAACAACTGTTAGAGCAAGTACGTCAAGTTACCCTGGAAGGCTATGCTAATGAAGACTTACCTTTTGATAAAGTTGTCGAAGTGTTAAAACCCGTTCGTCACTTAAGTTATAACCCCTTATTTCAGGTAATGTTTAGTTTCCATGATGCTCAATTGCCTGATTTGAATTTGCCTGGGTTGACCATTAAACCGAACGATGCCCTTACTAATAATTCGGCAAAATTTGATTTAGATATTGTGGTCATTCCTCGTTCTGAGCAACGGGTTGGACGTAATTCTACCGCAGAAACCAAGGGAATTGAGACCGAAGGAATTACGATGGTTTGGGAATATAATACGGGACTCTTCGAGGAATCTACTATCAACAGAATGGTCGAAGATTATCAAACCCTATTACAAGGGATTTTAGCGAATCCCAACCAAAAACTATCTCAATATTCTCTGTTAACAGAGCAACAGAAACATCAGTTATTAGTGGAATGGAATAACACTCAAGCTGAGTATCCGAAAGTTAAGGGAATTCATCAACTCTTTGAAGAACAAGTCAAGAAAACACCAGAGGCGATCGCTGTTATATTTGAGGATAAGTACCTCAGCTATCAACAATTAAACGAACAGGCAAACCAACTTGCTCATTATCTCCAAACATTAGGGGTTAAACCTGACAACCTAGTGGGAATTTTTCTAGAACGTTCCCTAGAAATGTTCATTGGACTATTGGGAATACTCAAAGCAGGCGGGGCCTATTTACCCCTAGATCCCACCTATCCAGAAGACAGATTAGCCTATATGGTTAATGATGCTCAAATTTCTACGATTGTTACTTTGGAAAAATGGGCAAATTTGGCCACTCAACAGGAACTTAACTGGGTTTGCTTAGATAGTCAAAAAGATATTATTGCTCAACAAAGTAGTAGTAATATTGATGCGGTAATAGAAGCCAAAAATCTTGCCTATGTCATCTATACATCAGGCTCTACGGGACAACCCAAAGGGGTCTTGATTGAACATCAATCCTTAATTAACTTTACTAAAAGTGCGATAGAAAAATATGAAATCACGGAGCGAGATACTGTTTTACAATTTGCCTCCATCAATTTTGACGCGGCGGCTGAAGAAATTTACCCCTGTTTAAGTCGTGGGGGAACCTTGGTGCTGAGAACAGAAGAAATGATGAAATCTGTCTCAGCATTTATCCAAGAATCTCAGAAAAAAGAAGTAACAATTTGGGATTTACCCACCGCTTACTGGCATTTATTAGTCAGTGAAATTATTCAAGAAAATCTCCAATTACCGCCATCTTTGAGACTGGTAATTTTAGGGGGTGAGCGGGTGTTACCAGAAAGGGTAAAAATGTGGCAGGAATACGTGGGACAATATCCCCAATTAGTTAATAGTTATGGCCCGACAGAATCCACCGTTGTCTCTACCCTACACTATCTGGAAGAAATACCTATTAATCAAGCAGAAATTCCCATCGGAAAACCCATTAATAACGTCCAAGTTTACATCTTAGATCAATACTTACAACCGATGCCCATTGGCGTACCTGGAGAACTTCATATCGGGGGTTTAGGGATAGCAAGGGGGTATTTAAACCGACCAGAATTAACGGTAGAAAAATTTATAGATAACCCTTTTAAAACAGGAGAAAAACTCTATAAAACAGGAGATTTAGTCCGCTATAAATTCAACGGTAATTTAGAATTTTTAGGACGCATTGACTCTCAAGTTAAAATTCGGGGTTTTCGCATTGAATTGACTGAAATTGAAACAGTCTTAAATCAATATTCATCCATCAAACAATCGGTAGTTATTGCCAGGGAAGATAGTCCAGGGATTAAGCGATTAGTTGCCTATATCGTAGGGAATAAAAATCAAAACAAAATCGAAGAAATTCGCTATTATCTTAAGCAGAAATTACCGCCTTATATGGTTCCCTCTGCTTTCGTTTTCCTGGAAGAAATTCCCATAACGACTAACGGAAAAGTTGACCATCGTGCCTTACCTATTCCAGAAACAACTTCCTCGTTAGAAAGCGAGTTTACTGCTCCTAAAACACCCATAGAAGAACGTTTAACCGCAATTTGGGCTGAGGTCTTAAGACTGGAAAAAGTTAGTATCCATGATAACTTCTTTGAACTGGGAGGGGATTCAATTATTAGTATCCAGATGATTTCCAAGGCGAATCAAATGGGATTACAATTAAGTCCTAAGCAACTTTTTCAGTATCAAACGATTGCAGAATTAGCTACCGTTGTCGGAACAGATAAGCAAATAAAAGCTAATCAAGAATTAGTCACAGGAATTATCCCTTTAACGCCCATTCAACATTGGTTGTTTAAGCAAGATTTACCTGATGTTAATTACTTTAATCAATCAGCATTAATTGAAGTTCCAGCAACAGTAAACCCAGAACGATTAAAGCAAGTTATACAAGCATTATTGAATCATCATGATGCTTTGCGGTTGCATTATATTCAAGAAGATGAAAGTCTAACTCAAATTAGTGATACCACAAAAAATGCCATACCTTTAGAGGTAATTGATTTATCACAACTGTCTCCAAGCGCACAAAAAACAGCAATTATAGCCAAAGATGAAGAAACTCAAAGGAGTCTAAACCTAACCACAGGAGATATTGTCAAAGTTGTTTTATTTAACTTAGGAAATGAACAACCAAGTCAATTACTCATCGTAATTCATCACTTAGCGATCGATGGAATTTCTTGGCGTATTTTACTTGAAGATTTAGCTACAGCTTATCAACAAATTAGTCAAAGTCAAGAAATTAAATTACCACTAAAAACCACTTCATTTCAAGATTGGTCTAACCAATTAGTCACCTATAGTCAATCTGAAAAATTAAAACAAGAAAGGGATTATTGGATATCCCAATTAACAAAAGAAATTGCTTCTTTACCTATGGATTATTCTGGGACAAAAGAGAGTAATCAGTTAAGTTCGGCAAAAGCCATTAACCTATTTTTAAATGAAGAAGAAACTCGTGGATTATTACAAGATGTTCCTGGTGTTTACAATACCCAAATTAACGATATCTTGTTAACTGCTTTATTGGAAAGTTTTAGCCAATGGACAGGAGAAAAATCTTTAATTGTTGACTTAGAAGGCCATGGACGGGAAGATTTATTTGAAGTAATAGACTTGTCTCGTACTGTTGGTTGGTTTACCACCCTATTTCCAGTGCGACTAGAAGGCAGTAAAACGGGACAACTTCCAGAAACCTTAAAATCAGTTAAAGAGCAACTGCGTCGTTTACCCAATCGTGGTATAGGTCATGGTATTTTGAAGTATTTGTCTAAAGATCAAGAGGTTAAAAAGCAATTTCAGGACTTAATAAAAGCACAAGTTAGTTTCAATTATTTAGGTCAATTTGATCAGGTACTATCGGCATCAGGAGTTTTAGGAGAAGTCAAAGAATGGAAAACGGAACGAAGTCTTGTGGGAAACCGCAGTCATTTGTTAGAAATTAGTGGATTAATTCGTTCCCAGAAATTAGAAATGCAATTTGTTTATAGTGAGAAAGTTCATCAACGAGAGACCATTGAAAGATTGGCAAATGGATTTATGAGCGTCTTAAAAAGTCTAATTATTCACTGTCAGTCGTCCAAGGATAAAGGTTATACACCATCAGACTTTTCTGCTGCTCAAGTTAGTCAAGAACAGCTAGATAAATTCCTATCCAAAATCAATCAAAAGAAAGGTAAAACGAGGTAATTTTGATGAACAACATTGAAGATATTTATTCTCTCTCTCCAATGCAACAAGGTATGCTCTTTCATACCCTTTATTCCCCAGAGTCTGAGGTTTATTTTGAGCAGCTAGTTTGTACTTTGAAAGGACAATTAAATCTTTCATTTTTTCAAGAGGCTTGGCAAAAAGTTGTGGCCAAATATCCTGTGTTAAGAAGTTCTTTTCATTGGGAAGAAATTGAAAAGCCTCTGCAAATGGTCAGTCAGAAAGTAGAATTACCTTGGATGGTTTATGACTGGAAACATTGGGATAATTTACAACAAAAAGAAGCGTTAGAGTCGTTTTTGAAAGGCGATCGCGTTTTAGGGATTGAACTTGATCAACCACCTTTAATGCGTTTTGCTTTAATACAGTTAGAAACCGACAGTTACCAATTTATTTGGAGTCATCATCATATTCTCTTTGATGGTTGGTCAATGCAGATCATTCTTCAAGAGGTTTTTGATTTATATGAAAGTTATAATCGAGGTGAATCTTTACAATTAAAATCCTGTCATCCCTATCGGGAATATATTAGTTGGTTACAGCAACAAGATAGTTCTCAAGCTCAGAAGTTTTGGCAACAAAGACTTAAGGGGATTGAAGCACCTACACCTCTGGTTGTTGATAAATTGATTGATAATAAACCCCAAGAAGAGGCTTATCAAGAAATACCTTTTAAGTTATCTTTTGAGATTACAAACCAATTACAATCATTGGCACAAAAACATCATTTAACCCTTAATAATTTAGTGCAAGGAGCTTGGGGTTTACTGCTTTCTCGTTATAGTGGAGAAAGGGATATTGTTTTTGGCGCAACGGTATCTGGTCGCCCTAGTGAATTGCAAAATATTGATAGAATGGTTGGGCTATTTATCAATACCTTACCAGTGCGATTACAAATTTCCGAGAAAGAGGAATTAATTCCTTGGTTAAAAGCATTACAAAGTCAGCAATTTGAACAAGAACCCTATACTTATTATTCCCTAGCTGATATTCAGAAAAATAGTGATATTCCGCCTAAAATGTCTTTATTTGAAAGTATTTTGGTATTTGAAAATTATCCCGTAGATTCCTCGAAAAATGCTCCGCAAAGAACCTTAGAAATTACCGATATTCGGTGTTTAGAAAGAACAAACTATCCTTTGACAGTTGTGATTATTCCTAATGTAGAATTATCAGGAAGAATTGTCTATGATACCCGTCGCTTTGAAGCGGAAACGATTGAGCGTATGATTGGACATTTGCAAACCTTATTAGCAGGAATGGCGAATCATCCAGAACTACGTCTTTCTGAATTTTCATTATTAACTAAAGCGGAAGAAGAACAATTAATATTGGCAGAAAATCAAAATGATTCCCTGATCAAAACTATTGACTATCAATGTATTCATCGGTTATTTGAGAAACAGGTAGAAAAGACTCCTAATGCGATCGCGATCGTTTATAAAGATGAACAATTAACCTATCAAGAATTAAACCAAAGAGCTAATCAATTAGCCCATTATTTACAATTTCTAGGTATAAAATTAGAGGATAAAATAGGGGTTTGCATTGAAAGATCACCTTTAATGGCGATCGCAATTTTAGGGATTCTTAAAGCAGGAGGAGCTTATTTTCCTTTAGATTCTGCTTATCCAGTTGAAAGATTAGCTTTCATGCTCGAAGATGTAAAATGCCCCATACTTTTAACTGAAACTCATTTATCTAATCAATTATCAGTTGATGATATTAAACAGGTCATTAATATCGAATCAGAATGGAAAAATATTAGTCAATATTCCTCTGACAATTTATTAACTCAAGTTACTCCTGATAACTTAGCTTATATTATTTACACGTCAGGTTCAACTGGAACCCCGAAAGGAACAGAAATTCCTCATCGTAGCTTCATCGGTTTTATGTTTGGGGTTAATTATATTAAGCTGGGGGCTGACAATATTTGGCTACAACATTCTTCAATTTCTTGGGATGCTTTAACTTTAGAATTGTGGACACCATTGCTTTATGGGGGGCGTTGTGTGCTTTATCCAGACAATATTACGACTCCTGAAAACTTGAGCAAAATTATCAAAGAAGAAGGGGTTAATATTCTCTGGCTGACTTGTGCTTTATTTAACCTAATTATTGATACAATGCCAGAAGCTTTATTAGAAGTTAAACAATTAATAATAGGAGGAGAATCTTTATCTGTTTCTCATGTTCGTCGTGCTTTAAATTTATTACCACAAACACAAATTATTAATGGTTATGGCCCTTCAGAATGTACTGTATTTACCGCTTGTTATGTGATTCCCAAACAACTCGATCAAAATGTCAATTCAATTCCCATTGGTAAACCGATTGGAGATAGAAGAGTTTACTTATTTGATCAGAATTTACAACGAGTTCCGATCGCGGTTCCTGGGGAAGTTTACATAGGCGGAAAAAGTGTTGCCAGGGGTTATTTGAATCAGCCAATATTAACTCACGAAAAGTTTATTGATAATCCTTTTGTTGATGGAGATACTCTTTATAAAACAGGAGATTTAGTGCGTCGTCTGAGCGATGAAAATCTAGAATTTTTAGGACGTATTGATAATCAGGTCAAAATTCGCGGTTTTCGCATTGAATTAGGGGAAATTGAGACGGTTTTAACTAATTATTCTGAAATAAGGGAAGCGATTGTTACAATACGAGAAGATCAACCTGGAGATAAATCTTTAGTTGCTTATATTGTTCCCCATAATCATCAATTAACTACTCGTGATCTCAGAAATTTTCTGAGTCAAAAGTTGCCTAATTATATGATTCCGAATGCTTTTGTCTTTTTAGACAAATTTCCTCTCACTCCTAATGGTAAAATTAATCGTCTTGGTTTACCTGCTCCCAATATTTCTCAGCAGAATTTAGGGATTGAATTTGTTGCTCCTCGGACTTCTACAGAACGGGAATTAGTAACAATTTGGACTGAGGTTCTACAGTTGACAAAAGTAGGAATATATGATAATTTTTTTGAATTAGGAGGTCATTCTTTACTAGCAACTCAACTGATTTCTCGATTAAAAGAAACCTTTGAAATTGAGTTTCCTTTCCGCTACTTATTTGAAAATCCTACCATTAGCCAACTAGCAGAGAAAGTTGTTAACCAACAGATTGAACTAGCAGAAGGTGATGAATTTGCGCAAATCTTAGGGGAGATTGACGAGTTATCTGAAGATGAAGTGGCACAACAATTATTTTTATGATTTTCAAGTCAAATAATGTTATAATGGTAGGTAGGAATGAGGAATACAAAATGTGACCACTAATGGTAATTCTACATAACTTCTAAAAGTCTTTCTTTTTTGCTTCTATTTTTTTAAAAACTAATCTTCCATAAATCCTATGAGTGATCTGCTAAAACGTTTAGAAAATCTTTCTCCTGAAAAACGAGAATTAGTGCTACAAAAGCTGAAGCAGCAGCAATCAAAAACAAGTAATAATCAAAAGAAACAAAAATTATCATTGATTCCTGTACCAAGAGAAGGAGATATTCCTCTATCTTTTGCTCAAACGAGACTCTGGTTTTTAGCTCAATTTGATCAAGAAAATTCTCCTTATCATGTGCCTATTTTTTGGCAAATTAAGGGAAGTCTTAATTTAAACGCCCTAGAGCAAGCGATCGCAGAAATTATTGACCGTCATGAAGTATTACGGACGACTTTTTCTGTGGTTAATGAGTCTCCTGTACAGGTTATTAATCCTCCTTATCAGTTAAGCATACCAGTAATTAATTTAGAGGGAGAGACAGAAAATATTAAATTAGAGAAGGCGCGACAATTAGCAACCGAAGAACTGCAAACCTCTTTTGACTTATCAATAAGTCCTTTATTACGGGTAAAATTACTCAAAATTAACCCTCAATTTCATATTTTATTGTTGGTTATTCATCACATTATTTTTGATGGTTGGTCGGTTGATCTATTCCGTCAAGAATTATCTACTCTTTATAGCTCTTTTTCCCTTAATAAACCTGCTTCTTTACCAAAATTAGCTCTTCAATACGCTGATTTTGCCCATTGGCAGCGACAATGGTTACAGGGAGAAATACTAGAAACCCAACTTAATTATTGGCGGCAACAGTTAAAAAATGCTCCCCCTCTCTTAGAATTCCCCATTGATAAACCTCGTCCCTCTCTACAAACCTATGAGGGTTCTAGTCAATCTATACATCTCAATCTGACTTTAACGCAGCAATTGAAGGGATTAAGTCAAACATCAGGAACAACTCTGTTTATGACCCTTCTAACTGCCTTTACCGTCCTACTTTATCGCTATAGTGAACAGGAAGATATTGTCATTGGAACGGCGATCGCTAATCGAAATCGTCAAGAATTAGAGCCATTAATGGGCTTTTTTGTTAACACTTTAGCTTTACGAACTAATTTGCAAGGTCATCTTACTTTTTTAGAATTATTGCAACAAGTTAAGGATAGAACTCTGGAATCCTATGATCATCAAGACTTACCCTTTGAGAAATTAATTGATGAATTACACATTGAGCGATCGCTGAGTAATCATCCCTTATTTCAAGTATTTTTTACCCTACAGAATGAAGCTAAAGAGACCTTAGAATTGCCAGAATTAACTATCAGTAATTTTGATTGGGAAAACAAAATAACGTTATTTGATTTAGGATTAATTTGTCGAGAAACTCCCCAAGGGTTAATCGCAGAATTAGAATATCGGACAGATTTATTTGCAGCCAAAACTATTCAAGGAATAGTAGAACATTTAGAAATTTTATTACATGGAATTGTTGATAATCCTCAACAGTCAATTAATACTTTACCTTTACTAACAGAATCTAATCAAAAACAACTAGAAATTTGGAATCAAACGGATAGTAACTATTTTCAAGATAAAACTTTAATTGATTTATTTGAAGAACAAGTAAATAAAACCCCTGACAAGACAGCATTGGTCTTTGAACAGACAAGTTTAACTTATCAAGAACTAAATCAAAAAGCTAATCAGTTGGCTCATTATTTACGAGAAAACTATCAGATTGAACCAGATAGCTTAATTGGCATTTGTACCGAACGTTCATTAGAGATGGTTATCGGTTTATTAGGTGTTTTAAAAGCGGGTGCTGCTTATGTTCCGATTGACTCCGATTATCCAGAAGATAGAATTAGATTTATTTTAGAAAATAGTAAAATTTCAGTCTTATTAACCCAGAGTTTTGTTCAAGATAAATTATCCCTATCTTACTTAAAATCTTTAAGTAAGTTTATTGATTTAGATCATTTTGATTATGACTTATTTCCTAACTATAATTTAACAGTTCAAAGTAAACCTAATCACCTAGCTTATGTGATTTATACTTCTGGTTCAACAGGACAACCTAAAGGGGTAATGATTGAACACCAATCAATTGTTAATCTTTGCTTAAATTGGGGCAAACTATTTCACGTTAATCCGCAAAGTCGTTTACTTCAATTTGGGTCTTTTAGTTTTGATTTATCTATTGGAGAAATTGCCACTAATCTTAGTCATGGTGCTTGTTTATATTTAGCAGGAAAAGAAACATTACTACCCACTCAAACCTTAGTAAACTTTCTGGAAACGAACCAAATCACCCATAGCTTTTTATCTCCTTCAGCCCTATCTGTTTTACCTCAAGCCAACTTATCCCATTTAGAAAATATAACGGTTGGAGGTGAAGCTTGTTCTTCTGAAGTCGTAGAAAAATGGGCAAATCAAAGACGTTTATTCAACTGCTATGGCCCTACAGAAACGACGGTAACAGCGACATTTTCTCCTTGTGAAGCAAATGGTCAAAAACCCAATATTGGTAAACCATTAGATAATATTCGCGCCTATATTTTAGATAGGAATCAGCAAATCTTACCACCAGGAATACCAGGAGAATTATGTATTGCAGGAGTCTGTTTAGCGAGGGGTTATTTGAATCGTCCAGACTTAACGGCTGAGAAATTTGTTGAAGTTAACCTATTAGGAAAAACTGAACGAATTTATAAAACAGGGGATTTAGCAAAATGTGGAGATGATGGAAATCTGGAATTTTTGGGACGTATTGACCAGCAAGTAAAACTGCGAGGATTTCGCATTGAATTAGGGGAAATTGAAGCAGTTTTGTTGGAGCATCCTGTTGTTAAAGAAGCTGTTGTTAACCTATATGAAACAGAAAATAATCAGCAATTAGTGGCTTATATTATCCCGCAAGAAAAACAGCGTGATGTTAGGGATGAACTGAAAAGCTTACTGAAAAGCCGTTTGCCAAATTACATGATTCCAAGTCAGATTATGATCTTGGAAACTCTTCCCCTAACCCCTAATGGAAAATTAGATAAAAAAGCCCTACCGATCCCTGATTTAAAAATATTTACCGATGGCGAAATGCCTGTTACTCCCACAGAAGAGTTATTAGCCAATCTATGGCAAGACCTCTTGAAAATCAAGTCTGTAGGTCGTCGGGATAATTTCTTTGAATTGGGGGGACATTCTCTATTAGCTACCCAATTAGTCACCCGTATTCGTAACAGTTTTGGGGTCGAATTAGCCGTTCGGAAAGTATTTGAACATCCCCAATTATCAGAATTAGCAACAGAAATTAGTCAAGTATCATCAGCAGTTAGTTTACCTCCCATTATTCCCCAAGCCAAAAACGCCCCAAAAACCCTCTCTTTTGCTCAATCAAGACTTTGGTTTTTAGCCCAACTTGAAGGGTTAGGAATATCGGCAATTTATAATATGCCTATGGCATTACAACTTCAAGGAAATCTAAATCTAGAAGCGTTGAAGTTAAGCTTTTTCTATTTAATTGAACGTCATTCAATTTTACGCACTTATTTTCCCTCCATCGCTGGAAAACCTCAAGTTATCATTCAAAATTCTGAAGAAATAGAAGTTTTAGCTATTGAAAATTTACAAAATCTTGATTCTCAAACGCAAAAAGAAACCCTACAAGAATTGGTCAATAATCACGCACAAGAACCTTTTAACTTAAATACTGGCCCTCTGTTTAAAGCCAAATTATTACAATTAGGGGAAAGGGATTTTGTCCTCTTAATTAATATGCACCACATCATCAGTGATGGTTGGTCAATGGGAGTATTTAAGCGAGAATGGCAACAACTTTATCGTGCCTTAGTTAAAGGTCAAACTCCTCAATGGGAACCTTTACCGATTGACTATACTGATTATGCAGCTTGGCAACAAAATTGGCTACAAGGAGATGTTTTAGAAACCCAATTAAACTATTGGAAAAATCAACTCAACCATGCACCCGCTTTATTAGAACTCCCCACAGACTATTCTCGTCCGCCACAGCAGAGTTATAAAGGGGTTCTCTATGAATGTGAGTTGACGGCAGAATTAACCCATAAACTTAAACATTTAAGCCAAAAACAGGGCGTTACCCTTTTTATGACTGCCTTAGCTGCTTTTAGTGTTTTACTGTCCCGATACAGTGGTCAAAGTGATTTGTGTATTGGTTCCCCTATTGCTAACCGCACCCATAGTCAAACTGAAGATTTGATGGGCTTTTTTGTCAATACCTTGGTATTAAGAAATAAGATTAATTTTGATAACAGTTTCATAGATTTATTGCAACAAACTCGACAAATTTGTTTAGATGCCTATGCTCATCAGGATATCCCATTTGAGTATTTAGTCGAACAATTACAACCAGAAAGAAGTCTCAGTTATAACCCCTTATTTCAGGTTATGTTAGTATTGCAAAATACCGCAGAAGTAGGTACTAAAATTAGTTTACCAGAACTTGAGATTAAATGGTTTGAACAGAATTATCCCTTTGCTAAGTTTGATTTGAAATTAGATTTATCAGAGTATGATAATAAGCTTCATTGTGTTTGGGAATATGCTACAGATTTATTTGCAGGGGAAACCATTCAAAGGATGGCACAACATTGGGAAATTTTGCTAGAAGCAATTGTTGATTCTCCTCAACAACCTATTTATGAATTACCGTTCATTACAACAACAGAAATCGAACAATTTAAAATTTGGAATCAAACCGATATTGATTATCCAAAAGATCAAACTTTGGTCACTTTGTTTGAATATCAAGCAACAAAAACCCCTGACAATATTGCAGTTATATTTAAAGAACAAAGCCTAACTTATCAGCAACTCAACGAAAAAGCTAATCAACTAGCCAATTATTTATCAGATTTTAAAAAACAACATCAATTACCAAATAATTCGTTAATAGGAATTTGTGTTGAGCGATCGCCTGACATGATCATCAGCTTATTAGCTATTCTGAAAACAGGTAGTGCCTACGTTCCCATTGATCCTAATTATCCCCGCGATCGCATTCAGTTTATACTTGAAGATAGTCAAGTACACCTATTAATAACAACTGATTTATTTCAAGAAAAGTTATCAATAAAACAACAAAATAATTCTTGTGTTGTCATCTCATTAGATCAGAAAAAATGGCAAAATCAATTAATTAATAATCCTCCTCGTCAAAGTAATCCCCATGATTTAGCTTATATCATTTATACCTCTGGTTCCACAGGTAAACCCAAAGGGGTTGCTATTGCCCATTATAGTCCCGCCGTGCTGCTCAAATGGGCGCATTCCGTCTTCAGTGCAGAACAACTTTCAGGGGTCTTAGCATCAACCTCAATTTGTTTCGATCTTTCCATCTTTGAAATGTTTGTTTCCCTAACTCAAGGGGGTAGTATTATTATCGTTAAAAATGCCCTTGATACTGAACAAATTCGTAACAGCATTGTGCCTATTACCTTAATTAATACCGTACCAAGTGCTGCGGCTGAATTGCTTAATATGAATGCTATTCCAGCAACAGTTCAAGTGATAAATTTAGCAGGTGAACCATTAAAAAATAGCTTAGTACAAGCTTTATATAAACAGACATCTGCCAAATTGATTTATAATCTTTATGGCCCATCGGAAGACACGACTTATTCTACCTTTACAAAAGTGTTCAGAAATGCTCAACAAGAACCAACTATCGGTAAAGCGATCGCGAATACCCGCATCTATATTTTGGACAGTTATAATCAACCTGTTGCTCCTGGTATTCCTGGAGAACTTTGTATTGCAGGTTCAGGTTTAGCTCAAGGTTATTGGAATCATCCCGATCTTAGCGCGGAAAAATTCATTAATCTTAATCTATTTAATCAAACTGAGCGAATTTATAAAACGGGGGATCTTGCTCGTTGGCTATTAGATGGTAATTTACAATACTTAGGTCGCATTGATCATCAAGTCAAAATTAGAGGTTTTCGCATTGAATTAGGAGAAATTGAAGCATCTTTAGTCAAACATCCCGACATCAAGGAAGCTGTTGTTATTGCACGAAAAAATACAGATTTTGATGCCAATTTAGTGGCTTATATTGTTCTCTCTAAAAAAGACTCAGAAACTGAATATTTACAAGGAGAACAGGTGGAAATGTGGCAGGAAGTTTTCAATAAAGCTTACTTTCAACCCCAGACTCCTGAAAATGATTTTACCCTTAATTTAGCAGGGTGGAATGATAGCTATACAGGAGAACCTATTCCTCAAAATTTGATGGAAGAATGGCGAGACAAAACTGTTGAACAAATTCTAGAATTAGCACCTAAACGAGTTTGGGAAATTGGCTGTGGAACAGGGATGTTATTATTTAAAATTGCGCCCCATTGTCAAACCTTTATCGGGACGGATTTTTCAACCAAAGCTTTACAGTATGTTCAGGAAAATTTAACATCACAAAATCTTGAGAAAAAGGTTACATTAAAACAGAGTCCAGCAAACCAATTTGAGGGAATTGTCCCCCAAAGTTATGACTTAGTTATTCTCAATTCTGTGATTCAATATTTCCCCTCAGTTGATTACTTATTGGCTGTTTTAGATGGGGTAATCAACTCTATAGAGACAGGGGGTAAAATCTTAATTGGGGATGTGAGAAACTTTAAACTTCTAGAGGCTTTCCATACAGCCGTTGAATTCTATCGTGCGGATGATGACCTATCCATTAAAGAATTACGTCAACGAATTAGAAACAGTCTGAGAACAGAAGAAGAATTACTGATTGATCCAAATCTCTTTATTTACTTAAAACAAAAATATCCTCGTATTAGTCAAGTCCAAATTGAATTAAAACGGGGTTATAATCAGACAGAAATGAATCGTTTTCGTTACGATGTTGTTCTATATTTAGATCAACCTCAAACATTAGTTACACAATGGCAATGGTTAGACTGGCAAGTTGAAAAACTCAATCTAAAAACGATCCAAAATATTTTAAACACTCAAGAGCCTGATTTGTTAGGGATTGAAAATATTCCCAATATTCGTCTGATTTCAGAAATGGTATTATTGGAAAAAATTCCTGAGTTTGAGGGAACTATTAAACAATTAAAAGCTATTTTAAGCCAGATGGAAATTGGTATCAACCCTGAAGCATTACGAACCTTAACGGAGGACTTACCCTATACTCCATTTGTTCAATATAGCGATCGCGAATTTTCCACTTATCAAGTTATTTTTCAACGCAATACAACCTATCCTTTTAGTCAGCCTCGTTTTGCTTCTAAAAATAGCTTAGATCCCCTAAACTGGAAAAATTATGCTAACCAACCTTTAACCCTAGACACTAATCATGTTGATCCCGCTTTGATTGCCCAGTTCCGAGAGTTTTTAGGGCAAACCCTCCCTGATTATATGATTCCCAGTCATTTTGTTCAACTGGAGAAATTACCCTTAACGCCCAATGGAAAAATAGATCGTAAAGTCCTTCCTGATCCGAATACACCTATCTTATTAACTGACATTGAATTACCTGAAAACCCTACAGAAGAATTACTGGCGGGTTTATGGGCTAAACTACTTAAATATGAGGTAATTTCTCGACAAGATAATTTCTTTAATTTGGGAGGGCATTCACTTTTAGCTACCCAATTAATTGCCCGTATTCGTGATCAATTAAAAGTAGAATTACCTTTAAGTAAAGTATTTGAATATCCCATTCTTAAGGAATTAGCGAACTATCTTGATACCTGTTTATGGGTTAATGCTTCAGAAGATTCTCAACCTTTAGATTTAAATGAAGAGGAAATTGAATTATGAGTAATGATCAACAAATTATCGCATTAATGAGTCAGTTGCGGGATCTGGGATGTCGCATCTCTGCTGATGGAGACAAGTTACGTCTTCGGAAAACAAAAAATGATATTCCTGCTGAATTAATCCAACAAATAAAAATTAATAAAACAGAAATTTTAGCTTTTTTAAATACAGCTAAAGACCAAGCTGTTACATCTCAAAAAGATATTCCTAAATTACCTACAAATGCCTTAAAACAGCTTTCTTTTGCTCAACAAAGGCTTTGGTTTTTAGGGAAAATGGAACCCTCTAATGCCTCATATAATATGTCCATGGGTTTACAATTAGAGGGAAAGCTTGATGTTAATGCTCTTTCTGAGAGTTTAGCCTATGTCATCAATCGCCATGAAAGTTTGCGGATGTATTTTCCGACTATGGAAGGACAGCCCCAAATTCGGATTAAAAAGATAGAAAATTTCAATGTTTTGAGCATACAAGATTTAAGCAATCTTGATCAACTCACTCAGTCTGTAACGGTTGAAACATTAATTAATAATAATGTTCAAGAACCGTTTAATCTCAACACTGGCCCTTTATTTAAAGCTAAATTACTACAATTAAAAGACAACCAATTTATTTTGCTGCTAAATATGCACCATATCAGCAGTGATGGCTGGTCAATGGGTATCTTTATTCGTGAATTACGCCATGCTTATCTTGCCTTTTCCCAAGGACAAAAACCAACCCTTGAACCCTTACCAATTCAATATAGTGACTTTGCAACTTGGCAGCGAAATTGGTTACAAGGAGAGGTATTAGAAACTCAGATTAACTATTGGAAAAAACAACTAAAAGACGCACCACAACGATTAGAATTACCCGCAGATCATCCTCGTCCCCCAATACAAAGTTACAAAGGATCTCATTATAGCCAGACCTTAACCCCTGAATTAACTCAGCAATTAAACAGCCTCAGTCAACAACAAGGGGTAAGTCTATATATGCTTTTATTGGCGGTTTTTAACCTTTTACTCTCTCGTTATAGCCGCCAAAATGACATCTGTATTGGTTCACCCATTGCCAATCGTCCCCATCGTCAAACTGAAGGATTAATCGGCTTTTTTGCCAATACTTTAGTGCTGCGAAATCAAATTAAATCGGAACAAAGTTTTCAAGAATTTTTACAGCAAACTCGTCAAACTTGTTTAGAAGCTTATCATTATCAGGATATTCCTTTTGAGTTTCTTGTTGAACAATTAAAGCCTGTTCGTAGTCTGAGCTATAATCCTATTTTTCAAGTAATGTTTACTGTAGAAAATAATGACAGTGAAGCTCTCAATTTGCCAGGATTAAAGATTGAATGGCTAGACTCAAGTTATCCCTTTGCTAAGTTTGATTTATCCCTTTTAGCTTTAGAATCTGATGGTCAATTAAATTGTACCTGGGAATATGCAACCGATCTATTTGAAACAATAACCATTCAACGAATGGCAGAACATTGGGAAGTTTTGTTACAACAAATTGTTACTAACCCACAGCAAAAAATTTCTAACCTATCTTGGCTAACAAAAGCTGACCAAAAACAATTAGAACTTTGGAATCAAACGAATAGGAATTATCCTCAAGATAAAACCTTAGTGGATTTATTTGAAGAACAAGTCAAAAGCTATCCTAATAATATAGCCCTAGTCTTTGAAGAACAAAGTTTAACTTATCAAGAACTTAACGAAAAAGCTAACCAATTAGCTCATTTCTTGCATCAAAATTATCAAATTAAACCTGATACCTTAATTGGAATTTGTGTTGAACGTTCTTTAGACATGGCGATCGCATTATTGGGAGTTCTTAAAGCAGGTGCTGCTTATGTTCCAGTTGATCCGAGTTATCCAGAAGAGCGAATTAAATATATATTAGAAAATAGTAAAATTTCGTTATTATTAACCCAAAGTTTTATCAATGATAAATTATCTGGGTTTTTCTCGGAGCTTTCTGCTCAGTTGATTAATTTAGATCGGCTTAATTTTGAGTCATTTCCCTGCCATAATTTAGCACTTCAAACTAAGCCTAATGACCTGGTTTATGTGATTTATACTTCTGGTTCTACAGGTAAACCCAAAGGGGTGATGGTTGAACATAAAGGGTTGTATAACTTAGCTCTGACTGAAATTGAAACTTTTGGTGTGCATCCCTCAAGTCGAGTGCTTCAGTTTGCTTCCTTTAGTTTTGATGCTTTTATCTGGGAAGTTTTTATGGCTTGGGGAGGGGGAGCAACGCTTTATTTGGGAAATAAAGACAATTTAATGCCTGGTTTACCCTTAGTTGAGCGATTACGGGATGATGCTATTACCCATATTACTTTACCGCCATCAGCCTTAGCAGTGCTACCCTGGGAAAATCTACCCTCTTTGCAAACTATTATTGTTGCGGGGGAAGCCTGTTCCCCTGAGTTGGTGAAAAAATGGTCACAAGGACGAAATTTCTTTAATGGTTATGGCCCAACGGAGGGAAGTGTTTGTGCAACGATCGCCAAATATACATCTTTTGATGAGAAAATAACCATTGGTCGTCCGATTCCCAATGTGCAGGTTTATATTTTAGACTCTCACTTACAACCAGTTCCTATCGGAGTACCAGGGGAATTACATATCGGAGGAGCAGGATTAGCCAGGGGTTATCTGGATCGTCCAGACTTAACGGCTGAGAAATTTATTGAAGTTAACCTATTAGGAAAAATCGAACGAATTTACAAAACGGGAGACTTAGCTAAATGGCAAAATGATGGCAATATTGAATTTTTAGGACGCATTGATCATCAAATCAAATTGCGGGGATTTCGTATTGAATTAGGGGAAATTGAAGCAGTATTGTTAAAGCATCCTGTTGTTAAAGAAGTTATTGTCAATTTACATAAAACTGAAAATAATCAGCAATTAGTGGCCTATGTCACAGGAGAACCAATTGATGATCTTTCTCAAAAATTAAAACAACACATCAAAACTCATTTACCTGATTATATGATTCCTAGCCAAATTATCAGGTTAGATGAATTTCCCTTAACCCCCAATGGCAAAATTGATCGTCAAGCTTTACCCCATCCTAATCATGAATCCCAAAGTCTATATGAAGCTCCTCGTAACAACATTGAACAACAATTAATCGAAATTTGGTCTTTAATAGTTGAATGTGAAAAAATCAGCATTCATGATAACTTTTTTGATTTAGGCGGCCATTCAATACTAGCGATTAAGCTCCTAAATGAGATTCAAAAAAACTTTAACCAGGAACTGTCTTTAACCAGTTTGTTTCAGAATCCCACCATTGCTCAATTGGCACAACAACTGTCTCAATTTGAGGTACAACCGTCCATTTCTGACTTATTAGTATTGCAAGCTTCGGGACAAAAAACACCAATATTTTGTGTCGCTGGTGCTAATGGACACGCCTTCTATTTTCGAGATTTTGCCATGAATTTTGCCGATGAACATCCTGTTTATGGACTAGAAACACCAGGCAGGGACGGTTCTCATCCTCTCCCTATTTCGGTAGAAGATCATGCCAGTTCCCTGATTGAAACCTTGCAACAAAAACAACCGAAAGGGCCTTATATCTTAACAGGATATTCATCAGGTTGTTCTGTTACTTTAGAAATGGCTTTCCAACTAGAACAACAAGGAGAAACAATCAGTTTATTGGGAATATTTGATGCGGGACTGGTGGCTAATCCTGATTATATTACCCAAAGAAGCGACCTAGATTGGATCTGGAATATGATTGAACGGATTGAAGCTGTTAAAGAGATTTCTTTGGGTCTTAACTATGAGCAATTAGCAGCCCAATCTGATGATCAAAAACGTTGGGAGCTTGCGGCGGAGGCTTTATATTATCACAATGTTTTACCAGAACATTCTACCCTATCTTTGCTCAAAACCAATCTTGAGGTGATGAAACGAGTTACTCTTAATTATGCGGATTACCAACCCAATTTTGTGATTTCTGCCCCTATTGTTTTATTTCGCGCCCAAGATGTCAAAGAAATTGTGGTGCAAGAACATCAAGCCATGTCCCATTATGAGCAATCCGATTGGGGATGGCAACCTTATAGTAACAAACCTGTGCAAGTGGTTTCCGTACAAGGAAATCATGGACAAATGCTCTATGAACCCAATGTCAAAATTCTGGCTGATCAACTTAAAAAATCCATACAAGAATATTTTAATCAACCTGAAACCTAAAGCAAAGTTTTGCTTACTGATCTGTAATTTAATCAACTAACCTATTGGAAAAATTTATTTACTTAATTTATAACTATGCAATCACAACATACTCCTAAAGAATCGCAAAAAAACTCTGATTCAAATCTTAATTTTCTGGAATTTTGGAATAAGCTGAAGTTAGTTCTTGGAGCCTATTGGTATCCAATGGAAGCAGATGGTAGAGTTTTTTCTGAGGTTATTAAATCCTGGGGAATGTTAATACTTTTACTATCATTAATCATCGGTTTAGTGGCTGTTAGTGCCTTCAATAGTTTTGTTTTGCGTCAATTGGTTAATGTAATTGATGAGAAAAATTTATCTGGGTTTACGAACAATCTTTCTATTTTGATTGTTAGCTTTGTGTTGATCACTCTCTTGACGGGACTTTCTAAGTTTGTGAGAGAGAAAATGGCCATTGACTGGTATGAATGGCTGAATAATTATATGTTGCAGAAATATTTTAGCAATCGTGCCTATTATAAGATTAACTTTGACTCAAATATTGATAATCCTGATCAACGTCTAACCCAAGAAATTAAACCCATCGCCAAAACAACCCTCAGTTTTTTTGCAACTTGTGTCGAGAAAATCTTGGAAATGATAGTTTTTTTCGTGATTCTCTGGCAGATTTCTAAAACCATTGGAGTGGTTTTGATTATTTATACCACTATCGGTAATTTGATTGCCTTTTATTTAAGCCAAGAATTTAATAAGATTAACCAAGAAGAACTTGAAGTTGAAGCCAATTATAATTATGCTGTTACCCATGTTCGTAATCATGCTGAATCTATTGCTTTTTTTCAGGGAGAAGATCAAGAATTTAATATTCTTAAAAAACGATTTAGTTCTTTGATTCAAACTGCTTTGCAAAAGATTAATTGGGAAAGAAGTAAGAATTTTTTTGACCGAGGCTATCAGTCAATTATTAACGTTTTTCCCTTTTTACTCGTCGCCCCTTTATATATTAGAGATGAAATTGATTTTGGACAGGTAAATCAGGCTAGTTTAGCCGCCAATCTTTTTGCCACAGCTTTGGGTACATTGATCACTGAATTTGCAACTTCAGGAAGACTTTCTAGTTATATTGAGCGTTTGGTGAATTTTTCAGAAACCTTAGAAACAATTACCCAACAAGCTGAGGGTGTAAGTACCATTAAAAGTATTGAAGAAAACCGTCTCGCTTTTGAGGATGTTACCTTACAAACTCCTAATTATGAAAAAGTAATCGTTGAAAATTTAACAATTGAGTTAGCACCAGAACAGGGTTTATTAATTGTTGGACCGAGTGGACGGGGCAAAAGTTCTCTTTTAAGAGCGATCGCTAGTTTATGGAATTCAGGCACTGGACGTTTAATACGACCACCAGGAAAAGAAATCCTATTTCTACCCCAGCGTCCATATATCATTCTCGGAACATTACGCGAACAATTACTTTATCCGAATGTGGATCGTCAAGTGAGCGATCAAGAACTCAGTGAAGTTCTACAACAAGTGAATCTTCAAGATGTGCTTACCAGGGTCGGAGGCTTTGATCAAGAAGTCCCTTGGGAAAATATATTATCACTAGGGGAACAACAACGTTTGGCTTTTGCCCGAATATTAGTGACCCGTCCTCATTTTGTTATCTTAGATGAATCAACTAGTGCTTTGGATTTGATCAATGAAAAGAATTTATATCAACAGTTAAAAGAAACAAAAACAACCTTTATTAGTGTGGGACATCGGGAAAGTCTTTTTGATTACCACCAATGGGTTTTGGAACTCTCACCCGATTCTGGTTGGCAACTGTTAACCGTACAGGATTATCAGCGGCAAAAATCTAAAGAAATTATCAATATTCCCCTTGACAATGCTCAAATCACCATAGACAATCTTTCTAGTAATGAATCCCCGACTCAGCCCATACCTGAAATAGCGGTATTAACTGACAAATTTGAGGGATTTTCCCATAAAGAAATGGAGGTCTTGACCAACTACTCAATAGGCACTATCAGAAGTAAAGCCAGCCTTGGTAAGTCTATTACTGGCAATGACGGCTTTACCTATCGCTATAACAAAGATTCCCGGGTCTCGAAGTGGCTAAGGGTTTAGCGGTAAATCAAAATATAATTTGCATCAAAATTCAGGACAGATAAAAAATGACAATAGCCCTCGTAAACGAACAAAATTTAGTCAAACAAGTAGTTCAAGATATTCAGCAAAATGAAATTACTATTGCTGCCAAAAAATTGCGTCAACAGGCTGAAAATTCTTGTGAACTTCCCCACGAATGGCTACTAAAAACAGCAGAGGCTTTAGAAAATAACGACTGGAGTATTTTGGCGGAAGATTTTATCAATATGGATTTTATTGGTAAAAATGGTTATTTCTTAATTATTGCCCCTTATAAAATTAATCGACAATGCCAAGGTCAGGTAACTTTAAGTGCGATTTCTGGAAAAATACACGATAATTCTCAACCCTCTATTGAACAATTAGAAAATCTCAGTCGGGAAAAATTTGGCACTTTAGGTCAACCTGTTCCTAGAAACCTTTCCTTTACCGAAATTGCCAGTTGCGGTCATCTTAGTGGGGAAAAAGGTGAAGCCTTCATTGTTCCCAATGGCTGGCCTTTTCCTAATAGTATTGAGGGCCCAGCATTAAACAATTCCAGTGAACAGCGACGACGTTTTTTAGGTTTCAGCCACCAATGTATCCAAACAATTTTTGAACCGGAAACTGCTAATTTATTATTAGCCCCCTTAGAAGATGAAATCAATAGTGAACGCTATCGCCACGTTGACACTCAAGTACATGAAGCCGGCCATGCAAGCGGTTTAGGATTTGATTTCAAGGCAAACCAGAACCTTTTTCAAAATTATACATACGCGGGTGTAGAAGAATGGCGATCGGATAGTCTCGGATTTGAGTTTGCTGCTTGCACTTTACCTGCTGAAGAAGCTGGGAAATTGGTAGCAGTTAATTTCTGCATTCGCTTTGGTTTAGATGCTCACCGTTTAGGCGGCGTAGAAAAAGATACGGATGTTCATGCTAGTTTGATTAGCTTAGAATATCTTTTTCAAAATGATGCCATTTATATTACTAAAAATGGTCAATTAGCTTTGCGTAATTTGAGTTATCCCGGTTTACTACAAGCGGTGGAACTTCATCGAGCGCAAGCATTATCTATTACCCGCAGGGAGTTAAATCTGAAAAGTCCTACAGGTATTTTCTCGCTGTACAAAATAGACATTCACCCATCAACTTTGTCAGTTTTTCAAGGACTAATTATAGAACGTTGTCAAGGAATATGGAGACATTTGCAGTAGCATACTGATCATATAATTGTGGAGTGGCAAAAAGCCTTACAGATAAATCAATCAAAGATCAAAACTGGAGATTAAAAATGGATAGAAACGAATGGATTAGTAAATTTGATGGTTTAATTCTCAATCCTTCGATTCGGAAATTCTACGGTCAAAAAGAGTTTTTTAATGTGGGTTATTGGCGCTCAGATACCCAAAATCAACAGGAATCTTGTTTTAATTTAATGGAAAAACTTTTAGAATTTATTCCCGAAAAGCAGGGAAATATTCTCGATGTTGGCTCCGGTTTGGGCGCAACAACCAGTTACCTCCTCAATTATTATTCCTCGGCAGCAATTGTGGGAATTAATATTTCCCCTACACAAATTGAAAGAAGTATTTTGAACGCTCCTGACTGCAAATTCCTGTTAATGGATGCGGTTAATATGGAATTTGAGGATAATTTTTTTGATAATATTATTTGTGTAGAATCAGCTTTCTATTTTGATACCAGAGAAAAGTTTCTAAAAGAGGCTTGGCGGGTGTTGAAACCGGGGGGAAATTTAGTTCTCTCGGATATGAGTTTTGCCACGACAGAATATTTAGGTGATTGGACTGTTCCCCAAGCTAATACGGTTAAAGATATTGCCGAATATCAAAATATTTACCAACAGTTGGGATTTCAACAGTTACAATTCGTGGAGGCGACGGAGGAATGTTGGTTCCGACATTTTCGACATCTAAAATCTTGGCTGGGAGAAGAATTTCAATCAGAAAAGATGGACGAAGAAACCTATAATGCTAATGTTAATGCTATAGATAATTTATTAAGTTCTTCAGCAATAACTTATTTATTGGTAGCAGCAAAGAAACCATTTGGAGTTAGTCAAGTTAAATAATTTATAACTTATCCGGTGTCAATAATTACCAGTTTTTTAGGATATGCAAACTCAAGTTCCCCCTGACAAAACTATCACCAATCCCCTTTCATCTTTGACTCGATTTTTGCAAGATGTTAAAATTATTGCTCAACCTTACTGGTATCCCACAGAGTTAAATGGACGGGCATTTTCCGATGTGATTTGTTCCTGGGGAATGTTGGCTCTAATGGTTTTAAGCATAATTTTGCTAGTGAGTGTCGATGCTTTTGCCAGCTTCTGGAATCGCCATGTCCTAGATATTGTGATTGAACAAAGAGACCTTTCTAAGTATCTTGAGACTCTCTGGCTGTCTAGCTTTTTGATTGTGCTGATCACCTGTTTAGTCGCCCTGGCTCAATTTGTTAGGAAAAAAGTTGCTCTTGATTGGTATAAGTGGCTAAGTAATAACACCTTAAAACAATATTTGAGCGATCGCGCCTATTATAAAATTGGTTTTACATCGGGTTTAGAAAATCCTGACCAACGTTTATCCCAAGAAATTGAACCGATTACCACCATAACCTTGAGGTTTTTAACAACCTTATTAGAAAAGAGTCTGCAAATGATCACTTTTCTGGTTATTCTTTGGACAATTTCCCAAGAGATTACTATTTATCTAGTTATCTATACCATTTCTGGTAACTTTATTGCGGTGTATTTAACCCAAGAGTTAAATAAGATTAATCGAGCGGAACTTAACTCTAAGGCTGAATATAATTATGCCCTAACCCATGTCCGAGATCATGCGGAATCCATTGCTTTTTTTCGAGGGGAGGAACAGGAAGAAAAAATCATCGAACGCAGATTTAATAATATTATCAAAAATGCTGAACAAAGAATTAATTGGGAGAGATTTCAGGATCTTTTTAATCGTGGCTATCAGTCTGCGATTAGTGTTTTTTCGATGTTTATTCTGACACCAATGTTCATTCAAGATAAAATTGATTTTGGAGAAATTAGTCAAGCCAGTTTATGCTGTTTTCTCTTTTCTAATGCCTTGGGACAACTGGTAAGTGAGTGGGGAACTTCAGCAAAATTATCTAATTATATTGAGCGTTTAGCCTCCTTTTCTGATGGCTTAAAAACAGTGAGCCTAGAACCAAAAAACCTCGGTAGGATTACAACAGTAGAAGACAACCGTTTAGCTTTTGAGAATTTTACTCTACAAACCCCAGATTATGAGAAAGTAATTGTTGAAAATTTATCCCTATCAGTTCCATCGGGAAAAGGTTTATTAATTGTTGGCCCTAGTGGTCGCGGTAAAAGTTCTTTGCTACGAGCGATCGCAGGTTTATGGAATGCAGGAACCGGGCGTTTAGTGCGTCCTGCCCTCGAAGAAATGTTATTTTTACCCCAACGTCCTTATATTATTTTGGGCACTCTGCGTGACCAACTCCTTTATCCCCATACCACTGATCAAATTGCTGATCAAGAACTGGAAAAAATCCTAGAAAAAGTCAACCTTCAACATTTATTAACTCAAACTAATGTTTTTGATAAACAAGTAAATTGGGAAAATATTTTATCATTAGGAGAACAACAGCGACTAGCCTTTGCCCGAATGTTAGTTGCCCGTCCCAGTTTCGCCATATTAGATGAAGCCACCAGTGCTTTAGATTTAATTAATGAAGAAAGTTTGTATCAACAATTACAGCAAACCCAGACAACTTTTATCAGTGTAGGACATCGTGAAAGTCTATTTAATTATCATCAATGGGTACTAGAACTTGCAGAAAATTCTCGTTGGCAACTTTTGACCGTTGAGGACTACCAACAGCAAAAATTCGGGGCGATCAATTTTCTTAAAAAATCTTAAACTTCCAGATAATAAGTCTCAATAGGTTGTAATATTTTATCGTAGGGGTTGGGTTTCCCAACCCTCTTTGCGCCTGGGTTTGGAGACCAAACCCCTACAGGTTTTTATCACCAATCATTTAGAATTACTATATAACATGGGTGATCTTGTTACCAAACGATTACGTTTAGTGCCTTTTAAATTGCCAATTGTACAAGCGGCAATGATTGGCGATACTGAATTAGCAAAAGTTCTAGGTGTTACGGTTTTATCTGACTGGATTGATCAAGAATTTTATGATAACTTGTCAGAAATTGCCAATATACTGAACAAAAGTCCATTGCAAGGGGAATGGGGATGGGGAAATTTAGTGATTCAACAAGCAGAAAATACCCTGATTGGTCACGTCATGCTTAAAATTATTCCAGATATCCCCGATCCCACAGGTTCCCCCACAGGAGCACTGGAAATTGGCTATCAAATCGCTCCCTCCTATCGACGACAGGGATACGGATCTGAAGCGACAAAAGCAGTGTTAGACTGGGCATTCTCTCAACCTTCTGTGGAAAAAGTGACAGCCGGCTGCTATGCTGATAATATCGGTTCCAAAAGATTGCTAGAAAAAATCGGAATGCAGCACACAGAAACCCGATCCAATGGTCAAGTATTAGTTTGGGAATTATCGCGTTCTTCTTAGTTTCAAAATTCCCCTTTTAAAGCAAAATTCACAATCGAAATTACGGAGAAAATAGTTCTATGTCTTTGTCTCGTGATGTCGTTTTATTGATTACTCATAGTGGAGATTTTTTCACCATTGATCGAGTCATAGAAGCCCTATTAAAAAAAGGCGTACAACCCTTTCGTTTTGATACGGATCAATTTCCCCTCAATGTCCAATTAACTGCAAATTTTGGCAAATTAAAAAGCGATCATCAACTGGAATATAATGGTCATTCTATCAGCACAAAACAGGTACAAGCGGTTTGGCTACGACGGATCTGGGAGCCTGATTTTCAGGAATTAGACCCCCAATATCAACAGGCCTGTGCTAAGGAATCAAAGGCAACTTTAAACGGCTTTTGGGACAGTCTGAGAGAAGCTAATTGGGTTGATCATTTAGCAAAAATTGAGGCGGCAAGTAATAAACTACTGCAATTAAGATTAGCCTCAGAATTGGGATTTACTATTCCGCAAACATTGATCACAAATAAAGCCGAAGCCGCACGGGAATTTTTTCAACAAGTTAACGGCAAAATGGTGAGTAAGCTATTAACCGCTCTTTCTCGTAGTATGGAAAGCACTTCTTTTTTTCTTTATACTAGCTTAGTTAAAGAGGAAGATTTACAAGATGCGGAGTCATTACGTTATTGTCCAATGGTTTTCCAAGAACAAATTTCTAAGCAACAGGAATTGCGAGTTATTTATGTGAATGGTAAGGTATTTGTGGGCGCGTTAAATGCTTCTGTTTATGAAGATTCTACAGTGGATTGGCGATCTCCTGGTATCGAGGTTGGTGCCTGGCAAAATCATCAACTTCCTGAAGAATTGATCCGTCGTCTTCAAACTTTTATGGGTGAATTGGGGCTATTATTTGGAGCTTTTGATTTTATTCTTACACCGTCGGGAGATTATGTCTTTTTAGAAGTTAATCCTGGCGGTGAATGGGGAATGCTGGAAAGGGATTTGAATTTGCCGATTTCTCAAGCGATCGCCGATACCTTGATTCCCTAAAATTTACTACTTAACCATTATTATTCAGGAGATTTATGACGGTTTTAATTTTCACTTTCAGCAACGATAATGAAAGTATTCCCCTGGTTGTTAAAGCTATTGAAGCTAAGGGTGAAAAAGCCTTTCGTTTTGATACCGATCGCTTTCCTACGGAAGTAAAACTCGATATTTATTCGGGTGATTTTGAGGGAGGAATAGTTACTGATGGAGAACAGAAATTAGACTTAAGTGAAGTCTCCTCGGTTTGGTATCGGCGTATGAGATATGGCGCCAAACTTCCTGATAGTATGGATCAGCAATTTCGGGAAGCGTCTCTAAAAGAATGTCGCCTTACCGTCCGAGGATTAATTGCTAGTCTACCGGGCTTCCATTTTGATCCGATGATTAACGTTGATCGGGCTAATAATAAGCAATTGCAATTACAAATTGCCCGACAATTGGGTTTATTAACTCCCCGGACTTTGACCTCAAATAATCCCGAAGCTGTCAAACAATTTGCCCAGGAATGTAAAGAGCAAGGAATTGTTACTAAAATGCTCTCTCAATTTGCAATTTATGGTGAAAATAAAGAAGAAAATGTCGTGTTTACCAGTCCCGTAACTGATGATGATTTAGATAATCTGGAAGGGCTAAGTTTTTGTCCGATGACTTTTCAAGAAAATGTCCCTAAAGCCCTAGAATTAAGGACAATTATTGTCGGGAAACAGGTATTTACTGCTGCCATCAACTCTCAACAATTAGACGGAGCTACCTATGATTGGCGGAAAGAAGGAAGGGCTTTAACTGAAAAATGGCAAACCTATAATTTACCCGAAGATATTCAGAAAAAACTACTGCAACTGACGGCTTATTTTGGCTTAAACTATGGAGCTATTGATATTATTGTCACCCCCGATGGTCGGCACGTTTTCCTAGAAATTAATCCCGTTGGCGAGTTTTTCTGGTTGGAATTATTTTCTCCCTATTTCCCTATTTCCCAGGCGATCGCTGAAATTCTGCTCACTCCTACAAACCATCTTAGTGATTAAGGATACTTTTTTAATAAAAGTTAATCATTTGTTCTGGATTTCCCTTGACATATCCTGATTGATTCGTGATAGAATCCCAACAATTAGCTTTCTGAAAAGTAAACTACTATGTCTAAAAATATCAAGGTATCGACCGGATCAGCAGTCCCCTTCTTTGCTCGTTTCTTGTCAGAGCAAGACACAGAAACTGGTGATTCTACTTCTACCGATATCCCCACGATCTGGACTTTGAAGTGGCCTTCCGATTGGGAAGATAGTTAAGTAGACCAGAGCCATCTTGATCGAAAATTAAGGGAGTAGCAGTTATTCAATAACTAAAAGCTACTCCCTATTTTTGTTTAAATATTAAGTTAAAGTAGTTTTATATTTTGATACCCAGGAGAAAATAATGTTTGAGTTGCTATCAGGAAAAAAGGTAGTTATTATTGGCATGAATTCAGGAGTTGACCTGGCGATCGCCAATAAAATGCTAGAATTGGGGGCAAAAGTTGTACTTTCTCACCCATCTTCAGAGAAATTAAATCAGGCGATCGGATTAATTTATGGAGAGATTGAAGCTAAAACCGTTAACATTTTGAATCAAGATTCAGTTAATACTTTTTTTGAAGAAGTGGGAAACTTTGATCATTTAGTCGTAACTGCTATCGGAGACAGAAATATGCCCCGATCGCTATTAGCAGAAATGACCACAGAAACGGCTCAAGGTGCCATGGACAAGTTCTGGGGAACATTTTTTGCTGTGCGTGCCGGGTTGAAAACCATAGCCACCGATGGCTCCATTACCCTAACCTCCAGTGTTTCTATGTTTAAATCTTCAAAACTGGGAGGGATTTCCGTGATCGCCGCCGCTAATAGTGCCGTTGCCGCATTTGGCCGATCGCTGGCCTTAGAAATCGCACCAATTCGGGTCAATGTGATTGCTCCTGGACTGATAGAGGATAACAGCATCTGGAGCAGTCAAGGCGAGTCTGAACGTTCAGACCTCAGTAAGTGGGCGATCGCAGCCTTACCTGTGGCCCATCTGGGGCAACCCGATGAACTAGCGCAAGCGGTATTAAGTTTGATGACTAATCCCTATATGACCGGGGTGATTTTACCTGTTGAGGGTGGAGTCACCTTGATCTAATCGACTATATAGCAATCCTAAATAGGTTGTAACATTTCAATACTGATATGAAACGGCCAGAAGTATTACCCCAGATCCCTCCCCCCCTAGCCCCCCGTGCACGGGGGGTTTGGGGGGGCTGTTCCGGTGTTCCCTTTTGATCAGGGATTTTAAACACAACTCAAATAGGATTGCTATAGTAGCTTAGTCATCGAAATTTTCAATCATCCAGTTTACAATTTCCCTATTTACCCTGTCTGGACATTCATCATGGGCGCAATGTCCGGCATTTTCCAATTCCACTAATTTTAATTGAGAGTAATATTGTAAATATTGACGAGGGTTAGCAAATTTAACTGGAATTAAACGATCTTGTAAGCCACAAAGTAACAAAATAGGAGCCGTTAATTGGGGAAATAGACTTTTAACTGTTGGGCCCAAACGAGGATTTCCCATCATTTTAATAATCGAACAAAAAGCCCGGGCTGCCCCCCGTTCCAGAGCCGGAGTTACTAAAATATCAACTAATTCATCGGTAATTGCATCGGGATTATTATAGGCTAACTGTACCCAACGCCGGATAAAACTCGGACGACGAGCTAAGGCAAAAAATAGCCTTAAAACTGGAGGAGAAGCCACAATATTTTGCACAGTTTCTACCACAGGAATTGACCAAGGCGGTAACATTTCTAATTGTAATCCGGGGTCAGGAAGACTAATTAAAACTAATCCCTTTGCTAATTTAGGGTTTTGGGATGCCACCATTAAACTAACCAAAGACCCGATAGAATTGCCGACTAAAATTACAGGTTCTCGGATAAACGTTTTCCAAAAATCATAGACTAAATCTACCCATAATTGAGTATTGTAGGGGGCGATCGCTTTTTCCGAACCGCCAAAACCCAATAAATCCAAAGCATAAACCATACTCGTTTGACTCAATACAGCCAAATTATATCGCCAATGTCCAATAGAAGCCCCAAATCCATGTAAAAATAACATCGGGTAACTGGGACTAGAAGATAGGGACAAACCGGGCCGACTATAGGCGTAACGAATCCGCCAACCCCGCCAAATCCAATCCCGTTGATCACCTACTTGGTCTTGCCAGCTTGCGGAACTAATCAAATATCCTCCGATCACAACATAACTTTATATTGATAATCTTAACGTTTATGGAATTTAGGTTAAATTTGGAACAGAATATCGATGGGAATGAGTACAATAGGAAACTGTAGAACCATATCACCATCATATTGAATCGCTTGCAAACTTCTTTAATGCCTGTGACCGATAAAAAAATCAATCGCAATTTGCCTCCAATTAACGAAAATATCCGGTTTCCTAAAATCCGGGTCATAGATGCAGATGGCTCTCAATTAGGGATTCTCACCCCCCGGGAAGCCTCGCGCATGGCGGAGGAAAAGGAACTCGACTTGGTATTGGTTAGCGACAAAGCCGACCCCCCGGTGTGTCGGATTATGGACTATGGCAAATACAAGTACGAACAGGAAAAGAAAGTTCGAGAAGCCAAGAAAAAACAACACACCGTTGATGTCAAGGAAGTCAAAATGCGCTACATCATTGACGAGCACGATTACAAAGTGCGCGTCAATCAAGCCAAACGCTTCCTGCAATCAGGGGATAAAGTTAAAGCCACCATTATGTTCCGTGGTCGGGAAATTCAACACAGCCACCTCGCCAAAAGCCTCCTGGAACGTATGGCCTCTGAGTTACAAGAATTGGCTGAGGTGCAACAGGAACCCAAACAAGAAGGACGCAGCATGATGATGTTGCTCTCACCCAAAAAGTAGAATTCAGGTGTTGAATGGCTGACTTCTAAGGATTCGGTTGCCTTGGGATGTCAGCTTCAGCACCCAATCTCTAATTACCAGCCGAAACTAGAAATCTTCCCATCCTCCTTGTTAGCAAGGGGGACTTTAATTGTGAATACTTAACATCTGCGACCAAGTTTGTAACTTTTGTAATTCTGTAATATGGGTAAGGTTATATTGTAGGGGGGTGATGGTGATCAGATTTTGACGTAAAGCATGAACATCCGTCATCCATTCATCCAAGTCTGAGGGTTCGTTTAATAGTTCTACATCTTCCATTAATTCTCCAGTTAACCAATAATAGGTTTTTCCCCTAGGGTCGATACGTTTTTCCAAAATATCAACATAACGACGAATTCCTTGACGGGTAATCTTCACCCCCTGAATGTCCTGGGGGGGGACACTGGGAACATTAACATTTAGTAACATCGCTTCGGGTAGGGGATGTTTTTCTAAGGTGTGAATTAACCGTTGGGCAAATTCCACCGCCCCTTGAAACTCCCGTGAAGAATAACTCCCCAAACTAAAAGCAATACTGGGAATTCCTTGAATTAACCCTTCCATGGCTGCTGAAACCGTACCGGAGTACAGAATATCCGTGGCCACATTCGGCCCATGATTAATTCCGGCTAAAACCAAATCCGGCGGGGTTTCCATCACCCCAAATAGTCCCACTTTCACCGAGTCGGCGGGGGTTCCCGAACAGGCCCAGGCGGTTACGGACGGTTCAAAAATATCCTCTACCTGTTCAGCGCGAATGGGATGGTGTAAGGTTAAACCATGACCCGTTGCCGAACGTTCTTGATCGGGACAAACCACAGTTACTTCATGTCCGACTTGGGCTAAACCATTGGCTAAACTGCGAATTCCTTGGGCAAAAACCCCATCATCATTACTAATTAATAGTTTCATTGACTTTAATTAATTAAACGGTCATCCTTAAATAGTCTATTTTGAATGGTGATATGGCAACCCAACTTAGTGAATTAGAAACCCAACTCGAAGACCTCCGCACCGAAGGAACAGATGCGATCGCAACTTCTCAAACCCTAGAGGAATTAGAACAATTGCGAATTAACTATTTAGGCAAAAAAGGCAAAGTTTCAGTCGTTTTAGGGGGAATGGGAAAACTAGACCCCAGTGAACGGCCCCGCATTGGAGCTTTAGCTAATGATGTCAAAAAAGCCTTAGAAACGGGTTTAGAGGATAAACGCACCGCCCTCCAACGCGCCCAACTCGAAGCCCAACTCCAGTCGGAAACCCTGGATGTCACCATGCCAGGAGTCTATCATTCCCAGGGCCGAATTCATCCCCTAAATGGCATTATTGATCGGGCTTTGGATATATTTGTTGGGTTAGGATATACCGTGGCTTCTGGCCCGGAAATGGAAACGGATTATTATAATTTTGAAGCCCTAAATACTCCCCCCGACCATCCAGCTAGGGATATGCAGGATACTTTTTATTTACCCGATGGTAACTTATTAAGAACCCATACTTCATCGGTACAAATTCGCTACATGGAAGAACACCAACCCCCCATCCGCATTGTCGCCCCCGGTCGGGTTTATCGTCGGGATACCGTTGATGCGACCCATGCGGCGGTGTTCCATCAAATTGAACTATTAGCTATTGAAGAAGGCTTAAAGTTTACGGATTTAAAAGGCACAATTAAAGAGTTTTTACGGCAAATGTTCGGGGATTTACCCGTGCGATTTCGGGCGAGTTATTTCCCCTTTACTGAACCCTCGGCCGAAGTGGATTTACAATGGCAAGGAAAATGGCTAGAAGTGTTAGGATGTGGCATGGTTGATCCGAATGTGTTAAAAGCGGCTGGATATGACCCGGAAAAATACACGGGATTTGCGGCCGGTTTTGGTGTAGAACGGTTTGCAATGGTTTTACATCAAATTGATGATATTCGGCGGGTTTATGCCAGTGATTTACGCTTTTTACGTCAGTTCTAATTGTTAAAATTGAGTGTGGTTAATGAGGAGTGAAATTAATGAATAATTTGGGATTGAGGAGTAAGTCTTTTCGGGTTTTAGCATTAGTTGTATTAGCGGTTATGGGGAGTCAATTACCCACTTTAGCAACGATACAAACTAAACCCCCGACAACAAATTCAGAAACAAAAATAGCCCAAAACCGTTCTAGTTTGTGCCGAATTATTGGGGAACAACAGGGGTTAGCGGTTCATTCTCGACCGACTCCCACTTCTCCGGTGGTTGGGGGTGTGGGATTTAAAACGGAAGTGACTTTAGCTAATAATTCCGGCGGGACTCGTGGCCCGGATGGTCGGACTTGGGTAGAAATTAGCGCCCCGATTAAGGGTTATATTTCTAATGGTTTTCCTGATAGAAGTGGGAATTTGCAAGACTGTTCGGGTCAAGTACAAAAACCCGAACCTCCAACAACACAACCCGTTAGTTTATGTCGTCAAATTGATTTTGCCGCCGCCCCCAATGGGGTTGTGGTCAGGGAAAAACCCTCTCGATTTTCTGACCGGGTTGGGAGTTTGGCTTCAGGAGCCCGAGTTAGACTGATACAGAATTATAAGTTAATTCCTGATCCGAATGGGGAAAAACGCGATTGGGTTGGCATTAGTGAGCCCGAGGAGGGATATATCTCAGCTAATACTTTGATTATGTGTCGGTAATAGTAGAGACGTGCCATGGCGCGTCTCTCTATATTTAACTCTCTATATTTAACTATATTTAACCACAAAGACACGGAGGCACAAAGGGGTTATAACGGGATTCAAGTTTTTTGCAGAAGTTCAAAAAAACAACCTAATAAATACAATGATCCACAAATAACTGGTAAGGTATTTTCATTTTTAATAGCAGCGTCTAACGCGGGAATTAATGTGGGATAGGTTTGACAATTCTTTAAATCGGGACATAAACTTTTAGCTAGAGTTGCTAACTGTTGGGGGTCTGCATGGGGATGATTAGGAATAGGAACTAAATATAATTGATCACCGGGTCTTAATAGGGCTTGAAAAATATTAGTATGATCTTTTGTCGATAACATTCCCATCACCCAAATAATAGATGAAACCTCTAAACTATCTATATATTGACGTAACGCGATCGCCGCGGCGGGGTTATGGGCTCCATCAATTAATAGGCGATGTTGTTTCCAGGTAATCCATTGCAGGCGTCCTGGCCATTGAGCTTTTTCCATGCCTTGAATTAAGGCATTTTCTGAAATTTTCCATCCTTTTTGATGTAGAATTTGAATAGTAGCGATCGCGATCGCTGAATTGATTAATTGTATTTCTCCCAATAGGGGTAAAGGGTATTCTAAACCTTGATAATTAGCTGTTTGCTGTATACCATTTTGTTTTACCCAAACCGCAGGTTTAACCCAGGTTACAGGGGCGTTTAATTCCGTTGCCCGTTGTTGAATTACTTGTTTAGCATCTGGGGGTAAAATACCCACGACAACTGGACAGTTAGATTTAATAATTCCCGCCTTTTCAAAGGCAATTTCTGCTATCGTTGACCCCAAATATTCTTGATGGTCTAAACCAATGGAAGTAATCACACTAACCAAGGGATGATCACAAACATTAGTGGCGTCTAAACGTCCCCCTAACCCTACTTCCATGACTGCAATATCTACTTTTTGTTGAGCAAAATAGACCCAAGCTGCAACGGTGACAATTTCAAATAAAGTGGGGGGAACTTCATCGGGGGGAATGGCATTTTCTACCTGTTGTAAAACTTCTAAAAAATCCGCTTGTGAAATCGGTTGTTCATTAATTGATAAACGTTCTGTCCAATCGACTAAGTGGGGGGAAATATAGCGTCCAACTCGATAACCTGCTTGTGATAAAATAGAAGATAGGTAAGCACAAACCGAACCTTTACCATTAGTTCCGGCTACATGAATTATAGGAACATTTAGGTGAGGATTTCCTAAGCGTTTTAGTAGGTTTTTAATCCGTTCTAAACCTAAATTAATCCCAAATCGTTGATATTTTTGTAAAAATTTTTCCATATTATTTATATTTCATCAGCAATTATTAAATCAATCATTTCCTGCTGATTTTTGCGATAAATTCTAAAATCACTATCTAAGGTTAATATAGAACTCCCTGGAATTAATTCACTCATTCTGACTAAACAAGCATCGGCTAAAGACATTGGTACATTCTGATAACGCTGCATTAAATTTCCAATAGCTTCAATTTCTTCTGTTAAATGAAAGGGTATTTTAATCACTCCCGATTTCAATAAAGCAATAACAGCTTCCTCTCCTCCATAGGTTCGATGCAGCAAAAAACACGCTTCAGAAATAACCGCTTCACAAGTGAATAATGGCAATTGACTTTTTCCCCATTCAGTCACTGCCCAACTATGATATTTATCTTGGCGTTTTAGATAAGATACTAACGGCCCTGTATCCAATAAAATCTTATTTCTCATTTTTTACCAATTCCCCTGTAAATACTTTTTATTGGTAGAGAGGTCAGAAGGGCCACCTTCTAAACAACCTGCAAACTCTTTAGCAGCTTCATAGGCTGAAATCCCTTGTTGTTCTGCTTCTTGAGGTTTAATTTCTGGTTTTTGGGCTTTAAAATGCAAAAATTCAATAAAATTAATCACTTCCTCCTGTTGTGGAAGCGATAAGGTTTTAATTATCTCGACAAGGGCTTCTGCTTGAGTAATAGTTTGAGTCATGATCTTCTCCTATGGTTGATAATAATATAAAATTGCTATATTCAATTTATTATAACATATCTCTACTAGAAAATCATTTAGATTGAGTGATTTTGTTAATTTAATTCGGTAGAAATTCACTATCGAGGGTAGCTTCTGGTGTAAACGGACAAACCACAGGAAATACTTCTAAAGTTAAACCCGTTTCTAAGGCTGCTTCTTGTCTAGCATCTTGATAACATTCCTCAAACACTTCTGTATAGTAAGGTTTTAAACTAGGACTACTTTTTAATGCTTTTCTCAGTCTTCTACGATGTTCATAAATCGAAGATAACCAACTATTGGAACGTTTATCTGGTTGATATTTATATTTCAATAGATGTAGTAAAACAATAATTAAATTACTTTCTAGTGCTTGTTTTTCACTGCGTCCCATAGATTCGATTTCTTCAATTAAATTTCCCAAATCAACCTCTAATAATTGCCCTGTTTTTAACTGATTTACCGTATTTTCAATCCATAAGTAAAAATCTTGTTCATACAGGCTTAAATTTTCTGTTGATTTTAATTGAGGGTGTTTAGAGCTTACCATTGATACCTCATTTGAGAGTTAAGAGGATTAGGGTCTATTATATTAATTTATAACTGAAAAAGGCGCGTAAGACGCACCCTATCAACTGATAATTTGTATAGCACAGAACATAAGATTATACTCAAATCCAGAGAGTAAAGTCTTTTCTTACTGATTGCCTGCTATTATATTCAACTTTTAGGTATGGGGGCGGTGGGACTTGAACCCACACGACCTTATAAGGGTCAACGGATTTTCATTCTCCCGTAGCTTTCGCTACTACCAATTGGCTTTGAGAATTGGACTCTCTCTTTACCCTCGGCTTAACGTTAGGGTAGCTCCCGTCGAGTCTCTGCACCTTCCTAGGTATTGATCTTAGATTGGGGAAACTCCCTCATTTCTAATACCCCTAGGCTTGGCTCAGGATTGCCTTGTCTGAATTTACAGATTTAGGTTTCCCTGAATTTGACAGCTTACACTTGAGGAATTTCTCGCCTCAAGGCTCAATTTATCTTTAAGTCCGTAGCGTCTACCATTCCGCCACGCCCCCGGATTGGGTTATGTGTTGATTCGCTTTTGAATTTTCACATTTCTACATCTAAGCATTTTATTTTGATTTACGCAAGGGTTTTGGGAAAGTTTTTTTTCAATAATAGCCAAAACTTTTTGCTGTCAAGGTTTTCAGCGATATGGCAAAGGCTATAACTTCACCCCCCTTACCAAGCCAGGCTGTTTCATGTTTTCAGATTCCGACAGATTGAAATCTGTCGCTACACAGGCGAAACCCGCCGACGCGGGTTTTGAAATCAAATATTAGTGATTACAAATCGCGGTAACAGTTTCAACTGTTGGGAAGCCGTGAAAATGAAACAGCCCTGCTTACCAAAGGGGGCAGGGGGGGGTAAACTAAGATTGAGTCCACCTAAGCCTTAAAATATTATGATTTTGCCAGGTTCCGCCGTGCGAGTCACGAACCCTATTGATACTTATTACGGTTTCCAAGGTCTAGTTCAACGAGTCTGTGACGGGAAGGTCGCTGTTCTGTTTGAAGGAGGAAACTGGGATAAACTGGTCACTTTCAGACGTTCTGAACTAGAAGCCATTGATACAACTGCTGGACGCAAAGGCAAAAAGTAATAATGATAGTAGAGACGTGCCATGGCGCGTCTCTACACTGATAACTGATAACTGATAACTGATAACTGATTTATGCGTCTTCCCTTTCCTGCATTTTCAACTTCTGCCCGTTCTCAACAACATATTGGTGAGGTAATTGAAACGGCGACAACGGAATATTTAGCCCAATGTTTGGAACCGGAAGATTTAAGTTTTCCGGTGATGCCTGCGTTTGGAAGTTGGGTTAAATCTAGGGATGAGGAGTCGGGAAATAAGGTTTATGGGGTAGTTTATCATGCTACAACTAGCCCGATTGATTCGGTGCATCGGGCGAGGGCGCTAGGATTAAGTTTAGAGGAATTGCGAGAACAGCAACCGCAAATTTTTGCGATGTTAAAAACGGAATTTCGGGTGGCAATTGTGGGGTTTGAGTTGGTGGGTGAGGGAAATAATTCTCAACCGCAACGGGGCAAGATTTATCAATATATTCCGCCCCGTCCTCCTCAAATTCATCAGGGGGTGTATGAATGCGAACCGGATGAAATTGTTGGTTTTAGTCAGGAATTAGATTTTTTAAGAACTTTATTAGATGTGGGTAATGCTCCGGTGGATTCTTTGGTGGCTGCGGCAATTCGAGAAGTTTATAAGTTCAAAACATTAGATCGAGCTTGGTTAATTGAAGCGGGACGAACCCTGAGCATTTTATTAAAAGATGATTATGATCGCTTGCGGGTGATTCTCAAACAAATTCATCCTTGATTATGGAGGAATTAAATTGATTCAGCTTTTGTCACTTTCCGAATTAAGCAAGTATTAAATAAACTAATTTAGCCAAATGTCATCGGAATACTGCATTTTTTCCTAGGTTAAAAGTATATTTAACTCTCCTCCGTTACTCTTGGAGAGAGGAAAATTATAGGTTTGATTCGGTTAAATTTAACAAGTCTAAACAAGAACAGAAAATCTCAGTTTGTTGCTGAAAAATTTCTTCAGCCGTCAAATTTGATTGAGACTCAGAAATAAAATTAACTTGATCAGAAGCACTTTGATATGTTGTTTGAATTGTCAACATTAGTTTGAGAAAATTATCCAAGTTATCTTTATCTTTGAGTGCCGGGATAATTACATTGCTGGGTAAAGACTCAAGTATTTTAATAAAATCGGCATCTTTTAGGTTTAAGAATGCAGCCCGAAGTTTCCTGTATTTTTGGTTAATCTCCATGCTATCATTGTGTCTATATTCATTAAGGAAATCAGGTTTTACTGACTGTTTTTTCTGAAGAATAGCCAGGTGATGTCCTGATTCAATAATTTCTATATCAAAACTATCGGGATATACTGACAACCAATTTTTTAAAATAATCTTTTCACTTTCTCGATTGAAATCATCCAAAATAACAATACCACCAATACGGAGTTGGTTATAGACTTGATATAAACAGGCTTCTCTTCCTCTTAAGGTATAGAATGGTGGCCCATCTATAATTACGCAGTCAAAACTAAGGTTGTTTAAGGAATTATCTTGAGTATAAGCAAAAATCGTACCCAAACCATATTCTTGAAAACTCAAAGGCTGATATTTTAACTCAAAGAGAGATTCTGGTTGAAGAAATTCTTTAGCAAGCTCTTGAGTTTGATGATAACAGTCTAAATCTGCATCTATTGAGATTATTTTGGTTTGAGGAAAACTTAAAACTAGACGGACGGAACTTGCACCGCTACCAAATTCTAAAATATAATTTGGCAAATTAACTTTCTCATTGATCAAGTCAACAATTTTTAGGAATCCTTCTTCCCCAATCCGCCAAGCCCAATTAAGATTTAACTGATGATTATCAAAATTCATTAATTCATGGGATCATTAGATCATAAATAATTGCTTAATTGTATACAAAAAACCTAAATCGGTAATTTTATGACAATTTTGGCGACAAGCTTTGATTAAAGCCTCCGTTATGTTAACATGGATTCGTCTATTTTGGATAAAAATCTTGAATATCCTGTGCTGTTAGTTGTTGTTCTCATAAAAAAATTAGGAGCAGAATGTCATTATCCATAGGTTTTATTTTACTTACCCACAGAAACCCAGAGCAAATTTACAGACTAATAGATCATTTAAACAGAATGTTCAATTATCCAACTATTGTCTGTCATCATGATTTTTCTAAATGTGATTTATCTGTGGATACCCTACCGAAAAACATCTCCTTTGTCCGTCCCCATATAGAAACCGCATGGGGTGAATTTTCCGCAGTAGAAGCTATAATTAAAGCCATTAAACTAATGTATGAGTCTGTAAATCCGCCAGATTGGTTTATATTACTCAGTGGAGCAGACTATCCCATCAAAACTGCTAAACAGATATTAGACGATTTCAATTCAACTGAATATGATGCTTATATACACCATGAAGAAATTATATATAAAGTTTATAAACAAAATGTCAAAATGAGCGTTATCTGGCAAATACTAGCCTATCAGCGATATTGTAGTTACGAATTATTTTCAGTTCCCTTCTTCAAAAATTTCACAATTCGTCTGGAACATCCATTATTAACTAAACCCTTTCTGCCATTTTCTAATAAATTTCGCTGCTTTGCTGGAGGTCTATGGTTTTGTGCAAATCAACGAGCGGCAGAATATATTATTGAGTTTCACAATCAAAAAAATGCCTTAGCATCACACTATTATCATCGAATGTTTGTAGATGAATCATATTTTCAAACTATCCTGGCTAATGCACCACACCTTAATCTAAAAAACGATGATTACCGCTATGTAGACTGGTCAACACAAGGGGCTCATCCCAAAACAATGGTTATGGAAGATTTGCCCCATCTTCTTGCCTCATCATGCCATTTTGCGCGGAAATTTGATATAGATGTAGATAGCAATATTCTTGATCAACTTGACACTATTACTTTAGCATGATAACTTCAGTCTTGATTACAGATTCATCTCAGTTAAAAATCAAAAAAAATTGTATGATTAAAACTTATGTAAGTAATGCTTTTTTAAAAATAGAAGATTCCCAACTGTATGCTATTTTTGCTTGGAGTCAGCGCACAGCAGAAATTATTACGGCTAAATCTTGGTTAACAATATTAGAAATATTTGTTCACGAACATTCTTTAGAAAAAGCTTACCTAATATTTGAACAAATTAAATCAGCTTCAGTAGCAGAGAAACTGACTGAGGAGCTAGAGCAATATCAACATCTGATTGAAAATGCCATAGTATTTTTAGCCGATGGAAAAATTACAATTTTTGGTAAAGGATTTCGCAGCTTTATTGAAAAAGAAATGTTATTTGAACTTGGCGATATTAGTCAAGAAAATTACCAAGTTCTGACACAATTATTTTTTAAATATCAATTAAAAGATGACTTAGAATCTATTAAAAATATAGAAGAATTTCGCAAGCTAGTAGAACATTTAGAACAACTTGGGTTGCTATCTCCTGCTACAAATTCTATAGATTGGGGTGATTTAAAAAAAGCTGTTCCTATTTGTCAAGCATTTGGCTTAACTAGGGGTACACCCGTAGATAGATATTATCTTAGCAAATATTTACAGGAAATTCAAACGCAAATTTCTGGGAATATTTTGGAAATAGGAGGAATACCAAAAGATAAGGATTTCTATGAAGTTAACCCTGGTACATCCTATCAAATTATGAATATAGAACCCGGTTTGGGAATAGATATAGTGGGTGATGCTCACGATACATCTATGATTAAACCTGAGTCATTTGATTCCATCGTAATATTTAATGTTCTCGAACATTGTTACGCACCTTGGCAAGTAGTAGAAAATATTTATACTTGGTTAAAACCTGGAGGTAAATGTTTTGCAATGGTTCCCAGTTCCATTAGAATTCATGCTACTCCAATGGACTATTGGCGGCCTTTACCTGATGCTTTTGCTTGGATGTTTAGAAACTTTTCTCAGCAAAAGTTATATGTTTATGGTAATCCTACAACGGTCATAGCTAGTTATCATGGCATTGCTGTGGAAGAACTGACAACTGAAGAACTAGACGCATTTCATCCAGATTATCCGGTTGCTACCTGTATCGTTGCTGAGAAATAAAATTCACAATCTATAAATTGCCATGAGTCCTATCAAATTTGATATTCAACCAGAAGTTAGCATCATTTTATGTACATACAATCGAGCAAAATATTTAAATCAATGTCTTGATAGTGTGATTGATCAAACTTTTCAAAATTGGGAATTGTTAGTAGTTGATGATGGTAGTGATGATCATACATTTGAAATAGTTAATCCCTATTTAGAAAAAACTCAAAATGTCCGTTATTTGAAACATAAAAACCGCAAATTAGCCTACTCTAAAAATGTGGGTATCCAAGCCTCATTTAGCCCATATATCACATTTTTAGATAGTGATGATACTTATGCACCTAATCATATAAAATCACGGCTTAATTATCTAAAATCTCATCCTGAAATTGATTTAATACAAGGTGGATTCTTTTCCGAAGAAGAAATTTTAGTGCCTGATTATTATGAACCAGGAAAAACTATTAATTTAAAAGAATGTGTTTTAGGCCCCACATTTTTCGGTAAACGTAAAGTATTTTTTGAATTAAAAGGATTTGATAATATTGCTTATGGTGAAGATACAGATTTTTGGCAACGAGCAGAAAAAATATTTAAAACCGAAAACATTACCAACCCAGAAACCTATATTTACACAAGAGCAGAAACAAGTATTACTAAGAGTGTTTTAGAAAATATTTCTTTACATGAAAATTAATATTTTGTTTTGCTAAATTAGCTGAAAACCAAGTAACATAAAGTAACAAAATTTAACCAACAATTTTCACAGGTTTTTATATGAAAAATAGAGGAGTTATCTATTGTGCAACAGGAAATGTTTTATATCTGGAAGCAACTTTAATCAGTGCGATTGTCCTCCGTCAGATAGAACCAACGATACCTATCACTATCATCTCTGATCATCCGTTACTGAAAATTCTCCCTCTGGAAAAGTACGAAATTAGTTCTAGATTTATTGATCTCAGTGAGATAAATGATAGCGGTTCATTTTCATCTAGGGACATCAAGACACGTCTATCAACCTTTAGTCCATATCAGGAAACACTTTTTCTGGACGCGGATATTCTTCCCTTCAAACCTATTTCCGACCTGTGGGATTATCTTGATTATGGAGATATGTGTATGGTGGTTGACCTAGTTCCAACATTGGGATTGTGCGATCATATTTCGGAAGAAGAGAAGAATTACACCTTACAATATTTGCCAGAAAGTACAACTCACTTTAATAGTGGAGTAATTCTTTGGAGAAACACCACCCAAACTCAGTCTTTATTTGAGTTATGGAATCGGGAGTGGCTAAAATTCAAAAAGCAAGATCAGTTAGCTCTAGTTAGAGCTATTAATAAGGCAGAATTCTCTGTTCAAAGCCTTCCTTGTATATACAATATTTCCCCAATAGACGCTATATCGAGGATAGAGAATAAATCCGTTAATACACTGGCTGAAATACATGAACTGTGCCAATTCAAAGCTTTATCTATGCTCCAACAATCTATGTTGAAGCAGAAACATGATATTTGCTTGATTCATTGCTGGGGTGGATATGTTGCTTTAGGTAGATTTCCGGAAATTGCTCAGAAATTTTATCCAAATATAGTTGAACAAGTAGTTGCAACTGGAATTTTTAGGAATGAATTACCTGTGAGTTGACACTCCCCAGCCTGAAGGCGTGGAGATTCTTGGTTCAGCGAAACCACTTAATCAAAGTACCTTGCAGTCCTTTAAAACGAATTTTACCATTTTCAAAGGTTTTTATATGAAAAATAGAGGAGTTATCTATTGTGCAACAGGAAATGTTTTATATCTGGAAGCAACTTTAATTAGTGCGATTGTCCTCCGTCAGATAGAACCAAATATACCTATTACTATAATCTCTGATCATCCATTACTTAAACTTTTCCCTCTTGAAAAGTACGAAATTAGTGCTAGATTTATTAATCTTAGTGAGATAAATGATAGCGGTTCATTCTCATCTAGGGATATCAAGACAAGTCTATCAAAATTTAGTCCATATCAGGAAACACTATTCCTAGACGCGGATATTCTTCCCTTCAAACCTATTTCTGATCTGTGGGATTATCTTGATTATGGAGATATGTGTATGGTGGTTGACCTAGTTCCAACATTGGGATTGTGCGCTCATATTTCAGAAGAAGAGAAGAATTACACCTTACAATATTTGCCAGAAAGTACAACTCACTTTAATAGTGGAGTAATTCTTTGGAGAAACACCACCCAAACTCAGTCTTTATTTGAGTTATGGAATCGGGAGTGGCTAAAATTCAAAAAGCAAGATCAGTTAGCTCTAATTAGAGCTATTAATAAGGCACAATTCTCTGTTCAAAGCCTTCCTTGTATATACAATATTTCCCCAATAGACGCTATATCGAGAATAGAGAATAAATCCGTTAAGACACTTACTGAAATACATGAAATGTGCCAATTTAAAGCTTTATCTATGATCAAACAATCTATGCTGAAGCAGAAAAATGATATTTGCTTGCTTCATTGCTTGGGTGGGCCTATTGCTTTAGGTAGATTTCCTGAAATTGCTCAGAAATTTTATCCAAATATAGTTGAACAAGTAGTTGCAACTGGAATTTTTAGGAAGGAATTACCTGTGAACTAATCTACAGATAACTCAAGACGTGGTATAGTGGAAAGGTTGTCTAAAAATCACACATCCAGGGATTCGGGTGTTTCTAGGGTTTAAACCCTTAGCTGATACGCCTGGATGGAGGATTAACCCGAATTAGGAGTTATAAAGAATGGGCGTTATTAGTTTGGCAGAAATGCTGGAGTCTGGAGTTCACTTTGGACATCAGACCCGCCGTTGGAATCCGAAAATGTCTCCCTATATCTACACGGAGCGTAACGGGGTTCATATTATTGATTTAGTTCAAACCGCAGAACTGATGGAGGAGGCCTATGATTATGTCAGAAGTTCCTCCGAAGATGGGAAAAAGTTTCTGTTTGTCGGAACTAAACGTCAAGCTGCTGGAATTATCGCCAGCGAAGCCGCCCGTTGTGGTGGATATTATGTCAACCAACGTTGGTTGGGGGGAATGCTGACCAACTGGGCGACGATTAAAACCCGGGTTGACCGTCTGAAAACTTTGGAAGACCGCGAGTCTAGTGGTTATTTTGATTATCTTCCTAAAAAAGAAGCTTCGGTTTTACGTCGAGAATTGACGAAATTACGGAAGTATTTAGGCGGAATTAAAGCCATGCGTCGTGTTCCTGATGTGGTAATTTTAGTTGACCAACGCCGGGAATATAATGCGGTGATGGAATGTCGGAAATTAGATATTCCGATTGTATCTTTATTAGATACTAATTGTGATCCTGATTTGGCAGATATTCATATTCCCGCCAATGATGATGCTATTCGTTCAATTAAGTTGATTGTTGGTAAGTTAGCCGACGCAATTTATGAAGGGCGTCATGGTCAAGGTGCAGAAATAGCTGAAGAAGATTATGATTACGAAGCCGAATATGAAGAAGATGAAGAAGTTGAAGATATCGGCGATTTAGATTCTGATTCGGAGTCGGAAGAATAAGACCTAAAATATTTCTCAGGAGTCTTTTTTCAGGACAGGTTTAAGCTAAATTATCCGATGGGGACTCCTGGGAAGTAATCATGGAAAACATTTAGATTCATTTGTTATAATTTTTTTTAACAGATGAGTGATGGCGATAGGTAAACATAAAACAAATCTGAGGAAAAGATGGCGGAAATCTCAGCAAAAGTGGTTAAGGAACTGCGCGATAAAACTGGCGCGGGGATGATGGACTGTAAGAACGCCCTGATTCAAAATGATGGGGATATCACGAAGTCTATAGAATGGTTACGTCAAAAGGGTATTACTTCTGCGGATAAAAAGATCTCTCGCAGTGCTACCGAAGGCTTGGTGGGAAGTTATATTCACACTGGCGGACGGGTGGGGGTAATTGTGGAAGTCAACTGCGAAACTGACTTTGTGGCGCGTCGGGAGGAATTTAAAGCATTAGTGAATAATATTGCCATGCAAATTGCAGCTTGTCCTAATGTGGAATATGTTTCTATTGATGATATTCCCGCCAGCATTACCGCTAAGGAAAAAGAGATTGAAATGAAGCGGGATGATTTAGGAAATAAACCCGATAATATTAAGGAAAAAATTGTTCAAGGACGAATTGATAAGCGTCTTCAAGAGCTATCCTTAGTTGATCAACCTTACATTCGCAATCAAGATATTACGGTGGCGGAGTTGGTGAAACAAAGTATTTCTCTGTTAGGCGAAAATATTAAAATTCGTCGCTTTGCTCGTTTTGTTTTGGGTGAAGGCTTGGAGAAGGAAGAAAAGAATTTTGCGGATGAAGTCGCCGAACAAATGGGTAAAGCCTAGGTTATTTCTGAAGTTAATTAATAGTTAAGACTCCGATCAGATCAAATTTTAATTATGATCGGAGTTCATTCATTTTTAATTCCTAATTCGTAATTCCTAATTCCTAATTCCTAATTCCTAATTCCTTTATGGCTGGATCAATAAATCGCGTTGATCAGGATATCGCTGCTTTGGAAGAGGCGATCGCTAAAATTGCCCAAGAGTTTCATCACGCCTATGAGGTGTATTTGGTTGCTCTGGGGCAAGGAGTACGTCAACAATTGATTTTGGCAAGTTATCATCTCTGCACTCAAATCTATCCTCAAGTATTTTTAGAGTTATCGGTTTCACAACGACAAAAATTACAACAGGGGCTAAGAAATTTAGCCCGACAAATGCAGACGGATTTATGCGAGTCTCTGCAAGCTCCGGCTGATTTTGAACTTGAGGATTTAGATGATGATTTTACCTCTGAACCGGAGGAGGAACAGCCAGAGGAAAATTTGCAGGTTTCTCAGACTCCAAAACCGTTAACCCCTGAGCGTTTATTCTCTTGGCAAGATGGGATTGAAACCGGAATTGTCCGACTGTTGAAATTGCTATCTAAGGATACCAACTTGCAGTTACAACGGTTTGGACTGTTACCAAAAAAATTACCCCAAGCTATTCTGGAAGTGGCTTCTAAGGCTGATGCTTCCAGCGATATGGTGGCTGGGCCAGCGAATCTACTCCAGATCATGATTGAGACGGAGGATGATGACGAGCCCCAAACCTCGATCATGACAAGGTTAACGGCTATTCATCTGCGCTTGGGGGAAATTGAGTTTGCTGATGCTAATGTGATGGCGCGACGTCACCAACTCCGCCATTTGTCGGGACAGTTTACTAATATCCGTCGGGAGTATCAAAAAAAGTTACGCGAGAGAGCCATACTCCAGGCAGAATCCGCTTGGAGATCTATTTGGTATGAGGATTGAGAAATGCTTGAAATGCTTATAGGTTGAGTTGTATAGCTTTTAATTGACTAAAAAATCAAGAGTAGGTACGCACGACCCCCACCAGCGTATACTTAAATTATAGCACCTAAAAATTATTCGTGTCAACCTTGTTTAAAATTTGCTTTAATTCTACCCAAAAACTCAGGGGCGGAAAATTCATCAAAGTCTGTAATCCTATAGATAAAGGGTTTTATCTATAATTGATTAAAAAGTCAAGCGTAAAGCCATGCTCCTGCATACAGCATTTGCTAAAATTATAGCAAAATGGATTTGTTATTGTCAACCCCTGGAAAAATTTGATTTAATTCCTATTATTAAAAAGCTGAGTAGGAAGGTTAAAGAAAAGCTAAGTAAATCTCTGTGGTGCTGACAATACTGTATATTATAATAGGCTGTGGTGAGTCACAAATACAGGGTAATTAGGAAGTTAGATTAAGATGAAATCTTATCAACCAGACTGGTGGAGATTTAGTAAAGCGTTGTGCGTTGAAGCAGAACGGGGTTTTACAAATTTGCAGGGTAGTCAATATAAATTCCATGAATTTTTTTATGTGAGTTTAAAGGAATTGTTTGAAAATGCACCGCCGGAGACCCAACAACGGTGTCAAGATTTGGCGGAGGATTTTTTGCGTTATCCTGAATTAAAATTAGAAGACCGCCAACATTTAATTGCAGATACGAGACGGTTTTTGCTGCAATTACAACGGTTATTTGATTGTCGGAATCAGGTATCGAAAATTCGGGAAACGGAACAAGATCAAAAGCAAAATCAACAAACAGTTACAAAGACAACTGGGATTACAGAACAGGCAAAGGTTGTTAATATATCCTTAGAACAATCCTTAGAAAAAATTATCGGGCCTAGAAATAGCGATCGCGTAGCAAAATTAGGGGTTTTAACCGTATTTGATTTACTGTATTATTATCCCAGGGATCATATTGACTACGCCCGACAGGTCAAAATTAATGAACTAGAACCTGGGGAAACCGTCACCTTAATTGCTCAGGTAAAACGGTGTAATTGTTTTAGTAGTCCTCGGAATAAAAAATTAACCATATTAGAATTAGTATTAAGCGATAATACCGGACAGCTTAAAATTAGTCGATTTTATGCTGGAAATAGATATAGTAGTAAAGGTTGGCAACATCAACAAAAAAATAATTATGCAACCGGGGCGTTAATTGCAGCATCAGGTTTAGTCAAAAAAAATCAATATGGAATTACCTTAGATAACCCGGAATTAGAAGTTTTAGATGATGCCGGGGGTCAAATTGAATCAATGAAAATCGGGCGACTTTTACCTGTGTATCCGTTATCGGATGGGGTCGGGGCGGATGTAGTTAGAAAAGCGGTAATTGCAGCTTTACCTGCGGCGAAACAATTGGCAGATGCCTTACCCGAAGAAGTATTAAATCAATATCAATTAATTGGGTTAACTAATGCCATTGAGAATATCCATTTTCCTCCAGACCGAGATTGTTTATCGGCGGCGAGACGGCGGTTAGTGTTTGATGAATTTTTCTATTTACAGTTAGGATTATTAACCCGAAGACAACAACAGAAACAGGTTGAAACCAGTGCAGTTTTAGCACCCAAGGGAAAATTAATTGATGAATTTTATCAGATGTTACCGTTTAAATTAACCAATGCTCAAAATCGGGTAATTCAAGAAATTCTCCAAGATTTATATTCTCCTGAACCGATGAATAGATTAGTTCAAGGAGATGTAGGAGCAGGGAAAACTGTAGTGGCGGTGGTGGCAATGTTAGCGGCAATTCAAGCCGGATATCAAGCCGCATTAATGGCCCCGACGGAAGTTTTAGCCGAACAACATTATCGAAAATTAGTCGAGTGGTTTAATTTAATGCACCTACCTGTAGAATTATTAACAGGTTCAACAAAAGTTGGCAAACGACGTCAAATTCATGCCCATTTAGAAACGGGAGAATTGCCTGTTTTAGTCGGAACCCATGCCTTAATTCAAGATCAGGTTAATTTTCATCGTTTGGGGTTAGTAGTGATAGATGAACAACATCGGTTTGGAGTTCAACAACGAGCTAGATTACAACAAAAAGGAGAATCTCCCCACGTTTTAACCATGACGGCGACGCCCATTCCCCGAACATTAGCCTTAACCTTACATGGGGATTTAGATGTGAGTCAAATTGATGAACTTCCCCCCGGTCGCCAACCAATTCAAACTACAATTTTAAACGGAAAACAACGACGGGATGCCTATGATTTAATTCAGCGCGAGGTAGCAAAAGGCAGACAGGTTTATGTGGTGTTACCGTTAATTGAAGAATCGGAAAAATTAGATGTTAAATCGGCGGTGGAGGAACATCAAAAATTACAGTCTAAGATTTTTCCTGAGTTTAAAATTGGGTTGCTCCATGGTCGAATGAGTAGCGCGGAAAAAGATCAAGCTATTACTCTATTTCGGGATAGAGAAACCCAAATTCTGGTGTCAACAACGGTGGTGGAAGTGGGGGTTGATGTTCCCAATGCCACGGTGATGTTAATTGAAAATGCAGAACGATTTGGATTATCTCAGGTGCATCAATTACGGGGTAGGGTGGGTCGTGGAAAAGATAAATCCTATTGTTTATTAATGTTAGGAGGTTCTACCCCGGAAGCGCGACAAAGGTTACAGGTTTTGGAACAATCTCAGGATGGGTTTTTGATTGCAGAAATGGATTTACAATTGCGGGGGCCAGGACAGGTTTTGGGTACTCGTCAGTCGGGTTTACCGGATTTTGCTTTAGCGAGTTTAGTCGAGGATCAGGAGGTGTTACAATTAGCTAGGGATGCCGCCCAAAAGGTATTAAAAAAAGATCCAAAGTTACAGGGTTTACCTTTAATGCGGGATGAATTAAATCGTCGTTATATTAAGATTATGGGAGGCAGCATTTTAACCTAAACTCTTTCTATTACCCATTACCTATCACGGATTTAAAAGGATTACGCAGATTAACACAGATTAAAATCCGTGAAATCTGAACACTGATTAAAAGGATTACGCAGATTAACACAGATTAAAATCCGTGAAATCTGAACACTGATTAAACGGATTACGCAGATTAACACAGATTAAAATCCGTGAAATCCTCTTAAATCCGTGTTCCCTATTCCCTTAAAAAAAATGAAAATAGTATTAACAAATGATGATGGTATTGATGCACCCGGAATTAAAGCGTTAGGGGAGGCGATTTCTGGGGAAAAAATCTGGATTGCTCCTGAAAAAGAATATTCTCAATGTGGGCATCAAGTGACGACCAATCAAGGAATTAAGGTAGAAAAACGTTCAGAAATTGAATATGCAATTGGGGGAACTCCCGCCGATTGTATTCGGTTAGCGGTGTCCCATCTTTGTCCTGATTTAAGTTGGGTAATTTCGGGGATTAATTCGGGGGGAAATATGGGGGTTGATGTTTATATTTCTGGGACGGTGGCGGCAGTTAGGGAAGCAGCAATTCAAGGAATTCCGGGGATAGCTTTATCCCAATATCGTAAAAAAGGAAAACCCGTAAATTGGAAAACGGCAACCCGTTGGGCAAGTTTAGTGTTAAATGAATTAATGAAACATCCTCCGCAACAGGGGTATTTTTGGAATGTTAATTTTCCCTATTTGGAACCGGAAGACCCTGACCCAGATATGGTATTTTGTAAATTAGGAACCCAATCTTTGCCGATTAATTATAGAATAGAAGGGGACTATTTTCATTATCATGGAAATTATAGCGATCGCCTTTATGAAGTGGGAACGGATGTAGAAGTGTGTTTTCGTGGTAAAATAGCTGTGAGTTTAATTAAATTGTAGGTGAGGGGTCAAGATTAATTGAACCACAAAGACTCAAAGACACAAAGAGGTTAGAAATTTAACCGGCTGGTTGGTATCATGGGTGAATGTGACAATTCTTAACACCATTTATCATGAAATTAGTTTAATATCAAAAATTAGGTGGTTTTTCTAGGTGCTGTGATTAGTAAGACGCCTATTTGTTGAATTTAGCTTTGGGATTAAAATTTTAGTATGAGCGTTAACTTAGCAACCCAACTGCGAGAAGGCACGAAGAAGTCTCACACAATGGCGGAAAACGTTGGTTTTATCAAGTGCTTTTTAAAGGGTACGGTAGAAAAAACGTCTTACCGGAAATTGGTGGGTAATCTCTATTTTGTTTACTCCGCAATGGAAGAAGAAATGGAGCGCCACCGTAACCATCCAATTTTATCTAAATTGTATTTTCCTGAACTGAATCGCAAACAAAGTTTAGAGCAGGATTTATACTTTTATCATGGTGCAAATTGGAAAGAAGAAGTACAATCTTCTGAAACAACAAAAGCTTATGTTGCTCGAATTCGAGAAATCTCCAATTCTGAACCCGAATTGTTAATTGCACATCTCTATACTCGCTATTTAGGGGATTTGTCCGGGGGGCAAATTCTTAAGGGAATTGCTCAAAATGCGATGAACTTACAGGATGGACAAGGAACTCAGTTTTACGAGTTTAATGATATTCCCGACGAAAAAGCGTTTAAGGTCAATTATCGTCAACAAATGGATAGCGTTGATATTGACCAAGAAATGGCAACTCGCATTGTTGATGAAGCCAATGATGCGTTTGGGATGAACATGAAAATGTTCAATGAATTAGAGGGGAATTTAGTTAAAGCTATTGGTCAAATGTTATTCAATACCTTAACTCGTCGCCGGACAAAAGGGACAACGGAAGGGTTAGCAACCGCCGCCGAATAATCAGTTAAAATACGGAAGATTCAATTAATTTCATCCTGAACGCGAGAATTTGCCTTGTGTTCGGGATTTTGTGGTTTTGAACTACCTACACTTACTCGTAGAGAAGTGTGGGTAGTTTAGTTGACTATCGGCTTACTGACTAACAACTTGCTGGGTGTTTTTTTGTCTATGGAAGGCATAGAGTTGAAAGAAAACAATCATCCCTACAATAAAACTACCCGTGACAGCAACGGCTGTATTTAGGGGTAAACTATTTTTGAATACTGCTAGTAAAACAATCACCAATAAAAGTACCGTTGGGACTTCATTTAAACTGCGGAATTGTTGACTGGTGAATATAATTTTATTTGTGGCTAATTGTCGCATAATTCGACCACAATAAAAATGATAGGCGACTAAAACCGCAACTAATCCTAATTTGATATGCAGCCACATATCTTGTAAAAGACTGGGTTGTGTAATTAAAAGGGCGATCGCCATCACCACCGTTACCACCATTCCAGGGGTTGTAATAATCCCATAAAGACGCTTTTCCATCAATTCATATTGTTCTTTTAAAATGCTGCGGGCGGGCTCGGGTTTGTCTTCGGCTTCGGCGTGATAAACAAATAATCTCACCAAATAAAATAAACCCGCAAACCAGACAACCATTCCGATGATATGAAAGGATTTAAACCAAAAATAAGTCATAGATCCAATAAAATCCTCAACAATAAAGGTGGCTATAAACTACCTTACTGGATTCTGGACAATCTGGCAATTAAATCGCCCGGGATAATTTCTGTTGCTGTAGGGCGGGGGTATGGGTATCAAATAAAAAGGCAATATTTCTAACTAAAAGTCTGCCTAGATTTGTCACCACAATGGAATCATAATTAGACTGAACTAAACCATCGGCAATTAAGGGACGCATGGCGATTAATTCCTGGGCAAAGTAACTGTCAAAATCCAGATGATATTTAGCTTCAATTTGAGATTTATCTAAGTAAAAACTAGACATAATTTGCATAATTACATCTCGTCTGAGCATATCATCTTTACTTAATTTAAACCCTTTACTGACAGGTAAAATTCCCTGATTAATGGCTTGATAATACTCTTTTAATCGTTTATGGTTTTGAGCATAGATATCTTCTAACATACTAATAGAAGTTAACCCAAAGCCATATAATTCTGCTTCTGGTTGGGTTGTATATCCTTGAAAATTCCGTTTTAAAGATGAATTTTGTTGGGCGATCGCTAATTCATCATTGGGTTTCGCAAAGTGATCCATGCCAATAAAAACATAGCCATTATCAGTTAATTCTTGGATCGACATTTGCCAAATTTCTAACTTTTTATGGGGTTGAGGTAAGGCAGATTCAGGAATATTTTTCTGTACGGGTTTCATCCAGGGAACATAGGCAAAGTTAAAAATAGCAATCCGATCAGGATCAAGTTTAATCGTCTTTTTAATGGTTTCTTTGAAGCTAGATAAAGTTTGATAGGGTAAGCCATAAATTAAGTCCACATTCACACTTTCAAACCCAGCTTCCTTAATCCAATCCATCACATCAAATAACAGAGCTTCCGGCTGCACTCTATTAACAGCTTCTTGCACCTGGGGATTAAAGTCTTGAATCCCAAAACTAATCCGATTAAACCCAATTTGTTTTAGAAAAAAGATATAGTTTTTATCGACATAGCGCGGATTGATTTCAATTGAAATTTCAGCTTTTTCGTCAAAAGTAAACTGTTTATTAATTGTTTCCCATAGGGATTCAACCTGTTCTAAGGATAGGTAATTGGGTGTACCACCGCCCCAATGCAGTTGGGTAACTGGGCGCCGAGTATCAATAAACTGAGCAGTGAATTCAATTTCTTTTGACAAATATTCGATGTAAGTTTTAGCTGCATTTTTATTATTAGAAACAATCACATTACAGCCACAGAAATAACAAGCTGTCTGGCAAAAAGGAATATGGAAATAGAGAGATAAGGGAGATTGGCGTTGATTAGATTCAGTTATGGAAAATTCCCAATCTAAGGGCGTAAATTCATCTTTTAATTCTGTAGCTGGTGGATAACTGGTATAACGGGGAACGGCATTCCCATATTTTTCAATTAAATCAAAATCAAACGCCACATTTGCAACCGAAAAAACCATTGATTTATTCTCCCTAATTAGTTATAATGGTAGATGGTAAATAGACAAAATTAAACAGTTGCTGGAGTTGGAATTTCTCCTAAATCTCGCAGCATGGCAATATTCAGGACAAAGGCGTTATTAGCTTCGGCGACAATTTGATCTTGGAGTTTTTCACTTAAGACTAATTCATTCAATCTTTGACGATAGAGGTTTTTAAATTCATTGATATCAGGAATTTGATCAAATTCATAAAAACAAATCCCTTGATGTTCCTCTAAATTAAAGACAGATTGGACGATTTTTTTCAAACTTTGCCCCCCAGATAAATCACCCATATAACGAGTATAGGAGTGGGCAATTAATAAGGTGGATTCGGTACCAGAAAGTTCACGAAGTCGGGAAACATAAGATTGGGCGGCGGGAGAAGCGGTAATATTATCGGGCCAATGTTCTCCATAATAAAAGTTTAAGTCTTTCTCTAAATTAGCTTTGCGGTTGAGTTCAGGGAAATAAATTTTGCTAATATTGGGATGGGTTTGATGGGATTGTAATTCCGCTTCTAATTGGCTATAAACAAAATATAAATTACTCAAAAGTTGACAAAAAGATTCTCTACTAATACCCCCAGATAAAAAGTTTCTCATAAATCCGGTATGTTCGGCATTACTATGAGATTGTTGGGTTCCGATTTTGAGTTTTTCAGCTAAGTTTGTCATGGTTTTAGAGATAAATAAGATTAAATTTTTCCTAAGACTAAAAACAGGAGAAATGGCAAGCCGAGGTTTGGTTTTCTCCACTTGAATGAATGTATCACTATATCACTGATTAGTTATATGGTCGTTACAATTCTTTACTCACGGGGGAATTTTGGGGAAACCCCTAGACAAAACAAAAATTATATAGTTCAATAACTAGATAGTAATATTTAAGGACTCGCAGCGATGGTAAATACTATCCAAAACCCCGAAACTCAAGGACTGCGCCCCGGGATTAAAAATCCGGTTCAAGAGACGTTGCTGACCCCTCGCTTCTATACGACCGACTTTGACGCGATGGCGAATATGGACTTATCTAGTTGTGAGGAGGAATTTTCGGCGGTTTTAGAGGAGTTGCGGGCGGACTATAACCGTCACCATTTTGTTCGGGATGAACAATTTGACCAAAGTTGGGAACAAATTGACCAGAGAACCCGCCTAGCGTTTGTTGACTTTTTAGAAAGGTCTTGTACCTCTGAATTTTCTGGTTTTTTATTATTTAAAGAGTTATCTCGTCAACTGAAAAATCGCAACGCTTTATTATCAGAAGCGTTTCATTTATTAGCTAGAGATGAAGCTCGTCATGCGGGGTTTATTAATAAGGCGATGTCGGATTTTAATTTATCCTTAGATTTAGGCTATTTAACTAAAAACCGGACTTATACTTTCTTTAAACCGGAGTGGATTATTTTCGCGGTTTATTTATCGGAAAAAATTGGTTATTGGCGCTATATTACGGTGTTTCGTCATTTAGAAAACCATCCCGAACATGAATATTATCCTTTATTCCGCTATTTTGAAAACTGGTGTCAGGATGAAAACCGTCATGGGGATTTCTTTAAGGTTTTATTGCGATCGCAGCCCAATATGTGGCAAACTTGGAAAGGTAGACTGTGGGCAAGGTTTTTCTTATTAACCGTGTTTGCAACCCATACTTTAACCGTGAATGAACGAGAAGATTTTTATGAAACTTTGGGGTTAGATGCAAAGGAATATAATCGTCATGTGGTGCGGAAAACTAATGAAACTTCCCTAAGAGCATTTCCAGAGGTTTTAGATACAGAACACCCGGACTTTTTCCGTCGTTTAGAACAATGTTCTGAGAATAATGTGAAGAATCAAAAAATTAATGCTACCGAAAAACCAAAATTGGTTAAATTCCTATTAAAATTACCCACTAATTGTTCAACTTTGTGGCATTTGCTAAGAATTTATTTAGCTAAACCCATTGATGCCGAAGCATTACGGGCAGAAGTTCATTAATATTTTTACGCAAAACTAGGGTTTTATATATTGTGTTAAAACCCTATTTTTTAATCATAAATTAATCATGAATTGTGCCATCGGGCATCATCGCTCGATTCAGATTAGCATTAGTTAAAATCGTTCGAGTTAAATCTGCACCTCGCAAATTTGCATCGGATAAATTCGCCCCACTAAAATCGGCATAACTTAAATCAGCATCTTTGAAATTCACACCACTAAGGTTAGTATTGTAGCTTTGTTCCGAACTTAAAACTCCTAAACCTGAAACCCCAAAAATAGCGTGACAGAGCTTGGCTTTTTCAAAGTTAGCTTGTTCTAAAATTGCCCCGCTAAAATTAGTATAACTCAAATCTGCCTCAACTAGAATTGCATCGGTTAAATCCGTTTGTTGATTCTGGTTAGGGCGAAAATTAGCTTCAAAAATAATAGCGTGGGAAAGGTTGGCATTTTTTAAATTACATCCCGATAAACAAGCTTTGATGAGTTGAGTTTTTTCTAGGGATGTTTTAATTAATTTTGCTCCGGTTAAATCAGCTTCTCGTAACTGAGCTTGATATAAATTGGCTTCGCTTAAATCAGCCCCCCAAAGAATGGTTTCACTGAGGTTAGCATAGCTAATATTGGCTTTAGAAAGGTTAGCTTTTCCTAATCTTGCTTCCCGTAAATCTGCATAACTTAAATTTGCTCCGGTTAGGTTTAAATTGACTAAATTAGCTTCTTGTAAATCAACATAAGATAAGTCAATATCAGGAAAATTCCGTTCGGCGGCGGCATATCTTAGGAGAAATTCATCAACATTCATGGCAATATTTAGTTAAATCAAGGATTAAAAAAATAAACTAAACAGCAGATTTAATGGCTCGAAGTTGCTCTAACTGTTGGTTTTGTTGCTGCATTTGAGCAACTAGAGATTCACAGACTAAATCACAAACTTCAAATAAAAGTGGATTAGCAATTTCATAATAAACACTAACCCCTTGTTGGGTGCGAGTCACAATTCCAGCTTGGGCTAAAAGTTTTAAATGTTTAGAAACATTTGCCTGTCCTAACCCGGTGGCTTCAATAATTTGGGTAACATTTTTAGCTCCAGATTTTAAACAGCAAATAATTTGTAAGCGACTTACTTCTGATAACACTTTAAAAAAGTCTGCCATTAATGCTAGGGCGGCGGGAGATAATTGTAAATAATCGCAGGTTGAAGTCAGTTGCATGGATTTTAAACTGGGGTTGGTGATGGCTAGGACTCAGTGGCTTTATTGATATTACTTATCTATTATATTACCACATTATCTGATAATTGAAAAATTGTAGGTAGAGACATTTCTGTTAATATCTCTACCCAGGTTTTAATGGAGATTTTCCTGCCGTTTTTTCTCGCTAAGTTGTAGTAAAATATCGGCGTGAACCTCTTTTGTGATCGGATATAAAAAAGTAAAAATCATCCCAATAATTAGGACAATAGTTGGTAAAGGGCCAATAGCAAACCGCACGGCTAACAGAGCCGAGTCCGGTTGAATGGGGGCGGGTTGACCGGGAACTGTGGAAAGAAATCCAGCAATATCTAAGGCTTGTCCGACCAAAAATAAGCCAACGGCTAACCCAATTTTTTGTAATAAAACCATGAAAGAATAGAAAACTCCTTCCCGTCTTTGTCCAGTATTTAATTCATCTAAATCAATGACATCAGGAATCATTGACCAGGGAACTAAATAGGCTGTTGAGACCCCACATCCGGCTAGAATTGCTAGAATATACATTAAGCCAACCTGTCCAGGTTGGAGGAAAAATAAACCCGCTTGGGCAATAATCCATACTCCCATTCCCATAAAATAAACTGACTTTTTCCCATAGCGTTTACTGATAGAACTCCAGACAAATAACATTACTAAAGCTGTTCCTTGAACCGCAATTGCCACCTGGGGAAAAGTTGCTTCCGGCATCTGCATCCAATTCACTACAAAATAGGGTAAAATTGAAGCGGTCAGTTGAACCCCCAACCAGGAACAAAGATAAATTCCAATAACCAATAAAAAGGGTCGATTACTAAAGGCAATTTTGATTTGTTCAGCAATCGGAATACTATCGGAATTATCCTGATTGTCTGCTACAGAATGTCCCGCCCATACCCGCTTTCGAGTTCCCAAAAAACACCAAAATAGGGGGAAAATTGATAGAATTGCACAAACTGCCCCTAAAATTAAATATTTTTGATAGGGAGAATCGGGGAAAAAACTAAAAATAATTTGTGCTAAAATCAACGAAAAAATACTACCACTGATAGAAAAAGAAAAGCGAAAACTATTGAGACTGGTACGTTCGTTATAATCTGATGTTAATTCAGGAGTTAGGGCAGTGTAAGGTAAATTAACGGCGGTGTAAGCGGTATTAAATAAAATCCCAATAATTACATAATACCAAAACAAAAACCATTGATTATTACTCGGAACAATCCACTGTAAAAAGAACAGAATCCCAAAGGGAACTGCCCCAAAAACCATCCAAGGATAGCGCCTTCCCCAAGGGTGAACTGTGCGATCGCTTAATACTCCCACAATCGGATCATTAATCGCATCCCAAATTTTTCCGACCATTAATACACTTCCGGCTAATCCGGCAGGTAAACCCGCAACATTAGTCAGAAAAACCAAAACAAAAAATACAGAAATATTAGCAGTAATTGCTGGGCCTAAATCTCCAGCACCAAAGGCTAATTTTGTCGATAAATTTAGCTTTTCTGGAGGAGAAATAGTTGGAGAAGGAGTGGAGTTCATGTTGATTAATATTAAAGAGTATTGTCAGCTTAGAACCAAAACCCGACGGCTAACAATAGGATATCTTAAAATGATAAGCTGATTGAATCACAAATAATTAGGGAGAAGTCAAACTATGGCTGCTTTAGGCGATCGCTTTAATCGGATGATCGGGAAAACTCGATTTGTCGTCAGTCGTTTGTTTCTGCATTTAGGAGGAGATCAGGTCGCTCCCCTGTTGGGAATACTCAACCGAGCCGCCAGAGATGTTATTGATGCCGAGGGAGACTTGCAGGTAACAGGAGAGGCGTTAGTAGAAGTCTGCCAAGGTCTGCTTCAGTATGATACTTATTGGCAGTCAGGATCGAATGAAGGGGATGTGGTTTGGAGTGAGGGGGAGGCGGCGGACTACTTTAACGAACTATTTACGGATTCTGGACAACGGTATTTAAGCCAGCCGGATTTATCTCAACCCCTTGATGAAAGTCAATACCTATCTGTGCCAATTACCCACAATTTAATTGTGATGATTACAATAGTAAGTGAAGGGGAAGTTCCCGATTTAGAAACGGATTTAGCAAGTTTGGAGGCGATGAATCTTGGGTTAAAAGCAATTATTAATCTGCATTATCAACACAGACTCCGAGGGATTCAAGTGCATTTTTCCCCGGCTGTTTTAGGAGATGAATTAACCAGTGATCAATTATTAGAGAACTTTCCCGAACTGATTCCCCTTTAAGGAATAGTATCGGTTGATATTGAAATCAAAAAACAGTGATCAATTCAGATTTTTCTTGTTAGAATAGGAGATATAAATGTTGAAAAAAGTTAATTGGTTTATGTGGAAAAAATTCTTAATTCTGTTGATTTCGGTAACATTTTGTTGGACAACAGTTGCTTGTGGGTCTGCAACTACTTCATCGAATACCCAACAATCCACTCGCACCACATCGGCGCCCCAAAATCAAGTTATTGAGGGTAAATATCCCGTTCAGCAAGCCCAATATAATGACGTCGATGGGGAGTATACCCTCATGTTATTAAATACTCCGGCGGGTAAATCTGCTACCTACCGGACAACAGATTTACAAATGGCGCAATTAAGCGATGAACAAATTAAAGCCGGAGAAAAAAGTACCTTAAATATTACCAATGGTCAACCCGTTTTGTATTTAACCGAAGACTTTCGCATCGAATATGTTCATAACGTTACCGAAACTCAAACCAACCCCGCCACAGGTCAACCGCAAACCGTTGTCGTGCGACAAGAATCGAGTTTCTGGACACCTTTTGCCGCCTCTTTGGCCGGAAGTGCAATCGCTAATAGCTTATTTGCCCCCCGCTATTATGTCCCTCCCATGTATCAACCTGGCCGTGTGATGACCGGATATGGCGGTTACGGTTCCAATTATAATCAAGCTGTCAACGACTATCGGACTCGATACAATACTCCCCCGGCAGCGGTAAAAAATAGCACCACCCTACGCACCACCGGAAATATTCGTAACTCCAACCCGAATTCCTCCGGTAAGCGTTCCACCTCCCCCAATTCCAGCCGTTCAACGGGGTCGGGGTTCGGAGCAACGGATTTGCGCACCTCCCCGAATAAAGGTTCAACCCAACAACGCAAACCCAGTTTCGGCAGTGGTTCCCGCAGTCGCTCCTCCTCTGGAAGTAGCAGCAGAAAACGCCGTTAAAACCGTAGTGAGCCCTTCAGGGCTCCTTCTTCCTTGGTAATTAAATTACGGATAATGGATTAAACCCCTGAAATTATCACCATTTGATTCAAAATCACTACAACTGATAGAGTTGGATTTAGAAAAAGCGATCGCTTCTTTGGAAGAAAGCCAACCTGCGAGGAAAGTTAAATTGAGTATTCACCCTTTAGAATTTAAACTAATATCAAATCCCAATCAGCAGGATATAATTACCTCTGAAAAAGATTGGTACAACACAATTATTTTAGGTGATTGCTCAAAGGTTTTGCAGCAAATTCCTTCTAATATAGCCGATCTGATTGTAACATCTCCTCCCTATGCAGATAGCCGGAAAAAACCTATGGCGGGATTAATCCAGATGATTATGTCCAATGGTTTCTTCCCATTTCTAAAGAACTGTACAGAGTTTTAAAAGAAGATGGAACCTTTATTATTAATATCAAAGAAAAAGTTGTTAATGGAGAAAGGCATAACTACGTTATTAAGTTAATTTTAGAAATGCAACAACAAGGATGGTTATGGACAGAAGAATATATTTGGCATAAAAAGAATAGCTATCCTGGTAAATGGCCTAATCGTTTTCGTGATGCTTGGGAACGTTGTCTACAGTTTAATAAGCAGAAAAAATTCAAAATGTATCAAGAAAGGGTTATGGTTCCGATGGGAGATTGGGCTAAAACTCGCTTAAAAAATTTGAGTGAAATTGATCAAATACGGGATAATTCTAAAGTCGAAAGTGGATTTGGCAAAAATGTCTCTAATTGGTTAGGACGGACAATGGTTTATCCTACAAATGTTTTACATTTAGCAACGGAATGCAGCAATAAAAGTCACAGTGCTACATTTCCTAAATCTCTGCCTTCCTGGTTTATTCAATTATTTACAGAACCAGAAGATATAGTTTTTGATCCCTTTTTGGGTTCGGGAACAACTGCGATGGTAGCGAAAGAGTTAGGTAGACGTTATATTGGTATTGAGATTAAAGAAGAATATTATCAGAGGGCTTTAATTAATATAGAAAAAACCCTATTTAATTGTCAAAATCAAAGTTTTTCTGGGATTAATCAAACACAAGAAGTTAATAATTTAGCCATGAGCGAATCGAATCATCAAATTTATTCTAAATATCTAATTGAGAATGTTTTGAACCCATTTTATGACAAACGATTTGAAAAGTTGAGACAACTTCAGATTAGAGATATTATTAAGCGTAAAAATCCTTATTTGTTTAAGGCTAAAAATATTGAATTGGCAGGAGAATTTGTAAAAAGTATTGTCGATGCTTTTCTATCTTCCCAAGAAGAAACGATTTTCGGAAATTTATTAGAAGGTTTTGCTATATATATCTCAGAAACACTATATGGAGGAGTCAAATGGATTAAATTAGTTGATTATGTTTGAAAGCGAGAAGATGTAAAATTAGAATCAGTAGAAGCACAGTTGTCTTTAGATTTAGAATTAGAAGAATCTTCTGATTTAGAAGAATAAGCGATCTATTGCTAATTTTTATTATTCATATAGCCAAACAAAAATAGCGAATGGACTTAACCTATTATTAACTTAAAAATATATTTTTGCTGGGTCATAATTCATGTTAAAATGACTCTCTGGTTAACAAAAATAGCACAATAGAAGCAGATTGAAGAAGAATTATTGAGAACCGACTATGAGTGATTCCAAAACAGAACCTTTAATGATCCTCAAAGGCGTTGGTAAATCCTATCAACAGCCCAATGGTCAAGAAATTCCGATTCTCAATAACATTAACTTAGAATTGCGCCGGGGCGAAATCATCGCTTTATTAGGGCCTTCTGGTTCAGGAAAATCCACCTTAATGCGAATAATTGCCGGGTTAATTTATCCAACCCAAGGACAAGTCCTCTGTCATGGAAAACCATTAATTGGAATTAATCCCGGGGTAGCAATTGTCTTCCAAAGTTTTGCCCTTTACCCTTGGTTAACGGTTTTAGAAAATGTCGAATTAGGATTAAAAGCCGGGGGATTTCCTGTAGACTGGCGACAACAAAAAGCCCTAAAAATGATCGATATTATTGGTTTAGATGGATTTGAAAATGCTTATCCCAAAGAACTATCAGGGGGAATGCGACAACGGGTTGGATTTGCTAGGGCTTTAGCCGTTGAACCGGAATTATTATGTATGGATGAACCTTTCTCCGCTTTAGATGTTTTAACCGCAGAAAACTTGCGAATTGAACTGTTAGATTTGTGGTTAGAAAAACGTATTCCTACCCAAGCAATTTTAATTGTAACTCATGGGATTGAAGAAGCGATCACCTTAGCGGATCGGGTGATTGTTTTAGGTAGAAATCCTGGGCGAATTCGGGCAAATTTATCAATTAAATTAAGTCATTATCGCGATCGCAAAAGTGCAAGTTTCCAAGCCTTAGTCGATCAAGTTTATAAAATTCTCACCAACCCAGAATTAGAAACCATAGAACCTCAAACAACCGTTAAAAATACTCTGAATAAATATCAATCTTTACCCTACGTCCGCATTGGTTCTATTGCGGGTTTATTAGAACTCTTAGAAGATCGACAAAATCCTGATTTATATCGTTTAGGGCAAGAACTGCAACTGGATGTTGATGATTTACTCCCCATTTTAGAAGCCGCAAAATTTATGGATTTAATCGAAATTCGAGAAGGAGATTTTAACCTAAAACCAATCGCCCTAGAGTTTATTCAGGGAAATATTGACCAGCGAAAACAAATTATTCGTCAACAATTACTGAGTCATATTCGCCTAGTTCAACAAATCTATACCCTTTGTCAATCTAAACAAAATCGTCGTATTCCCGAAGATTTAGTCTTAGATGTTCTGAATAATCATTTTAGTCCTAAAGAAGCGCAACGACAGTTAAATACAGCCATTGACTGGGGACGTTATGCAGAACTTTATGCCTATGATGAACCCAGTGGGGAAATCTTTTTAGAAACATCTGATTTTAGTTCAATAACACCGGAGGTATAAACTATATGACTCGTTCTCTTACCCCTAAAAATCAAACCTTAGATCGCTCTCGTTTAACATGGCAAGATGGCTTATTAATTCTAGCAGTTATTACTGTACTTTTAGTAATTGTTCGCACGGCTTCCCAATTAACCGGAGACTATCAACCCGATGTCATCATCTCCACTGATTTAGATCAACTTCCAAGTTATGCCGCCCAAACATTATTAAGGATGGGAGCAGCTTATTTTTTATCCTTAATTTTTAGTTTAGTTTATGCCTATTCTGCTTATCGTTTTCCCTTGGCGGCTAAAGTTTTAATTCCCTTATTAGATATTTTACAATCCATTCCGGTTTTATCATTTTTACCTGGGGTTGTACTCGCTTTAATTGCCCTATTTCCCGGTCAAAGAATTGGAATTGAACTGGCAGCTATTCTGTTAATTTTTACGGGAATGACTTGGAATTTAGTCTTTAGTTTCTATCAATCTTTATCGAGTATTCCTAAAGAATTATTGGAAGTAGCAAAAGTCTATCATCTCAATTCTTGGCAACGGTTTTGGTCAGTGGAATTACCATCGGGAATCTTAGGATTAGTTTGGAATAGTGTGATGTCCGTTGCCGGAGGATGGTTTTTTTTGATGGCAATTGAATCCTTTACCTTAGGCGATCGCAGTTTTCGCCTTCCCGGTTTAGGATCATTTTTAGCTCAGGCTTCTGATCAAGGTGATTTTATTGCTATTGCTTGGGGAGTAGCAGTTTTAATTGGAATTATTATTCTTCTAGATTTTTTGGTCTGGAAACCATTAATTGCTTGGGCAGAAAAATTCAAGTTAGAAACCGTTGAATCCCAAAATATTCCCCAATCAATTGTATTAGATTTCCTGCGACGTTCTCCTACTTGGCGAATTGTAACCGAACGTTTTGGGCAGCTTTGGTCAGATAAAATTTCTCAGCGCATCGTCAAAGCTAATCCCACCTCCACCCCAGTTTTACCATCAAAATCCGATCAAAATTGGTGGAGTCGGATATTTTTAACTGGGTTTGGATTTATGGTTTTATGGGGAACTTGGGAAGGAGTTATATTATTACAAAAACTAGATTTTCAAGACTGGAAACAAGTGATTACCGGAGCTATTTTAACCGCTTTACGGGTTATTATCGCCTTATTTTTATCCTTATTATGGACTGTACCTGTGGGAGTTGCTATTGGCCGAAATCCTCGACTAGCCCAAACTTTACAACCCTTAGTTCAAATTGCTGCATCAGTTCCAGCAACAGCTTTATTTCCCGTCTTATTACTATTTTTAGCGCGTTTAGGAGGAGGTTTACAAATCGGTTCTGTGGCGCTGATGATGTTAGGAACAATGTGGTATATCTTATTTAATGTAATTGCCGGGGCGCAGGCAATTCCCTCAGAGTTATTTGAAGCAGCTAGTATTTATAAACTCTCGTTAGTGCTGCGATGGCAAACTGTGATTTTACCCGGAATTTTTCCCTATTTAATTACAGGGATGATTACGGCCGTTGGTGGGGCGTGGAATGCCAGTATTGTTAGCGAATATGTTCAGTTTCAAAACCAAACTTTAATCACACCAGGGTTAGGATCACTAATTTCTCAAGCAACAGAAACAGGTAACTATCCTCTGTTGTTTGCTTCTACGGCTGTGATGTCATTATTAGTAGTCTTAACCAACCGTTTAATCTGGCGAAAATTATATCAATTTGCTCGTTCAAAATACCAACTGTTGTAATATAACTCCATTTCCCCGTAGTGAGGCGTTCACGCCTTATCTTTATCTTTGAGTAAGAATTGAGGCGTAAACGCCGCGTAGTGAGGCGTTCACGCCTCCTTTTTATCTTTGAGTAAGAATTGAGGCGTAAACGCCTCACTACAAAGTTAGAAAATTATGAGGCGTAAACGCCTCACTACGAAGTTAGGGAATTATTCGGTTTCTTCAACTTTTAATGTATCACAGGGGATTTTTTCTAGTTCGATTCGGGTGGGATCTCCACTAGAATAAACCTCCAAATCCTGATTAGATTCTCCGACAAATAAGCAATATTCCCCTGGAAAAATAACCCGTTCAAAATAACCCTGAACTGTAGTTTCCATACGCAGAATTTGCACCTGTTTAGTGGGGTTTTTATAACCGCACAAAATTTCAGTCTTAATCGAATCTACAGCCAATTTTACGGTTTGCATGATGTTTTATTAAAGTTAGGTTTTAAAGGACTATTTTGAAAGTTCTTAGCTTTTCAGTTAAGGGAGAGGGTAGGAATCAAAAGCTCGATTAGAAATCGGGAACGTGATCTATCTTTCTGACGTTGGATAGACTTATCCTGACCGTTCTCTCTGCAACCCTGATAAGAATCGTTAATCTTGTGATGTTATCAAATCATCATAACTTAACAATTTATGAATTAAGTTATGTTAACTAAATTATACACATATTATCCCATTTGCCACAAGCAGATAAGTTGCCAGAATAATCAACAAGATTCCTTTACAAATTCTGGGTTTGATCAGAACTTTGTGAAGATTTGGTCAGATGATCCCGATGGGATGTCACAGTTTCCTTACCATTACTATGACTATTTCCATTATAATGAGATCCGTTGTCTGTATTCGGCGCGACATTTTCTAAATTTTGGCGTTGAGAATTATGCCCCATCAAACGAGATTGGATACTGGTGGCAATCACATAAAAAACCGGAATAATATACAGACTCAAAAATGTAGAAACAAACATTCCACCCATCACCGCCATGCCAATTGCGACCCGACTCGCGGCTCCTGCCCCCGTCGCAAAAGCCAGAGGCATTACCCCTAAAATAGTAGATAATGCCGTCATCATAATTGGTCGAAATCGTAAGCGACAGGCTTCAATTGCCGCCTGTTGAATTGATAATCCCTGTTCTCGTAATTGATTGGCAAATTCCACAATTAAAATAGAGTTTTTTGTCGATAATCCTATCAACATAATTAACCCAATCCGACTAAAAGCATTTAACTCTAATTGTGCTATCCACAGAGCACCAAATGCTCCTAATAAAGACAGAGGAACCGCTAATAGAATAATCACCGGGTCAATATAACTTTCAAATTGGGCGGCTAAGGTCAGAAAAATAAAAACTAAGGCGAGGGCGAAAATAAAATTAGTCGATTGACCCGCTTCTTTAAATTCTAAAGACTCCCCAGAAAAAGAGGTTCGCATTTCAGGGGGTAGAATATCTTTGGCTAAATTTTCTAAGGCATTTAAAGCGACTCCTAAACTAACTCCCTGGGCCGGACTTCCTTCTAAAGTTGCAGAACGAAAGCGATTAAAATGGTTAATTTGAGGGGGTGTTGTCGCGGTAGAAATCGTAACTAAATTACTCAAAGCAATCATTTCTCCCTGTTGGGAACGCACATATAATTGCTTTAAATCCTCTGGATTTGAGCGATATTTTTCCTCAGCACGAACCACAACTTCATAGCGTTGATTTCCCTGATTAAAATTAGTAATTTCCTGACCGCCAACCAAAATTTGTAAGGTTCGGGCAATATCCTGTACAGAAACTCCTAAATTTCCTGCTTGAGAACGATCTACACTAATAGTTAATTCCGGTTTATTCAATTTTAAATTAGTATCAATATTAACTAATTCAGGTAAATCCCTAGCGCGAATTACAAAGTCTTGAGAAACTTGTGCCAATTGTTCTAAATCATTACCTTGTAAGACAAATTGTATGGGTTGACCTTGACCGCCTCCGGGTAATCCCCCTGGATTTGTAGCGAAGACTAAAGCATCAGTAATTGTTGAAAATTTACCCAATAATTTCTTCACCAAAGATTGTTGAGATTGTTCAGGTTTCGGGCGTTCAGACCAAGGTTTTAAACGAGCAAAAGAGAATCCTGTATTAGCTTGAGATGCCCCTCGACTAGAACCTGCGATCGCAAAATAACTGGTAATTTCCGAAACTTGACTGAAGATATTTTCAACCTGTTTAACCACTCGATTAGTATAGTTAATACTAACCCCTTCTGGAGCCGTAATCGGAGTAAAAATTCGACCTCGATCTTCACTGGGCAAAAAGCCTTGAGGTAACTGTAAAAACAACCAAACAGTTAATCCTAAACTGGCAATAAATCCTAAAATAACGACGGGTTTAGTTGCCATTAATAGCCGTAATGTCCAACCATAAATAGCCGTAGTTTTATTCAAAACCCATTCAAATAAATCCAGGGGGAAAGATAGGATTTTCATTAATCCTTGGGGCTTAGTTTCATGACGTAGTAAACGGGCGGAAAGAGGAGGAGCTAAAGTTAAGGCAACGATACTGGAAAAAACCACAGAAGCAGCTAAAGTTAAGGCAAATTCATTAAATAATCGTCCACTGGTTCCCCCTGCAAAGGCGACGGGAACAAATACTGCTACTAAAACAACCGTTGTGGCAATCACCGCAAATACCACCTCTCCAACGGCCGCGTATGTCGCTGGAAAGGCATCTAGCCGTTTTTCTTCCATATAACGGATGATATTTTCTAAGACCACAATCGTATCATCTACGACTAAACCCGTGGCTAAAGTTAAGGCAAATAGTGTTAAGGTATTAATCGAAAATCCCATAAAAAACATCACACTAAATGCCCCAATTAAAGAAATGGGAATCGTAATGGCTGGAATTAAAGTGGCTCTCCAATTTCTCAAGAATAAAAAGATAATTAAAACCACCAGTCCAATCGAAATTAACAGACTGATCCAAACTTCTTCAATCGCAAGTTCTACAAACTCAGAATAATCTACCGCAATTTCATAGCTGAGTCCTTCAGGAAAACTTTTTTTGAGTTCCGCTAATTTAGCTTTAATTCCGTGGGCAACTTCAATTAAATTCGCATCGGCAAGTTTACTAATTCCTAATCCCACCGCAGGATTTCCATTGAAACGGGCAATTACCCGATCATCTTTTGCCCCAATTTCTGCCCTTCCAATATCTCTAATTTTAACTTGCGAGCCATTATCATTACGCTTAATAATTAAGTCTTCATAATCTTGGGGAGTTTCCAGTCTTCCCAAAGTTCTTACGGGATATTCTGTTTCTTTTCCTTCAATTCGACCACTGGGAATTTCAATATTTTGTCGTCTTAGGGCTTGTTCAACATCTAAAGCGGTAATTTGACGGGCTGCCATTTTCAGGGTATCTAACCATAATCGCATGGCATAACGGCGTTCTCCTGAAATAGAAACACTATTAACACCATCAACAGTTTCTAAAGAATTTTTAATATAAAGATCTGCGTAATTACTTAACTCTAAAGCTGATAAAGTTTGACTAAAAAAGGCGATCCATAAAATTCGTTCATCATCTCCAGATCGTTTTTCTACTACTGGAATATCAACATCATCGGGTAATCTTCCTGCCCCTCTAGCCACCCGACTTCTAACTTCTTGGGCGGCTACTTCTAAATCTCGATTTAATTGAAATTGAACAGAAATAGAACTGCTACCTTCTCGACTACTGGAAGTTAAGGTTTTAATCCCAGCAATACCGTTAATTTGTGCTTCTAAAATCTCCGTAACTTCTGTTTCTACTACTTGGGGACTCGCCCCCGGATAGCTGGTTGTCACCGTAACAATAGGCGGATCAATTTTAGGATATTCTTGCACCGGAAGCCGAGTAAAACCGACCATTCCTAAAATAATAATTAGCAATGAACAAACCGAAGCAAAAACAGGTCTTTTAATGAAAAAATGAGTAAACATATTAAATTAATAATTGTAGTAAGCCCTTCAGGGCTTCAATCCCCAGTAAATATCCCAATTTAACGTTTACCCTTGGAACTCTGATCAGAATTAGCAGGTAAAATATTAATCGCGGCACCATCGGATAGTTTTTGTGTACCAGAAATAATCAATTTCTGTCCGGGTCTAAGTCCTTCTAAAATTTCCGCCCGATCATCTTGAATTAAACCTAATTTAATCGGTTGTTTTTTAGCAGTTAATTTTTCTTCCCCTTCCGCAATAAATACAAATCGCTGATCACCTTGAAATTTAACAGCAGTCATCGGAATTACCACAGCATTTAGTTTTTGTTTCCAAACTACTTCAGCCCGCACAAATTGACCATCTTTAAATAATCCTTGACTATTATCAAAACTAGCCTTTGCTAAAATAGTTTGGGAGTCTTGATTTACCGAAGGAGAGATAAAACTAATTCGTCCTGTTCCTAATATTTTACCTTGAGGATCAACCATTTGTACCGATAATCCTAACTTTAAATCCTCTTTACGTTCTAAGGCTATTGGTAAACGCAATTCTAACTGATCATTCGCGGTTAAACGGGTGAGGATATCTCCTTTACTAACATAATCTCCAACTTTAATTCCCACATCGCCAACTACTCCGGTAAACGGTGCTAAAACGGCTGTTTCTTGTAAATCTAATTCAATATTGCGAACCTGAGCAGCCGCTTCAGCAACCTGGGCTTCCGCCTGTTGAATTTCTTGAATTCGAGTGCCATTTTCTAATTGGTTTAAAGCCTGTTTTTCCTGTTCAACAACGGCTTTACGGAGATTAATTTCTGATTGTCGATTTTTTTGTAATTGTTCTAAACGGCGTTTAGCCGCTTGTAAATTTGCATTAGCACTGTTTTTTTGAGCGGATAAAGCATCAAATTGATCTTGAGAAATTGCCCCTGATTCGCTTAAATCTTTAAAGCGATTTACCCGATTTTGAGCTAATTCAGCATCGGCTTGAATCGAATCAATTTGAGATGTGGCTTGATTAATTTCTGCTAATAAACTCCCCGATTCGGCATCAGCTAATCTGGCTTTTGCTTCGGCTAATTTTGCCCTTCCCTGAGCAATTTCTTCAGGACGACTTCCGGCTTGTAATTCTGATAAACGAGCCTGAGTTCTAACTAAATTAGCTTTAGCTTGATTTAAACTCGATTCTACACTATCACTTTTGAGGCGAGCGATCGTTTCTTCCTGTTGAATCACTTGCCCCGAACGCACTAAAATCTGAGTAATTCTACCTTCGATTTCTGGCTTAATATCTACCGCCCGTTGTGCCTCTAATGTGCCTACAAAATCAGAGGTTTCTTCAAATTTAAAAGTTTCTACCGCAGCGATTTTAACTGTATTTCCCCTCGGCTTATTAGCTTTTTCTGACTTTGGATTATCCTCATTTTTAGGCGTGCTTTGCCACCATTGTCCTCCAACAAAACCAATCCCCAATGCCATTGAAATAATAAGTAGAATTTGGAACCATCCCGTTTTAGAATTTGATGGTTGTGGGGTAATTTTTATGGGTAAAGATTCAGCAAGAAAATCAGTTTTTTCTCGGTAGTTTTCTTGCTGAATCCATTCTTGATCCTGTTTTTTCACGTTAGATTTTGGGGATTGCAAATTAGACATGGTTCAGCCAAAATTAAGGTCATTTTTATCAGAGTAAAATAGCGATCAAATTGAGACTAAATTAGAGTTTAATCTAAAGCTACAATATATTAAGATCGGTCTATATCTTTCTCGAGATAGATTAGGATTGTCATATTTAGAAACCTTTTCACCATCGGTAACTGAATATCTTACTACATAATACTGAAAAAAGATGGGGTCAACGTAGGTACGGAGTTGACCTGTCTTTCATACCACCGCTCACCTGGGTACAGGTAGATCGGGGGACTTCCCGGCGGTGTAAGTTAAATGGTTTTTATTGTAAACTATTGTTTTTGGACAATAGGATTATATTTGAGTTTAGCATCTTTGCGCCTAAGTCCTACGTCTGAACCGTTAGGGCAGCGGTTGTTGAGTTGAGGTAATGTTAGTTTCCGATCAAGTCGAATTCACCCCTAAATTCTTTCAAAGTAAAGAGGTAAAATAAGGATCGAACAAGTATCTAAGATGAAAAATGGAAACTAACACAACGAGCGAATTCAGTCTCACCGCCGAACAACACCGTTTAAAAATGCAACGGCGCAAGGAAGTTCAGGATCAACGAGTAGCCGAACGGAATCAAACTAAAGGATTAATTATTGTTAATACTGGAAACGGAAAGGGAAAAACCACTGCCGCTTTAGGGATGGTGTTAAGGTCTTTGGGTCATGGCTATCGGGTCGCTATTATTCAGTTTATTAAAGGTGCTTGGGAACCCGCAGAAAAGGCGGTTTTTAGTAAATGGCCGGAACAATTAGAATTTCATGCGTTAGGGGAGGGATTTACTTGGGAAACTCAAGACCGAGATCGAGATATTGAAAAAACCCGGGAGGCTTGGAATTTAGCCCTAACTTTTATTGGAAATTCTGAGTTTAAATTGATTTTACTGGATGAAATTAATATTGCTATAAAACTAGGTTATTTACCCGTTGAAGAAGTTCTCGCTGGACTTGAAAAAAAAGCTGAGGATACCCATATTATTTTAACAGGTCGAGGTGCTCCCCAGGCTTTAATTGAACAAGCAGATCTGGTGACAGAAATGTCTTTAATTAAACATCCTTTTCGAGAACAAGGTATTAAGGCTCAACCCGGAATAGAATTTTAAATATCTATTTAATATTGCTTGAATTAGTTTCATTCCTAGGGGCGGGTTTATCTCAATTGAGATAATTAAGAAAGATTTGATTGAGTCCTGAAGGACTCACTACTTGAGAGAGCAGGGTTGATTGATTGCTTTTTTTAAGATAGTTTTGTACTCTTTATTTTTAATAATATAAGAGCCAAATCTTTCTAGGTGAGGGTTATTCATTTGAGCATCAAATAAAATAAACTCTTTCTGTCTTAACCGTTCAACTAACTTTACCATTGCTACCTTGGAACCATCGGGGATTCTAAAAAACATGGATTCCCCAATGAAAGCTCCACCAATCACAATTCCTAAGATGCCTCCGGCTAATTCATCTCCTTGCCAAGTTTCAAAACTATAGGCAAATCCAGCTTCGTTTAAGGCATGATAAATTTCTTTTAATTCTGAAGAAATCCAAGTTTCTTCTCGATTTGCACAACCTTCTACAACGCTAGTAAAATCTCGATTAATGGCGACGGTAAACCGATTTTGATTCAAAACCCGTTGCAAAGAACTGGGATAGCGAAATCGTTGATCGAGGGGAATTAGGGCCCGTTCTCGACTAGAATACCATTCCAAGCTATGTTCCCCGTCATTTGCCATCAAAAAGTATCCTACTGCATACCCTTGGATAATTGCGTTGACATCATATTGCATAGGTGACAAACTTTGCTATACTTTGGTTAATATACTAAGGAGTATTGTCTCATCTATGCTAAATCTTAACTCATCTTTTATGTTAGAGAGTACCTTAACAAAACTTCTCAATAAAACCGAGAAAACCTGGGGTTATCTCCAAGTCTATCATAGGGGAGAATTATATTATCTCACCATCCCCGGATACGGAGATGATATTCTAAAATTTAAAGGTAATGATTCCACCTATTCCTATCAATTATATTGGTATAAACGTCCCAATCCTTCAGTTTTTGTAGAGGCAAAAACCGAAAAAACCTATAGGAAAGAAACAAAGACCTACGACAAAGCTAAGAGTTTTCAGGTTTGTTTTAAAAGAGAAGCTAATTCCATTGAATCCTCAATTAATCGGTTATTTGCCGAATTAATTAAAAACAAAATATCAGAGGAATATAAAGGTAAAGATTCTCCGATTATTACCCTAATTCAAGACTAGAACCATCAAATGTTATAGTCAAAAGTCAACCGTGAATATTTAACCGGATATGAATGAACCCATTGCACCCATAACCTTACCCCCTAGTGAGAATTTGCAACAGGAAGGAGAATGGTTAAAACAAACCTTAAATCGTTGGTTGGATGAACAATTTATCCCTGAATCTGTGAATGAAACTATTGCACAGCGTGTCGCTCAAATTTATGTTCGTCAACGAATGGAAGGGGAAAATGATGTGGGTTCTTTGGTGCTGGCGATTGTGACTGAAATGGAATCTTTTGATTTTTCTAAAAGTTTTTTTGGAGAATTTGCGATCGCTAATGCGGTCAGCGATTTGTTATTAGATAGCTTAGGAATTGAACGCTGTTGTGGACGCTCAATATTCCCAGACTCTCTGACTTAGTTTAACGACAAGCACCATGTCCTTCCATAGAATGACCGAAAATTCCTGTTTTATGGGGGATGACGGGAAAATTTTGGATATCTGCTTGAATTGTAAAGTTTTCTGACCTACAGATTAATCCCAAAAGGTAGTAAAGTACGGGAAGAGGGTGAGATTGAGCTTGGGGTGGTTGACAGACGAAAGATCCCATCTCGCTATGACAACTTGCAGTAAAAATGGCGATAGAACCAGACTTTACCACCAAAGCATAAACTTTCACAGATTAGATTCCAAGCAGAAATCCTCTGTAAACTTTCAATTTCTCAACTTATTTTATCAATCGGAAAAGCGATCTCTGGTTTTCCGTAATCTCCTTTTAATATCTTGTAGACTCCTTTTAATTAAACCTTAAAATCTTTTTCAATCATGATTAATCCAAATTTTGTTAAACACCAAAATTTTGTTAAACACCAAATTGGCATTAAGTTTTTTACTCATCAAGAGTTATTGGAAATTGCCTTAACTCATCCTGATGCTATTGTAGAAAACCTGGATTTAACGCCCAAGGAAAGGAAACTCAGAACCCTAGAATATTGGGGTATTACTCATTTAGGTTCTAACTTATTTAGCCAAATGGTGAGTGATTATTTATATCTGCACTATTCCCATTTAGGAGAAGCAACCCGGACGCTTTTAAAAAGTGATTTAGTTAGTCCCATAATTTTAGCAAAATTAGCGTTAAAAATCAAGATCGATCAAGGCAGTGATTTGGGAAAAAACTATCCTTTCAAACCGGAGTTTGAACAACAAAAAATATTATCAGAAATGTTTGAAGCATTAGTTGGTGCAGTTTATTTAGAGTGGGATCGAGATTTTGAGAAAACCTATAATTGGTTAGTGAATCAATTTATTGCTAAGGTTGTCAATCAAATTATGATGGATTTATTTCTTGAATTTGTACCAAAGGCGGATTGGGATGCTAATTTTTATCCTTGGTTTGGTTCCAATCATTTAACCTGTCCTTCTCAAAAATCCACATCGCAATTAACCTGTATTTTCTGCTCCTAAAATTATCAATTTGTCAAAATTAATCTTTAAAATAATGGGGTAAGTTGAGAATATTCAGAACAAAATAGCTAATTTTAAAAGCCATCTAAATATTTGACAACTACCCCATAAAAATATCTTTTTTAAAATGTTACTACCGTCCGAATTGATTCTCCTTGTTGCATCAAATCAAAGGCTTCATTGATTTTTTCAATTGGCATGACATGGGTAATTAAATCATCAATATTAATTTTCCCATCCATATACCAATCGACAATTTTAGGTACATCCGTCCGACTTTTTGCCCCACCAAAAGCCGTACCTTTCCAAACCCTTCCGGTCACCAATTGAAACGGCCGGGTACTAATTTCTTCTCCCGCCCCAGCTACACCAATAATAACACTAACTCCCCAACCTTTATGACAACATTCTAGGGCTTGACGCATCACTTTAACATTCCCAATACATTCAAAACTATAATCTGCGCCGCCTTCAGTTAATTCCACTAAATAGGAAACCAAATCCCCTTCAATTTCTTTAGGATTCACAAAATGGGTCATGCCAAATTTCTCAGCAATTGCCTTTTTATTAGAATTAAGATCCACCCCAATAATTTTATTCGCCCCAACCATTTTTGCCCCTTGAATTACATTTAATCCAATGCCTCCTAAGCCAAAAACCACCACATTTGATCCGGGTTCAACTTTAGCCGTATTAATCACCGCACCTATCCCCGTTGTCACCCCACAACCAATATAACAAACCTTATCAAATGGAGCATCTTCTCGAATTTTTGCTAAGGCAATTTCCGGTAAAACCGTATAATTTGAAAAGGTAGAAGTTCCCATATAATGATGAATCATCTGACCGTTTTTAGAAAAACGACTACTACCATCTGGCATTAAACCTTTGCCCTGAGTCCCTCGAATAGCTTGACATAAATTCGTCTTAAAACTTAAACAATATTGACATTGACGACATTCTGGAATATACAAAGGAATAACATGATCTCCGGGTTTAAGACTTTTTACCCCATCACCAACTTCAACCACAATTCCGGCGCCTTCATGACCTAAAATAGCAGGAAATAATCCTTCAGGATCAGCACCGGAAAGGGTATAGGCGTCGGTATGACAAATGCCTGTTGCTTTAATTTCAACTAAGACTTCTCCCTCTTTTGGGCCTTCTAGTTGAATAGTTTCCAGGGTTAAAGGTTTTCCAGCTTCCCAAGCAACAGCAGCTTTAATATCCATAATTGATCTTTGATTTTAAGGGATAATATGAACTCTAATTCTTCCACTTTAGAATCAGTTGCCCGTTTTTTCAACTTTCGAGAACTTCAGACTAATTTTAGGATTGAAATTATAGCTGGGGTCACGACTTTTATGACTATGGCTTATATTTTAATTGTCAATCTTGCTATTTTATCCTGTGATTAAATCCTGTCAAGGTAAGTTTCATGAAACCAATATTGCTATGTGGATTTTAGCGGTTATTTTTGTTTTGAAGTTTGTGTTTGTGGGAAAATAAGCATGGGGTATGGCGTGAAGATTGAGAATTTGACAATTTGAAGTAAACACAAAGGCACTAAGACACAAAGAAATGCAGCAGGATATCAGGGGGATTTATGGGAGTTTAGCACCAAAATAGTTTAATTTCCATAAACAACCAGACATAAAATTAGTAAAAATATGGGCTATAATCGGAATTAATAAATTACCTGTGGCGATCGCACTATACCCTAAAATAAACCCCACAACCGTTGCCCAAATCACATAAGGCCATTGTTGAGAACCGCTAAAATGTAGAACCCCAAAAGCAATACTAGAAACAACTAAAGCCAGAGTTCCTAATCCCAAATCCGATAACATTACTCCTCGGAATAATAATTCCTCACTCAGTCCGGGTAATAGGCCTAACCAAATTAAATCCGGCCATAATAAAGGAGTTAAGACTAATTTTAAATAGGTATCGGCACTACGACTATAGGCAGGCCAAATTTTATACATAACAAAACTAGCCATTGTAATCATTAACCCGACACCTAACCCCAACCCTAAACTAATCCAGGTAAAGTTAATCGGTAAAAGGGTGACATGACTCAGATATAACCAAGCTTTAGCGATCGCTAATAATATAATAGCCGTCCCCCCCATGGCTATCAAAACCTGAGTCCGGGTTAAAGATTCGAGTTCAAAATTGTTGGGTGTTTTTTGTTCTACCACGGGAGTTAAAAATTAATAGGATGTGAACTACCCACACTGACTTGGAGTACCAAGTACAGTGTCGGCTTCTGTACTCACAGGCGAATGCCTCAAGACAGACTTGCGCCCCCCTTTTGGTCTTACCTCCCATCCTACAGCGCCAAACGGCTGAACCATCCGTCTTTAGGATTCTGATACCTTCTGTTCTAATATTTATAGCTGCGTTTCCATCACGATCATGATCAGTACCACAATTAGGACAAGTCCATTCACGAACATCCAATGGCATCTGACTGACTTGATAGAAACAATTAGAACAGAGTTTGGAACTGGGAAACCATCTATCTATCTCAACTAACTTACCGCCTTTTTGTTCTAGTTTGTAAGCTAAGAAATTAGTGAAAGTTCCCCATCCACAATCAGATATTGATTTTGCCAAATTATGATTACGAACCATGCCTTTGACATGAAGATTCTCTACTATAACAGCTTGGCTATCGCTGACCAACTTATGACTAAGTTTATGTAAAAAATCTTGCCGGGAATTACTCACTCGTTCGTAAACTTTGGCAACAATTTTTCTATACTTTTGTCTTGATTTACTTCCTTTTTGTTTGTGGGCTAATTTTTTCTGTTTGCGTTTGAGATTTTTCTCATGTTTAGCAAGATGTTTAGGATTATCGTATTTAGAAACATTTTCACCATCAGTGACAACGGCAAAGTGTTTGATTCCTAAGTCAATACCATAGATTTTACCTTCTGAAATAGTGGGATTTTCCCCTTCAATTTCTGTTAGGATAGATGCCAAATATTTCCCAGAAGGAGTTTTACTAACAGTTACCGTCTTGATTTTCCCTGCAATTGGTCTATGTATTTTGGCTTTGACTATTCCAATATTTCCAGGAAGTTTGACATTACCATCAACAATTTTGACGTTTTGAGGATATTGAATTGACTGTTTACCATGTTTAGATTTAAACTTAGGGAAGCCTGCTCGTTGCTCAAAAAAGTTTTTATAAGCAGTGGTTAGATTAAGTGTTGTAGCTTGTAAAACCTGACTATAACAATTAGCTAACCACAGGGTATCTTCGGCTTTTTTGAGCTTAGGCAGTAGGGCGTTGAGTGCTACCTGTCCCAGCCCTTTCCCGGTATCTTGATAAACCTGAATGGATTTATTTAAAGCATAATTCCACCACCAGCGCGAACATCCAAATGTTTGGGCAAGATGTGCTTTTTGCAATGCAGTTGGATACAGACGGACTTGTACAGCTTGATGTAGCACTCGATTTGCACCTCCTGGTCTGAATATCTTACTACATAATACTGAAAAAAGATGGGGTCAACGTAGGTACCTACGTTGACCCGCCTTTCATCCCCCCGCTCACCTGGAAGTAGAGCGGGGGACTTCCCGGCGGTGTAAGTTAAGTTGATTCAAGGATAATATATTCGGACGCAGGGAGTTGGGATCAAGTCCAGCTTTATGCGCCACTAAAACTCCTAAAGCCTCTAAATAAGAGTTTACCTGTATGGCATTAATTCCTAACTGTTCCGGGGTAACTTGCATTCGGGTTTGATTTTCCCCGACGGCAATAATTTGAGGCCAGACGCGCCGTGGCTCGGAGACGCGCCGTGGCTCGGAGACGCGCCGTGGCTCGTCTCTACTGAAACTGAGGACAGCAGAACCCCCACAGGCCGTTGCTGGAACCACAATAGCATCTACTTGATCCGCCCAAATTGTCCCCGCCATAGCTGTATTTACGAATTGGGGGGCACGACTCAACCCCACTAACACACAGGGTAGGAAGGTATAGCCCAATTCCTCCGCCGCCGAACGAGGGGATAATTCCGGGTCAATGGCCAGAGGAGAAAGGGCCGGAGCGTGGGCAGAGGGAATTTGAAAGGTGCGGACAATTAAATGGCTGATCACTGCTTCGGCCCCTGCTAAGGGATCAACCCCCTGTCCATGACGATAGGCCTCTAAAACCCCACTATTTTCTGGTTCAGGAAAACGAGCAACCACGGCGATCGCCTCGGCTTTAGCCTCCTTAATTAAGCGTTCTGCGGCCCTTAGCAGGCTGTCTGGGTTGCCAATAGTTCCCCAGGAAGCCCCCGAAGTCGAGGTTCGAATAGCCACGTTCAGAGGGGCATCTGTTACCACATAGTCGGTTAAAGTTAGGCCCAGGGTTGCCCTAGCTGCGTCCGCCACTTGTAAATGTCGGAGGCGCAATTCTGGCTCAATGGCTTGATCGAGGAGTAACCCCACCCGGTTTTGGTGGACAGGTTGCAGTCCCCAATTTCCGGCGGCCAATTGATCCAGGGCAAACCCTTCCACATATAGGGTATTGGGCATTGGCCAATAAAGTTGGGCACCATTGAGAACGTTAGGATGGGTAATCAGGGTATCTGCAACTTGAGCGATCGCCCGCGCTACAGGTAAACCATCCCCCGCATACCCACCAATGGCCGCACCAATTCCCGTTGGGATAATTAAAACAACCGTATAGGGCCGAGGCATAGCAGATTAGGGGGAACAATCTTAGAAAAGTTAACTATTAACCATCAAACCTTAGAGGTTTCCTCAACAGTTACAACAGCTTCAACATGGGCTTTTTGTTGTTCAGAATCAATACTGGTAATTGCCCAGCGTAGGGGTTCCCCCCGTTTTTTTAATTCCGCTTCAATGGCTTGATTTAACTGGGTTGGAGATTCCTGAATATCAATTTCAGCCGTAATAAAATGGGTTGTCATGGTTTGATTTAATCCTCTATATTTTCTATTCAAAAAGTAATGGGTAATTGCGAATTACGAATTACGAATTACGAATGGGTAATAAAAAGAGTTTGCCTCCCCTACCCCCTCTGTTCACTAAGAAGTTTGGGGATATTGACGATGATAAACTTCGTCTTCTTTTCCGGCAACCAGTTTCAAATTAGAACGGGGATAGGCAATACAAAGAAGGACATAACCTTCAGCTTGAAGTTCGGGACTTAATCCCATACCCTCAGTTTGATCAACTTCGCCTTCCATAATTTGGGCTGCACAGGTGGTACAAACCCCTGCATTACAAGAATTGGACAACTTAATTCCGGCATCCAAGGCAGCTTGGAGGATTTGTTTATCCTCTGGAACTTCGACTGTTTGGACGTTTCCTTGATCGTGAAATTCAACTGTATAGGTTTCAGACATTGTATTCTTGTTAGACCCTGAACTATTGTATCCTTGAGTGCAGCCGATCTGAATATTGAGCCTTCCTGATTGTGCAAAGAGACATCAAATTACCCATACAAACTAAATCAACTTTTGTCATCTATCCTAGGATATATATTATAAAAATGATCAACTAGGCAAAATCATATTAGGTTTTACGGTTAAAATTTTTTCGGTTTGGTGACTATAGAGTTGAACCCAATGTGTTATAGTTATTCGGGTTAGATTTCTCCAGTCAATAGTATCTGATCTCCTCACCCTCTTGTGCCAATTTTGTAACTACTTGGAAGAAAATATAGCCTTTTTCACACACTGAGTCTGTGAAAACTAGCTATGGAATGTAGAAATTTGATAGGATGGGACGTTTGTGTTAAAAATGATGGAAAATATGAATAAATTTGATACTCAACTTTGGCAACGTTTTTTAAGAATTGCTCAACCCTTCTTTTATCCTTTAGAACCAGGTAGTGGCAAGGTTTTTTTAAGTTTATTATTGTTATTATTAATCTTTCTGGGTGCTACGGTATTTGTTTTAGTGAGTGTTGTTGTTGTTATCAGTCAATCGGTTTTTCCCGATTTCTTTAATAGCATTGCTCCAGGTTTGTATGAATTGATCGCCAGGATTATTTATTCTCGCTATATTATTATCATTCTCTTAATGCTTGTCGTTCCTATCGGAACATTTTTATTGTACAGAAATCAAATTAAAACCCGTTGGCAACCTTGGGCATTTTTGAGTGTGCTTTTATTTATATCCCTATCTGTCAGTGGATTAAATGTAATTATTAGTTATGTTAATAACTTTTTTACGACAGCTTTAGCGGAAAGAAATCAGGATGAATTTTGGCGTTTTCTCTATGTTTATGCCAGTGTGTTTGTCGTAGGAACTCCCATTGTTGTCATCTATTCTTATACCCGCGATCGCTTGGGAAACTATTGGCGAAAATGGTTAACGGATAAATTTTTAGACCAATATTTAAGTCAGCGAGCATTTTATAAAATAGAATCGGAAAATAAACTTGATAACCCAGATCAACGAATTACAGAGGATATTAAGGCATTTACGATTACCAGTTTAAAATTTTTACTAATTATTCTAAGTTCAATTATTGATGTAATTTCTTTTACCGGAATCCTCTGGTCTATTTCTAAATCTCTTTCCATATTTCTATTGATTTACGCTTCTGTTGGTACGATAATCACGGTTTTTGTTGGACAGCGTTTAATTCCTATAAACTTCAATCAATTAAAACGAGAAGCTGATTTTCGTTATGGATTAATTCATGTCCGAGATAATGCCGAATCTATTGCTTTTTATCAAGGGGAAGAACAGGAACTCCTCCAAGTCAAAGAAAGATTTTTCAAAGCCTTTAAAAACTTTAATTTATTAATTGGTTGGCAGAGAAATGTTGATTATTTTACCACAAGCTATGGATATGCTGTGGTTATTATTCCTTCGCTAATCTTAGCTCCTATTTATTTTGCTGGAACAATTAAATATGGGGATATTAGCCAAGCTGGTTTTGCCTTTGCTCAAGTTTTAGGGGCTTTTTCAATTGTAGTAAGTCAGATTGAAATATTAAGTGCTTTTGCCGCCGGAATTAACCGTTTATCAACCTTCTCGGAATTTTTAGAATCTCCTAAATCCATGGAGGAAGGTCAGACACAAATTGATATGAAAGTTGATGATTCCCTAGCTTTAGATCACGTTACTGTCAACACACCCAACTATCAAAAAATACTGGTTAAAGACTTATCTTTGAGCTTACCCGAAGGTCAAGGATTATTAATTATGGGTCAAAGTGGAGTCGGAAAAAGTTCTTTATTACGCACCATTGCCGGGTTATGGACATCAGGAACCGGGAGCTTAGTTCGTCCTGAATTATCATCAATGTTATTCTTACCCCAACGTCCCTATATGATTTTAGGAACATTGCGTCAACAATTACTTTATCCTAATAGTAATCGAGAGGTGAGTGAAACGGAATTACATCAAATATTACAGTTAGTGAATTTAGCCGATTTACCCGAACGAGTTAGCGGTTTTGATACCGAATTAGATTGGGGTAATGTTCTTTCCGTGGGAGAACAGCAACGATTAGCTTTTGCCCGATTATTAATCAGTAAACCTCGCTACGCGATTTTAGATGAAGCCACCAGTGCCCTAGATTTAAAAAATGAAGAACTACTTTATAAAAAACTATATGAAACTGGAACAACTTATATTAGCGTTGGGCATCGAATCAGTTTATTGCGTTATCATAACAACGTTTTAGAACTCATGGGAGATCAAAAATGGCGTCTGGTTTCGGCTGAAGAATATCGGGCAGAAATGATTTGAGAAATTCAATCCTTAATCAGCTAAAACGGATTCAAAAAAACGACATTCTTGACAAGGGCCAAGGGGATTCACCGCACAGCGTATCAGTTCAGAATAGGCATTAAAACGACAGTTTGCATTTCCTAGAATCCAATGTCCATCAATTAAGGTTCTATCTTCAGGTCGTTGTACTGATTGCACATACAAGGAAATTTTATGCAGTCGGTAACGACCGGATTTGAGTTGATAGCGATGACGACGCTCTAAAACAGTATAGGTTTGACCCTGGAAATTTAGATAATGACCCGGTTGGGGTGTCCAATCTAAACAAATACGTCCAAGAGATTTATGAGAATGTGTTAGTATCAATTCCGTTGGTAGTGAATTTGGCTCCATGATGGTTTGATTTAATTCAACAGGTTTTGAGATTATCCTCCTGAATGTTACGGTGTTCAGTCACCAAAAACAAGAGGATTTTTTGGTTTTATCCCATAAATAAAATATAAAAATTCTATTTATTCACCTTAATATTTACGTTCCTGGGGTTCAAATAGGGTAATTTTTACCGGACGATAGGCTAAATCAATACCCGCAGGGGAATAATAGGCTAAAGTATGTTTTAGGAAGGTTTCATCATGGCGTTGAGGATAATCTTCCCGACTATGGGCGCCTCGACTTTCTTGGCGATTTAAGGCCGAAGTTAAAATCATATTTCCTACAATCATCAGACTTTTTAATTCCAATGCTTCAATTAATTCTGTATTCCAACATTTGCCTTTATCATCTAAATAAATCCGTTGATAACGATTCTGTAACTCCTGAATTTGACTTAACCCTTCTCGCATAACTGTATCGGTTCTAAATACACCACAATGGGAGGTCATAGCATCTTGAAACTCCTGACGCAGTTTCCCAATTCTGTAGTCTCCAGACTGGTCTAATAAACCTTGTAATTGCAATGCAGTTTCTTTCAAATAACGCTGTTCATCAATATTTGGTAACTTGCGATTTTGGACAAATTTGGCAATAGCCGCCCCGGTTCTTTTTCCATAAACCACACATTCTAATAACGAGTTACTGCCTAAACGATTAGCTCCATGCACCGACACACAAGCGGCTTCTCCGGCGGCAAATAATCCATCAACAAAACTATCCGCACCACTTAAAACTTGACCATTAATATTAGTGGGAATACCCCCCATCGAATAGTGAACGGTTGGACGTACAGGCATCGGTTCCACCGCCGCATCAATTCCTAATAAACGGTGAGCTTCTTCCCAACAAAAGGGAATCCGACTCATAATTTTTTCCCGTCCTAAATGTCGCAAATCCAAATAAATATAAGGCCCCCCGGCACTGCCATCGGGGTTAATTCCACGGCCTGCCCGCAGTTCTAAAGTAATCGCGCGAGAAGTAATATCCCTAGGTGCTAATTCCATCCGACTCGGGGCATAAGTCGCCATGAACCGCTCCCCATTACTATTAATTAAATAGGCTCCTTCCCCCCGCACAGCCTCGGAAATTAACACCCCCACCGGATATAGTCCCGTAGGATGGAACTGGACAAACTCCATATCTTGCAAGGGAACCCCCGCCATTGCCGCCATCGCCAACCCGTCCCCGGTTGAGGCGTAGTCATTGGAAGTGGTATTAAATGCCCGACCATAGCCCCCGGTGGCGAACATCACCGCCTTAGCCCGGACAACGGTTAACTGTCCATCATCAATTCGGAACATGACCACCCCTTTGGCCTGTCCGTCTTCTAAAATCAGACGCAGCACATACCATTCATCATAGATATGGACACCATAGCGTCGCAGGTTACTGACCAGTTCGTGTAAAATCGCATGACCTGTTTTATCAGCAGCGTAACAAGTGCGATTATGGGAATGGCCCCCAAAAGCCCGTTGAGCAATCCGGCCATCGGGAAGACGGGAAAATAATACCCCCAAATGTTCTAAATCAATAATTACATCCGGGGCTTCTTTGGCTAAAATTTCGACAGCATCTTGGTCAGCTAAATAGTCTGAACCCTTGACGGTATCAAAGGCGTGGGCTTGCCAACTATCACTTTCATCAATATTTTTTAAGGTAGCAGCAATACCCCCTTGGGCAGCGACGGAATGGGAACGGATGGGGTGAGTTTTGGCAACAATAGCTATATTCAGGCTGGGGTTCGTCCGGGCAATTTCTACGGCCGCCCGACATCCTGCCAGTCCGCCCCCAACAATAATCACATCATGTTCTAGCATCTTAATCAGTTATCAGTTATCAGTTATCAGTCATCAGTCATCAGTTATCAGTTATCAGTCATCAGTTAAGGAGTTAATCAATTAACTGTAAACTTCTTAACTATTAACTGATAACTGATCTGTGCCGTTTAGGAAGCCGGAAATTCAGTACGACTGGGTTCGTCTTGAATTAAGGGGTCTACGGATAGAATTTCAATATGGTTAAATAAAGTGGTGACGAATGCAAAGAGTAGGAAAGGTAAAGACAGCACAATAATTAAGCCAACCGTCGCTAACGCATAAATTTGACGGGTTGTACTCCACAGGGCTAGGGAAGTCGCTAAGGCGATAAAGATGACAATTAACCAAATGATGATTTGGCTATAGATATCACCATAGGTTAGTGTGCATCGAATACGATACTTTTTCAGATCTTGCATTGGTTCTCTCTTGTAATATTACTTTAAACTTCCAGATTAAGGGATTGATTCAATTTTGGAAAATTTCTCAACATTTTAATCACAGTTGTAATTTAACTTTACATTCTGTCAAACATCAGGTATCGCCCATACTCAATTATTGATTTTTTCAGGGATTGTTAACATTTAACTGGAATTCTTAACCATAAATTTTTAATTCTTAATACTTAAATGTTTACTCCATATACTTAATCACGTGACTATTACCTATTACCTATTCCCTCTAATCCTCTGAACGAAAAAACAAGAGATTAGGCAATGCTAAACCCACAGGAATAGCTAGTGTCATTAATAATCCTGTGCCTGCCATAACAATAGTATTAGCAATTAACGGAACATCGGCATGGATTCCTAACTTCATCATTAAAATCAAACCACTTCCCGCCCTGAAAATATAAATCCCAGGAATCATTCCCACAACGGCACCAAATGCGATGGCTGCCGAGGGAACTTTGAATTTTAATGATAATTAATTTTAATGATAATTAATTAGTTCTAACTCATCCGTAAGTTGTTCTAAGGTTTTATGTCCTTGTTGAATATCATCAACTAAACGCATCACTTGAGTGATCACCATCATATTAATTTTCATCACCGGAATCGGGATGCTAATGCGCGAATAGAATTGATTATGGATTTTTGTTGTTAATGTGATGGCTTCATAGGAAACTAATAACCGGGCTTCAATTCCTAAACTATCCGCCAATTGATGAGTGACTCGATGCACTCTTTCAGTTGCCGCACTATTCTGGAGGAGAAGTCGGGCAGTCAGTAAAACTAGGTGAAACTTTTGATCGATTTCTGGCAGGACTGTTGGTGTCATCTGGGCTTTTCCTTAAATAGACATTTGATGGTATTAATCGTATTGGATTTAGGCTTAATATTATGGATGGGTTGGAATTAATACAGCGAAAGGCAGAAGGAGAATGGAGTTTTAAAGGAGTGGATTTAAGGGGTGCAGATTTGCAAACTTGTGATCTGAATAAGTTGGTTTTTATTGGGGCGGACTTGAGTGGGGCGAATCTCAGTTACGCAAATTTAAGTCGAGCTTCGTTGCGCGGGGCTAACTTAATGGGGACGAATTTGAGTTATGCCATTTTAAAACAAACCAGTTTATATAGTGCCCAAATGATGGGAGCAAATCTTTCCCATATTAATCTCAATGGAGCAAATTTAACTCAAGCAAATTTAAGTTATACTAATCTTTATCAAGCAGATTTAAGCGATGCAACTCTATATGAATGTAATTTAGAAAATGCTTGGTTAGTGGGCGCAGATTTACGCGATACCGATTTACACAAAGCAAATTTCAAAGCAGCTAATTTAACCGATGCCAACCTAACCGATGCCATCGGATTTAATGATCAGGATGCAATAATTTATAATACGATTATGCCCAATGGTCAAGTGCTATTATCTATGTTATAGCAGTCGCCAGACCTATTAGGACAAAGAGTGATGCAGCAAAGCTAGATGGTGAAGTCTTTTCCTCCGGTGTTCCCTCCCCCCCTAGCCCCCCGTGCACGGGGGGTTTGGGGGGGCTGTTCCCTGTTCCCTGCTATATAAATTAACCGTTAAGGTTTTTCCATTAACCAATACTTGATCTCCGGTGACTAACTTTCGTCCCCTGCGAGTTTCAACCTCACCATTAACTTCAACATCACCATATTTAATTAGGATTTTGGCTTGTCCCCCGGTGGAAACTTCACCCATAAATTTTAGAAATTGATCAAGTTTAATTGTTTCAGACATAAATCAGTAATCAGTTATTAGTCATCTCATTATAGCTAAAACCCGGCTTCAATTAAAGCTTGGTCTAAATCCTCAACTAACCCCAAAGATTCAGCCCTAAGCTTGAGATAAGCTAAATCTAAACACTGTCCTTGTACTTTTAATACACCCAATACATCTCGCCATTGCTTTTCGGACTGGTTTGATTTTCGCCAATATAATTTATTCAGAATTACATCTTCCGCAGAAGCTAGAAAAACAGTTGCACCCGTTGGAATTTTATACTGTTGTCGTCGTTCAAATTTGATCTGTTCAAATTCCGAATTTTCTGCCATAATTAAATCAGCACGGGAGATTGTTTCTATATGGGTAACTTGTAGAATTCGCATTCGACCCGAAACCACATCATCTACACCCGAAACATAAAAACCTATTGCTTCTAATTGTAAAATTAATAACGTTAAATCTTGAGATGAAATTGAGATAACGATATCCAGATATCGGGTTGTTCGGACTTCTCCATAAGCAATAGCAGCCACACCACCCGTAATATAATAAGGAATATTAAGGGACTCGAAAATCGGGTGGAGAATTTCAGCTAAAGTAATAGAATCTTGAACCCAACTCATTTCGTTTCCAGTGGGAATATAATGGTGCGGACAATCTTCTGCCAACCAAGATTCCGCAAGTTTTCGGGAAAATTGTTCCTGAGATAAATAGGAGAATCTTTGACGAAAACAACTCATGGAAAAGCGACGAGCATTTTGATTCATCGAACTTCCCATTATCAATCGCTGTTCGGGTGTTCGTTGTTTTAGTAGCCAGAATTCCAAACAATCAACTTCCGGTGTCGTATCTTGGGATTGAGGTCGATAACCCGGTTTGATTGTAAATTTAGGGATAATTTGAGTCATTGATTAACTGCTATACCAGTAAACAGTTATCAGTTTAAAAGGGAACAGGGAACAGGGAATAGGGAACAGGGAAATCCCCACACTTAAAAGTAGGGGATTTTGACCAGGACTTAATAACAGTTGACTGATGACTGATGACTGATGACTGATAACTGATGACTGATTTTATTCGTCTTCGTCCTCGTTGTCGTCTTCGTATTCGTCATCAATTAACTCGTCATCGACATCGAGGATAGCGGATAATGAAGGATCATCTTCACTATCTTCAAATATAACCTTGCTACCTTTACCTAAACTAGACGGTGCAGCTTTAGGTTCTGGGGGTAATTCCCGTTCAAAACTGTTATAAACCCGGGCGGTTTTATCATCCAAAACCACATCCCGCAGTTCGTCCTCATCCTCCTCATCCAAATACAACGTGCCATTATCAAAGCCATACTCGGCATTACCCGATTCCTCATAGGCATTAAATCCCGTTCCCGCCGGAATCAGACGTCCGATAATCACGTTTTCCTTGAGACCGCGTAACCAGTCGGATTTGCCCTCAATAGCGGCTTCAGTTAAGACCCGGGTAGTTTCTTGGAAACTGGCCGCCGAGATAAAGCTATCGGTATTTAAGGACGCCTTGGTAATCCCCAATAACACAGGAGTATATTTGGCGGGCGCACTTCCGGTAATCGACATGGCATCATTCACCTGTTCCACCTGGCGCAGTTCCACCAATTCCCCAGGTAACATTGTGGTATCGCCCCCATCGTCAATCCGCACCTTCGAGGTCATCTGACGGACAATCACCTCAATATGCTTATCGGAAATATCAATCCCCTGGGACTGATACACCGACTGTACCTCGTTAACCAAGAACGCTTGACAATGGCGGAAACTACCCAAAGCCGCGTCATACATCCCTTCTCCCTGTTCCAGATAATGGTCATAGAACACTTCCAGGATTTCATGGGGATTACTAGGGCCATCGGTCAAGGTTTGTCCGGCCTCTACTTTGTAACCATCGGAGATGATGGGGGATTGACCCGAACCCAGGGGATAATCCGTAACCGTGCCATCATTTTCAATTACCCGCAGTTCGGTGATGTCATCATCCATAGTCACCTGGGCGGTTCCCGGGCGTCGGGCTAAAATACAGGCTTCCTTGGGTTTACGGGCTTCTAATAATTCTTCAATCCGGGGCAACCCTTGAATAATATCTCCGGTTTTGGCCCGTTCAAACACCAGCAACACCAGGTTATCTCCCCGTTGTACCAAGTCTCCATCTTTAATATGCAGAATCGCACCGGGAGACACCCGATAGGGCCGACCCCGACGCATGGTAATCTGATTTCCCGTTACCGGGATAGTCCCCTGACCCACGATTTTGTCACCAACGGCAATGACTTGACCGGACTCCGATAGGTTAACTCCTTCAGCAATTTCAATTCCTTCTACCAACAGTTGACCCAATTTCACCGTAGGTTTAACGCCTTCGGGTAACTGAATCGTCATTTGGTCACTCTCGCGCACCACCAAACAACGGCGCACAATTTCCGACCCCGACCGAATCCCCTGAATAATCCCGTCTTCCTTACACATGATTTCCGTGCGGGTAACAACGGCACCTTTCTCAATTTCATCTCCATCCTTGACCATTAACCGCGTCAGGGTACTGCCCTGAGTCGCATCAGCGATCGCATCCCGACGAATTACCAAGGATTCTAAAATCACTAACTGTAACTTCCTGACGTCGGGGTCATTCTCATCGGGAAGTAACTCAATATCGGCGGCTAACTGCGGGGCTTCGATGCCAATACTAATTACTAACTGGGTTCGTAGCAGTTCCACCCCTTCCACAGAGCGTACCCGTTCCCCATCTTTGTAGGTTAAACGTTGCACGGCTCGCAGAACGATGGACTCGTTCAGAGACTCCTGAGAGGGGACGGTGGGATTTTCGGGAACGCTAAACTCCACCACGGGACGTAACAGCAAGGCTGGGCCTTCGGGAGTTTCCACATATTCCACATAACGCAAGTTGTCCGAGATAATCCCTGGAATCACCTCTTGGCCGGGATTGACAATCTGGCCATCAATTGCCATCACCATTTCGGGGTCATCTACCAGATGCAGTTCCCCTGGTTTGATGACGATTTCTCGCAGAATATCATTTTTCTGAGTAACTTCGATCACCCCATTACTCTGACAGAAGATATCCTTAACCACTTCCATCCCAGCTTCCACATACTGTCCATCCTCAGTTAACAGTAAGGAAATATCTTTATTCACCTCATGGCATTCTTCGGGAATCCATAATAAAGTCCCTCCCTGGGTAACTTCATAACCCTGTTTTCCCTTACCCCGTTTGGCGACTTCTACCCCGGCGTATTTAATAATCCCCCCGGTTTTTGTCCGGTAGCTATCATCCATCAGTTCCGCAATCACATCATGGTTTTCCACTTTGGAACCCGGACTGACTTTGAGCATGAAGCGATGGTTACTATTGGTTTCAATAATATGTTGTTCCCGTCCCTGCATCTGTACCAACCGCACTAAGGCCTGATCTAGCAATACCGAGGCGGTGATAATCTCAATTTCCCGAGGTAGCTCACCTTCGGCAAACTGTTCCCGAATTCGGACTAATCCCCCATGCTCTGAAACCAGTTTAGTTTGGGCGAGAACGCTTCCCGGATGCACTGGATCACCATTTTTGACCAATGGTTCCGCCGCCGGGGGTAGGTTATAAACTTCTCCTCCGAGAACCCAAATCAGACCCCCCCGTTGGGCGATGCGGGTCATGTTCCCTTGACGGTCGGTTTTTTCTTCGGGAACCACATCGGCAAATTTGACTTCCCCAGCTAAGTCCGTAGCGACGTCCTTAGTAGCTTTTTCCGTAGTTTTCCGGGCTGTCCGACCCCCGGCGGCAATTTCCGCTAGGATTTCGTTAGCTTTAACTTGTTGACCTTCTTGGACAATAATCGTTGTCCCTTGGGCGATACTGTGTTTTTCGGTATTTTTTCCACTACCGTCCACAATAATCTGGCCCGTGTTTTCCACGATGAAGGCATCATCTCCGTGACGGGTACGGAAGGGACGGACTCGCAGGGATTTAGAGAACTTGACCACCCCATTAATTCCGGCCCGGATCATTCCAGCAGCTTCGGCCGTAAATACCCCTCCGGTGTGGAATGTCCGCATGGTTAACTGGGTTCCGGGTTCGCCGATACTCTGGGCGGCAATAATTCCCACCGCTTCCCCAAGGTTGACGTTATGACCATGGGCTAAACTCCAGCCATAGCAATGTTGACAGACGGAACGATTGGCTTCACAGGTTAGAGGCGATCGCAATAACACCTCCTCAACCCCGGCTTCCTGAATGGCTACGGATAACTCCTCACTCACGGAGTGATTTTTGACCGCCTGTTCTGACTGATAGGTGATAATTTCTCCGGTTTGGGGGTGGCGCACATCTGCCCCTAACACCCGACCCATTAACCGATCTTTGATTGGAATTAACACCCGTTCGCCATCGGTCATACTGCGAGTCCAAATCCCCTTGCTGGTTCCGCAGTCAATCTCCCGCAGAATCACATCCTGGGAAACATCGACTAAACGGCGGGTTAAATACCCAGAGTCGGCGGTTCGTAGGGCCGTATCTACTAGACCTTTCCGCGCCCCATAGGAAGAAATAATATACTCCGTAACGGTTAAGCCTTCACGGAAGTTAGTTTTAATCGGTAAATCAATAATTTCCCCTTGGGGGTCAGCCATTAGTCCCCGCATTCCGACTAACTGACGGACTTGGGAAATATTCCCCCGCGCACCGGAGAAGGCCATCATATAAACGGAGTTCAGGGGGTTACTGGCTTTAAAGTTTTCTACCACCCGATCTTTTAGGGCTTCGGATGTGCCATTCCAAGTATCAATAACTTTTTGGAACCGTTCAACTTCGGTAATTTCCCCTTTAATATAACGGCGTTCTGTATTTCTAATTTCTTCTTCCGCTTCTTCTAATAAAGCTTTTTTGGAAGGAGGAATCTGTAAGTCATCAACACTAATAGAAACCCCGGCTTTTGTGGCATAAGTAAACCCTAATTCCTTTAATTCATCGGCAATTTGGGCGGTACGAGCCGTGCCATAATTCATAAAAGCCCAGGACATGATTTTTTTTAATTGTCCTTTATCAATAACTTGATTCCGAAAGATTTTTTTGTTAGCCATGATGTAAATCAGTTATCAGTTATCAGTAAATCAGTTATCAGTTTAAGAGTTACCAGTTATCAGTAAATCAGTCATCACTTATTCAGTGTAGAGACGTGCCACGGCGCGTCTGTAACAGTTGAGGAGTTAATAAATTAACTGTAAACTTCCTAACTGATAACTGATAACTGGTAACTGATTACTGTATCAGGGTATCTTGAACGGTTTTATTGAAAATGACACGCCCCGGGGTAGTACGAATATATTGGGCAAGAATATTCCCCTCGGAATCTTCTCGAACTCGTCGCATTAGTTTCCCTGTTTTTTTGCCCACATAAGTTTTAGTGATCACTCCAGTTAAGTCGTCTTTAAGTTCGACCCCTATCTGTTCTACTTCATCCGATAAAATCTCCCCATCAAATCGCACCATGATGTATGAATGTAAACCCAAAGCGCCCTGTTTATAGGCTAAGATTACATCTTCTAAATCAGGAAAATAGCGGTGACTTTGATCCTCTAATTTAGGGTTTTCTGCGGTTAAATAATAACATCCCAACACCATATCCTGACTAGGTGTAACAATCGGTCTACCCGTTGCTGGGGATAGAATATTATTCGAGGCTAACATTAATAACCGAGCTTCAGCCTGGGATTCAATTGATAGGGGAACGTGAACGGCCATTTGGTCACCGTCAAAGTCAGCGTTAAAGGCGGGACAAACTAACGGATGCAGTTGAATCGCCCGACCATCGACTAAAATCGGTTCAAAGGCTTGAATCCCTAAACGGTGCAAGGTTGGGGCGCGGTTTAGCATCACCGGATGTCCTTGGATGACTTCCTGTAAGACTTCCCAAATGCTGGCATCATTCCGTTGAATCAGTTTTTTCGCCGCCTTAATATTGTTAACTAATCCTTGACGAATTAGGCGGTTAATTACAAAGGGTTGGAACAATTCAATTGCCATTTCCCGTGGTAAACCGCACTGGTGCATTCTTAATTTTGGCCCCACCACAATCACGGAACGTCCAGAATAATCGACCCGTTTTCCTAATAGGTTTTGACGGAATCGTCCTTGTTTTCCTTCGATAATATCGGAGAGGGATTTTAAGGGTCGATTATTCGCCCCCACCACTGTCCGACCTCGGCGACCGTTATCAATTAAGGCGTCAACGGCTTCCTGTAACATCCGTTTTTCGTTACGGATAATAATTTCTGGGGCGAGAATTTCCTGTAACCGGGCTAACCGATTATTCCGGTTAATCACCCGACGATATAGGTCGTTTAAGTCGGAGGTGGCAAATCGACCCCCATCTAACTGCACCATTGGCCGTAAATCAGGAGGAATGACGGGAATTACATTCAAAACCATCCAATCCGGTTTGGAACCCGTAGCCACAAAGTTATCAATCACCCGCAACCGTTTAATATATTTGGCGCGTTTTTGTCCCTTGGCGACGCCGATTTCTTCCCGTAATCTTTCGGCTTCTTCTTCTAAGGGAATATCTTCGAGCAAACGGGAAATGGCTTCGGCTCCAATTCCCACTTCAATTCCGGTTAAGGTGGAATCTTCACTATAAATTTGGTCTTCAATTTCTAACCAAGTATCTTCGGTTAATAACTGTTTATAGGATAGGCCGTCATAGTTACCTGGATTTAACACCACATAAGCGTTAAAATAAACCACCTGTTCTACATCCCGCAATGGCATATCTAATAAAATAGCCATATAACTAGGAATGCCTTTGAGATACCAAACATGGGTAACGGGAGCCGCTAGTTTAATAAAACCCATACGGTGACGACGGACACGGGATTCTGTTACTTCTACCCCGCAGCGTTCACAAACAATTCCACGATGTCTGACCCGTTTATATTTCCCACAATGACATTCCCAATCCTTTGCTGGGCCAAAAATTCGTTCACAAAACAACCCATCCATCTCCGGTTTCAGGGTTCTGTAATTGATGGTTTCAGGTTTTGTAACTTCTCCAACAACTTGACCATTGGGTAGGGTTCTTTCTCCCCACTGCCGAATGCGTTCTGGAGATGCGATTCCAATTTTAACGTAATCAAATCGTTGTTCAATTTTAGCCATTTTATTCAGGGAATAGGGAACGGGGAATTACGAATTACGAATGGGTAATGGGTAATGGGTAATGGGTAATAGTAAAAAGTTCAACAGTTGGTTAACTCCTCAACTGATAACTCCTCAACTGATAACTGGTAACTGATGACTGATAACTGATTATTCGTCTTCTTCGACTGAACTACTTAAATCATAAGTAGGTTTAGCGGGGGCAAAGTTATTGGAGGTGTAGGTCATCCGGGTGGCTGGGATATCAGCCATTAAGTCTACTTCCACATCTCGACTTCCACCTTCGTCGGTGGTTTCCACTTTATGCACCGCAATATCCAAACACAACGACTGCAACTCCCGCATCAACACCTTAAAGGATTCCGGTGTCCCAGGACGGGGAATGGTTTTACCCTTGACAATGGCGTTGAGGGCTTCGTTGCGTCCCTGCATATCGTCGGATTTGACCGTTAACAACTCCTGCAAGGTATAGGCCGCCCCGAAAGCTTCCAAGGCCCAAACCTCCATTTCTCCAAACCGTTGTCCTCCTTGTTGGGCTTTCCCTCCCAAGGGTTGCTGAGTCACCAAAGAGTAAGGGCCAGTAGACCGGGCGTGAATCTTATCATCAACCAAGTGAACCAGTTTCAACATATAGGCAATCCCCACGGTGACGGGTTGGTCAAAGGGTTCTCCGGTGCGACCGTCATAAACGATGCTTTTCCCCGGATAGTTTTCGTTAAATAACCAATCTTTCTTGGTTTTATCCCGGGCTTCTTTTAACTTCCCGTGAACGGTTTCCCGTGACATTTCCGGGCCGTGCATTTCATCAAAGGGAACCACTTTAAACCGTTTTTTCAGGTTTTGACCCGCCCACCCTAATAAACATTCAAAGATTTGGCCGACGTTCATCCGACTGGGTACACCCAAGGGATTAAGAACAATATCCACAGCCCGACCATCGGGCAAATAGGGCATATCCTCAATGGGGAGAATCCGAGACACAATCCCTTTATTTCCGTGGCGTCCGGCCATTTTGTCCCCGACTTGGATTTTGCGTTTTTGCGCCACATATACCCGCACCACCATATTCGCCCCAGGCGGTAACTCATCCCCCTGTTCCCGGGTAAATACCCGCACATCTACAACCCGACCTTTTTCTCCGTTAGGAACCCGTAGGGAGTTATCCCGCACGTCCCGGGCTTTTTCTCCGAAAATTGCCCGGAGTAATTTTTCTTCGGGGGGTTGGTCGGATTCCCCTTTGGGTGTGACTTTCCCGACTAAAATATCCCCGGACTCTACCCAGGCCCCAACTCGGATAATCCCATTCCCATCCAGTTGTCGCAGGGAGTCTTCCCCCACGTTAGGAATTTCCCGGGTAATTTCTTCGGGGCCGAGTTTGGTTTGTCGGGCTTCAATTTCGTATTTTTCAACGTGGATGGAGGTGTAAATATCCTCTTGGACTAAACGCTCACTAATTAAAATCGCGTCTTCGTAGTTATATCCCTCCCAGGGCATATAAGTCACCAGAATATTATGACCTAAAGCTAGTTCTGCCCCTTCGGTGGAGGAACCATCGGCTAATACCTGACCCGCTACCACCTGATCTCCTTCATAAACCAAGGGACGCTGGTTTAAACAAGTATCTTGGTTAGAACGTTGATATTTTTGTAGTTCGTACTCGATATAGCCAGCGTATTTTTGCTTCCATACCGAGGGCTGTTTGGTTTTGAGGTCGAGATCGTCGTATTCGCGAATCAGGAAACTTTCCTCGCTGGAATTTGAATCGGCATCTACCGTCAGGGATTTGACAATAATCCGAGATCCGTCAATATAACTGATCTCCCCATCCATACGCGAAACAATCACCATCCCACTATCCCGGGCGGCTTGGGCTTCTAGTCCGGTTCCCACTAATGGCCGTTCGGGACGTAACAGTGGTACGGCTTGCCGTTGCATATTAGACCCCATCAATGCCCGGTTCGCGTCGTCATGTTCCAAGAAAGGAATTAAGGAGGTGGCGACGGAGACAATCTGTACCGGAGATACCGCGGCATAGTCCACCTGCATGGGAGTTGTGGTGGTGAATTCCTGGCGATACCGCACCGGAACAATTTCCCCTAAAATCGTTCCCTCGGCATCGGTGCTAATATCCCCAGGTGCCACCCGTAAATCGTCTTCTTCGTCGGCGGTCATGTACACCGCAGGTAAATCTAAGCGGACTTTGCCGTTTTCAACTTTGTTATAGGGGGTGGCAATAAATCCGTAGGGGTTCACCCGCGCCAAAGTTGCTAAAGAGCCAATTAATCCAGCGTTGGGCCCTTCCGGGGTTTCAATCGGACAAATCCGACCGTAGTGACTGGGGTGAATATCTCGGACAGCAAACCCGGCCCGTTCCCGGGTTAGTCCCCCGGGGCCGAGGGCAGATAGGCGCCGTTTGTGGGTCAGTTCCGCTAAGGGATTGGTCTGATCCATAAACTGCGATAATTGGGAACTACCGAAGAATTCTTTAATGGCAGCCACTAGGGGTTTGGGGTTGACTAAGGATGCTGGGGTTAAGGCATCGGCATCACTCACGGTCATCCGTTCTCGGATAATCCTTTCTAAGCGGTTTAAACCGACCCGAATTTGGTTTTGCAGCAGTTCTCCCACTGACCGGACACGACGATTTCCTAAGTGGTCAATATCATCGGTTTCACCAATATCAAATTCTAGGTTAATTAAATAATCAATCGCCGATAAAATATCCACGGAGGTTAGAACCCTGGTGGTATCGGGAATGGTGAGTCGTAGTTTTTTATTCAGTTTATAGCGTCCCACCCGGCCCAAATCATAGCGTTTGGCATCAAAAAAGCGATTATTGAGTAACTGTTCTCCACCAGCCACCGTTGGGGGTTCCCCTGGACGGAGTTTGCGGTACAGTTCCATTAAGGCATCGTCTTCGCTAAATTCCCCTTCCCGTTCAATGGTCTTTTCAAAGTATTCGGGATGGCGCAGGGCATCAAAAATTTCGTTATTGGTGAGTCCCAAGGCTTTTAATAAAACCTGGGCGGATAGTTTGCGGGTTTTATCAATTCTGACCCACACTAAGTCATTTTTATCGGTTTCAAATTTTAACCAGGCACCTCGGTTGGGAATTAAGGACGCACTATATGTCCGTCGGCCGTTTTTATCAATTTCAGATTTATAATAAACCCCAGGACTTCTGACAATTTGGTTGACGATAACTCGTTCAGCCCCATTGATAATAAAAGTTCCCCGTTCTGTCATTAGGGGTAAGTCCCCAATAAAGACTTCTTGTTCTTTAATTTCTCCAGTTTCTTTATTAATTAAACGAGTCGGAACGTACATTTGAACGGCATAGGTACTATCCCGCCGTTTGGCTTCATCAACGTCATATTTAGGACGTTTAAGTTTATAATCTTTGGCTAAAAAATGGAGTTCTAGTTTCCCGGTATAGTCGGTAATTGGGGAAAAACTTTCTAATTCTTCAATTAGCCCTGCTTCTAAAAACCAACGAAAACTTGACCGTTGAATTTCAATTAAGTCAGGGAGTACAAAAGTGGGTTCGTTATGGGTTAGACTTGCCATTTATTAGTTATCAGTTATCAGTTATCAGTGATTGAGTTAATAGTTGTCAGTTATCAATAATCAGTCATCAGTCATCAGTCATCAGTCATCAGTTAATCGTTAAGAAGTTTACAGTTAATTTATTAACTCCTCAACTGATCACTCCTCAACTGAATCACTCCTCAACTGATCACTGTTAACTGATAACTGATAACTGAAAGAGTTGACAGGCATTATTCGTGGTTTGTTGAGATAGGGTTTCTAGGGAAATGTCCCGCAGTCGGGCAACGGTTTCGGCAACATGGCGCACAAAGGCGGGTTCGTTGCGTTTTCCCCGTTGAGGAACAGGCGCTAGAAAAGGACAGTCTGTTTCAATTAAAATTCGATCAGACGGAACTAGACGAGCACATTCCTGAATAGCAATTGCGTTTTTAAAGGTAACGGTTCCGCTAAAACTGATATACAGCCCCAACTTCAGAAACTCCTGCTGTTCTTCGGGAGTTCCTCCCCAACAGTGCATGACCCCGGAAACTTGGCCTTGTTGTTGCCAGAATTGCTTTAATAGGGGAATCATGGTTTCTGCTGCCTCCCGACAATGGATAATCACAGGTTTCTTCAAACTATAGGCAATCTCTAGCTGTTGGGTGAAGACCTGGATTTGTTGATCTCGGTTATCGGCTTTATAGAAATCGAGTCCCATTTCTCCAATCGCAACGACTCTATCATCGGATTGGGCGAGTTGGGTAATGGTTTGGGCCGAGGTGGAATTCCAGAGTTTAGCATCCAAGGGATGCAACCCAACAGCAAAGCTTAGTTCGGGGACTTGATTAGCAATTTCCTGTATTTCCTGAAATTCTCCAGGGTGAACACAGGAATGCACCAAACGGACTACTCCCGCCTCCTGCCATCTCTGCCGAATTGCGTCTAAATCGGATGCCAATGCTTTGAAGTTAATATGGACGTGGGTATCGATCAGTTGCATAGTCCTTTTATTCAGATTCATCAGCAATCAGTGATCAGTTACCAATTTTGCAGTGCCAGCGTCCTCGCGGGATAGTTTATATTACCCGTATCCTTCATGGCTAAGAGTTGACTACTACTAAGCATTGGCTCTTAACTGTTAACCGTTTACTGATAACTGATCAATGATGAGCTAGGCCGCAACGGTTTGGTGGCGCTTTAAGGCTCTCGCCAGGCGAGATTTTTTACGAGCGCCATTGTTAGGATGCAGGATACCCTTTTTTACGGCCTTGTCGATTTTACTAAAGGCATCCGACATTTGTTGATTTACGTTAGTGAGATTATCGGTTGTGGGGTCAGTCCCAAATTTATCAACAGAGGTGAGACATTTTTTCATTAAAGTCTTGACGGCTGACTTGTAAGATTTGTTACGCAGGCGATTGCGCTCTGCGATTTCGACTCGTTTGACAGCAGATTTTATATTAGCCATAGGTTGTGATTGAAGAAGACGCAAGTATTTCGATTAGAGATACTCAGTTACAGACATACCAATATAACATTTATTTTGTCAAATTCAACCTATCTTCCTATTTACCCATAGGAAGGAGCAATAAAGTTCTGGATTTGAGCCATTGTAGCAAAAAAAAACGGGTTTAACATCCTGTGCTTCTAGGGTTGCTCTCGCGTAGGCGGGTATAGCTTTTTGTGCTATGCTAGATGCGGTATGAATCCCCAGAGTGTTGCCCCTGTGGCTAGAACTCTAAAGTATCGCTTAAGGATACAAAGTCTGGGTATGGCCAAGGAAACAAGGGGGAGAAATTTTTCACCTGGGTTAATAAGCCTCGGTGTCAAGATATTCAACCCTGTTGTCTGTTCCGTATCTGCGCCCTAGTTTTTTTAAGGTTGGCACTCCGAATCACCATGCTGCGAATTATTACTCAGTGGGTTGAAGCACAAGCTGAATTACGACGGATCTCTGACCGTACCCATGATGACGCGATGACCCATAAAGAAGCAACCGTGCGAGAAGTCTTGCAAACGGTTCGGCGTCAAGGGGATAAGGCTCTTTTGCACTATACGGAAGAATTCGATCAAAAAATATTAACATTAGATGAGTTGCGGGTGAGTGGTTCGGAGTTGGACGCAGCTTACCAGCAAGTCTCGAAGGAATTGTTGGATGCGATCCAATTTGCTCGCCAACAAATTGAAGCCTTTCACCGCCAGCGCACTCCTAAGTCCTGGGTGCAGTTTGGGGAGGATGATGTGGTTCTGGGGAAACGGTTTACCCCCGTTGACCGGGCTGGATTATATATACCTGGGGGGAAAGCGTCGTACCCCAGTACGGTTTTGATGAATGCAGTTCCGGCTCAGGTAGCCAAGGTTCCCCGGATTGTGATGGTGACTCCCCCAGGGCCAGACTCTAAGGTAAACCCAGCCGTGTTAGTGGCGGCTCAAGAGGCGGGAGTCCATGAAATTTATCGGGTGGGTGGGGCACAGGCCGTGGCGGCTTTAGCCTATGGCACGGAAACGATCCCGAAGGTGGATGTGATTACCGGCCCGGGCAATATTTATGTGACCTTGGCGAAAAAGTTGGTTTATGGGACGGTGGGCATTGATTCCCTGGCGGGGCCATCGGAGGTTCTGATTATTGCGGATAGTACGGCGAATCCGGTTCATATCGCGGCGGATTTATTGGCCCAGGCGGAACATGACACCATGGCTGCGGCAATTTTATTAACAACGGATTCGGCTTTAGCCCGACAGGTGGTGGCGGAGGTAGAACGGCAGTTGGTGAATCATCCCCGACGGACGTTGACGGAAAAGGCGATCGCCCATTATGGTGTGGTGGTGGTGGTGGATTCCTTGGAGGCCGCAGCCGAGTTATCTAATGAATTTGCCCCAGAACACTTAGAATTAGAGGTAGCCGAACCCTGGGATTTACTAGAAAAAATTCGCCATGCCGGGGCAATCTTTTTGGGTTGTTCGACCCCGGAGGCGGTTGGGGATTATTTGGCTGGCCCTAACCATACCTTACCCACATCGGGGGCAGCCCGTTATGCCTCGGCCTTGGGGGTGGAAACGTTTATGAAACATTCAAGTTTAATTCAGTATTCGCCAACGGCTTTACAGAAAGTTGCCGGATTGATTCAGGTGTTGACTGATGCGGAGGGTTTACCCTCCCATGGTGACTCGGTACGACTCAGAACTCAACCTTAATCGTGATGGCTGTTAATTTTGACCAAAAAGCGAGACGCAAGCCCCTGGCTTCAGACATGGGGATAAGTCGGTAGGGATTTTTAAATCCCGTGAAACGATTGCGTGGCTTTAGCCATAGTGATATAATCAAAACAAAGCAAGTAAGAATAACCATCTGCGTGTTGAACCATCCTAGTGCGGAGTAATCCCGGCAACGGACATATCCGACTCGATTCGGAATAGTTAAAGGGCAAATAATGGCAGGATGTTGATCGTACCTAACTGGCGTTGTGATGGACTCGGAAAGCGAAAAAAATCAAAGTAAGCGCAATTGCAATACCTGTCGTACTGGTAGTTGTTTTGAGCGTGTAGGGTGTCTTGATAGCACCATTGAAACGGTTCACAGATCTTCAAGAATCCCCCGGCTTCAGATGTGGGGAGTATCAAGTCTTGCCTTTAGAATAGCGATTTGAAGCGGTAGGATTTTAAGGCGCGGTGATTTTCCAGTTGTTTAGAGGAGACGTTTTTGTGCTGAATACGATTTTGGTTGCTGTGGATGATTCACCAACTGCTAAGTTTGTGATTAAGGCCCTGGGTCAACTGCAATTGCAACCCACAACTAACGTGATCTTCTGCCATGTTATTCCAACGGTAGAATCAGATTTTGATCTGGTGGCGGATCGGCCGCGTCCGAGTGCAGATGAGTTTCCCTATGGTAATTTGGAAAAGCAACTGCGGGTTTATCAGGATCAGTTAGATTGTGAAACTGAAATTGAGATTGTAGCGGGTGATCCGGCGGAGGAAATTATTCGTTTGGCTAATATATATAAGACGGATTTAATTATTATTGGGAATCGGGGATTAACGGGAGTAAAACGAATTCTGGAAGGGTCAGTGAGTTCTCAGGTGGTTTCGGAAGCAAATTGTTCGGTTTTGGTGGTTAAGGAAATTTAAGGTTAGTGGGAAGTTGCGATCGCTAATTTGATTTTAAGTATCAATTGATCTGATTTATCTGGGCGCATCAAGCCACCCATGGTTAGAAGTTTGGGGTTGGCTTTTTGGGCAACTTAATAATACTAATAAGCCTAATTTTAAGTAAAGTTACCCAGTGTTACACTAAATATAGCGTAAAATAAGATTTCTGTCAATCCCTGTCACTAAATATGGAATTAGAGTACAGTGGTAAGGCGTCAATTCATTATAGCATTGGGTAAAAATATTGACTATGCAATCAACATCACCATCCCTTACCATCACCCCTAATAAAAATATTAAAGTCATTAAACGAGATGGTCGTCTGGCCCCATTAGATGTCTCTAAAATTCGAGAAGTCGTTAACTGGGCTTGTGAGGGAATGGAGGCGAATCCGATTACCCTAGAAGCGGGACTAACCACCCGACTGCGGCATGGTGTGACTACCCGAGAAATTCAGGATAATTTAATTAATTGCGCCTTAGAGTTATGCAGTCCCTCCGACCCAAACTGGCGTTATGTGGCGGGAAGACTACAGATTTGGAGTTTATGGAAAGATACCTTAGTCCGTCGGGGCTATGAATACGGCGACTATTGCAGAACGGTTCATAATAAAGTGGAACAGGGACAATATGACGTTCGGATTCTGACTTACACCGCCGAAGAACTTCAAGAGGCCGGAAGTTGGATTAATCCCGAATGGGACAAAGATTATGATTATGCTGGGGCAGTTTTGTTAAATAAACGCTATTTATTAACAGATGAATTACCCCAAGAAGCTCTATTAACCTGTGCGTTGCTATTAGCAATTGTAGAAAAACCCGAAAATCGGTTATTCTGGGCGAGAAAGTTTTATCAAGCGATCGCTCAACGTAAAGTTTCCTTAGCTACCCCAATTTTAGCAAATTTAAGGATTCCTCACGGCTCCCTGAGTAGCTGTTTTATTACGGCAATGGATGATAATTTGGAAAGCATTTTTGACACGATTAAAGATGCCGCCAGAATTTCTAAAAATGGCGGCGGTGTGGGCACAAATGTTAGCCGAGTGCGGTCAACTGGCAGTTGGGTGATGGGAAAACAAAACACCTCGGGGGGTGTGATTCCTTGGATTAAATTATTAAACGATACGGCGATCGCGGTAAATCAAGGCGGACGTCGGGCGGGGGCGATTACGGTGAGTTTAGATGTCTGGCATTTAGATGTTCCTGAATTTCTGGAAATGCAGACAGAAAATGGCGATCAACGTCGCAAAGCTTATGATATTTTCCCTCAATTAGTGATTCCTGATGAGTTCATGCGTCGGGTGATCAGTCGAGAAGATTGGACACTGGTTGACCCCTATGAAGTTAGGGAAAAACTGGGCATTGAATTAGCCACAACTTGGGGGGAATCCTTTGAAAGTGTATATCAAAAAATAGAAGCAAACTTAGATACGGAAATCACCCTTTATAAAAAGGTTAATGCTCGGGATTTATTTAAGTTAATCATGCGTTCCCAAGTAGAAACCGGAATGCCCTATTTATGGTTTAAAGATACCTCAAATCGGGCTAATCCTAATCAACATGAAGGCTATATTCCGGGGGGGAATTTGTGCCAAGAAAGCTGGTCGAATGTTAAACCCGGAGAAGAAGCACACACTTGCAACTTGGATTCTTTGAATTTAGCTAATATTGAACGAGAAGAACTGCCGGAAGTCTGTGAAATTGCGGTGCGAATGTTAGATAATACGATTGAAATTACTAACACTCCCTTTGAAGCTAGTAAAACCCATAACCAAAAATATCGAACAATTGGGGTAGGGGCGATGGGATTAGCGGATTGGTTAGCCAAAAATCGCTTAACTTATAACCATTTAAACGAAATTAGTCATCTGTTTGAAGATATTGGTTTCTATTGTACTAAAACCTCAATGGAACTGGCAAAAGAACGGGGTTATTACCCAGCATTTAAAGGCAGTGCTTGGAGTCAAGGAAAGTTAATTGGGGCGAAACCCGTAGAGTGGTTTTTGCAACACGCGGCGCAGAAAGAACGTTGGCAACAATTGAGTTTAGATATTCAACAATATGGGATTCGTAATTCTCATATTACCGCGATCGCTCCTAACACATCCTCTTCTTTGGTGCAAGGATGTACCGCTAGTATTTTGCCCTGTTATAGTCGTTTTTTCTATGACAAATGGGCGAAGGGAACAGTTCCAATTGCTCCACCGTTTCTTCAGGATCATTTTTGGTTTTACCCGGAAAATAAAAGCCTAAATCAACAAATTGTTGTTAAGGCGGTGGCGACGGTTCAAAAGTGGATTGATACCGGAATTTCCATGGAATTAATGTTTAATTTGAATGAGGGAGTTTACTTTCCTGATGAACCCGATCGCGCTATCAAAGCTAAGGATATTTTTGATACCTTAATCTTAGCTTGGCAAGAAGGCTGTAAAGCGGTTTATTATGTCAGAACCGTGCAGCGTGATAGTTTCAAAGAAGCTGATGATGGTTGCGTTGCTTGTGCTAATTAAAGGCTAACAAGCTAACTTGATAAAACTATGTCATACTGGTGGGGGAAAGTTATCTTAAATTCCTTGATTTTACGAGTATGACCTTAGACTTTGCTTCATCCCCACCCCTGGACAAAAATGGGCGTAGAAAGCCCTTAACTATGCCCATAAATCCGATTTTCAATCCGAATGGAAATGATGATATTAATCATCGTTCTATTTGGTTTGGGGAAACCACAAATTTAATGCAATTAAATGATGTGCGTTATTCCTGGGCCGTGGGTTTGTATAAACAAATGCGCGAGAATTTCTGGGTTAATTAGGTAGCTCAGACTAAATCCCTTGAAAACGGTGAAACTCTGTGTAATTTATTGGCGTTGCGAGAAAGTTTTTTGTATTATGAAATATAACTTTCATAATATCAAAAATGGAAAGCAAGACCTGTAGCAAGTGTCACGTTGTTAAACATATTTCCGAATTTCACAAAGACGCTAGGTTAAAAAGTGGAATAGTCTCAAGGTGCAAAAGTTGTATTCTTGCATACAAGCAAGACTATTACGCATCAAGTCATGGGAAAGCTAAATCCAAAGCCTACGTTGAAAGAAATAAAGAAAAGATACAATCCTATAACAAGCAGTATCTTAGGGAATATAGAAACTCTGGAATAAAAAATAAAAATAAACTAGAGTTTTGTATTTATAAAGGTGGTTGTTGTTCAGAATGTGGATTTGTTGCAACGGAAGATACTATTGCTGCCTTTGATTTTCATCACACTGATCCTTCTGAAAAGGAATATACTCCATCAGATATGGTGTTAATGAGAAAAGATAAGGTATTCCAAGAATTAGATAAATGTATTCTCTTGTGTTCTAACTGTCACAGGATTCTACATTACAGACAATACCGTGCCAAGCTTGCTAAAAAGCAAGAAGGTGTAGAGACTAACCCTATAAGGGAGTAGGCTGTAAGCGATTGACAGTCGAAGCGGGGGACTCCTTTTGCTATTAAAAGGATGATGAGATAGTCCGATCCATAAGGTGACTTATGGCAGCTTAAATCAAGCGGGTTAGACTTAGCGAATCTAACTGAACACCAATGACCCGAAAAATTAGATATTACTCAGGATGTCGTGGATTATGTTAACTTAACTCCCGATGAACGTTGGGCATTTGATGGAATTTTAAGTTATTTAACCTTCTTAGATTCTGTTCAAACCTGCAATATTCCTCATCTGAAAAGTTGTGTAACTGCCCCAGAAATTAGTCTTTGTATGGCGGAACAAACTTCTCAGGAGGCGATGCACAATCAGAGTTATCAATACATGATTGAAACGATTATTCCATCCGATCGGAGAACCTTTGTTTATGAGTTTTGGAAAACCGATAGTGTTTTGCGCGATCGCTGTGAATTCATTGCCGGGATTTATCAACAATATATGGATGTGCGATTCGTTTAACCTAAAATAAACCGAAAGGTTTATGGGACGGTTAACCCAGTTTATAAGACTGGTGATAACTGATTACATTTATGGGTGAACCGCCGTGCGGTAAGTCCCATCCCTCAAGTGCTGAGGTGAAAACATAACCCCTAGTTTGAATGGGTAGCAACCAACAAGCTAAAGCGGGGTTAAAAGGTAGAACTACTGGAAGCCAAATCTGGTAACTATCGAGTAAGAAGTCCATGCGTAGCGAAAGCAAAGATGTGTTTGAACCACCGTTAATTGTGATGGTGTAATGGCTAAATCAAGAACAATCTTGAATAACACCAAGCCAAAAGGCAAGGATAGGGCATAAGCGGGTGTTCAACCGACTTATAAGCACCGCCCAAAAACCCGGTGGATAACATCACGCTAAAGACTTCAAACAAATGTGTAATCGGAACGAAGTAACCCCTGTATATCTCTGGAGAGGTCGTGCGTCCAGTAAGTAGCTAACGAATGATATATGGGGAAGGGATGGTATCAAAAGCGAATGCTTTGCTGTAATGGCAAAGATATGCTGACAGATACTCGGTAATTCCAAAGAAATAGAACAAGTAGCAATACAAATGTCTAAAACGCTGATTAAAACTCAGACGGTGGAATGGAAAGACCTTAACTGGCGCAAGCTGGAAAGGGTAACTTTCAAGTTGCAAAAGCGCATATTTCAAGCGAGTGAACGAGGCGATGTTAAAGCAGTTCGTAAACTTCAAAAGACCCTGATTAATTCCTGGAGTGCTAAATGTATTGCGGTTCGCAGGGTAACACAAGATAACCAAGGCAAAAATACGGCTGGAGTAGATGGAATTAAATCTCTTACCCCAAAGCAACGTATGAACTTGGTAGGACGATTAAAGTTAACCAATAAGGTAAAACCAACTCGCAGAGTTAATATTCCCAAACCTGGTACAACAGAAACCCCCCCCCAAGCCCCCCATGCACGGGGGGTTTGGGGGGGCGGAATACCCACAATCAACGACCGCGCATTGCAAGCGTTAGTTAAACTAGCGTTAGAACCAGAATGGGAGGCTGAATTTGAGCCAAACAGTTATGGTTTCAGACCAGGACGTTCCTGCCACGATGCAATAGGAGCAATATTTTTGAGTATCAGATACAAGTCCAAATATGTACTTGATGCTGATATTGCCAAATGCTTCGACCGCATAAACCACAAAGCATTAATCTCCAAGATAAACACATACCCTACATTAAGCCGTCAAATTCAAGCGTGGCTAAGAGCAGGGTACATGGACGGAAAAGAACTTTTTCCTACTAATGATGGTACACCACAAGGCGGGGTAATTTCACCTTTACTTGCGAATATTGCCCTACATGGTATGGAAGAAAGAGTCATGCAATATGCAGAAACTCTAAAAGGGAGAAAATTGGCTAACCGTCAATCTCTTAGTTTAATCCGTTACGCCGACGATTTCGTAATAATCCATGAGGATTTAAACGTAGTTAAAAAGTGTCAAGAGATAATTGCTGATTGGTTAAGTGACATGGGATTGGAATTAAAACCAAGTAAAACAAAATTAACCCACACCCTTAATGAAATCGAAGGAAATGTTGGGTTCGAGTTCTTAGGATTCCATGTACAACAACACAAAGTAGGTAACTACCGATGTGCGAACAACACGCACGGAACACCGCTAGGTTTTAAGACATTAATCACACCCTCAAAAGCCAAAGTTAAAACTCATCTTGTCAATATAGCTGAAGTAATAGATACCCATAAGACTGCCCCTCAAGCTGCTTTAATTAGCAAGCTAAATCCAATTATTAGAGGTTGGTCAAACTATTACTCAACTAAAGTTAGTAAGGATACTTTCTCAAAAGTTGATAATCTAACTTATGACAAATTAAGAGCCTGGGCAAGAAGGAGGGGAAAAGGGAACATCAACAAAGACAAATACTGGAGAACAGTAGGCGACAGAAATTGGTGTTTCAGTACAAAAGATGGATTAGAATTATTCACCCACGCCAGTACGCCAATCGTAAGGCATACAAAGGTCAAAGGAAAGGCTAGTCCGTTTAATGGAGACTGGATTTACTGGAGTAAACGAAGGGGCGAATATCCTGAAACTCCTAGCAGAGTTTCCAAATTAATCAAAAAACAAAAGGGTATTTGTCCTCACTGTGGTTTGTATTTCACAAGTACAGACATTGTAGAAGTTGACCATATTAAACCAACATCATTAGGTGGAAAAGACATCTATGATAATTTACAACTTCTACACAAACACTGTCACGACACAAAGACGGCTCATGATGGTTCTTCAACTAAAAATAAGCAATTACCAATAGTTGAGAATTATGAAAATAACCCGTTTTGAATCGTATCCGTAACAAGGATGGAGTTATCAAGGAGCCGTGTGAGGTGAAAGTCTCACGCACGGTTCTGAAGGAGAGGTAGGAGTGGTAACGCTCCTATCGACTCTAACAATCCCACCCTGGAAAATTACTTTATTTCCCTGTTAGCTGACTATATGTTAGAAGGAATTTACTTCTACAATGGGTTAAATTAATGGCCCCCTAGCACCGCGAGATGTTAGTGAAAACTCATCAAATTGCTGGAACCCCCTAAAGCCTTTATACCAAAGCGAAATTAGAAATGATAAGCGCGCCAGGTGCGAGAGCAGAAAAAAGTTAAAGGATTGATTGGAAGCCGCAAGGGATCTAATCTTTACAATGGGCAATCAGCAGCCAAGCTCCTCATAAAAGGAGAAGGTTCAACGAACAGAGGGTGAGTATCTTTTATTCGTTTAAGATAAAAGATAATGGTATGTTCTAGCCCCTACCGAAAGGATGGGTAGTAGCGTTATCTACTTCTACAATTTAGCGTCACGGATGTTAATGCCGGGATCTGCCGATATTTTCAAAATGATTAACCGTTAAATTCATAGCGGCTTTTCACGGTAACGTGAATTGAAAACCCCTCTAATTCAGGGAAACTCTCAATTGAGACAATCCTGAGCCAAGTGGAAAGATGAACTTCCCCATGTTATAATTCATCTACAACCTAATAGATGTCTTAGCTCATGGATGCCAAACACCCTGATTTGCCTTATACGGTTTCTGAAGATGGTTCTATGCTCAAAGTAAGAGGTCAAGGAATTAAGAAGACGACCCGAAGTACCGCCGGATATCGTCAGATTAGTTGCTATGGAAAGACATTTCTTGTTCATAGAGTTGTTTGGGAAGCATTTAACGGGGAAATACCACAGGGATTGCAAATCAATCACATTGATGGAAATAAAGCTAATAATAGTCTGTCTAATCTTGAGTTGGTGACACCTGCTGAAAATATCCGTCATGCAGTCAAAACAGGATTAAAACAAGGGAAATCAGCCGAAACTAACTCTATGGCTAAACTCACTAATGAACAATATTTGGAAATAATCCATGATCTTGTCAATGGGGCAACCAATCAAGAGGTTGCTGATAAGTATGGGTTACACTCCCGATATATCTCACTGATTCGTCATAGAAAACGTCTGAAGTCTGTTTGGCAGCAATTCGAGAATGAAAATCAAGTCGTTCAAGTTAAAAATAGTTCGGGTTTAAACAGTAAAATTCCTATTGAGCAAAGAATTGAAGCTATTAAGAGACTTCCGACTTGCTCTAATAAGGAATTAGCCCAATGGCTTGATGTTGACTGCTCTGTTATTAGCAATGTTCGTCATAGAAAAACATGGATTGATGCTTGGGAAGTTATTGATTCTAAAGGTGCAACGACTAGCGGTAAAAGCGTAGTAGCAAGTGCTACGAAACGGGGGGCTTCCTATTAGGAAGATGATATAGTCTATTCTGAAAGGTGACTTTCAGCAGTTCTTAAGAGAACGGGCAAGGACTAACGACCCTTGTTGAATATTAAGGATGAACTTTCTCATGTTCGGTTATTCCAGAAATTAATTCCTGAAGCCATGCAAGTGTTTACCCACTCTGTTGATCAAATTTATGAAATGTTCAATACCGCCGTTGAACATGAATGTAAATGGACTAATCATATTGTGGGAAATAATATCTTAGGAATCACGGAATATAGTACGGAACAATACACCAAATATCTAGCCAATATTCGGTTACGTTCTATCGGTTTAGAGCCCCTTTATCCCGATAAAAAGTACAGTAAAAGTCCCTATACCCATTTAGAACGCTTCTCGGATACCAAAAAAGAAGCCCATACTAAAGCCAACTTCTTTGAAGCCAGCGTCACCAGTTATGTGATGTCTTCTGGGGTCAGTGGTTGGGACGAAATTTAACCTGTCGTAGAGACGTGCCATGGCGCGTCTCTCTGTTGTGGCTATTGCATTTCTCTACCCCAATGCTAAAATTTATGTCAACATAGAGAAAATAGCTTTCTGATAGTTTTTGCTCGAACTCCGTATGAATACTGTCCGTCCTACAACCCATGCTCTAATTCCGATAGAAAGACTCAAACATTTAATTAATCAATCGATTACCACCCTAGAAACCCTACTTCAAGATCCAGCAGTTTCTCCGACTGAACGAGCGAATATTGCCTTAAAAATATTAGAAATGTCGGGATGTTCTTCCGTTACTCCCCTGGAACTTCTACAATCTCCCTCCCTACTGGCTTCATCTGTAAATTTTAACGCTTCTCCTATTTCCCAACCCTCTACAACAACCGTTGAACTTCTCCCATCTTCCGCCCCAATTGTAGCTGAGAATAATCTGGAAATTTTACCTGCTAATTATGTGCAGATTGAAAATTTTTTAAAACCGCAAGAGCATAAAGAAGCATTGAAAATTGCTTTCAAACAACCGGATAAATTTGTAGGTTCAAAAACAACTACTCAAGCAAGTAATTATCGAAAATCTTCCATTCTCTATGCAACTTTATTTCCTGATTTCTACGAATTACTGCGTAAAAAATTAATTGCTATAATTCCTTCTGTTCTCACCCAGTTAAACCTTTCACCCTTTACCGTTTCCCAGGTAGAAATGCAATTAACCTCCCATAATGACGGGTGTTTTTATAAAATTCATAATGATTCGGGTAGTCCCGAAACCGATACTCGCGTAATTAGTTATGTCTATTATTTTCATAAACAACCTAAAAACTTTTCAGGGGGAAATTTAAGACTATATGCTACGGAATGGCAAAATGGTTATGCCTTGAATGAACGGGAATTTATTGATATTGAACCCCATAATAATAGTATTGTTTTTTTTGATAGTCGTTGCAAACATGAGGTCATGCCTGTCAGTTGTCCGTCCCAAAGGTTTGAAGATGGACGCTTTACCCTTAATGGTTGGTTGCGTGCGGGTTAATTCAATATTTGATAGTTGCAAAAAGCGATCGCCTTGTTTAAAGACTGACCGCTTTTTAACCCTAGCAGGACTTACACACAAGACCAAAGAAACCGGGTTTGGCGCTTAAGTCCTACCTAGATTTAAAATTGAATTAATCGGGAAAACAATTACATCGAACACCCTTCTGGAGTATAAAGGTTTAAATATTTTCCTGATATCCAACCATAGGCTTTTTTATCATCACCTAACGGTTTTCCTAACCACCATAATTGCTGATTAAAGCAACATTCAATTAATTCGACATCAACGTGATTGGGGATTTTATAAATTACATTATCAGAAACAGCATCGGGAGATGAACGCACATTAAGATTGGTGTCCGTGGATAAATTCACAGTGGCAAATTCTCGATCAGAAAGCACAACTAAGGCATGGGGTTTATAGACATACCAAACCATACTTTTATCTTTGCCACTTCCTAAAGATGCAACTAAGGTAATCTGGTAATGATCGGGTTTATGATCTTGGTAGCTGCTTAGGATTAAGCGACTTCCAAGCGGAAAATTGATTTTTTGAGTCTCTGTTAAGGTTGAGGAATCAACAGGATGCAATTTTAACAGAGTTGTGTGGGTAATAATTAATCGCATTTTTATTCGGGGTATGATTTGATTGTGATTTTATCGGGTTTTATAAATTCATAATAGCATAAGCTGTTCAGCATTTAGACTATACAGCCTAGCAATCATTCCCATTATAACACGCCGGAAATCGGTAATTAGTATTGGTGGCTCATTAAAATTAGTTAAAAATGTCCTCTACTTTTTCTGACAATTAAGACAGCATCAATTTGAGTGGAAATAATAGAAACTGGAGTCATATCCAAAAATTCACAGACTAAAAAGTATAGTGAACTAGGAATAGCTATTTTTAGATCTCTGCTGGTAGCAACCGCTTCTTGAAACATGGTTTTATCTAAATTAGTTTTACATTCAGCACAAACATATCCTAGATGTGACTCAAGCAGCTTAGAATTTTTAAACTCACTATCTAATGAAGTTTTTAAGTACAGTTTTTTTCCTAAAATAAAATCTTGATTTTTTGTTCTTAAACTGGGTTCACCCCCTTGACCCTGATTTCCCAAAGAAGACAAAAAACTTAATCCAGAAAAGGTGTTTTTTGGCCCAATTTCAAAGGAGTCATCAATTCCTCGTAAACTTCTATAGATCAATTGAGGGAGAAATTCCTCAAGAATTGTATTATCTAGTTTGAGTTGTCCTTTTTGACAATATAGAAAATTATCAGAACTATCAAAGATTAAGTCCAGTTCAATGAAACGCTGATAGGAATTAGTTACCTCTACTAAATTTTCTACCGTATCTTTTTGATCTTTTTCAACAGCTTCTAATGCTTGTATCCACTGTTGATATTGTTTTAGGGATTCTTCAACTCGTTCTTTATCAGCAGCAGGTAATTGAGGGTTGTTCAAACAAGCTTTGAGTTTATCATAATGAGGTGTTGGGAATTTCAGCATTGTCAGATGATCCTTTCGAGGTTTTATTGTTGTAAATAGGGAGATGGAGTTAAACTGTAAACTTTATTAATTGCGTCTCTGAGAGAAGATTCATTTTTTTCTGAAACTACATCTAATCCTTGGGTTAAAACTTGTTCAGCAACCTGTCTAGCAATTATATCCCAGTCTTGAACTGATATAGAAACTTTTTTGTTGACTAAGTGTAATAAATCTTCTCGAATGATTTGACCAAACTTATTTTTAAATTGACGTTTTTGTGTGAGTACCGAGTCAAAAACGCCAGACTGTTTCACTAATTCTATAATAATTTCTGAATTATAGAAGGGAACACCTAACACCGTTGATTGATAACCGACTACAAAAATGATTCGTGTTTCTTTTTGACAGACTCTCTGAAGCTCTTGGAGAACAGCAACTAGATCTAAACAGTATTGGATGACAGTCAAAAATCTATTGCCTCGGTTAGCTCGATTTGAACCTATTTCGGATTTAGCAATTTTGAGTAAGTCCCAACCCAATAGTTCTGCGGAACTGCGATAATTTTGGTGATAATTGAAAACGTTGATATAGGGAGGAGAGGTAATCACAAAATTAATACAATCATCTTCGAGGGGAAGCTGACGCGCATCCCCTAAAACCGGATTAATTTTTGCTTCAGAATATGGAAGTTCCCGAATTAATTGGTAGAGTTTACAAGCGGGTATGGTAAATCTGTTCTCTGGTTAAGTTATGATTTTCTGAGATATCTAAGAGGATCACTAATCCATGAACAATAATACTCTCAAAATCTTCTAATTGATCATAGAGTTCACTCAAATTTTGTTGAAATTCTTCTATTGTCAGGGTTTGATGGTACTGGATATCAAAAAAGTTAGATATTGCCAAGAGCGTTTCTAATTTCTGGGTTATGGATGTAATGATCTGTTCTCGTTTGTGTCGTGTTAAGTTGATAAATTGATAGGTACGACTTAAAATCCAGGCTGCGGGATTAAGTTCACATCCAAATGCTTTTAAACCTAAACACCCAGCTTCATAAACTACAGTTCCACTTCCGAGAAAGGGATCTAAAATTGTGGCGGTTTTGGGAGCATAGGCAAAAATTAGGTTTTCCACTAATTGAGGAGCAAATTGTCCACGCCAGCTAAACAGGTTAGACCGAGTTTTGTCCTCAATATCCAGAATATCTTGGGGTAAACTGATATTAAATTCTTTTACATTCTGACTCAAAAATTTTTCTCGCAGTCGGTTGTCTAAAAACAGGCGATTTGCCATATTAAAATATAATGGAATTACTCGTGCGAGACGTTCGGTGCCAAAGTCAAGGATTAAACCCCGAAACGTAAGCAGGGAGATAGGTTCAGACAATTGGCAAATGGAGTTAAATCCACTAATAAATCCAATTAAGCCTGTCTTAACTTTGGAAATGTGACCTTAAAGGAAGGTCAATCTCGGAGTCAACGGTACGGATTACCGTACCTGAGAGATATAGGCAATACCCACAGAGCCAGACTGATTATCAAAACTCTGAAGCTGGGTATAACGGGAAACCGGGTGTAAGTCAAATGCCCAAGGAGTTCTCTAGCCAATTGCCCAAGAATAACGTAAGTGAACATCCGACTTGAACCGTCGTAATCATTAAGTAGCGAAACGACTTGTCACGCTGCGTTCAAAAGAACAAGGGGAACAGATAGAAGTTTTTATGTACTTCTATAAAAGGTAAGGTTTTGAGTAGAACACTTACTTAGACTCCCAAAAGTACCCCGGCGGATAGGATGATTCTAAAGGCAATAAACCCATTTTCAAGGAACGTTAAAACCCCCTCATATACCCCTACAGAGGTCGAATATTGTTAGGTAGCCACAAATCTAAGGCGTATGTTATGAGGGCGAGAGATGGAGTCAGAAGCCAATGCCTAAATGTAATGTTTAGGATACGCAGACAGATTCCGGTTTAGTTGTTAGGTAAGGTTGTTAACGTGCAGTATAAACGGTGAAAACGAGTTTCAAGACTACGGAAGCATGGAATACTATAAATTGGGCGAAAGTTCAAAGAAAAGTATTCAAGCTGCAAAAGCGAATTTACCAGGCATCATTATCGGGACAAAATGCAAAGGCTCGAAAACTTCAAAAACTTCTAGTTAAGTCATATTACGCCAAACTCTTAGCAGTTAGAAGGGTAACTCAAGATAATCAAGGCAAGAAAACAGCCGGGGTAGATGGTGTTAAATCCATCACACCCAAACAACGATTAGAACTTGTCGGAAACTTGAATAAATACCAAAAGGCGAAACCACTCCGAAGGAAATGGATACCCAAACCCAACGGAGAAGAACGTCCTCTAGGAATCCCAACTATAAACGATAGAGTCAGACAAGCCTTGGTGAAATCTGCATTAGAACCACAATGGGAAGCCAGATTTGAAGGTGAAAGCTACGGGTTCAGACCCGGACGCTCTACCCACGACGCAATGTCAAGAATCTTCCAAAGCATCAATAAAGGTGAATATTACATCTTAGATGCTGACATCTCAAAATGTTTTGACCAGATCAACCATGAATACCTACTGTCCAAAATTGATTGTCCATCAACAATGAAAGCCCAAATCAAACAATGGTTAAAAGCTGGAGTTATGGATAACGGCATATTTAATGCAACAGAGACAGGCACTCCACAAGGAGGAGTCATTAGTCCTCTACTTGCAAACATCGCACTGGATGGAATGATGAGTTTAGTTAGGAGCTTGTTCCCAAAGAAAACGAGCAACAACAAAAACTACGCAACAGTCATCAGATATGCCGATGATTTTGTGGTTATTAGTCCACAATTAGAAGTCATTCAACAGTGCCAAGTTGTCATCGAGGAATGGCTAAAACCCATCGGGTTGGAACTGAAACCAGCTAAAACCCGGATATGCCACACACTAAGAGAAATCGAAGTAAATGGCGAAAAGGTAACACCAGGATTCGACTTTTTAGGTTGGAACTTTCGACAATACCCTGTGGGAAAACACCACTGTGGTACAACGGGAGGAAGCTCTAAGCGATTAGGATTTAAAACTCTAATAAAACCTAGTAAGAAGGCAATTAAAGCTCACGCGGACAAAGTGAAAGAAGTGATTAAAACCCACAAAACTGCACCCCAATACGCACTAATCAAACGCTTAAACCCTGTCATAAGAGGATGGTGTAATTATCACTCCAAAGTAGTTTCCAAAGAAACATACTCCTCTTTAGATTATATGACATGGCAGAGATTAAGAGCATGGACAGTCAGCAGATGCGGAAAGGCAAACTACGGGAAACTGAAGAACTATTTCAGGAAAAACGATAGCAAAGCATGGAATTTTGAAACCAAAGATGGTTATAAACTACTAACCCATGCAGAAACACCAATCACCCGCCACGTCACTGTAAGACCTGAAGCATCACCTTATGACGGAAACTGGACATATTGGAGTACAAGAAAAGGAACATCTTTTGATGTACCTAAACGAGTAGCAACTTTGCTCAAAAAGCAAAAAAGGCAAATGTAACCTCTGTGGGCAGTATTTTACCCCAGAAGATATTGCAGAAATCGACCATATCATCCCTACATCGAAAGGTGGAAAGAATGATTATAAAAACCTGCAATTATTACATCGCCATTGTCACGATATTAAAACATCAACTGATGGGTCTTATAACTCAAAAGGAGATGGATGCTCTGATGATAACAGTCAACTAGACTAGGAGCCGTGTGCGGTGAAAGTCGCAAGCACGGTTCTGAATGGGAGTCGGGGGTTGTAAAGCCCCCCTCGACCCCTAATAAGGATTACAATAGAATACTCGATCTCAGAAATCTATTTCGGGCAATATGCACACTATTATAATTTTGTCAACAGCAATTACAAATATTTATACTCCGTAATAATCAGAAATGTTCTTCAAGGGGGATTAGGAAGGATAATTTGGGCAGATATTATCCCTAAATTCACAGTTTAATTAGCTAAATTCACAATAAATTGAGACTTGTAGCCACTCTCGCTGATTTTTTACACAAAACAACCATTATAGTATTTTGAAAAAGATTTTATCTCACCCACCTCATCCTGTCAACCCCCTGATTTTTCGTCAAAAATATGAGAATAATTCTCAATAATTTGGCGGTTTACAGTTGTTTACAATTCTGACTGTTTGAAAATTTAAAATACTCTGTACAGATTTATTATTTTTACTTATTGATTTTTCCTTGGGCATGGGAGATAATAGAGTTAAAAATAATAGTGGATAATTGAATGTCCGTTTCAAGCTAAAGTAAGAGACGTTGCTCAAGCGGTAAGCATGATTGAAGTTGAAAAGTTGTGTAAAACCTACGGTTCTACTGTAGCGCTGCGGGATGTTTCCTTTGCGGTAGAACCGGGGGCAATCTTAGGATTTTTGGGGCCGAATGGGGCGGGAAAAACCACCACCCTGCGGATTTTATCGGCCTATCTTCCGGCTACCAGTGGAACTGCGAGAATTGCCGGGTTTGATGTGCATGAAAAATCCATGGATGTGCGACAACGGATTGGTTATTTACCGGAAAATCCGCCACTGTATCCCGATATGACTGTGGAAGGATATTTGTATTTTGTGGCACAGATTAAACAAGTATCGGCGGGCGATCGCCAAACCAACGTAGAAACGGCGATCAGAAAATGTGGATTATTGGAAAGGCGAAAATCCCTAATTAGAAAATTATCGAAAGGCTACCGTCAACGAGTAGGAATTGCTCAAGCTATTGTCCATGATCCGCCTGTAATTGTATTAGATGAACCGACAGTAGGGTTAGACCCGCGACAAATTATTGAAGTGCGGAATTTAATTAAGAGTTTAGCCGGGAGTCATACGATTATTTTGTCAACCCATATTCTACCGGAAGTTAGTATGACCTGTAGCCAAGTGGCGATTATTAACCGAGGTGAAATTGTGGCGACGGGGACACCGGAAACCCTGATGGAACAGTTGACGGGAGGTTCGGGATATGAAGTAGAACTCGACGGAGAAATAGAGGAGGAGAAATTGGTCGGGTTGAAACAGATATCGGGGGTAAAAGTTATTGAAAAAGTTGGTAATTTAGGGGATTTAAACCGAGGGATATGGCGGTTGGGTTGTGAACTAGATTCTTATCCTGCACCGGAAATTTTAGCGATGTTACTGGCATCGGATTTGAAAGTCTATGAACTGCGGCGGACTCGTGCAAGTTTGGAAGATGTATTTTTAGAGTTAACTACCCAAACTCAGCCCGAAAAAACCGAGTTGTTACCAACAACAGACTCCCAGACTGGAGAGGATATAGAAACAGAGGAAAATATTACTTCGGAATTGGAGAATGAGGAATCTAAAAATATAGAGGATACTGATTCTCAACCTCAAAATTCAACATTAGATCGGGAGGAGGAATAATTATGCTAATAATTTTGAACAATATTATGGCAATTTATCGCAAGGAATTACAGGGATATTTTGCCTCTCCATTGGCCTATGCTATTGCGGGAGTGTTTTGGCTAATTACCGGATACTTTTTTATTGCGATTTTATTAGGGCCAGAAGGGTTAATTCAACAGGTTGCCTACCGAGATCAGATGGGAATAACTGAACCCCCGATTGATTTACCTTATGAATTTTTACAAGTATATTTGCGTTTGATTGGCACGTTATCGTTATTTGTGTTACCGATGTTGTCGATGGGGTTATATGCAGAAGAACGAAAACTGGGAACTTTGGAATTATTAGCCACTTCTCCCCTAACTAATTGGGCGATCGCCACTGGAAAATTATTAGGGGTGCTGACGTTTTATATAACTATGATTTTACCCTTAATGGGATTACAGGTATTAGCCTTCAGCGCTTCTAAACCTCCGGTTTCTCCGGGTTTGTTTTTATTAGCTCATTTGGGGTTAATTTTATTGGCGGCGGGAATTTTATCCCTGGGAATGTTTATTTCTTCTCTAACAGATAGTACAATTTTGGCGGCGGTATTTACTTTTGCTTTAGTTTTATTTCTCTGGGTGATTGACTTAATCGGTGGAAGTCTGGGAGGAGTTGTAGGAGAAGGGTTAAAACAATTATCTCTAATTTCTAGTTATACTAACTTTGTGCGAGGAATTGTGGATAGTAGTAGTATAGTCCTGTTAGCTAGTTATATTATTTTAGGTGTATTTCTAACAGCGCAGTCAATTGATGCTTTGCGTTTCCAACGTTCTTAATAATATGATCAAAACCCAATTTAAACTCAATCGTCAATTTATACAATTCCTATTTTTCCTTGGCCCTAGTTTGATCGTCATGGGATTATCTGCCGGGATCGTGATCGGAAGTTGGGAACCCATTCCTTTAATCTTAATTATTACTGGAGTTGTAATTTTAGGATTATGGTTTTTATTCCAAGCCTATTTTAAACCTCAGGATCAGTCTCAAACTCCCTACTGGAGTCGGCGCTCTACCCAAGCCGGAACTAATGCCTTAGCCTCGACGGTATCTGTTTTATTAATTTTAGGATTAATTAATTTTGTCGCCATTAGAAATAACTTCCGTATTGATTTAACCGAAAATCAACAATTTACCCTATCTCCTCAAACCCAAAACCTAGTTAAAACCTTTGAACAACCGCTAAAAGTTTGGGTTTTTGACCGAGGGAAAAATCCCCAAATTCAAGAATTATTAACCAACTATCAACGCCTGGGCGGTAAAAATTTTCAGTATGAATTTATCGACCCCCAAGCTCAACCCGGACTGGCGCAACAATTTGGGGTGAAAGAGTTTGGCGAAATCTATTTAGAATCAGGAAAAAAACGACAACGGGTAAGAAAAGAAGCCTTAGAACCCTTAACCGAATTAAAACTGACCAATAATATTGCACAATTATTCAGTAACCGGACTCCAAAAGTTTATTTTATCCAAGGTCATGGAGAACGACCCTTAACCGAGGGACAGGGAGGATTATCGGAGGCAATAAAAAGTTTAACCGAAAAGAATTTTATCGCCGAACCGTTAAATTTAGCCGAACAAACTGCTGTTCCCTCGGATGCAGATGCAATTATTCTTGCTAGTCCCCAACGGAAATTATTTGCAGGAGAAGTTAAAGCCCTAGAAGCCTATTTAGATCAAGGTGGTAGTGTTTTATTATTATTAGACCCGCAAACTAATCATGGTTTAGATGAACTCCTAGAAAAATGGGGAGTTAAAGTTGATCCGCGCCTGGCTATTGATGGGTCAGGGGGTGGCCGTTTAGTGGGTTTGGGGCCGACTGTTCCAATTGTGCGAGAATATGGTAAACATCCGATTACCCAGGATTTTGGGAATGGAATTTCGATTTATCCCTACGCCAGTCCGGTGGAAACCCGCACTATTGATGGGATTACCGAGATTCCGTTAATTTGGACAAATGATCAAACCTGGGCGGAAAGCGATCTCAAAAGTCCTGAACTCAAGCTCAACCCGGAAGTAGATCGACCTGGCCCCCTCTCCCTGGGAGTTGCCTTGAGTCGTCCCCAGAAACAGGCTGAAAAGTCGGAAACTAAACCACCTTCCCAACCCTCTCCAGAGAAATCCGAAGCTCGGTTAGTGGTGTTCGGAAATTCGCAATTTGCCACTAATGGATGGTTTGGTCAGCAACTGAATGCCGATGTGTTTCTTAATTCTGTGAGTTGGTTGAGTCAGTCTGACCAGGAGACTTTATCTATTCGTCCGAAATTAGCCACCAGTCGCCGAATTGCCATGACCCCACTTTTAGGACAAACTTTGAGTTGGTTGGCGTTATTGGTTTTACCGATATTTGGGTTTGGGATGGCGGTGTTTGTGTGGTGGAAAAGACGTTAGTTGGAATTGGTATTTTTACGCGGGGGAGGCTTGATTTAACCACAAAGACACAAAGACACCAAGAATACAAAAAAACAGCCAAAAGTCTTGACTCTATAACAAAATTACCTATCACGGATTTAAGATGATTACGCAGATTAACACAGATTAAAATCCGTGAAATCAGTGAAATCCTTTTAAATCCGTGATCACTATTACCTCTTACCCATTACCCATTACCCATTACCTATTATGACATTTTCAACTATTCCTTTAATTGGGTTACGCGCTGACCATTTCCGTCATCCTTTGGATTTACAATCTACGAATACCTTGAAACAATTTCCGGGTTTAGATATATTAGTGCGGCAATTATTAGGGGGTCTGGGAGAACAGTTTTTTTATTTAGAAAATATTGCTTCTAGTATTTTGGTGAGTGACCAACAATTACCTAATTTGCATCAATTATTATTAGATGCTTGCAAAATATTAGATTTAGAACCTCCTCAACTGTATATTCGCCAAAATCCTGTTCCCAATGCCTATACCTTTGCCATGCGGGGAAAACAGCCCTTTATTGTGATTCATACCTCCCTAATTGAATTATTAACTCCAGATGAAATTCAAGCGGTGATTGCCCATGAGTTGGGACATTTAAAGTGTGAACATGGGGTTTATTTAACCCTGGCGAATTTAGTGGTACTAGCCGCTAATCAATTATCCCCCTGGGGAACAATGTTAACCCAGGGTTTACAGACCCAGTTAATGGAATGGGTGCGCTGTGCAGAATTTACTTGCGATCGGGCGGCATTATTGGCCACTCAAGATCCCAGAATTGTGATGTCGGTATTAATGAAATTATCGGGAGGCTCTCCCAGTTTAGCCCCCCAACTCAACTTAGATGCCTTTGTAGCCCAAGCTCGGACGTATGATCAAATTAGTAGTACGGAACTCGGAGAACTGCTTAAACAAGCCCAAACCGCCCAATTAAGCCATCCTCTCCCTGTGCTACGGGCGAGGGAAATTGATCGCTGGTCGAGTAGTTCAAATTATCAGGACTTGCTAAAAAGAAAGTTTATGGTGTATGATGGTGAAGCCAACCGAAAGGGCGGGTGGCGGAATTGGTAGACGCACCGCACTCAAAATGCGGCGGCTTCGGTCATAAGAGTTCAAGTCTCTTCCCGCCCACTTCTAAGCCTTAAAGAGCTTCACTCGCGTAGTAAGCCCTTTAGGGCTTTATCATTATTTCAAGGTTTCTGTATCCCAATCACCCCATATTAAAATTCTTTAAAATGGACATAACCCTGAACCTCGGTGAATTAGCACCGGATTTTGTTCTACCCGATAGCGATGGTAACCCTGTCCGTCTCAGTGATTTTCGGGGGAAACCGGTGGTTTTATATTTTTATCCGAGGGATAATACCCCTGGATGTACAAAGGAAGCCTGTGGGTTTCGGGATAATTACGGAGAATACCAAGAAAAAAATATAATTGTTCTAGGGGTAAGTACGGATAACCAGGTTGCTCATCGTAAATTTATTAGTAAATATCAGTTACCCTTTCCTCTATTAGTTGATGAAGGGGGGAAAGTAGCAACCGAATATGGCAGTTACGGACTGAAAAAATTTATGGGGAAAGAATTTATGGGGATATTTCGTCATACTTTTGTGATTGATGCTCAGGGTCGCATAGAAGCAATTTATCGGAAAGTTAAACCGGAAACCCATAGCCTAGAAATCCTGCAAACTCTTGAGAAACCATAGAATTTTCCTGATTTTGTACTTATGATAGGGATAGGCTAATTAGTAACAAAAACTCAAAACCTGTCTATTTTTTTAATTAGAGGAGAAAAAACACTTTGGTAGTATCCTTTGCCAAATATGTTTGGAATTTTGGACAAACGGTATTAGGAATTATTTTTCGTCATCCTATCCCTGGAACCAGTATTATTCCAATTCTACCTGATGGCAAAATTGTGCTGGTGCGCCGTCGAGATAATGGGAAATGGGCTTTACCCGGGGGCATGGTAGACTGGGGTGAAGATATCCCCACCACTATTAAAAGAGAACTGGCAGAGGAAACTGGGTTAGAATTGGTTAAGATTCGCCGTTTGGCGGGTGTCTATTCTGCGCCTGATCGAGATCCGCGAGTCCATTCCATTTGTGTTGTCGTAGAAGCGGATGTTCAAGGTAACTTTCAAGTTCAGGACATCCAGGAAATTACGGAGGTTAAAGCCTTTTCTGTTACATCCCTCCCCTCCGATTTTAGCCATGACTGTGAACGACATCTTCAGGACTATTTACAGGGTTTAACGACCCTAGCGTAAGGTTTTGTCCACAATATTAAAAATTTAGGATGTATCAATTATTTCATCACTTCCGAATTCAAGTGTCCCAGGGACAGATTTTCTGGTGTGAAGTCGGTGATGGCCCGGCAATTATTTTTCTGCATGGGTCTTGGACGGATAGCAGTCAGTGGGTACCGTTGATGCAGTATTTAAGTCTGGATCACCATTGTTTTGCACCGGATACTTTGGGATCTGGAGAGTCTCGACCGTTTACAAAAATTCACCCTTCTATTAATTTAGAAGTTGAGTGTTTAGCGGAATATATTCAAACCCTCAAAATTGAAGAAGTCTGTTTAGTAGGTAATGGGTTGGGAGCTTGGATAGCAACCAGTTATGCCTTGAAATATCCCCAAGTGGTTAAGGGTTTAGTGGTTATTGCCCCGGAGGGAATAACCTTTAAAAACTATAAAAAAGAATGGGGATGGAAACGACAATTATCGGCTTATTTTTCTCCGTTATTTTTGTTTTTGAAACTGATTTATCCCCTAGGGTTTCTATTCGGACAAGGAAAAAAAATTCAGGCTTGGTTTAGCGATCGCCAAATTCTGTTGGAGTGGCCTGTTGCCAGTCAACTGTTGTACCGTCGTCGCTGGGCAGAAATTCAGGCAGAAATGTTGAATCAACCTCTGGAGTCGTTGAAATTACCCACTTTGGTCTTACAAGGAGATGAGGATACCGCCACCGCCTTGAACCAGAGTAAAACTTTCTCCGAAATCGCACCGATGACTCAATATCATATAATTGAGGGCGGGAAACCGAATTTACCCTTGCAAATGCCAGAAGTTATCGCCCAATATATTCGGGAATTTATTACCCATCAAGTTCAGTTTTCAGAGCCGCCATCCCCCGAAATATTAGATCGGGATCAGCCACAGGATGAATACCCCTATCAGGAAACCGCTTGGTGAAGTAGGACAGTAATAAATTGCGATCGCCTCCGGTGATTACCATCGCCCCCTGGGGATATTGTTTTTGCCAGGCTTCAATAAAATCCCGCACTCCGGCCAACAGGGTATAAATAATTCCGCTCTGAATTGCCTCTGAGGTTTCGGTAGCCCAGCGTGGCGGTAGATGGGGAGGGGAGAATTCAACCCTCGGTAGGGTGGCGGTTTTCTGAGCCAAGGAAGACCGTTGTAGCCCTAAACCGGGTAAGATAGCTCCTCCCACTAGCCGTTGATCGGCGTCGGCGGCGGTGAAGGTTAGGGCTGTTCCCGCATCAATTACTAAAATTGGCCATCCATACTGTGTTCCTGCTCCTAATACAGCTAAGGCGCGATCAATGCCTAGGGTTGAGTACATTCCGTTCAGGGGAATATCAGCTAAGGTCAAAACCCGAACTTGGGGGAATCTGGCCCAATATTGGGTGGGTTCGCAGACCACGGAAGCAACGATTAAAGGTAAATCATCTTTTAGGGTTGGGGGTGGTTCGGTATTGTCCTCATCCCAAGTCTCTAATACCGTTTGACCGCATAACTTAGCCCAATGGCGTCGAGAATTTCCTAGCATCAATCCTAACCAGAGACGATTTCGGAATGAGTATAATTGAGGGGATTCACACATCTATCTTTAGGAATACTTCCAATTTTATGAACAATATTGTAAAATATCTTGACAGAAAGTTTAAGGGTTAATGGTGCATTTGCAAATTCTGTTTTCATGGATTATTGACTATCCTGATATTAAACTAAGACTTTTTCTTCTTCTTCTCAAGCTAGGAAACATCTGATTTATAAAGTTGATTAAATTTGATTAGATTGTGGTTGGAAAACTTGGGAAATTGATGGCTTAAAACAACTGGCTGATCAATTAGCGATCGCGATTAAACAAGCCCAACTTTATACACAAGTTCAAGAAACCGCTTGCCAATATCAACTCCAAACCCAAGATTTGCAAGCCACCTTAGAAGAATTAAAAAATACTCAAATTCAATTAATTCAAAGTGAAAAATTATCAAGTTTAGGTCAAATGGTAGCCGGAATTGCCCATGAAATTAATAATCCCAATAATTTTATATATGCTAATATTTCCCACGCCAGAAACTACGTTCAAAACTTGCTAGAAGTCTTGAATAAATGTCGAGAGTTTAGCCCGGAAGTTGGAGAATTTTTAAATCAAATGGGTGAGGAAGTAGAACTCGATTTTATTCAAGAGGACTTTCCCCTGTTAATTGATTCTATGGAACAGGGAAGTGTGAGAATTCGTTCTATTGTTGATAGTTTAAAAGATTTCTCCCATTTAAACGAATCCGAATGGAAATCCGTTGATTTAACTGAAGGTTTAGAAAGTAGTTTGACCTTGTTAGAACATCGAATGACTCAAATTAAAATCAATAAAAATTATCAAACCATTCCCAAAGTTAATTGTTTCCCTAGTCAAATTAATCAAGTCTTTTTCCAAGTTTTAAGTAATGCCATTGATGCGGTTAAATCTAATCCAAAAGAGGGAGAAGTTACTTTAACAACTGAAGATCACAGTCCAGATTTTATCAGAATTACAATTCAAGATAATGGACTAGGAATTCCAGATGAAATTAAATCTCGAATTTTTGATCCATTCTTTACGACAAAACCCGTAGGCCAAGGGACAGGAATGGGACTGGCTATTTGTTATCAAGTAATTGTTAAAGCTCATGGTGATAAATTAGAATTTAAGACTCAACAGGAAAACGGGACAGAATTTATGATTGAGATTCCTTGTTCCTAAATGGTATTATAATTTTATTCTCCTTTTTTTGTGTCTTTATGTTTCCTTCTTTTTGGTTGCTTTAAATCTATTAAAGTCGTTTAAAAACTAATACACCATTCTTTTGATAGGACAATTTAAAATTGGGTTTTGCTTTTAATTGAGTTGCATATTTTTCCCCTAAATCTTTTGTATCGGGCCAAGGATGACGTAAATTTAAAATCACATAATCAAATTCTATTAAATTAAAGTCTGGTGATACTTGATTGAGTAATTTAATAGTTTTACGATGGGTAAAATGGGGTGCAAGTCTGTTATCGGTCAAAACTCCACCTTTAGTGTGAATTTGGCTGACAGCTTTTTGGGTTGCTGACCAATTATCAATTCGAGTAAAATAGCCTAAAACTTGTGTATGATCTGCCCATAATAAGAATACTAAAATTGACCAAAGTATGATCCATTTCGGTAGTTTTTGATGGGGAATTGTGAATAGATGAGAAGAAGACCCCCAATGTCTCACCTTTGGTAATAGGGGGTGAGAAGATTCGGTTTCTTCCTGGGGTAAAGATATGTAAGAAGATACATTTTCACCCAGTTCTTTTCCCCCCATTAGCAAGAAAGGGCTAGGGGGGGTCTGAAATTTATTCCATAAACCCCATAAACTATTAGCAAGTCCTGCCTTTTCTGCTGCTAAAGTTTCTATCATCACTAATAATAAAAAAGGTAATGCAGGGAGAGAATATTGATAAATTAAACTGCGTTGCATCGGGTCAATAGATAATATATTGAGTAATAAAGTTGGAATGGCGGGAACTAATACGATAAACTTTTGAGGATTTAACCACCAAATCACCGCGACACTAAACTCCAAGAAATAAACTAAAGTATTGATAGATAATAATTTTCCTAAAATCAATTTAGGTTTAATAATTGTATTGAAAATTACCCCTAAAACCGAATCCCCTAAATAATCATATCGAGATACTCCGGCGGCTTCTTGACCACTATAAAAAGGAATCATAACCTGAGTTGCAATTAAAAACCAAGTGATTCCTAACGCTATTGCTATCATTCCATAAAAACGACGTTGTTCAAAAAAGATCAACCAAAATCCAATAGCAATTACGGTTAATGCGAAAACGGCTTTACAGGCTAATATCCAAATAATTGCTATAGTAAACCAGATAATTTTTTTCTGTTTTGCTGCTAAAATTGCTCCAAAAATTGCTGGGACTGCTAAAACATCGGGGTGGAAATCAAATAAATTAATATTAAAAATTTCAGGATAGAGTAAATAGGCGATCGCAACGGCTAAACTTAATCGTTGATTTAATCCCGCTAATTGAGCTAATTTCCATGTTAATCCAGTCGCAGATCCCAAACAAATTGCTTGCACTAAAAATAACCAATAAACACTCGGATAAATTTTATATAATAATGCTAAAGGATAAATTGCGATCGCTCCATGATCTCCCAAAAAATGAAAACCCAAAAATGAAGAAATGGGTTGTCTTCCTATACTAATTAAGTATATAATTTGATCATAAATTCCTAAATCATAAGCAGTAGACTGAAATAAAAAGTGACGTAAACTGCTATAGAAAAATAAAATAAATGTGCCAATTCCCATAACTTTCCAGATAGAAATGGAAAATAGGCTCTTAGTCTCTATCGGCGCTGAAGCTTCGGGATGGTCTGGGTGGGTTTGCATTTTGTTCATTACTCACAACGAAGTTCAGTCTACCTGAGAGTGAATCTTCTGAACAGTAGAATCTTTGATTATATCTCAATCTTTTAATTCCTAGATAATATCCCTAACTCGATTTGAGCAGGAATTGGGAAATGGGGATCAACCATCGTACTATGGTTATATCAAATACTTGTTAAGAAAAGATGAAAGCAATTACACTTCTGGGTTCTACAGGTTCCATCGGGACTCAAACCTTAGACATTGTAGCAGAATATCCCGAACAGTTTCGGATTGTGGGACTCACTGCCGGAAGCAATATTAACCTATTAGCCCAACAAATTCGCGCCTTTAACCCCAGTATTGTCGCCATTTCCAATCCTGACCAGTTACCCGAATTAAAAGCCCTGATTACTGATATTAACCCCCAACCAATTTTACTCGCGGGAGAGGAAGGAATTATCGAAGTTGCACGCTATGGGGACTCGGAAGCAGTAGTTACCGGAATCGTCGGTTGTGCAGGTTTATTACCTACAATTGCCGCCATTGAAGCCGGAAAAGATATCGCCCTAGCTAATAAAGAAACCTTAATTGCTGGGGGGCCGGTTGTCAATCCTTTAATCAAAAAACATGGGGTAAAATTATTACCTGCGGACTCGGAACATTCAGCAATTTTTCAATGTTTACAAGGAGTTCCCCAAGCGGGATTAAGACGAATTATTTTAACAGCTTCTGGGGGTGCTTTTAGAGATTGGCCCGTAGAAAAATTAAAAGAAGTAACAGTAGCCGATGCCATTACCCATCCTAACTGGTCAATGGGCAAAAAAATTACCGTTGATTCAGCCACAATGATGAATAAAGGTTTAGAAGTAATTGAAGCGCATTTCTTGTTTGGATTAGATTATAATGATATCGAAATTGTGATTCATCCCCAGAGTATTATTCACTCGTTAATTGAGCTACAAGATACCTCCGTTTTAGCCCAATTGGGTTGGCCAGATATGCGTTTACCGATTTTATATGCCATGTCTTGGCCGGAAAGAATTTATACAAATTGGCAACGTTTGGATTTAGTTAAAGCGGGGAATCTAACCTTTAAAGAACCGGATGATCAAAAATATCCTTGTATGTCTTTAGCCTATGCTGCTGGCAGGGCTGGGGGTTCGATGCCTGCGGTTTTAAATGCAGCAAATGAACAAGCTGTTGCTTTATTTTTAGAAGAAAAAATTGCATTTTTAGATATTCCCAAGGTCATAGAACTAACTTGCGATCGTCATCAAATTGATAATCGTAAAGATCCGACTTTAGAAGATATTATAGAGTCAGACCGTTGGGCAAGACAAGAAGTAATTGTGGCTTCTAAAAAACTTCATCAAAAAATAGCGGTTTAAGTTGTAAAAAAACGACTAATAAACTTAAATTTGAATGGATTTATAAATTGGCTGAGACTTCAAAAATCGTAGGGTTGAGGCGGGCTTCAACCCTATAAAAAAAATCCAGGTTAATTTGATTGAGCGCAGTCTGAATCAAATTAACTGGATCACAACAAAAAATTCCTATTCAGATTCAGGATTTGTGTAGGGATCAACATTCGGGTCTTGGATAGCTTCAGGATGAGGATTAGTATAGGGTTTTAAATTAGGGTCTGCATTAAAATCGGAATCGGAATTTGTATAGGGATCAACATTCGGATCTTTTACAGCTTCAGGATGGGGATTGGTATAAGGCTCAGTATTAGGATCTCCATTTGGTTGAGAATGACTAGAAGTAGACATTAGCTTATAACCTCATTAATTTCAGATGGGTGGATTGTCAATCAGAGTCTAAAAAGTAAATTTTCCTTTCGGGACTTCACTTATTTAAGTGCATCTGGGCGAAGATCCCAAATTCTATCATACAAAATTAACAAAATGGCGTAGTCTCCGCCTTGCAGCATCGCGTCGCTTCTTAGGCATACCCCCTGATTCAGCAACGCCCAATATCCATATATATGTGTCTGCGTGTGTCCAAGATTAGACCTCTTGCAAAAAAAATCTATGCTATAATAAAAAATTTTCACTTTCAGACTAAGAGTGTCAACTCATAATTATAAATGGCTGACAACAAATTACAACGAAGACCATAACGGCGACGACGATTTCGATAACGACTCGATAAGATCCTGAAAATTTTGAGGCTCCGATTAACGTGTTCAATCACAATTCGTTGATGAGCCAAAGCTTGATTATAGTCTTTTTCTAAGACCGAAAGATTGCCATTTTTGGGTTTCTTTTTGGGTACATAGCTATTCAAGTGATAATCCTTAATCCCTTGATAGCCACTATCTTGTAAACTATCAGTTTGGGGGTGAAAATGAATTTTGCTTTTTTTGAATAAGCTGAAATCGTGGCAATGTCCTTGTCCAAAATCTGTACAAATAATCTGTTTAGTTTCTTGATCAATTACTAACTGAATTTTGAGCGTGTGATGTTTTTTCTTTCCTGAGTAACATTTTTTCTGTTTTTCATTAAAGTTGATTCAATATTAGCAACAATTCGGCAAATAGTTGATTCTGATACTCCCCAATTTGTCCCAATATGAAAATATGTTCTGTATTCTCGCCAATACTCCAAGGCTACTAAAACTTGCTCTTGGAGAGTCAGGCAGGTGTGACGTCCTCTCCTATCTTTAGGATGTTCTAACCTGAACTGCTCTATGGCATTAACCATTGCTTGAAAGGTTTGAATCTTGACACCAAATCTCCGTTTAAATTCAGGAGGTTTCAAATTTAGATAAAATTGAGTGTTCATCGCAGAGTTATTGTCTTAATTCACTTTCAATTTTTACCATTTTATGGAGTTTTTAGCAAAAGTTTGTGAAGAATGGTTAGTCTCTGGGATTTTATGAAATTGAGCAAAACTCACCATAATACCATAAAATTATTTTGCAAGAGTTCTAATAGACCGTTGCCCCTTGTATCGGACAAAAACCATTAAATTCTGATGCCATCATTTGTTCCCTAGGCGAGTGACTCCCAGCCACAAAAAGCTGAACCCCATAGAAATGAAGGATTTAGCGGGCATGAAAAAATATTTTGCCAAAAGGGGTTGACATCTTCAAAGAAGACTGATAGATTTATAAAAGTGTCGAAAAACAAAAGACACACCGAACCTGGACAACTAAAGAGTTTGAAAGCCAAGTTAAAACATTTTATTCTCGTCAAAACAGAATTTAGAGCTTAACCAGGGAGTTTAACACAAACTTTCTGAAAAAGCAAAAAATTCTAAAACTTTGAGAAACAAGTTTTAGAGCCAAAACAACAGATTCTTCAAAACGGAGAGTTTGATCCTGGCTCAGGATGAACGCTGGCGGTCTGCTTAACACATGCAAGTCGAACGGAATCCTTCGGGATTTAGTGGCGGACGGGTGAGTAACACGTAAGAACCTGCCTCTAGGACGGGGACAACAGTTGGAAACGACTGCTAAACCCGGATGAGCCGAAAGGTAAAAGATTAATCGCCTAGAGAGGGGCTTGCGTCTGATTAGCTAGTTGGTGAGGTAAGAGCCCACCAAGGCGACGATCAGTAGCTGGTCTGAGAGGATGATCAGCCACACTGGGACTGAGACACGGCCCAGACTCCTACGGGAGGCAGCAGTGGGGAATTTTCCGCAATGGGCGAAAGCCTGACGGAGCAAGACCGCGTGGGGGAGGAAGGTTCTTGGATTGTCAACCCCTTTTCTCAGGGAAGAACACAATGACGGTACCTGAGGAAAAAGCATCGGCTAACTCCGTGCCAGCAGCCGCGGTAATACGGGGGATGCAAGCGTTATCCGGAATGATTGGGCGTAAAGAGTCCGTAGGTAGTCATCCAAGTCTGCTGTTAAAGAGCGAGGCTTAACCTCGTAAAGGCAGTGGAAACTGGAAGACTAGAGTGTAGTAGGGGCAGAGGGAATTCCTGGTGTAGCGGTGAAATGCGTAGAGATCAGGAAGAACACCGGTGGCGAAGGCGCTCTGCTGGGCTATAACTGACACTGAGGGACGAAAGCTAGGGGAGCGAATGGGATTAGATACCCCAGTAGTCCTAGCGGTAAACGATGGAAACTAGGTGTGGCCTGTATCGACCCGGGCCGTGCCGAAGCAAACGCGTTAAGTTTCCCGCCTGGGGAGTACGCACGCAAGTGTGAAACTCAAAGGAATTGACGGGGGCCCGCACAAGCGGTGGAGTATGTGGTTTAATTCGATGCAACGCGAAGAACCTTACCAGGACTTGACATCTCTGGAATCTCCTTGAAAGGGGAGAGTGCCGTAAGGAACCAGAAGACAGGTGCTGCATGGCTGTCGTCAGCTCGTGTCGTGAGATGTTGGGTTAAGTCCCGCAACGAGCGCAACCCTCGTCGTTAGTTGCCATCATTAAGTTGGGAACTCTAGCGAGACTGCCGGTGACAAACCGGAGGAAGGTGAGGATGACGTCAAGTCAGCATGGCCCTTACGTCCTGGGCGACACACGTACTACAATGCGAGGGACAGAGAGCAGCCAACCCGCGAGGGAGAGCGAATCTCATAAACCCTGGCACAGTTCAGATTGCAGGCTGCAACTCGCCTGCATGAAGGAGGAATCGCTAGTAATCGCAGGTCAGCATACTGCGGTGAATCCGTTCCCGGGCCTTGTACACACCGCCCGTCACACCATGGAAGTGAGCCACGCCCGAAGTCATTACTCTAACCCGAAAGGGAGGAGGGTGCCGAAGGCGGGGTTGATGACTGGGGTGAAGTCGTAACAAGGTAGCCGTACCGGAAGGTGTGGCTGGATCACCTCCTTTTAGGGAGACCTACTTTTGATGAGAGTGCCAAATCCAAAACAACAGCACCCTCAAAAGTCATCCCAGGTCGTTACGAGAAAAATGAAAAACACAACAACAGCTTTCAAACTCGGAAGTCCGGTTCAAAACCTAGGACAATTCAGCACCTAGCTTCAATCAAAAAGAAGCCAGAATGCTGGACTAACAAGTCCAGACAGAACCTTGAAAATTGCAGAGAAACAAAAACTGGCAGTAGTTCGTAGTTAGAACTTTGAGTCATGGGAAGGGAAACCAACCCAAAAGCCAAAGAGATAACCACAAACAAAACAACAGAAACAAAGTTAAGTGGTCAAGATAGAAAGGGCTGACGGTGGAAACCTTGGCACACAGAGGCGAAGAAGGACGTGGCGACCGACGATAAACTCCGGGGAGCTGGAAGCGAGCAACGAGCCGGAGGTGTCCGAATGGGGCAACCCAAAAACAGCCCACTGAATAAAATAGGTGGGCATGAGCGAACCGGGCGAACTGAAACATCTTAGTAGCCCGAGGAAAAGAAAGCAAAAGCGATTTCCCGAGTAGTGGTGAGCGAAAGGGAAACAGCCTAAACCAGTCGGTTTACCGATTGGGGTAGTGGGACAGCGACACTGGACTCGACAGAGTTAGACAAAGCAGATGAAACCTGCACCAGAGAAGGTGAAAG
>LR882958.1:3975000-3982500 GCA_904830895.1 Planktothrix rubescens CCAP 1459/22
GCCAAGACACACTAACAGACCGAGGGCTTGACCTCATTTCAACTACTCCAGTTTCTCTGCAATCTTCAGTGTTTCTGAACTGAATTTAATATATTTAAACAGAGCAATCTTTCATTCTAAAGGTTGCTTTTGTTTTGCAATTATTTATAATTTATTTGTAATTAGGGCTTGCTGAATAAGTATAGCTTCGATTACAAGCTCCATCTACAGTAAAAGTTGCCATCAGATTTTGGTTACACAAAGCAGCAATCATATTGACTCGTCCAAGACGACGCCCGGACTTGAGTGCGTGAAAACGTTGCCCTTTGAGATTCCATCCATAATCATATTCGTCTCGGCTATCCATGCCTGATTCATCGACGTACACAATCTTTTCGGTTGGCAAAGTTGACAATTGGGCTATGAAATCTTGCCGTTTAGTTTCATCTCGTTCTTGGTAACCATAAGTTTTTTTTTCGTGTGAAACCAATTTTTTTTAAAGCTCTTGAAATAGTGCGCTCGCTAATTTTATCTTCCCAGAGTTGAGCCAGTTCCGCTTGAGTTTTATCCCCATAAATTTTAGCAAACTGATGAAATTTATCCCAGTCTGTAATTTTATGGTTATTACCAGGTGGTCGATTAGGCAGAGCTTTGAAATCTCCTGTTTCAGCTTGTCGCTTCAACCATAAGTCAATCGTGTTCCGACTGATATTGAGCAGTTGACTGACTTCACTTTTCTTCATACCATCTTGTTGAATGGCTGCGATCACTTTTGAACGCAAGTTGTAACTATAGCAATCCTAAATGATTTTCTATATATAAGTATACTGATGAATTTTGGGAAAATCAAATTTATGTTCCTTAGTAAAAAACTCGAACAAAAATTTGATAATCTTAAACGACCTGCATAAATACCAATACTTCCTCAAAAAGTTTTTCGCTTGTAACCAAATATCTTCAACCGGATTTTGTTGCGGAGCATTAGGAGCAAATAAAATACAAGTAATTAAAAAATCATCAGGTTCTTTATCACCATTTATTTCTGATAAAAATTCTCTAAATTCTCCAAATCTATGATAGCTCGCTCCATCCCAAATTAAGATAATTCTCTTGTTTTTATATTGGTTTTGTAAGTATTTTATAAATTCAATTGTTGATTTTCCATCCCCAGATGGGTAACTTTTAACATGGAATCTTTTGCTTTGATAATTCAGTGCTCCAAAATAAGTTTGTCGCTCTTTTTCATTGGTAATTGGAACTTCAATTCTTAGATTTGATTGACCCCAAACGTAGCCATTAACATCTCCATGAAGTAGATGACATTCATCTAAAAAAAATACTATTACTTCCCCCGATTCTATGCCAGCCTTTTGTTTTGATAACATCTCATTAATTTCTTCTCTCTTTTTTTTTACTTGCTCTTCGTTAAATTTTGGATTCACCTTTTGAGACTTCTTCCAACTAATATTTGCCTGGTCAAAAAGTTTATAGTAGCTTTGTTTCGATTTATATATTACCCCAAATTCTTGATCCACATAAGTAACTAATTCATCTAAATCCCAATACTTTTTATTCTTTAACCACTCAATTACTTCTGTTTTTTCTTGAATACTTAAATACCCTTTTGAGCCTTTATATCCTAGTTTTAATCCAGCGATTCCTTTGACTTTAAAAACTTTTTTCCAATGCCCAACAAAAAATTCGCTTACACCTAAAATTTGGCTGATTTCACGGTAAATTTTACCGGTGAGTGCCATCCTGACAGCTATTGCTCGTTTTAGTTCTCTTGCCGAAAGATTACTCTCAATTAAAATTTCTAATTCAGCTATTTCTTTGTTCCGCTCTTTTTCTGCCTGTTGTAAGTCATTCATAATTTTTATTGTCATAATCAAGTAGTGTATATCATTATATCATGCTCTTGATAATGATTTAGGACTGCCATATCAGTAGAAGTTGTTTAAGTCAACCGACAAAAGTTCAATTATGGACTCTTCAGAAATTTCCTTGGCTTTATCACTATCAGGGACGCTTAACCGTGTCACAATTGTAATTTGGGGGTCACACCCTGAAACGAAAATGGGTCATGTCAAACCCATACAGTGTTCTAGTAGTTTAAAATTTAAGGGTTAAGGTTTAACAAAATGAACCAAGAAAATGTTCTTTAGTCGAACGTAACACAGGAGGGAACAGGAGTATAGGCTGATGCCATCTGAAGACTTAAAATCTAACACAACGAACCAAGATACTAAAATTTTTGTAGCCAATTTTTTGAAGGGTTACATCAAAAAACACAATCCTTTTCGACGGAAAAAGCATTCAGAGTATCGTTCGTTTATTTATCAAAAAGTTGGTTATGGCTATTTTTGGGCTATTGCTATTGGTTTTATCGGTTCAATCACGGGATTACTACTGGCGGATATTTACCAAAAACAAGCCTATTATCAGTTATCTGATGCTCATCGACAAGTACAACTGTTTAATCACTTTAATACAGCAGTTATTAATATACGATTGCAGAGTTATCACTTAATATCTTCCGCAGAACAGCCTAAAAATTGGAATCAGGATAAAAAAAACATCAATCAGAACCTAACTGAAATTGAACAGCTTGTGGTTAATATGGACGATTTTATCGATCAAAATCCAAGCTGGTTAGTGGCAAATTCTACTGAATTAAAATCATTTTTTAAAATATGATTTTATCAGATAGCATACATCATGCTAATATTAGTCCAATTTCTATTTATTCCCCAAAAAGGGGAGGCAGTTTAAAAACTGTGAGTCGAGTTTCTGTCGCGAGTTAAAACATCGCGATTTCCCTTTTAGCTTGAGGTTTAAGATGACACATCGACCGATTATTTTAGGAATTGTTGGAGACAGTGCCGCCGGAAAAACAACCTTAACAAGAGGAATTGCTCAAGTCTTAGGTGAAGAAAATGTAACGGTAATTTGTACCGACGATTATCATCGTTATGATCGTAAACAACGTGCCGAAATGGATATCACTGCCTTAAATCCAGATTGTAATTATCTGGATATTATGCAACAACATCTAACTTTATTAAGAACGGGACAACCCATTTTAAAACCGATTTATAATCATCATCATGGAACTTTTGATGCACCGGAATATATTAAACCCAATCGGTTTGTAATTGTCGAAGGTTTACTGGGTTATTCTACTCGTGGAGTTCGGGATAATTATGATGTTAAAGTGTATTTAGCTCCTCCTGAATCCCTACGCAGTAAATGGAAAATTAAACGAGATACAATGAAACGGGGTTACAGCGAAGAAGATGTAGTTCTTGCCTTAAAACAAAGGGAACCTGACTCAGAAGCATTTATTCGTCCTCAAAGAAAATCAGCCGATGTGGTTGTTACCTTTTATCATCCAGATGGTGATGAAAATGGAACTAATTTGAACGTTCGTTTAGTTTTGCGTCCGACCATTCCCCACCCAGATTTCAGTGAAATTTTACAGCAACAAAATGGTCATCATATTGAAGCGGTACGTCTAGGATTAGATCGAGATATGGGTAAACCAGTAGATGTCCTAGAAATTGATAGCCACGCCACCTTAGAGCAGGTGAACGCATTAGAAATGATTCTTTGTAATGAATTACCGAGTTTAAAAAATTTTTGTAGTTCTGGAGGGAATCAAAATTTGGGAATTTTAACAGGTACAACCGGAGAAATACTACAAAGCTATCCTCTAGCTTTAACTCAACTGTTAATTGCCTATCACATGATTAAAGCAACTAAATTAATTTAGTTAAACTATGATTTTGGGTTGAATCATATTTCCTAAATCGGGGAGTTTATTGTTGATTTAATCAAAAAATAATGGTTTTATATCTAGTGTCCAAGAAAGGGGAAATAACCCAATGATCCTTGATCAAAAAAGGATTATTTCCCTAAATATTATCAAGTTTATCTACAGCCCAAAGAATCACGAGTTGCAACTCCCGTGACTGAATTAACTCCACTGGCAATTTCACACAATTGTCTAATCTGTTCTCGGTCTAATATGGCATCACTAAAATCAGCACCGATAATTTTAACATTACGAAATGTTGACCCTAAAAATAAGGCTTCAACTAACACCGCATCACTTAAATCAGCTTCGGTAAAATCAGCTTGATCTAACATTGCATAAGTTAAATTTGCTTGTTTTAAGCTGGCTTTAGTTAGAATCCCCTTACTAAAAATAGCGCCTTCTAAATCTGAATGATCAAATTTTGCTAACTCCATATTGGAATTAGCAAATTCCGCCGCCGGTAAGGACTGATTAGAAAAATCCCGTCCCTGTAGCAAACTATGATTAAAAAATAGATGGGCTGGATTTTTTGCCGCCCAGGAGGCTACAGGAAAAACCAATAGCATTGTAGCCACTATTAAAACGATGAATTTCCCAAGTCTGATCATCTGTTTACTGCTCCACTTTACAATCAAATCCTTTATAATTATGTTAGCCTCTCCAGTGCCCAATTTTGATATAATCATGTAAAATAAATTGTCTATAAGGATGTTGTTTTAGAATAACAAGTTCCTAAAAACAACCTAGACCTTAACTTTCATTTTCAGGAAAAATCCATGCTCAATTTTTTTGTCACTTGGGTAATCTCGGCAATTTCACTCGGAGTAACAGCTTATATTGTTCCTGGTTTTACCATTAGCAGTTGGCAATCTGCCGCCATTGGAGTGGTTGTTATGGCTTTAGTAAATGCCATTATTAAACCCATTATTACCATTTTTACCCTGCCTTTAACCATTCTAACTTTAGGTTTATTTTTATTCGTCGTCAATGCCATTTCTATTTCCTTAGTGGCGTATTTTACTCCCGGATTTTCAATTTCTAGCTTCTGGGCAGCATTATTTGGTTCAATTGTACTTTCTTTGGTTTCCAGTTTCTTTAATCAGATTTTGGACAAATCTAACGATTTATTAGATTAAACCAGATTATAAAAAAACAACTTTGCTGGAAGGGGAGATGCTGTCGCCATAAATTTCAACTTCATCTAAATCAAAAACTGTTTTTTCTTGAAGTTGCAATAGAATATAGTGGGCAATATCAGAATTTAATTTCTTGACCTAAATTAGCCCCAACAAATAATCCATGAAGGTTTAGGAACTCGTAAACAATTAACAATCTATAACACTTTTGTAATCAGTTGTTTTTTGGCTGCCATCCACACAGCACATCCCTATGGCTTAGAACACCGGACTTCTTGCTCCAACTTAGTTAAATCCGGGAAAAAACTCATCCCGACTCGGCCTGAACAGACCATATACTCTAAGGGCGAACGATGGGACTTGAACCCACGAGTGGAGGAATCACAATCCTCTGCCTTAACCACTTGGCTACGCTCGCCGTACAATTTCTTAATTTAGCACAAGATCAAAAAAATGACTAGGGGCTTGAGCAAAAAAAATAAAATTTGCCGATCCTAAGCTAACAAAAAGCCAGTTCAAGAGGTTTCCTGGGCAGAAAAAACCTCCAATAACGCATAACGAGTGATCACAAAGCAGGTTCTAGCTTGTTCAATCTCGGACAACTCAGACCAACTCGTTTCTTTCAGGATAGTCGAATTCGATCTTACCCCATCCCCATCCAGTTCTGCTCCTCGCATTGCATAAGCAAAAGGACGGGCTAAAACCTGCAAATCCTCCTCTGACCATTGGGGCAATAACTCCTGAACACACTGCACTAATTGATCAGCTAAGGACAAACTTCGCGAAGAAACCTCTTCATTCATTCGGGTAGCTGCCTGTGCTAAACGATTCAACAACTCATCAGGTATTTGTTCCGCAAAATTCCGTAATAAAGACGTTTTCAATCGGGTTGCTGGCCAAAATTGATTAATTTGGTTCATAAACCGTTGAGATCTTTCCACTAATTCTGCCTCTGTAAATGCGGCCATTAGGGAATCCTCAGCATTTTGATCTAAAAAACAAGCTTCAGCCTTCACTGTATAGGGATTCCAGGAAGATGGTAGATCATTCGGAAACAGATCATTGAGTAAATCCCATTCGGCTTGAATTTCTGAGTTGTCAGCATCATTAATCATAATAGGGGCCTTGATTGATGAAAATATCCGTTAGTTTAGCCTCAATTTCGCCACTGAGAACATAGAGCATCATCCGTTCAACCTAATATATAAGTCCAACACTGACCATCTACTAATCAAAGCCATTGTCTCAAACGGCTTCTCCCTCAGTAATTAACGCAAAATCGATATCTGTTTCCCCTAGCTACAGTGACACCAGCAAAAATTCCGTAAGCCATCAACCCCAAAAAAAGTGCGATTAGGGCTCTATCTTTGACTAATACCCAGGGACAAAAAGCTGAACCCCTTATACAGATAGGATTTGGCATTCACAGAAAAAAAAACGCCAAAAGGGGTTGACATCTTCAAAGAAGACTGATAGATTTATAAAAGTGTCGAAAAACAAAAGACACACCGAACCTGGACAACTAAAGAGTTTGAAAGCCAAGTTAAAACATTTTATTCTCGTCAAAACAGAATTTAGAGCTTAACCAGGGAGTTTAACACAAACTTTCTGAAAAAGCAAAAAATTCTAAAACTTTGAGAAACAAGTTTTAGAGCCAAAACAACAGATTCTTCAAAACGGAGAGTTTGATCCTGGCTCAGGATGAACGCTGGCGGTCTGCTTAACACATGCAAGTCGAACGGAATCCTTCGGGATTTAGTGGCGGACGGGTGAGTAACACGTAAGAACCTGCCTCTAGGACGGGGACAACAGTTGGAAACGACTGCTAAACCCGGATGAGCCGAAAGGTAAAAGATTAATCGCCTAGAGAGGGGCTTGCGTCTGATTAGCTAGTTGGTGAGGTAAGAGCCCACCAAGGCGACGATCAGTAGCTGGTCTGAGAGGATGATCAGCCACACTGGGACTGAGACACGGCCCAGACTCCTACGGGAGGCAGCAGTGGGGAATTTTCCGCAATGGGCGAAAGCCTGACGGAGCAAGACCGCGTGGGGGAGGAAGGTTCTTGGATTGTCAACCCCTTTTCTCAGGGAAGAACACAATGACGGTACCTGAGGAAAAAGCATCGGCTAACTCCGTGCCAGCAGCCGCGGTAATACGGGGGATGCAAGCGTTATCCGGAATGATTGGGCGTAAAGAGTCCGTAGGTAGTCATCCAAGTCTGCTGTTAAAGAGCGAGGCTTAACCTCGTAAAGGCAGTGGAAACTGGAAGACTAGAGTGTAGTAGGGGCAGAGGGAATTCCTGGTGTAGCGGTGAAATGCGTAGAGATCAGGAAGAACACCGGTGGCGAAGGCGCTCTGCTGGGCTATAACTGACACTGAGGGACGAAAGCTAGGGGAGCGAATGGGATTAGATACCCCAGTAGTCCTAGCGGTAAACGATGGAAACTAGGTGTGGCCTGTATCGACCCGGGCCGTGCCGAAGCAAACGCGTTAAGTTTCCCGCCTGGGGAGTACGCACGCAAGTGTGAAACTCAAAGGAATTGACGGGGGCCCGCACAAGCGGTGGAG
>LR882958.1:3987500-5464396 GCA_904830895.1 Planktothrix rubescens CCAP 1459/22
TAACGGGGTTTGATCAAGTATTCCTTCCAGAGCTTCTGGAATTTGACCAACGGCCTTGGTCTGACCAATGGAGGCACTAGAAATCACGGATAGACCCAAACGGTGAGCCACTTCTAGGACAGGAAGCCATGTTCGTTTCACTTGTTGAGTGGGTTGAACCAATGCCTCTAGCATCGTGGCATTGAAAGGTAACTGAAGGAATTTGAAATGATCTGTCCCATTGGGGGCCACTTGAGATGCAATCGCTTTTGCCTTGGCTAAATCAAGATGGTTGGGGTGGGTTGGTGGGACTCGGAAGCCATCCCAAGTAGCTAACCCATAGCTACTAATTTTTCCTTGACTAACGGCTTTTTCTAATACTTCAAATGCCAGCATTAAACGGTGATAAAAAATTTCTGGCGAAACTTCAGATAATTGCATTTCAGGGTTATGAAGATAATAAATATCAATTGTTTCTACTCCCAAATTATCCAAACTGCGCTCCAGTTGATCCCAAATATATTCCGGGTGTAGGCAGTGACATTCTGCCACTAAATCCCCAGGTTTGATTGAAAATCTACTGTTTTCAATATATCGAGAATAAAACCAACTGATCCGATCTAAATCGGGAATAAAACCTCCTTTCGTACAAATAATTAATTCATCTCTGGAGACAACTTCATCCCGGATTAAAGCGCGTAAAGCATGGCTTAGACTCCATTCAGCGTGCATATAGCGATAATTAATTGCGGTATCAATCAAATTAATTCCATTTTTAACCGACTCGATAATTGCGTCGGTGACCCGATCATCTGTTCGGGAGTCTGCGGCACCTAAATAAGTACCAATACCTATCGAACTTACAACCCAATCATTGGCTTCTCGAAAATGAGCAGCAATACAGTCTTGGTGATGCCGTTCTCGATATTTTTGGGTTCCTGTTAAAGTCGCTTTACCTGAAATTTTCATACTGTTCTAGGTTAAATGGGCCAATAAACCTCTAAACACTTTTACGGAATCTTAACAAGTTTTTCCTACATCTCCATATTATAATTGACAAAGACAAAGACTAATACTCAAATCAAAACAATGCAATCTTTTTCTTTCTGTTTGTAATTAAGCTGTTCCATTTTATATGCTATCATAATAAACCAACAGGTTCAACCCTAAAAGCTCCTTTTTGAGAGGCTTTCAAAAAGTATATCCAGTTATTTTTTTAGGTATGACTACTAATCAACAAAATTCACAATTAAATTGCCAGAAAATCGCGGAAGTCTTGTTGTCAAATCCATTGGTAGAAGATTGCTATTTACTGGTACGGGATAGTGAATTAGTCGCTTATATCGTTTACTCTGGAACTGGGAATCCAGAACAATTATCCTCTGATGTGAAGTCAAAATTACCCGATCATCTCTTACCCACTTTCTATGTGCAAGTTTCTAATTTACCCTTAACAAATACTGGTTGTGTAGATGAGTTAGCCTTAAAAAATATAGAAATTATCGACGAAAATTTAGTAAATAATACCGAAAAAAAACTACAGTCTTTATCAGGAATTGAGCAAGTTGCTGTGGTCATTACTTCCCAAAAATACAAAAATCTCCCGCTACATCTATCGGAATTATTGCCATTAAAACAACCAGAAACAGTTGAGAAGCAAAATCAAGAAATCGAAACCCGGATCACTCTACCCATTCACGCTTCTAATGCTCAACAAGCTATTAGTCACGGACAACCTTTAGTAGAGTCTGTACTACAGCCAAAAACCTTGGGAGATATACTCCAGAAAACAGCCGAAAACTATCCGAATAGAGGAATTATCTATATTCAATCTAATGGTTCTCAGATATTTCAATCCTATCAACAATTATGGGAACAAGCCCAAAGAATACAAACAGGATTACAAAAGCTAGGTTTACAGAATCAAGATAAAGTCATTTTCCAATTATCGGAAAATTGTGACATCATTTCCGCATTTTGGGGATGTATTTTAGGGGGCTTTATTCCTGTGATTCTCTCAGTTCCACCCACCTACAAAGAGATTAATCATGAAATTAATAAAATTTGTCAGGTCTGGGAATTGTTAGAACATCCTCTAATTATCACGAATGAATCCCGACAACAAGACGTAAAAAAATTAGAAAAATGGCTATCTAATCAACCAATTAAACTGAGTTGTATTGAAGAATTAAAAACCTACTCCCCCGATCATCCCCATATTAGTCAACCTGATGATATAGCTTTTTTCAATCTGACATCAGGTAGCACGGGAATGTCTAAATGTATATCATTAACCCATAAAAATGTTATCTCTCGTGCGAGAGGAGCCAACATAATTTGTGAATATAATAACGACGATATTATCCTGAATTGGCTGCCTTTTGACCATATCGGGAGCATTTCTGAGTTGCATATTCGCTGTGTTGATTTAGGATGCCAAATGGTCTATGTTCAAACGGAATATATATTAGGTCGTCCTCTCAATTGGTTAGATTTAATTCATCAATACCGGATTACTCATAGTTGGGCTCCTAATTTTGCTTATAATCTGATCAATGAAGCTCTTAAAAAAGAACCCTCTCAGACTTGGAATTTAGACTCGATTAAATTCTTTTTAGTAGCTGGTGAAGCAGTTTCCGATCAAGTGGTCGGAGAATTTACTAATAAACTTCATAGCGAATATAAATTGAAAACAACGGCGATTCGTCCTGCTTTTGGGATGGCAGAAATGGGATCGGGAATTACTTATTATCAACCGACAATAGAACAGCCTTTACTCTTTCATACGGTTGATAAATATTCCTTGACTCATACTTTAAAAAGAGTCCATCCTGAACATCCCAATAGCACAACCTTTACGGATTTAGGATTACCTATTCCGGGCGTATCAATTAGAATTGTTGATCAAGAAAATTCCCTACTTCCAGAAGAAACGATTGGTCATTTACAAGTCAAAGGAGATCCAGTTTCACCGGGATATTATAAAAATCCAGAAGCAAATCAAGAAGCTTTCTTAAAAGATGGCTGGTTTAAGACAGGAGATTTAGGATTTATTAGCAACGGACATTTAGTGATTACAGGAAGAAGTAAAGAAACGATTATTATTAATGGGGTGAATTATTACAGTCACGAAATTGAAACAGTTGTTGAAGCTATTGAAGAAGTAGCAGCATCTTATACTGCCGCTTGTGCTGTTCATGATCCTAAGAGTAGTACAGATCAATTAGCTTTATTTTTTAGTGTAGAAATCGATCCCCAGGATTTACCTGAACTGCTGAAAAAGATTAGACGAAAAGTGATTAACAGTTTTGGCGTTAATCCCGAATATTTAATCCCCTTAAATAAAAACGAAATCCCCAAAACTTCTATCGGTAAAATTCAGCGATCGCAATTAACTAAACGTTTTGAAGCCGGGGAATTTAATCCTGTTCTTAAAGAGATAGATATTCTTTTAGAAAATGCGAATACTATTCCTGATTGGTTTTACCGGAAAGTTTGGAAGTCCAGATCTCCGGTTAATCTGAAGCCAGAACTTTCTAACAATTATACTTTAATTTTTTTGGATCAGTTAGGTTTAGGAGAATTTTTAGCTGCACAAATCCAAGCCAAAAACTTACCCTTTGTAACGGTTTTGGCGGGAGAAGAATTTTCTAAATTAAGTAACGATCGCTATACAATAAAACCAGGGGAAGCAGAACACTATCAACATTTAATGGCATCTTTAGCAGAGGAAAAAATTACTATTGGGAATATTATTCATCTCTGGACGTATCAAAAATATTCGGGAGAAATTGATAGTATAGAGCAGCTAGAAAAAGCACAAAATCTAGGAATCTATAGTTTATTGTTCCTCGTTCAAGCCCTAGCTAAAATTCACGATTTAAACCGAACAATTCAATTGTTATTTGTTTCTAGCCATAGCCAATTTGTTACTAAAGCTGATGAAATTGCTTATGAAAAATCTCCCGTTTTAGGACTGATTAAAAGCCTAGCTCAAGAAATTCCTTGGTTAAATAGTCGTCATCTCGATTTACCCATTGATAAAAATGAAATCAATGGGGCTGATCTTCTCCAAGAACTTTACGTTTTATCAAGGGAAAGAGAAATTGCCTATCGAGCAGGAAAGCGTTTTATTTCTGGCTTGAAAAAAGTCAATTTACCTGAACAACTTAAACAAGAATTACCCTTTAAACCAGGGGGAATTTATCTAATTACTGGGGGCTTAGGAGGAATAGGCATAAAAGTTGCTGAATATTTGCTTAAAAATTATCAGGCTCGGTTACTATTGATTGGAAAAACCGCTTTACCGGAAAAACATCTCTGGAATGATCATCTGAAAAAAGAAGATGAATTTTCCTTGAAAATCAAAAATTTACAAGCCTTAGAAAACCTGGGGGGAGAAGTAATTTACCAAGCGGTAGATGTTGCTAATTACACTCAAGTACAGCAAGCTGTAGACGAGGTGAAACAGCATTGGAAAGGAGAACTCGATGGAGTCATTCATCTAGCAGGAATCTATAAAAATTGTTTACTGCTGGACGAAACAAAACAAGGTTTAGCAGCCATTCTTCGTCCCAAAGTATTAGGCACTTGGATCTTACATCAACTGATCAAAGAATCTCAGGGAATTTTTATCAGTTTTTCATCCTTAGCTAGTTTTTTTGGAGGAGCAACTTTGGGTTCCTATGCGGCGGCAAATACTTTCCTAGAACATCTTAATAACTATCAAAAATCTAAAAATTTATTCCCCAGTTATTGTTATAGTTGGACAACTTGGAAAGAAACAGGAATTAGTAAAGGCTATCAGATGCAATATCTAACCCAATCTCAAGGGTATTACGATATGACAGTACAGCAAGGATTAGACTCATTTTTAGCGAGTTTATATCATAACCAAGGACAGTTAATGATCGGTTTAGATGGGAGCAATTCTAAAATTAAACGTTTTACATCTTTGTCTGAGGGATTACAGAAATTAACGGCTTATTACATCCCGAAATCACCTCCTAATCCGATTAATTTAGCCGATCATTTAACCCTAAAAGATCGATTTGGAACTCCCTATAACTGTTCATTGATTCCTAGACAATCCTTCCCTCTTACAGACCAGGGTGAAATTGATAAACAACAATTACTAAAGGAACTTCAGGGTCAAGAAAATAGCGAATGGATAGCGCCCAGAACTGAAGCAGAAAGTAAAGTTGCTCAAATTTGGCAAAATGTCCTTAACCTACCCCAAATCGGTATTCACGACAATTTCTTTGAACTCGGAGGACATTCATTGCTGGCGAGTCAAGTCATATCTCGTTTGCGGGATGTTTTCTCGTTGGAATTATCTTTACAGAGTTTATTAGAATACCCGACTGTGGCTAGTTTAACTCAAACCCTTGAGGTGCTTAATGTGGCAAAAAATAGTCACAGTGCTATTAGAGAAACCCAAGAAGATTACGAAGAAGGAGAATTATAAAAATATGTTGATTGAGGCTTTTTGGAGTTCGTTTCCTGTAGAATGTAAAGTTATATATATGTATTTGATATTTCTGATCAGGGATATGCTATAAACAATGACCAGAAAATAAACCCAAATCCAAAAAAACTAAACCGCTATTCACACAAACAGAAATTCAGGAAAAAGACACCGAATGAAAGTAGTAGAATTTTTATCTTACTTAAATAGTTTAGAGATCAAACTTTGGCTTGAGGAAGATAAGTTAAAATATCAGGCTCCCCAGGGAGTAATGACAGCCGAAATCAAGCAAGAAATCGGGACAAGAAAATCTGAAATTCTCGACTTTTTAAGCAGAGAAGCCCAACCATCCCCTAACTCTCCTGAATCAGTAATTATTCCCGTTTCACGGGATGAAGATTTACCCCTATCTTTTGCTCAACAGAGGATGTGGTTTCTCTATCAGATGGATAGTCAAAATCCTGCTTACAATGAGTGTCCAGCCATCCGTTTAACGGGAAACTTAAATATTGATATTTTGGAGCAGAGTCTCAACGCCATTATTCAACGTCATGAAATTTTGCGGACAACCTTTCCGATGGTAGAAGGAAAACCCATCCAGAAAATTGCTCCCTTCCTGAAGGTGAATTTGTTAAAAGTTGAGTTAAAAGACTTACCGATAGAAAAAGTAGAAGAAATCGTCGCTCAAGAACTACAAAAACCCTTCGATTTAACTCAATCTCCGTTGTTAAGATTTACTCTTTTTGATTTGGGATATGAAGATTATATTTTAGTTCCAGTTATTCATCATATTATTATTGATGGTTGGTCAAAAGGGATCTTATTTAAAGAATTATCTAGCTTTTATCAAGCATTATTATCAAATTCGACTGCTTCTTTACCCGAATTAACGATTCAGTATGCAGATTTTGCAGTTTGGCAAAGACAATGGTTACAAGGAGAAGTTTTAGCAAACCAGCTAAACTATTGGAAAAAACAATTAGCTGCTGCTCCCCCTTTATTAGAACTTCCCACAGACAAACCTCGTCCTCCCATCCCCAGTTTTCGAGGCTCTAGTATTTGCTTTAAAATCGACTCGGATGTAACAGAAAAACTGAAAAGTCTCAGTCAAAAATCAGGGGTTACTCTATTTATGACCTTACTGGCTACTTTAAACACTTTACTCTTTCGTTATAGCAGCCAAAAAGATATTCTGGTAGGAACTCCCACGGCGAACCGAAATCGACAAGAAATTGAACCCCTGATTGGTTTTTTTGTTAATACTTTAGTGATGCGAAATTCCCTAGAAGGGAATCTTTCTTTTTCAGAATTATTGCAACAAGTTCGCAATGTTGTCTTAGAATCTTATGCGAACCAAGATGTCCCTTTTGAGCAAGTCGTAGATGGCTTACAGATAGAACGGAGCTTGAGTTATAATCCCCTATTTCAAGTGATGTTTGCCCTACAAAATACCCCTCTAACAGCCTTAGATATACCGGGGTTAAGGGTGAAATCTATGGCGGTAGAAAACGTCAGAGTGAAATTTGATCTGACCTTAATTTTAGAAGAAATAGAGACAGATCAAGGAACTTATTTAGAAGGTTATTGGGAATATAATGGCGATCTATATACAGCCGAAAGAATCACCCGTTTGATGGGTCATTTCCAAACTTTATTAAAGGGAATTGTGAAAAATCCCCAGCAAAAAGTCGGGGAATTACCCTTACTGACTGACCCAGAAAAACAACAAATATTAGTGGAATGGAATCAAACTCAAGTCCCCTATCAGGATCATCAATGTATTCATCAGTTATTTGAAGAACAAGTTGCCAAAAATCCTGATGCTGTAGCGGTCATTTATGAACAGGAATGCCTCACCTATCAACAGTTAAATCAAAAAGCAAATCAACTCGCCCATTATCTGCAAAGTTTAGGGATTAAAACCGAGGAATTAGTAGGAGTTTGTGTAGAGCGATCGCCATTAATAATTATTGGTATTTTAGGAATTCTTAAAGCGGGTGCAGCTTATTTACCTCTTGATCCCAGCTATCCGCCAAACCGCTTAATTTATATGGTAGAAGATTCTGGCGTATCCGTAGTATTGACTCAAGAAAAGTTAGCCAATACGTTACAATTAGAAAATCTTCAAAAAGTTTACTTAGATCAAGATTGGCCGATCATCTCACAGCAAAGTTCAGATCCTCCTGTTAGTGAAACTCAGGCTAAAAATCTAGCTTATGTGATTTATACTTCGGGATCAACCGGAAAGCCAAAAGGGGTTTTACTTGCCCACAAAGGAGTCTGTAACTTAGCAACGCAACAAAGAAAAATTTTTAATATTAAAGCTCAGAGTCGGGTTTTGCAATTTGCTTCCTTTAGTTTCGATGCTTCCGTGTGGGAAATTTTTATGGCCCTGGGTTCTGGGGCAACCTTAGTCATGGGCGACAGTGATTCTTTGTTACCAGGAGAAAATTTACTAAATCTGTTAAAAAAACAAAAGATTACTATAGCAACATTGCCACCCTCAGCCTTAGCGGTCATGCCTACAGATGAATTACCAGATTTACAGAGTCTTATCGTAGCTGGGGAATCTTCATCGGCTGATTTATTAAAAAAATGGTGTCAGAATCGTCATGTATTTAATGCCTATGGGCCTACGGAATCGACGGTTTGTACGACCATCGCGTTAATTAAAGATCCCCAGGAAAAACCACCTATTGGAAAACCTCTGGGGAATTTTCAGGTTTATATTTTAGATCCTTGTTTGAATCCTGTTCCGATTGGAATTAATGGAGAATTATACATTGGTGGCGAAGGTTTAGCAAAGGGTTATCTGGGTCAGCCGGAGTTAACAAACTCTAAATTTATATCGAATCCTTTTAATGATGATCCAGCCTCCCGTTTGTACAAAACTGGGGATATAGTGCGCTATCTAGCAGATGGCAATATTGATTTTATGGGTCGTATTGATCATCAGATCAAAATCAGAGGTTTTAGAATTGAATTAGGAGAAATAGAAACTGTTCTCAGTCAGCATCCTCAAGTCCAGGAAGGAATCGTCATTGCCAGAGAAGATGAACTAGGGGTCAAGCGTTTGTCTGCTTATGTTATCCCAGTGACTCAACAATTAACCCGGCAAGAATTGCGCCAATTTTTGCAAGATAAGCTTCCCAATTATATGGTACCTGCTTTCTTGATGCTCTTAGACTCTTTTCCCCTGACTCCTAATGGAAAAGTAGATCGTCGTGCTTTACCGATACCGGAAATTGATCTCCATGAATTAGAAAATTATATTGCCCCCAGTACCGACACAGAAACAATCCTCGCTCAAATTTGGCAAAGTGTTTTGGGACGGGAAAGAATTAGTATTCATGACAACTTTTTTGAATTAGGGGGAGATTCAATTATTGGGATTCAAATTGTGGCTAAAGCCAATCAAGCCGGACTAGGAATTACCCCAAAACAGTTATTTAGCCATCAAACTATTGCCCAATTAGCAACAGTAACTGAGAAAGCTCCTGTCACTCAAATCATGCAGGATTTGGTTAGCGGTCAAGTTCCTTTAACGCCGATTCAACAGTGGTTTTTTGAGCAAAATTTACCCGAACTCCATCACTTTAATCAATCGGTATTCTTAGAAGTTCCGGCCCATCTACAGCCGGATTTATTAAAACCAGCCATTGCCAAATTACTGTATCATCATGATGCTTTACGTTTACGCTTTGTGCATAAACAAGGACAATGGCAACAGTATCACAGCGATGATTGGGAGTCTTTTGGTTTTGAAGTCATGGATTTATCCCCGATGTCTTCGGGTGAACAATTGACCACAATGGCAGAAATTTCAGAGGCTCAACAGCGCTCCCTAAATTTAGAAAAAGGCCCCTTAATTTCGGTGGTTTTCTTTCAATTAGGTGACGCAGGAAGATTGTTAATTATTATTCATCATCTAGTAGTCGATGGGGTTTCCTGGCGCATTTTCCTAGAAGATTTACTCACCAGTTACCACCAATTAGAAACCGGAAAACCTCTGGAATTACCCCTAAAAACTAGCTCCTTTAAACATTGGGCTGAGGAAATCCAAAATTATGCTCAAAACCCAGAACACAAGTCTTACTTAGATTACTGGTTAAAGCAGGATTTTCCCTCAATTCCCCATCTTCCCTTGGATTATCAAACTGATATCAAGTCTAATACCGTTGCTCATGCGAGAACGGTCTCTTTTACCCTGGGCGAAGAACAAACTCGCTTACTATTGCAGGATGTTCCTCAAGCATACAACACCCAAATTAATGATGTATTACTGACGGCTTTAGTACAAGCTTTTGCTCGTTGGACAGGGTTTTGTGATCTTGTTATTGACATTGAAGGTCATGGCAGGGAAAATGTAATCAACTCCCTGAGTTTGTCCCGAACTATTGGTTGGTTTACCAGTATTTTTCCTGTCATTTTGACTTTAAAAAATATTGACCATCCTGGTGAATGTCTCAAGTCAGTTAAAGAGCAATTACGACAAATTCCAAATCGGGGAGTTGATTATGGAATTGGATATTATCTTAACCCAGATTTAACCATTCAATCCCGTCTAAGAAGTTATCCGAAACCAGAAATCAGCTTTAATTATTTGGGGCAATTTACTCGCCCACAAATAGGTTCTGTTGACTGGAAATTTTCTAAAGAAGCGAGTGGTTCTATTCATAGTCCCTTGGGGCAACGTTGCCATTTAATTGCGATTAATGGACTCGTTGTTGATGGGAAACTAGAAATGGAATGGCAATATAGTGAGAATTTTCATCAAAAAACAACGATAGAAAATTTAGCTAATGCTTATCAAGAATCTTTAGAAATCCTAATTAACCATTGTTTATCAGGAGACGGAGGTTATACTCCATCGGATTTTCCCGATGCTGATCTCAATCAAGCAGAATTAGATGAACTGCTTTTGGAACTAGATTAAATCATTTCTGTACTCTAACTGGAGATTTAAGCCCTTATGTTGCCATCTATTGAAAGCCTCACTCAAAGCAAAAATGGATTACTCAAGCAAGACATTGTATGTCAGTCAATGGATAAAGATATATGTAATTCATTAGCCCTAGAAATTCCCTGTATTTCTTATCAAAGTATGAAGCGTTCTTCTCGAGTATTAAGAGAATTTGTACTCTATTATTTTCCGCTTTATAATCTTTCTTGGAGTGACTTTTTTAGATTTTATCCAATTTTAGGTTTTATGGAAGCGCTGGTTTATGAAACCGATGAAGAAGTTGAGCAAATCCAAGCAACAAATTGTCTACTAAAACAACATTCCCCTTGGAAAACCAAACAAGAAATGATTTTAGCAGTTTTAGAAAAATCTAATTTTAAACATCATCAAGTTGAAACCTATTTAGATAACTTAGGAGAATACTTTGAACTAGAAACCCATTTATTAATTTCTCCTGAGATCACTCATCAAGAGATTATGAAAGCTGCTCAATTACGCTCTTCTGACTATCGATTTTTACATTGTACATTGCTAAAAATGTTAGGACAAAACTTTCATGATGAAGAATTAAATGAAGAGTTAAGATTAATGTGGTCATTAGAAGTTTTAAATGATATCGAAGACGACATAGAATCTTATGAAAAAGATGTGGCTACCAAACATTATAATACTTACAGGATGTTTGTTAAAATTTATGGACAACAAGCTCCTTATTATCTCAAAAAAGAATTGGATTACTATGAACATTTATTCCATCAAGGGGTTGAAAAAATATCAGACAATCCCTTAAAATATAAAGGATTTAAAAAATCTTGGAACGCCTATCGTCTTGATCATCCTGTTCCCTTAATTCCCCAGCCAATTTTGGAAAATTAATTTTTCAACAGAAAACATCTTTAAACATACCTAAGAGCCAATGAATCACATTAAGATTAAGTCGGAAACCCTAAATAAACTGTTCATTAATATAGGACAACAGCAAGGAGAAATTGTTTATAGAGGGCGTAAACTTGCTCAAAAATCTCAAAAAAATTGGGATGAATTTATCACCACTTTACTAGAAGGAAAAGGAAACCCACAGATAGGGAAAGTCTATCAAGATTTATCTCTAGCTGTAGAACAGTATAATCAAGAAGGTCAAAACCCCGTTGCTTTTGAAGTTGTTTATCATTACTTTGTCGCTAAAATTATCCGTTTAATCAATCTTAATCCAGCAGATTTTCCTCATCAATGGTATCTAGCTTGTAAAACAGAAGATATTTCCCATCCAGGAGATTTTATTACTCTGAAACTGTTTCAAGAACCGCTAGTCATTGTCCATCAAGAAGACGGAACAATTGGATGTTTTCTTAATGTTTGTACTCACCGTCAATCTCCTGTTTTTGAAGGAAAAGGATGTGCGAGTCGTAATAAAAAAGTCCTTTGTCCCTATCATGGATGGGCGTTTGATTTAGACGGAAATTGTCAAAATGCCCCAGGAGCAAGTCGAGGGGAATTTGGCAGTAATTTTGACCTTAATCTATATGGGTTGCAAGAAATAGAAGTCAAGCAAGATGGGGAATATATTTTTGTCAAATTATTGCCAACCAAACCAGAAGAAAATGAGACAAAGAGAGATTATAATTCAGAAAATATCGGAGTAGCAATTGCCAACTTACTAGACCAAGTAAGTCCTGGTTATGCAGAAGGAAAAAGTGCTTCACTTCCTGAAGCTATTCGTCTCTGGCTAAAAATTGGTTATTTAGAAAAAGAGTTAACTTTTCTCGTAGCATCCCTTAATCATTCTCCAGGAATTATTTCTGAAGATGTTAATTATTCCCAAGAAACTGAATTATTGATTGAGTCTTTAGTTAGAGAACTTAAGCAAGCAATTTTGATGGTAGAGAATCAAGAGTTAACGGTCAATTTTGGGGAAATTTTAGAGCGTATTGGACTACCGCAAGAAATGGAAAAACCAACGAAATTTAATCCCTTTGAAGATTCAGAGTTAGGGGGAGAAAATGACTCAGAGGATGAACTAGCACAATTGAATACAGAACCTTTGCCTATTTGGATTTATGGGGATACAGCCCTATTTACCCTAGAAATTGACCATTTAATCGCTCCTACTTGGCAATTTGTCTGTCATATAAATGAAGTTCCCGAAGCAGGAAACTTCACTTGGTTAGATATTATTGGCGAGAGAGCTTATGTTATACGAACCAATGAAGGAGAATTATTTGCTGGAAGACTTAAACATCTAGATGAGCGCAATAATTCTCCTAATTTCAGTTTACCCAATTACGGATTAGAACCGATTGATATTGATATTTTTTATGGCTTTGTTTTTATTCGTTTCAGTTGGGAAGGAGCCAGACTCAAAGAACTTTGGTATCAAGCGGATTTACTAAAACCCTATAACCTCGAAGCCATGCAGCCTATTAATGGTCTTGGACGGTACGATATTAATGTCGAAGTTGACTATAAATTATTGTGGGAAAACTTTTTAGAAGACTACCATTTCCCCATGATGCACAAAGGCTTAACCCGTCGCTTTAAACTATCGAGTGATTGCGAAGGAATAAACGGGATGATTATTCCCATGAAAGACCCTCCATCTCCCTATTTAAACCCTACTGAACGCAAGTATTATGACTGTGCAAAAAGTTTAGGCAGACATTCTTGGGAACATGAAACCAAATTACAAGAAATAGCAGCACAAACCCAATCACTCCCAGAAACTTTGTGTTATTCTGCTTTTTGTTCCATGTCATCTCAAGAAGAGATGCCCATGCCCTTTTCTTTGAGTATCTTTCCTGAACACGTTCAAACATTTTCCATAGTGCCAGGAGGAGCTAGAGAAAGTCGTTTTCACGTCCGCAGTTATGCCCATCCAGTTGACCCAAATTCTCCCCATAGTCAAACCATAAAAGATGCCCAACTGGCTAATATTCAACTGTTGATTGAATCCTTACACGAAGACATTAGAGTTAACTATATTACCCAGGATAGTGTATCATCTATATTGTTTGAAAAAAAGGGAATATTTAGCATTGCCGAGTTGGATGTTGCTAAATTTCAACAAGCCATTCGTCTTAAATTACCTATGACCAAATTTCAAAATAGAACTTTCTTAGTAAATCATTAATCCCTTTTTATTCCCACAATTTTTCTGAACTTGAAATTGCTTTATTTTGTACAGGAAATGCTAATTTATCAACCCTTAAAAAATCTGGAGCCTTAAAACCATGTTAAAGTTTTCGATGGAATTTTGTTATCCCCAACCTGATGTAAAAACTTTAATCGTTGGCACTTTAGGGCCAAAAGAAACCAGTAGTGAACAGACCTTAAATTATCTGATTACTCAATGGCAAGCGGAACAAATTTCTGTTACCAGTCATTTATTTGATACCTTTACAGAGTTGAAAGAATCTTTGCTCCAAGATCAGGTGGATTTGGCTTTGGTTCCCCATGCTTATGAAAGAGTTAATGATTTTTATATGGAACCCAGTTTAAAACTAGGTTTTGTTTTTACCTATCCCACACCAGTTTATGGATTAGCCAAGCGCAAAAATGAAGAATTAGTTTGGGAAAATTGCACCCTAGTTACTCATCCCGCTCCCTTTCCTTTACTCCCTTATTTATTACCCGGCTACCCCAATCAAAAAAATATTAAAGTGGAGTTTGTTAATTCTACAAGTGCAGCCGCTATTCAAGTTAAGCAAGGGTTAGCCGATTTAGCAATCACCAATGAGAATGCTCTCAAAGAAAATGATTTAGAGTTTATTGCAGAATATGGGAAAATTGAGATGAGTTGGTCTATTTTTCATAAAAAAGGAACAGTCCATAGAGAATAAATAATTAAGAATTAATTTTTGAGAAAAACTTAATTAAGGAGATCAAAATGCCTACATTTTTCCCCGAAGGAAAAACAATTAATATCAATGGAGAAGTGGAGTTATTGGCATTCCAATGTCAGGATACAGTCGTCCAATTAGCCGCCATTGCACCAGGTGCTATTTTTCCCCTGCACCAACACACAGAAAGTCAAATCGGAATGATATTTAACGGCAATTTGGAAATGAATCTCAACGGGAATAAAACTGTTATTCAACCTTTAGATCATCTCTATGTTGCCGGGGCTAATGTTCTTCACGGTTCAGCTAATCTTTTGCATGAAACTATCTTAGGATTTGATGTCAAAAGAATCATCAACCCTCCCATACAAGGAGAAGATGAACCCACAATCCTGCGCGTGACTCCCAGTGAAAATCATGCCACTGGTTTAGTTTGTCAATCTGTGACTGGTTCTTGGTTTGAGATTATTATTACTCAGATTCCTCCAGGAAAAACAATCCCTAAACATCAGTCTAGTTGCCAAAAAATGGGAATTATTCTTAATGGAAAACTTGATGTTTATGTAGGGGGGGAAGAACAGCAACTAGCTTATGGTAATATTTACTATGCACCCCCTGAGATACCGCACGAAATATCTAATTTTACTGACGAAACAGTATCTTTACTTGATATTTTGATTACACAATAAATGTTTATACATTAGAGGACGAATAATTATGGATTTAGGATTAACAGGAAAAGTTGCTTTAGTAACAGGAGCTAGTGCAGGAATTGGTTTTGCTGTAGCCGAAAGATTAGCCGAAGAAGGCTGCCGATTAATAATTTGCGGTAGGAATGGTGAACAACTGGAGAAAGCCAGTCAATCTTTACTGAATTTTAATGTAGAAGTAATCCCTTTAATTGCCGATGTTCAAAACGAATCGGACTCGCAAAAGCTAGTAGAAAGATCCCTTAGTAAGTTGGGCAGAATTGATATTTTAATTAATAACTCAGAAGGGGCTAGTTTTTCTGGAGAATCAATAGAAGATATCTCAGATGCAGAATGGAGAGGCGTATTTGAAGGAAAATTAATGGGCTATATTCGCATGACTAACTTAGTTTTGCCTAGTATGAAAAATCAGCAATGGGGACGAATTATTAATATTATTGGAACATCAGGAAAAGAACCTTCTCCCCGTCTGATAAAATCAGGAGTTGCTAATGCCGGGTTAATTAACTTCACTAAAGCAGTCGCAACTGAAGTGGCTAAGTATAATGTTTTAGTGACTGCTATTAATCCGGGTATTATTGATACACCCAGACATCGACAATATTTAACGGTGAATGCTGAAAAACAAGGTGTAACCGTGGATAATATTCGAGCCGGAATTATGAATAATATTCCACTTCGTCGTATTGGTAATTCTGGTGAAGTAGCTAATTTAGTCGCTTTTTTATCGTCAGAATGTGCCAGCTATATCACAGGAATAACAATTCCGGTGGATGGAGGTTTATCTTCTGGAGCTTTCTAAGAAGACTTAGATAATTTATACAAATTTATGATCTAAGTATCTGTTTTAAATATCTTGACTCATAGTTCTAGTTATTCTCAAGTAATGAATTTAATTCTTCATCAAAAAAACAAACAATAAATTCAACTCATGGTTAACTCAAATAATTCCAATAAAAGCAAAGATATCGAAGCAATTTATCCCCTTTCTCCCACTCAGGAAGGGATGTTATTTCATACTCTCTACAACCCAGAATCTAATACTTATTTTGATCAATTTCAATTAACATTTCAGGGAGAACTAGATATTTCTGCTTTTGAAAAATCTTGGCAACAAATACTAGATAGACACACGATTTTACGAACCCAATTTATTTGGAAAAATCGTAAAAAGCCCCTTCAGATCGTGCGAAAAAAAGTTAAATTACCTTGGATTAATATAGACTGGAGATCCCTGTCTCAGAGCGATCAACAAACTCACCTGAATCGTTTCTTAGAGGAAGATAGACAACGAGGTGTTGAAACGGATAAAGCTCCTCTGATGCGATGTACCTTAATTCAATTAGAGAACCAAACTTATCAACTGATCTGGAGTTTTCATCACATCCTCTGTGATGGTTGGAGTTGGCCGATTCTTTTTCAAGAAATCTTCACCTTTTATGATGCGATTAAGCAAGGAAAAGAGTGTCATTTACCAACACCTCGCCCTTACCAAGACTATATTAATTGGTTACAACAGCAAGATATTTCCGCCTCAGAAACATTTTGGCGAAAAACCCTTCTGGGGTTTAGTATTCCGACTCCTTTAATTGGGGAACAAGCCCGCGAAAGGAATAATAAAACCTACAATATCCGCCAAATCAATCTATTAGCTAAAACCACCGCCAACTTAAAATCTTTTGTAGCTCAAAACCATTTGACTCTTTCTACTTTAGTACAAGCAGCTTGGGCGTTATTACTGAGTCGTTATAGCGGTGAGGAAGATATCGTTTTTGGAAGTGTTGTCTCTGGTCGTCACCCTAGTTTATCAGGAGTAGAATCAATGGTCGGGTTATTTATTAATACCCTACCTGCTAGGGTATTAATCCCAGAAACAACAGAATTATTACCCTGGTTACATCAATTACAAGAACAACACATTCAGCGAGAACAATATTCTTATACTCCACTGGTAGACATTCAAGGATGGAGTGAAATTCCCAGAAACGAGTCTTTATTTGAAAGCATTATCGCTTTTGAAAATTATCCTGCAACAGCAAATTTTTCCGAACTTCCTGGGGGAATAAAAATTAGTAATATTGAAGACATCGGACAAACTAATTATCCGCTTGTTTTGCGTGCTGTTCCGGGTCAAGAAATGGCATTAATCATCAATTACGAGGAAAATCGTTTTGATTTACCAACCATTGAACGGATGCTGGGTCATCTGCAAACTTTACTCGAAGAAATGGTGATTAATCCCCATCGTTTCCCTAAAGATTTACCGATTCTTACTGAATCAGAACGGGAAATGCTGTTAGAAGAATGGAACCATACTGAATCTTTATTTCCGATTAGCCAATGTATTCATCAATTATTTGAGGAACAGGTTGAAAAAACACCGAATGCAGTCGCAGTAGTCTATGAAAATCAACAGTTAACCTATCAACAGTTAAACCAAAAGGCGAATCAATTAGCACATTCTTTACAATGCTTAGGAGTTACACCCGATAGTTTAGTTGCGATATGTCTTGAACGATCTTTAGATATGGCTGTAGCAATTTTGGGGACTCTCAAGGCTGGAGGAGCTTGTGTTCCGATTGACACTAAATATCCAGAGGAACGAATTAATTTTATCCTGGCAGATAGTGGTACAAAAGTTGTGTTAACACAAAATTCTTGTGCTTCAATGCTGTCTCAAAATTTCTCCCATCATCTGCTGATATTAGAAGATAAATGGGATGATATTACTCAAGAATCCGATCAAAATATTACGATTGAAATCAATAATGATCATTTAGCTTATCTGATTTATACTTCCGGTTCCACAGGAGTTCCTAAAGGTGTTGCTGTCCCCCATCGCTCCCTCACCAATTTAGTTGAACACCATCGAGATCAAATGCTGACAGGAGGAGGTGTTCTTCAGTTTGCATCTTTTAGCTTTGATGTTAGCTATCACGAAATAGTTGCGGCTTGGTGTTTTGGAGGAACTTTATATATTGCTTCTGAAGATACCCGCCTAGATTTAGATAAATTAGTCAATTTACTTACAAATAATCCTATTGAAAAAGTTATTCTTCCTGTGACTTTGTGGCAGCAAATTGCCGAACTCTATGGAGCAAAACCCGATCTTTTTAAGAATTTAAAAGAGGCCATAACTGCTGGAGAACAACTGCAAATTACTCAACCGATGGTTGAAATGTTTAAAAGTTTAAAAAACTGCACCTTGTATAACTTTTATGGGCCTTCTGAAGCTGATTTAGTCACCGCTTATCGTTTTAGCCATCAACCTGAAGAATGGCCCCTTTATCCTCCCATTGGTAAACCGGCTGTTAATGTCAAAGTTTATTTATTAGATAGTAATTTCCAACCTGTTCCTTTAGGTAGTATAGGAGAGTTATATGTTAGTGGTGCGGGACTCGCTCGCGGTTATTTTAATTGCCCAGAGTTAACCAAAGAAAAATTTATTCCTAATCCTTTTCATCAAAATTCTTATTCATGTCTGTATAAAACTGGAGACTTAGCTCGTTATTTGTCAGATGGAAATATTGAGTTTTTAGGACGAATAGATGACCGGGTAAAAATCAGGGGTTATAGTATTGAATTAGGAGAATTAGAAGCGGTATTAAATAAACATCCCTTCCTAAGTCAAGCTGTGGTTAAAGTCTATGGGGAAAGTGCTAGAGAAAAATATTTATGTGCTTATTTTGTTCCCCTGCAATTACAAACAATTACTATTGAACAACTGCGTCACTTTCTCCAAGAACAACTTCCAGAATATATGATTCCTTCCGCCTTCGTCCCGATGGAATCTTTTCCCTTAACTTCTAATGGCAAAGTTGATCGGCGAAAACTCCCAAAACCCACAACTAGCAGACCCGAATTAAGTCAAATTTATGTCGCCCCATCCACTCCTACAGAAGAAATATTAACAGCCATCTGGCAAGATATTTTAGGATTAACTAAAATCGGGGTCAATGACAACTTCTTTACTGTAGGGGGGCATTCTTTATTCGCGACTCAAGTTATTGCGATGACCCGCAAAGCTTTTAATTTGGAATTGCCCATCAGAAGTCTATTTCAATCTCCTACTATTGCTGAATTAGCGAAAAAGATTGAGATCGGAAGTTATCAAGAATTAGAACAAGAAATTATTCCGATTACACGCCAAACCTCTGATTCTGAATTAGTACCAATTTCTTTAACTCAGTTAGAGCTTTGGTTTTTCAACCAATTTTATCCCGATAATTCTGTCTATAATCTACCCTTAATTTATCGAATTGAAGGCTCACTTAACGTTCCTGTACTAGAGCAAAGCTTAAAAGAAATTGTTAAACGTCATCAAACTTTGCGAACTAATTTTATTTGTATAGACGGACAAGTTTTCCAAAAAATTTCGTCTGAACCCCGTTTTGATTTTTCAATTATTGATCTCCAAGGGTTAAGTGAAATAGAACGGGAGCGAGAATCTGAACGATTAGCATCAGAAGAAATTGCTCGAATTTTTGACCTAAAACAAGGTTCATTATTCCGAAGTAAACTTATACAATTAGCTGAAAATGACTATCTGTTTATTGTTACTATGCACCATATTATTTCTGATGGTTGGTCTTTCGGTGTTTTGATTCGGGAATTAACCTTAATTTACGAAGCGTTTTCTGAGGGTAAACCTTCACCACTACCCCCTTTACCGATTCAATATTCCGATTTTGCCCTGTGGCAATGGCAATCTATAGAAGACAAATCATGGCAATCTCAGCTTGATTTCTGGAAGCAGCATATCGGCGTTAATCCACCGATTTTAAAATTCCCTACTGACCATCCAAGGCCCTCTAAGCTAACATTTAAGGAAGCCCATCATCCTATTACTATTTCCCCAGAATTAACTGATGCTTTAAAAAGATTAAGCCAGCAAGAAGGCGTAACTTTATATATGACTTTGTTAGCGACTTTTAAAGCACTCATCCTTTACTATACACAACAGGAAGACATCATTGTTGGTGGTATTATTGCCAATCGTAACAGACCTGAAACACAGGATTTAATTGGACTTTTTGTGCAGTTTCTCCCCTTGTATACAAATGTAGGAGGTAATCCCAATTTTCGAGAATTACTGCGTCGAGTTAAGGAGACGAGCTTAGGATTTTATGCTCATCAGGAAATTCCTTTTATCAAGTTAGTAGAAGAATTAAAACCTATCAGAGAACCTCAATATACTTTGTTTAATCAGGTGATATTTCTTTTCCAGAATACTCCGAAACAAGATTTAAAATTTGCCAATCTCACTCTAAAAGACCAGTTACTAAAAATATATACAGAAGCAGATACGGCAGAAAATGATTTAACTCTATCCCTCGAAGAAACTGATAACAGCATTGAAGGAATTATATCTTATAAAGTTAATTTATTTACTACTACAAGTATAGCTAAAATGGGAGAGCAGTTTATCAAAATTTTAGAAAATATTATTGTTAATCCCCAGGAAAAAATTATGGCTATTTCTCCTTTTTCTGAACAGGAACGTTACTCAATCAATAATTATCACTGGTCTTCACCAATTGAGGAAGTTAAATCAACTGACTTCATGAAACCACGTAATTTAACTGAAGAATCTTTGCTCAAGATTTGGCAAGAAGTGTTAAATTTAGAAGATATTAGCATTGATGATAACTTTTTTGAACTGGGAGGAACTTCTCAAAAAGTTCTTCAAGTCATAGATAAAGTTACTAAAAAATTTCCGATTGATTTACCCCTGCGTAACTTCTTTGCTAACCCAACCTTAGCCGATTTAGCAGCAACAATTGAGCATCATATCTTATAAATCTATCTTGATTCAGACAATAGACGGGTTATATTGACCGTCTATTTGGCTTTTAAAATCAGGATTATGAATTTTTATTTCAAAATATTGTTTTCTTAATCTTTACTGATAAATTAAATATTGAATTGAGAATGATTACCAAAGATATTGCCATGAATAAAATAGTTCCCGTAATTGATTTTCAGCCCTTTTTTGATGGTGACACAAAGGAAAAGGAAACTGTGGCCAAACAAATCTATGAAGCTTTTGATAAAGTTGGTTGTATATATCTAAAAAATTACGGTTTTTCCCCCGATTTAGTTAACAAAGCTTTTTCTCAATCTCAGGCTTTTTTTGCTCTACCAATAGAAGACAAACAAAAAATTGCCATGGGCAAGATGAACCCAGGATATGAGCAAGCACGAGATCAAGAGGGAAAAGATTTCAGAGAAGTATTTCATTATGGGTTAGAAAGAACTCCAGAGGAGATAAGTTCTGGTCGCTATCTGGCTACTGCTCCTAATCAATGGCCTGAAAATCTACCAGAATTTCGAGATACTTTTATCCAATTTTTCCAAGAATGTGAGAAAATGTCATGGAAGTTATTCCAAGCACTTGCTATTGCCTTAAAAGTACCGGAAACAGTTTTTACAGATGTAATTTCTGACAGAAATTGCTATTCGTTTTTAGCTCATTACCTACCCCTGACCGAACCTATAAAGCTAAACCAAACTCGCGCTAAACCTCATTATGGTTCAGGAACTTTTGGGTTAATATTCCAAGATGACGGTAAAGGTTTAGAAATCTGTCCTCTTGGTGAGGAATGGATTCCTGTTCCTCCAATTCCTGGTACGGTAGTAGTTATTATGGAAGATCTGATCCAAAGGTGGACAAATGATCGGCTTTATTCCACGCTGCATCAAGTTTCAATTCCAGAAGAAGACTTCTATAAGGCTCGTTCTAGGTACTCAATTGCCTTTAAGATAACTCCTAATAATGACACAGAAATTCGCTGTGTTGAAACTTGTGTCACCGAGGATAATCCTCTTAAATATCCTCCCATTTCCGTTGATGATTATTATAAAGAGTGGGACGCGAAACACGAAAATACTTATAAGTAGGTAGGCAGAATTAAACATCAAATATCATCGCAGTACCCTAATCTATTTAACAGTAGGATCACAAATTTTCTGAAACTCTACCAATAGAGTTTCACTAATTTGTTCCCAAGAAAACTTGTCAACAACTCTTTGGCGTCCAGCTTTTCCCATTTCTTGACTAAGATTTTCATCGGAAAGAAGGCGTAAAATTGCTTCAGCTAGAGCATCAGCGTTACTTCTTTCCACCAATAAACCCGTTTTTTCATCCTCGACAATTTCTGGAAAAGCACCGCTATAAGTAGCAATAACGGGTAATTCCATAGCCATCGCTTCCACTAAGGGAATTCCAAAAGGTTCATTCCACACAGAGGGAAAGATGAAAATGTCCGCATCTTGATAATGTTCAACTAAATCGAGTTGTTCAACCGGCCCAAAGAAACACACTGAATTAGCTGCATTGGGAGAAATAATTTGTCGCAGTTGATCACTATATTCTCCCTGGTAAAATGGAATGAGAGTTTGAACATAAGGATCTTCTGTATTGATCATTTGTATGGGTAATACGCCATATTTTCCTTCTGGCCCGATCAATTTAAGCTGTACTTGGGGATACTGCAAGATCACTTTGTTAAACGCTTCTAGTAAAATATGTAATCCTTTTTCGGGTGAAATTCTACCCACAAAAAGAAGAGTTTTTATCTCTTTCTTTTTATTTTTTTTGGCTTCATTATTAACAACAAAATGATTAATATCTACGCCATTAAAAATTGTTTAACAAGGAACATTAGGAAATCTTGTCCGAATTTGATTGGTAATATAGTCACTACATCCAATCACAAGATCCACCGCTTTTAATTTCCGTTCAATCATTTTAGGATCAAGTTGTGTTAACCACTCAGTCTGTAGAAAGATGACAATTTTTGCCTGTGGATTAAAAGCTCGAATTAGTGGGGAAACATGAAAGGCAAAGTTAATTTGAATAATATCACAATTCTGGGATTGCAAATCTTTTGCTATTTGCCAATAATATTTGAAGTCAGATAAAATTGAAGTAAAAAAAGGACGTTTTGCCGGAAAGATTTTCCAGTCATCTAGTACATATAATAAGCCTAATATTTTATCAATAAAGTTATTAGGAATCCTCCGATATGTAATTCCATCTTCTGAATATTCTAACTCTTGGTGATGAGCAGCTTTTGAACCATAGAAAATCAGATCATTGCCGCGAGCTAAACGAAGTGCTAACTGGTAACAGAGGATACCTGATCCAAATTTGGGAGGTTCAGCAAAAGTCCAAACATAATCAAAGAATGCTATTTTCATGTTTTTTGTTTAGTAATGATAACCGAATATCGTGTGATTTCATGCTAATATCACTATATTAGCTAATTACCTCCCGATCAAGAGCTTCCTTCTTTCTCAGATTTGATCAACTCTGATATTATTAGGGGTTGGCGTAAATGGGGATTTGATCTTTACACGATATCTTAACTTAAATCTATCACAATGCCAGCCAAATTTTTTAAAATCCAGAGCAAAAATAAACCCTATTTCTTAAGTATTCCTTCCCTAGATGATTTTCATTATCAAGAAGCAAATACGGTTGATATTAATATTATCTTAGAAAAGCCTAATATTAGTTTATATTGCCTTGATTTTTCCAGAAAATGGGCAATTTTTGTAGAAACTGATCCAGAGGTTGATATTGATCAATTTCCTTTTTTTTATCAAGCGCAATATGACCATGCAAAAAACCTAATTGCCATTACTTTTTCGGAATTATTAGAAATCGGAAAACAACTAGAAATCCCTGAAAATCTTGTAATTGTTTATTCAGTAGGACGCTGTGGATCAACCCTAGTTCATTCGGCATTTAATCAGCTAGAAAATACCCTAAGTCTTTCTGAACCAGGTGTCTATGATCAGCTTGTCATTATGCGTCAATGGGATGGAAGTAATGATGCTGAAATTAGTGAATTAATAGAAAGCTGTACCAAAATATTATGTACATCCTCACGATTAGATGATCATTCATATAGATGGGTGATTAAATTGAGAAGTTATGGAATTGAGATAGCAGATCTAATCTTTAAGCATTTTCCCAAAGCCAAAATTATTTTCTTATATCGGGATACTGAAACTTGGATGAAGTCTGTTTTTCGTGCATCTTTAGGAGAAATTCCTAATACAGTTGATTCTCTAAAAGCAATGCAAAATCAAGTCAGTCAAGTTAGTCCCCTAATTCATCAGGATGAACAGGATCAACCCTTATCTTATCTGCAAATTTTAACCTTAGCATGGTTATCAGTCATGGAAGGTTATTTGCGACTCCATCAACAAGGAGTTTTGGCTCTAGCGATTCGTTTTCAGGATTTGATAACAGCACCACAACAGACAATTATAGAGATATTAAAATACTGTGATATACCCACTACCAACCTAACCCAAATATTTGAAGTATTGCAGAAAGATTCACAAGCTGATACTATTTTATCAAAAGCCAATCTCAACAATCAACAAGTTAAGTTAACTCAAGAAGATTTAAAGGAGATCAGAGCAACTTTACAAGAACATTCAACCATCAAGACTTCTGATTTTATAGTCCCTAATACATTACAGCTAGGAGAATTTTGAATTCCACTTAGAAGCCCAAGAAATTACAATTAATTAGAATCCACTAATTTATAGCTAGATAAAATGAAATATCGTAGATTTGGACGTACAGAAATTCCCATGCCTATTTTTTCTTGCGGGGGTATGCGTTACATTTATGATGAGTTTAAAGAGTATCCTAAAGAACAAATTCCCCTGGATAATCAACAAAATTTAGAAGCGACCATCCGCCGCTCCCTAGAAATTGGTATTAATCACCATGAAACTGCTCGAATGTATGGCACATCTGAGATGCAGTTAGGGGAAATTTTGCCGAAACTACCCCGTCAAAAACTGATTATACAAACGAAAGTTACACCCCAATCTGATCCTCAACAATTTCGTCATTTATTTGAACAATCCTTAGCTTATTTAGGACTAGATTATGTTGACTTGTTGACGATACATGGTATTAATTACAAACCACAACTAGATGATACTATTCGTCCTGGCGGGTGTCTTGATGTGATTAAACAATTACAAATGGAGGGGAAAGTTCGCTTTAGGGGATTTTCTACCCATGGGCCGACAAACCTAATTATCAAAACCATTGAAACCGATCAATTTGATTATGTAAATCTGCATTGGTACTATATTAATCAATTCAATTGGTCAGCAATTGAAGCCGCCAATCGTTATGACATGGGGGTGTTTATTATTAGTCCTTCGGATAAAGGGGGAATGCTTTACAAACCGCCCCAAAAATTAGTAGACTTGTGCTATCCTCTGAGTCCGATGCTATTTAATGATCTGTTTTGTTTGAGCCATCCCCAAGTTCATACATTAAGTCTAGGTGCAGCCAAACCTTCGGATTTTGATGAACATTTAAAAGTGATTGAACTTTTAGAAAAAGCCGATGAAATTTTACCTCAAATTATAAATCGTTTGGAAACAGAAGCGATCGCTAAATTAGGCGAAAGTTGGTTTCATACTTGGAATCTTGGTTTACCTTCCTATCAAGAAACTCCTGGGGAAATCAATATTCCCGTGATCTTATGGTTAAGAAATTTAGCTTTAGCATACGATATGTTTGACTTTGCCAAAAGGCGTTACAATCACTTAAAAACTCGTGATCCCTGGTTTCCGGGTAATACGGCCGCAGGATTATCCGAATTTGACTTAGAGCCTGATCTAAAAAACAGTCCCCATCGAGATAAAATTGTCGCAATACTAGAAGATACCCATCAGCTATTAAATATTTCATAAACCATCTTTTTTTGTTTGCGTCAGTCTTGTCTTTTGGCAGAACATGGTATGCTTAATTATTATCTAACTCAATAGATAGGCATTAAAGATTATAACGTCCCTCCCGTAACATCAGGAAAACCCAATGAATGTTTCAGAAAAAAGCTCAGAGCATATCGATCTCAAAGAGGATATCAAAACTTTTAATAAATCTCTACAACAATTTTTAGGGTTTCTTCAAGTTTATTGGTATCCAAAAGAAACCCAGGATAGAGCCTTTTCAGAGATTATTCGCTCTTGGGGAATGATCTGTTTATTATTTTTATTATTGGTGGGAATCGTTGGTTTTAATGCTTTTAATAGCTTCGTTTTTAGAGACTTAATTGATTTTACTGAATCAAAAGATTTATCTAAATTAACTCATCTAGTAATAATTTATAGTATAGCCCTTGGGAGTATGACCCTATTAACAGGGTTTTCTAAATTTCTTAAAAAGATAATTGCACTCGATTGGTATCAATGGATCAACAATAATATTTTGAATCAATATTTTAAAAATCGGGCTTATTATCAAATTAATTTTAAAGAAAACATTAAAAATCCCGATCAACGTTTGGCTCAAGAAATTGAGCCGATCACTAAAACAACGATGAATTTTTTAACCACCTGCGTCGAAAAGTTCATGGAGATGATGGTTTTTATTGTCATTCTCTGGTCAATTTCTGAAACCATTTCTATTATCCTGATTATTTATACGATTCTTGGCAACATTCTGTCTACCTATATTACTCAACAATTAAATAAAATTAGCAAACAAGAATTAGAAATGGAAGCAAACTATAATTATGCCCTGACTCATGTTCGTAACCATGCAGAATCCATTGCTTTTTTTAGGGGCGAAGAAAAAGAATTAAATATTATTCAGCGAAAATTCAATCAGATGATTGAAATAGTTATTAATAGAGTTAATTGGGAAAGAAACCAAGATTTTTTTAACAGAGGCTTCCAATCCATTGTTCAAATATTTCCTTTCTTAATTGTCTCTCCCTTATATATTAGTGGTCAAATTGAGTTGGGAGAAGTCAACCAAGCCAGCTATTGTTGCTATTTCTTTTCAACGGCGTTATCCGTATTAGTAGAGGAATTTGGTAGGTCAGGTGAGTTTATCAATTATATTGAACGTTTAGATAGCTTTTCCCAAGCCTTAGAAGCCGTCGGGTACCAATCTAACCCGGTGAATACCATTAAAGTTATTGAAAACGATCATCTTGCTTTTGAGGATGTTACCTTACAAACACCAGACTTTACCAAAGTCATCGTCGAACATTTATCAGTTTCAGTTGAACCCGGTGAAGGTTTATTAATTGTAGGGCCAAGTGGTCGAGGGAAAAGTTCTCTTTTACGCGCCATTTCTGGGTTATGGAATACAGGTACAGGGGATTTAGTGCGACCTCCCCTAGATGACATCTTATTTTTACCGCAACGTCCTTATATCATTTTAGGAACCTTGCGCGAACAGCTAATTTATCCTCAGACAACAAATCCAATTAGTGATTCAGAATTAAAAGAAATCTTGCACCAAGTTAACCTACAAAATGTCCTGACTCGAATCGAAAATTTTGATGAGGAACTGCCTTGGGAAAGTATTTTATCTTTGGGAGAACAACAACGTCTCGCCTTTGCTCGACTGTTAGTTAATCATCCTAACTTCGTTATTTTAGATGAAGCTACCAGTGCTTTAGACTTAAAAAATGAGGATAATTTATATAAACAGTTACAAGAAACTGGTAAGACATTTATTAGTGTCGGACATCGGGAAAGTTTGTTTAATTATCATCAAAAAGTTTTAGAAATGTCAGAGGATTCTAGTTGGCGTTTAGTTGACATTAAAGACTATCCTGTGAGCGCAGTGTTCCCTCTTAATCCCAACAATACAAAAGTAAGTCTTGAAACCGTAGAAATTCTGTCAGAAATTGATCAGAAAAATCATTTTTCCCATCAAGAAATACAAAAATTAACCCGTTATAGCTTAAGTACCATCAAAAATAAAGCCAGTCGAGGTCAAACGATTGTTGCTGATGATGGTTTTACCTATCGTTATGACAAAACCCTCGATCAATTAAAATGGGTGAGAATTTAGCAACTCTGTCTTTGGGCGTGCTTTTAATTCTTAATTCTTAATTCCTCGCCATCGCTGTAAGTACATTCGTAGAGAAGGTTATTCCTATGCCATCCTTGAAATATGCCTATTTTCCTGGCTGTGTTGCCCAGGGAGCTTGTCGAGAACTGTATCAGTCTACGCAAGTTCTCACCCAAGCGTTAGGTATTGAACTAATTGAACTGAAAAAGGCATCTTGCTGCGGTTCAGGAACCTTCAAAGAAGATTCCCGACTGTTGGAAGATACGGTCAATGCCCGGAATATTGCCTTAGCAGAAGAACTAAATTTACCCTTACTGACCCATTGCAGCACCTGTCAGGGGGTAATTGGTCACGTTGACGAACGGTTAAAAGAATTTCAGGAAAATGATCCAGCCTATATTGAAAAAGTGAATGGGTTACTTAGCAAAGAAGGTTGTTCACCCTATCAAGGAACAACGGAAGTTAAACACCTGCTGTGGGCCTTAGTCGCCGATTATGGTTTAGCCGAAATTGAACTCCGAGTCCGTCGCAAACTATCGGGTTTGAAGTGTGCTGCCTTTTATGGTTGCTATCTCCTCCGTGCTCAAACCCATTTGCCCTATGATGACCCCCAGCAACCGGAATCCATGGAAAACCTGTTTCGGGCTGTAGGGGCAACTCCGGTCTATTATCGGGGGAGAACCCAATGCTGCGGTTGGCCTCTATCGAGTTACGCCACGGAATCCGCCTTTCAAATGGCTGGAAACCATATTCAAGAGGCAATTGATCACGGTGCAGATTGTCTGGTTACGCCCTGTCCCCTGTGTCATCTGAATTTAGATTCACGTCAACCGGAAGTGGAAAAAGTGATCGGTCGTCCCTTGGGTTTACCTGTCCTCCATCTTCCCCAATTAGTGGCCCTTGCCCTGGATATTGACCCCAAACAACTGGGTTTAGACCGCCATGTTGTTTCCACAAAGTCTGTGTTGGACAAAATTAGAGCCTGAACTGTGAACTGTTAAGGCGGGAAATATTACATTGTTTAAAGTTTTATCGCCTTATGTGTATTGGAAGTGAAACACTGGAGTATTGTGATGCAATATATGGGATGATCCCGCTCCTATTAAGCTGGACTTCTAACCTGTATTTAGGGCAGAACTTGTAACATTTTGATATCTACTGGAGAAATCATTCAATGTCTCATTCAGTCAAAATTTACGATACCTGTATCGGCTGTACTCAGTGCGTTCGCGCTTGCCCCACTGACGTCCTAGAGATGGTTCCCTGGGATGGTTGCAAGGCGGCTCAGGTAGCTTCCTCTCCCCGCACCGAAGATTGTGTCGGCTGCAAACGTTGTGAAACCGCCTGTCCTACGGATTTCTTGAGTATTCGGGTTTATCTCGGTGCTGAAACCACTCGTAGTATGGCTCTAGCCTACTAAACTCTGCCTGAAAGCGGGTGTTTATCTCGATCCATAATGTATTGCTTTCACCGGAAAGGATACAGTGGATTCAATCTTTACGGAGGGAGGAAATTCCACCCTCTTTTTTGTTGAGATGTTGACGGTTGACCGGGTTGGCACAGATATTGACAAAACCGATCACCAGGGACGGGTTTATAGCAACCGCCAAGGCAGTTAAGACACCAGACGGATCTTAGAACCCAGACGGTGAAGTATTTTCTCCCCTGTTCCCTCCCCCCCTAGCCCCCAGGGCTGTTTGGGGGGGCTGTTCCCTATTCCCTATTCCCTATTCCCTATTCCCTGCTATAAAAGTTTTACAAGTTCTCGACACAAAGCCCACCTCTTTCAAGGGTGGGATGTAGTGTCGCCACCTTTAGGTGGAGTCAAGATTTTAATATAATCCCTAAGAACTTCAGCCATTGATACAGATTGGCTTCCGGCATATATCTTCAACTTTTCGTACTCCCTATCAGTCATCCACATTGAAAATCGTTTTTCTCTTGACATGGCTTCTATTCCGGTATACGATTAGGAGTATAGCAGGATGTTCCTAGCTTGTCTAGTCGGATGTTCCGACAACCAAACAAGTTGTCAATAGCGAGAAAAAGGCAACCACTGTAACAACCTTAGTGAGCTATAGAGAACTACGCAAAATCCAATCAGAGATTGAGACCGTAATAGTCGTAGTTGCTAATTAGGGCGAGGTGTTTGGCAATCCTCAGAGTCCTCGTACTCTCCTCTAATGTTGCTGTGAAGCAACTCTGGAAACAGTAAGGAGGCAACTCCATGAATACTACTTAGGTAGGGCTAGATAGGAGAATCCCACGACTTTAGCGTAGCGTAGTCGTGGGAGTGTCAACAATATCAATCATCGTTTCCTGAACTCCTTTTTCTTTTCTTTCACTATAGCGATCGCTCAGATAATCTGTATGTCCTCTTAATAACAAAGTGAATTTGTAGAGTTCTTCCATCACGTCAACCACGCGATCTCGATAGGGAGAATCCTTCATCACCCCATCTTCATCGAACTCCTGATAGGCTTTAGCCACCGAAGACTGATTAGGAATCGTAAACATCCGCATCCAGCGCCCCAAAATTCGTAGGGTGTTAACCGCATTAAAAGACTGGGAACCGCCACAAACCTGCATCACGGCCAAAGTTCGGCCCTGGGTTGGTCTAATCGCCCCCATGGTCAGGGGAATCCAATCAATTTGATTTTTCATCACCCCACTAATTTGGCCATGGAGTTCTGGACTAGACCAGACTTGGCCCTCTGACCACAAACTCAATTCCCGTAACTCCTGAACTTTGGGGTGAGTATCCGGTACGCTTCCATAAATCGGCAATTCTCGTGGGTCAAAAAACCTGACTTCTGCACCAAAATCCTGAATAATTAGGGCTGCTTCTTCTGCTAATAAACGACTATAAGACCGTCCTCTTAAGGAGCCGTATAATAATAGAATTCGAGGTGGATGATTAGACATATATTAGGTAATGGGGATCACAGATTAAAGAGGATTTCACGGATTTCACGGATTTTAATCTGTGTAATCCTCTTAAATCCGTGATCAGGAATGGGTAATGGTAATAGCATTTCATATTACCCTAGCCAGGGAGGACGCTGGTAGTGCAAAAATTGTTAACTCAAACTATCAATTAACTTTTGAACTCTTGCTTTAATTTCATCTCTGACTCGATGAAAAGTTTCAATAGGTTGTCCATCGGGATCATCTAATTGCCAATCTTCAAACACTTCTTGCATTACCCAAGATTCAGGTAAGTTTACCCCACAACCGCATAAAGAAATCACTGCATCATAATCTTCTGCTTGGAAATCACTTAAAGGGTTAGAAGTTTGATTGGTAATATCAATTCCGATTTCATCCATGACTTGAATTGCCGTAGGATGCACCCGACTGGCTTCTAAACCAGAACTGGTGACGGCTATTTTTCCCGCCCCTAAAGTTCTAGCAAATCCTTCGGCCATTTGAGAACGGCAAGAATTTCTTTTGCAAACAAACATAACTTTTTTCATGTAAATCTCCAATGTTTAGAATAGCTAAATGATCTAAAAAATCAGGATATTTATTGATTTAACCCTTAAAACAACGCGGATCAAGTAAACTGGCTTTTTCTGGTTCTCTGGGGAACCAAAAAGCTGTTTTTTTACAAAGTTCAACTAACATTAACATTACTGGAACTTCAATTAATACCCCCACAACCGTTGCTAAAGCAGCACCCGAATTTAAACCAAATAAGGTTACGGCTGTTGCGATCGCTACTTCAAAATGATTACTCGCCCCAATTAAAGCCGCCGGAGCCGCATCTTCATAGGACATTTTCATTTTTAAAGCAATCAGATAGCTAATCAGAAAGATAAAATTGGTTTGGATAAATAAAGGAACTGCAATTAACAGAATATGAAAAGGATTGTTAACAATCAATTCCCCTTTAAAGGCAAATAGTAACACCAAAGTAATCAACAATGCCGAGATAGCAATTGGGCTTAAATAGTGCAGAAATTCCCGTTCAAACCAAGCCTTACCCTTGTTTTTAAAAATCCAATGGCGACTATACATTCCCGCCACTAAAGGTAATCCCACATAAATTATAACCGACAAAAAAATCGTTAGCCAAGGAACAGTTAAATCATTTGCTGCTAGTAACCAACGCCCTAACGGTGCATATAAAAATAACATCGCTAAGGAATTAACCGCCACCATCACTAAAGTATGACCTTGATTCCCATAACATAGATAACCCCACATCAAAACCATCGCGGTACAGGGAGCAATTCCTAATAAAATAGTTCCCGCAATATAGGAATTTGCCAAAGAAACTTCCTGTCCTCCGATCAGTTCTGTTCCAGTAATTAAAGGACGAAATAACCATCCCAAAAAGAACTGAGAAAACGCCACCATTGTAAAGGGTTTAATTAACCAATTTACAACTAAAGTTAGTAATACTGGTTTCGGGGCGTGGATAGCGTTTACAGCCTGGGTAAAATCAATTTTTACCATGATGGGATACATCATAAAAAACAGGCAAATGGCAATGGGAATTGAGATTTGATAGACGCTCATCGAGTCCAAAGTAACCGCAACTCCGGGGAATAAACGCCCTAAAATAATACCGCCAATAATACATAAAAACACCCAAACGGTTAGGTATTTTTCAAAAATACTTAGTTTACCCCCAGCTTGCACTGCTGATGGGTTAACTTGAGGTGAATTTCTACTCATTAAACCTCCTGAAAAATCAGTATTCTGCTTTGTGTCTTTGTGTCTTTGTGGTTAAATTAGGCCTTAATAGCCATCTAAATCATATCAAATTTTTTTGATATGTCAAGTTAAAAAAAGGTTAAGATTCTTTTAGATCATCTAAAAATGCTAAATTAGTCCGGTAAAGATTAGGGAAAATAGGAAAATTGCGATCGCTAATTTCCCCTTAAAAATCTCATCTTAGAATTATTAATTAAAACTTTGGTAACTGCCATAACTCCGGTTCAAATTCACTTAGAGAATTAAGAATTTGATCAGCTTCTTGATAAAGGGATTTATCCATATCCGACGAGGGAACTGCTATTACGGACATTCCCGCCGCCCGAGCCGCAGAAACCCCCGCCAAGGCATCTTCAAAGACTAAACAGTTTTCGGGATTTGCCCCTAAACGTTGTGCGACTAATAGGAAAATATCCGGTGCGGGTTTGCCATTTTTAAGTTCAGGATCATCTCCCCTAACAATAGATTGAAACAGGGAAAACCATTGTTGATGACTTTGGGTTTTTGCGGTAAAAGGGCGATTTCCTGAACTGGTTGCGATCGCTTGGGGAATATTATGAGCCGCCAGATGTTCCGTGAGAAAAACCGCTCCCTCTAAGGGCAAAACATGGGGATACAATTGATAAATAATGGCATCTTTTCGCTCTAAAAATTGTTCAACAGTTACTGACAATTCCAACTCCTGAATTAAGAGTTTAACGGAATCATGGGATTTTCTCCCCCTAACTTTACAACCGAGGGCATGATCAATAGTTTTGCCATAATAGTTGGCAACCATTTGATTAACTTTCGTATGAAGGGGTTCTGTATCTAACAGTAAACCGTCTAAATCGTAAATAACGTGGGTAATTTTGTTAAAATTTGGCATTGGTCAAGGAATAAAGCATTATAATTATTATGAATTAAATTGACTGATAAATCAAGAGATCAAAATTATCGGGAATCAAACCGAAAATCAATTGAGTCTAGGGTGTTAATTGCCAAGATTGATGACAAGTCCAAGATTGATCTAGGTGTCGCTGATAAAACCTTAATTCCCAGTCCGCTTGGGCGTAGGGATTAATTTGATTTTGAGCTAAATCTTGTAATTGTCGAGCGTGTTGGGGCTGAAATTCATAGGCTAAACTCAAATGGAGCCAAGTTTTTAATCGCAAGGCTTCTAAACGAGTTGCTGAATTGACTAATTGACTAAAATGAATCAATAACAATGGAATGCCTTGGGCTTGTAATTCCAAACCATACCAAGTGGCTTGAAATGTCATTTGAGTCACATTAATCTTTAAGGGAATCGCGGTTAATTGTGCGGTATTGTAAGCGGTTTCTATGGCTTGAATATATAGGTTAATTTGTGATTCTTGATCTTGAAAAAAGCCAGTTAAGGTACAATGGGGCATATAATTATGGGCAGCATTTGATCCGCACAATTTCAGACTTTCTTGATAAAAGGTTTCAATTTGTTCCGCTAATTCTCCCTGGGGACAAGCATAAACAATAAATTGACTGAGTGACATATAGCAGGAAATAGGGAGTACAGTATGGTTTTAACATGACAAATGTTTCCTTAAACAAATCTTAATAAGATCATCAGTATTTTACTAGATAAAGTTAGTTAAATTTAGGTAATCTTAGGATTAAATTTAATTTAATTTTTTAGAAAAAATAAAAATTCAAACAATAGTATTATTTTTTAAAGTAATTATAACTTTTGTAAAAAAATCTAATAATTGAATCCCTTGACTTTAATATCTTTTTGCTTTAAGATAGGATTTTAGTTTTAGAATGAACAGTATAACTAGAATTTGCAGAATTTGGATATAATTATGAGATCAACCCCAGATTTTTTTGATCAGACTCAGATTGATCATTGGGAAACTCAGATCCCTCCTGTATCTAATCAAGCTCAATTACAAGGGTTTGTGATTGATATTACCCAAATTTTTAGCTTAGAAACCCAAGGAACACTCTCTTCCAGACAAGCCTATAGCCAGATTAAGCAGTTAGTCACGGAATTACAAAACAGTGTGATTAATGACTAAACTCAATTTTATAACAATCTTAAATCCTCTGTAAAAACTATTTGGGATTGTTATAATAAGACGGTTATCAATTAGTATTTTTAGGTGCTTATAATGGAAACAACAATTAATCCTCAAACCCAGACTTTAGGATATTCGGCGGTACAAGCTATTCAGAAACACCTAGAAAAAGTTATTAGTCATGAATCTGAAGTTTTAAAAGATCATGATCCTGAAGAATTACATCAAATGCGGGTAGGAATGCGACGGTTAAGATCTGCGGTGGTTGGTTTTGCTCCAGTATTAAAATTACCTGAATCTGCCCAGGATGAAAAAATTGGTAGAATTGCCCGTCGTTTGGGAAAATTGCGAGATTTAGATGTTTTATTAGAAATATTACAAAATACTTACTATTCACAATTACCGCCATCGGAACAAGAAATTTTAGATAAAATATTAATAGATTGGATCAAACAACGTCACAAAGCTTTTCGAGTTGTGGAATGGAGTTTAGAACATAAAATATATCAAAACTTGAAAGAAGATTTGCAAGATTGGATAAAAGAACCTAGTTTTACGACTCTGGAAGCACTACCAATTAATGAAGTCTTACCGGATTTATTACTTCCCCAAATTAGTCATTTATTCCTGCATCCAGGTTGGCAAGTGGGAGTAACTCAAGATCCAGTTAATTCTGCTGAAATTACTTCAGAAACCTTAGAAATAATCTTAGATAAACAGGGAGAATCTTTGCACGATTTAAGAAAGCAAGCTAAGAAAGTCCGTTATCAAATGAGTTTGTTTAATGATTTTTATAGTCCTAAATATTCAACTTATTTAGAAGATATCAAAGCCATTCAAGAACATTTAGGAGATATTCAAGATAGTATGGTTTTGATGGAAAAAATAGCTGATAAAATCCCATCAAAAATTAGGTCTAAACTTCCAACTTTTATCAATCTTCTAGCGGAAAAACGCTATGAATCTTGGCAAAAATGGCAAGAACTTCAACAGCGTTATTTAAAGGCTGAAAATCGCCAGGAATTTCGCTTAGAATTACTGCATCCTGTGATCTAGGAGGGAATAATAAAACCGTCAAAGTCCCCCTTTTTAATGGGGATTTAGGGGGATCTAATCTCATGCTAAAACATAGTATTTAAGGTTCTTTTTTGGGAGTTGCAGTTGCAGGAAGTTGAGTGCTAGGGGTTTTAATTTTAACAAAAATATCATAACGGCTGGTGCGATCGCTTATAATTGCAGTAGTTAATCCAATTGATTGAATCGCATCAATCCATAACTTTTGACCCGGGGGAAGTTGAGGTAAGGATAGAGTTCTAACATTCGGATTAAATACCCGTTCAAGATTTATAAAAAAGTTGCCATTATTGGGGTTTAATCCCATTGGAACAGTTTGCTGAAATAGCGGATTAGCAGTGATTTGAGCTTGAGGTAAAGGTACAATTTGATCCGCCACCGCTCCCCCCAAAGTAACAAAAGCCACATCGGATTCTAACCAACCACGAGTTACCATAAATCCCCCAAAGGGAGACACCCATTGCACCGCCGATTGCTCCTTAACTTTAATTTCACTAACCTTAAATTTCTTATTCTTCATCACTTCATCTAACTGGGTTAAAGCCTTATCCGCCGCACTGCGATCGGAAACCTTCACCATTAATACTAACCCCGCCGTAAATCGTTCTAAAGCTCTAGGATTTGGATTAGCGGGAACTAAAGATAAAGAAAATTCCCCACCCATCCAATTAAGAACATCTTTTTCTAACTCCATCCCCGTCGCTGATTTAAAACTAGAACTCAAAACTTGAGGATTCAAGGGCGCTATCGGATTAGCATTTGCCCCTTGAGTATAATCTTCCCAAACCCGTTTTAAATTACTTCCAGAAACCATCATTAATGTATTTTCTGGAATCCGAGGTAGAATCTCTTGAGCTTTATTTTCAACGGTAAATTTTTTCTGACTATTCGGTTTTAACCAAGACACTCCCTTAAACCCAACTCCCTGAGATTCTAAACTAATATTAGTTGCTAATCCTTGATGCTGTTGTACCTGTTCTAAATTTTTATCAGGAATCGGATTAGGAGAACGATAGGAGGCAATTTTTGTGGCGACGGGAATATTTAGGTAAACTTGAGCAAAGGGATTAGTAGTTTTAATCGTCTCTAAATTAGCAGCATATCCAGGGGTTTTCGCTAAAGAATCTGAACCTCTATAAGTATCAATTACCCGTTCAGTTGCATTCGGATCGGTGGTGACAACTAAAAAATCTTGTCCCAGGACAGAAATCGAATAATTCTGTTTAGGATTTCCCTGGGTTTCAATAATATCAACCCCTCGATAGGAGCGCTGAGTAGTTTGGCCCTGTTGTAGTGTTCTCGGTCGTGATAATAATTCTTTAGCTTTGGTAGGGTTAGCAATAGGAAGCACCACCACCATCGTCTGTTGATTTAAGGAGGTGGAAGTATCAGAGTTAGGAGCAGTCCCAGAAATCAAGCTAGAATTAGGTAAAGAAGCGATCATTACTTCTTGACCGACCCAAGGCTGAATATCCTGTTGATAATTATAGCCATTGTCTGTAAATACCCGATTTTGCCAATTTTTGAGAATATCTTGCAACGCCGCTTGAGATTGAACCGTACCGTATTGGCTTAATTTATCCCATTGTTGGGGATTTGTGGAGAGGGATACAGCCACCATTGCTTCCTGGGGTACAACATTCGCACCCAGGGGAACACCTTCTAAAAATTTACGCGAAACTAAACCGTAGTAGGCTGCAATTCCACCTCCAACCAGCAGTGTCGCAACTCCCACAGTCAAAACTAGATTGGGTTTAATTTTTTGGATCATGAATAGCAAGGATGGCTCTAGCCTGTAAACAAAATGATTCGGTGTCGAGGGAGATTTTAACCCAGGGGGTTGCACTTTGCAAATTCCCTCGTCCCTCGTCCCTCGTTGCTAGGTTCTACCTAGCAATGCCTTCTTGCAGGCTCCGCCTGCTTCTTGACCGGAGGCAGAGCCTCCTGTTGGGGTTCCCTGGTGGAACCAGGGGAACCAGAGGTAGTGCTGTGGTTTATGAAATAATTTCGATGGGGATTAATCCCGGTAAATCTTGATAGTTTCGATAACTAGAATATCGCCAGTGTAGGGGATCGTCAATATAACCGCGTTTGACTGGATTGTTATGAATATAGTCTAATTTTTGCCATAACATTTCTTCTGTGAGAATGGCTTGAGGATGAAAGCCTTCTTGCCAAAGTTGATATTCTTGATCGGTTTTATGGGGAAGTTTAGCGGCTTTAAGTTGAGTTAAGAGGTGATGACTTTGATTTTGTTTTAATTGATCAATAATGGAACGAGCAGTAAAGGATTTAAAGGTTCTAATTTCTTTGGATAGGTTTTCGGCAGTGCCAATTAAATGCAGATGGTTTTCCATTAAAACATAGCTATGTAAAATTAAGCGGTGTTGGTCGTGTAAAAACTTTAAAGAATTAAGGATAATTTGAGCAAATTCTGGATGGCTGAAAATCGGAATCCAGTTAACCGTAGTACAGGTCACAAAATGGGGTCTGTCTTCTAATACTTTATAGCGGCTGCGTCCCATCTCTGTTTAATATTATTGAGAGTTTTCGGGTTGACTGATCTGAATTATATAACGACTTACCCTCGTCGCCTCCCTCCTTCCCCTCGTTGCTAGGTTCTACCTAGCAATGCCTTCTTACAGGCTCCGCCTGCTATTTTGTTTTCACTGAAGGCAGAGCCTCTATTATCGGTTCCCTGGTGGAACCAGGGGAACCAGGGAACGACTTCCCCTCGTTGCTAGGTTCTACCTAGCAATGCCTTCTTACAGGCTCCGCCTGCTATTTTGTTTTCACTGAAGGCAGAGCCTCTATTATCGGTTCCCTGGTGGAACCAGGGGAACCAGGTAAAAAAAAAGAAAGAAGGGTAAAGAAGAAAGAAGGGTAAAGGGCAAAAGGGCTAAAGAAAATAGGGCTAAAAGTCCTGCACAGCAACCTACGACGCACCTACAACCCAACAAACCCGAAAGCCGCCGTAGTTGTCGAAGTAGTCGGGGGTGACCCAGGTACGATTAGCAGAACGGCAGTAATCAGGAACGTCGACCCACGAACCGCCCCGCAGCACCCGGTATTGAGTATTTCCGCCCGACTCCCAAACACTGCCATCTGTCGGCGCACCATTATAATTATCATGCCAAGGGTCGGCGCACCATTCCCAAACGTTACCGTGCATATCGTATAATCCAAAGGCGTTGGGGGGAAAACTGCCGACAACGGTTGTCTTTCTTCGATAAATCCCTTTTGGCCCGGAGCCGTAGGTAGAGTTGCCGTTATAATTGACTAAATCGGTGGTGATGGTTTCACCGAAATAAAAGGGTGTGGTAGTTCCAGCACGACAGGCATATTCCCATTCTGCCTCACTGGGTAAACGATGGCTACGTCCGGTGAATTGAGAGAGGCGATCGCAAAATTCTACCGCTTCAAACCAAGTTACACTCTCAACAGGCAAGTTATCCCCTTTAAAACTGGAGGGGTCGGAATTCAGATCAATCTGACGTTTGGGTAAACCTGCTACCGCCCGCCATTGGGCTTGAGTCACGGCATATTGACCCATCAAAAAAGAGGCTATATTAACAGTACGTTGTGGCCCTTCATCGTTATCTCGTTCTAATTCACTGCTAGGGGAACCCATGAGGAATGTTCCGGCTGGAATTACGACTAAATCTAATATTATCCCATTGATATTTTCACTCAAAATTTGGGCTTGGGCTTGCCAACGCTTGTTGATTTGTCCCGTTGAGTTGACGGTTACGGTTTCAAAGCTAACGGTTTTGAAGGGACTGGGTGAGGGGGTTGGTGTCGGGGTTGGGGTTGGTGTCGGTGTCGGGGTTGGTGTCGGGGTTGGTTGGGGAGATATGGGGGTAGAAGTAGAGTTATTTTCAGGAGAAGAAATAATCAGTTTTTCCCCAGCTAATGCGACCAAAAATCCGATACCACTAAAAGCCGCAAATTGTAATATTGTTCGTCGGGTTGTGGTAGGGTCTGGAGTCAGTATTGTGCTAGGAGCGGGTGTTGGGGTGGGAGCGGGTGTTGGGTTGGGAGCGGGTGTTGGGATGGGAGTCGGTATTGGGGTGGGAGCAGGTGTTGGGGTGGGAAATAAGGTGGAAAGAGCTTCTAATGTTTCATCGGCATCTTGATAGCGCCCAGAAAAGTGATCCCGCACCATTTTATCTAAGAAATTCCCTAACTCATTACTAACTTGGGCTTGATTTCGCCAAAGGACTTCTCCGGTATTATAATCATGGGGCAAAGTCTCAGGTATTCTTCCCGTTAGGGCTTGTATTCCGACCATTCCAACGGCATAAATATCACTGGCGAGTTTGGGGTGTCCCTTCGCTTGTTCACCGGGCATATAACCCAGAGTTCCTATCGCAATGGTAAGGCTGGTTTGTCCTTGAGCATTGACAATTAAGGTTCCAAGTTCTTTAACTGCTCCAAAGTCAATTAGGATAATTTTACCATCACTACGCCGCATTAAATTAGCGGGTTTAATATCTCTATGGATGATATTTTGTCGATGAACAATAGCTAAAACTTCTAGGATATTTTTTAATAATTTAATAACAGCAGATTCAGTTAATGTTTTCCCTGGTGTGATTTCTTTGGTAAGATCATAGCCGTCAATAAATTGTTGAACAAAATAAAATTCTCCCTGTTCTTCAAAGTGGGCAAATAGTTTGGGAATGCGTTCATCTAAAAGACTCAGTTTATAGAGGGCATTGGCTTCTTTTTCAAATAGCCTTCGAGCAATTACTAATAGGGCGGGGGTGGGATTTTTGGGTTTAAGATGTTTGACGACGCAGTGGGGATGTCCGGGTAGGTCTAGGTCTTTAGCGAGGTAGGTTTCACCAAAACCTCCTCCTCCCAGGAATTGTATAATTTGATAACGGTTACGGAGGGTTCGACCTACTAGCATAATTGTGACTATCGTAGATTGTCCTGAGTTTGATTTTATAGCAATTTGTAGTCAGGCGTGAACGCCTGTTAGCCCTAAAGGGCTTACTACGTTATTTTATCTTGATCTTGAGGATCGGAAAGATTATTAAACCAACCGCGTTTCCAGAAGAAGAAAAATAACCCCAAAGCGATGAAAAACATCATTCCCAAACAGACAGGATAACCCCAATACCAATTAAGTTCGGGCATATTCCAAGGAGAATTTTCGGGGTTAAAATTCATTCCGTAGACCCCGGCCACAAAGGTTAGGGGAATAAAAATAGTTGAAATCACGGTGAGCAATTTCATAATTTCATTCATTTTGTTGCTCATCGTAGACATATAAATTCCCATCAAATCCGAGGATAATTCTCGATAGGTTTCTACCATATCCCGAACTAAAATAGTATGATCATAACAGTCTCGTAAATATATCCGAACTTCTGGACTAATTAAATCACTTCCATCTCTAATTAATACATTAATCGCTTCCCGTTGCGCCCAAATTGCCCGTCTTAGGGTAAATAAATCTCGGCGAATACTATAAATTTTAGCTAGATCTTTAGGTACAGGATTAAATACCACCTTGTCTTCTAAGTCTTCTAAAAGATCTCCATATTCTTCTAATACCGGGAAAAACCCATCAATAATTGCATCTAAAATCGCATAGGCTAAATAATCAGCCCCTTGTTTACGAATAATTCCTTGATTATAACGAATGCGATCGCGCACAGGTTGTAAACAATCATATTCCGCTTCTTCCTGCACCGTGAGTAAATAATTTTTCCCTAAAATAATACTAACCTGTTCTTTATGTAGGGGATCTTCTCCAGGTTTGATCATGATCATCCAGGCGACAATTACCAATTGCCCCTCATATTCTACTACTTTAGGCCGTTGGGGAACATTCACCACATCTTCTAAGGCAATCGGATGTAAATTAAATACCTGCGCCATCCGATCCCAAGTGTCCTGATTTCCTAATCCTAAAATATCTAACCAAGAAACAGAATGGGTATCTAAATAGGGTGCACATTCCTCCGGTGTTTTTAAGATTAAACGAGTTGCCATTTCGTCGCTATAATCAATTAACACCATTTCTGGAGGGGGATCATCCGCTTCCACATCTAATGTTCCCGGTGGTGTTCCCGGATCATCATAGAAATAATCTAAATTAGATTCATCTTCATCTTCATCAATGACAGAATCGAGGGGGGGCATTGTGGATTTTATACTATGTGCCATAAAAAAACGGCCCTGAAGTTTAATGAAATGGGTTTAGAAATCGCAAAACTAATCCTAGTTTAACCGATATGGTTCAAAAGGTAACTTAGTATTTAAAAAAAAACTCTATAGGTTTTTTTCTAAAAGTTTAAATTCTCTTAAAGCAGGTAAAAAGTTTTTGTTTTCATGGCTAGGACGGCTTAATTTTATTAAGGAAAATCGTTGTAAATGGCTTAAGTCTTGCCATTGTTTTAAGGTAATATTAACACCAATTTCTTCTAACTTTTGCTGTACTGCATCCGGTAATTTTGTTATTTCTAACCAAAGGGGGTGATCCTCAATCGGTAAATCCTTGAGGGGAATATTAGTATATTGTTCAGCTAATTCATACAGTAAACTCCGATAACCTGTAATTTCTTCCGGTGTATTAATTGAATTTTGGACTAACTGTTGACGATCCTCCTGACTAAATTTATTCCAATGTTCTAGTTTTAACTTCACCCCACAACTATCAAGTTTATACCGCACAACCATCGGAATACAATGCAAAGATTCAACAAAATCCTGTTCAAATTCAAACAAATTATTCATAAAGTAGTCCTATTTCCGATTTTAGCTCGTTTATTAAAGATTCTATATCTTCCCCAAAACCCATCACGGATTTAAGATGATTACGCAGATTAACACAGATTAAAATCCGTGAAATCCTCTTAAATCCGTGATCCCTATTACCCATTCCCTGCTATTTCTGCTCTGGATGAGCCGCTTCTGGGGAAGTAGCACCCATTTGATTAATTGTATAAATCATTTGATACAATCGCCCAACTCGACGTTGATTAAAATGGAAGGTTAAACGGGGTAATTCCTCTGTGTCGTCGCCAACTTCTTCCGGTAAGGCTTGAGTTTTTTCAATCTTACCTTTAGATAACATATCGTGAAACTCCGTATTTAGTTGTTCCACTTGTTGCTCAGATAATTCCGATTTTAACCGCATGACAAACTTATCTTTAACATGACGACTAGAATGATAGACTTGATAGAAACTGGCGATCGCTTCACAAGCAACAGACAAATCATCCGTAATTGTATAAAAACTGGGATCATCTGGTGAAATCAACCCCCGATTTAGCATTTGTTTATGAATAAATTGGTTGAGATCATACCAATAATCTCCCCCTGGACGATCCACCAAAATCAATGGGGCCGGGCCGAATTTTCCCGTCTGAATTAATGTTAAACATTCAAAGGTTTCATCTAAAGTTCCAAAACCCCCTGGAAACAGAGCCAAAGCATCACTTTCACGCAGAAAAAATAACTTGCGCGTGAAAAAATACTTGAACATAATCGCTTTTTTGTTTCCTTGAATATAAGGATTTGAAGCTTGTTCAAAAGGAAGCTGAATATTTAAACCAAAAGATAAATCCAGACCCGCACCCTCATTTCCCGCCTGCATAATACCACCTCCACCCCCGGTTAATACCATAAAACCTTGTTGGGTGACATATTTAGCAAAATCTGCCGCCATCCGATATTCTTGTGTGTCAGCAGAAATTCGAGCCGAACCAAAAATACAAATTTTGCGAACATGGCGATAGGGATAAAAAATTTGAAAACCCCGCTCTAAGTCCAATAAAGAAGCCGAAATAATTTTCCAGTCCAGGGTTTCAAATTCCTCTCCAGCCATCCGAACTAGACTAGAAAGCGATCGCGAAATCCATTTTTTATGCTTTAAATTCGGCAATTTATCCACCAACTGGATAATATCTGCTTGTAGAGAATCTACCGCTAAACTAATATCTGAGGAGTTCATAAAATTTATCACCTAAAACAAAGCGCCTTAGAGCCAAGGTTCCAAGACGCAATACCCGTGAATAATCAGCTTGAGGTTCAAGTATCACTTTCCTGGGAATCGAAAACCACTTTGATCAACTAACTCAAACTCACTCTTTTTTTAAGTCTGTTTTTAAGTTAAGTCATCAACCCCTGCAACAATGATTCAAGTGTTCTATTGGTTACTTTTAGGAGAATTAAATATACTTCTCCAAAGTAGTTGCTAAAGTCGTTTTAGGAATAGCACCTACAACCATATCCACCTTTTGACCATCTTTGAAAATCATCAGCGTTGGAATACTGCGAATTCCATACTGACTAGCAGTATTAGGATTTTCATCTGTATTCAGCTTGACTACTTTAAGTTTTCCAATATACTGGTCTGCAATTTCACTTACAACAGGTGCAACCATACGACAAGGCCCACACCAAGGAGCCCAAAAATCCACTAATACTGGGATCGGACTATCAAGCACATCGTCTTTAAAACTAGCATCAGTAACTGGTAAGGCGTTGGACATCCCTAGAAATCCTTATATATAAAAGACCCTATCAAATTCGACAGTCCCATTGGAAATACTTTAGTATTTCGTGATGGATTCTTGTATGACAGACGAGATTGGCATTGAGTTAAGGTTAAATTTAACTGGCTCCCGGCAATCACGTCCACAAGCATTTTAATCCTTCCGTCTACTGACCGTCTAAAAGTAGACAAAGGCACAGAGCAGCTAATTTCTCTCTGATTTTTGCTGGCTTTTTGTCTCCCTCACCCTGAAAAATTGGAGGTCTATACCCCGTCTTTTTAGGCCAGGTTGCTAACTCGGGCGTTATTTAGCATAACCCTATCCAATCTTACCGTAAAAGGATCTTCTCTTTTACGATTGTTGAGAGTGGAGATTGACAGCCGGTGCAATCGACTTTAATTGCTAGGATCAAGAAACCGCCCGAACAAAAGTCCAGGCGGAGTGTGGTGTGAGGAGTGAACGGAAACATACGTCTCCGCTTCTTCTATTGTGCCATTTTATTTCATATAATTCTAGGTTGGGTTGTAAGTTTTACAACGATTTAACAAGTTTTGTCAATAATTCTGAAACCCAACCCCGATTAATTTATTTGCCCATTCCCAACTGTTGGGCTTTTTGATAGACTTTTCCTTCGGTCAACAGTGAAGGCGCAATCACCACTTCCACCTGCTGCATCTCTTGAATGGTCTGAGCTCCCAGGGTTCCCATACTGGTTTTTAACGCCCCCAATAAATTATGAGTCCCGTCATCAAGTTGAGCCGGGCCACGCAAAATTTGTTCTAAAGTTCCCGTTGTCCCCACCCGAATCCGAGTTCCACGAGGTAACACCGGGCTAGGGGTCGCCATACCCCAATGATAGCCGCGTCCGGGTGCTTCTTTAGCCCGGGCAAAGGGGGAACCAATCATCACCCCATCAGCACCACAGGCGATACATTTACAGATATCTCCTCCGGTAATTAGGCCACCATCAGCAATAATTTCCACATAACGTCCGGTTTCTCGGTAATAATCATTCCGGGCGGCGGCACAGTCAGCCACGGCCGTTGCTTGGGGAACTCCCACCCCTAAAACCCCTCTGGAAGTACAGGCTGCACCTGGGCCAATCCCTACTAAAATTCCCGCCGCTCCCGCTTTAAGTAAATCTAGGGTGACATCATAGGTAACGCAGTTGCCCAAAATCACCGGAATCGGCATTTCTTGACAAAACTTAACTAAATCCAGAGGAATAACTGACTCTGGAGATAGGAATGTGGTTGATACCACCGTGGCTTGGACGAAAAATAAATCAGCCCCGGCCTCAGCCACCACCAAACCATATTTACTCGCTCCCACAGGGGTCGCACTCACCGCCGCAATTCCGCCTCCTGCCTTGATTTCCTGAATCCTTTGGATAATCAATTCCGGTTTAATCGGTTCTGCATATAATTCTTGCATTAGGGTGACAAACCCTTCTTTCCCAACTGAAGTGATGCGGTCTAAAATCGGTTCTGGGTCTTGATAGCGGGTGTGAATCCCTTCTAGGTTTAATACCCCCAATGCTCCCAATTTCGATAATTCCACAGCCATCCGCACATCAACTACCCCATCCATGGCACTGGCAATAATCGGAATTTCTCGTTGAATGCCACCAATTGTCCATGTTGTATCTGCTAAACCCGGGTCAAGGGTACGTTGTCCAGGGACTAACGCAATTTCATCAATGCCATAAGCTCTGCGGGCAACCTTGCCCCGACCAATTACAATATCCACTCTTGTATGTGTTCCCAAGACTCTATTTTTAATTAGACTATCATAATGGAGCCAAAGGACTGTCCCTAAGCATGGAATGGTTAGTGGGTAGTGGGTAGTGGGTAGTGGATTGATTACATTCTACTAATAATTGATTATATTTTTGATCTGACTGGATGGATTCTATCTGATATTTCTTGAATTTTTCTGATTACTCCTTAAATCCGATGGGGAAACTGGGGTATAATAAGAACACAGATTTTCATTGAACTTAGAGGATATTAACTATGACACTTCGACTTGGGGATACTGTCCCTAACTTTACTCAAGCCTCCTCTGAAGGGGACATCAGTTTTTATGATTGGGCTGGGGATAGCTGGGTGGTATTATTTTCTCACCCGGCCGACTATACTCCCGTTTGTACAACAGAATTGGGCACTGTTGCTAAGTTAAAACCCGAATTTGACAAACGCAATGTAAAAGTTATTGCTCTGAGTGTGGATGATGCCGAATCCCATAAAGGCTGGATTCAAGATATTAACGAAACCCAAAATACTGTGGTTAATTACCCTATTTTAGCGGATGGCGATCGCAAAGTATCCGAATTGTACGATATGATTCATCCCAATGCTAATGCGACCCTGACCGTGCGTAGTGTCTTCATCATTGACCCTAACAAAAAACTGCGTTTGAGCTTCACCTATCCCCCGAGCACCGGACGCAACTTTGATGAAATTCTGCGGGTAATTGATTCTCTGCAACTGACTGACCACTATAGCGTTGCTACTCCCGCCGACTGGAAAGATGGGGAAGATTGTGTAATTGTGCCCTCCCTGAAAGACCCTGAAGTCTTAAAAGAGAAGTTCCCCAAAGGTTATCAAGAAGTTAAACCCTATTTACGTCTGACTCCTCAACCCAATAAATAAACCCATCTTGAACAAAAAACTCGGTTTCACCAAGCCGGGTTTTTTGCATTAGTCCTGTTAATCCCTAAAATAAAAGAAACCCACTACTAAATTTTAACTAGGACGTTGCTCATGGACATCAAAAACGGTTTTATCGGCACAATTGGGAATACACCTTTAATTCGATTAAATAGTTTTAGTGATGAAACTGGCTGTGAAATTTTAGGGAAAGGAGAATTTTTAAATCCGGGGGGGTCTGTAAAAGATCGGGCGGCTTTATATATTATTAAAGATGCAGAAGAAAAAGGATTACTTAAACCCGGTGGAACCGTTGTAGAAGGAACCGCAGGCAATACTGGGATTGGATTAGCTCATATTTGTAATGCGAAAGGCTACAAATGTTTAATTATTATTCCCGATACTCAATCCTCGGAGAAAATGGAAGCATTAAGAACTTTAGGGGCAGAAGTTCGTCCGGTTCCTGCTGTTCCTTATAAAGACCCCAATAATTATGTAAAATTATCGGGACGTTTGGCTTCAGAAATGGAAAATGCAGTTTGGGCGAATCAATTTGATAATTTAGCTAATCGGATTGCCCATTATGAAACCACCGGGCCAGAAATTTGGCAACAAACCGATGGTAAAGTTGATGCTTGGGTGGCAGCAACGGGAACCGGAGGAACTTTTGCGGGAGTTTCGCTGTTTTTAAAAGAGAAGAATAATCGGATTAAAACCGTTGTTGCTGACCCGATGGGAAGTGGTTTATATAGTTATGTGAAAACCGGAGAAATTACCCCTCAAGGTAATTCGATCACAGAAGGTATTGGGAATAGTCGAATCACGGCAAATATGCAGGATGTTCTAATTGATGATGCGATTTTAGTCGATGATCAAGAAGCTGTACGGGTGGTTTATCAACTATTAAGAAAAGACGGATTATTTATGGGGGGTTCCGTTGGCATTAATGTGGCGGCGGCCGTAGCTTTAGCGAAAGAAATGGGCCCAGGTCATACCATTGTGACGGTTTTATGTGATGGAGGCGCTCGTTATCAATCTAAATTGTTTAATAAAGAATGGTTACAGGAACGGAATCTCTGGCCGAATAATTTAGATTAGAAAACCACCAGACTCCTAGAAATCGGGTTTCTGGAACAATCTTCACTTATAGCAGGGAACAGCCCCCCCAAACCCCCCGTGCACGGGGGGGAGGGAACACCGGGGGAAACACTTTACCGTCTGGGTTCCAATATCCGTCTGGTGTCTTAACTGCCTTGGCGGTTGCTATAACAGGACTTTTAAACACAACTCAAATAGGATTGCTATAGTGTTATTCATCATCCTTGAATTCTTCACATAAATCCTGTAAGGTTTGATGTTGAAAACGACGGGAAGAACGACGATATTTCTTACTTGCTAACTTAGGTTCTAATTGTTGTTTACCTCCTAATTTTGTTTTAGATTTCGTATTGGTTTCTATATCCGGTTGTTGTTTAATAGCTTCTTGATAGGCGATCGCAGCTTCTAAAAACTCCAAATAAATCGGATAACGTTCCCAGTCGCCCCGGACAATACAATTCGGTTCATCTCGATGGGAACAATCACTAAATTGACATTTTCCAGCACTAAAACGGTGTTTTGCTTCTGGGAAATAATCAACTAATTCTTCTGGATGACATTCTAATTCGGGTTGATTAAATCCCGGTGTATCGGCTAATAATCCCCCAGTTGGTAATTGAAATAATTCAACATGGCGAGTGGTATGTCTTCCCCGTCCTAACTTTCCTGAAACCGTAGCAACTCTGATATTAAGACTCGGAATTAATTGATTAATTAAACTGGATTTTCCTACACCAGAAGGGCCAGAAATTACTGTAGTTTTATCTTTAAGTTGATGAAGTAAAGTATTCTCGTTAAAGGTATTTTCAGCTTGAAAAAGAGATTTTTGAATCACTCTACGTTCAGAACTAACCGTATATTCCAAACCATTATTAACACTAATAAATAAAGGATGATATCCACAGTTTAACAAGCGATCGCGCCAAAATAATAACGCATCGGTCGAAACTAAATCGCACTTATTCAAACATAAACAGACCTCTAAACTCGTTGATTCCGCCTTGACTAAAAACCGACTCAAAGCCGTGATTTCTAACTCCGGTTCTGCGATCGCAAAAACCAATAAAATTTGATTCGCATTGGCAATCGGAGGACGACTCAGTTCCGTAATTCGGGGAAACACCCGAGCAATCGCCCCTCGTTTTCCCGACCAGTCAGGTTCCTCCACAACCACCCGATCCCCCACCATCACCTGCTGACCCATCTTTTTTAAAAGAGAACGACGGGTACATAATAACAGTCGTTGCGGGTCTAAAACCCCGTCGGATTCGAGTTGAACCTGATAGAAATTCGCTTGAACCGCGACAACAGTTCCCACCAGTTCCTTTATCAAGGGGTCATCGGTTGTCATTGAACAGATTTAGGAGTGAGTGGACAACGAACCTGAACCTCAAAAAACTCCCCACAATCTTTGATTTGTTCAATATCATATCCAGCCATCCTTAAACTATCAGGAACCTGTTCAATGGGTTCTCCCCCGTCCAACCAAACTTCCAAGAGCGAACCTGGTGTCATCTGTTCTAAGCGGAGTTTCGTCCGAACAAAATTCAAAGGACAAGGCGTTCCCCGCAAATCCAATTGAGCATTCGGCGTTAAAGTATCAATTTCTACCATAAAAATAATATCTCAAAACGATAAAAATGAGAAATTTCAAAACAATCCGAGAGCAGGGGATAAAATTTAGGCCAAAAGTTGGCGCATAGAGTATCAATTACCTCTCCTGCTCTCCCCACCCCTACTCCCCTACTTTTGGTGGAATAAGTTACCCAGAAACCCCTCAATTCCGCCCTTTCCCGTGCGATCACCTCGAATTTTGACCAATTGTTCCAGCAGTTCCCGTTCTTCCTGTGCCACCTTGGTAGGAATTTCCACCAGAATCGTGATTAAGTGATCCCCCCGACTCACGGGATTTCCCAGACGGGGAACCCCCTTATTTTCCAGGGTTAATACCGTTCCGGGTTGAGTTCCCGCCGGAATCGTTAACTTAGTAGGGCCATCAACGGTTTCCACCTCAAAATCAAACCCAAGGATTGCCTGAAGATAGCTAATTTTGACTTCCGATAGAATATTAATCCCATCCCGTTTAAATTTCGCATCAGGTGCAACTGACAGGAACACATATAAATCCCCCGGAGGCCCACTGCGTTTTCCCGCATCCCCCTCGTTCGCGACCCGTAGACGAGTACCATTATCCACCCCGGCCGGAACATTGATTTTTAGTTTCTTCGTGACTTCATTTAAACCCCGACCGCCACAGGTGGAACATTTATCCTCAATCATCTGTCCTGTGCCATTACAGTTCGGACAAACGGAAACCTGAGTAAAACTGCCAAAGGGAGTCCGAGTCGCCCGACGGACTTGACCACTTCCGCCACAGGTGGAACAGGTTTGGGGGCGAGTCCCCGGTTTTGCCCCGGTTCCGGTGCAGGTTTCACAGGTTTCTAAATGCTTAATTCGGATTTCCTTTTCTCCGCCAAAAATCGCTTCTTTGAACTCTAAACGCAGGTCTAAGCGTAGATCATCCCCCCGCGCCGGGCCAGTACGTTTACGCGCTTGGGTATTACCGCCTACCCCGCCGCCGAACCCACTGAAGAAGCTCTCAAAAATATCAGTAAACGGATCTGTAAAGTTGGGGTCAAAGCCAGCCGCACCACTAGATACCCCGGCTTCTCCAAACCGGTCATATCGCGCCCGTAACTCCGGTTCTTTTAGCACTTCGTAGGCACGACTAATTTCTTTAAACCGTTCTTCGCTGCCTGCTTCTTTATTCACATCGGGGTGATACTTGCGAGCTAGGCGACGATAGGCACGCTTAAGTTCTTCTGTATCTGCCTCACGGGAGACACCCAATATTTCATAATAATCGCCTGCCATAGAGTATTTTGCCTAAAATTATTCAGTGAATTGAGACGTAAAAGGATTGCCCGGATCGGTTGTTGGCTCTGGAACAGAAACAGGATCTATTCCAAAGGGGGTGTCGATGATACTGTTGTTCACGAGGGATAACCCGCTACTGGTATCATCTGTATCTTCCATGCCTTCTATATCTTCTGCATTTTCAGTTTCTTCTGCATCTTCTTGAGTGGCATCCAATTTTGAATCCTCAGAAGCGAAAGACGAAGACGGGGACGGGGACGGGGAAGAATTCTGGCCAGCTTGTTCATAAATGGCCGAACCCAAAGCATACAACATTTCTTGGAACGATTCCACCTGTTGTTTCATCTCCTCGTAGGAGATCTCGGCATTTGCCACCGCTTTTTTTAAGGCCGCAGCTTCTTGACGGACTCGTTCTTTGAGTTCATCGCTAATCTGGTTAGCATTTCCTTTCAGGGTTTCTTTACAATTATAGAATAGGGTTTCGGATTGATTTTTCAGATCGGCAACTAAACGCCGTTTTTCATCTTCATCGGCATAAACCTCTGCTTCTTGACGCATCCGTTCAATTTCCGCTTCGGTCAGTCCTCCCGTATTGCTAATTTCAATACTTTGTTCCTGTCCGGTTCCTTTATCCTGAGCCGAAACTTTGAGAATACCATTGGCATCGAGATCAAAGGCGACTTCAATTTGAGGAATACCCCGTTTAGCCGCCGGAATACCACTGAGGAGAAACTTGCCTAAACTTTTATTATCCTTTGCCATGGCCCGTTCTCCTTGGAGGACGTGAATTTCTACGGAGGACTGACCATCAACGGCTGTAGAAAACATTTGAGAACGGCTGGTCGGAATAGTAGTATTGCGTTCAATAATTTTAGTTGAGACTCCCCCTAGGGTTTCTAAACCCAAAGATAAAGGGGTAATATCTAATAACAATAAATCTTTCACTTCCCCGGCTAAGACCCCGGCTTGGATGGCGGCACCTAAAGCAACGGCTTCATCGGGGTTGACTGAACGATCTGGGGTGCGACCGCCAAAATAATCACTAATGGCTTGTTGCACCGCCGGAATTCGGGTAGACCCCCCGACTAAAATAATCCGATTAATTTGATTCGGTTGTAAACTCGCATCTTTGAGGGCTTGGGCCACGGGTTCAATGGTGCTGTCTACGAGATGTTTCACCAACCCTTCAAATTCCCCCCGACCGAGTTCTAGTTCCAAATGTTTAGGCCCGGAATCATCGGAGACAATAAACGGTAAATTAATTGAAGTGGTGTTCCTATTTGATAACTCAATTTTGGCTTTTTCGGCGGCTTCTCGTAACCTTTGCACCGCCATTTTTTCCGATGATAGGCTAATTCCTTCCTGGGTTTTGAATTTTTGGATCATCCATTGCACAAGACAGTTATCAAAATCATCCCCACCCAAGTGATTATTTCCGGCCGTTGATTTGACTTCAAAAATCCCGTCTCCGAGTTGCAAAATGGAGACATCAAAGGTACCACCTCCGAGGTCAAAAACCAAAATTTTCTGCTCTTGGTCTTGTTTATCTAACCCATAGGAGAGGGCGGCGGCCGTGGGTTCATTAATAATCCGCAGCACGTCTAACCCGGCAATGGTTCCGCCGTCCTTGGTGGCTTGTCTTTGAGCATCGGTAAAATAGGCGGGAACCGTAATTACTGCTTGGGTGACAGTTTCCCCTAAATAGGCTTCGGCATCTTCCTTCAGCTTTTGTAAGATCATCGCCGAGATTTCTTGCGGGGTATAAACTTGGTCGCGAATTTTCACATTCACGGTATCATCCTTGCCCTTAACACAGTTATAGGGAACCCGGGAACGCTCTTCTTCGGTATCTTCCCAACGACGCCCAATAAACCGCTTAATGCTGTAAACGGTATTTTCCGCATTGGTAACGACTTGTCGCTTGCCTAATTGACCGATGAGGCGATCGCCATACTTCCCAAATCCCACAATACTAGGAGTCGTTCGTCCTCCCTCAGAGTTGGAAATTACAATGGGTTGTCCCCCTTCTAAGACCGCCACACAACTATTTGTTGTCCCTAAGTCTATGCCAATGACTTTTCCCATAACTCCTCTTATTCAGTTATCAGTGATCAGTTATCAGTTATCAGTTAATAGTTGTCAGTTAATAGTTGTCAGTCATCAGTTATGATCAGTCAACAATTATGTTCAGTAACCAGTTATCAGTTATTATCGGTAAACAGTGATCAGTTAACAACTATTGTCGATCAATAACTAGGTATTAACTGTTAACTGTTAACTATTAACTATTAACTATTAACTGATAACTGATTAAGGGGTTTCTGCGTCAGCCGTTGATTCTTCTGTAGAATCAGTTTCAGGAGCGGTTGCAACCTTCACCATGGCATGACGTAATACCTTTTCTCCCAATTGATAACCGTGCATTAAATCCTCAATTACCGTTCCTTCTGGGTAGGCATCCGTAGGTTCTCGCATCACCGCTTCATGTAAATTCGGGTCAAAAGGCTCTCCCTCTGGACGCATTACCGCTACCCCAAGTTGTTTCAGGGAATCTACCATTAATTTATAAACCCCCTGGTAACTTTTGTGGATATTCATTTCCGCATCGGTTTGGGGTTTAATTTGAGATCTAGCCCGATCAAAGTTATCTACCACCTGAAGTAACGGCTTCAGGGTTGACCCTTTAATGGAAATTTCTAAATCCTCTTTTTCCTTTTGAGTCCGTTTGCGGAAGTTCTCAAAATCCGCAGCTAGACGGCGATATTGCCCCGTGATATCTTCTAGTTGAGCTTTCAAGGAAGCATTAACTTCTACTAAGGCCATAACTTCAGCAGGAAAGCCCTCCCCGCTTGATTCTATTTCCTGACCAAAGGTGGTTTCGGGGGTAGCAGTTGTGTCCGTCGCCACAGAAGTTTCGGAGCTTGATTCTGTCGCGGTTGTGGCATCATGTTCGAGATCACCAAAACTTTTCGCTTCCGATTCAGAGGTTGAATAGGATTGACCCGTTAGTTCATCAGGATTATTCGCGGTTGAATTAGATACCATAATCGTAATTTGTCCTTATTAATCATAAAAAATAAGCGCGAGATTTCCTAAACCTTCAAGATATTAGGAGCAACCTCACTCTTGATCATCATGGCGTAAACGTTACTTCAAAAATTTTAACTGAATTGGAGCCATTCATTCCATCTCTGAGGGAACACCACAACACCGCAACACCGCAACAGTAAGATTTGTGAGGAGAAGTTGCCTTAAATCAGAAGTTCTTCCATTGAGTTGCCTCAAACTATTAAATCTTAAAATACAACCCCGTGAGCGAGGAAAAGCTATTATCAAGAAATTGAGTCTAAAACCCCGTGTTTCTAGCACGGATTTGGATTAAGATAGAGATGGTTGAAATCCCCAAGGTGGGCGGTTGTGAAGCGGCTGGACAATTTAAAGATATATAACTTAAGTCTAGGCTTTCACCAACCCCGCCCTAAAGGTGCGGGGATTGTCTAAACCAATTTAGACAACGAAAGAGGTGAATACCGCAAAAGACATAGCTTGGTACACACTTCCGAATACTTCCCTAGTTCGGACTATCTGTAAGCCTTATTGGTAAAGGCGTGTTTGTCAAGCCAAGACATCTTAGCTGTGTTGCGGGAAGGGACGAGAACAAGTAATTGGGTTATACCAAAATGCGAATCCCAGTAGTAGCTCAAGACAACAAGCCATTAATGCCAACCACACCAGCGAGAGCTAGGAAGTGGATTGAGTCTGGAAAAGCAGTTAAACGCTGGTCAGATTGTGGGCAATTTTATCTCCAATTAACGGTTGAGCCGAGTGGATACACAACCCAAAATATTGTGATTGGGATTGACCCTGGCAAGAAATTCTCTGGGATCGGTGTTCAGTCAGCTAAGTTTACACTATATACGGCTCATCTAATTTTACCGTTTCAGACAGTCCGTGAGCGCATGGATACAAGACGATTAATGCGTCGAAGTCGTAGAGGAAGAAGAATCAACCGGAAGATTGAGTTTTCAAAACGCAATCATCGCCAAAAACGTTTTAGTAATCGTCGCCAAGGTAAACTGGCTCCATCAATTCGTGCTAATCGTCAATTGGAATTGAGAATAGTTTCTGAATTATTCAAAATCTACCCAGTTGCAGAAATTAGATACGAGTACATCAAAGCTGATATTGACTTAACCAGTGGACGTAAACAAGCAAAATCTGGTAAAGGCTTCTCGCCTGTAATGGTGGGACAAAAATGGATGTGTGGTCAACTGGAAAAGTTTGCAACCGTAGTTAAGATTGAAGGTTATCGAACCGCATCAACTCGTAAATACTTGGGGTTAAAAAAGAACAAAACAGACAAATCTAAGGCTGAATTTAATACTCATGCAGTTGATGGCGTAGCTATTGCAGCAACAGCTTTTGTGAAGTATCGCCAATATCATACAGCAAAAACTGATGGTGCTAATTGGTTTGGTAATGTTGTAATTACAACTGCCCAATTCCGAGTGATTCGCAGACCGCCTTTTTCTCGTCGCCAACTTCACTTAATGCTCCCAGCAAAAGGTGGAATGCGTCGTAAGTATGGGGGTTCTACGACTCGTCATGGATTCCGTAAAGGGGACTTGGTTAAATCTCCCAAGGGTGTTGGTTATGTGTCAGGAGACACCGAAAGACAAGTATCTGTCAGCGATGCTAATTGGAAACGGTTAGGGCAGATTGCTTCTAGTAAAGTACAGTTAATTCGCCGTTCCAACGGGTTGATTGTTACTTAGAAGATTGTGTAAAGCCGTCCTTCGCTTCGCTAAAGGACGGGGTTTCAAACCCAGTTTTTCGATGACTAATACATCCCAAAGACGCGCCTTGGTTGTTCAAAGCAATACTCCCTTTGGCAACAAATTAATTCAATCTGGTTATATTAATCCTGAGCAACTTCAGCAGGCTATAAAAACAGCCCGCCCCGGTCAGCCCCTAACGGAAATTTTGGAATCAATTACGGGTCAGCCTCTGCCCCCGGAGTTAGCCCGTCAGTACAAAAAACAACAGTTATTTGAACTGAGAATTGTTCATGGGGTCGAAGCTTATGATCCTGAAATTGAACCGATGACGACGGAAGAACTCGAAGTCATGCTGAAATTTCTGGAGACGAGTTTAGAAACCTGTAAACGCCATCGCTTTATTCCCCTACGCACAGTCGAAAGTGATCCATCTTCAGTTTTGATTGCGATGGTTGACCCCGATAACCTAACGGCTTTGGAGGAATTAAGAAACCAAATTCTGCGACCCAAAGCCCTGAAGTTACAACGGCGGGTGATTACCCATGAAGATTATGATCAAATCATTTCTGCCTACAGTAATGAAGATGTTAAACGCAAAGCCGTCGAAGCTGCCATTCGTGAGAAAGAGAAATTAGAATTTACCGCCGGGGATTTTGACACTACAGACCTCGAAGATGTGGGGGATGAAGGCGGTGGGATGGATTTGGCCGACGAAATCCAAGAATCTGAAACCGCCCCGGTGATCAAAGCGGTGAACGTGATTTTAGCCAAAGCTCTCTCGGAAGGGGTGTCTGATATTCACGTCGAACCCCAAGAACATGAGATGCGGATTCGGATGCGTCGAGATGGGGTGTTGGAGGAATATTATAAATTTCCTAAAAAGGTGATTCCAGCCATTACCTCCCGGTTTAAAATTCTAGCGGAAATGGATATTGCCGAACGCCGTCAAGCCCAGGATGGCCGGATTCGTCGGAAGTTCCGAGGACGGACGGTGGATTTCCGTGTTAATAGTCTCCCCAGTCGCTACGGGGAAAAAATTGTTTTGCGGATTTTGGATAGTTCCTCAACTCAATTAGGGTTAGATAAATTAATTACTGATCAAGAAACCTTGGCCTTAGTTCGGGAAACCGCTTCTCGACCCTTTGGGTTGATTTTGGTGACTGGGCCAACGGGTTCAGGAAAATCAACCTCCTTGTATTCGGTTTTAGCCGAACGCAACGATCCAGCGATTAATATTAGTACGGCCGAAGATCCGATTGAATATGCCTTACCCGGAATTACCCAGTGTCAGGTAATTCGAGAGAAAAATTTAACTTTTGCTAATATTTTACGGGCGTTTTTACGACAAGATCCCGATGTTTTATTGGTGGGGGAAACGCGAGATTTAGAAACGGCTAAGACTTCTATTGAAGCCGCCTTAACCGGACACTTAGTATTAACTACTTTACACACAAACGACGCGGCCGGGGCGATCGCCCGTTTGGATGAAATGGGGGTAGAACCTTTCATGGTGTCGGCGGCCTTATTAGGGATTCTGGCTCAACGTCTGATGCGTCGGGTTTGTGGCGAGTGTCGGGTTCCCTATACCCCCACCAGTGAAGAACTAGGTCGCTATGGGTTATCTACTTCCCAAGAAGTCGATATTACCTTTTATAAAGCCAATACCATTCCGATTGAACAACGCAAGCATCTGACGGATGGGGGTCAGTTGTGCAAAAAATGTAATGGACTGGGTTACAAAGGTCGGGTGGGGGTGTACGAATTCTTGAAGGTGACTGAAAGACTGCAAACCCTAATTACCAAAGGTGCGCCCACGGAACAAATTAAGGAAGCAGCCGTTGAAGAAGGGATGAAAACCATCTTAGCCTACAGTTTGCAGCTAGTCCGCGAAGGCTATACCACCTTTGAAGAAGTGGAGCGGGTGACGTTTACCGATTCTGGTTTAGAAGCTGAACTCAAAGCCAAACGGAAACAGGGCTTAACCTGTAAGAGTTGTGAAGCGGAATTGAAACCAGAATGGTTAGATTGTCCCTATTGCATGACTCCACGCTTTACCAGCTAAACATGGGGGAAAATTGCTATTTCCCAAAGGTTTCCTGTGGGGTTTAGAACGGTTTCGGTGCTTAGTAAAACACAACTATTGGGAATACTAGGAGAAATTCTTAATTTTCACAGGTTTTGGGTTAACAGCAGGTTAATACCAGAACCGAGCAAATCGTTACAACCTAATTTAAAGGAGAAAAATAATGGGATTAATGATTGAAGACGCTTTAGAGTCTTTAGTCGAGCAGGGGGGGTCTGATATTCATATTCAAGCAGGCGCACCTATCTTTTTCCGAATTAGTGGAAAACTGACCCCTCAGCCTCAATTTGGGGAAACTCTATCCCCCGAAGAAGTGCAAGCTCTGATTTATCAAATGCTGAATAATATGCAGCGCAAGCAGTTAGAGCAGGAGTGGGAATTAGACTGTGCTTATGGGGTACGGGGACTAGCACGATTCCGGGTGAATGTCTATCGAGAACGGGGTTGTTGGGCTGCGTGTTTACGAGCTTTAGCCTCTAAGATTCCCAATGCGGATAAATTAGGAGTTCCCCAGGTGATTCGGGATATGACCGAACGCCCGAGGGGGATGGTGTTGGTAACTGGTCAAACGGGTTCGGGTAAAACCACAACCATGGCGGCTTTGTTAGACTTAATTAATCGGACTCGCTCGGAGCACGTCCTCACGGTGGAAGATCCAATTGAATATGTGTTTCCTAACATTAAAAGTTTATTCCACCAACGACAAAAAGGAGAAGACACTAAGAGTTTTGCGAATGCCCTAAAAGCGGCATTACGGGAAGACCCCGATATTATTCTGGTTGGGGAAATGCGAGATTTAGAAACTATTGGTCTAGCGATTTCTGCCGCTGAAACAGGTCACTTAGTCTTTGGAACTCTGCACACGAACTCGGCGGCGGCGACGGTAGACCGGATGTTAGACGTATTCCCGCCGATTCAACAACCCCAAGTCCGATCTCAGTTATCAGGTTCACTGGTGGGGGTTTGTAGTCAAAACTTGGTTCCCGCTATTGGGGGTGGTCGTCGGGCTTGTATCGAAATTATGATGAATACTCCGGCTATGGCCAACTTAATTCGGGAGGGAAAAACCGCTCAAATTTACTCCCAAATTCAAATGGGAGGGAAATTGGGAATGCAAACGATGGAAATGGCTTTGGCGAAACTCTATACCGAGGGTCAAGTCACTTGGGAAGCGGCGATGAGTAAATCGTCTAAACCCGATGAATTGGAACGTTTAATTGGCCCGGCTCCCTCGGCAACTAAGGGACAAAAAGCCAGAGCTTAATCAGTTATAGCAGGGAACACCGGAACAGCCCCCCCAAACCCCCCGTGCACGGGGGCTAGGGGGGGAGGGAACGCCGGATCTGGGAACACCGGAACACCGCAAGAAAAGATTTCTCTGTTCAGGTTTGCTGCCTCAGTCTATGTCCTCCCAGACCAGGCGCAACTGCTATATCAGTTATCAGTTATCAGTTATCGGTTATCAGTAAAAAATTAATACTGAGTAGGTAAAAATATATGTCAAGCAGTGCAGTTCGGAGTCAAGTCAGAAACAGAGGTTTCGACTTTAAACGAATCGAAGAAAGTATTAGTATTGCCCTCGCAAGTATTACCGTTAAAGATTTGGCAATTTTTGCTCGTCAGTTTGCCTCAATGTTTAACGCCGGAATTTCGATGGCAAAATGTTTAAGTGTATTATGTGATCAATGTAGTAATGCGAAGTTAAAAAATGCCTTAACTTTTATTCGGGCTGATGTGGAAGAAGGGGTAGAACTTTCCTTGGCCATGAGAAAATTCCCCGATATTTTTGATCAGCTTTTTATTAGTATGGTCTCGGCGGGAGAAACTGGGGGGGTGTTAGATGAAGTCTTAGAAAGACTAGCAGTAATGATGGAAAAAAACCACAAAACTAACGCCGAAATTAAGTCAGCTATGTCCTATCCCAAAACCGTTGGCTTTATTGCCATTGCGATCTTTTTTGGGATGACAACTTTTTTACTCCCCACCTTTGCGAAAGTGTTTCAGGATATTGGGGCAACACTGCCAGTATTTACGCAGATTATGCTCAATATTAGTTCCTTTTGTCGAACTTGGCCCCCGATTCCGCAAGCTATTGTGATCGGGACTTTGGTAGGAATATTAACGATTTATAAAGCCGTTTATAAAACTCCTGCTGGCAGAATGTTTTTTGATAGGCTATTTTTAAAGTTACCAATTTTTGGCAACCTGATTCAAATTTCTGCTGTGGCGCGGTTTTGTACAATTTTCGGCAGTTTAACCCGATCTGGGGTTCCAATTATGAACTCTTTGCAAATTGTGGAAGAAGTGGCGGGAAATGCGGCGATCGCTTTATGTATTGCCAATGCCAGAGATTCTATTCAACAAGGAGGTTTAATTAGTTTAGCCTTACAGGAAGGAAATGTATTTCCCGGGTTGGCAATTCAAATGATTGCTATTGGGGAAGAATCCGGGGAACTTGATAAAATGTTAATGAAAGTCGGGGCGTTCTATGAAACGGAAGTGGAAGAAGCCGTAAAAGGACTTACCAGTATGTTAGAACCTTTGATGATTGTTTTGGTTGCCGGAATTGTCGGTTCAATTTTGTTATCTATGTATTTGCCCATGTTTTCAGTCTTTGAAAAAATGGGTTAAACACATTAAGAAGGGAACACCGGAATAGGCAACAGGCAACAGAAAAGACTTAAGAAGGGAATAGGCAACAGGCAACAGCCTTAATATTCCCTGTTCCGGTGTTCCCTCCCCCCCTAGCCCCCCGTGCACGGGCGGGGGCTGTTCCGGTGTTCGTAATTTCAAATTAATTTTTTATTCAGGTTATGTCTATTCAAAAATCTCATTATGAAGCGTTGCTGGCAGAATATAGTAATTGTGAATCCGCGATTACTTTACTTAAGCAACATCGTCCTTATTTTGAAATGGTTCCGAGTATTCGCCGTTCTGATGATAGTGTGATTACGATTCCCTTACCCATTGTGCGTTTACGTCAGGGAGTTTCCTATTCAGGACAACAGGGAATTAGTATTAAACCTGGGGATGCGGTGGGTTTACCCTGTGATATTGTGATTCTAATGTGTGATCCAGAATGGAAAGTTAAAATTGGGCCGGAAATTTTTATTTTTATTCATCGTCCCCAAGAAGAATTATCGGATTTATTAAGGCGCTGGCGATTAACTCAAGTCTTATTAGATCAAGATTATGAATGGATTATGCCGCATCATTATAAATACGTTGAGTCTCAAGAGGCAGAGGATCTTTATCCTTTATTTGTTTTATATCCCGACACATCCGAATCAATTAAACGGGGATTAATTGGGGCTAATTTACCATTTGTGATCCACTCCTTAGAGGAGATAATTGACAATTATGAATACCCAGATTTCGATAAAATCCCATTAGAAGAATATCAAGAATTTGGTGGAGAATGAGGATCAACTTTGACACTTCATATAATTAATCTGGTTCCCGTTTATAACGTCGGGGGTTGCGTTCTCCAGGGTGACTTTGTTTCCTGTACCAGCGATACCATTCCCCAGAAATCCGAATGGAAAGCCATAGTAATAATAATGCAATTAATCCCCCCTGTTTAGGGGCATCGAAGGCAAAAATTACTAAGAAAACACAAAGAATATCCTGTGCTAAAATCACCCATAGGGGCAAACCCCGTAGACGATAAAATAATCCTGTTTGCACTAATTGTAAAACCAGAGCCAGTAAACCCGCAACAATGGCAATAATCCAATATAAGCCTTGTTGAACGTTAGTTACTTTTGCGATCGCTAAACCCAAAATAGCACCCACAAAGGGGCTAAATAGTAATTGTATTATTTGTAAAATCCGTTGTCCTAGTATTTTTTTCGATGCAAAAATTTCAAATAATGACCAACTAACGAGAACCCCAACAACGACCTGTGGAGAAAATTGAGACAGAAAAGGTACACTCGACCATAAATCATTTCGCAATAAACCAATAACCAGTAACGGTAAAGCAATCCTTAATCCCGCCGCCGCCGAAGCCGATAGCACCGCTAGAAGTTCAATCATAAATCAAAGTTAGGAACAAAATATTTTATACCAAAAATCAAATAGGGGGTCTGAGCCTGGTTTAAAGGATGATCTTATATTCTATATACTAATTATAATTTGGTTAAAAATGGGGATTTTATTCCCTCTATTCAAGAAATTAAGGTTTTCTATCAAAATTTATGTGTTTATAAACTGGGTTAATTCTATTATGACATATCTATTCTAACTGGGAACTTTTTAAGTCATTAAATGTCTATAAAATTCGGAGCAAATAGCACTAAAATGATGTCCAAATTCCTGATGAGTTTAATCGTTAGTATCATCTCTTTAAATCCCAGTTTATCCCTGGCTTTAGCAACACCTCCTAGGATTGATCAAAAAGTAGAATGTGATCTATTAGTGGTTGGGGGCGGACTTGCGGGAAGTGCGGCTGCTTATGAAGGGTTACTAGCAGGAAAAACCGTTTGTTTAACCGAAATTACCGACTGGGTTGGGGGACAAATTTCTGCCCAGGGAACCTCCGCCCTTGATGAAAGACCGACCCAAAGATCCCTTTTATTTTATCCGAGAGGGTATTTAGAATTACGAGCAGAAATTGAAAAAAAATATGGGATGCTTAACCCGGGTGCTTGTTGGGTTAGTGAAGCCTGTTTTATGCCAGAAGCTGGGCATGAAATATTATTAAAAATGTTTAAAAAAGCCGAAAAAAAAGGTAAAGGAAAGTTACAGTGGTTTCCCAATACTGTGATTAAAGATATGACAATTGTTAATAATCAAATTACCGAAGCGATCGCAATTCAACATATTTCTGCCCCGGGACAACCTCAATTAAATACAAAACCTTTATCTACTATTATTGATGATGCTTATGAGTATGAAAATTCACCAAAATTGGATAAAACAATTATTAGATTTATTCCTAGACAAAAAGCTAATCAAGGAGCCGATTGGTATATTATTGAAGCAACAGAAACCGGAGAAATTATTGGCTTAACTAATATTCCCCATCAACTCGGAATTGATCCCCGTTCTTCTCAAGAACCAACGGCATCTAGTATTACAAAAGATCCCTATTGTACTCAAGGATTTACCTATACTTTTGCAATGGAGGCGACTAAAAATCCCCAAATTCATGAAAAACCCCCATTCTATGAACAATATGCTCCCTATTATAGTTATGAATTACCCCGATTAGCCGATTTTAATTTAGTTTATACCTATCGGCGAATTCATAGTATGAATCCCAAAGAAAAACGTTCAGCAAATCCCAGGGAATGGCCGATTTATCCTGGGGATATTGCTATGCAAAATTGGACATGGGGAAATGATTATCGACCCGGAACCTCGGCGGATAATTTAATTTTAAGCCCCGCCCAATTAGCCGAAACTGGTCAACTTGAACCCGGAGGATGGAAGGGAGGTTTAAGAACAGAAACCTTGCGAAAAGGGGAAGAAAATGCTCAAGGTTTTTTCTATTGGTTAGTAGCAGGAACTACAGACTCCCAACTCGGTGAAGGGGTTAAACAAAAATATCCGAATTATCGCTATTTATCGGGTTTAAATTCTCCGATGGGAACCGTTCATGGGTTATCAAAATATCCCTATATCCGAGAAGGGAGACGAATAATTGGTCGTCCTTCTTATGGTCAAAAAGACGGATTTAGGGTATCAGAAATTGATATTTCTCGAAATAACTTTCGTCAAAATTGGTATCCTGAAAATTTAACTCCAGAAACCTATAGACTGCTATGGTTAGAGTTAGGAGGGTTAAACAGTTTACCCGCTTTTTCAGGACAAAAAACCATTGCAGAAATTAAAGCCCGTTCTCGGTCTACAATTTATCCTGATACCGTCGGAATTGGTCATTATGCGATTGATTTTCACCCCTGTTTAACCCTAAGTCCCCCGGAAACTCCAGGGAATACAGAACGCGAAGGAGAACGTCGCGGACAAGGACAAGCTTACCCCTTTCAAATTCCTTTAAGGGCGATGATTCCGCAAAAAATTGATAATCTATTAGTAGCTGGAAAAAGTATCGCCACCAGTCATATTGCGGCGGCGGCTTATCGGGTTCATTCCTTTGAATGGTCTGTGGGGGCGGCGGCGGGAACTACCGCAGCATTTAGCTTAAAAACCGAGATTTTTCCCTATCAATTAGTCGATGATTTACCCTATCGGGAACCAATATTAGAGGAGTTACAACGGTTATTAGAAAGCAATAATAATCCGATTTTATTCCCAGAAACGTCAATTTTTAATCAGTCTTGGGAAGATTGGAAATAATTAATATAAATAAATCCATGTTGTTGGGCTTTAGCCCCAAAAATCTAGGGGCTAAAGCCCAACAACGAAGTTTAAGACAATTATTAGGATATAATGGTGCATATTCTATTGATTGTAAGCAGAACAGATCATAATTATGAGATTAGACGAAGCGGTTGAATTTGCAGAAAATCCTGAACCTCGGTGTCCCTGCGTGTTGTTATTGGATACTTCCGCATCAATGCAAGGAGTTCCCATTGACGCCTTAAACGATGGACTAATGGCGTTTAGAAACGATTTAATTCGGGATGAACTCGCTAAAAAAAGGGTGGAAGTGGCAATTATTTCCTTTGATAATCAAGTTAAAATTGTACAGGATTTCGTTACTGCTGATCAGTTTGAACCACCTTTATTAACCGCCCAAGGTCAAACTTTTATGGGAACTGCTATTAACCAATCTTTAGATTTAGTGGCGGCGAGAAAGTTAGAATATCGTAATAATGGTATTACCTATTATCGTCCTTGGGTATTTATGATTACCGATGGTGAACCTCAAGGAGAAAATGATCGCGTTACAGAAGAAGCAACTCGACGCATTCAAGAGGAAGAATTTAAAAAACAGGTGGCATTTTTTGCCGTTGGAGTTGAAGGGGCAAATCTGGATAAATTAGCTCAAATTGTCCAGAGAACTCCGTTAAAATTGCGGGGTTTAGACTTTAGAGAAATGTTTATTTGGTTATCTACAAGTATGCAAACCGTTTCCCATTCTAAAGTTGATGAACAGGTGGCTTTACCCCCGCCAGGATGGGGAAGTGTTTAAGCAATTATTCATAAGAAATAGGAGTTTTTTATCCGTAGTTAAACTATATAAAATTACAATGAATTTAATGGGTCATTGGCAAGTTGTTGCAGCATCTGTTACCGGAAAAAGTCATGAAAAACACAATATTCCCTGTCAGGATGCCCAAGGTTATAAACGGTTATCTAATAATCAATTAATTTTTGCCGTAGCTGATGGGGCGGGTTCGGCAAAATTAGCGGATTTGGGAGCGAATATTGCGGTTAAAATAGCGTTAGAGACTCTGGAAAAACAGATTAATTCTGTTGATATTAATGTCGTTTGGGAAGATTATTTAAAATTGGCTTTAAACGAAGCTTTAACTGCTATTCAAAACGAATCTGTTACCCAAGAAATAGAAGTTAGGGAATTAGCAACTACTTTAATTATCGGTATAGCTACACCGGAATTAGTCGCCGTTGCTCAAGTGGGAGATGGGGCGATGGTTGTGGAAGATAAAACCGGAAATATTCTGGAATTAACCATACCAACCAGGGGAGAATATCTGAATGAAACTGTATTTTTAATTGCTCCTAATGCTGTTGAAAATGCCCAATTTAACCTCTGGTTAGGACAACCAAAATATTTAGCTGCTTTTTCCGATGGTTTACAAATGTTGGCGTTAAAAATGCCAGAAGGAAAACCCCATCACCCGTTCTTTTCTCCTCTGTTTAAATTTGTAGAAACTATCACCGATGAAACCGATGCTCAAGAACAGTTAATGGGGTTTTTGCGATCGCCTCGGTTAACACAAAGAACCGATGATGATCTAACATTAATCTTAGCTAGTTTTAACCCTTAATCTAATTCATCTGGGTTAATTCCCATCTGTCGTAAACGTTCTGCTAACCGTTGACTACGTTCGGTTTCTTGTCTTAATAATATTTCCGTTTCCTCTGCTCGTTGGTGTTCAGTTTCTGCCCGTTGACGTTCGGTTTCTGCCCATTGAATTTCCTGCTCTAACTGTTGGTTAATTTCCACATAAGACAAGAATTTTGCCCCATCAGGGTGATAGATTTGTAGTGGGTGTTCTGAAACTTCAAAACGAATCCCCAACCGAGGACTAACGTAATTTTCAGAGATTTCAATTACATCTAATCCCCCATCCCCACGTTGCCAACCTTGGAATTGATAATTGTCGGGATTATAAATATAATATTCCTCAACTCCGTAGCGTTCATAAAACACTAATTTCCGTTCCATTTCCGACTTCGTATTACCCGGAGAAAGAATTTCAAAAACTACTTGTGGGGCAATTCCTTCTTCCTTCCATTGCATATAGGAACCCCGTTTTCCTTTCGGTCTTCCTAATACCACTAAAACATCCGGTGCATTCACAATATGGGGTTTTCCCTCCACCGGATACCAGAACAAATCCCCGGCTACAAATACATTAGGATCATTAGCAAATAACCATTCTAAATTCTGTTCAATTGCTACAATCCAATTAAATTGTTCGGTATTATTTGCCATGGGTTTGCCATCGGTTTCGGGATAGATAATTTCCGTTGGGTTAAGAGTTGCAGGTTGAGAAACCATAACTTTAATTAAAATAAAGGAAATGAGGATCGCGGATTTAAGAGGATTTCACGGATTTCACGGATTTTAATCTGTGTTAATCTGCGTAATCCGTTTAATCCGTGATGCGGATTTCACGGATTTTAATCTGTGTTAATCTGCATTAATCTATCATACTATCTACTAAATAACCTATGATGCAGCAGATGAAGCTTAAAGAGTTATTAGCAAAAGTTGGAATATCAATATCTTCCGAGTCTCACCCGGCTTTAGAACAAGAAGTTAAGGGGTTAACGACGAACTCCATCGCTTGTCAACCGGGGGATTTATTCTTAGGAATGCCCGGAACTCGGGTCGATGGCGGGGAATTTTGGCCCAGTGCGATCGCCTCCGGTGCGGTAGCCGCGATTATTTCCCCAGCCGCCATCGAAAAAACCCAAGACCGCATTACCGCCGAACATCCCTGTATTATTCCCAGCGATAATCTCACCCAAGTCTGCGCCCAAATTGCCACGGCTTTTTATGACCATCCGGCGGAAAAATTGCGCCTGGTAGGGGTGACAGGAACCAATGGGAAAACCACAACCACCCATTTGATTGAATTTATCCTCAGCAATAGTAACCATCCCACAGCCTTACTGGGAACCCTGTACGCCCGTTGGCCAGGATTCCAAGAAACGGCAACCCATACCACCCCCTTTTCCGTAGAATTACAGGGACAACTGGCCCAGGCCGTAGCCGCCGGATGTGAGTTTGGGGCGATGGAGGTGAGTTCCCATGCGTTAGACCAGGGACGGGTTCTCGGTTGTCCGTTTCAAGTGGCCGTGTTCACCAATTTGACCCAAGATCATTTGGACTATCACCCGACGATGGAGGATTATTTTGCCGCCAAAGCGTTATTATTTAGTCCCGAATATCTCAAAGGTCGAGCGATTATTAACGCCGATGACCCTTATGGCCAAAGGTTAATAGCCCAATTGGGGGATAGGGCTTGGAGTTATAGCACCAGTGACTCAACGGCTGACCTGTGGGCGGATCAACTTTCCTATCAACCGACAGGGGTTAAGGGTGTTCTCCATACTCCCCAAACAGAGGCGGAATTTTATTTACCTTTGGTCGGCCAATATAATTTATCTAACCTGTTAGCTGCTGTCGGGGCGGGGTTAAGTTTAGGATTAGATTTAACTACCATTGTCGAAAAAACTGCTCAGTTTGAGGGGGTTCCGGGGCGGATGGAAAGGGTACAAATTAGCCCTGATCAGGATATTAGCGTAATTGTGGATTATGCTCACACCCCCGATAGTTTGGAGAATTTACTGAAGGCGTCCCGTCCGTTTATTCCGGGTCGGATGATTTGTGTATTTGGTTGTGGGGGCGATCGCGATCGCACCAAACGGCCGAAAATGGGGAAAATTGGGGCAGAATTAGCTGATATTGCGGTTGTGACTTCAGATAATCCCCGGACGGAAGACCCGGAACAGATTTTAAAAGATGTTTTGGCTGGAATTCCTGACAGGATCAAACCGATTGTAATTGTAGATCGAGCTAAAGCAATTCATACTGCTATTCTGGAGGCTAAACCTGGAGATGGGGTATTAATTGCGGGAAAAGGTCACGAAGATTATCAAATTTTGGGAACTGAAAAAATCCATTTTGATGATCGAGAACAAGCCCGGAATGCTTTAGCTATTCGGATCAAGTAACACCATAAAAATCAACCGAGTCACTAGATGGTCATAAAATTTGTTCTTCTCGTTGTTGCGCTTGGGCGCTCTTAAGCAAGGGCTAAAACAGCGAAAACTAAATTTTAATCTAGCAAATAATTATGACCATCTACTCTCTATAAAACTGAGTTTTTGTGGTATTTTTCCAGAGTCCTGAAACACCCCTAAAGAGGTAACTACGAAGATAACCAGGCTTGTTTAAAGATATAAACTGAGATAATAATTAAAAATATTCTAAACATTAAAGTCACGGTTTGATCAGATAATTTTGGTAAAAATCTAGTGCTAATTTGCGCTCCTAATAATCCTCCTAAACCTAAAACAATTCCTGGAATCCATAATACATTTCCTTGCATTGCGTGTCCAATGCAAGCAGAAATAGCGGTAATCATAATCACGCCTAAACTGGTTTGAATAGCAACTTTAATGGTTTCTCCTAATAGTAATATTTGCAAAGGAACCATAATAATTCCTCCACCAACTCCAAATAATCCGGCTAAAATTCCGGCGGAACTTCCGGTTAAAATCCGAGCAAAAACGGGATTAAATGGAATATTATCCTCAGAATTAATAGTAGATTCAGAGATTTGTTGTTCCTCTAGTTGTTTTTTGTTTGCTGTTATTTGTTTACGAACTTCTACTAAATAAACATTTAATAATAATAAGCAGCCAAATAAAAATAATAATAATTTAGGGGTAAATATTCCCGCCAAAAACACCCCTATTTGTGCCGTTAATACCGAAGGAAATCCAATTCCAATTACTTTATTTAAACTCAGATATCCCATGCGCCAATTTTGAAAACTTCCAGAAATAGCCGTAATCACAATGGATAAACTACTTGTAGCCACCGCTTGAATAGGCGTATATCCTAATGCTAATAATAATGGAACTAAAACCGTCCCGCCCCCTATTCCTAAAAATCCTGCTAAAATTCCAGCAATTAATCCTCCACCTGCTAAAATAATTAATTGAAATGTAGTCATTTTGTTTTTTTGTAATAGATAACCATAATTATGACAATTATTCAGAAAATTATACAATTTCTATATACAATTTTCACCCAACCCATTAGAGTCGGTGAAATCACGATTTCGGTTAGTTTAATTATTACGGTAATTATATCACTATTAGTCGTCATTTTCTTCGCTAGATTAGTGACAAACTGGCTACGGGATAAATTATTGATCAAATGGGGATTTGATGAAGGAAGTCGAGAAGCGATCGCTACAATTTTTTATTATTTTATCATCTCATTAGGGTTTATTATTGTTCCTCAAGCCTGCGGTTTAGATATTCGATCTTTAGCGTTTTTAGCCGGGGGTTTAGGGATTGGAATTGGGTTAGGATTTCAAGGATTATTCCAGAATTTTGTCAGTGGATTAATCCTACTAATTGAACGTCCGGTAAAAGTAGGAGATTATATTGAAATTGATGATTTAGAAGGTAATATTAAAAAAATATCAATTCGCGCTACAACAATTTTAACCAATGATGGAATCTCAATTATTGTCCCCAATCAAAGTTTAGTTAATGCTAATATTATTAACTGGAGTTATGGAAATATTAATAGTAGAATTCATATTAAAGTTCCCGTAGCTTATGGAAGTGATCCGGTGTTAGTTACAGAAGTTTTATTAACCGTTGCTCGTCAAGAATCTAGGGTTTTATCCTATCCCGCTCCTCAAGTTTGGTTAAGAAATTTTGGAGATGATTGTATTAACTTTGAACTCTTAGTTTGGATTGATCAACCCAAAGCCAGACTTCCGATTCAAAGTGCTTTAAACTATATGATTGAAAATGCTTTTAAAAAAAACAATATTACTATTCCCCTCCCCCAAAGAGATTTCTGGATTAAAAACCCCGAAGCTCTAAGAATGATTTTCAATTCCCATCCAACTGCTGTTAATTCTGAGGTTGAAACCCAATCTTTTCCGATTCAAGCCATTGAAAATTCTCAAGGGTTAGAACTAGAATCTATCAATCATATATCCCTACGAGATTTATTGAGAAAAGTTGTTTATTTTGAACAGTTAACCGAACTGGAAATATTAGGATTAATTGAACAAGGTTATCGAGAAACCGTTGTTTCTGGAGCCTTTATTTTCCATGAAGGAGATCCAGGGGATGCGTTTCATATTATTCTTTCAGGTTCCGTAGAAATTCTATCAGAAAAACTCGATAAACAGATTAGAAATTTACAAGCGGGAGACTTCTTTGGGGAACTAGCTTTAATTATGGGAATCCCCCGCACGGCGGCGGCTAGAACCATAGAAACAACAATTTTATTTGTGGTAGATAGAAATGTATTTCATTATTTTTTATCTAAATATCCCCAAGTCGCGGATCAAATTGCAGAAAAATTAGTTGAACGCAAACAGGAATTAGTTGAACGTCAGCAACTATTAAGAGAAATGGGAGTATTAGGGGAAGAAGAAGATTTAGAGATCAATCCTCTGGTCTGGATCAGGGAGCGCATGAAATCACTATTTGGAATTTAAAAGTAAAAATAATATTAATTAATTTTTAGGCAATTTTATGGATACTTTCCCTATAGTGATATAGCAGGGAACAGCCCCCGCCCGTGCACGGGGGCTAGGGGGGGAGGGAACAGGGGGGAAAACACTTTACCGTCTGGGTTACAAGATCCGTCTGGTGTCTTAACTACCTTGGCGGTTACTATAAAAGAAGGATTACTTTTTGTTGCTCCATCAGATCAGTGAAATTACGCAAATTTGCGAAAAAGTGCGATCTTACCGAATTATTTTTCCGAATAAATACTGTTTTTTTTTCAAGAGAACCCTGATAGAATCAAGCCAAATCTGATGAACAGTAGTATTAATAAAATAACTTCCTACTGTTCATCAATATCCCCATTTTTGGTTAAAAATTTCCATGTTAAGACAATCTGATGTAGCTCGAATGTTAGGAGTTTCTCATCAACGGGTCTCTCAATTAAGACTTAGACGTCGTATTGAGTTTACCTGGAATCGGAACTTAAAAACCTGGGTCACAACGATCGCCGAAGTTGAATATTTTCTAGCCCGTCGAACCGAGCGTTCTACTATAATTAAAAATTAGGAACTATTCTTAATCTATAGCCGAAAATCGGGAATAATGGGATTGTCATAGCTTTTCAGCCCAAAAAAGTCTAAATTAGCTTAATAAGCTGAGAATATGTCCCAATTTCCCGATATTAATTTCCATTAAACCTTCAGATTTTAAGATTAACTGTTATATTTTTTTCTCTTGGTGAGACTTCCGAACACCTAACACCTAATTTTCGGTGAACCGTACTAAAAAAGTCGTGAAAATAAGATAAACTACTTTAATAGAGTTGGGTATAGTAAAAAAGTGTTATAGGAAATCTTTAACTTAGAACCTTCCTAATATTGTTAATTTTCGATCAATTAATTACCATTAAAGTAGAGGATAAATATGCAACCTACCGATCCGAATAAGTTTACAGAAAAAACCTGGGAAGCCTTAGCCCGGACTCCCGATCTGGTCAAACAATCCCAACAGCAACAAATTGAAACTGAACACTTGATGAAAGCGTTGCTGGAACAGGAAGGATTAACTAAAAATATCCTGAGTAAAGCGGGAATATCCGTTGGTCAGTTTCGAGAAAAAACTGATAGCTTTATTAATCGTCAACCTAAAATAACTGGGACAATTGCTAATGTTTATTTAGGTCGAAGTTTAGACACTCTGCTGGATAAAGCCGAAGCCTATCGTCAAGAATACAAAGATGAGTTTATTTCGGTTGAACATCTATTTTTAGCTTATCCTAAAGATGATCGCTTTGGCAAGGCTTTATTTCAAGAATTTCACTTAGATGAAACCAAACTCAAATCAATTATTACTCAAATCAGAGGAAACAATAAAGTGACTGATCAAACACCCGAAAACAAATATGAATCCCTAGAAAAATATGGTCGAGATTTAACCGAAGCCGCCCGCCAAGGAAAACTTGATCCGGTAATTGGACGAGATGATGAAATTCGTCGGACTATACAAATTTTAAGCCGCAGAACTAAAAATAATCCGGTATTAATTGGGGAGCCAGGTGTGGGTAAAACTGCGATCGCTGAAGGACTCGCCCAACGAATTATTGCTGGAGATGTGCCTCAATCTTTGCAAGAAAGACGGTTAATTGCCTTAGATATGGGGGCGTTAATTGCCGGGGCAAAATTCCGAGGGGAATTTGAAGAACGCCTAAAAGCAGTATTAAAAGAAGTTACCGATTCTAATGGAGCAATTATTCTATTTATTGATGAAATTCATACCGTTGTGGGGGCGGGTGCAACCCAAGGAGCGATGGATGCCGGGAACCTATTAAAACCTATGTTAGCCCGGGGAGAATTGCGCTGTATTGGGGCAACAACCCTAGACGAATATCGCAAGTATCTTGAAAAAGATCCCGCCTTAGAACGACGTTTTCAGCAGGTTTATGTTGATCAACCCACCGTTGAAGATACTATCTCAATTTTACGCGGATTAAAAGAACGTTATGAAGTGCATCATGGGGTAAAAATTTCCGATAGTGCCTTAGTCGCGGCGGCGGTCTTATCAACTCGATATATTAGCGATCGCTTTTTACCCGATAAAGCCATTGATTTAGTCGATGAATCTGCGGCTAAATTAAAGATGGAAATTACATCTAAACCAGAACAATTAGATGAAATTGATCGGCGAATTTTGCAATTAGAAATGGAACGTTTATCGCTCAAAAAAGAAAGCGATGCTGCATCTTTAGAACGTTTAGAACGGATAGAAACGGAATTAGGAACATTAAAACAAGAACAACAAAGCCTGAGTTCCCAATGGCAATCTGAGAAAAAAGTGATTACTGATATTCAATCCATCAAAGAAGAAATTGATCGGGTTAATATTGAAATTCAGCAAGCCGAACGTAACTATGATTTAAACCGAGCGGCGGAATTAAAATATGGGAAAATGGAAGAACTCAAGAAAAAACTTAAAGCCATAGAAGCCCAATTAGAGAATACTCAAATCAGTGGCAAAACCCTATTGCGGGAGGAAGTCACCGAAGCCGATATTGCGGAAATCATCTCAAAATGGACAGGGATTCCGATTAGTAAATTAGTCGAGTCAGAAATGCAAAAACTTCTAACTTTAGAAGATGAATTACATCACCGAGTTATCGGTCAAGATGAAGCAGTAACGGCCGTTGCTGATGCCATTCAACGGTCAAGAGCGGGGTTATCTGATCCCAACCGTCCCGTCGCCAGTTTCATCTTTCTCGGCCCCACAGGAGTCGGGAAAACGGAGTTAGCAAAAGCCTTAGCTTCCTATTTATTTGATACGGAAGAAGCGATGGTGCGAATTGATATGTCGGAATACATGGAAAAACACGCGGTTTCCCGTTTAATTGGGGCGCCTCCGGGGTATGTGGGATATGACGAAGGGGGGCAATTAACCGAAGCAATTCGTCGCCGTCCTTACACTGTAATTCTGTTTGATGAAATCGAAAAAGCCCATCCCGATGTGTTTAATATAATGTTGCAAATCCTTGATGATGGCAGGGTTACGGACGCACAGGGTCATACTGTTGATTTCAAAAATAGCATTATTATTATGACCAGTAATGTGGGATCACAGTATATTTTAGATGTGTCGGGTTCTGATTCCCAATATGAAGAAATGCGGAGTCGGGTATTAGAAGCAATGCGGGCAAGTTTCCGGCCGGAATTTCTGAACCGAATTGATGAAATGATCATTTTCCATGCCTTACAAAAATCGGAATTGCGACAAATTGTTTGTCTGCAAGTTGAACGTTTATCGAAACGTTTAGTCGAACGGAAAATGACGTTAAAATTATCGGATTCTGCCTTAGATTTCTTAGCAGAAGTCGGTTATGATCCGGTGTATGGTGCTCGGCCGTTAAAACGGGCAATTCAACGGGAATTAGAAACACCTATTGCTAAGGCAATTCTTCGCAGTGAATTTGTGAATGGGGATACAATTTTTGTGGATATCGAAAACGAACGATTAGTTTTTAAACGTTTACCCCTGGAATTGTTAACTGTTCAAGAGTGATAAATTGATCTTTTTTTCTTACCTCTTACCTGATCGGTAAGGGGTATTTTATATCTGTAAATAGAACAATAAACTAGGTTTCTAAAAAAAAATTGTCCAATATTTACTCTATTTCCTAATCTTGAATTTACCCAAAAAACTCCTCATATTGATCATGACTACCAATCCAAAACCATGTAACTGTATCCTCTTGTAAAATTCCAATCGCGCGATAACTTCGCGTAATTCTGACTGACCAAATATCCTCATCACGATTAATACACTTAAAGTGTAAAGAGGGATAAAAAGGATTATTTGACCATAAACGATACGCTTTCCTCGCTTCTTTACGAATGTTCAGTGGAAGGCGATGATATTCTGACCAAAAAGACGGTAAGGTAGCAGACCTCATAATTGCTCATAGTCCATTGGTTGTGCTTGTCCTTGAGCAATTTGTTGTTTTGCCAGTTTTGCTGCTGCGACTAACTTGCTTTGGTTTTTTTGAAAAGATTGATCCCACTGCAATTCATCTTCAAAATCGGCGTTTTTATTTTTTATATCTCTAATATATTTTCGTAAATGCTCAATAAGCTGTTGCTGTTGAGCATCTGTAAGAGATTCTATGATTTTAACAACTGTTGCTATATTTTCTCTTGACATTGTTGCTTCGGGTGGTACTCATTAATTAGAATATTTGGATTATAACACCCATTAACTTTGGAAAGAGAAACCGGGTTTCTGAACATCTGCATTGGTACAACGTTAGAGATTTAATCTATTCCCTATTGGATGAATAGTGGTATAATTAGCCATATTCCTAATTGCTGAATTTACTGTAAGTGTATGAGTAATTTGCAGGAGATTGAAAGTGCTGTCAGTCAATTAACGAAAGAGGAACTAGCCGCTTTCCGGGTGTGGTTTGCAGAATTTGATGCAGAAATATGGGATCGGCAATTTGAAGAAGATGTTACAGCAGGTCGGCTCGATGGGCTGGCTCAAAAAGCACTGCAACATCTACGGGAAGGACGTTGTACCGACCTGTGAAATATCGTGCAACCCCCGATTTCTGGTATTACTATCGACAGTTACCGAATGAGATTCAAGAAAAATAACGCCGCAATTTTCCTGATGAAATACCATGATAGGGAATACCAACTTGCTCGACCAGTTGTTTCTCAATACCTTGACTAGAGCCAATATATTCCACATTCCACCCTTCAGCTTCAAGGCTGGGAATCAGGGCGAGATTGGGGCTAACATGACCAGCAGTACCGCCGCCCGTGAGTACAATTTTGGGTTTCTGATTTTCTAAGTTCGATGGATATTTGGTCTGATTAGTTGCGCCCACGGGTTTCTAGCTACTTAGCGATTTGATGATGGCTTTCTAATATATAGCGCTATGCAGTGTCAAAGATAAAGATTGCAAGTTAAATTTGCGGGGCTACGCCTAAAAAACCAAAAAGCGTAAGGCGGTGCGGAGCGCTGCCTTACGCTAACAATGACTACAGCTATATTTAGGCGCTAAAAATAGATTTTTATGTAAAAATTAACTAACGAAATAAAAGCTCAGAACGCCCAAATTATGAACCAAATCTGGCAAGATTTCAAGAAACCCATCCGTAATAGTCTTAAATATGCCAAGGTTTTAGTCAAAGGATATCCATTCCATTATGCTAATCAGCAAAATCACGATCATCGCGATCGCTACTTGTACAAATGGACTGAGTTCAGTACGCCAATACCTGATCGTGGTACCTTTCAAATTCGGGCTAATCGGATTTGGAACTTGAAACTTGCTTCTCAAAAACTGAACTGCCTTGACATCAATCCACAAAAGATTTTCAGCTTTAGCGCTCGCATTGGTGAACCGACTAAAGCGAATGGATTTCGAGAGGCTCCAGTATTTGTCCGTGGTCAAGTGCTAACCGATGTGGGTGGAGGATTGTGCCTAATTGCTACTAATGTTTTCAATACTTTACTTTATGCAGGATGCGAGATTTTAGAACGACATTGCCATAGTATCGATGCCTATGGAGAATCAAGATTTTATGAATTAGGGCAAGATGCGGCGGTAGCGAATGGATATAAAGATTTAATCATTCGCAATCACAGTCAAATCCCTTTGCAACTGCGCTTTGAAGTATTAGAAAAAGAAGGCAAAGTTGAGTCTAGTCTTTGGGGTAATGCACCAAAACCTTGGCAAGTAAGAGTGGAATCGCAAATAGTTGAGCAGTTACATCCACCGGATTCTGAATATCTATCAGGTTGGATCGTCAAAACTTCGCGCTATATCAAAAGCGAATTAGATCAGTCTTCGATATGGCAACGTGATTATGAGGCTGTTAGCTGTTATCAGCCATGCATAAAGTCTTAAATTATTATCCCCAACGTCCAATCACAATCCTCACTGTGCCATCTTCTAAAATTTCCTGCTGCTCGATCGCAAAACCCTGTTGAGTGGCACTCTCTAAAACTGTTCTCGCCCCATATTGCTGCGCGATCGCCCCTAGTAATTTAAATACTTCTTTCTCCGGTGTTCCCCTTTCCTTTTCTAACTATTTTTTATCCGTAATTGAAATCACATAGGGGTGATAAGCATTAGTTTTATAAGACCCCACCCAAATTTCATATTTTCCCGATAACCATTGACCCTCAATATTAGGATTCATGTCCTTACCATCATCATTACACCAACTTCCCCCCGGCCCTCGAATCACTAAAACTGTATCTTCGCTACTTTGGACTTGAAGTTGTAAATAATCAAAAAAAGTGGTTAAAATTATCGTATGATCGGGTTTTTGATCCACATAACCTTGACAAGTTCCGGTTTCGGTTTGTTCTCGTCCGGTGATATCCTTGGCTAAAGTTGGCCCTCCACTTAATCCGCGAATCAGCAGGGGGTTAGGGCTGAATTGAGGACTGAGGGTAATATTTTCAAACATGGGGGTCGATGCGCCGTTAAACGGTTGAGCTTCAACTGAACGAGACAGTAATAACCCAACCGTCACCATCACAACGCCCAATGCTAAGTTTTTGAGAGTGGCATTAGTCATTGTTAGAACTATTTTATTATGATTTTTTACCCAGGATTTCTTCTTTGAGGGTATTAAAATCTGCACTGATTTCTTTACGATTATCTGCTTTGAGGAGATAACGATAAATAAACCAAGCTGAATATCCTAAACCAACGGTTTCAAAAGTGGGTTTAATTAGAGGAATTTCATTAATAATTTCTACTAATCCCACTAAAATCTTGAAGGTGATCAAGAAGGCAACAATTAAACCGACCGTGGTTAAAGGACGTTTGTAATCTTTAAAGAAACTTCCTAAATTTTCGGGAAGTTCGGATAAAAATGCGATAATTTCTTCTTTCATAGGTTGTACAGATTGGTTAACAGAATCATAGGAGAAAATCGTGGGAGAATCAATCACCACTTCAACTTTACTAGCACTGGTCGGTTCAGCATTGAATAAAATTTCCGTTGCTAAAGTATTAACCCATTTCGGTTGATCTTCAACTAAAGGTTCCGGTGTGGGTTCTTCGACGACAACGGCAGGTTTTTCCTCTACAAGAGGAGGTTCTTCTGCTATAGTTTGTTCCACAATCGGTTCCGGCGTGGGTTCTTCCTCAACTACGGGAGTTTCCACAATTACCACAGGTTCGGGTTCCGGCGTTTCTGCAACTACGGGAATTTCCACAATTGCCACAGGTTCGGGTTCCGGCGTTTCTGCAACTACGGGAGTTTCCACAATTGCCACAGGTTCGGGTTCCGGCGTTTCTGCAACTACGGGAGTTTCCACAATTGCCACAGGTTCGGGTTCCGGCGTTTCTGCAACTACGGGAGTTTCCACAATTGCCACAGGTTCGGGTTCCGGCGTTTCTGCAACTACGGGAATTTCCACAATTGCCACAGGTTCGGGTTCCGGCGTTTCTGCAACTACGGGAGTTTTCACAATTGCCACAGGTTCGGGTTCCGGCGTTTCTGCAACTACGGGAGTTTCCACAATTGCCACAGGTTCGGGTTCCGGCGTTTCCACAACAGGTTCTTCCACGATAATAGGTTCTTCTATGGGCAATTCCTCAGCTACTGGTTCTTCTACAACCAAAGGCGGTTCTGAAGATAGGGATGGGGAAGTATCAACTCCCGTTTCTTCCTCAGATTCTGATGTGGGAATTGGATCAACTGTAGACTTAGGTTTTTTAGATTGGGAAGAATTGCCTTTTGCATCGGATGATTTGCGAGATCTGGGAGAATTTGACATAATATCTGCCTCGTTAAATATTAACCCGGTAAAACAGTTTGAAAACGAATTAAATCAATCCCTTTTTGATGGAACAATAACCAAGATTCAATTAAATCAGGGCCGTGCATGGTTCCCATCAAAGCTGCTCTGAGCGATCGCATTACTAACCCTTTTTTGACGTTGGTTTCTTTCATCGCACTATTAATTATTGCTTTAGCAGCATCCGATGTTAAGGGTTGATCTCGTTGTTGGGTTATTTTATCCTGAATTGCCTGCACAATTGCGATCGCATTTTCCTGTTGCAATTGAGTGGTTGCTTCTTCGTCTAACTCAACGCTTTCGGTGAAAAATAATCGGCTCATTTCCACCGCATCTTTAAGAGTTGTTAAACTAGGGCCAATTAAAGCCGTAAGCTGTTCTAACCAAGATTGATCAGTATTAGAGTCAAATTGATAACCAGCTTCTTGCCAATAGGGAATTAATAACTGAGTTAATTCCGGTATCGGCATTTTATGAAGATATTGGCTATTAATCCAATTTAATTTATCCCAGTCAAACTTTGCCCCAGCTTTATTAACCCGGTCAAAACTAAAGTGTTTTGCTGCGGTTTCTAAGGTAAATAATTCTTCAGTAGCATCAGGTGGAGTCCAACCCAATAACGTCATATAATTGGTTAAGGCTTCTGGAATATATCCCATATTTCTAAAATCAGAAATCGAGGTCACACCATCCCGTTTGGATAATTTACGACCCTCAGCATTCAGAATTAAAGGAGTATGACCGAATTGGGGAATATTGGCATTTAATGCTTCATATAAAAGAATTTGTTTAGGCGTATTAGAAATATGATCTTCCCCTCGAATCACCTGGGTAATTTTCATATCAATATCATCAACAACCACCACAAAATTATACAGAGGTTGCCCAATTTCACCCCCACTAGAAGCCCGCGCAATCACCATATCGCCGCCCAAATCACCGCCCTTCCAAGTGACTTTTCCCCGGACTAAATCAGTCCAACTAATTTCTCGATTATCGTCTATTCTGAAGCGAATCACCGCTTGACGACCTTCGGCTTCAAAGGCGGCTTGCTGTTCGGGGGTAAGGTGACGATGGCGGTTATCATAGCGAGGGGCTTCATTTCTAGCCTTCTGCCCTTCTCGCATGGCATCTAGTTCTTCTGGGGTACAATAGCAACGATAGACTAAACCCTTCTCCATCAGCGTTTGAATGGCTTGACGATACAGGTCTAAACGCTCAGATTGATAAAATGGCCCTTCATCCCAGGTTAGACCTAACCAAGTTAACCCCGTGAGGATATTTTCCGTATATTCAGGGCGAGAGCGTTCTAAGTCGGTATCTTCAACCCGCAGGAGAAAAGTCCCCCCTTGATTGCGGGCAAATAACCAGTTAAATACAGCAGTTCTGGCAGTTCCTATATGTAAACTTCCGGTAGGACTTGGGGCAAGACGAACTCTAACAGTCATAACTTATATCAATTTTTAATTTAACATAGATCGTGAAAACGCACAGATATCGTCATCTTACCATTATTAAGTTCCCTCTCGGCAGGAATTTTTCTCTAAAGCAGGTTAATAGTCAAGGTTTTTCAAAGACTAAAAAATGTTGTTGGGGTAAAAAATCTTGAGTTTCTTTCCAGTTTAAACCCACGGCAGCCATTTCTTTTTTGACTTGTTTTTCTGACATTTTATGCAGTCCTTTAATTAAGATTAAAGGATTTTCTTGACGATATTCTAATAATACCACCCGTCCCCCTGGTTTTAAGGCTTTGACAATTCCTTGCATCATTTCTTGAGGATATTGAAATTCATGATAAGCATCAACCATTAGGGCTAAATCAAGGATTGATTCGGGTAAATTCGGGTGATCTACGGTTCCCAAAATTGGTTCAATATTTTCAATATTTTCTTGGGTTTTAACAAAATTTATTAGTGCCAACATTTCCGGTTGTACATCCACGGCTAAGACTTTTCCCTGGGGAACTAAAGGACTAATTCTAAAGGTAAAATATCCCGTTCCCGCCCCAATATCAGCGACAATATCGCTGGGTTTTAAATTTAAGGCTGCGATCGCTTGTTGGGGTTGTTCGGAGGTTTCTCGACGGGGACGTTCCAACCATCCGGCTCCCTCATGACCCATCACCTGAGCAATTTCTCTCCCAAGATAAAATTTTCCTATGCCGTCGGGACTGTGAAGGGTGCGGTATTCATAGACAGAATCAACCCTAGGTGGAGTTAAGGCGATACTGGGGTCGGGGTTGATACATCCGAGCAGAATCACGGCAATACTATAAAAAATGGGGAATAAATACCGACATAAAGATTTGATCATTGTTTACCGAAAAATTACAACTCTTGTTAAACTGGAAAAAACAGTACAAAATAAAAATCGGGTGCAATTATTTCATAGGAGAACTAGACCTTGCATCAAGAATATAACAAATTAGTGCGCGATCGCATCCCAGAACTGATTCAAAAATCAGGATCTCAGTATGATATTACAACGTTATCAGAAATCGAATATCGTCAAGCCTTAAAGGATAAACTGCTAGAAGAAGCCCAAGAAGTAGCTCAATCTTCACCTAATGAATTAGTACAAGAATTAGCGGATTTATTGGAAGTGATAGCAGCATTAATGGAAGCCCATGGAATTGAAGATGAACATATTTTGTTAGAACGGGATCATAAACGAGCCGAAAAGGGAGGATTTGAACATAAAATTAAATTACTCTGGACTGAATCTACTTAATTTTTACGCAGATTAATTATGGCTATTACAAGAATTAAGATTGCTAAAGATAAAGCAGAATTGGTGCGATCGCTCACAGAAATAGAAAGTAAAACCGGGCCATTTCAAACCTATGCTGATGTCATTGCTTTTGCGGCATTATTAGGAAAACGGCGCAAAAAACGGATTCCGATTGATGGGCTTTCTAAACGTGATCCTGGGCCGATTTCTATGGAAGTTTTTATTTCTCGGGGATATGATGCAATTATTAAATTAGTAGCGATTGCTGAAACCCAAAATATCAAACTTCTATCTCCGTTTCAACTAGAAGCGGAAGAAGAAAGAGCCTTAATTTTTGAAGAATATGCCAATGGGGGCTTAGAAATATTACGAGATGAATGTCGCGGGACGGTTGATTATTCAGATCAATTACTATTGATCTTAATGGCCGAACACGATCGCCCATCCCAAATAGAAGGCGAATTTGATTTAAGTCGTTTTCTGGGTTAAATTTTCCTGGGAATCCTAATATTGTATCCCAAAATAACCAGAGTTGCTTTTGGGGTACAACATTCCCATAATATCAAATACCAGTGAAAGAGAAGAAATAGAAATCTAGCGGTATTGGGAAAGTCTAAAAATATTAATTCAGGGGAAAATACCAATTTCTTGTAATTCCCCCGTTGACTATTACAACCTACGATTTCCCATTGCCATTAGCCGCCGCCAAAATCCGTTCCGTTAACTTTTCAGGAACTTCCTGTAAACGATCAAATTGCCAATTAAAATAACCTACTCCTAAAGTTAATGAACGCAATTCTACAATTAAATCCTGCATTTCCGCCTGGGGAATATAGGCAGAAATCTTATCCCATCCCTTCCAGTCCGACATCGGTTCAAAGCCTAAAATTTGCCCCCGTCGTCCAGTAATTAACTGAAACATTTGGGAAGTAAAATCACTCGGTGCACAAATTTCAACCGAAGTAATAGGTTCCAATAAAATTGGCTCACATTTCTCCATTCCCGACTGCATTGCTAACCGGGCAGCCTGTTTAAAAGCCTGTTCCGAACTATCAACTGCATGATAGGAACCATTAGTTAATGTCACCGCTATATCTACTACTGGAAACCCTAATGGCCCCTGGTTTAAATAGTCTCGAACTCCCGTTTCCACCCCCGGAATATATTGACGGGGAACCGAACCCCCAACAATAGTTTCCCCAAAATTAAACCCTTCCCCGCGAGGCTGAGGTTTAATATCTAAATACACATCCCCAAACTGTCCATGACCACCACTTTGATGTTTATAACGGCCGTGGGAATTAGTAGTTTTGCGAATCGTTTCTTTATAGGGAATACTCGGTAAATTAGTTACCATCGGTAAATTATATTTACGCCGTAACCGATCTAAACTTACTTGCAAATGAATTTGACCTTGACCCCATAAAATAATCTCGTGGGTATCACTATTTTGTTCCCAATTTAACGCCGGATCTTCATCTAACATTTTAGATAAAGCCGTACTAATTTTAACCTCATCTTTACGGTTTTCTGGAGTAATAGCCCAGCCATAAACCGCAGGAAGTAAAGCCGCTTTTGGTAAGGGATTTTTTAATTGATTTCCTTGAGTGGTTAAAGTATCTCCAGTTTGAATTCCTTCCATCCGTCCCAAAGCCACAATTTCCCCAGTTTTTGCTGTTTGTACGTTTTGGGTTTGTTGTCCGGTCATCCGATACATTCCCCCAGGTCGTACCCCATTTAATGTCATACCTTCGGTCAGTTCCCCCTGCCAAACCCGCACCAGGGAGAGCTTACCGCCTTGGGGGCTATAATAGGTTTTCAACACCTGGGCAATGGGCAACCCTTCCGAGGATTTTAGCCTCCGACGTTCTGCGGTAATATTCGGTTCTGGAGCTTCCCGAACTAAGGCATCCAACAGCACCCGCACCCCGTGATCTTGTTCAGCAACTCCTATTAATACCGGGACAATTAAATCCGCCCCCAATTCCATTTTTAAATCCTTAACAATTTCATCTTGAGGCGGTTCAATTTCTTCTAATAGTTCTTCTAATAAATGATCGTCAAAATTAGCTAACTCCTCTAACATTGCTTGACGGGCGAGGTGTTCAGCCTCTTTTAAGGATTCTGGAAAGGGGACTGGATCAGACGGAGCACCGGAATGATAATGATAGGCTTGTTCGGTAATTAAATCAATAAAACCGACCAATTGTTCCCCGTTACCAATGGGATATTGTTGGGGAATTACTGGACGGGTAGAAACTGATTTTAAGGCATTTAAGATTTCAGTAAAACTGTTAACGCAACGTTCTTCATCGGTACAAACCCGATCCATTTTATTAATAAAAACCAGATGGGGAATTTCCCAATCATCTAAGAATTTGAACAGAGGAGATAGGGTTAAAATCCGGCCGGGATCAGCTTCACAAACCACAATAGCTAATCCAGTACCGATTAAACCATTATAGGTTTCTTGGGCAAATTCTACAGAACCCGGACAGTCTAAAAAGGTAAAACGAATGCCACCATATTCGGTACTAGCGGCATTAACTTCTACACTCATATTTCGTTCTTTCGCTTCTGGAGAACTATCTCCAACCCGGTTAGTATCTTTTGCCGTTCCCTTGCGAGATGTGGCGGCCGTGACGGATAAAATACTCTCTAAAAGTGTGGTTTTTCCGCTTAAATAGGGGCCGACAAGGGCAACATTACGGAAGTTTGTTACAGTTTCTGACATATTTTTTCTCCACGAATATAAATTATAAATTCTGGTTTCTCAATTCGCCTACTCTAATAATTTAAAGAGTTTTTGCCACAATTTAACATCTGGTTAATCAAAAAAAACATTATGAATTTATTACAACTTTTGTAAATAAATATTAAGTTAATTAGGCTAAGGATTTAAAAAAGCCCGTTGTTGGGCTTTAGCCCTAATAAAGATTGGGCTTTAGCCCAACAACGGCCAAACAACGGCCAAACAAACTATTAAGCAGGTTCAGCTAATCGGGGTTCTAGTTTTCCTTCTCCATCTAATTGATAGAGATCATCACAACCCCCAATATGTTGATTATTAATAAAAATTTGGGGAACTGTGCGTCGTCCATTTGCCCTTTCTGCCATTTGATTTCGGGCGACATCATCCCCATCTATTTTATATTCTGTGAAATTAACCCCTTTCCACCATAATAATAATTTAGCCCGAATACAGTAGGGACAGGTCTGCCAAGTATAGATTTCGACGTTAGCTTGATTTCGTTCAGGATGGCGACCGAATAAAGCATTAAGAGCATCTAACATGATAAAATTCCTAGAGATCAACAATAGTTTATTTTAACTTAAACCTATTTCTATTTTTCGGGTAGCGATCGCTCAAACCCTAATTAAAAATTATAATTAAACCGTTTCAATTGAGCTTTCATTTTATTAATTAGCTTAAATTCTTTAAAAATTAATCCATAGTAATGCAAAGAAAATAAAATATTAATCACAAAGAAACCCAGGGTTAAAATAAATCTAAATACCGTAGAAAAATTGAATTCAGAAGTCATTGTAAAAACGGAAAAGATAATTGAGCAAAGCCCAAAACCCGCCGCAAAAGAACTAAGAATCAGTAAACGTACCTTAGCCATCATAAGTGAAACTTTATTAATAAGAATAAAATCCAGTCATATAGTTGATCCGTCACTAAGTATAAGTACCGGATCAAACTGATTATCACTATACAACTAAATTTCAAAGGATGACTGAAGGAATCGGAGTTTTTTCAAAATAGCAGTATTCCCCATTCCCTATTACCCATTCCCCATTACCTATTACCCATTACCTATTACCCATTCCCCATTACCTATTACCCATTACCCATTACCTATTACCCATTCCCCATTCCCCATTCCCCATTCCCCTATTTCCAGACAAGGGCTTTCCATCAACCTCTGGGAGTCAATGGTGACTGTAACACTCCGTTACCTTTGACCCCTGACAAAAAGCCCAAACCCTATAATATCTGGCAATTCCAGCTTACATTTTCTCCAACTCCTTTTTCAGCTTTTCTAACTCATCATCTACGGGAGCACTACTCGTCGCCGTTGTTTGTCCGGGGGGTAGGGACTGGGGAGCGGGGCTACCGGAAATCTGGGCTTTCAGGGCAGCTAATTCGTCATCCACATCACTTCCGGCTTCCAAAACTGCAAATTTGCTTTCAAAATCTGAACCCGTCAGTTCTCCAGCCGCTTGAGCACGTGATTCTAACTGCAACACTTTATCCTCCATGCGTTCAAAAGCTGAGGTCGCTCCACTGGGATTAATACCCCCCAATAAACCCTGTAACTGTTCATTGGCTTTGGCTGCTTGCGCCCGGGCTTTGAGCATATTTTTCTTGGTTTTGGCTTCAGAGATTTTGCTCTCTAACTGAATTAAATTGCGCTTGAGGCCATCCACCTGAGCTAATTGTTGATCCAGAGTCAATTTAATAGTATTAGCCGTTTCCGTGTAGCCTTTTTTGCGCTGTAAGGCTTCTCTGGCTAACCCTTCTTCCCCTTTTTGCAGGGCTAACTTGGCGCGAGACTCCCATTGGTTTGCTTGGGACTGAGCTTGATTATACTGTTGTTCACTGCGTTTTTGATTGGCGATCGCTTGGGCAACGGCCTGACGCAACTGCACCAGATCCTCCTGCATATCAATGACCGCCTGATCCAGAATCTTCTCTGGATCTTCGGCTTTGTTGACCAGATCATTCAAATTGGCTCTGACAAGACGGCTAATGCGATCAAATAATCCCATGACGCTGTTCTTCCTTTGACGGTGTACGGTTTTTGATTACCTCTATCTACAGTTTAACCAAATCGGAGCAAGAAGTCCCACCTCCTACTCGATAGGGAGTTGATTATAATTCAGATATGGTGATTTTCAGGAGGATAACTGTCCTGTTTGATAGCTGGAATAATCAACTTTTCTCCTTGTTGTTGATGGGATTGTAAGAATATCAAAGTCGGCATTTACTATAGCAATCCTAAATAGGTTGTAATATTATTAATACTGACATGAAATAGCTATAAGTATTATCCGGTGTTCCCTCCCCCCCTAGCCCTCCGTGCACGGAGGGCTAGGGGGGGCTGTTCCGGTGTTCCCTGCTATAACTGAGATCGGGGTAGCCCAAAATGCCGAACGAATTACCGAAGCCGCCACCAATGCCGCCATCTCCGCCGAACAGTTGGATCGCTCGATTCGTTCGATTAGCACCATCACCCAACAGGCAGATGAAATTACCCACGAAGTCATGCACAGTCCGAACAAGTAGCAATAGCCATGAGGGAACAGTCAAAAGCAATTCAACAGATGATCGAGGCGATTAAAAATATTACTCAGAAAATTAATTTAATTCGGAGTTCAAATGTTGAAGCCTCCATTGACTTAGCGATTCCTCATCCTTGAGATTGATGCCCATTCAACCCATGACAACCCTGCGATATCAATACTAATTATTCTCTGGAAGAATGGATAGCCAAAGCTGATAAACTGATGTATGAACATAAACATACTAAATACATCAGCAACTTGCATTGATTGGTTAACCCCTTTTCCCCCGAGGTTTTTATGATTCACTCAACTCACTGGCGTTCCCTCTATTCTTCTGTACAATCTGTTCCTGAAATCTGGCCAATTTTGGATCAAAATGTTGGTCAAATTATTGCTTTAGATGACCCCCACGGGAAACCCGAATTCCGTCTGAGCTATTCCCAACTATGGGAAAAAATTCAACAATTTGCCACGGGGTTACAAAACTTAGGCATAGAATCCACCACCAATAGTCTACCACCACGGATTGCTCTGTTTTCCGATGATAGCCCCCGTTGGATCATTGCGGATCAAGGGATCTTAACCGCCGGAGCCGCCGATGTGGTACGCGGGGCGACGGCTGACCCCTTAGAATTGGCTTATATTCTTAAAGATAGTGGGAGTACCGCCCTAGTTGTCGAAAACTTTTCCCTATTAAAAAAATTGCGATCGCAAATTGAAGATTTACCGATTCAATTTGTAATTTTATTATCGGATGAAACACCAAATTCCAGAGATTTACCGACTATTCCGGTATTGAATTTTAATCAATTAATTGAAACTGGAAAAAAAACAAGTCTCAAACCTTCTAAATCTCACCAAAACACCTTAGCTACCCTGCTCTATACTTCGGGAACAACCGGACAACCGAAAGGAGTAATGTTAACCCATAAAAACCTATTACATCAAATTAATGCCATTCCCGATGTGATTCAACCCGAACCCGGAGAAATATTTCTGAGTATTCTTCCCACTTGGCATACCTTCGGACGCACCGGACAATATTTTTGTTTATCCCAAGGGTGTACGGTTGTTTATACCAATATTCGCTATTTTAAACAGGATTTAAAGCAATTTAAACCCCATTATATGATTAGTGTGCCTCGAATTTGGGAAGCTATTCATGAAAGCGCCCAAAAACAATTTCGAGAACAGTCAGAACAGAAACAAAAAATTGTTGATCTCTGCTTTTCCTTGAGTGAAAAATACATTTTTGCCCGTCGTATTGCCCAGGGATTAACTTTAGATTTAAAGCCCGCTTCTGCTTCCGAAAAACTTCTGGCTCAGTTAAAAACTTGGGTATACGCTCCCTTTCAAATTATCGGCGATCGCTTAGTCTATCAAAAAGTGCGAGAAGCCACCGGAGGACAACTCAAATTTGCCATTAGTGGGGGTGGCTCCTTGGCTATGTACCTAGAAAATTTCTATGAAATCGTCGGAATTAAATTATTAGTCGGATATGGTTTGACCGAAACTTCCCCGGTATTAAGTGCCCGTCGGGAATGGCATAATTTACGCGGATCATCGGGAAAACCCATCCCAGAAACGGAACTTTGCATCGTTGACCCCGAAACCCGTCAAATTCTGCCATATTATCAAAAAGGATTAGTCTTAGCCCGGGGGCCCCAGGTGATGACCGGGTATTTTGAAAACCCCCAAGCGACGGCTAAAGCCATTAATGCCGAAGGTTGGTTTGATACCGGAGATTTAGGTTGGTTATCCCCGCAAAATGACTTAGTATTAACTGGTCGTGCTAAAGATACTATTGTTTTAACCAATGGCGAAAATATCGAACCCCAAGCCATTGAAGATGCCTGTTTACGCAGTCTCTATATTGATCAAATCATGTTAGTCGGTCAGGATCAAAAAAATTTAGGAGCATTAATTGTTCCGAATTTAGATACTTTAAAACAGTGGGCAATTCGACAAAATCTGACCCTGAAACTACCTGAAGAAACCGTCACCCAAACTCAGGAAATCACCCTAGAGAGTCCCATCATTCAAAACCTATTCAGGGAAGAACTCAACCGGGAAGTTAAAAACCGTCCAAGTTATCGAATTGATGATCGGATTGGCCAATTTCAGTTATTGGCAGAACCCTTTTCCATGGAAAACGGAATGTTAACCCAAACCTTGAAGGTCAAACGCCCCGTTGTAATGGAACATTACCGCGATATGATTAACGAAATGTATAAAACCGTCACCCGCTAACGATTGAGTTTCTCTGCTCCATGCCAAGTTAAATCGAAATGGTTAACTCACGGTGATTACCTTCCTAAACCTCTTTGTGATTGTGTAAGGGTGACATTTACGTTACCCCTACGTTGCGCGGGTGACGGCGAACTGATAACGGACACAACATAACCACTTATGGATAATCTCAAACAATTACTGTTGAAACGACCGATTAATGTGAAGGCGGTGGTCACAAACCGTTGGAAAGACGAAGCCCAACAGCAACTTCAAGTCCAAATCAATCAAATTGATAGTCAGTTGCAACAGTTAGAAATCCAAGGACAACGCATGGTGGCGGAAATTAAACGCCAAAGCCTGCAACCTCTTGGCCCGGATGCGATGCAAAAAATAGACAGTATCCAAGTTGAGGTGAATGAACGGAAAAGTCAACTCTTAGAGCAGAAAAATCAAAACTTGCAACAACTCCAACAGGTGCAAACCCTAGAACTAGAACAGGAAGTTGTTCAAGGACAAATTGAAAGTATTTTTACTGTGGTAGAAGGCGACAATTTGGTTACCAAAATGCAAGTAGAAATTCTTCTACGAGATGGTTTCATCGAAGAAATTCGCGGCGATATTTAAAGGGTTTCGGTTAACGGTCTTGTTTGGCGTTAACCGTTAACAGTCAACCCCTATTGATAACATTTGAACTCTATTTCTTTTAACGCTTATGGCCATTCATGAAGTTTTTATGCCCGCCCTGAGTTCCACCATGACCGAGGGTAAAATCGTTTCTTGGCAAAAATCCCCCGGTGATAAAATTGAAAAGGGCGAAACGGTCTTGATCGTTGAGTCCGATAAGGCGGATATGGATGTGGAATCCTTCTATGAAGGGTATCTGGCCACGATTATTACTCCGGCCGGAGAAGCTGCCCCCGTGGGGAATACCATTGCCTTAATTGCAGAAACCCAAGGGGAAATTGAACAGGCCAAACAGAAAGCCGCCTCTGCTACCCCTGCTACCCCCGCCGCCGTGGCTCAACCCGTTGCAGCTAGTCCCGTGGCGACGGCCGTTGTCGCAACCCCAACCCCTCCTAACAATGGCCGGATTATTGCCTCGCCTCGCGCCCGCAAATTGGCCAAGGAACTGAATTTAGATTTAGCAACCTTAACCGGAAGTGGGCCGAATGGTCGGATCATTGCGGAAGACGTGGAAACAGCATCGGGACGTCCGGCTGCGGTTCAGACTCCCTCCCAAATCCCGGCTCCGGCTGTTAGTAAGCCCATGACAGCCCCAACTCCAGCAACTGTTCCCTTGGGTCAAGTCGCCGCGATGAATACCCTCCAAAACGCCGTGGTCAGAAATATGACCGCGAGTTTATCGGTGCCGGTATTCCGGGTGGGATATACGATTACAACGGATGGGTTGGATCAGCTTTATAAACAACTGAAATCTAAGGGTGTCACCATGACGGCACTCTTAGCAAAAGCGGTGGCAATGACATTACAAAAACATCCGATTTTGAATGCCAGTTATGTAGAAAATGGGATTCAATATCGGGCGGGAATTAATATTGCGATCGCGGTGGCTATGCCCGATGGTGGTTTAATTACTCCGGTATTAAAAAATGCCGATCAAATTGATCTTTATTCCCTATCTCGGACTTGGAAAGATTTAGTTGAAAGGTCTAGGGCGAAACAGTTACAACCCGATGAATATAGCAGTGGAACCTTTACCCTCTCCAATTTAGGAATGTTTGGAGTCGATAAGTTTGATGCGATTTTACCTCCGGGTCAAGGTTCAATTTTAGCCATCGGTGCGTCCCGTCCCCAATTAGTGGTTTCTGCCGATGGTTCTATGGCGGTTAAACGTCAAATGCAAGTGAATATTACTTGTGATCACCGGATTATTTATGGGGCGGATGCGGCAACATTCTTACAAAGTTTAGCTAAATTGATTGAAACCAATGTTCAATCGTTGACTATGTAAATTCGTTGTTGGGCTAAAGCCCAAGAATATGGAGGGCTAAAGCCCAAGAATATGGAGGGCTAAAGCCCAACAACAGCCCAACAACAGCCCAACAACAGCCCAACAACAGCCCAACAACAAAACTTAATCATTGGTAAATTATGAAAGCAGTTCTCATGACAGAAGTTGGGGAACCAAATGTTTTACAACTTCAAGAAATACCCGATCCTCAAATTAAATCTGATACTGAGATTTTAGTCCGTTTAAAGGCGGCGGGAATTAATCCGGTTGATACCAAATTACGCAGTCGGGGTACTTTTTATCCCGATCAAATGCCCGCTATTTTGGGTTGTGATGGGGCGGGAATTGTAGAAGCCATCGGTTCAGAAGTTAAAAAATTTCAAGTCGGAGATGCGGTTTATTTTTGCAATGGGGGTTTGGGTGCAGAAGCGGGCAATTATGCGGAATTAGTTATTATTGATGAAAAATTTGCCAGTTTGAAACCCCAAAGTTTGAGTTTTGTGGAGGCGGCGGCGGCTCCTTTAGTTTTAATTACCGCTTGGGAAGCATTGTATGATCGGGGACGATTACAACCGGGACAAAAGGTGTTAATTCATGGCGGTGCGGGTGGGGTGGGTCATGTAGCGATTCAGTTAGCCCTATTACAAGGAGCAGAAGTTGCCACAACCGTTAGTTCTGCCGATACTGCGGCTTTGGTGCAGGAGTTGGGGGCAGATTTAGTAATTAATTATAAAGAAAATAATTTTGTCGATCAAATATTAGAATGGACGGGGGGAGAAGGAGTTGATTTAGCTTTTGATACTATTGGCGATGGGGTTTTTTATCAAACAGTTTTTGCGGTTAAAAATTATGGGGATTTGGTAACTATTTTAGAACCCGATCCGAAATTAGGAAATTTGAAAGAGGCTCGGTTACGGAATTTAAGAATTAGTTTAGAGTTGATGTTAACGCCGATGTTACAAGCTCGGATTCATGATCAATTGGATCAAACTAAAATTCTGCAACAATGCGCCCGATTAATTGATGAAGGGAAATTAAAAATATTAGTCAATAAAACTTTTCCCTTAGCATCAGCATCGGAAGCTCATCAACTATTAGAAGCCGGAGGAATGAAGGGTAAATTAGTCTTAACAATAGAATAATTGAGATAAACAGTAGAGACTGAGGATATGAATTGCACAATATAAATCTCCGTTCCTATCCTCTGTCTAATTTTAATTGATAATAAACGCAGAAACTAAGTTCGATAATCTTTCACATAGAATTTACCATATCTAATGTCAAAATACCCCTATATTTATTGACAACTAACTCCATCATTTCTAGCCATTGAGAACCTATTAAAATTTCAGGCAGTTCATCGCCAACATGAACTGGGATAATAAATTCTTTTCCATCCAGAATCACTTTGCCTTCATAGATATCAAAAAACTCATCTCCCGGCGCTGTCTGCATCTCGACTTGGGGAGCAATTAAAGACCATTGTAAGGCTTGTAGGTCTTGAGAATTAATCGCCAGCCAACCTGTGGTAAAACCAGTGTCGAACAACACTTCTACTGGAAAGGATTCACCATGAGTTGCAATTAATTCAATTTCAAAGAATAACTGCCCATTTTCACCAAATGTGCCTGCGATCATATCATGCCACAGGTTCCTCTTTCATTGAGACGAAATGCGGTCATTTTAATATCTTGTTCGCCATAAATCTCGCGTATTTTTTCAATTAACTTGGGTAATTGGGGTGCAATTAAATAATCTTCACTATCAGGTTCGATAGCAATGAAATAATTATAATATTCATCTATTAATTGGGGGCGTAGTCTTTCAAATATCGCTCGGCAACGCAGACCTAATTGAGTTCTTTCTGCTTTGCGTTTTGCTAATTCTTCGGGGGGGATGGTATTTGCTTTTGAGATTCTACCCCGTCTTACTTGTCGCTTCTCTGATAAGTTATTCATGTTTTTGATAAAGTAAATTCCACTATAGCAATCCTAAATCAGTTGTAATATTTCCATCTATCTCGACCCCTCCCAACCCTCCCCTTAGTAAGGGGAGGGCTAGGGTGGGGTTCTATATTCTGATCGCAAATCATTTAAGATTGCTATATGTTTTATTATAGCTAATAAATATTATTTTGTTAAGTTAGGGATGGGAGAGTTGCGATCGCTTGTACCTTGTTATTAAAGGGATGGAAAAAGGGCGATCGCGCTTTGAAATTGGGGGATGGGAGAGGCGCGATCGCCTATTTAGAGTTTGCTGAAAAAAGATGAAAAGCCTAGAGAGTCGGGAGGAGGAGAGGGCAGAAAGGGATAATGGTGCAAGGAATTAGTGTATATAGCAAGAGGCAATAGGGAATAGGCAATCTCGCTATAGGTAAATACTTACTGTAAGCAGCTTTTAGCTTTCAAGAATGTCCTAATAGATGTGGCGACTGCTATAGCAATCTTAAATGATTTGCGATCAGAATATAGAACCCCACCCTAGCCCTCCCCTTACTAAGGGGAGGGTTGGGAGGGGTCGAGATAGATGGAAATATTACAACTGATTTAGGATTGCTATATAAATCATTCTGTTCCTTTTCTGTTACTTTTTCAGCAAGCCCTATTTCTACACCTAACTATATTTAACCACTAAAGCTCTAGTAAAAACTGGGGCTTTTTTTTGTGCGATCGGATTGAATTAATTTTCCTAGCGAGTGGGGAAAGTAAGTTTGTTTGAGTTTTAAAAGGGTGTTTTTGGAGTTTTTCAAAAGTTGAAAAGTTAGAGATTTTGTCGCTACGGAAGTCTCTAATTTTTTCCTATTTGCGGAGTCGAGTGGAGTCGAAGCCTTTTCGATTTCCGCATTAATAAAAGACTTCGACTAATTTTGTCTTAACTACCTATTTCTAGGTAATGACAAAGGAATTTGCCGTAACCCCGGCTGGGGAATTGCCTTTACTGCTAGAGCGTCAGGCTGGGGACAGTATTCTTGCGGTAGAGGTGTCCCCCAAAGTTAGATTACTCGAAATCTACTCTTTTTGTCAACAGTTACCTCTCACATTAATAAAAAACTTCGACTAATTTTGTCTTCACGTTTCCAATCAATTAATTTCCCTAGCGAGTAGGGAGCCTGTTGCGATTCCGGTTGAAGTGGTGATCGAGGTCGAGTTTCCAATCAATTAATTTCCCTAGCGAGTAGGGAGTTACAACAAAGGAATCTCTAAATGACAAGTGAAACAAGTTTCCAATCAATTAATTTCCCTAGCGAGTAGGGAGACGAGACTTTCAAACTGTGTGGCATAGTGGACATACTACTGAAAAACTGTTTCCAATCAATTAATTTCCCTAGCGAGTAGGGAGGCACAAAAAGGATGTTTGAACATAATGATTTCCTCTGGTAGGTTTCCAATCAATTAATTTCCCTAGCGAGTAGGGAGGTATGACGACAGACTTGAACTTGTCATGGAGCATCCAAAGCTGTTTCCAATCAATTAATTTCCCTAACGAGTAGGGAGTTAAACATTACTTTACAGGAAAAGGAATTGATAAGGGTCTTGTTTCCAATCAATTAATTTCCCTAACGAGTAGGGAGTGTAGGAAATTTGACGGACACAGTGAAAAACTGCGAGTTTCCAATCAATTAATTTCCCTAACGAGTAGGGAGACCAAACAATTCACAGCCGAAACCGTTGAAATCCTCCACTGTTTCCAATCAATTAATTTCCCTAACGAGTAGGGAGAATTCTATTTCTGCTATTGATGCAGAGATTCTACTTGATGTTTCCAATCAATTAATTTCCCTAACGAGTAGGGAGCCTTTCCTCGCAAAGTTAATGGATAAAGAGTTAGCTAGTTTGTTTCCAATCAATTAATTTCCCTAACGAGTAGGGAGTAGTACCAAGGACGTTTATATAGTTCGTAACTTTGTGTGTTTCCAATCAATTAATTTCCCTAACGAGTAGGGAGGTAAGGCTAGATAACTAGCCTTACTTTAAGAGTTTCCAATCAATTAATTTCCCTAACGAGTAGGGAGTCCTCCACCTAATCGGTGGAAACCTGCTTTAGCTGCTCTTGCGTTTCCAATCAATTAATTTCCCTAACGAGTAGGGAGTTATTATCTAAAGGCTTCAACAATAAAGTATATGCAGTTTCCAATCAATTAATTTCCCTAACGAGTAGGGAGTGTCAGATATTGTAAGATCAATCCGTGCAGAATTGAATCTAGGGAGCAAAGTTATTGATTGCTACCTGTTCCCCAATGGCGAGACTCCCTACTCGCTAGGGAAATTAATTGATTGGAAACTTATTAATTTCGTCATAGGGGTTTTGAACTTTCGACCGGACTCCCTACTCGCTAGGGAAATTAATTGATTGGAAACAGGAAGGAAGACACTGACCAGGAATCAGTTCAATCTTAGCTCCCTACTCGCTAGGGAAATTAATTGATTGGAAACACATTAAATGGAACTCTGTCAAGAAACTTTCTCGACTCTCCTATCCTCCCTACTCGCTAGGGAAATTAATTGATTGGAAACCCCGCCCCGTAGACACCCTGAGACATGGCTCGGAATGCTCCCTACTCGCTAGGGAAATTAATTGATTGGAAACCTCGGTTTAAATCAGGAGACATCAAAACTTCGATTTCAACACCCTCCCTACTCGCTAGGGAAATTAATTGATTGGAAACTGGCGGTCACCATGTCTAATTTAGACATAATCTTAGAGGTACTCCCTACTCGCTAGGGAAATTAATTGATTGGAAACACTGAGTACCATCAGAGGATTCACACCAGTGTCAAGTGCAGCAACTCCCTACTCGCTAGGGAAATTAATTGATTGGAAACTGGATTGCTCATTGACTTAACAGCATCAATAAGCACTGCTGAACTCCCTACTCGCTAGGGAAATTAATTGATTGGAAACTTCCGGCTAACAGGTGCATCAAATCATTGGCTAATCTCCCTACTCGCTAGGGAAATTAATTGATTGGAAACCATTGATAATCAAGCCAACTTTCAAAGCATTCATCTTGATAATTTTTCTCCCTACTCGCTAGGGAAATTAATTGATTGGAAACGGGAGAGTAAACTTAACAGCACCTTTGAGAAAGGAAGGACCATCCTCCCTACTCGCTAGGGAAATTAATTGATTGGAAACAGTTCATACACACATGAAACTATATCCTAATCAGCCAATGGGCTCCCTACTCGCTAGGGAAATTAATTGATTGGAAACAGTAAAGGAATGTGAGACTTGTTAGGCGGAATTCCCCTCCCTCTCCCTACTCGCTAGGGAAATTAATTGATTGGAAACTCAGAATAAAAACACTATAAGAAGGATTAAACCCCTTCTTATTTTCTTTACTCCCTACTCGCTAGGGAAATTAGAAGATGCGCTGAAGCGCAACAACTACCTCCTAGGGAAATTAATTCATTAGAAACATTAGATTATTGTAAAAATCCTCATTGATTGGAAACGTCAACCTAATTCGTAATTCGTAATTCGTAATTCATACTCGCTAGGAAAATTAATTGATTCCGATCGCACTAAAAAAAAGCCCCAGTTTTTACTAGGGCTTTAGTGGTTATAGCAGTCGCCAGACCTATTAGGACAAAGAGTGATGCAGCAAAGCTAGACGGTGAAGTCTTTTTATCCGGTGTTCCCTCCCCCCCTAGCCCCCCGTGCACGGGGGGCTAGGGGGGGCTGTTCCCTGCTATAAATATGGTTAGGTGTAGAAATAGGGCTTGCTGAAAAAAGATGAAAAGCCGAGAAAGTCTGGAGGAGGAGAGGGCAGAAAGGGATAATGGTGCAAGGAATTAGTGACAAAAAGTTAATTCAGATTTTATTGACCTTTGCCTCCAGATTTGCTTTTAGCAAAATAAGTCTGAAACATTGCCTTAGCAATAGGAGCGGCGGATTTAGATCCATAACCCCCATTTTCCACCACGACCGCGATCGCAATTTCTGGATTTTGGGCGGGGCCAAAAGCCACATATAGGGAGTGATCGGTTTGTCCCGATACCTCCGAAGTTCCGGTTTTACCCCCCGTCAGAGGAATTGAACCATCATTCATCCCTTGACCCGTCCCGTACTCAACCACAGAAATGAGTCCATCCTTAATCACCTGAATCGCTTCGGGTTTCAGTCCCGTCGGTTCCGGTTTAGCTGCCGGGGTCTGGGTCAAATCCGCCAAAAGATGGGGTTTAACCCGATATCCACCATTAGCGATCGCGGCTACCATCACCGCCAACTCCAATGGAGTTGCTAATACAGTCCCTTGACCAATCGACATGGTGACCGTATCCCCTAAATACCAAGGTTCCCCATAGGTTTTTTCCTTATCCTCTGGGGTGGGGATAAATCCCTCTGAGCCTTCGGGCAACCCTAAAAGTTTTAAACTGTTGTTCTCAATCCCTAAACGTTTCCCCCACTCGGCGATCGCTTCCGGGCCTACAGCCATCCCCAATTGATAATAAAACGTATTACTACTAAAGGCGAGGGCATCTCTAAAACCAATCACCCCGTAACCCCCACTATGTTCGTTAAAGGTAATTCCCCCCACCGTAATCGAAGGGTATGTACCAATCACTGAGTCTGGACTAAATTTACCCGAACCCATAGCCGCGGCTGAGGAGACAATTTTGAAGGTACTCCCCGGTGGATATCCTTGCAAAGCGCGATTTAAAAACGGATCATCTCCATTTTGGAGTTCTTCCCATTGTTTTTGGCTAATGGGTTTAGTAAAAATATTGGGATCAAATCGGGGACTACTGGCCATAGCCAGAATTTCTCCGGTTTTGGCATTTAAGGCCACCGCTGCCCCCCGACGATCTCCCAGGGCGGCTTCGGCGGTTTTTTGTAAATCTAAATCGAGGGTTAATCTCACATTTTCTCCCCCTTTAGATTCGTTATCGCCCAATTCCCGTAATTCTTGGTTCATGCTATTGACTTCAATCAAGCGGGAACCCCAAACCCCTGAGAGTTTCTGATTGGCTTGGGCTTCAATCCCTAACTGTCCCACAACCATCCCCATCGGCCATTGCGGGTGTTTTTTCAAATCCTCGGCGGTGGCTTCACCAATATAACCAAGGATCTGTGAAGCTAAGTTTCCTTCGGGGTAATAACGGTTAGATTCGCTTCTGACTTCCACGCCGGGTAAGGATTTTTCTCCTAACCAAATAAAGGCTTGGGGGGTCAAAAACTGACTAATTCTGACGGAGGCTCCAGATTGATATCCAACTTTTTCAATCGAGGCTAAAATTCGTTCAGGAGTTATATTAATGATTGGACTGAGGATTTTGGCAATTTTTTCCCATTCCTGGGGGGTATGTTCATTCGGCCAAACATATAAAGCCTGGGTGAGACGATTGGCGGCTAATTGTTTATCATTGCGGTCTAAAATATAACCCCGATTTGAGGGAATCGGAATCATGCGAATCCGGTTTTGATCGGCTCGATCTCGGTTCTTCTGACCATCTACCACTTGCAGTTGCACTAACCGAAAAGAATGCACACCCATGGCTAGAGTTGTGAGTAACATTAAAAAAACCGCACGATAGAGGGGACGAATTTCTCGTTTTTGATTGGCTCGCCAGGAAATTTCTGTTTGACGATCATCCCGATTCCGACCCCAAGAATAATTAGTTTCCATAATTCTCCAAATTTTAAAATAGATTGTTATTGTGGGTTGACTTTAACCCTAGTTTAATCTTCCAAGCACCAAGAGAGTAGGACTAATAGTACGACTAAACTGATCGAATTGGGTAAGTGTAGTCCTGTAATCACATCAATGATAGAGAAAATTCCTTCCTCCATGACCAGAACTGCCAAAAACATAATTAAAAAAGTGAATATTAACAGCATATTAATTAGGAAAACTTATCTTGCAAGGGTCAATTCGGAAATCCGAACCTGAAAAGAATACATTGTACATCCGATCAAAATACCGTCATCCCCTAAAATGGGAGTAGTAGTCTGTATAACAATAACGGGTTATTAATCAATGCTCAAGACCCTTCAACATGACTTCAGCATTATCTTTGAACGTGATCCTGCTGCTCGCAACTGGTTAGAAGTTATCTTCTGCTATCCCGGTCTTCAGGCTTTATTATTCCACCGCCTAGCACACGGGTTATATGGTTTTGGGCTTCCCTTTATCCCCCGTCTAATTTCCCATCTGGCTCGGTTTCTGACGGGAATCGAAATTCATCCTGGGGCTGTGATTGGTAAGGGCGTATTCATCGATCATGGTATGGGAGTTGTGATTGGTGAGACGGCTATTTTAGGGGATTTTTGCCTGATTTATCAAGGCGTCACCCTGGGAGGCACAGGAAAAGAAAGCGGTAAACGCCATCCCACCCTGGGGGAAAATGTGGTGGTCGGCGCCGGAGCCAAGGTTTTAGGTAATATTCAATTGGGGGAGAATGTTCGGATTGGGGCCGGATCGGTGGTTCTGCGGGATGTTCCTGCTAATTGTACCGTGGTCGGGATTCCGGGTAGGATTGTCTATCGCTCTGGGGTGCGGATTGATCCCCTCGAACATGGCAGTCTCCCTGACTCGGAGGCGCAGGTGATTCGGATGTTAGTAGATCGGATTGAACTATTGGAACAACAAGTACAGTCCCTACAACAGCAATCCTCTGTGGCTCAAAATCAACTCGAAGCGGCTCTGAAATTAGAATACTGTCCCAACCCCGATAGGTTATCGGTTCAGGAACAAACCACCCATTATGGTCAGGAATACTCGGTTTCGACGGCTACCCATTGTCGGATAAAAGATAGAACTATTCAACAATTTTTAGATGGTGCTGGGATTTAATTCTTGTTGTAGTGCGGTTTTAACTTGCTCAAATTCAGTTTGAATTTGGGCATATATTTTTTCGGCTTCAGATTGAGATAGGGGATTTTGAGTTTGATTACATTGACGGGCTAGGGTTTCTAATTTTTGACAGTATTCCGATAATCCAAAAGCACCGAGGGTTCCACTAATAGATTTTAAAGAATGGGCCGCAGGTTGTAAAGTCTCAGCGTCTATTTTGTCGATGGCTTTGGCAATATTTTCTAACAGTTCGGGGGCGGTATCAAAGTAAATTTCAATTACTTCTTCTAGGGCTTCTACCTCTCGTAATCCTTGTAAAACTTTAGCATCTAAAATCAGTGGATTTAAAGTTGAATTTGAGGGGTTATAGGGGGTAAATTCAGTATCTAAATTTGGGGTTGGGTTGACTAGGGGCTGACATTTACTTAAAACATTGATCAATTGTTCTATGCGAATTGGTTTACTAATATAGTCATCCATACCCGCACTAATACATTCATTGCGATCGCTTTCCATTGCATTGGCGGTTACTGCTATAATTCTCGGTCGCATCGGTTGAGATTTCTCGGAATTGCCATATAGTTTTTGAATCTGACGAGACGCTTCTAACCCATCCATTTCGGGCATTTGCATATCCATTAAAATCACATCATAGGGTTGACGACGCAAGGCTTCTAAGACTTCAAAACCATTCCCGGCCACATCTGCCCGATATCCCATTCGTTGTAAAATTTGTAATGCTACTTTTTGATTAACTAGATGATCTTCTGCTAATAGAATTCTCAGGGGTAATTTTTCAGCTAGTAAAGGAATATCCTGGGATGATCGCAATGTTCCGCGATTTCGACTGTGTAAATAGGTTTGACTCTGGACATGAACTTCTAAAGGTTCCTTTCCTAAAATATTAATTAAAACGTTATAAAGCTGGGATTGTTTAATTGGTTTATTTAAACAAGCTGCGATCTCCATAGATTTAGATTTACTTAATTTTTCTCCTCCCACAGATGTTAATAAAATTAAGGGTAACTTTTTATGGGAAGGTAATTGACGAATTTGTTTGGCTAAAGTTAACCCGTCCATCAATGCCATTTCCATTTCAATAATTGCAATATCAAATTGTTTATGCTGCAACCATTCCAGTGCCTTAACCCCATTTCTAACTGTTCGGCTGGACATTCCCCAGGCTTGAGTTTGTAGCTTTAACATTTGTCTACTGCTGGCATTATCATCGACAATTAATAACCGTTTTCCAGCTAATTTATTCAGGGTTGACCATTCAGGAGATAAATTAGAACAGGACTCAGTAATAACGCTAAAATAAAAGGTTGAACCCTGACGATTTTGTTTAATTTTTTCGGTTTTATGCTCATCTTCATCTAACAGACAAAAGGAATCTAATGATTGTTCAAGTTTGAAATTTACCGGGGGATCTCCCGCAGTCGCCCCTTGACTTTCTACCCACATCTTGCCTCCCATGAGTTCCGCCAATCGTTTACTAATCGCTAATCCTAAACCTGTGCCACCATATTGACGATTAATTGAAGAATCTACCTGACTAAAAGATTGAAAAAGTCGATCCATTCTATTAGCGGGAATCCCTATTCCCGTATCTTGAACAGCAAATTTAATTTCATATAAAGAACAGGATATTGAAGAATTTATAGAACTTTCTTTCTCGGGTTGTTTTTCCCTAATTTTACTAGAATAAATATTAGAATCATTGAGTTTTTCGGCTGTAACGGATACAACGACTTCTCCATTGTCTGTAAACTTCACCGCATTACTTAAAAGATTAACTAAAACTTGACGTAATCTCGCCATATCCCCAATAATTTGGGTAGGTATACAAGGATCAATTAAATATGCTAAATCCAGGTTTTTACTGGCTGCTTTAGTGATCAATAAATCTAAGGATTCTTCAATACAAGTTCTTAAATAAAAGGGATGATTTTCTAAATCTAGTTTTCCCGATTCAATTTTAGAAAAATCTAAAATATCATTAATTAAAGAGAGTAAAGCATCACTACTACTGCGAATGGTTTCCACAAAATCCTGCTGCATGGGAGTTAGGGCAGTATCTAATAATAATCCTGTCATCCCAATCACCGCATTCATCGGAGTCCGAATTTCATGACTCATAGTAGCTAAAAATTCACTTTTTGCCCGGGTTGCTGCTAAGGCTTGATCCCTTGCCTTGGCTAAAGCACTAGCGGTTTCTTGACGTTCAATTTCACTGCCAATCCATTGTGCCATTAATTTTAATAAATCTCGATCTACGGCTTGAAACGGCTCTGATAAGGCTTGAGAACTCCAAAAACAGAGGGTTCCATAAACCTCTGCATCTACAATTACTGGAGTCCCCATATAGGCTGCAATGGGGAAAATATTATGGGCGGGACAAAAGGGCAAACCAGAAAATTTTATTGATTCAAAATAAAGGGGTTGTTTGGCGTTAATTGTGACTTGACAAAAGGTATCTTCTAGTTTATAAATTTGTCCGGTTTGAATAGATTGATCGGGGGCAATTACGGCTCTTATTTTATAAGAATAACTATCTTCTTGACCATCTTCTTTTGAGATAATATCATTGATTTTAACCTCGGATAAAATGCCATATTCTAACCCAAATTTAGTACAGCCCAATTCTAAAATTGCTTGTAGTCGAGTTTCAAAGGTGAAGTCCTGAGAAGAAGTAATTTGATATAGGGTTCTAATGGAAGATTCACTATCTTGTAGTTGTTGTTCCCGTTGTTTCCGTTCGGTAATATCTCGGGATACCCCAATAATTTCATACACACTTCCGGTGGTGGCATCTCGAATGGAACTACTGGTGGTTTCAAACCAAATATAATCGCCGTTTTTGTGACAAATTCTATATTCAATTGTGTAGATAACATTTTGTTGTAAAATGATTTTATAGGCTTTAATAATTACATCTAAATCATCGGGATAGATAAAACGGGGTAACTGATTTCCGATTAATTCTTCCGGTTCATATCCTAATAAACTACGACAGGCCGGAGACGCATATAAAAATACTCCTTCGGGAGAATGACGGGTAATCATATCCGTTGAATTTTCCGCCATTAATCTATAGCGTTGCTCACTTTCTTGACCTTGAACTTGGGCATCTGCTAGGGCTTGCAACATTCCATTAATTGCTTCGGCTAAACTTGATAATTCATCCTTACCCGTCGCCTCAATTCTCAAACTCAAATTTCCCGTTTCCCGAATTTCATTCACAGAATTATTCAGATGGGTGAGTCGAGAAAGCACTAATTTTTCTAACAATAATAGGGTGATGCCTCCAAAAATCAACCCAACCACTAATAAAAATAAGGTGAAATAGGCTAAGGTTGTCTGACCTTGTTGATAAATAGGACGACGAACTTGAACTTGTAACAGTAATTTGGGTTTCCCATAAATATCTGCTATAGTGGCGGATGCGATCGCTGTTTCTATACTCAAAGATTGCAACTGAATAGCATTAGGATCAATAATTGTTTCAGTATAGGGTTGCAGTTGCGGAGACAATAGAATCGGACTACTAGCCATTTCTTCAACAATAGGATTCAAACTCAAAGACTGTTGGCTAATTTCCTGTAATCTTTGAATTTCTGAGGGGTCAAGATAACGTCCTAAAATCAAGACTCCTCGACTGGGCCCCGATGCGGAACTGGTCAAAATTGGCCGTGAAACAATCAGTAATGGATTTTCTGGTAAAACAATAATTCCTTGACGGGCAACGGGAGTTAAATCGGGTTGTTTGAGACTGGCTAAAAGGGGACTATTTAAGGCAAGATGGGGGGAAAGACTTGGGGGAATCGGTGTTTCCTGATGGCGTTGGGAATCAAATCCTTTACTAAAAACAATTTTACCTTGAGAATTAATCAGAATCAATAAATTGAGTCGGAGGTCGGCAAAGGTAGTATCAACTAAATTAGAAGCAATATATTGATAGTTGTGAACATCAATAAAGCTATAGGTATCATCCCATTTTGCTTGATCCTGAGCAATTAAGTCTAAACTATCTAAATCATCATTAATCGCATTTAAAGCCTGAATAATATCTTGACGGACATACTGACTTTCCAATTGACTAAAATCATGCACTAACAGTAAGGAGGCACTAATATACATTGCCACGATTAACCCAATCAGGGCTGCACCAATAATCATCAGTGTTTTTTTTCGCAATTTCATGGCGTGTGACCTTAAACGTGCTATTTGGTAGGAAACGAGGTTGTATTTACACCCACTTTCTCAAAACTATGATCCTGTACAACCGTAGAGTTCCTCAATCGGCAGTTACAATCCTTGCAACTGCTAAATGGGAATCCCACCTCCATCAATTCTATCTTTATAAGAAAAGTCTGGGAGATTGAAAACTCAGTGGCTTTAGACCACCAGATGAAAAGCGACCCAGGGGAATTTATTCCCCGTGAATATTCTCATGATTTATGTTAACATAGTATTAGGTCGAAAACAGGAAATTTTTATGATAGTTCTGGAATACAAGTGTAAAGGCAAACCCAATCAATATAAAGCGATTGATGAAGCAATTCGCACCACCCAATTCATTCGCAATAAAGCGATTCGGTATTGGATGGATAATTCAAGAGAATTAAAAATTGATAGATTTGCACTCAACAAATATTCCACAACTCTCAGGAATCAATTCCCCTTTGTTGCCAACCTAAATTCAATGGCAGTCCAATCCGCCGCCGAGCGAGGATGGACTGCCATTAGTCGTTTTTACGACAATTGTAAGAAAAAGATTTCCGGTAAAAAAGGATATCCCAAATTCCAAAAAGATTGTCGTTCCGTTGAATATAAAACATCGGGATGGAAATTACACCCAACTAAAAGACAGATTACCTTTACCGATAAAAATGCCCCCCCCTAGCCCCCCCGTGCACGGGGGGTTTGGGGGGGGGTAAAGTTAAATTGTTGGGGAAATGGGATATCCAAACATACAATGTTAAAGATATTAAACGGGTGCGTTTAATTCGTCGTGCCGATGGATATTACGCACAATTTTGTCTGAATATTAATGTCACCGATATTCAACCCAAAACCGGAAAGGAAATAGGACTTGATGTTGGTATTGAGTCGTTTTACACAGACTCCAATGGATATCAAGAAGTTAATCCTAAGTTTTTGAGAAAAGCGGAGCAATCCATTAAAAAGTCTCAGAAACGGATCTATAAAAAAGTTAAGGGTTCATCGGGGAGACGGAAAGCTAGGAAAGTTTACAGTAAAAAACATTTGAAAGTAAGTAGACAACGGAATGAACACGCCAAGATAACGGCGCGTAACGTATGCACATCAAACGATGTAGTGGTCTATGAAGATTTAAGTGTTAGAAATTTAGTTAAAAACCATTGTTTGGCTAAATCAATTAGTGATGCCAGTTGGTATTTGTTTCGGAAATGGATAGAATATTTTGCAGCTAAGTTTGATAAGTTAGCAATTCCTGTTGCACCCCATTACACTTCCCAAAAATGTTCTAATTGTGGGGTAATAGTGAAAAAATCTCTATCAACCCGCACCCATATTTGTACTTGTGGATGTGAGTTGCATAGAGATACAAATGCCGCAATTAATATTCTTAATCTTGGTCAACAAGCTAGGGGAGGGCATCTCCAAAGTAACGCTAATGGACTAGAAACCTCTACTCCTCTTGATAAAAATCTGGTCGAGCAAGTGTCTAGGTTGAAGTTAGAATCTCAGTGTCTTCAGACCTGAGAGTGTCAATCTATCTTGCTTTTTGAAGTTCGTAGAGATAGGTCATTGGCGGTCTAAACAGAGGTTAAGGTTAAGAATAGTATTTTACTCCTAATTTGATTGATTTGTGTTGAAAAAATATAATTTTAATCTATTGATCACCAGATTTTGTATGAATAATTACATCAAGGTAAATATTTCTGAACAATTACCCACCCGGATAAAGAAACCGCAGTAAAAGCAAAAAATAAACCCATATTTATGCCAAGATGAAGGGGGCGCGCCCAGGTATTTTTAGGATTAATTTGGGTAGCACTCCAAGCCGATCCTAATACTAAACTTACCACAATTAATCCGGCACCTAGATGAATTGAATGCCCTAAACTCCCGTAATATCCAAGAGTACCCACTAAGCCAACGGTTAGTAAAATTAGGACTAAACTCACCATTACCCCACCTATAAGGTAATGAAAAGTTCTGAGTCCGTTAAGTCGAGGTTGTTGATTTTTTCGGGAATATAGCATCCATCCTCCTGTCATCGCTAACAATACATAAGCGAAGACAGAAAATCCCATCGACCAAGCCGCAATTTTCCATAACCACAAAAATGAGGGTAAATTCATAACACGGATTTTAACGGATTAAAGGGATTTGACGGATAAAGATTTTAACGGATGTTAATTTCAAGAATTACCATAATATTCTATGGCATAATCCTTAAACCGTTCTAAATCTTTTTGTAGGGTTGACTCCACTACTCCACCCAAAAATAAATTATCCATCAGTTGTCCTAAAATCCCAGGAATGGCATAAGAAACAGTTAATTTAACAATACTACTCCCATGACGATCATAAAACCTAATTGCTCCCCGATTCGGTAAACCATCTACTGATTCCCATTGAATAATTTGATTAGGAATTTGTTTTAAAATCCTTGATAACCAACTAAATTCCAAATTACCTGTGGCTAATTTCCAACGGGATAAATCAGGATTATCTTCTAAAATTTTAACTGAATCAATCCATTTCATCCAACGGGGCATTTGTTCCAAATCCGACCACAAAATCCAAGAGATATCAATGGGAACCGGAACTTCAACTTGCACACTATGTTCTAACCAATCAGCCATAATATTTACAAATTTATAAAGATTTTACCTAATTGAATTTGTAGTATTGCTATACAATGTGAATCCTAAATAATAATTAGCCAAAATCATAAATTTCAGGCTAATTATTAAGATAAAATCCTCAATTATCCAGCAACAACAGGGGAAGGTTTAAGATCGGAAAAGCTAGTTTCTAATATAGCCTTAGCCGCCTGTCGTCCTGAAATAGTTGCCCCTTCCATACTATCAATATAATCCTGTTGTGTGTAACTTCCGGCTAAAAAGAAATTAGCAACAGGAGTTTTTTGGGCCGGACGATAGGCGTCCATTCCAGGGGATTCTCGATATAAAGATTGAGCTAATTTAACCACACTATACCAGGTCATATTCAATTCCCTGGAACTAGGAAATAAATTATGAACTTGTTTTAAAACGTGCTGGGCAATTTCCTGATTATTTTGTTTAATAAAAGGATCTCCAGGGGTTAAAACTAACTGTAATAAAGATCCTTGTCCTTCTCGATAATAGTCCGCCGGACTGGATAAAGCTAAGTCAGAAAAACAGGAAAAATCCGCATCGGCTGTATATAATAAATTATCAATTCCGGCGGCTTCTTTAAGTTGTTGACGTTTTTGGGGATCATTTAATTCCGTCACCCAACCATCAAACCGCAGTTGTACCGTTGCCACGGGAACCGCTTCTAACTTATAAATATTGTCAAACTCCGACCATTTTCGCCAAGCGGTGGGAATCATTTTTTGTACCCCCGGAATATCCCCGGCGAAAACATAGGCATCGGCAATAATTGTTTCTTCAGTTTCTCCTTTGGCGACTACCATTCCCGTCAGATAAGTTTTACCTTCTATTTCTGAAAACTGTATTTCTCGAACTCGACGCCGGGTATGAATTTTCACACCTCTTTGTTCCAAATAATTCACAATAGGTTTATGCAAATATTCCGCCGGAGATCCTGTCAACATTCGCAACATAGATGCCTCTGTTTTGGTGGCAAAAAATAGGAAAATCGTTAACATACACCGAGCGGAAATATTCTCAGTATCAATAAATCCCAAGGCATAGGCAATCGGGTTCCACATCCGTTTTAGACTACCTTCAGAACCGCCATGACTGCGAAACCAGTCCGCAAAACTAACTCTATCTAACTCGCGGATAGTCCTCATCGCTCCTTTAAAGTCTACCAACCCTTGAACAATCGGGCTAGTCCCCAAAGCGATCGCATTTTGTAATTTATCAATCACCGAGAGTTGGGATGTGGTGAAAAACGCCTTCAACCCGTTAAAAGGCGCCCCGGTAATGAAGCGAAAGTCTAAACTGCCAGTTTTCCCCCCGGTATTGATAAAAATGTGGGTATGGTCTTTTAACCCAAGGTTGTCAATCGCCCCCACCTTTCTCATCAGTTCAAATAAGTTATAGTAGCAGCCAAAAAAGACGTGCAACCCCATTTCAATATGGTTGCCTTCCGGGTCTATCCAACTGCTAACTTTACCCCCGACAAAGGGACGGGATTCAAAAATCTCTACTTCGTGTCCGGCATCCACTAGGTCAATTGCCGTAGCCATGCCCGCTAAACCTGCTCCTGCGATCGCAACCCGCATTTGTTAGACTGCCCTTTATCTTAAGCGTTTGTTTACAGATTGTAACAAAAAGCGGGAATATTAAAAAGAGGGAGGTTGGGAGGGATCAATTCCTGGCAACTTCACACAGAATTAATATGAGTCTAGTTATCAATAACTTCAATAGATTATATGCTGGAAAAAATTAAAGATATTGCCACAACCTTAGCCCCTAGGTTAATTGAGATTCGTCGCCATATTCATGCCCATCCAGAACTCAGTGGTCAAGAATATCAAACCTCAGCTTATGTCGCCGGGGTTTTATCCTCCTGTGGGATTAAGGTACAAGAAGGTGTGGGGACAACGGGAGTCGTGGGAGAATTCAAGGGAAATACTACCAACCCCCGTTGGTTTGCTATTCGCACCGATATGGACGCTCTACCCATGACCGAATTAACCGGGTTAGAGTATGCCTCTCGACAGATGGGAGTGATGCACGCTTGCGGACATGACTTGCACACCACGTTAGGGTTAGGAACAGCGATGGTTTTATCTCATTTAGGTCAGAATTTTCCGGGCAAAGTGAGGTTTTTGTTTCAACCGGCGGAAGAAATTGCTAAAGGGGCAACCTGGATGGTACATGATAACGTCATGGAGGACGTGGCAGCGATTTTGGGGGTTCATGTCTTCCCCAGTATTCCCGCCGGATGTGTGGGACTGCGACAGGGGGCGTTAACGGCGGCGGCGGATGATTTGGAATTAACGATTATCGGAGAGTCGGGTCACGGGGCGCGACCCCATGAAGCTAAGGATGCGATTTGGATCGCGGCCCAGGTAATTACCATGTTACAACAGGCGATTAGTCGCACTCAAAACCCTTTAAGACCTGTGGTTTTATCCATTGGTCAAATTGTAGGCGGACGGGCACCTAATATTATTGCGGATCAGGTTAAACTATTAGGAACGGTGCGATCGCTTCATCCTGAAACCTACGCATCTTTACCGGGTTGGATAGAACAAATTGTTGCTAATATTTGCCAAATGTACGGGGCAAATTATGAGTTAAATTATCGTCGAGGTGTTCCCTCGGTGCAGAATGATCCGATGTTAACTAAAATTGTCGAAGAAAGTGTTAGAGAAGCATTTGGGTCTGGTGCGGTTTTGAATTTACCCGAACCCTCTTTAGGTGCAGAGGATTTTTCTGTCTATTTAGATTATGCACCCGGCATGATGTTTCGCTTAGGTGTCGGACACAAAAATAAACATAATTATCCCTTACATCATCCTAAGTTTGAAATTGATGAATCGGCAATTATTATGGGGGTGGTAACTTTAGCCTATTCTGCCTATAAATTTTGTCAAAAACAATTAGCAACGGAGAAGAATTAATCAATCGCAAAAATATCCGTTACCCAGTTATAGCAACCGCCAAGGCAGTTAGGACACCAGACGGATCTTGGAACCCAGACGGTGAAGTGATTTCCCCCGGTGTTCCCTCCCCCCCCCTAGCCTGCCGTGCACGGGAGGTTGGGGGGACTGTTCCCTGATCCGGCGTTCCCTCCCCCCCTAGCCCCCCGTGCACGGGGGGTTGGGGAGGCTGTTCCCTGCTATAAAATTCAGCTAACCTAAGTTTTTTCTAACCGCAGTTTCATAAATCAATTGATTCACTTTAACCGATTGTTCTAAATCAACCATGGGTTGAGGATAGTCAACGCCTAAAATTACCCTAAAGCGTTTTTGTTCAACGGGCAATAATTTCCAAGGTTGATGAACTTTTGACGGGGGTAAATCCTTTAATTCCGGCAGCCAATGTTTAATATAATCCCCATTGGGGTCATAATCTTGGGATTGTTTGAGAATATTAAAATAGCGAAATCCTCTGGCATCATTTCCCACTCCAGCGTTATAATTCCAGTTACCCCAATTGCTACACACATCATAATCAATTAACAAAGATTCAAACCATTCTGCCCCTCTTTGCCAATTAATTCCTAAATTTTTGGTGAGGAAACTGGCTACATTTTGCCGCCCTCGGTTTGACATAAATCCTGTTGTTAATAATTCCCGCATATTCGCATCTACTAAGGGAAAACCTGTGATTCCCCGTTGCCATTGTTCAAACTGTTTTGGATTGTCTTTCCAAGGAATAGAAATTCCTTGTAGACCCTGGGGATAAAATATTTTATTCCCATGTTTTAAAGCAATAAATTTAAAATAATCTCGCCATAATAATTCAAAAATTAACCAGTAAGTTGAATCGTTTTTTACCCGTTCTTTTTCGTAGGTTTGAACTGTATTATAAATTAGTCGGGGAGACAAACAACCTAATGCTAACCATGGGGAAAACTTAGAAGAATAATTTGCTCCTAACATTCCATTGCGGGTTTCTTTATAATTTTTGAGACAATCCTGTTCCCAAATATAATTTTTTAAACGGTCTAATCCTGCGGTTTCTCCACCTTGAAATTTCATCACTGACCGAGAATCAAAAACAGGTGTTTCTAAACCTAAATCTTGAATATTGGGTAAGTTTCCTGTTTCTATTTCAGGTAAATGGGGTAATTGTTTAGGAGAAGTAAAAAGACTATTGATAATTGATTGAGATTCAACTTGCTTTCTAAATTGAGTAAAAATTTCTGGAAGTTGAGGAATAGAAAAGGGTAAATCTGTTATAGAATAAAGTGTTGCACCCCAATAGGATTTAACCACAACTCCTAAAGCAGCTAAGGCAGTTTTTAAATTTTGTTCTATGCTTAATTCCTCGGAAGTGGCTTCTTGATAATAATAGACTGCATCAATATTGAGGATTTTAACTAATTCAGGAATAATTATTTCTGGCTTCCCTAGACGAAGGATTAAATCACTTCCTAACTTTCTGAAAGATTGACGTAAATCCGCAACGCTTTCCAATAAAAATTGAGTGCGAAATGCTCCCGTTTTGGGGAATCCATAGGAGGTTTGAGTAAACTGTCGAGGGTCAAAACAATACACAGGAATAATCTGTGCTTGAGTGTTTAATGCTGAGGATAAGGGTTGATGGTCATGTAGTCGTAAATCGTTTCGATACCAGATTAAAATTCGTTTTGGGGTCACAATGATTAGCCGTCTAAAGGGTTAAGTTCGTTTTAGTAGTCCGTCTGTTAGTCTAACTCACGGATTTACAAAACGTTACACTTAATCCATTTTAGCCGAATTCTCCAGGGGTTTGACAACTAACCAGCGTCCCGTTTTCGGGTCGCGGTAACTATTGTAGGGGTTAGAGCGCAATGGTTTGGGATAAACTTTCATAATCACCCTTCAAGTCCTTAACGGTTGAAAAAATAGAGATCAACTCAATAATTTAATTATTCCGTATTTTCCCGGTTAAATCAGGGACGCTCATCTCTAAAATTCTGTGATGATAACGTTCAATTTGAGTGACAATGAACATAGAAGCAAGCGAGAGCAGTCTAGGGGATCTTGTGATCTCGATCATTTAATTCTACGTTTACAGATTATTTATTCTCATTAATTGCTATGAAAACTAAAAAAAACTTTATTGTTATTGATACGGAAGGACAACCGATTTTAAGAGAATTAGCGATTGTTAATGATCAAGGAGAATTAATTTATGAAGCCTTTGTGGAAAATCATCCCCAAAGTCCTAAAATTGCCCATCTGACTAAACCGTTAAAATTACTTTTAACAGAATTTCTGGAAATTGCTCAATCTCAAATTATTATTTGTCATTATGCTCAACATGATATTGAAATCTTGCGAAATTCATTTAAAGCGGTGGGAATTTCTGCCCCTCAATTAGATTTTCAGTGTAGTTTTGAACTAGCTCAACGCTATTTACCGCAATTAAATAGTCATTCTTTAGAGGCTTTAAGTAAACATCTAAGACTTAAATTAGAGGGTCAATTTTTTATCAAAGATTCTGCCCATAGAGCTAAATATGATGCGTCATTTACCTATCAACTTTATAAACATATTGTGAATGAATTTCTTAAAAAAGAATTAAAAACCCAACCCAACCCTTTTGGAAACAGTCGTGTTGATACTCCCTTTCAGGATCACCCGGATTTTAGAGGGATTTTTGCCGAAGAATGCGATCGCTTAAAAGCTATTTTAGGGGATATTAAATTAGACTTCAATCATCAAACCAAAGGAGCAATTGTGATTGGGGAACCCGGGTCAGGAAAAACCCATCTAATGATGCGATTAGCCAAGGATTTATTAACTAAAAATAGATTATTATTTATCCGCCAACCCAATAATCCTGATACGGTTTTATTCCATACCTATAGTCGAATTTTAGAATCCTTAATCCAAATTGTTCCAAATAGTATTCATACTCAAATTGAGTATTTATTGGCTAATAGTTTTTCGGAAATTATTAAATCTACTGATAACTATTTTACCTCAAAAACCCAAAAAGACGAAAAGATATTACAACTGATTCAAGGGGGAAATTTAAAGCTATTTACCGACTTATCCCAAGCAGAAACCAAAACAAAACGGGAATTTTGGCAACATATTGAAAAACGGGCTTTGGAGTGGTGGAATAATAACTTTTCCGCCGCGGGTTACGCCCCTAAATTTTTACAAGGAATTGTGAAATTTTGTGGCTATACCGACTTTAACCGTCGTCAAATTATTACCCAATGGTTAGCAATGAATAATCTCCCTCAAGAAGAATTAGACCGGGTGGGTTTACCCTCCTGGGAAGATGAATTGAGCCGGGAGGAAGCATCTTTAGAAGCATTGAAGGTTTTGGGGTGTTTATCCCTCTTAGATGAACCTTTAATCATTGTTTTTGATCAGTTGGAGGGATTAGGATTAAAACACAATGAACGATTATTACACTGTTTTGGAACCGCGATTAAAGAGATTTTTACCCATGTTCCGAATAGTTTAATTATTTTAAACCTATTTCCTGATCGCTGGCAACAATTTAAACAGGTTTTTGATGGGTCAATTATTGATCGGGTATCCCAGTCCCAAGTGTTTCTTAATCGTCCTTCCAATCAAGAGTTAAAACAGTTATTGAATTTAAAATTACAAGGGTTAGATGTCACCCTAGATGATTTATTTGAAGTGGATGAAATTACTGCAATTTTAAATCATATTTCTATTCGGACAGTCTTAAATGTGGCGGCGGATTATTACCGCTATAAAGTCGATGGAATCCCTCTCCCAAAACATCAACTAATTCCAGTGTTACAAACCGATGAAAGTGATGTAGAAAGACGGTTAAAAAAGTTGGAAATTGAACTGGAACAAATGAAACAGGGAATGACTCAAATTGCGAAAATTTTTGGTGAGAAAAATCAGCAAAATTTAGAAATATTTAATGGGGAATTATTTGGATTTGTCCCCTCCTTTGATTCTGCGGCTAAACGTCAACTCAAAAATTATTTAAAGGCGCAACAAATTTGTTTAGAAGCTAATTTATCCAAGCCTAAAATTTTAACCGATAGTGATGATTTAGGTAAATTAATCACAATTTTAGAATCCTTAATGTTAGTGATTTCTCCCTTGAGTTTTGATATTTTACGTTTAGGAAAACGAGTCATTCCTGAACATTTAATTATTCAAACTCAAACCCATAGTTTTGTGGTGGGATTTTTACATTTAGGTGGAGCACCCTTTTTCCATCGGATGAAAAACTGGAATGAATTATTGGTTTTGAAACCCAATTTTAAATTTATTCTATGTCGAGATCAGAGCGATTATCCGATTAGTGGTGAGAAAAGTCTATTTGAGCTAGAAAAACTTCAACATTCTAAAAATGGAAAACTAATGCTTTGGAATCCAGACCATAGAGTTTTATTTGAGTTGTTTTATCAAATGATCCTAGATATTCAAAATTATGATTTAGAGATCAAGTTTGAGGAGGCTATGGAGTTTATTTTATCAGAATATCAGGATTATTGGCTATTTCAAAATATTACCAGAGATTTGAGTTAAAAACTATATCGCGGTACGGAACAGGGAATAGCCCCCCAAACCCCCCGTGCACGGGGGGCTAGGGGGGGGAGGGAATAGGGAATAGGGAATAGGACTTACGCACCAAAACTGGTTTCTGAACGAGAAATCACCGATTTCATCCGCAAAGTCAGGGCTAGAAACCCGGTTTCTTTGTTCTTGTCCGTAAGTCCTGTCTCCGTCAATCCGTTGATTTCGTTTTTATATCCCCAGATGATTCACTACACCCTTATTCAACCGTTACCGACTTGGCTAAATTCCGAGGTTGATCAACATCTAAACCCCGTCGTGCTGCAATATAATAAGCTAATAATTGCAGGGGAATTACGGTTAGAATCGGGGATAAAATTTCATCAACGATTGGAACAGCTAGAACATCATCAAAGGTTTCCTTAGCTTCGAGTTCTTCTATCGGTATCACCCCAATTAAACGGGCATCTCGCGCCTTAGCTTCTTGAGCATTAGAAATTACTTTTTCATACACATTTCCCGGCATGGCGATCGCCACTACGGGCACTTTTTCATCTAACAAAGCAATGGGGCCATGTTTCATTTCTCCCGCCGGATATCCCTCCGCATGAATGTAACTAATTTCTTTTAATTTTAATGCTCCTTCTAAAGCAATTGGAAAATTAATTCCGCGTCCTAAAAAGATAAAATCTTGGGTTTCATTAAAATCAGAGGCTAACTCCTCAATATATTTTTCTTGACTCTGTAATAACTGTTCCATTTGAGCCGGAAGTTGTCGTAAATCCTTGATAATTTCGAGTAACCGAGATTCGGGCAAACTTTGACGATGCCAAGCAATATCTAAAGCCAATAAATAAAAGGCAACTAATTGAGCGACAAAGGTTTTGGTTGCAGCCACCCCAATTTCAATTCCGGCTCTGGTATCAATAATATGGGGAACTAATTGGGCTAAAGAACTTTCAGGACGGTTGGTAATTCCTAATAGTTTAGGCGCGTATTTTGCCGGGGAATTTATCCGCCGTTGCTGTTCCATTGCCAAGGAAGCTAAGGTATCGGCCGTTTCTCCCGACTGTGTAACTCCAATTGTTAAAGTATGGGGTCGCAGGGGGATCGGTGCGTAACGAGCCTCAGAAGCATACTGTACCACCGTAGGAATATTTGCGATTTGTTCTAACAAATATTTCCCGACTAAACTGGCGTGCCAACTGGTTCCACAGGCTAGAATTTCAATTTGTTCTAAATCTTGATACCAGCTTGAAGGAACACTTAAATGAATTGGTGAAGGTCGTTTTTTGGCTTTAGATTTTTCAGTGGTTTTTTCCGGTTCTAGTTCCAATTCTGGATCTAAATAGGCTTGCAAACAATCCCGAACAACTCCCGGTTGTTCATGGATTTCCTTTAACATAAAATGTTTAAAAGCGTGCTTCTCAACTAAAGTCGGACTCAAATTAAGAATCCGAGGAACTTTATGTAAACGTTCTCCCGCAAAACTATAAACCTCTACACCTAAATGCGTTAAACGAGCCATTTCCCCATTTTCTAAACTTAAAATTGCTTGGGTATAGGGAACTAAAGCCGGGGTGTCGGAAGCACAGAAAAATTCTCCTTGACCTAAACCAATTGATAAAGGAGCTTGTTGACGAGCCACAATTAATTCATTGGGAGAATCTGCACATAAAACCGCGATCGCAAAGGCTCCTTCTAAACGATTAACAGTTTGACGCACAGCCTCTAAAAAAGATATTTTTTCAGAAGTTTGAGTTGCTAAAAAATCAGCAATTAAATGGGGAATTACTTCCGTATCCGTATCGGATTTAAACTCATAACCTTTGGCTTTTAATTCTTCTCGTAATTCCCGATAATTTTCCACAATCCCATTTTGAACAACGGCTACCCCTTCTTTCGGATCGAGGTGCGGATGGGCATTCCGTTCTTCCGGTTTGCCATGGGTTGCCCAGCGTGTATGACCAATCCCAATACTAGAGGGCATCTCAACATGGGCTAATTTTTCCCGAAGGTTATGGAGCTTTCCCTTAGCTCTAATAGAATGAATATTCCCTTCCCAAATTGTTGCTAAACCCGCCGAATCATAACCCCGATATTCCAGTTTTTCTAACCCGGACATGAGAATTTCACTGGCAACTCGAGTCCCAATATAACCAACAATTCCACACATGAATTAAAAACTCCTGTTTCAACGGGTCTTGTCTCGAATATTAATCCTAGTTTATCTTATCTTAGGCCCTGGTATAATGTTTGGCGATTAATTCTCTAACCAAAGGTAATAACTCCAAAGGAATTGGGCGGGTTTAGGGAGATAATTACTAATAATTAAAGACCCCCTACGGTCGAATTGTTAATCATTGTCAAATGCGATCGCATTTTTTTCACAAACTGTAGGGGCGGGTTCCGCAACAATATTCAATACTAACCCATAACCCATCTAAACCCGCCCTCTTAGAAGCGATCGCCCTTTATGATAAACAATCAACTTGATAGATGTAACAATTTCTTCATTATCTATTGCATAACAGGGAATTAATTAATAGGAATTGAAACAGAGTCTATTCCCCTTGGTGTCGGGATTTAGACCTGTTGATTCACCTTTTGTCACTTTATTCCAACAAAATTGTCACTTTTTAGCAACTTTTTTCTTGAGTCGGTGGTATGATCAAAGTTGTTCTACAGACCGTTCAACTTTTGGACATCGCACCGAGTCTTTCGCTAAAAGATACCCATGCTGTGGGGATGTTTTCAGACAAAGGCGAGGTTTACAATCTGCAACTAACCAAGAAATCGGGTTTTTCTCCAAATTGACAACAATTAGCTTTTTTGAGGAGATCGAAACATGGCTAACACGAACAACAACATACAAGTATCCATTAATGCCCCCCGTGGCATCCGCCCTAACAAAATAGGCGAGGTGACAGTAACATACACCAATGTGGGTCAAACAGATGCCGTTGCTCCTTTAATTTCATTGTCAGCTACAGGAGCGCAATTACAGTCAGCTAGTGGCGCATTTGCGGAAAACGTACAGTTTTTAGGCATCAACAACCAAGGTGCTGCGGGTATTTTGCAGCCGGGAGCTAGTAGTAGTTTTAAAGTATCTTTTCAACCAACGGGAGAGGCTAATACTGATATTAACTTTAGTGCCGGGGTTGTAGCAGAAAATGCGCCGATTGATTGGAATAGCATCAAAAATGATGTTCGTCCTGATAGCGTCCCCGCCGATGCTTGGGATGCGATCTGGAATAATTTTACAGGTTCAGTTGGCAATACAGCAGGTCAATATCAGGCAGTTCTAGCTGATAACGCTACCCATCTCAGTCAGTTAGGCGACTATAGTAATGATGTTTCTCGGTTGCTGGTATTTGAACTAGAACAAGCTGGCAACTATGGAAGCATAGCTCAACGCTACAATCTGGGTTTCCTCGGTCGCGGTTCGGCGTTTCCTTTTGACATTACAGCAACAGAAAATAGTGATGGCACTGTAACAGTTAACTCCTCTGGTAGTTTACGATTATTTCGCAAGCAAGCCGATGGAACTTATTTGAACCAACCCGGAGATAAGGCAACTTTAACTAAGGTAGGAAATACATTTCAACTGCGGGGACAAGCGGGTGGTTTCGTTGCCTTTCGACCCGATGGCAAGTTGGATTTTATTGAAGATACTAACAGCAATCGCATCACGGCGACTTACACGGGAAACCAGTTAACTCGGATTGATTCTACTAACGGCGACAACCTCAGTTTGAGCTACAATGATCAAGGTCGAATTAGCCAAGTTGTTGACCAAGCGGGGAGAACCACAACCTACAGCTATGACCCCACTGGTGAACTACTTCTCAGTATCACAGATCCTCAAGGCACAACTAGCTATACCTATAACGCGGCTAAAGCTCTTACCTCTGTGACTTTTGCCGATGGTACGCAAACATTATATGACTATGATGCTCAAGGACGGGTTATCAAACAAAGTCTGAATGGTGGTGCTCAGGCGATTACTTTTGAGTATGATTCTGCGGGTGGAGTCACGGCGAGTGATGCAACAGGAGCTAAGACAAAATTACTTTTAAATGATCTGGGTCAAATTGGTCAGTTACAAGATGCTCTCGGTCGTAACTTACAGTTTAAATATGATGGCGATGGCAACCTAATTCAGCAGATTGCACCAGGGAATATTAGCTCTAATTTTACCTACGATCAGCAGGGTAATCTCCTTAATCAAGTTGACCCCCTTGGCAATTCAGTTGATTTTACTTACGATCCTACCTTTAACCAAGTGCAGAGCGTCAGCGACCAGCGCGGTAATGTGACTGGTTACAACTACGATGATAAAGGGAATCTGGTAAAAATCGAGTATGTTCCCAGCAGCGATGAGCAGTTAAATTACCCTATTGGTAATTTAAACGGTTTAGTCAGCAATCGTACTTTTGGACGGCTGGATAGTTTAAGCAACAGCACTGGCACGAATCCAACTGTTAGTTACTACGATAAAAATGGCAAGCTAATAACGAGCAAAGTTGCCTATACTAACGAGAGCATTAAAGAGCAGTTCAATTACGATCCGCAGGGAAATTTAGTTAAGTATGTCAACCGTCGCGGTCAGGGGATTGAATACACTTATGATGACCGAGAACGGCTGATCAAACAGACTAACCCTGATGGTTCCCAAATCAATTTTACTTACGACCAACGTGACAATCTGATTTCTACTACTGATGCAAAAGGTACGATTAGTCAAGAGTTTGACTCTGCTGACCGACTGACAAAAATTACTTACCCCAATGGTCGGTTTTTGCAGTACACCTACGATGCGGCAGGTCGTCGCACCCGCATGGTGGATCAAGATGGTTTTGCGGTTAACTATGGTTATGATTCACTCGGGAGATTGGCGGGACTGACTGATAGCAATGGTCAAAAAATTGCTGGTTATACCTATGACAATTTAGGTCGTTTGAGTCGGGAAGATAACGGCAATGGCACTTACACCACTTATGGTTATGATGCGGCTGAGCAACTGCTAAATATCGTCAACTACGCACCTAACGCTTCAGTTAATTCGCGTTTTGACTATACTTATGACCAGCTAGGTCAGCTTACCAGCATGACGACGTTGGATGGAATTTCTAAGTATGGGTACGATGCCAATGGTCAGCTAATTTCTGTTACTTTGCCGGATAATCGAACCATTCAATATCAATACGATGCTGCGGGAAACCGGATTGCTGTTACTGATAATGGAGTTGCTACGTCTTATGAAACGAACAGTTTGAATCAGTACACGGCGGTAGGGAAGGGAAACTACACTTATGATGCTGATGGGAATCTGATTTCTAAGACTGAGGGGGGTAAGACTTCGACTTACACTTATGATGTTGAGAATCGTCTAGTGGGTGTTGTTACGCCTGATGGGATTTGGAGTTATGACTATGATGCTTTTGGCAACCGCATTGCCAGCACTCACAACGGTCAACGGACTGAATATTTACTCGATCCAAGTAGTTTTGGCAATGTGGTGGGTGAGTACAGCAATGGTAATTTAATTGCTCGTTATACTCATGGATTCGGTCTGGAAAGTCGCGTTGATGCTACTAATACGACAGCTTATTATGATTTTGATGCGATCGGTTCAACGGCAGGACTGACAGGAGGAAATGGCAGCTATGTTAACCGTTATAGCTATTTGCCTTTTGGTGAAGATTTAAACAAAGTTGAGGCAGTTTCTAACCCCTTTGAGTTTGTTGGGCAGTTTGGGGTAATGGATGAAGAAAATGGTCTTGATTTTGCACGGGCAAGGTACTACAGAGCATCAGAAGGTCGGTTTATTAACCCCGATCCAATCGGAATAGTTGGAGGATTAAATCTCTATAATTATGTTGATAACGATCCTTTAAATAACATCGATCCTAGTGGTTTTGGACTAGTTAAATTGTACAAGCTATTTAAGCGTATAAACGGAAGTCTTGAATTCACTGGCAAAACATTAAAGAGAAAACAAGCTGTTCAACTAGGACAACGCTTAACAAAAAATGGAGGAGGGGGAGACTTTCATCTAGAAGGGCCAGGCAACACAAAAAAATTAACTCGTGACATTAGTGGTAGTCGGAAACCTGTCTCTCACCGAGAAAATGATCTTGGTCATCCTGCTCACGACCATCCAGTTTATACCGACAAAGGTAAAGAAGTTACAAAAAGAGTTAAAAAAGCAGGTCTTCACATTCAAAAAGCTGCAAGTGTGATAGGTCTGTTAACTTTTGCTAATGCTGCTCAAGCTGCTGATCCAGACAATATCGCACTCGAACTTGGAGCAGAATTTTTAGATTTCTTCAACCCGTTTTCAGATATAGAATCAGCATTAGATCTGACATCAGACATATTAGCATATCTAGAAAAAAGAGGGCTATTTGAAAAATTAAGTGATGCTTTCACCAAACGATTCCCACCCCCTCCACCCCACCCAGAAAACAGCGCCAGTACCTACAACGACCCCCGCATAGTAACTTTCGACAAACAATATCACGACTTCCAAGCCGCCGGAGAATTTACCTTAATCGAGTCAACAAGTGGCGACCTAAAAATCCAAGTTCGACAACAACCTGTTGACAACAACCCGCAGAGTAATGTTTCCGACAACACCGCCGTAAGTACAATTATCGGTGGAAAACGCATCGGAATTTACCTAGATCGAGGACTTGTCGTAGATGGAGTTCCCACCGAAATACCCGACCTTGATTCCCTCGCTGTCGGAGATGGTCGCATCTACCGCGAAGGCAAAACTTATACTGTTGTTTATCCCACAGGAGATCAACTCGTTGCTAAGGTGAAACCCACTCGCGTCAACATTGATGTTTTCCTCACCAAAGAAAGAGAAGGTAAAATTACCGGACTACTCGGCAACTTGAACAAAAACCCCAAAGATGACCTGATTAAGCGCGACGGAACTGTATTGACAGAACCCGTTGCTACCAGTCAACTTTACGGCGAATATGCTGATAGCTGGCGAGTCAATCAAGCAGAATCCTTATTCGACTACAAACCAGGGGAAAACACCAACACCTTTACCCTGCAAAATTACCCCCGCCAGAAAGTTAAAATCTCCGACTTAAACCCCGCCGATGTTGCCAAAGCTGAACAACTAATAGGCGATAGTATTACCAATCCCACGATTCGGGAAGCTACTATTATTGATTTAGTTCTCACCAATTTTGACCCTGAGATTCTTGAAGCTGCCATCAATGCTCCATCCCCAGAAAGTTCTGTAATTATTGGAGTTGACCTGGAAGCAAAAGCTGATTTTATCAGTACCTTTGCTAATACCCCCGTTAAAATTAATCCCCTCAGTAACGATATCGTCACCATCGGGATTCCCCTATCATTAACTGGGTATGATCAAACCAGCGCTAAAGGCGGCACGATTCAACTCGATAATAACGGTACTCCCGACGATAAAACCGATGATCAACTAACCTATACTCCCCCGACTAATTTTATCGGTGTGGATACTATTAATTATACCATTGCTGATGATCAAAAAACCGCAACAGGAACCATCACCGTTGCTGTTCCTGCCATAAACCTTAACGCTCTTAATGGTAACAATGGTTTTACTGTAACAGGTGCAGCAGGGAACTTTGCTGGCAGTTCTCTCAGTAATATTGGAGACTTCAACGGTGATACCATTGATGACTTTATTGTGGGAGGATTTGCAGCCGATCCTAATAATATTAATGCCACAGGGGAAAGTTATGTTGTCTTTGGAACAAATCAAGGATTTCCAGCTAACTTTGACCTGTCTACCCTGAATGGTACAAATGGGTTTATTATTGAAGGATTTGAAGCCGAAAGTTTTAGTGGCGGTGCAGTTAGTTCGGCGGGAGATATTAATGGAGATGGGCTAAAAGATCTAATCATTGGTGCTTTTGCCTCAGATTCCAATAGTCTCAATAATTCCGGTCGAACCTATGTTGTTTTAGGTTCAAATCAACCCTTCTCAACTCGATTTAATCTAGCTAATCTAAATGGTAATAACGGCTTTGTGATTAACAGTAATCAAGCTTTAGATTATTCTGGTCTTGCCGTCAGTAGTGCCGGAGATTTCAACAATGATGGGTTAGATGATTTAGCCGTTGCTGCCCCGGCTGGAATTAATACCTTTTTGGGTAAAGTTTATCTTGTCTACGGTCGTCTTAACGGTTTTCCTCCCGCCTTCAACCCAACCGATTTGCAATGGGACGACGGTATCGTAATTAATCATAATAACGGATTAGCAGGAACCACCGTTAGTAACGCAGGGGATATCAACGGAGATCAAATAGATGATTTAATTATCGGTGCAGAACAAGGCTCACTTGAAGGCAATCCTAAAGGGGGAGAAACCTACGTTTTGTTTGGCAAAGATGGAGGATATCAAAACGGATTTTCTCTATCAAACTTAGACGGAACTAATGGATTTACTATCAAAGGTGATGGCTATTCTGTCTCATCGGTTAGCGGTGCAGGAGATATTAATGCTGATGGTTTAGAAGATATTATTATCGGTGTTTCTCAATCTCCAGGTAACAATCAAACTAATGCTGGAAAAGCTTATGTTGTATTTGGAACTCAAGCCGGATTTACTCAACAACTAGACCTGTTTACCCTGAATGGAAATAACGGATTTGTGATTAATGGAGTAGAACCGGATGAATTATTAGGAGGTTCAGTTAAAGGCGCAGGAGATATCAATGGAGACAAGATTGATGATCTTATCATTGGTGCTTCAGGAGCCACTGCAAATGGAATTAAAAGTGCCGGAAAAACCTATGTGGTTTTTGGTAGTCAGAAAGGATTTCCTGCTAGTTTAAATAGTTCAGACTTGAACGGTGAAAAGGGCTTTTTCTTAAATGGAACTGCCGAAAATGAATTATCAGGCGTTGCTGTTAGCAGTGCCGGGGATATTAACAAAGATAGCGTTAACGATATCCTCATCGGCGCACCCGGCAGTTTATTTGATAATACCATAGGCAAGAGTTATGTTGTTTTTGGAAATTCCACCTTTGGTAATCAAGCCATAATCTGATAGAAACAGACAGGATCATAATCTTTCAAATCGTAGGGGCGGGTTCTGTAATAATATTCAATTCTTATCAATAACCTTGCTAAACCCGCCCTCTTAAAAGCGATCGCCCTTCCGATTTAGAAAGGCGATCGCTATTTTTGAAGGCGAGGATCGTTGAAGCGATCGCATTTTTACTATTAACCTGTATTCAAACAATAAAAGTGATCCCGCTAAAGTCTTAAAATTAGGATTGGAACTCCTAATACCTTGGCACTCGCCGCTAAACCTTCATCTGCTGTTATTAGAGAAATTTCATAAGAAAATGCGATCGCTAAATGCAAAGCATCCAAAGTTCGTAAAGGAATATCAAATCTACTGATCCAATCACGCGCTAATTTATAATGAACAGTTTCAACCGTTAAATAATGATAAAAACCATCGTCTAAATCCGATTGGAAATGGGCTGAAATTGTTCTTGCATCCCCCTGAGAAATCTCTCCCATTCGCACCCGTCGAGAGAGTGCCGAAAATAATTCAACTTCTACTAATTGACTCAATGCGGGTTCTGGTTCATTGCTTAATAAATCGTCTATTATTTCGCTGAGTGCTTCTGGCCAGTAAAAAGCAGCTAACACGCTCGTATCTAAATAAATCAATACCGTTCTCCTTCTCTGGCTTGAATAATTGTCACCCTCAACGATTCACCTGTCAAGAGTACAGAGTCTCGAAATCTTTTTCTTTGGAATACCCATTCTTGTCTTGTTTTTGGTGGAACAAGTCTAGCAACTTCTCTACTCCCATCAACTAAGATGATTTCTTCACCTTGAGCTACTCTTTCTAAGAGAGCTTTCAAGTTGTCTCCTAAGTTTTCAACACTAATTTTTAACATTATGCTCTCCAAAGCGTGATCTAAGCTATAAGTAGGGCCAGGTTCCGCAACAAGATTCAATTCTCACCCATAATATTCCTAAATGCGATCGCACAGCCCTATCAAGATATTTCATCAGATAAGGCAAGAACTCGATCATGGTGATTATTCTTAAACTAAGGCGGTTGCTATAGATAAACTATCAACCGCCAACCCACAACAGCCAAACGCCAAAACCCCGTTTACAGCAACCCAATGAAATGTAAGGGGCCTTGTCCGGTCATAATTTCTATTAATATGCCGATCATTCCTAACATGGCTAACCGACCATTCCAAACTTCGGCGGTGGTGGTGAGTCCCCATTCCCAACTTTCTTGAGGATACATCTTGGTTTTTTTGCCGGGGTGTGCGACATCGGAGAACTTAATATTAGGAGCATTTAAGGCTTCTATAACCATTTCTGCTAAATCATTAATAAACACCGGATGGGTATTTAATGCCGGAACTCGATTGAATTTTTCAATCCCAGCTTCTTCAGCCAGTTCTCGATATTCCATATCAATTTCTTCTAAAGTTTCGATATGTTCAGATACAAAACTAATCGGAACCACGACTAATTCTTTAACGCCTTCTTTGGCTAATTCAAGAATAACTTCATCCGTATAAGGTTTCAACCATTCCACGGGGCCAACTCGACTTTGATAGGCGAGAACATGGGGGTTAGGACGGTTTAAGGTCTGCATAATTGCCGCCGTACAGCCTTCAATTTCATCCCGATAGGGATCTCCAGCTTCTTCGACATAACTAACCGGAACACCGTGGGCACTAAAGAAAATTTGCACCTGTTCAGGATGATCACAATGTTCAATTTCCTGCTCAATTAATTCCGTCATTGCTTGTAAATAACCCGGACGATTATACCAAGAAGGAATTACTGTATAATCAATTTTTTGTAAACTGGGATCTTGTTCCCAAAGTTTTTCTAAAACTCGAAAACTAGAACCACTGGTACTAATTGAAAATTGCGGATATAAAGGTAAAATAACTAATTCTTCGATTTGATCCCGTTTGATTTTGGCCACCGCTTCTTCAGTAAATGGGTTCCAATAGCGCATCCCCACATACACCCGGATATCGTGACCTTTTTCCTGTAAAGACCCTTGTAAGGCAATGGCTTGTTCTTCCGTAATTCGCCGCAGGGGAGAACCGCCCCCGATCGCCTTATAATTTTCCTGGGACTTCTGATAGCGCAAAGTTGAAATCATCCAAGCCAGAGGTTTTTGCATCCAAGCAAAGGGCAAACGGATAATTTCTGGGTCTGAAAATAGATTGTACAAAAAGGGGCGAACATCTTGCAGTTGCTCTGGCCCGCCCAGATTTAGCAGTAAGACTCCGACTCGTCCCATAGCGGATACTTCCTATCCTAAGATTTGTTAACTATCTTAACAATATATTGTCCTTGTGGGTTAGTCGATCTTTTAATTTATAAAAATTGTTCTTAACATGGCAACTATTCTCAGAAGTTTAAGTTACCGCTATCAATGGCTCTATGATACCATTTCCCGACTGGCAGCCTTGAGCGTGGGCGGTGAACATCGGTTTCGGAAGTTACCCTTAACGGGGTTAACCCTGACACCGGAAACTAAAGTTCTGGACTTATGCTGTGGGAGTGGACAAGCAACGGCGGTTTTAGTGGAATATTCCCAGGATGTCACGGGCTTAGATGGGTCTCCGTTGTCCCTCAAACGCGCCCAGAGGAATGTTCCTCAAGCAAAATATGTTGAAGCCTTTGCGGAAAATATGCCCTTTGCCGATAACAGCTTTGACCTGGTGCACACCAGCGCCGCCCTGCACGAAATGAACCCCGAACAGTTGCAGCAAATTCTTAATGAGGTTTACCGCGTTCTGAAACCGGGAGGGATTTTTACCCTGGTTGATTTCCATTCCCCAACTAATCCGATATTTTGGCCGGGGGTAGCCATGTTTCTCTGGTTATTTGAAACGGAAACGGCTTGGCAATTGTTAGAAACAGATTTGGTTCAATTATTATCACAAATTGGCTTTAATGTCAATCTCCCTAAACTTTATGCTGGAGGAAGTTTACAAGTAATTCATGGGGTTAAACCTGTATAGAAATACAAGGAGAAATAGGGTTGATGTGGCAATTGCTATAAATAACAAAATTTATACCTGAAAAACCTGTTTAGATGTCAACTTTAATTCAGGAAAAAGTAAAGACTTAATTTCCTGTTCACCTGTAAATTCTGTAACTTCATAAAAACCAGAAACTAATAATAAAACCGAGATTTTTTCTGTTTTTGGGTCAATAATCCAATATTCAGGAATTTCTCTAACCGCATATTCAGAACGCTTATAACGGTAATCATCATCAGAATTACCCGGACTAACAATTTCTACTGCTAAAAGGGGAGGTGCTTCCAAAACGGCGGCGGACATTTTTCGGAGTTCTTGACATTGACTTTCTGATAAAATGACTAAATCAGGAATCCTTGATTTCTTTTTAGCTGTTCTTACTCCTACTGTACCAGGCATTACTTTCCACTGCTGTTTAATGTTGTCAATTTCTTGTTCTAAAATCTTAAAGATAAAATGTAAGATCAAAGCATGAAAACCACTGGCAGTAGGCATAAGTTTTAATTCTCCATTAACTAATTCATATTTGTTATCCGTGCCATCGTCATAAGCTAAATATTCTTCAAAGGAATAGGTTTTAGTTAATAATTGAACCATTTTGAATAGACTCCTATGGTTATTTTAAGGTGAATTTGGTAGTCAATAAGCAAAACAATCAAAAAATAGGTAAGTTTAAAATAAATTCTGGTAAGACATTTTCTCCTGATAAAGTTGTGGGTAGTTTGACGATTTCAAGAGCTTGATTAGGACGATATATTTCTACTTGTTGTTCTTGGGGATTAATTAACCAACCTAAGCGCAAACCACTGTTAAGATATTCCTGCATTTTTGCTTGGAGTTGGGTTAGGGAGTCAGTGCGAGAACGCAATTCCATCACAAAATCAGGACATATTGGGGGAAATTTTTCTTGTTCTTCTGCTGTTAGTAATTCCCAACGTTCCTTAGCCACCCAAGCCACATCAGGAGAGCGATCGCCACCATTAGGTAAGCGAAATATAGTAGAAGAACTAAAAACTTTCCCTAGTTGAGTTTGACGATTCCAAAACCAAAGTTCGCCGTTTAAATCTGATTCTCGATTACCACTGACTCCACCAACAGGGGGCATAATTACTAATTCTCCTTTGACAGTTCGTTCGAGTTGCCAATTTTCATTATCTTGGCAAAGTTGATAAAATTGCTCGTTGCTGAAGGTGACATTTTTAAAACTTAAAATGATGGGTTCTGAAGTAATCATTTTTCCCTCCTAATACTGAGGATATACAATAGTAGTTTTCAAGGCGGTGTTAAGTCAAGTTTTTGCAATAATTTTTAACAAAATATTACCTATAATTTATGACCAATAAATTAACTTAATCTCATCTTTGTTAAAATATCCTCTAGCAAGCCCTTAAATTGATATTATCCTAAACTGGATTAATATTCCAAACATTTTGACAATAGGCTTGGACAATTCCATCAGAGGAAAAACGACCTAAACGGGCGACAGTTAAAATAGACATTCTCGTCCAGGTTTCCCAATCTCGATAGGTTTGGCTGATTTTATCTTGACAATCCATATAGGATTTATAGTCAGCAAAAACCATATATTCATCGTGATATAATAGGGCATCAATTAAGGTTTTAAACAGATTCGGATCGCCTTGGGAAAAATAACCCGACGCTATTTGATCAATACTTTCTCGTAGGCTTTCATTTTCATGATAATAACTCCAAGGATTATAACCTTTAGCTTTTAAAACTTCAATTTCAGCTAAACTTAATCCAAAATTAAAGAAATTTTCTGCTCCCACTGCATGGCGTAATTCTTCACTAGCTCCATCTACAATTCCTAATGTTAAGGCTCCATTAAAAGCAGGTTTCAAAATTGCAATTCCCCCGGCTTTTTTCCCAGCCATTGCTAAATGTTCGGAGACATCGGCGGCGGGATAGATATATTGACTTAAAGTTTGATTAACATTCGGAATAAATACAACTTTTAAGCGATCGCCAACCACCGGATCGGAATTAATCACTTCACCCACCGCATGAATTAATTTAATCATTAATTTCCCCATCACATAACCGGGGGCGGTTTTCCCTGCAAAAATAAAGGTTTGGGGAACATAATCTTGATCGGGATTTTTCCGAATTCGATTGTAGAGGGTAATAATTTTTAAAATATTCAAATGTTGACGTTTATATTCTTGAATTCGTTCAATTTGAATATCAAAAATAGAATCAGGATTTACCGTAATCCCACAATTTTGTTGAATATAACTAGCCAGGTTTCGTTTATTTTCCTGTTTAATATTTCGCCAAGCTAAACGAAATTCTACCTGATCTAATTCTGATTCTAAACGATGCAAATCCGCAAAATTTTTAATCCAGCTATTGCCAATTTTATAGGTAATTAATTCGGCCAAAGGGGGATTGGCTAAAACCAACCAACGCCGAGGGGTAATACCACTACTAATTGCTCTAAATTTTTCCGGTGTTAATTCATAAAAATCAGGAATAATTGATTGTTTTAAACCTTCGGTTTGCCAGAGAGAAATTCCATTAATCGCATAACTTCCAATACAAGCTAAATGAGTCATTCTAACATATCTTTCTCCGGTTTCATCAATCAAAGAAAGTCGAGATAATTTATTAAAATCCCCCGGATATTGACTGCGAACTCCAATTAACAATCGATTATTAATTTCATAGATAATTTCTAGGTGACGGGGTAATAAACTTCCTAATAATCCCACAGACCATTTTTCCTGAACTTCCGGTAATAAAGTTGGGTTAAGATAGGTAAAGGTTTGTCTAGTAATAGACCAGGATTTTTCCCATTCTAAGCTATATTCATCAACAAATAATCGCATTAATTCTGCGATCGCGATCGCACTAGCCGTATCATGGAGTTGAATAGAATAGTGTTGATGAAATGTCTCTAAATTTTCTCCAGTTGCCAGATGATTCCGAATCATATCTTGGAGAGAACAGGAGACAAAAAAGAATTGTTGTTCTAAACGCAGTTGTTTTTGTTGAATTTTTTCATCATGGGGATATAATACTTTTGTGAGTAATTCAACGAATGGTTTTCCCTGAACAATTCCATAATAATCCCCAATATTAAAATCCTGAGAATTATAGGAAACAATCGGTTCTGCTTTCCATAATATTAAGGTATTAACAGTATGACTTTGATAACCGGAAATCGGTGTATGATATGGAACTCCTTTGATGCAACGCTGGGGAATCCAACGCACCCGATAGCGTTCTTTTTGGTCATAATAGGCTTCCGTATAACCCCCTAGCTGCACATTTACCGTAGCCTCGGGACGGGCAATTTCCCAGGGATTTCCATACCGCAACCATTTATCAATCTTTTCGACTTGCCAACCGTGATAAATTTCTTGATCAAAACTACCAAATTCATAACGAATTCCATAGGCAATAGCGGGCAGATTCAAGGTAGACAGAGAATCTAATTCATCAATAGGTAATTGGGCAACATTTCCATAGCCTAAACTGGGTTCTATTTCTTGATCAATTAAGTCTTGTAAGTTTAAGTTAAAGGCTTCTAGGGATTGTTTTAAAGGTTCCCATAAATTAAAATTGATCAGATGATTAGCTAAATGAGATCCTAAAGCATATTCAGTAGAAAAATAGCAAATTTGTTTAACTTTATTTTGGGAATAATTTTGAGTTGTTTTCACCCAGGAGGGCATTAAAAACTGTCGAATAGTATAGGCTAATGCTTGATATAATTCTTGGGGGGTTGCGGTGGTGGGTAATTGACCTTGAAGATAGAGCAAGTTAGTTGTAAACTCTCGTTGTAAATCCTCTAAAGCGGGTGCTGTTTCAGAATAATCAGCCATTAGAGAGTTGAAAATAGAATCGGGAATTAATGGACTCATATTAGTATAATTATTACCCGTGAGGGGAGAGATTGTTTAACTTGAATAAACATACAGTAGAGAGAGACGCGCCGTGGCACGCCTCTACAGTTTTTCCTCAAGTTTTGGGTATTTAAACCGGGGCTAAATTGAAGGATACCCCCAACCCGGCGGCCATTTCTTCGGCGGTAATTTGACCATCATTATCTTGATCGAGGGCATCAAATACGGCGTCTGTTCCTGACCATTCTTCCCGGGTAATATAGCCATCGCCATCTAAATCATAGGCGCGGAAAATATCTTCAGCCGCGTGACTAATTACTTCTTCTCCTTCTAAACGAGCTAGACGTTCAGCTAAGAATTTTTCTAGGGCTTCTAAGGCCTTGGAAAACCCTTTAATTCCTTCTTCTAATTTTTCCGAAGCCATCGGATCTTCGGCGTGCATTCGGTTAAAGGTATCTTGATCAATGGAGATTTTTTCTAGGTCTAAACTGGCGGCGGTTTCGGGATTGAGTTTGCGGGGAAGGTCGCCAATTGTTGATTGTAATTCTTCTAAGAGGGCGGGAGAAATTGTTAATAAATCACATCCGGCTAACTCGGTAATTTCCCCAATATTACGGAAACTTGCCCCCATCACTTCTGTTTGATAGCCAAATTTTTTATAATAGTTATAAATTTGGGTGACGGATAAAACGCCGGGGTCTTCTGCGGGGTGGTAGGAATCTCGTCCAGTGTCTTTTTTGTACCAATCTAAAATCCGGCCGACAAAGGGAGAAATTAAGGTCGCTCCAGCTTCTGCACAGGCGATCGCTTGATGAATGCCAAATAATAGGGTTAAATTACAATGAATCCCATCTTTTTCTAGGACTTCGGCTGCTTTAATCCCTTCCCAAGTTGAGGCAATTTTAATTAAAATGCGATCGCGGGAAATCCCAGCCGCTTCGTATTGCTCAATAATATAACGACCTTTAGCAATGGTGGTTTCCGTATCATAAGATAACCGAGCATCGACTTCCGTGGAGACGCGCCCGGGAATAATGGCTAATATTTTTAATCCAAAAGCAACGGCTAACCTTTCAAAAGCTAAATTTGCCACTTCAGCAGGCGTTGCACTCCCTCCCAAATCCTGACGAGCTTTTTTGAGGGTATCATCCACAATACTTTCATATTGGGGCATTTGGGCAGCGGCAGTAATTAAGGATGGGTTGGTGGTTGCATCTCTGGGGGTATACATCTCAATGGCTTGGATATCTCCGGTATCCGCCACGACAACGGTGATTTCCCGTAGTTGTTCGAGTAGAGTTTGTCCCATTGTTTTCCGTCCTCTATTTAGGTCGCTAATCACAACAGAGTATAGCAAATTTAATTAATCAACAGTCTAAATATTTACTAATTACTGATGACTGAAAAATGGGTGCGTCACCCAGCGGCCACACACCCATCAAAATTTTTTGATAATTCTACCTATTAACCCTGGAATTTAATCCGATCAAATGGGATTAAAAAATTGAATTAAACGGACACGCCTCGGGTACTCAGAACTTCTTGTAGTTGAGCTTCTTCATCTTTAGTTAAAGAAGTTCTTAACACTGTTCCACCATAGGGGGCGATTTCTTCTAAGACTTTATCGGGGGTGACTTTCCGCACTAATACAAAGAGGGCAGAGGTTTTCGGTTGTAAGGTTTCCCCTAGGGATTTCATGAATTTATCATCCACCCCAATATCACTTAAAGCACCACTGGCGGCTCCAGCAGCGGCTCCCACGGCTGCACCCAACAGGGGGCTAAGGAATAATGTCCCAATTAATAAACCCCAAAATCCGCCACTGACTGCACCCGCAGTGGTTAAATCAACGGCTTGCTTGAGTTTGATTTTTCCTTCGGCATTTTTGACGATCACCGCCGCGTCTTCTAATTCGATTAAATGTTCTTTTTGTAATTTAATCAAAGTCAGACGGACTTCTTCGGCTTTGTATTCGTCATCGTAGGCGATCGCAATTAAGTCACTCATTGTAAATGAATCATAAAATTTTACCTTAGAATTCTATCACAAAATTAGATTCGGTGTCTCATTCAGAAATTCTTCAATAACTTCGTTAATATCAAAACCATCGATTTTTTTACCTTAACCAGAAGCATTTTCTGCGCCTAAAGGGGCAAGAAAATGTCCAAGTACCATTAGTTCAATATAACTCTCATTAAATGAGAACTAACTAATTCAGTTCATTAGCTAATTTTTCCTTGATTTTTTGCATCTGTTTATTGTCAAAATTACTATCAACAACCAGACACTTAAAACTGTCATTCAATTTGGTTGGAATATTTTGTTTTGCATAATTATTTTCAATTCGTTTGATTGTGTCTTCAATAACCTCCTTTGATGCTTGGCTTAGAGTCTGTTTTATCTCATCTATTTTTAAATCTTTTAATATTTCAATCAGTTTGACCATAAAGGGTTCAACAAATTTTTCTAATACACCATGTCCATAGCAAAATTCTAAAATTTCTTCTTCATCTATCAAATATTGTTCGGTTAACCGTTTTTTTATTGCAGGAATATCATTCTCAACGGTTGAGTTATACCAAATTTCACCCATTTGACTTTTAATAGTTTGTAATTTACTATCCACTCTATCTCTAATACTTTGATATAAAATACTCTCATCTCCAATATAATCAAATTGAGTACCTTCAAAACTCAAGATTTTTTCAAATTCTGTATTATTTATCAGATGATCAAATTCATTGCATTTAATTTCTTTGAAGTATAACCACAAGTAAAATATAAGAGAAATGTTGCGAGAAATATTTTCAAATAAACTCTTAAAATCATAGCTTTTTATTCTTAAATCCTTGCATATTTCATTTAATGATATATGATTACACTGGAAATTTTCTTTGCTATGAACAAAAGTATGGTAAATATACTCAGCAATATACCAAGCATTATTTTCGTACAAATATTCACAATCACTATCAACACAAATAATAAATTTTTTATCAACAAAATTTTTAAACTTTTTCAAAATATCTTTTCCTCGTGTCCCTTTTGGCGTGGGATTCGGGAAATCAATTTTATCTTTTAAATTCGGTTTGACATTTTCAATAATACACTCCCAAAATCTTTCATCATAAATATCTTCAACCAATACAGAAAGATCACACCCTATGTGAAAGGCATCCGCTTTCATTCTTTCAGCAATATCTTTATAATTCTGATCTTTAATCATGTTACCTTTTAAAATTTAATTTATTTAAGTAAATATCATTGGTTTTTACTCCATAATAGTTTCGCACTTCTTCAAGTGATTTAATTTCATTCGTATTTTTTGCTTTCCCAAGCAAGGTGCTGAAAGTTATAATATCAGGATACAATTGCAGTTTTTCGTTGGCACTTACATTTTGAATAAGTTCAAGACCTTCTTTAACTGTACTAACTTTTTTAATTAAAGTGTTAAGTGTTATATCATTAGGCTTCACATGAGATAATTGAGTATAAGTTTCTGCTTCCATTAAATCAAAAATATATTTTGCATCTGCATAACTATTGAGTTTTGAGATCAGAGTAGTAAATGTTATTACATCTGGGTAAATCTGATTTTCTTGAAGAAAACTCAACAATTTAACACATTCATCTTTTGTAAAAGAAGTATATGTATTGATTTGGCGATTAAATTGATAAAGTTTAGCTAAGGGACTTCCTGAAAAACTTGTAAAATCACTTTTTACTTTTTGTACACGCCCTTCTAATTGTGTAGTTTTTTCTGTAATTGTAGGACTTTCTATTGCTGAATCCAAAGTTGATTTAATTTCTTCAATTCTTGTGATTTTTTCAATCCAGCCTTGATAATAAATAGTTGGTGAATGGCTCGCTATAATAATTTGACAATTTGGATTGATTTGTCTTATGTGTTCAATCAAACTCCTTTGCCAATCAATATGCAATGATATTTCTGGCTCGTCCATTAATAAAATATATTTTTTTCTGTCTTGAAGTAATGTTTTTAATAAGATAATCAGTATCTGTTTCTCGCCAGATGACAGATTTTCCGGTAAAATTGGTGTTTGAATACCTGGTTTTAGAAAGTGAAATTCCTTCTCATCAAAAATTTTTTCGGTATCGCTGAATAGTTTAGTTAGGATATCAATAAATATTTTCTTTGGCTCATAAATATCTTTAATTCTATCTAATTTATTTCGTCTTGTTTCATCATCATTTTCTTTAAATGCTTCTTCAACTTGATTTGATAAATCTCTTTGGTAAGTAACAAATTCTTGTTTTAACTTATCAATTTGGTGATCAAGTAATGTGATATTTGGATTTAAACTTTTTTCAACTACATCAAAAGTGCTAACCCATGTTGTATTCAATTTGTATTCACTACCTTCCCTCAGCCCTGTTATACTTCTATTTTCACTATCAATTTTGATAACAACATCATTTTCTAACTCAATGATCATCTCATCTATAGGATCAAATAACCTAAAATTTAATTTACTGTCTTCAATTGGCAATACGGCTTCGTTAAGCATTTTTAGTATTGTTGATTTCCCTGAACCATTTTTGCCAATCAAAACATTTACGTCTTTATTAAGTATCCATGAAAAATCTTTTCCCCACAAATTTTTAATTTCAATTTTTCGTATATACATAATCTTTTTGTGTTTATGAGAGTATTTAAAATTTTGCTAAAAAATTGTTGTCACAACTTAGATTGTATAAAATGTCCTTATATTCCGTATATTAAACAATACATTACAGCAGATTACCATACAAAGTCAAGCGAACGGACAATCTAGGTTTTAGCAGAACTTAATATTCAATCCCCCTAACCCTCGCTTAAAAAGTGGGATTTAGGGGGATCTAATCTAGGATGTAATCAGGAGTTCTAGGGTTAAATTAACCCTCAGAAACTTAAAACGGCCATTTCCAGTCAACTATTTCATCTTTGTCAATGCCATGTTCATGGGCATAATTGACATTTTCGATGATCGCATTTTTCATCCGTTCCCGGACATAGGCCGCCGCCGAACCCAATTTAGGCACTCGGTCAATTACATCTATAACCAGGTTAAAACGGTCAACTTGGTTATTAATTGCCAACTCTAAAGGAGTATTAATATTCCCCTTCTCTTTATAGCCTCTGACGTGCATATTCGCGTGATTTTTCCGACGATAGGCTAACTTGTGAATTAACCAAGGATAGCCATGGAAATTAAAGATAATTGGTTTATCTGTCGTAAACAAACTATCAAAATCTCGGTCGGATAAACCGTGGGGATGTTCCGTATCGGGTTGTAACTTAAATAAATCCACCACGTTGACAAATCGAACTTTTAGATCTGGAATTTCTTCGCGTAAAATTGCCGTAGCTGCGAGAGATTCCATCGTCGCCACATCACCACAACCCGCCATAATTACATCAGGAATATCAGGATCTTTTCCACAGTCATCACTGCTGGCCCATTCCCAAATTCCAATCCCTTTTGTACAATGTTTAATGGCTTCATCCATTGTCAAAAATTGCAGATGTTTCTGTTTATCTGCCACAATCACATTGATATAATTGGTACTCTTTAAACAATGGTCGGCAACGGATAATAAACAGTTAGCATCGGGTGGTAAATAAATCCGGGTGACACTGGCACTTTTATTTGTTACCACATCTAAAAAGCCCGGGTCTTGATGACTAAACCCGTTATGATCTTGACGCCAAACCGTTGAAGATAGGAGAATATTCAAAGAAGAAATTGGCGATCGCCAAGACACTTCATTTCGGCAAATATCCAACCATTTCGCGTGTTGGTTGAACATCGAATCAATCACGTGAGCAAAGGCTTCATAAGTATGGAAAAATCCATGACGTCCGGTGAGTAAATAGCCTTCTAACCATCCTTCTAAGGTATGCTCACTCAGGATTTCCATCACCCGGCCATCGGTTGCCAGTTCACTCCCATCTAAATCCTCTGGTAAAAAGTCCCCCATCCAGGTTTTTTTACTGACCTCATATATCGCATTTAAGCGATTAGAAGCCGTTTCATCGGGGCCAAATACGCGGAAATTTTGCAGATTATTTCGCATCACATCCCGGAGGAATTTTCCTAGGGGGTTGGTATTTTCCACCTCGGACTTACCGGGGTATTCCACAGGCACACCATAGTCCCGAAAGTCCGACAATCGCAGGTCTTTACGCAGCACACCCCCGTTTGCATGGGGGCTGGCACTCATTCGTTTTGTACCTTTGGGGGCCAAATCCTTCAGTTCAGGAATTAAACGGCCATTGGCATCAAACAGTTCTTCGGGCTTATAACTCCGCATCCAATCTTCTAATAACTTGAGATGGGTGGGGTTGGTGGTGACATCAGCCATCGGCACTTGGTGCGACCGCCAAAAACCTTCAACTTTATGGCCATTGACCTCCGTTGGGCCAGTCCAGCCTTTGGGACTCCGCAATACAATCATCGGCCACAGGGGACGTTTAGCAATTCCCGTTGACCGGGCTTCAGCTTGAATGGCTTTAATTTCAGAAATGGCTGTTTCCAGGATATCTGCCATTTTTTGGTGCATCAATGCGGGGTCACACCCTTCGACAAAATAGGGTTTATAGCCATAACCTTTAAATAAGGCTTCCAATTCTTCATGGCTAATCCGCGATAAAATAGTGGGGTTAGCGATTTTGTAGCCATTCAAATGCAGAACAGGCAATACGGCCCCATCCCGAATCGGGTTCAGAAATTTGTTAGAATGCCAAGCAGTTGCTAAAGCTCCGGTTTCAGCTTCTCCGTCTCCCACTACACAAACGGAGATTAAGCCGGGGTTATCAAATACAGAACCGTAGGCGTGGGATAAACTATATCCTAACTCGCCCCCTTCATGGATGGAACCGGGGGTTTCTGGGGTACAGTGGCTCCCAATACCACCAGGAAACGAGAACTGTTTAAAGAATTTTTGCATCCCCTCGGCGTCTTCGCTGATATTGGGGTAAATTTCTGAATAGGTTCCTTCTAAGTAAACCGGGCCTAATACCCCGGGTGCACCGTGACCTGGGCCAGCTAGATAAATCATATCCAGGTCGTATTTTTTAATCAGTCGGTTGAGGTGAATGTAGATAAAGCTCAACCCGGGACTGGAACCCCAATGTCCTAACAGCCGATGTTTGACATCTGAGGGCTTTAGGGATTCTTTTAACAAAGGATTTTCTCGTAAATAAATCATGCCAACGGCTAGATAATTACAAGCTCGCCAGTAGGCATCAATCTTACGCAGTTCATCCTCACTCAGAGGGTTACTCGTCTCCATGGGTCTATCTGGTGCAGATACCATAAGTCCTGACTGTTATAAAGGTTTTTAGTTTTTCAAGAATTGAGATCATTAAGATATCGTTAAACTGCTGTTTGCTGTTTGAACGATACCCTCATGTCAAAATTGCTTTAAATGATAGCACGGCTTTTTGAATTTAGAGATATTATATTTTTATTCTTCCTATTTTTTTAATATTTGCTCCCAGATCGAAAATATTAATAGAAGATTAAGATTAAATTATAAAAAGTTAAGGACTTTTTGAGAATCTGATATGTTAAGCTAACTGAAAATTAAACTACCCCCCTTTTTTATGCAAAAGAGATCCCTCGCTTAATAAGCGGGGAACTTGAACTCAAAGTCCCCCTTAAAAAGGGGGATTTAGGGGGTTAGGATGAATTCTATTGTTTTATCAAAATTATGACTGTTAAATTGTATTTTCTACGACATGGAGAAACCACCTATAGTCAACAAGGGGGTTATTGTGGAAATTTAGATCCCGAATTAACCGAAAATGGCTTAAAAATGGCCGAGCAATTTGCCCAATCTTATCAGAATTTACCTTGGACGGCTGTATTTATTAGTCCGATGAAACGAACTATTGCAACAGCTAACCCGTTGTGTGATGTAGTGGGTTTAGAAATGCAATTTCGAGAAGGTTTAAAAGAAATTGCCTATGGAGAATGGGAAGGAAAACTTCCCCAAACCGTTAATGAAAATTACCATGATGATTATGTTAGATGGTTAACTGATCCGGGTTGGAATGCACCGACGGGAGGGGAAAAAGGAATTGATATTGTTCGCCGTTCTTCCCAGGTGATTCAAGAAATTGAAGAACGTTATCCATCGGGTAATATTCTAATTGTATCCCATAAAGCCACGATTAGAATTATGTTATGTGAATTATTAGGAATTGATATTGGTAGATTTCGCGATCGCATTGCTATGCCGACGGGGGCTGTTAGTATAGTAGAATTATCTTCTCGCGGGCCGTTATTACATACTTTAGCGGATCGTTGTCATTTAGATGAAACTTTACGGTCTTCTATTGGGACTTAGAACACAAATTTAATTTCTCTGTTAATTCTACTTAACTTATCCTATGAAAATCTTAGTATTAAATGCGGGTTCAAGTTCTCAAAAAAGTTGTCTGTATGAAATTAAAGAACCAGCATTACCAGACTATCCCTTACATCCGATTTGGGAAGCCAATATTGATTGGACAGCTTCAAAAGAATTAGGTTTGATGACCGTAAAAACTCCAGGGGTAAAACAAGAATATCCCTTAGATTTAAAGTCTAAACAAGATGCGATCGCTCAATTATTTAATACCCTAATTTCAGGGGAAACCAAAGTATTAAATGATTTGTCAGAAATTACAATAGTTGGTCATCGAGTTGTCCATGGGGGTTCAGACTATTCAGAAGCAACATTAATTGATCAAAAGGTAAAGTCAATAATTCGAGATTTAATTCCCCTCGCTCCCAGTCATAACCCCGCCCATTTAGAAGGAATTGAAGCCGTAGAAACCCTATTAGGAAATGTTCCCCAAATCGCGGTTTTTGATACGGCATTCCATCGAACTATACCCGATTATGCCACGGTTTATCCCATTCCCTATCAATATTTTCAAGATGGAATCAAACGCTATGGATTTCATGGAACTAGCCATAAATATTGCGCTCAAAAAACTGCGAAAATTCTAGGAAAACCCTTAGAATTATTAAAATTAATTACCTGTCATTTAGGGAATGGCTGTTCCTTAGTCGCTATTAAAGATGGAATTAGTATTAATACAACCATGGGATTTACCCCACTAGAAGGATTAATGATGGGAACCAGAAGCGGTTCTATTGATCCATCAATTGTATTATATTTAATCAGTCAATATAAATATGATATTCAGCAAATTAATCAAATTTTAAATAAAGAATCTGGGTTAAAAGGTATTGTTGGGGAGTCGGGCGATCTGCGATATGTGTTAACAGAAATGAACGCCGGAAATGCTCAAGCTAAACTGGCTTTTGAGATGTATATTCATCGCTTAAAAATGGGAATTGGCCAAATGTTAGCTAATTTAGGCGGTTTAGATGCCTTAGTTTTTACCGCCGGAGTCGGAGAACACGCCGAAAAAGTTCGAGAAGTTGCTTGTCAAGGATGGGAGTTTTTAGGCTTAAAATTAGACTTAGAAAAAAATGCCTCTCAGCCTGTTGATCAAGAAGTTTCAACAGCAGATTCAAAGGTTAAAATATTAGTAGTTCATACGGAAGAAGATTGGGCGATCGCCACTGAATGTTGGCATATTTTTAATTCTTATGCACAACAATAAGGGGTTAGGGAGACATAGAGGCGACCTACTCACTCAGGAAAAACAATAGCCATGTCAGGATGGGCGACAACTTGTTGGATCAGAGCTTGATAATCAGCTAAAAATTGATTTATCCGCTCTTTTTTGAATAATTGCGATTGATATTTAAGCTGGATCATGTAGTGAGTTTTGGGTTCAGATTCATCTGCTACTGGCAATAGTTTTGTGCGAATTACAAAAGACAGATCAAAAAAGTTGACCACCATCGACGAAGCATAGCCAGATTCTTCATGGGCGTATCGTTCCGATTTTAGCTCATAAAGTTCAAAAGGCTGTTCCCATGTAATCATATTAATTTGAATCCGACAAAGAGGATGAGGAAGAAAGTCTCTATGGGGATAGGCTTCGCGGGCTAACTGTTCAAAAGGTACATATTGATACTTATAAGCATCCGATGTGATACGGCGCACTTTTTGCAACAATTCTCGAAAGGTTGTCGGTTGTTTTCCTAATTCAATTTGTAATAATAAGTAATTAGTGAAATCTCCAACTACGCCGTTAAAATTAGTCGCTGGTCTCATTGTATTCGGTGTAACAACGGCTAACTGGCGATTACCACTATAACGATATAACAACAGATAAAAGCAACTGAGATAACCCATAAATAAGGTAGTATGCTCTTTTTGAGTCAACTGCTTTAAGCCATCACTCAATGGTAGGGGCAAAATTTGACGAATTTGCTCAGTTTTGAAGCTCCGAACCGTTGGAGTCGGATAATCTTGGGGTAGGATAGGAGTATCGGTAACAGTCTCTAAACGGGGCAACCAATAAGCACGATGTTGCTCTAATAGAGTAGTGGGGAGATGACGTTGCCAGTAAGCATAATCGACATATTGAGATGATAAAGGGGGAAGGGATGGTTCTTTGCCCAACACCAGATCACGATACACTATATTCAATTCATTGAATAGTAAACGTTTAGCTCGACCATCCACCATAATATGATGAAAGACAATTAACACAAGATATTCATTTGTAGCTATTTGTAGTAAAGCGACTCTTACGGGTGGTTCTTGAGTAAGATCAAAGGTTTGATAGAGAAATATAATGATATAATCTCCAATGGTTTGTTGATCTGACAATTGCTTAATCTGAAAATCAATTGATATCTGTGGTTCGATAGATTGAAACAACCGATCATCTTTCCACAAAAGTCGGGTGCGAAGTGCGGCATGACGTTGGACTAAGTAAGCGAAACTCTGTTGTAATGCCTCTATATTGAGTGTTCCTTGCAACCGATAAACAGACGGTAAATGATAAGGTAATGTAGCTGCACTTGACTCAAGCCATTTCATCACCCTTTCTTGGGCATAAGTTGCCGGAGCATAAGTTACTGAAGTTGTTACATAGTTGTTGGTATAGGTAATAATATTGCTTTGTAATCCATCAATATAAGTCCCTAAAACCTCAATAGTAGGATACTCAAATAGTATTGTCGGTAATAGATGGATGTCAGATAATTTTGCCAGGTTAAGGACAATATAAGTCGCCATTAGAGAGTCTCCCCCCAATTCAAAGAAATTATCTGTAATACCAACTTTTTCCCGCAATACATCTTCCCATAAACTGACTAATAAAGATTCGGTTTCGGTTTGTGGCGGTACATATTCCCGCTTAGAAAAGTTAGGTCTGGGTAAGGAATGACGGTCTATTTTTCCGTTCACGGTCAACGGAAAAGCCTCTAACTGAACAAATATATTCAATTTTACTCGGTTTACCAAGCGTTCATTGACATAAACTTGCAACAGCGATAAATCTAGCCCCTCTTGACCGACAATATAGGCTACTAAATACTGTTTTTCCCCCTCTTCAATCAATTTTACCGCCGCTTCTTTAACGAATGGGTATTTTAACAAAATCCCCTCAAGTTCATCCAACTCAATGCGAAACCCGCGCACATTAACTTGATTATCCCGTCTTCCTAAAATTTCCACATCTCCATTAGGCAAATATCGGCCGATATCACCCGTTTTGTAAATGCGATCGCCTGGATTTTCTGTGTAAGGATTAGTAATAAAACGCTGCTGAGTTAAAACAGAATTATCTAAATAACCTTGGGAAAGATAAGGGGTGCGGACAGTTATTTCCCCTTTTTCACCGATTTTAACTAATTGATTATTGTCATCTAATAATAAAATTTGGACATCATCTATACCTTGTCCTATGGGCGCGATCGCAGATGTCATTTTCTGCGGTGATAGGATATAGTAGCTCATCGCTTGAGGTGTTTCTGTTGTCCCATAGAAATTGACGCAACTCAAATTAACTGTCAATTTTTGCAACTGACTGACTAGGGAATTGGGCAATTTGTCCCCACCAAAAAAGAGATAGCGCAAATCAGGTAGAGGCTTATTTGTAATGGTGAGTAGTTGTCCTGTGGGGGGTGTAAGATGGGCAACAGATATTTTATTGACTCGCATCCATTCCCCTAAATTTAAACTGATTGAGGATTCATCCAAGGGGTTGGGCACATACAAGGTTGCTCCTAATGATAATGGAGTAAAAATATCTCTTAATAAAATATCATGGGCAATACTGGCTAAATTACTAAAACGATCCTCTTTAGTCAAGCCAAATGTGCGAATTTGCCACTCAATAAAATGGGTAACGGGGCTATGAGTACCCACAACGCCATTAGGGATACCTGTAGAGCCAGATGTAAAAACGATATAAGCCAATTGCTCAGGAGTTATAATCCGATTGGGATTCGTTATCGAATACTGACCTAAAATTTCCTCTGCTTGGTAAAGTTGTTGTGGTAAATCAAGTTGTACTTTAGGTGCAATTTCCTGTAAGGCTTCTGGTAACTCCCCAGCAACTTCCAAACAGATCAACGCTTTTGGGTCACTTAATTGACAATACCTCAATAATTGTGTCACAGGATAGAGTTTATTTAAAACCATAAAAGCAGCACCCGCTTTGAGGATTCCTAGCAAAGCAACTACCAAAAACGGTGACAATGACGCATAAATAACCACTAATTTTCCCTCTAGTTGATGTTCCAGAAGGTAATGGGCAATTCGATTACTTAATTCGTTTAATTGTTGATAGGTGAAGGTGATGTCAGCACCAACAAGGGCTAATTTTTCGGGTACTCTTTCTACTTGTTGCTCAAAAGACTCATGTATCGCACCAAACCAGCGAAAAGGCAGATTTTGTGTAGGATTTGGTAAAAAAACTGGTCTTTGTGTCTCGTTATCTTCGTCTTTCGCTGTCGAAACAACGGTTTTTTGATGAGAGAAGTAGTGGGTTTGCTCAAAATTGACTTGGGAAATTTGATGTTGAGCTAGGGTTTCGTAATTAATCTCAACTCCTATACCCGCACCTGTTGGCACAGCTACGGTTGAATCTTGTTTGTTTCGCACAAAAGATTCATCTTGAAGCCATGAATTGCCGAGACTATAAACGTCAATATCGTTTGCTAGGGTAAAATTGGCTTTAGTCGCCAAATGTAGGTTGACAATCCGCCCAATTGGTGTTTCAAACATACCTCCACACCACATTTGCCAACCCGATGTCTCCATCAGATCGTGAATTTCCAGAGCATGGCGCAACCCTCCGACTCTGCCAACTTTCATATTAACAATGCGCCCGGCTTGTAAAGCGATCGCTCGCCTTGCTTGTTCAACAGAATAAAGGCTTTCATCTAAACAAATCGGCGTATTAATGATCTCCTGTAACGAAGCATGATCAATAATATCGTCGTGTGCTAAGGGCTGTTCTATCATCAGCAAATTAAATAAATCTAACTCCTGAAATAATGGAGTATCTGCCAGGGTATAAGCACTATTAGCATCAACCATTAATTGAATATTTGGATAATACTCTCGAATCGCTCCCACAGGTTCAATATCCCATCCCGGCTTGATTTTAATTTTGATTCGCTTATAGCCATTCTGCAATCTTGTAGCTACTTGATCCAATAAAGTTGGTATATCCTTTTGAATCCCCATACTAGATCCGATCTCAACTTTAGTTTTTACACCACCAATCATCTGAGAAAGAGAGACATTCTGTGATTTAGCCAATAAATCCCACAACGCATTTTCAAGGGCTGCTTTTGCCATGAAATGCCCTCGAATTGAGCTAAAATCTGGCAAATCATCAACAGTCTCAAGATCAGATTGCATCACAATGGGAATCAAAAAATCCTCCAAGATATGCCTTGCGGTTTTCACCGTTTCATAAGAATATGAAGGATGTTCAGAGGCGACACATTCCCCCCAACCTACTAAACCTTGACTATGAACAGAGATTAAAATACAATTTTTGTGGGTATTTACGCCATAACTGGTTTTAAAAAAAGTTGGCAACTTTTGTTTGATTTGATAGAGTCTGATCTTTTCAATTTTCATGACTGTAGTTTGGACTAAATGACAACTCAATTTTAGACTAACTTGCAATCTTAATCTAAATCTCAAGAATTGCGTCCTCGTCCTGATGTTCCTGATGGAGTGTGGGAACGTTTGTGGGGAAGTTTAAAAACGGATAACGTTGAATTAACCGATGAAGATGTAGAAAGGTTAAAATATTAGTAGTTCATACGAAAGAATATTGGGCGATCGCCACTGAATGTTGGCATATTTTTAATTCCTATACACAACAATAAATTATCGGAACGGTTTCTGAATAAAATTTGATTCTCAACTAATCGACAAAAGCTTTATATTTGAGTAGTGCTTACCCACACAGAGATCGAGCATTATGAAAATGAGCATATTCCTGAACTTCAAGACTGAAGTTAATGGCGGAGGTTTATTCTCAGGAGTCTTTCAGTAATTTTGATTAATATTTATGAGTAAAAAATTTCGTCCACCCGGCTATCATCCGATCCGAAAGTTTAAAGTTATCTTATCAGGACTCTATTTTGCAGTCGTGTCTGATTTTAGCGTTGCCTATAAGATGATTTTATCTATCTTTGTATTAGGTCTTTGCTTTGTTTTTCGTGAATGGATAGATTTTACTCTGATTCTGTTAGGAACAGGACTGATGCTCACTGCTGAATTGTTTAATAGCTGCATCGAAGCCCTATGCGATTTTATGCAAGAACAGCTAGATGAACGCATTCGGATAATTAAAGATATTGCCGCCGCCGCCGCCGGAATTAGTATTTTGGTTTGGGCTACTATTTTAATTATCGAACTGAGTCATATCTGGAACTCATTGAAACGTTAATTTGAACCCGGTTTCTACTTAATTCTTACAAAAAATACCCCTTCAATTTTCCACTAATTGAGGGGGTAAAAACGTTACTTATTTTTTGTCTTTTTAGCTTGAGGTTTAGAAAATTAATTACTTAAATGATTGCTGGCGTAAGCATCCAAACTATAGGCGGGGACGCGAACAGCGTAGTCAGTTTCTTGGCCAGTGACGGACTGGGCAATTTGCTCGAAGGAGGCAGAATTCCAGTTCCGTTGGTGAATGGGTTTGGTTTGTTCACCCAGGAAGTAAGCCTGAGTCCCAATCAGAGCAGCAGCAACCCAACCGACGATAAATAAAGAGATTAAAACGGTAAACATATTATTTTTCTCCTAAGCTGACTTAGTTTGTTCTTTATGTAAACGATTGTAACAGATAGTTAAAAAATATTGCAATAGCTTGACAAATTTTTTTTGGCGTGTTTACCGTACCTGTTCTTGAGGGGCAGGGGAGCAGGGGGAGCAGGGGGAGTGGGGCGTCCTTCCTCGCGAAGAAGCAACAACCAAGAAGTAACGGTTGACAGTCAATGGTTAAGTACAGCCGAAATCAAGAAAAATTAACAAAAAAGTGATAAGCATTTCTGCTAAATTTGACATATACCAGTTATGTCTTGTAAACCCAGAGTTAATTAGAAATTCCTGAGTTTGATCAAATAAAGGATATTGTTGACGGGTTCCCTTTAGAATAATAAATAGGTAGTTATGCAGAAATTGGAAGCTAATATGACGGAAAGCAATTCTCGCAGACCTGTTTCTCTCTCAGATAGAGAAGTGCAAGTTGTAGAGTTAGTGGCTAGTGGATTAACCAATCAAGAAATTTCAGAAAAACTGGAAATTAGTAAGCGTACCGTTGACAATCATATTAGTAACATTCTGACAAAAACTGCCACCGATAACCGAGTTTCATTAGTGCGTTGGGCGTTGCAATGGGGCAAGGTTTGTCTGGATGATATTAATTGCTGTTCTCTACCAGTTGTGACCACTGAGGATGAAACAGAAGTGATCATTTCTTCTTCAGTAGAATAGCAGAAAAAAATAGGTTAATTTTGAATGCAAACAGTTAAACAAAAACAAAAACTTCGCTATCAATTTCGCTGTCCGAAACTTCCCTTAACCGTTTATCGGGAAGTTGCTGCCCATTTACGACAGGTGGAAGGAGTGGACACGGGGTTAATTCCAACTCAGATTAGTCCCGATCAAATCCCGCCAGAATTTGATTATACCCAAAGTCAAGTGGGTAGTTTATGGATTGAATATGATCACAGCCAAAATCCAGAAATTCGTGAACAGATTGATCAAATTTTGGCGTATTATAACGATCGTTATGGCGTCTGGGAAACAATCGATCCGCCACAGGACTAACGATTAATTGAGAAACCAATGGAACTAATTAAAGCATTACGAGGAACACGGGATATTCTGCCTGATGAAATAGGATATTGGCAATGGGTTGAATCTATTGCTAGGGATGTTTTATTTAAGGCAAATTATCAAGAAATTCGCACCCCAATTTTTGAACAAACGGCTTTATTTGAACGGGGTATCGGGGAAGCGACGGATGTTGTCGGGAAAGAAATGTATACCTTTGTTGACCGAGGTGAACGCTCTGTTACCCTGCGTCCAGAGGGAACAGCCGGAGTCGTTCGCAGCTTGATTGAAAACAAACTCCACGCCACATCTGGGGCGCAACGGTTATGGTATACTGGGCCGATGTTTCGTTATGAAAGACCCCAAGCCGGACGTCAACGACAGTTTCATCAAATTGGGGTTGAGGTGTTAGGAAGTCGGGATGCTAGGGCTGATGTGGAAGTGATTGCGATCGCCACAAATTTATTAAAAACCTTGGGATTAAAGAATTTAAACCTTAACTTAAATTCCGTCGGAAATTCAAGCGATCGCCAAGCCTATCGTCAAGCTTTAGTTGATTATTTAAGCCAATATAAAGAGGAATTAGATCCAGATTCTCAAGATCGTTTATCTCGAAATCCCTTAAGAATTTTAGATAGTAAAGATCAACGAACGCAGGAAATTGTTCAGAATGCTCCAAGTATTTTAGAGTATTTAGGAGAAGATTCTCGCGCTCATTTTGAACAAGTTAAACAGCTATTAACGGCGTTAGAAATTCCCTACAGTTTGAACCCTCAATTAGTGCGAGGTTTAGATTATTATACCCATACGGCGTTTGAGATTATTTCTGATGATTTAGGCGCTCAAGCTACGGTTTGTGGGGGCGGTCGTTATGATGGTTTAGTCCAAGAATTAGGGGGGCCAGAAACTCCGGCCGTCGGTTGGGCGATCGGGTTAGAAAGGTTAGTGATTCTGTTACAACAATTGAACTCTCTTTCTGGTTCTACCTTAGATTTTTATATCGTTTCTAAGGGCAATTTAGCCGAATCTCAGGCTTTAATTCTAGCTCAAAAATTGCGTACCAATGGCTTTGCGGTAGAACTAGATTTAAGTGGAAGTGCCTTCGGTAAACAGTTTAAACGGGCTGACCGCAGTGGTGCTGTCGCTTGTTTAGTATTAGGAGATGCGGAAGCCGAACAGCAAACTCTGAAGTTAAAATGGTTAAAAACCGGAGAAGAAACAACCCTTAACCAATCGGATTTATTTGATGAAATCGATCAATTTCGCCAACAAATCCAATCTTTAAAAAAAACCTAATCCCTCGTTCCAATGCTCTGCATTGGAATGCTATATTGAGGCTCTGCCTCATCATAAATCAAAAATTATCGAATGGTGCGTGTTGCATAAAGCCTACGCACCCGATAGTGGGGTAAAAAATACCTCTTAACCTCCGGCGGCAAAGCTTCCCATAATAATAATAGATAGGGCTAAACCTGGGAACAATAAAATCAATAACAGAAACAGATCGTGAGCATTCATAGCAAAAAGTCAGCTAGATTAACTTGCCCGTAGCATAACATGAATTTCCCGAAAGTGGCTGAAATTTTAAAAATATTTTAGAATAGGAATATTTTAACCCTTGATCTGAGAAATTCTGACCATGACTATTGCAACTGATCAAATTTTTAACGTCGCCAATATTTTTGTCCTTCCCTTTTGGGCATTAATAATTATTTTGCCTAACTGGGGAGTTACCCGAAAAGTCATGGAGTCCTATTTTCCCTTTGTGTTGTTAGCCTGCGTTTATTTATACCTGTTTGTTAGTAGTATTACTCCCGAAAATGCCGCCGCTTTATCTAATCCCAAATTATCAGATATTGCCCATTTCTTTGCCGATGAAAACGCCGCAGCAACGGGATGGATTCACTTTTTGGTTATGGATTTATTTGTCGGACGTTGGATTTATTGGGATGGACAAAAAACCGGAATTTGGACTACCCATTCCCTAGCCTTTTGTTTATTTGCCGGGCCGTTAGGATTATTGTCCCATATCCTAACCACTTGGATTAGTAAATTATTTTTCTCTCAGTCTTCCTCTGAAATTAACCCCGTATCCAATTCTTAATATTATAATAAAAGTATTAGAAGGGAACGGGGAATAGGTAATAGGTAATGGGGAATAGGTAATGGGGAACAGATTTTTTCAAATTTAACCCTGACTGTAGGGGTAATTCATGAATTACCCCCTACCACGACCGATTTAGGATTGCTATAGTTTAAATATTACCTTTAACCACTGGCATGAATCCCCCTTTCTTTTAACTTTTGCATAAAAAATTCTTCTAGGGTTAATCGAGATAAATTCAAACTCAATAGTTGAGCATTCATTTCTTTTAATACCACAAAAAAGGCTTCAGGATCACCCTTTAAATGTCCCTTCCAATAATCTTGATCCCTTTCTAAATCAGATATGCAATTTTGCAGAATATTAATATCTCCGCCTTTTCCTTTAACAATATAAGTTTGAGTTGTTCCCAATAAATCATCCAAAGAACCCATGCTAATTAATTCACCTTCTGCTAAAATAGCAATGCGATCGCAAATTTTTTCCACATCCGATAAAACATGACTATTAAAAAAAACCGTTTTATTTTGTGCTTTTAAAGATAAGATAATTTCCCGAATTTGATACCGTCCCATCGGGTCAAGTCCTGACATCGGTTCATCTAAAAATACCACTTCTGGATTATTAATTAAAGCTTGCGCCATTCCTACCCGTTGTAACATTCCCTTAGAATATTGGCGCATTTGTTTTTTAATGGCGGCGGTTTTTGCTAATCCGACTAAATCTAATAATTGGGGAATGCGTTGACGTTGAATAGATTTCGGAATTTGAAATAGTCCGGCGGCAAATTCTAAAAATTCCCATCCGGTGAGATGATCATAAAAATAGGGATTTTCTGGTAAATAGCCTACTCGCTGTTTAATGTGGCGATCGCCAATTGGTTTACCTAATAAGATAGCCGATCCTGATGTTGGGCGAACAATGCCTAATAAGGTTTTTAATAATGTGGTTTTCCCTGCCCCATTTTGTCCTAACAAACCAAAGGTTTCTCCCGCATAAATGCTTAAAGTACAGCTTTTTAAGGATTCAATCTTTTGATTCATCCAAAAACCCGTGCGATAAAATTTTCCCAAATTCTGGGTTGCCACCACCGGGTTTAACGAAGACATTGAAGCTGAATCTTTGACCTCGATAGCCCAATTCATAAGCGTTACGGATTAGATACAATATTTAAGCGGTTATATTCTATTTTAATACAACAGAAGAAATTCGTAGTAAGCCCTTTAGGGCTATTCTGAGGGCTAAAGCCCTCACTACGAGAGAAAATCTTTTTGCCCATTGCCCATTCCCTGCTTTTTTGTGGTTTAATTAAGATCAAATTTCCTCAAAACCAGAGTATCTTGACGGAGGCAAAGTTTACCGTTCCGTGATTTTAAACCCCTTCTTCAACAGTAATCCATCTCCCAACCCAAAGGAGAATCCCCGTTTCACCGGTTGGTCATTACAGGATCGTGATCCTGAATATATCCGATCCCTGATGCCGTTTTTGGGTTGGTTCTATGACCATTATTTTCAAGTCCAAACCTCCGGCTGGGAGAATCTCCCGCCCCAAAATAAGATGTTGTTGGTGGGTTCCCATAATGGGGGTTTAGCCGCACCAGATATGTTTATGGGGTTGTACGCTTGGTGTCGTCAGTTCGGAACTGAAAGATTACTCTATGGACTGATGCACCCGAAAGTCTGGCAGGTGGCCCCAGAAGTCGCGACATCGGCGGTGCGTTGTGGAGCCGTTATCGCCCATCCCCGCATGGGAATGACAGCATTGCGACAGGATGCGACGGTTTTAGTCTATCCGGGGGGCGGTGAGGATGTATTTCGGCCCCATGCGTTACGCAATCAAATTCATTTCGCCGGTCGCAAAGGGTTTATTAAGTTAGCCCTGCGGGAGAAAGCCCCAATTGTTCCAGTGATTTCATCGGGTGCCCATGATACCCTAATTGTGTTAACAGATATTTATGACTGGGTAAAACAACTCCATCAGTTAGGAATGCCTTGGTTATTAGGTCTTGACCCAGAGGTATTTCCGATTTATTTGGGATTACCTTGGGGGTTAGGAATTGGGCCTTTACCGAATTTTCCCCTTCCGGCTAAAATCAGGATTCACATTTGTCCAGCGATTGAGTTTGAACGCTATGGACGGGACGCAGCCAATGACCGGGAGTATGTAGATATTTGTTATCAACAAGTGAAAACAGCAATGCAACAGCAACTGGATGATTTAGTCACGCAGTGAAATTCCCTTTCGCAACTATAATTTAGTACAGTTATCAATGATAATTTCTAATTACAGAGGTGAACTGATGACTGGTACAGACGTGCCATCGCGCGTCTCTACTTAGGGCTTGCTGAAAAAGTAACAGAAAAGTGTTCATCGCCTACCAAAACCCTGACCCCGCTCATGAAGTGACCACACGAGTAACTCACCATTAAGTCCTCCGGCGGCAAGATTATGTCCTTGGGGATGCCAGGTGAGGCAGGAGAAGCCATTGGGCGCTCCTTTTAGAGATTGAATCAGGCGAGTCCCTCGATGCCAAAGGGCAACCCAACCATCTTCTGCTGCTGATGCCAGTAAAAGTGAGTTAGGCTGAAAGGCGATCGCCTGTACTGTCGAAGAATGATTCCCTAACATCTGGCTTGCCCAACCTATCTGCTCATCTTGATCGCGTTCCCATACTACGACAGCAGATCCACTAGAGGAGGCTAACATTGGCACGCCAATGCTAGTGGGCATTTGTGACCATGCTAGTTGCCGTACTTTACCAGGAAAGCCACGCATAACCCAGGGATAGGGATTATCCAACTCTCTGACCGCGAGCGTGTTATCTAAATTGCCTGCTGCGATGAATTTATTATTAGGCGACCAAGCGATCGCCACTGTCGCAGAGGGAATTTCTAACACCTCTGGGTCTTCGTCCCAGTCAGTCGCATCCCAGATTCTAGCTCCTTGATAGCCACTCAGTGCGAGATACTTGCCATCGCTGCGCCAGTCTAGATCTAGCACTGTTGAGGATTCAAAGTTGAGCGTTGTTACCACTTCACAGGTGTCTGCATCCCAGATTTGAACGTATTTGCCTAAACTAAAAGCAAGTTGATGAGTTATTTGACTCCAGCAGAGGCACTCAACCCAAACAGATTTGTTTTTTAGGGTAGTGATTAGTTCTGGTACCTCTGACTGAAGCGACCAGATTTTAACCTGTCCATCCTGCCCTCCAATTGCCAGAAATTGCCCATCGTGCGAGAACGCCAAGCAGTCTACAGATTGCCCAGTTTCACCTTGTAGAGAAGTTGCCCCAAAGGTTGGGGCTGCAAATAACGATACTTCGCCGGCCGCAGAACTAGCCGCCAGATTGCTACGATCAGGCGACCACGCGATCGCCGTGACATAATCTGACAAGCCACCTCGCCAGGTTTCTTTGAATTCTAGTTTTGTTTTTGTTTTCATATCAGGCACGCTTTAAACCCTGCTTTTAGCTGTGCTTCATCTAAATTGCGACCAATAAAAACCAATTCGTTTTTGCGGGTTTCATTTGGCTTCCAGGGGCGATCCGGTCTGCCATCAAACAGCATATGCACACCCTGAAATACAAAGCGGTTATTCTCACCCTCAATGTTGAGAATGCCCTTCATACGGAAGATATCGGCTCCTTGATTCCTCAGTATTTCTTCAATCCAGTTATTGATCTTATTGAAATTCAGCACCCCAGAAGAGGCGATCGCCACTGACCCCACAGTTTGATCGTGTTCGTGGGCATCTTCACCTAAGAAATTGGGGTCAATCTCCAGGGCGCGGCTTAAATCAAAAGCTCTCACCCCCAGAATGCTGTCCATCTCTACCTGAGCATCTTGTGTGCGGTAAATCTTTGCCATTGCATTCATTGAGCGGATGCGCTGTTCTAACGCCTCCAGTTCTTCAGGTGTAACCAGATCCTGTTTGTTGAGCAAAATCACATCCGCAAAGGCAAGTTGCTCAATGGCTTCATCCGCATCCCAGTGTTGGTGAATGTGTTTAGCATCTACGACTGTGACTACAGCATCCAGGCTAGTTTGCGATCGCACATCTTCATCCATAAAGAAAGTTTGGATCACAGGTGCGGGGTCTGCTAGTCCGGTGGTTTCAATCACCAAATGGTCGAACTTGTTGCGCCGCTTCATCAGGTTGCTAATGATGCGGATTAAGTCACCGCGCACCGTACAGCAAATGCAGCCGTTATTCATTTCAAAAATTTCTTCGTCAGCATCAATCACCAACTGATTGTCGATGCCCACTTCCCCATACTCATTGACGATCACCGCAACCTTTTTGCCATGCTCATAAGTAAGGATGCGATTGAGGAGTGTTGTTTTCCCTGCCCCCAGATAGCCAGTCAGGACAGTCACAGGGATGGAACTTGGGATATCGGCAGCAACCATACGCCATACCTCTACTTGTAAGAATAATAATCATTCTCAATTATATACGGAAAAGCAAGATGTGAGGAATTTGATCAAGGCTGCTCTTGAAGACCCCATGCAGCAACTTTGTGTAGAGACGTTGTTGAGACATAAATATCTAAATTCAGTGAGCCAGTGAATTAAAACGAGGTAAAGTCATGGCAACTATAAAAATAGTTAATTGTGTTGTCACAATACTGGGGCCAGATGGCAAATTAAACCAGGCTGAAACCACCATTCCCAATACAGCACTCACTGCTCCTATTGCTGCTGATAGCAATACATAACTTGTAAATGTGCGACTTAGTAGCCGTGCAGCACAAGCTGGAATTACTACAAACGCACTGACTAGCAATACACCGATCGCCTTAATCGAGATTCCGACTACTAGCGATAACAACACAATAAATACTGTGCGATGAGTTGATACTGGAATTCCACGAGCGATCGCTAAGGGTTCATGCAAAGTCAGTAACATTTGTGTTCGCAACGTCAATCCAAGCAACACAATGCAGATGATTAACAATACTGCACTAAAAACTAAATCTAGCTCTTGAACGGCTAAAATATCACCAAACAAAAGATTATTTAGTCCACCTTTGTATTGTCCGACAAAGCTGAGGGTAATGATGGCGATCGCTAATGATGATGAATAGATAATATTGAGCAACGCATCTGTCCATAGACGAGTGCGTTCTAGCAGGTAAGACACCGCTAAGGCAAAAATCACAGAAAATGGCAGTAGAACCACAGAGGAATTGAGTCCTAATAAAAATCCGATGCTGATGCCTAACAAGGCAGAATGTCCTAGTGCATCACTGAAGAAAGATAACTGTCGTAAAATCGTAAAACTTCCTAAAAGCCCACCCATTATCCCTGTAAGAATGCCGCCGATAAATGCCCGTTGCATAAAAGGCAGTTGAAACAGTTCAATGACGCGAGTGATTTCTGATGGGAAAGACATGGAGATGGCAAATTAATGATGATGTTTATATCGAACAAATTCTGTTCCGTAGGCAGCAGAAAGATTGTCAGGAGACAGAGCCACACCTGGAGTTCCCTGACACAGCAATGTACGATTTAGACAGAGGACGCGATCGCACTGTCGTCGCACCATATCCAAGTCGTGAGAAATTTGCAAAATAGCCCAACCTTGCTCCTGCTTGAGTTGATACAGCAGTAGATAAAACTCTGATTCTCCGCGCACATCTAAGCCAGCAGAGGCTTCATCAAGAATTAACAATCGGCGCGGGTGAACGAGGCAGTATGCCAGTAAAACTCGCTTCATTTCACCGCCGGAAAGTCCACTAATTAATTGATCTCCCAGGTGTGCCGCCTCAACCCTTGCTAATGCCTCTCGCACAGCATAGCGGCGTTTTCTGTGGTTTGCCCAAGGTAATTGAAACCTCAAAGAGTCCCACCCCAAACCTACCAGTTCTTCTACCGTTATAGGAATGCGGCGATCGAACAGAAAGTTTTGGGGCAGATAAGCGATTTGTTGACGGATGCTGGGTGGCAGAAACCCTTTGGGACTTAGGGGTTGCCCTAGTATAAATACATTACCTGCTTGTCGAGGTAAAATTCCCAGAATGGCTTGCACCAGCGTAGTTTTGCCCGCGCCATTAGGCCCGACAAGCGCAGTGTCTATACCTGCTGACAAAGAAAACGATACATTCTCCACTGCTGCGGTTGTTTCCCGATAAACAGTCAGGCGTTCAACTGCAAGTACAATTTCTTTCATGTAAACCTCCTAAAACCTTACCCAAACTTGCTGTGGCACAACCGCAACAGGCTGTAGTGTCTGTATGGGCACGAAGGATTGAGTTGATTGTCCAGTGAACGCCGTCACCAGAGTTTTGACATTTTTCCGCATTGTGGTGATGTAATAATCGGGTTGCAACGCCTCGTTTCCCCCAGTTTCCATCGGGTCAAACGTGCTAACCCGCACATTCAAATCTTTTGCCAATCCTGCAAAGGCATCTTTTCCACTCTGGGGTTCCGTCAGCAAGGTTTTTAAATTGCTCGCCTTGACGGTATCCATGACCCGTTTTACGTCATTGGGAGATGGGTTTCCTTCTGGCAGATCAACCAGAAATTTGGCTTTTAAGTTGTAGCTGGCAGCAAAGTATGGCGCAAAGTCGTGGTAGGCAACAAATGTCTTACCTGCAAAGGGTTGCAGCATTTTAGTGGTTTCCCCATCTAAGTCTCGCAAGCGCTGAATATAAGCGGTGGCATTAGCAGTATAAATCTCTTTCCCACTAGAATCGGCTGCAATTAGCCCATCTCGAATGTTTTCTACCTGTTGAATTGCCCGTTTCGGATCGATCCAGATATGAGGGTTGAATTCTCCATGAGTATGTTTGGCTTCTTCCTGCTTCTCGCCTGATTCATGTCCATGATCGTGTCCCTCAATAGTTTCAGTGGCGATCGTCTGTACTCCTTGGCTGGAATCAATCACTTTCAAGTTGGCATTTTCAGCGTTCTTAATCAGGTTGTCTAAAAATTCCTCCATCCCTAGACCGTTTTGAACTAAAACATCGGCTTTAGCCAGTTTCTGTACATCTTCTGGCTTTGCCTGATAGTCATGGGGACCTACATTTGTCGGTAGTAGTTGAATAACTTGTGCGCGATCGCCCGCTACTGCTTTGGTAAATTGTGTGATGGGCAAGAAGGTTGTTACCACCTGCAACTCATCTGCTGTTGCTGCCGTTTGAGAAGCATTGGAATTATTTGAGGGGGCATTAGCTGTACAACTTCCTAAACCGAGTGCGATCGCCGACACGACTACAACGGATAATTGACGAACAATTTTACTAGGCTGACTGGATGACACAGCCTTAGCAGTTGGATTTTCCAATATAGGAGATTCAGGTGCTAACATAAAATAAAATGAGAATGATTATCATTCGTTTATTTTATAACACAAGCTGTGAAAAATGATTCTCTACCAGAATTCATAGACATTGCGATTGTGGGAGCGGGTCCTCATGCCCTAGCACTGGTAGCCCACTTACTGCAAAAGAAAAAGTCGATGCGAGGACGTTTCCTAGTTTTCGACCCCAGTGGCACTTGGATGAGTCAATGGAATCATCAGTTTGCCGCCTTAGAAATTCCTCATCTCAGGTCGCCTGCGGTACACCAGCCCGATCCCGATCCTCATGCACTTCGCACCTTTGCGGCCTCCCGCCCTAACGAATTATTTCCGCCCTACGATTTGCCCGGAACTCGGTTGTTTCAAAATTTTTGTCAGGAAGTGATTCGTCGTTCTGCGTTACAGAGTTGTGTGTATTCGGCTGCTGTTGTGCGGGTGGAACCGTTAAACAATCATCGTCGTCCCCGATTTTGTCTAGAATTATCCAATGGTCAAACAATTGTCGCCCGTAGAGTTGTTATAGCTAACGGGGGTGGAAAACCTCATATCCCAGATTGGGTCGGGAAAATTCCCCAGAATTACCCACCTGAGCGCCTGCTGCATTCTCATGCTATTGACTTAAGAAACTTAACACTTGAGGGTGAAAAAGTTCTGATTATTGGAGGTGGGTTAACCAGTGGACATTTAGCAGTTGGTGCGATTCAACGAGGCGCACAGGTTTTACTCATGTCACGACGAACCATATACGAGAAGTTGTTTGATGCTGACCCAGGTTGGCTTGGCCCTAAATACCTCAAAAATTTCTGGGCAGAACCAAATTTACAGATTCGCTATTCTATGATTCAGCAAGCACGCAATGGTGGCTCGATGACTCCTGCTATGCTGACTCAACTACGGCGTTTAGAACGTGATCGGCGTGTTGTGTTTTATGAGCAGTGTCAGGTGTCTAAAGCCCAATGGAATGGTGATAGCTGGCAGATTTTTTGTGATCATCCAGCTATACATGAGTGCATTCACCATCAGAATATCGATCGCATTTGGTTAGCGACCGGAAACCAAATAGATGCGACAAACCATCCCTTGCTTAAAAATGTTCTAGATATTTATCCCACCGAGATTGTGAACGGATTACCTGTTGTGGATGAATACCTGCGCTGGCCTTGTTGTGAGCTATTTGTTATGGGTGGTTTAGCCGCATTGCGGGTGGGACCAACGGCACGAAATCTATCAGGTGCAAGGATGGCGAGCGATCGTATTGTTCGAGCACTGACAAAATCCAGTATTTCACGGGTATAATTTTGTCAGCATCAGGGTCACTGCTCGATCTGCTCATAAAGTTTACTCATAATCTCAGTGAGCAGGTCGATATATTCAACGGTAACAACATTTTTACCGACTCATGCAAGGTTTTTGCCCTATTTTACAACCATCCCTTACACCTGATTCATTTTTTCTTGTCTTCTCCTCCCGTCTGTTCTGGCTTTTCGCCTTTTTTCAGCAAGCCCTACTTATTCGGGTAAACAACGCAGAATTTTAGGAAGTTTCATCGTGAAGGTAGACCCTTTTCCCAACTCACTCGTAACCGATAAATCTCCTCCCATCATTTGGCATAATTTTTGAGTAATAGTTAACCCTAAACCCGTACCTCCATAACGACGAGTTGTGGTTTCATCCGCTTGAGTAAAGGGACTAAAAACCGTTGCTAACTGTTTAGGACTCATGCCAATTCCAGTATCTATCACCTGAAAAATAATCACCGTTGAACAGCTTTTGGGAACATCAGGAAGACAACAAGCACTATTCGTTATTTCTTCATCATTAACCGTGATAAATTCTGGATCTAAGATCAAATCAATATTCTGATTAGACCCGTCTCCTCCTGCTTGCCAAACTTTCAGAATCACTTTCCCCTGTTCTGTAAATTTGCAGGCATTACTCAGAAGATTTAATAAACATTGACGAACTTTAGTTAAGTCGGTGTGCATCAAGTCTATACCTTCTTCCGCCTCTAGGATAAACTGATTAGAATTCTTATCCGCAGCAGGAGCAACAGTAGTTTCCACTTCCCAAAGTAGGGTAGCAATTTTAAAGGTTTCTAAATGAAAATTCATCCGACCCGCTTCAATTTTAGAGAAATCTAAAATTTCGCTAATCAAAGTTAATAAATGTTGTCCCGCTACATAAATATTTTTTAAATCTCCGGCCAATTCATCTTGATGTAACTCTTGGGCATCTTCTATTAATAATTCACTATAACCTAAAATTGCATTCAGGGGAGTTCTTAATTCATGGCTCATATTAGCTAAAAATAAACTTTTAGCATGGTTAGCAGTTTCGGCGGCTTCCTTCGCCATCTTTAATTCTTCCGCTTGTTTACGCTCCGTAATATCATTAGCCATCATCAATAAACAACCAATTCCCCCTAAATCAATTAATTCAATAGACACCAACCAACTTCTAATAATTCCTGATTTTTGGCGAATTTTTAACTCAATATTACCAATTTGATTTTGACTTTTTAATTGTTTTTTAAGTTGCAGATGTTGTTGAGAATCAACCCACAGATTCAGTTGTTCTGGAGTGTGATTTAGTACCTGCTCTCGCTCCCAACCAATTTGACGTAAAAAACTATCATTAACATCTAAAAATAGTTCATCTACCAGAGTCATAATACTAATTCCAATCGGACTAGCACTAAAGGTTTTTGAGAATCTTTCTTCACTAGCCCGTAAAGCAATTTCTGCCTTTTTCCGGTCTGTAATATCTTGAATTGTGCTAGTAATATGACTCCCGGTAATTACCGCCTGTTCAAAAACAATCCGCTCCTCACCGGAGGCTAATTTTAACCGATAATCAATACAATAAGGTTTTTGTTGAAATAAGGCTTGATCAAGGTAATTTTGGACATAACTGCGGTCTTCTGGGTGAACAAATTCCAAAAATTGGGGAAAACTCGGTTTCACATACTTAGCGGTTGTGTCTAAAATCCGATAGAGTTCATCCGACCAAAATAATTCATAGCTGCTAATTTTCAGATCCCAATGACCCAACTTAGCAATCCGTTGAGCATTTGCTAAACTGGTTTCACTGTTTCTGAGGCGAGTTTCTGCTTGTTGGCGTTCTGTCACCGTGGCGGCCAAAACTAACCCCGTAATTGCCATAATCAGGATAAAGGCTTGTAGAGAAAAAATTTGAGGGGTATCCGTACTACGACTAATAAACGGCCCACTTCCCCGTACTACTCCCCAAACTGCAAAACTAGCCGTGATCAAATGACCAATAGCCGTTCCCCGTTGACCAAATCGTAAGGAAGCCCAAACAAAAAACGGAAAAGGCAGATATTCCAGGGGAAAACCGATAAATGCCGACCGAGTTCGAGAACAAAATACAAACCAATTTAGGCCCAATAACAGGAACAACCAAACCCCAACTTCTAACTGACGTAACCAAAAATCCCCAGGAGAGCGTTCAGAAAGGCGTAATCTAGTTGTACCCAGGGATAAACTTTGGGATAAGGCGTTGAGAAAAGACCAGACCGGGGAAGCAGGAGTTTGATAGCGATAGTAATACCGTTGAAATTCGCTACCCCAGGTTAATAATACTGGGGTGATAACTAATACCCCAGTAGCACTTCCTAACCACCCACCAATCCAAATTTGGGTAAAATCTTCCCAAGGTAGCCAACCACTCAAACAAGCTGTGAGGATAGTAAGAGTGGGATTAATCAGCGTAGCAATCATTCCCGCTAAAATAATTAGTCCCAGAACATCTTTGAGGTGTTTGAGTTGGGGAGAAAAGTCAATGCGATGGAGTAATTTACTAACTAAACAGGCTTGTAACGTCACACCACAACTAGACAATACCCCAATAAACAGAGGCATTTGGTCAGTGGCAATTAGGGAAAAAAACGCCCCCAGGGTAATTGCTGGCCAATATTGATAACCACACAACAGAATAATTCCTTGGGCGACTCCCGCATTCGGCCAGAATAGGGCTTGGGTGGAACCCAAGATTAAATATTCAACCGTCACCTTGCCAACTATCCAATAAAATACTGCTATGAAACTAACTATAACTAAGTATCGGCTAGTTTTGACCTGAGTGCGTTTAAGGAATTTCATTTTGGTTGTGAGTAAGCTGATCATAAATATTAGTAGTAGGAATTATTTTTGATTACCACTTAAGTCTTAATTTCTGTATATATACTAATAGTTCACTCTTGAAATTAGATGCTTTTCTTGATTTAATTGGCCTGCGATCAGAATTCATCATTCATGGTTGGAGGTTGGGCGGGGATGGAAGCAATAATCGCATCAATCACCTTACTTACCGGAATAATTTGTAACCCTAAATCCGCCGGACTCTGACCTTTAGGGATAATCGCCCGTTTAAATCCCAGTTTGGCCGCCTCCCTTAACCGTAATTCCAATTGAGACACCGGGCGCACCTGTCCCCCTAAACCGATTTCCCCAATTAAAATCGTCCGAGGGTCAACTACCCGGTCGCGGAAACTCGCTACAATTGCAATCGCTATCCCTAAGTCTGCCGCAGGTTCTTCAACTTTTAAACCCCCCACCGACGCCACATAAGCATCCAATTTAGACAGGGGAATCCCTACCCGTTTTTCCAAAACCGCTAGAATTTGTAATAATCGGCCACTATCTACCCCAGTTGTCGCCCGTCGCGCCGAACCGTAACTGGCTGGACTAACTAAGGCTTGAATTTCCACCACAATCGGCCGAGTTCCTTCTAAAGCTACCACCGTTGAGGTTCCAGGGGAAAAGTCATCTCGATTTCCTAAAAATAATTCTGAGGGATTAGAAACTTCTTTTAATCCATGGGCGACCATTTCAAACACCCCGATTTCATGGGTGGCGCCAAAACGGTTTTTCATCGAACGTAATAAGCGATGGGAAGCAAAGCGATCGCCTTCAAAATATAATACCGTATCAACTAAATGTTCTAACACCCGCGGCCCGGCAATGCCCCCATCTTTGGTGACATGACCGACAATTAATAGGGTAATATTTTCCCGTTTAGCTACTTGCATTAAGGCGGAAGTACATTCACGCACCTGCGCCACCGAACCCGGTGCAGAGGTCAGACTGGAGAAAAAAACCGTCTGAATACTATCAATTACTGCTAACTGCGGTTTTAGGGATTCTAACTCTCTTAAAATCACTTCTAAATCAGTTTCAGGAAGTAAATATAGGTCTTGTTCGGTGATGGGAGTAGCCGCAGATTCTACCTTGGGGTGACGATTTTTAAGTTGTTCGGTAAAGGGATCTGCTGTTGGGGTTGGGGGATGTTGATTACCATTTTCTGGCTTGGTTTCGGTTTCGGTTTCGGTTTCGGTTTCGCTATCGGTAGCAACTTCTAAACGTTGCGATCGCAATTTTACCTGTTGTCCCGATTCTTCCGCCGAGACATATAACACCCGCTTGGTGTGGGAGAGAATATGGGCGACTTGTAATAACAGGGTAGACTTACCAATTCCGGGTTCACCGCCAATTAATACCAAAGAACCCGGCACAATACCACCGCCCAACACCCGATCTAATTCTGCATAACCCGATGGCATTCGAGATTGGGATTGATCAGAAATTTGGGATAATAGAAAAGAAGCACGAGGTTGTCCGGGTTTAGTGGCGGACGGTAGACCCTCTGGGTTTTCTCCCGGGAGGTGACTCCAACTAAAGCGTTGGGAAGGCGTAGGCGCGGGTTGTTCAACTTGTTCTTCTAGGGAATTCCAGGCATGACAAGCGGAGCATCTGCCAAAATATTGAGGAAATTCGGCGCCACATTCGTGACAAACATAAAGGGTGCGAGACTTTGCCATTGTTTACCTAGAATAGTAGAGGGCGATCGCTCCTGATAATCCAACCTGCTGCTTTCATTAATGATACAGGCGATCGCGTTTGTGTCAGTTGGATAAAGAAAGGGCGATCGCACCACTCAGCTTGATTTGTGCGTTTATATTGTTATTAATTTTGCTATTTGGTAGTGCGATATTTACTTATACCTGTTGTGCTTTTCGTCGCAGAACTGACTGAACGTTACTCTTGGTGACTTTTTCTCCGCATACCCGACTGAGAACTTGCCATAACTGAAAGCCAACGAACTTAATGTATTCGGCGTCATAACCAGCGCTTTTGGCAATCTCTGGATAAGAGCGTCCTTCCCAAGTCTGCCGCAATACCAATATGTGAACATCGTTGAGATGCTCTTGTTTGTGAACTGAGTCTAAGAAAAGAACTGCTTCTTCAATAGTCATTTATTTTAATAAAGATTTAACAACTACACCCTACTGGGACGAGCTAGAAGTTTCCGTACCCAAATCTGAAATATTAGAGCGATTATACCTAAATAATTGCTAGAATTGGCATCCAGAATATAACTATTTATAACTTTTTATCACAGACGCAACAAGCTTGTCCGGGTTATCACTGAATCACGGTAGATTCAACCAGTGAATTTCAATGATTAAATAAAAGACGATGAAATACAGAAATATTGCCTCAGCGCTTCTTTTTAGCGCTTTATCTTTCTACTCAATTAATGCAGCGGTTGCCCAAACATCTGGTATTCCATCTCCTATTGATGGTCAACCTATTACCGATGGACCGACAAGTTTCAATTTAGGCTTTGAAGATGACGATCGCATTCCGATGAGAAGTAATGCCTTCCCTTGGAGTGCTATTGGACGAGTTCAAATAGACAATGGTGGACACTGCACCGGAGCCTTGATAGGCAGAGATTTAGTATTGACAAACGCTCATTGTATTTGGGTAGAGGGGCAACGCAGAGGTATCACTTTTGCTCCGAACTACAGAAACGGTCAATCTCCTGAAACAGTAAGGGGAATCCCTTACAGGTGGGGAACAGATAATCCGAACAAAAACCGAAGGGCTGACTGGGCAATAATTCGATTGGAACGACCAATTGGCGATCGTTATGGTTGGTTTGGCTACCAGTCTCTCAACTACCAACAGCTACAGGGTAGAACAGTGACCTACGCTGGGTACTCAACCTTTGGAGATGAAGAGCGTCAGGAGTTCATCAATGGTGAAACGGCACAAGTACATATCGGATGTCGAGTTCGTGACGTTTTTGCCAATGATGGTGTTATTCACACTGACTGTGATAACGGTCGAGGTGGTTCAGGTGGTCCAATTTTCATTTGGCAGAACAAGCAACCAATCATCGTTGGCATCAATGCTGCTGAGTATCGAGGAGAATCAAAGGTAAGTTTTTTTACTCAAAATTACACTCCTGGAGAAGGAAATGTAGGTGTTCCTACTCTTACATTTTCGGAAGATATTCTACAAGCTCGTTCTATACCAGCTTCTCCGCCAGTTGCAGGATATGACCATATACTAAATAAAGTGTCCAATCTCTGCTTAGGAGTCATGGGAGTAGATGGTCATGGGCCTGGGGTAAGGGTTGAGGTTTACCACTGTAACCCTGGTGGTGGTGATGCTGGGAATGACAATCAATGGACAATTAAGGATTTAGGAAATGGATATAGTCACATCATAAATAAGGTTTCTGGTTTGTGCTTAGGAGTCTTAGGAGTAGATGGTCATGGGCCTGGGGTAAGGGTTGAGGTTTACCACTGTAACCCTGGTGGTGGTGATGCTGGGAATGACAATCAATGGACAATTAAGGATTTAGGAAATGGATATAGTCACATCATAAATAAGGTTTCTGGTTTGTGCTTAGGAGTCTTAGGAGTAGATGGTCATGGGCCTGGGGTACCAGTCGAAGTTTTTCACTGCAACCCAGGTAGTGGTGATGATGGGAGTGACAATCAATGGACATTAGGAAAATAGGCTCTTAGTGGCATCGATCCGAGAAAGGCTTGACGATTCAAAAATTCTTATTAGGTAGTAAAGATGAAAAAAAAATCATTAAAGACTATTATTAAATTTACCCAGTGTTTGACTACCTTAAGTTTAACAACAGTGTTAAGCGTGTCAGGTGTAAATACTTTTCCGTTTGCATCTACATCATCTCTATTTCATGGCTCTAAAGCTGAAGCCGCAGTTACTATCCGAGATGATTATGTTTGGCTAGATATGCCACAAACAGGCAATCAAGATGATAACTGGAGTTGTGGCCCAACTTCTGCGGCAAGATTAATTAATTTTTATGGTCATAATGTTAATCGTGATACGTTAGTAAACGCGATTAACCGTGATTTTGTTATCCCCCCTTCTTTTAAGGTTCCTGACCCAACATGGGATAAGCCATGGGGAACTAGAAGAGTAGATATTCGTACAGGAACAACTCCCCACGCACTTCGAGATGTGATGAAAAAATGGGAGGGTGATAATGTTAAGTTGGAGAGAAAAGCTGATTTTAATAACCTTGTTGGTTTATTGCGTCAAGGTAAACCAGTACTTGCTCTTCTTCGTGTTGATTCTACTGAGATTTTGGGAACAACTTGGCCTGTAATGCACTGGGTTGTTGTCAATGGTTTTTCTGCCTCAGAACAGAAGATTTACTTTACAGAAACCGGTGATGGGGAAACTTACGAATATTCCTATGGTGATTTTCAATCAAAGTGGGATTGGCGAGTAGGTACGGGATTGGCAAGTGAAGCACTCCATAAAAATGGAGTTTACTCAAAAACGATGATTTGGGTAGATCGTGTTCCTAGTGAAGTACTAGCTTCTAACCAACCAGATATGCCCAGTGATATATCAGTCAGCCTGGGTAATGGAAAAGTTATCAACTATTTTGAGAGTAATGGAACAGGTACTTTGGCTCGCCAGGATAGTGGAGAAATTCTTCAGCGATATTCTGGTTGGCATACGAGTTGGGATCAGATTGTTGCTATCAGAACAGATATGGTTCTCTTCTACGATCGTGAGGCTGGAAAAGGTGAGATATACCGCATCGAGCCTCAAGGAAACTTAACATTCCTTTATCGTTACGATGGTTGGCGCAAAACTTGGAGCAATATCTCAAGTTTAGGAAACAGTAGAGTTAGATTCGTGGATGATAATAATCATTCAGAAATTTACTCGGTTAACGATGATGGAGTCTTTTTTGATGCTAACTAGGCGATCGCTCTTTTAAGTTGGTATGGCGAAGTGCGAGCGCTTCTTGGTTATCTGGAATAAGAGGAGATGTAAACGCTGCAATTAACATCAAGGTCGCCGGAGGACTTTCGGAGACTTTAAACGGACGGGGAGATTGTCTAAGATCTAAACACTTAGGTTGTGATCGGCGAAGCGTCAACCCGTCAAACTTTCAGCAATTATCAATTTTTGATCTGTTGAAGTAGTTGGAATCCCCTGCGTTCTACCCATGGGCAGGATGTCAACTGGACGTGAGATCCCGATGGCTAGTTAGGTACAATTAGGGATCTGCTGAGGATTCTATTAATGATAAGGGAAAAAAATCAATACATTTTTCAAAGTAAACTTAACATAAGTTTAGATTGGTCGAGTGCACTCGCACCAGCCGCGAGTTGATGTCGTCGGTTATAAGCCTTACTAAAAGGGGATCAGTGTAGGTATATCCTAGAAATCCCCTAGATTCAAAGGGTGCGAGTCTTACTGTTGTTCTATCAAAACTGTAACTTAATCCAACTAAGGGAGCGTTGAAATCCATTGGAAAATCATAAAGAAAAAATTTTGGTGGTTGATGATGAGGCCAGTATCCGCCGGATTTTAGAAACTCGCCTTTCCATGATTGGTTACGAGGTCGTAACCGCAGCCGATGGAGAAGAAGCCTTAGATATCTTCCGCAAAACTAACCCTGATTTAGTGGTTTTGGATGTGATGATGCCCAAATTAGACGGGTATGGCGTCTGTCAGGAGTTACGCAAGGAATCCGATATTCCTATTATCATGTTAACAGCATTGGGGGATGTGGCGGATAGGATTACGGGGCTAGAGTTAGGGGCGGATGATTATGTGGTTAAACCCTTCTCTCCCAAGGAGCTTGAAGCTAGAATTCGCTCGGTATTACGCCGCATTGATAAAAATGGAACTTCGGGTATTCCCAGTTCCGGTGTCATTCAGGTTAGTAATATTAGAATTGATACTAACAAACGACAGGTTTACAAGGGAGATGAACGCATCCGTTTAACCGGGATGGAATTTAGTTTATTAGAACTCTTAGTTAGTCGTTCTGGTGAACCTTTTTCTCGTTCTGAAATTTTACAAGAAGTTTGGGGATATACCCCAGAACGTCATGTTGATACCAGGGTGGTGGATGTTCATATTTCTCGCCTCCGCGCCAAGTTAGAAGATGATCCGAGTAATCCCGAATTAATCTTAACCGCAAGAGGAACAGGCTATCTTTTCCAACGGATTATTGAACCGGGAGAAGTCGGCTAAAAACAGGATTCTGCTCCCCCTAAATCCCCCTTAAAAAAGGGGGACTTTAATTTTTAAATTACCTATTCCCGATCACGGATTTAAAAGGATTTCACGGATTTTAATCTGTGTTAATCTGCGTAATTCTCTTAAATCCGCGATCCCTATTCCCCACTATATTTTGAAAAATTAAAATAGAATCATGGCAAAATCAGATCGAAATCAGATATTAAGATTACTGCCTATTTTTGCGGGTAGTTTGGGTGGGGTACTCCTCCTAATCAATCGGCTCTTGACCCCCGAATTATTTAACTCTCAAGCCCGTTCCGATGCCTTGGGGGTGATTTTAAGTGCGGTGTTGATTTTAACGGGGTTATTGTGGCAACAAATTCAACCAAAATCACCGGATGCTGTGGATTTAATCGGAGAACAAGGCTTTGAATTAAAACCGGATTTACCGGAATTAGTTCAAGCGGAATTAGCCTGGGCTTCTCATTTATTATTAACTAATACCGTCACCCGTTCTATTGTAGTTTATTATCAGGGGGAAGTGTTATTAAGGCGAGGAGTATTAGGAAATAATCCTGATGTTAAACCTGGGCCAATTTTACAACGGGTGATAGACAAACAGAAACCGATTTATTTAGTGAATTTAGCCTTATATCCGGGTAGAATTGAATTTGATTATTTACCCGAAAATACCCAGGGTGTAATTTGTCAACCCCTTGGGAATTACGGCGTTTTAATTCTGGGTGCTAATGCTCCTCGGAGTTATACCCAACAGGATGAAAATTGGGTCGCGGGGATAGGAGATAAGTTAACTTATACATTATCTAATCTCCTCAATCAATCTTCAATTCTGACCTGATGGCGGGGTTATTCAGTCGCACACAAAAATAAAACCGATATCGGTCTATTTTAAGATAATATTGTTAACAATTCTGGATAACCGAATGTTAGTTTGGGAGTTGAGGTCATGGAAATTATATTTGAGTCTACGGAACAATTTGAGGCGGATTTAAAGAACCATAGTGAAGCGGAACATGATATTATTGTACAACAACTTCATGAATATTCTGCCTTATTATTAGAAGATAAAAGGGATCAAGAAAGAAAAATCCATCAGTTTCATCAATTTGATGGCTTAGAGGATTATGGGTCATCTCTCTATTCTTTTATTGTTAATTATTACCTACGAGTGATTTTAACAATTGATGATGATCCTTTATTTGATCGGATAATTATTACTTTATTTAGAGTAGTTGATAGTCAGTTTGTGGCTGAAATTTATCAACAAGTTGGAGAATCAATTTATCAGTCTTTCTTACCCACCAAACCCTTAACGGAGATCAAATCAAATCATGTTACAGTCGCCACCATCACTCATTGATGAACGCGGGATTATTCGCCAAGCTCTAAAACTGCTTCCTTTGCAATTACGAGGTCGATTTTTGGAGGTTTTAGCCGAACTTCAAGACGAATCTTGCTATCGCCATCAACGGTTTTATAAAACCAAACTCAAACGCATTAAGGGGACACAAATTCCCCTTTATTGTGCAAAAATTGATGATGCCGAAAACTGGAAACTCTATGTATCTTATCAAGAGGGCAAATTGTATTTAGAGAATATTATTCATCCTATTCCTAAAGCCAATAAAGATAGTTTAGATATCATTGCCGAATTGAATGATTTTTAGGAGGGAACAGGTAATAGGTAATAGGTAATAGGTAATAGGTAATAGGAAGGAGGATTGATATTTCACCGTCTAGGTTTGATGATCAATCTTTGTCCTAACTGTTAGGCGCGACGGCTAATAAGTGAACTATTACCCATTACCCATTACCCGTTACCCGTTACCCGTTACCCGTTACCCGTTACCCATTAACCATTACCTATCTTTAAGACGGGTAGACCTGTCGATAATAGGCTTGATATTCTTCTGATAATAAGGGTTCCCACCAAGTCCGGTGAGTTAAATACCAGCCAATAGTTTGACGTAACCCTTCTTCAACAGTTACTAACGGAGCCCAGCCTAATTCCGTTTTAATTTTAGTCGCATCAATGGCATATCTTCGATCATGTCCAGCCCTATCTTTAACAAAGGTAATTAATTGCTTAGAAGGTTTTACGGGTAAATGGACAGCCAATTCATCCATAATCCGACATAACATTTTAACTAAATCAATATTCTTAACTTCATTATTTCCCCCAATATTATAAGTTTCCCCAATTCTTCCGTTATGAATTACCGCATCTAAAGCCCGACAATGATCTAAAACATACAACCAATCTCGCACATTTTCACCATCGCCATAAACTGGAAGGGGTTTTCCTAATAAAGCGTTAATACACATTAACGGAATTAGTTTTTCAGGATAATGATAGGGGCCATAATTATTAGAACAATTAGTAATAATTGTCGGCATTCCATAGGTATGATAATAGGCCCTGGCTAGATGATCACTGCCCGCTTTTGAGGCAGAATAGGGACTATTAGGAGTATAAGGAGTCTGTTCAGTAAAAGCATGATCATTCGGGCCCAGACTTCCATAAACTTCATCGGTAGAAACGTGCAGAAACCGATAATGTTCCGGTTGACCCTGGGCTATCCAATATTGACGGAAGGCTTCTAAAAGAGTAAATGTGCCGACTACATTGGTTTGTACAAAAGCACCGGGGCCAATAATTGACCGATCAACGTGGGATTCTGCGGCAAAATGGGCAATAGTATTGATCTGTTCTTCTTTTAATAAACTATCAATTAAAGGGCGATCGCAAATATCCCCTTGCACAAATCGAAAATTAGGGTTATGTTCCAAACTAACAATATTTTGCAGATTTCCCGCATAGGTCAAAGCATCTAAAACCACAATCCGGTCATCGGGATAGGCACTAAACCAATGATGCACAAAGTTTGAGCCAATAAACCCCGCCCCCCCCGTAATCAGAATGCAATGGGGTGAGCGATTGCTCGTGTTATCGTAACTATACTGAACGGCCAAGGTTATATCCTCCCAATATCTGCCTATAAAAATAATACTGAAAATTCTATTTCAAGCCCTGATCCGATAAACTCTTGATCATTGTACTCGTTGCAGTGGCTGACTAAGGGAAATTGTGCCAAAAAACATAAAGTTGATATTGACCCTAAAATACCAGTTAATCATAAGATATTAAAGTGGCTGTGAGGAAAGCGGAGTGAGTGACTATCAGACTATCGCCTTGGCAAAAACTGGCGATCCCAAAGCGATCGCAATTTTAATCAATCAAGCGTTACAATCTAAGGGCGTGAGCGCAAAGGTGACTCGTCAAGACCACCATCTCCAGGTTGTTTTGGTGTCTGAGCAACTTCCTGATGCTCAAGGGAGTGTTCGGGTTGTCCAAAATGGGTTAATGCGGTTACAATCCCCTGTGATTGGGTCGGTGACAATTTCGGGAATCTGTCGCGGCAAAAAAAAATCCGGCTGGACACAAACTCTAGTCTTGCGGGAATTTATCCCAGAACCTCCAAAACCTCCAAAACCTCCAAAACCTCCAAAAAATCAGCAGATAGGGTTATCCTTTCCGAAAGTGACCTTTCCTGCCCTAAAAGTTACCCTTCCTAAACCTCAAGTTTCTATTTCTAAGCCTTGGTTAATTGTGGGTTCTGTTAGTTTAATGGTTTTGCCCCTATCGGGAATTCTATTTAATCAAAATCAAGAAAAAATTAATACTTTTTTAACGGAAATCCCCCAAGCAATATCTTCAAGTTTAGCTCAAATTCCCGCCTTTTCTTTTTCAGCAGAAAACATTACCACACCTAACCCAACTTCCACAACCGCAACCCTAAAAAATCTCAATCAAGTATCTCAATTAGCTCTAAAAACCCTAGAAAATCCCATTAGTCCAGATTTAAGAATTACCATTCGCGCCGTCGGTGATATTATTCCTGGGACGAATTACCCTTCTAATAAATTACCTGCTAATAAAGCCGCTTTATTTTCGGGAGTTAAATCGGAATTGAAAGGGGATATTGTGTTTGGAAATTTTGAAAGCACTTTAACTAAATATCCTAATAGTGCAAAAAATATCGGTCGCGGGTTAGTCTTTGCTTTTCGGACTCCTCCCGAATATACGACTTTACTTAAGGATGCGGGGTTTAATATTTTAAGTGTGGCTAATAATCATTCTTTTGATTTTTTTGAAACCGGGTTTAAAGATACGATTAAAAATATTAATAAGCTAGGGATGAAGGCTGTAGGAGAAAAGGGAAAAATTGTTTATGATGAAGTTAAAGGGGTAAAAACAGCTTATATTGCTTTTAGTAATTATGATTATCATAATAATTTAAGCGAGATTGAAGCAGGGAAAAAATTAGTGGCACAAGCTCAAAAAAATGCCGATTTTGTGGTTATTTCTTTTCATGGTGGGGCGGAGGGAACTGGAGCTTTAAATGTGAGGAATAAAACGGAATATTTCTATGGGGAAAATCGCGGAAATTTGGTTCTCTTTACCCATAGTATGATTGATGCTGGGGCTGATTTAATATTGGGACATGGCCCCCATGTTCCCAGGGCTTTGGAGTTATATAAAGGAAAATTAATTGCTTATTCTCTTGGTAATTTTATGGGATATCGAACTTTATCAACCAGTGGGGAGTTAGGATATTCTTTGATTTTGGAAGCAAAAGTTAATCCTCAAGGAGATTTTATTGAGGGTAAAATTATTCCTGTCCAGTTAGACTCCCAAGGGATTCCCAATTTAGATAATCGTGATAAAAGTATTAATTTAATTCGGAATCTTACCGAAAAAGACTTTCCTAAAACCCCTTTAAAAATTGATAATAATGGCCAGATTTTGATCAAAAAACCTTAGTAGAGACGTGCCATGGCGCGTCTCTACGGATTTCTGCTATACTATGTAACGAATTGTAAAAAAACATCCATTTTTGTCATTGATATGATTTCTGAACCTCTTGTCGTTTCCCCGATTTATATTGTTGTTGTTACTTCAACGGTCTTAGCCGTGTTATGGGGTATCATTTTTAAAGATATGTTGGAATATCGGGTTGATCTCTGGAGTGATAGCCCGCAACCCTCAACTTCTATTAATTATAAAACCCCCAATTTAATTATTGCTTATTTGGGGATGACCCTATTAATTCTAGTCTCCGTCAGTTCTAGTTTAGCCGTCTTTATCGGCGTCTATTGGATTGCGGGAGTTATGGGTTTAGTGGTTGTAATTCCAACTGCATTATTAATTTGGTTTCAACTGGGTTCAATGCTAAAGTTATTAGCCACAAAAGGCTACGCAGCCATTGATATTGATACCCTATTTACTGAGCAATCTTCTGAACAAATACAGAATCCAACTGTTAGTAAAAGTGAAAGTTAATTAATTTTCTCTAATTGTTGTTGAAGGTTGGGGGAAGCCCTGAAGGGCTTACTACGGTTGGGGGAAGCCCTGAAGGGCTTACTACGATTGGGGACTTGAAGCCCTGAAGGGCTTACTACGGTTTGGGACTTGACAGAAATACCACTCATCAACGATAATAGGAGATTGTGTCTAAACCTTGCTCGGAACAGGTGCAGACATGGCAAAGGCTCAAAACAGGGGAAAGTGAATTGGCTCTTGAGAGGGTGAAAACACTTTGAACCGTTGAGCTACCTGTACGGCAACCTTAACCCAAAATTACATGACTTACGCAATTATTGAAACAGGCGGTAAACAAATCAAAGTAGAACCCGGTCGTTTCTACGATATTGAACTGTTACCCGTCGATGAAAATGAATCCGTTATCATTGATAAAGTTCTGTTAGTCAATCATGATGGTGAAGTTCAAATTGGCCAGCCCTTAGTGAATGGGGCTACCGTGGAAGGGACTGTACTGCGCCATCTGCGGGGACGCAAAATCATCGTTTATAAAATGCGTCCGAAAAAGAAAACCCGCAAAAAACAAGGTCATCGTCAAGAAATTACCCGTTTGATGATTGAATCTATTAGTCTAAATGGGTCTGTGGTGGCGAAGCGGGAAGAAGAACCCGCAGAACCTGCAACAACAGAAGCATAAAATTAGATTGTGATTGAATATCTGAAATACTGATCATTTAATTAGGAGAATAAAATGGCTCATAAGAAAGGTACGGGTAGCACTCGTAACGGTCGCGATTCTAACGCCCAGCGCTTGGGTGTCAAACGTTTTGGCGGTCAAGCGGTACGCGCTGGTAATATTTTAGTGCGTCAACGGGGTTGCAAATTCCACCCGGGTAATAACGTGGGTATCGGAAGTGATGATACTTTATTTGCTAAAGTTGATGGTGTGGTTTGCTTTGAACGTAAAGGCAAAACCCGCAAAAAAATTAGTGTTTATCCTGTGATTGAAGCTGAACCTGTGGCTGTTGAAGCTTAATTAATAAAAACCTGGTTTTATTGAATTCTGAAGCGGGCTAATATAGCCCGTTTTTTATAATATAGAACCCCTCCCTAGTCCTCCCATTAGTAAGGGGAGGGTTGGGAGGGGTCAAGAAAAATATCAATATCATAACTCATTTAGGATTGCTATAGTTGAATCTCATCACTCTTGAAAAAGAGAAGTATTTTTTGGGATTTTGTTAAATTCGCCACACAATTAACAGACTCTAATATGTTAAATATTACAGTGTTTCAGTTCATACAACTGAATTAGTTAAAATTTCATATTCTCTCAACAGTCATGGGCATTTATTAGTTGCTCAAAATAATTTAAAGGGTTATTATCTATGAAAAACATCTCACCGGATAACCATCATATTCTCTTTGATGATTGTCGTTCAAAGGTTGATTTAAACCAACTTCAAACCCTATTTAAAATTGCTGCATTTTGGGCAAAAGATCGCAGCCCAGAAGACCTAAAAATTGCAATTGAAAATAGCGAGCCTGTAGTTACAGTTTGGGATTATGAACAAATGATTGGGTTTGCTAGAGCCACCTCCGATGGTATTTATCGAGCTAGTATTTGGGATGTGGTGATTCATCCGAATTATCAAGGGAGTGGATTAGGTCGAAAATTAGTTCAAACGGTATTAAGTCATCCTAAAATGTGTCGAGTTGAACGAATTTATTTGATGACAACCCATCAACAAAAATTTTATGAACGCATTGGGTTTGAATATAATTCAACGACCACAATGGTTCTTAATAATCAACCCTTAGAAATTAATAGTCAAAAAATAGAATTAACCACTGTTAGTCCTTGAGCTTGGTCGGGGCGAGGTCTTCTCGCCCTAACCGGACTCGCAGGTGACAAAAACCCCTGACCATGAAACACTAGAAAATTGAATATTCACCCATCAGATATCAAACCCATGACAGTCAGCACAACCTCGGAACCGGAATTGATGTCCCGCGTGATTAATGGGATTTTAGCGATTAAACCCCTCAGTAATTTTGCTAAACACCAAGCCCGACAAATGATGATTAAACGGGCCGAAGCCATGGGAGTTCCTTGGCGACAACAGACCCAAACTTTATTATCACGGAATTGGGATGCGGAATTAACCCAAGTCCAAAACCCCAATCTGCAATATCCTGATTATTATGTGACTTCCTTCCACGCTTATGAGAAAGGAAATCTAAGTTGGCAAGCCGCCGTGGAAGTGGAGGTGGCCGCATACTCGGTTCATGCTAAAATCTGGCCAGAAGCCGGGGCGAAGGGGGATGCCAAACTCCGCCAGAGTTATCATGATCTTTTAAAAGCTCAATTACCTACTCCTCCCCAGGATATTGTGGATTTGGGATGTAGCGTCGGGATGAGTACCTTCGCCCTACAAGAAATCTATCCAGAAGCGAAGATGACAGGTGTAGATTTATCGCCCTATTTTTTAGCGATCGCAACTTATAATACACAAAAACAATCTAACTTGAAATATACCCCAAAATGGGTTCATGCGAAAGCCGAATCAACGGGTTTACCTAGTGGCTCTTTTGACTTAATTTCCCTGTGTTTAATTTGTCACGAATTACCCCAATCTCCCACCCGTGAAATCTTGCAAGAAGCACGGCGGCTATTGCGTCCGGAGGGTCATCTAGCAATTATGGATATGAACCCGAAATCGGAAATGTTCAAGAAAATGCCCCCCTATATTTTCACCTTGTTAAAAAGTACAGAACCCTATTTAGATGAATATTTCACCTTAGACATAGAACAAGCTATTATAGATGCCGGATTTCAACGTCCTACGGTTAATTTTAATAGCCCTCGTCACCGAACTATTATTGCCTCGGTTGGGTAGCTTTAAGATCATTAATCACAACAAATCCTGTCGAGTTGCTCAAATTCCTCTGTTCCCAAGTGGCAATTTCCCTAGAAAATAGTTAACTCTATTCTGAAATTTTTTCTTGAATTAATGATCTAAATTCCTTTTCCGCTTCAATTTCATCCTGTTGGGCTTTTGCTAAGAAATGATATAAATATTCCTTTTCAACTCCAGGAAAAGTAGGACTGCGATCGCGCTCTTGATAGGTCTTTTCTTGCAGTTGGTAAATCCGCCATTCTTGACCATTATAACTCCAAAATTCAGGAACTCCCATGGCTGCATACAGGCACTTTTTATCAATATCGGTGTGGGTAATATCGACTTCTACCACGAGATCCGGGGCGGGATCTTCAGCTAAATTGACTTTACGCCCCGCTACTTTCGCCTGATTTTGAATATAGTAAGCATTATCCGGTTCAGCCCCTCGATCTAAGTCTTCTCGAGTTAGAGTTGTGGATCTCATGGATTTGAGCTTCATGCCCATTTCTCCTACTAGAATACGGATAAATAAACCTATCAATTCACTAGCAAATTCATGACTTTCTAAAGGCATACTAATTTCAAGAATTCCATGATCATAAGTTAGACGGGCGGCTCGACTTTCGGGTAAGGCGCCGAGAATTTGTTGATATCCTTGCCAAGTTAAACCTCGCAGGGTGACGCGCTTTTCGCCCACAGGTGAGGAGTGAATTTGAGGTGCGGTAGCTACCATATTATTAGGCTTGGGATTAATTTTGTGTATTGTTATTATAAACAAGATTCAAATTAAAGTGATTTTTTGGCAATTTTTTCTTGAATTAATGATCTAAATTCTTTTTCTGCTTCAATTTCATCCTGTTGGGCTTTTGCTAAGAAATTATATAAATATTCTTTTTTAACCCCAGGAAAAGTAGGACTGCGATCGCACTCTTGATAGGTCTTTTCTTGTAGTTGGTAAATCCGCCATTCTTGACCATTATAACTCCAAAATTCAGGCACATCTATGGCTGCATACAGGCGATTTTTGTCAATATCAGTGTGAGTAATATCGACTTCTACTACGAGATCCGGGGCGGGATCTTCAGCTAAATTGACTGTACGCCCCGCTACTTTCGCCTGATTTTGAATATAGTAAGCATTATCCGGTTCAGCCCCTCGATCTAAGTCTTCTCGATTCAAGGTGGTCGATCCCATAGTTTTAATCTTCATACCCATCTCAAATATGAGAATGATGATAAAACGTTCAATCAGTCGCAGGGCAAATTCATGACTTTCTAAAGGCATACTAATTTCAAGAATTCCATGATCATAAGTTAGACGGGCGGCTCGACTTTCGGGTAAGGCGTGAAGAATTTGTTGATATCCTTGCCAGGTTAAGCCTCGCAGGGTGACGCGCTTTTCGCCCACAAGTGATTGTTGAATTGGGGGTGCGGTAGCTACCATATTATTAGGTTTAGGATTGATTTTGTGTATTATTATTATAATTCATATTAAGTGTAGGATAGAAACCCCTTAAAATTCATCGGGAAAGTCATCCGCAGGATTTCCTAATAATTTAAGAATAGTCTCAACATTATTTAACTCTCCAACAATTCGACGGACGGGTTTCGGCCAGACTTTAATTAAGGTGGGGGTAGCGGAAATTTGGTCGGCTTCTGCTAAGTCGGGATGTTTTAAAACATCAATCACTTTTAAAGTGTAAGGATGACTAATCGAACCTTCTAAAAGTTGATGTAGGGTTTTTAGGGTTTTTTCTGTCACCAGACTATGACCGGAGACAAATAACCGTAAAATATAGCCTTTAGTTTGATTCAGTTCGGGTTGAGGAGACAAATTGAGTGTAACAGTATAAGGTTGGGGTTCCGACAGGTTTTCGGTACTTGGGAAATCATGACTCAAATTGTTTTTTTTGACCTGAACAATTAGATCATGATTTTCCCACAATTTGGGAAACTGCTCATAGTAAGTCGCAATAATTAAAGGGTTACAAACTTCTTCGGAATTTTTTATAGGTTGCCAAACTAAATCCCCTGTATCAAACAGGGTATTTAATAAGGTTTGGTATTGCAGAACTGGGGGATAGGCTTCTGCAGAAAACTGAATCTCCTGGGTTTGGGGGTTGACCCATTGATCATAGGTAGCGGTATAGCAAGGAATTAAAAAATGAGGTGGTTCAGGTAAACTCAGGAATTCTTGTAAATAAATACAAAGATCAGAATGCCAACGACGCTGTTTATTCGGATCGATACAATAGACTAAATCTCCCCCAGGGGTGAATAAAGCGATCGCTTTAAATGAATGATTGACCGTAGATTGAAATAAATTCAAGGTATCATTCCATTTGTAGGTAAACGGTAATAGACTAATAACTGATGACTAATGACTGATGACTGATCTTATTAGACTCGCCCGCGCAACATTTGGCTCATCTCGTTGGGGAAGGGAGATACATCTAAACAAATCTCCTCAGTAATTCGTCCTTCTTGGTAGAGATTATAAAGAGATTTGTTCATAGTCGTCATCCCTTCATAGGTATCTTTAAGCATAATTTGGTTGATGTCTTCAAACTTGTCTTTCACGATATATTCCTTAATCACATCGGTATTGATCAGAACATCGTGAAAAGCCGCCCGTTTACCATCGGTGGTTTTACATAATAATTGAGCAATAATTGCCACCAAAGATTCGGAAATAGAGACTTTAATCGAAGATTGTTCCTCGGCGGTAAACATATCTAAAATCCGAGTTATGGTTTTTACCGCACTATTAGTGTGTAAGGTTCCAGAGACTAAGTGACCTGTTTGCGCTGCTTTTAAGGCGATTTGCATTGATTCTTTATCCCGAATTTCTCCCACAAGTAAGACATCGGGGTCTTGACGCAAAGCTCCTTTAAGGGCATTAAAAAACTTCAAGGTATGACGTCCGACTTCTCGGTGTTTAATCAGGGATTTTTTACTTTCGTGAACAAATTCTACCGGGTCTTCAATAGTAATAATATTATAGGCATAGTTCCGGTTCATGTAGTCAATCATTGCCGCTAGGGTAGTAGACTTACCCGAACCCGTCGGCCCAGTAACTAAAATTAATCCTTTGTGGTAGTTACAGATTTTTTTAAATACCTCTGGTAACTTCAACTGTTCCAAAGTCAAAATCGACGAACCAATTAACCGCAGCACCAATGAAGGGCCATTGAGAGCGTCAAAAATGCTAATCCGAATTCGGACAAAACCTAAATCCGCCGCGCCGTCAAAGTCTAAGTTTTCTTGAAATTGCTGAATTTCCTCATCGCTTAATATCTCCATCAACCAACTCATAAAGGTATTCAAGTCGGTGTTCGGCCAATCTAAAGGTACAATATCCCCCCGTTTACGCAAACGCGGTGGCTCATTCACCCCTAAGTGAACGTCCGAAGCTCCCTCCTCATTAGCTAGTTTGACAATATCCACTAATGTAGGATTTCCGGGGCTAGGGCCCTTGTTTCTGGGTGCGACCATCACCCTGGTTGTCGCCACCGTAGCCTGAGCAGGTGCAGAAAGAGCCGTAGCAACGGTCGCGCCTGGAGGTGGAGGTGCTTTGGGTGCGGGTGGACGAGGTGGAACGCCTGGTACTGGCGGACGAGGAACAGGTGGACGCTCTGATTGTGTCATATCCCGTGACCTTGAATAGAAACAATTAATTCTAGCTGAAATATTAAAATCCCATATTCCTAGTTTACCCCCCAATCCTCTATTGCAGCAAAGAATATTCACAAAAGTTTGATCGTGACAGTGTTTCGGCTCTATTCTTGTTGGTTTTTTCCTTAATAATGATAAACTTCAACCAGAATCAATGGTTGTTTATCAATAGTTTAATTGAGTTAATAATTATGAATTCAGTGGATTTAGCTTTTACTTCTGCCTTAGAACAAGCCCAATTAATTCGCACCAAAGTTATCTCGCCTTTAGAGTTAGTTAATTTTTATTTAGATCGAATTCAACGGTTAAATCCTCTGTTGGGTTGTTATTTTACCGTGATGGCGGATAGGGCTTTAATATTGGCTAAAACCCAAACGGAACAATTATTCCAGATTTCAGATATTAACAATTTACCGCCTTTTTTTGGAGTGCCAATTTCGATTAAAGATTTAAACCCCGTTGCTGGAATTGCTTGTACTCACGGTTCCCGGGCTTTAGTTGATAGAATTGCCACCTATGATGATGGAGTGGTGAGCCGAATTCGTCAAGCCGGATTTAATATTTTAGGGAAAACAGCGACCTCAGAAATCGGTTCCCTACCCTATACCGAACCCGATGGCTTTCCTCCTGCGCGTAACCCTTGGAATTTAGACTACACCCCCGGAGGTTCCAGTGGAGGGGCTGCGGCGGCTGTTGCAGCTGGGTTGTCCCCTGTCGCCCATGGGTCGGATGGTGGGGGGTCGGTGCGAGGCCCCGCTTTTTGTTGTGGTTTGGTGGGGATTAAACCGACTCGGGGGCGAGTTTCCCATGCTCCGGTGGGGGACTTCCAAAGTGGGATTTCTACCGATGGCCCCCTAGCCCGTACCGTGGCCGATGCCGCGGCTTTACTTGATATTATGTCGGGATATATTTTGGGTGATCCCTATTGGATAAGCGATCCGAATCCTTCGTTTTTAGCAGCAACCCAACAACCTCCAAAGTCTTTAAAAATTGCGATCGCAACTTCTATTTTACCCGGCAGTTTACTCTCCCCGGAATGTGAACAAGCCTTGACAAATACCGTGAATCTCCTTGAACAATTGGGTCATCAAATCGAACCGATTAACCTCGATTTTAGTGATATTCTGGAACCGTTTATTGCGGTTTGGAAATCGGGAGTAGCCGCGGCCGGAATTCCCCAGGAGTATTTAGGCTCAGTGAATCAATGGTTAATGTCAAGCGAAATTACCGCCGGACAATATTTGCAAGCGGTATCTAAAATGCAGGTCGGCGGTCGTCAAATTGTGGCAACCTTAAGCCCCTTTGATGTGGTGGTTTTACCCACCTATACGCACCCAGCAATTCGGGTGGGAGAATATGCCCAACTTTCGCCTTCTGAAACCTTACAACGGATTACGGAATGGATTTCTCCCTGTCCCGGGTTTAATGTTAGTGGCCAACCGGCGATCGCAATTCCCACCGGATTTACCCCAGAAGGTTTACCCCTGGGGGTGCAGTTAGTGGGAAAACCTGCCTCGGAAGCCACTTTAATCGCTTTAGCTGCCCAACTTGAAGCGGCACAACCTTTTTCCCACCACCGCCCCCCGATGGCGATCGGATAATTCGATGCTAAACTTTTGGGATTGTTTAACCTAGATTATTATGGTTCAAATTCCACTTTCTGCTTCTGCACAGCGCGTCAAACGCCAGTGGAAAAAATTGTTGTTTCCCCTGAGTCTTTTCGCAACTACTATTTTAAGTGGTTTTCCTGTGTTTACCCTTCCCCTTCGGGCGGCGGAATCCGTTGTGATTAGACAGGGATTTATTTATGCGACGGTTTCGGTCAAAGACTTAAAAGAATTTGCGGAAACGGGGAAAGTTCCCGTGGGGTTATTAGGTTATTTTAGCTTTTTAAAGCCCGAACAAAAGCAACAGGCTTTAGGAGCTTTAAATATTAAAATTAAAATCAAGGATGAAACCGTTGAAGAAATTGTTAATAGTCAAGTGGGAACTAGATTATTAACTGATATTGATACGATTATTTCTGCGGACAAATCCCAAGGAGGAGTCGCCATTAAAACAGCGATTATATCTTCAGCTAAATCTGAACAAGGGTTATCAGTTATTAATTTTTTAGAAAACTATCCTTTACCGACCATTGAGATTGATCTTCCTCGCTCCTTTGCGGTTTTAACACGATTAAATCAAGGATTTTGGCAAACTCAAAGGTTACTTTTAGAAGTCTTACCTAAACTACCCAGTGACATACCTCAAGCTCCAAAAATTCCCCTTGATCCGAGTCAACCCGGGCCAGGAAAAGTGGAAATTACTCGCATAGAATTATTCGATAAACAACGCGATCGCAATATTCCCGTTTATATTTATTCCTCCTCAACCGCTACACCCGATAAACCTTTAATTCTTTATTCTCACGGTCGGGGTTCAGATTATCAAGAATTACGCTATTTAATGGAACATTTAGCCTCCCATGGCTATACTGTTATTGTTCCTGAACATCCTGGGAGTAATGCGACTTTTGTAAATAAAAATTTGTTTTTATCTCCTACAGAAGTTATCGAACGTCCCCAAGATTTGATTTTTACCTTAAATGAATTAGAAAAATTAAATCTTAGTGATCCCAGATTTAAAGGTAAATTTAATACTAATAATACTTTAGTATTTGGATATTCTTTTGGAGGAGCAACGGCTTTAGCTTTAGCTGGGGGAGAGTTCCAAATTGATCAATTAAGGAAAAATTGTGATCAGAGTTTTATCACCTTTAGTTTAGGAAAAGCCACCCAATGTTTAGCCGCAGAACTCCCGAATGATCGCTATCGGTTTAGTGATCCGCGAATTAAACGGGCGATAGCCTTTGCCCCCACTGCTTCGGTTATATTTGGAAAAACAGGATTAAATCAAGTTCAAGTTCCCACTGTAATTTTAACACAATCATCCGATAAAGTTACTCCTGCTTTACCCGAACAAATTGCTATTTTTCCCCAAATTCCCACGGAAAAATTATTATTAGGGGTGGTCGGTGCAACCCATTTAAGCGTTAGAGATCCTGGAACTATTGGGGATCAAAGCTGGATTCCTGTAACTCCCATTTCCGGCGGTGAAGTCATCGGAGATGCCTCAAAAGATGTTAAGAATTACGCTAAAACTATTGTTTTAGCAACCGCAGCCCAACTAACTCCCGAAGCCGAAAAATATCAGGTATTCCTGACTCCAGAATATTATCGATATATCTCAACTCCTGCTTTTCCCGTGCGTTTAATTAAGGATATTCCCCCGGAAACTCAAGTTTTCATTGAGGAACTATTAAAAACTCAGTATTAACGGGTATAATTGTAATTAAGTTGAAAAACTCCGTTGTTGCGCTTGAGCGCACTCTTATTAGGGTGTTATGGCCTTAGCAGCAACAATTAAGGGATTTCTTGATATTGATTGATTTAGATGTACAAACCTTTCAAGTCTGATTACAATAAAATCCCATAATATCTCTATCTTAAAAATCGCTTATGACTCCTAAAAAAATTCTGGGCTGGGGCGCCGTTGCCTTAATTGTTCTGTTTATTTCCTCTGGTGATACGTTCAAATTTTTACCCAAACCCGCCAGAGAAGCGAGTAAAACCAGTCGTCAATTTGTTGTGGGTTTATGGCCGAAATGGTTAAAGCCTAAAGATACTAACGAAGAACGAGAGAAGGAAATTCAAAAACTTGATCAGCCAGGTCAGGGGACAAAATAGCCATGGCGTAGAGACGTGCCATGGCACGTCTCTACACAGCACTAATCCTTCTTCATCCAACTAAACATAGCGCGTAAGTCTTTACCCACTTCTTCGATGGGATGTTCGGCTTCTTGACGACGCATGGCGATGAAACCGGGTTTTCCAGCTTGATTTTCTAAGACAAAATCTCTAGCAAATTGACCGGACTGAATTTCGCTGAGAATTTTCCGCATTTCGGCGCGGGTTTCGTCGGTAACAATCCGAGGGCCGCGGGTATAATCTCCATATTCAGCCGTATTAGAAATACTATCGCGCATTTTGGCTAAACCGCCTTCCACGACTAAATCTACGATTAATTTAACTTCGTGTAAACATTCAAAATAAGCCAATTCCGGTTGATAACCCGCTTCAACTAAGGTTTCAAATCCAGCTTTAATTAAAGCACTCAAACCGCCACATAAAACCGCCTGTTCACCAAATAGGTCGGTTTCGGTTTCTTCACGGAATGTAGTTTCTAAAACGCCACCGCGTGTGCCACCAATACCTTTAGCATAGGCCATTGCCCGGTCACGGGCCTGTCCAGAGGCATCTTGATATACTGCAAATAGGGCGGGAACTCCTTGGCCCTGTTCGTAGGTGCGACGGACTAAATGCCCTGGGCCTTTGGGTGCTACCATCACCACATCGACATTAGAAGGGGGGACAACTTGACCAAAGTGAATATTAAAACCATGGGCAAATGCTAAGGTTTTGCCTTCGGTTAAATAGGGTTCAATTTCGTTTTTATAAACAGTTTTTTGTACTTCATCAGGTAGCAGAATCATAATGAAATCAGCAGCCTTCGCCGCGTCTTCCACACTATGCACGGTTAAACCTGCGTCTTTGGCTTTGATAGCTGATTTACTGCCAGGATATAGCCCGACAATTACATTCAAGCCACTATCTTTTAAATTCAGGGCATGGGCATGACCTTGGGAGCCATAACCAATAATTGCAATAGTTTTGTCCGCCAAAATATCTAAATTGGCATCGGCATCATAATACATTCGAGCCATCTGGCTTCTCCTTTGGTGCTTATTGCTTGTGTATACAAAACTTCCATCTTATCATAAAAACTGATCGCAAGCGGTAACACCATTCTGGGATCACAGTCAGGGGTTGGTGTGGGAACATCGGTCTAATCTGGCAATCCTCGTTTTAAATCTATTGCTAATTTATTAAAACTTAATTTAGAAATTCTTCCGGTCAGCACCCATTGTCTGACTATTAATCCTAACCAGATTCCTGCTAAAGAAATCACCCAAAATATTAGGATAGATTGGGATTCAAGACCACTGGTTAAATTCATTCCAAACACACAGGAAATCGCCGTTAGAGGTAAGAAAATTGAGGCTAAAGTATTAAGACGATGGGCGGCTTTAGTTGCGGATTCTGTTTCTTTAGCAACTTTGAAATCCAGGGCATTTTTTGTGTTAATATAAAGGATGCCTAAAGTGCGTTCAATTTCATAGGCCCCATCTCTGAAATCAATTAAATCTCGATCTTGAGGGATGGCTTCTCTGGCCGTTTGTAAGGTAGCGTGCAGGTTTTCTATTGCTAACTGTAGGGGGGTAATCGCTTCTAAGAGTATAAAATAATCTTCGGCAGTTTTAGCAATTTTATAGAATTGATTTAATTCTTCTTCGGCTGAATTATACTCTTTAATATGATTGGTTAATTGTTGCAGTGCCACACCGCCCTTACTACATTCCCAACGACCATCGGGTTTTCGCCAAAACAATACGGCATCTCGATCGCGATCGCCTGTTTCTGGAGCTTTGTGTAATACTAATAATAAATGATCTTCTGCTACAATTGCCCGTTGTTTACCAAAACTTTTTTGACCTAAGCGATTAGAAATTGTGACGGGAAGATTCCAAGTTAGAGGTAATTTCATAAAGAAAAGAGGTAATAGGGATCACGGATTTAAGAGGATTTCACGGATTTCACGGATTTTAATCTGCGTTAATCTGCGTAATCCGTTTAATCCGTGATGCGGATTTAAGAGGATTTCACGGATTTTAATCTGTGTTAATCTGCGTAATCCGTTTAATCCGTGATGCGGATTTAAGAGGATTTCACGGATTTTAATCTGCGTTAATCTGCGTAATCCGTTTAATCCGTGATGCGGATTTAAGAGGATTTCACGGATTTTAATCTGCGTTAATCTGCGTAATCCGTTTAATCCGTGATGCGGATTTAAGAGGATTTCACGGATTTTAATCTGCGTTAATCTGCGTAATCCGTTTAAATCCGTGATAGGTAATTTGCAAGTTATTTTTTATCTTTTTTTCCCTGAGAATTATCTGGTTTTGGTTCGGGTTCAGAAGACTTTAATGCTTCATCTAAAATGGCTCTAGCTTCTTCTGCTTTGCCCCTGGCTTCTCGATATCTAAGATTAGAAACAGCGAAATTTTTTAATACCTTAAAGCCGTCTTTTAAATCGGTGATTTCTTCCACCGTCACTGGTTGATCTGTGAACAGAATATCAATAGATTCTCGCACTTTTAGGGCTTCTTCTTTTGATTCCATCACCTTCAATTTCAAAGAAGCCAAATTACTCAGAATTTGCACCGCCTCGGAAATGGCATCTTCTTCTTCTAAGGGACTATCATCGGGTTCTTTAACTTCGATAAACTGTTGGGGACTAAAGCCTTCTTCTAATTCCGTTGGTAGTTTCCCAGTATCCATCAATTCCATCAGTTTGTCCATCGCTTTCTCCCGGGCTTGAGATGAATCTTTGCCTCGGACAGTAAGAACGATTTCGGGACTTTGAGCTAGGGTGTAGCGAACCATATTAACACAGACTGCCTACTATAACTGCTAGGATCTATTGTAACAAAGATTAGGTTAAGTTTGTCTACAAATTTTGAGTTAATATTTGCAAAAAAATCCCGCTAACCCTTAAAATATAATCAAGATCAAATAGATTGACATAATTTTTATTGAGTTTGAACTATGAAAGAACAGTTGATTAAATGGTTAAATCTAGTTTTAGTGGCAAATGTTTTTTTTGTATTATTCAGTTTTTTTTGGTTAGTCGTTGCGGTTTTAGGCAATTCTTTTAAACTCAATCTGGGTTTGGATTTATGGTATAAACTTTGGGAACCTGTATTTACTCCAGCGATTGGAATTTTAATGGGCGGGGCGATTTTGAGTTGGGTAATTAGTAAGGTTAACCAATTATTTTTTAGTCCTAAATCTGATTAATCTTACAATTCAGGTTGGGTTTATAATTCGTAAAACCTAACCTGAATAAATTTATTTATTTTTTGAGTTTTTCTCCTAATAGTTGATTCGTGAGTTTAGGGTCAGCCCGTCCTCCGGTTTTTTTCATAATTTGACCAACAAAAAATCCTTGGAGTTTGGTTTTTCCGGCGTGATATTGTTCTAATTCCTTGGGATTTTCTACCAAAACTTGATCAATAATTTCTGCTAATGCTTTAGGATCGGATAATTGAATTAATCCTTTTATTTCAACTAATGCTTTAGGAGATCCGCCTTGAGTTAACAATTCTGGTAATAAATCCTTAGCAATTTTACCGCTAATTGTTCCAGATTCAATTAAACCAATTAATTCCGCTAATCCTTCCGGTTTTAAAGCGACTTCAGTAACACTGCATTTTTCATTTTTGAGATGGGCCGTAATATCACCAATAATCCAATTTACCGCTTGTTTAATATTAGCTCCGGCGGCAATTGTGGCTTCAAAATATTCAGAAATCGGGTGATCATCCGTTAATATACGAGTATCGTAGGGGGATAATCCTAATTCTGATTCATAGCGATGACGTTTTTCTACTGGAAGTTCAGGTAATTGAGATTTCCAGGTTTTGAGTTGTTCAGCAGATACTTGAATCGGTGGAAGATCGGGTTCAGGAAAATAGCGATAATCGCTTGCTCCTTCTTTTTTTCGCATACTAATTGTCCGTTGACTTCCTTCTTCCCATAACCGGGTTTCTTGAACAATTTTTTCCCGGGTTTCAATTGCCTTAATTTGCCGTTCGATTTCATGATCAATCGCCCGTTGGATCGCACTAAAAGAGTTCATATTTTTGATTTCAACTTTAGTTCCGAACTCTTTTTGTCCCACCGGACGCACGGAAATATTCACATCACATCGTAGCGAACCTTCCTGCATATTGCCATCACTCACGCCCAAATAACGCACAATTCGACGCACTTCTTGGGCATATTCGGCGGCTTCTTGTCCCGAACGAATATCGGGTTCAGAGACAATTTCAGCTAAAGCAATTCCCGCCCGATTATAATCAACCATAGAATAGGTGGAACCGGAAAGGCGATCGCTTCCGCCATGGACTAATTTTCCGGCATCTTCTTCAATATGTAAGCGAGTAATTCCAATAGTTTTGCGAGTTGCACTGCCATCTTCATCGACAATTTCTATTTCTAAATGACCATTTATGGCAATGGGTAAATCATATTGAGAAATTTGATAATTTTTAGGCAAATCAGGATAAAAATATTGTTTGCGATCAAATTTACTGTAAGGAGCAATTGCACAATTCAGGGCTAACCCGGCTTTTACGGCATATTCTAAGACTTTTTCATTTAATACCGGGAGGACACCGGGTAATCCCATACAAATCGGATCAATATTCATATTAGGATCAGCCCCAAATTTCGTGGAAGAATTCGAGAAAATCTTGGTTTCGGTATTCAATTGACAATGGGTTTCTAACCCAATAATCGCTTCGTACTCCGTTTTAACATTTGCAGTAGCAGTCATAGACATCCATCAGAATTTTTTCAACAACTATCCTCTATTGTATCGCAATCTTAAACAAATTGTAATATTTTATCCAAACAAGACACAGTATGATGTCTATCTTAAGCTGAATTTGTATGTTTGATCATGGTAATTTCTAATTCTACCGTCTTATCACCAGACAAGTACACGAGGGTTAGCCCTCGGTTAAAGATTGACACTTTTCGAGAAAAATGTCCCGTTGCTGCGGGAGATGATGTGATTAATGGGTTAACCCAAACCCCAAAAACCTTACCACCTAAATATTTTTATGATGATCGAGGATCATTATTGTTTGAAAAAATTTGTGAGTTACCCGAATATTATGTAACCCGCACAGAAGCAAAGATTTTACAAGATTATGCCTCAGAAATTGCCAATTTAACAGGCTATTGCGAACTTGTAGAATTAGGAAGTGGGAGTTCTACAAAAACTCGAATTCTATTAGACGCTTATCAAGAATTAGGTCATCCACTTCATTATTTACCCATTGATATTAGTGGCGGAATTTTAGAAGAAAGTGCCTATAATCTGCTCAAAGATTACCCGAAGCTGAATATTCATGGAATTGTTAGCACCTATGAGACAGCTTTAAAACATCTCAATCCTTCCCCCTTACCTGCTCGAATGATTGGGTTTATTGGCAGTAGCTTGGGAAATTTGAAACCGGAAGAATGCCATGTTTTCTTTTCCCATATTGTCGAAGCTTTGCAACCTGGAGATTATTTTTTATTGGGGGTTGATTTACACAAATCTAAATCAATTTTAGAACCCGCTTATGATGATAGTCAAGGGGTAACGGCGGCATTCAACTTGAATATGTTACGACATTTAAACCATCTGTTTGAAGGGAATTTTAACTTAGAGCAATTTGAACATTTGGCATTTTACAATCAAACCGAACATCAAATTGAAATGCACTTAAAAAGTTTGCGATCGCAAACTGTTGAACTCAAAAAGCTCAATTTAGCCATTGAATTTACCCAAGGAGAAACTATTCATACGGAAATCTCTCGCAAGTTTGAACTGGAAAAAATTCAAGCGGAATTAGAGGATTTAGGCTTAGTTTCCATCAAGAATTGGACGGACGAAAATCAATGGTTTGGTTTGATTTTGTGTCAATTACAAACCGTTTAAGATAGGGTAATTTCAGGGGAGAATTGAATTTAAAAATCTCCCTTGGATAATTTTATTTGATCCAATCTTCTCCAACTCTAATAGTTAAATCCGACCCCATATCACCCGTTGCTGAGGATTTAAGCTCACCTAAACCGAGGTTTTTTTGCATCAGTTTAGCTGCCCCTAAATCTCCGCCTTGAATAATAATTTCTGTTTTTAGTTGTTGAGTTCTTTCAATCGGGGCTAAATAAACTTGATTAAACCCTTGATTATATAGAAAATCTAGCATTTTCTCCGCTGCTTTGGGATTACTAGAAGTATTTTGAATTGCAATTTTTAAATCCTTAGATAAAGTTTCATAAGCAGAAGGTTCGTAGGCACTTTTTAAGGTATATCCGGTGGAATCTAACCGAAAATATTGATACATGACCCGATCGCGTCCCCGTTCATCCACTAACCAGTAACTACTATTAGAATATTCCTCCGAACTAGAACGACCGGGTAACATTACCATTTTAAAATTTTGAGATTCCAGATTTAACCCAAAATTAACTAAGGTTAAAATTTCTTCAAAACTTAAATTAGTATCAATATATTTTTGCATAATCCGAATAATTTCAGGAACACGGGGTAAAACCGTCGGATCTTTCAGTCGAACTAAAATTGCTTCCATTAAGGCTTGTTGACGCTGTACCCGCCCTAAATCTCCATAACCATCGCCTCGAAACCGCACAAATTGATCCGCTTGTTCACCATTAATAGTTTGCCAACCGGGAGCCAAATTAATCTCTAATTTTTGAGTTTTATCCTGATAAGACATAGGTTGAGGAATATATACTTCCACTCCTCCTAAAAAATTAACTAATTCTCGAAAAGCACCACTACTCACCCGCACATAACGGTTAATTTCAACTTTATTTAAAATAGTTTGAACCACTTCCTTTGCTAATTTAGGGCCACCCCAATAGTTAGCTTCATTAATTTTTCCCGTACCATAACCTGGAATTTGGACTTGAGTATCTCGGGGAATAGATAACAAACTAACTGATTTATCTTGAGGTTGAAAATTGACAAATAAAACCGTATCACTACGACCTTTAAATAGATCGGGAGAGGAGGTAGAACTGTGGGGACTTCCATCAATTCCCAGGACTAAAATATTAACCGGACGAGACAAACTATATTTAAACCGATGTTGCCAGAGTCCATCTAAAATATTTGATTCTGGCTCAGTAAAATCAAATTTTTCAGGAGCTAATAAAGCAGTCACCGCGCCTAAAATTGCCGAGGTACTAGCTAAGAATAAAACAATAAAACTAAAAAATAATAGTTGCAGAATCTTAGGCTTTTTGCGAGAAGGGAAGGGAGAAGTCATGATGATTTAAGGATAGCTTTTATTTAAACCCAGAAACTAGAATCCTATCGTCTAACAGTTGGGTTAATTTGTCAAGACAATTGCATCATCTTTGATATTCTCCATTCCCTGTTAATCAAATCTTTAAACTTGCAATCCCGCTTCCCGTAGCCGCTCAATGGAAATCTTGGCGGATTCAGAGACTTGAGAATGACTATCTTTGGCTAAATAATTTAGCGCAGAAAGGCTTTTAGGTGTGACTAAATTCCCCAGAGCTTCTGCTAAACGTTGCCGCACTAACCAATCTTCCGCTTGAGCAAATCGCAGAATTTTATCAACCGATTCCACATCTTTAATTTCTCCGATCGCAGCAATTGCAGCTTGATGTAAAATCACTTCATCACTTTCTAATGCAGCCAATAAAACATCCCGAGCCCTAATATCTTTGAGGTTTCCGAGGGACACCGCCGCACTAAATCTAACTAGCCAATCTGTATCCTCATAAAAAGCTCTAACTAAAGGTTCAAATGCCCGAATATCTCCCAAATAACCCAAGGCACCTGCTGCATCGGCTCTCGCCCCATAATCAGGGTCATTTTCTAATATTTTTACCAACAGGAAATAGCATTCTTCTGTAGGTTTAATTCCCAGGGCAAAAATTGCCATTGATCGCACTTGTAAACTTTCATCATTGAGCACTCTTTTAATTAAAGGAACAGCATCTTCTGGAGGAACATTTCGCAAAGAAGCTAAGGCTAATAGACGATCTCGTAAATTTTTGCTATCTAGCTGATCGGCAATATTTTCTAAATTCAACGGTTGACTCATTTGTAAATCAGGTTTAACTAAATCTTTACTTATTATAGCCAGGTTAGAAAAAATTTGCAGAATTAATTGCTAAAGTTTTTGATGTGCCATAAGATGTCCCCAATGTTCTTCTCCTTGACGGCTGGGGGTTGATTCAGTCACCGGATGCAGGGAAACAATCTGAAATTTCCCTTGAAAATACTGTCGAATTTCCGCCGGAGTAATCCCAAAAGGTGGCCCTCCGGCACGGGAATGGGTAAAAAACAACCCGAATAATTGCCCATTGGGTTTCATAATTGACTCAACTAAATTGACATAATTAGGGCGTTGATCTGGGGAAATTGCACAAAAACAAGTATGTTCAATTACATAATCAAACTGTCCTAAAAACTCCTGGGGTAAGTCAAAAATATCCTGTTGTAAAAATTGCGCTGAAGTGGGTAAATATTTTCCTACTCCCTTTAAAATTGACGATTTATTGATTAATAATTGTTGATATTCTAATGCGTCTTGAATCGCAGAATCCGCAAAATCAAACCCAATAACCTCAAAACCATAACTGGCAAATAATAGGGCATCATAGCCCCTTCCACAGCCTAAAACCGCCGTTTTTCCCGGGGGTGGAGCCTCAGAAGATTGCAAAAACCTAACAAATGGCGAGGCGGGTTCTCCTAAGTCCCAGCCTGTAGTTCCCTGTTGATAACGTTCTTCCCAAAAATTTCCTTTATTAACGGATACAATCATAACCATCCTATTGTTGAATTAAGTTAAACTAATTACAGACTTGCTGATTTTTTAATGTTAAAAATTTATTGGATCTTCCTACGAACCTTTTTAGAGTATTGTTATGGAATTTTACCAGTCTGTGCGTTATTCATCTGCTTTAGAACAAGCCATTGATCGGAATCCATTTATTGTAACACCAGAAACCTGTTTAGCGGATGTGATTAAAATACTGGGTCAATCTCAGAATCATTGTCTTTTAAACTCTGGTAGTTCTTTAATAGAAGAATCTCGGGCAAGCTGTGTTTTGGTTATTAATCAAGACTCGGAAGAAATTACTCCGGTACTTCCCGATGAACAGCCTCAGATGGCTTCGGTTGTAGGAATAATCACGGAACGAGATATTGTTCAGTTAATAGCAACAGAAATTTTAGATCCTGCTAGAAAAAAAACTCTCAATATAATCAGAGTCGCTGAAATTATGTCTCCTATTTCTGTTAGTTTAACAGAATCTGATGATCAAGATGTTTTTACGGCTTTATCTTTATTTCGACAACATCAAATTCTACATTTACCTGTTTTAGATAGTCGGGGACAATTGGTAGGAGTGATTACTCCAGAAAGAATTTGTCGGGTTTTACAACCTGCTAATATTTTAAGATTACGACGAGTCGGAGATGAAATGATTACCCAAGTGATTACGGCTCCAGTCACAACATCCGTATTAAGTTTAGCCCAAATGATGACGGCTAATCAAGCGAGTTATGTAGTTATTTTTCAAGCCGGAACCGAGAAAAAATTAACCCCCATTGGATTAGTTACAGAACAGGATATTGTGGATGCGCAATTTTTAGAATTAAATTTAAAGGTTATTACTGCAATAACAGTAATGAAAAATTTATCCTTTTATTTAAAAACTAATGATTCTTTATGGATGGCACATCAAGAAATGCAAAAGCAACAGGTACAACGGTTAGTAGTCTGTGGTGATGAAGGAGAGTTATTAGGAATAATTACACAGGTTAGTTTATTAAGAATGCTTGACCCGACGGAAATGTATCGGGTAGTTAAACAACTTCAGCAATCGGTAAATCAACTACAAACGGAAAAATTAGAACTGTTAAAAAGCCGGAATGCTGAACTAGAAAAACAAGTTGAAGAACGCACGTCTAAGGTTAAAGAACTGCAACAGTTAAATATTCTCAAAGATGATTTTTTGAGTACGGTTTCTCATGAACTTCGTACTCCTTTAGCAAATATGAAAATGGCGATTTATATGTTAAAAATTGCCCCCAACTCAGAGCGAAGTCCAAAATATTTAGAAATATTAGAATCGGAATGTCTGCGAGAAACTAATTTAATTAATGATTTATTAGATTTGCAACGTTTAGAATCTTCCGCCACACCTATTCCCCTGGAAAATTTAGATTTATTAGAATGGTTACCTAATATTATTAATCCCTTTTACTCTCGCACCAAAGAACGGAATCAGGTTCTAAATGTAGAGTATTATCCCTATTTACAACCTATTAGAACTAACCCCAATAGTTTAGAAAGAGTTCTAGCCGAATTGTTAAATAATGCCTGTAAATATACACCCAATAGAGGAGAAATTTTCTTGAAAATCCATTATCGTTCTGTATCTAATTGGCTAGAATTAACTTCAACAGCTAAAAATAAGCGTAAAACAAAGAAACAGAATATTTCTTTACCTTCTCCCTCCATTTCTGACCCCTTACAAATTGTGATTCGCAACCCAGCCGAAATTCCAGAACAAGAACTTCCCCGAATCTTTGAGAAGTTTTATCGGATTCCGAATGCTGACCCATGGAAACAGGGAGGAACGGGGTTAGGATTAGCTTTAGTTCAAAAATTAGTGGCACAATTAAACGGGACAATTCAAGTGGAAAGCAACCAAAATCTTACCACTTTTATGATTGAATTTCCTTGTTAAGTTCAATTATTATTGAGCGAGTACAGACAAACCCTAAATGTAGGGGTAATTCATGAATTACCCCTACTATTGATAGCGGTGATGCGTAAGTCATGTGATAACTGACAACTGATAACTGATTATGAATCGTCGTGATTTTTTAACTGGATTAACTTTAACAGGAATTGCCACTCAGTTTCCTGTTTTTGCTCAATCTTCATCGGCTCAAAGGTTACTGAAACCACCTGCTTTAAAACCAGGAGATACGGTGGGGTTAGTGACTCCCGCCAGCCCTATTTTAAAAGAACATTTAAAGTGGATTCAACTACAATTAGGACAACAGGATCTTGTCGTTAAAGTTGCTCCCCATGTCATGAGTGAATATGGCTATTTAGCCGGAACCGATCAACAACGAGCATCAGACATTAATCAAATGTTTGCTGACCCTAATATTAAGGGAATTATTGCTACGGGTGGCGGTTGGGGAAGTAGTAGAATTTTACCCTTATTAGATTATGATTTAATTCGTAAAAACCCTAAAATTTTTCTCGGTTATAGTGATATTACCGCTTTATTATTAGGATTATATAGTCAAACCGGATTAGTAACATTTCATGGATTATTAGGAACTTCCCTCTGGAATCCCTATTCGGTAAGTTGGCTGAAAAAAATCCTATTTGAAGGACAAGCCGTAACCTTTCAAAATCCCGCCAGTGTTCGGGTTGAAACCATTTATCCGGGTCAAGCCCAAGGGAGATTAATCGGAGGAAATTTATCGGTTTTATCTGCTTTAGTCGGTTCTAAATATTTACCCAATTGGCAGGATAAAATCCTATTTGTAGAAGATATTGGCGAGGATATTTACCGAGTTGATCGAATGTTAACCCATTTGAAATTAGCCGGAATTTTAGATCAAATTTCCGGGTTTATTTTTAGTCAATGTACCGCCTGCACTAAAGGCGAGGGAAATGAACCATCTTTAACCTTATCCCAGGTATTAACGGATTTAATTCAACCGTTAGGAATTCCGGCTTGGTATGGTTCGATGATCGGTCATATTCGAGATCAGTTTACTATTCCTTTAGGAATAGAAGTAAAAATTGATACGCAACTAGGAACAATTTTAATGCTAGAAAATGCTGTAATTTCACGATAATATAGAATAAGAATGTATTAATTATTACAGCCAATTAGAAATACACAATGATCTTAAATTTTGGTTAAATTTCTTGGATAAGAATACTGAGTTTTGTATCTGAAAATACCAGATTTTAACAAAAATTTAATAAATTTAAAATCTTTCAAAAAAGTATAGAAAGTCTTTATAAAAGATTTCGTAAATTTTCGGTTAAGTTGATTACACTTGGGACAGACTTGAAACCGTAGAATTGGGTTAATTACAATTATCACAATTCTACTTTTGCTAATCTATTCCTAAATCCTCTGATGAACCTAGCTGCTAAGGAACTAAACTTTTATGATGTTCTCCCAATCTCAAGCAAAACTAGACTCTGTATCTAGTTCCGTTGATAGAACTGAAATGACACGGATGGCGGTGCAATGGGCGCAGAAATACTATGCCAAAGCTGCTGCTAATAGCCCGCGCACTTCCAATCATTTCTTTTTAGAAAATCATGAAGTTGATGTCACCGAATTTGATCAAGATCGTTCTCGGACTGTTGCAGACTTAATGAAGAATCTAAGCCTATTAGGAACCCTGGCTTGGAACAAAGTAGGAACCATTTTAGGGATTGACTGGAATCGTTATCCCATGAATAAACTGCATTTACAGGACACAGATACGCTGATTCAAGATGTGTCTAATTTATATCATCAAGCCTTAGAAGTTTTTGCTCAATATGAATACCCCTTCCGTTTATCCGTCTCTCTAGGGAAAGAGACAGTAAAACTGCGTCGAAAATACTCCCAAATTGAACCCTTAATGTTGGTTTTAGTCCAGTTGCAATTCCACTACATGGGTCGAATGTTGTTAGAATGGATGTCAATGAAAGAAAGAACAGTTTTCTTTCTTTACTTCAAAACTTTGGAGGATTATTTATACTCTCCCCTAGGGGAAGTTAATGATTTAGCTGGAAAACATTTATCGGATTCTCCTGCTTTAATTGCAGTTCAACAATTACTCCCCATCTTCACAACTATTGCCCATCAAGTTTACCGTCAAGTACAGGATTTGAATCCTGGCTATCGCAGTATTAGCGGGAATCTCAAAAATCATATCCTGCAATACTCAAGTACCCGTGATATTGAGTTATTTCAGATTTATCTATGTTGGTGTGTCTTAGAGAATAGTTTACGTCCCATACAACGGGAATTATTCCCCATGTGTGTGATTTTATATCCTCGACTCCATATCAGTTGGAAATTAATTCAGGATATGTTAGATGCCATGTCAGATGAATTGGAAAAGCGGTTACTACCTGAAAATTTTGCTGTCTTTTCTCCCTATCTTCATGTGTTATCAGAAATATTTTCTGATCAAGTAGTACAGTCTGTATAGCGGGGAACAGGGAACAGCCCTGCCCGTGCACGGGGGGCTAGAGGGGGAGGGATCTGGGGGGAAATACTTCACCGTCTGGGTTCTAAGATCCGTCTGGTGTCCTAACTGCCTTGGCGGTTGCTATAATTACCAGAAAAAGATGATCAATTTTCCGAATCAAAATTAATCCAGATTTAATAGGGTGTAACTGCCAAAAACTTTCAAGGTTTCGGTAAAGGTTTTTAATTCAGCTAGAGCTAATTGTACGGAAGGTTGATCACTATCTGCTTCTAAATCCATAAAAAATAGATAATCTCCCAGTGAGCGCTTGCTAGGACGGGATTCAATTCGACTTAAATTAATCCCCCTATCGGCAAAAATTGCTAAAGGTTTTGCCAATGCACCCGGAACATTTGCCGGAACACTAAAGCCTAAAGATGTATATTTTCCCGATCCTGAAGGTTGTAAACTAACTACCAAAAACTTGGTACAATTATCGGGATAATCATTAATAGGATGGGCAAGAACAGGTAATTGATAAAGTTCTGCTGCTCTTAAAGATGCGATCGCGGCTGCATGGGATTCATCTCTGACATATTGTAAGGCTTCTGTAGTTGAATTTTTGGCAATTAATGGCACATCAGAAAGATGTTTTTCTAACCATCCTTGACACTGAGCTAGGGCTTGAGGATGGGAATAAACTACTTGAATATTAGCAAAATCTTTAGCTTGAGAAATCAACGCATGGGCAATCGGAAGAATTAACGCCTGTTGAATTTGAAGACAGCCAATTTGCCATAATGTATCTAGGGTCATAGTAACACTACCCTCAATGGAATTTTCAACAGGAACTACCCCAATATTTGCATCTCCTTTGGCAACTGTCCATAAAGTTTGACTAATACTTGAACAGGGGCATAACATCGCTTCTTCCCCAGTTTTTTGGGTAAGATATTGAGCATAAGCTAAGGCGGCGGCTTCTGCATAAGTCCCCGATGGGCCAAGATGGGCAATAGAAACAGTCATAATTTTAGTTCCGTAGATAATAAATGGATAGAAAGGGACGTTACAATTATTTATATTATTCTCATCAACGTTACCCTTATGATCAAGCGACTACCTATTTTTCAGGGAGTACAGGTCATTATTCTTGATCGGTGACTCTTGATTGATGAAAATAGTTTGAATAATTCTTAAATTATATTAAGATAAGTCAAAATTAGTAGACTTTTATAACTTTCTATATGTATACCCACTTTCAAGCCTCCCAAACCGTTGAAATGGCTGTACCGGAGCCAACTTTAATTCACCATTATCTGCGTCAACCGAAACGCTTGGTTAAAGCAATAGTTGATCCGACCCGTTTAGATGCCTTAACAGAGGATATTTACCGCTTAAAAATGCGTCCTTTGCAGTTTATGATGTTTAGTTTACAACCAACGGTAGACTTGAAACTATGGATACATTCCGATGGTACTCTCAACTTAAAATCTGTCGGGTGTGAAATTCGCGGAATTGAATATATTAATCAACGGTTTTCACTAGATTTAGTTGGAAAATTATATCCGGTTGAATTGCAAGGAATTACCTATTTAAAAGGTCAATCTGATTTAAAAGTTAAAGTCGAACTTCCCCCGCCCTTATGGTTAACACCGCAACCAATTTTAGAAACAACTGGAAACGGACTATTAAAAAGTGTGTTAATGACCGTTAGACACCGATTAGTTCATAATTTATTATCGGATTATGCCCATTGGTCTGCGGAACAATTAGGGGTTTTAGTTCCACAAACGCCATCTGTTATTCAGGTTTCCAGTGCTGAATGTTAGGGGTTAAATTAGATTAAAATGACTGAAAATTTAGAACGGGTAATTGAACATGATCGATTATTTAAAGAGTTAATTTCGACGTTTTTTTGGGAATTTTTAGAGTTATTTTTTCCCGATCTGATTCCCTATATTGATCAATCCTCTATTACCTTTTTACCCCAAGAGGTATTTATTGATATTACATCGGGGAATCGTCGAGAGGTCGATCTATTAGCAAAAGTTCGGTTTCGAGAACAGGAAAGTTTTTTCCTCATCCATACCGAAACTCAATCCTACGCTCAAGCGGATTTTGCCCGGCGGATGTTCCATTATTTTGCTAGACTAGATGAAAAATATGCACTTCCGGTTTATCCGATCGCATTATTTTCTTTCGATACCCCCCAACGTCTGGAACCCAATAACTATCAAGTTGAATTTCCCGACCGGAAGGTATTAGAATTTAGCTATGCAGCGATCCAACTAAATCGTTTAAACTGGCGGGATTTTTTACGTCAGCAAAATCCGGTGGCGGCTGCATTAATGGCTAAAATGAGAATAGAACCCCAGGATCGACCCCAAGTTAAAGCGGAGTGTTTACGCTTGTTAGTAACATTACGGTTAAATCCAGCTAGAAATCAATTAATTTCGGGGTTTATTGACTCCTATTTGCGCTTAAATTCTAGCGAAGAAGTCGTTTTTACCGAAGAACTAAATCGCTTAGGACTAATTCAGGAGGAAAGATTTATGGAAATTGTTACAAGTTGGATGGAACAGGGAATTGAGCGAGGAATTGAACAAGGAATTGAACGAGGAATTGAACAAGGAATTGAACGAGGAATTGAACGAGGAATTGAACGAGGAATTGAACGAGAAATAACATTTATTTTGCGTTTACTAAATCGTCGTTTAGGAACAATTAACCACGAAATTCAAGAACAAATCCGCAGTCTTCCGATTGAATTAGTTGAGGAACTAGGAGAAGCATTATTAGATTTTGAAATGGAGTCAGATTTGTTAAATTGGTTAGCTGAAAATTGTTCCTAATTTTATAAAGGTAAGGATAATTGACAACACCCGAAAGATTGACGATGTTGGCAAGTAATACCATACTCTTGTATCGCTTGACGGTGTTTTGCGGTTCCGTAACCTTTATTTTGCTTTAAATCATATTCAGGATATTTTTTAGCTAAACGGGTGATTAATTCATCTCGCCAAACTTTTGCGACAATACTAGCGGCTGCAATTGCAATAGATGTACTATCTCCTTTAATAATAGTTTGTTGCGGAATTAATAGTTTTGGAATCTTTTGATTTCCGTCAATTAAACAGAGTTCTGGTTCAGGATTTAACCTGATAATTGCTCGTTTCATCGCTAATAATGTCGCTTGTAAAATATTAAAGCGATCAATTTCTTTAACGGTCGCCCAACCGATTTTACAATCAATTGCGATCGCTTTAATTTCAATCGCTAACCGAGAACGAACCCCTGGAGTTAATTTTTTACTATCTTTAACTCCAGCGTTAGTTAATTGAGCAATACTATCCTCCGACAAAATCACCGCCGCCGCCACCACAGGGCCAAATAAAGCCCCCCGACCCACTTCATCCACTCCCGCAATTAAAATAGAAGTTGAAGAATTATATTCTGTCATTTAAGTTTAATTTAGAATTGCTATATAATTATACATAATAGATGAAAACCAATATTTTAAAAATAGAGTTTATGAAAAAAATTGTTTTAATTGCTGGGTTTGAGTCTTTTAATGCTGAGTTATATCGTACAGCAGCAAAGTTAGCCAGCGCTCGTTGTCCAGAATTAGAGATTTGTGTATTTAGCGATCGCGCTATTTCAAATCAACCGGATATCCTCGCCACCGCCCTAGAAAATGCCGATGTATTTTTTGCCAGTTTAGTATTTGATTATGATCAAGTATTATGGTTACGAGAAAGAGTACAAAATATTCCCATTCGTTTAGTTTTTGAATCCGCTTTAGAATTAATGAGTTTAACCCAAATTGGAGCCTTTAAAATTGGGGATAAACCTAAAGGAATGCCCAAACCCGTACAGTTTATTCTGAGTAAATTTTCTAGTGGGAAAGAAGAAGATAAACTTGCTGGTTATATTAGTTTTCTGAAAACTGGGCCAAAATTATTAAAATTTATCCCCGTTCAAAAAGTTCAAGACCTCCGTAACTGGTTAATTATTTATGGGTATTGGAATGCGGGAGGTACAGAAAATGTCGCAGCAATGTTTTGGACAATTGCTACTAATTATTTAGGGTTAACCGTTGGCGAAATTCCCCCTCCACTAGAAACCCCTAATATGGGATTATTACACCCCGATTATAACGGTTATTTTGAATCACCAAAAGCCTATTTAGATTGGTATAAAACCCAATATCCTAATGCAATTAATAATCCCGTTGTGGGAATATTACTTTATCGTAAGCACGTTATTACTAAACAAACTTATATCCCCCAATTAATTCATTATTTTCAACAGGAAAATTTAATCCCTTTACCAATTTTTATTAATGGCGTTGAAGGTCATGTTGCTGTTAGAGATTGGATGACAACAACGGATGAATTTAACAACAGACAACAGGGAAATATTCAAACCCTATCCTTATCAAAAGAGGCTGTAATAGTTGATGCGATTGTTTCTACCATTGGATTTCCTTTAGTTGGAGGGCCAGCCGGATCGATGGAAGCCGGACGACAAGTTGAAATTGCTAAACAAATTTTAACGATAAAAAATATTCCCTATTTTATCGCTGCACCTTTATTAATTCAAGATTTGTTATCATGGACTCGTCAAGGAATTGGCGGTTTACAAAGTGTGGTTTTATATGCTTTACCTGAACTCGATGGCGCTATTGATACCGTACCTTTAGGGGGTTTAGTTGGAGAAGATATTTATTTAATTCCTGAACGAGTTAAACGTTTAACTGGACGGGTAAAAAGTTGGATTCAACTGCGACAAACACCGCCAGAAAAGCGAAAAATTGCGATTATTTTATATGGATTTCCCCCTGGATATGGAGCCACAGGAACCGCCGCTTTATTAAATGTACCCCAGAGTTTATTAAAGGTTTTACAAGCCTTAAAAGCTCAAGGATACACCGTTGGAGAGCTACCTGAAACGGGGGAGGTATTAATTCAAAAAGTTAAAATAGCCGATGAGAAATTAGAAGCTCAACAGAACTTTATTTTTGCAGAAAATTCTGTTATTTCTAATCAAGTTAATGTCAATAAATTAGAGAAATGGTTAGGATATTTACAAAGAAGTCGGATTAAAAAACAATGGAAATCCTTAACAGAAACCGGGATTAAAACCTTTGGAGAGGATTATCATATTGGTGGAATTCAATTAGGAAATATTTGGGTAGGAGTGCAACCGCCTTTAGGTTTATCCGGTGATCCCATGCGGTTAATGTTTGAAAGAGATTTAACCCCCCATCCTCAATATGTGGCTTTTTATCAATGGTTACAAAAGGAATTTCAAGCCGATGCTATTGTTCATTTTGGGATGCACGGCACGGTGGAATGGTTGCCCGGATCACCATTAGGAAATACGGGCTATTCTTGGTCAGATATTTTATTAGGAAACTTACCAAATTTATATCTTTATGCAGCTAATAACCCCTCGGAATCAATGTTAGCAAAACGTCGAGGTTATGGGGTATTAATTTCCTATAATGTTCCTCCTTATGGTCGGGCGGGACTGTATAAAAAATTAGTATCTCTACGGGAATTAATTGCCGAATATCGAGAAGATCCGAAGAAAAATTCTACCCTTCAAGAATCAATTAGTCAGCAAATTGTTGATATGGGTTTAGAGGTAGATTGTCCTTTTCAAGAGGGCAAAAAATTAGGCATTGCTTTTACAAATGAAAACGCCCGATTATTTAGTGTGGAAGTTCTCTATAACTATTTTATCAAAATTTATGATTATTTACAAGTCTTAGAACAGCGTTTATTTTCATCGGGATTACATACCTTTGGAGAGAATCCAACAGAAGAAGAATTAACCACTTATTTGAATGCTTATTCCACCGAATCAATGAATCAGTTAACCACGGAAACCGAGACTCAAATTCGAGACTTATTATTACAAACATCCGATGAATTAACCAATTTATTAAAAGGACTAAACGGGGAATATATCCCCCCAGCACCGGGCGGGGATTTACTCAGAGATGGGCCAGGAGTTCTGCCCACCGGACGCAATATTCATGCCTTAGATCCCTATCGAATGCCCTCGGCGGCGGCTTATTTGAGAGGAAAAGAAATTGCTCAAAAAATCATCAATCAACAGTTAGCAGAAACCGGAAATTATCCTGAAACTGTTGCGGTAATGTTATGGGGTTTAGATGCAATTAAAACCCGTGGAGAGTCGTTAGGAATTATCTTAGAATTAGTGGGGGCCGAACCAATTAAAGAAGGAACCGGGCGAATTGTGCGTTATGAATTACAACCTTTAGAACAGGTCGGACATCCTCGAATTGATATATTAGCAAATTTATCAGGAATTTTTAGAGATAGTTTTGCTAATATTATCGAATTATTAGATGATTTATTTGTGCGGGCGGCTGATGCGGAAGAATCCGAGGAGCAAAACTTTATTAGAAAACACGCTTTGAAGTTGCGATCGCAAGGAGTAGAAAACCCATCCGCCCGTTTATTTTCCAACCCATCGGGGGATTTTGGATCATTAGTTAATGATCAAATTGTTGATGGTAATTGGGAATCAGGAGACGAATTAGCAGACACTTGGAAAGGAAGAAATGTATTTAGTTATGGACGCAAAGATCAAGGAAAAGCTAGACCGGAAGTGATGACACAATTATTAAAAACAATGGATAATATTGTTCAAGAAATTGATTCCGTAGAATATGGATTAACCGATATTCAAGAATATTATGCCAATACGGGCGGATTAAAACGGGCGGCAGAAAAACAAAAAGGTCAAAAAGTGAAAGCCAGTTTTATCGAAAGTTTTTCTAAAGATACCACTCCCCGACAGTTAGAAGACCTATTAAGAATTGAATATCGGACTAAATTATTAAACCCAAAATGGGCAGCAGCAATGGTGAATCAAGGAAGTGGTGGGGCCTATGAAATTTCTCAACGAATGACAGCATTAATAGGTTGGGGAGGAACAACAAATTTCCAAGAAAATTGGGTTTATGATCAAGCATCTAAAACCTATGCTTTAGATGAAAAAATGGCAACCCAATTAAGACAAGCCAACCCGGAAGCCTTTCGCAATATTGTCGGTCGAATGTTAGAAGCGAATGGTCGGGGATTTTGGCAAACCGATACTGAAACTTTAGAGAAATTAAAATCTTTGTATGAGTTAACAGAAGCAGACTTAGAAGGAGTAACACTTTAATCTTTATTCCTTTCTTAGTGTCTTAGTACCTTTGTGTTTACTTTGTTTTTTTAAATAAAATAAATTTTGGTTTGCCCTTTACAGATCACAAAAATAAAATGATAAGCTAGATCTATTAACCTCGATTTAGGAGAGCTTTGATGGTGGCAAACGATGTAATAGAGATTTCTGCGGTTACTGCCGTCAAAACCTTTCTGGCTGGGTTTCATGCCCTATCTGACCCCCTGCGTTTGCAGGTCATCAATCTGTTACGAGAAAAAGAGTTATGTGTTTGTGAACTTTGCGAACAGTTAGCCGTCAATCAGTCTAAGCTATCTTTTCACTTAAAAATTTTGAAGGAAGCCGGATTATTGGAAAGTCGGCAAGAGGGACGTTGGATTTACTATCGTCTAAACCTCAGCCAGTTTGGAGTTCTGGAAGCCTATTTAGCCAACTATCACCATTCGAGTCCCATTTTAACCTCTCATCAGGATTGTGATTAAGAGAGGTTGTATACTTGTTAATAGAATTGTATTCTTTTTAACAAATACTGGATGGAATTGATCGGGCTATAATTAAAGTATCAAGATATACTTTATTAGCCGATTCAGAATTTGGCATTCTATGTAAAAATAAACAATCATGTAAATTGGAGTCTGAAACTGATGACCAACCTAAGTTCCTTTTATTCTGGCTCTCGTTATCGGGGCAATGGCAAACCTGAGAATATCCTGTTTAATGCTAATTTGCAGGAATTTGCTCAAAAGGTAGACTTTATTGTTGGCTTGCAAACAGGGGGAAAACTTTCACCAGAAGAATCTTATGTACAAATCGAAACCTTGTGGGAAAAACTTCGAGAGAGCAAACAACATTTGGGAATTGACAAAAAAGCCGGATAATAGTCTGAATATAGAATCACTAAAATAAAGGGCGCAGATAAACTGTACCCTTTATTTTTAGGCTGGATTTTGGCAGAGTTATTTCTATTTTTGTAAAACAATATGTTTAATCGTCATTCCGGTTTTCTCCACCAATTGTCCATCCACCCACTCTTGATGCTCGGGGGGATTCGCCATAAAATCTTCTAGGGAAAAGGTTTCAGTTTCGGTTAAAACTGTACTGTATTCCTCTGGTAATGTAATCCCTTTCTGGAGGAGGCTAGTAATAAACGAACCTTAAGTTTGTGGACAAGAAACATTATAGCTCAACTAACCAAATAATTCATCAATAGTAATCCTAAATCCTAATAAAACAATTTGTGTATTAATAATATCACCAGCTTTAAACGCCAAGGTTTGATTTTCAGTAATAATTAAAATGCGATGATTCTCAGGAAAAACCAACCACACTTCTCGACAACCGGACTCTAAATATTCACTAGCTTTAGCAAATAAATCCTCCGCCGCATCACTGGGAGAAGCAATTTCAGCTAGGAGTGGAGGACTTTGGGGTAATGTGGGAAACTCCCCAAATTCTGTCAGTAATTCTGGCGTGAGATAGGAAACATCAGGACGTCGCCCTTGTTTTAAGGTGCGACAGGGAAGTTCAACCATTGTTTCTCCTCCCTGTCCCGACTCATTGATATAATTTCTCCAGTAAAAGTCTAATCTCGATTGAATCCTACTATGTTTGATTGTCATTCCGGTTGTCTCCAGTAGTTGTCCGTCCACCCACTCTTGATGTTCGGGGGGATTCGCCATAAAATCTTCTAGGGAAAAGGTTTCTGTTTCGGTTAAAGTTGCGATCGCCATATTCATTGATTCGCCTTTGCAGGACTGACAAATATTATTATATCAAATCTGGATATAATGTCATCCTATCCCGATCTAATTCAATCTAAATTAACGAAATTAATTCTCTTGGGAATAACCCAAATCTGGGAGTAAATCCGGTTGATGTGAAGCCTTGACAGCCAAGCGATCGCAACATTCATTTTCTTCATCTCCCGAATGACCTTTAACCCAAAGAAATTGAACTTGATGTTGTTCGGATATAGTGAGTAATCTTTCCCACAAATCAGGATTTTTAGCCGATTCTTTTTGACTACGTTGCCAATTATTTTTCTGCCATTTCTTCGCCCATCCTTTATTCATGGCATCAACTAAATAGCGAGAATCCGTATATAAATTAACAGCACAAGGAAACTTTAAGGCTTCTAATCCTATAATAGCCGCGATTAATTCCATGCGATTATTAGTAGTAAGTTGATATCCCCCTGATAATTCCTTGCGGTGAGGGCCAAACATCAACACCACGCCATATCCTCCTGGCCCTGGATTCCCACTACAAGCTCCATCGGTATAAATTGTAACTTTTTTTAAATTGTCGTTCATAATCCCATACTCAAAACCTGATACCTGACACCCGTTGCGCTATCATAGACAAATGACGTTAAGTTTTGTTGCATACCCTTGACTGCCAGTATTAGAAAACTCGAACCCGTTACTCAACCAACTGCTTGGCATCGTCTTAGGTGTCAGTGGCAGGGGGATGAAGCCATTGTGAAACAAGGACTACCCCATAGTCAACTGTCTCCCCCCTGGCAAATTTTAATGCTAGGGGATGGTTCTCCAACTCGACATCTACAATTATTAACTGGGGAACCCACAGAGGTCGATGTGATTGATATGTCAGCCATTGGTCTGAGTACGGATAACGCCCCAGAACAGATTTTAGCCGTTCCTGGCCCCCGTGTCCGCCGTCAAGTCTGGTTAAGAACCGCATCAGGACAACGGTTAGCCTACGCGACATCCTGGTGGGAAGCCAGTCATGTTGATGAATATTTACAAAATCGGTCTTTACCTATTTGGGCAAGTTTGGCACGGTTGCGAACGGAACTGTATCGAGATGTGCAAGGAATTTATTATGGGGATAGCAAAGCCTTAGAATTAGCCTTTGGAGAATCGGGGCCGTTTTGGGGACGTCATTATTTATTCTGGCATCATGGCAAACCCTTAACCCTAATTTATGAAGTCTTTTCTCCCTATTTAACTCAATATTTAGGAAAAACCGGAGAGGTTTAAATATTCTTTATTTCCTCAGAATAGCGATAAGGTTTTCTCGAAAAAATAAGTTTATCCTTGAACCAGATTAAAAAACCTATTTTCTAATAGTGACGCGGGGTATAAACCCATTGTTTTTTATCTCCTTGCTGAATAATTCGAGTTTTACTCGATCCGATTAAAATTACCGTTCGCATATCGGCATCTTCAACGGTTAATTCTGCTAGGAATTTGATCGTTACGGTCTGCCCTTTGCGTCCTAAATTATGGGCTAAAATAATAGGGGTTTGGGGCGATCGCCACTTTAATAAAATCTCTTTAGCCTGGGAAAGTTGCCAAGTCCGATCCTTAGAAACTGGGTTATAAAATGCGATCGCTAAATCCGCTTTTGCCGCCAACTCAATTCGCCCAGCAATTGTTTCCCAAGATTTGAGAATATCAGATAAGGAAATCGCACAAAAATCATGGCCTAACGGGGCTCCCACACTGGCGGCCGCCGCTTGCATAGCTGAAATCCCAGGACATACCTGAATATCTAGGTTTTCCCATTCCGGTTTTGCCTTTTTTTCTAATACCTCAAACACCGCCGATGCCATAGCATAAATCCCCGGATCACCGGAAGAAACTAACACCACCGACGCACCACCGGAGGCTAAATCTAAAGCTATTTCCGCCCGATCTAATTCCACCCGATTATCCGATTCATGGCGAATAATTTCCGGTTTCCGTAGGGATTCTACTAAATCTAAATAGGTTTTATAACCCACCCAATCCGTTGCGGTTTCCAGCACCTCTCGCACTTCTGGAGACATCCAACGGGCTGCACCCGGCCCCGTTCCCACAATCGCTAACTTGCCAGGATTTAGCCCGGTTTCTGGCGGGGAAATAGGGCTTTCTTCCCCTAGGGTAGTTCGGTAGAAATCCTTTGAGTTGCCCTGATCCAAGAGATAAACCAAACAATTTAAACTCGGTTTTGCTAATTCTAAATTATTATGATCTCGAATCTCAATAGTTAATTTTCCCTCGGCTGAAAAGGGTAACTGACTATTTTCTAACCAGTCGGCTTCACCAATTAATTTTACTGTTTCCCCCGCTAACAAATCGGAAATAAAAGTTTTAGCATCATCGGGATTAACTAATTGATAACCCGCCGGGGGAGATAATAATGTGGTTTTAAATCTAATCTCGCCACTGGTGGTAATTGCCGGGGAAATTTGCAGCGCGATCGCAATTTGACGAGCTAAATCATTAACACCTTGTAAACCGCCCAATAAAGGGACTACAGCACTACCATCTTCCGCGATCGCTAATACCGGAGGTTCGGTATTTTTATTAATTAATAAAGGAGCAATTGTCCGAATCAATATTCCCGCCGCACAAACTCCAATTATCGGTGTTCCAGTTTGGTAGAATTGTCGTACCGTTTCCCCAAAATTATTATAGGTTAAATCCGCCGATTGGGTACGATTAATTAAACCATAAATCATCCCTGAACCGATGCTCTCTTGAATTTTCCGAGCAACTTTTATGCTGGTTTCTGTTAGAATAATAATAGCGGGTGGTTTCATTGCGGTTGGGTGGTACTCGGAACTAAAATTAATGACCAATAGGTGACGGCTTCAGGATCAACTTCAGTAATCGGAATAATTTTCTGATTTGGTAAAGTAGCTCTTTCGATATAAAGGGCGCGATTTAATAATCCTAATTCCGCCAAAATATCCCGAACTTTCGCAAAATGTCGGCCTAATTTAATAATAGCCGCGGCATCAACTTGGGAAAGGCGATCGCGCAATATTTCCGCTTCCAATGTCCCAGGCATAATACTAAAAACATCATTTCGATAGGTGATCGGCACGCCCAACATAGCTGCGCTGGCCATCACCGAAGAAATTCCGGGGACAACTTCAATCGCAAACCGCCCAGCTAGGCGATTCAAGATATACATAAAACTGCCATACAGCATCGGATCGCCCACACAGAGCACCGCCACATCTCGCCCCAAACTCAACTGTTCGGCAATCTTTTCGGCCGCGATATCATAATAGGGTTGGGAACTGCGCTCCACACTGAAGGGCAGGGGCATGGGAATTTCAATCTGATCGGGGCGAATAAAATCGGCCACGATCGCCCTGGCCAAAACCTTGCCATTTTCTAAGGTCGGATAGGCAATTACCGGGACAGTGGTTAGTATCCGGTGGGCCTTGAGGGTGAGTAATTCGGGATCTCCGGGGCCAATACCCAATCCATAAAGTCGTCCTAATGGGCTCATAATTCGTTTTCCTTTGCTAAGGCGTTGACTGCTGCTGCTGCGATCGCACTTCCCCCCCGCCTCCCGTGCAGGGTGATAAAGGGAACACCGCGACTATGGGCTGCTAATTCGGCTTTTGATTCTTCTGCCCCTACAAACCCCACGGGAAAACCTAAAATTAGGGCGGGTTTTGCTATGCCCAAATCTAGTAATTCTAGTAAGTGAAATAAGGCAGTTGGGGCATTCCCAATGGCAACTACAGCCCCGGCCAAATCCGGTCGCCATAATTCCAAAGCCGCGGCTGATCTGGTATTATTAATTTGACGGGCTATTTCAGGAACCTCTGGGTGATTCAGGGTGCAAATAATTGAGTTATTTTGAGGTAATCTCTTGCGGGTAATCCCATTCGCAACCATCTGAGAATCACAAAGAATTTTAGCACCTTTTGTAAGGGCATCCCGTCCGATTTTTACCGCATTGGATGAGGCTTCTAAATCCTGAACAATATCGGTCATTCCACAGGAATGAATTAAACGTACCGCTACATGAGCTAAATCCTCCGATAGATTTTCTAAGGGAGTTTCAGCGCGAATCATCGCAAAGGATTTTCTATAAATATCATCACCATTTCGCAAATAGTCCAGCATATTAATTGTTTGATATTTAAAAAATTATTCTGGTTTAGTTTTATTGATATCAACACAAACTTTTTTAATTAATGGAAGAATATCAACCAGTTTTCCCTCACCAACTTGATAGTTTAACGAGTCTTGACCCTTGCCAATATAAACTTGATAACCCTCAACTTTTTTGCCATTTTGTTCAATTATTGTTCCTAAAAGTGTAATTTCTGCCGGACTCGGTTGGGCGCATAATTTATCACAACCGGTCAAATGAATATTCACGGGGGAATTCAGCGTTAACTGTTCCTTGAGATCATCTGCTAATATTAAAGCATGGATTTGAGTTTCAGTTGCAGCCGCCGCACATCCAGGTTTGCCCGCACAGGCAACAATTCCCGCATCGACTAAACAATTTGATAATCCAAATGGGGCGAGTTTGGGTAATAATTCGGGTATTTTTTGATTGGGAATATCGGGAATTAAAATAGTCTGCCAAGGAGTTAAGCGTAACTGACCACTCCCAAAAGTTTCCGATATTTCTACTAATTCCAAGAGTTGATCAGCACTCAATTTTCCTAATTTCAAGGATAAACCCAGATAGGATAATCCGGCTTGTTTTTGGGGATGAATTCCTAAATGGGCATAGGGTTGGCTGGGTAAGGGATTTAAAGTTTTTAAAACCGTCTTTTCTGGATCAAAAATTAGATTTAAAGGATACTCTAACTCAGCCTTAACTGCTTCGAGATAATTTTCTACACCCCAATCTTTAAGTAAGTGTTTCATCCGGGGCTTTTTGCCCGTTTGGGATGGATTTTGTTGAACATAATTAATATAAACTTTAACCAGCGCAGCCACCACAGATAAACAGTTTTCTGGCTTAATTAATATTGAAGTATGAGATAAATTTTTATCACCTCCAATGGCTAACTGGAAGTAAAGATCGGAGGTTGAATTTATAGGATCATCAATAGCAATTGCTAAGAGTTGAATTTCATTATAACGGTGTTCCCAAGCTATCGGTGAGCGAGTTCCAATTCCCACTTTCCCCCCGCCATCAATGCCAATACTAAATTTAGGACTAAGTTCAATAATTGAGGGATGATTTTGAATAAAATAATCTAATTTTTGAACCAATGGACGAGTATCAATTAATTCTTGACTATCAATTCCGGCGGTGGGACTAGCCATAATATTCCGCAGATGATCTATTCGAGGATCAAATGCAGCTAACCCTAAATTTTGTAAGGTCTGCAAAACTTCCAAACTGGGGGAAGTTTGTACCCCCCGAATTTGCAAATTACCTCGATTTGTGACTTGTAGGGTTTCACTTCCCCATGCTTTAAGTAATTGGGCGATCAATTTTCCCTGTTTACTATTCAGCCATCCCCCAGGGGTGCGGATGCGAATTAAAAACCCATCTTGGGCGGGAGTCCCATAAAATAACCCCGGACAAACATTTGCTTTAACTAACCAATTCACAATTATTTTTTTCTCCATGCGACGCAGAGAATTAGTTAGAAACAAGGGTTTTTTTAATATTACTTAAAAACCGTATTTCTATCCAATCTTGAACCGCTTGAAATTGGCATTCTGACTCGCAAGAGAAAAGCTGAATAGGTAAAATCCAATTATTTTTTCCTTGATTACAGTTGCGGCACAGTAACGGAATCTCACCGGACTTTCCCAACAACAAGCTAGGAAATTATACCATAGACTATAGTTGACAATAATTTTTTTAATTATGAGCGATCAGGATCAGCAGTATCCATGGCTATCAATTATAGGCATAGGGGACAATGGACTAGAGGACTTAACCTCTGTAGGGCGGAGTCTCCTCTCCCTTGCCTCCGTAATTGTTGGAGGGGAACGTCATTTAGCCATGCTAACCGCAGAAGATAAGCGAGAAAAACTTCTCTGGACTTCTCCAATTGAAGATTCAATTAATCAGATTATTCGCCGTCGCGGTCAAGCTGTTTGTGTTTTATCCAGTGGTGATCCGATGTCTTATGGCATTGGCGTTACCCTGACTCGTCACATTCCGATCAACGAAATAACGATTATTCCCTCTCCGTCTACCTTTAGCCTCGCCTGTAGTCGTTTGGGTTGGTCGCTCACGGAGGTAGAAACATTAAGTTTATGTGGTCGCCCGCCAGCTTTGTTAAATGCGGTACTTTATCCGAGGGCTAAATTATTGGTGCTCAGTGCTAATCGACAGACTCCCACCATCGTCGCCCAACTCCTAACCCAACAGGGCTTTGGGGAGAGTCAGATGGTGGTATTGGAACATCTAGGGGGAACCAGAGAACGCCGAATTGAGGGGACTGCCTGCGGTTGGAATGCCACGGATATCGCGGATTTGAATGCGATCGCGATTACCTGTATTTCCTCCCAACCCGTTCCCCTCCCCCCTCGTCTCCCCGGACTGCCCGATTTTACCTATCGCCATGACGGACAATTAACTAAAAGAGAAGTGCGAGCGATTACCCTGGCGGCCCTAGCTCCCCTACCCGGACAACTGCTGTGGGATGTGGGGGCGGGTTGCGGCTCCATTGGGATTGAGTGGATGCGGAGCGATCGCCGTTGCCAAAGTATTGCGATCGAACAGCACCCCACCCGATTACAATATATTGCTGATAATGCAACGGCTTTGGGAACTCCCCACCTCAAAATTGTGGCGGGAAAAGCGCCGATCGCTCTCCAAGATTTACCCCAACCCAATGCTATTTTTATTGGCGGCGGAATTACAGTCCCCGAACTCCTAGAAACCTGTTGGCAAGCATTACCATCGGGCGGTCGTTTGGTTGCTAATGCTGTCACCGTAGAAAGCGAATTAATGATGTTTCAGTGGTATAGTCAATTAGGGGGAGAACTGATCCGCATTGGGATTCAAAGGGCTGAACCTGTAGGCAAATTTTTAGGCTGGAAAGCCATGGCTCCCGTAACTCAATGGGTTGTTTTAAAACCTTATTAACATCTTTTTGGTTTGTTCTTTTAATTAACTGAAGAAAATGTTATAATTATCTTAAATTGTAAGTACCTAAACAAAATTAATTACAAATCCTCTACCCTGTTCCTTGTTCCCTTTATTTCAGTGATTACTAAACCCATTATTGGAGAAACTTGTCATCAGGTTACATTTAGTTATGGGGATGAATTGCGGCTAGATTTTGGTGAAATGTCTGCCTATAATCACCTTAAATTGAAACATTTACGCAAAGGAAGTTGGCAATTTTGTACAAGGGCAACATCTTGGATTTTCCAGCAAGGAGATCAAGTTTTAACTTCTAAGTTACAAGTTAATATAGATGCAGAAATAGATACTGTCAAAAAACTTTTGCAGCAATTGGAAAACAAAGAATTGATTAATCTTGTAAATGATAATTTCATTGAGTCTGATTATTGGTTTTTTACCCAGGAGATCACACTTTCTAAATCCGTAACGATCTCTCCTTCAGGAACCGGGGGACGTTGCACCATTACTACCGTAATTCCTAACTCCCGGGCGGCAATAATTTTGGGATATGTGGCATCACCCCCGCTATTTTTACTAACAATTGCCCCAATTTTATGTTCTTGTAAAAGCGATCGCTCCGACTCCAAAGAAAAGGGCCCCCGTTGCAAAATTAACTGTCCGGGGGGGATGGGTAAATTCGGTTCAGGAGGGTCAATCATTCGCATCAAAAACCAGATATTTTTTACATAGGAATAGGTGGGAAGTTCTTGCCGACCAATAGTAAGAAATATGCGTTCAGCTAACCCGGGTAAAGTCTTGGCGGCAGCTTGATTTGTGTTTACCTCAATCCAATCATCTCCTAATACTGGTTTCCAAGGGGGACGAATTAGCATTAATCGGGGGATACCAGATTTAGAGGCGGCTTGAGCAGCATTAAAGGAAATTTGAGCGGCAAAGGGATGGGTAGCATCAATTAACAGATCAATGTGTTCTTGGCTTAGATAATCTGCTAATCCAGCCACTCCCCCAAACCCTCCGATCCGAAAAGAAACCGGGTTAGTTTGAGTCACGGGTTGTTGGGTTCGACCAGCTAAAGAAGCGATCGCCTCCACACCAGAAATTTGATTAATTTGAGTTGCTATTGCTACCGCTTCGGTGGTTCCTCCCAAAATCAAGACTCTTTTTTTATGATTCATCGAAAATTGCCAAAACAGATTTAATCAGTAATTATTAATTGTATTATTAATGTAGTTTTATTGTAATAATAAATAATATCCTATCCATTATATCATTATCAGAGGCAATTTGTCAAGTTATAATCAAGAATATTTTTACATAGTTAAACTTAGTATATAAGTCAATAATAAATAAATAATTATTATCAAATTTTAAAAAAAGAGTGCTGATTTTAGGGATAGAGTGAAAATTATGATAGCTGTAATCCATGTTTTGAACCAGCCAAAAGCCCTTAATCAGATTGATCCCCTTGCAGATCAATCCGATCCTACTCGAATTCGAGTCAGTTGCTCTCCGATAACAGATTGGGTAAACTCTATTATAATATTGATAATATTCTTTTTTAGAAAATAAATATCCTTGTCTTGAGGATATTCCCTATGACATCAATTTTTTTCCTAAACTGACATCCATCGAAAATCTCTGTAGGGGGTTTATTAACCTTTTTTTAATTTTTATTAAAAAATGTCAAAATTTGAGGGTGATGATTGTAAAATGTATAGGGAGGGACAAACAGAAAACTCTTGGTGTGTCAAACACTCTGCAAAAAGTACGATAACTACGAGTAATCGGATAGACAATGCACAGAACCTAGTTGATGCTCAACAAACACGGGACACAGGCAGATCAAGACCAACTTTATCCTATTGCATCCATTGATCAGGAATGGGACATAGATGGGAATCAAGAAGTTGGATTACTAGATAGCCCCATACTGATTCAGATGATTGCAGACCTACTGCAAGTTGCCTTGATTGTCAGTCATAGGGGTGATGGTCGGGTTTTTTATTGTAATTCTCGCTTCCAAAATACCTTTGGATTGCCTCCCTCGGAAATGTCGGACTTTGCTGAATCTGATATCTTTGCTGATTCCACGGATAGAGAAATTCTGCTGGAGAAATTGCAAGAACAGAATTCCATACAACAACCTCTACAAGTAAAACGGTTAGATGGAACGCTCTGGTGGACATTAGTATCCATGCGTTTACTAACAGTAAATGGGGAAAAGTTAATCCTGTCCACCTACTCCGAACTCCTTCCCAATCCACCTACTCAACCCTTACCAACAGAAGAATTTCCCAGCTTGGCCCGGTTAGACCCGCTTTTAGCCACCTTGCAGTCTAAGATTAGTCAGCAAGCCATGGTTGCTTACCTCGGTCAACAGGCTCTAATTCATTCTGACCTATCAGCTTTAATAGATGAAGCGGTCTGTGTTGTAGCAAAAACCCTGGATGTAGAATACTGTAAACTTTTGGAACTGATGCCCGGAGGTCATGCTTTTTGGTTGAGGGCGGGGGTCGGTTGGCAAAAGGGACTGGTCGGCAATGCTCGGGTAAGTGCCCATATTAACTCCCAGGCCGGGTATACCTTACTCAAGAATGAAACCATTGTGGTAGATGATTTACGGGTGGAAACTCGATTTTCTGGAACTCCCCTGCTACATAATCATCGGGTGATTAGTGGTATGAGTATGGTTATTGCCCGTTGGGGACAGGATTCGGGCTTGAGCAAAACCCAGGTAGATTCTCCACCCATCCCACCCCCCATGTACGGGGGGCAGGGGGGGTGGGGGGTTTTAAGTGTTCATAGCACTCGCCATCGTCAATTTACCCCAGAAGATGCACATTTTTTAGAAGCGATCGCGAATGTCTTAGGGGCAGCGATTGAAAGTCATCGCGCCCAAGGACGTTTACAATTGATGGAACGAGCTATTAATAGTAGTAGTAATGGGATTGTGATTACCGATGCCACCCAACCGGATAATCCGATTATTTTTGTGAATAATGGGTTTGAACGAATTACGGGATATAGCAGGGAAGATATTTTAGGAAAAAATTGTCGATTTTTACAAGGGAATAATTCCCAAGATGCGGCCGTTAATGAACTTCGTCATGCTATTGCAGAAGGAAAAGAATGTCATGTCGAACTCCAGAATTATCGTAAAGATGGTGCGTTTTTTTGGAATGAACTTTCCATTGCTCCGGTCTATAGTCCTAAAGGATATTTAACTCATTTTATTGGGATTCAAGCAGATATAACTAAACGCAAACAATCGGAACAAGCCTTAGTTTTAAAATCCCAAGCCTTAGCTCAGTTTAGTTCTAATCTCAAACATTTGCATCGGATTACAACCTATAATCATCAAAACTTAGATGAACTATTTCGAGATTATCTCGAAGTTGGATGTGAAATTTTTCAATTATCAATTGGTTTCATCAGCAGACTAGAAAACAATCATATTATTATTGATACTGTTCATTCGGATTTAGATTTAATTCAGCCCGGTATGATATTGCCTTTTGAAGAAAGCTACTGTTGTCAAGTCATTCAGACCCAGATGACTCAAGTTCATACCCAAATCGGGCAAAATCCCCAATTCAATCAACTCCAATGCTATCAAAGGTTTCATCTACAAACCTGTTTAGGAACTCCGATTTTGGTAAATGGTGAAATTTATGGAACCTTAGCTTTTGCTTCTTTAGAGGTTAAAACCGCAGATTACAAATCCTATGAACTGGAAATTTTAGAGTTAATGGCTCAAAGTATTGGTAGATTTATTGCTGCTAATCAAACAGAAAAACAACGACTAAAAGCCGAATTAGCTCTGCGAGAAAGTGAAGAACGCTATCGCCGTTTAGTTGAATTATCTCCTGAAACTATTGCAATTCATAATGGAGAACAATTAATTTATATTAATATGGCTGGAGCCAAATTATTAGGAGCAAATCGCCCTCAAGATTTGATTGGCCGCTCTATCTTTGATTTTCTTCCTCCTGATCATTTTAATTCCATTAATAATCCACTTCAAGATCATAACAATGAAGAGGAAACTCGGTCGTTAATAGAACAAAAATTAACTCGGTTAAATGGAGAAGTAATTGATGTAGAAATTGTGGGAATTCCAGCTACCTATCAAGGTCAATCTGCGATTCAAATTATTATTCGAGATATTACCGAACGCAAACAATTTGAAGCCCAACTCATGTATGAAGCCTTACATGATGCCCTGACCCAATTACCGAATCGGAGCTTTTTCAATGAACGTTTGGCTCAAGCATTAAAACGATCAAAACAAGAACCCAATTATCAGTTTGCTATTTTATTTTTAGACCTAGATCGATTTAAAGTGGTTAATGATAGTTTAGGACATCTCATGGGAGATCAACTGTTAATTGAAATTTCCCATCGTCTTTTAAATTGTGTCAGTGCCTTAGATACCGTTGCCCGTTTAGGTGGAGATGAATTTACAATCTTGATTAATCGGGTTCAAAAAATCAGCGATGCAACCAGTATGGCGGAGAAAATTCACTATGAATTAACCCAACCTTTTTATATCCAAGGACATGAAATTTTTACGACCGTTAGTATTGGAATTGTTCCCAGTCGAGGTCATTATCTACCATCGGAAAATAATAGTCAAATCCATCAGTGTTTATTGTATAATAACCCGGATGATTTTTTACGAGATGCTGATATTGCGATGTATCGGGCTAAGGCAAAAGGCAAAGCTCGATATGAAGTTTTTGATTTAAGTATACATAGTCAAACCCTGTCTATATTGCAGCTAGAAACGGATTTACGGCAAGCTATTTATGGACGCATGATAATTGACAAACCACAAAAATCAGAGTTATCAAATCTCCTTGAAAGTCATGATTCAACGGCCTTAAAAACTACAGAATACTTATTAGAAAGCTCCGGTGATCAACCCACAAATATTAAGGGTTTTAAAGTCTATTATCAACCAATTGTTTCTTTATTCAGTGGTAGAATTACTGGCTTTGAAGCTCTAGTCCGTTGGTTCCATCCCACCCGGGGGTTAGTATCACCTGTAGAGTTTATTCCTGTTGCTGAAGAAACCGGATTAATTATTCCCCTAGGGGCTTGGGTTTTACGAGAAGCCTGTCAGCAATTGCAAGTTTGGAAACAACAATTAACCCAAAAATTTAGTTCTATTCAAACTGCCTCTACAGAAGACATTTATCCTGAAAAACAACGGTCTCATTGTGATATTTATCCCTTGACAATGAGTGTGAATCTCTCAAGTAAACAGCTTTGTCAAGTTAATCTCTTAGAACAAATTGATCAAATCTTATCTGAGACAGGTTGTAATCCTAGTGATTTAAAACTAGAAATTACCGAAAGTGTGATTATGGAAGATTTATCCACTTCGTTTATGATTCTAGCTCAAATCAAATCTAGGAAAATTCATCTATCAATTGATGATTTTGGCACGGGGTATTCATCTTTGAGTTATTTACATCAATTCCCCTTAAATAGTTTAAAAATTGATCGTTCATTTATTAGCCCTTTAGATCAGAAAAGTAGTGTCTTTCAAGGAAAAAAAAGCCAGCCTTTACAAATTGTCAAAGCTATTATTTCTTTAGCGCAAAATTTAGATTTAGATGTTGTGGCTGAAGGGATAGAAACCCGGGAACAAAGGAGAATTTTACAGGAGTTGGGTTGTCCATTCGGACAGGGTTATTTATTTGCTAAACCCCTAGAAGCTGAACAAGCAACCAAACTATTACTATCGGAGGCTAAAGAAATCTCATGATCACACTGATTTTATACAGTAAACCGGGCTGTCATTTATGCGAAGGACTGCAAGAAAAATTGGAGAAAATTCAAGCATCATCCCAAACATTAGGAAAATTTCAATTAGAAATTCGAGACATTACTACCCGGGAAGATTGGTTTGAAGCCTATCAATATTCTATTCCTGTCCTGTTTAAATCCGGTGAACCAGACGAACCTATTCCCCGTCCTTCACCTCGAATGTCGGTTATACAGTTGGAACAAATGTTACAGAAGTATTTGTAGGTAAAAAAGTTCATTGTTGCGCTGAGATCACTCTGGGTAGATGCGCTAAAGCGCAACAACGAGGCTGTTACTTTATTTATGAGAAAAAATTACAAAACCCCTTTGGAACTGGGGATAGTATTTGCCCGACGAGAATCAATTTCAACTGCCATTCTTAGGGCTCTAGCAAAGGCTTTAAACCCGGCTTCAATAATATGATGGGAATTGATTCCATCTAACTGACGTAAATGCAATGTTAGTTGACTATTATTAACAATAGCTACAAAAAATTCTCGCACTAATTGAGTATCATAGGTTCCCACTCGTTGGGTCGGAATTTCTAAACCATAAGTCAGGTGAGGACGACCGGAAAAATCTAAGGCCACTTGGACTAAGGCTTCATCTAAAGGGGCAATAAAATGACCAAACCGGACAATTCCTTTGCGATCGCCTAATGCTTTAGCTAAAGCCAAACCTAATGTAATTCCCACATCTTCATTGGTATGGTGATCATCAATTTCAATATCTCCGGTGGCTTGAATTTCTAAATCAATTAAGCCATGGGACGAAATTTGATGCAACATATGATCTAAAAATGGAACTCCTGTAGAAACCTTACAGATTCCTGTTCCATCTAAATTAACAGTTACATTAACCTCCGTTTCCCCCGTTTTTCGGTGTACCGTTGCAATTCTAGGAAGCATATTTAAATCAGTCATCAGTCATCAGTTATCAGTTATCAGTTAATAGTTTTCAGTTGTCAGTTAACAGTTAATAGTTAACAGTTTTTAGTTAACAATTATCAGTTATCAATTATCAGTTATCAGTTAACAGTTTTTAGTTAACAGTTGTCATTCAACAGTTATCAGTCATCAGTCATCAGTCATCAGTTATTAGTTATTAGTTAATAAGCTAACAGTTGATTAACTCTTAAACTGACAACTCTTAAACTGATAACTGTTAACTGTTAACTGATGACTGATTAATTACATTCCCATGATGCAATAACCCGAATCGACATACAGAATTTGGCCTGTAATGCCGCTGGATAAATCGCTACTCAGGAAAGCCGCTGCATTACCGACTTCCGTTTGAGTCACCGTCCGTTTTAGGGGGGCGATTTCTTCGACGTGATGAATCATGTCTAAAATCCCACCCACGGCCGAAGATGCCAAAGTCCGAATCGGGCCAGCCGAAATGCCATTCACCCGAACTCCCAATGGCCCCAATTCCGCCGCCAGGTAACGAACATTCATTTCCAAGGCTGCTTTAGCAATTCCCATGACATTGTAATTAGGAATCACCCGCACCCCACCCAGATAGGTCAGGGTAATAATGCTACCCCCTTGGGTCATCAAAGGTTTAGCAGCCCCACTCAGTTGAACTAGAGAATAGGCACTAATATCTAGGGCGCGAGTAAATCCAGCCCTGGATACATTGCTAAAGTCCCCAGACAGTTCCTCCTTTCCCGCGAAGGCCAGACAATGGATCAGAATATCAATTCGTCCCCATTGGTCACGGATGGCCGTAAATAACTCCTCGATTTGAGTATCATTCTGGACATCACAGGGCAGAAACAAACTAGGGTTAAGGGGTTCAACCAATTCTTGCACCTTTTTTTCAAAACGACCTTTCTCATCAGGAAGGTAGGTGATTCCAAGATTAGCTCCAGCTTGGTGAAGTTGTTGGGCAATGCCCCACGCAATGGAGCGATTATTGGCAATGCCGGTAACAAGTGCGTTTTTTCCGTTCAAATTCAGCATAATAGATTATTCTATAAGTAATTGGTATCCTAATCAAAGCCATGGATTTGCCGATTTCTACCGGGGATAAAACATTGATCAGACAATCATCCGTCGATTAAACAGATAAATGATGCAATTAGCGTAAACTGAAATACGGAAGATATATTAGAGCATTATTAGTGCAAGGGATCGGGTTGTGACGTATGATAGACCGTTAGCAGAAGTGTTCCGCAGTATCGGCGGAGGGGCGTTCCCTCCTGTCGTGGAAAGCTTTGAACGGAGTAAGACGATCTTCTTTCCCGGCGATCCGGCGGAGCGCGTCTATGTTCTGATCAAAGGGGCGGTGAAATTGTCCAGAGTCTATGAAGCTGGAGAAGAAATTACCGTCGCTTTACTTCGAGAAAATAGTGTATTTGGTGTTTTATCGTTAATTACAGGTCATCGGTCAGATCGGTTTTATCATGCCGTTGCCTTTACCTCTGTAGAATTACTCTCAGTTCCGATTGAACAGGTGGAGAAAGCCCTGAAAAGCGATCCCGAACTGCCGATGGTGATGTTGCGCGGATTATCGTCTCGGATTTTACAAACAGAGATGATGATTGAAACCTTAGCTCACCGAGATATGGGATCGAGATTAGTTAGTTTTCTCCTGATTCTTTGTCGAGATTTTGGCGTACCGGGTAGAGACGGAATTCGGATTGATTTGAAACTTTCCCATCAGGCGATCGCAGAAGCGATTGGTTCCACGCGAGTTACCGTTACCCGTTTATTAGGAGATTTACGACAAAAAAACATGATCTCAATTTATAAGAAAAAGATCACAGTCCATAATCCCGTTACCCTAGGTCAACAATTTACTTAATCTACGGTTAGGTTTCCTAGATTAACCTAGAAAAGATCTAGGAAACTTGCTGTTAGATATAATTAGAGAAAATTGAGCAAACTGCATTAACTAGATTATTAAGTTTTTAGATTCTCAGGTTGTAAAATTCTGAGTTTCCACTCTCCCAGACTTTTCTTACTTTATGACCGCAGGAATTATCCTGGTTATATCCATCTTAGTTTTGGGTGGCGTGATTGCGACGGTTAGCGATCGCCTGGGAACTAAAGTTGGAAAAGCCAGGCTGAGTTTGTTTAATCTTCGCCCCCGCAACACTGCTATGGTTGTGACTATTTTAACTGGCAGTGTGCTTTCGGCATTGACCTTGGGGATTTTATTTGCTTCAAGTAAACCCCTGCGTCGGGGTGTGTTTCAAATTGATCAAATTCAAAGTAGATTGAATGATGCTCGGAAGGATTTAACTCGGACGGAAGATGAAAAAAGGCGAGTAGAAAAGGATTTAACCAGAGCCAAAACGGAAATTAACACCGCTATGGCACAGTTAAATATGATTAATCAATCCCTACAAACGGCTCAATCTCAAGCTGTCAAAACAGCAGAAGAATTAGAAAAAACTCAGAATCAATTAGGAGATCTTCGGAAACAACTACAAGATATTCAAATAGAAAGAAAAGCAACGGAAGCCGAACTTAAAAATAGAGAAAATCGACTTCAAGAGGTATTTAAACAAAAAAAAAGTTTACAATTAGAAATTCAAAAACTCAGAACTGAACGTCAAAATTTGATTCGGCAACAAGAACAGGTCAAAGCTCAAATTCAAAATCGCGATCGGGAAATTGTGAAACGGGATCAGGAAATTGGCAAACGAGATCAAGAAATGAAACAGCAGGATCAAGAACTTGAACAACAGGAGCAACAGATCAAAGAACAGGATCAAATTATTGCTAAACGGGAATCTCGGTTGGAAGAATTGGAAACAGAACAGAAAAAATTAGAACAGCAAAAACAAGTTTTAAGTCAACAGGTTGAACTGATTGGACGGGATTTTCAATTATTACGAGAAGGAAGTGTTGTTTTAGAACGAGGACAGGTTTTATCTAGCAGTTTAGTCAGAATTAGTGATCCAAAAACTGCAATTCAGGCGGTTAATACCCTTTTAAAAGAAGCGAATAATTATGCCGTTGAGTCTATACAATTGGGCAATATAAAAGCGGGTCAAGTTCAAGTAATTCAAATTACAAAAGTAGAGGTTGAAGATTTAATTAATCAAATTGATGATGGTCGAGATTATGTGGTACAAGTGATTTCGGCTGCTAATTATTTAGTTGGGGAAACGAAAGTATCGGTTTTTACTAAAGCTGAACCGAATCGATTATTATTTACAACAGGGGAAATTATTGCAGGAACAACGTTAAATCCTTCTATTTTATCTGATGATCAATTGAGAAAGCAAATGCAACAACTTTTAGATGCGTCCAGTTTTCGGGCGCGTTTTGTTGGAGTTGTGGGTGGAACAGTCCAAATTGGGAATGATAGAATGGATACATTAATTCGTTTTTTCCAACAAGTTCAAGAACATAATCAACCCTTGGAAATTCAAGCCATTGCTGCTGAAGATGCCTATACTATTGGGCCATTGCGACTGGATTTATTGGCGCTTCGCAATGGAAAAGTGATCTTTAGTACCCGACGACAACAGGAACAGCCTAATAATTCTAATCCACTAGAAAATCCATCCACCCAGAGACAGAATAATATAGGATATCCAGATTCTCAATCTAATTATACTCAATATGATGATAAAAAATAAAATGATTTTAGGGTTTGATCCCGGTCGAGAAAAATGTGGAATTGCGGTGATGGGTGACGGTTCCCAGTTATATTATCATGAGGTGATTTTATCGCCGGATGTTCCTAAAATTATTGAATCTTTGTGTCAACAATTTACTATTGAAACGGTGGTAATGGGAGATCAAACCACTTCAAAAATGTGGAAACAAAAACTAACTGAAATTTTGCCAGAATCCCTTTCTATTATTCAAGTGAATGAACGATATTCTACCTTAGAAGCGCGCGATCGCTATTGGCAAATTTATCCCCCTAAAGGTTTAACTCGTTTAATTCCCAAAGGAATGCGAACCCCACCTCGTCCGATTGATGATATTGTGGCGATCGTGTTAATTGAACGATATTTGAATCAGTCATCACTCATCAGTCATCAGTAGAAACGTGCTATGGCGCTTCTCTAGCAGTTATCAGTTTTGAATTGATTCAGGACTTACGCAATTTTCTATGCGTAGCGTAGCTCTGTATAGAAAATTGCGTTTTCACGCTCGGAGGTTATTGATTGGGTGGGGGGTTTTATCAAGATGTTTGCCACCCACCGAGCAATGCTCACTATTCCAGTGCGGAGTCAATTTCACTAGATGCTTGTCTATAAGATTCTTCTAGGTCTTGGTTTTGCAATAATTCTAAGGCTAATTCAATTACTTGGGAAGGCGATTGGCATCCCTTGGTAATTTTGTAGCTTTCAATAAATTTTACTAGCGATGTTGGTAAGGAAATTAAAATTTCTTTAGCTTGCGCCATCTTAGTAGTTAGTAGTTACAAATACTGTTATTTAATTATAGCATCAGTTGTCAAAAGAGTAAATTTTAGGATGAAAGACGATCGCGCTTTTTGGAGAAAGGGGGGCAATATCGAAGATTTTCCTACAGGTTGTGCCAATTGCGTAAGTCTTGATATAATTAGGCACTAACCATTAATTCATCTGGGTTATTTATAACTTTTCGCAATTTTTGACTAAAGTAACGCACTTCATAATTAGGAGCCAATTCTTCTCGTAACTGATGCCATAAATCAACTCCTTCTCGTTCAAATTTTTCAGCTTCTTCAACAGTTGCAAAACCTGATGAAGCTGGATCGTCCCACTTCAAAATTTGATCGTAGGTGGCAGCCCATTTTTCCAAACGCTTGATTGTCTTTTTACTCAAGGGTAATAATGCGGGATTGATATCTCCAATATTATCAGGATCGAGTCCCCACAAAGAGTACGAGCAATAATCTGGCATTAACTTGATGTTGATTGTCATTTGATTTCTCCTTTTTTCAGTTATTGTGAAGTAGAGCGAGGATTGGCACAGACTATATAACCATTACTACCTACTGTAACAGCAATTAACTGAGTTTTGCCATTAAAGATAATTTGATAAATAGGGCAATTGGGTTTTTGATAACCTACTACAGTCCCCTGAATAACGGCTAGGAAGACTGCATCGGGAACCTCGGCTTCATAAATTCCTTTTTCGGCAAATTCATCTTTGTGATTTTCTAATATATGTTGCAGTCCAGAACTAGCATTTCCCCTTTCTAAGAAAACTATTTTGCCATTAGGGAGTTGGGATATTCGCAAAATTTCTTCAGGTGTATGTTTAATTCCAGCTTTTCTAAGTTCAGCAATGAGAGTATTTTTTTCGTCGGATAGGTTTGTCAATGTTTATGGCTTTAGTCAATAATAATAGCTGAGGTTAATGGTAGCATAGTTAGAGATGTAAGGGTTGTATAGAAATTTTTAAATCGCAAATGGATACGGATAGATGAAGTGCGATCTCGCTTTTTGGGGAAAGAGCGATCGCACTTCTTAATATTACTATTCCGGTAGCAATCGCACTTTAAGGATGAGGTGTAATTCCAATAACTGTGATTACACCTTTGTCCGGGCCATAATACCAAAAAACTCGAAACGCTGCTGGGGTTTTGTTTTCGACGTAAGCCTCAAATATTTCTTCTTGATTAGGGCCTGATAATGTGTCGTATTTATGAGTTTTCAAGCTGGGATGGCGTAAATTAGTGGCCATTAATCCAAGTGTTTTCAGCACTTTATTGTATTTTTTGGCATCGAGTTCTTGAAGATTAATTAAGCTATCTCTAGCTGATGAAGAAAATTCTATCCGAAAATTCATTCCTCTTCAATCTCCAAATCAGCATATTCAGAAAAGTCACCCAAGTCATGTACTTCACCTTTAGCTGCTTGGGCGAGGCCGCACTTGACTGAGGCTAATGCTTGGGGGTTTTGCCACAACCACTGTTCGCAATCAGGTATGTTGGTTATTGGGTCTAATAAAATTTGTCCGGCTTCGTTGATGAGAACGCGATACTCTGTTGACTTGGGTTCGAGGTTTAAACTGAGGCATCCTTGTGGATCTGTGCTGATTAAGTTTTTCAGAATCCAAAACATATCTTTCAGCTATTATAAAGTTAGGTAAAACTCCCTGGGATAGAGTTTTACTCAATTGTAACACATTAGATTTTGAGCAAGAATATTATGCACCTGGAGTTACAGCTACGCCTCATTCATTGTTACTATTTTTGATGGAACAGCGAGTGCTAAAACCGGCGGATTTGGTGGGAATTATTGGCGATGAAGCCGGAGTTTATGAATTGGTTAATGGCCAGCGAGATATCAGCAAAGAGCAGGCCTTGATTCTGGGTAGTTTTTTTTATGTGGAGCCGAGTTTGTTTACTAATTAATAGCTTTTTAACGGCAAATTTACGCAGATAGAAATGGATGGAGCAAAGGCGATACCTTTGGCTGGCAAAGCCTATGCGCTTTTTTAACCACAAATAGAGATGGATGGGGAAAGGGCGATACTTGTCAAAAAATTGTACTATTTTATGTTAAATTTCAATTGTAATAACTTATAAAATAGTGTAATTATGGCTAATTTACCATCAAGAACAACTGAAACTATCAATCAATTAAAACAGCAGGCGTTAGACATTGTTAATGAAGCTTCAGCCTTGGAATTAACTATTTTTGAGCTATTTGGAGAGACAGAGGTAACGATTCCGGCACTAGATGAAATGAAAAGTGCCGCCGAAGATGCTGAATCTTCCTACTCTCAACTGTCTAATATCCAGCTTCAAATTGCCAAAGCTCAACATCAGGCCTCTCCTGATATGCTACAATTACTAGAACGAGCTATAGCACGAACCCAAGCAAGGATTCCGGCGTTGGAGCGTAGTATTAAAGAAGTTAAAATGGAATATAACTTGCCATGAATAAACAACCCCATATCCCCGATCCAGAAACATCTAAACGCTTGCTTGCTAACCTCCGCCGCTCTCGGATGGAGGTTCAAGAAGTGAATTTAGAATTAGGAGAAATTAATGCGATGCTGGCAGAACAGCTTCGCGAACAAAGATTGAAGCGAGTCAGGCGATCGCTCAATAACTCAACAGCAGAGTTGTAAAATTATTAACAAAAGTAGCCAAAAGTTTATGGAGCGCGATCGCGCTTTTTTAACAACAGATCGACGTGGATGAATAAAGGGCGATCGCGCTTTTTGGGAAAAGGCGATCGCTAATATTACTATGATGGAACTATGGGTAACTTTCCTACAGCATCATCCTATCTGAGTGATTGGATCGTTCAAAGGAATAGTAAATAAGGCATTTTTCACAATATCTGGCTGCGTGTTGATGACGACACCAAAGATGTTTGTATAGACACCAAAAATTTCATCTGATCACATTTATTATTACTGTACCGGGGATTGTTGTTGATTCAATTCTTCCTGGGTGACACAACAATCAAGACTAACTTTAACTGATAGATTTTCTTCCCCACGATTAATATCAAAATTTAGAGGAAAGTACAACAATGAAGAAGTAATCCTAAGCTGAACATCAGAAGCACGAGCAACATTTGTTCCATCTATACTCTGAATAATATCTCCTTGTCGTAGGTCGGCTTTAGCTGCTGGTGAATCTTCGTTAACCTCAGTAATTATAACACCTGTATCTTGAGTAATGGAAAAAGGTAAACTCCCATTCTGATTAATTTCATCTCGAAGTTGAGACGAAAGTTCAGTCATTTTAATTCCTATGCGGGGATAACCCAAAAAAGTAGGGTTAACAGGAAATTCCATTACTGAGCCATCAGAATTCACTGAAATATTTCGGAATGTGACTGGGTTTTCTTTTTCGGGGCGTACAGCAATCAGAAAATTATCAGGTTGATAAGTCTCACTAGGTTTGTCAGTATCAATATCTGTAGGATCTTGACCCACTATTACTAACCCTTTATATGATTGCCGAAGTTTCATTGTTTGCCCAATGTTTTTAATTCCACCCTGACCATCGGGCAGACGAACTACCATAAATCCTGAATCTCCATTAATAGATAGAATAGCCTGATGCTGAGTCGCACCAACAGCAAACTCTAAGCCCCAAACGCCATTTGTTTGAGACTCAACCCCAGGTGGAGGTGAAATTAGTTCTCCCAGTCCAGTATTATTTTCTGTAGGTTCAGGAGTAGGCGTAGGTGCAGGTGTAGGTTCGGGTGTGGGTTCGGGTGTAGGTGCGGGTGTTGATGAATTTATAGTTTCTGGCTCTTTAACCAGATTTGAGTTTTTGGGAACCTGTGAAAAAATTCCTTTGGATATTAGAACTGCAATTGCCAATCCAGCTAGCGGTTTCCACGAAATTGAGCTAGACTGACCTCGACCATTAACAATGTAACATCTAGCTATAATATCATGAAGTGCTTGCTTTTCTGGTGTATATCCTACCATCAAGTAGCCAACAATAAAAACTAATAATCCTATAACAACAAGGGCTATAGATAGATAATAATAAGGAGAATCTGATGCTGCTGTACTGGGTGTCATAACAACCATCAAGGTAGCCGCTATCCAAAATACAAAACAAGCTGACTTAGCGAAATATCTTGCTGTAGCTTTGCCAAAGGAAATCTTATTTCCCTGAAGATTAGTAACAATAATACCCACAACTCTCTTTCCAAGAGTTCCCTGCATTGAAGAACTTTCGAGGAGAGCGAAATAAATCCAACCTATTATCTGCATCAAAATGAGATACATAGCTAGTTCGGTATTTGGCTGTTGCAATTTTGATGGTGAGCGACCAACAATTATAAAACCAATGAAACTCAAAATAATTCCATCTATTAATAAAGCAGCAAATCTTTTCTCAAATCCTGCATAGCCAGTTGTCCTAGTCATTTGATTATTTCCTAATTACTAAACAGTCAGATAATTGATCATGGAGAGTTCTTCTTTTCTGGGTAAATCCCCCCATTAAGAAACCCATAAATATAAGCAAGTATGAGATTAGTTTACTGCAATGTCTTTTTGTGCCTTGCTCAAAAGAAATCTGATTTCCACTTAAATCTGTAACAATAATTCCCACTGCCATCTTGCCAAGAGTTGCTTGCAGAAAAGAACTTTCCATGACTGGACAGTACAGAAATCCAAGTACGACATACCAAGTAATCCAACCCACTAAAGTAGTAGTGCCACCAAACATTACCGCATTAATCAGAAGACTGCCGAAAGCTAAAATAGAGACATCAAACAAATATGCAACCAGTCGGCGTCCGAAGTCTGCTGGTTGTAATATGGGTGGTGGTTGTTGGTATGGTGGTTGTTGGTATGGCGGTTGTGAGGGTGGTGGTTGTGGGGGTGGCGGTTGTTGGTATGGTGGTGGTTGGTATGGCGGTTGTGGGGGTGGCGGTTGTTGGTATGGTGGCGGTTGTTGTTGTTGGTATGGCGGTGGTGGTTGTTGTTGGTATGGCGGTGGTAAGAAAGGTTTGGTTTGTAGTAACTGATGAACAGCTTGCAGCGCTTCTGAAGCCGATTGATAGCGTTCTTGATATCTGAAACGTACCATTTTTTCTAAAATATTGGCAAAGTCATCGCTGACTTGTACTCTATTTCGCCAGACAATTTCCGAATTATTACGATTAGCAAGTTGCATCGGAGATAAACCTGTGATAGCTTCAATCCCAATCATTCCCACTGCATAAATGTCGCTACAGAATAAAGGTTGTCCTCCTAATTGTTCAACAGGCATATAACCGGGCTTACCAACGACAGAATTTATAACCACTTGCCCCTGTGTATTAAATACTTGGGTACTGATTTCTTTGACCGCTCCAAAGTCGATGATTACAATCTTTTTATCTGAATATCTGATCATCAAGTTCTCTGGCGTAATATCGCGGTGAATCACTCCTTTTTGATGAACAAACTCCAAAACTTCTAAAATGTCTCTCAAGAGGTAAGAGACATCATGTTCATGCAATTGTTTACCCGGATAGATGTCTTTACGAAGATTGTTACCCTTGACAAATTCTTGGACTAAGAAAAATTCTTGATTTTCTAGGAAGTAAGCTAAAAGCCTCGGAATTTGATCGTGTTGTCCTAATGTTTTCAGTGTTTTAGCTTCTTTTTCAAATGCCTCTTGCACCCACTTCCAAACAGACTGTTGCTGTTGTGGCTTGAGTCTTTTAACAACGCAGGGTTCATTGAAATAGTTGGCGTCTTCAGCTAAAAATGTTTCCCCAATACCACCCTCTCCCAGTTCGCCTGTGATGTGATAGCGTCCGTTCTGAAGTTTTGTTCCAACAAGACTTGCTCTGAACATAAAAGTTTTAGGACTTTTGCTAGGAAATGGCTTAACAAGCCCACAGTGCCAGCTTTGATATCAGCAGGACTGACGGACAAAGGCAGTCTGATCCTTTGATAATAATCCCGAATCCCTACACTGTCTCGGCTCAATGGCTCACCATTTGGCTCAATATAAAAGGCTCTTTTGACTCATTTAGATCATTTGGCTCATCTTTCGGCTCTCCAACCTGAGCTATAATTAAATTTGATCGCAATTGTGCTAAAGGACTAACAATGGCAGGTTTGCTCAGGGCGTCTGAAGAAGGGCTAAAAATCATTGACATGGTAAGGCGCAATCTCGGATGGAATAAAACTGAGGATACTTGGTGTCTCGCTGCTTTAGTTTCAACAGCTACTTTAAAGCGGTTTTGGGCGAGAATAGGAATTAGACGAGAGAACTTTATCAATATTTGCAAAGCAGTAGAAATAGAAAACTGGGAATACATAGCTGAAGGTTACAAAATTAAGAAAACAGAACCACTTTTAGCCGCCGCGATCGCAGATATCCCCCTAGACTCTGAAAACGATAAAAACTTACCCATCCCTGAAAATTTACCCCCCGTGAGAAATTGGGTAAATCGCACAAAAGAACTTGACATCTTAAAAGCTACTATTGTTAACTCAGATATCACAGCCATCTCAATTGTCGGCTTACCAGGTATCGGAAAAACCTCTCTCATTAGCCAACTAATTCGCCAATTACACACAGAAAATACCTGCTTTACCGCCGTCGTTTGGCAATCATTAGAATCGGCAACAGGCAAAGCACCCCCCTTTAATCGCATAATTGACTCCCTGCTATTTACCCTCTCCAACGGCGACATTACTGCTGAAAATGACTGTGGCAAAAAAACTGAAAATCTGCTCAAAATCCTCAGAGAAAAACCTTGCTTGCTCGTTTTCGATCGCGCTGACACACTTTTGAAAACCGGAGAGGCAAAAGCTGCTGGTTATTTCGCCGACAATTGTGCCGAATATGCTTGGTTATTCAAACAACTATTAGAAACAGAACATCAAAGCAAAATCCTATTCACCAGTCGCGAAAGTTTAGCGGAATTACCGCCAACTCTTACCCGTGAAATCCAGCTAAATGGACTCAATCAAGATGCAGCAATTAGCCTATTACAATCTTTTAATCTAACTGGGAATGAAGAAGAATTAGCCGAATTATCAGCACGCTATCAAGGATATCCTAAAGCCTTGCAATTGGTAGCCGTCTTGATTCGAGATCATGCTGAATTTCAAGGAAATGTAGGGAAATTTTTGCAGGATAGAGACTGGTTATTAATCCGAGATATTGAAAAGTTAATTGATGAAATGATAGCGCGTCTTAGTGAAATAGAGCAAACTTGTCTGGGCCGAATTTCTGTCTATCAAACTTCAGAATATCCCCTATCTTTTGCTGCAATTGCTACTCAAATGCCAGAAGTGAGTAAATATGAACTCAAAGAAAATATTATCCTGGCTCTCAAGCGTCGACAATTGCTATATTATGATTACCAACGCGAATCCTATCAATTGCATCCCCTAGTCCAAGAAAAAGGCGATCGCTTGTTAAATCAAAACCCTGAAAATGTTAGCATAGCCCATCATCAAGCCTATAATTATTATATCAGTATTCCGCTCAAACCTAAATCTGAATGGCAAAATATTGAGGATATTAAACCACTAATCAGAGCGCACTATCATGCGTCTCAGGCAGAAGATTTAGACGCAGCAAAGGCGATAATTGCTGAAGTGTGCGAGGTTATTGATTAGATATCTCCGAAAATCCCCAAATGCCATCTATCGCTAATTTTTGAACCTCTAGCACTCCTGTGCCGGGTTCTCCCAAAGTAACGGATTTATAGGCTTTTTCAGTTACATTAATAATAATTAATGAATTTTATCTCTGATATTCAATCATTTTTTACAAGAATTATGGGCAATTCTTAGATGATAATACAATCGCTCCTATTCGCCATCTTATTAGTCCACATACTGTCAAGATTACTGCTTCATAATTTTCCCTCTTTAACCGAAATCTTTCTGAAGCAACTCGATAAATTTTTATCAGTCTTATTAAATGTTCGACTACAATCCTTTGTTTGGCTTTTAACCGATTTTCTTCTCGATGTTCAAGCGATATTTCTTGATTTCTCGGTTTCTTATGTGGTGTATTAATTGCTGTTTCCCCTACATAAGCTTTATCCCCTCTGTATTTTTGATTGTTCCCCAATTCCTCGCTTCTTTCTCTCCACAATTTTAGATCGCTTGTTGCTCCGGTATAACCCACTACTACATCCACTATTTCTTTCCCATTTGGCATGACAATCACTTGATTTTTAAACGTATGTGTTTTTTTCTTTCCTGAGTAATATTTTTTCTGCTCTTCATTGTCTGTTGGTCTTTGCATGGGCTGTTCATAGCTATCTACTATTAACTCAAATTCCAGCAGAATTTTTTCTACCCACTCCCAATCACTCTCGTTTTTTTTTACTTGCTCAACTAAACTCGCTGGTAGTAATTCTCTGAAGATTTTTATCCAGTTATGGAAAATATCATTCGCTGTTGATTCACTCACTTCAAACTGTAACCCTAACATTTGAAATGTGGGCATCTGATGCAGATAAATTAGAGTTAGTAATATTTGTTCATCCACAGATAATTTCTGGCGACGACCCCCACCTGCTTTAATCAACCTGATTTTAGTTTTTTCTTGTTCCTGTCGTTTTTCTTGTTCTAATAACTCCGCAGCTTGAATGAGTTCTATCAACTGTTCATATTCCATCCCTAATAGCCTTTTTGCTTGCTGGGGATTCTTGTCCAGATACTCTCTTAAGTTACTCATCTCTTATTGGGGTAAAATCCAATTTTACCATCTTGCTATCCTTCCCAATTTATATTTTGGAGATGTCTATTGGGTGGGAGGTTTTATCAAGACATTTTCCACCCACCGAACAATGCTCACTATTCCAGTTAGACTGTTAACTGTTGCAGATTCAGAGGAAACAGAGGAAACAAACGTACAAGCCAAAGACCAAGAAAAATAAAGGAACATAAAAGTTTGATCCCTGCACCCCTGCTCCTGCCTCCAGTTCTCCCTATTCCCCGCCTTAGATTTTCAGTAACAGAAAGCCACCCCCCAAACCCAAAAGAATCAGAGAGAAGCACAGGAACGCGGTTGAGAAAATTTCGCCAGTCATGTATTACAACTCCATTTATGATAGTTAAGGTTTATTGTATCGGATTGTTGTCCCCTGATCACGGCCTCAAAGCCTAACTAAATTTATGTCCAATTTTGCTGACCTCGGACGTTTCTTATTTGAAGGAATCGAAGTTTTCCCCAATATTCCCTATCGTCAGATTAATGATATTGTGGTATATCTGGACATCTATAAACCTCGGAACCTAAAAAGAGTAAATAAAACTTTGGTTGCGGTTCATGGAGGCGGTTGGATATCGGGAAGCAAAGAGGAAGTCCTGCCCCAACTATTCCCGTTTTTGACTCAAGGATGGTCGATTGTTAATGTTGAGTATCGTTTAGGGAATGTGGCTTTAGCTCCGGCGGCAGTTGAAGATATTAGGTATGCTTTGCGTTGGGTCTTTTCCCATGGTTCTGAATATCAATTTGATCTAAATAAAATTGTAGTTATTGGCGGTTCATCTGGGGGACATTTAGCAACTTTATGCAGTATTTTACCCAATGCGGCTGGATTTGATTTATTGACAGAAACGGCTGATGATAAAAATCTACCTGAATTAAAAGTTGCAGCGATTATTAATCTATTTGGGATTATGGATGTTAATGATGTTTTATTTGGAGTTAACCGCCAAGATTATGCTCTAATGTGGTTTGGTCAACAACCTAATATTCAGGAATTAGCTACTAAAATTTCCCCGATTAATTATGTTCGCCCAGGGTTATCTCCAATTTTAACCATTCATGGTGATCAAGATGGGTTAGTTCCCCACCAACAAGCGGTTAAACTCCATCTAAAGCTAGATGAATTAGGTGTATCTAATCAATTATTAACTATACCAGGGGCAGGTCATGGGGGATTTTCTCCAGAACAAGCCCATTTACTCTATCAAACCATTCAGGATTTTTTACAAACCCATAAAATTTGGTAAAAGGATTTAACAATGACTCAAAATATCTTAAATTTAAAGGATAAAATTCAATATTCGGACGCTGGGATTTTCAGTTCAGTGCTTTGGAAAAATGAAATTTGCCAATATACCCTATTTTGTTTAGCAAAAGGAACAGATATTTCTGAACATACCTCTAGTCGAAATGCAACGGTTCAGGTATTAGAAGGAGCAGGAATTTTAACCTTAAATGGGGAAGATATTAGATTAGAACCAGGAATTTTTATTGTCATGGATGCTAATGCCCCCCATGCCTTAAAAGCAGAGTCTAATTTAGCATTTTTATTGACATTATCTACGCCATAATCTTAAAATTATGGTATAGCGGGAAGTAGGAAAAGAAACGTTCTGGCGGATTAATTCCAATTCGGGATTCTTAGGACTATACTTTAAGCAAGGAATCCCTTGGAGATTGATTAACCGATGTTAGAACTACACTGTCATACCACTTACTCCGATGGTCAACTGACTCCAACGGAACTGGTAAAGGTCGCCGCCGCCGCCGGAATTAAAGCATTAGCAATTACAGATCATGATACTTTATCCGGTTGGGAAGAAGCATTTCAGGCGGCGCAATTCTATGATATAGAAATTGTCCCAGGTGTGGAATTATCAACAGTTTATAACGAAAGATCATTACATATTTTAGGGTTTTATCCTGATAGAAATAAATTAGAAAATCCTCTTAAAGAACGTTTAAATGGACGCAAAAATAGAGCCAATGAAATCATAGCAAAACTGGCTGAACTTGGTTATCCAATTGAGTTAGAACCCATGGGGGAAGGAATGGCGGTGGCGCGTCCTCATATTGCCATGGCGATGTTAAAAGCGGGTTATGTTAAGTCTACTAAAGAAGCTTTTGATCGCTGGTTAGGAGAACATAAACCCGCATTTGTTCAGTATGACAGATTTTCGAGTATTGATGGGATTAAATTATTAAAATCCTGTGGTGCAATTCCCGTTTGGGCTCATCCTTATTTATATCAAGGGGGAAAGATTGAAACGGTTTTTCAAGAATTATTAGAAGCTGGATTAATGGGGTTAGAAGTTTATCATCCCCATCATAGTTTATCACAAATTCAACGGTTAGAAAAACTTTGTGAAGAACATAATCTATTAAAAACGGGAGGGAGTGATTATCATGGAATCGGAGAAATAAATCAGTTTAATTTACCTCTGAGTTTATTAGAGACCCTGAAACAATCAGTTAAGTAGTTGCACAAAATAAATTACCTAGTTGAGAGAGGGAACAGCCCCCCAAACCCCCCGTGCACGGGGGGCTAGGGGGGGAGGGAACAGGGTAGAGGATGTGTAATTAATTTTGTTTAGGTACTTATCAGTTTTTAAAGAATTGGGAGTAAAATCTCAAATTCCGTCCCCACCCCTAAATTAGAAATAAAGTTCAGTTGACCCCCATGTTTTTCGCTAATAATTTGGTAGCTAATAGCTAATCCTAATCCAGTTCCTTTTCCGGCGGGTTTAGTTGTAAAAAAAGTATCAAAAATTTGAGTTTGAATTTCTTGGGGAATGCCCATTCCATTATCCCGAATAGAAATTGATAGCCATTCTGATTCCACATCAATATCAAAAATATCTTGCTCAACTAAAGATAAGGATTTTTGGTCACTTGGTAAACAATATAATAACCGATTTCCTTGAGAAAATTGGGCTAACTGCGCCGGATATATTTGATCTTGAGATAGAATTTTAACCTGGGTATTAATCTCAATTTTTGGGAATTGTTGACCGTTTTCTTCCCTTTCTTCTAAGGCATCAATAGCATTAGAAATTAGGTTCATAAACACTTGACTCAGTTGCCCAGAATAACACTTGAGTAAAGGAATATCACCATAGTTTTTAACAACTTCAATTCCATGTTTTAGACGATTTTTTAAAATTAATAATGTTCCATCCAGACAATCATGGATATTAATTTCTCGCCGTTGACTACCATCCATGTGAGAAAAACTATGCAAACTATTAACCAGTTGACTCAGACGTTCTGAACTGACTAAAATACTTTTAACTGCTTCTCCTAAGTCTTGTTGTAAAAATTCAAAATCAATTTCAGCTTTAACATCATCAATTGCAGGACAAGGTTTTTCGATATTTTCTTCATAGGTTTGAATCAACTTGATTAAATCTTGATAATAATTTAAGAGACAGCTAGAATTTCCTAAAATACAACTGACAGGATTTCGGATTTCATGGGCAACTCCAGCGACCATTTTTCCTAAACTGGCTAATTTCTCAGTTTGAATTAATTGAGATTGAGTCTGTTGACGTAATAATTCAGTTGCTAATTGATGAATAGAAGATTGAGCAACTAATAACTGTTGAATATCGAGAAGTTGATGCTGGTTTTCTGTTAACTGAACGATAATTGGTTCATATAATAATTCAGGCGATCGCTTGACAACTCGATGGGCTGCTTCTACAATTAACGTATCTCCTGATAAAACCAATAATTGGCTTTGAGCAAACCTTTGTAATGAACGAATAGAACGTTGTAAAAACAATTCTCGTCCATAGGGACGACTTAAACATTCTAAAAATATTCGTCGAGAAATCATCCCACTAAACCGACCATTTTGAGTTAGCATCACCCCAGGAATCAGGGGATTTTCTTCTAACTTTTGAGTCAGAATTATCCCAGGTTGGTTGATATCAACTTGATCATCATACAAAGATAAATCTTTAAGGGTTGACTCTAAATTTAATTGATTAATGGATGAAAAAGGAAGCATTAAGGATGACGTTTTCATAGAGTAAGTATTGAGCATAATTATGCCAAAATAAATAGATTGTGAAGTTTAATTGACCGGATAGCTGTTAGTGCATCTAAATTACCTATTCAAAAACCGTCAAATCCTTGTAATTCATTCATAAGTACCTAAACAAAATTAATTACACATCATCTACCCTGTTCCCTCCCCCCCTAGCCCCCCGTGCACGGGGGGTTTGGGGGGGCTGTTCCCTCTCTCAACTAGGTAATTTATTTTGTGCAACTACTTATTAATAACTGGGGTAGTGTCTTTCAAGTGCTTAACAGCTTAAAGGATACCGTTTCACCCTGAAAAGTCTTGATTCTATTTTATTCTATAATTTATAATTTGAAGCAAAATTTTAAATTTAACCTATTATTAATCTGTTTACCTATTGTTAAACTTATTTGGGATAGATACTCCTATCAACCAAAATAAAGGCTGAAAAAAATAGAGAATAACTTCGTGATTTTAGCTGTTTTCCTAGGAATTTTTAAATAGAACTGGGGGATTTGTTACCCAAAGATAGGGATGTTTGAAACTCGAACAAACCACCCGATCTCGTCCTTGATTTTTTGCTTGATATAAGGCTTGATCCGCTAGAACAATTAAATCTCCGGGTGTTTTAATCGTTTTCATAGTTTCTGGATTTCCAAATTCTGCGGTAGCAATTCCTAAACTTAGGGTGATATAGGAACTGACCAAAGAACTTTTATGATCAATTTGAAGGGATTTGAGATTATCTCGAATTTTTTCAGCGATTTTAATCGCTTGTTCTTGATCAATTTTGGGTAAAATAACGACAAATTCTTCCCCACCATATCGAGCTACTAAACCCTGTTCTGATGTCAAAGTTTGAGCGATGACTTGAGCTACTTGTTTAAGACAATCATCTCCAGCTTGATGTCCGTAGGTATCATTATAGCCTTTGAAGTAATCGACATCAATAAAAATCAGAGACAGGGAAAATTTAGTAGATTTCAGTTCTGACCATTGTTGATCAAAATATTGGTCGAAAAAACGACGGTTAGGGACTTTAGTTAGTCCATCTAAGCTGGCTTGGATTTGTAATTCTTCATATAATTTGTGGAGAACTTGATTCGATAATTGATGAATTTTGGACTGAGCCAGTAACAGTTGGTACATATCAATTAGTCGATAAATCTGGGGGGAAAGTTCAACCACAATAGGTTCATAAACTGAATCGGGTAAGCGCTGTAAAGCCGTTTGAGTGGCTTCTAAAATTGGTGTAAAACCTGATAGGATTAAAATGTCTTTTTTTTTCCAGCGATATAATACTTTTAAAGGACGCTTTAGAAACAGTTCAATACTATAGGGACGGCTTAACCTTTCTAAAAATCGCTGTCGAGAAATCATCCCCAAAAAATTGTTATTTTCCGTTAAAATCACCCCGGGTAATAAAGGGTTAGAGTTGAAAAAATTAGCCACAACTTCTCCAATTTCCGAAGTATCTACCTGACAATCATATAAACATTGATCTTGCAGGGTTGATGATAGATTAGAATAGGAAATAGCAGTAGAACTCGGGAACAGGTTGTATAGCTCAAATCCGTTGCAACTTAGCATACAATTTTGATGATGTTTATAAAGAGATGATCCTGTAACAGATTCAGGTTTCCAGAATCTTACATCAGATCGGTTATCCTCTATAATAGCTAAGTTTTTGATTTAATATTTTACCCTGGTGGGGATAAATTATTACAGAACCCGCCTCTACGGTTTCAATATTTTGCCATTCCGTAGAGGCGGGTTTAGAAAGATTATTTGTAGATAATAAATTGTTGCAGTGTTGCGGAACCCACCCCTACGGTTTTAATCATTATCCGATAGAATTTGTAAGCGAATTCTGCCCTCGCTACCATCGCCTAATTGCACTTCAATAATTTGACCTGCTAACTGTTCTAAACAGCCTAAAAGCGATCGCAAATGGGGGGTACTTGCCCCCGTATCTACATATAATCTATCAGCTAAACTGCCAACTCGTTTCCAACTACTATGGAGTTTAACCATCGTTTGTTCGAGGACAGTGGCTTGTTTAACTAAATCAGAAGCCGTATTTAAACATCCCACCCGCAACGCTTCTTCTAACGCCATTTCCATATCTACAGAAGACTGATTTAAGGCTTGAACTTGACCCGCCGCATCCAAATATTTTGATAAATTTTTCGCTTCCGATGTTAACTGTTTAATCGTATCAACATCAGGATTTTCGATCATTTCCCGTTTTAATTCCGTAATATGTGCTTCGGGTAATTTTTCCATTTCCCGCACTAATGGCGCTAAATAACGAGGCGGCATAGCCCCCTCCGTGGCTTTTTCCCGAATGCTATCAGGAATTAAATCGGAACTCATCGCCGTCCATTCATCATTAAGTTGTCGAACTTCACGGCGAGTAATGCGATCGCCGTTACAAGCCGCATCACTAACCATTTGTTGCACTTCTGCGGGTGCTTTTGCCGTTTCTATAAACGCCCTTTTACTAAAATTATTAATTGCATCGGGGTTAAGATGACCTTGAAGTAATAGGGCATCAGCACTATTAGCTAATTCAATTAAAGCATAGGCTTGACTTTTGCTAATTTCCCGTTCTTTTAACCAATTTAAAAAGCCTGTACCCCGTCCTTCGCCGCCTTTTTTTTCTCGATCTCGGACAACTCTTAATATTCTGCCGCGCCAGATTTCGGTTTGCAAGTCGAAGCGATCGCAAACTTTCCAAGCGACATCAATTTGCTGTTCAAAATCCAATTCAGTAATTTCCGCTTCTGGATCAGGGAGTTCAAAATGCAGATCCTGAAATTCTGCTAAAACCTGGATCAGTTCATCGGGGATTTGGGGACTGTCGGCCATTGGACGCACGTTGGGTTGGGAGACTGCGGGATCATTATTGCACAATTCGGGAACCTCTGGAGTCATTCTGCGGGTGCTGTGTCCAGTTTGGATGAGCTATCATCGTTAATGATGTACAATTGTTTAATTCTTGTTCTAGCGATTTTAGGCGAGATTAACGATAGGTACTTGCCATTTCGAGCTATTATTTTTGTTAATCTTTTTTTAGAGTTTATGCCCAGAAGTAAAAAACGTTCTTCTTCTTGGGAGTGTTCCTCATCCCAAAAGAAACCCGGTTTCTTTGGTCATCCGTAAGACTAATATTCTATAACCCTAAACAATAACGAATTGCTGTCTCAATTTCTACCATTTTAGTTTCAGAAATTCGTCCCGATGGAGAATCAGGAAAACGAGTTTTATCTAAAGAACGGATTTGAAAACATAAAAAAACAGTCTCTATTGGCAATCCACTTTCTGAAGAAGAAACACGCACATTAGTGGGAAAATCACGGGTGATATTTTCACCCTTTGTGCCTACAATTACAGTAATAACTAAGGGTAGTTGGTTAATAGAATCAATTGATAAAATTAACACAGGTCTTTGTCCTGCTTGTTCTCGTCCCTGAACAGGATTAAGATTAACAAAATAAATCTCGCCTCTTCGAATGGTCATAAATCACTTAAACCATCCATTTCAGTAATTTTAAATTCCTGTTCTATTTGCTGAATCTCAGCTTGAATGAATGGATCGTTTGCCATTGCTTCTAGTTGTGTTGTTAAGTTAGAAACACTGATTTCTATTTCTTGATCTCCATAAGTGGCTTTTAATCTTTCTAAAAAGCTCTGATCGAGTTCACTAGCTTTTAAACGATAGGTAGTTACCATTTTGAGTTATTATTTTTGTTCAAGTTGATTTTTGGGCTGACTTTGGCTTCTATTATAACTTATCATCCGCAACTGAATCGCCCCAAAAGTCAGAAACCGGGTTTCTATCAATATCTAGTTTTCCCCAACAGTCTTTAAGCAGAAACCCGGTTTCTTTGATAGTGACGCACCCTGGAGGTTTAAGAAACAGCAATAAACTGGTTAATGGCGTCTATAAGTTGATCAATTTCTGAGGAGAGGGTAAAGTAATGAACACAAGCTCTAACGCAATTAGGATCGAGGAGAGTTCTCAGGAAAATGCCTTGATTTTCTAAAGTATTGACTAAGGATTTATGGGATTTTCCATTAGTGAGTTGAAAGGAAACTAAACCCGCTTCCGGGGGAGAGGTTTTTAAACATTGAATTTGAGGAATTTCTGATAATTTTTGCCATAAATATTGACTATTTTGACAAATTTGTTGATAACGTTCTATTGCCGTTCCCCATTGATGATGGAGAGCGATCGCATGGCGTAAAGCCGCATATAATGGATAGGCGGAAGTTGCCACTTCATAGCGTTTTCCATCCGGTGTCCAAGAGATAGGTTTTCCCTGTTCATCACCGATAATACTGCGCCATCCGATAAAGGTTGGGGATAATTCTGATCGAGATTGGGTACTAACATATAACCCCCCTAATCCATCTGGCCCACAAAACCATTTATGACCCGTAAAGGCATAAAAATCAACCCCGGTTTCTGTTAAGTTGAGGGGTAAAACTCCTACGGATTGAGCCGCATCTACTAATACTTTTGTGTTATAATTATTGTGGCAAAGATTAACAATTTCTGTCAAGGGCAATACTTGACCCGTATTCCATAAAATATGACTGATCACTAATAGACGAGTATGGGGTTTTAAATATTCAGAAATCATCCCTACGGGATCGCTTTGGTTTAAGGTTTCTCTTAAGGGAAAAAATGAAACTTCCAGATGAAAACGACGTTGAATTTCTTGAATAATTGCTAAAATTCCTGGGTGTTCACAATCGGAAATTAACAGATGATCTCCGGGTTGCCAATCAATTCCCCAGAGGGCAATATTACAGCCTACAGTAACATTTTCGGTGAAGGTGAGGGTTTCCGGTGAGATTCCTAATTCCGTAGCCAGTAAATGACGAGTTAATTGGGTTTCTTGGTTTTGCCATTGGTTGACTTTCCCCGAAAAAGGGCCATGGGATTGCATATATTTATACCCTTCAAAAATAGCATCCATGGATATTTGTGCTAATGGCCCTTGTCCGCCATAATTAAAATAGGCTTTATTGGTTAAAGCGGGAAACTGTTGGCGATGGGTTTTTAGGGAAGAAATTGTCATAATATTGAAGGTTAGTTATTTTTCGTTAAGTAGAGACGTTCCATGGAACGTCTCTACTCTAATTAGTTTAATCTGAATAGGATATCTGATGTACAATTAATCATTGACACTAAAGAATCATGTTAATCACCGATAAACAACTGTTACTTTATCAACGCTGTCAGAGGCGGGCATTTTTAGACCGTTATGGCGATATTTCTCAACAAGATCCTCCCAGTGATTTTTTACTGAAATTGATCCGCGATAGTTCGGCTTATCAGAAATATATTTTATCTCAATATCCCTATTCTAAACTGAGTTATTTTTTTGGAAATTGGGACTTAGGCGCGAAACAAACCATAGAGTTAATGCAGCAAGGAGTTGAGCGAATTTATCAAGGGATTTTGTTAAAAATAGAGGTAATTAATCAATCTGAAATTTTAGGGAATAGGGATAATTTATCAGAATCTAATCAAATAATTGAAATTAAATTACTTAGTAGTCCTGAATTATTAGTGAAACAACCTGGATTTTCTAAATTTGGTGATTGGGTTTATGTTTCTCAAGATATTAAATTAGGAAAACGTCCTAAACTTGATTATCAAATTATTTCTGCGTTTCATGCTTATTTATTAGCAGATATTCAAGGAATACAGCCGGAAACAAGTTGGTTGATTTTACGCGGTAAAGCGCCTTATTCAGTTGATTTAGAACAACGTCTTCCGAAAATGCACGATGTTTTAAATAATTATTTAAACATGGTTTTATCTCGTCAAGAACCGGAGGTTTTTATTGCTAGACAAAAATGTAATTTATGTCAATGGCATAGTTATTGTTTGGATGTGGCGCGATCGCAAAATCATATTTCTTTAATTCCAGGGGTGACTCCAACTCGTTATTTGCGGTTACAAGAAATTAATTTAACCACTGTTCAAACCTTAGCTAAAGCCACCCCAGAACAATTAGAAGTTTATCCCGAATTTGCTGAAGGAATTGCCTTACAAATTATTAAGCAAGCTGAGTCAAATTCAGATAATAAAGCCATTAAACGTTGGGAAGAATTTATCAGTTTTGAAAAACATTTTAATTCTAGCGAATGGATTAAAAATTTTCAAGACAATTATCAAAATAAATTAAAAAAATTTCCCGTTGAAATTTATTTTGATATTGAAGCCCAACCAGAATTAAACTTGGATTATCTTCATGGAATATTGGTCATCGATCACCGTTCAAATCAACAAAAATTTTATCCATTTTTAGCAGAAAATCAGACCCAAGAAGAATTAATTTGGAAACAGTTTTTAGAATTGGTTTGGATGTATCCTATCGCCCCTATTTTTCATTTTTGTGACTATGAACCTAAGACCATTAAAAGATTAGCTATGGTCTATCATACCCCTGATTATTTGTGGAAACCTGTATTAAACCGATTTATTGATCTTCATGCTAAAATGATAGAAACTGTGACCCTTCCGGTGGAAAGTTATGCCCTGAAACCCGTGGCGAAATGGCTGGGGTTTGAATGGCGTGATCCGACAGCTAATGGTGCTCAATCTGTTTGTTGGTACGAACAATGGTTAAAAACAGGCGATCGCAGTTTATTAGATGCCATTGTTCAATATAATGAGGATGACTGTCGGGCTACATTTCATATTAAAGAATGGTTAACGGAATTTCTTAATGATTAGATTTAGTTTTTTAGTTTGGTTTAGATATTGATTTTATAACCCTTAGATTATCTCGCAAAAATCAAAGTATAGGTCAATTAAATGCGAATTTTTTTATCAATTTTTGAGGTAATTTTAATCTTGACTTTATTTTTTATCTTCAGCACTTCTAGTGTGGCAATTTCAACGATTATTGACTTTATGGGACAAGCTAATTTACCCACAGGATTACTCTATAATAATACAGAAGTCGGCGGTTTATCAGGAATTACCTATAACCCTGAACAACAGGTTTACTACGCCATATCCGATGACTCCAGCAATAAAAATAAAGCTCGATTTTACACCCTGAATATTGATTTAAGTTCCGGTTCCCTCCCAGAAACAGAGGTAAGTGTAATTGGTGTGACTCAGTTATTAACAGAAACCGGAGAAACCTTTACTAAAGATAGTCTTGATCCTGAAGGAATTGCTTTTTCTGGAAATAGTGTCTTTATTGCTTCGGAAGGGAATTTTTATGGGAATATTCTAGATTTTATTAAGGAGTTTTCTTTGCAGGGTAAACTATTACGTTCTTTACCTATTCCTGAGAAATTTAGAGATAAAAATTGGAGTAAAAATCAAGGGGTTCGTTCTAATTTATCCTTAGAAAGTTTAACCATAACGCCCGATAAAAACTATTTGTTTACAGCTAGTGAAAATGCCTTAATTCAGGATGGAGAAATAGCGAATTTAGATCGGGGAACTCCTAGTCGAATTTTGCGATATAATTTACAAACCAATCAACCTGATCGAGAGTTTTTATATTTTACCGATCCCTTGGCTAATTCTTCTTTTATTGCAGAACAGTATGATAGACAGGGTTTAGTTGATTTATTGGCAATTGATCAGGAGCATTTAATTAGTTTAGAACGGTCTTTTTCCTTGGGTTTAGGATATACGATTAAATTATTTTTAGTTAATTTAGAACAAGCGGATAATATTCAAGAATTGGAGAGTATAAAACTAGCAAATTCAGAAATTGTACCCGCAGAAAAAACGTTATTACTCAATTTAAACAGTTTAAATATTTTGATCGATAATATTGAAGGATTAACTTGGGGTTCTCCCTTACCCGAAGGTGGGCGATCGCTAATTCTAATTAGTGATAATAACTTTATGAGTTTACAAACCACCCAGATTATCGCATTAAGAATTAATCCCAACGTAGTAAGCCCTTCAGGGCTTTGAGGCGTCAACGCCTCACTACAAGATTTGAGGCGTCAACGCCTCACTACAAGCTTTGAGGCGTAAACGCCTCACTACAAAAGCATAACCAAAGTTTAACCTGGGAAACCTTGACAACCGATTGGGGTAATAAGCTATGATTGAGATACAAATACCTGTACTCAGTCTCTCGCTCTCAAATGGAATCATCCAGCCTGTCTTTGTCGGGTCTCAGAGGAGAGCAAAATCAAACCTCATTGGGGGTGAAATTCTTCTTTACCTAGCGGGACAACACTTTTTTAGTCTAATTATCGCGACTTTTGTATCGGGTTTGGTGACTTTCCAAGGGCCAGTGGTCGAACTGGCAACACCCATTTAACCTGTATATAAAGTTGATTAAGAGAACAAAATTTAATTAATTTATTAACCCATTTTTATGAGTGTCTAACTCGATAAAACCTGACTATTACTGTGTTACCCACACAGGGCAGAGTTTTATCATCAGAATTAATTTTTAACCCTAGAACTATATCAATTGAAGTCGGTAAACCTCAATATTGAGATGTTTCCAGCGACACTTAGGTTTAGTTTAAAACTTTCCGTTATTAATATTAATGGAAAAGAATCAAAGGTTGTATTCCTACAACAACCTCAAGTTTTTGCTACAAATTTTTCAGTTCAAGATTAAGTCAAAATCCTCCGAATATTCGGAACAGTTGATTATGAATACCTTAATGATTAAATCCTACGAAGGTCAAAAAGATTGGTCGGCGATCGCTAATTTATTTAAAGCCTGTCAAACCGTTGATCATCTTAGCGAAGATGAAAGTTTAGCCGACTTAAAATTAGGTCTATCTTCTCCTAATGTTAATCCCCAACAAGATATCCGTCTGTGGACAGACACAGAGGATCAACTTTTAGGGTTAATTGGCATTGAACCCCTAGCCTCTAAACTGGTAATTGATGGATATTTTGGTCTATATATTCATCCGAGTATCCGATCTAGCAATTTAGGAAAAGAAATGTTGCGCTGGTGTGAAACTCGCCTGCGAGAAATCGGACAACAAAAACAACAAATGGTACAACTACGAACCTATACTTTAGAAAATCAAAGCCAACAAAATCAACTCCTGAAAAAACAAGGATTTAAAGTTGATCGTCAGTTTATTACCATGGCGAAATCCTTAGAATCTCCCTTATCTATTCCCCAACTTCCTTCGGATTTTAGGTTATCTCATATTCAAGGAAAACAAGATATTTCGGCTTGGGTAGATTTATTTAATGAGTCCTTTATTGACCATTGGGATCATCATGAATTAACCCTGGAACAAGCCCAATATTGGCACAATCAACCCAACTATCAACCGGAATTAGATTTAGTTACCATTGCCCCCAATGGCAACTTTGCAGCCTTCTGTAAATGTCAGTTAAATTCTGATCAAATCGGTTGGATCGAATGGTTAGGAACCCGACGAGGATTTCGGAAATTAGGCCTAGGAAAAGCTATGCTTTTTTCCGGTTTATCCCAACTCCAAAAAGCCGGAGCAACTACCGCAAAACTGAGCGTAGATGCCGATAGTTTGACCGGAGCAACTAAACTCTATGAATCCGTTGGTTTTCAACCCGTAGCCAATTGGTTATCCTGGGTTAAACCATTATCCCGTCAAAATCTCAGCCAACTTTTCCCCCAACAAGCCACGGCTTAAATCAGCTATAAAATAAGTAGTAGAGACGTTGCATGGAACGTCTCTACCGGAGAATGTGTAGGAAACATTTTTAAAATAAAATCGAATTTTTCCGCACTTCTTCCGGTTCTGGTTTTATGCGTAAATCTTCAATCAGTTGGTGGAGATGATCGGAATTAGCCTGATACATTTCCCCGCAAAATTCACATTTTGCTTCCGCACCGTTATCTTTTTCAATCATATCTTGAAGTTCTTCCGTCCCGAACATTTTTAAAGCCCCTAATACCCGTTCAAAAGAACAACTACAATCAAAGCGAACTAATTGAGATTCGGGTAAAATTACTAATCCTATATCTCCTAATAATTCTTGCAAAATATCCGGTAAGGTTTTATTGGCTCTCAATAAAGGAGTAAACCCAGATAAACTAGCAACCCGGGATTCTAATTTAGTAATTAATTCTTCATCCGTTGCGGCTTTTGGTAATACTTGTAATAATAAACCCCCCGCCGCTTGCACTCCTTGTTTATCAACAAATACCCCTAAGATTAAAGCCGAAGGTGTCTGTTCAGAATTAGCTAAATAGTTAGTAATATCATCACCAATTTCACCAGAAACTAATTCAACTGTGCTGGTATAGGGATAGCCATAACCCACATCTCGCACCACTCGCACATAACCATTCTGGCCCACAGCCCCACCGACATCCAATTTGCCCTGGGAATTGGGCGGTAATTCCACATCGGGGTTGCCCACATAACCCCGGACAGTCCCATTTAACCCCGCATCCACCAAAACCCCATCCAATGGCCCATCGCCGTTGATGCGGATATTGACTCTGGATGTGGCCCGTTTCATACTCGATACCAAGAGCAACCCGGCGGCCATGGTGCGTCCTAGGGCTGCGGTTGCCACATAGGAGAGTTTGTGTCGTTGTCTGGCTTCTTCCGTCAAACGGGTGGTAATCACGCCTACAGCCCGAATTCCGCCCTCTGCCGCCGTTGCCCGAATCAGTTGATCTGCCATGCTTACAATTTTTAACAATTTGTACCTGCTCCCATTTTAATTTTTTCTGGGATCAGGTGTTAGGGGTCAGTCAAAATTGATTTTGATTTGATATAATAAATGATAATAATTGCGTCAGTTGTGACCAGCAAAACCGTTAAATCTATAATTACAGATAATTTAGACCCAAATTATTATGAGTCAAAAAATTAGTAATTCCTTTCCCAGTTGTGATCCGTTAATTCTCAATGATGAAGTTTGGTTAGGGGTTCAGTCTGTTGCAGAAAGTTTAGAAGTTTCTGTTCCTGAACTTTTAGAAAAAATTAGTTCCCAGCAATTGATTGTGATTGAAGTGGAAAAATTGGAAGACTTGTTAGATACAATTGATGGATTAGAGGGACTATTATCAGCAGAAACAGAAGGAACCGTTTCTTGGGAAGATATTAAAGCCGGACTGGATTAAGTGTCGATGTACAGAATACAGTTTTCTAAAAAAGCCCAGCGTCAATTCAAGGCTTTGCCTCAACTTGTTCAAGAACAGCTTCAACCCAAAATTGACGCTTTATCAATTAATCCTAGACCTTTTGGGATAAAAGCCTTACAAGGAAGAAAAGGATTGTTACGTTTACGAGCAGGCGATTATAGAATCATTTATCAAATTGAAGATGACCTTCTCATTGTTCTAATTGTTGAAGTAGGTCATAGACGGGAAGTGTATAGAAACTAAAATTTTTGATCTAATTACCCAGATTTTTCATAACCAATGTTACAATAAAAAAACATACCGTTATTAAAGTAAAATTATTATGCTTGGTACGTTTCAACACAGTAGCCTCCGTATTGAAGTCAACGCCAAAGAAGCTGATATTCGAGATAGTTTATTACGTCCGAGTCAGTTGCAAAAATGGTTATGGCCCCAACAGTTTAACCCCGGACTTCCTGAACAATTCCAACCAGGATTAACCTTTACCACTTCCCTTGGCCCGGTGACAATTCAACATTATGTTGATGTCAGCCAACCTAATTGTTTAAGACTATTATTAAGTCAGGGAATTGATGGATTTCATGAGTGGTATTGGGGAGAAGGTTGGGTACAATCTCGTTTAGAAGGGATTTCTATATTACCTTTGAATTTAGGTCAAACTCTCAATTTAATTCGGTTACGCGAGTTTTTAGTTAATAAGAATAAGCCCCAAACTTAGTTGGAGTCCTTCAGTAATTAATCCAAAAGTAAAAGTAGTCATAACTAAAAATTTTTAGGTAGTCCCCCAATATAACCGCGTAAAAATGCTTCTGATAATCTCACAGGTTCCTGTCCCTCCAGAGGTTTTGGAGATAAAATCCTTCTGGCTTTAGTATAACCTAATTGATTACGGGAAATTACAAAAAGTCTTTGCTCATCATCCTCCAAATCTAATCCATCTAAGATAGCAGGATTATGAGTGGTAAAAATAACTTGTCGCTCATATTTTTTTGCTAACTGTACGAATTCTTGAACCAATCTACGTACCAATTTAAAGTTTAGGGAAGTATCAATATCATTGACTGCAAAAAATTTAGGGGTATTATCACTGATAAACAGGCAAAAATAGAATAGTAAAAATAAAAATCCTTCATTAGAACTATTTTGATCCAAGTATTTTTGTTTTCCTGAAAAGTATCGATCAGCTATTTTAATAGTTTTTTCATTCGGCGATAATTCATCAGGAATACTGAAATCCTTAAACCAATCTATAAGCTGCATTTTTTCTTTTATCTCTTGAATTTTTTCTTGATTTTTTTCTGCATTTAAAACCGTTAATAGTTTCAATAATCCTTCTCCATGAATTCCCAAAGGTTGGATTTGACCTTCTTCTTTAAAAATTCGTAAACTTGAGTTCTCTGGAGAAAAAATCAAAAAGTTTTTTAAAGTTAAATTATCAGGATTTTCGATAATATACCGTTTTACGCTTTGTTGAACAAAATCTGCTTCTGATAAACTTGAAAAAATATCGGTATTTTGTTCATAAGCTAGATAAATTCCCTCGCTCATCCTCTCAATTTCAGGGATTTCCTTTGAAATTTCAGAAATCTTACTAACCCAACTAGAGTAGGGTTTACCATCATGTTGTAAATTATAGGTAATAATCTTATCGTTTTGAAACTGGAAAGATGTTTCAATTTCTTTGTTAAGATCATCAGAATTAAAAGCGGATCGCATGAATTGAGGTTCCGTTATTCTAATTCCTCTGGATGCTAAAAACTCATGATCGAGTTTATCACTTGCTGCGGCTGAACTTAATGCGATCGCTTCCAAAATATTCGTTTTTCCACAACCATTTTCACCAATCAAAACCGTTACCCTTCCCAGTGGAAGTTTCAATTGATCAATGGATTTAAAGTTTTTAATAGTAATTTGTTGAATCATGGTTATCTTACTGTTTCGGATTTAAAGGGTTTGTGAAAAATTGATTGTTAGCATTTCTTGGAGAAAGTTCGATTTTTAATCGTTATATCATAAGTCTTTGGGATTGTCAATCACTTTGAGACAAAATTAAGTTTAAAATATTCATTTCTTTAGAGTGAAACAGTTGATTTTCATTAAATAAATTTTTACCCAGTTTGTCCATCGAGTTAGTATTAAAAACCACATAGGGAAGATTTTTATAATTACCATCAGCAGGTAGAATATTATCCGCAGAAGCGAGAAAATAAACTAAGCGTCTTAAAATATCCTGAAAGGATGGAGGTAACAATTTGTGATCGCTTAAAAAATACTCCTCTAATTCGGTAAAAGTTAAAAAAGTTTGAATGGGAAACGCATAATAGCGATCGCAACTTTTAGAAGTTTGTATTACTTGTTGCGATCGCTCTTTAACCTCCCCTAAACTGTAGACTAATTCCAAAGCAGAAGCAACCAGTGTCTTAATTTGTTTGGGGTAATTTCCCTTTGCTAAACCCCAGAGTTGTTGAAGAAAATCGCTATTTTCTAAAGTAAAAATCCGAGATAAATCAATATAATTAATTTCCCTAACCGTTTTTTCTGATAACGGAATAATCAATAAACTTCCGCGCACATAGGTTTTTTCTAATGGGGGAAGATCCAAAAATTGATCTAAACTTTTTTCCAATTTAGATAAAATTTCCCATCCCAAAGATAAATAAGAAACTTCCTGTTGAGTTTTAGAGGTGACAGGAGGACGATAAATTTCTATTTTTTGAGCAGATAATAAATTTAATAACCGTTGGGAAATCTCCTTTAAGCGTTGATCTTGACGACGCTTTTTAGACTCTTTTTGGACTTCCTGATATAGAGTTACCATTGACCCTAAAAAACTATCTCCTCCTTGTTTAATCGACTTTCCCCCAATCGGAATCATTACATAACTTTGAAATCCAATTTGACCCAATCCCACAATTCGAGTCATAATTGATGCTTTTAAAATAATCAGAATATTCAACGCACTTAAACAGGATTCTTGTAAAGAAATTTTGGCTAATTCCTGAGATTGTGCTGGAGATAAAGGGTGATTATCTTGATCAACTTTAGGGGTAAAATAGATTGCTTTATCCGATAGATAAAACTTAATGAATTTTTCCCCTTGATCTAAATTTCCCCCGCGACCTCTATAGATAACTTGAATAATTTCCATTAAATTTTGTTCGATTTGAAACCCTGGAATTTCTACTAAAATATATCGGGTATTCGGGAAGGATAAACCGCGAGATGCGGAAGCAGTCATAAAAATGACATTAACGCTATCCTTATATTTTTGAATGTTGGCGATTTCATCCTCGGAAAGACTCGCATGAATTTCTAAATAATCTTTTTTTACTTCAAACGTAGGGAGTTGCTTCGCAATTAGATCTATTAGTTTTTTGAGTTTATCCTTATTTTGAATATAGACAATAATTTGACCTTGATTTTGATTTAACCGTTGCAAAATATCGGTTTTAATCCTATCGATCATTTGATTAATTAACGTTGAATCATCTTCGTTATTCTCTTGGTCATTTACTGAGTGAATCAAAACCTGATAATCTATTGTTAATTGGGAAGCGGGATAGGAATTTGCATTAATTAAAGTTGCTGGGTATTGATTTAAAAATTTAAACTGATCCACCCATAAACACTGTTGTTGGGTTTCGGAAACCTGTCGAACAAAAATTTTATCTGCTTGGACGTTTTGATCGGATAAATGACTTTCAACAACATCTTTTAGGGTTAAAGAAGCATCCGCAGTAATCACTTTAATATTAAACCCATAATCAGGATTTAATAAGTCGTATTCTTCGATAAAAGTTTTAATTCCATGTAAAAAAGCAACCCCTTCTGATGATCCGGTAATTTCATCAATCATAATAAAAATATTTCTCAACCGTTGCGATAATGCTTTGATTTTTTCAGGAATGACACGACGGGTAGAAGAATTATAAACACTGCTAAAAATTCGTTTTAAATGTTTTAAGGTATTTCCTGATCTTGTTTCTTTTAACGCTTGAATTGATGCGGTCGCAATAATATTATTAGGAAATTGATCGGGATGAATAAAACAAGTATGAATTGCTTCCGATAAACTCGCTAAAACTCCCGCTTGATTTCGCGGTTTTACTTCTAAAACTTCTTCGGAATTTCGCCCAAATCGTTGAGAGGATTTATACTGATAATCTCGCTCTAAACTAGCATTTAAAAACTTAACTTTTCCGATTTGTACATCTTCGGAAAATAGATGATAATAAGATTCAACCGCACAACCGCCTTTTTGATCATTTAAAATTATCGCATTGGTATTTAAACAAATAATGTGATCTTTTAATTTATGGGTAACAGGGTCGCAAAATTTTTCGATAATATCCCGATTTACTTGAATCCGAGGACTGACATAAAATAATAGTGTTCCTGCTTCTAAATGCTGTAAAATATAGTTAGCAATAGCTGTGGTTTTACCAATTCCTGGGTTTCCAGTTAGGAATAAATAGGGGATTTTGGGGTCGGAGAGCGATCGCTGAATTAACTCAGCATGAGCATCTCTTAGAGATAAGTTTGGTTGGGTTAAATTAAGCGATCGCTGTAAGGTTTCAGGAATATTATCAGCAGTATTAAAAAAGTCTGATTCCCCAACTTTTAAGACTTCTTGATGAGCAATAGAGGTAATTTGATTAGGTTGTGCTTCAATAATTTTTCTAACAAAATCACCAGCATTTTTAAAACTTTTTGACCCATTACTTTTGATCACATTCAAAACCTTTAGTCGGTTTTCTTTAATATTGACTTCTACTTTACCTCGGTAGATATCATAACAAGTTTTTAAAATCTTTAATGATGATTCTGAATTCAGAGAAATTCCATTAATCAGGCGATCGCTATATCCAAAACAGTTAAATTTTACGATATCACTAGATTTTAAATAACGACTTTGTAACAAAAAATTATAAAAACTCCAAGCATAACTACAAGATTGAACAACTTTTACCCCTTCTTTATCTTTGGTCGAAAAAGCAGAAAAATATTGGTATAACTTTTGAGAAAAAACCTGATAGTTATTTTTCTCTCCCATATCAATTTCTAACCCACAAAATTGAGATTTTGAGCGAATATAATTCAACTCTTTTTTTAATAAATTTTTCAGAGTATCAATATTTTTAATATCCTGAATCGCATAGATCGCAGAAGTAGTAAAAGTTGATAAATCTACCACTAAAATTCGATATTGATCACGATAGCGAGTCAATAATAACGTATCTGCTCTTAAAAACTCTCCTGTGCGTTTATAGTGAATAATATCAACATTATTAAACCCTTGAGTTTCTAAAACATCTCGATAAGCATCATTTTCAGTCTTTTCGATCAGATTAAGACAGTTATCATTATAAAAATCGCACTGAAAATAGACAATCTCAATTTCTCGATCATATTTCCATCCCGTTGCTTCCCTATATTCTCGAATAAAAGTCACCCCGGAAGTCCAACCTTTTTGCAAAAACAATTTCACCCAAGTCGAAATCGTTTGGCGATCTGATCGATCAAAATAATGATTTTCATTCGCTAATTTTTCACTAATTTTATATAGATAAATCTGACTTAGGGGAGTGACATAAATATCCTGATAGGATTGTTTAAATTGTCTTTGTTTAAAATAGGTTAAAATTCCTAAATTAAACCCAATTTCAAAGATTCGACCTAATTGTATTCCGAGTTGTATTCCCAATGAAGATTTCATTGATTATTCCTCAATTATTGATAGTTTATGAATCATAGATCGCACTTCTAACAACGGTTAAAAATGCTAAAGTATTAAAATTAATATTTTTGGGGGAGTAAGTAAAGTTTGAAAGTGTTCCTAATCCTTGATCTCCGATGAGTTTACTATAAGGATTTAATTTTAAGACGATATTAGTATTTTTATTATAGCTTTTTTCATAACGGGAAAAATGAAACAAGAGAATATAGTTTAAAATCGTTTTTTGGAGAGGAGAAGAATCATCTAATAATCCTGAAATCACATCTCTTGTATGTTCATCATCATACATATTTAACAGGGTGCTATAGCAAACTACACTATTAAAAAAGGTTCGGTTTTGATCAACCGTAACTCCGGTAAACAAATTTAAAAATACTTTAGTCCTTTGACTGGGATCATTAGAGAGTTTTTTCAATTCTTCTACATCGGGAATATAGAAAGATTCTTGATTTTTAGTTTTTAAATTCAAAGCAGGATAGGTATCCATAAAAATCGGATAAAGTTTGAGATCAGATTTTCCATCTTTGAGGTATTTAATCACCGTTTCCGACATAAAAAATAGGGAATCTGGGTCAGATTCTGAGCGAATTAATCCTAAACGTCTACTGTAGGGTGCTTTCGCAACATATAAGAAGTGTCGGTATCCTTTTTCTTCATATAATTTAGTGATTTCATCTCGAATTACGGTTGGTTGTTGATACAATTGTTCATGCTTTTCGTTACTAGAAAAGGTTTTAAAGTTATTGATTTGAATGACATCGGGTTTATCGGTATCTGTTTCAATTAAAACAATCTCACCGTAAATATTAGAAATTCGTTGGTTTTTATCCGGTTCATTCCAAACCGCATCACTCACCCAACTGGAAACAACAACAATTGCTAATTTATCTAATTGTGGTTTAAAATCACTATTAAATTTAAACCGTTTGGGAAGTAGGGAATAGAGGGAAGATAAAGCATTTCTAACTCGATAGTTAAAACCTTTATCCTCCCTATTCTTAGTATTTAATCCCTGATCATTTGCTAAACAATCTCGTCTTAAAATATGTGCTAAAGATCGAGTTAAAGTCCTTAAATATTTCTCATCTTCGCTATCATCAATAGTACTTTGTACATGAAATCGTAAGATAGGAATAAACAAATTTTGGTCTTTGAGGGGATTTTGACAAACGCTAATACACAAATAGGTTAATAAACTAAAGACTTGGCGATAAATTCTTGCTTCAGGAGATTGATTATCTTTAAATATAGTTGCTCTCAGCTTGGTAATATTATAATAAATTGCTATTAGTTTTTTCTCTTTAAAATGTTCCTCGTATAGAGAAAGAGGTTTGAATTTTTCGCCTGGTTTTTTTATGTCTTCAGCGTTTAATTCTCGGATCGGATAAAACACCACAGGTAGTGCTTTAATCCCATCAATATTATACCTGAGAGCAAATTTCTGTTCTTCCTCTACGGTAAAATAACGAACATCATCAAAGGTAAAAGTTACTTCTAAAGATGCTAAAGAGTCTTGACTTAGTTGATTTTCTCCGACTTTTAAATAAGCTAATGCTTCCCTCGCTGATGAGCGTGAACGACTGGTATCATCATCTTCTAGGTTAATTTTAAAAAAGTTTTGACTATTAATAATATCTATCGGTTTTTGGTGAAGAATATCCTTGTGTAAACGCAATTTAACTGTTTTTTGTTCATAATTTAAAACTGTTTTTTGGATTAAAAAATCTTTCAAAAATGATTTTAAACGATTGACTTTGCGATTGACTTCCCAAGCAGAATCAGCAATTTTATTTTTGATGGTCGATAAGAGTTGAGTAATTGCTTCTGGGTTGGTTTGATTGGACTGAAAACCTCTTAAAACTTCCTGTTCAAATTGAACAATAGGGTTATATTCTTCGTCGGGTGTGTTTCCTGTTTCATCAATCGCAAAAATCAGATAATACAAACAAACGTTTTTTAAAACTCTAGTTTTAAAACTTTTTGCTTTGTTAGAATTTTGTAAATCTTCTCGATGTCGCGGACTGGTGGGATCGATTTCTGCGATATGATAATCTAAGGAAGATTTTTCATTATAAGCACTAACTGAACCATTCAGCTTTAAACGGATTCCCAAATTAAATTCTTTGAAATTATTACTATTGCGGTTATAACTTTCACCAATTACTCCTTCATAATTAGGAATAATGGGTAAACTATCAAACGCATCGGATTGAGAAAATACGGTTCTGAGATTAACGGTTTCTCCTAAATAAGTAATGTCATAATGGGCGTTATCTAAATTGGGATCATTGATATATTCAATCACTATTTTTAAGCGATTAATTAAGGTTTGTAATAGCATTAAATCAGGAGAATTTGCGTTAGAATGAGTTTTTTGCCATCCTTTTTTGAGATACTCTAAATAGTCGATTTTCAGATCGCGTAAAAGACGAGGTAACGCTTCTTGATCGATAATGCTTCTGAGGTTATTTAAACTAGAGTCGGGTCGATCTGATAGTTCATTCAATAACCCATTGAGATCCTGTCTTTCTGATGAATTTTCATCGGTAATAGTATTAATATGATGTCGAATATATGCGCATAAATTGTCTTGAAAATCTGCTAATCCTGTAAACCGAATATTAAAATGATGTGCTTTAATATTTGCATGACTTCCACTGCTACGATTGGGGGTAAAACTATTTTCAAGGGTTAGGCGTTTGGAGGTAAATGGGGGTTGTTTGCTAAAATCATAGTTGAAGGGAAGGGAATCTTTTTCCTGATTAAATTCTCCCAAATCGCTACAAATCTTAACTAGGATATTTTCAGGAGATTCGGGTTGACAAGCTAGATTTAATTTTTCTTTTAATAACTGTTGAATTTGTCTAATTTTATCACAGAATTTAGCAGTATCTTCAAAATTAACGGTGGCGGCGCGAATTCCAGTGGTTTGGGTTAAGGGATTGAGGGTTTTATTTTCAGTTGCTATTTTATAGGCGAAATCATAAGCACGAATTAGGAGACGATTTCGATCGGGAGAAAGTTGAAAAATAGGGGTAGTTGTTGTTTTAAGTTCTTTTAGAATAGCATCTAATAAGGGAATATAATCTAATTTGGGAAGGGAATCGAAGGTTTCTTGTAGAATATGTTGATCAGTCATTGTCAAAATATGTCATAATTGTATGAGTCATATCCATATTACAATCTTTTATGGTAACTGTAAAGTCTGAATTAACCACAAAACCCCTAAACCTAGCTGAATATCTCAATTACAACGATGGTACAGATACTTGCTATGAACTGGTTAACGGAGAACTAATTCCCATGAGTTTAGGAACAGGAAAACACGGAGAAATTGCTGATTTTCTTAACAGCGTGTTTCGAGCAGAAATCCAACGCAATCAACAAGCGTGGGTTTCTAAACAAATGATTATTGGTATTCAATCTCCCCGTGGGGGAAGATGGGATACAGTTAGAATTCCTGATGTTGTTATTTTACCACTAGAACAATGGCGAGAATTACAAAATAAAGAAGCGGTGATTACACTGAATCAACCCGTACCTTTATTAATTGTTGAAGTGGTGAGTGAGTCTACTAAACGAACGGATTACCGCGCCAAAAAAGCGGAATATAGTGTTTTGGAAATTTCTGAATATTGGATAGTTGATCCTTTGGAAAATCAAGTCACAATTCTGACATTAGTTGATGAATGGTATGATAGCTTGGAGTTTACTGGAGGTGCTCAAATTCAATCAAAAACTTTTCCTAATCTGGAACTAACAGCCGAACAAATATTACAAGATCAGATATAATATCTGATCTATTTCTGTCTAATTTTCCTATACTGGTTATTATTAACTGTTATGATTACTACTACAAACTCCGCATCAATTCCCCTACTAGGGTTATCTTTAGAACAACTCACCGACTGGGTAAAACAGCAGGGACAACCTGCTTATCGAGGGAAGCAATTATATGATTGGATTTATCACAAAGGCGCAAAATCCCTAGGGGAAATTACGGTATTTTCTAAACAATGGCGGGAGACAGTTGGGGATGTTAATATTGGTCGTTCTAGTATTCATTATAAAGCGATCGCTCCTGATAAAACCATTAAATATTTATTAAAATTAGCCGATGGTCAAATTATTGAAGCGGTGGGAATTCCTAGCGAAAAACGCTTAACGGTTTGTGTTTCTTCCCAAGTTGGTTGTCCGATGGGGTGTGATTTTTGTGCGACGGGAAAAGGCGGCTTTACTCGCAATTTAGAACCCCATGAAATTATAGACCAAGTGTTAACAGTCCAAGAGGATTTCCAACGACGAGTTAGTAATATTGTATTTATGGGAATGGGAGAACCTTTATTAAATACAGAAAACGTGATTGCGGCGATTAAATCCTTGAATCAAGATGTGGGAATTGGACAACGAATGATCACCGTTTCTACGGTTGGTTTACGGGGAAAAATTCGGGAATTTGCAGAATATGATTTACAAGTAACTTTAGCCGTGAGTTTACACGCTTCCTATCAAAATATTAGAGAAGAATTAATTCCCAGCGCCAAAAATTATCCCCTATCCCAATTATTTGCAGAATGTCGAGAGTATGTTAAATTAACGGGAAGAAGAATTAGTTTTGAATATGTCCTTTTAGCGGGATTAAATGATTTACCCGAACACGCTATAGAATTAGCAAGTCAGTTAAGAGGATTTCAAAGTCATGTTAATTTGATTCCCTATAATCCGATTCACGAAGTCGATTATAAACGACCGAATACCCAAGGAATTAATGATTTTATGGATATATTAAAAGAGCGTAAAATTGCTGTGAGTGTGAGATATTCCAGGGGTTTAGAAGCGGATGCAGCTTGTGGACAATTACGCGCTTCTCAGGCTTAGATTTTCAAGAGTATATTTTTATTATAGTGGTATATTTTCCCCTATACCGCTATAATAAAAACCCAAAATACAAGATCTAATATACAATGAATTCTATACAATCCCCGCCCAGCCATCAACCGCCTGAAACCATTGCTTTAAGCACAAAGGAATGGTTACAAAAAAACTTATTTAATACTTGGTATAATATCCTAATTACGATTGGAATTGGTTCCCTGTTATTATCAATGCTAACGGGGTTTATCTCTTGGGCTTTTACTACTGCTAAATGGGCTGTAATTCCGGCTAACTTACCCCTATATTTTGTCGGACGTTTTCCCTCGGATCAATATTGGCGATTGTGGATAATGTTAGGAATGATTGCGATTTTTTCTGGGATAACCTGGGGATTTTTAGCTAGAAATACTAGAATTTTATTTAGTAAAAATATCTTAATTGGGATTAGTTTAATCGGAATTTTAGCGGTTATTACTCCCACTCCAATAGTTTTTCGTCTGCTATTAATTGTGATGCTATTATTATTGGTAGCGGGTGCTTGGGGGGGTAAAACCATTGGAAATACTCAACCAAAACTGGGAGAGTGGTTGCCATTTTCTTGGTTTTTATTACTATTAATTTGTGTTTGGTTGATTGGCGGTGGACTGGGATTAAAAGTAGTCGAAACCAACTTATGGGGAGGACTGATGTTGACATTATTGATGTCAATTATTAGTATTTTATTATGTTTTCCCATCGGAATATTATTAGCATTAGGACGACAAAGTAGTTTACCTGTAATCAGAATTTTATCAACGGTTTATATTGAAGTAATTCGAGGATTACCCTTAATTACTATTCTATTTATGGGTCAAATTTTACTGCCTTTATTTCTCCCCGAAGGAGCGCGACCCGATCGCATTTTACGCGCTATTATTGGATTAACTATGTTTAGTTCAGCCTATTTAGCGGAGAACATCCGAGGAGGGTTACAAGGTATTCCCAGAGGTCAAACTGAAGCCGCCAAAGCATTGGGATTAAATACACCTTTAACGGTGAGTTTAATTGTTTTACCCCAGGCCTTAAAAGTGGCAATTCCTTCAATTGTCGGTCAGTTTATTAGCCTATTCCAAGATACAACCTTACTGTCAATTGTGGGATTAATGGAATTATTAGGAATGAGTCGATCTATTTTAGCCAACCCTAAGTTTTTAGGACGTCATTTAGAGGTTTATATTTTCGTTGGGATTTTGTATTGGGTGTTTTGTTATGGGATGTCGATAGCTAGTCAAAAATTAGAACAACAATTGAATACGGAGCATAAATAAATAAATAAACCCTTTTTGTTTGGGGTGAATAGAATAGAATAGTTTTGGGCGAATAGTTTTGGGCAAATAGAATTCGCGGCTACACAAACAAAGTCCGCCTGCGCGGACTAAATGATCATGCAGGTAATTCAAGCATATTTTGTATTTTATCCTTCTTTTTTTGGGTTAGATAATAATTCTTGTAAAACGGGAGTTTCTGAGTCCAATTTATTTGGGTTTAGTTGGTTTAGAGTCGTAAGTCTATTCTATACTTTTGCGATCGCGCAAACGATTAAACCATTGATCAAAAGGTATTTTTCCATCGGATGCAACATAACGCCTAATTTCCTTGGGTTGTGTTTCCATACTTTTGTTAGATTTGCAGATAGCTTGAGCAAGTATTCTATAATTTAGAGTAGGATTAAATCTCTATTAATATTAGTTATGACAGAACTATCTAAAAGTTTAACTCTGACTTGGGAAATTGCGGCTCAAGAGGCAATACAGTCCGGTGCTGAAGAAATTAGCCCCAGTCATTTACTGCTGGGTTTGTGTAAACTGTGCGATCGCCCCATTCCTGAACTTGAAGCAGAAATTCAGGGACTTGTCCAGAGATTGCATGATGTTGATCCCAAACAGTTACGCCGTCAGTTGCGATCGCTCATAATCAACCCCAACCCCGTCACCCATCCTCGCTCAGAAATCCATCGTAGCGAAGAATCCAAACAAGCTTTTCAACGGGCGGCGGAAATTGCTGAAAGTAAGGAAAATAACCTCGTCTTACCTGAATATCTCTTACAAGCTATCCTAGAGCCGATTAATTCCCCTCTAGCTGATAATCTAGATCAATTAGGGCTACCGGATTTGTATGAACAAATATTTCGCGGTGAGATTGATAACGATGATCGCCTTCGTCGGGAAGCGGTGAGATCGGTATTAAAGCAAATTGGTAAGTCGGACGTAGAATTACAAGATTTGCTGATATCGCACCCAACTTCTAATCCTTCTGATGCTTTAGAAATATTGCAAAAAAGTGGAGACTATAATCCCCAAATTAGGGAAAAAATACATCAAGCTGGGATACGCGCATTAGAAGAATTAACACAAAGTCCCAAGGTACACAAGATAATTACCGAGATAAGCATAGATGCACTAATTGTAGTGTTTGCACCTTTAGGTATTGCTGTAAAAGCAATTAAGATTTTGTTAGAGAAATCAGAATTAAAGGATAACGATAGATAGACAAAAAAAATAGAGCAATTGACCATTAGTTAATTATTTCTCACTTACCCCAACTCTAACCATGTTTGAGCCAGAATTAGAAAATGCACCATCTACACCCAACTTATACAGTGGGCTATCAGTAGATTTATCGGCTCTCCAACAAGCTGAAGCAAACGTTCCTGATCAGTGGCAGGTGGGTCAGTCGATAGTTGACTTGTACAATGTTGAGGCTGATATTGGTCAAGGTGGTTTTGGTCAAGTTTATAAAGTTCTGCACACAGGTTGGAATATTAGTCTAGCGGTCAAGACTCCTAAAGTAGACAAACTAACAGAAAAGGAAGTCGAAAACTTTATCCGAGAGGCAGAAACTTGGGTAAAACTGGGGTTACATCCCCATATTGTCACCTGCTTTTATGTTCGCAAATTGGGCAAAAGTCCCCGCGTGTTTGCCGAATTTGTGGGTGGAGGAAGTCTACACGATTGGATTTACAGCAAAGATGGAGAAATTCCTAGACTTTATCAGGGGGGACAGGCGGAGTCATTCAGGCGAATTTTGGATATAGCAATTCAGTTTGCTTGGGGATTGCATTACTCCCACGAACAGGGGTTAATTCATCAAGATGTGAAGCCTGGTAATACGATGATGACTGCTGATGGCACAGTCAAGGTGACGGATTTTGGTTTGGCAAGGGGAAAACCTGTTGTAGTGAGTGTAACAGAAGCATTACCAGACCAAACCTTACAGGTAGATGGTAGTGGTAGTACGCCAGCCTATCGTTCTCCAGAACAAGCTAACGGTTCTATTTTAACTCGCCGGACTGATTTATACAGTTGGGCGTTGTCAGTTTTGGAAATGTTTAAAGGAGGAAGGCGATGGGATAATGTGGGAGTTAAAGTTGCTTATGCCCGTGAGTTCTACATCATCGAAAGCGAACCACTGCAAGAGAATACGCCACCTTTGCCGCAAAGTGTAGCCGAACTGCTGTGGGTGTGTTTACGAGAAGACTCAGAGCGTCGTCCTCGGACAATGCTGGATGTGGCAAATACACTGAAAGCCATTTATCAGCAGGAAACGGGTGAAGTCTACCCCCGTCCTGAGCCAGAAACAGGTAAAGACATTGCCGATAGCCTCAATAACCGTGCTGTATCGCTGTTGGATTTGGGACAGGTAGAAGAAGCGATGCACCTGTGGGATAAGGCGTTAGAGGTGAACCCACTGCATCCCGAATCGACCTACAATCGGGGTTTGATTTTGTGGAGAGGGTGCCGAATTACAGATGATATTTTAGTCAAGGATTTGGAGAAAGTACGGGATGCAAATTTTGGGAATTGGAATGCTCATTATTTGTTGGCTTTGGTGCATTTAGAGCGGAATAATTGCAAGGCGGCGATTAATTCTTTGAATCAGATTTCAAAGGATAAAATCCAGGAGTCGGAAGTACAAGAAGCCTTAGCAGTAGCACAAGAGAGATTAGCTAACTCGAATCGTCTCAAAAATGCCTTTCAAGGTAATCCAGAATTTTCTGTGCCAATATGGGAAGTAGACATAAGTTCTGATAATCAATTTGTTCTTTGCGTACCTAATTATTTGGGGACTATGTATCTGTACACAAATACAGGCTTATTAGATAGCAGAGTTGGGGAAAGATTTAAAGATACAATCGGCAAAGCTTTTATTTTAAATATAGAAACAGGAACTTTACATCGATCTGTTGGTAATCAAACATTACATCAATTGAGTTTATTCGGATGTCTCAGCCCAGATGATAAGTGTGTCTTATTAAGCCAAGATAGTAGTTTATGCCAAAATTCCAATTTAGAGTTGTGGGATATCAAAAATAATTTTTTCCCTCTAATCACATTTAAAAATCACAATTCAGATATCAAATCAGAATCTATTAGTTCATATATCAAATCAGTATCTATTAGTGGTGATGGCAAGTATGTGATATCAGTCAGTAAGGAAAATGTTAAATTATGGAATTTCCAAACAGCTAGTCTGGTAGATACTTTAGAAATTGGCTGTGATTCAGGCTGTCTAAGCCAAGATAGCCGCTATATTTTATTAGGAACTAATGACCACACTCTCAAGCTCTGGGATATTGAAATAGGGGAGTCCGTCAAGACTTTTGAAGGACATGAGTCTTGTATTAGCTCAGTCGCCCTAAGTTTAGATAATAAATTAGCTTTATCTGGTAGTTGGGATGGAACACTAAAGTTGTGGGACATCGACACAGGCCGTTGTTTGCTGACTTTTATAGGGCATAATGACAATGTTCAATCAGTTTGTATTAGTTCAGATAGTCAGTTTGTATTATCTGGAAGTAGTGACAACACAATAAGACTATGGAATTTACCCACAGGACGCTGTTTACACACTTTCAGTGGACATACAGAAGTTGTTATGTCTGTAGACTTGACCTCAGATGATCAATTAGCTGTTTCCGGTAGTTGGGATGGGCAACTTGGAGTCTGGCAAATCAACGGTAAGATAAACCTACTTGCCCCAATTAGATTGACTAAAATAATTGACACTAAAACCATTATTACAATTAATAAACTTTATGAAGAAACATTTAAACAAGCTGAAAACGCATTATCTAGGGGAGATACTTTAGAATTTGCTCAACATTTGAGAAAACTTCGTAATTTACCCGATCATGGTAGCAGTCAAAAAGTATTTCAAGCTTGGACTATTCTCTATAAACATTTTCCTCGCAAGACATTTTTAAGAGGATGGGAAATAGCTAATTTGTTAGGTTCAAATTCTATAGTTACTTCTGTTTACCTAACACCTGACGGGCAATATGCTCTATCTGCTAGTCGTGATGATAAAATAAGACTTTGGGATTTAAATACTGGTAAGATTATTCGAGTCTTTGAGGAACATAGTGATTCTGTAAATTCAATTTGCTTAAACTCAAATGGTAAGTATGTTTTATCGGGAAGTGATGATAAAACATTAAAATTCTGGAGTGTGGAAACGGGAGAATGTTTGCAAACTTTTGAAGGTCACACTGACTCTGTAACGTCAGTATGTATTACATCAGATAGTCAATATGTTATTTCTGGAAGTAAAGATTGGACATTTAGACTATGGGAGGTTTCTACAGGTCGCTGTCTCCGTGTTCATAAAGGACATAAAAATGAGGTTTATGCAGTCTGTCTCAGCCCTGATGATCGATATGTTGTATCAGCTAGGGGGCAACTAAAAATTTGGGATGTCGCAACAGGTAATCATGTAGCTACCTTGTTTGGACATATTCCAGCAAATGTAACCTCAATTTGTATAAGTTTGAACAGGAAATATCTTCTTTCTGGAGGTGAAGACGATGTAGTAAGATTTTGGGATTTACAAACAAACCATTGCCGTGAATTTAGAGGTCACAAAAATTCAGTCACAGCAGTTTGTCTAAGTTCTGATAGTCGATTTGCTCTTTCTGGAAGTAAAGATAGAACAATCAAGTTGTGGGACACAGAAACAGGTAAATGTGTACATACATTTGAGGGGCATTCTGAAACGGTAACATCAATTTACTTGAGTTCTGATGGTCGTTTGATTTTATCTGGAAGCGCAGATAAGACTTTGAAACTTTTGGTCTTAGATTGGGAATTAGAAGAGCGTCAGCCTGGGGACTCTGATGACGAATCTTGGGTGTACTTAACAACTTTCCTGAAAAAGAAAGTTCCCTATTCAGCTAGTTTAGCAAAAGATCAAAATCTTTCAGAAGAAGAAATAGTATTAGCACTGACTCGTAAAGGAACTCCAAAATGGACAGAAACAGATTTGCGAGAATTATTCAATATATTGGGGTGTGCTGGATATGGATGGCTTCAGCCTAAATCTGTATTGGAAAAGCTGGAATTTGTCTCACAAATTTGGTTAGAGTTTCAAGTTTTAGAAGAAATTGAAGATCGAAATCACAGAAAAACTATCAAAGCTAGATTGAGACTATTACGTCTAATAGGCTCTTTTATATTAATGCTAATTTTGAAATTCATTTTTACAATAACCTTACCTATAGCATTTGGGATCGCTCTTGTTTTTCACTTGGCAAGTCCTTTTCTATGGAAATTGCTTAATTTAATATTACATAAGATATTTTGTTTTGTTAAATTAATCTTAAAACTACGAATGGAACAGACTACATTTCCTTATTTTTGCGTAAGCTTCTTTATTACACTTCAAAATCTAGGAGTCTTATGGTTGATATTTTTAAGCTTGCCATCAGTATTTGTTTCTATGTTGTTGAGTGCATTTGTATCGGACAGGCTGAAAGATCAGGATAAGCCTTTTTTCTACGTCTTATCTATTTTAGTTTTCTCAATTACTAAATTATTTTTCAATAATCTCATCCTTTCTTTTTGGCTGACACCATTTTTGTCATTAGCGATACTTGGGAAAATTGGTAAAAAATACTAAGTAAACCCTTGTATTTAAATTGATTGAACTGTTTTAAGCATCAACGAAAATTGTCGAATATTATATACTCGGTATCTTAGTTAATGCCGTAACCTAGCCAATGGAAGCCCAAGTCATCTTTGAAGTCACCTCTGGTAGTCTCCAGGGACAAAAATTTGTCTTTGACAATATCATCACAACCCTTGTGGGTCGTCACCCTGACTGCTACCCCAAATTACCCGAAGACGATACAACTGTTTCTCGCTACCATTGCGTCCTCGATATTAACCCCCTAACCCAACCACCACAGGTCAGAATTCGGGACGATGGAAGTTGCACAGGGACTTATCTCAACGGCCAAAAAATTGGCCAACGTTCAGCTACTCAAACCCCTGAAGAAAGTTGCCAAAATAACTATCCATTTCATCCTCTCAAAACAGGTGATGAAATTTGCATCGGTAAAACAACCCTGCGGGTTAGTATTGAAATTCTCAGTAATGAATTCAATGCTAGTCCATTTATCATTTCGTCACCCAGCCAAGCTTTCTTCAATTCACCCCCACAAATTCCGGGTTATATTATTAGCAAAGAATTAGGACGGGGTGGGTTTGGTGTAGTCTATTTAGCTGATGATGAAAAAACAGAAAAACCTATCGCATTGAAAGTAATTCGCCCCCAGAAACAAGCGGATGAAAATGCCCGAAAAAAGTTTCTCAGGGAAATCAAAGTTAGCCAGTATTTTAACCATCCCCATATAGTTCAGGTACTCGATGCTGGAGAAGTCGAAGATTTGTTATTTCTGGCTCTCGAATTTTGTCCCTATGGCACAGTAAATGACTTGCTCAAACAATATCAATATCGCTTACCTCTTGACTTGGCTTTGCATATTATCCATCAAATTTTGGATGGGTTAGACTATGCTCATAATCTGGAACTATCTCCTAAACAACTCCCTGATGGTACTATTAAACCGATTAAAGGTATCGTTCACCGTGACCTTAAACCCGGGAATATTCTCTGTGTTTCAGAAGGCGAAAAACCAACGGTTAAGATAGCAGATTTTGGCTTGGCAAAGGCATTTGATTTGGCAGGTTTGAATAGTGATACTTGTACACCCGATAATTCTAATTCAGAAAATCCCTCGGTTTCTGGAACATACGTTTTTATGTGTAGACAGCAAGTATTAGATTTTAAATATGCCAAACCAGAGGTCGATGTTTGGGCTGTGGTGGCTTGTCTTTACAATATGCTTACAGGTTTGTACCCGCGTAACTTTTCTAAAGGTGAAAATTTCTTGAAAGTGGTATTAAATAGCCAGCCGATTCCTATTCGCAAGCGGAATACTTTAGTTCCCAAGCCTCTAGCAGAAGTCATTGATTTAGCACTAATTGATCAACACAATCTCTACTTCAGAACTGCTGCCGAGTTACAGCAAGCGTTACAGCCCACATTCCGCAGATAGGGGTCAAATTTTCCACTAATTATAAAAAATAGGAACCCATTCCAATTTTTCGGTGAACTTCCGAGGCTTTACCTATCAAATTATATAGCTAGTTTACCGCTATTTAACTAAACATAAATAATTGCTATTTTTTAATAGAAATAGAATTCCATAATCAATTTTTAATTCATAAACGCCCTCTCCTATAAAACGACAATCTCCTAAATTTCCGAGTTGTAATTTTTTGAGTCGTAAGTCTATTCTATACTGAGCTTGGCGATCGCGCAAACGATTAAACCATTGATCAAAAGGTATTTTTCCATCGGATACAACATAACGCCTAATTTCCTTGGGTTGTGTTTCCATACTTTTGTTACATTTGCAGATATCTCTAGCAAGGATTCTATAATTTAGAATGGGATTAAACCTCTATTAATGTTAGTCACATACAGAAAACTTCCCCATAATCACTGAATTTATTATAAAGTCGATGAAGTTATTCAGAAGGCAAACATTCAGGTTATGCAAATTAGTCAAGAATTTCAAAAAAGCCGGTGGAAACTTGGGCTAGTTATTCCGATAAGTTTAGGAGCTATTGCTCTCCTGAATTTAATACTGAGTCTGATTTTTTACCTTAACAGTCAAGCTGTAGTCAAAACAATGAATTGGGTTAACCATACCAATGAAGTCAAGATGCGTATAAGATCATTAGAAAAGTTTTTAGTCGATGCTGAGACTGGACAGAGGGGGTTTATTTTCACAGGTGAGGAAGAATTTTTGGAATCCTATACTGATGGACTTAAAAATCAAGAATCCGTGAAAATAGAATTAAAAAACTTGATTTCAGATCATCCAGAACAACTGCAAAGATTAGCTCAAATAGAGTTATTAATCAAGGATAAATTTGATGAATTAGCTATGACGATTAACCTCAAACGGAGTGGTAAGGAGCAAGAGTTAAGAAACCTTGTTCTCTCAGACAAAGGAAAAAAAATAATGGATGAACTCAGGGTCAAACTTATTGAAATGTACAAAGTCGAAAATCAGCTACTCGAAGATCGACAAAAAGAATTGCAACAGGCAGAACAACTTTCCAGGATTGCCATATTTACCGGAACTATTATTATCCTAGGACTAATTGGTATCAGCATTCGGTTTATTCAACAAGAAATAATACAGCCAATCGAGAGAATCTCCCTTGATATTACCAGTAGCTCCTCCCAGATTGCCACCACCATCGAAGAACAAGAAAGAATCACCTATCAACAATCAATCTCAGTCAATCAAACCACCGCTACGGTCAATGAATTAGCAACATCATCTAGGCAAATGGCAAATCAAGCAGAAACCACCTCTGCCAGTGGCAATCAAGTATTATCATTGACCAAAGAAGGCTACCAAGCAGTAGAACTCTCTGTACAAGGAATTGCTACCCTAAAAACCAATTCCGAGAGAATTGTTCAGCAAACCCAAGACTTAGAAAAACAGACCATTGAAATCGGCACAATCTCAAATTTAGTCAGCAGTATTGCCATGCAGACGAATCTCCTGGCGTTAAATGCAGCCATTGAAGCTGTACGGGCAGGGGAACAGGGTAAGGGATTTGGTGTTGTGGCTTCAGAGATCCGTAAACTAGCAGATCAGAGCAAACACTCTGCTTACCAAATTAATGTTCTTGTACAAGAGATTAAAAATTCCATTAATTCAACGATTAAAGTAACAACAGAAGGAACTCACACAGTCAACGAAATCATGCAAATGGCTGAAACAACGGTCTTAACTTTTGACAAAGTATCATCTTCTGTTAATAATATGGTCTTAAATTCACAGCAAATCGCCATGAATATTAACCAACAAGATATCGCTATTCAGCAGATTGTTGAGGTGATCAACATGATTAATCAAGGGGCAGGGGAGACGGCTGCTGGGATTAGTCAAACTAAAATTAGCACTCAACAACTCAATCAAGTAGCAAAAATCCTCACGGATTTAATGTAACTAATATTCCATCCCTGAATGTTTCCTACAAATACTTGTTCGGGTGGCTAATCACTTCTTTCTATCCCCAATTCGTAATATTTCTCAACGAGGTAAACAGATAAGTACCTAAACAAAATTAATTACACATCTTCTACCCTGTTCCCTCCCCCCCCCAGCCCTGCCGTGCACGGGGGGTTTGGGGGGGCTGTTCCGGTGTTCCCTGCTATAACACATTGATTAGTTTTTCCCTTGGGCTAATATTTGTTGAATTGTACTTGTGAGTTGACTGAGTTTAACAGGTTTAGTCAAATAGTCATTAGCACCTGCTTCTAAGCATTTTTGTTTATCGCTGGTCATTGCTAAGGCTGTGAGGGCAATAATAGGTATATTAGCTAGTTTGAGATCGCTGTCCTCACGAATCCGTTGAATTGCTTCTAAACCATCCATAACAGGCATCTGAATATCCATTAAAATTAAATCTGGCCTGTGTAATTTAGCCTGATCAATTGCCTCTTGACCATTTTCCGCTAAGATGATTTGGTATCCTTTTGCCTTCAGATAACGAGAAATCGTAATAATATTAGCTTCATGATCTTCTGCTAACAGAATTATAGGAAATTTTTCTGAGACTTGGGTTGTAGAATTTGGGTCTAAATTGACTGCGGTTTCCTGGGAAGATTGAGGAGATTTTAATAGTAAATCTTGACAAGGAAGACGGAAGGCAAAACAACTACCGAGATCAATTGTACTCTTAACTTTTACCTCCCCACCGTGCATTTCCACAATTTTTTTGACCAGGGTAAGTCCCAAACCTGTCCCCATATATTGACGATTTAAAGCACTATCAATTTGCACAAAGGGTTGAAACAGTTTAGCGAGATTTTCATGAGCAATACCAATACCCGTATCGGTGACGGCAAAACTAATATAGTGATTGCTTAAAGCGGTTTCCGTTGAAGATTCAAGTTTAACGGTTAAGGAGACTCCACCGCCTTCGGGAGTAAATTTAATCGCATTATTCAGTAAGTTAATTAAAACTTGACGGATGCGCCGTTCATCTATTAATAAATTAGGCAGATAAGGGGAAATTTCGGTCTGAATTGAAATGCGTTTTTTTAGGGCCTGTTGTTTAATAAAGATCAAACTTGACTCGCACAATTCTGTTATAGGGGTAGGGGTGCAGTTGAGTTCAATTTTGCCCGATTCAATTTTAGCAACATCGAGAATATCATTAATTAATGCCAGGAGATGAGTCCCACTTTTTTCAATAGTTTGTACTGACTGATGTTGTTTTTGATTCAGGGGGCCAAATATTTCCTCCTGCATGGCTTCAGACATTCCTAAAATAGCATTTAAGGGAGTTCGTAATTCATGGCTCATATTAGCAAGAAACTCATCTTTCATGCGGGTCGCCCGGGCTAGTTCCAGATTGGTTTGTTGCAGTTGGGCTTCGTATTGTTTGCGATCGCTAATATCCGATAAAATTCCTTGACGACCAATTATTGTTCCTTGTTCATTTTTAATTGCCGTCGCACTAATTCTCACCCACACATAATGACCATCTCGGTGAAGATGTCGAATTTCAAGATTATGGGCTGTTTCCCCGCCTAGGATATATTGGTGATTATTTTTAATCAGGATTTCCAAATCATCAGGATGAACCAGATCCACAAAGGATTTACCGATCCATTCACTCGGTTTCCAACCAAAAAGCGTCTCGAATTGGGGGGAAAGGTAGGTATATAAGCCATCAAGATCAAAAGACCAAATTACATCATTTGCTCCTTCTACCAGTCCTCGGAATTGAGCTTCACTCTTAGCTAATTCAGCTTCAATTTTCTTGCGATCGCTAATATCAAAGCGAATCCCTAGATACTGAAACGGTTTTCCCTGGCTATCTAAAAAGGGGACAATGGTACTGTCTACCCAATATAAATCCCCTTTCCTAGTTCGATTGCAAATTTCACCCCGCCAAACCTTACCCTGGATAATCGTGCGCCACAATTGTTTAAAAAAGTCAGAAGGATGGTAGCCAGAATTAATCAAGCGATGGGTTTTTCCGATCAGTTCATCACGGGAATAACCTGAAATTTCACAGAAACGATCATTGACGTAAATAATTACTCCTTTGGTATCAGTAATAGAGACAATGGCAGATTGATCTAAGCCCTGTTTAAAGGCAGATAATTCTTGAAGTAACTTTTGCCGTTCCAGTTCTACTTCTTTACGTTGGCTAATATCTTTAGCAATGGCTAAAAAGCCAATAATTTGCTGATTAATATCCTTGAGGGCATTGATAGATAGGGATACCGGAAAGTCAGAACCATCTTTGCGAATATAAATCCATTCTTGATCATTGATTATGCCTCCTTTACAGAGTGCAATAAAAACTTCAAAGCTTTGCTCAATGGGACGATTAATCTTTTGGGAAAGGATTTCAGCGTAAATTTTCAATTCTTTGCGATCGTGGATTCTTGTGAGGGTGACTTTACCAATAACCTCCTCTGCACGATAACCGAGCATTTTTTCTGCCCCAGCATTAAAGGTCTGAATCACGCCTTGAAGATCGGTGGAAATAATAGAATAATCAGCCCCATCGAGAATAGCTTTTTGAAGAATATTGAGGTTTATGACTTCCTTAGTCTGTTGTCGCACCAGGCTTTCCAGGGAAAGGTTAAATTCTTCTAATGATGATTGTGCCTGGCGTAGCTCTTGATTCCGTTGTTCCAGAGCTTCCGTTACCCTGAGTCTTTCTATTTCTGCCTCGGCTCTGGTGGCAAAAACCCGTAAAATATCAATGATATTGACTAGATTGGATGAATTTTTGAGGGTATTATTCCAGATCGCAATATAGCCCAGAGACTCCCCGGATTGATTTTGTAGGGCAAGACCCAGATCACTTTTAGCATAAAGTTCTTCAAAATCTTCATTGACATGATCAGCTTGAAATTGGTGATTTGAGAAATCGACTAACTTACAAAAGACCCCGTTACGCAATTCTGTAATTACAATCCGATCAAGTTCAAAGGCTTTGCTAATATGTTCAGCCATAGCTGGGAAAAAGTCTTCTCCGGTGACGGCGGATGTACCTTCAATCAAGTTTTCCAGAATGTCAGAATCCTGTTTACGTTGAGTAATATCGGTAGCCGTGCCCACATAACCAATGATTTCCCCGTTAATATCACGTTCTACGATCGCCTGTCCAAATACCCAAGTGATTAAACCATCGGGACGTTGATAGCGGTATTCTAACTGAAAGGGACGATTTTCATGAACGACAAAATACCACTCCGAGACGATTTTGTCTCGATCCTGGGGATGTATGGCTTGAGTCCAACCCCCACCGATGGCTTCCGAGGGGGTGAGTCCGGTCATGGAACACCAAGATGTATTCACATAAATGCAGTTTCCCTCGGTATCGGTACGAAAAATCCCAACGGGAACAGCAGCAGCCAGGGTAATATAGCGATTTTGACTCTCAATCAGGGCGGCTTCGATTTTGCGTTTTTCTGCCAGTTCGGTTTCGATTTGTTGGTAAGCGGTGGCTTGTTGAATTGCGATCGCCACTTGGGTAGCCAGTTGTTGTAACAGGGTAATTTCTTCTGTTGACCATTGGCGCGGCCCATTGCTTTCGGAAGCAACTAACAATCCCCACAGGGTTTGTCCTAGCAGAATCGGAACAATAATTTTTGCCCGAATTTGCAAGTTTTCTAGGCTCTGACGATGGCAGTCGGTCATGGGAGTGGTGTAGATATCTGGCACTACCCGAACCCGTCCGTGAGTATAGACATCGATCCAATCCGAAAAACAGGGATCAGTAGTCTGTGTTCCTAGATCATAAAAATCTTGACTGCTGCTGGCTTCTGCTGCAACGATTACATGGGTATCGGTTTGCAATTGCCAAATCACTGTCCGATCACAATTGAGGTGAGATCGGATTTGTTCCACCGTTGTCTTCAGAATCTCTGACAAATTCAGAGAGGAACGAATTTGAGTGGCAAGATTAGTGATTAACTCCTCTTGTTTGGCTTTTGCCTTGAGGATAGCCGTTCTTTCTTCGACTTGACGTTCTAATTCTAAATTCCGATGGGTTAAAAGTTCTATTTTCTCCGCTTCTAACTGTGATACCTTCTGTTCTAAAACTTCGGCTAATTTGTATAATTCCAGGGGGTTGAGGGCTTGTAAAATACTGGTCTGGGTGATAATTCCCAGCAGTTCACCCTTCTCACCCGTTACCACCAAGTGCCGAATCAAATGTTGTTCCATTATCTGTTGCACTACCCAGAGAGAATCATCTTTTCTGACTGGGAAAACCGATATATTCATCACCTGATCGGCCATACAGGTTTCTAAATCAAGGTTTAATGCCTGACACTGGACTAAATCTCGCTCAGTTACAAAGCCAATGGGGATAAATAGGCTATCTTGTTCTTGTACAATCACCACGGAACTGACACGATGCTTTGCCATCAATTCGGCGATCTGTAATATGGGACTATTGGGAGACACGGACACAACGTTCGCAATCATCACTTCTGCGACCAGACGTAACCGCAATAAATCTGTCGGACGGGATGTTTGTCTTAGGGTTTCGTGGGTGAGCAGTCCAACTATTTGATCTTGGTCGTTGAGAATGGGTAAATGGCGAATCCGGCGCTGTTTGAGCAGGTTAATCACAAAAAACAAATCCGTAAAAGCCGACTCATAGAGGGTGACAACTGGATGGGCCATGACCTCCCGGACGAGCAGACTCTCTAAGGAGCGTTTCTCGGTACTCAGGCGTACCACATCTCTCTCGGTGAAAATGCCTAATAATTTCTGATTCTCAGCAATTAGGACACAACTTGACCGAGCTTCAAGGTGTAATTCCTCTGGTCGGTTATTGCCGATGGTGGACGTCGAACAAACTGTATGCAGTCCACTCATTTGTGCGATCGCATCCCTAACGGTCGTATCCGGTGCAATAATCAGGGGATTACGCACGATGGCAGATGTTAGTTCCGTTTGGGTGATAGCACTTGCCGATGTCAACGATGTCAACATGATCTGAATCAGGCTAGTTAGGTAATATTATTGGGGAAGGTAATTTCAAAAATTGCTCCTTGGGGTTGATTATTTTCCACCCTAATTGTGCCACCATGAGCTTCGACAATCATTTTACAAAAAGCTAATCCCAATCCGATTTGAGAGACACCTTGCATCAGAGTCCCAATTTCATATTTCTCGAAAATACATTGTTTTAAATTATCGGGTACGCCTTGCCCATAATCAGCTATTTTAATTTTTGTCCCTCCTTCGGGGAGATGTTCAGCACTGATGATAATCTGACTTTCTTGGGGAGAGAACTTAATAGAATTAGAGAGTAAATTATCTAAAACTCGCTGACACATCGCTTGATCTATCTTAATCGTGCCATCAAAATCAGGAATTTGGGTGATGATTTCAATCTTTTTTTGAGAGGCGTTAAATTCAAAATCTTTAACCAATTCCCGCAGCATATTTCCCAGATTAACTGGGCTGAGATTGAGAGCAATTTTACCCGATTCTATCCTCGCCATCAGCAATAAATCATCAATTAAGCCTGATAACTTTTGCCCTGATAATTTTATTGTAACTATTTTCTCTTGTTTTGCCTCTGGTGATAGCTTGGGATGGGTCAACATCTCCAATCCTAACAAGATCCCAGCTAGGGGATTTCTAAGATCATGAACTAACATCTTGACCAGATCTTCTCGCAATTTCAGCAGGGTTTGTAGATTGTCGTATTGTTGCTTAATCCGCAGCATCGAATGAACTCTAGCGCGAAGTTCCAGACCATTAACGGGTTTGCTCAAAAAATCATCAGCACCGGCACTTAAACATAGAGCCAGGTCTTCTTTCTCCGTTAATGCCGTCACCATAATAATCGGAATTGACTGCCATTGGGGATTGGCTTTAATCCGGGAGCAAACCTCAATCCCGTCCATTTCTGGCATCATCACATCTAATAAAATTAGATCCAGTGGGATGATTTCTAGGGATTCGAGGGCTTCCTGTCCACTAGAAGCATAGTGTAACTCATAATTCTGACTGCTTAACAGTGATTCCAGGACATCAAAATTACGAGGTTGATCATCGACCACTAAAATAGAAGGCTGATTCAATTGTGGTTCCCTTAAGCACTTAACATACTCTTAATTTTGACATCCTCACCGACCTGAAGGTACGGTGATTCTTCACCACGCCACTTGTTTAAGGAGGTCGCTGAACGGGGTTGACGCTTCACAGACTGTCGCTACTCTTTGAGTAGTCTTACACTGTCTCCACGTCCGTTTAAAGTGTCAGAATGCCCTTCCGCCACTTCAAGAAAAGATTTAATTTTGAGTGCGTTCAAGGGTGGACTGATACCATTGCCTTACTTCCGCTTCCCCTTTCTCATCGTCAACCCCGCAGGACTTTCAACCTTGTTATTTGTTTCGGAGTATCTTTGATAGGGTGGGTTTTTTCACACCAACTTAATTTTAGCACAAAGCCGTCCTAGAAGGACGGGGTTTTAAACCCAAATCTTCGATAATAATGTATAGAACAATGAATCTACTGCTGAATACTAACCCCAATTTAAAGCCATGACACAAATACAACCTAATACCAACCCCAGTTCATCATCAATGTCAGATACTGCTATTATTGCTACCGATGTACATAAATGGTATGGCAATAATTTCCACGCCCTTAGAGGGGTTAGCCTTTCGGTGAAACGGGGGGAAGTGGTGGTGATTATGGGGCCTTCTGGTTCGGGAAAATCGACTTTTATTCGCACATTTAATGCCTTAGAAGAATTTCAACAGGGTAGTATTGTCATAGATGGAATTAATTTATCCCATGATTTAAAAGATATTGAAGAAATTCGCAAAGAAGTGGGAATGGTATTTCAACAGTTTAATTTATTTCCCCATTTAAGTATTTTACAAAATGTTACTTTAGCTCCGATTTGGGTCAGACGTTGGCCGAAGGCAAAAGCCGAAGAAGTAGCTTTACAATTATTAGAAAGAGTCGGGATTTTAGAACAGGCAAAAAAATATCCTGGTCAATTATCTGGCGGCCAACAACAACGAGTTGCGATTGCTAGAGCCTTAGCAATGCAGCCTAAAATTATGTTATTTGATGAACCTACTTCTGCTTTAGACCCTGAAATGGTGCGGGAAGTTTTAGACGTGATGCGAACTTTAGCCGAGTCGGGAATGACGATGGTTTGTGTTACCCATGAAGTCGGATTTGCGCGGGAAGTTGCCGATAGAATTGTGTTAATGGCCGATGGAATTTTAGTCGAAGAAGCAACCCCAGAAGAATTTTTTACCAATCCTCAAGAAGAACGAACTCAAAAGTTTCTGTCTCAAATTCTTTAATGTATTAAAATATAGCAATCCTAAATCAGTTGTAATATTTCCATCTATCTCGACCCCTCCCAACCCTCCCCTTACTAAGGGGAGGGCTAGGGTGGGGTTCTATATTCTGATCGCAAATCATTTAAGATTGCTATATATTAAGTAACTAGGGATCTACTAAGGTGAACACAGAACGAGTGATCGTGATTGGGGCTGGAATTGGGGGATTAACCGCCGGGGCATTGTTGGCCCATCGAGGATATTCGGTTTTAATCTTCGACCAAGGAATTGTCCCAGGAGGGTGTGCTTCTACCTTTCAACGTCGGGGGTTTACCTTTGATGTCGGAGCGACTCAGGTAGCCGGACTCGAACCGGGTGGGATTCATCACCGTATTTTCAAGGAGTTAGGAATTGAATTACCCGCCGCGACTCCCTGTGATCCCGCTTGTGCCGTTTTTTTACCCGAAGAAACTGAACCGATTCAGGTGTGGCGAGATCCCCAAAAATGGCAACAGGAAAGACAGCGACAATTTCCCGGGAGTGAACCCTTTTGGCAGTTAATGACTACCCTATTTCATGCTAGTTGGCGGTTTCAATCCCGTGATCCCGTGCTCCCTCCTGGGAATTTATGGGATCTGTGGCAATTGATCCAAGCGGTTCGCCCCGATACCTTGATTACCCTGCCTTTTACCCTGATGACCGTGGCTGATGCCCTACGGTTGTATAATTTAGACGGTGATCGGCGGCTGAAAACCTTTTTAGATCTGCAACTGAAGTTATATTCTCAGGTAGACACCGAGGAAACGGCCTTATTGTACGCGGCAACGGCTTTGGGAGTTTCTCAGGAACCGCAGGGTTTATCTCATCTTCAAGGAAGTATGCAGGTATTAAGCGATCGCCTAGTCCAAGCCCTAGAACGAGATGGGGGTAAACTGTTAATGCGGCATACCGTTGACGCCATTGAAACAGAACCGGATCAAGCGATCGCCGTGAAAATTAGGAATCAAAAAACCGGGGAAATTATTCATGAAACCGCCGATCTTATGGTAGCTAATATTACCCCACAAAACTTAATTAAATTGTTAGATAAAAACCACAAAAATCATCGGCAATTTTCAATTTTATTACCTCTCTATCAACGACGAATTAAGCAACTTCCTCCGGCGTCGGGAGCATTTGTGATCTATTTAGGAGTACAAGCGATCGCCATACCCCCAGAATGCCCGCCCCATCTACAATTCCTCTATGATCAAGGGGCTATTGGTGAAAATAATTCTCTTTTCGTTTCCGTAAGTCACCCCGGAGATGGACGCGCCCCCGCCGGACAAGCCACGATTATCGCTTCAAGTTTTACTGAAACCCAACAATGGTGGGATTCTCAGGACTATCAAGGTTTAAAACAACAATATATGGACAAGGCGATCGCCCGTTTAGGGTCTTACTTTCACCTAACTCCAGAAACTATTCTCCATCAAGAAGCCGCCACACCTCGCACCTTTGAACGCTATACCGCACGGGATCAAGGAGTTGTTGGCGGAGTCGGTCAACGGGTTTCCACTTTTGGGCCCTTTGGTTTGGGGAATCGTACCCCGATCAAAAATCTTTGGTTAGTAGGAGATTCTACCCATCCTGGAGAGGGAACAGCCGGAGTTTCCTATTCGGCTTTAACCGTTGTTCGTCAAATTGAATTGACCCAAAAATCTGTCTAAGAATGACAGAGAGATTCATAACTAAAAAAGTAATAGTAATTGCCGTTTCGGAACTATGAGCTAGTTTCTTCATAAGATGATGTGTTCGGTTGCTCCTCTTTTCGGTACATTTCCTCGACTCCTGCAAGGTTTTTGGGCTATTGTACACTAATTTCTTGCACCATTATCCCTTTCTGCCCTTTCCTCCTCCCGACTCTCTCGGCTTTTTATCTTTTTTCAGCAAGCCCTAATTACCGGGGATATGAACAGTTTTGGACGGGTATTTATTGGAACTGGGGGAAATGGATTCATTTATGGGGAACCTAAACCTTGATTTGATATTTTCCCGTTAAATAACGCAAAATGACTTTATGCGACATCAATGAAATTGTGTCAAAATCGAAGTCATGCTAATCTACACGACCCCGACATTCGACGCACAAGCGAAACAGCAAGGCATCCAGAGTCAGGTGGCGGAATTACTCGTCATCCTCAAGACTCAAGGCACAGTGGCGGTACAGGCGCTGTTTGAGTGGAATTATCCCTACCTAAAGCGACCCGTGCGGAACTTGCGTTTACTAGGAAAAATTCTCTGGGTAAATAATGACCCGATTTTATGTTTATTAGCGGTTCTTCCCCGGGGAGGAAACGAGTATGAGGCATTTCTGAGAAATCCAGATGACTACGGAATTAGTCATCTGGATTCGTTAATTGATTCCAAAGAATTAGAAAATAGTATTAATGCCCAACGGGAAGAACAAAAATCCTTTCGCCGTCGCCCCACTTTACCCGAAGATTTACGTCAAATTTGGTTAAAAGGGCCAGATTGGATTAAAAATACCACCGATGCGGTGATTTGTGAAAGTGAAATTTGGGTAACACAATTTAAACAACCAGACACTCAACTGCAATGGCGGACTTATTATGACATTGTGGATAGTTTGGTGGAGAAAAAATCAGGAATTGAAACCACAACAACTGACTTTTTAGGAATTGAAATTGCCGGACAACCGGAGCAAAATCGTTATATTATTTATAGTTGGATTCTCACCTCCGATACTCCTAACCGTAGCGTTTTATTTTTACTTTCTACCTTTAATCATTATCCCACTTCCCAGGATATTCTGGAAGTCGGTCAAATCACTCGTCTGTTTAATTCTAATCCAGGAGAAACTAATGGGGAAGCATCCTCAAAAAACCCTAACCCAACTAACGTTTTAGCCCAGGAATTAAGTTTAGAAGATTTAGCCCGTTATACCCGACGTTCCTATCCCGATTATTTATTAGGAGATTCAGAAATCTGGTTAGAAATTGAGCAGGAATTTGGGATTAATTGGGCTTTATCAATGGAGGAAGAAAAAATTCTCCATGAGTTATCTACCCCGGAAATTAGCCATAGTTCCCTACCAGTTTTTATTAATGGACGGGCGGGGAGTGGTAAATCAACCATGTTATTTTATTTGTTTGCCGATTATTGTTATCGCTATCAAAAATATTATTTACAACATCGTCAACGATTAAACTCGGTTCCCCATCCTTTATTTTTAACCTATAATGAACAATTATTAGGAAAAGCCAGAGAAGGGGTAAAAAAACTGCTCAAAAGTCACCATAAATTTTTATTAGAAACCGATGGACAGGTAAACAAACCTTCGATTGATATTTGTTTTAAATCCTTTCAACAATTTTTATTAAGTTTACTTCCCCCAGAAGAAAGCGATAAATTTGATCCCGATAAATATATTAATTTTCATGATTTTAGACAACGGTGCAGCCGTCGATATAGTCGTTATTCCCCCGAACTTTGTTGGCATATTATTAGAACATTTATTAAAGGTTATACCCTAACCGGACAAAATGAAGGGTATATGACCCCCGATGATTATGAAGAAATTCCCCGACGAGAACGCAGTTTATCTTTTGATATTTTCCAAGCAATTTATAAGCAAGTTTGGCCTTGGTATTATCAATTAACCACTCGCGAGGGCTATTGGGATGATCAAGATTTAATTAGAAAAGTCTTACAATTCAGTGGGGATAATTTACCCGTTTATACGGCTATTTTTTGCGATGAAGCCCAGGATTTTACCAGTTTAGAACTGCGCTTAATTATGCAGTTATCTATATTTTCCCATTGTGATTTATACCCCCCGGTTTGGTGTTTACCCTTTGCCTTTGCGGGTGATCCATTTCAGACCCTAAACCCCACGGGATTTCGCTGGGAAAGTGTTAAGGCGACCTTTTTTGATCAAGTTATTGCTGCCCTTGACCCGACCCGACAACTTAATTTATCCATGACTTTTTATGAGCTTGAATCTAATTATAGATCAAGTCCTTCTATTGTGAAAGTCACGAATTTAATTCATCTATGGAGACATATTTTATTCAAAATTCAAGAGTTAAGACCCCAGGAGTCTTGGCAATCTTATATGGAGTCTCCAACCCCGCAAAAGTTTATCTTTGAACAGAATAATTTTTCCGCAGAATCCTTGAAACAACATATTCAGAAATCCCCGATTTTTATTGTTCCCTGTGAAGCGGGAGGGGAGTTAGACTATATTAGACTAGATGAATTTTTATCTCCTTTATTTCCCGATGCCACGGAAGAACATCCCCCTAAGAATATTTTAAGTGCAATTCAAGCAAAAGGATTAGAATTTCCCTTAGTTATTTTATATAAATTTGGGGATCAATTTGCTAAGGAATTTAATCAAAAACCTTTAATTGATTATGTGCAAGGGACGGGGAATCATCCCTTAGAATTGGAATACTTTTTTAATAAACTTTATGTTGCAGCTAGTCGTGGAATGTCGGATTTAATAATTATTGATACAGAAATTGGCGATCGCTGTTTATGGCAATATGCGACGGTTGGAATATTAGCAGAAACCTCATCATTCAACTATCATGAATATTGGTTAAATCAAGTTAAAAAACCGGAGCATTGGCAAACTTATATTGGGGGAGTCCGTTGGGGGGATAATTTAGATGAATTACAACGGGATAACCGCGCCTCCCAAGCTCAAAAATTTGAAGAAAATGGTCGAAATCAAAAAAATGCCGCCGACCTCCGACGGGCGAAACAATTTTATCGAGAATTAGGATATTTAGAAAAAGCTGATTTATGTGAAGCCTTTGCTTTAAAATTCGATAAACGCTTTCGAGAAGCGGGGCGTTTATTCCTAAAAAGAGGTCAGGAATTAGAGGCTTGGGAGTGTTTCTGGGATGGGATGTGTTGGCAAGCTTTAGCGGAATGGTATCATCAATTTCCCCAGAAAAAATCTTTGGAACAACCTTTAGTAGAATTCATGGCTCAAACCTCAAAAACCTTACCGAATATTCGACAATTTACTCATTTTTTAGAGGAGAGTTTGAGTAGTCAAATGATTAAGGAAAACCGCTTAGTCAAGGCTTGGAAATCGGCGGTACAGGATTATAGTCGTCAAGTTAGAATATTAATGCGGGAAAAAATCCTAGACCCTGAAGAATGGCAACGGTTTGGAGAGGTTTTAGAGGGATTAGATGAAGCTAAATATAATGGGGTTTTGGAATTAGGAGGAGATTGTTATTATCGGGCTAAAAACCTACGCCGGGCTGTTCGATGTTGGCAGGAAAGCGGGGCAAATCAAAAGCGAGAATATTATCTGGCTCAAGCTGAATTATCTGGATTTCCTGAAGGTTTACCCTATTTGGAAAAAGCCTTAGATTTTGAACGAATTATTGTGGAATGGGAGAAATCTGGGAAGTCAGGAAATCAACAATGGATTAAACATTTAGATTGTTTAGGACGGGCTTTAGAACGACAAAATCGCCTGCGAGATTGGATTAATTATTTAATTAGAATTAAACGTTGGATTGATGCGATCGCTGCGATCGAAAAATGTGGTAAACTAGAGGCGATTCTATTTAGGTTTGAACTAATCCGCCAAATTTCCCGTTCTAATTTAACCCCTGAACAAGCCCGAGATTTTCGGGGTCGCTATTTAGCTTTAATTGAAAAAGCCCTATCGGTCTCCAACTGGCGACAAAAGTTAGCGGTCGTTGAGGTAGGAATTGCTTTAGAAAAAATTGGGGAATTAGTCCCAACTCTCAAATTTTATGAACGATTTTTTAATAGTAATGAACCTCCTTTAAAACAGTTTGCTCAAGAACGCTGGTTAGCAACCAAACTCAAACAAAAAGAATATTCCCTAGTCGCCGAACCCATTCGGGCGCAGGAAATTCAACAAGATATTACTCGCCGGGCGAAGGAATGGAACATCGACCCTGCCACCCTCAATTCCGACCCTCCCCGGGTCGATTTAATCGAAAATCACAAATTACTCCAACTCTCGCCCCCAGACCCCTCCCAGGCGAATCCTGACCCCATGGATGATCAGGTTCAAGGTCTACCCCCCGGCACAAAAATCCGCCTTTTAGGGCCAGAAGCCGATGGCTTTAGTTTCCAAATTGGTCATATTCAAGTCAAACGAGCCAAACGGAATAATATTTTATGGGTACTTTTGACGGATATTTATAGTTCTAAAGCCCTACAAATTGATGTCGATGGAATACAAGGAAAAGTCAGAATTGGAGAATTAATGTTAGAAGTGGCGGACGGTCATCAACTTTCTTTTAATAGTATCACGGGAGATTATCGAGGCACGGTTTTCTATCGAGATGAACAGCCCAGGGTAGAGTTGCATATTCGGGGAATTTCTAGTATTATCTCCCTTTGAATCAGTCATCAGTGTAGAGACGTGCCATGGCGCGTCTGTAACAGTTATCAGTTTTAGAGTAATTAGTTTTAGAGGCAGGTTGATTTGTGATTTGGGTGATTAATACGGATATGATAGAGCCCTGAAGGGCTCACTACGAATTTGATTCAAATATTAGGTACATTTTTATGTCAGAACAATTTTTTACACAAGCGATTCCAGAAATTAGTGTTAAACAATTAGAAAATTTACTTAAAACAGTTCCCGAAACTGATCTTCAGTTAATTGATGTGCGGGAACCTCAAGAAATTGAAATGGCAAAAATAGAAGGATTTATTAACTATCCTTTAAGTCAATATAGTGCATGGTCAGATCAAATTTTAGTTCAACTTGACCCGCACCAAGAAACCCTAATTCTGTGTCATCATGGCATGAGATCAGCCCAAATGTGTCAATGGTTGATTCAGAAAGGTTTCACCCAGGTAAAAAATATTAATGGGGGAATTGATGCTTATTCAGTTTTGGTTGATTCCCAAATTCCTCGATATTAAACTCATCGGAAAAACATCCATATTATTTCAACAATAATGATAGAAACCCAAATCAAAAAGTCAGATTTTGTTCTTTCTCCCTACATGAAAAGTAATAATTTATGGGGAACTTATCAAATCTTAAATACCGTTATTCCCTATCTGTTCTTATGGATTTTAGCAGTTAAAGCCGCGGCTATTTCCCTATGGTTGCTACCACCGATTATGGTGTTAATGATCCTGTTTTCAGTCCGTTGTTTTTCCCTAATGCACGATTGCGGACATTACTCCCTATTTAGTTCAAAAAAGGTGAATCGAGTCGTGGGTTTTATGTTTGGTGTCATCAACGCCATCCCCCAATATCCCTGGTCAAGAGGACACGCCTATCACCACAAAACCAATGGGGATTGGGAACGTTATCGTGGCCCCTCGGCTTTGATTTCTACACAGGAATTTGCTAAACTGAGTCCATCGGATCAAGGGTGGTATGAAGTTCTTAGACATCCATTAATGATTTTCCCAGGAGGTTTTTTCTACCTAGCAATTAAACCCAGATTAGCATTAATTCTAGGAACCTATGGTTTTTTTGTTCATGTTTTAACTTCCTTAAAACAATATCCTAATATTAGTTTCAGGCAGCGTTTCTCATCCTATAAATCCAGAAATTGGTATACTACGGGTGAATTTTGGGATCTACTTTTTAACAATATTTGTGTGGTTGGGGGCTGGATTATCCTCAGTAATTATCTGGGATGGGGGTTCTTCTGGACAGTGTATTCAATCACCCTAACCTGTTCGGCGGCGTTGTTTATTTGTGTGTTTTTTGTACAACATAACTTTGAGGGTTCCTACGCCCACAAAACCGAAGGTTGGGATTATTTACGAGGTGCAATTGAGGGCAGTAGTTATCTGGAATTACCCCCAATTTTAAAATGGTTTTCCGCCGATATTGGCTATCATAATATCCATCATCTTTGTGAAAGAATCCCCAATTATAACCTCGAAGTTTGTCATAATCAGAATATACATTTACTCGCCGGGGTAAAAACCCTGAGAATTTCAGATATTCCTGATTGTTTTAAGTTTATCCTCTGGGATTCTGACGCTAACCGTCTAGTCTCAATCCGCTCATTTCGTCAAGCTGCTGCTTTAGATTCTAAAAACTAAATAGCACCAGTGATTAACTCAGTTTAAATCCCCTTAATATGGAGACTCTTGATTATGGTAGATCAATCTGTTCAATCTAATTTTTCCGATGCTATTGATCAAGGATATTACTTAGATCGAGATTGCACAACTTTATCCCGTCATGTTCTCCAACAACTCCATAGTTTTTCCCATGATGCTCAGGATATTAGCGCCTTAATGAATCGCATCGGATTGGCGGGAAAACTCATCGCCCGTCGCCTATCTCAGTCGGGTTTAGTAGATGATGCGTTAGGGTTTACCGGGGCCGTAAACGTGCAGGGAGAGTCCGTACAACAGATGGATGTTTATTCCAATTCCGTGTTTATTTCGGTGTTCAAACAAAGCGGTTTAGTCTGTCGTTTGGCATCGGAAGAAATGGAAAAACCCTTTTATATTCCCGAAAACTGCCCAATTGGACGCTATACTTTACTCTATGATCCCCTCGATGGTTCATCCAATTTAGATACTAACTTAAATGTCGGATCAATATTTGCGATTCGTCAACAGGAAGGTAATGATGAAGATGGGAAAGCGGTTGATTTATTGCAAAGTGGACGCAAACAAATTGCCGCCGGATATATTCTTTATGGGCCCAGTACGATGCTAGTTTATTCCATTGGAACAGGGGTTCATGCGTTTATTCTTGACCCTAGTTTGGGAGAATTTATTCTAGCAAATGAAAATATTAAAATTCCCAATCATGGGCCGATTTATAGTGTGAATGAAGGTAATTTTTGGCAGTGGGATGAATCCATTCGAGATTATGCTCGTTATGTCCATCGTCATGAAGGATATACAGCCCGTTATAGTGGGGCTTTAGTGGGAGATGTTCACCGAATTTTATATCAAGGCGGTGTGTTTTTATATCCTGGGACTGTTAAGAAACCAGAGGGAAAATTACGGTTATTATATGAGTCTGCACCCATGGCATTTTTAATTGAACAAGCTGGAGGAATGGCTTCAACTGGAACCCAAGAAATATTAGATGTAATTCCAGAAAAACTGCATCAACGCACCCCTTTAATTATTGGTAGTAAAGAGGATGTGATGTTAGTTAAATCATTCATTGAAGATCGTAAACGCAGGGAACAAGAAGGGGGTCTTGAGTGAATTTGAATTCTATTAAAATCTTAAATTTTGACGGGGTTTAAAGGTTTCAATTTGACGTAATTGTTCATATAATTCTCGTTCTTGGGGAGTAATGGTTTTAGGGAGAACCACTTGAATTTCAATTAATTGGTCTCCCCTTTCTCCTTGAGGATTCGGATAACCTTTATTTGCTAATCGTAACCGTTGACCAGAAACAACTCCCAAAGGTAAACGCATTTTAACTAAACCATCTAAAGTCGGAATATCAATTTCTCCTCCTAATATAGCTTCCGTGGGAGTGACTGGAATTTGACAATAAATTTCTGATTTTTCTACTCTAAAAAAGGGATGGGGAGTAATATTAATTTTTAAAAATAAATCCCCGCCATTCACACCTTGATTTTTTAATCTAATTTGTTGACCCTTAACCATTCCGGGCGGTAAATCCACTTCTAAAGACCGTCCATCCTCTAAACGAATTCGTTCTTTCCCTCCGGTATAGGCTTTTTCTAAAGGTAAGGTTAATCGCGCCTCAATATCCCGTTTTGTTTCCCTAGGAGTCGGTTTATAAACTGCTTTTGTTCGAGGAGAATTATAGGGGTCAGCCGCCGTCATTTGAGCCGCCTTCGGGTCAACAGTTCGGACTTCTCGCCGCCGTCCTAATAATTGGTCAACAAAGGTATCAAAATCCGAAAAATCTTCATAATCTACATCTTCAGTTTGAGAAATTGTCCGACGACTTCCCCAATTTTTGATTCCTGAAAAAGCATTTTTTTGCCAATCTTGAAACCCTTTTTGTTTCCAAAATTGACTATAATCATCATATTGCGCTCGTTTTTCAGGATCGGATAGAATATTATAGGCTTCGCCAATATCTTTAAAGGTTTCTTCCGCTTCCTTATCCCCAGGATTTAAGTCGGGGTGATATTGTCTCGCTAGTCTACGATAAACCTTCTTAATTTCATCGACAGATGCTTCACGGGAAACCCCTAAAATTTGATAATAATTCCGAAAATTTTGCATAAGTTAAATTTGGGTTAAAGGGTTGATTTTTAAGTTTGCAGAAATCAGGTTTCTCAAATAAACCCGGTTTCTGGGTTTGTTACAACCAATCATCATCATCCCAATTATCCGTTTGAGAATAGCGACGGGAACGGGATACACCGCTACCACCGCCTAAACTACTACCATTATTACTACGTTGGTCATAACGGGGATAACTGCGAGTTTGAGGTTCGTAGGGGTCAACGCGACGTTTTTCACCGGAAAAAGTTCGGCGAATTGAACCGAATAAATCATCTTCATCGTCCTCCGTCACAAAAGCTGAAACTTCCCGATTTAACTCATATAAAGCGTCCTGTAAATCCACACTAATTTGATCAATTCCTCGATCATCATCCCGTTCTAAACTATCTCTTAAAGAGCGAATTAAGGTTTCAATTCTTGACCGTTGACGTTGGGCAAATTGCATTCCGTAATCTAGGGCTACTTCCCTTAATTGTCGTTCAGCTTGATAAGTTAACGCTTGGGCGCGGTTGCGTTTTTCGACTTTTTCTCGTTGTAAACGGTCAACTTCTGCATATTTTTCCGCATCCTTAATCATGCGATTAACTTCATCTTGAGACAGGGTAGAAGCTCCCTGAATAATCACACTTTGTTCCCGTCCAGTGGTTTTATCTAAAGCGGTAACTTGTAGAATCCCATTTGCATCAATATCAAGCGCCACTTGAACTTGCGGAACCCCCCGCGGCGCCGGGGGAATTCCAGTTAATTTAAACCGTCCTAAAGACTTATTATCAACGGCTAATTCTCGTTCTCCTTGTACGATATGAACTTCTACCAAAGTTTGGTTATTTTCAGATGTTGAAAAAATATCAGAACGCCTTACGGGAATTGTGGTATTACGGGGAATTAATTTTTTCATCACCCCCCCAATAGTTTCTAATCCTAACGATAAGGGAGTCACATCTAATAATAAAATATCCCGCACATCTCCAGCTAAAATTCCCGCTTGAATAGCCGCACCAACGGCCACAACTTCATCAGGATTAACCCCTTGATTCGGTTCTAAATCAATTAAACTTCTCACTAATTGTTGCACCATTGGCATTCGGGTAGAACCACCAACTAAGATCACATCATCAATATCATTAGAGGTTAATCCAGCATCGGCTAAAGCCTGTTTTACTGGACGGCGTAACCGTTGAATTAAATCTCCACATAACCCCTCAAATTCCCCTCTAGTTAGGCGGATTTCCAAGTGTTTAGGGCCGTCTTCTGTGGCTGCAATAAAGGGTAAATTAATATCAGTAACTCCCACCCCAGAAAGCTCTATTTTGGCTTTTTCGGCGGCTTCTGTTAACCGTTGTAAAGATTGGCGATCGCGTCTTAAATCCACCGCTTCTTCTGATAGAAATTGTTCTGCTAACCAATCAACAATTTTCTGATCAAAATCCGTTCCGCCCAGTTGGGTATCCCCACAGGTAGATTTAACTTCAAATACCCCTTCCCCGACCTCTAAAATTGAGACATCAAAGGTTCCACCGCCTAAATCAAAGACTAAAATAGTCCCATAATCTTGCCGTTCCAAACCATAAGCTAAAGAAGCCGCCGTCGGTTCATTTAATATGCGTTTAACGTCTAATCCGGCAATGCGTCCGGCATCTCTGGTAGCTTGTCTTTGAGAATCATTAAAATAGGCAGGAACCGTAATTACAGCCCCGGTAATTTCTTCCCCCAAATACCGAGTCGCTTCTTCGACTAATTTTTTTAAGATCATTGCTGAAAGTTCCTCCGGGGCAAAATCCTTATTTACCCGGGGACATTTGATCCGAATATTATCGGTTTCATCCCGTCGCATCGTGTAGGGAACCCGTTTTGAGGCAGCAGTGAGATCAGAATAGCGACAACCCATCAGTCGTTTGACCCCATAAAAGGTATTTTGGGGATTCAAAACCGCTTGTCGTCTAGCCATCTGTCCCACGATGCGTTCTCCTTCTTTGGTAAACCCAACGACGGAGGGAGTGGTTCGCATCCCTTCAGAGTTAGCAATCACAACGGGTTTTCCGCCCTCCATGACCGCAACCACGGAGTTCGTTGTTCCCAAGTCAATGCCGACTACTTTGCCCATGCGTTGCTTATCTCCTTGTCTATATGGTTTCCGGCTAGATCACTCCTATTCTATCGTGTTGTAACGCATTGTAACGTCTGACCTCGGCGGTGAAACCCAAAGGGGTAATAGAATTGATCCTCTCAGACCTGAAGCCTGTCCTGATGAAAACTGATAACTGATAACTGATTTTAGCTTTCTTCCTCAGAAGATTTCCGTTTTAACGGTTTAGCAATCGGTTCTCGACGCGCCGGAGGTGGCGCCTCATCCGATGAGAATTTAGGCTTATAGGGAGAATGAGATCCAGTGTTAAACTGACCTTGACCGGATGGTCTTCTGGGGCCACCTTTCGAGAAAGGAGGTCGGCGTTTTTTAGTCGGAATCATGCCAATATCATGGCTTTCTTGGATGACTAAATAATCTTCTTTTAACTGAACGTGCAAATCCCAGAAATGACCGATGGCTCTCATCCCAGCAATTCCTATCAGTTTCAGTTTAAAAAACTTAGGTTTATCATTATCTTTGCGGGGAGCTTGGCGAATTTTAACAATCACATACTTTTCAACTTCTTGAGATTGATAAACAACCTCACCTCGAATAGAAAAATAGCCCTGCTGAACATTCACTAAATCACCGGTTTTATCCTCTGATACTGCTAATTGAGTTTCAGAAGTAACGTCGGTAGAATCCTTGGTTCTCAGGGTTTGAGGTTCCCAAACCCCCATAATTTGAACGTGCAGATTATCTTCTTCTTGGCGGGTACGGGGATAAACCACCCAAATATGATCTTGATCTAAGTCAATATGTTTTTTCACTAAACTCATGACTCGACCCAATAACACCGCATCAAGCAGTTTCCCTTCACTGGTTAGTAAGGTTCCCTGGGTAAACTGATCCGCAGAAGCAATATATCGGCCATGAACTAATCCAATGGCTCGATATTGACGGGCTTCGCTGGGGGGCGGAATCGGACGATGCCAGAGTCGCTCGAACGAGTCGAGGGCATCTGGCTCTAATTCTGCGGTTTGATCTATTTGATCCGGTTCAGACGTGCTAGGGCTGGTCTGGGGCGTATCTTCTGGGGTTTCCGGCGTTTCTGGGGTTTCTGGCGTTTCTATAGTTACACTTTCACTTTCGTTCGGTGTATCAATGGAAACATCTTGAGACTTATGCACGGCTGGCTCACTAGCTGGAGTTGAGCTTGAAGAACGTTTGGATCGAGAGGAACGATTTGGAGAAGGACTCATAACACCTCTTAGCGGAGACACATCCCTTATGGGAGCAAGGACACGGCGAGTAAAAACCCTTTTTCTTTAAAAATTGATCCAGGGCTTTATACTAAACTTAAGTCAAGAATCAACAGTATCAGGACATTTCAACATTTGCACCCTTTCTTGAGAAGGAGGCAACGGTTGCGATCAAGATTGATATGGGTTAACTTGCTTATAACATAAGTCTGGGAGCTTAAAAACTCAGTGTCTTCAGACCTGAGAGTGTCAATGTACTGAATCCCCATCCGGATTGGATAAACCCAGGAGTTTCTACAGTTAGAGTCCATAGGAGCGTTACCACTCCTACCTCTGTTTCAGAATATGGCATTATTTTTGCCTCACACCGCTCCTTGATCACTCCATCCTTATTATAGATCTGACAGGACTTACGCAAGCACGCCATATATTAGGATGCCAAAAGTAGGCGATCGCATACCAATGATAATAGCAATCGCCCCAAGAAGTTATGATTATTTATTTAAAAATAAACCCAAAAGAATCAAAATTAACCGGATTTTAAATACTGCTATGACAACAACCTTTCCCACCGAACAACCCACAACTCACTTACCTGACCATACAGAACTCCCCGACTCAGACGGTACATTTGTGAAAAATTTTCAAGAACATCCTCAAAGTATTTTACTCACCGATTCTATTAACCCGGTTCTGCAAAAAATTCATCCCGATGGATACTATTGTATTGGTCAAGATAGTGGGATTTATTGGCGCATAACTGACCCACCCCAACGGGGAGCAGAAGCACCAGATTGGTTTTATGTTGCTAATGTTCCCCCTAGTTTAAACGGTCAAATGCGACGTTCCTATGTGCTTTGGCAGGAATATGTTGCCCCTTTAATTATTTTAGAATTTGTCTCTGGAGATGGTTCAGAAGAACGGGATAAAACCTCTTTATGGACGGCGGAATCAGAAGGTAAAAAACCGGGTAAATTCTGGGTTTATGAGCAAGTCATTCATCCGGCGTTTTATGGGATTTATGAAGTGCAAAAATCCAGTATTGAAGTGTATCATTTGGTTGAAAATCACTTTCAACCTTTGCCAAAAAATGAACGAGGACACTATCCTATTGCTTGTCTAGGTGTTGAATTAGGAATTTGGCAAGGTGAATATCAAAATGTAGAATTGCCTTGGTTGCGCTGGTGGGATAGTGCCGGGAATTTGTTATTAACAGGAAATGAACGGGCAGAAATGGAAGCTCAACGGGCAGAAATGGAAGCTCAACGGGCGGAACGTTTAGCCGCGCAATTACGAGCATTAGGAGTTACACCCGAAGATTGAGCATTTTTGTGAAAAAAACTGTAGGGGTTTACTATCTAAACCCCTGCAATACAAAAAATTATATATAAAAATAATACAAAAATTAACTACCTATAAAAAATAATTTGATATAATCAAAGTTAAGGATTTTACTGTTGTATAAAGTTTTATAAATAGTATAACCATGGCTTTAATTCCAGATTCTTCTATTGGCGCTTTAGTCGGGAATAACTCATCTGAATTAATTTCCCTATTCCCAGGACAGTTATCCAACTATCCCGGCGGGGTGTTAGGACTCGATGGGAATGATACTGTATTCGGTCTCGGTGATAATGAGTTGATTTTAGGGAACACAGGTTTTGACCAGTTATGGGGTGGGGAGGGTTCCGATACCCTATTTGGTGGTAAGGATGGGGATATCCTTGAGGGAGAAGCGGGGAATGATGTCCTGTTTGGCAACCTAGACGCCGATACTCTTTTTGGGGGCGAGGGGTTTGATAGTTTATTTGGGGGGAAAGGCGATGATGTCTTAAACGGTGAAGGGGGAAATGATACCTTATCAGGGGACTTAGGGGCTGATACCCTCACCGGAGGCATTGGTCAGGATGTGTTTTTGCTACAACAACAAGGTCAAGGACGGGACTGGATTAGGGATTTTGAACGGAATATTGATTTGATTCAACTGCCTAATAACGTCGGCGAAGTGCAAGTCCAAGCGGTAGGAAGTAATCAAACTCGCCTGGTTGTCAGTGCTACTAACGAAGAACTCGCCCTTTTGGATGGGATTGTACCATCGGACTTACAGGCGAGTGATTTCATCGGTCAGGGATTTACTTTGAAAAAAGATAATGTCTCTCCTCCTCCCTCTGACTTTGTGCAACAGGTCTTAAACTTAACTAATGATTTCCGCAGTCAAAATGGTTTACGTCCCCTAACTCTGAACACTAAGTTAAATGCAGCCGCCCAGGAACAAAGTCAAGGTATGGCGCAGCAAGACTTTTTTAACCACATCGGCTTAGATGGTTCCACCCCCGCAACCCGCGCCCAAAACCAGGGATACAGTTTTTCTTTTATCGGCGAAAATATTGGTGCCGGGTATCAAACCCCTGGGGAAGTAGTTCAGGGATGGATTGATAGTCCGGGGCACCGGGAAAACTTGCTTAACCCCAATTACGCTGAAATTGGCATTGGCTATTTCTATTTAGAAAATGATACGGGGTTTGAAAATTGGAACCACTATTGGACACAGGTATTTGGGACAGTAATGGGTAATGGGTAATTACGAATTACGAATTACGAATTACGAATTACGAATTACGAAGGGGTAATTTATGAATTGCCTTTACCATCAATTACAGGCGCTTTAATAATATTCCTGTTTGCCAATAATAGGCTTCTTGTTTAACCGCCAAAACTTGGAAAAAGGGTTTCCATTTTTCCCGGAAAGAATTCACGTCATAGAAAACCAAAGACCGGGTATCCCGTCCTAGGGTAAACATGGCAAAATCTTGATTAATATATTCAAAATAGTTCTGAATACAGGCTTGTTTTTGTTCTGGAGGCCAGACATTATTATTAGAAAGCCATAATTCAGGAGATTCTTTGATTTTATCAAAAATATAACTTTCTTGAATTGTAATAAAAGCTAGTCCTCCGGGTTTTAAAATCCGACGCAGTTCTAACAGCCAAGCATCGGCTAAATCGTCAATATGGGTGAAGACTGAACCCGCATAAATCAAATCAAAATAGCGGTCTTCAAAGGGTAAATGGGGTAGGGTTGTTCCAACAAAAAAATGAAAGGGGGGACTCATATTTTGTTGACACCAAGCAATACAATCGGCACTAATATCGGTTCCCCAAATTTCACAAATTTCTGATAAATCGGCTAACTCTCGAAGAATGCGTCCCGATGCACAACCAAAATCTAAAATTCGGCTTCCGGTTTTGAGGAAATATCCACACTCTCGCAATATACTTAACATGACTTGAACTTGCGTTTTTCCTGAGTTGAGATAATATTCGTCATTCTCTACAAAAACTAACCTTAAATCTTCAGGAGGAAGGGGAAATTGCCATTTTCCAGTTTGGGGATTTTTGCCTAAAGTCGTGGGTTTAGATAAGGAGTATGAGGGATATTGTCCCGATTTTGGATAATATTTTAACCAATCAATTGGTTCGAGTTGATGGGGGGATGGGGTAGAATCAATCTCGATATTTTCATCTAATTTTTGTTTCGCTAAACTATAATCTGGATTCAGTTTTAAAGCAGTTTCAAAACAAGGAATAGCATCGGATTTTTGTTGTAAATTTAGATAGGCTAAACCTAAGTTATAATAGCAGGAAGGTTCGGTGGAATTTAGTTCTAAAGCTTTTTGATAGACGGAAATAGCGTCTTGCCATTGCTGCAATTGAATAAACCCATCCCCTAAATTTTTATAAGACCAAAAGAAATCCGATTTAATTTGATTAGCTGTGGTATAAACTTTAATGGCTTCTTGCCATCTTTCCAAATTAAATAGAGAATCGGCTAAATTAATATAACACCAGAAAAAACTCGGATCAATAGAAATTGCTTGCTGACAAATGGGAATAGCTTCTTCCCATCTTTCTAAATGAATTAATACTTTGCCTAAACTAGCATACGACCAAAAAAAGTCGGGTTTTAATTCAATCGCACGGCGATAAATAGGAATAACAGTTTCCCATTGTTCTAAAGTGGTTAATGCTTCTGCTAATTTTTGATAAACTCCCCAAAAGTTCGGGTCTAATTCAATCGCTTTTTGATAAATAGGAACCGCTTTTTCTAATTGGTGAGTTTGGGTTAAACATTCCCCTAAACCATTACAAGCCCAAAAACAATTGGGGTCGAGTTGAATCGCTTTTTCATAAATCGGAATCGCAGCTTCCCAGCGCTGTAATTTAATTAAGGCTTCTCCTAAATTATTATAGGCCCAGAAATCATTAGGACTTAATTCAATTACATTTTGATAGGCTGTAATTGCTTGTTCAAATTCTTGGGTTTTCAGGGAAAGATTGCCAATTTTTTGATATCCTAAGAGAAATTTAGGTTCAAGATTAATTAGTTTTTGGTAACAAGCGATCGCTTCGGTAAAATTCTCACTTTCTTGAAATTTAATCGCCTGTTGATATAATTCCGTAATCAGGTCAGCATAGGGATGAGTTGATTCAGTCATAATCAGACTATCTTCTGGATTAGATGGGGTCATGTTTTTCAGCACAGTTGTTTACCATTATAGATTCTATCATTTTCATCATCATCTTCATAACCCAGATTTAAAGGAGGAGGTTCATAGCTCCAACTTTTAGAAAGGTAAACGTGGAATTGGAGGAGTTGGAATTGACGGGGTGGGAATCCCATTTTGAGAACAGGTAAACCCAGGTAAAAGACGGGAACAAACAGAAGATAATGCTCCTTCTGGAGTAACGGGAATATTAAAACCCGTGAATAATTTACCTAATAAAATGGAGCTAATTTCTTCCGATGTCATGGAAAAAACTTGACTTAAAATTCCTTGTAAAATAGGTAGTTTTTGTCCTTCAGTTATCTTGATAGGTTCGCCAGTTTGATCGGCAAGAGTTACTTCTACAGTCCCTTCTAAAACCTTAATATCACCAGTCTTCCCATCGGTAGTTTCTAGGATATAAATTGTTCCTTGAACACCAACAGTAAACCCAGCAATACATCCATTAATGGGGCCACTAACTAAGATTTTTCCCTGTTGAATTTCGACACATTGACCGACGGTAATCTGGGAATTTGTATCCATTCTTCCCGACGCCCCATTATTAAATATAACTCCAGCGCGAGAGTCTTTTGTTACTACAACTTGTCCAAATTCTGCTTTATCTTCTACCTTAGCTTGATTCTCTTGAATAAAAACTTGATCTCCATCAATAATTTCTTGAATGATGGCAAGATCAATTTGGGCAAGAGTTGGTAGTTGAAAGAGTCCCAGACTCAAAATCAGAAACAATCCGGCGATGAAATTTATTAGATTTCGTTTCCGATTACGAGGAGGTTGTAACCCAATAATTGATGTATAAAAAACAGGAATAGTGAACATAAGTTAAGCAGAAAATGAGAAACTTTCAACGATCAGAAACTCTTGATTACGGATTAGGTTAAAATAATCTGTATAATTAATCGTAAACCTTTAATAACCTTATCCTCAAGATTTGATTTTAACTAGGAATTGACTCATGATACACATTAATATACGCAAAAATCAATTTTTTGGGATTTGGTTTTGCCTCCTAATTCTGGGGTCTTTTTGGGTTTCAGGAATTGTTGTCCCAGCGATGGCAGGGGAAGGACAATCCGCAGAAATGATCAATTCTAATTCTAAGGCGGAAGATATTTTTAATCAAGGGATGACACGCTATCGAGAAGGGACAGTTGCGGGGTTTCGGGGGGCGATTCAAAAGTGGGAAGCAGGGTTACGTCTGTGGCGAGAAGCTAATAACCCTCAGCAAGAATTGATCACTCAAAATTTTTTATGTTCTGTTTATAGTAATTTAGGAGAATATTCCCAGGCGATTAATTGTTATAATCAATTACTGGTTTTAACTCAAACTCTGGAAGATCTGCAAACCCAAGGCACAACCTTAATTTCTATTGCTAAGATTTATAGTCAATTAGGGGAGTATCAAAAAGCCTTAGATACTCTCAATCAAACTTTTCCTTTATGGCAAAAAACTAATTTTAAAACCGGAGAGATTGCCACTTTAAATGAGATGGCTTTGATTTATTTTAATTTAGGGGAATTTCAACAAGCTCTTAATTATTATAATCAAGCCTTGGCGGGGGTTAAGTCTTTAGGAAATCCGACTAATGTGGCGGCAATTTTAAATAATATTGCCCAGGTAGAATCGGAATTAAATCAGTTTGAAATTGCCCTAAAACATAATCAACAAGCGTTAGGTTTATGGGAAGAAGTGATTAATAAATTTGGAGATAGTACGGCGATTAATGTACAGCGAGGCAAAGGAGCAACTTTAAATAATATTGGATTTATTTATGCCAATTTGAACCAATTAGATTCAGCTTTAGAAACCTATAATCAAGCCTTAAATTTATGGCAAAAAATAGGCGATCGCACCGGAGAAGCCAGCACCTTAAATAATATCGGGTTTATTTATTTTCAACAAAATAAGTTAGATCAGTCTTTAGAATTATATCATCAATCTTTAAAAATTCGTCAGGAAATTGGCGATCGCCCAAAAGAAGCCCTATCTCGGTATCGAGTGGCAACAGTTGAACGAAAACAGGGTAATTTTGCCGATGCGATCGCTCAAATGGAAACGGCTTTAACTATTATTGAAGATTTACGAACCCAGATTAATAATCAAGATTTAAGATCTTCTTTTTTAGCATCTAAACAGGATTATTACCAATTCTATATTGATTTATTAATGCAACTGAATCAACAACAACCCAATCAAGGATGGGATGGAAAAGCCTTACAAATTAGTGAACGAGCAAAAGCTAGATCCCTATTAGATATTTTAGCTGAAGCTCAAGGAGAAGTTACCTCTGGAGTTGACCCAAAACTGTTAACTCAAAAACAAACCTTAAAACAAAAATTATCGATCTTAGAAGCACAGCGAGTTAAACTTTTAAGTCAGTCCCATACCGATAAACAGAAACAGGAACTTAACCAAGAAATTGAAAACTTACTCCAAGAATATAGCCAAGTATTAGATAATATTCAGGTAAATAATCCCCATTATGCCGCCCTAACTCAACCCCAACCCTTAACTTTAACTGGGATTCAAAAGTTATTAGATGACCAGACAGTTTTATTAGAATATTCTCTTGGCAAAGAACGTAGTTATTTATGGGCGGTAACTCCTACCTCGATCAAAAGTTATGAATTACCCTCGGAAGAAACTATTAAAACAGCCGTTAAAACCTTTAGAGATAATCTAATTTTCCCCAGTAAAAGAGTCAGGCGATCGCTCTACGAAGAAACTGGAAAAGCCTTGATTCAAATTGCTTTTCCCTTAATCCCATCCTTAAAAAATAAACGATTATTGATTGTCGCCGATGGAGCATTACAATATGTTCCTTTTGCCGCCCTTCCCGAACCCGAAACACCTGGGGAGAGCGAGGTTATTCCTTTAATTATTAATCATGAATTATTAACCCTACCTTCGGCTTCAGTTTTGGGAATTATCCGGGCAGAAAATCAAAATCGGAAACCCTCAGATAAACTCTTAGCTGTATTAGCTGATCCCGTATTTGCTCCCACAGATGAGCGCTTAAAATCTGTTGTTTTTCAAGGGATTAAAGCCCTTCCGCCAGATTTAGAACGTTCCGCCAGAGAATCGGGAATTTTATTTGATCGTTTGCCCTTTACCCAAGAAGAAGCAACCCAAATTTTAGCCTTAGTTCCTGAAGAATATCGTTTACAAGAAGTGGGCTTTAATGCTAGTCGAGAAAACGCAACAAATCCCCAATTAAGTCAATACCGTTTTGTGCATTTTGCCACCCATGGTTTACTCAATAGTGAAAATCCTCAATTATCAGGTTTAGTTTTTTCTTTAGTTAATCAAAATGGAGAATCTCAGAATGGATTTTTACGACTTTATGATATTTTTAACTTAAATTTACCTGTAGAATTAGTCGTATTAAGTGCTTGTGAAACCGGATTGGGTCAGGATATCAAAGGAGAGGGATTAGTAGGTTTAACCAGAGGATTTATGTATGCGGGAGCAAGTCGAGTGGTAGTGAGTTTATGGAAAGTTGATGACCAATCAACGGCCGAATTAATGGTTAAATTTTATCAAGGAATATTAGGGGAAGGATTAGCTCCTGGGGCGGCTTTACGACAAGCTCAAATTCAGATGCAAAACGATTTGGAATGGGTACCTCCCTACTATTGGTCAGGGTTTACTTTACAAGGAGAATGGCGAGGAATTCAATATTAAATCTATCTATGATATGGTCATTATTATGGAATAGCCAACAGAAATTAGATCGGGACAAGATTAGTCAGAATTATTTTCTATTTGACTTTGTTGCTCGTATTGCTCAATTACATTTTCAATGATTTTATTACTAACATCTGATAAATTTGATTTAGAATAAATGGTGGCTAGAATTATATTTTGTTCGGTTTTTAGATAATAAATGACGCGATAACCACTACTTTTTCCTTTTTGAATATTGCTATTTTTGAGACGAACTTTGAATACTTGATATTTAACGCCTACTATTCTATCACCAGGGGTTTGACCTGATTGAAGTTGCTCGATTAAGGGTTGAATATCGGTACGAATTGAACGATAGGATTTAGCAAGTTCTCGCAAATCCCTTTTAAAGCGATGAGTTAGAGAAATTTCGATGGGTAAGGGTTCACTCTGCATCAATACCCTCCCACATTTCTGAAACAGAAATCGTCTGCCCTGTTAATGCTTCCTGCAACCCTTGCTGAATCCCTTCTATAACAATTTCGGTTGGGGTTTCATCAGGGTCTGGTTCGTCTTCATCGGACAGTAATAGAATAATCCGAACACGCTGTGGTTTGGTTACTTCTAGCAATTTATCAAGTGTAAGTTCCCCATTTTCATTAATTGTGGCTGTGGTTTCAATTGCTTTCATGGTAGGTGATGAAGTTGTTTAAATAAAGCTAGTTCAATATTTATTTGAGTTCAGAAATCTAATCTTTATACAACCTCCTCGGTAATCTTTTAGGTGTCTTTTTTAAAATAATACTGCTTAGAATAGCTTATCATATCTTTGATTAATTGTTGATTAAGGCCCATCCCAGATTCCGCAGGTCTGTGTGATAGTAGCAATATTGATTCCCTCTTGGCAACTTCTGAAGTAATTAAACAGTCTTGGAGGAGTAAGTGCCCGTCATTTGCTAATTTGGTGTGGAAACTCACCATACGGAATATAGATTTTTTGATCGAGATAGTGCATCTTAGTGATCATTATAATGGATATTTTAAAGAGGCATAATCCCATGGTTATCAAGTCTGTTGGTTCTTTGAGTCTGATTCTAGGCATTCTGTTGCCGACTGGCGCAAGTCTAGCGATTATGGCTTCACAGGGGAATAATCCGGTTAATGTTCCCATGCAAATCAGTTTAAACTTTCCCCCCGCACCCGATGGAGACGGGCCAGTGAGTACGGCTGGGGGAGGAACCCGAGGGGGTGAAACCCTTTCTGTCAGCGAATGTGGCCTTGGGAATACAAAAATGACCGCCTTAGTCCCCAGTCAGAAGACCTTAACGGTTTCTGCCCGTCCCACATTTTTTGTTTATGTTCCTGAATCTAAGGTAAAAACGGGTGAATTTGTTCTGATTAATAAAGAGGGCAAAGATGTTTACAAAACAGTCGTGCAACTTCCTTTAAAACCAAGTATTTTGCAAATTCAACTCCCCGAAAATGTAACTTTAGAAACTGGAAGTCAATATAAATGGAGTTTTTCTATTACCTGTGAAAATGATGGACAGGAATTTGTTGATACCTTAAAGGTTTCTATTCAGCGAAATGAACTCAATCCTATATTCAAAAATGAAATAGAAAAAGCTCAAAGTCCATTAAAAAAAGCCGAACTTTATGCTCGGGAAAACCTCTGGCAAGATACCTTAATGATCATGGCTCAGATGCGAAATACTGAACCGGAATTATGGAAAGAACTTCTGACATCTATTAAGATTAATCAACAGATTGCCGAAGCTCCCTTTGCACCAGAAACAACGGTGAGTAATTCTGATCATCAATCTAAATCTACACCCTAGAAAGGTAAAGCATATATTCTAAAATAAGCTTAATGAGGGCAAAAATCAGACAATTAGTGTGGGAGTGGCGCGGTGTTTGGATTACAACCCCAGTCATGGCAGGTTTAGTAATTCTACTGCGTTTTTCTGGGATTTTACAGTCCTGGGAATGGGCAGTTTATGACCAATATATGCGTCTACGTCCCCCGGAACCTAGGGATAAAAGAATTGCGATTGTCGGGTTAGATGAAGCCGATATGAAATATATTGGCCAAGGTTATGTACCCGACCAAATTTATGCTCAATTAATCGAGAAATTAGTAGCCATGAAACCGACAGTTATTGGCTTAGACATTTATCGAGATTTACCCTTTGAACCCGGTCATAAACAGTTAATTAAAATCTTAGCAGAAACTCCCAATTTACTAGGAATTGAAAAAGTTGTAGGGGATAAATCCTTAGAATCCGTTGCCGCCCCTCCAATTTTGAAAGAAAAAAATCGAGTAGCAGCTAATGATTTAATTTTAGATGAAGATAATATTATTCGGCGGGCGTTATTACTTATTAATAATACTCAGGGACAACCTTCCTACAGTTTAGGATTGTTTTTGGCAATGTTTTATTTAGATGCTCAAGGAATATCTCCAGAAATAGTCCCAGGAACTAATAATTGGTGGAAATTTAAAGATACTATTTTTAAACCATTGTCTAAAAATGATGGGGGCTATGTAAGGGCTGATGCTGGAGGATATCAAATATTTTTAAATTATCGGGGATATAATCGCAGTTTTGAGATTGTTTCTTTTCAGGATATTTTAACCGATAAACTTCCTAAAGATTGGGGAAAAAATCGAATTATTTTAATCGGTTCCGTTGGGGAAAGTTTCAAAGATTTAATGTCCACTCCCTATACCTTGTCAGCAAACCAACGCATGGCGGGGGTGGAAGTTCATACCCATATTGCCAGTCAAATTATTAGTGCAGCCTTAGATAGTCGTCCGTTAATTAAGACGTTACCCGATACTTTAGAATGGATTTGGATATTTATTTGGTCAGCAGCAGGAGCAATTTTAACCTGGAAATTTCGGGCAACGTCTAAAGTACAATTATTAATTATTCGACAGGTTTTTATTTCAATTTTATCCACGACAATTTTACTGGGAAGTACCTATATTTTATTTATTCAAGGATGGTGGATTCCGGTGGTTCCTCCCTTTTTAGCTTTAGCGGGTTCAGCCATCGCCATTACCGCTTATATTGCCCGTTCCGCTTCGGATATTAGGAATATTTTTGGACGTTATTTGAGTGCTGAAATTGTCTCTAATTTATTAGAAAGACCCGAAGGTTTAAAACTCGGAGGAGAACGCCGAAAAATCACCATTTTAACCTCGGATTTACGCGGATTTACGGCTCTTTCAGAACGTTTACAACCTGAAGAAGTAGTTAAAATTTTAAACTTTTATTTGTCCTGTATGGCCGATGTGATTACTACCTATCAAGGAACTATTGATGAGTTTATGGGGGATGGAATTTTAGTTTTATTTGGAGCTCCTACTTTACGGGAAGATGATGTTCAACGGGCGATTGCTTGTGCGGTAGCCATGCAATTAGCTATGCAGAAGGTGAATGAACAATTAGAAAAGTGGAATTTATCTCCTTTAGACATGGGAATTGGAATTAATACGGGGGAAGTTGTGGTAGGAAATATTGGGTCAGAAAAACGCACAAAATATGGAGTTGTAGGAAGTCAAGTTAATTTGACCTATCGGATTGAATCCTATACAACTGGAGGACAAATTTTAATCTCTGAAATGACATTAAATCAAGCGGGTCGGAATTTGATTAAGATTGAAAATCAAAAATTAGTTCAGCCCAAGGGAGTCAAAAAGTCTATTACTATTTATGAAGTCGGGGGGATTTTAGGTAACTATAATCTATTTATTTCTAAACAAGAACAGCATTTTTATCCAATTCCAACTCCTATTTTATTACAATATTTTATTTTAGAAGGAAAACATATCAGCGACAGTATTTTAATGGCAAGTTTAGTGGAATTATCGGAAAAAGGAGGTTTAATTGTTACGGAGGCGAATAATCATATTATTCCTGGGGCTTTAGCAAATTTAAAACTTAATATTAAATTAAAATCAGAACAATGGAGTGATGATATTTATGCAAAAGTCCTAGAAAAATCGGCGAAACCGGGAGCTTTTTATGTGGGGTTTACGGCTAAACCTCCAGAGGTAGAACAATATCTGAATCAACTTTATCAAACGATTAATGTGTTAAAAGTTGACCCCCATAGCCCCCCTAGTTAATGCAGGGCTGTTTCAAACCCAAGTCAAAGATTGAAACGTATCAACACTATTCTAAAGTTTTCTAGGCAAAAAAACTGTTCTAGGATAACTGATTTATTGCATCATCTAATAATTCCCATCCTTGAGCAACGGTTTCAATTCTGGCCAAATGATCCCGTAATTCATGCGCCCCAGGAAACCCTTTAGCATACCAGGTTAAATGTTTTCGAGATTGATAAATTCCCCGTTCACCCTTATATTCCCACAACGCTTGGAGGTGTTCTTTTGCACATTGCAACCGTTCAATTACGGAGGGAAGGGTTTTAAATTCTCCGGTTTTCAAAAAATAGTCAATTTCTCCAACTAAAAACGGATAACCCAGAGTTCCTCGTGAACACATTACCCCATCAGCGCCCGTTTCTTGTAAACATTGAATCGCCGTTTCTACGGAAAAAATATCGCCATTGGCAATCACTGGAATCCTTAACTGTTCCTTAACCTGTCGAATCCAGTCCCATTTTGCCTGACCGTGATAACCTTGGGCGCGGGTGCGGGCGTGAATGGTGATCATTTTTGCCCCCGCATCCTGCATTCTACGGGCAAAATCTAAAATTGTGATTTCTTCATCACTCCAACCAATCCGGGTTTTTACGGTGACGGGCACATCCACGGCCGCCACCACTGACCGAATAATAGTTTCTGCCATTTCCGGTTGTCGCAATAACGAAGAACCGCCCCCATTTTTCGTAATTTTATTAACAGGACAACCCATATTAATATCAATAGTATCGGCTCCTTCTTGAACGGCTTTTTGGGCGGCTTCGGCTAAAAAATCGGGGCGACAATCGAATAATTGAATACTAATTGGGCGTTCCTTGGGGTCAACTTCCATGATTTTTGGAAGTCCCCGAACATGACAGACTTCGCTGGCGTGAACCATTTCGGTGTACATCATGGAGTCGGGGGCGTAGCGACGCACTAAGCGCCGAAAGACCAAATCTGTGACACCGGATAGGGGGGATTGGAGGACACGACTGTTGACTTCTACAGTACCAATTTTTAGGGGTGTGGATAAACGTTGTTTCAATTCTGGGGAAAGAACAATCATGGTTAAAAGGGAACAAAGTAAGTCCGAGTATCTCTATAATAGAATGAGTTAACGGTTTAAATCATTTTGGATTTTATTATGAATTTTCCCTCAAATAATCCTGACCCGTTTCATCAAAATGGCAACGCGAATAAATTGCACTTTCCCCAACCCGAACCGAGTGAAGTTTCTGAAGAAATTGAAGATGTTGAAGCCAAAAAACATGACCCTAGAACCTTAGAAATTATTCAACGTTCGTTTATTATTTTAACGGTGATTGGGTTGGTTTTTGGGGTGTTTATGGCGGCGGGGGTTTTGTATTTGATGCAGAGATTTAATATTACTGGTCGTCCGGCACAATTGGAACAGCCGATTAATAGATAAATCATCAGTGATTAGCATTTTTTCTCTAATTTCGGGCTAATCACTGGATTAATTTAGGATAATTAATCTCTAACTTGATATCGTTTTTCGGCAATTTCTTTAACTTTTTCTGAAAATTGTGGATAATTTTCTAAAACTTTATTAAAGTCTTCTTTATATAAAACAAATAACTCACAATAAGTTAAGGTTTTCACTGAAGCCGTGCGACGACTATCATAAAGTAAGGCAATTTCACCAAAAAATGAACCCGCCACCATGACGGTATAAACTTTTCCGGTTTTTTCAGAAAAGGCTTGTAATTGTCCTCGTTTGACAAAGTACATTTCATGGCCAATTTGTTCTTCTCGAATTACATAGTCATTAGGGGGTAAAATTCTCGGTTTTAATTTAATTACTAAATCTTCAATAAAACAGGGTTCAGCGTCCTGGAAAATAGGAACTTTTTCTAATAGTTCTTGATAGAGATAGCAATAGATTTGTGTTTTAATAGAGTGAGGAAGTTCATCTAATAATTCAAAATCTAGGGATATATCTCGATTATATTCCCACATATATTGGTAATAGTCTAAGACATTTTTTTGTAAAGAGCGGGGGATTTTTCTTTCCCACATATAGGATTGAACTTGACCTAATTTATCTCGAAATCGGTTTTTACTTGCATCTAAATTAGAAATTATTGCTGCTACATTCCCAATGATGAAAGCATACAGTGATACACCCAAAAACATCACTGTAAATGTAAAGATAAGTTCGATATTATTTTTAGGCGTAATATCACCATAACCTACGGTTGTTAAAGTTGTGATTGACCAATATAAGGAATGTAAATATTGTGTTGTTGTATTTTCTAAATACAGATCATTAATTTGTAGCCAAGATTTTCCTGATTGTCCAGTTATATTCCCAATAAAAAACCACAAACAGGCTATCCAATGGTCAATTAGAAATACAATAATTAATAATTCAATCATCCGAATAACGGCAGAATTAAAATAAACATTATTATCCCATTTTCTAAATATCAAGAAACATTGAGGAAACCTTAAAAATCTAGGTATTCTAGCTAAACTTATTAAAATTAGAGAGGTATTTGGTAAAAATAAATATATCAAAATATCTATCGGTAAACTCGCTAATATATTAGATTTAAAATCCGTATTTCGATAATAATAGCTGATTTTTTGTTTATCTTTAATGACTTCTCCCTCATCAATATAGCCAACATGAAATCTCAAAAAAATATCTGCAATTAAAATAAAATCTGCTAGACAATCTATTAGAAACCAAAAATCAAAAATTATGGCATGAAACGCCATACGAAAGGGAATAACAAAACAATTATATAGGGTGACAAAAACCAGTAAGGCTTCCCAAACAGTCAAGGATTTTGATTCCGGGTGTAAAGACGGGATACGAGACAGGAAAGATAACATTGAAATAATAAATTTAATCTTTAATAAAATTATATCGCTATTTTTATGCTAAAATTAGCACAAGCTAAATATTACAGTTAATCCAAATTTAACTCATGATTCAAACAACGCTGACCTCGTTTTCACAAAAACTCGGTTTTCCCCTCACAAAACAACCGATTACAATATTACAAATTAATTTAGGAAAACGCTGTAATCTAGCTTGTAACCATTGTCATGTCGAAGCTGGGCCAAAACGTACCGAAGAACTGAACCCTGAGATTAGTTTACAATTAATTGAATTAATTAATCGGTTTCCCCAAATTCAAACGGTAGATTTAACCGGAGGGGCACCAGAAATGAATTATGGATTTAAACCTTTAGTAGAAGCAGCAAGAAAAAGCAAAAAACAAGTAATTGTTAGGTCTAATTTAACCCTTTATTTTGTCCCAGGTTATGAAGATATCCCCGAATATTGTGCAGATAATCAATTAAGAATTGTTGCATCTTTGCCTTGTTATTTAGAAAATAATGTAGATAAAATGCGAGGGAAAGGAGTATATCAGGATTCAATTCAAGCTATTCAATGGTTAAACCGTTTGGGCTATGGTAAAACACCGGAATTAATCTTAGACTTAGTTTATAATCCCGCCCTACCAACCTCCGAAAAGTTCACCTTACCGCCGGAACAATCTCAACTTGAAAAGGCGTATAAAGATTATTTAAAACAACAGTTTGATATCAATTTTAATCAACTATTAACGATTACAAATTTACCCATCGGGCGCACAAAGTCTTATTTACAGCAGAAAAAATTAGAATCTTCCTATTTAGAATTTTTAGAATCTAATTATAATCCCGAAACAGTGTCTAATTTAATGTGTCGTCATCAATTATCTATTGATTATCAAGGTTATATTTATGATTGTGATTTTAACCAAATGGAAAATATTCCCGCCCGCAATGCTTCAGGAAAAATCTTAACGGTCAGTGATTTATTAGATGCTAATAATTTAGATTTAATTGAAACGGTAAAAACAGCTTCCTATTGTTATGGATGTACCGCCGGATGTGGTTCTAGTTGTGGGGGATCTTTAGTTTGAAATTATAGCAGTTAGTGTTCTAATTTTAACATAGTTAAGCCTAATTTAACCACAAAGACACAAAGACACAAAGAAGATAAAGAAGTTGTCAAAACTAACCTGCTCAGGGCTATAATTTTAAATACTTGGGAGAATAAAATGGGCGTTCAAGACTTATTAAAAAATCTCTTAGATTGGGTGGCAAATTTGGGCTTTTGGGGGCCAGCAGCATTTATTATTATCTACAATTTAGCTACAATATTATTTGTCCCTGGTTCTCTATTAACCTTGGGTGCGGGAGTTGTTTTTGGGGTATTTTGGGGTTCAATTTATGTTTCTATTGGTTCAGTAATTGGAGCTACCTTTGCTTTTTTAATTGGACGATATTTTGCCAGGGATTGGGTTGCTAAGAAACTAGAAAATCACGAGCAATTTAAAGCTATTGATCAAGCGGTGGGTCAAGAGGGATGGAAAATTGTGGGTTTAACTCGTCTTTCTCCAATATTTCCATTTAATTTACTTAATTATGCTTTTGGACTAACGAATGTTTCTTTAAAAGATTATTTTTTAGCTTCTTGGATTGGGATGTTACCCGGTACAATTTTATATGTTTATGTGGGATCTTTAATCGGAAGTTTAGCCCAGTTAGGAATGGGGGAGCGATCGCGTACCTCGGTAGAATGGTTATTCTATGGAATGGGGTTAATCGTAACGGTAATCGTTACAATTTATATCACTAAAATTGCCCAAAATGCTCTAAATCAAAAAATTAAATAGGTGGAAGTTTCCACCTATTTTTACTTAGATTAATTAGGCTTCTGGTGGTGTAGATTCGGCATCAACATTGAGAGTTTTTGCTGTTGTTTCCAGTTGAGAAGCAATATCAGATTTAATCGAACGTTTATACAATTTTCCGGCATACTCATCTAAAGTTTCCGTTAACTTATCTACCCAAGTATGCTCAACTAAGGCAATAATAGCTGAACTTCCAGGGGTTAAAGATTCAGAAAGTTCTTTCAGATCTTCTTGAGGAAATCCCAAATCAATAAAATGAGTAATTAAGGCTCCAACTCCCGCCCCACCTGCGGTTAAAGCAATTATTCCTAACGCTCCAATCGGGTTGAATAGGGCAATTAATCCCGCCGTAATTCCGCCAATAATTGCTCCACCTTTAGCATCGGTATCTCCGGTTTCACTAATGGCAACTTTCCCTTTTTCATTTTTAACCATAACCGCAGCATTGACAATAGAAATAATCCCTTGTATTTGCAATTCCTTGAGTTCTTTTAGAACTTCTTTGGCTTTTTCTTGCTCAGGGTAAGCAACAACAACTAAAGTTGTTAAATCTTCCGAATAAGTCATGTTTTATTCCTCAAAATTTATGGTTTACACAAATTAGGTCTATACGGATCGCAATCCTAATTCCCTCCACCTTACCACAACCCCAATAACAAAGTCGATTAAAACCATGATAAATTAACAAAAGGAGTTGTGATATTTCATTGTAAACAAAAAGACCAAACTTTAACGGTTAAGGATTTTTATTGTATGAGCTTGAGCGTGATTTTGTTACTGATAGCGGGTTTAGTCTTACTGGTTTTGGGTGCGGAACTATTAGTCCGTGGAGCTTCAACCATTGCTTCAATTTTGGGAATTCCTTCCTTACTTGTGGGCCTAACAATTGTTGCTTACGGAACCAGTTCTCCAGAAATGTCAGTTAGTATTCAATCGAGTTTAGCAGGTCAAGCGGATATCGCCTTGGGAAATGTTGTCGGGAGTAATATTTTTAATGTGTTAATCATATTAGGAATTTCGGCTTTAATTGCTCCTTTAATGGTAGCTAATCAGTTAATTCGGTTAGATGTTCCGATTATGATTGGGGTGTCTGTTTTGACCTTAATGTTTGGCAGTGATGGTACAATTAGTCGGGTTGATGGAACGATTTTATTTATTGGGGCAATTGTTTATACTCTGTTTTTAATTTATGAAGCCAAGAAACAAAAAAATGATGAATCAAACGAAAATGAATCCCGGAGTAAGATTGAAAATACTCCAAAAAACTGGATCATTAATATTGGCTTAATTATTGTCGGATTAGTCTTGCTTGTTCAAGGATCTAATTGGCTAGTTGAAAGTTCAATTTCCATCGCTAGAGCCATTGGAGTCAGTGAATTAGTCATCGGATTAACTATTGTAGCCGCAGGAACTTCCCTGCCAGAATTAGCCAGTTCTGTTGTGGCTACGATTAAAGGAGAACGGGATATTGCTGTGGGTAATGTCATCGGTAGCAATATTTTTAATATCCTGGCAGTTTTAGGACTCTCCTCTGCTATTTCCCCAGCCGGAATCAATGTTTCTACTGCGGCTTTAAATTTTGATATTCCAGTTATGATTGCAGTGGCAATTTCCTGTTTCCCGATTTTTTATACGGGCAAATCTATTGACCGTTGGGAAGGTATACTTTTCTTAGCCTATTATTTTGCCTACGCTACCTATTTAATTCTCGATTCTTCAAAACATTCTCAACTTCCCATGTTTAATTTGGTGATGATCGGTTTTGTAATTCCAATTACAATTATTACTTTAATTGTCACCACAGTCCGCAGCTATCAAACCAAACGCAAACGTTTAAACTCTTAAGCATACCTAACTCCCCTTTTCTGCTAGGGGAGAGATTATTATCTGTAAACAAATAAAACAGCCTGATTATTGGGTCTTAACTTAAGAAGATAAAGACGCGCTAGAGCACGTCTTTACAACAGAATTAATTCCCTAAACAAATCCCCATACTTTGGGCCGTTTCTACTAAAATATCATCAGCATTAACAGCCCGATATTGAGCGATCGCATCCAAAATCGGAATACTCGATACATTCCGATCTCGCCAAACGACAACCCGATCATAATTCTCCTCAAGAATCAAATCCACCGCCGCCACTCCAAAAGCAGAAGCGATAATTCGATCAATGGGTGAAGGAGTTCCCCCCCGTTGAATATGACCGAGAACAGTAACCCGCGTTTCTGCACCACTGCGATCGCAAATTTCATCGGCCAGATATTGTCCAATGCCCCCTAAACGAGCTTGTCCCATACGATTAATCATCGTCACAGGTTCTCCCGTTTCCGTTTTAACCGCCTCTGCAACAACAACTAAACAATAGTTTTTCCCTTGTTTTTGTCGTTCTGCAATATGCTGACAAATGCTATCCAAACTATAAGGAATTTCAGGAATCAGAATAATATCCGCACCGCCAGCAATTCCCGCATGGAGGGCAATATGTCCCGCATCTCGGCCCATGACTTCTAAAATCATCACGCGACTGTGACTAGCGGCGGTAAAATGCAGGCGATCTAATGCTTCAGTGACGATATCAACGGCGGTACTAAACCCAATAGATAAATCCGTGCTACCCACGTCATTATCAATGGTTTTAGGAATCCCAATTAAGTTGATATTTCCCTGTTGGGCAATGCGTCGCAAAATCGCTAAACTGCCATCTCCACCGATACCAATTAAAGCATTCAGTCCTAAGAGATTATAGCCTTCGATAATCTCCTCGGAGCGATCCAACAAACTTCCATCCGGCATCGGAAAGGCAAAGGGATCACCCTTATTGGTGGTTCCCAAAATTGTCCCCCCGGCGGTGAGAATATTATCAACTTTATCAATAGTCAGAGGAACACTGTTAACAGGACGAGTCATTAACCCTTGGGTGGCTTCTCGAATACCGAAGACTTCCCACCCCAAGATTCCTGCCGCCCGATAAACCACAGCCCGAATTGCTGCGTTTAAACCTGCACAGTCCCCCCCACTGGTTAAAATACCAATGCGTTTGTGTTCTACCATGTTTGGCGAATTCTGGATTTACAGATGCAAATTTTAGATTACATCCGATTGGCAAATGATTGACAAATCTTTGCTCATCTTTAATATTTTAATCAGGAATCGGCAGGCAGAATAACCGGATATACGCGGATCAATCTGCTGAAATCATGGCTTCAATGGGAATCTGGATATCTGGAAATGCTAGGGGTGTAACTTCACCTTCGGTTAAGGTGATTTTGGAGCCATATTCGCTATCCCTGGGGTCACGATAAATAATTAGTTCCCGGCGCTGTAAGTTAACTAACCAATATTCGGAGATTCCCGCTTCCGCGTAGATCTGATATTTAACAGTAGAGTCTTTTTCTAAGCTGGAGTTGGAGTATTCTATCACCCAGAAAATATTCTCAGGATAGGGATGATGACTGAGATATTCCCGCCCCAAACGTTCCACAATAGCGATATCAGGTTCGGGTTCGGAGTCATTGGCAAGGGTAATGGGTTTAGCTGGGCTGACTAAAGCGCGATCGCCAAGTATCCGCATGAGGTACTCGCCAGCAGTTCGACTATAGTAGGCGTGGGGTTCTCCTTCTGGGGACATTTGAACAATTTCTCCATGTAGTAGTTCAACGGGGCGCTCGTCGAGTAGACCCATTTCGACAATGCGGTGATAGTCGTCTAGTTTCCATTTTGCGATCGATATAGTCATCTTCATCAACAATTAGGAGTGGGTATTTTTAAGATAGCGGATTTAAGTTCCCTATTATACTATCTCTTTTATCAATTTCATAAATTCGCTCCTTCCTTGATTATCTGATATTTTTCTAATTCTATAAAGTTTTTGTCCTGCTAAACCAAAAATCTTGTCTTTATAATTGTCCCTTTTTTGTTGTTCAAATGAATCATGATAAGAGCTATCTAACTCGAAGAATTTAGTCGGTTTATAGTTATTATGCTGATCGAATACTACACAATCAATAATTCCTCTAAAGAAAAAACTTCTCTCCTCTTGAGATAAACCGTTCTTAATTTTTTCAAAGTCAATAACGCAACTTAGTGCAACGTTCGGATAAACAACGAACATCTGAAATACCTCTCTAACCCCCATAAAAAACTCAATCTCTTGATTTGACTTGAAAAGACTTGTCGTGCAGTTAACACTGGCTATATCTCTATTCTGTGTAACCCTGATTTGGTTGCTTTGGGAATGCTCTAAAATTTTTGGCAATGACTCTTGATGAATGTTTATAATTTCAGCACATATCTCATGTTTAGGGCAAAGTTTAGCATATTCATATGCTTTTTCCCCAAATCCTTGTTTGCTGTATATTTTCACTAATTCAACAACAATTCTGCAAGATCTATCCTCAGATAATTTATAAATTCTACCTTTGTCAAGTAAAAGAATATTTTCTAAAACGGATTGAATATTATCGTTTTCAATACCTTTGTCTAACTCCTCAAAAAATTCATCTTCAAATGTCTTGACTGCTCTCATTACTAATTCATCTGAGGATGCAGCTTTAGAATACTGATAAACAAGTTCTAGCAATTCAGACCATTGCTTGTGAAACGTTAGTTTATAAATACGCTCGTAGTCAATATTGGTCACTATGTATTTTTTCCTAAAATTAAAAGATGACAGAATTATTTTAACAAAATTAAGTACCTAGTCAAAATTAATTACTCATTCTCAAATCCAAAAAGATTTATTTAGCAAGGGTTACAGCGAAAGCGACTAGGTAAACAATTTTGTGCGGGTACTTATAGAGCTATCTTTATCAACAATCTTGACTTGGGTATTCATAACATAGCGGATTAGGGTGCGATGCGATCCAGGCAAATACAATGATTTTGCTCTATTAATGATATTTAAAAAACATTAGTTGTTACAAAAGTAAGCTAAAGAAAGATAAATGAGATTGGTATTATAACCTTGCAGTACATGAATTATTAGCTATTAGCTATCAAAATAGGTTTGAAATCTAATATTTTTTGCGATTTAACAACAAAACCAAGGTTGTTCGGTATCTTTGACAAGCTGATTGGAATCTGCTGGAGTGGGACATCTATTATCTTTATTTCTCCCTTTGCAATATGCTGTGGGCCAGCAAAAAGTGCGCCAAGCAAAATAATACGATTAACACCCATGTATGTATTTCCTCGGGCATCAGTGTAACCACCCTGATTAAAGACTAGCACTGGACTTCCCCTATTTTAAACCCTGTATATGTTAATCTGTGCCAAGATTGTAATATTTCAGGCTAAAAATTTGTTCATCTTGACTTCCCTCGGTGAATTCTTGGGAAGATTCGACCTTTACCCTATTAATTAGAATAATACTCTGATTCAGGAGATTTAATTATGCCACTTGATTTGCCTTTGGTTTTAGTATTTGTGATGATTGCAGGGCTTACACCTGCCTTAAAAACGATTTCAAATCCTCCTATTTCTCCATCAGATTCATTCCAATATCCTCCATCTGTAATCCTATCTCAAAACTCGGAATTGACCGTCAGTGATGTTAAATTAGTGAGATTTGGAGAGAAACCAGTAATTCGTTATTCGATTGAGGGAAAAGTTAAAAATAATAGTTCAACACCGATACGATCACTAAAAGTTGTTTATCAAGAATATCAACAACAAAATGATCAATTAGTTGAAATAGAAGCCGGGGAAGCAACGGTTAATCCCACGGAACTAAAACCGGGAGAAACCGGGATATTTGGTCGAGTTGTCAAGAATCCATCGGAAGTTATTTTAATTGAAAGTATTGTTGCTATGGGTCAGAAAAAAATAACCATTAACCAATGCTATGCCAATAATTTGGAACGTCGAGAAATGTGTCGTAGACAATTGAATCCTCAAGCAGTTTATCCTTTATAAAAAAATATTTGGATCTACCTTACTTGGGTTAATAAATTGAGCTTATTTGGTAAATTAGTGGGCAATGAGGAAAATTTATGACCGATTCAAATGCCTTTTCACCTAACTACATAACTGCACGAGAACGATTTAGAGCAGCATCTTCATCTTTAGGTTATTCTCATACTGCTTATCCTATTAATCAGGTCAGTCCAAAGGGTGAAGAATTAACCATTGATGTTGCAATTAGTAGTGCTGAGAAATTCAAACGAGTTGTAGTTATCTCTAGTGGTTTGCATGGCGTAGAAGGCTTTCTAGGTTCTGCAATACAACTAATTTTGTTAGAGAAACTTAAATCGATTCCATTGTTACCAGCAGATACTAAACTTGTCCTAATTCATGCTCTAAACCCCTATGGTTTTGCATGGCGAAGACGTTGGAATGAAAATAATATAGATTTAAACCGTAATTTTTTGTTGTCTGGAAAAGTTTTTGAGGGCAGTCCTCAAGACTATTCTAAATTTAATTCTTTTCTCAACCCAACCTCTCCTCCATCACTATTTGAACCCTATTTAATTAAGGCTATCTGGCTTATTTTCAGATATGGAATGACCAGTTTAAAAAATACTCTCCCGGTAGGACAATATGATTTTCCCAAGGGTCTTTTTTGGGGAGGTCATGCTCCATCCAAAACTCAAGAGATTTTAGCAACTAATCTACCTCTATGGATTAATAATGCTCCAGAGGTAATGCACATTGACTTTCACACTGGGTTAGGAGCTTGGGGGACTTATAAACTCTTTCCTAGAGCATCAAAATCGTCTGACCAATTAGTTAAACGATTTGGAGCGGACGCAATACAATATCTGAGTTCAGAGAGTGTATCATACGAAATTCGTGGGGGTTTGGGAGCGTGGTGTCAAAGCCTTTTACCTGATAGCAACTATGAATGTCTGACAGCAGAGTTTGGCACATACTCACTCATTCAAGTCCTAAAGGCATTGCGGGCTGAAAATCGGGCTTATTTCTGGGGTAAACCGCACCAGAATTATGAATGGACAAAACACCAATTGCTAGAAATGTTTGCACCTGAATCTCCAAAGTGGCGAGAGCAATGTTTAACTCAGGGAATTGATATTTGTAAACAAGCTTTGATGAATGAATAGGACTTGCTCTTACTCTCTTTTTTGATTCATCAAGATAAGCTATTGAGGAAGTTAGTTATGGATTATATTGATTTGTACTGTGAACGTTTGGCTCCAGGTTTAACAGGTGAACCTCTCAATGCTTTGTCAAATGTTGCTTTTTTTATTGCAGCTTTGGCTATCTTAAATTTAGCCCGTCATCAACAAAAGATTGCAACTGAAATTTGGCTGCTCATAGGATTAATGCTTGCTATTGGAACCGGAAGTACCCTATTTCATACCTTTGCCACTCAATGGTCAAATAGGCTTGATGTTATACCTATTCTTTTGTTTCAACTGTGCTTTCTCTGGCTATACACTCGTCGAAATTTTGAGAATTAAACCCTTATTTACAGGGATTTTAATTGCTGGATTTGTATTAGCCAGCCAATGGAGTCAACAATTTTTTCATCTTCTCAATGGTTCCTTATCCTATGCTCCAGCATTGCTAATTTTAGGCAGCTTAGGAATTTATCACTATCAACAACAAAAGCAAGAACCGTTAATTTTATTAGCAGCAACAGGGGTTTTATTTGTGGCTTTGTTTTTCCGTACCCTGGACAAAACAATCTGTCCTGAGTTTCCCTTGGGAACTCATTTTCTCTGGCATCTGTTGAATGGTGTTGTGCTGTACTTATCCACACGAGGATTGATTTTGAACTGGGTAAAAACCGAAGATTGTAAAGTAGTTATGTAACGAATCAGGTAATCCTTCAGAAACAGCCTGACGGATCAAGAAACCCAGTTTCTTGATCCCACGCGATCGCCTTCAAAAGAAGTTACAATTAAAAGACGCAACAACTCCAACTCTTAAGTAGGAGACAAATATGCAAATCCAAAGCAACATTGAAATGGGAAAAGTTTTCGCCACTCTAACAATTACTAACCGCGCCGACCAAATTCGAGCAGAAGATGGGACAATTTTACTAGAGCAAATTCGCTCAATCACCCTCAAAAATGTATTAGTAGACACGGGTGCAACTACCCTATGTTTACCACAAGATGCGATCGCCAAATTGGGACTAAAACTCCTAAAAGAAGTGGACGTAGCCACCGCTATGGGTATTGGTAAAGCCAGAATTTTCCAAGATGCCAAAATATCAATGTTTGAGCGGGAAGGAACCTTCGAGTGCTTAGAATTACCAGGAGGTAAAGATGCTCTTTTAGGAGTCATACCTTTAGAAGCTTTGGGGTTAGAAATCGACTTACAAAATCAAACCTTAAAGGCGTTACCCATCAGTCCAACAGAAACTTATTTAACAATTTTGTAGCAGAAGAAGGAGGAAGCAATTAAGAACGTCCTAACATCGAAGATTGGGCTAAAGCCCAACAACAAAAAAAGCCCCTCGATTGTTGGGCGAGGGGTTTAAGAAAAGATATAATTAAAATCAATTAAGACTCAGCGCCTTGGGGTAACAATTCCCGACTGGTGCGACTTTGGGACACCACCACTTGAGCGTTTTCATCGATATCGACAACAGCAGTATCCCCTTCTTTGATCCGTCCAGACAGAATTTCTTCTGCTAAACTATCTTCGAGTAACCGCATAATGGCTCGACGCAGAGGACGCGCCCCGTAACTGGGGTTGTAGCCTTCCTCCACTAACCGCTCTTTGAACTTGTCCGTCACTTCCAAGGTAATGCCTTTTTCGAGCAAGCGTCCGAAGACTTCTTTTAACAGGATCACGGCAATTTCCTTGACTTCTTCCTTATTCAACTGACGGAAGACAATAATTTCATCCAAACGGTTGAGGAACTCAGGACGGAAATATTGTTTGAGTTCTTCATTAACCAAGTTGCGAATACGGTTATATTGGGCATCGTTTTGGTTTTCCGAGAACTCAAACCCTAAACCACCGCCACCTTTTTCGATCACCTTCGATCCAATATTAGACGTCATAATGATCAAGGTATTCTTGAAGTCCACCGTCCGACCTTTAGCATCGGTCAAACGACCATCTTCTAAGATTTGCAGCAACATATTGAAGACGTCGGGGTGGGCTTTTTCGATTTCATCAAATAGCACCACCGTATAGGGACGCCGACGCACCGCTTCGGTGAGTTGTCCGCCTTCGTTGTATCCCACATAGCCTGGAGGCGACCCAATTAACTTGGAAACGGTGTGACGTTCCATGTATTCGGACATATCTAAGCGCACCATCGCGTCTTCTGACCCGAAGAAATAGGCTGCTAAGGCTTTGGTTAATTCGGTTTTACCCACCCCAGTCGGCCCAGAGAAGATAAAACTAGCGATCGGTCGGTTGGGGTTCTTCAGACCGACCCGGGCGCGACGAATGGCACGAGAAACGGCTTTAACGGCTTCATCCTGACCAATTAAACGTTGGTGCAGGGTTCCTTCCATATTCAGCAGTTTCTCGGACTCAGACTCGGTGAGTTTGTTCACCGGAACTCCTGTCCAACTAGCCACAATTTGGGCGATGTCTTCTTCGGTGACAACGGGGCTATCGTCTTCGCTGCGGGTAGTTTCGGCTTTCTTGGTTTGACTAATAGTCCGAATTTGAGCCTTAATTTCCATTTCCCGATCGCGCAATTCTCCCGCCCGGTCAAAGTCTTGGGAACGCACCGCCTCGTCTTTTTCTTTAAGAACTTGGCGCAGTTCTTTGTCCAATTCTTTGGCCGCCGGAGGCAGTTGGGAATTGATTAAACGCACCCGGGAACCCGCTTCATCCATTAAGTCAATAGCTTTATCGGGTAAATAGCGATCGCTAATATAACGATCCGACAGTTTAGCCGCCGCTTCGAGGGCCTCATTGGAAATTTTCAGTTTATGGTGTTGCTCATAACGTTCGCGCAACCCAAACAGAATTTCAATGGTTTCGGAAACCGAAGGTTCACCCACCATCACGGGTTGGAACCGACGTTCGAGGGCCGCATCCCGTTCAATGTGTTTGCGGTATTCATCTAAGGTCGTCGCCCCGATGCACTGCAACTCGCCCCGGGCTAAGGCGGGTTTGAGGATATTAGCCGCATCGATCGCACCTTCGGCCGCCCCCGCCCCGATCAGGGTGTGGACTTCATCTATAACCAGGATGACGTTACCCGCAGTGCGGATTTCATCCATGATTTTTTTCAACCGTTCTTCAAATTCCCCTCGATATTTGGTTCCGGCGACCAGTAACCCAATATCTAAGGTGACAACCCGTTTATCCTCTAAAATATCGGGAATATCGTTCGTGGCAATGCGTTGGGCCAAGCCTTCGGCGATCGCAGTTTTACCAACACCCGGTTCCCCAATTAACACTGGGTTATTTTTGGTACGCCGACCGAGAATTTGGATCACCCGTTCGATTTCTTTTTGACGACCGACCACCGGATCGAGTTTACCTTCGGCGGCCATTTGGGTTAAATTTGATCCAAACTCATCTAAAGTTGGGGTCTTGGTGCGACTGCTACTACCTCCGGCGGCAACTTCAGCCGTTTCACCCAACATCCGAATTACTTGAGTCCGAACTTTCGAGAGGTCAACCCCAAGATTTTCTAAGACTCTGGCGGCGACGCCTTCCCCTTCCCGGATCAGACCGAGAAGTAGGTGTTCCGTGCCAATATAGTTATGTCCCAGTTGCCGGGCTTCTTCCAAGGACAGTTCTAGGACTCTTTTGGCGCGAGGGGTAAAAGGAATTTCGACGGCGACAAACCCCGAACCTCGACCAATGATTTTTTCCACCTCGATCCTGGCATCTTTGAGATTGACTCCCATTGATTTCAGGACTTTGGCTGCAACGCCTGTCCCTTCGCCGATCAGACCCAGGAGGATCTGTTCAGTTCCCACGAAGTTATGCCCCAGGCGACGTGCTTCCTCCTGGGCTAACATGATGACTTTAATGGCTTTTTCTGTGAAGCGTTCAAACATGGCTAATTCCCATCACCTGTTGCTTACCCGTTACGCTAATTTTAGCGTGAGACTTCTAACTTCGGAAAAATTAAAAAGTTGACTCAAAAACGAAAGGGTTCATTTTTGGACTTTAATTTCTCGCTGAATCCGTTTCTAGGTCGGCGTTGTCAGGTTTTGCTTCCAATCGGAATTGTTTTCCCCATTGGCGTTGACCTACAACTTGCCCTAGAGAGTTCTGTAAACTACCCACAGGGATCAAGATTTCAATAGGTACAGCCTACCCTAAATTTAATTTTGATTCTGTATAGAGGTTGTCTCTCTAATAGCCTCAACTGTGTTGAGGCTAAGGATTACTTTCGATTTTAATTGATTTATTGATGGATTCTAGCACATTGATTTCAGAACCGTAGTAGCTTAGATCGGGTTTGTAAGCTCCGTGGTTAACTTTAAACAAATTTCTTGATACCAGTGATACAGAATTTTGGGAAAATGAGGATGATGGAGATCCCCTCGCCACAAAATTAGGGCATCTTCTCCGGTATCTTGATAATATCCTTTACGACGTCCTGCTTCTTTAAAGCCAAATTTCTTATATAAATTAATCGCAGGTTGATTAGAAACTTTCACCTCTAGGGTGGCTCGTTCTAGTTTACGTTTCCAAGCCGATACTAATAATTGAAATAATAACGCCTGACCTAAACCTTTGCCTTGATATTCTGGATCAATCGCTAAAATAGTAATATGAGCTTCCTCTAATATTGCCCACAAACAACCAATTCCGATTAATTCATTCCCTGAATTTCCTCCATGATTTAATTCTATTTTAGGTAATTGAAACTCTTCTTTTTTATGTTCACTATTCCCTATTTCTTGTTCCGGTTTCCAGATAATTAAATCACTATTCGGACTATCTATTTCCCGTTGATAACCGTCTTTTGTCCAAAGTCCCCCTAAACACCGTTGATCGAGTTCCACCACAGCAGAAAGTTGATTTTCTGTTAACGGTTTTAGTTCTAAATATTGTTTTCCCATTTAAACGAACATCTTCTAACTAACCTTCTATTCTATTGTAACGCATTGAATAACTAGAGATTATGATCGAATAGTAATTTCATACTTGGATTAAAACGGATAACAAGATCTGAATATTCCATTAACTCAAATATTTTTTTTAAATTAAGATTTAAAACCCTTTGCCCATAGTAAACTACTGCCCAATTAGTCACCGTATAAAGATATTTGAGAGATTGAAAACGAGCGTGTCTTTAGACCTGAGAGTGTCAACCGACTCCTATTGGGTTTTTTCCTAAAACTGAATCTTCCAAAATCGAAAATAATGATTACAATAATCACTATATAGCAATCCTATTTGAGTTATAGGAATAAATGGGCCTGAAACCCAGGCACAGCAAGGAGCCAATATTAGAACCTATTTAGGATTGCTATATCTTGATTTGATTGTTACCCTTGATTTATGAGGAAAAAAAACTGAATGGTTGATCATACCCAAACCCAATATGCTTCTAAGCAAATGATATCTGGCGCTAATGTTGATGAGCATACCAGTCGGGAAACTGCCCTAGTCGCAGCCCGAGCCGCAGATGACCGGAAAGCAGATAATATTCTGGTTCTGTGTGTGTCAGAAGTCTCTTATTTAGCGGATTATTTTGTAATTGTAACCGGTTTTTCCCAAGCTCAACTCCGGGGAATTTCTCAAGCGATTTCAGACCAAGTAGAAATAGAATTAGAACGACTTCCCCTGAGAGTCGAAGGCCAAGGCGAGGGCAACTGGGTTTTAATGGATTATGGTGATGTGATTGTCCATATTTTGTTACCTGAAGGACGGGATTTCTATAAATTAGAGGCATTCTGGGGTCACGCCGAGCGAGTCAATTGGCAATCGGATTAATTAAACTCTAAAATCCTATTGAGAAGAAGCATCATCCGTCTGACTCGTAGGATTTATTTGACTATTCAATGCTTGAATTTCTTTTTCTACCTTTTCTTTCGCTTCCTTTGCTGCTGGATAATCTGGACGATATTGTAAGGCTTTTTGATATGAAGAAATAGCCTCTTGGTAATGCTTTAAGTTCCCTAAAGCATTACCGCGACGGTACAAAGAGTTCCCTCGATAGCTTCTTTTACCCTGTCTTGTTTTAACGATTAGCGATAATTTCATCATCCGTTGAAAAATCAACTTCTGTTTGATCTAAACCTCGGGCTAAATAATCATTTTCAAAGGCATCTTTTAAACCGGAAATTAAATCAAATTCGGGTTTCCAGTTTAAATCTTGGATAGCTTTATGCACATCAGCAAAAAAGTGTTGAACTCGCATCGGAAATGCTTTACGTTTGCCAAAATCAAACTGTTTAGGATCGTAATGAATCAGTTGAATTGTATCCAATGATTTCCCCGCAGCCATAGCACAGGCCTTAGCTAAACCATCGAAGGTAACATAACGTTCTCCTGAGATATTATATACCTGACCAATAGCGTTTTGATTCCCTAAAACCGCGGCCATTGCGGTGGCTAAATCCTTGACATGACCTAACTGGGTAAGGTGAAATCCATTCCCCGGAATCGGAATTGGACGACCCGCCACAATCCGATCAAAAAACCACGATTCTAAGGGATTATAATTTAATGGCCCATAAATATAGGTAGGGCGAATTGATGTCCAGGGTAAATTTTGGGCTTGCAAATAACTCTCGGTTTCGTATTTACCTAAATGACGACTTTTCGGGTCAGTTGCATCCCCTTCAATATGGGGCATTTGATCGGATTTTAAATACACTCCCGCCGAACTCATATAAATAAAATGTTGTACCCGATCTTTAAATAAATCTGCGAGGGGTTTTGTATCATTTAGTTCTCGTCCATTATTATCAAAAATGGCATCAAATTGTTCGTTAGCAAGTTTTTCTTGAATTTGGTTGGCATCGGTGCGATCGCCATGAATTTGTTTAATTCCTTCAACGGGTGCAGGTTTTTTACCACGATTAAATAGAACAACTTCATGCCCTTGTTCAACTAATATTTTAGTTAAATAAACCCCGATAAATCGGGTTCCACCCATGATTAAAATTCGCATTTTTATCTCCTAAAAAATTTCAATAATTCCATAGAGGCGTGAACGCCTCACTACGAAAAAAATTCCGGTCTAAAACCAACAATTAATAAATATAAATTGCCCCGGTATTTTGAATATTAATTGCATTATCTCCGGCAACACCAGCCGCCGTTTTTACGGTGACATTAACCTGATTATTTTGCACATCAATTCTATAATCCAGAACGGCGGCTCTAGCGATAGAATTAATGACAATATCAGAATTAACCGGAACATTATTAATTGTAAATTGGCCCCCTGGAGCAATTTGAGTATTCGTTTTTCCGGTAGTTAATCCCGTTTCTAAATTATATCCGGTTTAATTCGTAATAGTAACAGTTATCGGTTGATTAGGATTAATTCTGGCTACGGGTTGCCAAGCCCCAGGGGTATAGGTTTGGGCGGGAGTTCCCTGAATTACGGGTACTGGAATATCAATTGGATCTTGAGCTTGAACGGAGGACAGGGATAAAAAAATAATCCCCATACCGAAACAACCTGTTAACAAAAAAGGATGGAAAGGATTAGGGAATTTGATCATGGATTTCACCGAGCATAACTGATCACTGATTACTGATCACTGATTACTGATCATGCGGATACTTAATTAACGGAACATACTGCTCACAGAGCTATCTTCATGTATCCGCCAAATCGTTTCACCGACCAAATTAGCAACAGATAAAACTTTTAACTGTTCAAACTGTTTCTCAGGTACGATCGGAATTGTATTAGTCACAATGACTTCCTCAAGTAACCCACTCGATAGACGTTCGATGGCAGGGGGAGAGAAGACCGCATGGGTGGCGCAGGCGTAGACTTGACGCGCTCCTTCTCGACGGAGTAAACGAGCGCCTTCACAAATCGTTCCAGCCGTGTCAATCATGTCATCGACTAAAACGGCGGTTTTACCCTTAACATCACCAATTACATTCAGAACTTCGGCGACATTATGGGCTTGACGGCGTTTATCAATAATCGCTAGGGGTGCGTCATTGAGTTTTTTAGCAAAAGCTCTAGCCCTGGCGACTCCACCGACATCAGGGGAAACAACCACGAGATCGGGTAACTGTTTGCTGATCAGGTAATCCAAAATTACCGGAGAACCATAGACATGATCAACCGGAATGTCGAAATACCCTTGAATCTGGGCTGAGTGTAAATCCATGGCCAGAATCCGACTAGCACCCGCTTCAGTAATCAAGTTGGCCACTAATTTTGCGGTGATTGACTCACGACCTGCGGTTTTGCGATCGGCTCTAGCATATCCGTAATAAGGGATAACGGCTGTAATTTGACGGGCAGAAGCCCGTTTACAGGCGTCAATCATGATCAATAACTCCATTAGGTTGTCATTGACCGGATAACAGCAGGGTTGAATCAAATAAACATCACAGCCTCGAATGGACTCTTGAATCTGGATGTAAATTTCTCCATCAGCGAATCGCTTACGAACCATTGGCCCTAAGTCAATTCCTAAATAACGGCTTACCTCTAGGGAAAGAGGAATATTTGCCGACCCCGAAAATAGTCGTAACCGACCATGATCAGCAACCAATGGCTCAGAATAAGGAAGGGGCAATATAGCAGAACGGATCACAGCTAACCCTCACAGTTCATTCACAGTTCATTTGTCACAATTTTATCATGAATTTATCGGTAATCGGTAATCCATAATCGGTAGTCTGTTATCAGTGTTAACCTTGAGGATTGTGCCTAAGCCTTATAATATAAGGAATTAATTTTTTATTAGTGGTTTTCCCCAATACTCATCTCCATTTACGCATGACTCAAACTGCTATTCCCGTTGGAACAATTCTGCAAAACCGTTACCGCTTGATTAGCATTTTAGGTCAGGGGGGTTTTGGTCGTACCTATTTAGCTGAAGATCAAGGAAGGTTTAACGAGCGCTGCGCCCTGAAGGAATTTATTCCTGTCCAAACCGGAACCTACGCCCTACAAAAGTCCCAAGAACTATTCCGCAGGGAAGCGCAAATTCTCTACCAAATTCGTCATGCTCAAATCCCACAATTTGGAGCGGTTTTTGAAGAAAACCAACGGTTATTTTTAGTTCAAGATTATGTGGAGGGCAAAACTTATCACGCCCTATTAATGGAGCGAAAAAATACCACTTCGGGTTTTCCCAAAACCTTTACAGAGGCAGAAATTGTGCTGTTTTTAAGGCAAATGTTGCCGATTTTAGCTCATATTCATAATTTAGGAATTATTCATCGAGATATTTCTCCTGATAATATTATTTTACGTTATCAAGATCAACTCCCGATATTAATTGATTTTGGGGTGGTGATTGAATTAGCTACCCGAATTAATACCCCTGATTTAACCTTACCTCCGGCGACTCGGGTGGGAAAATTAGGTTATGCACCTTTTGAACAAATTCAAACCGGACAGGCGTTTCCCAGTAGTGATTTATATGCTTTAGCGGTGACGGCAATTGTTTTATTAACCGGGCAAGAACCCCAATATTTATTAGATCAAACGACTTTATCTTGGAATTGGCGACCCTATACTCAGGTTAGTTCTAATTTTGCTCAAATTATTGATAAAATGTTAAGTCGGCAACCGAGCGATCGCTATCAATCGGCCCCAGAAGTTGAACAAGCCCTACAAACCCTAAATCAGCCGTTGAATTTTCCCCCGACACAGCAAAATCAACCGCGTCCGACTCCTGTACCGACTCCCCAAACTTCTAACCCCGATTTTTCTCAACTTCCCACCCTGGCGGTAGGACGGCCGTTAGTAACTCCACAGGTAAAACAGCGAGCCCAGAATAATCATAGTCCTGTGGTTCCCAACAATCCCCAACTTCCTGACCCTGATGTTTTGGGATCTCAACCTATCTGGGAAAAACCCGCAACGATAATCGTGGTGGGTGTTTTGGTCGCTTGTTTAGCGGCTTGGGGTTCCTGGGCTTTAGTAAAAGGATTGCTTAAAGCCAATGATCGTTCCCCTGATGATAAGTCTTCCCAGGTGAATCCGCCCAGCGCGAGTCCGTCTATTCCCTTACCCGGAATACCATTACCAAACTTGACACCGCCTCCGAATTTACCATCCCCGCTTCCGACAACGACTCCAGCAGGGGTGCCAACATCCTCCACAGAACGCCTAAATTTGGCTGTTGATGAGTTACAGGTGTTTAAGGGTAATCTCAAGGCGAATCAAACTATTAATTATGTGGTTCCTGCGGAAGCGGGACAACAGTTTTATGCGTCTGTCAGTGGAGATGGAGTGTTATTAACGTTGGTTGGCCCAGATCAACAACTAATTGATCAAGCCGCATCGGTATCTTTATGGAAGGGAACTCTCCCTTTAAGCGGGGATTATACGGTGATTCTCAAGGCTATCCCTGGACTACCCGAAAGCAACTATAAGTTAGAACTGACTTTAATTAATACCCTTTCCCCGATTATTCCCCCGGAACCCGCACCTGAACCCATTCCCTCTGCTGAACCTGAACCGATACCTCAACCAACTTTTGCACCTGAACCTGAACCGATACCTCAGCCAACTTTTGCACCAGCACCCCAACCCACACCACAACCCACACCACAACCCACACCCCAACCCACACCACAGCCCACACCACAGCCCACACCCCAACCCACGCCCGAACCTACACCCGAACCTACTCCACAACCTACACCCGAACCTACTCCGATTCGCGCACCCGAACCTACCCCGGAACCAACCTTAGAACCAAGTCCCACCCCGGAACCTGCCAAGGAAGGAACCCTAGCACCGAGTCCCGTTCAGTGAAACTGAATCTAAACCTACCTGACCCGATATCAATACTCGATTTCGTCCCATTGCCTTAGCTTGGTATAGGGCGGCATCGGCTGCTACATAAAGTTCCTGCAATTTAGTACAATTCCGAGAATACTCAACAACTCCCGCGCTAAAAGTAACCCGAAATGTCTCGTAATTCGCACCAGTAAACTCCTGCTGACACCAGGTTTCCAGAAAGTTAGTCAGTCGCTTTGCCCCCTGCTCTTGGGTTATACCATATAGACCTAAAACAAATTCCTCGCCACCCCAACGAGCTACGATATCTTTAGGTCGAAAAAACTGCTTTAAGTATCTTCCAAAAAGCTCAAGAACTCTATCTCCTGTTTCGTGGCCGTGTTGATCGTTGATGTGCTTAAAGTGGTCTAAGTCCAGAATCATAAAACATAAAGGCTGATTTTGGCACTCTGCCAGATGTATTAATTTCTCTAGTTCTAAGATGGATTTGCGCCGAGTCGCAGTCCCTGTTAGTTCATCAATGTCGGCAAATCGGTGTAGAGTTCGGATTCGTTCTAGGCGGTTTAGGATACGAGCCATCAGTTCTGGCCCAACAATCGGTTTCTGGACGTAATCATCTGCACCGACAGCAAACACCTGATGTACAATATCAGCATCTTTATGACCGGAGAGAAACAGCACAGGCAAATCACTCCAGCGCGGATCGCTGCGAACAACCTGACAGAGTTCAATGCCACTAAAACCAGGCATCTCTATATCTAAAATCAGCAGGTCAGGTACAATGGTGGCTAAGGTTTGCCAAAATTGCTGGGGGTCTGCCAAGGTTTCGACCTGAAAGCCCCAAGGTGTCAGCAGATTATATAAGGCTGCCAGTATGTAGAGATCGTCATCTACAATTAGAATTTTGGCTTCTGGTTTCTGGGTGCGGTTGAGTTCCTGAGTCGCCGCTTTGACAATTGCTTCCGGGCTAATCGGTTTTTCTAAAAAGATATTTCCGCCCAAACGCGCTACTTCTACCCGATCTCTTAATTCATTCTTTGCTGTCAGGACTAATACGGGAATGCTGGGAGCTTGTTGTGCTAGTTCCGCCAGTAGGGTCAGCCCGTTTTCCTGGCTGTGGGAAAAGGCGAGGTCTAAAACGATAATATCAGGTAAATGAGACGAAATTGATCTTTTTGCCGTTGTCAGGTCTGTTACCACTTCCACATGAAAACCCCAAGCGTTCGCTTCGAGTTTGATCTGTTCAGTCAACAGGACATCATCATCGACAACCAGCAACCGACCTGACCCAATCTTGAAATTGGGAGTTGTCGCCGTTGTAGATGGTTTATCTTCCACAGCTTGCTTGAGACGGATCACCAATTCTTCAAGCTGCCGAGCCTGATATTTACCCAAAGGCTCTAATTTGAGCAACTGTTCGATCTGTCGCGCTACCTCTGAACCTTTCGGTACGCCCAAGGAACCCAGTGAGCCAATTAAGCGATGAGTTTCTGCTTTAACAGAGGCTTGTAGTTCCTGATCCAGAGTTCCGGTAGTGAGTTGGGCGATCGCTTGCTCGAATAGCGCCATCCGTGCTTCCCAACTTTGTTTAAATTGGCCCCATACCTGTTGCAATACTTCCTGCAATGCGGCTTGAGCTTGCTGCTTGTCGGGGGTCGGGACGGGAACTGGATGTGGTAATGTCTCTATGGGTTCCATCTCCTGTCCAAACTTCCTTGGAAAAGGGGAATCTTCCTGATTTTCTGTATCTAATTCTTTTTCTATTCCTCCCCCTCTTGGTAAGGGGGGGACAGAGGGGGGGGCAGATATTTCTAATCCTGGGGAATACCCCCCGGCTCCCTCTTGGTAATGGGTGGATGAGATATTTCTAATCCTGGGGAATACCCCCCCGGCTCCCTCTTGGTAATGGGTGGATGAGATATTTCTAATCCTGGGGAATACCCCCCCCGGTCCCCCCTTGGTAATGGGGGGAGAGAGGGATCATTTTTTTCGGTTGGTACTTTCAGCCGATAGCCAAATCCGTAGACAGTATCAATTAAATTTGTACTAATTCCGGCCGCTTTGAGCTTCTGGCGCAAACCCTTGATTTGGGTGGAAACCGCATCTTCTTGAGGAAATTCGCCACTGGGCCAGATGTGATCTAGGATGGCACTCCGGCTGAATATCCGCAGGGGATTTCGCAGGAAAAGCTCTAATATGCCGTACTCTTTCGGGGTCAGGTGTAAAAGATTTCCTTGATAAGTCACTTGGTAAGCATCTGGGTGTAGTTGAAGATTTTCCCAGGTCAACACCGTTTTTAAGGTAGAATTGCCCCGTCGCAATAAGGCCTGAATCCGAGCAATTAATTCTGATAGTTCGTAGGGCTTGGTCAGATAATCATCGGCTCCGGCCTCTAAACCCCTAACCCTGTCGGTAATGTTTTCCTTTGCACTTAATAGTAAAATCGGTATTTGTAAGCCGAGCGATCGCAATTGGCGACAAAGACTAATTCCATCCAGATTAGGAAGAATAATATCCAACAGAAGTAGATCGTAGTGAATGGCTTGAACCAGTTCCAAACCCATACTACCATCCGCCACTGTCTCAACAGTGTAGTGATAGGTCGTGAGTTCTTGTGCTAGGATCTTAGCTGTCGTCTGATCATCTTCTACTAGCAGAATTTTCATGAACTGACTCCTTTTTTTTCCCTCAATGAGCCTCAAAGTTTACAATTGATTGAAAACCAAAGTTTTTTGTTTAGCATTATTAACTTTAATCACGCTACTGTAATGACTCAGGTGGGTGGCTGTTTCTAATGATTTACCTAGAATAATATCATAATTTGGTATTTATTGATAACAATATCAGCAATAACAGTAGATTTATCTGGAGCGAATGTGCTTAACTAAAGTATCAGAGCAACAAGGGCAATTAGGAATCAGCATTTTATGATCTTTTCACTCCTTAAAATAGAGAATCGGAATTTGCATAGGTTGTTTTTATGAAGAACTATAACAATCCTAAATAGGTGCTATAGGAAATTCCTATACTTTAAAGATTAGGATAGAAAGTTGAGGAAACTTTGAGGGAAATTTTTTTTTGAGTTTTCTGTAAAACCTTTCAACCCCAAAACCCATTACTGATCACGGATTAAACGGATTACACGGATTACAAGGATTACACCCTATTGAATCACCTTAATTCTCTAAGAGGGGATGAAGAGGACTAAGTGGATTAAGTGGACTAAATCCGTGAAATCCGTGAAATCCTCTTAAATCCGTGATCCCCATTACCCATTACTTTGGGTTTCCGTGTTCCAGCCGAGAGCGTTGGCGATTTGGGGAACTAGAGTCATAGAATTAAAAGGTTTAGCGATCGCACCCTTGACTCCGAGCTCCTGAAACTTTTGCGGTTCAGTCAAACTCTTTCTGGCGGTTAAAAATACCACTGGGATAGACTGAGTGACGGAATTAGCTTGTAGCTTTTTCAATAGAACCAAACCATCCATTTCTGGCATCATTAGATCGAGTAGGATGGCATCAGGTTGCTCAGAAACTGCTTTAGATAAACCTTCTTGACCGGAAGCTGCCAATAACACATCCCAACCCCCTAGTGATTCCAGACAAGCTTTCACAATTTGTCGGACGTGGGTTTCGTCATCAATAAATAAAATTCGTTTAGTCTTAATATCCATTATGGTAATCATGTTTGCTACACTCCCTGCTATAGCCACAAAAGCCATCAGGTTCAACTGAATTCAGCCTAGTGAAATCATTACGGCATAAATGTAAAACAACAAATTGAGGAAATGCGGGGGGTAAATTAACAGTTATAAAATCCAATAAGATATCCAGCGATTGAAATCGTGGCTACACAAACGAAGTCCGCCTACGCGGACTATTAACCTTCTTTAATCAAGAGTTCGTTCTTCGATTAACCTCCTTTGATCAAGGGGTTTTAAACCCGCGCAGGCGGGTTTTGTTTGTGTAGCCACGGTTTCAACCGATGGATCACTATTAACTATTAACTATTAACTATTAACCTCTTTTGATCAAGGGTTTTGTTTGTGTAGCAACGGTTTCAACCGATGGATCACCTACCATCCCAGGGTGGAAGCAACTTGCTCCGCCAATGTCAAAGGGTCAAAGGGTTTAGAAATCACTCCAACAACACCGATTTTCGCAAATTGGTCTAAGTCAGTGGACTGTACCTTAGCAGTGAACAAAATCACAGGAATTGCTTGAGTTGCTAAATCTGTTTGTAATACACCGAACAGCGTGAGTCCGTCCATGTCGGGCATCATTACATCTAATAAGATGGCATCTAGCTGTTGAGTTTGGGCGATATTAAGTCCTTCTCTGGCGGATAAAGCGGTTAGTGTTTCCCAACCTCCTAAGTGTTCCAGACAAGCCTGAATCACGGTACAGAGATTAATTTCGTCATCAATCACCAGAATGCGTTTTTCTGGCATCAGCAGTAGTTGTAGTTAAAGGTATATAACTAAAATAGCATTGATAGCGGGGCTAATCGAGAAGTTTTGGCAAGGTAAAATAGAAGCTACTGCCCTCTCCGACAATGCTTTCCACCCAGAGTTTGCCGCCGTGTTGTTGGACGATGCTTTTAGAGATGGCTAAACCCAAACCCGTCCCTCCTTTTTGGCGGGAATCTGAGGCATCGACCTGCTGAAATCGTCCAAAGATAGTTTCTAACTGATCGGCCGGAATACCCCGTCCTTGGTCTTTGACTTCAAATAAAATCTGGTCAGCCTGGTCTTGGATACTCAGGGTAACTGTAGTTTCCGGGGGTGAAAATTTAATTGCATTACTAACTAGATTAACTAGAGTTTGAATAATCCGATCATGATCTACAAAAACTTGAACAGAAGTTGGTTCAACCAATAGCAATATCTGACTTTCTTCGGCCAAAGATTGCACGGTTTCAACAGACTGTTCCATTAGTGTTACCAGATCACACCATTGCTTGACTAAATTAACTTTCTGTGAATCTAGGCGCTCTAAATCGAGAATGTCATTAACTAAACGCACTAAGCGTTCGGTATCGTGAACAGCAATGTCTAACATCTTTTGAGCCGATTCCGGTTGGTTTTTGAAGACCCCCGCAGCAAGTAATCCTAGAGAGCCGCGAATTGAGGTCATCGGTGTTCGCAGTTCGTGACTGACAATGGAGATAAACTCACTTTTCATTGTTTCAATCGCTCGACGTTCAGTGATATCCTCCACTGTTCCGACGTGACCGATTAATTGGCTGATAGTCTTAGATAGGGGAGATATTCTCATCTGAGCAAAACGAAGGGTTCTGTCTTGATGGAGATAGCGAACCTCCGCCGAGAATTCCCGTTGCGAGGATAGGGTTTGTGACCATTGCTCAATTAACCCCTCTCGATCTTCTGGGTGAACGAACTCTAACCAACCCTCTCCCAAGGCTTGGTCAAAGGTGTAGCCACAGATAGCCTGACATCTGGGATTGGTATAAGTACAGCGTCCCTGGGCATCCATGCGGAAGATACCGATGGGAGAGTTCTCACTTAAAGAGCGAAATTCGGCTTCACTTTGTTGTAAGGCAGTTTGAGAGCTTAAGAGTGCGTGAGTTCGTTGTTGAACTCGAATTTCTAACTCCTGATTCAGTTGCTGTAAATTGGCTTCAGCTTGTTTGCGTTCTGTAATATCTCGCTGCACTGCTACCCAATTGGTATAGCAGCCTTTTTCATCGGCAACGGGTACAATACTGAGTTCTACCCAGAAAGGGGAGCCATCTTTACGATAATTGATCAGGTCAACTTGCAGGGGTTGCCAGTTTTGCAGGGCTGTGTGAAGTCGAGCTAAAACTGTCTTGTCTGTTTTTTCGCCTTGTAAAATTCGTGGGGTTTTACCTAAAACTTCTTCTAGGGTGTAGCCCGTCATGCGGGTAAAAGCAGGATTGACGTAAATAATCCGAGGGCTAATCAGATCGATTTCGGTAATTACGATGGAATCATTAGTGGAGATGACAACGGATTCTAACAGGCGGAGTTGGGCTTCTCTGGCTTTGCGATCGCTAATTTCTACCACAGTCCCCAGCATCCGCACCGGATTACCATCGCTGTCATAGAAAAATTTGCCCTTGGCCTCAATCCAATGGATACTACCATCAGGCCAAACTACTCGGAATTGATGCTGATAATCCTGTCTTTCCAGGCGTGCTTGCTCTACGGCTAAAAGAATTGCTGCTCGGTCTTCTGGATAAATACAAGATTCAAACGTTTCAAAAGTGCCATCAAAGCTTCCAGGTTCCAACCCAAATATTTTTTCATGATCGCTTGACCAAATCATCTGATTCGTCAGCAAATCAAAATCCCAAATTCCCATTTTTACTGCTGACAAAGCTAAGGTTAATTGTTGATTAACTTTGGCAAGTTCATCGGCTTTGCGTAACACAATTCCGACAATCGCACTTCTGAGTTCTAAAGCTATGTCAATTTCACATTGCTGCCAAGGTAAGGACTTAAATCTAACTGTTTCTTGCCACAAATCAAAGGATTTACGCGGGGTTAGACGCTGATTTCCATTCTGTTCAACTTCAACGGGCTTATTCGGATTACCTGCCCAGTTTACCGTTTGAATAACTTCAGGACGAAACCACAAAACATAATGCTTTTGTATATTATCTATAGGTAGCACCAGCACCCCACTACCAACTTGTTTAAATTTCTCAGCGACTGGATATAGTTTGGGTAAAGAATCTGTATAAAAAATATCTTGCTTAATTGTTTTTGTGAACCAATTTATTAATTCTTGAATATCAGCTAATTCAGGAGTTTGACCAATCAGGGTTAAATTTTCATCAGTAAAAATGGCTGCTCCTTGAGCACCTACTAAGTCTAATAAGTTAGTTTTCTCCTTGAGTAAACCGTCTAAAAAACTATCTTCTTGGGAAATCGCTTCGACAAACTTAGACTGAATTGAGTTTAATTTTATTCGATAATCTAAGGTTTCATTGTCTTCTTTATAAGTCAGTTTTAAAGCCATGACTTTTCCTAAAAGTTCGCAAGCAGTACGGATTTCGTAGGGAATATATTTCGGTGACTGATGATGACAAGCAATTAATCCCCAGAGTTGTTGATTCCGAATTAACGAAATTGTCATTGTAGCTCCAACGCCCATATCCATAGTTTTGAGATACTCAATATGTATGGGAGAAACACTTCTTAAAACACTAAAACTGAGATCAATGGGCTGGTTTGTAACTGGATTATTAACAGGAATTAGTTCTACGGGTTGGTAATTTATATCAGGAATTAACCTAAGTAAATTTAGCTTATATAATTCCCTTGCTTGCAGGGGAATGTCTGAAGCTGGATAGTGTAAACCCAGATAAGGAACCAATTCTTCTAATTTATCTTCAGCGATGACCATCCCCGATTCTTCTGCGTCAAATTGATAGATCATCACTCGGTCAAATCCTGTCAGTTTCCGCACTTCTTTGACAATTACTTGACATAGTTCATTCAAAGTGAAGGTTTTTTGAATTTTGGCAATCGGTGTTTGAACTAAATGATATAGACTCCAAAAATCACTAAATTCTTTTGAGGTAACTGGTTCTAATTCCATAATTAGCAATCCATTAGAACGATGAAAAATACCATCAAAGAAAAGTTTTCCTTTTGGAGTATTAATAGATAATTTGAGCGGATTAATTGTTCCCAGTTCTTCAGCTAATTTTTTCTGAATTTCCTCAATTAGTCGTGGTTTGAGAATTTTCTTTAATTTCTTTCCTAAGATTTCTTGCGGGTGAATACCGAGAATCTGAAAAATATTATTGCTAACTTGTAATATTTCTAGCTGAGGTTCTTGCAAAACAAAAAGAATTCCGTGACTCTGAATCAATCCGGGGATGTGAATTGGTTCTCGATCACAGTTAGTTAAATCTACTGTTTGTGGGAATGGAGGATTTGTTTGATTCATGTTCGGATTCTGGCTTAGGAAATTAGCGATCGCAACTTGCTGAAGTGCTACTTATACTATCGGTAGATGTTTATAGAATAAATTTTATTCTTCTAATATAACAGGTTCTATGGGGAAATTATAACTGTGTAATATTTTCAGGACTTACGCAAATTTGGGGATGTAACCCTAAATGTAGGGGTAATTCATGAATTACCCCTACATTTGATAGCGGTGATGCGTAAGTTCTGATTTTATTTGTTAAGTGGTTACTGGAGAGAATTGTGAACAAGACTTTATTAATTGCTGGAACTGATACTAATGTTGGTAAAACCCTATTGAAAACGGCGTTAATTTCCTATTGGTAAACCTATTATTCTTCTCGAAATTTAGGGGGTTTTAAACCGATGTAAACGGGAATTGGAGAAGGGAAAAATAGTCGATTTAAAGTTAGTTTAGTCGCAGTTATGTCAGTTACAACGGAGTCGGGATTTTGTATTAATAGAAGGGTTCGGTGTGCGTTAGGTGCGATCGCCCAGGCGGTGGCTAATGTGGCTTTAGCTCGACAAAGGGGGGGTATTTTTGAAAGGTTAGAACACGGAATTATTTGATCGAGAGGGTCAGCAACTATAATAAAAAATTGAACTTAGGTTTCTAAAACACAAAGATCAGTCAAAATCAACCTCAATCGGTGAGGTCGGATGAGATTGAAGATCAGAAACCTCAGTCCAACTTTAAAATTCCCTCTGTTGCTAGTGAAATCGCGACTAGAAAACTGTTAACTGTTCATGACCAAGGGTTGATTGCGAGGGTTTACTACTCCCTACCCGTGCTCATCACCGTGTTACGATGGCGACAGAGAGAGAATAGTGGAAGAAGAAGGAAGATAAAATACATGGAAGAGATCATTAAGTCGATATCCTTTGATGGAAGGGATATTCGACTCAAAATAGGTTTACTTGCGCCACAGGCAGGTGGAGCCGTATTAATCGAGTCTGGAGATACATCAGTTCTAGTGACTGCGACTCGCGCCGAAGGTAGACCCGGATTGGACTTTCTGCCCTTGTTGGTGGACTATGAGGAGCGACTGTACGCGGGGGGAAGAATTCCAGGGGGATTCTTACGCCGGGAAGGTCGTCCACCCGATCGCGTTACCTTAACCAGTCGTTTGATTGACCGTCCCTTACGTCCTCTGATTCCCCATTGGTTGCGGGATGATATTCAGGTTGTGGCCACAACCCTGTCGATGGATGAACAAGTACCCCCGGATGTTTTAGCGGTGACGGGTGCTTCTGTAGCGGTGATCTTGGCAAGAATTCCCTTTTTTGGCCCGATGGCTGCGGTACGAGTTGGGTTAGTCGGAGATGACTTTATTATCAATCCGACTTACCGGGAAGTCAAAAATGGGGATTTGGATTTAGTCGTGGCGGGTTCCCCTGATGGCGTGGTGATGGTGGAAGCGGGTGCGAACCAACTACCGGAACAGGATATTATCGAAGCGATCGACTTTGGTTATGAAGCGGTTTGTGATTTAATCAAGGCCCAAGAGGAATTAATGCGGGACTTGGGAATTGAAATTAAACCACAGGAGCCACCAGAGGGAAATCTAGGGTTAATCCAGTTTGTCCGCGATCGCGTCACTCTCCCGGTTAAACAGGTTCTCAAACAACATGATCTGGATAAAACCGCCCGGGATGCCAACCTAGATAAAATCAAGGCAAGTGAGGTGATTGCTCCGATTGAAGCTCTAGCCACAGATGATCCACTCCGGGTGGCGGTGGCTGAGGATTCTAAGTTGGTGAGTCAGATTTTCAAGGACATCACCAAAACCTTGATGCGTCAGCAAATTGTTGAAGATAGCGTGCGGGTGGATGGTCGTAGCTTGGATCAGGTGCGTCCGGTATCTTGTAAGGTCAGTTGTTTACCAAAACGGGTACATGGTAGCGGTTTGTTTAATCGCGGTTTAACTCAAGTGTTGTCAATTGCCACTTTAGGGACGCCCGGAGATGCTCAGGATTTGGATGACTTGCATCCCCAGGAAGAAAAACGCTATATGCACCACTACAATTTTCCCCCTTATTCGGTTGGGGAAACTAAACCCATGCGATCGCCTGGACGTCGGGAAATTGGTCATGGAGCTTTAGCGGAACGGGCCTTAGTTCCGGTATTACCTTCTAAGGATCAGTTCCCCTATGTGATTCGGGTGGTTTCAGAGGTCTTATCTTCTAACGGTTCAACTTCTATGGGTTCGGTCTGTGGATCGACTCTGGCGTTGATGGATGCCGGGGTGCCGATTTCTAAACCCGTGAGTGGGGCGGCGATGGGATTAATTAAAGAAGGGGAAGAAGTTCGGATTCTCACTGATATCCAAGGAATCGAGGACTTTTTAGGAGATATGGATTTCAAGGTGGCGGGGACAGATACCGGAGTCACTGCCCTACAAATGGATATGAAAATCACCGGGTTGCCGATGAAGACGGTGGCGGATGCCATTCATCAAGCTAAACCAGCCCGACTGCATATCCTAGAAAAAATGTTGGAGGTAATTGGCAAACCTCGTTCGGATTTGTCTCCCTACGCTCCTCGGTTATTAACCTTAAAAATCGATCCCGATTTGATTGGTTTGGTGATTGGGCCTGGAGGGAAAACCATTAAGGGGATTACCGAAGAAACCGGAGTCAAAATTGATATTGATGATGATGGTACGGTGACAATTGCTTCCACCGATAGCGAAAATGCGGCTCGCGCCTATCAAATCATTCAAGGCATGACTCGCAAACTGAATACCGGGGATGTGTATGTGGGCCGAATTACTCGGATTATCCCGATTGGGGCATTTGTGGAATTACTTCCTGGTAAGGAAGGGATGATTCATATTTCCCAGTTAGCAGATTATCGGGTTCCTCGGGTTGAGGATGAAGTCTCCGTCGGGGATGAAGTGATTGTCAAAGTTCGGGAAATTGACAGCAAAGGTCGGATTAATCTTACCCGTCTGAATATTCACCCCGATGAAGCTGCGGCTGCACGGGCGGCAGGGGCGAAATAGGTTAGGGGGAATGGGTAATGGATCTGTGTTTTTATCCTAGACTAGATCCCCCTAAATTCCCCTGAAAAAGCAGCATATTTTACAAAATTGGGGATTCGATTTGACTCTCCAATTAATTCCTCAAATTGAACCTGATGTACAAGAAATTGACACTCCCACCCCTACGCTACGCTAAAGGGGTGGGATTCTCGTATCTAGCCCAATCAAATAAAGACAGGTAATTATATTGATTTTTTTGATTATTAACAATAGAATCATGAACACGGATGGAAAAACGTGCTAAATAATCTTTGCTTAATTGTCCAATCGCTCTTGCTATTACTGAATTAGTTATTATTGAAATTATGATTCAAATTGAAGATAAACCCCAAATTCAATCTCTCTCCCTAGAGGAATTTTTAACCCAACCGGAAACCAAACCCGCCCAAGAATATATTAACGGAGTTGTTTATCAAAAACCCATGCCTAAAGGAAAACATAGTCGCCTTCAAAAATGTCTGATTGATTCTATTAGCCAAGTCGCTGAAACTCAACAGTTAGCCTGTGCTTTCCCTGAATTACGCTGTAGTTTTGGCGGGCGTTCTATTATTCCTGATATTGTTGTATTAGAATGGCAAAATATCCCCCTAGATGCACAAGGGGAAATCGCTAATGATGTTAATATTTACCCAGATTGGAAAATTGAAATCCTATCCCCAGACCAAAATACAACCCGTGTGATTAATAATATTTTATTCTGTTTAAAACATCAAACACAATTAGGTTGGTTAATTGACCCCCAGGAAAGATTAGTATTAGTATTTAAACCTAAACAACAACCCGAAGTATTTGAAGGAGAACAAATTTTACCAGTTTTAGATATATTAAAAGATTACCAATTATCGGTTAATAAATTATTCAGTTGGTTAACTTTTTCAGTCAAGAAGTAACCACAAAGGCACAAAGACACTAAGAAATAGATAGGGGGTGATAAAGTTCCTGGGTTTTGCTTATGACCCCGATAGAGAATCTGCGAGGTGTTTTTTTAGGGTGGCGACGGGTAAGGGGCCTTGCAGATGTTCCCAAGGTAAGACTTGATCTAAATCCCAATTTTGGTTAACATAATATTCCATAGTCGGTAATTTTCCCCGTAATTCTTTGAAGGCGCGACGATAACTTCCTAGAGATTCTCCATAGTTTCTAACTAATTCTAATAGATGGGAAAGACGGCGATCGCCCCTAGAAAGTAGCGCTTGAATTACTGACCATTTATAACTTTCTGGTCTAAAATCTATCCCATTTGATTTTAACTGTTTTTCTAATAATTTTAGTCTTTTTTCGGCATCGGGATTCACCCCAAACCATTGAAACGGAGTATGGGATTTGGGCACAAAGGTACTACAACCCAAGGTTAATCTAAAGCCTGGGGCAGATTTTTTTAAGGCTTTCATTAGGTCTACGGTGGCTTGTACATCCTCTAATTCTTCCCCTGGTATCCCCACCATCCCATAGATTTTCATACCCTGTAAACCGCCATTTTTAGCGTTAATAATTGCTTGCAGAATTTCCTCGTTTTCTAATTTTTTATTAATAATTTTTCGCAGGCGATCGCTACCACTTTCAACGGCAATTGTCAAGGTGCGAGTCTCTCTTTTTGCTAAGGTTTTTGCTAGTTTTTCGGTAACGGTATTTGTTCTAACTGAAGCAATACTTAACCGCACATCATCATATTTCGGTTGGGTTAAATAGTTCAATAATTGATCAAATTCGGGATGTTGTGTTACCGACGCCCCTAATAAACCTAAGCGTCTTGTTACTTGTAGTCCCTTTTCAATTGCTGGAATTAATGAGGCTTCTAAACTAGCAGTTCTAAAGGGTAAAGTTAAATAACTGGCTAAACAAAAACGGCACATTTCAGGACAACTACGAACCACTTCTACCATATAAATATTCTCCCAAGCGGCTTTTTCTGTTACGACCGTTGAAGCGGATAGAATATTGCTTCGATAGGTTTGTTTTTGAACTTGGGAAGGAATACTAGAATCTAGGGGTTTAATCTCTTGAATTTCACCGTCTAAACTGTGATAAGATACTTGATATAAACTGGGAATATAAATTCCAGGGATTTGTGCTAAATGTCTTAATTGAGTTGGGCGAGATTCATGACGCACCTGTTGATAAGCATCTATAAAATTGCCTAATAAATTTTCCCCATCACCGAGTAAAATAATATCAAAAAAATCGGCAAATGGTTCTGGGTTGGCAGTTAATACCGGGCCACCTCCAAAAATTAAGGGGTATTTTTCGGTTCTTTGAATTGAACGTAAAGGAATATTTAAGAATTCTAAACGCTCAAAAATATTGACATAATCAAGTTCCCAAGAAAAGGAAAAACCCACCAGTTCAGGATGTTGGGGTAAAGGTTCGTGTAAATCGGTAAATAGACGACTGACTTCTACATCTGAACGCATCGCTAAAGTTGCCCAAACCAGTTGATAACCTAAACTGGTAATCCCAACGGTATATTCATTTGGAAAGGCAAAAATAATTGGAATAGCATCTAAATTAGAGGGTGTCGGAGTAAAAAGTAAACGTTCAGCATCAAAGACAGAATCAGTCATCAGTTATCAGTCATCAGTCATCAGTTAACAGTTAACAGTTTAAGAGTTAACAGTTAACAGTTTAATATTCAACAGTTGAGTTGTTGGCTATTAACTGTTAACTGATAACTGATTAGACATCGTTCTTAGAAGGAAGAACCTATACCAACATAGGAACCATAGAAAAACAAACCAACTACCACTAAAACGCCAGTTCCGGCAACAGTGGCGACTAACCACAAAGGAAGTCTACCTGATTGCAACACAGTTATTACCTCGTTAATTCAAAGTTTAATTGACAAGGGATTTTAGATTTTGGATATGAGATTTAGGATAAATATTTTGTAAAAAAATACGTTTCCGATTGGCAAGATCCAAAATTGTTAAATCGAGAAAAAATCCAGTTAGTTAAAGAAATAACTGGAGAACAAAATACCCACAACAAAAACCAACAGCAAACCTAAATAGAGTGAAGTTCTGTTCAACTCCACAGGTTGGCGATTAGGATTATTACTGCGATCCATAGTTAGTCTCCTATCGTTGAATAAATTGCATAGCCGCGATCGCACCTAAGAAAAAAACCGTAGGTACTGCTAAAGTATGAATTGCTAACCAACGAACACTAAAAATCGGATAACTTATGGGTTCATTGGAACTGCCACCCGTTGCCATTTTATTAAACTCCTATGTCAACTATTTACTTGAAAAGTCGCTAATTTGTTTTTTGCTATTCAGGCGATCGCTTACAATCGGAAGTTCCTGCCGTTGTTGAGTAAAATACTCATCGGGGCGAGGAGTGCCAAAGGTATCGTAAGCCAGACCCGTGCTGATAAATAGCCAACCCGCAACAAATAAAGCCGGAATAGTAATACTGTGAATTACCCAATACCGGATACTGGTAATAATATCCCCAAAAGGACGCTCTCCAGTTGTACCTGACATCGTTAAATCTCCTCAAGGAAAAGTTAAATACTCAAATCTAATGATACGGGAGCAGGGAATGTGGAACAAGCCTACTCCATAGATTTCCTCAGAATCGGTTTAAGCCGTTTGTGGGGTAGAACCCTGATAACGGAGTAAAGCACCCCGTTGACCCAGGACATAACCCTGTTCCGAGTCCAGGAACTTGATTTTGTAAAGGTTAGAAGGGACGTTTTGCACTTCCACGTCTTTTTGCCAAGTTTTACCCCCGTCCAAACTACAGAGGAGGTTTCCACTGCCACCACTAACCCAAATTTCTTCAGGAGTGCGATAGGCCAAATCCAAAAATCCCCAACTGGTTGAATATTCAGGGTTAATGGGTTCACCCCACTCAGTAGCATTTTCCGGGTCAGTAAATCGCAATTCACCCCCACGAGCAATCATCCAGAGGCGGCCATTCTGACCAAAACCAATTTTCTCTAATCGCTTAGAACTAAAACGATTATGGGGTTCCCAGGCTTGAGATCCGGGTTCCCAAGTCGAGTAAAAATTGCCCTTCGCCGAAACGCTAATATAGCGACCCTCCTCAGAGCGAGATAAATTTCTGACAAAACCCACCGCATCTTCAACCAGGGCTGTCCAACTTTTCCCGCCGTCTTCGGTTTGGTAAATTGCGCCCAAATCCGTAGTCATTTCAGCACTATTGGGACTCAGAGCTTCAATACTATAGGGAGATCCAGGTAACTTAGCATTCAGAAGAATCCGATCCCAAGTTTGACCTTCATTGGTCGTGTGCAGCAGAATCGAGGGAAGTCCTACAATCCACCCCTCAGCACCGTTAAAGCTGATGGAGTTGAAGCGAACCTTTTCCTCACCTAAATCCAGTTGTTTCACATCCCAATGGTCACCGCCATCAGTTGTTTCCAGTAGCGTAGCGTCACTCCCCACAACCCAACCCCGTTGGGGATTAGTTCCGGTAAAGGCAATATCAGCTAAATCGGCTTGGGTTCCCGTAGAAACCACTTCCCAGGGATTGTAACTGAGTTGGGGTAAGTAGCGACAGCTAACACAGATAAGAGCAACTGTCAATACTATAACGATTTTTTGCAAAAATTTAACAATGTGCATCAGATTCAAAGAAATTTGAACTCCCTCAACTTAAGCCATACAAACTCATAAAAAACAAAAATCCTAGGGCCAAGGCCCCAAAAATTAGAAGATTCTTCTGTTCAGCAGTCAAGGTATTGACCCCCAAACCAAAGCCTTTATTTTCCTCAAACCCCGATGGGTTTTCCTGAGAACCAATATTGATAAACTGGCTTGAAGGCGCACCACAAACCGGACAACGCCATTTTTTGGGCAGATCGGTAAAGGCCGTTCCCGCAGAAACCTTAGAACTCCCTTTCGTCGGCTCATAGACATAGCCACAAGCCCTACACTCATGGCGATCAAGGACTGTAACTTCAGTGGCCGGATCACTCATAACTTCAACACCGGATGAGTTTGGGATTATTAAAATAACTATTAAATAATATTACAAAATTTGAGCAAATCACGGAAACTTTCTGAGTGGGGAAGCCCTGTCTAAGTTTAAATTTAAGAATCCCCGTGAGATCGAAGATTAAGGGTGGGAGTATGTCAAAATGTAAAAAATCAGTTACAAACCCAGAACGGTCAGTAATTTATTGTGTTTGTTCTTAGTGGCTACGAATACTTTTTAGGCTTCCTAATCTTATGCAGCCTAGTTCCCATCCTGGCTTTGACAGCTTCCAAGGTTTTAGGGCCTAAAAGCCGTCGTGGTGTCCGTCATACCACCTACGAGTCAGGAAACGAACCCATTGGAGGAGCATGGATTCAATTCAACATCCGATACTATATGTTCGCCTTGGTGTTTGTCATTTTTGACGTTGAAACCGTGTTTCTCTACCCTTGGGCCGTTGTCTTCCACAATTTGGGACTCTTGGCTTTTATTGAAGCCTTAATTTTTATTTCCATTCTTGTCATTGCACTGGTTTACGCCTGGCGTAAAGGTGCTTTGGAATGGTCATAGACAGTGATAGTGATACAACCATGACTCAAAACGTTTCACCCGACATGGAAAAAATTATTAATCCGGTTGAGCGACCCCAAGTGACTCAGGAACTCTCGGAAAACTTGATCCTGACCACGGTAGATGATCTTTACAACTGGGCAAAGCTCTCTAGCCTATGGCCACTGTTGTACGGGACAGCCTGTTGTTTTATTGAATTTGCAGGTTTAATTGGTTCTCGGTTTGACTTTGACCGTTTTGGTCTGGTTCCCCGGTCTAGCCCTCGACAGGCGGATTTACTGATTACCGCCGGAACTATTACCATGAAATACGCCCCGATTTTGGTGCGTCTGTACGACCAAATGCCCGAACCCAAGTATGTGATTGCTATGGGAGCTTGTACAGTGACCGGGGGGATGTTTAGTATGGACTCTCCCTCGGCGGTGCGGGGCGTGGATAAATTAATTCCTGTGGATGTTTATATTCCCGGGTGTCCCCCCCGTCCTGAAGCGATTATTGATGCGGTGATCAAACTGCGGAAAAAAGTAGCCAATGATTCCCTACAGGAGCGGGCCAATCTCCAACAAACCCACCGTTATTACACCCGCCCCCACAATCTGAAACCGGTGGAACCGATTTTAACAGGTCAATATTTGATGACACAATCCCGTCAGGTTCCCCCCAAGGAATTAACCGAAGCCATGGGTGGGGCAGTTCCCCCCGCTTTAATGGCTGAACCTGCCCAGGAGGAAAAACGTGGATAATTCTGAAGCCCCCTTAGTCGAAGTCGGGAAAGTCTCCCAGTGGTTGAGTGAAAATGGTTTTGAGCAAGAATCCCTAGGCCCTAATGCCATGGGGGTAGAAATGATTAAAGTTGATCGAGACTACTTGATTCCCCTTGCCACTGCCCTGTATGCTTATGGTTTTAACTGCTTACGTTGTCAATGTGCTTATGATGCTGGCCCTGGAGATGCCCTCGTCAGCGTTTATCATTTAGTTAAGATTGATGATGATGTGGAACAACCGCAGGAAATCTGCGTCAAGGTCTTTGTCCCACGGGGTGACCCTAGAGTCCCTTCAGTCTACTGGATATGGAAAGCAGCCGATTTTCAGGAGCGAGAATCCTACGATATGTATGGTATCGTCTACGAAGGTCATCCTAATCTGAAACGGATTTTAATGCCTGAAGATTGGGTGGGTTGGCCTTTAAGAAAAGATTATATCTCTCCTGATTTCCATGAGTTGCAAGATGCCTATTAATGGCAACCCGTAATTCAATCTGGCGATCAAAATTGCCAGATCTCTAGGAAGTCTGATATAGTTGCCTACGATAATGTAGAATTCATATCTTGCTTGGACTGGATACACCCTAGTGATTCCGATTAAGGGTTGTAGTTGAAGGTTGAGCAAGGAGTTCTGCCCTAAGTCAAACGGAATCAGTCTAAGTTTTCGATGCGTTTCGCAATTCACTCTGGTGGAGGAGTCAAATCGTGAGTACACTCAACGGTAAAACATTTAATGATATTAATCGCAACGGCATCTTTGATGCTGGAGACGTGGCACTTCCGGGTGTCACAGTCTTTTTAGATAGCAACGGCAATGGTTTACCCGACACTGCTGAAAAGATTGCTGCCACTGACGTTAACGGTCTTTATTCGTTTCCTAATCTCGCTGCGGGAAGTTACCTAGTTGCATCAACGGTTTCCCCTGGTTTGACCCGGACAACTCCATTATCGGCTGTTCCCCTGACGGGAGCCCCTGCTGAGGTAGCTACATTTAATATTGTAAATACGGCGGCAGTTGTTATCCCTCCTATTGTTCCGTCTTTGACTGGCAACATTAATGGGGCTGTCTTTGTAGATAACAATCTACTGGGTCTCTACGCCTATGACGATAAGGGCAACGTTATTGCCAATCCCAATGGGTTTTCCCCTCAGACTCAGGTATACGATCCCTTAGTGGATGCCACGTTACCCAGGGTTCCAGTCTACATTGACCTCAATAACGATGGTTTCCTGAATGCTAACGAACCCAGAACCTTGAGCAATGAAGCTGGGTTCTATAACTTTAATGCTTTACCTGCTGGCTCCTACCTGTTGAGAATTGCTCAAACTGCTGATAAGGTAGATGGAGCTCTCTCGATTCTGGGTGATTTACAAACAACCAATACTCCCTTAGTTGTTGATGTCTTTGCTGGCTCAACTATCAACAAAGCGGATTTGGGAGTTGTGGTTCCCAATAGTGTTTACGGTAAAGTCATTAATGACCGAAATGGTAATGGCGTCCCAGAAGCCAACGAACCCGGAATTAACGGCATTACTGTCTTTCTTGACTCTAACGGAAATAATGTCTTTGACTTGGGCGAAAAGTCTACGGTCAGTGGTATTGATGGGGCTTATATTATCAAAGGCTTAAATACCAACGTTGGTCAGGAATCTAACGCCACCTTGGCTCAAAACCCCTATCTCGCCTACCAACTTTTAAATGATCCTCTGTCCGTCGCCAAGACCTTCCCGGTGACTTCACTTCCCCCAACCACCGCCTACGTTAGAACGTCACCGTCGCCCGGAGCCACCATTAATGCTCCTGTGATTCCAGGCGGTTCGGCTCAGGCCAACTTCCTGTATACTTTTGCTCAGACACCGACAGCGGTGCTGCGTGATAGCATTACTGGATTTGTTTTCAATGATTTAAACTCGGATGGGATTGTGCAACCGGGTGAACCCAACAAAGCCGGAGTCCAAGTCTATCTTGACTTCAACAACAACGCCAAACGGGATAATGATACTTCTTTGGTTGAGCCGGCTTCTGTTACCGATGCGTCTGGTTCCTTTGGCTTCTTTAACCTGACCACCCCGGGCGACTACATTGTACGGACAACAGGGAATTTCCCGACCACTGCAATTCCTAATGTCATCTTAGGCTCGGGTCAAGCAGCCCAACTGGCTATCGGTGTGTCTAGTGTTAAACCGACCCCTGCTATCAATGAAAAAACTTTGGTTCCTGTTCCTGGAGTCCAAGTTGTTGCCCAAAACGCCTTCTTTCCTAATACTGGATTCCCAGTCGTTTAAATTTAGTGATTGATTGATACATCGATCAGTTTAATTAATCTTCATCCTAGGGAAGCACTAATTCTTAGAATTAGCTTTTTCTCTAGGGTGATATTTTTTGACCGCAAAAATAGAAACGCAGCTTTAAACATTCTGCAAAAAGGATTAATTAGCGTGGGGCACACGCCAATTTGTATCAAGGTACTCAGATTTTCTCTACTACTGCTGATTAATTTGAAGTAGGCTACATTAAGTGGAGTTTAACTTAAAATAATTTGTCTCAAGTTTTGACAACTTCAACGTTTCCCGCCAAAACTTTTAAGCTAAACAATGGTTTAACGGTGATTCATCAACAGATGACCGCTACTCCGGTAGTGGTTGTGGATGTTTGGGTTAGGGCGGGTGCCATTTACGAACCGGATATGTGGTCAGGGATGGCGCATTTTTTAGAGCACATGATTTTTAAAGGCACAGATTGGATTGGGCCGGGGATGTTCGATCAAGTGATTGAAAGTTGCGGCGGTGTCGCTAATGCTGCTACCAGTCACGATTATGCCCATTTTTATATTACAACCGCCGTTCAGTATTTAGAGGAAACCTTAAACGCCCTGGGGGAGTTGCTGCTCCATGCCACTATTCCCGATGGTGAGTTTAATCGAGAACGGGATGTAGTTTTAGAGGAAATTCGTCAGGCTCAAGATGATCCCGATTGGCTGAGTTTCCAGGTTTTAATGGAAACGGTGTATGAACGTCACCCCTACAGTCGTTCGGTTTTGGGAACAGAAGCAAAATTAATGGCGCGAGCGCCCCATGAAATGCGACGGTTTCATCGATGTCGCTACCAACCGGAAAATATGGCTGTGGTGATTATTGGAGATGTAGAAGAACAACAAGCTCTGGATATGATTAGTCAGGCTTTTAGTAACTTTTTACCCCCAACTACTTACACCCATCTTTATGAAGTGGTGCAACCTCAAATTCGGGGAATTCATCGTCGGGAACTGCGTTTACCTTATGTTGAAGAAGCCCGTTTAACCTTAGCTTGGACAGGCCCAGGAGTGGAACAATTAAGACAAGCCTATGGACTCGATTTGCTTTCTTCGGTGGTTGCTTCAGGAAGAACCTCTCGATTAGTCCAAAAATTGCGGGAAAAATTGCAACTTGTCCATGATATTTGTAGTGACTTTTCCTTACAACAAGAGTCTAGTTTGTTTACGATTAGTGCTTTATTAGAACCTAAAAATTTAGAGAAAGTAGAAGCCCTGATTTGTGAAGAAGTTAATCAGTTAATGAACCAGCCAATTTCAGAACCAGAATTAAGGAGAAGTCAAAGGTTTCTCTGTAATGACTATGCCTTTTCAACGGAAACCCCAGGACAATTAGCGGGGCTATATGGATATTATTTTACTGTCGCAGAACCGGAGATATCGGTAACTTATCCGGCTCAAATACAATCCTTTGAACCTTTAGAATTGCAAGCTATTTTGAAGGAATTGCTAAACTTAGAAAATTATGCGGTGATGGTGGTTCAACCCTAGGATTTAAAGATTAACATATTGATTCTGTTGATCCTTAAATCCTAATTGGGTTTACCACTTTAACAGATTAAATTCTTCCATGTCTATGGTATCCCGGTTGCGATAAATAGCCAGAACAATGGCTAAACCTACAGCCGCTTCCGCCGCAGCTACGGTAATCACAAAAACAGTGAAGACTTGACCCCTAATATTGGCGGAATCTAAGAAGTTAGAAAATGCCATGAGGTTCAAGTTGACCGCATTCAATAATAATTCAATCGACATCAAAACTCGAACGGCATTACGACTGGTAATTAATCCATAGATTCCAATACAAAAAAGAGCCGCTGCTATTAACAAAAAATACTCCAGTTGTAATTGCATAAATCTCTATTGTTCTCCAATTTTATTGTAGTTCAAAATTAAGGAATAGGGAATAGGGAACAGGTAATAGGTAATAGGTAATAGGTAATAGAAAGAGTTTGCCTCCCTTGCTCCCCTACTTCCCTACTCCCCCTTTTGAGGGCGATCGCTTGCCACGGAAATCAACTCACGAGGACGTTCCTGTAAGGTTAAAACCGGAGGTTCACTTTTTTGGGTGGGTAAAATATCAGAAATATAATCTCGACGAGCAAGAATAATCGCCCCCACCATTGCCATTAATAAAAACACCGAGGCTAACTCAAAAGGTAACAGGAAATCACTAAAAAAGTGTTGCCCAATTAATGTAACTGAACCGCCCACGGGTTCAACAATCGGAGTAATTAACCAAGAAGTCGATAAGACCATGGTTCCTAAGAGGGCAAATAATCCCACACAGACAATGGCGGTTGCACCCTTCCGCAGCCAGTTTAGAGGCAGTTCTTTAAAGGTTTCTCTCTTGTTAACCAACATAATCCCGAATAGGATCAGAACATTCACCGAACCCACATAAATTAAAACCTGGGCGGCGGCGACAAAATCAGCATTCAGGAGAATATACAATCCAGCAATACTAATAAATGAACCCCCGAGTAAAAACGCAGAATAGACGATATTTTTGAGCAGCACCACACCTAAAGCTGTCCCAATCATCATCACGGCTAATAAGCCAAAAGCAACAATTTGAACCCCTTCCGCTAAATTCACAATTCTATCCTTATCAGTAATCAGTTTAATCAGTTTAATCAGTTATCAGTCATCAGTTATCAGTCATCAGTTTAATCAGTGGGCCAGACGTGCCACGGCGCGTCTGTACCAGCGTTACTCCTGATTGCCTTTTGACTTTTGTTCAATAATGGATTCTGGGCGTAACCCGGGTCGAACTGCCGTTTCCGGTAAATCATGGGGGTCAATTTCCCCGGCGGGTAAATAAGCGAACTCTCGCAACGGTGTGACCATTGGATCATTGGTCACCTTATAGGGTAAACGTCCTAGGGCTACGCTGTCATAGTTCAATTCATGACGGTCATAGGCCGCTAATTCATATTCCTCCGTCATCGAGAGGCAATTGGTGGGGCAGTATTCCACACAGTTTCCACAGAAAATACAGACCCCAAAATCAATACTGTAGTGTTTAAGCTGCTTTTTCTTGGTTTCCTTGTTATAGTCCCAATCCACAACGGGTAAATTGATCGGACAAACGCGAACACAAACCTCGCAGGAAATACATTTATCAAATTCAAAATGAATCCGCCCCCGAAACCGTTCAGAAGGAATTAATTTTTCATAGGGGTACTGAACGGTAATGGGGCGACGACGCATATGATCAAACGTAACCCCAAGCCCCTGGCCGATATACTTTGCAGATTGAAAGGTTTCCTTCGCGTAATCGGTAACTTGGTTCAGAAACTTGAGCATGATGTCTCCCTCTAACAGTTATCAGTAAACAGTAATTAGTTATCAGTAAAGATTTAAGTGATCTGCAATCAGTATTTCAGACTCAGTTGGTAATCAGTAGCTTTCAAATTAAAATCTTACACTGATAACTGATTACTGATTTGGCTTTATCCGCCAAAAGCAACGGGAAAAGCCAACTTGAGTGCGGCCGTTAATAGTAGATTGACTAAGCCAACGGGTAATAGGAATTTCCAGCCTAGATTTAATAATTGGTCAATCCGAACCCGAGGTAATGTCCAGCGCAGTAAAACCGCCGTAAACACTAACAGATAAGCCTTTAAAACGGTCATGGTGATGCCCAACATCGCCAAAATGACTTGTAACCAGGGTGTAGTTTCACTGACTCCTAAGAGCGGAGCCACCATATCAACCGGAATCGGGAAATCCCAACCCCCCAGGTATAAGACTGCCACGATTAGAGCGGACAATACCAAGTTGACATAAGAGGCCAAATAATACAGAGCAAACTTCATCCCCGAATATTCAGTCTGATAACCGGCAACCAGTTCTTCCTCAGCTTCAGGTAAGTCAAAGGGCAAGCGTTCACACTCGGCCAGGGCTGCAATCCAGAAAATCATGAACCCCACGGGTTGACGCCAGATATTCCAACCTAGAATCCCATAGCCAGATTGCTGATTCACGATATCCAAGGTACTCATACTATTGGACATCATGACCACGGCTAAAACTGCTAAAGCCAGGGGAATTTCATAGCTAATGGATTGGGCGACGGCCCGTAACCCTCCTAATAAAGAATATTTATTATTAGAGGCATAACCGGACATTAATAACCCAATCGGTTGAATACTTGAAAGGGCAATCCAGAGAAAAATAGCGGTACTTAGATCCGTAATCACCATGTTTTGTCCAAAGGGGACAATTAAATAGGACAAAAACACGGGAATGGAGACAATAACCGGCCCCAAGGTAAATAACCAGGGGTCTGCATTAAAGGGAATAGTATCTTCTTTGAACAGTAATTTCAAACCATCAGCTAAAGGGGCTAAGATTCCCATTGGCCCCATATACTCAGGGCCAATGCGTTGTTGTGCTGCGGCGGAAATTTTCCTTTCTAGCCATACCGTTCCTAAAACACCAACAGTTGCAGATACAATCATTAATCCCATGGGCAGAGGGAGCCAAAACAATTTGGCCATCTCTAAGGATAGGCCCAGACCTGTGAGGCCTTCTACAAAACTTGCTTGTAAATCAATTCCTGGGTTCATGGAATCAGTAATCAGTAATCAGTAATCAGTCATCAGTCATCAGTCATCAGTCATCATTGTAGAACTGATCACTAATTTTTTGCCTTGACACTCCCACCCCTACGCTACGCTAAAGGGGTGGGATTCTCGTATCTAGCCCAATCAAATAAAGACAGTTGAATATACTCTTTTTGATTGTTTTTCACCGAGTTCGGGGGTGCGCCAAACACCCCATAATTTAAACCGGATGAATCCATTACAGAAGCATCTCTCTTTAGGTTTAAATCACAAGCGAAACCATCCCATTGAGACAGATTTCGTGCAGCATTAAAATCAGAATTGTGGTAGTGACCATTAGGGCAATTAAAATCATGCCGATTTCTTTTGCCAATAACACCGCAAGTTGAGCAAGATTTAGAGGTGTATGGTGCAGGTCTTTTGATTAACTTCAATCCTTTAAGAGCTAACTTATAATTAAGTTTCTGCTCCAAAGAATAATAAGACCAACTATGTCGAGATTGACCAGAATCAGAACGAGATTTCTGGCTCTGTTTCATGGTTTTACGACATCCTTCCAAATCCTCTATAACAATATCGGCGTTATGGTATTGGGCAAAACGAACAATTCGGCGACTGACTGTATGGTTAATAGCTTCCATCCATCGTTGCTCTTTTTTGTTCCATTTCTTTAAAGCTCGAAACTTTTTAGCTTCTTGAAGTTGTTGCCTTCTTTGTTGAAAATAACGTCTTCGATGCTTAACACTTTGACCATTAAAGAACTTGCCGAAACCTTCTTTTGGTGCAACTACCGCTAAATTATTCTGCCCTCGGTCACATCCTAATGTTTTCTCTGTCTCAACTTCTGGAACATCCTCAGTAATTGACAGATAGGCATACCACTTATTTCGATGTTTAATCAATTTAAAAGAACCCCCTTGAATTGTTTCCTCTAACAATCCATCTAAAACGGGTTGCCAATGAGGAGATGCTACTTCAATGGGGATTCTTTTTTCACCTTTGAGGGTCGGGAAGCTAATTGAATAGGTACTCCCTTTTTGAGTTAATTTCCAATTTTGATTGTTAACTTCTACAGGAAGAACTTTATATTGCTTGGTTTTACGACCCGTTGGGGATGTGGTATGTCGAATAACTTGATTGACCAGAGCAGATTTTAACTCGGACATGATTTTAGCTGTTGTCATTTTTCGCCGTTCTTTAATTGGCAATGACAACAGCTTATTAGCAATCTGCGTGTTTTCTTCCGTCATTTGCTCAAACATTTGAGCTTGACAACGGTTGAGTTTTGCGAATTTTAATTTAATCGTCCGAGTTACTTTGATCATGGAAAATATGATAACATAAATATCTAATAACTGGGTACAAATTAATTGGTAGATGACGGCACTTAAAAGTGCCTGCGTCGCGTTTCATCCCACGGCTGAAGCCAGTGGGCTTTCACGCTCCCACCCTGGCTTTGTAAACCAGTATAGCGTTTGAATGCCGATACTTTTTTGCTAACGTTTGCTAACAAATACATAAGTTAAGAATTGTCTTAACCAAGGCGTATCAAGATGGCTATTGATTTAATTTGATAAGGGAAGGGTTTAGCCCATTCAGGTAATCCGTTTAAGATTCCTGTTTTAATCGCCATCCAGTTGGCTTTTGTGTCAGGTTGCTGCAAATATTTAATGGTTTCGTTGTAGACAAATCTACTAACTCCAAACCATTGTTTGAGCAATTTTTTTTGTTCAGGGTTTAGGTAGATTCGGATCTTCTTTGATTTTTTTGCTGTAGCTTCTGAGTCCGTGCATCCGACAAGAAAAGACACCAAGGATGGAGAGAAGATCGGCTGTGAGTTCGGTTTCTGGGCAGTATATAGGATTTTCGAGAACCACGATGTTTCCACCGTTTTGTTCTGCCATAAACTCGAATAATTGAAATCCGAATCGACATAATCTGTCTCTACAGGCAACAACAATTGTGAGCTTATCTCCTCGCATAAGTCTGACCAGTAACCCTTGCAATCCTTTCCTTTTGAAGTTAAGTCCTGAACCGATATCTCGGACAATTTCTGCATCTGGGTAGATTGATTGCATATAGGAGACTTGTCTATCGAGGTCATCTCGCTGTTTTGTTGAACTAACTCGGCAGTAGCAAACAGTGGTAGCGACCACTGTATCTCTGATGTAGGATTCGACATCGTAGAGTCTTTGTCCTGCGGGGTTTTTGATGCTTTTGATCTTCCCTTCATCAGCGTATTTTCTCAACGTATTGGGATGCAGACCCAGAAATTCGACCGCTTTTCTGAGTGGTATGTATGCCATGTATTAAACTATAACATACATTAGTATCTGTTAACAAAACCTATACTGTTGAATAACCCTCAAAACTTTAGCCTGATAGCCTGAACATTCCCTCTGAATAAGGCGATCAAACTGGTTTACAGAGTTTCTCCTTCTAGGTTAATCGCGCAGTCGCGTTCATGAATGGGAACATAGGTTTCATTATGGGAACCAGTATAAATTTGAGTCGGACGGAAGATGCGGTTTTTGGTAATTTGTTCTTTCCAGTGGGCTAACCAACCTGAAACCCGGGCGATCGCAAAAATCGGGGTAAATAGATCGGAGGGAATATTTAACTTGCGGTAAACCAAACCGGAATAGAAATCAACGTTAGGATAAATGCCTTTTTCCCCTAAACGATCAGCCACAACTCGTTCTAATTCCAAAGCAATTTCATAATATTCATCATGGCCAAACCTTTCAAATAGCTGTTCTCCTAGTTGTTGCAAAATCGTAGCCCGGGGATCTTTAACTTTATAAACCCGATGTCCAAATCCCATGATTTTAGATTTGGTCGCAATCAAATTATCCACGTAGGAGCCAACATTTTCCACAGAACCAATTTCCTCTAACATCGTCAAAACTTCCTCATTCGCCCCCCCATGTAATGGCCCAGCTAAGGTTCCGACCGCCGAAGCTACTACCGCATAGGGATCGGTGAGGGTAGAAGCGGTTACCATGGCGGAGAATGTAGAAGCGTTAATAGTATGTTCCGCATGAAGGGTGAGACAAACATCAAAGACCCGGGCGGCGATCGGATCGGGTTCCCGCTCATTTAACATATAGAGAAAGTTGGCGGAATAATCCAAATCATCCCGGGGCTGTACGGGATCGTTACCCTTTCGCATCAATTGGAAAGCTGCAACCATGGTGGGAATTTTAGCCAGTAACCGGACAACGGCTTCTCGAATATATTCGGGATTATCTAAAGCCCGACGAGAATAGAATAGTCCTAAAGCTGCCGCCGAAGTTTGTAAGGCGTCCATGGGATGTCCAGATTCGGGAAAGCATTTCATCATGTCCCGAATTCGATATTTAATCCGTCGATGATAGCGAATTTCATGTTCAAAGTCTGCTAATTCATCTTTGGTGGGGAGTTTTCCCCAGATCAGTAAATAGGAGGTTTCCAGAAAGGTACTCTGGTTCGCCAGTTGTTCAATCCCAATTCCTCGGTACTCTAAAATGCCTTTTTGTCCATCAACGTAGCTAACACTGGACAAGGTAGCCGGAACACCCTCAAGACCGGGCTTGAATTCACTAATGGCAGTCATAGAAGTTTATGTATGTGTGTGGATATTTATCAAGCTACATTACCAGAGCAATTGATAGTGTTTTCGTTTTGACAGGATTTTGTTATCTCTTTCTGACACTGATGAATCACCCTTGGCTCTTTAACTTAACAAAAATTTGGGGGGAGTTAACCAGAACAGTTGACTATTCCCGATGGGGTTAGTGACGGGCAGGTTAATTCCCATAATTCCGGCTTTTTTGACTATTAGGGAGGCTTTCGGCTGTCCCCAAATTAATAATTCTGCCCAATATCCTAAATCGGGTTGATGTCCCACTAAGGCTAAACTTTTACCCCCTGTTAACTGCCAAGTTTTGTACCAAGAGATCCAATCCTCAATTTTGCCATCGGGAGCTAAGGGGGCAAATTCCTCTAGGTTAGAAGATAATCCTACGGCTTTGAGAATGTCTGCGGTTTGGCGGGCGCGAATCAAGGGACTGGTGAGAATTTGATCAAATTGTAAGTTAAGTTGTTTCAAGCGATTGGCCACTTGGCGGGTTTTGCGATCGCCTTCTTGGGTTAAAGGGCGTTGATCATCATTTTGATATGTTCCCCGTTCTGCGGCAATGCCATGACGAATCAAATATAAATTAGTCATAGGAAAAAAATATATTTCTGTTGATAGCTTTATGTACTAAGATTTTAAAGGTTTTATCTTTAAACCTTTGAAAATTAGTTAGGTTAAATCTTTCGTCTTTGTCTTGACTTTTTATTGAAACTATGCGTCTATAAATGCTGATCTCAAAGTTAGATCGGTGCATATTTTCAGGTGCAGCTTAATCCCTCTCAGTTCTACAATTCATTTCGGTGTGAAGGAGTAATCTCGTGGCTCAGTATAGTCCTATCCTACGACAACAAAAAATCGCCCTCTTTGCTCTTGTAGCGGCGACTACAAGTTTTGTGATGGGTGTGATATTACCATTTAATCTGCGTGTTGAACGAGTAAGTAAACAGGGTATTACTGCGATTTCTTCACAACCCCAAAAGAGAATTTCTCAAGGGGCCCAAAAAGCTCAAGATACTGCTACGGTGCGGACAACTCCTGCGGTGGTATCCAGATCGGACTTAAATCCGAAAGATGCTATCTCCCAAGGTGTGGAGAACCTGGAAAAGAACTTAGCAGAACTAGAAACCCAACGCTTTACCTATACCATTCCTGAACAATTCCAAGGGAAAACCGTTAAAGAAGTGAGTCTTCCTGGGGAACAAAAAGTAATTGCGTTTACCTTTGATGATGGCCCCTGGCCTAAGAGTACCCGACAAGTTTTAGATATTCTCAAAGATAATAATATTAAAGCTACTTTCTTTTGGGTGGGTTATGCTCTCAAAAATCAGAAAGATATTGGCAAGGAAGTAGTTAACGAAGGTCATGTTATTGCTAACCATACCTGGAGTCATCGCTACCAAAAATATAGTCCCGCCGGAGCCGCAGAGGAAATTGAAAGCAACAATAAATTAATTGAAGAAGTAACCGGGGTTGAAAGTCCCTTATTTCGACCGCCGGGGGGAGTTTTGGATAATGGGTTACTGGATTATGCGTTTAAGCAGAATCATGTGAATATCTTATGGTCAGTGGATTCTCAGGACTGGAAAGCTTCATCGGACAAAATTATTGATAATGTTTTAAAACAGGCTAAATCCGGTGGCATTATTTTAATGCACGATGGGGGAGGAAATCGTTCAGCAACGGTAAAAGCATTACCCATTGTAATCAAAAAACTCAAAGAGCAGGGTTATACTTTTGTCACGGTTCCTGAATTATTAAAACTCGCGGATCAAAAACCCGTTGAACCATCTCAACCGAACGATAGCAGTCAACCTTAAATCTATCATTAATCTAGGATTAGTGACACCGGGAAGTTATGATCAATTATCGGTTGTCACTAACCTTAGAATATTGTTAGGTTCGTAGGGGCGGGTTCATCGAGATTTAGGTGATTAACAAATATCTCACACCAAGCCGCCCGTACAGGTTAATTTATTAATTTGGGAGTTTAAGGTTGTGATTATTTCTGATAATTTAGAGACAGATTTAACATTCAATTTATCTCCGTTTCAAGATAGTTTTTCAATTACAATTGCACCTCTTTTATTAGAGGAAATTTATACTTTAGCCGATGATAGTAGAAATGGGGCTATTGTGGTGATGAGTGGAATGGTGAGAAATCAAACCAATGGTCAACCCGTAGAATCCTTAGAATATCAAGCCTATCAACCGATGGCGATAAAAGTCTTTGAAAAAATTGCCACAGATATCCGCGCTTCTTGGTTAAATGTGACCCGTGTAGTCATTCATCATCGTATTGGACGGTTAAGAATTGGTGAAATTAGTGTTTTAATTGCGGTGGGTTGTCCTCACCGTCGAGAAGCCTTTGAAGCCTGTCAATATGCTATTGATACTTTAAAGCATAATGCACCGATTTGGAAAAAAGAACATTGGAAAGATGGTTCAAGTAGTTGGGTAAGTATTGGGTCTTGTGAAACTAATTGTTAATTTCGATAGCAGGGAACACCGGAACAGCCCCCCAAACCCCCCGTGCACGGGGGGCTAGGGGGGGAGGGAACACGGAACAGACAGGAAAAGTTCAAGAGGAACAAAGAATGTTAACTGAGTTAATTCAAGAATTAGAACAGGATCATCAAGACTTACATGAACAAGACATTTACTTGCTTATAAATGGGGTGAGTTGGCAATATTATGAGACTTTAATTGATAAACTTGGTAATCAAGGATCATTGCGACTAACCTACTGGAATGGAGTATTAGAAATTGTGTCTCCGAGTCGTCGTCATGAAGGGATTAAAAAAAGAATTGCCACCTTATTAGAAGTTTATTTTGAAGAAAGGAATATAGAATATTTTCCATTAGGTTCTACTACCCTACGTCTTCAAGAACAACGGGGAGGTAGTGAACCCGATGAAAGTTATTGTATTATAACAGAAAAAGAAATTCCTGATTTAGTTATCGAGGTAATTTTAACCAGTGGCGGAGTCAATAAACTAGAAATTTATCAACGGTTAAATGTTCCTGAAGTTTGGTTTTGGCAAAATAACCAACTTTCAATTTATGGTTTACAGAACCAACATTATCAAAAAATTGATCAGAGTTTGTTACTTCCAGAATTAGATTTGGAACTTTTACAACAATTCATTTTATATCCTCAACAATTAGCTGCTATTCAAACTTTTCGTCAACAACTTCGCAGGTAATTTGGAGGTGTGGGGGCTCAGAAACCTAGTTTCTCAACTCATCTTTCTGTTATTAACAAAAGTTATTGCAGAAACCCGGTTTCTGGGATTTCTTGGTACAAGCTGAACCACTTACGGCTATAATTAAATCAGCATTGTCATCTATCCCTAGGCTTAAACATGAGTAAGTGCCTTAACCCCGATTGTTTACAAACCAACTCTAAAACAACTTTTTGTCAAAAGTGTGGTTCTAAATTACTGTTAACAGATCGATATCGGGCTTTAGAAATATTAGGACAAGGGGGTTTTGGTCGAACGTTTCTAGCGGTTGATGAGCATAAACCTTCTCAGCCCTATTGTGTAATTAAACAATTTTTACCGCAAGCTCAAGGTACGAATAATCAAGAAAAAGCGGGAGAACTTTTTAAACACGAAGCCATACAATTAGAACATTTAGGCAAACATCAACAAATTCCTGAATTATTCGCCTATTTAATCCAAGATAACCGTCAATATCTAGTTCAAGAATATATTGAAGGACAAAATTTAGCTCAAGAATTAGCTCAAACCGGGGCATTTTCAGAAGATAAAATCATTAATTTGTTAGGAGATTTATTACCTGTTTTAGCATTTATTCATCAAAAACTGGTAATTCATCGAGATATTAAACCGGAAAATATTATTAGAAGAAAGATCGATAATAAATTATTTTTAGTGGATTTTGGAGCAGCTAAAGCGGCGACTATAACGGCGTTAGCGGTGACAGGAACAGTTATTGGTTCTGCCCAATATACTGCACCTGAACAAGCGATGGGAAAACCAACTTTTGCTAGTGATTTATATAGTTTAGGGGTAACTTGTATTCATTTATTAACTAATATTGAGCCGTTTGATTTATTTGATGTCAGTGAAAGTGATTGGGTGTGGCGAGATTATTTAAAGGTTAAAATCAATAATACTTTGGGTCAAGTCTTAGATAAACTCTTACAACAGGGAACAAGAAAACGTTTTCAAACTGCTCAAGAAGTCTTAGAAGCATTACAATTAACCGTTAAACCGATATCACCACCAAAACTAAAATTTACACCGCAACCAACAGTCAAACCAGCAGTCAAACCAACACCCCAATTTACACCCCAACCGGATATAGAATTAAAGTCAGCTAAAGGTGTTAATTATCGTCAATTAGAACAACTTTTAAAAGCCGGAAGTTGGAAAGAAGCTGACGAAGAAACTGATAAAAAAATGTGTGAAGTCGCAGGGAGAACAAAGGAAGGATATTTAACGGAAGAAGATATTGATAATTTTCCCTGTGAGGATTTACGAACTATTGACCAACTTTGGGTAAAATATAGCAATGGACGCTTCGGCTTTTCGGTACAGAAGCGCATCTATCAAAGTCTGGGAGGAACCCGGAGTTATGATCGTAAAGTCTGGTCAGCGTTTGGTGATCAGGTGGGTTGGCGTGTAGGAGGTGGCTGGTTGTATTACAAAGATCTAAATTTTAATCAGACAGCACCAAGTGGCCAACTCCCTTCTGTAAGTGGGGGAATTTGGTTTGGGGATGTGGGTTTGGGTTTTGTGTTTGTGTTATATGATTGTGGGGAGTTGGTTGGGGGAGTATCTCTTCTCTCGCGTCGAGACTTGTAGACTGTAACATATAAGGCTTTTAACCCGACAGCGTAGGGGCGGGTTCGCCGAGATTTTTGTTAATAATAATTAACCTAAATAAACCCGCCCAACCCCATAATAGGAATCAATATAAACCCGGTTTTATTAACGTTAAATTTTGGTGGTGTGGGGCGGGTTTATCAAGATTATTTGTCAGATTTGAAAGATTTTGTCGAACCCGCCCCTACGGGTTTTATTTTAATAATTGGGTCAGAAACCGGGTTTCTTAACTAAGATTTCTGTTCATAGCAAAGGTGATGGTAGAAACCCGGTTTCTTTCTTGGCTCTATGTACACGGGTCAGAAACCGGGTTTCTTAATTGAGATTTCTGTTTATAGCAAAGGTGATGGTAGAAACCCGGTTTCTTTCTTGGCGACGGGTGAAATTTTGCTTCCGCCTCTGGCCCGTATCTGGTCGCTGAGTGCCAATTCTGTGGTAAAGTTAAAAATTGTAAAGAAATATGAGAGTCTGATGATCTCTCGGTTAACAAAAAACCAATATTGTCCACACTTATAAACATTTATAGGATCTCCCATGCAACAGAATTGGCCTAATAGATTGCTTCTCTCTATTGCTATATTAGCTATAACCCTCTCCACCTGGGCAATTACCCCGGTTGCTCATGCGTTTAATAATCCCGACTTACTTCCTGAGATTCAAACTCCGGTGATTGACCTGGCGGGAATTTTCACCGATGTCCAGGAAAATATCTTAGCCAAGGATATAGAAAACTTTGAAACCGAAACGGGTTGGAAAGTTAGGGTATTAACTCAATTTGACCAAACCCCCGGTCGCGCTGTTAAGGAGTATTGGGGACTGGATGATAAAAGCGTTTTGGTCGTAGCCGATGAACGGGGGGGAAATATCCTCAACTTTAGCGTCGGTCGTCAGGTTTACCCGTTTCTGTCTCGGACATTCTGGGTAGAGTTACAAACTCGCTTCGGAAATCAATATTTTGTTAGAGACAATGGGGAAGACCAATCAATTATTCAATCTATTGATACTATTCAAGGCTGTTTAATTCAAGGCGGTTGTCGGGTAGTTCCCGGGCTTCCTCAAGAACAATGGATTTTAACTTTAATTACTTCTGTTATCGGTGGCCTAATTTGTGGCGTGGCGAGTATTCCCCGCAAGTCGGGACAATTGATTTCCTGGCAGTGGGCGTTAATTTTCTCGCCTCTGTGGGGAATTTTATTTATTGCCTTCGGAATTGGCCCGGTAATTTCTCGTACCCAAGAATGGCTTCCCCTTGTCCGTAATATTTCGGGCTTTTTAATTGGTTTCTTGGTAGCCTATCTGACTCCATTATTAAATCAGTCCTCCTCCCAGGAAGGTTAAGCAGAATGAGGAAAGTCGGTGGCATTTAATGGAGTCTGACCGATTTTCCCTCACTTTTTTGGAAATCACCGCAACAACCTGATACACTGGATAAGTTGTAATCTGGTTGTGCTAGGTAAATTCTACTTATCCCCAGAACTTCAGTAATAATCGGCGAGTCACAATGGAATGGCATATTACGGATGCCCAGAGTTTAGGAATTATTGATGGTGAAATTGGCGATCATGTCTTTTCGCCAGCCGAATATGAAATTGTGCGTCGGGTTATTTATGCGACGGCGGATTTTGAATATAAGAGTTTAGTGCGGTTTTCTGACCAAGCTTTACAAGGTGGGGCGGCGGCCTTAGCTGCCCGGACAACGATTGTGGTGGATGTGCCTATGGTACAAGTCGGGATTACTCCTCGGATTCTTTCGACTTTTGCTAATCCGGTTTATTGTTCTATGGAGGCGGTAACTCGACCCCAAAGGGAAAAAACTCGCTCGGCTTGGGGAATTGAGACGTTAGCAAGGCGCTATCCCGAGGCTATTTTTGTGATTGGTCAGGAACAAACAGCCCTTTCTGGGATAGTCGATTTAATTGAGGCGGAGGAAATTAAGCCCGCTTTGGTGATTGCGACGCCTTCGGGTTTTGTCGGGGCTGATGTGGCTAAGTCTCGTTTGAATGATTCGATGGTTCCCCATATTCGGATTGGTGGACGCAAGGGGAGTGCGGTAGTAGCCGTGGCTTTGGTTGATGCTTTGGTTGATCTGGCTTGGCAAGCCTATGGTCGAGAAGGGAATGGGAGTTAATCAACTCATTTAACCACAAAGACACGAAGGGGTGACAAATACTAAGTTATTGGTTAGCCCTTATCATATTTTAGTGTTTTTGTCAAGGGTAGCCCGGGAAGGGTGAAATTTTAAAAGTTTGCTATGGGGTGTTATTAGGGGTGATTTTTGGGGGTTTTATTGATATTTAGGGTTTTTATAGGCTTTGTGGCTTTTAATTTGGGGTAGGGGTATAGAAATACCAACTTTAGTCTATTTGCTAAAACTCTAACATTCGCTGAAAGTATTGTCAAGTGGTGGGCTTAATAGAAGTTTTTCTCATTAATCGGGCTTTTGTGAAGAATTGTGAAATGGGGATATTTTTGAATTTTAAAATTATTCGGTTGTAGGTATTAGATTATTTAATGTATTGGGGATGGATTTTGAGGTTAAGGTTGATCATCATCATAAACTTGATCATAACCGTTTGCGGGTTGATAGCGTTCAATAGCGGAAGTTTGGGGAGATGGAGGTGCTTTTTTAGGACGTCGGGACTGGAAACGATGACTAATTTCTCTGAAAATATCTCGACGGACGTAGGGATAGTCACTAATCCAAAGGTTTTGACTGGGAATATAGATATCGGAAACTTCATTAATTTCGCTTAAATCATCTAAATAAGACATCACAATCATTTGGGCAACTTGACCCCGACGTAAGCGTTTGTGATTACGATTTAGGGGGGCTTGAATTAAGGTGGTAAACCCGCTAGAGTCTCCGATTTCTACATTAATTCTTCTTTCCAGGTTTTCAATAATAATTAGTTCTCCGCGCTGATTTACAGATTCCTGTTGTTCGGTGACGGCTTCACTAATATAAAAATCCAGAATTTTTCCCTGTAAAAATCCAGCATAGGGATATTTTCGATATTTAATATTCCGCCAACTGGCTTCCCAAACGGGCATCCATAACCAATATAAGGAGGAGCTAATTCCGGCGATTAATATTAGGATTCTTAGGGTATCTCCTTCTACGGTATATTCCAGAAAAATCCAAATTGCTAAACAGACCGCAGAAATTAATAGACGTTTTAAAAAATCCCTGGGTTTTCCCCAACAATACTTATATTGTTCTCCCGTCGCCACGGCGGGAATTAAGTTTTCAAAAGTTTGACGAGTTATGGGAACAAGCATTTTTGTTTAATTACCAATTATGAATAGGGATCACGGATTTAAGAGGATTTCACGGATTTCACGGATTTTAATCTGTGTTAATCAGCGTCATCTGCTTAAATCCGTGTTCAAATTTTAATCTGTGTTAATCAGCGTAATCCGCTTAAATCCGTGTTCAGATTTTAATCTGTGTTAATCAGCGTAATCTGCTTAAATCCGTGTTCAGATTTTAATCTGTGTTAATCAGCGTAATCCGCTTAAATCAGTGTTCAGATTTTAATCTGTGTTAATCAGCGTAATCTGCTTAAATCCGTGTTCAGATTTTAATCTGTGTTAATCAGCGTAATCTGCTTAAATCCGTGATCCTATTGCCAATTATAAGATTTTTTCTAATCCATAAACCAAGGTTTTCAGGGCTAAGACTTTGCGAATCGCTAGTAGAACTCCGGGCATATAACAGGAGCGATCGCTAGTATCATGACGCAGGGTATAAATTTGACCCGCAGCCCCAAAAATTACCTCTTGATGGGCAATTAATCCAGGTAAACGAATACTATGAATTCTAATTCCTTCTCCGGCTTCGGCGCCTCTAGCCCCGGTGATTTTTTCGGTTTCTGTAACTAGGGGAGAATTATAGGTTTTGCCTAATTCTGCTAATAATTGCGCCGTTTGAATTGCAGTACCACTGGGAGCATCGGCTTTTTGATTATGATGTAATTCGATAATTTCAACATGATCAAAATAGCGAGACGCGGTGATTGCTGCTTGTTGTAATAATACCATGCCAATGGAAAAATTAGGAATCAGCAAACACCCCATACTGGCTTTATCGGCAAATTCGGCTAAGTCTTGAATTTGAGCCGGACTTAACCCCGTAGTTCCCACAACTGGACGCACGCCGTAGGCGATCGCAGCCCGAATATTGTCGTAAACTGAATCAGGATGGGTGAAATCTACCATCACCCCGGGCTGTTTTTCCTGGGCAGCCATGGCTAACATTCCCTCTCGGTCATTGGTAATCGGAACTTCCAATGGTTCAATTCCGACCAAAGTTCCCGCATCCTGTTCTTGATAAGCCAGGTTATGATCAATTGCCCCTAACAAGGTCATATCGGGAGATGCGGCGACCGCTTTAATCACTTCGCGGCCCATTTTTCCGCCAGCGCCATTAACAATTACAGGAATTGGAAGGGAATTAGTCATAATAAATTAAATAGATCTAAGTCAAAATTTCCAGTCACAGAAAAGATTTCGCGTAAATTATACCTAGAAGGGGCATTTAATTAAAATCATGCCCGGTATTTCGGTATTTGTATTTTACCTTAAATTCATGTTTTCTCGAAAGTTGCGTTTTCCCAAAACTTGGATATCTTCAGCGATGGCTAGAGATGAGGGAAAGGTCTTACCTTCCTTAGTCCGGTTATCCCCAGCCTTATTGACCAGTTTAATGGTTACGGTGTTTGTGGTCGGATGTCAAAAATTAGGCTGGTTAAAGCCGTTAGAATTAAGAATGTTTGATGCTTTAATTTGTTTGCGGTCTACTGCTGAACCTGATCCTAACTTATTAATTGTTGCTATTACTGAAGATGATATCCAATCTCAAAAACAATGGCCTTTGACGGATCAAGTTTTGGCAGAGGTTTTTGCTAAACTCCAACAACATCAGTCCCTGGTAATTGGCTTGGATTTATACCGAGATTTACCCCTAGAACCCGGGGTTGCCCAATTATCACAGCAGTTAAAAGCAGATAATGTTATTGTAATTACCAAAATCGGAAATTCTAAAAATCCCAGTGTGTCACCTCCTCCGGGAATTTCTCCTGAGCAGATTGGATTTAATGATTTAGTATTAGACCCGGATGGAGTGGTGCGTCGCCAGTTATTATTTGCTAGTGATCAAGATGATCAAACGATCTTTGCTTTTTCTTTACAACTAGCATTAGCTTACTTGAAAGCTCAGGGAATTGAGCCTAAAAATAATAGCCGATATCCTCAATATATGGAACTGGGAAAAACTATATTTTTCCCGTTAAAATCTGGAGATGGAGGTTATGCCAATATTGATGACCGAGGATACCAAATTCTTCTGAACTATCGCACTCCAGAAATTGCTAGAATTGTCAGTATAGGAGAGGTTTTATCAAATCAAGTTGACCCAAAATGGATTAAAAATAAAATTGTTTTAATTGGCACAACTGCTCCGAGTATTCCCGATGTTTTCTTAACCCCCTATAGTATTAAAGCTGGGGATGATTTTAAAATGCCTGGGGTACTAATTCATGCTCAAATGGTGAGTCAGATTATTAATGCTACCCTAATTTATAAATCTCCTAATCTATTATCCCAAGTTTTATATCCTTCAGATTTATTTAGGTTTGCGCCTCAATTTTTAGAAGTATTTTGGATAGGAATTTGGGCAATAGTAGGGGGGATATTGATCTGGGTAATTTCCCATCCTCTGAAGCAAGGTTTAGCTTTAATTATCGGGATTTTGGGTTTATTGGGAACTGGCTACGGGCTGTTTTTATTAAATATTTGGGTTCCTATTATTGCTCCTATTTTTTCCTTATTTTTGTCAGGAATAGGGGTAATTGGTTATAAACAAATTCATAATTCTTTACATGATATTTTGACCGGATTACCTAACCGTATTTTATTTTTAGATCGAGTGGGATGGGCAATTGCAAATACAAAAAATGATCAATCTCAATGTGCAGTTATGTTTTTGAATATTGATCGATTTAAGCGAATTAATGATAGTTTAGGATATGAAGCGGGAAATAAATTATTAATTGAGATTGTCCAAAGAATTAAATATTGTTTGAGAAATAAAGATATTATTGCTAGGTTGGGAGGGGATGAATTTGCGATTTTAATTGAACATTTAAAACCCCCTGAAAATGCCACTTTTGTCGCTAATCGAATTCAAAATACTCTCCTTTCTCCTTTTAACTTGAGTAATCATGATATTTTTATGACTTTAAGTATTGGAATTGCTTTCAGTCAGACAGTTTTTTCAGCCGGATTTAGTCGAACAAATTCAAGAGATTATTAAAACTTCAGGGATTAACCCCAATGGGTTAAGATTAGAAATTACAGAAAGTGTGTTAATGGATGATGTGGAGGCTACAATTTATCTATTAAAGCAGTTAAAATCCCTAGGGTTAAAATTGAGTATTGATGATTTTGGGACGGGGTTTTCTTCCTTAAGTTATTTACCTAGATTTCCCATTGATACACTTAAAATTGATCGGTCTTTTGTCGGACAAATAGAAGCAGATGAAGCGGGAGAAAATTTAGCCATTGTCCGCACGATTATTCGGTTAGCTCATGCGTTAAATAAAGAGGTAATTGCTGAAGGGGTAGAAACCGCCTATCAACTGGCACAATTGCGTTCTTTGGGGTGTGAATATGCTCAAGGTTATTTCTTTCTTAAACCTGTTCCTCCAGACATTGTAACGGCCTTTGTTGAGTCTAATCCTCAATGGGATAGCAACAGCCAAGACAGTTAGAACGCTACGCTAGATGCGATCGCTTTATAGCAGTTTCCCCAACTCGATCACATACTTTTTTGCAATCTAATAATTTAGGTTTATGATAATATTTTGTATGCCTTGAATAAAAACTTTAAAACTTTTAGATTTATTATCGGTCTCCAAATCGCCTAAAAACCAAGATTCTAGCTCATGACAAATAATCCTAATCATTGGGTTATTTTGTCCAGCAGTTTGACAAATTTGTAATAATTCGGCTTTAAGTTTTTGGCAATCATGAGAATCTTGATCATGAACTATGATAAATTGAGTATGGGGGCTGGTTTTGAAAGCTCTAATTTTAATAGCAATAGATTTAGCTAAGTCTTGTTTACCTTGATGAGCAATACAAATAAAGGAAATTTGCTCAGGTATGATTTTGGGTAAGATTTATTCTAAAACATTTTTTATAGAAGGTTCTTCTAATAAAAAAATCAAGTCATAACTCATGCAGGTGCAACCCCTTTAAACCAACCTTGATTCCATAAATAGCCAGGTAAATCCCCTTCTTCTACTAATTTTCTGAGGATTTCGTGATCTGAGGCTTTAGACATTTTAGTGATCCCTTTTTCTTTGATTAGCCAAAATATACTGTCTAAAGAAACTGCATTTAAAAAGTCAGGGGAATGGGTAGAAACAAAAACTTGTCCTCCTCTATTTGCATAACTAGCAAATTCTTCAGCAAGTTCGGTTAAAAGATTTGGATATAACTGGTTTTCTGGTTCTTCAACACAAAGTAAAGGGTGAGGTTTAGGATCAAAAAGCAAAATTAAATAGGCAAACATTTTCATTGTGCCATCAGATACATAACGATCAATAAATGGATCTTTAAATGCTTCATCTTGAAATTTTAAAATTAATCGCCCGTCTTCTGTGTCTTTTGCTTCCACTGTAGAAATACCGGGGATTCTTTCTTTTATTCTGGTTAATATGGTTTGGAAAATCTCAGGATGTTCTCGATATAAATATTGTGCAACAACCGCTATATTATCGCCTGTGGGAGAAAGATGTTCAGCATAAAGTGCATCTTTACTACCCCTTGATAGGCTAATATGGAAGTCGGAAACGTGCCAATTTTCGATTAGGGAGCGAAAAGCAGTAGCGGCTTTAAAACGTTGAAATTGTCCTAATCCTTTAATTGCTAAAATATCATTGGATTCTAGTTGTTGTTCTTCTCTTTTTAATTCTTCATCTGCTTGACTAAAATTTTCTTCATTGGTAATCGCATAACCTTTACCTTTACTAAAATCAAGGAAGTGATAGGGAGAGCCATATTCACCCCGTTTATAACGCAATATTTCTCTTTTGATCACGGCTTTTTGATTTTCTTGTCCCATAATCAATATATAAGTAACAAGTCGTTTTTTACCTAAAATATCCATCTGAAATTGTAGCTCTATTTCTATATCTTCTTTTTCTTTGCCTCTGGTAATAACTTCCTTGTAACCGCCTCGAATTTGGAGAGCTTGACGAATGTTATTTTTTAAAGCATCTCGCAAAAAACCAAAAATATCAAACAGAGTTGATTTCCCAGTACCATTAGCACCAATTAATACACAAAAAGCGGGAATATTATCTACTCTCAAATTTTCAAAAACTCGATAGTTTTTGACTCTGATACTGGTAATTTGCATAATTATATTTTACAAGTAAATTGACTAATAGTGATCTATTATATATTATTCCCCATTCCTCATCTTTACCAAATTGTTATGCGATCGCTCTCATTTCGCCAAAGATGACTTCGGTGACTCCTACTATATAATTCATTTAGACTTGCTATAAGCTGCATTACCCATTACCAATTAATAAAATGAATCATCTCAACGATGCTCGTCAATATGCCCCAGCAACAGAAAGGAATCAACAACCGATTTTAGAGGTATTAAAACGGGTACTTCCAGTTAATGGGACGGTATTAGAAATAGCCAGTGGTACGGGACAACACGCGGTATTTTTTGCCCCTGAGTTGAAACCGAGAAAATGGTTGCCATCGGAAGTTAATCCGCTTTTGCAAGCTAGTATTTTAGCTTGGGAAACCTATTTTCCTGCTGATAATTTATTTCCTCCTTTAGAATTAGATGTACATAAATCCGTTTGGTCAGTCGAAAATCCCGATTTAAAATTGCCCTTTTGCTTACAGGAATTTCCGATTACTGCCATTGTTAATATTAATATGATTCATATTTCCCCTTGGTCAGCTTGCCTAAAATTAATTGCAGGTGCAAATCGAATTTTACCATCAGGAGGAATTTTATATTTATACGGCCCCTATAAACAAAATGGCAAACACACCGCACCAAGTAATCAAGATTTTGATACCTCTTTACGGTTATCTAATCCAGAATGGGGCGTGAGAAATTTAGAAGAAGTTGTTGCAATTGCGGAATTAGAAAATTTCCGGTTAGTGGAAGTAATACCGATGCCAGCTAATAATTTATCCTTGATTTTTCAGAAAATATAGGATATAATTAAGTATAATTAAGTGATCGCATTATTCATCATTTCAGGAGGAGAAAAATCTAAGCCAATCTCAACTTCACTGGTTTTTGACTGTCTTCCGGGTATGGGATTTGTTTGTTCTTGATGGCGAGATTGGGGAGTTTTTTGTTCCAATAAATTTTGGATATCGGGGGGGAGAGTTACATCGGGAACATTTTGTTGAGATAACCAAGCAACTCCCCCCATAGAACCTGCTAAAATAGCCGCATAACCTAAATATAAATGGGCTGAATTGAGATAAAATTCTGAATCTACATCAACCTTAGAAGCAGACTTTCCTAGTTGTTGATTAAATTCCAAACAAGGAAAAGATGATGCCATTTTTCCCCCTTCTAATCCCAAAGCATTCGCCGCCCGATAAATAAACCCGCGAATATAAACATCTTCCGGTAAAGCCTCAAGTTTTCCCTCTTCTAAAGCCTCTAAATGATGCAAAGGAACCAAAGTAAAATAGTGCATTTGCTGTAATGTAAGACTATAGAATTCTCTAGCTTGACGCAATTCTATCCCAATTTCTTGTAAATAAATTTTTTGTTTTTCATGAATTTGCTGATTGATTTCTGCTTGATTCGGACGTTGATTTTTAGTTTTAGTTTTAGTTTTAGGAATATTATCTGATCCAGAAATAGTCGAAGTTTGTTCCGAAGATTCTACCGTTAAATCCGGTGCTTGATATCCCGCAACTAACCCCAGGGGAGAAACTACAACAGTTTGAACTTCTGTAGGAGTAGAAATATCTTGATTATTCGAGGGAATAGCAGTTACAGAAATAGAATGATTAGCAGAAGCAGACATCGTAGAAATAATAGTTGTTTCTTGTTTAGCCATTTGCTTTAAAGACAATTGAATCGCTTCTCGTCCCACAGCTTTAATCACAATTTCAGCTTTACTTGCCGCCTGTCCTAACATTTTTTGTAAACTTTTTAAAGCAATATTATAGACTTCACTACAATATAATTCCGCCTCAATTTGACGCACCAGGGAGCGTAAACCTTCAGGAGAGACTTCTACTGTTGTCGGTGCTGTCACACCAAAACCATTAACCGGATTTAGTTCCATAATTTATACCCCGCCTCCATACCAGCTATCTAAGTCATTTCTTCTATGGTTTGGTTGTGATTCCGGATGCGGAGGTTGTGAAAAAATCTTTTTTATCAAGATGTTTGAGTATTTTTTAACTGGATATGTAAAAATAAAAGTTAACATAACTCTCCCAAGTTTGCAACTTTTATTGAAGAAATATTGACAAATATCTAAAAATCTGGTTTACCGCCTCTTACCAATCACTTCCATAAGGTGCGTCAGTAACGAGCAGGGACTCTACGAGGTTGAAATCTTTGCCAGTCAGGGTTTTCGGCGTTTTCTGAAAAAACTTCAAGATCAAGGTTGCAGATTTATTCGCATTTTGCTAAGATTATTTTATTGATTAACAAACAAAACAACAAGGAGTCCTTGATATGAAAAAAATTTGTTTAAGAGGTTCTCCTAATGCACATTATTTCAAAATCCAAACTTAAACCGTTTTGGACAAAATACCCTAATAATGCACATTATTGCCAAATCCAAACTTAAACCATTTTGGATAAAATACCCTAAAGCTGAAACCAGTTTAAAAAGTTGGTATAAAATTACTGAAAAAGCTGACTGGAAAACCACTGCTGATGTGTGTTTAACATTCAGAACTGTAGATTTTGTAGGTAACTTTACGGTTTTTGATATTGGTGGCAATAAATATCGCCTAATTGCTTATATAGATTATGAATATAGGAAACTCTTTATTCGTCAGATTCTCACTCATGGAGAATATGATCAAGACAAATGGAAACAAGATAAATGGTATCAGTAAGCTAAAACTCTCATGCAAAAGTATGTTTTGTTGATGTTAAGCACTGATTAGGTAATAGAAATAGGGCAAACTCAGCCCTATTTCTATCAAAATTTCAAGTTTACACTCATTTAAAAATGTTAGTTTCTAATGGTTACATTGAATTACTCACAAATTTTCCTCCGCGTCCTATAACGTCTGAGGAAGAATTAGAATTGACTCAAAATATGATTGATCAATTATTAGATCAGGGGAAACTGAGTCAAGATGAAAAAGACTATTTGAATGTGTTAGGTGCTTTAGTTTATGAATATGAACAACAGCAAGAACCCATTCCTGATATTTATGGAGTAGAATTGCTCAAGAGTTTAATCGAAGATAATGAATTACGTCAAAAAGACTTAGTTTCAATTTTTAAAACTGAATCCATCGTCTCGGATATTTTAAACGGAAAACGAGAACTAACGAAACGACATATTGAAGAATTAGCTAAATTTTTTCATGTTTCTACTGCTGTTTTCTTCCCTAGAAATTCAATTAGGAAGTAGATGAAAATTTTGGGTTAAGGAAATTGTCTGAAGGAGGAAAATAAATTCGTGCCAAAGAAAATTCGAGAAATAAAAGCTATGCTACTTAAAGCGGGATTTTTATATCGTTCCGGTAAAGGAAGTCATACTGTATGGAATCATTCTTTATTAGAATATGGTCTAACTATTTCTGGGAAAGATGGAAGTGATGCAGATCGTTATCAAGAACGAGATGTTAGAAATGCACTTAGAGATTTAAAACAGTTACAACAGGAGGATGAACAATGAACTCTCAATATAGTATTTTAATTCAATGGTCAGACGAAGATCAAAAATATGTGGTGAGTTTACCTGAATTTGGGCCTTATGCTCATACTCATGGGGAAACCTACGAAGAAGCCTTAAAAAATGGTCAGGAAGTATTAGAACTTTTAATTGAAGATTATCAGGCGAGAGGAAAAGAACTTCCTAAGCCTTTAACAATTCAAGTCTAGTTAATCTTCATATTTTTCATGTTTCTCCGGCGGTTTTCTTCCCTAGAAACTCGGTTTATTAGTTAGGGATTTTAACCATAAAAATCTTCATCTAAAATTTGTTCAAGTGAAAATGGACAAATCTGAGGATATTCTTCTTGATTAGGAATACGAACCCCAAATTGAGCACGTTTTCCTTCTTTAATCGCTAACCGACGACCATCAATATAAGCCGTTTCCAGGGCAGTTTTTAAATAAGATTTTAAAGAAGGAGTTTGTTGCAATTGCTTTTGAACACGCTGACGATGTTCATCAACGGAATTATACCAACTTCCCTTGATCATTTCCGGTGCATCTTTTTGAACCCTTAGCTTGAGTAAATGCGCCAGCAAAACCATCAAATTACTTTCTAGGCGATTTTTTTCCGATTTTCCCAACTCGGTTAACTCCTCAACTAAATGTTCCATATCCACAGCAGCAAAATTGCCTTGTTCTAACTGTTCAATTGTTTGCTGAAGCCAAAGTTGAAAATCTTTTTCATAGAGATGTTTAAGCATTTTTCCAACCCTTTAAAGTTAATTCAAGAACCAATGACAGCAGGCGGTTGACGGATGATTGAACCCATTGTCCCCCAAATGTGTAAAAATAAATTACGGTAATATTGGAAATTGAGAGTAAATTGTGATTTCAACTGTCGTCACGCCAAAAGATACACAAACAACGGTCAACCTGTCTCGTCGTCCTGTTTTTCCCTTCACCGCAATTGTCGGCCAGGAAGAAATGAAACTGGCTTTAATTTTAAATACTATCGATCCTAAAATCGGTGGTGTGATGATTATGGGCGATCGGGGGACGGGAAAATCCACCACTATCCGCGCCCTAGCGGACTTACTACCCGAAATTGAAGTCATCGCCGATGACCCCTTCAATAGCCATCCCACCGATGCAGACTTGATGAGTGATAACGTCCGCGAACGTCTGAGTCAACATCAGGATATTCCCGTATCTCGGAAAAAAGTCCCGATGGTAGATTTGCCTTTGGGGGCCACGGAAGACCGGGTTTGTGGTACAATTGATATTGAAAAAGCCCTATCTGAAGGGGTGAAAGCCTTTGAACCTGGACTTTTAGCCAAAGCAAATCGGGGGATTTTGTATGTGGATGAAGTCAACCTCCTCGATGATCACTTAGTTGATGTCTTGTTAGACTCGGCGGCCAGTGGTTGGAATACCGTGGAAAGGGAGGGAATTTCTATTCGTCACCCGGCGCGGTTTGTGTTAGTAGGTTCGGGAAATCCCGAAGAAGGAGAGTTACGTCCGCAATTATTAGATCGGTTTGGAATGCACGCCGAAATTAGAACCGTAAAAGAACCGAATTTACGAGTTAAAATTGTTGAAGAAAGAACCGCTTTTGATCAAAATCCTGAAGTTTTTTTAGAAAAGCATATTAACGACCAACACCAATTACAACATAAACTTGTAGAAGCTCAAACCCTTCTTGCTTCTGTAGAAATTGATTATGATTTACGAGTTAAAATTTCTCAAGTTTGTTCGGAATTAGATGTGGATGGTTTACGCGGAGATATTGTTAGTAACCGAGCGGCAAAAGCCTTAGCTGCTTTTGAACAACGAACGGAAGTAACCGTCGATGATATTCAACGGGTGATTACTTTATGTTTGCGTCATCGTTTACGCAAAGATCCTTTGGAAACAATTGATTCTGGTTTCAAAGTTCAGAAGGTTTTCCGTCAAGTTTTTGGTTTACCTGATGCCTAGTTAGTGATTGACAAAAAATGGTGCGTGGGCTGCTGGCTGACGCACCTTAAATTTTATGAAAAAAATAATTTTAGGTTTTGATCCGGGTTTGGCAATATTAGGATTTGGAGCAATAGAGTGTGAAATTGATGATCAAACTCAAAAACAAAAATCTGTTTCTATGATTGATTTTGGAGTAATTAAAACCCCACCTAAAACCGAATTAGGCAAGCGTTTATGTATTATTTATGAGGATTTAAACCAGTTATTAACCCATATAAAACCCGATTTGGCTATTGTGGAAAAACTGTTTTTTTATCGCATGGCAAATACCATTGCTGTTGCTCAAGCAAAAGGAGTGTTATTATTGGTTTTGGCTCAACACCAGATTCCGTTAATTGAGTTTACTCCAGGTCAAGTTAAAAAGGCTTTAACGGGACATGGCAATGCGGACAAATATCAAGTTCAAGAAGCTGTTGCTAGGGAACTGAATTTAACAGAAATTCCTAGACCTGATGATGCTGCGGATGCTTTAGCCACCGCATTAACAGCTTGGTTTGATCCTGATATAATTTTTCAGTATGAATTAATTTGATAATTTATGATAATCCTAACTTCTCAAGAAATCGCTCAATTTCGCTCGCAATTAGCTGAATATTCCGTTGCTTTAGAAGCCTTAGATAGAATTGAAAATTGTGAAGGAGATCTCGAAGATGCCGCCATTGAAATGGCAATTTATGTGGGTCAGTCGCCCGATACTTCGGAAAATTGGTTAGATGGTTTAGCCAAACGATATCGAGTGAGTTTGTGCAATAAAGACCTGCGGGAAGAATTAATTCAAGGCAATATTAAAGCCATGGTAGAATCTCTAATTGCTGAAAATCAATGTCCAGCCCTATTAATTACTCCGGTTGTCATTTATGCGGTGAAATCGGGAATTGAGCAATTTTGTCAACCTTTAGAATATAAATTATAGGGATTTGGTAACAAAACCAACCCCGGAAACGAAGATTTTACCCTAAAATTTAGAAATCAAACACAAACCGAATTTAGGAGTAATTTATGAGCCCAGAAACCTTAGTCAAAGAAGCGCCTGTTACCAGCGATTTTAGTATTGATGACTTTAATTCCCATGTCATGAATACCTACGCCCGTTTTCCCATTGCCTTAGAGCGGGGAGAAGGGTGTCGGGTTTGGGATACCAATGGCAAAGAATACTTAGATTTTGTGGCGGGAATTGCCACTTGTACCCTGGGACACGCCCATCCAGTGTTAATTGAAGCGGTCACCAAACAAATTAAAACCTTGCACCATGTTTCTAATTTATATTATGTTCCCGTGCAAGGAGAATTAGCGAAATGGTTAACAGATCATTCCTGTGCAGATAAGGCTTTTTTCTGTAATTCTGGAGCGGAAGCTAACGAAGGAGCGATTAAATTAGCCCGGAAATATGCCCATGATAAATTAAATATTGAAGATCCGGTTATTATTACCGCCCACGCCAGTTTTCATGGTCGAACTTTAGCTACAATTACTGCTACTGGACAACCTAAATATCAAAAAGGTTTTAGTCCTTTAGTGCCAGGTTTTGTTTATGTTCCTTATAATGATATTGATGCTTTAGAATTAACAATTGCTGAAGTCGATAAAGATGGGCGACGGGTTGCAGCTATTATGTTAGAAGCCTTGCAAGGAGAAGGCGGTGTCCGTCCTGGAGATATGGCATATTTCCAACGAATTCGGCAAATTTGCGATCAAAAAGGCATTCTTTTAATCTTAGATGAAGTTCAGGTTGGCATGGGTCGCAGTGGTAAATTATGGGGTTATGAAAACTTAGGAATTGAACCGGATATTTTTACCTCCGCGAAGGGTTTGGGCGGTGGTATTCCCATCGGGGCGATGATGTGTAAAGCTTTCTGTGATGTTTTTGAACCTGGAAGTCATGCCTCTACCTTTGGCGGAAATCCTTTTGTTTGTGCTGTGGCGTTGGCTGTTTGTCAAACTTTAGAAAGAGAAAATATTCTGGAAAATGTACAGAAACGGGGTGAACAACTTCGCAGTAAATTAACAGAAATTGCTGAAAAATATCCTGATTTAATTGCTGATGTCCGAGGCTGGGGTTTAATTAATGGTTTGGAATTAAAAGAGGATGTGGAATTAACTTCTCCCCAGGTCGTAAAAGTAGTAATGGAAGCGGGTTTATTATTAGTTCCGGCTGGCCCGAAAGTGTTACGTTTTGTGCCACCTTTAATTGTGACTGAGGAAGAAGTTAATTTGGCGTTACAAGCAGTTGAAAATGCCTTAAAACAGTTAACGGCTTAATTTCACTAAATTCCCTATTCTTCTTTCTTTGACCGAGAGAAGGTAGGGAAAATCAAATCATATTTGACAGTTTTCTGAAATAGTTATGGCTAAATATTTAATCAATTCTTAGTTTTTTTTGAACGATAACGATACAGAGCAGAAGCATTCATTTGGATTTCTAACTGGGAAATAAGATTATCCAAAATAGAAATCCCTGCATCTGCTCGTTGGCAAACTTCCTGAATTTTAACAGATGTTTGTTTAACTTTTTGTAAATCGGGTTGATGTTTTTTAGTCATGGCAAATTAAAGTTACTCCTTTCTTCTCTAATTGTAGCTTGTGCTCTGGCTATTGTGACTATTGCGTCCTCAATAGAACGAGTCAGCGGCTCCAGCATAGCAGAATTAGGAATCGGCTGTGATTCAGCCATTCTGACCATCAGGGTATAAAATCGGGAATAGTAGGTATTTGCCCTTTGCCGAATATTATCGAGATCTTCTAAGGCGATAAGAGTGGTTTCCGTGTCAGAATAGGTTTCCATGATTACAAAACTGGTTTCTGTGGCATGGTTAATAACCACTAATAACTGCCTTTGTAATTCTAAAACCGTTGTTGTAAGTTCTAGGGGAAGTGCAACCATTGATAATTAGGAAAGTAACAATCAAGATATGTCAGCTTTAATTATGACATATTGTGTTCTGAATTTTTAAGTTATACTCCATTGGGAGGTAAACTTTATCCTAATCTTTTTTAATTATGCGATCGCTCACCTCTGTCAGTATCAAATCCAAATTGATCATGATGCTGCTAGCCGTCAGCAGTTGTTCAATTTTAGTAACTGCTTATTTAGGGTATCGGAGTGGAAAATTAAATCTAACACACCGAGTCTTTAATCAGTTAACGAGTGTTCGCGCTTCCAAAGCTTACCAAATTGAATCCTACTTTAAAAATATTCGCAATCATACCCAAACCTTGAGCGAAGATCCAGCAATAATCGCGGCGATGCAAGAATTTGCAACGGCTTATCCTCAACTCCAAACTATTAATATTACACAGAGTTTTGACCCCAAGTTAATCGCTTACTACCGTGACAAATTTCTTCCCCGCCTCACCCAAACTGAAGAAGGTTCACCGATTTTAGAATCCTATCTACCCAAAACAATCGCTTCGCGCTATTTACAATATTATTATATTGCTGATAATCCCCATCCCGTGGGTAAAAAAGAGGCCTTAGATTATGCCAAAGATGGGAGCGAATATAGCAAAATTCATGCTCGCTATCACCCTATTTTTCGCAATATTATTCAGAAGTTTGGTTATTACGATATGTTCCTGATTGATCCCCAAGGAAATATCGTTTATACCGTTTTCAAAGAAACTGATTTTACAACTAATTTGGAAAACGGCCCCTATCAAAATACTAATCTCGCTGATCTATTTCAGAAGGTAAAAGAAGCACAATCAAAGGACTATGCCACAATAATTGATTTTCAAGCTTATGCTCCTTCCTATGGCGCTCCAGCCGCATTTATCGCGGCTCCTATTTTGAATCAATCTGAGCTAATTGGGGTGTTAGCTTTTCAACTTCCAGTTAATGAAATTAATCATGTGATGACGGGTAATCAGCATTGGGAAAGCGATGGTTTAGGTCAAACCGGAGAAACTTATTTAGTCGGACGAGATACCTTAATGCGTTCCATTTCCAGGTTTTTAGTACAAGATCCAAAAGGCTATGCTAAAGCTTTGAGATCCCTAGGAATGAGTGAGGCAGAAATCAACCGAATCAATCAATATGGTACGTCTATTTTACAACAATATGTGAGGACAGAAGCCGTTGCTGATGCGTTAAATGGTAAGCAAGGAACTCGAACTATTAGAGACTATCGAAACATTCCGGTTTTGAGTTCCTTTGCACCCCTTCGCATTGATGGATTAGACTGGGTGATTTTATCAGAAATAGATATATCAGAAGCTTATGCTCCGATTTATTCCTTTCGGAACCAAATTCTAATTTCAGCGACATTACTAATGTTAGTAATAACATTAATAGCCATGGTTTTAGCTAATTTATTTGTAAACCCGATCAATCAACTGATTAAGGGAACCCGCAAAATTTCCGCAGGACAACTTGATGCAATCGTACCTTTAGAAACAGAAGATGAATTTGGAGAATTAGCAAAATCCTTCAATAAAATTGTACGGAGTTTACAGGATCAAACCTTACTGGTAGAACAAAAAAATCAGGAAAATGAAGAATTATTGTTAAGTCTTTTTCCTACTTCAGTAGCAAAACGGTTTCAACGAGGAAACAAAGATATGGCTGAAGAACTATCAAATGTTGCTGTTTTGTTCTCCGATTTAACCGGATTTTCTAAACTATCTAGCTCCTTAAGTGCCAATAGATATCTCCGAAAATCCCCAAATGCCATCTATCGCTAATTTTTGAACCTCTAGCACTCCTGTGCCGGGTTCTCCCAAAGTAACGGATTTATAGGCTTTTTCAGTTACATTAATAATAATTAATGAATTTTATCTCTGATATTCAATCATTTTTTACAAGAATTATGGGCAATTCTTAGATGATAATACAATCGCTCCTATTCGCCATCTTATTAGTCCACATACTGTCAAGATTACTGCTTCATAATTTTCCCTCTTTAACCGAAATCTTTCTGAAGCAACTCGATAAATTTTTATCAGTCTTATTAAATGTTCGACTACAATCCTTTGTTTGGCTTTTAACCGATTTTCTTCTCGATGTTCAAGCGATATTTCTTGATTTCTCGGTTTCTTATGTGGTGTATTAATTGCTGTTTCCCCTACATAAGCTTTATCCCCTCTGTATTTTTGATTGTTCCCCAATTCCTCGCTTCTTTCTCTCCACAATTTTAGATCGCTTGTTGCTCCGGTATAACCCACTACTACATCCACTATTTCTTTCCCATTTGGCATGACAATCACTTGATTTTTAAACGTATGTGTTTTTTTCTTTCCTGAGTAATATTTTTTCTGCTCTTCATTGTCTGTTGGTCTTTGCATGGGCTGTTCATAGCTATCTACTATTAACTCAAATTCCAGCAGAATTTTTTCTACCCACTCCCAATCACTCTCGTTTTTTTTTACTTGCTCAACTAAACTCGCTGGTAGTAATTCTCTGAAGATTTTTATCCAGTTATGGAAAATATCATTCGCTGTTGATTCACTCACTTCAAACTGTAACCCTAACATTTGAAATGTGGGCATCTGATGCAGATAAATTAGAGTTAGTAATATTTGTTCATCCACAGATAATTTCTGGCGACGACCCCCACCTGCTTTAATCAACCTGATTTTAGTTTTTTCTTGTTCCTGTCGTTTTTCTTGTTCTAATAACTCCGCAGCTTGAATGAGTTCTATCAACTGTTCATATTCCATCCCTAATAGCCTTTTTGCTTGCTGGGGATTCTTGTCCAGATACTCTCTTAAGTTACTCATCTCTTATTGGGGTAAAATCCAATTTTACCATCTTGCTATCCTTCCCAATTTATATTTTGGAGATGTCTAATGAATCCGTCGCCATTTTAAATGATTTATTCACCGCATTTGATGAAGTTGCTGAACGGTATGGGATGGAAAAAATTAAAACAATTGGAGATAGTTATTTAGCCGTTTGTGGGCTTTCAATTCCTTATCTTGATCACGATAAACGCGCCCTTGATGTTGCCTTAGAAATTTTGATTGTTGTACGCCGATTTAGTCATGAACGGGGATTATCCTTGAATATTTCAATTGGTATTAACGCTGGGGATATTATTGCGGGAATTGTGGGTCGAAATCGCTGTATTTTTGATGTTTGGGGTGATACGATTAACCTGGCTACAGCCCTGAAAAATGCCTGTCCACCCGGCAGAATTTTAGTATCTCAGACCGTTTATCGTCGGCTTCAGGATCTTTATCAGTTTGAGCCAATATCGGAGAAAGAAGTTAATGGTAAACCTAAATTGAATGGGTGGTTATTGAAAAGTAAACACTCACCGATTGAAGTTGAGAGCTTGGGAATTTTATGAATAAGTTTATAGACATTTTAAACCGAATCTTGAAAGCTGAAAGCTAGACCGTACACCTGTCTTTTCCTCCGGTTTTCCCTATTCCCTGTCCCCTGTTCCCTGCTATACAATGAACTCTACAATTATTCAAAGTAATTTATTTATTTGGTCAATTACCCTTGCGGTTGGGTTTCCTTTTTTGATTATCGTTCTGGGGGAAATTATCCATCGATTAAAAAAACGGGGTAAACCTCTAGCAACCACTTTACAGGTAGTGCGAAATTTGGTTTTACCTGTGCTTGTGTTCTTGCTGTTTATGCAGTATGTTCTCAAACTTGATCATAATAGCAATTTAATCAGAACAGTGCAAACGTTGTTGTGGATTTTCGTGATTCATGCTGCACTTTCTCTACTGAATGTTATCTTGTTTGAACAAGCAGAAGCTGATACTTGGCGAGCTAGATTTCCTAAACTTCTGATTGATCTTTCTCGACTATTTTTGATTTTGGTGGGAACTGCGATCGCATTGTCAAGTGTTTGGAATGCAGATCTGGCAGGTTTAGCAACCGCATTGGGGGTTAGTTCTATCGTCATTGCTTTAGCCCTTCAAGATACATTGGGCAGTATTATGTCAGGAATTGCACTGCTATTTGAGCGTCCATTTACCGTTGGAGATTGGTTAAAAGTAGGAGATACGGTCGGACAAGTTATTGATATTAATTGGCGTGCAGTGCGCCTACAAACCTTTGATCGGGAAATGATTGTAATTCCCCATAAAGTGATTGGTGGAGAAACCATTCATAATTTTAGCCAACCCTTACGCCTTCATGGAGAACGGATTCAAATTGGGTTTTCCTATAATGATCCACCGAATTTAGCCAAACAAGTTTTAAAAAGCACAGCCCTTTCAACTCAGGGAATTTTAAGCGAACCCGAACCGCAGATTTTTACCCTTTCTTATGATGATTCTAGTGTAACTTATGAGGTAAAATTTTTTATTGAAAACTATAGCGAATTGGAAAAAATTCGGGATCGGTTTATGACTCGAATTTGGTATGCAGCCCAACGCAATAATTTAAAAATTCCCTTTCCAATTCGGACGTTATATCATGTTCGTGGATCGAATTCTCCAGGAGAAGATCCTTCTAAGAAATTTGCTGAAAGCCTACAATCAATTCCGGTATTTGTGCCTCTCAAAAAAGAACAAACTAACCTAGATAACCTCTCTCAAGGGGTTATGCTTCATCACTTTGGTACAGGGGAAAAAGTAATTCAGCAAGGCTATCCAGGTAACGATCTCTATATTATTATTTCAGGAAAAGCCCTTTTAACAATCCCGGATGCGTGGGGAACTGAATGCGAAGTATTGTCACTGAAAGCAGGAGAATTTTTTGGGGAAATGGCTCTTTTTTCTGGTGAACCTAGTACGGTTTCTGTAACTGCTATTGAAGATCTCGAAGTGATGATCTTTTCTTCGATTATTGTTAATCAAATGATTGAACGTCAACCGAGTTTTGCTCGTGAGATTGGTCAAATTTTAGAAGTTCGGAGAAAGGCAATTCAGGCAGTAAAACAGTCCAGTGTTTAATTGAATGGAGGCTAAATTCTATCCGTCATCCTTAGCAGACCCGCGCTCAAAATGGTGTTGATGACATTAGATGCTCAATCCCCTTACAATTTCTGCCCTTGCCTCATAATTGATTTGAGGTTATCCTAAATAGATGGAGGTAAACCCGCAATGATTACAAAAACTTTACTTTTACCTGAACAACGCACGGTTTTAAATCAAGTCAGTTGGCAAACATTTATTAATTTATTGGACGATTTAGGGGATAACCGCGTCATTCGTTTATATTATGATCAAGGAGTATTAGAAATTATGACTCCATTAGGAGAACATGAAAATAATAATCGGTTTATTGAGTGTTTAATTGGTGTGATTGCAGATGAATTAAACTTAAATCTTAAAAGATTTGGGTCTTTGACGTTAAAACGAGAAGAATTATTAAAAGGTGCAGAACCCGATTCTTGTTATTATTTAGAAAATGAACCCTTAGTCAGACATAAACAGAATATTAATTTAGAATCAGACCCGCCTCCTGATTTAGTTTTAGAAATTGATATTACTAGCAGTTCTTTAGATAAACAAACGATTTATGCTGCTTTTGAAATTCCCGAATTATGGCGTTATAATGGTCAGAAATTAGAGGTTTTTGTTTTAGATAAAACAACTCAATCCTATCAGAACTCAATTCAAAGTTTACATTTTCCTTGGCTACCTTTAGAAGTTATTCCCCAATATATTCGTCAAAGTTTAAGGGATGGGGAAACCGCAACCTTAAAATCTTTTAGAACTTGGGTTAGAAAGTTGACCTAAGTAGTTCAAAAATCATCTAAACTTACTTATATTTACATAGCCCATCCCACGGGTTTATCAGGGTTTAATGGTGGTAAATAAGGCGGAATAATCGTCATCTAGTTTTCCGAGTTTTTGTGTAGCTTCTAATATTGCTCGAACCCCTTCTAAAGAACTCACATTTAACCCCATTGATTTCGCTTCTTGTAAAAACAAATTCGTGTCTTTTAATAAATGTTTAGTAGGAAAATTGGGATTTTGATAATTTTCTTCTAACATCCGTTGTAATTTTTTATCAAAGGTAGGAGCATATAACGCACTCTTGCGTAAAATCTCCATAAAGAGTTCGATATCAACTCCTTGACCTTGAACAAAATTTAAACTCAGGGCGAAGGCGGTTGTCAGGGAAGCAATTAACTGATTTAAGGCTAATTTTAACGCCGATGCACTACCAACTTCCCCAATATATTTGGGTTCCCCTAGGGGTTGTAAGACATGAAACCACTGTTTAAATTGGGCTTCCGTGGAACCGACCATAATTTGTAATTTCCCCGATTTTGCTTCAGGAATACTCCCTAAAACCGGTGCTTCTAAATAATTTCCCCCAGCTTTAATAATTTCTTTTTGGATATTTTTACTCTCCGTTGGGGAAATTGTTCCCATAGAAATAATTGTTTTTCCTGATAAAAATGATTCAGATTCTGAACGGAACAAAACCGACTCAATCGCCTCTTGATTAGTTAACATTAACAGAATACAATCACTAGCAGTGATTAAACCTTGGGGAGTTCCCGCTACTGTTGCTCCGGCTTCTCTTAACGGTTCTACTTTGGATGTTGTGCGGTTATAAACAATAACTTTAAATCCCATTTCCAGAATTTTGAGGGCGATGGGTAATCCCATTAACCCAGTTCCAATAACTCCAATTTTCATGTTAACTCCGATAGAATAATAGGGCTATAATTCAAAGAATACGATAATCTAATCAATTAAAACATCTTCCGAAAAATCACTCCCTCGGTGTTGCCAATCAATATCAGGAATCTCATTAAATCCTTGTTTAAGACATTCTTCCCAAACTTTACGAATTTTGGCTAAATAGGGATCACCTAAACGCAGTTTCAGAAAATTTTTGATTTCTAAACTATCTTTTTCATACAAAACTAAATTAATCGGTGGCCCCACAGAAATATTAGATTTCATTGTAGAATCAATCGAAAGTAAGGCACATTTAGCCGCCGCTTCTAAATGGGTACGGAAACTGAGGGTACGATCTAAAATCGGTTTGCCATATTTGGTTTCTCCGATTTGTAAAAAAGGGGTTTCTTTGGTGGCATGAATAAAATTACCTTGGCTGTAAATCAAAAATAAGCAAGGTTCTTGTTCTTTAATTTGACCACTTAATAACATAGAGCATTTGGGTTCAATCCCGTCTTTTTTCAGCCAATGCTCATCAATTTCTTGAACTTTTCTGAGTTTTGTACCAATATATCGAGCCACTTCATACATGGAGGGAAGACTATGTAAATTAACATCTTCCTGACTTTTAATATCCCGATCTAATTCGCTCACAATGCCTTGGGTAACGGAAAGATTTCCGGCGGTACATAATAAAATAACCCGATCGCCAGGTTTGGAAAAATCAAATAATTTACGATAGGTAGAAATATGATCAACCCCGGCATTTGTGCGGGAGTCCGAAGCCATCACGAAGCCCGTATCCGTAATAATTCCTAAACAATAAGTCATAAATGCAGTTGAAACAAAATTAGCAGATTGCCAAACACTAGATCATAGACTTCTGGGATAGAAACTGTCAACCGACATCAACTGTTAAGGGAACATGAAGATTTTGTTTTGTATGATGCAATCAAAAAAACCGTTACAGGCTACCCTCCTAGGAATATAGTGTTTGGCCCTTGGAGATTCACTCCCTGGGGGGGATAGTCAGTTATTTTAAGAAATGTTAAACTTCTTAACATATAATGTAGTTATGTTAAGACTGTAACGGCAAATTAGCGTTATAGAGCTTAAACATTGGAAAAACCCCCAGGTCGTAACACCTAGGCTAACCGTCCATACTTGATGACGAAAGATCTAGTTTTTCGTGCTTCAAGTAGGGGCTTGACGTATCAAACCTTTATAGGTTAAGGTATCCAGCCGGAGATGAGCCATGAAATTTGCTAAAACCTCAGACACAGACTCTGTACGCGCTTATCTACGAGAAATTGGTCGCGTTCCCTTGCTAACCCATGAGCAAGAAATTGTCTATGGTAAACAAGTTCAACACTTGAATCTCGTTCAAAATCAGTGGGAAGATCTAGCGACCTGTTTAGGTCGAGCGCCTAGTCCCGCAGAATGGGCGGAGGCGGCCGGACTATCGGAAGCGGAATTAGAACGGGTACTCGAACGAGGCCAAAGTGCGAAACGCAAAATGGTGGAGGCGAACTTGCGTTTAGTGGTATCCGTTGCTAAAAAATATATTAAGCGGAATGTGGACTTACTGGACTTAATTCAAGAAGGCACCATTGGGATGCAGCGTGGCGTTGAAAAATTTGATCCCACTAAAGGATATCGTTTTTCCACCTATGCCTACTGGTGGATTCGTCAGGCGATTACCCGAGCGATCGCCGAAAAAGGCCGCACAATTCGTCTCCCGATTCATATTACCGAAAAACTCAACAAAATCAAAAAAGCCCAACGTCAGTTAGCTCAAGAGTTGGGACGGGCTGCGACCATGGCAGAATTAGCCGTGGAATTAGAACTCACCCCGCGACAAATTCGGGAATATTTAGAACGTGCCCGTCTACCCCTGTCCCTGGATCTGCGGGTGGGTGATAATCAAGATACGGAGTTAGGAGATCTTTTAGAAGATACGGGAACTTCTCCAGAGGATTTTGCCTTACAATCTTCTCTACGCAGCGATTTAGAATTAATGATGGCTGACCTAACCGAACAACAGCGTCAGGTATTATCCCTGCGATTTGGTTTAGAAGATGGGCAAAGTTTAACCTTGGCTAAAATTGGCGATCGGCTGAATATTAGTCGAGAGCGGGTTCGACAAATTGAAAGGGAAGCCTTAACAAAATTGCGAAAACGGAAACAAGATATTAACGACTATATGGCCAGTTAAATCATTGTTCTAGGGGGGATAACACATCCTCAAAGAGTAGGGATGTTTTCTGAAAACGTCTCTACATCCTGCTAAATTAGAATGTAGGGATCAACATTTGATTCAGATTGAGATCAACTGAAACTCTTGTATAAGGGGGAAGAAAGATGAACGACAGATCTAACCGAAATTCAAAATTTTTTCAGGAAGAAACGGGGGAAATGGGGAACCTCTTGTGGCAATATGTACAGTCAATGAGTCCTGATACCGTTTCCCAACTGTCGAAACCGAATTCTTCGGAAGTCTTCCAAGTCATGGAACGAAATATTATCGGACTATTGGGCAATTTACCCTCGGAACATTTTGGAATTACGGTAACAACCAGTCGTGAACATTTAGGACGACTCTTAGCGTCTGCGATGATTAGTGGCTATTTTCTTCGCAACGCCGAACAGAGAATGGCATTTGAACGATCTGTCCCAGGTATTGAAAAAGCCCCTCAAGAATAGTTATTGTCCTTGATCCCGTGCCATTCCATGAATACAAAATGTTTCAAATTTTGGCAAGCTGAATCTTGAGTTTGCGAAAGTTTTGTGTTGTTCATAAGATCATGATGGGAGTGTGGAAACTCAGTGTCTTCAGACCTGAGAGTGTCAAGTAAATTATTATCTTCCTATGCTTCAAATATCTTCTCCCTTAGCCCATAAAATTATTGGTGTTGGTGTAATTTGGAATCATCAAAAACAAATTTTAATTGATAAACGACCTGCCAAGGATTTATTGGGAGGACTGTGGGAATTTCCAGGGGGAAAACTGGAGGCGGGAGAAACCCTAGAAGATTGTATTAAACGGGAAATTCAAGAAGAATTAGCGATTGAAATAGAAGTCGAAGATCATTTAATTACTATTGAACACACCTATACCGATTTTAAAGTAACTTTAAATGTCTATCACTGTCGTTATTTGGGGGGAGAACCCCAGCCTTTAGAATGTGATGAAATTCGCTGGGTCACTTTAGATGAAATTAATCAATTTCCCTTTCCTAAAGCCAATGAAAAAATTATTGCCGCCTTGAGAAATAATCCCTAAATCAAAGTTAATCAATAAATCAACCCGACATTATGGAGATTACTGATTCTGCTCTTTTTGGAATATGGGAATAGAAACTTGAAATGCGGTAAAATTATCTTGATCTCGGTAACAGAGAATTTCTCCTAGATGTTGTTCTACCACAATTTTATAACTAATTGATAACCCTAAACCTGTTCCTTTGCCCACCGGTTTTGTGGTAAAAAATGGGTCAAAAAGCCTATTTTTTACCTTATCTTCAATGCCAGGGCCGTTATCTCGAATCGTAATTCTAACCTGTTCTAAAGGGGGTAATTTCCCCTTATGTTCTTTCAAATTCGGATGAATGATCTCTGTAGTAATTTTAATGATTCGAGGTTCGGACTGATTATCTAAGGCATCAATTGCATTCCCAATCAGATTCATAAACACTTGATTTAACTGTCCGGCATAACATTCAACCTTGGGTAACTTGCCATATTCCTTGATTAACTCAATCCCACCGGATGATCCTTTGGGTTTTAAGCGATTTTGTAAGATTAATAATGTACTATCAATACCATCATGAATATTGACAGGCTTCATTTCAGCTTCATCTAATCGTGAGAAACTTCTCAAAGACACTACAATTTGACGAATCCGATCGGCTCCCATTTCCATTGAAGATAGAATTTTTGGTAAATCTTCTGATAAAAACTCTAATTCAATTTCTTCAGCTTTAGCTTGAAGGGCGGGAGTCGGAATCGGATAAATTTCTTGATACAATTCCAACAATTCTAAAATATCTTGAGTATATTCCTTGGCATAGGTGAGATTCCCATAAATAAAATTAACCGGATTATTAATTTCATGGGCAACTCCCGCCACCATTTGTCCTAAACTCGACATTTTTTCACTTTGAATTAATTGAGATTCCTTCTGTTTTAAATCCTGTAGGGCTTCACTCAGATGAAAGGCTTGGGTTTGGGCTGCTAAGGCCGCCGCCCGGGTTTGGGCATATAATTCCGCCTGGTCAATGGCGATCGCTAACTGATCCACCACCGCCCGTACAAGCTCCACCTCACTGTCCCGCCAGGGTCGATATTCCCCATAATGATTACAAACCACAGCCCCCCGTTGACCCGATCGGGTTTCCAAGGGTAATAATAAGAAGGAAAAAATCCCCGTCGCTTGTAAAAACCGACAGGTTGATTCATCTAAAGCCTTTGTGGTGTGAATATTATCAATTTTAATCGTCTGGGCCATCCGAATTTTTTCGGCTAACAGAGGGATTTGTTCCGGGGGATAGTCCTGCAAACCATTGGATAAATCGGGATTTAGGGATTCGTGGGTGACGGCGAAACTGGGTTGTTGATTGGGTTGAATGTGCATATACCAGAGGAAATGACATTGATCCACCTGCAATAAGGCCCGAATTTCACTCACGGCCGTCCCCAAAATCGTATCAATATCTAAGGAATCCCGAATCTGACTCGCCAACCGAAATAATAACCCTTCCCGGCGACTTTGCAGTTCTTCCCGCGCCTTCACCCGATCAATCCCAACGGCCAGAGCATTTGCCACCCATCCCAAAACCCCCCGAGCTTCATCATTGAGGGTGGAGTGGCTACAAATTGCCATTAACCCCACTAGACGACCTTCCACCACCAAGGGAAAATCAAAGGTGAGATTTTTCATTAGGGGTAGGGGGTACGGAATCGAACAGGTTAAAACATCGGTTTCGGTAATATTATGTTCATGAACAGTTAATCCGGCATTGGCTTGGAGTTCTAATTGATTGCTATTAAGATTTAATGTCCAAATTCCCACCCCAGCCACATCGGGATACTGGGCGATCGCTTGTATACAACGGCCTAGAATCCTGGCAATCGACCCCCCATGTCCCAGGGCTGTTCCCACTTCTGCTTCCAATTGAGAAAGCCTTGATCGCTCTAATAATAGGGTTTCAGCTTGTTTTCGTTCGGTAATATTCCGCGAAACCGCAATAATTTCATCAATGTCTTGTGAGTTCTGATTTCTCAAGCCATGACAGGTACTTTCAAACCAGATATATTCTCCATTGTGACATCGAATTCGGTAACTCAAGGTATAAATATCTTGACTATTTCTTAATAGCAAATATTTCTCTTGAGTCCCTGCCAAATCCTCGGTATGAATCAAGTCATAGACCGATTTCCCGATCAATTCTTCCGGTTGGTATCCCAATAATTGCTGACTGGCCGGAGAAGCATATAAATAAGTGCCATCGTTGCTATGTCGAGAAATTAAATCCGTCGCATGATCAGCCAAAAGTCGATAACGGGCCTCACTTTCGCGCAAAGCATCCTCAGACTGTTTGCGTTGGGTAATATCGGTTTGAATTCCGATAAAATGGGTTAAACTTCCTTCTCGATCGCGCACCGGAGAAATCGACAGTTCATTCCAGAAGTAATTGCCATCTTTACGATAATTTTTTAGGGTAACGCTACAATCAGTATTTTGGGCGATCGCATCCCGAAGACGAGCTAATTCCTTTGGATCAGTATCCTCACCCTGAAGCATCCGACAATTGCGTCCTAAAACCTCCTCCTGAGAATAGCCGGTTAATTTTTCAAAGGCAGGATTACAGTAGATAATCGGACAATCGGTGGCGGCAAAATCGCTAATCACAATTCCGCTAGGACTTTCAGTAATCGCCCTTTCCAGCAATTCCATCCGCACTTCGGACTGTCGGCGTTCGGTAATATCAATTCCCGTAGCAATCACATATTTGATCAGGCCATTCGCCTGAAATAAAGCCGTATTTGACCAAGTAATCCAATGACGTTGGCCATTAGGTTTAACCCATTCGGTTTCCCAAGCATTTAAACGGGTATGATTGGGGATTAGAGGAACCGAATTTTGAGTTTTCACTGATTTGGGAGGTTCGTCAAACTCAATCATCATCCCTCCAGAATGCGGTTGACTACCAGAATCCAAGGGTAATAGGTTGACCCCCAACTCATCAAAGGTTTTTCCTTCGACTTCCTCGGCGGAATATCCCGTCAGTTGTTCACAGGTTCGATTAAACCGAATAATTCGACCATCGGGATCAAGGACAATCACTAAGGCACTAACTGTGTCGAGAACAGCGCAAACAAAGTCTCTTTCTTGACGAACTACTTCCCAGACTTGCTTGCGTTCATTAATAATATCTTCGAGTTGACTAAGTTTGGTTTTGGAGTGAATCAGTTGACGGTGTAAATTAATTTGGCTAATAATTTGATTATTGAGAGCTTGTAACGCCTTAATGGTTTCCGGTGATAACTTCCGGGGCTGATAATCCATAATCGACAGCATCCCCACCATTAAATTATCAGTCGTGATTAAAGGAATACCCAGATAAAACCGAATGCCATGATCCTGTTTAACTAAAGGTTGGCTAGAAAACCGTTGATCATCCCAGGTATCGGGGATGATAATTGGTTCTGGGGATAGTTTTAAGGTAGAGTTAGAGGAGTTTGGGGTTAAGGAATGATCGGGATCTTCTTGATCCTCCCTTAACGACTGAAATTGACACTGCAAGTAGATAATAAACTCGCAGAAATTCAAGTAGGGATGTATTTTTTCCGTTAAACCCACCTGGGATTTCAACCACTGATGGCTGACATCCATAAAGGTAATTAAAGCAATCGGCGTCTGGGCTAGATGGGACGCTAAGTGAGTCAAATCATCAAAGGGAATTTCAGCAAACCTGTGGATGACCTGAGAAAGATTATTGCCCTCTGGGCTGAACATGGTTTGACCTAAAAATCTTGCATTCATGATCGGTAATTACCATACAAAGGGAGTGGCTAGATATCAGCAACCGGGTATTTAGCTTTTTGGGATGAGATGTTCGCATTAACTGAGGGGTCAAGGGTTAGTCGCTAACACCTCAACACCTTAACACCTCAACACCCCAACTGTTACCCGACATCTGATTTTTGTTTGACTCGCCTTAGCTGTATGACATTGTTTGTCCAAACGTCCTGATCTCACACAACTTTTTTAATCTACTTTAATCTTAACAAAGAAAGATCCAATTTTTCGCGATTAGATCAATCAGAAACACCGAAAACAGATTTGATCAAATTTCTTAATCATTATTCGGCTTAAAAGTATAGAATTGTTGATATTAAAACGAACGAATACTTTTCAACTATAATGAAAATAATAGATAGTCGGACTCAGATCCAACAATCAAGGCTATTTTTTATAGGTTTGATTACAGACGCTTTATCCACAATTTACCATGAAGCTGTTTCGGTTTTACTTCTGGATGTGGCTATGCCGGGAATTGATGGCCTAGAACTCTGTCGCACCGTTCGTAGTATTCCTCAGTTTCAGAATTTGCCTATTATTATGTTAACATCAAGGGACGGTGCTTTTGATAAGGTTCAAGGCCGTCTAGCGGGCGCGAGTGAATATCTCACTAAACCCTTTGATGCTCAAAAGTTATCGGAAGTTGTTAGTCAAGTTTTGCAATTACAGCAAATTAATCCTCAAGGTTATCCCCACTAAACACTAAAAAAAGAGGAATATCTAGTAATATTATTTTTCCCATGACCCATTACCCATGACCCATTACCCTTAAAAAAAGTTAAACTGTTCCTCGGTAATTCGGTTTGATTCATACAAGGTTTCGGCGATTTCGGAAAGGGTTAATACCGCATGGGCTTGATAATTATTATCCTTTAATTTTTCTTTAACTCCGCCTTCGTGATCAATTAAAACCACAATATCATTAACTTTTAATCCCGCAGATTGTAGCTTTTGGGCTCCTTGAATCACACTATTTCCCGTAATTAAAATATCATCTACCACCACAATAGTTTCCCCAGGTTGAAAATGTCCTTCAATTAATCGCCCCGCACCATAGGCTTTAACTTCTTTTCGCGGAAAGATCATCGGGCGTTGTAACCTTAAAGATAACCCGGTTGCTGTTGGTAAAGAACCATAGGGGATACCCGCAATTCGATCAAAACTTAGGGTTTCTAAAATATCCCCATAAGCACCAACAATTTGATGAAAAATTTGGGGAGTTGAAATAATCCGTCTCAAGTCAATATAATAGGGGAAAGTTTCTCCCGATGATTGAACATGATCTCCAAAAATAATACAGCCAATATCATACAATTGTAAAATCAAATCTCGATGGGGTTGATGTCTTAAAAAACAAACATCGGGCAACCATAAATCACAGGTAGGATTTCCTTGGATTACCTGTTGTCGTTCTGTGTTAATTTGATCTCTTAACTGTTTGATTTCGGTTTTTATGGTTTGTTTTTCTAATAATTGAGGGGGAATAGGTATTAATAAGCGATCGCCATTTAAACTTAATCCTGCGGCTAAAATTGGGGTTAAATCTTCTAAATCCATTAAATCATTTTCTTCGGCTATATCCCCCTCTAATAAGATAAATTGTTCCGGTGCAGCTTGACGAATTTTTGCTAACATATCCGGTACCATTCCCACTAATAATCCCAATTGTTCAGGAGTTCCCCAGGTTTGAGATACCTTAACTAATTCCAAATATAACGGTTGCTGAGATTGAGGATATTCTTGAATAATAGAAGCCGAAGGATTAGCCGTGGCACAGGAAATAAAAACCGCTTGATCAGGATAAACTAAAAAGGGTGCAACTTGATCTAATCCGGCATAAGGAGTTAAGGTACAAGCGCCAACCTTTAAGTCTTCAAAGACAAAACGAGCAAAAACCGTACTCGAATTCAAATCACTATGTTTAGCATCTAAAATAATCGGAATATTAGGCGGAATTAATTTTATGGTTTTTTCTAATAATTTTAAACCAGGTATCCCCCATCCCAAATAAAACCCTAAAGAGAGTTTATAGGCACAGACAAATTCCGAAGTTTCTCGAATAATAAAACCTAGCCATTCCTGCCATTGTTCAATAATATCAGCATCATTGTCATCAATTCCCCCACAATTAAACCCGGCAAAAATATGGCTATCGGGATCGGGTTCTAGGGCAACATAAAGTAAACTATTTTGTTGTTCAATGGCGGTCAATAATTGATTAAAAAAGTTCATTTTAAAAGTTAAATATTAATGGTTGATAGGGATTACAGATATTAATTCTAGTCCTAAGCTCTGGCAAGTCCAGTTCAAAAAATTAATATTTGTCGATCTAGTCTTGTCGTGACAACAGGTTCTATGATAAATTCTACCGCTAATAACTGATAACTGATAACTGGTAACTTATTACTGATTACTGAAATGTTGAATACTAAAACCATACTCTCAGCCCTGTTAATTTTTGTGCCGATTTCGATTGCGGGTCACTTTTTGGAGTGGGGATCAACTATTGTATTTGTCACCTCAGCGTTAGCGATTATTCCCTTAGCGGGTTGGATGGGAACTGCAACTGAAGAAATTGCCGTTGTCCTGGGCCCGAATTTAGGGGGGTTGTTAAATGCCACCTTTGGGAATGCAACGGAATTGATTATTGGAGTTGTCGCCCTGAATGCTGGATTAATTGATGTGGTCAAATCCAGTTTAGTCGGGTCAATTATAGGAAACCTCCTATTAGTTATGGGTTTATCCATGTTCTTAGGGGGTTTACGCTTCAAAGAACAAAAATTCCAGCCCGTGATTGCCCGTTTGAATGCCTCCGCTATGAATTTAGCCATAATTGCTATTTTAGTACCAACGGCAGTAGATGTTACCTCCATTGGCATTGAGGAATCCACTATGCAAACCCTCTCAGCGGCGGTGGCGGTGGTTTTAATTACGGTTTATGTTCTTACCCTGCTGTTTTCGATGAAAACCCACTCCTATTTATATGATGTGGGAGTGGCGGAAAACGATGAAGACGGCGTAATTACCCCAGAAGAAGCCGGACATGAGGCAGAAAAGGTGAATTTAAAGCTGTGGATTGGGGTTTTGTTATTGGCTACCTTAACTGTCGCCTTCGAGTCGGAATTATTAGTCGGGACTTTAGAGGAAGCTACCTCTAGTCTAGGACTAACAGCATTATTTACCGGGGTAATTTTAGTTCCGATTATTGGTAACGCCGCCGAACACGCCACCGCCGTTACCGTGGCTATGAAAAATAAAATGGATTTATCCGTATCCGTCGCTTTAGGTTCGAGTTTACAAATTGCCTTATTTGTGGCCCCTGTGTTAGTTTTAGCCGGATGGATATTAGGCCAACCGATGGATTTGAATTTTAACCCCTTTGAATTAATCGCCGTTGCCGTGTCTGTGTTAATTGCTAATTCCGTCAGTTCCGATGGCCGTTCTGACTGGTTGGAGGGGGTTTTACTCTTGGCTGCTTATACTGTTTTGGGTATTGCGTTTTACTTCCATCCGATTATTGAGGGTATTGGTTGATTATCGCTGATCCGGTCTTCTATCCCACGAACTAAACTATGATCCTGAAAACCGATGGCTAGAAATTTTGGGTTGAAGTTCTCAGCCGTGATGACTAGACGCACAACCCAAAACATAATACAATCTACATCGGTTAGTCGCCCTTAAGGACACTCCGAAAGGATTGCTGTTAATTTTTTATAGGGAAAGAATAGTGGGTCTTTTTAGTCGTTTTTCGCAGGACATGGGCATTGACCTAGGGACTGCTAACACTTTGATTTATGTACCGGGTAAGGGCATTGTACTACAAGAACCCTCGGTTGTCGCTATTGACAGACTAGAAAAAGTCCCGTTGGCGGTGGGAGAGGAAGCCAAAAAAATGTTAGGCCGCACTCCCGAAAATGTAGTGGTACTGAGACCTCTGCGGGATGGGGCGATTGCAGATTTTGATGCAGCCGAACAAATGCTCAAACATTTTATTCGGCGGGTGAATCAGGGAAAAACCCTGATTGCTCCTCGAATTGTGATTGGAATTCCCAGTGGAGTCACTGGAGTAGAACGCCGGGCGGTGATTGAAGCGGCTTCTCAAGCCGGGGCGCGGGACGTGCGACTAATTGATGAACCTGTGGCCGCGGCGATTGGTGCAGGTTTACCCGTTTCGGAAGCGACGGGAAATATGATTGTGGATATTGGGGGCGGTACTACAGAAGTCGCGGTGCTGAGTTTACAGGGAACGGTATTGAGCGAGTCCGTGCGGGTGGCTGGAGATGAACTCAACGATGCGATCATTTTGTATATGAAAAAAGTTCATAACTTAGTGATTGGAGAACAAACGGCTGAGGATATCAAAATTAAGATGGGTTCAGCTTACCCGAATCCGGCCGCCGATGAAGAAATGATTATGGAAGTACGGGGGATTCATTTATTATCTGGTTTACCTCGCACCGTTACCATTAAATCCACGGAAGTGCGCGAAAGTATGGTTGAACCTTTATCGGTTATTATTGATTCGGTCAAACGCACTTTAGAACGCACTCCTCCAGAACTGGCTGCGGATATCATTGACCGGGGAATTATGTTGGCGGGTGGAGGAGCCTTACTCAAGGGTATTGATGCCTTAATTAGCCACGAAACCGGAATTATTACCCATATTGCGGCTGACCCTCTGTGTTGTGTGGTATTGGGCACAGGTCGGGTATTAGAAAATTTCAAACAGTTAGAACGGGTTTTTACCGGGGGTTCCCGAAATCTGTAACAATTGATAATTGGTAATTGACCCTGAAAAAAACAATTATCAATTATTAATTATTTTCACAGTTAATTTTAATCGGTATGCAAACACGCAGTTGGTGGAGTCGCAGTCGGAATCAATTTTTTTTACTGGGTTTGGCAATTTTAGCCGCTTGGTTAGTGCGACAAACTCAAGGGGCTGCTTTATATGAAATGTATTATTGGGTAACTCGTCCGTTTCATTTATCGACATCAACAGTAATGGAACAGGAAAAAATTGTTCGACAAATTGATCCTCGAATTAATCAGTTAGAAGCTCAAATTCAAGAACTGAAAAACCAAAATCAAAAGTTTCAGGATATTTTAAATTATGTCGCTTCTAAAAAACACGGTAAGGGAATTGTGGCTCCTGTGATTGGTCGCAGTGCTGATTCTTGGTGGAAACAAATTATTATTGGTCGTGGGAGTCAGCAGGGGGTTCGGAATCAGGATTTAGTGGTGGCTCCTGGGGGATTAATTGGACGGGTGATGAGCGTGACACCTAGTACCAGTAAGGTGATGCTTTTGAGTGATCCGATGAGTCGGATTGCGGTGACAATTAGTCGCAGTCGCAATATGGGATTTCTCAAGGGAAATTCGACCGAACAAGGAATCATGGAATTTTTTGAAAGTGATCCTAAAGTCAAGGTGGGAGATGTGGTTGTTACTTCTAGTTATAGCCAGCTTGTCCCTGAAGGTTTGCCCATTGGTAAAGTCGTTTCTGTAGATATGAATAAAGCCCCATCCCCCGAAGCAATTGTTGAGTTTTTTGCTTCTGTTTCTTCTGTGGAATGGGTGATTATTTATCCGAATCAAAAACCAGTCAACAGTAGTCAGTAATCAGTGATCAGTAATCCGTACAATAAATATGTTTTTTCAGCCTTATCAAGTTTTAAATTTGATGATTACCATTATTTCTTTAATGGTTTGTATTTGGTTATCCTTGGTTCGGATTCCTGGGTTAGAACTCTTTGGAATTACCCCGAATTGGGTGTTAATTTGGCTGGTGACTTGGAGTATTAAACGATCTTTTTTACAGGCTATGGTTGGGGGTTTATGCTGTGGGTTGATTTTAGATGGATTAACAGTTTCTTCTCCTTCCCATGTTATTTCCTTGGTGATTGTTAGTCTTTTAACCGTAGTGATATATAAACGAATTATTAAAAAAATTCAAGAGGATTTTATTTCCGTCGCTGTGATTGTTTTTGGAATGGCGATTTTGGTAGAAGCTATCCGAGGCTTTCAATTGAACAGTTTTGGATATTCGGCTATAGATGAATTATTCCGATATCAACAACGGGTAGCACTGTCCACAGCAATTTTGAGTAGTTTGTGGGCTCCTGTCATCTATCTGCCGCTTAATCGCTGGTGGGCATTTCTGGAAACCTCAAATCAACTAAAATCTTAGGGGCGGGTTTGGTGGAGAGTTGGGTTAATTCACAAAGATCTCACGGAACTCGCTTCTACACGCTCTCAACGAAACTTATATGCTTAAACATAGCGATTTTGACCAAACAGATACAGCAGTTCGCGCTAAAATTCTCAGTGAAGCTCTCCCCTATATTCAAAAGTTTTCTAATCGCACGATTGTGGTGAAATATGGGGGGGCTGCGATGAAAGATAGTAGCCTTAAAGATAAGGTGATGCAGGATATTGTGTTACTATCTTTTGTCGGAATTCGGGTGGTGGTGGTTCATGGCGGTGGCCCAGAAATTAATAGTTGGTTGATTAAATTGGGAATTGAGCCTCAATTTAAAAATGGGTTGCGAGTTACTGATGCTGCAACGATGGATGTGGTGGAAATGGTGTTAGTGGGTCGGGTGAATAAGGAAATTGTTTCTCTGATTAACCAGGCGGGAGGGGAAGCTGTTGGCTTATGTGGCAAGGATGCTAATTTAATTAAAGCTCGTCCCGAAGGTCAAGCCGATATTGGTTTTGTAGGAGAAGTCAGTAGTGTCAATACTAAACTTTTAGAGTCTTTGGTGAGTAGTGGTTATATTCCCGTAGTTTCTAGTGTGGCAACGGATGAAGATGGACAGGCTTATAACATGAATGCCGATACGGTCGCCGGGGAAATTGCGGCCGCCTTGGGTGCTGAAAAGTTAATTCTGTTAACAGATACGGCCGGAATTTTGGAGGATTATCATAATCCTGATACCTTAATTGCCCAAGTTAATATTCAGGAAGCCCGACAATTAATTGATCAAGGAATTGTTTCTGGGGGTATGATTCCTAAAGTTAATTGTTGTGTCAGAAGTTTAGCCCAAGGTGTGCGGGCTGCTCATATTTTAGATGGTCGTGTTCCCCATGCTTTATTACAAGAAGTCTTCACTGATTCAGGTATAGGCACTATGATTGTCGCTTCTGAATTTATGCGGTAAAGATTCACCGATAGTTTTCACCCGATAAGCTGTTGAGTCTCTATGTTACGTGATCCGGCTCAACGCTGTCGCATGGCTCAAGCGATCGCCCAAGGGATTCTGCTATACATGATAGAGAGTAACTGAAATATCGAGCGATCGCCCAGAGACTCAAAATAGTACCCAATTGGTGAGAAGTATCCGGCAACAATATTGGCATCCGTAATAAATTATTTATACCTGGTTATTTAGACTTTCTATATATTGCTTAATTAAAGGTAAAACAGTATAAAAATTTCCTTGTTGTTCGATTAAACAACGTTTTAATAAAGATTGTAGAGCATTAATTAAATCCGATGAATTAATTTTACTATTTTCTAACAATTTAACTAAATTAACCGGATGGTTTTCCTTTGCCAATGAAGAAAGCACTTGTTTTTCTATTTCCGATAAGCGATCGCACTGTTGCTGTAAACTATCTTTAATATCTTCAGGTAACAATAGAGTATTATTAATTAATACCTCAATTTCACATTCTCCCAAATCCTGCATCAAATTTGCTATACTCTTTAACCAGAAAGGATTGCCTTGATAGCGTTGAATAATTGTATCCCGGTGATCAATTTCCGTTAACCCATTATCTCTGAATATTTCCCGCGCAGCTACAATATCCAAACCCGTCAGTCGTAAAGTCCGAATTAGAGAATTTTCGCTTTTAACTTCAGTTATAATTCTAGGTTGTTCCCAACCAATTAACACAACACAACTTTGATGAGATAATTCTTTGATTTGTTTAAATAAAGTGCGATAATCTTCATATCCAGACTTATACTTTCCGACCAATTCCCCACTAATAAAAAGATTTTGAATATTATCTAAAATAACTAAACACCGATACTTTTGCAAATATTTAATTAGAGGTAAAAATTTATGATTATTTGCAGATAAATCCAACTGTTCAGACTGAGAAATTATCCGAATCAAATTACTTTGAAATTCGCCTAAAGTCGTCAATGAGTCAAAATCACACCAAATTACATACTCAAATTCATCCTTAATTTGTTGAACCAATTGCACCGTTAACGCTGTTTTACCAATACCACTAATACCCGTAATTGCAATCAAGCGACAGCGTTGTTGTAAAATCCAATTTGTCAAGGTTGATAATTCAGGGATGCGATTATAAAAAGCACCCAAATCAGGCATTTCGCTTAAATCATTATGCAGAGTTTCAATTGATTCTGACTGAGAAATATTCTCATTTTGCTGATGTGGGTTTGGTGTATCTGGCGGATGTCTACTTTCTCCACAAATATTAAAACTACCACTAACTACGACATCTTGTGCAAAGTTAAAAAGATTAGCATTTTGTAACCTCTCCATTGCAGATTTAAAATTAGATTTATTAACATCTTCCCCTAACTCTTTTGCAAGAATTTTCCATAATTTTGATCCCGCATTCCTAACGTTACTTCCAGAACAATCAAAATCCTTAGCAATTTGTTTGTATGTCTCATGTTGTAGAGTTCCCCGCAATACCGCTTCCTCTAAATCATCAAGATGCCTACCAGTTTTAGCAAACACTATATCATCAGCCACTTTTAACATTTCTTTAAGGTTCATTTGGGCTAGGATATGGGAGAGTTTTGTGCATTGTAGCATACATGGGCTGATTTTTTTAGACAATTTTGTATATTTTTGTATAAAACTAGATTTTAAGAAGACAAGGGTTGGTAAAAATTGTTGACAAAACAGGATATTTTTGGGCTAGACAAAACTTCGATTTTTAAGAAATAATAAAGACAGTATTCAAATATCAAACTAGGAATTACAAATATGAGTTTTGAAGATATCGCCCGTCAAGCTGTTGAAAAAGCTTTTGAACAGGGTACGGAGACTGTTGTAGAAAAAACTACGGGTATTGATGGAAATACAGTCAAAACAGTCAAAGCAGTTGCAGAAACTGGTGCTGCGGTAGGTGCGGCTGCCAGTGCAGCTACGGGGTTGACTGTTGCAGCAACTTCAGGAGCAGGAATTACTTCGGGTTTAGCTGCCGCAGGTAGCGTGGTTGGTGGTGGGATGGCTGTTGGGCCTGCGGTATTAGCAGCAGGCCCAGCTTATCTTGGGGCAAAAATAATGAATGAAACTTTGTTCAAAGACCAACCTGACTTATCTGAGGAGGAGAATGGAGCTCGTGCAGCGGCAAGAACAGCTACAAATATTGGGGCTGCTGCTGGTATAGCTGGTGCTGGTTTGGTAACCGTAGCTGGTGGTGCTTCTGGTGCTGCAATTATGGGTACTCTTGCAGGTATCGGTGGTGTTGTTGGGGGAGGTGCAATTGCTGGTACTGCCATCGTTGCTGCTGCACCTGTTGCTGCTGCTGCTGCTATTGGATACGGAGTATATAAACTTTTTGGAGGTAAATAGAAAAATCGTTAGCTTATTTCTACCTATTTAAGTCATAACAAAAAAAGTTGAGTTTCCTAGCGTTAACTCAATTTTTTTTACTTATATTCTTATCCATTGCTACAATCATTATACGGGAGTGCGATCGCCTTCTTAAAAAAAGCGGGATCGCACTTTCTTTTAATAATTGTAGGGAGAGCGATCGCAGTCTGACAAGAAAGATTGATGAGACTGCCCTTGCTTGTAATTTGGATTGTTAGTCATTTTTGGGATCTTTATAATTATAATTAATAGTTAAATTAATGAGTAGAGTTAACGATGCGAACTATTGGATTAAAGGTAACGATAACAAGCAATGGCAAGTTGTTAGTCGATTCTCCTGTAGATATACCAGTGGGTCAGTATAATGCCGTTCTCGTTATAGAAGATCAACCCATTTCGGATCAGGCTCAAACCTCCGTCCAAAAGGCTCAAGCTCTTTTCAGGCAATATATTCCTGCTAGTAGAAAACTCTCGGAGGAGTTGATTCAGGAGCGGAGATTGGAGGCGACAGGTGAGTGAAGTTGTTTTAGATGCCTCTGCTGTTTTAGCTTTACTGAATCAAGAAACGGGTAGCGAAGAAATTTCGCGGTTTATTGGAAATGCTGCTATCAGTACCGTCAACTTGTCTGAAGTGATAGCAAAGTTAGCGGAAGCAGGAATAAATGAAAACATCATTCAGCAGATTCTATCCAATCTAAATCTTGAGGTTATAGCTTTTGATCAAGAACAAGCATTAAAGTCGGGAATGCTGCGACCAAAAACTAAATCAATTGGGCTTTCATTTGGTGATCGCGCTTGTCTAGCGTTAGGGATTTCTCTTAATCAACCTGTTCTGACAACTGATAGATTGTGGAGCAATCTTAGCCTTGCAGTTGAAGTCCGAGTGGTGCGTTAGATTGAAGCGAAGTAATTAGAATATTCAGTTAATCGGTGTAGTTTTAATTGTAGGGAGAGCGATCGCCTTCTTAAAAAAGGAGCAGCTATCTAAGATTAATTAGCAGCCCAAAGAACGGAAATATCGCTGTATTGCTTGAATATTGAATCAGCACTCACCAGCGTCATATTCTCAATTTGAGCCTGAGCAATCAACATTCGATCAAAGGGATCTCGATGATGTAATGGTAAAGCAGATGATCGCAGTGCATGAGGTGCTGTGATTTCCAAATATCGCATATCTAACTGCACCATACGACTAGAAATGTAGGTATCTATTGGCTCTGGCAATGGTAATTTTCTGATCGCAACTTTGATCCCAATTTCCCAAACACTAGCAACAGAAAACCATAATTCATTACTTTCATCGGCAATCTGTGCGATCACTTCCTGATTTAATCGCTCAGGTTGGGCAAACCACCACAACCAGCATTGGGTATCCAACAATAATTTCACTGTTCATTTCCTTCAAATGCTGCCAAAATTTCTTGGGGTAACGGTTCATTAAAGTCGTCTGGTATGATAAATTTACCTTGATCTTGCCCTAAACTCGCCCGTCGATTGGATGAAGGACGAAACGGAATTAACTTCGCGATCGCCACCCCTTGATTGGAAATAATAATTTCTTCTCCAAGTTCTACACGAGACAATAACTCAGAGAGATTTTTTTTGAAGTTGTTGGGTAAGTTTTCAATCTGAAGTTTAGCCATGACGATCCCAGAATTACTTAATTTATTATATCACCAGTTTCCATCATATCAATGTGATCATTGTAGGGAGAGCGATCGCCTTCTTAAAATAAAGAGCGATCGCACTTTCTTGTAATAATTGTAGGGAGAGCGATTGCTTAAGATATAATCAAAACAACCCATCTAAGAAAATAGCTCAATCATGAAAACACAACTTAATCAAGAGGGACAGATTACTATACCTCCTGAAATTCGTGAGCGTTTAGAACTGAAACAGGGAGATGAATTCCTATTAATTGTTACCGGAAATGAAATTAAGTTACAACCGATTCAAAGAAAATGCCTGAGTGAATTTCGAGGAGTTTTACCAGCTACTCAACCTTATTCGGGTAAAACAACTATACGCCAAGCTGTAGCTCAATCTTTAGCTCAGAAATCTAATCAGTCATAATCATGAGTAATTATTGGGTAGATGCCAATATTTTATTAAGGTTCATTACCAATGATCCCCTCAATCTCGCTGAACGGTCTGCTAGATTTTTACAGAAAGCTGAACAAGGGGAAATTACACTCAAGGTATCTTCAATTGTTGTGGCTGAAGTGGTTTGGGTATTAATTTCTTTTTATGGTTATTCTCGACAACAAGTTGCAGATGTTTTGATAGGTTTGTTAACATCAGAGGGTATTATTCTTGAATCTAGTGAGCAAGTAATAGCAGCCCTTGATAGTATGGCGACAGCAAATGTTGATTTTGTTGATGCTTATCTTGCAGAAGTGGCTCGTAAAGAAAATGAGTCTGTTGCTTCTTTTGATCGAGATTTCAAACGTTTAGATATACGTTATATAGAGCCAGATTAATTAATTTTTGATTGGATTCATGGGAATGAGTTAGTCTATTATACCACCAATTTCTATCATGACAACGTGATCATCACAAGAAAGTGCGATCGCATTCTTGAAAAAGGAGCGATCGCACTTTCTTGTAATAATTGTAGGGAAAGCGATCGCATTTCATCATATCAATGTGATCATTTTAGAGAAAAAGTTGTAAAAAGTCTCACATCAAACCTGCTACCTGTCAAAGAATTTACTAACCGTTCATCCAGAGTTAGCAACGGTGCTTTAACTTGTTCTGAAAGTGCTACATAACAGCCATCATAAGTAAGCTGTAATTCCATAGTCCAAACCAATTTGAACAGCATTACTGATTAGATCTTTTGTTGAAATGACTTGAAATCGTAGTGCTTTTAAGTCACTTAAATCGGCTTTAACCTGTTCAGCCGTGTAGAGGTTAGCGCGTACATACTTCCAGAGAACATTAGCACATTCAATATAAAAAAGATCAGGTACAAAAAACTCAACAGAAGGATCATCAAGATGAGTAAATAGTTGATTAACTTTAGAGGTCAATAGATCAGCAACAAATAACTTAATACAAATATTTGTATCAATTATGCAGCGTAAACTAACGGTCATCTATTGCGATCCTCTTGAATTAAAATAGTGCTATCTGTTAATCCAAAATCCCTGGGGTTAACTCTCGGACGATTACGAATTATTTGTAGAATTGCTGACATGGGTTGGTTCTCTTGCGTCCGATTTATCATTACTTTGTCAGGATCAAATGATAAGGATTGCGTCAACAGATGAATAACTGCCTCATTAAGAGTAAAATTTTTCTCTGAGGCTAGACACTCAATCTGACTATATAGTTCATCAGGCAAGTTTTCAATCTGAAGTTTAGCCATGGCGATTCCAGAATTACTTAATTTATTATATCACCAGTTTCCATCATATCAATGTGATCATTGTAGGGAGAGCGATCGCCTTCTTAAAATAAAGAGCGATCGCGCTTAGGCAAAGATTTCTGGTAAACTGTAGCGCATATATAAATCAAACAGCCTACACTTGTGGAAATAATTCCAAACAAAGCCTTAGTAGTTCGTGGCGGTCGTAATCACACCAACGATTCCTAACCCATCACAATCATCATCCTAAATCGAGTAAAAACATGAGTTATCCCAGAATCTTTGCAGACTTTCATAATGCTGATGAACAGAGTCGCCTTCGCCTAAATTGTGTTGGTACAATTGAAGATTTGAGTCGCCTTTTCAATGTAATTATGGTATAATAATTAAAGATAATCTTGCTAATATTGCATAATAATCATGACTATTGATATAGAGATTTTTCAAACCGTCGTCAAGATGCCGGAATCTTTAAAAAAAGAGATATTGGATTATGCACAATATCTACTTGAGAAACACGCCAAAAGTGGATCATCTCAAGAAAAACTTGAAGAACTTCATGGTTATGGAAGTTGGGTTGGTCAGATATTTATGTCTGATGATTTCGATCAACCACTCGATGATCTAAAGGAATATATGTAACATGACATTTCTTTTGATACAAGGCTTTCCGCCTCGTTTACCAGGCTCGATAGTAATAATATGGCGATAGCTCATGGCAAAGGTAAATTTAGCGTTTCTACAGTAAGTTTAGCCTAATTTCTGATGCTAGCGGGGCGTGAGGGTTGGCTGTTGGCGGGATAGATAATCACTAATGGTTGCCCGTCATGGATAACAGTTAGAGGGGTTTTGGTACGTTCAACCTCTATCAATAGAGTTTGCAAGGTTTGGGGTAATTCAGTTGTAGTAATTTGTGTCATTTTCTGTTACTTATTCAGCAAGCCCTACTTATAATTTTGTTCTTAAAAATCGAGATTTTAAGCCGTTTCTAACCAGTCAAAAATTCTATCTAACTGCTCTAAGGTAACTAAACCGTATTGCAACAAAGTCATAGATACGGGACTGGGATCTTGATATTTATGTTGAGAGTTCGTGGGATGATTGGCTCTTTCTGCCATGGCAATTGAATCCGCAGATAGGGATAATTCTTCCTGCAGAAAGTGAATAAACCGAGAGTATTTACTGGGTGTCATTCTAACACTCACCTCCTAATTTAATATTGATCTAAGGGTTAACAAAAAATTTTTCTGATAAAATTGGCTAATTGCCTTTTTTTATAGATTGATATACTGAAACAGATGAAGCTATCAAAATTAATCCGTCGCTAGACAGAACAGTTTCCTTGTCAAAACAGAGAAGTAGCGGAACTCTAAAATTTAGAGTCACAGTTTCACGGTTATTTAACCCTAGCTTGTTCAATACGCGCGAACTTGACTCAAAATTAGCCCTGACAACCAATGATCGTCGTGGATCAATTTTCTTTGCCCGCTTGCTTCTCCTCACACCTAAGAAGAATAAATCAACTGTATAGGGTTAACTGCCTTTACGCTGAACAGTGTTCGAATAAACAGATTAACAAATTTATTTGCTATGGTGTAGACCTTAACATTAAAGTTTTAACAAATTACATGAATTTTTGTAAAGTTATTTCAACTTAAAGCTCATGGCTGAGAATTCAGAAAGCTGATCGGTATGCGATCGCCCACTTTTACACCCAATTCCTGAGATCGTCCGCCCCGTAATTCAATCACCTGATTCACCGGAACATCAGGGCCATAGGTAGGACAAGGTTCCTGTTCACAAGGGAGAGCATTAACCTGAATGGCTTTCACCACGTCATCGCGCAGAAAAATCATATCCAGGGGGATTTTACAGTTTTTCATCCAAAACCCCACAACCCGAGGTTGAGCAAAGGGAAATAACATTCCCCGATCATCGGCTACATTGGTTCTATACATTAAACCTAATGCTTGTTGCTGAGGGGTTCGAGCCACTTCAAGCTGAATAACCTGGCTGCCAATTTTAGCCTTCGCCGTAATCGGTAACATTTGACCCCGATTCTCTTGGGTGATTATAGGAGATTGAGAAACCGAAGTTCCTAAACCTACAGATTGTGCTATTGAAACCGATGATAACAAAGGTGAACAGCTAACTAATAATATACCGAGCGCCCCAAAACCCATGGAAACTAAGGCTTTGGGTATAGAAGCCAAGATCAAACCAGTCCTAAATCCGACTAACAGTTCAAGGTTCAAGGTTGTCAAAAAATTTGTATCCCCAGCGACAAAAGATTGTACAGCATCTTAGACAATTTTGATCACTGATTTAAGAGGATTACGCAGATTAACACAGATTACCCATTACACAATTCTTAAAACCCATTACCCATTACCCAAAACCTATTACCCATTACCTATCATTACCCATCTCTGAGAACATACCCCACCCCTCTAACCGTTTGAATTAGGCGTTTTTCGCCTTCGTCTTCAATTTTGAGTCGCAAATAACGAATGTAAACTTCTATAACGTTAGACTCTCCCAGGAAGTCGTAACCCCAGACATTCTCTAAAATTTGTTCCCGGGTTAAGACTTCTCGCGGATGTTCCATCAAATATTTGAGTAACTCATACTCTTTCATTGTTAGATCAATTGTTCTACTATTGCGGAGTGCCCTTCTGGTGGCCAAATCCAAGACTAACTCCCCAAAGCGTAACTGTTCGTTAGTATTAGTTCCTGGTTGCAAATATAGATTGACCCGTTCCAAAAAACTTTCCGTCCGATAGGGTTTTAAACAATAGTCATCTGCCCCCGACTCTAAACAAGCAATGCGGTCTTCGATCGCATCTTTTGCCATTAAAATTAACACAGGTATCCGGCTACCTAAATCACGTAAATGACTACAAGCTGCTCTAACCCCAACTTATTCATCTATTTATTTTGTTTTGATCAAAAAAATTAAAACTATTTTAACACTTTCCGTTAACTATTAAGGTGTTAGTGCGTGCTAACAGACTTCCGCCCTGCCTCCTCTGTCTCCCCCGGCTACGGTAATTCAACAGAAGTCGGTTTGGCAATATGAGGTAGTCCCCAGCCTAATTTTTCTCGGAGAACTTGAAAAAATTCGGGGGGTTGAAGCCGAATAAATTTGGCATGATAGGGCGATCGCTTAACTTTCACCTGATATTCTGGAAGGACATAACAGCCTCCATTTCCATCCACTACCATCACCAACTGATTCGGACTAGCCGGATAAATGATTACAGGTTCAGTTTCCCCATAAATCAGAGCCCGAGAAGCCAAAGAATGGGGACAGATGGGAAGTAACTGTAACACTTCCACCCCGGGTGTTACCACGGCTCCTCCGGCTGATAAACAATAGGCCGTTGAACCCGTAGGAGTGGAAATAATCACCCCGTCCGCCGCAATATCCACCGGAGCATGACGACCGATTTTAATTTCAAAATGACACATACAGGTCATGGGTTCCCGGTGTAACACCATTTCATTCAAACACAAAGCTTCCCACAGCACTTGTTCTGACTGACATACCTCCACCGCAATCATAGTCCGGTTTTCAACAATATAGTTTCCGTCGATCACTTGTTCCAAGACCGAAGGCAATTGATTCAGGTAGGTTTCGGTTAAAAATCCCATGTGACCCGTATTCACCGCCAATAGAGGAATACCGTGAGGTGCCAGTTGACGAGAGGCGGAGAGAACCGTACCATCCCCACCTAGAACAATGGCAAACATCATCTCCTGATCAAAATCAGGCGGGGCCAGCTTATCCATAGGAATGCGGTGTAAAGGATTTGGCCCAGTAGCATAGCCCAAGATGCCCCCGGTTCCGGGTGCAGTGCAAACCTTCAATCCCCGCCCTATCAGCTTATCTTTGATCTCGGTCGCAGCACGACAAGCGGTGGGTTTGGAGTCATTATAAATAATTCCTACTTTTGGCACGAGAAGTCTTGTTAAAATTGGGTTTAAATAGCCTAACAGCAACTAATTCGTCTATCTCAGAACTGGGATTGCCACCCCAATTCTGATCAGACATACAATTGAGCGATGGTTAAAGCATACTCTGTCTTTGGGCGATTGTGTCCAGTTAGAGGGGCTTGAAGGGATTGCTTCTCTGTTTACGTTTTTTCAGCTTTTCCTGTTCATATTCTAATTCTTTAAGTTTCTTCATAATCCGACTAAAGTATTCCTGCATATAAGTCTCTAAGCTGCTGATTTCCTTGGGGTCGATGCCAAAAACTTGATAGGTTTCATCCATCGACGCTTGCAAGGGTTGACCATTGGCTAAAACCTCAGCAAAGGCTAGACGGTCAGAGACATTCCAACTCCACTGAAACCAACGGGTTACTTGCCGGAATAGACGCAGGACTTGTGTAGGGGTGCGAGTAATTTTAGCTTCTTTACCCGAAAGCCTTTCACATAAACGAATAATCTCCTCGGCTGTCCAGGCTTTAGAGCCGACGATGGGAAAACTTCTATTCTCAGTTTCAGCAACGGATAGGGCTTTAACCGCAAATTTAGCGATATCGATGGTGTCCATATAGGCAACGGGTGAACTTAACCCAGGTACCAAAACCGCTTGTTTATCTAAAATTGGAATCGCATATTGACCAATTAACCCTTGAAAAAATCCACAGGGCTTTAAAATTGTGTAATTTAAACCGGACTCGGCTAAAAATAGTTCGGTACAGCGCTTGATTTCTAATAGTGGCACTTGGGGATATTTCTCGGCATCCAAAAAGGAAAAGAAGATAAATTTTTCCACTCCTGCTTCCTTGGCCGCTTGAATCAGAGAGACTTTCCCTTTCCAGTCTATTTGTTTAATTCCTAATGAATCCGTAGGACGGGCTGTTGCTGCGTCAATCACGGCCGTTACTCCTTCTAGGGCAGATTTTAAGGTTTCTGGTTCACACAAGTCCCCAGGAACCAATTCCGCCCCCCATTCTTTTAAAAACGCTGCCCTGCGGTAACTGCGTGCTAAACAACGCACGGTATAACCCTCGTCAATAGCGCGTCGCACCACCTGTCTTCCCAATGTGCCAGTCCCACCAACAATTAATAAGGTCATGAATATGAGTCTGAAGATTAAAGTTTGTTAAGTATGCTATCAAATATTCTCTCATTTTTTTACAAAACTTAACAAAAATCCGAGGGCCAACCCTGTAGATCCCAGATATCACCCCAGACTCTGAAAACAATAAAAACTTTTTCTGATTGCGGCGTTGCGACAAAATCGTTCCAACCCAAAACAACAGCACCCAAAGCTCATTTCCCTAGTGATTTCCCCTCCTATGTTGGATGATGTGGAGTTGCTACTAAGGTCGAAGCCTAGTTGCATTGCTCCCTTTACCATGATTAGGGGAAGTGTAAGGATCTAATGATAGGTACTGTTGTTTGTATTCTACAAGACAGATTGTATTGACTTTTAACAGAGTAACTAACCTCCTAGTTAAGCTAAGGAATTTCCTCGTTTATAATCCGTAAGTTTGGAGTTGTATACTTGTTAAAAACGAAGCTACATTGCTCCCATTTGGTTCACTAGAGGAAATATCAGCAACTAAAGAAAGAGTTACTGCGGAAGACGACAGACGTTAGATGAAACAGTTTAGTTAACCTCCTAATTTCACTTAACTCGGACGCTCAAGAAAACGTGTTTCGGGCCTCCTATAATCGAGATTTTACCGTTTGAACATCGTTTACTGATCTGTCAGAGAAGCTCTTTTTGGCTCCTGTATATAGAATAAACATTCCCCCTATAAATTGCAAGTGAAATCCATTAAAGTTAATCATTTGATCAATCAACACTCTCGCAATTGTAAACTTAGGTAACAGAGACTTTTCGATTAAATCAGCATCTAATCTTGATATGTAGGGGATGACACTTGTTCAGACTGTTAGCACATCTAGCCCAATTTTATTCTTTGTTGAAATAGATGGAATCCCCGCCCGTTTTACCGAGGGGTGGATGTCAACGCACCTGCATATAGACTGCATCGGAAATCGTGGGAATTTCTGCATATTTTCCCGACAAAGATTGAATTACAGAATAGAAAAATACCGCCAACAGTCCCAAGAATATCATGTTGTAGAGGGTTTCACCGACAAATCCTTGTAAAAGAACACTGCCAAATACCTGGAATAGTAACGTGCATAAAATTAGAACAATGTCAATCAAAATGGCTTGCATGGTATTAAATCGAATGAAATGGGGAATATTTTCATTACGAACCACTAACATATATAAACCGATAAACACAATAAATCCAGCAAAAGGAATGTATTGATAAAGGAACATTAAAGGAATAACAGGCAATGTAATAATTTGTAAAACTGGAAACTGTTGGAATAAAAAGCGTCCAAAGGGCAACCCATTCATTAAAGGTAATAGATAGGGTAATGCGGCAAAAATGCGATCGCGTACTGTCGTGGTTCCGCGCCAAGTCATAACCAATTCTCCTGAGTATCTCTTAAACTCAGGATAGCGCAGTCCTAGAGATTGGGGTTAGATGTTCGCAAGAAAAACCCAGAAGGAGTGCAAGTACCCCCTCGCTGATCACCAAGAACCAATATATTATTGGATATTGGCAATACGGAAACCCATCTGACATTCATACTGACTCGGTTGATTGTCAATGCAGGGACGAACCAAATGTCCACAGGACAAATGGCCTCCTCTCCAACGCGGTTGACCGCTTTGATCGGCTAATAAACATCCCTGACAAACTTGTTGAGAAGCAAGTATCTGGTTATCCATCAAAATGACTAGCATAATGATTCCTCCGACAGACGCCCAATTATACTTTTATTGTAATCCCACAGTTATCGGGGATTCGGCTAATTGACACTCTCAGGTCTGAAGACACTGAGATTCTGCGGACAGAATTAGTTTAATCTAATTCTCGCTACGACTGCCGCATATCGTCTACTGAGTTGATTAGGTAAGAAACCCGATCTTCCCGATACTTTTACTTTTGAACTAAAACACTTTCACCAAGCCATCACTAAGCCAAGTTGCGGTACGCTCTGCAATCTGCCATTGTTTACTCCTTGCTTGTCATACTGCCGTTAGAATTAAATCTAACCGTTGTTTCAGGGGAGTCGGGATTTCTCCGATACTAGAATGCTTCAACACGCAGATGTTTATTGTTCTTACTTGTGTTTTTTGATTCTAGTGGGACTTAAACAAAAATCAAGCCCAAATCAAGCCTAAACTTGCTTTGTAGGCTGCAAATACATCCCTATTATTCTGGAGCCACTCCACAAATCGAAAGGAAATCGCTGTGCGGAAGGCTTCAAGGGCATCAGCAAATGTGTTTAAAGGTTTGTTAGCCCATCGACGTCTTAACCCTCCAGTTAAACTATGCCAGAGAATAAAAGTATAGGCACAAAATACCAAAATCCAATGTCTGATTAGACTTCTTTTATCTCGGACTTGATATTCTTTCAGCCCCAACCAACCCTTAGCTTCCCTGTAAAAAACTTCTATCCAATTTCTTTGTGAATAGGTCGTTACTATCCATTCTCCTGTGGCTTTTGATGCCTCAACATTAGTCATTAAATAATCAATATCACTGGCTTGGTCGAAAGTGGCAGCATTCATGACGATGGCTATTACTTTCTTCCCTGCATACTTTGATAATTCAATTTCTTTTGTTGCTACCCACACAGTTCTGGGTTTTTCTAGTTGGAGTTGAATTTCACTAAAAGCTCCTTGGGGCAACGATTTGGCTAAATTATCTAATCGAGTTTCCTCTGTTTTATCTTCCCCCTTTTTGAGGATTACCTTTCGATTCTTGGCGACTCCCCCTATATATTTTAATCTTTTTTTCTCTAACTCTTGTAAAAAATTTGTGTTATTTCCATACCCGGCATCTGTTAGCACAATTCCCGGTTGATATCCTCTCTCTAAGCTCCTTTCTATTAATTCTAATGCTATTTCCGGTTTCTTTTTAAATTCCGGGTCAGCTTTTCCTGACGGTAATGACTCGGCTTTTTGATATAATTCTATATCTAATGGTAGGCTTTTTTTGCCATCGTATAGATGGCTCGTTACTGCTACGATTCCATTGTCGGTTTTTCCGATTTCTCCGATGTATTGTCGTCCCACTCCATCAGTAAAGTTCCCGCTTTTTCGATGTCCTGAATCATCAATAATTAGGGCAAATCCCCGACTAATCTGGGTTTGCTTACACTGATTCATCACCTCCAGGCGACGCTGATTCAGTTTCATTGCTAACCAGGGAGCTTCGGTTAAAAAGTGGTGTAATCGGTGGTAAGCTACTCCTACGGAGTTATTCGCCATTTGCGACAGGTTTTTTCGCTCACTTTCTCCCAATAATCCCCCTAAATAGTTCCTAAATTCCCGTTTTTGGGCAAGATGACCAAATATATCGTCAAATCTTTGACACCATCGGTCAAAGCAGGGGGGCATCGCTGCCGGGGTTGTCTCTTTCATTCGTTATTCTTGAATGTTATGTGCTTGCTACATAATCATTATCATCTATTTCTTCCCTTATTTTTGTTTAAGTCCCACTAGCACATCTTTTAATATTTCAAGGGGAATAAATTCCCTTGCGTCGCGTTTCCTCTCAGGTCTGAAGACACTGAGTTTCCACTCTCCCAAATTTGTCTTATGATAGAAAATCAGGAATAATCCTAATCCGTTTAAATCGGTAATCAAATTGTGTAATTAAGAGGAATTTTATTGTGAGTCAGACTAACTTAGAAATCTTATCTGAAACTGATCCGGTGATTGCTGATCTGATTCAGCATGAACTCTGTCGTCAACGGGAACACCTAGAATTAATTGCCAGTGAAAATTTTACCTCGGCGGCGGTCATGGCGGCCCAGGGGTCGGTTCTCACCAATAAATACGCCGAAGGACTTCCCAAAAAACGCTATTATGGCGGTTGTGAATTTGTTGATGGCATCGAACAATTAGCCATTGAACGCGCCAAACAACTGTTCGGGGCCGCGAGTGCCAATGTTCAGCCCCATTCTGGAGCCCAAGCTAACTTTGCCGTGTTCTTGGCTATGCTCAAACCCGGTGACACGATCATGGGAATGGACTTATCCCATGGGGGACATTTAACTCATGGTTCCCCGGTCAATGTTTCCGGTAAATGGTTTAAGGCTTGCCATTACGGAGTTAGCCCGGAAACCGAACAACTTGACTATGACTTAATTTTAGAACTGGCTAAACAGCATAAACCTCAAATGCTGATTTGCGGTTATTCTGCCTATTCTCGGATTATTGATTTTGAGAAATTCCGCGCCATCGCCGATGAAGTCGGTGCTTACTTAATGGCTGATATTGCCCATATTGCTGGGTTAGTGGCAACGGGACACCATCCTAACCCTATCCCCTATTGTGATGTTGTCACCACCACTACTCACAAAACCTTGAGAGGGCCAAGGGGGGGATTGATTCTCAGCCGAGATGCCGAACTGGGCAAAAAATTAGATAAGGCTGTTTTCCCAGGGTCTCAAGGTGGCCCCCTAGAGCACGTTATTGCAGGCAAAGCCGTTGCCTTTGGGGAAGCCCTCAAACCCGAGTTTTCGACCTATTCTGGTCAAGTGATTGCCAATGCTAAAGCCTTAGCGACTCAGTTACAAAACCGAGGCTTAAAAATTGTTTCCGGTGGTACGGATAATCATTTGATGTTAGTGGATTTACGTTCTGTCAATATGACGGGTAAACGGGCGGATCAACTGGTTAGTGAAGTGAATATTACGGCGAATAAAAATACGGTTCCCTTTGATCCCGAATCTCCTTTTGTCACCAGTGGTTTACGGTTGGGATCTCCGGCCATGACCACCCGGGGGATGGGAGAAACGGAATTTATCGAAATTGGGAATATTATCGCCGACCGTCTGTTAAACCCCGAAGATGAAGGTATCGGCGAAGCCTGTCGTCAACGGGTGGCGAATTTGTGCGATCGCTTTCCCCTCTATCCCCATCTGAGTTTGAAAGTTCCAGCCTTAGCCTAGTGGGATTTAGATAGATCTATTAATTGATATTCCCCGCTCTAAGGAGACGGGGATTTTTGAAAATCTCATAACTGATTTAATTGGTTATAATATTAACCAAAATCCCTTTAAGATTATGGTTATAGAACTTAAATCGGCAATTTCCACAGAAATTATCTATCCAGAAACTGATGGCAAACCGATGGCAAATAATACCGAACAATTTCGCTGGATTGTCGTCATTGAACAGAATTTAGAAGGGTTATTTGCTGATGATCCTGATGTATTTATTGCCGGGGATTTATTCTGGTATCCGGTACAGGGAAAACCTCATATTGTGAATGCACCGGATGTATTAACGGTATTGGGAAGACCGAAAGGAAAACGGGGTTCCTATAAACAATGGGAAGAAGATAATATTCCTCCCCAAGTCGTCTTTGAAATTCTTTCCCCTGGAAATACTCAGAATGAGATGGATCGAAAATTGGTGTTTTACGATCGCTATGGTGTGGAAGAATATTATATTTATAATCCTGACGGTAATCATTTCAAAGGTTGGCTTAGAAATGATGAGGGATTAGATTTGATAGAAACCCTGGACAATTGGGTGAGTCCCAGTTTAGGAATTCGCTTTGATTTATCCGCAGAAGAACTACAAATCTATCATCCCAATGGTGATAAATTTGTCTCTTATGTTGAAATTATGCAACGGTTAGATGCGGAAAAAAAACGGTCAGAAATAGCTGAAACTGCTTTAGAATCAGAACAACAGCGATCGCAATTATTAGCAGAACGATTAAGAGAAATGGGAATTAATCCCGATGAATTGTAGGATTTAAACCCAATTACCCCCCCAAACCCCCGTACACGGGGGGCTAAGGTCTTAAAAAATTTAACAATTCTCGATTTACAGTTTGGGGAACTTCCTGTTGTATCCAGTGACCACAATCGGAGATTAATTCTAGTTTAAACGGGGCCGCAATTAATCTATCTAAACCTTCCGTTAGATGATAACTTAAAAATGAGTCTTCCTTTCCCCATAAAACTAAAGTAGGAGATAAAACTTTTACCGGGGTTTTTGTCAAATTTAATAACCAAGTCGGCGGCCAAAACAAATGACGATAATAACTCATCGCTGCTCTTAATACCCCGGGTTTTTCTAAAGCTGCTTCATAAATTTGAGTTTCTTCGGTACTAAAAGCACCCTTACGGATAGCGTGTTCTCGCAACGCATTAGTAATAAATTCTTTTAAATTTTGTTGGATTAACCATTCGGGAATCCCCGGAACTTGAAAGGCAAAAATAAACCAACTGCGACGAACTTGATCTAAATTACTAACTAATTCTTGCACAAAACGATAAGGGGGAGGAGCGTTTAGAATCGCCAAACGATTTAGAGATTCGGGAAACTTCTGGGCAAAATGCCAAGCAATTAATCCCCCCCAATCATGCCCAACAATATGAGCCTTAACATAGCCTAATCGTTGAATCAAGCCTTGAATATCAGCTACTAGGGTGTCTAAATCATAGCCACTATCCGGCTTATCAGAATCATTATAACCCCGTAAATCAGGTACAACAACTTTAAAATGACGAGCCAAGGCCGGAATTTGATAGCGCCAAGCGTACCAAAATTCAGGAAATCCATGTAGAAGTATGACGAGTTCACCCTCGCCTTGGGTAACCGTGTGTAAACGAATGTTATTCGTTTCTACAAACAGATGTTGCCAATCAGATTCTAATGTCACCATAAACTCCAATATAACACTCACAAGCGCCTAGGCTAACGTCTTAGAGAATTTCCTCAACGGATTGGAGCAATGTTAAACAGTTGCTCGGTGATTTCAGATTACCACCGACGGGGGTTAACTCCATCAACTTCATTAGGTCTGTCAAGGGGCAATTCCGCATCTTCTAAACACGCTGGGCAAGTTTGGGACTCGTAAGATGGGGAGAAGGTATTCCTCTGTAAATGACCAAATTAGCCAACTCCTGCAATTGTTGAATGGCCTCAGCACCCTCTAATTTCATGAGTTCCCGGTCATCACGCATTTCCGTCCAGGTAATTCCATAGTCTGATACCAGAAAACGAATCAAATGACTTTCGCCCAAACTGACCATAAAGGAGGCGCTATTCATCTGACCGCCGCAGGTATAGCAGGAAGCGAGATACCCCTGTCTTTCTAGCACCGTAGCTAGAGCTTGGAGGTTCATCACCAAGTCCTGAACGAATTTGCGGTGTTGTTCTGCAATTCTGAGAAACATAATTCTCCTCCTATCACCACACCTGGGATTATTTACAAAATGTAGCATAATCTTAAAGTTATGGTGCTGAAATATTAATCTTAGTCTGATCAGCCTAAATTGAAAAGATCACCCTATTTACCCACCCCAGTGCCAAAATAGAGACTGTTTTGCAGGTTAACCAAAACCCTCAGTTGAGAAGTTCCAGGTACAGAAACTTTCCCTCAACCTCAATCAATTTGCCACCACCCAAATCCAGGGCCGATAAATCGAATCGTAACCCAAACAAAAACCAGTAAACCAATCCCTAGCCAACTGGCTTTAGTCGTAATTTCTATGAATTTTCGACTTTGGTTTTTAGTGAGGGGAAACCAAGGGACAAATTTTTCGTCTTGGCCATAACTTTCTCCCATAGAATCTTTTCGGCGTTTTGCTTCACCCATATTTGTATATAAAAGTTAACGGTAGGACTCATTTACTCAATTTTATTTGATCTGTTGGCAAGTTGACGATTATTCCTTGATCGATCACAAATGGTAATAGTCGCTCCCAATTTAAGGTAACAGTTTCAGAGGCTGGATCAAGTTTCCACCGCAAAAGCTGACTGGCGGATTCACCGATGGGGGAAAATAGACCCAGGGCTTGCCTTGGGGCAATAGTAGCGTATGCGATCGCCTCTCCCAAATCACAACAATTCCACTTAACTAAATTTTCTACCCCTACAAATAAAGGTAAGGTGGTTCCAGATAAAGTCCCATCGGCTAAACGGGCGGAACCTTCTTTCACCTCAATTTGTCGTTCATCCCAAGGATAAACCCCATCCGGTAGTCCCAAAGGTGCTAAGGCATCACTCACCAAAAACAGGGGAATTAAATCTGTGGCTTCGTTGGGTTGGTTAATTCCCGACATCCGTAACAGCAAATTAACCATTAGGGGAGAAATGTGCTGTCCATCGGCAATAAAGCCCGATTGTACCTGGTTATTAACTAAAGCCGCCCCTAATAAACCCGGTTCTCGATGGTGCAGACTGGGCATGGCATTGAAAGCATGAGTTACCATCCTTGCCCCCAGGTTAAAAGCTCTTTCTGCCTGCTCTGCTGTAGCCTGGGAGTGACCTAAACTAACAATTATTCCTAAATTTGTCAAATAGGGAATTACCGTATCTGTGGGGTCTAATTCCGGGGCTAGGGTAATGATTTTTACGACGTCTGCATAGTCCCCTAGAACCCGTTGCACCTGCTCCAAAGCTAGGGGTAATAAATGCTCTTGAGGATGGGCACCCCGTTTACTGGAATTGAGAAATGGCCCTTCCAGATGTACCCCTAAAATTTTAGCGGTGGGTTTGTTCTGGGGAATGGTTTGGATAAATTCCGCTATGGTGGAGAGCGATCGCTGAATTTTATCAATTGAAGTGGTGACAATAGTGGGCATAAACCCATCAATGCCCTGTGCCCATAAATACTGGCAAATTTCGGTCAACTTGGAAAAATATTTCGGTTCTAAATCGGGAAAAGCTAATCCTAATGCCCCATTAATTTGTAAATCTATTCCTCCCAAAGATAGCCAATCTCCCTGCAAATCTATTTGTTGAATTGCTGCGGTTGATCTGGGTTGAGATAAACCTGCCATTGGTTCAATTCCAGAGATTTTACCCTGACGAATTAAAACTTGTTGTAAATTTTGTGTTCTGGGGAGACGGACATTGATAATATCGAAGTTAACGGCGTCTGGCTGTGGTGTTGTGATCATGAGGAATAGTTGGCTTTGAACTCTACATTATTATCGACTAACTCTACTCCTGTGGTTGGGATTATTATGGGGAGTGATTCAGATTTACCCACAATGGCGGCGGCGATCGCGGTTTGTGAAGAATTTAATATCCCCCATGAAGTTGCTATTGTTTCCGCCCACCGTACCCCGGAAAGGATGTTTGAATATGCTAAAACCGCCCATTTGCGAGGATTAAAAGTGGTTATTGCCGGAGCCGGAGGAGCCGCCCATTTACCGGGGATGGTGGCATCTTTAACCCCTTTACCTGTAATTGGGGTTCCAGTAACAACTCGCACCTTACAGGGGGTTGATTCTCTGTATTCTATTGTACAAATGCCTGGAGGAATTCCGGTGGCAACGGTGGCAATTGGTAATGCTAAAAATGCGGGTTTATTAGCAGTACAAATCCTAGCCAGTCATGATCCTGAACTCTTGCAAAAAGTTCAAGACTATCGGGAAAATCTTAAACAATCTGTTCTGGAAAAACAGGAGCGTTTGGATCAAGTTGGCTATAGTGAATATTAGGTGTAAAGTCGGAGATCTGCGAGCAGTGATATTGAGAACTAACAAAAAAAATAGGATAAAAAAATTATGACAACCCTTTGGCAGTCTAGTAACAATCACCCCGATAATGCAACCCATCTGGATATCATTCGTCAGTGGTGGGCATCCTTACAAGGTCAGGAAATTCACTGGCAACAACGTTTAATTCCTGCCGATGGGGATTATTTGAGTGGTTTAGATTGGCAACCCCAACGTTTTGATGAAACCTTTACGATAAAAAAACCAGAAATTCGCGGAATCACACTCTATTATTTTAAACCAGAACTACCCCAAGAACTGAGTATTACTCCCCATAAATTAAAACTTGATTCTCAACAACAACAACTGTATATTTTCCCCCAATCTCAACAGCAAGTGGTGATTCGAGTCGAAGGTTATAAACCTCCTTATCAAATCATAGAATTAACCGATCCCGATTTGGCTGTTGGCAAAGATGGAATGATTTTATTTCGGGATCATCAACAGTTAATGGATGTTAAAATTAAACTGAGTTCCGATCGGCTAAAGTTATTAAAATCCAAACTTAATTCTACTGAATAATCAGTCTTTAAGGGATTCACCTTGACGATCAGTTCCTTGACATCCTAGAGACGGATGCACTACCATATCCTCAATTACATCCCATCCCATAAATAATGTAAATTTAGGACGTTTCTGATGTCAAAAATCTACAGTACAGAGGAACTGATCCAAATCTTAAATCAGGAGCGCCAAGCTTGCCTGAAGGGGGAGCGTTTGAATTTAATGGCGACTCCGGCGGTGGGAAATCCCGTAGTTGACTGTTTTTTGAAACCAGAGGGAATTCAAAAGTTTACAGCCTATCAAAATTTTAAGGCAACGATTCACCAATACCAACAAGAACATCAAGTTTCTGGAATTGTTTGGCGGGAAATTATTGTTAGGGGAAAAACCCTACAATTTCCGTTTGTGAATGAACAATTAATTGCCTTACCCTATGATTTAGAACAGTTAAAAGCAGCAAAAATTAAATTATTGGCATTCTGGGATGATGTAACCGCCGGGATGGATTTATATTTAAGTTTAAATAGTGGTAAGGATTATCGTCAAATTTGCGTAGAAGAAGTCGATGCTATTATTCAACGCACGGAATGGGCTTGTATTTGGAAGTGGGAGAAATCGAGTTTTTTAGAAATGTTATTACAATTAGGTTGGGGACAACCCTCAGAATCGGGTGATCGCAGGGGATGGCCCCAGTCAGGGAGCGAAAATATTCATGCTGTTAAGCCTGGTCAACATCCGATTTGTTAAATCTGAAGTTGCCCAAAAGGGCGGTGTTTAGTTCAAATTCGCCAACACAACCTTTGAGTCGTCGGAGGAAGCGTCACTAACCATCCCTGAATATTCTCCGTTATAGTTGGTAAATTCAGACGGAGATCTCCGAATCTTAGATAGGCGAATTTGCCAATCGGAAACCTGCTCGTAGCTAAGGTGATTAGTATTGGAAGTAGTTGTCCATACTCCCCAAAGACAGGTATCTTCAAACTGTAGCAGTCCTGACTTCCGTAAGTTATAAGATTGCGGAGTTCCGGGCAAGGGAATAATGCTGTAGCAGGAAGTCTGAAATTCCAATTGCGGGTTAATTTCTACCAGTTCATCCACCAGTTCTGTGATTGCTTCCTCAAGACGTAACAAATCCTCATGGTCATCATCGGGTAGCCCGATAATGATGCCATAAGCAATCACAGGTACACCAGTTCGGACTACAGATTTCATCAACGTACAATGTTCTTGCCAAGGCAACAACTTCTTGTAAGCTTCTCGTCCAAAAACGGGACGTTCAGCCGGGATATAAGCCAAAGGGCAACCGACTTTGCCATCCCAGCCAAACAGTGCTTCAATCATTTCTTCGTCAGGTCTGAGGTCGCTGCTTTCGTAGTTACGCCCAGCGCCGAGAGTTGTTTTCCTCAGTTCCAAACCATTCGGCCACATGAGTGTTATTCCCATCTCCCTCGCACCATTGGTAATGTCGAGGATCTCTTGTCGCCCATCAGGAAAGAGTCCACGGGCGAGGAATTGATCGGAACCGATATTAATCGAACGCGCCCCCGCTTCTTTCTGAATCGCCAACCATTTCAGGGCCGTTTCTGGGGTCATTCTCCGAAAGCCAGTGCCGTAGGTGGGTGTCATGCAAAAATCGCAGGTGCGATCGCAACCAATGTCAGCTACCAAAGAACCGACTGGCACAGTTCCCTGGACATTGGGCAGTGTCCCTAAACACTCCCGCGCCACATCCACCGATGGTAGTGCCCACTCCTCTGGACTTTTGGCTTTATTCTTCCTGGCATACTGTTTACCATTTGCGAGAATGACACCCGTGAGTTCTTCTCGTGGAGTTTTTCCGAGTACATAGTCAAAAATAGCCCAATTCGCTGCCCCGGATTTATCCTGAACGACTGCTGCTGCGCCAGCCTTCAAGTAGTGGTGCGGTTCAGCGAAAGCATCCGACCCGCCAACGACAATGGGACGACCTCCCTTAGCCAGATGCTCAATCACCATACAAGTGACTTGACGATCTTGGGAGAAATTAACTGTAATTCCCCAAGCATCGAAGGCCTGGGGATCTAGGGTGGCAATTTTGCCCCCGACGTAAGTTTTCCGCAGGGTTATCCCTTTCCAGACAATCTCCCCAAATTCTTCACTATAATTATCATCTCTGAGGTTGACTAATCGGGCATCAAATCCTCCTGCTTGCAAGTCAGGTATCAAAACTTGCTTGCTGATTAAGGAACGATGTCTATATAAAGAAGTCCAATTTTTGCCTTCTGCATCGTAGAGTCCGGTTGCTGGAGGTTCAATCAGTCCAATTGTGGGATACTTGTTAGCTACCATAGTTCAGGGTGGGGAATATGGGATCAGAAAATTCGATGGCTCGCGATCGCCTACCGCATCCAGGAAGCCGATCGCAAATCTTTGGCGATAGGACAAGTCAGTGAGCCACTTTTTCAGAATATCAGAGGATAGGACAATTGGGCTATTTGTTTTTGAGTCTTGTCACTATTTTCTTTGACGAAATTCTTTAAATTTTTCTAACTCCTGAATTTTGGGTTGAGTTCCTACTCCTACAGGTCGGCTAGCCTGATATATAATTGTTAAGGAGGCATTTTAAATAACTTACCATTTTCGTGATTAAGTTCATTTTGCAAAATCTTTTCATAAATTTCGGGCAAAGAATCTGTGACGAGATTATCTTCAATTCCATAGCCCAAACTTGTCCAGGTTCCTGATAATAATTCTAACACCTGATCAACTTTTTCTTCGCGTAATAATTGGGAAATATTAACCCCCCAAAATTTATCATCTAATAACCAACGATAAACCACCGTATCTTGATATTCTGGTTCAAAACTATAGGGAAGCCAAAACCAAAATTGAGCGGGTTTTGGATGATAGCGTTCGGCTTTTTCATCCCAGGTAGTTTTTAACATTTGATAGCGTCCGGCGGCGGTGCTACATTTGCCTTGATTTGGGCCGACCATAATCCGCATACATTGGTCAGGATGGCTATGTAAACTAGAGACATATTTTCCCCCATATAAAACATGATAGGGGTCAGAATAACTGGACTCACTGGCGGAAATAGTTCGCATCAATGCCCGAATATAAGGATCTCCGCCCCGCATAACTAAAGGTAGCCATTGTGCTTCTACCTGTTGATCAATTGACGGTTCAAAATCCGATTTTCCCTGGCAACTTCTGACGCCAATAAAGGTTAACGTCAATAGCAGTAAACCACTCCAGAATAGCCGTTTACGGCGATTAATGTTCTGTCTTTTTCTTTGATAATGTTCCATCAATCACTTACACTGGCAAATAGTTGTTCTAAGGGCTGTTGTTGAGCCTCTGGATTAGCTACAATTTCAATAATTTTATTCCGTGAAGTTGGAATAAATAATGCTTCTACACAAACTTGAGCCACTTTTGTTCGGGGAATACTACCTTCAAATAGGGTATCGGCCGACTGCATAACTAAATTATAATTATTGTCCTCATTTTTTAACCCGCCCGGACGAACAATGGTATAATATAAACCACTATTTTGAAGATATTCTTCTGCTTGTTTTTTCCACAAAAGAATCAGCCAAAATAAATTTAACGGGTGAAAAAATTGGGAGACACACAGGGAAGTAACTAAAACAAAATGTTCAATTCCCTGGGATTTTGCCACATCAACTAAATTTTTTGTTCCTTGACAATCGACTTGATAGGGCCCAGTAAAATCAAAACTGGGTCTGGCGCCTGTTGCACACAATACAACCGTACAATCACTCAAAGCCGAGGCTAAACTGTAAGTATTTAAAACATCTCCGACCACCAGTTCCACGTCGGTCGGTAAAATTTGTTGAGCAGTTTCAATATTCCGAACCAAAGCCTTAACCGGAATTTCCCGCTTGACTAATTCGGTGATAATTCGCCGTCCCGTTTCCCCCGTTGCCCCTGCGACAAATGCTTTCATGCTGTTAAAGGTTTTTCAGTAAGTGTCAAGTTTTGCCAAGTAACATCAAAAGTTACGTATATTTATCATAGCGGTTCACGACAATACAAGGCATTCTGGAAATAGGAAAAAACCCTCGCAGGAGAACATATTATGCCGTCCGATATCTCTGAACCTCAACCGTCAAGAGCATCATCTGAGTTTGTTGATGATTCTGTTGCTCTCCCAAACCCCGAAGAAAGTAATCAAGAGCAAGATTCTCAGGAGTTAATCTGGTTTCACAGCGATTTTGAAGACTGCATGGAAATGTTCGCGCCTTTGGATACGGTGGCTGAATATTTGGGTCAACATAGCGGCTGGTTTTGTCGGTGTGCGTTACCAATGAAAACCGAACCCATGGGAAATAATGCCTATGATTTATTAGTTGGAAGGTTTGGAGCCTTGGGTTATCGAGTGGAAGCGCGGATTGGATTAGAATTAGTCCCACCGGATGCAGAGGGGATTTATCGGATTCGGACGGTTCCCATCCCCGATTATAAGGCTCCTGGTTATGAGGTGGATTTTAAATCAACGATGACATTAATAGAATTACCTACAGCCGAATTTTGTGCCGAACGAGGTATTAAATTAACTGAATGTCCGACTCAAATTACCGGGGCGAAATGGCATCTGGATTTGGCTGTCGGGGTACAAATTCCTAAGTTTATTCGTTCTAAATCAGAAGGGTTAATTCAAAAAACCGGGGATACCCTACTAAAAAATATTGTTAAACAGGTTTCCCGGCGTCTTTCGGCTAAAACTCAACAGGATTTTCATAGCAGTTTGGGGATTCCTTTCCCAAAATATCGCGGTTAATACCCTAGCGAGCACCGAACACTCGCACTGCTGTTTAGGATAAGCGGATACAACTATATAAGACACCCCTGGCGGGTTTTAGAATAAACGATGAATGATAAGCAAAACTTGATCACTCCTATTTAATAAAAAACTGTATTTGGCACTAAAAGCTATTGCCAGTCTATAGATATAATGCTACTTTAGTATTTATAGACGCTATGGAACGACTTAACTAAAAATCAAGTCCTAACCCAAGTCACCCTGACCCCAGGGTAATGTTTTATCTATAGGACTTACGCAGAAACCGAGTTTCTGAACGAGAAATCACCGATTTCATCCGCAAAATCAGGGCTAGAAACCCGGTTTCTTTGGTCTTGTGCGTAAGTCCTGAATAATTTAACTACTACAAAATTTTTTTTGTAAGTAGCAACCTATTTTTTCAACAGACAGGTTGTTAGGAGGTTTAATGTCTGAATTTTCAAAAGGTTATTCTCGGAGAAAATTTTTAATTACCGCCGGATTTTCGGCAGCTAGTACCGTCTTTTTAAAAGGCTGTTTGGGCAACCCACCCGAACCCACTGGTAATACTGGAAGTTCTCCGGCGACAACACAAGTTCCGGCAGTTAATATTAGTCCAGAACAAGCCCCAGAAGTGACAGCAATTAAACTAGGTTTTATTCCCATTGTGGAATCTGCCCCCTTAATTATTGCCAAAGAAAAAGGCTTTTTTGCTAAGTATGGAATGAGCAATGTTGAGGTATCCAAACAGGCAAACTGGGCCTCAGCACGGGATAACGTTACCATTGGCTCAAGTGGGGGAGGAATTGATGGTGGACAGTGGCAAATGCCCATGCCGCATTTATTGACAGAAGGCATTATTACCGGGGGCAAAAAAGTCCCTATGTATGTCTTAGCTCAATTAAATACAAATGGCAATGGTGTTGCTATTGCTAATACCCATTTAGGGAAAGGAATAGGCTTAGATATTAAAGGCGCTGCCGAATATATTCGCAGTCTTCCAAATACCACAGGACGCAAATTTAAAGCAGCTTATACATTCCCAAATGTTAACCAAGATTTTTGGATTCGCTATTGGTTAGCTGCGGGTGGAATCAACCCAGATGTCGATATTGATTTGATAGCAGTTCCTCCCGCAGAAACGGTGCAGGGAATGCGAAATGGAACGATGGATGCCTTTAGTACAGGAGACCCTTGGCCCTATCGAATTGTTAGTGATAACATCGGTTTCATGTCCTGTTTAACCACGGAAGTTTGGCCGTTTCATCCTGAAGAATATTTAGCCATTCGTGCTGACTGGGTTGATAAACATCCCAAGGCAACAAAAGCTATATTAAAAGGCTTAATGGAAGCCCAACAATGGTGTGATAAACCGGAAAACAGAGCCGAATTAATCACGATAGTTTCTGGACGGAATTATTTTAATGTGCCTGAAGCAGTTCTGACTGGCCCCTTCCAAGGAAACTATCAGATGGGAGATGGAAAACCTCCAATTCAAGACTTTAATAAAGGGCCGTTATATTGGAAAGATCCAATTGGTAGTGTTTCCTATCCCTATAAAAGCCATGATTTATGGTTTTTAACTGAAACTATCCGTTGGGGTTTCCATAATGGTCAAATTAAAGATATTGCCCAAGCAAAAGCCATTGTTGATAAGGTAAACCGTGAGGATATTTGGCGAGAAGCTGCCAAAGAAGCCGGGTTTACTGCTGATATTCCCGCTTCGACTTCAAGAGGTGTGGAAAAGTTCTTTGATGGAATTACTTTTGATCCGGCAAATCCAGAAGCCTATCTTCAAAGTTTAACCATCAAAAAAGTCTAGAAATCATATACAGACGCGCCATGGCACGTCTCTACATAAGGAGTTTGAAAAATGACAAGTACCGCTAAAAGAAAAACCAACGGAAATAGCTTTGTTGACAATGTGGCTGAATATTGGAAAAAGAATTCACAAGATATTATTCTTCCCTTAATGGGAACTTTGGGTTTTTTAGTAGTTTGGCAACTTTTCTCCCTCTCAGGACTTACCCGTTTACCAGGGCCATTAAGTGTCGTGACTAATGAACAAACCCGAACTTTATTAATGTATCCTTTTTATGATCGAGGAGGATTAGATAAAGGCTTATTTTGGCAAACTTTAGCCAGTTTAGGACGGGTGGCTCAAGGCTATTCAATTGCTGCTATTGTTGGCATTAGTGTGGGGGTTTTAGTGGGAACAAATCCGATTTTAGATAAAGCATTAGATCCCCTATTTCAGTTTTTAAGAATGGTGGCTCCTTTAGCCTGGGTTCCGATTGCCTTAGTCGCCTTTCAACAAAACCAACCCGCAGCGATTTTCGTGATTTTTATTACTTCCGTTTGGCCGATTTTAATTAATACTAAAGAAGGCGTTAAACAGATTCCCGATGATTATAATAACGTTGCCAAAGTCTTGCAATTATCTCGCAAAGAATATTACTTAAATATTCTATTCCCTTCCGCCTTACCTTACATTTTCACCGGATTAAGAATTGCCGTAGGTTTAGCTTGGTTAGCAATTATCGCTGCTGAAATCGTGATGTCCGGTATCGTGGGAATTGGTTTCTTTATCTGGGATGCTTACCAACAAAACTACATCAGTGACATTATTTTAGCCGTGGTTTATATCGGTGCAGTCGGTTTAATTTTAGATCGAGGTATTGGTTACATTCAACAATTAATTGTCCCGGGTGAAAAAAAGTAAACTAAGGTGCACTCATCGCAGCCCACGCACTGTCAACCATTAATCAGGAGTTAATATCATGGAAAAACCATTAATAGAAGTCGAACAAATTGATAAAGTCTTTAACTTAACCGGAGGAGGTCAATATGTTGCCCTCAAAGGAATTGACCTACAAATACAAAAAGGTGAATTTGTCACCCTAATTGGACACTCTGGCTGTGGAAAATCAACCCTATTAAACATGGTAGCCGGGTTAGATTTACCATCAGAAGGAATTGTCACCATTGAAGGTCAAAAAATTACCCAACCAGGGCCAGATAGAATGGTAGTATTTCAAAACTATTCTTTATTACCCTGGCGAACAGTCCGAGAAAATATTGCTTTAGCAGTTGATTCCGTGATGAAAGGATTACCCCTAGCAGGACGAAAAAATATCATTGAAAGCCATATTGATATGGTAGGATTACGCCCAGCCGTAGACAAATATCCTGCCCAATTATCAGGAGGAATGAAACAACGAGTTGCGATCGCCCGCGCCCTAGCATTACGACCCAAATTATTATTATTAGATGAACCTTTTGGGGCTTTAGATGCCTTGACACGGGGTAATCTTCAAGAACAATTAATGAAGATTTGCCAAGACAATCAAATTAGTGCCTTAATGGTGACACATGATGTCGATGAAGCCGTGTTACTGTCTGACAGAATTGTGATGTTAACTAACGGCCCGGAATCAAAAATCGGACAGATTTTAGATGTAGATATTCCTCGCCCCCGCCAACGGATGCAAGTGGTAGAACATCCCAGTTATTATCGCTTGCGGAGTGAAATGATTTATTTCCTCAATCAACAAAAACTGATCAAAAAAATGCGGGCGAAAAAGAATAAAGTTATTGCCCGTCATGGCCTAGAAAAAATTAATTTAGAACTCGGTTTTGTTCCCCTCACCGCCTGCGCCCCCCTGGCCGTGGCTAAGGAATTGGGATTTTTTGAAAAACACGGCCTCGATGAAATCAATCTTGTCCGAGAAACCAGTTGGCGTGGCATCAGTGATGGCATCGCCGGAGGCTATTTAGACGCGGCTCAGATGCCCTCTGGGATGCCTTTATGGATGACTTTGGGAGGGGATGACACCCAACCCGTAACGGTGATTACAGCCCTGACCATGACCCGCAACGGTAACGCCATTACCCTCGCCCGTCGCTTCTATGACCAAGGGATTTATACCCTGGCCGACTTCAAACGAATGTTGTTACAATCCCCTGGACAACAGCATCGCATGGGGGTAGTTCATCCTAGTTCCATGCACAACCTGTTACTGCGCTATTGGTTAGCGTCGGGAGGTATTGACCCCGACCATGATGTGGAACTATTGACCATTCCTCCGGCCCAAATGGTGGTAGACCTACAGGCTGGCACTATTGATGGGTTCTGTGTCGGGGAACCCTGGAACCTGCGGGCAATGATGGAGGATGTCGGGTTTACGGTGGCCACGGATTTAGAAATCTGGCCCGGACACCCAGGGAAAGTTTTAGGAGTGCGGGAAGACTGGGCGAAGGCCTATCCTAATACCCATATTGCCTTGGTCAAATCACTATTAGAGGCTTCAGCTTATTGCGCTGACCCGGAAAATGCCCCTGAAATTCAGCAGATTTTAGCTCAACGTCAATATCTGGGAACTCGCCCCGAATATATTCAGTTAGCTGATCCCAATGATATTGCTTGCAACATGGATGAACCCATGCGTCAATATGCCCATCATCAATTTTTTGGCGATGGAGTCAACCGTCCCAGTCGCACCGAACAGCTTTGGCATATTGTTCAAATGGCCCGTTGGGGACATACGCCTTTCCCCCGTAACTGGGTGGAAATTTTAGAACGGTTATGTGCGGTGGGTGCTTTTAGTACCGCAGCCCGGGAATTAGGACTTTCTGAAATTAGTTATAGTCGGGGTGCTATTCAATTATTTGATGGTACAAAATTTGATACAGAAGATCCTATTGGTTATCTGAATAGTTTGAAGATTAAACGGGATTTTACTGTTACTGAAGTTGTATTAGATTCTCCTGGGATTAAAGTAGCTTAATTCAACAAAACAGAGACGCGCCATGGCTCGTCTCTACCAATGAAATTTAAAATTTAGGAAATATCAACCATGACTACTGCCAAAATTTCTGCGTCTACCTTTGGTAAAAAGTTTACTAAAACATCCCCAGGGACAACTGAACCTTATTTAGTCTTTGATCAGGTTTCTAAGGTTTATCCCACTGCTAAAGAGCCGTATATAGTTTTAAAAGATGTAAATTTAACAATTAATCAGGGTGAATTCATTTGTGTGATCGGACATTCCGGCTGTGGAAAGTCTACTTTATTAAATATGGTTTCGGGGTTTAATATTCCTTCTCAGGGAAAAGTAACATTGCGTTCAAAACCTATTTTGAAACCTGGCCCCGACCGGATGGTGGTCTTTCAAAACTATGCTTTACTTCCTTGGCGCACGGTGTTTGAAAATGTCTATTTAGCGGTTAATGCGGTTCATCCTAATAAGTCAAAGGTCGAAAAAAATGCTATTGTTCGAGATCATTTAGCCCTGGTGGGATTATTAGAAGCGGCTGAGAAAAAACCCCCTCAGATTTCGGGAGGAATGAAACAACGGGCTGCTATTGCTCGGGCTTTAGCTATTCGTCCAGAAGTATTAATTTTAGATGAACCCTTTGGGGCTTTGGATGCAATTACAAAGGAAGAATTGCAGGAAGAATTATTGAAAATCTGGAATGATCATCGCTGTACGGTGTTAATGATTACCCATGATATTGATGAAGCATTATTCCTGGCTGATCGATTAGTTATGATGACAAATGGCCCTTCAGCAACCATTGGAGAAATCCTAGAAATTCCCTTTGAACGTCCCCGCGATCGCACTCAAATTATGGAAGATCCCGAATATTATAACCTCAGAAATTATGCCCTCGATTTCCTCTATCGTCGTTTTGCCCATGATGATGAATAAATAATTGTTGACAAAAAAACAAAAAAGATATAGCATATCGAGGGGAAGACGAAGAAGCCAGAAACAAATTTCGTCTCTCAACACTAAACACAATCAGTAATAGGGATATAGCAGTCCTAAATCATTATCAAGAGCATGATATAATGATATACACTACTTGATTATGACAATAAAAATTATGAATGACTTACAACAGGCAGAAAAAGAGCGGAACAAAGAAATAGCTGAATTAGAAATTTTAATTGAGAGTAATCTTTCGGCAAGAGAACTAAAACGAGCAATAGCTGTCAGGATGGCACTCACCGGTAAAATTTACCGTGAAATCAGCCAAATTTTAGGTGTAAGCGAATTTTTTGTTGGGCATTGGAAAAAAGTTTTTAAAGTCAAAGGAATCGCTGGATTAAAACTAGGATATAAAGGCTCAAAAGGGTATTTAAGTATTCAAGAAAAAACAGAAGTAATTGAGTGGTTAAAGAATAAAAAGTATTGGGATTTAGATGAATTAGTTACTTATGTGGATCAAGAATTTGGGGTAATATATAAATCGAAACAAAGCTACTATAAACTTTTTGACCAGGCAAATATTAGTTGGAAGAAGTCTCAAAAGGTGAATCCAAAATTTAACGAAGAGCAAGTAAAAAAAAAGAGAGAAGAAATTAATGAGATGTTATCAAAACAAAAGGCTGGCATAGAATCGGGGGAAGTAATAGTATTTTTTTTAGATGAATGTCATCTACTTCATGGAGATGTTAATGGCTACGTTTGGGGTCAATCAAATCTAAGAATTGAAGTTCCAATTACCAATGAAAAAGAGCGACAAACTTATTTTGGAGCACTGAATTATCAAAGCAAAAGATTCCATGTTAAAAGTTACCCATCTGGGGATGGAAAATCAACAATTGAATTTATAAAATACTTACAAAACCAATATAAAAACAAGAGAATTATCTTAATTTGGGATGGAGCGAGCTATCATAGATTTGGAGAATTTAGAGAATTTTTATCAGAAATAAATGGTGATAAAGAACCTGATGATTTTTTAATTACTTGTATTTTATTTGCTCCTAATGCTCCGCAACAAAATCCGGTTGAAGATATTTGGTTACAAGCGAAAAACTTTTTGAGGAAGTATTGGTATTTATGCAGGTCGTTTAAGATTATCAAATTTTTGTTCGAGTTTTTTACTAAGGAACATAAATTTGATTTTCCCAAAATTCATCAGTATACTTATATATAGAAAATCATTTAGGATTGCTATATATGACAAAGGTAAGAATTGAATTAGTTGACGTTTATTGTGGAGATACCGAAGATGTCACAGGTGCTGATGATTTTTATTTAGTCGGTGCTTTGGTCGGAGGCGGACAAACAAAAGCAATTCTAACGCGCCCTATCAAAATTAATGATAAGCAAAGAAAAACATTTCGTCCCGATGACTCCGTTTTATTTGATGGCGAAATCCCAGAAGGACAAACCATCAAAGGAGGACTAAAGGCTTATGACGAAGATGCTGCAAAAGACTGGGCTCAACACGGCACTAAAGTTCAGGAGATCAGCCGTAATGTTTCAAGTGCTTTAGCAGGAGTCGGCCCAGAAGGAGTGATGGCGGGCAAGATCCTTGGAATCGCTACAGCTGCGTCGGGCATTCTCTCTAGTTTGGATCGAGATGACTTACTGGGTGCTACCGAATTAGAAATTTCCTCCATTGGGCCATCTCTTGAAGAGCGAGAGTGGAAAATGAGTAAGAAAGGAGGCGGCGGTTGGTCTACCTGGGATTACTCCTTGCGCTATCGGATTAGCCGTTCTTAAAAAATAGTAAGTCGGGTGCGTTCATTGTCATCGAATGCACCTGCTCAACTATCCGATTTCAGTATCGTGTAGAGACGTTGCATACAACGTCTCTACGTGGGGTTTAGGGATTATCTATAGCACCGATTTAAGGATAGAATGTTAAATCATAAATAAGACCCTATTCTCAATTTCTCCAGATAGAGCAATCTTTCCCGACCCCCTATATTGCTATATTCTTAAATTATTAATCCCCGCTCCCATTTTCACTAAATTTTCATGACCATTGTTTGCAGAGCGTTGCTGATTTAAGGTGATTGTTTCTAAGGTAGGAACATGATTACTATTTTCTAATAAAAATTTTAAAAATGTTTCTGCAATAATAGATATTTGCTTTCCTTCTAAATGGGTGACATACCAACGCAAATGAATCGGGAAATGCTGCACATCTAAAATAGCAAGTTCTCCCATGAGTTGTTCTGCAATTAAAGTATGTTTAGATAAAACTGAAATTCCTAATCCACCAGCAATTCCTTGTTTAATTGCCTCATTACTGCCTAATTCCAACCGAACTTTTACATCAATTTTATAACGATCAAAAAGATTTTGAATCGCCTGTCGGGTTCCTGAACCTTGTTCTCGCATAATAAAAGGTTCTCCCATTAAAGATTTAATTGGAATATTTTTTTCTCCCACCAAAGGATGATCCTGTCTAGCCACCACTACTAAAGGATTATCTAAAAAAGGTTGACTGGATAAAGCAATATCTTCAGGAGGTTGACTCAGAATATACAAATCATCCTCATTATCTTGCATTCGTTGAATTAAAGTGGCATGATTGGTGACTTGCAAGGCAATATCAATCCCCGGATATTGTTGACAAAAATAACCTAATAATCGAGGGACAAAATATTTAGCTGTTGAAACTACTCCTAACCGTAACCGTCCTTGTTTTGTTCCTTTTAATGCTGCTATCTGCATTTCTAAATTATCCAACTGTTCAAAAATATTCTGACAGGTAGATAATAAAGATTCCCCGGCTTCGGTAAGATAGAGTTGTTTGCCAATTTGTTCAAATAACGGTAAACCCACGGTCTGAGTCAGTTGTTTAACTTGGGTGGAGACCGTTGGCTGGGTAATCATCATTTCTTCGGCGGCTTTAGTAAAGCTACGATGACGGGCCACCGCCTCAAATACCTTTAATTGGTGTAATGTTGCCTGCATCAAAATTCTATATCCTCCTTTTACCCAATATTTGATAATTTTCGGGATTTTTATCATAGATTGACATCTATAATTTTATATTATTACATATAATTTTACCAATATCATCAACTCAGATCAAATAATTCTGTAAAACCCCATAAATCAAGGGATTGAGATTATATGAGATTGAATTATAGCAATGATTTGATTGATCAATACTAGAACCAAGAACACCGAAATCAGCAAATCAAAAGGGGTAGACCTGACAACCCTCAATTCATCTCTAGAGCTTTCTAGCGAGGTTTCTGACGGCGTTGCAATTCAGAGATCAAAATTTTTCTGTTAGGTTTTGGGATCACAGGGGGAGTAGTGGTAGTCTTGTTCATTAATGAAAATCAATAATAAATCAATAAACAATAGCCAAAAAACAATAATACTTCCCATCAATAGTAGTAGATGCTCAAAAACCTATGGTTAGTGATCTTTCCTAATCGATCTTCAGTCCTCCTAACCCGTTATCCTAGTATTGCTGTTCGCGGGTTTTCGTTTTTTCTGGATTTTGGGTATTGAAAATTGGGAAAATTGGGTTATAATCGTTAGTGACTGAAAATAAAACCCAGTCGCGGACGTAATTCAGTGGTAGAATGTCAGCTTCCCATGCTGAACGTCGTGGGTTCGAGTCCCATCGTCCGCTTCACTCTAATCATCTTACTTTCGACTGGGTAAATTCATGAATTAGCCCTAATGTTGTTCCGTTTAAATAGCGTTTAAATGCTGAACCTCTAAAACTCCCCGGATCATATTCATCCCACAACTAAAGGTATATTCTCCAGATTCTTCAGGAAGAAACTCAATGGTTGTAGTTTGATTCATCGGTAAATCTTGAGCAATATTAAAGTCAGGAAACAACACTTTATCTAAGCAATGACTAGGATCTTTACGAATGAAGTTCAGACGGACTTTTTTACCCAATTGAACAGTAATGTGGTTAGGTTGATAGCCTCCATCCACTAAAATATCTAATTCTTGAGCATCTTGATTGATTGTTGCTTTTTTGGCTTTAGATTTACTCAATAAAAACCACCAAAGTTCTAAGCCAATTAAGGCTAATCCCCCCGCAGTAACCACCATTTTAGTTAATAAGGGCTGTTCAATTGTCCGCAATTGATTATTGGCGGGTTCTGTATGGGCTTCCATTGACCGAACTGGGGCACAATTCCCAATTAAAATAGATAGAAAAATTCCGCTCAATTGTAATCCGATTTTTAGTTTTTTGTTCATGATTTGATCTCCTGATTATAATAATACTCAAACCCAGAGGGTGAGATTTTTTCTTCCCTATTCCCTCCCCCCCTAGCCTGCCGTACACGGGGAGTTTGGGGGGGCTATTCCCTATTCCCTCCCCCCCTAGCCCCCCGTACACGGGGGGTTTGGGGGGGCTATTCCCTATTTAGAAATTAATCCAGCTTAAACTGACGTAATCTTAACGCATTAGTAACAACAGAAATTGAACTTAATGCCATGGCTCCTCCGGCAATAATTGGATTCAGTAACCAACCCGTTAAAGGGTATAAAATTCCAGATGCAATAGGGATTCCAGCCGAGTTATAGATAAAGGCAAAAAACAGGTTTTGGCGAATATTATTCATCGTAGCTTTGCTAAGTTTAATAGCAGTAACTATCCCGATTAAATCCCCTGAAATTAAGGTAATATCACTAGCAGCGATCGCCACATCTGTCCCAGTTCCAATCGCAATTCCCACATCCGCTTGAGCTAAAGCCGGAGCATCATTAATTCCATCCCCCACCATCGCTACAATTTGATCCTGTTTTTTTTGCCCTTTCCGTTCATTTTGTAAGGATTTAATCATATTCGCTTTTTGGTCGGGACGGACTTCTGCAAATACCCGTTTAATTCCCACTTCCGAGGCGATCGCTTCGGCGGTTTTTTGATTATCTCCTGTTAACATAACTACCTCTAAACCCATTTTTTGTAACGCTTGAATTGCCGTTTTAGAAGTTGCTTTTAGAGCATCAGAAATCGCAAATAACCCTTCTATTTCTCCATCTAATGCTATCCAAGCAGTTGTTTTTCCTTCCGCTTCCCAACTCGATTGATACTGTTGTAAAGGTTCGGTTTTAATTCCTAATTCTTCCATCCAGCGAGAGGTGCCAATTTGTACCAATTGATCTGAAATATAACCTTGAACTCCCATTCCCCCCAAGGCTTGAAAATTATTAATTTCAGGTAAGGGAAAATTAACTCCTTGAGTTTTAGCATATTCAACAATTGCTTCTGCTAAGGGATGTTCCGATTGCTGTTCAATTGCTGCGGCTAATTTTAATAACTTCAATTCATGATCGTTATTCGTTCCTCCGACGGTTATATAGTGGGTTACGGTTGGTTTTCCGGCGGTTAAAGTTCCAGTTTTATCTAATACAATCGTTTGGATTTTGTGGGCTAATTCCAGACTATCTGCTCCTTTAATTAAAATCCCATTTTCTGCCCCTAAACCCGTTCCAACCATCACAGAAGTCGGTGTAGCTAATCCTAATGCACAGGGACAAGCAATAATTAAAACTCCTACGGTAGTGGTAATGGCTAAAGTGATATTTCCGGTTAAATTAAACCAGAGAATAAAAGTAGCGATCGCGATCGCAATTACAGCCGGAACAAACCAACCCGTCACCTGATCTGCTAATTTTTGAATTGGTGCTTTTGACCCCTGCGCCTGTTGAACTAACTGCACAATTTGGGCTAATACCGTATCTTTTCCCACCCGTGAAGCTCGAAATTTAAAACTTCCAGTTTTATTAATTGTAGCTCCAATTACCTCATCCCCAGGATGTTTTTCAACGGGAATACTTTCCCCCGTCACCATCCCTTCATCAACGGTAGAATTACCTTCAATTACTTCTCCATCAACGGTGATTTTTTCCCCAGGACGTACTCGAATAATATCCCCCAAATTAACAGTTTCAATCGGAATATCAATTTCTTCTCCAGACCGAATTACCCGGGCTGTTTTAGCTTGTAATCCCATTAATTTTTTAATCGCATCGGAGGTTTTTCCTCTGGCTTTATTTTCTAATAATTGACCTAGTAAAATCAAGGTAATAATCATAACCGCAGATTCATAATAAACATCCGCCGATAACCCTTGATTTAGGAAAAATTGCGGGAAAAAGGTAACAAAAATAGAATATAAATAAGCCGATCCTGTTCCCACAGCAATTAAGGTATTCATATCCGCCTGATGACGTTTTAATCCTTTCCAAGCTCCCATAAAAAAGGATTGACCCGACCAAAATAGAATCGGTGTTGTTAGGATTAATTGTAACCAAGGGTTGTGCATCCATGGGGGAATAAAAGGTAAATTCAAACCCGTCATCATCGGTAATCCTCCAATGACTAAAAACCCACTGACAATGGCACTTATTAAAACCTTTTGGGTTAATTTTTGTTCAATTTTTCGGTTTTCTTTTTCACTATCTTGGAGATCAGATGTTGTATCTTCTATGGGTTTAGCCGTATATCCCGCATCCGTAACCGCCTGTTGAATTTTCTCAATATTAGTTTGATCTGGATCAAATTCAACTGTTGCTTGTTCCGCCCCAAAATTAACATGACAAATCCCAACCCCATCCACATTTTGAATCGCTGTTTCTATAGTATTGGCGCAGGAGGCGCACCCCATTCCTTTTAATCGTAAATAGCTTGTTTTCATGGTTTAAACTCCATTTTGAGTTCAGTTTGGTGGTGCGTGTCCTCGGTTTGGACACCCCACAATGTTGTTGATTTTTATTCTAAAGTCTCCTCTCAACTGGAGTGTCAAGGGGGAATGGAAAATTAAATTTCTAATCGCCTACAACCCGCTAGAATGCAGGGGTAAGAGGACTGTAGCGGTTGTTCCTTGGTTAATTTGGCTGTCTAAATCAATTTGACCGTGATGGTTTTCCACAATAGCTTGGGCGATCGCCAAACCCAAACCAGACCCCCCACTATTGCGATGAGTTCGAGAGGGATCAACCCGATAAAAACGGTCAAAAATATTAGGTAATGCTTCAGTTGGAATCCCAATTCCTGTGTCTTTTATTATAACTTGTAATCCTTCAAATTTCAAGAGGGAATTTGATTTTTCCCAAGATTCTGTCATTTTTCCTAATGCAGCTTGTCGCTTGGGTTTGGTTATAGATTTTAATTCAATTTTAATCTCACCCCCAGAAGGAGTATACTGTACGGAATTACTAACTAAATTAGTAAATAATCGCACTAATTGATCCCAATCCCCCTCTAAATTAAAGGGTTCATTTTCCTGGGAATAATTACTATCTGAATTGAGAATAATATCCTCAATATCCTCAATAAAATTTAAGGAAAGTTGGATTCCTTGTTGAGTTGCGATCGCTGTTTGTTCTTCCACTACTTCCATTAATAACCCATCCAAAGGAAGGGAAATAAATTGAGGTTTAATAATCCCGCTATCCTGTCTAGCTAAAAACAATAAATCATCCACTAACCGACCTAAACGGCGGGTAATTCGTTCAATAACTTGCAAGTGTTGTTGTTCTGAACTAGATAAATTAGGTTCTGCTAAAGCCACTTGTACATTAGTTTGAATCATCGCAATCGGACTTCTTAATTCATGGGAAGCATCGGCGGTAAATTGTTTTAAACGTTGGTAAGAATCCCGCACAGGTTCCATGGCTAAACCCGATAAAAACCAGCCAATAGTAGCCACACCAATTAACATTAAAATAGTTCCTAAAGTCAAATCAAAAATTAACTGCTGAATGGGTTTTGTCACTTCAAACCAAGGATGACTGACTCGCAAATAGCCTAATACTTGTCGTCCGATTTCCACCCGATCTGTAACTTGTCTTAAAATCGTTTCTGAAACATTATTATCTTCAGAAATATGTACCGTTTCCCCACTGTGCTTAGGATCAACTGGAATATCTAATACTTGAGAAAAGGTAGACCATAATAATTCACCCGTAGGACTAAACCATTCAATATCAATATGATCATCTTCAACGTTATTCAAATTATTTCTAAAACTGGCTTCAACATTGACTTGAAATTGACCTGCTAAAACCGCCGGAGACATGGCTGGAGGCGTCGTTACGGGTTCAATTACCAAAGAACGTTCTACCACCTCCACAACGTGATTTAAGGTATCATCAATCCGTTCAATTAAGGTATTTCGCACATAGAAATAAAACCCACTCGCAAATAGTAATAATAAAATAGCGGTAACTGCGGTATACCAAATTGCTAACCGTCGTCGAGTTGCTTGAAACATAAGTTAAAAAAATTTGCTAATCTATAAATAGGTTACAATTCTATTTTAGGATAGGGAAAATACAATGATTTTACAAGTTGAACAAAAAAACGTCTATTCTCTGGAAGAATACCTCAATTTTGAAGTTAATTCTCCAGAACGCCACGAATATATTGAAGGTGAAATTAGACCTATGACCGGTGGAACTCCCAATCATAATCAAATTACTGGTAATCTCTACGCGACGCTGAATTTTGCCCTCAAGCGTCAACCCTATCGCGTATTTGTTACCGATCAACGTCTTTGGATTCCTGAAAAACGCCTCTATACCTATCCTGATATTATGGTAATTCAGGGTGATATTCAACTCCAAGAAGGGAGAAAAGATACAATTACAAATCCATTAATTCTTGTAGAAGTATTATCCGCATCAACTAGAAACTACGACAAAGACGAAAAATTTGCCGCCTATCGTACCCTTCCCACTTTTCAAGAATATATTTTGATTGATCAATATAATATTCAGATTGAACACTATTATAAAACCGATCAGAAACACTGGATATTTATGGAGTATAATAATAGCAATGAAACCTTAGTGCTTAACTCGATATCTTTTGAAATTGCCGTTGCTGATATTTATGATAAAGTAGAGTTTTAATCCTAAATCCGATCTAAACTTGCTTACGACGTAGGAATAAAACATGATTTCAGTTATTAATTACCGAGTTTCAATTATACTATATTTAATCTAATTTATGGTTTATAGTTTCATCTTTTTAAGAACGGGATTAGGAACATCATCCCGTTCAATAGGATATCCGTGATAACCATCAACATTATCCGGTTGAAATTCATAAAACTTACCATTTTTATACCCATAAAACTTTTTCCCATACAACCAATTATTACGGTAGCTTTCATTCAAGACTTCTTGAGCTTCTGCATCACTTAAATCCATCAATGTTCCTTTCACTCCTCGTTCACCTTGCTTACGATGTTTAGGGCTGGGGATATATTTAGGTAGTAACTTTTTAGCTTGACTAACATAGTTCAAATTAGTAATTTCTATTAAATGGTATTTCCCATCTGTAGTAAATTTAATTTTAAGAGATTCTTTTGAGAAAGCAGGAGCTTTTGGTAAACTGATAATTTTGCTCATGATATGATCATAAATTTGGAAATATACAACACCTGCTAAAGAACTTTTAGAAACATCTTTTTCCTTGAATTCACATTTAAAAAAAGGAATTTCTTCTCTTTTTAATTTGTCCTCAAGTTCGCGATCAATAAAAGGGCCTTTCCGAGTTATTTGTAAAAACAGGCTAAATTGATTATTTTTATTTTTTTTCCTCTCTAAGTTTTGTTTGTTCCGCAACCATTCTGCTACTGTTAAATTTGGTGAAATTTGACAAGCCCAAAAATTACTATGTATTCTAACTGGAATTCCTTTATAAATTTTATCAAATTCTTCAATTATTTCAAATACAGCAGTCATCAGGTTATCTGCTTCATCATAATTATTTTCTGCTTGTCCAAGAAATGAAAGTTCATTAATCACGACGTACATTATAAGTTAGCTCCATTAAGTCATTTTCACGTTGATCAAAAAAGCCTTCGGGCCATTCATCAATCCGCCCGTCTTGATCTATATTAGGAGATATTATTTCTGTTAACATTTTTCCTTGTATTTTTTCCCGTTTAAAATAGTGAATTTGTACTTCTTTAGAATTGATTTCACCATGTTTAACAGCTAAACAAATTCCATCCAAAACATGATCACTATGGGTTTCTACAACAATTTGAATCCCACAACTTGCTGCAATTCCTAAAAGTTCACCCATTTGAGATTGTCCTTTAGGATGCAGATGAGATTCTGGATTTTCAACAATAATTAAAGTTTCGGGTTCAGCAGCCAGAATTGCTACTAAAATAGGTAAAGTATATGTGACTCCAAAACCCACATTAAAGGGACTATAACCTCTACTTTCTTTAAAAGAATATATAAGTCTTACACGCTGGGTTTGTAAGTTTGGTTCAGTTTTGATTGAAATGCCAGGGCTTATTTCTCCCATCCAAGCATCAACTTGATCTTTTAAACTGAGTGATTTTGCTTTAGGATGAATTAATTTTTTATTGTGAATATCTTTATTTCCAAAAGCGTCTAAAAAATGAGTTGCATACTCTCCATTTATTCCAAGTTGTTTTTTTTGAATCACATCAACCTCTGACATTGGGTATGATATTTGAGGCCCAATTCGTTCTGCTTTTAAGTAATAAAATTTTTTATCATTAAAAAGGCGGGATTTATAAATTTTATCATCAACTTTTTCTGATGCTATCTTTAAAACATCTAATTCTTTAGCATAATTAAAGCACCAAATTCCTTTATGTTCATTTTCTAAATCTATTTCAAATCCAATTAATTCATCTTCTGCATACTCAAAAAGTGCGTCTTGTCCTGTGCCAATATATACTTGTTCATCATTTAAAATTAAACCCTTGTTAGGGAGAAAATCTCTCTGATATGAACGACGTAACAGCATCAAAGCTTGTAAAACAGAAGATTTTCCTGTACTATTTAAACCTGATAATAAGGTCAAAGGTTTAAAAGAGATGCTTTGATCTTGAAAAGATTTAAAATTGATTAGCCGTAAATTTTTAATCATTTCAAAACTTCCTTAATAATTGTTTCAATATGGGCTAAACGTTTTTTGACACTTTCTTTATTTCCCGTACTTCTATAAATTATAGCATCAAATTCACCGTTTTGTTTTCTATTTAAAAGATTATGATATAAATTATTTTTACAATGAGCTAAAATTTGTATAGCATGATCATCTAATCGATCTAAGTTAACAGACCAAGCCTCAAATAGAGCTTTATTGATAGGATACCGTCTTTTCCGCTCAGGTGACTTGGGTTTACGAAAAGCATCTTTACCAAATATCTGAAAAGCTGCATCCATCGCTCGTTCAAAACGCTGTCTTAGTAATTCAATTTCTTGCTCACTCATTTGGTTTATCTGAGCCATTTTGTCATTTAAAAAAACATCATAATCTTTAAAATTATATTCAAAAGCATGATTATCTGTTAAGGCTAAAAAGCGTAAAATACACTCTTGAGCTAACATTCTTCTATCTTTTAAACCCTTATCAGTAGCGTTTTTGAAAGACTGTGATTTTGCTAGATCTGTCAATAAATCCCTCGCCTTATCTTTGCTTTTTGCATAACGCATTTCCTGTGAAGACAAAGGAGAACCACCTCGATTAATTCGCTTATATAAGCTAAAAATAACATCTTTAGATGTTCCTCTTAAGATTAAAAATATAGTTAATTCTGTTTCTCTAATTCGTCGCCTTAAATAATTAGGAATATCAGAAGATTTTGCTCCATTAAGCTGATCTAAAAATTCCAATTTTTTTAATTCCAAGGTTTCTTCTATTAAAAATTCTTTAAAAGTGGTTAACCGTTGTATTCCATCAATAACAAACCATTCTTCTTCATTTGTTGCATCAATATAAAAAGCTGGAATTGGAAAACGAATTAAAACAGATTCGATTAATCTACTTTTAGCTACTTGAGTCCAAATTCCTTGATTTCTTTGAAACTCTGGAGCTAAATTCAGTTGATTATTTTCCAATCTCGTTAGCAGTTGCTGAACCGTCATCGGTCGAGTTGAAACACTAATAGAATCAGGATCAAAAAACTCTGAAATTGTTAGTTCATCATCTGAGTTGAATAACATAATAATTATTAGTAAAAATTTTCAAATTCTAGGCGAAGTTCGATCGCATCTTGAATCCTTGACCTAAGCTCATCAAGGGATTTTACTTGTGTATGACAACCTTTAAAAGTAGGAACTGAAGCCACAAAATAACCATCAGAATCTTTATCAATCAGTACATTAAATTCTTTAATCATTTTCTAACCTCTAGTAAACCAAAATAGTGGCAAGTCTTACCTTGCCCCTATAATCCTATATCTATTTTAGCTAATTTTGTCAATTAAACCTTCGCATCTTCCTTAACTAACTTATCCCAACCTAAATCCTTGAGACTGTTATTCCGACGTAACGGCTGAGTTACTAACTCCAGAATATCCCGTGCATTTGGGCAAAGGTGAATTCTACCGACCATTTCGTATTAATACCACGGGCTTCTAAGGGGTTAGCATGAGCCATTGCGGTAATCACTAAATTCGGTTTTAACTCATAAATTCGTTGAATTTGATTGTAATTATCCGGTTTTTCCACAATAGTAGGTACGCAATTGCGTAAGTCCTGATTCTATTAAAATGTTGTATGATAGAATAGTTAGGGTTAATCCAAATTACTTAATTAATCAAATCTAAAAATATGGTTAAATCTCTTGGCGATCGCTTACAGTCCATTGATTCTGAAACCTTAAAACAATGGCTAGATCAAGATAAAATTACTTTAATTGATGTTCGAGAACCTTCTGAACACGCTGGGGAATATATTGCCGGATCAATTCTAGTGCCTTTATCTACTTTTGATCCTAAAAATGTACCATCGGATTCCTCTAAACCCGTGGTTTTGTATTGTCAAACCAGTAACCGCAGTGGACAAGCGGCACAAAAATTATTGGCTTCGGGATTTGAACAGGTGAGCCACCTACAGGGGGGATTGAATACTTGGAAACAAGCGGGATATCCAACAGTTATTAATAAAAATGCTCCTATTAGTATCATGCGGCAGGTGCAAATTGTTGCCGGGTCATTGATTTTAACCGGGACTTTATTGGGGGCATTTGTTTCTCCGAATTTCCTATTTTTAAGTGGCTTTGTCGGAGCCGGATTACTATTTGCCGGAATTAGTAATACCTGTGCGATGGCAATGTTATTGGCAAAATTACCCTATAATCAGCGTGCGTAATTGAGGAAAAATGCGGGAATATTTTCCGATTTTAGATTGGGGATTAAATTACAAACGAGACGATTTAACCGGAGATTTAACCGCCGGAATTATTGTGGCGAGTTTATTAATTCCCCAGGGAATGGCCTATGCAATACTGGCAGGTTTACCCCCAGAAGTGGGACTCTATGCCAGTATTTTTCCTCAGATTGTTTATGGGTTTTTGGGAACAGCTTCCATGCTATCTGTAGCTCCGGTGGCGGTGGATTCTTTAATGGTAGCAACGGCCGTTAGTGCGATCGCAACCGAAAACACACCGGAATATTGGGGGTATGCTTTAACCTTAGCCTTAATGGTAGGAGTTATTGAACTCTTGATCGGGATTTTCCGGTTAGGATTTATAGCTAATTTCCTTAGTCAAGCGGTAATTTCTGGGTTTATTAGTGCGGCGGCGATTTTGATTGGATTTAGTCAAGTTAAGCATTTATTGGGAATTAAAATTCCTCAGACTGAATCATTTTTTACTACAGTTATTTATATTATTAAAGAAAGTCCTAATCTAAATCTAGTAACTTTTAGTTTAGGAATTATTAGTCTAGCATTATTATTATATTTTAATCGCGGCTTAGGAAAACATCTTAAATCCCAAGGAATTCAGGAATCTCTGATTATACCGATCACGAAAAGTGCCCCTTTAATGGTAGTGATCGGTAGTTCAATATTAGTGGGATTATTACATTTAGATCAATTATTTGGAGTTAAAGTGATCGGAGAAATTCCTAAAGGGTTTCCACCTTTTACTATACCTAATTTTGATTTAAACCAAATTCAATTATTAGGAACTTCTGCCTTAGCTATTAGTTTTGTTGGCTTTATGGAAGCCTTTTCTGTCGGTCAATTTTTAGCTAGTAAAAAACGCAAAAAGGTTGAAGCAAATCAAGAATTAATTGCTTTGGGAGCCTCAAATATAACGGCTGCATTCACCGGAGGTTATCCGATCACAGGAGGGTTAAGTCGTTCTGTGGTTAACTTCTCCGCCGGAGCAAATACAGCCTTAGCCTCAATCATTACGGCGTTATTTTTGATGTTAACAGTTTTGTTTTTTACTCCTTTATTTTATTATTTACCGCAAACAAGTTTAGCTGCAATTATTTTAGTCGCCGTTGGCAACTTACTCGATTTTGCCACTCTTAAACGGTTATGGAATTATAATAAACTCGATGGAATTACTTGGGTTAGTACCTTTATTGCGGTGTTGCTAACAAGTGCAGAACAGGGAATTATTTTGGGAGTATTAATTTCTCTAGTTTTATATTTATCACGAACCAGTAAACCCCATATTGCTGTTTTAGGACGGGTGGAAAATACGGAACATTTTCGCAATATTTTACGACATCCGGTAACGACTAGCCCCCATATTTTGGCGATAAGAATTGATGAAAGTTTGTATTTTGTAAATACTAAATATTTAGAAGATTATTTATTAAAACTGGTAACAGAACAGAAAGAAGTCGAATATTTACTGTTAGTTTGTAGTGGGATTAACTCGATTGATGGCAGTGCTTTAGAAACCCTACAACGTCTGATAGAAGATTTACACCAGATGAAAATTGAGTTTTATCTTTCTGAGGTCAAAGGCCCAATTTTTGATCAATTAGAAAAGGTGGGATTTGTGGATAAATTGGGACGCGATCGCATTTTTTTAAGCACCGATCAAGCAATAAAAGAATTATCTCAACGGGTTTCCCTTTAACCCTTAATTGATTTGATAGTGGCATTCCCTGTTCTTTCTGACCTAAACATGGGATGATTTAACTATCTTGTGTTGAAAAGGATGCTGATGCACGATTCTACTGTAAAACCGATCACCCGTAATTTTTCACTGCTTGTGCCCGTACCTGAAATTCATTTGCTTTCCGGTCAGGATGTTTGTGAACAGGAAGGAAAAGTAGCGTTTGGGAGTCAAGATTTTGAAGTTTTTCGTAAACTTGACCAAGACCGAAATGATCGGGTCGTTAAGGTTTTTATCTATGCAACTTTGCAAGACAATCGTTCCTTTATTCCTAAAGTAACCTGGCAAGCCTTATACATTGGTCATTTAGACTCGCGCCGAGGTCGCCATCCCCAAGGGATGAAATACCGTCCAGCTACGGCGGCAACTGATGCTCCAAATTTTGCGATTTTTTGGGAAGTCACCGACCTCAAACCCTTAGATGTTCCCCTGAATATTTCTAACTTTAAAGCGGTTGGTAAAAAAGAAGTCTTTCAATCTCGATTTATTCCAGAAAAACCGTTAATCATTCAATATTTTTAAGATATCTATAAATTTGGTATAAATTTTTCATGAGGTTAATTAGACGTTTAGATTTACAACCCATTTGATCATCTCAAGCACAAACGACTCGATTGGGTAATATATGAATCGGCTTTTTTAACTCTGGCATTATTTAAACACTCTGCCATTAGTGCGATCGCGCAACCACTATTAATCAAAATCCACTACAATTAACTTGTGCTCATAGTCGTACAAGTAACAGCAATGAAAGTAGTAACGTTTAGCGAAGCGAAAAGCCAATTAAAAACGGTGTTAGATCGGGTAGTTGAAGATGCTGACTACACCATAATTACCAGACGCGATGCTGATCATGCAGTAGTCATGTCCCTTGATTATTTTAATGGTTTACTGGAAACGGTTCATTTATTAAAGTCGCCAGCCAACGCTGCTCATTTAGAACGTTCCATTGCCCAATATAGGCAGGGGAAAGCTCTTGAACATCAGTTGATAGATGAGTAACCGCATATTGGCTTGGACTGACGAGGCTTGGGACAATTATATTTACTGGCAAAATCAGGATCGAAAGACTCTCAAAAAAATTAATAAAATTATCAAAATTTGCCCACCTTACCCCTCTATTTCAAGAAAATTTATTCTATAATCTTACTAAGAAGAAATTTCAGAGAAAGAAATCAAATGACTAAATTAATACAAGAAACCTTTGAGCAAATTTCACGGCTTCCTGAAGAGCAACAAAATACTCTTGCAATATATCTACAGAAGCATCTGGATGAATTTTTACAAAAAGCTGAGAAAGAAAAGCGGATTGAAGAAGAAACTTATACGATTAATGATTTCAACGAGGAAACACAACAAGCAATCAAGAATATCGAAGAACAACAAAACTTAACAGTTTGCAATAATAAAAATGAGCTTTATAATGAATTAGGTATTTTGCGTAAGTCCTGATATCCACAAATTATGTATAAATTTTTCATGAGGTCTATTAAATATTCTCGCTTTCACAAGATATTGTAGGGGCGGGTTTAGTTTAGGGGCGGGTTTAGTTGGTTTTGGGGTGAGTTTTCTAGGTTGACTCGAACCCGCCCCTACGGGGTTTGATGAAAATTTAGGCGGAAAATGAGATAAACTATAGACAGCTTAATTTATCATTTCATTAACAATACCGTGTCTCCTCGACCTACAACTACTGCTAACACCAAAGCACTCGCCGCTTTAGACGATCAGCTTTCTAATCGTTTTATTCATCTTGATCCGGCGGGATATTTTATTGTTTATATTGATCGAGAAGCGAGATTAATTTATGCCGAACACTATACCAATGCTATCAATGAAAAAGGATTAGCTGTTGATCCTGAAACCGGAGAACCTTTCCCTTGTACTGGGAGTTTAAAGCGCGAACCTACGGCTATTTTTACTGGAAAAACCGCTAAGGAATTAGGGATTAAAATTACTGAAGAAACCCAACCCTGTCCTATTAGTTGTTTAGATCATGCGTTGTATCTGGGACGGGAATTTGTGCGGGCGGAAATCGCCCTAATTTCTGGGTCTGATTATATTCAAGATTAAAATTAGCTAGAGACGTTGCCACCAACGTCTCCATCCTCTTGATTAGAGATCGCCGCCACGAAAAGCTAGTAAGATAATGACTGCCGGGCCAGCAACCACAATCAGACCTAACATTGTCAACTGTGCAATAAGCTCAAAGTTGATATTGCTCAAAAAACTTGTAATTGCGTCCATTATTCCTCCAAATTTAACGGGTGTAAATATTGACTGTTTGTAAAAATCAACAGTTGATCTTACCAGGCGATCGCACCTTCATTTTAATATTTTTCACAAAACGCAATACAATGACCGGGATATTGAACCCAAAAGCAGTAATCCGGTTTCCTATTCCCTGCGATATAGGATGAAGTGACCGATCTAAGATATAAGGACTAATCTAAGGACAGAACGCGGTAATCGTGGTAAAGTCATGCTCATCAAACCCATTTTAATAAATTCCAAATCACTTGAATGCACATTGCTTGGCTTGGAAAAAAATCACCCTTTTGCGGTAACGTTACCTATTCCCGGGAAATCACTAACGCCCTGTTAGACCGGGGCCATCGAGTCAGCTTTCTGCACTTTGCTCAGGAAGGAACGAACGACCGCAACCCAGAATGGCAACTGGAAAACGGTAACTGGAAAATCTCTACCGAGGACAAAAATGGCAAGGTGACACCCTTTCCCATGACTCAGGAGGTGTCTTTACCCTGTCTGTATAAGTCTCAAGTCTATACAATTCCCACCCTCAGTTCTAGTAAAGTCTTAACCAAATCCCTAAAACGGTTGAAACCCGATTTGGTTCATGCGTCCCTGACTCTTTCACCGTTGGATTTTGTCTTACCTGAAATTTGTGCAGAACTGAATATCCCCCTGGTGGCGACCTTTCATACGCCCTTCTACCACAAATTGCGGAATTTCCAATCGGGGACACAACATTTAACCTATCAAATTTACGCGCCTTTTTTAGCAAACTATGACCGTGTGATTGTCTTTTCCCAAGTCCAACGGGAGATGTTAAACCGTCTAGGAGTCGAAAAACACAGGGTAGCGGTGATTCCTAATGGAGTCGATGGGTCGAAATATTCTCCTGGGCCATCGAGCTTTAAGGAGGAATTAGGGGCGGAACGGGTTTTTGTTTATCAAGGCCGTTTGGCTACGGAAAAGAACGTAGAGTCACTACTCAAAGCCTGGAAGAAGTCGGACATGGGGCCAGGTTGTCTATTGGTCATCGTTGGTGATGGGCCATTAGCCCCCTCTCTCCAGGCCTCCTATGGGCCAGAAGATGGGATTATCTGGTTTGGGTTCATCGGGGATGAAGACCGACGGATTGAAATTTTGCGGGGGGCGGATGTTTTTGTTTTACCGTCGATGGTGGAGGGGTTATCGATCTCGTTATTAGAGGCGATGTCCTGCGGTACGGCTTGCGTGGCGACGGATGCGGGGGCGGATGGGGAAGTGATGGAAGGCGGCGCGGGAATTATTATGAAGACCGAGGGCGTGACTTCCCAACTACGAACTCTGTTACCGCTATTGCGAGATCATCCTGAAATGATCCCCCTGGTGGGTCAAAAAGCCCGTCAACGGGTTTTAGAACGCTATACCCTGAGTCAAAATATCACTCAGTTGGAACATCTCTATCGAGATTTGTTACAAGAACGGCGTTTGGAATTTAGCCACGTTGTTTAATCTGTAGGGGTGGGGTTCTCCCGCCCTTGCTCATTTATCAGTGTAAGAGTTAATAGCATTGGTGTTATGCGATCGCACGCAATCAAAAACTAATCGCCACCTTTAGGGATGGAGTTTCGTAGATAATATTTCTATTAGCTTCCGCTTATGTACTGGGTGCTTTCATAAGGAAGCAAATCTCTCCCTCATCAACCTTTTTTTGTAGTTTTCGCTTGGCATTTTGAGTCAATTTTAAATCAGTGGCTAGTTCATCCAAATTTTTATAAAATTTACTCATTCTAAGTTGCATCAACTTATCGATTTTTGTTTCTCTCATTCTAGTTCCGTGAAAAGCATTAACGATTAAATCTTTTTCAGCAGTATTAATATCCACACATTTAGTAGGAATGGGTGGAGTAATTACCTTTAAATCTTTTTCAGCAGTATTAATATCCACACATTTAGTAGGAATGGGTGGAGTAATTACCTTATCAGACTGTATAAAACAGATGTTTTTAAGCTCTAGTTTTCGCTGCAAAAGAGAAGGAGACGAAGGAGCAATTATAAAGGCAAGATCAGGTGGTGTACCATCAGTAGTTAAAGGTCTAAATTTCACATCTTCCAACCATTGATTAAAAGTTTCTAGATGACTACTTAAAAGTTCATAGTTTTTCGCTTCGCCAAAGGCTCTAGCAACACAGGTATTGTTGTGATCTAATTGTATATAACAATCGAAAGCGTGACCTTGAAGTACAGTTGTCGTGGAAACTGAAGATAAAGTATATGATTTGTTTTTGAGATGGGTTTGCCACTTATGCTCACATTGCGCTTTTACTAAATCACGTGCATTTCCTTCAAAACCTTTTTCAGATTCTTCTCTAAAATGCTTTTCATGTATCTCTAGAACTGCTGTCGCGTATTCTTTACAAAAGCTTCTCAAGTTTTGAGCCGGATTCAACGGTATATTCTGGATTTCCTGCCATGCTTGAGAAAAATTTTTATATCCTTTAAAAGCTCCTTCTATACGTGCATCAATTTTAGCTCTGATCATTTCAAATTCATTTCCGTATCCTTTGTTTAGATTAATAACTGAATTTCCAACGAGGCTTTCTATCACAGAATCTTCATTAATGAAACTCTCTATATTATTTGATGTTCCAACAAGATAAATCAGAAGACGAATTTTTGAACGAAATTGTTGAGATGCTCTCTTAATTAAAGCTTTTATAAGAGATCTTGTTTCCTGAAGCTCATTAGGATAGTTTTGCAATGAATCTAATTCATCAATTAAGTAGGCAAAAGTAAATCGTGGTTCTATCCTTGATATTTGATTAATTACTTCAAAAAAGAATTCTTCAAAAACCACTTCAATTTTAGCAAAGTAGCTACTAAACTTAGAACGAAAGGGCATGAACTTAGTTGCTGATGTTAATTGGGCAACTTCAGATTGCTCTAGATAATCATTGAGTATGTTCCTTGCTATATCTTTGATTTGTTGAGATGAACTATTCAATAATTCCCAAAAAGTTTGAGCTAGAATGTAACAATACAATTTTACAGTAAAACCCTGATTTCCACCTGTCATCAGTAAATCAGAGAGTTGAAAACGGCGGGCAACAGAAAAACTTTCGTAAGTTAATTTAGCCTTAGTTAATTCGTGTAAATAAGTGAGCAAAGAAGTTTTACCACTTCCTACTAAAGCTGCAACAAATCTAAAAGTAAAATATCCGTCATCGAAAGTATGCCGAAGATCGTCTTCAAGTAGTTCAGTAATATTACTAATTGGTCTTCCAGATAAACTTGGTGCAGTAGATCCCTCACCTGTTGAGCCTGGAAGTCTAACAACACGCTCAATCCAAATATCTTCAATAAATCCTTCACCTGCTTTAACTCTTTGAAGGAAGTCTTTGATAAATTTCTTTTTTCCGGCATCTTCAGGCATATTTTATTCCACCCATTGAATTAATTCCTGACCTTTTTCATCTACAGCAAAAATGTTACCGTTTGACTTAAGCAAATCAAAATATTGACTTAATTTTTTTGGTGAAATAGGGTTTATTTCCATAAACTCATCGCAAATTTCTTTGCTATGAATAGCAACGACACCCCTGAGTTCCTGCTTCTGCCTCACTTTAAGGTAAAGCATTTTGAATTTCTCCAGAAATTCATCAAAACTCATTTGATCAAAAGAATTAACTTGAGAATGAAAATTAGCAGCCTGTTTAATACAAATCAATAAAGTGTTTAATACTTTAGGCCCTTTAACAGAACTAAATTCGTAATCGGTAGTAGCTAAATTAGTGACAAGAGCTTGTAAACCTTGCTCGGTCACGTAAAAACGCCCTTTACTCGCTTGCTTAATTAGTTCCTGTGTTTGTAAGGCATCATAGATTTGATCTGCTTTCTCCTTCCACTCCCTCGCCAAATAGGACTTGACCGTGCCTTTTGTTACCGTATCTTTTGCGGTATATGCACGGGCATAAAGTAGATAGATGAGTTGCTCTGTAGTAAGTTTAGCCATATTGTCCTCTCTATGCCGAATTTTAACTCAACATGATCGCTATACGAATCCAAAGGCTCATGCGATATCATCAGCATCTTGTCCTCGTTCTGCCTGCTATTGTACTGCCAAAGAAAGACTCTGTGTAGTAAAAGCAAGGATAAGCCCGTCAGCCATAGTGTCTAGCCCATTAGCTTAATGTGGGATGCAAGGAAAGGTTGCTGGTTAAAATGTAATTGTACTAGAAGGCATAGCTAGGGAAGATCGTGTTTAAATAAAACTGATGTTATTGATTCTAACATAGAATTGTTGATACATTTTCCTATCTTTTACTAAGAGTAACAATTTTTATGAATTCTAAAAAAGCTTTTGAGTCAATAACTTTGCCTAACAAACCCCCCAACAACATCTTAAAACACAAAGCAACGAGTACAGTCGGTCGCGGAAAAGTCGTTAAACTAGATGCAAGTCCAAGCTTTTCTCAATGGAGTGATGAATTTGTTACATGGAACTATCGAGCCGTACATTAACTCACTAATTAATCCATTTATTGATTTTTCATTCCTAAGTTTTCCCTTCAATTATTCCCTCGGCTTCATGAACAATTGCCCTCAACTGTTCAATCATATTTTGACTCGCTGTTTGCCAGAATTGGCGTTGATGGGCTTCTAATAATCTTTCTGCCATATCGCGTAACGCCCAAGGATTTTTTTCTTGAATAAATTGTTGTACTTTCTGATCGAAAATATAAGCATTTGCCACCCCTTCATACATGAAATCTTCAACACAATTGGCGGTAACATCATAGGCGAATAAAAAATCAACGGTTGCTGATAGCTCAAAAGCTCCTTTATAGCCATGTCGCATGACTCCAGCTATCCATTTAGGGTTAATAACCCGGGAACGATATACCTGAGAAATTTCTTCTTTTAAAAGTTTAACTTTTGGGTTTTCAGGAATAGCATTATCTCCGAAATAAATCTGAGGATTCTCTCCCGTCAAGGTTCTAACCGCAACGGTCATTCCTCCTTGAAATTGATAATAGTCATCGGAATCTAATAAATCATGTTCTCGGTTATCTTGATTTTGCAGAACAATTTGCATATTTTCTAACCGATTTTGAAAGGCTTCTGACGCAGAAATTCCCTGTTGATAGCCAGAATTTGTGCTGGTATAAGCGTAACTACTCCAGTTAATATAGGCCGTTGCTAAATCTTGATCTGTTTGCCAGTTTTGGGATTCAATTAATCCTTGTAAACCTGCCCCATAAGCGCCGGGTTTAGACCCAAAAATTCTCAAGCGCGATCGCAAATTTGCCTGTTCAATTGTTAACCCTTCTTGCATCCAAAATTGGGTTTCCTGTTGAACTTTGGCGGCTAAAGGATTTTGATCTTCAGTTTCATCTAAATTAGAAACAGCAATTACCGCCTGATCAAATAGATCAATTAAATTGGGAAAAGCATCTCTAAAAAAACCTGAAATCCTTAGTGTAACATCCACCCGGGGACGACCTAAAATAGAAACTGGTAATATTTCAAAATCAACTACTCGCCGCGAAGGATAATCCCAAACAGGTTTTACGCCTAATAATGCTAAGGCTTCCGCGATATCATCTCCCCCAGTTCGCATTGTTGAAGTTCCCCAAACTGATAATCCTAAAGTGCGGGGATATTCGCCATTTTCTTGGGTATAACGTTCAATTAATACAGATGCGGCTAATTCCCCAACTCTCCAAGCAGTTTCTGTAGGAATAGCCCGAATATCAACGGAATAAAAATTACGTCCGGTGGGTAAAACATCGGGTTTTCCTCTTGTTGGCGCCCCCGATGCACCACTCTTGATAAATCGACCGTCTAAACCTTTTAATAGATTGGTAATTTCTTCGGAAGTTCTCAATAAATTGGGTAATAATTTATTCTGAATCCAGTTTAATTCCCTTTGGATTAATTCTGTAGATTTGACCCCCCCTAACCCCCCCTTGGTAATGGGGGGAACTGGAATTGTTATTAAAAACTCTTGTTCCCCCACTTGGCAAGGGGGGGCTAGGGGGGGTAATTCTTCAACAAAAGTAGAAGTTAAAAACTCTTGTTCCCCCACTTGGCAAGGGGGGGTTAGGGGGGGTAATTCTTCAATTAAATTAATCGCATATTCTTCAATAACTGCCACCCCATCCCCAACAGTTCGACAGAATTGATGATTAATAGTTTGATTAATAATTTCCCCATAATCTGATGTTAAAGGATCAAAGTCTAACTGCCAATCTTCTGCGATCGCGCGAGTTAAACCCAATCGTTTATTGTCAGGATGACGAGCGATCGAAATAATTAAATCCCTTAATTGTTCACCCTGGGGACATTGCCCAAAAATATGTAATCCATCCCGAATTTGTGCCTCTTTTAACTCACATAAATAGCGATCTAATTCACTAAAGATAGAACCTTGATCCTTTAAAACTGCCTGTTTATTAAGTTTGGGTAAACCCAATTCTTCCTCTAAATTTTCCTGTTGAATTAACTGAATAATTCTTTCTGAAATTAACGATAACCGCGAGGGATCTAAACTTTGAGCTTGATAATATTCATCCATTAACCCTTCTAACTGTTGTAATGATCCATATAATTCCGCACGGGTTAAAGGAGGGGTTAAATGGTCTAAAATTACCGCTTGAGAACGACGTTTAGCTTGGGTTCCCTCCCCTGGATCATTAACAATAAATGGATAAAAATTCGGCAATGCACCTAACGCTATTTCAGGATAACAGTTTTCTGATAATCCTACACTTTTACCCGGCAACCATTCCAAATTCCCATGTTTTCCTAAATGAATAATTGCATCGGCTTGAAATTGCGATCGCAACCAATAATAAAACGCCAAATAATCCGGTGTGGGTTCTAAATCCGGGGCATGATAATTTAAGTTAGGATCAAGATCATAGCCCCGAGAAGGTTGTATCCCGATAAAAATATTTCCCCGTTGAATCCCTGAAATAGCAAAGCCTTTAGCGGTCTTTTGTTCCTCTTGAAAATGATCTTTCCATCGGTTATTAATAGCAGTTTGAATGGCTAGGGGTAAGGTTAAAAAATAGTCTTGATAGTCTGCAAAGGATAAACTTTGATCAATAGATCGCAACTCCCAACCTTCCGGGTCATTGGTAATTCCTGATGTTAATTGATCAATTAATTCTTCTCCGGTTTCAGGAGAATTTTCTAGGAAATATCCCGCTTCTTCTAAGGCTTTTAGAATTTCAATACAACTGGCTGGCGTATCCAAACCCACTCCATTTCCTAAGCGTCCATCTCGACAGGGATAGTTAGCTAAAATAATCGCAATGTTTCGTTTTGATGGGGGTTTCTGTTGTAAATTAATCCAATTTTTGGCTAACTCGGCGACAAATTTAATCCGATTTTGCACCGCCACATATCTAACAACATTGGTTTCTAAGGTAGGATGCCAATTTTCAATAGCTTTAAAAGAAATCACCCGACTAATAATTCGTCCATCCACTTCGGGTAACGCGACATTCATCGCAATATCCCTGGGGGAAAGTCCCATAAAATTATTTTCCCATTGTTCTAAACTTCCCCCACTTAAAATTACTTGTAATACTGGAATATCCAAGGAAAATAATGGGGGTTGACTACTATCTTCTGAAGTCGAAGAAATCGAAAAACTGGTGGTATTAATTAATAATTGAATATTAGAATTAAAATAGTTTAAAACTTCCGTTTGTATGTCGGGATCTCGTAGAGAAGAAACAAAAATAGGAATAGGTTTTAACTGATATTCAACTAATGCTTGACATAAAGAATCAATCGGATCTAAATTTCCAGATAAGTAATGAGCGCGATAAAATAGAATCCCCACCCCAGCGCTATAATCATCGGATTTTGCCGATTGATTCCACTGATAATAACCCACTTTTGGAATCGTAACTGGCGGAATAATCGGATAATTTTTATTAAAAATATGATTGCCAATTAATAACAGAGCATTGGCAAAATTATCAACTCCGGCTTCAGTTAAATATCGCCAAACTTGATCAACAATTGATAACGATACCGTTGAATGACTAATTAAGTCAGGGTCGGGACGATCTTCACCCGGAAGGATAATTAATTGAGTTTTAGTTTTAGCAAAAATGTCTTGTAAAACTTCTAATCCATACGACCAATAGGAACGTCCTCCTAACAGTCTTAAAATAATAACTTGGGCTTTTTCTAAAACAGTTTCTGCGTAGGTATCAATGGTTAATTGTTGTTGTAATTGTAATAAATTAGTTACCCGCAACGCCGGAAAATCAGCCGGAAGTTTGGATACCACCGTGGCCAAGGTTTGAATATCCGTATCCGCCGCCGTTAAAAAAATAATTGGTGCGGGGGTTTGTTCAATAAAAATCACTCCGTCTGTATCGGGGTTCCATCCGCCGGGTGTGGCTGCAATTCTGTGCATTTTAATTCAAAAAATAGGTTTAATTTCAGGTCTCTAAAATTATAAATTCTAATAATTTATATTCTCATTCTAACGGATTTGTTCAATACAATTTGACATGGATTAGTTGACAAAATTTTAAATTTACATAATTGACTTAAATTCTGTCCTATTATATTATATCATGATTGGAGTGAAAAAGAGTATATATTTCTTTAACTGTTCCAGCTAATTCCTTACAGGATATACCCATTTAGATGGCTCAGTCTTAATCCTTTACAAATGTAGAGGGTCAATATCGATATTAATATAGACAGAACCAGAATTAAACTCATAAAATTTAGGTAAAATCATAGAAGAATCTTGAGTAGTTTTAATTAAAATTTGCCACCGATAACGATTAGCAACCCTAAGAATCGGAGCCGGAGCCGGGCCCAATAATTCAAAGTCAGAATTAGGATTATTTTCTAATAAAAATTCTGCTAATCTTTGGGCGGTTTGTTCAACATCTTGCTGATTAAAACTACTTAAACGTAATAATATTAAACGACCATAGGGGGGATAATTTAACTCCTGTCGCTGTTGTAATTCCGTAGCAACAAAAGACTCATAATCATGACGTTGTACCGCTTGAATCACCGGATGTTCGGGGGTATAGGTTTGTAAAATTACTCGCCCAGGATCATTCCCTCGCCCCGCCCGTCCTGCGACTTGGACTAAGGTTTGAAAAGCCCGTTCACTGGCGCGATAATCTGATAAATGTAATAACCCATCTGCTGATACAATTCCGACTAAACTAACGGACTCTAAATCTAATCCTTTAGTTAACATTTGAGTTCCGACTAATAAATCCGCTTCGCCATTAGCGAACTGAGTTAATAGGGTGCGATGGGCATTTTTTCGGGAGGTAGTATCACTATCAAACCGAATACATTTTAACTCAGGAAATAACCGATTTAATTCTTCTGTAACCCGTTGAGTTCCACTGCCAAAATGTTTAAAATAAGGAGATTCACACTCAGGACAACGTTGGGGATAGAGTTGACTATAATTACAATAATGGCATCTTAAAAGTTGGGCGGCGTCGGGATGTTCATGATGATAAGCTAAGGAAACATCACAATGGGGACATTCCATCACATAACCGCAACTACGACAGGAAACAAAGGTACTATGTCCCCGACGATGAATAAATAATATTCCTTGTTGACGAGTTTCTTTTAATTGATGTAGGGCGGTTTGTAAATCATAACTAAAAATAGATCGATTTCCTTGACGCAATTCTTGACGCATATCGACTATTTTTATAGGCGGCATTGGTCGCGCTTGAATACGTTCGGGAAGGGATAAATAAAACCGATTTTGTTGGTTTTTTTGTTTAATTTCTAACCAACTTTCTAAGGAGGGAGTTGCTGATCCTAAAATTAAGGGACAATTTTCTAATTCCGCCCGCCATTGGGCAACTTTTCGGGCATGATAACAGGGAGAAGGTTGATCTTGTTTGAAACTGCTATCATGTTCTTCATCTAAAATAATTAATCCTAATTTCGGTAAAGGTGCGAAAATAGCTGAACGAGTTCCAATAATAATTTGGGGTAAACCGAGGGTCATATTCCGCCAAGTATCATAACGTTCTCCCTCGGAAAGAGCGCTATGATAGACAAAGACTTGTTCGCCAAAACGGGCGCGAAATCGGTCAGTTAATTGGGGAGTTAAGCCAATTTCAGGAACTAATATTAAGGCTGATTTTCCTTGAGTTAGAATGGGTGCGATCGCTTGTAAATAAACCTCTGTTTTTCCTGAACCTGTAACCCCGTGTAATAATACTTGAGCATAACTGGATAAACTGTTAATTGCTTGTAAAGATTCCGTTTGATATTGATTTAATATTTTAGGCTGATCGGAGGTTTGAAAAATACCTTGTTCCTGTCTTAAAACTTCCCTTTCAGTAATTACAATACAGCCTTTTTCGGCTAAAGTTTTTAACAGACTAGAACTGGTACTACAAATTTTAATTAAATCATTAAACCATAGTTCTCCTCCTTGTTGCTTGAGAACTTTAATCACAAGAATTAAAACTTCCTGTTGACGAGAGGTTAAATCTAAAGGAACAATATCATCAACTAACGTAACCGCCTGTTTTAATTTGGGACGGGGAGGACTAGGGGGTTCTAAATAACTTTCGATCCATTTTCTTTGTAATAAATCTTTTAAACCCCGTTGGGGATTAATCACATTTTGTTTTAAATATTTCCAAGTAAAATCTCCGGTAACTGAAGATTGTAAGATTTTTAAGATAGAAGCAGCAGCCGGATTTAAAAATAATTGAGCATCCTTTGGGAGTGTTTCAGGAATTAAACGGATACGACGTTGACTTTTTCCTAATAATCCTGGGGGTAACGCCGTCCGAATAACTTGAATTAAGGGAGTTTGATAATAATTAGAAACTTGCTGTAATAGTTGCCAATAGGTTGAAGGGAAGAAACCATTACAAATAATATCTTCAACAGCTTTAACTCTACTTTCCGGTAAATCAGAAGGAACTTGATCCATCAACCGGATCACAATTCCTCCTAATTGTTGATTCCCAAAGGGAACACTAACAATATCTCCAGGTTTGACAATTAAATCTTGAGGAACGCGATAAGTAAATAGTTTTTGTTCCTCTTGTTCTTCCGTATTAAAACCATAAGGAACATCAACTAATACTTCAATAAACCATTCTGAACTAAAAGCAGAATTATCCGAATCATTCTGATAGTAAGATGCACCAGGTTCGGCAACAATAAACTTAGATTGATCGCAAGTCAAAGAAGACATCAGTAGTTTTTGTTGAGGATTAATATTGAGAAGGGTGGCGGGTAACGGAGCCGGAAAACCGAACACCGACACCGCTTAGATTAAGTATTACCTAATAAATCAACGATCGCTTGTCGTTCAGAAGATTGGTTATGAAAAACTTGACGGGTATCCGTAATCAACCAATCCAGGGCTGCCGCTTGGACATCAATAGAAGCCCCCAGCTTGTCCACACAATAGCGCCCAAATACCAATTTATCAACTAAACGCACTCCCGGCCCCAAACGGGAATATTCAAAAATCACACTATTGTCCACATAGGCATCGCTGCAAACCCAGCAATTCGGGCCAATCATTGTCGGGCCAATAATCGTCGCTCCGTCTTCAATTCGAGTCATCCCCCCAATATAAACCGGGCCTTGGATATTAACTTTATCCCAATTCACCGCTACATTCAGCCCCGTATATATGCCAGGGCGCACCTGTTGACCAGGGATAGAAACATTTTTAATATATCCTAACAGCACACTGCGAATTGCTTGCCAATAGTCAGGGACTTTCCCAATATCCACCCATTCAAAATCCATAGAAATCCCATAAAATGGGGCTCCAATTTCAACTAAATGGGGAAATAATTCACTACCAATATCATATTCACACCCGGAAGGAATATATTTAAAAATCTCTGGCTCAAAAATATAAATCCCCGTATTAATATCTGTACTGAGGGCTTCATTCACCGAGGGTTTTTCTTGGAAGGCTTTAATCCGGCCTGTTTCATCAGTTACCACAACTCCATAACTAGAAACTTGCTCTTTAGGAACAGATTTCATCACAATGGTGGCAATGGCTCCCTTTTCTCTATGCCATTTTACGGCTGCGGCTAAATCTAAATCAATTAACGCATCGCCACATAAAACCACAAAAGTATCATCAAAAAAGGGATTAAAGTCTTGAATTCTTTTCATCCCTCCCGCCGAACCTAATGCTTCTCCAATTAAATTTCCGTCTTCAATTCGTCCTTCAAAAGAATAGGCAATATGAACGCCAAACTTTTGACCATCACGAAAATAGTTTTCAATTTCATTAGCTAAATGACTGACATTGACCATAATTTGATCAAAACCGTGTGTTCGTAGTAATTCCACCAAAAATTCCATCACCGGTTTTTGCAGGATCGGAATTAAAGGTTTAGGAATGGTATAAGTAATTGGACGGATACGAGTTCCTTTTCCAGCCGCCAGAATCATGGCTTTCATATTCACTTCCTCACAACCCTAAGCTATGTTTAAAATTATCCACTCAAATTCAACTGACTAATCAGAATCGCTAAATGCCTTGTATGCACCAAGCACTGATACAGCATAACTGCTCTATTCTACAATCTGAGTTTTGAGTCTATTCATCAATTAATAGCCTATCAAGGTTCATGTTGCTTAATCCGTAGGATTCCAGAAAACTTCAACTTACACGATTTCAAGACTTTGTAGGTGGTTCTGTTAAAGAACGAACCTTCAGGTCTTGGTAAAATTCCTCTTGAGCGAGTTCCACTTTAGATTGGGCCGATAATAATAATAATGCCCAAAACACCCCCACCCGATCATGATTGGGGCCATGCTGAATCGGGGTTTCTTCCGGGGACGGAGCCTGTTCCGGTTGCTTCATCTCCAACCACAGACCTAGTAACTGCTCCAAATCAAACCATTCTGGAATCTGTTGTGATCCTGAATTCAAAAGCTGTTCGACCTGTGCCGCCATTTCAACTAAATTTTCTTGATGGGCTAATTCAGCGATCGCCTTGGCGGTAGTGGCTCTGCTTTTAGCGTTGTTGGCGCGGGGACGGGGACGGGCTTTTTGGGCGGCAATGGTATCGGCCATCAGTTGCAACTGTTCAATCAGTTCTTGCAACGTCACTTGCCGTTTTTGGGGAATTTTGGCAACAGCCCGCCGCCGGATTTGTTTTTCCAGTTGTTGGGGGCGTTGAATCCCATTTCCCTCATCTTCAGGGTCTAGGAATTCTTCCCCTTCCATGGGGCCAGCATTCGGGTCGAGGATTTCCGTCGCCATTAAACTATCAGCCTTGAGCAAGACTAACATCGAGGCATACAAAAACGCCTGACCCGACTGGGACAACTCGGCAAAATTGTTGCTCGAGCTTGATTCCTCTGGGGGGGTTAGTTTACTCAAATAACGATCAATTACGTCAATGACCTGCACATCCCAAGGATCAATTTCTCCCCGTTGTGCCAAGTCAATCAGGAGCGCAATCCCCTCTGAGAGAGCCGTTAACGCATCTTGAGGGGTGGCAAGGGGTGGGGGAATGGGTTCGATGGGTTTAGGGCTATAAATTGCGGAATCGCCTGAAATCACTGAAGGTTCAAAGCTCAGTAGTTCGCTGAATATCTAAATTATTGTAGACTAAAACCTTTGTTTCTTAACAATACGATCTGCTCAATCAGTTGTTTTTTGATAAACTGGGTTTTAGATTAATGTCAGGGATTGAAAAAATCGAACCCTGAAAACATTTATTTGAACTGATCTACCCAAAAACCCCCACCTTAGACGAAGTGCAACCTGCGGAGAATAATGGCGGACTGTGTATTGATGTTCCACAATTTATGAGTAAAAAATCCAAGAGTTTAAAATATGCCTAGAGTAAGTTCACAATTATCCGATCTTCAGTGGGTCAAGCAAGTCCATGATTTCTTAATTGAAGTCGCCCGCGCTTCTTTGGCAGATACTCCTAAATTACCTGATAGTGTTTCCACTCAAGCCTTACCTTTAGCCCAAAAAGCCCAGAATATTCAGCAAAAAGTTGCCAAAACAGGTTGGCAATCTGAAAAAAGCCAATGGATTGAACAGGTGCGTCAACTATTACTAGAATTGTCTCGGGTTGCTTTAGGAGAACGTCCTAAACTCCCTGAAAATATTGCTCAACGGGCCCTAACCTTGGCAGAAACAGCCCAGGATATTCACGAAGACTCAGCCGATTCTGGAGAAGATGATGATTCAGAGGAGGGTCGGTACGAGACAGACAATTCCTCTGAGGAGGCCTCAGTTAATGATTTATTTAAGCATCTAAAAGACCGTTTAACCACGGAACAGCAAACTGCTAATGGGACTGGAGATGCCCAGTGGCAGCAATTGTTAACCTTACTGGATATGGTTCACCAGACCTATAACAGAATTCAAAAATCCTAATCTATTCCGACTCTGTTGAGGGTATATCCTATTTGTTTCGGTGTTCAGTGTGTCCGCGACCCCCGGCTACGGATAAAATAGAAGTTGATTCAATTCCCGTGTTTTCTGTAGCCATGACTCAAACAATTGATTTCCTTAGCCATCTAAATACCTGCCAACGTCAGGCGGTGGAACATTTTTGTGGCCCGATGCTGGTGGTGGCGGGGGCAGGTTCGGGTAAAACACGGGCTTTAACCTATCGCATCGCTAATTTAATTCGCAGTCATCGGGTTCATCCTGAGAACATTTTGGCGGTGACTTTTACTAATAAAGCTGCCAAGGAAATTAAAGAACGGGTTGAGTTAATTTTTGCTCAACAACAGGCAGAACTCGAATTTGGAAAACCCTTATCAGCTTTAGCTGCCGATGAACAAACTCGCTTGAAATCAAAGGTTTATCGCAGTATTAGCAAACATCTTTGGATGGGAACCTTCCATAGTTTATGCGCTCGGATTCTAAGATATGATATTAATAAATATCAAGACGAAAGTGGCAGAAAGTGGGATAAGAATTTCTCCATCTTTGATGAAGATGATGCCCAAAAGTTAGTTAAGCATATTGTTCTCAAAGATATGAATTTAGATGATAAGAAATTTGAACCTAAAAAAATTAGATATTCTATTAGTAATGCTAAAAACCTAGGGTTTTCGCCTCAACAATATGCCAGGGAAAATCCTGATTATTATGGTAGAGTCGTATCGGAAGTTTATAGTTCCTATCAATCTCAATTAGCTTCAAATAATGCCTTAGATTTTGATGATTTAATTAGAGTCACCGTTGATTTACTCAGTCAAAATGAGCAAATATTAGCCTATTGGCATCAAAAATTCTGCCATATTTTAGTAGACGAATATCAAGATACTAACCGCACTCAATATAATTTAATTCGGTTATTAGTTACGAATGGGGAAAACCCCAGAACCATTAAAAATTGGCAAAATCGTTCTATTTTTGTGGTGGGAGATGTGGATCAATCTATTTATTCATTTCGGATGGCAGACTATAAAATATTGTTAGAATTTCAACAGGATTTTGGCGATCGCCTCCCCGATGATGATACTCGTACTATGATTAAACTGGAGGAAAATTATCGCTCCCGGGAAAATATTTTACAAGTAGCAAATCATCTGATTCAACAAAATACCGAACGCATTGATAAAATCCTCCGTCCCACCCGAGGAGAAGGGCTACCAATTTATTGTTATCGAGCAGATGATGAAGTAGATGAAGCCAAATTTATTCTATCACAAATTCAAGAAATTAGTCAACAAAATCCCGAATTAGATTATGGTGCGTTTGCCATTTTATATCGAACCAACGCCCAATCTCGCGCCCTAGAAGATGTGTTATTAAGAAATAATATTCCCTATACCGTTGTCGGGGGATTAAGGTTCTATGACCGCAAAGAAATCAAGGATTCTATCTCTTATTTACGAGTAATTGCTAACCCGGCCGATAGTATTAGTTTACTTAGAATTATTAATGTTCCCCGTCGAGGTATTGGTAAAACCACTATTGATGGGTTATTCAATGCGTCTAAACAGTTAGGAATACCCCTTTGGGAAGTGCTTAGTGATGAAGATTCTGTTAATACCATAGCCGGACGTTCAGCAAAATCCGTAAATCAATTTGCCCAAACTATTAAAACTTGGCAAGAACGCCTAGAAGACCATTCCGCCATGCAAATTTTAGAAGGAATTTTACAGGATGCGGGTTATATTCAAGACTTGAAAAATGAAGGAACAGATGAAGCCGAAAACCGCTTAGAAAATATTAAAGAATTGACGAATGCCGTCTCCCAATTTCAAGAGGAATATGAGGATAATACCCTGGGTGGATTTTTAGCCAGTGCCTCCTTAGCTTCCGATTTAGATAACTTAAAAGAAGGACAACAAGCGGTTTCCTTATTAACCCTCCATGCAGCGAAAGGATTAGAATTTCCCATCGTCTTTTTAGTCGGTTTAGAACAGGGACTTTTCCCCAATTATCGCAGTTTAAATGATCCCTTATCTATTGAAGAAGAACGACGTTTATGTTATGTTGGGATTACTCGCGCCCAGGAACAATTATTTTTAACCCATGCTTGTCAACGGCGGTTATGGGGGACTTTAGAATCCTGTATCCCCTCAATGTTTTTACAGGAATTACCCGAAGGATTAATTCATAGTTATACTCCTCCCATTCAACCCAAAACAACTAAAAATAAAAATAAGGGAATTAAACAAGAGTCAAAATCACCAACTGAGATTAAACAACCTGCCAAAAGTGACAAATTAGAATCGAATGTTAAGGACTGGAAAGTTGGGGATAAAGTCTTTCATCGTACCTTTGGGATTGGAGAAGTAACCCACATTTTCTCAAATAAAGATAAAATGTCTTTAGCGATTAAATTTGGCAGTCTCAGTCCTAAAATTCTTGACCCAAATACTGTTCCCTTACAACGTTTCAAATAATCCCGTTGTTGCACTTGTTGTTGCACTTGTTGTTGCGCTTCAGCGCAATCTATTGTCAAAGTATAATAACGGAGAAGATGTGCTAAAGCACAACAACGGGTGGAGTTAAAGCTCAACAAAGAATTTAACTTTTTGATGAACAACGGCTAAATTCCACATATAATCATCTTTGATTAATATTTTGGATAATCATAAACAAGAATAGGATATAATGACAAAGAATACAATCCTATTATTTATGATACCAACAAATGATGTGAGAATTGATGCCCTTGTGGGTAGTAATCCCGATAATCCAGGGCAACCGTTGAAATGGAATGTTATACCTGGGGGAACCCTAACCTATAGTTTTGTGACCAATGCAGAAGCAAGCACTTACGAAACAGCACTTGATGAAACCGGAATTCAACAAGTTGATGAAGGAACAAAGAATCAAGTTCGTCAAATCATGCAGACCGTTTATGGTACTGTTCTACCCATAAACTTTGTCGAAGATTCATTCGGGCAAGGTAATATTCGGATTATGTTGGGGGATATAACAAGTATTCCTGATGCTGGTGCTTATGCTCTTGGAGATTTAGCTGACCCAAATGGTTTTCAGGCTGTAGTTTTGAAAAAGGGAGAAGAATTTAACTTTGGGAATGACCCCGGTACCTATGAATATTCAGTCCTGATTCATGAACTAGGTCATGCACTGGGTTTAGAACATCCTGGTAATTACAGTGCGGGAGAAAAAAATCCGACTCCACCTCCACCCGGGCGAGTATTCTTACCCTTTGAACAGGACAATTCTCGAAATACGGTTATGTCCTATAATCCGGGTAGCGCCACAGCAGGGGACGCAGGAGCACCGGAACCTCAAACCCTAATGCCATTCGATATTTTAGCCTTGCAGTTTTTGTATGGGGTTAAGAATAATAATACTGGTAATGATGTTTATACCTTCAATGATACGAACTTTAAACAGGTTGCCACAATTTGGGATAGTGGTGGTATTGATACCGTTGATTTTTCGGGTTTATCTGCGGATGAAGTCTATACCTTGCGGTTAGCTCCTGGGCTACCTTTTACCACCCAAGCCGCCCTCAAGGGATTAGACTATAACTTAAAACCCTCCCAAGGAGCACCAGAGGGAGCGACCTATAAAACAGATACCTTTGGAACTTATACCTCCTTTACAACCGAAATTGAAAACTTAATTGGAACCGCAGGTCAAGATGAAATTCTAGGCAACCGTTTTAACAATAGTATTCAATCAGGAAATGGAAATGATACGGTTTATGGTGGAAAAGGGGGCGATATTCTCGATGGGGGTGTAGGAAGCGATACTATTTATGCTGGTCGAGAAGCCGATCAAATCAATGGCGGTGAAGGTGATGATATTATTTCCGGTGATCGGGATAATGATACGATTACCGGAGGTGGAGGCAATGATCGCTTTATTCTCGCCCCGGGTTTGGGAACCGATACTATTACAGATTTTATTCAAGGTTCCGATGAATTGGCTTTATCAGGAGGGTTAACCTTTGCACAATTAGCCATTGTTCCCCAAGCCGGAGGAAGCGCCGTTCAAATTTCTGGAACTGGGGAAATTATCGCGGTTTTATCGGGTACAACCGTAGCACTAGGAGCCTCTGATTTTACCTTAGCTTAAAAACTAAAGCTCAACACCAAATTTTATTTTTTGATGAACAACGGCTAAATTCCACATATAGCAGGGAATAGAAAACTGGTAACTTGGTTAATTATTGCTGCGGACGAATGATTCTAATTAACTTACCTTGGAGATTTCCTTCATCAGAAATAGCTTCATTAATGCGTGTAGCTTGTCTTTCGGTATTTAAGTCTTCTTTGCAAATAATAATTCCAAAATGATCAGGGTGCGCTCGGTGCAATTGTCTAAAATCATCCCAATTTCGCGTTAAAATAGCACGCTCATTTCTGACAGCATAAGCAAGAACATCCTGATCAGGAATTCCTAATCCCGAATTTCCCGCTTCTTCAGTGGTAAGCACATCGTGACCAGCGAGACGCAATAATTTAACAATTGGTAATGGAAAATTTTCATCCGCATATAGACGATCCATTTTTCAATCTTCCTCATTTCTGCAAATAGCTGCCTCAATTTCTTCTGAATGAGTATCAGCATAAGTCCAAGCATTGACTAAATCCTCTGCTTTCAAGTGAGGGAAATCTTGTAAAATTCGAGCATCAGAAGCACCATTACGACGATAATTGATCAATGACCAAACGGGGATACGAGTGTTAGCAATTCTAGCATCGCCACCGCATACCCCAGAAGTTTTTTCAATTCCTTGCCAAACATTACTTAAACTTTGAACGAGCAATTGAATCGCCTGTGCTTTTTCTGTTAGACTTAATGCTAGAAGTTGAGGTTCTAAGTCTTTTAGTGTCATGTTACTGCCTCCTTTTTCATCATCAACAGCAATGTTTCTCTAATTATAATAGATAACCCTAAAGCTCAACACCAAATTTTATTTTTTGATGAACAACGGCTAAATTCCACATATAATCCTCAATTTCATATTCAGTTGCAGCTTGATTAATATAGGTTTTAGCCAGTTCTATATTTTGTTCAGCTTCATAATATAATCCTAAGTAAAGATGACTATAAAAATTCCCTGATTTTCCTTGTTTTTCTCCGATTTTTAATAAATCTTCCGGGGTACAATTACCGACAAATAATTCATAAACACTTCTCAAAACCGGACGCGGATCATTTTTAACCGGAAGTAGGGTATTTTTAGCAGCTTCAACTCCTTGAAATTGGGCAATACATAAATATCGCCAAACCGTTTCTTCAACGTCTTGGGAATTAACGGTTAAATCAATTTCAAATTGTTCAGCACCGAGTTGATATTGTTCTGTATAATAATAGGATAATCCCCGTTGCCACAAATAGGGTTTAATGCTAGAATCCAACTTTTCTGCGTGATCAAAGTCTTGGATAGATTCAGCAATTTTCCCTAATTTAAAATAAACCATTCCCCGTTGAATATATCCCCGAATATCATCAGGATGGGAATGAAAATATTTAGTCCAGTAGTTGAGTTGTTGTTCTAAGGAAAGAGGCATATTTGATATTGTTGTTGCGCTTAAGCGCAATCTATTATAACAGAGAAGATGCGCTTAAGCGCAACAACGGGTGGAGCTAAAGCTCGACAAAGAATTAATTTAATTTTTTGATGAACAACAGCCATTACCCATTACCCATTACCCATTACCTCTTGCCCAATCTCCTTGCTATCCCAGAAAAATCTGTTATAATAAGTTCAAGGTTGTGCTGCGGCGTTGGTGATTTGCCGATATGTTTTTTTGATCTATAGCTTTAAGAATACGGGAGCCAAGAGAATTGCAGGCGGCAGTAAACCGAGCTTAGACTCGGAAACTTTAAGTCTGGTCGAGGTACCCACCTGGTTTTGCCCAGGTCAAAAGCTGAGGTAACACGGCGTTGCGGTTAACCTTATCGATCAAGTTCTGAAACGATAGAAACTATAATAGGCCGTCCATTTCTAAATCTTCAATAATTTGTAATCCCCTCGGATCACCGACTCTTAATAACGATGATTTAGCATCATCCTTAACCCCTACATCCCCATCTTCTTCTAAGGCTTCAATTAAGGCATCAATAGCCACGGCATAAACAACATTAGAGGGTAGTTCTCGACAGAGTTGACCCAATGCCCAGGCGCAGTTACTTCTAACCGCCGGAACCGGATCTTGACGCAGGGCTTCAATCATGGGGGGAATTGCCCGAATCACGGTATCATAACTCACTTTCGCCATTTGACCAAGGGAACTCGCCGCCCACAGACGCACGGCGGGAATATCAGTTTTTAGGGCATCTAATAAAGGTTCTAAAGCTCGGCGATCGCCACAGGTTCCTAAAGCCCAAACCACCCCTTTACGGACATAACCATTCCAGTCTTGATGTAGTTGTGTAATCAAAGCTTCCACCACTTGGGAATTAGAATTGCGTCCCAAGGCATAGGCCACACTTACCCGCACCAAAGGGCAACTATCCTTCAACAACCGAATTAAATCAGGAATAGCCCGCCTGTCCTTAATTTCACAAAATGCCCTGGCCGCAATCATGCGCTGTTGCGGTTCGGATGAGGTTAACAACAGCAACATTTCCTCTGGATCGGGTTTGGCCATTTCGCCATCATCCAATTGATCCAAAGGACTTTCTAAGGGGTCTTGAGTATTGGTTACGATCAGTTTTTCATCCTCCATATCATTAATTTACAACAATTTGTCACCGTTGATGTTATCAATTTTAGGGAAGTTAAACCTCTTTGTATAGAATCTTCTGCATCAACAAAGATTGAGGTTGATAACCTAGTTTCTGATAAAGATTGAGAGCGGGTTGGTTATTCGTGAAAACTTGTAAACTGATTTTGCGATCGCCTCGTCCTATGGCCCACTGTTGGACATGAGCCATTAAAGCCGAACCAATACCCCGTTTTCGGTGTTCTGGTGCGACATACAACAAAAAAACATGGGCGGTGCGTTCTCCGTCGGCCAAATCAATCGCATTACCTAACCATAAACAAGCTATCGGTTCGGGAGGGTAGGAGTCTGGGTTGAATTTATCCACCCACCACAAAGGAGTTTGAGGCGAAAAATACTGCTCAACAGTTAGGGCGAGATGGCTTAAATCTTGATCGGGGAATTGTTCCTTATAGGTTCGATATGCAAACTTGAGTAATAAAGCCCGATCTAAACGTGACCCCTGGCGCAAATGATAACCGGGAATAAAAACTTCAGACACGGATATGATTAAGGAAATAGGTCGCCGATGTAGTAATCGTGCCAATGGGCGCAGGGGCGGTCATATCTCCAGGGAGAAAAATTCGCGCACTGACAACGAACAGAGCAAATAAAAACATGATGACCACAATCAACGGGGCCATATATTGACGAAAGAATGCCATAATCAGTTATCAGTTATCAGTGTAGGAATTGTCGGTTTTTAGCTAATAACCTACAATACAATAAAAACTATCAACTATGAACGAATAACTAATAACTGGTACGGATGCAATAACAGCCTGACGAGATTGCGCTTTGTTTAGGCGCGTCTAACCACTGATAACTGTTTACTGATAACTGAATTAAATGACTTCTATCCTCGTTAAACCATCTTTGCCTCGACCGATCAATACTCCCACTGTTCATCAACTCTCCAATGGTCTGACCATTGTGGCAGAACAGTTAGCCGTTGATGCGGTAAATCTCAATGTTTGGATTAATATTGGTTCAGCCATTGAATCCGATGATATCAACGGTATGGCGCACTTTTTAGAACATATCGTTTTTAAAGGCACACCCCATCTGCAAATCGGTGAATTTGAGCAAAAAATCGAACAACGGGGCGCGGTCACCAATGCAGCAACCAGTCAGGACTATACCCATTACTACATCACCACCGCCCCCCAGGACTTTGCGGATTTAGCTCCCCTACAATTTGATGTGGTTCTGAATGCCAGTGTCGCGGATGAAGCCTTTGAACGGGAACGATTTGTCGTCTTAGAAGAAATTCGTCGGGCTGAAGATAACCCAGGGCGGCGTTCCTTCCGTCAGTCCATGGAAATCGCCTTTGAGCGACTCCCCTATCGTCGTCCGGTTTTGGGGCCAGCATCGGTGATTGAGCAGTTACAATCTCAACAAATGCGGGATTTCCATGGCACTTGGTATCAGCCCCGCTCCATGACCGTAGCAGTGGTCGGAAATTTACCCGTGGAAAATTTGATCCAAACGGTAGAAAATTCCGTTAGCTCGGTTTATTCCCCATCCTCGTCGGGTTCTGCCCTCCCTGAACTACAACCCTGGACTCCTGAAGCGAGTTTTCAGGAAATTGTTCGTCAAGAAATCATTGATGATACCTTGGAACAAGCCCGATTATTGATGTTGTGGCGTGTACCTGGTTTAGTAGAACTTTCTGAAACCTATCCTTTAGATGTTTTAGCCTATATTTTAGGTCAGGGCAGAACCGCACGACTATTCCAAGACCTACGAGAAAATCGGGGGTTAGTTTCGTCGATTTCTGCGAGTAATATGACCCAGCGTTGGCAGGGGGTATTTTATATTTCAGCCCGTTTGCCCGTGGAGAATTTGGCTCTGGTTGAAGGAATTCTCACCGATCATATTCGTCAAATCCAAAGCGAATTAATTACCGAAGATGAAATTGCTAAAGTTAGGATGCAGGTGGCAAATCGGTTTATCTTTGGAAATGAAACTCCTAGCGATCGCGCCGGGTTGTATGGATACTATCAATCTTTGGTGGGGGATTTAACTGCTGGTCTCTATTACCCCGATCATATTCAAAGTTTGAGTTCAGAAACCATTCAACAGGCAGCACAACGGTATTTGTCTCCTGATGCCTATGGAATTGTGATTTTGAAACCTTCCTCAAACAGTCATCAGTAATCAGTCATCAGTTAACAGTTAACAGTCATCAGTTAACAGTGTAAGAGGTATCAGTTATCAAAAGAACCCGCCCTTACAAAGCCAGGGTGGGAGCGTGAAAGCCCACTGGCTTCAGCCGTGGGATGAAACGCGACGCAGGCACTTTTAAGTGCCGTCATCTACCAATTAATTTGTACCCAGTTATTAGATATTTATGTTATCATATTTTCCATGATCAAAGTAACTCGGACGATTAAATTAAAATTCGCAAAACTCAACCGTTGTCAAGCTCAAATGTTTGAGCAAATGACGGAAGAAAACACGCAGATTGCTAATAAGCTGTTGTCATTGCCAATTAAAGAACGGCGAAAAATGACAACAGCTAAAATCATGTCCGAGTTAAAATCTGCTCTGGTTAATCAAGTAATTCGACATACCACATCACCCACGGGTCGTAAAACCAAACAGTATAAAGTTCTTCCCGTGGAAGTTAACAACCAAAACTGGAAGTTAACTCAAAGAGGGAATACTTATTCAATTAGCTTCCCGACTCTTAAAGGTGAAAAAAGAATCCCCATTGAAGTTGTATCCGCTCACTGGCAAACCATTTTAGATGGATTATTAGAGGGAACAATTCAAGGAGGATCTTTTAAGTTAATTAAACATAGAAATAAGTGGTATGTCTATCTGTCAATCACTGAGGATGTTCCAGAAGTTGAGACAGAGAAAAGATTAGGATGTGACCGAGGGCAGAATAATTTAGCTGTAGTTGCACCAAAAGAAGGTTTCGGTAAATTCTTTAATGGTCAAAGCGTTAAGCATCGGAGACGTTATTTTCAACAAAGAAGGCAACAACTTCAAGAAGCTAAAAAGTTTCGAGCTTTAAAGAAATGGAACAAGAAAGAGCAACGATGGATGGATGCTATCAACCATACCATTAGTCGCCGAATTGTTCGTTTTGCCGAATTTCATAATGCTGATGTTGTGATTGAGGATTTAGAAGGTTGTCGAAATACCATGAAACAGAGACAGAAATCTCGTTCTGATTCTGGTCAATCTCGACATAGTTGGTCTTATTATTCTTTGGAGCAGAAACTTAATTATAAGTTAGCTCTTAAAGGATTGAAGTTAATCAAAAGACCTGCACCATACACCTCTAAATCTTGCTCAACTTGCGGTGTTATTGGCAAAAGAAATCGACATGATTTCAATTGCCCTAATGGTCACTACCACAATTCTGATTTTAATGCTGCACGAAATCTGTCTCAATGGGATGGTTTCGCTTGTGATTTAAACCTAAAGAGAGATGCTTCTGTAATGGATTCATCCGGTTTAAATTATGGGGTGTTTGGCGCACCCCCGAACTCGGTGAAAAACAATCAAAAAGAGTATATTCAACTGTCTTTATTTGATTGGGCTAGATACGAGAATCCCACCCCTTTAGCGTAGCGTAGGGGTGGGAGTGTCAAGTTCCTTGAATTCAAGAAAACCCAGAGTTGAGAAGTTTGTGGGGACTAATAATGGTAAAATTGTCCTGACAACTTTGATCTCCATGTTTTTTGAGTCATTGGTGAGAATTAGCCTCTGTCAGCACCCCGCACTCTCTGTGACGGGGCTATGCGCGGAGCGCAGGCTACGCGCCCGGTGCCTCTAACTTCAGTTAGTTGACCAGCCTAAGTCTTAACTGACTACGTTTTTGTGAGTCAAGACACCCTGTTGGATGCGTAGCTAGTCCCTGGCTCTGTCGTTAGTAGTTAAACAGTTTTACGAGGGGTAAGACAGTGCTACTAGCCTAACAAGCTCTTAAAACCTTGGCGTTCGCGTAGCGTGTGCGAAGCACTCAGCTAACTTTACCCTAGAAATAGGAGTTAGGAGGGCCACCATACCCTCCTCCCTGAAAGGGGAAATATAAAGCCGTCCTATAAGGCTTGCCCTGAGCTTGTCGAATGGGACGGGGTTTCTACCCATTTTTCTGATGAAACTACAAGATTTTCTCGGTAAAAATACTCGATATGATATTAAAGGTATTTCTGAAGACGACGAACTTTCCCGCCAAGTTCAGACTCGACTAATTGATTTAGGACTACTTGATCCGCCTGTGGATGGGGTTTTTGGCCCGAAATCAACGGCGGGATTACACCAATTTCAGAAGTTGATGGAGTGTGGTGAAGCGGGTTATCTGGGCGCAGTAACGGCGAAAAAGCTAATAGAAGCAAAACGGGAACAGATTCCCGTAGCAACCCCAATTCTGAAAACGGTCAAAAGTACAGTTTTTAAAGTTAAACCGATTGCTTCTTCTCAACTAAATGACTCGGAAAAATTTGCGATTCCCGCCGATAAAGAATTTAGTGTTTTAGCCTACGATCCCATTCGCGGACATTTACGAGTCGCTTTACGCACTGAATCCTACGGGGGATATTCGGTCTTATATATTTGGGGAGAACACGCTGAAATTTATGAAAATGGCAGCCGGGTGTATCCTAAACCGCTTCCCAAAAGTTTCCGTCTCAATGTTCCCTATAAATCTCAATTGGATAACTGGTTTAATCCGACGGGATCGTGCAATGTGACATCCATAGCAATGTGTTTGGAATACTTGAAAGCTCGTCGCAAAACCAGTTCTGGTCAGTTTGAAGATGAACTCTATCAATATGCTATTGATAAAGGCTACAGTCGCCACAATCCCAACGATTTAGCTCGAATTGTTCGAGATTATGGCTGTCAGGATTATTTTACTGAAAATGGCACCATAGATGATATCAAAGATTGGATTGCGGCTGGAAATCCTGCTGTAATTCATGGATATTTCACCTCCTTTGGTCATATTATGCCTGTGGTGGGTTATGACGAATATGGGTTTATTGTTCATGACCCTTATGGGGAATGGTTTTCCTCCGGTTATCGCACGGATTTGAGTGGATCTTATTTGAATTATTCCTATCTACTGATCCGCCGTGTTTGCATACCTGATGGTAGTTTTTGGGTACATTTTATTTCTAAGTAGTTGTTAGGAATAAAAGTGTAATCTTAGGGCGAGGTTTGTTTACTCGCCCCTAAAGTTTAATTTAGATTCTCATGCTTAAATCTAACCAATTTGAACGGGTAATCGGGGCGCTAGTTGAAATATAATCAACTCCGGTTTCTGCAACTGAGCGAATAGTTTTTAAAGTAATATTTCCCGATGCTTCTATTTTAATTCTGGGGTTATATTCACGAATAATATTAACAGATTCTTTCATTAACTCTAAGGACATATTATCTAACATAATAATATCCGCTTCATGTTCTAAGGCGATTTTAACCTGTTCTAAAGTTTCTGCTTCGACTTCAATAGTTAAAGGATAAGGCATGGTTTCTCTAATTTTTGCGATCGCTTCTGCAATTCCCCCCGCCGCCGCAATATGATTATCTTTAATCATAATCGCATCATCTAATCCCATCCGATGATTTTTTGCCCCACCGACTTGAATAGCATATTTTTCTAATAATCTTAATCCGGGTGTGGTTTTACGGGTATCCACTAATTGACAGGGTAAATCGGCGATCGCTTCTACATATTTCCGCGTCTCCGTAGCAATTCCACTCAGTCGCATCGCTAAATTTAACGCGACTCTTTCCCCTGTTAATAATGCTTCTAAACTCCCCTCTAAAAATGCAATTTTTGTCCCTTTTTCACACCATTCTCCCTCTTTAACTAAAGGAGTAAATTCTATCTGATGATCCAACAGTTGAAACACTCTTTCAGCAATAGATAATCCGGCGATCACACCCTTTTCTTTAACAATCCAATCGGCGGATTTGATCTGATTTCCGACTAATAATCCGGCGGTCGTGCGATCGCCTCGTCCAATATCTTCTAATAACCATTGTTGTAATAGGGGATCTAAAATAACCCTAGGAGGTAATATCGCATTCATATTTAATTCACGAGAAATATCAAAACATCCTATAATACCGGGGGTCAAAGAAACAAGAAACTGGGTTTCTAATACCAAAGCCTCCTTCCGATTTATCACTGGAAGAAGGCTTTAGTTTGATATTAACCTGGCATCGAGCTATTTTCCCAGGCGGCTACCCGCCAAGTATCTTCGCCGTGTCAGCGTTTCACTTCCGAGTTCGAGATGGATCGGAGTGGTTCCACTGAGCCATAGACACCAGGAAAGCTCTATAAACTTTTCCTGTTTTTGAGGGCTTTGCGTTCTTGTGGTTCGCTCGTTTCTCCCTCACAATTTACTAATCTACTTGATTTCTCTAGGAATGTCAACCCCTTTTTTAAAATATTTTTTTTGATCCTCTGATCCGGCTTGGTGAGGGAGTTAGGGGTATCAAGCGGATCAAAGAAACCGGGTTTCTGAGATTAAAATATAAAAGCCTGCTTCCGATTTATCACTGGAAGCAGGCTTTTATTTGATATTAACCTGGCACCGAGCTATTTTTCCAGGCGGCTACCCGCCAAGTATCTTCGCCGTGTCAGCGTTTCACTTCCGAGTTCGAGATGGATCGGAGTGGTTCCACTGAGCCATAGACACCAGGAAAGCTCTATAAAACTTTTCCTGTTTTTGAGGGCTTTGCGTTCTTATGGTTCGCTCGTTTTTCCCTCACGACTTACTAATCTACTCTGTTTCTCTGGGAATGTCAACCCCTTTTTCAAAAGATTTTTTTTTCCAATGTCAAATTTAGCTATAACATAAAGCTAGAAACCGATTCACCGAAATCCTATTCCTGTAGATGTTACCACAAAGACACGAAGACACGAAGGAATGGATTAGGGGGTATTCTGTGGCCTGTTGCCTGTTGCCTACTATAGTAATGGTGGGGAATAGAAACAACTTTAAGGAATTATTGATATCATTATTTGGGAGATCTGATCATGGCAATTGATTTACCTTGGGCTTTAGCATTGGTAGTTATGTCGGGACTAATTCCGGCATTAAAAACTATTGAAAATTCTCCTATTTCTCCATCTGAAAATTCATCACAATATCCTATACATATAATTTGCTCTGAAAATTCACAATTAAAGTTGAGTGATGTTAAATTAGTGCAAATTGAACAAGGGATAAAGGAATGTTATGTCAATAATTTAGAATGGGGAGAAATCTGTCCTAGATAATTGAATCCGCAAGTGGTTTACTGTTGATTACAATAATTCTGATGGCTGAAAAATAAGAGCAGGTCAACAAATTGCAAACGTGGAGATTGAAAAATATTATAAAATCTTAGACTTAGAACCTGGGGTAAGATTAGAGGAAGTCAGACAAGCCTATCGCCATCTAGCATTGATATGGCATCCCGATCGTTATCCCCAAGATTCTCTCTTACAAATCGAAGCGGAAGCAAAATTCAAAGAAATTAGCCACGCCTACGAAACCCTAAAAACCCATTTAAGTTATCCTACCTCCCCGGCTCCCCCAACCTTCACAACCTTCACACCTCCCCCAACTCCCCCAACTCCCCCTACTCCCCCAACTTCCCCAACTATCCCTCTAGGTTGGCTAACGGGGGTGTTTGTTTGTTATACGCTGATCGCTTGGATTTTAATAACTTTGAAGATTCCCTTCTGGGTTTGGATATTTGGCCTAATTGCTTGGTTTACGATTACCTTGGTCGCCAGTAAGGATTCGGATTCGTCTCAACCTTGGTTAATATCGTTGATGTTTGCTGGAGCGATCGCTGGTTGGGTACTAGGAAATGAAGCTGGGGGGGTAATTACAGCAACGGTATGGGGGATGGTCGGCATCGGATTAGGGGCGATCGCAGGCTCAGAAACGGTCTCTAAATCGGTAATTGGACTGTTGACGGTGATGGGAATTGCTGCCATTGCCGGGTTAATTGCCGGAACTCGTCGGGGAAACTGGTTAGGTTCGGTTTTCGGTGGGGGTTTTGGGGTGATTATGGGGTTAATGTTAGGGATTATTTTAGATGCAATATTTCAATCAAGAGCCAAACTAGGAACGGGGAGTTTATTTGGATTACTATTAGGAGGATGGATCGGGGCTGGCATTGGGGCGGGTCAGAAAGCCATCATCCGGGTGATTGAACAAATACAGCCAGAGCTTATTATTGCTGCTTGGGGTGCGATCGCTTTGGTTGCTGGGGTCGTGGCGCAAATGGCGGCGGGAGAAAAATTACTTGCGTCCTACAATGGGTTTTATACCTTTTTGATTTTAGGGATAATTTCCGGCCTCGGTTTTAGTTTTGGGTTGTGGTTAGCCTACTAATCCTTTAATAATAGATACAGAATCAATTCAACGTTCAAACTCATTCAATAACAATGGAACTTGATTTATCTCGCTTTTTTAAAGCTTCTAATCCGGCTGAAACCCTGGATGTAGAAAACCCGGAAGATCAACAATATTATATTGATTTTTCTCCTGCACGCGGTGGTAAACTGATTGAACAAATTTCCCGAACAATTACTCGTTTATCACCCGATCGCCCTACTTGTCAACTCTTTACAGGTCATGTTGGATCAGGAAAGTCAACGGAATTACTCCGACTTCAAGCTCAACTCAAAAAAGAAGGATTCCATGTCGTTTATTTTGAGTCTAGTAAGGATTTAGACATGGCGGATGTGGATATTACCGATATTTTATTAGCGATCGCCCGTCAAGTCAGTGAAAGTATTGAACTCCTACAAATTAAATTAAAACCTAAAGGCTTTAAAAGTTTACTCAGTGGAGTGATCGGGGTTTTAAATACAGAAATTGATTTAAAAGGAGATGTTAATGTTCCCGGAATTGGGACGTTAGCTGCAAGTACGGAAGGGGAGTTTTCCCTTTCAATGGGAATTGGGAATATTACGGCTAAAACCAGGGACAGTCGAGATTTAAGGTCTTTATTGCGTCAATATTTAGAGCCTCGAACTAATAATATTTTAGAGGCAATCAATAAAGAATTATTGGAACCATCGATCCAACAATTGAAACAAATGGGGAAAAAGGGGTTGGTCGTAATTGTTGATAATTTAGACCGGATTTTGGATAGCCAAAGCAGTACCGGACGCCCACAACCGGAATATTTATTTATTGATCGGGGTGAACAACTAAATAAACTCAATTGTCATGTTGTCTATACTATTCCCCTCGGTTTGATTTTTTCTAATAATTTAGGACAACTGATGAATCGCTTTGGTAGCGACCCGAAAACCTTACCAATGGTGACGGTAAAATTTGAAGATGGAACTCGCTGCGAAGCCGGAATTGAACTATTACGCCAAATGGTAATGGCGAGAGCATTTCCGGGTATTGATCCGAAAGAATATCCAGACTTAGTAACAAGTATTTTTGACACTCCTGACACTTTAGATCGACTTTGTACGATTAGTGGCGGTCATGTTCGCAGTTTATTAATTTTGTTATATAGCTGTTTGCAAAAAGAAGATCCTCCATTAACTAGAAAATCCTTAGAGGAGGTGATTTTACAACGTCGCCACCAATTAACCTTAGCTATTGAAGCAGATGAAAGAGAAATGTTACGTCAAGTAGCAGTAACTAAAAAATTAAGTGGTCAAATGGAATATCAAACCCTATTAAGAAGTTTATGGGTTTTTGAATATCATCAAACCGAACATTTTTGGTATGATATTAACCCAATTTTAGCAGAAGCTCAGGAATTTTGATCACGGATTTAGAAGGATTACACGGATTACACGGATTTTTTTGATGTTTTTAGATGGATTGTAAGGATTTTAGGAGGGTGGGCATAGCCCACCTTATTTTTAAATCGAAATATATAATGTTTTCATGTCGTGTTACCAGAGATTGCCTCAACAATCATTTTCTCAAGTTTGTGATTGGGCGATCGCTATTTCATCCAACTACAAATATTCTCAGATGATTTGATGTGTTTTAGAGAGCGATGGTCGCTTGGACTCTAATCTGATAGGAGTTCACCTGAGCGATCTGCAAAGCAAATTAGAACAAGTGAAAAAGTTTTTTTCATTTCGCTTGCTCAACTAATGTTTTACATTTTGGTGTAAGATCAATACCCCGGACAGTTTTTGAGTAAAAGCCTAGACCCCTTATTCTACCGTTAGCGATCGAGGCTAAACGAAAGCCTGAACCCCTTATTCCACCGTTGGCGATCGCAAACTGTCCGAAGTGTTGTAAGACGAAGCAATCCACCAAAACTTAACTATTTTTTAGATTAAGATTAAAGTGTTTTAGGTCAACTACCTAGTATAGGGAAAGAAAAAAGTGCAATTAAAAGAAATAAAGATTTCCCGTTTTAAGAATCAACCTGATGAGTGGTCAATTGAAGGGAAACCTCTAAATAATGAATTTGGACAATGGCTCTCTTTCGTTGGGATGAATCTCATCGTAGGGAAAAATGCAACAGGCAAAAGTAAAACAATCGATGCCATACGCCATATTGCAGACCTATTTTGTGGGGATGTGCAAATATCCCGGCTTAATTCATTAGGCTTTGGAACTACTGAATATAATTTAAGGTTCGATAGTGATGAGGGAGAAATACAATACTATTTGGATTTCAAAGATGGGAAAATCATTCAGGAGACTTTAACGGTTAATAATGTAGAAAAGTTAAACCGTACTGAAGGGATTCTCTGGTATGAGGGAGCTGAGAAAAAATTAGCTTTTGAGACAGATGATGATGTATTAGCTGTATCAAAAAGAGATAAAAAACAACATTCTTTCTTTGAAACGTTATATTCTTGGGGGAAAAACTTAAATTACTATCCTTTTGGGGCTCCATTAGGTAAAAATGCTTTTCTAAAAGATATAAATCTGGTCAAATATGATAGTGACGAAGTAGATTTAAAAGATGGTGATGAAGTAACTCGAATTTTTTGTATGGGGGAGAAGCAATTTCCCGATTTATTTGTAAATACCATACTTGAGGATATGAAAGCAATTTCATACGATCTACAAAAAATAGAAGTAAGTCCCTTAAAAAAATTTCCTATTCCTGCATATGGCTTAAATGTACAAGAGAGAGATTTAGAGGTTATTACAGATCAGACAGAAATGTCTCAAGGAATGTTCAGGGCTTTATCACTCCTTGTGCAACTCAATTATTCTTTGTTAAGCAAGACTCCAAGTTGCATTTTGATTGACGATATCGGAGAAGGATTAGATTACGATAGATCGAATAGCCTTATTGAACTTATTATTGAGAAGATAAAAGATTCATCTGTCCAAGTTATCATGACCACAAATGATAGATTTGTAATGAATAAAGTTCCTTTGGAATATTGGTCTGTTATTCAAAGAATACCCAAAAAGTCTTTATTTTATAATTATAGAAATTCTAAATCAACTTTTGAAGAATTTCAACGTACAGGGCTTAATAACTTTGATTTCCTATCCTACGAATACTACATTGAAGATTTTGAAATTGAAGAATAACCATGAAAAAAATTACTTTTTTTGTTGAAGGACAAACAGAACAGCTTTTTATAAATAAGCTACTCATAGAAATAGCAGGACAAAAAAATATTTCAGTTGAACTAGAGCAATTTCAAGGTTATGGAAGAAGACCTACAAAAAATATTTATCCTAAAACAGCTTCAAATCCAGTTTCTCCTAAGCATTATGCTTTGATTCACGATTGTAGGAGTGATAGCAGTGTAAGATCAAGAATTATAGACAACTATCAGACATTATTTTCACAAGGGCATACTCAAATAATTGGTCTGTTAGATTTTTATCCGCAAAATCTATGTCCAGAAACGAACTTAACTCAATTTGAAAATGAGTTGATAAATGGTACTGTAAAACGAAATCGCCAAGTAACTCCGCCTTTACCTGCTAACACTGCAATTGTGGTGGCTGTGAATGAAATTGAGTCGTGGTTCTTATCTGAATGCAATCACTTCACCTGTGTTGATGCGATTCTGACAAACTCTTTTATAGTATCAAGAGTAGGCTTTGACCCTTGTATTGATGATATGACTTTACGCTCCCATCCAGCCCAGGATTTACATGATATCTATCAGCTTGTAGGTAAAGCATATAAAAATAAGAAAAAAGATACCGTAGAAAGAACTATAGAATGTTTGGATTATGCAAATATTTACATAAAAATCGCAAGTAAAATAACAAAATTAAACGATTTAGTTTCAATAATCAATACATTTTTGACATAATAAAGAATTCGATATGTCAAGATTATCTATTTCACCCTTACCTCACATTGTAAAGCGATCACACTTTAGATTAATAATTTTTTAAAAAGTCTTCAAAATTTCTGCGGCTGTCAATTTTAGGTTAGGGAAAGTAGTCGAAATAACTATCTGATTGCCACGGAATTGCTGAATTTCATACTCTCCATTTGCTAGTGTGCAGATAGAGAGAGTAGGCTGTTTGGACTTCCCAATATGTCGAACCCCTCCCAATCCAGCGTAGTCGGCAATCCAATATTCGGGAATGCCCAGAGTTGCATAGTCTTCAACTTTACGGGCATAATCATTTTGCCAGTTGCTACTCACAACTTCCGCTACAAATTTAATTGAACTGCCTAGGGTCAGAATTGACTGCTCACTCCAAATTGGTTCTTTAGTAAGCTCATGTCGGTCAATAACTGCCACATCGGGTCGAAATGCAGTCATTCCCATGTTAGAAGGGCGAATAAGTCCTCGCTGAAGCACAAACCAAGGCAATCCCATTTGGTCGATTTGGACGCATACCTTTGTGGTAATAAAGGCTGCAACTTCTTCATGCAAGCCTGTTGGTTCCAAGTCAAATATATCTCCATCAATAAGTTCATAACGGTTATCGTCACGATAAGTAACGATAAACTCGTCAAAGCTGAGTGCTTTCTGTTGAATTGGTCGGTCGGTTGCGATTGGCATATATCAACTTATCCCAATTAATACATTCATTATATCGAAATATATAATGTTTTCATATTCTTGGGATCACCACTATAATCAAATAGATATTGAATTCCCGTTATTATGATTAAAGGCACAACCAAACTATTAGGAGTAATCGGTGATCCGATTGCACATTCCCTTTCTCCGGTGATGCACAATGCCGCGATCGCCCATTTAGGAGTGGATTATGTTTATCTGCCATTTGCCATTTCTCCTAATCATTTAAAAACCGCCCTCGATGGATTTGCAGCTATTGGAATTCAGGGATTTAATATTACTATTCCCCACAAACAAGCGATTTTACCCTTTTTATCGGAAGTGACAACCCTGGCCCAGTCCGTCGGGGCGGTGAATACTGTTTGGCGGACTCATAAGGGTTGGAGTGGCACCAATACCGATGTTGTGGGTTTTCTGACTCCCCTAGAGGTGTATCATCAACATTGGCATGATCAAGTGGCCGTGATTTTGGGATATGGCGGGGCGGCGCGGGCGGTGGTGGCTGGATGTGCCCAGTTAGGGATCGGGGAAATTTATGTTGTCGGTCGTGACCCCCAAAAATTGGCCACATTTCAACAGAGTTGGATCACTTCCCCCCTATCGGTTGCGGTCAAAACCTGTCCCTGGGAACAATTATCGAGTCTGCTTCCCCAAGCGGACTTATTGGTAAATACGACCCCGGTGGGAATGTATCCTCACGTTCAGGAGTCTCCCGTTGAGGCGTCGGTGCTGGATAAAATTAAATTGGGTGCGATCGCTTATGATTTAATTTATGTTCCTGAAACCACCCAATTTTTGACTTTAGCAGGGGCTAGAGGTGCGCTGATTTTAAATGGATTACCAATGTTAGTAATTCAGGGAGCCGCCGCCTTAGAATTGTGGTTACAGCAACCTGTTCCCGTCGAGATTATGCGTCAGTCTCTCCAACAATATCTAAATATAAAATAACTCAAAAATTGTATGAAATTTAGAATTTCACCGATTATTTTTTGCCTTTGTTTCTGCATTTTAATCATCGGTTTTTGGACTCCCCCAGCTTGGGCATTAATTCCGATTCAACTTCAAGATTTAAGTTACAAAGACTGTCCTCCTGAATTAGCAGAAGGGTATATATCTAGTGGTTCTAGTCAAGATGCCAACTGTTTTATTATTACCGGAAAAGCGAATAATACATCGGGAAAAGTTGTTGTAGATGCCGATATTTTTGGTCGGATTTATGATGCGACCAATAACCCAGTGATGCAAAATCGAGGACGGTTAGGGAGTATTGATACAGTTCCCCCTGGAATTAGTGATTTTGAATTTAGAATTTCGATTCCTTCTAACCTGGAAACTCCTCTGCAACTCAAACAATTTAAAGCCTCTGGTTTTAAAAATCGAATTGGGAGATAAACTCGACTAACTTCCTGATTGTAAGCGTTTAATTTGGAACTGGGCATCCTTATAACCTCCCGTTAAGCCTTGTTCCAAATAGAGTTTTCCCGCCTGTTCAAAATCACTAATAGCGCCACTTTTATCACCGATTTCAACTCTAACTAATCCTCGTCCATAATAAGCCGCAGCATAGTTAGGTTTCAGACGAATGGCTTGGGCATAATCGGCGATCGCCTTATCATAATTTTTCATTCTAACATGAACTTGGGCACGATTCCCATAAGCTTCGGCATCATTGGGATTAATATTAATTCCTTGGGTATAATCAGCAATTGCTCCTTCATAATCCTGGGCGGCGGAACGGGCTAATCCTCGATTACTATAGGCTTTATAATCATCTCCTTTAATTTCAATAGCTTTTGAGCAATCTTCAATCGCTTTGGGGTAATCTTTTAAATTCAAATTAGCAATACAACGATTATTATAGGCAACTTCATTCGGAGTTCTATTAATCGCTTCGGTGCAATCTTTAATCGCTTGATCATAGTCCCATAAATTAATATAAACACTACAACGATTTGCATAGGCTTCAGAATTATTAGGATCAATTTGTAGGACGGTATTATAATCAGCTAACGCCCCTTGATAATCCCCTAAATGAAATCTGGCTCGACCTCGATCATAATATCCTATCGGGTTCTTTGGTTCTAGGCGAATAGCTTCGGTATAGTCGGCCATTCCTGCTTGTAAATCCCCTGATTTCACCAATGCAGTCCCCCTAGCACGATAGACTTTACTTTCTTTCGGTTGCAGTCGTAAAACCGTATTATAATCATTAATGGCGGCGGTATAATCTTCTAAATCATAATGAATTAAACCTCTTTTATAGAAAGCATCTCCGTCTTGAGGTTCTTGTTTTAAGACTTGGTTAAAATCAGCCAAAGCCCCAGATAAATCCGACATATCATAACGAGTTAAACCCCGGTTAAAATAAGCATTGACATACTTAGGATTTAGTTCAATGGCTTTAGTGTAATCTGCCAAGGCTTGTTCATATTCCTTCAAATCATAGTAAGCATTGGCACGTTTATGATAGGCTTCGGGATTATTAGGATTAAATTTAATGGCTTGATTAAAGGCTCGAATTGCACCTTTTGGATCACCTTGATTGACTTTTTCCACGCCTCTTTTTAAGGCATTTTCAGCTTTGACGGGATCGGGACGATTTAAAACTTGGAGCAAGCCAAAAATCACGATTAAACTGACTAATCCCGTTGTGGTAATTGCAATTATTTTAGGCCAAGGAATCGGTTTTTTTTCTTCTTGATAAATTGGGAAACTTTTTAACTTATTAATATTAAATCCCGATCGTCCGGTTGCCTTTCTTAAGTCATCTAAAACATCAATTACAGTCAGATAGCGTTTGCTATAATAAGGGTGTACCATTCTATCAATAACTTGGGTTAATCCAGCACTAACTTTGGCATAACTTTGCCAACTCGGTTCTCCGGTGCTCGATAAATTTGGATCTTGTAACTTAGGTAAATCTGAAGCTTCTAACCCCGTAATTGCTTGAATGGCAATCATCCCCACAGCATAAATATCACTATTATATTGGGGATGACCTTGGAACTGTTCAATGGGCATATAAAACGGAGTTCCCGTGGCTATGGTTCGTAATCCTTGTCCATTACCATCGGCAAGTCTGCTACTGACTTCTTTGACGGAACCAAAATCAATTAATACTAATTTTTTATCCGATTTACGACGGATTAAATTAGAAGGGTTGACATCCCGATGAATCACTTGATTATCATGGACAAATACTAAAATCTCTAAAATATCTTCGATTAATAAAATCACCTGTTCTTCTGACCAAGGAACCCCGGGAACTAACTCTTTCATAAGAGGCTGTCCACTAACAAATTCTTCGATCAAATAAAATTGATTATGATCTTCAAAATAAGCTAATAATTGGGGAATTTGATCATGTTTTCCCAACCGTTCTAAAATTTCTGCCTCTTGGCGAAATAATCGTAATGCGGTCTTTAAAGTATTAGAATTATTATTAGGTGGTCGCAATTGTTTCACAACACATTGAGGATGACCCGGACGTCGGGTATCCGCAGACAGATAGGTTTGTCCAAAGGCTCCCGAACTTAGGACTTGAACAATTCGGTATCTCCGATCTAATAATTGACCAATCATTTCCATAATTAGTAATCAGTAAACAGTAATCAGTCAAAAGTAATCAGTAATCCGAAAAGTTAAGAATTATCAAGCCCATTCTTAACCCTTAACTCTTAACTCTTACACTGGTAATGCCAATACTTGATGACTGATTACTGATTATGTCACAACCTACGATAGAATCGATTTTGCAAGAAAATCGGTTGTTTAAACCAACACCAGAGTTTTCCCAGAATGCCCACATTAAAACCTTAGAGGAGTATAAACAACTCTATGAAGTGCGATTCGTTTAACCTAAAATAAGCCGAAAAGCTTATGGGACGGTTAACCCAGTTGATGAAACTGGTGATAACTGATTACATTTATGGGTGAGTAAAGAAATGCCACAAAATCTCTAAAAAGTAACGAAATGTTACGAAATTAAGAGATAAGTAACAAAAATTTACAAGTCCCATCCCTCAAGTGCTGAGGTGAAAGCATAACCCCTAGTTTGACTGGGTAGCAACCAACAAGCTAAAGCGGGGTTAAAAGGGTAGAACTACTGGAAGCCAAATCTGGTAACTACTGAGCAAGAAGTCCATGCGTAGCGAAAGCAAAGATGTGTCTGAACCATCGTTAGTTGTGATGGTGTAATGGCTAAATCAAGAACAATCTTGATTAACACCAAGCCAAAAGGCAAGGATAGGGCATAAGCGTATTTCTTAACGACTTATAAGCACCGCCCAAAAAACCCGGTGGATAGCATCACGCTAAAGACTTCAAACAAATGTGTAATCGGAACGAAGTAACCCCTGTATATCTCTGGAGAGGTCGTGCGTCCAGTAAGTAGCTAACGAATGGTATATGGGGAAAGGATGGTATCAAAAGCGAATGCCTTGTTGTAATGACAAGGATATGCTGACAGATACTCGGTAATTCCAAAGAAATAGAACAAGTAGCAATACAAATGTCTAAAACGCTGATTAAAACTCAGACGGTGGAATGGAAAGACCTTAACTGGCGCAAGCTGGAAAGGGTAACTTTCAAGTTGCAAAAGCGCATATTTCAAGCGAGTGAACGAGGCGATGTTAAAGCAGTTCGTAAACTTCAAAAGACCCTGATTAATTCCTGGAGTGCTAAATGTATTGCGGTTCGCAGGGTAACACAAGATAACCAAGGCAAAAATACGGCTGGAGTAGATGGAATTAAATCTCTTACCCCAAAGCAACGTATGAACTTGGTAGGACGATTAAAGTTAACCAATAAGGTAAAACCAACTCGCAGAGTTAATATTCCCAAACCTGGTACAACAGAAACCCCCCCCCAAGCCCCCCATGCACGGGGGGTTTGGGGGGGCGGAATACCCACAATCAACGACCGCGCATTGCAAGCGTTAGTTAAACTAGCGTTAGAACCAGAATGGGAGGCTAAATTTGAGCCAAACAGTTATGGTTTCAGACCAGGACGTTCCTGCCACGATGCAATAGGAGCAATATTTTTGAGTATCAGATACAAGTCCAAATATGTATTGGATGCTGATATTGCCAAATGCTTCGACCGCATAAACCACAAAGCATTAATCTCCAAGATAAACACATACCCTACATTAAGCCGTCAAATTCAAGCGTGGCTAAGAGCAGGGTACATGGACGGAAAAGAACTTTTTCCTACTAATGATGGTACACCACAAGGCGGGGTAATTTCACCCTTACTTGCGAATATTGCCCTACATGGTATGGAAGAAAGAGTCAAGCAATACGCCGAAACTCTAAAAGGGAAACAAAACAAACAGCATAAACGTGAATCCCTAAGTTTAATCCGTTACGCCGACGATTTCGTAATAATCCATGATGATTTAAACGTAGTCAAAAAGTGTCAAGAGATAATTGCAAAATGGTTAAGTGACATGGGATTGGAATTAAAACCAAGTAAAACAAAATTAACCCACACCCTCAATAAAATTGATGGAAATGTTGGGTTTGAGTTCTTAGGATTCCATATACAACAACACAGAGTAGGCAACTACCGATGTGCGAACAACACGCACGGAACACCGCTAGGTTTTAAGACATTAATCACACCCTCAAAAGCCAAAGTTAAAACTCATCTTGTCAATATAGCTGAAGTAATAGATACCCATAAGACAGCCCCACAAGCTGCTTTAATTAGCAAGCTAAATCCAATTATTAGGGGTTGGTCAAACTATTACACAACAGTGGTTAGTAAAGCAACTTTTTCAAAAGTAGATACACTAACCTACGATAAGTTAAGAGCATGGGCAAGAACGAGGGGAAAAGGGAGCATCAATAAAGACAAATACTGGAGAACAGTAGGCGATAAAGATTGGTGTTTCAGTACAGAAGACGGAATAGAATTATTCAACCACGCCAGTACGCCAATCGTAAGGCATACAAAGGTCAAAGGAAAGGCTAGTCCGTTTAATGGAGACTGGATTTACTGGAGTAAACGAAGGGGCGAATATCCTGAAACTCCTAGCAGAGTTTCCAAATTAATCAAAAAACAAAAGGGTATTTGTCCTCACTGTGGTCTGTATTTCACAAGTACAGACATTGTAGAAGTTGACCATATTAAACCAACATCGTTAGGTGGAAAAGACACCTACGATAACCTTCAACTTTTACATAAACATTGTCACGACATAAAAACGGCTCACGATGGTTCCTTAACTAAAAATAAGGTTAATCCCTTAGAACAAGTCGAGAATTACGACCTCAATCCGTTTTGAATCGTACCTATAACAAAGGTGGAATTATCAAGGAGCCGTGTGAAGCGAAAGTTTCATGCACGGTTCTGAAGGAGAGGTAGGAGTGGTAACGCTCCTATCGACTCTAACAAAGCTAAAGCCAACCCGGAAGCGTTCTGGGCAGAACTAGCGGAAACAGAACTCCATTGGTTTCAAAAATGGGATCAGGTTTTAGACTGGCAACCCCCTTTTGCCAAATGGTTTGTCAATGGCAAAATTAACATTTCCTATAATTGTTTAGATCGGCACTTAACCACCTGGCGGAAAAATAAAGCCGCCTTAATTTGGGAGGGAGAACCGGGGGATACCCGAACTTTAACTTACTTGCAACTGCATCGAGAAGTCTGTCAAATGGCGAACGTTCTCAAACAGTTGGGAGTGCAAAAAGGTGATCGGATTGGCATCTATATGCCCATGATACCCGAAGCCGCCATTGCTATGTTAGCCTGTGCCCGCATTGGTGCGCCCCATACCGTTGTCTTTGGGGGGTTTAGCGGAGAAGCACTTAAAGATCGGTTAGTGGACGCCGAAGCTAAATTAGTGATTACCGCCGATGGTGGCTGGCGTAAAGATGCCATTGTTCCCTTAAAAGAACAAGTCGATAAAGCCATTGAAGCCGGGGCTACCAGTATTGATAACGTTTTAGTGGTACAAAGAACTAACCAAAAAATCAATATGGAACCCGGACGGGATCATTGGTGGCATGATCTCAGACAGGGAGTTTCCGCCGACTGTCCCGCCGAACCGATGGATAGTGAAGATATGTTATTTATCCTCTACACCAGTGGGACAACGGGCAAACCCAAGGGCGTTGTTCACACCACGGGCGGATATAACCTCTATACCCACATTACCAATAAATGGGCTTTTGACCTACAGGATACCGATGTCTATTGGTGTACGGCCGATGTCGGTTGGATTACTGGACACAGTTATATTGTCTATGGGCCCCTATCCAACGGCGCGACAACCCTAATGTATGAAGGGGCGCCGCGTACTTCTAACCCCGGTTGTTTCTGGGATGTGGTGGAAAAATATGGGGTGACGATTTTCTATACGGCCCCCACCGCAATTCGGTCATTTATGAAAATGGGCGAACACCATCCCAAGTCCCGTAATTTATCCTCTCTGCGCCTATTAGGAACCGTGGGAGAACCGATTAACCCCGAAGCTTGGATGTGGTATCAACGGGTAATTGGTAACGGTAAATGCCCGATTGTCGATACTTGGTGGCAAACGGAAACGGGCGGGTTTATGATTACCCCCTTACCCGGAGCGACCCCAACAAAACCCGGTTCGGCTACCTTACCCTTTCCTGGGATTTTAGCGGATGTGGTAGATACGGAAGGAAACCCCGTAACCGATGAAAGTGGCGGCTATTTGGTGGTGCGCTATCCCTGGCCGGGAATGATGCGGACGATATATGGTGATCCCGACCGTTTCCGGCGGACATATTGGGAATATTTGAAACCAAAAGATGGTATTCCCCTCTATTTTGCCGGGGATGGAGCCCATCAAGACCGGGATGGCTATTTCTGGGTTATGGGCCGGGTAGATGACGTGATCAGTGTGTCGGGACACCGTTTAGGGACGATGGAAATTGAGTCAGCCTTAGTCTCCCATCACGCGGTGGCTGAGGCTGCGGTGGTTGGGAAACCCGATGAAATTAAGGGTGAGGAGATTGTGGCTTTTGTCACCTTGGAGGAAGGCAAAGAGGCGTCCGATGAGTTAGCACAGGAACTCAAGAAGCACGTTGTCAAGGAAATTGGCGCCTTAGCCCGTCCTGGGGAAATTCGGTTTACGGATGATCTACCTAAAACCCGGTCTGGGAAGATTATGCGGCGGTTATTGCGATCGCTGGCGTCGGGTCAAGAAATTACGGGAGATACTTCTACGCTACAGGATCGCAGTGTATTAGAGAAATTGCGGGGAGGGGCGTAAATCAGTTATTAGTTATTAGTTATCAGTTATCAGTTGTCAGTTATTAGTTATCAGTTATTAGTTATCAGTTATCAGTTATTAGTGTTGATTTTGTGATCTTCCCTAGATTTTTTATAGTATTTAAAATTTATCACAGTTTATAAATCAGCCTCTTAGTAACTTTTAAATAAATTTGAGCAAATTAGTGATAATTATTATAAGTAATATTACTGATTACTTGATTATGACTAGCGATCGCACTTCAAAATCCCCAAAAACTCGACAAATTCCCCTGAGATTATTACTATAGCAGTCGCCAGACCTATTAGGACAAAGAGTGATGCAGCAAAGCTAGACGGTGAAGTCTTTTCGTGCGTCAATATCAATTTGAGCAAATTATTGGTTTAATAGAACCTTTGATAAATTATAAATAACCAAAGTAGCAAAAAATTCAAACCAATTCAGGGATATCTACAACAAATGAAGCGATCGCTATCCAGAAATTATAAGTTTCAACTCATCACATTTACTATCATTTATATTGCCGGGATGACTCTATCACTAAAACTTCAGTTAATAGATCCTTTTGCTCTGGCTGTCTGGCCACCCGCCGGAATCGCCCTAGCACTAATGTTATTATTTGGGGTTAGGGTTTGGCCAGGTATAGTAATTAGTTTTATATTATTAAACATCATTTTGTTCCCAGATGAAGTTGATTTTACTACATCAATTATGCCTCCAATCGGTGAAATATTACAAACCCTATTTGCAGTAAAATGTTTAGATTATTTTAAGTTTGATCGCCGTTTAAGTCGTTTAAGTGATGTCTTTAAGTTGATATTTTGGGGGGCGATAATTTCTACTCAAATTAAAACAATTTTGCAAATATCAACTATTTGTTTATTTAAAGAAGGGATGTGGAATGATTTTATTTGCGTATCTCCTGAAGGAGATTGGGGTAATTTTATTAATCTTTTCTGGAATTGGTGGCTAGGTAATGTGATGGGAATATTAAATTTTACTCCCTTAATTCTATTATTATATTTAGATAATCAGCCACCGGATCGGCAAATTTTATCTGAGTCCAAATTGGTGAGAAAAAGGGTTAAATCTTTCCTTCTATTGGGCCTAATTATTATTATTAGTTATCTAATCTTTTTTGAAAAAATTGATCAGCATCTTGCTAATTATCCGATAGAATATTTACCTTTACCTTTTATTATTTGGGCAACTTTAAAATTTGATCACAGAATCTCGATTACTGCTACATTTTTAGTATCAATGATCTCGATTTTATCAAATTTTTATGGTGGGGCCCATTTATAGCGAGAACAGGAAATATCAGCGAGGCAACACTATTATTACAAACATTTATGGCTGTAATAACTATTACTAATCTAGTATTATTAGCTACAGTTAGTGAACGGAGACAAGCAGAAAAGAAGTTAAAACAATTAAATCAAGAGTTAGAAAATCGTGTAAAGGAACGCACAGCAGAGTTAGAAATTGCTAAGAAAAAAGCCGAAGTTGCAAATCAAGCTAAAAGTACGTTTATTGCCAATATGAGTCACGAATTGCGGAGTCCTCTCAATGCAATTATTGGCTTTTCTCAATTAATGTTACGCACGAAAAATTTGCCTTCTGAACAATATGAAAATGCGGGAATTATTCAAAGAAGTGGGGAATATTTATTAACTTTAATTAATAATATCTTAGATTTTTCTAAAATTGAAGCTCAAAAAACTACTTTAAATCAAAAGGATTTTGACCTATATCAATTGTTAGATGATTTGGAAGATATGTTACATTTAAGGGCATTTAATGCGGGATTAGAATTGATTTTTGTCCGTGGAGAAAATCTACCTCGTTATCTTTATGCTGATGGAGTAAAACTACGCCAAATTTTACTCAATTTATTAGGGAATGCGATTAAATTTACATCAAAAGGTGAAGTAATTTTAAGTGTTAATAGCCAGGAAAATCAAGACAATCAAAATTATATTTTAAATTTTACAATTAGCGACACAGGAAAGGGAATTTCTCAAGAAGAATTAGGCAATTTATTTCAGGCTTTTTCCCAAACAGAATCAGGACGAGAAGCCCAAGAAGGCACGGGATTAGGATTAGTAATTAGTCGTCAATTTGTGCAGTTAATGGGAGGAGATATTGCGGTAGAGAGTCAATTAGGACAAGGCACAACTTTTCAATTTTCGATTAATGTAAAATTAGGTCAAGAATCAACTAAAATTGAACGAATTAATCCTAAACGAGTATTAGCACTAGCACCGGAACAACCGACTTACAAAATCTTAACAGTAGATGATAAAGCGATTAATTCCCAATTATTAATGAAATTATTAACACCATTAGGATTTGAAGTAAAAGAAGCGAGTAATGGACAGGAAGCTATAGAAATTTGGAATCAATGGCAACCTCATTTAATTCTTATGGATATGAGAATGCCTGTAATGGATGGTTATGAAGCGACTAAATATATTAAGTCAACGACCCAAGGTAATGCTACCGCGATTATTGCTTTAACTGCGAGTGTTTTAGAAGAAGAAAAAGCGATTACTCTGTCAGCAGGATGTGACGATTTTATGCGTAAACCCTTTAAAGAATATACAATTTTTGAAGTATTAACTAAACATTTAGGAGTTAAATATATATATGCTGAAAATAATGATCAAAATTTGGCAGTTATCGAAGAAAAATCTTTAACATCTGATGGTTTTAAATGTATGAATCAAGCATGGATTAATCAATTTTATGAAGCTGTTTTAGAAGCAAATACAAATGATGTGATAGAATTAATTAAAGAAATTCCGCAAACAGAAAGTTCTTTAATACAATCTCTAACAAAATTAGCCAAGCAATTTGAATTTGAGAAATTAGTTGATTTAGTTGAACCTTTGATAAATTACGAATAGAAATAGCAGCAAAAAATTTAAACAAATTATCTCTTTTATTATCTTATCTACCTTGTTTTTATTGGTAACAATATCTCATGCTTATACCCAAACCAACCAAGAAATAGAAAGTGTAAATCCTGTTGTTTTAATTGATAAAATAACAAAATATCCTTTAGGTTTAAATTTAGAAATATTTGAAGATAAAACTAGAGAATTAACGATTGAAGATGTAGTTAATCAAAAATTTATCCCTAGTCAGCAAAAAGTCCCCAACTTAGGACTAAAAAACTCAGCCATTTGGGTACGTTTTCGGGTAAAAAATGAAGCAATTAAAATTAAAAATTGGCTTTTAATTTTTAGTGATACTCGTATTGGCACAGTAGATTTTTATTTGCCTAAACCAGATCGAAATAAATTTAATTTTATTAAAACTGGTAGAGATTTTCCCTTTCATACCAGAGAATTTAACCACCGTTATTTTATTGTTAATTTACATTTTGATCATCAAAACGAACAAATTATTTATTTACGTTTAACTTCACAACTTGGTTTCACAATTCCTTTAAATATTTACTCCTTAGAAATATTTTGGCAACAGGATCAAGGTAATATTTTATTCTTAGGAATATCCTACGGAATTATTCTGGTGATGATTGTTTATAATTTATTTTTATTTATATCCTTACGAGACAGAAGTTATTTATATTATATTTTATTTATTACGGGTTATTTATTTTTCCAACTAAGCCGTGAAGGAATAGGACATCAATATTTATGGAGCAATTTCCCTAATTATCCTGAAATTTCAGTTTTAATGGCCTTATTTACTTTAATTGGGTGGATTAAATTTACTCAATCTTTCTTACAAACCCAAAAATATATTCCTAAAATAGATAAATTTTTCTTTTTTACAAGTATATTTCTCATTGTTTTTGATCTTAGTGTGATCTTAATCAGATTTATTAGTTTTTTCAAAAATTATCAATATTCATTTATCATAACCTTTAATAGTTTATTTATCTCGATCATGATCTTAATCATCGCTATAATTAGATGGAAACAAAAATATAAACCAGCTAAATGTTTTTTATTAGCAATGTTAGCTCCAATTTTGTGTACAACTATTCATGGTTTAAGTGTATTTTCATTAATACCTTATAATTTTTATACTGAGAAAAGTTTAGCATTAGGTTTTACTTTATCAGTAGTATTATTTTCTATTGCTTTAGCAGATCGGATTAATTTAATTAAAGAAGAAAGAGTGCAAGCACAAGCAGAAGCCTTAAAAAATGCTGAACTTAATCAACAATTAATTAAAGAACAAAATATTATTTTAGAACAAAAAGTTAATCAAAGAACAACAGAATTAGCAATTGCTAAGGAAAAAGCCGAAGTAGCAAATAAAGCGAAAAGTAGCTTTATTGCTAATATGAGCCATGAATTAAGGTCGCCTTTAAACGCAATTATTGGTTTTTCTCAGTTAATATTACGCACAAAAAATCTACCTTCTGAACAATACGAAAATGCGGGTATTATTCAACGAAGTGGTGATTATTTATTAACTTTAATTAATAATGTCTTAGATTTTTCTAAAATTGAAGCTCAAAAAACTACTTTAAATCAAAAGGATTTTGACCTATATCAATTGTTAGATGACTTGGAAGATATGTTACATTTAAGGGCGTTTAATGCTGGATTAGAATTAATTTTTGTGCGCGGTGAAAATCTACCTCGTTATATTAAGGAACCGGATTAGGATTAGTAATTAGTCGTCAATTTGTGCAGTTAATGGGGGGAGATATTACGGTAGAAAGTGAATTAGGAAAAGGCACAATTTTTCAATTTTCAATTGTGGTACAATTAGGTAAAGAAACTGATAAAATTGAACACATTAATCCTAAAAGAGTATTAAAACTAGCACCGGAACAACCGACTTACAAAATCTTGACAGTAGATGATAAACCGATTAATTGTCAATTATTAATTAAATTACTTTCACCTTTAGGCTTTGAAGTAAAAGAAGCGAGTAATGGACAGGAAGCGATCGCAATTTGGCAAGAATGGCAACCCCATTTAATATTGATGGATATGAGAATGCCTGTAATGGATGGTTATGAATCCACTAAATATATTAAGTCAACGACTCAAGGTAATGCTACCGCGATTATTGCTTTAACTGCGAGTGTCTTAGAAGAAGAAAAAGCGATTACTCTGTCAGCAGGATGTGATGATTTTATGAGAAAACCCTTTAAAGAATATACAATTTTTGAAATATTAACTAAACATTTAGGAATCAAATATATTTATGAAGATATGACAGATGGAAATAGCCAAACAGGAGTAAAAATCAATGAATTATCCCAACTAACTACAGAACAATTCCAAATAATGCCCCAGGAATGGGTGCTCAGATTATATCAAGCAGTTCTCGAAGCAGATGATCAGGAAATCATAAGATTAATTCCAGAAATTCCTGAAACCGAAGCTGCTTTAGCTAAAATCTTGACTAAACTGGTGCGTCAATATCAATTTGAGCAAATTATTGATTTAATAGAACCTCTCGTTTAATCATCAACTTCTGCTTCTGTGAAAATAGGCGGCCATAATGCAGAAATTGATAATTCCCAACCGGGAAATAGTTCGGGTAGAGTTAAAATATCTTCATTTGCTAATATAATGGGTTCCCCTGTCGGTCGATAAACGGTAACAGTCAATTCATCAGGGTCAATCAAAATTCCCACAATTGCACCTAATTCTAAAAACTTTTTGAGTTTTTTTTCTAGTGTTTTAACTCGATCACTTTGAGATTTAATTTCTACAACTAAATCTGGAACTAATTTGGCAAAGTATCGGACACTTTGTTGTAGCTGAGATGCACGAACAAAAGAAACATCTGGTGCTTTTAAGTTAGTATCGGGCATGATAAAACCTCCTGCGGAGTCAAATATTCGCCCTAAGCGACGAGGTTCAACCCAAGCGAAAAGAAAGGCAATTAAACGGACACCTATTTCGCTAGAGATAATATCTGATGGCCCCATAACGATAATTTTCCCATTTTCAAGTTCTAATTGGTAATCCTGTCCAGCTTCCGAGAGAGTTGCTTGTAAGTTTTCTAAGTCTTTTATTGTCATCAGTGCCATGAGAAAAATCTCCTTGTCTAACTGAATTGATTAATATTATAGCTCTAAATTTAGGTAAAAACTTGATCGGATGCGATCACACTTTAACAATTTTCCTAGAGGTGATTAAATTATTATCAGGACAAGCCGCGATCGCTATTGGATTCTAAAACAAATTCAACTTTTAATTTTTTACCCAATACTAATGCAGCTTTAGTAATTGTTTGTAAATTTAAAGATGAATTTTTAGGATCAAGAAGCCGTTGTAAAGAAGATCGGCTAGTGTTCATTCGTTTAGCCATTTCGCTTTTTGAAAGTCCGGCTTGATTCATGGCTTCTTGAATTTGGTAAGCAATTACCCTTTTGATTGCTATTGCTTCTACCTCTGATAATATTCCTTCTTCTTCAAGAAATGTATCAAAATTACTGCCAATATATTGATTATTCATGTTAATTGATTGATAAGTTATTTAATCTATTTTTAGCAATGTCTAACTCTTTTTCAGGAAGTTTTTGAGATTTTTTAATAAACCCATGTAACAAGATCATTTTATCATCTTTAACCGTAAAAATAACACGGGCAATTTTATTGTCTAAAGATATTCTAACTTCCCATAAGTTGGCTACCAACTTTTTAACCAAGGGCATTCCCATAGGCCAACCAAACTGCACGGTTTTAACATCTGTCCCAATAATTTTCTTTTCATTAGGGGATAAGGACTTTAGCCATTCTCTAACAGGCTGATTGCCAAGTTCGGATTTGTAAAAAACAACCTGTAAAATCAGGTTAGGATCATTCATCTTTAATAATTATACCTAATAAGTTTCATCTTAATCAATATTTAGGATGCAATTTTAACCAACTATGGTATTATGGCGACGACGATTAATGCCAGTACCAAGAGAAATAGTATCATTTTTAACTTAAAGGAAAATCAAATATTGTGGGAACTCGGATTAAAAATTTACAAGTCACAAAAGTCGTGGATGGGGACACAATCAAGGTGTTACTCAATGATAAGCGGGAATTTTTAAGACTCGATTGTGTGGATACGGAAGAAATACTCAACCATGATTCTAAACCCCGAACAAATGCCGGAATTGCCGCCGCAGAAATGGCACAACAATATTTTATGAATGAACATGGTTTTTTAACAAAAGTCGATATTGAATTTGATGGCAATGAACCAGCAGAAGTGTGTTTAGAAAAATATCGAGATCATCACGGACGATTAATTTGTTATGTGCATAAACAGGGAGAAAATTATAATTTAAAATTAATTAAGGAAGGTTGGAGTCCTTATTTTATTAAATATGGAAATTCTCGATTATATCATCAAGAAATGATGCGGGCTGAAGCCGATGCCCAAGCCCATAATCGCATGATTTGGAATCGCCAAACCAACGAAAGTAGTGCCTTTAGAAACTATACTATTTTAATGCCTTGGTGGTCGTTACGCGCTGCGATTGTGGATGATTTTCGTCACTATGGACAACCGAATGGCGTGTTATCCGTGCGTTTAGATTATCCTAATATATTATTAGCAGCAATGAAGCAACAATCTATTACTATTTTCTGTGATTTACAGGAGGGAATTACTAAATGGATTGGCAATAGTGGGATTATTCATACCGGAACAAAAGACCGAAGTTTAAAATTATGGATTCCTGAAGCTAGTAATAATAAAGATTCTCCTATCATTCATTTAATTAATAAACGATATACGGGGTTAGGACGGAGTTATGTCTATATTAGTGGACAGGTGACCATGTACCGAGATAAACCCGAAATTACCCTAAATCATCTGCAACAATTATCGGATTTTTGCCCGATTGTTCAAGCAAAAAAATTGGCAAATTCCCCAGCTTTAACTTATAATAATACGCAGAAATAATTAGGATATCATCATGGTAAATTCCCCCAAAATTCTCGCCTTTGCTGGAAGTGCTAAGGAAACTTCCTATAATAAAAAGTTAGTCCAAATTGCAGCCACCGGAGCCAAAACAGCCGGGGCGGAAGTCACCTATATTGATTTACGGGATTTCCCGATGCCCTTATTTGATGAAGACTTAGAAGCCCAACAGGGTATTCCGGTGGCTGTTCGTCAATTCAAAGATTTAATGGTAGCCCATCAAGGCTTATTAATTGCCTGTCCTGAGTATAATAGTTCGATTACACCGTTATTAAAAAATGCCATTGATTGGGCATCCCGTCCCGAACCCAATTTACCGGGATTAGCTTGTTTTAATAATAAAATTGCAGCGATTATGAGCGCCTCCACTGGAGGGTTTGGAGGAATGCGCGGGTTAGTTCATGTTCGGGCTATTTTAGAAAGTATTGGGGTATTAGTTATTCCTCAACAACGCTCTATTTCTCAAGCCTTTGAAGCCTTTAATTCCGATGGAAGTTTAAAAGATCCCAAACAACAGCAGGATGTAGAAAGTTTAGGCGCAAAAGTTACAAGTTTATTGATTAAACTTTCAGCTTGAATTTCAGTCATCAGTTATCATTTATCATGCCACAGGTAAGTGCCTGCGAGACTTACCCATGACTCCCGATAAGTTTGTTAACGGATAATCGCTTCGAGTTTCCAACTCGGTTATGCAGATTTAAGGGATGCCATATCTATGCAGAAGCGGTACTTCACATCGGACTTGAGCAGTCGCTCGTAGGCTTCGTTAACCTTCTGGATTGGGATAACTTCGACATCGGCAGTGATGTTGTGTTTGCCACAAAAGTCGAGCATCTCTTGGGTTTCGGCGATCCCACCGATGCTAGAGCCAGAAAGACTGCGGCGAGCCATGATCAGGCTGAATGCCGAGACATCCAGGGGTTTCTCCGGGGCGCCGACAAGGGTGATGTTACCGTCAAGGCGAAGCAGATTGAGATAGGCGTTAATATCGTGATTAGCGGAGACGGTATCGAGAATAAAATCGAAACTGCCAGCGTGCTGCTGCATCTCGTCGGCGTTGCGGGAGACAACCACTTCGTCGGCACCAAGACGGAGCGCGTCTTCTTTCTTATCGGGTGAAGTCGTAAAGACAACGACATGGGCTCCAAACGCATGAGCAAATTTCACCCCCATGTGACCGAGCCCACCAAGACCGACCACGCCAACTTTCTTACCTTTAGTAACGCCCCAGTGACGCAGGGGTGAGTAGGTTGTAATCCCGGCGCACAGAAGTGGCGCGACTCCAGGGAGATTGAGGTTGGTAGGAACTCGCAGAACGAAGCGTTCATCAACAACAATACTATCGGAGTAGCCCCCATAAGTAACGCCTCCGAGGTGCTTGTCGGGAGAGTTGAAGGTGAAGGTTAGGTTCGGGCAGAACTGCTCAAGATTAGCTTGGCAATGGGGGCAAGTACCATCGGAGTCAACCAGGCAACCAACCGCGGCGAGGTCATCGGGCTTGTACTTCGTAACTGCCGAGCCAACCTGGGTAACACGGCCGACGATCTCATGACCGGGGACAATTGGGTAGGTAGTGGGCATGACGCTGCTCCACTCGTTACGCACCGAATGGATGTCGGAGTGGCAGATACCGCAGAAAAGGATCTCAATCTGTACGTCGTGTTCGGTTAAATCGCGTCGTCCGATCTGGGTGAAGGACAGCGCTGATGTTGCACTGGCTGCGGAATAAGCTTTCGTGTTGTACATAAATTGATGCTCCTATTTGTTTATTTTTAGCGAATGGTATTGTTGTGTTTTGATATCTATTCTCTCGCTCATGTATTGCATTATAGGTTCCAGCTTACAAAGCCAGGGTGGGAGCGTGAAAGCCCACTAGCTTCAGCCGTGGGATGAAACGCGACGCAGGCACTTTTAAGTGCCGTCATCTACCAATTAATTTGTACCCAGTTATTAGATATTTATGTTATCATATTTTCCATGATCAAAGTAACTCGGACGATTAAATTAAAATTCGCAAAACTCAACCGTTGTAAAGCTCAAATGTTTGAGCAAATGACGAAAGAAAATACGCGAATTGCTAATAAGCTGTTGTCATTGCCAATCAAAGAACGGCGAAAAATGACAACAGCTAAAATCATGTCCGAGTTAAAATCTGCTCTGGTCAATCAAGTTATTCGACATACCACATCCCCAACGGGTCGTAAAACCAAGCAATATAAAGTTCTTCCTGTAGAAGTTAACAACCAAAATTGGAAGTTAACTCAGAAAGGGAGTACCTATTCAATTAGCTTCCCGACCCTCAAAGGTGAAAAAAGAATCCCCATTGAAGTAGCATCTCCTCATTGGCAGCCCGTTTTAGACGGATTGTTAGAGGAAACAATTCAAGGGGGTTCTTTTAAGTTGATTAAACACAGAAATAAGTGGTATGCCTATCTGTCAATTACTGAGGATGTTCCAGAAGTTGAGACAGAGAAAACATTAGGATGTGACCGAGGGCAGAATAATTTAGCGGTAGTTGCACCAAAAGAAGGTTTCGGCAAGTTCTTTAATGGTCAAAGTGTTAAGCATCGAAGACGTTATTTTCAACAACGTAGAAAACAACTTCAAGAAGCTAAAAAGTTTCGAGCTTTAAAGAAATGGAACAAAAAAGAGCAACGATGGATGGAAGCTATTAACCATACAGTCAGTCGCCGAATTGTTCGTTTTGCTGAATACCATAACGCCGATATTGTTATAGAGGATTTGGAAGGATGTCGTAAAACCATGAAACAGAGCCAGAAATCTCGTTCTGATTCCGGTGAATCTCGACACACTTGGTCTTATTATTCTTTGGAGCAAAAACTTAATTATAAGTTGGCTTTGAAAGGATTGAAATTAATCAAAAGACCTGCACCATATACCTCAAAATCTTGTTCAACTTGCGGTGTTATTGGTAAGAGAAATCGACATGATTTCAATTGTCCTAATGGTCACTACCATAATTCTGATTTGAATGCTGCACGAAATCTGTCTCAATGGGATGGTTTCGCTTGTGATTTAAACCTAAAGAGAGATGCTTCTGTAATGGATTCATCCGGTTTAAATTATGGGGTGTTTGGCGCACCCCCGAACTCGGTGAAAAACAATCAAAAAGAGTATATTCAACTGTCTTTATTTGATTGGGCTAGATACGAGAATCCCACCCCTTTAGCGTAGCGTAGGGGTGGGAGTGTCAACATGAGAATTATTAATCTACTTAATTCCTCCCGAATTGATCGGGGCTGATATCCTAAATTAAAGGCTTTATAACTATCTAAAGAAACATCAGGAGGACGAGGTGCTAACATTTTAATATCCACTTGAGAACAGGGTTTAATTAAATGCTTTGGAAGCTCTAAAATATCAGCCATGAGTAAGCCAAATTCATAACGAGAAATCCGTTCTTTTCCTCCTAAATGCAAAATTCCTGATATAGTTTCTAGGGCTAATAATAATCCCTTAGCTGCGGTATTTCCCCCCACAGGAGTTCTAAATTCATCTACAAATAAATTTAACTCTTTTCCTGCTTTTAAAGTTTTAATAAAAGGCTGAATAAAACTGGTGGTATGGTTAGGAACATCCCCAAACATTAAGGGCATTCTGCAAATAGTTGTTCGAGGATAGCGTTCTAACATTCCCTGTTCAGCTAATACTTTTTGTTCCCCATAATAACTAATTGGGGATACGGGATCGGTTTCCGTATAGGGTGGATTTAAACCATTAAATACTAAGTCCGTTGAAGTAAAAACACAGGGAATATTCAACTCAGCACAAAGATTAGCAATTTCCCAAGAAGCGATAACATTAATTTGATAGGATATTTCAGGATACTGTTGACAAAAGTTGGGTTGAGATTGAGCCGCAGCATGAATAACCGCATCGGGTTTAATTTCTTGAAACAGATTTTTTAATCCTGGAATATCCGTTAAATCTGTCTTAAAAAGATAAATATTAGGAATATCAATAGTTTGAGAATGAGTTAAGCCATAGACTTGCCATTGAGTTTGAGCAATTTGGCAAAGATGCCATCCTAAAAAACCACTAGCTCCTGTAATTAAGAGTTTATTCATGATTAATATGATAGACTATAGAGTGTGAACGGCGATCGCATCTTTCAGCCTAAACCATTAAGATCTAACCGTAATCATTTTTGATCCACAAAAGCAATTATATCAAAAAACTAGGATAGAATTGACCGTTAAGGATCACCTAAAATAGTATTCGGTAAACTGAAATAAAAACCCCATATCTCAAGATTAATACCCATGAACGAACTGACACTAAATTGGACAGAAGCTGGTCAGTCCCGCACCCAAACCTTAAATGATCAAAAAACCTATCGGGTTGGACGAGATCCCACACGCTGCGATATTGTATTATCCCATCCTACGGTATCAGGATTACATATTGAAATTTTTTTTGATCCATCCAATCATAACTTCTATCTGAAAAATTTACGAGAAACTAACCCACCAATAATTAATAATCAAAAGTTAATAACGAGTGAGGTTATTTTAAATTCAGGGAATAACATACAATTGGGACAGCAGCAATTAGAAATAATTGCGGTTTCTTTTGAACATTTTTCAATTGCACCAACACTATTATTTTCCCCCGATGAACTAATATCAAAAGCTCCTGTTCATCTCAATCTTGTACAATATGGTTTACAGTGTCCTCAATGCGATCGCGTTTCCTCTTATGAACAGTTAAATATAGGTTGTCCTTGGTGTGGAACGTCCTTAGCAGCAGCAGTTAGTGTGGTTTTATCCACCCAATAGATAATAGATAAATCTCAAAAATAAAGACTAAAAAACGGATGCAAATTCGACTGAGTTGGCAAAATTTAGAAACAGGAGAATGGCGAACCCCGGTTCTAACCTTACCCATTGCATTAGGAAGGGTTTTTGAACGAATGCCTTCTACGGTGAATGGAGAAAAGGTTTCTCGGATTGTTTTAACGGGGGAAAGAGTCTCGCGTTTTCATGGGTTAATTACCCGGGAACAAGGAAACTTAATGGTGACAGATACCGGAAGCCGAAATGGAATTTTAGTAAATGGAATTGTTCAAACTCGTTGTTGTATTCAAGAGGGAGATACTTTACAAATTGGTGAATATAATATTACAATTTCTTTTATTACTAATACTTTTAACATTCCTAATCAAAAATTATCACAAATTTCCTTTAATCCTCAAACAGATTTACCCGTTCCCAATCTTTCTACTCCGACAATATCCTCATCAAATCAAGAGAGTTTCCCTCCTCCATCATTTCTCGATCCCGCTCAAGTTTCTTTAACCCAATTACAAGCCACAGGATTACCGATTGAGCAAATTGATTATCTAACTATTGGGGCAGGATTAGGGAGTTTTGTTTGGGTTGATGCCCTCAGAATTTCCGGGGTTAAATCCAATCAAATTATAGCGTTAGGAATGGAAAATAAACCCTATACTCGTTATCAAAGATTATGTTTAAATTCCCAAATTCCTCCCCATGAAAGGTTACGTTCTAATTCTGATTCCTGTCCCGATAATCTTTGGGGATGGCCGAGTTATGCCCTACGAGAATCCTATACAGAATGGTGTAAAGGCAAATTTTCCACCGCTTTAAATTTACTCTGGCAAGTGTTTTCAGAACCGACTTTTGCCCAGACCTATACCCCCCGTTCTGGTCATGTTTTTGATGCGATTGATCGAGAAGATAATCGGATTGAATGGTCAAAAATATATCGCTATGGCCGGGTAAAAAATATTAGAAAAACTACCGATGGACGTTATGCAATTGCCTATTCTTGTTCTACAGAAAATCGTCGAGATCATGGTTTTATTATTGCCCGATATGTTCATTTAGCGACGGGTTATCCCGCGATTCAATTTCTTCCAGATTTACAGACTTATCGAGAACAAACCCAAGATTTTAAATCCGTTGTCAATGCCTATGAATATCATCAACATATTTATGATCATTTAGAACAATCGGGGGGAATAGTAATTATCCGGGGTCGGGGAATTGTGGCTTCTCGAATTTTACAGCGTCTTTATGAAGCTAGATCTAAAAATTCTCAGATCCAAATTTTACATTTAATGCGATCGCCCAAAGCCCAAGGAAATCAATTTCAACAAGCAAAAAGAACCATTGAAAATCATTTTGAATTTCAACCCTTTAACTGGCCCAAAGCCTCTTGGGGCGGTGATTTACGCCAACAATTAGAATTAGCTAATCCCCAAGAACGATTACAACTCTTAGAACAGTGGGGAGGAACCACCACAGCTAACCGAAAAGACTGGCGAAATATTATTAATCAAGGACTGCGCCAAGGGTGGTATCGGATTACTTTTGGAACCGTTGAACAGGTGGAACCCAGTCCTACGGGTCGCACTTTAACAACCATTCGAGAACATGGGTTAAATGCTCACCTTGAGTTAGAGGCGGATTTTATTATTGATGCGACTGGATTAGAGGCAAAAGTCAATACAAATCCCTTATTAAAGGATTTAGTAGTTCATTATAATTTGCCATTAAATGCGTTAGGAAGATTGAGTGTAGCGAATGATTTTGAACTGGTGGAAATGCGGAATTCTACGGTATTAAATGATGCTGTAGGCGGTCGGATGTATGCCACGGGTGCAATTACTTTGGGGGGCCCCTATGCGGCCGTCGATAGCTTTTTGGGATTGCAATATGCGGCGTTAATTTCTTTGGAAAGTTTGGCTTCTATTTCTGCGCCGGGGTTAGGCAAATTAAAGGGATGGCGATCGCTCTTACAATGGTTTAAATGGGTGAATAATCAACCTCCCAACTAAAAATCCCAATTATTTATAATTACTCAGTTTTTTTGCCTGATTCGCCGAAAATTGGGGACTCAATTTGACTCCCCAATTCTGTAAAATGAAACAGCCTTACTGATTCAGGGGGGTAAGGGAGATCTGATATAGCAACCGCCAAGGCAGTTAAGACACCAGACGGATCTTGGAACCCAGACGGTAAAGTGTTTTCCCCCCAAACCCCCCGTGCACGGGGGGTTTGGGGGGGCTGTTCCCTGTTATATCAGAAAAAATCAACTAACTTTCAGTTTTATAGCTTATTTTTAGCTGACATTTGATACCCACCGTCGGATATCTCGCCCCTATCTATTACCAACTGGACTTAACCACACCGGGTAATAATCCTGCGTGGGCCATTTCACGGATAACGTTACGAGACAATCCAAAATCCCGATAGAACCCTCTGGGACGTCCAGTTAACCAGCAACGGTTTCTGACACGGGTTCTGGAACTATCGCGGGGGAGTTGTTGGATTTTGCGGTGAATTTCCATTTTTTCCAATTGAGACCCAGCTTGCTCAAACTGGTCTTTCAGATCAGCGCGTTTTTCCGCATATTTTTCTACCGTTCTTTTGCGCTTATTATTGCGCTCAATCATGCTTTTTTTAGCCATATTAAGGCTGTTCTCCTTGTAAATAATTATTTATGCTAAAGCCAAGTTTTTTTCCTGCGCTGGGGACGGTTGATCCTTGAGCAGAGGGGCATAAATCAGACAATTCGCAATTATAACACATTGGACTACGCGCTGTACAGACGGCCCGACCATGATAAATTAAGCGAATTGACCAATTTTCCCAATCCTCCCGGGGAATCAAAGGCATTAGATCCCGCTCAATCCGAATTGGATCGTTATGGGAAGTCAGTCCTAGCCGTTGACTCAGCCGTTTAACATGGGTATCCACCGTCACCCCCATATTAATCCCATAGCCATGGGCTAACACCACGTTAGCGGTCTTACGAGCTACCCCTGGGAGTTCTAAGAGTTGTTCCATCACTTTTGGCGGTTGTCCCCCGTATTTTTCCGCCAACAGTTGACAGGAGCCTTGTATATGGCGGGCTTTGTTCCGATAAAATCCCGTTGACCGTACCAGGGTTTCCAGTTCGGTAATATCGGCTTTGGCTAAACTTTGGGCGTCGGGAAACCGAGCAAATAGGGCGGGAGTGACTTTATTTACCCGTTCATCTGTGCATTGAGCCGATAGAATTGTGGCGACTAATAATTGCACCGGGGTTTGATAATTTAAACTACAGGTTGCATCGGGATATAGATGCTTGAGTCGCAATAAAATTTCTAAGGCTCGTTGTTTTGGGGTACGCTTTTTCTGAGTCACCATATTAATTACTTACTGTTGAAATAGCGATCGCACCCAACTTAAATCCGTTAAATTAATCGTATCTCGAATAATCAAGAAAACCCCTAATCCTAATAACAACATCAAACCCGTTTGCATCACATTTTCTTGAATTTTCTCAGGTAAGGGTTTACCGCTAAGGGCTTCAAATAACAAAAAGGCTAACTGACCGCCATCTAAAGCCGGAAGGGGTAAAATATTAATGAAGGCTAAATTAATACTAATTAACGCCGCAAATTGCAACAAATTCCATGGATCGGAACGGGCAATATCGGCCCCAAATTTGACAATTCCCACCGGGCCAGATAGCTGTTCTGCGGTTTCACTAAATCGACTAATCAGTTGTCCAAAACCAGATGCAGTTAAGTTAATAATCCGTTGAAATTCCGTTGCACCCTTGCTTAATGCTTCAATTGGGTTCGCAGCCCGATGACGAACAATAGTGCCATTCGCGGTTAACTGTACTCCAATCCGACCTTTCCCATCACTTGCTAAATCGGGAACCAGGTTAACAGATACCAGTTGATCCTGTCTTTTAATCTGTACTGATAAAGGTTGATTCGGATGGGTTTGAATAGCTGCAATTAAGGTTTTAATCGAAGTTTCAGAAGCCCCTAATTCCTGACCATCCACTGCCAAAATAATATCTTTAGATTCAATTCCAGCCCGATGAGCGGCGGAATCAACATTTTGAGTAACTTCTGCAACTTTTACACCAGGTTCCTGATTAAAACTGGGAACCCCAATAATTCCAATTTGAGTCACCAATAATAAATAGGCAAAAATCAAATTAGCAATCACCCCGGCACTAATCACAATTGCACGATCTAAAACCGGACGATTACTGAGTAAATTCGGATCATTTTTGGGAATGGTACTCTCAGGATCATCATCGGGAAATCCCACATATCCCCCTAATGGTAAACCTCTAATTGCATATTCTGTTTCTGACCCTTGATATTTCCATAATATCGGGCCAAAGCCAATAGAAAAGCGATTAACATGGATATGCTGGAAACGGGCGGCTAAAAAATGTCCCAGTTCATGAACGAAAATCAACACCGCAAGAACGGCGATCGCTGCCAATATTGACATGAATAAATCCTGTAAAACGACAATTGAGCGGTTCTAACCATTCTAATATCAGAACTCAGTTGTTGGGTATTGAGAGTTGGTTTAACAACGGTAGTATGATAATCACAACGGGAGAAATTCAACGATTGACCCAAAAACCCATCGTCACCCGAAAACCGAAACCTGATACTGAACATGACAACGACCCTTTCTCATACTCCCCTGTATAACGTCTCCGTTGAACTGAATGGCCGCATGGTGCCCTTCGCAGGTTGGGAAATGGCGGTTCAATTTAGCGGAATTAACCTAGAACATCAAGCTGTCCGTCAAGCGGTGGGAATGTTTGATATCTCCCACATGGGCAAATTTGTTCTGCGCGGGGAAAAACTCATCGAAGCCTTACAATCCCTTGTCCCTTCGGATTTGAGCCGTTTACAGCCAGGTGAAGCCCAATATAGCGCCCTTTTAAATGCCCAGGGGGGAATTTTAGACGATATTATTTTTTATGATCAGGGGATTGACCCGGTAACGAATCTGCCGCAAGGGGTGATGATTGTGAATGCGGCGACAAAATCCCGTGATAAAGCTTGGATTATTGCCCATATTGAAGATCAGGCGATAGTATTAGAAGACTTATCGCGAGATAAAGTCCTATTAGCGGTTCAAGGGCCCCAGGCTGAAGCCACATTACAGCCTTTTGTCGGGGATAGTCTTTCTGAAGTTAAATTTTTTGGTCATATTACCACCACCGTACTCGGAAAACCAGCCTTCATTGCCCGCACCGGATACACCGGAGAAGATGGTTTTGAAGTCATGGTTGCTCCTTCTGTTGGTGTGGAATTATGGAAAAGTTTAGCCACTGCGGGGGTAATTCCCTGTGGTTTAGGTGCTAGAGATACCCTGCGTTTAGAAGCGGCAATGGCTTTATATGGACAAGATATTAGTTTAACTACTACTCCCTTAGAAGCGGGTTTAAATTGGATTATTCATTGGGAAACTAAAGGAAAATTTATTGGTCGTCAAGCTTTAGAACAGCAAAAAGCTGCCGGAGTAACTCAAAAATTAGTGGGTTTAGAAATGCAAGGACGACATATTGCTCGTCACGGATATCCGGTTTTATTTAATGGTCAAACCGTGGGAGAAATTACCAGTGGAACCCTATCACCAACGTTAGGAAAAGCCATTTCTATGGCCTATGTTCCCACAGCATTATCCAAAATTGGTCAATCTTTAGATATTGAAATTCGGGGCAAAACCTACCCAGCAACGGTGGTTAAACGTCCCTTCTATCGTTCTCCTAATCGTCCCAAAAACCCAAAAACCTAAGCCCTCGTTGTTGCGCTTTAGCGCTCTTAGGAGGGGCTAAAGCCCAACAACAAAGTTTATTTATGAAAATTGCAATCTTATCCCAGGATGGTTCCCTATATTCTACTAGAAGAATCAGGCAAGCAGGGGAACAACGGGGGCATGAGATAGAAATTATTGATTATTTAAGATGTCATATTTCACTGAGTTCCCAGAGTCCCACTGTGATTTATGAAGGCAGATATTTAAAAGAATTTGATGCAATTATTCCCAGAATTGGCGCGTCAAAAACCTTTTATGGAACGGTGATTGTCCGTCAATTTGAACTAATGGGAATATTGACTTTGAATGAATCCCAAGCTATTGCTCGTTCCCGTGATAAATTAAATGCGTTACAAAGTTTAGCTAAAGAAGGGATTCATTTACCTAAAACCGGATTTACTACTTCTATTAAGGATATTGATAGTTTAATTCAACAGGTGGGGGGTGCGCCTTTAATTATTAAATTATTGGAAGGAACTCAAGGGATGGGGGTAATTTTAGCTGACACTTATCAATCGGCTAAATCGATTATTGAAGCGTTTCAAGGGTTAAATATTGATGTTTTAGTTCAGGAATTTATTCCTGAAGCGGATGGGGAAGATTTACGCTGTTTAGTGATTGGTGATAAAGTTGTGGCGACAATGAAACGCATCAGTAACCCTGGAGAATTTCGAGCTAATTTACATCGAGGTGGGAAAGCAGAAAATGTTAAATTAACCGCAGAAGAACGAAATATGGCGATTAAATCCGCAAAAGTGATGGGATTAAAATTAGCAGGAGTTGATTTGATTCGTTCCCATCAAGGGCCATTGGTTTTAGAGGTGAATTCATCCCCTGGACTGGAGGGAATTGAAACCGTTACGGGTATTGATATTTCCGATAAAATTATTGAATGTTTGGAGAAAAATGCGATGAAAAGAAAAACACAAAAAATGGAGAATAAAAAATGAAATAAATGTTCTGATTGTCTGTTAAAATTATTAACAACGGAGGTAAATACAATGGCACTCACGGCCCAACAAATCGCAGATTTAATGCCGGATACGAGTCAATTAGAAAGTGATGAACCGGAAATGGAAAGTTCTTTACATTATTTACAATTAGCCTTGTTAGCTTCTTGTTTAGATTGGCTCTGGCGAGATCGAGAGGATTATTTTATTGGAGCCAATTTAACTATTTATTATAGTCAACAACAACTCAAAAATCGAGAGTTTAGAGGCCCAGACTTTTTTGTTGCTAAAAATACGGCAAAACGTCCTCGTCGCTCTTGGGTTGTCTGGCAAGAAGATGGTAAATATCCCGATATAATTATAGAATTACTCTCGGATTCTACAGCAAAAATTGATCGAGGAGAAAAGAAAAATCTGTATCAAAATCGGTTTAGAACCCCGGAATATTTCTGGTTTTCTCCCGAAGATTTAGAGTTAGCTGGATTTCGCTTAAGTGGTGAGGAGTATGAACCCATTTTACTGAATGAATCGGGGTTATTATGGAGTCATGTATTAGGATTATATTTGGGAATTTATCACAATCAATTGCGTTATTTTAGTGCAGCCGGGGAATTAATTGCCACCCCACAAGAAGCCGCACTTCAATCTCAAATCTTAGCTGAAACCGAACGTCAACGGGCTGAAACCGAACACCAACGGGCTGAAACCGAACGTCAACGGGCTGAAACCGAACACCAACGGGCTGAACGTTTAGCAGAAAGACTCCGAGCATTAGGAATTAATCCCGACTAATGTAGTAGAGACGTTGCATGAAAAGTCTAATTTAGTAGAGACATTGTATACAACCTCTCTACAGAGGTGTTTTTACCCAAATAAAACCCTTAAGATGAGGAAGGCAGGTTATAATTTGTTACCGAAGTTAGCAAAACTTAAGTTTTATGAGTAAACCCGCCGTGAATTCGTTTTTTGTAGGCCGTGCCTTAGCTGAAGGACTATACGAACAACTGGGAAATAGTCTGACCAACGCTTTGAGTGAACTCGGAAAATTTGAGGCCGAACAGAAAGAGCATCTACGCTCATTTACCCAACAGGTGATGGAACGCGCCACCCAAGAAGTGGCAACCGTTGTTGGCGATAGTAACTTTCCCGCATCTAACAGTGAACCCGTAGACTTACAGGCCACTATTGACGAACTGCGGGCCGAAGTTGCGGAATTACGCTCCGAACTGCAACAGTACCGTAATCGTACCGTTTAAACTCTTTTGTAGTCAAAATACGCGCTTATTGGGTTAACTTCATTGTGGAAACGGTTGTGTCAGTTCCTGTTGATCATTCAGTTCGGGGTTCTGGTTCAGAACAACGAATAAATCCGCCTTTAGTCACTCCTCCCGGCAAAAATTATGGCGGAAAAGCCTACCGTTGGAACCGCAAAAATTATTCCCGTCAACGACGTTTTATTGACATTTGGACGTTTGTTCTGACGTGGTTAACTTGGTTGTGGGTCGATGGTAAAAAATGGAGTTACTGGGGCGGTTTTACCGAAGATAAAAAAAATGCTCGTCGTCGAGCGCAAGCAATTTGGGTAAGGGAAACATTTTTAGATTTAGGGCCAACTTTTATTAAAGTCGGACAATTGTTTTCCACCCGGGCTGATTTATTCCCCGTTGAATATGTAGAAGAACTTTCCAAACTCCAAGATAAAGTTCCAGCTTTTAGCTATGAACAAAGTGAAGAAATTATTCAAGAAGATCTGGGTAAAACCGTTCAAAATTTATTCCAGAATTTTGACCCAATTCCCTTAGCTGCCGCCAGTTTGGGCCAAGTTCATAGAGCCCAACTCCATTCGGGTGCAGACGTGGTGGTTAAGGTTCAGCGCCCCGGACTAAAAAAATTATTTGAAATTGATTTAGCGATTTTGCGAGGCATTGCTCGTTATTTCCAAAATCATCCTCGGTGGGGAAAAGGTCGAGATTGGGTGGGAATTTATGACGAATGTTGTCGGATTTTATGGTTAGAAATAGACTACCTGAATGAAGGTCGAAATGCCGATACATTTAGGCGTAATTTCCGCAGTTTTAATTGGGTGAAAGTGCCGAGGGTTTCTTGGCAATATACCTCCCCCCGAGTTCTGACTTTAGAGTATCTTCCGGGGATTAAAATTAGTAATTATGAAGCCTTAGAAGCATCGGGACTCGATCGCAAAGAACTCGCAGAAATGGGGGCAAAAGCCTATTTAGAACAACTCCTTAACCATGGCTTTTTCCATGCCGATCCCCACCCAGGTAATATTGCGGTGAGTCCTGGGGGAGAATTGATTTTCTATGATTTTGGCATGATGGGACAAATTACCTCCAATCTGCGGGAAAAACTCATGGAAACCCTATTTGGAATTACTCAAAAAGATGGTGATCGGGTGGTTAAATCCTTAATTGCCATGGGAGCGATCGCCCCCACCGGAGATATGGGGCCAGTGCGTCGGTCGGTTCAGTATATGCTGGACAACTTTATGGATCAACCCTTTGAAAATCAATCCATTGCCTCCATTAGTGATGATTTGTACGAAATTGCTTATGACCAACCGTTTCGTTTTCCCGCAACCTTTACCTTTGTGATGCGGGCATTTTCCACTTTAGAAGGAGTCGGAAAAGGACTCGACCCCGAATTTAACTTTATGGAGGTGGCACAGCCTTTTGCCATGCAGCTTATGTCTAATGGAAATCTTCCCAATACTGCCAATAGTATTTTTAATGAATTCAGTCGCCAAGCGGTTCAAGTCGGTTCCTCGGCCTTCGGTTTACCAGGACGCATTGAAGATACCCTGGAAAAACTTGAACAAGGAGATCTGCGAATGCGGGTTCGTCTAGCGGAAACCGACCGGGCATTAAGACGGATGAGTAACGTGCAAATGGGGACGAATTACACCGTCTTGATCGCTGCCTTGACTCTATCGGCGACACTGTTATTCATTAGTGATAAAGTGGGATTAGCTCTGTTTGTAGTATTCTTAGCTGTTGCTCTGGGGATTGCTTTCTTAAGGCTGTTACGCCGGATTGATCGCTTGGATCGGATGATGTAAATGTCTCCTGTACTCGTCATCTGTCTTGTAAAGCTTTGCAGTGATCCCCAGGGGTGGATATAAGAAAATTTGATAACCCAATCCGCTTGGGAGCTAGAGGTCAATCTTTAACTTGTTTATGAAACGTTATTTTGCTGGAATGACGGATACGGGCAATGTTCGTAACGTCAACCAAGATGCTTACTATATTGATCCTGATGGCCGTTTTTTTATTGTCGCCGATGGCATGGGTGGACACGCAGGCGGCCAGGAAGCCAGTCTGATTGCTACTAAAACCATTAAAGAACATATTCTTGAGCATTGGGATAGTTCTGAAGCATCCCAAACTATCCTCAAAAATGCCTTTGTCGCCGCCAATAAAGCACTTTTAGAGGATCAGCAACAACATCCTGAACGCTCAGACATGGGAACAACGGCGGTTGTGGCTTTATTCCGAGATCCCGATAGTCCTTGGTTTGCGAATGTGGGGGATTCCCGTTTATATCGTTTACGGGGACATCAATTAGAACAAATTACAGAAGATCAGACTTGGGTAGCTCAAGCGGTTAAGTCCTCCCGTCTCAAGCAAGATGAGGCTCGCACCCATCCTTGGCGTCATGTTTTATCCCAGTGTTTGGGACGCGAAGATCTCTCGGAAATTGAGATTGATCAGATGGATGTCCAGTCGGGAGATCGCCTATTGTTATGTAGTGATGGCTTGACCGAAGAACTCTCGGACGGGGTGATTGCTTCCAACCTGAAATCAATTCGAGCTTGCGATACCGCAGCTACGGCTTTAATTAAAGCGGCTAAAGATCGGGAGGGCAAGGATAATATTACGGTGATTGTGGTCGCGATTGATTAAATACCATAGTTAATCCCATGCGTGTGATTGGTTTGATTAGTGGAACTTCAGTGGATGGGATTGACGGGGCCCTGGTGGAGATTTCGGGTTCCCCAGGGGATTGGCATTTAGAATTGCTGGCGGGGACAACCCTCCCCTATCCGGTGGACTTGCGATCGCAAATTTTGGACGTATGTGCTGGAAAGTCTCTATCCATGCCCGAACTGGCTGAATTAGATGATGCGATCGCCACGGTTTTTGCCGATGCTGCCTTAAGTTTACAACAGTCCTCTGAACCTGCGGAACTGATTGGCTCCCACGGTCAAACTGTATTTCATCGTCCCCCCCAAAATCATCAACTGGGTTACAGTCTGCAACTCGGACGGGGAGAGCTAATCGCCCAGTTAACGGGTTTAACCACCGTCAGTAATTTTCGGGTCGCAGATATCGCCGCCGGAGGTCACGGCGCCCCCCTAGTTCCAATTCTCGATACCTATTTCCTCCGCCATCCCAACTATGATCGCTGCATTCAAAATTTGGGGGGTATTGGCAATGTCACCTATGTCCCGAAAACCGATAACCAGATTTTAGGCTGGGACACCGGGCCGGGAAATGCCTTAATAGATTTGGCCGTAGAGTATTTTTCTGAGGGCGCTCAAACTTATGACCGGGATGGGGCCTGGGCCGCAACGGGAACCCCCTGTATAGCCCTAGTCGAACAATGGTTAGAGCAGGATTTTTTTCAACAACCGCCCCCGAAATCGACGGGACGGGAATTATTTGGGGTGGACTATTGGCAACGTTGTTTAAGGGAAGCTGAACCCTATAATTTAAGTCCGGCGGATATTTTAGCTACCTTAACGGAATTAACCGTCGTTTCAATTCATCACAGTTATTGTCAATTTTTACCGGAATTACCCGATCAGATTTTATTATGTGGGGGAGGTAGCCATAACCACTATTTACAACAGCGTTTACAAACTTTATTCGCCCCAATTCCAGTTTTTTCCACTTCTGAACTAGGCTTAAATGCTGATTTTAAAGAAGCGATCGCTTTTGCGGTTTTAGCCTATTGGCGACTATTAGAAATTCCTGGGAATTTACCTTCGGTAACGGGCGCGGTTTCAGAGGTTTTATTGGGAGAAATTCACCCGGTCTTTACTCCTAATGTGATACGATCCCAATCATTGACACTCTCAGGTCTGAAGACACTGAGATTCTAACTTCAACCTGGACACTTGCTCGACCAGACTTTCATCAAGAGGAGTAGAGGTTTCCAGTCCATTAGCGTTACTTTGGGGATGCCCTCCCCTAGCTTGTTTACCAAGATTGAGAATATTAATTGCAGCATTTGTATCTCTATGCAACTCACATCCACAATTACAAACATGGGTGCGAGTTGATAGAGATTTTTTCACTATTACCCCACAATTAGAACATTTTTGTGAAGTGTAATGGGGTGCAACCGGAATTGTTAACTTATCAAATTTAGCCGCAAAATATTCTATCCATTTTCTCAATAAATACCAGCTAACATCACTAATTGATTTAGCTAAACAATGGTTTTTAACTAGATTTTTAACAATTAAATCTTCATAGACCACTAAGTCGTTAGACTTGCATACGTTACGCGCAATTCTCTTTGCGTGTTCATTCCGTTGTCTACTTACTTTTAAGTGTTTTTTACTGTAAACTTTCCTAGCTTTCCGTCTCCCCGATGAACCTTTAACTTTCTTATAGATTTGTTTCTGAGATTGCTTAATTGATTGTTCAGCTTTTCTCAAAAACTTAGGATTAACTTCTTGATATCCATTGGAGTCTGTGTAAAACGACTCAATACCAACATCAAGACCAATTTCTTTTCTAGTTTTAGGTTGAATATCGGTGACATTAATATTCAGACAAAATTGTGCGTAATATCCATCGGCACGACGGATTAAACGTACCCGCTTAATGTCTTTAACATTGTAGGTGTGGATATCCCATTTACCCAATAATTTGAGTTTACCCCCCCCAAACCCCCCCGTGCACGGGGGGGCTAGGGGGGGGCCGTTTTTATCGGTTAAGGTAATTTGTCTTTTGGTTGGGTGTAGTTTCCATCCCGATGTTTTATATTCAACGGAACGGCAATCTTTTTGGAATTTGGGATATCCTTTTTTGCCGGAAATGTTTTTCTTACAATTGTCGTAAAAACGACTAATGGCAGACCATCCTCGCTCGGCGGCGGATTGGACTGCCATTGAATTTAGGTCAGCAACAAAGGGGAATTGCTTTCTGAGAGTTGTAGAATATTTATTTAAGGCAAATCTATCAATCTTTAATTCTCTTGAATTATCCATCCAATATCTAATTGCTTTATTGCGAATGAATTGGGTGGTGCGAATTGCTTCATCAATCGCTTTATATTGATTGGGTTTGCCTTTACACTTGTATTCCAGAACTATCATAAAAATCTCCTGTTTTCGACCTAATACTATGTTAACATAAATCATGAGAATATTCACGGGGAATAAATTCCCCTGGGTCGCTTTTCATCTCAGGGCTAAAGCCACTGAGTTTTCAATCTCCCAGACTTATGTTATAACTTAAATCGACAAAATTTTTTCAATCTTGGTGCAAATAAAGGTGGCACTGTGGCTCACACATTTTTGATGGAATCTGGTCAATGGTTATTAGAAGGAAATTGGATCGACCGAGGCGAAATACCAATTGCCCTTCGCGGAAAAACAGTGGTTGCTTGGCATCAAAGCGACTGGTTCAGTATGGTGACAAAATTAGTTTTCCCCAATAGCGATCGCGAAGATATTATTTTACAGTATCGGGGAAGATTAGATGGTAATGAAAGAGAATATACCTTTGTTTTACAACATAGTCAACTCGGAAAAATTGAAGGCGAAGGTTTAATTAGCCCCGAATCAATTGTCCAACGTTATCGAGTTTTAGGAGATGAACGTCAACGTCGGAATGGTTTTGAAACCCTGAGAAAAGTTGACTCTAATCACTACTATTATTGTAGTGGAATCATGGCGGGCCATTCCCTAAATTTAATCAGTGTGGTGGAAGCGACCCTAGAACGTAAATCATAAAATAAATAGGAGTTCAGGGTTGATCTTGAATATCAATTTAACCCCAAGTGAGTTAACCTCAGCAGTTTGATGCCCGATTATCTTAACTTGTTTCCGAGGGATGGAAACAAGTTAAAGATAGAGGTCGCCGACTGCAATAGTTTCAAGGTCTACTCCTGGGCAAAATTGGGTTCGAGTCCCCAATGGTGTTTGAGAAAATGTTGATACATATTTTCTCTGACCATCATGTGTTCATAGAGATTAATCAAAAAATCCTGAGCCTGTTCTGGACTCATTTGACCGACTTGCATCTTGAAGGAGGTGAGGCTGAATTGTTGCTCAAGAGATAATTCTGCGGGTTGGTTCATGGGTGACTCCTTACGGGTTCTCCAGTATTATTAACAAGTGTAACAAGTATTTGACAAATTGTCCACTACCCTCTAGGAAGATATGTGTTGTTATGAAGATAGCAAATATTTTTAGAGATGGTGTAGCACAGGATACGAGTTTTCACAACAACGGCTAGAAATGCCAAGACTCAATGATTGCGGAATCCTTTAATATAGATGTGTTAAAGTAATATAGAGGATTTGAAAATCTTATAGATTTTTTATATTTGACTCATAAGGATGTGTAATTCAATATGACTCTTTCTAAGACTAATCAACCCAAGCCATTGTGGAGTCGATTCCGTTTCCTGTCCTACGGTGTGCTGGGTCTTCTAATTTTCTATTTCAATTCGACTTGGGATTCTAATATTTTTGTGAAAGGATATTTAACACTCATAGAAGTACAAACTTCTATAGTTTTGTTATACTTTATGATAGCTAGGCTTTCCAAAAGCCCAACTCGTAAAATCGATCTCTAATTCCTACTGATTTGACTTTGATTAGTCTTTTGAATATTTTAAATTCAGGAGAATACCTCATGAAAAATAAATTTTTAGCCGCTTTACTCGCTTTCTTTTTAGGTGCAGTTGGAATTCATAAGTTTTATTTAGGGGAAAATTTTGGCGGAATTCTCTATTTTTTATTTTCCTGGACTTTTATTCCTGCTATTCTCGCCTTCTTTGATTTTATGAGTTTATTATTAATGTCTGATCAAACCTTTGATGCTAGATTTAATCCGGGTTTAAATACCGCAGTTTTAAGGGGGAGTCATTCTCGAGAGGATGTTACGATCGCCATTTCTCAACTGAAAAAACTCTATGATCAAGATGCGATTACTGCCGAAGAATATGAAGAAAAACGTCGCAAATTATTAAATGAATTGTAAATATTAATAGGAGTGACATTCAAAGTGTCTAATCTATCCCAATGGTTTCAGAAAACCCCGCAGTGGTTATACTGGTCTTTATTTCCCGTATTAGGAGGATTAGCCATTGTCTATGCGGGAAGTAAAACTAAAACTCAATCCTGGGTTTACATCGGTTTAGGGTTTGTAGCGACGGCTTTTATCTTATCAAATAGTTCGTTAAGTGGAATCATTTGGATTGCTCAAATTGCCACGGCGATCGCCCTAAAAAAAGAATTTCTAGCTAAAACCTATCCTAATTCTTTAACCAAATCCAATGAATCCAACCTGATTAAATTAATTGCTAAACATCGAGATAAAATTGATATTAATAATTGTTCCAAACATGAATTAGTTCACGGCTTAGATTTACCGATTGTGTATGCCAATGAAATTGAAGAAATGAAACGAGAGGGCTATAACTTTACCAGTTTAGAAGAACTTTCTGAATTAATTGGAATTCCTGAAGCCACTTTAAACCGGATTGAGCCTTTGGTTTCATTTGGTTTTGATATGAACAAAGAGATTCATCATTCCTGGCGACGGTTAAATGTCTTATCCATAGATGAATTAGTTAGTTTAGGACTCCATATCAATGCGGCTAAAATCGTTGTTTTAGAACGTAAAAAGCGTGGGAGTTATAAATCTTTTCTGGATTTTAAAAAACGGACAGAACTCCCCTTACATTTATATCGACATCTTTTATAATTAAAATTTACAATTGTAGAGATATTCATATTTATTATGCAGATAATTAATAAATGGATCAATTTTCAGGGGAGAACCTGTCACCTGTTCCATTAATTCTGATGTGGTAAATTTTCGACCATGTTGATAAATATTTTGTTGCAACCATTCTAATAGCCGCTTCACACTTCCCCGTTCAATTTCAAAGGGAATTTCAGGATCAAAACTAATGATAGTATGATAAATTTGAGCCGCCATTAAATTCCCTAACGTATAACTTTGAAACATTCCCCCAATTAGTCCAATATACCAATGCACATCCTGTAATACGCCCTCCAAATCGGTTGTAGCAATAACACCTAAATCATTTCTATACCGTTCATTCCAAGCTTCAGGTAAATCAGAAATAGTTAATTTTCCCTCCAACATTGCTAACTCTAAATCAAACCGAATCATAATATGTAAATTATAGGTAACTTCATCGGCATCGGTACGAATTAAAGAAGGAGTAACTTTATTAATTGCTTGATAAAACTGATTAGTTGTAACTTGTCCTAACTGCCGCATAAACACCCCCTGTAACCGGGGATAAAACCATTCCCAAAACCCGCGACTGCGACCGATGACATTTTCCCATAAACGAGCTTGACTTTCGTGCAAACCAGAGGAAGCACCCCCCGCTAAGGGAGTACCTTCTAACTCCAGTGCAATTCCCTGTTCATAGAGGGCATGACCCGCCTCATGAATGGTACTAAATAAGGCTTGTTCCAGATGGTGTTCATAAACACGGGTAGTAATTCTAACATCATCAATCGAGAATTTCGTCATAAACGGATGCAAGGTTTTGTCTTGACGTCCTCGATTTAAGTCGTACCCCAAAGATCGAATTACCCCAAGACTAAACTTAATCTGCTCTTTAGGAGAGAAATCTTGATGTAAACAAGAGTTGTTTAACGGAACACAACTACTAATATCTTCTACGATCGCAACTAATTGTTCACGCAGAGGTTCAAATAGCGATCGCACCTTTGCCACCGTCATCCCCTGATCCTGTTGATCAATTAAGGGATCGGCTATGTGTTCATACCCTGGAAAACACAAGGCATATTCCTGACTCAATTCTAAAGTGGTTTTTAAATAAGGTTGAACAATAGCAAAATTTTGGGCTTCCCGTGCTTTAGCCCAGGCATCATAGCAGGCAGATTGATGCTGGGATATCTGTGCCATCAGCTTTGAAGGAACCCGTACCGCTCGCTGATAATCTCGACAGGTGACACGAATTAAACTGGCTTCTAGGGAGGGATAGAGACGGTTAGCTTCCTCCGTCCGTAAGTCTTCTAAGAGTTCTCCCAAAACCGGATCGGTGAATTTTTCATGGGCGAGGCGGCGTAATGTGGCCATTTGTCGGCCTCTGGCCTGAGCACCCCCAGGCGGCATATAGGTGGCTTGATCCCAATACAACAGGGAAATTGCCGATTTAATATCGTTAATCTCCGTGAGGCGATTAAGTAGTTCTGTGTATTTGGGATTTGGAGAGGAAGAAACGGACATGAGGAAACCGATAAATCGGATGGTCTAATTTAATAACAGCTTAGTCGATGTTGGACAGATATTGATCAATCCACAGAATTAAGTTAAGAAAAATGTCCCGTCAAGGTCAAAAGCCTGGAAATCCATCAACCTTGGTATCAAGATTTTACAAACTCTACGAGAATATACGGATTTGTACTCATTAAAATGAACATTTTTACTTTTAATTAATCCCCATTTGATGTAAAATTTGATCGGTTTATTCAATCCTGTCATCAATAATATGTCATCCACACCTTCTATAGATGCTTCTAGTTCTATTTCTTCTGCGACTGAAACCGTTGAAAAAACTCGTTTACTCTTGACATTATGGGCAATGAGTTGTACTGAGGGAACGGTTAAAAAAAGTGAATTGACGAGTAAAGTTAAGCAAAAACGCAAGGGGAAAAATGTTGGTGTTTCTCAAAGTCTTTACGACGAACTGCAAGCGGCGGATGTCATCAAAATTTATAAGCAAAATCAAACGCCTATGGTATCACTCACCGATACCGGAAAACAAATATTAATTGATTCGTTAATAAATCCTGACTTTGTTTTTGATGCAACGGTTGTGGCGGCTCGGTTAGCCAATGGGTTAATTGCGTTAATTCGAGAACTGCATCAAGGAGGAATTCCTCTAACATCTGTTAAACAAGTTACCATCGCTTCTTATGAGGAGTTTAAAGCGATCGCCCTTCAAGTGTATGATCAATTAAATAAAGATTATAACTATGATAACTTAGTCCCGATTTATCGCATTCGTCGGACTATCGGTGATCAGGTTAGTCGTTCACAGTTCAGTGAATGGATGTTAGAAATGCAAGCTAACGATATTTTTCAATTGATTGGAGGTAGTGTAGAAGATAGCGCGTCAGATAAAATTGAAGATTCTATTAGCACAGAACTGGTTGGCTTACGTTGTTATGCTAAACGGTTATAAAATTTCTAATTTGTTCATTATTCACCCCTTATTTTTGGTTAAATTATGACTGCTTCTGAGTTTAGTAAGATTGACGATCTGATTCAGCAATATAACCCGTTTGCTGGACATACAGTAGTTAGAAATTCTCAAGTTTGGAATAAAAGTTTACCCGATGCACCCTCGATTAATGCTCATGTTTCTGATACAGTTTTTGATGTTATTAATAAAATCAATCAAAACTCTATGCAAACTGTAGGGATTACAGTTGTTGGTGAACGAGGATTAGGCAAAACTCAAGTGATTAGTCGCATTCGCCATCATTTTAAACCAACCGATCAAGTTTTGTTTATCTATATGGGAGACTATGGCGAAAAACTATCTAAAATCAAAAGTAAATTTCTGGAGAACCTAACTTCAAGTTTAAGAGCCTATGGTCAATATGAAGGAATCATGCAATGGCAAGAAATAGCTGCTCATTTAATTAATGAAGCTAAAGGATGGAACTATACCGCAGAACAATATATTCAAAGATTTCCTGAGTGGTTAAATAAATATTCAACTAAGGCTGTTGATCATTTTACAGACTTAATTTTTCCCAAACAAAATCAAATCATTGAAAATCCATATATAGTCAGAGCTATTTTATGGACACTTTCTCGTCCCCACGCCATGTATGCAACTTATTGGTTATCGGGAATGGAGTTAGCAGAAAGACAAGCTCAAGATATGGGATTACCAAACTTCAAAACTGGAGAAAAAGAAGTAGAATCTTTTAAGACAACTTGCCAAATTCTGAATTTAGTTAGTGAATATAAAATACCAGTTATCTGTTTTGATGAACTTGATGCACCTTTGTTTGATGAGTTAACGGGTTTTTCCTTACCCCAAATCATTGCTAGTTTCGCTAAAGATTTATTCAATAACATTAAGCGGGGTTTATTTGTTCTGGCAATGTATGAACCTACTTGGTTACAGGATGTTAAATCTTTGCAACAAGCAGAAGCAGTTATCCATAGAATTGCCAATTATCCTCAATTGGGAAAACCGATTTATTTAAACTATTTAAAGCCAGATGATATCATCGCATTAGTATCTCAATGGTTAAAGGAATTTTACGCCCAGCATCAAGTTGTTCCTCCTCATCCTTTATATCCATTTACGGAAGCTCAACTCATAGAATTAGGGAAGCAAAGACCAATGACTAGAGATGTTTTAAGTTGGTGTGCTTCCCATTGGAAAAAAGACAAAATTGATTCTCCAGCTAACCTAGTTAAACCTGCTTTTGAAAATGAACTCGCAGAAATTGAACAGAAAATTACTGACCTTTTAGAAGACAGTGATAAACTGGCTGAAACCCTTGCTTTTAGCTTTGAACAGATCATCGGAAAAACGATTGAAAATGTCAAAGTTGAAAGTATTCAAAGATTTAAACAAAACGCCTGTTATCTTCATTTCAAAATCAATGGAATAGAAAACGGTCAACCTGTTAAAATTGGATTAGCTGTGATTCAACAATCAGGAGGAGCTATAGTCCAAGCTATTCTTAAACAACTGGGAGATTACAAAAAATTTGATTTAACGCGAGGGTGTTTAGTTCGGTCTAAAAAAATTGGTTCTAATGCCAGATCAGCGCAAAAATATCTTAAAGAACTGCAAGACGAAAAAGGTGGGGAATGGGTTCGCTTACCAAAAGAAGATATTAAACCTTTATTAGCCATATACGCAGTTTACAAAAATCAAGAAAGTTATGGGGTAAAACCAGAACAAATTTTTGACTTTATCGAAAAATCAGAATTAGTCCTTAAAAATCCGATCATTTGTGAAATTCTGAGTGACCCTTCCGGCCAAGCACCCGATGGTCTAATTGATGAAGATATCCCCATTATTATTCCTCAATCTACCTCTAGTTCAGATAGTGACTTAATCCTATAAATTCTTTGATTCAGATGACTACAATTTCAACAGCTTTGTGTCTACCTGCACCTGATATTGAAGCCTTAAACCAAGGTCGAAATATATTGTTAATGCCTCGGCGATTTATGCGCCTAGGGGAACAATTTGCCCTATATCCAACAAATATAGAATTTAATTCCTTACCCTTAGAACAATATTATCGTCCGGGTTTTATTCCAATTGCTAAACAGAGTATTGCAGAACTCAATCAGGATAAAGTTAAAATTAAAGTTTGGGCAAAATGTGAACTTTGCCAAACATTGGATCAACCAGAGGAGTTTGAAACCTTATCAAAATTAACCGTTTGGACAGCAGCAGCCTTACACAAAACCCTAGAACAACGGGGTCATATTTTTCTGGCTTATTTTCGCGTTTATCGACTTCCCCAACCCCTAGAAATTGATCCAGTTTCTAATAGTCGGTTTATTTCCCTTCCCCATTCCATAATGGTTGATGAAAGTCAGGCAATTTTAGACGATAATAACTTTGAAAGACAATATCGAAAAATACTAAATCGTCAACCGCCTGAACATCCTGAATTAGAAGAATTAGAAAATGCGATCGCCCAATACCCCAATGATAATCTATCCCAAAAAGAACAAATTGGTTTACAACAATTAAAAGCAAATATTCATTATTTCTTGGGTTGGAAAACTGCATCTAGTTTAAATTCAAACCAGGTAGACTTAAATTGGATTAACACAATTACAACATTAGGAAACCGGAGTAAAGAACAAGATGAAGGAAAAACTAACTATCAAGCGGGAACCGATTTTGAGAATATTGTTAAACAAAGCTTAGAATTTTTAGGTTTTACTATAGACTATGCTCATAAAGGAGGTGCAGGTGGATTAGACTTATTTTGTTCACAACCCTATCCCTTAGTAGGAGAATGTAAAGCTGGGAGAAAAATCCCTAATCCTACAGTCGTTCAACTCTTGAATTTAGGAACACTGCGTTTAAAGGATGAAAAACTGTTCAAAGACGCCATTAAATTAATTATAGGCCCTAGTGAACCTACTCAACAAATGAACGAGGCAGCAAAAGTACATAAGATGACAATTATTAATCCTGAAACATTAGAAAAGCTCGTTAAACTCCAAGCTCAATATCCCGGTTCAGTTGACTTAATTGAACTCAAAAAGTATTTTAAAAAAAAGAAAGAGGATCAAGAGGAATGGGGTCAAATGGATGATAAAATAGATGAATATATTGAAACTGTAATTAAAGACTTAAAATTGCGATCGCATATTATTCAAGTGGTTAAAAACTATCTAAATAACGCTCAAATGACAGAAGCAACAGTTTCAGGAATTCATGGACTTTATTGTTCTAATCCCCCTCAACCCTTATCACCAAAGCAACTCCATGAAATTCTGATCGAACTATCTTCCCCTCTAGCCGGGTATTTAGGACGAAACAGAGCAGATGATTGGCGCAATGATAGCTTTTATTATCTAAGAGAACTCATAGTAGACCAAAGCTAGGGTTTTGATTACAATTTGTAAAGCAGGTTGACATCAAAACCCATTCGCTTGACTATGAACTACCCCAGAACATCCAGTAACTTCCCCATTAACCTTGATTTCCTCCCCCCCGATGTCATCCCCTTCACCGGAAATAAATTAATTAGTGAGTTAAGGTACGGCTCAATAGTTCCATTTAGTATCAAAACTAATAATAATTGATCAAGTTATTACTTTTTCATTCCTTAACAGGAACATTTTGATTTATAATCGGACAAGAGAAATCCCGATTAACCGAAATCATCTAATTCCAGCTAACAATTGCTATGAGTCTATTGTCTATATTAAGCCTATTCATGAGATCAACCCGTATAAATAGTGGGGTAATGGCGATAGTTCCTCTGATAATATTAACGATTGGGTGTTCATCAAAAGAATCGTCTCAACCTTCTGTTGGTTCCCAAACTGCGATCGCCGCTTCTGTCACCCCTAATACTAAGCAGTTGAATCAGAATAAAATATCAGGAAAACCAGAAAATTTAATCTCTCAAAATCCTGCTAAATCTCAAACTTGTATCGAAGAAAATCCCTTTGATGAATCGGTTAAATTTGCCCTACAAGCCTCTAATTTAGCCCAAACTGCTCAATCTCAATCCGATTGGGATGAAGTTGCCCGCCTATGGTTACAGGCAGTGGCGTGGATGCAAGCGGTTCCTATTAATAGTCCTAGACGCACTTTTGCTGAAAAGAAAGTGGTTGAATATATGAGAAATTTAACCTATTCTCAACAGCAAGCCGCGCGTTCGGGTTCGGTTTCCCAGTTTCCTAGTTTTGATAGTGAACCCTTAGATCAACAATTAAAATTATATTTATCTTATTTGAGTACCGTGGGCAAACCTGATATTTTAATTGTGGGAAGTTCTCGCGCTTTACAAGGAGTTGACCCCGCACAAATGCAGCAAGTTTTAGCTAAAAAAGGATATCAAAATTTAAGGATTTTTAACTTTGGGGTAAATGGTGCAACCGCGCAAGTGGTCGATTATATTTTAAGAGAAGTTTTAACCCCAGAACAATTGCCTAAATTGATAATTTGGGCCGATGGAGTTCGAGCGTTTAATAGTGGTCGAATTGATCGAACCTTTGAGGCAATTATGGCTTCCCAAGCCCATCAAAAAATAGCTGCTGGCATTCGACCCCAATTAGCTAAAGCTGAACCAAATTTTCAAACCAAATGTTATCAATTACCCAACTCTTGTAAACATAAAGATAACTCTAAATTTCAGTTTAAAACTTCTAATTTTATTAAAAAAAATGATTATAATTTAGCTGATAATTCACCGAAGAATAACCCATCTAACTATCAGAATTTATTCTATCGTGCTTCAAAACTTAATTTTTCTGCTACTCTTGTTTCTTTAGATGCCATTGAAGCCAATGGATTTTTACCCCTATCTATTCGGTTTAATCCCAATACCTATTATCAACAAAAACCCTATGTTTCGGGAACCTATGATGGCGATTATCGAGGATTTAATTTAGGAGGAGAACAGGCCAGAGCCTTTGATTCAGTTGTGGCATTTACGAGTTCTAATAACATTCAATTAGTCTTTGTCAATTTACCGATCACAGATGATTATTTAGATTCTGTTCGTTGGTCTTATGAAGTCGAATTTAATCGACAAATGAAACAGTTATCTCAGGAATATAGCTTTATTTTTATCAACTTATCCGAAAAAGTATTAAGGCAATATCAATATTTTGTTGATCCGAGCCATTTAAACCGCTATGGAGCCAGTTTAGTCGCGAGGGAAATTGCCACTAACCCGACTATTCCTTGGCCTAGTGTTAGATAAAATAAACAGGGTTTATTGTATTAAAAAACCTTGTTTTCTCCCAGGAATTATTCAGAGGGTAAATCACCAAAGCGATCGCGGTATTGTTGCAATACTGTTTCCATTTCTGCTAATCTTTGTTGAGCATTTTCAGCCCGTTGATATTCTTGTTCAGATCGTTGGCGTTCCTGTGCTAATTGTTCGCTAACTTCCTGATAGGATAAAAAGGGGATACCATCGGGACGATAAATTTGCAATTCTTCCCCCGATAAATCAAAGCGAATACCTAAACGGGGACTCACCCAACCGTTAATTTCTTCAATCACATCTAAACCCATTTCCCGACGTAACCACCCTTTAAATTGATTCCTGTCCGGGTCATAGATGTAATATTCTTCTACTCCATAACGATCATAAAATAATAGCTTTTTCTCCATATCTGTTTGGGAATTACAAGGAGAAAGAATTTCAAATACAACTTGGGGAGAAACTCCATCTTCTTGCCATTGTTTATAGGATGGGCGATCGCCTTTAGGTCTACCCAGAGCAATCATCACATCCGGTGCTTGCACAATTGTATTGCGTCCTTCAACGGGATACCAAAATAAATCTCCGGCGACAAATACATTTGGATCATTGGTATAAAGTTGATCTAAATTCTGTTTAATAATAACAATCCAACGGAATTGTTTTGTATTATCAGCCATTGGTTTACCGTCACTTTCTGGGTAAATAATATCAGAAGATAGCAGAGGTTGTAGTTGAACCATAACTTTATTTTAGCTCTATCAATCTATTGTAATCAATTTATCTAATTTTGGCGACAGATCAGGGATAATAATAACAAGACTGTCAGAAATAATGGGATAGTATCATGGAAATTAAACAGGTAATTATCGCCCATAAAGCTAGAGATCCTTTAAGCAAACGCTGGGCGGAACAATATGCTCAACATTTAGAAAAGCGCGGATGTCATGTTTTAATGGGGCCCAGTGGAGCCAAAGATAACCCCTATCCGGTTTTTCTCGCTTCTCGTAATGTTTCAATTGATTTAGCAATTGTCTTGGGTGGGGATGGCACAGCTTTAGCCGCAGCCCGACATTTAGCCCCGGAAGGTATTCCCATTTTAGCGGCAAATGTGGGGGGACATTTAGGATTTTTAACTGAATCTTTTGAAGATGTTGAAAATAGTGAACTTGTCATTGATCGACTTTTTGAAGATCGCTATGCGTTGCAAAGTCGGGTGATGTTACAAGCGATGGTTTATGAAGGAAGTCGAACTAATTTAGAACCCGTGAGCGATCGCTTTTTAGCCTTAAATGAAATGTGTATCAAACCCGCTTCCGCCTATCGAATGCCCACATCATTTTTAGAGATGGAAGTGGATGGAGAAGTCGTTGATCAATATCAAGGAGACGGTTTAATTGTGGGAACTCCCAGTGGTTCCACCTGTTACAATACCTCCGCCGGAGGGCCGATTTTACACCCCGGAATGGCGGCAATTAGTGTTACCCCCATTTGTCCTTTAAGTTTATCCAGTCGCCCGATTGTTTTACCTGCGGGTTCTGTTGTTAGTGTTTGGCCATTGGCTGACACGGAACATGATACAAAACTCTGGATGGATGGGGTATTAGCAACCTCTATTTGGCCGGGTCAACGGGTGGATGTTTCCATGGCAAATTGTGAGGCAAAGTTTATTATTCTGCGGGAAAATTATTCGTTTTATCAAACACTAAGAGAAAAATTACAATGGGCTGGGGCAAGAATTCGACATATTAATAATCATCGGAATTGAAGTGAATAGGAGACTCTGATAAATAATGATTGCGAGTGAGAAATATAGGATTATAGTGTATAAACACCAAAAAACGCCCCCCTTTCGGAGAGCGTCTTTTGTATTATTTAGGTTAAAAATTAACCATTGATTTGAGGAGCAATCAAAGCCACAGGAGCAGATTCACCAGAAGCTAAGTCTAAGGGGAAGTTGTGAGCGTTGCGCTCGTGCATTACTTCCATACCTAGGTTAGCGCGGTTTAACACATCAGCCCAGGTATTGATCACGCGACCGGTAGAGTCGATGATTGACTGGTTGAAGTTGAAACCGTTCAGGTTGAATGCCATGGTGGACACACCTAAAGCGGTGAACCAAATTCCGATGACAGGCCATGCGCCTAACAGGAAGTGTAAGCTACGGCTGTTGTTGAAGCTGGCATATTGGAAGATTAAACGACCAAAGTAACCGTGGGCTGCAACGATGTTGTAGGTTTCTTCTTCTTGACCGAATTTGTAACCGTAGTTTTGTGACTCGGTTTCGGTGGTTTCACGAACTAAGGAAGAGGTAACTAAAGAACCGTGCATGGCGGAGAATAAACTACCACCAAAAACTCCAGCAACTCCTAACATATGGAAGGGGTGCATTAAGATGTTGTGTTCGGCTTGGAACACTAACATGAAGTTGAAGGTTCCAGAGATACCTAAAGGCATACCATCAGAGAATGAACCTTGACCGATGGGGTAGATCAGGAACACGGCGGCTGCTGCTGCAACTGGTGCAGAGTAGGCGACGCAGATCCAAGGACGCATCCCTAAACGGTAGGAGAGTTCCCATTCCCGTCCCATGTAGCACAGAATCCCAATCAGGAAGTGGAAAATCACTAACTGGTAAGGGCCTCCGTTGTACAGCCACTCATCTAAGCTGGCTGCTTCCCAAATGGGGTAGAAGTGTAAACCGATGGCGTTAGAGGAAGGAACAACTGCACCGGAGATGATGTTGTTTCCGTATAACAGCGAACCAGCTACGGGTTCACGGATACCATCGATGTCTACGGGGGGAGCCGCGACGAAGGCGACGATGTAGCAGATGGTGGCGGTTAATAAGGTGGGGATCATCAGGACTCCGAACCAACCGATATAAATGCGGTTGTTGGTGGATGTCACCCAGTTACAGAACCGTTCCCAGATGGAGGCGCTTTCGCGCTGCTGAATCGTGGTTGTCATGTTAGGTATGTATTGCTATGTATTTGTCGAGGTTCGTCGGTAGTTGTTTTTCTACCTTGATTACTAATATGACACAGATGATTGCGTTTTGTAAAGAGGTTTTAATAAAATTTTTCCCAATCTATGTAATCAGGAAATCTTATATTTTGATTTCTGCTATATCGGGGTGGGGCGAGATTGCCTCGCCCAAAGAGTTTAACCAGGAGGCCATTGCAGTTGACGACCACCAAGAATATGAAAATGAAGATGATCTACAGTTTGTCCGCCATCTTCGCCAGTATTAATCACAACTCGATAGCCACCGTCTAGTCCCGCGTCCTGAGCAACCTGTTTCACCTTTAACAGTAGATGTCCCATCAGTGCATGGTCTTCCGGTGTAGCATCAGCCAGTTGCGGAATAGTTTTTTTAGGAATAACCAGGATGTGAACCGGGGCTTGGGGGGCAATGTCCCGAAAAGCCAGACACAAATCATCCTCATAAACAATATCAGCCGGAATCTCCCGACGGATTATTTTGTTAAAAATCGTATCAGCCATAGGTTGATCCTGGGGTGAAAAAATTACACTCCTATTTAATTTAAGCTCTTAGCTGAGGTATTTAGACAATTTAGGAGATATTAACAATTTTCTATACAGAGCTACGCTACGCATGGCGCATCTGCGTAAGTCCTGTTCCATGTAATACTGGTTTGTTTGATAGTGTTTAGCATTTGAATATGATTGATATTTTGAGTTCGGGATTAGTTAGTGTTTGGTTGCAAATGGCGGGGATGGATCGGGCGGAACTCAATAATTCTGTATTGGAGAACTTGGAAACGGAGTTATCTCAGGTGGTGTTTCCCCAACAGCCTGATCCCGTTGCAGAAGCAGTGGTACAGCAATATTTGAATCGGTTATCGGCTAAGGGACTTTCCCAGGATGTCCAGGGGGTTTGGGTACAGTCAAGTTGGGTTCCTTTGGCGAAAAATTCCGGCACTACACCCCTGCCAGCCGCTTCTCTAACGAAGATAGCGACTTCCTTGGCATCCCTCCAGGTTTGGCCCCCTGAACATCGGTTTGAGACGATTCTAGGGGTGACTGGGCCAATTGTTGGGGGGGTGGTACAGGGAGATTTAGTAGTTACGGGGAATGGTGATCCGTTTTTTATTTGGGAAGAAGCGATCGCTTTGGGAAATAGTTTAAATCAAATGGGAATTCGCGGGGTTGCGGGTAATTTAATTATTACGGATCGTTTTTATATGAATTATGAAGTTGATCCGATGAAAGTGGGTCAATTATTAAAAGAGGCATTTAATTCCCAATCTTGGAAGGAAGAAATTATTGGTCAGCATTCTCGGATGACACCGGGAACCGCTAAACCTCAAGTTGTGATTTCAGGAAATATTATTGCTCAAACTGGGGCTGTGAATTCAACCCCAATTATTCGTCATCAGTCTTTAGCTTTAGTTGAAATTATTAAACAAATGAATATTTATAGTAATAATCTCATGGCTGAAATTTTAGCAGCTAATGTGGGCGGGGCTGCGAATGTTAGACAATTAGCATCACAAGCGGCGGGAGTTCCCATAGATGAAATTCGGTTAATTAATGGTTCGGGTTTAGAACCGGAAAATCAAATTTCTCCGAGGGCAGTTGTCGGAATGTTTATGGCTTTAGCTCGATATTTACAAGATACAAATCTTACCGTTGCTGACTTATTTCCGATTGCTGGAATTGATACCCAAGGCACATTAGAAGATCGAAAAATTCCGGTTTATACTCCTGTTAAAACCGGAACATTATCAGATGTCAGTGCCTTAGCAGGAGTTCTACCAACCCGTGACCGAGGTTTAGTTTGGTTTGCTATTATTAATCGAGGCACAAATTTAGATGGGTTAAGAGCAGATCAGGATTTATTGTTACAGCAATTAGTGAGTAAATGGGGTTCTCCTGATAGCTTACCGGAATTAATTCAACCACATATTGATGGTCGTCGTCCGGGTATTGGTGATTCAAATCGCAATCAGATTTTAGTACAAACACCTTAATTTTTCCTCGTTCCAATGCTCTGCATTGGAATGCTAATTTTGAGGCTCTGCCTCAAATTATAACAGGAGGCAGAGCCTCCTTAATATCATTTCTAGGTAGAACCTAGAAACGAGGGAAAAATCGTCCCAACGTATTCGGTAACATCTGTAAATCAATTAGGATTAATTTCTTTCATAAACTTCCTATAAAAAATTTATAAGAAGTTTTTTCAATTTTCACCATACTTGATAAAAGCAGCTTTCCATCCACTCGGAGGAGGCCAATCTACACCTATTATTTCTAGGTCTTTTCTTGTCCATCCTCCTTTAGAAGTTTGCAAAGAATTAACTAATTTTTCTCTGGCTTCTGGAGTAATAGGAAGTTCTAATTTTTTTTGTTTTTCTACTAATTGTGAAGGAATTTGATCAGGATTTACTTTTTTAGTGTTTTCTGTATCAGGATTTCTTGACCACGAATATAATCCTGTTTCTTGATCGAATGTAAAGTGAATTCCTTTAGCTTTTAACCGCTTGCGATGGCTATGGTTATAGACTCCAAAATCAACGCAAGTAAGATAAATATCTTTTAAATCATTCAAATATTGATTATCAACTATTTCTTCTGAGGGAATAATTTCAAAAACTTGGAAAACAAAATTTTCTTTGCCATACTTAATAACATCTTTAACTAGGGATAGATTGCCAGGATTGCCATTATTTTCAAAGGCACGAGCATGATTTTTATAAGCATTATATAAATTGGTTGTTTGACCGATATAAAATTTTTTTGTCAATTGATTAATAATTCCATAAATTCCGGGTTGACGAGGAATTTTGTGTTGAGGACTCATTGTTAAATAGCTTTAATCTATACCTACAAGAATAATAATAACTTAAAAAGTGGCTTTAGTGGGTTTAAACTGATCAATAATGATTTTGTATTCTTTGAGTTGCAATTTCACAATATTCGGGTTTAATTTCAAAACCAATTACCTGACGATTTAAACTTAAAGCTGCGATCGCAGTTGTTCCAGAACCCAAAAAAGGATCTATAATTAAATCTCCCTCATAAGAAGATGCTTTAATAATCCGATCGATAACAGTAATAGGAAATTGTGCCGGATGAGAAGTTCGTTCTTTAGATGCGCGATTTTTACCGGATGTTACTTTAGGAAATGACCAAACATCCGTCGGATTTTTTCCTAATGGATTAACTTTAATTTTACCATTTTTCTTTTGATTCGGATATTTGACATTAGGATCTCGAATATCATCTAAATTAAAAATATAATTATTAGGATCTTTGACATACCAGAGAAATTTTTCGTTTCGAGGTGAAAAGAATTTTTTTCCAGCAACTCCTGCTCCATAATTCTAAATAATTTCTTGAATCAAATAAAAAGGTATTTTATCCCATAGTAAATAAGGAATCGGAATTGCCTTAGCAACACCAGGAATAGAAGTATAACCTAAGTTTAACCAAAATGCCCCATTAGGATTAGTTACTCGATAAATTTCTTGAATCCATTCTATACACCAGCTTAAATACTGATTGAGAGGCAGACATTCTTCATATTCTTTCCCAATATTATAAGGAGGACTTGTAACAGTTAATTGTAAGCTATCAGAAGGGATCTTTTTTAAGACTTCTAAGCAATCTAAATTATAAATCAAGCAATTATTTGATTTATAATAAGGTTCACCCAAAATTTCAATCACTTCAGTTAAATTCATTTTTTGCCTTGAGGATATAGAAAAAATTGAATCAATCTAATTATAGCAAAATAATTAAATTTTGTATCAAAAGCAGTAATGATTTTTCTAAAATATGCTAAGCTTGTTTATATATATGGCGACTGCATCACGTTACAAAAGCCATGGAAAACCCCATGCTTACATTATGACTTGTTTGGGAACTTAGTTATAGATTTTAATTAAAATTAATCTGTTGTAAATCTAACTCTTTTTCAAAAATTTCATCAATAGGTAACATTTGACCCTGAACAGTCATAAATTTATGATCTTTTGTCGCTCGAATAACTGAACCATCTTCTAGGCAATATTCAAAAACTTCTTGTTCACCTCGATGATGCCATTGAGCAATCGGTTGAGTATAGACATAACCCTGATTATTAACAGTATAAACTGTACATTCTATTTTTTCCTTAACAATTTTACCGATGGGCATTAACCCATATTCAACAGTCAAAATTTCTGTATCATAACTTAAACAATACTCCGCGAATTGAACCATTTGCTCAAATAACTTTTCTGCCAATTTTTGCACGACTCCATTTTTGGTTGCACCGTCAATAAAGAGTTCCCTTTGCTTCTGCATTTCTTCTGCTTTCTTTTTACCCATACAGTTGTGGGCAATAAAATTATTAGCAATAAAATTATGAGTTTCAGGAATGCTTAAATCAAACACTTCTTCTTTGCCTATATACTCAATTCCAACAATTTCATCCCAAAAAACATCCGATTCCGCGATCGCTTTTAATTGGTCATTTTGAAATGCAATCGCAAAATTTTCTACACGATGACGAGATAGACTACGAGAGGGTGTTTTCTGGAAATTTAAACCAGAAGACATAGTACCCCTTGCCACTCCCACAGTCTGATCAATTTTATCCCATGTCATCCTAGTTGCTTTTTTTGCCTGAGCAATTAATGTAATAACTTCCGGTGGAATTGTATGTTTTGATTGATTTTGAGCATCTGATATATTACTTTGATTCGTAATCGGGATAGTTTTGGCTAAACCCACGCGATCGCCAATTTCAAAGGACTTTAATGGTTGCCATCCTAAGACTGTATAGAAAAGATGATCGTCAGTGGCTTTAATTTGGTGATTCGTTTTCGTGGTAATTTGCCAAATATCCCGAACTCCATTCGGATGAATTTCCGTGATTGGTTTTTGAGTAATTTTTTGAGTATTAAGATTAAGAGAAAAGACTTTTCTACCTAACCAATATTCAGGAGATTGTGCAATTTCTTTTAAGGAAACTAAGTTTCCGGTAGCAGCATCTAAAATTTGCGTAGATCCACTCAAACATCGGCGAAGAATATCCGCTTGACCTAAAGAATAGCCCGCTAAATCTTGAGCTAATCTCATAATTTGTTCTTGAAAACATAAAATTCCATAGGTTTCTTTTAAAATTGGCTCTAACAGTGGATGATCATATCTAATTTCATCCCGTCCATGTTTACGATCAATAAATTGGGGAATTAAACCCGCATCTAACGGCCCCGGACGATACAGTGCTAAAATAGAAGAAATATCATCTAAACAGGAAGGTTTGAGTTTTTTAACAATATCTATCATCCCAGAAGATTCTAACTGAAAGATGCCATCTAAATCTCCTTTTTCTAGTAATTTATAGGTTTTTAGCACATCTTCAGGTAACTTTTTATGGGTTTTATAGGCATCTTGGGCTTTTCTTTCGATATCAGAAGGCAGTTTTTCGGGATCAATTTTATAGCCATATATTTCTTCAATATAATTAACGGCTTTTTGAATCATGGTTAAATTTCTTAACCCTAAAAAATCCATTTTTAATAGCCCAACGGCTTCTAAATCCTCCATATAATATTGAGTAATTACCGCCCCATCATTATTGCGTTGTAACGGAACAATTTCATCTAAAGACTGTTTAGAAATCACCACCCCTGCCGCATGAACTCCGAAGGTTTTATTAGTTCCTTCAATCCGAATTGCCATATCTAACCATTGTTTAACTTTAATTGTTCCCACTTCATCCCCAGCATCATTATGAATAGCAACATCTTCATTATCATAGGCTTCTTTGAATTCTGGCGCGGGACTTTGATCGGAAATCATCACTTTCAAACGGGCTGGTTTTCCCCGTGAAACCGGAATTAATTTCGCCATTTTATCCGAATTTTTATAGGAAATTCCTAATACCCGGGCGACATCTTTTAACACAGCTTTAGAAGTCATGCGGTTAAAAGTAATAATTTGGGCTACCTTATCGTCTCCATATTTATCAGTAACATATTTAATCATTTCATCTCGTCTTTCAATACAGAAATCCGTATCAATATCAGGCATAGATTTCCGTTCAGGATTTAAAAATCTTTCAAATAATAAACCATGATAAACCGGATCAATATTAGTGATTTTTAAAGCATAAGCTACTAATGATCCCGCAGCCGAACCTCGTCCTGGCCCGACGGCAATATTGTTATCTCTGGCAAATTTAATATAATCCCAAACCACCAAAAAGTAAGTCGAAAAACCCATCTGTTGCATCATTTTAAGCTCATATTCTAAGCGCTCTTTATAAACAGGTTTAATCTCGCTTCTGGTTTTAGCATTCATTCTTTGTAGTAACCCTTTCCAGGTAACTTCTTCTAAGTAAGTATCCGCCGTATGATCGGGTGGAATTGGATAGTCAGGGATACGAGGTTCTCCCAAAATGCCCTTATAGGGTTCAACTTTATTAGCAACTTCTACGGTATTATTAATCGCTTCTTGAATGATATCATTAGGTAGGTGATCTTGAAACAATTGCCCCATTTCTTCGGCAGATTTTAAATATTCTGTACCGCTATAGCGCATCCTTTTTTCTTCACTAATTAATTTTTGGGTATTAATACAAAGTAACGCATCATGGGCTTCCACATCATTACAGGAGATAAAATGGGAGTCATTTGTAGCGACAATTTTAATGTTTAATTCTTGACTAATTTTAACAATTTCAACGTTTACCATCCGATCTTCTGGAGAACCATGATCTTGAATTTCTAAATAAAAATCTTCTCCAAATACCCTTTGATACCATTGAGCGACTTCCCGCGCGACATCATAACGCCCTTGTAAAATTGCTTGGGGAATTTCTCCCCCTAAACAAGCACTGGTAACAATTAACCCTTCGTGATATTGTTCTAATAGTTCTTTATTGATACAGGGACGTGCAAAAATGCCTTTTCCTTGAAACCCTTCCAGGTGTGAAATAGTGGTTAATTTAACTAAGTTTTTATAGCCTTGGCTATTTTTAGCTAAGACCACTTGATGATATTTTCTTCGTTTCTTATTCTTCTCATCCTGAACTTTAACATCACCATTAATCACATACATCTCATTGCCAATAATGGGTTTTATTCCTTTATTTCGGCAGGTTTTAATTAACTCAATCGCCCCATACATAACGCCGTGATCGGTGATAGCGATCGCAGACATTCCTAACTCTAATGCTCGGTCAATTAATTGGGGTAATTGTGATGCCCCATCCAGTAAACTATAATCACTATGAATATGTAAACCTACAAAAGACATGGTTGAGTTCCTTAGTTAAATTAAACTTAAAATTAATTCAGATAAAATGATTGACTTCCGTAATATTAACACAGTTTGGGCTTCTGTATTAGTAGAAACTTTGGCCCAATTAGGATTAAAAACTGCTATTCTTTGTCCCGGTTCCCGTTCTACCCCTTTAACTATTGCTTTTGCTCAACATTATAGCATTGAAACTATCCCAATTTTAGATGAACGTTCGGCTGCTTTTTTTGCCCTAGGAATTGCCAAAAAATCGGGTTTACCGACGGTTTTAGTTTGCACTTCTGGAACCGCAGGAGCTAATTTTTATCCTGCTATTATAGAAGCTAAAGAAAGTCGAGTTCCTCTATTGATTTTAACCGCAGATCGCCCCCCTGAATTACGAGATTGTCATGCAGGACAAACAATTGATCAAGTTAGATTATATAATAATTATCCCAACTTTCAAACCGAATTAAGCATCCCCAGTTTGGATTTAGGATTGTTAGGTTATTTGCGACAAACCTTAATTTATGCTTGGGAGCGATCGCAATTTCCTATTTCCGGCGTTGTCCATCTGAATATTCCCTTTCGCGATCCTTTACACCCGGTATTTCAACCAGAAACAGAAGCATTAAAAGCCATATTTCCTGATGATTTTTTTGCTAAAATAAATCTATCAAAAACTCAAATTTTCTCTAATATTGATATATCTAATTATTTGAAACTATGGTATAATTATTCTCAAGGAATTATTGTTGCCGGAGTAGCTCAACCTGAAAATCCAGAGGTTTATTGTCAAGCGATCGCCCATCTTTCTCAGCACTTAAATTATCCCGTTTTAGCCGAGGGATTATCCCCCGTCAGGAATTATTATAACCTCAATCCCTATTTAATTTCAACTTATGATTTAATTCTGAGAAATTCAACCTTAGCGGAAAAACTCGCCCCGGAAGTGGTGATTCAAGTTGGAGATTTACCCACCAGTAAAACCCTGAGAAATTGGTTAGAACAACAACAACCAGATTGTTTTATCCTAGATCCTAGTTATCAAAACCTAGATGGATTACATGGAAAAACTACCCATCTCAGGATATCAATAGAACAACTATCAAAACAAATTGATCCAGCTAAATATCCTAAACAAATTCATTTAGATCAATCTAATTTATATGCTAATTATTGGTATGAATTAGAAACTCAATCCAGAAATAATATTGATAAAAAACTAAATCTAACTCAATCATTGATAGAACCCAAAGCCGCTTGGTTACTCTCTCAAATTCTACCTAAAAATACACCAATTTTTATTTCTAATAGTATGCCCGTGAGGGATGTAGAGTTTTTTTGGTGTCCGAATAATTTAAACATTCAACCCTTTTTTAATCGAGGGGCAAATGGGATTGATGGAACCCTATCAACTGCTTTAGGAATTGCCCATCATCAGCAAAGCAGTATTTTATTAACGGGGGATTTAGCCTTACTTCATGATACCAATGGATTTTTAATCAGAAATAAATTTATCGGACATTTAACTATTATTTTAATTAATAATAATGGCGGGGGAATTTTTGAAATGTTGCCAATTTCTCAATTTGATCCTCCCTTTGAGGAATATTTTACTACCCCTCAAAATATTAATTTTGCTCAATTAGCAGTAACCTATAATATTGAGTATGAACAAATCCAATCTTGGGAACAACTGCAACAAAAATTAAATCCTCTCCCCCAAACAGGTATTAGAATCTTAGAAATACCAACAAATCGTAAAACTGATACCCAATGGCGACAAAAATATTTAAAACAACTCGCAGAAGGGTTAACTTTTTAGAAATCCAGTTTATTAAGTTGCCAAACTCTCCTACGTTTTGTTATTTTCTCCTTTATGCTATAATTAGGTAATTGGAATTTAGCAATTTTGGTGATCGCTCGTTATTAACTATTAATCAAGATCCCTACCTTCTTTAATTCTCCACATCACCCCCCTCTCTACTGCTTTCCATCTACCTCAAACATAAATTATGACGAATAAACCATCATTCGACCTAGCGAAGCAGGGTGATCCCCAAGAAATTGCTAGATTAATCACTTATTTAATTAAAGAACAAGAGATTATTGCTTTCGCTGAACTCAAACAAGATTATCTTGAAATTACCTTAGAGTCTACTTCTGTTCCTCACCAACAAAAATCTGTTAAATTTGTTCAAAGAGTAATGGAAAAATTAAACTGTCCTTATATTAAATCAGTTTTAATTCAAGGTAAAGAATTAGCACTGGAAAAACCTGTTTGGACTGAATGTATTAGTTTAGGTAAAAAAACTAAGCTCGTCAAAAACAAATCGAGCTTTAATTTTATTACCTGGTTAAAATGGCCAGCTTGGTTTCCCTATCCCAATTCGTGGTTGAGAACAATTGTACTAATTATCTGGGTTATATTTATTATTAAAATAACTACATTTTGGGGAGGGTTTATAGGGGTTATTATTTCAGATATAGAAACCGATCCTCGACCTTTTTTACAAGCATTAGGAATAGCATTTTTAATCTCTGGAGTAATTTATTCCTACGCGCACCACTGGATTTTTAACCGATCATTACGATATTTTTCTCCTTGGACACCCCATTATAAAAGTTTATGGGAAGGAATTTATGCCTTAATTGTCTTCTTTTTATCTATACTAATTGTTTTAGGGGTTTTAATTCCCTTTTATCCGATTCAGGATTGTTATTCTTATATAACGCAAAACTTTCAAATTCAATATTGCCGTTTTGGAGATCATCAGGAATGGGGAAAATTAGCAGGATTATTACAGATTTTGTGCATTTTGTATCTCTATCAAATTGAATATCTAATCTGTAAAAATCCTCAAATTAAGAAAAATATGATTTTAATGGGGTGTATCGGTTTAATTACGGCGGTATCAATTCCTCTGTATTCTAAAAATATAGAAAATATTCAAAATTTAGGTTCTTGGGTTGTTTCTTATCTTCCTGAATGGGGGCGAACTGAAAAAATTGAAACGGTTAATAAAACTGAGGTTTCAACTATTCTTAATCAAAATAGTGAAACCCCCACTGAAATTAATTATTTTCGAGACGCTATTGCAACAGCAACAAATGCTGCTAATTTAGCACAAACATCTAAATCCAAAGATGAATGGGAATTTGTAGCGAGTCAGTGGGAAAAAGCGATTGAAAATATGAAAGCTGTTTCGACTTCTGATATTAATTATAGTAAAGCACAACAACGGGTTATTCAGTATCAAAAAAATCTGGATTATGCTCGTTTGGCTGCTAGTCGTGCTAAATAGTAAAACTAGCTAGACAACTTCTGACCTCAATGTGCTAAAGTTAAAGTAGATTAGGGCTATTTTTACAGCAAAATTTGATTAATATGCTTGAAAATATAGAAATTCAAAATTTTAGATGTTTTGAAGATACTAAAATTTTAGGGTTTAAACGAGTGAATTTGATCGGGGGTAAAAATAATGCAGGCAAGACAGCTTTTTTAGAAGCTTTACTGTTGCACAACTTTCCTCGCCCTAAAAGTATAATTGAACTTAAGAAAATTAGGAGAGAGTCTTCAGAGATTTCAAAATCCAGACCTGAACGCACTTGGGATAATTTTTTTTTAGATCAAAAATATCAAGAGAAAATAAAAATTATTGGCAAGTATTCAGAAGATTTGAAAACCGTAGAGATTTATGTTTCTGATACAATTAACTCTGATTTTTTTGAAGATCAAAAAGATATTAAAAAATTGATTGAATTTATTTCTCAAAATGAATCAGTAACATCACTTAATATTAAAGTTACTCAAAATCAAGAGAGTATATCTGAATCTTCGGTAATTGCAAGCTCAAACGGAATAATTTCAGTAAGTGGTTCAGACTCAACTGATATACCTATTATCCCCTCTGGTTTAAGAATGTCGAATAAAGAGTTAGCTGAAGCTTATGATAAAGCTCGTTTAGATGAAAAAGATGGTGAAGTTTTAAAATTATTACAAATTCTTGATTCATCAATTCAAGAAGTAGATAGTTTTTCTATTGGTGAACCTACTTTATATTTAAGAAGCATCAATAAACGTCGCTTACCGATTTCACTGTATGGAGATGCTATTATTAGGGCTACAACTATTATTTTGAAATTAATCAATAACAATCATAAAATTTTGTTGATTGATGAAATTGAAAATGGCATACACTATACTAATCAACGAGAATTTTGGAAAACTTTATTTCGACTATCAACAGAACTAGATACCCAAATTTTTGCCACAACCCACAGTTTAGAAATGATTCAATCTTTTGGAGATGTAGGCTTAGAAACAGATGAAGAAATGAGTGCTTATTTTGAACTAGCAAGACATCCTAAAACTAACGATATTATAGGAATTAAGAGGGATGTAGAAACCTTAAAATATGCTTTAGAACATGGAAAAGGAGTTAGAGGTGAGTAATCTTTTAATTGTGGAAAGTAAAAATGATAAATTTTTTCTTTAAGCTCTGATTGAGGAACTAAATTATGATATTGAGATTGATGCTCCTATTTTTATTGATGACTATGAATGTTTAGAAGGATTAAGTGAAAAAAGGCTAGTAGAGGCTTTAAAGTCCTTGTTAGCTGATATTCAAAAAAGACAAATTAGTAAAATTGGAATTGTGATCGATATTGATCTCCATTCTACGCAAGAGCGTTTGCAATTTATTAATAAATGTTTGCGACAGGTTTTTACTTTAAATAATGAATTTTCTGATATATCACAATTCATAACTGTCAATATTCCTGGCTATGATTCTATTGAAATAGCTTGTTATTTTACCCATGTCGAAGGTCAAGGAGAGTTAGAAACTGTCTTAAAACTTATTAAAACCAAAGAATCTACTTATGCAGATTGTTTAGAGAGTTGGAGAAACTGTTTGGAAAGTAATAATAAATTGATTAAGGATAAAGACTATGATAAATTTTGGATTAGTAATTATCTTCGATTTGATACTTGTTTTGGTGACGATAAAAAGCAAGCAGAAAGAAAATGTAGCATGAAAAATTTTGAATATATTATGGAAAATAAAAAAGATATCTGGAATTTTAATCACTCTGTTCTCGATGAGATCAAAGAATTTTTGCACCTTTTCGTTGCTGAGAGTTGATCAAAATGTAAAATTGATTATCCTTCGTCTTATAAATGTTGTTGTAATTTTGTGTAAGTATGGCTGGACATAGTAAGTGGGCGAATATTAAACGCCAAAAAGCAAGAGTAGACGCGGTAAAAGGTAAAGTGTTCGCAAAAATTTCCAGGGAAATTATTGTGGCGGCGCGTCAAGGGGGCGACCCGGCGGGAAACTTTCAATTGCGAACTGCGATTGAAAAGGCAAAAGCCGCGGCAATTCCCAATGATAATATTGAACGAGCGATCGCAAAAGGGGCGGGGAAACTGGGGGCTGGAGCTTCCGAGTTAGAATTTATTCGTTATGAAGGCTATGGGGTCGGGGGCGTGGCGATTTTAATTGAAGGACTCACGGATAACCGCAACCGGACGGCGGCGGATTTACGAGTGGCTTTTAGTAAAAATGGCGGTAATTTGGGGGAAACCGGATGTGTGAGTTGGATGTTTGACCAGAAAGGTGTTGTTACCTTAACCGGGCCAATTGATGAAGAAAAACTTCTGGAAACCCTCGTAGAAGGCGAAGCCCAATCCTATGAATTAACGCCTGTTAATGATACCGATGGGGCAGAAGTTTATACAGAAATTACGAATTTAGAACAGTTAAGCCAAGTTTTAAGGGAACATAAATTTTATGTTGTTGAGGCGGAATGGCGTTGGATTCCTAATAATATCATTGAAATTAATGATATTGAAAAAGCCCGATTGCTAATGAAGTTAATGAATGGTTTAGATGATTTAGATGACGTGCAGAATGTAACGGCAAACTTTGAACTATCTGATGCTTGTTATCAAGCTCTTTATAATGAATGAAATGCTTGACTCCTTTGATCATAACTTTAGTTTGGGTTTTTCCCCTATCTATTCAGGCTTTAGCCAGCCCAACTCTGACTTTTTCTCGAAGTTTAAAACTTCCCTTAGTTCCTAATAATTTGGAATCAAATACTACAATATTATTGAGTATTTTTTCTTTAAATGCGATCGTCAGACTGGAGGGTTTAAATTTACCCAATCCCAAAACCATCGGTGAGGCGACAATTCCACTTCAACGATTAGAAGGAAGTCAAGTATTTACCCTACAGCTTGATATTGGGGGAAAATCCGGTAGCTTTTTATTGGATACGGGAGCATCCACAACCATGATTGCCAACACTGTTGTTCAGGAGTTGGGATTAATAGGAGAACCGATTCCGAATCAGGGGTTAGCCTATGCCGTAGCGGGGAATGATTGTCCGAATATGAATGCTATTTTACACCGTTTACCCCCGTTAGTAATTAATCAAGTTCGAGTCGAAGAATTGCGGGGTTTAGAATTTTCTACAACGGTAATTCCCGAAGAATTATCGGGAGTATTGGGAATAGATTTTTTAAGGAATTTTGATCTGAAATTAAATCCTAAAACCCGTCAATTACAATTGCTGAATCCTTCGCCTTTACCTGCTGAATTTGTCCCTGAAGCTATCCCCTTAAAAAGTCGTTTGGGAGTGATGTTAGCCTCGGTTAAAATTAATGATCAAGGGCCGTTTACGTTTCTATTAGATACGGGTGCTGATACTATTTTTATTTCTAAACAGTTAGCTAATCAAATAAAAATCAATCATTCTGATCGGCAACCGATTCAAGTTCAGGGTTTTTGTGGGTTAGAAGATGCAGAAGTTTCTCGTTTGGAAAAAGTCACAATTCAGGATTATGATCAAAATAATTTAGAAGCTGTTATTTTATCATCTCCAGTTTTGGATTTACTACAAATTGATGGGATTATTGGTCAAAGTTTTTTAAATCAATATCAACAATATTGGCGGTTTAATTCTCCTACTCAATCCCAAGACTTTCAAGGAAGTTTATTATTAGTTCCGATAAAATGAGAAACCAGGCTTATTGAGAAAAACCTGGTTTCTGTAGAATTACAATCCTAAATCCAGTTTCCAGTATTTGAGAGTTCCGGTATTCTCAGGAATAGCATCGACAACTTTTAACTGCCAATTTCCCTGGGCGGAAATATTGATAAACTGTCTCAAATACAGTGTATTTTGTAAGTTATAGGTGGTTTTCAACTGAGTTTTAATCCCTAAAGTTCGATTTTGAAGTAATACCTGATCTCCATTAGGTGCAACTAACCAAACTTCAATATCCCCCAAGAAACTATGTTCAATCTCCACCGTTACCTGGATATCCTGAATCGGACTGGTTTCCGTAATCGCAATTGAACTACTAACCCCATTTGGGTTATTATCAGGAATCTCAACACTTTGACTATTTTCTTGAGAAATATTCCGAGAAATTTGTTGCTGCACCATGCGTCTATTTTTTGCCATTTCCACAGCCTTAAACGCATTGACTTTGCCATAGCCAAACCATTGAGAATAGCCATTTTTATCATAATTTCCCATCCGAATTCCCAACTGAGGATCAGGATCAGAATCCACAATTTTATCCGCACTTTGTTCAAGAATTCGGCGAACTTCCTGGGCCGTTAAGGTCGGATTCACCGATAACACTAAAGCCGCCACCCCAGCCACCACCGGAGTTGCACTTGATGTACCCCCAAAATAGGGCGTAAAATCCGATGGATCATAACCTCCGGCTCCCGTGCGGTCAGTAGTAAAGACCCCCAAACCGGGCAACGTCCCCTTCAGGACTGGAGGCGTACCGATATAGCCCGTTTCCTGTAACCACATCCCCGGAGGCGCATTATTACTCGGAGCACAGACTGAAACCCCAACTCCCCAGTTACTATAAGCAGATTTTTTACCCAAACTATTAGAAGCAGAAACCGTAATCACATCGGGATGAACCGCAAATCCAGCCAACCATTTCACCCGACCGCTAATAATATCATTCGGCCAACCGGATTCATCGAGCATACCATTCACCGGACGATTGGCATTTCCAGCGGCAAAAACCACTACACAACCTTTGCCCTTACGACCCTTGGTTACGGCTTTACTAATCGCTGCTTTTTGTCGGGCTGAGAGGGGAAAATAAATCGCACTCGCCCCCCAACTACAGGAAATCACCGCCGCCCCCTTATCAATGGCCCAATTAAAAATCTGTTCCACCGATTCATCATCTAAAAATCCCGTTGTCCGAATTGGCATCAAGGCACAACCCGGAGCTACCCCGACAATTCCTACTCCGTTTTCTTCAGCCACCGCTACCCCGGCACAAGCGGTTCCATGATTATCCGTAGGGGCTTCTGGAAGCGGAAGATTATCTTTGCCTTTTAAGTCTAAGGGGGCAACAATTTTACCGACTCCTTGGAAATCTGGGTGATTGATGTCTACAGAATCATCACTAATAGCCACCACCACAGAACGAACTCCCCGGGTAATATCCCAAGCTTTTTCGCTGGAAATATGGGAACCTGGTGCGAGTTGGTTGCCCCCATTATGGTTGAGATACCATTGCTTATTGTATAGAGAATCCCGAGGAACATAACAGGGCTGACTTCTAATTACAATATTAGGTTCAGCTAGTAAAACTTGAGTATTCCGGGTTAAACGATTAGTAATTTTTAGGGGATTCTCAGAGGAATTAGGTGTCATCTCATAAACAAAACCATGGGGTAAACTGTCTATGGGTTTTAACTCTTTTAATCCAAATTCTGAAACAATAGACGCTCGTGTTGAGGGATCAATTTCTTCTTTAAACTGAATTGTAAGCTGATTCGTTAAATAGACGACGGAGCTAGGGTCACTATCGAGTTGGTAAACATGACTAGCAAATTTAATATTCTCAGAATTCCGCGCTAATTCCATTGCTTCGTCTAGTTGCTCAGAAGCCACTTGTAATTCCTCTAAGGAAGGGGGAACACTGCTGGCGTGTTGCATCGGAATCGGCGGCTGGGGTAAGTCTTTGATTTGGGTGTCAGGAGAGGATAGTTTGACGGTAAAACGGTCGGGGACTTTATTCAGGATTAATTCTTCGCCCCCCCGTTGCAAAACAAAGCCAATACTCTCGTCAGGAACACCAATGCCCTGATAGTTTTGTTGTGGAACGTTTGATGAGTTAACTGATGATGTCATAATTTAATCTATCCTTATCTCCTTAAAGGTTTAAATCTCGCTTAATCAAGTTCAGATAGATTTATTCTGAACGGTGTGGGAGATGATCGATCTATTCATGATCCCCTCCCCCCAAAAAAATATAACCCGTATCGGTTGAGTCAGGATCAGGTTATTGCCAGAGTATGGGATTGCTCAAGATTAATGATAAGATCCATGAGGTTTAATGTTTTTTTTTATCGCGTTCGCGCAATTGAGTCATGGTATCCTCTGGAACTGTTAGCTTCCTTCGACTTACAGCTTATCTGTCTATCCCCCTAATGGTGGCTTGGGGTGTCTTGTCGCCATTTCAGGTTAATGCTCAAGAATCTTCTCCAACTGTTGCCCAGGGGAATGTACAAATGGGGGGGGAAACGGACACAGAGGTTGCGCCACCATCGGGTGATTTAGCACCCCTCAATCCTAATGATATTCGTCCTTTGTCCCTTGATAGTAGTTTTTTGAGTATTGAGGGCGGAAAACGGCTGATGCAAGAAGCTGATACCGCCGTTGCCCGTGAAAATTATGCTGAGGCAGAAAAAAAATTCCAAGAAGCTCGTCAAGTTTTTAACCAGTTATCTAATTTTTATCAACAGTTAGCGGGTAGTTTTTCTGGCGTCGATAACCGAATTGCCGATGGTTTTAGGAATTCAGCCCGGGACACGGCACAAATGCGCGATACCGCCACCTATCAGTTAGCCTTACTCCACCGAGCTAAAAACCAACCGGAATTAGCTGTCCCTCTGTTAATTCAAATTATCCGCTCCCAAGCCCCCACCCGGGACTTAGGCAAAAAAGCTTATCAACAATTATTAGAATTAGGATTTGTGACTGACCCCTTCCCCCGGGTTGGTAGTGAAACAACTCCACCGACTGCGGCGCAATAAGAGAGCAGGGGGAGCAGGGGGGCAGGGGGAGCAGGGGAGGCAGGGGGAGAAATCATTAACTTCTGACTTCTGACTTCTGACTTCTGACTCCTGTTTCCTCTAAAATATTTACATCTACTAAGGTTTGGGAATGGCAATGATTACACTGAATCAAGTTGAAGCAATGATTAAGTCAGAATTACCTAATGCGGTGGTTCAAGTACAAGATTTGGGCGGAGGTGACCATTTACAAGCAATTGTGGTGTCTGCTGAATTTGAAGACAAGACTTTAGTAGAACAACACCAAATGGTTTACAAAGCTGTTAAGGAAGCAATGGCTACCGAAGCTATTCATGCTTTAGCATTAAAGACCTACACCCCCCAAGATTGGGCAAAAGCCAGTTCTGGGGCTTAATTGTACCTAAACTCCGATCTAGCTTAACGCCCAAATTCTTGGAAATCAGTTAGACTCAAATCTGGGATTCTATGATCGTTTTGCCGATCAATTAACCTATCCAAACCTACCTCATTTTATTAATAAACCATGACGACAGACCCACAGGAAAAAATTAAAGATCTGATCACGAAAAACAAAGTCTTTGTTTTTATGAAGGGAACAAAGCTCATGCCAATGTGCGGTTTTTCTAATAATGTTGTACAGATTTTAAATAGTTTGGGGGTTCCTTTTGAAACCCTAGATGTTTTAGAAGATTCTGAAATTCGCCAAGGGATTAAAGATTATTCCAACTGGCCGACGATTCCCCAGGTCTATATTAACGGCAAGTTTGTTGGCGGTTCTGATGTGCTGATTGAACTATATCAAAAAGGTGAGTTACAGCAACTTGTAGAAGTCACTTTTGCTTCATAAAACGGTTGTGGGGTTTTGGGTATAGGGTTTGGGTTGGAGTTGATTCCTCCCTAACCCTCTATCCCGTTTTCCCCTATTCCCAAACCTTTGGGTGACTTTCTAAGTTAATAATAATCGACTTGACGTTGAGGCATCGGCATTTCAAAATTTGAGGGGTCGTAAATATATCGAGTCGCTTCTTCCTCCAAACGACTAATTAAATAGGGTTCTAAGCCATTCGTGTGTCTGAGGGCGGCTAAGTAACCGTCTAAATATAACCTGAGATCATCATAACGATAACCTCGGTTCCACATCTCGACGAGGGCATCGGTAAGTTTCTGATAATGGCGAATCGTTAAGGTGTCCTGAAGCATGGTTTGAATGGGGTTTAATGGGTGATTACTGGACTGAATTAGGAGGTTGGGGCCCGATTCCGAGAATAAGACTCGTCTATCCTTATGTTAGCTCTTTCTATCTTAACTTCAAATCAAAATTACCCCGGTTGGCTTTGATACTTTTGAGTATTAAGGTTATGGGGAGGTAACAGTAGCTACAAAATCAGAAAGATTACCCTGTTACTCTTAAACTCAACATTGAAGAAGGAAGCTCGCATTCGTGGGATCTGCTTGTATTTCAATTATTGAGGGAAACCCGCATTTACGGTCGCTCTTGGGTTGGCATTTACAGCACGTCGGTTATTTGGTTCATCAGGCTGCTGATTTGCAGAATGCAAGGGATATCTTCTATGCTCATCAACCCAATTTAGTGATTTTGGACGCTGAATTACCAGAGGGAAATAGTTTAGAATTTTGCCAATGGCTTCAGCAACAGCGACAATCTTTAATTCTGATGTTATCGTCTCGCACAACGGAATCCGATATTGTCCGGGGCTTGAGGGCGGGTGCTGATGACTATTTAGCAAAACCTTTTGGAATGCAGGAGTTTTTGGCGAGGACAGAATCCTTAATGCGCCGTAGTCGCACCATTGTTCCGCCAACCACCTTGGATTATGGATCTCTGAAAATTGACTTGGTACAGCGTCGCGTACGCTTACAGAGTCAATTAATTGAACTGACTCCCCAGGAATATAGTCTGCTCTATGTTCTCGCTCAAGCCTGTGGAGAACCCTTGACTCGTTCAGAACTATTACGACGAGCTTGGCCAGATGCTATTGATAATCCTCGCACGATTGATACCCATGTTCTTTCGTTACGGAAAAAGTTAGAAACTGACCCTCGCCAACCGAATTTAATCCAAACTGTTCGGAATATTGGCTATCGTCTCAATTTAGAAATTCTGAAAGCCGAAACGGTTCGTACCGTTAGACTAAATGGTAAATATCCACCCATTCGAGGGGTGAAAACAGAGAGTAGTGCTTGATCTGATCGGGATTCTGGGAATAATCAAAATCTAATCCTTAACTTTGATTATTCCCTATTCTCTGGGGATTATTTCAGGGTGAGGGCGGTGGAAATTGTCCAAATATCCACTAAGCCCAATAATAAACTACAGCCAAATAAAATAAAATACATCCAGGGTTGAGCCAACGGACGGACATCGGTTGTATCAATTCCTGTTTTTTCTTGTACTATTCCCACAAACTTGGCAAACCCAGCCATTCGCATCGGGAGTAAATAGCCTTCTCCTGTGTGGCTAACGAAATAATAAACCAGTCCTCCTTGTCCGGTGGTTCTAGGTTTCAATGCTTTGATCTGATTCCATGGTAATGACCAACCCCGACGGAATATCAGAGTAAACCAAGAAACATAACTCACCTTAATCCCCTCATTATCTACTATTACTCTTTCTGTTAAAAGTGCAAATAGGGCGATCGCTCCGATCCCAATTCCTAGCCAAAGTAACATCGGAGAAACGGGAGCATTAACCGCTTTTGACAAAAAAGGTAGGGGGATCATCAACACCGCATATAAACTTAACAGCGTGATTCTAATAATTGGAGACAGGCGAAATACAATTGGACTAGATAACGCTACGGATTCTACTGTTTCAACAGTCATTTTTAAACAGATTTTAAATTGATTAACCTTCAGAAATTCCACCACGATTTTGTAAGTCGCAGTGGAATCTCTCCGGTGAATTTTGAGATGATTTTATTATCGTTTTTTTGTAAATTAATCAACAGAAGTTAAAGCCGGAGTGGTTAAAGGTTCCTGTTTAACTGTACGCTTATTGGCAAAATTTCTGGATTGAGGATTTGGAGTTAACGGTTTATCCTCATAGCTGATAGACTGTTGATCAATCTGGAGCCGATCACAAGGAATATTATCAGCAATAATTGCGCTCGCCATACTTCCAGTATGGATTTCTAAAGTTGCTTGTGGAATCGCTTCAAAAACTAAGCGTTGTCCTGGGAATACCACCCGCTCAAAGTACCAATTGGGGACATTGGTGATCCGAGCGATCTGAATATGGCTGGTAGCATTGACATAGCAGCACAAAATTCGACCAGAACTATTTGACGGTAGGGGATCAAGAATTTGAGCCATATCTGAATCTGGGGGCTTTAAGCTAAACGTTTTACTGACTAATCGTTACGTTAACATTTGTTGATCCCAGTTGGTTGTAACCCCGACTACCAATCCCTAATTATACTCATCGAGCCAAAATTTTTAGTCAATTCACTGGTTTTAGCTGATTTTGAAGAAATTATTTCCAAAAATAGACCTTCAAAACCTTCGGATAGGTATGGTAGAGATCGGTTGTCCCTTGTCCCATCGACTTATTGAAATTATTGAAACTTAAGGAATTTCTCAGATTCGTGACCCTAAAGGGCGGAAAATTTGTTATATTGTTAAGGAATCTTAAGCAAAGTCGATATAACTTCACCGATTTCAACCCAAATCCCGCCCGACGCACAACAGCATCATGGAAGATAAAATTCTTTACGTCCGCCTTCCTTGTAACCCGATTTTCCCGATTGGGGTGGTTTACCTGTCCGACCACGTTCACAAGCTATTTCCCACCGTCCAACAGCGCATTTTTGACTTAGGGGCGGTTCCTCCTCTGGACTACGCCGCCACCTTGGATGCCTGTGTGGATGAGTTTCAACCCACATTATTAGTCTTTTCTTGGCGAGATATTCAAATTTATGCGCCTGTGGGGGGACGGGGTGGTAATCCACTGCAAAATGCCTTTGAATTTTATTATGCGAAAAACCCTTTAATTAAATTAAGAGGAGCTTTAGGAGGATTACGGTTAGCCACTTCCTACTATACAGAACTTTGGCAGAATTTAGGACTAATTAAACGGGGATTATCCCGTTCTCAACGTTATAATCCCCAGGCGCGGGTTGTCGTTGGAGGCGGAGCGGTCAGTGTTTTTTATGAACAGTTAGGAAAGAGTTTGCCCAAAGGAAGTATTGTTTCGGTGGGAGAAGGAGAAAGTTTATTAGAAAGGCTATTGAGAGGGGAAGATTTAGCCGATGAACGTTGTTATATTGTCGGAGAAACGACGCCTCGCGATCGCTTAATTCATGAACAACCCATGAATTTTGAAAAAACTGCTTGTAATTACGATTATATTGAAACCATCTGGCCAGAATTTCAATATTATTTTCAAGATCAAGACTTTTATATTGGAGTCCAAACCAAACGGGGTTGTCCGCATAGTTGTTGTTATTGTATCTATACCGTTATTGAAGGGAAAAAAGTTAGAATTAATCCCGCCGATGAAGTGGTGGCAGAAATTCAACAACTTTATCAACGGGGAATTAGAAATTTTTGGTTTACCGATGCTCAATTTATTCCCGCCCGTAAGTTTATTAGTGATGCGGTGGAATTATTACAGAAAATCCTTGATTCTGGGATGACTGATATTCACTGGGCGGCTTATATTCGCGCAGATAATTTAACCCCAGAATTATGTGATTTAATGGTTAAAACTGGGATGAATTATTTTGAAATTGGGATTACCAGTGGTTCGCAGGAATTAGTTAGAAAAATGCGGATGGGGTATAATTTACGGGTGGTTTTAGAAAATTGTCGGGATTTAAAAGCTGCCGGATTTAATGATTTGGTTTCAGTGAATTATTCTTTTAATGTGATTGATGAAACCTTTGAAACCATTCGTCAAACAATTGCTTACCATCGGGAATTAGAGGCTATTTTTGGGGCGGATAAAGTCGAACCTGCAATTTTCTTTATCGGGTTACAACCCCATACCCATTTAGAGGAATATGCCTTTAAGAAACAGATATTAAAACCCGGGTATGATCCTATGAGTTTAATGCCTTGGACGGCGAGAAAGTTACTCTGGAATCCTGAACCTTTAGGATCATTTTTTGGAGAAATCTGTTTAGAAGCCTGGAAGCGAAACTCCAATGATTTTGGACGAACGGTGATGGATATTTTAGAGGAAAAGTTAGGACGAGCACCTTTAGAAGAAGCCTTAAATGTACCCTTGGGTCGGGGAAAAGAGTTAGCGAGTATTGGTTAATTTTAGGTTAAATTGTGGGGTGCGGTTATGGTAGTGTTGAATAATCAAATCCCACGATTATAGGATCGGGTTTATTCGGGTTTGTTGCTAATTAAAGTTATTCAGTATCTAGTATTCTAAAGATTTATTTAAAATGCCAACTAACTTTGGGTTTCTAAATTCGGATAGTTAACACCCGACACCCGTGCAACTTTACGGTAAAATCTGATCAATAGAAGTGTTAATATAGTATTTCCTGTGCAAAATTCTGGACTGCAATACCTATCTGCATCAACGGATGCCTTAGAAACCCGATCGCCTAATCAACAATTATTTCCTTTGACGGCGAAAGTCAATTCGCAAGATCACTTAGAAATTGGTGGCTGTGATGTTACCGCTTTAGTTGAACAATTTGGCACGCCCCTCTATATTGTCGATGAAACCACCCTGCGAACGGCTTGTCAACAATACCGGGACGCCTTCAAACGCTATTATCCCGGTGAGTCCCTCGTCCTGTATGCCTCCAAAGCCTGGAATTGTTTAGCGATTTGTGCTATTGTAGCCGCCGAAGGATTAGGTATTGATGTCGTATCAGGAGGAGAACTCTATACCGCCCTCCAAGCCGGAGTTTCACCCGAAAAAACCTACCTCCATGGTAACAATAAATCCTTAGAAGAAATTCAATTAGCGATTGAAAATGGGTGTACCGTTGTTGCGGATAATTGGTTGGATTTACACACCCTCGCTAAACTCAGTCAAGGGTCTATCGTTGATCATCCAATTCGGATGATGATTCGGTTTACCCCAGGAATTGAATGTCATACCCATGAATACATCCGTACTGGACATTTAGATAGTAAATTTGGTTTTGATCCCGGTCAACTGGATGAAGTCTTTAAATTTATTAGTCAGCAACCGGGTTTATCCTGTGTTGGCATTCATGCCCATATTGGCTCCCAAATTTTTGAATTGCAACCCCATAACGATTTAGGTTCTGTAATTATTGATACTTTAATGAAAGCTAATCAACAGGGCTTAAATATTTCAGAAGTTAATATTGGTGGTGGTTTAGGGATTTGCTATACGGAGTCAGACGATCCCCCAAGTATTGATGATTGGGTAAAAATTATTACTGAATCCGTGATCAAAGCCTGTGAACAGAAACAATATCCCCTACCGAAATTATTATCTGAACCGGGACGGTCTATGATTGGCTCTAGTTGCGTTACAGCTTATACTGTAGGTTCTCAAAAACAAGTTCCTGGAATTCGGACTTATATTGCTGTAGATGGCGGGATGTCCGATAACCCCCGTCCGATCACCTATCAGTCTTTGTACCGAGTGGTTTTGGCTAATCAAATGTCTGCACCAATGACCGAAACCGTTACGGTTGCAGGAAAACATTGTGAATCTGGGGATATTTTAATTAAGGATGCTCAACTTCCCAAAGTTGAATCTGGGGATATTCTCGTGGTTATGGCAACGGGAGCCTACAATTATAGTATGGCGTCTAACTATAATCGACTGTCTAAACCGGCGGCAGTTTTAGTTAGTAATGGTGATGCTAACGTCATTATTGAACGAGAATCTTACCAAGATTTAATTAGTAAAGATCGACTTCCAGAACGCCTAACCATAAATTCTTAGGGGTTGTAGGGGTGAAGTACAGGATCGGTGTCAACAATTGCCAAAAACTGATGATGATAGCCGAGATCCGATCCCCCTAAATCCCCATGAAAAAGGGGGACTTTGATCCCTCTAAATCCCCCGTAAGAAGGGGTTGGCTCAGGCTTCTATTAATTTGATCAAAATTCAATGAATGCGGCGTCTAGTCATGACTAAGCAAGGAATTCCTCCCTGGTTCATTCAAAGTCTTGATATTGGATTAGTTTTTGCCGTCGCTTATGTAGTTTTGGTCATCATTGGAGAACGCCGTACCCTTTGGATGGTGCGCGGGTTTATTATTCTAATGTTGGCAACGGCCATTAGTAACTGGGCAAATTTGAAATTATTGTCTATTGCCCTGAATAGTTTAGTTACAGGTTCTGCCGTAGCGATGGCAGTCATATTACAATCGGAATTCCGCGAATTTTTGGAACAGTTGGGTCGCGGAGAAATTTCGCAACTGTTTGGTCAGGGTCGCCGTGTCATTCCTGAACCCGATGGGGTAATTGATCAACTTGTGGAAGCGGTTAAAGAACTCTCGCAAAATCGTACTGGTGCATTAATTATTATTGAAACTGGAAGTCCAATTGATGAACGGGATTTTTCTGTCCCTGGAGTAAAACTAAATGCCGAAGTTTCCAGAGAACTGTTACAAACAATTTTTCAACCGAAAACCCTGTTACATGATGGGGCGGTGTTAATTCGGGCATCTCGAATTGCAGCCGCCGGGGTGATTTTGCCCCTATCGGAACGGATGGCATCTCGACAATTGGGAACTCGTCATCGGGCGGCAATGGGAATTACCGAACGGGTGGCAAAATGTATGTGTATTGTGGTATCGGAAGAAACGGGTTCGATTTCTCTGGCGGAAAAAGGAATCCTCAACCGACCCTTAACTAGCAGTAAACTGAAAGAGCTATTAGAAGCTCGTTCTTGGACATCCAATGATGATAGAACTGTTCCTGCAATTTCGATTACCCATTGGGGAAACCGCATGGGTTCCCAAGGATGGGCTTTAGTGTCTCGCCTATTCCGTCCTCGATCCAAAGCTTCTCGGGAGAAAAAATGAGTGCTAAGACAAGGGTTGTATATGAATTACCCGCAGATTTAGACCAAGACCGTTTACCTCAACACATTGCTGTAATTATGGATGGCAATGGTCGCTGGGCGAAGCGTCGGGGTTTACCTCGAACTATGGGCCACCGTCGGGGAGTGGATGCTCTCAAAGAAGCTTTACGCTGTTGTCGAGATTGGGGTGTGGAAGCACTAACGGCCTATGCTTTTTCCACGGAAAATTGGGGTCGTCCTTTGGAGGAAGTCGATTTTCTCATGGCATTATTTGAGCGGGTTTTAATGCGAGAACTACGAGAAATGATGGCGGAGGAAGTGCGAATTCAGTTTGTAGGAAATTTGGTAGCCCTTCCCCAATCTCTACAGGAAAAAATAGATTATTCTATGGAGGAAACGAAGCAAAATAAGGGTATTTTATTTACTATTGCTACTAATTATGGCGGACGACAAGAAATTTTACAAGCCTGTCGAGAGATTGCTAATCAAGTAAAACAAGGGTCAATTCAACCAGAAGATATTGATGAAACTCTATTTGAACAGCATCTATATACTACGGGAATATGTCACCCCGATTTATTGATTCGTACCAGTGGAGAAATGCGAATTAGTAATTTTTTATTATGGCAACTCGCCTATGCAGAAATTTATGTAACTGATACCCTTTGGCCTGATTTTAATCAGAAGGAATTACATCTAGCCTTATCTTCCTATCAAAAACGGGAACGTAGATTCGGCAAAGTTTGAATCACTGATCACAGATTTGGACGGATTAAAGGATTTCACGGATTAAATCAACAGTTGACTGATAACTGATAACTGATTAAGGCCCCCCAAAAATGGTAGATTCAAGATCTTGACGAGAAAGAGAATATTTAAAAGAACGTTGAATATCCTGACCGTTGGTTGCAGCTCCGATATAACGGACTGTAATTTGGTCAATTTCTAACCACAAGTCTGCTGTCCAATTTGGGTTTCCAATCCGCCAATAATGGAGTTCTTTTTGATCTTGTTCACCCCCATGGGAGCGTAACCATTCTTCAATATCAGGTAGGGGATGATTATATAAGGGTGTCTCTGAACTCGGCAAAGTCATAAATAAGAAGAAGGAGAGCTAATTTATATTGGGTATTGATTATAGCATTTTTGATCAATTCTAACCAATACATAAATATTAATAACGAGTTAAACTAATAAAAATTGCTAATAGGATACATCCAATAAAAGTTAATCCCATTAGAAATAATGAAAAAACTTCCCCAGGGGAAAGAGGCCGATCTGTTGGGTCTAAATAGGCGGAAGAAGAATTAAGACGATTATTTTTAGAATAGGGTTGATTTAAGTCCGTTGGAACCTGAATTAAATGATATCGAGAATAGCCAATTTTTTGATCATAGGACTGACGCCGATCTGGGTTACAAAGGGTGGCGTAAGCTTCATTGAGTTTTTGAAATTTTGCCGTAGCGATCGCCTTTGATAAGGTTGTGGTATCAGGATGATACAGTTTACTCAATTCTCGATAGGCGCGTCGAATTTCTATCGGGGTCGCACTCGGATGAACTCCTAATAAGGTGTAATAGCTAGAACTCAGCGCCGGATGGTTTTCGGCTTGGGGTTGCTGTTGAGATGAATTTCCTGGAGAAGTCACGGCTATCCTAACTCTACATCACGAAACAGTTCTGTTCATTATACAGAAAAATTAAATCAGCAGGTTAGTGTTTACAACTTCTTTGTGTCTTTGTGTCTTTGTGGTTAAATTAGGCTTTACCGTTGTCAACATAGCCACAAGAACTGCTATACTTTCTTCCCCTGTCCCGGTAATTTTTGTCAAACAACAACAAACACCTAATACTTTTCACAGATTAAAGACCAACCTCTAACAGACCAACTCCTGATCGGTGTTGACCTCCCCATTCGTGAGGATCTCCCCTCATATCATCATCAAATTTCATGATTTGATCAGGAAAGATATCAGTTTCATCAGGTCTTAGAATACTGTTAATGCGAGGAAAAGTATTAGTTTTATTGCTTGTAAAGGGGTCGATATTTGGCTCAAACAAGTCATCCAAATATTCCTTGGTATATTCAAAGGGTTGACCTAATTCTGGCCCCCCCATTGGGAAGGTTAAACTATCAGGATCACGTCCAATGGTTAGTTCTTCTGGTATTCCTAAATCCTGGGCGGAACCTCTTGGCAGTTCAGCCGTCTGTAAAGTAGGAATTGCAAATTCCGATCCGGTTAAATCGGCATTTAAAAGATTTGCACCTTCTAGTTGAGCTTGAACTAAATTAGCATTAGTTAAGTTAGCACCACTAAGGTTAGCATCATTAAATTCAGTTTGATTTAAAAACGCGCCCTCTAGGTTTGCAGATGTTAAGTTTGCTCCTTTTAAATCTGCACCTTCTAAATTGATATTAGCTAAGTTTGCCCCGGCAAGATTAGCATCTCGTAAATCTACACCAATCAAATGAGCACCGCTTAAATTAGCGCCTCTCAAATCACACCCTTGACAGAATCGGGTTTCTAATAATTGTTTAAGATCATTAGGGTTCTGAGAATAGGCTGGAGTTGTGACTCCCAAACCGAGTAGAAGCACTGTGGCGGTTCCAAACATTGCTGTGGACAGGATTTTCATAGATTATCCTCCAATAGCTGCCACCTAAAAACTACACCTGATAGTTTTCTGATTACTATTATACGCTAGAGTCAACGACCGAATACTTCAACCATTAGGAAGATTTAATAAAATTCAGTTTGTACCCCAAAAAATTAAGAGTGCGTTATAGGATGTTAACGCACTCTCTAATTTACGCAGTTACGCTTAATTCCTTAATTTAGAAGCCTGATTGAGTTGGGATAGAGCATGATTTAATTTCTGGTCAATAGCTTCTGGATTGGGATTTAATTCCAGGGCTTGACGATAACAATTAACTGCATCTTCGAGATCGTTACGAGCATCTTTGTCTATCGGTTGAACATGGGAACGTTGTTCGAGGGCATCCCCTAAATGCAAATATACGACATCAGATAAGCTCACATCTAAGGCCCGACGATAGGCTAAAATCGCATCATCCCAGCGTTGGAGTTGGGCCAGGGCAAACCCTAGATGATCTTGCGCTTCTAGGGAATGGGGTTCCAAATCTACGGATTTCCGGTAAGCCGTGGCCGCCTGTTCCCAACGCTGTAACGTCGATAACGCATCCCCCAAATGTTGATAAATAATCGCTGAAGTCGGTGCGAGATCTAGGGCTTTCTTGTAAGCTGCGATCGCTTCTTCCCAATGATGAACCAGGGATAGGGTATGTCCCAGGAAATGATAATAAATGGCCGATTTGGGGTCATATTCCGTGGCTTTGCGGTAGTAAGCGATCGCCTCCTGATATTGACCTTGATCTCGGCAAATCATCCCCAACTGATAGTAACTCCAAGCCGATTTGGGGTTAATCTGAATCACATTTTGGTAAGCTGCGATCGCCTCCAGAATTTGATTATTTGCCTTTAACGCTTCGGCCAACTGCTGATGCAGTTCCCCATTATTGGGAGTCAGTGCAACGGCTTTGTGTAAATAAGCAATCCCTTCAGTTACCCGTCCTTGTTGAGCAAAAGCATGCCACAAATATTGATAACAGGAAGTGGCATCGGGTTCGAGTTCAATTGCTTTTTCCAGGGAACTAATGGCTTCAGCAAACTGTCCCTGTTGACAGAGCAGTTTCCCTAGACTCTGCTGAAACTCATAAAAATCAGGATTCAGCCCCACAGCCCGACGATAGGCCTCCGTTGCTTCCGGGATTCTACCCTGTTGCTCTAGGAGTTCACCTAGGTTATAGTAAGACCAAGCGGAGTTGGGGTTCAGTTCGCAGGCCTTTTGGTAACTGGCGATCGCCTCCTCAACCTGATCCAGTTGAGCCAGGGTTTCCCCCAAGTTGTGGTGATACCAGGAAAAATTGGGTTTTTCGGTGATAGCTTGACGGTAGACAACAACCGCCTCTTGAAGTTGGTTCAGTTGCCTTAGTCTGTTAGCTTGGTCAAAATAGTTTGCCGAGATGTGATCATTGTTGATCAATACACTGTTCATGGTAATCTAGTCTTACTTTAATTTTGCTTCTTTATCTAAAATATACCTTGGTTTTATGAATTTCCTAAAAAAAGTTAATCTTAATAAAAATATAGAAGCATCTGATCGGTTTTGTAAATTTGATTTTGATCCGGTTCCAGAAGTAATAGAAGAACATCTAAAGTTATCAGGTTGGGTGATTGGAATAGAATCACCTGTAGTTGGTATTGAATTAATTCAAGATGGTCAATTAGTCGAGGAAGCACCTTTAACAATTAATCGCCCTCATGCTGATCAAATTTATGAAACTTTTCCGGGTGCTGAACACAGTGGCTTTCTTATTGATCTGGCCTTAGAGAACATCAATTTGAAATCGGGAGAAATTTTGATTCAAGCTGTTTTTGAGGATTTTAAAAGAATTCCATTGGCTAACCTTAATTTATCTGAAGCTGAAGAAAGTGACCAAGATTTGGCACGAGCGAAAGCAGAACTTCATAACACACAAGAGGAATTAGAACGGTTGCAATCTCAGTTTGATGAAGTTTTAGCTGAGTTAGAACAGACTCACTGGCAACTGCATCAAATTCAAACGAAACAATCAGATTCAGATGTGATAGTTGATAGTTGCCAACAGGTAATTGAAGTAAATCCAGACGATATACAATCTCATTATAGGTTTTTAGAAGTTCAACCAGAGAACAGTGATATCTGGTTGCAGTTAGCGAATATCTTGGTCGAACAAAATAGTTTAGAAGATGCGATCGCCGCTTACCGCCGACTGGTAGAACTATCTCCTTGTGAAGAATATTACCAGCAGTTAGGAGAACTTCTCGTCAAGCAAGAAAAGTGGGACGAAGCTATTATAGTTTATAAGCGTGCCATTGAATTCAATCCAGAATCTTATTTGTATTATTATCAACTCGGAGAAGTGATTTATAATCGGGTGATGCAAAACCCGGAATCGTTTTTTGTTGATTATAAAATAGCCGAATTACCCCATAAAGATTATCAGCTATTTGACCCAGAATTACCAGAGGTCTGTTTCCTCAATGACCACGCCTTTTTGCAAGCTACCGCCCACCTGGATGATGCTACTTATACAGTCGAATGGTATAGAGTTTATCTGAGACGTTCCCTTTCCGAATCGGAAAAACAAGGGTGCATTAATTGGTTACAAACCCCTGGTCATAGTCGGGAAATGGGTTTACAAGTATGGCGCAGTTCAGTATCAGAATTTCAAGAAATATTGAGAAAATCAATATTTGTAGTGAGTTTGGAAGAAGTAGTTAGTTGCTATCGCCAAGCGATTGAATTTAATTCTGAAAAATATGAGTTGTATGATGTTTTAGCTGATACTTTATGCCAACAGGAAAAAAGAGATGAAGCGATTAAATTATATCACCAAGCGGGATTAAAAATAGCTGAATTAGGACAAATTAATCAAGGTGTAACTTGTTTTGAAAAGGCAACTAAAATTTATTTTGATCAGGAAAAAACTTACGACATAATATGGGAGAGATTAAATCAACCGATAGTGTCAAATATTAATGACTTTGACTATCCATCTGAATTGCAGAAGGAAACTATTGAAAATTACTTTACTAGAACTAGCCAATACAAGATTATGAATCTTTGGGATTTAACAGAAACAGATAAAGATTTTCTTAATCAGAAAGGTTTCTTAAAAGCAAACTTAGATATAATAGCTCAAGACAGTATCCCGATGGAAGAAATATATATCAATAATTTTGACCCTGATCACGAGTTTAGGTTATCTAATATTTCTCCTAAAAAAGATAATTATCAATACAAATTAGTTACACACTTTAATCAGCCTAATGTTTATCAACAAAGCATAGTAGAAACTGGTTATATTTATTCAGTTTGTCCTGTAACTGGTCAAATTCTTAGATCCAATCAATCTTTTTATGATATAGGTTGGCAATTTGCTGTTAGTTACCGTTTTGTTGGTCGCGAAATTTACTATCTGGTAGTTGGCCATTTCTGGGGGCCAAAGACATTTATTTATTTTCCCAGATTAGAACTAATTATTCACTTAAACAATCATTTGAGAGGCTCAGAGGTTGCAATTATAAATAGATTAAAAAGTTCTATGGTAAGTCATTATCAACAAGTTATTGGTTATTTGTCAACAGAGGTACCGAAGAAAGTAGCATCTATTTCAGGTTTGTTTAGCAATATTGGTCACTATTTTTGGAATGAGGTAACGGGATTACAGTTTTTGTCAGATAATAATCTTTTAGAAAAAATAGATCAGGCACTAATAGAGCCTCAGGAATATTTTAATATAGGGGATATTTTTCCTGAAATAGCTGATAAAATTATTAGAGTCAAAGATAAACAAAGTATGTTTAAAACTATTGTTGAAAATAACTGTTGTGCTGTGCGACTTACCAATGTTTTCGTTAAAGAAAATTTAGCGAATAGAACCTATCAAAGTAGCTATAAGAAATGCAGTCCTCTTTTTATAGAAGGAGTAGAGCAAGCTAAAAATAAGCACTTTCCTTTATTGTGGGTAGGATTTCGTAGTCATAATAAGATGTGGATATCGCAGGTAGAAGGAATAGCCAATATTATCAAAAGTTTGTCAGAAGATTTTCCAAATTTAGGAGTAGTTCTTGATGGTTGGTCTCGTACAGAAAGAGAAGATGATTATGGCGAATCGATGATTGCTACAGATAAAATAACAGAGCAACAAATTTTGGAACTCTTACCTAATAATATTCCAACTTATAGTGCAGTAGGGATTATGACATATGAAAAAGTTATTTGGGCTTGTGCCATTGATCTCTATTTAATGCCACTTTCATCGGGTGGAACCTTTGTATCTTGGATTGCTAATAAACCCGGATTTATGCACGCTAACCATTCCATAAACAACGAACATCTGAGAGAGCAAGTTTCTCAGAGTCGAGAAAACCCTGCTCCCATATCATTTATATCTGTCGATTCAGTATTTGATCAAGAAGCTCCTCCTCATATTATTGCAGTCGCCTGTCAAAATTATGATTTCGATTGGAAAATTGTTTACAATGAAGCTGTGAAAATCATCAATTCGTTGAACCAGAATACAGCTTAATTGTTCGTGGGAAGTTAAGAAAAAAAATACACCGCTTTCCTTACAATACCCAAAAATAACTTCTCACAGCAATTTATATCCTGTGTCGGAAAATTCAACTCCTAAAAATGGTTATGCACCAAAAAGCGAAAGTTAATATGAACTCAGAAATTATTGTAACAGAAGTCAAAAAGGCAAACCAACTGAAACAAGAAGGCAAACTAGAGGATGCGATCACTGTCTATCGTGGGTTGACTGAAAAACTCTACCGGGAGTTAGGAAAACTCCTATCACAACAAAAAAATTGGGATGAGGCGATTGCCACATACCGTCGTGCTTTAGAATTAAATCCTGAAGACTATGAATGTCACTATCAGCTAGGGGAAGCTATCTATCAGAGGGTAATGGAGAACCCAGAAACCTTTTTTTCCAAATATAACTTGGCTGAAGTTACCCATAAAGACTACCAAATATTTGACCCAGAATTACCAGAGATTTGTTTCCTCAATGACCAAGCTTTTTTGCAAGCTACTGCCCATCTGGATGATGCTACTTATACCATCGAATGGTATAAAGTTTATCTGAGACGTTCTCTTTCTGAAGCAGAAAAACAAGCTTGTATTAATTGGCTACAAACTCCGGGGCATAGTCGGGAACTGGGGATACAAGTTTGGCGGGAGGGTTTGGCAGAATTTCAGACGTTGTTGAAATGTTCCTACATGACTGTTGGTTTAGAAGAGGCTATCAATTGTTATCGTAGTGCAATTGAATTATACCCCTATCATCACCCCTTCTACAAGGGTTTAGTAGAATCTTTAACAAAACAAGGAAAACGTGAGGAAGCCATCAGTATTTATCATCAACTAGGTCTTTATTTGGCAGAAGCCGACCGCATGGATGAGGCCATAGCTTGTTTCCAAAATATTCCCAATATTCTATTAAGTAACGATCAAAAAACATACGATTTAATATGGGATGAACTAAATGAATTAAGACCGATTAATACAGTAGTAAATCTCTATTACCCATCTGAAATTAGTCTAAATGCAGCATACGAATATTTTGCCAATAGCATTCAATATACAGTTGTTAATCTTTGGAGTCTAAATGATTCAGATCGCTTGCTTTTAGAAAATCTAGGTTTATCTATAGAGAATTTAGGCTTGATCAAGCAAGACAATATTACTTTGGAGGAAATCTATATCAATAGTTTTGATGATCGCCAAGGGTTTCAGCTTTCAAGAAAGGTAAAAAGACATCCAAAAATGTCTCGCTATTATCAGTGGGACAAAGCTATTAATCTACAGCAAAGTATAGTAGAAACAGGTTTTGTATATTCAGTCTGCCCTTTCACTGGTAAAATTCTGCGTTCAAACCAGTCATTTTATGTTGAGCCATTTATATTATATCGTTTTGTTGGCAAGGAAGTATTTTATTTAATGTATGGTGACTGGATGGGAAGTAAGCAGTGTATTTATTTGCCTAGCCAAGAACTCATTATTGCTTTGGATCAATTTCCCACGACTAACTTCATAGGTTTGATTAATATGTTCAAAACTTATTCTATTAGTAATTGGCAAAAAATTAAATCTTATATCTCTCCAAAGAAAAAAAAGATTTGTGCTGTTGTAGGTATATTTAATGTGGGACATTATGTATGGAATGAATTGTCCGGCATATACTATTTGGAGAAAAATGAAACTATTAATAATATTGATAATTTTTTGGTTAGTTGCTATGAACATATTATGATTGACGATATTTTCCCAAGCATACCGTCGGGGAAAATCATCCGACTAAATAGTGGTAATGAGGTTATTTTTCAAAATATTATAGAAAATAATTTATTTGCAGTGCGACTGATAGACACTTTTATAGAAGAAGAACTAGCCAAGCAGATATATCAAACTTCGCTTAGAAAATGCACCCAAAAATTTTTGGAACAAGTAGAAATTGCCAAAAATCACTTTCCTTTACTTTGGATTACACTTAGGAACTATAAAAGAACTTGGTCTTCCCAAATAGAAGGTACAGCCAACATTATTAAAAGCCTGCATACACATTTTCCTAACTTAGCTGTTGTATTTGATGGTTGGTCTGTACCTGAAAGAGATAAAGAGGATGCCTCAAATCAGACCCATATCAAGGCATTAGAGAAAGACTGTTTACAACCTATTCTCAATCTCCTTCCGCCTGAAATTACAACTTACAGCACCATTGGTCATCCCATTTATGAAACCATTGTCTGGGCTGAAGCCATTGATCTTTATTCTGTACCGCTTGGAACAGGAATGACTTTTGTAACCTGGATAGCGAGCAAGCCAGGGGTAGGTCATGGAACCAAGGACTACTATGGTCCAGTTGAAGACTCATTTTCTCCTCTTTATCGAGAAAATGCTGTACCACCAGTGTTAATATCTAAAGAATATATCACTGAGGATAATAAGAATAACCCTGATCCCATGACTCGCAATTATGATTGCGATTGGCAAGTGATTTACAATGAACTGATGCAAATCTTACAAAACTTGCCAAAACGAGTCTAACTTTTGTTATTTTCGCTTTAACCACGCCCCAGGCCAATGAGTCACATTCTCCGTCAAATCGCTTTCACTAAACGGCCATTTTGGCTGCTCCAACACAAACTCAGGATGCTTTTCTGCAAACTCAGCCGCCGCCGCCGTAGGATGATCCCACTTCCACTCAGGATTACCGCGTGGAACATCATCCAAATCCTTCATAATCCCATCAGTGGCAATTATATAAGAGCAGGGTGTCACAAAGCTGCAATAAGCCTCTAACTCGTCAGCAACGTGCTGTTTTGTGTGACAGGAATCAAGAGAAACTAATACCGTTTCCCCTGGTTTGACTAAATTTTTTACTTGATTGACAATTTGAGTATCTGTAGAACCACCTTCAATCAAAGTAATTAAAGGAAATAACTCATGTTCTTCGATCGCCTTACGGTTATGCGGTCTAATTTCAATATCAACACCAATCACTCGGCCTTTACCCATAGCTTTAAACAGACTAGCATAATAAATCAAAGAACCACCATGAGCTATACCTGTTTCAATAATTACATCGGGTTTTACCTGATAGATAACTTCTTGTATCCTAATCATATCTTCAGGTAACTGAATAATCGGTCGTCCCATCCAAGTAAAGTTATAGGTATATTTTTGGTTCCAACCTAATACTACCCATTGCTGAGAAATTAGTTCAAAAGCTTCCTTGGAGTAAAGGGGAATAGTTTTTTGTTGTCCTTCTACTTCTTGAACTAAGTTTTGATTGTCTGTATCAATTGTTAATTTCATGCTAATTCCTCAAGTTTAATTGTTTTTCCCACCAGATTATAGTCTGTTCTAATCCAGTATCTAAGTCAAATTTTGGAAACCACCGTACCTCTTGGGATAAACGAGTTACATCGGCTACCAATAAGGGTGTATCATTAGTAGCTTCTGGTATAGCACCCAACTGAATTAAGTTTGATCGTTTTATTTGCTCCCCAATTTTATAGACTATATCTTTAATTGCTATTGGTTGACCCGAACCAATATTAACAGGGCCAGTAACATCACTTTCTAAAAGAGCAACAAAAGCATCAGCAACATCCTGTGCATACAGGAAGTCTCGCATTTGCCGACCATGAGAACAACGTGCAGGTTCACCTTTTAATAGAGAGCAGATCACAGAAGCAACTAGGCGATCAACATACTCATAAGGCCCATAGGGCAAAAAAATTCGGCCCCAAGCACTACTGAGATTAGTTAACTTAGCATAAGATTGTAACATTTCCTGCATAGCATTTTTACAAATACCATAAGGAGAAGATGGATTTTTGGGGGTAAGAAATTCTGAACAATAGCCATAATTCCAATCATACTCAGCACAAGTACCAGACATAACGACTCGCTGACCACCTTGGGCTTGAAATTGTTTCAGCATTGCTAAACTAGCTTGTACCCACAAAAAGTTATCTTCTGCTTGCCAATATTTACCCGGCATACTATAACACCAAGCAAAATGTAAAAAATGAGTTGGTTTTATTTGTTCAAATAGTTGTTTAATTTGGTTAATATCTAATAAATTAGCTAAATGCCAGTGACAATTCTTGAGATTGATATCAGGTGCATTCTCGGAAACAATGGCATGGATTTCAAAATTGCGATCGCGCAAATTTTTCAGAGTATGTCTACCAATAAACCCCTTAGCACCTGTAACAACTACTTTTTTCATAAGGTAAAGTTTGGGTAACTTTTATCTTTTTCAGAAATGATCATTGGTGATGTCTCAGGCCAAATAATCCTAAATATTGGATCATCCCATCTTACTCCAGTAGCTGACTCAGAATGATAGAACTCTGACATCTGATAAAAAACCTCGGTATTGTCCACCAAAGTCTGAAACCCATGAGCCATGCCTTCAGGAATATAAAGCATTTTCCGATTTTCAGCAGTTAGCTTAACAGCTACCCACTGCTTAAAGGTTGGTGACTCAGGACGCAAATCAATAATGACATCATAGATCGCACCCATTGTACACCTAACTAGCTTTGCTTCTTCATGGGGTTTAGCTTGATAGTGCATCCCCCGCAAAGTTCCTTTTTTAAGATTAAAAGAAATATTACATTGAACTAGATTAGGATTTAACCCTTGTTCAATAAACTCTTTTTGACACCAAGATCGAGCAAAAAAGCCCCTTTCATCCCTAATCAATTCTGGCTCTATAATATAAGCACCTTTTAGTTGAGTTTCAGTAAATTTCAAGCAATCACCTCCACTTCAGGAATAGGGACAACAAACTTGCCTCCCCACTCACGAATATGACTCATTTGCTCGATAATCTCATCCTTGATATTCCACGGTAAGATTAGCAGATAATCTGGTTTAGTTTCGATAATTTTATCAGGATGATGGATAGGAATGTGGGTGCCGGGTAAAAATAAACCTTGTTTATAGGGACTACGATCTACTGTATAGTCGAGTAAATCTGTCCGAATTCCACAATAGTTCAATAATGTATTCCCTTTAGCTGGCGCACCATAACCGACAACTGATTTCCCCTGATTTTTGATATCAATTAAGAAACGGAGTAAATGGCGTTTTGTTGCCTTAACTTGTTCCCCAAACCCTAAATAAGTTGACCGTTGCTCTAACCCAGCTTTACTTTCTTTAGTTTTGAGTTTGGAAACGCGATCACTAATAGGTTTTTTACCATCATTATGTTGCCCATAAATTCGTAAAGATCCCCCATGAGTGGGTAATTCTTCCACATCAAATAAAATTAAACCATGAGTTGCAAAGACTTTTTCGACGGTCAAAAACGAGAAATAAGAAAAATGTTCGTGGTAAATGGTATCGAATTGATTTTGTAAAATAAGTTGTAATACATGAGGAAATTCCATTGTTAAAATCCCATCAGGTTTAAGTACAATCTTCATTCCTGCTACAAAATCATTCAAATCAGGAACATGAGCCAAAACATTATTACCCAATAATAAATCAGCTTGTTTCCCTTGAGCAACTAATTCTTGAGCCGTTGACACCCCAAAAAACTTAACCAAAGAAGGAATTCCTTTTTCTTCAGCAACTTTAGCCACATTAGCAGCAGGTTCAATTCCCAATACAGGAATATTTTGTTTCTGAAAATACTGAAGCAAGTAACCATCATTACTGGCAATTTCAATAACTTGACTATTCGCGTTCAAACCAAATCGTTGAGTCATTAATTCAGTATAATTTTCAGCATGGCGCAACCAAGTTTCTGAATAGGAGGAAAAATAAGCATAATCACTAAAAATTTGATCCGGCGTTTCAAATTCTTCCAACTGAACTAAAAAACAGTTTTCACAAACATAAGCATGAAGCGGATAAAATTTTTCTGCCTTATTAATAGCATCTGATTCTAAATAAGCATTAGAAAGGGGAGACATCCCCAAATCAACAAAAGTATGGTTTAATAAATTACCACAAAAACGGCATTTCGATGGCATTGAATTTACATCTCCTTTAAATTTTGATCGTCTTGTTTACTCACAAAAATCTTATACCACTCAATAGTTTCTTTTAAACCTTTTTCTAAGGAATATTGAGGATACCAATTCAACATCTCACGAGCTTTTTTAGCGGAAAGATACTGGTGCTTAATTTCATTCTTGGCTTGATTCAAGATAACAGGTTCTAAATCTTTCTTATCCATCAAAGCTAGAATTTTATGCACCAGTTCTAACACCGTAATTTGCAGTTCATTACTAAAATTAAACGCCTCGCCCCAGATTTCTTTTCTCTCCATCTGTTCCGCTAAATGTAGATAGGCTAACACCCCATCCTTGACATAAAAATAATCCCGAATATAACTCCCATCACTGCGAATAGTAACGGGTTTATCGCGCAATGCTGAACGAATGGTATCCGGTACAATCCGGTTAAAATTCAAGTCCCCGCCGCCATAAAAATTACCACAGCGAGTAATACAAACTGGCAATCCATAACTAACATAATAAGTGCGACAAATCAAATCTGCACAACTTTTGGACACATCATAAGGGTGTTCTCCTTGTAAGGGTGTGGTTTCATCATAAGGCAAAATTTCTTGATCGCCATACGCTTTATCACTAGAAGCCACCACAATACGACTCACTCCCCCCACACGACGACAGGCTTCTAAAAGGTTCCAAGTTCCTTTAATATTAGCTTCAAAGGTGGCCAAGGGTTCACGGTTAGCTACTCCGACAATAGTTTGAGCCGCTAAGTGAAAAACCGTATCAACTTCATACTCATTAATCGCCCGTTCTAGGGTCGGTAAATCTTCAATACAACCCCGAACAATATTAATTTGATTATGCCAGTTTTCAGTATACAGTCGAGACTGGGGAACACCATCTCGGATTAAAGCCGTTACCCTAGCTCCTCGCTGCACTAACTCCGCTACTAACCAACTTCCTAATAACCCTGTACCCCCGGTGACAAACACAGAGCGATCGCGCCAAAATTGACTCATTTCCATACCTTCCAAGGAGCTTGTTCAGTTTCCCACATTTTATTGAGTTCAGTGTATTCTTTAAAGGTATCCATCGCATAAAAAAAGCCATGATGCTGATAACTCATTAACTGCCCCTCTGCCGTTAAACGCTCTAAAGGTTCCCGTTCTAATATACAATGCCCTCCCTCTAAATAATCAAATACTTTGCGGTTAAAGACAAAATAACCCGCACTTACCCATTTATTATCCTTAATTTTTTCTCCAAACTTCAAAACCCTAGCTTCTCGTTCATCAATATCCACAATTCCATAACGAGAAGGCGGTTGTACCGTTGTGACGGTTGCCAGTTTTCCATGTTCCTTATGAAAACTGAGTAATTCTCCAATATTGACATTGGCCAGACCATCTCCATAAGTGACCATAAATAGATCATCTTCGATGTACTTCTCGATCTGCTTAATTCGTCCTCCGGTCTGGGTATCAACTCCTGTATTAGCTAACGTTACCCGAAAATTCTGCTCATCGTAATTATTCAGATAACTAATTTGGTTAGGAACTCCTAAACCAATGGTAAAGTCATTATTCATCGCTTCATAATTGAGGAAATATTCCTTGATCATATTTCCCCGATATCCCAAACAGGTGATAAAATCCAGGAACCCATAATGGGCATAGAGTTTCATAATATGCCAAATAATCGGACGTCCGCCAACTTCAACTAATGGTTTAGGACGATATTCCGTTTCTTCTCGAAGGCGAGTTCCCAAGCCTCCTGCTAAAATTACAACTTGCATTACTTAATCCTACTAACAACTTGGTTTATATGATACAGGAAAATTGTTTTTGTTCCTGTACTTCTTGACTTTGTTAAAACTTTCCAATTTTTATCTGGGTTAATGATCAGAAGTTTACAGTACATAAGAATATAGCGATAAATATTAAAGTTTGGGATAATAACTATTGGCTTCTAAAACATCATCTAACGTCACATCCCATCTAAATTTATCATAATTCACTTCTCTAACTTTTTTAGCCAGGATTACTACACCTCCAAACACAGGATAAGTAGGAAAGCTTTCTTGACCTGACTGTAACCTATCAAAATGCAAACGCATCGGTTCATGATAAGCCGCTTGTATGACCTCAAACCCTAAAGCCGGAGAAAATAACGCTTTTAAACCTGTATCACAAAACCGCCAAAAGTCCCAAGGCAACTCATGAGTTGGCCAAGTAAAGTGGGTATGATGAAAGGTGTAACCTCCGACTTCCAAAATCTTACTAATTTCCCTAGCAACAATCCAAGGCATCGCTAAATGTTCTAAAACAGATAAGGAAAAAATCCCATCAAATCGCTGATTATTAAAGTATTGAGACAGTTTATGAGCATCTCCAACAACATCAGTATTAGAGTCGGGATAATAGTCAAATCCAGTATAGGATTGAGCATTTGGAAAAAGAGATCTTTGACTGACACTTCCAGGAGAAACAATGCGGGAACCAATCTCTAAAACATTAAGATAATTTTGGTTAACTAACTGCATAAACTGATTATAAAGACTTGAGCCATCTGGAAATAAATGAGGGTCAGGAGGTTGAGGGAATGAACCATCACAAGTTATGGTTGTATTGTAGGTTTTCCCTTGACCTTTCGCATTAAACGTAACCTGATGTTTCGCAATCCGAGGAAAATGAACAACAAAACCACAATTTTGTGTGTAATATAGGGGATATACTGCTTCGACATCTGGACGAGGATGCCAGGAGGTTATGAGAATAGTATTACCTCCTACAGAAATTTCTACTTTATCTAAAGCACCTTTTTTTGAAGTAATCCACCCTCTTAGACCCATTGCATGATCATTTGACCAGGATTCATCAACGGATAAAATCAGGTTCTCATCTTCTACCAACATATCCCCATTCCTTGTATTTAAGTTTCACGAATCTACGAGATCAGAATTAATTAAAGGATTTATATATCTGTATTTAATCCTGCACCTTAATACTAAAGTTCTGACAAACTCTTGTCAAGTGAGGACTATAACAAGGATCATTATCAATATACTTTTGCCAACGTCCTTCAATAATTTTTGATTCTCGGTTTAGGCGTTCTTTCTTTTCCGGTGTATCTTCATAACCCCGACTTTTTGATTCATGATGATAAAGTTTAACATGAGGTAAGTACAAATTTCGATAGCCTTTATCTAGCATCTTTAAACACAAATCGACATCATTATACGCGACTGTCAAATGTTCATCAAAACCTCCAATTTGTTCAAATACTTCTCGCCGACACATCAAGCAAGCACCTGTAACCGCAGAGACATTATTAAACCCAATAACATTGCCAAAATATCCAGGGATATCAGAAGACATAGCATAATATCCATGACCAGCAACGCCACCTAATCCCATCACAACTCCGGCGTGTTGAATCGTATTATCTGGGAATAATAATAACACTCCTACCGCACCAATTTGAGGACGTTGAACTTGTTCTACCATCGCATTCATCCAGTCAGGATTAAGCACTTCGGTATCGTTATTTAAGAATAGCAGATAATCTCCCGTTGCTTGACTGACTCCATAATTATTAATGGTGGAGAAGTTAAAAGGAATATCTAAACGATAACATTTAAACCGTGAAGATTCCTGAGAACTCCACTTAGAAAACACTTTAAATGTATAGTCTTGAACGCTACCATTATCAATGACAATCACTTCATAGTTAGGATAGTTTGTTTGAGTAAAAATAGACTCTAAACATCGGTCTAATACTTCCCCTAAATCTCTTGTTGGAATAATGATGCTAACCTTCTTATAATCGGTAATTTCATAACGGACTAAATGATGTCCTAAAAACCCTGGAACTCCTGTTACTATTCCTGTTTCTCCTCGTCTATCTATAGCATCCTGAATCGCTTTTTCTGACGCTTCATAAGCATAGGGTTTAGCTTCGCTTCCTCCTGCGGTGGAACCGGAGTGCATTCGCCAGTGATATAAAACTTTGGGAATATGAGCAATTTTTTGAGTTTTTTCGGTAAATCTCAAGACTAAATCATAATCTTGAGCGCCTTCATAACCGATTCTGAAACCTCCAATTTCTTCTATAATAGAACGTCGGTAAGTTCCTAAATGGCAGGTGTACATCCGAGACAAAAATGATTCAGGACACCATTCTGGTTTGAAGTAAGGATTAATTAAGTTACCATTGGGACTAATTTTATCTTCATCGGAATAAATCATATCTAAATTAGGATTCCGATTTAATAATAAAGCAACTTCATATAACCCATCGGGAGTAATTAAATCATCATGATCCAGCAAGGTAATAAATTCCCCTGTTGCTAATTCTAAGGCGGAGTTAGAGGATGCAGAAATATGACCATTTTCTGTTCTATAAATAACTTTAATTCGGGAATCTTTAGCTTGATATTCTTCTAAAACTTCCTTAACATGGGGAGAGGGGGAAGCATCATCAGCAATACAAAATTCCCAGTAGGGATAAATTTGATTGATCACAGATTCTATGGCTTCCCTGAGAAATTCTTCTGGGGTATTATAAACAGGCATAATCACGCTAAATACGGGTTTATGCACGAATAATTCCATCGTTTCTGCCATTTTTCTTAAATCTGCTGCTCTGGGAAAGTTCTTGTCTCGCCAGAGTTTATACATATAATCTTCAACTAGAATTTTATCTAAAAGTGCAGTTTTTAAGCCATTAAAATCAATTCCTAATGCGGGATCAAGTTCGGATGCTCGTCGATAATGATGTAGAGAATCTTCTATTTTACCTTGTTTAGCTAAAGCGGTTGCTAAGTTACAGTGTGACCAACCGAAATGGGGGTTAATTTCTAAGCATTTGCGGTAAGTTGCGATCGCTTCTTCTGAATTACCTTGTTTTTCTAAAGTATCAGCTAAATTATGATAAGACCAGTAAAAATCAGGATTTGATTCAATCGCTTTTTTATAAGATAAAACCGCTTGTTCAAATTTCTTTTGGCGTTGTCGAATATCTCCTAAATTGTGATAGGAACCAAAAAAGTCAGGGTTTAATTCAATGGCTTTTTGGTAGGTTTTTGCGGCTGCTTCCAGTTCACCTATTTTTTCTAAAGGTTCCCCTAAACGATGGTAAATATCCGATGAATTGGGGTTAATTTCTAAGGCTTTTTGGTAAGTAGCGATCGCATCTTCAAACTCACTCATCCTGACAAATGCTTCTCCCAACTTTAGTAATATTTCAAAGTCTTGGGGTTGAGCATCTTTAACTTTTTTATAATAAATTAGTGCTTGTTCACGCTGATTTTTACTCCATAATAAATTAGCATATTTCCAACATAATTCTAAGTTATCTGGCTGGGATTTTAACAGATTTTGATATACTTCAATATCTTCACTATCAAATTCAATAGATTTTTCATAATATTGGTTTGCTTTTTGTAAATCGCCTGGGGTTTGTCGGTACTTTAAGGTATCTGCCAACTGAGAATAAATCTTTGTTAAATTAGGATTTAATTCTAACGCTTTAGAATAGGAAGCGATCGCAGCGTCCCATCGTTCTAATTTAACTAAAACCTCGGCAAAACTCTGATGACATTCGGCTGATTCAGGATTTAATACGATTGCTTGGGAATAAGCAGAAACGGCATTTTCCCATTGATTTAGGTGAGCAAAAACATTACCTAAACCGTGATGAAATATCGCTGCATTGGGTTTGATTTGAATTGCTTGGGAATAGGCATCAATAGCTTGATTAAAATGTTGACAATGAGAATAAACATCTCCCAGTGCATGATATATTTCTGGTGATTTAGGATTAAATTGTATGGCTTCTAACAATATATTTAAGGCTTCTTCAAACAAACCTTTTTGAACTAATATTTTCCCTAATATTTCATAAGTATTTCCTAAATTGGGATTGAGATCAATCGCTTTGCGACAGGACTCTATTGCTTCATCCAGTTGACCCTGTTGTGCTAATGCTTCTCCTAAATATTGATAAGCGATCGCATCTTCTGAATTAAGTTCCAGAGCTTTTTGATAGTAACTAATTGCTTGTTCTAATTCACCTTGTTTAAATAGAGCTTGACCTAAACTATTATAAAATTCGTTAGCATTTGGATTGATAGCGATCGCACATTGTAACGTCTTAATTGTATCGGGTAAATTTCCAAGTTTCAATAAAACTTCTGCTAATTGATATTGTGACCAAGCTGAATCAGGATTTAGTTCAATGGCACGCTGAAATGCCTGAATTGACTCTAATAGTTGATTATTTTCTGCTAATGCTTCCCCTAAATTATGGTAGACCCAATGAAAATTAGGGCTTAATTGTGCTGCTCTACGATAAGCAATAATGGCAGCTTGCAATTGACCCGATTGTTTCAGTTGATTGGCTTCTTCTAGTAAATTTGTAGCTGTTTTGAAGTTGTTGGATTTAGATAGCATTGTTGATTTTTCCCGAATTGAACTAAGTCATGATGTTGTTGCGCTTCAGCGCTCCATGTTGTTGCGCTTCAGAGCTCCATAATTGTTGCGTGCGAGAAGCTCTTACGCACCCTACATTTAATGGTTGATTTCTAGTTTTACTTTTGCAAATTTAGCATAAGTTTCGTTGTTTAGAACAGCTTGGAATAACAATTCTGTTGCTTCAGACAAATTTCTGAGTTCAATTGTTTCGCAAAATCCACAAAACTCTGAATTTAGGTTTTCAGGATGCAGTAAATGAACATCAGGACGGGGGAAGTTAGTCGGAATTTCCTTAATTACTTGGCCATAATTACCAATAATTTGAACTGCGGTTATTTTCTCCTGTTTTCCCAGTACCCAACCTTTAAAAGTAATTTGGCTAATTCCCCCATAAGTTTTAATTTCGGGTTCATCTATCGCACAATCCTGTAATACTCTATCATCAAATTCTAGGAAAACATCAAAAATTTCTACTTCAGCAAATCGCCTTAAACTATAATCCGATGCGGATAGCGTTAAATTAGGATTATAACAGGGATCGTGCTCAATATAACGTTGCCATTTTTGCCGTGTAATTGTCACTTCCTGCATAAATCGTTTTAACTTATCTGGAGTTGTATCATAACCCCGACTTTTTGATTCATAATGATATAAAACAACATGGGGTAAATAAATATTCCGATACCCTTGTTCAACGATTTTCAAGCAGAAATCAACATCATTATAAGCCACGGCTAATTGTTCATCAAACCCTCCCACCTGTGTAAATATTTCTCGCCGACACATCAAACAAGCCGCCGTCACCGCCGAATAATTACTAATAGAAATAATTTGACCATAATATCCGGGGTCTGTTTCCGATGCCATGCGGTGACTATGGGCGGCAAAATGACCAATTCCCACCACAACACCAGCGTGTTGAACGATTTTATCAGGATACCTTAATAACGCACCCACCGCACCAATAGAAGGCCGTTGTGCCTGTTCTACCATCGCATCAATCCAATCAGGATGAATGACTTCGGTATCATTATTTAAGAATAGCAAATAATCCCCGGTGGCTTTACTAACGGCATAGTTATTAATCTTAGAAAAATTGAAAGGAATATCTAAAGCATAATATCTAAACCGATTCGGTTCCTTTTCTTGCCATTTCTCTAAAATATCCTGGGTTGCTGATTCCGTACTGCCATTATCAATGACAATAACTTCATAATCGGGATAAATGCTCAGAGTAAAGATAGATTCCAAACAGCGATTTAAGATTTTTCCTAAATCTTTAGTCGGAATAATAATACTCACCCGCTTGTAATCTAAAATTTTATAGCGGATTTGATAATGTCCTAAATAAATCGGAACATCTTTAACAATTCCGGGTTCTCCTCTGCGGTCAATTGCATCTTTTAACGCCCGTTTCGCGGCTTCATAAGCATAGGGTTTCGCTTCTGTTCCTCCAGCGGCTGAACTGCTATGAATCCGCCAATGATAGAGGATTTTAGGAATATGAAAAATCTTATCGGTTTTTTCCGTAAATCTCAAGACTAAATCATAATCCTGACTGCCTTCATATCCGGTTCTAAATCCTCCAATTTGGTTGATAATTTCTCGTCGATAAACTCCGAAATGGCAAGTATACATCCGGGACAAAAAGGAATCAGGACACCAATCTGGTTTAAAGAAATGACCTGTTAATTCTCCTTTTTCATTTAGTTTATCTTCATCGGAATAAATCATATCCGCGACGGGATTCTGATTTAATAAACTCACCACTTCATATAAAGCATCAGGAGTCAAAACATCATCATGGTCTAATAACCCGATAAATTCTCCCGTTGCTAACTCTAAAGCAGAATTAGAAGTTACAGAAATATGACCGTTTTTAGTTCTAAAAACCACTTTGATTCGTCTATCTTGCTGTTGATATTCTTCTAATATCTGTTTGACATGGGAAGCCGTCGAAGCATCATCCGCAATACACAATTCCCAATTAGTATAAACCTGATCTAACACCGATTGAATTGCTTCGCGTAGAAACGTTTCCGGGGTGTTATAAACGGGCATAATAATACTAATCAGGGGTTGATATTTGAAATCTTTCGTAGTAAGCCCTTTAGGGCTATGAGGCGTGAACACCTCACTACGAATTGTGTTGTATTTTAGCCAAGCCTGATAGAGTTTATCATATTCTGATTGAGATTGAGAGACGGAAAAGTAGGGGGTTAACCTAGCTTTTTTTTTTCCACAATTGCCTCTAATTTCTTAACTACTTCAGGATGATCGGGTTCTAACTGCAATGCCATTTGATAGAATACGATCGCACCATCTAAATGATCATGATTAACCAACGTATTCGCTAACTGAATATACAATTGGGGATCATCAGGTTTAATCTCAATGGCTTTATGATAAACCGCAACATGATCCGGGTTTTCTTGAATTACTTGATAATAATAATCCAAGGATTCCTGTAAATCTAATTTAGCTCGATTTCTCAACGCATCGGCAAGTTTTTCTTGAATATTCGGTAAATCTGATTGAACTTTAATTGCACCTCGATAGGCGACAACCGCTTCTTCCCAATTCTCTAATTCCGTTAAAACTTTCCCTAAATTATAATGAGACCAAGGAAATTCAGGATTAAGTTTAATCGCATTTTGATAAGCAGGAATTGCTTCTTCCAACCGTTCTAAATTAACCAAGGCATCCGCTAAACTATTATATGACCAAGAGTAGGTTGCATCTAATTTAATGGCATTTTGATAGGCAGAAATCGCTGCTTCCCAACGTTCTTGTTTAAAGAAAATATCCGCTAAATTATTCTGTGTCCAGAATACACTAAAATTCAGTTCAATTGAACGTTGATAAGCACTAATAGCAGATTCAAACTGTTCTTGATCTCGTAGTAAATCCCCTAATTTCTGATAAACTTCGGCTTGACTATGATCAAGTTCGGTTGATTTTTGATAGGCTTTAATCGCTGCTTCCGTTTCCCCAACTTTCGCCAGTGCATCCCCGAAACCTTTATAGGATTCCGCATCTCCACTCGGGTTCATTTGTACTGCTTGACGCAAGACCTGCACTGCTTCTTGCCAACTTTCCTGTTTAACTAAAACTTTCCCTAATCCATAATAGGAAGAAACCAATTTAGGATTCAAGGAAATTGAGTTTTTATAAATATTAATTGCTTCTTCTAAACGCCACTGACGGTTAAAAATTTCTCCGATTTTGTAATAAGCAACGGATTGATTTGGGTCTAATTCCAAGATTTTGTTATAAACTCGGATTGCATCATCCCAACGTTCTTGACTGCTGTATAAATCGGCAAACCCATAATAAAATTCTAACTGAGAGGGTTCCAATTCTAAGGCTTTTTGATAGGAAGAAATTGCCGCTTCGATTTCTCCTTTGGCTTGATGCAGTTGCCCTAATTGATAATAGACTCCTGCCCACTGAGGATTTAATTTCAAGGCTTGTTGATAATATCTGATCGCCTCATCAAATCTACCTTGTTTAAATCGAGTATTGCCTAAATTAAAATGTTCCTCTGCCGTGGCTTTTTCCGGTTCCAAACTATAGGCTTTTTCCAAACATTGGGAGGCTGATTCTAACTGCCCCATTTGGGTTAAAACCTTAGCATAATTGCGATAAACCCCAGCAAAATCAGGTTTTAAACTGACCGCTTGTTGATAATAAGAGGCAGCTTTTTCTAATCGTTCTTCCTGAGCATATAAACTGCCCAAATTTGCATAAACTTCTGGATATTGGGGTTGAATTTCTAAAGCTTTTGAATAACAACGAATCGCCGCCGACATTTCCCCTAAAATTTGTAAAGCATTGCCTTGAATTTTATAGGCTTCTGCTAAATCCGGTTGTAATTTTAATGCTTTTTGACAAGTAGCGATCGCTTGATCCCATTCTTTCAAGGCACAATAGGCTTGGGCTTGTTTTAAGTAGGTTTGGGGATTACCAGGATGATTCATCGGGGTTTTTGTGTTATGACTCACCGTTTGCTGACGAGTTGCCCCGGCTAAAGTTTCTTGGGGTGATAAATCCCTGGCTGTGGCGGCGGCTAGGGTATCGGAAGGGGCTGGAGCTCCCAGGGTCGGAGTATTAAATTCGATCGCTTTCCGGTAGACCTGGGTTGCTTCCTGGGCTTTTCCTTGGTCTTTGAGCAGATTGGCCAAAGATTGATGGGCTGGGGTTAAATTGGGATCGAGTGCAATCGCATTCCGATAACAGATCTGCGCTTCGGTGGTGGCTCCCTGTTGTGCCAACTGCTGGCCAAGGTTAAAATGTTCTTCTGCGGTGGCTTGATTTGGTTCTAATTTAAACGCTTGATAGAGGGCTTGTGCGGATTTTTGGGGCTGATTAAGTTGTGTCCAAACTTTGGCTAAATTCCGATAAGCCCCAGTGAAATCCGGTTTCAGGGTGACAGCTTTTTGATAACAAGCGATCGCCTGTTGCCATTGTTGTGATTTAGCATACAGACTTCCCAAGTTAGCATGAACTTCTGGCCAATTAGGTTGAAGTTGCAATGTCCGGGTATACCATTCTTGGGCGTCTTGTAATTTCCCCTGTCTTTGGAATATATCCGCCATCAGTTTATAACCGGGGGCATAATCAGACTGAATTTGCAACAACTGGTTGCAAGCCTTGATCGCATCCTCAAATTGCCCTTGATTAATATAGATTTCTGTTTGTTGATGGAGAAACTGTACACTACGGGCGCGAATTTCGTTAGGTAACATAGTTGGTTTGCTGTTGCTGACACTCAATGGGGATCTTCCCCAATCAATTCTATCGGGTTTTGGGTTTCACATATCAGATTTTTGGGATTAAGATATTTATTTCCACGGCGATCGGACAAATAGTATTTCTAATAGCCTTTTCAAAGAAACCAGATTCAGCCAAATATCTTCGGTCAGGGGATTTTGATACATTAACCCCCGTAGCGGATAGCAAGCAAACCCATCTCCAGTCAAACAATAATGTTCTAATCCCAGATATTGACTAATTACCCAATAATAATGACGATTATAGTGGGGGGACATCCACTCAATAATTTTGGTTCCCGGTTGACAAAACAAAATATTAGTTAAACCGCTACCATGGGCCCCCATAATTACCTTAGCTTGAGCAAACAAAGCCACCTGTTCCGTAAAGGATAGCGTTTCTAATTGCACGGTCACAAAGCCCCAAGGACGTAAGAATTGAATTACTTCATCTTCATTTAAAACCCGACGATAGCTGGCATCTCCCCGACTAATATAAATTCGTTCGGGATAATTCTTACCCGAATTTGAGCTTTTAGGGAGAAACCAACGGCGCAAAGTATCAATTGCCCAGGGTTGCAACCATCCTGTATGTCCAGCAAAGGAGGGAACAATTAGCTGTTGTGCCTGAATATGGGGAAATTGATCACTTTCAAGGATTTTAAACTCTGGAATTCCTAAGCGAGTTAGGGTTTCCCGTTGAAAGGGTGCTTGGTAACTATTGACTAAAAACCAATCTATTTGATCAAAATTTATCCCACTTTGGCGCAGGAGTTCCAGTCTCGGTAAAATATCAACCATCCAATGAAAATAGACATTCCCCGACAGCCCCGATAATACTACGACCCGACCTTCAATGGTCTCTAGGGGCGGTAATTCTGACTGTTGAAAAACTTGATGCTGTTGTGGGTCATAACTGGGACAACCCGGAAGGGGGGCAGGATATTCCCTTGAGACATCGGCTAATAGTTGATTATCAGGTGTAATAATAGCGATCGCTCTACAAACCAGCCAATAATTCTCCTGGGGAACAATCCAGGCTCGTCCATTAGGAATTATCGCCACAAACAAAGGCGTTGAAACTGGATTATTTTTGGATGTCAAACCTTTTTGAATTCCCTGTCCCAAATTCTGCCACTGAAACAATTTGAACACACCTTTCAGACAGATTTCACAATCTAACCCCCCGCATTGATTGGGTTTAGAGGGTGTCTGTTTCCAGTTCTCCAAGTTTTGGGAACCGCATAATCCTGATAGATTACAATAATGGCTATCCTGTAAATTATTATTTTTCAGCCAGGTTAGGGTTGAATCACACACTCCTTCAGGAATATCCGTCTGTTGAATATAGGGAGCATTTGCCCATTCTTGCCATAAAGTTAAGATTGAGGGATGATCATTGACCCAAGAATTAAACTCCTTTTCCTGCTGAGTCTGTAAAACTTTACTATAGTAGTCCGCAGCAAATTCCCAATATCCTTGTTTTTCCAATATTCTCCCCAATTGCAAATTCACTTCAAGTAACTGAATAGGGGAAAAACTAGACTCATTTTTGAGTAAATTTAAAGCAATTTGATAAATCGTTAAAGCCGCATTGAGTTGTTTATTTTTGAATAAACAATTGCCTAATTTTAGATAAATTTCTACTGAATAGGGTTGAATTTGTGCTGCTTTTTGGTAGTAGCTCACTGCTTGATCAAACTTGCCATAAATAGTTAAAGTATTTCCCAGATGTAGATAGGTTTGATAGAGATGTTCATAGACTGTTTTACCCCCCCTAGCCCCCCCTTGGTCTGGGTGGGGGACAGACACTTTCCCCCCTTGTTCATCAGAGTTGGAAGTATCTGCCCCCGCTTGGCAAGGGGGGGTTGGGGGGGTATCATCCTGTTGTAATGCCGTGAGAAAATCAGCACAGGACTTTCTGGCCAAAGATAATTCATCCAATTCCGAACGTTTCTGTACTCCCTGACAGTAACCGTCTACAAATTTAGGTTCTAGCTCAATAACTTTTTTAAAACAACTGAAAGCCGCATCAATTCTTCCTAAATTGAGTAAAGAAGCTCCACAGTCGGTATAGGCAAATATATTTTCGGGTTCTAATTCAATAACTTTTTCAAAGTAGGAAACTGCATTTTTATGTTGATTTTGTTGCTGGAAAATTTTGCCTAAATTGGTATAAGCCAGAGGAAAATCATCTTTAATATTTAGGGCTTGATGATAGGATTTAATCGCCTCTTGGATTTTTCCTTGAGCATTAAAAACTTGACCAATATTATTATAAATTAATGATTTTTCTATTTCATTATCATTATAAATTAATGATTTTTCCCAGGCTTCTAAAGCCCCGTCATAATCATTTATACCAAATAACAAACAACCTAAATTATTATAGGCATTAGCAAAATCTGGTTGCAGATGAATCACTCTTTGATAGAGTGCAATAGCTCGTTTTGTATCTCCCAACTGCCCATAAGCCATTGCTAAGGTAAAATAGGAATTAACATGATTGGGGTTTTGTTCTAAGGTTTTTTGATAGCATCGAATCGCCTTGAGAATATCCCCACTCCAGTAATAAGCCTGACCCCATTGAAAATATAATTCTGTCCAAGTTGGACGCAAATTTAGGGCTTTTTTATAACAGAAAAAGGCTGGCTCAAACTCTCCTGTATTTCGTAAAACTTGAGCTAAATAGGCATAGGCTTCTACAAAATCTGGTTGTAACTTAATTGCCTGTTTATAGGCAGAAATGGCTTCTGGGAATAGTCCTTGAACTTCATACCAATCCCCTAAAACTTTATAGGTTTGAGCATGATCGGGATCTCGTGCTAAAATTCGTGAGATTGTCTGATCAGCTTCTCGCAGATTTCCCACATCTAAATCAGTGATCGCTGATTGGATTAAGTCTTCAATGCTTGGATTCACAGTGTTTTGCTGAGGATTGAAAAATGGTTAGAAAGTCTTTGCGATTGTCAAATTCTGTACTATGTCGCGAGGTTGGTGTGAACTAACCCCATCTATTCTAGCAATAGGGGAGTAATTAATTGTCTAATCTCTGTACAGTTAGTTTCTCAAACACTACCTCGGCTACCTTGAGAGTAGTGGCATTCCTAGCATCTGCTCAAGCCCGTCCTCATTTTTTCTTCCTATCTGGGTAAATAGATCGCTGCAAAGACAAATCATCGTTAATAATAGGAGAGAGAAACACCAAAAAAAAGAGGAGACTGGACGCTCTGTGTTCCAACGCTTGAAGCAGGACTTAAAAAATGACTTAATTGCAGGTCTGTTGGTCGTGATTCCCCTAGCAACCACAATCTGGTTGACCATCACCATCTCCAGTTCTGTGATTGAGTTTCTGACCCGTATTCCTAAGCAAATTAATCCCTTTGATGGTTTGCACCCGATTTTAGTTAACCTACTGAATGTTTTGGTTGGGTTAGCTGTACCCCTGTCGGGAATATTATTTATTGGTTTAATGGCCCGTAATATTGCGGGACAATGGCTTTTGGGCTTTGGTGAAAAAATCTTACAAGCTATTCCCTTAGCGGGTTCGGTTTACAAAACCCTGAAACAACTTTTAGAAACCCTTTTACGAGATTCAAACGATAAATTCAGTCGTGTAGTCTTAGTGGAATATCCCCGTCGAGGTCTTTGGTCACTGGCTTTTGTTACTGGGTCAGTCGGTGGTGATATGCAGTCCAAATTATCTGAGGAAATGGTTAGTGTGTTTATTCCCACGACCCCGAACCCCACCAGTGGATGGTATGCTATTGTTCCACAGCAGGAGGTCATTAACCTGACCATCTCGGTAGAAGATGCGTTTAAAATTATCGTATCCGGTGGAATTGTTAATACGACGTCTTCATCAACGGTGAAAGCCCTTAACCCCAAAACTGAACCTCCATTAGAATCTCTGCTCAAAACCGAAAACAGAATTCCGGCTATTGTCCTAGAAGATGAGGGCATTGGGGTCAGCGAAAATTAAAGGGACAATCTTTATTCTTAAATTCTTATAACCTATGCAAGCCCGTCGTACTGCCCGTGAACTCGCTTTACTTGGAATTAGTCAACTTCCTGCGACTTCCGAGCGCCTGGAAACTCAAGAATTACATGATGTTTTAATTGCCGCAGTTCGGACGTTGACGGCTGAAGGTCAGGAGTCCTTAGAAACGGCGGTTTCTGAACTACAACGCAGTAGCGATCGCCTTTTAGGTAGCCAAATTCGGGCAAATGATTTACAAAGTGCTAGAACAATGGTTTATGAAGCCATTGAGTTAGTTCAAGGAGCAATTAATCGTTTAAGTACCGCTATTGAATTACCGGAATTGGTACAATTAGCCAATCAACAAGAAGTCTGTAATTATGCCCTTGATATTCTGATTCAAGTTAATACCCATAAAGCTGAAATCGATCAGTTATTAACAGATGTCTTGGTCGATTGGCAATTAAACCGACTCCCTCGAATTGATCGAGATATTCTCCGCATTGCCGTTGCCGAATTAATGTATTTAGATTTACAAGAACAAGTTGCAATTAATGAAGCTATTGAACTGGCAAAACGCTACAGTGATGAAGAAAGTTTTCGCTTTATTAACGGCGTTCTGCGTCGATTTGTCGATAAATTAAAAGCTGGGGAACAGGGAACAGGGAATAGGGAACAGGTAATGGGTAATGGGTAATGGGTAATTACGAATTACGAATTACGAATTACGAATTACGAATTACGAATTACGAATTACGAATTACGAATTATGAATGGGTTTTGGGTGATATTCAGCGAGCGAGGACGCTCTCACTGCTTCTGATCCCCCTGCCTTTCTGCTCCTCCACTTTTCAATCCTTAATATTAAAAAAAAAGTATGGTATTTAATTGGTTTCGTCGTCAATTTAATGAAAAAACAGATCAAAATCAAGAACCGGAAACGGAGGTTCAATCCGAACCAGTCAAAGTAGATCAACCTACTGAAACGGCTGATAGTTCGGAAGAAAAACCTCAAATTTCTGAGGATTATTTACAGTGGGCAAAGGCAGCTTATAAAAATATTCAGAAACAACAAGAACCGGAACCGGAAGTTGAACCGGAAGTTGAACCGGAAGTTGAACCGGAAGTTGAACAGACCGTTTTAACCCAGGAAATTCAAGAAGTAGAAACGGAAGCCGACCCCCCCAACCCCCCCTTGTCAATGGGGGGCATTACTGAACCAACAGTTGCACCCGAACTCGTTAGCGCACCTGAAACCAACCTCCCAGAGACAAAAACCCCCCCTGCTCCCCCAGAATCAACAGAACCCCTACCTTTTTGGGCAGCATCAACCACAGAACGCCAAACCCGCCTAGAACGGCTGAAAGAAACCGCCATTGAACCGGAACCCGAAGTCAGCGAAATGGCCTCTGGGGAAGCGGGAATGGTGTTTGATGAGGTCTTTATGTGGTCGGCCCAGGTCTTAGCCGATCAAGGTCGCCGTCCCGATCAAGTCGCCTTAGAAGAAATTACCTGGTTACAGAAACTCTGGAAAGCTTTAGGAAGGACACGGCGCAACTTACTCAACCAATTAAAAGCCATTGTCGGTCAAGGGCCATTAAATCAACAGGCAGTTGATGAAATTGAGTCTATGCTATTACAGGCGGATGTCGGGGTTGCAGCCACCGATCGCGTGATTGAGGCCCTACAAAATAAACTCCGTCAAGAAGCCCTCCCCCCTGAACAAGCGATCGCCTACCTTAAACAAATATTAAGAGGAATTTTAGAAGAACCCTTTTCCCAGGGCTATCCGATTAGTTTCGCACCGGAAAAAGATACGCTCAATATTTGGTTAGTCACCGGAGTCAATGGGGCGGGTAAAACTACAACCATCGGCAAAATTGCCCATTTAGCTCAAAAATCCGGTTATCGTTGTTTAATCGCTGCTGGGGATACCTTTCGGGCTGCGGCCGTTGATCAGGTGAAGGTCTGGGGAGAACGGACGGGTGTGGAAGTCGTGGCGAACCCTGGAAAAAATACCGATCCGGCGGCGGTGGTTTATGATGCCATAGAAGCGGCAATATCTCGAAATACGGAATTGTTAATTATTGATACGGCTGGTCGCTTGCAAAATAAAAAGAATTTAATGGAGGAACTCAATAAAATCCGTCGAGTCATTGATAAACGCGCTCCATCAGCTAAAATTCAATCTTTGTTAGTATTGGATTCTACCTTGGGTCAAAACGGTTTACGCCAAGCCGAAGTTTTTTCAGAAGTGGCTCAATTAAGTGGGGTAGTATTGACAAAACTCGACGGAACTGCTAAAGGTGGTGTTGCCCTAGCTATTGTCCAGCAACTTGGCTTACCGATTAGATTTATCGGAGTTGGGGAAAGTATTGAAGATTTACGCCCGTTTTCCAGCTACGAGTTTATCGAAGCCCTCCTCAGTGGCTAGTTTAATAATTACAAATTACGAATTACGAATTACGAGACAATTAGCTAACTCCTAATTTATTAATCCATTAACTCCTAATTTATTAATTCGTAATTCGTAATTGACAATTCGTAATTGATAATTCGTATATTTATCCCGTGAGGTTTTAGATGACAGCCTTGCCCCTCCCTAAACGCTCCGATCAATTTGCTGACTCGATTACGGGTTCTGCAACACCGGAAACGACGCCAGTTTTTGCCCTCAAGGAAATGGTGGCGCGTTTGCATCGAGAACAGCAAAACGTGAACGAGTTGTTAAGTTCCTTGGGGTATGCCCTGCGTAGCTTCAACAACCTGAATCAATTTTTAGAGTTAACTCCCTTAGTTGCTAGTCGGGTGACGGATTCTGATGGGGGAGCTTTAGTATTATTTAAACCTAATGGACAAGTTCGGTTTCAACGGCTCCATTGTCAGGAAGGACGTCAATGTCAGGATATTCGGCAAGCGATCGAAGCCGTAACCCGACAAATTACCTCGCTCTCATCTACAGGAAGGTTAGAAGACTTATCGGAATCGGCATTACAAACCTATACGGCAAATTTAGATTATCAAGTTAGTCGCTATCTTGGCCCCGAGGTGCAGTTATTCGGGACACCGATTTTGGTGAATAATATCGAGCGCGGACGGTTATATGTTTTTAGTCATGATGTTAATTATGTTTGGACACCAACCCGTCAGAAATTAATCCGTTTAGTTGCTGATCAAACGGCCGTTGCTATTGCCAATGATGAGTTAGCAACTTCCCTACGGGAGAAGGAACGTTTAGATCGAGAATTAGAAATTGGGGCGGAAATTCAGTTACAATTATTGCCTCGAAAATGCCCAACTATTCCGGGTTTAGATATTGCCGCCAAATGTCAAACGGCGAACCGAGTGGGGGGGGATTATTATGATTTTATTCCCTCTAATTTTGACAAACGGGGTGATTATCTTTCTGTCTATACTGATGAACGCTGGAGTATTGTCATCGGCGATGTCATGGGTAAGGGAGTTCCGGCGGGTTTGATTATGACTATGACCAGAGGAATGTTGCGGGCTGAGGTATTAAACCGCCATTCTCCTTCCTTGATTTTGGGGCATTTGAATCAAGTTATGTATGCGGACTTGGAAAATTCTAGCCGCTTTGTTACCTTGTTTTATTCGGAATATGATCCGGCGACTCGAATGTTGTCCTATAGTAATGCGGCTCATCATCCCCCGTTATTATGGCAGATTGCAACTAATAATATTATCAGGTTGGATACTTTGGGAATGTTGATTGGATTAGATGCGAATAGTCGCTATTATGAAGATAAAATCCAACTTTATCCGGGGGATACAATTATTTATTATACCGATGGATTTACGGATGCGATGAATCAACGAGGCGATCGCTTCGATGAGGAAAATCTTAGCCAAGCATTCCATTGGGCGTGTCAGAATTGTAGAAATCCCCAAGCAATTCTGGATTATTTGTTTGAACAAGTTCAACAATTTATTGGTGCAGAAAACCGGAATGGGGATGATATGACCCTCGTAGTGTTGCAAGTTCAATTGAGCAATGGAGGCGATAATGATGATTGTTTTGATGCTGAATCCTCTTGATGGGTTTAATATCCTTGATCACGGTTTAAATTTGTTCGCTCACGGAACAATTTTAGCTCAACAAGTGAATGTAGATATTGTTGGCGATTTCGTCAGAACGTGGAACCATATCGTTAAAAGCGGGCAAATTTGGGCATTTTTTGCTGGTGTTTTTGCGGGATGGGCAATTAGAAGTTTGTTACCCTAAATTGTAGAGTGAGAAATGTTTGGGGGAGTCGTAGCGATCGCCTTTTGTTTGCTAGACTGGGGGCGATCGCGCACTTAGAAATTAGGTGCGATCGCCATTACAAAGTGTTAACTTTCCAGACAATTTATATAGAAATAACTTGAAACTGATTAGACGAAATTAAATTAATATCAATCCCATTTAATCGAGCTAATTCTTCTCCGGTATTGGTTAAACTAATAATAGCGGTATTTCCCTGTTGATTTAGGGTAAGTTGATCGAAGGTTAATTCTTTACTGAGTCCTAGGGAATCTAACTCTGGATTAAAGTCAAGAATTAAGTCACTTCCGCTATTAATTGATAGTACAAATATATCTTGACCTGCTCCTCCAATTAAGGTATCATTCCCGGTATCTCCCCATAACAGATCATTCCCAATTCCTCCTATTAAAGAATCATCTCCACTTCCTCCATAAAGGGTATCATTTCCAGCACATCCATCTAAAATATCCGTACCCTCATTCCCGAATAGCAAATCTTGATCATCTCCTCCACAAATACTGTCATCTCCAATATCTCCAAATAGAATATCTGCACCCTGTTCACCTTTGAGAATATCCTGACCTTGACCTCCAAATAAACTATCATCTCCCGACCCACCATCGAGAAAATCATCTTCTGAATTTCCGAATAAAATATCGTTCCCTTCTCCACCCATTAAGATATCATTTCCTAAGTTTCCAAATAGCAAATCGTCGCCTTCATCCCCTTGTAATGTATCATTCTCTTTGCCACCATAAAGGCTATCATTCCCCAAATTTCCCTGGATAAAATCATTATTGCGATCGCCAAATAGCAAATCATTATCTTCATTTCCGTCTAAAATATCATCGTCTTCTCCCCCATATTGGGTATCGTTTCCTAACCCTCCTCGGAGAATATCTGCTCCTTGATTTCCGAATAATAAATCATTGCCATTTTCGCCATTTAAGTTATCTACTCCCGCCTTTCCTGTGAGGGTATCATCACCTTCAAAACCCGTGATTTGATCATTAAAATTACTTCCAATTAAGTTATCATTTCCTGCTTGACCATCAAAGGTTTGTTCGACAGGATTTTGTGTTTTTAATGGGTCTATATTGGGCGTAGGAAATTGATCACACAGACATTTATCTTCACCAACAGGACTCGGTGTTGGAATTGGAGTTGGAGTTGGTGTTGGTGTTGGACTTGGTGTTGGTGCGGGACTTGGTGCGGGAGTTGGACTTGGACTTGGTGCGGGAGTTGGACTTGGTGTTGGTGCGGGGGTTGGACTTGGAGTCGCAGTCGGACTTGGTGTTGGACTTGGTGTTGGACTTGGGGTTGGAGTCGGAGTCGGACTTGGTGTTGGACTTGGTGTTGGACTCAGAGTTGGTGTGGGAGTTGGAGTCGGAGTTGTAATTGGAGTCGGTGCGGGGGTTACAACTGAAAACTCATAAGCACCACTATCAATAATTGCTGTACCATTTTGATCGCCATCTGTTGGGCGAGGTTGACCGAGTTGATCCGTTGTGGGTGAATTATTGTTATTTCCCGTATCAATAGCGGGACTTCCTGTTAACAACGGATGAATTAACATCCCATTAACTGTTTGCAAATTTCCCAATAAAGCATCAGCAACTAATTTAATATTAGGAGTTGCTTTAGTATCATTGGGGTTTAATTCATTGGTTTGAATATTACCGCCACCATCATTATACACAGTTCCGGTATGGTGTTTAACGTTCCAAGTATTTCCCCCATTATTAGCAACATTTTTGGATAAAATTGTATTTGTTAAGGTAACATTTGTACCGCCTCCCCAAAATCCACCTCCTTGAAATCCGGCATAATTATTGGCAATTGTTGTATTAATAATATTAGTCAAATTAGTACCATTGGCGAGGGTCATTGCACCTCCTAAACCACTATTTCCGTCGGTAGATTCAGATCGATTTCCTGAAAAAGTGCTATTTGTAATGGTAGTAGGAGAGGTTTCACCCACCCATAAACCACCTCCTTGACTATAGGCTCGATTATTAGCAAATGTTGTATTATTTAGGGTTAATTCAGCATTTCCAGAACGTATTCCTCCTCCTAAAGAATCGCCTTTATTATTGGTTTGAATTATATTATTAATAATCGTGCTATTTTCTACAATAATTTTATCGGGAGGATAGGCAAATAGAAATAATCCTCCCCCCTGTCCAGAACCCGTATTTCCATCAAATACGGAGTTATTAATTCTAATAATTCCACCTATTGCTCCTGGTGTAGCATTGGCTCCAGAGGCGTTTGCGCCATCGGTATAAATGGCTCCACCTGCGCCGTGATAGTTACTTGAACCATTTGCAACTGTACCGCCTGGAACAGAAGTATTGTTAATAAATTTGGAATTATCAACAGTTAAATTACCCAATAAATGATTAATTGCACCGCCATTTATTCCTTTATTATTGGTGAATTGACTATTAGTAACTGAGAGAGAACCTGCGCTTTTTGTTGCGATCGCACCTCCCCCCCTTTCACTCCCGCCTAATGTGCCATCATTATTATTAAATTTGCTATTAATAACAACCGTATTACTCTTAAATCCAGTATAGATTCCACCTCCAAATTGAGCGATATTATTATTGATTTCACTATCTTCTAAAGTCAGGTTGGTTGAACCTTGCATCCGAATTCCACCCCCCGCACCCGCTTCATCAATTCCCTGAGCTTTTCCATTAGTGATAATCAGGTTTTTTAGGTTTATATTAGTAGGTTGAAATTGAGGACTAACCTGGAGTTCAAAGACGCGAAATTGATTGTCTCCGCTAATAGTAATTTTACTAGGAGTTACACCTGAAATAAGTCCATCAACGGTAATACTTTGATTGATATTTAATTGACCACTGGTGAGTAAAATAGTCGGGTTAGGTTGATTAGCTAAACTAGAATCAAATTGGATTATATCTCCAGATTGAGCTAGGGCGATCGCTTCTCTTAAAGAACCAATCCCATTATCATTTAAGTTAGTAACAATCAAGTTTGCCATTTTATTTCATCCTCAATTTATAAAATTTTTATAATATTTTATCCTTCAAAATAGTTCAAAAAATTGGTTTATATTTTGAAGGATGAATTTAGTATTAATTAGGATTAAAAGCCAAACTAATAAAATCTTCAGAAGTCAGTAAATTAGGATTAAATCCTTTTAAAGTAGCTAAAACTTCTCCCGTACTTGAAACTTGAATTAAGGTGTTATTGTCAACGAGAGTAAACTGCAATTTTTCAAAGGTTAATCCTCCTGTTAAACCGATAAAATCTTCTCCATCGGTAAAGTCATCAATCCAATTACTACCTTGATTTTCTCCTAAAACAAAAGTATCTTGTCCTTTCCCTCCCCATAATAAATCATCTCCCAAATCTCCACTAATAAAATCATCTCCATCTCCTCCTAAAAGGGTGTCATTTCCTTGACCACCATAGAGAGTATCATTACCCGTTCTTCCCTTTAAGAAATCATCCCCTAAATTACCAAAGATTAGGTCATTATCTTCCCCTCCACAAATCGTGTCATTATCCTGTCCTCCATATATCGTATCGTTTCCAGATCCTCCTTGTAATAAATCATCTCCTTGATTTCCAAATAAAATATCGTTGTCTTCATTCCCAACTAAAGTATCATTTCCTAAATCTCCAAAAAGAGTATCTTCACCTTGATTTCCCCAAACCAAATCATTCCCTTGACCGCCATAAATAATGTCATTTTCATTTCCTCCTTGAAGGTTATCGTTTCCTAAATTTCCCCAAATAATATCCTGACTATCTTCGCCTAAAACAAAGTCATTACCCTGTCCTCCGTAAATACTATCATTTCCCAAATCTCCGGTGATATAATCATCTCCTTGATTTCCAAATAAAATATCATTTCCAAACCCGCCATCTAAATTGTCATTTTCTTCTAAACCATAGAGAATATCATTAGTATCTCGACCTAAAATTCCATCTGCTTCAGGTGTCCCTAACCCATTCGTTTGTTCGGGGTCAAAAATAGTATTGACAACGATATTTTTAGCAGGTGTAATATTAGGAATATCGATACATTGATCTTGTAGTTCAAGTCCGCTCGTTCCCCCTGGTGCTGGAGTCGGTGTGGGAGTTGGAGTTGGTGCTGGAGTTGGACTCGGAGTTGGAATCGGAGTCGTTACGGGAGTTGGAATCGGAGTTGGTGTGGGAGTTGGTGTCGGACTCGGACTCGGAGTTGGTGTGGGAGTTGGAGTCGGAGTTGGACTCGGAGTTGGTGTTGGAGTTGGAGTTGGTGTTGGAGTTGGTGTGGGAGTTGGTGTGGGAGTTGGAGTCGGAGTTGGACTCGGAGTTGGACTCGGAGTTGGTGTCGGACTCGGAGTTGGTGTCGGACTCGGAGTTGGTGTCGGACTCGGAGTTGGTGTCGGACTCGGAGTTGGTGTTGGACTCGGAGTTGGTGTCGGACTCGGAGTTGGAGTTGGTGTTGGTGTGGGAGTTACCACTGAAAACTCATAAGCACCAATATCAATAATTGCTGTACCATTTTGATCACCATCAATAGGGCGAGGCTGACCGAGTTGATCCGTTGTGGGTGAATTATTACTACTTCCCGTATCAATAGCGGGACTTCCTGTTAATAACGGATGAATTAATACCCCATTAATGGTTTGTAAATCTCCTAATAAAGCATCAGCAACTAACTGAATATTAGCAGTTGCTTTAATATCATTCGGGTTTAATTCCGTCGTTTGAATGTTTCCCCCACCATTGTTAAGTTGAGCGGTAACGTGATGGTTTGTATTCCAAGTATTTCCGCCATTAAATGCTTTATTTTTAGATAAAAGTGTATTAGTTAAGGTAACATTTGTTCCTCCAGACGATATTCCTCCACCTAAAAAACCTGCATAATTATTAGCAATTGTTGTATTAATAATACTGGTGGGAGTTGTCCCATTAGCCAGAGTAATTCCTCCTCCAGATCCCCCTTTTCCATCTACAGATTCAGCCCTATTTCCTGAAATGGTACTATTAATAATAGTCATCGGAACCTGTTCCCCAACCCACAAACCACCGCCTTGAATCAAGGCTTTATTATTGGCAATGGTTGTATTTTCAAGGGTGAATTGCCCATTATTTCCCGGTCTAATCCCTCCTCCATAACTATCACCTTTATTGTTAAAAATAACACTATTATTAGTAATCGTGCTATTTTGAACAATCATTTTATCGGGAGAGTAACCATATAAATATAACCCCCCCGCTTGTCCGGCTGCGGTATTCCCATCAAATACAGAATTATTAATCTGAATTGTTCTTAATGTTCCTTCCGACTTAGCTCCATCGGCAAAAATTGCACCCCCATAACCATTAGAAATATTAGCGCCAAGATTGATATTTGCCCCGGGGACAGAAGTATTATTAATAAACTTAGTATTCTGAACATTTAAGTCGCAAATTACACTATAAATAGCTCCGCCATTAATACCTTTATTATTGGTAAATTCACTATCAATAACCGTCAGATTCGTTTGGCTATCAGTGGAAATTGCCCCGCCACCTCGTTCACTTCCTCCCGGTGTTCCATCATTAGTATTAAATTTACTATTAATAATGGTTGTACTGGTTCTATACCCAGCAAAAAGACCACCTCCATACTGAGCTATATTATTATTAACCTGACTATTTTCTAAGGTTAAAGTGTTTAATGTTTTAACTCTAACTCCTCCCCCTGCACCCTCTTGAGCAATACCTTGGGCATTACCATTGACAATAATTAGGTTTTTAAGAGTTGTATTTGTGGGTTGAGATTGAGCATCAGCTTGAATTTCTAAGACGCGAAATTGATTTTCACCACTAATGGTAATTGGAGTTGGAACTGTACCTGGAATCAGTCCATCAATAGTAATACTTTTATTGATATTTAATTGACTACTGGTGAGTTTTATGGTAGGATTAGTTAAACTTGCTAAACTTGGATCAAATTGGATAATATCTCCGGGTTGAGATAGAGCGATCGCATCTCTTAGAGAACCCGCTCCATTATCATTTAAGTTTGTAACAATTACGGCAGCCATTACGAGTTATTCCTAATTTTAGGTATAATTTCCAGACAATTATCTTTTCAATCACAGTTCATAAATATCCGGTTATCTAGGATATTTTTTTTCCATCTTCTAGCCATTTTTACCGAAGGCTAAAGTCAGTAAAATTAGCGATCAAAAATTCCAATAAAATTGGACAGCAAATTTCAACCTTTGATCATTTTGATCTAAGGGTTGAGAAAAACACGATAGTATTATTAGTCTATAAAAGACTAAAACTATATTATAAAATTGAGCAAAACTTTTAATTTCTGAAAAAATCCCATTCTGGTGTTGATAAAGAAGGGATTTAACCTCATTTTTAATAGCAAAAACTATCCTAGAAGTATTTCCTAAGTACAAATTCAGCCAAACGAGGGTTAAATTAAAATTTCCAGAAAAGCACAAGGTTGAAACAGTAGGCATTTTTTAGACTCTCAAAGGGTGCATATTAGTAGATACATCCCCATCATGATTTAGTCAGGCTACACTATATATTTGACGAAAACCCCTGAATTAAAGTTTCCTTATTTTCAAGATTAACAATTAACTCAGATTCACCCTGTCAAAATGAATCGTATCTCCGAGAAATTATGTAGAAAAACCCCAATAAAAAGGAGCGAGTTGTCACCCACTCCCTTAATTTATCGCAGTCGCCCCTAACGGTTAGGACATAGACTGATGGAGCAAACTCAGATTTTCCTCTGTGTTGCGGTATTCTCGGCTCTTCCGATTCTGGCCAAGCTTAATCCCGATTAAAGGCAATCAGCAAGCGTAGAATGAAGATAAATAGGTTGATGTAGGTTAAATACATCGATAATGCGGCGGACAAATACTGTTTGTCGGTGTAAGCCCGGGGAAGCAAATAGAAGTCAACAACAGCCGCCCCCACAAATAATAGAACTCCCAAGCCAGAAATCCCAATTTCCAACCAAGAAGGGGTAATGATTCCAAAGAAACCGAGGACAAATTGGGCTAAAATCACCACGAATAGGGAAATAATTCCTAGACGGATGGTTTTGCTCAGGGCCATACCATCGGATTCTGAAAGGTTAGACCCAATCGAACGCGCCCCGATAAAGGTGACTCCACATCCTAAAGCCGCCACCCCAATTCCAGCCATCCCAACACCACTTGTGCCCAAAGCCAGGGCGACTAGACCTGTGAGAGTATAGCCCGTCAGTAGGCTATAGGTTGCTAATAGGGGTAAAGCCGCCTGATTATTACCCTTGTTGGCGATACCCGAAGCCACAAAAAATAAAGCGATTTGGGCAATGAAGGCGACCCAGAAGGTCGTCATAAACAATCCAGGGTTAGCCGCAGCAACATTCAGACCCCCAAAGGTGCCCAGGGCTGTAAGAATTAACCCGCCTCCCACATAGGGTAAGGCGTTAGCAATCACATTTGGGCCAACAATAGCCTCATTTTTAGCCTCTCGTACAGCTTGACGAAAATTACTGGTACTGGTCATATTGTCCTTCCATAATCAACACTACCTCCTTATAATTTAGCGAACCCTGGGAATTTGGGGTAGATGTTGATTTCCACCTGGTCAAGAAAAACACTTGGGATTCTTTTTCTTCACTTCGGCTTTTTCTGGAGGCCTTGAAATTTAACGGGTGTGGAGGGATTCGAACCCCCGACAGACGACTTAGAAGGTCGCTACTCTATCCACCTGAGTTACACACCCAATCCAGAATCATTTTATCTTATTCCTTGTCAATTTTTAACATAGTTTCAAAAGACTTTTCCTCAAGTCCCTGAAAAAAGCCAAAGGGAAAAATTTCTGATCAAGACTGCCCCTAGTTAAGCCCAGTGCAGGATTATTAATCCCGATGCTCTTTTATTTCCGTCTTGTTAGTGCCTATGTTATGATCAGTGGTGTTTTAAACAGAACTGCAACCCAGATTAATATTAATGCAGACTGTAAGGGTGCAACAAGTGTTATTCATGATCGTACCATAAATAACATTGAGATTGGATCGGGGTGAAATTGCCAGGGGTGCCTTGACTACGCCTTTAAGAATCCAGGTTTGGAGTCTTAAAAATCTCAGTGAATCAGCGCACAGCGAATTTACCGAGAGAGTCAAAGCCGGGTGCCATGACAGGAATAGGTGCAGAAGTGTCATGTTTATATTAAAACGAACGGATGTTGAAATAACCATGGTTCAACACCCTAACCGGGAGCAGCAGATTCCTGTTTTGAATTATCAGGGACAGACATTTCGCCTGATGAAAACGTTTGAAGCCAAACAAGCAGATGATGCCAGGGCTTTATGGCGGGATCTCACTGATAATAAAGGAAAGGCTTGTGTTCTATTAGAAGAACCAGACCGATATAGTGTCTGGGGGAAAGTCCGTTTAGACCAGCTTTTGAAGGAGGGTCACAGCCCAACAGACAGCAAATTGCCGATTCTGACTCAAGCCTGCTTGCTGTTATTGCAAGCGGTTTACTTTGATATTGAAGACTTGCTAGGATCAAAACAAGCGGTTTCCTTTCAAAAAGATTTGACCAAAATTTTTCAAAAGTTCAAGTTTCCCCAAACTGATGATTCCAAGGCTATAGAAATTCTACTGACTGTCAACCCCCTGGAGAGCTTCAAAATTCCCTCTTGGCAAGAAAATCACCTCAGCACCTTGCTGCAAGAACTTTATGAACTGGGAAAAAACTATTTTGGCAATACCAGTTTTGTAGAGGGAATAGAAGAAGTGCTAGAGGATATGGCTGATGATGATCGCGAGCAGTTTGTCAATTGGCTGCATCAGTCATCTTTGAGCAAGCAATGGGTGATGAGTTAACCCAAATATAGACTAGCTGTTCTGACCTAAATATGGGACGCTAGATTAAAGACAATTGTTTGAATGCTGAAGTTAACAACGATTAGCCTCTAAACTTGGTCTTGATTCTTTAAATTGCTAGGTATTTTAATCCTATGGGTAGCACTTCACAAGAAAAGTCCTCCTTATTTGCCACCTTGTTTTCATCACAGGGTATGGTAATTGCCGGGATTGTGTGGGCTGTTCTTGCCTTGTTATTTTTTCTGCTGTTTAGTGTAACGGTACAAGGAGAGGAGTTACCCCTGTGGTACTCCATCGGAACCTATTTTTTTGAATTGGGGGCATTTCTAGCCGCCTCCTTTGTCTGTTATCGAAACTGGCAAAGTCCCCAGATGGTAAGCGGTCGTAATGTTTGGCTCTGTATTGGGTTAGGGGTATTTTTCTACTTTGTCGGGGGTGTCCTGTTTGGAGTGTGGGAACTGGCTTGGCATTTAGATCCGGCGGTTTCCATTGCCGATGGTTTTTACGTTCTCAGCTATCTTTTTCTAGCCTCGGGAATGATTCTAGCCGTCGTCTCTAAACGATTGGATTTAGATATTAATCAGTGGTTAATTTTATTCGGGGTAGCCCTGGTGGGAACTACATTTGGAATGTGGGTTGCCAGTCCTAACTTATTTGGATTACTCGGTTCTCCCGAACCTGTGGCTATTGAACAATCGGTTGCTACTCCTACTGCGAAGGCTCCGGCGATTTCCGGGCCTAAAATTGAAAAATCTTCAGCCCAAACTTCCCCCGAAACAGAATCAGATCAGGAGACTTCTTCTGCCCCTCTATGGGTAGAGGCAATTGATAGTAAACTAGAACCCCTGGCTTTTGGGTTCAATTTGTTCTACATCATCGGGGATGTTTTCCTGTTGATTTTAGCAACGGCCTTGATTTTAGCCTTTTGGGGAGGGCGGTTTTCCCAGTCCTGGCGGATGATTGCCTTTGCCATTTTCTCCCTCTATATTGCTGATATGTATTTCAAATGGGCTGACTCCAGAGGGTCAGGGGACTATGAAAGTGGCGGTTTGTTAGAAGTCTTCTTTGTATTCACGGGGGTTTTATTTGCCGTTGGAGCGATTTTGGAGTATGACATCTCAACCCGTTCTCGTCAAAGTCGCCGGAGCCGACGCACGGCTAAAGGTTAATTGGTGGAATAGTTGAGGTTTCGATCTTAACATGAGGATTCATAGAACTCTCGTTCAATCCTTCTCCGGTGTGTCAATCACACCAAGCCGGGTAGGAAATCCCTTGGCTTTATGTGAACCTTAATCCTTCGATATCAAGTGACTCCCAACTCAATGACATCCACGAAACTTTCCCAATCAGAAAAACAGGAAATTATTAGGCTCTATCAGGACGTGCCAGAGGAAACAACTATTACTCTAGCAGAACGCTATGGAGTCAGTAGCTCAACGGTGAGACGAGTCTTGCAAAGTGCTGTTCCTAAAGATGTCTATGATATTCTGACGACCCAGAAACAGCGTCTTCATCGTGCGGGGAAACGTTCCTCGGAAGATGTAGTTGATGGGGATGAATCTCAAAGGGAAGTTGACTCGCAAACACCCGAACCTATCAGTCGGGAATCTACCCTAATTTTGCCTCGAAAGCGTAAGCACTCATCTACTTTTGATTCGGAGGTGTTGAAGTCCGATGCTTCTAATTCCCTAGAGCCAGATTCTCTAAAAATTTCTTCGTCTAATTATCAGTTATCAATTCCTGGCTTAGAGGGGCTGTTCTCACCTGATCGGCTCGAAGTCAAGGGTCGCGTTTTTGGGGACTATGACCCAGATGAGGATCACGAGGAAGATGGGGAAGACACCAATCGGGATCGAGGAAATGAAGGAGACGATAATGATGATGGTGAAGACTATGGAGACGAGTTTGCAGACGATGAGGGGGATGAAGATGATGATACAGAGCCTCGGGGTCTATTTTCCCATTCTCTGGCCAGTGGAGGTTCTGTACTCGTTAAAATTTTGCCTTTAACAGAAACTGTACTCCCGAGAACCTGCTATTTAGTGATTGACCGATTCTCGGAATTGATTGCTAAACCCTTGAGGGCATTTAGTGAGTTGGGAAGGATTCCAGAGGAAGAAGTCCTAGAACAAACCCTTCCTGTTTTTGATAATCACCGCATCGCTAGTCGTTTTTCTGGACGCAACCAACGGGTATTTAAAGTTCCCGATGGCCGACTTCTGAGAAAAGCGGCTCCCTATTTACAAGCCAAAGGAATTACCCGGCTATTAATTGATGGCCAGGTTTATCGGTTTTAATGGGGATTGATTCACACTCGGTCTATCTATTTGGTTCCTGTTAATAGACCAAAACGAATCAGTCCGGTGTCATAGCCTCGACTCATCAGGGGTAAGGCTAGGGCGGCTTGAATCGTTGTTGGGCCACTCAATAACAAGCCAACGATGGCATTAAGGTTAAAGGCGGAATCGATCACCGTATTCCAAAAGGGAGCAACGGCCTTTGACCAGTCAGCCGTTTGAATATTTTTAAACCCTTGATCCGTTGCGATCGCTTCATATTCAGGCAAAGCAATCACATATGGTAAGGCATAAACCCGATATATTTCTGCTAAATGCCGACGTTCTTCCTCGGTGAGTTGTCCAGCATTTCCCCCCAAGGGACGATGACACCAAGTGGCCATTAATAAGGTTCCGCCCGGTTTCAAGACTCGATAGGATTCTCGCAAAAACTGAATTTTATTCGGGAAGTGTTCGGCACTTTCTAAAGACCATACCAGATCAAAGCTATTGCTCTCGAAAGGCATTTCTAAGGCATCGGCTACCAAAAACTTCGTTTTCTGCTCTAACCGAGCTTCCAAGGCACGTTCTGTGGCTCTTTTAGCTTGGACAGGACTCAGGGTAATTCCAGTAACATCCGCCTGGAATTTGTCCGCTAAATATAACGAACTTCCTCCAATTCCACAGCCGACATCAAGTATTCGAGATCCTTGTAAATCCTCTTGGTCGGAGGGTGTTAGTCCCCAGTTTAGAAATTCTTCAATTAAGTCAATTTGAGCTTGACGGCGTTCTTTTTTCAGGGTTCCATCCAAGCCATAATATCCATGATGCAGATGTTCTCCCCAAATCTCCTCCCACAAACCGGAAGAAGAATCATAGAATTGCTGAATTTGTTGATAGAGTGTTGAATTCATCTGAATCATTAAAAAATTTTACTGACGCCCTTAGAGCAGCATCTCTACAGTATGATTCTACTTATCGCAAATTGCCCGTTTTCAACTAAAAGATTAACCCTAAATTCCCATTACCCATTACGATTACCCATTACCCAAAACCCATTACCCATTACCCATGACAGTATCTCGAACAATTGGTTTAGGTTTCCTGGCGGTAATTGCCCTGGGAACAATTTTACTGATGTTACCGTTCTCCTTGAGTGCCCGAACTTGGGGTAATCCTCTAACGGCCTTATTTACATCAACATCTGCGGTTTGTGTGACTGGATTATCCGTTGTGGATGTGGGCAAATTTTACTCATTTTGGGGTCAGTTTATCATTGTATTGCTAGTTCAGGTGGGAGGATTAGGATACATGACTGTCACCACCTTTTTATTGTTGGTATTGGGTCGAAAGTTTCGCCTCAAGGATAAATTAGCTCTACAACAATCCTTAGATGCTTCAGGAATAGCAGGGGCCGTTCCTTTATTAAAATCTATTGTAGCAACCACCGCCCTATTTGAAATAACTGGAGTTTTTCTATTATTATTGGTATTTGTTCCTGATTTGGGATGGAGTCAGGGATTATGGTTTGCAATTTTTCATAGTGTAAATGCCTTTAATAATGCCGGGTTTGGCTTATTATCTGATAATTTTATTCGCTATGTTCACTCTCCCATATTAAATTTTATTATTACTTTTCTAATTATTTGGGGAGGTATGGGCTATCAAGTAATTCAAGAACTTTACTTATGGATTGGTAATCGCTTGTCTAAATATCCCCTGCGTCGTGATTTTTCGGTTCATTTCCGAGTTGTGACTTCCACAACTATTTTTCTATTAATCTTAGGAACAGTTTTATTATTCTTCACTGAACATCGAAATCCAGGAACCTTAGCACCCCTTAATTTTCCTGATCAAGTTATGGCAGCTTGGTTTCAATCGGTGACGACCCGAACGGCCGGATTTAATACCATTAATAATGGGGAATTGACCGTTGCTGGATTATTTGTAACAATTATTTTAATGTTTATTGGAGCCAGTCCAGGGGGAACCGGAGGAGGGATTAAAACCACAACCGTTAGGATTTTAGCTAATTCTACTCGTTCGGCTTTACAAGGGCGAGAAGAAGTTATTTGTTATAAACGTCAAATTCCACTGCCGTTAATTTTAAAGGCAATTGGGGTTTTATTTGGTTCGTTTATGGTGATCTGTATCTCGGCGATTCTGATCTCTTTAAGCCAACCTAATATTGATTTTGACTCCATTTTGTTTGAAGTCGTTTCTGCCTTTGCCACGGTGGGATTATCTACGGGAATTACAGCCAGTTTAACCCCCTTGAGTCAATTAATTATTATTACTACAATGTATGTAGGACGAGTTGGTGTAATTTTATTAATGTCGGCTATTTTAGGTGATCCGAAACCGACGTCCATTGACTATCCCGAACAAAACCTTTTAGTGGGTTGACACATTTCTTTAAAGATAAATAATATGAACTTTTCATCTTGGAATTTTTTACGCAATCTCAGAAACGAAAAAAAACAATTTGCTGTGATTGGATTAGGTAGATTTGGGAGTGCAGTTTGTTCAACGCTGTACAAAAGTGGTTATGAAGTTTTAGCAATTGATCAAGAAGAAAAACGGGTGATTTCGGCATTAAGTGATCATATTGCGTCCCATGCTTTGCAGTTAGATTCTACTGAAACCTCCGCACTCAGAGAAGCCGGAATTTTTGAATTTGATACGGTTATTGTCGCTGTCGGGAGTTTCTTAGCCGAAAGTATTACCACTACTTTAAACTTAAAAGAAGGCGGTGTGCCGAATGTAATTGCTAAAGCATCTTCGGAAACCCATGTTAAGTTATTAAATAAAGTCGGCGCGGATATGGTAGTGTTTCCTGAACAGGAAATGGGGCAACAATTAGCCCGACAATTGACTCGTCCCCGTTTACTTGATCAGTTTGAACTTGATGCGGAACATAGTATTGTAGAAATGATTGTTCCCGATGAATTTGATGGTAAAACGATTGCTGAATTAGAGCTCCGTCGCCGTTATGGATTAAATCTTTTAGCGATTAAAAATGAAGGGGATAAAATGGAAATAAACCCCCTTTCTAATCGTAAACTTTACAAAGGAACCATGATTGTTGTCGTTGGGTCTAATCAAGATATTAACCGTTTAGTCGGTTAAAACAGATTCCTCAGATTAGAGGTTTGTTGAATTTGTCATCTGTAATTAATTCTCTGGTGGATTCTGTTGAGGGATGATTTTACCTAAACTTAAATCGTCTAAATCTATCCCTCTTAAACCTTTTTGTTCTAGTTGGTTAAATAATCGAGTTAATTGATACCAAACCAATCCGGCCATTAACGCCGTTAAGGGAATAGAAAACCCATAGGCGAATGTTTCTGAAAAGGCAAAAACTTCTAAACATGAAGCCAGAAAAATACAAATTCCCAACCCAATTCCCAGAAAGGGAAACAGTATGGGAAAGCCTCGTAAATTGGCGAGATTACGACTAGAACGATTTTTCGACCATTCTTTTAAAAGTTGTTTGAGATTCACAACAAAAGCCGTACAACAGGTTATTCCAATGAATAAACCCCCAAGGAGTAAAACTAAAGGCGGATTAGCAGAATTATACATAGAGAAGGGAGCAGGGGAGCAGGGGAGGCAGGGGGAGCAGGGAGAGCAGGGGAGGTAAACTCTTTCTATTACCTATTACCCATTACCTATTATTGACACTCTCAGGTCTGAAGACACGCTCGATTCTGCGGACAGAATTAGTTTAATCTAATTCTCGCTACGACTGCCGCATATCGTCTACTGAGTTGATTAAGCGACAAACCTAATCTTCCCGATACTTTTTTTAAAATATTAGCTGCACCATTTAAGTCAGCATTAACAACAAAACCATCAGATGTCCGATAAAGACCACGCTTAATTCTATTCCCAGATGCTTTCCACCCCATCAGTTTTTCACCGTATTTGGGTAGGGAGTCCCCATCTAAGAAACTAGCTTTTGAAGTGTAGGCTTCCTCAGTTTCAATAAACCTAATCCCGTGTAAATCACAAAGTTGTTTTACACGGGATTTTAATTTACCCAAAGGCATTTGAACAAACTTTTGATTATTCAAATTCCCTAAATTTGCATCAACTTTAAACCCTTCATTCCAACCCATCACTAAAGTTCCAATGCCATATTTAAGACAGTGGTTAATAATTAGTTTTGCAGCTTTATTAATCCCGTCACGCATTTGGTGATTACGTTTACGAGTTACACAGTCTAACCAATTATCCCAATATCCTTGGGGTTTACCTTCTTGGCGGGTTGATACCTTTTTATTCCAAAGTTGATTTTTAGCTTTCAAATCTCTAGCATCAATCAAAAAGGAATTCCCTAAAGTATCAACACAAGCTGCCAAATTATCAGCAGTTCCTAAATCAATAGACAACGCTTGGTTAATATCTAACTCATGGTTTTGTTTCTCTACTTCGTAGGATACGTCTAAATAAAAAGCACCATTTTTAGGAAGAATCGTGAACTCTTTAACTTTGGAATAGTCAAGATTTGATGGCATAGGTAAGAAAAATTCAGATACGCCAAACCATCTTTTAACTGTTAATCCCAGAGAAAATCTAAGTTGACCATTAATTAATGCTGGTCTTTGCCCTCCAGAATTAGGATAGGCAACTTTAAATAGTTTAGAACCTTTGAGATAACCGGGAGGTTTAGGTCTAAAATGTAGCTGACTTTTCTTGTGTAAATCTCTCAAATTCTTGAAAGATTTGAATGCTTCTGTTACCGACATTAAAGTTTGCTGCATCGGTGTTGATGGCATTGATTGTGCCAGCAAAGATTTTGATACCGATGGTTCAAAAGCCAGATCAAACTTTCCTGTTAGTAATTTACCTGTCTTAAACAATGTTTGACGGGCAAAATAAATTCCCGTGTTGTACAATTTACCGGATTGTTGACAAAGGTATTCTAGTAACGCACAGGTTTCCAGGTCGGGAGACAACAAGATTTGCTGTACTCCGATTGTTTTACTTGCTTTAGTCATTGACTCGACTATTACGACCATGTTGGTTTTTTTATGATAGCATTACTAAATATTTCTAGGGGAATAAATTCCCCTGGGTCGTGTTTCCTCTGGTGGTCTGAAGACACTGAGTTTCCACATTCCCATCCTTTTCTTATGATAACTGACTAATCGCACTCCAAGCCACATCGAATAAACGATTGGGTTTTAAATCCGGCTGAATTAAAGTCCATAACCGTTGAACTTCTGTGGTATGGAGACGATCATCTTCGGTTAAAGCCGAAATAATTTGACGGCGGAGGAAATCTCCCTCATCAGACATCAAATATTTTAATCCTAATTGAGCCGTAGGTAACAGATCAAAATTCCGATCTGATCGGGCGATCGCAATCATATTTTCTAATCTTTGCCATTGTAATTTACCATCTTTAAACAATACTTCAATTAAACGAAGTCGTAGAGCCGGGGTTTCACCATTTAATAATCGACGCGCCACATAAGGATAGGCAACATCCACAATTTTGAAATCTGGATTTAAACTTAAAGCAATGCCTTCTTGAGTCACCAAAGAACGAATAATTAAGGCAAATTGGGCGGGAACTCGGAAGGGATATTCATACATTAATTCTGAAAAACTATCGGTAATAGTTTTAAAATTAAAATCCTTAACACTCGTGCCAATTATATCCCCCAAGACCATTTCCAAGGCAGGAATAATCGGTTTAATATTAGTTTCAGGAGACAAAAATCCTAATTTCACAAAATCAAGTGCCAGTTGATCATAGTCTTTATTAATCAAATGCACCACGGAATCAACCAAGGTTTCTTTAGTATTCTGTTGTAACTGATCCATCATGCCAAAATCAATAAATGCCATGCGACCATCGGGCAGGACAAATAAATTTCCGGGGTGCGGATCGGCATGGAAAAAACCAAATTCTAATAATTGTTTTAAACCACTGGTTACGCCAATTTCAATCAAGGTATCCCGATCTAATCCCGCGGCTTTAATTCGTTCCGTATCGGTTAATTTAAACCCATTAATCCACTCTAAAGTTAAAACACAAGTGGTGGTGTAACTCCAATAAATCGAGGGAACTTTTACCAAAGGATCATCGGCAAAATAGGTGGCAAAGCGTTCCGCATTCTGACCTTCATTAATATAGTCAATTTCCTCAAATAACTTAACCCCAAATTCATCGACAATTAGGCTTAAATCATGTCCTAAATTCAAAGGTAGCCAAGGAGAAAGCCATCCTGCCGCCCAACGCATTAAATATAAATCTAAGGTTAAAACGGGTAATAAATTCGGCCGTTGTACCTTAACTGCAACTTCTTCCCCAGTTCTGAGTCGGGCATGATAGACTTGACCCAAACTTGCTGCGGCTATAGGTTCGGGAGAAATCTCGCTATAAATTAGATCTAAATCCTGCTCTAATTCTGCTTGAATAATTGCCATCGCCTGATCATGATTAAAGGGCGGCAATTGATCTTGAAGTTTGGTTAATTCCTCTAAAAAATCCTTTCTAATTAAATCGGGACGGGTAGAAAGCGCTTGGCCGACTTTAATATAGGTCGGGCCTAAATCCGTGAGAACGTGGCGCAGGTGGATAGCTCGTTGGGGGGTATGTTCCACGTCCCCATGTTGCCATTTATCCCACAATAACCCCAGAATAAACCCGGTGAAATACCAAATCACCATAATTGTCCGTCCGATGGCTAACCAGGGGCGACGACGATGGTAGCGGGCAATTTCCTCTGGGTCATAGCGTCGTCTGGATTTGACTTGCTGTGGGTTCACGTTTATCGTATTCCTCCTAATGGTGAGATTTTTAGAGTTGGGATCGAAAACAAGAATTGTGAATTTTTTTATCGTTTTGTTACTGAATAGTATACAAACAATCGCGCCCACCGCACGTTTCTAAAACTGCGGAATTTGAGTCAATCCGATACTTTTTTGCTAACGTTTGCTAACAAATACATAAGTTAAGAATTGTCTTAACCAAGGCGTATCAACCAATGCACGAAGGAAAATCCCTCGCGCACCATTTAGATCCCTGTCCATCTTTAATTGGGTAGAATTCGATTTAATCGTTTTCGCTCCACCCAAATTATTGATAATTTCGCCCGTCCATGACACTGTTTTAGAAGTGTAGGCTTCGTTACAATCAATCACAACTTTATGGTTTTCCCAAGATTTCCACTTCAGAAATTGCTTAAACTCATAATGACTTAGAGTCAACATTTGTCTGACAGATTTATTTCTAAGTTTACGTCTTGACTTGGAAACCATCTGTGATGTTTCAAATGTCGGAAGTAAAATCACATCAAAGTTTTCCACTAAAAACTTAGCTGTTTTATGATGTAATTCCTTAACTAAGTTCTTGATTTTACAACGAAGTCTACTAGCTGCTTTTTTAAGATTTTTTTTCTGTTTACACTTAGCTTTGGATAGCTGGGAAACTAATTTGTCTAACTTGAAACATAATTTCTGAATATGTAAGTTAGAGTCTTTACCTAGCCAACCAAAAGATGTTTCAGAAAAAAATGTCATGAATGTGCGAACACCAGGATCTAAGGCAACAACTCTCCCTTGATTCTCGGAATTTAGTTGCTGCACTTCTGTAGCAATGGTCAAGTAATACTCACCATAAATTAGTGTTAATCGACCATCACTAAAATTATCAGGAAGTGCTTCTTTGAATTTACACCCTCCTAATATACTGTGGTAAATTCCACAATCTTTAATTGCGGATTTAGGGATGTAAATTGATTGCTTTACATCCTTGCGACTCCGAAATTTACATCGACGAATCTTACCATCTACCTTAAACCCTTTTTTTGCAGCTTTAACTGAAGCACAAGCATCTTTGATGGCTATTGATTTAATTTGATAAGGGACGGGTTTAGCCCATTCAGGTAATCCGTTTAAGATTCCTGTTTTAATCGCCATCCAGTTGGCTTTTGTGTCAGGTTGCTGCAAATATTTAATGGTTTCGTTGTAGACAAATCTACTAACTCCGAACCATTGTTTGAGCAATTTTTTTTGTTCAGGGTTTAGGTAGATTCGGATCTTCTTTGATTTTTTTGCTGTAGCTTCTGAGTCCGTGCATCCGACAAGAAAAGACGTGAATGATGGAGAGAAGATCGGCTGTGAGTTCGGTTTCTGGGCAGTATATAGGATTTTCGAGAACCACGATGTTGCCACCGTTTTGTTCTGCCATAAACTCGAATAATTGAAATCCGAATCGACATAATCTGTCTCTACAGGCAACAATAATTGTGAGCTTATCTCCTCGCATAAGTCTGACCAGTAACCCTTGCAATCCTTTCCTTTTGAAGTTAAGTCCTGAACCGATATCTCGGACAATTTCTGCATCGGGATAGATTGACTGCATATAGGTAACTTGTCTGTCGAGGTCATCCCGTTGTTTTGTTGAACTAACTCGGCAGTAACAAACAGTGGTAGCGACCACTGTATCTCTGATGTAGGATTCGACATCGTACAGTCTTTGTCCTGCTGGGTTTTTGATGCTTTTGATCTTCCCTTCATCGGCATATTTTCTCAATGTATTGGGATGCAGACCCAGAAATTCGACCGCTTTTCTGAGTGGTATGTATGCCATGGATTAAACTATAACATACATTAGTATCTGTTAACAAAACTTATACTGTTGAATAACCTTCTTTGATGGCGGTAATCACCTGATCTTGCTGTTCTGGAGACAGTTCGGGAAATAGGGGTAAAGATAAGACCTCCTGACAAACTCTTTCAACAATTGGGAGTTGATTCACCTGATAGCCCAAACCTTTATAGACGGGTTGCTGATGCAGGGGAATGGGATAGTAAATCATAGAACCAATTCCCTGTTCTTGGAGGTAGTTTCGCAGGTAATCCCGTCGTTTGAGGGAGGGTAATGGGTAATGGGTAATGGGTAATGGGTAATGGGTAATGGGTATTACCTCCCCTGCTCCCCCTGCTTCCCCTGCTCCCCCTGCCTCCCCTGCTCCCTTCTCCCCTTGTTCTGTTTGTACCCGGATGGTGTATTGATTCCAAACACTTTCACCGAAAGTTATTTCTTGGGGTGTGATAATTTCTGATAGGGGATAGAGTAACTGGTGATACCGTCTGGCAAGGGTTTGCCGTTGTTGGTTCCAGGTATCGAGATAACGCAGTTTGATCCGTAAAATCGCGGCTTGTAGGGCATCTAAACGGCTATTAATCCCAATGGCTTCTGAACTGTAGCGGGTGGATTGACCATGTTCTTTGATCATTCTCATGGCTTGGGCCAGAGATCGATCTTGGGTGGTTACGGCCCCTCCATCGCCACAGGCGCCTAAATTTTTCGTGGGGAAGAAACTAAAACAACCGATATCTCCGATACTGCCGACTTTTTGCCCTTGCCAACTGGCTCCGGTGGCCTGGGCGCAGTCTTCAATTACGGCTAAATGATGGGATTTTGCCACGGCCATTAATCGGGTCATGTCCAAGGGTTGACCAAATAAATGGACGGGAATAATGGCTTTTGTTTTTTGGGTAACAGCGTTGGGAATTTGTGCAATATCGAGATTAAAAGTTGTAGCATCAATATCGACAAATACAGGCGTTGCCCCCACAGCACTGATCATTTCTGCCGTGGCGATAAAGGTAAAGGGGGTGGTAATTACTTCGTCCCCTGGCCCAATATTCAGGGCGCGGAGGGCTAAAAATAGGGCATCGGTTCCCGAATTACAGGCAATGGTTTCCTGAGCCCCAATATATTCTCCAAAGTCTTGTTCAAAGGCTTCGACCGTTGAACCTCCAATGTAACGACCGGAAGCCAAAACCGCTTGCACACAAGCGCTGACTTCATCCTGAATAGTTTTGTACTGTAGGCTAAGATCGAGCGGAGGGACTGTATTCACGTTTGACACCATCAAGTAAAATTGAAATTGGGTTCGCTACTAGAGGAACGTTTTTTTGATTTTCTTAGATTTTACAGACTTGGGGCTTTTCTGGGGACTAATTGCGATCGCAATTGTTGTTCTTCTTGGCAAGGGTCAAAGAGTCACAGTTATTCCCTATGGTTTTTGGCGGTTAAACTGATAGAATTATTCCGAGTTAAATTTTGACTCTGCTACAATAACGTGCAGTTTATTACATTTATTAACTTATGTCTGAATTTCAAGATTTTTTAAGACGAAAAGTTGCTTACGTTGCCATCGGTGAATTCAAACCGGGTAAATTTAAAGAAGCTCAAACATTATTTGAACAAGCCGTAGCCACTTACAAAGAAGGCTTTCAAGGAGCTTATTTACTTCAAGAACCAGGAACCGATAAAGGAATTGCTCTGATTTTCTGGGAAGATATTGGTGATATGGATACTTCCAATAACCATACCGAAGCCTATCAAGCTATTATGAATGAAATGTCATCCCTATTTGTCAAAGCCCCAACCACATCTTTTTATGAAGTCAATAGTGCCATTAATTTAGAACAGTTAGCAGAATCATTACTCAAATAAAATCCTAATCAGTTTCAACAGATTACAATTTCCACACCCGCACTGACGCGATCAGGCGGGTTTTTAAGGTTAAATGGTACAGATTACCACCCCATAGTTCCGGGTTCTCCCTTAAATGGCCCCACAATATTTTGAGTAATCCAACCTCCATAAAAATCGCCAGTTTGGGCTTGGACTAACTCATCTCCCACATAGCAAGCATCCATGAAACTAGCATAAAAACTATAATAATTTTGAATATCAATAAATTCAGGAACCGGAGTCAAATAACTCCAAGCCGCATTAACAGCTTGTTTGTCACCGACTGTAATATTATAATAACTACAACCTCCTTTCCATTCACACCAACTTCTGCGAGAAGTTTGTTGTAAATACTCTAATTTAATATCTTCGGGCGGAATATAATATACCGGAGGATGGCTGGTTTCTAAGACTCGTTTTGCTCCTTGGGTTTCTGCTAGAATAATCCCATTAAATATTACTTTAATCGGTTGGTTGACATCTTCCAAACGAGGGGGACGGGGATAATCCCAAACGGATTCTTGGCCGGGTTCTGGGGGAATAGGGATAGGTAGCATTCTGATAATTTCCTGATTTTGGTTAGCAATTGTATTTTTACATATTTTATTGAAAATTTCAAACTGGCTTTTATAGAATAGCAAGATTAAAGAGCGATCGCCGATTCTTGACTAAATTCAATAAAATTGTTAAAATCAAGATAGTATTGAGGTTGAATTGTATAATGGTAACTAACTCTCCTCCCCTAATCCATCTTGGGAATAAATTAAATTATGACATTGGAATTAAGCAACTCAAAAATGGTAAATATCAAACGTTTGTCTTGAAATATCCTAGTTTAAAAGCATCTGGAAATAGCCGAGAAGAAGCTATTAAGAAGTTATCTCGGCGTCTCCAAGATTTTTTAAAGGATACGGAAATTGTTAATTTAGAAATTGAAGTCCCTAAACGTGAAGATCCTTGGATGAAATTTGCAGGAATGTTTAAAGATGATCCTCAGTTTGATCAAGTTTTAGAAGCTATTCAAGATTATCGCAATCAAATTGATGCCGAGGAGGAATAATCAGGATGAGACTATTTATAACAACGAGCGTGTTTACAACTTCTTTGTGTCTTTGTGTCTTTGTGGTTAAATTAGGCTTAACACTTCTCAAGATACAAGCAAAAACTACTATAAACCTTAACTTTCTGCAATTCGATCTAACCGTTCTCGAATAGCCAAATTAAAGAGCGATCGCACCGACATCCATAACCCAAATAATGATAAAACCAGGACAAAAACCGCCCATCCTTGATAATTTCCAATTAATAAAATCGCCCCCGCAATTAAAGTAAATCCTGTCCAGCAGATATAAATTAAAGTTTTAATTGCTAAATTAATCCGTCTTAAAGCGCGATCGCTTTCCACAGACCTGACCCGAATTTGTAACTCTCCTTCTTCCAAACGTTCTTCTAAACGACGAATTAACACCTCTGATTTACTCGGTTGTTGTAATCTAAACTTAATAAAATCTCGCGCCTGTTTTGCTAATTCTCCGACTAAATTACCTCGTCCTTGAGAAATGGTTAGACTCTTAACAAACGGTTGAGCGCAAGCAACTAAACTATATTTAGGATCTAAATTTCTCGCTAAACCATCCAAGGTAGTTAAAGACTTTAAAATAAACATCATTTGAGCAGGTAAACGGAAGGGTTGTTGCTCAAACATGATATAAATTTCTTCTTTAATTTGATTAAACATTTGAAAATCTACGGGTTTTTCTGTAAATTCTTCTAATAAAAATTTAACCATTTTTCTGACGGGTTTCATGTCAGATACGGGCTCAATTAATCCAATATCAACTAAAGTCGTTAAGACCACATCGGTATCTTTTTTTAACACTGCAAAAAAGGCTTTAATCATCTGATCCTTAGCTAAGGCTTTGACTTCTGCCATCATGCCAAAATCATAAAAAATCAAATTTCCATCAATGCTAACGGCAATATTTCCTGGGTGGGGGTCAGCTTGGAAAAAACCATCCTGAAGAATCTGTTTTAAATAACAACAAATCCCCAACTGATTGATCCGTTTGACATCAATTCCATAGGCAATTAATTGATCTCGATTATCAGCTTTAATTCCTGGTAAATATTGCATAGTTAGTATCTTATGGGTGGTATATTTCCAATATACTTTTGGTACTAAAATCCCCGGATAATTTTTAAAATTTTCTTTAAATCTTTCAGCATTATTACCTTCTTTAATATAATCAATTTCTTGATATAAAATCATAAAAAACTCATTATATAATTCATCCAAATTATAAAGTTTTGACCAACTAAAATGCCGTTGACAAAACTGAATTATGCGCCGCACCGCTTGTACATCTAAATCAAATAATTGTTTTAAACCCGGACGCTGAACTTTAACAATTACATCCTCTCCCGTGTGCAGTCTGGCTTTATGAACTTGTCCTAAACTAGCTGCGGCTAAGGGTTGTTCATCAAAATCTCGATATAATGTAAATAAAGAATGACCTAATTCCGCTTCAATAATAGCGACGGCTTCATCGGTACTAAAAGGGGGAACTTGATCCTGTAGTTTCTCTAATTCTTCAACATATTCTAGGGGTAAAATATCGGCTCTTGTTGATAGAGCTTGTCCTATTTTGATAAAAGTTGGCCCTAAATCTAATAGGGTTTTAACTAACCAAGCAGCACGTTTTTGTTTCTGTTTATTAGTCTGATTTCCTAATGTTTTATCCAACCACAAAAAGAACATAAACGACCCGCAGGCGGTGAATACATCTAATTGTCTTGTTAATGGAGAATATCGAGTTTTTTGCCAACGCAGGGGTTTAGAATTAATGGGTGTAAGCATGGGAAATCTAAGATAAAAATAAATAGAATTGTAATGCTTAGAAATAGGCTTTTATAATCCTAATTTCAAGTTTAAATTGAGAATTTTCGAGCTAAAGAACTGCGAGGTAAAACACGCTGAATTTCTTCAACGGTGGTGGCTCCAGTTGTGACTTTTTCAATGGCGGCAATTCGGAATGATAAAAAGCCTGTTTCATGCAAATAACGATGTAATTCTGTTAGAGTTCCTTCATAGATAATTTCACGAATTCGATCATCAACAGCTAATAATTCTACAATTGCTTCTCGCCCAGAATAGCCGGAATTAAAACAGTTAGAACAGCCTCGACCTTTGCGCCAACTGTCAGTTTTTACATCTTTTAATTCTAACCCTAATAGGTCTAAATCCATCGCCGTTGGGCTATAGGATTCCGCGCAGTGGGGACAAACACGACGGGTTAAGCGTTGTCCCACAATTCCTAATAAGGCATCACTAATTAACCCCGGATCGGGGCCAATATCTTTTAAACGGGGAATGGCACCAATGGCATCATTTGTATGCAAGGTTGTTAACACTAAATGACCAGTTAATGCGGCACGAATGGCGGTATCTGCCGTATCTTGATCCCGAATTTCTCCCACCATAATAATATCAGGATCTTGTCGTAAAATAGCGCGTAATCCAGAAGCAAAAGTCATCCCGGCTCGTTCATGAACTTGAGTTTGAGTAATCCCAGATAAGATATATTCAACGGGATCTTCCACGGTGACAACATTAACATTTTCTGTGGCAACGGCTAACAAACTATTATAAAGGGTGCTGGTTTTTCCTGACCCTGTGGGCCCGGTAAAAATAATCATTCCTTGGGGTTGACAGAGCCAACTTTTATAAATATTTAATGTGGTTTCAGAGAAGCCTAAATCTTGTAATCCAGAGAAAGGATTTTCTTGGGGTAATAATCGAATTACAGCTTTTTCACCCCCGACACAGGGCAGGGTACTAACCCTCATATCGAGGGCAACTTCTAAGTCTTTTCCTGATACATAATTCTCCCCAATTCTGCCATCTTGGGGGCGACGACTTTCGGCAATATCCATATTAGACATAACTTTAATTGCCACAATAACTTTACGTCCAATATCCGAAGGTAAGAGGGTAATATTGCGAAGTAAACCATCAATTCGATAACGAACTCTTAAACCATCTTGGGAAGGTTCTAAATGAATATCACTGGCACGATTTCTTAAAGCTCCTGAAATTAAAGTTTTAATTCGAGTCAGTTGATCCGCGGCTTTTGATAAATATAATTCGGTGGTTTCACTAACATTTTCCGATTCTAATTCTCCCGTTAATGGGTTAATTAATGGGTTAGATGTAATTCGATGGGGATCGAGATGTTGGGCATGATACCAAGCCCGATAACTTTTATCATCAATGGGGATAATTTTAATATCAGAAAAAGTGCGATCGCCCATCATGGTGAGTGCGTCCATGGAGACTTCTACCGGACATCCCAAATAATAACAATTTTGCCATAATAATAACGGAATAACCGGGGGCAAAATATTTTTATCTGGAAATTCACGAAAAAATCTAAAACTAACATCCCGATCCAATAATTTTAGATTCAAAATTTTTTGATCATCGACTAAATTTTTCAATGCTTGTTCACAGTTAATACTCTGGTTTCTCAGTTGTTGCCAAGCGGATAAAACGGGTGTTCTTGCAGTCATAATAGGTTAACAATAGGATCAATATAATCCAATCAAAAATTGAGTCAATAAATACATCAGTTATCTAGTATAATTATACAGGTAAAGTATATATTTTGAACTTAACTCTCCTTCAATCTGTCTTCTTTGTATCGTAAGTACACAATTGACACATAATAAAGAAGGAACTCCCATCGGAAAATTTTATTCGCTCAACAGTTAAGCTTATGAAAAGACGCTCATTTCCTAAAATTTTGGTAATTGGTCTAGTTGTTTTAGGACTCCTGGGAATTGGGGGAGTTTATAAATTATCAGGTCAAAACCCGGCTGCTTTAGTTACAGGTAGCACAAAAACAGCACCAGAGGCGGCAATGTTTGTTCCTCGGACGGCTCCGGCGATGGTTTCATTATTAGTAAATCCTGATCGGTTAGAATCAGTGGGAAAGATTTTAACCTTTTCTCAAAAAAGTAATAATAATCGGATTCAACTTAACTCTATTAAAGAAAGTCTGTTAACAAATACAGGGTTAAATTATGGGCGAGATATTCAACCCTGGTTAGGGAATGAAATCACTTGGGCATTAATTACTCCTGATCTTGATCGATTAGCTAATAATGGTCAACAACCTGGATATCTTGTCGCTTTATCAACAAAAAATTCTCAAAAAAGTCAGGAGATTTTAGATAAATTTTGGCAAAAACAAGTAGATGCGGGTTTAGATATTGTTCAAGATCAATATCGAGGGGTTAAACTAATTTATCGCCGTCCCTTTCAAGGAACAATTGATGATGCACCGACTTTAGTTATGGCTACAATTAATGATCGCTTTGTGTTATTTGCCAATTATCCCAAGGTGATGAAAGAAGCCTTAAATACGGTACAAGCGAATCTGAATTTAAGTCAATCTGAATCCTATCAAAAAGCCTTAAAAGAATTAAAACCTGGGGGAGTGGGATTTGGATTTTTTAATTTAGGAGATTGGCAATTAGTAACTGACCAAACAGACGAATTTATCGGTCAAAAACCAAGTTTAGCCGTATCTTTAGGGATTAATTCTCAAGGATTATTAGCGGAAACCGTGTTAATTGCTACCGTCGAGGAAGATACAACTAATCCATCTCCGGCATTTTCTCAACCCGTAGCAGCATTAAACTATATTAGTTCTAATAGTCCGTTATTAATTGCCGGAAAAGACTTAAATCAACTCTGGAAAGATTTCTCTGCTATTGTTGCAGCTAATAAACCTTTAGAACAATTTATTACCCAACCTATAGACGGAATTAAAACTTTATGGGGTTTAGATTTACCTCAAGATATTTTTAGTTGGGTGACAGGAGAATATGCCTTAGCTGTAGTTCCCCATAGCAATGAAAAATGGGATTGGGTGTTTGTGGCAGAACGTTCAGAAAATGCTAATTCAGCTATTGAAAATTTAGATAAAATAGCAACAGAACAAGGCTATAGTTTGGGATCATTCAATCTTAATAATAATACCCTTTCCGCCTGGACAAAGTTAACCCCGATGGTTTTGGAGAAAAAGGATAAAGCCAAAACTCAAACTAGATTAATTCAAGCAAATGCAAAAGGAGTACATTCAACCGTAGGAAAATATGAAATTTTTACAACTTCTGTAGAAGCAATGGATGAGGTATTGGGATTGTCAAAAACGGAAAATTTGATTACTCAAGATCCTAATTTTAAGGCTAGTATTGAAGTTTTACCTAAAATAAATGATGGTTATTTCTATCTCAATTGGCTAACCAGTCGGAATTTCCTTAATCAACAATTCCCTTTGTTTAAATTAGTAGAACTTTCGGCTAAACCATTTTTTGATAATTTGCGATCGTTTACCATTAGTAGTAGCGATCGCGTCGGGAATATTCAGCACGCAACGGTATTTTTAAGACTGCGTTAAATTCCGTTGTTGGGATGAGTGCCCCTCCTGATGCGCTCAAGCGCAACAACGAGTTTTTAATGGGGGTTATGATACTTCTAGGGTGGGTTTTGCCCACCCGAAAATTTGAAGATTGACATTTTTCTATTCAAGAAATCCGATGCAAGTAACTAAAACATTATTTCAAACTAAAATTCTCAACAATGCTATCCGCAATTTTGCCTTTCCTGATGATTTGCTAAAACGTCATGAAATTCTTCAAAGTTGGATTGAAACCCTCAAAATGGGAACGTTAGAAGAAGTTAAGGAAACGTCTTTACAGGGGGATTTTTTAAAAGATATTTTTCAAGATATTTTAGGCTATCGGTCTGTGATTTCAGGAGAGGGAAAAACCTGGGAAATTCACGCCGAACAAACGATTTCTGATGGGGGTGGATTTGCTGATGGTGCGTTAGGATTATTTACGAATATTGAAGGCAAACTACAGGGAAAAATTATTGCACCTATTGAATTAAAAAGTGCTAAAAACGATTTAGATCGACCTGCACCCGGATGTAAACTTTCTGCGGTTGAACAGGGTTGGCAATATGCTAATTATACAGAAAATTGTCGGTGGGTGATTGTTTCTAATTATCGAGAATTACGTCTTTATCAAATTAGCAAAACTCCGGCTTATTTTGAACGTTTTTTATTAATTGAATTAGAAGCGATCGCAAATTTTAAAAAGCTATATTATTTACTCTGTCGGACTAATTTTCTACCCAAAACCGGACAACAACAATCGGTTATTGATCGATTATTAGCTGATTCCGATACCGCCCAACAAGAAATTACAGAACAACTCTATCAAGATTATCATAATGTCCGAATAAATCTTGTTAATCATTTTCGCTTCACCGGGCCGAAAAATCTCCCAAATCGAGATAATATTTTAATTGAAAAAGCTCAAAAAACCTTAGATAGAATTCTATTTTTAGCTTTTTGTCAAGATCGAGGTTTATTACCGAAAAACACCCTTAATAATGCTCATGATCACAAAGATCCTTATAATCCTCGATTCATTTGGGATAATTATAAATCAGTCTTTTCTTGGGTTGATAAAGGAAATGAAGATCCACCAATTCCTGGTTATAATGGAGGATTATTTGAACATGACCCGTTATTAGATGAACAATTAACGGTTACTGACCCTCTGTGTACACAACTCAAAAATTTAACTAAATATGACTTTGAGACTGAGGTTTCTGTTGATATTTTAGGGCATATTTTTGAACAATCAATTACGGATTTAGAAGCATTAAAAGCTAAAACTCAAACTCAGGAATTTAACCAAAAATCAGGGAAACGCAAAACCCAAGGAATTTTTTATACTCCGGCGTTTATTACTCAATATATTGTGCGGGTAGCTTTGGGTGGTTATCTCAAACAAAAAGAAGATGAATTACGCGATAGCCTCCGGCTGGGCGGAGCCCCTCGCTTTCAATTAAATATTACCACAAAAACCAACAAAAAGCAACAAAAACAGGCAGAAATTCAATTTTGGCAAACCTATCGAGATCAAGTTTTAAAACTAACCAAAGTTTGTGATCCCGCTTGCGGTTCGGGTGCATTTTTAATCGCGGCTTTTGATTATTTATTCCAAGATTATCAACGAGTTAATCAAGCCTTATCTGCCCTGCTCACAACACCAGAAACAGAGTTAGAACGTTTAGATACAATGATTTTAACTCAAAACTTATATGGGGTTGATTTATCGGCGGAGTCGGTCGAAATTACTAAATTATCTCTGTGGTTAAAAACGGCGGAACACGGAAAATCTTTAACGGATTTAGATGATAATATTAAACAAGGTAATTCTATTGTTGCTGATCCTGAATTTACCGATAAACCCTTTAACTGGGAAACAGAATTTCCTGAAGTATTTGCTAACGGGGGGTTTGATGTGGTAATTGGAAATCCTCCCTATGTCCGACAGGAATTATTATCACCAATTAAACCCTATTTAAAACAGCATTATCAATCCTATAATGGGGTAGCTGATTTATATGCTTATTTCTATGAAAAAGGGTTGAATATCCTCAAACCCGCCGGAAAATTATCTTATATTGTTACTAATAAATGGCTAAAAGCGGGTTATGGTGAACCCTTGCGACGGTTTTTTATTGAGAATAGCACTTTTGAGCAAATTATTGATTTTGGACACGCCCCAATTTTTGAGGATGCAGATACTTTTCCCTGTATTATATCTGTTTATAAATCTTCTCCTTCTCAAGCTGAAACAACTGAACTAAAAACCTCTATTCCTGCTGAATTTAATGTTAAACTCTGTCCAGTTCCCAGGGAAAAATTAGCTAATATTAATTTAACTCAATATGTCCAAAATGAAGGTTATGATGTCTCTTGGTCAAGGTTTACAAGTGAATCTTGGAGTTTAGAACGTCCAGACGTTGAGGAGTTAATGAAAAAAATTCAGCGTGTGGGAATTCCTCTCAAAGATTTCGCCGGGGTTAAACCGTTATATGGCATTAAAACCGGGTTAAATGAAGCCTTTTTAATTGATGATGAAACTAAAAATAAAATTGTTCAAGCTGACCCAAAATCCGCCGAAATTATTAAACCTTATTTACGAGGTCAGGATATTAAACGGTGGAGTCCTGAATGGCAAAATTTATGGATGATTTATACTAACTCCGAAGTTGATATTAATTTTTATCCTAGTGTAAAACAACATTTAAGTCAATATAAAGATAAGTTAGAAAAGAGAGCCAGTAAACAAGTTTGGTGGCAAATAGAAGCTTCTCCTACCTATTACCAGAAATTTTTAGACCCAAAACTAATTGTGCAACGCATAGCATTTTATCCCAGAGTAGCTTTTGATAATCAAGGTTTATTTATTAATGATTCAGCTTTAATTATTCCTAGTGATAATTACTGGATATTAGGATGTCTGAACTCTCCTGCTAATTGGTATTTAAGTTTTCGTTATCTACCCCATAAAAAAGATGAAGCATTAGCAATGGATATTCCTTATGTTCAAAATTTTCCCATTGCACCACTGACTAATATAATGTCTGTCGAGTATGAGTCTATAGTCCAAAGATTAATTGAGATCACAATATCTCAGAAAACAGTATATCAAGATTTTTTAACCTGGCTACAAATCCAATATAAAGTTAAAAAAATTACTCGAAAATTAGAAAACTTTGCCGACCTGAATTTTGAAGAATTAATCGAAGAAGTGATCAAACAATTACCCAAAAGTAAATCATCCGACCCCTTGGGAGTCAAAGGGTTAAAATCAATTCGAGAAGCCTATAACGAATATGTACCAGATATTAAAACTCGTAAACAAGAAGCACTAAACCTAGAAAAACGGTTATCCGATTTAGTTAATCAAGCCTATCAATTAACTCCAGAAGAAATTGAATTAATGTGGAAAACAGCACCCCCTAGAATGCCTTTTTATCCAAGTTAATAAAAATAGATTGTACAGTAATAGGCAATCTGGCTATGGGTATTTTTGAGGGAAACTCTGAATCTGATCGGGTTTGGTGGTATGATCGCTTCCTAACCACCTGAAGCACTGCTATACCAGAAATTTGTTTTTGATCGATGCTCAACCGCCAACGTTCGACCGTTAGCGGCCCCGACGTAACAAAACTTATTCTTTTTTCTCAGATAACTTCACTCAAGTCTATACAATAATTGTCGGTACGATTTTTTATCAAATTAAAAAAAAGTTTAACTTAGTGAACGAGGTTAAACTCAGGTCGCGGGAGGGCATTCCGAGACTTAAAACGGACGTGGAGACAGTGTAAGACTACTTTTTCGGTAGCAACAGTCTGCGAAGCGTCAACCCCATTCAGCGACCATCCTAAAAAGGTGGCGTGGCGAGAAATCCCCGTCCGTTTACGGCGAGGAGGATGTCAAAAATGTCTGGTTAATTAGCCAAAATCATTTTAATCTGAAAGATTAAATTGGCAACGACTCAAGCAAGGATAGGGTTGAAAGCGTCCCGGCCAAGGGCGTCGAAACTAATCCGTTGAATGTTTGAGAACAGTACCATATTCCAGGTTCCATACTGTAAAGATTCAGATAGGGAGCGACAGAGATCGAATGAGTATAAAAGCAAGTGGTGGAAGCTCAGTTGCGCGTCCGCAACTCTATCAGACCGTACCCGTTGCAACCATTTCCCAAGCGGAGCAACAGGATCGCTTTTTGGGCAAAAGCGAATTAAGTGAACTGGCAACCTATTTCAGTTCTGGGGCGAAACGTTTAGAAATTGCTCAAATTCTGACACAAAATGCAGAATTGATTGTTTCTCGTGCTGCTAATCGGATTTTCACGGGGGGTTCACCTCTAGCGTTTTTAGAAAAACCTAGCGAAGCGACCGAACTGGTAGCCGTTGGTGGCGGTAGCAGTAATGTCGCCGAAGGCATGAAACTGGGAACGATTTCCTATGCGGAGAGCCGTAGTAACAGCCTGTTGGATGGTTTAAAATCCATTTTTGTAGATGCAGGATCGGGGCCAGCCGTGTTTTTACCCCCCGGTTTCGGGCCAATTAACGTTTCTCGTTATGGCCCTCGGAACATGACTAAATCCCTGCGGGATTTAAGCTGGTTCTTGCGTTATGTAACCTACGCCATTGTCGCCGGTGATCCAAATCTAATCGCCGTTAACGTGCGGGGACTGCGGGAAATTATTGAAAATGCCTGTTCTAGCGCGGCAACTTTGGTAGCCCTGCAAGAAATGCGTCGGGCTGCTTTGGGCTATTTAAAAGCTGACAAAGAAGCTCAAGAAATTGCCCTGCAATACTTTGGGGTGTTAATCACCGAATTTGAAGCTTCCACTCCGGGGACAAAGGTTCGCCAACGTCCTAACAGTAGTGACAAACAGGGGTTAGCACTGCCTCAAATTTACTTCAACGCCGCCGAGCGACGTCAGAAGTTCGTGATGAAACCGGGCCTGTCTTCGACGGAAAAAGAAGATGTGGTGAAAGCGGCCTATCGCCAAGTGTTTGAACGGGATATTACCCGCGCCTATAGCTTGAGCGTTTCCGACTTAGAATCCAAGGTGAAAAACGGCGAAATCTCCACCAAAGAGTTTATCCGCCGCTTAGGGAAATCTCCGCTATACCGGAAAAATTTCTATGAGCCCTATGTGAATAGTCGGGTGGTGGAACTGGCAACCCGTCACTTTTTGGGCCGGGGTTTAAGTTCTCCTGAAGAATTTACCAAATATTTCTCGATTGTGTCCAAAGGCGGTTTATCGGCCTTAGTGGATGCGCTGGTGGATTCAGAGGAATATTCCGATTATTTCGGGGAAGAAACCGTTCCCTATTTGCGCGGTTTGGGTCAAGAAGCCCAAGAATGTCGCAACTGGGGGCCACAAATTGACCTGTTTAATTACAGTGCTCCTTTCCGCAAAGTGCCTCAGTTTGTGACTTTGTTCGCAGACTATAAACAACCTCTGCGGGATCAGCACGTTTACGGGACTGGGAATGATCCCCTGGAAATTCAGTTCGGGGCAATTTTCCCGAAAGAAACCCGCAATCCTAGTAACCGTCCGGCTCCTTTTGGTAAAGATACCAGAAGGATTCTGATCCGCAATGGGGCTGGAATTGATAACCAGTTAAGTAACCCAGCGGCCAGAGGCAACCATCCTGGCTCTTTGGGGCCGAAGGTGTTCAAGCTGGATCAACTGCCTGGGGGCTATATTAGCAGTCGGTTCAAGCGCAGTGGTAGCAGCAAAGGAACCAGTGTTAATTACTCGGAATCCTCTACCCAAACGTTGATTCGTGCAGCTTATCGGCAGGTGTTTGGTCGGGAACTCTATGAGGGTCAACGCCAAACCGTTGCGGAAATTAAGCTAGAAAACGGCGATATTACCGTGCGTGAGTTTATTCGCGCCTTGGCGAAGTCCGATGTGTTCCGTAAGATGTATTGGACGTCGCTGTATGTGTGTAAAGCGATCGAATTTATTCATCGCCGTCTGTTGGGTCGTCCAACCTACGGCCGTCAGGAAATGAATGCCTACTTCGATCTGAGTTCCAAGAAGGGCTTCTATGCTTTGGTAGATGCCATTCTCGATAGTCAGGAATATAACGAAGCCTTTGGGGAAGATACGGTTCCTTATGAACGGTATTTGACTCCGGGGGGTGTTTCTCTGCGGACGGGTCGTGTCGGTGCCTTTGCTGAGAAAAAACCTGTGGGGCGTGATGAAGTTACTCCTCGGTTTATTGAACTGGGTACTCCTGACCAAACTAAGGGTGAGATGGAGTTAGATAATCGTGTTGCTCAAGGTGTCAGCAAGCGACGTGAACAAAGCAAAGTGTTCAAGTTGACGACTACTACTGATAAAGTGGCGCTGAAGACCTTAATTCAAGCGCTTTATCGTCAAATCTTTGAGCGCAATATTGATCCCTATGTGAACAGAAATGAGTTTACGGCTCTGGAAAGTAAGCTGGGGAACAATGAAATTAACCTGAAGGAGTTTGTTGAGGCGTTGGGAAGCACTTCTCTGTATATTAAGGAGTTCTATACCCCCTATCCCAATACTAAGGTGATTGAGTTGGGAACCAAGCATTTCTTGGGTCGCGCACCTCGCAACCAAGCGGAAATTCGGCAGTATAACCAAATCCTGGCAACCGATGGGTTGAAGGGGTTTATTAATGCGATGGTGAACAGTGTGGAATATGCTCAACTGTTCGGGGAAGATACGGTTCCTTATCGTCGTTATCCCACCTTACCTGCGGCTAATTTCCCGAATACGGAACGGCTGTATAACCAATTAACTAAGCAAAACGATGAGTTAGTAGTTCCCAGTTTTGAACCTGTGACTGCGACTGACCGTAGCTAAAATCAGTAATCAGTTATCAGTGTAAGAGTTAATAGTCAAGAGTTAGTTAACTAATAACTAATAACTAATAACAGCTTATATCCCTCTGTGTTTCTATGGAGGGATTTTTATTGCCGAATTATATAGCACTACGCATTACAGTTAAAACACTTCTAAATCCCGGCGCAGCCTGTTCCCTCCCCCCCCAGCCCCCCGTGCACGGGGGGTTTGGGGGGCTGTTCCGGTGTTCCGGTGTTCCCTGCTGTAATTAATATTGGGTTCCCGTCTTCCGATAATGAACCGCCGTAACTCCATCTGAATTCAACACCTGACCCTGATGAACAGTGGCATAAATTACCCAATGATCGCCACATTCCATCCGATTTTTTACCTCACAATCGAGATAGGCTAAGGCATCTTTTAAGATCAAACAACCCGTCGATGTTTCTTCCGTTTCTATGTCAACAAACCGATTTTCTCCGGGTTCAAAACGCTTGAGAAAATGTTTTCGCAGTTGTTTTCCTTCCTGCAAAATATTGAGCACAAAGCGATCGCCAATATGAGTTAAGGGTTCCAAGGCCCGATCCTTAGCCACCGCTACGGTAAACCCAGGGGGGTTGAAGGTCGCCTGGGACACCCAGGAGGCTAACATGGCGCTGTACATCTCCCCCCGACGCCCGGACACGACGCACAACGAACCAACCACACGCCCCAAGGCTTGGGCGGTGCGATCGGCTCCCGCAGAGGTAGCTGTGGGACGAAATGCCCGGCGTTTTTGGGTGCGTTTGAGGGTTTGAGCAAAATCAATCGCCGCCTCTTTACAGGTTTGTAGGGTGACATCCGTGGGGGTAAATTTAACTCGGATGGGTTCAAAACCAAATTTATAACCCGCATCTTTTAAGCGACTTTCTAATAAGTCAATTGCCTCTCCACTCCATCCATAGGAGCCAAATACTCCGGCTAATTTATTCGTCGAAGCTGTATTTAAAATCACTCCTAAAGCGGTTTGAATTTGGGTTGGAGCATGACCTCCTAGGGTGGGAGAACCAATAATAAATCCATCACATTTTTCTAGGGCTTCTTGAATTTCTGAGGATTTGGCATATTCACAATTAATTAATTCTACGGCGATATCAGATTTTGTTAATCCTTTGGCGATCGCTTGGGCTACTGTTGCGGTATTTCCATAAGCTGAGGCATATAATAATGCTACAGTTAAGTCCTGAGATTTCTGTTTTTCACTCCAATCTCGATATAAATTTGTTAGTTCTGTTTTGCCATGTTTAACTAACGGCCCATGACCGGTTCCATAGAATTTAATCGGAGGTAATTCCTTGATTTTATCGAGGTTAGAAAGAACATATTTAGCCTGGGCTGCATGAAGACAGTCATAATAGAACCGTCGATCATCGCTATAAACTGACCAGCCTTCATCAAAGACTTGATCGCCGCAAACGTGCGCCCCAAATAGCTTATCGGAGAATAAAATTTCCGTGGCTTGATCATAGGTTAAAATGGCATCGGGCCAGCGAGGAGTAGGAGTTAAAACAAACTGCAATTGATGACATTGACCTAAATCTAAGGTTTCTTCTCCTTTGATGGTTAAAATTTTTAAGTTTTCAGTTTCAAAATATTCTCGTAATGCTAAAGCAGCCGGATTTGAACAAACGAATGTTATATTAGGTGATAATTCCAATAAAGCCTTTAATGTCGCCCCTCGATTAGCATTAAAGTGACCCAAAATAATATAATTCAACTGTTCCAAATTCACACGAGTTTGTAACGCTTCAATGTAATTTTGGGTAAAGGATTCTCCGGGGGGATCAATAATTGCAGTTTGATCAGCTTCAATAATATAACTATTCGCCGTTGTTCCCCGTTGTAGGGAATATTCAACTTCAAATTTTAACCGTTCCCAAGTGCGCGATCGCACTATTTTTGTGTTATTTCCAATTAAAAAAACTTGAACATCACGCGGTTTTTGATTATCCATAATCTTATATTAAAAAAAGTTTTTTTGATCTCTCTTGAGCCTTAAGCATCGATCCCCCCTGCATCCCCTGCCCTTATTAAGCAGGGTTAGGGGGGATTAAGGGGGATTAATAATGATTTCCGACTTTGCGATGGTGAACCGCAGGTAGCACATCAGGATCACTGACTCGTCCATTATCAACGGTGGCGTAAACAATCCAATGATCACTTAACTCCATCCGACTTCGGACTTGACATTCTAAATAGGCTAAGGAATCTGTTAGAATCGGACTGCCATTATTAGCAGTTTGGGTATTAATTCCTTCAAACCGATCCGCACCAGGAGTAAATCGTTTTAAGAAGTGTCTCATCAGTTTTTGATAATTACTTTCTGCCAAAACATTCAGCACAAATTTATCATCAACCTGCATTAACGCTTCAATGGCTCGATCCTTAGCAACGGCAATGGTTAATCCTAATGGTTGAAAACTTGCTTGAGTCACCCAGGAGGCTAACATCGCACTACTAACTTCTCCTTTTTGAGCCGTAATAATATACAATCCACCGCTTAAGCGTCCCATGGCTTTATCTAAGTTACTATCCAGGGATTTCATCTGCTTAACGGTTTTATCTCGACTCAACCATTGTCCGATATCTGTACCCGCTTCATCGCAGGTTTGATAGGTGGTATCATGGGGAGTTTCCGTAATCCGAATTGAAGGAAAGACTTGCTTTAATCCAGCATCATTGAGTTTAACTTGCAACGGATATAAGGATAAATCATTTCCGCCTCCCGACTCATATAAACCGTAGGATTGTTTATTATGAGCCGATGCAATAATAGTATTAATTGTTTCTTCTGCCAGTTCAGAACCTAAACCAGAAACCGGGGGCATTCCGATTATAAATCCCGCAGAACCCATCACTAATTCCCGCACTTCTGTCGCTTCAGCCTTGCGTAAATCCATCATTTCTACGGCAACACCTGTTTTTGTAATGCCGTGGGCGATGGCTTGGGAGAGGCGATCGCTATAGCCATAGTCGGAGAAATAAAACACCGCTACAGTGGTTTCAGATTTAGTTTGTTCGTGACTCCATTGCCAATAACGTCCTTTTAGTTCTTCTAAATTATGCCGTAATAATGGGCCGTGTCCCGTGGCAATAGTGGTAATTTCTCCTAAAGGTTCCATGCGTTTCATCGCATTAATTACCGAACGAGCATTAGGAGCCATTAAACACTCATAATAAAAGTGAAAATCTGGTTCAAGTGCCGCTAAGTTTGTATCGTAGGTTTGATCGGAACAATAGTGCATTCCAAACGCATCGCAAGTAAATAAGGTTTGGCTTTTCCGATCAAAGCTAAAAATTGTATCCGGCCAATGTAAATTCGGAGCAGATACAAATTCTAAAACATGATCATTTCCTAAATCTAAGGTATCGCCATTTTTAACTAATTTACGTTCAAAGGGGGTATGGGTTAAATTTTCTAAAAATTGAATTGCTACCTTCGACCCCACAACCGTAACATTGGGAGCAAGTTCTAGGATATCTTTAACTAGGCCACTGTGATCGGGTTCGGTATGACTAATAATTAAATAGTCAATATCCGCAGGATTAATTAATCCTTTGAGTGTGTCTAAATATAGTTGCCGGAATTTGGCATGGGATGTGTCAACCAGGGCTATTTTTTCCCCGCGAATGATAAATGAATTATAGGTTGTACCGTTTTGCAGGCCAAATTCTATATCAAATCTTTCCCGATCCCAGTCCAGGGAACGAATAGCAGTGGTATCAGCAGCAATCTCTTGAACTTCAATTGTTAAACGATTTTGTTTTACACGATCAGTGAGGGCTACCATTCATGACCTCCCTAGATAATTGGTTATGACTTTGACTTGTTTCCCTATTGTGACACGGATTAATCGTAAAGATTTATTAAAAAACCTATCACCCAGTTCAGCTTTACAAAAGTAAAGCTGTTGATGGTTGGCGAGTATCCTCGCTCCCCTGGCTTTTCCCGCGCCCATCTTTACAAAGCCTTAACAATTGCTAACAAATTTTTACACAATTCTTGAATAGGGGGCTTGACCCCTCACCCAAAAAAAGTTATATTGTGGTATGTAGATGCACCCTGATGGTAGGGAGAGTGGCTAAGGCGACTCTCTCTTTCTTTTTGTTCTTTGATGGTAGACCGTGAGGCAGGTTTATAAGTAGTTGCACAAAATAAATTACCTAGTTGAGAGAGGGAACACCGGAACAGCCCCCCCAAACCCCCCGTGCACGCAGGGCTAGGGGGGGAGGGAACAGGGTAGAGGATGTGTAATTAATTTTGTTTAGGTACTTATAGAACTTGCCCATATCCCTATCCCATGGCGGAACGTCCCTGTTTTCCCAATTTAAAGAATACAAAATAACCCAAATAAAGAATATAAACAGCTAAACCCACTAAAGCAAAAAAGCCTAAAAATTGAGGGGTCAAATTAGGACTAAAAGTTTGTCTATATAACCAGGGAGGGTCTAGCCAAATCCGACAAGTCGCATCGGCGATTAAATTTTTTTGACCTTGAGAAAATCCACAATGTACAACCGGAATTAAAGCGATCGCACCCAAAAGATTATAAACCGTTGCCGCCCAACGCCAAGAAGTAAAGATTAACTTCAGACCCGAATTAGGCATTTCTGAAACTTCTTCATTCAGATCCACCCAAAACCAGAGGGAAATCGGAATTAAAACCCGTGCCATAATAGAAGTCAGAAAACCAATCGGGAGGGCAGCAATCATTAAATACAAACTAATGATCAACAAACTAGCAACACGAAAATAGGTGATCATTAAGCGTTGAATAGCTTCAGCTTTCTGAACAAAAGCCCAAATAAAGATCACAAAGGGAATAATTAGTGCAAATATAACCGCCAGCCTATAGTCCGTCCAGACCAACGGTTGTAACCAGGGAGATTCGACGGCTAGTAAACAATTAAACATCCTAAATTATCAAATCCAATTAACAAAAATTAAGCAACTGGGTTAACTAAAGTTAACTCCCAGTTGCTGATCAATTAACAAAGACTATAAAAACCCAAAAAACAACGGATTAGTCTTCATAAATACGACATTCATCCGCACCAGGGTTATCGTTGCAATAGACTTCAAAAGAGTTTTTGGGTTTTTTTTGTTTTTGGTGTGAAGCTTCAGCTTGTAATTCTTCTACAGCATCCCAAGCTGCTGCACACTCTTTAGAGTTCGAGCCAGTGACATCACAGACTGTGCGGGCTCCCTCTACTTCTTTCTCGATGACTTCGTTGATGTCGTTCATAAACCTTTCGTCCAATCCAAATCTACTAAGTACAGGTTCCAATTATACTTTAGAACATTTTTCAACAGTTCAGTCAACCCAGACAGTAACATTCATTGGATCTGCTGTATTCCACACAATCTGCTATCTTAGCACAAGAGAGCCGACTATTGAGGGAGGGCGAAGATGGCAGAATCAACAACCAAACCTATGCGCTGGGTCAGTGCTTTATCTGAACGTCCTTCCTTGGAATCGGCGGTAAAAGAAGTTGTGGAAATCGCTCAAGATGCCTTACGAGCTTCTCCAGACCTAGGTTTAGTCTTTATTTCCTCGGCCTTTAGTAGTGAATATTCCCGACTGATGCCCTTACTCCAAGAACATCTCAATCTTCCCATGCTGATCGGTTGTGGTGCAGGGGGTGTGATTGGCATGAATTCCGATTACCAGGCTGAGGAAATTGAGGGAGAACCCGCTCTGAGTCTCACTTTAGCCCATTTACCGGATGTTGCAATTCATCCGTTTCATCTATCGGCCGATGATTTGCCTGATTTGGATAGTTCCCCGGATCAATGGGTAGAATTAATTGGAGTTAAACCCGAAGATCAGCCCCAATTTATTCTGTTAGTTGATCCCTACTTTGGTCAAATTAATGATTTCCTGCTGGGTTTAGATTACGCCTACCCGGGTTCGGTAAAAGTGGGAGGAGTGGCCAGCACTGGAGCCATGGGTGGGGCTACAGGGGTATTTTCCGGTTCCAAACGCTATTCTGAGGAAATTGTTGGTTTGGCGTTGTCTGGTAATATTGTGATTGAAACCATTGTTGCTCAAGGTTGTCGTCCCATTGGCCATCCCTATCGCGTGACCCAAGCTGAACGCAATATTGTTTTAGAAGTGGAAACTCCATCGGCAGATTCTGAACCAGAAACCAAGTTTTCCGTTTCTGTGCGCTTATCTCCCCTAGAAGCATTGCAGGATCTGGTACAGGAATTAAGTGAAGAAGATCGACAACTGGCTCAACATTCGTTGTTTGTTGGGGTGGTGCGGGATGAATTTAAACAGAAATTGGAACCGGGAGATTTTTTAATTCGGAATTTAATTGGGGTTGATCCCCGGGCTGGAGCGGTGGCCATCGGCGATCGGGTTCGTCCCGGCCAACGGATTCAATTTCACCTCCGAGATTCTCGCACTTCCGCAGAAGATTTAGAATTATTAATCGAACGTTATCAACGACAGGCTTCTTCTTTTCCCCAAGGAGTAACCAATGCTGGGGCATTAATGTTCTCTTGTTTGGGACGGGGAGAAGGGCTTTATGGGGAACCTAACTTTGATTCCCGACTATTCCGGCGGTATTTTAATATTCCCCTGAGTGGCTTTTTCTGCAATGGTGAAATTGGCCCGGTGCGAGATACTACGTTTCTACACGGTTATACCTCGGTTTTTGGAATTTGTCGGCAAAAAAATTATTAATTAATATCAATTCAATTTTTGTAAAAACCGAGTTTTTGAAGTTTATGCAGGAAAATTCACAACAGCTTTTTGTTTTGACCCAATTGTTTAAGGTTGGTATTGATCGGGCGGATATGATGTTAGAAACTATCTGCCGATCGCCGATCAAGTTAAAGTTACTATCTGTAGATTTATTCCCCCCGCTACAGTTACCGATGCAGTTGGAAAAACGATTGGGTTCTAAGAATTTAAAATCGGTAGGAATGGCATTTACAGGGGAGTTTCAAGGAAATACTCAACTGATATTTCCTAAACAAACTGCGGCAATATTAATTGATTTGATTGAAAGTGAAGATCGGCGCAAATTAGATAAAGAGGCTTTTGAAAAAGCCATTTTTAGCGAAGTAGGAAATATTTTTTATAATGGGATTATGGGAGTGATTAGTACCCTCTGTGAATATGGAATTACCTATATGATTCCTAAATATAAAGAAGGAGATCTGAGAAATCTATTGTTAGGGAGTTTATCTCCTAAATATTCAATTGCTTTGATCGGAAATATTGAAGTATTCCCAGATCGAAATTTAGTCTTCTGGTTTCAATTTGATACCTTGGAAAAACTACTAGAAAAAAGCGATAACCTGGGGGATTATTTTGATGTTTAGAATAGGGAATTACGAATTACGAATTACGAATTACGAATTACGAATGGGTAAGAAAAGAGTTTAGCCTGTGGGTTTGGGTTTTAGACTCCTTTGAATCCTGTTTTTATTTCTTGTTCTAAAAGATTAGATTGAGCTTGGGGAGATTTTTTTATTAAGCCAATTTGGGTTAAAACAATTCCAAAAATAATTACTATACCCCCCATATATTGAGGCGTTGTAGGAGTTTCTCCCAAGATAAAATAAGCCGCTAAAATTCCTGCTAATGGACTAAAAGAGCTAATCAAAGAAATGTCCGAAGCCGTTGTATTTTTCATTCCCTGAAACCAGCAAATTTGACCCCCTACTACAATTACTATTCCATAAACTAACATCCATTGCCATAGAAAAGGAGAGAAAACATCCATAAAATGTTGTGATCCAAATATGTGCATAGCCACTATAAAAAAAATAATTGTTCCCGTGACTGTACGGAAAATGGTAAAAATTCCTAACGGGATTTTTCGCAGTTTAATTTTACTAATAATACTCGAAATAGCCAGGGCGATCGCTCCCCCAAGAATCATTAATTCAGGAATCCCGATCATTAAACGTCTTCCCATTTCTATCATTCCCGATTCAGGGGGTTGAAGAATAATCGTCAAAGCCACTCCAATAAAGGAAATTACTGCACCCAGAATGACCCAAAAATTAACTTTTTCCTTGAGAATAAAAATTGATAATCCCAAGCTTAAAGCGGGTTCAATTCTGCCAATTAAAACCACATTATTAACGCTAGTTTGTTCCAATGCTGAAAAAATTAAAGCTGGGGCGATCGCACTAGATAAAATAGCAACGGTTAACAGACCTAACCAATCAGATACTGAAAGTTTTTTGATGTTGTTTACCGTCCATTGTTTCCTATAAATCAGTAATAAAGCCAATAAAGCACAAACATTCCCCACAAATAAAACATTACAAAAAGCAATAGGATTTCTCCCATTGATTAAATGTTGTCCACCCAGATCCGCTAGTTTGCTCACAATTGCATTAGAAGTGGCAAAAATAATAATAGCTAAGGCTAAATAACCCCGACCCGTCATTAAATTTTTATTCATCTGCTTAATTGTAGAGGATCTAAACTTTAAGATAAAACTAACTGTGCAAAATTATCAATTTGATCTGTAGCACTAAATTCTTCAAAGTAGCGACGCACAGACGGCGGAAAAACCTCAAAATTAAATTGAGTATCTCCGTTGGCGATATCTGCCCAAAAATAACGCAAATGGGGAACTAATTGTTCGGCTTCTTGAATCGTTAATCTTAACGGTGGATTGGTTAATAGTTTCATCATAAAGGGAAAAGAATGTTCCCCCATCCATTCCCGTGATTTTACGGATAAATCTGGCCAATCTTCAACGGCGGTAATTCGATGGGATTCTATCTTTAAAACGGGTTTTCCCTGAGCATTTGTATGAACACAAATCACGCGATAGGGATGGGGATAACTAACTAATGATCCTGTGGTAATATCATAAATTCCTTGCCATTGGGCAATATCTTGAACGTGCAAATGTCCGGTAAAAACTAACTGTACCCCCGCCTGTTTTAAAATCTCTAAAAAACGCGGAGCATTTTCTAACATATATCTTCGCCCCAAGGGATTCGTCGCCTGTCCTGGTAAATGTTCAATCACATTATGATGAATCATCACAAAAACCAATTGATTTTTGACTTGAGATAATACCTGTTCTAACCACTCTAACTGTTCTGACTTTAAACAGCCTATTTGATTGCCATTAACATCAAAATGATTGGAATTTAACCCAATTAATTGTAACCCGGGTAAAATTTCCTGGGTATAATCTAAACTTTGATGGTTTTCATAGCCAAAAGCTCGATAATATTGGGGAAATTCCTTCAATCCAATGGAATTTTTATGGCTTTCTAAGGCTGGAATATCATGATTGCCAGGAATTACATAAACTGGATAGGGCAGTTGGCTTAATCGTTGACTTAACCATTGATGATTTTCCCTTTCTCCATGTTGAGTTAAATCTCCGGGTAAGAGTAGAAAATCTAAATCTAATTCCCCTAAATGGTCTAATGCCAATTCTAAAGCGGGGATACTCACTTCCACTAAATGGAAACGATGGGGATGATCCCAAATTGTTTGAGGCAGAGCAATATGCAAATCACTGACAATGGCAAATTTAAAATTTAAGTTCATAAACAAATTGATAAAAGGGCTAACAAAAAAGGTATTACTCGACGCAATAATTGACAAAATTAAGGCATATCTAAAAGTTCATGATTTTATTAAATTGGATGAACTTTGATCTCTTTACTAAAAGAATACAGCGAAATTAATCCCATTTTTTAAACAATATTAATAATATTAACATTACTTCATTATTTTCTCCAGTAACGGTCGAATATTTTTATTTTTACAGATAAAATTTAATCAGCCTAAAAAGGGGTATGTTTGTACATTTCAATACAGAAGCAACGGATTTTTAGGGATAAACAATCTGTATATGTACTCATTTCTTAAATAACTCTAACATAAAGTTGGAATTCTTTAAGAAATGTAATACAATAGTTAAATAATTGTTAAGGATTTTCAGCAGTATTATCAATGCACAAAGACTATTACGGCTTGTTAATCTCCACCCTCAGTTTTCGCCATCGCTGGAAATGGCAAATTATTCTCCCCTATGGCGAATATTTGACCTCCGACGAGGACTACGCCTCCGCAGAAGAAGCACTTCGGGAAGGAAAATCTTGGTTAGAACGGAAGTCAGCGTTTAATGCCATTAATAGCTGTCTGGCTCAGTTTTATAGTGCAGGGGTGCTCAATCCTTCGGAATACAGCAGTCTGATAGATTCTCTGCGGGGAATTACCGAAAGCTGTTCATCGGATTAAATCGGTTTGAATTCATTAATCCAACCTGTCCGAAAATGACCGATTTGATTGGCTTGCCAAATTTGACTACTATTAATATCTAAACCCGTTAACTAACCTTAATACTAATACTTTGCATATTTAGTTATGTACAATAACGGGGGTTCCCACCGATGCCCACTCAAATAACCATTTGGCATGATTCACAGCCACATTGGTACAACCGTGAGTAACAGGTGTACCAAATAAATTATGCCAATAGGCTCCATGAATAGCCATGCCCCCATCGTAGTACATTGTATAGGGAACATCGGGAACATCATAATCCGGGCCGGTCATGCGAGTTGTTTCATATTTGGTATAAACTTTAAAGACTCCGGTGCGGGTGGGAGTGTCCGCTTTTCCGGTGGAAACAATTACTGCATAAACGGGTTGATTTCCTTCCCAAGCTATTAACCTTTGTCCAGATAAATCTATTAAAATCCAACGTTCAGAAGATTGCTGTAATCCTATCATATTACGCGCAATCAGGTTGTGTTGTTCATTGGCGATCGCTAAATTTACTGGGGAAAATCCGGTGATTAATGTTAATATTGTCGCCGTTACCATTATTCCCAAAAAACTTGATTTTGTTCTGGGAAAATGGGGTTGTTTGACCGGATCAAACCTGAAATCAGAGAGGGATTGAATTAGGGGGTTGAGCGTTTTCATAATCTACTCCTCTTGTTTAACTTAATTTAGATCAATGGGTGTGATTGTTAAATTCAATTATAGGGAAATTTCCGAGAACTGTTGTAGGAGGGTTTGAGTTTTTTTGGTGATCGCTTGCCAATTTTGTTCTATGATTAAATCAGGTGGAAATAAATCTCCGGCGAGTCCCACCGCGATCGCTCCCGCTTGAATAAACTCAACAGCATTGTTTAAAGTTACCCCCCCTGTGGGAATCAAGGGGATATTTCCCATCGGCCCTTTGATACTTCTAATATAATCTACACCACCGACCGCAGAAATAGGAAATACTTTAACACAACTAGCCCCTGCTTGCCAGGCGGTGATGATTTCGGTGGGGGATAATGCCCCCGGAATTATGGGAATTTCCGCTTGTTTTGCCACCTGAATCATATCATGGTTGGTATGGGGAGAAAATAGGAATTGCGCCCCGGATGCGATCGCATTCTGCACGTCTTCAATGGTGAATAATGTTCCAGTTCCGATCAAACATTCTGGCAATTCAGACCGTAATTCCGCAATTAATTCTGGGGCTTGATCGCTATTCCAAGTAATTTCAATTAACCCCATGCCTCCGGCGGCGGTCGCCTGAGCCATTTGTTTTCCGAGTTGCCTTTGGCGAGTGCGGATAACGGCGATCGCTCGATATTTTTTTAACCAAGATAACCAAAGTTCAGAATTCACTTTTAAATTAAAATATCCTTAAAATTGATAAACAATATCACCCAATTTATTATAGCAGGTTTAAGATTTATTATTCCCTATTCTCGGCTATAAAACTTAAAAATCTATGTTAAAAACGGATATTATTTTAAAATTAACCTCTGAGCCGGAATCAGTATTATAGTAGGGAGCAGGGGATGTAAAATCTTTCTATGACCCATTACCCATTACCCATTACCCATTACCCATTACCCATTACCCATTACCCATTACCCATTACCCATTACCCATTACCCATTACCCATTACCCCTATTACATCCGTTCCAAGACAGAAATTCCTAACAAAGATAACCCTAATTTTAAGGTTTTTGCAGTTAAATCACATAATGCTAAACGAGAAGTCCGTTGAGGTTCTCTGGCTTTCACGACGTCACATTGTTCGTAAAATTGATTGAATTTTTGGCTTAATTCAAACAAATATTGACATAAACGGTTAGGTAATAAATCTTTAGCAACTTCCTCTAAAATTGCCTGTAATTGCAACAGATGTTTGGCTAAAACCAGTTCTTCCTCTGCTTCTAAAACCAGTTGAATATCGGTTTCTAACTTTTGCCAATCAATATTTCCCTTACGACTAATTCCTTGAATTCTTACATAGGCATAGAGCATATAGGGAGCCGTATTTCCTTGTAATGATAACATTTTATCAAAACTAAAAATATAATCACTGGTGCGATTTTGGCTTAAATCTGCATATTTGACCGCACTTAAACCCACTATCTCTGCAACATGATCAATAAACTCTTGGGTTTCGGTGCGTCCTTCAGCTTTGATGCGGGTTTCTAAATCATTTTTAGCATAATTAACCGCCTCATCTAATAATTCCCTTAAACGCACGGTTTCCCCAGAACGAGTTTTTAATTTTTTGCCATCTTCCCCTTTCACAACTCCAAAAGCAACATGAACTAATTCGACATTTTCTGGTATCCAACTCGCCCGTTTTGCTACTTGCCAAAACTGCATAAAATGGTTAGATTGTCCAGCATCGGTAACATAAATAATTCGAGTCGCTTTCTCAGTTTCAATTCGATGTCTTAAGGCAGCTAAATCCGTTGTAGCATAATTATAACCGCCATCGGATTTCTGCACAATTAATGGTAAAGGTTCTCCTTCTTTATTAGTAAAACCTTCTAAAAAGACACATTTTGCTCCCTGATTTTCGACTAATAATCCGATTTTGTCTAATTCTTCAACAATTTGGGGTAAAAATTGATTATAAAAAGATTCTCCTCTTTCAGTTAATTTAATCCCTAAATCATCATAAATTAACTGAAATTCTCGCCGAGATTGTTCACATAATAATTGCCACGCCCGACGGCTATCTTCTGCCCCTGCTTGTAGGCGTACAACTTCTTGGCGGGAGGTTTTTTTAAAGGTTTCATCCTGATCAAATCTAACCTTTGCTTGACGATAAAACTCTACTAAATCCCCTAAAACTAAAGCATCTGCTGTGGTTAGAGCTTCAGGATAGACTTCTCTTAAATAGGTAATTAACATTCCAAATTGAGTTCCCCAGTCCCCAACATGGTTAAGACGTAAAACCTCATGTCCTTGAAATTCTAAAACCCTAGCAATACTATCTCCAATAATCGTAGATCGTAGATGTCCGACGTGCATTTCTTTAGCAATATTCGGACTAGAAAAATCTACAATCATTTTTTGCTTAGGGTTAACTTTAGGAATATTTAAACGTTCATCCCCTAATATTTGTTGTAATTGTATTTGTAAATAGTCGGTTTTTAAACGTAAATTAATAAAACCAGGGCCAGCAATTTCAGGAGTTTCGCAAATTTCATCAATAATTAAATTGTCTATAATTTGAGTTGCGATCGCTCTAGGATTACTTTTTAAGGGTTTAGTTAAAGACATCGCCAAATTACATTGATAATCACCAAATTTAGGATTAGTTGATGCAACTACCATCGGATCAATTGTGGCAAAATCTTCACCAAATGCCGCTACTAACGCTTGATTAAATTTAATCTTGAGAAGTTCTACTGTAGATGTCATGATTAACGCTTTCGGTTTAAGGCTTAATTTAAGGATATCCTTGCCTATTGTACCTTAAAGAGAGTTGATTCTATCAAAAAACTAGAGTTTGAGGAATTTGTCAACTTCAGTCCTCGTTAAACTAAAATTACAGACTTAATTAATATAAGGCTGATAAAGGTGCATTCCTGTGAAATATATTCGTTGTTCTCTGGTTAGCTTAAATTAGAACTATCTGATACCGACTTGTCCTAAAAACTCAAACAGAACTGAATTAATAAAACTCAGGGCTAAAGCTCCAATTACAGCGCTCCAAAAGCCCCAACGTAAACGAAATCCCACCACCAGTTTAGCAGCTAAAGCAAACATGGCTACGTTGATAATAAATGAAACAAAAGATCCGGAAAAAATTAACGTTATGGGTAAGGAAATGAGTTCTAAAATTGGGCGAATCAGAGCATTAACAATTCCAAAAACTGCCGCCGAAATTAAGGCTTTTTTGAAATCATTAATTTCAACTCCAGTAAATTGACTCAGTAAAGCAATCAAATATAAGCTGACGGCTGTTACTAACCAAGCGATTAACAAACTAACCAACATTTTGAGAACTCCAATATTTCTATAACGCCTAATTTTAACCCTAATTCATCACAATCTGAAGATAAAATTATAAAATCTTTATTTTTCCTTAATAAAATTTAAGATAAATTCACCCCGCACCTGCTACCAGTACGGGGTTTACCGTCAGAAATTAAACATTAAATCGGAATAACAGTACATCTCCTTCTTGGACAATATACTCTTTCCCTTCACTGCGAACTAATCCTTTTTCCTTGGCGGCGCCCATAGAACCAGTCGCCACTAAATCCTTATATGCTACGGTTTCCGCCCGAATAAATCCTCGTTCAAAATCAGAGTGAATAACTCCGGCGGCTTGGGGTGCGGACATTCCAGCTTTAATTGTCCAGGCGCGAGTTTCTTTCGGGCCAGTGGTTAAATAGGTGCGTAATCCTAATAATTCATAAGTGGCTCTAATTAAGGATTTTAAACCTCCTTCTTCTACTCCCAAAGAAGCCAAAAAGTCAGCCCGTTCTTCTTCCGACAAATCCACTAATTCCGATTCTACCTGTGCCGAAATAATCACTACTTGAGCATTATCAATTTTTGCCACTTCCCGGACTTTTTCAACTTGGGCATTTCCTGTTGCTAAATCATCTTCTGAGACGTTTGTTGCATAAATTACAGATTTTTGAGTGACTAAACCCAACCCTTTTACTGCTTCTAGTTCTTCTTCAGTTAATATTGCTTGACGGGCGGGTTTTCCTTCATTTAATAAAACTGCAATTTTTTCTAAAGCGGTGACTTCAAATTGCGCTTCTTTGCTGGTTTTGGCTTGTTTGCGGGCGCGGTCGATGCGTCGTTCAACTTGAGATAAATCTGATAAGGCTAATTCTAAATTAATAATATCAATATCTCGCAAGGGATCAATTGAACCCGAAACGTGAATAATATCATCATCTTCAAAACAGCGAACGACATGAACAATGGCATCTACTTCTCGAATATGGGATAAAAATTGATTCCCTAACCCTTCTCCTTGACTCGCCCCTTTGACTAATCCAGCAATGTCTACAAATTCAATTCGAGTGGGGATAATTTGTTCAGACTTGGAGATTTTTGCTAATACATTTAACCGTTCATCGGGAACTCCGACAACGCCGACATTCGGTTCAATAGTACAAAAGGGAAAGTTCGCCGCCGTCGCCTTAGCATTGGCAACTAAAGCGTTAAATAATGTCGATTTACCAACGTTGGGAAGTCCAACAATTCCGGCTCTTAGCATGGGTTCGATGGTTGAGTTAAACGTTCAATAGACTATCAATTTATGATTATAAACCTTCTGGGGACAAATTCAACAAAGCTGTATCTAAATTTAAAGAAGTTTCATCTTTAACTTGTTTCATTATTAAGATAAAATGAATGTACTGTATCTGCATTGTTTACCACAAAGACACAAAGACACGAAGAAAGAAAGAAGAATAATTAATGGGATATGGGTTGTGGTAATGGTATGGTTTAATCATAACATAGAAAACCCTCATCAGTCCCTTGCCTGACTAAAAACTACTATCAACTTAGAATGACTCTTTTATCGGTTCCTTTGTGTCTTTGTGGTTACTTCTACATACAATAGTTAAAATATGGATAATTCTCTTAAAATAGCAGATTTATTTTCTGGAATAGGTGGGTTAAGATTAGCTTTTGAAAGGGCTGCTTATCAATGTGTGTATTCTTGCGAAAAAGATCCCGCTTGTCAATCTGTCTATTTTAATAACTTTGGAGAAAAGCCAGAGGCAGATATTAGATATCTCCGAAAATCCCCAAATGCCATCTATCGCTAATTTTTGAACCTCTAGCACTCCTGTGCCGGGTTCTCCCAAAGTAACGGATTTATAGGCTTTTTCAGTTACATTAATAATAATTAATGAATTTTATCTCTGATATTCAATCATTTTTTACAAGAATTATGGGCAATTCTTAGATGATAATACAATCGCTCCTATTCGCCATCTTATTAGTCCACATACTGTCAAGATTACTGCTTCATAATTTTCCCTCTTTAACCGAAATCTTTCTGAAGCAACTCGATAAATTTTTATCAGTCTTATTAAATGTTCGACTACAATCCTTTGTTTGGCTTTTAACCGATTTTCTTCTCGATGTTCAAGCGATATTTCTTGATTTCTCGGTTTCTTATGTGGTGTATTAATTGCTGTTTCCCCTACATAAGCTTTATCCCCTCTGTATTTTTGATTGTTCCCCAATTCCTCGCTTCTTTCTCTCCACAATTTTAGATCGCTTGTTGCTCCGGTATAACCCACTACTACATCCACTATTTCTTTCCCATTTGGCATGACAATCACTTGATTTTTAAACGTATGTGTTTTTTTCTTTCCTGAGTAATATTTTTTCTGCTCTTCATTGTCTGTTGGTCTTTGCATGGGCTGTTCATAGCTATCTACTATTAACTCAAATTCCAGCAGAATTTTTTCTACCCACTCCCAATCACTCTCGTTTTTTTTTACTTGCTCAACTAAACTCGCTGGTAGTAATTCTCTGAAGATTTTTATCCAGTTATGGAAAATATCATTCGCTGTTGATTCACTCACTTCAAACTGTAACCCTAACATTTGAAATGTGGGCATCTGATGCAGATAAATTAGAGTTAGTAATATTTGTTCATCCACAGATAATTTCTGGCGACGACCCCCACCTGCTTTAATCAACCTGATTTTAGTTTTTTCTTGTTCCTGTCGTTTTTCTTGTTCTAATAACTCCGCAGCTTGAATGAGTTCTATCAACTGTTCATATTCCATCCCTAATAGCCTTTTTGCTTGCTGGGGATTCTTGTCCAGATACTCTCTTAAGTTACTCATCTCTTATTGGGGTAAAATCCAATTTTACCATCTTGCTATCCTTCCCAATTTATATTTTGGAGATGTCTATTACTAAAATTGATTATAATAATCTTCCTGAATTTGATCTATTAACCGCCGGATTTCCCTGTCAACCCTTTAGTATTTGTGGAAAACGTCAAGGGTTTCAGGATACTAGAGGAACCCTATTTTTTCATATTTGCGAAATTATAGAAGTCCATCATCCCAGGGTTATTGTCTTGGAAAATGTTAAGCATTTGTTACATCATGATCAGGGAAAAACCCTCAAGACTATTTTATATTCTTTAGAAGATTTAGGCTATTCTGTTGATTATAAATTATTGAATGCTAAAGACTTTGGACTTCCTCAAAATCGAGAACGGGTAATTATTATCGCTTGCAAAGATCAAAAATTTTCTTTCTCAAAATTGCCAAGGGTTTATCCTGTTCCTAAATTAAGGGATTTTTTAGATAATACGGGAAAATTTGAATACTTAAACCCTGAAGAATATACGTTAATTGAGGGTTACAAACAACAGTCATCGGGTTTAATTTTTGTAGGATATCGAAATAAAAATATTTGGAAAAAAGGGATTAGACCCAATACAGAACATTTATCTAGGGTACATCACCAACCGAATCGAATTTACTCTATTGATGGAGTTCATCCCACTATTCCATCCCAGGAAACATCGGGACGTTTCTTTATTTATATTCCCGAAGAAAATCGAGTTCGTAGGTTAACTATTCAAGAATGTTATAGAATTATGGGGTTTCCTGATACGTTTAAATTGCATCCCAATTTGGGAGAATGTTATAAACAAATTGGAAATTCTGTTTGTATTCCCCTATTTCAAGAACTTGCTATACAGATTAGAGAGCAAATTTTTCGTTTTTCTGATTATCAGTATTTATCTGGAATTAGATCAATATAATTATTAATAGGCTTTACCATTGTCAACATGGCTTTAGATATGCGCTTAAGCGCAACAACGAAGTTATTTATAGATTATATTCAAGCAATCCGATTCCAGATGTATCTCTTACCAATTAGGAGGTAAACCGTATAATTCTAAAGTTTCTTCATCTTGTAATAATTCCTGAGTCGGACGCTCTACGACGATTTTTCCTTGAGCTAAAATTAAGGATCTATTGGTAGTTTTTTTAATCCAATTCAGATCATGGGAAGCAACTAATATTACTTCTAAGGGTAACTCAGATAATATGGTAGCTAATTTTTTACGCCAAGCGGGATCTAAACCGTTTGTTGGTTCATCTAAGATTAAAATACTGGGTTCTAATGCTAAAATTGATGCTAATGCAGCTAGGCGTTTTTGTCCTCCTGATAATTCATGGGAGGAGCGATTTTCATAATAGATTAACCCGAATTGTGATAAAACCAATCGGGCTTTTTCTTTTGCTTCTATCAGAGACATTCCATAGTTACGCAAACCAAACATCACATCTTCTAAAATAGTTGGCATAAATAATTGATCATCAGGATTTTGAAAAGCAAATCCTACCTGAAGACGAATCTCAGAAAGATTTTTAGATTCTAAACTAATACCATTAATGAAAATCTGACCGGATTGCGGTAATTTTAACCCGATTAAGTTTTCTAATAAAGTGCTTTTACCCGCACCTGTAGCCCCCATTAAAGCCACTCTTTCACCGGAATTTATGGTAAAAGATATATTTTGCAATATCGGCTCTTGTCGGGTATATCCAAACATTAAATCTTGGACAATTAGGGTTTTTTCAGAACTATTAATTTTTGACATAGGAAAAAAATGTTAATAAACCAGCGATAGTGATCACAATAATTAGGGCAAAATTATCTCTGGGTGTTGATTGAGATTCTACGGGTAATTTACCTTGATAACCTCGCAAAATCATGGCATTATAAACTCGTTCAGATCGATCTAAACTGCGTAAATAAAGAGAACCAATCATGGCGGCACTTGTATAACGTAACCAACCGGAATAACCGGATAAACCTCGCAATTTTGCCGATTGTTGCATTTGACGAACTTCTGAGATTAATATTTCTAAATATTGCCCAGTTAATAAGATAATTTCTTGAAAAGTTGCGGGAATTGGTAAACCTTTTAATGCAATTCCTAAACTATGGGATGGTAAGGTGATTAGAAAACTATTCATTATTAGTAAACAGACCAGGGAACGACTTACCATAAAACTGGCTTTTTCGTATCCCATGGGTAAGGCTAATAATGAAAGGAAGATTAATTCCGCCCCTAATAGTTTTGAGATGATTTTTAGGGGCGGTTTTAAAAGAATTACCCAAAAAAATGCGATCGCACTATAACAACCTAATGCCCACCATACAGATGTTTTGAGTAAGGCAATTCCGATGACAAGGATAAGAGAAACCCGTAATTTAAACGGGATAGAAAGTTGAATCATTGTTGAATTATAACTGATTTGGTTTACCAATTTGGAGAATTCCAAAAGCAACACCAAAACAGATTAAACTACCTATAATTCCGGCAATGCTAGTGCCAATTTCCCCTAATCCTTTGATAGTATAATCAGCGAGAGGTGTGGGAATACTAAACCGCACATTTTCGGCTAATGCACCAAAACCGTGAGTTTCTGCAACCTTTTCTAAACCATCTGGCCAAGCTGATGCAAATAAGGATAACACTCCGGCAATTAATAATATACTAATTACGGGAGTTAACCATTTATTTAATTGGGGTTGATCTCCGGGTAATAAATCTGGTCTGACTGTAATTAAATAAGTTAAAATTCCGGCGGTAATTAATCCTTCACCGATACCAATTAAACTATGAACTCCTATCATTGCGGGTAAAATTATCGCCGCCGTAGCTGTGCCTGATAAAATTAAATTTATAGAACAAGTGATCGCAGCAGCAATAACACTAATTCCCCCAGCAATACCCGCAGCTAAAGGTAAACGAAAACGAGAACCTCCTAATAATTGTTGGAGAATTTGTGTTAAGATCCAACCTACCCAAACTCCGACAATTGCCATGTTAAAAATATTGGCTCCTAGTGCGGTAATTCCGCCATCAGCAAATAAAAAAGCTTGAATCAATAAAACCGTCGCAATGGATACAGAAGCTGCCCAAGGATTTCCTAAAATTACTGCCGCTAAAGTTCCTCCTAAAAGGTGTCCACTGGTGCCACCTGCTACGGGAAAATTAATCATTTGGGCGGCAAAAATAAACGCGGTTGTTAATCCCATAACTGGCGCGTATCGTAACCCTACATTCTCGCGGGTACGCCCCAGGCAAACTGCTAAAAATCCGGTGCTGGTAAAACTGGTAACAGTTGCTACTGCGGGGGAAATAAATCCATCGGGAATGTGCATAAATTAAGCCCTGATCCTTGAATTGCTGTATTAATGAATTTATCAACATTAATATTAAATACCTTTTTTTGATAATTTGCAATCCCCTATAGGGGTATTATCAGGAATAAATAGCAAAAAATATTATCTAACTCTTGTATTTACTGACTTTTCCATGAATAAAAATAAAATTTATGCTAGATGAGTGTATTGAGTAGATATATTGTAATATAGTAATATTTGGAGTTGAATTTTAGATTGTTAATATTTGCGCTTAAGCGCAACAACAACGGAGTTTTTTCATGTTAGATCAATTTCCAACACCATTATTAACGGCTTTAAAAAATTGTGCTAATCAGCCTGACGTACCCTTTTATACTCCTGGCCATAAACGCGGGCAGGGGATTTCACCTTTATTAACGGAATTTTTAGGAACTCAACTTTTTAAAGCAGATTTACCCGAATTACCTGAACTGGATAATTTATTTAATCCAGAAAGTGTAATAGCAGAAGCTCAATATCTTGCATCCGAAGCATTTGGGGCAGAAAAAACTTGGTTTTTAGTTAATGGGTCAACTTCTGGAATTATTGCTACTATTTTAGCTATTTGTGGAACTGGAGATAAAATTTTAGTCCCTAGAAATGCTCATCAATCTGTGATTTCAGGTTTAATTTTATCCGGTGCGATCGCAATTTTTTTACAGCCAGAATATAATCCAAGCTGGGATTTATCCTATAGTATTACTCCAGAAACCGTTGCTAAATCTTTACAACAACATCCCGATGCTAAAGCCGTATTAATAGTATATCCTACTTATCAGGGAGTATGTGGAAATATTACCGAAATTGCTAAAATTACCCATCAATATAATATTCCTCTGATTGTAGACGAAGCTCACGGAGCGCATTTTAATTTTCATCCCGACTTACCAACCCCAGCCCTAAAAGCAGGAGCAGATTTAACAATACAATCTACCCATAAAATATTAGGTTCCATGACACAATCTTCCATGCTTCATGTTCAAGGAAATCGGATTAACAAAGAGCGTTTATCTCAAACCTTACAATTTGTCGAATCTACCAGTCCCAATTATATATTATTAGCCTCCTTAGATGCCGCCCGTCAACAAATGGCAACCCAAGGCTATAATTTAATGAATCAAACAATATCCTTAGCACAAATAGCCAGAACAGAAATTAGCAAAATCCAAGGTTTATCTGTTTTTGGAAATCTCGAATTAAAATCGACATCAGGATGTGTTAACCTAGATATCACCCGTTTAACTATTAAAGTATCAAACTTAGGAATAAGCGGGTATGAAGCCGATGAGATTCTCAGTCAACAATTCCATGTTATCGCAGAACTTCCTAGTCTTCATCACCTAACTTTTATTATTAGTTTGGGTAACACTGAAACCGATATTTACCAACTAATTAACGGATTAAAAACCCTCTCCGTTGAATACCAACTTTCTGCGGCCTACCACCCTGCCCTTAATTTCTTTCCTACACCCCACTCTGCGCCTTCTACACCCCCTTTTTCCTGTCGGGATGCTTTTTTTGCCCAAACAGAAAAACGTCCCCTTACAGACTGCGTGGGGTCTGTGAGTGCGGAAATTATTTGTCCCTACCCGCCTGGTATCCCCGTATTAATGCCAGGTGAAATTATCACCTCTGATGCTCTAAAATTTTTGCAACAAGTGATAGCGTTGGGTGGGAAAATAACAGGATGTAGTGATCCGAACCTGCAACAGCTTAAAATTGTTAAGGGTTAAATTAAGAATAGACAACTATTTATTTGTCCCCAACCTAATCAATAAAAGTTGAAATCTCACCCCCAATTAATTCCCAAAATGTCTAAACTTTGGCCTTATGTTACTCCGGGTATTCCTGATGATTTATTTGAACGGTTGCCCGGTATCCCCTTGAGTAAGCGGGAAGTCCGTTTATTATTAGTATCCTTCATGCGATTGCAACCTGACTCAATTGTATGGGATATTGGGGCTGGAACCGGAACAATTGCGGTGGAAACGGGGCTATTATGTCCCCAAGGTCGAATTATTGCCATTGAAAGGGATGAAGATGTGGTGAATTTAATTCGAGTCAATTGTGAACAGTTTGAACTACAAAATGTTGATATAGTTGAAGGGAGTGTCCCCGAATGTTTACAAAGTATTCCCTATCTACCTCATCGGGTTTGTTTGGAAGGAGGAAAACCCATTAAAGCCATTCTGCATGAAGTTTGGAAATACTTACAACCGCAAGGAAGAATTGTAGCCACAGCATCTAATTTAGAAAGTCTCTATGCCATTTCCGAAGGATTTTCCGAGTTACAAGTTCGCAATGTAGAAGTGGTTCAATCTGCCATTAACCGATTGGAAAAACGGGGAAATCATCAAACTTTTGAAGCCGTTAATCCTATGTTTATTTTAAGTGGTGAAAAAATAGATTAAATTTAAAATACGCTATAGATAACTGCCCCAGACCGTCTTAACTTCTGACTCCTAACACTATGCCTTCTTTGTCTCGTATTATCAGTGGAATTATTGGAATTATTTTAGCATTGGGAATGCTCATTTTTGGAGGATGGTATTTTACCCTGGGATTGAGTGTAATTATTTATTTAGGTCAATTAGAATATTTTCAATTAGTTCAAGCTAAAGGCACTGAACCTGCGGTTAAAACAACTTTATTTGTTAGTCAAGCCCTACTTTTGACCGCCGCATTTTCTCCTAGTTTAGTCGATGCGATGTTTGCCTTAGCTGGAACATTAGTCTGTTTTTATCTATTATTTAGACCTAAATTATCAAGCATTGCCGATATTAGTTCTTCAATTTTAGGCTTATTTTATGGGGGATATTTACCCAGTTATTGGGTACGGTTACGAGTTGGACTTGAACCCAATACTTTACTAGAAAAAGCCTTCGCTAGTCCCATTGCTTTTAATGAAAATTGGTTAGAAAATTGGTCAATTTCTAATTTATCCCCAGGATTAACTGCTACCTTATTAGCTTTTAGTTGTATTTGGGCGGCAGATATTGGGGCTTATATTTTCGGAAAAACCTTTGGTCGGACTCGCCTCTCAGATATTAGTCCGAAAAAAACCGTTGAAGGGGCAATATTTGGGTTTTTAGGTAGTATTATAGTCGCAATATTGGGGTCTTGGTATTTACAATGGCCGGGGTTTCCTTGGCCGGGTTTAATCCTAGGATTATTAATTGGAATTTCCAGTTTATTAGGCGATTTAACCGAATCTTTAATGAAACGAGATGCAGGAGTTAAAGATTCCGGTCAACTCATCCCCGGTCACGGTGGAATTTTAGACCGCGCCGATAGTTATGTTTTTACCGCCCCTTTAGTTTATTATTTCATCACATTATTTTTACCCTTGATGTCACTCTAAAAAATCATCAGGCTATCCACCCGCTTATCTTAATATTATGTCCGATTGATCAACGAGAAATTTAATGCTGATCTCGAAATTGTTTAATTAATTCTACGATCTCTGTATGTTTCTCCGAAGATGCCCAAATTAAAGCCGTCCAACTATTCTGATCTTTTGTAGTTAAATCTGCGCCACTATTTAATAATAATTCTACAATGGGTTTATGTCCGCTTCCAGCCGCACCCATTAACGCCGTTAACCCAAAATTAGTTTTAGCCTGAATATCCGCCCCGGTATCTAATAATAACTGCACCATTTCTAAGTAACCACTTGCCGCCGCTTCCATCAAAGGAGTCCAATGATCATTATCAGGCACATTAACATCCGCCCCCGCTTCTAGTAAGAGTTTTACTATCTCCTTTTTTCCTAAAGTAATCGCTGTAATTAATCCCGTATTTCCCTGTTCATTCTGAGCATTAATATCTGGGTTTTGACTTAAAGCTGTTTTAACTTGATCTATTTCTCCCGTTTGAATTGCCTGAATTAACTCAGTCATTGGTTTTGCTCCTTTCGTTTATTTAAAAGTATGGATATACAGTTAAGGATACCTCAAAAATAATAGCATTTATCCCTTGCTTCTTAATCCCTAATCTAAGATTTTTCCCCTCAGAAATTGACAATTTTGCAAAATAGGGGTAATATTGTCAATAGACTATCATTAGGGATTTTATGTCTAATCCGTTCCTGCACCTCGACTATGAACCCGCATTTGAGGCGTTAGGCGGTGACTACTCCGATATTGTCACGGCTGCGGAGTTCCCGATGCACCAACTCCGGTTCCGCAATGATTTAGTATTAACCCAGTTAGGACTCAACCCCGAAACCGTTACCGACGACCATTTTATCGAAGCCTTTGGCAAATTTGAAGCCGTGCGTCCGTTGTTGGCCATGCGTTACCACGGCTATCAGTTTGGGGAATATAACCCCTATTTGGGTGACGGACGGGGGTTTTTATATGGCCAAGCGCGGGGAATAGACGGGGAATTATACGATTTCGGGACAAAGGGATCGGGAAGAACCCCCTACTCTCGAAATGCCGACGGTAGATTAACCTTAAAAGGTGGCGTGCGGGAAGTTTTAGCCGCCGAAATGTTGCATCGAATGCGAGTCAAAACCTCTCGGTGTTTAAGCTTAATTGAAACCGGGGAACAACTGTGGCGAGGAGATGAACCTTCCCCCACCCGTTCTTCCGTGATGATCCGATTTAGTCGCTCGCATATTCGCTTCGGAACCTTTGAACGGCTACACTATTTTAAACGAAAAGATCTGATTGAAATTTTGTTAGATCACGTTATTACCTATTATTATTCTAGCATAAAATTAGAGAGCGATCGCTATATTTTATTTTACATAGAATTAGTCAAACGAGTCGCAGAATTAGCCGCCCAGTGGATGGCTTCAGGGTTTTGTCACGGGGTTTTAAATACCGATAATATGTCAATTACTGGGGAAAGTTTCGATTATGGCCCCTACGCCTTTATGCCCGATTATAACCCACAATTCACCGCCGCCTATTTTGATTATGGAAAGTTATATTGTTATGGAAATCAGCCCTTTATTTGTGAAGGAAACCTAGAATTATTACAAAAACCGTTATCCTTAGTTATACCTTTAGAAGAACTTAAAGCCGGGTTAGACCCTTTTCAAAACTATTATCGAGAATTCTATCGTCAACGGATGATTAATCGTTTAGGATTTGAACAACTTCCCACCCCAGAAGCAGAGGAATTATTGCAAATTACAATTAATTTACTCAAAAATAATCGAATTAGCTATCCCGACTTTTTTATACAACTGCGAGAACAATTTTGTCAGCAATGGCAAGACCAACCCCAGAATATTTTAAAAGATGCTGAACCTATGGAATATTTAGAGGCTTGGAGACAACAATATTATCATCATTTACAAACCTTGTCTAATCCCGAACTCAATGAAATTCAACAACGATTAAACTATTATAATCCTCAAGTGGTGATTATTCGTCCTGAAATTGAAGCAGTCTGGGAACAGATTACACTTGAAGATAATTGGCAACCTTTTTATAATTTATTAACACAAATTCAAACAGAATAGCAAAGTCTTAATTAAGGGCTAGAAAATCTTAAACAGGAGATTTATTGATACTATCTCAGCGCCCTATATCTTCCCTTACCCTACATCTTCAGGGAGATTTAGCCAGATCGAATCTAATTTTCAGTAAATTCAGTTAAAATATAGAAGTAATACTCTGGGCGTTAACCTGAAATTGGGCTTAACCCCAGCAGCAATTATTTTAAAGGAAAAATCTGATGACAGAAAATCAACCCACGGATACACCCACGCCGATAACAACATCCATCCTAGACAGTATTAAAGGATTTATCGGTAAAATTCTGAGTAATTGGAAAGTCAGAATCACCCTACTAGGAATTGTGCTTTTAGGAGGAGCAATTTTCGCCTTCTTTTATCAACATATTATAGCAGAAATGGGAATGAAAATGTGGACAAGTAGTTCCGGTGCTAGGCCAATTGAATGTGTTTTGAAAGATAGTAATAATGATAATTATGTTAGCTGTAGCGCCTTATTAGGTGATCAAGTTGTCCCGTTAGAGTGTAGTTCTAGTTTATTTAATTTGGGTTGTCGAGTTAATTATGGCTCTGCTGTACCTAATATTAAAGCCTCAAAAGGGAGTTGACAACAAACCGTAGTAAGCCCTTTAGGGCTATCTTAATCCAATATTTAAGAGAGTCCTAAAGGACTCATTACAAACCGTAGTAAGCCCTTTAGGGCTATCTTAATCTAATATTAAGAGAGTCCTAAAGGACTCACTACGATAGTAAGCCCTTTAGGGCTATCTTAATCTAATATTAAGAGAGTCCTAAAGGACTCACTACGATTTTAATTTTTGTTTATTTTTGAGGATTTTGATGTTTAATTTTAATCGTCAACAAAACCCTTTACAAACCCCCCATAGTGGGTATCATTGGGATGGAAGCGATCGCCGTTTTTTTGAAGGCTGGTACTATCGAGTCACATTACCTCAAGAAAAACAGACCTTTGCCTTCATGTATTCTATCGAAGATCCCATCGGAAATCAACCCCAAAGTGGAGGCGGAGCCCAAATTTTAGGGCCCGATGATGGGTATTTATGTCGCACCTTTCCCGACGTTAAAACCTTTTGGGCAACCTCCGATCAACTCGGATTAGGACATTGGGGAAAAACCGATTTAACTGCCATTCCTGGCTATTTAGAACCCACAATTTTTGAAAATTCGATTCAACAAGGCTATCAAGGAACAGCCACCTTACATCAAGGAAAATTAGCCGATTCGGGCAGTTCTCAATATTGTAATTGGCAATATAATATTCAACCGATTTATGGCTGGGGAAATCCCAATCAACCGCAACAATCGACCGCCGGATGGTTGTCTTTTTTGCAGATATTTGAACCGGGATGGCAAATTTTAATGGCCCATGGTTTAGCCACAGGTTGGATTGATTGGAATGGTCAAATTTATCAATTTGAAAATGCTCCCGCCTATGGCGAAAAAAATTGGGGTGGGAGTTTTCCTAAACAATGGTTTTGGGTAAATTGTAATAGTTTTGATGGAGAAACAGATTTAGCATTAACGGCCGGAGGCGGGATCAGAGATGTGTTATTCTGGTCAGAATCCGTAGCTTTAATTGCAATTCATTATCAGGGAAAATTCTATGAATTTGTGCCTTGGAATTCGGAAGTTAGTTGGCAAATCGAACCCTGGGGAAAATGGCAAATGACAGCTAAAAATAACGAATATGAAGTCTGTTTGACCGCTACCACCGAACACCCAGGAACTTTATTAAGAGCACCCACCCAAGCCGGATTAATCTTTCGTTGTCGAGATACCATGCAGGGAAAAATTAACTTGCAATTAAAAGCAAGAAATAGTATAATCTTAGAGGCTACGAGTTCCCTGGGTGGAGTCGAAGTCGGGGGGGATTTATGGCAAGAAACCTGGAAAAAATAAATTATATTTCAACATCACCGAATTAAAATTTTTCAAAGCCATGTATCAACGAAGTCACACCATGAAATTTTCCCTAATTCCTGAACTCGAAAACAGTTTATACTTTTTACAGTAACTCAGACACAAACAACAATGGAATTTACAGCCACCAACACATCCTCCTTAAACTGGTCGGGAGACATCCTCGCCCTGGGTTTATTTGAAGACCAGATAGAATTAACCGGGGACTTAGCCACCTTAGATGATAAACTAGCCGGAACTCTAAAAGAATTAATCACAGAAACCGAATTTAAGGGAAAAGCAGATAGCAATATTTCAACTCGCGTGGGGGGAAATAGTCCCATTCGCAAAGTGATTTTAGTCGGTTTAGGTAAATCCGATGCTCTCAAATTAGACAGCTTACGCCGCGCCGCCGCCAATATTGCTAAAACCGCAAAATCCCTGAAAGGCAAAAGTCTTGGGGTGAGCTTACCAATTTTTGAAACTCCAGAAACCACCGCCCAAGCTATTACCGAAGGCATAGAATTAGCCCTCTATCAAGATACCAGATTTAAGTCAGAAACCGATGATAAGGGTCACGGAATTGAACAGATTGAATTATTAGGTTTACCCGGCACAGAATCCGCCATTACCCGGGCTAAACAAATCTGTTCCGGGGTAATTTTAGCCAGGGAATTAGTCGCCGCCCCCGCCAATGAAGTCACCCCAATTACAATGGCAGAAATGGCTCAATCCCTAGCTAAAGAATACGGCTTAGAATTGAATATTTTGGAAAAAGAAGACTGCGAAAAATTGGGGATGGGGGCTTTTTTAGGAGTAGCCCAAGCCTCGGATTTACCGCCTAAATTTATTCATTTAATCTATCATCCTTCAGTCACTCCTCGCCGCAAATTAGCCATTATTGGTAAAGGCTTAACCTTTGATTCCGGTGGGTTAAATATTAAACCCACAGGTGGCGGGATTGAAATGATGAAAGTCGATATGGGAGGCGCAGGGGCAACCTTTGGGGCGGCTAAAGCTATTAGTCAATTAAAACCGGACGTAGAAGTGCATTTTATTAGTGCGGTGACGGAAAATATGATTAGCGGCCGCGCCATGCACCCAGGGGACTTTCTAACAGCATCTAATGGGAAAACCATTGAAGTTAATAATACCGACGCCGAAGGACGATTAACCCTAGCTGATGCCCTGGTTTTTGCTGATAAATTAGGGTTAGATGCTATGATTGATTTAGCCACTTTAACTGGCGCCTGTGTGATTGCTTTAGGAGATGATATTGCCGGGTTATGGAGTCCCGATGATCAGTTAGCAATCGAGTTAGAAACCGCCTCCAAAACATCAGGGGAGAAACTCTGGCGGATGCCCTTAGAAGACAAATATTTTGAAGGTTTAAAAGCCATCCACGCCGACATGAAAAATACCGGGCCAAGGGCTGGAGGGTCAATCACAGCCACCTTATTCCTGAAGCAATTTGTGGAAAAAACTCCCTGGGCCCATTTAGATGTTGCTGGCCCGGTTTGGGCTGATAAAGATAACGGTTATAATAACGCCGGAGCAACGGGTTATGGGGTGCGAATGCTAGTGAATTGGGTGTTGAGTTAGTTGATCTCCTAGCAGCATCGGGAAGGGGGAATCGGAATTTGGATCATTCCCCTACCTATTACCCATTCCCTATCCTTTAACATGAACTGGAAGCCAAACACTAAAAATAGAACCCTTATCCATTTGACTTTCCACCGTAATCACGCCTCCGAGAATTTGACATAAACGCTGACTAATTGCCAGTCCCAACCCAGTCCCACCAAACCGTTTAGTTGTCGAAACATCTGCTTGAATAAAGGGTTTAAAAATATGTTGTAATTGCTCTTCAGTCATCCCAATTCCCGAATCTTTAACCCGGAATACTAAATATTGAGACGAATTAGCAACCATTGTATACATAAATTCATCATCTTCTGGAATCGGGGGTTTTTCTTGGGTACGTTCAGCAATTAAATAAATCGTTCCTTTTTCGGTAAATTTAGAAGCATTGCTGAGTAGATTTAACAGAATTTGTCGAACTTTCGGCATATCGGCATACATAGTTCCAATATTCGCTTTGGTCTTGACCTTCAAAACATTATTATTTTTTTCTGCTAAAGGGGTAGCGGTGGTAATCACATCTTCTATGAGTTGATCAACAGGAAAATTTTCTAAATAGAGAGTAACATGACCCGCTTCAATTTTAGAAATATCTAAAATATCACTAATCATATCCCGCAGATGTTTTCCCGCAGTTTGAATCCTTTCTAGGTCGGGTAAAAAGTCCGTATAGCCTAAATCTTCCGATTCATCATGGAGCATTTCACTATAGCCAATAATCGCATTTAACGGCGTGCGAAGTTCATGACTCATATTCGCTAAAAACACACTCTTAGAACGGTTAGCCGCTTCCGCTATAATTTTCGCTTTCTGTAATTCTTCCGTATATTCAGCCACCCGTTGAATTAGATGATTTAAAGATTCAGTTAATACCCCAATTTCATCGGAACTGGTAACGGGTGCTTGTAGGGCAAAATCCGATTCCTCACTCACCTGTTCTGCAACTTTAATCATAATATCCAGGGGAGTTGCAATCATATTACCCGTAAAAATTGCAAAGATTATTGCTAAACCAGTAGATAAAAATAAAGTTATGATAATAATTTTATTGCCTAAAGATTGAATTTTTTCATAATCTTTTAGAGCAGTTTCAGCCCGCTTTCTGAATCTATTTTCCATTTGGGTTGTTTCAGCATAAACCGGATAAACTTGAATAATTCCGGTTGTCCGATTCAGGTTAATCAAAGATTTTTGAACCGACTGCAAAATTTGAGGATTCAAATTCGGTTTTTCCGTAGTTTGAATCAGGGTTTCAAACTGTTCTGAATAGCTAGTCAACTGTTCTTTATAGCGTTGAGTTAAGTCCTGTAGGGCTTGATAATCCTGTTGAATTGTAACATCCATTGTTTCAGGAATATCTTGAAGTTGTTGCAATTCATTATTCATCACAAAGATATTTGAACGCAGGGCGGAAACTCCCCGTTCAATTTTTTCTATATCCTTGGTATCGCTAAAAAACTGCGCTAGATTATCCTGATTATGCTTTAACTGGAGTAGACTTTGGCTGAGTCCATCGAGAACCTTAGCTTTTTGTTGGTCAATTTCTAATTGGGTACGCAAAGGTCGCACCGAATAGGTCGCCACCAAGAAAGCAGAGGTCACACCCACAAGGACGACCCCGATTACCACCCCATAACCCCAGCCAATTTTTTGCCGAATGCTTAAACGATTAAACATAGACAGGACAATGCCAGGAGAAGTTTTACTTTTGCTTAAGTTATGTTGAGACGAAATTGGAGACATCCGTGAGGTCGCTCTTAGCCTGGAAGTTCAATACTAATTCTATGCTAGGTTGCAAAGATATTCTTTAACTATACATTGGCTGATTACCTCATCTTTGATTTGGGTGGAAGTTTTTAGGTTTTTGATTAATAAGGCTGTCAATCATAGCATTGTTTAACCTTTTGTCAATTGTAAGTATGACAATTTCAGATCTGGTACAAACTTAATGAATAAATCTAATCTATGGGTTTACACTGAGAGGATAGTGCAGTTTATGATACACGCTATTCATTCAGAGTCGTCGGTATTGCATCAGTTTTTTTTAGTGTAAATTTCAATCTAAGTTTCAACTAGCCCATACATTTGTTGAAAGAAAAGCCAAACCAAGGAAAATCAGGGTATGTCATCTAACCATAATTATATTCAAGATCAAGTGAAAACTGTCGTAGTTATTGATTCTAGTGTCGATAACTATGAAACATTATTGCAAGGCGTTGACCCAAACGCAGAAGTTATTATACTCGATCCTAATCAAGATGGAATTGCTCAAATTAGTTCTATTCTTTCTACACAAAAAGATATTGATGCCCTTCATATTATTTCTCACGGTGAAAGTGGAAGTTTACAGTTAGGGACAACTGTTATTAATGCTAATAATCTCGACCAATATTCAACCCAACTCTCCCAATGGCAAGCCAGCTTAACAGAAAATGCGGATATTTTATTATATGGATGTAATGTTGCGTCTGGAAGTTTAGGACAATCCTTCGTTACAAATTTATCCCAACTAACTCAAGCCGATATCGCCGCCTCCGAGAATTTAACAGGTGCGACTCAGTTGGGAGGAGATTGGAATTTAGAATATGCAACCGGAAAAATTGACACCCGTTTAGCTATTCAAACTCCAACTTTATTGAACTATGAGGGCGTATTACTTACCCCAGCTTTAGTTGATGAATCCTTTAAAAATAGTACCCTAGACACAGCTACACTTAATTGGCTGTATGGAAATGGTCTGGCTAATCCAACCCCATCAGATAACCTTCCTTTCTTAACAGCAAGAACTGATAGGACTGCACAAACTGGAGGGATTCCGGGCGTTCCCACAGGAACAAATCCTACACCCATTGATAGCGATGGGACTGGTGCATTAAGACTAACTTCTGTTAAAAATGCTTCCGGTACATCTCTTACCAATCAGTCCGGTTTCGTTATTTACAATACACCTATTTCTTCCACCTCTGGATTAACCATATTATTTGATTATTATTCTTATGGAGGAACTGCTGATGCAACAACTAATAAAGGGGATGGATTAAGTTTTTTCTTAATTGATGGTAGCAAATCTCCAATCAAAGCAGGAGCCTTCGGTGGTTCCTTGGGATATGCTCAAAACCGCAATAGTGGCACAGACGGCATCGCTGGAGGCTATGTTGGAATTGGATTTGATGAGTATGGAAACTTTGCTACAGAGGTCAATAGCAGTAATAATACTATTCGCGTAGGAGGCAGTCCATTAACAGGGGATACTAGCATACCGAAAAAGCTAAAACTCCCTGTTCCTGACTCGATTACAATTCGCGGGAAAGAAATTGTTCCTGTAGCGACACAAGATCGCACCACGTCTTATCCCTGGATTGCTACTTATAATACCAATACCTTACCCACAGGTGTGAATGGAATTGATGGGCCGAGTACCGCAACAAACAGAACTGACACAGGTGTTGAAAGAAAAGTAGGAATTCAACTATCTACTAATGGGCTATTAAGTCTTTTCTTTGATACTAATTCTAATGGAGTTGGAGATGCGGGTGAATATGTCTTTCAGAATTTGGATATCAAAGCAGCCAATGGAAATATAGTACCTGCTAACTTCAAGTTTGGTTTCGCTGCTTCCACAGGCGGGGCGACAAATATTCATGAAATTGCGAACTTAAAAGTATTAACCCTCGGTTCTCCCCCCGTTGTTGATTTGGATTATGCCAATATAACAGTTCCAGCAGGCTATGATTACAACACAACTTTCACTGAAGGCGATAGTCCAATTCTCATTGCTAGTTCTGATAATATTGTCCCTACGGTGAGTGATCCTGATGGGGATGATATTATTAGTCTTACCCTTGGGATTTCTGGTATTTTATCAGACCTAGATTCAGAATCTTTAACTATTGGGGGTCAACTGTTTCCCCTGAATGTAACTTCTATACCAGTAACAGTTACAGTAGGTTCTACTGAATTCACGGTTAAATACGATAATACAACAAAGCAAGTTACAATCAATAAACCCGATAACAGCAATATTTTAACGGCTGACTTACAGAGTTTATTACAGGGCATTACTTACAATAATGATTCACAAAATCCCACTGCTGGCCCTCGGACAATTAGTGTAATTGCTAATGATGGTGTTAATGTTAGTAATACTGCTGTTAGTACAATTACAGTTGTACCCGTCAACAACCCCCCAATTATCGACCTAGATGGGACGACCACCGGAAGCAACTACAGCACAACCTATACCGAAAACAGTACAGGAATAGCCATAGCTAATACAGATATTAGTATCACAGACCTAGACGATACCAATATCGAAACAGCCGTTATTACCCTAACAAATAAACAAATAGGAGACAACTTCACCCTACCCCCATTCCCCAACGGAATTAGTGGAAGTATCGACAGCAGCGTCCCTGGAAAAATCACAATTACCCTAAGCGGGCCAAGCAGTTTAAGCAACTATCAAACCGCCATCAAAGGAATTCAATTTAGCAACAATAGCGACAACCCCGACCTCACCCCTCGGACAATTGAAGTTGTTGTTAATGACGGAGATAATAATAGTAATACCGCCCAAACCACAATTAATATTGTACCGAGTCCGACTCCAACACCAACACCAACACCAAGTCCAACACCAACACCAACACCAAGTCCAACACCAACACCAAGTCCAACACCAACACCAAGTCCAACACCAACACCAACACCGACTCCAACACCAACACCGACTCCAACACCAACACCGACTCCAACACCAACACCGACTCCAACACCAACACCGACTCCAACACCGACTCCGAGTCCGACTCCAACTCCGAGTCCGACTCCAACACCGAGTCCGACTCCAACACCGAGTCCGAGTCCGACTCCAAGTCCAAGTCCAAGTCCAAGTCCAACACCAACACCAAGTCCGACTCCAAGTCCAACACCTACCCCAGTACCTACCCCAGTACCTACCCCAGTACCTACCCCAGTACCTACCCCAGTACCTACTCCAGCACCAGAGAATATTCCTCCGGTGGCTAATAACCTGAATGCTGCGGTTTTAGCTAATAGTAAGATTCCTCTCTCACTATCAGGAAGTGACTCCGATGGTACTATTGCTAGTTTTACGATTGCCAGCTTACCGGATATAGCTGATGGGGTGCTGCTCCTCAATGGTAAACCTGTGACGGCCAATCAGGTTTTAACCCCAGAAGAAGCCTCTCAACTGCAATTTCAATCTACAGGTGACTTCGATGGCGGTGGTTTTAGTTACACGGTCACGGATGATAAAGGAGCAACATCGACCGGGACGACCGTAAACTTAAACTTTCAACCCATACCCAATCCCACCCCGGAACCTATACCCAGTCCAACTCCTAATCCCACCCCCGAACCAATACCCAGTCCCAATCCGACTCCGACCCCCGAACCCACTGCCGCGCCCACCTCAACACCATTACCCAGACAAAACCGTGAGTGTGGTATTTGTCTCCCGGCTCCTAAACTCCTAGAAGTGGTATTCCCCGAACCCCCGGTGCTGGGTTTAATTTCTCCTAACCCAACCTCAAATATCCTTAACAGCACAGAGAATAACGATACTCTGACGGGAACTGTTCTGAATCAAAGTATCTTTGCCTTTGGTGGAGATGATTGGATTACCCGCCTTTACAGGGAATGACAATATCTACGCTGGCGATGGGAATGATACCGTTGATGCCTCATTCGGCAATGACTTAGTAGAAGGTGGACTGGGTAATGATTACCTGCGGGGGAGTTATGGCAACGATACCCTGCAAGGTCAAGAGGGAAATGATACCCTCTTAGCCGGAATTGATGATCTGTCGCTTACCCAGGATTTAGAAGGACAGGATCTACTTCTGGGCGGCACCGGAGATGATTTTCTCTCAGGTAACGAAAACAACGATACCCTGCTGGGGGGAGATGGCAACGATATTGCCTATGGCGGTCAGGATGATGACCTGATATTTGGAGACCATGGTAACGATACCCTCTATGGCGACCATGGCAATGATACCCTGATTGGCAGTCCCAGTGATGGTTCTGCGATCGCAGCCCAGGAACAGGACGTCCTCTATGGCTACACCGGAGAGGATTTACTACACGGAGGCATTGGCAACGATACGGTCTATGGTGGTACGGGTAATGATTTTATCTTTGGTGGCCAAGACGACGACTTACTTCGAGGGGAGTTAGGGGCGGATACCATTTATGGGGATCAAGGCAATGACACCCTCTTTGGTGACAACCTGAATATAAACGGTGAAACCGATCCTCTGAGTAACGAGGGAGATGGCCCTGACCTCCTCTGGGGTGGAGCCGGAGATGATGCTATCTATGGCAACCGCAACAACGACACCCTGATGGGGGGTGAGGGTAACGATAATGTCTATGGTGGTGAACAGGTTGACACTCTCAGGTCTGAAGACACTGAGATTCTGCGGACAGAATTAGTTTAATCTAATTCTCGCTACGATTGCCGCATATCGTCTACTGAGTTGATTGAGCATTATACCCAATCTTCCCGATACTTTTCTTAGAATGTTTGCTGCACCATTCAGGTCAGCATTAACAACAAAACCATCAGATGTCCGATAAAGCCCACGTTTAATTCTGCTTCCAGATGCTTTCCACCCCATCGGTTTTTCACCGTATTTGGGTAGGGAGTCTCCATCTAAGAAACTAGCTTTTGAAGTGTAGGCTTCTTCAGTTTCAATAAACCTAATCCCGTGCAAATCACAAAGTTGTTTTACACGGGATTTTAGTTTACCCAAAGGCATTTGAACAAACTTTTGATTATTCAAATTACCCAGATTAGCATTAGTTTTGAAACCTTCATTCCAACCAATTACCAGTGTTCCAATACCATATTTAAGACAGTGGTTAATAATTAGTTTTGCTGCTTTATTAATCCCGTCACGCATTTGGTGATTGCGCTTACGAGTTACACAGTCTAACCAATTATCCCAATAATCTTGGGATTTACCTTCTTTACGAGTTGATACTTTTTTGTTCCAAAGTTGATTTTTAGCTTTTAAGTCTCTAGCATCAATCAAAAAAGAATTTCCCAAGGTATCAACACAAGCTGCTAAGTTATCGGCAGTACCTAAATCAATAGACAACGCTTGGTTAATATCTAAGAGATAACTAGGAGGTTTAGGTCGAAAATGGAGTTGACCTTTTTCATGTAAATCTCTCAAATTCTTGAAAGATTTGAATGCTTCTGTTACCGACATTAAAGTTTGCTGCATCGGTGTTGATGGCATTGATCGTGCCAATAAAGACTTTGATACCGATGGTTTAAAAGCCAGATCAAACTTTCCTGTTAGTAATTTACCTGTCTTAAATAATGTTTGACGAGCGAAATAAATTCCCGTGTTGTACAATTTACCTGATTGTTGACAAAGGTATTCTAATAACGCACGGGTTTCTGGATCTGGAGACAACAATATTTGCTGCACTCCCATTGTTTTACTTGTTTTAGTCATTGACTCGACTATCACGACTATGTTAATTTCTTTATGATAGCATAATTGAATATTTCTAGGGGAATAAATTCCCCTGAGTCGTGTTTCCTCTCAGGTCTGAAGACACTGAGTTTCCACACTCCCATCATGATCTTATGATGTCCTGTATGGAGATGCGGGAAATGATCTCCTGTTTGGTGACCAAGGCACGGATATCCTCTGCGGTGGCAATGGGGATGACACGATCTATGGGGGTGTGGGAAGCCATAATGTCGTGGGTAATAGTTCCGACCTAGATCAACTCAGTGGCGGTGCGGGCAATGACCTGCTCTTAGCTAATGAGGGAGAAAATCTACTCTGTGGCGGTGATGACAATGATACCCTCTACAGTGGACAACAAAACGATACCTTGAACGGCGGGGCTGGGGATGATTGGTTATTTGGGGATCTCGGTGATGATTTGATCACCGGAGGTACAGGTAAAGATTATTTTGTCATCGGTGCTGGTACTGGTTTTGACCAGATTACGGATTTCCGGGTGGGAGAAGATTTCTTGGTTTTGGCAAAGGGCTTAACCTTAAACCAACTGACTATTATCCAAGAGGGAACTTCTACCTTAATTAATCTTGGAGATCAGCCCCTAGTGCGTCTGGCGGGTGTACAGGCTAATTTAATTATTTCTAATAGCTTCCAGGTCTTAGGTTAAGCTAGATCCGTAGCGTCTTCAAGTCTGTACTATTTGTGACTCGATCTCCTAATTCCCAAAAGTTAATTTTTTCCTACCTATTTGCGTCTATAACGGGTCTACTGGTCTTGTTATGGACGCTTAGGGGTCTATCTGTTTTAGCGTTTATCCCGGGTTATGTGATTTGGATTTTGCTATTTCTGTCTATTGCAACTGGAATTCTACGTTCGGCGAGCCGCTAAACTTGAGTTGCTAGGTTCACCGAACCTAATATATTATCCGCTTTGTAGCCATTACAACATGGACTAGATATTACCCATTGTTGTAATATTGCATGAAGGGGAATAATCCCACAAAAGATTTTCAAATGTTGTTGTAGACCATTTAAGGAGAGGACATGACCCAAGTTATTCTGGGTGAAAATGAACAGCTAGAGTCAGCATTAAGGCGTTTTAAGAGGGAAGTTTCTAAGGCTGGTATTTTGGCGGATGTTAGAAAAAACCGTCACTTTGAAACCCCTACAGAGAAGCGTAAGCGCAAGGCGATCGCTAATCAACGTCAAAGACGTGCTTTCCGCAAAAAACGGACATCATAGTTTTAGTTTTGTTAAGATCGGAAAACTGCTTTTGTATCTACCGCGCCCCAACTCCCGCTTAATGCTTCATGGATGCAGCAGGGAGTAACGTCGCGGATTTTGCTTTTTATAACATAAGTCTGGGAGCTTGAAAACTCAGTGTCTTCAGACCTGAGAGTGTCAATTTCTAGCAGTTATTCTCTGGAGGCGCGGTCGGGTAATTCTACAATTTCAAACCAGTAAATAGGGCTTGCTGAAAAAAGACGAAAAGCAATTAAATATAAATTCTGAACACGGATTTAACGGATTACGCTGATTTCGCTGATTTTAATTCATTTAATCTCCCAAAATCTAAAAAAATCCGTGCAATCTGTGTAATCCCCTTAATCCGTGTTCAGCCTTTATTAATTTCCTAAATTTACAATTATCTCAAATTCAGCTTTAGTTAATGGCATTATGGCGAGTCTTGGCTGTTTGACTAAGCCAATATTTGCTAATTCTGGAATTTCTTTAATCTGGCTTAATGCGATCGCTTTCTCAAAGGTTTCTACTGGCTCAAAGGTGACGCTTAACCATTTGGGATCATCGGTGGTTGGGTCTTGATGGGCGGTGACGATTACTTTCATTTTACCCATGATGCTGTTTCCTTCTTGGCTGTGGTAAAACAAGACTTGATCGTTTAGTTGCATGGCTTTGAGGTTATTCCGTGCTTGGGGGTTGCGGACGGAATAGATTTCAAATTTGCCATGTAGTAGGATTTTTTGCCAACTGTAGCGGAAGGGTGCGAATTTTACTAGCCAGTAGTTCATATTAATTAAATGCTGAACACGGATTAAGGGGATTACGCAGATTACGCTGATTTTTAAGATAACCTAAATCTGTGAGATCCGCGTAATCCGTCTAATCCGTGTTCAGATGTTTATGTTCGTATTAGTCGTTTAAATTCTAGGCTTTTACTGCCGAAGTTAATTAATAGTCCGACGTCGAGTTTATAGACTTTGAGATAGTTTAGGGATTGGGCAAAGTGGACATCTTCTAGTTGTTTGGTGGCTTTTAGTTCGACTAATACTTTTTCTTCGACAACAAAATCAGCGCGGCGTGTACCGATTGGTTCGGGTAGGTTTTTGTAATAGATTTGTTGTTCGATTTCTCTGGCAAATGTTAATCCTGCTTGATGAAATTCGTAGGCTAATGCTCTTTGATAGATTACTTCTTGAAAGCCGTTACCGAGAAATTTATGAACTTCAAAGGATGCGCCGATGATTTTTTGGGTGATGTCTTGGTGTTTGAAGGTCATAATATAAATGCTGAACACGGATTTAACGGATTACGCTGATTTCGCTGATTTTAATTCATTTAATCTCCAAAAATCTAAAAAAATCCGTGCAATCTGTGTAATCCCCTTAATCCGTGTTCAAATAGTGGGGTTAAGTTTCCGCAGGTTAGCCTTCTGAGCTTGAGATAATTTTGGATATCTACGCGCATACCAATTCTCAACCTCGGCAATGTCTTCGGCGTTAAGTCCATAGGCTTCATAGACTAATTTATCTATTTCTATCTGTTCGTGACTGGCATAGTCGTAATAAGGATCAATTTTTTGTTTTTGAATAATTGAATGGGATAATTGATTAATAGCAGAGCATCCTAAAATATTTAAAGGAAATGAGGATACTTTAAGATCGTCAACCTGTGCGTCTACAGTATGTCCTTGAAAGTTTTTGAAAAAGAACTTTAGAAGTTTTGATGAACAATAAGCCAAAGAGCAAATAACAAAAGATTCTTTAGAAAAGAACAAAGTGCAACTTTTTGTATCAAAAACAGAACCTGTTGCAACCCTAAAAGTTGGAGCGTAATTTCCAGTTCTTGAATAAGTTATACCTTTTATAAAATATGTGTCAGGACTTCTTATAATGGCGGCATTAGTAGTTTCATAATGACTCTTTATTGATGTTTTTTCTTTATACTCTCTAATTCTTTGAGCGATTGTATAAGTTTTCATTCTATTTATACTCCATTCACTCCAATCAATAAAATAATCAGTTGTGACAAAATAGTTAGGCATCCAACCATCATCAGAATCACTTTCACCACCTTTATCGTAAGGAACAATATAACGCCCACCAAAATATCTTTGACTCGAAGGATCATCTTTAGAAATGCCTTTATTGATCACATCTAAACGCAAATTCTCGTTATTTCTAATCTTGTCTAAATTCTCCTCAGTCAGCAAATACTCTCTAAAATCTTCAATACTGCGATAATTCCCCCTTGCAGCAGGATTTTGGAATAAATAAGCCTGATTATCACCAGTCGCAAGTCCTTGCTTTACATCCGCAATATCCCCTAACTTCACCACCTGAATCTCTTTTCTATTCATCTCAATCTTGCGTACTGTTAATCTTTTGCCGCCAATTTCCTGCACAATAGTTTTTGGCAGACAATCAGGATCATTACTATCATTCATCAAAGCAAACAACTTAGGACTAGCCACAAAAAATGGCAAATTACTATTAGTCCGAATCAAACCCTGCGGATAATAATAAATCCCATACTCCTCATTACTCACACATTCTTTTACCTCATCAAAATCAACCCCTCGCGCCAGCCCCAACAACTCCACAAACCGACTATAACTATCATGAACACTCACATTAGTCATATCCACCATCTGACAAACATGATCCTGATTAAAAGACTTTGACCTATTCCGTTCGCAAATAATAATCGCCGTATTTACAGTTGCCTTAAACGTATCAGGATGCACCCGAATCATCTTATGAATGTAGTTATCCATCATCTGACGGCGCAAAGCATGATGACTCTTGATCGTCATGAAAGTATCACTGACAATGTAAGCCAAAACCCCACCATTTTTTAACGGTGTTTGCTTATCACAACTTGCCAAAAACCTCGCAATAAAAGCACCATAGGGATCTTTACTATCTATTCCCAAATCCTTACGCACATCATCACTAATCTTCGTACCACCATAGGGCGGATTGCCAATCACACAATCAAAACCCTGTCCCTCAAGCTCAGGATAGAAGAAATCTAAATTAAAAAATGGAGCCGCCACCGTCGCATGGGTAAACCAATGGCGCAATAATTCCCGATTCTGTCCTGCGATATGCTTACCCATAATCTCCGTACTAAACGATGGAAAAGCACCATCTAAAACCGTCACAATGTCATCAGTTACCGATCGCTTCTCATCAATCGACAAATCAGGCTTGTAATACTTGAGTCTAGCGATTTTTAACTGGGGAATCGCACCAAACGAAAGCAAATCTGGCTGAATATTTTTGAGACTATTTGCACAAATAATTTTTGTCTCAATATTTGGCATTGGTGTAATCCCTTTCTCAACCTTTTGATCAATTAGCAAAGAGATAAAAAAGCGTAACTTGGTAATCTGTACCGCCAAAGGCTGAATATCAATGCCATAGATACTGTCACGAATAATCCCTAACTTGCGACTGTAATCATCTAAATGTTGCTTCAGTGTCTTCTCAAACTCATCACGATAATTAGCATCCACAGGTTGTAACTTTAGCCGTAACCATTTGGAATTATCTGGATCAACCAGCTTCAAAATATCAACTAACCGATGTAACACACCCATCGGAAAAGCCCCCGAACCACAGGCAGGATCAAGCACCTTAAAGCGATCAATTCCATTCACCACACCTTCACAAAAAGCATTACTCGTATTGTCTAGGATATTCTCATAAACCAACTTTTTGAGAGTTTCTACATTTGCAGGAGCAGTATGTTTTTTCAAATAGATAAACAAACTCTCATTCACCATTTCCTGAATCACCTTACGCGGTGTGTAATAGCTCCCTGTCTGCTTACGGATACTCTTAATCGTATTCTCTTCCAAATTTGGATCGAGTTCTGCCAATAGGTTCTCAAATACCAAACCCAATAACTCAGGATCTAAGGCAATATCTTCATCATAGGGCGTATTTTCTTCCAGGGTAAACTTATAGGATTTGAAAATACCATTCAAACCATTATGATAAACCTTGCTAACTTCAATCTTTTTAGCCTTACCCTTAGCCACAATCTCCTCTGTCTCAATCCCATAAAACAGAAAATTAGGCACACGCATCACCGTATCCTCAATACTTTCCTTCGCATTATCTTCATCCAAATCATCAAAAATACCACCATTCAAATATGGAATATCTATAAACCATTCAACCTGAAAGTCAGAATGTAAATACTTAGTCCATTTAAAATCTTTGAGCGACTTTTTATCCTTTTGGTTCAACGAATTAAAAAATATATTTTGCAAAACGCCGCGATAGTAGCTATTTGACTCTAAAAAGTTCTCATCCTCAAAATCTTTAACCAAAGGAAAAACCCGACCATCCCAATCTCTAAGCTCTAAAATCTCAGGTTTAATCAATCCCTTTTCCTTGATAAACCAGCAAAACATAGTTCTGGCAAGCAACCGCACCAAAAAGTTTTTAATGTTTTCCTTTTCTGGCACATAGTCAGGTCTGAAAGGAAGCTTTATATGCTGTGAGGCATAGTAAAACCAATCTTGTAAATCTGCATAAAACTGATCATTTAAAGCTTGTAATGAAAATACTGTTTGCCAATAGTCATACAACTTTTTAAAACTATTGACCTTACTCGCATCAATCTTTAAACCCTTAAAACTCTTATCGCCAAAAATAATTTTTTCATGCGCCGAGTGAATATTGCTAATACTCACATCCCTTAACAACGTTACCTTCCCCGCCTTTTCCCCTTCCTGATTCCGCTTATACTTCGATCTCTCGGTATTAGCAAACGCCAGATATTTGTTATCAGCATCAGCATACTTAAACACTACTACGACAGGCGTATAGCAAAACTCCCGATTAAAAGCCCGTGCTATTTCGGCTAAATGCGATCGCGTTGGCAACAAACCACCATCACGATTATTTAAAGTCACCCCAAAAATGATAATCCCATCATAATCCGACTTAATTTTATCAATCGCTAAACTCTTACCACCCCGAAACGCAGCATCATCAACCATCCCCAAAAAATAAACATCATCAATCAATTCAAAAGGTTCGCGATCTTTGTAATTATTTCCCAGAATATCTCTAGCATTGATCGGCTTATCCGTCACCGCATTTATCGGTACTTGCAACTCCGCAAAAAAAGCCCGTAAAGCAGGCAAAAAGTCTAATTCATTAAAAATAGTGAGTTTCATATCAAAACAAAGCCACAATCACGGATTATGCAGATTACACTGATGTCACAGATTTTACTTATTTTTATCATATAGCTTTCAACAAAAAAAATCCCTTAATCACTCTTAATCCAAAAAATCCGCGAAATCCGTGTAATCCATCTAATCCGTGTTCAAAGATAGTTAGGTTCATTATTTACAGATTCTCAAAGGATTTCAGGATTTGAAACACGGAATAGAGTTCATTGGGTGATCGCTTAAAAAGTGAAAAATCATCAGAAAGATCGTATTGCGATTGTTGCAGCTTAATAAACATAAAATGATCGCCATTGGTGACGAGTGCATAGGTTGGTTTATCACCATTTGGACTTGCCATCATATAGGCAAGAGCCTGTGGTACTGCCACTAAAAACGAAAAACTAGAACGCTTTGCCTCAATTAAAACGATCCATAAATTGTTATTCAAAACTAAAGCATCAATTCTGCCGTGATAAGTAACACTACCACTGCGATCGCTAATTTCAACTGACTGTTCACTTCGCAAACTAAAAGGAGATTCCAGAAAACCTGCCAAAAATAGTAATGGTGAAACCATCAACAAATTTACTGACCCCTCAGACAAAAAGCCTTCAGCAACATGATGTAAATATGAGCGTTTGATCCGATCTAGAGTGTTTTTTTCAGTATCAACTAATTCTGCAAAATCTCCACGCCATTCCACAAAGAAGTCTGGATCGTGCGATCGGCGCAGACCTAACTTTGTCTCTACATCATTAAGCGATCGGATATTTTCTGTAACTGCAATAGTCATAGCTATTTACTCAAATTTTTTATGTTAAGCACTCGTTTCTAACAAAATTTTCTGCAAAGAATTAGGACTACGCTTACTGATATACAGCAACTCAATCCCAATAATTTTTCCCTCAGCGTTGTAATCAAGAATAATGCCATCACTCACTTCTTCTGACTCTATAACTTCTGAATCATCTAAACTCAAATACAGAGCATCATCTTCTTTATGAACAATCAATTTCATTTTACTCTCCTATCAAAAAAGATGGTCACAACTCGATTAGGCTCAACATTGGGATTTACGACCACTCGCAACCAGCGATCGCCAAATTCCTGTATGCGCTTTAAATAATGGGTATTCCCATGAATGTCAGCTAAAAGTTCAACTCTTTCAGGATATAGCAATGTCTGTTCTATCCATGATTCTAGTATTTTTCGCTTCAGAATTTGATAACGGGCGTGTTCAGTCAGATTAAAGCTTTCTATAAATTTTGCCTCCTATCAAAAAAACGTCTTAATCGCGGATTATGCAGATTAAAGGATTTCACAGATTTTACTTATTTTTATCATATAGCTTTCAACAAAGAAAATCCCTTAATCACTCTTAATCCAAAAAATCCGCGAAATCCGTGTAATCCCCTTAATCCGTGTTCAAGTCCCCCCCTAATCCGCGCTCACCAACACCCAAGCCACCAAATCAAACTTATCAACCTGAAATTTTTCATCAACCTTAATATTTTGCTTAACAATTTCCAATGCAGATTTATTACCTTTTTTGATTTTGGCTAATAAATCTCGCGGCTCCTGATCTATTTGACTACTTAACCAAGCTTTAAGCGCATTTACTAATTCAGCGATCGCACTTTCATCACCCCGATCAACAGCATCAGGCACAAAACGTCCTTTCTCCTTATTTAAAGTCAGAAAATCTAAAACCTCCTTTTGATTATTCAAAATTAAGTTACCCGACTTATTAATATAAATTAAATCAAAAACTTGATATTGATGATCGAACTTCTTAGAAGGTTTTGCCGGATAACCAAGTAAAGCCACAATCCCATTACGATCGCCTATTTTACCATCTCCCAAAAATCCCGTATATACCCCCTTTGGCATCTGGCGATATTTATCTTTATCGCGGTCAAATTCAGCGAGTAAATCCTGTCGATAGCGCTCCAAAGACAAACTATCAAAGCCTAAACCTTGATCGCTTACCTCGATATCATCCCAAGTAGTTTGCATTTGTCGCATCATCAGATCATTCATTTTCCGATCAAAATCTTCATCATGAGCCATCTTTGCAAAGCTATCAGAAAACTGATGATCGACTTCTGACCCCGCCAACTTCATCGTCGCCATCCGTTGCTCAATTCTTCCTTGCAAATTGAGATAGGAATTAATCTTATCTGAGGGCCAGAAGTTAATCCCAAATATTTGTTGATTTGGACTACCCAAGCGATCAATTCGTCCCATCCGTTGAATAATTCTTACCGGATTCCAATGGATATCGTAATTAATCACCATATCAGCATCCTGCAAGTTTTGTCCCTCACTCAAAGCATCAGTCGCAATCAAAATATCAATGGGTTTATTCAGCTTTTGGTGAGTATCAGGATGATTTTCTTTAATCCATTCTTGCCACTCTGTAAACGCTTCTAACCCTTCTTTTTCGGAACTAAAATTCCATTCCTTTTCACAAAATAACTTAGTATAGGGCGCAAATCTCTCTAAAATCATTTCCATTTTTTGAGGGCGATCGCTATCATCAGACTGTGAACTTGTACCCGATGCGATCGCAATTTTGTTAAAACCTCTAGCCTGAAGTTGCTCAAATAAATATATCGCCGTATCACGATAAACCGTAAAAATTATCACTTTTTGATTATGGTTATTTGCCCCTAACTTCCGCTTTTTAATAATCTGAGCGATCAATGCTTCTAACTTATCATCACAGGATTTAATTTGATTGGGTTTATTTAACTCTTTATTAATTTTTGCGTCAAATTTTTGCAAATTGACATAAAGATTATCAAGAGCATCCAAATCTTTTTTGAGATCCTCCTTAAACTTATCCAAACTACCAGCAGCATCAATATCAGCAATATTAATCGGACGTTTTTTGCCTAGTGTATATTCTTCAACTGCTTCTGTAAAATCATCATCATTTTGATCATCATCCAAATCAAGAACATCATTTTCTAGTAATACTGCTTTTGCCTTGTTGGTTTGATAATCTTTAATTTTATCTAAAGCATTTTGATGATGATATTTAATTTTCTCAACCGTTGAGTAAAAGGAACACCAAGAAGACTCTAAACGCTTGACCATCAAAATATAAATCATCTTGACCAGAAAGCGATCGCGTAGTTTATCATCGCGTAATACATCCTTTTTTGTTCCCGATTTATCATCTAAATAAAACGCTGGTTGATACCCTGACAGCATCGGGGGGAAATGGTCAAATAATTCTTCAAAGGTTTCAAAATTACCAAGTTGGTGTGGTGTCACAAATAAATTTACAGGCTTATTTTTAACAGGAAATATTAAATTAGTTTGCTGACTTTCTACCATCTTGCGAGTTCTCGCCACTAATAACGAATCCGTCAATCTAAAAAAATCATTACCTGAGAGTTTTTTAATAAAGTCTCCTATTTTGGGAATGTCATCTTTACGCCATTCATTAAATATTGTCTTTGCTTCTTTAAAGGAATAATCAATATTTTTGATACCCAATTTTGTTTCATACCCATGAACATTACCCTGCACCATTAACTTAAATTGATTTCTAGCATCATTTAAAGAGTTATTGATCGGAGTCGCTGATATCAACAAAACTTTGATATCTTGATTTTTCCGCAAAATCTGCTCAACTAAAAATTTATAGCGCTGGGATTTATCATTCCTGAGATTATGACTTTCATCAATCACAATTAGCTTAGGTTTATCGTCACAAAATAATTTATCAGCGCGATCATTATAGGAATTTAGGCGATCGCTATTCATATCCGTATGAAAGCGAATAAAAAACTTGAGTTTATCACTTTCAAATTTAGATTCCTGATCTTCCTTATAGCGTCTCCAGTTACTTTCTAATTTTTTAGGACAAAGCAATATAACTTCCCTTCCCTGCATCTGGAAAAACTTGATCACCGCCAAAGCACTCCAAGTTTTACCCAAACCCACAGCATCCGCTAAAATTGCCCCATCATATTTCTGAAGCATCCGAATTAAACTAAGAGCACCTTTTTTTTGAAAGTCATACAGGGAGTGAAAAATAGCGGTATTTTCTAACCGACCTATTTGACGATTAAACTCTGGATCATTCTCGATTTCCAGAATTTGATTACCAAATAACTCAAATAAAATTTTGTAGTAAATATCTCTGGGCGTATATTCAATAAATATCTTTTCAATTTCTGCAATTAAATATTGCTTGAAATTAACTTTTTTCCTCGAACCATCTTTAAAAATAAGAGTTTTTTCTTGATGTGCTTGTGGTTTGTTCCAAAGTTCTGCAAACCATTCGACTAGCTCTTTATATTGGTTATTATTACCAGTTTCAGCAATATTTAATTCTAAATTATTTGTATGTTTTAAGCCAATTCCTGCTTCAGTTAGGTTGGAGCTACCCGAAATAAAATATTTATTACGATCATCATTCTTCGACGGGTTAAATAAATAGCACTTAGCATGACAAAAATTGGGTTCTAAAGTTTTTGCTTTCACTTTATCCTGCTTTAAAAAAGCCACGGCTTCCCGTGCTAAACGGTTAAGATTAAGTGCCGCTTCAATTGTAATGTTTTCATTGAGCAAATCTAAGGGTCGGTTTTCCACCAGATCCAAATTAACAATATCCCCAAGCACTAGCCGAAATTTAGCAATTTTCTGATTAATTTGCTGCGAAAGATAAGCTAAAGCTCCGACGGTGAAATAACCTGTAATAATGTCTACAGTACCTTCTTCCGTATATTTTACAATCCACTCATAAACTTTCAGATTGCTATTTTCATTGTCTAGTATCATTAGCCTGTCTTTATAAAACTTGATTTGGGCTTGATTTTTGTTTAAGTCCCACTAGGACTTCTTGCATCAGTAGGCGATCATCTTCATCATCCTCCGCCACTAAAAATGATAGCGTGAGCGGTTCTTCTGATGCTGAAGTTATTTACGCTGGGAAAGGAAATGATTCAATTGATGGCGGAGGTGGTGATGATTCCCTTTTCGGAAACCAAGATCAAGACACTCTTATAGGAGGAAATGGCAATGATTGGTTATTCGGTGGTGGAGGCAATGATTTAATTGTCGGTGGTAGAGGCAATGATATTTTGTACGGCAATCGCGGTATCAATACCCTAACAGGTGGCGATGGCTCCGACACATTTTTCCTGAAGCTAGATGATCAGAGTATTGATTATATTACCGATTATCAAATTGGAAGCGATCGGATTACCAGCAAGAACGGCATTTTGAATTTTGATAACTACACTTTGACTGCGGGTACAGGTGCTGATGGTACTGGTAGTGACGATACGCTGATCATAGACAAACTTACTAATCGTGCGATCGCAGTCTTGTTGAATGTTCCTCGCAGCAGTTTTCCTCCGGCTCCAACTCCAACTGTTCAACCAACACCGGAACCAGCACCCGATCCAACTGTTCAACCAACACCGGAACCAACACCCGATCCAACTGTTCAACCAACACCGGAACCAGCGCCAACTCCTGAGCCAACGATAATACCAGCAAGCAGCTTGCAATTTAGTGCGGCTACCTACAGCGTCAACGAAGATGGCACACCAGTCACATTGGTGACTGTCACCCGCACAGGCAGCAGTGATGGAGCGGTTAGTGCTGTTGTTAGCCTCTCTGACGGTACAGCTAAATTTGGATCTGGCGACTACGGCACCACTCCCACAGCCGTTAATTTTGCTGCGGGAGACACCACGCCCAAAACGATTCAGGTTCCCATCCTCGATGACACTGCCTATGATCCCGGTGAAACCCTGACGATTACCTTAAAAAACCCTACTGGTGGGGCAACTGTAGGAACCCAGAGGAACGCAACTTTGGCTATAGTCGATAATGATACGCAACCGGAATGGCTGTCTACTATTAATTTCCATCGCACCGCAGCCAACCTGCCCCCCGTCCGAGAAAACCCGATTGCGGGAGCGGGTGCTGTCGCACACTCCAAATATCTGGTTAAAAATAACGGGGGTGGGCATTACGAAGATCCAGGGAACCAGTGGTACACCCCTGAAGGCGCGAAAGCTGGTATGTCCGGCAATGTAGCGTGGGGTGGTGGTCTCAACACTACTGATGTAGACGATATCGAGGTGTGGCTGAGGGCGCCTTTCCACGCAGCGGGAATTCTCAATCAGTACGTGACCGAAGTCGGCTATGGTGCTTATCGGGAAGCAGGCGGCCAGATTACTACTGGTGCCACGCTTGTGCTTCAACGTGAATACAGCAGCATCCCCTCATCAGTGAAGTTTCCCATTATCTGGCCAGGCGACGGTCAAACCATTCCAGCTTCCATACGCGATTATGGAGGAGGAGAGTGGCCCGATCCGCTAACAAGCACAGGTACCCCCCCGTACACTGCCCCTACGGGTTTGCCATTGCTCTTGCAGTTGGGGAATGGAGACGTTACTCCTAATGTTACTGCTCACTCATTCTCGCAGGGCGGCACACAACTTGCTCACGCGGTGTTTGATGAAACTAATTACATCAATCCCAAGAATGGGGTTCTCGAAGCTTACGGGCCAGGGTCTGGATTCAACAACGATCAAGAGGTAGGACGCTCTAGTCTCGACTCAAATGACATGGTATTATTGGTTCCGCGCGATCCCCTGCTGCCTGGGGAAACTTATACTGCCTCCATTACAGCCAACGGTCAAACCTACACATGGTCGTTTACTGTCGGCCCCAAAGCACCGATTGTCGGGACTGCTGGGAATGACAACCTCTTAGGGAACGAACTGGGTGACACTATTAGCGGTTTAGCTGGCAACGACACGCTGAGCGGAGGGGGTGGCGATGATTCCCTTGACGCTGGTGATGGGAATAATTACCTATGGGGTGATGTCGGCAATGATACACTGCTGGGCGGTGCTGGCAACGACTACCTTGATGGAGGAGATGGGGATGACTTCCTAAATGGAGGTAATGGGAATGATAATCTATTCGGTGGTGCAGGCAAAGATACCTTCATCTTTGGTGCGTCAAGTGGTCAAAATAGCGTGAATCAATTTGTTGTTGCTGATGATAAGATTCAGGTCGCTGCTGGTCTTGGTTTTAGCAATGGAGTCGCTGTTTTAGCCGCAATTACTAACCAACTTCCTGTTACTGGTGGAGGCCTGTTTTCTGAAATCACCCTCAGCCCAGGAAATAAAATTAGTATCTTCCACGATGTTTCCTTAACAGCAGCAAACTTTGCCATTATCTGAATCTGGTCATCAGATAGGTTGATGATTTCGGCGATCGCCTCTGTATTTCTCAGAGCGATCGCGCTTTTTTCAACAACAAATTGCCGGGGCGGGTTTAGGGAGATAATTGCTGATAATTAAAGATGGTCTCGGAACCCGCCCCTACGGTTGAATTGTTAATCATTGTCAAAACTCGCCCCTATTAAATACGATCGCCTGAGAACAGGTTTAGGAATCACTGCAATTCTAGGGCGGTGAGGATCTTAATTCATCCCCCACAATCACATTAAGTTGGGCTCCTACTAGCATAATTAAGGAACTAATTTGTAACCAGAGTAATAAAACTACAAACGCGCCAATTGTGCCGTAGGTAATATTAAATTTGCCAAAATAGTAAACATATAAACGAAATAAATTAGATACTAAAGCCCAAAATACAGCGGCTAAAATTGCTCCTGGCATTAGAGGAGTTCCAGGTTTTCTATAATTAGGAGCATAACGATAAATAAAAGCATAGTTAGTAGAAACAATTCCCAAGGTAATCGGCCATCGTAGTTTTTGCCAGGTTTCTAATAGGGTTGATTGTAATAAACAATTCTGTACTGGCGGTTGAATCATGCAAATGGCTAAATCTTCTAAGGCACAGTTTCCGATGGTTTCAATCATACAACTTTGACGGGCAATTCCTTCAACAATCATGTCACTCACTAATACTAATGCAGTGGCTAAAATTAATAATAATAGAGTTCCTAATGCTAAAGATAAGGCAATTAATTTATTTTTCCAAAAGGGTCTAATATGGGTCTTTTCTACCCCATGAATATGATTTAATGCGGTCATCGCTGCACCAATTACACCGGAAAAAACCCACAAAGAGGCAATAAAACTCACCGAAAGTAAACCCGAACTCGGTGTTAAAGATAAATGATAAATTCCAGTTCCTATTAAATTCTGGACATCTTCTGGGACAATTTGACTGAGTAAAGTTGCCATTTGATAGAGTTCCGTTTGCAATAATTCAAAGGAACTTAGGGCAATTAATAGGGCTAATACCGCCGGAAATAATGCTAAGGTAGCATGATAAGCCATTTCCGCAGCAAAACCCGGTAGACGCTGTTCTATAGTCGCCTGAATCAGTTTTTTAAAGGTTCTGGGATTCAAATATAGAAAAAAACGGCAGAAACGAATCATCCGTCGCCTACTTCTTTTAATCTGTTTAATTATGATAGGAAACAGGACAATTAATTGCTCCGCGACGAGATCAGCACCGCGCTGAATCAGTTTAACTAAATGGGTGTGAATAGCACAAGGTCGCCACTTAAACGATTTCAGATTTCGCCAGAACATCAAAAAGCTGGCTATGCTCATAAATATTGGGGATGGATACGGTATTCCTAATTTACTCGACTTGGGAAAGATTTTGTCAAAAAATAAGATTTATTTAAGTTCGGAATTGGTTTAGGATCAAATAGTTGTTAATTTCATCAAATATGAAAGACACTCTTTTACACACTAAACCTGAATATTCTCCCTTTTCTCGATATTGGTTATTTGATCCCAAGGTAACTTTTCTGAATCATGGTGCTTTTGGTGCTTGTCCAATTCCTGTGTTAGATTCTCAATATCAATTTCGACAACAACTTGAACAACAATCTTGTCATTTTTTTGTCAGAGAATATGAAATTTTACTCGATAATGCTAGAGTTGAATTAGCTAATTTTGTGGGTGCAAATCCAGAGGAATTAGTATTCATTCCCAATGCGACAACCGGGGTAAATACGGTTTTGCGATCGCTAATTTTCTCAGAACAAGATGAATTACTTACAACTAATCACGAATATAATGCTTGTCGGAATGTATTAGATTTTGTTGCTAGTCGCACGGGGGCTAAAATCATTATAGCAGATATTCCTTTTCCGGTCGCTTCATCTGAAGAAATTATTGATGCGATTATGGCAAAAGTTTCTCCTCGAACAAAATTAGTTTTAATCGATCATATTACCAGCCAAACCGGGTTAATTTTTCCAATTCAAGAGATTATTAAAAAGTTAACTCATTTAGGAATAGATACTTTGGTTGATGGTGCCCACGCACCCGGAATGTTAGAGCTAAACTTACAAGCAATTGGAGCAACTTACTATACAGGAAATTGTCATAAATGGTTATCTGCACCCAAGGGAGCCGCATTTTTATCGGTACAAAGGGATAGACAATCATTAATTCGTCCGCTTACAATTAGTCATGGAGCTAATTCTACCCGAAGCGATCGCTCTCGATTTTTATTAGAATTTGACTGGACAGGAACCCCCGACCCCAGTGCTTATTTATGTATTCCTGAAGCAATTAAATTCATGGGTTCTCTGTTACCCGGAGGATGGTCAGAGTTAATCAAAACTAATCATAATTTAGTGGTAAATGCTCGAAAATTATTATCTGAAAAAATAGGAATAAATTTATCCTGTCCTGATGATATGATCGGTTCAATGGCAGTTTTACCTTTAGGGGAAAAATGGCAAAATTATGATAATTTGAATCAAAAACTTTGGGAAGAATATCAAATTGAAGTTCCGATTATGCCTTGGGAAGATCAAACTAAGTCCTTGATGAGAATTTCGGCTCAAATTTATAATCATTTATCTCAATATGAATATTTAGCAGAAATTTTGTTGGGGTTATAAGGGTATGCATTGACACTCTCAGGTCTGAAGACGCTGAGATTCTGCGGACAGAATTAGTTTAACTTAATTCTCGCTACGACTGCCAAAGATCGTCTACTGAGTTGATTGAGCATTATACCCAATCTTCCCGATACTTTTCTGAGGATATTTGCTGCCCCATTTAGATCAGCATTAACAACAAAACCATCAGATGTCCGATAAAGACCACGCTTAATTCTATTTCCAGATGCTTTCCACCCCATCAGTTTTTCACCGTATTTGGGCAGGGAGTCTCCATCTAAGAAACTAGCTTTTGAAGTATAGGCTTCTTCGGTTTCAACAAATTTAATCCCGTGCAAATCACAAAGTTGTTTTACACGGGATTTTAATTTACCCAAAGGCATTTGAACAAACTTTTGATTATTCAAATTACCTAAATTAGCATTAATTTTAAAACCTTCATTCCAACCCATTACTAAAGTTCCAATGCCATATTTCAGACAATGGTTAATCATCAGTTTGGCTGCTTTGTTAATCCCGTCACGCATTTGGTGATTTCGCTTACGAGTTACACGGTCTAACCAATTATCCCAATATCCTTGAGATTTACCTTCTTTGCGTGTTGATACTTTTTTATTCCAAAGTTGATTCTTAGCTTTCAAATCTCTAGCATCAATCAAAAAGGAATTTCCCAAGGTATCAACACAAGCTGCTAAATTATCAGCAGTTCCCAGGTCAATTGACAAGGCTTGGTTAATATCTAATTCATGGTGTTGTTTCTCTGCTTCGTAGGACATTTCCAGATAAAAAGCACCGTTCTTAGGAAGAATAGTAAATTCTTTAACCTTGGAATAATCAAGGTTTGATGGCATGGGTAAGAAAAATTCAGATACCCCAAACCATCTTTTGACTGTTGTTCCGAGCGCGAATCTAAGTTGACCATCAATCAGTTTTGGTCTTTGTCCTCCCGAATTGGGATAGGCAACTTTAAACAACTTTGAACTTTTTAAATAACCAGGAGGTTTAGGTCGGAAATGCAATTGACCTTTGATATACAAATCCTTTAAATTCTTAAAAGATTTAAAGGATTCCGTCACAGACATTAGGGTCTGCTGCATCGGTGTTGATGGCATTGATTGTGCCAATAAAGACTTGGCTACCGATGGTTCAAAAGCTAAATCAAACTTTCCTGTTAGTAATTTCCCTGTCTTAAAAAACGTTTGACGAGCAAAATAAATTCCCGTGTTGTATATTTTGCCTGACTGCTGACAGAGATACTCTAATAATGCACGGGTTTCTAGATCTGGAGACAACAATATTTGCTGTACTCCTATTGTTTTAGCCATTGACTCAACTATCACGACTATGTTAATTTCTTTATGATAGCATAATTGAATATTTCTAGGGGAATAAATTCCCCTGTGTCGTGTTTCCTCTCAGGTCTGAAGACACTGAGTTTCCACACTCCCATCTTGATCTTATGAAAAGTAATAAACTATTCTCCAAAACGATATCCTTTACCATAAACCGTATGAATTAGGGGAATTTCCCCTGTAGTTTCGATTTTTCTTCTTAACAGGCGAATTTGTGCTGCTAATACATTGCTGCTCGGTTGTTCACCCTCTCCCCAGAGATATTGATGAATTTGATCATGGGTTAATAACTGTCCTGGTGAACGCATCAAATAAGCTAAAAGTTGACTTTCTTTTTCTGATAAATCAATCATGCGTTCACCTCGATAGGCGAGTTGATTATCGAGGTCTAATTCTAAGTCTAATACTTGCAAATGGTTAGAATTAATGGTAGATTCTATAACTTGATAACGACGCAGTAAGGCGCGGACTCTAGCTAATAATTCGCGTAATTCAAAGGGTTTCATTAAATAGTCATCTGCACCAGCATCTAACCCTTGAACTCGGTCATCTAGGGTGTCTTTTGCAGTTAAAAATAGAATCGGTGTTTGGTCAGAATGCGATCGCAATTCCTGACAAATTTCTAAACCGGATTTTTGCGGTAACATCCAATCTAAAATTAATAAATCATAATGATTTTGACGGGCTAAATCACAGCCAAAACAGCCATCCGTTGCAATATCAACTGTATACCCTTCCCTGGTTAATACCCGGCTTAAAGGATCTGTTAATTCGATTTCATCATCAACCAATAAAATTCGCATAAAATCGATCACCTCAGATACTGTCCAGTTTTGTGTGGGTCTGTCATCGGCATCAATCAAAAAGGAATTTCCCAAGGTATCAACACAAGCTGCTAAATTGTCGGCAGTACCTAAATCAATAGACACCGATGGTTCAAATGCTAAATCAAATTTTCCCGTTAATAATTTACCTGTCTTAAAAAACGTTTGACGGGCAAAATAAATCCCTGTATTGTACAATTTACCCGATTGTTGACAAAGATATTCTATCAACGCACGGGTTTCTGGATCTGGAGACAACAAGATTTGCTGCACTCCCATTGTTTTACTTGCTTTAGTCATTGATACGTCTGGTGTCCTAACTGCCTTGGCGGTTGCTATAAAACTAAAATTAGACTTAAGTATAGATTTGGTTGTCAATTTTATTGATACAATTAATAAAAATGTAACCTGCCCTGGTCAATGTATTAATCTGTAAGCAATGGGGTCTGACGATGAAAGTACGACTAAAAAAACAGAATCGCCATGAAGTAGAATCTGTAAATCAAACCGGAATTCAAGCGAAATACCTGACAGATATTCGCCCAATGGACAACGCCCTCGCAGCGCCACAGAAACACCAAACCGAAGATATAAACCATCAGCAAATACAGAAAAAACCGGGTTTTAATTTTGCGGAAATCCCGATTACAGGAAACACAGATAGGTCAACATCCAGAATACAACCTAAATTTAATTTATCCCTACAAAAAAAATTAACTGTCGGCGAGGCTGGGGACAAATATGAACAGGAAGCGGATAGTGTAGCTGAAAAAGTGGTCAAAAAAATTAATACTCCTTCTGGGGAACAGTCAACATCGGGTCAAGGAGTCCAACGTCAGGAAGAAGAAGACCTGCAAATGAAGCCCGATATTTCCTCAATTCAACGTCAGGAAGGGGAAGAAGAAGACCTGCAAATGAAGCCCGATATTTCCTCAATTCAACGTCAGGAAGGGGAAGAAGAAGACCTGCAAATGAAGCCCGATATTTCCTCAATTCAACGTCAGGAAGGGGAAGAAGAAGACCTGCAAATGAAGCCCGATATTTCCTCAATTCAACGTCAGGAAGGGGAAGAAGAAGACCTGCAAATGAAGCCCGATATTTCCTCAATTCAACGTCAGGAAGGGGAAGAAGAAGACCTGCAAATGAAGCCCGATATTTCCTCAATTCAACGTCAGGAAGGGGAAGAAGAAGACTTGCAAATGAAGCCCGATATTTCCTCAATTCAACGTCAGGAAGGGGAAGAAGAAGAAATTCAAGCTAAATCAACCCAACCTGATCAGCAAGTTATGGCTGGTGGAGACGCATCAACAGAATTAGAGACATCAATTCAAACTGCTAAAGGAGGTGGACAGCCCTTAGATGGGGGACTGCAACGGTCGATGGGGCAAGCAATGGGGGCAGATTTTAGTGGGGTGAAAGTTCATACAGATTCGCAGTCTGACCAATTAAATAAATCAATTCAGGCAAAAGCCTTTACAACAGGGCAAGATGTGTTCTTTCGGCAGGGGGCGTATGAGCCGAGTAGTCGAGGTGGGCAGGAGTTGATCGCCCATGAGTTGACCCATGTGGTGCAGCAGAATGGCAAATCAACATCGGGTTCATCGCCAATTCAACGCAAGATGCAGTTTAAGTCAGAAGACCTAATAGGTACAATGTCTTTGGGTGCGCGTGTGAACAGATTTTTGGGCAGATCCACCAGTACTTTCACTCAGATCCAAAACCTATTAACTAAGTACGAAACAGCCAATGCTCCGAAAGACCAAGAAAAATTATTGAAGGAGTTACGAACTCTAGCTCAATCTTGGCTTGGCAATCACAATGATGACCCGATAAAGAAGGCTAGCCTTGAAAAAATGATTCCTGCGATTAATCAAGAGCTTGAACATATTATTAAAACAGAAGCCCTCGAGCACGAGAGAGACAACAAATATAAGGGAAGATTTGCACAAGAACTCCGTAAAAAAGTGAAACGTGAAATACTTGAAGATGAAATGGATTCAATCTGGCAAAGGTTTTCGTCGGCGATGAAAAACAATCAGATCTCGTTCCCGGGATGGAGCAAGGAAAAGGGAGCAGAGCTCAACTGGGGCAAGCTCGACTATTACGACAAAGAAAAAGCCGAGGGGTGGGATAAGACTGAAATACAGTTAGCCAAATTAGAAGCCTTCAGAAAAGATATAGAGTTTCTGACTAAACTCGTTGAAACTGATCAGGGTGAAGAGTTACAAATTAATAATGTCACTTTATGGAGCGATATTAACATCGGACGACCTGCCGCCAACAACCCAGAGTTAAACAAGGAAATGAGCGTAGCTAAACGTCTGGATGGTGGAACACCACTGAATAAGATGAGCATGGGCGCTTTGTTAGATCTCTTTGCGGTTGGGGCAAGTGAAGGCGACACTCCGGATTTGAAGAACGTCAACGGCGATCTTTTACTGAACGACAACAACCCGTATATGCAGTGGGGAGGATCTTTTAACGTCTGGGCAGCCGTGAGTGCCAACTTTGCCGCTAAAGCTACTGGTGAGGTACATGTGTATGTGCCTATAGGGACGAATACAGGGTCTGTGTTTTGGACGGCTGAGTTACCCGAATTACAGAAAAATCCCGCCGTCACGGGCATCTTTATTCACGAATTGAGCAGCGCTGGTAAAGCCGCGGTTGCTCAAGAAAAAGCCAAAACGATTGATCAAATGGAAATGCAAACGATCCTCAACTCACCCGAAGCGTGGACAACCTCCACTATTGGTGGTCTAACGGTCAAGGGGGCTGGCGGCAAAGAGGGGGTATCTGGGGGGACATTGAAGAAGATGGGCAACAAATGGAAAGGTTATAAAAAGCCAAAACCTTACTACAAGTTCTGGTAGTGCGATCGCGTAGGTTAGGTTGAAGAATGAAACCCAACAGGCATTATATGCAATGTGATTAACCGTTGGGTATCGCTGACACTCCACCCAACCTACTTTTTATAATTTCGCATTTTCAAACTTGGCAATAGGCGATCTTCGCAGTTTTAGTTATTGATTTTTTACTGATGCGATTCGGCGATCGCGTGGTATTGATTTCACTTTTCAACCCAACACCAACAAAGCTTGTATATATTGCGATCGTCGTTCTAGTTGTTGATTTTTTGCTGGTGCGATCGGAGATCAAAACTGCCTGAGATTTCTCAATATCTAAGTTCTTAAACTACAATAAAACTAAACATACATTGCACTTCCGCAGGTGTATCTCAGGCAACTATGAAAACTATTGCGATCGCTAGCCCCCTAGACACTTTTCTCCAGCAGCCCAACATTGAAACCTCACCTGCTTGGGAATTTATCCACGGGCAAGCCCAACAAAAGACGATGCCAACACTGTTTCATTCCCGCCTTCAGCGCAACCTAGTTAACACGATCAACAGCCAAACCCAAGCATACGAAGCCATCCAAGAACTTCGTTGCATCGTGCCACCATTATCCCCCGTCCCAGACATTACCGTAGTTAAAAGCGATCGGCTTACAGATGTTGATGGTCCACTGCAAGGAGCGCCAGACTGGCTGATTGAAATTCGCTCCCCTGACCAAAACACATTAGAGCTACAAAACAAAATCCTGCACTGCTTGCTTAACGGGACTCAACTCGCTTGGCTAATTGATATTCAGCGAAAGCAAATCTGGGTTTGGGAACAATCAGAACTGCCACTAATCTATTCTGGAACCGACAAACTCCCAACCCTTGTCAATATCTCAGACCTGACAGTAGAAATGATCATGGCAATGACCCAGCAGCGGTGAAAATAGAAATATTGCATCGCGTAGGTTGGGTTGAAGAATGAAACCCAACAGGCATTATATACAATGTGATTAAATGTTGGGTATCGCTGACACTCCACCCAACCTACTTTTTATAATTGCGCATTTTCAAAATTGGCAATAGGCGATCGCGATCGCAGTTCTAGTTATTGAACAATTACCTCTTGAATTGTGTCGTAAATAATTAGTTTGATTTGGTATCTCTCTAATGAGATTTGGGCAAATTCGCCCTTAAAGAATGATTCGTAAACACCCACTGGCACTGCTAAATACAAAATGCGTGTTGATTCAGCAATTTCTAAGGCAAGACGATAATTCAAAAACTGCCCTAATGCAGCATGATAATCAGTCAATACCCTAAAAAAGCGATACCTACAAAAAATAAAATGAGAGCGAATTTTCGTTTATCCAATTTATTGATATAATTAATAGAAATATATCCCACTTTGGTCAATGTATTAATCTGTAAGCAATGGGGTCTGACGATGAAAGTACGACTAAAAAAACAGAATCGCCATGAAGTAGAATCTGTCAATCAAACCGGAATTCAAGCGAAATCCCTGACAGATATTCGCCCAATGGACAACGGCCTCGTAACACCACAGAAAACCCAAACCGAAGATATAAACCATCAGCAAATACAGAAAAAACCGGGTTTTAATTTTGCGGAAATCCCGATTACAGGAAACACAGATGGCTCACCATCCAGAATACAACCTAAATTTAATTTATCCCTACAAAAAAAATTAACCGTTGGCGCCGCTGGGGACAAATATGAACAGGAAGCAGATAGTGTAGCTGAAAAAGTGGTCAAAAAAATTAATACTCCTGCTACAGAAAAAGCCACATCTTCTAAAGGAGTACAACGTCAGGAAGAAGAGGAAGAAATTCAAGCTAAACCTGATAATTCTGCTATTCAAAGAGAAGGAGAAGAAGAAGAAATTCAAGCTAAATCCCAAAATAAAACCCTGGGTGGGGGTGCAGTTTCAACAGATATAGAAACAACAATTCAAAGTGCTAAAAGTGTTGGAAGTCCCCTAGATGCGGGACTGCAACGCAAGATGGGGAAAGCAATGGGGGCAGATTTTAGTGGGGTGAAAGTACATACTGATAGTCAATCAGATAAATTGAATCGTTCCCTGAGTTCCCGTGCCTTTGCAACCGGGCCAAATTTGTTTTTTAAACGGGGAGAATATAATCCGGGAAGTCGAAGTGGACAGGAATTAATTGCCCATGAATTAACCCATGTTGTGCAGCAAGGAGCGAGTCCAATTCAATCTAAAAGAGAATCTGTAACACATTCTACAGGTTCTAATTCAGTTATGTTGCAAATGAAGAAATATACTGTCAAAGACAACGCTCATGCTAGAGATGAAAGTCTTAAAAATGAGGGGATAAAATATAAATCGGGTCAAGAAATTGAAATTAGTGATAATCCCAAAGACCATATAATAGAAGCTACGGGCAATAATAAGTGGTATCGAATTAAAGATAGCAATCCTCCTCAATATATTCGAGCGACCAGATTGCAATTATATGGAACTTATATTCCAGAGAAAAGTCGGGTAAAAGAAAGTGAGGTAAAAACTGAAAATGATGAAAAAGACGAGACGAAAAAACCTTCCAAAGAAATTGTCAAAGACTTACTAAAAGTTGAAAATCGGAAGTTTAAAGATAAGCATGGTGATATTAAAAGCGAGAAAATGACCTTGGCTAAACAAATAGATTTAGGGAAAGATTTTTTGCCAGATGAAGCAGTTAAGGCTATAGAAGAATTAAGCGCAATACCAAAAGGGAAAACCTTTTTATCTCAAAATGGTATGCTCACGCAGGAAGAAGTAGCAGAGATAGCCGTAGACAAAAAAGTCTTTGGTGATTGGGAGAGAGTCGAAGAACATGATTTTAGCAATTGGACTGGAGGAAAGCGGTCTGGACTGGTACCCGATGTCCGTGGTGAAGCTGTGTTGAGTCCCATTCAACGTCTTCAAATTGCTACATATCAACGAGATCTGGGTATTAAGGATGAAAAATTCCGCCAAACTCCAGGGTATTTACGTTATGAAGCCAACCAGTTAAAGAAAGGTAGTGATGATAAATACAAAAAGAATATTTATGAAAAAGATACGAAAATGTGGGAGCAAACACTTGACAATCAGACAAACAGTAAAGATGAAAGTTTAGAAAAATACAAAGAGCAAACCGACTCAGCTAATAGTATTTTGCGACGAATTTTTATCATTCTTCATGATGGTTTGAAATATAGAGAGGATCAAAAACAAAACATTTTTAAGGATTGGGATGAATCAGTTGCAGTTGCTCTCTCTCACGGAGGGCGTGTCATGATTAACTTACCACCTATTAAACAAGATGAAAACGAAAATGAGTTTATTCAATGGCTTTTTGGTGCTTCACCTGAATCCGACCAAACTAGAAAACCTCAATCATACAATAAGATAAAAGATCCAAACAACAAGAGTGACCATTATAAAGCTAAAGTAGATACCAGAATCGCTTCTAGTCATAATGTCAAAGTAACTGAAAGTTCATTAGAAGAGGAAAAGAGTAATACATTTGATGTCAAGGGTAAAACCGGGTTGAAAAGCACTATAAAACACTATGGTATGGATATACCTCTTGGCGGATTGGGGAATGAAGATCTCGCAGGTGACGTCATCCTACCCGATGGCAGACATGGCCATATTTATATTTACTATAGACCCCCAAGCTTAACATTACCTGGTAGCGTACTCATAGGGGCAGAAACATCAAGAATGGCTCATACAGATGTTTTTGGTATGTATCATGATCAGAGGGGCGCTCCTGCTGAGTTTTCCTCTACAGGTACCAGTAAAGGAGGAAGAATTGGTGGCGAATTTGGAGGCCGAGTTGTTGACTACACTAAAACTGTCACCAAAACTGAAAAACGTAGGCTCCTACCAGATACAACAAAAGACGTACTCGAAGTTAAAGACCCCAATTGGTTACAACGGTTACGACAAGCAGAACAAAATGTGCAAGCTGGTCTGATAACATCCAAAGAATTAGTGGGTAAAGCCAGTAAAGAAGTTGAAAAAAAGCTGTTTAGCCCACCAGAAGAACAATCCCTATCAGCAGAAAATGCTAACAACTCCGCTAGTTCAGAAATTGAGGATGAGAGCATGAATCAAGAAACACAAAACAATCTGAATACAGAACAAGAAGAAAACGAATAACCATAGGAAGTAGAATCTGTCAATTCAACTGGAATTCAAGCGAAATCCCTGACAAATATTCGCCCGATGGACAACGCCCTCGCAACACCACACCAAACCCCAAACCGCAGACGCGAAATCAAGAAATATGGAGAATATCGTACCCAAAGATTAGTGTTGAAAGCCAGGGATATGTTAGGCTTTTGATAGGTTTAGTTTTAATCACCATTATCAAGGAGATAAAAACATGACATCCTTAATTTTAAATAACCCAGAAGCCGCCCCTATTACCGACGAGCAATTTTATCAACTTTGTGTCGCTAACCGCGAATTAAAATTAGAACGAACCGCCAAAGGAGACTTAATTATTATGCCACCCACAGGAGGGGAAACTGGAAAACGTAACTCTGATATTAATTTTGAATTAAATTTATGGAATCGACAAACAAAATTAGGAATTGTCTTTGATTCTTCGACTTGTTTTAAACTTCCTAATGGTGGAGAGCGTTCCCCCGATGCGGCTTGGATACCGTTAGGAAAATGGGAATCCCTTACCCCCGAACAGCGAGAGAAATTCCCGCCAATCTGTCCTGATTTTATCATAGAATTGCGTTCCCCTAGCGATTCTTTAAAACCCCTACAAGATAAAATGCAGGAATATATGGATAATGGTTCTCGTTTAGGTTGGTTAATTAACCCCAAAAACCGTCAAGTCGAAATTTATCGTCAGGGACAAGAAAAGGAAATTTTAGAAAATCCCCCAACCTTATCAGGAGAAGATGTTTTACCCGGATTTGTTTTAAATATCCCAGGACTTGCGTAAGTCCTGTTCACATCTCAATAGCTAATTCTGAACTCAACCCCCAGAAACAACCATGAATACCAAAGCTGTTGTCACACCCGTTAAAAAAAGTATAGCCACTCCCATTCCCCAACTGTCACCAACGTTTTTATGACATGAAATCCAAAGTTTATATCGAAACCAGTATTCCTAGTTTTTACTATGAAATCCGCACTGAGCCTGATATGATCGCTCGTAAAGAATGGACTTGTTTATGGTGGGATCAGATTAGTAGTCGCTACGATCTTGTCACCAGTATTGCTGTTTTAGATGAACTTAATCAAGGAAATTTCCCTAGCAAAGAAAAAGCAATTCAACTTCTTAATGATATCCCTCTTATAGATATTGAAGCAGAAATTGCAGAAATTGTAGAGGCTTATATTCAAAATCAGGTTATGCCTAATGATCCTTTAGGTGATGCTCTCCATCTTGCTATGGCATCCTATCATAAATGTGACTTTCTTTTAACTTGGAATTGTCGCCACTTGGCTAATGCCAATAAATTTGGGCATATCAGACGAATTAATGTTATGCTGGGCTTGTATGTCCCCTTATTAGTGACACCCTTAGAATTAATAGGAGAAGAATAATGATTACCCTTAATGATTCCACACTTGAGCAAATTCGAGATATTCGTCATCGAATTTCTGAGAATAATAATCATAACCCCTATCAATTGATTGCTTATTACTTAGAATTACAGCAAAAATATAAACTTCAGAAAACCTCAATTTTAAGGGAAGTGGTAGGTACAGATCAGAAAGATGTACAATCTACTGATCAAGAATTCTAGGCAAAAAAACTTGGTTCAATGAAACGACATCAAACATAGCTAATTCTGAACTCAATCCCCAGAAACAACCATGAATACCAAAGCTGTTGTTACACCCGTCAAAAAAAGTACGCCGACTCCTATTCCCCAACTGTCACCAACGGTGGGATTAACCAGTGTGCGGCCGTTTGCGGATGAACAACTGGCTTTAAAAGAAGATGACAGCACCAGTGAACAAAAATTAGCGGGGGCGGCGGCTCCTCCTCCACCCGAAGTACAACGGAATCAGAATCTTAATTCCGGCTATAATTTTGGTCAAATTTCGATTAGTGAATATATTCCCGCCACACCGCAAGCCAAGTTAGTTGTGGGTGCGCCTGGGGATAAATACGAGAAAGAAGCCGATGCAATGGCGGATAAAGTCGTGTCTACGGTTATTCCGGTGCAGAAGCAGGAGGAGCAGGAGGAGCAGGGGAAGGTTAACCTGAAACCGACAACGGACACCATTCAAGCTCCACCGGAGGAAGAGGGAACCATTCACCTCAAACCCTTAACAGAAAACATTCAACAGCGCCAGGAAGAAGATGGAACCGTTCACCTCAAACCCCTAGCTCAAACGATCCAGCGATATGAACAAGAAGCAACCCTTCACCTGAAACGGTTAAGCGGAATTCTTCAACCAAAGGAAATAGAAGGGGTCGTTCACCTCAAATCCATAGACAACCATATTCCGTCAGGGATGAGCCAAACCCTGAAACAGTCTACCTTGATCTCCCGCCAAGGAAACGGCGGATTTGCAGCCAGCGAGAATATTGAAACTCGCGTTAAAAGTAGTAAAGGTGGTGGTGGCCCCCTACCAGATGAAACCCGTGATTTCATGGAAGAAAGGTTTGGGAATGACTTTAGTGGCGTCAAAGTTCACACGGGTTCCGATGCGGTTCAACTCAGTAAAGATCTCGGTGCTCAAGCCTTTACCCATGAGCAAGATGTCTATTTTAATTCGGGAAAATATTCACCCCATACCGACGAAGGGAAAAAACTCCTCGCCCATGAACTCACCCACACAATTCAACAAACCGGCCCTAAAGCCAAGCGTAAGTCTCTGAGTCGGAAAATTCAAAAAAAATCCCAAATTCAGCGTCAAATCCAACCTTCTCCGGTTAAAAATGGAGTTAAAAAAAATCCGCCATTAAATCTCTCTGGCTTAAAAACTTTACCTGAACAATCTCTACAAAAAGAAGATAAAAATAAGTCTGAACCCGCTACCTCAAAAACTGAAGACAAAAAAGCGACGACAACCGATACTAAAGCTGAAGCCACCACCGAAACTAAGACTGAGGAAGCATCAGTTACTAAAGGGGATACTAAAGAAACAGCCGAAACTAAGGCGGAGGAACGGAAAAAGAACGTTGAAAAGGAAAAAGAAGAAGCTAATAAAGAATTAGCTGAAGAGGGGAAAGACAAGGAAGATAAAGGCGCTGAAATGAAAAAATATTTAGCGGCTGAATCCTTGAAAAAAGTTGAAACTCAAACTGCTAAAGTTAAGGAAGATACTGATACTGTTAAAAATAAAGTTAAATCCGGTGAAACTGGGGATAATTTAGGAAAATTAGAGAAAGAAAGCGGGGAAAAAATAGAATCTCAGGCTAAACAAGAAAGTCAAGAAGCTGAAGCAAAAGTTAAAGATAAAGCCGACGAAAAAGGCAAACAAGATGCAAGCGGTCAAAGTCCCTCTAAAGAGACTGTAACACTTCCGCTTCAGGACAAACCTGGGGCTGGGGAAAATTCTCAGCCAGAGCAAACGGATCAGCCTGAAGCCGTCCCACCCATCCCAGAAGGGGAAGCGAAAACCGCCGACACTTCACCGATCGCAGTCCCCGAAGTCAGTGGTGATCAAGCACCAGCGACACCCGAAGCCGACCCCGCTTTTCAGGCGGTGATTAAACAGTCCCAACAACAAGCCGATCAACAAAGCTCTCACCAGTCACCCAAATCCGCCGCCAAGGAAGCCCAAACCGCCGCCGAAGATCCCGACCAACAAATGCGGGAAGCCCAAGCGACCAAAATGGATGATCTGAATGCTAAAAAACCGAAACCCTTTGACCGCAAAGTTTTTGAAGATAGTTTATTAGAAAAATTAAACTTAGTTAAACCCAAAAATGCAGATCAAGCCGATAATTTTGCCAGTAGTGGCAAGACTGATGATATTAAAAATGCCTTAAATACCGAAGTTAAAGGAGCTAAAAAAGAATCAGGAGGGGGTTTGCCAGAGGAAAGTAAAGCACCTCCTGAGCCCGATGCCGAACAACCTAAAAAGGTTGACGAACTGAAACCGACTCAGGAAGTTGTGGGGACTGTACCACCGGAAATTGAAACGGAAAAAGCCGTTCCCAAGGAAAAAACTGAACAGGAAATTGAGGCCCCTTTAGCAGAAACAACCCAGAATTTAGAGGGTGCGTTTGGTGAGATTCAGGCGAAGTCAATCGTTGGTTCTAGCAGTGATCCTGATGAAGTCCAAGCGGATCAAGTGGCGGAACAAGTGATGGCGACGCCCCTAACCCCCCCTAACTCCCCCTTAGCAATGGGGGGAAGGACAGATGCCGAATCTAACTCCCCCATTACCAAGGGGGGCTGGGGGGGTCAAAAGGGGGGGGAAACGATTCAACTGCTTCCTGAAGTCTTGATTCAACGCAAAGAAGAAGTTAAACCCCAGTCCGTTGCCCAACCGGATTCGGAAGTTCCCCTGAATGTAGACCGTTTAGAAACCTGGAAAGATGAGGGCGGGGGGCAAGCCTTAGATGCCTTAAAAGAAGCCAAAACCCATGGCACCACAGAAGGCCCCCAAAAATTCCGTCAAGGGGAACAGGAAACCCTGACTACGGCTAAAACTGACGCCCAGGCATCGGCTAAACAATCCAACGATGATATGTATGCGACTCGTACAGAGTCGATGCAGCAGACCGGGGATTCCCAAGAGGCAACCAAGACGACTGATGAAATAAAACGGACTGAAATTAATACCAATATCCAAAATATTTTTGACAAAACTCAGGGGAATGTTAAGGGTATTTTGGGGAAAATGGATAGTGATGTTAATACTGAGTTTAATCGCGGGATTGGTGCGGCTAAAAATGCTTTTGAAAGCCATGTTAAAAGGAGAATGGCTGAGTACAAAGAAAAACGCTATACCTTGGTATTTCCGATTAAATTACCTAAGCCTTACTGGTTTGGGATCAAAATGGTGAAAGTTGGAGAACTTCGCATTTTTGACTTTATTACCTGGATTAAAGACAAGTTTGCTGGCTTACCCGATGAAGTTAATGTTTTTTATGAAGAGGGAAAAAAACTATATATTGAAGAAGTTAAAAAAAGTATTTCTAATATTGGTGGAATTGTTGAAAAAGGATTAACCGCAGCCCAAACAGAAGTTAACCAAGGGCGAGAAAAAGTTAATGCTTATGTACAAACCTTACCGAAAGACCTGCAAGAAATTGGTGCTCAATCGGCGGCGGATGTGCAAACTAAATTTGATCAATTAGAACAGAGTATTAGCGATAAACAAAATCAACTACTGGAAGATTTAACTAAAAAATATCAATCTAGTTTAAAAGAACTTGATAAACGCATTGAACAGTTAAAAGCCGAAAATGCCAGCTTAATTAGTAAAGCCTTAAAATTTATTGCGGATTTAGCTAAGAATATTATTAAAATTCTCCTCTGGCCGATTAAGAAAATTTTAAGTGTTTTTATTGGATCTCTGGCCGAGGATGTGATTGATGCCCTGATCGATGATCCGGTGCAATTTATGAAGAATCTCTTTAAAGGGATTGGAGATGGGATTAAGAATTTTGCCAATAATATTGCAAAACATTTACTCAATGGGTTAATTACTTGGTTATTTGGTAATTTAGGAGACTTAAAACTTCCTGAAAAATTTGATTTAAAAGGATTTTTAGATATTATTTTACAGGTTTTAGGCTTAACAAAAGAATATGTTTTTGGCATTCTTGGAGATATTTTAGGTGCGCCAGCTGCTAAATTAATTCAGTTTATTCTCGATGTTGTCCTCAAAAAAGGTATAGATAGCCTCAACTATCTTTGGGATTTAGTTAAATTGGTCGTAGAAGCTGGCCCCGATGTGATTATGACTTTAATTAATAAAGGGGTAGAAGCCGTAGAAACTTTCCCTGATTCTGTACAGAACATCTTAGGAAGTGTTAGTGGTGGCCTTGGCGGTATTCTGGGATTTGCTAAGGATTTAATCGGGTCTTTAGGAGAAGATGCCCTTGACTTCATTTCCGGCCTGCAACCGGGCGTAAAATTTATTTTTACCTTCTTTAGTACCTTAATTAAAGATGGTATATCAGGAGTTTGGGAGTTCATCAAATCCTCTTTGGATGATATGAAAAAAATCTTTCTCAAAGGTTTGATGGAAATGGCAATTGTGGAAATCGTCAAGGCGGGGATTAGTTGGCTGATTGGGATGATGAATCCAGCGTCAGGAATTGCTAAAATTGCTAAGATGATTTTTGATGTAATTTCCTTTTTTGTGGAAAAACGGGAAGATATTAAACTCTTTGTGCAAGCAATTTTAGATACTTTAAAAGCCATTTGTGACGGGGCTCCGGCGGTGATGGCGATGATGATTGAACAGGCTTTGGCTAAAATGATTCCGGTTTTATTAGGATTCTTAGCGTCCCTAATTGGTGTTGGGGGAATTCCTAGTAAAGTTAAGAAAATTGTGACTACATTAAAAGCACCTGTGGATAAAACTATCGGGGGAATATTTGGAGGAGCAGCCGCTTTCTTTGGTGGTGGGAAAAGCAAGAAAGGAAAAACAGCCCGCAAAGGTAAAAGCACAAATTCTCAAGGTACAAAGTCTAAAGACACAAAGGCTAAAGACAAGAAAAATAAAGATAAAAAACAACCTCAGAATGATGCCCAGAAACAAATTAAAGGTGCGGGTAATCAGACTCAGAATCTAGCAAGAAATCTTCGAGATCCTGATGCCGTGAATCAAAAATTATCAGGAATTAAGTCTAAACATAAACTCAAACAGTTGAAGTTGACTAAAAAAGGTAAAAATAAATATCAAATTGTCGGTCAAGCGGAAGCGACTAAAGTTCAACGACAGGTTGATTCGGTCGTAACTCAAGGAGAATTACCCCTGAATCTGATGGTGCAACGGTCGGGTGAATCTGCTTGGAAAGATAAGAAAAATCAACTCGTTGTCAAACAGAAAATTACAGGAAATAAGAAGAAAGCTAGTTTGACAATAACGGCAAAATTAATGGATCAGAAAAAGATTTTGCCTAAAGTTGCTAATAAACTCAGATCAATTATTAAGAAAAAATCGAAAGCAAAATTAGTAAAAAGTCAACTTCCAGCCCTGAAATCTCAATATAAACTCAAAACCTTAAGTCTAAATATCCTGAAACCCGATGGCAGTAAATATGTGATTACTGGGGTTGCTCCCGATGAGGATAAATCAACCAAAGCCCAGCGTCAAGCTATGTCAGGAACAACTGATCAAATGCTTGATGCCCATTCCGGGGTAGAAACAGCCATTCAACGTTCCCTCGGTCAAGGTCAACCCCTACCTACCCCCGTGCGGGAACCCATGGAAAATGCCTTTGGTTTTGACTTTGCTCAGGTGCGGATTCATCATGATACCGAGGGCGATCGCCTCAGTCGCTCCCTCGACGCCCGCGCCTTTACCACCGGATCTGACGTTTTCTTCCGCCAGGGTAATTATGAACCTGAAAGTCCTAGTGGTAAAAGGCTCCTCGCCCACGAACTTACCCACGTTGTCCAACAGTCCGGTGAATCCCCCCTATTGTCTCGCACGGTGCAGCGAGTAGAGACGTTGCATGCAACGTCTCTACAGATGCCTTACTTTGTTCAGAGAGAAGCAGAAAACAGTTCAGGGGATTCAGAAGCTTTAGACAAGAGTGAAAATCCCCCAAAATCCGATAAAAACAGCCAAACGTCAGCGCTTGTCGGTGCGGGACTTCTGATTGGAGGCAGTATGTTAGTATCTGGTCTTAGTAAAGGTTTTGGAGGCGGCGGTAAACAAAAAGAACAGGCTAATATCACTCAAAGCATTCAGGGTAACAAACTGACGATGCGGGTGATGATTACAAAACAGCAAGATCAGGATGAGCAAAAAAATCAACGCAAGAAAAAAGATTCATCCGTTGCTAATAATTTGGCTTTACCCGATGATATTGTCGATGATATTGTAGCATTAATTCAACAAATTGTCAATCAATATCCTGACCCTGATATTGTTCAGAAGAAACTGGATAAACTCTCTGTTGATTTTGATTTAGATTTGCTAAAAGTTGTGGGTTCGGCGACAATTGGTAATAGCATAACCTACGATATTCAGGTCAAAGGCCGTCCGCAGGAACCGACGGATGAAAATAACGCAGCGATCGCTAAAAATTTAGATAATCTTACACCTAAAGAACCTGAAACTAGACCCAGAAGCGGTAGTTTATTGGGAGGGTTGTTAAGTCAAGTATCTAAGTCTAAAAAAGACAGCAAAACCAAAGACGGCAAAACTAAAGAAGATCAACCAGAAAAAACTCCGAAAGCTCAAGAAGAAAAGCAAAAAACTAATCCTGAAAAAACTAAAAAAGCAGCAGAAGATGACGCTAAATCTAATCAAGCTCAGGAAGAATTGGCAGACGAAAAAGAAACTGCTAAATCTCAATCTAAGCAAGGCAATAAGCCAGGGAAAAACCCGCTTGACGTTAATACTAAAGTTAAGCGAATTGATCCTGCAACTGTTGAAATTTCTGTTCGGGCTGACCCTAAGAAAAAATAGACTTTTCTCCCCTTTCAAAACGGGACTTATCTGGGTTAATTTAGACTAAAGTAGAATAGGATTTGTACACCGAATCATGTAATACTAACGGCAACATAAACGGTAAGTTTCTCAGGGTCAGTCTAATTCAGGGGCATGGTTATGAAAGCATTTCAACGAAAACGGAATATTCAAAACACCCATCATGATATTCAGCCTGTCCAGGCACAATTTCAGTCCCGTCCCTTTGCAGAACCGCAAGCAGAAACGAAGTCAGTTAGTGAAAATACTTCCTCTTTACAGTCGGGAAACTCTAAACCAGGGTTTAACTTTGCCGAAATTCCCCTTTATCCAACACAACCTCAAGTTACTGCACCCGTTCAACCTAAATTTACCTTCGCTCAAGCTAAATTGGAATCAGGTATTGTCCAACGGGAAGAACAGGAAGAAGAACCTCAAGCTAAATTAGAATCAGGTATTGTTCAACGTTCAGAAGAAGAAGAAGAACCTCAAGCTAAATTAGAGTCGGGTATGGTTCAACGTTCAGAAGAAGAAGAAGAACCTCAAGCTAAATTAGAGTCGGGTATTGCTCAACGTTCAGAAGAAGAAGAAGAACCTCAAGCTAAATTAGAGTCGGGTATTGTTCAACGTTCAGAAGAAGAAGAAGAACCTCAAGCTAAATTAGAGTCGGGTATTGTTCAACGTTCAGAAGAAGATGATGAACCTCAAGCTAAATTAGAGTCGGGTATTGTTCAACGCTCAGAAGAAGATGACGAACCTGCCCAAATGAAAGCACAGTCCTTACCTGTTATCAGTGAAAACAAAGGGCTTCAGTCAAATCGTCAATTTCCACCCATGCAAGTTAAACTGAATCTTGCACCTAGAGATAGTGTTCAATCATTGCCTATACCCGTACAACGGAAAATGGAATGGGCATTTAATACCGATTTTTCCGGGGTGCGAGTCCATACAGGGCCACAAGCCAAACAAATTCAAGCAAAAGCCTTTACTCAAGGTTCAGATATTCACTTTCAACCCGATCAATATAATCCCCACAGTCAACAAGGTCAAGAATTATTAGGACATGAACTCACCCATGTTGTTCAACAACGGGCCGGGAGAGTGAATAAAAAACCTCAAAGTAAAGGCAATAGAATCAATTTTGATTATCAATTAGAAGCTGAAGCAGATAATTTAGGAGCCAAGGCATCTCAGGGTGAACAAGTAGAAGTTTTAGGGGCAAAAAATTTACCTAAATTGTATTCATCTAAAACCATTCAACGGAAAACTCAGCAACTTACACCACTTCCTGATAATGTCGTAACGACAGGTAAGATTTTTAGTAATAAAACTGAAACAATCCAAAAAAAAATTATAACGTATAATCAAATACCCCTGAACGATAAGGATTACGATAAACACGAGAAAATATTAGATGAGATTTATCATGAAACTCATCTGTGGTTAGAAGAAAAAGGAGATAAGGATAGTAGATCTAAATCGATGAAAGAACTAAAGCAGCAAATCGAAGATGAGAAAAAGAAAGTTGAACAACAAAAATCGGGAAGAGATATGTCAATCAATGAAGCGTTCGGAGAGAATATAAACAATGCTACTTTTGCGGCAGATGCTAAAGGTTTTATTGAAGATATAAGCCAAAATATTCAGCAAGGTGAACACTTATCAGTTGGGGAAGTAATCGCAAATCGATCTCTAAATTATGCTGAGTTAATCAAAGCATCTCCTCTAAGTTCGATAGCAGGTTCAGTCGTATCTTTCTTGACATCAGCTTATAGTATTTATGACAGCTATTCTATTAGGAAAGCATTAAAAACAGCGGCGATGGCGAAAAATAAGATTGACCCAGATTCAGTAGACTGGAGCAACCAAGAGGAAGCCGATCAATACTTCGCCACCCAGACGTTTGATTACGGTGCTATCTTAAGTGGTGATGATCAAGTGATGCAGTCGGCTGAATACGGTTATGCTAAAGTTTCAAGAAGATTTTATCGATCAATCTACCATACTGTGAATTCTTTTATTAAGATGATTAGCGATATTCTCTGTGTAACTGGAATAGGTATAATACCAGGAGCTATTATTAAGACCGCACAGGGAGTGCTAAAGTTTGCCGAAGTAGCTATGGACAAGATTAAAGGTTTTATAAAAATTATCACAGGTCGAAGAGGTGTTGGGCGTAAAATTAATGCGGAACATATTGTGGAAGCTGCATTCAAAGGAAATCAAAGAGCTTTACAACTGTTAGTAGATTTAGATCCTATAGGACTTCTATTTAGAATATTGGGGCCGACGGGGAAAAAAGGAATGATCAAAAAACCTAAAAATATTGAAGAGATGATGCAACTTTTAGAAAAAACCAGGAGCGATCCAAAAAATTATGGGACTGAAGGGCAGTTTGTCAGTGCAGTTGCGGAAAAATTGAAATCTTTATAACATCAAATCAATTGCCCCATTTATTAATCAAGAATGTAGTAATTTTAGGAATATGGCTTGATTGAATAAAAATTAACGTCAGGAGAACAGTTTAAGATGTTTATAGACAACACAGAAACAGTATTACAATTCTTGCCGATTGATCGAGAGTTGATATTTCGGGAGGATTCTGATAATTCATTGGTTTTTAAAGGTATAGCGATCGCCCTTAACAAAAAACCCAACAATCACTATGATCGCTGCTGTTTAAAACTTAATATCAGTGAGGAGCAATATCAAAATATTCTCAACAATCAATTATTTAACCTAAAAAAAGATGCCTTAATTCCCATCAAAGAGGGGGAATTTAAGCCCGGTTTAAATCTGGATTTAGTCATAGAATTACGTCCTGATTTATTATCCCAATTTTCAGAATATCAGACCAACGATGCTATTATTGATCACCTCAACGCTGCTCCTGCTAATACCGATTCTGATCAAGAGTTAAATTATACAGAAAATTGGTATTGTTTAATCATTGAACAACAGCAAGAAACCGATGTTATTCAATATCGAACGGTTTGGGATTATCTCAAATTAAGTGCAGCCTTTAACACCCTGAATGGGGCCTCAGAAATCTTACAATCCCTATCTAATTTTCTCAAAGAAACCTTTAATCAAATTGAAACCAATGGAATTGAGAATGATCACTCAAATGGTCAGATTTCCCTAGATACAAATAATTTTATTAAATTTCTCAAAACTATTGAACCCGATGAAGATAGCGAAATGAATCCCCCTCGCTCAATTTCCGAAGTTATGCGAGAATTCTTTAGTGAAGATGATTGGGAATTTGTGGAAATAGAAGAAGAATCAATTTTACAAATGGTGTTTGAAGGAGATAATGGACGTTGGACTTGTTTTGCTTTAGCCATAGAAGAAAATCGACAATTTGTTTTTTACTCCCTGTGTCCAGTTAATACACCGCCTGAAAAATTATCAGCTATGGCAGAATTCTTAACTAAAGTTAATTATGGCACAACAATTGGTAATTTTGAACTGAATTATAGCGATGGTGAAATTCGCTATAAAACCAGTATTGATGTAGAACATGAGCGTTTTACCACCGGACTTGTGAATAATTTAGTTTATATTAACGTTTTAACAATGGATAAATACCTGCCGGGAATTATGGCTATTGTCAATGATAAATTATCCCCAGATGATGCGATCGCCTTCGCTGAATCATCTGCCTCAGAACAGGAGTAAAATAGGATCACGGATTTAAGAAGATTTCACGGATTTCACGGATTTTAATCTGTGTTAATCTGCGTAATCCTCTTAAAATCCGTGATCCTCATTACCCATAATAAATCGTGACCTTACCTAAATTTAAGCCCAAAGTTCCCCGGCGTAGCGTCGAAGAATTCAAAAGACAAGGAATGTGGACAATCACTGGCAGATTGAGCTATTTAACCTACGGATTACGCTACGGACTTTATTATCTAATACCTCCTTCCCTGCGCTGGTTTCTGCCCTTAATTCAAGAAGATGTTAGGGACTTATTTAGACCGGAAACCGAAGCAGAAACCGCCTCCGAAGGAATTGCCCCATCCGTTGAAATAGAGGAAGAATTTCCAGCGAGTAGTTTACAGCTTTATGAAAAATATCGCTGTCCGTTTAACAACCCTTTAAACTGTCAAGAATCTCGACAAGCCCCCCCAAACCCTCCGTGCACGGGGGGCTTGGGGGGGCAGATAATCCCGAAATAAAATCCTGTCCTAAATGTGGATTTCCCACCCCCTTACCCCAACAGGGAGAAATTCAAGGAAAACGGGGACGTTATCGAATTGAACGCTTTATAAATAGTCGAGATCAGAAGCGAATTTATACAGGGATTCAGTTAATAGAAGAACAACCCGTTATAATTCAAGAATATTTACTGCCCAAACGTTATTTTAACGAAAAAGAAGCAATTCAAACCCAAATTGCCTTTGAAAATATTAGTGGTATATCCTTAGCTGATGGTAGAATCCAAACCGGGCGGATTACAGAAGTTATAGAAGCGATTAGCGATCGCAATGATCGGGAACGATGCTATTTAATTACTACTATTAATGATGGCATCACCGCCCGCACCTATTTAACTCGAAAAGGGGCAATGTCCCCTCGCCAAATGCGTTACTTTACAAACCAAGCACTGCAAAGTTTAGAATACCTTCATGGCCAAAAATTCCGCTTACCAAACGGCCAAATTCAAGCCAGTTTTGTTCATGGCAATTTGAGCCTTGATAGTGTGTTTATTTCACCTCAAGAACAACTTTATTTTCACGATCCCCAATTTCGCGTTTATTTGGGGGATTTAGCTCTTTGGGAGCGGTTATTTGATCCCCCTCCCTCTGTGCGTTTAATTCCCACCGTCGCCCAAGATTTAAAAGCATTAGGTTATGTCTGTTTTTACCTGTTAGCAGGAGGTGAACGAGATTACAATGATCGCTTTTTTGACCCTAGATTAAGTCAAGATTGGGGTAAAACCGATATCGCCCTGAAGTTGTTTCTATTGCGTTTATTAGAACTCGATATCCCCTTTAGTAGTGCTACAGAAGCCCGTCGCGCCCTGTTAAACTTACCCGAAGAAAACCTCCTAGACGAGATTTATAGGGATTCTCTACCGACCGAGGAGACCCGTAAACGCCAGAAAAAATGGTGGTGGTGGCTGTTGCTATTTTTCCTTGTAGGTTTGTTGGTAAGTGGGTTAGCCTGGTGGCTATGGCGGCGACCCGTGGCAATGGCTAAGAATAATACTCCGACTTGCTGTATTAGTGATGTGGCAGGAGTTCCAACCGGGGAATTTACCTATAGTGGGGAGGAGAATGGGATTTGGAATTATGTGTGGCGACAACCGAATTTGATCAAAAAAGATCAGACCTTAGAAGCCGAATTTGCCCAACGACGCCCTCAACTTCAGTTAGAATATCTGCCCCAACCTACAGGGGAAAAAGCGATCGCCGAAGTTCAATCAGGAAATGTTGATTTTGCTATTAGTAGTCTGACCGCAAATCTTCGCAACGACCTCAAGGCGCGAACTTTTGCTTATGACGGTTTGACCGTTTACGTTCCCTTTAGTTATGAACAACGGGATTTGTCTCTCCCCAAATATCTTAACGGCCAAATTAGCATTCAACAATTGCAACAACTCTACGCCGGACGCATTACCAACTGGCAACAGTTAGGGGGGCCAGACTTACCCGTGCGACTGTATATTCCTAAGAGTCAGGAAGCGATTCGTCTTTTTGAGGATCGTGTCCTTCAAGAAGCCGAATTAATTGCACAATTTAGGAAAATGGTAGAAAAAAGCGATCGCACCTCTCGATCAGGGAATTCTGAGGGGAATATGCCTAAAATAGTACAAATGTCAACTATTCCGGCGTTGCGGACTGTTTTGCAAGAGTTTGAAAACGAACAAATAGGGGCGATCGGATTTGGGGCGATCTCTCAAGTATTTGGCCAGTGTTCAGTGTATCCTTTAGCCATAGGCGATCGCAATAACAACTTCATTCAACCCCTGATCCAAGAAAATCAGCAACCCATTGATCCGACTACGGATTTGTGCGGTCAAAAAGGCAGTTATTACCCAGATTACCAAGCCTTTCAGACAGGTAATTATCCCCTAGCCTATCCCCTAGCCGTTATTTTCAGGCGCGATAACCGTCGAGAGGCCATCGGTGATCGATTTGCCGAAATCTTAAACACCCAAGAAAGTCAGGAATTACTCAGTAAAACAGGTATTACACCTATTTTTAATCCATGAAATCCGTGAAATCCGCGAAATCCGCGATCAAGATTCGACCTTTAGTTAATACCCACCCCCATCCCGATTTTCTATACTAGATCTAATTAGCAGAGGTTCGCTTATTATGGCATTCAATCAAGACATTCCGCCGAATTGGAAACCCATCAGCGAATTAAATGCTCCTGCGGGTTACGGCGCCTCAGCTAAAATTCAAAGCAATCAGTCTGATAGCAACTCGGAAAATAATTTTGATCACCTCTGCAATATTGCGGTCGAAATCAGAAACGACCCTTTAAAAATGCGGTTGTTAGCTGACCGAATTTATGAAATGATGTTAGAAGATTTACGTTGGCAAAAAGAACGTAGTAGGAATTAGGAATTAGGAATTACGAATTAATTATAGAGGTTGAATATCAAAATCATGCAAAAAAATTATATTACCGTTAATCGTTTCTATGTTGAAATGGAAAGCGAAGTTAAAGCCTCCTTTACTGATTGTTCAGGTTTAGGAGTTAATGTTAAAAAAGAAACCTATTTAGAAGGGGGTGTTAACGATCAACAAAGAATTATTTTAGGCCATGCTGAATTTACCGATGTCACTCTCAAACGTGGAATGACTAATGATTTAATATTCTGGACATGGATTAATTCTGTTCTAAGTGATATACCAAAAAGCCGTCGAAATGTTAATATATTGCTCTTTAATCAAGCTGGAGAAACCATGCTGTGTTGGACATTAATTGGTGCAGTTCCAATTAGTTGGAAAGCCCCTGGATTTCAATCCGATGGTAATTCAGTTGCGATTGAAGAATTAACCTTAGCCTATGAAGGTTTAAAAGTGAGAACCAACCAAGGAGGAGGTCGTGCTAGTGTTGGTTTAAGTCGAGGTAGTGTTGGGTTTTTTCCTAATAATTAGACAGGTATTTTATTGATGGCTGAGTCGATGTATAATCAACAGAATATTAATCAAAAAAGTACAGAAACACCCACAGAAGAAGACGCTCTAGGAATTAAAAATCCTCTTTTGACCCCAACGACCTTGGGACAGAACTTTTTGTCCCTACAATCAATATCACCTCTGGGCTCACGGTCAATTAACCTAATAAATTGGTCATTAATTTCTCCCAATCAAACCCTATTACAAAACTTTCAGGATAATGAAAATTGGCAGGATTCTTCAATAAGTGAATTTCGACCCTTTAGCAAAAATTCATTAACTGAAAATTCACCAATTATTGAACCACAATCTGACAAAACTTTACCATCTTCAGTCCCAATTCAACTATCATCAGAATTACCGATACAGCAACCACCAGAAACCTCATTTATCGATTCAGAATCACCCATACCACAACCACCAGAAACCCCATCCTCTGACTCAGAATCACCCATAGGACAAACAGAAAATATTTTTCCTTTTCAGATAGATCAAAAAACACGAAGAAACTCTGTTATTCAAAATAGTAAAAGTTCTATATCTCATTTCTTTCAAAAAAAATCAGAATTTCCCAGAGAAAAAATATCCCAAGAAAATGTTAATAAATTAACAAAAAAATCAGCAGAAAATCAGGATATATCAACAACAGAAGAATCGGTTATTAATTCTATAGAAACTAATGATTTACAAACAATTAATCCTACAGATATTCCTAACCCAGAAATTCCCGTTTCAACTCTTCAGAAACAACCGGATTCCACAATTGATAATATTCCCCAAACTGAATCAGTATCAACAATTAATCCTACAGATATTCCTAACCCAGAAATTCCCGTTTCAACTCTCCAAAAACAATCGGATTCCACAATTGATAATATTCCCCAAACTGAATCAGTATCAACAATTAATCCTACAGATATTCCTAACCCAGAAATTCCCGTTTCAACTCTCCAAAAACAATCGGATTCCACAATTGATAACCTTCCTCAAACTGAATCAGTATCAACAATTAATCCTACAGATATTATTAACCCAGAAATTCCCGTTTCAACTCTCCAGAAACAACCGGATTCTACAATTGATAACCTTCCTCAAACTGAATCAGTATCAACAATTAATCCTACAGATATTCTTAACCCAGAAATTCCCGTTTCAACTCTCCAGAAACAACCGGATTCTACAATTGATAACCTTCCTCAAACTGAATCAGTATCAACAATTAATCCTACAGATATTCTTAACCCAGAAATTCCCGTTTCAACTCTCCAGAAACAACCGGATTCTACCGTTGATAACATTCCCCAAACTGAATCAGTATCAACAATTAATCCTACAGATATTATTAACCCAGAAATTCCTGTTTCAACTCTCCAGAAACAATCGGATTCCGCATCAGTAATTAATCCCACGGGTATTCTTAACCCAGAAATTCCCGTTTCAACTCTCCAAAAACAACCGGAATCAGTATCAGTAATTAATCCCACGGATATTCTTAACCCAGAAATTCCCGTTTCAACTCTCCAGAAACAACCGGATTCCGCATCAGTAATTAATCCCACTGGTATTGTTACACCAGAAATTCCCGTTTCAACTCTTCAAAAACAACCGGATTCCACCGTTGATAACCTTCCCCAAACTGAATCAGTATCAACAATTAATCCTACAGATATTATTAACCCAGAAATTCCTGTTTCAACTCTCCAAAAACAATCGGATTCCGCAATTGATAACCTTCCTCAAACTGAATCAGTATCAACAATTAATCCTACAGATATTCTTAACCCAGAAATTCTCGTTTCAACTCTCCAAAAACAACCGGATTCCACCGTTGATAACCTTCCTCAAACTGAATCAGTATCAACAATTAATCCCACGGGTATTGTTACACCAGAAATTCCTGTTTCAACTCTTCAAAAACAACCGGATTCCACCGTTGATAACCTTCCCCAAACTGAATCAGTATCAACAATTAATCCCACGGATATTCTTAACCCAGAAATTCCCGTTTCAAATCTCCAGAAACAATCGGATTCCGCAATTGATAACCTTCCCCAAACTGAATCAGTATCAGTAATTAATCCTACAGATATTCTTAACCCAGAAATTCCCGTTTCAACTCTCCAGAAACAACCGGATTCTACCGTTGATAACATTCCCCAAACTGAATCAGTATCAACAATTAATCCTACAGATATTCCTAACCCAGAAATTCCCGTTTCAACTCTTCAGAAACAACCGGATTCCGCATCAACAATTAATCCCACGGATATTCTTAACCCAGAAATTCCCGTTTCAACTCTCCAGAAACAACCGGATTCCGCATCAGTAATTAATCCCACTGGTATTGTTACACCAGAAATTCCCGTTTCAACTCTTCAAAAACAACCGGATTCCACCGTTGATAACCTTCCCCAAACTGAATCAGTATCAACAATTAATCCTACAGATATTATTAACCCAGAAATTCCTGTTTCAACTCTTCAAAAACAACCGGATTCCGCAATTGATAACCTTCCTCAAACTGAATCAGTATCAACAATTAATCCTACAGATATTCTTAACCCAGAAATTCTCGTTTCAACTCTCCAAAAACAACCGGATTCCACCGTTGATAACCTTCCTCAAACTGAATCAGTATCAACAATTAATCCCACGGGTATTGTTACACCAGAAATTCCTGTTTCAACTCTTCAAAAACAACCGGATTCCACAATTGATAACCTTCCTCAAACTGAATCAGTATCAACAATTAATCCCACAGATATTCTTAACCCAGAAATTCCCGTTTCAACTCTTCAGAAACAACCGGATTCCGCATCAACAATTAATCCCACGGATATTCTTAACCCAGAAATTCCTGTTTCAACTCTCCAGAAACAACCGGATTCCGCATCAGTAATTAATCCCACTGGTATTGTTACACCAGAAATTCCCGTTTCAACTCTTCAAAAACAACCGGATTCCACAATTGATAACCTTCCCCAAACTGAATCAGTATCAGTAATTAATCCTACAGATATTGTTACACCAGAAATTCCTGTTTCAACTCTTCAAAAACAACCGGATTCCACAATTGATAACCTTCCCCAAACTGAATCAGTATCAGTAATTAATCCTACAGATATTGTTACACCAGAAATTCCCGTTTCAACTCTCCAAAAACAATCGGATTCCACAATTGATAATATTCCCCAAACTGAATCAGTATCAACAATTAATCCTACAGATATTCCTAACCCAGAAATTCCCGTTTCAACTCTCCAAAAACAATCGGATTCCACAATTGATAACCTTCCTCAAACTGAATCAGTATCAACAATTAATCCTACAGATATTATTAACCCAGAAATTCCCGTTTCAACTCTCCAGAAACAACCGGATTCTACAATTGATAACCTTCCTCAAACTGAATCAGTATCAACAATTAATCCTACAGATATTCTTAACCCAGAAATTCCCGTTTCAACTCTCCAGAAACAACCGGATTCTACCGTTGATAACATTCCCCAAACTGAATCAGTATCAACAATTAATCCTACAGATATTATTAACCCAGAAATTCCCGTTTCAACTCTCCAGAAACAACCGGATTCTACCGTTGATAACATTCCCCAAACTGAATCAGTATCAACAATTAATCCTACAGATATTATTAACCCAGAAATTCCTGTTTCAACTCTCCAGAAACAATCGGATTCCGCATCAGTAATTAATCCCACGGGTATTCTTAATGGGACTTAAACAAAAATAAGGGAAGAAATAGATGATAATGATTATGTAGCAAGCACATAACATTCAAGAATAACGAATGAAAGAGACAACCCCGGCAGCGATGCCCCCCTGCTTTGACCGATGGTGTCAAAGATTTGACGATATATTTGGTCATCTTGCCCAAAAACGGGAATTTAGGAACTATTTAGGGGGATTATTGGGAGAAAGTGAGCGAAAAAACCTGTCGCAAATGGCGAATAACTCCGTAGGAGTAGCTTACCACCGATTACACCACTTTTTAACCGAAGCTCCCTGGTTAGCAATGAAACTGAATCAGCGTCGCCTGGAGGTGATGAATCAGTGTAAGCAAACCCAGATTAGTCGGGGATTTGCCCTAATTATTGATGATTCAGGACATCGAAAAAGCGGGAACTTTACTGATGGAGTGGGACGACAATACATCGGAGAAATCGGAAAAACCGACAATGGAATCGTAGCAGTAACGAGCCATCTATACGATGGCAAAAAAAGCCTACCATTAGATATAGAATTATATCAAAAAGCCGAGTCATTACCGTCAGGAAAAGCTGACCCGGAATTTAAAAAGAAACCGGAAATAGCATTAGAATTAATAGAAAGGAGCTTAGAGAGAGGATATCAACCGGGAATTGTGCTAACAGATGCCGGGTATGGAAATAACACAAATTTTTTACAAGAGTTAGAGAAAAAAAGATTAAAATATATAGGGGGAGTCGCCAAGAATCGAAAGGTAATCCTCAAAAAGGGGGAAGATAAAACAGAGGAAACTCGATTAGATAATTTAGCCAAATCGTTGCCCCAAGGAGCTTTTAGTGAAATTCAACTCCAACTAGAAAAACCCAGAACTGTGTGGGTAGCAACAAAAGAAATTGAATTATCAAAGTATGCAGGGAAGAAAGTAATAGCCATCGTCATGAATGCTGCCACTTTCGACCAAGCCAGTGATATTGATTATTTAATGACTAATGTTGAGGCATCAAAAGCCACAGGAGAATGGATAGTAACGACCTATTCACAAAGAAATTGGATAGAAGTTTTTTACAGGGAAGCTAAGGGTTGGTTGGGGCTGAAAGAATATCAAGTCCGAGATAAAAGAAGTCTAATCAGACATTGGATTTTGGTATTTTGTGCCTATACTTTTATTCTCTGGCATAGTTTAACTGGAGGGTTAAGACGTCGATGGGCTAACAAACCTTTAAACACATTTGCTGATGCCCTTGAAGCCTTCCGCACAGCGATTTCCTTTCGATTTGTGGAGTGGCTCCAGAATAATAGGGATGTATTTGCAGCCTACAAAGCAAGTTTAGGCTTGATTTGGGCTTGATTTTTGTTTAAGTCCCATTAACCCAGAAATTCCCGTTTCAACTCTCCAAAAACAACCGGAATCAGTATCAGTAATTAATCCCACGGATATTCTTAACCCAGAAATTCCCGTTTCAACTCTCCAAAAACAACCGGATTCCACAATTGATAACCTTCCTCAAACTGAATCAGTATCAACAATTAATCCTACAGATATTCTTAACCCAGAAATTCCCGTTTCAACTCTCCAAAAACAACCGGAATCAGTATCAGTAATTAATCCCACAGATATTCCTAACCCAGAAATTCCCATTTCAACTCTCCAAAAACAACTGGATTCCACCGTTGATAACCTTCCCCAAACGGAATCAGTATCAGCAATTAATCCTACAGATATTATTAACCCAGAAATTCCTGTTTCAACTCTCCAAAAACAATCGGATTCCGCAATTGATAACCTTCCCCAAACTGAATCAGTATCAGTAATTAATCCTACAGATATTATTAACCCAGAAATTCCCGTTTCAACTCTCCAAAAACAACCGGATTCCACAATTGATAACATTTCTCAAACGGAATCAGTATCAACAATTAATCCTACAGATATTCTTAACCCAGAAATTCCCTTTTCAAATCTCCAGAAACAATCGGAATCAGTATCAGTAATTAATCCCACGGATATTCTTAACCCAGAAATTCCTGTTTCAACTCTCCAGAAACAACCGGAATCAGTATCAGTAATTAATCCCACGGATATTCTTAACCCAGAAATTCCCGTTTCAACTCTCCAAAAACAACCGGATTCCACAATTGATAACCTTCCTCAAACTGAATCAGTATCAACAATTAATCCTACAGATATTCTTAACCCAGAAATTCCCGTTTCAACTCTCCAAAAACAACCGGAATCAGTATCAGTAATTAATCCCACGGATATTCTTAACCCAGAAATTCCCGTTTCAACTCTTCAGAAACAACCGGATTCCACAATTGATAATATTCCCCAAACGGAATCAGTATCAACAATTAATCCTACAGATATTCTTAACCCAGAAATTCCCGTTTCAACTCTCCAAAAACAATCGGATTCCGCATCAACAATTAATCCCACGGATATTCCTAACCCAGAAATTCCCGTTTCAACTCTCCAAAAACAACCGGATTCCACCGTTGATAACCTTCCCCAAACTGAATCAGTATCAACAATTAATCCTACAGATATTATTAACCCAGAAATTCCCGTTTCAACTCTCCAGAAACAACCGGATTCCGCATCAACAATTAATCCCACGGGTATTCCTAACCCAGAAATTCCCGTTTCAACTCTTCAGAAACAACCGGATTCCACAATTGATAACCTTCCTCAAACTGAATCAGTATCAACAATTAATCCCACAGATATTCTTAACCCAGAAATTCCCGTTTCAACTCTTCAGAAACAACCGGATTCCGCATCAACAATTAATCCCACGGATATTCTTAACCCAGAAATTCCCGTTTCAACTCTCCAGAAACAACCGGATTCCGCATCAGTAATTAATCCCACTGGTATTGTTACACCAGAAATTCCCGTTTCAACTCTTCAAAAACAACCGGATTCCACAATTGATAACCTTCCCCAAACTGAATCAGTATCAGTAATTAATCCTACAGATATTGTTACACCAGAAATTCCTGTTTCAACTCTTCAAAAACAACCGGATTCCACAATTGATAACCTTCCCCAAACTGAATCAGTATCAGTAATTAATCCTACAGATATTGTTACACCAGAAATTCCTGTTTCAACTCTTCAAAAACAACCGGATTCCACAATTGATAACCTTCCTCAAACTGAATCAGTATCAACAATTAATCCTACAGATATTATTAACCCAGAAATTCCTGTTTCAACTCTCCAAAAACAATCGGAATCAGTATCAGTAATTAATCCCACGGATATTCTTAACCCAGAAATCCCCGTTTCAACTCTCCAAAAACAACCGGATTCCACAATTGATAATATTCCCCAAAAGGAATCAGTATCAACAATTAATCCTACAGATATTCTTAACCCAGAAATTCCTGTTTCAACTCTTCAGAAACAACCGGATTCCGCATCAACAATTAATCCCACGGGTATTCCTAACCCAGAAATTCCTGTTTCAACTCTCCAAAAACAACCGGATTCCACAATTGATAACCTTCCTCAAACTGAATCAGTATCAACAATTAATCCTACAGATATTATTAACCCAGAAATTCCTGTTTCAACTCTCCAAAAACAATCGGAATCAGTATCAGTAATTAATCCCACGGATATTCTTAACCCAGAAATTCCTGTTTCAACTCTCCAGAAACAACCGGATTCCACCGTTGATAACATTCCCCAAACTGAATCAGTATCAACAATTAATCCTACAGATATTATTAACCCAGAAATTCCCGTTTCAACTCTTCAGAAACAACCGGATTCCACAATTGATAATATTCCCCAAACGGAATCAGTATCAACAATTAATCCTACAGATATTCTTAACCCAGAAATTCCCGTTTCAACTCTCCAAAAACAACCGGATTCCACAATTGATAACCTTCCCCAAACGGAATCAGTATCAACAATTAATCCTACAGATATTCTTAACCCAGAAATTCCCGTTTCAACTCTCCAAAAACAACCGGATTCCACAATTGATAACCTTCCCCAAACGGAATCAGTATCAACAATTAATCCTACAGATATTATTAACCCAGAAATTCCCGTTTCAACTCTCCAAAAACAACCGGATTCCACAATTGATAATATTCCCCAAACGGAATCAGTATCAACAATTAATCCTACAGATATTCTTAACCCAGAAATTCCCTTTTCAACTCTCCAAAAACAATCGGATTCCACCGTTGATAACCTTCCTCAAACTGAATCAGTATCAACAATTAATCCTACAGATATTCCTAACCCAGAAATTCCCGTTTCAACTCTTCAGAAACAACCGGATTCCACAATTGATAACCTTCCCCAAACTGAATCAGTATCAACAATTAATCCTACAGATATTCTTAACCCAGAAATTCCCGTTTCAACTCTCCAAAAACAACCGGATTCCACAATTGATAACCTTCCCCAAACGGAATCAGTATCAACAATTAATCCTACAGATATTCTTAACCCAGAAATTCCCTTTTCAACTCTCCAGAAACAATCGAATTCCACCGTTGATAACCTTCCTCAAACGGAATCAGTATCAACAATTAATCCTACAGATATTCTTAACCCAGAAATTCCCGTTTCAACTCTCCAGAAACAACCGGATTCCGCATCAGTAATTAATCCCACTGGTATTGTTACACCAGAAATTCCCGTTTCAACTCTCCAAAAACAACCGGATTCCACAATTGATAACCTTCCTCAAACTGAATCAGTATCAACAATTAATCCTACAGATATTATTAACCCAGAAATTCCTGTTTCAACTCTCCAAAAACAATCGGATTCCGCATCAACAATTAATCCCACGGATATTCCTAACCCAGAAATTCCTGTTTCAACTCTCCAAAAACAATCGGATTCCGCAATTGATAACCTTCCTCAAACTGAATCAGTATCAACAATTAATCCTACAGATATTATTAACCCAGAAATTCCTGTTTCAACTCTCCAAAAACAATCGGATTCCGCATCAACAATTAATCCCACGGATATTCCTAACCCAGAAATTCCTGTTTCAACTCTCCAAAAACAATCGGATTCCGCAATTGATAACCTTCCTCAAACTGAATCAGTATCAACAATTAATCCTACAGATATTCCTAACCCAGAAATTCCCTTTTCAACTCTCCAGAAACAATCGGAATCAGTATCAGTAATTAATCCCACGGATATTCTTAACCCAGAAATTCCCGTTTCAACTCTCCAGAAACAACCGGATTCCGCATCAGTAATTAATCCCACGGGTATTGTTACACCAGAAATTCCTGTTTCAACTCTTCAAAAACAACCGGATTCCACAATTGATAACCTTCCTCAAACTGAATCAGTATCAACAATTAATCCTACAGATATTCCTAACCCAGAAATTCCCGTTTCAACTCTCCAGAAACAACCGGATTCCGCATCAGTAATTAATCCCACTGGTATTGTTACACCAGAAATCCCGGTTTCTGATATCCAAAAACAAACGGAAAGTCAAACTGTTGCACAATTGTTAAGACAACCTGGTGCTATTCCTCAACTTCCTCAAGTATTAGAAAATATTACCCATAGCAAACCTTTAGGTATTTCCAAATCTTTAATTCAACCATCTAAATTGATCTCAGAAACTTCCTTTCTTCAAACTAATCCTATGCTATCAAAAGATGAACATGAAAATGTTTTAGATAATCTGGATCAGTTTGCTTCTCCTTCAACGATTAATATAGAGCCAAAATCTGAGCCGAATTTTAACAATGAATCATCAAAACAAGGTATAATGATTCAACAGCAAGAAAGCGATTTTTCAACCTCAGATGTTCCTGATTCTTGGTCAAGTATTGAAGAATTGCTCGGTGAAAGCAACTCAACGCCAAGTAAGCCAACTGTTGTGCAAGCTTTCTTCAAAAAAGAAGGGCGACAAGCGAAGCACAGTAAACACCCGCATCGGGGGTCAGATATCCGTACTGGGATGCTGTTACCCCCTGGAATTTCTAGTGGTGTTGCGGGAATTCACAATTTAGATTCACAACAGCAGCCAACTTCTGTAAAGGTACTAATGGAAAAAACAATCCAAACTAGAATACAACAGGAACAAAAAACTGCTAGTCGTAAAGCTGAACCTGTTGAAACTCTTACTCGCTCAAATTTAGGACTAGAAGAGCATCAGCTTTCATCAGCAATTATAGCACAAAAGGAGGAAACAAAACAGGCGGAAACTAAAACAGATCAAGTTGAAGTTTTAGCTAGAGAAATTTATGGTCTTGTCCGACAACGTTTTGAAATAGAAAGGGAGCGACAGGGTTCATCTTATGATCGTCGATTACTTTAAGTATAATTTTGTCTCAAAAAGTTCTTAATATTTTTTTTGAGGCTATCAGCACAGTTACTTATAATTAAGGAGAAAAATATGTCAAGTTCATCGGCAAAAGGTGGGGTAAAACAGATAGCTTCAACACTGGGAACAGCGTTGAAAAATGCTATGCTTGAGGCGGCGGATATAAAAATTTTGGAAGCTGCCGCAGCAAAGGATCTGAAAAGAGATCAGCAGTTTATATTAGAAGAAGATAGTAACAAAACTCTAGCTCAGCAAAGTTACAAAGCGCAACAAAGGGATCAACGGTTAGTCAAAGCTGCTCTAATACCGAGAACGGGTGAAGCAGCTTCTCCGATTTACTTTATGTTCAATCCAACTGATTTGAGTTTAAGCCGATCTGTTACCATTAAAACAATGGATGGATCGAGAACACAAAGGGGCTTACCGAAAGTTAACTTTGGCTCTATTGAAGCTTATAAACTTACCTTATCTGGGATTTTATTTGATACCTATGAAACGGGTGCGAGTGTTTTTGATAGTATTAAACCCCTATTGGATGCAGTGGATTTTTCTAAATTTAAAGATCCTTTTGCGAAATCAACAACTCCTGGGGGATACCAAGAAAGGCTGGTTAAATTAAGTTCATCGGAAACAGCAATGCAATCCTTTGTGGGATCGGTCGGGGGAAAAAATGTCTTGGGTTATAGAGAATTTGGTTCAGAAAAGGTCGGTAGTCAGACATTGGAAACAAGACGACCTCCTGTTTTTTATTTTATTTGGGGTGAAAAGAATTATATGTGTTGTATGATTAAACAATTAGACTATAAATTAACCATGTTTTTACCCAATGGAACACCCGTGCGAGCTATGGTTAACATTACTTTAGAAGAAGTTGATTTAGGGGTGGCAAGTAGAGCCTTCAGCGAGCGCCAAAAATTTGTGGTGACATAATCACTTTTAGTTAGGGAACACCGGAACACCGGAACACCGGAATAGGGATGAAAGACTGATAACTGATAACTGATGACTGATAACTGATTATTAGTGGGTTGTTTTATGAGTTCACAAGCAACGGATTATGTCTCGACTCCTATTATTACAGTTGATGGAGTTGATCCAGACTTAATGAATGATTTTAGGCGGGATATTCTGCAAATTTCTGTAGAAGAAAGTTTGCATTTACCCGCTATGTTTACCGTAGTTATTAATAATCCCTATGCTGCCACTGATCAAGAAACAAAAACCTGGAAGTATGATCAGGACATTATCCAAATTGGTAAAGTTATTAAAATTGGTTTTATTCCCAGTACGAATTCTGATTCTGAACAACCCAATAATCAGCCAACCTATTTAATTGATGGGGAAATTACAGCAATTGAAACTCATTTCTCAGGACAAACTCAAGCTCCTATTGTAATTCGGGGTTATGACATTTCCCATCGCTTACATCGAGGACTTTATATTCGATCTTTTCAAGATTATACTGATTCGGATATTGTCAAAAAAATCGCCGAAGAAGTGGGAATTGAAACCCATACAATTGACTCTAGTGGGGAAAAACATGAATATGTGTTTCAAGAAAATCAAACCAATATGGCATTTCTGCGGGAACGAGCCGCCCGCATTGGGTTTGAATTTTTTGTCCAAGATGGTAAACTGAATTTTCGTAATCCTCAGATTAATGAGATTTTACAGTTAGTTTGGCTGGCTGATTTTACCAGTTTTCGTGTTCGTTTAACCAGTGCTGAACAAGTGAAAGCGGTGGAAGTACGGAGTTGGGACTATGAAAGAAAGGAGCCCATCGTTGCCCGTATTCCCAAAGAAACCACTCAATTAACTACTTCTGAGATTCTGACTCGTACCGAATACGGAAAAGGCAGGGACTATAGCCAAAAGTTCGGGTTGAACCCTTCTGAACCTAAGCTATTAGTTGTGGATCAACCCACTGCTACCATTAAAGAAGCAGAAGTGATGGCACAGGCACTTTTTAATGAGTTAGAAGGGGACTTTATCTATGCCGATACCCGGGGACAGGGCAACCCCCGCATCCGACCGGGGAAAGTTGTAGAACTAGATAGAATGGGTCGTTATAGTGGCAGTTATTACGTTACAGAAAGTCGCCATCTATTTTATGAGGGAATTTACACAACGGAATTTAGTGTGCGGGGACTCCGGGGAGACAACTTGCTGCAAACCCTTTCCCCAAGTACACGCCTCAGACCTGGACAGACCCATCTGGTGGGTATTGTCACAGATAACAAAGATCCCAAGGGTTGGGGACGGGTGCGGGTGAAATTTCCGACCCTGACCCCGGAACAAGATAGTACCGCCCATGCGAGTTACTGGGCGAGGGTTGTGGGGGTGGGGGCTGGCCCAGATCGTGGGTTCGACTGTTTACCGGAAATTAATGATGAGGTGTTGGTTGCCTTTGAACATGGAGACATTCATCGCCCCTATATTATTGGTGGGGTTTGGAATGGCAAAGATCAGCCCCCCGCCAATATTGAAGACTCGGTTGACAAGGGGAAAGTCCGCTTAAGAACATTTAAAACTCGTACCCAGCACACTTTACAATTTGTGGAAGAAGATAAAGATGGGACGGCGGCGGGTATTTATATTCAAACCAGTCAGGGCCATCAAATTCGCCTCAATGATAGTAATGGGTCAATTGAGGTGAGGACTAAGGCGGGACAGTCAATTCGTTTAGATGATCAGGGGGGTATTACTATTGAGTCAAAGGGAAATATTCAGCTACAACCGGGAACGGGACAGGTATTAGTATCGGGCAATGTTTTAGCGACACAATTCCTAATGGGTACAACGGTTAATAGTATTAATGTTGGAGAAACCTTAACTAATTTGCAACAGCAAATTCAGCAAAATACTAACAGTGATCTCTCTCGTGCTCAAGAAATGGCTCAACTTAAGGAGCAGGTTCAACAAAATATCACCACTGATATTCAGCAAGCTCAAACCTTAAGCGACCTGCGAGAAAAAATCAAAGAACCCAGCAATTAGAAATCGTGGCTACACAGACAAAACCCACCTTCGTGGGTTTAAGAAAAAATCAAAGAACCAAGCAATTAGAAATCGTGGCTACACAGACAAAACCCACCTTCGTGGGTTTAAGACCTGAATTTTCTCTTAGTCCACGCAGGTGGACTTAGTTTGTATAGCCCGCCGTTTCAACGGCTGGGAACTTCCCATAAAAAATATCTTAGGTGTGATTAGACCTTTGGAGAATACACCCGGTCGAATCAATAAGCTAAATTAAGGGCATCCATCTGGATACAAATAATGGGTAATAGGTAATGGGGAATGGGTAATAGGTAATGGTTAATTTAGCGAATCGACAATTAAGCCGTCCTTACTTGGGTCAAGGTTTAAGATTTCCCGTGCAAATCAACCTTCAGGGTAACCTCGACTTGAGTGCAGAGGAACAGAATATCAGAGAATCAATTTATATTATCCTGCTGACCCAATGGGGAGAAAGGGTTTATCGGCCTAATTTTGGCTGTCGTTTGTCCGAGTTGAATTTCGCCCCCATTAACCAACAAACCCTGATGTTAATGAGAATTTATGTCCAAGAAGCATTAGAACTTTGGGAACCCCGAATTATTGTTGATGAAGTCCTAACCCAGCCTCACTCCTATCAAGGCAGAGTGGATATTAATATTATTTACCGTCTGCAAAAAACTTACGAAGGACGCAGTATTGTTTTTCCCTTTTATTTGCAAGTTGAAAGCTAATTACGAATTACGAATTACGAATTACGAATTACTGATTACTGATGACTGATTTTTATGGTTTTTGACTTTTTACCTAAACTACCCAAACCTAACTTAGATGATCGGGACTATGAAGACCTGGTAAAAGAATGTATTCTGAGGATTCCCCGCTATTGTCCAGAGTGGACAAACTATAATCCCAGTGATCCAGGTATTACCTTAGTTGAACTATTTGCTTGGTTAACCGACCAAATGTTAGCTCGGTTTAATCAAGTCCCCCGACGTAATTATATTACCTTCTTAGAATTGCTCGGTATTCGTTTACAACCGCCCAAACCAGCAACAACAGAAATCACATTTTATTTAGTCGGCGATCTACCAGATGCTTATACCATCACAACCGGAACCGAAGTCGCCACAGGACGCACGGCCACCCAGTCCGCCATTGTGTTTACAACCGACCAACCCCTAATTATTGGTCAACCCACCATCCAACACTTTCTCACCGGAGATACAGCACCCTCGAACCCGCAGGTTTTGCGCGATCGCTTTACCAACTTCTGGAGTGCCGCATTGCCGGGTAACTGGTCAGGCCCAGAGCTTTCCCTGTTTAGCGATAGTCCCCAACCTGGTAATTGCTTCTATCTGGTCTTTGACCCCGATGAACCCCTGGATGGTAACGTTCTCACCATTAGGATTAAAGGTCAAGAAGCCACTCCCACCGGAATTAACCCCAACGCTCCCCCCCGTACTTGGGAAGCCTGGAATGGAAGTGAATGGCAACCCGTCCTCCTACAAGAATCCGATGACGAAACCCAAGGTTTTAGCTTCAGTAACCTAGCCCAAAAGGGCGGCAATCCCTTACAAGGTGCTGACGTGACCTTACACCTACCGATTAATTTTCCCCCGGCGCACTTCACCGCCTATCGAGGTCGGTGGTTGCGGTGTGTTTGTACCGAACCCGATCCCAGACAACCCGCCTACAGTCGCTCACCTCGGATGATTGGGATTACGGCCACAGCCATTGGCGGAACCGTGAAAGCCACCCAATGTGAAATTATTGAAGATGAAATCTTAGGGGAAAGCAACGGCGACCCTGGGCAGTTTTTTCAACTTCAGGGAGCACCCGTACTCGAAAGGCGAGAGGACGAGTATCTGGTTGTTACTCCCCCAGGTGCCATTCCCCAACGTTGGCAAGAGGTGAAGGATTTTTCAGAGTCGGGAGTAAACGATCAACACTATATTATCGACTCCCTAACAGGTGTCCTACAATTGGGCCCATTAGTCAGGGAAGCCAGCCAACTCAAGGAAACAATGGAGTTAAGGGCAAATATCCAAACCAACACCGGAAGGCAAATGCTACTTTCAAGTTCCGACTTACAAAACCAATATGGCAGCATTCCCCCAAAAGGAGCGACGTTGCAGATGTCTCGTTACCGCACGGGAGGAGGTTCGGGGGGAAACGTTCAGGTGGGGACGTTGGAAATTTTGAAAACGGCCGTTCCTTATGTTGCCAGTGTGATTAACCATCAACCAGCCAGAAATGGAGCCGAGGCTGAAACCTTAGAACAGGCGGCGATCCGTGTGCCTCAAATGCTTCGTACCCGCGATCGGGCCGTCACCCCTGAAGATTTTGAGGAGTTGGCGATTAGGGGCGGGGCTGGGGCCGTGGCTCGCGCCCACTGTTTACCTGTTACCAGTGGCAAAGGAGGGACAGTACGGGTTTTAATTGTTCCACAGGTGACACCCCTAAACTCCCCGTTCACGGGGGGCTTGGGGGAGGATGACATCATCCGCAGTGAGGGCATTCACCCCGACCAGTTCACCCTCACCGATGATCTGGAGCAAAAAGTGATCGCCTACCTAGACGAACGGCGGCTTTTAGGGGTACAGGTGTTATGTGTCTCCGGTGACTATACGGGGGTGGCAATTCAGGCGGAAGTTGCCCTCAAACCCGAATACAATCACCCCGTTGCCCAGCAAACCCTCCGCCAACAAATGCTAGTCGCCCTTTACAGCTTTTTTAATCCCATTACCGGAGGCATGGATCAAAAGGGCTGGCCCCTGGGTCAACCTGTCTATCTCAGCGATGCGATCACTGTGATCCAGCAGTTTGATGCGATTCGTTATATTGGGACACTGCAACTGTTTGAACTTCAGCGTCAAGGACAATCTTGGATGCGTCTGCCCCCATCCCCCACTGTTAATCCTGGCTCCAAGGGATTGATCTGTTCCTGGGCTGATTCGACCCTGCGATCGCAGCACGTTATTTCATTTATCAGTTAACAGTTTACAGTTATTAAGTTTACAGTTAATTTATTAACTCCTCAACTGATCACTGATACCTCTTACACTGATAACTGATGACTGATAACTGATAACTGATTTATGGCTCGTGAACTCCTGATTTTAAAATTAATTCCTATGCGATCACCGGAAGCAAATTTAAACACGCTTCCGATTCAGGCATCGGAAAATATTAATCTGGAAAATCCGAGTCTTTTACTTGTCCCAGGAGAAGCCAGTGAATTGGTGGTTAATTTAGAAAATTTAGGAAGTTATACTTTAGAATTAACCCTAGAAATTACAGGAGATTTTCCCCAGAATTGGTATACTATCATCACAGAACTAGAGGAAGAAAATCCCGCGTTTTTACTAACACCTGCCGAAACAATCAAAGCGATTATCCGCTTTCAAACCCCGGCGGATTTCTTTGAAAATCCCTTTGCCCTTGGTGTGGGTCAAGTTCTGAAATTAGATTATCAAAGCCGTTTAGCTGTTTATGGAGCAGCCCCGGGAACAGGATCACAATTGCTAGAAATAGCAACTTTTAACCTTTATGTTCGCCCTATTAGCCGTTATCAACAATTTCTACCTAATTTTTATCGAGAAATTGATTTTGTTGGACGTTTTCTGCAAATTTTTGAAGCGACTTTAGAACCGGATGTCCAAATTCTTTCTAACCTTTGGGCTTATTTAGATCCCCTAACAGCCCCGATCGGAATGTTAGAGTTTCTAGCTCACTGGGTAGGCTGGAAAAATCAACCTTATTTAACCTTAGAACAGCAAAGAAACTTAATCCGAAATGCGATTGAAATTTATAGATGGCGAGGAACTCGTCGGGGTCTGCGCCTATATCTTTACTTAGCAACTCGTTTACCTTTAGATGATCATATTATGAATGAAGATGAAAAACATATTGGAATTTATGAGTTTTTTAATTCCGGCTTCGTCTTGGACAAAACTCGCTTAGGTTACGACGCTATTTTGGGAGGAGTGCGACCCTTTCATTTTACAGTTCGCCTGCGTCCAGAACCCGATCGCCCCATTGAAGAAGCCTTAGTGCGAACTATTATTGAACAGGAAAAACCGGCATTTTGTAGTTACGAGTTAATTATAGAAACCAGCTAATGGGTAATGGGTAATGGGTAATGGGTTTTTAGATTCATTTCTTATTGTGAATACGCCTTAAATTGCTTATAATTAAAGGCGTATTCAGAAAAATAATAAACTCTACCCATTACCCATTACCTGAAAAACCTATTACCTATTACCCATTACCTATTACCTATTACCCATTACCTATTATGTTTTCCTTATTTGATTACCCCGAACCATCCCCCCTAAAACGTCTATCCGTCGAGGATGGACTGCTCTTAAATGCTGAACGTTGGCAATCTGCCCACGCCTATCACCAGAATCGTCAAAATCTCCATTATCAATCCCTGAATCAACCAGGAATCGTCTGTGGATTAGGGGTTTCTGCTATTCCTGCACCGGATCATATTGTCGCTAAATATCGGGATAATCGCTGGATTAAAATTGACCGTGGAATTGCGATTGATTTAATCGGGAATCCGATAATTGTTCCCGAACCGATGGAATTTCATATTGCCTCTGAAGCTGGGGAAAACCCTCTATTAATTTATATTACTATCAGATACGTTAATCCAGAAACACTATATCGACCCGAATCAAAATATTTGATCGAGGAAATGTTTAGAATTGATGAAAAAATTAATAAACCTGAACAACTAGAGGTAGAACTCTGCCGGATTATCTTATTAGCAGGAAACGTTCAAATTACCTCCCCAACTAATGTTTTCTTCCCCGCCGGAAATCATATTGATTTGCGCTATCGGCAACAAGTAATGGCACGTCATCAAGGGGTGGTGAGCGTCGGTTTAATTGCCAACGATTCACCCATTGATCAGATGATTTTATCATCTTTATCTGGACTAATTCAATCTTTACCTGCACTTTATCCCGCCCTTGGAGGTCGGTCAGAAATTGGCAAAATTAAATTACAGACAGAAGAAAATAACGAATCTTTAAACTATGATTTACTCTACCTCAGTTATCAAAAAATTGCTATATTAACAGAATCAGAAACTGAAATTCTCAGAGAATATAGGGAAACTGGAGGGATAATTTTTATAGAATTAACAACTCTGGAAAACGAAATTGTGCAGTTAATTAAAATTCAACAAAAACTGAAAGAAACCCTAAATGATCTTAAAGAAGATGGAGAATTTGATCCATTGATACAACAGTTAGAAAGCGAACTAGAGACGACAACAAAGATTTTAGATAAACAGTTAGCTGATGTGATTGCCACCGTCAGAAATTTAGCTCAAAAAATAGGCGAAGTTACAGCAAACGATTCAGGAGTAATTGCTCGTCAACATCCCCTACGAAATCAGCCTTTTCTGTTTAGTCAGTTTCCGATAATTAAAGAACAAGAAATTAGCTTATTTAACTGGGATAATATTATATTAGTTTTAGGAGATTTGTCAATGGCTTGGGGAATAAATGAAGGGTTTAGTTTTCCAAGAGAAACGATTAGATCTGCTCAAGAAATGGGGATTAATTTTCTATATTTTGCCGTAAAAAGGCGACAATTAACTCAACTTCTACTTTAGGTTTATGAACAATTAATTGATTGAGGTTGTTAATCTTTATTCCCACTATAAAATTAAACTTACTATGGCTAACAAAACCTTCTCTTTTTTCCAGAAAATTTTTGATAAATCCGTGGGTTCTTTATCCATTCGCCGTACCTTGCCCCTGATTATTGTTACACCTTTATTGGTTTCTGTCACAGTGATTAGCTGGTTTAACTTTCAAGCGGGAAAACAAGAGATTGAAAAACTGATGTTAAAAATTAGTGAAAAATCAACTCAGATGATTGAACTCAATCTTCGTAATTATTTAGGAAAGCCAAAAGTATTATTACCCGCATACTTCGCAGCCATCCAAAGTGGGAATGTTGATATTAATAACTTACAAGAAGTCAAGCGATATTTTTGGCAACAACTACAAAAAACAAACGCATTAACTTCCATTTATATAGGAACGGAAAAAGGAAACTATGTACATTATGAGAAAACAGAAAATGAATTTATAGAAAAATTTAGAGATGAATCAACGAACGGAAATCGGAACTTGTATGAAGTTGACTCCAAAGGAAATCGCATCAGATTGATCAAAAGTGTGGAGTATGATCCTCGTGCTCGTCTCTGGTATGAATTTTCTAAAAGTATAGGAAGACCAAGCTGGAGTCCGGTTTATCAACTAGCCAGTATCAATACGCTAGGGATGGATTTTTCTATTCCGATTTACGATCGGGAATCTGGGAGTTTTGAAGGAGTGATTTCCACTGATATTAGTCTGGTACAAATTAGCAAATTTTTACGAAATTTAGAAATTAGTCAGAATGGAAAAGCTTTAGTTATAGAACGGACGGGAGATGTAATTGCAATCTCAACTTTAGAGCAACCTTTTAAAGTAGTGAATAATCAAAATAAACGACTGAATATGAGTGAAAGTCAAGATCCGATTATTCAAGGAATAAATCAATACTTAATTGAAAAATTTAATGGTTTAGATCAAATTAAAGAGAAACAACAATTTACCTTTCGATTCAAAGGAAATTCACAACTTGTCCAAGTCACCCCTTTACAACAGAATCAAGAAGGAAAAGAAATTGGTTGTGATTGGTTAATGGTGGTTGTGATTCCCTATTCTGATTTTCTTCAATATATCTATACTTATACAACTTTAACCATAATTATTGGCGTTTTGGTAGCGGGTATTGGCGTGATTTTAGCTCTGTTAATGGTGCGTTGGATTATTAAACCTATTGAACAGTTACAACAAGCAGCCCATACTATTGAGTCACAAAACTTTGATCAAAGTATATTAGAGGAGGTGAGTCGTCGTCGCGATGAATTTGGACAGTTAGGAAAAGTAATGTTAGCTATGGCAAATGTCATTTACAGTCGCGAACAAAATTGGAAACAAATGATTGATCAACTTCAAAATCAAGATCTGCAAAAGCAAAAAACCAAGAGTGGAAATAATTCCCAAAAGCAAGTCAAAAACTTAGAAATATTATTGAGAGAATCACAACAACTCAGGACAAAAATAGGAGAAAATGATAAAAATCAAAGATAATTAATTATAAATTAAATACTTTTAATCAATAAAACTCAAGGAATGAAACATGAAAACCAATCTAATTACCACTGATATTTCTACAACTGAACTGACATTCAAACCGGGTGAATCAGCCGTATCTTTTGAAATCAATGCGATTAACTATAGTGATCGTTTTGCCAGCTTTCAGGTAGAAGTATTAGCGGCGGGTACGGATGAAAATTTAGCCCCAAATTGGTATATTCTCTCCCCCGAAATTTGTACGAAAAAACCCCCAGGAGATTCTACACAATTTCTGGTTAAAATTATTGATAGTCCTTTACCTGGTTTTGTCGGTCAGATGAATCTAACCGTGAGAGTTTTTTCCATTGAACTTCAGGAAGAAACCCGTCAATTATTGCGGTTAAATATACTCGAAGGAAGCGGGGGAGTTGGCTTAAAATTAACCCTTCCTGTTCAGGAATTTCAAGCTTACCCCCTACAGCAAATTAAAATCCCGGTTCAGGTTTATAATCCCAGTTCTCAACCTGCGAATGCGGTATTAAAATTAACAGGAATTAATCCCACCTGGTTAATAGAAGAACAACAGCTTATCCAAATTCCATCTCGTTTTCGAGTTGATGCCGTTTTCTGGTGCCAAATTCCCGATATTATCCAAACTAAAAGCCAAGTTCAGCCCTTCACTATTACAGCAATAATTACCAATGGTTTATCAAGGCAAATTACCGGGAATTTATTAATTTTACCCCAAGGAATTGTAGAGTTTAGGTGTTTTCCCCAGGAACGTCGTATCCCCAGTAGAAGGAGATTTTTTTGGCGTTCTGACCCGGTTATTTTTCATATAGAAATAAAAAATTGCAGTAATGTTTCGCAGATATTTCAACTCCAAATTAATTGTTCAGACAAAATAAAATATGAATTAAAATCCGATTTATCTCTATTAATACAAGACAAAAAAAAATCTATAGAACCATTAAATAATGATGTAGAGATCAATGATTTTGATCCTACTATTGATCTCGATATTGGCGAAACAAATCAAATCTTATTAATCACAAAAATTAAACGACATTGGTTAGGTCGGATCAGGAAATTTTTAATAGAAGTAACAACAATACAAACACAACATCTTTCTTCTGTGTCTGATAGCCGTTTGTCTAGCACTTCTCCCCCCAATCAAATCTTGAAATTAAAGGTTTTACCCTTTATTCCCCTGGGGTTAATATTAACGGGCAGTGTTGTATTACTGGGGTTACTGTGGTGGTTTTCGGCACTGAATCCTTATCATCCCTCTTTAGGACATAAAAAACCAGTTAATTCTGTTCAATTTGATGGGTTAGCCAGTACGATCATGAGTGGTTCTAATGATCAGACAATAGCTGAATGGAAAGTTACTAACTTTTTTAATGATTTACACAATCAATTTATCGGTAAAATTGGCAATACTAAAAAGGCTGTGCGAGTGTTACGTTACCGACCCGTTGATAATAATATGATCGCCGCCGGATTGGAAAATGGGGAAATTCAATTGTGGGGATTAACGGAAGAAACCGGGTTAATTGATACTTTTTCAATTAATAAAGATGATCGCGTTTTTGCCTTAGAATTTTCTCAAGATTCTCAAACATTATTTAGTGGTCATGGTAGTGGTTTAGTTTTACAGTGGGATGCCAGTCTTCAGCGAGATCAAATTGCCAAAGGTAGCGATCGCCTATTAAAGAAAAAACAATTTGATTTTGCCGTTTATGACATGAGTTTTGTCGGGAAAGGCAATCTTCACCTAGCAGTTGTCGGTCGGTATAATCAGTTTTTAATTTTGAATCTTGACCAGAATAAAACCTTTAAAGTTCCTTATCCAACCGGAGGACAAGATGATTATATTTTAAGTGTTGATGTTGCAGAAATTGCTCCCGATATTTTAGCAACCGGGGATAATCAAGGAAATATTACAATCTGGAATATGAAAAACTGTTTAGATAGTTCAGGAGAATGTGAAGTGATTGATCGTTGGCAAGGAAGTAAAATGGGGGAAGCGGTTCGTTCAGTTTCATTTAGTGATAATGGCTGCTATTTAGCCAGTGGTGGGGACGATGGTAAAGTTATGCTTTGGGCTTTAACCTCCGAAGGAAAACGACCTTTAACAATGCCTGATGGTTCATCTATAGAAAACAATCTGGGAATTAAACAAGAAGTTAGCCATTCCTATCTTCAGAAAAAAATTAATAGTGTTGATGTTAAAATTGTCGATAAAAATATCTTAATTGCTAGTGGAGGTGATGATAATCAAGTCAGAATAGCCCAAACAAAAAGAATATTTAATTTAGGTTGTGATTTTCGCAATAATCTTGAGATAGAGTAGAGACTTAAATAATTAATTTAACTATTTTTGAGGATTTAAAATTATGGTGCATCAAACTCCACAAACTAACGGTCAAGCTCTGAATGATATTGAATATTCAGAAAATGCGGGAATTGCTAAACCCATCGCCTTGATTATTAACCCTTCCGAAGACAGTTCTGCCTGTGCTGGAGAGATTTTTGAACTGCGGGTTACAGTAACCAATCAAGGCAATAAAGGTGCTGTTATTAATATTTATATTGATGAAACTTCTGGCTTGTTACGTCAGTGGTGTAGCTCGGCTTCGGAAAGTTTAGCCTTGGCTAACAATTGTAGTGCAGAGGTAGTTTTTTACTTCGCAATTCCTATTAATGCTACCCCCGAAAATCATAGTTATTTATTAGTTATTGATGCGCCCAAACACTATCCAGAAGACACGCCGATTCGTCATCAAGCGCGACTGCAAATTTTACCATCAGTACAATCCGCGACCCAGATTAATGACCCGACATTTCAAATTTTACCAATTACAACTTATCAAAAACCAACTATTATTGAACCGGGCAAACCTTTAGATTGTAAAATTATAGTTAATAACCGTTCTTCACGGGTTGATCGCTTTCGTTTAAGTTGTTCTGATCTGCCCAATGATTGGTTTACTGTGATTTATCCAGAGGGATTAGTTGAATTAGGATTAGTCGGAGAACGGCAAAGTTTAGCATTGAATCCGGGGGCGAAAAGTGAGATTATTTTCCGCTTACAATTTCCTCTAAACGTCAAAGCCGGAAATTACTCCCCAACCCTACGTTTAACTTCCTTGAATAACCTCGATTTGGTACTAATTGATGTCTTGTATTTGCGGGTACTTCCCACCTATAGATTAATCCCAGAATTGCAAACGAAAATTGGGAAAGTTAGTAAAGAAACGGGATGGTTTCGGCTGTTATTGGGGAATGGGGGAAACACCCTCCGCAATGTTAGTTTTACGGCCGAAGAAGACGCAGGTAAACCAATTTGTACTTATATTTTTGACCCTGAACAGGTGAAATTAGGGGCGCAATTAAAAACTCAAATTGACCTAAAAGTTAAACCGAATAAATGGTGGCGACGTCCTTGGTTTGGCAAGGGATTACCTATTGAATTTTATATAGAAATTGAGGATAGTTATCAACTACCTGTTCCCGAACGGTTGCCAGGAACTTTAATTTGGGAAGCACGACCCCTTTGGCAATTTATTTTATTAATTTTTATGATTTTGGGGGCGATCGCATCCCTAATTTTTGCGATTTGGTGGGTATTTTTCCGACCACCAACACCCCCGAAAATTTTAGAATTTACTTCGGTTTTTCCGACTTATGAACAAGCCGCAGAAGATGCGATTCACCTAAATTGGCAAATTCTTCACCCTCAACAGTTAAAAACGATTAAAATTATTGGGATTGCTGCCGATAGTGGTATTGTTTCTAGTGAAGATATATTGTATGATTTTAGCAAGGGGATTCCGCCGGAATTGAAGGAATTTTGCACCTTAGAATCGGTTTTAAATTGTCAAAATATCCGTACCGATGCCCAACAAGCGGGAACTTATATTTTTCAAATGGATATATTTGCTAAAAAAGGCTATCAGTTAGCTGATTCTAAAAAAACAAACACGATTCGTATTAGTGCTTTACCCCAGCCTAAAATCTTGGATTTTATGGCAACACAAACAGCCTATCAAGAACCAGCCCCTAACCAATCTGTCTTAACATTTAATAATGAAATTGCCTTGAATTGGAAAATTAAAAATCCAGAACAATTGCAAGCATTAAAGTTAATGGCTCGTTCCACAGATGACACAGTTATAATTCCCTTAAAAACCTACGATTTTAGTGACGGTATCCCCTCGGAGTTAAGTGGATTTTGCTTATTAGAATCGGAATTAATTTGTCAAAGAGTCCCTACAAATGCCCGAAAAGCCGGAAACTATATTTTTGAATTGTCGGCGGTCTCTAAGGAGACACCAGAGGAAACTGCTATTAGCCAGAAAAGTGATATAATTAAGATTATTCCTTATATTTACCCGACTAAAATTGTCTCTTTTTTAGTGAATGATCAGGACGCTTTACCTAAATATATTTTACCGATTAATCCTGAAAAAACTGCTAAAACTATTCGGATTAGTTGGAAGGTAGAAGGGGGTAAAAATACAATTGTTGAATTACTCCCCGCACCCGGAACAGTGGGTCTTGAAGGTTCGATCATTTATCCAATTACTCAACAACCGGGTATAGAAACAATTACACTTGCGGTTAAAGGAGAATCAGGGGAACAATTGAATCGAACTGTCACCTTTGAAAAAATTGTTGTTCCTATTTCTGAACCGAAAATACCCCCGGTCGATAAACAGCAGGATACTTCTCTCAAGGATTCCAGAACCCCTAAATTAACCCCAAATAACCCCAACCTTTCTCCAAATCGACCTAATCAAACTGTCCCTAAATTGTCAACAACTCCACCTAATTTTCCTTTATTACCAACAGCACCGACCCCAATTCCAACTCCAACCCCATCTCCAACTTCTTCTCCAACTCCAACTCCAACCCCTTCTTTCTCAGCTTCACCGATTGAAATTCCTCCTCAATTTGATTAAATAATTAATAGAATAATTTTCACTCTGATTACAAACCGCCTGATGTTAAAACTATGATCAAAATAAATAAAATTCAAAAAGTGCGTTTTCCTCCTATTAATCTAAGTTTTAATTTTTGGGGATCGATAATTATTGCTCAATTTTCCCTACCTTTTAATATTAATATACCCCAACAACCAACCGCAATTCCTACTCCCCCTACTCCCATTAATGGAGATTTTAACTACTATTTTTCTTTATGTAATGTCCTGCGGAAACAACCCCAGCTTGAAGAAGCGTTATCAGCCTGTAATCAAGCTATTAATTTGAGTAAAAAAAAGAGAGCAGATTTATGGGGATTTCGCAGCGATCTATTATTAAAATTAGGACAATATGATCAAGCTTTAGTATCGAGTTTACAAGCTCTGGAAATTCAACCTAAAAACTCTCTAGCTTTAACTTTAAAGTGTCGCTCCCTTTTAGCATTAGGTCAACAAGATCAGGCTATTTCCGCTTGTGATAGTGCTTTAGAAATTAATCAAAATTGGGAGGAATTTTCTCCGAGTCTTACTTGGTTAAGTCGAGGTTTAGCTCAAGAACAGAAAACCCAATATTCTGAAGCTTTAGCATCCTTTGATCAATCTTTAAAACTCGAGCCTCAGAATTCTATAGTTTTAGTTAGTAGCTGTCGAGTTTTGTTAGAAATGGAGAAGAATGAACAAGCTATTGGTAGTTGTGATAACGCTTTAAAAGTTAATCAAAATTGGGGAGAAAGTTCTCCGGCTCAAGCCTGGTTTTGGCGAGGGTTAGCCTTTAGTGGTTTAGCAAAATATCAGCAAGTTTTAACCAGTTGTGAAGCGGTAAAAACTGATTTAGAAAAAGATATTGTAGTCAAAAATAATTGTATTAAAACTACTAGAATCTCTCGGTTAGAATCAGCCAAAACTTCATACAAACAAGCAACAATGATCGCTCCTGAATTTGCTGTGGCTTGGACATATCAAGGGATAAATTTAGGAGAATTAAACGAATATGATCAAGCGCGAAAGGCTTTAGAAACAGCTATTAAAATTTATCCTAATAATGCCTTAGCTTTGGTGAATTTGTGTGCAACTCTGAATAAATTAGGGAATTATCAAGAAGCACTAACAGCCTGTGAAAGTGGATTACAACAAGATAGTAATTGGCTAGAAAGTGAGCCTGCTGATACTTTCATCCAGAAAGCACAGGCTTTAGCAGGTCTAAAACGCTATGAGGAGGGAATTTTGGCGATTGATCAGGCCTTGAGTTTGAAACCAGACTCAGCGATCGCTTGGAATACAAAAAGCGTGATTTTATGGCAAGCCCAAAAATATCAGGAAGCTCTCAACGCATCGGAAAAGGCTTTAGCAGCCGATCCTAACTACTTTCAAGGGTGGTTTAATCGGGGGAGTATTCTGCGGGCGATGCAGGAAAATCAAGAGGCTCTCAGAGCTTATCAGCGTGCGATCGCTAGTGATATCACTTTTATACCAATAGAAACTCTGGGGTCAGTTTGGACTAATTCCAGTGCAATTTTATGGGATTTAGGGCAATATCCAGAGGCAATTGCGGCAGCGAATAGTGCTATTGGGATTGATCCTAATTCAGTATCCGCTTGGTTTAATCGAGGGTTATTTTTCACGGGTGTAAAAGATTATGAAGAAGCAGTTAAGTCTTATCAGCAAGCTCTGAAACTTGATCCAAAAGCGGTTAATATTTGGGTGGCTCAGGGCATGGCATTCTTCTATTTAAAGCGCTATTCAGAAGCCTTAAATGCCTTTGAAGAAGCGTTAAAAATTGATCCGAACTATTTACCAGCTTTACAAAATCGGGATCTAATTAGTCGGTATTTTCAGGGTAAATAAATAATATTTAATTGTGCTTTTCTAAACCTCAAAAATCAAGTCAACTAAACTTTTTAAATCAGGTACTTCTAAATCTGGTTGAGCGATCGCAGCTTTCGTTGCTCCTCCTCCGGGTTGTCCCTGACGACGATTAACCCAAACTGTTGTTAATCCTAAACTATTTGCTGTGGCAATATCATGGAAAATACTTTGAGCAACGTGCAGCAACTTATCAGAAGAAAGCCCCGTTTTATTTAAGGCAAATTGAAAATTATGGGCAGAAGGTTTATAGGATTGAGCTTGTTGTGCTGTAATAATATGATCAAATTCTATTTGTAGATGTTGGTTAGTTTGGGCAAATAAATTATCATCAATATTAGAAATAATCACTAATTTATATTTTTGTTTTAAGGCTTTTAGGGCTGCTATCGTATCAGGAAAGGGTTGCCAATCTTGAATTGAATTGGCTAAACTTTCTAATTCCGTGGGAGTCGGAGAAAACCCTAAACGTTCTCCGAACTTCTGCACCACATCCCGCAAAATTTGCCGATAGGTTTTATATTCTCCACTTTGGGCTTCCGGTTCTAGGATAGCAAATAATTCAAGTAACTGTTGATTACTCATCTCAATTCCATGGGCATTAACTAATTGTTGTAAAACCGGAGTAATTCCGTTTTCCCAATCAATTAAAGTGCCATAGCAATCAAAACTCAAGGCTTCAAACTGATTAAATTCAATCATAATTTTTCTAAAACCCATTCGTAATTCGTAATTCCCTATTACCCATTACCCGTAACCGATAACCCTTCAAGAATAATAGAAGGAGTATAACAGGAACCATTCCAAGAGGCATCACCTCCTAATTCTATAACTTGTTTGAGGGCGGTGTAAACATTTCCGGCGACCATTGTATTTTTCACCCGTCCGACAATTTCGCCTTTTTCGACTCGATATCCTAAATCCACATTAATCGAAAAATCCCCACTAATTCCCGCACTTTCTCCTAACATTTGATCGATAATTAAACCTCGATCTAAACTTTTAATTAACTCAGCTAAGGAACTTTTTCCAGGTTGTACTAAAAGATTAAATAAACCAGGAGTGGGATAACTACCTAAATGGGTTCTAAATCCGTTTCCGGTTGTACCACTTCCCAGGGTGCGACCTGTGGTTAAGTCAGTATAAAATAGTTTTAAAACTCCGTTTTCAATAAAAGTAATGGGACGGGTGGGGATACCTTCATCATCAAAGGGACAACTAAATGGCCCAGCATCGGGTTCTTGAGATATAGTTAAGACTGGAGACAGGACGGGGGTATTCAAGCGATCGCTCCAAGGAGAAGCCCCCTCTAAGACCTGTTTACCATTCAAAGCGGCATCTAGGGTTCCCCAGAGCATATCGGCAGCTTTAGCGGTAAATAACACCGGAATCCGACCTACCGGAGACGGCACGTTATTTTTAGCCCAATTTAACCGCATTAAAATCCGTTCGGCGAGTAACGTAGGATCGAGAAAATCCCGTTGAGTTTGGCCATCGGAAACCGCTAAAAAATCATCTCCCCGTACCCATTCGGTTTCCATATAGCCACTGAGGGTGGTGTCGGTGTGGCTACATTCAAGTCCCCTGGAATTAATCAAGCGAATTGATTCGACTTCGCAATCCCATTCGGCTGTACAGAGGACGTCAGGATAGGCAGCCCGAATTAATTCAATCGCCTGTTTCCCCCAACTGATCAATTGTTCAACGGGTACAGTTTCCCCAATATCGGCATAGGTGGATTGGGCCTTAGATTCAGTTAATTCAATGGTTTCTGGCTGATTTAGGGTACTTAAAGCCAGCGCCCGGGTAACTAATTTTTCCGGTTCCACTGGCCCATAGGCAACGGCTAAACCCGGACGTCCATCTCGCCAAAGTCGCAGGGTTGTCCCTTCCGATTGGCTACTTTCTATTTGCTTGAGTCGATTGGCTTCAAAAAAAATCGGCTTGGATAGGGATTGAGATTGAAACACTTCCGCAGCCTCAGCGCCCGATGCGGCAGCTAACTCTAATAGCTGTTCGGCTGATTGGTCGTAGGTCATGGATAGTAGTGATGGCATGGCGTCATCGTTCATCGTACCCTGATCGGTGATCGGTGATTTATTTTTAGAAATAAAGCCCTCGGCGATTGAAATCGCGGCTACACAAACGATGTCGGCCTTCGCGGACTTATATGGTATGTGGGTAGGAAAAATCTGCCCCAGAATCTTCAACCCGCGTCGGCGGGTTTTGTTTGTGTAGATGCGGTTTCAACCGCCTTTAATTTGATGTGATCTATCTTTCCCTATAGAGTAGAAATAAAGCCCTCGGCGATTGAAATCGCGGCTACACAAACGATGTCCGCCTGCGCGGACTTATATGGTATGTGGGTAGGAAAAATCTGCCCCAGAATCTTCAACCCGCGTCGGCGGGTTTTGTTTGTGTAGATGCGGTTTCAACCGCCTTTAATTTCATGCTATGGTTTTTATAACTATTACCTGTATTATCCCCCTAGCTCTGATTAAAACTTCTTTAAATCAATAAATCTAAATGAAATTGACACAAACCCCTTTAAATACCTTTTCTATTACAACACCTCTTTATTATGTCAATGATGTTCCTCACATTGGCAGCGCTTATACAACCATAGCTGCTGATGCGATCGCTCGATTTCAAAGACTCCAAGGAAAATCAGTTCTTCTGATTACGGGAACCGATGAACACGGTCAAAAAATTCAACGCACAGCAGAGGAATTAGGTCGTTTTCCCCAGGATCATTGTGATCAAATTGCCTCTAGTTTTGCCTCCCTGTGGGAACATTTTGATATTCAGTATGATCGCTTTAGTCGCACCACTGCACCCCGTCACGAAGCCATTGTTAAAGAGTTTTTTCAACGGGTTTGGGATAAAGGAGATATCTACCTCAGCCAACAGCAAGGTTGGTATTGTGTCGCCTGTGAAGAATACAAAGAAGAACGGGAATTAGCACCTGGAAAATTATGCCCCATTCATACTAATAAAGTGGTAGAATGGAGGGATGAGCAGAACTATTTTTTCCGGTTATCTAATTATCAGAAACATTTAGAAATCTTATATCAAGAGCATCCTGAGTTTATTCAGCCAGAAAGTCGGCGTAACGAAGTCATGAACTTCGTGAAGCAAGGACTACAGGATTTTTCGATTTCTCGCGTTAATATTGACTGGGGATTTCCCATTCCTACCGATCCGAGTCATACGATTTATGTTTGGTTTGATGCCTTATTGGGATATGTAACTGCTTTGCTTGACCCCGAAGATGAACCCACCTTAGACAATGCTTTATCGAAATGGTGGCCGATTAATTTGCATCTGATTGGTAAGGATATTTTAAGGTTCCACGCCATTTATTGGCCAGCAATGTTGATGTCCGCAGGTTTATCTCTACCCGGTCGTATCTTTGGACACGGTTTTTTAACCAAAGATGGGAAGAAGATGGGCAAAAGCTTAGGGAATACTCTTGATCCCGTGGCTTTAGTCAATCAATATGGTTCCGATGCTATTCGCTTTTATTTTTTGAAAGAGATAGAATTTGGACAGGATGGTGATTATAGTCAGACTCGGTTTATTCATACCGTTAATGCTAACTTAGCTAATGACTTAGGAAACTTACTCAACCGGACGCTGAAAATGGCGCATAAATATTTTAATGGTTGTGTTCCTAATGTTAAGAGTCAGGATATCCCCCAAGAAGATGGGCTCAAATCCGTCGGTCTAACCTTAACGGATACAGTAACTCAAGGTTATGATTCCCTCGCTTTTAGCGAAGTTTGCCAGGCTATTTTCAGCTTAATCCAGGCTGGGAACAAATACATTGATGAGAAAGCTCCTTGGAGTCTTTATAAACAAGGAAAACAAGAAGCGCTCGCTCAAGTTCTGTACTCGGTTTTAGAATCAGTTCGGTTATCATCTTATCTTTTGTCCCCGATTATTCCGAATATTAGCACTCGGATTTATCAACAACTGGGATATACTATTGACTTTAATGACCAGACTATAATCACAACATCACTGTCCTTTGATATCCATGGGGTTTGGGGCGCTTTACCCGCCAATCAACCCATACAGGAAGGACAACCCGTGTTTAGACGCTTGGAGGATTTAGAGGAGGTGTCATCCTAAATTCAACCCCGTTTTAATGATAGCCTGGTTTAACATAAAACATCAATTTCAATTGGTTTACCTTACTCACACTCAAATCATTTTTTTCATAAAAAAGAGGTATAAAAATGTTCAATCATCTCACCACTGGAGAACTGTTTACTCCTGAACAAGTTCTGGAAAACAGGGGCCGGGTTGCTATCTTTATTGATGGTTCTAATCTATTTTATGCAGCTTTGCAACTGGGAATTGAAATTGATTACAGCAAATTATTGTGTCGTTTAACCGCCGGATCTAGGTTGTTACGCTCCTTTTTCTATACGGGAGTCGATCGGACTAATGAGAAGCAACAGGGCTTTTTATTGTGGATGCGACGGAATGGCTATCGGGTGATTTCTAAAGATTTAGTTCAACTTCCTGATGGGTCTAAAAAAGCCAATTTGGATGTAGAAATCGCCGTTGATATGATGGCCTTAGTAGGTTCCTATGACACGGCGGTTTTAGTCAGTGGCGATGGAGATTTAGCCTATGCGGTGGACTCCGTGAGTTATCGCGGTGTGCGGGTAGAAGTAGTGAGTTTGCGAGCGATGACCAGTGATAGTTTAATTAATGTCGCCGATCGCTATATTGATTTAGAAATGATCAAAGAAGAAATCCAAAAAACCCCCCGTAGTCCCAGCTATAGCTATCGTCCCCTATCGGGAATTAGTTTAATTGATGGACAAATAATTGAGGAGCATTCCTAGAAAAACAAACAGAGTAAAAGCTGGCTTAGGCTGGTTTTTACTCCATTTATTTCTGAAGTTCTGAATTCCTAAATTATTAAAATTAGATGCGGTTGTTACTGGTTTGGGTAATTATTTTAGTCGGAATTTATGCTTGCGCTCCCAAAAATGTTGAACCGACCTCAAAGGATTCTAAATCTAAGCCTTCTGAAGAATTTGAACGGACATTAACTTTAGATGATGTCACCTTAGAACAGGCGGATGAGCAGGGAAAATTGTTATGGAAAATTAAAGCCAAGCAGGTCAGTTATAGTAAAGACAAAAAAATGGCAACGGTGAAAAATCCCGTGGGTGAGTTATATGATGAAGGAAAATTACTGTATAAAATTAGAGCCGATCAAGGAGAATTTGAACAAAATAGCAGACGTATTTTTTTACGCAATAATATTGTAGCTACCGATCCAAATACGGGTCTAGTTTTGAAGGGAAAAGAACTAGAATGGATTGTCCAACAGTATATTATTGTAGTGCGAAATGGAGTCACCGGAGATCATGCTCAATTGCAAGCGGTGGCTCGGGAAGTTCAGGTATTTTATCGCCAAAAACGAGTAGAATTTTGGGATAAAGCCACTGTGAGCGCCAAAGATCCGGTTGTTAAGTTACAAAGTGATCATATTATTTGGCAAATGGAACCGCAACTTTTAACCAGTAATATGAAAACCGAAATTGAACGCTATCAAAATCAAACTATTACAGACCGAGGGGTGGCGGAAACCGCAGAAATGAATTTAAAAACTAAAATTGGTATTCTAAAAAAGAATGCTCAAATCGCTTTATCTCAACCACCTTTACAAATTTCTAGTCAGGAATTACAATGGAATTATGAGAAACAAACGATTAGTTCTCCCCAGTTTATTACCATTATTGAACGAGAGCAGCAAGTAACTTTAACCGCAAATCAAGGATGGGGAGATTTAAAAAATAATATCTTTTATTTAACTGGGAATGTAGTCGGAATTGGTCAAAAACGTCAAGTCCAATTAAATGCTAATGCAGTGAATTGGGATATTATTCAACAGTCTTTTTCCGCCGAAGGAAACGTCGTCTACCGTCAAATTGATCCCCCGTTTAGTTTGATGGGAGAAAAAGCCGTAGGACGGTTTGAAAATGATACAATTGTGGTTAGTGGAGGGAATACGGGAACCCCTGTAGTTACGGAAATTATCCCTGAATAGTGATACTAGAAAACAGAAAAAACCCCGGAAGAAAAGCGTTCACCCTCCGGGTTTGAATATCAGTTAAACTTAACGATTTTCCTGATCCGCCGGATCACCGTAGGGGTCTTCGCTGGCGGGGCGAACATTCCGAAACCGTTCTTCATCCGCCGGATCACCGTAGGGATCTTCGCTGGCGGGGCGGACATTCCGAAACCGTTCTTCATCCGCCGGATCACCGTAGCGATCTTCACTGGCGGGAGAAACTCGTTGATTTTCATTATTATCATGCTGCTGTTGATCAGGGTTTAAAATAGAATCAGCTATTTTTCTTAAAAAATTGTCAACCATGATTTTTTTCCTTTTTATATGACTTTAATTTGTGATTTTTAACGGGTAGGGGGGACAGAATTTTGAACGACATCATTGATATTTAAACCCGTAGATCGGCCGTTATATCCCTCAAAATCTTGATAGGGTTTAGCTTGTTCTTCTAGAACCTGAATACCTTCGGCTGGGGGAGTTACCCAATGGGCTCGACCTTCCGCATCTCGATAATAAACACGACCATTTTTAGATAAATAATATTGACCCTGTGCCCCCTGTTCCGTTCGATCTTTGTGTTGGTTATAGATGTAGTAAAGAGCCGCTGCTCCCACTAAAACCGCAACTTTCTGACCATTAGAGAATCCTTGTTTTGCTTGGGGTTGTTGAGGAGGTGGAGGCGCAACGGCTCCCCCCCTGGTATCATCCACCGGAGGCGGGGGATTACTATAGCTTTTAGAACCGCCACAACTACTTAAAACCGGAATCATTAACAACCCCGACATTAATAACGCCATCGGTTGTGCAAATTTATGACGTTTTTGAGGGGATGATATTTGCATTGTGCCTCCTATTTTCTAGGCGAAACAGGATATATAATCAAAACAGTTTTTGATCTATTTTTACCCTCTTATTTTAAATTAATTAATTTAACTAAACATCTAACTATGGAGATAGAAATAAAAAATATTCAGCCATTAGGACTATATAATTATGCTGAGATTCTATTTAATTTATTAGGGCTAAATTCGCCAAGATGTATAAGTACCTAAACAAAATTAATTACACATCCTCTACCCTGTTCCCTCCCCCCCTAGCCCTGCGTGCACGGGGGGTTTGGGGGGGCTGTTCCCTCTCTCAACTAGGTAATTTATTTTGTGCAACTACTTAATAGGTAAGGTTTACCCTAAAATCCTTCTGGTTTCTGCAAACGGCATCAAATATTAGTGTCAAGATAAAACCAGGCTCGACTTAACAACTCGTGAAAGTCAGATCCCATTCGTTCACAATTATTCCTGTAATCCAGCTTGTTGTAAAGCTGACTCTAAAAGAGGTTGGAGTTTAAGGATTTCAGCCCATTGATTCAGATAGTTAAAATCAAGACGTTCTCCTTGGACTTTTAAAACCCCTAAGACATCTCTCCACTGTTTTTGAGACTCCGTAGCCGAAAGTTTATACCAAGACAACTTTTGTAGAATAATATCTTCAGATGAATAGATATAAATTCCGGTTTCGGAATCATCAATCCTATAAATTTGACGACGACTCATTTTAGAAAGAGAAAAACCATCATCTCCAATTACAAAAATATCGACTTTTTCCATTGATTTTAAATGAATAATATTAAATGATCTTCTCTGATTAATAGCCTCTATAACAGCAGATTCACTAATATAAAAATCTTCTGTCAATGCTTGAATAAGTTGCGGTGCTTGTGACAGTGAAATACTAATCACTAAATCTAGGTCTTGTGTTGAACGGCTTTCTCCTAAAAGAGAACTCGCCACAGAATCCCCCACCAAATAGGGAATATTTAAAGTTTCAAACAGCGCAGCTATTCGACAGGCTAATTCTAAGGGATCTAAAATCATCCATTTCTCCTCTATCTCGGATTCTATTATTTTTAACCCTAAAATTGTAATCCATTCTTGACCTAAACGCCTTCTAATTAATTCTTGACGAACCCAAGACAAACAACTATTAGGATACTGATTTTTGATGCCAATTAGTATTAATTTTCGAGTGAATTGATTGAAGTGGCGAACTCGTTGAGCTTTCTGTTGGGGTGTAAGTTCTCGCAACAGTTTAAACATCAGCACATCTGCATCAATGCTGGTGTCTTCTGACTGGGGAGTATATCCAAGTTTGACTGTAGCAACTGGAATAGATGGCATAGAAATTGGCAGGTTTGATGGCTAAAATATATGATTTTTATTGTTCTCTTGTTGCTCTTGTTGCTAGGTTCTACCTGGCAATACTTTTTGCAGGCTCCGCCTGCTTTAAAATGGAGGCGGAGCCTCCGCAAGTGTGTCCCCTGGTAGAACCAGGGAACGAGAGTGTGAGGGTATTTAAGGTTATTTAAGGTTAGGAAATTTCTCGAACTTTCGCTTCTCCGTTGATAACTTCACCGACAAGAATGATATCAGCAACCCCCACAAATAAACCATTATCTAAAACCCCAGGAATATTGTTGATTTCTTTTTCTAATTCGGCGGGATTTTCCAGCAGATCAAACTTAACATCAATCACCAAATTTCCTTCATCTGTAACCACTGGCCCCGCTTTTTTGACTCCCATTCTTAGGGTCGGTTTTCCCCCTAATTTTTCCAGGGCTTTCATCACTGGAGTCATCGCCATCGGAATCACTTCAACGGGTAATAAAAAGGTTGATCCGAGTCGATCAACCAGTTTAGAATTATCGACAACCACAATAAAAACTTCTGCCAAACTATCAACAATTTTCTCACGGGTATGGGCAGCCCCACCTCCTTTAATTAAGTTTTTGTTGGGATCAACTTCATCGGCACCATCAATGGCAATATCAATGTGATCCACTTCGTCTAATGTGGTTAATGGAATGCCATATTGTTTGGCTAATACTGTGGCTTGAAAGGAGGTAGGAATGCCTTTAATATCTTTGAGTTCTCCACTTTGGAGCCGTTCTCCAATATACTGAATCGCGTAGGCTGTGGTGGAACCAGTTCCGAGTCCAACAATCGTTCCCGATTGTACTCGATCAGCGGCGGCTTTGCCCACATACTGTTTCATTAATGTTACGGGATCTGGTTGGCTCATTTTAATTTATCCTCAATAAAGGGTTGTTTTAGATGGGAGTCAAGTCTAATTTAACCACAAAGACACAACCAACACAAAGAAGTTATAAACACTAACCGACTGATTGATATACTGATTAACGTGGGCATTTGATTCGTAATTGGAGAGTAAATTGTGAGTTTAGATTCGGTTTCTTCCCTATTAAAACAAGGGATTCAGCTTAAAGAATTGGGGAATTTAGAAGCTGCAATTCATATATTTCAGCAGGCTTTAGCCATGGATTCCCAAGACGCAGAAGTTTATAAAAGACTGGCGGAAGTTTATATTTTAATCGGTAAGGAAGAAGACGGAATTAACTATTTACATCAAGCCCTAAATTTACAACCGGATTTGGCTTCTGCGTATTTGGTTGTGGGAAATGCTCTTTATGTTCAATCTCGGTTAGATTTAGCGATTTTAGCCTATACCCAAGCTCTGGAAATACAACCTAATTTTACAGAAGCTCATGCTAATTTGGGCAGTATTTATTTTATCAAAGAACGTTTAGATGAAGCACTTTCCTGTTATCAAATAGCACTAAAAATTAATCCAAATCAAGGGTTAATTTATTGGATGACGGGAAATTTACTCACAAAACAGGAGAAAATAGAACTAGCAATTAATTATTATCAAAAAGCCGTAGACTTACAACCGAATAAAGAAATATTTTATTTAAAACTAGCTGAAAATTTAGTTAAAGTAAATCAAGTTAATCAGGCAATTGATTGTTATAAAAAAGCAATTAAACTTAATCCCAAACAAGCCTTTACCCATCAGGAACTAAACCGACTACTGCAATTAAAGTTTCAAGAGTCTGGCGAGGTTGAACGCGAGAATCCAGGGTTTTATGAAGGGGGAGTTGAACTGGCAAATGCTGGACTAGAAACTCAATTTCAATCTCGATCTGAATCCAATATTGAAACTGCCTTAGTTGCGTCTGGAAATCAACAGTTTTTAGTGAACACTCCCCCAGAAAAAGATAGTGAAAATTTAGAAGTTAAACACTACAAACAACAAGCTGAAGTTCTCATGAGTCAAGGGTTTTATGAACAAGCTCTTGTCAGTTGTCATCAAGCCTTAAAATTACAACCGGATTATTTACCCGCCTATTTAACCCTGGGCAATATTCTGCAATTCCAAGGCAAAATAGAATCGGCTTTACGGGCTTATTTTCAAGCCTTAGAACTGCGACCTAATTTTGCAGAAATTCATGCTAATATTGGCACTATGTTGTTTAAAATGCAACAGTGGGAACAGGCAATTTCGAGTTATGAAAAAGCATTAGAACTTAATCCTAATTTAGCGGCAGTTTACTGGAATTTAGGCAAGGTTTTTCAAACCGTGGGTCGGGTTGATGAATCTATTACAGCTTGGCAAAAAGCCCTAGAATTACAACCGAATTTAGTTGAAGCGGAATTTAACTTTGAATTTGGTAATAGTTTAGCCCGTCGCAGTCTTTGGGATGAAGCTGCTAAAAATTATCAACGGGCGATCGCTTTAAAACCTCAGTGGGCAGAAGTTTATGCTAATCTAGGGAGTGTGCGATCGCAACAAGGACAAGAACAAGAGGCTATTCAATATTATCAAAAAGCGATTGAACTTAAACCGGATTTACCTCAACCCTATCTCTATCTCGGTCATATTTTCTCAAATAAAGGGGAATCGGAACAGGCTATTTATCATTATCAACAATCAATTAAACTTAAACCAGATTCTATTGATAGTTATGCCAATATTGCGAATATTTATGCTAAAATTGGTAAGGTAGAAGCCGCAATTCAAAACTTTGAACAAGCCTTAGCTTTACAACCGGATTGGGCTGAACTTCATTGTCGATTAGCCCATATTCGCAAACATGATCAACCCTCAGAAGCCCTAATTAATTTAGAAAAAGCAATTGAGCTTAAACCGGATTTTGTCGAAGCCTATCAACAATTGTGTGATTTACTCAGCCATTCCACAAATTTAGCCAAAGCTCGAGAAATGTCGGATTTATATTGTCAAAAATGTGGGGATAAAGTTCCGGTTTTATCAGCAATTGCCTATATTTTTGCCTATAGTCAATCGGGGGCTTGTCAACAGGCGCTAGAAAAACTCATAGAATTAGAAAAAATCTGTTACCAAGATCCCGATAAATTAGAGGTTTCAGAAGTAATTATTCTCTATGAAATTCTCCTATTTACGGTTTCCCACCTGCGGGATGATGTGGAAGCCAACGCCAAATTATATCGCTTAATTGCCCAACAATATGCTAAACATCGCTTCAGTGGTGTCCCCTCGCCTCAGTATGCCTTGATACCTGAAAAAACGAGTTTGAAACCCCTGAGAATTGGTTTGATTTCTAAACACTTCCGACGGCATTCTGTGGGCTGGTGTAGTGAGAACTTAATTAAAGAATTGTCCCTAATTTCCCCCCATATTTATATTTATGTCACCGGACAGTTACCAACGGATGAAGTTACCCAAAGATTTGAACAAATAGCGGCGAAATTTTACTGGCCAAAATCCTTTCCGAATGGGTTTGGTTCGCCGGAGGAATTAACTACAGAAATCCTCAAAGATCGATTAGATATTTTAGTTGATTTGGACTCTATGACCGTGCCTACAAATGTTCAGATATTATATCGTAGACCTGCCCCGGTTTGTGTATCTTGGTTAGGGTTTGATGCGCCTTATGTTTCCGGTGATAACTATTTCTTCTGTGATCAATATAGCCATCCCCAAGGAATTGAAAAACATTACCTAGAAAAGTTAATCCGTTTACCCCATACTTCCGTGGCTTTAGAACCTTTTAAAAGCCGTCCAGTGGATAGAAATGCTGTGAGAAAGGGTTTAAATATTCAGCCGGATCAAATAGTTTATTTATGTGTAGCACCCGGACGAAAAACTAACCTAGAAATGATTCAAGCTCAGGTTAAAATTCTTCAAGGAGTTCCCAATAGTGTATTACTCAGGAAAGGTCAAGGGGATAATAACTTAATTCGAGAACTTTATCACCAAGTTTGTGTTGAACAGAATGTTGATCAAGGTCGAGTAATTTTTATTGGGTTAACCAAAACCGAAGAAGAACATCGAGCGATTTATTATGTGGCGGATGCCCTATTAGACTCCTATCCCTATAATGGAGGAACCCATAATTTAGAGGCTCTATCGGCTAATTTACCCATTATTACTCGGGCTGGGGAACAATATTTATCTCGCATGGGTTACTCGTTTTTAAAGGCCGTTAATCTCGATATTGGTGCGGCTTGGACTTGGGAAGAATATACACAATTAGGGATTAAATTAGGGTTAGATGCTAATTTACGCGATCAAATTAAATCCCATTTAATTCAATCTCAAAACCCAAATTCCTTAGCTCCGTTATGGAATCCTAAAAAGTTGGCAAGGGAAATGTATGATATTTTTGAGAAACTTTATCGGGAATAGACAATAGTTTTTAGAAACTTATGGAATAGCAAAACAAGGATGTTGTAACAAGCAAAATTAAAGTCATTGATAATTGATGACCGTTAAAAATTTATCAACGGTTAAAATCTGACAAGAAAAATTATCTGCAAGGCAGAGTAAATCATTATCACCTGTGACCAAATAATCAGCTTCACCAACAACAGCTAACAGCAAAAAAGCGATATCAAACGGATCTCGACATTCAGGAACTACAGGCAAAGTATCGGGGATCAACACAGTGTCACAAAACGGCAAATAGTCTGACAGCAAATCTTCCTGCTCCGAGTTTGTGAGTTTAAACTTTGGGTAAGTCAGCACCCTAACTAACTCTGCAATCGTAACTTGAGATGTTAAAGGAATAAAGCGATTATCCTGCCAAGCAAGGCGCAATCTGGATAATTTGCCCCCAAATACTAAGGCTGACAAAACTAAATTTGTATCAATTACTACTCGTGGACACTCAATCATCACTAACGCGCCCACTCGACAGCATCATTAATATCCTGTTGATTCAGATTCAAAGTTGCTAATTTAGCCCGTACAGCATCAGCCCCCTGAATTTTTACCGGAGTCAAAATAATTTGTCCACCTTCTACCTTAACTTCAAAATATTCGGCCTCCCCGATGGCTTGAGTTATACTTTTAGGTAGAGTAAGCTGATTTTCAGTAGTCAACTTAGCAAGCATAGTAATATTCTTAATTATTTACTATTTATTATCTGTTATTCATGCTCAATTGTCAATATTCGTAATTCATAATTACCTATTACCTATAGCAATCCTAAATGATTTTCTATATATAAGTATACTGATGAATTTTGGGAAAATCAAATTTATGTTCCTTAGTAAAAAACTCGAACAAAAATTTGATAATCTTAAACGACCTGCATAAATACCAATACTTCCTCAAAAAGTTTTTCGCTTGTAACCAAATATCTTCAACCGGATTTTGTTGCGGAGCATTAGGAGCAAATAAAATACAAGTAATTAAAAAATCATCAGGTTCTTTATCACCATTTATTTCTGATAAAAATTCTCTAAATTCTCCAAATCTATGATAGCTCGCTCCATCCCAAATTAAGATAATTCTCTTGTTTTTATATTGGTTTTGTAAGTATTTTATAAATTCAATTGTTGATTTTCCATCCCCAGATGGGTAACTTTTAACATGGAATCTTTTGCTTTGATAATTCAGTGCTCCAAAATAAGTTTGTCGCTCTTTTTCATTGGTAATTGGAACTTCAATTCTTAGATTTGATTGACCCCAAACGTAGCCATTAACATCTCCATGAAGTAGATGACATTCATCTAAAAAAAATACTATTACTTCCCCCGATTCTATGCCAGCCTTTTGTTTTGATAACATCTCATTAATTTCTTCTCTCTTTTTTTTTACTTGCTCTTCGTTAAATTTTGGATTCACCTTTTGAGACTTCTTCCAACTAATATTTGCCTGGTCAAAAAGTTTATAGTAGCTTTGTTTCGATTTATATATTACCCCAAATTCTTGATCCACATAAGTAACTAATTCATCTAAATCCCAATACTTTTTATTCTTTAACCACTCAATTACTTCTGTTTTTTCTTGAATACTTAAATACCCTTTTGAGCCTTTATATCCTAGTTTTAATCCAGCGATTCCTTTGACTTTAAAAACTTTTTTCCAATGCCCAACAAAAAATTCGCTTACACCTAAAATTTGGCTGATTTCACGGTAAATTTTACCGGTGAGTGCCATCCTGACAGCTATTGCTCGTTTTAGTTCTCTTGCCGAAAGATTACTCTCAATTAAAATTTCTAATTCAGCTATTTCTTTGTTCCGCTCTTTTTCTGCCTGTTGTAAGTCATTCATAATTTTTATTGTCATAATCAAGTAGTGTATATCATTATATCATGCTCTTGATAATGATTTAGGACTGCTATAGTGCGCCCACAATTTGTCATACAAAGGGGGTAATCAATAAGTAGTTACACAAAATAAATTACCTAGTTGAGAGAGGGAACAGCCCCCCAAACCCCCCGTGCACGGGGGCTTGGGGGGGAGGGAACAGGGTGGAGGATGTGTAATTAATTTTGTTTAGGTACTTAGTAATCTCAGGGGAATTTGTCTGTTTTTTTGGTTTGCTGGGATAGTGATTGGTCATAGCTAATTTAATCTAATTAATGGGGTTTTTCTCCAGAGAATAAAAGATAATCGTCAAATGCCATAAACCACCCCCTATTTCTCGACCAAACTTCAATTCCTGGGTTATCTTTTTGCAGATCAATAACTAAATCATGTTTGCTAATTCCCTGACTAACTTGGGCAAAATAATGAACCATTGCTGGCCAAACATATTCGCTAATCGGGATAGCTTGGATATTAACAAATCCATGTTTTTTCATTTTTTCTACATAAGTATGCCGATCATATTGATTAACAAAAGGAATGCACATTTTATTACTATTAACCTTTAGCCAAAAGTTAATTTCTCGTCCCTCTCTAGGCAAACAATCTGCTAAAGCCAGCTTTCCACCAGGGCGCAAAACTCGAAATGCTTCGGCAAAAAAATCCTCACGAGTATCAAAATGAAAAGCACATTCTAAGGCCGTAACTTTATCAAAAGAGTTATCAGAAAAAGGGATTTTTGTAGCCGAGCCTACCTGAAGATTTATTCTATCAGCTAATCCCATTTTAGCAACTCTTTCTTGAGCAATTTCTACTTGTAGCTCCGTTGTATTTAGTCCAATAATTGAATCAACCTGATTTTCCCGCACCCAAAGTAAATCTTGTTCAGCAAAACCAAATCCGACGTCTAAAACTTGATCTCCAGCTTGAAGTTCTGCTATTTCTCCTAATTTACGAGCTAAAGCGGTGCAAGCACCATTATAAGTAGTTTCTTCTTTCCAATAGCCAAAATTTAGCCATTGGGGAATATTGGGATCATGAAGATCGGGATCTCGTTTGGCTATATTAGTATAAAGTTCAGATACCAGAAATTTGTCTTGTAAAAAAGAGATTTCCTTAATTGGATGCTGAATAAATTCTTTGATGATGATCCAGCGATTACGCCATTCATCTTTTAAGGGAATTTTGCCGATATTTTCCAAATCAATATTCTCCTTTACTTTAGTTCTTTTATTTTAACAGCAATAGAATCCGTAATCAACACAATGATATATTAGATATACAGGTGTCTGGAAAGTTAATTTTTTAGTCCCTCCAAACCCATATTAAGAATACTATTAATAATAGTGGCATTTTTTTGCAGATAGGGAGGATCGATCATCTCACGATGAACACCAGAGGCGTAATAATTAATTCGTTGCCCTTTTGTCGCTTGTATCCAATCATCTTCAACATCATAGTTACCCTCAGCCCGAATCAGATGAATAGTCCCATTAATTTGCAGATTTTTTAGGTCGGAATTCCAGAGAAAATTAAAGTATTCCCAAACTTGATTATAAGTGCGATCGCGTAATTTTTGATTTTCTAAAAAGTAACGTCTTAATTCCTGACGTTTGGGATTTAATAAGAAACCATCAACCCCGGCTTTTATTTCTGACATATCAGCTTTTTTTGCCTCACTACCGCCTCGGTAAGTATCTAGTAAAATAATATCAGAAACTACTCGGTCACGGCTTTCTAACTTTTTGGCAATTAACATTGCTAAAAAACCTCCGGCGGAATGCCCCATTAATTTTAGGTCTTGATCAGGAGATAAATGATCGATTAATTCTGCATATTGTTCTAACATTAATTCATCGGCGATATATCTAAAAGTATAGATAGTATAATCCGTTAAATAATCAGCCAAATTTGTATAAGCTGTGGCAAAACCAAGGGCAGGAGGAAATAAAAATACTGCCTTTTTTTGCTGTTTATTAAACACAACATAAGGACGTTCTTTTGGTTGAATATTCATTTCTTTGGCATAGATAATATATTCGCTCAATTCCTTCACCGTTGGTTTTTCATAAATGATTGATAAAGGAATTTCTATCTCTGTCTCTTGATAAATGAGTGCCATGAGATTCATCGCTTGTAAGGAATGACCACCCAAATCAAAGAAGTTATCATTTACTCCTATCTTAGATATCCGTAGAAGTTGTTGCCAAATATTTACTAATATGACTTCGGTTTGATTACCTGGGGCTAAATACGGGGATTCAACTATTGATCTTTGATCGGGTTTTGGTAATTTTTTAATATCTATTTTACCACTGGGATTTAAGGGAAATTCCGATAAAATTACAAAAGCGGAAGGGATCATATAAACTGGCAATTTAGCCTGTAAAAAACTCCGCAGTTCCCTAGGATTTACTGATAGGTTTTTTCCGACTATATAAGCGACTAAACTTTGGTTTTCAGTAATATCTTTTGGTAGAATAACAACTGTTTGCTCTACTTGGGGATGAGTAGCTAAAAGAGATTCAATTTCTCCTAATTCAATCCGTAAACCTCTAAGCTTGACTTGATTATCAATCCGACCAAGATATTCAATATTCCCATCGGGTAGATAACGAGCTAAATCTCCAGTTTTATACAATTTACCATTACCAAAAGGGTTAGAAATGAAATTTTTGGCAGTTAATTCGGGTTGATTGAGATAACCTCTAGCTAAAGGCACACCCCCAATATGTAGTTCTCCAGCAACGCCAATAGGAACTGGTTGTAAATATTGATCGAGGATATAAATTTGGGTATTGGCAATGGGGCGACCAATGGGAATTATTTGATAATTAGACTGAGGTTTACACTGAAAGTAAGTAGCATCAACTGCTGTTTCTGTTGGCCCATAAAGATTATGTAATTCACAGTTTAATCTTTCAAAAAATAGTTGATTTAGTTCATAAGATAGGGCTTCTCCACCACAAAATATTCGCTTTAAACAACGACAACTTTCTAAGTTTGGTTGTTGTAAAAAAACTCGCAACATTGAGGGGACAAAACCGATGTTGGTAACTTGTTCGCTGGCAATCAAATTAATTAAGTAAGCTATATCTTTATGACCTTCAGGTTTAGCCACTACTAGGGTAGTACCAGATATTAAAGACCAAAATATTTCCCAGACTGAAGGATCAAAACTAAAAGGAGTTAATTGTAGGATGCGATCTTCTAGTGTGAGTGGGTAAGCATCAATCAGTCGCCATAAATTATTACAAATACCTCGATGAAGATTCATCACGCCCTTGGGTTTTCCGGTCGAACCAGAAGTATAAATAACATAAGCTAAATTGTCCGAGGTTACTGCATTGATTGGATTTTCTTGGCTATAGTTTGCTATGCTTTGCCAATCCCTATCTAAACATAGTAACTCGGCTTGATTTGGTGGTAAAAATTGTACTAAAGACTGCTGGGTTAATAAGATGGAACAGCGCGAATCAGATATCATATAAGTTAAACGTTCTGCTGGATAATTAGGATCTAAAGGTATATAAGCTCCCCCAGCTTTTAAAATTCCCAATATTCCGATGATCATTTCCAGAGAACGTTCAATAAAAATTCCCACCAATACTTCTTTATTTACCCCTTTTTCTTGTAGATAATGGGCTAATTGGTTCGCCTGCTTATTTAACTGTTGGTAGGTCAATTTTTGATCTTCAAAGATTACTGCTATGGCGTTGGGGTTAAGTTTTACTTGTTCTTCAAATAGTTGATGCAAACATTTATCTTGAGGATATTCAGCCTGAGTATTGTTCCAATCTATTAGTAATTGATCACGTTCTTCAGGAGTTAGTAAATTAATTTGTGATAATTGAATATTAGGATTTTCAATTACTGTTTGAATGATTTGTAAAAAGTGACCGCCCATTCTAGCGATTGTTTCAGGTCGAAATAAATCGGGTTCGTATTCTATGGCTAATCTGAGATTATTGCCATCTTCAAAGAAACTCCAAGTCAAATCAAATTGGGCAGTTCGTGGTTTTAGGGGATATTCTTGATGTTCAATTTCAGGAATTTCCATCACTGTTTTGCTTTCTTTACTCAGCAGTGAAAACATGACATCAAACAACGGATTTCGTAATAAATCCCGTTCTAAATTGAGAGCGGATACTAATTTATCAAAAGGATAATCACTATATTCATAAGCATCAATGCAGGTATTAGTTACTTCCGTCAATACTTGTTTAAAAGTTCCCGATTCTGGGAGTAAAGTTCTTAAAGCTAAGGTATTAACATAAAATCCTATTTGGTTTTCTAAATCTGGATGATTTCTTCCAGAAATAGGGATACCAATAACTAAATCACGCTGTCCTGTGTAACGGTAGAGTAATATTTTAAATAAGGTTAGCAAGGTAATAAATAGAGTTGTCTGATTTTTAGCTGCAAAACTGCGTAATTGTTCACTCAAACTCTGACTAAAATTATAAGTATATGAAGCTGCTTGAGAAGATTTTAATTGAGGTCTAGGGAAGTCGGTGGGTAAGTTCAGGATGGGGGGATGTTCCGCAAAAACATCGCACCAATAATTATGTTGTTCTCTAACTTCTTCACTTTCTAACCACTGATTTTGCCATGCGGTGTAATCTTTATACTGTAATTCTAGCGGAGGTAATAAGGCATTTTTTTGTTGAATATCAGCAAAGTATAAAGTCACGAACTCTTTAAATATAATATCAAGTGATGTCGCATCACCAATAATATGATGTATTGTTAAACCAAACAGAAATTCCTCCGATTTAATCTGGACTAATAAAACTCGCATTAGCGGTAATTTATCTAAATCAAACCGTGAATTAGCTGATTCCTGAATCAAAGTATCAGCTAGGATTTCAGCATCTTTTTGTCCTCTTAAATCCCTAAAAATGACTAATTGTTCCTTAGCAATATTTTCATGGACAATTTGCTGAATATTTCCAGCTATACTGGCAAAAGTAGTCCGCAAAATTTCGTGGCGATTAACAATTTCTTGAAAAGATTTTGTCAATATCGTAACATTTAAGTTGCCCTGTATTCTGATAGCTAGTCTAATATTATAGGCACTGGAATATTCATTGATATGGTGCAAAATCCACAGCCGTCGCTGGCCGTGGGATACGTCATAATATTGTTGCTTTGCTAGGGGGGCAATCGAGTTAGATTGTTGTAAGTTGCTCATTTTGTTTGTTCTGATTGAATTGTTAAAATTTGCTTTTTATTAAAAAAATTAGTTAATAGTGTCTGATAAATTGCTCATTTTGTTTGTCGTGATTGAATTAAAATTGCTTGTTCTTTTAATATATTATGAGTGAAAATTTCGCGTAATCGTAGTGAAACCCCAAACTGATTACGGATTTGGGACACTAATCGCATGGCTTTTAAACTATTGCCTCCGAGTTCAAAAAATGACTGATTATTGTCACTTACTTCTATTTCTAATAATTCACCCCAAACCAAGGCTAATAAAGCCTCTTGTTGATTAAACCCAGTTGGTTGACTAATTGATTGGGTAATATTTCCTTCGGGTTTTGGTAAGGCTAGGCGATGAATTTTGCCATTAGGTAACAACGGAAAAGATTCTAATTGAATTAAAAAAGTTGGCTGCATATAAGTCGGTAACACTTGTTTTAGTTTTTGGCTGATTTGTTCACGATTTACAGTATTATTGCCTTGATAATAGGCAATTACTGTTACTAATTCTTCTTTTTTATCCGCGATTACCAGTGCTTTTTGGACACCATCAATGGCGGCAACGGCATCTTCAATTTCTCCTAACTCAATCCTTACCCCATTCAATTTTATTTGGTTATCACTACGTCGTCCTATTACCTCTAAAGTTAGGTCGGGGAGCAATCGTCCCAAGTCTCCGGTACGATAAACTAAATCATTCCCATTATTCAAAGGATTGGGAACAAAAACTGAATTTGTTAAGATTTCATCTTGATAATAACCTTTGGTTAAATAAGGCGATTTAACAAAAATTTCTCCAACTTCTCCTATGGCACAGGGACGATTTTCGTCAATAACTGCGAATGCAGCATCGGGCAATGTTTTTCCCCCAGGTACTCGCGCATAGGAAATATTATTAGGTTTTGGTATTCGATAAAAATGTTTAATAAAAGTTGTTTCACTGGCTCCATAAATATTGACAAATTCTGTCTGATTACCAAAAACTTCATGCAATTCACACAATTCTTTAACAAATAATGGTTCTCCTCCTAACACTAATACCTGTAAATTTTTGAGTAATTGATTAGCATTAGGTAACTTACGACCAATATTTAAAAATAGACGCATTACCGATGGTACGGTATGCAGTAAGTTAATCTGCCATTCTCCCAACCGTAGTAGCAAACGCTCCAAATCTTCCCTGTCTATACTATCAGGAATATAAAGAGTTCCTCCTGAACATAAAGTAACCAGAGTTTCCCTCAGATAAGGATCAAAGTTAATTTGAGCTATCTGCAAACAACGCCAGTTATGATTAATTCCAAATTCAATTTTTTCCCAATTTATGAAGTGACGTAAGCTACCATGACTTCCTAAGATGGCTTTAGGTTCACCCGTTGAACCGGAAGTAAATATAATATAGTTAGCATCATCAGCATCGGGCATTAATAAAGCTTTTCTATGGTTATTTTCTACGATAGGAAACTCTTGATATTTTGTTCCATCCCATTCATAATACTGCTGGATTTCTTGATGATTAACAACCAATAAATTAGGCGGTTTTGCTAATACTAATAATCGAGGTTTAATTATCTCTAAATTTTCTGCGGCTATCAGGATTATGGCGGGGGAAGTTTTAATAATCATGCGTTGCCAACGTTCTTCTGGTTCATCTAAACGCAGGGGTAAATAAATTCCTCTCGCTTTAAATACCGCCAACATTGCTATTACCTGACGGTAATCTCCTTCTAAACTAACGCCACAAATGCTCTCTTTCTCAATGCCTAAATTGTTTAAGTTATTTGCCCAAATATCTGTTAATTGATCCAATTCTTGATAGCTTAATTGTTTAGTTAATCCGTCTTCTGTATAAACAAGAGCAGGGAGATGACTCTGGATTCGGACTTGATCGGCAAAATCATCAAGAACAGTACGAATTTCAAGGCGAGGGATAGGACGAATAAAGTCTTCTATCAAAGCGGTTTCTGAATCCGAAAGAAGAGAAATTTTGCCGATGGGTTGCTCTGGATTGGCTAACATTGCTGTCAACAATTTATCAAAATGAAGCAGACATTTTTCCATTCGTTCTTTTTGGAAAAGGTCGGTATTATAAATTAAATCTAATCTGATATTTTCTTGATTTTCACTAAAAACAAAGGATAAATCAAATTTGCTGGTGGGAGTGAGGGAATCTAAAGATTGAATATTGAGAGTTTCTATGGTTGGAGTTTGATCAAAGTTTTGTAATAAAACTAGAACATCAAAGAGGGGAGTTCGGTTGATTTCACGCGAGATATTCAGGTCTTCTAATAACCGATCAAAGGGATAGTCACTGTGGGCTAGAGCCTCGCTGACAGTTTGACGTATCTTACTCAGACAATCCTGATAACCTTGGTCTGGATCAAGGCGATCGCGGAGGATTAAAGTATTCAAAAATAAACCAATTAATTCTTGTAACTGAGGATGATTGCGAGTAGCAATTTCTGTACCAATACTAATATCTTGCTGACCACTATAGCGATAAAGCAGGACTTTGACGGCGGCAACTAGAGCCATAAACAAAGTGCTTTTACTGTCTTGACAAACTTTGCGTAGTTGCAGATTAATCTCTGTTGGCAATATCCAACTCAGATGGGAACCGTTATAACTTTTAAGGGGCGATCGCAGAAAATCCGTCGGTAAATGAACGCGAGGAATTTGTCCGTTATCTAATTTTTGTCGCCAATAATCTAAATTTTTGTTGTGATCTTTTTGTTTTAACTGGTTATTTTGCCAAGCCGCATAGTCCCTATATTGAATGGGTAATGGCTCTACGGTTGGCTCTAATTCCTGTCTAAGAGCTTGGTAATATCCTAAACATTCCTTAGCCAATAAATTCATTGACCAGCCATCACAAATAATATGATGAATTTCCAGAAATAAAATATAGCTCTGAGGTGATAATTGATAAAGAGAAGATCGTAATAAAGGGTCTTTTTCTAAGTCAAAGGGTTTTCTTTGCTCTTGAAGAATCTCTAAGATACGACTTTCGGCATTAAATTCCTCTGTCCAATCTTCAAATACCAAAGAAAAAGGACGATGGAGCAAAACTTTTTGCTGAGGTTCCCCATCAGTCAAGACAAAAGCGGTTCGTAGGGATTCATGGCGATCTATCAATAATTGCATCGCTTGTTTAAACTTATCTGGGGCAAATTCTCCTGTTAATTTTAGGATAGACGTAATATGATAGGCTACATTATTTAAGTCCATTTGTTGTAAAACAAAGAACCGTTTTTGGGCGTGGGATGTGGCAACTTTTATCTGGTCAGGAATGTGAGGAATGGGCAATATTGCCAAATTTTCCTCGTTTTTTGTTTCCGTTAATAAACTGGCTTGTTCTGCGATCGTGGGGTGGGAAAAGACTTGTTTAATAGCAAAGGCAATGCCCATTTTTTCCTGAATTTTACTCACTAAGGTAATGGCTTTAAGGCTGTGACCCCCCAACTCAAAAAAGTTATCATTAATGCCTATTTTGGCTAAGGATAAAACTTCTTGCCAGATATTGACCAAGATTGTTTCAGTTGGATTACGAGGAGCAACATAGACAGATTCTACCAAAGCTGTTTCATTGGGCAGGGGTAATTTTTTCAGATCAACTTTTCCATTGGGATTTAAAGGAAACTCTGGCAAAATTACGAAAGCCGACGGAATCATATAGGCGGGTAATTTTGGCTGGAGAAACTGTCGCAATTCTTTAGGTGTTAATGCTTGATGTTGACTAGCAATATAAGCCACTAAACGCTGATTGTCTTCGCTATCTGTTTGTATAATTACCACACTTTGATTAATTTGGGGATGGCTGTCTAAAATGGTCTGAATTTCTCCTAATTCAATGCGCAATCCTCGTAGCTTAACCTGATTATCAATCCGTCCCAGATACTCAATATTGCCATCGGCAAGATAGCGGACTAAATCGCCTGTTTTATACAATTTACCTCCACCAAAAGGATTAGGAATAAATTTTTCAGCCGTTAATTCAAGCTGATTAAGATAACCTCTAGCTAACTGTATGCCGCCAATATGTAATTCGCCCACAATGCCGACAGGAACGGGTTGTAAATGAGGATCAAGAATATATATTTGGGTGTTAGCAATGGGACGACCAATGGAAATAACGGGATCATCAGTTTGCGGTGGACATTGCCAGCAGGTCGCATCAACGGAGGTTTCTGTGGGCCCATAAAGGTTATGTAGTTCACAGTTAAAATGCTGAAAAAACTGCTGCATTAATTCAGAGGAAAGAGCTTCACCTCCACAAAAAACTCGCTTGAGATAACGACAATTTTCTAGCTTGGGTTGTTGTAGTAAAAGTCGCAGTAGAGAAGGAACAAAAAAGACTTGACTGACTTTTTTTTCTATCATTAACTGGATTAAGTAAGCGAGGTCTTTAGTCCCTTCTGGTTTAGGAATGATCAGAGCCATGCCACTGCTTAATGACCAGAATATATCCAACACTGAAGCGTCAAAAGCTAGAGAAGAAATTTGTAAAAGCCGATCGCGGTTTGTCGTGGGATAGCTGTCTTTAGTGCGTAGAATATTATTGCAAATACCCTGATGAAGATTCATCACCCCTTTGGGTTTGCCAGTGGAACCTGATGTATAGATCAGATAGGCTAAATTTTCTGATTGGACAGAACTGCTTGGATTTTCTCTGCTGTAATTTTCTAAGAGCAACCAATCGCTATCTAAACAGAATGATTCTATCTTCAAGGTGTCTAAATCTTCCCTCAAATTGGTAACTAAAGATTGCTGGGTCAGCAAAATCGAAACTGCCGAATCTGTCAGCATATAATCAAGGCGATCGCGGGGATAAGTAGGGTCTAAAGGAACATAGGCTCCCCCAGCTTTTAAGATGGCGAGAATCCCAATAATGGCTTCAAGAGAACGCTCAAAATAAATTCCGACTAAGACTTCAGGTTTAACCCCTTTTTCTTGCAGATAATGGGCTAATTGATTGGCTCGTTCGTTTAAGGCTTGGTAGGTTAATTCTTGCCCTTCAAAAATGACAGCGATCGCCTCTGGAGTTTTAAGAACTTGTTCTTCAACTAGGTGATGCAAACACTGATGTTGGGGATAATCAACAGCCGTATCATTCCATTCAACTAATAATTGATGGCGTTCGGCTGCTGTTAATAGGGGAAGTTGTCCTAAAGATTGCTGAGGATTCTGGGAGATCGCGGTTAATAGGGTTTCTAAATGACCAGTTAGGCGGATTATACTTTCATGGGTAAAATGGCTGACATCGTAACTAAATTGGAATTGTAAGGCTTGTTTGGGAATAACCGCGACGGTTAGGGGATAATTCGTTTCTTCAAAATCTATGACCCCGCTCACCGATAGCTGTTGCGGGGAGTCGGTCAGCCGCTCCTCCCTGGGATAATTTTCAAAGACAACTAAACTTTCAAACAAAGGTAGCCCTGGGAGAACATCACTCAGCCTTTGGATTTCTGCCAGGGAACTATAGGCGTAGTCCTGAATTTCTGCCTGTTTTTGCTGTAATTCTTCTAACCAAGGCAAAATAGTCTCTGATTCTGTAACAGTCACCCGCAGGGGTAGGGTATTAATAAATAACCCCACCATTTTTTCAATGCCCGACAAGCTGGCAGGACGACCCGAAACGGTAATGCCAAAGAGGACTTCAGATTCACCACTATAGCGACTGAGAAGGATGGCCCAGGCGGCTTGTATTAGGGTGGAGAGGGTTAGATTTTGTTGCTGTGCCAGGGTTTGAAGTTTCTCGGTTAACCCAGGGGATAGGGATAAATCTACGGATTGATAGACGGGCTTGCTTTGAGGTTCTACTAAAATAGAACGAGTAATGCCTAAGTTTGTCGGTGTAGTAAAATTCTTCAGCGATCGCCGCCAAAAGTTTTCTGCAAGGGACTGGTCTTGTTGTTGTAGCCAAACAATATAGTCTTCGTAGGGACGAGCAGGGGAAAGATAGGGGTTTTGCTCCTGGCAGAGAGCTTGATAAATTTGTAAAACTTCCCCATAAATAATGGCTCCGCTCCAACCATCCAACAAAATATGATGACGATTCCAGAGAAAATGATAGCTTTGTTGCGATAGCTGTATTAAATGGCAACGCATCAAAGGAGCTTGGTTGAGAGCAAACCCCCTTTGACGTTCATCTTTGAGCAATGCGTCTAGTTGCTGCTGTTGTTCCCTGGGCGATAGAGGTTGCCAATCAGAATAATTCCAGGGTAAATCTACCTGTTTACGAACAATCTGTAGCGTTTTTTGACGTTTCTCCCAAAGAAAGAGAGTTCTGAGTACGGCGTGTCGTTCTACTACCTTTTCCCAGGCCTGTTTAAAAGCCCCAAGGTTAAGTTCTCCGTTAAGGGTGATTAGGGTTTGGCTACAGTAAGTGCCTGAGTCGGGGGCATAGAGACTATGAAAGAGCATCCCCTCCTGCATGGGAGAAAGGGGGTAAATAGCGGCGACATTTTTATGACTCGCTTTAGATTGTTCGGCTACCATCTATAAAATTTCCCTAATCAAGTTCTGCTAAAATTTCGTCTAATTCCTGTTGATTTAAGTTGGCAACGGGAAAATCAGAAGGGGTAAAACCGCCCACTACAGGCGATAAACAATAATCAATCAACTTTAACAAGGCCGACAGATAATTATCAGCTAATCCGACCACTGTTGCTTTGTCATGGATGTGACGAGCATAACTCCAGATTATCTCTAATTGACCCCCTATCACCCTGGCATTAATTTCTAACCAATGACTGGGAGCGTCGGCTGAACCATGATTGGCTCCTTTGGATTCGGGGGCTAATTGCCAAGGGGTCGCCTGGGATTGTCCCCCATCAAACTGTCCGAGATAGTTGAAAATAATATCGCGTTTTGGCAATGCCGCCATCTGAGTGCGAACATTGGCATCGGGGCTGAGATAACGCAAAATGCCATAGCCAATACCGTGATTAGGAATCATTCTTAACTGTTCTTTGATGGATTTAAGGCTTTCTCCAGGGTGATTGCTGTCAGGCAGTTGGAGAATCACGGGAAAAAGACTGGTAAACCAACCCACCGTGCGAGAAACATCCACTTCTGCCAATCCCTCTTCCCGTCCATGACCTTCTAAATCCAGCAGGATGGTAGAACTGCCCGTCCAGGCTGTCAAAGTTTGCGCCAGAGCCGTTAACAATACATCGTTAATTTGGGTATTAAAGACCGAGGGGACTTGTTGTAAAAGGGCGCGGGTTTTTTCTACATTGAGTGTTACCGTGATCTCTGCCACCTCGGCGACGGGATGGGAGCGTTTTTCTGGCGGCTGAATGACAGGTAACGGCATTACGGTTGACCAGGGCTGGTTTAGCCAATAGGACAATTCCTTTTGCAAAGTCTGCTCCTGGGCAGAGGTCGTTAATAGGAGAGCCCAATCGCGGAAGGCTAGGGTTTTGGGTGGTAGTTGAACTGTTTTTTGATTTTCTAATTGTTGGTAAGCCGTCCATAAGTCTTCCAGTAAAACTCTCCAGGAAACCCCATCTACGACGAGATGATGATGAATGATCAGTAAGCGATTTCCCTGCTGGCCGCCTAATTGAAAGAGAACAACCCTCATTAGCTTTCCCTCTGCCAGATTGAAACTGGCCTGCTGCTCCGTCGCGATCGCCTCTAGGCGTTGGAACTGTTGGTCAGGAGCAATGCTTGAGAGATCAATCACAGCCAAAGGAACGGTCTCGGTAATTTCTCCGTGATCTTGTTGCCATTGTCCTTGCTTTAAGTTAAACCGTAACCGAAGCGCGTCATGGTGTTGGAGTAGGTGACTGAGGGCTTGGGAGAGTAAAGTGGGTTGAGTCTGGGCAGGAACGTTTAACAAAACCGATTGATTAAAGTGGTGAGAATCAGATCGATTTTGCTCAAAAAACCACTTTTGAATCGGTGTTAAAGGTACTTCACCCGTGACTAAACCCTGGTGGGTTAAAGTCCTAGAGAAGTTAGGTGTATCCCCGATAGAATCTATGTCACAACAGGCTGCTAGTTCCGCCAGGCTGGGATATCGAAAAATCTGTCGCGGTGTGATTTTGAGGCCAGCTTGACGGGCTTGGGCCACGACTTGCAGACTGAGAATCGAATCCCCTCCCAATTCAAAAAAGCGATCGCCGCGACCTACTTGTTGAATGCCTAGAACGTTCTGCCAAATGGTCGCCAAAATCTGCTCCTGGGCCGTTTGGGGAGCCGCAAAATCCCCATTAGGAATTAACTCCATTTCAGGTCGGGGTAATGCAGGGCGATTAACTTTGCCATTGGGGGTTAAGGGGAAACTTTCTAAAGGCACAAAAAACCCAGGAATCATATAATCAGGCAATTGCTGTTCTAGGAAACGGCGTAAATCTTGGGTCGTGAGAGTGGAGTTTTCGCTGACAACGTAAGCCACTAATTTTGCCCCCCCCACTAGATCTTCCCGTCGCAATACCACCGCCTGTTTTACCCCAGGGCAATTTTCTAAAACCACCTCAATTTCTCCCAACTCGATACGGAAACCGCGCAGTTTGATTTGATAATCACTGCGACCGAGAAATTCTAAATTGCCATCGGGACGGTAACGGGCCAAATCTCCTGTTTTATAAAGCTTGGGCGAAGGACTTAGACCTTGATGCTTTTGAAGGGGAGAATGAAACGGATTGGCAATGAATTTTTCGGCTGTTAATTCGGGACGATGGAGGTAGCCCCGTGCTAGACCCGCCCCCCCCATATAGAGTTCACCGATAGTTCCCAGGGGAACGGGCTGATGAGTTGCGTTCAGCAGATAGACCTGGCTATGGGCAATAGGACGACCGATACTGGGTTGGGTTGTCGCGCCTTTTTCTATGCAACTGAAGGTGGAATAGGTTGTGTCTTCTGAGGGGCCGTAGAGGTTATAAACCCGTTCAATCTGGGGGAGTTGATAAAGTTTTTGTACAAGTGAGTTGGATAAGGGTTCCCCTGCTAAATTGACTGTTCGCACACTCTGGGGAATCGCTTCTAGGGCTAAAAGTTGGGCGATCGCTGTGGGTACGGTATTAATTAAGGTCACTTCGGTCGCCGCCGCGAGGTTGGGTAAAGCAAGGGCATTGTCGGCCAAAATCACTGCACCCCCGACGGTCAAGGGCAAAAATAACTCAAATACCGAGAGGTCAAAACAAACCGAAGTGGAGGCTAAAACCCCTGCCAATTCGTCAAAGCTAAACACGGTTCGCGCCCAATCTAGTAGGGTGACGGTACTGCGATGTTCAATGACGACCCCCTTGGGTTTACCAGTTGAACCAGAAGTATAAATTACATATACCGAGTTAGAGGAACTGACTTGACTCTTAGGATTGGTTTTAGGCTGTTGGGCAATAATCGCCGCGTCTCTGTCCAACACCACCCGATCGCCTGAGTAGTGGGATAGGTGGCTCAGTAAAGTCTGTTGGGTCAGCAACACAGGAACTTGGGAGTCTGTCAAAATCAGTTCTAGTCGTTCCGTCGGATAGTGGGGATCGAGGGGAACATAGGCTCCTCCTGCTTTTAAAATGCCTAGAAGTCCCACCACCAGAGATAAAGACCGCTCCAGACAAATTCCCACTAAACTTTCCGATTCCACTCCCAGGTTTTGCAGATAGTGGGCGACTTGATTGGCCTGTTCATTTAACTGGCGATAGGTTAAGCGTTCCTGATTCCAAACAATAGCGACAGCATCGGGACTGCGTTCAACTTGGATTTCAAATAATTGATGAACGCATTGTTGGGGCGGTAAGTCGGTTTGAGTACGATTCCAGTCCCACAAAATTTGTGCTTGTTCTTCGTCGGACAATAAACAAAGGTCTTGAAAGGATTGGGAAGGGTTTTGGGCGATCGCGGTTAGCACTTTTTGGTAGTACCCCGCCATTCGCTCCATTTGTGCTTGTCCCAGGCGATCGCCGTCATACTTGAGCGTTAACTCCACCTCCCCCGATAGCGGATGCAGACTAAAATTCGTCAGCAGAGTGAAATTGGTTTGATTAAAAAACTTACCCCCTAACACTTCCAAGTCCTGCACCCCGATAATGGCTTGGTAAATGTGAAAATGAACAAAATTAAAAGCCGTATCAAATAACGGTTGACCACCCAATCTTTTTTGTAACTCCGCTAAGGGATAACGTCGCCAGGCCAGACTATCCCGTTCCGTTGCAAAAACTTGTCGTACTAAGTCTAACCAGGTTCCACCCGTTAGCTGTAACCGCAGAGGCAAAGTATTGAGAAAAAGCCCTAAAACCCTTTCCCCATCAGTTTCTTCCAATCGGCCATTAGACACTAAACCTGTCAGTACATCTGTTTGATTATTGAGTAAGCTTAAGACCCGCAAATGAGCCGATAATAAAACACTTTTGAGAGGAACCCCCGCTTTTTTTCCTAACCGTTTTAAGCTCTGGGAAACCTCCGTTGGAATCGGCACTAACCAATCCCAATTTTTGTTTTTTTGACTAACCTCTGGCCATTCAGGTAAGGGAGTAATAGTCAGGTCTTCTAATTGCTTTTGCCAATATTCTTGACAGGGTTGGGATTTTAAAATGGTTTGCTCTAGAGCCACAAAATCCCGAAAATTAATCGTTGGCGGAGCCGCAAGCGGTAAAATATTTTGACCCAACCGATACAAATATTGTTGCAACAATTCTGTCAGTAAGGAAGCCACACTCCAACCATCTAAAATAGAGTGGTGAAAACTCAACGTTAAATTAAAGGTTTCTGTACTGCGAAGATGGATATGAAAACGTAGTAAAGGCGGAACTTGCCAATCAAAGGGATGGCTTTTTTCCCTTTCAATCCAGTCATCTAGGGCGGCTTCTTGTTCTAGGCTAGTGAGGGAACTCAGATCCGCTAAGGCTAAGGGAATCTCTACTTGATGGTGGACTAACTGGAGAGGTTCGGCATAGTCTGTGAGGGCAAAACTTGTTCGTAAAATGCCATGACGAGCAGCAATTTCTTGGATAGTCTGGTGTAAAACTGTATAATTAAAAACAGTGCGAATATGGTAGGTAAAAACGTCGTGGTAAACAGGCACATTTCCTTGATATTCACTGTGGAAGATCATGCCTAATTGTAAGGCAGTTAGGGGGTAAGCATCTTCAATATCCGGGGGGAAATTGAGCGGTTGATTTTCAGAAATTAAACTAAATTTTTCTGTATTTTGGGTTGGTAAAGGATTTAATTCCTGACTAACTAAACTAGCTAATTCTTGAATAGTTTGGTGTTGTAATAGTTGGGAAAGGGACAAATTAAAGCTCATTTTTCTAGCTTTAGCAATCACCTGAATACCCCGAATCGAATCTCCTCCCAATTCAAAGAAATTGTCGTGAATCCCAACTTGTTCTATACCCAAAACTTCAGCCCAAATCAGAGCTAATATTTCTTCAATTGGAGTACAAGGTGCGACAAAATTATCCGCCAACGACCGATGAATTTGTTCTGGGGAAGGTAAGGCACGACGGTCAACTTTGCTATTAGAATTAAGGGGTAAGGCTTCCAAGATCACGAAAGTATTAGGGATCATATATTCTGGTAATTTAGCCTTGAGAAATTGCCTAATTTCCTCAATTGTGAGTGTTATTGACCGTTGCGGTACCACATAACCCACAAGACACTTATCTCCGGGAGTATCTTCCCGAACTACTACCACGCTTTCCCAGATAGCCGAATATTGGGCTAATAATGCCTCAATTTCCCCTAATTCAATCCGAAAACCCCGAATTTTGACTTGATTATCAATCCGCCCTAAATACTCTAATTCTCCCTTTGATAAATAACGGGCTAAATCCCCCGTTTTATATAATTTTGATGGCGAGAAGGGGCTAGGGATAAACCGTTCTTCGGTCAATTCCCGACGGTTGAGATAACCCCGTGTGACCCCCGCACCCCCCACATACATCTGGCCGGTCACGCCCAAGGGTACGGGTTGCAAATATTGGTCTAGTATATAAACCTGGTTGTCGGGAATTGGACGGCCAATTACACTGGCTGTACTACCCAGGTCAGCCATACTTAAGGGACGATAAGTAACATGAACGGTGGTTTCGGTAATCCCGTACATATTCACTAACTGAGGATGTTGGTCGCCATATCGTTCAAACCAAGGCTGTAAACCGTTTATTTCTAAGGCTTCTCCCCCAAAAATCACCAAACGTAACTTTAAATCATCTTCTGTTCCCCGCCCCCCCAAGCCCCCCGTGCACGGGGGGTTTGGGGGGGCCTTTTCCACTTGAATTAACGAACGGAAGGCGGTGGGAGTTTGATTAAGAATTGTGACTTTCTCTTGACATAATAACTCCCAGAACAATTCAGGAGAGCGGCTAATTAAGTAAGGTACAATCACCAGTCGGCCACCATACAGCAATGCACCCCAGATTTCCCACACCGAGAAGTCGAAAGCATAAGAGTGGAATAATGTCCACACATCTTGAGAATTAAAATGATACCAAGGGTCTGTGGCGGCAAATAGACGAACAACATGGGAATGATTAACTAAAACCCCTTTTGGCTGACCTGTGGAGCCTGATGTATAGATAATATATGTTAAATTATCGGGTTTAGCCCCACTTTCCGGGTTTGATGTTTTCTCTTGAGTAATTTTTTCCCATTCTGTATCTAAACAGATAATACTCGCTTGATGTTGAGGAATAGACTCGACTAATTTTTCTTGAGTTAAGATTAATTTTACCTGGGAGTCTTCTAATATAAAGATTAAGCGTTCTTGGGGATATTCTGGGTCAAGAGGAACATAAGCCCCACCCGCTTTGAGAATACCCAGTATTCCGATAATCATTTCTAAAGATCGTTTGACACATAAACCCACTAAAGTATCTGGTTTAACTCCTAATTTTTGGAGATTATGGGCTAATTGGTTGCCACGATTATTCAATTCCTGGTAAGTTAGGGATTCATTTTCATAGACTACTGCGATGGCATTGGGAGTGCGTTTTGCTTGTTCTTCAAATAACTGATGAATACATTTATCGGCTGGATATTCAGTTTGGGTATTATTCCATTTTATCAATAATTGCTCCCGTTCACCAGGGGTGAGGATATCTATTTCTCTCAACTCCACATCGGGATTAATGGTGACAATTTCCAGAATTTGTAGAAAATGTCCTAGCATCCTTTGAACAAAATCTTTTCTAAAAGTATCTGGGGAAAAAGTGACAGAAACGGAACTATCGGTTGCCTCAATTTCAAAAACTAATTGAAATTTGTTCAATAAAGAACTGTGTCTAGAAAATCCTTCTTGAATCACCGCAATATCAAAAATGGTTTCGAGATTTCCGCCTCTGGCCAAAAACGTTTCTATTAGACCATTTAGATCATAATTTTGATGGCGGTATCCCTCTTGAAGATGACTGCGAGTGATTTTAAGTAAATCCTTAAATGATTTCAAGTTTTGTTGATTGAATCGGCAAAAAATTAAGCTATCAGATGTTTCTATATTTAAGGCTCCCGTTGCTAAAACAAATTCTTCTTGGGCCGTGTATTTTAAGATTAAAAATTGAATAGCTGCTAGGTATAAAGCTAACTTGTTAACCAAATTCTTAGCAGTTAAATTGTATATCCGGTCGCGTAAATTGATAGATATAGGAGCAATTATTTTGTCTTTATGTTCGGTTTTATTTTGACTTATACTATTAAATAAAGGTGTGACTGGCTGGATTTCTCGAAGTTGCCGAATTTGGTAATCTGTGGCAACAAGATGGGTTTCCGTAACTTCTCTAAACTTTTCCATAAATAGTGTTTTTGGTTTAAGAGGGTGAAATTCAAAAAGGCGAGATCAAACCTTAATGTTTGAGAGTTTGATAATCAGAGATAGAAGCAAGTCGCCAACTAGAATCTTCTGAAAGTTCTAAAACCCATTGATGATAGTTAAACAAACTTTCTCGATGTCCTACACTAATAAACGTTGTTTGGGTTTGTTGCAACTGTTGATACAAAAGTTCTTCATTTTTCAAGTCCAAAGCACTGGTAGCTTCATCTAAAATAACATAGCTGGGATGGGTAACTAACAATCGGGCAAAAGCTAGGCGTTGTTGTTCTCCTAATGATAATATATTTTCCCAAGGCACTTCCGCATCAAAGCTATCAACTTTTGTCACCACATTTTGAAGATTAACTTGTTGTAAAATCCCTTCCAGTTCGGAATCACTCATTTGACGATTATTTTTAGGATAAAGTAACTGTTCTCGTAAGGTTCCTAAAATTATATAAGGACGTTGTGGTAAAAACAGAAATTGTTCTAAGGAAGGCCGAATTAATCGACCAGTTCCAGCATTCCACAAACCAGCAATTGCCCTTAATAAAGAACTTTTACCCCGACCACTGGGGCCAACAATTAATAAACCTTCTCCTGGTGCAATAGATAATGATAAATTTTTGACAATTACCTTTTCATAATCGGGTGTTTGTAGGGTAACATCCTCAAAAGTAATATGGTTTTTTTCGATAGTTTTTATGGTACTAACATCGGTTGGTTGTTGAGTAACAACTTCTAAGGCTTGCGAAAATTCAGATAAACGGTCAACATAACTAGAAAACCGTCCAGAAGACCCAAATTCATTGATTAATTCACTAAAACCATTAGCAAACATACTGCAAGCGATAATAGCTTGGTTAACTTGTCCGAAATCAATTTCTCCGCGAATATAGGCGGGAGCGAAGACGATAAATGGAAATATTTGGATAATAGACCGATAGCCTCTGCTAAAAAGGTCTTGATTTCTCTCCCAATCAGTTTTGCTTAGAGAACTTTTTAACAAATTATTAAATCGGCGATAAATAATGTTTAATTCTTGATTTTCACCTTGAAAAAAAGCAATAGATTCAGCATGATTCCGAACATGAGTTAAGCCGTAAGCATAGTTAGCTTTAGATTCAAGTTCCTCTTGAGTAATCCTATCTAATTCTTTACTTAAATTTAGGGCAATTAAATTACCGATGATTGTATAGGCCAGCAAAATAGCTGCGGCTAGTTTAGAAATCGACAAAAGAATAATTAAAAAAGTCGTCATTTCTAGGACTTTTTCTAACAAGGTAGTGGCAAAATTGAGGGCATTTCTGGCAATGGGTTCGATTTCTTGAGCCAGACGTTGATCCGGGTTATCCACATCCGATCTAAAATTGATTTTATAATAGGCGCGATTACTCAAATATTTTTCTAAAATCTGCTGATTAAGCCATTCATACCAATTAAGAGCAATTCTTTTTTTGACAAATTTAGAAAATGCTATAAATAAGGTAATTAACAACAGCCCCAAACCGTAAAGTGATACAAGCGTAAAAAATTTAGAAGTATCTTTATCCTGAATAATAACATCGACTAAATAGCGATTAACAAAGCTATTAGCTGCATTGGCAGCCACAAGTCCAATAATTAATAATACCAGAAGAATCAGCATTCCCCAGGAGCGGATTACTTCTGAAAAACTTCGTCCTTTGGGGTCTGTTGGATACCAATAAGATCCAGAAATAACTTTTAAAGCATCCCAAAATTTATTAAAATTAGCTAAGGGTTGTTGGCTCGAAACTTGAGTTTGCATATTTTACAGATAGAGTAGTTGTCTCGGTGGGAGCGGAGTAGTTTTAATTCAATATCTTGAAAGTGGTTGACAATTTCCAGCATATTATAATTTGGCTGATTTAATCACTTAAAAAGTCCTCCAATTCAGAAAGTTCTCGCAAAATTAAATCTGCATCGACATCCTGCTGAACTTCTGTAGAATCAACAGTGGTCTGCACTATTGTCTGAACTTGCCAACCTAAAACCTGCTGAATCAGATAATCAACTAATCGTCTAATATTGGGAAAATCAAAAACTAAAGAAGCAGGTAAAGTCACTTCTAATCCTTTTTCTAAACGATTTTTTAATTCGATAGACAACAAAGAATCAATCCCCATTTCTGAGAATCCTTGTTCCGGGTCAGGCATTTGTTTAATTCCCAAAATCATCCCCACTTGTTTGCCAATATATTGAAATAAATGTTCTCGACGTTCTCCTGGTGCTATATCTTCTAAAAGACGGCGTGTAGAACTTGAATCTTGAACAGATTTAATTATATTTTGAGATTGTCCTAATTTTTTCAGAAGGGGTTTATCGCCTTGAAATTCATAGATATTTTTGAAGCGAACCCAATCTACATCAGCAACTAAAATTTGTGTTTGATTAGACTCAATAATAGCATCCATTACAGAAAACGCCCTATCTAGGTCAATTTCCTTCATACCAATCTGTTTAAGCCAATCTTCATAGTCTGGGGAAACAATCCCATTTCCTGCTAATAATGCCCAATTTAAAGTAGTAGCAGGTAATCCTTGAAGATGACGCATAAGAGCTAAAGAATCCATTGAATTACTAACTGCATCATATAAACCTTGTGCTTTGGCTCCCCAAATTGCACCCGCCGAAGAAAATAGCACAAAATAGTCTAATTTAGTTGCTAAAGATAACCGATGTAAATTCCAAGAACCTCGAACTTTTGCTTGAAAAACTATTTCGAGATCAGCAAATGTACATTCGCTTAATTGCGCTTGGCGTCCTGAAACTCCAGCAAGATGGAAAACCCCGCGTAGGGGATAGGCTGTTTTTTCGATTTTGGCCCATATTGCTTGTATCTGCTCAAAATCCCCGACGTCAGCTTGACAAACTTCGACAGATACTCCTTTTTGCTCTAAAATCCTGAGATTTTCCATGATTTTGGCAAATTCTGTGGATATTTCCGAACTCGGGGGAAAGGGGCGACGGGTGGTCAAAATCAGATGTTTTGCCCCTAAATCAACCAAATGACCAGCCAGGGCCAAACCGAGATGACCAATACCTCCGGTAATCAAATAGGTCGCTTCAGCTTGAATAGTCAATGGTTTTGTCGGTGGAGATGTCGATGGGACTAGACGCCCCAGATAGGCTTGGCCATTGCGGAATAGCAGATGATCTTCGCTGATGGAATGGGTCAATCCTAATAGTAAATCAGCAATATTTTGAGTAATATCGGCGCTGGGGTCAAGATCGATCATTCCTCCCCATAATTCTGGGTTTTCTAAGGAAATAACCCGCCCCAAGGCCCAAAGTGGAGACTGGGTAACAAAAGTGGGCTGTTTGAGTTCAAAGGGTTGACCTCCTTGGGTAACAACAAATAATTTGGGAGAATTAGGGATTTTTTGAATAGCTTGGAGAAGATTTAACAAATAGTGACAGCGATTTAATAAAATAGATTCAGGTTGATCTTGATGATTATCATTCAAAAGATAAATAATTCTATGGGGCGATGGATTTTCCGCAAACCATGCCTTTATTTGTTCTGGTTGATGGGCATTTAAACTATACTCGAATTGTGATAATTTAATCTTGTTTTGTCCTTGATAAATTATCGTACAGGAGCCATAATTTTTGCTTAGTTGCGCTTGAATGAAACGGGGAAGATGATCTTTTTCGGGGTGACTATCGGTAAAAATTAACCAATTTTCTGAAATATTACTGGCTTGTCTAGGATTTTGAGCAATAATAATACTTTGCTGGAATAAAGCACTGCCAATTTTTTGATCGGGAGATACAAATTCCGCTTGAGCAAATCCAGATTTAAGCAGAATAGATTGCCAAGTAGATGCGCTAATAATGGGATGATGGGAGCGTAAATGATCATCGCTAAAACGCCACCAACCTTGGGTAATACCGAAAATCAAATCAATCCATTTAGACTGATGAGTCAGTTCTAGTAATAGTAATTGACCGCCGGGACGCAGTAAACTTTGAATATGAGGTAAGGTTTCTGCTTGTAAATCTCGCGTAGAATGCAAGACATTAGCCGCAATAATTAAATCATAGGAATTGAGGGAAAATCCTTGGGATTTCGGGTCTTTTTCTATGTCGAGAACTTGGTAGTTGATGTTAGGAAATTGAGTAAAATTCTCTCTAGCAGTCTCCAGAAAGAATGGTGAAACATCGGTAAATGTATAGTTAATTTGATCGGACTTACAAGCGTTAAGAACTTGATGGGTAGTTGCTCCGGTTCCGGCGCCAATTTCGAGAATACGGAGGGGTTCGGAGGGTGAATAGTTGGATAATAAAAGTTCAACAGCTTTAGAGATACTCAGGTTGAGAACTTTTGCCCAGGATGTGTTTTTATAAAATTCGGCGGCTCCGATTTTTTCATTTTGAGAAAATAAGATAGATAAAGGCGCAATTTTTCCTGTCAGGATGGCGGCTAAATTAGCAGCAACTCGCTGAAATAGGGTGAGTTCTATTAGAGCATTTGGATATTGATTAATTAAGTTTTCTACTGTTAAATCTGGATGGGATTGTTGCGGTTTATTGATGATTTTCCAGCCAGAATCCTGCTTTTCTAAAATGCCTGTTTCTGCTAAGATTTTGAAACAATGATTCCAGAGTAATTTATATTCTGCTTTAATCCCAGCTTGACTAAAACTGTCGTCGGGGGAAAGCAGTGTATTGAGTTGAAAGAGTTCTAAATCTTTTAAGGCTTTAATAATAAAATCTACACTGAGTTTTTCCATTTCAGCAAAAGCTAAAGAAACTCCTGTTAATGATGCGAATTGTATTTGTTTTTCCATATAAACATCTAAATCCGCTTGAATTGTTGCGAGATTTTCTGATTTTTGAGTTGCTAAATTATCGGGGAACCATTTTACCTGATAGAGTAGGTTTTCAAAATCAAAATTATTTGTCTGTTGGTGATGAAGTTGAATTAATTGTTGAACAATAGCCGATACCGTTTGTTTTTCTGTTTCGGAATAATTCCCGGTTTCTAAAAGGGTTTGCATCAAGCTCTTAGTATTTTTATTAGATAACATCTTGACCAAACTAGATTCTTGAGTAACCGTTGGTAATTGAGTTTTTAAGGGAATCCAATGGCGGCTTTGTTGAAAAGGATAAGTTGGTAAAGAACATCGGCTACAATGATAATCTTTGTGAAAGCCAAACCAATCAATATTTGAACCACGAACATAAAGTTTACCCAGACTTTCTAATAGGACTTCCCAATCAGAAAATCCTGAGCGCAAACTTGGTAATATTAGGGGGTTAGATGAAGATATTGATGATTGAATAATACCTAAAAGAATGGGTTGGGGGCCGATTTCAATAAAAGTATCACATCCTAGGGATTGGAGAGACAAAACTCCTTGATGAAATTGTACGGTATGTAATAAGTGTTGCAGCCAATATTCGGGAGTAATAATACTATCATCGGCAATTTCTCCCGTTAGGTTAGAGATTAGGGGAATTTGGGGTTGAGCAAAAGTAATTTCCTGTAGAATGGTTTTGAATTGTTCACAAATTGGTTCTATTAAGGGGGAGTGAAAGGCATGGGAAACTTTGAGTTGGCGAACTTTAATTCCTGTATTATTAAAGTGTTCACAAAGTTGTTGAATTGATTTTTTATCCCCTGAAATAACGGTATGTTGATCGGTATTAATGGCAGCGATCGCAATTTTTATTCCCTGATTTTGGCACTGTTCAAGAACTGATTTTTGATCTAGGAAAATAGCGGCCATTGCTCCTTGATTATCAGGAAATTGACCGATAAGACGACCTCGATTGATCACCAGTTTTAAGCCACTTTCAAGATCAAAAACCCCAGCAAAACAAGCAGCAGCATATTCTCCTAAACTGTGTCCTAAAATAGCGATCGGTTCAATTCCCCAAGACTGCCATAATTGAGCTAAAGCAACTTCAATTATAAATAAAGCGGGCTGGGTATAGGAGGTTTGAGTTAAGATTTCATCGGAATTAGCAAATATAATTTCTAGTAAGGATTTACCTGTTAGTTTTTGATAGATGCTTTCCCCTTGCTCTAAGGTTTGCCGAAAAGTAGGTTGAGTTTGATAAAGTTGATGCGCCATTCCCGCATATTGAGAACCTTGTCCTGTGAACAAAAAGGCAATTTTTGGCGGTTGCTTTTCATCAACTTGACCCTGAATAATTAACCCTTGATCTAGTTGTCCAAACTGACGTAATTTCGTGATAAAATCGCTGTTTTCGGAGCCTATTACTGCTAAACGATTTGAGAAGTGAACTCGACCCGTATTAGCGGTAAAAACGACATCAGAAATATCACTTTCGGGGTGATTTTCCCAAAATTCTACATAGCTATTGGCTAAATCTTTTAAAGCCTGTGGGGTTCTGGCAGAAATTGTGAGTAAATTAATCGGCCGTTTAGTTTGATTTTGTTGGGGAATAATCGTAGGAGCTTCTTCTAAGATAATATGAGCATTAACCCCTCCAATTCCTAGGGAATTAACCCCCGCCCGTCGAGGCAATTCTTGTCCATTTTGTTGTTTAGTTTTCCAAGGTATGGCTTCAGTATTAATATAAAAAGGAGTCTTAGAAAAATCAATTTGAGGATTGGGATTTTGGAAATGTAATGTCGGGGGAATAATTTGATGTTTGAGGGCTAAAGTTGCTTTAATTAAACCCACAATACCGGAGGCAATTTGCATATGTCCGATATTTGTTTTGACCGAACCTAAAGCACATTCTCCCTGATTTGCCGCACCATAAGCTTTAGCTAAAGCATCAACTTCGATGGGGTCTCCCAGGGTTGTTCCTGTACCATGAGCTTCGATAAAACTAATCGTATTTGCATCAACACCAGCAAAGGCTAAGGCTTCGGCTGCCACTGAAATTTGACCTTCTCCTCCAGGGGCAGTGAATCCCAATTTTGTCCCCCCATCATTATTAATAGCAGAGCCTTTAATAACGGCATAAATTTGATCATTATCGGCTAAAGCATCTGGTAATCTTTTTAGTAAAACCACCCCGACTCCACTTCCAAAAATAGTTCCTTGGGCTTGAGAATCAAAGGCACGACAATGCCCATCGTTGGAAAGAATTAAACCTTCTTGATATAAATAACCAATTTTTTGCGGCGAGTTAATTGAAGCGGCTCCCGCTAAAGCCATATCACTTTCTCCATTAATTAGACTCTGGCAAGCCAGATGGACTACAACTAATCCTGTAGAACAAGCTGTTTGAATATTAATACTTGGCCCGCGTAAGTTTAGTTTATAAGAAATTCTTGTGGTTAAATAATCTTTGTCATTAGCTACCATTGTTTGAAACCCCCCCATCGAATCTAATGTGAAGGGTTGTAATTCATCATTACTATCTAATTGACCGCGATTTGGATAGCAATTGTTAATTAAATATGTGTTCATACTTGCCCCAGCAAATATGCCAATTGCTCCTTGATAGGAGTTAGGATTATAACCAGCATTTTCTAAACATTCCCAACTCGATTGTAGGAATAAACGTTGTTGAGGATCAAGCAATTCTGCTTCTCGGTTTGTGTATCCAAAAAATTCGCTATCAAAATATTCAACTTGGTCGATAATTGGTCTGGCTCTAATATAATTAGGCTGATTAAATAGTTCAGGAGAAACCCCCGATTCTAATAGCTCTTCCTCAGTAAAGAAAGAGATGGTTTCGACTCCATTTTGCAGATTTTCCCAGAAAGTTGTGAGATTGTTGGCGCCAGGAAATCGTCCAGCCATGCCAATAATTGCAATATCATGGGTTTCCTGTTGACGACGGGAGCGATTTTCAGCCCGTTGACGGCTTTTTTGTTGCGTTGCTGGGGTGGAATTTGATTCTTTACTTAAGAAACGGGCTAAGGTGGCAACGGTGGAATTTTTAAACATTTCAGCTATAGGTAACTGACGATTAAAAAGTTTTTCTAGTTGGTTGTGTACTCGAATTAAGTGTAGAGAATGTCCCCCTAGTTCAAAAAAGTTATCGTTTAAACCCACGGAAGTTAATTGTAAAACTTCACACCAAACTGTTGCTATTTGACGCTCATTTTCCGATTGGGGTAAGCTGCGGTTTTTCTGGCGATCGCTCTCTAAATATTGATTAATTTCTTGAATCCGACCAGCAAATAATCCCTGTTCAAAATCTTTTTTTAATTTTGATTTTTGGACTTTACCAATAGAGGTTTTGGGAACTAAATTGGTCTCTAAAGGAATCACATAAGCTGGAGCAATTCCGACTTTTTGAGTTAAATGACTGCGAATTTTTCTAACGACTTTTACCCATTGCTCAAAATGTTCTGATTCTGGACTAAAAATAATAATTAATAAGTCAGTCTCTTGGATTTGATCAAAGAGGGCGAATGCTGCCGTATAGGAAACATTTACTCCCTCTAATTCTTCTATTACTGTTTCAATTTCATGGGCAAAGTAATTAATTCCATTAATAATAATTTCTTGTTTTTCTCTCCCTGTGATAAAGAGTTCTCCATCCAATAAATAGGCTAAATCTCCTGTGGTAAACCAACCTTCATCCTGAAAAACTTCTTGATTCAGTTCGGGATTGTGATAATATTCTTTAGTGACAGATTTTCCTTTGATTTGAAGTCGTCCAATCTCGGCTTCTGGTAAAACATTATTCTCTTGATCGACAATGCGAATAGTAGCCCCTGGAATTGGCTTTCCCAGAGAAATAATAATGTTTTCTTCTGTTAGTTTATCTTGGCTTAAACCAACAGACCAAGTAATTCCAGAACAGGATTCCGTCATCCCAAATGCTGGTTTAATGGCTCTATCTGGTAATTGATGTTTTTCGAGAATTTCTAAAAATAGGCGGATAGTTTTAATAGAAACTTGCTCTCCAGCATTGACTAAAAATTTCATGGAGGAGAGATTATAAGAAGATTGATTAAGTTGTTCAGACTGTTGATTAATTAAGGAAAATGCAAAGTTAGGAGCCCAAGAAATAGTCGCTTGATGGTTTTGAATTAGCTCTAACCATTTCAGGGGTTGACGTAAAATTAATTCCATCGGAACATGGATTTGATCACAAGCTAAATCCACCGCCATAATTCCTAAAAAGACGATGGCTCCTGCATGGTCTAAGGGCATCCAATTCAGGGTAACTTCTTGTTGGCTAAAGTTATTCATTGCCACTGTTCCAGCAGACATGGATAACAGATTATTATGAGTTAACATCACCCCTTTTGGCATCCCTGTACTGCCAGAAGTAAATAGTAATAAGGCTTGATTTTCTGGGGTAAGATCAGGTAATAAATAACATTTTTTAGGTGTTTTATCGGGTTGGGAATTTGATTGAGATTCTATAGATCTTAGATAATCAATTGAGACTACTTGCAATCCTTTCAGATGAGATTGAGTTTCTAATTTTTGGATTTCAGTAATTAATTCATTATCGGATAAAATTAATGGTTGTTCTAAAATTTTCCAGACATTTTCCAGTTTTTTAACTGCCGAGTTTTCTAGCTCATAATGAGGGGCAACGGTCAGAGGTACCGGAATAATTCCTCCTAAAAAACAAGCCCAGAGTGCGGGAATAAAATCTTTATTTTTAGCAATTTGTAAGATAACTTTATCTCCCAACTTGATCCCACGCTGATCAAGCCCATCTAAAATATTGAGAGCATCATTATATAAATCTTGATAAGTCTGAAAATATTCGGTTACATCATTTCCAATATAGGTAATTCCCTGATTTTCATATTTAGCAGCATTGGCTAAGACTGCTGAAAGTGTCCGCCAATTATCTTTTAATTGCCCTCCAGAACTGATTGAATGCTTAAACATTTTTCCTTCCTATGTTTTTCCATAAAATTGAGTTTACCATAGTAAGTAGTTGCACAAAATAAATTACCTAGTTGAGAGAGGGAACAGCCCCCCCCAAACCCCCCGTGCACGGGGGGCTAGGGGGGGAGGGAACAGGGTAGAGGATGTGTAATTAATTTTGTTTAGGTACTTATCACCCTGCCGTACAGAGCAATGTACTTGATTTTAATTTATAAATTTATTTGATAAATTTCGATGGTAATATTCCATCCCTTGCCTAGAAATTAAAATCTTCAGCGAATAAGTCGCTATATTCTTGGCCAAAATTGCTTGATTCTAAAGATAGCTTGATCAATGGTTTGTCAGGGTATTTTATCACTTGCTCCATCAGATTTTCTAATAAGTTGATCATCAATAAAATTCGCTCATTAATAAATATATCTGTATTGTAGATTAGCTTCAAGTATAATTCTCCTTCCTCAACAAAAATGAATTCTAAATCAAATTTAGCTGTAGTCATCTCTGGGTCAATGGAGTTAACTGTAATTCCTTCTAGTGCGAGGTCTACATTTTGATTATTTTGGAGGGCAACCGCCACATCAAAGAGGGTATTTCTACTAGGATCACGCGGTAAATTTAGATCTGAAACTATTTTATCAAAAGGATATTCTTGATTTTCATAAGCCTCTAATGTGGTGGTTTTTACTGTGGTTAAAACATTCAAAAAACTGTCATCTGCTCTAATTTGATCCCGCAGGACTAAAGTATTGACATAAAAACCAATTTGTGATTCTAAATCGGGATGATTTCTGCCCGCAATGGGAGAACCTACTGTAATCTCATTTTGTTCGGTATAACGAAACAAAAAACTCTTAACTAAAGTCAGCAACCCCATAAATAAACTAGCTTCTTTATCTTTAATTAATATCTGAAAATGCTCGATTAGTTCTGAATTTGGTTTCCAGATCACCGTATTTCCTTGAAAACTTTGAACGGCGGGTCGAGGATAATCAAAAGGCAAGTTAAGATGTTGAGGAGCCGGAGTTAACTTAGTTAACCAGTAATCACGTTGAGCTTGAAGTTTCGACGTTTTTAGCTGATTTTCTTGCCAGTCAGTATAATCTTTATAGTGAATTTTTAGAGGGGGTAGTAACTCTGAATTTTGTTGTCGATATGTATGATAATGCCCTAGGAAATCTTTAATTAAAACCCCGGCTGACCAACCATCAGAAATGATATGGTGCATATTAAATAAAACGATATAATTCTCTTGACTTAGTTTGAGTAAGTTAACTCGGAGTAACGGCCCTACTTCTAAATCAAAAGTAGTTTTGGCATTATGGGAAATCGCTTCAGCAATCAGTTTAGCTTGTTCTGTTTCTAAATAATTTGTTAAGTCTATTTGTTTAATACCAAAATTCATTTGATTGTGTACAACTTGGCGCGGTTGATTATCTATTAAGCTAAAGGTAGTTCGCAAAATTTCGTGGCGTTGAATTAACTGTTGAAAAGCATTTTCAAAAGCCGCAATATTCAGATTGCCGTTAAATTGATAAACACTGGGCATTCCATAGGCATTATGATTTTGATCAAGAAATTCTAATGCCCAAAGACGACGTTGCCCATGGGACATCGGATAGGATTTTTGCAGAGGAATTGTGGGGATGGGTTCTTGATAATCATATTCAGTTTTAGAGACTAAAACGGCTAATCCGGCAATGGTAGGAACTTTAAAGAAGTCAGCCAATTTTACCGATACATTTAATTCTTTATGAACGTGGGTTACGATTCTCGAAAGCATCAGAGAATGTCCGCCAATTTCAAAGAAGTTATCAAAAATACCGATGGGATGTTTGGTTAGAATCTTTTCCCAGATTCTAACTAGGTTTGACTCTAAATTATTACGCGGTGCAACATAATTTACTTGGGTAGATTTCCCGGTTTCATTGAGTGCAATCATTGAGTTTAAGTCAAGTTTGCCGTGTTTAGTTAGGGGAAATTGCTTTAAGAAAATAAAGTAACTAGGAATCATGTAAACTGGCAGAAAATTAGCTAAAAATTCTCTAATTTCGGAAATTTCTATCTGTTTATCTGTTTGACAATAGGCTGATAATTGAGTTTGATTATTGACTGATATCGGTAGAATAATAGCTCTCTCAATCTGAGGATAACGATTAAGTTGATATTCAATTTCTTCGGGGTCGATACGATAGCCATTTACCTTAACTTGATTGTCTTTTCTGCCCATAAATTCAATCACACCGGGAGCAGTTTGTTTCCCTAAATCCCCGGTTCTAAACATCGTTGTTTTCTGATCAAAAAAGCCAGGTTTAAATTTTTCTTTTGTGATTTGAGGAAGATTGTGATAACCCGATGCTAAGGCTGCACCTTCGACACAAATTTCCCCAACTATATGCAGAGGAACTGGATTATTAAATTCATCAAGGAGAAATAGCCGATTATTATGGAAAACTTGACCTAGGGGTACGTCTGTATCTAAATTTTCGTTGATTTTGTATTGAGATACTCCGACACAAGTTTCTGTTGAGCCATAAACATTACTAACAATTTCTCCTGGAAAAAGTTGGCGTAAAGCTAGTGCTGTTTCTCGATCTAATTTCTCTCCCCCTACGGAAATATATTTTAAGCTAGAGATAGTTTCTCCTGGTTCGAGTAAAGCTAAAATTTCTCGATAAATAGATGGTGTTGTGTGGAGCGCGTTAATTTGATTTTCCTGTAAAAAAGAAACTAAATGTCCGATATATTTGACTTCGTAAATATATAAAGGAGCGCCTATTGTTAAAGGTAGAAAAATATTACGAATAGATGGGTCGTGAGTGACAGCAGCCGTAAAAATATAGCGCCATTCAGGATATTTATCTAAATTAAAGGTGAGTCGTAAACTCTGAATTACGTTCAAAATAGAGAGATGACGACCCATGACTCCTTTAGGATTTCCTGTGGAACCAGAAGTATAGAAAATATAAGCAATTTGGCTAGAATCCGGTGGAATATTAGGCTCTTGATTGCCATATTTTGCTAAAATATTATCAATTTTATCTAAGCAAATTGTCTCTATTTCTTGAGGTAATTTGGAGATCAAATTACTCTCAGTTAGACAAACATGACAACCACTATCTTTGATAATAAAATCTATGCGATTATTCGGATATTCGGCATCTATGGGAACATAGGTTGCCCCGGTTTTAAAAATTGCCAGGATGCTAATAATTAGGTTTTGATTCCGTCCCATCATTAGCCCCATTACTTTGCCTGCACCTAGCTGATATTGATGTTGTAGATAATGGGTTAAACGATTAACTTTTTGATTCAATTCTTGATAGGTAAGAGTGGTTTCTCCACAAACTAAGGCGGGGGCATTGGGAGTCGAGTTAACTTGAGAAACAAAATCATCAATGATGGTAGCATTTTCAGGTAATTCTCTGGTTTCTCCGATTAACTCAGCTAGTAAGTTTTCCCGTTGTAATTTGGTTAATAAAGGTAACTGATGGAGCCAACTATTGGCATTATTAATTACCCCATCTAACAAAATTTCAAAACTTTCGAGAAACTGTTTAATCGTCTCTTGTTTAAACAGTTCTGTATTGTAATTACAGTAAATAATCAGGTTATTATTGACTTCAATAAAGTTAAATCCGACGTCGAAAGGAGTGTAACCAATTGGTTCTGGTGGCAGGGATACTTTTAATCCCTCAAAATCAGGTAGAGTTAAACTAGGGTCTATATTAAAAGATACTGAAATTAGAGGAGAACGGGAAAAATCCCGTTGTAATTGTAAGGCGGCTAACAAATCTTCTAAAGTGTAACTTTGATGTCTAAAAGCAGCGATGAGTGTCTGTTTAGTCCGTTGCAAATGTTCAACAAAAGAATGGGTGATATCTACTTTAATCCGAATCGGTAAAAATTGTGAACAAAAACCAACTAATTGGTCACTACCTTCTATTTGTCGTCCCGAAATGGGAATCCCAATGACTAAATCATTATGGCCAGAAATTCGGCTTAAAAAAGCTGTGTAGGCGGCGAACATTGTCATAAATAATGTTGCTTGATTTTGGCGTCCTACAGTTTGTAAATTTTGCCAAAGTTCAGGTGTAACAATTTTACTTTCTTGACCTCCAGTGTAAGTTTTAACTGCTGGACGGGGAAAGTCGGTAGCAAGCTCAAAGGCTGGAATTTCTCCCTGATAGGTTTTTAACCAAAAATCACGATGCTCTAACATCTGTGGACTTTGCGCTTCTTGCTCTCGTAAAGCTAAATACTGGCGAAACTGCATTGGGAGTTCTAAAGGGTCTGTAGTAGCACCAATTTGGGTGGAATAAAGTTGACCAATTTCATTCAAAATTAACCCTAGTGACCAACCATCTACAACGATATGATGGGTTTTTAAAGATAACAGGTAATGGTCAGAGTTTAAGCGGATTAAGATAACATCAAATAAAGGAGCTATAGACAAGTCAAAAGGCTTTTTAGAAAACTGAGATCTTAATCCTAAAGCCATTGCTTGAGGATTCTGTTCATCGTTCAAATTAATTAAGGTTAACTGAATTTTGACGCTATTAATAACTTCTTGTACTTCCCCTTGTTCTAATATTTGAGTTCGCAAAGATTCGTGACGATTGATAACTTGATTAATCGCTTCTTGTAAAGCTGAAATATCTAAAGAACCCCTTAACTCTAAAGAAGCCGTGACATTATAGGAGGCGGAAGCATTTCTATCTAATTCTGCTAATAACCAAAGCTGACGCTGGGCTTCACTGGTAGGAAATTGCTGATTTATTGGGTTTAAATTTTCCCTCCCATCTTCATCTTCGCGCTCAACATTTTTATCTTGCTTATTTACTTTTAGAAGTTTGGCATTTTCAAAAAAACCCCCTTGCTGTAATTCAATAATTGCTGATTTTACCGTAGCTATAACTTTATCTATATCTTCATTTGTATGGCAGGTAGAAAGGAAACAAACTCGTTTTTCCCATGTATAAATACCTTTAAGATTTAACAAGTAATAAAACAAAGGTAATTCAATAGGTTGTAGGAAAAGACTATAGGCTCCAAAAGGTTCAAAGCGAAACAAAGAACCAAAATTAACAATGCGAATGGGAATTCCTATTTCTTGAAAGAACTGATTTACCTCAGTCGCTAATCTTTGGGTTAATTGATTTACCCGTTCCTGAATGGTTGGACTTTGTTCTTTAAGATATAAAAGCACCGCGCGACAAGCTGCCAGTGCCAAAGGATGACGACAGAAAGTTCCTCCAAAAGCGGTTAATTCTGTTTGGGGATGGGAGTCATCACCGTATTTCCAGAAACCACCATCAACGGTATCTAAGAAATCTGCTTTTCCGCAAATCATACTGATAGGTAAACCCCCACCAATTGCCTTACCGTAAATAACGATATCTGCCTCAATATTGAACCATTGTTGCGCCCCTCCAGGAGCAATCCTAAATCCCGTAATAATTTCATCAAAAATCAGTGCAATCCCTTTTTCCTGAGTTAATTTTCTTAACTTTTGCAGAAATTCTTGAGGTTGTAAATCGGGTTTACGACTTTGAACAGGTTCTACTAATACTGCTGCTAAATCATCACTATGAGCCGCAATAATTTCTAAACTTTCTTCGACTCCATAACTCAAAACAATTACATCTTCAACCATTCCTGATGGTGTACCCAGACTTACGGGAATGCTGGTTGAATCCTCTCCCACTCGCGCTAGAATGCCGTCAAAAGTGCCATGATAGGAGCCGGAAAATATAACAATTTTTGGGCGTTTTGTGCGAGAACGAGCAATCCGAACGGCCGCCATAATTGCTTCGGTTCCAGTATTACTAAAAGCCACCCTTTCTACCCCGGCCATTTCACTAATTAAAGCTGCCGTTTCTGCGGCCAGATTAGACTGCATTCCTAATCCGATTCCTTGCTGCATTTGTTCCTGAACTGCTGCTATGACAAAATCAGGACTATGCCCAAAAAAGTTAACCCCAAATCCCATAGCTAAGTCAATATAATCATTGCCATCAATGTCACGAAAACAGGCTCCTTGGGCTGATTCTGAGACAATGGGATACTGAAATTCTTTTAATGTCATCCGAAAGTCAATGGTGGGTTTGACATCAACCATTGTTTGACGGCTATTTTGGGAATAGGCTTTTGATTTTGCAGTTTTTTGGTTATAAATAGTCTGGAGATTGTTGATAAAATCCTGCTGTTTTTCGGTTAAAGATTTACTCTCATTTAGCTTTAATGCTAGGGGATTTAAACTGGGAGAACTTGGTTTTTGAGGTAATTTAGTTTGCTCTCGTTGAGCAGGAGATACTGTTTCTATTTGATAATTTTGAGATGGAATAATTTCTGTTTGAATTATTGGTTTTTCGGTGATAATATTGGGTGTAATCCCTACGGATTGAAGGATTTCTAATTGCTTGATAATGGTTTTTTCATGGAGATCTTTTAGGTCTTTTAAAGATTGCAATTGAGCCATCATCAAGGCTTCTTTGCCAGAGGTTACGGCTTGGAATTGGGTTGCTTTAGGCGTTTGGGGAATCGGTAATATTTCAGCAGCAGCACAAGCAATAATTAATTCTTGGCCATTATAAATACTAATATTATTTTGTTTAGAAAAACTATTGGCAGTGGCAAAACCGCAGCGTTTTAAAACAGAACACCAACTTTCTCCACTCAATAAAGGCGTATCTGAACGTAATTCTTTGTCTTGGAAACGCCACCATCCAGGGGTCAATCCAAAGGTTAAATTAAGCCAGGAATTATTCTCGACGGTTTCGAGTAGAATTAAGTAACCACCGGGGAGCAGTAGCTCTCTAATATTAGTCAGGGTTTCTGTAATATTTTGGGTAGCATGAAGAACATTAGCTGCAACGACTATGTGATAAGAATGGGAGGATATTCCTTGAGAAATTGGTGATTTTTCAATGTCTAATTGATGAAAGTTGAGGTTATATTTGCTCTGAAATTTTTGACGAGCTTGATTAAGTAAAAATGGAGATAATTCGCTAAAAGAATAGCTGACCCGATTGAGATTTAAGTTATTAAGAATTGTTTCAGAAGTGGCTCCAGTTCCCCCTCCGATTTCGATAATTTTATAAGGGTTAATACTGGGAGAAAAATTATTTAAAGTTAGGTTAATTGCCTCAGCTACCCGTTGATTCATCAAACGAGAGACAGGAGAATTTCCGTAGATACTTTCGGCATGAGTAACTGAACCTTCTGGGAAAATTAACGTTAAAGGGTCTATATTTCCTTTGAGAACTTCTGCTAAATTTTCTCCGCAGCGTTGCAGCATTTCTAATTCCGGTTTTGCCGATGGACAAGTTTTTTGCAGATTTTCTATAGCTTCTGGTAAGGAAAAAGATGCAGGTAAGTTTTTAACTGTCCAGATATTACCTTGATTTTGAATAATATTAGCTTGCTCTAAATCCTGTAAATAACGAGTAACTAAAACCTGATATTTTGGGGCAATGGGTAAGGTTTGCTTGATGCTTTCTGTTGTCCAGGTTTCTCCAGGATTTAGTTTTTTTCCTAAAGTTTCTAATGCTTTAATAATATAAGCAGTTGCAATAGGTTGTAATTGAGAAATGACTTCTATATAATTATTTATTTCTGGGTCAAAATTGACAATTTCAGCTTGATTTAATTTAGTCTTTTCTGAAGAAGGTTCTAAGTTTTTTGGTTCAATAGAATTATAGATATATTCAGCGATATCGGCAATGGTTTGTAAGTCAGTGAATAACTGATCTATTTTGACTTTTACTTTAAACTTTTCTTCAACTTTGCGAGAAAAATCTGTTAAAATAATAGAGTCTGCCCCTAGATTTAATAGGGTTTCATCATCCCGAATATCATTTTGATTTTCTTTGAGCAGGAGGGCAAGAATAGACTTTAATTGCTGGCGGATTTCGAGTTGATGTTTTTGCATATTTTGTACCTTTAGTTCAGTGATTTTATTCGTTTCTGGTTCGGGATATATTTCTGTAATTTGGGTAGTTTCCTCCACAATATTAGGTTGAAATTGAAACCGTTTTCTTTGAAAGGGATAATTAGGTAATCTTACTTGTTTATATCCATAATTTTGATTAAATTTTTCCGGGTTAAAATAGACTCCATTGAGGTACAGTTGACCCAGTGCCGAGAGCATTGTCTGCCAGTTATCTAAACCTCGATTCAGTGAACTCAGCCAGATAGCTTCATCCTGATAACGACGCCCCTGTTCTGCGAGTATTGGTCTTGAACCAACTTCTAAAAACAGATTATACCCTTTATTTAATGCCGTGTTTAAACTTGCTAAAAATTGTACAGGTTGACGGCATTGCTGTCTCCAATAACTCGCATCCGGGGCATTTTCTAAAATTTTTCCGTCAATTCCTGAAAGTAACAGAATTTGGGGGCGATGGTAAGAAATTTGACCAGCTTCCTGTTCAAATTCATTTAAAATTGACTCCATTAATGGAGAATGAAAAGCTTGAGTAACGGAGAGATATTGAGCCGAAATTTTTTGCTGTTTACAGTTAATAATAATTTCCTCAATACTAGCACTTTCTCCAGAAATAACAATTTGTTGAGGATGATTAATAGCAGCAATGGCAACGGTATTACTATAGTTTTGAATTAGAGAAATTACCGTAGCTTCATCGGCGAAAATCGAAGCCATTTTTCCTGTTTTTGTGGTTTGCATTAATTGACCCCGTTTCACAATTAATGCTAGTCCTGCTTCTAAGCTAAATACTCCGGCGATACAAGCGGCTACATATTCCCCAACGCTATGTCCAATCAGTAAACTGGGTGTAATTCCCCAAGATTTCCAAAGCATGGCAACGGCATATTCTAGGGCAAATATGGCGGGTTGAGCGTAGGCGGTTTGATTCAGTAAATCGGTGTGTTTACCAAATAATATTTCCGGTAACGGATACTCTAAATAACTCGCTAAAATTTCTGCACATTGATCAATATATTGACGAAATGTGGGTTCAGTTTGGTATAGTTGATCACCCATCCCCGGATAACAAGCACCTTGACCCGTAAACATAAAGACAACTTTAGGCTGTTTTTCTTCGGTAAAGCGTTGATAAAAAGTCAAATTATCAAGGGTAGTTTGATCAGCAAAAGCGACTAATCTTTGTTGTAATTCGGGCAAAGTATTAGCAACAATTGCTAAACGTTCAGATAACTTTGCTCTCCCCACCGCAGCACTATAACAAATATCTCCTATTTCTGGATCGGATTCTAAGCGGGTAGAAAAACGTCGGGCTAATTCTTGTAAAGCGGTTTTGTTATGAGCAGAAATTGTTAATAGATGACTAGGAAGGGGTTGCTTAATTTCTGTTATTTTTATATCGGGTGCTTTTTCAACAATTACATGGGCATTTGTTCCCGAAAAACCGAAGGAACTCACCCCAGCCATAGGAATTTTGTTGCTATTAGGCCAAGGAATAGTTTGGGTCGGAATCTTGATAGAATTGTCCTGCCAATTAATCAGAGGATTAGGGGTTTGAAAGTGAAGATGGGCAGGTATTTCACCCTTTTGAAGTACCAGAATTGTCTTGATAATTCCCGCCATCCCGGCAGCGGCTTCGAGGTGTCCAATATTGGTTTTCACGGAACCCACATAAAGAGGTTGTGATCGTTTTCCATAAACAGAAGCGATCGCATTCATTTCTATCGGGTCTCCTAAAGAAGTTCCCGTGCCATGAGCTTCTATATATCCAACGTCTTCGGGGGTAATTCTAGCATCAGCAATGGCTTGACGGAGCAGTTCTTGTTGCGCCGGGCCACTGGGAACGGTCAACCCGGCGGCGGCCCCGTTATGATTGACCGCCGACCCCCGCAGAATGGCAAGAATGCGATCGCCTTTTTTCTGTGCCTCTGATAAAGTTTTTAAGACTAAAACCCCACACCCTTCTCCACGCCCATAGCCATTAGCAGAAGCATCAAAAGTTTTGCAGCGACCATCGGGGGACAACATTCCCGACTGGGAAAGATTAATCGTAATTGCGGGATTTAAAATTAGGTTGACCCCGGCAACTAAAGCCAGTTCACATTCACGATTTCTGAGGCTACGAATTGCTTGATGAACTGCTACCAAAGAAGACGCACAGGCCGCATCAATAGACAGACAAGGCCCCCTTAAATTGAAGAAATAAGATAGTCTGCCTGCGGCTGCACTCAGGGCATTTCCTGTGCCAAAAAAAGAGTCAATTTGATCATAACTACTATTATAAACCGTAATGGCATTATCAACACTGGTGATTCCAACAAATACTCCGACGGTGTTATTTGCTAAATTATTCGGTGGTAAATTGGCATTTTCTAATGCTTCCCAAGTTACTTCTAATAGTAACCTTTGTTGAGGGTCCATTGAGGTGGCTTCGCGGGAAGAAATAGAAAAGAAACGGGCATCAAATTCTGTAATATCCTGTTGAAGAAATCCACAATAAGCAGTGTTTATTTTTCCCGGTGTAGGTTCTTTTGCATAAAATTTTGAGCTATCCCAACGACTTTTAGGAACTTCTGTGATCGCGTCAAGTCCAGCTTGACAATAATTCCAATATTCTTCGGGAGATGTAATCCCACCAGGAAAACGACATCCCATCCCAACAACAGCAATGGGCTCCCTTTGTCCAGTTTCTAATTCGGTAATACGAGCCTGCATTACCTCCATTTTTGTTAAAGTTGTTGCGATTAATTTTTTATAATCTGTATTTTGAACCATGCAGGCTTCTGGTGTTTGTTTATCTCTAATTTTGTCAATGTATCAGATTTTGCTTGATTAGTCAAGCTCGATTAACTTTTGATTAAGTAATATAGCCAGTTCTTCCTCACTAAGACTATCATAGGGATTTAGAGACTCTGTTGGTGCATCTGTTTTGATCTCAAAATCGAGATCACCCGCTAATATTTCTGCTCGTAGGTAGGCACTTAAACTTAGGATATTAGGATAATCAAAAATAATTGAGGCGGACAAGGTGCAACCTAAATCATTTTCTAGGCGATTTTTAAATTCTATTACCATTAGAGAGTTTAAGCCTAAGTCTAAAAATGATGTTTGTTGAGGAATGACTTGATTAGCTTTTAACCCAGTAACTTCGCGTAATATCTGTTCAATTCCTTGAGATAAAGTGGTAATTCGCTCATCTATGGAGATAGATTTTAACTTCTGTAATAATTTGGCGGAATTTTCTGGTTTTTGTGCTTTTGGGGTTAATACTTCGGCAAAGAAGGGTTGCTTAATATTAAAAGATTGGTTAAAAATAGACCAGTCAATATCAATAATTACTCCTTGGACAACGTTACCTAGAATTAACGAATTGAGATATTTAAAAGCCGTATCAGCAGACAGACTTTGAATCCCCCAATTAGCAAAACGTTGTTGTTCAATTTCATTCCCTGTATTCCAAGCTCCCCAATTAATACTAATTCCTGGTAATCCTAAACTTTGTCGTTGCTGCATTAAAGCATCCATAAAAGCATTAGCAGCAGCATAATTACTTTGACCAGGTGAACCCAGAATCACGGCAGCAGAAGAAAAGCTAATAAAGAAGTCTAAAGATAGGGGGCGAGTATAGTGATCTAATAATAAAGTTCCTTCTACTTTAGGACGCATGACGTTTTGATATTTTTGCCAATTTTGATTAACTAAAAGTCCATCATCTAAGACAGCAGCAGCATGAATAACCCCTCGTAAACATGGCAAATTAGTGCCAAAACGAGAGAATAATCGTTCCATCTCTACGGGAGAACTAATATCAATACTGATAATTGTAATCTCTGTTCCTTTTTCGGCAAATGAGGCAATTAATTCGGGTTGAGATTTAATATTCCGACTGCATAAAACTAAGTGACTCGCCCCCATTTTCGATAACCATTCAGCGACTAATAATCCCAGTTTTCCCAAACCTCCAGTGATTAAATAAGCTCCTTCTTTGCTCACAAATTGCTGTTTTTGCGCTGCGGGAATAGCCCCCCCAAGCCCCCCGTGCACGGGGGGCTTGGGGGGGGCAGAAACTAACCTAGCTCCATAACAGTTTCCCTGACGTAAAGCCAGACGTAATTCATTATTTGAAGTATGCAATTGATTAAATAATAACTCAGCTTCCTCAGCTTCCTTAGTCGTTGATAAATCTAAACATACACAACGCATTTGGGGATATTCTTGATTAATAACTGCTCCTAATCCCCATAAATAAGATTGTTGAGGTTCTAAGGAAGGATCTTCTAATACTTGATTAGCACCACGAGTAATTAACCATAAATCAGGTAATTTTTGCCAGTTATTAGTTAGAGTTTGAATTAAGTTCAATGCCGCCTGACAACTTGTATAAAAGCTCTCTGTATCTTCTGCAAATGATACTGTTTCCCAAGAAAAAATTATGCCTGTGGGCAATTCTCCCGACGGATATGCTTGTTGATATAGACGCTGAAAATCAGTATTTTCAGCAGAATTGATCACAAAATAATCTTGAGAGTAGCATTGATAGTTGTTACCAATTTCTACTATTATAACTTTTTCTCCTGCTTTTTTCAATAAATTGATCAAGGGATTTAATGCTGTTTTAGGATGCACAAATATTAACCAAGAATTGTTAAGATTGTTAGTAACAGTTGGTAGTAAATCCAGTTTTTTCCATTGAATTTGATAAAAACAATTTTTCTCAGTTTCTTGCCATAAACGCTGTAAAATTTCTGGTTTAGTCCGCCGTGCTTTTAAGTTTGTAAAGCGAGCGCAAAGCTGTTTTTGCTGATTATAAATATCTACATCTACGCACATTTCACCCTGAGAATCAGATTTAACATCAACCTTTGTCCAAACTTGATCACCAGGATTTCGGAATAATTCTAATGAAGAAAACCCATAGGGTAAATGCAATTCTTGACCATGAATTTCAGAAAAAGCGGCACCAATACTTTGCAAGCAAGCATCTAAAAGGACAGGATGAAAACAATAACGCTGGTCTGCTAAACTGCGATCAATACTAATCTTAGCCTGAGAACCATTTTTTAAAGAAAATAATTCTTGAATCCCTTGAAATCCTTTTCCATAGCTGATTCCCATTTGCTGATAAAGTTCATAGAATCGAGAAATAGAAACCGCTTCCCCTTCTTCTGTTGCATCCTTTTTAAATTCTGATTCAGCAACTCCTTTTAAATTATTAGATTCAACCTCACCAGTAACATGAAGAATCCATTGATCTACTGTAGGATTATGACTAAATATTTCAAAACTATAGCTTTGTTTAGATAATTTTTGGGGTTTAAAAATCATTTGTAATATTATTGGGGTTTCCGATAATAATAATCCTTGATGAATTGAGACATTTTGAAGGATGATCAAATTATCAGGCAATATTTTCTGACTAGCTGCTAAAATTGCTTCTATAAATCCTGTCGCTGGAAATAAAACTTTTTCAAATACTTTGTGTTCTTGAAGATAATTTGGCTGATCAGAACTGATTTCACCCTCAAATACAATTTCCCCCGTAGCTAACTTTTTAAAATCCCGAATAAAAGGATGTAAATTAGTTTTTATGTCGGTGATAGAAAATTCAGAATTTGATATCCAATAACGTTCTCGTTGAAATGGATAAGTTGGTAAAGAAATCCGTTTCCCTTGTTTAAATACCTGCGTCCATTCTACAGAATAACCATTAACAAAAAGTGTCGCTAAACTTCTATACATTTGGGCTTGTTCATCTTGTCCAGGTACAATACTAGGGAGCCATAATATTTCTTGATTTGGCGAAATTAGTCGCGCCATACCCAATAATACAGGTTTAGAACCAACTTCCAGAAAACAGCGATAACCACTATCAATTAAGAACTGAAACCCTTGACTAAACTGCACCGTACTCCTAAGATGATTAACCCAATAATCGGGAGTCGCAATTTCTTGACCGATGGGTTTACCTGTGATATTACTAATAATCGTTAAGCTAGGTTTATGCAATGAAATATTCTCTAAAACCTTAGCAAAATCATCAAGAATTGGTTCCATTAAAGGAGAATGGAAAGCATGAGATACGGCTAAACGTTTAGTTTTATAGCCTTGATCTATAAAGATTTTCTCTAGTTGATCAACAATTTCATTTACCCCGGAAATCACTGTAATTGAGCCATTAGCCGAACCAATATTAACTTGATTTTGATAGGAAGTAAGGGCCGCCACTACGGTTTCATAATCAGCATAAATAGCTGTCATACTGCCATTCTGGGGTAATTCTCCCATTAACCGACCCCGTTGGGTAACTAATTTTAAAGCATCTTCTAAAGAGAAAACTCCGGCTAAACAAGCTGCTACATATTCGCCAATACTATGTCCTAAAAGTGCTGAAGGTTCTATTCCCCAAGATTGCCATAATTTAGCCAGTGCATATTCAAAAGAAAATAGCACGGGCTGGGTGATTTGAGTCTGTTCTAATAGCTGGCTATTGGGCAATTTAAAGATTAAATCTAACAGGGATTTTTCTAAAATAGGTTCTAGGATTTCATTACAAAGATCTAAAGTATTTTTAAAGACAGGTTCTCGGTGATAAAGGGTTTCTCCCATTCCTGAATATTGCGATCCTTGTCCTGAAAATAGAAAAGCTATTTTTAGCTTGTTTTCTGATAAAATTGGTGTAATTAATTGTTGAGAATCCTCACCTTTTTGGAAACTAACCAGTGCTGCTTGTGCTGTTGTCATTGATTCAGCTAAAATACATATTCGATGCTGAAAAATAGCCCGTCCTGTAGTAGCCGTAAAACAAACATCAGCAAAATTGACAGACCCATTCAAAGCATTTTGATAATTTTTAGTTAACTCTTGGAGAGATTTTTCAGAACGAGCCGAAAGCGGTAATAGGTAAAAGTTAGGCTCAGATTTTTTAGGTAAACTAGAGTCAATTTCTCCCACAATAATATGAGCATTTGTTCCACTAAAGCCAAAGGAACTTACCCCGGCAATTCTTTGGCGTTCACTGGGATTCCAGGTTTTTCCGCCTACAGGAACTTCAAAAATATTAGAACTCCAATCAAACCGAGGGTTGGGTTTTTTAAAGTGAAGATGGGGAGGAATTTTATGGTGTTGTAAAGCTAAAACTGTTTTAATTAATCCGGCAATTCCTGCTGCTCCTTCTAAGTGTCCTAAATTTGTTTTGACAGAACCAATAACTAAAGGTTGATTCGGAGGACGTTTACCAAAAACTGCCGCCATACTTTCTAATTCAATCGGATCTCCAAGGGCAGTTCCGGTACCATGAGCTTCGATATAATCTATTTGTTCTGGTTGCAGATTTGCTGTCTTCAGAGCTTGATATAATAATTTTTCTTGCGCTGCACCATTCGGGACTGTTAATCCACTACTGGGGCCGTCATGGTTAACTGCTGTACCATAAATTTTGGCTAAAATATGGTCGCCATTCTTAATAGCTTGACTCAATCTTTTTAGAACAATTATTCCACAACCTTCGCCTCGTACCATTCCATTTGCACTTTCATCAAAGGTCTTACAATGTCCATCGGGTGCCAGCATTTGGGCGCGACTTTCAATTAAAGAAATAACTGGGGTAATAATAACATTAACCCCCCCGGCTAAAGCCAGATCACACTCACCATTTCGCAAGGCATTGTAAGCTAAATTTACTGCCACTAATGAGGAAGAACAAGCGGTATCAATTGTCATTGATGGGCCTTGCAAACCCAGGATATAAGAAAGCCGACCGGAAACTACACTAACAGAAGTTCCCGAACCCGTATAGGCATTAATTGCCTTTGGAGAATAACTTAATTGGGCATAATCTTGAGTCATGCACCCAATAAAAACGCCCGTTTGACTATTGCGTAATTTTTGCGGATTTTGTCCTGACATTTCTAATGCTTGCCAAGCGGTTTCTAATAGTAAACGTTGCTGAGGATCGATGGCGATCGCTTCCCTGGGAATAATGCCGAAAAATTCAGCATCAAATTGATCAATTTGCTCTAAAAATGCACCATAAGGAGAGTATATTTTACCTGCTTTATCGGGATCGGGATCATACCAGATTTTCATATCCCAGCGATTTTCAGGAATTTCTCCGACTGCATCTTTTCCCTGTTCTAAAAGTTCCCAAAAGGATTTTAAATTATTAGCACCGCCAGGAAATTGGCAAGCCATACCGACAATTACAATCGGATCTTCTTCTATTTGTGGTTTGTCTGGGGTAGATTCTTTAATTTGTTTTTGATGGATTTTTGATGGTATTTTTTCGGGAATAGGAGTTAGTATTGGTTCACAAATATCTAAGACTTCCCGCAGTAAATAATCGGCTAAAGTTTCCACATTGGGAAAACGAAATGCAATAGTTGATGGCAGAGAACAATCAAAATCTGTTTGCAAAAGATTGCGAAGTTCTGTGGAGGTGAGAGAGTCCATTCCTAAATCAAAAAATCCTTGTTGGGGAGCAATAGTTTCATCATTTGAGTGTCCTAAAATATTGGATACACACAAACTCAGATGATTAATTAACCAACTACTACGCTGTTTTATAGGTAGGGTTTGCCATTGTTTTAAAATATCGGAAGATGGATTAGAAGTTTGGGGTTTGGCTTGAGATCGGAAGTTTTGATAAAAGTTTTGGTTAATATAAGGAAAACGTTGCCAGTCAATAGTAATTACACCCGCGCGAATAATCTGATTAAATAAGATTTTTTCTAGGGTATTAAGAGCTAAATTAGGTTTAATTGCTGCATAACCTTTAGAGGCTAATCTCTCTAAAACATTACGATCTACTGCCGCACCAATTTCGCTCCAAGGCCCCCAGTTGATCACAGTTCCTGGTAAATTATTCGCCTGACGATAATAGATAAAAGCATCTTCAAAAGCATTAGCAGCGGCAGCATTTGCTTGTCCTGCCGAGCCAATTAAAGACACAGCAGAGGTATAACAAACAAAGAAATCTAAAGGGTCATTTAAGGTGAGTTTATGTAGCAACCAAGTTCCTTTGACTTTCGGTGCTAAAACATAATTAAAACTCTCTGGTGTTAGTCGCAGTAATGTTGTATCATCTAGGGTTCCCGCAATATGAAAAATGCCCCGCACCGGATATTCTGAACGGCATTCTTCTAGTAAAATATGCAGTTTTTCTGCATCTGTCACATCACAGTCTTTAATTTTAATATCGACAAGATTAGACTGCAAACTTGCTAAATTTTCAGGGTTAATAGCTTTTGCACCACTGCGACTGCACAAAACTAAATGACGGGCGCCTTTTTCTATCATCCATCGGGCCGTAGCTAACCCTAAACCTCCGGTTCCTCCTGAAATTAAATAATAGCCATCGGGACTAAAATTGATCTTTCCTGCTGCGAGTTTTCGCTGTACTAAACGCGGACAAAAACGTTGTTCACCCCGCAGAGCGATACGATTTTCTGGGGTATTGCTGTAGATTTCTCGAAATAACTTTTCTGCTAAGTTTTGTTCGTTAGGGTCTAAATCAATGGCTCTAAAATTGAGTTCTGGATGTTCTAATACTAAGCTGAAAGCAATTCCTAATAGAGAAGATTGGGCGGGAGAAGTTAGAGTTTTGATTTCTTTTGCAGGTACGGCTCCTTGAGTCACAAGAATCAGATCTGGGGGATTTTTTTGTTGTAATAATGCTTGTAATAAAAACAGAAACCGTTGACAATGAATCTCTACTTCTTGATCAATTTCTCCTGCTATTTTTTCCAATCCCCAAAAGTACAATATTTGATGGGTTTCTGGTGTTAAAAGGGTTTGTAATACTGATAGGTAATCTTCGGCAGAATCAGGATTAATATCTTCAGGGAAAAGCATTGAACAACCAACGCCTCGCTGTTGTAATGGAGGAATTAAATTGTTAGCAATTCCTTGGGTATCAGCAAAGATGATTTGATTCCAGTCAGGTTTTGCATGGAAAGGGATCAATCTGTCGCTACTTTTAGCAATGATCACACTTTGTTTTAATAGATTTCGGGTTTGGGGTTGGCTGGGTTCAATAATATTAATCTCTGCAAATTGATGCTCAGTGAGTAAATTTTGCCAAGCTTCTGTATTAACTAAAGGATAACCATGCCGGAGAGGGTCTTGGCTACATAACCACCAGCCTTCCGTTAAGCCAAACGTTAAATCTACCCAACGTCTGGCTCCGGTACTTTCTAATAGTATCAGTAATCCATTGGGAGCGATTAAAGATCGTACATTTTCCAGGGTTTTTTGAATATCTGCTGTGGCATGAAGAACGTTAGCAGCAATAATAATATCAAAATTTCTAGGGAGAAAACCTTGATTAAAGGGATCTTTTTCTATATCTAAAGTTTGATATTGAATGAAGGAATAATTGTTGTTATTTTCCTTGGCTCTATTTAAAAAGCTGGAGGAAATATCGGTAAATACATATTCAATTTGTTCGGGAGATAAATGGGGTAAAATTGCAGCAGTAGTGGCTCCTGTTCCGCCGCCAATTTCCAGAATCCTTAGCTGATGATTGCTTGGTAAATTAGCGATAGCACAGTTAATAGTTACTGCTACTAACTGATTCATTAATTTAGCTCCAGCAGCTTCAGAATAAATTGAGGCGATCGCATTTATATCTCCTTGAGGGAATATTAATTCTAATGGCTCAATTTGATGACGCATGACTTCAGCTAAAGCTAAACCACAACGTTCTATCAGATTAATTTCGGCTGAATAATCAGGAAATTGTTGGCGGAGATCTTGAATTTGTGATTGAGATGAAAGGGTTTCTAATTCTTTTGTCAATAACCAGCCATTTTGTTGCCAAGTAACAATTTTTTCCTCAGCTAAAATTTCTAAGCATCGAGATAATAAAGGACGATAAAACTCAACTATTTCGCCTTGAATAGCAATCTGTTCTTCGGGGTAAGTTTGACCTAATTTGGGTTGCCAATTCAGTTGTTTTAATGCTTCCCAAATATAGGTAACGCTTAAACTTTCCATTGCTTCTAGTAAGCGTTCATATTGGGGTAATTTGTCTGCTAATTGCTGTTCTAATTGCGCGGGTTGAATTTGAGCTTTAATCAGATCAGGAGTGACTAAAGTATCTCTCCCATTAGCTAATAATGGTACTAAAGGAATCCATTCTTCTAGGTAGGTTTGGGGTTGATTTTCTTGAGGAATAATGTCTTGAGATTGTACAGGTTTTAGTTCTAGGCCTATAATTGATGCAATCAGTTCACCTTGGGGGGAATAGATATCAATATCAGAGATAATCATAAGAGGATGATCATGATTTTGCTGGAGTCGCGCAGCACTAATCACAATATCGTCGGGGGTGCGAAAAAATTGAAATTTAGCAATCCGAACAGGTACATAAGTTACCGATGATTCTTGCTTGAATAAAATAGCGGCAATCACCTGAAAGCAAGCGTCCAACATCGCGGGATGAAAATGATATTTTTTCGCTTCTAAGCGGAGAGTATCTGTTAATTTAATTTGAGCAAAAGCCGTATTATTACCCCTCCTAAGTTGCTCAATTAGCTGAAAGTTGCTACCGTAATTAACTCCCGCTTTTTGGTAAGTTTGATAAAAGGAATTAATCTCAACTTCTTCTGGACAATTTACTTTTATTTTTTCTAGGTTATCAACCGTTGAATTAATTGATTTTGATTGATCAATTTCCCCTGTCACCAGGATTTCCCAATTTTGCTCAACTTGATGATAAATTTGCCAACTTTTATCAGTGACAATTAATTGTAATATATCTTCTTTATTTGTTAAAATTAACGCTTTTTTGAATTGTATATTTTCTAATATAATAGTTTGATTTTGTGTAGCAGCCAAAGCCATTTCAATCAATGCAGACCCGGGAAATATGGATTGATTGAAAACTTGATGTTCTTGTAAAAAAGCGGGTTGACGCTGGCTAATACTCCCTCGATATTGAAGATCAGATAAAGGCGAAGGAAAACGATCACCTAGTAAGGGATGACCGGAGGAATAATTATTACCTTTACTAATTGCTTTGGGTTGATGATTAACTGAAGTTATCCAGTAACGTTTGCGGATAAAAGGAGAATTGGGTAAACTAATTTTTCGTCCTGCATGGGAATGATGAAATCCTTTCCAGTCAATATTTACTCCTCGGATATACAGTTCTCCCAAAACAATTTGCATTTGCTGATTACTATGACAATCTTTGACTAAACTAGACAACCAAAGTATCGAGTTTTCAGCTAAATTTTGACGACCAATATTGATTAAATCTGGGTAAGTTCCAATTTCTAGGAAGATTTGATACCCCATTTGATGTAGGGTAGTAATTCCTTTAGCAACCTGCTTTGGTTCGGTGAATTGTTGTCCCCAATAAGCAGAAGTTGTCAGAGCTTTATTAGCCAGTTCACCATTAGCAATTAAGGTCAGTTGGGGCTGGTGATAAGTAACTTCTTCGGCGATTTTTTGAAAATCTGCTAATTCTCTTTGATCGAGTTTTTGCGATAAAAAATGAGCACGACTTGCGACCAACTTAACTGCATCTTCTAGGGAAAAAACACCCGTTTGTTGGGCGGCAAGATATTCACCTAATCCCGAACCTAAAACCGCAGCAGGGCAAATTCCCCAAGATTTCCAGAGTTCACAAAGTGCATAGTGGAAAGCAAATAATATGGGTTGTACAGATAAAGGATCATGTTGAGAATCTAGGGCTTGATTTTTGTATAATAAATCTTCTAGGGAAAATTTTAAGTGCTTTTGAAATAGGCGATCGCATTTAATAAAAGCATCATGAAATACAGGCTCATTTGTAAATAAATCTTCTCCCATTCTCGGAACTATTTCTTCTTGATCATTGCAGAGAAAAGCGATTTTAGGATTACTTTGCGCCTCTCCATAAATTACTTGTTTCTGGTTTTCTTCCAAATTACTACTCAGAAAAATTTCCAGCCCTTTCTGCAAACTATCCAGACTAGAAACTAATAAAGATAGTCGATGTTTATGGGAAAAACGTCCGGTATTTAAAGAAAAGGCAATATCATTGATATTCCGATCTGGTTTTTGATCCAGATCAGCAATTAATTCGGAAGCAAAAATCCGCAACCGTTCTGGATCTTTAGCTGACAAAGTAATTAATATCGGGGATGTTTTGGGGATTAGGGGTTGGTCTTGAGGAGGTTCGCTTAAAATTACACTAGCATTGGTTCCCGATGCTCCAAAAGAACTCACAACCGCCGATTTATCTTTACCATTGTTGACAATCCAAGGACAACTTTTTGTAACTATATTGATAGGTAAAATATCCCAATTAATGTGAGGATTAGGGTTATTAAAATTAAGATGGGCTGGAATTTCTGAATAGTAGATAGATAATACAGTTTTAATCAAACCTGAAATCCCTGCCGCCGCAGCGAGATGACCCAGATTTGTTTTAACAGAACCGACTAATAATGGTTGAGATTTTGAGCGATTGACGCATAAAGCATCAGCTATAGCTTTAATTTCAATCGGGTCTCCTAAAGATGTGCCTGTGCCGTGAGCTTCGACATAATCAATCGCATCTGCATTTAACCGGGCATCGGTCAGAGCTTCACCAATTAACTCTGTTTGGATCGTACCATTGGGAACCGTAAAGCCTCCACTGGCGCCATCATTATTAACTGCTGTTCCTCGAATTAAAGCCCAAATCCGATCGCCATCTTCTAGGGCTTGACTCAATCTTTTTAAGACAATAACTCCACACCCTTCACCAATTCCAAAACCATCGGCACTTTCGTCAAAGGTTTTGCATTTTCCATCGGAGGCTAACATCTGATTTCGACATAGGGCAATCGGAACTTCTGGAGTTAGAATTAAGTTAACTCCTCCGACTAAAGCTTGTCTACATTCTTGGGAACGCAAAGAACGACAAGCCAGATGAACGGCGACTAAGGAAGAAGAACAAGCCGTATCTACCGCTAAACTGGGGCCATTGAGATTCAAAAGATAAGAAATACGCCCCGCAGCGGCATTGGTATGATTGCCAGAAATATGATAGGCTCCAATGGCACTATAATCATCCTCCGGTGCAATTAGGCGAGCATAATCATTGTTAGTAATACCAATAAAAACACCTGTCTTGCCGATTCTGGCCGTTGGTGTTGCCATGCCTGCATTTTCTAAAGCTTCATAAGCAACTTCTAACAGTAACCGTTGCTGAGGATCAATGTGTAGGGCTTCTTTCGGGGCAATACCGAAAAAATGCGGGTCAAACTTGGAAACATCATCGAGAAAACCGCCTTGGGAGACATAGATTTTGCCCGGTTTACTCCGATCTGGATCATAAAAATCATCCCGATTCCATCGATCATTAGGGAGTTCTCTGAGGGTATTTCCACCCGCTTTCAGAAAAGACCAAAAGCCATCAACCGTGGCAATATTATTGCCAAAACGACATCCTAAACCGACAATTGCTATGGGTTCACTTTGTTTAGCTTCAACAGCTTTTAATCTTTCTTTGGCTTCATTGAGTGCTTTAAAAACTCTAGTTTGGATTGATTTCTCGTGATCTGATAAGTTCTTTAGGTCGTTAGGCTCCATTATTTTTATCTATCCAGATTTTAAGGGGGTTTCAAGATGCTGAATCAGACTTAATGCTAAGGATACCTGTTTAGAACTACAATCGTCAAGAAATATTTACTAACTGCATTAAGCTTTGTTTAAATTAAAATTTGTTGAAGTTCCACTAAACAGAAATTTATGCAAATAGACCAACTAAAGCCCAATCTAACCCCAACTGCTAACTCCTGGGTAACATATCCAAAACCTAATCCTGAAGCTAAATTACGACTATTCTGCTTTCATTATGCCGGGGGTGGGGCCGCGATATTTCGTTCTTGGATTGATAGTCTACCATCAACGGTTGAGATTTGTCCAATCGAACTTCCCGGACGTAATTCTCGACTGCGGGAAACCCCTTTTACCCAAATGGAGCCTCTGATACAGGCTCTTGACCGGGCCATATTACCCCACCTAACTAAACCTTTTGCTTTTTTTGGTCACAGTATGGGCGGATTAGTTAGCTTTGAACTGGCGCGGCTACTTCGTAAAGAATATAACCAAAGTCCATTACACCTGTTCGTTTCGGGATACCGCGCTCCGCAAATTCCCGATCGCACTCCCCAAATTCACGCCCTACCAGAATCGGAATTGATCAAGGAATTGCGTCGCTATGCTGGTACACCGGAAGCGGTACTAGAAAATGCTGAGTTGATGGAACTGTTGCTTCCTACTCTCCGAGCCGATTTTTCGGTAGTTGAAACTTACTCCTACAAGGACTTACCGCCTCTGGATTGTCCAATTACTGCTTTTGGTGGATTAGAAGATTTGAAACCTAACGCCTTGGAGATAGAAGCTTGGCGGGAACAAACCAACTCGGCTTTCTCTGTGGAGATGTTTCCCGGAGATCATTTCTTTTTGCACTCAGCCAAATCTCTTGTCCTAGAATGCTTGGGAAAATCGCTATTGATCATTGATCAGGGGATCAATTAAGTCAATTATCTGTTCAAATTGAAATTTCCGCACTGCTTTTGTTAGAAATTGGATTAGAGGAATTTCTGGATCTGGAATTTCTTTAATTAATTCTATTACAACTTGGACATCGGGATCGCCGATTTCTACCATCAAAGGTTTTGCCATATCTTCTACCGCTTTTTGTCCACTACGATAGGAAAGATAACCGACTAATCCTACCGCGCCTACAATTTGCAATACAAAGGGGACAATCAATAGTAATCTCAGGGGAATTTGTCTGGTTTTTTTGGCAGTTTTGGGACGAGGATTAACCATGAATATTTTAGTTTTTTCTTGTGATCGTAAAGAGACTTTAGTTTCAGTTTGCATTATCTATAAATCTCCGTAGAATTGAGCGATCGCATTCCCCACCCTAATACAAATATTCACATTAAAATGGGACAAATCACCCAATTCCTGTGTCTTCCATCACCCATAACCCCTGATCAACCTCACAATTAGATCAGGATGATATCACGGTAAACCTCAATTGAGAATGGCACAATTTTAAAGATAAGGCTAAGTCTTTGGAGTGCTGACCTATGGCAACTCAACTTTCCGCAAAAGAACTACGCCCCAACCCCTTCATCGCCTACCGTGATCCCCAAACGGGAAAATGGATTGTTGTGAAACCTGAAGCTAAGGACGTTGAGGTAGTAGCCGCATAAAGGATAACAAGGTTTAAGAGAAAAAATTTTCTGGGTCATGGGCCATTTTCAAAGGATATAGCAACCGCCAAGGCAGTTAAGACACCAGACGGATCTTGGAACCCAGACGGTAAAGTGTTTTCCCCCGGTGTTCCCTCCTGCCCTAGCCCCCCGTGCACGGCAGGGCTGTTTCATTTTCCAAAATTGGGGACTCAATTTAACTCCCCAATTTTTGCCTCATTCGGCGAAAAAACCGAGTAATTCTAACTGAATTATCAGGAATATTGCTCAAGGTATCATCTTTCTGATTTTTAAGCAAAAAAAACTTCTCTATATCTTTACCATAGAGGATTTATATCTATTTTATTTGGATTTTTGCCGCTGATTTACTCGATTATCTTGAGGATTTCAGGGGAAACAGTTCCGAGATAATAAAAATTTTGTGCCAGTGATCAGTTAACCACCGTTGTCCTTCTGTTATTGATACAAAACCCCAACTTCTGAAAAGATTGATCACCAGAGTTTTTAGAGTTGAGAAGTTGGTAGCTGCTTGAAAGTTACGGATTCGGCTTTTATCTTCTTGAAAAATTACATCTTTTACCCAATGGCATTGATTCTCAATCCCCCAATGTCCTTTAATAATTTGAGCTAACGTTTTCGCCTCGTTGACTGCACTACTGATATAATATACTTTTTCTTTGTAGGGTTTTTTCCCTCTGTTGCCACTTCTTTCTATCTGAATCACAATTTTCAGATGTTTCCAGCCTTTGTGAAAGTTGCTATTCACTTGATAAACCGAAACTTTTTTGTTCTCCAACTTTTTCAGGTTTAATACACATCTCATTAAATATCTCGATTAAATTTGACCAATCTACCCCCTCTACTACCCTTCTTATTGTTGAGTATGATGGCAGTTTTTCCAGCTTAATTTTTACAACTTGACTGAGTTCTTTTTGATTAATTTTAGCAAAATTTTCGAGTTCTCTATAACCTAAATTTCTCTGCATCAGCCCCAAGATGACTATTAATAATACTAGCCAGAGCGGATGCCTTGTTCCTTGGGCTTTTCGGTAATCCTTGACTTTTTTTAGTTTTTCTATTAGAGTTGTTAGCATCTTTATTTTTATAAAAAGTTAGCGACCGCTCTTGATTTTATCAGGTAGCGATCGCTATTTCTTTACTCTTTTTCACCCGACTTTGAAACAGCCCTGCCCTCAAAAGGGGTTGGGGGAGAGGTCACACAGTTTTTCCTAGAGAATGAAACAGCCCTGGGGTTTGGGGGGCTGTTCCGGTGTTCCGGTGTTCCCTGCTATAGCAACTCGACACCCATCCAACCCATCAATAAATCTTAGTGTGATCTTGATTTTGTCCTGATTCCCGATTGACTGACCAGAAATGACTAAAACCCTAGACAGTTTTTCCCAACACGAACGACATGGCTGTGCCATTCTCGAACCTGTCTAATGCACCCTGGAACTTTAGCTTAATCTTTTGAGTCGGTTGTGTTAATAGGATGACTCGGAACTGGTCTAGTTTAAATAGTGTCACACTCCCCTGTATTTGTCAGAGTAAATATAAGTAAAGTAAGAACATCGAGTTAAATTTTAACCATGAAATCCAATCTGACTTTAACAACTTTTGAATCTACTGCCAGTTTTACTAACCCTTGTGATAGTTCCTTGAGTATTTCAGATTTGCAAGAAATTATTAATAAGATTGAAACTTTTACTGGAGATGAATGGCTTTCGTTGTGTCCTGATATCGATCAAGGGGAACTCTATCGGGAATGGTTTATCTGCTATGATTTTGAAGTCACTCAAACTTGGGAAGCCTACGATTATTTAACCGACGATTGGTTTGAATCCCAGGATTTATCGCAAGTTAAAGCAATTATTAATCGGATTGAAAATGCTAGAATCTATATCCCTATTGCCGCTTAATTGTTGCTGTTTCTTAACTGTAAAATCCTATGATAATTCCCAAGGGGCTAATTAGCCCCTATATTTTTGAGAACTAATTTGTATAGTAGGGAACACCGGAACAGGCAATAGAGATCAGTATCAGTCTTAACTGCCAAGGCCGACTGCTATGATTACGAATGAACGGCAACAGATGGCAGTTGTTCTAAAGTGGGATAATCGGTATAGCCTTTTTCATTTCCCCCATAAAATGAAGATCGATCATAAGGATTTAAGGAGGAATTAATCTCAAAACGTTTTGGCAAATCGGGATTAGAAATAAATAACCGCCCATAGGCAATTAAATCGGCATTTCCAGAAGCGATCGCTTGATTTCCACTGTCTCGATTATGAGATCCGGCGGAGATAATTGCCCCCTTAAAATAGTTACGGAAAAACCCCGCACTTAATTCGGCTAAAGGAATTTCTGCCTGATCTATTTTAGCCCAATTATTCAGAGCATCAGCATTTGATCGCGGTTCAACAATATGCAAATAGGCTAGATTAAATTGATTTAAAGCATTAGCTACATAACTAAAGGTTGCCACGGAATTAGAGTCGGATATACTATTAAATGTACCCGCCGGAGACAGTCTCACCCCGACGCGATCGCTTCCCCAAACACTAACAACTGCTGTTGTTACTTCTAATAAAAATCGGCTTCTATTTTCGAGTGTGCCACCATACTGATCGGTGCGTTTATTTGTACCATCTTGAAGAAACTGATCCAATAAATAGCCATTGGCACTATGAATTTCTACCCCATCAAATCCCGCAGCTAAAGCATTTTCCGCCGCCTTGCGATAGTCCTCTACGATTCCAGAAATTTCCTCGGTTTCTAAAGCCCGGGGGGTGACGAAGGGTTTTTCCCCTTCCATGGTACTCGCCGTGCCTTCGGGGGCGATGGCTGAAGGGGCTACGGGTAAAGCTCCATTGGGTTGCAATAAAGGATGGGAAATCCGGCCAACGTGCCACAGTTGCAGGAAAATCCGGCCTCCCTGTTGGTGAACTGCTTGGGTGACGAGTTTCCAGCCTTCGGTCTGTTCGGCTGAATGAATTCCAGGTGTGCCTGGGTAGCCTACTCCTTGGGGGGAGATTTGGGTAGCTTCGGTAATAATTAATCCCGCCGAGGCTCGTTGTCCATAATATTCGGCGTTGAGGGGGACGGGGACGTTTCCAACTCCGGCGCGGTTGCGGGTTAGTGGGGCCATAACAAGGCGGTTGGGTAAGGTATAGCGACCCAATTGGAAGGCAGAAAATAGGTTAGATTGACTGTTCATTATATCTTTTTGCCCTAGACTTGGTTTAGTAGTTAAACAACTGTTTAATAATCAGGATAAAACATTTACCCAAAAAAGTCAAGCAGTTATCTAACTGTTTGACTTTGGATGCAAAGGAGTTAGAATAGAAATAATACAGCATCCGTGTCAAGTGGTTGATACCGATGGAAATATAGCTCTAGTTTAAACCCATTATGTCCGACTCCTGCGAAAATCTCCATACCTATTCACCTTTAACCGTAACCATCAGTGATACGGAAAAACGAGCTAAAATATTTGCAGCTTTAGGTGATCCAACGAGATTGCGAATAATTGAGATGTTAGCACGACAAGAGGAAATGAGTGGCTCTAAGGTGGCATCCCGGGCAGGAATTAGTTTGGCTTTGTTTTGTCACCATTCTAAAATTTTAGCAGAAGCGGGATTAATTCAAATTAGAAAAGACGGGCAAACCAAGTATAATTCGATTAATTGGAATGTCTTAGAGGAGTGTTTTCAAGGGTTAATGCGGTCGGAATTTAAAAAGGAGTAATGCTTATGCAAGTATGGTGCAATCTTTTTCTCCGGTGCTCCCTATTCCCTATTCCCTATTCCCTATTCCCTGTTCCCTATTCCCCGCTATAACTGATTTCCTGGTAAAACGGTAAAATCATTGTAAAATCGCTTCCCTCTCCTACCTCAGAACTACAGGTTAAGGTTCCCCCATGTTTATCAACAATAATAGCATAGGTAATTGCCAATCCTAAACCCGTGCCTTGTCCCACAGGTTTTGTGGTAAAAAATTGATCAAAACTGCGACGAATTACTTCTGGGGACATCCCAATTCCATTATCACCAATATTAATCATTAATTGAGATTTATCGGTGTGAGGTTCAATTTTAATAGTAATTTTAGGGATAAATTCTTTCTCTGATGTGGTCTGATTTTTTGACGTTATGACTTTACTTTCAATCGCATCAATAGCATTATTCAATAAGTGAATAAAAACTTGATTAATTTCACTAGCATAGCATTCAATAGTCGATAATTTATCGTAATCTCGAATCACTTGAATTTCAGGACGATGGGAGGTAGATTTGAAGCGATGACTTAACAGCATTAATGTACTTTCAATTCCTTCTTTGAGGTCTACGGTTTTTAATTGTGCTTCATCCAGTCGAGAAAATACTCGCAATGATCGTACTAAATCTCGAATTCGATTTGCACCGACTTCCATTGAGGATAAAAGGTGAGGAAGGTCATTTTTCAAAAATTCTAAATCAATTTCTTCAGACCATTGTTCAAGTTCAGGAATATGCGGTGGGAGATACTGTTCATAAAGTTTAATGGTTTTGAGTAAATCTCCCACATATTGTTGAGCATAAAAGATATTTCCATAAATAAAATTAATCGGATTATTAATTTCATGGGCGACACCCCCGACTAACTGACCAAGAGAAGACATTTTTTCAGTTTGAATTAACTGAAGCTGCATTTTTCTTAATTGTAAATGCACATTAATTCGGGCTAATACTTCTTCCGGTTCTATGGGTTTAGTAATATAATCTACTCCTCCCACTTGTAACCCTTTAACTTTATTAACTAACTCACTGAGAGCGGTCATAAAAATCACGGGAATATCCTTAGTTTTAGGATTTTGTTTTAACTGACGGCAAGTTTCAAAGCCATCAATTCCCGGCATCATCACATCTAATAAAATTAAATCCGGTAAGGTGTCTTGAAGTTTTAGTAAAGCATTTTCTCCACTTTTGGCAATAGAAACTCTAAAGCCAGATTGATTTAAAATATCCAATAATAACTTAACATTAGTCAAATTATCATCAACAATTAAAATAGAATAGGAATAGGAATTTTTCATGGATTATTAATTATTAATATAGGGTTGAATAAAGTGGATAATTTGTTCGTCTTCAAAGGTTTCAGCCAATTGAATCATATAATCAGCAAAAGCAGTATATTGAGTATCTAACAGTTTAATCCGATTAGCTTCATTTTGAATATCTAAAATATAACCTCCCTTGGCAAAATTATACAAGTTAATCAGTTCTTGAGAAGGAGGAATAATTAAAGAACTAACAGACACAGGTGATCTTGATTTGTATACTACTGGCTCTGAACTTTCGTAAATCCAGGTTAATTTTAACATTTCTTGGAGTTGATTTAATAAAACTTCTTCTTGTATGGGTTTAGATAGAAACCCATTACAACCCGCCTTTAAACATTCTTCTTGATCTGCACTAAATACAGAAGCAGAAGAAGCAATAATAATTAGATCATAAAATTCGGGATCGGTTCTTAATTGTCGAGTCATTTCTAAGCCCCCCAGAATAGGCATCATTAAATCAGTAATTACGACATTAGGATACAATTGTTTAACTTTTTCTAATCCTTCTTGTCCCTGGGTTGCTTCGATGAGTTCAAAGCCGAGGGGTTCCAATAAATTAACCATAACGGATCTATTTTCCCAGCGATCATCTACAATCAAAATGGTCTGTTTTTCTCCTTGATAACCGACAATTTTTTGTGAAGTTTCAGTTTTCTTAATCGGTTGATCTTTGGCTGCGGGTAAATTGACATCAAACCAGAATTTGCTCCCAACTCCTGGAATACTCTTAACATTAATTTTGCCTGCCATCATTTCTACAATTTGATTACTAATGGCTAATCCCAATCCAGTTCCTTCGGCTTTTCTGGCGTGTTCTCCTACCTGTTCAAAGGGTAAAAATATTTTTTGAATTTGTTCAGAGGTCATCCCAATTCCCGTATCCTCAATTTTAAACCTTATCATATACATTTTGATAGAATCAGATTCGATTGATTCCGATAAAACCTTGACTTCAAAACAAACCGACCCGGTATCAGTAAATTTAATTGCATTTCCTAATAGATTTAATAAAACCTGACGCAACCGCTTTTCATCAGCATAAATTCCTTCGGGTAAAGAAGTTAAAGATTGATAAGTAAATTGTAATTCTTTTTGTTCAGCTTTCAGGCGACAAACTTCTATAATTCCCCATAAACAATGTTCTAAATTAAAATCTACAGGATAGAGTTCTAGTTTACGCGCTTCGATTTTAGAAAAATCTAAAATATCATTAATTAGGGTTAATAAATGAGAACCACACTCATAAATAATATGGAGTCCTTGTCGGTGTTTAGGAGTTAGAGTTGGTTCCCGTTGTAGAATTTGAGCATAGCCTAAAATCCCATTTAAGGGAGTGCGGAGTTCATGGCTCATATTAGCCAAAAATTCACTTTTAGCTTGGTTAGCAGATTCGGCATCTTCTTTCGCGGCTTGGAGTTGTGCTGTACGTTCTTCTACCCGTTGTTCTAAAGTTTCATTGGAAGTGGCTAAAATCGTAAAGGATTGTTGTAATTGTTGAGCCATTTGGTTAAAAGAATCCCCCAGAAGCATGATTTCTTTAATACCTTTAATCCGAATTTTTTGTCTGAGATTTCCACTGGCAATTTCCCGGGAAGCAATACTCAAATCCATGATTTTTTGGGTAATCCAACGGGAGGTTAATAGTCCAAATATCATAGCAATTCCCAGGGCAATTAAACAAAGAATAATGGTTTTTTGAGTATTCGCATTAATTTGCCCCATAAAATCGGATTCTGGAATTACCACGACAATTAACCAATCTAAACCCCATTGATCTTTCCAAGGACTAATATTGACAAATTGACGTTGATTATTGATTTGAATATGTAGAGATTGAGTTGTAGTAATTGAGTAAGTTTGACCAAATTTTTGAGTGATAGTATTAAAGGTTTCTCGAATTAGTGGATCTTGACTATCAGCAGCATTCAGTCGTTTTGCCACACCATCAACCATTTGATAAGGAGGTTTAGACGATGAACTTGCCACCAAAAGTCCGTTACGTTCTAAAATAAATATTTGTCCAGAGTTACTGGTTTTTAAATTTTTTAAAAATTCACTAATTTGTGATAAGCGTAAATTAGAAATCAAGACAGCAATTAAATTATTGCTATCATTATATAGGGGATAACTGGCGGAAATAGAGACAATATCGGGAAAATTATCCCATTGATAAATTTTACTCCAAATCGGTTTTTTTGCCCGAACTGCATCGGTATAAGCGGCTTCACTGCGGGGATTATAATTATCAAAAGATCCCATTAATTTAGTTCTATTCCCATGGGGATCTGTTGCATAAATATTAGAATTCCATTCGGTTTTAGGAGAAAGTTCATCAATAGTAGCTTTATTCAAATCTAAAAAATATCCGGCTCCGGCATATTCTCCCGTAGGTAATACATAATAAACGTAACCCACATCAAAGGCTTGAAGTTGTCTCCAAAAATAATGCCCAACTTCAGAATAATTGGTCAGATCTAATAACCCTAATTCAACAGCATCGGCATTAATTTTATTAATTTTATGGGGTGTAGAAAGATAATTATTTAAGTGTTGTTCGATCCGAGAACTAACTTCATTTTCAATTTCTTGTGCGAGTTTATTAATAGCTTTTTCTCCATGATTGAAAGTTAACCAACCTGTCAAACCAACAGCAATAGAAATTTCTAATAAAAAAGGAACTACAAGTGCCAAACTTAGGGGAATTCCTTGGGATTTATGCGATCGACGAAAGATGGGAAAGAATGATAATATCATAGTAATAAAAGCAGTTAACTTAAGGAGAATTTTGCAACTCTGGTGTTAAGCTGCGAAAGTCAAATTGCGATGCACCCGGATGACAACTGATGCAACTATTCACCGTCAAAGGTTGGGAAAGATCAACCCGGGGATGGAGGGCTTTAAAATAACGGGAACGATTAAAACGATAGGGGATGGTCTCATCCTTGAGAGCAATGGGACGGGAATAGGTCTGGAGATATTTCCACATTAACAATAATGATGGCCCTTCTAAGGGTTGCAGCGTTGCACCATAATGTTCTGGATCTTGAATCACTTGCTGCCAAGTTTGGGTGGGAAATACCTGGGGTGGGATAGCAATATGACAGCTTGAACAGGTGTTGAGATAAAGTTCATGTCCCAGTTTATATGCGGGTTGAATACTGTCCACACTGCCGATCTGATTGGGGCTAGGCGCGTTTTCAGCCAGGACTACTGGGGAGACTAAAGGGGGTGTTTGTGTTATCCCCAAGGCAATACCGATACTCCACAGCCCGACTATTACAATTAATACCCAGGAAGGAGAACGTCCCTTTTGCTTTTGAATTCTGTTTTGACTTAAAAAACCCATAACCAAGACAAATGATCTGGCAACATCACTGAAATCCTAGCTCAGATTAGCACTGTTTTTGGAGACTTTCAGTTAATTCAGGTTTAAGATCATGCCTTCCCTAGCAACAACCCCGTTGGGAAAAACAGCCTGAACTTGGGCTTCAATTTGATTCAGAATTTCATCGGTATGGGATGGATCATGTTGATACATAACCACCTGCTTGACTCCAGCTTTTTTGGCGACTTCTACACCAATTTCCCAGGTGGAATGTCCCCAACCAATTCTAGGCAATTCGTGATTGTGATATTCTTCGTTGGTATAGGTGGCATCATAAATAAAAACATCTGCGTCCCTGGCCAGATGTAAAACATTTTTATCGAAGTGATCGGGAAAATGTTCGGTATCGGTACAATAAACCGCCGTCTTTCCTTGCCAAGTAACTCGATATCCCACCGCCCCATTGGGATGATTCAGGGGTGCGGTTTCAATTTTGATATCATCTAAAGTTAATGTATCTCCCGGAAATAGGTCATAGAACTTCATGTCTGACTGCATGACCTGGATAGGGACAGGAAAATTGGGGTGAACCATCTGATCACAGAGACGATCTTTGATGGTACTGCCATCCGGTGCGATCGCCCCATAAATATGAAAACGATTAATTGGAATAAAAGCGGGAACGAAAAAGGGAAATCCCTGGATATGATCCCAATGGGTATGGGAAAAAAACATATAGGCTTCCACGGGCATTTGTCTGAGCAGATCCATTCCCAAGACTCTTAAGCCTGTACCTGCATCAAAAATTAAGCGTTTTTCACCCAAGCGCATTTCCACACAGGAGGTATTTCCTCCGTATTCAACCGTTTGCGATCCAGGCGTGGGTATACTGCCCCGCACCCCCCAGAATCTTACGGAAAAATCAGTTTCAGAGTTCTTGTCCATGGGGGTTGCTTGATCATAAGAATGTGGGTTCTGGGCTGAAGGATCAGAAACTGGCATCGTTTGTTTTAGCCTTGGACGTAGAAGGTTGACTCAGCCTACAATTGAAAAGGCATGGAATTGACATCCTCCCCGCCATAAACGGACGGTGATTCCCAAACCTCACGATTTAGGTTTCTGCTTCTTAGCAACTGCCTCTACCCACAAGGAGTTTTCTGGTCTTATGTTCGCTCCACAGACTATCCCCGCAAGCCCTGCGGTTCTTATGTGTCGAAGTCTCAAAAAGAGAATTCTTAAGTTTGTGTTGATTCTAGGGGTGGACTGCCCATTGCCCTATCCTCTTTTCCCTGTCTACCGATTTGTCTGCGCCGCCAGTACAACTGGGCTTCGCTCGTTAGGCTGTCTGAATCCATCGTCACGGGTGGGTCAGTGACCATCCACATTCTAACACAAAGCCGTCGTAGAACCACGGGGTTTCTACCCATTTTTTCGATAAATCTTAGCGTAGAGTAGTGTTTGGTGCATCTTAAACAATTATGAATTACGAATTAATAATTACGATAAGACACAATTCGTAATTCGTAATTCGTAACTCGTAATTAATTTCGTAATTCATAATTTGTAATTCACTGTTTACTGGCGGCTTTAATCCCTTTTTCTACTAGGGGCCCAACCTGATCCACATCCTGCCAACCCAGAATTTCAGTGACTTTCCGTTCTAGGTTTTTATAGGTTCGGAAAAATTCAGCAATTTCTTCTAGGCGATGATGGGGAATATCTTTAAGAGATTTTACATCTGCGTAGCGTGGATCGGCTGCGGGAACACAAAGAATTTTTTCATCCCGATCGCCACCATCGATCATTTCTAAAAACCCAACGGGTCGGGCTGCGATCACACAACCGGGAAAGGTGGGTTGATCCATAATCACTAAACCATCTAAGGGATCTCCGTCTTCCCCTAGGGTATTGGGAATGAAGCCATAATCAAAGGGATATTGGACAGAGGCAAACAAAACCCGATCAAGGGCAAAGGCTTGTAACTCTTTATCGTATTCGTATTTGTTTTTGCTTCCGGCGGGAATCTCAATCAAAACGTTAATTAAACCCGGTTTGGGTTGGGGTACAATCTTCGATAAATCCACGAATCGTTCTCCAAACTTTAGATAATCATCAACATCGGGGAAAGCTCCCCTCTAATATTCTAAAGGGGATGGGGATTTCCTCCAAGGGGGTTGGGCTGTTTGCCACCGAGATCAATTCAGTATCCCCATTTAACCAGCGCCGATTCCCCGACCATTTTGATTAAACTCTATAACAGTTTGTTCTGATAATTCATGGGTTGTGATTGCCCTTAAGATTTCTAAGGGTAAGGTTAAATGATGGGCTCCGGCTTGTAGGGTGGCAGCGGCTTCCTGGGGGGATTTAATACTGGCGGCTAATATTTTAGTCGGACTTCCTGTTAATATGTCGTTCATTTGTTTGACTAATTCAATACCATCCCCTAATAATCGAGTTGCCCGATTCACATAGGCGATCGCATATTTGGCCCCCGATTCCATCGCTACAGCAGCTTGGGCGGCACTATAAATGGCAGTCACAGAACAGGGAATTTCGGCAGATAAATAGGCAACTGTTTGAAATCCTACGGAAGTCGCTGGAATTTTTAAAACCGTTTGTTCTCCTAGTAATTCAAAGGCTTTTTTTCCTTCCCTTACCATTCCCTGAAAATCCGATGCCATTAATTGATAATAGATTTCCCCCGAAATTAATTGTTTTAACTGTTTTAAGGTTTCTTCAGGAGATAATTCACTTTTTGCCAATAAAGTAGGATTGGTTGTAAGTCCTTTCACCCATCCCCAATCTTTAACTATTTGTGCTTCTGAAATAATTGCCGAATCCAAATATAAAGCCATAGATTTAATTTTTTTTAGGTGTTGGTTTTTATAGAGCTAGGGAACACCGGAACACCGGAACACCGGAACACCGGAATAGGGAATAGGGAATAGTAAGTTATGCCCCTTGTTACAAGGTTTAGTATTATCCTATAACTCTCAACTGATAACTCTCAACTGATAACTCTCAACTGATAACTCTCAACTGATAACTCTCAACTGATAACTCTCAACTGATAACTCTCAACTGATAACTCTCAACTGATAACTCTCAACTGATAACTGATAACTGATTCATGACATTCCTTCAAATGGCCCTAAAAATGTCGGTTTGGGGCGAACAATATGCAGTTCTAGGATAGCTTTAATTACCGCTAAAATTTCTCTTTGGGTATAGAATCTCATGGAATCATCCTGAAATTTTCCCCAGTCTGGTGTTCCTAGACCTACCGAGTCTATACCCAATTTGTTACAGGTGTAAACCGCCCGGGGAAGATGATATTTTTGAGTAATTAAAACCGCCTTTTCTATGCCAAAAATTGCTCTAGCCCGATAACAACTTTCATAGGTACTAAATCCAGCATAATCTAACTTAATATCCTTATTTGGAACTCCCAAACGTTCTGCATATTGCTGCATTGCCACCACTTCATTATATTCGGGAGTCCCATTATCCCCCGTCATTAATATTTTATGAACTCGCCCCAAACGATATAATTTTACCGCCCCTTCTACCCGATCTGCTAACATAGGTGTCGGGGTTCCATCCGCCCAAACTCCTGCCCCAAACACAATTGCTACGGGTTCATTTGGGACTGTTTCCGGTTGAGTATATCGACGATTATTCGTAACAGTTTTAATATAAATTGTTAACAAAAAAGGGACTAATACTGTTCCCAAAACCATTAATAAAATCAGAAAACGCCAGTGCAAGACAAACCATTTAGGCATAAAATTAAAGTTGACCGTGGTAGAGACAAAGTTTGGTTTAGGAATAGGGTATCAGCAAAGCGGTTATTTCTACTTCAACGGGGAACCCAATTGGGTCAAATTTAAAACATAACCCCCCGTTACCAGATAAACAGAGTTCGCCATCGCCCCCAAATGACGCACTAACGCCCCTAAACGATCGCGGAAGGTTCTACCCATGGGATAGGCGGGAACCACTCCCCATCCCGTTTCTTCGGCCACTAAGATGATATTTCCTGGAAGTTTATCTAATATTTTTAATAATTGATCTTGAGTATTTTCCCAGGTCATTTGATCTTGATCTAGCAAATTAGCTAACCAAGTTCCTAAAGAATCTACTAAAATACAAGTATCTTGACTGGATATTTTTTCTAAGGTTGCAGTTAAGTCTATCGGAACTTCTAAAATTTCCCAGGACATCGGACGACGTTCTTGATGTTTTTGAATCCTAATTTGCCATTCTTGATCCGTTGGATCTAGTTGAGATGTAGCAATATAAATCACTTGTTTTTCAGACTTTCTGGCTAAGGTTTCCGCCCATTCACTTTTTCCTGAACGGGCTGGGCCAGTTACTACTATTAATTCAGAAGGAATAATTAAAGAATTCATATTAAGTTTTCCAAAATAATTTTAATCTTGTACACAAACTCACAAATAAAGCTATAATTAAAGTGTAAGATAATCCTCGCAAAAATCCCAGGGTGGGAGTATTAGTTAGGGCTTCAATTTTAGTAGTCCAACCCTTTAATTCTAAAATCGGCCATAATAAATTAGCAAAGGCGATATAACCAATCATCGGATTTTTACCCGTATCAATGAATAACTGAAACCAGGGTTTTTGCTGAAAACCATCAATCAAAATTGTTAAGATAATTAACAGAAAAATAGCGATCGCCGTGGTAATAAAAAAATAACTCATGGTGGCGGGATCTTTTTTAATTCCTCCTTGATAGGGTTCAAAAGCTAATCCTAAAATTAACCCATACATTCCCCATTGATACATTTGATATAATAACATTTCTAGGGGATGGTTAGGTTCATTGACTAAGCGATAACCGAAAATCAATAAAATTAAACTAATTCCTGTGGTTTGGGGGAGTAAGCGAGATTGTAAACCAATAATTACATTTAAAATGATTATTCCCATGACAATCACAATTCCAATTAAGCGATATTGGTTCCAATTTTTCGGGATATCTTGATCATCAACCTCTTGATAATTAAGAATTTCTTCCCCGACAAAAGTTCCGGGGATCGCAACAAATAAATATTTTAAATACTCAAATTTATATAACCAAGGAATCGGGGATATTGATAGAATATCTGTTATCCATCCTCCGGCGGATTTCGAGAGAATTAGACCTAATAAAACTCCCAGTAACCCGATCCTAAATTGGGGATAATTTCGAGTGACTAACCAAATAAAAGAAGTAAAAATAATAATATTAGTTAATACCAATAAAATAATATCACTCCGATAGAGAGAAAATTGAGGAAATTTAGGATCATGGGGATATTGAATTTGAGTTAAAATTGCGATCGCAGCACCCCAACCCATTAAATTTAAAGCCAAATTCAACCATTTAGGAATAAACTTAGGTAATTGTACAAACATTAAAAATAATATCATAAATCCAATTAAAGCCAGTTGCCATTTTTCCGAATTAGTTTCAGGACTAATAACTGTTGGTCTAAAATGTTGTAAAACAATTGCAAAAGTTGCTAATAAAAATCCCCGTTTTAAAATTCCTATAATGATATCAAAGGTTTTCCATCCTTGAGATAACCGTCGAGATAACGCTAAAGGAATCGCTATTCCTAAAGAAAATAGAAAGATAGGAAAGACTAAATCTACCCAAGTTAGTCCAGATACTTTAGGATTAAATTGATGGTTAGGAGGTGGAAATTGGGCGTGATACATCCAAGGCGGTAAAGTTCCATTAAAAGGAATTACACCGGATAAAACCATTGCTAAAACCGCTAGTCCTCGCAAAGCATCTAAGGCATCTATTCGTTTAATATTTGATCGATATTGATATAATAATTTCATTATGGTAAACCTTATATATAGCAAGTATAAATCAGTTGTACAAATAGCTGTAAATCTAAATAATCGTAGGGAGACAGCGCGCCTATTGGTGTCAACTTAACGCTAAAAGTAAGCTAGAAAACCGAAAGTTAGTTGATTTTTTTCTAGTCTGAGACCCCCCCACCCCCCTTGGAAAAATGGGGAATGATCCCCCTACAGGCCGAATGTAGGTATTTTTTTAGGGTTAATAACCCCAAACATTATGAGTGTACAATTCATAAAAACCTCATGGGAGTGTGGAAACGAGAGCGTCTTTAGACAACAGAGAAAACACGACTCAGAGGAATTTATTCCCCTGTAAAAAAACTAAAAGGAATAAAAGTAGCCGTCTTTTCTGTGAATTTTACGACAGTATTTATAATTTATTCCTTGTATTAATCCTGGGGAAGTCGAAACATTAAAACTACCAGTAGAACGGACTGCGATTCGTCCTATATATGTTCCTATTTTCTTTCCCTGGGTGACAACGGCTTTAATGATATCACCAGTTTGGAACCCTTTAACAAATTTAAAACGAGGGATGTAAAGAGAGGGAAAACCAAATTTATCTGTTCGACACATTTGTCTTGAACCATGACCTGTTGCCTGAATCAATAAGGGTTTATTAGTTAAAACTTTAAAAGTTTTAACTTTTCCAACGCAAGCTGCATCTATCCAATGGGTTTTGGGTAGGTTTAATCGGGTGCGGTTGAATTTGGTTAAACCACCGGAACCTGTTTCAACAGGTAAACCCGTTTCTTTTAACCGATTAAACAGTGACCATCGAGTTGAATTTACGGCAGTGGCATCTTTTAAGGGTCGTTTGGCTTGGGATAAAATTCGTTTAAGAACATCAGGTTTCTTGATTAGAAATTCCTCAATACTTTGAGTTCCTTTTTTAAGATTACATTTTTCACAAGCTAAACAAAGATTGGAAATCCGATTACTACCTCCTTTAGCTTTAGGATGGATATGCTCTACTTGAAAAGGGACGTTTTCTATTCCACAGTAAGCACATTTTCTTTGCCATTTTTCCAGTAAGTATTGTCGAACCTCGTATCCCTGTAGCTCTCCTTGTTGGTATTCAATCCCTGATATTTCAGGATTTTCAAGTTGTTGTAAGTCAAATCTGACTAACTCTTGAATAATTGAACCAATGGGTGCAATCTTAATTAATTTATTCACCCAAGTTAGGTTTGTTTTAACTCGATGTTGTAAGGAAGGTGCTAACCAATCTTTTTGTCGGGTACGATTCAAAAACCGTGCCTGACGATAACGGGTATGACGATTTCTTCGGGAACGACGCAATGAACGTCGAGATTCCAGAGACATTTTAATTGCTTGACCTCGATGAGTTAATTCCGCACCCCAAATCACCTTGTTACCCTGAACTAATGCAATTCCAGTGGTTTTAGAACCGGGGTCAATTTTGAGAGTTAAATGTTCTGTTTCTGATTCAGGCTTTGACTCCTTCAAGATAATAGTAAATGGATAACGGCGATAAACAGCAGCTTGACCTTGACTCAATAACAATCGAGCTTGGGCTGGATGTAATGGGTTTTGAGGTTGTTTATTTGTGTTAATAACAAAGACGTAATTAGACATAAAATGACTCCTATTTCTAGGGTAATGTTCGCTTCGCCAATGTTTTCTGAACTTGTTAGGTTAACAACACTGTCTTACCCCTCGTAAAACTGTTTAATTGTTAACAATAGAGCTACAAACTAGCGTCGCATTTGTAGGTATTATGATTCAGAAAACGTAGCCTTCAGGCTTAGGCTGGTCAGCTAACTAAAGTTAGAGGTATGAAGCCCCGTCACTTTAGTGCGGGGTGCTGACAAGTTCCGTTGTCCATAATTTTCCCTGAAAAAAAGTTAACTTAATTACAACTTAATTTTACTCCTATTTTCTAAAATGGCAATCATTCAGTTAAAAAAATCTTGTCACTTCTGCTGTTTATGATAGAATTTGGGCAAATGCTCAACCTATTGCTACCCCCAGGGTTAAAAACGATTGAGCAGAAATACTAAAAAATGGAGTGAGGATGATCAATTTTAAAATCTTAGCATTGTCTGTTATTCTATCTACATTGGGATTTGCAACTGTCGCTCAAGCAGAAAACGAATCGGATTTGCAACAATTAAGAACTACAAATCGTTGTCCCGAATGTGATTTAAGAGGCGCAAATCTGCAACAGTTTGATCTGCGGGGGGCTAATTTATTTAAAGCTCAACTGCAAGGAGCAGATTTAAGAGGTGTTGATCTTCGCAGTGCTAATCTGAATCAAGCTAATTTATATAGTGCCGATTTAACTCAAGCTAATTTAGCATCTGCTAACCTATTTGGTGCTAATTTAAGGAATACTATATTAGAACGGGTAGATTTCCGAGAAGCCGATCTTTCCCAAGCGGATTTAGCTCAGGCAAATTTAATCAAAGCGGATTTAAGAGACGCCAGTTTAGTCGGTACAAACTTTAGCCAATCCTATCTTAACCAAGCTAATTTAGAAAATGCTGATTTGCGTAAGGCATTTTTATTTCAAACTGATTTAGAAGCAGCAAACCTTACCCGTGCTAATTTATTGGGTGCGGATTTACGCAAAGCTAATTTGGATCGGACTATTTTAGAAAATGCTAATTTAACCGCTACAATTTTAGCTGATACTAACATTGATCGGGCTAAATTATCTCAAACAACCCTCCGAGGAAGCCTGCTACAAGGCACGGATTTATCTCCTGTTGTTTGTGTAATTACAAATGTGGTTAATTGTGTGGTGGTACCGATTTCAGAACAGGTTGAAAGTCAAGAATTTCCCTTGAATTAATGTTGATCAGATAATCTAAAAAATCTAGTAGGGCGGGTTTACAAATCTTATTTGTAGGAATTATAAATTGTGATGGAACCCGCCCTACGATTAATGTTATTGTGAGGTTTTATTTAACATTTCTTGAAGTTGGAGGACGGCTTTATTATTCCCTTGTTGTGTATATAATTCTAAGGCTTTTTTCCAAGCATTATTGGCTTCGGCGGTATTGCCTTTTTTCCATAAAGATTCCCCTAAATTTTTTAAGGCTTCCGCATAGTCAGGATTAATTTCTAAGGCTTTTTGATATTGGGCGATCGCTTCATCCCATTGTCCTTGACTGGCGTGTAAAAATCCCAAAGCATTATAAGCCAGCCCATATTGAGGATTCAAACTAATAGCTTCTTGATAGACTTGAGTAGCTTCTTCTATTTTTCGTTGATAAAATAAAGAATTTCCTAAATAAAAATGATATTTAGCTTCTTTGGGTTGATTTTCTACCAATTGACGAAAAATTGCTTCAGAATCGGCATAATTTCCAGTTTGATAGAGTTGAATTGCTTGACGAAATATTGCTTGTCGAGATTCTTTCTTGTCTAACTTTTCCTGTTCCGCTTCACTGGGTTTACCCCGCAACTCGCTGGGACTGGGTAAATCGTTTTGAGCTTGTACTTTGGATGATAATACAATAATTATTCCTAAAATTATTGTTGTTATCAGGGTTAAATTTAACGGTTTATTTTTCATCTTTGTAATTGTAATCTGATGTTAAATTTTTTCTTCACAATATTCCGATAGGTTGTCATCTATCGGAATATTGATTATATTTTAATTAATGCAGAAAATGACGAATACCCGTGAAAACCATGACTAATCCTAACTCATTGGCTGCCTTAATTGAATCTTGATCTCGCATACTTCCCCCCGGTTGCACAATAGCAGAAATGCCTGCCGCCGCCGCCGTGCGAACTGAATCATCAAAGGGGAAAAAGGCATCACTTCCTAAAACCCCGCCTTGAGCGTTGTCTCCGGCTTGTTTGAGGGCAATTTCTACTGACCCGACCCGATTCATTTGTCCCGCCCCAACCCCTAATGTCGTCTGATTTTTAGTAACAACAATAGCATTAGATTTAACGTGCTTAACTATTTTCCAAGCAAACATTAATTCCTCTAATTCTTCTGGAGTAGGTTGCTTTTCTGTCACCACTTTCCAGTCCGTAGATTGTTCCACAATATCATCGGCGGTTTGGACTAAAAAACCACCTGCAATTAGTTTAATTGTTTCTTTTGGCCCTTGAGTTAAATTAGGTAAAATTAACACCCGTAGGTTAGATTTTTTCTTGAGAATTTGAGACGCTTCTGGAGTACAATCTGGGGCAACAATACACTCTAAAAAGGTTTTGCTTAAAGCCGTTGCTGTCTCTTGATCAATAGTCCGATTTAATGCTACAATTCCCCCAAAGGCAGAAATTGAATCAGCATTAAAGGCTTTTTCATAAGCTGTAGATAGACTATTGGCAACGGCAACACCGCAGGGATTTGTATGTTTTAAAATGGCGGCGGCGGGTTGATCGGGAAACTCACAAATAATCCGTCTAGCGGCTTCTAAATCGACTAAATTATTATAACTTAAGGGTTTACCTTGTAAAATTTGACCCGATGCCCAACCTGTGGGTTGAGTTCCGGTTTGATACCAAGCCGCAGGTTGATGGGGATTTTCGCCATATCTTAAGGATTGAATTTGAGTTCCTGCTAAGACAAAACTTTGGGGTAAGGGAGATTCAGAATTGAGTTCTTGTTGTTCTAAATAGGCTGCGATCGCGCTATCATAAGCTCCCGTATGTTGAAATGCTTTTAAGGCAGAATGTTGACGAAATTCTAAAGAAATTTCCCCATTTTTTTGCTTGAATTCTTCTAAATAAGATCCATATTGTTCGGGATTACATAATACAGTTAAATGGGCATAATTTTTAGCCGATGCCCGTAATAAAGTTGGGCCGCCAATATCAATATTTTCAATCGCGTCTGCTAAACTTACATCGGGTTTAGCAATAGTTTGTTCAAAGGGATAAAGATTAACTACGACTAAATCAATAGCACGAATATTATGGGTTTCTAACTCACTTAAATCTTGAGGAACATCTCGACGGGCTAAAATTCCGCCATGAATGCGAGGATGGAGGGTTTTAACTCGTCCGCCTAAAATCTCAGGAAATCCCGTATAATCAGAGACTTTAGTAACAGCAAGTCCGGCCGCTTTTAAAGCTGTTGCTGTACCGCCACTACTAATTAAGTCGAAACCCAATTCTTCAACTAGGTTTTTAGCAAACTCAATCAGTCCTCGTTTATCAGATACACTCAATAAAGCTAAACGGGCCATTGGGCAAAACTCCGAATTCAAAAACAACAATCTACCATTGTTGCACCTACTGGCTCAATTTCTGTTCCTACCCATTGCCACCAATAACAAAACCGAACTCAAGAATTTAATTTGTAAGTTGTGGATGTTTTGGTCAGTGAAATCCGCTAGAATAGGATCAAGAAACGTAAAAACACTCTCAAAAATCCCTATATTCTAGCTTTTAATAGCCAAAATTAAAAATGACTACAGTGATGATTGTCGATGATAGCAACGCTCTCCGAGAGATAATTGCTAAGATGTTGCGAGACAGTGGGATGGAGGTGATCTCAGCCGAAGATGGAGTTCAAGCCTTAGAAAAAATTGAACAGGTCACACAACTGGATTTAGTGGTATTAGATATTGTTATGCCCAATATGAACGGCTATGAGTTGTGTCGCCATATTAAAAAAAATCCCAAAACCCAGAATATTCCCGTAGTTATGTGTTCTAGTAAAAGTGAGGACTTTGATCGCATCTGGGGAATCAGACAAGGGGCTGATGCCTATATTTCCAAACCTTTCCGTCCCGAAGAACTGTTGAGTACAATAAAACAACTCCTACCGAGGTAGGAATCAGTTATCAGTAATTAGTAATCAGTTATCAGTAATTAGTAATCAGTTATCATTGTAAGAGTAATCAGTTATCATTGTAAGAGTAATCGGTAATTAGATATTTTTTACCCTAAGTTGCCCGCATCTCATACTGGTAAGGCTTTTGACCGGCTTGTCACCCTGTCAGGCAATTCGTTCCTACAAAAATGCCTTGTGTTTCTGAACAAAAGGCGACAAATACTCAATCTTAAACCGTATTATGGAAACCAAAAGATTATTCAAGTTTAGTTGGATGGTTATGGCTTTGGCAGTATTGTCAAGTCCCCTGACTGCTCAATCTCAAGCCGAAGCACTGCCCGCAGGAGTTCCTGGGGCACGATGTGGAACCCTGTCCAATCCAACTATTGGAACGCTGTGTTACACAGTTACTCCAGGTGGCGGTAAGGTTAATGCGGGCGGGAGCCCCAAAAACTTTCCAGAAGTTATTATTCAGGCAACAGAACCAGAGTACGTTATTGCGGAGGTAATCCTTGAAATCATTAGTGTTGCTGGTGACAGAAACTTGCCAAGCGTAAGTCAACTTTCAGCAGGGGGACAGGCATCTGTTGTCACTAAAGCTACAGAGAAGTTGCGAGAGCTAAAGCAAACCAGAGCTGAGATTCAAGCAAAAGCAACAGTACTTTCTGGTCCAGCACTAATTGAGGCACAAGCAAAACTTAGCACTCTTCAAGAAGAGGAACGGATCTTTGAAAATACTGTAACATCAGTTACAGCAGCAGGGCAAGATGCGGGTAAGATTAAAGTTAGTGGTGCCTCGGCAAGATCTCGAAGTTGCGGATGGGCAAATACTGACACTTGTGGCTCGTGGGTTGAGTATAACATTTATGTAGTCAAGCGGTATATAGGAGATCCCATTGCTGCCTACAACAGGGCATTTGCAGTTGCCAATGATGCTAAAAATACAATTACTCGGTTAGTTGAAGAAAACCAAAGACAGAGTGTACAACCTAGCAGTCCTGCTTGCGTTTCTGTTGATTCAAAAAATGGATGGCAAACTTTCAATTTACCGGGTCAGTTTAGTCGTATAGTCGGTATCACAGGAGCTTGGACAATATTACAGGGAAATCATAGTTTTGTAGGTGCGAGTGGATATGCAGGAGAAGAAGCAAACATATTAGCGCCTTATAATGACAATAAAGCAGATCGAAATTCACCATTTGGTGCCTTGCTCGTTCAACTTCCCAATAGTGGTAATCAATGGATAAGTTCACCCCAAAGCTTGAATCAACCGATCAGCCAAATTGCTATGAGAATTAATGATGCTGATGGGGGTTTGGGTGATAATAGCGGAGCTCTTCAAGTATGCTTTGGTAACTAACGTGAAGCTCCAACGAAAAAGTCCCTGATTATGAGTTGTACGCTATCGAATGAAAGCTAAATTAAAAGTATAGGTTGGGATTGATTCATTGCATCAATCCCAACCCTTTTCTTCTTCTGGTTAATTTGGCTGATTTCTTAAAATAGAGCTAATAGAAAGCAAGGGAAAAGTTCATGTAGATAAAGCCGGATTTGATAAAGGAATTTAAAACCGTCAGAGAATGCGTGGATGGTGCCTTGATAAATCGTCCTAACGTATGCGCGTAGCGCTATAGCACATCTTTTTAAGATTTTCAGGGGAATTTATTCCCCTGAGTCGTGTTTCCTCTGGTGGTCTGAAGCCTGCCCTCGCAAAGACGGGAGACGCGCCCGTTTCCACACTCCCATCTTTATTCTTGAGTTAGATTGGCTTAATAGTCCCGCAGATTATTCTTCTTCGGTACTATCAATTTCCTCATCGTCTTCATCGTCTTCATAGTCTTCATCGTCTTCTTCAGGGGTTAAAGTCCCTTCGGGAACTAACTCAATCGTTGAGTTTTCTTCCAGCCAGGTGAAGGTTTTTTGTTGAACTAAATCTTCCGTAACAAAAGCGAGTAACCTTTGAGGATCAACATCTTGACCCTTGAGTTCGGCAAGAACTTTTGTAGCTTCAGCCTTAATTTCTTCCTCGGTGACGGTCAAAGATTCTAGTTTAGCCACTTCCTTCAGGGCCAAAGAACGTTTCAAAGCGTCAATCGCCTCTGGACGAGCTTGTTCCCGTAGCCGAGGTACCATTTCCCCCGTGAATAACCGTTTAACATCTAACCCCATCTTGCTCAACTGCATCACCTGTTCGGTAATCAGTCGGTCAACTTCTTGACGAATCAGGGTTTCAGGTAAATCGACTTCAATAGTTTCCGCCAAAGCTTCGACTAAAGCTTTGTGTTTATTGGCTCTAGTTTGATCATCCTTTTCCCCTTGAAAGCGCTTTTCCAAAGATTCCCGCAGTTCTGCCAAAGTGGAAAACTCACTGACTTCTTCGGCAAAATCATCATCTAACTCAGGAAGTTCTTTTTCCTTAATTTCATTGACAGTAATTGTAAAAGTGGCATCTTTCCCAGCCACATCCTTATCCCCATATTGATCGGGAAACTTTAGGTTTAAGGTTTTGGTTTCCCCCGAATTCATGCCCACAATGCCATCAACAAAACCAGGGATAAACCGACCTTCCTCTAAATCTACTTGGAAATTATCACCCTTAGCACCCGGAATTTCTTCAGGTTCGTCCGTTTCCGACTCTTGGGTAAAATACCCTTTAAAATCAACAAACGCCACATCCCCTAATTGGGCGGGTCTAGCTTCAACCGGAATTAAGGTAGCTCTTTTTTCCTGTTCCTGTTTTAATACCTGTTCTACCTGTTCGGGGTCAAACTTAACTTCTTCGGCTTGGACAGTTAAGCCCTTATATTCACCGAGTTGAACTTCGGGTTCCACATCCACAACCACTTTAATCGTCAGGGTTTGTCCGGGTTCAAATTGCTGAATCAGTTGATCAATATCGCCTTGGGGCTCAAAGTTGCCAATCGCCGGAATCTTCTCCTGTTCGACAGCTTTGGGTAAATACTGGTTCATCAAATCATCCAACGCAGCCGCCTTAATTCGTTCCTGACCCAAGCGCTGAACCAAAACGTGGCGAGGCACTTTGCCTTTGCGGAACCCAGGAATATTCACCGAACGGCTCATCTTCCGAACAACTTGCTCATAAGCATTTTTAGACATTTCAGGGGTAATCTCAATGTCTAATCCAATTTGACTTGCGGGAAGTTTTTCCTGGGTTACTTTCATAAAAAATCGTGATATTCTGAATTCAACACCCCCAACACATTTAACTCGCGGGGGAACCATAATCACCGGATTAGCAAGTTAAAATTGCTAATGTCGGTTTATGTAATCAAATAGTGATCGTAACTGATTATGCGCCCTTGTGTGACCATTTATTAGATTTTGTTAGATTTTGGTCGGAATCGGAACGGCCAAACTATAATAGATAAGGGAGATTAAGCCCCTACCCAAACGATTAATAATTATTAACCCAAAAGTTTTACGCCCTATAAAAATTTAGATTTATTAAAAATACTATTTTTTGATCACGGAGGTTACAATTTTGTCAAATTCTTATCGAGTTGCCATTCTAGGGGCAACGGGTGCGGTCGGGGCGGAGTTAATCGAACTCCTGGAAAGTCGAAATTTTCCAGTGGGGGAGTTAAAGTTATTGGCTTCTCCCCGTTCGGCGGGAACCTCCTTAACCTTTAGGGGGGAAAACTTGCCCGTTGAGGCGGTGTCGGAAACCAGCTTCGATCATGTTGATATTGTGTTGGCATCGGCTGGAGGAGCAACCTCTAAGCTTTGGGCATCAAAAATAGTCGCGGCCGGGGCGGTGATGATTGATAACTCCAGTGCCTTCCGCATGAACCCCGATGTCCCGTTAGTCGTCCCGGAAGTTAACCCAGAGGCTCTTAACCACCATAAGGGGATTATTGCTAACCCCAACTGCACCACGATTTTAATGACGGTGGCAGTTTGGCCATTATATCAGGTACAACCGATTCGCCGGATGGTTGTTGCTACCTATCAATCGGCAAGTGGGGCCGGGGCTAGGGCTATGGAAGAAGTGAAGCAACAGACTTTAGCCATTTTGCAAGGAGAAACACCCAAAACCGAGATTTTTCCCTATCCCTTGGCCTTTAATCTTTTCCCTCACAACACACCGATTAATGAATTGGGTTATTGTGAAGAAGAAATGAAAATGATTAATGAAACCCGCAAAATTTTTGGGGTCAGTGATCTGATGATTTCTGCAACTTGTGTGCGGGTTCCCGTGTTACGCGCCCATTCAGAAGCGGTTAACTTAGAATTCGAGCAACCCTTGAGTGTAGAAAAAGCCCGGCATATCCTCAGCACCGCCCCCGGAGTGGAACTGGTGGATGATCCCAAAGCCAACTATTTCCCCATGCCGATTGATGCGAGTGGACGTGATCCGGTGTTAGTAGGTCGGATTCGTCAGGATTTGTCCCATCCCTGTGGGTTAGAATTGTGGCTCTGTGGTGATCAAATTCGCAAGGGTGCAGCATTAAACGCGGTGCAAATTGCTGAATTGTTAGTGGAAAAACAACTTTTAGGTTTACGGCGTTGAGGTTTTAACCATGACAAACGCAGGAAACACCGATAACTGATATTAAAGACAAATGGTAAGTTTTGGACGAGTCATAACGGCTATGGTAACGCCGTTTCACGAAGACGGTAGTGTGAATTATGCAGTGGCGGAAAAGTTGGCCGCCCATCTGGTGAGCACCGGAAGCGATGCCGTAGTTGTGTGCGGAACTACGGGGGAATCTCCGACCTTGACTTGGGATGAAGAATACGAGTTATTTCAAGTCGTGCAGAAGGCGGTGTCAGGCAAGGCTAAGGTGATCGCTGGAACAGGATCGAATTGTACTCAAGAGGCGATCAATGCCACCCAAAAAGCAGCTAAACTGGGATTAGACGGCACATTACAGGTTGTCCCGTATTACAATAAACCCCCCCAGGAGGGTTTGTATCGGCATTTCCAAGCGATCGCCCAGGCCTGTCCCGATTTGCCAATTATGCTTTACAATGTACCCGGACGCACAGGACAAAATCTCCTCCCAGAAACGGTAGCGCGTTTGGCGGAGATTGAAAATATTGTGGGGATTAAGGAAGCCAGTGGCAATTTAGATCAAGTCAGCCAAGTTCGACGGTTGACACCTTCGGAATTTTCGATCTACTCTGGAGATGATTCTCTGACCTTGCCCATGTTAGCCGTTGGCAGTTCCGGGGTGGTCAGCGTCGCCAGTCATCTAGTGGGAACGCAACTCCAACAGATGATTCAAGCCTTTGAAGCGGGTCAAATACAAGTAGCAACTGACATCCATATCCGGTTATTAGGGTTGTTTAAAGCCTTGTTTGTCACCACCAACCCGATTCCGTTGAAAGTGGCACTTAACTTGCTAGGCTGGAATGTGGGATCGACCCGTTTGCCTTTGTGTGACCCAACGGCTGAAGTGACAAACGCATTGAAGGACGTGCTGAGTCAATTAAATCTAGTTAAGTAGGATCTCGGCACAGTTTTCTAGGCTTTGTGAAAACTAAATATCCACTCCTGATTGACAGAATTTTCAAAATAATTAGGATAATTCTGGAAATTCTATCAACTCTTAAATTTTGCCTTGATTATTTCAATTGTCAACCCCTAACAAAAAAGGATCAGCATGATTAAAAACAGCAACACTCCCGTGATTAGAAAAAAAAGCTCAACCATGGCTACCCCCACTTCAACTCCGGTATTTAGTTCCGGTTCTCTGAAAATTATTCCTTTAGGGGGATTACATGAAATCGGAAAAAACACTTGCATCTTTGAATATGAAGATGAAATTGTGATTTTAGATGCGGGTTTAGCGTTTCCAACTGATGGAATGCACGGCGTTAATATTGTTTTACCCGATGTTACCTATCTGCGGGAAAATAAAGAAAAAATCAAGGGGATGATTGTTACCCATGGTCATGAAGATCATATTGGAGGAATTGCTTTTCACCTCAAACAATTTGATATTCCGGTAATTTATGGCCCTCGGTTAGCGATGGCATTATTACAAGGAAAATTAGAAGAAGCCGCCGTTGCCGATCGCACGGAATTACGCTCAGTTCGTCCCCGGGAAATGGTCAGAATTGGGAAATATTTCCTAGTAGAATATATTCGCAATACCCACTCCATTGCTGATAGTTTTACCGTCGCCATTACTACTCCTGTGGGTGTGGTAATTCATACGGGAGATTTTAAAATTGATCATACTCCTGTAGATGGAGAATTTTTTGATTTCCAACGGTTAGCCGAATACGGAGAAAAAGGGGTTCACTGTCTATTAAGTGACTCTACAAATGCCGAAATTCCAGGGTTTACCCCTTCGGAAAGTTCCGTTTATCCCAACTTGGAGCGAGTTTTTGCCCAAGCTCAGGGTCGGATTTTAGTCACAACTTTTGCTTCCTCTGTTCACCGTCTAAATATTATTTTAGATATTGCTCAAAAGCAGGGAAGGTTGGTATCGGTGGTGGGTCGCTCCATGTTAAATGTGATTGCCCACGCTCGGACATTAGGATATATCAAATGTGAAGATCGGATATTTGTGCCCCTGAATGCAATTAGTGGGATTCCTAATGATAAATTACTGATTTTAACCACCGGATCTCAAGGTGAACCTTTATCGGCATTGACGCGAATTGCCAACGGCGATCATCGTCAAATTAATATTAAGCAAGGCGATACCGTGGTCTTTTCAGCTAACCCGATCCCTGGGAATACAATTGCAGTGGTGAACACCATTGATAAATTGATGATCCAGGGAGCAAATGTGATTTATGGACGGGACAAAGGGATTCACGTTTCCGGTCATGGATGTCAAGAAGATCAGAAGTTAATGTTAGCTTTAACTCGTCCGAAATTCTTTGTTCCTGTGCATGGAGAACACCGGATGTTAGTTCAACACCAAAAGACGGCCCAAAGTATGGGGATTCCAGCAGAAAATATGGTGTTAATTGATAACGGTTTTGTGGTGGAATTAACTAAAGAATCAATCCGAATTGCGGGTAAAGTTCAAGCCGGAATTGAACCTGTGGATGCCTCTCGCTCTGGGGTGGTTAAAGATGAAACCATGAAGGAACGGCGTCAGTTAGCCGAAGAAGGGATAGTTACAATGGCCGTAGCTGTGGGAACCGATGGTAAATTATTGGCACGGCCTGAGATTCATTTAAAAGGGGTTGTCAATAGTGTTAATCAGGCTTCTTTACAAGAACAATTAACCCAAACTATTGAGACGGTTTTAAGTGAACGTTGGACAGAATTTGCCCGCACTTTTGACTCAGAAATTAAAGAAGTGGATTGGGAAGGGTTAAAAGTTCAAGTCGAACGTTCAATCCAGCGTGTCCTGCGCCGTGAAATTGCTAGTAATCCTTTGTTGGTTTTATTAGTTCAAATTCCCGACGAAGAACCTGCTACAAAACTAACAGGTCGTCGTCGTCCTCGCAGCACCGCAAGAGTGGCTTCTTAGGGTAAAAAACGGTTTAGAAACCCGGCGACTTTCCTCTCGTTCCATCTTCCAGGTTCCACCTGGGAATGCGAACAGGGAGGCTCTGGCTCCGTTTGATTCAACAGCAGACGGAGCCTGCACTTCAGATGACTTCATTATTAGAATATCCAAAAGGTCGTAAGCCCTTGGGGGTTTTCAACATTGTATTAACATGACCTGTAAATTATTATTATGCCAACTTACACCGGAATTTCTAGCGAAGCCTTTCGTCATCCCCTGGATAAAGAAGCAGAAGTTGCTTTAAGAAGTGTTCCAGGCTTTGATTTAATCGCCAGTAAATTTGTTGAATTTATCTATGAACGTCCTCAATATGTTTACTTAATGGGAAATGCTCTCCAAGTAGGGCCCAGACAATATGCTAGTATTTATCATGTTTTTCGCGAATGTGTGAGGGATTTAGATATCTTTCCCGAACCGGGTTTATTTGTCTCTCAAAATCCCCAAGTTAATAGTTATGCTCTCGGACAGGAACACCCCTATATTATTTTGAATACGGGTCTTTTAGACTTAGTAGATGAAGCCGAACTAAGGGTCGTTTTAGCCCATGAATTAGGACATATAAAATGTGGTCATCCGATTTTAAATCAGATGTCAATTTGGGCGATGGGTGTGGCTTCAATGATTGGGGAATTAACTTTTGGGTTAGGAAATTTAGTCAATAGTGGCTTAATTTATGCCTTTTATGAATGGCGAAGAAAAGCCGAATTATCGGCAGACCGAGCGGCATTATTAGTAACGGATGATCTCAAATCCGTGATGAAATCCATGATGCAATTAGCGGGAGTGAGTACAAAATATGCCCATGAATGTAGTTTAGATGAATTTATTCGTCAATCCGAACAATATCGCGATTTAGATCAAGATGGTTTAAATCAAGTCTATAAGTTTTTATTTTATAATGGGGGTCAAGGCATGATGTTAAGTCATCCCTTTCCCGTGGAACGAATTCAATATTTAAAAGAGTGGAATGATTCAGTTGAATATAGTAAAATTCGTTCCGGTAATTATCAACAAGCTACCGCAGAGGGTTCGGTTAATGTGAAAGCCGAAAAATCTCAAGATGAAGTCGATGATTTGCGCCGACAAATTGAGGAGTTACAGAATCAAATTAATCAAATTAAGTTTAAATAATTTTGTTTTCTGTTAAACTCCTCAATAATTCCACCGCTACCCGTCGATAATCCGAAGCGGCTTCCCTGGAATTATGACTTTTGGCTTGAATAATTGGTACCCCTTCCAATGGACAACGTTCATGGGCTTTATAGGCGCGAATAATGTTTTTAAATACCGGAATCCCCGCTTCTTGTAAGGATTTTTGGGCATCAAAAGCATCCCCTAAACTGCGGGGGTCAACTTTAGTCATCAAGACCCGATGGGGAACTTTAGAAGGGGTAATCGCCGATCTGACGGTTTCAATTAAAGCCACTAAATCCATCGGGGCGGCTTGGGTTGGTAATACCAAATAATCGGCTACCTGTATCACGGCTAATAACGCATCGGACTTTAAAGCTGGAGGGGTATCGACCACTACCAATTCATAGTCCTTTACCTGCTTCAATCGAGACAGTAAACTGGGATCAGTCTCGGAAGAATGCTCAAAGGGCATTTCTCCCCCGTTACCCTGTTCAGCCCACCAACAAGCCGAACCCTGGGGGTCTGTATCGACTAAAAGGGTGCTAAAGTTGTGGGCGAGAATGGCGGCCAGGTTAATGGCGGTTGTGGTTTTACCCACTCCCCCTTTTCCATTGGCGATCGCAAGAATTTTGGCCATATTTATAGATCCGGTGGCAAGCACATTTCAGTTTAACGGATCAAGAGACAGCATTGACCAAAAAACGAGACGCAAGCCCCTGGCTTCAGACTCATGGATAAGTCGGTAGGGATTTTTAAATCCTGTGAAACGACTGTGTGGCTTCAGCCACAGTGGTATGATGAAGACAAAGCAAGTAAGAATAACCATCTACGTGTTGAACCATCCTAGTGCGGAGCAATCCCGGCAACGGACATATCCAACTTGATTTGGAATAGTTAAAGGGCGAATAATGGCAGGATGTTGAGCGTACCTAATTGGCGTTGTGATGGACTCGGAAAGCGTTAAAAAAATCAAAAGTAAGCGCAATTACAATACCTCTTGTACTGGTAGTTGTTTTGAGCGTCTAGGGTGTTTTTGCCAGCACCATTGAAACTTCGTTTGTGGAGTCTTCAAGAATCCCCCGGCTTTAGACGCGGGGAGTGTCAACTTTAATTGTTAACCGAAAAAGAGTTAATCTAAACCCATTATACTTTAAGCTAAAAATTAATATAGCGGAATTTAAGACTATGGATGCCACTGCACTCTGGCAACGCTACCAAGATTGGCTATACTACCACGACAGCTTAGGACTGTACCTGGATATTAGTCGGATGGGATTCGACAATGATTTTGTTGCATCCTTATCCCCCAAGTTTGATCAGGCTTTTAAAGCTATGGACGCCTTGGAAAAAGGAGCGATCGCCAACCCCGATGAAAACCGGATGGTCGGCCATTATTGGTTGCGTGACCCCGATCTAGCCCCAACCCAGGATCTCAAGCAAGAAATTGTTGAAACCTTAGAAAAAATAGAAACCTTTACGGCCAAGATTCATCAAGGGGAGATTAAACCGCCAAACGCAGCCCAATTCACTGATATTTTATCCATTGGCATTGGCGGATCGGCTTTGGGGCCTGAATTTGTGGCGGAAGCCCTAGCCCCAGATCACCCAGTCCTGAATATTCATTTTATTGATAACACTGATCCTAGAGGCATCGATCGGGTTTTGGCTAAAATTGGCGATCGCCTCAAAAGTACCCTAGTGCTGGTCATTTCTAAGTCCGGTGGCACTCCAGAACCCCGTAACGGCATGATTGAGGTACGAAATGCCTTTTCTGCCCAAAACTTAAACTTTGCCCAACAAGCCGTGGCTGTTACGGGTGTTGGCAGTAAACTCGATCAACAGGCCCATGCTGAAGGCTGGTTAACCACCTTTCCCATGGCCGATTGGGTGGGGGGACGAACTTCTGAATTATCGGCCGTTGGGCTATTACCTGCGGCCCTACAGGGGATTGAGATTCGGGAAATGTTGGCCGGGGGGAAAGCTATGGATATCGCTACCCGTAAACCGGAGGTAAAAACCAATCCGGCGGCCTTATTAGCCTTAGCTTGGTATTATGCCGGAAATGGTAAGGGCGAAAAAGATATGGTGGTTTTACCCTATAAAGATAGTTTGCTGTTGTTTAGTCGTTATTTACAACAGTTAGTTATGGAATCTTTAGGGAAAGAAAAAGACCTCGATAGTAATATTGTCTATCAAGGAATTGCGGTTTATGGCAATAAAGGATCAACAGATCAACACGCCTATGTTCAACAATTACGCGACGGAGTTCCTAACTTTTTTGCCACCTTTATTGAAGTCTTACAGGATCGATCCTTGCCTTCTATTGAAGTAGAACCTGGTGTAACATCAGGGGATTATTTATCGGGATTTTTACTCGGAACCCGGCAAGCATTGTATGAAAATCATCGGGATTCAATTACCATTACGGTTCCAGAAGTTAACCCCGAAATTGTTGGCGCGTTAATTGCTTTGTATGAGCGGGCGGTGGGTTTATATGCGTCTTTAGTCAATATTAACGCTTACCATCAACCGGGGGTTGAAGCCGGGAAAAAAGCAGCCGCAGAGGTTCTGGAATTACAACATAAAATTATTCAAGTCCTCCAAGATGCAGGTAAAGCTCTATCTCTGGAAACCCTGGCTCAAAAGGCGGGAGTCCCCGATCAAATTGAAGCCATTTATAAAATTCTGCGACATTTAGCTACCAATCAACGAGGGGTGTTATTAGTAGGAAATCCAGGAAAACCAGCATCCTTAATGGCAAGTATTCACTGGTAACTGCTGATTTTCAATTATTAATTGTTGAGGTATTGATGTATTGATTATTAGCGAGCGAGGACGCTCGCACCGCTTACTCCCCTACTCCCCCTGCTCCCCCTGCCCCCCTACCTCCCCTGCCCCTGCTCCCCCTGACCCTCTGCCCCTATGCCTCTAACAATTCTAGTTGTTGATGATGATTTAGGGACTCGCCTCTCGATTAGTGATTACTTGGACATTTCGGGCTATTCGGTAATTGCCGCGGAGAATGGTCGGGAGGCGCTGCACCTAGTGGAGCAATATCAGCCTCACCTGATCGTGACAGATATTGGTATGCCTGAGATGGATGGCTATGAACTGATCAAGAAAGTCCGTGCTCGTCCTGTTTTTCGTCTGCTTCCGGTGATTTTTTTAACCGCCCATACCAGTACCAAAGAACGAATTCGAGGGTATCAACTCGGATGTGATAATTATTTGCCCAAACCCTTTGAGTTAGAGGAGTTGGGGGTCGTGATCCGGGCTTTATTAGAGCGATCGCAATTAATTGAGTCGGAATGGCGAGTCCGTCTATCTGATCCGGTTGCGGATTTCCCTGATGGGGATTTAGATCCTGTAGCAAGGAGGTTACAACCCGCTTTAAAGATTAGTCTAACCGAACGAGAGCATCAAGTCCTAGAGTTGTTATCCGAAGGACTCTCTAATATTGCCATTGGCGATCACTTACACCTAAGTCCCAGAACTGTTGAGAAATATGTGAGTAGTTTATTAAGGAAAACAGATAGTAATAATCGTACAGAGTTAATCCGATTTGCTCTAAAAAATAATTTGATTTTTTGATAGGGTAGTCGCAAAATCTATTTTAATCAGGTTTGACAGAAGTGGGGAATAAATGTTTTAGTTTTTGTTGACGTTGTTGTTCAGATTCCTCTGACCAATTCCATAAACTTTCATAGAAAAAGAAAGATACCCCAGCAAATTTACGTTTGCGGATTTCTGCTATTTGTTGTTCTATAATATTCATCGGAGTTGAACGATTTTTTAACCCGCTTAAAATTCCAATGGCTACGGGAATATGATTTTTTGCCAAGGTGACTTCTGAACGTTCTAACTCCGTGATAAATCGGTTTAAATCAGGACGATAAATCTGTAAAACCAATTGTTCTATCCATCCTTTTCTTTCCCAAGTAAACCAATCTTGTAGGTAAGCAGGTAAGGAAAAATGTAGAGGATTTGGGGATAAAGATACAATACAATTGGGTTTAATTGATTTGATGGTTTCAAAGGTTTTTTTCATGAATTGATTAATTTTATCGGCTCTCCATCTGACCCAATAGGTTTCATAAAAATCAGGAGAAGGAGATTGTCCATTATGTTCCTTTTGATATAATTTAATGGTATGATCATCATAGCCAAATTCCGCAGGTAAACCGAAATGATCATCAAATTGAATCCCATCAATATTATAATTTTTAACAACTTCAGCAATTAAATCTAAAATAAATTGTTGAACTTCAGGATGGAAAGGATTTAACCAAACCCGTTCTTCAACTCCTTCTTTTTTAATCAAACTACCGTCTTGTTTTCGAGTGAGCCAACTTGGATGTTTTTTAACTAATTCTGAACTAGCAGGGGCCATAAACCCAAATTCAAACCAGGGAATAACAGTAAAATTCTGTTGATGTCCTTGAGTCACGATTTCCTGTAAAACATCTCTTTTTTTCAATCCCGGGTTAGGATCAATTGCAACTCCAAACACTCTTTGAGCAACGGGACTGGGGTATAAGGTATAACCTCCTTGCCAAATAGTCGGATATATGGTATTAAAATTTAAGGATTTTAAGCGTTGTAATCCAGAAGTTAAATGCTGGGAAGAATATAAAATATCACTATCAACATTAGTTAACCAAACCCCCCGAATTTCAGGGGAATGGGGTAGACCCTGACTCCAAGATTGTTGAAAATTAATGAATAAAAAAAGAGCGATCGCCAGGAAAAAACGAACGGAAACTTTTAAAATATTTATATTGAAAAAAAGTCGAATCGAGCTTTGAAAATATTTAAAAAACATGAATAAATAGAAAATTAATCAAAAAAAATTTTACAAGTTGTTCAACTTATGAGATATATAAGTATTAAGCTAATCTTAACCGAGAACCGAGGTTAATTCTATGAATGAATTCCAAGCCCACCGTATTCGAGAAAATAATAGCACAAATATTGTATTTAATCTGTTAAACTCTAGTCCTTCCTTTCATAATCAACCTGAAGTTACCATCAGCTTTAACCCAAAGGTCGAAATTCTCTCTCCAATTCCCCAAGGTAGGGAGGGCACTGGTGATATTCTTGAACCTCCTACCCCTGTTATTCCTCAACCTCAGCCCCCCGTAACTCCCCCAATTCCCACCCTTCCCCCTTCACCTCCCCCCACACCCACGACACCACCGACACCAACAACTCCTACTCCCACACCGACAACTCCTACTCCCACACCGACAACTCCCACACCGACAACTCCTACTCCCACAGGCCCTATAACGCCAACAACTCCTACCCCGACAACTCCCACACCAACTCCGATCACGTCCTCTTTGGTTCAGGGAAGCGAGGGAAATGATACCTTGTTAGGAACTGATAGACCGGATTTAGTCGCTGGTTTAGGGGGGGATGACCTGATTTCAGGATTTACCGGAGATGATTCTCTGAATGGGAATGCAGGTAATGATATTCTCTATGGCGGTCAAAATAACGATACCCTGGTCGGAGAAGGGGGAAATGACCTACTACAAGGAAATAAAGGTGATGATTTAATCAATGGAGGCGCGGATAACGATACCTTATATGGGGGGATTAATAATGACAGCCTATTAGGTGAGGATGGTCGAGATCTAATTATAGGTGATAAAGGTGACGATAGTATGAATGGGGGACTGCGTAGCGATACCCTTTATGGCGGCGAGGATAATGACACCATACTCGGAGCAGAGGATGATGATTTTATCTATGGTGGTCAGGGGGAAGATTCCCTTGTAGGGGGTCTAGGGAATGATTTTCTCCAAGGGGATAAGCAAAGTGATCAAATCAATGGTGGTAAAGGTGATGATAGCCTTTATGGAGGTCAAGTCGATGATACCCTGATTGGCGGTGCTGGCAATGATTTTGTCAGTGGTGATAAAGGAAATGATGTTTTGACTGGGGTTGACCCGAATTCTCAACCGGCGGGATTTGTGGAAATTGATACTTTAAGCGGAGGAGTGGGGAATGATACCTTTGTTTTGGGAGACGGAACTCAAACCTATTATGTTAATGGGGCAGGAAGTATCATTGGATTTGTGGATTATGCGCTGATTGTTAATTTTAATCCCACCGAAGATGTGATTCTTTTAGGCCCTGGTAATTATCTACCAGCCCCCGCCCCGGAAAATTTACCCCAAGGAACAGCGATATATTTATTAACTGGAAAAGAGACAGAATTGATTGCAATTCTTGATGGTATCACTGATTTTAAATTTGATACTAATATTGGTCAACCAGGTAGTCCGATTCAATTTGCTGGAGGAAGTTAATCAGTGTAGAGACGTGCCATGGCGCGTCTCTATCAGTATTTCAGTCTATTACCAATTACCCATTACCCATTACCCATTACTATTCCCTCTATTTAAAACCATGAAGTATAGCCCCGTTGCGATCGCATTTGGTAGTAATTTGGGAGACTCTAAAACAACAGTTAAAACCGCATTAACTCTCCTAAATCAGCATCCCCAGATCCAAGTTAAATCCTGTTCGAGTTGGTATCAAACCGCTCCTGTTGGCCCTCCACAGCCGGATTATATTAATGGTTGTGCTATTCTGGAAGTTCAACTCAAACCTGATAGTCTATTAGAAATACTATTAGCTATTGAAATCCAACTGGGGCGGGTGCGACGAGAACCTTGGGGGCCAAGAACCCTTGACCTAGATGTACTTTTGTTTGATAATTTAATCTGGGAAACACCGACCTTACAAATTCCCCATCCCCGGATGAGAGAACGGGCGTTTGTATTAATTCCTCTGGCGGAAATCGCCCCGAATTGGATTGATCCGGTGACACAAAAAACTGTCTTTCAACTCCTAGAAACCGTTGATTGTTCAGGAATTCAAAAACTTTAATTTTTTTAACCCTAATTACTCTTAAAATATTATGACAAAACCCGGATCGGAACCCCCAACTATTTTACAAAATCGTCTGTTTTATCAAGGACGAAAGTTTAGTTTTGATGTCAATACTTTACGTCTTCCTAATGGAGTAGAAGGGGACTGGGAATGTATTCGTCATCCCGGGGGGGCGTTAGTTATTCCCGTGACTTCAGAAAGTAAATTAGTCTTAGTCAAACAATATCGGTTTGCGGTCGCCGGACGAACTTTAGAATTTCCCGCCGGAACAATTGAACCAAATGAAGATCCCGCCGAAACTGTTAAGCGAGAAATCGAAGAAGAAACCGGATATCGCGCCCATCGCTGGCAAAAATTAGGACAATTTATATTAGCACCCGGTTATTGTGATGAAATTATTTATGCGTTTTTAGCCCAAGATTTAGAAAAATTAGAAACGCCCCCGCAACAGGATGAGGATGAGGATATTGAGACGGTTTTAATGACTCCAAAAGAACTAGAACAAGCAATTTTAGATGGTGAACCTGTAGATGCTAAAACTATTTCTAGTTTTCTATTAGCTAAACCATTTTTAAATATTTAATCTTCAATCCTAATTATTAATTTTAATTAAAATAGGATAAAATAAAGAGAGTTTATATACTGAAATCCAATCATGTCTGAAGATTTAATTTTATTTTGGCATCGACGAGATCTAAGAATTGATGATAATTTAGGACTGTTCAATGCTTGTGAATATAGTTCTAAAGTGGTCGGTTTATTTTGCTTAGATCCCAATATTTTAAACCGAGATGATATTGCTCCAGTCCGGGTTCACTATATGATTGGTTGTTTAGACTATCTACAGAAACAATATCAAAAACTAGGAAGTCAATTATTAATATTAGAGGGAAAACCTCAAGAAATAATTCCTAAATTAGCCAGGGAATTAAAAGCGAAAGCTGTTTACTTTAATTTAGATATTGAACCATTGGCTAGAGAACGCGATCGCATCGTTTCAGAAGCATTAAATTCGATGGGAATTATTACAAAAACGACTTGGGATCAGTTATTTCACCCCCCGGATCAAATTTTTACCCAATCTCAAGAACCCTATAAAGTTTATACTCCTTTTTGGCGTAATTTTAATCTTAAACCGAAAGCTAAACCAAAACCTCCCCTCTCTCCCAGCTTAATTAGTTTAACTGAATCCGAACAGGAATTAGCCGAAAAAATCGGCGTTATTCCCTTACCTTCCGCCCCAAAATTAGGCTTTATTTGGGAAAATTCCTTAATCTTGGAACCTGGAGAAATAGCCGCCCAAGAACGCCTAGAGGAATTTTGCGATCGCGCTTTATATGAATATGACGAACAGCGTAATTTTCCCGCCATTGATGGCACATCTCAACTGAGTGCAGCCTTGAAATTTGGGGTAATTAGTATTAGAAAAGTCTGGGAAAAAACCCTCGAAGCGATAGAAACTTGTCGCAGTGATGAAGCCCGAAAGCAAATTCAATCTTGGCAACAGGAATTGGCTTGGCGGGAATTTTATCAACACGCTTTATATCATTTTCCCGAATTAGAATTAGGCCCCTATCGAGAACCATTTAAAACCTTTCCTTGGCATAATAATGAACAACATTTTCAAGCCTGGTGCGAAGGAAAAACAGGTTATCCAATTGTTGATGCCGCCATGCGACAATTAAATGAAAGTGGCTGGATGCACAACCGATGTCGGATGATTGTGGCTAATTTTTTAACCAAGGATTTAATTATTAATTGGCAATGGGGAGAAAAATACTTTATGCAAACCCTAATAGATGGAGATTTAGCTGCTAATAATGGGGGATGGCAATGGAGTGCGTCCAGTGGAATGGATACTAAACCATTAAGAATTTTTAACCCCGCCAGTCAAACCCAAAAATTCGATCCCGAAGCCGAATATATTCGCCAATGGTTGCCAGAATTAAGAAGTTTAGAAATAGAACAATTAGTCACTGGAAAGATATCAACTCGCGATCGCAAATCCTGCGGTTATCCCGAACCTATTGTCGATCATAATCAACAACAACGTCTGTTTAAACAACTCTATCAAGCCCAAAAAATTGAGCAGAGTTAGGTGCTATAGCAGGGAACGCCGGATCTGGGAACAGCCCCCCCAAACCCCCCGTACACGGGGGGCTAGGGGGGGAGGGAACAGGGGGGAAAATACTTCACCGTCTGGGTTCCAAGATCCATCTGGTATCCTAACTGCCTTGGCGGTTGCTATATAAACTATTAATGGGTAAGAGAGGATGTGGGCAAATCATTACCCTCCTGTTTATCCTTTCCAAACAAAAACTTTAGCCTCATATTCAGGTAAATCGATCATAATATTATCATCTCCCGATTGAATATCATAATTACTTGTCCACTCATGCCAAGTTCCATTGGCTGGGAAGTGAGAAACTTGATAACCTGCAAAATAATTGTCAGAGAAATTCACAACCACCACAATCCGAGAACCTTGATCATTCCATCGGGTATAAGCTAAAACTTTATTATCAGGATCTTCATGGAAAAAATCAATATTGCCACTATATAAAGCATGATTAGTTTCCCGTAGAAAAATCAAGCCTTTATAATGTTCAAATAAACTCTGATTACTGTCATTTTTCAGTAATTTCCAATCCAGTTTAGCAGATTCAAAGGTTTTGGGTTTATATTCTCCAAATTCTTCTCCCATCCAAATCATCGGAATACCTACGGCCGTGATTAATAATGCCGCCCCTAATTTCACTCGTTTAAACACTTCATCATCAAAAATTCCCCGATTTCCTAATTCCACGATTAAGCGATTATGATCATGATTACCCAAATAATTTACAATATTATTCGGCCCCATAAACCCTTGACGTTTACCATCTAAAATGTCTTTAAGTTGTTCTAAATCAAAGGTATCGCCACATAAATGATCCGTGAGAGTATGATAAAAACTATCATGCCAACAGCCATCCATCGGCCCATCACTGTTGGTAATAGTGGGGGTTTCCGGCACATATTCAGCCACATTATAAAAGGGTTTTACCCCAGCTTCCTGTTTAGCTTCCTGCACGACCCAAGCCATAAAATCATAGTTGCCAATTTGCTTGGCTCCATCATAACGAATACCATCAATATGATATTCTTTAGTCCAAAATCTTACCGTATCCCCAATAAATTTCCGAGCCGGATAAGTGCCTAATTTTTCATCATAGTGTTCATAATTAAATTCTGGGCCCCAGTTATATTCCGTATCTTGCTGGCTATGGTGATACCAATAATCATGATCAATTTGAGTTAAAGGACAGGATGCTTCGGAATGGTTATAAACCCCATCAATTAACACTCGAATTCCTCGCCCGTGACATTCATCAATCAGGTTTTTTAATTGTTCCGTTGTGCCGTAACTAGACTCGGACGCGAAGAAATAGCGAGGATTATATCCCCAACTATGATCCCCTGGATGTTCTTTAACAGGCATTAATTCAATCGCATTTATCCCTAATTCATACAAATAATCTAACTTTTCCATAACGTGTTGATATTTACCCCGGGAATGGATATCATCTTCTCCTCCCGAAAAATCCCCGACGTGCATTTCATAAATCACTAATTTATGATCGGGGGGTAAGGGTTTGTCATCATTTTTCCAAACATAAGTATCAACAATTTTTTCCCCATCTTTAATCCTAATTATGCCGTTTTGAGTCGCATCATCAATATCCGTGGCGTAGGGGTCAACAACTTCTATCCACTCATCGGGTTCTAAAAACCAACTTTTTGAACGGACTCGAAATTTGTATTGATAGATTTCGTCTTCTAACTCAACTTGAGTCCGAAAATAACCCTTGTCATCCTTTTGCATCGGAATATCTTTCCAGTTAGAAAAATTTCCGATTAAAGCTACTTCTTTGTTATAAGGAGCGAAAAGATAAAATTCAATTAAATTAGACATTTTTTATTGATAAAGCTATTTGTACTCCCGATTATATAGAAAAGCATTTCATAAATCATCTATCAAAAGAATGAGACACAATTTCTGAGTTATTCATATAAGTAATTGCACAAAATAAATTACCTAGTTGAGAGAGGGAACACCGGAACAACCCCCCGTGCACGGCAGGGTTTTTTCATTTTCAAAAATGCGATCGCTATATTCAAAAAAAATTGATGATTTTTTCGGTCAAATTCTCTCTAGTTTCTATCAAATAATTTGGAAATATTAAACATGAACGATTTTGATATTTATTGATAACAAAAGATAGCCATTATTTTTATTAAAATTCACATCTTTGACCCAATGTACTTGATTTTCAATTAACCAATGTGCTTTAATTTTTTCTGCAAATGTTTCGTCCATGACTAACATCTTTTTCTTCATATACTGTTAAAGGTTTTTCTGTTTTTGCTTATAAGTAATATTGCTAGTTAGCAGTGCCAAAATAATGATAGTCAACACTACCCATAAAGCAGACGGATTAGAACTTTTTAATAGTTTAGGACAACCCGGTTTATTAGTGGTGTATGATTCGCCAAATCCTACGCGAATTTTATCTGAGCGGGAAGTGTTTGCAGATATTTTCCATTTGTCCCACTATAGCGCTACGCACTAGGGAACACCGGAACACCGGAACACCGGATCAGTAAGCAGTGAATGAGTTTCAGGATTTAGAAGTGTCCTAACTTTAATGCGTAGCGCTATAGACTCCGACAAAATAACCCCCAAAAAATAATAGAGAGTCACAATCGATAACTCGATTGAATTGACTCTCTGTTTCCACCAGACTAACCAGAGGGAATAAAGGATTGCACCCAGTACGCTTATCAATATAGGGGACTCTCCTCTAGTCGTGCCTCTATCTATAGATAGAGATTAGCAGAAAAATCTTTAACAATCAAACGGTGTCTGGTTTGACCGGAATCTTGAGGGGAGTCAGGACTTACGCAGAATACCCAATTATACACCATCTGTAGGGGCTAACGGCCGTTCGCCCCTACTAGATATGGTTGTTTTGCGTAAGTCCTGGGAGTGCTGGGTCTGATACCTAATTGGTTTCTTCCTTCACCTTCTAACGATAAAATTCGGGTTTTAAATCCCTTTCCATTAAGGCTTCTACGGCTTTTTGGGGGGTGATTTGATGATTTAAAAGCTGATAAACTTGCCAGGAAATTGGTATGGGAATCTGTTCCCGATGGGCAATTTCAATTAAAACATTAGTAGTATTTACACCTTCAGCCGTACTTCCTAATTCCGTTAATACTTGTTCTAAGGTTTTGCCTTTTGCTAATCCATAACCTACCCGATAATTACGGCTTAAAGCGCTATTACAAGTGGTTAACATATCCCCCAAACCGGATAATCCAAAAAACGTTTCTGTTTTCCCCCCTAAATGGGTTCCAATTCTAATAATTTCGGTTAAGGCGCGAGTTAATAATGCCGATTTAGCATTAGTTCCTAACTGTAACCCATCGCAAACCCCCGCCGCGATCGCAATTACATTTTTTAGGGTTCCTCCTAATTCTGTTCCCATCGGATCGAAACTGGTATAAACCCGAAAGCGATTAGAAGCAAATACCTGTTGCACAATCTTTGCCGCCTCTAAATCTTCACTCGCTACCACCGTGGCGGCGGGTAAACCCTGTTCAATTTCTGCGGATAAATTCGGCCCAGATAAAACTACAATTGGATGGTCAGAAAACCCCATTCCCCAAAGTTGGGAAGGAGTTAGGGTACTATCAGGATCTAAACCTTTTGTAGCGGTGACAATCGGGATTTTATCGGGTAATTTTAGGGTTTGCAGTTGTTCGATGGTGACGGCAACTCCTCTCATTGAAATTGCAGAAACTAAGACATCAATGGAGTCAATACTTTCGGCTAAGGAATTATCTAAACGCCGTGACCACAAATGGACGGTATGACCATTATAACGAGCTAATTGGGCGAGGGCTGAACCCCAAGCCCCCGCACCTAAAATGGCTAAAGTTAAGGGTTCATTTGATACTGAGGAGTCAGACATAATAGTAGAATCTTGAATCATAAAGCCCATCAGATTTTAGAAGGTTTGATTATAATATTGAATTCCATCAAAAATTCCTGTAACTCCAGGGAAATTACTATAATAAACATTTTTTAAAGGTTTGATTTTATCGAGTAATTTTAATTCGGAGTTTCCTACCGCAATACTTTTAAGTCCGGTTTCAAATAAGGGTAAATCATTTAAGGAATCCCCAGATGTAATCACTTGATGGGAAGCAATTTTTAAGTAATTCATTAGTTTTAGCAACGTTGAACCTTTAGCAATACCTTTGGGCAAAATATCTAAATATTTATCCGCCGAGGTAATACAATCAAATCCGGCATCTTGAATTTTTTTAATGATTCGATCTTGATTTTGATCGGGTTTATAATAATAGGAAACTCGATATTTAGGGGATAGGGGTTGTAGGATTAATTTCGGTTCATCGACTAATATTTTGGTAGCAAATTCGCTAGAATTTCCCCAAATATCGGCAATCCAATTTTGGACTTGGGCAACGGGTGTTAAGGTTTTTCCCTCATAAACGGTTGTTCCTACATCCCCAATAATATAATCAGGTCTGGGAATGATTAGGTTTTTTTCTTCGTATAAACGCAAGGTCAATTCTAAACTACGACCTGTGACAAAAATTAATAATAAGCGATCGCGTTTTGACTGCAAATAGTTATAAAATTTCTGTCGTTCCTGTAGAGAACCCCCTAAAAATGTCCCATCTAAATCCGTTGCTAAAACTAAAGTGTTATGGGTGATCATGGTTCCGTTTTGAGTTATGCTGAGTTTACCTCCTGATCATATAGTAGTAAGCCCTTTAGGGCTATCTAAGTCCTTTTGTCCTTAAATTGATTATGGATATCAGTTTTTTAGCTAAGGGTTTAATCATTGGTTTTTCCATTGCCGCCCCCGTTGGGCCCATCGGGATTTTGTGTATTCGTCGTTGTTTGTCTCAAGGGTATTGGGCGGGATTTTTTACCGGATTGGGGGCCGCTACTGCTGATGCTTTATATGGCTTTATTGCGGGATTTGGATTGACCATCATTTCTAATTATTTGGTGAGTCAACAAATGGGATTAAAACTGATGGGTGGATTATTTTTATGTTATTTGGGATTTAAAATAGCCTTAGAAAAACCAACAGAAGAAGTGGCAAAAACATCGAAAAAAATGATAAGTGCTTACGCTTCAACCTTTTTTCTAACAATTACCAATCCCATCACTATTTTATCATTTATTGCTATTTTTGCTGGATTGGGTTTAGGCATAACAAACAATTATTGGGATGCGGGAATCCTGGTTTTAGGAGTCTTTTTAGGATCGGGATTATGGTGGTTAATTTTAGTCAGTGGGGTTAGTTTATTTCAAGATAGAATTAACACTCATATTTTACAATGGATTAACCGGATTTCAGGAATTATAATTATTGGGTTTGGTTTAGCTGCATTATTAAGCCTGATGATAGGAGATTAAGTTATATAGGAATAATAGAAACTATTCAACTTTTAACTCTAAACTAGGTAAAAATTTCTTTAAATTCTGTAAAGATTTATCTTGCCAAGCCACTTCTTTAGATCCTAAAATAATTAATTGAATATTGGGTCTTTTGCGTAATCCCATGACAAATTTTGACAACAAACTAATCCCCGAACTATTAAGAAAAGATAGACTTCTCAAATTCAGCGTCATGATTGTAGGTTCCGTGGCGGTTACTTCTTCAAGTAAGTCTTTAATCGGTTTATATTCAACTGGCCCACCTAAACTGAGTTCTCCTTGAAAACAAATGGTTACGGATTCAGGATCGTATTGAACGATATGGTCTTCACCTTTAATTTCTTGTATTACCATGTTTTCTACCTCTATCTGATTCTGTAAATACATTAATTCTACACGGTTACTTGAGCCATTGTGGTCACTAAAACTAGAGTCACTTGATTGGAAATCGATTCAAATTTCCAACCCAGTTGAGCTTGATAATCATTAATCATCGTCAGTAAACCCAAACCGGAAGTATTATCACTGTCATCTTCTACACTCCGTTCAACTTGATGAAAATACAACTCATTGGGATCTTGATGCAATAATTCTTGAATAAAATCCTGAAACTTTTTTGCTCCTTCTAAATTAATTGAATTTGTGGCAAAAATAGCGGCGGTGACCGTATGTTCAGCTTCAATAAAGTGAATGCCAAATTTGATTTTAGATTTTACACTTTCATCATTAAATTTCATGGCATTTTCTAATAACTCATTGGCGACATAACTCACCGCTCCTTTACCCTCTTGAATCCTTTTTTCCCGGCTAGGGTTATCGGCATCCAAAGGTAAAAATGATGAGAAGTAATCAGCAACAAAATGGGCTGATAATCGATTATTGCGCCAGCGCTGTTTAATCGGTCGGGATGTGGGAGTAAAGGTCAACTCTAAAGAATCATGATCGGGAGGAAATTGGTGCAAAAACTCTCCAAAAATTTGGATCATAATAACTTAACCTTTAGTGGAACAAATCAGATTATAAAATAACAACTTCTCTATTATATAGCAATCCTAAATGATTTTCTATATATAAGTATACTGATGAATTTTGGGAAAATCAAATTTATGTTCCTTAGTAAAAAACTCGAACAAAAATTTGATAATCTTAAACGACCTGCATAAATACCAATACTTCCTCAAAAAGTTTTTCGCTTGTAACCAAATATCTTCAACCGGATTTTGTTGCGGAGCATTAGGAGCAAATAAAATACAAGTAATTAAAAAATCATCAGGTTCTTTATCACCATTTATTTCTGATAAAAATTCTCTAAATTCTCCAAATCTATGATAGCTCGCTCCATCCCAAATTAAGATAATTCTCTTGTTTTTATATTGGTTTTGTAAGTATTTTATAAATTCAATTGTTGATTTTCCATCCCCAGATGGGTAACTTTTAACATGGAATCTTTTGCTTTGATAATTCAGTGCTCCAAAATAAGTTTGTCGCTCTTTTTCATTGGTAATTGGAACTTCAATTCTTAGATTTGATTGACCCCAAACGTAGCCATTAACATCTCCATGAAGTAGATGACATTCATCTAAAAAAAATACTATTACTTCCCCCGATTCTATGCCAGCCTTTTGTTTTGATAACATCTCATTAATTTCTTCTCTCTTTTTTTTTACTTGCTCTTCGTTAAATTTTGGATTCACCTTTTGAGACTTCTTCCAACTAATATTTGCCTGGTCAAAAAGTTTATAGTAGCTTTGTTTCGATTTATATATTACCCCAAATTCTTGATCCACATAAGTAACTAATTCATCTAAATCCCAATACTTTTTATTCTTTAACCACTCAATTACTTCTGTTTTTTCTTGAATACTTAAATACCCTTTTGAGCCTTTATATCCTAGTTTTAATCCAGCGATTCCTTTGACTTTAAAAACTTTTTTCCAATGCCCAACAAAAAATTCGCTTACACCTAAAATTTGGCTGATTTCACGGTAAATTTTACCGGTGAGTGCCATCCTGACAGCTATTGCTCGTTTTAGTTCTCTTGCCGAAAGATTACTCTCAATTAAAATTTCTAATTCAGCTATTTCTTTGTTCCGCTCTTTTTCTGCCTGTTGTAAGTCATTCATAATTTTTATTGTCATAATCAAGTAGTGTATATCATTATATCATGCTCTTGATAATGATTTAGGACTGCTATAGCATGATTTTGCTTGATAGAAACTAAAATTTGTATTATCTTAATAATGTCCAATGTCCGTTAGCGTTGCTTTAAAATCAATAGGGTAATATCATCAAGCTGTTGTTGTTCTCCCATAAATAGCTTAACATCCGCAATCACATCCTGCTTAACTTTCTCCGCCGAATTATCCCAACTTTTACCGACAACTTCACAAAGTCTTTCCAAACCATATTGAGCTTTTTTGATATTTCTAGCTTCGGTGATGCCATCGGTATAAAGAACAATAATATCTCCGACCTTTAACTCAATCATAACTTGACCAATAAATTCAGAAATATCTTCATCTAAACCAATGGGCAGGCCTAAATCTATAGTATTAATTCGTTCAACTTTTCCCCCATGACGCACCACTAATATTTCCTCATGTTGACCAGTAATACTCAGATGACCATTTTTATAATTTAAAATTGATAAAGTTAAATTTTTATCGGAATTCATTCTTTGAAGATTACGATAAATCGCTCGATTCAAAATATTTAAAAACTTCACTGGATCACGTTCTTGCATTTCCTTGAGAACCCGAACAGCAGCCTGGGTCATTACCATTAAAATTCCACTTTCTAATCCATGACCAGTAACATCTCCAATCCCAATAGTAACAACATCATTCATATATAAAACATCATAATAATCTCCTCCCACTTCATAAGCAGGTTCCATATAAACCGCAATTTCTAATCCTTCAATTAAAGCTAATTCTTCGGCTTTGGGTAGAATTAATTGCTGCATTCTTTTAAGTAAGTCTAGTTCACCACTCATCCGATAGTTATCGGCTTTTAACCGTTGATTTAAAACTAAAATTTGAGCATGGGCAGAGGCTAGTTCCGCCGTTCTTTCTATAACTTTTTGTTCTAAGTTTTCAAAGGAATCTTGAAGTTGATCCGCCATTTTATTAAAAGAATAAGCCAGTTGTCTCAGTTCAATAATCCGTCTGACTTTAACCGATTGATTCAAGTCCCCTGTGGAAATTTTTTGAGACGCTCGATTTAGGCTCAAAATCGGTTCCGTAATCCAATGGGCAATGACAATTCCCATACCCGTTGCGATCGCTAATGCCATTAAACATAATATAACAGTTCGGCGGGTATTCCGATCAATTTCTTTCATAAAATCCGACTCAGGAACAGCAACCACAATCAACCAATTTAAGCCAAATTGATCTTGCCAAGGATGCACCCGGACAAAAATATTTTCCCCATCTAATTGAAAATTGATACTCTGTTTATTTTGAATTTTACTCAAATCGCTAAATCGGTTTAGGAGATATTGACTCGATGCTTTAATTAAGGGATCACTGCTTTGAAAAGCACTCAACCGTTGAGCTTCTCCGTTAACTTTTAAATAGGGTTTTTCATGACTGGAACTGGCAACAATTAAACCATTGCGTTCCACAATAAAAATTTTACTCGAAGGAGTCACTTCTAACTGTTTTAAAAAATTACTAATTTGGGTTAAAATCAGATCAATTCCGATCACTCCTACTAATTTTTTTTGTTGATCATAGATAGGAGAACTAGAAGCAATAGAAATCACTTCCGGGCGATCGCCCCACTGATAAATTTCACTCCAAATCGGTTTTCCTGCCGCCACTGCATCACTATACCATTTATCTTCTTTGTAAAGATATTTTTCACGGGTAATTAGGGTTGTGGGATCACCTTGATCATTTAATAAATAACGGTTATAATAAAATTTATCCGTGGGTTTCATTAATTCTAAATAGAGTGTTCCATCATCTTCTCGACCAACTCCAAGAAACAGATTATCCACAGTACCCAAGTTAAAATAGCTCAGGGAAGGATAGACTTTCATCTGCTTCCAAAAATGGCGTCGAATACTGTCTAAATCTTGGAAATTTAACAATCCTAAATTCAGCAAATTAAGATTGACTTCATTCACCTGAATGGGCAATGCTAAATAATTATCTAACTTTTGACTAATGCGATCGCTAACCTCATTTTGGAGTTGATTTGCTAAATCATTAACCGCCCGTTGTCCATTTTGAAATGATAACCAACCCACTAATCCAACGGCGATAAAAATTTGGAAAACAAAGGGAAAAATCAGAAGATTTCTCAGGGAAATTTTTTTAAACAATGGTTTAAACGAAAGAAGGGGAAATTGATTTGACATAGGCTTTATTTATTTCCAATTGGGGAATATAAATCATCCTTTGTTGTTTGTTGTTTGTTGTTTGTTGTTGTGCTTTAGCACCATCTTCAGAGTGCGCTGAAGCGCAACAACGGGGTAATAAAATTTTACGTTGTTGTGCTTTAGCACCATCTTCAGAGTGCGCTGAAGCGCAACAACGGGGTAACAACGGTGCAACAACAGGTTTTTAACAAATATCCCATTTTTGACCATAATCTCGCACAGGATATTCAACCCAACAATTTCTTAACCAGTCTCTCCCTTTTTCCTCTAAATATCTATGAACACTACTATTTTCCCAACTATAAGGAGAATCTGTAAAGCCATGTTTAACCGGGTTATAATGAATATAATTAATCACTTGATAATAGTGCTGGTCATTTCTAATGGCGCGATCGCTATAACAACACCATAATTTCCCTTTGACCTGATCTTCTAAATTCCATTGACGGGCTGTTCTTCCATGAATTAATCTTAACTGTTTACCTAACCATTCAAAATCAACAGTTGATGTTAAAATGTGATAATGATTGGGCAAAATCACCCAAGCTATAATTTCAATTTCTTCCTGAATTAATACTTCTGATAACTCCTGAAAAAGTTGTTGACGACGGGTGACATTATGCAAGCGATGTTGATGTTCATAGCAAGCGGCTGTTAACAGATAAAAAGGTTGATTTTCAATTAAATGGGGGGGACTATGGCGTGGATATCCCTTTTGTAAACGTTCTTCTATTAATTTTTGCTGTTGTTCAGGGTTAAGTTTACGATACTCGTACATTTTTCCTCCTGATTATCTATCGTAAAATTATTGTTAGGTTTTAGCCCAAAAAAATTAGTGCTTCACAACAATAGTTGGGTCATTCTATTATAAACTATGTTGTTGTGCTTCAGCACCATCTTCAGAGTGCGCTGAAGCGCAACAACGGCGCAACAACGGCGCAACAACGGCGCAACAACGGCGCAACAACGGTGCAACAACGGCGCAACAACATGGTTACTTCTTTTTGATGACTAATAAAGTAATATCATCAAATTGCTTTTGTTCACCCATAAATGATTTTACATCCTCAATCACAGCATTTTTAATCCCTTCTGCTTCCCGATACCAATTTTGACTAATAATGCTACAAAGTTTTTCCAGTCCATAGAATTTTTTCTGCCTATTTTTGGCTTCGGTAATACCATCGGTATATAAAACCGCCCCATCTCCAGAATTTAAGCTAATTAAAGTATGACTAATAAACTCAGCAATATCTTCATCTAAGCCGATGGGTAATCCTAAATCCATTGTACTAATTCGTTCAATATTTCCTCCTTGACGTACAATTAAGATTTCCTCATGTTGTCCACTAATACTCAATAAACCTTCCGAATAATTTAAAATTGCTAAGGTTAAATTTTTATCAGAGTTCATTCGTTGAATATTATAATAAATCATTCGATTTAAAGTATTTAAAAATTTGATTGGGTCATGTTCTTTTACTTCCTTTAATGTTCTAACTGCTGATTGAATCATCACCATTAAAATTCCGCTTTCTAGTCCGTGACCCGTGACATCTCCAATCCCAATTGTCACAACTCCATGGGTAGTTAAAACATCATAATAATCGCCCCCAATTTCATCGGCGGGTTCCATATATCCCACAATATCTAAATCTTGAATTTCCTCTAATTCATGAGGTTTAGGAAGAATTAATTGCTGCATTTCTCGTAAAATATCGAGTTCTGCACCCATGCGTAAATTTTCAGCTTTAAGTCGAGTATTTAAGCTACTAATTTCTTGATTCGCTTCCGCCAGTTGTCCGGTACGTTTTTTAACTTTTTCTTCTAAGGTATCAAAAGACTCTTTCAATTGTCCCGCCATCCAATTAAAAGAATTGGCTAAGGTTTCTAATTCTTTAATTCCTCCTACTTTTACCTGTTGATTTAATTCTCCTTTTGCCATTTTATGGGAAGCTTGATTGAGTCTGGAAATCGGTTTTGTAATCCAACGGGCAGTTAAAATTCCTATACCCGTAGCCCATCCCAAGGCAATTAAACACAACCCAATAGTAATTTGAGTATTGCGTTTAATTTCTGTCATAAAATCCGCTTCTGGAACCACAACCACAACTAACCAATTAATTCCCCGTCCGTCTTTAATCGGTAAAATTTGAGCGTAATACCATTGGCGATTTTGTTGAAATTTAACTTGTTCACTATTTTGAATTTCCACAAAACTACCAAACTTTTTCAGTAAAGCATTAGCTGTATTACGAATAGTGATATCTTCACTTTTATTAGCGGGAAAACGTTGGATTTTCGCATCCTCTCCTTTCCCTGTAATTTGAAAAGTTTTTTCAATCTTAGAACTGACAACTAAATCGCCAGAACGTTCGATAATAAAACTTTGTCCATGGGGACTAATATAAAGATTTTTTAAAAAATATGTAATTCTTAATAAAGTAATATTAATACATAGAACTCCTTGCAGATTTCTATCCTGATCAAATACTGGCCAAACCGCCGACATTCCTAATGCTGTATCTGTATTTTGACGAGAAAAGAAGGGATAAATGGAACTCCAGGTGGGTTTTTGAGCCTGTTTTGCCGCTTGATACCAAGGACGTTGACGGGGATCATATTCGGCTTGTTTTAAAAATTCAGCCCGGTTTCCCCATTCATCTAAACGGTAAACTTCACGCATCGGTTCAGTCTCCAAGGTACGAATTTTCAATTGAACTTGATTAGTTTCTAAATGTTCAACACCAATAAATTCCCCCTGTTCGTTTCCGTAGGAAAGATAACTTTCTAAATCTCCCTCAGCAACCACATTCCAGAAATACTGTTTTAACCCTTCAAAATCATTCAGATCTAATGTTCCAGCTTTGACATTATCTTCTGTAATTCGCAGAACTTGAAAGGATTTATTAAAATACTCTAAAACATGATTTTCAATCCGAACACTCACGCTTTCAATTAACTGTTGAGCTAAATTTTCAACCGCTTTTTGACCATTTTTAAAGGAAAAATAACCCACTAATCCTACGGCGATTGTAATTTGCAAAATAAACGGAAAAACCAAGGCTGTTTTTAATCGGATTTTGTAGAAAGATTGCAACCTAGAACGGGTTATGTCAGAGCAATTCATAAGTTTATCAAATGCTAGGTTTTAAATATTAAGTGTCATATATCGGGTATAACGTCGCGAAACTAACAAATTCCCAGGGGAAAACCGGAGTATACTAGAATCGTGAAACATTTTTGAATGATTTCTGCGTGGAACTCTCTTGCAAAAGTCAGTATGCCCTTCTCGCCCTGATGGAGTTGGCAACTCACTATGATGATCCAGAACCGAGGCAAGTCCGCCAAATTTCCGCCCAGCATAACATTCCTGATCGCTATCTTGAACAATTGCTGGCTACCTTGCGGCGCTGTGGCCTTGTTCGCAGTCAACGAGGCTCAAAAGGTGGATATTATCTGGGGAAGGAACCAGGGAAAATTACTCTGTTTGATGTGGTGAAGTGCTTAGAGGGATCAGATCCCGAAGCGTCTCCTCAAAATTCTTGCCCTAATACCGTTGAAGGTACGGTGATCTGGGAATTTTGGCAGGAAGCAGAGCAAATGGCGAATTCTGTATTACAAAAATACAGCTTAAAAGACCTTTGTGAACAAAGAGATGCCCGACAACAGAAGGATATCATGTATTACATCTGAAGGCTTAGGGATGAGTTCCTCAAACTATTTGTATCATTGTTGTTTATCTTCAAGTTAATTATGCGTATCGCCCATAACATTACGGAATTAGTCGGTAACACCCCCCTCGTCCAACTCAACCGGATTCCCAAGGCGGAAGGGTGTGTGGCTCAAATAGTGGTCAAATTAGAAGGCATGAACCCCGCGGCTTCGGTCAAGGATCGAATTGGGGTGAATATGATTAATGTTGCTGAAAAAGAAGGACTGATTACTCCGGGTAAAACCGTATTAGTCGAACCCACATCGGGTAATACTGGAATTGCCTTAGCAATGGTGGCCGCCGCTAGGGGCTATCGTTTAATTTTAACTATGCCGGAAACCATGAGTTCAGAACGGCGGGCAATGTTAAAAGCCTATGGTGCCGAATTGGAACTCACCCCCGGAATTGAAGGGATGAGTGGCTGTATCCGAAGGGCGCAGGAAATTTTGGATACCCTGCCCGATGCCTATATGTTGCAACAATTTCAGAATCCGGCCAACCCCCAAATTCACCGCAAAACCACCGCCGAGGAAATTTGGGCCGATACCGATGGCTCTGTAGATATTTTAATCTCTGGAGTGGGAACTGGAGGGACTTTAACCGGGATAGCTGAAGTCCTGAAACAACGCAAACCCGCCTTTCAAGCCATTGCAGTTGAACCCGCCAATAGTTCGATTTTATCAGGTGGTAAACCTGGCCCCCATAAAATTCAAGGCATTGGGGCCGGGTTCATTCCTCCAGTCTTGAACGTAGATATCATTGATGAAGTGATTCAAGTTACTGATGAAAATGCCATGATTTTTGGCCGTCGGATTGCCCGGGAAGAAGGGATTTTATCGGGAATTTCCACCGGGGCGGCCTTATATGCAGCAATTCAAGTGGGTAAACGTCCTGAAAATAAAGGAAAACTGATTGTGTTGATTCAACCTAGTTTCGGTGAACGTTATTTGAGTACACCGTTATTTCAAGAGGGTTGACGGGTAATCGTCAAGAAATATTAACGGAAATCGTTAGAATTAATCTAGTGACAGAATCATGTTCTGAACTTCAGGGCTGATTCTGTTCCTGATCAACCCGCACCCGCATATTTTATGTTAACTGGCCCAAAAGAGGAAACGGCACAACACAATGGGGAAGTAAAACATCCCGTTCAGTTCTCGGAAGTTCCCCGACGGCGATGGAAACCTTGGATGATTGCAATTTTGGCTTCGGGACTATTGGCTATTCTGGCAACGGTTTATTTGGCCCGGAGTCGGAATCAAATTAAGCCCGATGCGATCGCGACCCTGACGGTTCCGGTGGAAGCGAAGGATTTAACGGTGAAAATTACCGCCAGTGGGGTAGTTCAACCCGTGCGCCGGGTAAACCTCAGTCCCAAAACCCAAGGGCGGTTAGCGCAATTATATGTGGAACAGGGGGATATTGTCCAAGCTGGGGATATTGTGGCGCGGATGGAAAGTGGCGAAATTGAAGCCCAACTGTTCCAAGCCCAAGCCCGTTTGGATCGGGTTAAAGCTAATTTAGACAAGCTGCAAACCGGAACCCGACCGGAGGAAATTGTTCAAGCTCAAGCTCGTTTAAATCAGGTTAAAGCTAATTTATCTCAACTGCGATCGGGGACTCGTCCCGAAGAAATTGCTCAGGCAAAAGCTCGCTTAAAAGAATCGGAATCTCGTTTAAAAGATACCCAATCAGGTAGTTTAATTGATGAAATTGATCAAGCAAAAGCTCGAATTGATGCCAACAAAGCCGAATTAAAATTAGCAGTAGAACGGGTACAACGCTATCAAGATTTAAAGGGAGAAGGGGCAATTTCTCAGGATAAATTAGATGAATATTTACGCGATGAACGCAGGTTAGAAGCACTACAAAATGAAGTCGAAAAACGTTTAGAACAATTACAACAAGTTCAGCGATCGCAAATTCAACAAAGACAAGCTAATGTTGAACAGGAACGTCAAGCCTTAAATCAACTAAAAAATGGCACTCGTTCAGAAGAAATTGCTCGTTCAGAAGCTGAAGTTGCTGAATCCCAAAGTAAATTAAATCAGTTAAAAAATGGCACTCGTTCAGAGGAAATTACCTCCGCAAAAGCGGAAGTTGCTGAAGCCGAAGGACAGGTAAAATTCTATCAAGTTCAAATCGAAGATACCAAAGTTCGTGCCCCGTTTTCGGGAATTATTACCCAACGTTATGCCGTTGAAGGTGCCTTTGTTACCCCAGCAACTTCAGCTTCCGAAGCCACTTCAGCCACTTCCACTTCTATTGTTGCTTTAGCCAAAGATATAGAAGTTTTAGCTAAAATTCCAGAGGCGGATATTGCTCAAATTAAACCTAATCAACCCGTTGAAATTATTGCCGACTCCTATCCCGATCAAGTATTTAAAGGTCGAGTTAATATTATTGCCCCCGAAGCGGTAAAAGAACGGGATGTTACGTTATTTCAAGCTCGAATTATTATCGAAACCGGAAAAGATCAACTTCAGTCGGGAATGAATGTTGATTTACGTTTTATTGGGGAGAAACTCAAACAAGCGTTAGTGGTTCCCACCGTTGCTATTGTAACAAATAAAGGTCAAGCGGGGGTGTTACTTCCCGATGCTAATAATAAGCCACAATTTCACCCCGTTACCGTTGGTTCCCAAATCGGTAATCAAATTCAAGTATTGAAAGGTTTACAAACTGGAGATCGGGTTTTTATTGAGTTACCCAAAGGACAAAAATTAGGTGATATTTTTAAGGAGAAAATGGATAACCCGTAGGGGCGGGTTCTGTAATATAGCAGGGAACACCGGAACAGCCCCCCCAAATCCCCCGTGCACAGGGGGCTAGGGGGGGAGGGAACACCGGGGGAAAATACTTCACCGTCTGGGTTCCAAGATCCGTCTGGTGTCCTAACTGCCTTAGCGGTTGCTATATACCTTGTTCCCCTTTCCGGTAATCATTGACTTTTTTCAGTTTCTCTAAGCGACCCAAATTTAAACCCAGAGGGATAGCGAGGCTCCCGACAAGAGAACAGACATTATAGCCATTTTGCCTGAGCCTTGCAGAAACCATCAAATAATTATTGATTTAATACCCCTAAAACCGTATCATGAATAATCCCATTACTAACAATAATACCCCGGTTATCTAACATCTTAGGATTAGAGGCAAAATCCAAAGGTTTACCAAACATATCACTCACCCGTCCCCCCGCTTCTTCTACTACAATTGCCCCCGCCGCATGATCCCAAATATTCTCCCGATAATTAGGGGTTTTAGGAGAGGGAAGTCGCAAATATAAAGCCGCTTTTCCAGACGCCACCGCCCCATATTTTGCCTGAGAATCCATCTTAACTGCTGGGGCAATAATTCCCACCGCTTTAGCCACAGCATCCTGGCGTTCAATATCACCATGACTGGCTTCAATACTACCTACAAATCGCAGATTTTCCATATCATTTTCCGGTACAACTTGAATCGGAATTTCTTCCCCCGTGGCTACTATTATCATCGTTGCACCCTGTCCCCTAACCGCCACAAATAGGGCCCCAGGTTGATGATTTTCCACCGGATAAGCTGGGCATCCCATCACCCCAACTTTCACCTCTCCATCCTCAATTAAAGCCAAGGCGATCGCATATTGATCCTGTCTTAAAAAGCCCTTTGTACCATCAATTGGGTCTAATGTCCAAAACCTTTTTTCAACCTTGCCATTCCCTTGATTAATCCAGTTTATAATTTGTTCTGAAGTAGCATCAGGAATAATTTCCTGTACATATTCAGTAATTTTTGCTAAATTTTCCGCCATTTCTGGAGTTTGTAATTCCGTGGCATCTTCTTCCCCGACAACGGGATCATTAGGGAATACTTCTGCTAAAGCTTTACAAATAATAGCTTGAGAACCATAATCAGCCACGGTGACAGGACTTTTATCATTTTTCTCCATAGCTTGGGGAATATTTTCCCGCACTCTTTCACACAGTTTCCAAGCACTTAATGTGGCTGTAATCGCAATTTCTTTTTCTTTTTCGTAGGACATAAAAACTCCAATAATGGGGATCACAGATTTAAAAGGATTTCACGGATTTCACGGATTTTAATCTGCGTTAATCTGCGTAATCTTCTTAAATCCGTGTTTATTATTTTAAACAATAAAAGGTTAAAGCACAATTGCCGTAGGTTTTTTCTCGACAGATTTCTAGGTCTGTAATTGGTTGAATCTGCCAACGATGGGTATGGTGTTCTACGGCAATTTCTCCGTGATCAGATAGAAGTTGATATTGAGATATGGCTTCTAATACAGGTTGATAAAGATTGCTATTATAGGGCGGATCAAAATAAATACAATCAAATTTTTGCCCCGATAATATCTTTAATTTCCCTAAAATATCTCCCCGAATTACTTGAATTTGTTGGGAAGAATCCGCCATTGTTTGCCAATTTTCTTGAATAACTTTACAGGCTTTCCCGTGTTGTTCAATCCCGATCACAACCGCCGCCCCCCGACATAATGCCTCGGCCCCCATTGACCCACTACCCGTACATAAATCTAACCAGCAACAGCCTTTTATTTTAACCTGCCAAATATTAAAAACCGCTTCCCTCACCCTAGCTAATGTCGGTCTGGTTTCTTCTCCAGGTAAGGTTTTTAATAGGCGGTTTCCATAGATTCTTAAACTCAAAAATTTATTCCTCTAATCAATAATAAACTGGGTTTATATTATACAGAAACTTGGTTTCTCATCTCAATGGTTTGAGGTTCACCCTGAACTAATTCAACAAAATTATCCAATATTTTTAACCCGGCGTTAGAGGATTTTTCCGGGTGAAATTGTACCGCCATCACGTTATCTTTTGCGATCGCAGCCGTGATAATTTGACTTCCATGTTGAATGGTAGCGGCGGTTAAATTCCTATCAGTTGGATCAACATAATAGGAATGCACAAAATATACCCAAGGTTGGGAACCAATGGTTTTCCATAATGGTAAATCAGGTTGAATTAAAGATAGTTGATTCCAACCAATATGGGGTATAGTTAACCCAGGTTCGGACTGAAAACGTCGGACTGTTCCAGGGAATATTCCTAAGCCTTTTTCTTGACCTTCTTCTGAAGATTCAAACAGAATTTGTAACCCTAAACAAATCCCTAAAAAGGGAATACCGGAAGCAATTACATCTTGAATTGGTTCGACTAAATTGCGCGATCGCAAATGTTGCATCGCGGGGTCAAAGGAACCCACCCCAGGTAATACAACCGCATCAGCATTTTTAATAATTGTAGCTGAGTCAGTTACTTGAGGTGTTACCCCGGCTTTTTCTAAGCCTTTACAAACGGAGTGCAAATTCCCCATATCATAGTCAATTACCGCGATCACAGACATTGATTTATTTCCTTATCCTGTGGTTTGAAACTATTTTAATTTTACCATTTTTTCTGCTTTGTTAAAATATTTTTTTGTAAGATGATCCCCCCTAACCCCCATTAATAAGGGGGATTTAGGGGGATCTCAACTAAGATTTAGAAACCAATAAAGTTGTCGATGCACTGCGGCCAAATTGTTCGGGAGTATGTTGTAATTTCGCTTCCGCACCCGGCCATAAATATTCCCCTGGAGTAACAGCACGAACTAAATAATGTAGTTGATAAATCCCCGGTTCTAAGCGATCGCTATAGGCAGTAATTCGGTCATTATGAACCGTTTGATAGTCAATTTGCCAACTACTTTTTTGAGCTTCTACTGCTAAATTACTGGTTTTAAAACTAGCATTAATAGCTTCAAATCCAGCCGGAAGTGGATCGGTAATCATTACTTGATTAACGGGACGGTCAGTAATAATATCTAAACCGATATCAAACACTTGTCCGGGTGTCACTTTGAGCAGATCTTTAGGGGAATTAAGGTCAATTATCTGTAGAACTTTATCCTCATTGGCAGGGCGAATTGTGCGGGTAATTCTTAACCCATTTAAACGTCCGGGTTGATTTCCTTCTAAACGATATCGATAGGCGACCCAATAATTTAATTTACCTTGATTAGACGGTTCTAAAATCAAATTATTTTCGCCCTTGGGTAATTCCGACATAGGTATATTCAAACTAAAATTAGAATCTTTATACCCTTTGAATTGAGTTTCTCCTAATGTTTGATCTCCTAAATTAATCGCCACATTAAAGTTAGGTGGTGTAGCTTCAGTTTGACTGTATGCAGTTAAAGCTGTTAACGCCTGGGCATTATCATAACTGCCTCCCCAGGTTCCATCTCGACGCAGATTTAATAAACTTTCCACTAGCTTATCAACGGTGGCAGATTGGGGATTTTTAGTTAACAATAAACGTAACCCTTGGGATTGAATCGTTGTATCAGAATTCAACCAACTATAACCTTGAGGTAAGTTCAGAGTTGCTGTTCTTCCGGTTACATAAATCTGTTTTTGCACTTGCTCAAATAGACGATTATACTCCTGTTTCCATTGGGGAAATTGAGATAAATATTGTACAAATTTAATCTGGGTAACTTGATCAAATTTATCAAAATTTTGCAAGATATCATCTAAGAAATCACTGCGTTTTTCTCCCAGAGCATCTAAAGCAATTAAGGCATTTAAACGGATTTGATTTTTGCAAACTTCATCGGTACAAAAATCATATTTTAGGGGATCATTTACTCCTTGAGTTAGATAGGTTTTGAGAGATTTAATTAACTCAGAATTAACCGAAAATCCAGCATTTTGAGCTTGAGCTAAGGCTTCCCCAGTATAAGCAGAAAGGAAAGGACTAGAGACTATTGAACCAGGATAGGCTGTAATTCCACCGTCTTCTAGTTGCAGTGTTTTAATATCTGTTAAAGCGGTTTTAGCCCGTTCAGGTAACTGCAAATTACTGAAATTTTGACCGTATTTTTTACCCAAAATCTGCATATTAGCAGCAATAATTAATTCACTAACAGCAGGTTCGAGAAACGGCCATTTTTCTCGATTAAATACCTGTTGAGCGGAAGCAGTTAGTTGGGGAATTAGGGTACTCGCTAAATTAATATCTAATCCTCCGAAATCGGGAACTACTTTTTTACTGATATTCAGGGGAATTGTGACAGTATTGGTTGTCCGTCCTGACTCAATTACTTGTTCATTTACGTCAAAAGTTTTAACAGTTAAAGGCACTTCAAACCCATCGGATTTACCGTTAAATTCCGTGGTAAATTGAACTTGAGCCTCCCCCGCTTGTTTAACTAAAATTGGAAAGCGATAGGCATTTGTTCCCGCTTCTGCGTTGGTTTTTAAGGTTTGTTGATTGGCGTTTCCAGGGGAAAATTGAATCCCACCGTTAACAGTTCCAGTAATATTTAATTTGCCCTTTTCTTCGGTTAAATTTGTAATAGATAATCCGGCTAAAATGCGATCGCCAGGACGGGCAAATTGTGGTAAAATGGGGTTAGAAATTAATGCTTGAGTGGTCATAAATGTAGTTTCAGCCGACCCAAATTTTTGACTCCCATCCGTTGCTATTACCATCACTCGCCAGGTAGTTAAATCATCAGGAAGTTTAAAATTAACCGTGGCTTTTCCTTGATTATCGGTAACAATTGAACCATTATAAAATGCTAGGGCTTGAAAGTTTTTACGAATTCGAGGATTAGCTGTAGCAGTAGACAAACCGCCTCCATAACCCCAACCTTTTTCTAAAGCAGAGGCTAATTGATTTAAAATAACCGCCGGACGATTATCACTAAATCTTGTGGAAATTGGTTGTTCCGCATAGACGGTTTCTATTAAATTCGGAGGTCGATAATTATTGAGTTGTAAAACTGAATCATTGACCACCATCACGGTGAATTGTCCGCGAATAGGTTGATTTTTGGTATCAGTTAAAGTTAGGTCTAAGGTCTGTTGGGAACCAGGTTCTAGTTTGGCTTGTTGGGGATTAACTTGGACTTGCAAATATTGATCTTCTAGGTTAATTTTAAAGGGCGTAAATCCAATTTTAGCTAAATTTTCTAAACTCCCAGGTTCGAGTTCGGAAATCGGTTTTCCTTGTCGAACTAATACCGCTTCAACTGCCGCATTTGGTAACATTTCCGGGGTGACTTGAAACTGAATTTCTGGCGCACCACCTTTAACTTTAATTAGCTTTTCATAAAGGGGTTTATCCCGTACTACGGCAAAATATAATTCTGCTTCTGGATAGGGAGATTGAATTAAAGCCGTTGCAGTTTCTCCGGGTTTATAAGTAGTTTTATTCAGTTTAATTATTAATTGTTCTTCATCTCCTCCCCAATAAACTAACCCACTTCCTGTCACCCAAATTTGTAAATCCGTGGCGGTAATTTCATTATTCCCATCGCTAAAATTAGCACGAATGCGATAGGAACCGGACTCTGGGGCGGTTAAATCAACCTTTTGTTCCTTTTGACCCGACTTAATATCAACTTGAGCAACGGTTTGATATTGAATTTGATTTTTAGGGGTTCGCGCTCCTTCAACAACCCGCGTCACTTGGCTATAATCCATTTTTTGCAGTTGCAAATTTACCCCAATATTTTCCAGGGGTTTTCCTTGAATATCAGTGACAATCATATCAATGGGAAATGCCTTACCCGCTTCGGCAATAAATGGTGTTTTTAACCCAATAAAACGGTCACTGGGAAGGGCGGTAAAGGATTCAGAATTGGCAACGGATAAGTTAGAAATATCCGTAACTTCCACATCAACCCGATAGGTCATGGGATAGGGTAAATCCTTATCAACGGTGATGGTTTTACTCCCCTGACCTTGTGCATTTAACTGTTGATTTTCTTGCAATACACTATCAGAAACATTGGGTTTTTCTTCCGGCCAAAACCATTGACGACCAAAGGAATAATTTTCCCATGCTTTCGGAATAAAATCCGTTCCATTCCGAGTAACATAATATTTAGCAGCACCGTCGGCTACGGGAGCCCCAAACAGATATTCACTCTGAGCATTTGCCGTAATAGTTTCTCCAATTTTGGCGAATTTTTGATCTAAATTTAGGGATACTTTAAAATTAGGTGGTTTAAATTCAGCAACACGGAATTCACCTAAAAGTTCTACCCCATTTTTGTCTTTTGCATGAATAATATAATTTCCCAAAGGTTGGTTAGATTCTAAGGAAAATTCTACAGAAAACGTCGCAAATTCATTGCTTTTATATTCTCCTAATGCTTGCTTTTGTTTTTTGGGATTTTCCAAAGTCACCGTATAATTTTGATTCTTATTCGGTTTTAACGTACCATTTTCTAGGGAATAGGCGACACCAGTTAAGGCAACTTTTTCCCCTGGTTGATACAGTTGACGGTCTGAAAAAATCACGCCCCGGGATAGGGTTTGTTTATCTTCCCAATTGGCATCAATTCCATATCCATATTCTCCACTATAGGATAATGTGCGAGTAAATGCCCAATCTTTGCCTTCTTTAGCAATCACTAATAATTCCGGTGCTTTGGCAAATCTTTCCCCCTGCATACATTGTTTTAACTGTTGAGAATTTAACCATAATATGCCTTGATTATTGGTAATTCCCTTTGCACAAGTTTGAGGTTTAGGATGGGATTTAGCATCGAGTTTAGAGAGATAAATTTCAACGGTTGCTCCTGCAACAATGGAGCCATTATCTAAGTGATTAACCCGCACCATTCCTGACTCTGGAAACCATTGGGCAAAAACGCCTAAATTAGTTAATTGTACCAGTCCATTAAATTCTGGTTCACCCCATTTTTTTTCACCTTCTTGTTGATAACGGGTGGTTTTTGCCTTGACTCCGTAGGCTAACATTCCCGTATTTCCTCCTAATTTATCTTTTAAATTAATTGAGGTTTCTTGAATGTTATTTTTCGGGGTGGGAACAGCAAAATTTGTCCATTTTTCCTGGGGAAGTAATAGATTTTTTCTTCCTTCATCTCTCGAATAAGCCGTATCGGTATAAACTAAATCCGTGGGTTGCACCACTTTATAAGCGGCTTGATATTTGGATTCTGGTAAATTTAAAGTAGAAATATTCAGTTCTAAATTTTGTTGAGAGGGGAAAATATTTAATCCCGAAGGTACGGAAATATCTGGGGTTAAATCTCCAGTTTTATAACTAACAGTAACTGGTTTTCCTAATTTCTGGTTAAATGTATCTTCGACTTCTGCACCAATCGTAATAGTATAATTGGTTTGGGGTTCTAAAGCCCAAGGATTGATGGTAACTCGCTCATAATCATTATAGGCTTGAATGACTTTAATATCGGGTTTAGGGGCAGGTTTAATGGTAATATTTTTTAGGGCTGATTCGGCAATAATTCCATTATTAAATTGCAGTTGAGGATTTCCAGTTACAAATCGTCCTGATGTTCCTTCTTCGGAAGCTTTACCCTGAAGTTCTAAACTGACAAATTTTAAATTATCATAGGTTTGAATCTGGCTAGAAATCTCAACTTGGGTTTCTAAATTTCCTTGAACTGGACGTAAGCCAGGTGTGATTTTAAGTTGATATTTAGTAGCAGATTGTAATGGTTGTTTGGTAGTAACAATATATTCTGGATTTTGAGTTGCCGAATTGAATCTTTTTAAAGGTTCAACGGGGTTTTTATTGTCTTCTGATTGGGCAATTTTAACTTCGACAGGAATTGCTTTATTGGTTTTTTGAGAAATTAGTTGTAAGTGTTCTGTTAAAGAGGCTAAATCTAATTCTACGTTGGAATTAAATTTGAGTTCGGGATTTAATCCTATGGGATTATCTGGAGAACCGGGTTGTTCTTCACTTCCGGGTAAATTAGATAATTTAATCGGTTCGGTGGCAAATGTCCAGCTAATATCCTGGTCTAATTGATTTTTGTTTAAATCGGTTAATCCTTTTTTGATAGTAACTTGTAAGCGGGTAGCTAAGGGTAGGGCTTTATCGGCTTGAAACCCTATCATTCTAGGTGTTAAAAATCGAAATTCGCCAGGTATTTTTGGGGTAATTTCAAAATTATTCAGGAGTTTTTTTTGTCCTGAACTATCTAAACTTTCTAGGGGAATTAAAGGACTTTTAAAAATAACATGAATTTGACTTAATTCTGGACTTTCACCGATAGGATTAATTGTTTCAATCCATTCAGGAATTTGAGGTTTGGGTAAGTCAGCAATCATCGGGATGACTTCGCTAACGGGGGAATTACTGATAATTCGGCATCCCACCAAGGTTAATATAAATAGAAAAACGAAGACAAACTGCTTGCGAATCAAGCGAAATCGGCTAGAATTTATCATCGGATTCGGTTATGATAGTTTCTTATGTAATAACAGATATTCTAATCAAAATCCCAGAATATTCCAGAAGATTTAATTTTAGTTTATGTTTGGGCTTCAAAAATGGGAAAAAATCTGAATCTCTGATCAGTTTTGTAACAAAAATTAACTTCAACTAGAGATGAGTTTGTTCATCATGACAGTTAATTCTAATATTCCTTATTATATAATAGAACAAATCTCCATTACCCATTACCCATATTACTATGGAAACAAATATTCTAACCTTACCGCCGATTTTAAAATTAAAACTGGATTTAACCTCGGAACAATTTTGGCAATTGTGTCAAGAAAATCATGATTTTAGATTTGAACGCACGAACTCAGGAGAGTTAATTATTATGCCACCAACTGGAGGAAATACAGGAAAACGGAATGTTAAAATTACCACTCAAATTGATTTATGGAATTCAAAAACCCGTTTAGGTGAAGTTTTTGATTCTAATACAGGTTTTACCCTTCCTAATGGTGCTGACCGCGCTCCTGATGCTTCTTGGGTAAGTCGAGAACGTTGGGAATCTTTAACACCTGAACAACAAGATAAATTTGTGCCTTTGTGTCCTGATTTTGTGGTGGAATTAATGTCTCCAAGTGATAGTTTAGAAAAAACTCGTCAAAAAATGCAAGAATATCAGGAGAATGGGGCAAAATTAGGTTGGTTAATTAATCGTAAACAGCAACAAATTGAAGTTTATCGTCTGCATCAAGATGTAGAAATCTTGGCACACCCTAATCAAGTTTCAGGTGAGGATATTTTACCAGGTTTTGTGTTAGATTTAACTTCGATTTGGTAAGCGATTTAGTATTTAATCCCCATTCCCTTCAAAAACCCAAATTACTATGGAAACCAATATTCTGACTTTACCGCCGATTTTAAAATTAAAACTGGATTTAACATCGGAACAATTTTGGCAATTGTGTCAAGAAAATCATGATTTTCAATTTGAACGCACGACTTCAGGAGAGTTAATTATTATGCCACCAACTGGAGGAAATACAGGTAAACGGAATGCTGATTTAATTTTTCAACTTTTAGTCTGGAAACGTCAGAATAATTTAGGTGAAGTTTTTGATTCCAATACGGGTTTTACCCTTCCTAATGGTGCTGACCGCGCTCCTGATGCTTCTTGGGTAAGTCGAGAACGTTGGGAATCTTTAACACCTGAACAACAGGATAAATTTGTGCCTTTGTGTCCTGATTTTGTGGTGGAATTAATGTCTCCGAGTGATAGTTTAGAAAAAACTCGTCAAAAAATGCAAGAATATCAAGAGAATGGGGCAAAATTAGGTTGGTTAATTAATCGTAAACAGCAACAAATTGAAGTTTATCGTTTACATCAAGATGTGGAAATCTTGGAATATCCTAATCAAGTTTCAGGCGAGGATATTTTACCAGGTTTTATATTAGATTTAACTTCGATTTGGTAAGCTATTAAGTATTTAAACTGGGGAAGGAGAAGCAGGGAGAGCAGAAGCAGTGCGAGCGTCCTCGCTCGCTGAATATCACCCAAAACCCAAAACCCATTCGTAATTCCCTATTCCCCACTATAAAATCAATCTATTCAAAAACGCTAATTAATGATATCCTAGAGGTATTTGAATTTCCCATTTAAGTTAAGGTAGGGTAATTATGCAAGTTAATGATTTAGGATTTGTTGCCAGCATTTTGTTTGTGTCAGTTCCTGCGGTTTTTCTGTTGATTCTGTATATTCAAACCCAAAGTCAGGATGGTAAACAAGGTTAATACCAGTTTTTCCTGAATTTTGATTGAATTTTAATTCAAAAAAAGCGCCATCAGACTGTTACTGTGGCGCTTTTTATTTTGACATCCACCCCGCCGTAAAATGAAACAGCCCTGGGTTTGGGGGGGCTGTTCCGGTGTTCCCTCTCTCAACTAGGTAATTTATTTTGTGCAACTACTTATTTGTTAATTAACAGAGGATTATTTTGCTGTTGTCCGTGTTAACAAAACAGGACAAGTAGCATAAACTCGCACATAATCTGAGAGGGAACTTCCTAACAATCGGTCTAAGTCAATAAAACTCTTAGCCATGTTGGGGCGACGGTCTGGGGAACCTAACATTAATAAATCCGCCCCCAATTCTTCAGCAACGCTACACAATTCTGGGCCTGGTTTACCAATCCCACTAACACAACGATAGCTGATTCCCATGCGTTTTACTTCTTCAATTGCCGGGGCTAAAATAGGATCTTTTTCGGCATTATTACTGAAATCTTGGCTCGATTTCCCTGATATATCTTTATTAATGTGGACTAAAATTAGTTGAGTCCCAGCGATATCTTTAGCAAAGGAAATTGCCAATTGTAAACACTGTTTGGAGGCTTCGGAATTATCCACCGCCACCATAATTTTACGCAGTTTTTTGACATAGGTATCGTCCTTGACTAATAGCATCGGACGAGTAGTTAATTGAAACACATACTGACTGACGGAGTTTTCCAGAATTGCTTGGATGCGTCCCAAACCCCGGGAACCCATAATAATTAAATCCACACCTTCCTCATCAGCCACTTGACAAACAATATCTTTAGGATCACCTTGTTTAAGTAGAGGATTAATTTGCTTAGGGTCGAGTTTAATCAAGGTAACAGCTTCGGCCAGAATTTTTCCAGCTTCGGTTAACTTTTCCGACATCGTATCCGAACTCACTTCAGGGAAAACAACGTGTAGAAGCGTGACCGATGCTTGCTGGAAAGAGGGGATATCCAACATCATATTCAGCATTTCTTCGCATAATCCCCGACCAGCAACCGCAACTAGAATTTTTTTTATCATGGATTTTCCTTGTGATTAAAATAGGTGATTTATCAGGGGTCAGATCTACCCGACACGGATTAAACAGTATCCATACCTAGAATAATCCCCCGTGTTGACAGATAATTTGTAGAAATGTTGCGTTCTAAATCTATTTGTAAAGTGTTTGAAACAAATCCTTTCCCCCAGTCCCCGTCCTCAAAGGATACCTCCTGGTCAACCCCTTGGTTTGACTATGTTGTGCGGGTTTCTCCCCACCATACCGATTATGGTGGTATTGTTTGGCATGGAACCTATATATCTTGGATGGAAGAAGCCCGGGTAGAACGGTTACGTTTGGCGGGATTAGAGTATCATACCTTAGTAGAAATGGGTTGCGAATTACCCGTTATCGAGTTGAACATTCGCTACCATAAACCCGTGAAAATGGGAATGCAGGCTGTGGTTAAAAGTCGAATTCTACTGATTAAGGGGGTACGAATTCCCTGGGAATACCGGATTGAATCCCTAGATGGCCAATCCCACTATCTCAGCGCCCAAGTGACTTTGGTTCCTATTGATGGAAAAACGGGGAAAATTATGCGTCGTTTACCCCCGGTATTGCAAACATCTTTGGCTCAACTACTGGGAACATCTACGCTATAATTTATTATACTATTCGGTTGTATTTTTCTAATCTCCAAAAGCAATTTGCCCTTATTGAAAGCTGCCTTTTTCAGCCCTCAAATTGATTAATTCCGATACTGAATATCACCAAACCAGATTACCCTAATTTTTGATCACAACCCGGGTTATAAAAATGGATATATCCTCCCACCGATTTCTTAGCTATTTTGAACTTCCCGAAGCTCAACAACTCTGTGAAATAGCCATAGTTGAACAGTTTGCAGACCAACATATTATTTTTGAAGAGGGAGAAGCTCCTAATTTTTTATATTTAGTCTTAGAAGGTCGGGTGGAGTTTAAAAAAGAAGTTCCATTGAGCCAATATCAAACCATTGCTGTTGCCCAAGCTAATGACTTTTTTGGAGAATTTGGAGTCTTAGATGGACAACCTCGCAGTGCCAGGGCAATAACCGCCGGACAGGTGAAATTAGCTAAAATTTCTCAACCGGATTTGCTGCAAATTTTAAGCAATGCTAAGGGTAAAGTGATTCTGAATTTATTTGCTTATATTATTAGTCATTTGCGCGTTACTACGAATCAATATGTCCATCAATTAGTCCATAAAGAAAAAATGGAATTAGTTGGGGAAATGGTTAATACCATTTTGCATGATTTTAGGAGTCCGTTTACCGGAATTCAGTTATCCAGTTCCATGCTCAAAGAAATGCACCCCGATGAAGAAACTCAAGAATGGTGTGATTTGATTTCTATGCAGATTCAACGGATGTTAGGCATGGCAGAGGAAGTATTAGAATTTACTAAAGGCAGTACACTTTTATACAGAAAATCAATTTCTGTGGCAAAAATGCTGCAACGTTTTGAAAAATTAAATCGGGTTTATTTTCAATCGACCCAGGTTAAATTTTCTGTGCAAACTGATGAAAATTGTCAAATTTATGTCGATGAAAATAAACTGATTCGAGTATTTCAAAATTTAGTTGGAAATGCGGTAGAAGCCTTTGAAAAACCAGGAGGAACTATTTTAATCACAGCTAAATTAACGGGAGATTGGACGGAAATTGCCATTGCTGATAATGGCCCTGGAATTCCTGATATGATTCGTGAACATTTATTTGATGCCTTTGTTACCCATGGAAAACGCAGTGGTACGGGGTTAGGAACTGCGATTGCTAAATCTATTATTGATGCCCATGGCGGTCAAATTCGGTTTAAATCCGTTCCCCATCAAGGCACTACTTTTTATATTAAACTCCCCCAAACTCAACTAAAAGAAATGCACGCTGAAGTTGCCGAAGAAGTCAAATTAAACTAGAATTAAACCTATTACCCAAAACCCAAAACCCAAAACCCATTACCCATTACCCATTCCCGATCACGGATTCAAGAGGATGACGCAGATTAACACAGATTAAAATCCGTGAAATCCGTGAAATCCTCTTAAATCCGTGATCCCCATTACCCATTACCCATTACCCATTCCCTTGAATTCTATTCGTCCTCTCCCCAAAGATGTTGTTGATTTAATTGCGGCGAGTGAAGTTATTGACTCCTTAGTGGCAGTGGTTCGGGAATTAGTTGAAAATGCCTTAGATGCCCAAGCAAACCGGATTACAATTTCAGTCTGGCCGGAGTCTTGGCGGGTACAAGTGGTAGATAATGGTGTGGGCATGGATTTAACTAATTTAAAACAAGCCGCCGCCGCCCATAGTACCAGCAAAATTAACACAATTACGGATTTATTTAAAATTAATAGTTTAGGATTTCGGGGGGAAGCATTACACAGTTTAGCCCAATTATCCGATTTAGAAATTATTAGTCGTCCTAATTCTCCTTCCCTTGCTGATGCCGGTTGGCGTGTTAGTTATAATCATCAAGGAGAAGTTGTTAAAACCGAAACCATTGCTGTCGCCCAGGGAACAGTTATTACGGTTTCTAATTTGTTTGAAAATTGGCAAAATCGACGTCAATCTTTACCTGCTTCGGCTCAACAATTGCGCGGTATTCAGTTAATAATTCAGCAAATTGCTTTATGTCATCCCCAAGTAACTTGGCAACTGCGTCAAGGTCATAATCCTTGGTTTCAAATTAGTCCGGGGGTGAATGCTCAACAGATTTTACCTCAGATTATTAAAAATGTTCAATTCAGTGATTTATTTTATTTGAAAATTCCGCCAGATTATGATAATATTAATCTAAGAGAAATTGAATTAATATTAGGATTACCCGATCGCTGTCATCGTCGCCGACCCGATTGGGTTAAGGTTGCTATTAATGGCCGAATGGTACGATCGCCGGAATTAGAACAAACCCTATTAACCGCCCTAGCACGCACCTGTCCCCGCGATCGCTATCCCATTTGTTTTGTACATTTACACCTGTTCCCCGAACAAATAGACTGGAATAGAAACCCGGATAAAAGTGAAGTTTATCTCCAGAATTTGAACCAATGGCAAGAGCTTATTAGTCAAGGAATTGAACGGGCTTTAAGGTTAAATTTTGAGAGAATTTCTCCGACTCAAAATCGCATTGAGAAGTTATTGAAAGTATCAGAAGACAAGGGAAATTATAACATTAATTCCGAAACTCAATTAGATGCTCAAAGATCCCAAACTGAATTAGGAATATTAGAAATAAAAGCGATCGCCCAAGTTTTAAATACCTATATTATTGCCGAACATTCTAGCGGATTATGGTTAATTGAACAACATATTGCCCATGAACGGATTTTATATGAACAAATCTGTGATCAATGGCGATTAATTCCCCTCGAACCAGGGATTATTTTACAATCCTTATCAACAGCACAATTAGAACAAATGCAGCGTTTAGGATTAGAAGTTGATCCCTTTGGAGACGGGATTTGGGTAGTCAGAAATGCACCGGAATTATTAATTAAACGCAGTGATTGTCCAGAAGCCTTATTAGAATTAAGTTTAGGAGGAGATTTACAAACCGCCCAAGTTGCCACCGCCTGTCGGAGTGCGATTAAAAATGGCACACCCCTGAGTTTAAGCCAAATGCAAACTATATTAGATCAATGGATTAAAACCCGCAATCCTCGTACCTGTCCCCATGGTCGTCCAATTGTTTTACAATTAGAAGAATCGGCCCTATCCCGTTTTTTCCGTCGGAATTGGGTGATTGGGAAAAGTCATGGAATTTAGGAAGTTTTGTTAAGTACCTAAACAAAATTAATTACACATCCTCCACCCTGTTCCCTCCCCCCCTAGCCCCCCGTGCACGGGGGGTTTGGGGGGGCTGTTCCGGTGTTCCCTCTCTCAACTAGGTAATTTATTTTGTGTAACTACTTAAATATTGTAATCCCGTTGAAATGTTGAGAAAATCTAAAATTTTCATCGAAGACAAGCCGGAAAAATTATTAGTTTGTGATCTCAAAAATATAGATTAGAATAATTACCGAACTGATTCTGATTTAATTCCATAAAATCTATGAAACTCAAACTTCTAACGACGGTTGCTTTAGTAGGAACATTTTTGTTTGCTACTCCAGTTATATTCTCCCCTAGTCCCAGTTCTGCCCAGGTTTATACCGGATTTCGGGTAAAAACCGATCAAAAGGTTGCAGTTCGACTCATCAATGAATCGGGAAAACCTATTCAGTATGGTTTAAGCCAAAATTCGTCTAAAATTTTAGCCAGTGGACAATCAACTGTTCTGCCATTTTCCCAGATTAAAACGGGGGCAGTCAACATTTTAATTTATACCCTAGATGGGACTCCTTTGGGATTTAAAGGCAATTTTGATGCAGAAAAAAATGAACTAACCGTCAATATTTACTCCGGCGGCGCAGGTCATAAGAGTATTAGTATTGGTTCTAATGGAATCGTTGAAATGATTTAATTTCTTCTGATTGAATTTCTGTAGAGGTGTTATTTTTAACGCCTCTATAAAACACTAATATGCTAATATGAAATTTTAAATCAGTTGTAATATTTACATTTATTTTTACCCCTCCCAACCCTCCCCTTAGTAAGGGGAGGGCTAGGGTGGGGTTTTATTCTAGCTCCCATTTATCAAAAGTAGGGAACAAGAAGGATCAAAATTTTAGGAAAAATTAAGCGAAATTTAGCCTAAAATTTTAATTCTGACAATATTCTTCATAAACACCGTCTAAAAGCAAGTTAAACGCATCAACGGCTGTTTGTACGGAGTCTAATGCGGCTCGTTGTTGTTCGGTGGTTTGACACAGTTGTAACAAGGCTTTACGAGTCATTTGACTATGGATTTCATCAGCTTTTTCATGAACTTTAAAAAAGGATAAAGCTGATTCTTCTTTAATACCATAAAATTCTTCTAATCCGGCAATTTTTGTGGTAGAAACTTCAGGAAATTGGGATTCATAAGCATAGAGTGCGGCCAACCCTTTTTCTGCTTCTTCACTACGCGATAATTTTTTCAGAATTTTAACAGATTCTTGGGTTTTATTTAAAGGTTGACGGTCAAGAACAGCACTCCGTTCTACTCCTAAACCTTCTGCAAACTGTAACCATAATTCGGGATGATGGGCCGAGCCCCGTTCTTCTTCAATCAGGTTTTCTAATAACATTTTGCGAATGTTGATGTCATCACAAGCCGCATGGGTGGCACTGACATAGGTGGGGAAGTTATGAACGTGCAAATAATATTCCTGGGCATACTCTTGTAACATGGTTAATGTCAGCTTCCCTTCCGTCCACATTTGATAAAAGGGGTGCTTGAGCAGGTGATTACTTTCAATAATTTCGTTGAGTTTAGCCAGAAATACCGTTTCAGTTAAAGGCTGATCTTGGGTTAACATTCGCTTTCCTATAAATATCGGTTCCCCAGAATCTTATCTTAAAATCAATATTTGTCAAGCATTATCATTTGTAGGGGCGGGTTCATCGAGATGCGCGGTGATTAACAAATATCTAACACCAAGCCGCCCTTACTTACCAGTTATCAGTTTATTACCCATTACCCATTACCCATCACGGATTTAAGAGAATTACGCAGATTAACACAGATTAAAATCCGTGAAATCCGTGAAATCCTCTTAAATCCGTGATCCCTATTGATTATTCTGGATTTAAAAGCGATCGCAAAGCCTCTTTCATTTCCTCAATTGTTGTTGTTGCTGTTCCAAATTGACGCACGACTAAACTAGCGGCTAAATTCCCTAAAACTGCCGATTCCCACAACGATGAACCCGTACATAAACCCAAGGTTAAAGCCGCCACGACCGTATCCCCAGCCCCGGTAACATCAAAAACATCCGTGCGATTAAAAGGTGGGATTTGAAATTGTTTTTCTCCCTCAAACAAACTCATTCCTTCCTCGCCGCGTGTAATTAACATGGAATTGGCTTGAGTTAATCTTAATAAATCCTGTCCCGCCTGTTGTAAAGTTTGCTGATTTTTAATCGAATATCCCACAGCTTTTTCCGCTTCAGGAAGGTTAGGAGTAAACAAAGTTGCACCCGTAAATCTAGGTAAATCTTTTTGAGTATCAACAATAGTTAAAGGAGCTTTTAATGCCGATTCAATTACCAATTGGGTTAAAACTCCATCCCCATAATCTGAACAAACCACCGCATCTACAGTATCAATATTTTCACTAATATATTCAGCTAATTTTAACTGTAATTTAATATCCGGTAATTCGTCAGATTTGCGATCAACTCTAACAATTTGTTGGGTAACAGATTGACGAGCATGACCCGAAATCCGAGTTTTCGTTACCGTGGGACGGTTGGGATCAATAAAAATTCCCCCAATATCAATTCCCGCCTGTTCAAAAATTCCACAAAGGGCAATTCCTTGATCATCATTTCCCACCAGTCCAGCAACCTTTACCGATGCCCCTAATTTTGCCAAATTGTAAACCGCATTCGCACCCCCCCCAGGAATTTGATGGGTATGTTCATGACGGAGAATTAATACCGGAGCTTCACGGGATAAACGTTCCACTTGACCTGTCAAAAATTCATCTAAAGTTAAATCCCCTACCACCAAAACCCGCGCCTGGGAAAATAGATTCATTCGTTTTAATAATGAATCCATTGCGGCGTTTAATTGGGTCAAAAATGAAGCATCCAGTATCATATTTCTGATCAGTTGTCGGTCAACTATTAACAGTCAACTATCAACAGTCAACTGTCAATATTTCTACTTTAATTTCCCCTGAATGAATCTTTTCAGTTGCAACACTTGTTTTTTCAAGGCATCCAGTTCCGCCTGCATTGTATCCATTTGAGCCTTAATTGCTGCAATATCCGTCGCGTCTCCAGCAGGAGAAACTTGAGGAGCAGGTGCAGAAGTCGGTGCAGGAGTTCCAGGGGTGGATAGGGGTGGCCGGGGGAGATTGGCTTTTTGGAAGGCCAATTTAATTGCAGAAATTAGTTGATTCTTCTCAAAGGGCTTTTCAATAAATTCAAAATATTGAAAGGGTTCAGAAATTTTTTCGGTGACTTCTTCCTTCCGTCCCGACATCAGGACAAGGGGAATGCGCCGCAAGGTTTCATCCGCTTGAATTCGCTGAAACACATCCCAGCCACTTAACTTAGGCAGGAGGAAATCCAGCATAATTAAATTGGGATGTTCTTTTTGCACGAATTCGAGTCCTTCTTTGCCATCTTTGGCTTCTAATACCTCAAAGTTACCAGGGGGTAACATTTCTCTGACTCGAACTCTAATTACTTTACTATCATCAATAACCAGTATTTTCCGACCTGCCACAACTAACTCCCATAACGATAATGATGCGTTAACTATTATTATATTGGGTTAAAGTGATCCAATGATTAAAAAGACCTGCATCTTTAGAATACATAACTAGATTAATCTGAGAAGAAGCCAAAATAACAACGGAACTTGAATATGTCCGCCCCTTCTGATTTAGCACTAGAACAATCTTATCGTGATCGGGATCAAAATGCCATTGAACCTATCCCGGCCTGGTTACGTCGTCCCATCGGTAAGGCCAGTGAATTATCCTCTGTACAACGGATTATCAAACAGCGCCAAATTCATACGATTTGTGAGGAAGGTCGTTGTCCCAACCGGGGGGAATGTTATGCCCAGAAAACCGCAACATTTTTATTAATGGGGCCGACTTGTACCCGCTCCTGTGGCTTTTGTCAAGTGGATAAGGGTCATGCACCGATGCCCCTTGATCCCGAAGAACCCCAAAAAGTGGCCGAAGCTGTACAAATTTTAGGGTTAGGCTATGTGGTCTTAACTTCCGTGGCGCGGGATGATTTGGCCGATGGGGGGGCCCGGTGGTTCGTGGCGACAATGGACAGAATTCGACAGCTTAACCCCGAAACCCAGATTGAAGTCCTGACGGCGGATTTTTGGGGCGGTCAAGGGGGCGGTAATCTCCAAGAACTCCAATATCAACGGATTGCCACCGTAGTTGGAGCGGAACCTGCCTGTTATAACCATAATGTCGAAACAGTCCAAAGACTGCAAGCACCAGTGAGAAGGGGGGCTAAGTATGGGCGATCGCTGGATGTATTAAGAATTGTGAAACAACTTGATCCCCGCATTCCGACAAAATCCGGCTTAATGTTAGGACATGGAGAAACCGAAGCCGAAATTATTCAAACCCTGGAAGATTTACGGGAAGCTGGATGTGACCGAATTACCCTGGGTCAATATATGCGTCCGTCCCTGAAACATCTTCCCGTGCGAAAATATTGGACACCAGAGGAATTTCAGTATTTGGGAGCGATCGCCACCAAAATCGGGTTTGCTCACGTCCGCTCTGGGCCATTAGTGCGGAGTTCCTATCATGCTGGAGAGTCCGATCCCGATGCAGTTGCTTCTGTGGTTTAATTGAATCATTGTATTTAGGAACCAAATATGGCTACCAAAACTCAAACATCCAGTGGCTCTTATACCTTTCGTGCATTTTGGGCAATTCTTCTGTTAGGAATTAACTTTTTAGTTGCCGCTTACTATTTCGGTATCATTGTGTAATTTAAACATCATCAATTTTTAAAGACTGTGCTGCTCTTGATCAATCTTCTAAGATGAGGAGAACATCTTTAACTCCTCAGATCATGGCAGCACCTATTTTTTTATGAATTATTAGCTTACTAATTTTAACCCTAAATTATTGAGTTTCTAATTGCGCTTTTAACTCCGCTATTTGTTTCTGAAGTTCTTGGACATCTTGCTTGGTTTCAATCACTAATGTTGCTAACCGATCAAACATCGGATCACCGGACATCAAGGGATTTTTGAGTTCGGGAGTAGGATTTGTTGGATCGGGTTTAACCTGGATCACCGTTGTACCTGACGCTTGATATTGCAGACTATTAATCTGTCCAATTAGTTGAGATACTTGTGATTCTAGGCGGCTCATCCGATATTCAAGTTGAGTGGTAGAACCTTGTGCTAAAGTTAAATTATTCCAACCTAGCCCAATTCCTAGAGTGATCAGAATAACCAGAATAATATTTTGGAGATTAAGACACCTTTTTAACATATTTTAACCTTTTATCCCGTTTCATTTAGGATTACTGACCCATGACTCAAACAAATGTTGCTATTTTAATTTTTAATGGGGTGCAACTATTAGATTTTATCGGCCCTTTTGAGGTATTTTCGATTACATCAGAAATTAATGAGGATCAACCTTTTAATGTGTTTCTAGTCGCAGAAACCTTAAATTCAGTTCAATGCCATTATGGTTTGAGCTTTAATCCAGATTGTACTCTATTAGATAGTCCTCCTCCCGATATTATTATTATTCCTGGTGGTATAGGGACTAGAGAGGCTCTGAATCAACTGCAAATTCTAGCTTGGATTCAATCTAAAGGATATCATGCCGAGTTAATTTTATCAGTTTGTACGGGTGCTTTACTGTTAGCAAAAGTCGGTTTATTAGATGGTTTAGTAGCGACAACTCATCATCAAGCATTAGATCAATTACAGGCGATGGCACCCCAAACCACTGTTGTTGATAATCAACGATTTGTTGATAATGGAAAAATTATTACGGCGGCGGGAATTTCGGCAGGAATTGATATGTCTCTTTATGTTGTGGCTAAACTTTTGGGGGATAGTAAGGCTTTAAAAACGGCTCAATATATGGAATATGATTGGAAACCAAAAGCCAAAGTTACCCCGATTCCTAAAATATCAAATTCTCTGGGTTTTTGACACTCCCACCCCTAAAGATCCAGTGATCCATCGGTTGAAACCGTGGCTACACAAACAAAACCCGCCTGCGCGGGTTTTAAACCCTTGATCAAAGGAGGTTAATCGAAGAACAAACCCTCGCCGCAAAGGAGGTTAATAGTCCGCGCAGGCGGACTTCGTTTGTGTAGCCACGATTTCAATCGCTGGATCTTCTTGTTTCTTGTTTCCCTAACTCCTGTAGGATAAAAAAAGAAGATTGTAATCTAGGCTATAGCCTACACTGAAATGATCAGTACAACAACTGCTAACTTGATGTTACCATCGGGTACATTATGGCAACGGATAATCACTCAAACCGAATTGGCTCTCAACTGTGACGCTTTACAATCAATTCCAACGGAATATGATTTTATAGAGGCGGGAAGTATTCAGTTTTTGGTGAGAATTCTGTCTAACTTAGCTCGAAAGCAGAAAGCCAAGAAAAAACAGCAAAAAAAATTAGCTAAATCCGGTAAGGAGTTTAATCCATTTCTGCCTTATGAACAGGATTTATTTGTAGGTAATTTGTCAGAAACTCATTTATGTTTACTGAATAAATTTAATGTTGTTGATTATCATTTATTAATCATTACTCGACAATTTGAAGAACAGGAAACTTGGCTAACCCAGGCAGATTTTGAGGCGATGTGGCTGAGTTTAGCCGAAATTGATGGTTTAGTTTTTTATAATGGGGGAAAATTAGCCGGGGCGAGTCAGCGTCATAAACATTTACAATTAGTTCCGTTTCCATTAGTCCCAGATGGAATTAATCTTCCGATTGAACCAGCGATCGCTTCTGTACAGTTTAATAATTCTATTGGTATAATTCCTGAATTTCCTTTTGTTCATGCGATCGCGACTTTTAACCCTGACTGGATTAATCACCTATCAGAAGCAGCTATTTTTACCTTAGAATTGTATTTTGAGCTATTAGCAAAAGTGGGTTTATCCGTCAGGGATAATCCCTTTCAATCTGGGGCTTATAATTTATTAGCTACTCGAAATTGGATGATGATTGTTCCTCGATCTCAAGAAAAATTTGAGGGAATTTCGATTAATTCTTTAGGATTTGCCGGGGGGTTATTAGTTAAAAATTCCGAACAACTGCACGCACTTAAATCCTATAATCCTTTAACAGTTTTAAAACAAGTAGGGGTGTAGGGGCGAGGTCTCCTCGCCCAGCAGAGGAATTAAACTAAATCAGGGAAAACTTCCCTAACAGCAGGATGAACTAAATGATGATTTTCCACATTTAATCCTTTGGCTAAAACCGGATTTATTTCTAAAGCCTTGAGTCCCTTATCTGCTAACTGAATAACATAAGGTAATGTACTATTATTTAAGGCTTGGGTTGCTGTCCAAGGCACAGCCCCAGGCATATTGGGAACACCATAATGAACGATACCTTCCTCAATATAGGTAGGATTAGTGTGGGAGGTCGGACGGAGGGTTTCAATACATCCCCCTTGATCTACCGCCACATCGACAATCACAGAACCGGGGCGCATTTGGGCGACTAAATTACGAGAAACTAACTTAGGAGCGCGTTTTCCTAGGATTAAAACCGCACCAATTAATAAATCAGCTTCGGGAACACTTTCTTCAATTTGAGAGGGATGACTATAGAGTAATTCCACACTCGATCCAAAGACTGTTTCTAAATAAGCTAACCGATCCAAATTCACATCTAAAATTTGAACTTTTGCCCCCATTCCGATTGCAATTCTTGCTGCTTCAGTCCCGACTATTCCCCCGCCTAAAATCACAACTTTTCCGGCTTTTACCCCAGGAATTCCGGCTAAAAGTACCCCTCTCCCGCCCTGTTGTCGTTCCAAATAACGGGAGCCAAACTGAATTGATAAACGTCCGGCGATGATACTCATGGGCGTTAATAAAGGTAATCGACCGTCAGGAAGTTCTACGGTTTCATAGGCGATCGCCTGGACACCACTTGTAATTAATTGTTCTGTGAGTTCTCGATTAGCCGCCAGATGCAGATAGGTAAACAACAGTTGATTTTTTTGAATTAAGCCATATTCGGCGGGTAAAGGTTCTTTGACTTTAACCACAAGTTCCCGACTCCAGGCATCGGTCGCAGAATTAACGATTGTGGCTCCGGCTCGTGTATAATCGCGATCGCTAAACCCCGAACCCTCCCCTGCACCTGTTTCTACAAAAACTTGATGACCTCGTTCCGTGCAAACCCTGACACTATCAGGATTCAAGCCCACTCTAAATTCCTGATCCTTGATTTCTTTGGGAATACCAATTTCCATAAATTCTGATTTCTCCTAAGTCTTAATTAGATTTTTACACTGGATTTAAAGATCGATAAGACTTTTGCTATACCAAGAATGATATTCCTATAAAACCCTTCCAAGGCCTGATTTCGGGTTTATAAGGGACATAAAATTTGTCTAACCCCTAGACATTTAGAATCTTTTAGGTAGAATCAGAACAAAAAATCTAAGTATCGTAAACGTACAAACCATTTTTGGAGGATAGACCCATTACACTAGCTATACGTTCATCGAATGTTTCAACTGCGTCCCACGCTAACCAGTCCAGTCTTAAAATTTGGGGACGTCAACCCCTACGAGGTCATGTTCCGATTAGCGGAGCTAAGAATTCTGCTTTAGTCCTAATGGCGGGTGCATTACTCTGTTCCGAAGATTGTCGGCTACGGAATGTTCCCTCTTTAGCTGATGTTAATAGCATGAGTGAGATTCTCATGACTCTGGGTGTCAAGATTGACCGCCAGGGCGACATCATTGACATTAAGGCGGGTGAGTTATCAGAATCACAAGCCCCCTATGAACTGGTGAGCCAACTACGGGCGAGTTTCTTTGCCATTGGGCCAATATTGGCTCGTTTAGGGATAGCCCGGGTTCCCTTACCTGGGGGATGTGCCATTGGTGCTAGACCTGTGGATCTTCATGTTCGTGGACTTCAATCCATGGGCGCGGAAGTACACATCGAACATGGGATTGTTCATGCTCATGTAGCTGGGGCGAATCGTCGGCTCAAGGGTGCTCGCATCTATCTGGATTATCCCAGTGTCGGGGCGACGGAAACTTTGATGATGGCGGCCACCCTAGCGGATGGGGAAACCATCATTGAAAATGCGGCTCAAGAACCGGAAGTTATCGATTTAGCGAATTTCTGCCGGGCGATGGGAGCCAGAATTCATGGGGCTGGTAGCAAAACAATTGTGATTTCTGGAGTTCCGAGTCTACATTCTGCGGATTATTCGATTATTCCTGACCGAATAGAAGCCGGAACTTTTTTAATAGCTGGGGCGATTACAGGTTGTGAAATCAACCTATCGCCGATTATTCCAGAACATTTGAGTCCTGTACTGGCTAAACTCAAAACTATGGGGGTGAAAATCCGCATGGAAGGGCTAAACCATTTAAGCATTCTCCCCGGAGAACAACTAAAGGCGACGGATATTAAAACCCTACCCTATCCAGGCTTCCCTACTGATATGCAAGCCCCCTTTATGGCGCTATTAACGCTGTGTGAAGGCAATAGTTTGATCAGTGAAACGGTATTTGAAAATCGTTTTGGTCATGTTCCTGAACTCAGTCGCATGGGTGCTGATATTCAGGTGAAGGGGAATACGGTTTTAGTCCGAGGTGTTCCTTTGCTATCGGGTGCTCCGGTCACAGCGACGGATTTACGCGCTTCGGCTGCTTTAGTTCTTGCCGCCTTAGCTGCTGAAGGAGAAACGACGATTCAGGGATTAAAACATCTGGATCGGGGTTATGAACAATTGGAAGCTAAACTCCGACAATTGGGTGCTAAAATTGAGCGTTTTGATCCTACGCCCACGGAGTAATCAGTTATCAGTAAACAGTTATCAGTTATCAGTATAGCAGGGAACGCCGGATCTGGGAACGCCGGATCTCGGAGGAAAAGACTTCACCGTCTAGCTTTGCTGCATCACTCTTTGTCCTAATAGGTCTGGCGACTGCTGTAAGAGTTAATATTTCCGATAACTGATAACTAATAACTGGTACAGACGCGCCAATAGCCTACGGCATCGCTGCGCTCACCGCACGTCTCTACTAATAACTAATAACTAATAACTGATGAAATTTCAACGTTCAACATTAATTTTAATGGGTTTAGCTTTGGGTTTGACCGGGGCTGTTTATGTATTTGAAATTCATGGGAAAACACAACAGCAGGAAATTCAGGCTAAACAACAACAAATTTTTTCTTTTCCTAAGAATGAGATTCAATTCTTTACTATTACAACTCCCCAACAAACTGTTACTTTGGAACGGGTGACTAACGCCGATGAGTTGAAAAAATCTCCTTGGAAAATCACCGCACCAATACAATTTTTGGCTAATCCGGCTTCGGTAGATTATTTGCTTAGAGAACTATTTAAAAATCAAAGTAATCCCTCGGATATTAACTCAGGGATTCAGAAATTAACGGTTTCTACAGAAAAACTTAAGGATTATGGGTTAGATACGGTTACGGATAAAATAGAAATTAAACTTAAAAATAATACAATCTATAAATTAAGTTTAGGGAAAAATGATTTTCGCGGAGATTCTTTATATGCTCAAATTGATTCCCCCCAAACTTCTACAAAGGAAGTCAATATTTTGGTGATTTCTAATGATATTTTATCAACTATTAATCGTCCCATAGAGGAGTGGAAACTTCCCCCAGAAATTCCGCAAACACCTCCTAAACCTCCTACACCTCAACCCATTCCTACACCTTCCGCTAGTCCTAAATAATGTCAATTTAGCTGTTAGGAGTGCGCTGAAGCGCAACAACGAGCGCAACAACGAGCGCAACAACGAGTGCAACTATGAAACAGTCAAAAGTATTATCCCCATTCCCTGTTCCCTCCCCTCTAGCCCCCCGTGCACGGGGGGTTTGGGGGGCTGTTCCCTATTCCAATCATGAATTTAGAATCAGAAATATTTCCGGTAAATTTAGCTAACCGATTTGCTCAGTTTGGCTTGCAATGTGTTATACAAGAATATCCTCATATTCAATATTATTGGTTAGAAAGTTCTCAGGATTTAATTCCCCATCGACAACTTAATCCGGCATTTTATGGCTGTTTAGATTGGCATTCGGCGGTTCATAACCATTGGATGTTAACTCGGTTAATTAAATATTTTCCCGATGGGGATTTTGTGTCTTTTGCTAGAGATATTTTAACTAAAAATATTACCCCAGAACATATTAAAATAGAAGCCAAATTTTTACAATCTCAGCCTCGATTTGAATGTCCCTATGGGTTAGCTTGGTTTTTACAATTAATAGCCGAATTGACTGAATGGGAAGACGAACAAGCTAAAATCTTATTAGAATATTTACAACCTTTAAAAACTGTTATTATTAATAATATTCATAAATGGTTATTAACTTTATCCTATCCTAACCGCACCGGATTACATAATCAAACAGCTTTTGCATTGGGATTAATTTGGGATTGGGCAACCTTAACTCAGCATCAAAAATTATTAGAAGAAGTTGCACATAAAATCCAAAAATTTTATTACCATGATTACAATTATTCCCTCCATTGTGAACCCTTGGGTGATGATTTTCTCTCTCCCTGTCTAGCAGAAGCAGATTTAATGCGCCGGATTTTACCGCATTTTGAATTTGGAGAATGGTTAACTATTTTTTTACCCCACCTTCCCCAAAAGTTGGAAACCGATTGGTTTTCTCCGATTATTATTAATAATCCTGAAGATTACGGACAATCCCATTTTGATGGGTTAAACTTGAGTCGGGCGTGGATGTTAGAAGGGATAATCTCTGGTTTATTACCAACAGATAACCGCATCCCCGCTTTGAAAACTGTAGCAAATCTTCATTACCAAGTCGGGTTAAATCCTGTATCTGGTAATTTCTATGGCGGAAGTCATTGGTTAGGAAGTTTTGCCGTTTATCTAGGAACAAAAAGAGGTTTAAACAGCCATAAAAAATAATCAATCCTTTTTATTAGCAAATGCGCCTGTGCGGTTAGGACAAAGACTAATACATACTCTTTTCCTCCGGTGTTCTCCGTTCCCTGTTATCCGTTCCCTATTCCCTATTCCCTATTCCCTCCCCCCCCTAGCCCTGCGTGCACGGGGGGTTTGGGGGGGCTATTCCCTGTTCCCTGTTCCCTGTTCCCTTCTATATGACTGAACTCAGACAGAATCTAATCACCAGAGATTGGGTAATTATTGCCACCGAAAGGGCAAAACGACCCGATGAATTTACTAAAACTGAAACCCAACTTATTCCCACTCCTGAATATCGTTCTAATTGTCCCTTTTGTCCAGGGAATGAATTGTTAACTGGAGGTCGAGAAATATTGCGGTTATCGGATGATTTAAACTGGAAAGTTCGCGTTGTTTCTAATAAGTATCCTGCTTTATCTCCTGAAGGTGAAAGAGTCCGAGAAACCGATGGTATTTTTCATTCTTTATCAGGGTTTGGGTTTCATGAAGTAGTAATTGAACATCCTCGCCATGATTTAACAATGGCGTTAATGGAAATCAAAGATATAGCAAATATTATTCGAGTTTATCGCCAACGTTATATTCATATTCGCAAAGATGCTCGGGTAGAAACTATTATTATCTTTAAAAATCATGGTCAAGGAGCGGGAACTTCTTTAGAACATCCTCATTCCCAAATTGCTGCAATTCCCATTGTTCCCTATCAATGGCGTGACCGTGTTAGGGAAGCAATTCGTCATTATGATGATACCGGAGAATGTATTTTTTGTCGCACCTTAAAGGAAGAATTAGAAGCCCAAGAACGGATTATTTTTACCAGTGAACATTTCGTTGCTTTTATTCCCTATGCCGCTCTTTCTCCCTTCCATACTTGGATTTTTCCCCGTCGTCATAGTTCCTCATTTGATGAAATTACAGATGTGGAAATCTTGGATTTAGCTAAAACCTTAAAAAATGTCCTAGCTAAACTTTACTATGGGTTAAATAATCCCGATTATAATTATACTATTCGTTCCATTCCCACCGCCGAACAACGCACTGATTATTCCCATTGGTATATTGCCTTAATTCCTCGGGTTTCTTTATCCGCCGGATTTGAATTAGGTAGTGGAATGTATATTAATACCGCTTTACCCGAAGAAAGTGCTGCATTCTTGCGTTCTGTTAAAATTCCTCCTGATAATTGCTATTGATACTAATATTATTGTTAGATTTATTACTAGAGATAATGAATTACAGTATCAACAAAGTTTAGAATTGTTCAAAAATAAAAATATTTTTATTCCTGATACTGTTTTTGATGAAGTAATTAAACGGAAATAGATGAGTATGAGTTATTTATTAGATACTAATATTGTTTCCTGATAAAAATGACATTTATTGACTTTATTATTGTTTTCATAATCATCCTAATTTTAGTCTTATTTGGAATTAGAAAACGGGGAATTTTATCTAGTTTTACTGGTGGTAAACTTGATGAATATCTTAACCGATGGGAGGTTTATGCACCACAATCTTACCAGAAAATACGAGCAACCAATGATATTCAGATAATTGCTGAAAAGACGGGGTTTTCTCAGGTTAAAATTGCAAAAATTAAGGAACATATATTTTTTAAAGAACATCAATTAGATGATGGTATCAGGTTGTTTGATCCTGATCCTGATATTGCTGATGCTTGGTTTAGGTTACAAGAAGGAGATTATAATGATCAGGATCTAAGGTTATTGAAGCATGAATATTTTGAAGCTCGTTTTGAGGGAATATTTCAAACTGATTATCGGACTTCCCATAATGCTACAATTAAGTCAGGGAGAACATGGACTCCTTAATGAGTATCAATTTAAACTTTATTTAGAGGAATGTTTTATGGCTTTTTATGTAATGTTAATTAAGGTCAACGAAGATGAGCAAGGTGTTACTTATAATTTTGGAAGTGACTCTGAACATTTAGGAAAGATTCATCTTGATAAACATCAGGGAACAATTCAAGAAATTGAACCTATTAATAGTGAAAATTATCAACATCTTTTAGTTAGAGCAGAGGTTAAGTTACGTCAACATTGGAAAGCGGGTAACTTTCCTGACCACACTTGTTGGGCTTCTTGATTTTTAAATTGTTGTCTAATAATTTCGGGAATTTCAATAAATCCTGATTGATTTAAGGTGACTAAGTTCATAATATTTTCCTAACCTAAAGTTACCTGTGTATATTATAGCAGCGATCGCACTCCTAACTCCCTTACACTCCAAATTCTCCTAAACCCCTTACACCAACAAAAGTATATCTTTGAACATCATCGGGCAAGATTTCTGTAATATGCTAAGATTAGAATGGTTATCTAATTGTATTTGAATGGAGGCAATCAATATGTTATCAACTGATGTTAGACAAGAATCCATGATCAAAAGAATTGAGCAAGTTGTTTCGATTTTAATGGAAGAACGTCCTTTATTTAAAGAAGAACTGAATCAATCAGAAATGATTAAAGAGTTATTTAAACTCTTTCAAGAAAACTTACCTTTTGAAAAATTTAACACGATGTCAGATCAGGAATTAAAGAAACATTGTAGTCTGATTATGGTGACAGAAGCAGTGGCGGGAACCTTGAATGAATTAACACCTGAACAAATGGCTATTTTTGATGAAGTAATTAAACGGAAATAGATGAGTATGAGTTATTTATTAGATACTAATATTGTTTCCTTATCCCTGAAAAATAATCTTAAAGTTAAGGAAAAGCTCAAACAATTAGAATCTCAAAAAGAATTACTCTGTATCAGTTGCATTACTTATTTTGAAATTAAAAGAGGATTATTTGCAGTAAAAGCAACTAAACAACTAGAGAGATTTAATGAATTTTGCCAAGATTATAAAATTATTTTATTAGATGATTTAGCAATTTTAGAGAAAGCAGCCGAAATTCATGCCAATTTAAGGTTAAGAGGATTACCGATCCAAACAGAAGATATTTTAATTGCTGCGACTGCTATTGTTAAAGGTTTAATTCTGGTTTCTAATGATAGTGATTTATTAGACCTCTTGCAAAAAAAATCTATGCTATAATAACAAATTTTCACTTTCAGACTAAGAGTGTCAACTCATAATTATAAATGGCCGACAACAAATTACAACGAAGACCATAACGGCGACGACGATTTCGATAACGACTCGATAAGATCCTGAAAATTTTGAGGCTCCGATTAACGTGTTCAATCACAATTCGTTGATGAGCCAAAGCTTGATTATAGTCTTTTTCTAAGACCGAAAGATTGCCATTTTTGGGTTTCTTTTTGGGTACATAGCTATTCAAGTGATAATCCTTAATCCCTTGATAGCCACTATCTTGTAAACTATCAGTTTGGGGGTGAAAATGAATTTTGCTTTTTTTGAATAAGCTGAAATCGTGGCAATGTCCTTGTCCAAAATCTGTACAAATAATCTGTTTAGTTTCTTGATCAATTACTAACTGAATTTTGAGCGTGTGATGTTTTTTCTTTCCTGAGTAACATTTTTTCTGTTTTTTTTTCGGTCTTTCAATAGCCGTTTCCGTGACATCCATCACTACGATTTCGGGGTAGCCAGAATCTTGAATTAATGCTTTCTTTCCCGGAATCCGAAACTTTCCTGTTTTCATTAAAGTTGATTCAATATTAGCAACAATTCGGCAAATAGTTGATTCTGATACTCCCCAATTTGTCCCAATATGAAAATATGTTCTGTATTCTCGCCAATACTCCAAGGCTACTAAAACTTGCTCTTGGAGAGTCAGGTGGGTGTGACGTCCTCTCCTATCTTTAGGATGTTCTAACCTGAACTGCTCTATGGCATTAACCATTTCTTGAAAGGTTTGAATCTTGACACCAAATCTCCGTTTAAATTCAGGAGGTTTCAAATTTAGATAAAATTGAGTGTTCATCGCAGAGTTATTGTCTTAATTCACTTTCAATTTTTACCATTTTATGGAGTTTTTAGCAAAAGTTTGTGAAGAATGGTTAGTCTCTAGGATTTTATGAAATTGAGCAAAACTTACCATAATACCATAAAATTATTTTGCAAGAGTTCTATTGAGAGTTGAGGGTTTAAGTTTAGAGAATTGGGTAGAGTGATAAGTTGAAGTTTTGTTGAAGGTGTTATATAGCGATCGCACCCTCAACAACCCTAAAATAAAAAGCGATCGCATTAATAATTTTACTCCAGATCAAGGGGATTAAAAGTAATTAAAGATTGTGCGCTATGACGAAGATAAAGAATATAAACTATATCCTCTCGAATGGTGAAAATAATCCGGTATTTATTCCTTGATTTCCCATAAATAATTTGTCTGATTTCTTCAGGAAAATCATCGTTTTCTCTAGCTAAAGCAAAACGTTTTGGCTTATCTTGCAAAGTAGCAATAGTATTCATTAAATCTCTAAACCATTGATCAGCATAATTAGGGTTAAGATTTTTTAACCAAAGATAAGCAGATTCTATTTCTAGTTTAGCATTCCGGGTTAATTTAACTTGAAATTCCATGTTTTTGCTGCATTTCTTCGATGAATTGATTTAGGGTTTGTGTGTCACCTATTGCTATATCTTCTAATCCTTTTTTAATCCCAATAATAGTTTCTAATTTCTCGATAAAATCTAGTAATTTTTGATAAGATACAGCATCTTGTACTACTAATTCGGCTTTCCCATTAACAGTTAAAACGATAGGATTACCTGTTTCTTTCATCTGGGTAATCATTTCATTTGTATTCCGTTTAAAGGTGGAGAGGGATTGAATATCTCGATTTAGATTAATCATGATTGGGGACTTCGCACTAAATTTGCATTAAATTTAATGTTAGCACAAAATAGCAAAAGCGATCGCACTCTCAACACTCCTACAATAAAATAGGTTATAATAGCAAGCAGTTAAATAATCACCTAATTCATTATGCAACAAAGTTTTGATGCGGTTTTTGAAAACGGGGTTTTTCGCCCCTTAGCTGATTTCCAATTAACAGAAGGTCAAACCGTAAAACTTATTATAGAATCGGAATCTATGAAAAAAACGAAAAGCTTTCCTACGACGGGAATTATTGCTAAACTAACAGCAAATCCTATTGTGATTCCTAACTTTCATTCCCTGAAAAGAGAGGAAGCGAATGAACGCTGGTAAACCTCAACGTTTACATTCCTTACACAAACAAAAGCCGATTTTTGGACATCATCAGGTAAGATATCTATAATATGCTGAGATTAACTAATTAAGACGACCACTTTTCAAAAAAGTTATCAATTAATTGTTTAGCTTGACTTGCTGTTGTTCCTAATAACTTTCCTATTTCATAACTAATACTACCAATCCATTGTTTAAAAGAGCTTTGAGATTTAGTTGTAATACTCCTTTCAAAACTATCCATTTCGTTCAGCTTTTGAATTAAACGTTGTTTTAATAACTGTGTTGTTGAAAGAGCATTTTCTACTTCTGATGCGCTGAAAGTGTAGCCACAAGAGCAATTAAAATTACTGTTTAGTAAATCCCATTGTTTACTACAACCGCAACATTTTGCTTGTCTTTGATAAGGTTCAACTAAAACTTCACCATTAGAAAAACAATCATGATAACTTTTAACCCAAGAATCATGACATCTTGGGCATTTTGGAAAAGGTAAGGGCATCCATTCACTCATGATTTTAATTTTTTATTTTTCAGTCATAATCAAATCACTAATTAGTTAATCTCCCAACCCTGCTTCCCATCCTGCTCGCCAACCGCGACTAATGCCTCTACCCATATCTCTGAAAGTACCGACAATTTGACCAATGATATAACCAAAAAGTGCAGCAATAGATCTAAAGGCATCCGCAAGATAAGCTCTAAGACTAGCTTCAGATTTAGCTATAGTTCTTAAGTCAGCTTCATTCATTGAATCAATTTGTCTCTTAACTCTGGCTTTGATCTGATTATAATCCTCCGTAGGAATATATGTCTCATCTGGCACATATTGTGTCATTTCAAATGTCCTCATTTTAGTTGATTTTTATTGAAAAAAATAAAATTATTGTTGTTACAATCCTTGTGATTTTAGCCATTTTTCAAAAGCCTTTTTATCGCTTGATAATTTGGCAAATTCTTCAGGAGGCATATTGGCAACAATATCTGACATTTTTGAAGGTCTAGGTTGTTGATTTTGTAATCTTTCCCGTCTTTTTTCTGGAGGTAATAATTGAGGATCAACTAATTCTAAAAAGTCAGCTAAAGCTTTACGCGAAGCAACTACCCATCGTCTTTTATTAGGAACAGCATCCATCATGGCATCAAAAAGATGAGGTAAATTGTATCTTCTGTTAGCAGAATAGCCGACAATTGTTCCTCGCCAATTAGGAAGAACTTCATGAATTTTTCTTTTAACATCACGGATTCTTCCTTTGATATTTTCTTCTTGTTCTTCGCTAGGTAAATTAGCTAAAGGATGCCAATGAGTTTCACCCGGATGCACTAAATCTACTTTGTTTAAAGCGATAACCATTCTTTCTAAAAGTCTAGGATTAATTGATTTTAATTCAACTTCGAGATATTCTTGTATTTGGGCGATCGCTCTATTCTGACCATCTAAAATCCATAAAGCTACATCAACATCTTTTAAAATGTTTTCATATAGAGCAATATGTTCTCTTTGTTTAAGGCGACTTTCACCTAATCCTGGCATATCATAAGCGATTAATGCCCCATTAACTCCTTCAAGTTCGTTGAATTTAACTTCAATCCCTCTTGCTGTTTGTGTACAGGCTTCGATATGGCTAACTTCTAAACCTGCGTTGAATAGTGCATTGAGAGTAGAGGATTTTCCTACTCCTGTTTCACCAATAAAAGCAAAGCGAGGAGGAGGTTCGTTATCTACCTTATCCTCAATTATTTGGTAGATTTCCTCAAAATGTTCCTCTGACATTTGTTGACCCGGCAGAAGTTCATTTACTAGCCCCTGTAATACACTTCTTAAATCCATAAATTTTTCTTTCTTTAATTTTTAGGTACTTCTAGCATAAACTTAAACTTTGGATTTAACCACTCTCAAACAACGGATTTTAGCGGGAGTTTTTTACAGAATGTTAAGCAAAAAAGCGGAAAAGTTAGGAAAAATTGGGATTGACTTAGGCTATAATAGCTAAAACCTTTACTATATATGGTTTTTATGAATATAACAGAAGTTTTACAATTTGTGGATCAGTTAATTTTTGAACGCACTGGAAAGCATTTAGATAATGTGCAAAGGGCTGTAGTTGAGGGAACATGGCAGGGAGAAACCTATAGTCAGATTGGTGAAAAGAATCATTTTAATAAAAATCATGCTAGTGATGTAGGGGGTGAATTATGGAAATTTTTATCTGAAGCATTGGGTGAAGATATAAAAAAGACTAATTTTAGTTCCACTTTTGAAAGATTAGATATTTCATTGTCTCAATCATCTCAAAATATTTGCAATATGGGTAATATTTACTGTCATTTTGGATCACAAATTTTATATAATTCAACGCCAAATAATGAACAAAATTTAGCAAATCACAAATATAAATCACCTCATCACGATTTAACCCTAGCTCCTCAAATAATAAATTTTTATAACCGAGAAACTGAACTTAACACCATTTCTAATTGGATATTCAAACAAAATAGTCGTTTAATCTCAATATTAGGATTATCTGGAATTGGTAAAACTGCTCTTGTTAAAAGATGGGTTGATTTAAACTTAGATCAATTTGAATTCATTATTTGGAGAAGTTTAAAATATCCTAAACCTTTAGAATTGCTTGTTAAGGATTTATTGAATATTATTAAACTAGAAGACAAACAAACTATAGATGATCAAGTAAAACAATTATTAGATATACTCATTAATAAAAAATGTTTAATTATCCTTGATGATGTTCATAATATCTTTACTTCGGGTCAATTCACGGGACAATATCAACCGGAATATCAAAGTTATCAAAACTTTTTCACTCTGATCACAGAAACCGAACATCAGAGCAGTTTAATTTTAATCAGTCAAGAAAAATGTCCAGAAATGGAAGGTTGGGAAAACGAATTATATCCGATTAATTGTTTAGAGTTATCAGGTTTATATGATCTGGAAATTCTGAATAATAAAGGATTAAAAAATGACGAGTTTTGGTTAAATTTAATTAATTTATATGAAGGTAATCCCGTTTATTTAAAAAGTATTGCTATTTTAATTAAAAATATATTTGATGGTGATGTTGCTGAGTTTTTAGCTGAGAATGAATTAGTGATTACTCCAGAAATGCGATCGCATTTTAACCAATTATTTAATAGACTTTCACCCATTGAACAACAAATCGTTTTAAAATTAAGTCAATTTGAGCAATCTTTATCCAGAGAAACATTGAGAGAAAGTGTAGAATTATCATCAACGGATTTAATTAATGGGTTACAATCTTTACAACAACGGTATTTAGTTACCAAAATAAAACAGGATAAAATTATGTTTAAATTGTCTTCTATTTTTGGGAAATATGTAAAAAACTTTAATCTCGATTAGGAAGGGAACGATCTTGACGAATTTCTTGTTGCCATTTTTGAGGATTGATTTTAGAATAGACATTGTTTTTTGCTAATTTATTTAAGGCTTCAGACATTTTTTGACCATTAGATTTAGTTGCATTCGTTGATATTTCTTCTTCTAAAAAAGTAATTTTAACTTCAACTGAATTATCTAAGTTGATATCTGGAGTTTGATCCAGCCATTGAATAGAATTGTTTTTTAAAATAGCATTGAAAGTTTTTAGCATGATTTTTTCACTAATTAATAAGTTGATAATTCTGGTGAGTCCCCACAAGAAGCCTAGACTAATAATTATATAGCAATCCCCGCCGAGGTAGTAATATTTTCTCGTCGGGGTTTTGTCTCCCAACCCCTACCCTACATTGTTTTTTTCATACACGGATTGCTATAATCTTCCCTACACCCTTAGCGAGCGACGATACCCGCTCCACAGACCGCCTTCTTCATTCTTTACAAAATTTACAGTTTTTTGTGTTTGCACCAACCTATACTGCTAAATGTAGGCGATTGCGGGATAATGTTGAACCGGAATTCAAAGCGTCAACGTTTATCCTGCCCAAAAGTGAGCCCTATAACCTCACAATTGAAAGTCTACCGCCATCAAATTAACAATTTGGGATAAATGATTTTAAATTTCGGGTTTAGTTCATAGAACATCCCCAATCCTAAATCCTTGCATTCTCAGTGAAATTTTTAAGGAATATATTGTCATGTCCACCAATAGAAAAAAACGCACGACTCCTGCTACCCGTAACACTTCTGCCATTAGTGACAAAGTAAAAGTTACGGTTTCTTTAACGGCTGATTCTGCTCAACAGGTAGAGGCGCTCGCCAAAGAATTAGGAGTATCAAAATCAGAATTATTTGAACGTCTGACTAAAGAACATTTAAACCAAGCTACCCCAGGAGAAGAAACCACAGCTACCCTTAACGTAGAATCTTCTGCGCCTGCGACTGATGATACTGCTTTAAAACAGGAGATTGAAGCCCAAGCTAATACAATTCAAGAGTTAAAACAGCAACTCACCCAAACTATTGCCGTCCAAACATATCAAACCTTAAAACAAGAAGCAGAACAACAAAAACAAACTATTGCTGATTTACAACAACAACTAGAAAATAAGGTAACACAAACCGTTGATAAAGAAACGTATCAGGCTTTACAAGAAACCTCGAAAGAACAAGAATCAACAATTGCTCAATTACAAACTCAATTAAATCGAATTCCTGAATTGGAGCAACAATTAACAACAACTATTCCCGCAGAAACTTACCAGGCTTTACAAAGCCAGTTAGAACAGGAACAAAATACTATATTGCAACTCAACCAGCGCCTTGAAACCCTGGAAAAAGAAGTGGAAAAAAGCAATAGTTCTCTAGCTGAACTGCAAGTTAAACAAGGGAGAATTGCGGAATTAGAAGCAAAGTTATCTCATAGTATTTCAGAAGATAATTATCATAATTTAGAATATCTCTGTGCGACTCAAAAAAAACAAATGGCAACTCTGGAACAAAAATTAGCGAGTTTAATTTCCACTAAAACCCAACATCAAGGAACTGCTAGTTATGATGCCCTAAAAAACTATCTGCAAGAACAAGATGATTTAATTAATGTTTTGGAAAAACGGGTTTTAGAACTGCATGGGTTAGCTTCCTTTGGAGAATCTCAACTATCCAAATGGCGAAATCGCACATTCAACGGTTAAAATTACAACAAACACCCTTAATGGCTCAAACCCTCTAAGGGTGTAACTAACAAAACAATAATATTAAAATAAATTGAATTTTTCCGGTTTTTTGACCGAATCCCTAACACGAAGGGTGTAACTAAAGTTTACAATAAAGCGCAGATAGTTTCAACAAAAACAAAACTATGGTAACTCTTTACGTCAACCCCGCCACTGGAAATGATTTTAGTTCCGGGGAGTCGAATAAACCCTTTAAAACCCTAAAAAAAGCCCTTTCCCAAGCTCAGTCGGGAACCACAATTTACCTAGAACCAGGAACTTATAGTAGTTTAAGTGGTGAAACCTTTCCCCTTATCCTCGCAGATGGTGTCATAGTCATCGGGAATGAGTCAGGAAAAGGCAGTGGCATTTTAATCGAAGGGAATGGACTCCATAGCAGTAGCAGTGCTGGGAGTCAAAATATCACAATTTTGATGGAAAATAACGCCCAATTGCGAGGCGTCACCGTTACCAATATTCAAACTAGAGGAACGGGAGTTTGGATTGAATCTCAATCTCCTGTAATTGCTAATTCTACCTTTACCCGATGCAAACGAGAAGGGATTTATGCCGTAGGTTCGGGAAATCCTCAGATTCTCAATAGTATTTTTGTGCAAAATGAGGGCTATGGAGTCTCAATTGAAGGGGATATCAAAGGAGAAATCGGAGGAAATACCTTTGAAAACACCGGATACGGGATTTCTCTTAAAAATCAAGCTGCTCCGTTAATTCGGGATAATGCTATTGTAGAAAACCGTTCTGGGATATTAATTGCCGGGGACTCCCAACCGATTTTGCGCCAAAACTTAATTGAACGCAATACCGGGGATGGGGTGGTAATTATGAATCAAGCTACACCGGATTTAGGAACCGCCCAAACCCCAGGGGGAAATACTATTCGGAATAATGGCGGTTTTGATGTCCAAAATGCCGGAACCACCAGCTTAACCTCCTTTGGAAATATTCTTAGTTCTACTCGCGTTAAAGGAAATATACAAGTCGTGACTCAAAGCGTACCAACAGCCGCATCTGCAACCCTATTTGTTAATTCGGCTACCGGGAATGATTCGGCCACAGGCGGTCAATCTACTCCTTTAAAAACCATTGCTAAGGCTATTAGTCAAGCCCAGTCGGGAACCCTGATTCAAGTCGCTCCTGGGAGCTATAACGCCGCTACTGGGGAAGTATTTCCGTTAATTGTGCGGTCGGGAGTAACTATTGTTGGGAATGAAACGACCAAGGGCAAAGATGTCGTAATTCTGGGAAGTGGTCGCTTCAGTAGTCCCAGTTCGGCGGCTCAAAATGTGACGATTTTGATGGAAAATAACTCAACGGTTAAGGGGGTTAGCGTTACCAATGACCAAACGCGAGGGACTGGAATTTGGGTAGAATCGGTTTACTGTAATATCGGTAGTTGTACCCTGACGAAATCCAAACGGGAAGGGGTTTTTGCCACGGGAACAGCCATTGCTGCGGTAACGAATAGTGATTTTATCGAAAATGTGGGTAATGGTATTGCTTTGGGGGGGAATGCTAAGGGGGAAATTCGGGGGAATAAATTCCAAAATACCGGATATGCAATTTCTGTCCAAGCCCAAGCTTCTCCCTTAATTATTGAGAACGAAATTCTGGAAAATCGGTCTGGGATTGTGTTATCAGGACAGTCTAAACCCGTATTACGAAAAAATCAAATTAAGAAAAATCTTCAAGATGGTTTAACGGTAATTGCTGATTCTGCCCCGGATATTGGTAGCCCTCAAGATAATGGCGGGAATGTATTTGTTGATAATGGCAAATATGATGTTCAAAATGCCAGTAAATTTACCTTAATTTCGGTGGGAAATCAAATTAACCCGACCCGAACTTTGGGAAGTATTGAGTTTACCGCCAATCAAACCCCAACTCCTGGCCCTAGTCCTAGCCCGACCCCAACCCCCGGCGGCTCTACTCCCACACCGACTCCAACTCCGCCACCCGGAGGGGCGAAATTTAACGATATTGGTTCCCATTGGGCGAGAACTTTTATTGAAAGGTTAGCGGATATGGGGATTATTAGCGGTTTCCCCGATGGTTCGTTTAAACCCGATGCTACCTTAACCCGCGCCCAACACGCTGCGATGTTAAAGTCGGCGTTTGAATTAACACCAATTCGCGAAGGAATTGTGTTTACTGATGTGGCGGCGGATTTTTGGGGAAAAGAGGCAATTGATAAAGCAAATCGGGCCGGGTTCCTATCAGGTTATCCCGATAAAACTTTCAGACCAAATCAAAATTTAACTCGTTCTCAAGCGATTGTTTCCTTAGTCAATGGGTTGAAATTAACCGGGGGAACATCTAATAGTTTGGGTGTTTATACTGACAGGGCTCAAATTCAATCTTTTGCTACTAATGCAGTGATTACGGCAACGGAATTAAATATAGTGGTCAATTACCCGAAAAAGGAGGTTTTTAACCCATTAAAAGATGTGACTCGTGGGGAAATTGCGGCGATTTTCTATCAAACTTTGGTAGCAGTTAATCGGGCGCAAGCAGTTGATTCTCCTTATATTGTTTAACTAAAAACTCTGGTTCCCTGGTTCTACCTGGGAACCCACTCAGGGAGGCTCTGCCTCCGATGAACAGCAGGCGGAGCCTGCTTAAAGTATTGCTAGGTAGAACCTAGCAACAAGAAAATAGATAATCTTCATACTCCCCACATAACGTATTTTTACAATAATAATTGAATCTTTTCCTTTTCTTCAGAATCAACTGTTTCCAACTCCCTAACAATATTAAAATCCTTACTAACCTTAGATAACTCTAATAAAGTCGGGTCAATTCTATTTCTATATTTTTTCTCCTCATATAACCAGTTCAATATATCCGACAAGTGCCAGATAGAAGGAGTCCCGCTATAGATAGGTCTGGGACATTGTTATTATAAGGGCAGTAAATCTTTCCCCACGCATGAGAGCCACCCTCTGCAATACGCCATCCATTTTGTTCAGCATACTTCAAGGCTGCTTCAATTTCTGGCTTAGGATGTTTTTTCCTAGACATAAAATTCTGAGCTTGTATTGACTATAGTTTATTCTGATCAAATTGTCAAGTGACAACTTATTATTACCTGGATGGAATGAGTCAAACTCTCTGTTATATTTATAAGGAAATGCAAGTCTGGGTGCTGGTGCGTGTGCGTTGATAGCTGCACCCTACAATAGTTTAGAATGTTTATTATTGTGAAAAATTATGACTTATCCGCAAGTGATTTGTATTGGTGAAATCCTATTTGATCGATTATCTAATCAATTGGGAAAACCCTTAGAAACCGTTGAATTTTGGACAGATTACCCCGGAGGCGCTCCGGCTAATACTGCTTGTGGATTAGTAAAATTAGGGATTCCGACGGCTTTTATAGGCTGTATTGGGGAAGATCAATCGGGAGATCAATTAGTGGAATTATTAACTAAAACTGGGGTTAATATTACGGGAGTTCAACGGCATTCTAGTGCACCGACTAGAATTGTTTATGTGGTTAGAGATGAAAAAGGCGATCGCAGTTTTGCTGGATTTGGAGATAGAAAAACTACTGAATTTGCTGATACTTATTTACAATCAGAACAACTTCCAAAAGACTTATTTAAAACCGCAAAATTCCTGGTTTTAGGAACGTTAGAATTAGCCTATCAACCGAGTCAAGACGCTATATTAACAGCCCTTAAATTAGCTAAAAATTATCAGGTTAAATTATTTATTGATATTAACTGGCGACCGATGTTTTGGAAAAATCCTGATCAAGCAATTGAACTAATTTTAAACTTTGTTAAAAATGCCGATTTTCTCAAGTTAACCAATGAAGAAGCAGAATTATTATTTAATACTATAGATCCAAAAGTGATCGCTAAAAAGTTACAAATTCAAGGAGTATTTGTCACGGCTGGAGAACGGGGTTGTGCCTATTATTTAGCGGGGAATTATGGAAAAATACCCGCATTTTATGTTAATGTTACAGATACGACTGGAGCCGGGGATGGTTTTACCGCCGGAATTATTTATCAATTTTGTAAATTAGGGATAGAATCTATTAATAATCCTCAAATAGCCGAAAAAATAGTCAAATTTGCCAGTGCAGTCGGGGCATTAACCACAACAAAACCCGGTGCGATTGCCGCCCAACCTACCTTAACAGAAGTTGAAACTTTTTTAGATCAATTTTTGTAATAATTTTCCCAATTGTTCATCAAAAATAGGGAGAAACAAAGAAAAATCCATTTTAATATGGGGATAGACCCGGATTTTGATTATAATTTTTAATGCCAATTGTAATAAAGCTCATGAAAAAATACATTTCTCGTCTGTTAGCCCTAGTTCTCGTGGCTGCCGTTACTCTAGTCGGATGCGGTGGGAGTCCTTCGGGAATGTTAACGGGCAATTATTCTAAAGATACTTTAGCCGTTGTCGATAGCCTGAGAACCGCTATTCTCTTACCTGATGATGCTCCCCAGAAGGCTGAAGCCCAAGGTCAAGCTCGGGAGGTAATTAACGAATTTATTGCTCGTTACCGTCGGGATAGTGCTGTTACGACCCTAAGCTCATTTACCACTATGCGTACAGCCCTCAATGCCTTAGCGGGCCATTATAGCTCCTATCCCAACCGTCCCATTCCAGATAAATTAAAAGAACGTTTACAACAGGAATTTAAACAAGTAGAAACCGCAGTTAGTCGAGGAGCATAGTCAGTTATCAGTTATCAGTTATACGGGCGGGTTCTATTTATCAGTGTGTTTCCCTACTGATTTTATTTGGAACGTTGTGAATGCTTGAAAATGTAGTAAAATCCAATAAAATTTTATGTCAAATTTAATGATTCAGCAACGTCGTCTTTCAGGGTTATTATTAAATTTGTTAATAACCCTTTCCTTGAATCCTTTTTTATTGATTTCTGTAGCTAATTCTCAAACCCTGGCTCAGTGCAAATTATCTCCTCAAGCGATCGCCCAAAAAGAAAATTTACGACAAGCAGCATTAACGAGAGATTCAGAAGCTATAAAAAACTACAATACTATTCTAACACAACACGCCCAACAAGTCAATCAATGTCGTCAACAAATTACCCCTAAAAATCAAGCCATTTGGTTAAGATTATATCCCTGTGATACCAGAACTGGAGAAATTGATCGGATTTTAGATAATATTATTAATAAAGGTTATAACAAAGTTTATTTAGAAGTATTTTATGATGGTCAAGTATTATTACCTTCGGCAAAGAATCCCACTGCATGGCCAGCAGCTATCCGCAAACCCGGAACAGAAAACCAAGATTTATTAGCAGAAACCATCCAAAAAGGGAGACAACGGGGCTTAAAAGTTTATGCTTGGATGTTTATGTTAAATTATGGCTATACTTATACTTTAAAACCAGATCGAACATCAGTTTTAGCCATAAATGGGAAAGGAGAAACCACCACAACAGCAGTAGTAGACCAAACCAAAATAGACGAATATGGGGAAAGTTTTGTTAATCAAGGGTTTGTTGACCCCTATCATCCCGTAGCCAGACAAGATTATTTAACCTTATTAAATGCCATCTTACAACGTCGTCCCGATGGGGTTTTATTTGACTATGTTCGCTATCCCAAAGGGTTAGGAGCAGATTCCGTTGCCTCAAAAGTCAAAGACCTATGGATTTATGGAGAATATTCTCAACAAGCATTTTTAAATCGAGCCAGTAGTCAGAAAGGGCGAGACTTGATGCAGCGATTTTTACAGCAGGGATTTATTACCGAAATAGATGTTAAAACAGTGAATGAAAAGCATCCCGATGAAAAGGATAAACCCTATTGGCTTGATGAAAAACAGTGGAAGACTTTAGCCTCTATTCCCAAGATGGGAGAAACCTTACAACTACAATTATGGCGGCTAAGTGTTGCCCATGCTAGACAGGGAGTTTTAGATTTTTTAGCAATAGCAACTCAACCCGTACAAAGCCAAGGAATTCCAGCAGGAGCGGTATTTTTTCCCGAAGGAAATCGCAGAATTGGACAGATGGGTTTTGACTCTCGAATGCAGCCTTGGGATCAATTTTCGCCCTCGATTGAATGGCATCCCATGTCCTATGCTGTCTGTGGTCAGGTGAATTGTATTACGGCTCAAGTGCAGCAAGTTGTGACTCAGGCGCCCCCAGGAACTCAAGTTATCCCAGCTTTAGCGGGAGACTGGGGAAAATCGATCAAAAATCGCCCGTCTTTGGAACAACAAATGATAGATATTTACAGCACAATTCCTCAAATTAATGCTTTTAGTCATTATGGTTATGACTGGCAAGATACTGAAGAAACTAGACAAAGAAAATTTTGTAAACAATAATCAATTCTATCGGATTAACCTTAGCTGTGGTTCAGATTTGATCAATAACGGTATAATTATTTTATCAATTGGAGTAAGTTTCATGAAAAGTGCAGAACCACAAGCTGGGTTAACCAGTATTATTTTCGGAATTGCTTTGGCAATATTAGCTTTGATTTCTGTCAATTCTTTTGTGATTATTAACCCAGGTCAAGCGGGGGTATTGAGTATTTTAGGAAAAGCTCAAGATGGGGTATTATTAGAAGGCATTCATTTCAAACCGCCCTTAATTTCTGCTGTTGATATTTACGATTTGACGGTACAAAAATTTGAAGTTCCGGCTCAAAGTTCTACAAAAGATTTACAAGAATTATCGGCAAGTTTTGCCATTAACTTTAGGCTTGACCCGATACAAGTAGTCAGAATTAGACGAGAACAGGGAACTTTACAAAATGTTGTTTCTAAAGTTGTGGCTCCCCAAACCCAAGAATGCTTTAAAATTGCAGCGGCAAAACGAACCATTGAAGAAGCCATTACTCAACGGGAATTATTAAAATCAGACTTTGATGAAGCCTTGAATGAACGATTAGATAAATATGGAATTATTGTCTTAGATACCAGTGTGGTTGATTTGTCATTTTCTCCTGAATTTGCTAAAGCAGTTGAAGAAAAACAAATTGCTGAACAAAGATCAAAACGGGCTGTTTATATTGCCCAGGAAGCAGAACAACAAGCTCAAGCTGATATTAACCGAGCAAAAGGAACGGCGGAAGCTCAACGTTTATTAGCAGAAACTTTGAAAGCAACGGGAGGAGAATTAGTGTTACAAAAAGAAGCAATTGAAGCTTGGAAACAAGGCGGTTCTCAAATGCCAAGAGTGTTAATTATGAATGGGGATGATAAAAGCATGATTCCCTTCTTATTTAATTTAGGGAATACTTCAGAAATGAGTTATGAATAACCACAATTCCTAAATAATTAGAGGGTTTATAGCAGAAGGAATTACTAAACCCTCTAATTATTCAGCACCATAAGCAATACAAGCTAGAATATCTTCTCGTTCTATTCCAGAATATTCTTCTAAAAGGTATTCAATGGTGACTCCACTGGCTAAAAAATCTAAGATTAGAGACACCCAAATGCGATGACCCCGAATGCAGGGTTTACCAAAACAAATATTAGGGTCAATAGAAATTCGAGACAGTAAATCTGCTGACATCATACTTTACCTATTTTTATCGGTTTAAGTTCGGCTATTTCATAGTATAATTATAGTAGATTCCCGTGAATTAATTTATTCGGCTACAATCATCTATTTTTAATCCCTTAACGCTTATGTCTATTTTTACCTTACAATCCGTTAAAAAAGAATTTGGAACCAAAGAAATTCTCCGAGATGCTAACTTTAGTTTAGATGCGACGGATAAAGTCGGTTTAATTGGAACCAATGGGTCAGGAAAATCAACTTTATTAAAGATGATTGCGGGACAAGAATCTATTGATGAAGGGCAACTTTGGGTTAATCCCAGGGCAAAAGTTATCTATTTACCCCAACAACCTAATTTAGATGAAAACCTCACGGTTTTAGAACAAATTTTTGCCGATAGTGGCGAACAAATGCACCTAATTCAAGAATATGAAGACCTATCTCATAAATTAGCAAAACATCCTGAAGATTCCCAACTCTTAACGCAATTTTCCCAAGTTATGCAACGCATGGATGCCACCAATGCTTGGGAATTAGAAAACACAGCTAAAATTATTTTAACAAAATTAGGAATAGAAGATTTTGATACTCCCATTCGCCAATTATCGGGGGGATATCGCAAACGCATTGCTTTAGCAACAGCATTATTAGTAGAACCGGATGTTTTATTAATGGATGAACCTACAAACCATTTAGATGCAGCTTCCGTAGAATGGTTACAGGATTATTTAAAAAATTATCGCGGGGCTTTATTATTAATTACCCACGACCGCTACTTTTTAGACCAAGTAACCAATCGAATTTTAGAATTAGACCGAGGTGATTTATTTACCCATGGGGGAAATTATTCTTATTTTTTAGAAAAGAAAGCCGAAGCCGAGGATGTTGCTGTTAGTCAACAACGCAAACATCGGGGGGTTTTGCGTCGGGAATTAGAGTGGTTAAGACGGGGGCCAAAAGCTAGGAGTACCAAGCAAAAAGCCCGGATTCAAAGGGTTGAAGGGCTGCAAGATACGGAGTTTAAACAAGTCCATGGGAAAGTTGAAATTTCCACGCCCGGTCGTCGCATCGGTAAAAAAGTTATTGAATTAAACCATGTTTTTAAGTCCTATGATAATCGACCTTTAATTCAAGATTTCACCTATAGTTTTAATCCTGATGACCGTTTAGGAATTATTGGGGGAAATGGGGTAGGAAAATCAACTTTATTAGATATGATTACGGGTAGAATTAAACCCGATGAGGGAATAGTAGAAATTGGGTCAACCATTCATATCGGTTATTTTGACCAACATTCGGAGGATTTGTTGGCGGCGATGAATGAAAATCAGCGTGTGATTGATTACTTAAAAGAAGTTGCAGAATTTGTAAAAACTGCCGATGGAACCCAGATTACAGCATCACAAATGTTGGAAAGGTTTTTGTTTCCGCCTAATCAACAATATTCTCCGTTAAATAAACTTTCTGGGGGTGAAAAACGCAGGTTATTTTTATTGCGGGTATTAATGAGTGCGCCCAATGTGTTGATTTTAGATGAACCTACTAATGATTTAGATGTCCAAACATTATCGGTTTTAGAAGATTATTTAGAGGATTTTAATGGTTGTGTAATTGTGGTTTCCCATGACCGATATTTTTTAGACCGGACAGTAGAAACCATTTTTTCCTTTGAAGCAGGGGGAATTTTACGACAATATCCGGGGAATTATTCGGTTTATTTAGATTATAAAAAAGCCGAGGAATTAGAGTTAAGTCGTCAAGGGGTAAAAACAGAAGAAAAAAACTTATCTGCGGGTACAGATTCGGAAAAGTCTCAACGGTATTCTTGGGATAAAAGCGGACAACGGAAATTATCTTCTAAAGAAAAGCGAGAATATGAAAAGTTAGAGACAAAAATTGCTGAACTAGAAGGGAAAAAAGCCCAATTAGAACAGAAATTATATTATGCACCTCCGGGGGCGGTTTCTAATGTTCAAGACTTGCATCAACAGGTGGAAAATATTATCATAGAAATTGATAATGCCACAGAAAGATGGTTAGAATTAGCGGAAATTGATGCTTCTAGCTAATTATAAGTAGGTAAACAAAATTAATTACATAACAAGCAAATAATAATTTATACTAAAAAAACACTCTAAATCTCGAAAATCAATGATATTGCTGAAAGAAATGAATCTCGAAATAAGTGGAGAATTGAGGTGAGCATAATTAGAGAAAAGTTAAATCGGAAACAAATTTTCATCTAAAATTTGTTCTAAAGATCCAATTGAAATTACCGGAAAAGTATCTAACGGAAGTTGAGAACGAGCGCTCGCTTCTTTTCGCGCATCTTCATAACATTCATCAAAGATTTCTAAAATATAAGGTTTTAGACTAGGACTGCTTTTAAGTTGCTTGTTAATTTGTCTCCTAAATGCCATAATTTCTCCTTTCCAATGTCCTTGATTTCGTTCCCTTTCTCCTTGCCAAAATTGCAATTTTAGGAGATGCTCAAATAGCTTCACTAATAAATTTTCAATCTTGTGCTTTTCGCTTCTCCCCATTGTCTCTAATTCTTCCAGTAAATTCTCTAAATCAACCTGGGAAAACTGATTAGCACGCAGTTGGTTAATTGTTGTTTTCAACCAGAGATAATAGTCTTGGTCGTATAACGTTTCAGTCGGACGGGGAGATTGAGCCAACATAAACATAAAAACCTAAACCTCTCATTAATTATAGCTAATTTTTGTTAAAATTGTCAACCTGATTTTCTAAAATTTCTAATACCGCCTTCGGAGATAATTTATCCTTAAACCAAACCACAGGAACCGGGAGACGATTAATATTAATTCCGGCATTTTCTAAATTCAATCGTTCAGAAATTGCTAATATTAAATAGTCACAGCCAGAAGATTGAACTTGATAAAACTTTTTCTGTAAATATTCCGGTCGCCAATAACCAATAATCTCTAATAAAAACATTCTACCATCGGGATGAACTAAGCGAAAATCAGGAATCATTACACTCCCTGGAATTGGAATTAAATCGACTTCCCGTTCTAATTTCCACTCGGTTTTCAAGGTATTCCAGCGCTCGGCAAAAGATTGTTCAATCATACTATCATAGGGTTTACCGGGGGGATAATGACTGACTAAACCGCAATCATAATTCAAACTAAAATAACCAGTTTTTATCACCCGAGTATAGGGATCACGTTGTTGTAATTTAGCTTTTAAACTCCATTTGGTAACATGAAGTAAGGCGGGAATCATTTTAGCTAAAGATAAACCATAGCGGGTACTGGCTTTAAATAAACTGGTTGGGCCATCAATAGTTAAAGTAAAACCGTGATCTGCATCTCCTTCAATATAAGTCATTAATTGGAATAATTTTAAATAGCGAAATAAGAGTTTATATTCCCCTGGATCATTCCGATAGGCGTTAATAATAATTTGACTCGCTTGATAGAAAATTCCCTGAACTTGAGATAAATTATACCGATGTAATAATGCTTCTGGAGTGGGAGAATCTAATTGGGTTAAAATCCGATTTTCCTGTAAATCTGCATAAAGACCCGATAAAATTTGATGGGGTAAAACCTCTCGATTTAAGTCTTGACTTAGTTGAGTTGCTAACTGTTCTAAGGTCTGTTCTGTTGCGTCTAAACTCGGTATTGTTTTCGCGGATAATGTAAATACTTTTTGTCGTAATTCCACAGGTTCTAGGGGACTAACTATCTCAAAAGTACAAAAACCACTTCTTAATAAATGGGCTAATCCTCTTTTTAACCGATAGTCGGGACTATCTCCTTCAAATTCCTGTAAGCGTTTATTTAATTCCCCTTGGGTTTTATTCACAGATTCTTCAAAACATTGAATCACATCCGTTGCTAAATTGATATGTTTGGGATCGATTTTTAGCCGCAGGGGAATTACTGTTTCTCCCTGTTGTTTATAACTTAAAAGTTCAGAAGGTAGCATCAGAAATTCCAACTCATAAATTTAGGGTAAAACTGAAATTTTACTAACTTTTATTCAGCAATTTTTTGTTCTATAATTACCATAAATCCTCTAAATTTCCCAGTTTCGGGATGAAAACTTTGGGTAGTTCTAATTCGTTCGGAGGGACTAATCAGATTGATAGTTTCAACGGCTCTTAATTTACCTGTTGTTTTATCCCAAACCCTGAAAATAATTAAATCATCATCTCGTTCTGTTGCTATAGATTTATAATTAACAAAAGCCGAATCTGAACCTTCAATTAAGACTTCCCCTTCTCCGATAACCGTACCAATGAAATTTCGAGTTTCTGATTGACCATTACTATAGGTTTGAACATTTGTTTGCACCCACTGATTCTCAACAATATTTTGGGTTACAACCGCCGTAAATCGAGTTTTTTCTTGCCCATTTTCATCGAAAATTATCCAGTTTCCTTGCCAAGTTCCTATATGTTTAGGAAAAATGCTAAAGTCTTTTAATAAAGGCAGGTTGGTCAAATTCATTACTTTTTTCCTCTGAGATAAGCAAACTATACGAATAATTACTAATTATATCACACCTTAAAATTATTGCCTATATTTTTATTCGGATTCTTCTTGATTATTCCATATTTCTGAAGATTCTGCAACTCGTTTACCTGGAAAATTCTGAACACCATATAAAGGTTTAGGTTGAAATATATCCAACTGCTGATAATCAGATTTAGGCACTTTTTTGGGCGGTTGAGGTTGAGATTTTGTTTCACCTTTGCGACGTTGGGATGTGCGCTCTTCGCTGGTATCTTCCGTAACTACTTCATACAAAATCGCCTGTTTATTGGGGGTATTTCCTTTGCGTAAAACTCGTCCCAACCGTTGAATATATTCCCGTTCTGAACCTGTCCCTGATAAAATAATTGCTATCTTAGCATCGGGAACATCGACTCCTTCATTTAAAACATGGGATGCAACTAGGGTTTTATAGTCTCCTGCTCGGAATTTAGTTAAGATTTCATGGCGTTCTTTTACGGGGGTTTGATGGGTAATAGCTGGAATTAAAAAACTTTGAGAAATTTTATAAACCGTTGAATTATCGGCGGTAAAAATTAGGGTTTTTTCGAGATAATGTTGACTCAATAAATCTGCTAATATCCTCAATTTTCCGTTAGTACATAATGATATTTCCTTAGCTTGTCGGTGGGCTAACATTGCCCTTCTTCCTAAAGGCGATCGCGCACTTAACATCACAAATTGTTTCCAACCGTCTAAACTCGATAATTTAATATTATTCTCTTTGATAAACTCATTTCTGACTTTCATTTGTTCTTGATAAGTCTCTCTTTCCTTGGGAGAAAGTTTAACTAAAATTTGTACAACTCGATGATTTGCTAATGCCGATCCCGCTAAATCTTCCGGGGTTTTCCGATAAACCGTAGACCCAATTAACAACGATAAATCACTATGTCTACCATCTGAACGTTCAGGAGTTGCTGTTAGCCCTAAACGATAAGGGGCGAGGGAATATTCCGCAATAACTCGATAAAAGTCCGTGGGTAAATGATGACATTCATCAAAAATTAACAGTCCATATTTATTTCCCAATGTCTCAGAATTAATCGTTGCACTATCATAAGTTGCTACTAAAATCGGGGTTCTATCCTTCGATCCTCCTCCCAATAATCCAATTTCAATATCAGGAAAAGCCGCTAATAAATGGGCATACCATTGGTGCATTAAATCCAAGGTTGGCACAATAATTAAGCTACTATATCCTGTCTCTTGCATCGCTAATTGAGCTAAATAGGTTTTCCCTGAAGCTGTTGGTAAAACCACCACTCCTTGACTTCCTGCCGCTTGCCAAGCTGCTAATGCTTCCTGTTGATGAAGATAGGGGGGCATTTCAAAACTGGGAGTTAATTCTAGTCGGTTAAAATTATGAGCTTGATCAATAAAATCTACTTGATTTTTGCGTAAAGTTTCTACTAAATTGCGATAATAAAAAGCGGGACTTCTAAATTTTTCTACCCGATCATCCCAGGTCACAAAATCAATCCAACTTTTTCCCTTTGGGGGAGGATGTAATAAAAGTGTACCCCGATCAAAGGATAATGTAGGCGTGCGAGGCATGGGTTTCTATGGTATTTTTAATAGCGATTTTGAATCAAGATATCTTTGACTTATTAATCAATATTAGAATAATTATACCCATTGGATCAAAATTAGTATACAATTCTTAATATTCAGATTGACAGACCCATAGCATCTATCAGGATCAATAGAATTATGTTACTCCAACGCCATGAACGGATTAAATTAGATGAAACAGAGGACTCACTATTTTACTCGTTTCCTCGCTTTGTAACCCACGTTGATCAAGGGTTTATTGGTCAATTAACAACTCTGTATCAAAAGCATCTTAAACCCCAAACTCGGATTTTAGATTTAATGAGTAGTTGGGTATCTCACCTTCCCCCTGAAATTCAATTTTCCCATGTCGAAGGACATGGAATGAATGAAGAAGAATTAACTAAAAATTCTCAACTTGATCATTATTTTATTCAAGACTTAAACCAAAATCTCAAACTTCCCCTATCTGATCAAGATTTTGATGCGGTTTTAATTTGTGTTTCTATCCAATATTTACAATATCCTGAAGCAATTTTATCCGAAATTCATCGAATTTTAAAACCCGGTGGAATTACCATTATTAGCTTTTCTAATCGAATGTTTTATCAAAAAGCGATCTCCGCCTGGCGAGAAGCAACAGAACCTGATAGAATTGAATTAGTCAAAGGCTATATTAATTCCGTTAAAATTAATAATTTACCCGGATTTAATAGCCCCAAAGTTATTGCTAGTCAATCTAAAACCCCCCTATTTATGCAAATGTTAGGAATGGGAGGAAGCGACCCATTTTATGCTTTAATTGCATCCCGACAATCTTAACCGTAGTGAGCCCTTCAGGGCTCTCTCTAAACCTCTAAGCCCCGTAGTTGTAGTGAGCCCTTCAGGGCTCTCTCTAAACCTCTAAGCCCCGTAGTGAGCCCTTCAGGGCTCTCTCTAAACCTCTAAGCCCTGAAGGGCTTACTACTTAGAATTAACAAATATTATGAAACCTTATCAACAAATTCCGATTCAAGAATGTGGCGAACCTTTAGTTAATATACCCCTGGAAAAATTTGTAGTAGAAACTCCCCATGCTTATCAAAAATTAGGAGCGCCTTATCATTTTTCTTCGGTAGATTCTCCCTATTATTTAAGACAAGGTGTTTTAGAACGTCTGCTCGAAGCACAACTACAATTACAGAATAATTATCCTAGTTGGAAGATATTGATTTTTGACGCCTATCGTCCCGTAGAAGTGCAACAATTTATGGTAAATTATTCATACAACCAACTATTAGAAGAACGGGGATTAACACCAGATAATCTTTCAGCAGAACAACACCAATCTATATTAACAGAAGTTGATCAATTTTGGGCGGCTCCGAGCTTAGATCCCGCCACTCCTCCCCCCCATAGTACGGGTGCGGCTTTGGATATTACTTTAGTTGATTATATGGGGAAAATATTAAATATGGGTTCGGAAATTGATCAGATTTCTCCTCGATCCTATCCTAATTATTTTGAGCATAGTTCTGATCAAATAGAGAAAGAATATCATCAAAATCGTCTGATTTTATCCCAAATTATGCTATTAACAGGATTTCAACAACATCCGAATGAATGGTGGCATTTTTCCCTGGGTGATCAACTTTGGGCGTGGTTAATAAATCAACAAAATCCAGAGGAAAATGCGATCGCAAAATACGGTCGATATTCCTCTTAATTCTTGAAAAAATTAGGATCTTAAGTTTTGAATTTCTGCTAAACTTAACCCGGTTGTGCGACTAATAGTTTGATCATCTAAAATATTCAAAAGTTGACGAGCAATTTCTATCGCTTTTTCTTGTCTAGCTTCATTTTCTGCAAAACTAATTGCATTTCTTTGATCTTGTAAAAACAGTTCTACTTTTTCAACTTCATCGAGTTCCTCACGGGTTAAATTAGTTTGATTAGCAATTTGAAAAGCCCGTTGAATTTGAGGGACAGTTTCTAAGGTTTCAGGAACAGTTTCTAAGATTCTAGCACTTTGCATAAAATAAATCCATTTATCCGTTAAAGTTTCTAATTGTTCTAAGGATTTTTGAAATTTAGGTAATTCCACAAATACTAACTCTAATTCATTCTCAGAATAATTAAAATTTTGATTTTTTTCTTTAAAAATAAAGTGAGAAATCCCAGAATTCGTATTTTCAAATTGGATAAAATCCGTAATTGTTAAAGCAATCACAGGTTTTAAAAACCGATAGCCTTGTCCCACATCTAATTGCAGAGAATAGGTCTTAGCTGCATTATATAAGACTCGTTTGGTAAAGGCTTCTACATTAATCACCTGCATCTCAATAATGACAATTTCACCTGTATTTAGTTGAGCTTTAACGTCTAAATAAGTATCTTTTAATCCGGTAACTTTGGGCGCAAGGTAAGGATCAATAATCTCTAAATCCTGAATAACTAGCTCAGAATTATAAACCATTGCATTCAGAAAACTGATTAAAATATCCTTACTTTCCGAAGAACCAAATATTTTTTTAAAGGCAAAATCAGTTTTGGGATTGATAAAACGCATAGCTTTTATTTCCTTTTTAACATATCGAAATAATCACCATTAATTGGGGCAATATATTTCAAATTAGCCCGAACATAACAGACTCCAGAATTTAATCGAGGCCCATAAGGATGAATACTTTCTACTTTTAACCAAGATTGACCATTTTTAAGTACAATAGCATCACCTTTTCCATCATTAGAAAACAGGGCTGTCATCATTGCGCCCGACTCTAAGCGAGCCTTAACCGTTCCTTCGGGAGTATTGCGACAGTTCAAATATTCAGGATCGACAACTAACCAGTTAATATTATTATAAAGTCCTCGATTTCCTTGAACTTTTGCTGTGATAAAATCTCCTTTCATATTGGGTTTGGGGACTTCGGCCATTTGAGCCATGGCTAGACCTGTCACCAAGGTCAGGGCGGTAATCGAGGTGGTAATTCCAGAAAACAGGATAGAAATGAGTTTCATAATTTAGCTCTAAACCTCTAAACAAGGATTGAAAAAATATGGACAAGTTGACATTTTTTAAAGATTGTAACTTATCCTACTTTGGTGTACAATTCATACTGCTATTATATTCTTTCTGAATCAAATTAGAGGCAAAGTTAATAGATCGTATCGTTTTGTTCAAAAATATTAACAATTAAACGGAAATCTTTAACGAATGTCTAACTAATTTTATCAATTTTTACCCCTTTTAAACGCTATGGTAAACTTTACAGATATCACAAATCATTGGGCGAAAAACAGTATTGAAACTCTGGCAAATAAAGGTATCATCAGTGGCTATCGAGATGGAACTTTTAAGCCCGATGCTACCTTAACTCGTGCTGAGTTTGCCACCATGCTAATTAAAGCCTTTCCCCAACTTTTAGACATTCGAGAAACCATCCAATTTAAGGATGTTTCGGCTGATTTTTGGGCTCATAGTGTGATTCAAAAAACCTATAGTACGGGGTTTATGAGTGGCTATGAAGACCAAAGTTTTAAACCCCAACAAAATATTCCTAGAGTACAAGCATTAGTCGCTTTAGTTAAGGGGTTAAATTATGAACCCAGTCAGTCTATTATTAAAACCCTAAATCAAAGTTTAAATGATGCTAAAGATGTTCCTAATTATGCTAAAAATGCGATCACGGCAGCGATTGAATTTGGGTTAGTGGTTAATTATCCAGAGGTGAAACTTTTAAACCCTAATAAACCCGCAACTCGCGCCGAAGTCGCTGTGTTTTTCTGTCAAGCATTGCGCCAAGTTGAGGAGCCCTTAACTATTGCTGAACAGTATATTGTTAAACCGCCAATTATTCCCGTTCCTAGGGGTGAATTAAGGGGAGTTTGGTTAACAAATATTGATAGTGATGTTTTGTTCTCTAAAAATACCTTAACTAATGCTATTAATTTATTAGCAGAATATAATTTTAATACCATTTATCCTACCATTTGGAATAACGGTTATACCCTTTATCCAAGTGTTTTAATGGAACGGTTTACCGGAACCAAAATATATCCGATTCCTGAATTAAAAGATCGAGATATCCTCAAGGAAATGATTCCCTTAGCCAAAGAAAAAAAGATTAGTGTGATTCCTTGGTTTGAATATGGATTTATGGTTCCCCCGGATTCTCAAATTGCCCAACTGCGTCCCCATTGGATTACCTGTCGTCAAGATGGTACAAAAGTATATAAAGAAAGTCAAGTTAATCAATTTTGGTTAAATCCCTTCCATCCTCAAGTACAACAGTTTCTTTTAGGTTTAATCATTGAAGTCGTCAAAACCTATGATGTTGATGGTATTCAATTTGATGATCATTTTGGTTTACCTGTCGATTTAGGCTATGATGAATTTACAATCCAATTATATCGGAAAGAAACGGGAAATCCCCAACCCCCCACAGACTTTCAAGATGTAAATTGGGTAAGTTGGAGAGCGAAAAAGATCACAGAATTTGTGAATAGAGTTTTCTGGGTGATCAAAGATTATAAACCGAATTGTATTCTTTCTTTATCCCCAAATCCCTATCTTTTTGCCTATTCTCAGTTTTTACAAGATTGGAAAACCTGGGAACAAGAAGGCTATTTAGAAGAATTAGTTTTACAAGTATATCGGGATGATATCAATGGATTTTTAGCGGATTTAAAACGTCCTGAACTTTTGGAAGCAAAAAGCCATATTCCTGTTAGTATTGGTATTTTAACCGGGTTAAGAATTAAACCGATGTCTTTTGTTAATGTCAAAGAACAAATTCAACTGACTCGCGATCGCCAATTCGCCGGAACCACATTTTTCTTCTATGAAACCTGGAAACAAATGATGGAATTAGAAACCCAAAAAGTTGAATTTAAAACCCTATTTTCCCAGGTTTTAGAACGTCCACAATTTGTCTAAACATGAATGAAAATAATTACTATCCGTCCTTATTTAGAAACAGATTGGTCGGCTATTTGTCAGGTGCATGATCGCTCCCAACCCGATGAATTTAAAGGGTCTTGTGATTTAAGGGCGATGAGACCTCTGGAACAAAATCCCAATGTTCATCATATTTGCTATACTTACGATAAATTCGTAGCCTGTAAAGGCAAAAAAGTTGTCGCTTTTGTTGCCCTAGATTCTCACTGTATTGCTTTATTATATGTTGATCCAGATTATCAAAATCAAGGCATTGGTAAACGGTTGTTAGACTTAGCTTTAAAACTAATTGGTTCTCCTATTTATACAATTGTAATGGCAGGAAATCAACGGGCGATCGCATTTTATAAAAAAGCCGGATTTCAAGAAATTGGCACTTTTAACAGCAATATTTCCGGTTATCCCTGTCAATTTATTCGTTTAGTTTGTTCAACAAATTAGGTTTTTAATAAGAGGATTACGGAGATTAACACAGATTAAAATCTGAACACGGATTAAACGGATTACGCAGATTAACACAGATTAAAATCCGTGAAATCCGTGAAATCCTCTTAAATCCGTGATCCCTATTCCCTAATTAATTTTTGTAATTCTTGGCATGATCTTCCATTAATTGGGCAACATCTGGGTTATAAATTCTGAGATAATTCCAATAATTCTCAAATACGGATTTCACATAATCTTGAGTTTCAGGATAGGGAATTTTAACCACAAATTCATCGGGGTCTTGAAATCCAAAGCGCTGTAACCAACCCGAAACAGCCCCCGGCCCAGCATTATAACTAGCTACTGCTAACATCGAATTATTGTTATATTCTCGATGGGTAAAATCCAGATAATAGGTTCCTAAATTGATGTTATCATTGACATTATCCAAGGCATAATCCGTCAATTTAATTTGTTTAGCCACATCCGCCCCCGTTTCCGGCATCACCTGCATTAATCCAGTAGCTCCAACAACGGATTTAATCCCCGGCATAAACCGCGATTCTTGACGAATTAATGCTGTTACTAATACCGGATTTAGTTGCCGTTCTTTTGACCAATTAACAATAGTTTCTAAGTAGGGAAATGGATATAATGCTTCCCAATAAGCAGGTTTTTGTTTAATTTCTAAATATTGCGATCGCTCTTGGGGATCATCTCGACGATTTAAACTTGATAACATCCAAATCCCCTCTAAATTATCCCCAATTCCCATCCGCATTAAACCATCGGTATATTGTTCGGCAACCGAAGGCTGTTTAATATTTTTAAACTCCGTTTGCCATAGTTTCCAAGCCTCTTGATTTTGTCCTAACGCATACAGTTCTTGTAAAGTTTCAGAACCAGCCGGAGGCACTTCTCTAATATCAGGATGTTCAACATGGGGAGATAGGGGTCTAACGGTGGTAAAATCCCCCACAGGCCATCCTAAATGCACCGCCGAACGCCAAGCATAATAGGAAGAAGGATAACGAACAATTAAATATTCAAAGGCTTTTTTTGCCTCTTGAGAATTGCCATTTTTTTCCGCCCATTTCCCTACCCAAAATGTCGCTTCTGGGGCAAATTCACTGTCAGGATTCTTCGTTGAAACTTGTTTTGCCCAGTCGGATGCTGATTTTAAATCCCCGGCTTTTAAGGCTTGTTGGGCGAGTTCCCAACGCAATTGGGCAGCGGCTTCAGAATCACTATATTTACTGAGTAATTGTTGACGAGTTTGGGAGGATAATTTTTCCGATCCCATTTTATCTAAGAGTTTAGATTTATCTAATAAAGCCTCGGCTGCATGGCGGGGAAATTTAGCAATCACTTGATCTAAATAAACTAAAGCATCTTTTTGATCGGAAAGCCGTGATAAACGTAATAAACCAAATCCTGCATCTTCTCCTTGAGGATCTATTTCCTGGGGAAAGGTATTAATTAATTGTTTATAGGCAATTCGAGACTCAGGAATTTTATCATTTAACCATAATCCTCTCGCCTGACGGTAAAGATTTTTAGGGGTTTTGGTAGCTTTAGAATAGGCAATAGCCGCCTTCCCATAATCCTGTTTTTCCCAATAGCCAAATGCCACAATTTCCCATTGTTCTGGGGTGAGTTGATTTCCGAATTTGGCTTTTAATTGTTCTAAATAGGTTCCATAGTCTTTTAAAGATAATCCATGGTTTGCAATTAAGAATAATAATTCCGGTTGATTTGGATTTTGTTTTAGGCGAGTTTCAGCAATTTCTATAGTTCTGGGATGACTGGGAAATTTGGCGATCGCCTGATCCCAATATTCAGGATTTGTTTTTCCTAATGTATATAATGCTTCGACTACAACGGGTTGATCACCATAGTTTGTTAACAATTCCTGCCAAGTTTTTTCGGCTTTTTCCACATCTCCAATTTTTTCATAAGCCCGCGCCCGTTTGACTAAAATATGACCTCCTAATATGGGATAATCCTGCTCTAATCCTTTTAATAATTTAATCGCTGTTTCGGGATTTTCAGCTAAAGTATCACTAGCTAATAAATATCGTGCTCGACTTCTTTCTAAAGAGGGATTTCGGTCTTGGGCGATCGCTTCTAATTCCGTTTGACGTTCAGAAACTGGGGATAAAGCCAATCGTAATACTTTCGACTCAGGGATTTGTTGATCAACCGAATAACTTTGTTCAACGGACTGTTTCCATCCCTGAAAGACCGCCATCGGAAAGAACACACCCACTAACAAAGCCCCAGATGCGATCGCGGGCAAAATCCAAATTTTAGAGATTTTTCGCTTAATCATAATAAGTAGTTACACAAAATAAATTACCTAGTTGAGAGAGGGAACACCGGAAAAGCCCCCCCGAACCACCCGTGCACGGGGGGCTAGGGGGGAAGGGAACAGAGTGGAGGATGTGTAATTAATTTTGTTTAGGTACTTAGATGTTTAGAAACAGAAAATTACGAATTACGAATTACAGAATAATTAAGATAATTCGTAATTTCTAATTCGTAATTCGTCATTATGAGGAAGCATGATCTTCCCCTCAAACTCAAACTTTATTTATTTACCCGACATAATAACCAACGCAAGGACATCGGGGGTTTTTGGATCGGAACTACATCTCGACCCTGTGACCAATGTTCAAACCAACCCGTTGGCGGCCAGGATTCCGGGGGGAGGTGAGCGCGTTCATACTCATACACCGACTCATTGGAAATCAATTGTAGCGGTAAACCCTGGAGCAAGGAATTCATCTCACCTGGGGTAATCACATAAGACCATTGAATTTGACCCATTTCTCGAATTTTATCATCCGGCTCGAAATCGGCATCGGTGATAAACGTACTGAATAAAATTAAACCCCCGGCCGCCACCGCATCACAGACTTTGCTTAACAGGGTTTGGACATCATCCAAGTTGCGAAAATGGGAAATCACTTCTGCAATTAACCCTAACCGATAATAATTAGCCGGAAGGACTAAAGCCGGGTTGAGAATATTACTTTGGATTACCCGAATTGGTAAACTGGCGTCTTTGGCTTCCTTGGCGATAATTTGGGCAAAGTCTGGGGTGAGTTCCACCGCATCCACCGGATGTCCTTTGCGGGCTAAAGGTAAGGTATTACGGCCCACCCCCGCCCCCACATCTAAAATCGGAGTTCGGGCTGGGTCAGGAAATTCGGACACCACGGCCATTAATTTAGTATCGGGATGGGCTCCGAACAATGGCCCCTCGCGGGTGGTTAACCAGCGTTGATATTTGTTTTCTAAAGAGGCGACTTCGGTGGTTACGGTTAGTTTTAAACCACTGGTTAAGCCTTGAGTGGGTTCGGGAGGTTCATATCTAAAGATTAAACGGGCATGGGGTGAAGCCTGATATCCTTCATGCAGTTTGCGTTCGACAAGTTGACGTAACCCATTCATTTCCTCCGGGGTAAAGTTCTGTCCCAACGCCGCCAGCAGAGCGTTAAACTGAGTCATATATTCATCGATCAAAGCTGGCGCACAAGGGAGAACCAGTTGTCCCCGGGCTGAAGTGAGTCGTTTCACTTTCAGTAAAAGTGCTTTTTCAATCAGATTTTGATCATTCACGGCCATCGATTGATTTACTGTCTCCACCAATGCAATATCCTCTAAATGCTGTATACTGAGTCGCACTGTTATTCTAATTTACAACAATAACATGGGAGATTGAAAACAAGTGGGGTTTGCGCCTAACCAATAAAAACTGATCAACTCTGACACTGATAACCGATAACTAATAACTTATTAAGAGAATTTGGAGGTTAACAAACGTGCAATTGATCACGAAAGCTGCTCTCATCCGCCTGGGGATTTTGTTAGCAGGTTTAATGTTTTTTCTAATAGCGATCGGCTCTTTAATGATATCCATGCCGGGAAAAAGTTATTCAGGACAGTTACCCCCATTGACCCCCTCTCAAGAACAGGTATCGCAGCAGTTAAACCGATATATTAAAATAATTGCCGATGATATTGGTGAACATAATTATATTTTTTATAATCAGTTGATTCAAGTAGAAAATTTTTTAAATGAACGGTTGAGTCAGGCTGGTTATGCCGTAAAAACTCAAGAGTATTCCGTTGATGGAAAGGTTTTTCGCAACTTAGAAATAGAAATTAGAGGGACTGAAAAACCCGATGAAATTGTGATTGTTGGTGCTCATTATGATTCAGTTGTTGGTTCTCCAGGAGCTAATGATAATGGAACCGGAGCCGTTGCTATCTTGGCTTTAGCCGAAAAATTTGCTACCCTTAAACCGAAACGAACTTTAAGGTTTGTGGAATTTGTCAATGAAGAACCTCCTTTTTTCTGGTCAGAAAATATGGGAAGTTGGGTTTATGCCCAACGCTGCAAAGAACGCCAGGAAAATATTGTAGCAATGCTCAGTTTAGAAACGATGGGCTTTTACTCTCAAGCCTCGAATAGTCAACAATATCCGGTAAATATTTTAAAATTAATTTATCCCAACCAAGGCAATTTTATCAGTTTTATTGGCAATATTAGCTCTCGATCCTTAATCCATCAAGCGATCGGAAAATTTCGCAATTCGGCTCAATTTCCCTCCCAAGGCGTGAGTTTACCTAATTTTATTCCCGGGGTAGGGTGGTCAGATCATTGGTCATTTTGGCAAGCTGGCTATCCCGCTTTGATGGTTACAGATACTGCCCCCTTTCGCTATCCCTATTATCATACTCAGCAGGATACTCCCGAACACATTGACTATTATGCCTTAACCCTTGTGATATCTGGATTAGAGTCTGTCATTCAAGATTTAATCGAGTAATCTAGCAGATCCGCAAATATTGATTATAGATTTTTCCCAACCCTATAAGACACAAGATTTTGAAGCGTCTGGGATGTATGCAGCTATGCCCCGGGATATATTGCTGGTGGTGGGAGATGAAATTATTGAAGCTCCGATGGCATGGCGATCGCGTTTTTTTGAATACCGTGCCTATCGTTCTTTAGTTAAGGAGTATTTTCAACAAGGAGCCAAGTGGACAACAGCCCCGAAACCTTTGATGTCAGACGGGATGGACAACTAGAAGAATACGGGTTTTCTGATCGCTTGAACACTTAACCTTTGGAATCTTAACAAATTATCATCTTTCAACCGATCGGCAAAAGTATAACGTTTGATTACAATTACCCAATCCGGTATACTGTGATCCAGTTAAGATCGAACCACAAAATTTACTAAAATTCGGGAAGGTTGCAAATCAATGGACGAAATCAATAAACAACTAAGCGATCTAGGATTTTCTCCAGAGGAAATTTCTAAACAACTGGTGTCAATGGGAATTTCTCTTGACGAAATCGCTAAAAAGTTTGCCTCTCTCAGCTTGCCTGGCATCCTCCTGGCAGCTACATTTACCACATTTGGTGGTACAGGACTGATAGTTACTCTCGCCACCGCTTTGTCTGGCTCAATTGGTGTGATTGGAGATGGTTTAACCGGCTATGGAATCGAGATCATTCTTGCCACCTTTTATGTAGAGCGGAGCAAAACTGAAATTTTAGACAATTTGCTCAAAGAAATTGATATTTTGCCGGTTACAGACTCTTTGAAACTTAAGATAAAAAGCCAACTCAGTCAGGAAAAAGCTCCAGACAATAATATTATTGATACTCCACCAATAATTACTATTGTTGTCGAAGACTGAATCAAAAATACACCCCCATCCCCTACTTGCAAACTTCAAGAAAAACAGGAATAACCTTTTAACCCTGAAAAAAAGCATTCCCAAGCTCTAGCTTGGGAATCGAAAAAAATTAATCTCGGAGTCCGTCAAACTTCTAAGGGTAAAACTTCTTGAGCTTGACGGATTTTTCGATAATTCAGATCACTAACCATAAAACTATCAAGGCGACGTCGTAAATCTTCTCGACCTTGAAAATGTTCGAGCCGATATAAAATTTGACCTCGATCAAAAATAATTAATGTTGGTAAAGTTTGGAGGCGATAGGTATTCGCTAACTTTAAACTTTGATCTGCATTCACACCAACCACTTTAATTGTGCCTCGCCAGTCCTGCTGGAATTGACAAAGTTGAGGCGTAATCAGCTTACACAGTCCACACCAAGGCGCCCAAAAATGTACTAAAACCGGAGAAGAAGATTTCAGAACTTCTTGAGTAAACATCTGCTCATTGACTGACAATAGCATCATTTCTCAAATTTTATTAATCACTGTTTTTATATCCTTGAGATTATGCTACCAGTCTATGTTACCTGTTGCACGCATTAATAAGGGATGAATTTCCCAGAGTAACAGGATAAAAATACTGACTCCTAAATAAGACCATCGGAAAAACTCTTTTAATTCAAGGGTTTGGCGACCTTGGGCGATCGCTAAAAATGGAATTACTGAGGTGCGAGATCTCACGGTTTCAAAGGATTTGCCATAACGGGCCAACAAACGGCGATCGCCATGCCAAACGGCAAATAAGTGATGCAAGATCAACCCCAGGGAGGTTAACAGGGTGAAACTTGTCCCCAACCATAAGCTATGACCCACACACCAAATTACTTGACCCACCATTTGCGGATGTCTGGTAATGCGGATAATTCCGGTTTCATAGAGATGGACTTCCGGTTTTTGAATAGCCGCAATTTCTAACAAATTAAACGTGGCTGGATAGAGAAAAACAAATGAAATTGCTGATAAAATCCAAACCATGGGTTTAACAATAACCCGATCCTGTACCATCCAAAGTTGTAATCCATCGTAACGATGATTAAAAAAGTAGATAATCAAAACCGTGGCGAAGGGGATACTCACCAAAGCAAATAAAACTCGATAAGCCCTCGCCCCAATTTTTGATTCTCCCCAGGGTCGTAGGGCTGCTAACCCACTATGGGCGATCGCAAACCCTAAAATTAAACCCAACATCACAAAATGGCTAGATGTTAGCCAATACTCAGACATTTTGACCTTTTCTCCATTAATAATAAACTTAATTTCAATTACCCTTCATGGTTGCAGTATGCTGAAAGAACTTGATCCCCCATCCTAAAAGTCATCACGCTTCCTTATTTTACCGAGGTTGAGGAATATGTCTGACGTTCCATTTACTTTAGATCAGTTACGCATCCTGAAAGCGATCGCGGCTGAAGGTAGCTTCAAACGTGCTGCTGATAGTCTTTATGTCTCCCAACCCGCCGTTAGTCTTCAGGTACAAAACCTGGAACGACAGTTGGATGTGCCACTATTTGACCGAGGGGGACGCCGTGCCCAACTAACCGAAGCCGGTCATTTGCTCCTGAATTATGGGGATAAAATTTTGTCCCTGTGCCAAGAAACTTGCCGCGCCATTGAAGATTTACAAAATTTGCGGGGAGGAACTTTAATTATTGGGGCGTCTCAAACCACCGGGACGTATATGTTACCACGGATGATCGGGTTATTTCGAGAAAAATACCCCGATGTTTCGGTACAGTTGCACGTTCATTCGACCCGGCGCACCGCTTGGAGTGTGGTGAATGGACAAATTGACTTAGCCATTATCGGGGGGGAAATTGCCCCTGAATTGATGTCAGCTTTAGAAATTGTTCCCTATGCGGAGGATGAACTGGCGTTAATTGTTCCCACGTCCCATGAATTTGCCCAGCGAGAAACCATTCTCAAAGAGAATTTATACTCTTTAAAATTTATTAGTTTGGATTCTCAATCAACCATTCGGAAAGTCATTGATCAAGTTTTAACCCGTTGTGGTATTGATACCACCCATCTGCAATTAGAAATGGAACTCAGTTCGATTGAAGCGATAAAAAATGCAGTTCAATCGGGGTTGGGAGTCGCGTTTGTTTCTATATCTGCCATTGAAAAAGAGTTACAAATGGGGGTAATCAAACGGGTTAAAATTGATCAGGTAATTGTCAAACGGACATTATCAGTGATTTATAATCCGAATCGCTATCGATCCAAGGCAGCCGAGGCATTTACTAATGAAATTTTACCCAAGTTTGCCAGCCCCGATTTTAACAAACATAGTATAGATGTTCAATACCCAACTGAATATACGGCTTTACCTTTATCAGATTGATTTCACTGGGTTGTTTTTTACCCTTTCTGACTGATTTTTGATTCTATTTTTGTTCAATTCTTTACCCACTCTCACAATGACAGATGTTCCTTTTACTTTAGATCAATTACGCATTCTCAAAGCGATCGCGGCTGAGGGAAGTTTTAAGCGGGCGGCGGATAGTTTATATGTTTCCCAGCCCGCTATTAGTTTACAAGTCCAAAATTTAGAACGACAGTTAAATGTTCCTTTATTTGATCGAGGAGGACGCAGAGCTAAATTAACAGAAGCTGGACATCTTTTATTAAATTATGGCGAAAAAATCTTGAGTTTATGTCAGGAAACCTGCCGCGCTATTGAGGATTTACAAAATCTGCAAGGGGGAACTTTAATTGTCGGGGCTTCTCAAACTACCGGAACCTATTTACTCCCTCGAATGATTGGTTTATTTCGAGAAAAATATCCCGATGTCGCGGTGCAACTGCACGTTCATTCGACTCGACGCACCGCTTGGAGTGTGGCAAATGGACAAATTGACTTAGCTATTGTTGGGGGGGAAGTGCCGCCGGAATTGCAAGATGCTTTGACAATTCAACCCTATATTGAAGATGAATTAGCCTTAATTATTCCACCTTCCCATCCCTTTGCCAAATTAGACAAAATTCAAAAAGAAGACTTATATCAACTGGAATTTATTGCCTTGGATTCTCAGTCTACTATTCGCAAAGTCATTGATCAGGTTTTAACCAGAGCCGAGATTGATCCACGCTGTTTAAAAGTTGAAATGGAGTTAAATTCTATTGAAGCGATTAAAAATACGGTACAAGCCGGATTAGGGGCTGCTTTTGTTTCGACTTCAGCCATTGAAAAAGAATTAGAAATGAAAGTTTTACACCGTATGGTGATTGAAGATATTGTGGTTAAACGAATGCTTTCAGTCATTGTTAACCACCATCGCTATCAGTCCAAGGCATCTGAGGCTTTTATTCGAGATATCTTACCCTTGTTTACGGCTCAAAATTGGACATTAAACACCCATAATTTTTCCTCAAATTCTTCTAAAAAATTGATTAACATTGAGACGTTTGTTTCTCCTACGGATTTTGAAGAAACTCAAGAATTAGAACCTTGAACTCGCAAAGATCAAGTAGGTGATGAGTTGATATCGTGGGAATTTTCTTAATCCTAAACTTTCAAGACCATGAAACTCAAATTTTAATTTTTTATTGGCAGTAACACTATGAAAATTTACTGTACTCGTCCAGGTTGTTTGGGGGCTGATCGCAATAATTTTACCGATTTAGAGGATCAAATGACCCTCAAAACCGTACAGCAAAAATTCTGTACTACCTGCGGAATGCCTTTAATTTTAGATGGTCGTTATCTCCCCGAACTATTATTAGGACAAGGGGGATTTGGTACGGCCTATTTAGCTAAAGATCGGCGTTCTCCGACTCTTAAATCCTGTGTAGTTAAACAATTTAAACCCTCATCGGATTTAAACCCTCAACAATTAGCAACGGCCCAGATTTTATTTGAAAGAGAAGCTCATGTTTTGGAACAATTAGGCAATAAACATCCCCAAATTCCTGATTTATTTGCCTATTTTCCTTTAGAAGCTCCCCCATGGCGAACCTCAAAATCGGAAAGTTTTTTTTATATTGTTCAAGAGTATATTAATGGAGAGAATTTAGAAGCTGAACTAAATTCAAAAGGAGAATTTTCAGAAGCAGAAGTTAGGGAAGTTCTCCAAGAAGTGCTAAAAATTTTAGAATTTGTTCATGATCATGATGTGATTCACCGCGATATTAAACCCTCTAATATTATGCGCGATCGCCAAGGAATTTTACATTTATTAGATTTTGGGGCAGTTAAACAAGTCACCCAAAATCCCGCCGGAACATCGACCGGAATTTATTCTTTAGGGTTTGCACCTCCTGAACAAATGCGAGGTCATACCGTGTTTCTTTCCACGGATTTATATGCGTTGGCGGTGACTTGTATTGTATTATTAACAGCAAAAGATCCTCAAGATTTATTTGATAGTTATAGTAATCAATGGAACTGGAAACAATTTGTTAGGGTTTCCGATGAATTAGCTGATGTTTTAGATAAAATGTTATTATCGACACCGAGCGATCGCTTTGGTTCGGCTACTCAAGTTTTAACCGCCTTAAACCCTCCCCAAATTATACCAATTCCCCAACCTCCTCCAATTCCTTCTCCTGCTATTTCTCCTGCTATTTCTCCTCCTGTAACTCCGGTTCAACCTTTAACAACAACTCGTTCTTTTTCTACCTTAGAATTGTTATCGAATGCCGCCTTTATTGGGTTTGAAGTTGGAGTTTTCGCCAGTTTGGGATTTGCTATATTTAAAGTATTTAATTTCAACCCTATTGTTTTATTAATTATCGGTTTAGTCGGAGTCACGGGATTAATATTTGCCCTGTATCACCGTTGGATCGAAGCCGGATTAGATTCTATCATTATCCCCTTAATTTCCATAGGAGTTTTATATTTTATCTTATTAAAATTAAACTTTTATATCATGTTAACCACAGTCCCTTTAATTCTGGCTGTATTTAGCGTAGCTGTAACTACTTTATTCCGCTTAATTTATCTCCTACTTAAACGATTTTTATAAAAAATTTACCCGTAAGAGCGGATTCGTATTAATAGGGAAAGAATCGAATTAGGATGTTTTTTTCCCCGCAGCTATGCGCTTTGCTCGTTCTTTCATAGCTTGATAACCTTCCGGTGGAAAAGCTTGCAAAGGTCTATTTTTATAAAACCATAACTCACTTATAAATTCTGCATTTTCTGTCAGACTCCATTGCTCTGTTGTTCTATTCTTTTGAATGATTTTTTCTTGATTAAATCGCCCTAAGTAACCAGCAATGCTTTTTTTGCCAGATTCATTTAGGCATAAACCTCTGTGTATTTGTTTAATTGTAATTTTATCCCAGCAAGTAATTGTCCGTAATAAAGCAACTCTAAGCAATGGAAGACGATGACCTATACCATTGACTCCATTATTTGAGTAGTCGAGAAATTTAAAAATATCCGAACAACTCTGTGAGTAATATTGATTTTCAATTTGACCAGTTAAGATGACTTTATGAGGATTCACTCGACCATAAATTAATATTCTGGCTGTCTTTTTCGAGTTTAATAAAGAAACAGTTTCCAAAGTATTCTTCACACCAAGTGATATTTGGAATACTGTTTGCTTTTCCTCCGAGAAACCAGAGGACATCGGCTCCGACACTTGCATAATCTTTTGTCCTTTGTTCTAATAATTCTGGTGTGATGGCTGCTAACTGACACTCGTAAACCAATACCCATCCGCTAGGAAAAACGGCTGCTACATCGGCGATTCTACCATGTTCTCCTGCTTCTGGGATAGGATACTCGATAATAACTTCTACATCCGATTGTTCAGATAGCTCGGCTTTTAAATATTCAGCTAAAGCTAATTTTCCCGCAAAGTGTTCAACACTTTCTGGGTGATACCCCATTTTTGTAGAACATTCCGTGGCATGAACAAAATGTAAAGCGGAATACTTGGAAATTCCGCCTCTGCCAAATAACTCAGTTTTACAGAAAGGGCAAACTAATTCACCCCTTTTAAATTCTTTTCTGATTTGACTAGAATCTTGAAAGTCTGTTGCAAGAAGCCGTTTGCCTGATGGAGTATGTAATGCTGTTAATGGCATCTGTTGTACATCGATTAACCTTTTTGATTAAGCTAACCCTTTAATTAGTTTAGTAAGATTTTATCAAAAAAATAATCCTGAAGCAACCGGATTTTTAAGTCTCCCGAAATAATCACAAGGAACAAATAATTAAGGGAAACAGAATTGATCGCAGAACCCGACCCTATAATCCTACAAAAATGCTAAAATTTTCCTGAACATGAAAAACCCTCAAGAGGAGTTATGGCTCAAAAAAATGACACTACAACTTTAATCCTAGCCTTACTAATTACCGGAGGATTAATTAGTGGCGGAATTTGGTGGTTTACTCGCAATATGAATTTGTCAACATTCTTAAATTCTAATCCCTCTCCCTCTAGTTCAATTCCACCTAAACCCGCCCCAATTCCACCTAACTCTGTACCTCCAACCTCCACAAAAGATTTTAAAACCTTTGCTGAAGTTCCTAATGTTCCGAATGGAGTCTTTACCTATGGTGGGAGTACCACTTTTGCACCTATTCGTCAAGGAATTAACCCAGAAATTCAGAATGTTTTTCCTCAATTTCAGTTACGATATTTTCAAAATCCTAGTCAATCTCCAGGTTCAGGAAGTGGGATTAAAATGTTAATTGATAATCAAATTACCTTTGCTGAATCTTCCCGATCTTTACAGGAATCAGACTATCAACAAGCCAGACAAAGGGGATTAAATTTAATTGAACTTCCTATTGCTATTGATGGGATTGTAGTTGCAGTTAATCCTAACTTAAATATTCAAGGATTAACTGTTAATGAATTAAAACAAATTTATACAGGTAAAATCACTAATTGGAGTCAACTCGGCGGGGAAAATATTCCCATTGTTGCCTATTCTCGCACTCAGGAAGCCGGAACAACAGAATTTTTTATTACAAATGTATTAGGAGGAGAGAGTTTTGCAGAGACGGTAAAATTTATTCCTACTACCACAGAAGCCCTAAGAGCGATCGCCAATAACCCTGGGGGAATTTATTATGCTTCTGCCCCAGAAGTGGTCGAACAATGTACGATTAAACCTATCGCCATTGGTTTAACCTCTGATGCCTTAATTCAACCCTATAAAAATCCCTTAATTCCCCCGGAAAATTGTCCTCAACAACGGAATCAAATTGATCATATTGTGTTTAAAAATGGAGCCTATCCTCTCACCAGACGTTTATTTATTATTGTTAAGCAAAATAATCAAACTGAACAACAAGCTGGGGAAGCATACACTCAACTTTTATTGACTTCTCAAGGTCAAGATTTAATTGAAAAATTGGGATTTATTAGAATCCGTTAAATTTTCTAAGCTGGGTATGTTTCTGTCTGTTAACTTAGATTAGAGGTTAATCCCAGAAAAAAATGTTAAAATAGAACCTAAGCATCAATTTATAATCCGATGTCTCAAAAAAATGAATCTCTAATTTTATTTTTAGCCCTGCTAATTACAGGGAGCTTATTAGGGGCGGGTTATTTTTTATTTTTCGTATTTCCTCCTAAACCCCTATTGAATACGAATAACCCCTCTGGAACTTTACCCCCAACGTCCTCACCTAATATTGCGGTTGGGTCTATCGAAACTCGAATTAGTCAAGGGGAAAAAGTTTTAATTGCTTCAGGAAATTTAGCTCTCAAGCAGGCGGGAGTTGCGGCTTTAGCGTCTCGTCAATATCAGAATGCTGTTGAACAATTTAACGCCGCATTACAACAAAATAAAAATGATCCTGAAGCATTAGTTTATAGAAATAATGCTCAGATTTTGCAAAATAATCAACCCTTTTATACTATAGCAGTCTCAATTCCCATTGGAACTTCTGTTAATACCGCCCAGGAGATTTTAAGGGGAGTTGCTCAAGCTCAAATGGAAGTCAATCAAGGGGGAGGAATTGCAGGAAAATCATTAAATGTGATTATTGTCAATGATGATAATAGTCCTGAAGTTGCTAAAGAAGTTGCTCAAAAATTAGTCAATAATTCAGAAGTTTTAGGAGTAGTTGGTCATTTTGGGAGTAATACCACCGAAGCCGCAGCACCGATTTATGAAGCAGGGAAATTAGTCTTAATTTCTCCTACAAGTACATCAACAAATATTTCTAATGCGGGAGACTTTATTTTTAGAACTGTTCCTAGTGATCGCTTTGCTGGAAGTAGTTTATCTCGATATTTACTAAATAAGTTAAACTTAAAAAAAGCGGTAATATTTTTTAATAGTGCTAATCAATATAGTAATTCCCTACAAACAGAATTTACCACTGCTTTAAGTGGAGATGGGGGCGAAATAGTCAGTATTTTTGATATTGCAAAACCTGATTTTAACCCGCTTCAATCCCTAGAACAAGCCCGCCAACAGGGAGCAGAAGTAATTGTATTAACTCCCGATTCTTCTACTATTGAACAGGCGTTACAAGTGGTGAGAATTAATCGGAGACAGTTACCTTTATTGGGCGGGGATAGTTTATATCGACCGGAAACATTGAAGGTTGGAAGTGATGCGTTGGGGATGGTAATTGCAATTCCTTGGCATATTTTAGCTAATCCTAATTCGGCTTTTGCTCAAACAGCAAATCAACTCTGGGGAGCGAGTGTTAACTGGCGTACCGCCACCGCCTATGATGCTACAAAAGCCTTGGTTGCTGCTATTACTAAAAACCCTACCCGAACCGGGGTTCAACAAGCACTTTCCGCCCCAGATTTTACTCCCCAAGGTGCAACGGGTGTGATTAGATTTTTACCATCGGGCGATCGCAATCAACCCTTACAATTAGTTACAATTGAACCCGGAAATACTTCGGGATTGGGTTATGATTTTGTTCCAGTTCCTTGATTTTATTGTTTTTATTGATTTTAAATGCTTAGGCAGTTGTCAAAAAATCTGATTAATGTTAATATTAAATTCAGGAAAAGCAGCTAAAGTTAAGGTTTGTTCTACTGTAAAAAACTGAATAGATTGATAACCGTTGGCGGTGGGAGTGCGATACACGCGGACAATATTTTGATTCAGGTCAATTAACCAAACTTCCTGAATATCACTCTGACAATAGAGAGGAATTTTTACCTGTTGGTCAAAATCAATTGTTGTATCTGAGACTTCTATTAATAATATAATATCTGAGGGTTGTGGATGTCTTTCTTCATAAAAATCTGGACGAGGTTGCAGTAGAACTAAATCGGGTTGAGGTTGTGATAAATTATTTAATTGAATCGGGTTTTGAACACTGATCAGAATTCGATCACCCAATATTTGATAAAATAAATGGTTACAGCGATTAACACAAGCCGCATGACGTTTTCCAATTGGTGACATTTTAATAATTTCTCCTGCTACTAATTCATTATTTTCATCGGCTTTAAAAACCCCAACTTCTCCCATTTTCTGATAGTCTTCAACGGTAAAACATCTTTTTAAAACTTGGATTGACATTTTAACCTCCTTGTTTATTAATATAATTATAATCTATAGCAATCCTAAATGAATTGTATAGCAGGGAACAGCCCCCCAAACCCCCCGTGCACGGTGGGCTAGGGGGGGAAGGGGAGGGGTTCTATTTACCAACAATTAAAAGCGTTTTATTAGTAAGCTAATCCCACCAACCTAGCACTTAAATCCCACATTTTTTTGCCTTTTTCATCATCACTGGCTTGAGGAGAAACCTTCTGCACAAAAGACTGGCGATCTTTCTTCTGACGATTTCCCCAACTCCAATACATTCCAGACTGTTTATATTCAGGATCAGCCACCACCATTGCGACGCGATCGCCCGATAATTCCTCCGTGACAAATCCCCCGGTAATATATTTTTGAAATAGGGGAAAAATCTTTTGAAATAGGGGATAATGGTTGCGGAATAAAGCCGTTGTTGCCACACAACCCGGATAAAGAGAAGTAAAAGTAATCCCCGTGGAATCATGGTAACGGCGATGTAATTCTCGCATCGTTAACACATTACAAACCTTACTATCTTTATAGGCTTTAACAGGTTCAAATTGTTTGCCATTAATCATCGTAATCGGATCTTTGAAACCTTCCGCAAAACCTTCGAGATTTCCTAAATCTGGACGCGGGGGAATTTTACCTCCTAACTCGTCGGGGTTGTGAGTAACTGTTCCTAAAATCACCATTCTGCGATCAGCAAAAGTTGATCTTTTCATATCTTCTAACATCACATTGCAGAGGTAAAAATGGTTTAAATGGTTGGTCGCCATCGTTAATTCATAGCCCTCTGGACTCCATAAAGGCTCCTTAATTAAGGGCATATAAATCGCCGCATTACAGACCAAGGCATCCAGGGAGCGACCCAAAGACCGGAAATTAGCAACAAACTGTTTTACACTGGCTAAAGATCCTAAATCTATGGGAAGAATGGTATAGCTGTCCTTGGACATTCCCACGGATTGGGCCGCCCGTTCGGTTTTGGCTAAATCCCGACAGGCCATCACCACATACCAACCCTTTTCGGCCAAGGCTCTAGCGGCTTGCAAACCAACGCCCGAAGACGCTCCCGTAATCACAACTGTTGCTTGATTTGCCATGAAATTCTAACTCAATTTACTATTGTTGACTCTTTCTAGGATCTCATGTTTTACCACACTGGTCACTATTGTAGTGAGTCCTTCAGGACTCAGAGTTAGATAGCCCTAAAGGGCTTACTACAAAACTCGTAGTGAGTCATTTAGGACTCAGAGTTAGATAGCCCTAAAGGGCTTACTACAAGTCAAGAATCACTTTCAACATAAGGAATCGTAAAATGGAACTGACTCCCTTGATTTTTCCCCTGAGAATCTGCCCAAATTTCCCCGCCCCAACCATTCACAATTTGTCTGCTGATCGCCAATCCTAAGCCCGTTCCACCCACACTTCGACGTAAGGAACCTTCTTCTTGATAAAATCGCTCAAATACCGCACCTAAACGATTGGGTTCAATTCCCCGTCCCGTATCGGAGATCGTTACTTCTATCATTTGTTCTCCATTGCATTTGGCGTTAACAGTAACTTTGCCATCAGCACTCGTAAATTTACAGGCATTATCTAATAGTTTAGACAGCAATTCTACTAACCATTCGCCATCGGCTTGAACTAAAGGCAAATTTGAGGGAACTTGTGTTTCAATACCTGGAACTTGATTTTGATGGGTACGAATGCCACTAACGGCTAAATCAATACATTCTTTTAATCTTAAAGATTCGGGATTCCAGTCTACTCGACCACTTTCTAAATGGGATAATTTTAAAAAATCTTGGACTAATTTTCTTAACCGTTCTGCATCTGTTAAGGCTGTATCTAACATGATTTTTCGCATTTCTACGGGCATATCTGGCTCTTGATTCAAACTTTCTAAACAAATTAAAATTGTGGATAAGGGCGTTCTAAGTTCATGTCCGGTAATGGCAATTAAATTACTGCGGGTGCGTTCTAATGCTTCTAATTGTTGGTTTAAGTCTTCTAAATTTGCATAGGTTTCGGCTTGAATAATGGCAGCACCTAGTTGAGTTGCGATCGCATCTACCATTAATAAATCATCTTCTTTCCACAGGGAAAGATTACAATTACATTGGTGTAATTCCACCATTCCCAAGAGTTGACCTTGGTATAAAATAGGAATCATTAACCAACCTTTAATTTCCCATTTTTGGGTTATTTTTTTTAAGGATTCTTGGGATTTTACTGAATTATTATTATTGTTATTAAGCCAGTCTATGTCAATTTCATCCGTTTGATTAATATAAATTGGTTCTTGACGTTTAACAACTTCTTGGAATAGCGGATTTTCGCGTAAAATCCAAGTTTTTCCCATCACAGAAACGATATCACTACATAAATATTCATTAGAAATTTTAACAGAATTATCCGTTGCTTTGCAGCGATAAATTAAACAACGACAAGCTCCCATTGCTTCCCCTAATTCCTGGGTTGCCACCTTGATCACTTCTTGAGGGTTTAGAGATTGGCGAATTGTTGCCGTAATCGAGTTAACTAAACGTTCCTTCCGTTCTTTTGCTGCTAAGGAACGATAGACTCGTAAAAGTTCATGTTGTCCTGCTTGTAAATAGGTAACTAAACGATAAGCAAATGGATCATTGAGGGAAGAATAATCTGTAGAGATAGTATTTGGTTTTGTCCGATTTGAAGGTTTTTTGCCTTTTTTAGTTTCTGAACGAATACCATAAATACTATAGGCTTGTTCTACTTTTTCAGCTAATTTGGGACGGTAATATAAAATCCTTTCTAAAAGCAATTCTGCAACCTTAATACAAACTTGACGATCGGATGTCCAAATCCCTTCAAAGGGACGAGCTTGATCTATTAATAACTGTTCGGGTAAATCAGAATTCTGGACTAAATCTTCTCGTTCAACACAAACTAAACAGGTTGAATAATATTGTCCTAAAACCAATAAATTCCATTCTTGACTCAGTTGATCTTGGGCGGCAAACCCCAAGGTTTCATTAGTATCTGAGGAGTTTTGAAACTCAGTTTCTAGTGCCACCAGTACATAAACCTGTGGCGTGAGTTCCGCAATTTTTCGGTAACGGTGAGCTTCTTGACGATAAAATCTTTCCTGTTGAAAGGTAGCAATAACCAGAGGTTGATCAGTTCCAGCCAAAACCTGATCCTCCATCGCATGAGATAGGGCAGTTAAAGAGGATTTAAAATAAATTTGGGGCTTTAAACTGGGCAAAAACTGCACCAATTCCGTTAATACCGAGGTGGAGACACTCATTTTATATTAAATCTATAGCTTTAACTGGATTTTTAACTAAAGACGTATTTATGTTAGTGTTAGCCGAGCAAATGGAGGTTATCTTCACTATGGGTTATGATAGTGTTGCAGTTGTTTGACCAAGGCTAAAACTAGCTCAAAGTTAAGGGAAAGTTGATCATTAGCTGAACTCATTTTCCATTACCCTTTGGGTCTATAAGTATTTTACCGTAAATCATGGATACTGGAAAATAATCAATTTTTTTGAGTAGCTCTTGACTGGAGGCAAAAGCTGTGTTTTTAAAGCAAATGCAGGTCAATATCTAGTTATTTTTACTCAAATAAAAGACCTTTAAGTTATTATCAGGAATAAATAATGAATCAGAATGAATTATTAGATAAGTTTATTTGTGGAGATTGTATATCCATAATGAGTCGAATGCCAGATAATTGTCTGGATTTAGTTGTAACTTCCCCACCCTACAACCTAAAAAATTCTACCGGAAATGGGATGAAGGATGGTAGAGGTGGCAAGTGGAAAAATGCTCAACTTGTGCATGGTTATTCAGACTATGACGACAATATGCCCCACGAAAAATATGTGGAATGGCAAAGAGAATGTCTATCCCAAATGATGCGTTTATTAAAAGATGATGGGGCAATATTTTACAACCATAAATGGCGGGTTCAAGACGGTTTGCTTCAAGATAGACAAGATATAGTTTCGGGTTTTCCAGTGCGACAAATTATCATCTGGCGACGAAAAGGAGGAATTAACTTCAACCCGGGTTACTTCTTACCCACCTACGAAGTTATTTATTTAATCACTAAGCCAAAATTTAAGTTGACACCTAAAGCTAATGCTCATGGTGATGTTTGGGAGTTCACGCAGGAAATGAATAACTCCCATCCCGCACCTTTTCCCATAGCATTAGCCAGGCGATGTATTGAGTCAACAAATGCCGAAATAATTCTTGATCCTTTTATGGGTAGTGGCACGACAGCAGTAGCAGCAAAAAGGCTAGGAAGAAGTTTTATTGGGATTGATCTATCGGCAGAATACTGTCAAAAAGCTGAACACAGGCTAAGAACTGATACACCTCAATTGGAATTATCATTTTCATGAAAATATACACCAAAAATGAACTAAAAGCGGAATTAGCAAGAATTCGTGAGCTAGGATATATCCAAAATGCTCGTAAAGGAAATGATGGTGGAATTGGTAATACTCTCGAAGATTTACTCGGTATTACTGAGAATAACCTACCCATACCTAATGCGGCTGAATGGGAATTAAAAACTCAACGAATTAATACGACCTCTTTAACGACATTATTTCATTTTGAACCCTCTCCAACGGCATTAAAACTGGTACCATCATTATTACTACCTTGCTACGGGTGGAGGCACAAACAAGCCGGTAAGAAATATCCAGAAACGGAAATGAGCTTTCGACAAACTATTCATGGTTTAAATCGAAGCGATAGAGGTTTTCAGGTAATTGTAGATGAAACAAGCAAAAAAGTTTTGATATCATTTGATTATCAATTTGTAGCTGAAAAACATGATCAATGGCTACAAGGAGTTGAAAATGGGGTAGGAATTAATCAGTTAAATCCTCAGCCCTATTGGGGATTTGATGACCTATTCCACAAGGCGGGTACAAAATTACTTAACTGTTTTTATGTACAAGCAGAAGTAAAGAAAGAAAACGGGCATGAATTTTATCACTATACGAAAATTTTTATGCTTCAAGGATTTAGTTTAGTTAAGTTCCTTGAAGGAATTAAGCAAGGATTTATACTTGTGGATTTTGATGCAAGAACTGGACACAATCATGGCACAAAGTTTCGACTAAGGCGGAACCGGTTGGCAGATTTGTATGATTCAGTAGATGAAATTTAGGATTATTTTACTTATTAAAAAATAGTCAATAAAAATCCCCCACCCGCAGGCAGGGGATATTTTTAATTACCAATCAAACGAGGATGCAGTTAACAGTTACATTAACCAAACTTACTCGCAGTCGAGGCAATTAGGAACGCTGCGTAGGTGAGGATATAGCCAACGGTGAAGTGAGCTAAACCAACCACACGAGCTTGAACGATAGACAGAGCCACGGGTTTGTCTTTCCAACGAACTAAGTTCGCCAGAGGAGTCCGCTCATGGGCCCAGACAATCGTTTCGATTAACTCTTGCCAGTAACCCCGCCAAGAGATCAGGAACATAAATCCAGTCGCCCAAACTAGGTGTCCGAATAGGAACATCCAAGCCCAAACCGACAGGTTATTGGTTCCATAAGGGTTGTAACCGTTAATTAACTGAGCCGAATTCAGCCACAGATAGTCACGGAACCAGCCCATCAGGTAGGTGGAGGATTCGTTGAACTGAGCAACGTTTCCTTGCCAAACGCCCAGGTGCTTCCAGTGCCAGTAGAAGGTAGTCCAACCAATGGTATTCAGCATCCAGAACATCGACAGGTAGAAAGAGTCCCAAGCGGAGATGTCGCAAGTACCACCACGGCCAGGGCCATCACAAGGGAAGGCATAACCGAAGTCTTTCTTGTCGGGCATCAGCTTAGAGCCACGGGCATCCAACGCACCTTTGACCAAAATCAGGGTGGTGGTGTGCAGACCTAGAGCGATGGCATGGTGAACTAAGAAGTCTCCAGGGCCAATGCTCAGGAATAGGGAGTTGCTACCAGAGTTGATAGCATCTAACCAACCGGGCAACCAAACGTTACCAGCGTTAGGCCAAGCAGTGGTGGCGATGCTGTCAGCGTTGGACAATAAAACATCCATGCCGTACAGCACTTTACCCGAAGCCGCTTGAACGAATTGAGCAAAAACCGGTTCAATCAGAATTTGCTTTTCAGGAGTTCCAAAGGCAACCACAACATCGTTATGGACATATAAGCCCAGGGTGTGGAAACCGAGGAACAGAGACACCCAGCTTAAGTGAGAGATGAGGGCCTCTTTGTGCTGTAACATCCGATCCAAGACGTTGCCTTTGTTCTGTTCGGAATCATAGTCGCGCACCAGGAAGATTGCCCCGTGAGCGAAAGCCCCGACCATTAAGAACCCAGCAATATATTGGTGGTGGGTATACAGCGCCGCCATCGTGGTGTAATCCTTAGCGATGAAGGCGTAGGGAGGCAGCGCGTACATATGTTGCGCTACCAGGGAGGTGATCACACCCAGCGCAGCCAGAGCAAATGCTAACTGGAAGTGCAGGGAGTTATTCATGGTGTCGTACAACCCCTGATGAGGCAGGTTGAACGGCCCTTCATTTTTGATCCCGAACAAAGGATCTTTGGAATTCATCATTTCTTTGATGCTATGACCAATTCCGAAGTTTGTCCGGTACATATGGCCTGCAATGATGAATAACACTGCGATCGCCAAATGGTGGTGAGCCATATCCGTCAACCAGAGAGACTCGGTTTGAGGATGGAAGCCACCTAAGAAGGTTAGAATAGCTGTTCCAGAACCCGTAGAGGTTCCGAAAATGTGACCGGCGGTATCTGGGCTTTGTGCGTACACACCCCAGTTACCCGTGAAGAAGGGAGCCAGACCTGCCGGGTGGGGCAGAGTGCTGAGGAAATTATCCCAACCCACGTGTTGTCCGCGAGATTCAGGAATGGCAACGTGAACCAAGTGACCAGTCCAAGCCAGGGAACTAACCCCGAACAGACCTGCCAAGTGGTGGTTCAAACGAGATTCAGCATTCTTGAACCAAGACAGACTGGGACGATACTTCGGTTGTAGGTGTAACCAACCTGCGAACAGGAAGGTAGCAGCCAAAAGCAACAGGAAGATAGACCCTTGATACAGGTCAGCATTTGAGCGCATTCCGATGGTATACCACCAGTGGTACACCCCAGAATAGGCGATGTTAACTGGGTTAGAAGCACCCGCTTGGGTGAAAGCTTCTACCGCAGGTTGGCCAAATTGGGGATCCCAAATGGCGTGAGCAATGGGGCGAACATTTAAAGGATCTTTAACCCATTGTTCAAAATTACCTTGCCAAGCCACGTGGAACAGGTTGCCTGAAGTCCAGAGGAAAATGATAGCGAGGTGACCGAAGTGGGAAGCAAAAATCTTTTGGTAAAGATTTTCCTCTGTTATGCCATCATGGGTCTCGAAATCATGGGCTGTGGCAATCCCGTACCAAATCCGACGTGTTGTCGGGTCTTGGGCCAAGTCCTGGCTAAATTTTGGGAATTTAGTTGCCATAAGTCCTAACTAAATCGTGTTCTTTGTGATTCCGCTTCAGGGGGAGGGAGAAAGCTGATTCAGCCTTTCCCAGTCCCTGAGCAGAGAGTTTTCATCCTACTGAAATAATTCGGGCTAGGAAGAATGCCCAAGTTGTAGCAATGCCTCCTAAGAGGTAGTGAGCTACACCAACCGCACGACCTTGAGTAATACTCAGAGCGCGAGGTTGAATTGCTGGGGCTAATTTCAGCTTGTTATGGGCCCAAACAATGGACTCAATCAGTTCTTGCCAGTAACCACGGCCACTGAACAGGAACATTAAGCTGAACGCCCAAACGAAGTGGGCACCCAAGAACAACAGACCGTAGGCGGAGAGGGCTGATCCGTAGGAACTGATTACCTGAGCAGCTTGCGCCCACAGGAAATCACGCAGCCATCCGTTGATGGTAATGGCACTCTGGGCAAAGTTGCCACTGGTGATGTGAGAAACGGTGCCGTCTGAACCAACTGTTCCCCAGACATCGGATTGCATCTTCCAGCTAAAGTGGAAAATTACGATGGAGAGGGAGTTGTACATCCAGAACAGACCCAGGAAAACGTGATCCCAGCCAGAGACTTGGCAAGTACCACCCCGACCTGGCCCATCGCAAGGGAACCGGAAACCCAATTCACTCTTGTCAGGAACCAAGCGAGAGCTACGGGCGTATAAAACGCCTTTCAGCAGAATTAAAACCGTGACGTGAATTGTGAAGGCATGGATATGGTGAACCATGAAGTCCGCCGTACCTAACACAATCGGCATCATTGCTACTTTGCCACCGACGGCTACGACACCGCCACCAAACACGGGGCTAACACTGGCTAAGGCATGGGGAGCAGTGCTACCAGGGGCCAGAGTGTGAATGTTTTGTATCCATTGGGCAAATACGGGTTGGAGTTGAATCCCTGTATCCGAGAACATATCTTGAGGACGACCAAACGCACGCATGGTGTCGTTATGGACATATAACCCAAAGCTATGGAATCCCAGGAAGATACAGACCCAGTTTAGGTGGGAGATAATTGCGTCGCGGTGACGAAGCACCCGATCAAGCAAGTTGTTGACATTGTTGGCCGGAACATAATCACGCACCATGAAAATGGAAGCGTGAGCGCCCGCACCCACAATCAGGAAGCCACCAATCCACATATGATGCGTGAACAGGGACAACTGCGTGGGGTAATCCGTCGCAATGTAAGGATAGGGAGGCATTGCGTACATGTGTTGAGCCACAATAATACTCAAAGAACCCATCATTGCGAGGTTAATCGCCAACTGAGCGTGCCAAGAGGTGGTCAGGATTTCATAGAGTCCTTTATGGCCTTCTCCAGTGAAGGGGCCTTTATGGGCTACTAAGATTTCCTTCATGCTGTGACCAATGCCCCAGTTTGTCCGGTACATATGGCCAGCAATGATGAACAGGACTGCCAGTGCCAGGTGATGGTGTGCAGTATCGGATAACCACAGACCGCCTGTTTGGGGGTTTAATCCACCTTTGAAGGTTAAGAAGTCGGAATAGACTCCCCAATTCAAGGTAAAGAATGGTGTTAAACCTTGTTTAAAACTGGGATACAGTTCTGCCATCAGGTTGGGATTGAGGATGAATTCATGGGGTAAAGGAATATCCTTCGCCGCCACTCCTGCATCCAGCAATTTGTTCACGGGTAAGGACACATGAATTTGGTGTCCTGCCCAAGACAAACAGCCTAGACCCAACAAGCCAGCTAAGTGGTGGTTCATCATCGACTCCACATTCTGGAACCATTCCAGTTTGGGAGCGCGTTTGTGATAGTGGAACCAACCAGCAAACAGCATCAAACCTGCCATTACCAGCCCACCAATGGCGGTGCAATAAAGCTGGTATGTGTTGGTGAAACCAGAAGCTCGCCACAGTTGGAATAACCCAGAGGTAATCTGAATCCCGTGGAAGCCACCACCAACATCACCGTTTAAAATTTCTTGGCCGAAAATTGGCCATACAACTTGAGCGCTAGGCTTAATCCCCGTAGGGTTAGCCAACCAAGCTTCGTAGTTCGAAAATTTAGCGCCGTGGAAGTAGGCACCACTTAACCAGATAAAAATCACGGCTAAATGACCAAAATGGGCGCTAAAGATTTTACGCGAAATATCTTCTAAATCGCTGGTATGACTATCGAAGTCGTGAGCGTCGGCGTGTAGGTTCCAAATCCAAGTGGTGGTATTTGGCCCTTTGGCGAGGTCACGGCGAAAGTGTCCAGGTTTAGACCATCTTTCAAAAGATGTAGGAACCGGATCTTTATCAACCGTAACCTTTACTTTTGCCTCACGCTCTGGAGGACTGATTGTCATTTAGACTCTCCTCGACCTGTGACAAAAAATAAGTAACGTTGCAGATTTTGACAGAAGTTATACCCCTTTTTCAAAATCCTTAACAAAAGTTAGTGTTTCGTTAACTTGTTCCATAGATAAATTTCTATGAGACTAATTATTCAGGTTTATACCTGCACTAAAACCAACCTTTGTTCGGGGGCAACAGGACGCCCCTGTGTTTGCCTTAAGGCTTTTAAAATTTTATTTCCACAACTAACCCAGACTTAAACCCTTGCATAGCAATGGCTTTCCGTTTGGGGTAGCTGTTGTCTTTAAATGATATATCATCTTTTTGAATCCGGGGGGAACTACTTGTTAACAATAATTAAAATTTCGTCTCATTCTTTACAAAATCATCATTTTAGTTTCCATAAGGGTTTCAAAAAGTCAAATCTTTCTCAATAAATGTTACAAAACTTAAAATTTATCAAAATAACTTAGAAGGTTGAAAACCTTGTCCATTTCCAGATGGAATCAAAATCAATTCCACCGGACTTTCATCTCTATGTGCTTGATGTCCCGATTCCGCGCTAGGATTGGTCTGAACTCCTCAAGTGGCACCCTACCGAACCCAGGGAGGTTAAATACCCCCCTAAAACCGATAGATTAAGGCTGGGCTTATGATTTTCAATAAAAAACTTATGGATAAAATTAGATTGGGCTTCTTTCAAAAAAATCAGGTGCTAAATCCCATACTTCAGATATGGACAAGAGTAAAAACCCAACTCAAAACCCTGTTAGCACTCTTAATAATCGTCAGTCTGGCTGGATGTGGAAATTCCTCCTCGGAAGTTCCGCCCCAAACTCCTCCAACCCTGACGATATCCAAATCCGCGCCACCGATTTCCCAAGTTTCTCCCCCAAAACTAATCCAGAAACTGCATCAATCCTTGGATGCTTACCAGCCTCAAGTTACCATCCTCAATCCTAAACCCGATCAACTAATCGAAGACGATACAATTAACCTGCAACTCCAAGTTCAGGGTTTACCACTATTCCAAGATCCTAAATTCGGTTTAGGGCCACATTTACAAGTAATCCTCGATAACCAGCCCAATATTGATATTTACGATATCACCACCCCCATAACCTTCCCCAACTTAGGCCCCGGAACCCATACTCTCAGGGTGTTTGCAGCCTATCCCTGGGATGAAAGCTACAAAAATGAAGGGTCTTTTGCCCAAACTACCTTTCATGTTTTCACAAAAACCCCTGATCATGACCCCGATCAAAATTTACCTTTACTAACCTATAACCGTCCCCAAGGGGTATATGGGGCGGAACCAATTTTACTAGACTTCCACCTCAATAACGCCCCTCTACATATTGTGGCTCAAGACAATCCAACGGATGAAATAGTAGATTGGCAAATTCGGATTACCCTTAATGGCGAAAGTTTCACCACCGATAAATGGCAACCTCTATATTTAAAAGGCTTAAAACCGGGTAAAAATTGGGTACAAATTGAATATCTGAATGAACAGGGAAATCCCGTTGATAATGTTTTTAATAAAACCGCCCGGGTAATTACCTATAATCCCAATTTCAAAAATACCCTGTCTCAACTGACTCAAGAAAAATTGTCCTTTGCAGAAGTTAAAGGAATCCTGAATCCTAATTTTTCCACTCAAGACTTAATTAAAACTCCTGAACCGGAAGAACTTCCTCCGACCGAACCCGAAGTTATTTCGACTCCCGTAGACGAACCCACGCCCGAACCTCTTGAGGAAACGACACCAGAAGCAGAATTAATCGTAGAATCTGAAACTACTCCATTGGAAAATATAGAATCAATAGTAGAATCTGAAACTACTCCATTGGAAAATATAGAATCAATAGTAGAATCTGAAACTACTCCATTGGAAAATATAGAATCAATAGTAGAATCTGAAACTACTCCATTGGAACCAGTAGCAACTGAAATTCCAGCAGAAAAAACCACGCCGGATATTTCCCCTGAGTCCCTAATTAAACAATTAGGTGAGTTTTTGAGTCGTTTTCATCTTCCTTTTTTAAATCCAGTTCAGGTATAGCAGTTGCCGCATCTATTAGGACATTCTTGAAAGCTAAAAACTGCTCACAGTAAGTATTTACCTATAGCGAGATTGCCTATTCCCTATTGCCTCTTGCTATAACATCTAATTCTCCGATACCCTCACCTGAAATTGTTGATCAAGTTTCCATTTCAGAACCCGTCACCGAACCCCAACGGTCAGAAAATATTAATCTAGTTCCCGAACTTCCCTCAATAGAAGATTCCACACCAGAATCAATAATTGAACCCGAAATCATCACCGAAGAAACCCAAACCGTTGACATCGAGTAAACTATCTAATTTTACAGATTACGTTAATAGTTTGTTTAAAGGTTAATGTAATCTGTAAAATTCATTCAATTAATTATTTACCGATATTATGAAAGCTAATTCCCAATCTTCCCTATTTACTCCTGAATCAAAATCCTATAATTGGCAGGGATATGAATGTTATTATGAATATTATCCGACCGTTAATCCTAATATTGATAATGATATTTCATTATTATTAATTCATCCGATTGGAGTGGGATTATCTGGAAATTTTTGGTATAGATTTTGTCAAGAATCGCGGGAAAATGGATTAAATCATGCCATTTATAATCCCGATTTAATCGGTTGTGGAAATTCTGATATTCCAAAATTTGCCTATTATCCCCAAGATTGGGCGGAACAATTGCATTATTTTTTACAGAATATTATTCAAAAACCTGTTATTATAATAGTACAAGGAGCTTTATTACCCGTTGCGATCGCCCTAACTCAACTCCAAAACAAATCTAATTCTAACTTAATTAAAGGATTAATATTATCCGGCCCCCCAGCTTGGCGAGTCATGAACGAACCCAGTTCAGAAAAACAGCAAAAACTCGTCTGGAATCTATTCTTTGATTCTCCCATTGGCAATTTATTCTGGCTGTATGCCCGTCGTCGTCAATTTATCGAATCCTTCTCCATTCGTCAACTTTTTGCCAAAGCCGAAGATGTCGATCAAAATTGGTTAGACTTATTAGAAACAGGAGCCAAAAATGATCAAAGCCGTTATGCCGTTTATTCCTTTTTAGCTGGATTTTGGCGACAAAACTATATGGATATTATGGCAGAAATTTCGATTCCCACCTTAGCGGTTTTTGGGACAACTGCATCTAGTATTAGTCGCAGTGGATTTTCAGAAACCCCAGAACAACGTTGTCAACTTTATGAAAAAGGCTGGAAAAATTGCCAATCTGCTATAATTCCAGGGCGTAATGTTTTACCCTACGAATCGACCTCAGAATTTGTTAAAATTGTTGCCAAATTTATCCGTCAACTAACCCCTAATTTTTCCGACTAGGAAACACCCGCAAAGCATTTTCAAGGACAGAAACATTAACCCGCATTCCCACAGGTAAAGCCGTTGTCGCACTGGTTCTGGCGATGAGTTCCCGACCGGATGGAACCTGCAAACTATAGTGATTTTCTCGTCCGAGAAATTGGCGATCGCGAATCACAACCGGGGCGTTATCATCAGGTTTAAGAATAAAATCCTCTTGTCGTACCATTAATTCTACCCGGTCTAATTTATCCCAATCTGGGTTAACAGCATCTACAAGATAGGGGTTAATAGCAAAACAACCCAATTCCGTTTCCCAAAAATCTCCTCGACGTTTGGCGGGAATAAAATTAGCTTGGGTAACAAATTCTGCCACAAACCGAGAGGCGGGTTGTCGATAAATCGTTTCCGGTGTGCCAAACTGTTCTAGGTGTCCGTCTCGCATCACCGCCAACCAATCAGAAATGGCTAGGGCTTCTTCTTGGTCATGGGTAACAAAAATTGCGGTGGTTCCTGCTACTTTTAAAATATCGCGTAATTCCTGCCGCAATCTTAACCGAACCTGTACATCTAAATTACTTAAAGGTTCATCTAATAATACTAAAGCTGGATGGGGAGCTAAGGCGCGGGCTAGGGCGACCCGTTGTTGTTGTCCTCCCGATATTTCATGGGGATAGCGTTTTTCATAACCCGATAATCCCACTAATTCTAAAACTTCTGCTACCCGTCTGTTAATCCCTAAACTAGATTTTTTCTTACTATTTTTCAAGCCAAAGGCAATATTTTTAGCAACGGTTAAATGGGGAAATAGGGCATAATCCTGAAACACCATTCCCACATCTCGTTGTTCTGGCGGTATCCAATAGTCCAAGCCGGCGACTTCCCGCCCCGCTAGGGTAATTGTTCCGGTGTCCGGTTGTTCAAATCCGGCAATCATTCGCAATAACGTGGTTTTCCCACACCCAGAAGGGCCTAATAGTCCGAGGATATCCCCTTCATGTAAGTCTAGGTTAACGGCTTGAACGGCTGGGGTCTGGTTTTGAGGAAACTGTTTACCGACGTCCTCTAAATGCAGAATTACAGATTGAGTCATCTTTACAGGCATTAATTTGATCTTAGGGTTCAACGGTACTGTTGAAACTAATATTGCTGAAACTTCATTCCAATTATACTCCCTTTTTAGGATATATTCTCACTAAGACTTAATTAAATTTTTAGGAGTGTTTGGTTGTGTCATTATTGTCCTGGGAGTCCTTGAGCAAAGCCCTGCGTAGCTTTAAGCTGGACGTTTGGACTGTTTTTGTGGTAGCGATCGCTGTTTTGATTGCGACTCCGGTATTATTTGTATTAAGTAGTATTTTTGTTAATTCTAGCGAGGTCTGGAACCATTTAGGCTCAACGGTTCTCCCCGGTTATATCCTTAATTCCTTATTGCTAATCTTTGGCGTTGGTAGTCTTGTGTTGCTGCTGGGGGTGAGTAGTGCTTGGTTAGTGACCCTGTGTAGGTTTCCGGGTAGCCGTTTATTTGAATGGGGGTTGTTAATCCCCCTAGCCGCCCCTAGTTATATTCTCGCCTATGTGTACACTGAATGGTTGGAATTTTATGGCCCGGTACAAACCCTCCTAAGAAACACTTTTGGATGGAGTGGAATTGATGACTATTGGTTTCCTGATATTCGTTCGATTTGGGGGGCAATTTTTTTATTATCTTTAACTTTATATCCCTACGTTTATTTATTAACTAGAGTTGCGTTTTTAGAACAATCAACCTGCACCTTAGAAGCAAGTCGTTCCCTCGGTTGTAACCCTTGGCAAAGTTTTTTTACCGTAGCTTTACCCCTAGCCCGTCCCTCTATTATTGCCGGATTAGCTTTAGCATTAATGGAAACATTAAACGATTTTGGAACCGTTCAATATTTCGGAGTTGATACTTTTACAACCGGAATCTATCGAACTTGGTTCGGAATGGGAGAACGGGTGGCGGCTTCCCAATTAGCGGCGGTTTTAATGTTATTTATTTTAGGATTAATTTTACTCGAACTTTGGTCACGTCGTCAAGCCCAATATTACCAAACGGGAAATCGCTTTCAATCTTTAAATCAATTTAAACTCACGGGATTTCGGGCAGGATTAGCTTTTTTTATCTGTTTATTCCCGATTGTTTTTGGGTTTCTAATTCCTAGTATTATTTTATTGAAAATGACCTTAGAAAATTTAGGAACTTTTTTTAATTCTGAGTTTTGGAGTTATGCCTTACACAGTTTAACTTTAGCGACTATTAGCGGAATTTTAGCGGTTCTGATCGCCTTAATTATGGCCTATGGTGTTCGGTTAAATGCTAATTCCCTGATGCGATTATCCACCCGTATTGCTGCTATGGGATATGCGATTCCAGGTTCGGTAATTGCGGTGGGTATTTTAATTCCTATTGGTAGATTAGATAATGCAATTGATGGGGTAATGCGGTCTACCTTTGGTATTTCTACAGGATTGTTATTGAGTGGCACAATTATCGCTTTAATTTATGCCTATTTAGTTCGATTTTTAGCAGTTTCTTTCGGGACAGTAGAATCGAGTTTAAGTAAAATTAAACCTAATTTAGATGAAGCTGCCCGTAGTTTAGGATACGGGGCGACTAGCACTTTAATTAAGGTGCATACCCCGATTATGTGGAGTGGGTTATTAACAGCCGGAATGTTAACTTTTGTTGATGTCATGAAGGAGTTATCAGCTACCTTAGTGATTCGTCCATTTAATTTTGATACCTTGGCAGTTCGGGTTTATAATTTAGCTTCCGATGAACGATTAGCTGAAGCCGCTGCCCCCGCATTAGCGATTGTTTTAGTGGGGATAATTCCGGTTATTTTCTTAAGTTTAAAAATCAGTCAATCCCATCACCATTGACTGTTAAATTGTAACTATAGTATTAGATGTATTTGTCCTTGAAAAGTGTCAATTTCTACTGCTATTTTACCCAAACTCTCGACGTAAGCTCTACCAATTCTTGAGGAATACGAATTACATTTTTTAGATAGTTTTGGAAATCCTCTCCCGCTTCCCTAATATCTTCATCCTCATGCTGCAATGCTCGTTTAACAAGCTTTTCAGTGAGGTGATCGTCAATATTAATATACAGTTCTAACAACCGTCTATACTCTTCATCCGTACCATCAGCTAACAATTCTTCAGCACTGTTTTCAATATTGTCCAACAACCAAGTTTTCGGTAGAGAAAGAATGGCTTCCCGGCAGAGTTCAATATCCGAATGAGAGACAGTAGCTAAAGCCACTAAATCATTGAATAAAAGCTGACATTCTGGTACAGTGAGGTAAAAGAGCAATCGCAATGCAGTTCCTCTTTCTCTAGGGTTTTGTAATCCTTTTTGCAGCATTGCTACTCTGTCTGTACAACTGTTCAGAAATACTTGACGACTCTGAATATAACCCAATTCTTTAGTGACAACGGATTGCCATAAATCAAGATTTTGAGCAGTTTGTTGTTGACTTAACATAATTTTTTCTTTTTGGTTTTGTATTTATTTTAGCTCTTTCTTCCCAATATAAACCCACCCACTCCCCAGAAATTTCTCAACAAATTCTGTCAATAACATTTTTCGATTAGGGTAGATAGTATGATGAGTCGGCGAATGAGAACCGCCAACATCTCGGCCATCAGCGATTACATCAAGACCTTCAGGCAATAAAGTATTTTTATCTAGTCTATGATAGTGTCCCGTCAAAGCTGCATACTCAATATCCCCAAAAGTTGATGCACCTGTTGGGGGCTGGGTTGGTTCAACCTGATTGCTTTCAACAGCAATGTCCTTACCTTTACGGGGTGGACGAGGACGCTGTTTGTTGCCAAATGCGTATAGTGTTGTAGGTACTACGACTTGCTTGAATCCATTCACAGATTCTTTAGGTTCGATGGGTTGACCATTTATATTGTTATTGATCGCCACTGATGTATCACTAATTATATTATTGACCCAAGAGAAAATAGCGATCGCTATCAGTTTACTTTGTTTTGTTACCCGGTTAATTTTGTTTAATTTGGATAAATTCAATCTGCGGTAAAAGGGGCTCTTTAACCATTGCAATACCAGTAAATCCCCAACGCTGTAAAATCGGTTTAATTTGATAACCCGTAACTGATTCTACCGCAAACCGATCTTTGACATCCGTAGCGTGTTTGTTTAAATAACTCAAAGCATCAAAATTTTCTGAAAATAATAATAAATAAGCCAATGGACTATCGGGTTCAGGATGGGAGGTAACATAACGTCCATCGGCTTTTGAGCGCAGAATATAATAAACTTCAGAGAGCATTTAAACCGTCTCCTTAAAATTGCAAACTAGGTTTAACCCAATTTATTTTGATCCTATTATCTCTATTTTACCGCTAAAATTTCAACGTAAATCTTCTAATTTAATTCTAGGGTCAACGGCTTTTAAGAGTAAATCCGCTAATAAATTCCCAATAATTAACATAACCGCCCCCATCATTAAACTCGCCATAACTAAATATAAATCCTGTTGTTGTACCGCTTGTAAAATTAATTTACCCAATCCTGGCCAGTTAAAAAAGGTTTCGGCGATAAAAGCTCCCCCTAATAAACTGGCAAATTCAAAGCCTAATAATGTGATTAAAGGGTTAATGGCATTCCGTAGGGCGTGAACATAAATCACCCGATTTTCTGGGAGTCCTTTCGCCCTCGCCGTTTGAATATAATCTTGGCGTAAAACATCTAAAAGTTGCCCTCGCATTAATCTTTGTAACCCGGCAAAACTGGTAATACTTAATGCTAATGTCGGTAAAATACTATGCCAAGCAATATCGGCTATTTTTCCCAGGGGTGATAAATCGGGAAAATTAATACTGGTCATGCCGCCAACGGGAAATAGGGGAGAGGTTTTTTGAGCTAAAAATAATAATAATAAAGCGGTGATGAAACTGGGAAAACCCTGTCCGGTGTAACTAATAACTTGCAAAAATCGGTCGGTAAAACGATTCTGATTTACCGCCCCAATTATCCCTAATGGAATGCCGATTATCCAGGTTAAAATTAACGATGAAAATGCTAATAATAATGTAGCAGGAACTCGTTCTATTAGCAAGGAAGTAACGGAACGTTGATTGGCAAAACTAAACCCAAAATTTCCCCTAGTGACAATTTGGCTTAACCAATACCAATATTGTTCTAGGGGAGATTTATCTAGGTGAAATTGTTCTCGCAATTGTTTTAAGGTTTCGGGGGAAATTTGAGGATTATTTGAGAGGTTATCTAAATAGTCTCCGGGGGCAAGTTGAGTAATGGCAAAACATAAAGCCGATGCTAAAAGTAGAGTTAAAAGCGCCTGTAATAATCGCTTACCAATATAGACTAATGTTTCACCCATAACCTTGATTTTTTCCCTTGATAACTAATAAATTTACCCTAAAAAACCTTAAACTATTAATCATATTGTAATAGACTAATTATCGGAACATCGGGCAATTGTTCCCGTCCTTTTAACCCGGTAAGTTCAACCACAAAACAAAATCCTACTATTGTAGCCCCGGCTTGTTTAACTAATTCTGCGGTGGCTTTGGCTGTGCCTCCAGTGGCAATTAAATCATCAACAATTAAGACTTTATCCCCCGATGAAAGGGCATCTTGGTGCATCTCCAAACAATCTGTCCCATATTCCAATTCATATTCTGCCCGATAGACGGCTGCGGGTAATTTTTTGGGCTTACGAATTGGAATAAAACCTACTTCTAATTGATAGGCTAAAGGCATTCCAAATAAAAAACCCCTCGACTCCATTCCCAGAATATAGTCAGGAGACAAAGGACGACATTTTTCTGTTAAAGAATCAATTGTATATCGAAGTCCCTGGGGGTTTTGTAACAGGGTAGTAATATCTCGAAATAAAATTCCAGGCTTAGGAAAATCGGGAATATTGCGAATGAGAGACTTTAAATCCATGAGTATTTTAGTAAATAAGAAAATTGATTGACTCAGGGCAATTGTCTCTCATTTTGTCCGTTCTGTCGAGTTATTTTTTAGTCTGGCTTTTGGTATCTTCTTCGGGAAAACGAGTAATATCATCATCTCCTAAATATTCGCCATTTTGGACTTCAATCATCACCAAAGGAATTACCCCAGGATTTTCTAGGCGGTGGGGGGTATTCATGGGAACATAGGTGGACTGTTTTGGAAGTAATAAGGTTTCTTGTCCGCCACAGATTACCCTAGCGGTTCCAGCCACAACAATCCAGTGTTCACTGCGATGATAGTGCATTTGGGTACTGATATGATAACCCGGATTTACCACAATTCGATTAATCCGATAGCGCTCGCCTTCTTCTAGTAGGCTAACCTGACCCCAAGGCGGTGTCCGAGTCGTTGATTCTTCACTAAGGGTCGGTGATGGGGTTTTATCTTGGCTCATAATTATTTGTGGGTAATTGATTGGTTATTAATTTTAAAGCGTCTAAGGTCAATATGGATATTAAATATTATATCTCGATTTACCAAGGACTACCAATTAAGGTAAAACCCGACCAATAATAGGGGTGAGTCAGACTTTTAGAGGGTAAATTTTGCAATTCTGGAGGTAGAGGAATGGCTTGTTTATCGTCTAATTGTAAATAACCATTTTCCAATTTTATCTCTCCTTTTAAAAGTTTAATTTGTGCTTTTCTTAACGCAGTAGACTGCGTAATCCGGCATCTAAACTTAATAATAAGGTTTCAATATTTGGATGGGTCATCGGATTCATATTCCCCGGAATTGGAATAGAAAGGTTGGGAACTAAATCCGGGTATTTATTCATAGGAATCGGAGGAACAAATAGCGCGGGTGCTGGATTTGATGGTCTAAAATTAGGGTTAGTCAGCACCGGAGGTGGAACGGGTTGAGCAATAACATTGGAGGGAAAAACAGGAATTTGAGCCCCTGCTGGAAAGGTTAGGTGGCTGAAAACAAAAAGTGTAATCAATCTAGCTGTTAATTGATTGGTTTTCATTTTGTCTAACTTCCCCCAGATTTTTCTACAGCTATTTTAACGGATTTACCCCTTTTTTTAATTAATTTTTATTAACTCTTTACATTCATTATTCCTGGGCAAAAGGGAACAGGGATAATACATTAATTAGATCCAGGTTTTAACCATTGTTTCATCAGCTTAATTTCTGCTGCTTGGGAAACTAAAATAGCTTGGGAAAGTTGCTGAATTTCAGGTCGTTTTGACTTCGATTGAGCATCTTTTGCCATAATTAATGCCCCTTCATGGTGAGGAATCATCGCCTGAACAAATCGTTGATCAAAACCGCCATCAGCAGCGCCTAAATCAACCATCATCATCATTGATTCCATCTGTTCCTTAGACATGGACATACTATGACCCATAGCGGCATGATACATGATGGCATCTTTCGCTTGGGGATACCATGTTTTCCGCCATTCCTGCATCTGAGCAATTTCTTTTTTCTGGGCTTTAATAATTTCTTCTGCTAATTTTTTAAGTTCAGGATTATTAGATTTTTGAAGCACCTGTTCAGCCATTTTAATCGCCCCTTGATGGTGGGGAATCATCCCATCAATAAAGCGTAAATCATACTCAGCATCAGCCGGCCCCAAATCCATCATCATGCTATGATTTCCTGGCATCATGCCGTTATTTTGGGCTAGAACTGTTTCCGAACTAACGGGAGTTGCTGTTTCTGAAGTCATGGGTTTAGAATGGGATTGAAGCATTGTACAAGCTCCCAAAATCAAGGTAATAGGAAGACCTAGGATGGGTAATAAAAACCGAGCATTAATTTTCATAGTTTTGATGTCAAAATTAGCAAGAAAAGGATCAGTAAGTTAAGATTAAATCAAAATTTGATTTAACGCTTAAATCTTTGACTTTATTATAACACAAAAAAAATGAAATGAGCAAAAATAATTACCACTCTAATTCTTAGCAAGTGGTTAAAAATTTACTGAAAATATCAATTTAAAATTGCTGATTCATATTAGGATTAATAACAACAACCTGATCGCGTCCCTGGGCTTTAGCTTGATATAATGCCTGGTCTGCAAATTGTAATAAATTATCACAGGATTGGGTATGTTCAGGAAACCCCGCGACCCCAATTGATATAGTTACTCCTATTAAAAAATCATAGGAATACTCATACTGTAAGTTTTTAATCTTTTGACGAATTTCTTCCGCAATAATTTCAGCAACTTCAACATTTGTATTGGGTAAAATAAAGACTAATTCTTCTCCCCCATAACGATAAGCCAGATCAGAAGTTCGCATCACTCCTTGTACCGCTTGAGAGACTAATTTTAAAACAATATCTCCAGCTTTATGACCGAAATTATCGTTAAATTGCTTAAAATGATCAATATCCGCAATTAAAATACTTAAACACTCTTGTATTTTTTGGGCTGATTTGAATACCTGGGGTAATACGAGATCTAAATATCTCCGATTAAATAACCCGGTTAGGGGATCATGAATACTATCATAATGTAAGGATTCTTCGACAATATTACTATGTTCGATGGTTGTTTCTAGGATTAACTCTAAGTCATTTTTTTCCTGACTTAATAAAGTGACTAAGGATTGTAAATGTTCTTGAGATGCTTCGAGTTTGAGTTGGGCTAAATAGTGTTGTTCGATTTCGGCTTTGAGTTTTTTCTGGGATTCGCGTAACTGAGTTTCGACTAAATCTCCGTGATCAATGATAACTTCTAATAGAATTTCCAGATCAGCTTTTTCTTGTTTAAGAGTTTCTATATCTTGGCGAAGTCGGCTGATATAGTCTAACAGTTGTTTTTCAGAAAGATGCTCATTTTTCATTAACTTATACTTACCATAAAGGATGAAATTAGATTTATAACATTATTGATTTAATATTAATTCAAAAATTCATTTTATTAAAAAAAATAAATCTCCTGGGGATAGGATACTACATCTTTATAATGTTTATATAATCTATAAATATCCAGTTTAGATTTAAAATCAAAGTCTAAATGGGGATAAAATTCTATTCAATGTTTAGTTCTAAAGAGGGCATGAGTTTTGTTAGATTTTTGAGAGATTTTCCTTGCCAGGAAATTTTTTTTGAGGCTAAAACTTTTAATCTTAGTCTCTTTTTTATTGCGAACTTCAATTACAAATTTAGACAGCATATTAATACCAGAACTATTTAAAAACTCTAATTCTTGGAGATTAATAGTAATCAGGGATAGGTTTTCTTTTTGTAGATTTACCGTCGTGGGATCATCTTGATTTTCAGGAAAAAAGGTGGTGACATAATCAGCCATAAAATTAGCGGATAATCCATTATTGCGCCAACGGTGTTTCATGGGAATGGAACTCGGAGAGAAACCAATGACAAGAAATTCGTTGCTGGTTGGAGGAACTTCAACAAAGTCGCCAAAAATTTGTGTCATAAATCCTTTTGTTAACTGACCCATTATCGGCTGATCCAAAAAACTCCGTTAGCTCATTTTATCATGTCAGGGTAAAAAAATTTACTCATTCAATAAAAATTAATTAGGACTCTTTTTAATTACATTGATAAGGATTGAATCACACGCTGTAAGTAAATTTGAGCGACTTGATCCGAGGGATTTTCTTGTAGACAGGCTTCAAAGCACTGAGCCGATTCAAAAAATGCTTCCAGATGATATAGGGTTAAGGCTTGCTCAAACAAGGTTTTTGTTTCTACTTTTTTTTGATAAAGTAAGGGCGGATCGGCATCAAAAACTTCAAAAACCGAGACCATTTTTGATTTCCCTTTTACCCTAACTTTATCAATCACTCGGAAGGAATAACTATTAGGATCTTCAAGGGATAAAAATGTATGTTCACTAATTAATAAAGGAATTCCATACTGTTTACTTAATTCCTCTAAGCGAGATCCTAAATTAACCGCATCACTAATCACGGTACTATCCATTCTATGTTGTCCACCCACGATCCCTAACATTAAATCCCCGGTATTAATTCCGATCCCAATGCTAATCGGAGGGCGATCAGGACGTTGACGAGTCAGGTTATATTCTGATAATCTTTGTAACATAGAAATTCCCGCTTTCACCGCATCATCAGCACTCCCGCCAAAGAGTGCCATAATTGCATCGCCAATATACTTATCAATAAAGCCTCGATTTTCAGTAATAGCAGGTTCCATGCGGGATAAATAAGCATTAATAAATTTAAAATTATCTTCGGGGGTCATCCGTTCCGACATTTGGGTAAAACTCCGAATATCTGAGAATAAAATCGACATTCGTTTCTGTACCGCATCCCCGGATTTAACATCCACTAAACTTTCATATCCTAAAAACGATAAAAACTGATTCGGAACAAATCTTCCCGCCGCATCGGTTAATTGTTCTTCTTGATCTAAAGCCAATTCTAAATTACAATTAACCTCAAACATCTCCTCAATAAACTGTTGGCGTTCTTCCTCGGCTTTTCGGCGTTCACTAACATCTTGAAACACACCAATGGCATAGGTCACTTGACCAAATTCATCAAAAATTGGAGTTCCCCACATTTGCAAAGGTATAGTCTGATCTAAGGATATGATTTCTAAGGTATCAATGCAGCAAACGCCATCACGCAGGGCTTTAAAAATGGGTAAATTATCTAAAATATAAGGTGTTTTTGTGGCTGATGATGAATTTGAATAAACGTTCAATTGTAACGGGGGATTAGAAAATAAAACCTCAACTCCCAATAACTCTTGAGCCACTTTATTACTATAATATAACTTTCCCAGGGCATCCATAACCACAACACCTAAAGGAATCGCCTCTAAAAATTGATAGAGGTGTTGATTTTGAACCTTTAATTCTGACATCAAATCCAAATTTTCAGTTTTCAGCCTTTCGTTAAGCAGACTAATTTCTTGATAGGCTTGAGTTAATTGATTTTTCTGAACCTCACTAATTTTTTTCTCGGCTTTGAGTTGATTTAAACTCTGTTTTAATTCAATTTCTTTTTTCTCAAGGAGAAAAAGTTTTTCTTCTAAACCCTGATAGAGACGGCGTAGTTGGCGGGTCATTTGGTTAAAAGAAATAGCCAATTGTCCGACTTCATCATCAGTAACCACTGGAGCCACTAACGTCAAATCTCCATCGGAGACTTGAGTTGCTATTTCAGTAATATTGATAATTGGGCGAGTAATTTGTAGTGCTAAAATATAAACTCCAATTGCTAAAATAACCGCCGAAGTTAATCCCACCCATAAAATAATCCAAGCTAATCTTTCGGCGGGTTCATTTGCTTCAGATTGGTGCATTTCTACTAATAACGCTAATTCCTGTCTATCCAGCCAACGATAGGCTGCAATCACCGGAATCCCGGCATGATTAATATAAGTTTTATAGCCATTTTTTCCCGATAAAGCATCTTGAATACCTGGACTATTAACTTTTTTTGCAAATTCATACCGACCAAATTGTTCGGCGGTAAAAAATATCTGAGATCGATCAAATAAATAGGTTTCTCCCGTGGTTTTTAAACCTGTTTTATCAAAAACAATTTCTTCCATTTTTTTCATATTCAGGTGTACTACCAACACCCCAAATACATCCTGATTAGATCCCTTAATTGGTGTCGAGATCGTTAAATTTAGTTTATTTGTAATAGATGAAATATAAAGATTTTGAACAAAAGTCTTGTAAATACCAGATTGAAAATATTTTTCTTGATCCCGATATTGACCTTCGGATTTGGGATTAGTAGAAAAAACAATTTGTCCCCCAGTTGCCCTCAAAATCTGAACTTCCTGAAAGTCCGGTTTGGTAGCTAATACCGAAGCCATATATTGCCGGATTTGAGTATGAGCATCCTGCCAGAGTTGGGAACTGGGATCATCAGTTACTAAAATTTTGGTAGCTGTTTTAATATCAGGTAACTGTGCTAAGGAAAAAGTCGCATTTTTTTGGTTTTCCACCCATAAATTTAAAGATTTTTCCTTGAGGGTAGCCGTGACTTCCAATTGCTCAAAAATGAGTTGCTGCATGGAGGTTTTAGCACTTTGAAATGCGACCGCCGCCACACCAAGGACAGTGACCATAGATAGTAGTAAAAAATAGATCACAAGCCTGGACATCAGGCTTTTTGTCCAGAATTTCATTCAATTTGCCCTTGATCACTGGTCACAACTTCAGTTTCTCAGTTACAACACAAAACTTACACACACTTTTGTTAAGCACGGGAGAATTTTGCTGTTAGACCTGGTTTATACCAAGCCCGACGGCTAAGAATAGTCCCCAAGATTTCATCAGAAAAATGGGTAGAAACCCCGTCCCATTCGACAAGCTCAGGGCAGGCCTTCTAGGACGGCTTTATATTTTTCCCTTTTCAGGGAGGAGGGTATGGTTACCCTCCTAACTCCTATTTCTAGGGTAAAGTTAGCTTCGCCAATGTTTTAAGAGCTTGTTAGGCTAGTAGCAATGTCTTACCCCTCGTAAAACTGTTTAACTACTAACGACAGAGCCAGGGACTAGCTATGGCTGACGCCACGCTTCGCTATCGCATCCAACAGGGTGTCATGACTCAAAAAACGTAGTCAGTTAAGACTTAGGCTGGTCAACTAACTGAAGTTAGAGGCACGAAGCCCCGTCACTTCAGTGCGGGGTGCTGACTCCCTCAATACTTAGCATAAAACGTCTGCACCCTACTTTTTTATTGACACTCTCAGGTCTGAAGACACGCTCGATTCTGCGGACAGAATTAGTTTAATCTAATTCTCGCTACGACTGCCGCATATCGTCTACTGAGTTGATTAAGCGACAAACCTAATCTTCCCGATACTTTTTTTAAAATATTAGCTGCACCATTTAAGTCAGCATTAACAACAAAACCATCAGATGTCCGATAAAGACCACGCTTAATTCTATTCCCAGATGCTTTCCACCCCATCGGTTTTTCACCGTATTTGGGTAGGGAGTCTCCATCTAAGAAACTAGCTTTTGAAGTGTAGGCTTCCTCGGTTTCAATAAACCTAATCTCGTGTAAATCACAAAGTTGTTTTACACGGGATTTTAATTTACCCAAAGGCATTTGAACAAACTTTTGATTATTCAAATTCCCTAAATTTGCATCAACTTTAAACCCTTCATTCCAACCAATCACTAAAGTTCCAATGCCATATTTTGGTTAATATCTAACTCATGGTTTTGTTTCTCTACTTCGTAGGACATTTCCAGATAAAAAACACCATTTTTAGGTAGAATCGTGAACTCTTTAACTTTGGAATAGTCAAGATTTGATGGCATAGGTAAGAAAAATTCTGATATTCCAAACCATCTTTTAACTGTTAATCCCAGAGCGAATCTAAGTTGACCATTAATTAATGTTGGTCTTTGACCTCCAGAATTAGGATAAGCAACTTTAAATAGTTTAGAACCCTGGAGATAACCGGGAGGTTTAGGTCTAAAATGTAGCTGACCTTTCTTGTGTGAATCTCTCAAGTTTTTGAAAGATTTGAATGCTTCTGTCACCGACATTAAGGTTTGTTGCATCGGTGTTGATGGCATTGATTGTGCTAATAAAGATTTTGATACCGATGGTTCAAAAGCTAAATCAAACTTTCCTGTTAATAACTTACCTGTCTTAAACAATGTTTGACGGGCAAAATAAATTCCCGTGTTGTACAATTTACCGGATTGTTGACAAAGGTATTCTAGTAACGCACAGGTTTCTAGGTCGGGAGACAACAAGATTTGCTGTACTCCGATTGTTTTACTTGCTTTAGTCATTGACTCGACTATTACGGCCATGTTGGTTTCTTTATGATAGCATTACTAAATATTTCTAGGGGAATAAATTCCCCTGGGTCGTGTTTCCTCTCAGGTCTGAAGACACTGAGTTTCCACACTCCCATCCTTTTTTAATGATTCGGTACATTTCCTAAATTAATACTATATTCAATTTCTGAATTATTCAGGACTTACGCATCACCTCTATAGAAAATAGGAGTAATTCATGAATTACCCCTACTTATGGGCTTAAATCCCCAAATTTCCGTAAGTCCTGAATACTTTTAGACCGATAGGGGTAAGGGGGTGAGAATCTCAACTTCAGGGGTTGCTAAGGGGTGAAGATTCATCTGTTGCTCAATCCTTTCTCTAGCCAAGGCCCGATATTCCCAGAAATGTTCCCCAGCCGCACATAGCCCCAGATACAGATTCAGCAGTTGGGGTTTTTTCTGGAGGATGATCCAAAGCTGACTCCAAAACTGTCCTCTAATCTCAGGCCGCCGTATCCCCTGATGCCAGATCACCTGGGCTACTAATCTTAACCCTTTACCCAGGGGAAACTGCATGGTTTGTTTTTTAGTTGTGGAGCAGTTAATTTTCAGACATTGTTGCAAACAGCGACGCAGATAATTCTCTGGCTCGTATAACGTCCAAAACCCTTCGATATACTCCTGGGCGATATCGGCCATGGGGCGAGTCGGGATGAAATTCATCAGGGTATTTTGGTCGCCAGTGGGATGGCCGTTTCCCGCCATTAAGCGTTTTTCTTGTTTCAGCCGATCCCAAAGCGCCGTATTGGGGAGAGCCTGAAGGATACCAAGCATCGGTTGCGGAATACTGGTTTCTTCAATAAAGGCTTGTATCCGATCGCCCGCGCCCGCCTTCTCTCCATCAAAACCCAGGATAAACCCGGCATAAATCAGTAGCCCCGCCTGGTTAATTTTACGACAGGCTTCGGATAAGGGACTACGGGTATTTTGCTGTTTGCGGGTGAATTTCAGGCTATCTTGGTCGGGGGTTTCAATTCCCAGGAAAACCGCATAAAAACCCGCTTTCCCCATCAATTGTAAGAGTTCATCATCTTCGGCTAAATTGACCGAGGCTTCGGTAATAAAAGTGAAGGGATGGTTATGTTGCTCCATCCAGGGAATCAATTCCCGCAGAAAGGATTTAACATTCTTCTGATTACCAATAAAGTTGTCATCGACAATAAACAGAGAACCGCGCCACCCCAGATCATAGAGGGTTTGTAACTCCCCTAGGGCTTGAGACGGCTCTTTGGTGCGGGGTTTGCGGCCATACAGGGAAATAATGTCACAAAATTCGCAGTTGAAGGGACAGCCCCGGGAAAACTGCATCGCCATCATAAAATAGCTATCCCTCTGAAGCAGGTCAAAACGCGGGATCGGACTTTGGCTAACATCGGGCTTTTCAGTGGAGCGAAAGATCCCCTGGGTTTGACCTTGACTCAGGGCTTCTAGGAATAGGGGAATAGTCATTTCCCCTTCATCAAGAATCAGGAAATCAGCCCCAGCGTCGAGGGCGTCTTGGGGGACGGATGTGGGATAGGGGCCACCCACGGCTACGGTTTTACCCAGGCGCACCGCTTTTTGAATTAAGGCTTCAAAGTCGGGTTTCTGCACTAGCATGGCGGAAAGAATCACCAGATCGCACCAGTCCCAGTCGGCTTGGGTTTCACAGGCGACATTGCGATCGCGAAATCTCATCTCCCAGTCTTGCGGTAACATGGCTGCAACTGTAATAATACCTAACGGTGGAATTACTGCTTTGAGACCAGCAATTTCCATGAAGCGATCGTAAGACCAGAAAGATTGAGGAAATTGAGGATAGATCAGCAATACTTTCATGGATTTTTAGTTTCTAATTTTATTGAGTGTAGGTAAAATTGGCTTAATTTTTATCTATCTTAAGTATGATTATTTGATCAAATCACCAAAATTGAATTTCTGTTAATCTAATCTAAACTAAATTTTTTTTACAATGTCAAGACCTACTGTATATTTAGCAATTACCAATCATGGATTTGGTCATGCGGTTAGAACCTCTGCGGTTGCCAATGAAATCCAAAGGCGTTGTCCTGATGTTTTATTAATTCTCGTCACAACAGCCCCTCGATGGTTATTAGAATCTTATTTGGAGGGAGATTTTATTATCCGTCCTCGCGGTTTTGATGTGGGGGTGGTACAGTCCGATAGTTTGACCATGGATACAGCAGCAACCCGGGAACAATGGCAACAAATCCGTCAACAGCAACGGGCGATTATTGCCGGGGAAGTGAATTTTATTAAACAAAATAAAGTTGATTTAATTTTAGCTGATATTTCTCCCCTGGCTACGGAAATTGCTAAGGCTGCGGGGGTTCCCTGTTGGATGATGGGTAATTTTGGTTGGGATTTTATCTATCGAGATTGGGGGGAAGATTTTATGGAGTTAGCAGATTGGATTTCCGGTTGTTTTAGTCAATGCGATCGCCTATTTCGGTTTCCTCTCCATGAACCGATGACAGCTTTTCCCCATCAAATTGATGTGGGTTTAACCGGGGGAAATCCTCGGTTTGATTTAGACTATCTGAGAAAAACATTAGGGATTAAAACCCCACCGGAAAAAACCATATTATTAACTTTTGGTGGTTTGGGATTATCGGCAATTCCCTATCATAATATTGAACGGTTATCGGATTATACCTTTATTACCTTTGATCAACATTTACCCCCCTTTCCGAATTTAATTCAAGTCAGTAATTCTCTGAAATTACCCGATCACAATTCCCATCTATTCCATCTGCGTCCGGTGGATTTAATGCCCCTATGTAGGCAGGTAATTTCTAAACCCGGTTATAGTACCTTTGCGGAGGCATTACGGTTAGATATTCCGGTTGTTTCTTTAACCCGAGAGGGATTTGCAGAAGCTCCAGTTTTATTAGAATGGTTAGAAAATTATGGGACACATCAGATTATTCCGGCGACGGAATTTTTTGAACAGGATTGGAATTTTCTACACCAACCTTTAATTAAACCCCGTTTATCTGAAACCTTAGATAAAAATGGGAATGAAGCGATCGCTCAAGGGGTGATTGACTATCTTATGGGTTAACTTTACTATTTAAGGATAATTAAGCCCTGAAGGGCTTACTACGGGTAAAATTATGGCGCATTATCAAGAAATTTTAGAAATACAAACCAGTGGAAAATCCTTTTCTACAATTACGGCTTATGTACAGGAAGTGGTTAATAATTCTGGGATAAAAATCGGAATTTGCCATCTATTTTTACGTCATACTTCCGCCAGTTTAATTATCCAAGAAAACGCTGATCCTGATGTTTTGAGGGATTTAGAGAACTTTTTATCTAAGTTGGTTCCCGAAGGCAATTATTATATTCATGATGCCGAAGGAGCCGATGATATGCCCGCCCATATTCGCACTGTTCTGACCAATACTTCTGAAGAAATTCCGATTTCCCAAGGACGGTTACTATTAGGAACCTGGCAAGGAATCTATCTCTGGGAACATCGACGTCATCGTCAAACACGGGAATTAGTCGTACATATTACGGGAGACTAAAACCGATTTTAGGGGGATTCGGTCGGTATGGAAATGGACTCTAAATAGTGCAGAAAATCCAATAATTCATTATCAGTTAAATGCTGGCGAGACCGTTTCCCATAGGTTTTGAGTAAATGGGCGCGACCTTGTTCCTGCGTCCATTGTAGCCGCTTTAATTCAATATCCGTTTTAGCAATATCCGAGGAAAAATCCGTTGTTTCGAAAGAACGACCAGAACCCGCCGAGGCTTGGCTAAATTCGGGTTCATCGGGATAGGTGGGGATAACTTCGGGACTTGCAGGAACCGGAGGTAAGGAAGCACTACGTCCTTTAGAACCCTTAGCAGAGGACGATTTGCTCTCCGTATCCTTGTCCGGGGTCTTGTCGGTTTTGGGCTGAATATAGGTGGCTGATAACCAATCATCGGAGGTGAGAGACGCGGAGGGAATTCCCTCAGAATCTTGATCGGGGATAGAAGATGGAGCGAGGGGGGGTGGACTCTCAAGGTTAGGAGAGGCTGCGGGAACTGAAACAGGCGTCGCAACTTCCGGTTTGAGTTCCATGGGTGTCGGTTTTAAAGGTTCCCTGGGGGTAGAAGATTGGGGTCGGGTGGTATCAATATCTAGGGATTGAATCGCCCGTTTTTTGGCTTGATCCTCTGCTAACTCAACGGTATCGGCGGCGGCTAATCCCGTGGTTAGGATCGCCCCGTCGATTTCAACCACCGCCCGTACCACATATTTTCCTAGGTAAATGGTGAGTAACTCAGAAATTAAACTTGCCGTCGGATAACGCGATCGCAATTGAGCCAACATAATAAATAATTCCTAAACAAACTACGATATACTTAAAGATTAGTCATTCACAAAGCTAAACGTCACAAATTCTATACCCTATCTCACAAGCACCAAGGGAATCAACATTAGGTGCTATTTCATAAGCTCGAAGTTAGCATTGCCCAAGGGAATAGATACTAGGGTCTCCTCTGTTTAGCCTGTAGCCTCTATATCTAACGGACGGCTTTTGTGCATCCTTGATTGTAACACTGTCCCTATGGGGTTGGTACAATCAGCCCGTGAGAAGTTCCCCCCCAGGTGTTTTAAAGATGGGGTTTTGGGGATTGGGTGTTGGGTGTCCGATGTGTGGAAAGCACCAAATCACTTCTTTGCTCAATCTTCACCCGTTTAACACCCAATATCCTATCCCTAACACCCAAAACCTGATTCTGACAAAAAGAGGATTAATCGCTACATGGAATTTTCAATCGCTACACTATTAGCCTATTTTTCCGATGATAAATTAGTCACCCCCAAGGCTTTAGAGAAAAAACTCGCCCCCGACGAGGAAAGTCTCCGAAAGTTTCAGATTGCTTTGGATGCTTTGGAAAGAATTGGAATTCTGGAAAAAGATAAAGGTCGCTATCGTCGGGTTCCCGAAGAAGGAATTGTCGAAGCCAAACTCCGATGTTCCAGTAAAGGCTTCTGTTTTGCCATTCAAGATGCTGAAGGAGCCGAAGATGTTTATATTCGCGAAAGTCATCTAAGTACCGCTTGGAATGGCGATCGGGTTCTGGTTAGAATCATTAAAGAAGGCAGTCGTCGCCGTTCTCCCGAAGGGGAAGTTTATGTGATTTTAGAACGGGCGAATCCTTCGGTTTTAGCCAGAATTAAACAATCCAAAACCGGATATCGGGCGGTTCCTTTAGATGATCGGTTGTTATTTGAATTAGACCTAATTAATGATCCGTCGGAACTGTCCGGGGCTGTGGATCATTTGGTTCATGTAGAAGTCCTGCGTTATCCCATTGGTGTTCATCGTCCCCTAGGTCACGTTGTCCAAATTCTCGGTTCCGATGCCGAAGATGCCGATGATTTGGATATTGTTTGTTGTAAACACGATTTACCCCGCAAATGGCCCGCCGGAGTCCTACGGGAAGCGGAGGCGATTGACCGTAACCCGAAAAAAAGTGACTTAAAAAATCGGGTTGATATTCGCAATGTTTTAACGATTAGTTTTCAACCGGATTTAGGCAATCCTGAATTTTCGGTTTTCAAGGATTCAGAACGACCGAACCATCCACCCTGTATCGATCATGCCTTTAGTATTGAACAAACAAAATCCGATCATTGGCAATTAGGGATTCATTTAGCTGATGCTGCCCATTATATTCTTCCCGATAGTGATCTTGACCGAGAAGCCCGCAAACGGGGAACGGCGATTCATTTAGCGGATAAATTAATTCCGATTTATCCCGAAACCATTTCTGGTGATCGCTTGGCTTTAGTTCCCGACGAGGAACGATTGGCCATCTCAATTATGATCACCCTCGATATGGCGGGACGGGTAACGGAATACGAGATCCAACCCAGTGTGATCCGGGTTGATCATCAACTCGGCTTTGAACAAACCCAGACCATTCTCGATGGTGAACCCTCGCCTTTTGCGAATGTCCTAGAAAATTTCTTGGAACTAAGTCGGGCGGTACGCCAAATTCGCTTAGAACGGGGAAGTTTTGAACTAAATTTACCCGATAGTCATTGTCATTTTAATGATGAAGGGGAACTTGGGCCAATTGTTCTCTCATCTTTATCTCCCGCCCGGGCGATGGTTTCTGAATTGGTGGTTTTGGCGAATCAAATTGTCGGGAGTCATTTACATACTTTGGGTGTTCCGGCGATTTACCGCGTCCAACCACCTCCAGAAGCGTCTGATGTCTCGGAGTTAGCGAAATTAGCAACCCATTTGGGGACGGAATTATTTTTGGATGAGGATGAAGAAGTAGAACCCAGTACCTTCCAACAATTTACGGAGGAATTGGCAAATAGTCGGGCGGAAAGGGTTTTGAGTTATTTATTAGAGGAAACTCTCAAACCTGCGGTTTATAGCACCACTGCTAAACTTCATTTTGGTTTGGCCCTTCCCTGTTATACCCATTGCACTTCCCCTCTGTCTCGCTATTGCGATTTACAGATTTTGCGGGTACTCAAAAGCGTGTTTGAGGAAGGACGCGATCGCCGTTCCACCCGGGCTAAGGAGGGTGTGGATTTGGGCCATTCTTCCTGTCATGGGAAAATTACCTGGAATGTGCTTCCCCCGGAAATTCAGCATGACTTAGAAAGTCAGTTTAACCAGTTAGTGATTCATTTGAGTGAACGGGAAAGCGTGGCTGTGGATGCGGAGGAGGACTTAGAAGGACTCAAGAAAACCGGGTTCATGAAGGAACGCACGGGTCAAAACTTCATTGGCTTAATTACCGGGGTTCAGTCCTATGGATTCTTTGTGGAAATTGAGGTGAAGTCCCCCGGCGGTAAGGTTTTACGGGTGGAAGGACTGGTTCATGTCTCCTCCCTCAAGGATGACTGGTATGAATACCGTTCTCGTCAACAAACCTTAGTCGGTCGCAAAAATCGCAACCAATACCGTCTTGGGGATAATGTTGAAGTCCAGGTAAAAAGTGTAGACTACTATCGTCAACAAATTGATTTAGTCGCGGTCGGTGGTGGTAGTGAGGCCTCAGAGGATAACGACGAACCCTATTTTTCCTAAATCTTAACGCGGATTTAAGAGGATTTCACGGATTTTAATCTGTGTTAATCTGCGTCATCCTCTTAAATTCGTAATTCATAATTCGTAATTGGTAAAATGTCTATTACACAATTAATTAGTTTACTGATTCTGGTGGGGGGTTTGGCGATCTTTACGATCCAAAATCTATCCCCCTCTTTACCTTTGATTTTTTTAGGAAATCAATTGCCAACTTTACCTATTTCTGTTTGGATTTTAATTGCGATCGCTGCGGGAATATTAACCTATTTAATCATTCATAATTTATTTCAAATTAATCATCAGAAGGTTAAACCGTTTTCTCCCTCTAAAACATCCCCTGAAACCGTTGCTAAACCGCCCCTAGACCCTGTTAATCAGTCTTCTTGGGGTTATACTCCCGAACCCGTCGAACCCACTCCAGAAGCGGTTTATACGGCCCATAGTTCCGTGAGTCCTTCTGAACCCGAACCCCGTCGGAGTCGTTTTGCGGATGATGATGATTGGGAAACAGAAGTAAAACCTTTTGACCCTGCTTGGGAGCGAGAAGGGAGAGAAACCCCAGAAAAATCACCCCAAACCGCAACGGATTCGGATTCATCCTATGCCTATTCCTACGAAGATCGAGATTCTAGTAGTACCGGAGTCGGGAAAGTTGAAACGGTGTATGATGCTGATTATCGAATTATTACCCCGCCTCCTAAAACAAAAATTCAAGATGATATTAAACCTCAAAGTCATAATAATTATGATCAAGAAGATTGGGGATTAGAAGATGAGGAGGATCAACCTAATTTTCCCTAAAATTAAGATTTACTGTTGAAAATTTGAACTATAAAATGATATAATTAATGGCTAATTTCTCAGGAGATCTAATAATTTTGCAAGAACGATTAAAAGGCATCAATATTTATTTAATTGGGATGATGGGTTCAGGGAAAAGTACCATTGGCGGATTATTAGCCAAACAGTTAGGGTATAGATTCATAGATACCGATGACATAATTAGCAAAACAACTAATCAGTCTATTACTGATATATTTGCCACGGAAGGCGAAGATGTTTTTAGAGATTTAGAATCTCAAGTTTTATCGGAAATTTGTGCCTATAAAAAATTTGTGGTGGCGACAGGAGGAGGAATTATTCTTAAACAAATGAATTGGAGTTATCTCAGACATGGAATGATTATTTGGCTTAATGTTCCTGTTGAAGAACTCTATCACCGTTTAAAAGAAGATCAAACTCGACCCTTATTACAACATCCCGACCCGTTACAACAATTACAAATTCTATTAGAAAAACGTCAATCTTTGTATGCTCAAGCCGATCTCGAAATTAAAATTAATCCTGGTGGTGTCCCGCAACAGGTTGTTACCCAAATATTAGAAAAAATTCCCACCATTTTAAAACCTCAATCTTATGGTTTGAATTAATTCGATCCCGATAAACTGATACAGCCAGGACAGAGACGCGCCATGGCACGTCTCTACGGATATAGCTCATTCCCTGTTCCCTATTCCCTATTCCCTGATTTATGAATTATCGCAATCCTGCTCCTACCGTTGATATTATTATTGAATTAAGCGATCGCCCAGCCAGACCGATTGTATTAATTGAACGCAAAAATCCGCCCTTTGGATGGGCAATTCCTGGGGGATTTGTGGATTATGGAGAATCCGTCGAAACCGCCGCCATTCGAGAAGCAAAAGAAGAAACGGGATTAGATATCGAATTAATTGAACAATTTTATGTATATTCCGATCCGAATCGAGATCCCCGTCAACATACCCTCAGTGTGGTTTTTTTAGCCACAGCAATTGGTGAACCCCAAGCCGCCGATGACGCGAAAGATTTAGAACTATTTGAACCCTGGAGAATCCCGCAAAACCTCTGTTTTGATCATGATCGGATTCTCAAAGACTATTGGCGTTATCGCCATTACAAAATTAGACCGCAACTGAGTTAATCAGCAACGGTCTAGTGTTGAAGGATGCCAGGAGGGAGACTTGAACTCCCGACACGAGGATTTTCAGTCCTCTGCTCTACCGACTGAGCTATCCCGGCTTGTTTTCACTTTCACTAATCTAGCAAATCTGATCGAGTTTGGCAACCCCCCCTGTGGAGAAATTTTTTCTAATCGGAATCGATCGTAGTATTTTATTGGAGGGGTTTAGTCTCCAAACCCTGTGATTAATTGACTTTGGAGATTCAGCCCTCGGGGTTGGGTTCACAAATCTTATTAGAAAGTACAACGATGAAGCACAACAGACCCCCCGCAGAGCTTATTGGGGTTGGCTTAATTTGGCTGGTGGTGGCCGTTAGCGATCGCCTATGGTTTAGGATGGATCGGTCTGTTCCCGCTTGGGATCAGGCTGATTATCTGAATGAGGCGTTAAATTATTGGCAAGTTTGGCAACATCCCCAATGGTTTTCCGGGGACTGGTGGACTCAGATGTGGATGATGTCCCCTAAAATTCCGCCGTTGACCTATTTATTAACTATTCCCTTTCAGAATTTATTAGGAATAGGGCCGGATCAAACTAACGGGGTTCATCTATTATTTAGTGCTATTTTATTTGCTTCTGTTTATGGTTTAGGCACATTATTATTTAATCGTTCCGTAGGATTTTGGGCAACGGCGTTATGCGCTATTTTACCAGGACTTTATCAACATCGGTTACAATTTTTGCTCGATTATCCCTTAACTGCTATGGTGACATTAAGTTTCTATAGCTTGACTTTATGGTGGTTTTCTGGTCTATCTAATTCCGATAAAAAACTAACTCATTCTTGGCGGTGGGCTATTCTATTTGGGTTGACTTTTGGGTTAGCTCTTTTGACTAAACAAACGGCTCTTTTTTTCCTATTTACTCCCCTATTATGGGTAACAATAGGAGTGTTAAAACATCGTCAGTGGAACCGTTTTTTACAATTATTCGCAGCCTTATTATTATCAATAGCGATTATTTTTCCTTGGGCGAGAACTAATTGGTTATTAATGTTAACTTCAGGAAAAAGAGCGACTCTTGATTCTGCGATCGCCGAAGGTGATCCGGCTTTAAATACTTTAGATGCTTGGACATATTATTTTAAATTACTTCCCGCCCATGTTTCTTTCCCTCTATTAATTATTCCGATTATTGGTTTTTTATTCTATATTATTAAACACTATTCTTTATCTTGGAATCAACAGCACCATCCCTTTCAACATTTCTCAAAGTTAAAATTAAACTGGATATCCTTAAAATGGTTAGCAATATTTTGGTTTGGGGGATATCTCCTCTGTTCCCTAAATCCTAACAAAGATTTCCGCTATAGTTTACCCTTACTTCCGGTTTTAGCAATTGTTTTAGCCTATTTTTTAACCTTATTTCCTCAAGGTTGGGGGCGACAAATTCGCTGGGGAACCTTGGGTTTAGGAATAATATTAATGATGTTTAATTTATGGCCAATTGGGAGTTATCCAGTTAGACAGGTAATTAGAACTTTAAACCCAGGAAATGAACATCATGTTTATTTAGGAAATCCTTGGCCCCATGAACAAGTGATTACTGCAATCATTGAAGCACAACCCTATTTAAAAAGCAATTTAGGGGTATTACCTTCAACGCCGGAAATTAATCAACATAATTTAAACTATTATGGTTCCTTACAAGGTTCTCAGGTTCACGGGAGACAGGTAGGAACGAATAAAAAGAATGTTTTACAGGATGTGCGATCAATGTCTTGGTTTGTGACTAAAACCGGACAACAGGGCTCAGTAAATCGGGTTCAAGATGCTCAACAAATGACGATGGAAACCTTAGAAACCAGTCCCGAATTTAAGCTAAATAAACAATGGCTATTACCCGATAATAGTTTTTTAAATTTATATCAAAGAATTATTCCCTTTGTAGAAGTTTTACCTATAAAAGAATCAATTCCCAAAATAGAATTAGAACGGGTTTTAATTCCGACTGAAGCCCCCCCCGGACTTCCGGTTCCGGTTAGTTATCAATGGCGAGGATCGTTACGGGATTTGCAGCAGGGAATTGTGATTTTAAATTGGAAATTAACTAACCCTAACCCCAAAAGTTTATCATCTTGGATTCATGATCATGGTATAGGAACAGGACAATTATATGGGGATGCACCGGATCAAAGTTATCAAGTCACAGAACGAATGGCGATGTTTCCTCCGGTTGATTTGATTCCGGGAAATTATCAATTAGAAGCCACTTATTTGAACCGAGAAACGGGGGAAAGCTATAAAATTAATACTCCTAATATTACTTTAAAAATTGATCCTAAAGCTCCTCCTATTGTCGCCCCAGAATTGGATTTAGTGACGCAGTTAAGATTATTAATTGTGAATTTACCCGCAGGAATTAAGGGGTTAGATCCGATTTTTGCTCAGGTGGGAAGAATTAATCAATATGATCCGACTCAAGATTATACCATTCAAGCGGAAAAGGCGTTAGAATATCGCTTAAAACAGGAACCTAATAGATTGGATTTTGCTTATAATTTGGCTTTGGCTAATGTTTTACAACAGGATGCTGAAGGTGCGATCGCAGCATTAAAAATAGTGACTCAACTTGATAGTAAAAACCCCAATGCTCACGCCTATTTAGGATTTGTTTATCTGTATAATTTACAAGCAAAATTAGCAGAACAGGCTTCAAAACCAGCTTTAGAGTTAAACCCCAATCAACCTGAATTTAAGATTTTAACCGGGGTTTCTCAACTGATGCAGGGTAATTTTATTCAAGCTTGGCAGAATTTACAAGTCCTGAATAAAATTAACAGTTAAGTAGAGATTGATCAAGAGAAAATTCATTCCTAATCTAATATAGCCCCCCGTTGTTTGAGGTTTAATTTAGCTTCGGGAGAGAGTCCGACAACACCGACAAATTTGGCATTTTCAACAATTGTATCGGTGAGATAAATTCCACTTAAATTAGAACCGCTTAAATCCGCATCACTTAAATCAGCGCGGGTTAAATTTGCTCCAATTAAATTAGTTTCTTTCAAATCTGCATAACGTAAATCCCGTTCTATTCCCCCCTGGGTGACAATTTCTTGAACCAGTCGCCATTTATCACTCAGTTGGGTGGTTTCATCAATTAAGGTTCCACTTAAATTTGCACCCCTAAGATCGGCCCCTAAAAGGTTAGCACTTGTGAGATCAGCCCCAATTAAATTAACTCCAGTGAGATTAGAATTGGTCAAAATTGCCCTAGTCAAATTCGCATTAATTAATTTAACATTAGTTAGATTAGCCCCGGTTAAATTAGCTCCAATTAGTTTAGTATAAATTAAATTAGCTCCACTTAAATAGGTATTAATTAAATGGGTGCGGTTAAGATAAGCACCAACTAATTTAGCTCCATTCAGATAGGCGCGACTTAGATCAGAACCACTTAAATCAGCGCCACTTAAATTAGCATTAATTAGGTTAACCCCGGTCAAATCGGCTTCGCTTAAATCCGCTTCTTGCAAGTCGGCATTAATCAAATTTGCTCCACTTAAATCGACACTACTTAAATCAACGCCATTGAGTTGAATCCCAATTAAGATGGCACCTCGAAAATCCCTTTCCCCGTGGGCGTATTTTTCTAGTAATTGTTTAATATCCATTGTTTAATGTTCAATCTAATTCGTGTTACCCTGACTCGACAATAAATTTGCTACTGATGAACAAAGATATCGGGGTTAAAATCTATAATTTATTGCGATTCCGACGAGCGGAACGTAATAATTTTACCCGATAAGGATCGGCATCAGTACGCCAGTAGACACGATAACCCCTGATTTGAGCACAATGATCTTCTAAACATTTTAACCAACCCAGGCGCGTTTGAATCAACCCAAAGTTATCGAATAGCCCCCATTTTTCCTCTTGGTCAGAGAGTTTTACCAACTGTTGATGGTGGGGATACTCTGGGGTGACTAAGGTGTGTTTACGATGCAAAATTGGCGGGTTGGGGCCATCATAAGTTTGATAGCTAACATGAAGATCCCGCAGGTCAATTTGCATACAGTTACTCAAGGTCGGATGGGTTTCGAGATCAAAATCTGCGGAAAATAAATAGGAAATTTTGGGAGTTTTGATATGAAACTTAATTAAGTTTGCCCCTTCAGGACGACCCAGGGTTTGACTAGCACATCCTTCATAGAGTCGCAGTAATGGAGATAGTTTTTCCAATGCTGAAATATGAATCCAGAGGGAATTGGCTCGTTTTTGACCCAATTCACTGTTTTGGCAATGGTTAGCAATAATTTTAGGATCACCCAGAGTATATAACATTAAATCTGCTAAATCACAAGATTTTCTATAACTACCGAATAAACCTTTTATATCATTTTTCATTGCTTCTGAAAGTTGAAACAGTTTCGGACGACGACTAAATCGACTTAAGGCAATATAAACCAGTAAATCTTGACGGCGTTTATGGGCGATTACGTCCCATTCTTCGGGATTTGTAACTTGTAAAATAATTTGAAAAGCTCGTTTAATAGTGCCAAATTCCTGTTGAATTTGTTCGGCTTCTGGAAGTTCGGTTTCCACAGGTAAACGACCGCGATCGCTGATAAATTCAATTAAAGGTTGGAGTAATTCTTGATAATCTTCAAACCGTTTTAAGTTTAAACGAATTCGGGGAGAAGTTAACCGAGATCGGAAGCGAGAAGCTCGAAATTTTTCGGCTTCGCTCTCATCTCGAAACACAATATAAACCCCTAAATCTAAGGGAATTGCATCAACATTTAAGGCTTGATCAATATAAACTTTAAGTTCTTCCTGTTGATAATATTTTTGAAAGGTATTGCGACTGGTAATCACCCCATCCCCATACACCATAATCCCTTTTTCTTGAGCATCCACTAATACTTGTGCTGCAACAATTAAAACTTTTTGAGCTAAATTCCAGGCTTGAATTAAGGCTTCCCGTCGTTCGTTTTGACATTCAATTACATTAATCACATATCCCAAATTCACAATATCCGATTCTATTTGGGGAGTCTGGGGAGAATAATAAGGATCCCATCCGCTCCCTGTATACCCCTGTTCAGCTAACCGTTGAATATCTCCCCCATATCCACAACCATAATCAAAAAAAGTGCTATGTTCTTGAAATACTTCCGCTTCCAGGGCTAAACGCACCGGACGGGATAAGTTTTTACGGGGAATAGCGGCACGATGGCGTTCAATTTTGGGTGAAAAATGTAAGGCATTTTCGGAATTAAATTCGGTTAAATTATTAGTTATTTCTGAAAGTTTCATCACCCGATGATCATGGATTTCTACCCCATGTTTATGTAAGTGTTGTTGCCAACCTTTGCGAGTTCCAATAGTTCGGTATAAACGAGTTTCTGAGTTAATAAATTCTTGAAGGGATGAAAATTTAGGTGTTTCTAATAATCCTAATCTTTCTTCGGTTTTGGTGAGTTGTTTAAACGTTTGGTAATTGGGATAACTGGGTGTAACAAAGGTTTCTTTTCGATGTAAAATTGGAGGATTATCACTATTAGAATAATCCATAATATTTACCTGTCCAGTTTTAACATTTACTTGAAAACTAGCTGTTAAGGCAGGATGGGGATCTTGATCAAAATCAGGATAAAATAAATAAGAAATTAATGATTGATTGGTATGAAATTTAATCAGAGTAAAGGGTTTGAATGAAGGTAAATAAAAACGACTTAATTGTTCGTATATTCTTAATACAATATTTAACTCTGGTAAAGCCGAACGATGAATATATAAAGCGTTTGGTAGTTTTTTCCCTAGGGAACTTTGCTGACAATATTGAGTAATAATATTCAGATTTTCAACGGTTATTAATAATTGATTAATCAAAATACAGGTCTGTTGATAACTGCCAAAATAGTTGCAGATTTCCCGTTGAAATTCGGTCGTAAAATCATCAAAAGCTTTCAGACGGGGGGGAACTTGTCTTTGTAGAGCTTGTATAGCCAAAAACATCAGCAAATCATTCCCAACAGCAACATCACGGTTAGGAGAATTCAGTTGAGTTAAAACCTCAGAGGTGGTAAGGGATTCCCCAGAGTAACTCTGGGGAGGAAAAACAAGATGATGACTACTACTCATTCATCTGACCCCCATGAAAACGCGGCAGTTTGTTCTGATTTTAAGGCAAGAAACCGGAATTAACAATTAAGAATAATGAAGTTTAACCTAAGAATTTCTTAACTATGGCTAACGAATCTCTATTTCCGTCTAAATCTCCATATCTGACAATCCCAACCCAACAAAATTCAATCATCCAACGTCGTCGGACTCATAAAGGGGTGATTTTATTATTGTTAATTGGGTGTTTTTTTGGAGGTTTAGGAATTAAACTGATACAGTTACAATTAATCGAGGGAGAATATAATCGTATTCGGGCGGAAAATAACCGTTTACGTCTGATTCCTGTCCCGGCTAAACGGGGTCAAATTTTAGACCGAAAAGGAGATTTATTAGCGGGAAGTCAACTCTCGCGTTCCGTATATTTATGGCCCCAAGAACAGTCTCCTGAACAATGGAAAATCACGGCGGAACAACTCCATACTATTTTAAATCTTCCCGCTTCTGAGATTCTGCAAAAATTAGAAAAAACTGGATATAGATCTCGAATTCCAGTCAGAGTGAGTCCGAATCTTTCTGCTGAAATGTTTATTGGTTTAGCAGAAAAAGTGGAAAATTTACATGGTGTTGAAGTGCGGGGAGAATCTCGGCGTCATTATCCCAATGGAAAATTAGCGGCTCATATTTTAGGTTATATTGGAGAGGCAACACCGGAAGAATTAAAAGCAAATCCTAATTATCCGATGGGAATGATGGTCGGAAAAATGGGAGTTGAAAAATTAGTAAATTCCCAAATCAAAGGTATTTGGGGGAATAGATTAATTGAAGTCGATGCCAAAGGTCAGGAAATTCAAGAGTTAGGGTTACAATCTCCTAAACCGGGTCAATCGGTTCAGTTAACATTAGATTTAGAATTACAAAAAACCGCCGAAAAAGCCTTAGCAAATCGTCGAGGGGCGGTGGTGGTTTTAGATGTTAAAACCGGAGCTATTTTAGCATTAGCTAGTGGCCCAACTTTTGATCCTAATTTATTTACAAATCAGGTAACAAATCAGGACTGGAAAAAGCTACAAAGTGCGGAACAACCGTTATTAAATCGAGCTTTACAGGGATATCCTCCGGGGAGTACCTTTAAGATTGTCACCACCACGGCGGGAATTGAATCGGGGAATTTTTCCATTACTTCTAAAATCCCTACTGCTGCATCAATTAAAATTGGGGGAATTTCTTTTAATGAACATGGAAAAGGTTATGGTATAATTGGATTTAAAGAAGCTTTAGCTTTTAGTAGTAATACCTTTTTCTATCAGGTTGGGGTGAAAACGGGGCCAGAAAATATTGCTAAATGGGGTAAAGAATTAGGAATTGCTGGGACAATTAATTTGGATTTATTGGGGTTAGATGGCGCAAATCCCGGGCAAATTCCTACTCCTAAAGAGAAAGAAAAATTATATGGCGAACCTTGGTATATTGGGGATACGGTGACCATGGCAATTGGTCAAGGTTTAGTCTTAGTCACCCCGTTAGAATTAGCTGTGATGGTTTCTACTGTGGCTAATAGCGGTTGGCGAGTTCAACCCCATTTATTAATATCTCAAACTAATACAATTCAAACAAAACCGATTAAAACTAAGATTTCTGTATCTACTTTAAATCTGATTCAGGCTGGGTTAATTGATGTAGTAAAAAAAGGAACCGGACGGGGTTTAAATGATGGTTCAATTCCTTTAACGGGAGGAAAAACAGGAACGGTGGAAATCCATGGACAGCCTGATAATGCGATGTATGTGGGGTTTGGGCCTGCGAATAAACCAGAAATTGCGATCGCCGTTGTCGTCGAAGCCGGGGGATATGGGGCGGTTTCTGCAGCTCCAATTGCTCAGGATATTTTTAAAACCTATTTTAGCAATAGGAAATAGCCCCCCCAAACCCCCCGTGTACGGGCAGGGCTAGGGGAACTGTTCCCTGTTCCCTGCTATACTGACATTTTATGGCCTCACACCCCAGGCGCGACTGCTATATTTGTAGAATCATGTTGTTTTAACACCTGTTTTAAATAAATCCCGGTATAAGATTTATCATTTTTAACAATATCTTCCGGGGTTCCTTCGGCAATTAATTCCCCCCCTTTATCTCCCCCCTCTGGCCCTAAATCAATTACCCAATCTGCACAACGAATTACATCTAAATTATGTTCAATTACTAAAATAGAATTACCTTTATCCACTAATCTTTGCAATACATTTAATAATTGATGCACGTCATAAAAGGATAAACCCGTTGTAGGTTCGTCAATTAAATATAACGTTTTTCCCGTGGCTCTTTTAGATAATTCCGATGCTAATTTAACCCGTTGGGCTTCTCCTCCTGATAGCGTTGGGGCGGGTTGTCCTAACTGAATATAACCCAAACCGACATCCACTAAAGTTTGTAACCGACCTGCCGCCCTGGGGATATTTTGAAACACTTCTAAAGCTGTTTCTACGGGCATATTTAACACATCTGCTATCGAATATCCTTTATATTTTACCTGTAAGGTTTCCCTGTTATATCTGGCTCCTTTGCACACTTCACACTGCACATAAACATCGGGTAAAAAGTTCATTTCAATCACATTAACACCCTGTCCTCCGCAGGCTTCACACCGCCCTCCTTTAACATTAAAAGAAAATTGTCCGGCTTTATAACCTCTGGCTTTTGCTTCAATTGTTTCTGTAAAAACCTCTCGAATAATATCAAAAACTCCGGTATAAGTTGCGGGGTTAGATCTGGGGGTTCGACCAATGGGAGATTGATCAATTACAATTACTTTATCTAATACTTCTAATCCTTCTATGGCTTTTAAATCCTTGGGAAAAGGCACTTTTTTGGTAAAATGATGTTGTAAAGCCGGATACAGTAATTCACTCATTAAGGTAGATTTTCCCGAACCAGAAACTCCGGTAATACTAACCAGTTTTCCTAACGGAATTTCCACGGTAATATTATTTAAGTTATTGCGGGTAGCGTTAATTAATTTAATCCGTTTTCCATTTCCTTTTCTTCTTTCCGTAGGGGTTTCGATTTGTTTTCTTCCTGATAAATAAGCACCTGTTAAAGAGCGCTCAGTTTTTAACAAAACCTCTATATTTCCCTGAGCAACAATTTCGCCTCCATGTACTCCCGCCCCCGGCCCAATATCAACTAAATGATCCGCCGCCCGAATGGTTTCTTCATCGTGTTCGACCACAATTAAAGTATTACCTAAATCCCGTAATTTTATCAAGGTATTTAATAGTTTGGTATTATCCCGTTGATGTAACCCAATACTCGGTTCATCTAATACATATAAAACCCCCGTTAAACCCGCCCCAATTTGAGTCGCTAACCGAATGCGTTGGGCTTCTCCTCCTGATAGGGTAGATGCGGTTCTAGCTAAGGTTAAATAGTCTAATCCTACATCGAGTAAAAATTGCAATCTGGCTCTAATTTCCCGTAGGACTAATTCCGCTATTTTTGCCTGTCTTTCGGTTAGGTTTAACTGATTAATTCGGTTTAAACAATCCTGAATAGAAACCCCCGTTAATTCATCTATTTGATATTGTCCAACTCGCACCGATAGGGCTTCGGGTTTTAGTTTTTTTCCTAAACAAACTTCGCAAGGTTGATCAATTAAATATTGTTCTAATTTCTGCTTTTGTAATTCGGAAGCACTATCTTGATATTGACGTTGTAATAATGGAATTACCCCGGCGTAGGGTCGATAATATCCTTTATTTTCTCGATAGCGAGAATCTGTTTCAATTAAAATAGGTTCCTCTGAACCATAAAGGATAATATGTTGTTGTTCTTTTGTGAGTTGATTCCAAGGGGTTGTAATCTCGAAACCAAAAGCTTGACCGATACTATGCAATATTGATAAATAATAGGAATTATCCTTATCTGACCAAGGAGCAATTGCAGTATAAACTGGTTGAGTTAAGTCGGGAATTACTAACTCTGGGGAAAAGGTTTTTAGATGTCCTAAACCATGACAATTCGGACAAGCACCAAAGGGAGAATTAAACGAAAATAACCGAGGAGAAAGTTCTTCCATTACCGCCCCATGTTCGGGACAGGCAAAATTTTCTGAAAATACCAATTGTAAAGATCCTATCCCTTCATTTAGATTATCCAGATTAACTCCCCCCTTGGTAAGGGGGGCTGGGGGGGTCAGTTCGTCGCTATTTTCTGGATCTTTTTGGTTTTCAAAGCTTGCCTGTTTTGATGTTATTGGTGTATCATTAGTATTAGATGTATCATCTAATATTCCTATAATCGCAATTCCATTAGACTGTTTTAAACAGGTTGTTAAGGAATCGGCGAGACGTTCTTGTAGTCCGGGTTTTTTAATTAAGCGGTCAATAACAATTTCAATATTATGAATATGGTTTTTATCTAATTCAATATTTTCTGATAGTTCAAAAATCTCATTATTCACCCTAACCCGCACAAATCCTTGGGAGGCTAAACTCGATAATAACTTGCGGTGAGTTCCCTTTTTCCCCCTAACAACCGGAGCCAGGATCATAAATTTTGTCCGGTCTGGAAGTTCCATGATCCGATCGCACATTTCATCAATAGTTTGGGGCGCAATATTGCGATCACACATCGGACAATGGGGCTGTCCAGCCCGACCAAATAGCAACCGCAAATAATCATAAATCTCCGTCACCGTCCCAACGGTAGACCGAGGGTTATGGGAGGTTGATTTTTGGTCAATGGAAATGGCGGGACTCAAGCCATCGATCGCATCGACATCGGGTTTATCCAGTTGTCCGAGGAATTGGCGGGCGTAGGCGCTCAGGGACTCCACATAGCGGCGCTGACCTTCGGCGAAGATGGTATCAAAGGCGAGGGACGATTTCCCAGAGCCGGAAACCCCGGTAAAAACGATCAGGCGATCGCGCGGTAACTCCAAATCAACATTTTTCAAGTTATGTTGTTTCGCCCCCCGAATGCGGATGGTGTTGGGGGAGTTGTTGGGATAGGGTAGGGGGTCAGAGAGTAATTTTGAGTTCACTACATTTCGAGTGGTACAGTCCTTAATTATCTTAGCGTTACCATTGGCATCTGGGAGTTGTGAATCTGAAAAGGGACTGTTACTATATTATGAGATAGTAAAAATCCTAGTAATAAAATACAGCTTAAAAAAATGGAAATCAACATTAATAGTACAATCCCATCAGTGAAATCTGAAAAACCTTTTCCAACAAGTCATGAACTCCAGCAGTTTATGGAATGGTTAAAATCAAATGAAACTCCCTGGGAAGCAGCCAAGTATTTAGGGGAGTATGAAAAACTAATCATTGAAAATACAATTCGATCTTTGAAGCATAGCCATCCTGATCTATTTTTAACTTCACAGAGGGAGGAAAAAATAACTGGTGATATTAGTTTTTATCTACATTTAATTGGATACTCTTTAGTCGTAAGTAATAAAACAGCATTAGGTGAAGCTTTAAAACCCAATATCCTTGATACTTTATCTTTATCTTATAGCTGCTTAATTGAATCTCTCAATTTAATTAAGAATAATATTTTTCTTAAAGAAGATGCAAAGCAAGAGATTTTAGAGTATATAAACTATGCCATACAAAAAATTAGTGAAAAGGACAGGGGCAAGAATTTAGAAGATGACAATTATCAGCTTCCTTTCTGGCAAAAAATCATAGAAATTGGTACAACTGTTTCTCAAGCAGAATGGGAAAAATTACCCAAAGATTTTTCTAAAAACTTTGAACATTATTTGTATGGGGTTGCTAAAGATTCATGAAGTTTATTTTCTTGGATACTTCATATTTACAAGCTTTAGCTAACCCAGGTGATGATTTACATCAACGTGTCATAGAAGTAACAGAAAAGCTGGGTGTGTTTGTTCCTGTTACCAGTGAAATGGTACTTACTGAACTTTTGAATGCCCTATCGAGCAAAGGTCGGTATTTGCGACAAATTGCACTTGAGATTACTACTAAATTACAAAATGATTCACAGGTTGAAATAGTTATTCAAACCAGCGAATTGTTTAAAAATGCTGTTGGATTTTATAGCCAAAGATTGGATAAAGGTTACAGCTTAACAGACTGTGCCTCAATGTTAATTATGCGTCAAAAAGGAATTCAAGATATTTTGACTTATGATAAACATTTTTTGCAAGAAGGGTTTAATGCTTTGCTTAGAGAATAAGATAACCTTTAGAGGGTATTATAGAAAGAGGTTGACCCAATATGACAGAGATCAGGATTAATAGTGCAATGGATGAAGAAAAAAAGAAACGTTTAGAAGCTAAAGGTTGGAAAGTTGGAACTGTTGCTGAATTTTTAGAACTAACGCCCGAAGAAGCAATGTTAGTTGAAATTAAATTAGCCTTAAGTCGGAATAATCAAGAAATTTTAGTCGAAATTAGAGAGGTTAATGATTTTTGGTCAGCGTTACAAGATTTTAGACAAAAGGTAGACTTAGAAAGTATTGATGATAATACTTTTGAGAATTTACGCGACAAATTACCTGGGAGAGAGGTTGATTTATGACTCTTAAGTATTTACTAGACACTAATATTTTATCAGAGCCTAAACGTCGTTCGACAGAGCGATCGCCTCTATCGGCGCGTAGCCCATCGCATCATTCAACAACAGGAGGAAAATTAATGAGAGACTAGACAATTCATAAAGTGTCATACTGTACTAGATTCAGCTATAGTATTATGCTAAGTTAACAACAGTTAATTAAATGCAGAACAATCAAAAATAGGAGATCATTGTGATGTTACGGAAAATGACAATTCTATTATTGGCAGGTGTAATTGCGTTTTTAGGTATCGTGGCGAATATCAAGCCTGTCTATGCCTCTCCATTTGATGATCTTGCTAATGCAGGATCATCAGTGATCACTACAATTGGTGAAACAGCTAAACAAGCCATTAACTCAGCTACAAGATGCTACTACAATAGTCCAGATAATGCAATCGAAGAAAGTAGTTGTAATGCGGCTAAAGCGTTTGCAACAACAGGTATGCTTGTCGGGACTTGCTATCTCGTTGATGGAGCAGCCTCTTTTGCTTTTCCTCCTGCTATCGCATTAGAAACCGTCTGTGCCTCCTTGGGTATAGGTCAAGGTATAAAAGGAACCTTGAATAAAGGTTTACAAGTCATTCACTCTTGAGTTTTATATCAACACTCATTAATCATTAAATTGATCGGCGATTTTGCCTTGTTCCCAGGTTCTACCTGGGAATATCGCTCTAAGTTATTATGATAATAGTTAATAAGGAATCCAGTCTAATTTGTCTAACCACTCCTGAGCCTCAGTGATTTCCCAAATTAACACTAAAGATTCTGACCAAGTTCTAATTGTACCACCTGGACGTAGCCAAACTAATCCCCAAATATGACCTCCTTCTCCCCAATGATCCTGCAAATGTCCTCCCATACTATTGCGGTTATCGGTTACTAATAATCGTTGCGATACTTCCAAATAATTCAGCAATTCTGGATCAAGAGTTCCTAATGGGGGTGCTTCTGGTTCTCCCACTCGGATGATATCAATATCTGTATTGAAACGTTGTACCGCTAACTTCAATTTTGGCGGTAAATTTTCATCAAGGAGAAACCGAACTTTCATATTTTAATTTCTCCTGTTCTCTCTGTTGCTTAATCGCTTGTAAACGTTGTCTTAACGGTGAAGGATGAGTTATAAACTCTTGATAATGCTGTTCTCGCTGTTTCCATAATCGCAATAAATAAGCATCCATCGCAGAACGATTTTGTAAATAATAGGTTATCACAGCATAGATTTTTTCAAGGTTCAGGGTGGGTAATTCCTGTAAAATTTGTTCTGGGGTGTATCCATCCAGATAATATTTGATCACATCCTCAATACCAATGCGATGACCTTTGAGGTGAATTTCATCAGGATTAATAAATTCTAAATAATCTTGTAACTGCATGGTTAAAACGATACCTTATATTGTTCTTCAGCAAATTGCTCAAAATCTCTAAACCGTCCCTGTTCAAAATCTTCTAACCCTCGTTTAATGCCCTCAATCGCTGCTTCTATATCATCCGTTTCCCATGTTAAGATTTGATTGAGAAGTTCAGTGACAACATAATTAATATCCTGTCCTTGCTTGGTGGCTTTTTCTCGTAGTTTTGCTTCGAGTTCGGGAGTCAGTGTTACAACAATTGACATAAATATTTTTTGAGTGTTGTTAACCTTTACAGGGTATTATAGCAAGAAATGAGAGCGATCGCTCTATCTTTAATAATAATACTTTTATTCTGGTAAAAATTCCAGGGATAAAATCTCGCTTAAGGTATAGGGACAAATTTCTGGAAATAAAGATAACCCGGTTTCTCTTTCCGCGCTCAGAGTTGCCAAAGGGTAAACATCTTCTATCGCTTCAGTCAAGTTAGGTTGAAGACTAGGATTTTTTTGCAGAAGTTTTGATAAACGGAGGCGTTGCTCTTTGATGGTTAATTGCCAACTGCGAGAGCGTAAATTAGGCTGAAATTGCCATTTTAAGAGGTGCATAATTAAGAGTTCTAATCTGCTGTCTAATTGTCGTTTTTCCGAGCGTCCCATATCTTCTATTTCTTCAGCAATATTTTGCCAATCAATTTGATGGAGTTGTCCGGTTTTTAATAACTGTGATTGTTCCTGTGTCCAGGCATAAAAGTCTTGTTCATGGGTAGTTGAATTCATAGATTCTCCTGTAATTAAAGGCGATCGCTATTATTATAAATTAGGGTAAAAGTTGAGATTCAATCAAACTTAAACCCCAATTTAGAGTAATTTTCAACTCCTTGATTACAATTTCATGGTTAAACTAATCCGTTTTAACTTCTCATTAATTTCCATAACTCGCACTTTAACAACTTGTCCAACCTTAACAAATTTATTCGGATCATCGACAAATTGATCGGCGAGTTGGGAAATATGAACTAAGCCATCTTGATGGACTCCAATATCAACAAATGCCCCAAAAGCTACCACATTCGTTACACTTCCTTCTAATTCCATTCCGATTTTTAAATCGGTTATTTCTTTAATTCCTTCTCTGAAAGTCGCATATTTAAACTCAGCCCGGGGATCTCGTCCGGGTTTTTCTAATTCGCTAATAATGTCTTTTAAAGTAGGAATACCGATAGTATCAGTAACATATTTATCCAGTTTAACGGATTTAATTTTATCCTTAAATTGACTAATATTATTTAAGGTAACGCCTACATCCTTCGCCATAATTTCCACAACCGCATAACTTTCGGGGTGAACTGCGGTATTATCTAAAGGATTAACACCTCCTCTAATTCTTAAAAATCCCGCCGCCTGTTGAAAGGCTTTTGGGCCCAATTTAGCGACTTTTAACAGTTCTTTTCGGGTTTTAAAGGCTCCATTTTCATTGCGATAATTGACAATATTCTGAGCAACTGTTGGGGTAATTCCTGATACAAAGGTTAATAATTCTTTAGAGGCGGTGTTTAATTCCACTCCCACATAGTTAACACAACTTTCCACAGTATCATCCAGTTTTTTCTTTAATAACTTCTGATCTACATCGTGTTGATATTGTCCGACACCAATGGATTTTGGATCAATTTTTACTAATTCTGCTAGGGGATCTTGTAACCGTCGTCCGATACTAATTGCACCCCGCACCGTTAAGTCTAAATCGGGAAATTCTTGCCGCGCTACATCACTGGCGGAATAAATGGATGCACCGGATTCATTTACCATAACTTTTATCGGTTTTCGCTCTAATTTAGCGATAATTTCCGTTACAAATTCATCGGTTTCTCGTCCGGCGGTGCCATTTCCAATGGCGATTAATTCGATTTTATATTTATCAATTAATTGTTTAACTTTTTTTGCTGCTTCTTGACGTTGACCTGCCGCTTGATGGGGGAAAATTGTATGATATTCACAGAATTTTCCGGTTTCTGATAATACTGAAACTTTGCACCCAGTTCTAAACCCGGGGTCAATAGCTAAGGTGGGTTTCATTCCCGCAGGGGAGGCGAGTAATAATTCTCTTAAATTTGATTCAAAGGTTTTAATTGATTCTAAATCGGCGTAGGTTTTGCGATCGCTTCTAACTTCACTGATTAAAGATGTTTTCATTAACCGATTAAAAGCATCTTTTAACATCGATTGATAGATGCTTTTAATAATAGGATTTTTAGTTTTAATTTCCTGAGATTCTAAATGAGATAGAACAAAATCTTGATCAAATTCAATCTCAACTTTTAAGATTCCTTCGGTTTCTCCCCGCAATAATGCTAACAGATTATGGGGTTTAATATCCTGTACATTTTCTCGATATTGGCGGTACATTTCAAATTTAGTGCTTCCTTCGGGATAGTCGTCTTTAACTAGGGAAACAAATACCCCTCGATTCATTAAATATTCTCTTAAATAGGCTCGTAAATTCGCTTTTTCCGATACGATTTCTGCTAAAATATCAGAGGCTCCATTTAAGGCATCTTCAATAGTTTTAACGCTTTTTTCTTCGGAAATATATTTTTTTGCTTCTGCGTTTAAATCAAAACTTGGGGAATTGGGTTGATTAAAATTAGCAATAAATTGAGCTAGGGGTTCTAATCCTTTTTCTTTGGCAACGGTGGCGCGAGTTCTGCGTTTAGGTTTGTATGGTAAATATAAATCTTCTAGTTCGGTTTTTTGTAAACAGGTTTCGATTTGTTCTCGGAGTTCATCGGTAAGTTTTTCTTGGGATGCGATCGCTTCTAAAATACTTTTTTTCCGGTCTTCCAATTCCGTTAAATAGGTATAACGTTCTGAGAGATCCCGCAGTTGAATTTCATCTAAGGAACCCGTAATTTCTTTCCGATATCGCGCTACAAAAGGAATGGTTGCTCCCTCGGAAAACAGTTGTAGGGCGTTTTCTACCTGAAAGGGTTTAAGAGACAGTTCTTGAGCGAGAATTTGAGAAATATTGAGCATAGGATTCAAAATTAATAGTGACTGTATCTAACCTTAATTCTATCATATTTAATTCAAAAGAATAGCCCTAAATTTTGTATTTTACCAAACTCGATAGAAACTAGCAAAATAGCTTATAGTTATAAGTTATCTGAATTTTAGAACGTTATGCAACACTTTAAATATTCGTCGATTATTCATGCCCCTGTAGAAGTAGTTTGGGAGTTTCATACCCGCCCCGATATTTTGCAAGTGTTAACTCCCCCTTGGCAACCTGTAGAAATTCTGCGACGGGAAGGAGGATTAGAAATAGGGGCAATGTCTGAATTTCGGATAGGATTAGGGTTATTTTCCGTGCCATGGCTTGCGGTTCATACTGAATATAAACTATATCAGTTATTTACCGATGAACAACAGGAAGGAATACTGGAAAGTTGGGTGCATCGACATCAATTTGTGGCGGAAAATGGTCACACCCGTCTAACGGATGCGATCGCATTTTCCCTACCCGGTGGAGTCTTAGCAGAACAAATATTACAAAGTTGGGTTAATAGTCGTTTACAAGATATGTTTCATTATCGTCATCAAGTCACAAAAAAGGAATGTGAAACCTAAAACCCATTCGTAATTCGTAATTCGTAATTCGTAATTCCCCATTAGAATTACTATTTTTGTTGAACCGGTTTGACTAAATAGTCAGAGGAAATCGGTTCTGCTTTTTTTTGATAGACTAACCCTTGGTAAATCATCGAGGTAACTTCCCCATAAGTCGCCGATTGGTTTGGATTTAAGGTATTTTGATCAGGATAATTAACCACTAATCCGGCTTCTGTTGCTGCTGCAACACCTTCAATTGCCCAAGGCGGAATTTGATCCGCATCCTTAAATATTTTTAGGGTTTCTTGGGAATTAGTCGCAGGTTTTAAGCCTAAACCACTCGCTAAAGCCACTAAAACTTGAACCCGAGGAATCGACTGTTGGGGTTTAAATATATCATTGGGATATCCCGCCAAAAAACCCGATTGATTAGCCGATTTCAGATCGGATTTATTCGCAGAGTTTTGAGGAATATCTTTAAATTGAATAGCAGGTTGTTTAGGTTGAGGATTAAACGCTTTTTGTAGTTCAGTTGCAAATTGTTCCCGGGTAATTTTTTCATCGGGTTTAAACTGTTTTTGATCCGATTGAACAGCCCGATTTTGATTAGCAAAATACAGGATAAATGGAGTCGCCCAATAGGATTCGGTCGTTGTGGAAGATGGGACAACGGCAGAAGGTAAAGGGGTTGTACAAATATTTCCTGTCGTGGGTTGAACCGAACAAGCGGTTTTTGTTGAAGTTTTGTTTTGGGACTGAGTGCCTGGGATAATTTGGGGTTTGAGGGCGGGCTGAATCGGTTTCTGTGCCGGAGTTACAAAGACTAATCCCAAAATAGCTGATTCAGGTTGTTTCACCTGTGGTGTCGGTGAAATGGGGGTTGTTATTGCTGGGGTGGGAGTTTCCGAGAGAGGGGAAACCCCATCGGGAGGGGAATCTTTTGGGATTTTGGCGACACCTGGATTGGTTGAAGGGATTAGGGTTGTGGGGGAGGTTAAATTGGGGTTGAAAACTAATTTTCGGTTGGATTGACTTAAAACCCAATATAAAATTGTCCCAATTGTGGCCAGGGCGACAACAATGGCGATGATCTCATCTAGGGGGAGATTAGACCGAGGATTGGGGGGATAGGATTGTGACATGGATTCGGTGGCTAAATTAATTTCGGAATAATAAAGCACCCCTTAATTGGGATGAAGGAGTGCCTTTCAAATAGACAAAAAACGAGGGGAATTTAGGGGATAAAATCCACCTCGTTTTAACAAGTCCAAAGACTAATTGATAACTCGCAATCCGGCGGATTCTGGGTTATATCCTTCCATTTCTACGGGTACGGATTTAACGTTCCAGATTTCGTTACAATATTCGCCGATGGTGCGATCGCTTGAGAATTTACCCATCCGCAGGGCATTGAGAATCGACATTCTCGTCCATTTTTTGGAATCTTGAAATGCCACACTAACTTCCCGTTGACAATCAATATAGGATTGATAATCAGCAAAAAGCATATATTCATCGTGGTACATCAAGGAATCTACCAAGGGTTTAAACATTTCCTGATTACCATGGGAGAAATAACCGGAGGAGATTCGATCAATCACGGCTTTTAATTCCGGGTTATTATTATAGTAATCGCTGGGTTTATAGCCCTTTAATTTCAAATTATAAACTTCTTCTGCGGTTAATCCAAACAGGAAGAAATTCTCAAACCCGGCTTCTTCACGGATTTCAATATTTGCCCCATCCAGAGTTCCAATAGTTAAGGAACCATTCATGGCAAATTTCATGTTTCCAGTTCCAGAGGCTTCTTTTCCAGCCGTAGAAATTTGTTCGGATAAATCCGCCGCCGGATAGATGCGTTGACCCAAAGAAGCGTTAAAGTTCGCCAAAAATACCACTTTTAAGCGTCCCCGGACATCGGGATCTTTATTAACAACTTCCGCAACGGCATTAATCAATTTAATGATTAATTTTGCCATGAAATAACCGGGGGCTGCCTTTCCTCCAAAGATAAAAGTCCGAGGACAAATATGGGTATTGGGGTTCTGTTTGATCCGGTTATACAGGGTGATAATATGCAGCACATCCAGATGTTGACGTTTGTATTCGTGAATCCGTTTCACCTGAATATCAAAAATAGAATGGGGGTCAGCTTCAATCCCATTAAATTTCCAGATATAATCGGCTAACAGTTTCTTGTTGTACAGTTTAATTTGATGCCATTGTTCGCAGAATTCGGGATCATCAACGTAGGCCTCTAATTGACGCAGTTTGTCTAAATCTTTCAGCCAACCGTCCCCAATTTTAGAACTATAAAATTCGGACAAGGTGGGATTACTTAATAAAATCCACCGTCGAGGGGTGACACCATTAGTTTTATTGAAAAACTTCTCTGGCCAGAGTTTATAGAAATCCCGCAGGGTATCTTGTTTCAACAATTCCGTATGTAGGGCGGCGACGCCATTGACCGCATGACTACCGACGCAGGCTAAATGAGCCATGCGGACGTATTTTTCTCCGCTTTCTTCAATCAGAGATAACCGTCCAATTAAGTCATTATCCCCAGGATACCAACGGCGCACATCTTCAATGAAACGGCGGTTAATTTCATAGATGACTTGCAAATGACGGGGTAACAAATACTCAAATAAACCCACAGACCATTTTTCTAGGGCTTCGGGTAACAGAGTATGGTTGGTATAGGCAAAGGTTTTTTGGGTGACTCGCCAGGCGGAATCCCAATCAATGCCATATTCATCCAACAATAATCGCATTAATTCCGCGATCGCAATCGCCGGGTGGGTGTCATTCAACTGAATAGCAGCAGTTTCATTCAGGTTAGAAAGACTGCTGTTGTGCTTGAGATGGCGTTTGATAATATCGCGCAGAGAACAAGCCACAAAGAAATATTGTTGTTCCAGGCGCAATTGTTTACCCTGGGGGGTGTTGTCATTGGGATATAGAACTTTAGAGATGGTTTCCGATCGCATTTTATCGGCGACCGCCCCGTCATAATTTCCGGCGTTGAAGGCGTCAAAGTTAAAAGCGTCACTAGCTTCGGCTTTCCACAGTCGCAGGGGGTTGACGGTATTGGTATCATAGCCGGGAACGGGCGTATCGTAGGGAATCCCAATCACGGTTTTAGCCGGAATCCAACGAATTCGTTCCCGGCCTTTTTCGTCGTGATAAGTTTCGGTATGACCCCCAAAGTTAACATCAATGGCCTGGTCAGGGCGGGGAATTTCCCAAGGATTACCAAATCTTAACCATTTATCGGGGATTTCAGCCTGCCAGCCATCCTGCATAATTTGGTGAAAAATCCCAAACTCATAACGAATTCCGTAGCCCACGGCGGGAATTTCCAAGGTGGCCAGGGAGTCGAGGAAACAGGCGGCTAATCGTCCTAAACCCCCATTTCCTAAGCCGGGATCGGGTTCTTGTTCGAGGAGTTCATCTAAATCCAGTCCCGATTCTTCCACGGCCTGACGGATGCGATCATACAGGTGGAGGTTAATTAAACTGTTCCCCAGGTGTCGCCCCATCAGGAATTCGGCCGATAGGTAGTAAACGATTTTGACGTTATTGTCATCGTAGGTTTTAAAGGTTTTCAACCAACGGCTTAACAGGCGATCGCGCAGGGTATAGGCCAAGGCCATATAAAAATCTTCCTTGGAGGCAATGGCTTCATATTTGCCAAGCTCATAGAATAGATTATCGGCAAACGCCCGTTTCAGGGTTTCCACACTGGTTCCAGTCCGATCATCCTCAATTTGGATGGGACATTCATTAACAGGAATTAACGGTTCAGTCATTTATTCTCCTTTCGTGGGCATCAATCAATGTTAAAGGATTATCCAGTTAATAGAATACAGACTCGCGCTGAGTTCGTGATGTTGTATTCATGATGGTTTGCTGATATTTCCCCTCTGGATGTTTCTAATAGCGGAAAACTTATTGAGAACTTAGGGTTGATCAAGTTGGGACATACTTTAGCCTGTTTCTCTTGGCTAGATCATCCCCCTGGGGAAATCCTGACATTGGGGGATAGTCCCAGAATATCAATATTTGTATAGGTATTTGTATAAGTGTTGAATTCAATATATACTGGTAATGGAATTACTGTACTCAGGGAGATCCATGGGTTAGTTCTGCTGTTTTCGACCTGCTACTCAACAACCACACATCTTTCAACTAGATTTCTAATCTTGTCTTCCTTGTTACCAATGGACAATTTTTAGGAATCACACTACTGGATTTTTTTAATTAATTTCTGCTGCGTACTGTTTAGGCATAACTGACAAAAGCAACGGAAGCATTTGTGATGCCCGTTTTTTGTGTTTTTTTTCACTTGAATGGAGACGATAAAATTATGTTGACTTTTGTGTTGTCTTGTGTTGTCAATGGGACTGTTTTTTTACCTGAATATTCTCGAATGATCACCAATATTGGGAGTAATTCTATGGTTGAAATAGCTGTTTCTCCCCAATCATTAATAGTTCTAGCTCAAGTTCGCAAACATGGCGAGGATGATCCGATTGTTCCTCCGAATTAAATATAGCAACCGCGATTAGTTATTAAGATAATATATAGGCTGTCATTCGGTGCCCACGCACCGAATCCCTGTCCTAATTGTGATGGCGACGGCTATAATATTTGTGAGCTAAACTGTTGAGCATCTAAATCTGAATTCTATGAGCGAAAGAACACTATTTGATAAAGTATGGGAGTTGCATACCGTTGGAACCCTATCATCAGGACAAACTCAACTTTTTATTGGTTTGCACCTGATTCATGAAGTCACCAGTCCCCAGGCGTTTGCCATGTTGCGCGATCGCCATCTCAAAGTCCTGTATCCTGAACGCACAGTCGCCACAGTAGATCATATCGTTCCCACGGATAACCAGGCTCGTCCATTTGTGGATACCTTGGCGGAAGAAATGATGCAGTCCCTAGAACAAAGCTGCAAAACACACAATATCCGTTTTTATAATATTGGTTCTGGGAATCAAGGGATTGTTCATGTGATCGCACCGGAACAGGGATTAACTCAACCCGGGATGACCATTGCTTGCGGGGACTCCCACACCTCCACCCATGGGGCATTTGGAGCGATCGCCTTTGGCATCGGGACATCTCAAGTGCGGGATGTGCTGGCGTCTCAAACCCTAGCGTTAGGGAAACTGAAAGTGCGCCGGATCGAGGTAAATGGGGAACTAGCCCCTGGAGTCTACGCAAAGGACGTGGTACTCCATATTATCCGAACATTGGGGGTAAAAGGGGGCGTAGGTTACGCCTATGAATTCGCTGGAAGTACCCTTGAGGGGATGTCCATGGAAGAACGGATGACGATCTGTAATATGTCCATTGAAGGGGGTGCTCGATGTGGCTATGTGAATCCTGATCAGGTGACTTACGACTATTTACAAGGTCGGGATTTTGCCCCCAAAGGGGAGGACTGGGAAAAAGCGGTGGCTGGGTGGAATAGTATCCGTAGTAGTACGGATGCAGTCTATGATGATGTAGTCAAATTTAATGCCGCCGAGATTGCTCCCACCGTAACTTGGGGGATTACCCCGGGACAGGGTATCGCCGTTAATGAGTTGATTCCGACTTTAGAGCAGATTACCGAAACTGATCGGGAAGTTGCAAAAGAAGCCTATCAATATATGGAGTTTACCCCCGGAACCCCAATTCAAGGGACAAAAGTAGACGTCTGCTTTATTGGTAGTTGTACCAATGGCCGCCTCAGTGACCTGCGCGAAGCTGCTAAATTTGCCCAGGGTCGGAAGGTCGCCAATGGGGTGAAAGCCTTTGTAGTTGCTGGTTCAGAACGGGTGAAAGTTGCAGCCGAAGCCGAAGGGCTCGATAAAATCTTTGAAGCGGCGGGGTTTGAATGGCGCGAAGCCGGGTGTTCGATGTGTTTGGCGATGAACCCCGATAAATTACAGGGAAATCAACTGAGTGCATCTTCCTCTAACCGCAACTTTAAAGGTCGTCAGGGTTCGGCCCAAGGACGCACATTGTTAATGAGTCCGGTAATGGTGGTGGCTGCTGCGGTCAACGGGGTAATTACGGATGTACGGGAGTGGTTATGAACACACTTCATCCCCTGAGTAAGCCAGGGCTATTTCGTTGTCGGTTAAGACGGGGAGAAGATAGGGAGATGGAGTGAATTCATCAAAATTTTAATTGATCAACATTGACTATAAAATGGTGATCAATTCTTCACACAAACTAAAAGATTTCAACCATGAGCAAAATTAAAAGTATTTCAGGAAAAGGGATTCCTTTAGTTGGGAATGATATTGATACCGATCGGATTATTCCAGCCCGGTTTTTACGGTGTGTTACCTTTGATGGATTAGGGGAACAAGTCTTTGCCGATGATCGCCAACAAATGCAGGGAAAACATACCTTTGATTTACCCGAATATCAAGGAGCTAATCTATTAGTTGTTAATGCGAATTTCGGTTGTGGTTCATCCCGAGAACACGCGCCACAAGCTATCAATAAATGGGGGATTCAAGGGATTATTGGTGAAAGTTTTGCCGAGATATTCTTGGGCAATTGTGTCTCAATTGGGATTCCCTGTGTCACCGCAGAACCAGAGGATATCAAGACGATTCAAGAGGCGTTAAAAGTTAATCCTAAAGTGGCTATTAACCTAGATTTAGAATCAATGAAAGTCCATTGTGGAGATTTAACTATTGATGTAAATATGAATGCAGGTTCTCGTCAATCTTTTATCACCGGAATGTGGGATAGTTGCGGACAGTTAATTGCGAATGTTGCGGAAATTCGAGAAACAGCTACAAAATTACCCTATCTGAATTGGGTCAGTTAAATCCCAAAAAGGGCACGGAAAGGGTTGAATTAGAAGAAAATCTACAACCCCAAGGATCTAAACCGATTAGTTTAAAGCGTCTTCCAAATTAAACGGGATTGATATTAATTTAATTTCGTCTAATCAGTTTCAATTTATTTCTGTATAATAAGAAACTGTATTCGATATAAATTATGTATCTATTCTCGTTCCAAGATTAAATTCATTGCCTTTTTTATAATCTCCTCTCGTTGGACTAATTGACTTAATCCTTCTGCTTCATATTTACCTTCAAAAGCTTCGAGTGCTGCTTTTTCCAATGCCAAATCATAAGCATCTTCCAGGGTTGTTACTAATTCTGTATCAGTCATATAGGTTCCTTTTGCTTTTTCACGAGAATTAGTGCGTTGAATTTGCTTGACAGAATTGCGAATAGAAAGATTCCAAAACCTAGTTGTGCGGTTTTCAGCAGATTGCTTAATCAGGTGCAGAAGCAAAATAATCCCATAGCTAAATATTTTATTCAGTTTATCAGATTTGCTCATTTCTTCTAATTCTTCTACAATTAACAAAGCTTCTGTTATATTGCCTTGGTGCAGGAGTTCTTTGATGGTAAGTAATTCTTCCATATTCGTTATTTTTCCAGTGGTGCTGGTTATTAATTATAGTGTAAAAGAGGATATGAGCGATCGCTATTTCTGTAAACATTGCTGTTGGCAGCAACGACATATCACGCTTTTATAACTAATGTCCAGACGTGATAATTTACATTTATCCCTGCGCCGCACTCTCGAAAAAGATGGGTGGACGATTACGGATGACCCGTTAATTTTAGTGTTAGAACAAACGCTTTTGAAAGCTGATTTAGGAGCCGAAAAATTTTTCGCAGCCGAAAAAGAAGGACGGAAAATAGCTGTGGAAATCAAAGACTTCGATTCCCCTTCAGTCATTAATGAACTGGAAAAAACGATGGGGCAACTTCAGCTTTACCAATGGGCTTTGGAGGAGCAAGAACCCGAACGGCAGTTATTTTTAGCTATTAGTCAAGCCGTCTATATTCGACACTTCCAAAAACCAATTTTTCAGTTAGCCGTCCAGAGGAATAGAATTAACTTATTAGTTTACGAACCAGAGCGGGAGGCTATTATTCAATGGAGCACTCATTAAGTTATGCAGATATCCTGAAAAAAACGCTGCAAGAGGCAACACGAAACCAACCTCGCCTACAAGCGATTCAGCTTTATCCCGTCTGCGATACCGATTCCGGTCACTTTTTGATTCTAGCTACAGGCTGGGATAAGCAACGCTGGCTCGATACTATTCTATTTCACGCTCGCTTGGTCGAGCACCAGGTCATCATTGAAGAAGATAACTTTGAGGAAGGGTTAACCTCTGCACTTATTGACGCAGGTATCCAAGCAGAGCATATTATTACTAGCCTTGATTATCAAAGTGGTGCTAACCCGGTGGTGTTTCAGGCGGTGTGAAGTATTTCTGTCTTACCAGCCACAGAAGGAATTATTCAGCAGGCGATCGCTACCTGTGCAAGCATCGCTCTCCCTGGTATTCGCAGGAAAAGCGTCCTCTCGCTTGTCTCCCATTCCCAAGCCAATAAGTCTAGCGATCGCCTCTAAGCCTAATCTGAGCTACCCATCTGTTTCTCAAGTGACTGCCTTACAAGTCCAATAACATAGGGAAGTTGACTAAGCAAATACAGTCCAATTTCTACATCACCATTACCCCATCGTCCTAATTTCGTAACATCTTTGCAAATACCTTGGGGATCGTTGATTTCATTAAATGACATATTTAGCGAAAGTCTCAGGCGATTAGCTTGCGGCACAATATCCACAAAATTAGTTTCTGCTTTATAAGCAACATACAACTTAAAAAATTCCTCTGTTACGCAGGGATCGAGTGCAAGAACTTCTTTTCTAAAAGCTTCAAAAAGTTCGCGATTCTTTTTGGTTAAAAGGTATGGATGATCGTTGATGCTATACCCCAAAGTTTCAGGCTTAGACTTGTAGGAATCAACTACATTAGCTTTTAATTTAGGATAACCCCAAACATCTAAAGCAAGAGTAGATAAACGTTCAGCACGCTTACAAATAGCATCTTCATTCCATTCTTCAATTTGACTCAATCCTTGATTTAAAGTAAGTGGACTCTCTCTAAATCCTTTTTCCATATCACGTTTTTCTGAAAATAACCGATCGCTATATTCAGAGTTGTATCCAGTGAGTGTCAAGTTGCCCAATGTGTGCAAATAAGTTTGATGAACCCGTTTCCACTCTGAGCCTAATGTCGTTTTCCATGCTGTAGAAAGTTTTTCATTTTGAGGCATGATATGCTCGATGGTATATTCATCTATGGAGACACGCTCTTTCCTACCATAATTTTCAAGCCGACGAATCCAATAACTACGGTTGCGAAATTTATAAAGATCTTTGGTCTTTATTTCTCTTTTGAACTCATCATCATTGGGAAATCGTCGATAAGATGGTAGCAAAAGTAAATAAGACTGAATGCTCTCTAAATGCTTTTCTTTATTAACTGATTTCGATAGAGTGGCAAACGTCTTATTCATTGAGTTGCTAGGAATAGCACAAACAGTCCGCCTAAACACATAGGACTCAATTGTTTGGATCAAAATCAAGAAGTCTTGCTTTAATAATCTTTTGCAAACATAATCATGATAAAGCTCTAGCAAAAGTGGATAGGTAACATCAACTTTTAACTCTCGTAGATCCTGAAAAGCAACTTTAAGCTCAGAATTCTGTTCTTTCCCCAGTGCCATTGCACAAAAATAATTGGCAAAAGTATGGATATCCTTTACGAGATCTTCTACACCTGCTTGAGCAACATTCGGTGATCGTGAATGCTCCTTAAATGCTTCGTATACTCCACCAATATTTGGAATACTGCCAGTTTTTACGGTGAGATAATGTCTCATAAATCCATCGAAATGGATGCCGTAAGCCTCTTGACCAAATTCTATTTCCATTGGTCGCCAATACTTTTCATAGAGGCGCGTTTGTAAGATTGGCTCTAATCCCATCAACACATAATTTCGGATTAGATCCGCTTGACTGAGTTCTCGCCCAGTAGAATTCATGCTCTCAAAAATTAGCTGTGGATTATCTTGATCGCGATTGAGGGCAATGTCTACAACTACTAATTTAGAAAGTCCTTTACAAACTGTTGTTAGCTCACTCAGTTGATCGTTAAGCAGGGTCTCAAACAAGTTGAAATTTTCCATTACCCGAATAGAATGTTCTTTTGGCTGCTCACTATCCTCAAGAATATTGATAAGAGATTGCTTGTCAGCTTGCGAAAGAATGAGTTTGAAGTGCATCTCTCCACTTTCTTCAGGATTGAGCAAGTAATAATTCCTTAATTTGCGCCGAGAAAATCCTTCAAATAACTCACTATCACCTAGAGCATTAGCTAAAGCTGCTATCAGTAATGTGACAGTTGTTAACCTCTGCTGTCCATCAATTACAAGTAGTTGCGATTGACTCGTAACTTGATATATCCCTTTCTCTATGTAAACTATAGAGCCAACAAAATGAGCAGATATACTATCGTCTGAGCCAGTACGCAGGATATCATCCCATAACTGCTTACATTCTTTCTCAGTCCATGAGTAAGTACGTTGATATATCGGTATTATGAATTGAGGAGACTTTTTGATGAATGCAAGTAAATTGGCTTCAGTGGCTTTCATTTGGATAATTATTTAGTGAATATTTGATTTACTTTAGATAGTCGCCCACCGCAAAGCCTCCGCCTGCTCCTGAGTCAAATGAACCGATTCATCCGGTGCAAACCCTCCTTGCAACCAAAGTAAACCCATCCATCCCATCAAAGCACCTATACCCAACGTCGTCAATAGGATACCCGCCGCCACCACCAAAGAACGTGCAGAAGTCGCCACCCTTGTCAATGTAGATTTATCAAACTTTTTTGCTGACTCAGTAAAGTTTTTAATTCTTATGATGTTAAATCAATTCTTTCTTGATAGTTAACTTTCATATTGATTTTATTATGATATAGTTTCCCTGTTCAATGTATTACTCTCAATAAGATGACTAAACTCAATAAATTTAAGGCTTTTTCCCTATCTACCCTAGTCTATGGGATAGCAGCATTAACCTTTTTACCCATTCCCAAAGCACAAGCAGCAACAAATTTTAACTGTCCGGGTCAATTTCCTCAAAACAGAATGCAGTTTTCTGTGAGTTATCTTGATGGCCGATTTACAACCATTACCTTAACTCCTCAAAGTGGGCCGCCTCGCACCAATCAATTAAGATATGATCGACCCAACGAGCGGGGAGAATTGGTTTATCGGGGGGGTGATATGGGAGGCGCTGATATCATCGTCATCGACTTATCAAAAGGAGCCGTCAAACCGGGGACACAGGTTTCTGTCTCACTGGATGGACAGTGGGCGAGGGGAACTTGTCGGCTCTAATTCAGTTAACTTTTGAAATAGGAATGATACGGAAACCGAGTTTTTGATTGATAAACGCGGTTTCTGGGAAAAATATTCTAATTCTAAAAGAATATACAATAAAGATAGATTTTAATTTAGATAAAATCAGGAGTAACAAATGGAAGCAATTACGATTAAAGTTGATAATGAAGTAGCGAAGCTTTACCAGGAAGCGGATAGTAATAAACAAGAAAAAGCAATTTGGGTTTGTAGTCTGATTCTAAAAGAATTATTAAAGCCATCTGATTTTGATGAGATTGTTAAACAAGTGAGAGAAGAAGCTAAAGTTAATGGTTTAACTCCCGAAATTTTAGCCGAGTTATTAGAAGATGAATAAACTTAGAACTGTATTAGATACAAATATTGTAACTCTCTGATCACTTACCCTAAAATTATAACCCTTATAAATCTATTTATCAAGCAAAATATTTTAATTTTATCAAATATGATTTGTCATTTTATGGTTGGTATTCCGGGTTCGGGAAAGTCAACGGTTGCTCAACAGCTTGCGGATCTCACCCAGGGTTTAATTGTTTCTACAGATCGAATTCGAGAACAACTTTATGGGGATGAAATTATTCAGGGGAATTGGTTAGAAATTGAACGAAAAGTATTACAAGAAATGGAACAGGCGATCGCATCTTCTCAACTAATTATTTATGATGCGACTAATGTTTATCGACCTTGGCGACTCGATATATTAGAAAAAATTGCTCTAATTTATCCAGAAATTCCTCGATCTTGGATTGCTTGGGTATTAGAAACTCCGATAGAAACTTGCAAATTTCGGAATCAAAATCGCCAACGTCAAGTTCCTGAATCTGTGATTGAACAAATGGGAAAAGCGATCGCAGATTTTCCTCCCACTACCTCGGAAGGATTTATCAAAGTTTATAGTTTAAAACCAGACTATTTTGACTTAAAAACCCTTGTCAACAATTTATTATAGCAGTCACGCTTCGCAATTATAACATCCCAGGAGATACACTCTTTTTTTCCCTGTTCCCTCCCCCCCTAACCCCCCGTGCACGGGGGGTTAGGGGGCTGTTCCCTAATATCAATTAAAATCTCGTTTCATACTCAAACCGAACTTCACTTTCATTCCTAAAATTCGTAACTCCCCGCAACAATATATTATCATTAAGACGATAATTAATATTAAATTGAAACGGTTGATCCGCAGCTAAAACTCTACTCAAAGACACATAAGCATTATCAGTCACATCTAAACCAACTTCAATTCCCACTCCTAAAGCGGAAGCTGTACCCTTAGAACCTCGTTCGGCTACCCGCGAGGGATAAATCCTAAATTCCGTTAATCCCGTGGCGTTAATCACATTCTGTTGGAGTTTACCAAATAATCCGGTACTGGCAATATTTGCTAATACTAATGTACTATCATCTTGAATGCCTTGAATCACACTTCCCCCCAATAAAGCCACCAATTCATTTTGAGAACGGGACGGAGAACTTTGTAGCTTAATAATATCATTAATTTCCGAAGCTGGGCCGCGAACAATTGCGGTAATTCGGATAGTTCGGACTGTTCCAAATCGAGAAGGACTTAGGGCTTCCGTTTGTTCCGCCGGAAAAGCCGAAGGGGGAGAAACAAACCTTAAAGTTTCAGGAACACGGGTGACTAAACGGACATCTAAAATTGGATTTAATCCCTCCGAAGGAACAAATATTGCCCGTTGGGGATAGCCTCGATCTAACCTTAATTGACTGGTATAAAGATTAACTTGTCCTCCGGTTAAGTCAATCGTTCCTTGAGGACGAATATCATCAAGACTGGCTAAACTTCCATTTAATTCAATCGTTCCTTTCGCATTAAAATTAATTAAAGGTGCATTTAAAATCGGGGGAGTCATGACTTGAATATTGTCGCCTAAAGTTAGTTTTAATCCGTTCAGACTGACATCAACAGGAGGTTGAGTTGTATTCGTAGTATCTGTGGGTAAGGTAGCGGTTTGTTCCGAAGGTAAGGTAACTTTTCCCTGACTTAATATGACTTCTCCTCCTAATTTTGGTTTCAATAATGTTCCTGTAAGAAGGATAGCACCATCAGCATTTCCTTTATAGAGTTCGGGTAAATTAAGTGTTAGTTTTTCCAGGTCTAATTGTAGAGGAGTTTGCAGATCTGGGTCATTTTCATCTAAGGGACGAGACACGGGTAAAACCCCACTTAATCGGATACGTCCGGTTCCTTTATCTCCTTGTAAATCTCCTTGAATATCTTTAACTTGAATCCGATCGCCGATAAATACAGCAGTTCCACTTAATCCCACAATTGATTGTTCTAAACTGCGAGCAATTAAAACTGCATCTTGAATTTTAAATAATCCTTCTGGTTTCAGGTTGAGCTTAATTCCTCCAGTTTCCGGTTGTTGTAAACTACCACTGATTCTTAATTGAACTAATCCTTTTCCTTCCTGCCAATTTAATTCAGGATTCAGTAAATTGATCACTGCTAATCCTTGATCTTTAATATCAACTCTAACATCAACTACATCACTTTCAGAAGTTACTTTTGCAAAGGGGAATTGAAAAGGTAAAGTCCCTCTAAAATTAATTGGATCGGTTTCGGTAACTAACAAACTTCCGCCAAATCTTAGTCGAGCATTATTATAACTAAAACTGCTTTGAGCTTCTTGAATTGGTTCATTATTAACCGTTGCTTCTAATAAGGTTAATTCCCCCGATGATTGGGGATTATCTAAAGTTCCCCCAATACTCGCCCGAACATTCAATTGTCCGGTTAAATCCACATTTGGCAAATCGACAATTTTTTCAATTTCTTCTAAGCGGATATTTTTACCCCGAAACTGACCTGATATTTGTTGATTGGCTAAATTTAACTGTCCGCGAAAATCATATAATGCTGATTCAGCAAGCAATTGAATGGGTTCAACCCGCACCACATTATCTACAAAATTCGCTTCTAATAAAAACTGATCGGCGGTATATCTGCCATAATTCCAATCTTGACCTTTGATGGTTGCTGTCGCATTAATTCCCCATTGAATTGAACCTTTAAATGCAATTTCTCCGGTAAATTTTCCGTCTAAATCTCGTAAAGGAGGTAAGGGTTCCGCCGCGATTTCTGCTAGGGATTCTTGTAATATTCGTCTAATTTCTTCTAGGCGTTGTAATTGTTCAAATAACGTAGCTGTGGGGGGTAAACCGACGGGAACAGGCTTTACATCGGTGGCTATTCCATAGTTTGGAGGGGTTAATCCTCTGCCTAAATCTGCTAAATTAAAGATTTTTAGGGCGGTTAAAATATCCTGTAAACTCCCTTGGGGGATTTTAATTGTTCCTTCAAATTGATTCGATACAGTGGATAAATTCTGGGTTTGAGGTGTGGAAAGACTGGCTAAAATATCAGAAATATTGGCTTGACCATTAATTATAATCTGAGTTATGCCTTTGCTCAATTCAGCATCGGTTAACTTAGCAATACCATTTTGATAACTAAAATTTCCCAAAAATAAATCGGTTTCAATATGACCTAAAATTAGGTTCTGGATCGCAATATTTCCGATTACCCCTATTTTATTAATATCAAAACTGGCTAAATTAGAGACGGTTAATTTTCCCGATGCTATACCTTTTAATTGTCCAATATTTAGTTCAGCTAAGGGAGATAAACTTAATGTTTGTAGAGGAAAGTCGTCTAAATTAATCTCTAAATTATTCCCTTGAGAGTTTCCGACTAATTGACTATCATTCCGTTTTACTAAAAAGGAAGTCGGTAAATATTGATTATCCAAAGCTAATTCTATTTTATCCCTTTCTCCCGCTAAGGCAATATTAACCTTTTGATTTGGAATAATATTCACAGTTCCTGCTAGAATGGATTCAAAGGTGACATCCCGAACTGCAAAGTTATTTAATCTTAAATTTCCGTTTAGGTTTAAAGCCGAAGGAGTCCCCGTTAATTTACCATTAAAATCAACAATTCCAGCCACTAAAGGACTATCTCCGGTTCTAATTTCTAAGGGTAAAGCAGTTAAGAAACTTTGCACTAATGGAGATTGTAAATCAAAATTATCAGCCCGAACATTTAGGTTTAAATTAGATAATTGGGGAATACCATTTCCTTGAAATTCAACTCCAATTAAGCCATCAGTTGAAAATCCCTGGGTTTCAGCTTTTTTAATATTAATTTCTCGACCATTCCAGCTTGCAATGGCTTCAAAAGGTTGTTTAATAATCGGTAATTCTGTTAGTCTTAATTGACCTAATGCCTGTATAGTGTTGGGATTAAAGGAGGCAATATTTCCTTCTCCGGTGATTTCAGTAGTTAATAATCCTCGCAATAAAGGCATATTTTCAGCTTGCTGTAATAGTCCATTTTGACGTAAACTATTTGGTATTTGAGATTCAACTAATTGAGAGAATCGACCTAAAGCAATTTGATCTCCTTTAATGGTTGTTTTCCATTGTCCTTGTCGAGTTTCTCCGGTTGCTAAAACTATACCGCCGTCTCGACCTAAATTTACCTTACTATCGAGGAAAGCTATTAAGTTATTAGGGGAAAAATTAGTCAGATTCCCATTAAATTTTGCTAACCCTTGTAGGAATCCTCCTTGAAAATTTAAGGCGTTAATTTCAGCTACTAAACTAGGTTGTAAATTTGCTAAGGGTAATCCGAAATTAATTAAGGGTTGTAGAGGAATTTGATCGGTGATTACTTGACCTGTTAATTGATTATTTGCTAATTGTCCTTCTGCATTAATAATTCCACCAAAATTCCCTAAATTAACCTGTGCTAATCCCGTAGCAATCAGACTATTAAGATTAAAATTAGTTAAATTTCCGGTAAGATTTCCTTCTCCGTTTAAACGACTATTACGAAAGTCTAAGGTTTGAATTTGATTCTGGAGGTTTGGGGGTAAATTAGCGAGGGGTAAACCTAAATTAATCCAAGGATTTAACTGGATTTCTTGAGCATTGAATTGTCCTTGAAATTGTCCTTGATTAAGTTGACTATTGGCGGTAATTATTCCTCCTAATTTACCTAAATTAATGACTGTTTTGGCATTTCCGATAAAGTTATTTGGGCTAAAATTCTCTATTTTACCTGATAGAGATCCATCAATTTGTAAAGTTCCTTGACTGATATCTAAACTCTGAATTTGGGAGGTGATAGCATCAGTTAAGTTGGCAAAGGGTAATCCAATATTAATTAATCGAGGTAAGGATAAATTATCGCTAGAAAAATCCGTTTGTAGTAGTCCGTTTTGGAGTTGGGCGATCGCCTTAATTGTACTATTCTGAAAATTAAGTTGAATTTGACTATCCGCTTTTAAACTATTCAGGGAAAAATCTTGCAAATTTGCTGATAATTTGGCGGCTAAATTTAACTGACCATCGGTTAAATCAATAGATTGAATTTGTTGTTTAGTTGTATTAGGAATTGTGGAAAATAATAGACCCAAATCAACTAAAGGAGTTAAGGAAAGTTGATTAGCTATGACTTCAGCATTCCAAATTTGATTATTAGTTTGTTGAGCAATAATATTCAGATTTCCCTCAGCAATTTTAATCTGTGCTTTCGCCGTATTTCCTGAAATTTGAGCTTCCCCAAAAATCGGATAAATTGTTGAAGGTAAGGAGAATTGACTATTAGCTTTTAAGTTGTCTAAATCTCCAGAAATTTGACCATTTGCTGATAGGTTTCCAATCGGAAAACTGGGGATAAATCCGTAGGATTTAGCGATCGCATCCACAGGAATATTATTAACATTAAAATCTAACTTAACAATCGGATTAAGTTCGGTTTTTTGTTGTGAAATCTGAGGATTTGGGGGTAATTTTAGTAAAGTTTTTTGATCAACCGTAGGCTGAGGTTTTATTGGGGGTGCTAATAACGCGGTCATTCCTGCTAATTTAACTTCCCCTTTTCCGGTTACTGACCCCCCAAGGGAAGGTTGAATTAATAGGTTTTGAATCTCAATAATTGGATCAGCTAAAATCTTAAAATTTGGATCAAGTTTAGTTAATATATTAAAATCCGTTTGAATTGTATCAAAATAAACGCGATCTAATAAGGTTTTTTGAGTTGTGCCGATATTTCCTGAAATTTTAGGACTGTTTAAATTTCCTTTTAAGTTAAGATTAGCTTTCAATTCTCCCGTCACCGGAAAGGGAAGGGTAACAGGTTGGTTCTGAATAGTTTCTACGGTTTTTAACAGGGTGGAAACTTGAACTGGTTGTAAATTTGCTAATAAATCAACTTGAGTTTTAGCTAAGTCTAAGTTAGAATTAGTTAAAACCGATCCCGTTAATCCTAGAGCCAAATCTGCCATAGTAGTATTCAACTGATCAATGATCAATTTAGTTCCCGAAAATCGTAATTTAGCTTGACTCAGATTAACAGGTTCAGGAAGACTATCAACAGCAATTTTAACTTGATCTAAATTCAGCGTTCCCCGAACATCTGATGGTTTATAATTATTTAATTTAACGTTTAAATTTGTATTAAGTTTTCCCTGTTTAATCGAAATCCCAGGAGTTTCTACAAACCAAGCTAAATTGCTTAAATTCAAACTATTAGCTTGAATTTGAGCATTAATTTTTCCTGTTTCTAATAAAGCATCTCCCTTGATGGCAAAAGTACCTGTTTCTGCAAATTTACCCCTTAAATTCGCTTGAATGCTCTGCTGATCTTCGGTTAAATTAGCTTTGATTTGATCCACCGCAATCACAATCGGCTTTTCTTTGGCTTTCAAAAGCTGATAGGGCATTAAATTAATTTGAGCATTTTCAATCCCAATCGTTCTAAAAACCAATGTAATTGGAGGATTTGGATCTAACTTAAGTTGAGTATCAATCCAGTTTCCCGATGAATTTTGTTCAATATAAATATTAGGATTAACTATGGTAATATCAAGTTGAACCTTGGGTTTAAACAAGGATAAAAGAGAGAAATTAACCTCTACCGCCGTCGCTTCCCCCCTATCGGTATCCGTGGCTGTGACGGGAATGGACGAATGACCAAAACGAATACTATTTAGGGTAAATCCTTCAAGGGGGCCAACATCAACTGGCCGTTGTAGTATCCCTTCTAAGACATTACTAATTATGGGGGCTAACCGATATCGAATCAGCCAACTGGCGGTTGTCCCCACGGCTAACAGGGTGACTCCGCAGCCCATACCGCCCCAAAGCAAAATCCGCTTTAACCGTCGTCGGCGGGGTACAATTGATTCAGAATTGGGATTCGGTGTATTAGTCATCTCAAATCTGGCTGTAAGTAAATCAAAACAACATTATAGAAGCAATTCAGACTTTAGCATTTTAGCAGTGACATTGATCGGACAGAAGGAGAATGAGAACATTATAGGGATAAGTTAAGTTAAGAAGATTTAGAAACGGGGATAAAAATCTTCTTTTTTTTGAAGTCTTGACTAAAAATTATTAACGAAATGTTTTTCTCCAAATAAAAAGCACATCATCCCAATCTTTTTCAACATCAAAACCACCGATTTTTTCTACTAAATGGGGTGGATTTACCTTTTGCAAATCTTGATGCAGTTCTTGGTCACTATCGGAAAATATACCGAAAGTTTCTGCCTATTATTTTCTATAAGGTGAATATATCGAAACTTTCGGCTTTTTGTCCCCTAGTGGTTGACAAAACAGAAAGTTTCAGTGTAATAACATAGTTAGGCGGTCAGGAAAACTTTGGTAATCAATCATACGGTGTCAGACAAAGTATTCTGATTTTTGCTAAAATATTTTTATGCAGTTCAACTCAGGTGCAATATGTCCCTAATGAACACCCCAGCCAAATTCCAAGTAACTTCTCCCCCTTTTCGTTGGGATGAAGCGGGAGGTATCCGTATAGGTTCGAGCCGAGTGACTCTGGATAGCATACTTGCCTCATACCACAACGGCTCCACTCCTGAAGAAATCGCTATTCAGTTTTCAGTTCTTCGTTTGGAAGATATATACAGTACCATTGCTTATTATTTAAATCACCGTCAGGAAATTGACAGTTATTTGGAGCAACGTGACCAACAAGCTCAACAACTGAGACAACAACTAACTCAAAAACACAACTTAGTCGATTTAAGACAGCGCTTGCTTGCTCGTCATCAGTCAAAAGGAGAGTCGAGGCAAAGTGCGCCTTCTAACTGACGAAAATTTTAATGGAGCCATCTTGCGTGGGCTGGTGAGGCGTTTACCTGAATTAGATATAATTCGCGTCCAAGATGTAGGACTGATGAACACTGGCGATCCAGATATTTTAGAATGGGCGGCTAATGAGGGACGCATCTTGCTCACCCATGATGTAGCCACTATTACGATGTATGCCTACAATCGTGTCAATCAAGGACTACCTATGACTGGAGTTGTTGAGGTGATCTCAAAAGCGCCCATTGGTAAGATCCTTGATGATTTAGAACTATTTATTTGTTGTAGTGAACCTGAAGAATGTGAAGGTCAGATTCTTTTCATTCCCTTTCCCTAATTCCTACTATTTGCAGGGTATTATGGAGGGGTTAGAACAGGTAATGTAGCGATTGGGAGTCAACTTATGCAAGCCATACTTTTAAGCCGCGAAGAAGTTGCTCAACGTGCAGAGCAACTGTACGAAAGCAGAATCCGCCAAGAAGTGGAAGTTGAAGAAAATATTGGCAAGATGGTCATCATAGACATTGAGACAGGTGACTATAGGATTGATGCAAATGGCTTACGCGCTGCTGACTTCTTGAGCGAGAAGCACCCCCATGCTCGACTCTTTGGGATTAAAATTGGGTACAACGTTGCGGCCGCTTTTGGTGGGGGTGTTATGGAGCGTGTAGTCAAGTGATTTCAGGGATTGTGGCTGATGGACACCCGATTATTACCATCCCATTTCGGATTCCAAATCGCGCTGACTTCCCCATTGAATTCGTGATAGACACAGGATTTACCGATGAGCTTTGTTTACGTTGAGTCCCCAAAGGTAATCAGCGATCGCAAAGCATAAGTAATATATAGGTGATCGGGGCATAAACCCACATTCCGCAGATATTTAAGCCAATTGAATTTCCAATTAAATTGGAATAAATAAAAGCCCAAATGACTGCCATGTAATAATTGGGGCTATTTTTAATGTAGAATAATAATTGGAATAGCTCAAAAAAGAAAAAGGGGAAAATAGTTGTAAATAAATCTAAGTTATGAGTCAAGATGAGAACTCTTGGCTGGAACGAACTTGGTTATAAAATACAAATTTGTTAAAAAAGAGGATTCTATTTCTATGAAAAAATAACAATTATTTTGGTTTAGTTAAATAACGGTAAATTAGCTATATAATCTGATAATAAAGCCTCGGAAGTTGAACGAAAAACTGTAAGGGTTTTCAATTTTTTAGAATTAGTGGAAAATTTAGCCCCCATCTGCCGAATGTGGGTTTCAACATCAAAACCACCGATTTTTTCTACTAAATGGGGTGGATTTACCTTTGGCAAATCTTGATGCAGTTCTTGGTCACTATCGGAAAATATACCGAAAGTTTCGGCTTTTTGTCCCGTAGTGCTTGACAAGACAGAAAGTTTCAGTATAATGTACAGTTAGGTGGACTCCGTCAGATTTGCTAGTGGAGGAATAATGAGCGGACGAGAATCAATTCGCGGTTACCTTGTTCAAACTCTAATCGCATTATTTGAAGCGATGTCAGATAAAGAATGGGTATCTATACGCCTTGAACCTGGTGGAGATGAAGAAAAAGCTGATCTAATCTTTTACTTAAGTGATAATCGCAAACGAGCAATTCAAGTTAAGAGTACAGCCAAGTCATTTCAGAAGGCAGAAATTGAGCGCTATGCAAGCGCGCTTGAAAATAGTGTAGCGGCAGATGAATATCGTCTTATTCTTGTTGGAAACTTGGGTTCTCGAGTTAAGCTGTTCAGCATCTAAATAGGGTATAATGAAAAACTAAGTTTAGAAAAATCAATAAAAAGATGCCTGCTAAAAATCACTTAAATGAAAAGCAAGTAGAGAAACTACAGAAAAGATTGAAAGAGGAAGAAAATGGACAAATCAGAGAAAGAATCTTGATTCTACTATTGCTAAATGATGGTAAAAAACAAAGTGAAATTGCCAATTTTTTGGGATGTTCAATAAATAAAGTATGTTATTGGTGTGTACATGGAGATCCGGACAAGTTAGAAAGCCTGAAAGATGAAAGAATGAAAGGAAATAATAGAAAAGCCACAGATAAATATATAGAGATATTATTAGAAACTGTAGAAAAAGAACCGGAAGAATTAGGATATGAATTTGGGAGATGGACAGGAGAAAGATTGGCAACTTATTTAGAACAAATCACAGAAATAAAATTAAGTGGTTCACAAGTGAGAAGGATATTAAAGAAAAAAAAGTATGTTTACTTGTGGGCAAAGTATAGCTTGGAAGAGAAAAGAGATCCAGAAAAAAGGAAATTATTTAAAAATAAAATAGAAGAATATTTAAAAATAACAAAAGAAAGTCCAGAACAATTACAGGTATGGTTTTGGGATGAAAGTGGATTTAATTTAAGAGTAATAAAAAGAAAGAACTGGTGTGAAAAAGGAAAGAGAAGAAAGATTAGAGGAGACAGAAGGAAAGGAAAAGTTAATGTTATGGGAGGATTGAGGTACTCGGACAAAAAAAGATTTGTAGAATTTCTGGATAAAGGGAATGCAAATAATTTTTATCAAGTGTTAAAAAGTTTTTATCAAGAGCTAATTCATGAGTGGGTATTAGCGGGAAATCAAGCAGAAGAATTTGTAGAAAAAGGAGCAAAGATTGTCATTATTCTTGATAATGCAAGTTTTCACAAAAAAGAAGAATACCTAGAAAAAATTAAAGCAGAAATGCCTAATATCTATTTAGAATTTCTTCCAGAATATAGTCCAGATTATAATTTAATTGAATTGGTCTGGCATTCAGCTAAAGAATATATTGCTAATCGACTCTTTAAATCAGTTGATGAGCTAGAGTGTTTATTGCATCAGCTTTTAAATGAGGGACAGTTATCTATTAAATGGGGACGTAAACTTAAAAACAAAGGTAATGCTATAATCACAGTTTAAATGCATAACAGCTTACCCTGGAGGAGATTAGTAAGATTGGAAAAGTTATTGTACCTGAACCAGTACCGCAAATTCCCCGTATCCTAGTCGCAGCAGCTGCACATCATCTCGAAGACTGGCTAATCCAATACGGATACTCTGCTATTCCTGCATTGGCGCGAGAACTATTGATACGTACACTAACCAACTCATTAGAAGAAATATCCACAGGTCCTGAATCTCAAAAACGAGACGAGTTCAAGACTAAGCTTGAGAAGTGGGTTTTGAGTGCATATCCTGGTGCAATGACAAGTGTTGCACGCGAGGTAGCAATCCAACTTCAAGGTGCAATCGGTGCTAGTCAGCAAACTTTAAAACGAGAGGCATGTTTGGAAGCTCTTGATATTGTTGATGAGTACTTTGCCTATCAATTATTGCCTGAGTCGGTGATTGGCTCTTCCAATGATGGCTTCAAGTTTGCATCTCGCGTTCGCAGCTGTTATTCAAAACTGATCGTTGCTTGTGAAAACATCCAAGTAGCCAACCAATTCCGTCAGTGTCTTGGTACTAACAGTACATGGCGTGGAGATGACATCATTGATTTCTGGAACGCCATACGCCAAGAGTTAGGTTTTGTTGGCGATGCTGAACACTCAGACCGCAGTAACCCTTGGATAGCTCATATAAACCTTGATTCAACGACCAGTCATCCCTACAAAGAATCCCTTGCAGAACTGGCCAGAAAATATGGCTATACTCAACCGGATGAAAGACCAAAGAAATAATTACCGCCAACCTAACAGCCGCAATGCACCGGAACATCTGTATTGTCTTTGAGTCGCAAAGGTTATCAGTGTCCGGTGATTGCGAACGTTATACGGCTTCATCTCTAAGTTGTAGCAATCGATAAATCGTATCGGGGGTATTCAAAATTAAGTGAGCGATCTCGTAATGAGTTAGGTGTTGTATCTTGTGCAGCATTGCCAAGCAACTCGATGGGAACTATAACAAGCAATCACATCGTTGCTCGATACAAATCCAAATGCAGCGGACGTAGTAGGGAAGGTCGGTCAGTCCGTTGAAGGTGTCGGTTTCTAGCCAAGATTAAGCACGTAACAATAGAAGCAAATCAGACTTTAGCATTTTAGTTTTAGCAATGATATTGATAGGACAGAAGGAGGATGAGAACATTAGAACTCTTGCAAAATAATTTTATGGTATTATGGTAGGTTTTGATCAATTTCATAAAATCCTAGCCGTTATGGTCTTCGTTGTAATTTGTTGTCAGCCATTTATAATTATGAGTTGACACTCTTAGTCTGAAAGTGAAAATTTGGTATTATAGCATAGATTTTTTTTGCAAGAGGTCTAATCAAAACAACATTATCGCATTTTTTTCTCTTTTCCTAGTCAGAGTATAAAAATAGGGAATTGTGGGCTTAAATAAATCCCTATGGAAAGAAATTTTTAAGGATTGATTCATTGTTTAAGAAGTTGCGATCGCACTTTTAATTAAAATAATAATTTTTCATTTAAAAAGTTATGTTCATCTACTCTAAATGTTCGATTTGACTATTGGAAATTAGTTTAATTAGATGAGTAGCAACATCTGTTCTATGACATCTATGAAAGTTCATTTCAGCACACAATAATAAAACCGTTCCTTGTTCAGCGAGTTCAGCAACTTCACCTAAAGCGATATCTGCTGCTTCTGAGTCGGGAGGAATCCAATTTTGTTGACCAGATATATTACCTAAAGCAGTTTTAGAGATATATTTAACATTATTAGCTTCACAAACTTCTTGAAGTTTATTCCCATACCATTTACGACTCCAAGCCCGGGGAGTCATTCTCACATCAATCACAAAATTAACCTGATATTTATTCAGATATTCTAAAAACAGATCATAGTTTTTTCGATTCCCATATCCGAACGTTAAAATTAGTTTGTTTTTGAGTTTATAAATATTGTTTTTCATGTTTTTGATTAACAATCAAATAATTTTAACTGGCTATAATTTTGATTGGGTTGGTCAGATTTTTTGGGAATAGGTGGATAAAATAAACCTATAATCATAAAAGTTTGTCGATGATCTTTTAAATTACCAACAATAAAGTATAAATCTTTTTTGTTTAAAAAGTCAACCTCTAATTTTTCTCGAACTTTTTCTAGTGCTTCTGCTTCTCGTTCTTCTAAAGTATCTTTTTTTGATCGATCTCTACATTTTCGATAGAGTTCAGAAATTTCCCAATCACTAATTGAATATTTATGTTTAACTTGATTATTTTCAATAAATTCATAACCAAATTTGTAGGGTATTTTTTCAAGGTCTGAAGGAATTTCAAAGAAGTCCAGTTGATCTAATCTGCCTTTTTGTTTATCTCCCCATTCACGCTTGGTTTTTTGATGATAATACTTTAGGATAGACTCTGGTTTAATAATTCCCAGAGATTTCCCTTGATCTCTAATATCTTGGATTGATTGAAATTGTAAGGGTAATACAAAAGATTTCCTTTCTGACCAATTATTTTGCGTTCCTATGCGCCTTAAAATTTCGATAGAAGAATCATCAATCCGATAACTCTCTAATCTGGAATCCTTTCCTAAAATTCAGCAAACTATCCCGGTGGAGAGACGCGCCGTGGCAAATTTCACACAACTTCTGATTAATTAAATGAGTGATCGCATTAATTCCAGTTTCCAAGTTCCTTGGCTGGAAATGCTAGATAATAGCCGATATTGCTAATTATAGTATGTAGAACTTTAGTTAGCATTTTTTTAGAATGGGTATAGAATAATATTTGGTTCCTCACAACCATGAAAGAACCTATTTTAGTTCAATTTGGTCAACAAGTTAGAAAATCTAGGTTAAAACAAGGCTTATCCCAAGAAGAATTAGCTGAAAAAGCAGGAGTGCACAGAACATACATAGGTATGATTGAAAGAGCGGAAAAAAACATTACTTTATTAAATATTGAAAAGTTAGCTAAAGCTTTAAATATGAGTATTATTGATTTACTGAAAATAAATGATGAGTGACTTAATTAAAAATCTCGAAGAATTTTGTATTAAATATAATATTCTACCAGAAAGTTTGTTAGAAATCATTCAAGATCCCAAAGTTTTACCCATGATTCGAGGTAAAGCATTTGAGTTTTCTGCTCTTGCAAAATTTGAAAATTTTCTTGATCCAACATTATGGAAAATCGTGAAACCTAAAATTAATCCTCAATTTGGCTCTCATGATCAAGATGTGGTTATTACCCATTTAGAAACCCATACTAATATTAGAGTAGAATGCAAACTGGCAGCTAAAGGGAGATATAGAAAAGTCAAAACAAAGATAGAAGATAAAACTCGATATTTTGAAATTGATGTTAAGTGTATGAGAAGTAGAACTTTGGGACAAGAAAGAGCTAAACAAGTTTCTGCTCAGGTCAATATCCCAGTTGATGTTATTATGATTCATAACGATCAGTATTTGCCCAACAGTTTCGATATTGTTGTCACCTCAATTGCTAATGCTTTTTATGAAACAGATGAAGCAACGGGAAATTTTGAGTGGTCTCCTCAAGAAGAAGCAAAAGAATTTTTAGAAAAAATAAGCAGTAAAAACATTGATGATTTACAAGATGAATCTACTTTAAAAGATGTTATTTTTGATAAAGTTTACATTGCCAAGTCTGATAATTTAGCAGCAGTGTCACAGAATAAAATTAGATGCACTAGACGTAAATGTCAAAACAGTGATAACTGTGGATTTATTCCTAATTTTCCCAAAATCGTTTTTGAGCTAAATACAGGTAAACCGCTACCGCCTTGGTTTGAAATAGAAGATTGTTTACAAGTTTTACAAACCTTTATAGAAAATTAATAGATATACAAATTTGTTATTTTTAACCATAAATTGGTAATTCTAGCTGCTGATAAGAATAGGTTAGATTAAGTTCAGTTAATCCATAATTGGTGATAAATATTTCTTTGCCTTTGTAACGGCTGCCTTTCTTTTTCATTGAATTTAAGGAATCATTATCTTTATTTTTTTTCTGGTCATCTGTTCTCCCTACCGTATAATTCCATTCTTTTTCATCAATTTGAGAAGCCCATTGATAAAGCTCTCGAATTTCCGAAACATTATCATAAGTCAATAAAAATTTGAGTCGCTTGCTATGGAATTTAAGAACCTCAGATAATCTCAAATGATCATCTTGTGTAAAATGATGGGTATAAAAATTATCTTGACGAGCGTTAAAATAAGGAGGGTCTATGAATAAAAAAGCACCATCTTCAACTTGATTAAACACTTGTTCAAAATCAAAGTTTGTAATTCTAACGTTTTGAAGCTTTTGAGAGGTACGCAAAATATTACGAGGCCAGTTTTCCGGCTTCATGCTATATTTATCCCCATATCCCCAATAGCAACTTTCTCTTTTCATGATGCCAGAGTATGAGGTTCGATTTAAGTAAAACCATCTCACAGCTTTTTCTAAATCATTAGTAGGCTGATATACGTTTTTATAATAAGTATGGCGTTCTTTAATAGCTTGTTCCCCTTTCAGTTTTTCAATTAAATTATCAGGTTGATCTCGAATAATTAAATAACAATTAATCAATTCCTGATCAATATCATTTAACCAATTTTTATTGATTTTTTCTTTGGCGAAAAATATCGAACCTCCTCCTACAAATGGTTCTATATAATGGGTATGATGCGGAATGTATTCTAAGATTAAATTGCGCGCATAAAATTTACCACCTGGATATCTAAACGGGGAGTTAATAGCATGATTCATTAAACTTTTCTCCAATCCTTGTATCAACTCGACTTGCCTAATTAATTTTAAGCATTTTTTGAGACTAAAATGATAATTATAGTATGCAAAATAAATTCTGTCAACCCCAATAGATAAAGGGTACAGCATCGCCATACCCTAATAATATCAAATCCTAAAATTCAGCAAACAATCCCCGTAGAGACGTTGTATACAACGTCTCTACAACAATTTATTTGGCTTTGGCAACGTCCATAACTTCATCTAATGGGACTTAAACAAAAATCAAGCCCAAATCAAGCCTAAACTTGCTTTGTAGGCTGCAAATACATCCCTATTATTCTGGAGCCACTCCACAAATCGAAAGGAAATCGCTGTGCGGAAGGCTTCAAGGGCATCAGCAAATGTGTTTAAAGGTTTGTTAGCCCATCGACGTCTTAACCCTCCAGTTAAACTATGCCAGAGAATAAAAGTATAGGCACAAAATACCAAAATCCAATGTCTGATTAGACTTCTTTTATCTCGGACTTGATATTCTTTCAGCCCCAACCAACCCTTAGCTTCCCTGTAAAAAACTTCTATCCAATTTCTTTGTGAATAGGTCGTTACTATCCATTCTCCTGTGGCTTTTGATGCCTCAACATTAGTCATTAAATAATCAATATCACTGGCTTGGTCGAAAGTGGCAGCATTCATGACGATGGCTATTACTTTCTTCCCTGCATACTTTGATAATTCAATTTCTTTTGTTGCTACCCACACAGTTCTGGGTTTTTCTAGTTGGAGTTGAATTTCACTAAAAGCTCCTTGGGGCAACGATTTGGCTAAATTATCTAATCGAGTTTCCTCTGTTTTATCTTCCCCCTTTTTGAGGATTACCTTTCGATTCTTGGCGACTCCCCCTATATATTTTAATCTTTTTTTCTCTAACTCTTGTAAAAAATTTGTGTTATTTCCATACCCGGCATCTGTTAGCACAATTCCCGGTTGATATCCTCTCTCTAAGCTCCTTTCTATTAATTCTAATGCTATTTCCGGTTTCTTTTTAAATTCCGGGTCAGCTTTTCCTGACGGTAATGACTCGGCTTTTTGATATAATTCTATATCTAATGGTAGGCTTTTTTTGCCATCGTATAGATGGCTCGTTACTGCTACGATTCCATTGTCGGTTTTTCCGATTTCTCCGATGTATTGTCGTCCCACTCCATCAGTAAAGTTCCCGCTTTTTCGATGTCCTGAATCATCAATAATTAGGGCAAATCCCCGACTAATCTGGGTTTGCTTACACTGATTCATCACCTCCAGGCGACGCTGATTCAGTTTCATTGCTAACCAGGGAGCTTCGGTTAAAAAGTGGTGTAATCGGTGGTAAGCTACTCCTACGGAGTTATTCGCCATTTGCGACAGGTTTTTTCGCTCACTTTCTCCCAATAATCCCCCTAAATAGTTCCTAAATTCCCGTTTTTGGGCAAGATGACCAAATATATCGTCAAATCTTTGACACCATCGGTCAAAGCAGGGGGGCATCGCTGCCGGGGTTGTCTCTTTCATTCGTTATTCTTGAATGTTATGTGCTTGCTACATAATCATTATCATCTATTTCTTCCCTTATTTTTGTTTAAGTCCCACTAACAACGTGCCAGATTCCTCCATTTTGCCAATATCCAGAATCGTTTTAATCACCGAGTCAGGATTCAAACTAATTGAATCAATTCCTAACTCCACCAAGAACCGGGCAAACTCAGGATAATCACTCGGTGCTTGACCACAAATTCCAATCTTGCGACCATATTTTTTAGCCGCTTTAATCGCAATGGTCACCATCCGACGAACAGCTTCATTCCGTTCATCAAAAATATGAGCAACTAAGGCAGAATCTCGGTCTAAACCTAACGTTAATTGGGTTAAATCATTAGACCCAATCGAGAATCCATCGAACACGGCGGCAAATTCATCGGCGAAAATCACGTTACTGGGAAGTTCACACATCACATAAACTTCCAAACCATTGACGCCCCGTTTCAGACCGTGTTTTTCCATTTCTGCTAACACTTTCCGACCTTCATCGGGGGTGCGACAGAAGGGAATCATCGGGGTGACATTCGTTAAACCCATTTCGTCCCGAACCCGTTTCAGGGCCACACATTCTAACCCGTAGGCTTCGCGGTAGTTGGGGTCATAGTAACGGGAGGCGCCGCGCCAACCAATCATCGGGTTTTCTTCCTTGGGTTCAAACTGACGGCCGCCTAACAGGTTGGCGTATTCGTTACTCTTGAAGTCGGACATCCGCACAATCACCGGATTCGGATAGAAGGCCGCGGCAATCATCCCGATACCATGGGCCAGTTTATCCACGAAGAAGTCCGGTTTATGGTCGTAGATTTTCGTCATCTCGGCGATTTCCCGTTTGGCTAACTCATCTTCGAGTTGGTCAAATTTCAGCAACGCTAAGGGGTGGGCTTTAATATGGTTAGCGATAATAAACTCAAGCCGCGCTAACCCGACACCATCGCAGGGAATCGAAGACAAACCGAAGGCTTCTTCGGGGTTGCCCACGTTCATTAAAATTTTCGTCCGGGTTTTGGGCAGATTATCGAGAATAGTTTCTTGGATTTCAAAGGGAACTAACCCCTCATAAACCCGACCTTCTTCTCCTTCAGAAGAGGAAACGGTAATTTCTTGGCCGTTTTTAATTACCGAGGTGGCATCACCGCAACCGACAATGGCGGGAATTCCCATTTCACGGGCGATAATCGCAGCGTGGCACGTCCGTCCGCCAGCGTTGGTAACGATAGCGCTGGATTTCTTCATGATGGGTTCCCAGTCGGGGTCAGTCTTATTGGTGACTAACACTTCACCCGCTTGGAATTCATCAATTTTATGCACATCCAGAATCACCCGCGCTTTCCCTTGACCAATCATTTCACCCACGGCCCGACCGCGAGATAGAACCTTACTGGTTCCGAGCAGTTTAAAGTTGCGGAGAACGGAAGCGGATTTCTGGGATTGCACGGTTTCAGGACGGGCCTGGACGATAAATAATTGTCCGGTAATTCCATCTTTGGCCCATTCAATATCCATCGGAGTATAAGTACCCCGGACTTGCGAATAGTGGTTCTCAATAATACAAGCCCACTTCGCCAGTTGTAAAATTTCGTCGTCGTTAATACAGTATTTATCCCGTTCAGACTGGGGAACTGAGATGTTTTTAGTTAGTTTAGAACCTCCGATATCATAGACCATCTTCAGTTCTTTACTGCCTAAGCGTTTTTCCAAAATAGGACGGAACCCTTGCAGTAAGGTCGGTTTAAACACAAAATATTCATCGGGGTTAACCGTGCCTTGAACTACGTTTTCTCCTAAACCATAGGCTCCAGTTACTAAGGCTGCATTTTTGAATCCGGTTTCGGTATCAATGGAGAACATCACCCCGGAACAGGCGAGGTCAGACCTTACCATTTTCTGCACACCGACGGACAGAGCCACGTTAAAATGGTCGAAATTTTTAATCGTGCGATAGGAGATTGCCCGGTCGGTGAAAATCGAGGCAAAGCATTTATGGCAGGATTCTAAAACTCCTTCTTCGCCATAAACATTTAAGTAGGTTTCCTGTTGTCCGGCAAAACTGGCATCGGGTAAGTCTTCGGCGGTAGCGGAGGAACGCACGGCAACGTCTACATCATTGGAATAGCGTTTGCATTCTTCTTTATATTCCTCGCCAAATTGGTTACAAAAATCCCCGTCCGTGCTGTAGCGTTCGCAGAGTTTTTTATAGGCGCTGGTAATCGCTGCTTCTAATTCTGGTGGAAACGGAGTGTCTAAAATTAAGGAACGAGCTTGTTTCCCGCGTTGTCGCAGGTTTGGCATATCTTCAACGTCGAGGTCTGCAAATAGTTCCCGTAGTTTTTTCTCTAAACCCGCAGACTCAATAAAATAACGATAAGCATAGGCAGTGGTAGCAAATCCATTCGGAACGTTCACACCTTGGGAAGCGAGTTCTCGAATCATTTCGCCCAAGGATGCGTTTTTCCCACCTACTGAGGGAATATCAGAAATTCCCACTTCATCAAACCACAGTACAAAAGCTGTTTCTTTCGCTTCTGAATTTACTGTTTCAGTCGTTGCATAAGTGTTAACCATTTTTAAAATCCTCCAATTGGAATGACTGTTTTATTAACATTCAGTCAATCTTTATTGTTTATTTAAGTTCAAACTTAGGTCAGAACGTATTAATACTTACTCGTACATTCTAAGTTAAGTTTCTCTAAATCATTCTTGAACTTTGCAGTTCTTAAGATTGCGTCCGGTTTTTCTCTCTAGGTCTGAACTTTTGTTCTCAACTGAGGTTTTTTTCCTCTATATTCAAGACTACCACCTTCTATCCCTATTACAATATAGGTTCTTTTTACTTCCATAGTAACCTAATGTAAAAGATTATTGCTGCCAGGGAGTTTTGGGCTATTCTTAAAAAAGATTAAGTTCTCAAAACCTTGAGAATTAACATTAACAAATGTTGCAAATGAATATTAACAATTGTATCAAAAAATCCAATATGGTTTCTACAAGCCTTCTGAGTCTAAATACTTGTCTAATTTAATAAGTACCTAAACAAAATTAATTACACATCCTCTACCCTGTTCCCTCCCCCCCTAGCCCCCCGTGCACGGGGGGTTTGGGGGCTCCTCCGTGCACGAGGGTTTGGGGGCTCCTCCGTGCACGGGGGGTTTGGGGGGGCTCCTCGCGTGCACGGGGGGTTTGGGGGGCTCCTCCTTGCACGGATGCTGTTCCGGTGTTCCCTCTCTCAACTAGGTAATTTATTTTGTGCAACTACTTATGCTATCAAATTACTGTTGTCAGGTTTTATCCTTTTCGCAGTCAGAGTGTCCTCACTCGCTGAAAAATCCTTCCCACCCCACAGTCCTCGAGACATCAAACATCCTACGTTAAATGATTACTGCTATTAATATTTTCCGTAAATCTTTCAATCACTAATCGTAAAATTGATAATCCTAAAACAATTAAAAATAGAATTAACCCGATAGTACAAGCATAGCCAAATTCTAACTGTTGAAATCCTCGTTCATATAAATAATAAACAATGGTTTTAGAACTATTTCTCGGCCCGCCTTGGGTCATAATAAAAACTTCTTCAAATACTTTCGTGGAGGAAATCGCCGAAATTACCCCAACTAAAACCATATAGGGTTTCATCAGAGGTAACGTAATATCCCAGTGTTTTTTAAACCCATCCGAACCATCAATACTTGCCGCTTCATATAGTTCTAATGGAATCCCTTGTAATCCTGCTAAATATATTACCATATAATAGCCTAACCCTTTCCAAATAGTCACCGCCATCACACTAAATAAGGCAATATTCGGACTGGTTAACCAAGGAATCGGCGGAATAGCAATAGCGTTTAAAAGTTGATTGAAAAAACCATTTTCTGCATATAACCATTTCCAAGCAATACCCGCCACCACCATAGAAATCACAACAGGGACATAATAAGCAGTTCTAAATCCATTCATTCCTCGTAATTTTTGGTTAACTAAAATTGCTAAGGTTAATGGTACAAAGACTAAAATTGGAACCACTACGATTAAATAAAGAAACGTATTTTTTAAGGTTTCCCAGAATACCTCATCTGTCCATAACCGTTGAAAATTTTTTAATCCCACCCATTCGGGAGGTGTGAGTAAATCGTAACTAAATAAACTCAGATAAAATGCTTGTAACGCTGGCCAGAATACCGTTAAGGTCAGCATTAATAAAGCCGGAAATAAAAATAAATAAGGCGTGAAAACAGGTTTAAACTTTAACATCACTTTTTATTAAATAATTAATAAAGTTCGTTGTTGGGCTTTAGCCCTCAAGATTGCGCTTAAGCGCAACAACGAATTATGTTAGTCGGATTTTAACGTTGTTGGGCTTTAGCCCTCAAGATTGCGCTTAAGCGCAACAACGAATTATGTTAGTCGGATTTTAACTCAGAAAATAACTCATCCCAATTTCCTGAAAACTGACTATCCGGTTCTGTTTTAACTTCAAATGTTGTATTACAAGCTGGCGCTTGAGTTAATACTTGGATACATAGTTCGGCAATATCATCTCGACTAACTTGCCCTTTAATCGTATCACCTTGGGCAAATTTTAAAGCCGAACCTCCGGGCACTTCTGTTAACGCACAGGGACGAATAATAGTATAGGGAATACCGCTAGAACGAATCACATCTTCTCCTTTTAATTTCCAAGTTAAAATTCCTCCTAATTGTTCGTTTAAACGCACCGCAGGGGGTTCTTCTGCTAAATTTAATCCAGGTTTCCCTGGACGAGTTACCCCCGCCGAACTCACCTGCACAAATCGAGGTAATACTGTCCCACCATAAGCTTTAATAGACTCAATTTCTAATTGAAATAATCCAGGTTGAAATTTCGGGTTTAAAGCTCCATCATATTCAAATTTACTCAACATTAACTGTAGGGAAAATACCTGACTAGAATCAAACGGTTTTCCATCTTTTACGGTTTTAGCTCGAAATACCGGAATTAATTCTGTAAACGGAATTCTAATCGTAATCGGAATATTATAAACCGTATCAAAAGAATAACAATATCCCACACTATCCCAACCATCATTACAGCGAATAATAAATTTATATCGTTTTCCATCTCCTTTCACTCGTAACTCAATTCCCTGATAGTCTGATAAATCTAAAGCAGGTTCAAAATTGCGAGTTCTAATAGAAACAAAACCTCCAGAATTAGCCGTTGAAACATATCCCGTAAATAATCCGCCATCTGGGATTAATTTTAACGAACTTTCACTAATACCCCCCATAACAATATCATCTAATGCTCCCCAAATTTCCTTAATCTCCTCCGTGGGTTTGGTAAAATCAAACAGAATTTTATCCCCAGCTTTCTTGAGAGTTACAGGTACAGCATAAATTAAATTTTGGATGCCTTTATATTCGACTAATTCCGGCACATCAACCACTTCCGGCATATAAAACTTAATTCCTTGATAATATTTTTCTCGATTAGGAGTATCTCCCTCCACAGGTTGAACCTTAGTTCCATTACAACAAATAATTGCAGTAACATCTTTGAAAATAGCCGAGGTTAAGGTTTCGGGAATTGTTAAATCAGCTTCAATTAATTCTACCGTATTTCCTAATATTGTTCTAGCTCTTTTAATATCCCTAACCAAACAACGCACCGTTATTCCCCGTTGTTGTAACCGTTTAACAACTCGTTTTCCCACCCCTCCGGTCGCCCCGACTACTAATATAATATTCGGTTTCTGTTGCGGTTGTTTTGTACCCATTCTCAATAAATTTTGTATCCAACTAATATTACCAATAAAAGGAACAACCCCAAAATAAGCCAGGGTTTTTAGAAACCTTCCCCCATCCCATTTTCCTTTTTGTTGCTCTACCATTGCCTTCTCCCGATAATTTTGTTAAAGGACTGTGCTTAAAGATTAAGATATGTAACAAATTTAATGGTAACAGAAGAAAGCCAAAGTTTCTCAAGGTCTGTGAAATCGTCAATCCTCAAAATTATGGCCTTTCCCTTCCCCAAATAGAAATATCTGTGTTAAGGTATCTCTTGATTGTATAGAAACGGAAACAATGGAAAATATTGATTTAGAAACAGCGCTCCCCGTCGGACTCGCTTTAGTGATTGTTGTAGGTAGTTTTTTGATGATGTTTACCAATTTTTGGACAACCAAGAAACGATAGCCATTAAAAAGGCTATAATAGAGAAGTTAAAAGTATAAAAAATATTTCATCTCCAGCTATTCTCAAAAACCAGAGTTTTAATCATGATAGATTTAACAACAATTGCTGAGTTTTCTCGAAATAACTGTTTGGGAATTTGTGCCTTTTTAATCCCATTTAATATATTAGCTACCTTACAAACCTTAATTTTTATTGGTCTAAATCGTCCCACCTCTCAAATCCTATTAATTTCTGGGTTTGCTAGTTTATATTCAGGATTGATGGTACTGCACGTTTTCAGTTGGTTTATGATTGGTGTGGTAATGATTCCCACCTATATCCTATTATCACTAGGAACAACCTGTTTAGTGATTAATATTTGGGCAATTAAATCCCCTGATAATTTAAAGTATTTTATCGAAAAAATAGTTTCATTTGCTCAAAAAATACTAGGCAAATTACAGAATCCAGCTTTTAACTAAAGCGATGGAATCTTCTGAAACTATCCGTATTCACACAGATTAAAATCTTTGAAATCTGAACACGGATTAAACGGATTACGCAGATTAACACAGATTAAAATCTTTGAAATCCGTGAAATCCGCTTAAATCCGTGATCCCGATTACCTAACAAAAAAGACCAGCGCAAAATCTCAATTGCTGGTCTGGGTTTATGGATACCGTTGTTGTTTCGATTTGAAGATACCTAAACGCCGCGTTTCTTAATCAGCCTGCGGGCATAGATTTTCAAATCTCACATTAACTATTGTATCAAGGGTTACTCATTTTTTTGACAAAAATTTAACTTCAGGCGGTACGAGTCAACAATTAACCCCGATTAGCTTGTTGAACTTGTTGATTATACATCGAGCGTAACACCCGACCGGGATCAACCCAGTTGCCATTATGCTTTAATCCCCAGTGTAGGTGAGGGCCCGTTGTCCGTCCACTCATCCCCACCCTAGCAATTCTCGTCCCAGAAGGAACTTGTTGACCTTCCCAGAGTTGAATTCCCCCCTGTCGGTCAATAAAATAAGTCCCTTGAGCGTTTTTTTCCACGCTACCTTGAATATGACAATAAATATGTTCCCACTGACCCGACTGAATCGCAATGCCAGTCCCGCAACGGTCATCTTGCCAAACTTCTGTCACCGTCCCCTGCCACCAACTACGAATATAACTGCCTTGGGGGGCTGCTAAATCTAAACCATAGTGAAAACCAGACGAACGATACCCAAACGGGGAGGTATATTCTTGAAAGCCTTCCACGGGGAAAGAAGCTCCCGACCAGTTTACACCCGTTGCCACTTCAGCATTTTGAGCTTTGGCGAACTGTTGTTTCCATCCCAGTCCCCCAAAACCCAGACCGATTAATCCTGCTAGTAAAATAAGATTACCTGGACGCAATAATTTAGATTTTGCCATTAATGTTTGACTCCTCAATCACTAAAAAGGGTTTATTAGTGGTATTTTTTATAAATTTTCAGTGCACAGGACTCGGGTATCGGGATGTATTGTACTAGATTTTGGTGAATTGTTAACACTCTCCCACCTTCAATTATGGGAAAGTGTTCAAATAGATAACTATTGATTAAGCATTAGCCCCTTTACCAAAGAATTTCGGCGGTTCAGCTAAGGTATAAATTTCGGTTTCAGCCGCGATCGCATCCCGCAGATGTTTGGGAACTTGTAACATTCCTAACATCGTTATCCCATCAAACATCTTTAGACCCCCGGTGGTTTGAGCTTCTAAAACCTTATCAACATTTTCCGGTTCAGGACGGGTATTAATCGGTTGGGCAGAAACGATAATAAAACTCCAGGGACTTCCGTAGGTGGAAATATAACTGGTATAGGAGTGAACATGGGGAAAAACCGTTTTCAGGGTATTCACCAGGCGGACGTGCAGTTTCATCTCATTCGGGGAAACCGGGCCAGCTTGAATTACCCCATAGCCATCGGGGGTTAAAATTTGACGAATTTTTTCAAAATATTCCTTGGTGAACAATTTAAAAGATGGCCCATCTTCAATCGGATCGGATAAATCAGAAATCACAATATCCCATTTTTCCTCAGTCTGATCTAAAAAGTCGATCGCATCCCCGATAATCAATTGAGTACGGGGGTCATCAAAGGCATTTTCGTGCATTTCTGGCAGATACTCTTTACAGGCTTCGACCACATCCCCATCTAAATCAATCATCGCGACACATTCAACAGTTTTCCAGCGTAAAACCTCCCGAATGGTCGCCCCTTCTCCCCCGCCCAAAACCGCAACTTTTTTAGGAGCGCCATGATAAACGGAGGCGACATGGACTAATGGCTCATGATAGAGAAATTCATCTCCGGTACAAGATTGCCATTTACCATCAAGAACTAAGGCTTTTCCATAGGCCCCGGTTTCGACCACATACATATCTTGATAGGGGGTTTTTTTATAGACTAATACCTTGGTAATTCCATGAACATAAATATCCCAAGGTGTGATATACTCACTTACCCAAAAATCAGCTTTTAGTTCGCTACCCGACATAATCACTTCTCCTAAAAAAATACAGATCCAATGTTCTAGGGTAGAACATTCTGGATCTGCTACAAAATGTTAAATTGGCTTAACTTAACCTTAATCTTATACTTACTAAAACGTCTCTAATTTTTAACCATTGTTCGTTTACGCCAAATTGTTTGACATCCTCCCCGCCGTAAAACGGGCCGGGGTTCCTCACCACGCCATCTTTTTAGGATGGTCGCTGAATGGGGTTGACGCTTCATAGACTGTTGCTACACAAAAAGTAGTCTTATACTGTCTCCACGTCCGCTTTAAGTCTCGGAATGCCCTCCCGCGACTTTGAGTTTAACCTCGTTTACAAGTTAAACTTTTTGTTAAATTTGTTGTTAACCAATGCGTTCAAGGTTGGACTTTACCATTGCCTTACATCCGCTTCCCCTTTCTCATCGTCAACCCCACAGGACTGTCAACCTTGATATTTGTTTCGGAGTATCTTTGATAGGGTGGGTTTTTTCACACCACTGGTATGTTAACAAAAAACCACAGCAATTCGGTAGTTTTGTTATTTATCTTAATAAAAAGCCGTCGTAGAACGACGGGGTTTTAAACCCATTTTTTCGATAATCACAACCAACAACAGCATAAATTTGGCAATTTTGGTCACGGGTTCTAACAAATCCTCTGCCAACTTGGGTGCATATTCAGCCAGCAAAACACCAATTCCCATAGGTAACACCTGAGCAAAAAAGATTTGTTTGCCAATTTATTGGGGTGACAACCAGGCTTCATTGGGGGAGAACTGAGCTAAAATCAGAGCAGTTAAGGGAATACTAATAATTGACAGAATGCACACCGCAAACTGTAAACTAGCGACAAATTTCGCATTTCCCCCCCGCTTGTAGGCTTTTAAACGGAATCATCGGCGCACCCGGACAAGCAATCATCGCCCACATCCCAATGTGTTGTGCCACCGTCAAACCTGGAATCAACATGGTTAATGCCCCTAATAAGGGCACGGCAATAAATACCGAGACTAGCGATCGCAGCATTAGAGATGGTTGTTGACATAACCAGATCACATCCTCAAACTTCCAGCGAATTGCCATCGAAAACATCAGAGCAAAGATGGTCAGTTTGGCATAATTATTGACACTCTCAGGTCTGAAGACACGCTCGATTCTGCGGACAGGATTAGTTTAATCTAATTCTCGCTACGATTGCCGCATATCGTCTACTGAGTTGATCGGACGAAAAACCCGATCTTCCCGATACTTTTACTTTTGAATCAAAACACTTTCAGAAGATATCACTAAGCCAAATTGCGGTACGCTCCATATCCTGCCTTTACTTGCTCCTTGCTTGTCATACTGCCGTTAGAATTAAATCTAACCGTTGTTTCAGGGGAGCCGGGATTTCTCCGATACTAGGATACTTCAACACGCAGATATTTATTGTTCTTACTCATGTGTTCAGGGTTAGAGTTTTGTTTTCCTTGTCATAGATATTCACATAAGCCTTGTTTTCTTGTCGAAACACTCTCACCGCATAACGGTTATTTTGAAACAACGAAGCTGTATCGGCGGTTGGGATGTCAGAGAGAGAACTGGGGGAAGGTTGATCCGAAGTTGGTATCCGAGATTGGGCTATTAACTCCTGACCATAGACTGTTTGATTCCTTGCCGCATCAGGATGGGTCATAGCCAAGGATACCGAGTCCAGTGTCACGGTTAGAATCACTGTGAAAACTGCAAGAACACTGATCAGAAAAGCCTGGCTAGAAATTCTTTTAGAAATCAGATAGGATTTTAAGGGAAACATAAATTAACTGTCCTGGATACTAAGGAGAAAAAGTAGCTGCTGATCTAATTTATCTGGATAATAGTAGTTAATCACGAACAGAATGTTGGATAATAAAGAATGACAAGTAAATTCTGCCTTACTTCTACCATGAATACTAAGACCGTAAACTATGCGCCCATGGCTCCTGTGTCTTATTGGGATGCACAATTTACGATAGTCACCATAGCTTTGTCTCCAATTTAGCTGTGGATCTCTTGGAATTGCTTGATCCCCGTATAGGGGAACACATTCTCGATCTCGGTTGTGGTACAGGTAACTTGAGTTACAAAATCACAAACACCGGGGCCGAAGTTACGGGGATTGATCATGCTTCAACCATGATTAAACGAGCCAGCCAAACCTATCCCGGTCTAAATTTTTTGGTCATAGATGCCTCTAAATTAGCCTGGAAAGAACAATTTGATGCGGTGTTTTCCAATGCGGTTTTACATTGGATTAAACAACCGGAAAAAGTTATTTCTGGAGTTTGTCGAGCCTTAAAACCCGGCGGACGTTTTATAGCAGAATTTGGCGGGAAAGGCAATATTGATACGATTATTACAGCAATTGATCAGGCTTTAGATGCTGCGGGATACCCTAAAAATAAAACCCTGAATCCCTGGTATTTTCCAAGCATTAGCGAATATGGAATGCTTTTAGAAACTCAAGGGTTTGAGTTAAAGCTGGCAACTTTGGTGGAACGTCCCACTCCATTAACGGATGGAGACAAAGGCTTAAATAATTGGTTGAGAATGTTTGCTGGAGAATTTTTTAAAGGGATTTCAGCCTCAGAACAAATACATATTATGAACGATATCGAAAGTCGCTTACGTCCCAAATTATTTAAGAATGGGACTTGGATTGCTGACTACAAGCGGATTCGGATTGTAGCTAATAAAATTAAGTAGTAAATTACACGGGGGAAAGGGAATATTCTAATCAATTTTATCCCTTTCCCTCTCAATAACTCAATTGTCGTAAGTCCCCGATCATTGGTATGTCGGGTTTAATATTTGCTTTACCCAATTGATTCACTCAGGAAAATCCGGTAAAATCCAAGTGGGGGGCTGCGTTCTTTTCTTCCGCATCGCTTCCTCTGCCATTTGTAACATTTGATCTAAGGATGTATTATTGATAAAGTTCTCCGTGTCTGGGATATATTCCCGATTAGGGCATTTATCCCCCAAAACACAGCCATTCACACAGGCTTCCGCACAATTAATTGATGTTTCTATCATCGGTTTCTCGTCTCCACGTTATCGGTGTTAGATTTAGGTTTGCTTCCAGGTTAGGATTCAAAACCCCATACCTTCTGAAGTTCGTTTTAAAAATTCTAACGTGAGTTTCAGCTAAAAAAATAGTTGATTACTAATTATATGATAGAATAGGTTGAATTGGGCAATTTAATTAAGACTCAGATCTTTTCTCGGAGTCCCTATGAGTCATTTTATCCGCCGTTTCAAAAAATTACCTTGGCTATCTTTATTACAAAGTGTCGCCTTGACTTATTTAATAATTGCGATCGCAGAAATTTTTACCCTCTGGGGAATCACCCACTCTCCAGCATTCAAACAAATTATGCTGCTTTTATTGACTCCTCCCCTGGGGATGTTGATTATATTTGCAGTAGGGGTGGGGGTGGGAGCCCTATCAATTTATTTAATCGAAATTCAGCCCTCTAAAGTTATTCTTAATGTTGCTTGTTTATGGGCATTATTTATTAGTTTATTAATTGTTTTATTCCTCTATAAATCTATCTTTCCCCCTGTGATTTTACTTAGCACATCTCAAATCACCATTATGGGAATTTTAATCGGTCTATTTTGGAAAGGTAGACCCTATTGGCGTTGACATTCTCACCCGGTTTCGTCTTTTTTCTCCAAACCAACTTTTCCCCAGATTAGTTCCCCAGACGACTTGACAAAAATCTCGATTTAGGAGATAATATTTTTACGGCTAACATGACTATACTCTTGACTTTTTAATCAACATAGTAACCGACTCAATCCCTTAACCCTCTAAAATCCAACTATTTCACCACAATCTTTAATCCTTCTCGATAATGGGCGATCGCTGTAATCACAGCAACGGAAAAATAAAACATCCGAATTCCCCAAAAACAAACCCCCATAATTATCGTAATTAAAGTCGGAGGAATCCCGCTTACCCGCACAAATTTAGAGTTAATTTGCTGTTCCAAACGTTCTAATTCCTGCATTTGCAGTTGTCGGGTTGGAACCATCGGAAATTGTCCAGTATATAAATAAAACCCGAAAACCCCATCCTGATTAATTCTACGTTGAAGAAAAGAATCAGCTACCGTTTGCGCTTGATGGAAGGAAAGATCATCATCCTGAGCAATATCCTCGACCCAAAGATTGTATTTAACCACTTGAGGAACCGCTAAAATAATTGGAATTAAAATAATCAGAAAAACTTGACTAATTTTTCGAGCATCGGTCGTAGGTAACAAACCCGTTGCGACTCCTAATCCCATCCCCAAAATCGCAAACACTAAAATATTGAGTAAATCAATAATTTCCAAACCCCTAAGTAAATCGCCAAATATAAAAATGGGGTAAACAAATCTATGGGCGAGTTTCAGGACTAAAACCTTAATTGCGATCGCCACAACCGTCAAGACCAATGCAGAGAAAACAAACATGAAAGCGCTGATGACATAAATCGTAATCCGCTTTAGTAGTTTGGGTAAATTCATTAAAGAGATTTAAAAGATTAAGGGTGACTCTGGGATTGGGTTAGGGACTGTTGGGCGAGTTGAGTAATTTGGGCTATCGCCAACTCAGAAGGAAAGGGTTGACCGACCGTATGCAACCATAACAAATACTCAATATTTCCGGCCGGGCCCTGGAGCGGCGACCAAGTTAAATCTCGATATTGCCATCCCAAGGATATCGCCACAGAACCCACCTGAAAGATAGCACGGGCGTGATCCTTAGAATCTCGGACAACTCCCTTTTTACCCACCCGTTCTCTACCTACTTCAAATTGAGGTTTGACTAACAGTACCACTTCCCGATTCGGCTTTAATAATTGCCACAATGGGGGCAAGATTTTGGTTAAAGAAATAAATGATACATCCACAACGGCAAAATCAGGATAATTTTCGGTTTGATCCAATTCTCCATACAATTGATCGGGAGTTAAATAACGCAGGTTTGTCCGTTCTTTCAAAACCACCCTGGGATCATTTCTAATTCCCCAGTCTACTTGTCCATAACCCACATCCACACCATAAACTTTTGTCGCCCCGGCTTTTAATAAACAATCAGTAAAACCTCCAGTGGAAATTCCCCCATCCAGACAGACGCGATCGCTCACCTCAATTTTAAATTCCTCCAGCGCTTTAGCCAGTTTTTCCCCCCCTCTGGAAACAAAACGCGATCGCTGTTTCACCTGAATCTTAGCTTCTACATTAACTTCCGTCCCAGGTTTATCAATCATTTGTTGATTCACTAAAACCGATCCCGCCCGGATTAAACCTTGAGCCTGTTGGCGGGACTCACATAAATTCAGGTCTACTAATAAGGTATCGAGTCGTTGTTTCACAGGTCAGGGGGAGTAGGGAATGGGTCATAAACTGATAACTGATGCGTTTTAAGTGGAGAATTGATTCATATTATTTATCCCAACGGCAAAGTAGAAATGACTACCGCCCAAAATATTGAGAACAACCCGAAAGAATATGATCTGGAAACCTGTGTAGTTTGGGGTCGATTTGAAGAATTTTAAGCAATGTTTAAAAGCCAGACTCCTGCGGAATTATAATTTAATTCTTAACCCAAAACCCTTGAAACCAATTAAGGCGATGCTCCCAAGTTATTATTGATCGCCCTATTTTTTTATCAGCCAAATCAAGCCTAACCCCTATTATACCCATGGGCTTAATAAGAGTTGGCTGTTTTATTTACTTGAAAAAAAATCGAGTCAAGGAGTTAAATATCCTGTTCACTCAATTCGCGAATTAAATGATCAAAAGGTTGTTCTAAATAATCTCCAGTGGGCAACCCGGCAGCAGCAACCTGAGCAGTAACCAAACCTTTCAGAATCCCGATCCCGAAAACAGTAGGGCCAACGGGAACGCTCAAGGAATTGTAAGTTTCCCGTAAACCTTGAAGCACCCGTTCATCCAAAACATCCGTATTCCCGGCCACCAGAGCATAGGTAGCATAACGCAGGTAGTAGCCCATATCGCGTAAGCAGGCTGCATAGCGACGGGTAGTGTAGGCATTTCCCCCAGGACGAATCAACTCAGGAACCTCGTCGAACAAAGCCATAGCAGCTTGTTTAACCAAATCCGCAGCATTGCCGTTGATCACTCCAGCAGCTTGAACTCTGGTTGTCCCCGTTGCAAAATAGGACTTGAGTTGATCGAGGGCGTCCCGATCCAAATAGCGACCCGTTCTGTCGTAATTTTTTATTAAGCTGGTAACGGCATCTTGCATGAAGTCTATCTCCCTATATAATATCTTTCAATTATTCTGAAGTCGCGACGTGTTGTATTGTAACACTCAATACAAAACTTAATCAATCTGACTCACTATGATCAGCCAGATGCTTTGTCAGTCCAACTGCCAAACTTGTCAGAGATAATCAAGAAGATTTTTGAGGAGATATTCATCCATGCCAGAGACAGCCCAAGAGGTCTTATCGTTAATCGAAGACCAAAAGATTCAAATGATTGACTTGAAATTCGTGGATATGCTAGGAACCTGGCAGCATCTAACGGTACACAACAGCCAAATCGATGAATCCTCCTTTACAGACGGCGTACCGTTTGATGGTTCCAGTATTCGCGGTTGGAAGGCCATCAACGAATCTGATATGTCAATGGTGTTAGATCCAAAAACAGCTTGGATCGATCCTTTCATGGCAGAACCGACTCTGAGCATCACTTGTAGTATTCAAGAACCCCGTACTGGAGAACCCTACAACCGATGTCCCCGGGTGATTGCCCAAAAAGCCGTTGATTATTTAGTTTCGACCGGAATTGGGGATACAGCATTCTTTGGCCCGGAAGCGGAATTCTTCATTTTTGATGATGTTCGCTTCGACCAAACCCAACATTGCGGCTATTACTATGTCGATTCCGTTGAAGGTCGTTGGAATTCGGGACGGGAAGAACCCGGTGGTAACTTAGGCTACAAACCAGGCTACAAAGAAGGCTATTTCCCCGTAGCTCCCACGGATACGTTCCAAGATATCCGTACCGAAATGCTATTAACCATGGCTAAATGTGGGGTTCCCATTGAAAAACATCACCATGAAGTGGCCACGGGTGGACAGTGCGAACTCGGTTTAAAATTCGGGACGCTGGTTGAATCCGCCGATAACTTGATGATCTACAAATATGTGATCAAAAACGTCGCTAAAAAATACGGCAGAACAGTCACCTTCATGCCCAAACCCGTTTTCGCAGATAACGGCTCTGGGATGCACGTCCACCAATCCATTTGGAAAGATGGTATACCCATGTTTGCTGGCGATAAATACGCGGGCTTCAGCGACATGGGGCTGTGGTACATCGGTGGCATTCTCAAACACGCCCCGGCGTTGTTGGCCCTAACCAACCCCAGCACCAACTCCTACAAACGTTTAGTTCCTGGGTATGAAGCTCCGGTGAACTTGGCCTACTCTCAAGGCAACCGTTCGGCTTCTGTGCGGATTCCTCTGTCGGGAAATAACCCCAAAGCCAAACGTTTAGAGTTCCGGTGTCCTGATGCCACTGCTAACCCCTATATGGCCTTTGCAGCCATGCTCTGTGCCGGGATTGATGGGATTAAAAACCAAATCGATCCGGGTGAACCTTTGGATGTGGATATCTACGATCTCAGTCCTGAAGAACTGCGGAAGATTCCTTCGACTCCAGGTTCTCTGGAATTGGCCTTGGAAGCCTTGGAACAGGATCACGCCTTCTTAACTGAACCCGGTGTGTTCACGGAAGACTTTATCGCTAACTGGATTTCCTACAAACTCGATAACGAAGTTAACCCCACCCGGTTACGTCCCACTCCCTACGAGTTTGCTCTCTACTACGACTGTTAATTTTTGTTAAATCCGTGGGAGCGGAATTGACGAAAAGCCCCACGCTGACCTAATGGGTTGGCGTGGGGTCAATTATTCTTTGTCCTAACTTCCCTGGCAGTTGCTCTATCTCTTTTTTGTAGCTGCTATAGCAACCGCCAAGGCAGTTAGGACACCAGACGGATCTTAGAACCCAGACGGTGAAGTATTTTCCCCCCAGATCCGGCGTTACCTCCCCCCTAGCCCCCCGTGCACGGGGGGTTTGGGGGGGGCTATTCCCTATTCCCTGTTCCCTGCTATATGACTCAACCAACTGACTCCCACAATTCTCCGTCTACGGGTGGCGGTTTGCCCGTGTTGCAATATTGGGTGGAAAAAAGTATCTCGCCTCAAGGGTTAAAAATCTGGGAAAAATTGAATCATCAAAGTAGTTGTTTATCCTGTGCTTGGGGGACAGGAGGACAAAAGGGCGGTTTTGTTAATGAAGCTGGGGAATATTTACAACGTTGTATGAAAAGTGTAGAAGCGATCGCAGCCGAGTTACAAGAAGGCATTAAAGCGGATTTTTTTCAATACTTTACTATTCAAGAATTACAACAATTAGACTCTCAACAATGTGATCATTTAGGTCGGTTAAGCTATCCGATTATTTTAAGAAAAAACAGTAATTATTACGAACGAATTAGTTGGAAAGAAGTTTATCAAATTGCAGAAATAGAATTTCAAAAAAGCCCTGAAAGAATTGCCAGTTATAGCTCAGGACGCTCCTCAAATGAAGCTGCTTTTCTCCTGCAATTAATGATGAGGGCATTAGGGAGTAATAACTTAGCCGATTGTTCCGATTTATGTCACGCCCCTTCTACCGTAGGTTTAAAAGAGGTTTTTGGCAGTGGCACATCCATGGTTAGCCTAGAAAGTCTTAAAGAGTCCGATTGTGTGGTTTTAGTCGGTTCAAATGCCCCCGCTAATCATCCCCGATTAATGAATGAATTAATTAAAATTCGGGATAAAAATGGTAAAATTATTATTATTAATCCTCAAATCGAAATCGGGTTAGTTAAATTTGCGTCTCCTGCCTTTCCAATTAAATCCTTACTCAAAGGCGGCTCAGATATTTCTACCCTTTATTTACAACCCATTCCTGGTAGTGATGTGGCGGTATTTGTGGGGATTCAAAAATCCTTAATCGAACAAAATTTAATTGATTTTGAATATTTAAACCATCATACCGATGGTTGGCAAGAAGTAATTCAAAACGCGGAAAATACAACTTGGAAAACCATTACTCAAACCTGCGGTTTATCCCAAGAAGAAATCGAAGAAGTTGCCTATACTATTGGAAAATCAAGTAAAGTTGTCTTTGCTTGGGCGATGGGAATTACTCACCATACCAACGGAGTTGATAATGTTAAAAGTATTGCCAATACCGCTTTAATTACGGGGAATGCGGGTAAATTAGGGGCGGGGACAATGCCCATTCGCGGACATTCTAATGTTCAGGGTTTTGGCTCCATGGGAGTTACAATTAGATTAAGTGAATCCATAAAACAAGGCTTAAAGGAACTTTTAGGACAAACTGTTACTGAAACAAAAGGTTATTCTGCCCGGGGTTTAATTACTGCTGCATTGGAGCAAAAAATTGATACATTATTTTGTTTAGGGGGAAATTTATATGCTGCCAATCCTGATTTAACCGAGACAAAACAGGCTTTATCTAACATAAAAACAATATTTTATGTCGCCACAAAACCAAATTTAGGTCATTTTCATGGTTTAGCACAGGAAAATACTATTATTCTTCCTGTATTTAATCGGTTTGAAAATCCTCACCGCACAACTACCGAATCAGGTAATAATTTTGTCCGCTTAAATGAACCCGGTACAACCCATCTTAACTCCCCCGAAGCTGATTTAATTTCAGAAGTTGAATTAATTACAGAAATTGCGAGTCGCTTATTAGGAGAAAATCCGATTCATTGGAAACGGTTACAAGATACCCAATATATTCGAGAGTTAATTGCTAAAACCATTCCCGGTTACAGTAAAATTGCTGAAATTGATCAATCTCAAACGGAATTTACCATTGATGGACGTATTTTTACTAAACCTCATTTTGCTACAGCTAATGGTAAAGCCCAAATGACTATTACCCCGTTACCACAGTTAATAATTCCCAATAAAGAATTTTTTGGAGTCACAGAAGATACTCCAGGTTTAGTATTAATTTTAGGTACGGGTCGAGGTTACGGACAACATAATACCGTTGTTTATAATTCGGCGGACAAATACCGAGGAATGCCTCACCGTCACTGTATTTTAATGAATCTCGAAGATATAAAAAACGCGGGTTTTCAACCCCATCAACGGGTAAAAGTTCGAGGAGATGCGGGGGAATTAGAACATATTGAAATCATTGCGGGTAATATTTTACCTGGTGCAGCATTTATGTTTTATCCTGAAGCCAATATTTTATTTAAGGCACAAATTGATCCTTTATCGGAAACCCCAGCCTATAAAAGAGTCCCTATTTTTGTTTATTAGATAACTACCTAAACAAAATTAATTACAAATCCTCTAGCCCCCGTGCACGGGGGGTTTGGGGGGCTGTTCCCTACAATAACACATTTTATGCTTTAATTTAATCAAGTCGAGTTAAACAAAAGTAAACCTCCTCAACTTCTATGGTACAAATTCGTCGTCGTCAGCCTAATCCCGCCGTTGAAGTCTTAGGTTTACGCTATCAAGTAGCTATACCGGGTGCGGAGCCCCAAAATATTTTAGAAGAAATTGTTTGGTATAAAGAAAAAGAAATTACTGACCTTCGGGAACGTTTACCCTTAGAAAAATTAAAGCAAAAAGTCAATACAATTCCTGCCACCCGTAACTTTTTTCAAGCATTAAAACAAAGTAAAACTCAGCCTGCGGTGATTGCCGAAGTTAAAAAAGCCTCCCCCAGTAAAGGAGTAATTAGAGAAGATTTTGATCCGGTTGCGATCGCAAAATCCTATCAACAAGGAGGCGCAAGCTGTTTATCCGTTTTAACTGATAAAAAATTCTTTCAAGGCAGTTTTGATAACCTGTCTAAAGTTCGGGATGTTGTTGATTTACCCTTACTTTGTAAAGATTTTGTTATTTATCCCTATCAAATTTATCTGGCTAGATATTATGGAGCCGATGCGGTTTTATTAATTGCGGCGGTTCTCTCCGACCAAGACCTACAATATTTCCTAAAAATTGCTAAGGTTTTAGGAATGACCGCCTTAATAGAAGTCCATACCCTTGAAGAATTAGATCGAGTCTTAACCCTCGATGGGGTTAACTTAATTGGAATTAATAATCGGGATTTACAGGATTTTTCCGTCGATTTACAAACCACTTGCCAATTGTTACAAAGCCGACAATCTCAATTCCAATCCCGTGATATTTTAGTCGTAAGTGAATCGGGACTATATACCCGTGAGGATATCAGTTTAGTCACCCAAGCCGGGGCAAAAGCTGTTTTAATTGGGGAATCTTTAATCAAGCAACCCGATCCTGGTGTTGCCTTAAATCAACTGATTGCCGTTGAGTGATATGATTGGAAGATAATTACGAATTACGAATTACGAATTTGTAGTTCGTAATTTAACTAACGGATTCTTATTCTCGCTTATGTTAATTCAATAAGTTAATCCAAAAGGGATTACTGAATCACAAGGCATAAAGGGTTAAATTTCTAATTCGTAATTCGTAATTTCTAATTCGTAATTCGTAATTTAGCTACTGACGCAAAACACCGAACCATTATTAATTGAAACAGACAATGGACGATAAATTAATGTTGATGATTCCAGGGCCAACTCCGGTTCCTGAAGGGGCTTTATTAGCGCTGTCCAAACACCCCATCGGACATCGCAGTGGCGATTTTTTCAAAATTATGGCCGAGGTGACGGAAAACCTGAAATGGTTACACCAAACCAAAAATGATGTGCTAATTTTAACCGTCAGTGGCACCGGGGCGATGGAAGCCGGAATTATTAATTTCCTCAGTCGGGGGGAAAAGGTATTATGTGGTTCTAATGGTAAATTCGGAGAACGTTGGGTTGAAGTCGCCACCGCCTACGGTTTAGAAGTCGATACCGTCACCGCCGAATGGGGACAACCCCTCGACCCCGAACAATTCCGGGCTAAATTAGAAGCGGATACTAATAAAGAAATCAAGGCAGTTATTATTACCCACAGCGAAACTTCTACCGGGGTAATTAACGATTTAGAAGCCATTAATCGCCATGTAAAAGCTCATGGGGCGTTAATGATTGCGGATGCTGTCACCAGTTTAGGCGCGTTTAATCTTCCTATTGATGAATGGGGGATTGATGTGGTGGCTTCCGGTTCCCAAAAAGGCTATATGATCCCTCCGGGTTTGGGATTTGTGGCGGTGAGTGATAAGGCTTGGGAAGCTTATAAAACCGCTAATCTGCCGCGCTATTATTTAGATTTGGGATTGTATAGCAAATCGGCTAAGAAAAATACTAATCCCTTTACTCCTCCGGTGAACTTGTTTTTTGCTTTACAAGTCACTTTACAAATGATGAAAAAAGAAGGGCTAGAAAATATTTTTGCCCGTCATCAACGCTTAACTAAAGTTACGCGGGAAGCGGTTAAAGCCATGGGATTATCGTTATTTGCCGCCGATGAATGTGCAAGTCCAGCGATTACGGCTGTTGTTCCTCCTGATGGCTTAGATGCTGAAGATATTCGGGCTATTGTTAAGAAGAAATTCGATATTGTTTTAGCCGGAGGACAGGATCATCTCAAGGGTAAAATTTTCCGCATTGGTCATTTAGGATTTGTTAGCGATCGCGATATTTTAACAGCGATCGCATCTTTAGAAGCCGCATTACAGGAACTCGGTTATCAAGGATTTACTTCCGGTGCGGGAGTTGCTGCGGCGGCCAGGGTGTTAGCAGAATCTTAATTTAATTTTTGAGAATTCTATCGGTGGGCAATAATAGCCCACTTTTTTTATATATAGTAATCCTAAATATTGCTATAGCTATATAATAGACCCATACGCATAGCGCGTTTTGTTATCCCTTATTCTTGAGCTTGATTGTATTCGATGCTGAATTTTTACTTTGATCCAGAAACCAATACTCACAAATCCTTTGAGTTACCAGGCGCTCGTCCCCATTATAACCCTGACCGTCCGGGTCAGGTAGAACATATTTTTCTGGACTTAGTTCTCGATATTCCTAATCAAAGTTTTAAAGGAACTTGTACCCTAAATTTGAATCCGGTTAAAAGTGGCATAGAAACCTTAACTTTAGATGCGATCAACTTAGAAATAAAAAAGGTAAAAATTGAGGACATCAATCAAGAATTTGATTATGATGGCGAACAATTACAGATTTATCTACAGCAACCTACAACGGTCAATCAATTAATTAAAATTGTCATTAATTATTCCGTTACCAATCCCCAACGCGGACTTTATTTTATTAGTCCAAATAAAGATTATCCCGATAAACCGATTCAAGTTTGGACACAGGGAGAAGATGAAGATTCTCGCTTTTGGTTTCCTTGCTTTGACTACCCCGGACAATTAGCGACTTCAGAAATTCGGGTACAAGTTCCTAAACAATATTTAGCTATTTCCAATGGCGAATTAATTAATACTGAAACCAAAGGCAAAACTAAAATTTATCATTGGTCACAGAAACAAGTTCATCCCACTTATTTAATGACCTTAGCGGTGGGAGATTTTGCCGAAATTAAAGACGAATGGAATGGAATTCCTGTTTTATATTATGTTGAGAAAAACCGCCAAGAAGATGCTCTAAGGAGCATGGGAAAAACTCCGCAAATGATTGAGTTTTTCTCTAAATATTTTGGCTATGTCTATCCCTATCCTAAATATGCTCAAGTTTGTGTAGATGATTTCATTTTTGGCGGGATGGAAAATACCTCAACTACCTTATTAACCGATCGCTGTTTATTAGATGAACGAGCTACCCTAGATAATCGTAACACAGAAAGTTTAGTTGCCCATGAATTAGCCCATCAATGGTTCGGGGATTTAGTAGTAATTAAACATTGGTCACACGCCTGGATTAAAGAAGGCATGGCGACCTATACCGAGGTATTATGGACGGAACAGGAATATGGCAAAGACGACGCGGCTTATTATCGTTTAAATCAAGCCAGAAACTATTTTTCTGAGGATAGTTCTCGCTATCGTCGCCCAATTGTCACCCATATTTATCGGGAAGCAATTGAACTTTATGATCGCCATTTATATGAAAAAGGCGCTTGTGTTTATCATCTAATTAGAACAGAATTAGGGGATGAACTATTTCAAAAAGCGATTCAAACTTTTGTTCAGGATAATGCTCATAAAACCGTAGAAACTATTGATTTATTACGGGCCCTAGAAAAATCAACCGGAGCTAATTTACTTCCCCTGTTTGATCAATATGTATTCCGAGGCGGACATCCTGATTATAAAGTATCCTATAGTTGGGATAATCATGATAAATTAGCCAAAATCACGATTAAACAAAATCAAGCCAAAGATAGCGATAAACTCAGCGAGACAAACCTCTTTGATTTAAAAATTCCGATTGGTTTTGGCTATAAACCCGATAAAAAATCCCCAGAAACGGAAGTAAAACTCAAAACCTTTACGGTGCAGGTTCATGAAAAAGAACAAACCTTCTATTTCCCCTTAGAAAAAAAACCCGATTTTATTAGTTTTGATGTGAATAATAATATCCTCAAAACCGTAACTTTAGATTATGCTGTGGCTGAGTTAAAAGCTCAATTACATTATGATCCCGATCCGATTTCTCGAATTTATGCCGCTAAATCTTTAGCTAAAAAAGGCGGATTAGAAGCCGTTAAAGCCCTATCTAATGCTCTAAAAAATGATGGTTTTTGGGGGGTACGGGTAGAAGTTGCCAAACAATTAGTGCGGGTAAAATTAGATCAAGTTTTCCCAGGATTAGTTGAAGGATTAAATGATCAGGATGCCCGGGTCAGACGGGCGGTAATTAATAGTTTAGCCAAACTGAAAACCACAGAAAGTTATCAAGTCTTAAAACCCCTTTTAGAAAAAGGAGATCCTAGTTATTTAGTTGAATCTTCAACAGCAACAGCATTAGGAGAAATTGCCGCTACCCATCTGGAGGATAAACATTTAGTTGAACAAACCGTTAAACTGTTAAAATCCGTCCTTAAAGAAAGAGAAGGCTGGAATGAAGTGGTGCGTTCCGGGGCAATTTCAGGACTGAGTAAAATCAAAACCTCAGAAGACGCCTTAAACTTGATTTTAAAGTATACAGCCCCCGGTATTCCCCAGGCATTACGGTTAACTTCGATTCGGGCTTTGGGCAGTATTTCCACTGGTCAAACCTCGACAAATACCGAACGGATTGTACAACGGTTAGAAGAACTATCTAATGAAGCCTTTTTCCTGACGCAAGTGGCTGTTGTTGCCTCCCTGGAACAGATGGAAACCCCGAAAGCCATGGATGTACTTCAGTCCTTAACAGACCAAACCCTAGACGGACGAGTTCGCCGTCGAGCAGAGGAAGCGATTCAGACTGTTCAGGGAAAAATCGGTTCAGAACCCGCATTGAAAAAACTGCGGGAGGAACTCGACAAAATCAAAAAGGAAAATCAAGACCTGAGAAGTCGTTTGGAAACTTTAGAAGCAAAAAGTAAATCCAGCAAATCGTAAAACCGGATGCTAGGCGTGATCAATTTGTCTATGTCTGAAGGTATAAACGTTGTATAGAACTTATTTCCCCCCTATTGAATAATGATTCAACCTAAAGACGTCAAAAACTTAACGTGATTTAACGTTTGATTGAGTCCCAAACGGAGAGATTTGAGTTAACTTACAAGAAAGAACAATCCTAAGGGTTAGATAGTTGTACTCACCCTCCCTACTTGATCAATTCTCCGTCGGTGAATGAACGATGATCAGATTTCTTTTTTGACAAAACCGTGCAATTTTTGTTAAAAAGGCTACAATCGAAAAGGTCTTGGCGTCATCCAATGATCACCTTTGAACATTTACCTTCACTATGCTAGGACTGAGGTGGGTTACGATGACTCACTCAGTAACTCGCTGGGTAAATATTTAAACCTGGATTCGGTGTTTCACTGGTTCAGGAGTCTATGAATAGACATCTTTATTCTGTAATTAATTTTTACTAATTGAGGAGCATGAGGAACGCGGCATGACCCAAAGTAACAACGGACTCGCAACCACACTTCCACTGGAGAAACAAGTTGATATCCCTAAAAATGACAATAAAGCCAGGGACAGGGACAAGGATTCATCAAAGGATGAGCCAGATGCAGAAGATCTAATTGAAGAAGAAGAAATTTCAGAGGAAGTGATCGGGGAGGAAGATGACGAGAACAAAGCTGCAAAAGGAGCTAAATCTCGCCGTCGAACTCAGACGAAGAAAAAACACTTTACAGAAGATTCGATTCGTCTCTATCTGCAAGAAATTGGTCGGATTCGTTTATTACGCGCAGATGAAGAAATTGAACTCGCTCGTAAAATTGCCGACTTACTCGAACTAGAGCGAATTCGGGAAAAATTGATGGAACATTACGACCGCGAACCCAATGAGCAAGAATGGGCAACCGCCGTTGAAATGAAGTTGCCAGAATTCCGCCGCCGTCTTTATATTGGCCGTCGGGCAAAAGATAAGATGGTACAGTCTAATTTACGACTGGTGGTTTCTATTGCCAAAAAATATATGAATCGGGGTCTTTCTTTTCAAGACTTGATTCAAGAAGGCAGTTTAGGATTAATTCGCGCCGCCGAGAAATTTGATCACGAAAAAGGTTACAAATTTTCCACTTATGCGACCTGGTGGATTCGTCAGGCAATTACTAGAGCGATCGCCGATCAATCTCGGACTATTCGACTACCAGTTCACCTGTATGAAACCATTTCTCGAATTAAAAAAACTACCAAGTTATTGTCTCAAGAAATGGGTCGCAAACCCACGGAAGAAGAAATCGCAACTCGCATGGAAATGACCATCGAGAAGTTAAGGTTTATTGCTAAATCGGCTCAACTTCCGATTTCTTTAGAAACACCGATTGGGAAAGAGGAAGATTCTCGTTTAGGAGATTTTATTGAATCCGATGGCGAAACTCCTGAAGATCAAGTATCTAAGAATCTATTACGAGAAGATTTAGAAAATGTATTAGATACCCTCAGTCCCAGAGAACGAGATGTATTGCGTCTGCGTTATGGGTTAGATGATGGTCGGATGAAGACATTAGAAGAAATTGGTCAGATTTTTAATGTCACCCGGGAACGAATTCGTCAAATAGAGGCGAAAGCGTTAAGAAAGTTACGTCATCCTAACCGCAATAGTATTTTGAAAGAGTATATCCGTTAATTGCCGTTATTTCTGTTCGGGTTGAAACAATTTGATCCTGAGAAATAAATTTTTTAATTATCCTCAACGGAGGATAACTCAGGCTGCAATTTATCAACCCGTTTTTTGAAAGATTAAGATTAAAAATTAACTTGTTGAAACATACTCAGGACTATTGAGCAAAACTTATCATAATACCATAAAATTATTTTGCAAGAGTTATAATAACCATTCTATAATAGAGTTTAACATAAAATGGTCTAATCTGCTGATCAATTAACTCATCCGATGAATGAACCTCAATTTTCTAGTATTAGCGATCGCCTTCCCCCTCAAAACATAGAAGCAGAGGAAGCCATTTTAGGGGGTATTCTTCTCGATCCAGAAGCCATTAGTCGGGTAGCAGAATTATTACAACCAGAATCCTTTGCCCTCAAATCCCATCAAATCATTTATCGGGCAGCTTTAACCCTGCATTCCCAAGGAAAACCCACGGATTTAATGACCGTTACAACTTGGTTAGCGGATCAAAATCTACTCGAACAAGTGGGAGGACAATTAAAATTAACTCAACTGGTAGATCGCACGGTTTCGGCGGTTAATATTGATCAATATGGTTTATTAGTTTTAGATAAAAAAATCCGTCGCAGTATGATTACTGGGGGACATAATATTGTTGAATTAGCCTATGATACCAGTCAAGATTTAGAAACCATTCTCGATAAATCTGAACAACAAATCTTTAATATTTCTCAAGTTAGACCGCAACAGGATTTAGTTTCTATTGGTGAAACTTTAATTGATACTTTCCAAGAAATTGAAGACCGTAATGAGGGAATTGCCTTACCCGGTATTCCCTGCGGATTTTATGATTTAGATGCGATGACAGGAGGTTTTCAACGGTCGGATTTAATTATTATTGCGGGTAGACCGTCCATGGGAAAATGTTTAAGTTTTGATAGTAAAATTGTTTTATCGGATGGGAGTGTTGTCACAATTGAAGATATTTATAATCGTCAAAAAGCTCAAATTTTAACGTTAGAAAATAATTGGAAATTCAAAATTACTGAACCTTCTAACTTTATTGATGATGGAATTAAACCCGTATTTAGAGTCACCACAAAACTAGGGCGTTTTGTAGAATCTACCATCACCCATCCCTTTTTAACTATTCAAGGATGGCGACCTTTAGGAGAAATTAAACCCGGAGATAAAATTGCTGTTCCTCGTCAATTTAATAGCTTTGGATCGGAAAAATTACCTGAATATCAAGTTAAAATTTTAGGTTATTTACTAGGAGATGGAGGGTTGACGAATATTAATAGAATATCATTCAAGGATTCCCCTAAATCGACCCCCCCACCCCCCCCTTGTCAATGGGGGGCTAAGAGAGATAATTATAGAATTAAACAGGATTTTGTTGAGTCTATTCAACAATTGATTGAAAATAAACCCGAAATTTATCCTCTCCTTACTAAGGGGAGGGTTATTGAGGGGTTAGTTATTTGGATGGAAACAATTGGATTATCGACCCCCTCACCCCCCCCTTGTCAATGGGGGGCTAAGAGAGATAATTATAGAATTAAACAGGATTTTGTTGAGTCTATTCAACAATTGATTGAAAATAAACCCGAAATTTATCCTCTCCTTACTAAGGGGAGGGTTAGGGATGGGTTAGTTATTTGGATGGAAACAATTGGATTTTGGGGTAAAAATTCTCATCAAAAAACGATTCCTGAAATTATCTTTAAATTAGAGCGATCGCAAATAGCATTATTTCTAAATCGTCTGTTTGCAACCGATGGCTGGGCAACAATATTAGCCAGTGGTCAATGTCAATTGGGTTATGGCAGTGTTAGCGAAGAATTAGCCCGACAAGTTCAACACTTATTATTACGATTTGGGATTATTGCAACACTGAAAAAGCGTTCTGTTAAATATAAAGAAACGATTCAAACGGCTTGGCAACTGGATATTACTGATGCTTTATCTATCAAAATCTTCATCTCAGAAATTGGGATTTTTAGTAAAGAAGAAGCACTTTTAAAAATAGAAAATGCGTTAATGAATAAACGCTATCAAACCAATCGAGATTTGATTCCCATAGAAATTTGGCAAGAAATCGCAACGGTTAAAGGCGATGAATCTTGGCAAAGTTTAGCAAAAAGGGCAGGGATTCCAGGCTATAGTAATATTCATGTTGGTAAACGGCAATTATCACGGGAAAGACTCTGGAGTTTAGCCACTACTTTAGATAATTTACCCTTACAACAGTTAGCAACCAGTGAGATTTATTGGGATGAAATTGTCTCAATTGAATTTATGGGGGAAAAACAGGTTTATGACTTAACCATTCCTGAAACCCATAATTTTGTTGCAAATGATATTTGTGTTCATAATACCAGTTTTGCCGTCGGTTTAGGACATAATATTGCTAAGGGTCAAAAACTCCCCATTGCCGTTTTTAGTTTAGAAATGTCGAAAGGGCAATTAGTCCAAAGACTATTATCTAGTGAAGCAAAAATTGAAAGTAACCGCATTCGTTCAGGTAGAATTAGTCAATCGGAATGGGAACCTTTAACCATGGCAATTAGTTCCTTAGCAGAATTACCCATTTTTATTGATGATACCCCCAATATTACCGTTACCGAAATGCGTTCCAAAGCTCGAAGATTGCAAGCTGAAAATGGGGGGGTATTAGGGTTAATTTTAATAGATTATTTGCAATTAATGGAAGGTGCTAGTGATAATCGGGTACAGGAATTATCGAGAATTACCCGGTCATTAAAAGGATTAGCCAGAGAATTAAGTGTACCTGTTATTGCCCTATCCCAGTTAAGTCGTAGCGTTGAATCTCGTACCAATAAACGGCCGATGTTATCGGATTTAAGAGAATCTGGATCTATTGAACAAGATGCGGATTTAGTGATGATGATCTATCGAGATGACTATTATAATCCCGATACCCCAGACCGAGGTATTACCGAAATTATTATGGCTAAACATCGGAACGGCCCCACAGGAACCATTAAACTATTATTTGACCCTCAATTCACTAAATTCAGAAATTTAGCCAATCCTCGTTCTAGCTAAATTCATACACAGAAACCGGGTTTCTTCATATATATAACGACTAGAAACCCGGTTTTTTGGAGCTTTTATTTAACCTTTAAGGATGAAATAATCAAGCTTTTAATAGTTCCACATCAAAAATTAACGTTGCATTCGGAGGAATCACACCGCCCGCACCGCGAGAACCATACCCTAATTCCGGTGGAATAATTAACTTGCGACGTCCGCCCACTTTCATGCTCATAACGCCTTCATCCCAACCTTTAATCACTTGACTAATACCAATTTTGAATTCAAAAGGTTTTCCGCGATCGCGAGAACTATCAAACTTTTTACCATCTGTTAAAGTTCCCGTATAGTGAACCGTAACTGCTTGACCCTGCTTAGGAGATGCACCTTCACCTACGATTAAATCCACATACTGTAAACCGGAGTCAGTTGTAATTACTTTTTCTTCTGAATTTGTCATGTTTTGAGCAATAAGAGTTTGATCATTGGCAACCATATCGGGTGCAAACAAAGGAATACTAGAGGTTGCTACCGTCTGTTGCACTGCAATTGGAGTATTTTGATTAACCGCTTGTGCCTGTTGTATTGATGTTGTAATTTGAGCTACAACTAACACAACCGTACAAACAATAATCACTCCTAAGCTAATTAGAATTTCTCGCAAAATTCATCCTCCTGCATCTACTGATGTACCTTTAGGATTGTTGTTTCAGGGAAAACCCAAGATTCAAGTTTGACATTATTTGGGGACTTTTTAACGCCAAAGACGATTTTCCAAGTCTCTCATCTGACGTTCTAAGCGGTCTAGGCGTCCGCGTAACTCATCAAGTTCCGACTGACGAGGAACCCCCACATCCTGCATTAAATTGCGGAATTGGCGCTGCATCAGGTCTTCTAAACTGGTTTGATCGAGTTTGAGACCCTGCATCATGTCATCGACAAACTTTTTGGCCTGGTCTGTATTCATCGTCCCGTCTTTGACCCACTGATCGGTGGCTTCCTGCAATTTTTCTGCTACTAAGGAAGTTGTCCCAATTCCAATCATCAGTAGTTGTCGGAGTAAGTTATTTTGATTATCCATTGTTTCTCACCTGATTAGGCTGCTAAAGTGCAAAGATAAAGCTAGGCTTTATGTTTAGACTGACTCACATTTTCTATTTTGTGGTATTTTTCCCCAATTCGCCGATTCGATTTTTCCAGGTTTAAATCTTCAAAATGTCCCTTTGTCCCCGGTGTCACCAACTTATTGATTCTCAGGCCCTGAGTTGTCCCCATTGTCAAGCTCAACTCAAAGCCTTTGGACATCCCGGTATTCCCCTCTATCGTTCGACGGGGAAGGAATATCTCTGTGAAACCTGTCTCTATCACGATGATGATACTTGCAACTTTCCCCAACGTCCTTTAGCCCAGGAATGTACCCTCTATCAAAATCGTTCTGAACTGTTAGTTTCTGATCCGATTAAATCTCAGCAAAATTTATCTGTTTCCTTCAGAATTTGGCTACAACAGAATATTATTTGGATCGTTGTTTTAGGGTTATTAATTATTAGTTTTATTCTCAGTATTTTATAACCTTTTGTACATTAATTTAAAAACTCCGTTGTTGGGCTTCAGCCCAAGGATATAGGGACTATAACATGGAAAAATAGTTGTTTATTGTATAGGCGATCGCTTTCGACTTCAAACAGAAAATGATCTGACTGAAATCAAAATTCAGGAATAATTTTTAAAGTTTGATTATTTCTAATCCGGTAAATTGAAAAGTCCCTTCTATCTAGGGTAAAAATTGTATCCAGATCTCGAATTTCTGCCAAATAACATAGGGAGGCATCAGCTATTTGAACTCCAATATCATGATACTTTAGGATAAAAATTTTTAACCAAGGAATAGATTCCTCTGGTAAATGAACAACTTCTATTAATCCTCCTTCAATCATTTTAAATAAGGAAGTGACAGCGACTTTGTTTTTGCGAATCAGCCAGTGGGTTTCTGTGATGACTGACCAACAGGTTAATAAGGGTGGTTGCAGTGTTTGAAGGGTTGTTATACATCTTTGATGATGAGTATCAGATAATGATAGAATTGATACTAATGGCCCCGTATCGACTAAAACTTTCTGCTTCATACACCACCAAACCCATTAAAATAATCAGGATTTGTACTCAAATCCTTGGGTAAATCTACAACACTTCCAATAACATCCAATTCCATTGCCAAATCATAACAACTTTTTTCAGGGATAAACTTCCGAATGTAACTTTCCACTGCTTCTATAATTAGTTCATGTTCTGATTTATCCTGTAATTCTGCTAATTTTTTTAGTTGTTCACTTAAAGTTTCACTAACTGGAATTGTAATTGAATTGGTTTTCATTGATTTTAAGCTCCTATAATTTTAACATTTACAATAACATCCAATTTCATATTTTTTATTTCAAAAAAGGTACACGATCAAACTTCAACTCAAATTTAATCAAGATTGAAGGATGATCAATGAGTCCAAATTCGGTTGAATTTTCATCTTCTAAATGTAAAGCAACAGCCTCTTGTAAATTATAAACCACATCATCCAAGGTTTCTCCCTGTGTGACTACATTAATATCAAGGCATTCAGCAACATAACCCTGTTGTTCGCCTCGATGAATAATGGCTTGGATATTTTCTTTTAATGACACAGACATAATTTTCCGGTAAACTCAAAAAATAGGGTATGTTACCTTTTAACTTAACACACCCTAGCCTCTATTTACATAGCCTGCAACAATACTTTTAATCTATATTTCTTCATGCAGCTTTTCATAACCGTGAATAAGTGGATTTCTTTATAAAGATTAATATTTTTTATAGAAGTAAACCCCAAGCTCTGACTCAGGAATATATTTAGCCGCTTGTTTGAAAATAGCCTTACAGGTTCCTGGATCTAACTGTCGGTGATTAGGGACTGTTAAGGTTTCCTTATTACCCAAATTATAACGACGTAGTTTAACATGGCTTCCTTTTTGACTATGAATTTCAAAACCAAAGCGACCTAAGATCGAAATAACTTCTTCACCGGATAATACTTTAAACTGTGGCATGATTTATAAATCATTTTTACATAAATTTAATAGAACTCTTGCAAAATAATTTTATGGTATTATGGTGAGTTTTGCTCAATTTCATAAAATCCCAGAGACTAACCATTCTTCACAAACTTTTGCTAAAAACTCCATAAAATGGTAAAAATTGAAAGTGAATTAAGACAATAACTCTGCGATGAACACTCAATTTTATCTAAATTTGAAACCTCCTGAATTTAAACGGAGATTTGGTGTCAAGATTCAAACCTTTCAAGCAATGGTTAATGCCATAGAGCAGTTCAGGTTAGAACATCCTAAAGATAGGAGAGGACGTCACACCTGCCTGACTCTCCAAGAGCAAGTTTTAGTAGCCTTGGAGTATTGGCGAGAATACAGAACATATTTTCATATTGGGACAAATTGGGGAGTATCAGAATCAACTATTTGCCGAATTGTTGCTAATATTGAATCAACTTTAATGAAAAACAGAAAAAATGTTACTCAGGAAAGAAAAAACATCACACGCTCAAAATTCAGTTAGTAATTGATCAAGAAACTAAACAGATTATTTGTACAGATTTTGGACAAGGACATTGCCACGATTTCAGCTTATTCAAAAAAAGCAAAATTCATTTTCACCCCCAAACTGATAGTTTACAAGATAGTGGCTATCAAGGGATTAAGGATTATCACTTGAATAGCTATGTACCCAAAAAGAAACCCAAAAATGGCAATCTTTCGGTCTTAGAAAAAGACTATAATCAAGCTTTGGCTCATCAACGAATTGTGATTGAACACGTTAATCGGAGCCTCAAAATTTTCAGGATCTTATCGAGTCGTTATCGAAATCGTCGTCGCCGTTATGGTCTTCGTTGTAATTTGTTGTCAGCCATTTATAATTATGAGTTGACACTCTTAGTCTGAAAGTGAAAATTTTTTATTATAGCATAGATTTTTTTTGCAAGAGGTCTATTAATCAATCTCGGACGATTATTTATAATTATTATTATCAAGAACAAACAGTTATAACTGCTACAGAAGAAAATGTTAATGATAATTTATTGTGTCCCTATCAAGGATTATATCATTTTAGTCCTGAAAATGCCGAATATTTCTTTGGGCGAGAAGTCTTTGTAGAAAACCTGTTTCAATATACAGAAACCCGTAATTTTATTCCCATTTTAGGGGCATCGGGTAGCGGCAAATCTTCGGTAATTTTAGCGGGATTAGTGCCAAAATTAGTTAAAATCGGACATTGGCAATTTACCCATTTTCGACCCGGAAATGACCCGTTTCATGCCTTAGCTCAAGCGTTAGTTCCCCTCTATGTCAAGAATCTCGATGAAACTGACCGCATCGCTCAAGCTCGTAAATTAGCCGGATATTTTCAAGACAATACTATTCTTTTATCGGATGTTTTCTCAACTATCCAAGGCAATTATCCCAATAATAGAATTTTACTCATCGCCGATCAATTTGAGGAACTTTACACCCTTTGTAACGATGAACAAACCCGCCGTAATTTTCTCGATATTCTCTTAAATACCTTTAAATCCTTTGCTGAAAAATCCTCTTTATCAACGGTCTTAGTGGGAACAATGCGGGCAGATTTTTTAGGAAATGCCCTGTCCTATCGTCCCTTAGCAGATGTATTGCAAAAAGGCAATATTATGTTAGGGCCGATGAATGAAAAAGAACTGAAAGATATTATTGAAAAACCTGCTCAAAAATTAGGGGTGAGTTTTGAAGGAGGACTCGTTGAACGTATTCTCAGAGATGTGGATAAAGAACCGGGGAATTTACCCTTATTAGAATTTGCCTTAACGGAACTTTGGAACAAACGAAAGGGGAAACAATTAACCCACAATGCTTATCAAGAAATTGGAGAAGTTTCGGGAGCATTAACTTGTTATGCGGATAGCGAATTTAGTAAACTCAAACCGGAACAACAACAGCAAGTGCGGCGAATATTTGTACAATTAGTGCGTCCAGGTGCAGGAACGGAAGACACCCGACGAGTGGCAACTAAAGCAGAATTAAATGATAGCAATTGGAATTTAGTCAAACAATTAGCGGATGCGAGATTAGTTGTTACCAGTCGGACGGTAATCACCCGTGAAATTACAGACAATTCTCAACAACAACCGCAACAACTTAAAGAACAAGAAACCGTTGAAGTGGTTCATGAAGCGTTAATTAAAAATTGGGGTCAACTCAGACAATGGATGGCAACAGACCGAGAATTTAGAACCTGGCAAGAACGACTGCGGGCGGCGATGAATTATTGGCAGGAAAAGAACCAAGATCAAGGTTTATTATTACGGGGGGCGGCACTGGTTCAAGCCTCTGAACAACTGAAAACCCGTCGAGATGAATTGTCTCAAGATGAATTAGAATTTATTCAGTTAAGTCAAGAACTGTACGAAAAGGAAGAAAAACAAAAACAAAAACAACGTCAACAAATTGTTGGTGGCTCAATTGCCTTTGCTGTGATAGTTGCTCTCCTCGGTGTGTGGTCAGAAGTTCAACGGCGCAAAGCATTTATTGGGGAGGAAAATGCCAATTTCAGAACGGAAATCGCCACATTACAACCTCGCTTAAATTCTACTTTGCCCGTGCAGATGGATGTGATCAAACTCAATCAAAAATTGAAACAGGCACAGGCACCAACAATAGATATCCAGTTACAAGGTACAGATTTATTGCGACAAATCGTTGACTGGCCAGGACAGAAACCGATTAATAGTTTAGACGGCCATGAGAATTCTGTCATCGGTGTCACCTTCAGCCCCGACGGCAAATTCATCGCTTCTGGGAGTTGGGACAACACCGTGAAACTGTGGAAACTGGATGGCACCCTCGTCACCACTCTCAAAGGCCATGAGAATTCTGTCAACAGTGTCGCCTTCAGCCCCGACGGGAAATTCATCGCTTCTGGGAGTTGGGACAACATCGTGAAACTGTGGAAACTGGATGGCACTCTCGTCACCACTCTCAAAGGCCATGAGAATGTTGTCAACAGTGTCGCCTTCAGCCCCGACGGGAAATTCATCGCTTCTGGGAGTTCTGACAAGACGGTGAAACTGTGGAAACTGGATGGCACCCTCGTCACCACTCTCAAAGGCCATGAGAATGTTGTCAGCAGTGTCGCCTTCAGCCCCGACGGGAAATTCATCGCTTCTGGGAGTTGGGACAAGACGGTGAAACTGTGGAAACTTGATGGCACCCTCGTCACCACCCTCAAAGGCCATGAGAGTGATGTCTTGGGTGTCGCCTTCAGCCCCAAAGGGGATGTGATCGCTTCTGGGAGTGGTTACAACACGGTGAAACTGTGGAACTTTAACCGAGATGAACTCCTCAAGCACGCTTGTAGTTCGATAACTGGCTACCTAAGAAATAACCCGAACCCCAGTGACGATGAGCGTCGTCTTTGTGGGGAGAAAGCTTCAGGAAAAGTTTTGTTTTTGCAGGGTGAGAAACTTGCAGCAGAGGGTAAAATTAAGCAAGCGGTTTCTAAGTTTCAACAAGCTGCCAAACTGGACTCTAACTTTAGTTTAAAGTTAGCCGCCGCGAGTTTAGTTCTGTTTGGAGAATTATTAGCAGAAAATGGTAAACTTGATGAAGCAATTTTAGGTTTCCAAAAGGCATTAGAATTTGACCCTGGCTTAAAATTTAATCCCAAAACTGAAGTTGCAAAGCATAGATTTAAAAGAGGTCAGCAATTAATAGAAGATATAGAATATATAGAATTTGATGAAGAAGCAATTTTAGCTTACAATCAAGCCCAAGAATTAGATCCAAATTTAAAAATTTCGGCTTCTGATTGGAATCAACTGTGTTGGGCAGGAAGTATTAATAAAGAAGCTGATCAAGTTATATTTGCCTGTAATAAAGCCGTTGAACTTGATCCTAAAAATGGATGGGTTTATAACAGTCGGGGTTTAGCCAGGACGTTAACAGGTGATTCTAAAGGTGCAATTGAAGATTTTGAAATATTTGTGAAATCGGCTGGAAATGCTGAGGAGAAAAAACAACGAAAAGCTTGGATAGCATCTCTTAACAAGGGTAAAAATCCGTTTACAGATGAGGTATTAGAACAACTGCGTTCTAATTGATAAGCTTGATAGGCTCTCCCCTACTAATTGAGGTTCGTGGATAGTCTCAGAAGACATCCTGAACTTTTCCATCCTTTTCCATCCTGACTTCCTGAGAAAGATTGTTTCTAGTCATACCTGAGCGTTGAAAACTCCTGAACTTATCCCTATCGACAGTTTAACGGATATCGAACACACTTGAACTATAGATAGATGATATAGGGTTTCCCCAAGAGGTAAGACCATGATGAGAACTATTTTAGTTGTTGAAGATAATCTTGTTAACTGGAAAGTCTTTGAACGGATTTTAACCAGACGTGGCGGGTTAATGGCAAAACATACCGAAGATGTGCAAACTGTCATGGAAATGGCGGCTAACAAACAAGCGGATCTAATCTTAATGGATGTGTCTTTAACCAATAGTTATTATGGGGGAAAAGCCGTTGATGGGATTGAAATTACCAAAATGTTAAAAGCGAACCCCGCCACCGCCCAACTGCCAGTTATTTTAGTAACCGCCCATGCGACCACGGGCGATCGCGAAAACTTTTTAGCGCGTAGTGGCGCCGATGGTTATATTCCTAAACCCGTCGTTGATCATAAGGATTTTGTTGCACAAATTAAATCCAAATTACCCGCAGATGAATAAAAAAAACTTTAATTTCATAGAATCAACCTTGGTCGAAAATTATGATTTTACCAGAGTGCATTATTCTGCAACAAGAAGCCACCAACCCGAATACCCCAAAAGAAACCTTAATCGAGTTACTCAATGAGTTTCCTAAACCTGTTTTGAGTAATCCACAATTTCGGGTTTTATGTTTGAATTATCCCCAACTTCTCCATAAAATTTCGGTCGCGACTCTGCGCCTCTTGGTTCAGTTTAACACAGCCCCAGAAAGTTTTCTGCACTGGGTCGAAAACAATTCTGAACCTGATGTTTTAGCGGGGTTTAATTATTCTACTAATCCTGAACTCTCCAGTTATAAATAAGATAAAATGGCATGATATCGCAAATTTTTGTCAAAAAATCGATATTTAAATTATAGGCTGTATCAGAGGCGCGATCGCACCAACAAATACCTTTAACAAAACTTCCTTAACAATAAACTCCACTACATTAATACTAACAGAATTTCCCAATTGATAATAAGCCTTATCATCATGATAATGTAGACAAAAATGATCGGGAAACCCTTGTAAACGATTCGCTTCACGGGGAGTAATGCGACGAACACGATAATATTGTCTTTAAAGTTAGCTTGATAAACCCATCTGGAATCTTGATTAATCTCGCTACTCAGCAAACATTGAGGTTTAAACTCTAATGCTAAAGCTGCTTTTTCAAAAGCAAGTCTGATTCCTCCAATTCCAGCAAATAAATCAATGAATTTAATGGTTTTCATTATAATATTATGAATTTTCTCTAATAAATTTGGCTAACAGTTGAATTTCTTCCTTTGAGAAGGCTACAGTACAATCACTATAAAGACAAATTGTACTTACTGCATTTTTTCTAATGTTAATATTGCCGGCTCCATCTATTTGTCAAAGGTTTAGATCAGTTTGTCAATTTTTAAGTGCATTTTCAAAAACTTCCCTAACAACTCAACTCCCCAACGAAGCCGATAAATTTCCCAAATTTCAGCATCAGTAACACCCGCTTATCCATCGGGATGTAATTGATACTCTCATCGTCTGAAGACAGGCTCGATTCTGCGGACAGAATTAAATCACTTTAATTCTTGCTACGACCGCCGGGCAAAACTGATCAAAAGTGTGGTATCCTAAGTGATTGTGGAAATTTACGGATCATCTCTGAGATTCAACAACTATGGCTCTCACACAGCAGCGTAAACAAGAAATCATGTCCGAGCACCAAACCCATGAAACCGATACCGGTTCCTGCGAGGTGCAAGTGGCTATGCTGACGGAACGGATTAGCAAACTCAGCGAACACTTAAAAATCAATAAAAAAGATCACGCTTCTCGCCGTGGACTTTTACAAATGATTAGTCGTCGTAAAAGCCTGTTAGGTTTTTTACAACGCCTAGACAAACCACGCTACCAAGCGTTAATCGCTCGTTTAGGAATTCGGGGTTAGGGTTTTTCAGGCCTTCTGTAAATCCCTCTATCTTGATTCCCGACCTCAAGCTTTCCTCCTGCATTTCCAGACCCCTTTTCTGAACCTATGTCCTCTGAACGTCCGACCACACGGCCCGCCTTTGAACCCAAGAAAAATCGCAAAAAAACCGATAAAGCGACTTCTAATCCCCCAGACAAGGCGATTTCAGACCCTAAACCAAAAAAAACAAATCAGAAAGTTAAGGCAACTTCTAAGTCTCCCCAACCTGAACCCAAAAGTCAGAAGGAGACTAAACGCACCTACACCCGGGAAGAAACAGCAATTCCAGAGAAAGTCAGTCAACGGATGCTCTCTCGGATGGTGGTTTTAGCTGGAATTCCTTTGCTCCTGGGCTTAGGAAGCTTCATCGGCAGTTACTTCATCATTACTCAAGATTTACTTGTCCTTCCCAATACGGCTATTGTAATTTTGAGTATGGGATGTTTTGGGTTAAGTGTCCTGGGGTTAAGCTATGGGGTGCTGTCCGCATCCTGGGACGAGGACGCCCCGGGTAGTGTTCTGGGCTGGCAGGAATTTCAACTGAATTTAGGGCGAATGCAGGATGGATGGAAAGCTGCCAGGCAAAACAAACAGAAAAATTAAGAATTCACAAGATTGTGTCCAAAACTGAATTGTTAAATTGGCTTTAATCTAGGCCGTATTTTCTTAGACAATTTCAGCTTTTTAAGTTTGATCCATCGATCATAAAACCATAAATGATTATAGTAATGAAAGTCGGCACACCAGAAGCCGAAATTGAACGTTTAACTGAAGATCTCAACACCAGTTGGGGTTTATCACCGGAGAAAATTGTCGGTAAACACAAAGTTGTGATTGGGTTAGTCGGTGAAACTGTCGATCTCGACCCTTTACAACTGCGGGAAATGAGTCCTTTTATTGAGGACGTCATGCGGGTAGAAAAACCCTATAAACGGGTGAGTCGTGCCTACCGTCAGGGGGAAGCCAGTGAAGTCACTGTTCCAACTCCCGCCGGGAATGTTACCTTCAGCGAACATCATCCCCTAGTCGTTGTGGCTGGGCCTTGCTCGGTGGAAAACGAGGAGATGATTGTCGAAACCGCAAAACGAGTTAAAGCCGCTGGAGCTAAATTCCTGCGGGGGGGAGCTTTCAAACCTCGGACGTCTCCTTATGCGTTTCAAGGACATGGTGAAAGTGCATTAGGGTTATTAGCTGCGGCCCGTGATGCAACGGGATTAGGTATTATTACGGAGTTAATGGATGCCGAAGACCTGGAAAAATTAGGGGAAGTTGCCGATATTATTCAAATTGGCGCTCGCAATATGCAGAACTTTTCCCTATTGAAAAAAGTGGGAGCGCAAAACAAACCCATTTTGCTCAAGCGGGGAATGTCGGCCACCATCGAAGAATGGTTAATGGCGGCGGAATATATCCTAGCGGGTGGCAACCCTAACGTAATTTTATGTGAACGGGGAATTCGCACCTTTGATCGTCAGTATGCCCGTAATACCTTGGATTTATCCGTTTTACCTGTATTGCGATCGCTGACTCACCTACCAATTATGATCGATCCTAGTCATGGCGTCGGTGTGGCGGAATATGTTCCCGCCATGGCCATGGCTGCCATTGCCGCCGGAACAGATTCCCTGATGATTGAAGTCCATCCCAATCCGGCTAAAGCCCTATCTGATGGCCCTCAATCCCTGACTCCAGAACGGTTTGACCGCTTAATGCAAGAATTGTCTGTCATCGGTAATGCCGTAGGTCGTTGGCCGAAAGAACTGGCCGTTGTCGGTTAAATTAGTCTCAAAAATTTGGAACTTGATCAAGGCGTTTGTAGCAAACGCCTTTGTTTTTGGTATCCATATATAGCAATCCTATTTGAGTTATAGGAATAAATGGGCCTGAAACCCAGGCACAGCAAGGAGCCAATATTAGAACCTACTTAGGATTGCTATATAATGATTGTGTTAGAATCTCGGCAAAAATTATTTCTTGAGGAGTGAATCTACCCATGTCTAATCTGCACAAAACTGTTTTTTTAGGGACTGCGATCGCATTAACCCTAAATGGGGGTGAACTTCTGGCTCAGGAACTTTCCTCGGAATCCTCCTTAGAAAATATTGTTGCATCTTCGGTAGGAATTGCCTCTCAAACTTTCTCAGCAACACCAGATTTTAACCCAGAGCAGATTTTTGCTCAAACTTCAGAACTTAATCCATCCTTAGAAATAGCTTCTCAAATCACCTTAGAAACATCGGATTTCAACCCAGAGCCATTATCTATTCAACCTCCAGAAATAGAGCCATCAGCCGAAATTATTCAACAGCAACCCCAGACTTTATCGGAAGCCCAAAATGATTTTCCTTCAACCCAATCGGCCGATTTAAGTAATAATTGGATGGAGCGAGTTGAGTGGAATATTGCTCAAAATCCAGATCAATCTTTACCCGTTGCTCAACAACAAAACAAATCAGAAAAACCGGAAGATCCCCGTAAAGCCGCCGATGCCAATGGTCGTCGTTTAAGTAATAACTTTAATTATATTGGAATTGGAGGTAATATTGGGATTACCGGAGATGGATCGGGTTTAGGGGGAGGCGGTTTAATGACCCTATCTAAAACGGGGTTTTCAGAAAATTTTTCCTTACATTCTAGTGGAATTCTAATTGGAAGTGATAGTGCGAGTCTAACGCACTTGACCGCAGAATTTCCCGTTAGAAGTGAAACCAATGCAGTACGTTTTTCTCCCTTTGTAGGAGCCGGAATTATCTACAAAGATTTATTTAATAGTGACCTTAGTTTCGGCCCTTCAGTGACCGCAGGAATTGATATTCCCATTTCCTATAGTTTCTTAATTACTGGACGTGCCAGTGTCGGATATATTCGAGAAGAAACGGATTTCGGGATTCAAATTGGTTTTAGTTATATCTACACGAAAGGGTTACTGGGTTTGATTTTTAAATAATTTTCCCAAAAAGGAATATTGTGTCAATAATATTCCCTATTCCCTATTCCCTATTCCCTATTCCCTCCCCCCGTGCACGCAGGGTTGGGGGGGCTGTTCCCTAGCGCTATAACTGAAAAAGACCTATTCCTTATCGTGACTTTTTTCAATTAAAGCATCAGATTCTTCAACCATGGTTTTTAAGAGTTGATTCAGTAATACTAAATTCTCAGAAGATAGGGGCGTTATTGCCAGACGAGTGTTCAGTTCACTTAGTTTGTTTTGGAGTTGCTGCGTCAGTCATAGAGCATCTAAACTTAATTTAGATAACTGTTGTTTTTGATAAAACTTTAAAGCAGCCCCGCGTAAAACCTGTAGGTTAGCTTCTTCTCCCAAGGGTGCTGGATTAATTCTTAAACGTAGTAACAGATGAGTATTTTCATAAAGCCTTTCCATTTCAACTTGTCGCGGTTTATCTACAGGAATTAATGGTAGTTCTACTAACAGTTTTAATTCATTAATAACCCCTTTAAATTGCTGATCATCTAGCCCGGTAACAACGGATTGTAAAACGCCATCTTGACTCCACAAAATTCGGCTTAAATTAGCCTCTTGACGTTCAAAATAAAGCCTTCCAATACCTCCCATTAAAACTCGTCCTAACAGTTCTTGTAATAATTTATGGGGAGATAACATCGATAAAACTTCTACCGGACTTTCTAAATAAGTCGTTTTTACCTCTAAAACCGATAGTGCTTTTGAAGAACTTGTGGATATTGATTCTACAGATTCAGGTAAAAAATTTTCGATTTTTGAGGTTGATAAATTTGAATTGACTGGTGCTAAAGAAATAACTGGCTCTATTTCCACAACTTTTGGAGAGGGAACAGAAGTCGAGACCTCAAAACTTGAAACAGGAGTTGGTGATGAGTTTTTCTGTTCAGAAAATTGGGTGATTGTTTCCATATCTATTGTCAAAGATTCATCGGTTTTAGCCTGTTGTGTATGATAGAGATAGGCTGATAAAATAGAACGTTGCTCCTTCGAAGAAATCACCTGACTGATGATGGAGCAATTCATGTAGGATACGATCTTCTGCACATATTCTAAGGCTGATTGATCTTCTGAATCAACCACACCTAAATATAAATGATGATCTTTGAGACAAAGAGGTAAAATTTGGTAATGCAGGCAAACTTCTAGCGGTAAGATACTGTCAATTAAGGCAAAAATTTGCTGCGATTCCAGTGTAACTGTCCCAGTTGCTTCAGATTTAGCTAACATCTTTATAATTTTAATTTAGTGTCTTAGTCCAATATTCTTAGATTTAGAGCTAAGTTCAGCATGAATTAGCTCACTCACGAAGGCACCCCGGCTTAAATCAAATATCTACAACCGTTGAGGAATAAAGACAAGGGGATTAGTAATGCTCCTCTATTTGATTTAAGTTTAACAGCCTTTGCGGAAATCAGCTATAAAATGTAAGTGAAAATGGCTAAACTGCGGGAGCCGGAAATTAGCGATCGCTCCTTGCCATCCCTAGGTTATGATCATGGATCATGCTATGTTGGATTAAACTGATCGCCACTAGGGAAAATTCAAACCCCTGATTTCCTATCTTTAATCGGGTTAGTTGTTAAATTCATTCCTTCCCGTCTGACTCTGAGATCATAATAAATAACCCCAGCAATTGATTGCCAAAATGGAAGAAATAAAGCCCCGATAATAATATTTATAGCCACAGAAAATAAATTCACAATCAGTTTATAAGTAGATGAATCGGGGTTAACTATAATTCCAAAAGCCAGTGGCAAAAAGACGATAATCAATATAACTAAAATTGAAACAGGTAAGATAATCAACAATCCCAGAAACAGAATCCCTTGAATCCGTAATACTGCTCCTTTGGTTAGTTTCCAACTGCGACTAATGGCTGCTGTTGCGGTCATATTATCTTCAACGGCTAAGGGTAAAGCCGCAATGTACATTCGAGAAATTAGCCAAATATAGGCAAATAAAATCGCAATAAAAATCCCAAAACCGATTAAGTATGTAACCGGGTTATTTTGTCCTAAAATAGCCACTAAGATACCCACAAAAATTCCTCCGACTACAGTTAATCCAAAAATTCCACCCATTACAATTAAGCCAACTAGAATTCCTTGCCCTAAAAAGCTCCACATTCTGCGCTCGACACGACTACGAGCTTCTGAAATTACTTCGGGCTGTTCTAAGGTTTCATAATAAGCTAAACGACCAATTAGTGCAGAAAGGGCGGAAAATTTAGCCCAGCCATAAATCGGAATAATTGACCAGCAATAGGCTTGCAGAGCTATATTAAAATAGGATCTGAAATGATCTCGATAGATGCGTAACCCGGCACTAATGACACCAATTATGCTCAGAGGGCTAATGGTTTGATTTTTAGTCATAATCGTAAGATGATGTAACAAACAAGCTGATTTTCCCGTGATCTTAAACCAAAATTCTCAAAATCCCAAAAATTTTATAAATATTAAACTTTGGGGAGAAAGACGAGAAAAACACGGGAAACAATCATGAATCAATCCGTCAAAGTCAATAAAAATAGTGCCATGGTTAGAGGAAAAAGTTTTCAAAAATATTTGACAGCAGTTATATTAGGAACAACTGTACTGTTCGGAGGAGTGACAAAACAGAGTCCAGCCCTATCAATTCAGCCCCAAAACCCGATTCCCCTGGCTCCATCCCCAGTTAAATTCCTAACCCCTCACACCCCCAAATTTGCCACTTCTAATTTATTTCCCCCACCCAATAATCAACTTAATGACTCGATTGAAAATAATTTGAGAGTGGTGATTAAATTAAATCAACGTCGGGTTTATCTCTATCAAAATCAACAACTCCAAAGCAGTTATCCTATCGCTGTTGGTCGAGAAGGTTGGGAAACTCCGGTCGGTAAATATCAAGTTATCGAAATGATTTCCCAGCCCACCTGGGAACATCCCTTTACCGGAGAAATTATTCCTCCAGGGCCAGATAATCCTTTAGGAGAGCGTTGGATTGGGTTTTGGACAGATGGAAAAAACTATATTGGTTTCCATGGAACTCCTAATACTGAAACCGTTGGACAAGCCGCTTCCCACGGTTGTATTCGGATGTTTAATCAAGATGTTCTGGCTCTATTTCAGAGGGTAAAAATCGGAACTCCCGTAATAGTTGAACCTTAAATAAACAGGACTTACACAATTACGCTATATATAGCCCATAGAAAATCTGGCGATTTTCGTTGATTTGGCTCAGACAATTAACTCATCAAGTTATTACTTTTTCATTCCTTATAATTTACTTAAAGGTTCTGGACTTGTTTCTATATATAATAGAACTTAGAGATATAGCAGTCGCCAGACCTATTAGGACAAAGAGTGATGCAGCAAAGCTAGACGGTGAAGTCTTTTCCTCCGGTGTTCCCTCCCCCCTAGCCCCCCGTGCACGGGGGGTTTGGGGGGGCTGTTCCGGTGTTCCCTGCTATATAATTTATTTATCGGTAATTCTCAAAACCTATGACTCAAACTTTACCCAAACTCGTAAGCTTTGAAGAATTTGTGGAGTGGCTACCAGAAAATTCGGCGGTACGCTACGAACTGCATAATGGAGATATTGTTGAGATGGCACAACCAGTAGGCGAACACGAGGAAGTTATCAGTTTTCTTAGCATCGAAATTCCTGTTGAGATTAAACGTCTGGGATTACCCTATGGTATCCCCCGTCAAGTAATAGTTAGACCTCCTGAAAAAGATTGTGGTTATTTCCCTGATATTTTGGTACTCGATCGCGCAAATCTGGCGAACGAAACATTATGGCAAAAACAATCTACCCTCAGTTTAGGTGCATCTATCCCTTTGTTAATTGAGGTTGTATCAACTAATTGGCGAGATGATTACCATTCTAAATATGCCGATTATGAGGAGATGGGTATCCCAGAATATTGGATTGTCGATTATGCTGCTTTAGGCGGGCGCAATTTGATTGGAAATCCCAAACAACCGACAATTTCTATCTGTAACTTGGTTGACGGTGAATATCAAATCGTCAAGTTTAGAGAGAATGATCGCATTGTGTCACAAACTTTTCCAGATTTGAACCTCACAGCAAATCAGATTTTTCAAGCGGGTGTAGTTTAGTTTGTTCTAATTTCCACTCATAAGACAAATTTGGGAGAGTGGAAACTCAGTGTCTTCAGACCTGAGAGGAAACGCGACTCAAGGGAATTTATTCCCCTTGAAATATTAAAAGATGTGCTAAAATCAAAAAACACAAGTAAGAACAATAAACATCTGCGTGTTGAAGCATTCTAGTATCGGAGAAATCCCGACTCCCCTGAAACAACGGTTAGGTTAAAGTCCTAACGGCAGTATGACAAGCAAGGAGTAAACAATGGCAGATTGCAGAGCGTACCGCAACTTGGCTTAGTGATGGCTTGGTGAAAGTGTTTTAGTTCAAAAGTAAAAGTATCGGGAAGATCGGGTTTCTTACCTAATCAACTCAGTAGACGATATGCGGCAGTCGTAGCGAGAATTAGATTAAACTAATTCTGTCCGCAGAATCTCAGTGTCTTCAGACCTGAGAGTGTCAACCTTATCATACTCAGCGTGAGTCAAAACATATTTGATGTAGATCCTTATAGATTCAACAATTTTGTTAGAAACCGGGTTTCTGTGTTGAATTTGTTGTGAGAAATCACGATAACTTCAGAAACCCGGTTTCTGTATACCCGCACTAAGTCCCCAGTTTCTCATTATGAACATATATTAATATCCGTCTAAAACCCCTATAAAACGGGGAATTTGACGTATATTCCCGCTTTGTATCCCCTGTTTTTGTATTAATTTTTTCTCAAAATTCAGTAATTTCACGGGATTTGATCGGTTTATGACAATTAAAAATTACCTTTAACTGAACAACGTTAAAAATAGCTTTTAATCCTTGCCAGGATTGGGTTTAAACATTTTTATGGATAAAAACTCACTTCCTTTTTTGATATATAGGGCTTGCTGAAAAAGTAACAGAAAAGGAACAGAATGATTTACCACCCAACGAAGTCAGAGTGATAAATAAATTTTCTTCGAGTTAATGAGTTAACAGATAACTTTTGATAATGACTCTCTCGGCTTTTCGTCTTTTTTCAGCAAGCCCTATAGCAATCCTAAATAGGTTCTAATATTGGCTCCTTGCTGTGCCTGGGTTTCAGGATCATTTATTCCTATAACTCAAATAGGATTGCTATATATAAAAAATATCAAACATGAGTTTATTTTCGTGATATAATACTTTCTATTGAGATAGAAGGCTAAATTATGATATTAGCCACTCACCAGACATCAACACTCAATCCATTACAGGAGTTGAATATCATGGTTACAAGTTTTAGTTCAGACCGCGTAATTGTCAAACTGAATCCCACCGCGAATGCAAGTGAAATTACCAACTTGCAGAGCGAGATCGGAGTCACACAAGTCACCAAAGCGTCACAACTTGGGATTGACATTTGGCAGATTCCTTCAGGAACGGTTGAACAAACAATATCCGCTTATAAGGACGATCCTCGCTTTGAATACATAGAGCCGGATTATATCATCACCCTTGATGATGTCCAAAAACCGAGTTCTACTCAAGAAAGTTCAGGAAAAATTACTCCCCAAGCCACAACTCCCAATGACCCTAGCTATTCCCAATTATGGGGACTCAACAACACAGGTCAAGATGGGGGAACGCCCGATGCCGATATTGATGCTCCCGAAGCGTGGGATATTCAAAAGGGAGACCCAAACTTAGTTATCGGTGTGATTGATACCGGCGTTGATTACGACCACCCGGACTTATCGGCGAATATCTGGACAAATCCAGGGGAAATCGCAGGCGATGGCATTGATAACGACAGTAACGGATATATTGATGATGTCCGGGGTTGGGACTTTGCCTCTAACGACAATAACCCGATGGATGTGCATGGACACGGAACCCACGTTGCTGGAACTATTGCCGGAAAAGGCAATAACGGCGTTGGGGTGACAGGGGTTGCTTGGAATGCCAAGATTATGCCACTTAAGTATTTAAATGATAGTGGCGTAGGCCCTACATCCAATGCCATCCTAGCGATTAACTATGCAACAGCCAAGGGAGTCAAACTGACAAATAACTCTTGGGGAGGCGGTGGCTATAGTCAAGCTCTCTACGATGCCATCAATACTGCCGGACAACAGGGAGCTTTATTCATTGCGTCGGCGGGTAATGAGTCTAACAATAACGACGCAAATCCGGCTTATCCTGCCAGTTACGACCTAGCTAACATCATCTCTGTTGCCTCAACCACCCGCACCGATGGATTGTCCTCTTTCTCCAACTATGGAGCCACCACTGTAGATTTAGGTGCGCCCGGTTCTAGTATTTATAGCACTCTTCCCAATAGTAGCTACGGGACTCTTAGTGGGACATCAATGGCATCTCCCCAAGTCACCGGGGCGGCGGCGTTGCTGTGGTCTCAAAATCCCACTTGGACAGCACAGCAAGTTAAAAACAAGCTGATGCAAACAACTGATCCTATTTCCGCTTTGAGTGGTAAGACGGTTACAGGTGGTCGGTTGAATATTAACAATGCCTTAGCATCATCTGATACCACCCCACCCGCAACCAGCAGTTTCACCCCCGTTGATAATGCCACAGGAATTGCCGTTGGTGCTGACTTAGTGGTTAACTTCAGTGAAACGATTCAAAAAGGCACCGGCGATATTGTCATCAAGAAACTGTCTGATAATTATGTAGTAGAAACGATTGCCGTTACTAACAGTAATGTCACCGTTAGTGGCAGTCAACTCACCATTAACCCAACCAATGACTTAGCACAAACCACAGATTATTATGTAGAAATTGCCAACGGTGCGATTAAAGATATTGCGGGTAATAATTATGCGGGTATTACTGGTAATAGCACCTGGAATTTCACAACTGTTGCCCCCCCTGACACCACCCCACCCGCAACCAGCAGTTTCACCCCCGTTGATAATGCCACAGGAATTGCCGTTGGTGCTGACTTAGTGGTTAACTTCAGTGAAACGATTCAAAAAGGCACCGGCGATATTGTCATCAAGAAACTGTCTGATAATTATGTAGTAGAAACGATTGCCGTTACTAACAGTAATGTCACCGTTAGTGGCAGTCAACTCACCATTAACCCAACCAATGACTTAGCACAAACCACAGATTATTATGTAGAAATTGCCAACGGTGCGATTAAAGATATTGCGGGTAATAATTATGCGGGTATTACTGGTAATAGCACCTGGAATTTCACAACTGTTGCCCCCCCTGACACCACCCCACCCGCAGCTAGTAGTTTCACCCCCGTTGATAATGCCACAGGAATTGCCGTTGGTGCTGACTTAGTGGTTAACTTCAGTGAAGCGATTCAAAAAAGCACCGGTGATATTGTCATCAAGAAACTGTCTGATAATTCTGTAGTAGAAACGATTGCCGTTACTAACAGTAATGTCACCGTTAGTGGCAGTCAACTCACCATTAACCCAACCAATGACTTAGCACAAACCACAGATTATTATGTAGAAATTGCCAACGGTGCGATTAAAGATATTGCGGGTAATAATTATGCAGGTATTACTGGAAATAGCACTTGGAATTTCCAAACCGCAGATACCACCGCACCCACAGCCAGCAGTTTCACCCCTACTGATGATGCCACGAATATTGCCGTTGGTGCTGACTTAGTGGCCAACTTCAGTGAAGCGATTCAAAAAGGCACCGGTGATATTGTCATCAAGAAACTGTCTGATAATTCTGTAGTAGAAACGATTGCCGTTACTAACAGTAATGTCACCGTTAGTGGCAGTCAACTCACCATTAACCCAACCAATGACTTAGCACAAAGCACAGATTATTACGTTGAAATTGCTGATGGTGCAATTCAGGATATTGCGGGTAATAATTATGCGGGTATTACTGGTAATAGCACCTGGAATTTCACAACTGTTGCCCCCCCTGACACCACCCCACCCGCAACCAGCAGTTTCACCCCCGTTGATAATGCCACAGGAATTGCCGTTGGTGCTGACTTAGTGGCCAACTTCAGTGAAGCGATTCAAAAAGGCACCGGTGATATTGTCATCAAGAAACTGTCTGATAATTCTGTAGTAGAAACGATTGCCGTTACTAACAGTAATGTCACCGTTAGTGGCAGTCAACTCACCATTAACCCAACCAATGACTTAGCACAAAGCACAGATTATTACGTTGAAATTGCTGATGGTGCAATTCAGGATATTGCGGGTAATAATTATGCCGGTATTACTGGTAATAGCACCTGGAATTTCACAACTGTTGCCCCCCCTGACACCACCCCACCCGCAGCTAGTAGTTTCACCCCCGTTGATAATGCCACAGGAATTGCCGTTGGTGCTGACTTAGTGGTTAACTTCAGTGAAGCGATTCAAAAAAGCACCGGTGATATTGTCATCAAGAAACTGTCTGATAATTCTGTAGTAGAAACGATTGCCGTTACTAACAGTAATGTCACCGTTAGTGGCAGTCAACTCACCATTAACCCAACCAATGACTTAGCACAAACCACAGATTATTATGTAGAAATTGCCAACGGTGCGATTAAAGATATTGCGGGTAATAATTATGCGGGTATTACTGGTAATAGTATCTGGAATTTCCAAACCGCAGATACCACCGCACCCACAGCCAGCAGTTTCACCCCTACTGATGATGCCACGAATATTGCCGTTGGTGCTGACTTAGTGGCCAACTTCAGTGAAGCGATTCAAAAAGGCACCGGTGATATTGTCATCAAGAAACTGTCTGATAATTCTGTAGTAGAAACGATTGCCGTTACTAACAGTAATGTCACCGTTAGTGGCAGTCAACTGACAATTAACCCAACCAATGACTTAGCACAAAGCACAGATTATTACGTTGAAATTGCTGATGGTGCAATTCAGGATATTGCGGGTAATAATTATGCCGGTATTACTGGTAATAGCACCTGGAATTTCACAACTGTTGCCCCCCCTGACACCACCCCACCCGCAACCAGCAGTTTCACCCCCGTTGATAATGCCACAGGAATTGCCGTTGGTGCTGACTTAGTGGTTAACTTCAGTGAAACGATTCAAAAAGGCACCGGCGATATTGTCATCAAGAAACTGTCTGATAATTCTGTAGTAGAAACGATTGCCGTTACTAACAGTAATGTCACCGTTAGTGGCAGTCAACTCACCATTAACCCAACCAATGACTTAGCACAAACCACAGATTATTATGTAGAAATTGCCAACGGTGCGATTAAAGATATTGCGGGTAATAATTATGCGGGTATTACTGGTAATAGCACCTGGAATTTCACAACTGTTGCCCCCCCTGACACCACCCCACCCGCAACCACCCCACCCGCAGCTAGTAGTTTCACCCCCGTTGATAATGCCACAGGAATTGCCGTTGGTGCTGACTTAGTGGTTAACTTCAGTGAAGCGATTCAAAAAAGCACCGGTGATATTGTCATCAAGAAACTGTCTGATAATTCTGTAGTAGAAACGATTGCCGTTACTAACAGTAATGTCACCGTTAGTGACAGTCAACTCACCATTAACCCAACAGCCAATTTAGCAACGGGTACAGATTACTACATTGGAATCGCTAATGGTGCAATTAAAGATACTGCGGGTAACAATTATGCGGGTATTACCGGAAATAGTATCTGGAATTTCAAAACTCAGGGAACCCCTGTTATTAATGGTACGGCTAATAATGATATTCTCACCGGAACAGCCAACCCAGAAACCATTAACGGTTTAGGGGGAAATAATAAACTTTCAGGTCTGGGTGGTAATGATACCCTCAATGGTGGTGCTGGAAATGATACCCTAAATGGAGGAGCAGGAAGCGACCAACTTAAAGGCGGTACAGGAAACGATACTTATGTTGTTGATAATGCTGGAGATATCGTTACAGAATTAGCTGCTCAAGGCACAGATTTAGTCCAATCTTCCATTGCTTATACCTTACCCGCTAACGTAGAAAACCTAACCTTAACAGGGACAACTGCTATTAATGGGACAGGTAACGGTTTAGCTAATACAATTAATGGCAATAACGCCAACAATACCCTGAATGGTAGCACCGGAAATGATCTAATCCTGGGTAATGGAGGAGTTGATAAACTATTAGGTGGTGCTGGTAATGACTCCCTCAATGGTGGTGCTGGAAATGATACCCTTACAGGGGGACTCGGCGCGGATAAATTTATCTACAATACTAATGCAGCCTTTACGACTACTGCGGTAGGTGTAGATACAATTACAGACTTTAATATCTCACAAACCGATCAAATTGTCTTGGATAAAACCACTTTTACCAGTATTAGCAGTGCTGCGGGAACTGAGTTTTCTGTTGCCAGTGGTGAATTTGCTAAAGTTACTAGCGATGCTTTAGCAGCAACCAGTGCAGCAGATATTGTGTATAACACTACAACGGGAGCCTTATTCTACAACCAAAACGGTACAGCCGTAGGTTTTGGGACAGGAGCTAAATTCTTAACCTTAACCAATCAACCTATCCTAATAACTGAAAATCAATTTTTGATTCAAGCTTAATCCATTAGATATCTCCGAAAATCCCCAAATGCCATCTATCGCTAATTTTTGAACCTCTAGCACTCCTGTGCCGGGTTCTCCCAAAGTAACGGATTTATAGGCTTTTTCAGTTACATTAATAATAATTAATGAATTTTATCTCTGATATTCAATCATTTTTTACAAGAATTATGGGCAATTCTTAGATGATAATACAATCGCTCCTATTCGCCATCTTATTAGTCCACATACTGTCAAGATTACTGCTTCATAATTTTCCCTCTTTAACCGAAATCTTTCTGAAGCAACTCGATAAATTTTTATCAGTCTTATTAAATGTTCGACTACAATCCTTTGTTTGGCTTTTAACCGATTTTCTTCTCGATGTTCAAGCGATATTTCTTGATTTCTCGGTTTCTTATGTGGTGTATTAATTGCTGTTTCCCCTACATAAGCTTTATCCCCTCTGTATTTTTGATTGTTCCCCAATTCCTCGCTTCTTTCTCTCCACAATTTTAGATCGCTTGTTGCTCCGGTATAACCCACTACTACATCCACTATTTCTTTCCCATTTGGCATGACAATCACTTGATTTTTAAACGTATGTGTTTTTTTCTTTCCTGAGTAATATTTTTTCTGCTCTTCATTGTCTGTTGGTCTTTGCATGGGCTGTTCATAGCTATCTACTATTAACTCAAATTCCAGCAGAATTTTTTCTACCCACTCCCAATCACTCTCGTTTTTTTTTACTTGCTCAACTAAACTCGCTGGTAGTAATTCTCTGAAGATTTTTATCCAGTTATGGAAAATATCATTCGCTGTTGATTCACTCACTTCAAACTGTAACCCTAACATTTGAAATGTGGGCATCTGATGCAGATAAATTAGAGTTAGTAATATTTGTTCATCCACAGATAATTTCTGGCGACGACCCCCACCTGCTTTAATCAACCTGATTTTAGTTTTTTCTTGTTCCTGTCGTTTTTCTTGTTCTAATAACTCCGCAGCTTGAATGAGTTCTATCAACTGTTCATATTCCATCCCTAATAGCCTTTTTGCTTGCTGGGGATTCTTGTCCAGATACTCTCTTAAGTTACTCATCTCTTATTGGGGTAAAATCCAATTTTACCATCTTGCTATCCTTCCCAATTTATATTTTGGAGATGTCTATTAGGATAGTGTTAAGCGATCGCATTTTTACTATTAACCTGTATTCAAACCATAAAATTGATTAGAGGTTAAGAAATGCGATCGCCTGAGAAGAAAGGGCGGGTTTAGGGAGATAATTACTAATAATTAAAGATCGTCTCGGAACCCGCCCCTAGAGTATTGAAGATTTCTGAATTAAAGTCTATAATTATTAATATTTCCCCTACTTAACGATTAAATATGAGTACAGTTCAAATCGAAATTATGGATGATACAAGCAGTTGTTAAAATAGAATCCCCCACGGATATTAATATTTTGCCAGAAAAACACCATGCCAAATGCTCTAATGTACGATGAAGATACCTTTATGGTATTAGAAACCCATGAACCGGAACAGTTTATGAATGTTACGGAACTCCTAGAAAAACTCAAATCCATTTTGTCTGAACATCAAGACAATTTACCCCAGGATTTACAACGTTTTAAGACTCTTGAAACCCAAGCCCAATATCTCTTAAATACAAGTTGCGATCTCAACCTAAGTCCGGGTCAATACTTACAATGGTACGCTGTTAGATTAGAAAAATAGGGTGAACTATTACGGATTTATCAGGTATTTTTGGCCGTTTAAATCCGTAGCAACTCAATTACTTATGTCTAATGAATTCGTAAATGGCTAAATAATCTGTTCCGGGTTGGTTCCAAGAATAGTCATAATTCATGCCTTGAATTCTCAATTTTTCAAATTCATCGGGATAGTAATTATACAGGCCAATGGCTCGATCCATTGCGGATTCTAGGGCTGTAAAATCCGTGTAGTTAAAAACATAACCATTGCGTTCTTCCGGTTCGTGATATTCGTCATAATCCCGATCAAAAACCGTATTAACTAACCCACCCACAGCCCGAACCACTGGAACCACGCCATATTTTAACCCAATCATTTGAGTTAATCCGCAGGGTTCATAATTACTCGGAACCACAATAATATCCGCCGCCGCATAAATTAAATGGGATAATTCCTCATTAAAACCTAGTTCTAAATGACAATCGGCGTTATTATTTAAAAAGTTCTTTTCATGCCAAAACCAAGAATTAATAGTGGGTTCCGTTGCTGAACCTAATAATACAAATTGAGCTTGTCGATGCAGAGCATAATAAATAGCATGATGAACCAGATGCACCCCTTTTTGATCATCTAAACGACCGATATAACAAATAAGAGGTTTATCATCATGACTTAACCACAATCTTTCCCGTAGAGCTTTTTTATTCTTTTCTTTTGCTTCTAAATTTTCCGAGCCATATTGATAGGGAATAAACGAGTCAATTTCAGGATTCCAAACCGCATAATCAATCCCGTTTAATATTCCACCAAATTTATGTTGATGCAGTTCTAAAGTATGTCCTAAACCATAACCAAATTCTCCATAATGGGCTTCCCAAGCATGGTTAGGAGATACGGTTGTAACAAAGTTAGAGTAGACAATTCCCCCCTTCATAGAATTTAATCCAAATGGGTTAAAATTATCGCGTAAACGGTCATATTCAAAATAGTAGGATTCTCGGTTTAATCCCGTTGCCCAAAGGATATTTGTCCCCGCAATTCCTTGATGTTTGAAATTATGAACAGTATAACAAACCCGGATATTTTCCATTCCGTGATATTTGTACATTTCATACAACATCACAGGAGCTAAACCCGTTTGCCAATCATGACAATGGAGAATATCGGGACGTTTATTTGTTATGAGTAAAAACTCTAAGGCAGCTTTGCTGAAAAAAGCAAATCTCAAATGGTCATCGAGGCAACCATAATAACAACCTCGGTTGAAGAAATTATCCTCGGAGTGAGGTTCAATAAAAAAGCATAGGCTTCCATGAACCCAACCACAAAAGACAGTGCAGTGTATTGCGCCATCAAACCAGGGAACAGATAAATCTTGATAGGCTTCATGAAGTCCCCAAATTTGGTCATACCTCATGCAGTCGTACTTGGGCAAAATAATTTCAATGGTATGACCCCGTAGTTCTAATTCCCTACTGAGTCCGTACACAACATCGCCTAAGCCTCCCGCTTTGATGACTGGGGCGCATTCAGAGGCAATTTGTACGATGTACATCCTGTTTCCTCACTCCAAACCGTGATGTTTTGTCTTCCCCATAGTAATCATGTTGGTTGCAATAGTAAAGTCCTGAAGGATGATTTTTTTGCGGGCTTGATTAATTATGATTAGAATGGGTCGGGTTAGTTAGGGTTTTAAAAGTAACTGTAGAAGGAACCACAAAGGCACAAAGACACTAAGAAAGGGATGAAGGATATATTTAAAAAATTAGGGGAAATATGAGTGAATATTTTAATGTAATTATTGAAAAAGATAGCGATGGATATTTAGGGGCTTCTGTATCCACAGTTTAGGCAGTGGTATCTTCCCAAAGTTGTGACACTGGGAAGGTTTCTCCTGATGAGGCAAGTTGTATAGATTCTTGTAAGTCAGCTAATATTTGGGATTTTGGTTCTTGTTCGTCAATCCAAGCTAAACCACTGACAGTATCAGAGTTTATTGTATTCATAAGTTGTTGCCAAAGTTCAACAGGAATAAGAACATTGGTTGTTTCGCCATCGGCATTGGTGACATAACGAATAAGATGTTCAATTTGTGTGATTGCCATAGGTCTAACCCTATTATCATGCTATTATCGAACAGAAAATTGTTTTAGAATTCAGCAAATTTTATCAACCTGTTTCCAGAGAAGATTTTTGACTCCCTCCATTTTCGTAATTCGTAATTCGTAATTCGTAATTCGTAATTACGAATTTATGGATTAGCAAAGGTATTAATTTCCCCCCCGCCAATATAACGACCTGGAACCCGCTACAATTTTTTTATTTATAGCAATGAGCAACTTAGTGTTTAAAACTTCTTTGTGTTCTTTGTTTCTTTGTGGTAAAATCGTGCTTGGCATTTGTAAAGATAATAGCGCTAATTGCTACATATTATACTCAAATGGTTGAAAAATTTAATACTGTTGAAACAGAAGTTAAAAACTGGAGAGATTTTACACTAAATAGTGAAATTTACGATTTATCACATCTAAACGCCCATTCGGTTGAATATCTTGATAATAGGGACGAAAATAACCTGATTACATACAAATTTATAGTAACCTATGGCCTACATTGCTTCACTAAAGAATTGCAAGAGCTTACAGAGGAAGAATCACAATTATTGATGTACAATGCGCCAAGAGAGTCCAGACCCTTTAATTTTGAGAGATATTACCTATCAAAGCAGTTACCTGAAATTATCAAGGCACTAGGTCAGAGTGCAACCTTAGTCTGTCATGCTGGATATGGAAATTATGCAATTGTGAAAGTTTTGGACTCAGAGGGTGTTGAAGTTGATTATTTTGTTGTTTTTCGAGTATTCAAGGAAAGTAAAAAGCTAAGACTCCATGTAACAAGTGCTTATCCCAAGGACGAAGGTATAGGGAAAATAAAGAAAGTCAATTTCTTCGTCATAGCTAAAAACTTATTGAATAATAAGAAACTACCGAAGCCTTAAATAACAAAGGCTCCTTCAGGAGCCTTCGCCAAAAACTTGTTTATATTTTTGGTATTCAGATCGTCTTTACCGGACTTGCCTCGACCCTAAAGGGTAACGGGATGTCATGATTATCTCATGTCTGCTGCATCCATACTTCTACTTCTAGTATAGAGGGTGGTTTTAATCCTGTCAAGTCCTGCCTCTAAACAACTGCCACTACTCGAAAAATACACATTGACTTCCTGTATATTGGCGAGGGGTTGCCATAATTTTTAAGTCTCCGTAATGCTCAACATCTTTACTCCCTCCATTTTCCCAATTCGTAATTCGTAATTCGTAATTTCTAATTCGTGATTCCTAATTACTCTCTAATTTATGGATTAGCAAAGGTATTAATTTCCCCCCCGCCAATATAACGACCTGGAGCCCGGTTAGGAACGGAAAAATTAGGTTGAGTTTGACCAATTTGACCCTGTTGAATGTTGGGATTCATATTACTGGGGGTCATGTAGTTATTTGGTTGAACAGGTTGAACGGTGCTGTTAATACCCGTGTTAGGTGTGACCGAATAGGAGGGAACGGTATTATTTAACGGTAAGGAATTGAAGTTGGCATACCCGGAATTGGGGACGGTTCCAGGTGTAACCGTTGGCACGGTAGGAACCACCGGAGGTAGGGTAACGTTAGTTTGATAGGGATTAATCGGAGGCAGGGGAACTGTACCGACAGCCGAATTGGGATTATCTCTGGGAACACTCCAACTGGGTTGATTAACCTGTCCTGTAAGCGTTGGGGTTCCAGTAAAAGGTGTGACACCAACTGCTGTTCCTGGGCTGGGATTTAAGGCGGAATTGGAATTAGTGAGATTATTGGGATGGTTACTGGCGGAATTTGTGTCGGTGATTAATGAGTTTAACGAGGTATCATTTGTATTAGAGGATGCAGCAGCCGAATCTGTGTTTTCTGTTTCCTGGGTTTGCAGATAGTTCTGCATGGCTTGTTGTAGAGAGGTCTTTGCCGTTTCGGGATTTGTGGTTTCCGTTACAGGGGAGCCCAAACCCTTTAGACCCAAGTTAGAACCAGCAGTAGTAGAGGGAGGAGGATTTTCAGAAACCGGATTGGGAAAATTGGAGGTTTTTGGGGAATTTTCCTCTACGGGAGGTTGATTTGTTGAATTGGATGGGGGAAATAAACTATCCAATAAAGGATTAGACCGAGGACTGGGCTCAGATTTTTTATCTGTGTCTTGAGCTTGTTTAAATAAATCTTTATTAATCTCGATATTAGGGTTTAAAGGCGAAATTAAGGAATTATTACTCCCTAATGCCTCTAATAAAACCTTAGAGTTATCAATATCCGCAGCAATCGCTTGTTGTTCTGGGGTGAGTTGACTGCCTGAATTGCTAGGATTTAGGGTTGATTCTGCGTCTAAACCAAACCATTCGGGGTTTTCGGAAAATTGCCAAAAGAAAATCCCCACCACGGCCAGAACGCTGACGGAACCCCAAATACGAGGTTGTAGGAGAAACCGCAATTCCTCCCCTACGGCACGAATAGATTCAGGAATTCGGTGTGACATAACTGACAAACAGCCGATTGCTGGGTTGAAAGGAACAGGGGTAGATAGTCAAATAAATACTAGGTTTTGTGTCTCAACCGCTAACGAGCAAAACCCTCTATGATTATTATAGCCTGTAAATTCAATGTAGAAATTCATCTTGTGAGGCTATCCCAGTGGAAAAAAATATAGAAATTTTAGCGAATCGAGAGGAACTCATTGATCGAGCTTTAGAAATCCTTCTGGCTAAAATCACAGAAGCAATTGAAACTCGGAATCAATTTACGATCGCCTTAGCCGGAGGGAGTACCCCAAAACCCCTATATGAAGCCCTAGCCCAACAACCTTTACCCTGGGATAAAATTCATGTATTTTGGGGAGATGAACGCTATGTGGAACCGGATCACCCCGATAGTAACCAAAAAATGGCAGCGCAGGCTTGGCTGGATCGGGTAAATTTCCCCGCCACTAATATTCATCCGATGCCAACTTTAGCCAATAATCCCATTGCCGATGCAGAACAATACAATAGGGAGTTAGTACAATTCTTTGCGCTCAATGCCGGAGAGTTCCCCGCTTTTGATGTGGTTTTATTAGGGATGGGAGATGATGCTCACACCGCATCTTTATTTCCCCATACCGATGCCTTAACCGTTGAGGATCGCTTAATTACCGTTGGCAATAAGGATGGCCAGCCCCGAATTACCTTTACAGTTCCTTTGATTAATCATGCCCGTTGTGTCCTGTTTCTGGTCACCGGGTCGAATAAACAAGAACCGTTAGCCCAGGTGTTCGCCACCGAGGGGGATGCCATCACCTATCCCAGCCGCCTAATTCAACCCGTGGGAGAACTTTGGTGGTTATTGGATCAAGAAGCGGGAGCCAAACTCGCTGAAAATTTGCCAAATTAAGCATCTGAAACCCTAATTCTACTCAAGTTTGCTTATCCAAATTAATAATATGGTTGTTTGTCCGAATTGTAGTCATCAAAACCCAGAAGGCGCGACCCAATGTGAAGCCTGTTATACGCCTTTACCCACCACTACCAGTTGTCCCCATTGTGGGGCAACGATACAAACGGATGCGTCTTTCTGTGGTCAGTGTGGGTCAAATTTACAACCCGCTACGGTCAGTAATGAGGAGGAAATCCAAGGGGTAATTCCGACGGTGGTTTCGCCTCCGAATGAACCCACACCGGAAGTGGCGGTGAGTTCGGGGTTGAATTTGGAGAAATCTCCCCTTCCTGTAGCGATGGCAACGACTCCCCCAGAAGTTCCGGTGGTGATTCCTGAACCGCCTCCGATCCCGATGAATCTGGGTTCCCAAAGTTCTGCTACCCAGTTACAGCAACAGACAGCTAAGTTAATTCATGTCCAAACCAGTACGGATCTGGAATTACCTCAAAATGTGTCGGTGATTCATTTGGGAAAACCGAATGATTTAGTCCCCCCCGATGTGGATGTTTCGGGATTCCCGAATTCGGAAATTGTGTCTCGTAGCCATGCCGATATTCGCATTGAGGGAGATGCGTATTATATTGAAGATGTGGGCAGTTCCAATGGCACTTATATTAATAACACGGCTCTGCCCAAGGGGAATCGTCATCGGTTAAAACCAGGCGATCGGATTTCTTTAGGAAAAGGGGATTTGGTTTCGTTTATTTTTCAACTTTCCAAGGGTTAGGAGGGCTGAGAAAAAAGCGGGTTTTCCTGTTTTCAAATCGGGTGAAGCATGGGATTAGATCATTAATAGCTGATTGAAGGGAATTAGGAAATCTAACCCCTATTAAACCCCAAAATTGAGGAAATTTTTGATTCTATTCCCTATTCCCTAAATACCAAGAATTCAAAATTTCCGATTAAAAATAGGTTCATGACATAGCTGTTGATTGTTGGATTGTCCCAATGTGATTAGACTAACGTTATTACATCCTCTCCAATCGATTCCTGTCCGCAGTTGGGTATTTGACAAGGACAATATGATTCGGATTGGGCGATCGCTCAAGAATGATGTTGTCCTCTATAGTGCGGTCGTTTCCCGTCATCATGTCGAGATTTGTCGTGTTGGAAAAAATTGGCTGGTCGTGAATCTAGGAACCAATGGAACCTATATCAATGGACAGGCGGTTAAACAAATTCTTTTAGTAGATGGACAGGTGATTCACTTGGCAATCTCTGGCCCTAGAATACTCTTAAATATTTTACCCGATCCGACGGAAATGGTATTAACTGGAGGAATCGACCTCAATCGACCGGAACAGCAGAAGGAAGTAGAAACCCTATATTCTGGGGAAGTTAGGTCTTATGAATCTACTGCTGAACCTCTATTTTCCCATCCCAACGATGAGATAACCAAGGTTGATAAGTATAAACACTTGAAACTTCCTACCAATCATTCGGTTTAATCGGATACCACAATAACCGAGTCAGTGCTATTCCATTCAACGCCGCAACAATTGTCCAAACTAGGAATAACCCGAAAACGTCTCCGAGAAAGAAGCTTGTCCCCTGACGCATCATTCCTCCAAATATCCAACCGATGGGTAAGGCTACTCCCCAAGAGATGACACTGGCTACTATCCAACGCCAGGCGTGAAATACTTCGGTGCGTAAGACCAACCATTGTCCTAGGCTTAAACATAGTCCTAATTTCACTCCTTCTATCAACCCGTAGACAATTCTAGGGGTAAGATTTAAGGTGCGCGGAGCCACCCAACCCAAGAGTCCGAGGGGAGTTAAGGCGATGATACTGAATATGAAAACATGAACAAAAATCCATCGCCAACTTTGGGAAATATATTGTTTTAAAATAAACCATTGGGCTAGACTGATAATTAATCCGCCAATGGCTCCTTCTAAGGCTCCTAAATCCGGTTTTTCTCCAATTTCTATCCAAATTAAACTAACTACAAATCCAACCAAAGTTACAAACATCCACTGTAGAATAAATCCTAAATCTGTTTGTAAATCTAAATTATCACATACCCATTTCATAATAATTGAAAGCGATCGCCTTTAAAATAATTTAATAACGGATCATATTGTTGATATAATACCAAATTAGAAATTAATTGAGCCGTAATCGGAGCTAATAGAATCCCATTGCGATAATGACCCGTTGCTAAAGTTAAGTTTTGCCAAGAACTAGGCCCTAATATTGGGCATAAATCTGGGGTTTCCGGTCGAAATCCCCACCAAAATTCCTGAATTTCAAACTCTTTTAATCCTGGGTATAATCGAATAGCTCCTGAGAGTAAATTTTCAATTCCATTCGGGGTTAAACCGGAGGTAAAACCCACCTGTTCGGATGTGGCTCCAATCACAATTAAACCATCTCGACGCGGTACAATATAAATATCTGAACCGAATAAAACCTGTTTTAAAGGTAATGGTTTAATATTATCTGGAACCCGCACTGATAACATTTGTCCCTTTCGGGGATATACGGGAATTGATAATAATTTTCCCGACCAAGCACCCGCCGTTAAAATATAATGATCTGCTCTAAATTTACCTTGATTTGTCTGAACTTCTGTGATAATTTGATTAGGAAAAATAACTAATTTTTCTACCGTAACTCCCTCAACTATTTTAACCCCTAATTCCTGAGCCGCCCTTTGTAATATATTGATTAACCCCCGACGGTTATCAACTTGACCATCTTGGGGAAACCACCAACCCCCGACAACATCATCCCCTAACCCTGGTTGTTGTTGTAAAATGGCTTCGGGCTCTAACCAATAGCTGGGGGTGTCTGGAGTGGCCTCTAAACGGGTACAGGGAGGACGTTCATAAACCGGGGCTAAGATCCCACAGGGCCAATATCCCGTATCTAACCCGGTGATTTCCTCCAGTTTGCGCGTCCAGTCATTGTAAAGGGCGCGACTGCGTAAACACAATTCCAGCATAGGGCCAGGGGGAATTTGTTCGGCTTGGGGTGCTAACATTCCCGCTCCGACTAAACCCGCCGATTCTTGGACGTCCCGACTCAAAACCGTTACCGTTGCTCCCTGTAATTTTAACTCGACGGCGAGGGATAAGCCAATTAAACCGCCACCGATTAGAATAATTTCACTATGTTGTTGCATAAAATTTAAAAGTTCATCTTAGGAATTGAATCTGTTTTATAGTTTAAACTTTTAGGGTTTGTTTTTCTATAGGTTAACAATGATTAAACATTTTTTTACAACTACAGTCTCCGCTCTGTGTTATTCTTTGATTGATTATCGGTTTAAAGATTCTCCAATTATCCAGTATTTCCCTAATAATTCAGCCGTTAATTTTGTGATTGAACAACAGAATCGAATGCCCGATTATCTGCAATTTCCCTTGTTTATATTAACATTAATTTTTGATATTTGGGGACTGCTGCGTACAGGTTTATTCTTTCATTCTCAATCCCCATCTATGCGTCAACAGCAAATTCAAGCCTGGAAAAATTCCCGTTTTCAAATTTGCCGAGACTTGATCCGATTTTATGAAAGTCTAGTGGTATTATATTGGCAATCTGATTATATAAAATCTTTGGATTCTATCTAATAATTATCATGTCTGAATCTAACCTAATTTCCCCATCCGAATCTCCTTTAAAAGTTGAAATTGCCGTGATTGGTTCTGGCCCAGGAGGAGCGATTACCGCCTGTTTATTGGCTGAAGCTGGACGGAATGTTTTATTAATTGAAGAAGGAGCCTATTTATCCTTAGAATCCTGTCAGCCATTTTCCGTTGAAGAAATGGTGCAAAAATATCGTAATGGCGGTATAACAGCAGCCTTTGGTCAACCTAAAATTCAATATGTGGAAGGTAAATGTGTGGGGGGAGGAAGTGAAATTAATAGCGGATTATATCATCGGACACCCCCTGATATTTTAGCACAATGGAGTCAAGAATTTCAAGTAGAATCTTTAACAGAAGCCGATTTAATTCCACATTTTGAAGCCTGCGAACAAGCGGTTAATGTCTGTTATTTACCCGGAAAAGCTCCCACTGCTTCCTTGAAATTACACGAAGGCGCAACCCGTTTAAATTGGCAATCTTTAGAAGTTCCTCGCTGGTTTCGTTATCAAGAATTAGATGAAACCGCAATTCCTAAAGGAACTCGACAATCCATGACGGAAACCTTTATTCCCAGAGCTTTAAAAGCTGGGTGTAAACTATTAGTAAATACTAGAATTAAAAAAATTAATCAAAGCGATAAAAACTGGGTTTTAACAGGTTATTATCAAGCGAATAATTCTGATCAACAACCGGTCAAAATTCAAGCAGAAACAGTATTTGTTTGCTGTGGTGCAATTCAAACCCCAGCGTTATTAAGAAGAAGTGGAATTAAAAATAATATTGGTAATGCTTTAAGAATGCACCCAACTGTTAAAATAATTGCTCAATTTGATCAAGATATTAACACCTTGGATATGGGAGTTCCCGTCCATCAAGTTAAAGAATTTTCCCCTAAATTTAGTTTTGGTTGTTCAATTAGTTCTCCCCCCTATTTATCCGTGGGAATGACTGACCATCCTAATTATACTCAAGAAGTGCAAAAAAATTGGCATAAAATGGCAATTTATTATGCTATGATTGTAGGGGAAGGTTATGGTACAGTGAGAAATATTCCCTTTTTTCGCGATCCTTTAGTTAGTTATAAATTAACATCTCAAGACTTAAAAAATTTATCAGAAGCATTACAAAAATTAGCCCTATTATTATTTGAAGCGGATGCTAAAATTCTCTATCCTAGTATTTCCAATAGTTTGACCTTGACCCATCCGAAAGATTTAGTTAAAATTCCAGAACAACTTCCGATTAAACAAACTAATTTAATGACAGTTCATATTTTTTCCTCTTGTCCAATGGGAGAAAATCTACAAAAATGTGCGGTTAATTCCTTTGGTAAAGTTCATGGATTCAATAATTTATATATTGCAGATGCTAGTTTACTTTGTACCGCCCCTGGAGTCAATCCTCAAGGTACAATTATGGCGATCGCGCGTCGAAATGCGTTAAAATTCCTAAATCCCTAAGTTGTTGCGCCGTTGTTGCGCTTAAGCGCATCTTATCAACATAAGATGGTGCTAAAGCACAACAACTATGATGGTGCTAAAGCACAACAACTGTAATTGTGCTGAAGCACAACAACAAATAAAATTATGATAGAATTCAACACAAATTTAGTTTTAATAACTGGTGCATTAGGTTGGTTAGGAATTAATTTAGTCGAATCTTTAGTCAAAGGATTAGCAGATTTTGAACCCCTAAGTCAACCTCAAAATAATTTAAAAATTCGCTGTTTAATTTTACCAGATCAAAACCCAAAAGTATTAAATAAAATATCAGATCAGATTGAAGTTTATCAAGGAGATTTAAGAAATCCCCAAGATTGCGATCGCTTTTGTGAAAATGCTGAAAATGCTATTTTATTTCATACCGCAGGAATTATTCATCCTCAAAAAATAGCAGAATTTTATAAAATCAATGTCGAAGGAACAAAAAATCTATTAAATTCCGCCATTTCTGCTAGAATAAAACGAGCTATTATTGTATCTTCAAATTCTCCCTGTGGTTGTAATCCCCATCCCGATCATTTATTTGATGAAACCTCTCCCTATCATCCCTATATGAACTATGGCCGCTCAAAAATGTTAATGGAATTAGCCGTAAATAACTATCAGCAACAGGGAAAAATTGAAACCGTTATTATCCGTCCTCCTTGGTTTTATGGCCCCCATCAACCCCAACGTCAAACCCTATTTTTTAAGATGATTAGAGATGGGAAAGGGCCAATTGTTGGAGATGGGAATAATTTACGATCTATGGCCTATGTGGATAATATTTGTCAAGGATTGATATTAGCAGCTATCACCGAAAAAGCTAACGGAGAAACCTATTGGATAGCTGATAAACAAGCCTACTCAATGAATGATGTTATTAATACAATAGAACATTTATTAGAAACAGAATTTCAGCAATCTTGCATCCATAAACGCTTAAAATTACCAGGGTTAGCGAGTGAAATTGCTTTAGTTGTTGATGGAACATTACAAACCATAGGATTTTATCATCAAAAAATTCATGTTCTTTCAGAAATGAATAAAACCATTGCTTGCTCTATTGCGAAAGCTCAACGAGAATTAGGTTATAATCCGACAATTGCTTTAGAAGAAGGAATGCGAAGAAGTTTAAAATGGATCTTTGAGAATTATGGAGGATTAGATTAATTATGGTTAGCCATATTGTCGTGACAGAAGGATTAGTTTTTAGAGAAGACTTTGCCCAAAATTATTTTTTATCCAATTATTTTGAAGAAGTTTTAAAACTTGTTTTAAAACAGGTTTCAGAAAATGAAAAAGTGTATATTTCTCCAGGGAATTGTTTTGGTTGTCCAGAATCAGAAGAAGATTATGCGGCAAGATATCTCCTAAATCATCGTCCCGAACTCCAGATTTTTGTTCCTGAAAATGTTAAAGATCGTCCCTATTTGGATACTTTTGATAATGCTAGATTATTAAGAAAATGGTTAGAAAAACAGGAACAATGGCCCTTAGAAGAAGTGATTTTATATTGTAATAAACCCCATGCACTTAGGAGTAAGTTAATGTTTAAACTCTGTGGTTATAAGGTTCAACAGGTGATTACTTCTTATCCTGAACTGGCGAATCGAACAATGCCACTACGTCTTGTATTTTATCATTATTTACCTGCTCATTTACTTTACGAATGGGGAGCTTTGGTGTATAATTTAATTAGATTTTATCAATATAAATAAAAAAATGCTCAAACAAACTATGATTAAAAATCGGCACGGATTGGGAATTTTAATTTTATATATTATTCTTAGTCTTATTATTTACTCGACGATTATCAATTCTTTTTTTCTGGCTGATGATTTTACCTGGGTTTATCAAATTAAAACCAGAGGAATATTTGGGGTCTGGACAACTGCGCCCGATGTTTTTTTTAGACCAATAATTTCCATACTTTTATTTTTAGATTATCAAATTTGGGGACTAAATCCTGTAGGCTATCATCTCACTAACATTATTTTTCATGGAATCAGTTGCTTTTTTGTGTATTTGATTTCCTCTCAGCTATTAATCCATAGTCATTTATCTAAAAAACTGAGTCAATCCATTTCTATGATTGCAGGTTTTTTGTTTTTAGTTTTACCCAGTCATGTAGAAGCAGTTACTTGGATTTCGGGTCGTTCTGATGTAGTAGCAACTTGTTTTTTTCTAGCGGCTTTTAGTAGTTATTTACATTACAAAAATAACTCTAATAAGTTATGGATATTCAGTTCTTATATCTTATTTGCATTCGCTTTATTGTCCAAAGAATCAGTAATTATCTATCCCGGCTTAATTTTAGGCTATGAAATTTATAGATTTTTCCAAGACAAACAACCCCTTAATCAGCTTTATAATTCGATTTTAAAACTTATCAATCTTATCAAATTAAAATACTGAACGCAAATCCGATTGATCAAATTTTCTATTATTCTCAGGGTCAACTTCTACCTGTTTCCCACCGCAAGTTAAGTTAAACCTTTACGAATGGGTAACTTTTGTTTATGATACAAGGAAACAAGTGGTGTCGAGGAAAAACAGAAATTTATGAAGCACTTAATTACGGGAGGATCGGGATTTTTAGGCAATTTAATTGCACGACGATTATATCAACGGGGAGAAGAAGTTAGAATTTTAGATATTTGGGAAGATCCTACCCGTCCCCCAGAGATTGAATTTATTAACTGTGATATTTGCGATCGCAACCGGGTAGAAAAAGCCATGAAAGATATTGATATTGTCCATCATAACGTGGCTTTAGTTCCCCTAACAAAATCCGGTAATAAATTCTGGGAAGTCAACGTAGAAGGCAGTAAAATCGCCGCCGAAGCAGCAGTAAAAGCCGGAGTTAAAACTTTTATTCACATGAGTTCTAGCGCCCTATTTGGGGAGGCTGAATGTCCGATTAATAATAATACCCCTACTAAAGCGGTTGAAATTTATGGACGGGCAAAATTAGCGGGGGAATTAGCCGTTAGAGACATCTGTGATCAAGCTGGTTTACCATTAATTGTAATTCGTCCCCGAACTATTTTAGGAGAAGGAAGATTAGGGATTTTTCAGATATTATTTGAATGGATTCAAGCAGGAAAAAACGTTTATGTGATTGGCAGTGGGAACGTTCAATTTCAATTTGTCCATGCCCATGATTTGATGGATGCCTATCTTTTAGCTCTGGATTTAGGTCAACCAGGGATCTATAATGTAGGAAGCGATCGCTTTGGCACATTACGAGAAGGATTAGAACATTTAATTGAGTATGCAGGAACAGATTCTCAGGTTAAAAGTTTACCAACAGGATTAACAATTGGCACTTTACAACTGTTAGACTGGATGGGATTAAGTCCCCTAGCTCCTTGGCATTATTTAACCTATCACAAAGAATTTTATTTTGATGTCGATCCTCTGCTAAAATTAGGCTGGAAACCCAAATATTCTAATGATGAAATGTTCCGAGAAAGTTATGATTGGTTCAAAAACAACTATAATCAACTACAAGCGGAAAAAGCGGGATCTGCCCATCGTCGCCCCGTGAAAGAAAAACTACTCTGGGTATTAAAACAACTCTCCTAACTGTAGGGTGCGTAAGCGCAGCGCACGCACCATCTAACATTTTAAGGATAATTAAGAATAATTAAATCCCCTATTCTAATAACAAACCGTGAACAATATCAACTCAATTAACTGGATTTCATGGAGTTTAGTTTTAATCGCCGCTATTAATAGTGGAATTGGTAATTTATTACTGAAAAAATCCAGAATAGAAGCCGCCGACCCGAGTTTATTAACCCTGTTATTATCTCCTTGGTTTATGGCAGCAATTTTAGTCTATGGAATTAATTTAATTGTTTTTGCCAAAGCTCTTGATAGTTTACCTGTTTCTGTTGCTTATCCAGTATTTGCTGCCATTGGTTTTAGCTTAGTTGCCTTGATGGGAAACCTATTTTTAGGAGAGCGTTTTGGATTAAATCAAATCATAGGATTAAGTTTAATTATTGCTGGAATTATTATTATGTCTCGTTAAAATATTAACATTTTTTTAGGAAATTGCAATGATTATGGAAAAACCAGATCAAGACCATTATTTGGGTGATTCTAAATCTATATTAGAAACCAATGATAATTCAACTGATCCCGTATTTGTAGCCGTTAAATCCTCAAATTTGTCCCCCCTAATTAAACTTCTTCGTCCCCACCAATGGACAAAAAATTTATTCTGTTTAGCGGGACTTTTGTTTGGGGGGAGACTGTTACAACCCCAGGCAATTCTGTTATCAATATTAACGGTAATTTTTTTCTCGTTAATGGCATCGGCAATTTATATTTTCAATGATATTCAAGATCGAAAATGCGATCGCTTGCATCCGAAAAAAAAGTATCGCCCTATTGCCAGTGGTCAAGTTTCAATTAAAATAGGATTAGCGATCGCATTCTGTTTAACAATACTTTCCCTTTTAGGTTCTTATAGCTTAGGAATAGCCACATTTATTTGTATTTTACTCTATGCTATCAATAATATTATTTATTCTCTAAAACTCAAAAATTTAGCCCTATTTGATGTTAGTTGTATTGCCTTTGGTTTTGTTCTCAGACTATTAGCGGGAATTTATGCGTTAGGAGATATGCCGACGGCTTGGATTGTTTTATGTACGTTTTTCCTAACTCTATTTTTAGGATTTTCTAAACGACGTTCGGAATTATTGTCTTTATTACATCTTCAAACTAATCAAGAAAGTTTTGATCCTGAAACATCCCTACAGCCCGATTTAAAATCAGCCAATTCAGAACCATCTTATTTGGAGTTATTCTATCAACGGGGAAGCAAAAACCAACAACGTCCGGTGCTGTCTGAATATACCTTACCCTATTTAGATTCTCTCCTGAATAGTACAGCAACCATGACGATTATGTGCTATGCTTTATTTACGATAACATCGGGTAAAAATCCCTCCTTAGTGATTACAGTTCCGATAGTTTATTATGCGGTCATGCACTACAAATGGTTAGTTACGGTTTTAGCCGATGGAGAAGAACCCAGCCGAATTTTAATTCAAGATCCGACAATTAAATTGAGTTTGATCATCTGGCTAATTTCTTACTTAGTAATTTTGTATTTTGATATTCATTTATTTGATTAATTTATTCTCCAATAAAAATAAACCACAAAGACACGAAGACACGAAGGCAGCAACTTCTAATACTTCCGAGGCAATTTCTTCTGGAATTTTAGAGTGATCACCGATTAATCACTTATGATTTAATTAGAGTAGATTAGCTAGAACTTTTAGGACTTAGACAATGGTATCTCCCGAATCCTCATCAATGTCTTCTGATTCAACCTTAGCACCCCTCAAAACCTGGCATACCTTGAGTGCTGACAAAGCTCTCCAGATCCTTGATACAGATAGTGAAACCGGGTTAACGCCACAACAAGTGATTGGGCGTCAACAACAGTATGGTCTAAATGAATTAAAAGAAGTTCCCGGTCGCAGTACCTTGGAAATTTTATGGGATCAGTTCACGAATATTATGCTCGTGATGTTGATTGCTGTAGCCATTGTCTCCGCCGTGATTGATTTTCGCAAAGGAAACTTCCCCAAGGATGCCGTTGCTATTTTTTCGATTGTGATTTTGAATGGGATGTTGGGCTATTTCCAAGAAAGTCGTGCAGAACAGGCTTTAGCCGCCCTGAAACGAATGTCTTCCCCTAGAGTTCGGGTAGTGCGGGACGACAAAATGCTAGAACTGGCAGCGAAAGAACTGGTTCCAGGGGATATCATGTTTCTGGAGGCTGGGGTGCAAATTCCGGCCGATGGTCGCCTAGTTGAAGCCCAAAATTTGCAAGTGCGGGAGGCGGCCTTAACGGGGGAAGCAGAAGCGGTAATTAAAAAACCTAGTATGGAGTTGACCGAAGATGCTCCTTTAGGCGATCGCCTGAATATGGTATTTATGGGGACGGAAGTGATCCAGGGACGGGGACAAGTGATCGTCACCAATACGGGGATGACCACGGAACTCGGACGCATCGCGGAAATGATCCAGGGGGTAGAAACGGAACCGACTCCCCTCCAGCAACGGATGACCCAGTTAGGGAATGTTTTAGTTAGTGGGTCTTTGGCCTTGGTTGCCCTAATTGTAGTGGGTGGCGTGATCAGAACAGGCAGTTTTCAGAGTTTAGAAGATTTATTAGAAGTATCCCTGAGTATGGCGGTGGCCGTGGTTCCAGAGGGTTTACCTGCGGTGGTGACAGTTACTCTGGCTATTGGTACACAAAGAATGGTCAAACGCCATGCTTTAATTCGGAAACTTCCGGCGGTGGAAACCTTGGGTTCTGTGACGACTATTTGTTCGGATAAAACCGGAACTCTGACCCAAAATAAAATGGTGGTGCAATCGGTTCAAACCTTTGATCAAGTGTTTCAAGTTACGGGAGAAGGGTATGATCCGGTTGGGGAATTACAACTGATAACCTCGGAACAAAATAACACAATTTCCTCGGATTCTGAAGTTTTAGAACCGATTTTAACCGCTTGTGTTTTGTGCAATGATGCTCAATTACAACAAGATGATAATAAATGGCATATTTTGGGAGATCCCACGGAAGGGGCGTTATTATCCTTAGCTGGAAAAGTAGGTTTATTTAGAAACATTCATAATCACAAAAATCCTCGTCTTGCTGAAATTCCTTTCTCCTCAGAACGGAAGCGGATGAGTGTTATTTGTCAAATTAACAACCATGAAAATCCAGAATGTGTGATGTTTACTAAAGGATCACCGGAGTTAATTTTAGCTCAATGTACTTCGGTTCTTGTGGGCAATCAAAATGTTTTGTTAGCAGAATCAGACCGTCAAATAATTCTCGAACAAAATAATGCAATGGCCGGGAAAGGTTTACGGGTTTTAGGATTTGCCACCCGCCCTTTAACAATATTACCGCCAGAAGGCGAGGAAGAAAGTGCCGAACAGGAATTAGTTTGGTTAGGATTAGTAGGAATGTTAGACGCGCCTCGTCCTGAAGTTCGAGAAGCGGTTAAACTATGTCGAGAAGCGGGGATTCGTCCAGTAATGATTACTGGAGATCATCAATTAACTGCGAAGGTAATTGCTCAAGATTTAGGAATTGCCGAATTAGATTCTTTAAGTTTAACAGGTCAGGAATTACAGAAATTAACTCAAACGGAATTAGAACAACAAGTTGAACAGGTTAGTGTTTATGCCAGGGTTTCTCCTGAACATAAACTGCGGATTGTTCAAGCGTTACAAAAAAATGGTGAATTTGTCGCCATGACCGGGGATGGTGTTAATGATGCTCCAGCTTTGAAACAGGCAGATATCGGTATTGCCATGGGAATTACTGGAACTGATGTTAGTAAAGAAGCCAGTGATATGATTTTATTGGATGATAACTTTGCTACCATTGTTGCTGCTACGGAAGAAGGGCGAGTTGTTTATAGTAATATTCGTCGTTTTATTAAATATATTCTCGGTAGTAATATTGGGGAAGTATTAGTAATTGCGGCCTCTCCAATTTTAGGCTTAGGTGGTGTGCCGTTAATCCCGTTACAAATTTTATGGATGAACCTTGTTACCGATGGTTTACCCGCTTTAGCATTAGCAATGGAACCTGCTGAACCTGCGGTAATGCAACGTCCTCCCTACAATCCCCGTGAAAGTATTTTTGCGCGAGGATTAGGGTTATATATGGTCAGAATTGGGATTGTTTTTGCTATTTTAACGATTGTTTTGATGGTTTGGGCTTACAACTATACTCAAGACACTCCTGACCCTGAACGTTGGAAAACGATGGTGTTTACAACCTTATGTTTAGCCCAAATGGGTCATGCTTTAGCGGTACGTTCCGATACTCAACTAACTTTTCAAATGAATCCTAAAACCAATCTTTATTTGTGGGGTGCTGTGGGATTAACTACAATTCTGCAATTACTCTTGATTTATGTTCCGCCCCTACAAAGTTTCTTTGGAACTCACTTTTTGAGTTTCACTGAATTATCAATTTGTCTTGGTTTTAGTGCATTAATGTTTGTCTGGATTGAAATGGAAAAAGTGGTTTATAAGTGGTTTATCAATCGTCGCTAATTGATAAGTACCTAAACAAAATTAATTACACATCCTCTACCCTGTTCCCTCCCCCCCTAGCCCCCCGTGCACGGGGGGTTTGGGGGGGCTGTTCCGGTGTTCCCTCTCTCAACTAGATAATTTATTTTGTGCAACTACTTATTGAAAATAGAACCCGTGTTTATCCAGATTGACGTTTGACAGCGTTAATGGTAGCTTTGCACAAGAACAAAAGCCAAACGAAATCAGAATACAATCAATAAATCCTTCAAAAACCACTTATGACTTACCTGAATCTTATTTCATTTTTGGGAATTTTTGGCCTTTGCTTTATTGCTTGGTTATTTTCAGAAAATAGACGAGTCGTCCCCTGGCGAACCATGGGTTTAGGCATTGGCCTACAGTTAGTTTTAGCCTTTCTGGTCTTTCTATTTCCGCCTACAAGAACCGGCTTAGAATGGTTTAGCAGTCTGCTCGATAGTTTGTTTTATGCTGCTGATACCGGGGCTAGATTTGTCTTTGGAAAAAATATTGTTCCCATTCCCGGGCAAACCCCCGATGTCAATTTAGGTTATATTTTTGCCTTTAGAGCATTACCAACGGTAATCTTTTTCTCTGGTTTAATGGCACTGTTATATAACTTAGGGGTGATTCAAGTCGTTACTAATGTTTTTGCCAAGTTATTCTATAAAACCATGCGTTTAAGTGGGGCAGAAGCATTAAGCGGGGCGGCGAATATTTTTGTCGGAATTGAAGCCGCCATTGTGGTTAAGCCCTATTTAGAAAAGATGACTCGTTCCGAACTATGTGCGATTTTAACTTGTTGTTTTGGAACGGCTGCTTCATCAACTCTAGCGATTTATGTTAGTTTTCTAAAACCAGTTTTTCCTAATATTTTAGGACATTTAGTTTCGGCTTCAATTATGGCAATTCCCGCCTGTTTTGTCATTTCTAAAATATTAGTTCCTGAAACCGAAAAACCCCTGACATTAGGGATGCTGCCCGAAGAAAAAGCCGAAGACAACTTAATTACGCATGAAGATGGAACCCATGAATTACAAACCATTGGTGGAGAATTAATTGATCAAATTAGCCCCTTAGATTCAGCAATTATTGGAGCATTAGATGGCGTAAAAATGTCCGTTGCCATTGCTGCAATTTTAATCTTAATTTTGGGATTACTCTCTTTGGTTAATCAATTCTCAGCTTGGTTGGGTTTATTACCAAGTCCAGCAGGAGACTTTTTTCAAGTTGTCACCTTAGCGAATATTTTGGGATTTATTTTTTATCCCGTAACCATTTTAACTGGAGTTCCCTTTGAGGATTCTTGGACAGCCTCAGTAATTATTGGTCGTCGTTTATTAGAAACAGCAATTCCCCCCTATCAAGCCCTAGCAGAAGCCGCCAAAGCCGGGTCAATTACACCTCGAACAGTGTTAATTGTTAGTTATGCTTTATCCGGTTTTGCCCATGTTGCTTCGGTGGGAATTTTTGTCGGCGGAATGGTCGGTTTAGTCCCATCACGCCGGAAAGACATTTCCGAATTGGGTTGGAAAGCCCTATTAGGGGGAACTTTAGCCACGCTGATGATTGCCTGTTTAGCCGGATTCTATGATAATGGAAATCCCAGTATTATGGGCGAACCCGCGGCCACTCCTCCGGCCATCAGTACCCCAGCCGCCCCTAATACAACGGTTTCACCCGCCCCAACTCCAGCACCCAAGGTCAGTCCTTCTCCTAAATCTTAATAGAGCAGGGGGAGCAGGGGAGGCAGGGGGAGCAGGGGAGGTCAACTATTACCCATTACCTATTACCTATTACCTATTACCTATTACCCATTACCTATTACCTATTACCTATTCGTAATTCGTAATTCGTAATTCGTAATTCCCTACTATAACCGATAACCACAAACCAAAACTTAACAATTTATTTCACTTACATGACGAACATTGTTCTAACCCTTAGTATTGTTATTCTAGCCTTAATTGCCTTCATTTTTGAGTGGCTTCCTGTCGATTTAACGGCGCTTACCGTTACCGTTGTTTTAATGCTTTTGAAGTTAGTCACACCCGAAGAAGGCATATCAGGGTTTGGCAACCCAGCCACAATTACAGTCATGGCAATGTTTATTTTAAGTGCTGGAATTACAAAAACAGGAGTTGTACAAACTGTTCGAGATTGGTTACTGAAATGGGGAGGAACAACGGCCAGCCAACAAATTTTAGTTATGGGATTAATTGTTGGGCCGATTACCGCTTTTATTAATAATACAGCCGTTGTTGCTATTTTCTTACCCATTGTAGAAGATTGGTGTCGCAAACAAAAAATTTCTCCCTCTAAATTATTAATTCCCCTATCTTATGCGACGGTTTTGGGAGGGATGATTACGGTTATTGGCACTTCAACCAATGTTTTAGCTAGTGGCATTTCTAAACAACTGGGATATGGGGAATTTCAGTTATTTCAGTTTACTCGATTAGGAATTATTACCTTTATTATTGGGATTATTTATTTAGCTGTTGTTGCCCCTCGACTTTTACCCGACCGCAAACCAGCAAATTTTGACCTTATGCAAACAGAATATGGGTTAAAAGATTATGTCAGCGAACTGGTAATTACTCCCCGTTCTAGCTTAGTGGGACAAACCCTTAAAGAAAGTGAAATTCAACGCAAATTTGACTTAGATGTGTTAGAATTAATTCAAAATAATATGCGTTTTGCTCAACCTTTAGCCGATAAATTATTAGCTGCTGGAGATATTTTAATTGTTAGAAGTAGTCGAGAGGATTTACTAAAAATTAGAGATGAAAAAGGCTTAGATATTCTTCCCGATATTAAGTTTAAACAAGAATCTTTAGAAACTATTTTGAGTTCTGGACAAGAAAAAATAGCCGAAGTTTTGATTTTATCCAATTCTCGGTTAATCGGAACCACTTTAAAAGATTTAAGATTCCGTCAACGCTACAACGCCACGGTTTTAGCCATTCGTCGCGGTTCAGAATTAGTTCAAGGTCGATTAGGAAAAGTTACCCTACGATTTGGGGATTTATTATTACTTCAAGGGCCAAAACAAAGTTTTATTGGGTTACAAACAACCAGGGAACTTCTGGTTTTAGAAGAAAGAGATGTAGAAACACTCAGACAGGATAAAGCTTGGATTGCCTTGGCGATTGTTTTAGGTGTTATTATTCTCGCAGCCTTTGAAATTATGCCCATTTTAGTTAGTGCTTTAGCGGGTGTAATTTTAATGGTAATTACCGGATGTCTCAAACCCGGAGAAATTTATGGTTCTGTGCGTTGGGATGTGATATTTCTCTTAGCAGGATTAATTCCATTAGGAATAGCCATGGATAAATCTGGTGCAACCCAATGGTTAGCCGATACTTTAGTCGGTTTTGGTGGTCATTTATCCGGTTATTGGATTCTATTATTATTCTATATTGCCACCTCGATTCTGACAGAAGTTCTTTCTAATAATGCCACCGTTGTATTGATGATTCCCATTGCGGTAAAAGTTTCCGTAGCATTAGGTTTAAATCCCTTTGCCTTTATGTATGCGGTGACTTTTGCGGCTTCTAATAGTTATATGACCCCGATTGGTTATCAAACAAATACAATGGTTTATAGTCCTGGGGGCTATAAGTTCTTTGATTTTACCCGGGTCGGTGCTCCCCTGAATCTAATCCTAACAATTGTTACCCCCTTATTAATTATTTGGCTATATGGATTATAGTAGTAAGCCCTTTAGGGCTAACTCTTTTCCCTATTGCCTTTTAAGTCTAAATTAGGATTACTATAAAAGGATTTTAATATGAAAAAATCAGCAATTTTATCGGGCTTAATTGGTGTTTGTGTTGGTGATGCTTTGGGTGTTCCGGTGGAATTTACCAGCCGACAAGAACGTCTAAAAAACCCCATCACAACCATGACTGGCTATGGAACCCATCGACAACCCCCCGGTACTTGGTCGGATGATAGTTCCTTGATGTTATGTTTAGCAGATAGTCTTTGTCAGGGCTATAATTTAAAAGCGATCGCAGCATCTTTTTGTCGTTGGCGCTATCATCAAGAATGGGCAGCCCATGGCGTTATATTTGATATTGGAGGAACCACTAATAACGCAATTAAAAACCTCCAAAATGGGGTAAATCCCGTGGAAGCTGGAGAAACCGATGAACGCAGTAATGGTAATGGTTCTTTGATGCGAATTTTACCCATGGCCTATTTATATTCTTCGGTTTCATTCTATCAATTAATCCAGTGGGTGCATGAATGTTCCTGTTTAACCCATGGTCATCTCCGTTCCCAAATTGCCTGCGGGATTTATATTAGTATTGCGGTTAAATTACTCCAAGGATTAGATCTAAAATCCGCCTATATTCAAGGCATAGAAGCCGTAAAACCCATTTATTATCATCCTAGTTTAACCGTAGAATCTTCTCGATTTGACCGTATTTTTAGGGGTAATATTGATCAGTTATCAATTGATGAAATTCAATCGGGCGGTTATGTGATTCATACTTTAGAAGCCTCGTTATGGTGTTTATTAACGACATCCTCATACCCAGAAGCTGTTCTTAAAGCCGTTAATTTAGGAGAAGATACCGATACAACAGCCGCAGTCACAGGAGGTTTAGCCGGAATTTATTATGGGTTTAACAATATTCCCTCGGAATGGGTGGAACAAATAGCCCGAAAAGATGATATTATTGCCTTAGCTAATCGATTAGAACAAACAATTGAGTGATTATCTAAAATAATATTAACTCCGATTAAAAATGACTCAAATCGCCCTCTTTGGAACCAGTGCAGATCCTCCCACTTCAGGACATCAAGCGATTCTGCTTTGGTTGTCTCAACGATTTGATAAAGTCGTGGTCTGGGCCTCGGATAATCCCTTTAAAACCCACCAAACTTTATTAGAACATCGGATGGCGATGCTATCATTATTAATAGAGGAAATTAACGCCCCAAAAGCAAATATTGCTTTGCATCCTGAACTCAGTAGTCGCCGAACCTTAGAAACTTTAAAAGGCGCTAAAAATTACTGGTCTGATGCTAAATATACTTTAGTAGTGGGTTCGGATTTAATTCAACAAATTCCCCAGTGGTATCAGATAGAAACCCTGTTAAAACAGGTAGAATTATTAATTATTCCGCGACCGGGTTATCAGGTGGTAGAAATGGATTTAGATCACCTAAAAAAATTAGGTGCAACCTTAACTATTGCTACGGTTACGGGTTTACCCGTTTCCTCAAGTCACTATCGTCAAACAGGGAATAAAGAGGTTTTAACGACCCGGGTACAAGATTATATTAACCGAGAAAAATTATATGAATAAAACTTTGATCCTAGAAGATTTTAAAGTGGGTGTTGATAATGTAATTTTTTCAGTCGATACCGAACAAAATCGTCTATTGGTTTTATTGGTTAAGCGAAAAGAAGAACCTTTTATCAATACTTGGAGTTTACCCGGAACTTTAGTTCAAAAAGGAGAATCTTTAGAAAATGCAGCCTATAGAATTTTAGCAGAAAAAATTCTAGTTGAGAATTTATATTTGGAACAATTATATAGCTTTGGGGAGCCAGAACGTGACCCCAGAGAAGCCCCAGATTCCTATAATATTCGTTATTTATCCGTAAGTTATTTTGCCATAGTTCGGTTTGAAGAAGCGGAATTAATTACCGATAAAGTGACCGGAATTGCTTGGTATCCCATTGATCAAATTCCTGATTTAGCCTTTGATCATAATCAGATTTTAGACTATGGTTATCGTCGATTAAAAAACAAATTAGAATATAGTCCCGTCGCTTTTGATGTTTTACCTGAATTATTTACATTAGGGGATTTATACCAATTTTATACAACTATTTTAGGAGAAGGATTTTCCGATTATTCTAACTTTAGAACCCGGTTACTCAAGTTAGGATTTCTCTATGATACCGGGGTAAAAACATCCAGAGGAGCGGGTAGACCTGCGAGTTTATATAGATTTGATGCGGAAGCTTTTGCCCCATTAAAAGATAAACCCTTAGTGTTTGTTTGAATTTAATCTTGAACTAAGCTATACTAATTTCTGAGTTTTCACCCCTGCGATCGCAAAATCCCTTAAAGCCCATGACCACCCTAAACACTATTTGGCAACAATTTACCCTGCAAAATCTATTACTCTACCAATGGCGTAATAGTAGTTTTCTCTACCAGTTGACAGGATTTTTACATCAATGGCGACAGGGGAGTTGGTTATTGCAGTGGGGGGAACCCTTGGGGGCATTATTAATTACTATTGTATTTTGTTTAGCTCCTTTTGTGGGTACGGCATTAATCGGGGTTTTATTAATCGCTTGTGCCGGATGGTGGCTATTATTAACCCTAACGGATGAACCCTCACAAACTGCCTTTACTCCCATTCATTTAATCGTTTTATTATATTGGGGAATTGCCACCATTGCCACGGCTTTATCTCCGGTGAAAACAGCCGCATTTAGTGGCTGGACGAAATTAACTCTGTATTTAATTTTATTCGCTTTCATGTCAAGAATATTGCGATCGCCAAAAATTCGCTCTATTTTTATTACCCTATTTTTACACATAGCTTTAATCGTCAGTGTCTATGGTTTAAGACAATGGTTTTCCGGTGCAAAAGCCTTAGCCACTTGGGTTGACCCCACCTCTCCCCAATCTAACTTAACCCGGGTTTATAGTTATTTAGATAACCCGAATTTATTAGCCGCCTATTTATTACCCGCAGTTGGTTTAAGTTTGGCTGCATTCTTTGTTTGGAAAGGTATTTTACCGAAAGCCCTAGCATTAACAATGATCGTTGTCAACTCCTCCTGTTTAGTCTTAACCTTTAGTCGAGGAGGATGGATTGGATTAGTCTTATTAACGTTTACTTTTTCCGTCTTATTATTATATTGGTTAAGTATTAGTTTTCCTCCCTTTTGGCGACAGTGGGCTTTACCAATCGGATTAACAGGATTAACCCTTTTTCTTGTCTTAGCAGTAGTATTTGTTCCCGCTATTCGCGATCGGGTGGCGAGTATGTTTGTCGGACGAGGAGATAGTAGTAATAATTTTAGAATTAATGTTTGGATGGCAGTCATTGAAATGATTAAAGATCGTCCGATCTTAGGAATTGGCCCTGGAAACGTCGCTTTCAATAAGATTTATCCCCTTTATATGCAGCCTCGCTATACGGCTTTGAGTGCCTATTCCGTGATGTTAGAAGTGGCAGTTGAAACCGGAATTATCGGTTTAAGTTGTTTTATCTGGTTATTAATCGTAAGTTTTAATCAAGGATGGGTACAATTAAAACAACTCAGAGCTTTAGGAAATACCCAAGGATTTTGGTTGATCGCAGCCATTTCTGTCTTAATAGGACTGATAGGTCATGGTTTTGTTGATACGGTTTTATACCGTCCCCAAGTGAATACTTTATGGTGGTTAATGATTGCTTTAATTGCCAGCTATTATCAACCCAAGCCTCGGATTTTAGCCGATCAAGTTTAAAAGAATCATCAATCAATTCAGCCCATCGGGGCTGAGGCAGTCACGGGACATAGGGACAACCCCTGAGAAAAAAGGCTGTAAGATTTAAAGCCCTGGACATCCGCAAATTTACGATGACAGAGAAACCGCGATCGCAAAAAATCCCAGTATTTTCCCTAGGGGATCTTCCATTTTTTTAAAAAACCTGTATTATGTGTAAGATGAACAATGGGAAATTTTAAATTTGCCTTAACTGCTCAGGAAAGTCGTGTTTTCTTCAGGGTATAGAAATCAAAAGTCTGCAACGGAATCACTCAAACTGAGTTGAAACTGTGGCGGTGCAAACTTGAATAGTTAAAATCTCTATTCTGGTTTAATTTCTAACTTACCATTTAGGAGCATTCCTGGGATTATGGTACATTTTTTCTCAATCTTGTCACTCACCTACTTTCAATTTTCTTGAGATCTCCTATGAAAAAGTTAGCCTTCTTGGTTACAGGTTTAGCCATAGCTTCTTCCTGTTTATTAACGAGTTGTGGTGGTGCTCCCACCCCAGAAACGACTACTCCTCCAGCAGCCACCACTCCTCCTCCTGCGGCTCCCGCCCCTGCTACCCCCGCTCCTGCTCCCAAAAAATAGGGGAAATGATTTTAAGGGGTTAAAATTGATTTCCTCTCCTAATGAATTAGGGGAGGAAATTGTTTAGTAATGGGTAATAGGTAATAGGTAATGGGTAATAGGTAATAGGTAATAGGTAATAGGTAATGGGTTATGGGTATATTCCTTTAGGATTCATAGGTAATTTGCTCCGATTTATATTGGGGGGGTTCAACGTGAATTAAAATTCTGACGGGGCTAAATTCTTTTCCTAATTCAGCTTCTACAGCTTCTGTAATACTGTGCGCCGTTTCTACATCCGTTGCTTCAACAATTAAGTGCATTTCAATAAAAACCTGTCGTCCAATCATCCCACGGGAAGCAATATCATGGCAGTTGATCACCCCCGGAACAGACATGACAATCTCTTTAATGGTTTCCGGTGCAATCACCATTTGATCCACTAACCAAGGTAAATTTTCCTTTAATACACTCCAACCACTTTTAAATACTAATAATGCCACAGGAAAGGCTAAAATTACGTCTAAATATTGTAGTTTTGGTAAATTCCAGACCTGTCCTTGCCAAATCCCAATTAATCCCGCAATCACCATAATTGTCACCCAAACATCACTCATTGTATGTTTAGCATCTGCTATTAAAATCGCACTGCCTAAACGCTTTCCCTCCGCCCGTTCATAATAAGTCACAAAAATATTAATTCCTAAAACAATTAATAAAATCCATAATTCATTAGGAGAAATTGTCACGGGTTCACCGCCTTGAAATAAGCGTTTTATGGCACTACTGAAAATTTCAAAACAGGCAATTCCTAAAAAAACACCAATCCCTAATGCTCCCAAAGCATCGAATTTTTGATGGCCATAGGGATGTTCCCGATCTGGATGGGGAGAGGCAAAATGATTCGTAACTAATCCTAAAACATTATTAGCACTATCGGTAACACTATGCAGAGCATCAGCAAGTAAGCTCAAAGAACCTGTCATGTTGCCTACAATAATTTTAATCATCATGACTAACAGATTTAAACCCAGTGTTAGCAATAAAACAAATTGAATTTTTGAACGATTATCCTGAGCCATAAAATTTTTCCTTTGAAGTTTTGACGATGATCAAAAACTTTTTTTAATATATCACTCTGTTTGTATTAATTTGACTATTGAGATTGATTTTCACTAAAAATATAAAAGTTAATTTAGGTTAATTTCACGGTAAAATTAGATTAAAGGATTTCAATTATCGTTTTAAATCGTTATTCTATGTCTATTCCTCCACTCACGATTAATTTAACCCAAGGTTCGGTTTCCATACGTTTCACCCCCGAAGCGGCTCGGAATTTAAAAGGGGTACTAGATGAATTAATGCAAAAACTCAAAACGGTGGCGGCAAAAACTGCTTCAGTTGGCGGTAAACCTACCCCTCAAAAGCCGATGGAATATCAATATACCGGAGATGTGTTTTTAGAGGTTTTCTGCAATCCTAATATTTGGCCCAGTCCCTTTGCTGCTAAAGTCTTAATTACTATCCGAGATGAACGGATTAAACTGACCACGGAAGCCGAACTCACCCGGATTATTGATGACGTGAATCAATACCTCGACCAAGTTAGGGAATAAGCTGTTAGAATATATGGGAAAAATTGGTCTACTTCAGACCATCCCCCAAAAATCCCTATAGCCAGATTGTTCTACTTGAAGAATTGTTTAACTATTATGGATACTGAACAATTAACCGATTTATTCCATCAGGGATTTCGCGTTACCCTCGGCGCGACATCTTCCCTAATCGAGATCCTACAAAATCCTGACAAGCGCAGTGAGAATCTTGGAAAAATTCAGTCCCAGTTTAGCGAATTAGCCCAAGAATGGGCTGAAAAAGGAAAAACGACTGAACAGGAAGCTCGTAATTTTGTGGATACAATTCTTTCCCAGGGTTCCCAGAACCTGAATACATACACAACAACCGTAACAACAGAAGCTGAAGTTGTTACCTCCACGATTCTCCTTGTGTCAGACCCAGAAACCGTTAAAGAAATTCAAGAACTCACAACCCAAATTTCTGAGTTACGAGAGGAATTAAAATGCCTACGAGAATCAAACTCCTCTGACTAATATAACGATAAACCCCGCCTCCAGAACTCAACTGATAGAAATCAGAAACAACATGAATCGGGTTCAAAATTGTGGGGCGGACTTATCGCTATTGGTATATTTATTGATATCTAATTGCAGAACCCATCCTAAAATTGTTCAACTTCATGTTGCAACCGATATCTCATCGCACGCACTTAAATTGTAACTTTATTCTTGACCTCTGCATCCGGGAATCACTTTCCTTTATTTAACCCAGAAGGATAAACCCTCTGAAATAAGACCAATTGCTAGAAGCAGTCCTAAGTTCCTCTATTTCAAGAATTTAAGATATTTTGAACTTAAAACAGCCAAGAAAGGGCTTTAAAGGATCGCGATTCTAGTCCCTCAATTCACCTAAATCGGCAGGCAAATCAGTTCTCAACCGCAGAAGTCAGCACTGAGCAAACTTAAATAATGTCTGAAAGATTTTTTTTGTTTTCAAATTTAATTGGGATTTTAGTCGTTATCCCAGGTTTCATGACCAATCAGGTCGCCAATTCGGTCTCGGAGTAAGAAGTCGCATTCTTCCAACTCACACTCTACACAAGCCCATTCCCGCGCGGAAATATATTGGCAGAGTGTATAGATGGGTTGCTGACGGCTAACAACCCCCTTATTGACAAGTTGGCGGGCTTCGTCTTTGATCACATCTAATGAAAATTGGACAGTTGTGTAAGTCATAATTCGCCCTCTTTGGCGTTGCCGGAGAAGTTTTTGGCATCACAACTAAGTGTAATCTAAAAATTGATTTTAGAAAATATTTTTTTTTCAGTATAGGCAAATACAAATACTCAGGGTTTTTCTATAACAATATGCAAAGTCACTGGACAGAAGCCCATAACTTATGTTAATCAACCAGTCTTCAATCAAGATACTGGGTTATTGTTAAATTCTGATTAAATTCCCCAAAGGACTTTTAAGGCAATCTCCTGGGCTGCGGGAGTCTGACCATAAGAGAAAACATAAGGAGTTTTGGGGGAAATTTGGGGCAAAAACTGTTCCAGGGTGTAGGGACTCCCGTAAATCACCAAAGCTTGTAAATGATCCTGTTTTAAGAGAATATTTAGCCAATTCTGAGCAATTTGTGTTAATCCCGAACTATCACGGAAGGCATTAGCTCGAATAAAAATTTGCAGTAAGGTGGGTTCAGAAGACTGCTCAAGATCAGAAAATTCTTGATCATGACAATCAATCAGTTGTAAGCGATAACCAAACTGAGTTGGACGGGCGATCGCCGGGGTATGATTTCCCAAAATAGAACAATTGAGTAAATCATCCACAATCACTAAATTGCGACAGGGTTGGGGTGGATTTAGAACTACTAACGGTAAAGTTCCCCCCTGTTTGAGAGAATCCTGCAAAATGGTTTGAACTAGAACTTGAGAAGATGGTTGAGATAGAGAATAAAATAATTTCTGGGGATCTCGACTGGGGGGAGAATAGGGCGTATTCGGTTGCCAGTCGGGGAATACCTTCGCCTTAGCCTTCCTAATGCGCTGTACAGAGGCTTCAATTCGTTCACGGGAAATTCTACCCTCCTTCACCGCCGTACAGACTGCATCAATAGTAACTTGGGGATCAAGAGGCATTAATAAAACATCAGCCCCAGCTTCAACGGCTAAAATTGCGGCTTCTTCGGGAGTATAAAGTTTAGCGATCGCCCCCATCACCAAGGCATCCGTCACCACTAACCCTTGAAAGCCCAACCGTTGTCTTAACTGTTCTTGAACAATCACCGGGGATAGGGTCGCGGGATTTTTACTATCCCAAGCCGGGATCAACAAATGAGCCATCATCACCGAGTCCACACCCGCAGCAATACTGGCCACAAACGGAGGTAATTCCACTTCAGCTAAACGCTGATCACTATGGGGAATTACAGGTAATTCCAAATGGGAATCAATCGCCGTATCCCCATGACCGGGGAAATGTTTAGCCGTCGTTAACACCGGATATCCTTGACATCCCCGAATAAAAGCCGTCGCTAAGTGACTGACCCGTTCTGGAGTTTCCCCAAAAGAACGAACATTAATCACCGGATTTTTAGGATTATTATTCACATCAACCACCGGAGCCAAAACCCAATTTAGGCCCACGGTTAAGGCTTCTTGGGCCGTAATTCCCCCCATTTTTTCCGCATACAATTGTGCTTGTTCTAGGGAGTGATCAGCCAATGCTCCAATCGCCATCAAGGGTGGAAACCAAGTCGCCCCGGCAAAGCGCTGACCGACACCTTCCTCCACGTCCGCCGCTACTAACAGGGGAAATTTAGCCCAGGACTGCAACAACTGAGTTCTAATCGCCAACTCCGCCGCACTGCCATCCACCAAAATCACCCCACCCACACCCAAGTCATGTAACCAATGCTCTAATTTCTGTGCAGGAGGTTCCCAAAGGGAGTAACGAATTTGATGATCAAACAAAAAACCAGAGGCGCGAACCACGACCATCTGGGCAACTTGTTCAGCGAGAGAAAAAGTCATATTACGAATTACAAATTACGAATTACGAATTACGAATGGGTAATAATAAAAAGGGTTTACCTCCCATGCTCCTCCTACTCCTCCTCGCCATAATCGCTAAATTCCTCCTCATCCGGTTTGCGGTTCTGGGAGAGTTCGTTTAATAGATTTAACATTTTGTCACCCCTTTCCAGAGAACGATCTTCAAGGAAAACTACTTCTGGAGTCCGACGCAGACGAACTCGTTGACCTAAAGAAGAACGAACATAACCCGTTGCTGATTTTAAGCCTTCCATCGTTTCTCGTCTGGCTTCTTCGGTTCCATAAATACTGACAAAAATTTTGGCGTGTTGGAGGTCGCCAGAAACATCGACATCGGTAATACTCACCATTCCGATTCCAACCCGGTCATCTTTGATCCCATCCAGTAATATCTGGCTGACCTCCCGTTTAATTTGTGCAGCCACCCGAGAAACTCGGCGATCTGTAGCCATAATTACTACCCCTTCAAACGGTCTTGTTCTTCGATAGTCTCAAGTTTAGCGCGGTTATTTATCTTTTTGGCGACAAAATCCCGATGAATTAAGGGACAAAGCCCCGTGATATCTTACAAGAAAATTAATTTTTATGGTTGATCAATGGAAAAAGAGTTTGAAATCCGGCAAAAAGTTAGGGTGATAGCGATTCCTCCCTATCTAAAAACAGCAGAACCAATGCCGATTTTACGTCCATCCAGCGTGATTAAACTCGGTGAAATTGGGACTGTAATTGATAGGCGACCCGGTGGCTATTGGGGAGTTTTATTTCAGGGGGGAGCCTTTTTAATTGATAGCCCGTATATCGAAGGGGTAAAATCCTGAATAGATTGTAATTTTAGCCAAAAACTAAAGTGATGCCACCTATTGAATAGATGGCATCGCCAGAATCAAAGGATGATTCTAGTGACTCATGCGCTTACCACAAACCTCTAACTGGTGGGGGTGGTGGTGGTGGCTGTAGTCGTGGGGGTGGCGGTGGGAGTTGGGGTCGTGGCGCTGGGGGTGCCACTGGGGGTGCGGCTGGGAAATCTACTTGTTGTAGAGAACACCCGCCTTTCCCAAATTGAGAAGCCTTCTTAAACAGAGAATCGAGATTCCCCGCTAGGCCTTTGACTTTATCAACGGTCTCGGGAATATTAGCGACATCAACATACATTCCAGGGACAGGATAGTAGCTGACAATATCCAAGAAGGAGAGCTTACCATCGGCACTTAGGGCATTGATTAGAGCCGCACGGATGGCTTTACCATTAACCGCTTCAGTGCTGTTTGGGATTCCTGGTTTTCCACGATGGGTTCTAATCGTTGTCCCAATGGTATTGGTTAACTCTTGACCTTCTGGGGCATAGATAATGCAAGCAAAGGGAACTAAATCAAAGCCGACTTCTAAGGTCATCAGACCGCGAAGGGTATCCGGCTCCATTTTGGATGCCTTAACGATTTGGCTAATCGTTTTGGTCATTTCCCCGGTTTCAGCAAAATTCTTTAAGTCACTGACTAAAATCGGGACTTGGAAGGGGCCATAAGTCAGAATTACGCGATTTTCCCCACAGAATACAGTACGATCCGGGTTAGGAAAGTCGGCAATCGCTGAAGGAACTCTGGCATAATCCGATGATGGCGGACAGGCGCCAGGGTGGTGAGCTTGGGCTTGGGGAATAGGTACAGCAGCGTTGCTAATGAATGCTCCGGCTAGTACCCCCAAAATCCATTTTGGTTGTAGTCTTTGAGGTTTTGGTATTTTCATCGCTTAAAAGAGATAGTCAAATATCCCACTAGACGCTAAAAACAACGACGGGAAAAACCCAGTATTGCAATTGCGCTTACTTTCGTGTTTTGACTTAATAGCTTAAAGGGTGTTGCTCAGTTTCACAAGGGCAAAGTCGAACTTTTTATCAAAAATTGGGAATCGGACATCGAAAATCCTTTGTGGGTGGGGGGTGTAGGCAACAAGAAAGTTAATTCACCAGATCACTTGGGTAACAAAATTAATAGGGATTTCAGAGCTTGCAGTGCTAACAGCAGGACAACTGTACCTGCCATCAGAATTGTCGCAGGAACTAAAACAGATTGTAGACGACGCAGGGTTTGTTCAAGTTCCTCCTCATAGTAATTGGTTAGTTTTTGCAGGGCCAAATCTAATTGTCCTGTGACTTCCCCCGTGCGTAACATTTGCAGGGCGACCGCAGGTAAACGACCTTCTAGGCTTTGACTTAGGGTTTTTTCGGCGGGAATTTGGCCTAATGCAATAGTAATAGTAGCTTTCATTTCCGATTTAGGAATATGGGAGCGAATCAGTTCTAATCCAGCTAATAGGGACATCCCACAACTCAAGGGTAATTTTAATTCTCCCAAATACAACATCATCCGGGCGGTGGAAATTTTTTTAATTATTGATAGCCGAGGCAAAATTTTAGGAATAGCTAATATAATGATTGCGAAAATTCCTAATACTAAAAACCACCCTCTACCCGATAAACCTGATAAGTAACAAAGGGTGAGAATCAACAGGATAATACTAATTCCCGTAGCAATTGCCGCAATGGTTACAGACCGATACAGATTTTGATGACGTGCTTTTCGTTCTTCAATTTCGGAAATTCGATAGCAAATTTCGGGTAACATTCCTTGGGATTCTCCCAGGGAAATTAAACCAATTGTCCAACGATCAAAATATCTGGACGCCAAAGCCAAAGCAGAAGCTAAATCAGCCCCCCTTGATGTGGCTGCGGTCATTTTGTTGAGATAGCGTCCGAGTTGCGGGTAGCTATCTTTCCCCACCAACGTTAAGCTCTGTTCTACAGTTAAACCAGAGTTTAACAAGGTTGCTAATTGAAAGAAAAAAAGAGCCTTTTCGCGGGGATTCATTCGGGAACTGGGTATTACTGCATTAGGCAGAGGTTGGACTGAATGCTCTATTTTGGCAAAAAGGAACCCCAGAATCAAGAGGTTATCGTAGTAAGCCCTTCAGGGCTATTTTTCCCCAATTGAGTTAAGAGGTATTAACCCAACGTAGTAAGCCCTTCAGAGCTATCTTTTCTCAATTGAGTTAAGAGGTATTAACCCAACGTAGTAAGCCCTTCAGAGCTATCTTTTCTCAATTGAGTTAAGAGAGCCCTGAAGGGCTCACTACGGGGTTAAGAGAGCCCTTCAGGGCTCACTACGGGAGTTAGTTTGGATTATTTTTTAACTTCAAATTCACTCGATTTCGATGAATAACTGCTTCGGCAGAATTAGGTTGCATTTCTAATGCTACACCATAGGAACGGTTAGCATCCTGATAGCAATTCATCTGTTCAAAGGTCATACCTCGACGAATCCAGGCCGCATAATAATCGGGTTTTCTTTGAATAATTTTATCATAAACAGTTAACGCATCTTGATAGCGTTGGGCTGATTCTAATGCTAATCCCCACTGTAACCAAGTCCCATAGGAATCGGGCCAAATTTTAACAGCTTGATTAAAGGCTTCTGCTGCTTCTAAATGCTTTTGAACCGCTTCTAGGGTTTTTCCTAAATGTAACCAGGCTTCAAAATTATTCGGTTGCACCCGAATCACTTTTTTATAAGCAATAATCGCCTCATCATAACGTTCTAATTTTTCTAAGGCTTCTCCCCGTTGGAGTCCGGATTTTGTAGCTAATTCCGTATCTTCTGTGGTCATTTGTACCACTTTATCATAGGCAATTAAGGCTTCTTCAAATCGATCTAATTTTTCTAAGGCTTCTCCCCGACAATTCCAAGCATCCATGAAATCCGGTTGAATTTGCAAGGCATTATCATAGGCAATAATTGCTTCTTGATATTGTTTTAATTCACACAGGGCTTTACCTCGACCTAACCAAGCTTCGGGAAAATTAGAGTTTAATTGAGTGGCTTTATCAAAAGATGCGATCGCCGATTGATATTGTTTTAATTCTAATAAATTTTGAGCACGACTAATCCAAATGGCAGCTAAATTAGGATTGATTTGTAAGGCTTGATTTAAGCAGGTTAAGGCTTCTTGATGCTGTTGACTATTTAACAAAGCCATGCCTTTATAAAACCAAACTTCATAATCCTGGGGTTGTAGTTGAATTACGGTATCATAGGAGATAATCGCTTCTTGATAACGTCGTAATTTTTGTAATGAAATTCCTCGATTAAACCAGGCTTGATAACTTTTGGGTTGTAGTTTAATCGCTTGGTCATAGGATGTAATAGCCTCAGAATATTTTTGTTGACTTAATAACATTTCACCTCGATTAAACCAGGCTTCATAATTAGCAGGTTGCAGTTGAATTGAACGATCATAAGAAGCCACGGCATCGCTATAACGTTCTTCATTCATTAAAGCATTGCCTTGATGATACCAAATAGCAGAAACATTCGGTTTAATTTCAATTGCTCGCTTATAAGAAGCCGATGCTGCTTTATATTGTAATAACGTTTCTAATGCCAAGCCACGTTCATACCAAGATTCAAAATTTTCGGGTTCAATAGTAATAGCTTTATCAAAGGATGCAACTGCTTCTTCAAATCGTTCTAATTTGGCTAAAGCAATACCTCGAAATGTCCAAGCCCAATAATCTTCGGGTTTAATTTTAATGGCTCGGTCATAGGAAGCTAGGGCATCTTTATATTGTTTTAATTTGCGTAAACTATTACCCCGTCGTAACCAGGCGGAATACCAATTAGGTTTAAGATTAACAGCTTGATCATAACGTTGAAAGGCTAATTCATAGCGTCCTAATTTATAGAAGCGATTGCCTTGATTATATTCAGGCCATGCTTTCAAAATGCCTAAAAATCCTAATCCCGAAGTGGGGGGAGTTTGTGGGGGGGTTTCCAGAGGAAATAAGGAGGAGGTTAATTCTTCCGACATGGGATGGTTGACTCCTGACCATTGAGTGCTGATATCAATTCTACTAGGGTTCTAGTCTGACTGTTGCAATGTTTGGTTATAGCGGGGAATAGGGAATAGCCCCCCCAAACCCCCCGTACACGGGGGGCTAGGGGGGAGGGAACACCGGAACACCGTAGGAAAAGATTTTTGGTGTTTGGGTTTGCTGCATCAGTCTATGTCCTAACTGCCTTGGTGACTGCCTCATATCAAATTTTAATCATTTTGTCAAGCTCTAAGCAGTAATTTTATATTTGTATTTATTATAATAAAAATTTTTAATTTCAATAAAACTTATGAGAAAACTCTGTAGATTTAGGGCATCATGATCACAGAAGGGGGCAAACCTTTACTAAGGACTTGATTCTGGCCAGATATCTCGTTGCTTAGGCTTTGAAACCTTTAATCTCTGTAGTGGACTTATATATCTTTTACGGGAACTTACAACAATATTTCGTAGACACTACATAAGCGGTTGCCCACGTTTGGTTTTTATTCCAAATGAAAACAATAAATAAGGTTAATGCTACCATGTCCCACCTGACTTTTCTGATTCGCGGCATAACTGGTGTTGAATCCTCTCCGGCATCCCAGTCTAGCCCTTTCCACCCACAACGTCGATTTACACCCCTACGTCCAGTTCGCCATTGGTTAGAAAGCATTAAAATCCAAGACCCCCAGTTTGCCCACCGTTTGTGTCAACTGATTCCCTCTCAATGTCCATTTGAACGAGATATTAAAGTATTAGGTCGTGTGATTTTGCATATTCCACCTTTATGTAAACTCAACCCTTTTTATGAAGAATTAGTCTATCTCCGCTTTCAAGCATTGTGTTATTTGGCGGATGAATGTGGAGAAGATATTTCGGCCTATTGTTAGAATAGTTGACGGTTGATTGTTAACAGTTAACCGTCAACCTCTTTTTTATTTTTCAACTAACCATTGACCGGAAAAAATACTTTTAACCGCTAGGGAAATACGCTGTAAATCTTCTTGTAATAATGGTGGCCATTCAACGCCTCGGTTACGACCCGCAGCAAATTGTTGCTGACTTTCCATGACTAACTGATGTAGGGCTAAGACTAAAATTTTCTCAAATTTTGAATTATCTTTTAAGCTATCATAAGCAATTTTTAAGGATAATAAAATAGAGGTGACTTGACCCGGAATGGGGGGATGACCCTGTTTCAAGCGGATTAAAAACGCATCTGGGTTTTTTTGGGTTTCTAATGCCATGCCTTGGTCAATTAAGAAGTTATAGGCTGTTTTGTAGTCCATTGCAATTAATTTGTTAAGTTGTCTACAGTCAAATTCTATAGCAATAAAGCGTAATTTAACCACAAAGACACGAAGACACAAAGAAGTTATAAACAATCATTTGCTTATTGATATAATGGGGGATGGGCAATAATATTATATTTCATAAAATGATTATAAAAACAGAATTGGGGATTGGAGATGAGAACTATAACTTCCCTGAATTTTGACTGTAGATTCAGCTAAACGTAGTGTTAAGGATAGACGTACTTTACCACTAATATTACATATAGAACGATGAATTAAATCATCGGTAAAAAAGATAAATTCTCCGGGTTTTAAAATTACTGGTAAGGCGGATTTTTCGATTTCTGTTTTAACTTCAAAAAAAGGATTTCCACTAAAAGGATCATTCATTTTTACAGGACATAAATTATGGTATTTTTTCGGTAAATATTCAAAACCATTTCCGGCATTGACTTCGGTTAAAGCAATATAAACATTAATTGTTTTTCCGGTTTTTGTTAATAATTGAGGATAATGATCTTGATGCCAAAGGGGAATTAACTGTTTTGCTGGATAATTAACCCATAATTCTGAACGCCAAAGAAAGGGCGATTCTCCTAAATATTCCCTGGCTTTTTCTAGTAAATATTGATTTTTACATAGTTCTAAAATTACGGGGGAATCTAAGTGTCTTTCCATATTAAATTGTCTTTTATATCCTTGAATTAATAATAATATTAATGAACCAAAATCTGCTTTTTTTATAAATTGATAACTATTAGAAAATACATGAATTGGAGAACGGGGTAAAACAGTTGTAAAGATCTGTTTTTGAATGTTTTGCAGTTCGGTTTCAGTTAAGTTTAAAGAATAGGGCCCCCAGATACCGTCCTCTGAATTATAAATAGTTGGGGTTTGGGAAATAGGGTTAGATAGTCCTGTCCAGAATAAACTCTTTTGCCATAATTCCTGGGCTAAATGATCATTTTTCGCCAAATCTGTTAAAGGGATATGTTGAAAATTTCGGTTTAAAAATTCACCATTGATTAATTTATATTCGGGGTTAGTTAAAAATTTAATAATATTACGACTAATGGTTTGAGGAGAGTTTCCAATCTTTAAAAACTGGCTTAAACGATGGGATAGACTAATATTAGATTGGACAAAACCCGGATGTAAGGCATTAATTCTGACAGAGGTTTGATTTAATTCATTTTGCAGAAGATATCGCATTAATAATAATAAACAAACTTTAGAATCAGCATATAATTTGAGAAAGTTAAAGGGGGTTTTTTGTATCCATAATTTCCAGCCTAGATTTTTTGACCATAAAGCCATATCGGAAGCTATAAATAAAATTTGACTTGCTGCTGATGCTTTGAGTTTATCTAAGAGTAAATAAGTTAGTAAAAAATGCCCTAAATAATTAGTTCCCCAAATTAGTTCAAATCCTTCTTGAGTAGTTCCAGATTGATTAAAAATTCCAGCATTATTAATTAATATATTTAAAGGAAGTTGACGTTCTAAGAATAAATTAACACAGGCACGAATTGAATCTAAAGAGGCTAAATCTAAAGGCAAAAATTCAACTTTTCCTTGATTGGTTTGTGCTATAATATAATTAATTGCTTGCTGGGCTTTTTGTTCAGAACGACAGGCAATAAAAACATGGTTTCCCTGTTTTACGAGTTCTAATGCCGTCATTAAACCGATGCCAGAAGTTCCCCCTGTGACTAGACAAATTTGTGGGTTCATATCAAATGTTATTCAATAACAATAAATAAGAGAGACGCGCCGTGGCACGTCTCTACGGGGGGTTTATTCTATTCCCATTCGATAGTTCCAGGGGGTTTAGAAGTAATATCATAAACCACTCGATTCACGCCGCGAACTTCATTAACAATCCGATTAGAAATCAATTCTAATAAATCATAGGGAACCCGTGACCAATCGGCGGTCATCCCATCTTCACTACTAACAAATCGTAGTACAATTGGATAGGCATAGGTACGATGATCTCCCATTACTCCCACACTTCGCACCGGAAGTAATACGGCAAAAGCTTGCCAATAATCGTGATAAACTCCACGTCTATTGATTTCTTCTCGGACAATTAAATCCGCATCTCGGAGAATATTTAACCTTTCCGCCGTGACTTCTCCTAATATCCGAATCGCTAAACCTGGGCCGGGAAAAGGATGACGTCGGACAATTTCTTCGGGTAAACCAATCGAACGTCCGACTTTTCTGACTTCATCTTTAAACAGTTTCCGCAGAGGTTCTACTAATTTAAACCGTAAATCTTTTGGTAATCCCCCCACATTATGATGGCTTTTAATTTTAACCGCCACCCGTTCCCCACTTTTGGGGTCAACATTAGTATCGGCTGACTCAATTACATCAGGATATAATGTTCCTTGGGCTAAATAATCAAAGGGCCCTAAACGCACAGATTCTTCTTCAAAAACCTGAATAAATTCTCCCCCAATGCGTTTACGTTTTTCTTCGGGGTCGGTAATTCCTTCTAGTTTTTTTAAGAACCGTTCCCGGGCATTTACATACTCAACGGGAATGTGAAATTGTTCATGGAATAGTTTAACTAATCGTTCCGGTTCTAGCTTCCGCATAAACCCTTGATCGATAAACATACAAGTTAATTTATCACCAATAGCACGGTGCAGTAAAAATGCTAAAGTTGAAGAATCAACACCACCAGAAAGGGCTAATAAAACCCGTTTCTCCCCAACTTGGTTACGAATTTCTCGAATAGATTCTTCTACAAAAGCTTCCGTTGTCCAAGTAGGATGACAGCGACAAATATGGTAAACAAAATTCCGAATTAGGGCTTGACCCCCAATAGAATGAACGACTTCGGGATGGAATTGTACCCCGTACATTTTGTTTTCATGGTCAGCAATCGCCGCAGAGGGGGTATTTTCGGTATGGGCTAAAATCTCAAATCCAGGGGGTAACTGGTTACAGGAGTCGGCGTGACTCATCCACATGGTCGCCCCCTGTTCGACGTTGGTGAGGAGGTCGGTGGGGTCATCAATATGTAAGGAGGCTTTTCCGTATTCGGCCCTTTTAGCCCGTTCTACGCTACCCCCTAGCTGTTTGACCATTAGCTGCATTCCGTAGCAAACCCCTAAAACCGGAATTCCTAACTCCCAGATTTTAGGGTCACATTCGGGCGCCCCGTCATCATAGACGGAATTGGGGCCACCGGAGAGAATAATGCCCTTGGGGTTGATTTCCTTGAGTTTTTCGGCGGTTGTCCGGTAGGAAATGACTTCGGAATAAACCTCAGTTTCCCGAATGCGGCGGGCGATTAACTCGGAATATTGGGAACCGAAATCGAGAATCACGATCATTTGTCGGTTCAATTTTTCTACTGAAATATCAGTATTTTCAGTTTGAGTTGGGATTTGAGTCTGGGGAGACATATTGAGTTTAATGGGTTTTAATTTTAATTGTCAACCAAGGATAAACCTGATTGTTGTATCCGATTAGAATAACAAATTTACCCCAAAATTATATCAGCATTTTCACTTTTAATGATAATTTTACGCTGGCGGTCGAACATTACCGAACCAACCTTAATATTTTTTTCACAATGGGTGTAAATATAGTTCTGGGATCGTTGATCAATCGTCTTTGTTATTTCTCCATAGACCCGAATGACCCAATTTTCTCCTTTGATTGCGTCTAATTCTCGCAGATATTGTAAAGCATCTTCGGCCGTTGAACAATTAAAAACTCTTTGTAGATCGAAGGTGGGTAATCCTAAGTTAGCACAGTGGGCGGTTAATATTTCTAATCGTCCATCGGCAATATGATGATGGGTATGGAAAATTCCTCCGGCTAATTTGATTAATTTACCATGATAACCAAATAATAAGATTGACTTAACCTCTGCTAAGGAGGCACAGACTAACATTGGCCCTAACCAATTGGCGGTTTTAATCATTTGGTGGGGGGAAATCCCCATTTTTGCAGCTAATTCTAATCCATTTTCACCAATACAAAATACTAAAGAATTAAATTTTTTTGCTTTTTCTTGGAGTTGAATTTTATACTGTTCTAATTGTTCGGGAACAGTTAAGGGTTGAGAAATTCCTGTTGTTCCCAGTAAAGATAATCCTTCAACTATTCCAAAAGCAGCGTTAGAAGTTCGGGTTGCTAGTCGTTTTCCTTGGGGTAAAATAAAGGTAATTAAAATAGATTTATTTGGTGGTAATATTTTCTCAATGTTGGCTAATAATAAAGTTTTAGCATAACGATATATTGCTGTTTGTCCGGTCTTTTGATCATAGCCAATTCCTTCTCCTCCTTTGATAAAAATAGTATCAGAAAGTTGACCCCCCCTAGCCCCCCCTTGGTAGGGTGGGGAACTTTGTTCTTTAGCCCCCCCTTGACAAGGGGGGGTTGGGGGGGGTTCCGAACTATCCCACCATTCCACCATTGCCCAAATCGGAGTATTTCGGGTTAAATCTAAATTATCCCCCGGATCAGAACGAGTAATTGCTAAAGCAGAATTATCGGTTAAAATTGCTATTTGTTCAATCGGAATATTAACGATTTCTGTCGGATCAATTAAATCAATAGATACCTGTTCAATAGACTGATTTCTAGTTTGTAAATATTCCAAAGCCGCCATCGCCGCCGCACAAGCAAAAACGGGTAGAGTGTATCCAGAACGAGGTTGATTTGTGATCATATTTTAGTCGTTTAGTTAATATTTTAAGATTTTAGACTATTTTGAGTAACTACCACCACAGATCCGTTATCCTATAATTTAAACGAATTACCCTAAAAAATAATTATGACTGATATTAACTGGGATAACTTCCGTGCTGAACTCTCAGGAATTGAAATGATTACGGATAAAACTCAAGTTAAAAAACTTTCCCAAGACTATTACCATTTTAGCCCAATTTTGCAACATGAACTCAAGGATAAAACCGGAGATATTGTGGTGCGTCCCACAACGGAAGCCGAAATTTTACAAGTGGCTAAAGTTTGTGTGAAATATAAAATTCCACTCACGGTTCGAGGTGCGGGAACTGGAAATTATGGACAGTGTATTCCCTTGGAAGGAGGGGTGATTTTAGATGTCTCTAAATTGAATAATATTAAGTGGATAAAACCAGGGTTAGCTTGTGTCGAACCTGGGGTAAAAATGGCAGCATTTGATAAACAAGCGCGGGAAATGGGGTGGGAATTACGCATGGTTCCTTCTACCTATCGGACAGCAACAATTGGGGGATTTATTGAGGGAGGAAGTGGGGGAATTGGTTCGATTACCTATGGACAATTACGCGATCGCGGTAACTTACAAGCAGCACGAGTAGTAACCCTAGAAGATGAACCAAAAGTTATTCAATTAAGAGGGGATGATGTGCAGAAAGTCAATCATGCTTATGGTACAAATGGGATTATTACCGAGTTAGAAATACCCCTTGCTTCCGCCTATCCTTGGTCAGAAATAATTGTTACCTTTGATGATTTTATGACCTCGGCTCGATTTGGTCAAGATTTAGCTTTGTCCGATGGAATTATTAAAAAATTAGTCTGTGTTTGTGCGTCTCCTATTCCCTCCTATTTTACTGCATTTAAAGATATAATTCCAGAAGGAAAACACGTAGCATTATTAATAGTATCCGAAACCAGCTTAGAACCTTTTCAAGAATTAGTTAAACAGTATAACGGTGAAGTTTGTTATCAGAAATCATCCCAAGAAACGGGGAAAGGAACAACAATAATAGAATATAGTTGGAACCATACCACCTTACACGCCCGAAGTGTTGATCCGTCTATTACCTATTTACAAACCCTCTTACCTGCGGATCGAAAATTGGAATTATTGGAACATCTTTATACTCATTTTGGGGATGAAGTTATGCAGCATTTAGAGTTTTTAAGACTTCATGGAGAAATGCACCCCGCATCTTTACAATTAGTGCGATTTACAACAGAAGAAAGGTTAAATGAAATTATTCGTTACCATGAAGAACGGGGGGCGGTTATTTTTAATCCCCATACCTATATTTTAGAGGATGGTGGCATGAAAATGATCAATTTAGAACAATTACAATTTAAACAAGAAGTTGACCCCTATGGGTTATTAAATCCTGGAAAAATGAGAGCTTGGTTAGAACGTGAAAAACATCTTTAACTAGCAACTCCTAGAAATCGGGTTTCTCAATCAAAAATATTGATTCTATCCCATAAATAAGGGCTAGAAACCCGATTTATGTTATGATTTATTTATCTTTAATTAACTCCATAGCTTGATTTAATATTTCTTCTTTGTTGGCTAATTTTTCTAATTCTTTAGCTTCATAAATTCCTTCAGAAACCTCTAAAGATGCTTTATTAATCGCTTGTTTATAAGCAACTTCTAAAACTTCGTCAAGTTCTTCTGGAGACAGATAATAACTTTGGGAGCAAGGACGTTTATTTTCATCCCTGATTTCAAAAATAGCATTCTGAATTGAAACATCCCAAGACCGAGTTGTTCGTTTTTCAACTTGACGTTTAATTAAATGAATTAATAAAACGATAGCATAGCTACGAATGGTTTTAATAATATCTTTTCGACCCATTTCTTCTAATTCTTCAACAATAGCAAGGGAACCCGGAATATCCCCTTTTAGCAATAATTCCTTTAGGGTTAGTATTTCTTCCATAATATTTGGAATTGATTAGGGTTGGTTTTATTATAACATAATTTATGTAATTAACTGAAAAGCTTGATTTAATAGCTCTTCACGATTGACTAACTTTTCTAATTCTTTAGCTTCATAAATTCCTTCAGAAACCTCTAGGGATGCTTGATCAATAGCGTTGAGGTAAGCTTCTTCCAAAGTTTCCATTAACTCTTGATGATCGAGATAATATCCTCCAGATTTTCGGCGTTTATTTTCCTGTTGAATTTCTCGAATTGAATTGCGAATTGAAACATCCCAAGACCGAGTTGTTCGTTTTTCAACTTGACGTTTAATTAAATGAATTAATAAAACGATAGCATAGCTACGAATGGTTTTAATAATATCTTTTCGACCCATTTCTTCTAATTCTTCAACAATAGCAAGGGAACCCGGAATATCCCCTTTTAACAATAATTCCTTTAGGGTTAGGATTTCTTCCATAATATCTGGAATTGATTAGGGTTAGTTTTATTATCACACAAAATATGATTTTTTTTGAAGATAGCGATGGCGTAGCCGCCGCCTTGGAGCATCGCATTTGGGAAAATGAAAACACCCTGCTTAAAAAAGGGATCTCACTGCGGTTTATTCACCGTCACCCCATCACACAAACGTCTATCCTCCTCACTCACACTCGAACTATTCTCCAGATAATCCTTCATCCACTCACAAGCCGATACCATTAATAGATCTAAATCCAAATGCCACAGCTTGATAGTCTTGTCTTCACTCCCAGAAGCCAATGTTTTACCGTCGGGACTCCAACTCACACTACTGACCGACTCCTCATGGCCCTTGAGAGTCTGCAACAGTTGACCCTCTCGACTCCACAGCTTAATGGTGTTGTCTAAACTCCCAGAAGCCAGGGTTTGACCATCGGGACTCCAACTCACACTATAGACCGAACTCTTATGGCCGTTAAGAGTCTGCAACAGTTGACCCTCTCGACTCCACAGCTTAATGGTGTTGTCTTCACTCCCAGAAGCCAAGGTTTTACCGTCGGGACTCCAACTCACACTCCAGACCGACTCCTCATGGCCGTTAAGAGTCTGCAACAGTTGACCCTCTCGACTCCACAGCTTAATGGTCTTGTCACGACTCCCAGAAGCCAGGGTTTGGCTGTCGGGACTCCAACTCACACTATAGACCCCACTCTCATGACCCTTGAGGGTTTGCAACAGTTGACCATCTCGACTCCACAGCTTGATGGTCTTGTCACGACTCCCAGAAGCCAGGGTTTGGCTGTCGGGACTCCAACTCACACTATAGACCTGATTCTCATGGCCGTTGAGAGTCCGCAACAGTTGACCCTCTCGACTCCACAGCTTAATGGTGTTGTCAAGACTCCCAGAAGCCAGGGTTTTACCGTCGGGACTCCAACTCACACTCATGACCGACTCCTCATGGCCGTTGAGAGTCTGCAACAGTTGACCCTCTCGACTCCACAGCTTAATGGTGTTGTCTAAACTCCCAGAAGCCAGGGTTTGACCATCGGGACTCCAACTCACACTATAGACCAAATTCTCATGGCCGTTGAGAGTCCGCAACAGTTTACGCTCTCGACTCCACCACAGCTTAATGGTGTTGTCTTCACTCCCAGAAGCCAGGGTTTTACCGTCGGGACTCCAACTCACACTCATGACCGACTCCTCATGGCCGTTGAGAGTCCGCAACAGTTGACCCTCTCGACTCCACAACTTCATGGTCTTGTCTAAACTCCCAGAAGCCAGGGTTTGGCCGTCGGGACTCCAACTCACACTATAGACCCCACTCTCATGACCCTTGAGGGTTTGCAACAGTTGACCCTCTCGACTCCACAGCTTAATGGTGTTGTCCCAACTCCCAGAAGCCAGGGTTTGGCTGTCGGGACTCCAACTCACACTATAGACCCGCTCTTCATGACCCTTGAGAGTCCGCAACAACTTGCCCTCTCGACTCCACAGCTTAATGGTCTTGTCTAAACTCCCAGAAGCCAAGGTTTTACCGTCAGGACTCCAACTCACACTCCAGACCGACTCCTCATGGCCGTTAAGAGTCTGCAACAGTTGACCCTCTCGACTCCACAGCTTAATGGTCTTGTCTAAACTCCCAGAAGCCAGGGTTTGGCCGTCGGGACTCCAACTCACACTATAGACCTGATTCTCATCGCCATTGAGAGTCCGCAACAGTTGACCCTCTCGACTCCACAGCTTAATGGTCTTGTCTAAACTCCCAGAAGCCAGGGTTTGGCCGTCGGGACTCCAACTCACACTCCAGACCGACTCCTCATGACCCTTGAGAGTCTGCAACAGTTTACCCTCTCGACTCCACACCTTAATGGTGCTGTCATAATCCAGCTTAAATGGGGTTTTATAACTCCCAGAAGCCAGGGTTTGGCCGTCGGGACTCCAACTCACACTCATGACCAACTCCTCATGGCTCTTCCAGCTATTCTGCTCTCTGATGTTATACAACGTCTTCTCAAGGGTGGTAATTGTTTGCAAACGGGTATCATTTTTTTCCCAAACAGAAGGATCTAATTTTTTCAGTTGTTTGGCTGTGGTTAAGGCTTCTTTTAGGGCTAATAATTCTTGACCCTGACTGAATAATTCCCTCGCAGAAGAAGCTTTTAACCTGACTTCTGTGGCTGCTAAAGTTAACTTTGCTTCTCTGACTGCAATCGTAACTCCAACGAAAGCAACGAAAGCAACGGCAAAGGCGACACCAGAAATCAGCCCGATTAAAGTAGCTCGTTGTTTGGCTTTTGATAAAATTTCATAAGCTTTTTGTTTAGCATCTAATTCTACTTGCATCGCCCGTTTATCTAATTCTTCACTGGCTGCTAAATATTGATAATCTTCACTACTCAGGCTTTTTCCCTCAGCCCATTTTTTCGCTTCTTTTAACGCTTCCCCCAGCAACAACCGGGACTCATCCTGACGTCCTGACTTTTCCCAAGCACTAAACGCTTCTGCATAAGGTCGTAAATCTGCTAAAGCTGTTTCTACCCAAGTTAAATTAAAAACCGTTGCATATATTTGATTATAAACGTTGAGTTTTCCCTCATGTTTAACCACTAATCCTGATAGCCGCAACATCACTTGATCAGAGTTATCTTCCGCCGGAATTCCCTGTTGTTGTAAGATTTGTTGATAGAGTCCGAGAAGTCGTCCCGTGCGTTGATGTCCGGCATAAAAAATGCGAGATCGAATTGTTCTTAAATGTTCGGGAGTGTCCTGTCCTTCCCAGTTGGTAATAATTCGCTCGTGAACTAAATTTTCCACCCATTCTGTCTCTTTATTTAGGGGAATTTTCTGCTCCGTTTCTCGAATCAGTTTACAGAGTTTTTGGGTTAAAAACGGTTGTCCTCCCGACCAATATAAGACCGCTTCTAATACCTTTTCTGGGTTATCAGTTTGAGCTATAAATCCATCGGCGAGGGGCTGAGATTCTGTTAACTGAAATCCGGTTAATTCTATCCCTCGACCAATATTAAAGGGAGTGCGTCGTTTATCTTGAATTAAATCCGGTGGCGTTGTCACTCCTAATAAGGCAAAGGTTAACCGTTGATAAATCGGTTGATCTGCACGATGATTATAACATTCTCGAATTAAGGCAAAAAAGTCATCAATTTTAAAGGGTAAACTTAAAATACTATCAATTTCATCAATAAAAATTACAATCGGTTTTGTAATTAATTTCAGAAGAATGTCTTCTAAAAACCTGCCAAACCGTTGCGTAAAGGATAAATGTTGATGATTTTCCCACCATTCCTCCGAGTCAAATTCCGTATATAATTCTAAGCTATTACTAATTTCTTCAATCATCCCTCGATACCACTGTTCGGGGGTAATTTCTAAAGTTCCAATGGCGGTAATATCAATCGCCACACAAGCATATCCTTCCTCGTCTAACCGTCGCCTGGTTTGCACCCTTAAACTGGATTTTCCCATCTGACGACAGTTAAGAACATAACAAAATTCTCCCTGTTTTAAAGCCTCGTAAAATTCCTGATCAGCCGCTCTTTTAATATAGGTGGGAGCATCAACGGGAAGACTCCCCCCCACTTGATAATCATAGCGAGATTGGGAATTATTATTCATAATTATACCCCCAAGCGATCGCTAAAATAAAGCCGATAAAGATTACACAACGGAATCACATCATTTCCCCGAAATTTAACTAAACCCATACTTCTAAGTTTAAAGCCTAAATTGCCTTCTAACCGCACAGGATTCTCAGAAGCAACAACTCTTTTCATCGCATTAGCTAATTCCCCATCGTTTTGATTTAAGTTAGATAAAAGACGACGTAAATGATCACTATATAACCCTTCTTCTGTCGGAGAAATTGTGATAAATTCTTCTAGTGTTAAACGCGATCGCGCCATTTCATACAACGCTTTTCTAACTAAATAGGGGTGTCCATCTACCATTCCCATTAAAGTTTCTATTTCTGAATTTGACCAGTTTAAACCATGTCGTTTAACTAAATCTGTAACTTGTTCTCCCGTTAATTCTGGTAATTCAATCGGTAAACCCACATTAAAGGGAGATTGATTAATATTTAAGGGGATATACACTTCTTTAGAATGGGCAATCACTAGCCGTAACCGTTGCCATACAGGTTCATTTTTGCCCTTTTCGTGCCAAGTTCGCAGTAACGCAAAAAATTCTTGAGCAATTTCAAGATGTTGAAACACCTGATCAACTTCATCTAATCCTAACGTTAACGGTTCAGAAATTGTTTTCAATAAATACCGTTGAAAATAGTTACTACATTTGGTTTTACTCCCTAAACCTCCTTTCCAAAAATCCGATAATTTATCCTCTAATTCTAACTCATTGGCAACATTAGCACAAAATCCTTGTAAAAACAAATCAAGACTATTGAGAGAATCATGATCAAATTCTTGAAAATTCAGATAGGCGGTTTGATGTTGATGTTCTTTTGCAGAGTTTAGAATCCGTTGCATTAAAGATGTTTTTCCCATTTGTCGGGGAGCTTTAATTCTAATTAATGCCCCTGTTTTTAAGATCGTTTCATAACAATCTGATTCAATGGGAGGACGTTCAATATAAAGGGAAGAATCCAAACGCACCGATCCTTCTGGACTATCCAAACTTTGAGAACAAATGGTTGATTCTGTTAAAGAATCTGGATGTTCAATAATCGTTTCAAACGCTCTTGTATTCTCGTGATTTGTAATCGTCTCTGCGATTTCTAATTCTACTGAAGGATCTAAATCACATTGTCGTTTAATAATCGGGTTTAATTCCTCTGGAATTCCTGCCATACTAATACTCGTACAGCCATATTTATAAGCAAATTCAAAGTCTTTACCAGCACCCAAAGCATCATAAAATCCTATCGCAAACTCAATGGCTGCTTTATCTCCTACCGCCTGTTTCATCCCAATTACATAAGGGATATGATGAACAATTCCTTGGGCTTGTATTTCCGAGTAACAGGCATTTAAAACCACACATTCTATATGCTCTTTAAACAGTTTAAATAAACTCGCCAACGCCTTCGCATTCACCAGTTGAACTTGTCCATTTTTATCTTCTAAAGCTAACCCCCCTTCTCCCACTCCATGACCAGAAAAGTGAATAATTTGAGGGTTTAATTCTAAAACCGCACGCTGCATATCTCTGGGAGTAACCGCCCATCTTTGCTCTAAATTAAATTCGGCTCTTTTTTTAGATCGTTTTAATCCTTCTTCAATTTCTCTAACTTCTTCATCTAAACGCAATGGAGTAGAAGATTTAGGATTTGCGGCTAAAAATAAAATTGTTTTCTTCTTGCGACTGACACCACTCATCAATAAAACTCCTACTATACACACTATACGAGGTGAAAAATTCTCAATTTCCTACGATTGAGTTTAATTTTAAACCCTATTGTCCAGAATTCACCTCTGTTTTAACATAAAAATATTAATCCGCCTAGAAATTGCATTCCCAGGTGGGTGAAAGCTAAGAGAGTTAAGTTTCCCAATCCCTACCCTAAACCGATTTAGGATTGCTATCCCACTCCCACCCCAGTTGAATTGGGTATAATTAAAAAATCTCTCAAACATCAGATGTTATGAATACTCTTAAATACAAGACAACTATTAAAAACGGTAAACTCGATTTACCCTCCCTCGATTTACCCTCCCTCGATTTGCCAGAAGGAACTGTTGTTGAGGCAATTTTATTAATTGGCAAATCAACCGAAACCGATGAAACAGATTATCTACTATCTACAGAAGCTAATCGCCACCATCTAAAAGAAGCTGTAGAATCACTTAAACATCCTGAGAACTATATTTATGTCGATATTCTGAGTAACCCCATAGCTTCAAACCACTGATTATGAACGAAATTCAAGAATACGATTTGGTGGCTCTAACCGAAGATGCGATCGCTACCCACAAAGTCACCAATCAGCAAATCCTACTCCGTCGAGGGCAAATGGGAACAGTTTTGATGTCTTTTGATCAAAAAGCATTTTTAATTGACTTTACAGATCAAGAAGGCAATACTTTTGCAATGGAAACTATCGAAACCGTTAAACTTTTACGCCTTATTAATGAACCTGAATTAGTAGGGTGTTCCATCGCAGCGCCCGCACCAATATTAGATCACAATCACAGAGAAACGTTTAATTAATTGTCTATCATCTTTTTGCCAATGAAAACTATACTTAATTATTTTTACTTGTTCTGATTGAATTTCAAAAAATTCAAACATTTCTAAAAAACTACGATCTTTTAAAGTTAGTCGGTATCGCCATAGTCCTTTAGTGACTTGTACTTCTTCTCTAAGAATGGTGAAACCTATCACTTCTGGACAAAGAGCAATTAACGATTTTATCAAAGCTAAATAATCTTCAGCATTGATCATAATGCTTTCTCTAAATTACCAATTTTGACTAAAATATCTTGACGCAATTTACACAAACTAAACCACTCAAAAAAATCCATCTCATCCCCTAATATTCCCGCCTCAAATTGTTGTATAAACTGTTCAGAATCCAATTTATAAGTTTGCTCAAATTTGCTAATATCCTGATTATAAATTGCTAACTTCTGCTGATGACGAGTCAAAATAATGCTGAGAAGTTGCCCAATAATTCGATCTAATTCTGTGCAATCGCTACAATTTTCACTTAGGAGTTCTAATTTTTCTAATGTATTCATAATTACCCCGATTAACGGCTAAACTTGATTAATATTAACTCTAGTATACAATAGTTAAATCATTATCTTGAATTAACGTAATTGAACTCATGATCCACAAGAAATTGTGATTGTTTACTCAGCAAACCGGGTTTCTTAGTCAAATCAAAATTAAACTAGCGATTATCAACAAAAAGAATAACAAAACCCTCTTGAGTAAAATGATGATCGTGAGTTAAAATTCGACTGATTTCCATTTGCTTCATCGTCATCATTGAAATACAATCTGTTAAACTATATCCCTTATCTAGTCGCTGTTCATATAACTCCAAAGCACCTAAAAACGTTGACCGAGATTGAGATAATACTACCACCTTTTCTGAGTCAGCATTTAGTAACTGACGAACCGTAATAACCGCCTGTTCGCGCAACTTTGTACCACCATCAGATAAAAAATTAAGAACTTCAGTTAACACTTCATCAGTCGTAATAATTTTAGTCTTACCTAGTTTTGTTGTAAGTGCGATCGCTTGACGGTGGAAAGTATCACGGGGACTGAGTAAGGCAACCCAATAAAAGGTATCAGCAAAAATTAGCTCAGTCATGATTGCGTATTTTTGTAGAGATAGCGATCATGATGTTCTGCACCATCCCTTGGCAAAACATCCAAATCCTCATCCGATAAATTACTAACAAAAGAACTAGCAATTTCTAACAAAAATGCACCCGTATCTTCTGCCGGATCTAAAGGGTTTTCTGTTAAATTGGAACTGGGAAGTGGTTGCTGATTTGTATTGAGTCGCCATTCTAAAAAGCTAACAAAATCTAAAACCTCTTGCAAAACAGGTTCAGATAAAGTTTCTAAATGCTCTAATTTGTCTAAAATAAGCTCTTTGATTGCGTTCATAATTACCCCGATTAACGGCTAGACTTGATTAATGTTAACTCTAGTATACAATAGTTAAATCATTATCTTGAATTAACGTAATTGAACTCATGATCCATAATTTTATTCCCCCAGAACGATTTTTTCCCTATTTAACCTGGACAGAAATTGAATCAATGACTGATAAAAATAATGTGGTTATTTTACAACCGATTGGCTCAATTGAACAACATGGCCCTCACTTACCGTTAATTGTTGATGCTGCGATCGCAACGGCTATAACAGGTCACGCCTTAGCCCAACTTAATCATAACATTCCTGCATACGCTTTGCCAACAATTTATTATGGAAAATCTAACGAGCATTGGCATTTTCCTGGTACAATAACGTTAAGTTCCCAAACTTTAATGGCGGTATTAATGGAATTAGGCGACAGTCTTTATCGGGCTGGATTTAGAAAATTAGCTTTTATTAATGGTCATGGTGGACAACCGCAAATATTAGAGATGGTGGCGCGAGACTTACATCAAAAATATGAGGATTTTTCCGTATTTCCTTTATTTGTTTGGCGGGTTCCAAATATTGCTGGGGAATTATTAACCCCGAAAGAATTAGAGTTAGGAATTCATGCCGCAGATGCGGAAACCAGTTTAATGTTATCTTTACTGCCAGAACAAGTTAAAATGGAGAAAGCTGTGTGTGAATATCCCCATAATTTACCCGAAAATAGTTTATTAAGTATGGAGGGAAACTTACCCTTTGCTTGGGTAACAAAAGATTTAACCAAAAGTGGAGTTTTAGGTGATGCAACGGTGGCAACCAAGGAAAAAGGCGATCGCATTTTAGCCTCTTTAGTTAATAGTTGGGTACAAGTTATTGAGGATTTATATAATTTTCAACAACCCCAAAGGTTTAGGGATTAATTGAATATTAACGCAGTGCGAGCGTCCCCGCTCGCTAGTTTCTCTAACAATAGGTTTGGTTTTTATAACAATAGGTTTGGTTTTTATAATATAGCAATCTTAAATGATTTGCGATCAGAATATAGAACCCCACCCTAGCCCTCCCCTTACTAAGGGGAGGGTTGGGAGGGGTCGAGATAGATGGAAATATTACAACTGATTTAGGATTGCTATAATAGGTTTGATTTTTATAATAATAGGTTTGATTTTTATAACCAGCGAGCGAGGACGCTCGCACTACTTTAATTTATATAATTGCACACCAAACTCAAATAAAAATGCTATAATTGCAGATAACAAATAATTTTTATGCTTACGATCACCGGAATGTTATCAATTGTGGCATAATGTTTTTTACCTAAGATAGATAGAGCCCTGAAGGGCTCACTACGTCAATAATCAAATTATGATGAATTCATCCTTACAACGAGCATTCAACCAAGGTAACGCCCTAAAAGTAATTAGCGGTTTAACCAATTTCAACGTCGGACGGGTCGCTTCTGTGGTCAAAGCCGCAACCAAAGGCGGCGCAACTTTTGTGGATATTGGCGCTGACCCTAATTTAGTCGAAATCGTGCGTCAATTAACCCATCTTCCCATCTGTGTTTCTGCGGTTGAACCCGAAAAATTTGTAACTTGCGTAGACGCAGGTGCAGACCTGATTGAAATTGGCAACTTCGACGCTTTTTACACTCAAGGACGGCGTTTTGAGGCGGCGGAAGTGCTGCAACTAACCCACGAAACCCGGGCTTTACTGCCCCATATTACCCTATCTGTCACCGTTCCCCATATCCTCGAACTCGACCAACAGGTTGAACTCGCCCTGGAACTCGTCAAAGCGGGTGCAGATATCATCCAAACCGAAGGCGGTACCAGTTCTTCCCCAATTCATGGCGGGACATTGGGACTAATTGAAAAAGCAGCCCCGACCTTAGCAGCAGCCTCGGAAATTTCTCGCGCCGTGTCCGTCCCGGTGTTATGCGCTTCGGGTATTTCTAATATTACTGCTCCGATGGCGATTGCGGCTGGTGCTGCGGGCGTTGGTGTGGGTTCAGCTATTAACCGCCTCGATAACGAAGTGGCGATGCTGGCGGTAGTTCGGAGTTTAGTCGAAGCCTTAGCAACGGTTAAAGCTAACCGAGTTTACGCTTAATATTTTTTTGGAAATCAAAAAATGTAGAGACGTGAAATTTCACGTCTCTACGGGATTTAAACATAACGACTTATGAATAATTTATAAACCAGATTGAATAATCTTCTAGCAAAATATAGTTTGGAGAATCTTCATCTGATGGTTCTAATTCCGCTAAAGAAAGGGTAAATTCTCGTTGATCACTCACCCGTTTAACATCTACCATAATCCCATCCGTTTCATCAAATTTAGGCTGAAAATTTTCTAATACAAAAACATCGGTGTAAGAGGGATTAGTTTTTTTTAATTTCTCATACTCTTTGGTTTTTCCTGGGCCATAAAGATATTCTTCTTCCCATAAAAATTCTTCTGACCCACCCAAATAACAAGGTAATTCAAGATTTTCTTTCAAATACTTAAAATATTTATTTAAAGTTTTTTGATTAACCTTGATCCGGCTATTACCTAAAATTTTCTTGATTTTTCCTTCAAATTGTTCAACATCAAAGGTTTCATCGTCATCGTCATCGTCATCTTCAACATCAAAAAAATCTTTATTAATTAATCCCAATGACTCCATCTGTTCAATCATACTTTTCAGTATCATTCTGGGATCGGAGGAGTCCAGACTATTTCGTCGCTTATTCACTAAACCGGATACAATCGTTTCATCAATTTGAATAGGTTTCAAATCATCTCCAGGTGGCTGTAATTTGTTTTTGTTTTTGTTTTGATATAGTTTAGACATTCTGTTACACCAAGCACAGTAGTTCTTCGTCTCAACCCTAGATGATTTTAATTAATCTGGTTTAAGGTTTATAGTGATAGAGACGTGATTAGTTTACACATCTACCTACTTTCAGCCTTAAGATTTTTCTATGGGGAAGGGAGTAGAATTTAGTATATCGTGCCACAGGTATTTTTGATATTCTCAAGGGGAAAAAATTATGGTACAAACACAGCAGGACTCTATACCCGTTATTTATCAAGGACAGTTTGGCAATTATACAATTAACGATCACGATCGCCAAAGTGTGATTATTTACCGCACGGGCATAATTATAGCAGCCCTGTGCTTCACCGTCGCCACCGGATTAGTTTTATTCCAACTCAATACCCCCGGGGTTCTACAAGCATTAACCCCCATCTACTTCTGTTTTTGGTTAGGTTTAGGAGTGAGTTTATTCACAATTCATATCTATTTAATTCAGTTACATCAACTCCTAGAACTGTTTTGGTTAATTGGTGGAATTGCTTCGGTAGTTTTCGCTGTGGTCGATGCAGAACCCTTAGCATTAACAATTTATCACAATCCTTATAGCTTATTTGGAGTGGGATTTACCTTTGTGGCGTTAACAGGAATTTATTTTAAAGAAGCCTTCTGTTTTAATCGGGTGGAAACGAAACTCCTAACTCCTTTGGTTCCGATTTTGTTATTAGGATTTATGGCTGGTTTGTGGTCAGTTGATGCTCAAAAAATTTTACTGGCATTTTGGGCGATTCAATTTATCATTTTTGCAGGTCGGAAAATATTCCAAGGAATTCCAGGGGATATTGGGGATAAAAGCGTTTTTGATTATTTAAAAAATCAACAGTTAGCCTAATACAAAAATTGTTGATCCCCCCCTAACCCCCTTAAAAAAAGGGAGGAACAAGACTTCAAAGTCCCCCTTTTTAATGGGGATTTAGGGGGATCGTATCTGGGCTGTAATCAAAAGTTATCAAAAATAAGCGGATCTAATTCTGAATAATCGGGTAATTTTTCTTCTAATATTTTACCATTTCTAATCACAATCCGATCGCTTTGACACCGAGATAATATTTCACTCAAATAACGTCCTTGAAAAATAATAAAATCCGCAACCATTCCCACACCAATGCGTCCTGTATCGACTAAACCCATAAAATCCGCCGGGGTTTTGGTGACACTCGATAACCAATCTTGAAACGGTCGATCTAAATGACAAATTCTCACCGCCATTTTAAATACTTCTAACTCATCATGGTCACCAAAACCATAAAACGGATCACGACAATTATCACTAGCAAAAGCCACGGAAATCCCCGCTTGTTTCAATTCATGGACTAAGGTTGTTCCCCGCCAACGGGGGGTTTTTGGAAGTTCAGAGGGATGATATTGACGATCTTGTAAATAGAGATTACACATCGGTAAACTGACAATTCCAATATTCGCGGCTTTCACCAATTCTAGGATTTTTTGAACAATATCCTGCGGTTGTACGGCTAAACTACAACAATGTCCGCAAATAATTTTACCTTCAAATTGATATTTTAAAGCTGCTTCCGCAATTTTATATAAACAAACAGATTCCGCTTCTCCTGTTTCATCAACATGAAAATCTAAGTTCAAATTCCGATCTTTAGCAATGGCAAAAATTCGCTCAATTTGTTGCTCTAAATCAGGATTAATATAGGCAAAACCACCTAAAATTCCGCCTGAATCTGCTACTTTATTAACTAATTTTTCCCCTTCTATCGTTAAATAATAGTCTAAAGTGGCTAAGGAAACACCTTGCAAAATTAAGCGATCTTCCCATGCTTTTCTTAATGTGTTAAAAACATCCCAGTTTATATCTATCAATCTTCCCGCCGAATCTAAATGGGTTCTAATGGCTTTAGTTCCATGGATATAACTACACTTTAAACCAAATTCCATTCGTCGGTAAATATCTTCGGTAGTCCAGGTTTCTTCATCTTTAAATATAGCGGTTAAGGCATCTGCAAAGGTTCCTTTAATATTTGGCGATCGCTCCCAAATATGACCCTTATCTAAATGAGTATGAACATCCACAAAACAGGGCCAAATTTGTTTCCCATGTAAATCCACCGTTGGGATATTTTCTAACTCAACAGATCCAGTAACAACAATCTGATTAATAATTTCTGAGACAATTTTAATATCAACTAAAGCCATACCCTCCATATTAGCTGAATTTGCGATCGCCCTATCAACATCGGTGAGTACACAAACCGGGACACGAACATTTTTCAGCCAGTAACAAGCAGTATTTGGAATCATAGAGCTAGGGAATAGGGAATAGGATTGCTATATGCAAAAAATGTATCGTATCAATGCTAAATCTTCATAAAACTTTAAGTTTTGTAACATTAGCTACGATTGCATCGGGTATAGGGGTCTAACTTAGTCACATTGCTTAACCTTTGGGTTGAGGCCAAAAACCTCCCAGTTCAAACACAAAAGGTCAATACTCTGATTTTAGATGACAGACCCGTTAATGTTTGGCCAAATTTGATCCAAATTCGAGACATAGCAACACCGAGGAATCCGCTATGACCAGCACAGTCCCGCAAAAAACAGCCACAAACAAATTTGAAAAACTCAAAGCCGAAAAAGACGGTTTAGCGGTTAAAGATGAACTAGAAACCTTCGCCCAACTAGGCTGGGAAGCTATGGACGAAACCGACCGAGACCACCGCCTGAAATGGCTAGGGGTGTTTTTCCGTCCGGTGACTCCGGGGAAATTTATGATGCGGTTGCGTTTACCAAATGGGGTGATCACCAGTGAGCAGATGCGGGTTTTGGGCGAAATCGTGCAACGCTACGGTGATGACGGTAGTGCTGATATTACCACAAGACAGAACCTTCAGTTAAGGGGAATTAGAATTGAGGATCTCAGCGATATTTTTCAGAGGTTTGAAAGGGTTGGACTAACGAGCATTCAGTCGGGAATGGATAACGTCCGTAATATTACGGGTTCACCCGTTGCTGGATTAGATGCCGATGAACTCTATGATACCAGGGAGTTAGTGCAACAGGTTCAAGACATGATTACCAACGAAGGAAAAGGGAATCCTGAGTTTAGTAATTTACCTCGAAAATTCAATATTGCGATCGCAGGCTGTCGAGATAATTCAATTCACGCCGAAATTAATGATATTGCCTTTATTCCCGCATTTAAACAGGAAACTTTTGGCTTCAATGTCATAGTTGGAGGATTCTTTTCTGCCACCCGTTGTGAAGCCGCTATTCCCCTAAATGTTTGGGTAAAACCCGAACAAGTTGTCGGTCTTTGTCGAGGAATTTTAGAAGTCTTTCGAGACAATGGGCCCAGGGGAGTTCGCCAAAAAACTCGGTTAATGTGGTTAATTGATGAATGGGGAATTGAGAAGTTTCGTTCTGAAGTTGAAAAACAAATCGGTTATGCTTTAGAATTAGAAGCCGAAAAAGATGAAATTCTTTGGGAAAAACGGGATCATTTGGGAATTTATAAACAAAAACAACCCGGATTAAACTATGTAGGATTAAATGTTCCCGTTGGACGTTTATATGCTAACGAAATGTTAGAATTATCCCGCATTGCTGAAGTTTATGGTAGTGGAGAAATCCGCTTAACCGTTGAACAGAATGTGATTATTCCCAATATTTCTGATAGTCGGTTAGAGGCGTTTTTAACCGAACCGATTTTAGAAAAATTCTCCGTTAATCCCTCCGCCTTAAGTCGAGGATTAGTTTCCTGTACCGGATCACAATTCTGTAACTTTGCTTTAGTAGAAACTAAAAATCGGGCTGTCGAATTAGTTAAGGAATTAGAAGCGGAATTAACCGTCGAAAAAACCGTCAGAATTCACTGGACAGGCTGCCCTAATTCCTGCGGACAACCCCAAGTAGCTGATATTGGATTAATGGGAACAAAAGCCCGTAAAGAGGGCAAAACCGTTGAAGGAGTAAACCTTTATATGGGCGGAAAAGTCGGTAAAGATGCCCAACTAGGTGAATGTGTACAAAAATCCATTCCCTGTGAGGATCTCAAACCCGTTTTGCGACAAATTTTAGTGGAACAATTTGGCGCCAGAGTCAAAGAATAATCAATTTCAAAATCCACATCAACACCCTACTAATACGGAATCAAAACACATAACATGAGTAAACTTTCACGACGGAAATTCCTGTTTACAGCCGGTGCAACAGCGGCCGGAACTCTCATCATTCATGGTTGTGCTGCTAATAACAATCCTTCCACAACCACCACTACAACCTCTAGTCCAGCCCCGGCGGTTAATATTAATCCGGCGGATGCTCCAGAAATAGCAACAGCAACATTAGGATTTATTGCCTTAACCGACTCCGCCCCCCTAATTATTGCCTTAGAAAAAGGCTTATTTGCTAAGTATGGAATGTCGGATGTTAAGGTGCTTAAACAAGCCTCTTGGCCAGTAACACGGGATAACCTAGAATTAGGTTCCGGTGGAGGCGGAATTGATGGGGCGCATATTTTATCCCCCATGCCCTATTTAATGACATTAGGAACTATTACCAAACAACCCGTTCCGATGTATCTTTTAGCCCGATTAAATACTAATGGTCAGGCAATTTCTTTAGGTAAAGAATATCTGGATGCTAAAATTACCGTTAATGATAGTGCCAAATTCAAAGATATTTTATTAACCGCTAAAAATGCAGGAAAAGAACTCAAAGCTGCCATTACATTCCCCGGAGGAACTCACGATTTATGGATGCGGTATTGGTTAGCATCCGGGGGGACTGTTCCAGATACTGATATTTCCATTATTCCGGTGCCACCTCCCCAAATGGTAGCAAATATGAAAGTCGGAAATATGGAAGGTTTCTGTGTTGGTGAACCTTGGAATGCCCAATTGGTTAATCAAAAAGCAGGATATACCGCATTAATTACCGGAGAATTATGGAAAGATCACCCCGAAAAAGCCTTTACCATGCGGGCAGATTGGGTTGATAAAAACCCCAAAGCCGCTAAAGCTTTAACTATGGCTGTATTAGAAGCGCAACAATGGTGTGATAAACCGGAAAATATTGAGGAAATGTGTAAAATTGTTTCCCAAGATAAATGGTTTAAAGTGCCTTTTGAAGATATTATTGAGCGATCTAGGGGAAATATTGATTTTGGGGATGGTCGGGTGATCACCGCCAGTCCCATCGCCATGAAATTCTGGAGAGATAATGCCTCTTATCCCTATAAGAGCCATGATAGTTGGTTCCTAACCGAAGATATTCGCTGGGGATATTTACCAGCCGATTTAGATATTAAAGCCACCGTTGATAAGGTCAACCGCGAAGATTTATGGCGGGAAGCGGCGAAGTCTTTAAATGTTCCCGCAGCCGAAATTCCTGCTACTCCTTCTCGTGGCATTGAAACCTTCTTTGATGGCGTACAATTTAACCCCGAAGATCCTAAAGCCTATCTCAATAGTTTAGCGATCAAAAAGGTCTAATTTTCCCATATTTTCTGTAGCGGCGGGTTATTCAAGGTCTAACAATTCCTACAGATAATATTAATAAACAATGATCCCCCCTAACCCCTGCTTGGTAAAGGGGGGCTGCAAGAGAAAAAAACTAACTAATTTATAATCATCATGACTACTGGCACTAAAACCACTTCTAATAGTAATAATCCTTTGAATTTTGTTTTCAATTGGTTTAATAAAAATCGTAATCAAATTATTCGTCCTTTGATTGGGGTCTTTATTTTTCTGGCAATTTGGCAACTATTATGTTCAGGAGAAAATCCTAATTTACCTTCTCCCATTACAACAGTTAAAGAATCTTGGAATTTAATTATTAACCCATTTTTCGATAATGGGGGCACAGATAAAGGGTTAGGTTGGCAAGTCATCGCCAGTTTACAACGGGTGGCGGTTGGCTTTAGCTTATCGGTGGTCGTGGGAATTTCCCTAGGGATTTTAGTGGGGAGTAATAGCTTTATGTATGATGCCTTAGATCCCCTATTTCAAATTCTCAGAACAATTCCGCCTTTAGCTTGGTTACCTATTGCTTTAGCTGCCTTACAACAATCGAATCCTGCGGCTATTTTTGTGATTTTTATTACGGCAATTTGGCCGATTATTATTAATACCACCGTTGGGGTACAACAAATTCCTCAAGACTATAAAAACGTGGCTAGAGTCTTACGTTTACCCAAACATAAATACTTCTTTAAAGTATTATTTCCCTCCGCAGTTCCCTATATTTTCACCGGATTAAGAATTGGGATTGGTCTATCTTGGTTAGCGATTATTGCGGCGGAAATGTTAGTCGGTGGAGTTGGGATTGGATTCTTTATTTGGGATGCCTATAATAGTTCTCGAATGAGTGCAATTATCGTGGCTTTAATTTATGTCGGAGTCGTCGGTTTAATCCTAGATAGAACCATTGGTTTTATTGCTTCTAAAGTGGTTCCCGCCGACCAGAAATAAACCCGAAACTATACTTGTTAACCCTTAACTAATCTAATCTTTAATTATGTCTGTATTCGTACAAGTTGATCACGTCAATCGCGTTTTTAATCTTCCCAATGGAGAACAATATATTGCCCTAAAAAATATCGAACTCAAAATTGATAAAGGGGAATTTATTACCTTACTTGGACACTCTGGCTGTGGAAAATCTACCCTATTAAATATTATTGCGGGGTTAGATCAAGCCTCAGAAGGAGGGATTATTTTAGAAGGGCGAGAAGTTCGAGAACCTGGGCCAGATCGAATGGTGGTATTTCAAAATTATTCCCTATTACCGTGGTTAACCGTTAGGGAAAATATTGCCTTAGCGGTTGATGAAGTGTATCGTAAACTTCCTAAAACTGAACGAAAAGAAATTGTTGAAAAACATCTTAAATTAGTCGGTTTAAGACAGGCTGCGGATAAACGACCGGGGGAAATTTCGGGGGGGATGAAACAACGAGTCGCGATCGCTCGTGCCCTATCCATTCGACCCCAATTATTACTCCTAGATGAACCCTTTGGAGCCTTAGATGCTTTAACTAGAGGTGGGTTACAAGAGCAGTTAATGAAAATCTGTGAAGCCAACCAAGTCAGCGCCGTCATGGTGACCCACGATGTCGATGAAGCCTTATTATTATCCGATCGGATTGTAATGTTAACTAACGGCCCAGAAGCTCATATTGGGCAAATTTTAGACGTGAATATTCCCCGTCCCCGTCAACGGATGGAAGTGGTAAATCATCCCAGCTATTATGCCTTGCGGAATGAAGTTGTTTATTTTCTCAATCAACAGAAAAAAGCCAAAAAATCAGTTACCAAAAAAGCACCTATGGTTATTGCTAAAAATGGCTTAGAAAAAGTCAATTTAGACCTGGGTTTTATTCCCCTAACAGACTGCGCCCCCCTAATTATTGCTAAGGAAAAAGGGATCTTTGAGGAATATGGATTAAGCGAAGTTACCCTCAGTCGAGAAACCAGTTGGAAACTGTTAGGTCAAGGCGTAGTAGAAGGTCGTTTAGACGCGGCGCAAATGGTGGCAGGAATGCCCATAGCGATGACCTTGGGCTTTGGAAACAATCTACCCATTCCGATTGTTACGGCCATGACTCTCTCTCGAAATGGGAATGGGATTACCCTGAGTAAAAATTTATATGAACATGGGGTAAAAACCCTAGAAGATTTTAAAATTTATATCGAAAATAACCTTGACAAAGTGCATACTTTGGGTATGGTTCACCCCAGTTCGATGCACAATTTAATGTTGCGTTATTGGTTAGCATCCGGGGGTATTAATCCCGATCAAGATGTTAATTTAACGGTGATTCCACCGCCCCAAATGCAAGCCAATTTAAAAGCCGGAAATATTGATGGGTATTGTGTGGGGGGGCCTTGGAATGCCCGATCTGTTCATGAGGGGTTAGGATTTGTTATTGCTAATAGTTTTGATATTTTCCCGAATGGACACACGGAGAAAGTTTTAGGGGTGAAAGAGGAGTGGGCAAATCGCTATCCTAAAACCCATGTTGCTCTAGTAAAATCCTTAATTGATGCCTGTGACTATTGCGATGATCGGCGAAATCGAGAAGAAATTTTAGAGATCTTATGTCGGGATGAATATATCGGATCGGCTCCAGAATATACCCGTTTAGGATTTATTGACCCCGTTGATCGGGGCAATGGTCAACCAGCCGAATTATTGATAAATTACAATCAGTTTTATGTGGATAAAACTAATTACCCCGATGCTACAGAATTTCTCTGGATCATGGCAGAAATGGCTCGTTGGGGGATTACACCCTTCCCGAAAAACTGGGTTTCTATCCTAGAAAGGGTATTAAGAACTGATGTTTATGGCCAAGCAGCCCGGGAATTAGGATTGTCCGATACAGGACGCGATCGCCAAAGCGTTAAGCTACTTGATGGCACTATTTTTAATCCTAACGATCCGATTAAATATCTCAAAAATCTCAAGATTAAACAAGAAATTCGGATTGAAGAAATTATCCTAGATCCCATAGCAGCCTAAAACAGTCTAATCGTCAACCATTGTTTAGTCTAAAAAAATATGCAAATTTTAGATAGTATTTCTTCTAAACCAATGCCATTTTCAAAATCCGATGCTTTTTTGGTAATTGATCAAGTTTCTAAAGTCTATAACACAGCAAAAGGTGAATATGTTGTACTTGAAAACGTCAATCTTGAGGTGCAAGAAGGCGAATTTATCTGCATTATTGGTCACTCTGGTTGTGGAAAATCTACCCTATTAAATATGGTGGCGGGGTTTAATCAACCCACCACTGGGGTCGTATCAGTTCAGGGAAAAACTATCACCGAACCTGGGCCAGAACGGATGGTAGTATTTCAAAACTATTCCCTCCTACCCTGGTTAACCGCAAAAGAAAATATTCAGTTAGGAGTTGAGTCAGTATATCCTGACAAATCCGCCGCCGAACATAAAACCATTGTTCAGGAAAATTTAGAGTTAGTCGGGTTATCGGAAGCAGCGAATAAAAAACCCGCCCAACTCTCAGGAGGTATGAAACAACGGGTTTCCATCGCTAGAGCTTTAGCTACCCGTCCCCAAATGTTGATTTTGGACGAACCCTTTGGCGCCTTAGACCCCATCACCCGGGAAGAACTTCAGGAAGAACTACTAAGTATTTGGCAAGATCATCGAATTACGGTTCTGATGATTACCCATGATATCGATGAAGCCTTATTTTTAGCCGATCGTCTGGTGATGATGACCAATGGCCCAGCGGCTCAAATCGGGGAGGTACTAGATATTCCTTTCTCCCGTCCCCGTAACCGCGCCAAAATCACCGAAGATCCTCGATACTACGAATTACGCAACTATGCCCTCGATTTTCTATTCCGGCGCTTTGCCCACCATGAAGAAGATCAAGACACAACTGAAGATACAACATCTGACATGGAATCGGCACAAAGCACTACAATATCACCCAGTTCTAGTCCTATAGCAACAGAGGTGCTGAATATGCAACCCGATAATCCTAACCCTAATGAAAATCCTTATGCTAAACCTTCTGAACCTGAATTAATCCAGGAAGAAAGTTCCGCCACGATCTCGGAAGAAATGTCTCCATCGGCGAAAACCGGAGTGTTATTTGCCCTATGGGGAGTCATTCTCGCCACCTTAGTCGGATCATTAGTTTTTAACTCCTCTGCGCCTACTACCCCCAATAAAGAGGCAGAAACCCCAGAATCTTCCTCAACGACAATGGAGACGTCAACCCCTGTGATTGTGGAAACCGCGACTCCGATCACAACACCCTCTCCGACTTTATCGCCTAGTCCCACGGCGACTTTATCCCCAGGTACAGTTCCCTCCGTTAGTATTTCTCCATCCCCTGAGTCTGTCCCAGTGGCTTCTCCTAACCCGGTGGCAACGACTTCCCCTAGTCCCACTAATAGCGTTGCATCTACCACAACAATAATAACAACAACCCCCTCTCCCAGTTCAACAACGGCGATCGCACCTACCACAAATGTATCTCCAACGGTTTCTCCCTCACCCATTGCTACGGCGTCCCCAACCCCAGGGAGTTTAGCCGAGGCTACGGCATCTCCTTCTCCTGTTGCTACCGGATCTCCGGCTACAACACCAACAACAACGTCTTCGCCTTCGCCTTCTCCTATGGCAACATCCCCCAGTAGCAGCACTACAGCCACTCCTAGTGCGGCGGATTTAGAAAAGTTGAATCAAGAGGTTTTTGCTAACATCAATGAGGCTTGGACAAGCACTCCCGTGACCGCAGTTTCTGTTTATTTAGTTAAGGTGAGTCAAACGGGGGAAATTTTGAGTTATGAGGCTAAATCTGCCGATGCAACTCAAAATCTGAACAATACCCCTCTGCCTAAGTTAGTGAAATCGGATGTGACCCAAACTCCCTATACGCAATTTGAGGTGACATTCACTCCCGTAGGAACCTTGGATCTAAAACCTGTTCCCTAGGGAATATTTTAAGAGGAATTGGGAGTTAATTATTATCCCAATTTCTCACTCTGAGTTAACAATTTTTATATTAAATAAATTTTGGAATTCGTTGTTGGGCTTTAGCCCTCAATATTCCTGGGCTGAAGCCCCAAAAGATGAAGGGCTGAAGCCCAACAACTAGCCCAACAACTATTTTATAAAACAATGAAATCAATTAAAACCCTTTGCCCTTTTTGTGGTGTCGGTTGTGGTTTAGAAATTCTATCCACAGCAACAGCCGATCAAGATATTAAACGAAATGAACAGGAAAACCCAGTTTGGAAGGTGAGAGGCGATCGCCAACATCCTTCTAGTTTGGGAATGGTCTGTGTTAAAGGAGCCACCGTCACCGAATCAATTCATCGCGATCGCCTTTTATACCCAATGATTCGAGAAACCCTAGATCAACCCTTCCGCCAGGGGAGTTGGGAGGAAGCTCTAACTTTGATCGTGGATCGGATCAAAACCGTTAGTCATGAATATGGTTCCGATGCCCTATGTATGTACGGTTCCGGTCAGTGTGTTACCGAAGATTATTATGTGGCACAAAAACTATTTAAAGGTTGTTTAGGAACCAATAATTTTGATGCCAATTCTCGTTTATGTATGTCATCTGCCGTTTCAGGTTATGTTCAGAGCTTGGGGGCTGATGGGCCGCCCTGTTGTTATGATGATTTAGAATTAACTGATTGTGCTTTTATTGTAGGTAGTAATGCCGCCGAATGTCATCCAATTATATTTAATCGTTTAGCCAAATATCATAAAAAAAATCCCCACGTTAAACTAATTGTTGCTGATCCTCGATGCACCCAAACCGCAGCAGTTGCCGACCTGCATTTACCGATTCGCCCCGGAACTGATATTGACCTATTTAATGGTATTGGTTATTTATTATTAAAATCGGGAAATATTGATACCCTATTTGTGGAAGAATGTACCCGCAATTTTAAAGAATATGCTCAACTTTTACAATCTTATCCTCCCGAAAAAGTTGCCGAAACCTCTGGAATTACTATCGAAGCCTTAGAAACCGCTGCCCGTTATTGGCAAGAATCTAAACGGATTTTATCTATGTGGTCAATGGGATTAAATCAATCCTCCGAGGGTACGGCAAAAGTGCGATCGCTAATTAATTTACACCTAATGACCGGTCAAATTGGTAAACCCGGTTCTGGCCCGTTTTCCCTCACCGGACAACCCAACGCCATGGGCGGACGGGAAGCCGGAGGACTGGCCCATCTATTACCCGGCTATCGATCGGTAACTAACCCCCAACATCGGGCTCAAGTTGAACAGTTTTGGGGTATTCCCCCAGGTCGCATTTCCCCCCATACCGGACGCACCGTTTGGGATATGATTATCGGTTTAGAACAGAATCAGGTGCAGTTTCTCTGGATCGTCGCCACCAATCCGGCCGTGAGTATGCCTGACCTGAAACGCACCAAAGCCGCCCTATTAAAATCCCCCTTCACTGTCTATCAAGAAGCCTACTATCCCACGGAAACCGCCCCCTACGCCCATATTTTACTCCCCGCTACCCAATGGAGTGAAAAAACCGGGGTGATGACCAACTCCGAAAGGCGTGTAACCTACTGTCCGGGGTTTGATATCCCTTTGGGAGAAGCCCGACATGACTGGGAGATTTTTGCTGATGTCGGTAGGCGTTTAGGGTTTAAGGAAGAATTTGCTTTCCAAACCTCGGCGGATGTCTATGCTGAATTTGTGCAGCTTACTCAAGGGCGTCCCTGTGATATGTCAGGGTTAAGCCATGACCGTTTGCAACAACAGGGGCCGACCCAATGGCCCTGTCCAGAAGGAGAAGTTGACTCTCGTATTTCCTCCAAACGCCTCTACACCAATAATTATTTTGCCACCCCCGACGGTCGGGCGATTTTTGGCCCTTACCATTCCAAGGGGTTAGCTGAACCCAGTGATCCCGATTATCCCTATGTGTTGACAACGGGGCGTTTATATGGGCATTGGCACACCCTCACCCGCACCGGGAGAACGGCAAAAACCCAACAAATGCACCCCGACCCATTTATAGAAATTCATCCCAAAGATGCAGCTAATTTGGGGATTGAAAATGGCGATATTGTGCAAGTCTGTTCTCGACGGGGAAGTTGTCAATTTCCCGCTAAAGTCACTGCCTTTATTGCCCCTGGAACCGTCTTTGTCCCGATGCACTGGGGGGCGTTGTGGGCCGCAGATGCAGAAGCCAATAATTTAACCCATCCCCACGCCTGTCCTGACTCCCGCCAACCGGAATTAAAAGCCTGTGCAGTACAGTTATCAGTTATCAGTCATCAGTCATCAGTTATCAGTTCAAGAGTTGACAGTCATCTAGGGAACCTTTGATAATTTTTATCGACTATTAGAGTAAGTCAGGAATTAGAGAAACGACTAACTCCCATCTACCCTAAAGAACTTAAAAAGTCTGATCAAGACCTTTAAAATCATCTTTTGGGATGATGCAGAATCCCTAAAAAAATGTTAGCCTAAAATAAATAAAGGGATTCAAAATTTTATTAAGTTGAGTTAACCCATGAAAACCACATTAACCTTAGCAACATTAATATTATTAGCCAGTTCAATGCTCCCAGCCCATGCTGTGATGCTCAATAACCGGACTAATACAGACTTATCAAGACAACCCTCTCAAGATTTAATTCTGGCTCAAAATAATTTTGACCAATATCGTCAACAGCGTCACGCACAGTTAGAACAACAAATGCGGGAGGAGGTGAAAAAACCTCAATATAATAATTTGTCCCCAGCCCAAAAAGTCCAAATGATTCGGGATGCTCATAAAACTTTAGATCAAAGTTTAGACCGGGAATATGAAACCTGGAAAAAACAGCAATCTAATAATAATAATAATGGCCGTTACAACAATAACGGGAATTATAATAACAACAATCCCAATAATCAACAATCCTTTGATCAATATCGTCAACAGCGTCATGCACAGTTAGAACAACAAATGCGGCAAGATATGAATCAACCTCAATATCGCAATTTATCCGCAGCCCAAAAAGCCCAAATGATTCGAGATGCTCATATTAATTTGGATCAAAATTTAGATCGGGAGTATGCGAATTGGCAACGGGGTAACAATAACGGGAATTATAATAACAACAATCCTAACAATCCCAATAGTCAACAATCCTTTGATCAATATCGTCAACAACGTCATGCACAGTTAGAACAACAAATGCGGCAAGATATGAATCAACCTCAATATCGCAATTTATCCGCAGCCCAAAAAGCCCAAATGATTCGAGATGCTCATATTAATTTGGATCAAAATTTAGATCGGGAGTATGCGACTTGGCAACGGGGTAACAATAACGGGAATTATAATGGCAGCGATCGCTATGATCGTTATAATCGTAACAATCAACCCTATCCTAATGGGGGTTATAATCGTTAATTGTAGGGTGTTTAAGTACGGCGCACGAACCATCTCAAATCAATTGATCATTAATCAACAGCCTTGAATTAAAATGAAGGCTCAAAACTCAAACTTTAGTCAATTTTAACCGACTAAAGTTTGATTATTTTTTGGGAGGTAATATTAGATTCTAAATATTAAACTAACCACAATATTTTAGGAAATTAACAAAAAATCCGTCCCAAGGTTGTAATATTTTATTGTAGGGGTTTGGTCTTCAAACCCAACCCAGTATCGGAAGTCCCCTATTAAATTGTATTTATGTTATCAGCCAATGGCTTATTTAATGAATCCTTTTATTTAGCACAAAACCCCGATGTGGCGGTGGCGGTTGCTAGTGGAATTATTGCTAATGGATTTCAACACTTTATTGAGTCCGGTCAATTTCAGGTTCGCCAACCCAGTCCCCTCTATGATGAATCCTATTATTTAGCTACAAATCCTGACGTTGCCCAATTGATTAAGAGTGGAGTTTTTGCCAGTGGTTTTCAACATTATATTAACCTGGGACAGTTGGAAAATCGCAGCCCCAGTGTTTTATTTGATAGTACCTATTATTTAACCGAAAATCCGGCTCTTGCGGCCATCGTTGCCCAGGGAAATATTACCGGAATTGAGCATTTTGTTAACTTTGGACAATTTGAAGATCGCAGTCCCACACCCTTTTATAATTCTAACTATTATTTAGCTAAAAATCCCGATGTTGCCATTGCCGTTGCCCGGGATGAACTCACCGGAATTGAACATTATATTAACATTGGAGCCGCCGAAAATCGTCAATTTACCCCCTTTATTCAACCCCAAGGTTCTAGTTTACCTAATCGAGTCGCCACCGGAGATACAACCCCCAATTCCACGGTATTTTTAACCCGTAGTTCGGCGGCGGGAACTGTTAGTCTGGAATATGGGAATAATCTTAGTTTTATTAATCCTTTGGGAATCCTTTATACTACCGTCACAGATATTACCGAACCTGTTAAGTTAACAGCTAATAATTTAACTCCAAATACTCAATATTTTTATCGGTTTACCAATGCAGAAGGAACATCATCAGTAGGAAGTTTTCGCACTCCAGCAGCTATTGGAACCCAACAGGGATTAAGATTTGGAGCCACCGCCGACGGACAAGGGGAATTAATGCCCTATATGTCGGTTAATAATGTTCCTGAACGCAATTTAGACTTTTTTGTGGGATTGGGAAATACCATTTCTGCTGATACGATTTCCCCCGATTTACCCGGCGTTGAACAAGCGGTTACTCCCCTAGATTTTAGAACTAAATATAATGAGATTGTTTCCCCCCGTTTAGAACTTAATCCTTGGGCAAATTTACAAGCTGCAACAACAATATATAGCACTTGGAATGATCAAAATTTAATTACGGGTTTTGCGGGGGGAGAAATTCCCGCTTTATCTCCTCAACAGTTATTTTTTGGAACTGACGGACAATTTATTAATAATACTGATCAATTTAACATCGGTTTACAAGCCTGGAAAGAGTATAATCCCGTGGGAAATCAAGTCTATGGAAAAACCGGAGATCCTCGTACTACTAATCAAGAAAAACTTTATAGATATCAACCTTTTGGCAGTGATGGGGCGTTATTTGTATTAGATGCACGTTCTTTTAGAGATGCACCTTTACCTCAAGTTCCTGACCCGGCTTTAGATAGTCAAATTAATCAATTTTTAGCATCTTCTTTTGACCCTAACCGGACGTTATTAGGAAAAGCACAGTTAGATGATTTAAAGATTGATTTATTAGAAGCACAAAACTCTGGGGTGAGTTGGAAATTTATTTTTTCTCCGGTTCCAATTCAGAATTTAGGATTATATGATTCTGCTAACCGTTGGGAAGGATATGCCTCTGAACGTCGGGATTTATTACAATTTATTGATCAAAATAATATTAAAAATGTTGTATTTGTATCGGGAGGTGCCGGAGGAACTATTGTTAATGAGTTAACCTATCAATTGAATTTTGATCAACCTCAAATTAAAACCGATGCGATTGAAATTACTGTAGGGCCCATCGGTTATCAGTTAAATTTAGGTGAAAGCTTTATCCCTGGAACTTGGGGGTCAGAAATTATGAATTTTAGTTCTATTGATACTATTACCCAGGATACTAAGGATTTTTACGCAGGGTTAGATACGGCTTCAAGTAAAGATCAATTAGTCCAAAATATTCTGAATAATCAACTAAATCAATTCGGATATGATCCGATTGGTTTAGATGAAACAAAACTGAATGCTGAGTTAATTAAAGGGTCTTATTTTGCAGTTCATAATTTTGGCTGGACTGAATTTATTGTTGATCCAAAAACTCAAAAATTGCAGGTGAATGTCTATGGAATTGAACCTTACACCCAAACAGATATCCAGTCAATTCCAGCTAATATTATTAATCGTCAGCCAGAAGTAATTAGTCAATTTGTGATTAATTCAATATAGCGCTAGGGAACAGCCCCCCGTGCACGGGGGATTTGGGGGAGAGGTCACACAGTTTTTCCTAGAGAATGAAACAGCCCCCCGTGCACGGGGGGTTTGGGGGGGCTATTCCCTATTCCTATAAATTCAAGCGATCACAGAATGTTCAGGACGGGCAAAAATCATCCGACCTGCGGAAGTTTGCAAGGAACTTGTCACAATTACTCGTACCAAATCTCCGACATACTCACTTCCATCTTCTACAACAACCATTGTACCATCATCTAAATAACCAATACCCTGAGATGGTTCTTTCCCTTCCTTTCTAATTTTCAACTCAATAATATCCCCTGGTAAATAGGAGGCACGGATCGCTTGCACCAAATCATTAATATTCAAAACTGGAACTTGTTGTACCGTTGCCACCTTTGATAAATTGTAATCATTGGTTAATAGCGTGCCATTGATTTCTTGAGCAAATCGGACTAATTTGGCATCGACTGTTTGCGGTTCTTCATAATCAATGGAATGAATCGAAATCTGATCGGGATAGTCTTCTCGTAGACGATTCAAAATATCTAATCCTCGCCGTCCTCGCACCCGTTTTTGATCATTAGCGGCATCAGCAACTAATTGTAACTCCTGTAAAATAAACTGAGGTACTAAAATTTGACCTTCAATAAACCCTGTTTCTAACAAACTTTCAATCCGACCATCAATAATACAACTGGTATCAATTACTTTGGTATAAGCAGGTTTTAGAGTTCCTTCCGCCAATAACATTGAGTCTAAACTACCCGGATTAATAATTCTGAAAAATGCCCGTCCGTGGGTATCCGCTAAATTAACGCCCGTAAACCCAAACATGGCACTACATAACAGTGCAAACAAAGGTTTCATAAACCCAAATTCCCTGGGAATAGGCAGTAAAAATAACGGTGCTAACATTAAATTAGCGACTAATAATCCAATCACCAAACCGATAGCACGGGTGATTAATACGTCAAGAGGCATCTGGCGAACTTGGTCTTCTAGGCGACGATAGGTGGTTTGCACCACTAAACCAATTACGCCTCCGATTAAAGCTGTAAATGCACCCGTAACCGATCGCAGTCCTTCGATATTTGTGACTTGATCGAGTACGGGTTTCGGAAGCAATTCGATGCCGTAGAAGCCCGTCCCAGCACCAGCTATTATGAATAAAATAATAATGATTGCATCTAGCATGATTTTAAGCCGATGGGAGTGGTTTGGAAATCCCGTTCAGGATATCCGTGGGTTTGTGTACCATTATATCTTCAGTGGGAAACCTAATCGGTATCCGACCGCTAGGGAAAACCGACCGCACTAATTATCCCGACTCCATTATTGTCCACAATCTCCCTAAACCCTTAATATGACTAATTCTTCTATTCTCACTAACACTCAATCTCAACCCGGTTTTCCATCTTTAGAATCACCCACATCCGCTTATTTACATATTCCGTTTTGTCGTCGCCGTTGTTTTTACTGTGATTTTGCCGTTGCGGTTGTAGGCGATCGCAAACATGGGGATAATTCTGGCATGATTCAAGAATATGTAAAAGTATTATGTCAAGAAATTGCCCAAGAATCCGTTTCTGCTAATATTTCTCCTTTAAAAACCGTTTTCTTTGGCGGTGGAACTCCTTCCTTATTATCGGTTAATCAGTTAGAACAAATTTTACATCTAGTAGATCAACAATTAGGTATTGCTACGGATGCAGAAATTTCTATGGAAGTAGACCCCGGAACTTTCGATCAAGAAAAATTACAAGGTTTTCTGGATTTGGGGGTAAATCGAATTAGTTTAGGGGTACAAGGATTTCAGGATAAACTCTTACAATTAGCTGGGCGATCTCATACCGTTGATGATATTTTTTCAGCAATTAATATTATTGAAAAAACTGGAATCAAAAACTGGAGTTTAGATTTAATTTCCGGTCTACCCGAACAAACCTTAGAAGATTGGGAATATTCCTTAAAAACCCTATTAAAAATTAACCCCAATCATATCTCGATTTACGACCTAATAGTCGAAGATAAAACACCCTTTTCTCGATATTATACTCCGGGTGAATTTCCCCTACCCACGGAAGAATCCACCGCCCAAATGTATCGTTTAGCTCAACAACTTTTAACACAAGCTGGCTATGAACATTACGAAATTTCTAACTATGCCAAACCCGAATTTCAATGTCAACATAATTTAGTCTACTGGAAAAAACAACCCTATTATGGTTTTGGCATGGGGGCGGCAAGTTATCTTCAGGGTTATCGCTTAACTCGACCTCGAAAACGACAAGAATATTATGCCTGGGTTAATGGTAATTATTCATACAATATTGCCGAATTTGTCGATACAACCCAAGAAAAACTATTAGAAACATTAATGTTAGGATTACGGTTAGCAGAAGGAATTAATTTAGAATATCTATCACAACAATTTGGAGCCGAAACCCTAGCCAAAATATTAACAATATTAATTCCTTTTAAAAATCAAGAATTAGTTCAATTTTTAGATACCCAAAAACAACCTATTTCTAACACCATTCAACCGGACTTAAATCAAGGTTTTATTCAATTAACAGATCCCGATGGTTTCTTACTTTCTAATCAAATTTTATCTACATTATTTGCAGAATTAAGTGATCTGTAACTTAGGTTATAGCAGTTGCCGCATCTATTAGGACATTCTTGAAAGCTAAAAGCTGCTCACAGTAAGTATTTACCTATAGCGAGATTGCCTATTCCCTATTGCCTCTTGCTATACATCCTATTCTTTGTGTCTTTGTGGTTAAATAAAGATAAAAACCGGGTTTCTTAGGTCAAAAATCCGGTTTTTGGGGGCAAGTTTATAAATTATATTTCAGAATTTAAACCGTTACCGATTTTTCCAAAATCAATTTAGATCGTTTTACCTTTTCAGGAATATCAATCGGATAATTCCCAGTAAAACACGCCGAACAGAAAGTATTAGTATCTTCCCGAGTGGCGATTAACATTCCTTCCCAACTTAAATAAGCTAAAGTATCAACCTCAATCTGTTGACGAATTTCTTCCACTGATTTTGTTGCCGCAATCAATTGATCCTGACTATCAGTATCAATCCCATAAAAACAAGGATGAGTCACCGGAGGAGAAGAAATTCTCATGTGAACTTCCTTAGCACCCGCATCCCGCAGCGCCTTCACAATTTTGCGGCTGGTAGTACCTCGGACAATCGAATCATCCACAATAATCACCCGTTTACCTTCCAAGACATCCTTTAACGGGTTTAACTTCATCCGAATCCCCGACTCCCGCATACTTTGAGTCGGTTGAATAAACGTCCGACCCACATAACGGTTTTTAATTAATCCCTCAGCAAAAGGAATCCCAGACTCCTGAGAAAATCCAATCGCCGCCGGAATCCCAGAGTCAGGAACCCCGATCACAATATCCGCATCAATAAAGGATTCTCTAGCTAAAATTCGTCCGATTTCCAAACGATAACTATAGAGACTTTCGCCACACATCACACTATCAGGACGGGCAAAATAAATCATCTCAAACACACATAATTTCCGGGCGGGTTTCTGACTCCAGTGGAAAGAAGACATTCCTTCTTCTGTAATCCAAACCAATTCCCCCGGTTCCACATCCCGCAGATATTCCGCCCCAATAATATCTAATCCACAGGTTTCCGACGCCAAAACATACCGTTGCGGACTTGTCGGTAAAATTCCAATCACTAATGGTCGAATCCCATTCGGGTCACGGACTCCCATCATTCCTTTGGGTGTCCCAATCACTAAACTATAGGCCCCCTGACACTGGGTAAAAGCACTTAACGCCCCTTCTAACCAGTCTTTGCCACTATTGACTTCTGAAGCGATCGCTAAAGCAATCATTTCGCTATCGGTGGTGGTCAGAAAATCACATTCCCGCCGGGTTAATTCTGCACGCAATTCGCCCGTATTGACTAAATTACCATTATGTGCTAGAGCCAGGGAACCCAGGCGAGTTGAAACCACCGCCGGTTGAGCATTCACCCGACGGCTTGATCCCGTCGTGGAATAGCGGGTATGACCGACAGCCAGATTCCCAGTTAACTCATTTAAAATATTTTCATTAAACACCTGGGAGACTAATCCCATCTCCTTATGTAAATGCACCTTGTCGCCATCAAAGGTGGCAATTCCGGCGGATTCTTGGCCTCGGTGTTGTAGCGCATATAGACCAAAATAAGTCAGTTTAGCGACATCCTCCCCTGGAGCATACACCCCAAAAACGCCACAGGCTTCTTCCGGCTTATCAGGTCGTTCGTGATCAACCTGAGCAGAGTGGGTATCTAGGGAATCATTTGGAATCATTTTACGGTTTTGCTCCTGATTGGCAAAGTCAGATAGTGGGATTTATGAATTAAGGCTACTGGATAGCGCGAGTATAACTACTCAAAAGTTAACATTTTCTTAATCTTATCCCTTTTTAGCTGAAATCGCAAGAAAGTCTCGCGTCTGGAATCTTCTCTGTGTCTTTGTGGTTAAATTAATCCTGACCATCCACCCTGCGTTCAATCGCATTAAAATAGCGATCGCCCATTTCTCCAAGATCAACCTCAATTAAACCCTGATCATCGGCTAAAATCCTTAAAGGTTCAGATCCCGAACCCACAAAACCAAAGTTTTGCCAGATATCGTTTTCTTTCCCTAACTGTTGTTCTAAAAACCCTTCCCAAACCAACTGAGATTCAGGATGCACAGAAACCAGAATTTGTCCCCCTCCTTCTCCAAATAGAATATTATCCCAACGGACAGAAGGATTAGAACCTAAACCCAGCTTAACCGTCGCCCCTTTTTGGCCACTCAGACAAGATTCGGCCAGCGCCACCGCTAACCCCCCTTCAGCACAATCATGGGCCGATTTAATCCAACCTTGACGAATACCTTCCCGACAGGCAGTTTGTACCTTTTGTTCTAACTCAAAATCTACCCTCGGAGGCTTACCCGCAATCGTACTATGCAACACCGCCAAATATTCCGACGCGCCTAACGTGGGTAAAGTTTTGTCATCCCCCAAAAGATAGATTAAATCCCCCGAACTTTGCCAACCTTGACCACAAACCTTAGTTAAATCCGTAATTAGTCCCACCATTCCCACCACCGGGGTCGGATAAATTGATTCCGGGTTCCCCTCTGCATCTAGGGTTTCATTATAAAGTGACACATTCCCCCCCGTCACCGGAGTATTCAACGCCTTACAGCCATCGGAAATCCCCCGACAAGATTCCGCCAACTGCCAATATCCAATCGGTTTTTCAGGACTACCAAAATTCAAGTTATCCGTCACCGCAATCGGTTCGGCCCCCACACAACTTAAATTCCGGGCGGCTTCGGCTACCGTTGCCTTCGCTCCTTCGTAGGGGTCAAGATACACATACCGAGAGTTACAGTCTACTGTTGCGGCTAGTCCACGATAGACCCCCCTCAGTCCCCCCTTACCAAGGGGGGAAGCCGGATCTTCAAGCCCCCCCTTATCCAGCAGGGAAGCCGGATCTTCATCTTCAAGCCCCCCCTTGGTAAGGGGGGGTTGGGGGGGTTCCAACGGCCTTAACCGAATCACCGCCGCATCCCCACCCCCAGGAACTAAAACCGTATTATTCTGAACTTGATGATCATATTGTCGATAAACCCAGCGTTTAGAAGCAATAGAAGGGGTGTCTAATAAAGTCAATAACACTTGATTCCAAGATTGAAATTCCCCCTTAATTTTAATTCCTGATATTGTAGATTCCGGTAAATTTTCCGGTTTCCATTGCCAAGCTATTTGAACATATTCTGGCGGTTCTGATAATATTTCTCGCGGATATAATGGCGTATTTTCTGCTAAAGCATCCGCCGGAATTTCCGCCGCAATTTCCCCTTGAAATAAAATTCTAACTATGGGTTCGGCAATCACAGTTCCCGCCACAACCGCTTGTAATCCCCAACGATGGAAAATATCAATTAACTCCTGTTCTCGCCCTTTTTGAGCGACAAATAACATCCGTTCTTGAGATTCCGATAATAGATATTCATAGGCAACCATTCCCGTTTCCCGTACCGGAATTAAGTCTAAATCTAGCTCAATTCCTACCCCACCTTTTGCCGCCATTTCTGATGTTGAGCAGGTAATTCCTGCCGCTCCCATATCCTGGGCTGCTACCACCGCACCCGTTTTAAATGCTTCTAAACAAGCTTCCACTAAAGACTTTTCTAAAAACGGATCTCCCACCTGTACCGCCGGACGATCTTGAATCGATTCTTCACTTAATTCGGCACTGGCGAAACTCGCTCCCCCCATGCCATCCCGCCCCGTTGTTGAACCAACATATAACACCGGATTTCCAATTCCTGAAGCACCAGATTTGACAATTTCTGGGGTTTCCATTAACCCAATTGCCATCGCATTAACTAGGGGGTTTCCGTTATAAGCTGGATCAAAATAAACCTCTCCCCCAACAGTTGGAACCCCGAAACAATTACCATAATGACTAATACCAGAAACCACCCCTTTAAATATTTGTCTAGTTCGGTTATCTTCTAAGGAACCAAACCGCAAGGAATTTAACGCCGCAATTGGACGCGCTCCCATCGTAAAAATATCTCTTAAAATTCCCCCTACTCCCGTCGCAGCGCCTTGGAATGGTTCAATAGCTGAAGGGTGATTATGGGATTCGATTTTAAAGGCAATATGCAGCCCATCACCAAAGTCCACAACTCCGGCATTTTCTCCTGGGCCAACTAAAATTCGTTCTCCCGTGGTGGGAAATTGTTTGAGCAGAGGGCGGGAATTTTTATAACAACAGTGTTCGCTCCACATCACCCCAAACATCCCTAATTCCGCTTTGTTGGGATGTCTTCCTAAGCGTCGGACAATTTCTTCATATTCTTCGGGTTTGATGCCTTCAGAGGCAATTTCTTCAGCAGAAAAGGGACAATTATTTTTGGTAGACATCTATACAAGCGATCGCACTTTTCACCACAGCATTTCCCATTCTATCTTCTCCTCACTCAAAACTGATTTGATTAAAAAAATTGCCGACTAGATAGGAGCTACCCTTGACAAATTCCCGCAGCCGTCGTATAATGACTATACGGCTAACATGGACATACACTTGATTAAAAAATCAATATACAAACACAACCCCCCGATGTCTGGTTCCCCAAACCCAATTTTTAACAACTATTCCACCCATCAATATTGGATGAGTCGGGCTTTAGAATTAGCGCAACAAGCTGGAGAAGCCGGAGAAGTCCCCGTTGGAGCTATTATTATTAATCAGAACAATCAACTAATTTCCCAAGCCCAAAACCGCAAAGAAAGAGACTGTGACCCCACCGCCCACGCCGAAATATTAGCCCTACGAGAAGCAGGAAAACTATTAAAAAATTGGCATCTAAATACCTGTACTTTGTACGTCACCCTTGAACCCTGTCCCTTATGTACCGGAGCCATATTACAAGCTCGTTTAGGGTTACTGGTTTATGGCGCCGATGACCCCAAAACCGGAACTATCCGTACCGTTATCAACCTTCCCAATAGTCCCTGTTCTTATCATAAATTATCGGTTTTAGGTGGAATATTAGAATCTCCTTGTCGTCAACAATTACAATCTTGGTTTGCTCAAAAACGCAATTAAATAGACAATAAAAAAACTGTCCTAATCACGATCAATAAAACCCTTTAAACTGTTTAAAATCCAGTTAAGAGGTTTATTCAACCTGCGAAAACCGTTATGCTCATCTTTGATCTAATCAATCTTTTGCAAAAATGTCCATATCTACAAAAGAAACACAGGTTAATTCTGACGTTTCTCCCTTGCTGGCTGCAATTGTTTATCCCTTGGGACGACATCTGGTTTTACCATTTTATTTTAAATCCTTGGAAGTCATCGGCCAAGAAAATCTTCCCCAACAAGGCCCTATTATTTTAGCACCAACCCATCGTTCCCGTTGGGATGCAATTATGATTCCCTTTTCCACAGGTCGCTATGTCACCGGGCGGGACTTGCGGTTTATGGTTACGGTTGATGAAATGAAAGGACTACAGGGGTGGTTTATTCGTCACCTCGGTGGGTTTGCAATTAATCAAAAACATCCGACTATTTCTACGATTCGTTATGGCGTGGAATTGCTACACCAAGGAGAAATGTTAGTGATTTTTCCAGAAGGAAATATTTTTCAGGATGACCAAGTTCACCCCCTAAAATTAGGACTGGGACGTTTAGCCATCCAAGCGGAAACTAGCCAGGAACATTTAGGAATTAAGATTGTCCCGATTTCTGTACGCTATAATCCGATTATTCCCTGTCGAGGTTCTAGTGTTAAAATAAAAATCGGTACTCCCTTATCTGTGACTGATTATTGTCAAGGTTCAGCCAAAAAAGATGCTCAACATCTGATTCAAGATTTACAATTAGCACTGAACCAAATTGATCAACCCTAAGTGTTATAATTATAACTACTTTTAATTAATAAGCTGTTAAGCATGATGGACTCTAGCTTGAATTTTAAGCCCGGTCAAATTGTGGGATTAAATCATCAAAACAGTTGTTTGTATGCAGAAGTAATTCAAGTTGTCGAAGTTCGGGGAGTCTGTTGGGTAAGACCTTTGATGTTAATTCAAGGATTATCTGAATATCCAGAAGACAATTTTTCGAGTTTTGGTTTTACCCCGGAAACCTTTATTTTATCTGATTTACGCCAAAGTCCTGATTTAATTTGGCCAACACATTTATTTAGGGCTGCTTTGGATACGGAAGTTATTACTTTCTTAGCACAGTTAGAGTCTCCAGAGGCTAATTATCCTGGACTTAAACGAGTCAATACTTGTTCTGCTCACCAACAACTGCAAGATTTTATCGGTCAGGTTTGGCGAGCTTCTGCTAATATTTTTGATTCTAATCGTTAGAATACAAAACCCTGTTTATTGTTGCATCTCGAAATTTTTAAATCCCAAGCTATTAATGGCTAGAAACTAAGCGAATGCGCCCAGCATCCATTTCTTCCATTAATAATTCTAAGGCTTCATAATCGACATCGGAAACATAACCCAGTCGGGTTAATTCTGTATTAATCGCATTTTCAATTTCAGGAGTCAGACATCTAAAATAGAGAGCTTTTTCAACCAGTTTACGAATCATATTCGTTGCTGACATAGTAGGTACGGATAACTCGCATATTTTTATTATGTTATAAATAGTGATTTTTATTTGTGATCATATCCTTTTATTTGAAGTGATCTTTATCACTTAATATATGGGAACTTTGGTAACATTTATTTAGTCCCAATTTCATCTACCTTGAGATAGATTTTCAGTATATTTTAATACGTTTGACCCAAAAGTTATTTTAAAAAATTAATTGTTTTTTAGGTTTCGTCCTCAAATATTTGATTACACGGTACTGCTACAATCAACACGATGGCAACATCAATGGTAATCTTAAAATATTGTCGTTATTAATAGGGTGAGGTTTGCCTTGAATGTCGCAGTCGAGAAACTAATTACACCAGAAATTCATCAACCTGCCCGTTATCTGGGTCAGGAGTTAGGCGCCAAACGCAAACCTTGGGAGTCCGCCGTCGTCCGTTGGTCGTTAACCTATCCTGAAGTTTACGAGGTCGGAGTCTCAAACCTTGGCCATGTTATTCTCTATAATATCTTAAATACTCAACCTCGGCAATTATGCGATCGCGCCTATCTCCCAGCGTCGGACTTAGCAAAAAAATTACGCGAGACTAAAACCCCTTTATTTGGTGTTGAGTCCCGTCATTTTTTAATTGATTTTGATATTTTAGGATTTAGCCTCAGCTACGAATTAGGGGCAACAAATATCTTAGAAATGTTAGATTTAGCCGGAATTCCCCTAACTTGGGAAGACCGACAAAATTATTCGGTTTGGGGTGATGATCAAAATTCTGATCAACCCCATTATCCCTTAATTTTTGCCGGGGGACAAACGGCCACATCTAACCCCGAACCCTACTCGGATTTTTTTGATTTTATCGCTTTAGGAGATGGGGAAGAATTATTACCAGAAATTGGATTAATTTTAGAAGAATGCAAGAAAAAGAACTTAGATAGAAAAGCCGTATTACTAGATTTAGCCCAAATTCCAGGGATCTATGTTCCCCAATTTTATCAGATGGCAGAAGATGGTTCTGTTCATCCCAAACATCCTAATGTTCCTGCCAAAATTTTAAGACGGGTAGCCGCACCAATGCCCGCCTATTCGATTAAATTTGTTCCTTATGTGCAAACAGTTCATGATCGGTTAGTAATTGAAGTTAGACGGGGTTGTACCAGGGGATGTCGTTTTTGTCAACCGGGAATGTTAACCCGTCCAGCGCGAGATGTGGAACCGGAAGATGTGATTCAAGCTGTTGAAAAAGGGATGAAAGAAACGGGTTATAATGAATTTTCCTTATTATCTTTGAGTTGTTCCGATTATTTATCCTTACCCTCGGTGGGAATGGAAATTAAGAACCGTCTTAAAGATTATAATGTTAGTTTATCTTTACCTAGTCAACGGGTAGATCGCTTTGATGAAAATATTGCTAATATTCTAGGGGGAGCGCGACAAAGTGGGTTAACTTTTGCCCCAGAAGCGGGAACTCAAAGAATGCGAGATATTATTAATAAAGGGTTAACTAATGAGGAATTATTAAAGGGAGTTAAAACCGCCTTTGACCAAGGTTGGGATAAAATTAAACTCTATTTTATGATTGGTTTACCCGGAGAAACCGATGCCGATATATTAGGAATTGCCGAAACCGTTGCTTGGTTAAAACGAGAATGTTCTGCTAAAGATCGCAGAAAGTTAAACTTTAATTTAACTATTTCTAACTTTACACCTAAACCCCATACTCCCTTTCAATGGCATTCAGTTTCCACAACAGAATTCCAACGCAAACAGAAATTATTAAAACAAGAATTTCGACAAATGCGAGGGGTAAAGGTAAACTTTACTGATGTTAGAATCTCGGCCATGGAGGATTTTGTTGGTCGAGGCGATCGCCGTTTAGGGCCAGTGGTGCGTCGTGCGTGGGAACTCGGCGCCGGAATGGACTCCTGGTGGGAAAGTTTGGATCGAGCTTTTGGCGCTTGGACACAGGCTATAGAAGAAGCAGGTTTGAGTTGGAAATATCGTCGGGTGGAAAGCGGGGAATGGAATTTAATTGAGGGAACAGGGAACAGCCCCCCCAAACCCCCCGTGCACGGGGGGCTAGGGGGGGAGGAAACAGGGAATAGTCAAGAACAGGATTATGCAGTATTATTAGATCAGCCCTTACCTTGGGATCATATTGATAGTGGAATTGATAAAAATTGGCTCAAGGAAGATTTAAAACTGGCTTTAGAAGCGGCTACCGTTCCCGATTGTTCCTTTGAAAGTTGTTCCCATTGTGGAGTTTGTGGAACCGATTTTGGTCATAATATTGTGATCAAATCTCCCCCAATTCCCCAATTTGCCGGAGAATTTATTCCTAATTCTCAACGAGTCCAACGTTTAAGAGTTAGATTTGGAAAATTAGGAGATATGGCTTTAGTCGGACATTTGGATTTATTCAGATTATTTGATCGGGCGATTCGTCGGGCTTCAATTCCCTTAGCGTTTACCGGAGGATACCGTCCAAATCCGCGAATTTCCATTGCTTTTGCCTTACCATTAGGAGCAACAAGTAGCGGAGAAATTGTGGATTTTGAATTAACAGAATCCATGAATATCGAGGAATTTCGCCAAAAATTAGCCCAGGGTTTACCCGATAATATTCCTTTGTATCAAATTCAAGAAGTTCCCATAGACTTACCCTCCCTAACGGATGCGGTGGAAAAAGCAGAATATTATTTAACCGTAAATTGGATAGGAGAAATAGACGCTATCCCCGAATGGTTAAATTGGATTAATGCAGTTAAAGCCACATCAGAAATTTTATGGGAGAAAACCACAAAATCAGGCAAAAAGAACATCATAAATTTACGAGAACAATTATTTGAACTGGAGATGATTTCCGAGGAAGATCAATTGTTGCGTTATGTGGGGAGTTGTCGGAATGATGGGACACAACTACGACCCGAACTAATGATTAAGATGTTAGAACAGGTAACTGGCCAAGAATTCCAACTGTTACACATTCACCGCCATTCACTTTTAACGCGACCCGAAAAGATTTCTATATCTGGTTGGTGATAATTTGTGTTTACGACCGTGCTATAATGAAACCCGGTAAGCCAAGTTTTGTAGCATAGTGGGCGGGTTCGCCTGAATCTAGGCTACAAACCGACAATATTACAGATTGCAGGTTAGAAGCGGCTATAATAAACTGATCAAACCGGAAGCTCACCTGTACTTAAAGTTAGTGTAGGTTCTTGACTGGTAGCGCACCTGTTGATCAGGCGGTTGGGAAATCAACCAAACCCTAATGTTACTAAAAATCAACGGAAGAAAGTAGCAAAAAACTTTTTCTGGCATCTGTCTTGATACCATAAAGAAACAAACACTTTCAATGGCTAGATTTAAGTTCATTGAGGGCAGTTGGGGGAGAGATCATCTAGCTTGGAATGTGCGATCTAGGCTGTAGTCCCTAAAGTTTTCGTAGATACGGATACTATATTGGTGAGTTAGTCAAGAGGTCAACCCCTGTCAAACCCAAGTATTCCTTTGGACAGAATCATGATGAAGGCAGATGGATAACAAATAACCGCCTATAATTTCATTTTCCCATAACCTTTAAAGGCTTAAATTTGATGGATTTTGGATATTAAATTTGGGTGTTTGTTAACCGTTGATTTTCAATGATCAAAACCTGATTCCCTCTTGCGGTTTGCCCGTTGGCTCGGTGTGTCCTTGGTGTCTTCCTAATGGCGATAAAATTCGCATTAATGAATTTATCGAAAAAATGGGTTTAAAACCCCTAAGTTCTACTTAGGCTTTTTATTCAATTGTATTGTATACTGAAGAAGAAGATTTTAAGAGCAAAGAATGAAGTTAAGGTATCGGTATAGAATCTACCCAACAGACCAACAAAAGGGGCTAATATCCCGATTGTTTGGTTGTTGTCGTGTGGTTTTTAACGATGCCTTAGCTTACTGTCAAGATCAATACCGTGCGGGTAGTAAAAAGCCTTCTAGTGGCGAACTTTCTAAAAGACTTACAGAACTCAAAAAAACCGAGGAGAAAATCTGGTTGGGAGAGGTTTCCTCTATTCCCTTACAACAAAGTTTAAGGGATTTGGAGCAGGCTTATTCTAACTTTTTCAAATCCTGTAAAGTCCAAAGAAAAGGCAAGAAAGTTAAGCCACCTAAATTTAAGAAGCGTAAGTCTAAACAGTCTGCTAAGTTCACCGACAATGGGTTCAAACTCTATCCTAATTCTGATTACATTTACCTAGCCAAAATTGGTGATATCAAAGTGATTTGGAGTAGGGAGTTACCCGCAATTCCTTCTGGTGTTACCTTAGTCAAAGATAGTGCTGATAGGTATTTTGTGAGCTTTGTAGTTGAGTTTAATCCTCGGCAATTAGCAAAGAACGGACAAAGTGTTGGAATTGATTTAGGAATCACCGATTTTGCTACATTAAGCGACGGTGAAAAAATTAAATCTCCTCAACCTTTAAAGAAACAATTAAAGCGTTTGAGGAGATTACAGCAAAATTTGTCAAGAAAACAGAAGGGTAGCAGAAGAAGGGAAGTTGCTAGAAAAAAACTAGCCAAACTTCACGCTAAAATTTCTGATACCCGAAACGATTTTTTGCATAAGTTGTCAACTAAGATTATTCGTGAAAATCAAACAATAGTCTTGGAAGACTTAAATGTTTCAGGAATGGTTAAAAATAGGAAATTAGCCCGTGCTATTTCTGATTTGGGCTGGCGTAGTTTCAGAACTATGTTAGAAGCCAAGTCAGTCATGTACGGGCGTGATTTTCGAGTAATTGATAGATGGACTCCCACTTCTCAAACTTGCTCTTGCTGCGGTTTTCGCGGTGGCAAAAAAGAGTTGAGTGTTAGAGAGTGGACTTGTTTAAATTGTGGCGAATCTCATGATCGAGATATCAACGCAGCAATTAATATTTTAGTCGCCGGAGGGCTTTCGGAGACTTTAAACGGACGTGGAGAGAAGGTCAGTCTTTCTGCAAAGAAAGCATCGTCTCTGTGAAGCGTCAACCCATCCAGCATTTCAGCAGCTATCTCCTGAGTTTGTCGAAGGGTTGATTTGTTGAAATAGATGGAATCCCCGTCCGTTTTACGGCGGGGCGGATGTCAATAATCACGTCAATATTGCTAGGTACACGCAACGTAGGTGCTGACCATATTGCTAAGTTTTGAGGGAATTGAATGTCAAAGCAAATTATTATCGCAGAACAGCAACGAATCGCTGCTGTCTTTTCAGAAGATCAAATTCAAGAACTGGTGGTAGCGACCGGAAATCACCAAGTTAGTGATATTTATCTCGGTATCGTGGAAAATGTCCTACCAGGGATTGATGCCGCCTTTGTCAATATTGGAGACCCGGAACGGAATGGATTTATCCATGTTTCCGACCTGGGGCCATTACGATTAAAACGCAGTTCCGGTTCGATTACCGAACTATTAAGCCCCCAGCAAAAAGTGTTGGTGCAGGTAATGAAAGAACCCACCGGAACTAAAGGCCCTCGGTTAACCGGAAATATTTCCTTACCCGGACGGTATTTAGTGTTAATGCCCTATGGTAGAGGGGTGAATTTATCCCGTCGCATTCGCACGGAAAATGAACGCAACCGTTTAAGGGCCCTAGCCATTCTAATTAAACCCGCCGGAATGGGATTATTAGTCCGCACAGAAGCGGAAGATATGCCCGAGGACGCGATTTTAGAAGACTTGGAAAGCCTACAAAAGCAATGGGAATTGGTGCAACAGGAAGCCCAATCTTCCCGGCCTCCGGCTCTGTTAAATCGAGATAATGATTTTATTCAACGGGTGCTCCGCGATATGTACAGCACCGAAGTTAACCGAATTGTGGTCGATACCAGCACGGGGGTGAAGCGGGTCAAACAACATTTGATGAGTTGGAGTGTAGGCAAAGCTCCTCAAGGGGTGTTAATTGACCACCACCGAGAACGGATTCCGATTTTAGAGTATTTCCGAGCTAATGCAGCTATTCGAGAGGCTTTAAGACCTCGGGTAGATTTGCCATCGGGCGGTTATGTTGTGATTGAACCAACGGAAGCCCTAACGGTAATTGATGTTAACTCTGGCTCCTTTACCCGTTCGGCAACCTCTAGGGAAACGGTGTTATGGACAAATTGCGAAGCCGCCACCGAAATCGCCCGTCAGTTGAGGTTACGCAATATTGCAGGGGTGATTATTGTGGACTTCATTGATATGGATTCCCGCCGAGACCAATTACAAGTGCTGGAACATTTTAATAAAGTCCTGAAGGCCGATAAAGCCCGACCCCAAATTGCTCAATTATCAGAATTAGGGTTAGTGGAATTAACCCGCAAACGCCAGGGCCAAAATATCTATGAATTGTTTGGCAAAACCTGTACCACCTGTGGAGGCCTAGGCCATATCGTTCAGTTACCCGGAGAACCCGAACCCGAACCCGCAGAAACCACGGAACGGCTCGTGATTCCTAGTAATCGGATTATTCCGTCGCCGAGCAGTGGGGACAACTCAGAACGGCCCAGTTTACGTCCGGTTCCGGTTTATGAACAGCCGTCTTCCCGGGAAGAACCCGAAGTTTTAGATCTTGAGGCGTCTGAGGGTTTCCAAGAGTTAGAACTGCTCAACCATCCCAGTTATCAGGATATTGGCGCCAGTAATGCCCGTCGCCGTCGCCGTCGAATTCGGGATATGGATTCTTTAGGGCGAGATGAGGAACTCCCCGCCCCTGATGTTCGGGTGTCTCCAACGGTGAACTATGGGGAACCTCGCACGGATGTTGGGTTTAGTGAAGGGTTCTCAGGACGCAGTGGATTGAGTGAACGCAGTCGCCCCACAAAATCCGAAATTATTAAACCTTCGGTGGAACCAGCCGAGGTGATTTCGGTGGAAATGACTCCAGAGGAACAGGAGGTTTATGCGTTGATGGGGATTTCTCCCTTGATGCTCTCCCATGAACAGGTGAAAAATTCTCGCTCTGTGATTGTCACGGTTCGCTCTCCAGGGGAATCCCCTGTTTCTCCCACGACTCTGATGGATGAAGACTCCGATGAAGGACAAAACCTGCCTCTGTCGATTGGGTCGGGTGAAAGAACTATGCCTGAACGGTCAATTTCTGAACGGATTATTCTCGACCGAACCATAACCGATCGGACAAGTTCACCAGTAGTTATTTCTGAGCGGATTGTTCCCGAACGGTCAATTTCTGACCGGATTATTCTCGAACCGAAAAAACCGGCAATACTAGAAATACCAGAAATAATAGAAATACCGGAAATAACAGAAACACCGAAAATACCAGAAACCCTAGAAAAAATTGAAGAACCTGAAACAACAGTAGAATTTTTTGTACCGGAAACTGAGGATGAGTCACCATCGGAGGATACCTCTGAATCAGATAAGGATCATCAACCGGGTGAACCGATTATTCGCCGCCGTCGCCGTCGGTCTTCGGCTCTGACGGATTAAGAACAGTTATGGGATATTGAGGGTTAACAGTTAATTGCTAACCCTCAACCCAAACCTAATTACTTAGGTAACTACTTGACTTCAATAATTTCTGTATCCCCGATTTCTTGATTCTCAACCATGAAGGTTTCATGACCATTTCCGTTTAAACTAACCCGAACTTCATTACGTCCTGCTGGTAGTTCCGAAAGATAATACCAGTTTCCATAAATTCGGGTGACTTTCTTCCCATTGATATAAAGGTGAGCGTGTCCTTCTTGATAGGAGTCGCTGGGTTGATTGGCTCTTTCTGGTGTGAATTTAAAATTAGTCAATTTCAACTCTAAATTCCATCCCTGACGGGCATCAGGATGGACAATCAGATCCACCGATGGTATGGGTTGACCAGGGGGAATCGAGATCATTTTATGGTGAGGGGAAGATGTATCATGTTGTTGTTCATGGGCTTCAACAGATGATAAACCTAATCCAGTAAAACTACTCAAAATTGTTCCCAAAAGGAGAGAAAACCCAATCACAATAGTTTGGTTTTGTTTGAAATTAAATTGGCAATTCATCAAATTAACTCAAGTAAATAAAATGGATTTTTTTATGGTCTGATATTAATTTTTTTACCTAAATATTAGTTTTGTCAAAAGACAGCTTGTCAAACTTAAGCACACTGATCACAGTTATGGGCGGGTTTATTAAGATTGGGGTGATTCACAAAGATTGAATAAACCCGCCCCTACAAATGATTACTGATTTTTGATCTATATCTATCCTAAAATAGTAATATTCGGATCATCAGCAATAAAGTTAGCTGCGGTGAGTTGAACTGGGGTTATCCCTTGTACTAAACCATAAAAGGTTGTTCCCGATTGAATTGATGTGGATACTAATGCTGTACTACCATCGACTGGTACGGTGACAGGCGTTAATGTTAGTTGGGCAAAAGTTATCCCCGAAGGTAACATAATTTTATCGGTTCCGCCAAGAAAATCGGTGATTAGGTCGGCTTGATTTAAGCTAGTTGCGGCGATGGACGCTCCAGGTAACACAAAAATATCAGCATCGGCTCCCCCCGTGAGTTTATCTTGATCCGCATCACCAATCAAGTAATCCGCACCTGCACCGCCATCTAAGACGTCTGCACCTTTACCACCCCGGATAATATCATTTCCCACACCCCCCAATACGGTGTCATTGTCCAGGTTGCCATTGATTAAGTCATCTCCCTCTTGACCATCAAGGTTATCTGACCCTTTGCCGCCACGAATAGCAATCCGAATGGTATTGGCTGGAATTGTTAAAGTGCGATCGCCATCATTACCACCTCCGGCTAATATTTTATCATCCCCTAAATTGCCATTAATATTATCAGCCGATACGCTTCCCACAATGAAATCATTTCCATTTAAGGCTTGAATATAAAGGTTGGTTGCTGTTGCCGGGACAAAGGTATTATCGGCGGCGTTGGTAAACACAAAAGATGTAATTCCTTGGTCAACAAAGGTGGTATTTCCACCCCCTGGTGCTGGAACATCTGGCCCAGGATCACTTGCAGAGGCTGTTGGTGTTGTCCAAGTAATATTAGAGGTGGGAGGGGGTGCGGTGTTAGGAATATTAGAGTTGATAATATCTTGGCCTTTCAGATTCACAACGTCTTCAATTAACCCAATTCCTGCGGTTTTTGATGTGGTATCGGCATAAAAATCAACAATCAACAAATCTTGAGTTGGGTCAATTTTGCCATCAATATTTAAGTCAATAGCCAGATTTTTTCCTTGTCTTTCTAAACCATAACCCGTTGTACTAGGGCCAGATAGTAATAGGGTTATACCTGGAATAAAAAGACTGTCTGCTGCTCCTCCGGTATCTTGAATTTCAGTGCCATTACCAGTAGTAATAACGGTGTAGAAATCATCGCCTAAACCCCCTTTCAGGGTATCTTTTCCTCCGGCTCCAGCCAAATTATCACTGGCCGCACCCCCAATTAAAATATTATCGCCCCCGGCTCCAGTCATATCATTGGGAATACCAGGAGCGCCAGTTATATTTTCAATCGGCCCAGTAATATTATCGGTGGCAATAACAACACCACCCCCGTCTAAAACTTCTCCCTTTGTGGTTAAATTAACTGTAATTCGATTAGCTCCAACCGGAAAAGTTGGGGTGACTTTTTCATAGGAAAGGTAGTCAATTCCATCTCCCCCATCGACATTATTTGTTCCTAAACCGCCAAAGAAAGTATCGTTTCCATCTCCACCAATGGCGTTATCATCTCCTTCTCCCAAATCGAAAGTATCGTTTCCTTTGCCACCATCACCGATGTCATTCCCCTTTCCACCGAGGATAATATCATCTCCTAGACCGCCAATCCCATAATCATTGCCATCGCCTAGGGTAATACTATCATTACCATCTCCGCCATTAATAGGATTATCGTCTCCGCCTCCGGCATCAATAGTATCATTTCCGGCTCCACCATCGGCTTTATCAGACCCATTCAATAAAAGGATAGTATCATTTCCGGCTAAATCAGATTCTTGAATCGTAATTAGAGGAATCAGAGGTAGACCATCTTTGGTAATGGCAACCAGTGGAAAAGCACCGATTTGAAGAACATCACCTAAATCTGTTCCTTGGAAAGTAGCCATTTGTTGTTCCTTTTGTTGTAAAAAAATGTTAAATCCTACTTCAAGCTAGTTTAAATATTCAATACTGTCAATATTCCTGATGATCAATATTATAAATCTTAGATTTTTATAGCAATCTTATCGGCAATCAATTGTTTAAATTAATAGCAATAAATTGATTAATCAAACCTCCGGGGCTGAGATTGGCAACAAATCCCAAAAATTGATTAGAATTGATCACAGAAATTAAAGTTCCTGGAGTGCCATTAATAACGGTAGACGTGAGCAGAATATTATTTTGATTCAAACCCTCGGTTAAACCAATTTGATCCTCACCGATGATAAAATCCGTAATAATATCCACATTATTCATATTACTGATAGCCGCACTAACAGGAAGAATAAAAATATCATTTCCTGAATTTCCTGTGAGTAAATCCTGTCCCTGGTCACCACTTAATAGATCATTTCCCTCCCCTCCGAATAGGGTATCATTACCTTGTCCACCAAAGAAGATATCATCTCCCCCTTGACCCTGGAGAATATCATTGCCTTGTAATCCTTGCAAAGTATCATTCCCATCCCTTCCGGTTAGAATATCATTGCCCGATGTCCCTAATAATACTTGTGGCACTGCAAGGGAATTGATCAGTTTTGTCGAGTCAAAATAGGCATCCCCCAACACCGGGTTAGTAATAATCGGAGGGACAATAATTCCTTGGGTTACTAATTCTTGACTAGGCGGGTTAAATCCCCCAAAATTTATCACTGCACTACCGCCATCATTAACAAAAAATATAGACATTTTGTTTTTTGGTATGGATAGGAGATAGACAATCTGGCGACGGGGAAAATATAGAACCTTTAATAAACAAGCAACAATCGGAAACGATAATGACTATTTTGTTCTTATGAGAACACTTAGACAATAAATCACTATTATCTCCGGCTAATTGTCCATTACCTATTGCCTATTTCCCGTGATTATTGATATTATTATAACACTTGAAAAATCAATTACCCATTCGTAATTCGTAATTCGTAATTCGTAATTCCTAATTACCCCATTCCCAAAAAGTTGTTAAAAATAATGAAGATTCGGGATGCAGTTGAGACGGACTTACCAGCAATAGTTGATATTTATAATGCCGCGATTCCAGGGAGAATGGCGACAGCAGACCTGGAAATGATCTCGGTGGAAAGTCGAATTCCTTGGTATCAAGAACATCAAGCTCAGACTCATCCGGTTTGGGTGATTGAGTTAGATGAGCAAATTTTAGGATGGTTGAGTTTCCAAATCTTTTATAACCGTCCAGCCTATAACGGTACAGCAGAAGTGAGTATTTATGTTCATCCTAAATATCAAGGTCAGGGAATCGGAAAAAAACTATTAACCCAAGCGGTGCACCACAGTCCTAGTTTGGGATTAAAAGCGTTACTGGCGTTAATTTTTGCCCACAATCAACCCAGTTTAGAATTATTTAAACGCTTGGATTTTGAACAATGGGGTTATTTACCCAGAGTGGCTGATTTAGATGGAATTGAACGGGATTTAGTGATTATGGGACTTCATCTAACCCCGGCCAAAATTGATTAACTCCAAAATTTAATCCCCGACATGGGAGCAAAAAAAGTATTTTTGAGTCTATAGACTTGGGATTCTACAAAATTAAGGAGCTTATCCAATTAACTGCTGATCTCGGAGATCGGCAGTTTTTTTTATTGGCTTTAGCGACGTTGTACAGGTAATCCTGGTGCGGTCTGAAGGTCAAGATCCCGATAGGAAGGTTGGGTCAGAATTGACGTGCTGTAGGGATTAATTAAATCGGCTGTACGAATAATCGGGTCGCTACTGGTTTGGCGCAGCATTCCATCCCGATACAATTGATTCACGAGACGGGCATCATTGGTCATTAGGGTTTCGGGAAAACCATTGATACCGTTGGGCCAAGGGAAACTAACCCCTAAATAAGTAGACATTTGACCCAGTAAGGATTTGTTTTTAAAGACATCCCCAGAAGTTCTTGAGGCTGCTCGCATAAATTCTTCCGCAAAGGGTTGATAGGTGGTGGGATAGTCCTTAAACATCGGTTCAGCTTTGACAGCAGTGGCTAACACCGTCGATGCGATCGCCCCAACCACAGCATAGCTCAGGGATTTTAAGCGGTTATTCATAATCCTAGTTCCTCGATAACTCGTTAAATCTTAACCTGTTTTGTTAATCCCAGCCTTGACACTGGACACACCAACCAACGTGGAGATGTGAACTTTTTTGAAGCTTATGCTCATTTTTGTAACGAGATTGCCTATCCCTGCGTAAAATATGAGCTTAATAACTGCTACAAGTTCTTCAATAATTAGAGGAGAAAGAAACCCCATGGCAGAATTGATTAAACCCTATAATGGCGATCCCTTTGTCGGCCATCTGTCCACGCCGATCAGCGATTCCGATTTTACCCGTGCATTTATCGGGAATTTGCCCGCCTACCGTAAAGGTTTATCTCCTTTACTGCGGGGCTTAGAAGTCGGTATGGCCCATGGTTACTTTTTGATCGGGCCTTGGATTAAACTTGGGCCATTACGCGATCATCCCAGCGCCGCTAATTTAGGTGCATTAATCTCAGGAATTGCCTTAATCCTGATTGCCACGATTTGTTTATCTGCTTACGGATTAGTTTCTTTCCAAAAAGGCGATTCAAATACTGGCGACTCTCTGCAAACCTCTGAAGGTTGGAGTCAGTTTGCTGGTGGTTTCTTCATCGGTGGAATGGGTGGCGCTTTTGTTGCCTTTTTCTTGCTGGAAAACTTCGGTTTAGTTGATTCTATTTTCCGAGGCTTGGTTAATAGCTAATTTAGCTTTTTACCAAACATCAAAACTTTCTAACATTCAATAGGAGAATTTGATATGACCGGAGCTTATGCAGCCTCTTTTTTACCTTGGATTTTAATTCCCGTGGTTTGCTGGTTAATGCCAGTTGTGGCAATGGGTTTATTATTCATCCACATTGAAAGCGAAGCTTAGATCTTTGTTTTGATTCGCTAAAAATCTCCGCCATTATGGTGGGGATTTTTTTGTTTGTTTAAGGTTATTAAGTATTTAAACTATGCACCCTAGCGAGCGAGGACGCTCACACTACTTATACTTTCGATCTTAATAGATAAAATAGAGAATATTGAGATCAGGAGGATTTTATTTAAGTCAGATTCACTTTTAACCAACTCAATATATCCCTCAAGGTTATAGTTAAATTAGAGATGAATTGAGGAACCGGAATTACAGCATCCAGTTCATCAAAAAACAGGGGTTGTTGTCCTGAAGGATAAACAAAAATAGACTTTTCCTCTGGAACAATTAACCATCCCATTTGACAACCGCAATTCAAACAATGTAAAATATTACTGGTAACTTTAATTGTGCTTTGTTCCGGGGATAAAATCTCAATTGTCCAGTCAGGATGAGCTTTAAAACTATTAGCAATATCTCCATCATGATCAAGCGGAATTCGTTCCCAGACAAAAACTACCACATCAGGAATAATAGAACGACCGCCAAAGGTACATCTTAACTCAGGTAAAGCTAAAGCGATCGCTTGTTCTTCAGCCATATTATTAATAACTGTAACTAATTTACCTTGTAGTTTACTATGTTTTCCTTGTGGCATGGGTTTCTGGATAATTTGACCATTAATATATTCGTTTGCGGGTTTGGTTTCGGGTAAATTTAGAAAGTCTTCTAAACTCAATGTTTTGTTAAGAATTTGTACCATTATTGCTTCCTTATCAAGAATTATTTAATAGATTATTCAACCTTGACAACCGCTTTTTGCGAATAACTGCTTCTAATTTAGCATTAATTTCTTCTAATTCTAAATTAAACTGTTCCATTTCTAAATGAGTCCGGCGTAAATTGGCTAATAGTCTTTCTCTTGTTGTCCGATCAGGAATAGGGTGTTGTTGGTTCATGGTAAATTCCACTCTAATTTTACTTCTTCTAAACTGCGTTCCCATGCGAGAATTCTAGCTTGAGTTGGGATATTATTGACAATATTATCGAGACAATCTTTGCGACTGACCAACAATCTCTCTAAACCTTCCCCATTTCTACTCTTTTTGATTATCTTCTAAAGCTCTAACTGCCGCCTGAATTAAATTATAAAAAACAGGTTGAGACACATCAACAGTTTGAGCATCCTGACGACTTTTTCCTAACAGTCCAAAGCGTTGACCTTTTTTTATAGCTAACACTTCCCCTTTCTGATTTCGGATTTTTAATTCTTGGGTATTACCAACATAAGATAAACTACAACTATATTGTTTATCATTATAGTCAAATTCTGCACTTTTATTGACTTGATGGTGTGGAATTTCTGGAGATTCGGGTAATCTCGCCCCGACTAATTCTAACTCTATATTGGTTTGACCATTCCAACTATTTTCTTTTAATTGATAGGCGATATCTAAACAGTGGGGAAGGGGAAAATAGTCAGCCCAACGCCAAGCCATGCCATTAATTGTGGGTAAGGCGGTTAGTTGAGTATGGGAATATTTATCTTGGGTTAAGGTGAGTTTAATATGTCCTTTTCCGACAACTTTTTGTTGAACAATTCGCACGTTAGGAGTCCAAAATGTAGGGGCGTTATTTTCTATACCACAGGGATGTAATTGATTAATTTGATCATAGAGATTAAAGTTAATTTCACTTAAATCCGCTTGAACATCAATTTTAATTAAGGGTTTTAGATGTTCTAATTCTAAACATTGATGGGCAAATTCACTTAATCGGGCTCTAATTTGATCTAAGTTTTCTGTGGGGAAAGAAAACCCTCCGGCGGCTTTATGTCCTCCGAATTTACCCAGTAAATCTTGACAATATTCTAAGGCTTTAAAAATATCAAATTCCGCAATTCCCCGGGCTGAACCTCGAACTATTTTAGGAGATTCTGTGTCATCTTCTGGCTGTTCATAGGTTCCAATAAACACAGGAACACCGTATCTTTCTACTAACCGAGAGGCGACAATTCCAATCACACCATGATGCCATTCTGGTTGCACAACTACTAACACCCTTTCTTGTTTTAAATCAATATTTTCTGATTCTATCCAAGCGATCGCTTCCTGTTGAATTTCTTCACATAATAATTGTCTTTGTTGATTTATTTGTTCACATTGCATTGCCCGTTCTAAGGCAATTCCCATATTTTCTGTTGTTAATAATTCGATCACAATTTGGGGGTCAGCTAACCGTCCAATGGCGTTAATTCTTGGCCCCAAACGAAAGCCAATATCATCGGGTTTTAGGGTTTTATTATTGGTAGATGGGAGGGAATTTTCGGGCTGTTCTTCCGATTTTACTTGATATCCGGTAGAGACTCCGGCCACTTGAATTAAGGCTTGAATCCCGGTGATTTGGGAATAGGGAATTAACTTTAACCCTCGTTTTAACCAACGTCGGTTAACTCCAACCAAAGGAGCTAAATCCGCAATAGTTCCTAATGTAAATAATTCTAACAATGGATTGACTAATCCTTGAATTTTACCTAATTTTTGAGACAAACAAATGGCTAAAACATAGGCAACTCCCACCCCAGCTAATCCTCGATAGGGGGATAATAACGGTAATAATTTAGGGTTGAGAATCGCGTCGGCTGGGGGTAGTTTTTCAGGTAAATCATGATGATCGGTAATAATTACAATTAACCCTAATTCTTTGGCTCTAGCAATGGGTTGATAGGCAGAAATCCCGTTATCAACCGTGAGGATAATTTTAACGTCTTCCTGATGAAATTCTTCTACTATTCGGGTATTAATTCCATAGCCTTCTTTCATGCGGCTAGGAATAGCATAATTAACATTAGCTCCCAAGGTAGAAAGCGATCGCATTAATAAAGCCGTACTGGTCATACCATCGGCATCATAATCCCCACAAATTGCGATTTTATCACCCTGATTAATCGCATTTTCTAATAGTTCTACACTTTTTTCTAAATCCTTAAATTCCTCCAGGGGAGAGGGTAAAACTTGAGATTCAGGAGTTAAAAAAGCCTCCGCTTGTTCCGGGGTTTCAATCCCACGATTAATTAAAACTTGGGTAACTAATGGGATAATTCCCAGGGTATCTGCTAACTGTTGAGCAAGTTCAGATTGTTGCGGGAAAATATACCAGCGTTGATTCGGGAGGTGATCACAATTCAAGGATTCCGGGGAAGAAGGTTGCACAGTTTATTAAGATTAATCTAAATAAAAGAATACTCTATTATATCAAAATTATTGTTATTTTTAACAAAAATTAAGGGGGTTTTATTGATAAAATCAGGAGCAAAATATTACCTAAAAAATCAGGTATTTTTTGCCCTGATCGCAATTTGGGTTTTATTAAGACAGATTAATACCGCTTAAACTGCAACTTTAACCCCTCGCCAAAATGCAATATGACCCTCAATATTTTTAGCCGCAGATTTTGGTTCAGGATAATACCAAGCGGCGTCCTTATTAACTTCACCTTCAACAACTACATTATAATAACTAGCAACTCCTTTCCAACTACAAGTTGTATGGGTGTTACTTTCTTGAAAATATTCACGGTTGATGGAGTCCGAGGGAAAATATTGATTACCATCAACGACAACGCATTTGTCACTTTCTGCTAAAACTGCACCATTCCAAACCGCTTTCGGCATAAATCTCCTCTAAACTTTGTAACTTTATCTTAAAATTTAACACCTTTAAGGCATTAAATAACTGTTCTGGGTTCTGAATTACAAAAAATTATCGGGATATCCCAACCATTTACCCAGTTTTAATTATAAAATAAAAAAGACGTTTTATCTAAATTACGAGCAATGTCAGGGCTAATTTCTACTCCCTTCGCCCAACCCCAATCCCTAGAACAGTCTCTTAAACATTTTTTTGGTTATGATTCCTTTCGACCCGGACAGCGCGAAATAATTGACCAAGCGCTACAAAAGCGAGATTTATTAATTATTATGCCCACCGGAGGCGGAAAGTCTCTGTGTTTTCAACTTCCAGCTTTATTAAAACCTGGATTAATGATTGTTGTGTCTCCTTTAATTGCCTTAATGCAAGATCAAGTGGAGGCATTACAAGATAATGGAGTTGGTGCTACCTTTCTCAATAGTACCCTAACGGCTGCGGAAGCAAAATCGCGGGAAACGGCAATTTTAAAAGGAGATATTAAACTGCTTTATGTTGCCCCAGAACGATTATTATCCGACCGATTTTTATTTTTTTTAGACACCCTAGAAGAACAGTTGGGAATCTCTGCTTTCGCCATTGATGAAGCCCATTGTGTTTCTGAATGGGGACATGATTTTCGCCCAGAATATCGAAAATTAAAACAACTGCGAATTCGTTATCCTAAAATTCCAGTTTTAGCCTTAACAGCAACAGCAACCAACAGGGTGAGACAGGATATTATTCAACAGTTAGAGTTAAAAAATCCCTATATTCATGTTGCCAGTTTTAATCGCCCTAATTTATATTATGAAGTGATTCCCAAGAAAAAACAAACCTTCACCCAGCTATTAAAAATTATTCAGGATGTGGGAGGTTCGGGAATTATCTATTGTTTAAGTCGAAAAAACGTAGAAGACTTGGCATTCCGATTACAAAATCATGGGATTTCAGCCCTACCCTATCACGCCGGACTTGAAGATCAAATCCGGTCAGAAAATCAGACTCGGTTTATTCGAGATGATGTTCAAATTATGGTGGCGACGGTTGCCTTTGGCATGGGAATTAATAAGCCCGATGTACGCTTTGTAATTCATTATAGTTTACCCCGAACCTTAGAAAGTTATTATCAAGAATCCGGTCGGGCGGGACGGGATGGAGAATCGGCTAGATGTACATTATTTTTTAGTTATGGTGATATTAAAACCATTGAATATTTAATTGAACAAAAACCCGATCCCGATGAACAACGCATCGCCCGTCAACAGTTAAGACAAATGTTAGATTATGCCGAAGCATCGGAATGTCGGCGCACCGTTCAATTGAGTTATTTTGGTGAATTTTTCTCGGAAAATTGTGCAAAATGTGATAATTGTCAGACACAAAATCCGGTGGAAGATTGGACAATTGAAGCGATGAAATTTTTATCTTGTATTGCCCGATGTCATGAAAGATTTGGCATGAATTATATTATTGATGTATTAAGAGGATCGAAAAGTCAAAAAATTCTGGATCGACGTCATGATCAACTTTCTACTTATGGTATTGGTAAGGACAAAACGGCGGAAGAATGGAAGAATTTAGGCCGATCTCTTTTACGTCAAGGACTCTTGGATCAAACCACTGATGGTTATGCTATTTTAAAGTTAAATTCCCGCAGTTGGGAAGTGATGAAACGGGAAAGAACCGTTGAAATTACTGTTATTAAAGAACAAAATGTCGAAAAATCGACTCGTTCTTTAGCAATAGAAGCGGAAATGTTATTTGAACAGTTGCGCCAACTACGGAAAAAATTAGCCGATGAACAATCTATTCCTCCCTATATGGTTTTTTCCGATTCTACGTTAAAATTAATGGCACAACAACGACCCCAAAATTTAGAAGAATTAAGTCAAATTTCTGGAGTCGGGAGTTATAAATTAGAACGTTATGGTAAAGAATTTACTGAAGCTATTTTTACCTATTGTCATGGACAAAAATTGTCCAATTCTTCCTCTAAAAAATCAGAATCTAAACGTCTAACCCTAGAAGATTTATCCGATAGTTTAATCATGACTTTATCTTTATATCAAGACGGTTTAAGTTTGAATGCGATCGCCAATGAACGAGGATTAAAAACCAGTACCATTGCCGATCATTTAGCCCAATTAATTGCCGCCAATCAAAATATAAATATTGATCAATTTGTTGAACCTGAACGGCAAAAAAATATTATTCAAGCCATCGAAAAAGTTGGAGATATCAGCTTAAAAACAATTTATGAATGTTTGGGAGAAAACTATAATTATGAAGAAATAAAAATGGTTAGAGAATACTGGCGACAGCATCCTAATTAACTCGTTGTTGCGCCCGTTGTTGCACTCGTTGTTGCGCTTCAGCGCTCTTAACAGACTCCGCATCCCAACAACAAACTAATAAATGTTTTCCATTATAACTAATAACCTACCCAAACCAATTATGAACCCGATTATTTTTTGTGACTTCGATGGAACTATTACCGCAGAAGAAACTTTTGTAGCCATGTTAAAAGAATTTGCCCCAGAAAAGGCTGGGGAAATTATACCCTTATTGTATAGCCAGGAAATGACATTACGAGAAGGAGTTAGAACCATGTTAGAATCAATTCCATCCCGTTGTTATCCTGAAATTATAGAATTTTCTCGAACCAAAACAATACGACCCGGATTTGTGGAATTTCTGGATTTTCTTAATACCCAAAAAGTTCCTTTTATCCTGGTTTCAGGAGGGGTTAGGGTGATGGTAGAAACGGTTTTAGGAGATTTAAGTCAAAAAATTAATGGGATGTATGCCGTTGATTTAGACCCCTCAGAGGAGTATTTTCAGGTTAATTCCGAGTTTGAAGCCGATACAGAATTAGTCGCAAAAGTCAAGGTTATGGAACGCTATTCCCAGGCTGAAAAAATTGCCATTGGAGATTCGATTACCGACTTAAATATGGCCTTAGCAGCCCCAATTGTTTTTGCTCGCGATCGCTTGGCAAAATATTTAGACGAATATCAAAAACCCTATATTAACTGGACAGATTTTTTTGATATTAGAGATCACTTATCTCAAAAATGGAAGATATAGTAGGGAACAGCCCCCCCAAACCCCCCGTGCACGGGGGGCTAGGGGGGGAGGGAACAGGGGGAAAAGACTTTTTGCTGCATTCGTCTGTGTCCTAACCGTGAGTCGCATGACTGCTATATTATAAATTCATTCATTATTTTTAAACAGGAGAAAATCTTAAAATATGGCACAATTTACTCGGATTCTTTCTTTAGATGGCGGTGGACTGCGGGGAATAATTTCTGCCGAAGTTTTAAAGTATGTCGAACAGAAATTACAGGATTTTACAGGAAACTTAGATGCCAGAATAGCAGATTATTTTGACTTAATTGCTGGAACTAGCGTCGGAGGAATTTTAACGGCTCTTTACCTTTGCCCCTATCTTGAAAATCCGCTCAGACCGCGATGTTCTGCTCAGGAAGTTTATGATTTTTTTCGGTATAAATCAAGTCAAATCTTTGATCCTATTTCTAAAAATTCCTTGCCCGTCTTGGGAGAATTATTTGATGAAAAATACTCCTATCACAAGTTTGATCAGATCATGGGTGATTTTTTTCAAGATCTTAAATTAAGCGAACTCCTGAAACCTTGCTTAATTACTTCCTATGAAATAGAAAAGCGAAAAAGTCAATTTTTCACCCAACATGATGCTATTTTAGATCCCAAAAATGATTATTTTATTAGAGATGTTTTACGAGCCACTTCCGCCGCCCCTACGTTATTTGAAGTAGCTCAAATTAAGGCAATGAATCAGGATGTTTATACCTGTATTGATGGAGGAGTTTTTGCGAATAATCCTGCTCTTTGTGCCTATGCAGAAGCTCGACATAAATTTAATCGTGACTTTAATCTCGATAATCGCTATGAGAAAGGCCCAACCGCTAAACAAATGGTGGTTTTATCTTTAGGTACAGGAGTGGTTAAAAAGAAATATCCCTATGAAGAAGCAAAAAATTGGGGAAAATTACAATGGCTTGAGCCTTTATTTGATATTATTATGACCGGGGGGGCGGAAACCGTTGACTATCAAATGCAACAAATCTTTGATACCACAGAACATCCTGAAAACTATTTGCGAATTAATACGGTTTTGGAAAGTCGTAAAACCTTAAAAATGGATGATTCCTCGGAAGCCAATTTGAACGAAATTGCTAAATTAGGGCAACAATTAACAGAAGAAAATCGTCAACAGCTAGATCAGTGGATTCAACTGCTTTTACTTTAATCTTAATTTCAGGTGAATATCATGTTTAAAGATGCTCGTAACGCTCAAATCCTATTTCTATCAATGTTTTTGCTCCTAGGAATTGGAACGAGAGACTGGACATTACGACCGGATTTTATACTGATCATTGGGTTAAGTTGTTTATTCACTCAATGGTTATGTTCCTCGATTTACTCCTTCTATATTAACAAAAAAATTACCCTTTTATCCCTTGAATTTTTAAGCTCTTGGCGTAGTGCTTTAATTACTACATTGGGGTTATGTTTATTGCTCAGAGCCAATCATTGGACAACCTTAGCTCTAGCCGGATGTTGTGCGATCGCCAGTAAATTTATCTTTCAATCCCAGGGAAAACATTTTTTTAATCCCGCTAACTTTGGGATTATTATTGCCCTAACTCTAAGCGCCGATGCTTGGGTTTCCCCAGGACAATGGGGAACCGATTCCTGGTATTTATTACTATTTTTAGGAACCGCAGGAATTATTCTTAAAAAAGTTGGTCGTTGGGATACTTCCGCCACCTTTTTAATCACCTATATGGGATTAGAAGCGGTGAGAAATTTTAGCTTAGGTTGGGGTTGGGATGTATATACCCATCAACTGATGAATGGCAGTTTATTATTGTTTGCATTCTTCATGATCACCGATCCGCGCTCTATTCCCAATGCCACCTTAAGCCGGATTATTTGGGCGGTCTTAATAGCCGGATTAACCTTTATTTTACAACATCAATTTTTTATCTCAACGGCTCTATTTTGGGCTTTATTTGCCCTCTCTCCCCTGACCTTAATTTTAGATCAAATTTTCCCAAATCATCGCTTTTCTTGGTCTACAAACCCCCCCAAATATTTGCCTTTATCTGCTTCTTTATAGATCATATTTTAATAGGAGTTAATAATGAAAGGTTTAAATCGGTTAATTCTCTTTTTAATTGTTGTTTTTGCTGGTATTAGTTTTGCGGCCCCCGCCTTAGCCTTTTGTGGTTTTTATGTAGCAAAAGCCGATGCTACTTTATATAATCAAGCCTCACAAGTTGTGATTGCCAGAGACAAAAATCGGACAATTTTAACTATGGCAAATGATTATCAAGGAGCAGCAAAAGATTTTGCTTTAGTAGTTCCGGTTCCTGTGGTTTTAAAACCCGAACAAGTTAAGATTGGAGACGCGAAAGTTATCCAACAATTAGATGCCTTTAGTGCGCCCCGACTGGTAGAATATTTCGATCCCGATCCCTGTAATCCCTACCCGATAGATCCTTCAACAATGTCAGGAGGAACTAGAGGAGCTCCGACATTACAGGAACAAAAACGAGAATCAGAATCCAGTTTAGGAGTCACAATTGAAGCTCGTTTTAGCGTCGGTGAATATGATATTTTGATCTTAAGTGCGAAAGAATCCGATGGATTAGAAACTTGGTTAACGCAAAATGGTTATCAAATTCCTGAAGGAGCAAGTGCTTTATTAAAACCCTATATTCAACAGGGATTAAAATTTTTTGTTGCTAAAGTTAATTTAACCAAATTTGATCAAAGTGGGTTTCAAAATCTGCGTCCTTTAATGATTGCTTATGAATCACCTCGGTTTATGTTACCGATTCGTTTAGGCATGATTAATGGCAAGGGAGAACAGGATTTAATTGTTTATTTATTGTCTCCGAAAGGTCAAGTCGAATTAACTAATTATCGCACGGTTAAGATTCCTTCCGATCAGGATATCCCTGAATTTGTCAAAGAAGTTTTTCCAGGTTTTTATAAATCCCTATTTAATACAATTCATCAACGGGAACAGAAAAAAGTTGCCTTTTTAGAATATGCTTGGAATATGGCAGGATGTGATCCTTGTTCTGCCGATCCTTTAACTACAGAAGAATTAAAGCAAGCGGGGGTATTTTGGTTGGATTCCCCGGCGGGAAATTCTACTTTTATTACTCGCTTACATATTCGCTACGCCCGCAATACTTTTCCCGAAGATTTAAACTTTCAAGAAACAGCAAACCAAACCAACTTTCAAGGTCGATATATTATTAATCATCCCTATCGTGAATCCATGCAGTGTTCACAAGCCCAACAATATCGGCAATCTGTTCGTCAAAGACAGCAACAGGAAGCACAAAACTTAGCCACATTAACGGGCTGGAAAATTGAGGATATTCGGCGTCGGATTAATTGGATAGAATCCACTTCAGATTCCTGGTGGAATCGAATTTGGCATAAAAATTAATTGTGTCAGCAAGGAATATAAAATAGGAAAGTTGCTCCTGATTCCGAATATTGCTAAACTAAAATACAAGGATTTCGGAGCAACAAAGCCATGACCGTTGCCAAGGCAAAATTTTTAAGATTAGAGGAATTTCTGAAGTTAGCAGAAACTAAACCTGCTGGCGAATATATTGACGGTGAAATCATTCAGAAACCCATGCCAAAGCCTCGCCATTCTCGACTTCAAGGAAAGTTAATTAATGCCATCAATGAAGTCACAGAAACAGAGGCAATCGCCTATGCTTTTCCAGAGTTGCGTTGTACCTTTGGGGGTCGTTCAATTATTCCTGATATCGCCGTCCTGCGTTGGCAAAAAATTCAATTAAATCAGCATGGGGAACTGAGTGATAATACACTAATTATTCCTGATTGGTCAATTGAAATTCTTTCCCCTGATCAAAAAGCAAATCGTGTGATCGATAATCTTTTACACTGCATCAGACATGGCTGCCAATTGGGATGGATGATTGATCCCGATGATTATTCTATTCTGATTTTTTCTCCTCAACAAGAGCCTAATGTGTTTAGAGGTTCTTGTCAATTACAAATCCTAGAAGATATTAATTTAGAACTAACCGCCGAACAGGTTTTTGCCTGGTTAAAAATAGGCAAATGATTAATTAAAATAAAACCGTAGGAGTCGGTTAGTGTAACCTTTGATAAATATAGCAATGAGCAGGTTAATCTCTGCAACTTCCTGATGTTCTTTGTGTCTTTGTGGTTAAATTAGCCTTTTTAATGATAGGATTGGAAACAATGAGTCAAGCGTAAAAATCAATATGAACGATAAAAATGATAGTAACCCGAAAAAGGGTAGTTTTCCGTTAGTAATGGTATTAGGATCTGGACTTGTTATCGCGATCCTAATTATTGCAGGTTTAGCTGCAATCGTAATGAAGAAGCCAGAAGTTACCACTTCACCCTCTCCAACTCCTTCAGTCGCATTATCAGAAACTCCCTCTCCAATCCCCTTAGCAACGGAAACACCAACCTCTTTGCCAACTCCTTCAGCTTCAGTATCAGCAAGTCCCTCTCCTAGTACGACTGTATCTCCATCTGCAACAACTACGCCATCTTCTTTATCTGTCAGTCAAGCTGTTGAGCGTTTACAGCAAACACGGGTATGTCCAGCTTGCGATCTTCAAGGTGCTGATCTTAAAGGTATTGAGCTTAGGGGGGCTGACCTAAAAAATGCTAATCTTCAGGGTGTGAACTTAGCTGGTGCAATTATCGGCGGTACAAATTTAACAGGCGCTAATCTTAGCGGTGCTAACCTAAGTGAGGCTCAAATATACGATAATAATTTTGATGGCGTTAATTTGAGCAACGCGAACTTAAGCAAAGCTACATTTTCTAGACCTACCCTAATCCGTGCTAATTTAAAAGGTGCAGATTTAAGTGGTTCAAAGATTGATGATTCTGATTTTTCGGAAGCAGATTTAAGTGGTGTTAACTTGAAGGATGCTCGGCTAGGAGGTGGTCTAAAATTGACAAAAGCAATTTTAGATAATGCCGACTTATCGCTGGTGATCTGGGAAAATTTGACAAATGAAATGGTTGATGGTGCTAGTTTTAAGAATGCCAATCTAAAAAGCTCTAACTTAACTCAACTGAATGATTTTAAAAATGTCACCCTGACGGGTGCAACCATGCCAGATGGTACAGTCCATCCCTAAGAACTCTAGGAGAAAAGCCGACTCCTATTCTATGTCTTAACCGCTTTGGCGGTTGCTATACCTGTAAGTTGGGCAGGTTTAGAAAGGTTATTGGTGGGAAGCATAGATTTTTACCGAACCTGCCCCTACAGACTATTATAGATTAGTTTAAATAAGTTTTTAAAGCAAAAACCCACCAATCATTCCCCCTAATAAAATAAAACCAATTCCCACATTATTCCGAAAGATTTTAGCATAAATAGGTTTAGGAAGATCGGGATTTAGTAGTTGATAATATTGCCTAAACCATAGTATAATAGAAAGGATTAAAGTTAACCAATATTCCCAATGTAACTGAAGATTCCAGCCTAAAATTCCCAATAATATTCCCGTCCCTAAAAACAAAATTCCCACGGCATTCGCCGATTGATCTCCGAAAAAAATAGCACTGGAATTAATACCCAAACGTTGATCATCTTCGCGATCGCTCATGGCATAAACAGTATCAAATCCTAACGTCCATAATACCGTTGCTCCCCATAAAAACCAAGTAGATGTCTGTAAACTTCCCACGGCCGCCGTCCAACTAATTAATACAGCAAATCCCCAAGCAATTGATAATATTAATTGTGGCACAGGAAAGACTCGTTTTGCTAAGGGATAACCAATAATTACCGGAACTGCTGCTACCGATAAGCCAAAACTCAAGGGGTTTAAATAAACCGCCAGTCCCGCCGCACAAGCAAAGGAAATCACCGCGATCGCAATAGCGGTTTTTACCGTTAACGCCCGGGAAGCCAGGGGACGGGTGCGGGTGCGTTCCACTTCTGGGTCAATATCCCTATCCCATAAATCATTCACCACACAGCCCGCCGCACTGGTGGCCAAAGTCCCAAAAACAATAATTAAAATTAAACTTAGGGGCGGTGTGCCATGGGTAGCTAGGAAAATTGCCCACAATGCCGGAATCATCAAAATCAGACGTCCGGCGGGTTTATCCCATCGCAATAGCCGAATAATCGTTTGCCAAGTGGGTTCGGGGGGATTAGATGGGGTCAGCATTGCAGGTTGAATCAAAAAAATTGAATTGAATCTTTACAATATTTTGTAACATAGATCCGCCCACAGTCTAAAATTAAAAGCAGTAGCTTTTTAGAGACTGATTATGGTCACATCAATGCCTTTGGTGAGAGAATCTGAACCCACAGACGACCGAGATCGAATCCTAGCTGCCATTGATTTAGGCACGAATTCTTTACACATGGTTGTGGTGAAAGTTCAACCCCAACTGCCGACATTTACGATTATTGCCCGGGAAAAAGAAACTATTCGTTTGGGAGATTGTGAGGAAAAAGGCAATCTCAAACCGGATGTAATGGAACGAGCTATTGCTTGTTTAAAACGGTTTCAAGGTGTGGCTAAAACCTTTAACGCTGAACAAATTGTGGCGGTAGCTACCAGTGCCATTAGAGAAGCGCCCAATGGTCGAGAATTTATTAGCCGAGTCGCCGATGAACTGAACTTAGAAATTAGTTTAATTTCTGGTCAAGAAGAAGCCCGACGCATCTATTTAGGGGTGCTGTCGGCGATGGAATTAAATAATCAACCCCATATTATTATTGATATTGGTGGCGGTTCTACGGAACTAATTTTAGGTGATGGTTGGGAACCTCGATTTTTAAGTAGTACAAAAGTCGGTGCTGTTCGATTAAGCAAGGATTTTGTCCATAGTGATCCGATTAGTCGCACAGAATTTTTATATTTACAAGCCTATATTCGAGGCACATTAGAACGGGTTGTGGATGAATTATTTTCCCATTTACAACCGGGTGAAATTCCTCGTTTAGTCGGAACTTCTGGAACCATTGAAACCTTAGTAGGAATTAAAGCCAGAGAAAAATCAGGCATAGACCCGACTCGTTTAGGTGGCTATGAATTAACTTTAGAAGAATTACAGGAATTTGTCAATAGAATTCGCAAATTATCCTATCCAGAAAGATTACAAATACCGGGTATGGCTGACCGTCGGGCGGAGATTATTGTCGCCGGAGCTTTGATTTTACAAGAAGCCATGACCTTGTTAAATATTCAGTCTTTAAAAGTCTGTGAACGGAGTCTGAGGGAGGGGTTAGTGGTAGACTGGATGTTAACCCATGGGTTAATTGATGATCGTCTCCATTATGGCAGTTCTGTTAGAGAAAGAAGTGTTTTAACTATTGCTCAAAAATATCAAGTTGATTTAGAACATAGTCAACGAGTTGCTACTTTTGCTTTAAGTTTATTTGATCAGACTAAAGGATTATTACATAATTGGGGATTAGCAGAACGGGAGTTATTATGGGCGGCGAGTATTCTGCATAATTGTGGATTATATATTAGTCATTCCGCCCACCATAAACATTCCTATTATTTAATTCGCTATGGGGAGTTATTAGGATTTACGGAAACTGAAATTGATGCGATCGCAAATTTAGCCCGATACCATCGTAAGAGTAGTGCTAAAAAGAAACATGAAGCCTATCAAAATCTACCTCGAAGGTTTCGACAAGTAATTGACCAATTGCATCCTTTATTAAGGTTGTCAGTCGCCTTAGACCGACGCATGATTGGGGCTATTTCTCAGGTGGTTTGTGAATATAAACCCATGACGCGGGAATTTCATTTGAAGTTAAAACCAACCTATGCTAACGATGATTGTGCATTAGAATTGTGGAGCTTGAACTTAAAAAAAGAAGCCTTTGAAATCAACTATGGATTAAAGTTAGTGGCTAAATTAGAATCTAAAAATAATTCAAACCCCACATTCCCCCAGTAGAGACGTTGTATACAAAGTCTCTACTATTCTTATTCCCAGGTTTGTAATTCTGCTACCCAGTTATTCCAAAGGGTGATTAACTGTTCTCGACGGGTTTCAAAATTAGCGGCAATCCAGATTAAAATCACCCCTAAAATAAACACAATTATCCACTTGATAAAGGAATAAACGGAATTAAGAATAATCAGTTGATTCACAATATTAATTAAAAATATTGCGGTTCCAATATAGAGAAAAGCTCTAATTCTTAATCCTAATCCGACAAAAATTATGATTAAATTTAAAATTCCGGGTACAACTCCGGTTCCTTCAGAGGTCGCCAGGGAAGTTCCAGATAAAATAGCCGTTCCTAAGACCCTTAATCCATGGCGTAAATCTCGATTTTGTTCTAATTTTAAACTCGGTTCAACTTGGGAAAAATAGAGTAATGAGCAGGATATCGGGAGAGTAAAAATAAATATATCATCTATTGAGCCTAGCCAATCATAAAAGGTAAAACTAATTAAGATTAAACTTAGGTAAGTTAACCGAATATTTTGGGTAAATTTTGCTAAAATAATATAAAATAGAGTTCCAAAGACTACTGAAAAATACCAAGTCAACTGTTGTTCTGGTTGCAGAATAGAATGGGAAACGATAAGGGTAATTACGGGGAGAATAATTGCTACTCTTTTCCAAGGTCTAACTGGCCATCCCCAAATATTCCAAGGAAGAATATAAAAGAAATAAGATAAAATTGAGACTAACGACCCCGACCAGGGAATCAAAAAGTCGCTTATATCTAGTAAATTTTGTAAATAGATGACTAAACCTGTTATTTGTATCAAACCAACATAAATCCAAGTTTCTGCTGTGTCTAAATCTGAATTATGGCGACCTTGAAATAGCGCATAACGAATTAATAATAAACTGGTTCCAATCGTTAAGAGAAGTTGGGAGTTAATAGGATTTGAAATCACTAAACCTAATAATATACTACTGATAAACCAATGTAGATGGGCAATAATTGTAATCTCAGGTTCAGGAATCCGTAAATAAGCTATTAACCAAGGACTAAGAATTCGGTAGCCATACATTAAGCTAGTTCCTAATGTGGCAAAAGCAATCCATTGTTCTGTTAAAGGTTGGGTATGAATTTGATAGAATAATATTTCATAGGTAGAAACAGAAATCCCCATCAGTCCTAAATAAACTAGAGGTTTAGCTTCAATATTTCTTCTGCCAATCCCAATTAAAATTAAGGCGAATGCTAAAGAGATTAATCCCGTCCAGTTAGCGGAGGTTTGAACTCGAAAAATAATAGCTAAAATCCCATAAATAATTGGAATAATTTGCCAAGGATTAGGCAATTTTTCAATTTGATAATGACGTTGCCACCAATCCCCGAATAGTTGGGTCGTTAGTCCTAAAATAATATTAGCAACGGCGAAACTAACTAAAGATTGATTGCTAGAAATCAATCTTTCAATAATAAGTAATTCTATCGCCCAAGCTAAACTATATAATATCCAAGGAGAGAATCCAGACTTAGCTATTTTCCGAGGGTTTGCTAAATCAAATCCTCGAAAACTTAGGGCTGCAATTAAAATAATTAGGGTAGAAATTAGGGTAAAATCTCTGGGGATTTTATACAATAAAACCCCAAATGAATTAAGGGTTATAATTGATAGTTCAAATCCTAACAAAGTAATAGCACAACCATCAAATGCTCGTTGATAAAGTCTAACAATATTGGATTCAGTCACACCGTAACGGAATAACATAAAACGTAATACCCATAATCCTGCGATAGTTAAACTTAAAAATATTAACCATCCTTCCACTGTAACTAAATCCTTGACGGATAGGAATAAAAAAGCTAATCCTAAACCTACGGTAAAAACCGATGAAAATAGGGTTTTAATGATTTGAGTATTAACAACCATAAATACTGTTGTTAAGCCTAAACTCCATAAATTAATTTGAGGATTGAATAGGTTTAAAACCTGAACTAAACCACAGGCTATTATACTAATAATAACCGCTTTTTTTTGTTGAGATTCTCTGGTTTGTGTAGCCACATAAGTTAATCCTAGGGGTGTGATTAACCAAGCCATTATCGAGGAATGGGGCGTGGAAAATTCAAAGTTAGTCAAAAATAAAATATAACTGATTCCTGATAATAATATTCCCAGGTCTAAGGCATCTTTACGGATAATATTTGCCCCCGGACTATTGACCGTAAATAATAGAAATTCACCTACCATTAAGATTAATAAAATAATTGCCCAATCGTCTAGGGCTAAGTTAGGAAATTGCCAGTAAACCAGATTAGCAAAGGTGACTAACCCTAAAATATGGGTTGCCAAAACGACGATAGGTTTTAGGGGTTGACGACGACTGATAACAACTGCTAAAGTAATAGTTGAAGCTAATAGATTTAGCGATCGCAATGCCGGATTTGATAGAGACAAACAGGTTAAAAACGTAGCAAATAGTAAACTCAGAAAATCTCCAAAATGGGCTACCTTTCGTTGTGGACGGTGATAAATCCAATCGGTTATAACCACCATAAAAATCAAATAGGGAAACCATGTTAAACTCAGTAATGCCCAAGGAGAATCCTGAGAACTGGATATTTCTACCCCTACATTAATGGCAGTTTTCCTTAATTCTGGCGGAATTAAACGACCGACTAAAGCCACCATTGATAACCCAAAACCAAATATTGCCGCCAAATCTCGCTCTCGCCAATATTTTAATAAATGGTGACTGAAAATCCCGATACCAATTCCACTAACTAAAAATGCCTGCCAAGGTTGGATATAAACAGTTACTAACCAACCGAATAATAAAATAAAATAGCTAGAACGATGTAAAATTAATGAGGAAGAAATATAGAGAAATCCGGCAAAAATTCCCAAAGCTAATCCCAGTTGACTAATATCAACATTGACGACAAAAATCGCCCGACCGAAAAGCAGAGTTAAAAGATAAATAACAACAATTTTAAAATCAATTCTTGGGCTAGAAGTAGAAGAAGTCGGGGGAGGGTTGACAATGGTTAAAAATACCGTAATCATGATGCCCAAATAAATCGCAATTACGGGAAAACCGGGAATTTGCCATCCCCAGTTTAAATAACTTAATCCTAAATGATTGAATAGAGAACGGCGTTGGAATTGTCCTTGATTTCGATATAAAGTTACAGTTAAAATAGTTAGGACTAGGGCAGCAATAGCAATAGTCAATAAACCCAAGGAATCTGACCACAACTTTAACCCATCCATTGCCCAAAAATTCAGAGGAATTAATAATAAAGTGACTAATTTTAAGGCTTCGGAAGTTACAGGGAAACGGGACTGTTGACTTCCCCATAAACTCGCTCCCCAAAAAGCAAAAGTATAGGCAAATAAAATTAAATATTGTCCAGTGGCGGGAAATTTTTCCCACTGACTTGCAGCCAAAACTCCAGAGGAAATAATAACTAAAAATAAGCCTAAAAACAATAGCCAGCGAACACTCAACTCAGCTTTTAATGATTCGACTAAATTAGTGGCAAAATTAGGCAATTGAAAAGCAGGTTGAGGGGATGTAGAAACAACAAGCTTTGGAGTTATTTTTTCTGCCAAAACCCGTTGATTATTCCCAGAATTAACCGTCTTTTTGGGTAGAGGGTCACTCAAATAAAGTTCACCAATTTGACGAACTTGTGCATCGGATAATAAACCCAAATTCAACCAAACTTCTAACCCCTCCAATAACCGGGGATTGCTGCTATCCGCCTGAATTAAAATGCGAATTAAAGGTTTAGACATGGGCAAAACCGGGTGTAGGGTATGGGAAAGAAAACCGGGTAGACTTTAATTTAAGCTATTTTTGTATTTTAAAGTATTTATTATGATATACTAAATTATAGGTATTGATTTAGTCTGCTATGTACCAAACTAATCCCCCACGTTCCCCGAAAGAAGTCCTACCGACGATGTATGACCTGAAAAGTGAAGACCCGGAGGAACCCGGTTTGCCAGACGAATTCCATGATTTACAACCCGAATTGTTGAGAATAACTTTCCGTCCGCCGAGTTATTCCCCCGACTCGGTTTTTGTTGCTAGTGACCTGAATTTGTATTACGACCCTCGCCATTTTAACTGGTATAAACGTCCCGATTGGTTTGCCGTAATTGGGGTTTCTCGGTTGTATGAACAGCGAGATTTACGATTAAGTTATGTAACTTGGCAAGAAGGAGTAAATCCCTTTGTTATTGTTGAATTATTGTCCCCAGGAACAGAAGCGGAAGATTTAGGTCAAACCCTACGGGAAATTAATCAACCTCCGACGAAATGGGAAGTCTATGAACAGGTTTTACGCATTCCTTATTATGTGGTTTTTAGCCGCTATACGAATCAACTGCGGGTGTTTCAAAATAGTGCTAGTCGTTATCATGAATTAACGGTTTCAGACTCCCGAATTTGGATGCCGGAATTAGAATTAGGTTTAGGATTATGGCAGGGATGTTATCAAGAAATTACCGGATGTTGGTTACGTTGGTATGATCAAAATCAGAACTGGATACCGACACCTACAGAACAAATAGAACAGGAACGTTTAAGGACAGAACAGGAACGTTTAAGGACAGAACAAGAACGTTTAAGGACAGAACAAGAACGACAAAAAGTTGAACAATTAGAAGCTATATTGCAGCGTTATCGAGAACAATATGGCGATTTGCCCGAATAATTACGAATTACGAATTACGAATGAGTAAGCTATCAGTAATCAGTTAATTTATCAACAGTGAATGATTAACTCTTACACTGATAACTGATAACTGATTACTGATTACTGATGGTTTAGGTTTGACGAATCAATATCAGAATCCGTTACGCGCCCAAACAACCATTGAAATTGAAAACGTAAATAGCACTAACAGCGAAACCCAGCCCAATGACACAATATCCATAGTGATGTATAAAAAAACGTTGCAAAATAACTCTACCCTAGATCATAACTTGAAATGACGCGATCGCATGAACCCTAACTCCTCCTCAAATTTTACGGCTACCGAACGGTTAGAATCCCTAAAGGGCGGTCTTCTGGCAGGTTTTTCTGTAGGACTCAGCCATCTTGTCCTGAGTGGTGTCAACCTGTGGCTTTGGGACGCCCCCGTTAATTTTCTATTTTCGACCCCCCTAGCTGGGTTTAGCGGGTTTTTATTTGGAGTCACCTATCGCTATATTATTCGCCGGGACGATAATCCCCAGTTAAAATTGGGGGGGATTTTTGCCTTTGGACTGGTACGCGCCCTCGCGGGAATGGAAATTCAACTTAATACCCCAACCTCCCTCGAACAAATAGCCCGGTTTGGGGGAGAAAGTTTATTATTATTTGGAATAGCCGGATTGATTTTAGATATAGCCTTACAAAAAGCTTGGGTTAAACCTTTTAATTAATCTTAAACCAAAATTCCCTCTGCAACTTTAATCACATTTCCCCCGACTTCCACTTGAATTAAATCTCCTATTTTTTCAGCTTTTAACAATAGTAAAGAAGGACGATCAATTTCATATCCTTGTTCTACTTTAATATTAACTTGATCGGAACCAAAGTAACGATAATGTGACAAATACCCGGCCAAACAACCATTAGCACTTCCGGTGGCTGGATCTTCCGTAATTCCTAAAGCGGGTGCGAACATTCTAGCACATAACTGATTTTCGGGATGATGGGTTTCAGGACAAAATATAAAAATTTCCTTAGCCATTGTTCTTTTAATTAACTCAGTATAATATTCCAAATTAACCTTAGCTTTTCTTAATGCAGATTGAGTTTTTAAGGGTACAATAATAAACGGAATCCCCGTAGAAACCTCTTGAATCGGATAATCAGGATCAAAATCAGAGAGTTCTAAATTAAGAACAGGTGCTAATAGTTTATGATCATAAATATGAGTAAATTCGGGAGAATTTTGTCGCATCCAGAGTATTTTTTTTCCTGATTCTTCAGGTTTCCAATTCACCGGAATTTGACCCACAGCTAAATTTAAAATCACCTGAATAACATCAGTTTTAATTATTTCCTCAGAAATTATATAAGCAGTTCCCAAGGTAGGATGACCCGCAAAAGGTAATTCCCGTTTAGGGGTAAAAATTCGCACGGGATAACCGCCATTATCCGGTTCAGAATCACAAATAAATGTGGTTTCTGAATAGTTCATTTCTTGGGCAATTTTGAGCATTTCTTCATCGGATAACGACTCAACTCCGTCACCCCAAATTACCGCTAATTGATTTCCAGTATATTTGGTTTCGGCAAAAACATCAACAATGGAGAATTTTATAGAATCTATCATTTTTGTTACAAAGTTTAATCTTAATTTTTTTTACTGTTAACGGGGATGGGCGAGAAAACCTCGCCCCTACAGTTGATCACTGATTATCTTTCATTCCAACTTTTTTCCGCATCTGCGATCGCTTGGTCAACCGTTTTTTGATTCAACATTGCAGCTTGTAGATTATCATAAATGATTTTTTGCAACTGTTTAATATCTTTTTTCGGGGGAATCAAAACCTGGGCATTTTTGAGTTCTGCTGCACTAATTAAACGAGCTTGATCTGCCACCGTTGAATTAGCAGGAAGGGTGGTAAAATGACTATCTTTAAGAGCATCCTGAATAGAAGGTAAAACATTAGCCGCTTTCGCAAATGCCAGTTGATTGGTACTATTAGTTACAAACAAAGCAAACTTTAAAGATTGTTCAGGAACATTCGTTGATTTAGGCATAACTAAATTCATTACCGCCACCGTAGTTTTCCTAGTATCTCCAGTAATTTGAGGGGCGGGAACAGAAACTTTAGCTACCGTGGGGGCGTTTTGACCAATAGCTTTTAAAAACTGTGGCCCCGATGTTAATAAAGCTATTTCTCCCGCCTGATATAATTCAATTGCTCGGCGATGTCCTTGAGTTAAAACCTCTTTAGGAAGCAAATCTTTTTGAAATAAATTAACCCAATATTCAAAAGCTGCTTTACCTTCAGGAGTATTAAAAGCCGCCTTCCCATCTTTATCCAATAATACCACACCCATCTGTACTAAAGATTGTAAAACCTGGGCGGAATCTTCCGGCACAAAAGAGACAAAAAAAGCATATTTTCCAGTTTTTTCCTTAACTTGGGCAGCGACTTTTGCTAATTCCCTATAGGTTTTAGGAGGTTGATTTATTCCCGCCTGTTGCAATAATTGTTGATTATAAATCGTCAGTTGAGTCGTTAAATACCAAGGAATCCCAAAAGTAACAGTTTCACATTTATTATTCGGACAAACATCAATTTTATTAGCCTGCCAAATATTCGGCAAATATTGAGATTGAACCGTTTCAGGTACCATTTCATTCAAATTTAACCAAGCATTCCGTCCCGCGAGTAAGGCAGCAAAATCAGGATTTAAGTTAATCACATCAGCAGCCGTTTTCGCAGCCACCGCCGCCAGCACCTTACTTTCCATAGCAGACCAAGGAATATCAACCCACTTCACTTTTATTTCTGGATTTTCTGTTTCAAAATTAGCAATTAATTGATTAAAATAATCCGTAAATTGTGGTTGAAGTTGCATCGTCCAAAACTCAACTTCCTGCTTGCCATTTTGAGAAGTAGGAGAAGGAGTAGAACAACTAACCCCCCAACTTAAACATAATCCTAAAACCAATAACAAACCAAACCGTTTCCAAGATTTTAATTGTTGCATTTTATTCATAAATCAACTAAACCAGATAAATTTTGTTAAACTATATCTTATATCTTCCTTCGTGTCTTTGTGTCTTTGTGGTGACTTATACAGTCAAAAAATCCCAGGTATTGATCAAAAAAACAGGGTAACATGGGAAAAATAATTGTACCTGTTTACCCGGATCGATCACTCAAACTAAAAATATGGTTAGTCTATTAAAAGGACTGTTTTCCAAGCGCAAGCCTGGAATTGGCATCGAGTTATCCACGGAAAGAATTAACGTAGTCGAACTGAGGAAAAAAGGCAACCAATTAAAGTTAGTCACCTTAGCAGTTACTCCGGTTCCCGAAGGGATTGTCCAAGATGGTCAAATTGTCGATACCCCAGCCATGGCTGAGTTAATTCAGTCCACTGTCACCGACAACAATATCAAAGCCAAAACCGTAGGCACATCCATCCCCGGACGGGAAGCAGTAACCCGGATTATTCCGGTTCCCGCCGAACTCAATGACGACGAACTCAAAGAATACATGAACGCCGAGTCGGGATTGTACCTCCCATTTCCCAGGGAAGAAGGAGACGTCGATTATCAAAAATTAGGGCGATTTGTAGATGAGGATGGCATCGAAAAAGTACAGGTTTTATTAGTCGCCACCCGCAAAGAAGTGACGGATACCTATGTAGAAACCTTTGCTCAAGCGGGTTTAAAAGTTACGGTATTAGAAGTCAGTAGTTTTTCTCTGATTCGTACCCTAAAACATCAACTCGAGCAGTTTTCCTCCACAGAGGCCGCGATTATTGCCGATATTCAATTTGATAGTACGGAATTGGCGATTGTTGTCAATGGCATTCCCCAGTTTAACCGCGCCATTCCCATTGGTCTGTTCCAAGTACAAAGTGCCTTAAATAGTGCCATGAATTTACCTCCTACGAGGGATGTCAGTGAATTACAGGCTATGACCCTTCCCGTGACTGATACAATGGGAGCATTAAACGAGCCGAATCCGGGAACCAATGCCATCATTAAGGTTTTCGCCGAATTAGCCGATGAACTGCGTCGTTCCGTTGATTTTTATATTAATCAAAGTGATGGCTTAGAAATGGCACAGTTACTATTAACTGGCCCCGGGGCTGCGATTGGACAACTCGATGAGTTTTTCATGCAACGGTTGGCCATGCCTGCCACCCAAGTTGACCCGATTGAATCCCTCGCCCTTGCCTTTGAGCGGGAAATTCCCCCAGAACAACGTGCTAGTTTAGGAGTGGCATTAGGTTTAGGAATGCGAATGGCCTAAATCGGGGATCACTCAGCCGTAAACCGTCAATACTTCAACTGATTATGTATAACTTAGAGATCAACTTTTTGAATGATCGACCCGATCTATTAGAACGGGAAGTTCGACAACAGGTGAGTTCCACCAAGAATATTGACCAGACTCCTATTTTAATCGGTGTTGGGGCGGCTGTAGTCCTAAATGCCATCATTGGCGGAGCTTGGTTGATTTTTGACCGACAAAATGCCGATTTACAAAAAGAACTCGATACCCTCGTTGCCACCTTGGGCACAAAAACATCGGAGGTACAAGCCTTAGATCAAATTAATGACCAAACCAAGCAAGCCAATCAGGAAGCCGACGCCCTGGCCACCGTATTTAATCAGATTAAACCCTGGTCAGCCCTCAGCCTGGAATTAGGACAACTGATGCAGGTCGCCGGGGTGAGAATTATTGATATTAAACAAACTGAACCCGAAATCATCCCAGTGGCAGCAGCCGCACCCGCAGCCGCACCCGCCGACGCTCAAGCGGCCGCCCCGCCCCCGCCACCAGATCCAGCAACCGCTAAATTAGAAATTTCAGGAGTGGCTAACTCTTTTACCCAAATTAATGACTTTATATTATTACTGAATCAATCCCCCTTTTTTAATGGGGAAAAAACCCGATTAATTTCGGCTAAATTAGAAGAGAATCCCACTCAACTTGTATCCAAACTCGCTGGTACGGACACGGGGAATCTTAAACCTCAGTTACAATCGGTGGTCAAATATACAATTGTAACTAATCTCAGTCGAGCCAGCGCCTCCGAGTTGTTACCCGAGCTTCAAAGTAAAGGAGCTTTAGGATTAGTTAATCGGATTAAAACCCTTCAGGAAAAAGGAGTCATCAAGCAATGACCGTAGCCAATGAATTTATTCAAGATGTAGACGGCGAAGACAGTGGGCCAGTTATCTTTGGCATTGCCTTAACACCAAAAATCATGGGAATTGGTGCGGGAGTTGCTGGTGTCCTCGTAGCGGGTTTTTTAATTTATCAATTCGTGCTTCCCACCTTAACCATAGGACAAACTCTGCGGGGAGATATTAAAACTAAACAAGACGAAATTGAGAAACAAGATCAACGTTTGCGCGAAAAGGATAAGGCTAAAAAAGAATTAGCAGACGCTGAAATTCGTCGAGATACAGTTACAGCCTTATTTGCTGATGATGCTAGTTTAGAAACTCTGTTATTTGATATTAACGAACAGATTAATAAAATTAACGCTGGGATAATTGATGGTGACAAACTAGCCCAACTCACCCAGTTTAAACCGATTCTACCAGAAAAACCAGAAGACAGGGACGAGATTGTTAACGATAGTAGCCTAGGGGCAGAGGTAAATGGCAAACTCAGAAGACGCAGATATGAAGTAGAATTTACAGGCAGTTTTGAGCAAACTCGTCAGTTTTTGGTTGCCTTAGAAAGATTACAACCTTTATTAGTGGTTAGAGGCTTAAAATCCCAATTAGGGGATGCAACTTCCGTGATTGAGGGAGAATATCGACAAGGGAAATTTGTTCCCTCTGCGAATCAACCTCAAAGACGCCTAAAAAGCAGTTTTGAATTACAGGTATTATTACCCTTGAGTCAAGAAGAAGTTAAAGCTGTGGCTGCTGCGGCTACTGCTGAACCTCCTAAATAATTGAAATTTAGGCCAAAGTTGTTGTAAGGTAGCAGGATATTGACAATTGAAGTGTTGAGACGTTGAGGTGTTGGCTATTAACTAACATCCGAAATTTAGATCTTGTGTTGAGGAGCAAACGTGAAACATTTTCAAAGAATTGGTACAGGAATTTTAACTGGTGCTGCGATCGCCATTGTGGCACCAACCCCGGCATTTGCACAAACCCAAGTCCAAGATATCCGACTGGTGGAAATGAACGGGGAAGTGGCTTTAGTCTTAGTCACCCGTAGCGGAGAACGACCGGAGGTTTTTGTGGTCAGACGCGGCAATGATTTTGTTGCCGATATTATTAATACCCAACTTCCGGCCCAAAAACAAAACTTTCAACAAAATAATCCTATCCCTGGTATTGCCTCGGTGGTAGTTACCCAACTGGATTCTACCAGTGTGCGGGTGATTGTCAGTGGGGTGAATAGTCCCCCCGAAGCCCGAATTATGCAAGGGGCTAACGAAGGGATTGTGATCAGTATGGGTGCATCTGCGGGTGCTGTGGCTCAAGTACCGAATCAAGTCCCCCCAGCAGCACCGCCCGTACCTCCAGCCCCCCCAGCCAGAAGCCCTCAACCCGTATTAGTTCCCGATCCTCAAATTACTATTGATGGCCGTAATCTGCCCCAGAGTGGGATTCGCCCTTCCGATGCGGCTCCGCCTTTCCTTCCTCGGGCCGTTGCCCCACCCTTGGGAGATATTGCCGTTTCTAATATTAACGCCGGAATCCCAACAATTCGACTAAATACCACTCAACGGATTCCCCGTTTAGTATTACGAGATGCCCCGGTGAGTGATGTTTTAGCATTATTAGCGAGAACTGCTGGACTCAACTTAGCAATCAGTAATTTGTTCAAAGAAGACGCCACTGGTGAGTTTAGAGCACCCAATGGCGAACTGGAAGAAAAACAGATCACAGGACGAAAAATATCCTTAGATATTGAAAATGAGTCTGTTGAAGATGTTTTTAACTATGTTTTACGCTTAAGTGGATTACAAGCTAATCGTGTCGGGAATACGATTTTTGTCGGTGTTAAACTGCCCACCACCGCCAGTGATGTCGTAGTTCGCAGTCTCAGACTGAATCAGGTTCCAGCAAAGATCGCCGCCGGTTTTTTGAGTAGTCAAGGGGCAGGAACTCAAATTCAGATCGATCAAATCCGAATTGAGCAGGTGGGAATAGGGGTTAATTCAAGATATGTTGAGACCAGAACACCAACAATTACAGAACTAGCTGCTAAGGAGTCCGATAGTCCCCTGGTACTGAAAGGATTATCCATCTCCGTAGATGAACGACTCAATTCTATTACTCTCATTGGCCCGCCATACTTAGTAGAAACGGGAGTAGCCATGTTAACCCAGATGGATTTACGTCAGCGTCAAGTGGCTGTTAACGTTAAAGTCGTTGACGTCAATTTAAGCGGAGAAGAGGCAGCCAGTAGTAGTTTCTCCTTTGGGGTCAACGATACCTTCTTTGTGAATGATGGCGGTGCGGCATCAGTTAATTTTGGAGGATATAATCCCCCGAACCGAACAACTGCAACCACTGGGATTAATGGGCGACCGATTGTTCCGAATACTCCCCTTGCTGGTCGGGCTCCTTTTTATGATCGCAATGGAGTGGCGATTAATCCTTTAACTGCCCCCGGAGGAGGGGTGAGTTTAGACCCGATTGCCCCTGTAACCGAGCGTCCCGGTCAAGTTGGGGTATCCGAGTACACACCCTTTACCAGAAATTTAGCCACTGGAGCTTTAACGGGTTTAGGTTCAACCACTAATAGCCTTTTTCCCTTTTTCCAATATCCCCGCAAGTTCTTATCAACTTTAACCGCTCAAATTATTAGTGGTAATGCTAAGATTCTCACCGATCCGACCTTAGTGGTTCAGGAGGGTGAAACAGCAAAAGTTGCCTTAGTTGAAGAAATTGTTAAATCAGTCACAACAACATTTGTAGACACGGTTTCCGGGACAAGGGACAGCAAAGACTTTACCTTTCAAAATGTGGGTTTAACCCTGGATGTTAACGTGGAACGGATTGATGATAATGGCTTTGTTTCCATGCGAATTAACCCCACTGTCAGTGCCCCCGGAGATCAAGTCGATGCTGGTGGTGGTGATTTTGCCCGTCAAATTCTCAGCCGGACGGTCGAATCTGGTTTAATCCGTTTGCGCGATGGTCAAACCTTGATTTTATCGGGGATTATTCAGGAACAGGAACGGGCTACAGTGAGCAAAATTCCATTATTAGGGGATTTACCCATTGTGGGCTCTTTGTTCCGCAGAACCAATAAGCAAAACCAACGGGCGGAAGTGATCGTCTTAGTCACGCCTCAAATTTTGGATGACAGCGATCGCGCTCCCTACGGTTATGAATATAGCCCTAGTCCCGATGCCTTACGGATGATGCAAAGACGGTAAATTAGTAACATAGCCCTTTTTACCCCCCTGCCCCCCTTACCAATGGGGTTAGAACCCAGTTCCCCCATTACCAAGGGGGTAGAATCCAGTTCCCCCCCATTACCAAGGGGGTAGAATCCAGTTCCCCCATTATCAAGGGGGGGCCAGGGGGGGTAAAACCCAGTTCCCCCCATTACCAAGGGGTAGAATCCAGTTCCCCCCATTACCAAGGGGGGGCTAGGGGGGGTAAAACCCAGTTTCGACTAAAATTTATAGCTTACTGCTTGCTTTAAGTTGACACAGATCGGTCACTTCGCTCTTACCAGTCAACAGTCAACAGCTATACTATTGATTGCTTCATGCCAATTTTAAGGAGTAAAAACTCAAATGAACAAAGGTGAATTAGTGGACGCCGTAGCAGAACGGGCCAGTGTGACCAAAAAACAAGCTGATGCGGTGTTAACGGCAGCTTTAGAAACCATCATGGAAGCAGTTTCCAATGATGACAAAGTTACACTGGTTGGCTTTGGTTCCTTTGAGTCCCGCGAACGCAAAGCCCGGGAGGGTCGTAACCCGAAAACTGGGGAAAAAATGGAAATTCCCGCCACCAAAGTCCCGGCCTTTTCATCAGGGAAACTATTCAAGGAAAAAGTGGCTCTGACTAAAGCAGAGCCAGACAGTGATGAGGACTAATTTCTAGGCGTGGAAGCAACCCATTCACCCCGTCATGGGGGAAATTTGATTTGGGCTGCGACCGTGGCCGACTGCTCTCCCTTGGATATTCTGGATTTTTCCGCCAGTATTAATCCTTGGGGGCCGCCTTTGTCGGCTCTGGTGGCAATTCAAGACCATCTGAGGGATTTAAAAGCCTATCCCAATCCTGATTATGGAGAATTGAAAGAAGCGATCGCCACTCAAATCAACCGCGAAACCGGATCGAACTTCCTAGGGGCGGATTGGGTTTTACCCGGAAATGGGGCCGCAGAGTTACTGACCTGGGCAGGACGGGAATTAGCGGCATTAGATGCGACCTATTTACTGACTCCTGCCTTTGGCGACTATGGGCGCTCACTAAAGGCTTTTGAGGGGAATGTGATTGAGTGTCCGCTTGCGATGGCTTCTGTTGAGTTAGATTTCTCTATGCCTCAACCCTTGAGTTCTAAATCGGGGTTATTATTAAATAATCCCCATAATCCCACCGGAAAACTGTTTACGGCTGAAATATTATTAGAATCCTTAAAACAGTTTGCTTTGGTGGTGGTGGATGAGGCATTTATGGATTTTTTACTTCCTAGCCAACAGCAAAGTTTAGTTTCTTGGGTGAAGGAATATGAAAATTTAGTGATATTGCGATCGCTAACCAAATTCTATAGTTTGCCCGGACTGCGTTTAGGATATGCGATCGCCCATCCCCAACGCCTAGAAAAATGGCAACAGTGGCGCGATCCTTGGCCTGTAAATAGTTTGGCAGTGGCGGCCGGAATTGCTGTTTTACAAGATCATGAATTTCAACAACAAACCTGGAATTGGTTAGAAGAATCTCGTCCTCAATTATATCATAATTTAGCCAATATATCAGGATTAAAACCTTATCCAGGTGCGGCTAATTTTATTTTAGTAGAATCTGATGTTTCGGTTTCTAAATTGCAATTAAATCTATTAAAAAAACACCGAATTCTAATTCGGGATTGTTTGAGTTTTCCCGGTTTGGGCGATCGCTATTTCCGAGTTGCAATTAGAACCGAAGCCGAGAATCAAAGGTTAATTGAGGCGTTAAGGGATTAACTAATTTCCCCTAAATAGGGGTTCAGCCCCCAACCCCTATTTTTATCCTAGACTAGATCCCTCTAAATCCTGATTGAGTTATTAATTCAACTCAGCTTCTATTTTAGGAAAATCCCCCTTCTGATAAACAGCAATTTGTTCAGGGGTTTTTGACACTCCCACGACTACGCTACGCTAAAGTCGTTGGATTCTCCTATCTAGCCCTACCTAAGTAGTATTCATGGAGTTGCCTCCTTACTGTTTCCAGAGTTGCTTCACAGCAACATTAGAGGAGAGTACGAGGACTCTGAGGATTGCCAAACACCTCGCCCTAATTAGCAACTACGACTATTACAGTCTCAATCTCTGATTGGATTTTGCGTAGTTCTCTATAGCTCACTAAGGTTGTTACAGTAGTTGCCTTTTTCTCGCTATTGACAACTTGTTTGGTTGTCGGAACATCCGACTAGACAAGCTAGGAACATCCTGCTATACTCCTTCCTAATCGTATATCGGAATAGAAGCCATGTCAAGAGAAAACCGATTTTCAATGTGGATGACTGATAGGGAGTCCGAAAAGTTGAAGATATATGCCGGAAGCCAATCTGTATCAATGGCTGAAGTTCTTAGGGATTATATTAAAATCTTGACTCCACCTAAAGGTGGCGACACTACATCCCACCCTTGAAAGAGGTGGGCTTTGTGTCGAGAACTTGTAAATCCATAAAATCCGCCAACTCGCTATAGGTGACACACCGAACTTCTGGTTTCCCACAAACCTCCTCAGCAAAACGAAATAGCGCATTCCAGTAAGCTCCCTGATTCCAAGCTGAAAAGTGATGACCGATATTTACAGGCGCACGGTTGCCAGAATAGTTACTATTGAAGTATTTTAAATAAGTTTGAAAAGTATCTTCTTCATAGCGCTTGGCATTACTAGAATTTGGTTTTGCCTGAGAATGGAGATAGTAAAAGTTATAATCCATTGATAGAACATTTTTGCGGGTAATTGCCGTTGTTAGGGAAGCCAGGGGAAAGTTCCAAATCCCATTTTCTTGTTTTGGCCAGTAATTCGCCGCTGCTACTTTGCTCGTATCATAGCGAAATCCGGTTTTCTTCAAAGTTTTGTATAAACCCGGACTCTGACCCAACTCAGGAGCGCGAAAACCTTGAATGGCGCTGCGGTCAAAGGCAAAAGCACCCTTCAAACCATTGATTTTGTAGGCATCAAAAATAAACTGATCAAAATAGTCAAACTCTTTTTTCCAGTCCGCCTCACTCCAGCGACTCCCATCAAAGTGACCCACCGCATGGGAGCCAATTTCATGACCCTCTTGGTATGCTTGATTTAACTGTTCCAGACGGAGATTAATCTCTTGCTTAGTGCCACCCCAACCAATGGCAGACCGTCCCTGACCCTTGCCCCCAGGGGGTTTATAGAGGTTGCGTTTCTCATTATTAACAAAATAAACCCCACTAATAAAATAGGTAAAGTGAGCCGGAATATTTTTTTTCGCCATACTTTGAGTAAAGTTGCGAGATTTTTTCCAGGCATCTAGGGAATAGGAGCCATCAAAAGCCAGTAGTACAAACTGAGGGGGACGACCTGCTACCGGATTTTGATCCTGAATTAGTTTATACAGTAAGGCGGAATTCCAGCGAGTTGACCCGCAAGCATCACCCCCATCAGCATCCTTACAGGCGGCAACCAATTTCTGAGAAAAAGGCCCCAAGGCCTGATTTCCTTCTACGCAATAGCCCAAAATTCGATTCAGGCGACTCCCATCGGGACAACGCCCTTTTCCATTAGAATAGAAATAACCTCCTAAACTATTAACAGGTTTTTTGGGGATTGGTTTCGAGGTTTCGGAGACTACTAAGTTAGACTGTTCGGTGGGTGAAACCAGCGAGGAGGGCTTGGCGCAACCCCAGAATATTAAGGATGAACTGAGATAAATGCAGGTTTGATAAAACCATTTTGACGTTTTCAACACGATGCTCCACTTCTTCAATAAATCACCAAATTCTACCATTTGTAGTAAGCCCTTCAGGGCTTAGATGCGTTCATGCTTCACTACAAAATGTTAGAATTAATTTAAAAATAACTTTATTTTCAAAACTATGATTGCTAATCAACACGAAACTTACATTTCTCCCGAAGATTATCTAGCAGGGGAAGAAACCAGCCCGATCAAACATGAATATATTGACGGACAAGTTTATGCAATGGCAGGGGCGAGTGATGCTCATGTTACAATCGCTGGAAACTTATTTACCCTGTTAAGAAATCATGTTCGAGGGCGGGGTTGTCGGGTTTATATGTCCGATATGAAAGCTCAGATAGATACGGCTAATATTTATTATTATCCTGATGTTATGGTAACTTGTGATCCCATGGATAAAAAATTTACAAATCATAAAAAATATCCTTGTTTAATTATCGAAGTTTTATCCCCAAAAACAGAAGCATTTGATCGTGGTGACAAGTTTGCCGACTATCAACAATTAGAAACCTTACAAGAGTATGTTTTAATTAACCAAAAACGTCAGCGTGTAGACTGTTTTCGTCGCAATAACGAAGGTTTGTGGGTATTACAATTCTATCATTCAGGCAGTGAAATTCATCTCACCAGTATTGATTTTCGCACTCATATCGAGGCTTTATATGAAGATGTTACCTTTGAAGATAATTAACTTCGTAGTAAGCCCTTTAGGGCTTAGAGTCCTGAAGGACTCACTACGAAATGAGCAACTTATTCAAAGTATTGAGTAGGTGATAAACAGGGTTTATTGACCCTATATAGCGATAAATTATGGAATCTGTTATACTTATGTAGATAAGAGAAAGGGAGTCAAAAAAATGACCACTATCCAATCAACGACAACTGCAATAACATCCCTTTATGATCGGGATTTTTATCTGTGGTTACAGACAACTATCAACATATTAAAAGAGGGAAAATTTGCCGAAGTAGATTTAGAGAACTTACTAGAGGAACTGGAAAGTATGGGGAGAAGCGATAAAAATGCTTTAAAAAGTAATTTGAAGGTACTTTTAATGCACTTACTCAAATATAAATATCAGCCAGAAAAACGAACAAATAGTTGGCGGTACATCATTCTTGAACATCGTCAACGCCTCCGAGATACCTTCAAAACCAGCCCGAGTCTATATCGTTTTTTTGAAGATATTTTTAATGAATCTTATCAAGATGCCAGGGAACTAGCCGCCGGTGAAACAGGTTTATCTATTAATCTATTTCCCACGGAGTCTCCCTTTACTGTAGAAGAAGTTCTTAATCCTGATTTTTTACCTTCTGAGAAGAATTGCCCAAAAAATGATCAGTAGGGATACGATATATCGTGTTCCTATGCTTTGAAACCTTTTGAAGAACGACAAAAGAGAGATAAACACTTATTGACAATTACACTAAAATATTTTAGTCTAAAAATTGTGTAATTATATACTCAACTTAAAATAGCAAAATTAATTGAGTCTGTTGACAGAATTTCCGCTTGGGGTGTTAACCCAAGATTTATTTGAATGTGAAAGTTATCCTAAAATTCAACAAAAACATGATATAATCCGGTTGGTTTAAATTTAAGATAACGAGGAAACCCGTCTGAACTTAAGAAAAAATTTGCGATCGCAACCCGGAATCGAAGTCGCCAGCGAAGCTACGAATGCTGAAACAGGCTTGTTGAATCAATTGATAATGATACATACTCAAGGGAGTGATCAAAATCTCGCCATCGCTGATCGAACTTTAAACCCAACAACAACTGGATAAACATTTTGTTTAAACTCAAATCAAAGGTTGATGAAAATACCAGAGATTTATTCAAGAGATCGCCAGGTAAGTCGGTGAGTTTTTGATTCACAATTTTTTCAGGAAGGATGGATAGAAATTTCTGTTATCCTACAATCAACCCAGATTGGCTTCCATTGATTAATTAAACATTTATTAGTTGAGGAGATTTTCATGACGTTTCAGACCGCAACTTCCCCGGAAAATGAACCAAAATTAAGCGGTTTAACAGTTGCGTTTTTCGGTATTATCCATTTGCTGGCTTTATTAGCACCTTGGTTTTTTTCCTGGTCAGCGTTAGGAATTACGCTGTTTCTACACTGGTTTTTTGGCAGTATTGGAATTTGTTTAGGCTACCATCGTCTATTAAGTCATCGCAGTTTTAAAGTTCCCAAATGGTTAGAATATGGGATTACTTTAGTTGGGGTTTGTGCCTTGCAAGGGGGGCCGATTTTTTGGGTAGCCGGACACCGTTTGCACCATGCCCATACCGAACATGAAGATAAAGATCCCTACTCCGCAAAACGAGGATTTTGGTGGAGTCACATGATGTGGATTTTCTATCCTCGTCCATCCTTTTTTGACGCTGAACACTACAAACGATTTGCACCGGATTTAGCACGAGATCCCTTTTATTGTTGGTTAGATCGGTATCATCTGTTAATGCAAATTCCCGTGGCCTTACTGCTTTATGCCATTGGGGGTTGGTCATGGGTCATTTATGGGGTATTTGTCCGGGCTGTGGTGTTGTGGCATAGTACCTGGTTGATTAATTCGGTAACTCATATGTGGGGATACCGCAGCTTTGACACCAATGATAATTCTCGGAATCTTTGGTGGGCGGCAATTTTTACCTACGGGGAAGGTTGGCATAATAACCATCACGCCTATCCGAATGTTGCTAAAGCGGGACTGAAATGGTGGGAACTCGATATGACTTGGTGGTCAATTTGGGTTTTAAAAACCGTTGGTTTGGCCCAGAAAGTGGTCATGCCCCCGACTCAACGGGTAAAACAAGCCTAAGAATAGGGAACAGGGAACCCGCCCCCTAAGACAGTTGATCCGATGGGCGGGTTTTTCATTGTGATTTGGGGGAAACGGGTTAGGCTGCGATCGCTTCTTCGTAAACCATAAAGCTCTTTTTGGTTACGCCACAAATCGGACAATGCCAATCTTCGGGAATGGCTTCAAAGGCTGTTCCTGGGGCAATACCGGAATCAGGATCACCGACAACAGGATCGTAAATCATTGAACATTGGCGACAAATCCATTTTTGGGTTTGAGGATCGCCAGGAGCGGATTTGGCGGTCGCAGCCCCACCGTGTAGTGTGTTCATGGCTTCCGTATATTGGTCGGCGTGATGATGTTCAATCGGAACCAACAAGCCAAAGTTAGAGGCGGCTTTGCGGAAAATTCCAGCGTGTTCCCGGGACTCAGCCTCTTGTTCTTCAAATTCACTCACCGCCTTCTGATCCCGATCAACTCGGGCTTGGGCGGCAAATTCGGGGTACATGGTGGTGTATTCGTAGGTTTCTCCTTCAATGGCTAACTCCAAACACCGGGCGGCAATTTTTTTCTTTTCTTCGTCGGATAGGGCATCGGGGTCAGCGACGACTAATTCAGGATGCAGGAGGCGGAAATGGGCGAAGGCGTGTTCTGTTTCTTGATTGGCGGTTTCTCGAAATAGTTTGGACAAATCCCCCATCCCAAGTTTTTTTGTAACTTCTGCGAAAAATAGATATTTGCGATTGGCCATTGATTCTCCACCAAAGGCAGATTCAAGGTTTTTGGCGGTTTCTGCGTTGGATAAGTCCATTGTGTCTCCTTTTATTGATCTGGCTATATCTAAGAATAATTCTTAGCTTTAAATTTGTCAAGGATAAGAATAAGATTGATCTAAAGTTCAGTTACTTAAAATAAATGTTATGATCTGTAAAGGAAGATTTAATATAGCAAGCCATGGAAGGTCAGAATAAAACCACCGAGATCAGCCAAAAGATGAAGCAAAAGGGGTTACGCATCACCCCCCAACGTTTTGCGGTTTATGCTAATCTCTTGTCTCGTTACGATCACCCGACAGTGGATGATATTCTCACCGAGATTAATCGGGAACTTCCTATCGCTTCTAAAGCTAGTGTTTATAGTGCTTTGACGGTTTTGCGATCGGTGGGATTAGTCCGAGAGGTACTGCTAGATGAAGGGGTAACTCGTTATGATGCCAAGGTGGAACCCCATCACCATTTTGTCTGTGAGTGTTGTGGGCAAATTCAGGATTTAGAGTGGGATGTCCTGGGTGATTTGCCTCTTAACCCTTTACCCCCAGGGTTTCGGGTGAATGCCTATGAAATTACGGTTAAGGGCTGTTGCGATCGCTGTGATTGATGGGTAATGGGTAATAGGTAATGGGTAATAGGTTTTGGGTAATGGGTAATGGGTTTTGGGTAATGGGTTTTGGGTTTTGGGTAATGGGTTTTGGGGGGATGAATCCTCTCTGTTGATCTTCTACGGAGTGATGGAATTGCTGAAGCTGGCATTCTGATCGGAACACTTGTTAGAATAGGGGAAATGTTACGAAACGTAACTTATGTTGATTCCTATTCTAATAATTGATGTGGCTCTGGTTGCTTGGTCATTACACTTAATGAAGCAAGCTGTGGAGTTCAAAGAATACTCCTTCATGCTGGCCGGGATCTTGGTTGCCTTGTCCGCCGCCGCTATGGGGTTAGTTTACTTCCTGATGGGATCTTGTATTGATCACTTCGCCCAAATGTCTCAGCACGCTTATTATTACTTTTAGTAGCCTTCGGAGCGTTGGGAATTCCGTTATCCTACACTCCGAAAAAAAGTTTTCACTGACTACTTGACAAAGCATTGGTTAAAAGACTATATTGAAATAATGCAAGGGGTTATAGCTCAGTTGGTAGAGCACCGCAATGGCATTGCGGGGGTCAGCGGTTCGAGCCCGCTTAGCTCCATTTATAAACAGTGTCCAATGGATAGTAAATAGTAAAATAAAATATCAAACCTCCAGGTAGGAATCCTGAATAGGTTGTGATATTTTGTTGTATGGGTTTGGTTTCTACAGGTTTTTATCGACGAATATCCATTAAATTTGCATTAATCATTGTGGTATTTTCTAAAGTCGCTCCGGCTAAATCTGAAGCGGTTAAATTTGCACCCGTGAGATTAGCGCCTGTTAAATCGGCATCGCGGAAATTAACACCACTGACATCAAATCCGTATAAACTGCCTTCTTTTAGCTTCACTTCACCTAAAGTAGCAACAGATTGTTGAGTATTTCTGAGGTTAGCACCCGTTAAATCTGCACTCTCTAAATTTGCTCCAATCAGATTAGCATGACTCAAGTTAGCATGGTTTAAATTAGCAATTACTAAACCCGCTAAACTCAGGTTAGAATAGCTCAAATTAGATTGTTCTAAATTAGCCCCATGTAACTTAGCTGCAACTAGATCGGCACTTTCTAAATTCGCTTCGGTCAATACAGCCCGATTAAAATTAACTTCATTCAGATTAGCACCCTGTAAATTAGCTCCTTTCAAGTTGGCATCTCGAAGATTAGCACCTTGAAGGTTCACACCTGCTAACTGAGCACCACTAAGGTCACACCCAGGGCAGTTTTTGGTTTCCAATAGCTGCTTGAGATGGGCGGGGTTCTCAGCCTGAGCGGGAACAGTTAAACCCAAGATCATCATCACTACTGTGGTGGCTACTGTTGCGAATTTCATACCCACACCCTCAAAAAACTTTATCTTTTATATCATCTATTATTATCGGGCATTGGGGTATGCGTGAAATCCCTGTTGTCTGTGATATTGTTTTGATCCCAGTGTGACGGAAATCACTGAGAAAAACCGTTACTGTTGATACAGTCCCCTCTAAACTACAAGCTTTCTGATTAAATCCCCTAATTGTTCTGCACTGTTGGTGATGGCAACGGAGGCGGTGGCTTGGGCCATTTTTTGTAACTGTTGAGGTGATTGTAACAGATACAAAACTTTACTCGCTAACAGGTCTGCGGTCAAGTCCTTTTGTGGAAACATCCACGCCGCACCCGCCCCGGCAAAAACCTTGGCATTATAGGTTTGATGATCTTCGGCGGCAAAGGGATAGGGAATTAAAATTGAGGGGGTGTGGGTAATGGCTAATTCCGTTAAGGTTCCTGCCCCTGCCCGACTCACGGCAAAAGTCGCCCGTTGAAACAGGGCTGCCATATCATTATAAAAAGGCATTTTAATATACTGAGGATGGTTTAACACCTCGACGTCGGGGTCATTATTTCCCGTTAAATGGACTACCCACGCCCCGGCTTCAAACCAAGTAGGAGCAGCCTCTCGGACTAATTTATTCACACTTACCGCCCCTTGACTTCCCCCAACCACCACAATAACGGGAACCTCATCGGGGAGGAAAAAAGATAAGGGTGCAGAAGTCTGGAGAAAGTTGGGACGCACGGGGGTTCCGACTACAACCGTATTAGTACGGGGAAGATAAGGAATAGCCGCTTCAAACCCTAAACCCACGGCATTACACCAGGGGCCAAAATTGCGAGTCACTTTTCCAGGTAAAGCATTAGACTCATGGAGAATTACGGGTAGACCGAGGGAACGAGCCGCAATAATAGCGGGTGCTGCAATATAGCCTCCGGTGGTGAATACCCCGCGAAACTTACCTTTTTTCAGGAGATGGCGAACTTGCACCAGGGAACGGGCGAATTTGACTAAGATTTTTAGGGTTCCTAAACCCAGGCGTTGCTGGAAGCCTTCAACGGAGATGGTATGGAGGGGATATTGGGACGGGACTAATTCTCGTTCGAGGCGATCGGGTACACCTAACCATTCTATCTCAAAATCAGACAGGTTTTCGGCGGTGGCGATCGCCGGAAATAAATGTCCACCTGTCCCACTGGCGGCAATGAGTAAGCGAATGGGTGTTTGACTCAAGTGTTCTCCCCTAGACTACGTTCAACTTTGTGTTATGGCTTTTTAAGTTACCATAAAACTTACAGGAAATCGCTATTCTTAATTTTGAAAATCCAATGACAATTTTTCCCATAGTTCAACGACAATCTTTTCAGAACAGGTATGGTGTACAGATGCGCCATTTATGGGCAAAGCCATTATTTTATGTAGTTCTAGGAACCATACTTTGGGGAATGGGTACGGGGATTTCCCTACGGGCGAATGCCGAAACCCCAGAAACAGCCCCCGCCAATGTCACTAATCTTTTAAATCAAATTGATGCCGCCGCTAATCGTCGAGACGTGGAAAAGGTAATGGGCTTTTATGGCTCTAATTTTACCAATTCTGATGGATTAGACTATCAAAGTTTGAGACAGGTTCTGAAAGAATTTTGGAATAGATATTCTCAACTTAATTATCGCACAGAATTACAATCTTGGCAACAAAATAGCGATATTTTAACCACAACAACTATTACGGAAATTACCGGAACTAAAAAAATTGATAATCGCGAGTTTGCCTTAACTTCCACCATCACATCACAGCAACAAATTCAAGGGGAAAAAATTATTAAACAGGAGATTATAGCAGAAAAAAATCAACTAACTTTAGGCAAGAAACCGCCAACGGTAGTTTTTAATCTCCCTGAACAAGTTAAAGCGGGTCAGGAATTTAATATTGATGCAATTGTTCAAGAACCTTTAGAGAATGATATTTTAATTGGAACCGCCATTACAGAACCCATTACCGCAGAAACCTATAATAATTCCGGTCTTTTACAATTAGAATTTTTACCCTCTGGCGGTATTTTCAAAGTAGGTCAAGCTCCCGATATAGCCGGAAATAATTGGATTTCTGCTATTTTAATGCGTCAAGGAGGAGTAACCTTAATCACCCAACGCTTACGAGTAGTCAAATAATCAGTCATCAGTCATCATTTGTAGGGGCGGGTTCATCAAGATTTAGGTGATTAACAACAATCTAAAATAACCCGCCCGTACCAGTTATCAGTTTATTACCCAATTCGTAATTCGTAATTCCTAATTCGTAATTCGTAATGATTCCTTTATTAGAGGTTAAAAATTTAGCCGTTAAGTTTTTTACCCTTGATGGGGTGGTTCATGCTGTGAATGGAATTTCCTATCAAGTCTATCCAGGGGAAACCCTAGGAATTGTTGGGGAGTCGGGGTCAGGAAAAAGTATTAGCGTCTTATCAATTTTAGGGTTAATTCCATCACCACCAGGGAAAATTACCCAAGGTGAAATTTTATTTGAAGGTAAAAATTTAATTAAATTCAATCCTCAACAATTACAACAAATTCGGGGTCATGAAATTGCGATGGTTTTTCAAGACCCGATGACTTCTCTTAACCCGGTTTTAACTATTGGTAAACAACTTACAGAAGCATTACAGATTCATATTAAATTAACATCAGAACAAGCTAAAAACCGAGCTATTAAACTATTGAAACAGGTGGGAATTTCCAATCCAGAAAAACGATTAAAAAACTATCCCCATGAATTTTCTGGAGGAATGCGTCAACGGGTAATGATTGCCATGGGTTTAGGATGTCAACCTAAATTATTAATCGCAGATGAACCCACTACCGCCTTAGATGTAACTGTTCAAGCGCAGGTTGTAGAATTAGTTAAACAACTAAAAAATGCACAGGGAATGTCTGTCATTTGGATTACCCATGATTTAGCATTATTAGCAGGATTAGCAGATAGAATTATAGTCATGTATGCGGGGCAAATTGTTGAACAAGCTACGGTGCATCAACTCTATAAAAACCCTCGTCATCCCTATACAATTGGACTATTAGAAAGTTTACCCCGACTGGATCAAATTCGTCAAGAACCGTTAAAAGCAATTGCTGGAATGCCACCCAGTTTAATAGATTATCCCCTAGGATGTCCCTTTGCTCCGCGATGTCGATTTGCGATTGAACATTGTTTTCAAGAAAACCCTAAATTAGAATTGATTGAAACCGAGCATCAAGTTGCTTGCTGGGTAAAACCAACTTAGGAATGGAAAACCAAGAACATTCGGTCTACTGTAGACGGGGATAGTGATTTTACCTTTGATGCCGTTAGGCGTTGATCACAATAGAGCATCTGCTTTTCCCCCTACCTCCCCTGCGCCAAAAAAAATATTTTCCAAAAGGGGTTGCCAAATCCAGAAGGTTATGGTTATAATACAAAAGGAAGAAAAGCAACGCGGGGTAGAGCAGTCTGGTAGCTCGTCGGGCTCATAACCCGAAGGTCAGGAGTTCAAATCCCCTCCCCGCCATTTTATAAGATAATATCATCTTTGTTTTTTGAAAGGGGACTTGTTGAAGGTATGGCAAGTTCCTGGTACTGAGTCCTAAAGGACTCACTACAATTTATAATTGAAAATGAACTTAGATAAAATTATTGTTCCCTTGGATGTTTCTAGTAAAGAAGATGCGATCGCCCTAGTTGAAAAACTGCATCAAGTTACATTCTGGAAAGTGGGTTTAGAATTATTTGTTAGTTGTGGCCCAGAAATTTTAACCTTCCTCAAATCTCAAGAAAAACGCATTTTTCTGGATTTAAAATTTCATGATATTCCTAATACCGTTGCTGGAGCTTGTCGGTCTGCTTCCCGATATGGTGTGGATTTAATTACCCTTCATGCAACAGCCGGAAAAACAGCCATGAAAGCCGCACAAATGGCCGCAGAAGATGGCGCAAAGGAGGCGGGTTATCCCGTCCCCAAATTAATCGCTATTACCCTATTAACCAGTTTAAATTCTAGGGATTTAGCCTTTGATTTAAAAGTACCTTTAGAGTTACCTGAATATGCTTTAAGTATGGCTTTATTAGCTCAAGAAAGTGGGTTGGTGGGGGCAGTTTGTTCTCCCCAGGAAGTCGCCCAACTCCGTCAAACCTGTGGGGATGAGTTTCTATTAGTTTGTCCGGGGGTACGTCCGGTTTGGGCAGATAAAGGCGATCAACAACGGACTTTTACCCCATCCGAAGCCCTGAAAGCCGGGGCGAATTACCTGGTTATTGGACGTCCGATCACCGCCTCTAATGATCCCGTTAAGGCCCTAGAACGTATTATTGAGGAAATTAGGTAAGCTGTTGTTTATTGTCTAATTGTCCTTGATGATCAGACTATTCTAGTGCTAACAATCCCGCACCATAAGCTGGTTCATGACGAGGAGATATAATATTAGCCCAAGGAGCGATCGCATTAATTTCAACTTCAAATTGATGGCGAAAATTAGCTAATCCTTGCCATACTCCTCCGGTCACTACAATTTCAAAGGATTCTGTTGGTTCAAATAAAGCATTAATGGCGACTTCCGTAGCTAAAGCTAATTCATTAACGGCATTTTTAATAATATTTTGAGCGACCGAATCACCCTCCGCCGCAACTTGATCTATAATGGGCGCTAAACTAGCGATTTTTTTAACTCCCCATCCTTGACGGTAAATAATAGGAATTAATTCTTCAATGGAATTTAACTTTAAAGTGTCTTTAAATTTGGGAATTAGATTCGTATATTCTAGGCGACCATCATGGGAACGTAAGGCAGCTTTTAGCCCCTGAATCGCAATATCATAACCACTGCCTTCATCTCCTAAAATATAACCCCAACCGCCGACTCGTTTTGTGATTCCTTGACGATTTTTTCCGAATATATGGGAACCTGTTCCGGCAATTACAACTATACCAACGGAGTGACCTAAACCTCCGACTAAAGCAATTACACTATCACCATTAATAATAATATTTTCTGGGGTTAATTTCCAGTCAATAGATAATTCTTGGTGAGTTTGAATTTCTTGGATCAAATTACGAATTAAATCAATATCTTCAGGACGCCCTACTCCTGCTAATCCTAAACTAATTCCTTGAATTGGAACTAACCCTTCTAAGGCTAAAAAACTCTGATCAACTGCTTGTTTAATCGCTGAAATAATGTTGATTTTAGCTGCATCAATTCCGACTGTTTGATAATTAGAGGGCCCGGCTTGTCCCCGTCCTAATATTTGACCTTCGGCATTCATTAACACACAAACTGTTTTAGAACCGCCGCCATCAATTCCTAAAACATGAATCATGAGAAGTTTGACAATTAAAATTATAGAGGGAACAGCCCCCGCCGTGCACGGGGGGCTAGGGGGGGAGGGAACACCGGAACACCGGAACACCGGAACAGGGGGGGAAAGACTTTAACAGATAGATTTGCTGGATCGGTCTTTGTCAAAAATAATCCCCCTAAAATAATAATAATATTAGGGGGAAATTTTAAATTACAGAATAATTAACTTTTTAGCTCTTTCTGAACGAGCTTCGGCTGATTCCATCACTTCTGATAATTTCTCGACTACTTCACCTGGATAATTTTCTAATATTCGGGTAGAGAGGGAAATCCGATGGCGACCTTCATCTAAACTAATCACCATTGCTTTGATAAAGTTACCTACGGGGAAAAGGGTGGGTAAAGATTCAACATATTTTTGACTGACTTCTTTAATGTGAATTAATCCGGTCACTCCTTCAATATCCACAAACACGCCAAAGGGTTTAACTCCCATGACTTTTCCTTCCACCAGTTGACCGACTTCTAGTTGACTAAAACCGATGGATTGAGAGGCTAATCTTTGGGATAAAACAATTTTATTCCGTTCGGGATCTAATTCTAAAATACTAACACTTAAAGATTGATCAACTAAGGAGTCTAGGTCGTCTTTTTCTAAGAGATGCGATCGAGGAATAAATCCTCGTAAAGAATGAACTTCAACGGTCACACCTCCTCGATTTACTCCGGTCACTCTAGCTTGTAAAGATTGACCTCCATTTTGAGCGTCTAGGAGTTGATCCCAAATTTGTTTCATTTCTAATTGTCGGATGGAAAGTAAGATTTGACCATCGGCATTTTGTTCTCTAATAATTAGAAAATCTCGCTCCTCTTTTAAGGGGAGAATTTCGGAAACATCCTCAACTTCTACAATTGAAATCTCTTTTTTAGGAATAAAACCAGGAGATTTAGCTCCTTTAATATCAATGTAAGCACCATCACTGGTATAGGATTCTACCTGACCCTTGACGATTTGCCCTTTATGTAAATCATAATTCTGTTGATCTAGGGCTTTGGCAAAATCATCAAGAGAAAAGGACGGGTTTTTAGTAGCCATAACAAAAAGTAAAGAAAAACAAAAATAAAGGTGTTAGGAACCTGCTTATAACGCTGCTCTCGTCTTCAACAACACTCCAATCTTCTGAGCATAACACAGTTAGAGGAGGTCGGGTGAATAAGGCGGACAGGGGAGGCGGAAGTAAAATATTCCCCATTCCCCATTCGTAATTCGTAATTCGTAATTCTCTATAACTCCTGCTGAAAGATTTGTTTAACCTGTGTCCAGGCGTCTTGAGCAGCTTGGGGGTTGTAGGTGCTGCGTTGGTCGCAGAAGAAGCCGTGATCGGTTTTGTAGCGGAAAATTTGATGGGGAATTTGATGGTTTTGGAGTTCGGTTTCGATTTGATCTACTTGTTCGTTAGGAATTAGGGGATCTTCTGTGCCAAAAAAGCCATAGAGAACCCCTTGAATGTCTGCTGTACGGGTGATTGTTGGGGCTCCGCCACCGGGGGTCATAGTGGCAATCCCAGCCCCATAGAAACAGGCTGTGGCTTGGATATCGGGGAGGGTGGCGGCTAAATAGACGACGTGACCGCCAAAACAAAACCCAATGGTACCGAATTTGGGTTTTAGGTTGGGGAGGGTTTTTAAGTATTTGAGGGTGGCTTGAATATCGCTTAATAGTTCTGGGGCGGTAGTTTGATCTTTATATTTTCGTCCTAATTCTATATCCTCTGGAGTATAACCGACATCAAAACCCGGGGCAAAGCGTTGATAAATGGCGGGTGCGATCGCAATATATCCTTCTTTGGCGATGCGTTCGGTCACATCTCTAATATGGGAATTAACCCCAAAAATTTCTTGAATCACAATCACGGCGGGAAATGGCCCTTCTCCCTGGGGTTGAGCGAGATAGGCGTCAATTTGTAAGTCCCCATTGGGAATCTGAACATTGGTGGTGTGTAGGGGTTGATTGATCATTATCTTTTAATCTGTTACGAATAACTCTCAACACTATACCGATATATCCCCAAATCGGGTAATATGCAAGATATCAAATGATTGCAATTGATAATGAATAAAATTAATCAAAACTTTCTGATACAAAACGGGTAAAACTTTAGAACTCGTTAAAAAAAACAAAAAGCCGATCAATAAATGGCACAATTAAAATTAAAGGGTGTAAAAATTTTCAGGAGATAAATCCATATTTTTCTCAAACAGTAATGTCTGGGAAATAGACACTTAACCCATTTTTCTTTATTCCCTTGGAGATTTAATCATGGTTCGGTTTTATATTCAACCTGATAGCGATATTCCCGCCTCTAACCAACTATTTAATCAGATTAGATTTGCGATCGCCTCTCGAGAATTTCCCCCTGGACAACGTTTACCCAGCACTCGTCAACTGGCGATGGAAACGGGATTACACCGGAATACGATTAGCAAAGTTTATCGACAATTGGAAGATAATGGTTTAGTAGAAGCTCAGGCGGGATCGGGGATTTATGTGCGGGCTTTAGGTAATGAAAGTGGCTCTAGGTTAAACTCGCCGATTTTAGAAGATTATCCCCAAGCTAATAAAACTATTCAACGAAGTTTGGATGAATTATTATCTCAAGGATGTACCCTGAATCAAGCCAGAGAAATGTTTCTTGGGGAAATTGATTGGCGATTACGGTGTAGTGCCCGGGTTTTAGTAACGGCTCCGGCTCAAGATATTGGGATTGGAGAATTAATGGCTCAGGAATTAGAAGAAGCCCTAAAAATTCCAGTACAATTAGTCCCGATTGAACAGCTACCCGAATTATTAGAAAAAGTCCCATCGGGAACGGTGGTGACCAGTCGCTATTTTATTGGACAAGCCGAAGCCATTGCCGCCCCTAAGTCCGTGCGGGTGATTCCGATTGATATTCATAACTATGCGAAGGAAATTGAGTTGGTGCGGGATGCTCCCAAGGGGACTTATTTAGGAATTGTGAGTCTGAGTTCGGGGTTATTAAGGGCGACGGAAGTGATTATTCACAGCTTGCGGGGGGATGATATTTTGGTACTGACGGCTCAATTAAGCGATCCCTATAAGATTAATTCGATTATTCGCACGGCGCGGATTATTATTTGTGATCAAGCCAGTTATCCGGTGATCAAGAATTTGGTTCATACCAATCGAGAAGAATTGATTCGTCAACCTCAATTGGTCTGCTGTCCGAATTATATTGGTGCAGAATCAATTAATTTGCTCAAACGGGAGTTAGGTTTGAGTTAAAATTGAACATCTAAAATTTTAATGGTAGAATATCTCACTTACTAGGGAGAAAATTATGAAAACAGCAGTTTTAGAACAAAAGCAAAAACAAGATATTAGCAAATCCTCCGAGGTAGAAGCTAAAAATCCTTTTTTAGAAGAAGAAACGGAAGAATATAATCCTTTTGATATTCAAGATATAGAGGCTTTAGAGGATATCAGTACATCGGTTGAGGAAGAAACTGATATTGATGAACCATCTCCCCAAGAACCACCAATTCGTAAGGGATTAAATCTAGTTTTACTGGCTAAAATTGCTGCGGTTTTACTTGTGGTATTTGGATGTGTTTATACTGTAACTCGTCCCTGTGTGACGGGAGAATGTCAGGAAATAGATACCGCCAGAGATTTTAGTCAAAAATCTAAACAAATCATTGAAACCGTCAGTTCTTCTAAAGCTCCTATTTTGGCGTCAGAAGATTTACAATCGGGGATTAAACTCTTAGAAACCATTCCTTTTTGGTCGCCCCGTTATCCTGAATCCCAAGCTCTTTTATCGGTTTATCGTCAAGAATATAACGAATTAAATTCGGTAGTTAAATCCTTAAATGTGGCGGCAAAGGCTTCAGAAATGGGTCAAAATCCACCCCATTCCGTAGAAGATTGGACGAAAATGCAATCTTTATGGGAAGAAGCGATCGCCCTTTTAGATCAAGTTCCTAATAGTAGTATTGTTTATCCCTTTGCTCAAGCCCGATGGCAACAATATCGTGCTAATTTAGGGGATGTGAGAAATCGCTTAAAATTAGAACGGGATGGGGAACAAATTTTAGCCACGGCGAAGAAAACCGCCCAAGTTGCAGAAGCCCGTCAAGGAGTAGCCAAATATGCCGAAAGTTGGCAACAGGTGTTTGAAACTTGGCAAACCGCAGCTAATACTTTATCGACTATTCCCTATGGGACAACGGCTTATCAATCAGCCCAGGTTTTATTAGCCCGGTATCAACCTAAAGTAGAATCGGCTCGCGATCGCAAAACCATTGAACAAGTGGGTTTAGATGCTTATAATCAAGCGATTAGTAATTCTGAACAAGCCAAACTTTTAGAACAACGGGGTGCTTGGTCTGAGGCTGTTACCTATTGGAGTCGGGCGGTCAGTTACGGAAAACAAGTTCCGGTTAGTAGTTCCTATTCTGCGAAAATTAAGCCCCTTTTAACAACATTTAATGAGTCTTGGAAACGGGCAGATATTCAAAATCAGATTACATCTCGTTTGGAAAAAGCCCGTCAAGATTTAGGTAAATTATGCAGTGGAAATCCCAAGGTTTGTAACTATAGTGTAACTGAAAGTTTGATTACGGTTCGCTTAACCTCTGAATATGTCAATCAAATTCAATCTACGGCTAAAAATGCCGATCAAGCAGGGGATTCTAAAAAACGTTCCGAAGCTGAAAAGCACGTTCAAGTCCTCAAAGTTGCTTTAGAAACTATTAGTCAAAATGCCAAAATTTCCCTAGAAGTTTATGGGGCTAATAACGAAAAAATTGCCACCCATGTTCCTTTATAAAAACTGCTAAGTAGTTAGGCTCATTGTTGTGCGTTGTTGTGCGTTGTTGCGCGTTGTTGCGCACGTTGTTGCGCACGTTGTTGCGCTTCAGCGCACGTTGTTGTGCTTCAGCGCCCCTAGAAAGAGCGCTAAAGCGCAACAACGGCAACAACGTTTTTAGGAATTAATCTGGAGAACTCGCTTTAAAAAAGCAAATTGATCGGCAATTTCCTCAATCACTTTATCCGTGGGTTTTCCGGCGCCATGTCCGGCTTTTGTTTCAATTCTGATTAATACTGGATTTTCCCCAATATGGTGTTCCTGTAAAGCAGAAGCAAACTTAAAACTATGGGCGGGAACCACTCGATCATCATGATCTCCTGTGGTAATTAAAGTAGCAGGATAGGCGGTTCCTGGCTTCAAATTATGCAGAGGAGAATAGGCGTATAAGGCTTGAAATTCTTCGGGATTTTCCGGCGAACCATAATCGGAACACCAGGCCCAACCAATAGTAAATTTATGGAAGCGGAGCATATCTAAAACCCCCACCGCAGGTAACACCGCCGCGAATAAATCCGGGCGTTGAATCATACAAGCTCCTACTAACAACCCACCATTACTTCCCCCCATAATTGCTAATTTTTCAGCCGAAGTATAGCGTTTTTCTATTAACCATTCGGCGGCACTAATAAAGTCATCAAAGACATTTTGTTTCTTGAGTTTTGTTCCGGCTTGATGCCAATTTTCTCCATATTCTCCCCCGCCTCGTAAATTGGCGATCGCATAAACACCACCCATTTCCAACCAGACTAAACGACTAATAGAAAACGAAGGCGTTAGGGAAATATTAAATCCCCCATATCCATATAATATTGTCGGGTTATTTCCATTCAATTCTACCCCTTTTTTAGCAGTAATAAACATGGGAATTAAAGTACCATCTTTACTGGGATAAAAAATTTGTTGGGTTTCGTAATCATCGGGATTAAAGTCAACCTGAGCTTGACGATAAATTGTACTTTCTCCCGTAATCAGATTGTAGCGATAAATAGTATTAGGAGCGGTGAAACTGGTATAACTATAGAAGGTTTCCGTATCATATCGCTTCCCCCCAAAACCTCCCACAGAACCAATTCCTGGTAATTCAATTTCCCGAACAAATGACCCATCTAAATTAAAGATTTTCATTTGAGTATGGGCATCTTTCAAATAATCGGCAATGAATTGATTATTTAAAATGTTAACTCCTTCTAGGGTTTCTGGAGCTTCGGGAATAATTTCGGTAGGAATTTTGGTATTAATATCAATGGCAATTACTCGACTTCGAGAAGCATCTAAATCCGTCGTAAACCAAAAGATATCTCCTTGATAATCAATAAAACTATAACTGGCTTCAAACTCAGAAATTAGTTCTATAACCTCAGTATTGGGTTGAGTTAAATCTTGATAAAAAACCAAGTTTTTAGATTCAGTTCCCTTCCAAACAGAAATAATTAAATACTTACCATCTTCGGTAACAAATCCATTAAATCCCCATTCTTTATGATCAGGACGTTCATAAATTAAGGTATCTTCAGATTGGTCAGTTCCTAAATGATGGTAATAGAGTTTTTGAAAATAATTGATTTCTTCTAAAGGTTTTCCGTCCTGGGGTTGATCATAACGACTATAATAGAATCCTTGATGATCGTGTGTCCAAGATGCTCCCGAAAATTTAACCCATTTTAAATGATCCGATAAATCTTCTTTAGTATTAATATCTCTGACTTTCCATTCTTGCCAATCAGAACCGGAAGTTGATAACCCGTAAGCGATTAAATTTCCATCTTCACTAATAGACATTCCTGATAGGGCAACTGTACCATCATCAGATAGGATATTTGGGTCTAATAAAACTTCAGGTTCGGCATCTAATGAGTCTAAAACATACAAAATACTTTGATTCTGGAGTCCATCATTTTTAAAATAAAAATAGCGATTTCCCTGCTTAAAAGGAATCCCATATTTTTCATAATCCCAAAGTTGAGTTAGGCGTTGTTTAATCGTTTCTTTGGCTGGAATTTGATTCAAATAACCGAATGTTACCGCGTTTTGGGCTTCAACCCATGAAGCGGTTTCTTCTGAGTCTAAATCTTCTAACCACCGATAGGGGTCAGCAACGGTGACGCCATGATAATTGTCAACTTGATCAGATTTCCGAGTTTGAGGATAGCTAAAGATTGAATTCTGTTCAGACATGGGGTTAAATAATAAGGGTTGAACTGTACTGTAGTGTACTGTAGGGTGAGAGCATCGCAGCGTCACGCACCACTTGACAGATGATTAAATTGAGATCATCGGCGAGTTTTGATAAATTATTTTGAGGTATTCTCGAACTCACCCCTACTGATTCTATTATAATTGAAAAAGATCATTATGATGAAATTAAATTTATGATCAATCAACAAATTACTTACAGTCGGGCTTATACCTTAGTTCCGACGTATGATTGTTTTAATCGCTGTAGTTATTGTAACTTTAGAACCGATATTGGTAAAAGTCCCTGGTTAACCTTAACAGAAGCCGAAAAAATTTTAAAATCACTTCAAAATCAAGGAATTATTGAGATTTTAGTATTAAGTGGAGAAGTCCATCCCAATAGTTCTCAACGTTTGGCTTGGTTTAAACGGATTTATGAATTATGTGAATTAGCAATATCTTTAGGATTTTTACCCCATACCAATGTTGGGCCATTAAATTTCACGGAAATGACCCAATTAAAACAAGTGAATGTTTCTATGGGTTTAATGTTAGAACAAATTAACCCCAAATTATTAGAAACCGTTCATCGTTATTCCCCTAGTAAAATCCCAGGACTGCGATTAAAACAGTTAGAATGGGCAGGAGAATTAAAAATACCATTTACCACGGGTTTATTATTGGGAATTGGAGAAACCTCGACAGACTGGCGAGATACTTTAAATGCAATCACAATGATTCATAAACGATGGGGACATATTCAAGAAGTAATTTTACAACCCCATAGTTTAGGGAGTCAACAAAGCGATCCCAGAAACAGTTTTAATTTACAACAATTACCCGAATTTGTGGCGATCGCCCATTCTATTTTACCTCCTGATATTACCTTACAAATACCCCCCAATTTAGTTACCCATCCTGATATTTTATTAGCCTGTTTGGAAGCCGGGGCGCGGGATCTCGGCGGAATCGGCCCCCGTGACGAAGTGAACCCCGACTATCCCCATCCCCATCAGCAGTCCTTACAGGAGATTCTAGCCCCCAATGGGTGGGAATTGGTGCGACGGCTGCCCGTTTATCCTCAGTACGATCCTTGGGTATTCCCTGACCTGCAAGGAGTTGTGACGGAATGGCGAAGAAAACTTGCTATTTCAGAAACACCTGTGTTATATTAAATAACTGCATGGTCGTGGCGGCATAGCCAAGTGGTAAGGCAGAGGTCTGCAAAATCTCCATCCCCAGTTCAAATCTGGGTGCCGCCTTTAAAATAATCAATTTATGGGGTCTAGTCTTTCAGGATTTGATCCTTTATTTAGTTTGTTTGTTATGATCAAATATTATTACGGAACCTGCCCCTACATTTTCTTGTTTCCCCCAAAATAACTTATGTTAGATCTAACAAAATTGGCTCAACAAATGCAAGGCATGAGTCAACATATTAATCGAGAAGCAGAAGCATCCCGTAAACGCATTGAAATCGCTTTAAATTTAATTGAACAAGCGAAATTAAATGATGATCAGTTAATGCGGAACTATGAAGACTTTCAGGCGAAAATGATCTTTAAACCCGCTACTCCCTTAGAACCTTTAAGTTATTGTCCTGATATTAATGCACCTCCTTTAGCCCATACCGTTTTTGCCACGGATGGTTCCCAAATTGCGCCCAGTGCCCATGAAATTGCCTATTGTTATTTAATTAATATCGGGCGAGTAATTTTACATTATGGTCAAAGTCGTCATCCGATTTTAGATAGTATTCCTGAAATTTATTATCGCCCGGAAGACTTATATTTATCCCGCCAATGGGGAATTAAAACCGAAGAATGGATGGGATATCGTCGGGCCGTATCGGAAGCGATTATTTTAGCAGAATCGGGGAATCAATTATTAGAAATTTCACCAAATCAACAGTTAACTGTTCCCACTTTAGCCTTAGTTGATGGCTCGTTAATCTATTGGTTTTTAGAACAATTACCCTCAGAAGCCAGAGATTTAATTTTATTACCAATTTTAGAATCTTGGGAACAGTTACGGTTAGCGGGTATTCCTTTATTTGGATATGTCAGTGCTTCTCGTAGTAGTGAAAGTTTATCTTTTTTACGGTTACAATCCTGTCCCTTTGATCAACCCAATTGTTTACAACATTGTCCGGGGATAGGAGGTATAATTTCAACCGGAAGCGAGAAAAAAGCCCCTTGTCAAGTGTTTGAACCCCTGCGGGATACGGTATTATGGGAATCCCAATTAAAACCCGGTCAACGGAGTCCTTTTTGGCGTTCTAATTCATCAATTTTAGATTTATATGAACATCATCAAATCTATTTTTGTTATGTGAATATGGGTAGTGAAATCGCCCGTTTAGAAGTTCCGGCTTGGGTGGTAGAAAATTCTGACCAATTAGAGTTAGCATTAGGAATGGTGATGGCGCAAGTTCAAAAGGGATATGGTTATCCAGTAGTGTTAGCAGAAGCCCATAATCAAGCAGTGGTAAAAGGGGGCGATCGCACTCGATTTTTTACCATGTTAGAGCAAGAAATGATTAAAGCGGGATTAAGAAATGTGGGAATTTCTTATAAGGAAGCAAGAAAAAGAGGTAGTATTGCGTGAAATCAGTCATCACTGTAGAGAGGTGCCATGGCGCGTCTATAGCACGTCTCTAGCAGTTATCAGAAAATACAATCAAAGAGTCCTGTGCGTCGTAGGTTGGCGTGCAGGACTTTTAGCCCTGTTTTCTTTAAACCCCGAACCCCACAATTCATGTAGACAAAATTTACCGAACCAGAGAAAACCGAGCTTGGTGTAAAGAAAAAGGAATTAGAATGAGTGGCCCCCGTTAGGTAGACCACCAGGAATTAGTAGTAAAGCCACTAAGAAATAAGTATTAGAAGATGAAAAAATTAGGAATGCTATTGAGGGTAAATTTGGTCAAGGAAAAAGAAGATTTAGCCTCAATCGCATTATGAATAAACTAGCTCATACTTCCGAAACGGCAATTACTATTACTTTTTTAGTCATGAATCTCTCTGTGATTCTTAGATAGATTTTTTGGTCAATTTTTTTATTCAATTACTTTTTTTGGGTAATTGATATTGCATGATTACCCTTCCCTTCAATATCAATGTTTTGAATTTAGCTTTAATCATCTATTGCTACCTGATAACAAAATTACGCAAATTCTCAAAATTTTTTTTATTCATTCTAATTTAGAGGTAATCACCTCAATCGGACGCAATACTTTATCATTGACTCGAAATCCTTGACGCACAACTTTTGTAATGGTTTGAGGTGAAAGATCCGGTTTAATTTCTCGATCAACAACTTTACAAACTTCAAAATCGGGCTGATTTCCCTCTAATTCAATCGGTGTTACTTGTCGTTTTCCGAGAATATTTAATAATTTTTTCTGAACATTTCCTACCGATTTCGGTAAACGTTGAATAAACTGGGGACTAGGATCGGGATTATTAGCCATATATTCCATTAAAAAGTCTAAAGCATCGACTACTTCTAATAATTCTAAAAATAATTCTTCATTAGCAGCTTGATTCTCAGAGTCTTGTTCGCGTAAAGTTTGTTTTAGTGAAACTTCTTGTCTGAGGAGAGTCCCGATTTTATTAAGGATGCGATCGAGGATTTCACTACTTATTAGATGATTCTCGGTTGGGTGATTCATAGTTATTCTATCCTAATTATTCATTGAAAAATTTTTAGTCTTCCAGAAACCGGATTTCTTCAAGAAATCCGGTTTCTATTAAAATAACGTCGCTCCTAGCTTTTGATCGACTTCTGAAATTTGATTAATTTGCTGAATCATTGTGTCTAAATTATCAAATTCTGATATAAACTTGACTTGAGTTTCTGGAGTTTCTAACTCAGAAAAGTCAGTGCGTTTAAATCGTTGAATCGGGGGTAAAATCGGGCGAAGATAATCGGCTAAAATTCGTTCTTCCTGATTCATTAAAGTTTTTCTAGCCTTAGCAATAATATCAGGAGAATAGCTGCGTTTTTTCATGGCTAGAGTAAACGCTTTGGTTATTTCAGCATTGGAAGCACCCGGAGATACTTCTAATACATCATAAGGATTTGGATTAGATAATTGATGATCCATGATTAAATCTTCCTAATAATAGATTCCTAACTGAGAGAAAATCGGTTGAAATGCAGGTTCATTGGGACAAAGTTGATAAGCAAATCGTGCCAGTTGCATAATTAGCTCGTGGGGTAATTGGCGACTTTCTGCACCCTTCATTAAAGCGATAATGAACTGTTCAGCCAGGTAGCGACGAACGGGGTCATATTGACAAGATTTTGCTCGTCTAACAGCATCTTCATATCGATTTTGTTTCATCAACTTATGAATTTCATTGAATTCTTGACCGATCTGATAAATTTCTTTAATCTCTGATTCTTGGGGAAGTAGTTCATAAGCCCATCGACTAAAATTATATAAATCTTCAAAACTTAAATTATGTTGATTAAATCCCTCAGCAAAAACTTCTAAGCAGATTTTACCAATTTGGAATTTAAGCTCGTTATTGTTGGAGTTTTTAGCCCGACTAACAGCCTGCTCAAATTTACCATTTTTCCAAAGTTGATCGATTTCTTCTGCTACTGTTGTATATTCTATTCTATTGATTAAATCAATAATAATGGGATGATAAGCATCAATTTTTTGGAGTTCTTTGAGTTGTTGTAATGCCTGAGTAGAATTAATGGTTTTATTGACTAAGTTTTGACGAATTTTTTCCGTTTTATGTTCAATTAAATAACTCCGAGATTCTTGACTGTTTAAAAGTTCATACCAAAATTCAGCAAAACTAAACTGTTCATCTATATTTGATATAACGTTCCTTTGGTTTTTACATAATCTGTCAATTTGATTAAACCATTCAGAATTAGTTGGAAATTCATGTTTAACTAATTTCAACACAGAAACAGCTTGTTTCCAACGGTTTTGTTGGAGATAATAATAGCCTTCTGAATAGGATAAAAACCCCTGAGCAAAACGTTCTGCTTCTGTTTTAGGAGATATCCCAGAGGGTTTAATTTTGATAGCTCGTTCTAAATCTCCTTCAAAAGCCGCAGCCACCGCTATGCCAAAAGAACTATAAAGAGCTACCAAAATTTTAACTTCTAAAACCGATGAATTTGTAACGGTTGGAAGTTGCAATGTTTTTAAAGAACGTTGATGACGTTCATAACATTCTGGTAAGATAAAAAGAACATCAATGTTAGCGCTAAAGTTAGGAAACTTTTTAATTAATTGTAAAGCCAGGGTATCTCGACGGAAGCGATCGCGCCACTGTAAATACTCTTGAGGATGATCATCTTTAAGGGTATCAATAGAAGTTGATAGCAAAGACTGTAAACGGGTAGAAACCTCTGAATAATTGACGGATTTACCTTGTAACCAAGAAAGATTTTTTAGGTTTAGGGATGGGTCAAGATTAAAGTTTGCTAAAGCTGTTGTACCTGCTATTAACCAATCTCCGCGTTTATTAGGATAGATTTGAGCTTGATAGTAACAAGCAATAACCCAATTATGCAAGGATTTAATATCACAATTTTGAATCCATTGACTTTCTGTATTTTCAGCAATTTTTAACCAATCTTTTTCTTGCCAAATTTCAGACTCTAAACGAGGCTGAATATGGTCTTCTAAGTTGGATTTTACAATAGGATCAACACCATGTTTTTTGATGAAATTACTGCTACTAGACAGAGCTAATTTCAGTTTATTATTATTAACATATTCCTCAATTTCTCTAATTTCTAACAAACGCTGACGTTGAGTAATATTTTGGAGAATTAGACGTTGCTCTTTAACTTGAGGATCAGCTAAAGATTGCCATTCTCGATCCGCTTGTTGCAAATTATTCTGCTTAAAATAGGCAAAACCTCGCAAGTAATTCGCCTGTTGTCCAGGGACTTTTTCTGAATAATGAATCACCTGATTCCAGTTTTCTGTTTTGAATGATAAAAGGCTTAACCGCATTCGAGCTTCTGTTAACTCTGGTAATAACATTAAAGCTTCTTGGTAGTGCGTATCTGCTTTTTTAAAATCTCCCGATTTCTCAGCTAATAGTCCTTGATTAAATAATTTTTTACCCCGAATAACCCGACTTAATTGCCTAACTAATTCTTGTCCATCTGAACGATTAAATTGAGCTTGAGCCGGGTCTAATACAGCCAAAGCGTCCTTAAATTGACCTGCTTTTGCCATCGATCTAACTTTTTTTAAGGTTACTTCATATTGTTCTTCTTGCTTGACTTGAACAGAACTATTTTGAATTGCTGTTTGTAACTCATCAGTCACAAATAATTCCTGGGCTTGTGCAAAATAAGCTAAGGCTTGCTTAAACTGTTTTTGTTTAGCTTGCTCTTGACCTGTGGCGAAAAAACTTTGAAATTGATGGCGACATTTAATTTCTTTTTGACAACGCTCAGTGGATTGAATTAACTTCGGATCATCAATCAGATTTGTACATTTTTGATACAGTTGTACAACCTGTGATAAGACCGTAATATCCATAGGATTCTTTTGATCAGAGGCTTCAAGTTTCCTTGCAGAAGCTAAGGTTTTTTGAACCATTTTAACTTGACTATGCCATTTGTTAACCTGGGGTTTAAATTTTTCTAGTACATCTCCCATCGCCATATATCTAAATCTTTGTTCAAAAAAAGTAGGCGATGATGGCCATTGAGCGATGACTTTTTTCCCAATTTGAACGGCTTTTAGGAGTTGCTTCCGTTGCGCTAATGTTCTAGCTTGTTGAATATCTTTTTTAGATTGGGCTGCTTTTTGAAAAACCTCAACAACACCCACTCCAAAAATGATTAGGCTTAAATAATTAATCCAGTTTGAAATTGATTTCATGGACAATTTTCCTCTAAATTAGGAACAAAAAAGACTTCTCCGATCTCAATCGAGCTTTCTCTGCCTTTAAGGGTTGGGTTAACTGCAACAATTTTTGAAAATAACTGACTGCTACCGTAAAATTGAGCAGCAATTTTATTCAGAGAATCTCCCCGTTTAACGGTGTAATAAAAACCCCCACAGGATGATTGAGATCGAGTAGATTTTGCAGTAGATTTGATAGTAGGAGGCTTTAATTCGGGTAAAGGGGTGGTAGTAGTTGCTGTTGAGACTGGCGGAGATGGTTTAGTAGCAAATAGAGAGGTTCCCATTGCTCCTAAACCGAACCCTAAAACCAGAATTAAAATGGCTAAAATCACCAATTTTCCCGAAATATTGGGTTGAGTATTTAACGAATTTCCTGCGGGAATTACTATTGATTTTTCGTCAACTATAGGGAGTTCTTGTAGTTGGCGAATTAGAGATAAATCCGTTTCGCAATTCGGGCAAATATTGTCTTCTATTTCGGGGCGATCGCAAACTGGACAAGTTAATTTAATCATTAGCGTGTTAATCCTGTAGCAATAGTTCCGGTGGGTAAATCCTGATCTAAATATTTCATAATATCAGGACGAAGTTCATCAAAAATACGATTGATTTCATATTCATTCCCCTGTTTTAAAGCACTAATTAGTTGGGAAAATTTACCTTCCATGACTCTAGCATGACTAGGATTAATCCGATAAGCTTGTGCAATTCCTTCACGAGTTAGACAGATTAACTTAACTGGATCTGGCAGGTTCTCATACTCTCGTCTTGCATCTTCTGCTAGTTTTTGCAAGGCTGATTTATCATTACGTTCTAGGGCTTGATTTAAGTCTTGAACTAAGGTTTGTAATCGCTGTTTTTGGGCGGGATGAATTAAGGAATCACAAACCTCTAGGACAAACTCAAACATAGTTTGATAGAATTGAGCAGTATCTCGTTCTTCCGAGGCAAAATTCTCTAATTCTTTGAGTTTATTCTGAGCAGCTTCTAAGCGATCTGATTGAATCTGATCATTGTGATAAATTTGATTGGCTGACTTGATTACCTCTCCCGCAATTTCATTGGCATTTTGCACACCCGTTTCTGTTAAATTAGCAGCCGCATTCAGTTCTTTAATTCTTTGTTCCACCTGTCGAGAGATTTCTTCATTTATCCCTCCGCGAGAGAAAGAACAACTCACTTTAACCTCTGGTTTGTTTTTGAGTGCAGCCATCATTTGTAAGGAGTTATTTTGTTCATCTAATTCGACCGTTACTAACACTTCTGTTCCCCGTGGATAGGGTTGATCTAAGGCTAACCACATATCGCCAATGCGTTCATCTCGGTCAGTGTTATCTAAATCTTTTCTCACCAGATCGGGACTAAAAAATTTAAAATGAATTAAGCGTTGTCCGTCAGCTTCTGTTTTGAAATTATGGAATTTTTTAACCGGAAGAATCTCTCCTTGCGGAATAATTATAAATCGAGGATCATCGACTAATTCAATACAATAATCACGGGAAACTGTTGTGACTTTTTCGGTTAATCCGGCTGCTACAATTGCCGCCCCTTCTGCAACTGCATACATGGGATTAGGATGTACTAAAACTTGATTGATTGGGAAAGCTTCTCGAATTTTTTGTTGGACTATAGGAACCTGTGAGGAACCTCCAACTAACAAAATTACATCAATTTGATCTAAAGGATAATCAGAATATTTGATCACATCATAGCAAATTTTAACGGAACGCTCAATTAAAGGTGTAATTAATTGCTCAAATTTTTGACGAGTAATGGTAACTTGAATGGGAACCGCCATTCCTAATTCATCTAATAGAGGTGTGGAAGTAATAATCTCGGCTGAAGGCTGACTACTGAGTTGAATTTTGGCTTTTTCCGCTTCAATTTTCAGTTCTCCTAATAAACGAACCCGTTGATAATGGGGCATTTTGGCAATTAATTGATCAAGATTATTTAAACCTTCTTGACGGGCGACTTCTTGCTTAACAAATTCAATAATTGAGTGATCAAAATCATCTCCTCCTAACCATAAATCCCCGGCTTTCGCAGATTCAATAAATTGATTGCCCACCGCCGTCACAATTGAACAATCTAAAGTTCCACCCCCGAAGTCATAAACTAAAAGGGTTTTAACTTCATCAGAATTAGGACTATAACTATAGGAAATAGCAGCAGCAGTGGGTTCGGGAAGCAGTTCTCGTAAACTTAATCCGGCTTTCCCAGAGGCGATTTGAGTTGCATATCTTTGTTTATCATTAAAATAGGCAGGAATAGTAACAACGGCTTGATTAATAATACTTTTCTGTCCGGTTTTAGCTTGGTGAGTTTGAGCATTTTGGACTAATTTTTTGAGAATTTCTGCCGCAATATCTTCAGGTTGATATTCTTTTCCCCCTAACCAAACGGAAAGACTATTATCTGTTCCTTGAGTGGATTTAGTAATTTTATAACCAAAGCGAGATAATTGTTCTTGAATAACCGGATCATTAAACCCTCGTCCGATGAGACGTTTAATCGAAATGATCACGTTTTCGGGATCGTTTTGCAATTGATTATAGGCACTATTTCCAACTTTAATTTTACCTTGATCTAAGGCGACGACAGAACGGGTTAATTTTCGATCTGGTGGGGTGTTATCCTCTGCCGTTACGACATCAGTATGGGCTAATTTAAAAGCTGCTACTGAGTTGGTTGTACCGAGATCAATTCCAACGATGTTACCCATGATGTTTGTCCTAATTTAATCTAATATTGATGATTTGTTTGAGTGTAGAAACCAAGTTTCTTAGGGTTATGTTTAATTCATGTTTTACCCCCTACTTAACTCTGGAATTTTTTGGATTAGATACGCATTACTTCGCAATAGTTTTCGAGCGAGTTGTTGTTTTTGGATAAAGTTGGGTGATAAATTTTGAGATGAACCTCCTAAACCTAAACGGTAGATCACTTCTTTCGCCGCAATGGAGCGATAATCAAACCCCATTGAGTCGGCATAAAGGGCGCGGGAAGTATCGCATCCATCATTTTTGAGTTATATCTTAGGAGTTTATACCTCACATATTGTTTTGTCAATCAGTGAAATTACGGAACTTTCGTTTCATATTTTTTTGAAGTTTAGGCTCAATCTACCCCTCGTTAGTCGAGCTATTTCACTAAAATATGATCTCTAAAACCCAGAGATAATCGTGCTACCAGTCAGAATCTGATTCGTTTCCCTCCCACATCTCCCGTTCTGAATCTCTTTCTAATTCCCGATCTAAGGAGTTTTGTTCTCGGTGATCATCCATCGTAACTATCCTGAACATCCCGGTCGGAGTCATATTCGTGGTCGTTGTTGTCGTAACCGTCCTCACCTGGGCCAAAATTATCGTAATCCATAGTCAGAATCCCTTATGATCACTTCTACTGACCTATTGCAACCTGCGAACAAAATTACGCAAATTTTCAAAAAATTTTTTTTAGAGTTCTGGACTCAATGCTATGGTTCGTGTGATTTCTCGTTGCTAGGTTCTACCTAGCAATGCCCAATTGCAGGCTCCGCCTGCTATGATTCGGAGGCAGAGCCTCCTGTTAGCATTCCCTGGTAGAACCAGGGAACAAGGGAACAATATCTGGTTTATAATTACACTGCAAGAAGGAGTAAAATCATGCCTGCAAAGGATATCTACCATGATGCTGTTAAAATAGCCTTAGAAAAGGATGGCTGGACAATTACCAAAGATCCCCTAGTCCTGCAATGGGGGGCTAAGGATTTGTTTGTGGACTTAGGGGCTGAAAAATTACTTGCAGCCCAAAAAAATCATGAAAAAATTGCTGTTGAAATTAAAAGTTTTGTGGGTAGTTCCCAAGTTAATGATTTAGAAAAAGCCGTAGGTCAGTATATTGTTTATCGAAATATTTTAGAAGAAATTGAAACTGACAGGGTTTTATATTTAGCAATTTCCCAAAAGGCGTTCCGAGATATTTTTATTGAACCGTTAGGTAGTCTAGTTTTAAGAAAAAATCAACTACATTTACTTGTTTTTAACCCTCAAAATCAGGAGGTTATACAATGGATACTTTAACAAAATACCAAACCATTATTTATCAAATTTTAAACGAATATGCTAAAATTCCCTATTCCTATGGAGAGCTAGAAAGGAGGTTTATTATTAGTGAGGACAAAAATAGTTATTTATTAATGACCCTAGGATGGCAAGGAGATCAACGAGTACATGGCTGCTTAATTCATTTAGAGATAAAAGATGATAAAATTTGGATTCAACGGGATGGAACAGAAGACGGTATTGCTGAAGAATTAGTTAAGGCTGGTATCTCTAAAGAAGATATTGTTTTAGCCTTTCAACCGCCAGAAATTCGCTCCTATACAGAATACGCTGTTAACTAATCAAGAAACCGTTATCAAGAAATCGGGTTTTTGAGTTAACCTAATACTAAGCCACTGGACAGCCCTAGCCTATACTCGACCAGGGGAAGCCCTGGAACAAATTAGAAAATTACGCAAATTCTCAAAAATTTTTTATTCATTGGAGATTATGAATTTCAAACAACATCTATCCACTGAATATTATTAGGTTTTGGCGGCATTGGGATGTCTCGCCATTCAATAGAAGGTAAAGAATTATCTTGGGGAGATTCTGGTTCAGTTACAAGAAATGGGATTTCAGGGATATTATTAATAGTTGATTCTCGGTTATTAGATTCTTGTTGAGTCATTTCTGGTACAGTTACTTCCTGTTGTACTGTTGACTCCTGTAAGGGTAAAAACAATTCAGGTTTAAACCAAGTTTCACCCCCAACAAATAATTCCTCTACAACCATTATTTCAATATTGAGGGAATGGCATTTTCTCCGTAGTTCTCGACTACTAGCCAGGAATACTATTTGAGATTCAAGGATTTCAGCAAGATGCAGTGAACTTAACAAATAACAATCTAATAAATTATTATTATCCAAAGGTATATTTAAGATATTCAACTGATCGCCATAATTTTTTTCATTGATGAAATAAATTATTCCATTATTAAGGTTTCTAAAAATTAAATCATTAGAATGGGCTTCCGCCTCCAAAACATCCAGTATTTGAGTAGCAGTTGTGGTTGCATTTGCAAAATTACCATTTTTGAGATAACTCAGTTGTGTATAAAGATATTTAGGTAAAACCATATCTTTGGAACTTTGAATAATAAGTTCGGGCTGACTCATACATAAATCTGGTTCGATACAGTAGAATTTTTTCATGTTGATCTCCTGGTTTTTATGGAATTAAAGATTCATCAACGCTTGATTAGATTATTTGATTTTGTAAAGCATCTAGTTTAGCTCGAAGATAATCATTAGGATCAATATCTAAAGCTTTTTGATAATTTTCAATAGCTTTATTACTGTTTCCTAAAGCTTTATAAGCATAAGCTTGTTGAGCATAGGCTTGAGATAACCAGCTATTAGTATGAGTCTGCTTAAAACTAAGACTAATAAGACTAATAGCTTTATTACTATCTTCAAGAGCTTGTTGATATTTTCCTAATGACAGATGAGAAAAACATCGCTTAATATAAGCAGGAATATTACGAGGAGCAATACTGATAATTAGGGTACAATCTTCTACTGCTGGCTGATATTGACCTAATTGAATATAAGCATCTCTGCGCCAACTGTAAACCTGAATATCATTAGGGTTAAGGGTTAACGCTTTTGTAAATTGTTCAATAGCTTGCTGATATTTTTCTTGATTAATCAGAGTAATTCCCTGATTAAAATATTGCTCATATAAACGATTCTCAGTATTAGTTAAATTAGTTAGATGTTGATGAGCATTAACATGATATTGCTCAAATAAACGATTCTTAGCATTAGTTAGATGTTGATGAGCATTAACATGATTAGGGTTAAGTCTAATCGCTTCTTTACAGTCATCAACAGCTTGTTGATACTCTCCTAATTCCATCTGAGCCAATGCTCGGTTATAATAAGCATTAGCATGATTAGGATTCAGCCTAATGGCTTGGTTAGAGTCATTAAGAGCTTGCTCATAATTTTTTAGAGAATTATAAGCACTTGCTCGGCCAATATAAGCACTAGCATGATTAGGATTCAGCCTAATGGCTTGGTTGCAATCATTAATAACTTCCTGATACTTATTTAAAGAATAATAAACCTTACTTCGCAAAACGTAAGCATTAGCATGATTAGGATTCAGCCTAATTGCTTGGTTAGAGTCATTAAGAGCTTGCTCATAATTTTTTAGAGAGTTATAAGAATAACTTCGCCAAACGTAAGCATCAGCATGATTAGGATTAAGGCTTAATGCTCTCGTAAATCTGTCAATAGCTTGCTCATAGTTTTCATGATTACAGGCTAAAATACCCTGATTATAATAGTCATCGAAAGACAGATGGTGGGGTAAAGTATAGGCTGTTATTTTATCATTTGTTTGGCATTGATCACATCTATTATTGATATATAGGTAACTGTCTTCATGATAGCCAAGTTGACAGCGAACACAAAGATAAATTGTTTCTCCAGGTTTAAATTCTTCTCGACTGACTAAATCTTTTTGTCCAATTAAGTTTCTCAACAGTTCATCAATATCAAAGAAGTGTTGACTTCCGCTTAAAAAATCGTTATCAACAATAGGATTTGATGTCTGTGATGATGACAATGTTGTAGATGTGGGATCTTCTATCCAACTAATACCATGTCTATCTACAGTTGTAGAAGAAGACGAGCTTGTAGTATTGGGTTGATTTTGCATTTGAGAAGTAGACGACTCAGAGGAGGATCGTGAATTGTTAGAAGATGCCACATTATTCAAAAGATAGAATCCAAAAGATTAAACCCAATGGAAGAACAATAAACCAGAGGGGCGGAATTAATAAACACAAGAAAACTGAGCAGCCTATACAGCCACAATATCCTCCTGAGCTATCACTCTGTCTATTACTCATACATCTATAATCTATGGGATTTTGAAGTTGTGATCTCCTATTAATTGGTATCCGATTTTAGGGCTTCTTGTCTCGTGTCTTGAGTCCTAAAAAAATTAGGTTCGACTTTTTGAGCTTTTTCCCCTAAAAAGTAACCAATTTTATTTTGTACTGGATCACAGACAATGGATAAACACCAAGGATGGGGGAAAAAAGAGCGTTGAGTCCGCATATCTGTTCCCGACATAAAGACACCAATATTAGGGTGAGAATGATACCAGCCAATAATATTTGCTTCTGGATGAGTTGCTTTAGCGTGGTTCATAATTCCGACCCAAGAATCTGGTGTAAATTCTAAAGATGCTCCAGTTCCAATGGTTGCGGGTGCAGGTACAGCGGCTGTTACTTCCACATAAATCCCAAACGTAGGATCAGTGTAAGCATTACCAAATAAAATTCCTCCCTGTTCAACCCTTAAGTTACTTTTTAAATGCTCTTTTAGCTTTTTTAGAGCATCTTCTAAGATATAAACTTTAGGGTATTCTGGAGTAATATTGCGCTCTTGTATAAATTCTTGAATTGGCTTTTCTGTTGGTTTAAAAACATCCTCAGATTCTACCCATTCAATCATCGATTGAGATTTAATTACCTCCTGTTTTTCTACACTATATTTATCTGGATTTGATTCATCCTGATCAAGCGCTTCTGGAATTGATTCATCTTGTCCTTGAGGCAAACCCAAGGTTTCTGAATCATTTTTTTTTGCCATCATAGCTTTTACAAAACCCCATATTTTCTCTGGTTTTTTAATGAAAGTTGTACCCCAGTTCATAGATCATTCCAAACGATTTGAGCTTGTGGCTTTTTAGCACTTTTGAAGGTTTGATTATCCACCGGATAACGGTTAGGGTTCCGATTAGCCCAGTCTTTTGCATCACCATTAGCAGGACTATTCAAATTTAGAACGTCCTTGGAATACTGGATAATTTTGCCAATCCGAATCACTAATTCAGAAAGATTTTCTGCCATTGTCCAATAGGAACCCAGACAAACCCGTTGGTTTGTATAAACATTTGGGTGAAAAATAGGGGTTAAAAACTCAGCAGAAGGTGAATTTTTGGGATAGTCATTGCTGAGAGTAATTTTAACTCGATGATTTGTGCGGAAAACTGGATCATTACCTTGCAGTCGTTCAATTCCTTTGCATCGGTATTCAATCACATATTCATAGGCGGGTTTACCTTGGCTAGAAATTAAAGCAATCGTTCCACCTGAATTGGCAATCAGTTGTGAAACTTCATTAAAGTCATTTTCTAAGCGTGTTTCACGAATTCCCATAATCAACCTGCCTCTAAAATAGGGTAAACTTCAAGAACATCATTTTCCATAACCCCAACTGTTCCTAGTGTTGTTCCTGGATCAAGTTGTTGGCCTGTTCTTTCTACACGCACAGCGTAACTGGTTTTATTGGGAAGGTTCCAACGTTGTTGCGTAGCTTGAACCAGTTCTTCAACGCTGAGATTTTTAGGTAAAGTCACAGACGCTTTACGAGTTTGATCAGCCGAGCGAATTACTAAAGAAATTGAATCAGACATACTAACTCCTAAATTGGACAAAACTGAATTGCGATTTGACCTTTCGAGGTCTTGCAATGTAGTATCTCGTTCTCTGGTAGACATAATTCTCCCAAGGTTAAATTTTCTCCACATTCCTGTAGTGAAAAATTCTGAATCACTTCAAAACTTCTTTCTTGGTGACACTTAGGACAAGCAAGTTTAGATTCAGAATATCGACTTAGAGGAAGATTAACGCGCTCTTGATAACCACATTCTGAATTCAAGCATTGCATTGTACTAATGATTTCTTTTCGCAATGAGAGAATCAGTTCTGTAAATCCAGATTCTTGAATCTGCCTAAGAATTTGTTGAACAGTCAGATTAGAATTATAACCAATCTGAACTTGAGGTTCAAGAGCTAAATCATGAGCAATACAAGTTTCTTGGCGTTGAATATTTACCTTAAATACCATCCAAGGATTTAAGCCTAAAAATACTTTTTCTCCAGGGTTGAGAAAACCAGGTTGTTGATGTAAATAAAGTAAGGCTTGCTGTACCTGCATAGCTCCAACAATGGAAGCAATTGTGGCAGTGGTTGGCATGGCAGTTTCTGGAATATTCCGCTTCATTCCTTGGCAAGAATAACGTTGGTTGCGTCGTTCCCACATTGCATTAGAAATGCTGCATTCATAGCAAGCTGCCTCGGTTTTAGGGTCAAAAAAACTAACTTCTCCTTCCCCTACACCAAGACCACCATTAATCCAAGGAATTCCAGCGCGATAAGCCATTTGGTTGATGGCCCAGCGTGCATTTACACTATCTAAACAACCAATAATAATGTCATGTTTTCGGACATCTCCAATACTGAGATCAAATTCCAAATCTCCGTAAATCGTTTGGATAGATAATTCGGGATTAATTTCTAAAGCTCGTTGACGTGCAACTTCGACTTTTGGCAATCCAACATCAGACTCTCGAAATAAAACAGAACGGGTCAGGTTGGTAATAGAAACAGTATCAAAGTCAATGATAGTTATATTACCAACACCAACAAGGGCTAGGTTTTTAAGAACTTCATTTCCTAATGCACCTGCTCCTGCAATTAAAACCTTTGCAGATTTTAATCGTTCTTGTTGCCACCAATCAATTAAATGGTGCCGATCATAACGGCTTTCAACTTCAGTTTCGATAACAAATGAATCCATGAGAGCCAAGTTAGAGTTTATAGTCCCCCTAAAATAGAGGAATTTACCGAGTAGCAATGAATGGGGATATTAGAAAAAAATATTGATCCGCTCAATGCTTTTAATTTGGGTAATTTAAGGAGCTACTAATAATACAAATATCAGCGATGCTCTGATGAAATTGGTGTGATCAAAGAAATAGATACTCAAAAATTAGGATGAATTAGGGCGATCGCATCCATCATTTCTTGAGTTATATCTTAGGAGTTTATACCTCACATATTGTTTTGTCAATCAGTGAAATTACGGAACTTTCGTTTCAGATTTTTTTGAAGTTTAGGCTCCGTCTACCCCCTCGTTAGTCGAGCTATTTCACTAAAATATGATCTCTAAAACCCAGGGATAATGGTGCTACCAGTCAGAATCTGATTCGTTTCCCTCCCACATCTCCCGTTCTGAATCTCTTTCTAATTCCCGATCTAAGGAGTTTTGTTCTCGGTAATCATCGTAACTATCCTGAACATCTCGGTCGGAGTCATATTCGTGGTCGTTGTTGTCGTAACCGTCCTCACCTGGGCCAAAATTATCGTAATCCATAGTCAGAATCCCTCATGATCACTTCTACTGACCTATTGTAACCTGCGAACAAAATTACGCAAATTTTCAAAAAACTTTTTTAGAGTAGTAGGGGCGAGTTCAGTCGAGTTGCTGTTAATTAGGAAAGATATTGTTGAACCCGCCCTTATAAACTTCTTTTACTCATCAATGACTTTTCCCCGCATGGTCTTCAAATGTGAGTGCTTTGTTTTGCTATCCAGACGCCTTCTCTGAGAACTGCGAGTCGGTTTACTCGGTTTACGAGGTTTAGGAAGCGAAATCGCACTTTTAATTAAGTCTTGAAGTCGTTGTAAAGCTTCTTCCCGATTTTGTTCTTGACTACGGTATTCCTGTGCTTTGATAATAATTACCCCTTCTTTACTAATACGTTGATCATTTAATGTTAATAGTCGCTGTTTGTAATATTCAGGTAATGAAGAAGCGGAGATATCAAAACGTAGGTGAATAGCTGTTGCTACCTTATTTACATTTTGCCCACCTGCTCCCTGAGAGCGAATTGCACTCATTTCAATTTCATGCTCTGGAAGGCTGAAAATGTTAGAAATTTTTAACATAATTGATTAATAATTTGAGGAAAAAATAGAAAAATTAAGCACGGTAAGGGAGGATGGCTAAGTCTGTTTTTGGATCGAATAAATGAATTTTTTCCGGCGTTAGCGCTAACCAAATTTTTTCACCCTGTACAAATTCGGTTTCGGCGGGAATTCTGACTTGTAAGGAAAAAGGAAGATTATTTTCTCCAAATAGATGAACCCATAATAATGTTTCATGTCCTAATGCTTCCATTCTATCAACAATTACGGGTAAATTTTTAGTAGCTGGACAACTAACAATTAAGTGTTCTGGTCTAATTCCTAAGATTAATTTTTCTTCCTTTTGGCGAGGTAAAACCGTTTGCCAAATATCGGGTAAAGTTAAACGGAATTGGGGATGGGTAATTAATAAAGGGGCGATAAATTTAACCGGGATAAAATTCATTGGAGGAGAGCCAATAAACTCGGCTACAAAGCGATTATTAGGACGATTATACAGTTCTAAAGGAGGAGCAACTTGTTGAATTCGTCCTTGATTCATAACAGCAATTCGGGAACCCATAGTCATTGCTTCGACTTGATCATGGGTGACATAAATGGTGGTTGTGCCTAATTTTTTTTGTAATTCTACAATTTGGGCGCGGGTTTCGGTTCTTAATTTTGCATCTAAATTTGATAGGGGTTCATCCATTAAGAAAACCTGGGGATTTCTGGCCATGGCTCGACCTAATGCGACCCGTTGTTTTTGTCCGCCTGATAGTTGTTTGGGATATCGATCTAATAATGATTCAATTTGTAATAATTTGGCAACGGTTAAGACTCTTTCATCTACGGCTTTTTCTCGTTCTGAAAGATAGCGAAATGGGGAAGGAAGCGATCGCGTTATTCCTACAATAGCATCTTCTAACCATAAGGGAGCAAAGATTTGATAGTCTCCAATTGTCAAGGATAATTGTTGATTAGAATGTAAATTAGAGTCTTTTCTGGGAATCATCAAAGGCTGTTTAGGTTCTGTTTCTCGATAGGAACGACGCAGCCCAAAAGCTAAGTTATCATAGACTTTTAAGTGAGGGTACAGAGCATAGTTTTGAAACACCATGGCAATATCTCGCGCCTTGGGGGGTAATTCATTAACTAATTTATCCCCGATATAAATATTACCGCCAGTAATCGTTTCTAAGCCTGCAATTAACCTTAATAGGGTACTTTTTCCACAACCTGACGGCCCCACTAATACCATGAATTCCCCATCAAATATATTCAGATGCACCCGTTTTAAAATAGCTTGACGGGTCAGGGTTGACTCTTGAAGTTCCGATGATTCTGTTTCCTCGGAGGCGGTTTGACGACGAATGGGAAAACTTTTATAAATATTATCTAAAATAACTTCTGCCATTTTAATTTTACCTAATTTTTTAGATCCCCCTAAATCCCCCTTAATAAGGGGGACTTTGACTGTTAATTAAATACCCTAGGATTTGATCGAGATAATTCTCTCATCGGGTTTAAGTTTGAAAATGCGATCGCCTGTACTATCTTTTGTGGATAGATTAATTTGATCCGTGGGAACATGAATAATCCGATTATCACTGGTTAACAGATGGATTTGTTGTCGAGGTTTAGCCGGAGCAATTCCTACTAATATATCATTAGGAGATTTAAACTGGATCATGGAAATTCCGATCCCCCCTCGGTTACTTCCCCGCACTAATTCCATCGCAATTCGTTTAATATAACCCTGTTCTGTTACTAATAATAAACTGCCTTTAATTGATAGGGTAACACATCCGATTAAATGTTCTTTTTGTCGTAAGCGAGTGGCTTGGGAACCCTGGGCAACTTTACCCATCGGAGGTAGTTGTTCATCATTAAGATCAAATCGTAAGAGTCGCCCCCCGGAAGTAGCCAAGACTACTTTTTCATCGGCATTAGAAAGGGTAGCAAAAGATAATTCATCGTCATCTTTTAGTTTAACAATGGTACTGCCTCGGTTGGTTAATTCCGCTAATTCTATTAGGGGTAAACGTTTAATTTTCCCCTGTTGAGTTAGGGTAATTAAATCGGTTTTATCGGGAAAAGCTGATAATAGAAATTGAGCAATCATTAAGTCTTGGGGATTAATTGATGTATCTTTATAGGCAGAAGGTGATAATAAGGTAATAATTGGTTTTCCCTTAGACCGATTATTACCCACAGGAATATCCGCTACACTTAAAGGATAAGCTTTTCCAGTTTTCAATACCATGACTAGATTTTGACTGGTTTTAGTATTGTGGGTTTGGGTGATAAAATCATCGGTTTCCTCAATATTAATAGCGGTCTTATTTTCAGTTTGATTCCGTTTGGAATCTGCGGTTTTGGGAGATACTCGCCGAATATAACCGCGATGGGTAATTTCAATTACGGTTTCTTCGTCCACCGGGGGTAAGGGTTGTAATACATCGGGAGGAGATGTCAGTTCTAATATCTTTTCTTTGGATTTTTTAGCGGTTTTATCCTCAGAGGTGATAGTAGTTTGACCTTGGGGATAAATAATTCGAGTGCGTCGTTCATCGCCATATTTTCGTTTGAGCGATCGCAATTCTTTCTTCAAGGATTTTAACAGTTCAGGACGTTCATCTAGTAACCGTCTTAACTGTTCAATATTAGTAGTTAATTGGGTAAATTCTTCCTGTAATTTTTGCCGTTCTAACCCGGTTAATCGACGCATAGGCATGGCTAAAATGGCATCGGATTGAATATCACTAAACCCTAATTGATTTTCTAAGGTTATTTTTGCTGTTGAACCATCGGGGGCATTTCTGAGAATTTCAATCAAACTATCTAAATTTTCTAAAGCTAGTAATAACCCTTCCACTAAATGACAACGCCGTTCGGCGGCTTCTAATTCATGGCGGTATTGACGGGTTAAAGTTTGTTCCCTAAATGATAGAAATTCTTGGAGAATTTGTTTTAAACTTAATTGTCGGGGTTGTCCATTCACGATCGCCAAAAAAATCGCCCCAAACTTGGTCATTAATTCCGTTTGCTGATAGAGATGATGTAACACCACTTCGGGAGAAAATTCCCGTTTTAATTCAATTACAACTCGAATGCCTTCGCGATCACTTTCATCCCTAATATCAGAAATTCCCTCTAATTTTCCCGCATTAACTAACCCGGCAATTTTTTCGATCCAAGCTGCTTTATTCACCTGAAATGGCAATTCCGTGACCACAATAGCATTTTTAGTCCGACGTTTTTGGGCGGTGGGAACTTCTTCCATTTTTGCCACACCCCGCACCACAATACTGCCTTTTCCGTGATGATAAGCTTCAGCAATTCCTTCGGTACTAATAATTTCTCCCCCGGTGGGAAAATCCGGCCCAGGAATCAATTCGATTAATTTTTGTTCGGATAATTCAGGTTGATCAATTAAGGCAATTAGTCCATCGACTACTTCCCCTAAATTATGGGGGGGAATATTCGTCGCCATCCCAACAGCAATTCCCGAAGATCCATTTAACAATAAAAACGGCAGTTGGGCGGGTAAAACCGTGGGTTCCTGTTGAGAATTATCGAAATTACTAATAAAATTAACTGTAGCTTCCCCGACTTGGGAAAGTAACCCTTCATGGCCCACCGCAGCTAAACGGGTTTCGGTGTAACGCATCGCCGCTGGGGGGTCATTATCCACAGACCCGAAGTTGCCATGACCTGCTAATAATGGGTAACGACTAGAAAATTCCTGAACCAGTCTCACCAAGGCATCATAAACCGATTGATCCCCGTGGGGGTGATATTTCCCTAACACATCCCCAACTACCCGCGCACATTTGCGGTAGGGACGGTCGGGAGTTAACCCCAATTCGTGCATCGCGTACAAAATCCGACGATGTACGGGTTTTAACCCATCGCGAACATCGGGTAAAGCTCGGCCAACAATCACACTCATGGCATATTCGAGGTACGATTGTTGCATCTCGGTATGAAGCGATGTGGTGATCACTTGCCCAGAAAAGAGGTTTAACTGTTTAGCCATGAGTTTAGTTGAGTCTACAGCGATAGGGTTCTGATCTTAGATTATGGCGTGATCGGTTGTTTCGATCACGGCTATCTAACAAAGCTCAGGGGATCTGGTTACTTTTTTGAGGATAACCAATTGCGTTCAATTTGACTAAATTCGGTGGGACTAGACATTTTGCCGTTCTCTAAAACCCTGTGTATTGATTATAAGCTCTAGCTTTCAGGTTTCACATATACAGATTTTTGCCGATGTTTTTGCCGATCAGTTCAAAGGGAGATCAATTTCCGCAGCGTTTCTTAGACAAAGGTTTCTGGCATTTACTATCGGGCTATTATTGTCAACCCGTTGAATGGGCGTGGTATGATAACCTTTCGGTACTGGAGAGTGAAAAATAGAGATATTTGGTAAATCTATTTGAATAGTATATCGGGTGGGAGACTCAGATGAAGACCGTTCTGATTGTAGAAGACGATCAGGTTAATGCTCGTGTTTTTTCAAAAATCTTGACAAAACGGGGTGGATTAGCCGTTAAACACACGGAAAACGTGGAAGAAGTGCTGGAGATTGCTCGCACAGGGGAGGCGGACTTGATTTTGATGGATGTTTCCCTGGCGCGCAGTGTCTATCAGGGAAAGGCCGTTGATGGAATTAAAATTACCCAACTGCTCAAAGCTGACCCCAAAACCGCGAAACTGCCGATTATTTTGGTAACCGCCCATGCTATGGCCGGAGATCGGGAGGATTTTCTGGCTCAAAGTGGAGCCGATGACTATATCTCTAAACCCGTGATTGATCATCAAAAGTTCGTGGATAAGATTAAATCCTTGATCCCTCCAGAGGAGTGAGCCGCCTTTTTTAACCATACCTGCGGCTGTGTACTCCTAAGATTTTGGGATGATCGAGATCCTTGAGATTATGGACTAGGGGGCGTTGGTTGAGTATCTTTAACTTCAACTAGCACCTTTTGGATTTGGGGATTGGCTAGAAGTTTTTGGGTATCCTTGATTAAGCGATCGCCCCAAAGATTTTCTTTAAGATAATCAGAGTCGGCATAACGGCTATCCAGACGTAAAGCCGTTTCTCCTAAAGATAGGGCTTCTTGGGCTTGCCCTTTAGTGTACAGAGCAACGGCTAAAGCCAATAGGGGTTCAGCGGCTTTTGGATCGACCTTAATCGCCTGTCTCCATTTGCTGATGGCAATATCAATTTCTCCCTGTTCATACTTGACTAAGCCCACATTGTTAATGGCTGGCCAAAGACTACTTTCTTGGGCAAAGGCTTTCTCGTATTGTAAAATTGCTTCCTCTAATCGCCCCAACTTATAATAGGCATTGCCTAAATCAAATAACGCCCCCGGAACATTTGGGTCAAGTTTCAAGGCAGCTTCTAGGGATTGAACGGATTTTTGATAGTCGCCTTTTTTGAAGTAGGCTTCCCCTAAAATAAACTGCACCCCCGCTTCTTTGGGTGCTAAGTTCCTAGCTTTTTGCAGAAACTCAATCCCTTTATCGAGTTCTTCTAATTGTAGATATAAACTGCCCAACAAGGCCCAGGCTTGGTAATTATCAGGAGCTAGTTGAGTGGCGAGTTCTGCCCTGGGTAAAGCTAATTGATATTGTTGAAATCGCGTTAACTGAGCCGCTTCTTCGAGCAACCCTAATCCCGTTTGTTGGAGTTGTTCTGAGTCTAGGGTGGGGGTATAGGGAATCAGGGCTTGTCCCATGGCTGATTTAGCGACATTCCACAAACTGAGAGTAAGAATCACGGACAGAATCAGGGTTCGATTTCGCACAGTAAGAGTTAACCTAAATTTTTTAATATTTTGCGAGTTCTATTGATCTTACACGAACTTGAGTCAATTGCTTAAATAAAGGGTAATAAAATCTCAAATTCCGTACCCATTCCTGGCTGCGATCGCAATTTTAATTGTCCGCCATGTTTGGCGGTGACAATATGATAACTCAGGGATAAACTGGTTTCTTTTTCAGTCCGTTTGAGATTAGAAAATGAATCTAGGATTTTTTGTTGTTCTTCGGGAGATAATCCAGGGCCATTATCGGCAATGGAAATTGAAACCCAACGTTTGGGAGTATCGAGGTTCTCAACTGGAGATGAGTCTAAACTGATCATCGCCGTTGTAATCACAATTTGTGGAGCTTTCCCTAACTCTAAACTTTGGGAAATACTATATTCATCCACCCAATCTTTTCTAACTAATTGATTGAGCAAGGCATCAAAACCATGAATTAAAATATTGATAAATACTTGACTCAACTGTCCGACATAACAATTTACTGGAGGTAAACGACCGTAATTTTTAATTACTTTAATTTCTCGGTTAATTCGACTTTTCATTAATAGTAAAATACTATCCAAATGACTATGTAAATCCGCAGGTTTGGGATGAATTTCATCAATATGACAAAAATTTTGTAAACTGGTTGCTAATTTACTTAATCGTTCCGTACCACTTTTTATACTTGATAAAATCCGAGGAAAATCTTGGCGGAGAAAGTCAAATTCTATTTCTTCTTTCAGTTGTTCAATGGCCGGGAATTTCTGGGCATAATGGGATTCATAGGCATCTAAAAGTTCAATTAAACCATCACTATAGGTGATTAAATAGGTTAAATTTCCCCAAATAAATCCCACCGGATCTAAAATTTCATGGGCAACTCCATCAACTAATCTTCCTAAACTCGCCATTTTTTCACTTTGTAACAGTTGAACTTGAGTTCTTTCATAGCGAACTTGAGTTTCAATTCCTCGAATTTGCCAATAGGCAAGATTCAATTCATGACTGTTTAAAAGACGATAGGAAACCATCCAGGGATAATCCTGAGAAGATAACCAATTTCCCTGTACCACAATCGGATCTATATATCCAGGGGCGGTTCGCTTCAATGACTGTTGATTTGCTGCTAGAATTGTAGTTTGTGCAGGTAATACTAATACCGGAGTTCTGACATAACTATAAAGCACATCTAGGGATTGATCTAAAAATAATTCTAACCCCTGGGGACGGAGAAAAAATTCTAGGAGATCCCGTCGAGAAATCATCCCCAAAAACTCAGAAGTGGAGTTTTCTTTTTGGTCTACAATAATTACTCCGGGGAGTAAGGGATGTCTTTCAAACTGTTGTACAAGGGTTCGTACACTCGAACCCAAAATTACTTGAAAATCATACAGGGGTAAATCTTCTAGGGTGGAGTCTAAACTTAAATCTCCTCCGGTTTGACTTTCCCATAAATAGGGTACAGATATGCTCGTCAAGGTACTTTTAGGTAGAATTAGCAACACAGTTTCCTGTCCCTCAGACTAGCATTAAGATGTCAAAAATTAATCAAAAATTTATTAATTTTAATTACCAGTGAGGGTTATCTTGTAATAACGCTTGAGCCGCATCCGCATCTAAAGGACGGGCGAAGAAATAACCCTAAATAACTTAGGGATGAATAACCTGTACCAAAATCATCAATACTTAGAGGAAGCCTACACTTCAAAAGCTAGTTTCTTAGAGGTTGACTCCCTACCCAAATACGGTGAAAAACCAACGGGGTGGAAAGCATCTGGAAACAGAATTAGATTAAACCAATTCTGTCCGCAGAATCTCAGCGTCTTCAGACCTGAGAGTGTCAACTATATAAATCCTTGATGTGATTCTACGCCATCACCATTCCCCCATCCACATTAAACACTTGACCCGTAATATAAGCCGCCGCCGGGTCTGCTGCTAAAAACCGAATCATGCCCGCCACTTCTTCCGGTTGACCGTAACGACCCAAGGGAATAAATTTGAGAATTTCTTCCGTATTTTTTAACTCTTTGGTCATATCCGTTGCAATAAATCCAGGCGCCACCGCATTCACCGTTATCCCGCGACTTGCTAATTCTTTTGCCACGGTTTTTGTAAATCCAATTACCCCCGCTTTTGCCGCACTATAATTAGCTTGACCAGGGTTGCCCATTTGTCCTGCAACGGAGGTAATATTAATAATTCGTCCTGACTTTTGTTTGAGCATTATTTTACTAGCCAGACGAGTACAAAGAAACACCCCGGTTAAATTCAAATCAATTACCGCTTGCCAGTCTTCTGGCTTCATTCTTATTAGTAAAGTATCACGAGTAATCCCGGCATTATTCACTAAAATATCAACTTTATTCCAGGTTTCTGTGACTTTGTTAAACAAGATATCAACTTGATCTGCCTTCGATACATCCGCCTGGAGTGCGATCGCTTCACCGCCCGCTTGGGTAATTTCAGCCACCACTGCATCCGCCACCGTTGAAGAACTGGCATAATTAACCACAATCTTTGCGCCTTCGGCAGCTAAGGCTAAGGCCGCAGCGCGACCAATACCCCGCGACCCGCCCGTAATAATTGCTACTCGTCCATTTAAGTGTTGTAAATTTTCAGGTAAACGTTCCATTTTGTAGTTTCTCCAACTATTATTCCCAAAACTCATCATCTCAGATTTGAGCAAATTCAGAGAAACCGAGTTGCTAAAGAATAGTTATAATTGAAGTACAAAACTTTCAGCTTATGAACTATGGCCGTTAAACAAACCTTTAATAACTTTCAAGAACTACTAACCAATTCCGATGTTCCGGTGTTAGTAGATTTTTACGCAACTTGGTGTGGCCCTTGCCAAATGATGACACCGATTTTAGAAGAAGTTAATCAAGAAATGAATCAACAAATCCAAATTGTGAAAATTGATAGTGATAAATACCCTGAACTGGCATCTCAATATAATATTATGGCCTTACCGACATTAATTTTATTTAAAAAAGGTCAACCCGTTGGTCGCCATGAAGGAGTATTGCGATCGCCTGAACTAATTAAATGGGTGTATGGTTTACTCTAATTTGATTAACCACAAAGACACAAAGACACAAAGGTTTAGAGGACAATGCGTTTGATTCCATCTTTGATTAAAGGAACATTAAAATTAATCAGAAGTGCGAGTCGGTGTTGAGAAAGTTTGAGATAGGTAATTACTTGTGCCGTATGAACGGGTAAAAGAGTTTCGACAGCCTTGACTTCGATAATAACAGATTCATTGACCAATAAATCAAGTCGAAAGCCCGCTTCTAACTTAATTTTATCGTAAATTATAGGTAGAACTAGCTGCCGATCAACCCTGAAACCTCGTTTAGTTAATTCATACTCCAAACAAACCTCATAAGAAAAAGATGGGAGAGTGGAAACTCAGTGTCTTCAGACCACCAGAGGAAACGCGACACAGGGGAATTTATTCCCATTGAAATATCAAAAAATGTGCTAGAATCAAAAACACATGAGTAAGAACAATAAATATCTGCGTGTTGAAGTATCCTAGTATCGGAGAAATCCCGGCTCCCCTGAAACAACGGTTAGATTTAATTCTAACGGCAGTATGACAAGCAAGGAGCAAGTAAAGGCAGGATATGGAGCGTACCGCAATTTGGCTTAGTGATATCTTCTGAAAGTGTTTTGATTCAAAAGTAAAAGTATCGGGAAGATCGGGTTTTTCGTCCGATCAACTCAGTAGACGATATGCGGCAATCGTAGCGAGAATTAGATTAAACTAATCCTGTCCGCAGAATCGAGCGTGTCTTCAGACCTGAGAGTGTCAAAAACACTTTCTAATAAACCTGCACCTAAAGCAGAATGCACAGTAAAAGCAGCATCAACTATCTGCTTTGATACTTGATTCATCTGATCAGAAATTGCCTCTCTCTGCATCTTTTCTTCTTTGTGTTTTTGTGTCTTTGTGTTTTTATTGAACCACAAAGACACAAAGTTTTTCTTAGTGTCTTCGTGTCTTTGTGTTTCTAAATAATTCTGTCTTTGTCCTAACCACCAAGTACGACTGCTATATTAGTCAATCTGAATTGATTGGGGGCCACCAGAATTTCCATTATTATTGTTAGAGTCCGAAGAACTCGATGCCGTAGTTCCGCCCTGTTTCTCGATCCAAGTTTTAATCGGATCATCGTTGAGGCTTAATTTTAATAAACCTGAGACAAACCCTCCCAAAAAGGCAATGGGTTCACGGGTTAATTCTTCTAAAATAGGTTTGAGTTCATCCATAATGAATCAAGATTCTCCTTAACTTGGCGATCGCAATAAATCCTCTTGAATTTTAGCGCGTTTAACAGAATTTGGCTGTTTAATAATTATTGGAACCTTCCGAATATCCACTTTCAGGAGAAGCACCCTCGGAATATCCCTCAGAAGATGTACTCTCGGAATATCCGCCAGAATATCCATCGCCATTACTGTAGGAATTACTATAGGAGTTATTATTTTCTGAATAACCACTATCATAATTTTCGGAATTGCTGGCGTAACTACCATCGTTATTAGCAGCTTGGGCTGGATCACCAGGATCACCATCTTCAATGGCTACTTTTGACCCGGTTTCTATACTATTGGGTTGATGGGCTTTGGCTTTAATACTGCCTTTTCGTCCTTCTAATTCAGGTAGTTTAGGGAACTTTTCAACTGGCATTCCCTCCACAACTTTCCGCATAAATTCCCCCCAACTATAGGCGGCACTACTACTAGCGCCCCAAGTCGGATCATTATTATCATTCCCTAACCAAATTCCGGTTACGGCTTGGGGAATATAACCAATAAACCATAAATCCCTGGCTTCTTCAGAGGTTCCGGTTTTACCCGCCACCTGTCGATCCGATAAAGCAGCCGGGCCTCCGGTTCCCGCATTCACTACCCCTTCTAACATCCAAGTAGTGATGGCGGCACTGTTTTTATCTAAAACGGGTTTGGGTTTAAATTTAGCTTGATAAATAATATTTCCCTGTTTATCTAAAACCCGACGAATGCCATGGGCCGGAATATAACTGCCTTGATCTGCTAGGGTTCCGTAAGCATTGGTTAACTCTAATAAATTAACTTCATAGGCTCCTAATGCCATAGCATAGGTTGGCTTTAATGGTGATTTAATTCCCATATCTTTTGCCATTTTCATAGCGGGTTCAAACCCAACATCTACTAATACTTTAACCGCAATTACATTTACAGAACGGCTTAAAGCATCGGACATAGACATCCATCCAGAATGCTTATTCCCATAATTTCTAGGACGGTAGCCATCAACCTTATAGGGTTCATCTAAATAACTATCATAGGGGGAAAAACCCGCCCCAATTGCTGTTGCATAAACTAATCCTTTAAAGGTTGATCCCGGTTGTCTTTGAGCTTGAGTAACACGATTAAATTCACTATCTTTATATTGATATCCTCCCACCATGGCTTTAACTTCTCCGGTTTTTGGTTCTATGGAAACTAAGGCCGCTTGACCAAAATTTGAACCCGCACCATCAATTTCTACCGCATCTTTAATAGTTTTTTCTGCTGCTTCTTGCCATTTCACATCTAAACTGGTTTCAACTGTTAACCCACCAGCTTCTATCACTTCTTTAGAAACATATTGGGGGAGTTCTTTTAATACATAACTCGAAAAATAAGGAGCTTTAACTAATAAACGTTTAGGTTGACTGGGTTTAAGGGTCAGGGGTTCTTGTATCGCCGATTCCGCTTCGGCTGCGGTAATTACCCCAGCATCCTGCATTCTTTGTAAAACAATATTGCGCCTTTTTTTGGCCGCTTCTGGATTTTCCAAAGGAGAATATTGACTCGGTGCGGGGGGTAAACCCGCTAACATTGCCATTTCCGACAAAGTTAATTCGTTCACGGGTTTACTAAAATAAACAGAAGCCGCATCCGCTACCCCGTAAGCACCCGAACCCAGATATACTAAATTCAAATAGCGTTCTAGGATATCATCTTTACTAATTTGATCTTCTATTTTCCAAGAAACCATAGCCTCTTTAAGTTTCCGAATCAGACTATGTTCTTGATTCAAATAAACAATTCTAGCTAACTGTTGGGTAATGGTACTTCCTCCTTCCACCACTCCCCCGGCTAATATATTAGAGCCAACGGCGCGAATAATTCCTTGATAGTCCACCCCATCATGGTCATAGAAACGAATATCTTCAGTGGAAATAAAAGCTTGCGCCAGTTTTTCAGGAATTTGTTTGAGGCGGAGTTTCTCCCTAGTTGCTGGCCCGGTTTGCATTAAAATATCACTGTTATTGGCCTTAATCGTAATTGTACCATCACGATTAAAGGAGGCTATTCCACTAACGGAGACGGGGGGAAGACTTTGATCCACAAGATACCATTGCCAAGCACCATAACCCAAGGCTCCACCGCCCACACTGAGCACTCCAATTCCGATCCATACCTTCGGACGGCGATACCAACGTTTCCCCGCAGGATTTTCATGGGTGAAACCCTGACGCAGTTTAACCCATTTTGAATTGATCCGATTCAGAGCCTGATGATACCAAGTTACAGCTTGGGGGTTTGACTCAGAAGCGGTTTCCGCAGAAACCTGATCGGGTTCTACTTCCGTCGTCATCACGGGTGATGTCAAAACGGATTGGGTTGAAACCACCCCAGAAGTATTTTCCGGGTAGGTTTCTGACTCTAAGGAGTCCGTTTTGGTTATGGATGGTAATTGAGATTCTTCCATTGGTTCGGACAAATGGTGGGTTGAGTTGAGCATTCGATAGTATATTCTAGGATAGCCCAGGGTAGGGCCAACTTTCCTGAATAGTTAGCAGTCGAATCGGTGATCTCGCCAAAAATCAAGGTTTTTTCCTTGATCCCCGGCTTCACACCAGGGTAAGGAACAGGCGGTTTGATCGGAAATTAACCTACAATCGCCGCATGACCTATAGCTAAACCCACAACTAGCATTCCTAAAACTAGAAACGGTTGGGCGCTTGCTTGATATTTAACATCATTTTCTACAGGATTGCGTAGAAAATACATATCTTGGAAGGTGATTTGGGGAATAATCATCAGTAAAAGCACCGTAGCATATAGGTTTTGCTTGATACTAACTAAATAAACCGCCATCCCCGCTTGGAAAATATCAATCATTAAAACACAAATCCAAGCCGCCGTCGTGATCCCAAACATCACTGGCAGGGATTGTAACCCCAATTGGCGATCGCCTTCCACACTTTTAAAGTCATTAACAATGGCAATTCCTAACCCAGCTAAACTATAAAATAGGGTTAATACCATCAAGGTCGGGGTGAGTTCTCCAAATAACGCATGACCCGCCCACCAAGGTAAAGCAATATAACTCGCCCCTAGTGCGTAATTTCCTAACCAGCCATTTTGCTTGAGTTTGAGGGGAGGCGCAGAATAAATATAGGAGACAAACGCCCCACCGAGACATAAAACCGTAATTATGGGAAATTCATGGCCAGCCCAGGTATCTAACAGGTAGGAAATCCCAATTCCTAAGCCTAACAATAGTAAAATTTGGGTGACAACTTGGGGAATGGAAATCACCCCGGAAGGGATCGGACGATAGGGCTCATTAATGGCGTCCAATTCCCGATCGTAAAAATCATTCATGGTCTGGGTGTAACCCGTCATTAATGGCCCAGACATTAACATACAAGTCACCACCTTTAACACATCTTCCACTGACCAACTAAAATGTCCCGATGAAGCCGCACCACAAACCACCCCCCAAATTAAAGGTATCCAGGTGATCGGTTTCATCAATTGGAGGCGAATTTTCCAGATAGATGTTTCTCCCGATGACGCCCCTTTCATCCCTAAAAGTTGTCGGGTTTTAGCACTGCGCTCTGAATTCGCTTCTTTTGTTAATTCTTCTGAAGGTTGAGACGATGGAGTATCCGACATGATCCTTTGTACGTTTGTGTTTTGAGTATCTGCAATACAAAAGTTAACATGAATCAGTAGCAAACTAGATTTTTAATCAATAGCAAAGTTGGGTTTTTATTAATTTCACCAAAAAACGAGCGAGAAGCCCCTGGCTTTAGACATGGGGAGGAAAGTGGCTGCGGTTTCAACCGCCTTCAATATTTCCTGATCTAACTGATTGAAAAGTTGAGTTAGAATAGATCGTAAGTAAAACAACCATCTGCGTGTTGAAACACTCTAGTATCGGAGAAATCCCGGCACAGTGAGCCACCACACTCCTTGAGGAGTAGTAAGCCTGTATAACTGACAAGTAATGGCAGAGTGTGAAGCGTACCTATCTGGCGTTGTGATGGTCTATGAAAACAAACACAATTTAAAAGTAAGCGCAATTGCAATATCTTTTATAAGGGTAGTTGTTTTGAGCGTGTAGAGGTGATTTGATAGCGCCTTTGAGAGTTTTCGGATTCATTCAAGAATCCCCGTGGCTTCAGCCCTGGGGAGTATCAAACGGAATTGGTATTACGGCTATTTTAGCTCCCTTGTCGGTTTTTGGCCTTTTGAGACGGGGCTATCAACTCCCTGATTTGATGGTTTCGTTGATGCTCCTATTATGAGAGAATGAGACGTTAACTCCTAACGGAAAAAGGTTTAACAAAACAATATGGTAGCTAAAATTCAGTTTTCAAGAGGGATTGATGAAGATGTAATTCCTGATGTTCGCTTAACTCGTTCACGGGATGAGAGTCAAGGAACAGCAAAATTTTATTTTCTCAATCCTAAAGCCTTAGCGGATGATTCCACCCAGGAAATTACAGGAATGTACATGATTGATGATGATGGGGAAATTGTCACTCGAGAGGTTAACGCTAAATTTATTAATGGAAAACCTACGGAAATTGAGGCAATTCATTTAATGAAATCTCCTGAAGAATGGGAGCGTTTTATGTTGTTTATGGAACGTTATGCGAAAGCCAAAGGATTAGAATTTAGTAAATCCTAATTCAGTCATCAGTTATCAGTTATCAGTTATCAGTCATCAGTATAAGAGTTAATTGATTAAATCAATTAACCAAAACCCAAAACCCAAAACCCAAAACCCATTACCCATCACCTTATGAATTCAACCGTCCCCCATCCCGATCATTCCGAATTTCGGGTTAGTTGTGCGGTGATTACGGTCAGTGATACTCGCACCCCAGAAACCGATAAAAGTGGTCAACTCATTCACCAATTCCTACAAAATGCTGGGTATCCAATTATCGATTATCAAATTATTAAAGATGAACCGCAAGAGATTACAGAACTCTTAAAAAAACTCTGTCAAATTTCTGAACTGGATGCTTGTATTTTTAATGGAGGAACTGGAATTGCGCCCAGAGATACGACCTATGATGCTCTGGAACAATTATTAGAAAAAACTTTACCTGGATTTGGAGAAATTTTTAGAGCTTTGAGTTATCATGAAATAGGGTCAAGAGCGATCGCTTCCAGGGCTGTAGCTGGAGTTTATCAAGGAAAATTAGTCTTTTCAATTCCTGGGTCTTCTAATGCAGTAAAATTGGCAATGGAAAAATTAATCATACCTGAATTAGCCCATTTAGTTAAATTATCATAGAATGGATAAACTCACATTGAATGGTGAGACTTAGATAAGTTTAATCAAGTTTTGTATAGCAGTTTAACTATGAGTCAAACATCTGAGATCAAGTCCCCTCAACCCTCACAGCCAGAATTAAAACCCCAACTCAAAGCGGTTTTAGGTTATTTGGATGTGCAACTCGAATCAGAATTAACCCGTTATCGGCGTCATCGACGACGCACAAAACAAACCACAACCGACCCCAGTGGACAAACCAACCCGCAGTTTCAACAAGCGACTGATGTTGTAACTGTAGCCATGAATGACACCGCAGCATCGGAGGGAAAGCTGTTTGAGCCCCAAACTCAACCTTCGGGTTGGGAAACCGTAGTTCCAGCAAAATCTGCACCTTTGGCCATTGCGGCTCAACCGTCATCGACAACACCTCCTCAAACCAATGGGGCTGAACCTGCGGTCAGTTTTAGCTTAAAGTCACCCGTCCCAACTGCGACTTCATCGGATGGATATTTAGAATCGACAGAAGCCCTAATTAAAAGTATAGAAGAACGGCGCCCTAACCCCCAGGAAAACCGGGGTTTGATGGCCAGTCTCTTAACGCCCCTGGGCATTGCTTCAATGTTTATGTTTTTGTTATCCTGTACCGCCTTAAGCTATGTAATCTCGTCTCCCTCTGGTCGTACTAGCTTGGGTTTGGATCGGTTTTTTCCTACTCCAACGGCTAACCATGCTCCTGCTACCCCCCCAACCCTAGCCACAACAGAAACATCTCTCCCTCCGACGGACTCCCTCTCCCCTAATTTAGCGGCCAAGGAATTTGTTAACTTGGATTTGGATACCTTGAGCCATATTAATCCGAATCAGAATCCGGTTCCGCTCCCTTCTGTCCCTGCCCAATTACCCCCAAGTCCAGCCACAACCTTACCTGCACCCTCAAATAACCTAACATCCCCGAATGATCCGGGTTTGAATAATCTGACTCAGGAATTATTACCCAAAAAACCTGTAACTCCTGCTGTTACACCTCCTCCAGTGTCGGGACAGGGAACCAATGCCTCAACGGTTCAACCCGGGGGCGGTGCAGTTCCTAGAGTTGCGACGGCGGCGAGTCCGGCTAGACCGACTGAACCGATAAAATCCGGGGACGGATATTATTATGTTGTGCTGGATTATAGTGGCGATCGCTCCTTTGAACAGGCGAAAGAAGTGGTTCCTGATGCTTATATTGCGGAGTTCAAAACGGGTAAAAAAATTCAATTGGGTGCTTTAACCGACGCCGCCGGGGCTAAACGCCTACGGGATCAGTTGCAAGTTCAAGGGATTGCGGCCTATTACGATGTTCCTAAGCCTTAACTTACCCCTAATTGTTTCAGATTATGGGCTGCATTTTTTAGCTCTTGGGTTTCCAATTTAGTTTGGCTAATTCCAATAACTGTTTGTTGAGCGCCGTTGTTAATAGAATTCATCGCCGATATCACTTCTTCAATGGCAAGAACTTGTTGTTTTGAAGTTAAATAAATTTGTTGGGAACTTAAAGAAACTTGATCCATTGCTACGGTAACTTTACTAAAAATTGCGGTGGTTTCTTCGGTAATTTTTAAATTTTGCTGGACGGTATGTTTGCCATCGACCGCCGCGATCACTGTACTTTTCACTGCTTTTTCAATTTGATCAATTAATTGATTAATTTTTTGGGCAGATTTATGGGTTTGGTCGGCGAGTTTACGAATTTCTAAAGCCACAACATTAAACCCTAAACCATGCTCTCCTGCTCTCACAGCTTCAATCGAGGCATTCAGGGCTAACATATTAGTTTGATTGGCAATATCACCGACTAGGTTGCTAATACTATTAATTTGTTGGGCTTGTTCATTCAGCGTCATAATTTGGCTAGAAATTTCACTCACTTTTTGGTCTAAAGTTACCATCCCTGACATGGTTTTAGAAACAGCATTAGCCCCATCCTGAGATAAATTCAAGACTTGTTTAGCAATTTGGGCTGCGGTTTCAGCTTGTTGGGTTGCTTGACGAGAAGTTTTCCCTAATTCATCCATTGTGGTTGTGGTTTGATTCACAGATGCCGCTTGTAAAGCTATGATTTTTTCCTGTTCTTCAATGGTAGCCGCAATTTCGGAGGAGGAGTTGACAACGGTATTAACTAATCCTTTCAAACTTTGACTTATGGGGCGGGCGATCGCTATACTTAAAATAATCCCTAAACTTAGGGCTATTAAAGGCCCAAATATCATAGCTAAAACGCTAAAGTTTTGACTGTTTTCAATGGTTTTATCTGCTTGAATTTTAGATGATTCTGCTATATGTTGATTTTCTTGAATCACTTTTGCTAAACTTTGAGATGTGGCGTATAAAATAGGTTGATTAATAGAGCGATCTTGAATATTTAATTTTGATAAAAATAGAGATGCTTGGCGGGCTATTTGCATTTCTGGGGAATTTTGTTGACCTGTTTTCCATAATTTAATTTGAGTTTGATAGGGGTATATAACTCCAATTTTTTGAAATTCATTATAAAGATTCATAAAAACTTTTTGTTGTTTTTTCCATTGCTGCCATCTTAACTTAAATTGCTTCCACAGTTGATCTTCTTTCTCTGTCCGAGGCAGTTTTTCATATTCTAAAAAACCCGTATTGATTAAATTAAAATTTTCTTGAATTTGTGCCAGAGTAATTTCCCTATTGTCACCTCCTATACAGTTATTTAAAAGACAAGATTGTTTAGAATCAATATTTCTTAATCCTTGATCAATCTTTGCTAAACCCAAAATTGAAGGTAATCTGACTACGCTAATTTCATTGAGTTCCTGGCTTAAATTTAATGTTACTTGCCATCCCAGAAAGGCAACAAAAAATACAATTAATCCCATTAAAATAAAGGCATTAATCATTTTTAATTGTAACTCACCTTGTTTAAAAAATTTAATTATTTTTTTCATGATTCATTGTCCTTAAATTCGATTGGTTTTTATTGAAGTTATAAACAAAACTAGCATCAAAAATTTGTTCTATATTAACAGATTTTGTCAGCAATTTATTTTTTTGTAAAAACTGATATATTTTGTCGGCTGCATAGGGTAAAGAGGTAAAATTTTCTCCCCTTTCAAAAGCAGTTAAATTTTCTGATAAGCCTTTTATGGGAATTTTGGACTGATAATCTTTTAGATCTTGAACAGTTAACCCAGCAGTATAACCAATAATTTGCCGAGATAAATCTGGATTTTTTTGAATAAATTCAACGGTATCAAACCAAGTATTGACGAGAGCTTGCACGACTTGAGGATGGGTTTCCATAAATTTACGAGTTACCACTAAATGATCAGAAACAGCCCCAGGGAAATCTTGAGATGTTAATATGATTTGACTTCCAGAACGATTCATAGCTTGCTTAGAAAAAGGAATATAGGTGCTGATAGCATCCACTTCTTCCTCAACAAAAAGGGCAACATTAGTGATTAAATCCTGATTAACCGCTTGAATATCCGATAGCTTTAATCCATACTTTTCTAAGGCTAGTAGGAGTAAAAAACTCCCCACAGATCCCGATTCAAAAGCAACTTTTTTCCCTTTAAATTCCCGAATAGTCTGAATTCCTGGTGCGGCAATAATTTGATCACCTCCCGTAGACCAATCTGTTAGAGCTACAATCACTTGATCAACTTGTGAATTTGTCCCCATAATATAAATTGTGTCATACAAAGTCTGGCAATTTGCATCTAACTGCCCCGATGCCAAGTTAGTTAATCCAGTGGTATAATCAGAAAATTGTAAGTCAACATCCAGATTGTTTTTCTTGAAAATTTCTTGCTCGTAAGCAATTTGCCAAACGGCACATCCGGGCCAATTATTAAAACCCAGGCGCAGAGTAGAAGCAGGGCTTGATGTTTTTAAGTCGGGCTGTAATACTTGACAGCTTACGATCAAAAATAAACCGATTAAAGCTATACTGAAATAAATTAAATATTGACGTTGTTTCATGGTTTTACTGATATTTCATAAATAAAATAGATAAAACTTTTACTGACAACTATTATATCTAAATCAAGAATAATCCCCGAAAACTTAATATTTTTATCATCAATGAGATTGTTAATGTTTATGATCGACTTCTAATGTTGAGTTCCCCGTCTATGGAGTTCGGGCTAAATTTTGTGGCTTTTTGCTCAAAAATACTACCCATACGATCGCAGATGCGTTACAATTATTAATAGATTGGAACAATATTGACAATTTTCCAAAAATTCAGCTTACTTAGACCTAACTTATGTCTCTCCCCATTCGCAACGTAGCAATTATTGCCCACGTCGATCACGGCAAAACGACCCTTGTGGACGCACTTCTCAGACAATCTGGCATTTTCCGTGAAGGGGAAGAGGTTCCAGATTGCGTTATGGACTCTAATGATATTGAACGGGAACGTGGGATCACGATTTTATCTAAAAATACCGCAGTTCGCTATAAAGAGACCGTTATTAATATTATCGACACCCCTGGTCACGCCGACTTTGGGGGCGAAGTCGAACGGGTATTAGGAATGGTGGACGGTTGTATTTTAATCGTCGATGCCAACGAAGGGCCCATGCCCCAAACCCGGTTTGTGTTGAAAAAAGCTTTGGAAAAAGGACTGCGCCCGATTGTCGTGATTAATAAAATTGACCGTCATCGCGCCAGCCCCCACACCGCCGTTGATAAAGTCTTAGATTTATTCTTAGAACTCGGCGCCGATGACGACCAATGTGAATTCCCCTATCTATTTGCTTCGGGTTTAGGTGGCTTTGCCAAGCGCACCCTAGAGGATGAAAGCTCGGATATGCAGCCGATGTTTGAGTATATCCTCGAATATGTTCCGCCCCCAGTGGGAAACCCGGAAAAATCCTTGCAAATGCAGGTCACAACCCTTGATTATTCTGAATATGTGGGGCGAATTGTGATTGGAAAAATCCATAATGGCGTGATTAAAACCGGACAACTAGCCTCATTAATTAAGGAAGATGGCAGTATTGTTAAAAGCAAAATCTCTAAATTAATGGGATTTGAAGGCTTAAAACGGATTGAACTGCAAGAAGCATCGGCGGGAAATATTGTGGCGGTGGCTGGGTTTAGTGATGCCAATATTGGCGAAACTATTACCTGTCCCAACGACCCCCAAGCCTTACCATTAATTAAAGTCGATGAACCGACCTTACAAATGACTTTCTCGGTGAATGACTCGCCCTTTGCTGGACAGGAAGGCAAGTTAGTGACTTCGCGGCAAGTGCGCGATCGCTTAATGCGAGAATTAGAAACTAACGTCGCCCTGCGGGTGGAAGAAACCGACTCCCCCGATAAGTTCTTGGTATCGGGACGGGGGGAACTGCACCTAGGGATTTTGATTGAAAATATGCGTCGGGAAGGTTACGAATTCCAGGTATCCCAACCCCAGGTAATTTACCGCGAAGTCAATAGCCAACCCTATGAACCCTTTGAATATCTGGTGTTAGATGTGCCTGAAGATGGCGTGGGTAGCTGTATTGAACGCTTGGGTCAACGGCGGGCAGAAATGCAGGATATGTTAGTTGGTGGTAATGGCCGAACTCAGTTAGATTTTGTTGTGCCTGCCCGGGGTTTAATTGGGTTCCGAGGGGAATTCATGCGGATGACTCGCGGGGAAGGGATTATGAACCATAGTTTCCTAGAATATCGCGCCCTATCTGGGGATATTGAAGCCCGTCGGAATGGGGTGTTGATTTCCTTTGAGGAAGGGGTGAGTACCTTCTATGCGATGAAAAACGCTGAAGACCGAGGGGTATTTTTTATTACGCCTGGGACTAAGGTGTACAGAGGTATGATTGTGGGTGAAAACAACCGTCCCCAAGATTTGGAACTGAATATCTGTAAAACCAAACAATTGACTAACCATCGGGCGGCCGGGGCGGATGAACTGGTGCAGTTACAAGCCCCTATGGAGATGAGTTTGGAACGGGCGTTGGAATATATTGGCCATGATGAATTGGTGGAAGTTACTCCCCAGTCTATTCGTCTACGCAAACTCAGTAAGAAGTTAGTTAAACGTTAATCTTGTCTTAACCTCGTTAAAATGAAGAGACGTGCCACGGCGCGTCTCTTATTGCTTGGAAGGGAAGACAGATTGCGCTTAAGCGCAACAACTATATACTTTTTTCTTAAATATGTTATAATACCGATAACAAAAATCAATCTTAACCGTTCATCTCCCCCAAATGCTCAATTAAGAGGGATGCGTTCAGGCGTTTGAGGAAGACGGAAGTAGGGAATTTTCCCGAAGGAACGCACAAAACTCTTTTACCTTGAATTAAGGGTTTGTGGCGATGTTAGTACCTTCTTTGTTTTCTTTAGCAGTTTCCGTTGTTGCAGTCTTGTTCAGTTTGAGTACCAATGAAGAAATAGTTCAAGTCATGGCTAGGGGAGTTGCTGCTATCAGTTTGGTAGTTAGTTTAGTGTTAGCACCTTGGTTAATGTTGCTGATTTTATCAGTCCCCGTTATCGGTGCTAAATTGGTCAAAAATGCTGGATAAATACCAAAAATCCCTGTTTGGTTTTCAGGGTGCAAAAATCCACAGCCAACTCAATATTAATCTATTATACCCCGCATCATTACCCAGTAACCAACGCGGGGTTTTTATTTTTCTGTTCCCCATTCCCGATCACGGATTTAAGCGGATTAACACAGATGAAAATCCGTGAAATCCGTGAAATCCTCTTAAATCCGTGATCCCTGTTCCCTCAAGAATTAGGAAGATTATATTGTTCAACAATTTGTTTAGCAAAATCAGGAACATGAGTATCTAATTTCTCAGGATAATTTCGTTTAACATACAAATAATTCCGAGTAAAGTGAGAATCTATCGAAAAACGGGCATATTCTAACCCTCTAGGGCCGATTTTATCAATCACTACTCCCATTAATTTTGCTGCCCACATCGGTAAGGTGACTGCTTTATCGTATGCGGGAATACTTTGCTGCACGGCTGGTTTCCGATTTCCTTGGGTAATTACAGGTTGAGTATCAATTAAATCTTCCACTAAGTCTAACATTTCCTGTCCGGTTTGATTTCTAACTACAATCCATTGCCAGCCAAAAGTTGCCCCCATATATCCCACAACTAAATCCGCCAAAGAGTTAACATAATCAAAACAACTCAAACAAGATGGGGCAAAAATATCCTTTAATTCCTTAGTATTTAACCCAAAAAATGGCACGGTTTCAGTAGAGCCATCCTCATGTTTAAAGTGAACTCGAAAATCCTGCATAAATTCATAATAAACAACAGTATCAGGGGATTTACTGGTGGTTTCCAGAAATTTTTGTAAACCTGCTCGGGTAACATTATCCACGCAGGGAGTTCCCAAAACATAAAGTTTTTCTAATCCTAATTCCTTCTCAACTGCCCTTAATGCTTGGATTTGACAGCCCACCCCAATCACTAATAACCGCTTCATTTTCGACTGTTCAATTTGTTCTAATACCGATAAATTTGGGGATAATGTAGGTTTATTAACCTTAGCTGCTAAAATTTCTTCTGGAGTTCTAGCAATCACGGGTTGAGGTTGAAAACGATCTTCTTTGCTATTCTGAACACAAACCACACCTTCCACTAACCCACGGTTAAGCATTTCAATAGCAATGGTACTTACAATTCCCGTCCATTGGGCGCCCTCGATAGGTTCTTTTTTTCGAGCTTGCATCATATCTTGATGCACCCCAAAATAGACATCATCCCAATTATCTAAATTGCGGCGACGTCCATGAGCTTCTGTTTCTAATTCGGCAATTTGTTGATTCAGAAACGCACAGGCTTCTTTAACATAATGAATATAATAGGTATCGCACAGACCGCACTCGCTACAGAGTTCTTTCGCCGGGCGACGACTACCGGGTTTCATACCTTTAGCTTTGAGATGTTTGGCGGGCTCTTGTAGTGAAGTCATAAGAAAAGGGTGGGAGTGTGGAAACTCAGTGTCTTCAGACCTGAGAGGAAACACGACACAGGGGAATTTATTCCCCTTGAAATATTAGTTTACCAAATGGTGCGGATCTTCAATATATTTTTTAACAGTTTCACTGTAGTTGATTACCATAAAGATGTCAACAAAGTCTTGATGGTCGAGTCAATGACTAAAACAATTAAAAAAATGGGAGTGTAGCAAATTTTACATTGTTTTCGCCATCGGGCAATCCGAACTATTTTAGTCCTATTTTGTTTAGGGGGAATGGTACGATTATTTCCCTATTTTATTCCTATTCATGCAGCAGATATTCAACAAAAAGATGTAGCTTTTGAATTTAGCGATCGCAATAATTTACCATTAGGAACAATTTTAAGTTCCGATCAAAATCATACTGCAATTGTGCCTTTAAGTCAAGTTTCACCCCATTTTATTCAAGGAATTATTGCCGCCGAAGATAAACGCTATTATCAACATGGGGCGGTTGATTCCGTTGCCCTGATTCGTTCTATTTTAGAAGCCTTTCAAGCCAAGAAAATTGTTAGCGGTGCGTCTACTATTACCATGCAATTAGCGAGATTATTAGAACCCGCACCTCGAACATTGTCAAATAAATTTGGCGAAATTTGGTTATCTTGGCGACTCACCGCCGGAATGAATCAACAGGAAATATTAGAAAATTATATTAATCGTTTACCAATGGGAGGTAATTTATATGGCGTTGAAGCAGCAGCAAAAACCTATTTTAATACTTCTGCATCGGAGTTGAATTTAGCCCAAGCAAGTCTATTAGCCGCCCTTCCCAATGACCCCACAGACCTAAATCCTTATTATAATTTATCCTCCTTAAAAAAACGTCAAAATTATGTATTAAAAAGAATGGTTGAAGATGGATATATTACCACTATTCAAGCGGAACGCGCCTATGAAGAAAAGTTACAATTCCAACCCCAACAACAAGGAATTATCGCCGCCCCCCATTTTCTATTTTGGCTAACCGAAAAGTTAACAAATTCCATCCCCCCTTCCCCGATTAATCAGGGGAGTATTTATCCAGAAATAACCCCTAATTCTCCCCCCATTAATAAGGGAGGGCTGGGGGGGGTCAGAGAGTCAACCTATAAAATTAAAACCACAATAGATCGCCCGTTACAACAATTTATTGAAGCCCAAATTCAACAAATTATTATCAGTTTAAAAGATCATAATGTTCATCATGCTGCGGCTTTAGTTATTGATAATCATACCGGGGAAGTATTGGCTTATGTGGGTTCTCCCGATTATTTTAATACCGATAAATTCGGGCGAAATGATGGTGTTCAAGCCTTACGACAACCCGGATCAACCTTAAAACCATTTTTATATGAATTAGCCTTATCAAAAGCCATTATTAAACCCCATACAATATTAGCAGATGTTCCTAGTTATTACGCAATTCCAGGGGCAAAACTCTACAGTCCAACGGACTACAGCGAAACATTTTTAGGCCCGGTGCGGGTACGGGTAGCGTTGGCAAACTCTTTAAATGTTCCCGCAGTCAAAGTATTAGAAAAAGTCACTGTTACCGTATTTTTAGAACGATTAAAACAATTAGGATTTCAACATTTAACTCATACTCCTGATTATTATGGTTTAGGATTAACTTTAGGGAGTGGAGAAGTCAGTTTATGGGAATTAGCCCAGGCTTATTTAATTATGGCAAATCAAGGTAAAATAATCACACCTAATGTGATCATAAATCAAGCTAGAAATATCAAAAATTCTGCACTTTCTATTGATGCTCCTGTCACTTGGCAATTAATCACAAATATGTTAAGTGATGCCCATGCAAGATCCCATTCTTTTGGGATTGATTCTGTCTTGAATTTACCCTTTCCAGTTGCAGTTAAAACCGGAACTTCTTCCAATTATCGAGATACTTGGACAGTGGGTTTTACCACAGATTATACCGTAGCAACTTGGGTAGGAAATTTTGACGGTCAAGGTATGGAAAATGTATCTGGAGTGACGGGTGCTGCACCATTATGGAATCGAATTTTATTGCATTTACACGAAACAAAAGAACCTGCTAATTTTCCCGCCCCAGAAGGGTTAATTCAGTTACCGATTTGTGCAACTACCGGGTTACGTCCGACCAAAGATTGTTCCGGTGGAATAGTATTAGAATATTTTGATCCCAAAGCTATCGCCGAATATGAGAAAAAATCTCCTAAATCAGTTTTAAATTCCGAATATAATGAATGGTTATCTCGACAATCTCATCCTCAATTAACCCAAAATCAGTTAAAAATTATTTCTCCTCAAGTTAATGATTATTTTGTGATTAATTCAGAAAAAACTGCTAAATTAGAATTTAAAATTACTGGTAATTCTCAACAGTCGGTGGAATGGTGGTTAAATGGAGAAAAATTAAATTCTCAGTCTGATAATTCTCTGTTTTGGCAATTACAACCTGGACAATGGACATTAACAGTTAAACAAGGTACTCAACAGGATAGTGTTCAATTTCAAGTGCAAAAAGCCGATAAAAAACCCTATCGTCGGGGTTTCTCGGTTGTAAATTAGAAACCGGGTTTCTGTTTCCAAATCCTTTATTTTTCAATAGCAGGTCGAACTAAAATAACTGTACATTGACAGTTTTTAGCGATCGCTTCTGGAATATTACCTTGAATTGCTTGTCGTAACATTCCCTCTCGACTTGCCCCTAATACAATCACATCACATTGATCTTTATCCGCTAAATCAATCACCGCTTCTGATACGGAATTAGAACAAACATTACTAAAAATTACCTCCGTATTTAAACGATGACTTAAATTTTCCGAATCTTGGTTAAAATCTCTAATTTCCTCTGTAGAAATCATACTTTTAACTACTCTAAAAAGACAAATTTTTGGAGACAAACTTAACTTAATTAATGCAGGTAAAAGCTGCACCGAAACTGAATTTTCCAGGGTGTCCCTAACGGGAACTAACCAACGATGCCAAGCCGAAACCGGGCAAGTATTAGGATCGGAATTAGTATTAGTTTGAGGGTCGTGAGGCGTTTGATTTTGACCCCATTTTATCAACATAACTTGGCAGGGAACTAGACGAATAACCGCATCCATCACATTGCCAAAAATCCGATCTGGTGCTGATATATCCCCATGCCAACCCATTAATAATAAATCAATATGTTCCTCTTGAGTTGTTTCTAAAATCGCTTGGGCAACATCATGGGCAACTCGAATTTGAGTATGAACAGAAATCTTTAAATTCTGTCCTAAACGTTCCGCTTGTTGTAATAAACGCCGACTTTTTGTTAATCGAACAGAGGTTTCTGAAGGAGAGTTACTATAGGGAATAGTAATCACTGTGATACATTCTAATTCATAATTGCGTTCCTGGGCGATCGCCACGGCAACTTTTAATAATGCCGGGGCAGTTTGGGGGTTATATAATGATACTAATAAACGCCCATTTCCGGTTTGTGGCCCCCTAGTTTGATAGGCAATATAAGAAGATTCATGATGTCGCCCGACTTGGGTTGTTTCCCCATTAATTTGCCCTAATTCCGCTCGAATAATATCACTGCGAGTAATAATTCCCACTAAATGATGATGTTCTATAACGGGTAAACGACTTAATTTATAATGACCTAATAAATATAAAACATGAGTTAAATTATCATCGGGATTAACAGTAATTGGTTGAGTAGTCATTAACTGATTAATCGGAGTATGATTAGGTAATTGACGATTACTAATTTGGGCTAAATCCGTTTGGGTAATAATTCCGACTAATTTGCCATTTTCAACTACAGGAAATCCGCGATGATGGGATTTTGCAAAGGCTTCAATCACCTGTTCTAAAGTCAAATTACCTGCTAAGGTTTCGACATTTCTTTGCATAACATTAGCTGCGCGTAAATTCTCCAATGCCCCATCAATTGGGTGATCGGATTTGAGTTCAATTCCACTCAATTTTAATAACTGATCATAGAGAGATTCAGGATCGATTTTTTCCGCAATTAAATATGCTACAATAGAAGAAATCATTAACGGTAAAACTAACCCGAAATCCGTTGTAATTTCAAACACAATTACAACAGCCGTCATCGGTGTTCGCGCCACAGCACAGAAAAAAGCCCCCATTCCCGCAAAGGCAAAAATAGTGGGTTGGTCAATTCCTAACATTAATTCGGATTCCCAGGTTCCGACTAAATGACCTAACGCCGAACCCAATACTAAAGAAGGGGCAAATAGTCCCCCAGGTGCGCCGGAACTGGCTGCAATTATAGTTAGAATAAAATGAGCCGTAAATACTAAAGCACTGGTTTCCCAAGACAATTCCCCACTTAAAATTAATTGCCTAATTCCGGTATTATTCCTAAAGGAAAGGGGTAATAATGATACGATTAAACCTGATAATAACCCGGCAACTGCCATGCGCTGAGGTAATCCCCAACGTAATACTCGGCGGTTAAATTTTGACCCGGAAATAATACTCCGACTAAAAATTGCTCCTAAAACTCCCGCTAAAATTCCTAATAGAATAAATAACGGAATTTCTCTGGCATAAAGTAATCGATCATGTACGGTTTCTAATATAATAGTTTTTGTGGCGCTATCACTAAATTCTTGACCCCCTAATAAACGGGAAACCACCGCACCAATAAAAGAGGCAATAATCGCCGGGCCGAGGGTAATTCCTGACACATCATGCAGCAGTTCTTCTACTACAAATAACACCCCGGCAATCGGAGCATTAAATCCAGCGGCTAATCCGGCGGCGGCACCACAAGCGATTAATTGACGTCGATAATTCGGAGAAGTGGGAACCCAACGACTAATCCAAGCAGCTAAAGCGGCACCAATTTGGACAGTCGGCCCCTGACGTCCTAAAGTTAACCCAGAACCCATCGTAAACATCGTGCCAATAAGTTTAGCAAATGCCACTCGAAAGTCAAGGGAAATCGGTTCTCCCGCCAATGCTGCTTTTACTTGTGGAATCCCACTTCCGGCGGTTTCTGGTGCTAATCTTTCTACTAAAAAACCCGTTAATAAACCCCCAATTAATCCAATGATGGGAAGCAATATCCAAGCGGGAATCGCAGAATTTAATGATGTGGAAATTCGTAAAGAACCTAACCAACCCGCACCTTCTTTTAATATAAATGCGGCTAAACCGGAGACTAAACCAATTAAACCCGCTTCAATAATGGCAAAACGTTTCGGGGTCGTGGGTGATAAAATTTTGGAGAACAGAACAGAAACTTCTCTGGAGATAGAGATGCGCCACATAATCAGTCATCAGTTAACAGTCATCAGTTAACAGTGTAAGAGGTATAGCAACCGCCAAGGCAGTTAGGACACCAGACGGATATTGGAACCCAGACGGTGAAGTATTTTCCCCCGGTGTTCCCTCCCTCCCTAGCCCCCCGTGCACGGCAGGTTGGGGGGCTGTTCCCTGCTATATCAGTCAACAGTCAACAGTTATCAGTGTAAGAGGTATCAGTCATCAGTTAACAGTAAAGAGTTCATTGTTAATACTTGTAGGCTGAAAACAGTTAACTGTAAACTTCTTAACTGATAACTGTTAACTGTTAACTGATGACTGATTTAACGACCCGTTGAATCACATCATCAATTGTTAAATTGTCCGTTTGAATTTCCATCGCATCAGCGGCTTTTCTCAAGGGTGAAATAACTCGATTACTGTCAAGCCGATCGCGCTCGGCAATATCCTGTTCTAATTGTTCCTGAGTAATTTCCGTTTTCCCTTGACTATGCAGTTCTAATAATCTCCGTTTTGCCCGCTCTTGTACAGATGCAGTTAGGAAAATTTTTAATTCGGCATCGGGGAATACTGTTGTGCCAATATCCCTACCTTCAGCAACAATTCCACCTTGATTCCCAAACGCCTGTTGCTGTTTAACCAAAGCCTGACGCACAGCCCATTGAGCCGCGATCGCCGATACCTGAGCCGTCACTTCCAAGGATCGAATCGCTTCAGTCACATCCTGACCATTAATCAGGGTTCTGGGTTGTTCTCTGTCGGGGATCAATTCAATCCGACATTGACTGACAATTTCAGCTATAGCAACTTCATCCTCCACCGCAATTCCAGACTGTAACACCAACCAAGTCACGGCCCGATACATCGCCCCGGTATCTAAATATAACAATCCCAAAGCCTGGGCAATTTTGCGGGTAACGGTAGATTTCCCGGCTCCGGCTGGGCCATCAATGGCAATAATCGGTTGACGACGGTGCAGAATCAGATTATCAATTAAACGAGTTTGTCCCACACGAGCCGCGATCGCTAATAACCCCTTGGTTTCCACTGTAGCTAAGGGAATTAAAGTTTGGGGTTCCACTAAATCAATATATTCTACCTGTACCTCCGGTTCCGTCTCCAATTCAGTTTGGACAAAGGTTTTAATCTCCGTAGCAGAATTACAACCTTTGTGGAAATGTTCTTGTCCGCGACGTAGAGCCCGATATAAAACCGTTGCTTGTTGTTGTTCTGATAAAGTTAAATATTGATTCCGAGAACTATAGGCCAATCCCGACGACTCCCGCACAATTGGACAGGAAATAATCTCAATTGGCAAATTCAAATCCTGAACTAGACCTTGAATAATCGCCACCTGTTGGGCATCTTTTTGTCCAAAATAGGCCCGATCCGGTTGAACTAAATTCAATAATTTCGTCACAACCGTCGCCACCCCTGGAAAATGTCCGGGGCGAGATTTCCCGCACAACCCCGTGATCAGGGATGCTGGAGGAATCACCATCGTCTGCACCGAGGATTGATACATCTCCTCTACCGACGGAGCAAATATAACATCAACTCCGGCCTGTTCACACTGCTGCAAATCCGTTTCTAACCGCCTAGGATAGTTTTGGAAATCCTCATTCGGCCCAAATTGCAGAGGATTCACAAAAATACTCACCACCACCAAACCATTTTCGGCTTTAGCCCGTTGAATTAAGCTCAGATGTCCCAAATGTAAGCCCCCCATTGTAGGCACTAGACCCACAAAATTTAGGGGATTTTGAGTTCGGTAGGAACGCAGATAACACCGCAGAGCAGCAACGCTAGTCAACAGACGAACCATAAATCAGTTATCAGTTATCAGTTATCAGTTATCAGTTTAAGAGTTATCAGTGCAAGAGTTGATTGTTAATATTTGTTAACTAAAAACTGTTAACTGATGACTGTTAACTAAAAACTGTTAACTGATGACTGTTAACTGTTAACTGATGACTGATTACTAATTAGCAGTCAATACATCAATTTGCACGGGAGCAACTCCACTACCAATCATCCCAATTGCTTGAGCCGCTCCTTTAGATAAATCAAGTACACGACCTCCGGCATAGGGGCCACGATCATTAATCCGCACCACAACGGATTGGCCGTTATCTTTATTTGTGACTCGCACCGTCGTCCCAAAGGGTAAAGAGGGATGGGCTGCGGTTAAATCGTATTGGTTAAAGGTTTCTCCATTAGCCGTTAAGTTTCCATCAAAGCCAGGGCCATACCAAGAAGCCCAACCCTCAATCCGTCGAAACAAAAATCCCGTCGCTACGTCTGGAATCGAAAGTTTAGGTTGACCTTCAATAGTATTCAAAGGAGGAGCATTCCCAATTTGGCGTCTGAGTCTATTTGTGGCTTGTAGGGCATCCGTTGCCGTGTCATTGGTGGTATCCGGTAGAATCGTTTGCGAGTCGATGCTGACCAGTTCCTGACCGGCTGCTTCAATCAGGTAACGCTGACGTTGTGCATCCCATCGCACTTGAATCGTGCTGGCATCAAAATTATTGCGAATCAGTTGGTTAATTTCGGCTGCAACCGCAGTGGCCCTAGAAACGGGATCGGTGGCGACGGTGGGTTGGGTTGCAGGAGTTGTCGGGTTGGGTAAATAGGCCTGGTCTGAATACGACCCTACTTTGATGCGTTGAAGGGTTGGGGGTGTAATGGCTTTGGGATCGAAATTCGTGTTTTTGATAAAAGTCAGGACGGGAATATTTCTGATATAGAGGGTTGCAGCCTGTTGTTGATTCAGTTCATGGGCCTTGATTTTGGCTACGCTATCGGGTAATAAAGCTGCATTAGCTTGTTGGGATTGATATTCTCCCACTTTAATCACATCAGTAGCTTCAGAACCCGTTAGACTTTTTCCTTGAATGAGTTCAGGATTCGGGTTAGGTGCTGATATTGATTCAGCATGGCCCGAGGAGGTTAAGCTCAAAACAGGCAGAAGAATAACTGCTGTAAGACTGCCCCAAAGTTTATGTTTCATAAAATACACTCTCAAAACTGCTGGTTATCGAGTTGAAGCTTTACCCTGGTTGATATCTCCTGAATTTGGAGCCTTGAAATCAGCTAATAAAATGCTGAAAGTTTCAATCGGTGGGTTTTAAACCCAAATATCAGGTAATTCAATTCGTCAACTCACACTCGTTCCGCATTCACCTTTGTTTGGGGAACTGCAACAGACTAACATGAACTTGGAATTTTGGGGATCACGACAGATCAAGGCTTTGCGGTTTTTTTAAAAAACTAAACTGTTCAGTTTCAAGATATAACCCTGATTGATTAAAGGATGTAGAGATTCTGAAGCTATGAAAATTTTCCCAATTGAGTTTTGATTAAATTTTCTTATCAGTTGAATCAATAGCCTGGCCATCAGCACCACGAGAACCCAAAATAATCGTGCCGAAAATTGCTTAAATATCCTTTAGATAGCTAAAGGAAAGCAGAAGATGGATTATCGGGAAGCTGGTGTTGATATTCAAGCGGGTCGGGATTTTGTCGATCAGATTCGCAACCTCGTACAGAAAACCTATCGACCGGAAGTTTTAGGGGGACTCGGCGGGTTTGGGGGCTGTTTTGCCCTACCTTCGGGCTATACCGAACCCGTTTTAGTATCGGGAACCGATGGCGTGGGAACTAAGTTAAAATTAGCCACAATCCTCAACCGCCACGATACCGTAGGGATTGATTTAGTTGCCATGTGCGTGAATGATGTTCTTACCTGTGGGGCCGAACCCTTATTTTTTCTGGACTATTTAGCCACGGGAAAACTTGATCCCGACCAATTAACTCAAGTGGTGGCCGGGGTAGCCCAAGGCTGTCAACAGGCCGGATGTAGTCTCCTGGGAGGAGAAACGGCCGAAATGCCCGGATTTTATCAACCGGGGGAATATGACATGGCGGGTTTTTGTGTGGGAATTGTAGAAAAAAGCCGAATGTTGAATGGCTCTCAAGTCCAAATTGGGGATATTGCGATCGGACTGGCCAGTAGTGGGGTGCATAGTAATGGATTTAGTCTAGTTCGTAAAGTAATTAGCGATATGGGATGGGACTGGAATCAATCCCCGGACACCTTGGGGGGTAAATCTATTGCCGAGGTCTGTTTAACCCCAACTCAAATTTACGTTAAACCCGTGTTACAAGCCCTGCGTAACGGCCTAGAGATTCATGGCATGGCCCATATTACCGGAGGGGGTTTACCGGAAAACTTACCGCGCTGTCTGAGTTCGGGACAATCAATTAAGATTCATCCCGACAGTTGGCCGATTCTCCCGATTTTTCACTGGTTAGCTCAAGAGGGTGAAATTAGCTCTGTGGCGATGTTTGATACTTTTAATATGGGGATCGGTTTTGTGGTTTTGGTTCCGCCCCAACAAGCTGAAAGTACAAAAGAATGGTTTAAAACCCAAGGAATTGCCGCCTATTCTATTGGGGAAGTGGTGTCAGGAACGGGGGATTTAATCGGATTACCAACCAATTAATTGATAGAATGAAAGCCTGTTTTCTGATTTTCAACCCCTAATTAATTACCCATAATGTCAGTTGCATGGCAAATTGCCAAAACCTACGAAGATATTTTGTATCACAAAGCCGACGGTATCGCTAAAATTACGATTAACCGTCCAGAAAAACGCAATGCTTTTCGACCTAAAACTGTTTTTGAACTCTACGATGCCTTTTTTGATGCCCGGGAAGACCTGAATATTGGTGTGGTATTGTTTACAGGAGCCGGGCCCCATACCGACGGAAAATATGCCTTTTGTTCCGGCGGGGATCAAAGCGTGCGGGGGGATGGAGGATATATTGACGATACGGGTATCCCTCGATTAAACGTTTTAGATTTACAACGGTTAATCCGAAGTATGCCGAAAGTTGTGATTGCTTTGGTAGCAGGATATGCGATCGGGGGCGGTCATGTACTGCATTTAATTTGCGATTTAACTCTAGCTGCGGATAATGCAATTTTTGGACAAACCGGGCCGAAAGTTGGCAGTTTTGATGGGGGATTTGGAGCTAGTTATTTAGCTCGAATTGTCGGTCAAAAGAAAGCCCGAGAAATTTGGTATTTGTGTCGTCAATACAATGCTCAACAAGCCCTAGATATGGGGTTAATTAATCATGTTGTTCCTGTAGAACAATTGGAATTAGAAGGAATAGAATGGGCTCAGGAAATTCTGGAGAAAAGCCCAATTGCGATTCGCTGTTTAAAGGCGGCGTTTAATGCCGATTGTGATGGTCAAGCGGGTCTACAGGAACTCGCCGGAAATGCCACCCTACTATATTATATGACCGAGGAAGGAACGGAAGGGAAACAGGCTTTCTTGGAGAAGCGATCGCCTAATTTCCGTCAATATCCCTGGCTTCCTTAGTCTAGGATATGATGTTTGCGGGGACTAGGAATTCCTAGCCCCCAAATTTTTCAATTAAGCCAATAAGGATTCTACTTCGTCTAGCTCTTGAACCTGATGGGATGGCAACGGGATCACATCCCCCTTGCGAGGCGTTTCTTGGGGGAAGTGGATCAGGTTTTCTAGGGTTTCCCAAGATGGAGCAAAGGCGGGAAGTGCTAATTGACAAGACTTCCAACTGCCTTTGACTGAAACTTGAAGCAACTGACAATGCCCCCCACGATGGCCTTCGGGGGTGTATTTTTGGCAGTTACGGCAGACCGATATCAAGTTCCCAGACTCCATACTTTTAAATTCCCCAAGAAAATTACCTATCTATAATTATCGGGGATCATCAAATTCAGGTTTTTTATCGTCAAACTTCGATTCTGTATGGTTTTGAGTTAAATTTTTATGGACTAAGAACTTAACACTTATTTTATATTTTGTTTAAAATCAGATTCAAAATATTAAGAAATGTAAATTTGATAGACTGTACCTGAAACAAAGTAAAATATATAGGGATCAAGGATTAATTTAGATTAAGGGATTAATAAACTCAGTATAAATCCCGTTTAAAACGAGTTAATAGATCAATTTGTAATTACTCTCCGTTTTGGATTGAACAAAAGCCACAAACTGACCAACGAGACAATTCCCCTGGAGGTGTTGGACAGTGACATTGGGGACATAAGGGGAGAGGTTGTGATCGCTGCTTTAAACGATTAGCCCAACCTTCAAAGGCCGTTAACGGAGTCAGGGAGGAACGCCCGGGTACCTCGTCCACTGCTTTTGGAGTTGGAATCTCAACCCGACTGGGATGTTCTTGCCACATTTGAGAGAACTCATCGGTCGAAAAATCGAGAGAAACCGATTGATCTCCCTGGAGTTGATAGCGCCACCCCGCCGAGGAAAATCTGATATCCTGAACTGGAAATAACAGTTTTTGATGCAATTTATGGATAATTTGCACCCGTCTTAAGGTTAAATCCTGAGACCAAGTGGCACTAGAGGTGGCAACATTCAACACCCCTCGATGCCAAGTGACTGGACGGGTATGACGACTCGCTACAGTCCCCACAATTTCAGACCAACATTGACAGAGATCTTGAAATTGTTGCTGTTCTGGGGTAAGAATCTGAGATTGAAGGCGACCTAAAATACGATGGAGGGATTGCATTAATCACAAACACGGGTTCTAACCGATAGAGATTTTTGGACTAACTTGCCACAATTAAAACATAACAAACACAGTATTCCTGACAGAATCGTAAGCCTGAATTCATCAGTTAGTTAATCATTCTTTTCCTTTTCTGTTACTTTTTCAGCAAGCCCTAATTAAATTTAACAAGCGATCGCATCTTCAAAACCCATTGAGAATTTCCTAGTTTTTCAAGGGAATAGTTAAAGGAGAATACGGAATACTAGGCTCTATTCCATCGTTAGGTGCTGAGTTTATCGGGACGGTTTCTTCTGAAAGAATGCGAGATTGTGGTTCTACGGGAATGGTCGGTTCTGTGTAGTAATTAGGAGCAGATTCTTCAGAAACATAACCCCCTCCTTCGGCGGGTGGAACCTGTGGCGGTAGAGTTTCAGCCCCAGATTGAGAGTAATTGGGGTCAGTTGGAATATCGGGTTGAACCGTTGGATCACCAGAATAGCTATTGACAGGGGTAGAAACCGAGTAATCTGTAGTAGGAGTAGGAGGTTCCGATTCTACCTCGGAAGGTGGGAGTAAATATTGATCGATTTTAGATTCATCCGTTGACGGACTTTTTTCCAGGGTTTCAGCAACAACACCGGAATTACTATATTGATCAACGGGGGATTGTTCTTCGGTTTTTGCTTCTAAGTCCGCAGGTTTTGGTATGGAGTAATCTCCATCTTCTAATGGTTCTTCAACCGAACGTTGAGGGGCTACTTCACTCGGAGCTTGAGTTTGAATAGAGGGATTTTCAAACATTGGTTCCGTCGAATCTAAATTAGCAAAGGGATGATTGATCTGAATCTTGGTTTTCTGACTAACAATATATCCATAACGACGGGTCAAATCAAACCCAACCCAACCAAAAAATAAAGAGGTGACTAAGAATAAAATCGGAACTAAAAAACCCAAGGAAGGGTTATATTCTATGGTTTCCCAGTCAGGAATCTGGACAGGAACAGGTTGAATTTTAGGTTGGGGATGGGGCTGGGGAACGGTTACAAATACTGGAGTTTCAACAACAGGTTTCACCGCCACAGGTTTAGGGGGAATAACAACTGGATTAGGTTGAATCAAAGTATTAGGAGATTGAATTACCGTAGTAGTTGTTTCAATCGGTAAAAAAGCGATCCACTGATCAACATTTTGAGGCCGTCGTCCGGGTTCAATTTCTAATCCCCAATAGATCAACCGTTCCACCACGACACTGAGGGTAGGTTGAATTCGTCTTAAATTTGGTTTAGTGGCGTTTAGTAACTCCTGTGTGGCTTCATTGACTCTTAGGGGGGCTTCTAAGGGCGGTTCACCTGTTAATAAATAATAGAGTATGGCTGACAAACCATAAATATCCGTTGCTGGGGTCAATTGTTGATGGGGAAGATAATGTTCTAGGGACGCATAACCCACGGATAAAACGCGGTTACGAATAGGAAACTCCGGGTGATGTTGGATGAAGCCATTGGTTAAGCCAAAATCAACTAGGGTGAGGGTATTTCCGTGGAGTCGGATATTTCTGGGTTGGAGATGACAGTGGAGTAAACCTTGTTGATGGAGTTTCCGCAACGCTGAAGAAATCTGACTAATATAGTTTAGGGCTTGACCCACCGATAGCCTGGGACTCGATTTTAGTGTTTCTTCTAAGGTTTCCCCTGGAATATAATTCATCACCATATAGGGTAAACCCTGTTCTTCAAATAAGTCGAGGACACGCACAATATTTGGATGGTGACACTGACTTAAACCCTGAGCAAAGGTGATAAATTGTCGCTTAATTTTGGGAAAATCAACGGAGGTCATGAATTTCGGATGGAGGGTTTTAATCACCACCGTTTGATTCGTTAGAGGGTGAGTCCCTTGGTAAGTTACACCAAACTCCCCACGACCAAGAACCGCATCAATCCGATATTTGCCGTTCTGGAGAACCATTTCCTGCGTTAGATTCATTGCTTGATCACCAACTCCCCACCGTTTACTTATCTGCCCATACCATAACGAAACTATCGTTTTAGCATAGTCTACCTTTAGTTCCGGGATTGTAGCGCCTCTGTGGGACGAGCGCCAACTCTCCCAACGGTTAGACCTAGAAGTCCTCCACCATCCATTCCGAAGATCTCCCCCCTAAATCCAGGGGAATACTCACAGCTTTTCCTAAACGGGGTTTTTCTCGAGTATTTAGAATATAATGTCTTACCTGTTCCGTACTTCCCCAACTATTTAGATAGTTAGTGATCGCATTCAAATGGGCAATATAATCGGCTTCATTCAGGGGAAAGGATAATTGTTCTAAATATTTCCACATAATTTGCAGAAATATTTTACCCCTTGTCCGTCGCAGTTGAATATCGTAGGACACTCCCCATTTATTTAATAACAATTGACGCAGATCTTCACCAGTCATAGTTACGATTCACTCCCTAGATACGGCTCGATCCATTAACTACCAATTCCTAACCCGGTGGCCAAGGCAGGGGTGAGGGGAAATAGGGTTAAAATCATGAACAAGAAAACCAATAATCCCCAGGCGGCACGGGTATCATTGGGTTCAGTTAATTCATTTAAACTCGGTCGTTCTAAATTCCGTTGTAAAATCAAAATTACTAAAGCCCAATACAGGGCTAACGGATTAGAGAAAGAAGCGATCGCTAAAACAATAAATGTAGCAATGGTGGAACGTCCGGCAATTTTCCGGCCATAAATCGCCTGCATCATCCGTCCCCCATCTAACTGTCCGGCTGGCATTAAATTCAAAGCCGTAATCACTAATCCAAACCAACCGATTAAAGTTAGAAGATGCACGTCAACGCTGGTTTGATGGAGTTGGGAACCTAAAATTAATCGAGATAACATCCCGACTAAAACCGAGCCTTGAAAAAATTCCGTTGGTACTTGAAAAGCACTCCCCTGATGGGATAAAAATAACCCCATAATTAACAGGAATAACGATAATCCGCCAGCAGCTACCGGGCCAGCAAAAGCCACATCAAATAATACCGTCCGGTTAGGTAATACGGATTCAAACCGATTAAATGCTCCAAAACTTCCAATTTGAACCGTTGGGATAAAAAACGGCCAACTAAACTTAATATTATAGTGTTTGGCTATAACTTGATGGGCAATTTCATGGATGAATAAAACCGCTAAAATTCCGAGGGCGATCGGGATAATTTCCGGGTAGCGGGTTAAATTTTCAGAAAAATCGAATCCTAATAATAAACCTCCCGCTTCAAAAATTGTTCCTAGCGTCATTAAAAATAAAATAATCGCTAAAATTTTTTGAGGAATTGAAGTGCTTAAGGGTTCATTATTCTGGGGTAAAACAATAACAACGGGTTTGCCTTCGGGATTATCAACTAAAAATAATCGTAAGCGATCGCCAATGCTTTTTTTTAAATTTGTCGATAATTGTTGATAGGCAATTTCCGGGTCACTGCGAAGATTTCCTTTAAAAATCACCCCATCTTGATAGGGAATGGTTTCCGTGGCAAAAAAGGTATCAATACCAAAAATACCCTGAATAATTTTCAGGTCTTCTGGAGATAACGGAACCGATCCCAAGTTCAAAACCGGATCGGGGGTTGGGGGAATAATGTTGAGTTCCGGTGGCAGGGGGGGTGGACTTCCTAACAGATCGGGTTTAAGCTCAGAGACCGAATCTTGATTCGCCACTTCCCTGAGTCGTCGGCCAATCATAATATATAATCCCGTCGAAGCCACGAATAAAAATAAAAGACTGACCAAATTTAGGTAAATTCCCGCCGCCGCCAAGCAGAAAAACAGAAATCCTGGAGACATTAAAGCCACGGATTGTAACCAGGACAACAAACCCAGTTTCCCATAGGGTAAGGCACGATAATACCCCCAACCCAGGATACCCAGGGTAATCAGGAGGACGAGAATAGTGGTGTTATCAGATGCAGTAAACATTATAGACCTTAATTTTGAACTAGAAAGGCGATCACCTTGAGAATTCATTGTAGCCCAGTCCATTCCCCCCTAATTCAATCAAGGCATTGTCGGAATGCTATCCAGGTCTTTAGGATGGGTATTGATATCTGCCTGGGAAATGAAATCGGGATTGGTCGCCAAAATCGCTTTCGCTTCTGCCATATCTCGGCGGGTCGCTTCCCGTAGTTGTTCTCGCAGGGCGGGCATAGCAGCCAAAGCCCTTGTCCAGTCAGGAATTTGAGCCGTGACCGGATTTTGAAAAAATTCTTCACCCGCTTCCGCGATCACTTTTTCAAAGACATCAATGATCGCTTCTTCGTGGTGACGGTCATACTGCATATTATTAAACCGAGCATCGACAAAATATTGGCGGGTAAAATCCTGGGCCTCCCGTTTGAATTTAATTCGTAAGGTATGAATTTGTTCCCGGTTCACCACCACCCGTTCGGTTTCGATTAAGGTACGCAAAATCGACCTAAGAATATCAGCGCACATTTTCCGTAATCCTTCGGTGGGAGATTGACCAATATTTTGATGTTTATGGTCGAAGTTTCCTAAATCAATTTGAGCAATTCTTTGGGGAACAACATTGCGATAAACCTCCGCTAATAAACCAATTTCTAAGCCCCAATTGCTGGGAATTCGAGTATTGAGGGCGATATCATTGGTTAGGGCAAATTCCCCAGATAGGGGATAACGATAGGCACTTAAATAGCGCAGATAATTGTTATAGCCATATAAATCCATCAATGCCACCAGTAACGGGGTGACAAATAGACGCATTACCCGACCATGGAAACTTCTAGGTTCGCCGCCCAATCGGGCATAATAGGCTTTATTAAAGGAAATTCCGAGTTCTTTTTCTAGGAGGGGGAATAATAGTTTCAGGGGATAGGATTTATCGTAGGTAATAATATCGGCATCGTGCAGTGCGATCGCTTCTGCTTGCAGGGATGCTACCCCCAAACCAATCCAAACCGCCCGACCTTTGCCATTGAAGCTCATCAGGTCTAGGCCTTTTTCCCGCAATTTTTCTAAAAGTTGGTTGACTCTTGGGCTATTTTCCCAAATCACCAGGGTCGGTTGGGGTAAAACACTAAAAAAATGAACCGCTTTTGTATATTCCTCAAGGGTCTTTGCATACAGACAGACCACGATGGTATTGACGAAATGACAGTCCTTGAGGCAATCTCGAATCCGGGTTAAAGCGGGTCGTTCCAGTTCCTCGTATAAGGCGGGAATCAAGACAGCCGTGGGGCAAGTTTCACACAGTTGGGTGATTCTGGCTTCTAATAAGTCAAGATCGCAACCAAAGTCATGAATCGTGGTAATTAATTCTTGTTTATAGTCCATTATGGTGACCCAATTCCCAAGATAGCCAGTGCCTTATAGAGTCCATCCATCCTAACACTCAAGGAACAAATTGGACTAGCTCAACTGCTGCACATATATGGCGCTACGCATTACACTTAGGGTACTTCTAAATCCAGCAAACTCATTCACTGCTTACTGTTCCGGTGTTCCCTTGTTCCCTAGTGCGTAGCCCTATAGATCTTGCTGGTACATATAGCAGTTTTTTCTACCAATCAGTGCAGAGATCCCCCTAACAGTTTAGAGATCAATACCTCAAAATTACGCACAGAATTAGCCGATGGCATGATTTCTGGATCAACCATGGGTTCCACCAAAATTGTAAACATTCCCAAACGGTTCCCCGCCAATACATCGGTAAATAAGCGATCGCCCACCATCGCTACTTGTTCTATGGGCAAATTCATCGCTTCAACAGCCCGCTTGAGTTTCCGACGGGAGGGTTTACCCGCGCCGCTAATATATGGCAAGTTCAAGGTTTCAGCAATATTGCCAATCCGAGTTTGACTAATATTGTTACTCACTAACCATAGACTCAAATCAGGTTTTAAGGTGTCGATCCAACCTTTGAGATCCTCAGAAACCGATTTTTCTGTAATCGGAACTAAGGTTTCATCCACATCCAGTACCATTCCTTTAATCTGATGCCGTTGTAATAACTCCGGTGTCAAATGTAAAACGCAATCCCCAAGAACTAAATCAGGCTGTAAGAGTTTCCCCCAAGACATAATAACCGTAAGATTTTAGCCTTTTTATCTTAGCGGAAAAGGGGGCAATATAGAGAAATTTTTTCCATAAATCGTTGGATCACCAAGCAATAGGGGGCAAAGAAATCAAAATACTGCGATCAGAAATTTCCACTTCCGAGCGATTTCTTCCCCACTGTTCTAATCCCACCACAATTGTACTTGAAAGAATAGCATCTTCAGTCAAACGACGCTCAATTTTACCTTCAGCAATTAACCGTTCAAAAATAGCTTTAAAGGGAATATAAACATCCTGAAAAGGTAAATCTTTTAAAGGTAAATTACAATCCGATGATTTATCAACAGTAAACTTTAAATCCTTGGGGGTAACATTCCATGACTTGCCATTAACATGAATTTGAGACAAAGAATATTCAGCCACTTCAGGTTCACGAAATAACTCAGGTAAGGTGGATATTTTGCCCTGATTAATTACATAATCCATTAAATTAACAGAAACTCCAAACCCTTGACGGCTTTTTAAACTATAAAAAGTCATATCCGTATGCACCCTAATTTTCCGGTATAAATCTTCATTTTTATCCGCAAAACACACCTTAGCCCGAAGTTTTAAACGGACACCCTGCACCCATTCATACAAGGGTGTCATGACTCGATTTCGGTGATCTAACCCGCCATAAGTCCCTGGATAGGTTTTCAGGTTTTCTTGTAGTCCAATATAGAAACTACCATAACCAAAGGGAATTTGTGGCAAGCTGGAACTGTCATTAATCAAATAAGCTGAGGGACTTTCTCCCACACCGTTGTTTTTCCAGTAAAAAAAGTAAGGACAGCGACCCTTGACCGGGGGAGTTCCAACAGGTTCAGAAGGGTGAGATTCCATTAAAACTCGATTATTCGGGGCGTTGGGGTTTTCAGCTTCATTGGGAATACAACTTAATTTTCCGGTTGGCCCTACTTTATCCTTGTAACTAAAAGATCCATAGGCTAGGGTATAAAACCCAGAACGATTCGGAATTGACCCATAACATTTTCCCCCAATTCCATCAGGACAACTCTCAAAATAAACAGGACTTTGGGGATAATAGCCAGCCACTCGGCGAATTTTCAACCCAGAATCCCAACCCCAAGGGATTAGAGAAGATGGGGAAATTGCCGCATGAGAATCAATAGCTGAATGCTCCGAAGATGGTAACGAAATTGAAGAATTTGGGGCCGTCAAGGAAAGATTAGATAGTCCGAACAAAATGGCTAAATACACAGCTTTTGTTTTCGATAAAAAACTGGGTTTTAGACTATAAAAATAATCACTAAAGCGCACGTTCTCTGGTTGTAGATGTAGATACAGGTTCAAAAAGCAATTATTTTCTATTTAGAAGAAAGATTGCGTTCAACTTCAGCAATCGCCGCTTGATGTTCCGCTTCCGTCCGGCTAAAAATATGGGTTCCGTCGTATCGCGCCATAAAATACAAATAATCCGTTTTTTCAGGAGTTAAAGTTGCTTTTAAACTGGCTAAACCCGGACTGGCGATCGCCGTTGGAGGTAATCCCACATTAATATAAGTATTGTAGGGAGATGGCGTTTCCACTTGTTTAAAGGTTAGGGGTTGCTCAACAGTTTGACGAATCCCCAAAGCATATTCTACTGTTGGATCAGATCCTAGTTGAATTCCTTGTTGTAAACGGTTATGAAATACCCCAGAAATTCGATTTCTTTCTTCATGAACAACCGCTTCTTTTTCCACAATACTCGCTAAGGTAACCCATTGATTTAAACTCAAATTCTTTTGAGATTGAGCTTGTTGATAAATGGGTAAAGCCTGTTCTTGGAATCGATTTAACATCTGACGGACAACCGCCCGGGGAGTAACTTCCGTTGCTTCGACTTGATAGGTGTCGGGAAATAAAAAGCCTTCTAATAAGGGTAAATTCTGCGGAAGCCAAGGATAATCCTGATAGGGAATTTGACGACTAGCCGCGATAAATTCCTCCGCCGAGAAAAATCCCTGTTGCTCAAAATATTCGGCCATCTGTTGAATTGACCAACCTTCAGGAATGGTGAAACTCAGAGTCATTACCTCCCCATTCCAAATGGTAGACGCCACTTGACTCAGGGACTGGGTAGGAGCTAGGGAATAGCTTCCCGCTTTAAAATCTCCTTGGGGGTTTTGGAAGATTAACCACCGCGCCCATAGTCTCCAAGCCAAATCAGAACGAATTAATCCCGCCGCCTTCAAATCTTCACCAATTTGCTGACTGGAAGTTCCGGCTGGAATCAGGATTTTGACGCTGTTTCCCTGACCCTGGGGCGCGGCACTGGCCCAACTCCACCAAGCCCAACCTTGCCATCCTAAGAATCCCCAAATAATCGGCAGAATCAGAAGGTAAAAAAATCCCTTAGAAAACCGTTTCATAGTTTGTTTATCTTGAGGTTTTTTCTGTTTTGTGTTTGCAATTCCCAAGCTAATTCTCCATAATTAAAATTTTAATAAAAACTGAAGTTATGTGAATTAAATTATTAGAAAAGATCTGCTCACAAAAAAGTAGAAACAGATCTAAATCCTTTAATCTAAAGCATCAAAAAGTTGATCTTCAATTAGGGGTAAAAGAGGTTCTAACCTTTTAAATTCTTCGGGGGATAGTTGTTTATATTCTCCTTCTTCATTGGCTTTAGCCAGAATAAAAAATGGATCGGCTGGGGTATAAATACCATATTCCTGTTCCTCATGGTAGAAACTGGCTAACCAGAGCAGTTCCTCATATTCTTGTTCATCGGGTTCAGCAGAATCGAGATCCAGATTCGAGTCTCCATCATCGGGAAAATCCGGTAATTCTCCGGCTGCGGTTAGGGTAATTCCTGTTCGCTTTAGATCCAAATTGTGTTCTGCTAAAACCGCTTTAGCCGTTTTAAAAATACTGTCAATTTCTGCTTCTGATTCCACCGGAACTGCGGATTCATCATCATCCTCATCGTCATTCCAAGTTAGAATTTCGATTGGTGAGTCCACAGGTAGCAGTAATCCATAATCTTGACCTTCTAACTCAATTGAGGATTGTAAGACGCAAACCAGCGATCGCCCCTGTTCATCCGTCAGGGTCACGGTCACTTGTTCTTCCTCAGAACGTCCATTTCCTTCAGAAAATTTAGGTGGGAACATCATTTATATCGTACTATTTTTAACCATATTAAACGTTACTGGTAACAAGTGTCAGTCATCAGTCATCAGTCATCAGTCATCAGTCATCAGTCATCAGTTCATTACCCATTACCCATTACCCATTACCCATTACCCATTCCCTTGTCTCCTCTGGTCTAACCATTGTTGCAAAATCAAGGCGGCGGCTTTGCGGTCAATCATGCTTTTATTGCGAGAGGGAGAAATATTGTCCGCAATCATTAATTGTTCGGCTTGATAGGATGTCAGACGTTCATCTACATATTCCAGGGGTAAATTCAAGCCATGGGCTAACCTTTGAGCATAGTTTTGGGTATATTTAGCCTGAGAACCCAAGGAACCGTCGAGATGATAGGGTAAACCTGCCACTAATAACTGTACTTGTCTCTGCTCTACCAGGTCTTGAAATTGAGCGATATCATGGGTAAAAGAACGCCGCAGAATTGTAGTGAGTCCGGTGGCAATTAAGCCCGTACCATCACAACCGGCGACGCCAATGCGTTTGCGACCAATATCTAATCCCAAGGCGGAAATAAACAGGGATTTTCCCATAATTACAACAACCTCGCACAAAGCCCACGCACTTCAGTCGTGGGATGTAGTGCGACCCCCTTTAGGGGGTGTGAGGGTTTTAATGTAATCCCTAAGAACTTCAGCCATTGATAATCCTTCTGATTCAGCATGACTTTTGAGACGTTCATATTCTTTCTCGTTAACATTAAACTGAATTTTCTTTTCCCTTGACATACTCTATTTAAGACTCTATTATCAGAGTATAGCAAGGATGTTCCTCGCTTATCTGGTCAGATGTTCTGACCTCCTTAAAAACAAGTTGTCAATGGCGAGAAAAAGGCAACCACTGTGATTATCCCTGTTGACTACAGAAAGCTCCGAAAAATCTTGGCAGAGCCAAAGACTGTAATAGTCGTGTGCCGTCAATTGGGACGAGGTACTTGGCATTCCTCAGAGTCTCGTACTCTCCTCTAATATTGCTGTGAAGCAATTCTGGAAACAGTAGGGGGCAACTCCATGAATACCGAGCAATCGGGGCTAGACAGGAGAATCCCACGCGGTTCACCCGTGGGAGTGTCAAACAGGATCAGACGGTAAATCTAAGGACTTTTGGGTTGAGTTTTTCGGGTCTAATTCCGGTGTTTCCGAGATCCCCTCCACCGTAGATTTTTGCACGGGAGAAGGCTGTTTTACCGTTGGCCCCAACCAAGAGATATGCGTGGGTACGGGTTTATGGGCGGGTTGCCAACTAGGTAGGACATCGGATAATTGCAACCCTTCCAGGGAAGATTTAGATTCCCGTAATTTATGCCAAACGGAACGGGACATTAATAAGGTATGTTCCACCCGTGCGGCCCCAATTTTTTCTAAATAGGCTTCTCTTTCGGGTTGATAGTCAGCCGATGCTAATTTTAGGGACTGGGGGCCAAATTCCTGGGCTAAATGGGCCATCTGGGATAGCAATTCGGGGTAAAGCCAGGTATAGGCCGGATGGACGGTTAACTCAGCAACATGGGGTTGGCGACCATCACGGGATAACTGCACTTGAAAATAACCAATTGCCGCTTTGCGTTGGGGTTCAAACACATAACCACTGACCTGTTCACTGTGACTAAACCATTGTTTGATTGCATCTACAACAGCCTGAACAAAACTGGTTTTAAAATCTAAAATATGACGGTCAAATACTTGTCGCAACAACGGAGGCATGGAAACCGTATCTAGTTGATACAGTAGTTGAGCATCCGCATTACTGACGGGTAAAAGGTTGGGTAAATCGGGTTGAGAATTCGCCAAGGTTTGTAGCAATTCCGGTTCCACTACCCAATAGGTCATTTGAGCTAAGGGTTGAAATCCATTTTGCCGATAAAGAGCCATCAAACTGCTATCATTTACATTAACTTCTAATAGCCAGGTTCGTGCTTCCCAAAGGGTTTCAAAACAATAACGTAATAGTTGTGAACCGATACTACTGTGATTATTTAATCGATCTACAAATATTCGATCAATTCGCCAAGTGCTGCGGGTGGTGTTGAAAGGAGACACTTTAATCATCCCTAAAACTTGCCCGAACTGTTCAGCAATATAGGCATTAAATAAATTTTGACAGGGGTTAGGAAACCAACTTAAAAATTTTAGCAACCCATACCACCGACGCAGGTATTCTAACTCCTGGGCTAACACCGTATCATCAGCTTGGTCATATAGCTTTTCAACCGCCTCTAAGTCCCGGTATTGAAACGGGCGAATATTAAACTGGTTTTGATTTTGGGAAAGAAATAAATTCATTGGATGAAGTCGGGTAAAGAATCACCGTTCGCTTATCTTGGTTATCTATAAAGGGCGAATTAGCACCAGTGGGGTTTGCTCATCGGCATTTCCGGCGGGATTACCCCTTAAAGCTTGCTCGATCAAAGCCGTGGAAAGACCGGAGGTTGCCGCTAATATTTTAACCGCTTTTAAATCGTTTACGTCTACAATTGCCGCTCCTAACCCCGTTTCTTTTTGTAGGGTGTTAACCACGTTTTGAGGATCATCTGGCCCTAAGACAATAAATTGATCATAAGGTGGTAAAGTTCCGGTGACATCATCAATCAATCGGGCCTGCTCACCCGCTAATTGATAGAATACCCCTGGTTTCCCTAGAAGTTTGGCTATAGTTCCCACCACAATAGCAAATAATACCCGGACTGATCCGACCTGATTGACTAAGGTTTGCATTCCGCAGGCTGTGGCTAAACTGGAAGTAGGCATGAAGAAATAACAAACCCGTTGGGCTACCCATCCCGGCTTGATTTGGCTAGGATGGTAAAATCGCCCCTGCATTAAAGCGACCGGGGTTTCTCCCAAGGTGACAATATCCCCGGCTTGAGCATGGGGAAGCACATACCTTTTAATCACCTCGACGGGATCATCAATATGGGTTAATAAATGGGTACGAATCGGATAAACTTCGGCAACCCCTTCTACAACTCGTTTATTGGGGATAACTGCCGGATCGGGATATTGTAGAGGTAGGACAAGGTGGCGAACTTTGGGGATACGTCCCTGTGGCCCGTAGGTCATGTACTTAACCTTTACCCAGGCTGATTGTAAGGCTTTTAGATCTTGTCCTTCGATTTCAATTAAAACTTTAATTCGGGTGGTTTTTTGGGCTTTAACAATATAGCCAAACCAATAGTTATCTTCCCTAGCACCTGCATCAATATGGGCGGGAATGACTTTAATTGTATGGTTAATCCCGTCTAAACTCGCTTTAGACAAAAGGGTTAATTGGGCACTGACTTCCGGTATCATGATCTCCAGATTTGAGGTCAGATTCTGGAATTCCATTTCTCCCCGCAAGACATAATGGCGGTTGTCGGATAAATCCAGATTCCATTCTCCCCGCGTCAGTTCGAGTTGATTCCCCGGACGCAGACGATATTGAATTTCTAGCCCCAATGTTCCTAAACCCAGTAAAACCAATGCAACTGTTGTTACCAGGCTCAAACCTCCTGCCATTACACCACTTCCCCTTTTAAATGTGCGTAGTTGATGCAAACCAATATCCGATTTGCACTCCCATCCTACCGCAAGCCCGTCTATTCTAAAATTTTTAAGTTAAATTACAAAAACAACCTATAGGTGAACCAAAGTATTAATAAGACTTATCCCACAGGGATATCAGGGGGAGAGTACACCTAATCTAGCACAAAAGGGTATATCCTTATTTAAAGATTTGTAAAATTCACCCAAAACGCTTGACGTATCTTAATACTTTTTCAAGGAGTCCCATGAAGCACGAGTCAATTGCGGAAAGATTTTGCCTCACGGCTCACGTTGTGTCAACCCTATTTGGATTAGCGGGGTTATTGTTTATTCTCCCTAACCCTGAACTGGTCGCTAATTTACCTCCGATGGGGATGAATATTTTCGTCTGGAGTATGGCGACCGGAGGCGTAGCCTATATTGTGTTTGGGGCGGCGACCCTGGCATTATATGGCTATAGGACTTTAGGGTTAGGAACAACCTTAGCCTTTATGATTCCATCCCTATTCTTATCCCTATCCAGTGAACTTTTAGGAACTAGCACCGGATTTCCCTTTGGTCATTATCAATATTTGAGTGGTTTAGGTTATAAAATCGCCGGACTGGTTCCCTTCACCATTCCCTTATCTTGGTTCTATATGGGCTTAACTTGCTATTTGTTAGCCCGGGCAGGTTTAAAATTAAAAATGGGAGATAGTTGGGTACGTCAACTTTCAGCCTTGGCATTAGGGGCTATATTACTAACAGCTTGGGACTTAGTATTAGACCCAGCCATGAGTCAAGCTACTTTTCCTTTTTGGCAATTTCAAGAAGTTGGTGAATTTTTTGGAATGCCCTATCGTAATTTAGCTGGATGGATGGGAACGGGCTTTATTTTTATGAGCGTTGGGGCGTTTTTATGGCGCAAAACTCCGATTGCTTTATCTCGCTCCCAATTAACTTTACCCCTAATTGTTTATATCACTAATTTCTTCTTTGGAGCGGCGATTACCGTTGTCGAATTAGATACCCGCTTCCTATTTCCCGTGGCTTTAAGTATTCTATTTGGAGTAGTTCCAGCGATCATTTTCTGGTGGAATGCTAAACCCTCTTTAGATACTATGGAAAGTTTATTATCTAGTGATAATATTACTACTCCCTCAGCCGTTGAAGTGGTTGCAAAGTAAGCATTAAGATTTAAAGAGGATGGGCTTTGCCCATTCTTTTTTATGGGAATATATTTAATTATCCTGCTTTGTGTCTTTGTACCTTTGTGTTTCCTATTCCCTTTTATACTAATTTTAATGTTGAATCTAATTTTATTAACAATTCCTGATTTTTTACAGACTAATTCCTGGGTTATATTATTTTTTGGGGTGATATTATTCTTGCAAATTCCCGCTACAATTATTTTATTGTCTCGGTTATTAAAAGGAGCGATTCGGGTTCCCCCTCTACAGCCCCAAAACCCGACTTTAGAACTCTTTGGAACGGTGAGTATTGTGGTTCCTACATTGAACGAAGCCGCCAGGGTAACGCCCTGTTTAGAAGGGCTAACACGGCAAAGTTATGAAGTCCGAGAAATCTTAATTGTTGATAGTCATTCCCAAGATGGAACCCAGGATATTGTTAAACAATTCGCTAAATCTGATCCGAGATTTAGACTAATTTTAGATGATCCTTTACCTCCAGAATGGGTAGGTCGTCCTTGGGCTTTAAATACGGGTTTTTTAAATAGTTCTGAAAAAAGTGAATGGATTTTAGGCGTTGATGCGGATACTATACCACAACCGGGTTTAGTGGCGAGTGTGGTGAAAACTGCGATCGCAAATCAATATGATTTATTATCATTATCCTGTAAATTTATTCTCAAATATCCGGGGGAATTGTGGTTACAACCTGCCCTATTAATGACTTTAGTTTATCGGTTTGGATCGCCGGATTTATCGCCACAAAAACCCGAACGGGTTATGGCGAATGGTCAATGTTTTTTATGTCGGCGTTCGGTATTAGAAAAAGTTGGGGGATATTCTAGTGCTAAAAATTCCTTTTGTGATGATGTCACCTTAGCTAGAAATATCGCTCAACAGGGTTTTAAAGTGGGGTTTTTAGATGGCGCAAATGTGTTAACTGTTAGAATGTATGATGGATTAAAAGATACTTGGGAGGGTTGGGGGCGATCGCTCGATCTCAAGGATGCTTGTTCTAAAACTCAATTGTGGGGAGATTTATTTCTATTATTAGCGGTTCAGGCGTTACCCTTACCATTATTACTAATTAATCTAATCTTTTCCTCTAGTCTATCCTTACCCGGTTTTTTGAGTTCAACGCTATTAGGATTAAACGGTTTTTTAGTGTTTCTAAGAATAATATTAACCGCCGCAATTTCGTTATCTTATGATTTGAGTCAAGCTAAAATGCCTTGGGTATTTTGGTTATCTCCCCTGGCTGATCCGATCGCCGTATTAAGATTATGGATATCAGCAACTCAGACCCAAATTCAATGGCGAGGGAGAACCTACGAAAAGAATTAAAACCCAACAATTGATGTTGACATCCGCCCCGGCGTGAATGCACGGGGATTCCATCTATTTAAGCAGATCAAAAATTGATAGCTGCTCAAATGCTGGATAGGATAAAATTCTCCCCCGTTATGAGGGAGAACTTTACTAAATCAGTGCTCGATAATAAACAATCAACGGTCAGCAAACTGCTAGTTAACTCGTTCTAATTGCCAGAGAATTTGATTACCTTCTCGCCGCACTCTGGATACTTCCCAATTGCGCCATGCCCAGTTATCCCCTCGACTGGTGACAGCACTGGCATTAATATCCATGAGATCGGCCAGTTCAGAACTACTGATTAAGTAGCCCTTGGTAGCAATTTCATCAGCAATATGCAGGGTCTCGATCAAATTGCGAAGTTGGTTCACCCTAACCTCGCGCGGTAGGTTTTCTAGTGAATCATTAATTAAGTCAGTCATGGCAAGATCTCAGACAGCAAGATTAGAGTCTATCATACAGCCTGTTAAGAAAAGGTTTAGTTCACACGGTTTCCTCAATTAACCCAGGGGGCGGGGTAATTTCAATCCGTTTTTGTTCTAAATCCACAATGGGAACAATCTCTTTAACAAAGGGAATTAAAACCGTAGGTAGGGGTTTAGGTTTACGTTTCTTTTTAGATTTACGATGAATTCCCTCTGGAATGGGTTCAGAAACGAGAGTATCTTGGGTGGAAGTTGGGGAATTCAACTCGACTTCGAGTAAATCATTCCCGGCTGAAATCACATCTATGACTTTTCCAATCACTTCCGCTTTTCTTTGGTCGAAGACTTCCAACCCAATTAAATCTAAAACATAAAATTCGCCTTCCTCTAAATAGGGACGATCTTGATCAGTAATCAACAAGGGACAGCCCTGTAACGCTTCCGCCTGATTCCGATCTTCAATTCCTTCAATTTCCACCACATAAATGCCTTTACTGGGCATTAAATAGCCGCCCAAAAATTCCACGGGTTCAGGTTCAGTTTGTCCGGGATGTAATAACCAGCGCTTTCCAGGTTCAATAAATCGTTCAGGAAAATCCGAATTGGGATAAACCCGTACTTCTCCTGTTAACCCGTGAGCCGCAACAATAGTCCCGATCTCGATCCACTCAGACATGATAATATTTTTTAATTCTTGCTGTTCTTCAATAATTTGATCCTGGGGATCTCCAATTTGGATTTCCTCAATTCACGCTTGGATGATATGAAAAACAAAAACAAATTTGCGCTCACCTTCGCCTTTTGTCGATTTGGGACATTTGGGAAGCTCACACCTAAGCTATTTGATCAACGGAGCTCGATTGCTACCGCTACTATTTTACTGTTTTTTACCACCTTATCCACAAATTCCTGGGCTCAGAATCCCACTTTATCAGAATCTTCTGTCCAAGAACAGGAGATTAAAAATCAAGTGGAAAATCAGGTTGATAATACCTTCCGTCGCTATCTGGCATTATTAAGTTTAATTTTACTATTGTTATTGCTGTTGAATACGATCGCAGCTTGTGGAGTTTGGTTTTTACTGAAAAAATTAGCCCAACAAACGGCATCCGCAGAGCAGGAAATTGAAAGTCTTAAAACCGATACCCTGACGGAAATGGAACGGGTACTCACCGAAGCTAGACAAATTTTATATCAATTGCAAAATAAAAATGATTTAGCCCATGAAACCTTACAAACTCTAACGACTCAAACTCCTTTACCTGTGATTGAAGCGGTTTGGGTGGAACAGCCAGAAAACAATAAATCGGGTTCAGAGATTGGGGAATTATTACCCGAAACCCATGATCAATCTGTAACCGATGAAACAACAATCCCGGTAAATCTGGATCAGGCAGTCTTAGTCCCGATTATATTACCTATTACCACTGAAAACGACAAAAATCAAACTCTGTCTGCGGTTGAAGTTGAAGAAAAATCTTCCGAGACAACGGAAACAGAAACTCCAGCCGCAGAAGTTGAACCGGAAGAACAACTTAGACAAGCGATTAGTTTAGCCAAACAGGGAGATAAATTATTTTTAGAGGGGGATTTAGAATCGGCAGTTCAAAGTTATGATGAGGGGTTAAAATTTAAACCGGATTTGGCAGAAGTTTGGAATAATCGAGGGGTAGCACTGACCCGGTTACAACGGTATCATGAGGCGATTGTTTCCTATGAAAGTGCGATTCAATTGCGATATAATTATGCCGATGCTTGGAATAATCGAGGAGTGGCTTTAGGAAAACTCAATCATTATGAAGCTGCGATTTTATCCTACCAACGGGCTATTGATTTAAAGTCTAATTATATGGATGCCTGGAATAATCAGGGCTTTGCTTTAGCTAAACTGCAAAAGTATGATGATGCGATTTCATCATATAATCAAGCTGCAAAAATTCGTCCTGATTTTTACCGAATTTGGTATAATAAAGCCCGATGTTATGCGGTTCAAGGGCAAGTAGAGTTAGCCTTGGAAAATTTAAAACGGGCAATACGGTTGAATCCCGAAGCCTGTAAAAAGTTGGTTAAACGGGAAACGGATTTTGACCCGATTCGAGAGGATAAAAACTTTAAAAAGTTAAATTTTGATTCCTAATTATTGAAATTAAATGAATATAATTGAATTAATTTTGGTTGGTTTTTCTGCTTGTTTTAGTATTTTTTATCCAGATTTATTTGATTATAAATCTTCTAAATATCAAGATTTAATTAGTCAGGATTCTGACAATTTCTTGGCAATATCCTATACTAGCAGCAATGGCGTAGATGCTACCAGGCTGGATCGCATGGTAATTAGAGATTTAGTTCAAACTGAAATTTCTCAGAGTTTCAGGAGGGTTCACCCTTTATTATCAACTTGGATTTTAGTCGCTGTTTTGGTTCCCAGTGCTAGTGTGTTAAGTATTTTAATTTTGTTTTTTAAAATTACGCGAGATAGCCGGAAATTCTCTCAACATTTAGAGACTTTAAAAGATGATTTTATTCCTGAATTTTATGCTAGAATTGGCGAAGCCCAGGATATTGTTTATGATCTCCAAGATTCTTTTCAAGTCACCGAAGAAGCGATTCAAGGAATACAAGCAAGGCTAGACTCTCTTTCAACTCAAGATGATGATTTGGAAGAATATACGGTAGAAGATGATAAACACAGACTCAGAAATCGACGGGTGACAGCATCCAAAAGTTAAATTTCTATGTTTCAAAGGTCTTAAGTACCTAAACAAAATTAATTACACATCCTCTACCCTGTTCCCTCCCCCCCCCAAGCCCCCCGTGCACGGGGGGTTTGGGGGGGCTGTTCCCTCTCTCAACTAGGTAATTTATTTTGTGCAACTACTTAGTAAAAGTAAATTAATTATAAAGAAGTCCGTAGCTAGTGTTAAGCATGATACAATTTCCTATATTCTGCACATATAGCAGAAAAACATATCTAGCCAACGAAGGAAAAAACTAATGATGACCACAGAACGTTTCAAAAAATTTACAATTTTACATTCAAATGATATGCACGGAGACTTTCTCGCAGAAGCGAAAAGTGGAGAAGGTAATCTAATCGGGGGATTATCCTTGCTTTCTGGATATATCAATAAAGTCCGTCAAGAAGAGAAAAATGTGCTTTATACGATTTCTGGAGATATGCTCCAAGGATCGATGATTGATACGGAATTTAAGGGACTTTCAACGATAGAAATTATGAACTATCTAGCTCCAAATGTAGTGACGCTGGGTAATCATGAATTGGATTATGGATTCCCGCATTTATTGTTTTTGGAAAAGATGGCAAATTTTCCAATCGTTAATGCTAACTTGTATATTAAAAAGTATGGCAAACGATTGATGAACCCCTATCTAATCCTGAATATAGATGGATTTGATATCATGTTCATTGGCATCGTAACGGAAGAAGTTTTAAAAGCTTTAAAACTAGATACCAGTATTAGTACATTTGTGGGTTTGGAAGATGCCGCAGCCGAAGTTGGTAAAATTTGCAATACCTACAAAAATGAAGATATTGACCTCACAATTCTCTTGACCCACATTGGTTTTGAAGAAGATAAAAAACTAGCGGCAATGCTAGATCCGGCATGGGGTGTAGATATGATCATTGGCGGACACTCCCATACCCTTTTAGAACAACCAGCGCAAGTTAACAACATTTTGATCGCACAAGCAGCGGTTGGGTCAGATCAAATTGGACGGTTTGATATTGTAGTCGATGATGATACCAACAGCATTGTGGAATGGAAATGGGAACTGGTTCCTATCAATAGCACGGTTGCAGAGCCGGATATGGTTTTGGAAAACTTTATTGCAACTTATAAAGAAGAAGTTGATCGCAAATATAACCGAATTATTTGTCGATTATCACGTGAACTGATTCATCCTTGTCGTGAAGTCGAAACTGCATTGGGTAACTTAATCACCGATGTTTTAGCCCAAACCGATTTGATTGATGTTGTTTTGATCGGAAGTGGTTCGATCCGGGGGTCAAAATTAGGGCCTTTAGTTACTTTAGGCGATTTGAAAAAAACTTATCCTTACGATGGGCCCCTTTATAAAGTGAAAATTACTGGGCTACAGATGAAAAAAATCTTTAGCTACTTTATGAGACCAGAGAACAGAATTCCGGGTGAAGGAAATTGTTTCCAGGTTAACAAAGGCATTCAGGCAATTTATAATAATGCTGAGAAAAAACTAGAGTCTTTAAGCATTAATGGAAACCCTGTACAAGACGATGCACAATATACCCTTTGTCTCCAGGAATATCATTATAAAAATTCAGTGGTCAGTCTCAATATGACACCTGAAGAATTAGGGACTCCCAAGGTGGTGACCACATCTGCTCAACAAGTTCTGGAAGAATATCTAAGTTCTCATCAACTTTTAGATAACGAAGTTGAAGGAAGATTAGTCTACCCATAGGTCATATTTCCGAATCAGATTTGGAACGTGAGTTTGATAGAGTGCGATCGCCTAGTCGTCGCCTGTCGGATCGCTCTTTTATGGGGTTTTGAGGAACAATCAGATCAAAACCCCAGGGAGTATGTAGGCGATCGCATCTCATTAAAAACTCTCTACCCAGATGAAATCTTCTTCCCAAGCGAAAATATCTACCTATGCGTTTTATTAGTGTTAAAACCGATTTTGGGTTCAAAAAAGTCTTTGCTTCTCCCCAGAGCAAAAATGTCTTGATCAGCTTCCTTAATGCTATGATCTATGACGGACAACCGACTATTGAAGACTTAGAAATTATTGACCCTTATGCGGCTGGAACTGTTACGGGATTAAAAGATAGTTATTTGGATGTTAAAGCTAAAATCACTGGAAATAAAACGGTAATTGTTGAAATGCAGGTGATTAATGTTCCTGCTTTTACCAAGCGAGTTATTTATAATGCGGCTAAAAGCTACGCCACTCAACTCAAACCCAGAGAGGGATATTCTAAGTTAAATCCCATAATTGCATTAACAATTACGGATTTTGTGTTATTTAAAAATAACGATAAATTTCTCTCCCATTTTGTCTTCCAAGAACTAGAAAACAAGTTCGAGTATCCTGAACGAGAAATCGAGTTAGTTTTTATAGAATTGCCTAAATTCAATCAAGAATTAGAACAACTGGAAAATCTGTCTCAAAGCTGGGCTTATTTTATTAAAAACGTTTCTCAAATGGAACAAATTCCAGAGGAATTATCATCGGTTGTCGAAATTCAAACGGCTTTTGAACTGGCAAATCGAGCCAACTTAACCCTAGATGAATTAGAAAAACTAGAAAAACGAGAAATGTTTTTTGAAGACCAAAAAGGGTCTATTCTTAAAGGCATAGAAGATGGCAGAATCCTAGGAATTAAGCAAGGAATTATTGAAGGTAAATCATCATTAATTCTACGTCAAATTTCTCGATTATTGGGTGAAATATCATCACAAACTCAGGCAAGTATCCGACAGTTAAACTCTGACCAATTAGAGAATTTAGCAGAAGCGGTTTTAGACTTTAAAACGGTAGAAGATTTGTTAGTTTGGCTGTCAAAAGTTAGATAAAGAAACTGTTATAGCCCCCCCAAACCCCCCGTGCACGGGGGCTAGGGGGGGAGGGAATAGGGAATAGGGAATAGCCGCGTCGTGAGCCGTGAGCCAGTCCCTTTTGATTCTGAGTTAATTAAATAAACACATATTGGTTACTGTCTAATGTTGATGAAATATTGCCTTGAACAACTGCTAATAACTGTTGTGACCCATCACCATTCAGTTTGAAAATTGCCACTCCTGCGGGTACATTGGAGGGCAAATTACCAATAGTATATAAATCGGGAGTACCACCTAACAGTAACTTATCTTCATCCCCATTAAAATCCGTAACCAGGGTATAACCTAAATTATCATTGGAAATACCTAACAGGGTATCATTGCCCCGGTCGCCTAAGAGCAAATCGTTTCCCGTCCCACCAATTAAACTATCATTACCCTGACCGCCATAAATGCTATCATCCCCACCATCACCAAACAGTGTATCCTCGTCGTTATTCCCAAATACGATATCGGGGTCTGGCCCCCCATAAACCGTATCAATTCCGATATCACCAAATAGAGTATCAATTCCTTCACTGCCTATGAGTAAATCATTCCCTTGACCGGAAAATAGAATATCATTTCCATTTTGTCCTTCAAGAAAATCATCCCCCTGGAAACCAATAATAGTGTCGTTTCCATCTCGAGCCGGGATGACATCACGAACATTAGTTCCTTCTAAAATATCATCATTTTTTGTCCCAATCAGCGATGCAGCCGGGGTTAAGGGTGCGATTTGATCTCCATTACGTCGTAAAAAGAAAGAGTCTGCACCCTCACCGCCGATGAGGGTATCCACTTCATCATTAAAGACAATTACGGCTGGGGTCGCAGGGATCGTTTCTCTGGAAACTGGGACAGATACAAATGGAAAGTTTGACATTGTACTTCGGGGTAAACAACAAGCGATGGTGTGAATAAAAAAAACATTTTACACTCAATTCACTATTTTTTATACCTTATAAACTTCTCTATAAATGGTTGTGTTGTTTTTTTGCTCTGCTCCTCTGAATCAATAGACTCCGATTAGTATACAAAATCAGGATTGTTTTTGACAATATTTGGGATAGGGAGTTTAAAGGGGTAAGGGCTGATAGGATCGAGGGATTTAATTATGGTATAGTATAGGACTGAATTAAATTTTCTAGGGTTGTTGTTTCAAAAACCCATTCTAATTCTTGATTGTTGATCGCTTTAATTAAGATAATATCTTGCGGTGAAATTTCCCCTAGGGGAAGTTGATAAGACCAAGAAGATTGAGTATCGGAATCAGTAGGTTTAAAAGCAAATAAACCGTTTTGAATTAACTTACCATTAATTGAAACCAGAATAGAGTCTAATTGACCGTTGGGATTAATTTCTGATAGTCTTCCGGTTAATAAAAGATTTCCCTCAATGGTTAATTCACACCTTTCTATTTTTCCCTGGGGATGGTGACTAAATTTTAGGGAAGATAGGGGATTTTGGGGTGTGCGAGTGACTAAATATAAATCTTGATAGCCACAAATTCCTTGGGGAATTCGGGAATAAACTGCTTCCCCTTGACTAATGGTTTTTAAACTCTGGGCTACGAAACTTTCACCGACATAACTGGTGCCATATTCATTCACATCTAAACTGCGACTTTCACTATTGGGAATAAATAAAATATCTGAGGTAGAAATATTAAAATGTGGGGGTAATAATTCCCGGTCATGGACACTAAACATTAATATTCCTTGGGGAGATAATAAAGAATAGAGTTTTTGTAACCAAGTTAAAAAGGTGGATTCAGGAAGATGACTAAAAAACGAACAGGCTAAAATACCATCAAAGGATTGTTGGATCGGATAGTCCTGGGGATAGGTGGTAGAAATAATTCCCTGTACGCCGAATTGTTCGATTTGAAACTGTACCGCCTGGGCATAAATATCGGAAATCCAAACATTTTTTGGAGGAATATCCTGAACTAAAAATCGGGTAAAACGACCATAACCACTGGCAAAATCCAAGAAGGACGAAATCCGATCTAATTCTCCAAAATGCCACTGTAAAACCTGTCTGACGGTATCTAAAATTCGATGTCCATTAAAATAATAACGAATACAAGCGCGATCGGGTGTGCCGTGATTTGCCAAGGCAAATAAATACATTTCATCCTGATCACAAATTGCAGCATTAAAGGTATCAGGAAATCGAGTTTGATCTTGAATAAACTGTTTTAGAGCTAAGGATTGAGAAGATAAATTAACAAGCTGCATTGATTGTTTTAAAAAATATAAGTTTTCCGATCTAGTTCATCTTACCTAAGACTGGGAATCGAAACAATCTGATCCCCTTGTCAAAAATTTCCCCCTTTGGCAGTAAAATGGTAAAGCAATAGTGATCACAACTTCATCCAAAGCTATGCGAGTTTATGTACTACTGTTCAACGCCGGAACAGAAAATGAAGGAATTCATACGATTCAAATGGGCGATCGCAATAAGGTGTTAATATTTGAAGACGAGGATGATGCCACCCGTTTTGGCATACTTCTGGAAGCCCAGGATTTCCCCACGGCTACGGTTGAGGCGATTGATAAAGAGGAAATCGAAGAATTTTGCGTTTCGGTTGACTATGACTGGGAACTGGTGGGGTCTGGAGAGTTAGCTATTCCTCCCGAAAATAACGTTGATCAAACGGATTGGCAAATCGAGGAAGACCAACCCCCAGAGAAAGAGTCTGATTTTGTCTCACCGGAACTTGATGATATTCGTAAACGGCTAGAAGGTTTATTATAGTTGGGTCTAAATAGTACAGATCGCAGGTTGAGTGAAATATGGAACAGTGGGAGTCCCGGGGACATTTATTAACCGAACAAATCAACGCCAGTAGTCAGAACTTAGACCAGATGAGTTCCTTGGAGTTGGTGGATTTGTTCAATCGGGAAGATGTCCAAACTTTGTTGGCCATTGCCCGTTCCCGTGAATCCTTGGCCGCGGCCATTGACCTAACCACGGCGGCACTGCGTCAGGGGGGGCGTCTATTTTACGTTGGGGCGGGCACCAGTGGCCGTTTAGGGGTTCTGGATGCGGCCGAATGTCCTCCCACCTTCTGTACCCATCCAGAACTGGTTCAGGGCATTATTGCCGGGGGTGCGGGGGCTTTAGTTCGCAGTTCGGAAGACTTGGAAGATCGAGCCGAAGATGGGGCTGGGGTGGTGGCCCTGCGTCAAATTACCCATTTAGATGTTGTGGTGGGAATTACGGCCGGAGGGACGACTCCCTTTGTCCAGGGGGCGTTACAAGCGGCTCGTCAACGGGGGGCCAAAACCGTATTTATTGCTTGTGTTCCGGTGGATCAGGTAGAATTTGAGGCGGATGTGGATATTCGTCTGTTAGTCGGGCCAGAAATCTTAGCGGGTTCGACAAGATTAAAGGCCGGAACTGTGACTAAAATGGCGTTAAATATTCTCTCGACTAGCGTTATGGTGAAGTTGGGGAAGGTCTATGGGAATCGGATGATTGATGTGGCGGTGACTAATAAAAAATTACAGGATCGTTCTTTAAGAATATTAATGGATTTGACCGAAATTGATCGAGCAGCGGCGGAAATTTTATTAGAAAAAAGTGGAAAATCTGTTAAGTTAGCTCTATTGATGCAGTGGACGGGACTAGATGCGGTATCCGGTCAAGACTTATTAAATCAGCATCAAGGACAATTAAGACAGGCGGTATTGAGTTGGAATTTGCCATAGGATTAAGATGGGTTTCTCCTGCTTCAAAACAGTAGTTAAAGATGTCCAGATTGATTTTTCCTGATCTGATCAGCATCTTTTTAAACCTGCTTAAAATGGAGTTTTAACCATGAATAATCAAGAGTTAAAAGAACAAATAAAAAGCCAGATTAAAACCCTGATTCAAGCGAAGAGTTGTAATTTATTGGAATTAGCTAAACTTGTTGGTATTGATGCCAACCAGGATTTAATTGGGATTGATTTACAAGGGATTGATTTAACTAAAGCCGATTTAAGAGAAGTTAACCTAAGTCAAGCGAATCTTAGTCGGGCTAACCTAACGGAAGCTAATTTAAGTCAAGCTAATTTAAGTCAAGCTAATTTGACGGGTGTTAATTTAATGGGGGCAAACCTCGATAATGCTGATTTGACGGGAGCCAACCTGAGTAATTCTAACTTAATTGGGACTAATTTCAACGCAGCCAACCTCAAAGAAGCTGACTTGACTGAAGCCTATCTGAGTCAAACCAATTTAAGTGGAGCCAACTTGAGTAAAGCCTATCTCAGTGGGGCTTATTTAGGGAATACAAATCTGGCATTCGCCAACCTGAATCAAGTCTATTTGAGTAAAGCCAATTTACAAGGAGTTGATTTAAGTGGAATTAACTTGAGTCAAGCTTATCTGATGGGAGCAAATCTAAGTCAGGCTAATTTAAGCCATGCCAACTTGAGTGAAGCTAACCTAAGTCAAGCAAATTTGGCTCAAACTAATTTGACTGAAGCTAACTTAAATCAAGCTAATTTAATGGGAGCAAATTTAAGTCGAGCCAACCTGACCAAAACTGACCTAATTGGAAGTAATTTAAGTCGAGCTAACTTAACAAAAGCCAACTTATTTCAAGCTAATTTGACTCTAGCTAATTTGAGTTTTTCTAATTTAAGTATTGCTAATTTAAGTCTGACAACAATGATGGGAGTTAGGGCTAAACAAGCTTATTTTAAACATAACTTAGGTATTTCGGAACAAATCAAAGATGAGCTCATTATTCAGGGTGCTATATTTGATGATAATTTAGGTAATAGTTTGGGTATTTTTACTTCTGATTAAGTTGATTAATTCAGTTATAGCAACCGCCAAGGCAGTTAGGACACCAAACGGATCTTAGAACCCAGACGGTGAAGTATTTTCCCCCCTGTTCCCTCCCCCCCTAGCCCTGCCGTGCACGAGGGGTTTGGGGGGGCTGTTCCGGTGTTCCGGTGTTCCCTGCTATAAATTAAGGAGATTTTTTGATGGAAACCTTTAGCTATTGGATTTTGTTCCGAGGTGGGGCGGAGAGTTTGATCAAATATCCTGTTTTTTTGAGAGGAAATCCCAAGAATCCTAAAACCATTAAGTTGGTCTGCCTTTTATCATTAATTGTTAGTCTGGTTGCTGTTGTCGTAATATTTTATCTGAAGCCTATTTAAAAGGACGTTTTGCTATATTTTGGTTCCCACAATTAATTCCTCTTTATCCTTGATCAGAAATTGAGACCGATTAATTCTAAATACTTCATAACTTTCTGGCATAAATATAGAAAATGAAGTAGCAACTATATCGGCCAAAGAAATCTTTAACCCTAGTGGTATCTCTAAATTAAAAAATGATTTTGGCATCGTTCTAACATCTAAATGTAATTTTTTTCTACTGACATACCATATTCCAGTAAATGTATTGCCCGTTATCAGTTCTTTTGGTTTAGAAAAAAACAGCATTTGAACCCTGGTTTGTCGATAAGTCATATCATCTTTAAATTCAATCATGATCTTTTCCGAAGATGTACCAAAACGCCATTTTCCTAAAAGCAAAATTTCTATCTCTATGTCAGAATGTTTACTCTTATTCATGTTAATCCTCAAAGTGGGCTTTAGCTCTAATTTGTACTATAGTAATTCTAAATAGGTTGTATTCCCTATTCCCTACAAATTTTTACGCGAGAAAAGAATAAGTGCATCTGCCAAACTAACCAAGACCCCACCCGCCAAGCTCCCATAGAAAGGTTTTCTGTCGATGCTTGGGCAGATAATTCAAACTTCGGGTCATAGTGTAACCATTGGGCTGGTAAGTGTCCCATGGGTGTCATCGGGGACAATTTAAACGTTAGGGCTTCGTAGTCTAACCACTTACCCTCTTTTCGCCACCCCAGGCGCTCGCCGAGTCTCTTTTCCGTTTCATAATCAACTTGACCTCCCATTTCACTCCAAATTGTTTGCTGAATACTAAAGCCAAAATAACCATAACTATATTGTTCCCAAAGTTGATCAATTGTCTGGAGATCTTGACTAGAAAAGTTATCAATATCTTCCTTATAAACTTCATTCCAATACTTCTTACCCATGACTTTTAGCATTAATTGAGTGGTTTCCATATCAGCTTCTTTCCAGCTATGTTGGGCAAGGAGATCCCGCAATTGGGTATAATCAATATTTCGATCACTGCGAAATTCTTGGGTTAATATAACAGGATGATTACTCAGTCCCATTGATCTTGTTTCTTCAAGAGTCGATAGAGGGACTGTAGAAACAAACGTTACTTCTGTAATGCCTAGCATTTTTCTTTGATCAGTTAGTTGGTTAGAGATATAGTTAGAGATTAAATCAATACCCTGGTCTAAAAATATGCCATTTTCACTGCCATCAAAATGATGAATTTGCCAATCTAATAATTGAGATTGCATAAAAGCATCTTTTAATCGAGCTTTTTTCTCATAACTGGTCACCATAAAATCAAGAAAAGTTTCAGAAATCACTCCATTATCTTCAAGGTTTACTGAATTTTCATTATACTTTAAAATATTATCCCCTAAATTTTTAATATCTCCGACCGTTGCATAAAAATATTCATCTACTTTGACAATTTCATCAATTAAAGATTGAAAAGGACTAAAATAATCTTGTAAAGAATTATCAAAATTAATTGCATTATGGGCAATTTTTGCTATTTTTTGACGAATTTTATAGGCTTTGCTTTGATATTCATAAATCTCTTGATAGACTTCTAAATCTTTGACGATTTGCTTAACAATTTCTTTCTGATTTTTGGTATCTTCTGCAAGTTTTTGGATTCCTTCACTAATCAATCTGATTTTTTCTAACATCAAAAAATAAGCATTGCTCAACAATAAAACTGCTTTGAAGTTTTCTTGTTTTTCCCACTTTAGTTCATCCAATATTTTCGGGTTATTAGTGTTTTTTAACTCTAATTTCCTTCTTTCATTTTCCAAGATTTTTATTTCAGAATATTTTTTTTTAAATAACTTTTTTAAGTCATCAGCCAGGGTGACTAAAAATTTATAATAACTATCCCTATATTTTTCTAACAAATCAATAATATGACTATAATTCTGAATAAATAATTGAATTTCATTAAAAATTTCTTCTTGGCTAATTTCTTCTTTTCGCTTAATAATTCCTCCCAAATAATAATGATATCGAACTCCCTCTTTAATTAATTTTTGATGTACTCTAATTTTTTTCTGAACTGCTTTTACACCTTGATTTTTGAGAACAGGTAATCTATAGGTTTGTTCATAAATTAAGATAGTTTCGTAAGTAATGAGTTGTCTTTGCTGTTTAGTTAACATGATCTTAATTTTTATAGTTATACTGATTAGTGGAATCCATTTTAGCCCCTCGTGACGCTCCTTAGATGCACAGGGAAATTATAGCTACCATACAATTGTGCTATTATGACGAAGAAATTCGTCGGATTGCCTGCAAACTGATTGCTAATAACTGATTATTAAAATCAATGGATGAAATCGCAAAGAAAATCGCTGGCCTGGGTCTTCCCGGTATAGTTCTCCTGATTATAGCAGTCTCATCAGCCGGAAGTAATACCGCCATTGCTGCTGCTCTCACCGCCATGGGAGGGCCTTTTGGTATCGTTGGTGGCATAGGAATACTGGGTCTAATAACGGTGTTAGGAGATACTGTCTCAGGATATGGAATTGAAGCTGTTCTTCATGCTGTCTATGCGGAACGGAGTAAAACCGAATCTGTCATATATCTCCTCAAAGAAATCCAAGATTTACCCATTTCAGACGAGCTCAAACTCAAACTCACAAATCACCTTAGCTCAGAATCAAGCTATGGTGCTGAAGTATCTGAAGCACCAAGGACAGTTGAAATTATGGAAGATTAATTTCCTCTCAACTTCAACTAGATTTTAGAGCGAATAGCCCTAACTATACGATTCCCTAAGTTGTAAATTTTTTCAACCTCTAAAAAATTCTGAGCAGAGTCTTTCTTTGCTCAGAAATCTCTGAAAATCTGGAATATTTACCAAAAAGCGAGTGGAAAGCCCCCGACTTTATGCGTGGGGATGAACACGGTGGTGGCTCTTCGACTACGCTCAGGAGAGCCTTTAGCCACCTTGAAGAAGTTTGTCACAAAAATAGCTTTATCTGCAATACCTTATGATAAAATAGAGTCATGATAGTTAGAGAAGCCAAACTACTGCACGGAACCAAGGAGCAATACCTAGCTCTTGATGAAGCCATTCGTACCGCACAATTCATTAGAAACAAATGTGTTCGGTACTGGATGGATAATCAAGGGGTAAGTAAGGCTGGTTTGTATGCGCTATGCAAAGATTTAGCCGCATTATTTCCTTTTGCCAAAAAGTTAAATTCGGCGGCTCGTCAAGCTAGTGCAGAAAGAGCTTATGCTTCTATTTCTAGTTTCTACAGTCATTGTAGAAAAAAAGAAAAGAAAAAAGGCTATCCCAAATTTAAAAAATATTGTCGCTCTGTAGAATATAAGGTTTCGGGATGGAAACTATCTAATGACTGCATGAATATTGCTTTCACCGATGGTTTCGAGATCGGAACTTTGTCTGTTTATTGCAACAAAGAAACAAGGGAAGACCTATTTCGATTAAAAATTAATCGTGTTCGCGTGGTCAAAAGAGCAGATGGCTATTATGCCCAATTCTGCTTTGATACTGACCGCAAAGAACAAATTGAATACACTGGTAACGTTGTCGGGTTAGACCTGGGATTAAAGTATTTCTTCAAGGATCAAAATGACAATGCTGTGGTGTATCCTCAGTTCCTAAGAAAATCTGAGCGCAAATTAAAAAAGGCTCAAAAACAATTAAGTAAAAAGTTTGTGAAAGGGGCAAAACCCCAATCTAATAATTATCATAAAGCTCGGAAAAGACTGGGTAAAACCCACCTGAAGATTCAAAGACAGCGCAAAGACTGGGCGATTAAGCAAGCTCGGTGCGTAGTTCACTCTAACGATGTGATTGTCTATGAAGATTTAAAGGTGTCGAACATGGTCAAGAATCATCACTTGGCTAAGTCAATTTCCGATGCTAGTTGGTATCAATTCACCCAATGGTTAGACTACTACGGAAAAATATGGGATAAGGCAGTTGTGGCTGTTTCGCCTAACTATACCTCTCAAGATTGTTCTAGTTGCGGTTATCGGGTGAAAAAGTCATTGAGTACCAGAACCCATTCCTGTCCTAATTGTGGAATAGAGATTTGTCGTGATACAAATGCGGCAATTAATATTCTTAAAAAAGGCATGGGAATTCTGGGAATAAAGTGCCAAAACAGTACCTTTGGGCAAAAGGGATCTGCCGAGCAATCGGGAAAGCATGGGGAGAAGACCGCCTCTACTATTGATGGGAAGCCGGATATAGCAAGTGGACTTCTGTGAACCATGAACAAGAATCCCCCGCATTTATGCGTGGGGAGTATGTCAAGGAGTTAATTATTGTCACCGGAATCGGTTTTAAGTGTTGACTAAAAAATCAAGAGTATGGGCGTGTTCCCCCTTAGAATATTATCTCTCCAACGGCGGGTTTTGTCAACCCCCTTTCCCAGAAAAACGAAATTTTTTGGAGTGGAAATAATTTTTTCGGATGGAAAATATTATCTTAACCACAAAGACACAGAGACACAAAGAGGTTATAAGGTTTGGGGTAAACCGACTTCTTTGGGTTTAACGAATTTACCGTCAAAACTGACAGCTTTATTTTCAAATGTCCTAGCATCGGCTAAGGCTTTGCGTAACTCGGCGCATTCCATGGGTTGCTGCATTCCCCCTAATAAATAGATGAGTAATTTGGCGGCTAGGTCTTTTCCGGCGACTCTGACCCGGCGTTTATTGGGGTCATATAATATTCCATACCAGAGGGAGTCGGGATATTCCATACCGCTAAACCCCCCAGACCCATCAAAAGTTTGTAATTTCTCGAAAATCTCTGCTAGGGGCTGTTGTTGATAAAATACCAACACCCCCAAGGCTGCGGCTACGGCCACTTGTCCCACCGGGCGAAATAGTAAATTTCCCTCGCCTCCAGGTTTCTCAAAACTAAACCGCCGTAATGCGGGAGTTTCCCAACTGTCTTCTAAGCGTTGATAACTGGGTAAACTTGCCATCCCATCAAAAAGTTGTTGTAATTCCTGAATACCCGTTTCTATATCTTCTGGTGTGGGGCGTCGGGGGACTAACCCGGGTTTGGCGGCTTTCCAGTGGGGAAATTTGGGGGTTAAGTAGCGTTGACCCATATCTGTTAGGGCTTGCAGGGTAGTTAATACCGTTGACTTGGAGGCGACGGTGGCGCTATCCCAATTAATTCTAGGGTTGCGTCCGGGTTTATCGCAAAATAGAGGATGGGAAACGACGACCTGACGAGTAACAATAGAAAACCCATCATCTTCATCTAATAGGGCTAACTGTCCTTTACTGAGTTTAACGGCCATTAAGTTAACGTGAACAAAAATAGACCTTACCCGTTGTCTAGCTTGGGCGCGGGTTTCGCCTTTGACAACGGCGGGAATAAATTCTACTCCGATTGTTTCTTGGGATAGTTGTTGTAACTGTTGGGGTGTGATACCGAATTTTTGGGTCATCTCTTTAACGGTAATAGCATCCCCGACGGGTTTTTTCTGTTTGCTATAGGGTTGTAAACGCCCTGTCCGTAGGAGTTGCATTAACCCTTGTATCCCCATGAGGCGATGTTGTCCATCTAGGGCAAATACGGATATATCGGTTGACATTTGCAATAGTCCCAGTTTTCCCTGACTATCCAGGGGTAAAAATTCAATGGCGGACTGGGTGGCCCGGCCCTGTTTATCCCATTCAGATGCTTGGGGGTTATCGACCCAGGGGGGACTGAGGACGACTAACACCGCCGGAAATTTATGGTCTTTGTGGTTGGTGAGATATTGGGTTAGGGTGGCTTGACGTGACCAGTCGAGGGGGCGTTGTAAGATATCGTCCACGGTTTCGGTGTCTCTTTGGACGTTTCCTGTGGGGTCTAAATGGGGTTGAAATAGGGGCAGTTGGGAGGCGAAACCGACTTTTGCTGCTATCCATTCTAGGGTGACGGAGGTGATAAAGGTTTCGGTTTCGGCCATATAGGTTTTTTGAACCAGTAAGCTATCTGCTTTTTGTAGATAGGGTTTCAGCAGTTGTGCAATTGCTTTTTGGGATTCGGAATTGAGTTGGGTTTCAGTATCCATTAGAGTTATGTTGCCAAATGAGTCAATAAATGCTATGATATCTAAAAATGGTTTTTAAAAATTTAACTAATGTTTTTAAAAACTTATTCTTAGTCCTATTTTACCGGAATAGCGGGGTTTAGGGAATATTTTTTATGGCTAAAGGGGGGCATAATGACTACAGGAGGACAACCAGAAAGTAGAAATCTAGCTTACTATATTAATTGTTTTTCTCAAATTCAAGTCTATAAAAACAATAAAAGAGGCGGTGAAGCTCTCAATCAACCTATTTTATTATTATCTGTAATTGATGCAATTTCACAAGGTTTAATTACAGAAAACCGTATTTTTATCTCTGATGACTTGATTGATACATTTAAAAAATATTGGTCTGTTTTAACTTCTGACCCGTTTAAAGGTAGTGATTTCGCCCTACCATTTTTTCATCTCAAGAATGGTAAGTATAAGTTTTGGCATCTTCAATTTAGTTCAGAATATGACGGAGGAAGACCCCAAACAATTCCTAAAATCAGAAAAGACGTTGATTATGCTTATTTAGATCAGGAACTTTTTAACTTTATTCAAGATCCAAATAGTAGAAAGGAATTGATAGATAGTTTAATTAATGCTTGGTTTACTTCTAGCCAAAAAGCTATAGAAGAAATATTAAAAATCAACCAAGATTTAGAAGATTCTAGTTCAGATGATTTAGAAACAACTTCTGAATCTGATAATACAGAGAAAAAAAAAATAAAGTTTTACCTTAAAAAGTCAGTTGTTAGAGAGGCATTTTTCCGTAAAGCTGTTGTACATCTTTATGATTATAGATGTGCTTTCTGTAGATTACGGGTAACTCGCTCTTTAAGTCAAAGCCTTGTAGATGGCGCACACATTAAACCCTTTGCTAAATTTTATGATAGCAATATAAAAAATGGAATTTCACTTTGTAAAAATCATCATTGGGCTTTCGATCAAGGTTGGTTTACAATAGATAATAATTACAAAATTATAATAGCTCAAGATTTAGATGAAGATTCACCCTATAATAGAGATATGAAAGAATTTAATGGGGAATTAATTTTTTTACCTAATTCTGAATTAAATTTTCCTCGAATGGATTCACTAATATGGCATCGCCAGAATATATTTAGAGCATAATTCAAGGTTTATTATTAAAACAGAGGTATTAAAATGACAGAAACTCTAATCGGCATTGAATCTAAAAACACAGTTGAACAATTCATTGATGCTGTTGAAATATTAACTCAAGAAATCCAAGATTTATACTTACAAGAAGAATGCCCTTTAATTATAGGATGGAGTGGTGGAAAAGATAGCACTTCTGTACTTCAGATTATCTGGAATTCTATTGCAGCATTACCCGTAGAACAACGGACAAAAACAATTCATGTTATTACTAATGATACCTTGGTTGAAAATCCCATAATTTCTACTTGGGTGAAAAGATCTTTAGAAAAAATGCAATTGGCAGCTAAAGAACAGAAAATGCCTATAGAAACACATCTAACTTATCCAGCCATTCAAGATACATTTTGGGTGTGTTTAATTGGTAAAGGTTATCCGACCCCTAGACAACGATTTAGATGGTGTACAGATCGCCTAAAAATCCAGCCCGCAGATTCATTTATTCAAGAAGTTCTTAAAACTAATCGTGAGGCTATCTTAGTTTTAGGAACTCGCAAAACCGAAAGTATTCAAAGATCAATGAATATGGCAAAGCATCGAAAACGGAGAGTTCGCGATCGCTTGAATACAAATCCTCGTCGTCCAGATTGCTTAGTTTATTCCCCGATTGAAGATTGGCGAACTGATGAAGTTTGGATGTATTTAATGCAATGGGAAAACCCTTGGGGTTTGGATAATAAAGAATTACTTGCGATGTATCGAGGTGCAACGGCAGATAATGACTGTCCCCTTGTTGTGGATACTTCTACCCCTAGCTGTGGAAGTTCTCGGTTTGGATGTTGGGTTTGTACTTTGGTGACTAAAGATAAATCAATGGAGGCAATGATTATTAATGATGAAGCTAAAGAATGGATGCAACCATTATTAAATCTCCGTAATGAATTAGATCCTACAAATGATCGAGATAAACGAGATTTTAGACGAATATTTGGAAAAGTTCAACTATTTGAACGTAATATTAATGGAGAAATATCCGTCGAACCCATTCCTGGGCCCTATACAAAAAAATGGCGGGAACATTGGTTAAGACGGGTATTAGAAGCACAACAACAAATTAGACAAACAGCGCCCGAAGAATATCGAGATATAACCTTAATTACCATAGGAGAACTTAGCGAAATTAGGCGAATATGGTTAGAAGAAAAACACGAATTTGATGATAGTGTACCTAAAATTTATCAGGAAGTTATGGGAGAAACCTTTGAAGACCCCCGTTTGGGTGCAGGAAATACCGTTCTGGGTGCAGATGAATGGGAATTATTAGAAGAACTCAGTCAAGGAGATACAATGTATATGGAATTAATGGCAAAACTGATTGATACAGAACGTCAATATAAAACTATGGCGAGACGAAATGGTATCTATGATGACTTAGAAAAGTGTTTAGAAACCAGTTCTCGACCTCAAGAACAAGCTATTAATAACGCTCATTATGAACGCAACTTAAAAGAAGCCGCCAAAACCGGAAATGTTGAACAAGTCAAGCACGCCATAGAAGACAAAAACCCCGAACCTCCGCAACAGTTAAGTTGGGGAAGTTTAAAATTTCAAAACCCTACCTAACCCTCGAACCCTCGTTCCCAGGGTCTCCCTGGGAATGCCTAGTGGCAGGCTCCGCCTGCTATTATTATTGGAGGCGGAGCCTCCTTAAGAGCATTTCTAGGTAGAACCTAGAAACGAGATAAACGGGATAAAAATTAACCTTTAAACTTTTAATTTTATGATTTTCCTAGAATTAACCTTAGAAAACTTTGGCCCCTATCGAGGGAAACAAGTAATTGATTTACGCCCTAAAATTAAGGATAATGTGATTAGTCCCATTGTCTTATTTGGAGGTATGAATGGAGGCGGAAAAACTACCTTAATGGATGCAATGCGGCTCGCACTTTATGGACAACGCGCCCAATGTTCTACCCGGGGAACTTTAAGTTATCCCGACTTTCTGAAACAAGCGGTTAATAAACAGACCCTAGCCCATGAAGAAACCAGTGTAGAATTATTATTTGAACATATTGTTAAAAATATGCAAGTAGAGTTTCGGGTTAAACGTCGCTGGACAAAAAACCCGAAAAATGGTAAGGATATTTTAGGCATATTAATTGATGATTGGCCGGACTCCGCTTGGGTAGAAACCTGGGATGAACGCATCGAAGATTTTTTCCCGATAGGAATTTCTAACTTGTTTTTATTTGATGGGGAACAGGTCAAAGAATTAGCCGATTTAGACAGTCCTCCTAATGTTGTGGTACAAGCAATTCAATCTTTATTGGGATTAGAATTATCAGAACGTTTAGCAGTAGATTTAGATATTTTAGCTAACCGCAAACGCCGACAGTTAGCCGACTCAAAAGATTTAGCATATTTAGAAGAAATTGAGACTAAATTAAATCAGTATAAATCCGAAAAAGATGCGGCGGAAATGGCGGTAGAAGAATTAAAAATCAAGGCTGGAATTGCTAAAAAAAAGTTAAATCAAGCTAAGGAAAAATTTAAACTAGAAGGCGGCAAAATAGCCGGAGAACGGAGTCAGTTAGAAAAAAAGTTAGAGGATGAAAAAGAAAAAGCCAAACAACAACGGGAACGTCTTTGTGAATTAGCAGCAGAAGGTTTACCTTTAAGTTTAATTCAACCTTTGTTAATTCAAGCGCAAAACCAGGGAAAACAAGAGTTAAATTGGGAAAAAGCCAAGGTAGCCCAGGATTTCATCAAAGATCGAGATCAACGATTATTTCAATATTTAGAAGAACTTAATATTGCCAAAAAACAGTTAGAAAGTGTTAAAATATATCTGGAAACCGATTATCAAAATTTAACCGAAAATCATCCTAATCAAGAAAAGATATTTTTAGAAATTGATGATAAAATATTCAGTCAATTAGGAACATTTTTAGACCATCAACTTCCCAGTCAAATCCAACAATCTCAGGACGTTTTAGAGGCTTTAATAGTAATTGAAGATAACCTATCTAGTCTGGATAGACAATTGGCTATTGCCGCCCCTCCAGAGGTCTATGAACAACTGTTAGAAATGGTATCCAAAGCCCAAACAGAATACACTAAAATTGAAACTGCTATTGAAGACGCAGAACAGCGATCTAAAAAGTGTTATACTGAATATGAAAAGGTTAAAAAAGAGCTAGAAAAATATAGTCAAAATACCATTGATCGAAAAAATGCCAATCATATTATTGAGACTATTAGTAAAGTTCAAGACTCCTTAAAAATATTTAAAGAAAAATTAACCCTGAAAAAACTAAATAAATTAGAAGTAGAAGTTACCGAATGTTTTCGCTATTTATTACACAAATCAGACTTAGTACATCGAGTGGTAATTGCTACCGAAGACTTTAGTTTATCCCTGTACGATCCCCAAGGACAACCCGTGGAGAAACATCGCCTATCTGCGGGAGAAAAACAACTATTAGCGATCGCTTTTTTATGGGGGTTAGCAAGGGTTTCAGGACTAAACTTACCCATCGCTATTGATACTCCCCTAGGTCGTTTAGACTCCTCCCACCGTCAAAACCTAATTGAACGGTATTTTCCCGCAGCTAGTCATCAAGTTATTTTACTCTCAACCGATACGGAAATTGCGGAAAAGGAAATTAATAGTTTACGAGAACAAGATGCGATCGCCCGTGAATACCTACTCAAATATGATCCCAAACAACGCCAAACCAGGATAGAACTAGGTTATTTCTTTTAACAACAACTTCCATATTTCTTTGTGTCTTCGTGTCTTCGTGGTTAAATTAAACCTCAAAAAAAAATTAATCTGGAAAAAAATTTCGTTTTTTGGCTAGGGGGGGTTGACAAAACCCGCCGTCTGGGAGACAATATCGTAGGGGGGAACACGCCCATACTCTTGACTAATTAGTCAACAAATCCTCACAGGACTTGATTTACCGCAGCAGCCCCTTCGTGTCTTTGTGCCTTTGTGGTTAAACCAGGAACATTTCTTTACCAAAATTTAATAAAAGTAGGTTATTTATGAAGATTTTGTAAAAAAGTCTTAACACTGGGAGCAATTCCTAAGTATTTAGGTATAAAATGTTTAATGTATCAATCTGAAATCCACTGATAACGGATCACTGATCACTGGTCACTGAACAAATGGAACCCCCCGTAGAGCGAATTCGCCTATCCCAAGCAGCGAAGGAGCAACTAACCAAACTCAAACGAATTACCAAAATAGACAACTGGAATGTTCTGTGCCGTTGGGCGTTGTGCCGTTCCCTAGCCGAGTCAACCATTCCCTCCCCGGTTCCCATCCCCGCCGATAGCAACGTGGAAATGACTTGGCAAGTCTTTGGGGGAGAAGTGGGTGATTTATTCACCCTTGCCCTGAAGCAACGTTGCCATAACGACCATTTAGGAACCGATCCAGAAACCCTCGCCACCCAGTTTCGCCTACACCTGCACCGAGGAATTAGTTACCTAGCAGGTGATCCCAATCTCAAACAGATTGAAGATTTCATCGCCCTCACCCCCGCCCAAAACCCAGTTACCGCGTAAATGGTAGAGGAAAGCACTGTCACGCTCTCCCCCTAGAAAATCTAGGGGAACTCACCGCGCCGAACAAAATTGTTAAACCAGAAACTAGAGGATAATCTCCGTGATCACACTGAATGAAGAATCTGGAACGGTTAATACTATGACTATAGATTCTAAGCGCAGATATCATAATGTGATGGAAGACTTAGTTGCCCAGGAAGTCAAGATTCAATTAGCTACCCTAGCTCCTCGACTCTGCCAATACATTAAACGGTTTGAAGTCGAAACCTACGCCCTAAACCGTTTACCGCCCCTTTATGCTTCTTCCAAAGAAGGTTGGATGCAGCAACTCAAAAGGGGAAGGGATGAATTTTATGCCCCGATTAAAACCGCCGTCCGACAGGCGATCGCAGCCGTTCAAAGGGACTTACTGCGGCACTCAACCCCATTATCCCCAGAAGAATCAACCCCTGTGAAGGAGGAGAGTCCAAAACCAGAGGCTGCACAGCAAATGTTACCCCGTCATGCTGCTGAGTCCTCTGTGCCTCCTCCCCCTGGGCTGGATCAGAAAGTTGTCAACCGTCACCGGGCTTTTGCCGATAATTACTCCCGCAAGGAAGCCTCAATTCGGGATGGATGGAACGGTTAACGGTTGGGAGGACGTCGCCGCCGTAAGAAGTCAGGAATATCGGGTTGTTGACCAGGATTAGCCGGGGTTGGGGGTTGGTTGGGGTTAGCTGGAGCCGGAATAACTGGAATATTACCCTGGGGTACGCCAGTATTCCGGGCCACGGGGATACCACTTTTGTTTTCTCCTGAGAACCCGGTGGCAATCACAGTAATTTTCACCTCTCCCTGCATCCGTTCATCAATTACCGCCCCAAAAATAATATTGGCATTGGGATCAACCACTTCATAGATAGTTTCGGCCGCCGCGTTCACTTCATGTAAGGTTAAATCCGTGCCTCCGGTAATATTAAATACAACACCCTTGGCTCCATCAATAGAAGATTCTAATAAAGGAGAAGCGATCGCAGCCACGGCGGCTTCTCTAGCCCGGGATTTTCCCGAAGCAATCCCAATCCCTAATAAGGCAGACCCGGCATCAGCCATCACCGCCCGCACATCGGCAAAATCGACGTTTACTAACCCCGGAATCGTAATAATATCCGAAATCCCCTGTACCCCTTGACGGAGAACATCATCGGCATAACGAAAGGCTTCCTGTACGGGGGTTTGTTCAGCAATCACCTCTAATAACTTATTATTCGGAATCACAATTAAGGTATCAACCCGGGATTGTAATGCCAGGATTCCATCATCGGCTTGGGAAATTCGCCGTCTACCTTCAAAGTGGAAGGGACGAGTCACCACCCCAATAGTTAAAGCTCCGAGTTCCTTCGCCACCTCCGCCACAACAGGCGCTCCACCTGTCCCGGTTCCGCCTCCTAGTCCGGCGGTAATAAAAACTAAATCAGCCCCTTCCAAGGCTTTCTGAATTTCTTCCCGGGATTCTTCGGCGGCTTTTTGACCGATGGCAGGGTTTCCACCGGCTCCTAACCCCTTAGTTAATTTCTGACCCACTTGTAGACGTTTCTGGGCTTTGGATAGGGTTAAAGCCTGGGCATCGGTATTCATTGACCAAAACTCAATTCCGGCAACCTGGCTATCAATCATGCGGTTAACGGCATTACCGCCACTGCCACCCACACCAATCACCTTGATCTTTGCAGCATTGCTCGGAATAATATCGCCACTCCAAGAATCTTCACGGGGCATATCTTTAGAATCGTTATTAGGGTTAACTATTAGTTCTTTTCTACGGAATGGATTGGCTGAATCGTCTGTCAACCAGGGATTCGCTTTTCCTTCAGCATCAGAATTGCCAAGGGCAGACCCCAGATTATTCTTAACTGTCATTTTAATAGGGGGAGTAGATGAATAACGGTTCTATCACTTTAAACCAAATAAACACAAATACTATAGGGTAAGTTGGATTAGAAACCAAGTCATTGAGGAGAGTGATTCTTCCTACAGCGATCCGTCTGTTAGTTCGAGGTAGACTCGTCCTCGGATAATCTGCTTTTATCCGTACTTTCAGATTGCATTTGGAGTAAGGGTTGGTTGGGATTTTTCAGATCAAAATACATCATCTGAGTCCGATCTACCTGTTCGGGGATATTCCTCATTCGATCAATCACCCGCAACTGTTCCGGGAATTTGGAGGTATAGGCGCCCAAATGAACTGTACCAATTTCCGTCTCCAGAATCAGATTATTTGGATCTTCCCAATTAATTTGGGAGATTTTCACCGGACTGTGACTGATGGCTTGATAAACTGAAGGCCAGTAAGAATGATACTGGTTGAAGTTGCCAATCACCTTGAGGGTGGGGAGTTTCTGGGATTTTTCTAATTCCGTATAGTTTTCTAACGGCATCCAGTCCCCGGTAGCATCTAACCATCCGATGGCGTTATTGGCTTCAACAGGGGAAGGTGTGGCGGCGGGATGAGCGATCGCTACGGGCTGTCGTTCTCGAATATTCACCGTTAAACTGGGGGGAAATAACTCACGGGTGACATGGGCAGAGGCAATTTGACCCCGCGATTCCAGACCCGATGCTAACACCTGGGGTTGAATTTTCCACAGAGATTCAGGATAGGATAACGGCAGTAAAGAGCGAACCATTTGATCGGACAATAGCTGATTACCTTCGACTTTGACTTGTTCGGGTTGGCGAATCAACCAGATGGGTTGGTTAATCAGCCAAAACATACCCCCAGTCAAGCTACCCAGTGCTAGGGTTTGCCATAACAGTTGAACTAACTTTAGGCGACGTTGACGTCGTAAATGCTGGCGTTGACGTCGTAATTGATGGGTTGAAAGAGATTTAATCTGGGTCAGATTGCCCATGGGTAGCGTTGTTTCACCTCACCAATGGTAGCCCCCAACAATTTAGCATATTCTGTATTGGCTTATTTCTAATTGCTTTAGGGATTTTGCCCTACTCCCCGGGTTCCCATACCCCCCTGACCCCCGGCCCCCCATCCTGAAACATGACTCCGGTAGCTATACTAATATTTTGAGAGTCACCCGTTAAATTGATACAGAGGTTAAGAGTCTAATTGTGATCGAGCTTAACTTAAGCAGATTTTATAAAGCCTGTAACCCCAGTAAAACTATCGACATGGCAAACCCGGAAGATCGAAAGTATTATATCGATTTTTCTTCCGTCCGGGGTAGCGATATTATTCGAGAATTGAGTCGCACCATTACTTTACTGTCCCATGATGAACCCACCTGTCAATTATTTAGTGGTCATATAGGCTGTGGGAAATCGACTGAATTATTTCGTCTCAAAGATTTATTAGAACATCAAGGATATCATGTCGTTTACTTTGAATCCTCTCAAAATCTCGATATGGCGGATGTCGATATCAGTGATGTTTTATTAATGATTGCTCGTCAGGTAAGTGAAAGTTTAGAAGCGGATCAAATTCGTCTCAAACCCGGATATTTTTCTAACTTATTTACCGAAATTTCCGAGTTGATGCAAACCCCCATCCAACTCGCAGCCGAAGCCGAATTATCCGTAGGAATTGCTAGAATTACCGCCAAAACCAAGGATTCTCCCAAATTACGTTCCCAGTTACGACAATATTTAGAACCGCGTACCAGTAATATTTTAGATGCTATTAATGATGAAATATTAGGACGGGCTAATACTGCGTTACAAGCCAAAGGTAAAAAAGGCATTGTCGTGATTGTCGATAACTTAGATCGAATTGATAACTCTCCTAAACCCTGGGGAAGAACTCAACCGGAATATCTATTTGTCGATCGCGGTGAACAACTCAAACGCCTCAATTGTCATGTAGTTTTTACTATTCCCTTGACCCTGATGTTTTCTAATGATTATGATCGGCTATCAAGTCGATTTGGAGTCAAACCCAAAGTTTTACCGATGGTTCCAGTCTGCCTGCGTGATGGCACAAAAAACCCATCAGGAATGCTAAAATTACAACAAATGGTATTAGCCCGAGCCTTTCCTGATCTCCCTCCCGAAGATCGTTTTCAGTTGATATCCACTTTATTTGATAGTCCCGAAACCCTAGATCGTTTGTGTTTAATTAGTGGGGGTCATATTCGACGTTTATTAATGTTGATGTACAGTTGTTTACAACAAGAAGATCCACCATTTACCCGGGCTTGTTTGGATCAAGTGATTCAAGAATATCGAGATGATCTTTTAGGAGCAATTAGTCAGGAAGAATGGGAGTTATTGTTACGAGTAGTTAAAACACAAAAAGTCACCGGAGAAGATGAATGTCAAACCCTACTCCGCAGTATGTTTGTATTTGAATATCGGGATCAAGATGGTCGTTGGTTTGGAATTAATCCCGCTTTGACGGAGAGTAATCAATACAAACTATTGGTTAATTCCCTTAATGTTTGAAGTCTTCAAATTTGCTCTGAGATAAATGGATAAACTTGTTGACCCCAAAATAGTAGCCTCTGTAAATGAACGAAGTTTGAATCGCTTGTTACGCGCTGTATCCTTGTCCCAAGGTCAGTTTTCCTTAGTGTTAGTTCGCTGTAATTCCAGTCAACTCAGACAAAAAGTTCTACAAACTGTACAGGTTGATTCAGAAATCAAGATTGAGTCTTTAATTTTATCTCCTCATACCAAAACTCTCTATACAACCCTATTAGAAAAGGTTGAGAAAAATTCCCCCTCGGCACTAATGATTTTAGGGTTAGAAACCGTGGAAAATCTGGATATTATTCTGAGTTCAACTAATCAGGTTCGGGATGAATTTAGAAAACAATTTAATTTTCCGATTATTATATGGATTACCGATGATATCGTTACGGGTCTAATTCGTTTAGCCCCTGACTTTAAAAGTTGGGCCGCCGCCACAATTAAATTTGAATTAACCACAACTGAATTATTAGATTACTTAAAATTACAAGCCAATACCCTATTTACCCTAGCAGAATTAAAAATCAAAGCCTGGGAACCCAAAACACAACGACCGTTTAAATCGACCGTATCCCGTAGTTTTCCATCTGATTTTGGTATGGGTTGCAACCGACGGCGGGAATTAGAACTGCATTGGCAGGATTTACAAAATCGAGGTTATGAGTTAGACCCCGCTTTAGAAGCCAGTCGTCAGTTTATTTTCGGTCAAGATGGCGATGCCCATGACCACATCGAAATTGCCCGCCAACATTATCAACAGAGTTTAGCCCTCCTCCAACACGAGGCGGGTTTACGAGGCTATACCGCCCAAGGTGAACTCCCAGGTCAAGTCTCCAGTGTCGATGTGATGACTCCCCCCACTTCGGGCCCCCTTGTGTTTTGTTTAAGAGAACGTCAGGGAATTGTATTGTTTCATATTGCTTTAACCTATTGTATTCAAGCAACTCGAAATCCCAACTTAGTTCAGATTTTATTAACAGAAGCCAAACGCTATTTTGAGCAAAGTCAGCAAATTTTTCAACAAGCTGGACGCCCTGATTTAGTGGCAGGAGTGATTTCCCCTTTAGGTGAAGTATTGCAACGCTTACAATTATGGGAAATGTTGCAAGAATTAGCCCTGGGGGGCGTAAAAATGCACTTTGTTTATGGCACATCAAGTCAATTAGCTCAAGATTATGTGTTTATGGCGGAAGTGGCTCTAAAACGTTCGGAATGGCGTCAGGCTCTGATGTTAGCAAAATTAGCTTTAACTATTTTACCAGAGTCAAAACCAACGGTTAGTCAAGCACAGTGTTTATTATTATTAGCCCGATGTTATCAATATCAGGGAGAATGGCAACAAGCAAAGCAGAAATTAGAATTAGCTCTGACCCAAATACAACCCCAATATAATCCTCAGTTATATCTGGATATTTTGGAAGAATTACGCGATATTGACTATCAGCAAGGTCAGTATCGTCAAGCCTTTAGAATTAAGAAAAAACAACGGGAAATTGAGCATCAATATGGGTTGCGAGCCTTTATTGGAGCAGCCCAACTGCAACCTCCAAAACAAGCAATTAATCCCTCTAGTAACCAAGGCGAAAATATGGTTACAATTGCGGAAGAAATGATGGCATCCTGTCGCCAACATGATATTCAGAATTTGCTGCATCGCTTGAGTCGTGATGATCATAAATTAATTATTATTCATGGCCGTTCTGGGGTCGGTAAAAGTTCTTTAGTGAATGCGGGTTTAGTTCCAGCTTTAAAGAATACGGCAATTAGTGCGCGGGATTGTTTGCCCGTAGTGATTCAATCTTATATGGATTGGACTCGGGAATTAGAACAGAGTTTAGCGAGTGCATTATTAAATTGTGCTTCCTTTAAATATCCCGATGAGTCAATCAAAAAACTTTGGTATAAAGTGATTGCTCAATCCTCTATTCAAGATTGGAATAATCGCAATCCCAATCAAAGTTATGAAGAAATTCCGGTAGATTGTATTCTAAATTCGTCCTCTTTTGTGTTGAAACAACTCACCCAAAATGCCGAACAAAATTTACTCACAGTTTTAATTTTTGATCAGTTTGAGGAATTCTTTTTTATCTCCCATTGTCATCAAGAAAAGCGCAAAATATTTTATGATTTTCTAAAAATTTGCCTGGATTTACCCTTTGTAAAAATAGTTTTCTCTCTGAGGGAAGATTATTTGCATCATCTCTTAGAATGGGATCATTTATTGAACCTAGATGCCATTAATAATAATATTCTCGATAAAAAAATTCGCTATCATTTGCGCGATTTTACTTTAGCGGAAGCAAAAACGGTGATTGAGCGTTTAACCCAACGGTCTAAACTCCAATTAGAGCCGGGTTTAATTGATGCTTTAGTAACAGATTTAGCCGACGAACGGCAGGAAGTTCGTCCAATTGAATTGCAAGTTGTCGGGGCGCAACTTCAGGAAGAAGGAGAACATGGAATTACCACCTTAACGGCCTATAAACAATTAGGAATTAATCCCAAAACCGAATTAATTAAACATTCCATTGAACAGGTTATTAAAGATTGTGGGAATATCAATGAAGATGCAGCTTGGGAAGTTTTATTTACCCTAACGGATGAAAAATTTACTCGTCCGATTAAAACTAAAGCGGAATTAATTACGGCGGCGAGGAGAGTTGGGGGAGCAGGGGAGGTAAACTCTTTTTATTACCCAAAACCCAAAACCCAAAACCCATTACCCATTACCCAAAACCCATTACCCAAAGGAGGAGAGGAAGCGGAGGCTTTTATTGATATCATTTTAGAATCAGGGTTACTATTAAGAAGACGGGAAGAACCTGAAGATCGATATCAACTGTTACATGATTATTTAGTTTTGCCAATTCGACAGCGCTACGGACTACAGGAAAAACAGCGCCAGCATGATATTAAGCAACGTTTACAGAAAGCTCAATCTGAAAAATCCAAGGCAGAAGCAGCCTTAAAAAAAATGAGTCGAGAGCAACTTTTGCAGCGTAATCAACGGTTAAAACAGTTGTTAGGGTTGTCGATAATTGTTGCCCTGTTATTGGGTTTTACCACAAAACTAGCCACCTATCAACAACAACGGGCCGACGAACAAAAGCAAATCGCCGATTTAGCCACATTAACTGCTGCTTCCGATGCTTTATTCTTCTCCCAATATAAATTTGATGCTCTCCTCGAAAGTTTAAGGGCGGCTCGACAATTTCAACGCTTAAAAGCGACGACCCCAGATGGGTCGGAACTCAAAACCATGGAAACTAGAATTGCAGCCACCTTACAACAGGCAGTATATGGAACAACTGAACGCAACCGTTTAGAAGGACATCAGGATGTAGTTTGGGATGTTTCCTTTAGTCCCGACGGCAATTATATTGTTTCTGGAAGTGTGGATAAAACGGTGAAATTGTGGACACCCGATGGTCAACTCCTGCGAACCTTAGTCGGTCATCAGGGAAGTGTCACCAGTGTAAGTTTCAGTCCCGATAGTCAGATGATCGCATCGTCTTCTCAAGATGGGACGATTAAACTTTGGCCCGTTACAGCCTTGTCTACTATCAAAGGGCTGGTAACTCCTATTGCTCTCCAAGCCCATCGCCAGGGTGTTTCCGCAGTGACTTTTTCACCCGATGGCCGTTTGATCGCTTCGGTGTCCGATGATCGTCGATTAAAATTATGGAGTCGAGAGGGGACTTTATTGCGAACTGTCTATCGGGCTATGGCTCCTTTAACCTGGGTGGCTTTTAGCCCCGATGGTCAGATTTTAGCGATCGCGGTGGCCGATGGGACGGTAAAACTGCTAAAACTAGATGGAACAATACTCCACACCTTGGATCACACTGCTAATCCGAATAAAACGGTTTATAAGGTGAGTTTTTCTCCCAATGGTCAACTAATTGCTACGGTGGGACAAGATCAAACGGTGAAATTGTGGACTCCTCAATGTCAACTTTTAAAAACTTTAAAAGCGGATCGTTCTAATATATATGGGGTGAATTTTTCTCCTGATAGTAAACTGTTGGCAACTTCTACGGACAATAAAAATATCTATTTATGGACGGTGGATGGAACTCTATTAAAGCAGTGGCAAGGACATGGGGATAAGGTGACAAATATTCAATTTTCCCCCGACGGCAAGACTTTAGTATCCTCAAGTTATGACAAAACAGTAAAACTTTGGAGTTCAGATTTAATTCCTCTAAAAACCCTAACGGGGCATCAACATCGGGTCTTAGGGGTGAATTTTAGCCCCAATGGTGAGATGTTTGCCTCGGCGAGTCAGGACAAAACGGTGAAACTTTGGAGCCGTACAGGGGCATTATTGACGACCTTAGCGGGGTATAAAGACCGGGTGACGACGGTGAGTTTTAGTACCGATGGAGAATTTTTAGCGACGGCGGGCTATGACCGGACGGTGAAATTGTGGAAACTGAGTCCTGATTTAGAAAGCTCAGAAAAATCCCAGGGGAGTTTGTTTAAATTGCCTGATCATTTTAGCCTTTGGGGTGTAGCAAAATTAAAATCAGCTTTGCCCTTAACAAAAAACCGGGTTTCGGTGGAATCTATTCAACTGCTTCAAAGTTGGATTGGTCATGACGATAGTATTCTGAATATTACTTTTAGTCCTAATGCTGAACAAATTGCTACGGCGAGTAAGGATAAAACGGTGAAATTGTGGAGTCGCCAGGGTCAATTATTGCATACTTTAATCGGACATGATTCTTGGGTTAATAGTGTTACCTTTAGTCCGGGTGGGGAGATGATTGTAACTTCTAGTGATGATGGGACGATTAAACTTTGGGATGATCAAGGAAAGTTATTAAAGACGATTATGGCTGATCAGGGTTATGTTCTGGGTATCAGTTTTAGTCCCGATGGTAAATTTATTGCTTCTGCTGGCTATGATAATACGGTTAAACTTTGGGATAGTCGGGGAAACTATCTGAAGACGCTGTTAAAGGGATCTAGTGATAGTGTTACCAGTGTGGTGTTTAGTCCTGACAGTCAGTTAATTGCTTCGGCCAGTTACGATGGTACGGTGAAGTTATGGAGTCGTGATGACGGCACTTTGCTCAAAACCTTGGTGGGACATCGGGATAGTGTAATGGGGATTAGTTTTAGTCCCGATGGTCGGGTTTTGGTTTCTGCTAGTCGGGATCATACTTTAATTATGTGGAATCTGGATTTAGATAATTTGATTGATCGCGCTTGTGATTGGGTTTACGATTATTTACGAACTAATCCTAAAGTCCAAACGAGCGATCGCGATCTTTGTAATCAGTAAACAGTAATCAGTTATCAGCTATTTGACTTGACACAGAGCCAAAAATTAGTGTATTATCTTTAGATAATGTCAAAAAAATATAAAGAAAATGGCACGGTATTTGAAAAGTTGGGAATCTCCCCGCTCTCAAGGGAGAAATACGAAAGGAAAAGGCGGTTCTGCAAGGGCGCGACAACTGAAAAAACAACGGCAAACCCTGAGAAATAAACTGAATCAACAAAGCAACGGGAAGGATAAATCAGATTCCTTCCCGATTTCTTTAAGGGGGTTCTCCTTGAATATTGGGGCAGATTTTTGTATTTACTTGAACGGATAAAGGATGATCTTGCCAATGGTTGAGTAACTGTTGCAACTCCGTTTTTAAGATTTCCAAGGCTGTGATTTGGTGATTAATCTCCTCAACTTTAAGTGCCAAATGTTGTTTGACTTCCTCACAGGGAAGTTCGCCGCGATCGCTAACCTTTAAAATATCTCTAATTTCATTTAAACTCAAACCCAAAGATTGAGCACGTCTAACAAAACCCAAACGATTAATCACCGACGGCTCAAACAGTCGATATCCAGAGTCTGACCGTTCAACAGTAGGTGCTAACAAGCCAATTTCTTCATAATAACGAACGGTTTTCACCGACAAGCCACTTTGTTGAGCGACATCACCGATTTTTAATCTTTCATCTGCAATCACCGCATCCATTTTTTCGTAATCCTAACTATTAATCGACTTAGTAGGAAGATCGTTTTTTATCCGTCAGCTTGGGAAGGGGAGAACGGGCAGAACTTGGGGGAAGGGCATATTCTGGGGCAGTTTCAGCTTGTTGTAGTTTAGACTTTTGCCACATCCACCACCGCAAAACCAAGATTACCCCAACGCTGGAAAGGCCAAAACTTAATAAGGATACACTGGAACTAACTCCACCAATCACAGCATCTACGATTCCAACTGTGACCACAAAACTAACAATAGGTTCTCGACGATAGGCAGACCTGAGAACACGGGGCCATAAAGCATTCATCACAATTTTACTCTAAATTTTTAAGGGTTAACTTAAGTACAATCTCTCGGATTGGGAGCCGATAGCATTATCTTATAATCTTCTTCACTTGAAAGTTTATCTAATCCTAATTTAACCTAATTTATAGGGATTGACTGGATTTGGGTCATTGGTCATCCGTTGGATGGAGGGCAAACTTAGGATTGTGTTTAGCCTGGATTTGAGTTAATCACAAAAACGACTGCTGAACTCTTGAAATCCTAAATTACCCCTCACTCCTAAACGGAAGACTGATCACCAATAATCAATCAATTTGGTAAGATTAACTCAGCCCTAGCCAGGATAATAAACCTTGTCCGCTAAAATATTCAATTGCCAAGGTGATCAAAAAACCAATCATGGCGGCTCGACCATTTAATCGTTCAGTATATTGATTGAATCCAAATTTGGGTTCGTTGAGGTTGGGGGTTGTCGTAGGTTGTGGTTGGCTCATATTTGAATTCCTAGGATTTTTTCGGCTTTGATTTTGATTTTAACCCCTGATTGTTTAAAAAATGTCCTATCTACCTGACCAATCACCAATTCCGAATTCGGTTCAACAAGTTGCCTCTGCCCTTCGTACCACAGGCTGGATTTGCTTTTGGATACAACTGGTTTTAGGGGTGATTTCGGCTGTGATTCAGCTTTTTGCCATTTTAGTCTTTAGTCGTGGGACGACAGGAACAACGGCCCCATCATCGGGAATTGGTGGGGGTTTGGTCTTTGCCCTCATCGGACTGGGGATTTTGGGATTTAGTATTTTTCAGGCCTTTGGTTATACTCGTTTGGCCCGTAGACTCAAAGCACCGGGCATTACCCGTCCCAGTCGAGGAGAAACCTTCAAGCGCATCCGTACAGGCTTAACCAGTAATTTAACTGGAATGGCGGTGACTTTAATGGCTTCGGAAGCAATTAATGGGATTCTCTTGGCAAAAGCCATCTCTCAACCCCGTGGTTTGTTTAATGCTCCTGGCAACTTGCAAGATTTTGTCCAACCCCTTGATTTTTTTGTAGTTCTGGCTAATACCCATACAATTGTGGCCCATTTTGTTGGGATCGCAGGTGGCTTGTGGCTGATCAATCGAATTTATAAGAATTAGGGGAATTACGAATTACGAATTACGAATGGGGAACAGGAAGAATGTACTTATAGATAAGGGTTTTGGGTTTTTGTCAATCTTTCTTAACAAAAAGTTGCAAACTTCTGGAAACTGTGTTAACTTTTATGTAGTTGGCTCAAGCAAACAGGAGATTTTTTGATTATGGAAAGCAAAGATACCAAGTTTGGGTTTACAGAATTCGCGGAGACTTGGAATGGCCGTTTAGCCATGTTAGGTTTCACCATCGGTTTAGCCACGGAACTTCTAACCGGTCAAGGGATTCTGTCTCAATTAGGTTTAATGTAATTTTTCCGGTTGTTTTCAACGCATTCAAGGGTTCTAGGACTTAACCTGAGAACCCCATTTACCCCCTAAATAGTAAAAAATCCCCCGAATTTGTAGTGTTTGGGGGATTTTTTTGATTAGAAATAGGGCTTGCTGAAAAAGTAACAGAATTAGACGAGTAATGTATTATTGCGATCGCTATTGCTGTATTCTTTACAGCAACCAAACGCGATCGCAGATCCAGACCGATCAACAGTTTCCGAGTGTCGGTAGTCAGACTAAAGGGCTTTTGGTTAATGCCGATGGTTCTGTGGATATCTATTTCGGGCCGAAACCGCCTGCTGGCAAGGAGAATAATTGGGTACAGACGATTCCTGAAACGGGTTGGAACACGATTCTTCGGCTTTATGGCCCGTTGGAGCCTTGGTTTGACAAGACTTGGCGACCAGGAGAGATCGAGTTGTTAAAATAGTCCTATCCAGAATATTTCTTGATCGCCGATCTGTAGGTTGGGTTGACGAAAGGAAACCCAACATTTCTACACAAACATTATTCCCTCTCCAAAACGAATTAACACCATTGTCATTTAATTTGTTGGGTTGCGTTCCTTAACCCAACCTACAAGATCAGCGATCGCACTATAACCTTTGATAGCTCGGAAGGCAATCTTGCGATCGCTAATCTCAATATCTCTTAATCTTAAACTTCAGTAAAAAATGACAACTTTTTGGCAAAATTTAAGAGCTAATCTTTGGAAATTATCCCTCCTAGGCTTAGAACGTGGCCCTCACATTACCCGTTATTCCATGTATGCGAATTTGCAAGCCCAGGGTCAAAAACTTCCCAAAAAAGCAGGGGATATTCTATCCATTAGTCACTCGCAAAATTTAATCGAACTATTAGGTATTCAAGCTAAAACTTTAACCGAAGCTAATTATCCCGATCATAACTTTTTATCCCTGAACTTTGCCGATGAATCCTTTGATTTTGTCCTGTCCGATCAAGTCTTAGAACACGTTGAAGGCAATCCCCAACAGGCCATTGATGAAAGTTGGCGAGTGTTGCGACCTGGCGGGATTGCGGTTCATACCACTTGTTTTATTAATCCGATTCACCTGGTTCCCAAAGATTATTGGCGATTTACTCCCGACGCATTAGCCCTGTTGAGTCAACGATTTTCTAGAATTTTGGCTTGTCAAGGTTGGGGCAATTTTGAAGCCTGGCTATTAATTCGTGATGGTCTGCGGTTTGAAGGTATTCCCCAGGCTGCTTGGCATCCTCTTCATCAGTTAGCCCTTCGCAATGATCCTGACTGGCCAATTGTGACCTGGATTATTGCAGAAAAATAGCGGGTTTACTGCCTGGGATAGCGTCTAACCCACATTCCGTACATAAAAGTGCGATCGCCGATCTTGTCGTGGGATCGCCGATCTTGTAGGTTGGGTTGAGGTTACGAAACCCAACATTGCTTTTTCCCAAATTACCACCCAATATCTGAGTTATAATCAATACAGTCAATTTTACACCTTAATCAAATAATTTAACTTATGTCTGCTACAATTCGTGAAGAACTTCACCAACAGATTGACCGATTACCTGATGACATTGTTGAAAAAATTGCCAACTTTACCCGATTAATTTCCCCTGATCCAAATAACATTTCAGAATATACTAATTGGCAAGATGAAGACTGGCAAAAATTTTCATTAGAGCAATTTTTCAAAGAAGAAGATGAAATTGAATATTCCCTAGCAGATGCTCAAGAAATTTATCAACCATGAAACCTGGTGATATTGTTCTAATTCGTTTTCCTCAAGCAGACTTGAAATCAGGAAAACTACGCCCAGCCTTAATTATTGCTATTTCACCAAGTCGCCATCGTGATTTATTACTTGCTTTAATTTCTTCTCGTCTCCATCAAGCTACTCTAGGATTTGACGAAATCATTAATACCTCAGATTCCGACTATATTAATACTGGACTTAAAGTGGCTTCTTTAATTCGGCTAGGACGATTAACAAGTGTCGAATCATCTGTAATCAATGCACGTTTAGGAAATATCTCACCAGAAAGACTAATACGCATTAAAAATCTTTTAATCAATTGGCTAAGAAAATAAAATTAGTGAGATCGCCGTCATCTTGTTGATTAAACTTTAAAATTTCGATCATTTTGGCTTTTGAAAGTGCGATTACTTTGGCTGTTTAAGGTGCGATCACGGTATAATAAGGGAAATACTCTTTAAACACCTTAACCGATGAAAATCAAAGTCATTGTTCACACAGAAGAAACGGGTTATTGGGCTGAAGTTCCTGCTCTTCCTGGCTGTGCTACCCAAGGTAATACCTTTGAAGAACTCTTACAAAACTTATATGAAGCGAAGCGAACGCTTACAATAGAGGGCAACCTTTATTGCTATTCTTAGCTTATGCCCACTCTATCAAGCTTCTATGGAATAAAAATCACAATGAACTATAACGATCACAATCCGCCTCATATCCATGTTGAGTATCAAGATTGTGAAGCGATTATAATGATTCAAACAGGTGAAGTTTGTGGTCAAATGCCCAAAAGAGGACTAAATTTAGTATGGGAATGGCTTGATCTGCACCAATCTGAACTATTGGAGAACTGGGAAAATGCGCGTCAAAGAAAACCTCTTAACAGAATCGATCCCCTTCCCTAAAAAGGATATCTTGCTTAATGTTGTCTCTGTGGAATATCTGGATAACTATCAATTAAAGCTAACGTTTAATAATGGAATAGAAGGGATTGTAGATTTAGAACAAGAATTGTATGGAGAAATCTTTGAACCCTTGAAAGCTAAAAGTTTATTTCAAAAGGTATTTGTAACCAGTCGGACTATAGAATGGCCAAACGGAGCAGACTTTGCCCCTGAGTTTTTATTTGAAATTGCTTTTGACAAGCAATCTATTGGTAATTCCTATCTGTAATCCAGATAATTGTATGGTTAGGATTGCTATAGATGCAATCGTTATCACCCGCCCTATATCCCCCCACTGATTCGGAGTACCAAATTCTGTGGGGGGATATAAGGCGTAATATTAAAATTAACCAAGGTTAACTTCTTCGGGCATATAAACTTTATATAAACTCCACAACCCCAGTACAATCAGAATTTGAAGACTCCAATGGGCAAAGGCAAACCCCCAGACTAAGCAGATGAGTCCAATCACTCCAGCTAACACGAAGGGAATATCATTAGAGGTTTGTGTATAGATCCAGATAGTGCGATTCGTTTAGCCTAAATTAAGCCAAAAGGCTTATGGGACGGCTAACCCAGTTGTTAAGACTGGTGATAACTGATTACATTTATGGGTGAGTAAAGAAACATCACAAAATCTCAAAAATAACGAAATGTTACGAAATTCAGAGATAAGTAATAAAAAATTTACAAGTCCCATCCCTCAAGTGCTGAGGTGAAAGCATAACCCCTAGTTTGAAATGGGTAGCATCCATCAAGCTAAAGCGGGGTTAAAAGATAGAACTACTGAAAGCCAAATTTGGTAACTATCGAGCAAGAAGTTCATGCGTAGCGCAAGCAAAGATGTGTCTGAACCATCGATACCGATAATGGTGAAAAGGCTAAATCAGGAATAAAACCCATTGGAAAATATGGTAAAGACCTGGTTATCACCAAGCCAAAAGGCAAGGATAAGGGAATAAGCGGTTTATACGCCGACTTATAAGCACAAACCCAATAAACCCGGTGGACAGCATCACGCTAAAAACTTCAAACAAATGTGTAATCGGAACGAAGTAACCCCTATATATCTCTGGAGAGGTCGAAATCCAGTAAGTAGCTAACGAACGATATTTAGGGGAGGGATGGTATCAAAAGCGAATGCCTTGTTGTAATGACAAGGATATGCTGACAGATACTCGGTAATTCCAAAGAAATAGAACAAGTAGCAATGTATATGTCTAAAACGCTGAATAAAAATCAGACGGTGGAATGGAAAGACCTTAACTGGCGAAAGTTAGAAAAGGTAACTTTCAAGTTGCAAAAGCGCATATTTCGAGCGAGTGAACGAGGCGATGTTAAAGCAGTTCGTAAACTTCAAAAAACCCTGATTAATTCCTGGAGTGCCAAATGTATTGCGGTTCGTCGGGTAACACAAGATAACCAAGGCAAAAATACGGCTGGAGTGGATGGAGTTAAATCTCTGAACCCAAAACAACGTATGAGCCTTGTAGGACGATTAAAGTTAACCAATAAGGTAAAACCAACTCGTAGAGTTAATATTCCCAAACCTGGTACAACCGAAACCCGTCCATTAGGGATACCCACAATAAACGACCGTGCATTGCAAGCGTTAGTAAAACTAGCGTTAGAACCAGAATGGGAGGCTAAATTTGAGCCAAACAGTTATGGTTTCAGACCAGGACGTTCCTGCCACGATGCAATCGAAGCAATATTTAGCAGTATTAAGCAAAAAGACAAATATGTACTGGATGCTGATATCTCAAAATGCTTTGACCGCATAGACCACAAAGCGTTAATCTCCAAAATACACACATACCCTACATTAAGCCGTCAACTAAAGACATGGCTCAAAGCAGGGTACATGGACGGAAAAGAACTTTTTCCTACTAATGATGGTACACCACAAGGCGGGGTCATTTCACCCTTACTTGCGAATATTGCCTTACATGGTATGGAAGAAAGAGTTAAGCAATACGCCGAAACTCTAAAAGGGGCAAAAACGGCAAATAGAGTAGCCCTTAGTCTAATCCGTTACGCTGATGACTTCGTGATAATCCATGAGGATCTAAACGTAGTCAAAAAGTGTCAAGAGATAATTGCTGATTGGTTAAGTGACATGGGACTGGAATTAAAACCAAGTAAAACAAAATTGACCCACACCTTCAAAGAAATTGATGGAAATGTTGGGTTTGAGTTCCTAGGATTCCACATACAACAGTACAAAGTAGGAAACTACAGAGGTGCTAATAAAACGAATGGAATACCGCTAGGTTTTAATACATTAATCAAACCCTCAAAAGCCAAAATCAAAACTCATCTTGTCAAGATAGCTGATGTAATAGATTCCCATAAAACCGCCCCACAAGCTGCTCTAATTAGCAAGCTGAATCCAATTATTAGGGGTTGGTCAAATTATTACTCAACAGTGGTTAGTAAAGAAACCTTCTCAAAGGTTGACCATCAAACCTACGACAAGCTGAGAGCCTGGGCAAGAAGAAGGGGAAAAGGGAACATCAATAAAGACAAATACTGGAGAACAGTAGATGACAGAAATTGGTGTTTCAGTACAGAAGATGGATTGAAATTATTCACCCATAGCAGTACGCCAATCATTAGGCATACAAAGATTAAGGGTGAAGCTAGTCCGTTCAATGGAGACTGGATTTACTGGAGTAAACGTCGAGGCGAATATCCTGAGACTCCTAAAAGAGTGGCAACACTTATTAAGAAACAAAAAGGTATTTGTCCTCACTGTGGTTTGTATTTCACAAGTACAGACATTGTAGAAGTTGACCATATTAAACCAACATCGTTAGGTGGAAAAGACACCTATGATAACCTTCAACTTTTACACAAACATTGTCATGACACAAAGACGGCTAGTGATGGTTCTTTAACTAAAACAGTTGAGAATTATGACAATCAACCGTTTTGAATCGTACCTATAACAAAGGTGGAGTTATCAAGGAGCCGTGTGAGGTGAAAGTCTCATGCACGGTTCTGAAGGAGAGGTTAGGGGGGCAACCCTCTAATCGACTCTAACGAACCCAGGGCAAAAGTAAGAAGCATAAGATAGACTGAGGGCATGATCTCCACCTCCTAGGTGAGTTGCGTTGAGTCTTGCTGCAAGTGCAGTAGACTACACTATTCAGGATAGGAGGGAAATATGAAGATTCTGTGAAGAAAAGAAAAATAGTGATAGAAATTCGCTTTTTTTTACAAAACTTTATTATAAGTATTGATACAAAATAAATTACCTAGTGGAGAGAGGGAACACCGGATCTGGGAACAGCCCCCCGTGCACGAGCAGGGCTGTTTCAAAGTCGGGTGGAAAAGAGTAAAGAAAGAGCGATCGCTACCTGATAAAATCAAGAGCGACCGCTAGTTTTTTACAAAAATAAAGATGCTAACAACTCTAATAGAAAAACTGAAAAAAGTCAAGGATTACCGGAAAGCCCAAGGAATAAGGCATCCGATTTGGGTAGTATTATTAATAGTCATTTTGGGGCTAATGTCGAGAAATTTAGGGTACAGAGAAATCGAAAATTTTGCTAAAATCAATCAAAAAGAACTCAGTCAAGTTTTAAAAATTCAGCTAGAAAAACCGCCATCATACTCAACAATAAGAAGAGTAATAGAAGGAGTAGATTGGTCAAATTTAATCGAGATATTTAATGAGATGTGTATTAAACCTGAAAAAGTTGGAGAACAAAAAAGTTTCGGTTTATCAAGTGAATAGCAACTTTCACAAAGGCTGGAAACATCTGAAAATTGTGATTCAAATAGAAAGAAGTGGCAACAGAGGAAAAAAACCCTACAAAGAAAAAGTATACTATATCAGTAGTGCAGTCAACGAGGCGAAAACCTTAGCTCAAATTATTAAAGGACATTGGGGGATTGAGAATCAATGCCATTGGGTAAAAGATGTAATTTTTCAAGAAGATAAAAGCCGAATCCGTAACTTTCAAGCAGCTACCAACTTCTCAACTCTAAAAACTCTGGTGATCAATCTTTTCAGAAGTTGGGGTTTTGTATCAATAACAGAAGGACAACGGTGGTTAACTGATCACTGGCACAAAATTTTTATTATCTCGGAACTGTTTCCCCTGAAATCCTCAAGATAATCGAGTAAATCAGCGGCAAAAATCCAAATAAAATAGATATAAATCCTCTATGGTAAAGATATAGAGAAGTTTTTTTTGCTTAAAAATCAGAAAGATTATACCTTGAGCAATATTCCTGATAATTCAGTTAGAATTACTCGGTTTTTTCGCCGAATGAGGCAAAAATTGGGGAGTTAAATTGAGTCCCCAATTTTGGAAAATGAAACAGCCCTGCGTGCACGAGGGGCTAGGGGGGGAGGGAACACCGGATCTGGGAAACCCCCCGTGCACGGGGGGCTAGGGGGGGAGGGAACAGGGTAGAGGATGTGCAATTAATTTTGTTTAGGTACTTATTACCGAAAATCGATATCTTCTCCTGCTTCCGATGCTACGGGTAAACGCACAAAAAAGGTGCTTCCCTGGCCCAATTGACTTTCCGCCCAAATGTGACCCCCATGTTGCTGGACAATACTGCGACAAATAGCCAGTCCCAGTCCAGTCCCCCCTTTCTGGCGGGAGTCAGAGGCGTCCACCTGTTGAAAACGACCAAAAATGCTTTCTAGTTTATCGGTAGGAATTCCCCGTCCTTGGTCTTGGAGGGTAATCAAAACTTCTAAGCAGGAACGGGATAGACTGGAATGGTGGAGTGTGGCGTCAAACCAAATGCAACTATCAACATCAGAAAATCTGATCGCATTACTTAATAAATTAGTGAATACTTGAATAATTCGGTCGGGGGCGACCCAGATTTGAACTGCTAGGGGTTTGATTGATAAATTTACACCAAATTTTTCTGCCATTCCGATCATTTCATTATTAGCTTGTAGCATTAATTCGGCTAAATTACAGTATTTTTTATCAAGGGTAATTTGCCCAGCTTGCATCCGTTCTAAATCAAGAATATCGTTAATTAAACGGACTAAACGGGTTGTATTAGCACCAGCAATTTCAAACATTCGTTTAGCGCGTTCGGGTTGAGTATCTAATAATCCACTGGCTAATAATCCTAAAGCACCATGAATTGAGGTTAAAGGAGTCCTAAGTTCATGACTGACAACGGAGATAAATTCATCTTTCATTTTTTCCATGGCTTGCCTTTCGGTAATATCTTTAAAGATGACCACAGCCCCGATAATTTCCCCTTGATTTTGAATGGGAGTGCTAACATATTCGACGGGAAAATCAGACCCATTGCGATGCCTAAAAACTTCGTTATCGACATGACGAACTAAACCATCTTCTAAGGTGGCAAAGATTTGAGAACTTTTACGTTCGCCATTGGGATGAAATAAAGGAACTTTAATCAGATCAAAAATTCTGGGGTTGCCATTAACATCGGGAATAATTTCTTGTTGTTGGGAAGGTTGTTGATTTTCCCAAACTTCTTGATCGGATTTTTGAAAATTAATTAAGGCATTTCTATAGAAATTTTTACCATGAATCTGTCCTACTAATTCTACTAATTCAGGATCGGATTTTCCTTGATAATCTAAAGTCTGGATTTGAAATAGTTCTAAGGTTGCTTGATTGGCTTCTAACCAACGTCCTGAAGCGTCTTTAAAGCAGACTAAATCCGGCATGGCATTAATTAAGGTTTTCAACCTTTCTGAACTCTCTCGCAATGCTTCTTCTACCCGTTGTCGTTCTTGCATTTCTTGAATTAATCGTTGATTAATTGCTTGTAGGGAAGCAATCAATTGAGTTTCAGTTTCGGAATTTTGATTAATCATTTAAGCTACGGTTTTGACTAAAGGTATCGATCATGAGTTTAATCATTTGTTCTGAAGTGATGGGTTTTTCCAAGAATCCTTGGCGTCCCAATTGAGCAACTTTTACCCGTTGATTTGGGTTCTTTTGTTGAGTTATAACAATCACAGGAATTGGCGGGGTCTGTTGAGTAAGTTTGGTTAATAAATCGTAGGAGGAATATAAGTCAAAATCTAAAAATACTAGGGGAGAATATTGTTGTTTTTTGGATGATAATTTGAGTTATGTAATTAATGATAAATCCGTGAGAATTTTGGTTTCAACTCCCAAACTTAAACTCGCTTTTTGTCCAGCTTCAATTAATAATTTATCTTGACTGATTATCCAAACTTGATGGTCGGATTTAATCGAGGTCGGTTGAGGGTTTTGTATTGTGGAAGGGGGAGAATATTGTTCAACTTCTTTTCTAAGTTTAAAGACTAATTCTTGCAATAGGGTAATTTCTGCTAAATTTAAGGTTTGATTTTGACAGAGTTGTTCGATTTCTTTAGCGATAATCGAGCCTCCTCCTAGGCCAAATGTTCCTAAAGATCCGGCAAGTTTATGAGCTTCTTGTTGAGCTTTTTGTTTGATATTTTGATCGGGTTTTCCCTGTTGGTTGGCGAGAGAAAATTCTTCTAAAATGGTAATGCGATCGCAAATTTTGCCTTGATATCTATGCCAAATTTCAACAATAGCTTGATCCAGTTTGTTTTGATCGAGTTCGGGTTTTTTACTGGTTTTTTTAGGTTCAATTTTAGGGTGAGATTGCTGTTTAAGACGATAACCTAAGCCATATACTGTTTCAATCAAATCTGCGTGGGCACCGGCATTTTTAAGTTTATTTCTTAATCCTTTAATATGCGCCCGGACAGTATTTTCCGTTGGTGGGTCTTCAAATGTCCAGAGTTGCTCTAGGATTAGGTCTAAACTAAAAATTTGTTGATGATGTTTGAGAAATAGTTCTAATAATCCATACTCTTTAGGGGTTAAATTGAGGAGCATTTCCCGATACATAACTTCACAGGTTTTCGTATTCAAATGCAGATATTCCCATTCCAAAAGAATTGAAACCGTGGGTTGACGTCGGCGAAATATAGCCCTAATTCTAGCTAATAATTCCTGCACATCAAAGGGTTTAACCACATAATCATCCGCGCCCGCATCCAAGCCTTTAACTTTATCTTCTTGATGATTGTAAGCGGTTAATAAAATAATCGGATTTGTAATATTTTGCGATCGCAGTTTTTTACATAAATTTATCCCATCTAATTGAGGTAATTCCACCTCTAAAATCATCAAATCATAGGTAAATTTTTGTGCTTTTTCCCACCCGGCTATTCCATCTGTCACCCTGTCAACAGTGTACCCTTGGTGAACTAAAGCCACCACCAAAGTCTCAGCCAGATCCTGATCATCTTCTACCAATAAAACACGCATAGAGGGGACAGAATTTAGGGAAGGGGAAAAGAAAGTTAAATCCAGTCCAAAGTTGATAATTTTTAATTATTAAACTTTGGACAATCTGTTAGGAAAAAAATCCCCTAAGCAACGGATTGAACTTCGGAAATTTCAGGAATTCTTTCGCGCAAACGGCGTTCAATTCCCATTTTTAAGGTCATCGTAGAACTAGGACAAGAACCACAGGCTCCTTGTAGTCGGACTCGAACAATCGGGCCATCGAGTTCAACGATTTCTACATTTCCCCCATCCGACATTAGATAAGGACGGAGTTCATCTAAAACAGTCTCTACGTTTTTTTCAGTTAGTGCTAGTGTATCCATAATTTACCTTAAATTGAGAGTACAGAAATCGAGTTGGGATAGTTTCATCCTAACGTTATTTTTGGATCAATTCATCCCCCTTTAGGAATCACTGATTGCGATTAAACCGCAACGGCCTCAAGAAGTTTGACTTGGGAATAGTTAAACTCCGTGATCATCAGTTTATCGGCTTCTTTAGAATGAACTACTTGGTGAGTCATAATGTAATAGTTGCCAAATTTTTCAAAGGTATCTTCAAACTCAAGTTCTTTAATAATTTCTTGAGTTTGAGGGTTACGGAATACCGCATCATAACGGGCTGCTGCGTAACCTTTTCCGGTGTCCAAACTTTCATGGGTATTAATCACAAATGCCATCCGACCCATGACGCGGCTAACCCGAGAAATTTGATCGCCACGCACGGAATAATTTGATCCCATGGCATCACCTTCGACTAGGATTTGTAAAGCCCCGGTATCGTCAATTTCTCCTAAACTAAATTTATTTTTTCCATGGGCTTGTTCAAAAGAACTGCGTTTACGATGGGTAACCACATCCCGCAGTTGGGTATAGACGCTTTGCTTGACTTCTTCGTCAGCAATTTGGCTAACTTCCACCGTCAAGTCTGGGTTAATTTGAATCTGTCCGGTGTAGACTTCATCCCCCTGTTTAAGTTCAATCTCAGCCTGATAACCGGGGAAGTTAGAGTCCCAGGTATAACGATTTTCATAGGCATTCCGAAATAAATCTAAAGCGTTTTTTGATTCGGTCATAAAATAGCTAGGGATGAACAGCACTATAATCTCTATTATAGAATATTAAGGGGTTCCTGAGTTCAGTCTCAAAAAAAATAGACTAAACTTAAGGATTAGAGATTAAAACTCACCTATTTTTATTGGCAATAATTATGTCTAAACGTCCAATTTATCTGGATTGTAACGCTACAACCCCCGTTGATCCCTTGGTTTTAGAAGCAATGTCACCCTATTTTACGGAATATTTTGGTAATGCCGCCAGTATTAATCATACTTATGGGTGGGAGGCTGAAGCCGCTGTTAAACAGGCTAGAGAAATTATTGCTAATGGAATTAACTGCTCTCCCGAAGAAATTATTTTCACCAGTGGAGCTACGGAATCTAATAATTTAGCCTTAAAAGGAGTAGCTGAAGCCTATTTTAATAAAGGTAGACATATTATTACTGTCATAACCGAACATAATGCTGTTCTTGATCCTTGTCATTATTTAGAATCTTTGGGGTTTGAAGTTACTTATCTGGGGGTAAAATCCGATGGACTGATTGATTTATCTGACCTAAAAATAGCCCTGCGTCCCGATACTATTTTAGTTTCGATTATGGCAGCTAATAATGAAATTGGAGTGCTGCAACCCTTAGCTGAAATTGGAGAACTTTGTCATAATCATGAGGTTTTATTTCATACTGATGCCGCCCAAGCTATTGGTAAAATCCCTCTGGATGTTCAGCAATTAAATATTGATTTAATTTCTTTAACCGCCCATAAAATTTATGGCCCTAAAGGAATCGGAGTATTATATGTACGGCGGAGAAATCCTAGGGTGAAATTAGCACCTCAACTTCATGGTGGGGGCCATGAACGTGGAATGCGTTCAGGAACTTTATGTACCCCCCAAATTGTCGGATTTGCTAAAGCAATTGAAATTGCCTTATCCCAAAGGTTAATTGAAACTCAAAGGTTAATTCAACTCAGAGAAAACCTCTGGAATAAATTATCAACCCTAGAAGGAATTTATTTGAATGGTCATCCAACCCAACGGTTAGCTGGAAATTTAAACATTAGTATTGACGGTGTTGATGGTCAAGCATTACTATTAGGATTACAAACTATGATGGCGGTATCTTCTGGTTCTGCTTGTACCTCGACAAAAATTGAACCCTCCCACGTTTTAAAAGCATTGGGTCATTCGGATAATTTAGCCTATGCTTCGATTCGTTTTGGTTTGGGTCGATTCACTACAGAATCAGAAATTAACCAAGTAGCAGAGCATACGATAAACACTATTCAAGCCTTGAGAAAAGTCGCATCTCGCTCAACAAATATTTCAATTTTGCCTAATTAGAATTCTGTTTTTCCAGCCAACTTAAAACATCTTCCTCCGAGTGTAAATCATAGGTTAGACCACTTTTGGGATCATAAATATGCCATTGGGCGGAACCTAACAAATTAGAACTTTTCCAAACATAAGGTTCTGATTTTGTTGAGAGATTAGAGAATTGAATGGGTTGATTTAAAATCAGCCAAAGGGTTCGGAATAAATGAAATCTTTTTGTTGAATTAGGATCGGAAAAATCGAGTTTAAAACAGTCCTCGATATGGTTAAGTGTTTGTTGCTCTGATAAATTTTTGGCACAAAAAATTACCCAACAATGCCATATTTTACCTTGATAAAATCCCGATATTCCCTGTTCATTTGAAGGAAATAAAACCGTATCAGGAATTAATTCTAATTTGCGATAAATTTCCCATTGAGTTTTCATAATAAACACTCCTTTTTAAAAAAGTTTAGGTGCTACAAAAGACCCTGAATTTTTGAGTCGGAGTATCAAGTCTGTTATAGCAGGGAACAGCCCCCGCCCGTGCACGGGGGGCTAGGGGGGGAGGGAACAGGGGGAAATACTTCACCGTCTGGGTTTTAAGATCCGTCTGGTGTCTTAATGTATTTATTGTTACAGAAATTTCTGAACTTATCAAGGAAATGTCAAGGTTTCTTGAATAATTCTGGGCTACCGACTGCTACGGGGAAGGTAGCCTCCCTCCTCAAACACTGGTATCGTCACTGGATTACTGGATTGTCACTGGATTGTCACTTTTTAGATTTATCCTCAAGTTTAGATAACATTCAACTTAATTGAGATAGGACTCAAGCGGAATTGAATTCAGAAATTAATGACTAATACTTCGCATCATAAAGTATGTTATGATACAAAGTGTGATTTTCTAATATAACTACTTAGGGTTTGGGTGCTGAGAATTTAAAAAATCCCTATTCACAGTCTATAAAAAATAAATTATTGATGTGAATAAAGCTGACGTAAAAACAATTAGTATACGGCAGTCTGTGTAAAACAATAAATCTCAAAAATAATATTAGCATTAAACGATGAATTCATGTATACATTATCTAATTCTTTCAGACCCATTTTAGAATCTCGATTTACAGGAAATCGCTGGAGTGCTTTCTGGGGTGAGCTTTTGAGCAACAGTGGTTATTTTTTGATTTTAAAAAGTCTCTCTACTATTATTTCTAAAAGTTGGATTGAATATTTTACTAACCCCACAGAATATTTATTAGTTGTAGCCATGTTAGTCCAAGCATGGGTGCTTTCTCGTCCCAATTCCAATAGATTTTGGGGAAATTTGGTCGGCGTTGGTTTGTACGCAGCAATGGATTTACCCATTGATGGAGTAATGTTTTTTAAAGAACCTATTCATTTAGTATTCTTAATATTTTCTTTGATCATTGCTACTCTCCAGGGATTAAGATTTCATGGGAAATTAAATGCTGATTGGTTATTTTTTCCTCTGGAAAGTATCACCAGAACTTTAATGATTATTGCTTTTTATATTGTGGTTGAAATTTCCAAAGAGTCTAATACATTATATGGAAGAAGTTTTCTGCATTTTCTTCAAAGTAAAACCCACTCATTTTTAACGTTAAGTCTGATTTTAATTGGGTTACTTTTAGGTTTACAAGCGTTTCAACTCTCACAACAGCGAAATCAACTCCAACAGACCGCAAGACTATTAGGAAATATGGCAGAATGGGGGATGGGAAGTTATATGGTGGAAATGGCTTTAAATAATCCTGAAGCTTTGGCATTTCAAAAATGCGATCGCACTATTTTATTTATGGATATTCGAGGTTTTACACAATGGTGTGAACAAACACAACCCGATATTGCCGCCCAAGTTTTAAACCATTATTATCAAACTGTAGAACCGGAATCTTCACAATATCATCCCTTAAAAATTACCCTAGCTGGGGATGAAATTATGGCGATATATGCCACCCCACAACAGGGGATTCAAGCGGCTCAAGCGATGCAAGAAGCAGCTAAAAATGTCCTCAATCCCTATGGCTTAGGAGCAGGTTGTAGTATTCACTGTGGGGAAGTAATTGAAGGATTATTTGGCGGAAAAAAAGTTAGAACTTACACTGTTATTGGAGATGTGGTGAATACGGGTAAACGTTTGGAAGGAATTACTCCGGCTGGACAAATTACTATTTCTGATCCCATTTATCAAGCCTTAAATTGTAAACTAAATGTTCAACCTTGTGACCCAATTTTTGTGAAAGGAAAAGTCGAACCTTTAATTGCTTGGCGTTTAAACGGTTAAATGACAGAGAAATTCATACAATAAGTAGTTGTACAAAATAAATTACCTAGTTGAGAGAGGGAACACCGAAACAGCCCCCCCGAAACCCCCCGTGCACGGGGGGCTAGGGGGGAGGGAACAGGGTAGAGGATGTGTAATTAATTTTGTTTAGGTACTTATAAGCTATTGTCCCTAAATCAATAGGACAACCCAAAATATCCTCTTACCACCGAACCTGGTTTCTTCGTGTAAAATTGTAAAATCACCCTTTCTCCCTATGATTAACCTTCTATGAAAAGCGCATTTTTAGACCGTCTGCATAGTCCTGAACGTCCCGTTATCGTGTTTGATGGGGGAATGGGAACTAACCTACAAACCCAAAATCTCACCGCCGAAGACTTTGGCGGGAAAGACTACGAAGGTTGTAATGAATATTTAATATATACCAAACCCGAAGCCGTTGCTAATGTTCATCGAGGCTTTTTAGAAGCGGGTGCAGATGTTATTGAAACCGATACTTTTGGCGCCACTTCTATTGTTTTAGCTGAATATGATTTAGCTGATAAAGCTTATGATTTAAACAAAACCGCCGCCGAATTAGCTAAAGGTTTAACAGCAGAATATTCTACACCAGAAAAACCCCGATTTGTTGCGGGTTCAATTGGGCCAGGAACAAAATTACCTACCCTCGGACATATTGATTTTGACACCTTACATCAAGCCTTTGCAGAACAAGCGGAAGGATTATTTGATGGAGGTGTGGATTTATTCATCGTTGAAACTTGCCAAGATGTGCTGCAAATTAAAGCCGCATTAAACGGAATTGAAGACGTTTTTACTAAAAAAGGAGAACGTCGTCCGATTATGGTTTCCGTCACAATGGAAGCCTTTGGAACCATGTTAGTCGGGTCAGAAATGAGCGCGGCGTTAACAATTTTAGCCCCCTATAAAATTGATATTTTAGGTTTGAATTGTGCCACTGGCCCCGATTTAATGAAAGAACATATTCGTTATTTATCGGAAAATTCCCCGTTTATTGTTTCCTGTATTCCTAATGCTGGTTTACCGGAAAATGTTGGTGGAAAAGCCCATTATAAACTTACGCCACTTGAACTAAAAATGGCGTTAATGCACTTCGTTGAAGATTTGGGAGTTCAGGTGATTGGCGGCTGTTGTGGAACCCGTTATGAGCATATTCAAGCATTATCTGAAATTTCTCAAACCCTGAAACCCAAACAACGGGAACCGCAATTTATTCCCTCGGCGGCTTCAATTTATAGTCCCCAAAGTTATGAACAAGAAAACTCGTTTTTAATTATTGGTGAACGTCTCAATGCTAGTGGGTCTAAAAAATGCCGAGATTTACTTAATTTAGAAGACTGGGATGGGTTAGTTTCCTTAGCAAAATCTCAGATAAAAGAAGGGGCGCAAATTTTAGATGTTAACGTCGATTATGTTGGGCGAGATGGCGTAAGAGATATGAAAGAATTAGTCTCTCGCGTTGTGACTAATGTTAATTTACCCTTGATGTTAGACTCGACAGAATGGCAAAAAATGGAAGCGGGGTTAAAGGTATCTGGGGGAAAATGTTTACTCAATTCTACTAACTATGAAGATGGGGAAGAACGCTTTTATAAAGTGTTAGAAATTGCTAAAAAATATGGTGCTGCTATTGTGGTGGGAACCATCGATGAGGAAGGAATGGGAAGAACCGCCGAGAAGAAATTTGAAATTGCTCAACGGGCTTATAATGCGGCCGTTAATTATGGTATTCCTGCTTATGAAATCTTTTTTGACCCCTTAGCATTACCGATTTCTACGGGTATTGAAGAAGACCGAAATAATGGCAAAGCCACGATAGATTCTATTCGTCAAATTCGTCAAGAATTGCCCGGATGTCATATTGTTTTAGGGGTTTCTAATATTTCCTTTGGTTTAAATCCGGTGGCGCGGCAAGTCTTAAATTCGGTGTTTCTGCATGAAGCTATGCAAGTGGGGTTAGATGCGGCTATTGTTAGCGCCAATAAGATTTTACCCTTGGCAAAAATTGACCCCGAACATCAAGAAGTTTGTCGCAAATTAATTTATGACCAGCGAGGATTTGATGGGGATGTTTGTGTTTATGACCCATTAGGAGAACTGACCAATTTATTTCAGGGTAAAACCACAAAACGAGATCGTTCTGGAGATATTAACCTTCCGATAGAAGAACGTTTAAAACGTCATATTATTGATGGAGAAAGAATTGGATTAGATGATGCTTTAGCCGCAGGTTTAAAACAATATCCTCCCCTAGAGATTATTAATAATATTCTTTTGGATGGGATGAAAGTGGTGGGAGAATTGTTCGGGTCTGGACAAATGCAGTTACCTTTTGTATTACAATCAGCCCAAACTATGAAAGCCGCCGTTGCCTATTTGGAACCGTATATGGAGAAGTCAGAAACGGGGAATAATGGCAAAGGAATGTTTTTAATTGCTACCGTTAAAGGGGATGTGCATGATATTGGTAAAAATTTAGTCGATATTATTTTATCTAATAACGGCTATCGGGTGCTTAATTTAGGGATTAAACAACCCGTGGAAAATATTATCAATGCTTACAAAGAACATGGCGCGGACTGTATTGCCATGAGTGGATTATTAGTTAAATCCACTGCTTTTATGAAGGAAAATTTGGAAGCATTCAATAAAGAAGGTATTACAGTTCCGGTAATTTTAGGTGGGGCGGCTTTAACTCCAAAATTTGTCTATGAAGATTGTCAAAATGTCTATCAAGGTCAAGTTATTTATGGCAAAGATGCTTTTTCTGACTTGAATTTCATGGATAAATTAATGCCTGCGAAAACAGCCCAAAAATGGGATGATTCCCAGGGATTTTTAGGGGAATATGCAGAAGTCAAGAAAATTAAAGTTAAGTCGGAAACAGTTAAAAATGCTTCAGAAAATCCTGAAGAAATTGTGATTGATACCCGACCTTCTGAAGCTGTTGATGTTAATATTGAACGTCCCACCCCTCCTTTTTGGGGAACGAAAATTTTACAACCGCAAGATATTCCTATAGAGGATATTTGGTGGTATTTAGATGTACAAGCGTTAGTTGTAGGTCAATGGCAATTTCGCAAACCCAGGGAACAATCAAAGGAAGAATATAATCAATTTTTAGCTGAAAAAGTCTATCCAGTTTTAACGGAATGGAAGGCTAAGATTTTAGCGGAAAATTTATTACATCCTACGGTGATTTATGGATATTTCCCCTGTCAATCGGAGGGGAATTCGCTATTAATTTTTGACCCAGAAAATCATCAAAAACAGGTTGCCCGGTTTGACTTTCCTCGACAAAAATCAGGAAAACGCTTGTGTATTGCGGACTTTTTTGCCTCTAAAGAAAGTGGCAAAATTGATGTTTTCCCGATGCAGGCGGTAACTGTTGGGGAAATTGCTACGGAATACGCGCAAAAACTGTTTGCTGAAAATGACTATAAGAATTATTTGTATTTCCATGGAATGGCGGTACAAACCGCCGAAGCGTTGGCAGAATGGACTCATGCAAAAATTCGTCGGGAGTTGGGATTTGGAAGTGAAGAACCGGATAATGTGCGGGATGTTTTAGCCCAACGTCATCGGGGTTCTCGTTATAGTTTTGGATATCCGGCTTGTCCGAATATTCAAGACCAATATAAGCAGGTTGAGTTATTACAAACTGACCGAATTAATATGTATATGGATGAAAGTGAACAAATTTATCCAGAACAGTCTACAACGGCGTTTATTACCTATCATCCTGTTTCTAAATACTTCAATCTTTAACTTTCTTTAATCTTTTTAGAGTAAGTCTCATTGTGATTGAGGCTTACTTTAAACGAAAATTTTGTTTTATTTAACTTAGGGGTTAAATCCATTTATAATAGTTTCTTCAGCAATAATTTCTTCAACTATATCTTCGGTTTTTAGTGATGATTTTTCAGCCATTGGGATATTAATTTTTAGAAACACATCTATAGTAATTTGATTATGTTGAAATGTAATATTTGTTACGTTAAATTTTTCTAAATTTTCTGGAGCTTGAGTTTGGGAAAATGATTCTATTTTATAGCCTGCTTCTTCTAAATATTCAGTAATCTTACGCCAATTTTCAATTCGCTCTTCCATCTTGTTAACTAAATTCTTGACATAGCGGTATAAAGTAGCACATAAATCTGTTTCTACACCCTTAACGTTTTTTCTCAATTTTTCTGCAATTTCCGCCGGGCTATATCCACACAACAACCCGCGTAAATGCAACTTTTCCATTGGGGTTAGTCTTTTTCCCTTAGCTGAAGCCAAATCAGTATAAAGTGCTTCCAAATCCCACTGTAGGGCAGCATAGTTGAACTGTTCGTCAATTTTTACCATAATTGTAAAAATCCTAAAATTCCTGATTAAATCCTAGCATAAATCCTGATTAATATCAGTTTTAATCTGATGTAAGTTGATTTATAGTTAGTACAAAGACGTACTAAGATATGAAATATCACTCAATATCAGAGAAAAAGGCAATGTTTTGTACATACTCTGTACGTTAAAAAAATAATTGAGGGAATATCTATTTATGTTCAATAGAAAATTTGCAAAACTCACCATCTTAGCGACTATATTCACCATAGGAATAGTCATAACGGCAAAACCAGCTTCAGCACGGCGTGGTTGGAATTCTTACAAGTTAAGTGATGTAACAAAAAATGATGAAGGTAACTACTGTAGATATCGTTTAATACCTTGTGGTGCTGGCACGGGCTTATGTGATTCAAAACATCCCAAAATAGGAGCTTATTTTCGACGGATTAACGTAAATACTTCTAAAGTAGGTGAATGTTGGGATGATTATTGGTCTTGGTGGTAAAATTTTCATCTCTAACCTAATTCATTTACCTAATTTTGTATAGCTATGTAAATAGCAAAAATGTCTATAAATTGGACAAATCTAATATTTAAGTTAGATTTATCCAATTTATTTAAAATTTTGTAGCCCCCAAATAATATGCTGGTTATTTGTGTTTCTATAAATTAATCCTTGTTTAAAAAACAAACTTATAATTTTATATTCATTAATTATGGGCTTATTTCATAACATAAAAACTATGACTATATATGTAAATTTTAAAAAAAACTTATCTCTTGGATTTACGTTAATTGAACTTTTAGTAGTTATTATAATAATAAGTATCCTCTCTGGAATAGCTCTCCCTGTAATAATTGACCAAATTCATAAAGCTAAAGAGGTTGAAGCCAAGCAAAATCTAAGTATTTGTTACCGCTCACAGCAAGTCTATTATCAAGAGTATGGAGCCTTTGCTCAGACTTTGGAACAGCTAGAATTAGGAATTAAAACTGAAACAAACAATTACAAATACGCGATTGAAGTTTTCAATGCTCCTAATAATAAAGATGATTTTCCTTGCTGCATAGCAGAAGCCAAACAATCTGAACTTGAAACTTATATGCAATGCAATTCACAAAATTAACAAAGAATAGGTTTTTAGAAGAAATTGCTAAAGCTAAACAAGCTTGGCAAGAGGCAGAAACAACGGAACCCAGGGCTATTTCTGTAAAATATAATCAAGATCAAGATTTAATAGTAATTCACTTAAAAAATGGCAGTATTTTTAGCTTTCCGCCTCGACTTGCCCAAGGTTTAGCGGATGCGACACCAGAACAATTAGCCGATGTTTGGATACCGCCATCGGGTGAAAGTATTCATTGGGATAGTTTAGATGTAGATTTTGGAATTCCTGAGTTAGTGATGGGAATTTTTGGAACAAAATCTTGGATGGCTGAACTTGGAAGAAAAGGAGGTCAAGCTACCTCAAAAGCTAAATCTGAAGCATCTCGAAACAATGGAAAAAAAGGAGGTAGACCTAAGAAAGTTACCGTTTAATTTCACCGGATGGGTTAGACTGATTAAAGTTCTTAAAAAACTGGCGATGGTGTTTTTAATATACTAAAGACTAAGCCCTGAAGGGCTTACTACGTTTAGTTTTTTAGGCGTTTTCCTTCTCCTTGAATGCGTAAATATTCCCCAAATAAGGCAAGGAATCCAGAGGCTAAAATTAGGATGACGCTCAAGGCATTAATATCGGGTTTGACTCCGGTTCTAATTCGACTAAATATTTCCATTGGTAAGGTATTTGCCCCACTTCCGGCGGTGAAACTGGCGATTAAAAAATCATCCATACTTAACACAAAAGCTAGTAAACAACCTGATATAATCCCAGGCATTAATTGAGGTAATAAGACTTGCAAAAAAGCCTCTATGGGTGTTGCTCCTAAGTCTAAGGCGGCTTCTTCTAAATGGGGATCTAAATCGGCTAAACGGGTGGAAACAACTAAGGCAACGTAGGCTAAACAAAAGACAACATGGGCGCATACAATTGTCCATAAACTGAGGGGAATGGCAACGGCGGCTAAAAATACTAGGGTTGCCACCGCCATAGCGATATCAGGAATAATTAATGGTAAATAGGACGCTCCTTGATATAATCCTTTTCCTGGGAAATGATAACGGGCTAATCCTACGGCCATTAATGTACCAATAATCGCGGCAATTCCTACGGCACAAATTCCCACGATTAAACTATTATTTAAAGCGGTTAAAATTCTGGTATCTTGGAATAATTTGACATACCATTCTAATGTAAATCCTTCCCAGCCCGCACTATATCGAGATTTATTAAAACTAAAAAATGTTAATACAAAAATCGGCAGGTACATATAAAAAAACATCAAACAGACAAAAACTACCTGCCAAGAAATTCTAAACTTTGGTTTAGCAGCCATATCAAGGATCTCCTCTGGTTGTTGTTGGATTTCTTCCATAAATTTTTCCTAATTTATTTTAATTAACGAGACGGTTTAGGATCTCCATATTTAATTAAAAGTGCGATCGCAATACTCACCCCAAAAATTAATACCATACTCAAGGCTGAACCAAAGCCCCAATTTTGAGTTGATCCTAAAAATTGGTTATAAATTAATCGAGAAACCGTCATACTTGAGGCTCCTCCTAATAGTTCGGGATCGACAAAATCTCCCATTGAACTAATAAAAACTAGCAGAGATCCGGCGGCAATTCCGGGCAAGGTTTGGGGGACGGTGACTTTCCAAAATGTTTCTACAGGTCGCGCTCCTAGGTCGGCGGAGGCTTCTAATAATCGCCGATCTAATTTTTCTAAAGACGCATACAAAACTGTTACCATATAGGGTAAATAACTATAGGCCATGCCAATTAAAACCGCCGGAGTTCGATTTAATAGTTCTAAGGCGGGTAATCCAATTAATCCTAAAACGGAGTTTAATACTCCGGTTGGTCTTAATATGGTAATCCAAGCGTAGGTTCTTAATAAAGAAGATGTCCACAGGGGTAAAATAAAGGCTAATAGTATTATATTTCGCCACTGTTTCGGGGCTAATTGAGCAATCCAATAGGCGACGGGAAATCCTAGGACTAAACAAATTGTGGTTGTGCCAAAAGCATAAAAGAGCGATCGCCAAATCACTAATAAATTAATCGGTTCAAATACTCTTAAATAATTATAAATGCCATTGGGAATTACCAAATCCCCAGGGCGAATATCCTTAACTAAACTGAGTTGAAAAATCAATAAAGTTGGCAGGATTAATAAGAGTAATAACCATAAACCCGACGGCCCCAATAATGCCAAGGGGCCAATTAATTGAGAACCGAGTTGTCGCCAGCCTTTTTTGATTGGGGGTGGAGAAGAAGTCGTTGGAGTTTTTGTTGAAATAGTCATAGATCAGGGAATGGGTAATGGGTAATGGGGGAAAAAATTGCTTTTTTCTGAGAGTTTGACCCGGGTTGAATATTCTAATTACCTTAACAATTACTATAGATTGGTTAAGGTTTAGCAGTTAACAATTAACTGGTTAGCTGTGTCCAATACCGTTCATAAATTTCATTAGCTTTACCCAAATCATGAATCATTTCACTGCGAGCTAGGATTGATTCTGGAGGAAATAAAGTCGGATCATTTCTCAAAACATCGGGTAATTTTTCATAAGCTAATCTCGAAGGCGTGGCAAATTTCAAGCGTTTAACTAAGGTTGCGGCTATATCCGGTCGCAACATAAAATTAATCCATTTATAGGCTCCTTCGGGGTTAGGAGCACTTTTAGGAATTACCATAGTATCAATCCATAAAGATGATCCACTATAGGGAGTAATATATCTTAAATCCTCATTTTCCTCCTTAATTTCTGCTGCATCGGAGGAATAACACATAGCAATTGATAAGTCCCCGACAATCATTTGTGGTCGCCAAGAATCCGTGGTAAAAGAAGCGATCGTCGGCCGTAATTCCACTAATTTTTCATAGGCTTGTCTAATTTGATTGGGGTCAGTAGAATTATAGGAATAACCTAACATTCTTAATGAGGCTCCCATGACTTCCCGCACATCATTAAGTAACGTAATTCGCTTTGACAATTTATCTTTATTTTCCCAGAGATAACTCCAATCTTTCGGGGGAGTTTCTAATTTATTCGGGTTATAAATTAACCCCGTTGTTCCCCAACTAATTGGAACACTATGAAGACCGCCGGGATCATAAATCGGGTTTTTAAATTGCGGAAATAAATCCTCTAATCCGACTAATAAAGAGTGATCAACTTCAGCCAATAGACCTATTTGAATCATTTTCTCCACCATATATCCCGAAGGATAGATGACACTATAAGCACTTGCTCCTCCGGCTTGGAGTCGGGCTAACATGGCTTCATTAGAATCGAAGACATCCGCCACAACTTTTAACCCAGTTTCCTCTCTAAAATGATCTAACAAATCTTGATCCGTGTAGCCAGACCAAGTGTAAATGTACAGAGTATCGGAGGAAATCTGAGTGTTCGGGGTGGTTTTGACCTCAGCTAATGTCCAACCACAGCTTGATAGGGACGATGCTACCATCGCAGTAACGGAAGTTTGCAAAAACTGACGTCGTGTTTGAGCAACCCTAGAATTCCGATGTTTTTGTGGATAAGTCGGAGACACTGTTTTTTCTCAGTGGAAGTTTAACAAATTCAACAATTGATTTAATTTTCCCATAGGATAGGGAAAAAATGTACATCAATTGAGAATAATATCCCGCAACCGGGCTAACTCATACAACCAAATTAACTGAGCTTCTGAATTTGATCTAGGAAATAAAACCTAGACTTGAGCTTCAGAAACCCGTTTTCTCAAAAGATTGAGTTTCTCAGTTATGGCGTCACACTTGATAGTTGACGTAGACTTTCTACTTGTTGTTCTTTGAGTTGCTGTTCAATTTGATCCTTAACAATTTGGCGGTATTCATAGAAATGTTCTACCTGTCCACAAACCACTAAATAATGATCTAAAACCCTGGGTTTGTGTCGTAAAATATTCCATAAATATCGCCAAAACGTCGAACGAGTTTCCCGCACAATCCCTTGATACCAACATAAAATCAATAGCGCCCGCATCGTTTTCATATCCACTAATTTCCGTCCAATGGAATTAGTTTTTGGCTCTCCAATCATCATAAAATGACGGTAAGTGCGATCTAAATATCGTTGTGGATCGTATAATTCATAAAATCCATTGACATATTCTAGGGCGATTTCTTCAATTGGTCGAGTGGGCAGAAAATTCATTAAGGTAGTTTGATTCGCATTCCCAGTTTCCTTAATTAATCGTCCTTCTTTTTCTAAACGATGCCAAAGGGCGGTATTAGGTAAAACCTGCAACATACTAAACATAGCAATGGGAATGGTGGTTTTTTCCACAAACCGGACAATTCGATCGCCCGCCCCGGTTTCTTCCCCATCAAAACCAATAATAAATCCCGCCATCACCCGTAACCCAGATCGGATAATTTTTTCCACGGAATCACTCAAAGATCCGCGAGTATTTTGGAATTTTTTAGTTAAATTTAAGCTATCTTCATCGGGAGTTTCAATTCCCAAAAAGACAGCCCGAAAATTACACTCAACCATCAAATCCATTAATTCTTGATCCTGGGCTAAATCAATGGAAGCCTCCGTGGTTAAACGGAAAGGATAATTATTATCCTTCATCCAAACTTTTAATTCATGCAGCAATAACTTAACGTTGCGTTTATTGCCGATAAAATTATCATCCACTAAGAAAACACCCTGACTAAAATTTAACTCTTTTAACCGATCCAATTCTGCTAAAAGTTGAGCCGGAGTTTTAGTTCGAGATTTCCGTCCATATAATACAATAATATCGCAAAACTCACACTGAAACGGACAGCCGCGGGAGTATTGCAAAGAAATCATATCGTATGCTTCTTTCTCCAATAAATCAAAGCGAGGGATAGGAGATGTCGTAACATCGGGTTTGTCTCCTTCTATGCGAAAAACCCCTTTTTCATCCCCTCTTTCAATCGCTTCTACTAATAACGGTAAAGTAATTTCTCCTTCATCTAAAACTAAATAATCCGCCCCGGCAATTTCTGCCGATTCGGGTGTGGAGGTGGGATAGGGGCCGCCTACAGCCACTTTTTTGCCCCGTCGTTTCGCCTCGCGAATTTGCTCCAAAAAATCATCTTTTTGGACAATCATGGCCGAAACCATCACCAATTCTGCCCAATCCCATTCCGCTTCAGTGATCTCTCGAACATTACGGTCTACTAATTTAAACTCCCATTTTTGGGGTAAAATAGCCGCTACCGTAATTAAACCTAGGGGTGGAAGTAAGGCTTTTCGGTTGACTAAGGCAAGGGCTTTTTCAAATGACCAGAAACTTTGGGGAAAAATGGGATAAATTAAAAGAACACGCATTATCATTAACCCTGTAAAAGATAAACATCTAAGTTCACAAAATTCCCGAAAATCATGGATTTTCCGACAATTTTGCCACTTCTTCAGCAAGAGTATCTACAGTATAACGAATTTGTTCTTCCATGTGGTTACAAGTAATAAAAAATCGCAAACGCGCCGCGTTTTTAGGTACGGAGGGATAAAACATAAAAGGTACATTAATTCCCCGCTTGAACAAATTTTGAGAGAGTTGTACTGATTTCCAAGAATCTCCAACAATAATAGGAATCACGGGAGAATCTTGACTTAACCCGGTATTTAAGCCTTGATCTTTAGCTAAAGTTAAAAATAATTTAGCTCTTTGATGTAATAGTTCTACCCGTTGAGGTTCATTTTTTAAAACCTGAATCGCCGCAATCACGGAAGCCGCACTAGGGGGAGAAATTCCCACACTAAAAACAAATCCGGGGGCGGTATATTTCAGATATTCAACTAATGATTTAGATCCGGCAATATATCCTCCACAACTGGCAAAGGATTTGCTTAAAGTTCCCATCCATAAATCTACATCATGGGGATTAATTCCAAAATGTTCTCCAATTCCCCGACCGTGTTTTCCTAATACCCCTATAGAGTGGGCTTCATCCACCATTAAAAAGGCTTTATGATGTTTTTTAATCTGAATAAATTCGGGTAAATTGGGAATATCTCCATCGGTACTATAGACCCCTTCGACAATAATTAAAACCCGTTGATAACGAGGGCGCCGTTCTCGTAATATTTGATCTAAAGCTTGCCAATTATTATGGGGAAAGGCGATCGCCGTAGCCCCAGATAATAAAGCTCCTTGCAATAAACTATTATGACTTAGGGCATCATGTAAAATCAGATCATGCTGTCCGAATAAATGCCCCACGGTAGTAACATTAGTGGCATGACCCCCGACAAAAACAATACTATCTTCAACTCCAACAAAATCAGCGATCGCCCGTTCTAATTCTTGGTGAATTACCTTTTCACCCGATAATAAACGACTGGCACAGGCTGAGGTTCCATAGCGATCAATTGCCTCTTTTACAAACTGAGAAATAATCGGATCACCACACATTCCTAAATAATTATAGGTGGCATAATTAATATAGTCTTGACCGCGAATTCTAGCCCGATCATTGGCAATTCCCTCCTGGGGTGTAAAAAAGGGATTTCCTAATCCTAAATCTGCCAATTCTTGCTGTTGTTGTTTCAGATGTAGATATTCAGGAAAGTATTCAATTTGATAATATTCGGCTGGAATTTCAGGCAGAGGGGCAGATTTGGCCTTTTTTTCCAGTAATTCTGCGAGAAGCGATCGCTTTTCTTGACAAGATAACTGACTAACAGAAGGTAATAAACTAATCATTGATTTCTTCCTGTTCTGATAATAAAATATTTAATAACGTATCGACATCCGTATCCGACAATTGATCTAAATGTTGTAAAAGATGTTCCGCATCTTTCGGGGAAATCCCGTTTTGATATTGGGTAATATCCAAGGTGTTGTGATCGGCTAAATATTTAGCCAAAGTACAAATATTGGGATAATCCCATAACAGGGTGGGGGGAAGTCGGCGTCCCAAAATCGTTTCCAAGTCTCCAGAGAGGTTAATTGCTTCAATAGAGTTGAGGCCATAATTAGTAAAATCCTCCTCTAAATCAATCTCTAAAGCTTCTAACTCTAACCGTTCCGCGAGTTGACTGACTAACCACCCCTCAATTGTGGCGACAGACTCGAAAGACTCAATGCCGTTCACCAATGATTCTGGATGATGCACCGTTACCGATGGTTGTTGGGGTTTTGTCCCATTCATAGACGCATTTAACACTTGCATGAATCACTCCTCCATCACCCTAAAACTTTAGCATCCCAAGATAGCAGAATCCTGTTTTACTTACCAATTCCCCATTCGTAATTCGTAATTCGTAATTTGTAATTCCCTATTCCCCCAATTTGCCCGCTATAAAACTAGCACGACAGGCATGGCGTTGAATTTTACCACTGGAGGTTTTAGGTAAAGTTCCGGGTTTTAGTAACACCGTTTTATAGACCTGTAAATCATGGTTTTGAGACACGGAGCGACGGATGGACTGAAGAATCACCTGTTCAGGGGAGGTTTTTGCAGAACCGTTATGATTATCCCAGGTGCGGATTTGTTGCCAATATTGACGTTCTACTTCCACTGCAACGACTAACCGTTCTTCCCCCTTGATATCAATAGAAAATCCCGCAACTCCACTGGGTCTAATTAGGGGGTGACTTTGTTCAACTGTCCATTCAATATCTTGGGGATAATGATTCCGACCATTAATAATAATAATATCTTTAATTCTTCCGGTAATAAATAGTTCTTGATCATCTAAAAATCCCAAATCCTCTGTCCTTAAAAATGGCCCTTCTCCCGTTGTTAAATAGGCGTTAAACAGAGTTTCTGTTTCCTGATGTTTATTCCAATATCCCCGTCCCACACTCGGCCCAGAAACCCAAATTTCGCCGACTTTTCCCGGTTCACAAATATTCAAGGTTTCAGGATTAATAACTAATACCTTTTGATCTGATAAACACTGACCGCAACCGACTAATATTTTGGTATTGGCTGTTAAATTAGTAGTCACTTCATCAACTTCTACAATCTGATGATTTTCTAAAGCAATACCATCAACGGTTTTAAAAATTGGTGATGCTGTTTTTAAACCTCCCGTAATAATTAAAGTCGCTTCAGCCATACCATAACAGGGATAAAAAGCCTCTCGCCTAAATCCGTAGGGGGCAAAAGTTTGAATAAATTTTTCTATAACTTCGTGATAAATGGGTTCAGCCCCATTAAATGCCACTTCCCAACTACTTAAATCTAAATTTTCTAATTTTTGGGATGAATTTATCCCCCCATTTCTTAATACTTTTCTTACACATAAATCATAAGCAAAATTCGGCCCTCCACTGGTTGTTCCCCGATATTTGGAAATAGTTTGTAACCAGCGTAAGGGATTTTGAACAAACATTAAAGGCGACATTAAAATCACCGGAAATCCCCCGAATAAAGGTTCTAAAACCCCACCAATTAATCCCATATCATGATAGGGAGGCAACCAAATTACCCCCGTACTTTCCGGGGAATGACCAAAACAATCATAAATTGCTGTTAAATTATGTAATAGATTTTGATGGGAAATCATTACCCCTTTAGGGGTAGCAGTAGAACCGGAAGTATATTGTAAAAAGGCAAGAGTTTGACTATTAATAATAGGAGGTTGCCAAGTCTTTCCAATTTCATGATCTAAGATATCTGTTGCAAACCAATTTAACGGCGCAATATCAGACATAGTTGGAAAAAATCGCTGTAAACCCGATAATGTGGCTTCAGTGGTTAAGGCAACCGTGGCATTTGTATCAGTAATAATCGCTTGTAAACGAGGCAAAGATCGATCGGGTCTGGGGGGATAGGCGGGAACGGCAATCACTCCGGCATATAAACATCCAAAAAATGCGCTAATATAATCTAACCCCGGTTGATATAGTAATAAAACTCGATCTTGAGGTTGACAAATAGCTTGTAATTTAGCAGCAATTGTTCTGGCTTGTTGGTTTAATTGTTGATAGGTTAAAGTTAAAATTTCGTTTTCCCCATCCACTAAAAAAGTATAGGCAATTTTATTAGGTTGCTCGGATGCACGATATTCTAAAAGTTCAATTAAGGTTGTCCATTGCCACGAGTTGAATTGCTGAGTCATGTAAAAAAATTAGGGTGATGTTTTGTTATCTATATTTAACCACAAAGACACAAAGACACAAAGAGGTTTTAAACACACAGGGAGTCTTCATTACTCTCGTTAATTTTATTAACCATTTTTAAAGGGTTTCAGCTTTTGCTTAGGTTTATTTCCACAGATTCACTGTTTTTTGATTCAGCAAATATCTAACTTTTACTGATAATTGTTGTTGTTTTATAATCAATTTAAGTGGTAATGGTGCGGGTGCTGATCGCTTACACACCCTACGATGGTTAACTTTTAAGAACGATTTGCCAATTCTGACAATTGACTGGTTTCTGTATCTAATCTCCATTGTCCAACACTATCTAAACTCCCTTCTAAAAATTTAGTCCGACAAGCACGACGTTGAATTTTACCACTGGTGGTTTTAGGAATAGTTGTGGTTTTTAATAATACAATTGCAAAGACATCCACGGTATTCTGTTCGGCGATCGCCTGACGAATAGCATTGACGACTTCCTCAACGTTCAAGTTTCGTAAATACCGCCGTTCGATTTCTGCGGCAATAATTAACTGTTCTCCGAGTTCCGTTTCCACCGAAAACGCCGCACTATGTCCAGCACGAATAGCCGGGTGACAGGTATCTAGGGTAGCTTCAATTTCCTGGGGATAACGATTTCTTCCCCACAAAATCATCATGTCCTTGATCCGTCCCGTAATATACAATTCCCCGTCCTGTAAAAATCCTAAATCTCCCGTGCGTAAATAGGGCCCCCGTCCCTCGACATAAACCCGAAAGGTGGTTTCCGTGTCTTCGGGTTTATCCCAATATCCCAAACCCACACCTTTCCCCGATACCAAGATTTCACCCACTTGATCCGCGTCCCGGGGCGTTAACTCTTGCGGATCAACAATCATCACCTCATCTGCCAACCAGGGGAAGCCACAACTGACTAGCGATCGAGTTTTTCTGGACTGTGGGTTATTAGCCAGTGATGTTTCCTGTGTTTGGATGACTTGATTGTGTTCTAGGGCGACGGGATCAACCCAGAGAATATTAGGGGTTTGGTGTTTGTGTCCACCGGAAATAAATAGGGTAGTTTCGGCCATTCCGTAGCAGGGATAAAACGCCTCCGGTTTGAACCCACAGGGGCCAAAAATTTCTGCAAACCGTTTAAGGGTGTCCCAGCGTACAGGTTCAGCCCCGGAAAAGGCCACATCCCAGGAACTTAAATCTAACTGTTCTAACTTTTCAGGCGTCGCTGTCCTACAGACTAAATCATAGGCAAAATTTGGCCCGCCACTGGTGGTAGCCTGATATTCAGAAATCGCTTCTAACCAACGAAAGGGTTTTTGGACTAAAGCAACTGGGGACATCAAAGTAACCGGAAATGATCCATATAAAGGTTGAACAACTCCCCCAATTAATCCCATATCGTGAAATAGGGGAAGCCAAATTAACCCCTTACTATTATTGTGATGGCCAAAAGCCTTATAAATAATTGCCGAATTATGCAAAACATTTCCATGGGTAACAATTACCCCTTTTGGGGTTCCGGTGGAACCGGAAGTATATTGTAAAAAAGCGACGGTATCCCCGTTAATTGGCGGTTCTTGCCAGTCTATAGCGAGGTTTTGAGCCAAAAGGTCATCGGTCGCCACCCACCGTAGAGACGTGCCACGGCGCGTCTCCTCCTCTTTCTCCACAGAAAATTGTATTTTTAACTGTTCAATTAATGCTTTTGTGCTTAAAATTGCCCGACATTGAGAAGATTCTAAACGGGTTTGTAGCTTAACAATTGCTTGGGGGGAGACTGGAGGGTTATCGGTAACGGCGATCGCACCCGCATATAAACAGCCAAAAAACGCCGCAATAAATTCTAATCCCGCACTATAGGGATAAACGACTAAAACCCGATCACCTGGGGATAAAAATGATTGTAAATAAGATGCAATTTGGACAGCTTGTTGATGTAACTGTAGATAGGTCAGGGTTTGCTGACTCGTTTCTCCGTCGGCTAAAAACCGATAGGCGAGTTGATCTGGTTTATGTTCAGCGCGATCGCGCAATAAATCGACTAAATTAGAAAAACTGCTCATACCTTAATATAGAGTCCTAAAGGACTCACTACATAGAGTCCTAAAGGACTCACTACGATCAAGGTACAGTTTAGTATGAAAATTGCCATTATTTCCTCTGGTTTTTTCCCCGTGATTGATGGGGTTACGGTTAGTGCGATGATGCGACTCCAGAAGTTAAGTCAATGGGGACATGAGGTTTTATTTTTTTGTCCCGACTATAGCACCATTGAAAGTGTTTATCCCAATTGGCGAGAATATAGCGGCAATATTTTACCAGGTGTGCGAGTTTATAATTTACCTAGTACGCCATTTTTAGGATTAGATTTTGAACGTAACCCTTCTATTAAATCCTATTCTATTTTATTAAAAGAATTAGAAAAATTTCAGCCCGATTTAGTTCATGTTGATGAACCAGAAAGGCTATTTTTTGGATTTTTTAGACGGGCTGGAATAGACTATGCTAAAAAAGCAAATATTCCCTGTATTGCGTTTTTTAGAACTTGGTTTTTATCCTACGCTGAAGATTATATTCCCTTACCTAAATTTGCGGTAGAAATCATTAGAGAAATTTTTAGAAGGATTTTTGCTTGGATTTATAATGGCTATGATGTCACCTTATTTACCAGTAAAATCACCTATCAACTCGCCCCCCAAATGTCAATTCATAATGCGGTTTATGAGAATTTAGCCGGATTTGATGCCCAACGCTTTAACCCTAATTTAAAAGAAGAAGATTTTTTTAAAAAATATTATAATTTACCCGAATTAGATCGTTTAACTAAATTGATTTTTGTCGGTCGTCTAACCCCCGATAAAGGTTGGAATTTTACTTTAAAAACCATGGCAAAAGTTGCAGAAAAAATTGATTTAGAAAAAGTCGGTTTTATTATTATTGGGGATGGACAAATGCAGGACGAAATCATCGCAGGTTTAACAAAATTTACCCGTCATGTCTATTTCCTGGGTCGGGTAGCCTATGACCAAGTTCCGGCGGTTTATGCTAATAGTGATATTCATATTACCACCTCGGAACGGGAATCGAGAGGATTAACCGTATTAGAGGCTTTTGCGTCCGGTATTCCCGTATTAGCTCCCCGGGCGGGAGGGTTAGTTGAAAATGTTATAGATGGGGAAAATGGATTTTTATATACTCCTCAAGATCCAGAAGATTTTACACACAAATTAAAGCAATTAATCGAAGATCCTCTATTAAGAAAAACCCTCGGAAATCAAGGAATGAAATCCGTCGGTAATTATAGTTGGGATGTAGTAATTAAAAATTTAGTTGATATTTGGGAACAAAAAATTTCAGAATAGTTAACTGTTTGAATCCGAATCATTGGGGGAATTAAGAATTAAGAATTAAGAATTACTAGAGTCAATCAACAAACTGATATAGCAGGGAACAGGCTGCGTCGTGAGCTTGTCGAACGAGAACAGGGAACACCGGAACAGGGGGAAACACTTTACCGTCTGGGTTCCAAGATCCGTCTGGTGTCTTAACTGCCTTGGCGGTTGCTATAACTGATGACTGATGACTGATGACTGATGACTGTTAACTGATACTAGAGCGATCTGTTAAAATTTCATAGCCGGTTTCGGTGACTAAAACCGTATGTTCAAATTGAGCAGATAGGGCATTATCAATGGTTACGGCTGTCCATTTATCAGATAAAATTTTAGTAAATCGAGAACCTGCATTCAGAATCGGTTCAATGGCTAAAGTCATTCCCGCTTTCAATTTAACATTGGGTAAAGAATGGGTACGAGCATTAAAAACCGAGGGTTCTTCGTGTAGATTTCTTCCCACTCCATGACCTGTAAATTCTTCTACGATTTTATAACCATTGGCTTCTGTATAGTCTTGAACCGCCCCAGCAATATCGAGTAAATAAGCTCCCGCTTTGACCTGTTCAATGCCTTTATATAAGGCTTCTTCAGCCACTTTAATTAATTTTTTTGCCTCTGGAGAAACTTCACCCACCCCAATTGTAATACAAGAATCCCCATGAAATTCTTGATAATAAGCCCCGGTATCAACTTTTAAAACATCCCCGGTACGAATCACCTTGCGACGGTTAGGAATACCATGAACCACTTCATTATTAATCGAAGCACAAATAGAAGCCGGAAATCCATGATATCCTTTAAAACTTGGGGTTGCTCCCATTTCCCGAATCCGTTTTTCTGCATAAGCATCTAAATCCGCCGTAGTCATCCCTGGTTGAACCCGTTGGGAAATTTCTTTTAATACCGTAGCCACAATTTTTGCAGCTTGTCGCATAGTTTCTATTTCTTGAGGTGATTTAATATAGATTCCTCTGCCACTTTTTTTAACTTGAGGGGAATTAGTTTGAGTCGGTTTAGATAGAAAATCAGCAAGAATATTCATCGTGTTCGGAGTTAAGTGTGTTCAGAGAAAATACCTTTAATAAATTACCCTAAAATTTCAAGTTTTGGGTTACAGTTCCAGACTAAAACTCCAACCCTGCTGTTTAAACCCTAAAGACTTATAGAATTGATGGGCGTTAGTCCGTTTTAAATTAGACGAAAGCATGGCTTTATAGCATCCCGCCTCGCGGCTGAGTTTGAGGGCTTCGTGCATCATGGCTTTACCTATTCCTTGATTTCTATAACCACAAGTGACAATCACGGCATCAATAACCGCAGATTTGCTGTGATGCAAAATCATGGGAATAAATAATAAGCTGAATGTACCGACTGGTTCATTGTTTAGCCATGCAATATAAATATTGTAGTTGGGAACTTGCTGAATTTGCTCAAAAATTTGTTCAACCTCCAATAGAGACATAGGCAATTCTCCATCCATTTCTGTATATAATTGGTTTAATAAACCTAAATCGGTGGATTTTACCCGTTTAATTTCTAATAGTATTGACATGATTCCCCTCGATTTTGAAAGATATAAAAATAGAAAAAGAGACGCGCCTTTGCACGTCTCTAGGGGTGGGAATGATATTTAGTTGGTAAACCCGTCTAAATTGAAGACCTTTTCTTCAGAACTATTGCCTAAATCTGTACTTCCATCCTCATTCAAATTAGGATTTTCTTCTGTTAAATGAGTGGGAGTTTCGGGAAGCGACGATTCACTATTTAAAGCTGTCCAAGTTGTTTGATTAACTTGATTACTGCTTTCTAAGCCTTGAGCAATTTGAAATTCATGCAGCGCCGAAAGAGTGCGAGAACCCAAAACCCCGTCAATTCGGCCAGGATTATATCCTTTCGCCTCCAAACGTTCCTGTAATACACGAACGTCCGTTCCCCGGGAACCTCTGGATAAAACAGTATCCTCTTTAACTGTAACCGAACTAGCAACTTGAGGCTCCGCCGATAAAGCTTGCCAGGTGTCGCGGTCTACAACCCCGGTCACTTCTAATCCTTTAGCCTGCTGAAACGCCTGCACCGATGCCGTTGTCCGAGGGCCAAAAACACTATCAATTTTACCTGGGGTGAACCCATGGGCTTTTAAGCGTTGTTGTAACCCCGTGACTTGGGAGCCTTCAGTGCCTTGGGATAATACCCGTTCCCGATGGCGAGGGGGTTGAGTTTCAGGTTGATAAAAGGGTTGAGAAAACAGTTCCCGTCTGGCTGTTTCTGCGTCTGTAACGCTTGAGTTTACCCCGGAATTACCGTTTTCCTGCCAGGATTCTGTGATTCCTGAACCAGAATTCGATGTTGCGAAAGCAACGGGAACAAATACAGGAAGAACTAAAGAAAACAAGCCGGCAATAATAGCAGTTTTAATCCCCATGGCTTTTACCCTATTTTTATAAAGTTTAACTTTACTAAATTCAAGTTTCTGAATTGAATCTTAGCATCAGGAGGCGATGAAGAAAAGAGTAAGTTGTTAAATTTTTACATAAAATTAGCCCTCTCGATCATCAAGGGGGGTAATAATATAGAAAAATCCGATCAAACTCAGATTAATGAAATCCAATTATAGATGCTACAGATTATCCCTCTACCCACGGTGTAGAGACGTTGCATTCAACGTCTCTACGGGAGGAATCTGTAGCCAACATTTCATGATGGAATATTAGACTGTTGCTAACTCAGGAGTAGGGCGTTTACTATGGCGAATTCCTTCAATAGCTTTAGCATAATCAGGAGCATTGAACACCGCAGAACCCGCAACAATGGCGTTAGCCCCGGCTTCCAACACTTGCCAAGTATTATCCCCTTTCAGACCGCCATCAACTTCAATCCAAGGATTTAAACCCCGTTCGTCGCACATTTGACGTAAGGCGCGAATTTTCGGCACAATTCCGGGGATAAACTTCTGTCCGCCAAAACCAGGGTTAACACTCATAATTAACACCAAGTCACAAAGCTCTAAGACATATTCAATTAATTCTAAGGGAGTAGAAGGATTCAAAACCACACCCGCTTGTTTACCCAGTTCTCGAATTTGGCCAAGGGTTCGATGTAAGTGGGGAGAAGCATTGTGTTCGGCGTGAACCGAAATAATATCAGCGCCAGCTTTAGCAAAACCTTCGACATATTTTTCCGGTTCCACAATCATTAGGTGGACATCCAGAGGTTTTTTTGTTACCGGACGAATAGCTTCCACAATTAATGGCCCAATGGTAATATTGGGAACGAAGCGACCATCCATCACATCAACATGAATCCAATCGGCGCCAGCTTCATCCACCGCCCGAATTTCTTCACCAAGACGACTAAAATCTGCTGATAATATAGAGGGGGAAATAACAATCGGTTTCTGGGTTGCGGTCATGGGTTAATCTGTTCTCCTGCATCTCAAGTTGTCACCATTGTATCAGAATCCTGGTATTGGGTTTACTGGTTTTAGAGGTTGAGAAAATATTTTCTGTTTTCGGTGCTTACTTTATTTTTTTCCTATGAAAACCAATCACATCTATGAGAATCCTGAACATGAACGGTTGCAGTTGTTTGTTTATTTAATTCCGATATTGGGTTTCTTCCCGGCATTGTGGACGTTATATCGACGGTCAGGCACAAAACAACAACAAGCCGCCAGTCGATTAGTGATTGTGTTAGCGTTCAGTTGGTTAACAGCACTGATATTGTTAGAAACTGGAGCCAATAGTGCGGAATCGATCGCCTTGCCGATGTTATTAACCAGTAGTCTATTGACAACCAGTTATTTTATTGTCAGTTTAGGCTTAATGATTAAAGTCTGGAAACGTCAACCTATATGGCTTCCTGGAATTAGCCAAATTGCTGAACAAGGATTAGGCAAACATCTGCCATAATAGGTTGGTTCTAAAACAATCCCCGGTTTTACCATCAGTGTATTATCTCTAAAAATTATTTATTAAGTGTGTGAGGAAGTCCGTGTCAGCACCAAGATATCAGAGTCAAAAACCATTGCCAAACCCGTCCAAACCCAATCTCAGGAAATTAGCTCAATCTAGTCCCGGACGATGGTTAGGACTGGGTTTAGGTTTAGCTGGAGTCGCCATGATTTCGGCCACCGCCGGAGCTTTATTAGCCGTGTCTCTATCGACAACACCCCTATTACAGCAAAAATTAACCCCCGAAGAAGCGGCGGTTTTTTCTCAAGGTCAAATGGCTACTACCAACATGAGACTGCCAGAATTAACCCGCCCGGTGAATATTCTGGTGATGGGGGTGAAGGTTTTAACCTCAGATTTAGAAGATGATTCCCACCCGGAAGTCGGATACCATGCTTTGGTGGATTCCTTTAAAGGGTTATCGGATACAATGCTATTAATCCGCTTTGATCCGGCTAATAAACAGTTAAAAGTATTATCAATTCCCCGTGACACTCGAACCTATGTAGAAGGTCGGGGAATGACTAAAATTAATGATGCCAATTATTATGGCGGCCCGGCCTTAAGTGCAAAAGCCACCAGTGAATTATTAGGCGGTGTGGGAATAGACCGTTATGTGCGAGTGAATGTCCAAGGGGTAGAAAAATTAATTGATGCCATGGGAGGCGTTAATATTTACGTCCCCAAAGATATGAAATATCAAGATGATAGTCAGCATCTCTATATTAATTTAAAACAAGGGGAACAACACCTAAATGGAGCGAAAGCCTTACAATTTTTACGGTTCCGTTATGATGCTTTAGGCGATATCGGACGGGTACAACGTCAACAAATGCTGATTCGGGCGTTCATGGAACAAGCATTAAATGTGAGTACCATTTCTAAATTGCCTCAAATTATGTCAATTGTTCAATCTCATATTGATACTAATTTAAGTTTAGAAGAATTAGTTGCCTTGGTTGATTTTGCCACTAATATTAAACGGGAAAATGTACAAATGTTGATGGTGCCGGGGGAATTTAGTGACCCGAAAGAATACCGAGCCAGCTATTGGTTACCCGATGCAGCCCGCTTAGAAAATGTAGTAGCTCAACATTTTGATTTTGGTCAGGATGTTTGGAAATTTGAGAATATTGATCCCAAAGATTTAAGAATTGCTATTCAAGATAGTAATGATAGTTCTGAGGCTATTGATAAATTAGTTGGTACTTTAAATGATGGGGGTTTTTGGAACGTAAAAATTTCTAAACCTTGGACAGAACCCTTAGAAGAAACTAAAATTGTCGCTCAGGATGGGGATATTAAGAGCGCTGAATTGCTACAAAAATCCCTGGGTTTTGGTAAGGTTGTCGTCGAAAGTACGGGATTTTTAGAATCTGACTTAACAATTCAAGTGGGGAAAGATTGGTTAAAAAAATACAATCAACCTAGTCCTGCTGCCTCTCCAGGGCTTGAATTAACTCCTAATTCAACAAAAAAATGATTCTAGGGGTTGGGTCTGCAAACCCTCTTAAGGGTTTCAAAATTACGCTCAAGAAACCGGGTTTCTAATTAAGATTGATTGGATTAAATCAATATTTGTTAAGAAACCAGGTTTCTGAAAGCGATCGCAGTTAACCAAATCTGAGTATTATACTCGAAATAACCAGTATTTCACAATCAAAATTAATAACAATTTCATACATAAAATTAATATTTCCGTTTGAGTTTATCAACAGAAATCAATCGATCTTCTAAAACATCTTCCTTGCCTTTTTCAAAAGATTCTTTAAACCCAGAAATTTTAAGTAATTCTTCTGTTGCTTCTTGACTTTCTCGTTCTGCTAAATACGATAAAAAATCCGCAGCTACCCTGAGTTTTTCAGGAGATAGCTGATCAACATATTGTTTAACTTGATTGCGAATATCAGTAACGTTCATAAAGTGCTTTTGAATTAGCTTATTATCTATTATATAATTTTTTTCAAGAATGCGATCGCACTAATTTTCATTATTCACCCAATTTGTCATATCTACAGAATCATGTTCATCATATTTTTCAGGCGAATAAAATTTTTTACTAATTTCTTTCATCTCTTGATCACTGACATCAGGAATTAAAACTTGCATTAACGAGAGACGTTCTTCTCTAAGAACTTCTCGAATGCTTTCTTTCATGAGTTGTTTTAAGGTTTCCATTTCCATAAATGTAGAAAATAGATAAGTAAACTAGGTCTGATTTTATTTTATCATAGATTCGCTATTTTTTTGGAATTGTCTTAAATGAAGCGATCGCATCCCCAATTCAACCAATCATTTTCATAACGAATCAATTAATTTTGTTAATCACGGCGAACTTTAATATATTCTCGCACCACAGGAGATAAACTAAATAAAACTTGATGCTTAACAGCTTATTGCAACAAAAATTAAAACCCGGCGCTACAATATGATTGTGGGTGTTAATTGTTTTGGTGCGTGCGCGGGGATAGCCGCACCCTACGGAGGTGAAAGGTGCGAAAGTCGAAATTGCTTTCTCTGGTTCTGATTTTTTCTGTGTTGAGTTACACACCTGTTGGTTTGGGGCAGAGTGTGGAGGAATTATTAAAGCAAGGGGTGGATGCTTTTGGACAACAAAACTACACCCAAGCGGAATCCATTTATCGTCAAATTATTAAAAATAATCCCCGTCATGCCGAATCTTATTTATGGTTAGGTGTTACGCTTTATAGACAAGGGAAATTAGACGAAGCAATTACTAATTACCAAAAAGCCATTCAACTCGACCCCAAATCTGCCAATGCTTACTACAATCTGGGTGTTGCGCTTAAAAACCAAGGGAAATTAGATGAAGCGATTACTAATTACCAAAAAGCGATTCAACTCGACCCCAAATTTGCCCTTGGTTACATTGGTCTGGGCAATGCGCTTAGAAACCAAGGGAAATTAGAAGAAGCGATTACTAATTACCAAAAAGCGATTCAACTCGACCCCAAATATGCCTCTGCTTACATTGGTCTGGGCAATGCGCTTAGAAACCAAGGGAAACTAGAAGAAGCGATTACTAATCACCGGATAGCTTTAAGTTTACCTGATGAAAAAGCAACTCCTGCCAGCAACCATACCTTAGCCCATAATTCTTTAGGCTATGCTCTACAACAACAAGGGAAACTGCCAGAAGCCATTGCGGAGTATCAAAAATCTATTGCCCTTGACGGCAATTTTGTCGCCGCCCAGAATAACTTAAAGGAAGCCCAACGACTCCTGGCCCAACAGTCTCCCCAATATGTCCCGGCGCCTGCGAGTGATTTAGCCTTTGTTCCCACTTTGCAACAGGAACCCCTGCGGGATGAGTTACGCGCTACGGTATTGATTATTGCTAATGATATTCCGGGGACACAGGGGCAGACAAGGGGGACGGGTTGGGTGGTGAAACGGGAGGGAAATACTATTTGGGTGATGACTAACCGCCATGTTATTGCCGACAATAGGGGTAAACCCAGTCCCAAGATTGAAATTGAGTTTTTCAGCGATATTGAAGAAAACCGACGCACCCGTTTTGCAGCGACAGTTGAACAAATTAGTAATGACCCAAATCTGGATTTAGCGGTTTTGAAAATTACGGGAATTCCTGATGATATTCGACCGTTGAAAATGGGTACAGGTCGAATCAGTCGCAATACTAAAATTATTGTGATTGGTCATCCGATTAATGCTGACCCTTGGAATTCCTCTGGGGGAGAAGTGACGAATTATAGTATTAATAAAGTGACTGTTAGTGCGGTGGTTGCTACGGGTAATTCCGGTGGCCCTGTGATTAACGAAACCACAAAAGAGGTGATTGCGATTATGGTTCAGGTTGCAGGTGAGAATATTTCCACTAATCCTAACATCCCTACCCCGCCCCCTCCTGATCAAGTTTTCACCACCGGAGAGTTTGGTATTGCTTATCCGATTGATTTAGTCCAACAACAGTTAATTAAATGGGGGATAAATCCGTAGGAGGACGGCATTTTATGTGTTAAATTCAGTCTAAAATACCTGATTATATCCTAGATTAGATCCCCCTAAATCCCCCTTATTATGATCACCAGATTTGCCACTAAAAAAATTATGCGTAAAATTGCTTTTTTAACCTTAACTATTCTGAGTATAACGCCTTTGAGTGCGATCGCTTGTCAAAATAGCTTAAAAGAAGCGCAACGACTCATCATCGCCCAACAATCTCCCCAATATGTCCCCCCGCCAGCAAGTGATTTACCCTTTGTTCCCACTTTACAACAGGAACCCCTGCGGGACGAGTTACGCGCTACAGTATTGATTATTGCTAATGATATTCCGGGGACACTGGGGCAGACAAGGGGGACGGGTTGGGTGGTGAAACGGGAGGGGAATAGTATTTGGGTGGTGACTACCCGCCATGTCATTGCTAACCAAAGCGGTAAACCCAGTCCCAAGATTGAAATTGAGTTTTTCAGCAATATTGAAGCAACTCGACGCACCCGTTTTCCAGCGACGGTTGAACAAATTAGTAATGACACAAATCTGGATTTAGCGGTTTTGAAAATTACCGGAATTCCTGATGATATTCGACCGTTGAAAATGGGTACAGGTCGAGTCAGTCGCACTACTAAAGTTATTGTGATTGGTCATCCGATTAATGCTGGCCCTTGGACTTCTTCTGGGGGAGAAGTGACGAATTATAGTATTAATAAAGTGACTGTTAGTGCGGTGGTTGCTCCAGGTACTTCCGGCAGCCCTGTGATTAACGAAACCACAAAAGAGGTGATTGGGATTATGGTTGGGATTGCAGATCAGGATATTGCTACTGATCCTAACATTCCTATTCCTCCTGTTCCTGATCAAATTTTCACCACTGGCGGGTTTGGTATTGCTTATCCGATTGATTTAGTCCAACAACAGTTAATCAAATGGGGGATAAATCCGTAGGGGCGAGGCGCGCCTCGCCCCTACAGAAAGGACGGTAAAAGCGAGTAAAAACCTGTTATTATTATTCCAAATTGCCACTAAAAAAATTATGCGTAGAATTGCCTTTCTAACCTTAACTATTCTGAGTATAACTCCTTTGAGTGCGATCGCTTGCCAAAACGGACATCCTGACTCCCTCGCCTATATTCGCCGGGATAATAACCGTTGTGAAGGTCTAAAAGATGGTCAGGATGTTTCATTATCATTTCGACTGACCTCTTTAGTTTCTCGGAGTCTGAATAGTTATCCCAACAACTTAACAGTAAAAATTCCCGCTCCTAATAATAGCACTCCTAATCTGGTGATTCAATCCTATTTTAGAAATTATCGCTTAGATGAAATTAATTTAAAACCAAGTGCGTCTAACTTTATTTTTAATTTACCTACGGCTATTCTACAAAAGGCTAAAATTCCCCTGAATAAACTTAGGGCTTTAGCCTATATTACTCAAAAATCAGAAAGGGTTTATTATCCGGTGATTTTAGGAACTCCTTCCCCTCAATATGAATTTGTGATTTATTCCCCAGAAAGGGTTATATTTACTAACTTGGAAGTGCGACAAAATGGAAAGGTGATTCCAGGTAGCCAAAGTCCTCGCCCTAACCCAATTCAAGGGGAAGTTATTTATACTTGGAATCCGGCAAATGCCCCTGCAAATGGACGTTATGAGTTATACGTTCAGGCGAAAGGAGAAAATCAAACCCGGGCTTATAGTTATTATTTTGAACATCAGAATAATTGGTTAAAATAATGAGAAAATTGGCTAGTTTTGGTCGGAGATTTAAAAAATTCTTTAAAAAGATAGGATCAGATATTATTGATTTTTTAGGAAAAGCTGTTAAGATTTTAGGGGAAATTACTCTATTTGGTTTTACAGCTATTTCTCGAATGATTGGTTTTATTATTAAGATTTTAGGGAAAATATTATTAAGTCTATGGAAATTATCAAAAATATTATGGTCGAAATTTGATAAAAATATTCTCAGAAAACCGGATAAATTAGCGGCTTTGATTTTCCTATTGTTTGCTCTTGGGATTTTGGGTTCAATTTTTTATCCGTATGGGGAATATATCTTTGAAGGAAATTTTCTAGTTGAGGAATTGAGTTTTATTGTTAATTCCTCAGATAATCAACGATTAATTACCCCGATTTCAGGATTAAAAACCTTTGATTTAACCGGACAACAAACCCTAACCTTACGCGGTAAATTTACCAGCAAAACTGAACCTAAATTCAACCAAAAATCAGAAATTACGTTAAATTTAGATCGTCCCAATAGTCGGTTATTAATTTCTTCTGTTAACGAAAATCAACCGAGTGATATTGAATTAACTCAATTACAACTAATTCCTTTTAAAACCGAAAAAAATCAAAATATTCTTCCGGTAAAAGTCCAATCTTTGAAATATGATTCTCAAGTCAATCAACTCTCTTTTTGTTTAAAATTGGTTCCAAACACACCTGATGATCTTAAATATATTCTCAAAAATGATGCTTATAATAACAAAAAACCTTCTGATTCATTTAATCAGGGTAAGTTGTCGATAGATATTTGTCAAGATCCCGATGTATCAATAACCAATCAACCCTTAGCAAATCTGGGACTAAAATTAGGTGAAAATCCGATTAACATTAGTTTAGAACAAGTTAGTATTCCTGAGTTGGGAATCAAGTCTTCTCCTGATAATCCCAATTTCATTGATTTTACCTTAATTCCCGAATCTGATCAACGAGAATTAACCCTAAATTCTCCCTCACGTTTAACCATTAACCTTCCTCCTCCCGAAAATTTTTCTCGCTGGATACAAGGGAATTTAGACGTTAAACAGGTGAAATTTACCCAAAGTGAAACTATGGGAGATAATAAAGATCAGTTTCCCAGTTCCACGATAGTTTCTGGAGAAATTTTAATGACGGATAAATCCTTAGAAATTCAGCAGAATCAGTTTTTCTTGATTTCAGGACAACCCGGAATTGAACGCTTAAGATCTATTGAAATCCAACCCGAATCTCCTTCCGGGTTACAGGTGCGTTTTGTCGGAAAAACTAATCAAGTCGAAGTGGGTATAGATCCACAATTCCCCGTTAGGAAAATTAAACCGCTTTGGATTTCTAGCTTGGGTTTTTCCTCTGATTCTATTATAGCATTATTATCATTTTGTGCCACAATTATCGGGTTTTTATTGCCCTATTTATTTATTTCTGCTTCTTCCTCTAATTCTGATATAAGAGGGAATGGGGAATAGGGAATGAGCAATGGGCAATAATGGGGAATGGGGAATGGGGAATGGGGCAATTTGCAACCCCATATCAAAATTACGGGTGTCCCCACTACACATTGAGCCCAATAACGTTACATTAGATTGTAGTATCTCAATAAAAATTTACATCGGGACATAAAAACCTATCATCGTCCCCCCACCAGGGATGACAACTCCATAAAAATAAACGTCATAAGGGAGTGAGCAGAAAAAATGTTTGAATACTTCTCGGATAAGGCAATTAAGGCGGTGATGTTAGCTCAGGAAGAAGCTCGACGCCTGGGACATAACTTTGTAGGAACAGAACAAATTCTTGTGGGCTTGATGAGCGAGGGAACCAGTGTCGCCGCCAAAACCTTGAAGGCGCAAGGGTTGAGCCTGCGGGAAGTCCAAAAAGAAGTTGAGGCAATTATTGGCCGTGGGTCGGGTTTCCTCCCCGTGGAAATTCCCTTTACCCCCAGGGCCAAACGCATCTTTGAAACCGCGATGAAAGAAGCGCGTCAAATGGGCAATAACTATATCGGCCCCGAACATATCTTACTCGGATTACTCCAAGATAACGAAGGAGTAGCATCAAAAGTCCTAGAAAATCTGGGGGTTGATCGTTCTCAAGTGCGGACTGAAGTAATTAGAGCTTTAGGGGAAGAAGCCACCGTCGCCCCGGGAGGAGGAGGTCGCAGCAAGTCCACCAAAACCGCCACCCTGGACGAATTTGGCACAAACCTCACCCAACTGGCCGCCGAAGGCAAACTTGACCCGATGATCGGTCGCCAACGGGAAATTGAGCGGGTAATTCAAATTCTGGGACGACGCACGAAAAATAACCCCGTGTTGGTGGGTGAACCTGGCGTCGGAAAAACTGCCATTGCCGAAGGCTTGGCCCAACGCATTGTTAATAACGATGTTCCCGATGTCCTGGAAAACAAACAAGTGATCAGCTTGAGCATGGGAACTTTAATTGCTGGAACTCGTTTTCGGGGGGAATTTGAAGAACGCCTAAAAACCATTGTCGAAGAAATTCGTACCGCCGGAAATATCATTTTAGTGATTGATGAAATTCATACCATTGTGGGTGCGGGTTCCATTGAAGGGACTATGGACGCCTCCAATATGCTCAAACCCGCCCTCGCCCGGGGTGAGTTGCAATGCTTAGGGGCGACGACCCTGGATGAATACCGCAAATATATTGAACGGGATGCGGCCCTGGAACGGCGGTTCCAACCCGTGATGGTCGGTGAACCCACAGTGGAAGAAACCGTGGAAATTCTGTTCGGGCTGCGTCGAGCTTATGAACAACACCATCAATTAACGATTTCCGATCAGGCATTATACGCGGCGGCGACCCTATCCGATCGTTATATTAGCGATCGCTTTTTACCCGATAAAGCCATTGATTTAATTGATGAAGCAGGTTCCCGAGTTCGGGTAATGAATTCTAAAGTTCCCCCCGAATTACGCGAATTAAAACGGGAATTAACTAAAGTTATTGCCGAAAAAGAAACGGCGGTCAAACTTCAAGATTTCGATCAAGCTAGTGAACTGCGCGATCGCGAATTGGAAATCAAAGATAGACTGGAAACCCCCACTGAAAAAACCAATATAGCGGGTACGGGTTTAGTTGTAACTGAAGACGATATTGCCGAAATTTTAGCGGCTTGGACAGGTATTAATGTCAATAAATTAACCGAATCGGAATCGGTAAAATTATTGAAATTGGAAGATATCTTACATGAACGTTTAATTGGTCAAAATGAAGCGGTTGGGGCCGTTTCTCGTGCTATTCGTCGCGCCCGGGTGGGATTAAAAAATCCCGATCGCCCCATTGCCAGTTTCATTTTTTCTGGCCCCACGGGAGTCGGAAAAACCGAATTAACTAAAGCCCTAGCCACCTATTTCTTTGGGGCAGAAGAAGCGATGATTCGCTTAGATATGTCGGAATATATGGAACGACATACGGTGTCTAAATTAATCGGTTCTCCCCCAGGATTTGTTGGCTATGAAGAAGGAGGGCAATTAACTGAAGCCGTCCGTCGTCGTCCCTATACGGTGGTGCTATTTGACGAAATTGAAAAAGCCCATCCCGATGTCTTCAATTTGTTATTACAAATCTTAGAAGATGGTCGTTTAACCGATGCCAAAGGTCGCACGGTTAGTTTCAAAAATACCTTAATTATTATGACCTCAAACGTGGGTTCTAAGGTGATTGAAAAAGGCGGCGGCGGTTTAGGATTTGAATGGGGTGCTGCTTCTGAAGCAGATCAGCAATATAACCGGATTAAAAATTTAGTCCATGAGGAACTCAAGCAATATTTCCGGCCGGAATTTCTTAACCGTTTGGATGAAATTATTGTCTTCCGTCAATTGCTGAAATCTGAAGTTAAACAAATTGCCGAAATCTTACTCCGAGATCTGCTAGCCAGGTTAATGGAAAGGGATATTACTTTAACGGTGAGTGAAGGGTTTAAAGATCATTTAGTCAATGTGGGTTTTGATCCTAAATATGGGGCGAGACCGTTACGTCGGGCTTTAATGAATCTGTTAGAAGATGCCTTAGCTGAAGCCTTATTAGCTGGAACAATTAAGGATGGCGATCGGGCATTTATTGATGTGGATCAAGAGGGGAAAGTCACAATTTCACCCGGAGATCATGCCCCGAATTCTATTAATGAATACGCCGTTACCAATTCCTAATTCACTTTAATTCTCATCTAACCCGTCTTACTCCGGTAGGGCGGGTTTTGTATATCAAGTTCACTGTCTTAGTTGAAGATCAATAATTAAGCCCTGAAGGGCTCACTACGGTGTTAAGATACAATACAAATCAATTAACAAGAATTATTCAGGATACTGTTGTGACAGAAGCCAAATCCTATAAAGATAGCGTCAACTTGCCCCAAACCAAATTTGATATGCGGGCAAATGCCGTGAAGCGAGAACCGGAAATCCAAGCATTTTGGGCCGAACAGGAAATTTATCAACGCCTATCACAAAATAACCCCGGTGAACTGTTTATTTTACATGATGGCCCCCCCTATGCGAACGGGACGCTGCATATTGGTCATGCTCTGAATAAAATTCTTAAAGATATTATTAATCGCTATCAAATTTTGCAGGGTCGTAAAGTTCGTTATGTTCCGGGGTGGGACTGTCATGGTTTACCCATTGAATTGAAAGTATTACAAAACATGAAAGCCGGGGAAAGGGAACAATTAACCCCCTTAACTTTGCGTCACAAAGCCAGAGATTTCGCCTTACAAACCGTTGAACAACAAAAAATCAGTTTTCAACGCTATGGAGTTTGGGGCGACTGGGAACACCCCTATTTAACCCTAAAACCCGAATATGAAGCCGCCCAAATTGGCGTATTTGGAAAGATGTTTTTAGAGGGATATATTTACCGAGGACATAAACCTGTTCACTGGAGTCCGAGTTCTAAAACCGCCTTAGCTGAAGCGGAATTAGAATATCCTGAAGGTCATGTTTCTCGAAGTTTATTTGCCGCTTTTAAACTGTTAACGGTATCTGAACCTTTGCGGGAATTATTAACCCCATTTTTATCGGAATTAGGGGTAGCAATTTGGACTACAACCCCCTGGACAATTCCCGGTAATTTGGCGGTTGCAGTTAACCCCATGTTAAATTATTCCGTTGTGGAAGTCGGGGAAAGTGAGAAACCTGTGGGTTTTAAATATTTAATTGTGGCAGAAGATCTAGCTGAACAATTATCAGTAACTTTGGGTTATTCCTTAACCATTAAAGCCACATTTAAAGGTAAGGATTTAGAAAATTCTACCTATAAACATCCCCTATTTAATCGCAAAAGTCCGGTAGTTATTGGTGGAGACTATATTACCACAGAATCCGGTACGGGATTGGTTCATACTGCCCCCGGTCATGGTCAAGAAGACTATATTGTGGGTCAAAAATATGGCTTACCAATTTTATCCCCCGTGGATGATCAAGGAAACTTTACCGATGAAGCCGGAAAATTTGAAGGATTAAATGTTTTAGGTGAGGGAAATGGGGCAATTATTGATGCTTTAACAGAAGTTAATTCTTTGTTAAAAGAAGAACCTTATCAACATAAATATCCCTACGATTGGCGCACGAAAAAACCCACAATTTTTCGGGCTACAGAACAATGGTTTGCCTCCGTTGAAGGGTTCCGAGATGCGGCATTAAAAGCAATTTCTGAAGTAAAATGGATTCCAGCCCAAGGGGAAAATCGGATTACTTCCATGGTAGCCGATCGCAGTGATTGGTGTATTTCTCGACAACGGAGTTGGGGGGTTCCGATTCCGGTTTTTTATGATGAAGAAACCAACGAAGCCCTATTAAATGAAACCACAATTAATCACGTTCAAACTATTATTTCTGAAAAAGGTTCTGATGCGTGGTGGGAGTTATCAATTGAGGAATTATTACCCACAGAATATCATAATAATGGCAAGACGTATCGGAAGGGAACCGATACCATGGATGTGTGGTTTGATTCCGGTTCTTCTTGGGCGGCTGTTGCTAATCAACGACCCGAATTACGCTATCCTGCGGATATGTATTTAGAAGGTTCTGATCAGCATCGGGGATGGTTTCAATCGAGTTTATTAACCAGTGTTGCTAACTATGGTCACGCACCCTATAAAACCGTATTAACCCATGGATTTGTCCTCGATGAAAAGGGGATGAAAATGAGTAAATCCATAGGAAATGTGGTCGATCCTGCTATTGTAATTGAAGGGGGGAAAAACCCCCAACAAGAACCGCCCTATGGCGCTGATATTCTGCGGTTGTGGGTGTCCTCGGTGGATTATTCTTCCGATGTTCCTTTGGGTAAAAATATCCTGAAACAGATGGGGGATGTTTACCGTAAAATTAGAAATACCGCCCGATTTTTATTAGGAAATTTGCATGATTTTGATCCAGTTAAAGATACGGTGAAATACGAAGAATTACCGGAATTAGATCAATATATGTTACACCGGATTTCGGAGGTTTTTACTGAAGTAACAGAATCCTTTGAAAGTTATCAATTCTTCCGATTCTTCCAGGTAATTCAGAATTTCTGTGTGGTAGATTTGTCTAATTTCTATTTAGATATTGCCAAAGATCGGTTATATATTAGTCGAGTTGATGGGTCTCGGCGTCGCAGTTGTCAAACGGTGTTAGCGGTAGCGTTAGAGAATTTAGCGAAAGCGATCGCTCCCGTATTATGTCATACGGCTGAAGATATTTGGCAAAATATTCCCTATTCTCCGCCCCAGACTTCTGTATTTGAAGCGGGTTGGGTGACATTAGAAAAACAGTGGGAAAAGCCAGAATTAGGGACGTTATGGCAACAGTTACGACAAATTAGAAGTGATGTTAATGTTGTCATGGAAAAAGCCCGTCAGGACAAAATGATTGGTGCATCCTTAGAAGCCAAAGTCTTGTTATATATTGCGGATGAGGATTTGCGTCAACAGATGCAACAAATGAACCCCAAAACCACCGAATTAAAAGCAAATAATGGGGTTGATGAATTGCGTTATCTGTTAATTTGTTCCCAGGTTGAACTATTAGATACTCCTGAACCTTTAAACGGTTTACAATATAACCAACAGTTTGAAGATTTGGGAATTGGTGTTGTCAAAGCCGATGGGGAAAAATGCGATCGCTGTTGGAATTATTCCGTCCATATTGGGGAATCAAAAGAAGATCCTACAATTTGTGAACGGTGTATTGAGGCGTTAGCAGGAACCTTTTAAAACTATTTCTAAAAGTAGTAAGCCCTTTAGGGCTTTCTTCCCCAGAAGACTAAGCCCTAAAGGGCTTACTACAAAGCGGTTTATAAATCTTGTTTTCTGATAAAAGATGCGATTCTCAAAAATATTAATTGCCAATCGAGGGGAAATAGCTTTACGGATTCTTCGCACCTGCGAGGAGATGGGTATTGCGACGGTTGCTGTTCATTCAACGGTTGATCGCCACGCCCTTCATGTCCAACTGGCCGATGAAGCCGTTTGTATCGGGGAACCCAGCAGCAGTAAAAGCTATTTGAATATTCCCAATATTATCGCCGCCGCCCTGACCCGCAACGCCACGGCCATTCATCCGGGCTATGGATTTTTAGCCGAAAACGCCCGATTTGCCGAAATTTGTGCCGATCATGATATTGCCTTTATTGGCCCCACACCCCACGCCATGCGGTCAATGGGAGACAAATCAACGGCCAAGGAAACCATGCAACGGGTCGGAGTTCCCACCGTCCCGGGCAGTGATGGACTCCTGAGTGATGATAAAGAAGCCCTACAACTGGCCCGCAAAATCGGTTATCCGGTGATTATTAAGGCCACCGCAGGGGGGGGAGGTCGGGGAATGCGGTTAGTTAGGGAAGATTCGGAACTCCCCAAACTCTTTGCCGCCGCCCAAGGGGAAGCGGAAGCCGCCTTTGGTAACCCGGGGGTTTATTTGGAGAAGTTTATTGAACGTCCTCGCCATATTGAAATTCAGATTTTAGCTGATAATTATGGCAATGTAATTTACTTAGGAGAACGGGATTGTTCGATTCAAAGACGTCACCAAAAACTATTAGAAGAAGCACCCAGTCTGTTCCTAACTCCTAAACTGCGTCAAAAGATGGGAATGGCGGCGGTAAAAGCTGCTAAATCTATTAATTATACCGGGGCGGGAACAGTTGAATTTCTAGTTGATCAGTCGGGAAATTTCTATTTTATGGAAATGAATACCCGGATTCAAGTTGAACATCCGGTAACGGAAATGATCACCGGATTAGATTTAATTGCTGAACAAATTCGCATCGCCCAAGGGGAAAAGTTATTATTAACTCAAAATCAAGTAATTTTGCGCGGTCATTCCATCGAATGTCGGATTAATGCCGAAGATCCTGAACATAATTTCCGCCCCCACCCCGGACGAATTAGTGGTTATTTACCTCCTGGGGGAAATGGGGTGAGAATTGATTCCCATGTCTATACGGATTATGAAATTCCTCCCTATTATGATTCTTTAATTGGGAAATTAATTGTTTGGGGGCCAGATCGTCCGACGGCGATTTTAAGAATGAAACGGGCGTTACGAGAATTTGCAATTACGGGTGTTCCGACAACGATCGGATTTCATCAAAAAATATTAGAAAATCCCGAATTTCTCCGAGGGGAAATTTATACTAATTTTGTGGAAAAAATGATGAAAAAAGGGGAATAAAAAACCCGGCAATTATGGGATAATGGAAGCAAGGGCAACTCGCCCCCATAACCTAAAATCTAACTCAGACCCTAGGTATCGGGAGTAAGTGAGGTGAAAACAATCAATATCTAACCCTTATAATTATTCAACTTTTTGTAAAGATTTATGAATAAAGTTTAGATTTTGCAAAGGTTTCAGGTTCAAATTTAAAGATTGAGTGAAATTAAGACTGATCAGATGCTGAATTGATACTTCATGAGGGTGATTAGAGTATATTAGAGAATATTAAGGGTATTATAAGCACGTTCTCTGATGCGGAAGCGGGTTTTTAGCCAAGATTAGTCAGAAATCGGACTAACAATTAGCTCTGCATTCGAGGAGTAAACCAATACCCCACAAACCATAGGGGGTAGACTATGACAGGATTAGAATTAGCAATTTTTATTGTAGGGCCGTTAGTGTCATTTTTATTTGCGATCGCGCTAACACCCAACAAAGCTGAAATTATTTCCGATCAAGAACATTCTCATATTTAGTCAAGATTTACGGGACTTAGGGGGAAAGTCTCGTAGTCTATAGTCAGATTATCTTGACGCTTAAAATTAATGATAGGTTCCCGAAATATTAAACGGTTTTCACAGATTCTACTTGGTGGTATCAGTGGAATATTTATGGTGAGTTTTAATCACGGAGAAGTGGCTGTTTCCCTGCCTATTGTTGGACTGCAAGCTGAAAATTCGGTGATCACACAACCGATTTATTCTGCTGAAAATGGGATGGAAGATCCGATAATTCCCCCATTAGGAAAACCAGACTCTTTTATTCCTAGAAAACCTTTTCCACCACCAAATTTAAAGAAACCAGAAAAACCCTATTATTCTTTAATTCCAGAACGCTATAAAGGCAAAACTGTTCATAATGTTTCCCCTCGAAATCAAGAAAAAGTTATTGCCTTAACATTTGATGATGGCCCCTGGCCGGAAACACCCAAGGTCTTAACTATTTTAAGACAGTTTAATGTTAAAGCTACCTTCTTTATTTTAGGTCAAAACTTACTGTTATATCCTGACATTATCGAACAAGTAGTTCAAGAAGGTCATGGGGTTGGGAATCATACTTGGACGCATTCTTATCCAAAAATGGAACCGCAAAAAGCTAAAGCTGAAATTGAAAATACATCGGCAAAATTAGAGTTAATGACGGGGTTAAAAACCCGGTTATTTCGGCCTCCTGGGGGAATTTTAGATAATGGTGTTGCCGACTATGCCCGCAGTAAAAATTATGCGGTTATTATGTGGTCTATTGATACGAAAGACTTCCAAAAACCAACGGCGACCGTATTAGCAAATCGGGTTTTAAATCAAGCCCGTCCAGGGGATATTGTGTTAATGCACGATGGTGGCGGAAATCGTTCTGAAACCATAGCAGCGTTAAAAATTATAATTCCTGAATTACAAAAACGTGGCTATCGGTTTGTAACAGTTTCCGAATTATTATCATTATCAGAATAATCGTAGGGTGCTTGTACTACAACACATAATATTTATATTCTACAAACATCCAAGGGAACAATAATTTTATCTAAACTCATTTTCAATCATAAATTGTAGTGAAACCGTAGTAAGCCCTTTAGGGCTGAGTCCTAAAGGACTTACTACGAGGAGGGGAAAAAGCGATCGCTAAAATCCCAATAAAACATATAGTTTATAATATCAGGGTTTAATATATTAGAACAAGTTATAAAAATTTTGCTAGAATAAATGAGGGACTAAATTAGAGGCTAAGAACTCATGATGGTGCAAACCGTTACTAAAACCTATAGCTTTGAAGACTATCTCAATTATAAAGATGATACCGATCTCAAGTCTGAACTATTTAATGGAGAATTAATTCAGATGACTCCTGCAAGTGGATGGCATTCGGATATTGTTGATTTTATACAAGAACAATTCAAAATAGAGATCCGTCGCTTAACATTAGATTGGGTGGTGCGACCTGGAACTGTGGGAGTCAGAACAGGAATCAGAAAATCACGCATTCCTGATGTATTAGTGATGACAGAAACTCAACGTCAATTTCTCAGCACATTATCCTCAGCTATTCTGGAAGAACCTCCTTTATTAGTCGTTGAAATTGTTAGTCCGAATAACCCCGATGATGACTACCGTTATAAACGTTCAGAATATGCCGCATTAGGTATTCCTGAATATTGGATTATTGACCCACAAGCATTAAAAATATCAATTTTAACCTTAGTTTCGGGTTTATATGAAGGGGTAGAATTTAGAGAAAAAGATATTCTAAATTCTATAACTTTTCCTGAATTAAAATTAACCGCCGAACAAATTTTAAATCCTTTTTAGTCTCCCATCGTCCCCCTCGTCCCCCTCGTTTCTAGGTTCTACCTAGAAATGCCAAAAGGAGGCAGAGCCTCCTGTTATAATATTTGAGGCAGAGCCTCAGAATTGGCATTCCCATGCAGAGCATGGGAACGAGGAATTCAAAATTAGCATTCCCATGCAGAGCATTGGAACGAGGAATTAATCAATTAAACGGATAAATTTCTTCTTCCCAACTTGCAGAACTTTACCCTTTAATTCATCAATAGAATTAAATATTATATCAACTTCAGAAATGCGATCGCCATCTAACTTAACCGCACCCCCTTGAATTTCTCGCCGCGCTTCACTGCTGGTTTTACATAACTTACTCGCACTGAGAATATAAAATAACTTAGCCGGAAATTGAATCTCAGCTAGGGAAAACTCCGGGACAGCTTCTGCTGTTTTAGCATCCCCTTGAACTAAGGTTAAAGACGCTTTTTGTGCCTCTAACGCGGCTTCTTTTCCATGAAATTGAGAAGCGATTTCTAACCCTAATAACTTTTGTTTTTCCCTGGGATTTTCTGGTAATTTATCTAGGGGAAGATTAGTTAATAGTTCAAAATATTGGTTTAAAAGATTATCTTGAACCTTCTCCAATTTAGAATACATGGCTAACGGATCTTCCGATAACGCCACATAATTTCCCAGGGATTTCGACATTTTTTGTACCCCATCCGTCCCAATTAAAATCGGCATTAATAACCCAAATTGAGGTTTTTGTCCAAAATGTCTTTGTAAATCCCGTCCCACGGCTAAATTAAACTTTTGATCTGTGCCACCGATTTCAATATCCGCTTCCACCGCGACGGAATCATAACCCTGCATTAATGGATAGAGAAATTCATGCAAATAGATCGGATTTTCCTGTTCAAACCGCAGGGAAAAACCCTCTTTGGCTAACATTTGTCCGACGGTCATGGTTGCCAATAATTCTAATATTTTAGGTAAATCTAATTTTGATAACCATTCCGAATTGTAGCGAATTTCCAACCGTCCGGGGGTATCAAAATCCAAAATCGGACGCAGTTGTTCTAAATAGGTTTGAGCATTTTTCTGTACATCTTCCGAGGTTAATTGACGCCGGACTTCCGATTTTCCCGTGGGGTCGCCAATTCTAGCAGTAAAATCCCCAATAATTAAAACAGCGATATGGCCCGCATCTTGAAAAGCGCGTAACTTGCGAATCGGGATACTATGACCCAAATGAATATCCGACGCCGTGGGGTCAATGCCAAATTTAACTCTTAGGGGTCGATTGGTTGTCAATAATCGTTGACCTAAATTCTCATCAGGGTTCTCAGAGTTGATAATTTCAGGGAAAATCTCAGTAATCCCTCGGCGAAGGGTAGGAAAATTTTGTAGAGACGCCGCCAATTCTATTGGTACAGACGAGGGACTAATAGCCATGATCTTAAAATTCTTTTGCCAATTTAGGGTAAAATCCGTTAACCTTGATCCCGGATAGGAAATTTTTTTGATTTATTATGTAGGTACTTCACCTGCACAATGTCAATCTTATATGCTATCACTCGAAGCTAAAAAAAGTTATCGAGAATTTGGGTCTAAAACCCCGTGCTTCTAGCACGGCTTTGGATTAAGATAGAGATGGTTGAAATCCCCAAGGTGGGCGGTTGTGAAGCGGCTTTTAGTCGGCACCCTCGAACCTGAAAACTCCTTGAGAGTAACAAGAAGGGTAGCGAAAACCTTGTAAAACAGAGCTAGAGAATCAACCCATTCTCATTACCAGAAAACACATAATTTGGTTTGATCAATTAAGGTAGGGCGGGGCACGCCCGAACTCTAGGTCGTATCCTAGTAAGATGAGCGGAGATAGACCCTCTGGGGTTGCCGTAAGTCAGGCTCGTCAATTGGTGACTTTTCACGATTGAAAGGTTTGAATATTGCTCGAAAGAGATACTGTGCTTAAAGGTCAGTCGCTGAATTAAGAATCTCTAGCGTTTATGCTAGAGAGTGTCAAGTAGCCCTGTTTTCATTGAGGGAGTAAATTAAACGTGTCATCAACTAATGCAATCCCACGCGATATTAGGGTCAACAACCCCTCAACGTTGTTTGACTTTGTGCAGTCGGTCAGCAAAGTAACGGCCGGAACCTTACTCGGCGTTACGATGTTAACCAGTTCGGTCGTGGCTGGAGGGTTAGTCGGTTTGGCGGTCAGTTTCCGCAATCTTCCTGATGTGCGGGTCTTACAGAACTATGTGCCCACGGAAACCACCCATATCTATGATATTAAGGGGGTTCCTCTGGCCAGCCTCCATGATGAAGCCAACCGTGAAGTAGTCTCCCTCAACGAGATATCTCCCCATCTAAAACGGGCTGTAATCGCGATTGAAGATAGCAATTTTTTCGATCACAAAGGCATTAACCCGACGGGGATTGTGCGGGCGTTAGTCGCTAACTTAGAGCGGGGTTCCACGGTGGAAGGGGGTTCTACCCTGACTATGCAGTTGGTGAAAAACCTATTTTTATCCCCGAATCGTACCATGAGCCGTAAAGCCGCAGAAGCGGTGATGGCGATTCGTTTAGAACAGATTTTATCAAAAGACGAAATTTTAGAACTGTATCTGAATCAGGTCTATTGGGGTCATAACCTCTATGGGGTAGAAACCGCATCGCGCAGTTATTTTAATAAATCGGCGAAGGATTTGACTTTGGCGGAATCGGCAATGATGGCGGGTCTGATTCCTGCACCGGAGGATTATAGTCCCTTTGCGAATTACAAAAAAGCCAAACAAAGACAGTTAACGGTTTTGAAGCGGATGCGGGAACTTCAGTGGATTACCCCCCAAGAAGAAGCCGCGGCCAAAAAACAAACCTTACTGGTGGGCAAAATCACCTCCTTTAGCAGTAGCCGTCTTCCCTATGTGACGGAAGCAGTTGTCCAAGAGCTTTCTGAACGTTTTGGTCGGGAAGCGGTGATCAAGGGCGGAATGCGGATTCAAACCACCATTGATATGAATTTTCAACGGATGGCGGAGAAAACCGTCAGTGAGTGGCATCAGAACTTATACTATCAAGGGGTTTATAACAATTTACAAAATGGTCAAATTGCCCTGGTAGCCATTGACCCCCGCACCCATTTTGTTAAGGCTATGGTGGGGGGGGCTGATTATAAAACCAGTCAGTATAATCGGGCGATTCAAGCCCTGCGTCAACCCGGCTCTGCCTTCAAACCCTTTGTTTATTATGCTGCCTTTGCCAGTGGCAAATATGGCCCGGATTCCACGGTTTATGATAATCCGGTCAGTTATCCCGATGGCTATGGCTATTATTCTCCCCAAAACTACGGGGGTGGTTTCTCCGGGGCCGTGAGTGTGCGCTCGGCTTTAGAAAATTCCTTGAATATTCCGGCGGTCAAACTGGGTCAGGAGGTGGGACTAAATCAGGTAATTGAGGTTTGTCGAGTCCTGGGAATTAAGAGTCCCATTGAGCCTGTCGTTTCCCTACCTTTGGGGTCGGTGGATTTAACCCCGATGGAAATGGCCGGAGCTTATGCCACTTTTGCCAATGATGGCTGGCACTCTGAACCCACGTTTATTGTCCAAGTTACCGATAGTCAGGGCAATATTTTACTGGATAATACCCCGAAACCTCGATTAGTCTTGGATCAATGGGCCGTGGCATCCCTGAATAGTGTGTTACAAGGAGTGATTAATCGGGGGACAGCGACTCGCGCCCAAATTGGACGTCCGGCGGCGGGAAAAACTGGAACGACGTCTTCTGAACGGGATATCTGGTTTGCCGGATATACTCCTGATTTAGCAACGGCTGTTTGGGTGGGAAATGATGATTATACTCCCCTAACCTATGGATCAACCGGAGGAACCACTGTGGCCCCGATCTGGCGTGACTTTATGTTACAAGCCTTAGATGGAAAACCTGAAACTTCTTTTAAACCATCTTCTGCCTATACCAAACCTTAATTATGAATGGGGTTCTGACCCGGGTGAACAATTTTTCCCTAGAGGAGAGTAGAATGAGAGTAGAACCACTTGCGAAGTATGCCTGTGTCTGGCTCCATGAGAATCGGCTGAAAAGTTATTCTTTGAGTTTTTGATATATGGGAATTTGCTGTAGTCGCTATTCCTTATTTGTTGGAAATTTTTTTTATACGTTAGGATCTAACTTGTTATGGAAAAAAATACATTTTCTTCGCCAAATGTGACTCAGAAAGTAGAAGTTTCAATTCACATTGATTCTGAGTTACTCGATCAAATTAAACATCTCACTAATGACCCCAGCAAGGTGATTGAGACAGCCCTACGCCAATGGCTTAGAGGAGAGCGTCCAGAGGATGAACTGGCTTTGACACTGCAACGAAACCCTCCGGTTCCGCCTCGAGGGGAATGGAACGATTAAATCAGTGATGACTGGTAGAGACGTGCCATGGCGCATCTCTACCAGTTATAAGTAAAGAAGTGAATAGTTAGTTGATTAACTGTTCGCTGTTCACTATTTAGTCGCTAATCCGAATGAACTTAGACGAGAACTCTCAGTTTGCAAGTTCGACTTCGGCTGACCCGATCTGGCAGAACTTGGGTGCTGATCTGATTTTTATTCAAAATGCCGCAGGTGAGTATTTATCATTTCATTGGCAACGAGATGATCGCTATTCTTTACCTGTGGATACCATTGTCGGATCATCAATGGGAGAATACTTTAAACCGGTTATCCTTTCTCCCTATCAAGATCGAATTACCCGGGTTTTAACCAGTTTAATTCCTGAGAGATTTGTTTATTCATTTGCTTATGAAGATCAATATATTCCATTAGAACTGACGATGACTCCTGTTTTAGTCTCTAATGGAAAACCGGATCGGGTATTGGTTATGGGCTGTGTTCTGGAACAACCAGAAGAAAATTTAGACATGAGTATGTCGGAGATTGTTGCCTATCGTTCCCTGCCTTCCAATTTGGAAATTCCGCAAAAAATGCTGATCCAAATTGCTGGAACCATTTGTCGTGCGGTTTCTCCCAGTTCCCATATTTATCAAAGGTTATTAAGTCAAATTGCCCAAAAAATTCGCCGAACTTTAGATTTAAAGCAAATTTGGCAACAAACGGTTAATAGTTTAGGGCAGGTTTTAGGAGTAAGTCGTTGTATTTTATGTCCCTATCAAGTTGAAAAAGGGGATAGTTGGAGTTTACAACAAACCCAGGTAGTGGCGGAGTATCGCCGATCAGAATTTCCGATGATGTTGGGTTTGGATTTAGCCATTGCGAATGAGTTGGGCTGGACGCAGGCTTTAGCGACCCTAGAACCGGTGGTGGTCGAGCGCACCTCGCCAGATCAAGATCCCTATAATCGCTATTCTATTTTAGTTGTCGCCACATCCTATCAAGATCAGCCCAATGGGATTATTAGTTTGCAGCAGTGCGATCGCTTTCGACAATGGACATCGGCTGAAGTGGAATTTATCCGAGAATTAGCCACCCATGTCGGAACGGCTATTGCCCATGCTATCCTCTATCAAGAATTAGAAGAAGCCCGGATGGAAGCGGTGGCTCTTTCTCGATTAAAAAGTGAATTTCTGGCGAATACGTCCCATGAATTACGCACGCCTTTAAATGGAATTATTGGGTTTTTAAAGTTAGTTTTAGATGGGATGGTGGATGATCCCGAAGAAGAAGCAGAATTTATTCAAGAAGCCCATCGAGCCGCTTTACACTTATTAAACTTAATTAATGATGTTTTAGATATTGCTAAAATTGAAGCCGGGAGAATGGATATTGACTTGGCTTTAATTAAGGTAAATGAACTTTTAGATGAAGTTGAACATTTTACCCGGGCGCAAATTCAAGAAAAAGGATTAACCTTTACGATTCAAAAGGCAGCTTATGAAGATGACGTGATTGTTTATGGGAATTATCAACGGTTACTCCAGGTGATGTTGAATTTAGTCGGAAATGCAATTAAATTTACCCATGAAGGGGGAATTAATATTAGTTTGGGAATCTTCAAACAAACTTTTGTATTTCAAAATCAAGAGTTTCCAGGAGTATTGGAATTTCGGGTGGCGGATACCGGAATTGGGGTTCCGATTGAAAAACAAGATCGACTATTTAAGGCCTTTTCTCAGGTTTCTGGGGGCTATACCAAAAAATATGGGGGAACGGGTTTAGGATTAGTCATTTCACAAAAATTAGTCCAAACTATGGGAGGAACGGTGAAGTTTTATAGTCTCGGGGAAGGATTAGGATCAACGGTGACATTTACGCTTCCTTTGTATCAGGAACCCCATAGTATGAAAAATTGATTTTGGAAAAAGGTTGATACCAATAGGGTATTACTCACCCTACATAATCTCTTAAAATCACATTGCTATAAAATTGCTAAACGGGTTTCTGGCTATTATCCAGGGAATCCCTGGATAATAGGTTCTACCTTATTCTGGTAAAATTCCGAGTTGTAAATTCACGCCAATTTGATAAATGTAAGCATCTTCAACCAACATTCGATTAACCCTACTATTGGTCATGCGTCTTCCTGATAAGTCGATATTCCAATGTTGTTGATCTTGACTTAAACCCTGAATTAATTCACCGTTAGGACTAACAGCGACAATTGCTGTCCAATCAATTTTTAATTCTGGTTTAACTTCGCGAAAAACGGATAATATCTGCTCATAAGTTTTAAGTGAACCTATATCATCATACACAGGTAAAGCAAGTGTCAAGTGCCATATTTCCGGTTCTGACGCATACAGCCACAAAGCAGAATGAACTGATAAACCTGCGGTATTGAGAGCATCTATTAATCTTTGACCTTCTTCTATCTCTTGATTTACCAATGTTGCTGTAGCCATTGTAAAACTCCGTGATTAGGATCGGTAATTGCTGAGTAAATATTGTGGGCTTCTTCTTGGTTATATTTTTTATAACGGCTTTCTTCTGACCAGTCTCTAACTTCTGACCATTTAGGTGAAAAATCTGGATCATTTTTGAGAGACTTTAATTGTTTATTAAGGTCAGCACCTGTCACCAGCTTTTCTAAATTATGGGTATAACTGTCCATAACAGTGTTCTTGTCAGGAAAATCATATTGCTGAGTTTTTTTAGCGATGCAAGCCTTTAAAGCACATTCAATCACATAACCACTGAGATAGTAAGCACCGGAATATTGGTGATTGTCTAAAAGCACTTTTGCGTCTTGAAGTCGAGTAAGTGCTAATTCCTGGAAATTCTGTCTATTCAAAAAATTAGTATACCTCCAAAAAACTCGCCATATTGATTATAAGTACCTAAACAAAATTAATTACACATCATCTACCCTGTTCCCTCCCCCCCAAACCCCCCGTGCACGGGGGGTTTGGGGGGGCTGTTCCCTCTCTCAACTAGGTAATTTATTTTGTGCAACTACTTAGAATCCATTTTAATATCTTTTAAACTTGTTTTTTTCAATCAGCAAGCGAACAGAGACAGATTCAGATTAACCCGACCTCCCCAGAATGACGGATTTCCGAACTAGCACTCGAAACCCTTGAGTGCTAAAGTGACTTATTGGTGATTAATGATATTGTAAGATGGCTAAAATTGTTTCGTTTGGTGAAGAATCCCGTAGAGCCTTAGAAAAAGGTGTAAATGCCCTAGCCGATGCGGTGCGAGTCACCCTTGGCCCCAAAGGTCGGAATGTCTTATTAGAGAAGAAATTTGGCGCTCCCGAAATCGTCAATGATGGTATTACCGTCGCTAAAGAAATTCAACTGTCCGACCCCCTGGAAAATACTGGCGCCCGACTGATGCAGGAAGTCGCCTCCAAAACCAATGAAGTCGCCGGAGATGGGACAACCACCGCCGCCATTTTAGCCCAAGCCATGATTCGTGAAGGGTTAAAAAATGTCGCAGCCGGGGCTAATCCTGTGGCCCTGAGACGGGGAATGGACAAAATTACTCAGATTTTGGTCGAAGAAATTCAAGCCATTGCTAAACCCGTGGAAGGGGATGCAATTGCTCAAGTCGCAACGATTTCGGCGGGAAATGACCCAGAAATTGGTCGGATGATCTCCCTGGCGATGGACAAGGTAACGAAAGACGGGGTAATTACCGTTGAAGAATCCAAATCCATCACTACAGAATTAGATGTAGTCGAAGGAATGCAACTCGACCGGGGATATATTTCTCCCTATTTTATCACCGATAATGAACGGATGGTGGTGGAATTTTCTAACGCTAGAATTCTAATTACCGATAAAAAAATTAGTTCCATTCAAGACTTAGTTGCGGTCTTAGAAAAAATTGCCCGTTCGGGTCAACCTCTGTTAATTATTGCTGAAGATATTGATGGGGAAGCCTTAGCAACTTTGGTGGTGAATAAAGCCAGAGGCGTGTTAAATGTGGCGGCAATTAAAGCCCCTAGTTTTGGTGAACGTCGTAAAGCTTTATTACAGGATATTGCGGTTTTGACAGGCGGACAATTAATTTCTGAAGAAGTGGGATTAAGTTTAGATACCGTTTCTTTGGATATGTTAGGAACTGCCAACACAATCACCATTGAAAAAGACAATACAATTATTGTTACGGATAGCAAAACTCAAGCCGATGTGAAAAAACGGGTTGAACAAATTCGTCGTCAACTGGAAGAAACCGACTCTGAATATGATGCGGAAAAACTCCAAGAGCGAATTGCAAAATTAGCCGGAGGGGTGGCTGTAATCAAAGTGGGGGCTGCCACCGAAACGGAAATGAAATCTCGGAAACTGCGGATTGAAGATGCCTTAAATGCCACTAAAGCCGCCGTAGAAGAAGGGATTGTTCCTGGGGGCGGGACTACTTTAATTCATCTGGCGAAAAAAGTTGATGAACTGAAAGCTCAACTGAGTGATGAGGAAAAAATTGGGGCGGGAATTATTGCCAAAGCCCTAGAAGCTCCTTTATTTTATATTGCCAGTAATGCTGGGGCTGAAGGCGCTGTGGTGGTGGAAAATGTCCGCAATACCGAGTTTAATATTGGTTATAATGCCTTAACTGGAACCTATGAAGATTTAATTGCTTCTGGGATTATTGACCCGGCAAAAGTGGTACGTTCGGCGTTGCAAAATGCCTCCTCAATTTCAGGATTAGTATTAACAACTGAAGCCTTAGTTGTGGAAAAACCTGAGAAGAAATCCGCCGATATGGATGCCATGGGCGGCATGGGTGGCATGGGCGGTATGGGCGGTATGGGCGGCATGGGCGGCATGGGTGGCATGGGCATGATGTAACCTATCCCTGGCGATTGGAAATCGCGGCTAAACAGATAAAACCCACCTTTGTGGGTTTAAAAACCTGAATTTTCTCTTAGTCCACGCAGGTGGACTTCGTTTGTGTAGTAGCGAATTATATTCGCCGAATACTATCTGGAGATTGCAAATCGCGGCTACACAGACAAAACCCACCTGGGTGGGTTAAATTTTGGATTAGTAATAGATGATTAATTCTGCCTATCAAATTGGGGGAAGTTTAGCTCAAGATGCTCCGACTTATGTAGTCAGAAAAGCGGATTTCGATCTGTATTCTCAATTACAACAGGGGCATTTTTGTTATGTTTTAAATTCTCGGCAAATGGGGAAATCTTCTCTGTTAGTTAAAACTCGTTATCGTTTACAACAAGAAGGTTTTCAGTGTGCGACCTTGGATATGACTCGCATTGGTAGCGAAATGGTGACGGAACAACAATGGTATAAAGGAATAGTTACTGAATTATGGCGCGGATTTAATCTTTTAGGTAAATTTAATTTAAAAAATTGGTGGAAAGAACAATCGGAAGTTTCTGTGATTCAACGTATTAGTAATTTTATAGAAGATATTTTATTGGTTGAATTTCCTGGTCAAAAATTAATTATTTTTGTTGATGAAATTGATAGTATTTTAAGTTTAAATTTTAAAGTAGATGATTTTTTTGCTTTAATTCGTTTTTGTTATAATCAACGGGCAATTAATCCTGAATATAACCGGATTAGCTTTGCCTTATTTGGAGTTGCTACCCCTTCAGCTTTAATTTCCGATCGCACTCGTACCCCCTTTAATATCGGAAAAGCCATTGAATTATCGGGTTTTACCCTGAATGAAGTTCAACCTTTAATTGAAGGTTTGGAGCCAAAAATTACTAATGCTAAAGCCATTATGCAAGAAATTATCGCTTGGACAGGAGGACAACCTTTTTTAACACAAAAAATATGTCAATTGGTGATAAATTTTACCGAAAAAACAATTAATCAAATATTAATTATTCCCCCCGGAACCGAAGGATTTTGGGTAGAATCATTGGTGCGATCGCAGATTATTTATAAATGGGAATCTCAAGATGAACCCGAACATTTAAAAACCATTCGTAACCGAATTCAAAATAACCCCGATCATATCGGCAGAATTTTAGGAATCTATCAAGATATTCTGCGAAATTTAGAAGTTTTAACCGATGATAGTAACGAACAATCAGAACTAATATTATCCGGTTTAGTGATCAAATATACCGGGTTTCTGCGGGTAAAAAATCGGATTTATCAAGAAGTCTTTGATTTAGATTGGGTTAACCAACAATTGAGGAACCTGCGGCCCTATTCTCAAGGCTTTGGTGCTTGGATAGAATCTCAACAACAAGATAGTTCTCGACTATTACGGGGACAGGCCTTAAAAGAATCCCAAAATTGGTCAAGTGGTCGCAGTATTAGTGATTTAGATTATCAATTTTTAGCTAAAAGTGAAGAATTAGATCGGCAAGAAGTTCAAAAATCCTTAGAAGCTGCCAGAATGCTGGAAGTAGAAGCCCGACTAACCGAAGAAAAAAAGACCGCAAAACTGCAAAGATTTTTACTTATATCTGTTAGTAGTGCCCTAGTTATTACCATTATATTAGGTCTAATCTCAGGGTTTCAATATCATCAAGCTAGGGTGAATGAACACCAGGCAAAAATCAACGAAGTTAAAGCTATAAATCAATCATCTGAGTCCTTATTTGCTTTAAATCAAAGGTTTGAAGCCTTAATTCAATCCATGATAGCCTATCGAAAATTGCAAACCCTATCGGATGTGGATACAAAAATTCACCAGAATGTACAATTGACATTGCAAAAAGCGGTTTATGGGATTCAAGAATATAACCAACTGTTGGGGCATACCAGTATTATTCATGCGGTAGAATTTAGCCCCAAAGGAGATTTAATTGCTTCTGGGAGTCAGGATAAAACCATTAAACTTTGGAAACCAGATGGCACACTATTGAAAACTCTGATTGGACATCAGGATGGAGTTCTTAACGTTGCCTTCAGTCCCCGTCAACCCCTTCTCGCCTCAGCTAGTAACGACAAAACTATTAAACTCTGGAACACCGATGGCACCTACTTAAGAACCCTGACCGGACATCGGGAAGCGGTGATGGCTGTGAGTTTCAGCCCGACTGAGGATAAACTGATTTCTTCGAGTTTTGATCAAACCATTAAATTATGGACAACAGAGGGAAAACTCTTAAAAACCATCGCCGCCCATCCCGACAAAATTAAAACCGTTGTCTTTAGTCCCGATGGTCAGAGATTCGCCTCTGGAAGTGCTGATCATACGGTTAAAATCTGGAATGCCGATGGCACACTATTGAAAACCCTGACCGGACATCAGGCTGAAATTATGGCTGTGGCTTGGAGTCCCGATGGTCAAAGGTTAGCGTCCGCCAGTCGAGATCAAACCCTGAAACTGTGGAGTCGGGAAGGGGAGTTAATCCAGACTTTCGGCTCCTTTGAGGATGAAGTTTGGGATGTAGCCTTTAGTACCAATAGCAAATTTTTGGCGGGGGCGATTCGGAATAAACAAATCCAAATCTGGCGTAAAGACCTAACAAATTTCTCGTATAACCCCTATGAAACATTCTGGCAACATCAGGCAGAAGTGAGTTCCGTTGCCTTCAGTCCCGATAGTCAAACCATTGCTTCCGCCAGTTGGGATAAAAGCGTTAAACTCTCGAAAACCGAATATTCTTTGGTCATGCCCTTGATAGGACATCAAGATACGGTTTGGGGAATCGCCTTTAGTCCCGATGGTCAAACTATTGCTTCATCTTCCTTAGATAAGACAATTAAACTGTGGACAAACAAAGGGCGATTATTACAAACCCTGACCGGACATCAGTGGCGGGTGAATCAGGTTGAGTTTAGTTCCGATGGTCGTTGGTTGGTCTCAACCTCCGATGATAATACCATTAAATTGTGGCAGAAAAATGAGAATGGACTGTTTAAAACCCATCCCGATCAAACCTTATTGGGAAATAAATGGGGGGTTTGGGGGGTGAAGTTTACTCCCGACAATCAATCAATTGTTTCTGGAAGTTGGGATAAAACTGTTAAAATTTGGGGTATTGATGGCAGACTTCGCCAAACCTTTAGCGGTCATACTGGTCAGGTTTGGGGAATTGCAATTCAGCCAGAGGGTAAATGGATTGCTTCGAGTTCTTATGATAATACAATTAAACTCTGGGGATTTAATGGTCAACTTCTACAAACATTAATTGGTCATAAAGATGGTATCTGGGGACTAGATTTGAGTCCCGATGGACAAGTTATAGCTTCCGCTAGTCGAGATCAAACGGTAAAATTATGGCGCTGGAATCCTCAGCTTAAATCCTTTATTGATCAAAATACCTTAAAGGGACACACAGCCAACGTGATGGCGGTGGCGTTTAGTCCTGACCAAAAGTTATTAGCATCAGCCAGTCAGGATAAAACCATTAAACTTTGGAAACTCGATGGTACTTTGGTTAAAACCCTGAATGGTCATAATGATGAAGTTTATAATCTTAAATTTAGTCCTGATGGTAAAACTTTGGCTTCCGTTAGTGAAGATAAAACGGTGATATTATGGAATTTAGATCGAATTTTAAACTTGAATGAATTCGCCTATGCTTGTAACTGGATAAAGGATTATTTAAAAACTAATTCCCAACTAAGTCCCGAAGATCGAATATTATGTCAGTAGTCAGGGAATAGGGAATGGGTAAAGGTATAATGGGTAATGGGAATAAGCACTTAACCGTCAACAAACAATAACAAGGTAAAAATAATGATCAAATTATTAGGATTTTTGGCTATTGCAGGAACGTTTCTGAATGTTGCACCTCAGATAAATTCTTTAGCCTCCTTTGTACCCAATTCTTCCATACAATTAGCTCAAAATTCTAGCCCCGCTTCCTCCATTCAAGGCTATTGTTTTTCTATTGCTGATGATAATATGGACTCCATCGCCCGAATTTATCTTGATGGAAATAAAGTCACGGGTCGGGTTGAAGCTACGATTCATAATCAAAAAGCATCCTACTATACGTCCTATACCCAAATATTACAAGGAACGAAAAATGGCAATAAATTAAACTTGAATATTACCACAAAAATTGAGTTAGATACTCAAAAAACTAAGGAAACTTGGACGTTAAATGCAGACTCTTTAAATACGGGACGAATAGTTTATAAAAAACAACCCTGTTTAGTCTCTCAAATTCGTTTTGCACCTGGGAAAAATTCAGCAACTATGAGTCAGTCGGTGGTGCGAGGAACTCGCAATATCTATTTATTAAAAGCCAACCAAGGTCAAAGAATGGATCTTAAAATTACCGCTTTAGAAAATAACGCTGTTTTTGATGTAATTGCCCCCAATGGGCAGGTTTTGAAAACCGAAGCTACCCAGTCTAGTTTGAAATTACCCGCCACCGGAAATTATGAGATTATCGTCGGTGGAACCCGAGGGAATGCTAGTTATCAATTAACTGTTAAAATTCAATAATTCCAGGAAAAAAAACGGGTTTTTGCCGTAGGTAGGGGGTAATTCATGAATTACCCCTACTACCATAAATCATTTAGGATACAAACCCGGTTTCTGGTTTATAGTTAATCAACGGTTTTGTCAGCTTTCCAACCTGATTGATAATAGACTTTTGACCCGTTATCAGGAACAAAATGACAAGACCAGTAGGATTGAATAAAACTTTTCCAAATCGGTTCATCAGAACAATGATAATAGTCACCCAGTAGGGGTTTAATTGCTTCCGTTGCTGTTTTTAAATGATAGTGGGGCATATTCAAGAAAATGTGATGAGCAACGTGAGTTCCGATATTATGATGAATGGGATTAATAAAGCCATAATCTCGGTCAATCGTTGATAAAGCCCCTTTCAGGAAATACCAATCTTCCCCCCGATACCAGGGAATATCAGCCTCAGTATGATGTAAGTAAGTAACTAAATCTAGCCACATCACAAACACGAAATAGGGCATGAAATAGTATTGCAGGAAAAATAACCAGCCAAACTGATAGGTGAGCAACCCTAAAAAGCTTACCATCACGATCATCAAAGATGTACTGGTAATAATATCCCATTTTTCTGACTCCTTAAACATAGGACTACTCGGTAAAAAGTGAGAGCCTTTACGCAGGGGAGAAGAACTACGGAACAGATAAATCGGATAGGCGACTAAGGGGATATAAAAGGGCAACAGCTTTTCATACCAAACCATCTTATTGAACGTACTTTCCGTCACCGGATGCCAACTTTCATCGGTATCAATATTTCCGGTATTGGCGTGATGGGTTCTGTGGCTGATGCGCCAACCGTGATAGGGAACTAGAATTGGAATATGGGACAAATGGCCAATTAAGTTATTCAGCCATTTAATTTTGGAGAAAGACCCATGACCGCAATCGTGGCCCACAACAAATAACGCCCAAAACATCGTTCCTTGCATCACCCAAAAAATGGGGAAAAACAGCCAAGAATCGAGTTTATAGGCGATAAAATACAGACCTGCGATGATCGAAATATCAATAAAGAAGTAACTCAGAGATTTCCAGACCGAGGGTTCAAAACACTGGGCAGGAATTGCCGCCCTGATATCTTGGAGAGTAAAGGGTAACTCTGATTTCCTGGTTTCTGAGGCACTAAGGGTGGCCTGGTTAGACTTATTATTGGATGATTGCACAGATATTTTGATTGAATCTGAGTGAGTAGTCCCCAGTTGTGTTTTTACCCCAAACTGAATCGTAAACATCAGGGTTTGGGATGCTAACCTAAACTGCGGTTCTGAACGGCTTTTATTTTACCTTGATTAGATGTTAATTTTCGCAACAAATCTTAAATGATCGAAATTATTTGGCCAATCTCGGCCCGGGGTGAGGCTTCCATACCTCCAGATTTGTTGTTGGGCTTTAGCCCTCTCCGGAGGGCTAAAGCCCAACAACGTTTTATATTTGGGAATTATTATGACCAATTAGGGTAACTCCCCAAATTGTTCTCGATATTTTGCTAATAGTGTTTCTGCTGCTATTGCTGCTTCTTCGGGAGTGGGGAGAAGTTGACCATCTGAGGTAAAAAAACGCAATTGGGAGTTATAAACACCCAAAAATAATTCTAATTGTTGACTCCATAACCATCCTTGAGAATTAGATTCAAGGGGTTGATATTTACCCTCAACTAAATGAAATCCGGCTAATTCTAAGGTATCAGGATCAAACCAAAAATAATCAAAGGTGCGAAAGTTATCTTGATAGAGTTGTTTTTTTAATCCTTTATCAATTTCTGCCGTGGATGGAGATAAAAGTTCAATAATAATATTAGGATATTTTCCTTCTTCCCAAATCATCCAACTGCGTCTGGGTTTGCGTTCTGTGTCTAAAACCACAAAGAAATCTGGCCCTCTAAAATCCTGTGATTTTTTTTGATTCGGGTTAAAATAAATAGTTAAATTTCCAGAAACATAAAAATCTTGACGGTTTCGCCACCACCACTCTAAAAGATGAATCAGGAGATCAATTTGTCTGCGGTGTAAATCACTTTCCACGGGAGGTTCCTCACTCCATAAATCACTAGGTGGAAATATAATATCATCAAATTCTTCCGGTTGTTCTAATCTTTGAAGGTTAGCGGGTTCGTGATCAACAATAAACATAAACAGGTTAACCCAATTAGGATAAATATAGTTTAGCGTAACTTTGAATCATTTGTCGAATAGATTGATATTAAATCGACAAAGATTGTTTTTATTGAGGAGGAGTTATTTTTGATAAGGGTTGAATTGCATTTTTTAAAGTTTCCTTCTTGTTTAACTCAAGTTTGGGCTTAGGAACAGAACTTATATTAGTTAGAGGTAAACGAGCTAATGCTAATTCTGAAGTTGATGTTTTTTCAGAATCGTTATTAATTAAAATATAACTATTCAGAATTTCTAACTGAGCATCAACAATATCATCATAGTTTTCATACCAACTAGCGATCGCAATTGACAATGTTTCAATATCATCGGGTAAGGGTTCAATTAACTCGATTAATTCTTGACGGTGTGAGTCAATAAATAATTGAGGCTGTTCTTCTAGTAATTTCAAAAAAGCCTCTAGGTTTTGATGGTAAAAAGACATAGACTAATCCTCCAACTTAATATAAAATTGATTATATCAAATTCAAGGTTAATTTTGTAACCCGACCTCAAAAAAACCGTTTTTTTCAGAAACTGGGTTTATGTACTGTTATACTAAGAGAACATCCTAAACCGCAGGATATAATAATTGAGGTAAAATCACCGATGACATACCTAGAAGAAATTACAATTAAAGTTCCTGTTGATATTGCTGAAAGTTACCGCCAGGCTAACGAACAAGAAAAACAACAGATAGAAACTAGAATTGCCTTTTTATTGAAAAGTCAAACGATATCTCGAAAAATGGCTATTAATAAATTGCGACAAACGATGAGTGAAATCGGTCAAAAAGCCGTTGCGAAAGGATTAAGTCCTGAGATTTTAGAAGATATATTAAAAGATCATGAAGGATAAACTGTTTGTTTTTGATGCGAATATTATTATCAGTGCAGTTTTAATCCCTCAAAGTAAGCCAGATTTAGCTATCCGTAAAGCTCAAGATTCAGGAAGTATTTTAATGTCTCCTGAAATTTGGGCGGAATTAGAACAAGTTTTAGCACGACCAAAATTTGATCGATATATTTCTTCGGAAGATCGAAGCAAGTTTTTAGGAGATTTTTTAGATACAGTTATTCTGGTTATGGAAATAACAGAAAAAATTCAAGAATGCCGTGATCCCAAGGATAATAAATATTTGGAATTAGCTGTTAATGGTCAAGCTGATTGTCTTATAACTGGAGATGCCGATTTATTGATTTTAAACCCATTTCGAGAAAAACCTGTGATCACTGTATCTGATTTTTTAAATTTAAAATCAGTTTAATTAAAAGTTTTCATTAACTTCAGAAACACAGTCCTAACTGTCGTGACCTCTCCCCCTTACCTTATGGTTTTGGGGGTTAGGTCATACATTTACAAGGGGTAATTAAATAGCCCTGAAGGGCTTAAAAAGACGGATTTAAGAATATTAGATCTAATGACCCCCAACACTAAAAACAGCCCGTTTGTAGGCTTCATCAAGCACTTCTGAAAGGGTAGGATGGGTATGAACCGAGAAGACTAAATCATGGACAGATTGACGGTGATACATAGCATTTGCCGCTTCTTGAATTAAATCAGAAGCATGGAGTCCAAAGATATGAACCCCTAAAATTTCCCCCGTATCTTTACGATAAATCACTTTAGCCATTCCTTCAGTTTCTCCCTCCGCAATGGCTTTAGAATTACCCTTAAAATAGGTTTTTACCGTCGCAATTTCAAACCCTTCTGTTTGTCCCAATTCCTTCGCAGCAGGTTCATTTAAACCCACATAACTAATTTCAGGATGGGTAAAAGCAGCCGCCGGAATACTGCGATAATCCACCGCGCGAGGACGTCCGCAAATAGTCTCTACAACGGCGACTCCCTGGGCGGATGCGGTATGGGCTAACATCATTTTACCCGTAACATCTCCAATCGCCCATAAATGGGGAACAGGTTCACCTCCAGATAATACCTCTAAATGATCATTCGTAGGAATAAAACCGCCCCGAATAGGTTCAACATTCACCGATTCTAAACCTAAATTTTTACTCACCGGAATCCGTCCAGTGGCGACCAAACAAGCATCCACTTCTAGGACTTCTTCTACTTCTTTAGTTTTAGTATCGGCTAACTCAATAATAACCGGAGAACCCGGAGTTACTTTTAAGGCTAATTTCCCGACTTTAGTTTCAATATCCCTGGGATTAATTAAAACCCGTTGAGCTAATTTAGCAATATCAGGATCAAAAGTTGGCATTAATTGATCTAAGGCTTCAATCATGGTAACTTCACAACCTAAAGCCGTATAAATATCAGAAAATTCTAATCCGATATAACCACTTCCAATAATCGCAATCCATTGGGGTAGGGATGCTAATTTAACCGCATCATCACTGGTAAAAACTGTTTGATGATCAATCGTAATTCCTGGGGGAACAAAAGGCACAGAACCCGGTGCTAAAATAATATCTTTAGCGGTAATTGTTTTTTCTCCGTTAGTAGTTTCAACGGTAACTTTATTCGCCCCGGCAATTTTACCCCAACCTTGAATTACATCAACCCCTAACCGCTTCAAACTATTAGTCAAGTCACCCCGAAGTTTAGTGACAATATTATCAGCATGGTTAGCAATTTGTTCACGATCAAAACTGACTTGTCCTAACTGAATCCCTAAATTTTTTAAGTGATGGGTATTATGTAATTCTCTGACCCGTCCCGACGCCGCTAATAACGCTTTAGAGGGAATACAGCCTCGGTTAACACAAGTTCCCCCCATGTCCGCCGCCTCAATAATTGCGGTTTTCAAGCCACAACCGACGGCGTGGATAGCAGCACCATGTCCGCCCACTCCCGCACCAATAATCACTAAATCGTAATCCATAATTCTGTTACTACTCTATTGGGATTAAAAAATATTACCGTTTTCCCTGTCCCTTGCCAACTCAATAACCTTTACAAACCTAAAATTAGTTTGGTCTGCCCCCGGCTTTTTGCGGTAAGCTAGACTCGATTACTGTGTTTGTCATCCTGATTATAACATGAAAACCAAACTCGCAACTATTACATTAAGTCTGATTTTATCGGTACTTTTTCCTTTACAAAGTTTTGCTGGAACAGTTTTAGAAGATATCAAAAAAACCGGAGTTTTAAAAGCAGGAGTTCGACAAGATGCACCCCCATTAGGATTTGTTACATCCGATGGAAAGTGGGAAGGATATTGTATTGAATTAATGGATTTATTAGGAGAAAGATTGCAAAAACAGTTAAAACTAAGTAAACCCATAGAGGTACAATTAATTCCTTCAAATTTACAAAATCGCGAACAATTAGTCAGGGAAGGAAAAGTTCATTTAGAATGTGGCCCTAATACAATTTTGAGGAATCCAGAACCAGGTATTACTTATTCTGATCGGTTTTTAGCCACGGGAGTTCACTTATTAGTTAGACCGGATAATCAATCTTATATTCAACCATCGGGAGCTTTAGAAGCTATTTCCATTGGGGTTTTACCTGCATCCTTAACCCAACAGTTTATTAGCAGTCGCTATTCCTTAGCAAAAGTTGTAGAATACCCAGGAGTTGACGGTCGAAAAAATGCCGTTGAAGATGTAGTTCAAGGTCGTTTAAATGCCTTCGCCAGCGACGGATTATTATTAATTGGAGAAGTGCTCAGAAATCCAGAAATAAAACCTCAAGATTATGCTTTAATTCCCAAAGAACCCTTAACCTGTGAATTTTATGGAATGATTCTCCCCGCCGGAGATATGTCTTGGATTAATACGGTAAATTCCTTGATCTTAGTCGAAGAAACAGTTAATATTTTAACGGGATTATACGGAAAAGATTCAGACTATGTAAAAACCCTCGAAGCGGCTCATAATAAATGTTTACAATAAACCGGGAAAATTGCTAAGTCAGCCAACCACAAGGTTTAATCTTTAAACGGGTATCCTTGAAAATATCCAGGGATACCTCGATATATCCCCGATGATCGATATCAACTTACCCATGATTATTTAGTCGCTTTGATTCGTGAACAAAAAGGAGAACGATTAATTGCTAAATTAGAACTAGAACGAGATCAAGCTCAACGCAAAATTATTGAGGAGAAACCCAATAGTTTTGTCAACTGGGCGATCGCTTCTGTGTTTCGTTGGATTAATGCTGATTAGTATGGACAATAAACCTCAAACAGAACAGGAAAAAATGCTGGCGGGAGAATTATATCTCGGCAACGATCCAGAGTTAGTTTTAGGACGGAAACGTGCTTCTAAACTGACTCGTTTATATAATAGTACCACAGAAGATGAGTTAGAAACTCGTCAATTAATTCTCTTGGAATTATTCGATAAAATCGGAAATAATCTGTTCATCACTCCCCCATTTTATTGTGATTATGGCTGTTATATTAAACTGGGGAATAATGTTTACATGAACTTTAACTGTATTATCTTAGACTGCAATTATGTTGAAATTGGGGATAATGTTTTATTAGCGCCTAACGTTCAAATTTATGCCGCCTATCATCCAATTGATCCCGCATTACGCCTAACCGGAAAAGAATTAGCAGCACCGATTAAAATAGGTGATAATGTTTGGATTGGCGGCGGTGCAATTATCTGTCCAGGCGTAGAAATTGGTGATAATACCACCATTGGCGCAGGTAGCGTAGTGGTTGATAATATTCCTCCTAGAGTTCTAGCAGCCGGGAATCCTTGTCGGGTGATTCGGAATTTATAGGGAACGCCGGATCTGGGAACAGCCCCCCAAACCTCCGTGCACGGGGGGCTAGGGCGGGAGGGAACGCCGGATCTGGGGGAAAGAGTTTATCCCTCGATTCCTTGGATTAATCGGCTAATTTCTGGATAGGTTCCCAGTGTTGAATGTCCTGTAACAACGCCTCATATCCAGCAACATTGGGGTGTAAACCATCAGAACATAACCGAGATTTCCACCAATGTTCCCCTCGATCTGTCCAAATTTCTAATAAATCTAAATAGGGAATATTGCGATCTAAACAGGCGAGACGAGTGGCATCTTTGTAGCGAAATTGATCGGCTAAAGTATAATATAAACAGCCATGAAAGGGCATTTTACTTTCATCAACTGGAACCATTCCCACAAACACAACCTGACACATTTTTTCAGCTTGATCTAATAAATGATTTAGGGTAGTTTCAAAATGATCAAATTCCGTGTAATTGCGACCTTGAAACGATTGTACCCGCGCCGAATCATTTAATCCCACAGAAAAAATACTCACATCCGGTAAACGGTTGCGTAATTCTCCCCGATGGCGCAATTCTTGGTCAAGGCGATCGCAAACTTGAATCACCCGATTTCCCCGTACCCCCAAATTGTAGAGAATCGGGCCAACGCTCTCCGGTGACATCCATTGACGCCGCAGTCGTTCCACCCAGCCGCCCCCTTCAGGATCACCAAATCCATAGACGAGACTATCTCCTAACACCACGACTTTCAGAGGCTGACGTTGGGGCACAATGGACAAATTAGCTAGGGTGGGATTGATCGCTGCTTGCATTTTGCTGGAAAATCCTGATGGATGGACAGTTTACCCGGTCAGAATCGCAATTGGTTTCTACAGGGGGTTTATAAAAGTTAACATCTCAAGGGGCTTTTCACTAGATTCCCTACCTAAATATTTCGCAAATTTTTGCACTGATTGACCATAAGTTACTTGCAACTGGTATGCTCAATGTGAGTTCTGTCTTCTGACAGCCCATCGGCTTTACGACAGCACCGGGAGCATCTTCGCTCTATGACTTCAACCGAAAGATAACTAGCCGTGGAATCTTGGCTAAAAGCTGTTTGGATGTCCCAGGGGAATATTCCCTGCTATATATAAACTGAAACTGATTTGCAGGAGGCAACTTGCTAAATGCAAGGCTCTTTAAACGAAATTGATATTCGTAGTATTTTACAACTGATTGAGCTTGGCCAGAGGACAGGGGAACTCATGGTAGAAGCTTACAGTTCATCCCAGACGACGATGGAAATGGAACGCCATCCCATTCGTCTCACGGGACAGTGTTGGCTGGTTTTTTCTTGGAATGGTCGAATTATCTATGCCGGCCAAAGCGAAGGCAGTCTCCAGAGATTACGGGATTATTTACGGCGCTATCAAGCTGAAACCGTCCTTTCGGAGTTGGAAATTCCTTCGATCACATCGGTCAATGCACCGGAATACGGATATTTATGGGCGTTGTTAGAAAATCAAGTGATTACCCCAGAAATTGCCCGTAATATTATTCATTGTATGGTTCAAGAAACCCTATTTGATTTGCTAAGTTTACATCAAGGTGCTTTTATTTTTGAAATGGGATCGGGATTAGCACCCCAGTTAACCACCTTAGAAATTAGTCCCTTATTAGCCAATACTTTCAAACAAGTTCAAGAATGGAAAAAATTCCATCCCCATATTACTTCCCCAAACCAATGTCCTTTGATTACCGATCAGTCAAAATTACAAAAAACAGTCCGACCTAAAGTGTTTGAAAGCCTGAATCATTGGGCGGATGGTCAAACCTCAATTCGTCAAATATCCCGTTACTTACACCGAGATATTGTCACGGTGGCAAAGGCTATTTATCCCTTTGTACAACAGGGACTTGTACAATTGTTGGCTCTCCATCCTGAAAACGTTTTTAACGAGCCAGAACCTTTTACTGATAGGACTAGAACTCCGAGAATTGTTTGTATTGATGATGATCTAGTAATTCGAGAAAGCGTTGAAATTATTTTAAGAGAACAAGGCTATGAAGCCACAGCAATTGGCAACCCTTTAAAAGCATTGAGTTTAGTTTTTCAGCTTAAACCCGATTTAATTCTTTGTGATATTGCCATGCCCGAATTAAATGGGTATGAAATCTGTGCCATGTTAAGAAATTCTACCGCTTTCCGTCAAACTCCGATTGTTATGTTAACAGGAATTGATGGATTTATTGATCGACTCAAAGCTCGTATGGTCAGGGCAACAAATTATTTAACAAAACCCTTTGGAGATGCCGAATTATTAACATTAGTCGAAACCTATATTGGGCCAGGAAAAACAATAGATGCTTCTATTAATACAGATTTAGAAGATGAATTTATGACAGAGTTAGAAACCCTTTGACCTAATATAGCAATCCTAAATAGGTTGTAACATTTTAATGCTGATATGAAACAGCCAGAAGTATTATCTGGTGTTCCCTGTTACCTGTTACCTATTCCCTGTTACCTATTCGGCTATCAAGCTCCCGTACTATTGACGTATAATCGAAATAGAATCACATCTTTTGAGATACTTAGGTTTTCTTACACTCTACGATTAATTTGTAATGCAGCATAAACCTCGTTCCACTTGGACTCAAACCGCCAACCTGACTACAGGTAATTTGGGAGTTTCTAATGGAGAAGAAAAATGAATACAGTTATGGTTGTCGAAGATAGTGTCACTCAACGGGAGATGATTTGTGGTCTTCTCAAGGAAAATGGGTTACAAGTCAGTATCGCCACCGACGGTGTGGAAGCACTTGAAGAAGTGCAAAAAAACCCCCCCGATTTAATGGTGCTAGATATTGTTATGCCCAGGATGAACGGCTATGAACTCTGTCGTCGCCTAAAATCCGATCCCAAAACCCGAGATATTGCCATTGTCATGTGTTCTTCTAAGGGGGAAGAATTTGACCGCTATTGGGGGATGAAACAGGGGGCAGATGCTTATATTGCTAAACCCTTTCAACCCAGTGAACTCATCGGAACCGTTAAACAGTTACTTAGATAATAGGTGAAAAATAACCATGGTTGGGAATTCTGATTTTTTAACCGGGCAAGGAACAGACAGTCCAGAATTTCAAGAACTGGCAACCCCCGAAGGCGAACCCCATCTTCGCTTTTTCGTCCCTTCACGGAATGAATTTGCCATTCCCGCCATCGGGATTCGGGAGGTACTCTTTCAATCGCCAGATCGGATGACCCCGATTCCTAATGTTTCCCCCCTGTTGCTGGGAACCTTCAATCTCAGGGGTCGAGTGATTTGGGTCGCTGATTTAGGGCAATTTTTAGGGGATGCAACCCCCTTAAATACGGATCGAACAGAGATCCATGTTATTGCCGTTGAAGATCAAGACATTATATTAGGATTAGCTGTTGATGAAGTCAATGACATGGCATGGCTTGACCCTGATAAAATGCAAATGCCCACCCAAGTCAGTGATAGTATGACTCCTTTTATCAAAGGAGAGTGGCAAGTTGGAACTGAAGGCAGCGTCCTGCGACTTTTAGACCAAATTGCAATTCTGCGATCGGCTCGTTGGGCAACGTGACCAGCTATCAATCGGGTTTATCCCATAACCATTGAGGAAACCGACTATCAATTGATTATAAAACTGTTTAAGCTAAAGCTTTTAACCTGGGAAACCCAAAAACTCCACCAGAGGTTTTGTCATCCTAATGTTAAATCTCCAATCCTCACTCACCCAGCCCAGGGTAGGGATTATTAGAAAATCTACTACAGACCGGATTACATCCTTATAATCCGTGTTTCTACATCGAAATCTTAACTATTAAGCACGAGCAAAACTAAACTTGAAAGTCAAAAGGGGAATCGCTCATGGCAACAAGCACAGACTTCCTACAAGAGTATCAGCAAACCGAGGAAGCATACTGTCAAGGGAATTATGAACAAGCGGCGGCGCTGGTTTATCAACTGGTAGAAGATTATCCAGAAGATCCATCTGCCCGTCTTCTCTGTGGTCATATCTATGGCTACGGGTTGCAACAGTATGATGTAGCCCGTGAGCAGTATGTCGCCGTCATCAACTTAACCCATGACTCCGAATTACTCGAACAAGCCCATCAAGCCTTAGCCGATACTGACCAATACTTAATAGAATCTCCTCCGGGTAGTTTCGAGGATAGCATTGATTCCCCAGAAATTTTTAATGCCTTGGTAAACGAAGAAATCGAGGGCGAGGAAATGGATTTAACCCAGGATTTAGATTGGCTCCCAGAAGAAACCAATGGTTCATCCAATGGCACATCCTCCATACCTAATTTAGATTTGGAATCCGCCGATACTCATGGACTGAATGGGTCATCCACCGAAGAAACCCTGATGGATTTTAATGATTTGCAGGATGATAACTTTGATTTCCAAGACTTAGACGATGCTGACTTGGATTTATCCACTTCTGATCTGGATGCTTCCATCGGTTTGGGGTTCAATAATTTAGAGGATGAACCCGATTATGTAAAATCCAATGGTAGTCAATCTCCCCTAAGTTTCACCGGAGATAATCCTTTTGCTTCGGGGGGCGACTTAGAGGAAGGCACAGAAATTTTAAACCCCCTAGACCCGGAAAATTCTTTCACTGAATTAGAAGCCGATCCGTTTACACTGGAAGAAGATGAATCCCTGTCGGTGCCAAACTTTGCCACCGATGAATCTAGCACCAGTGATATTGAACAGTTAAGTGGGGATTTATTCTCTCCCGAGGATGAGTTAGATTGGCTCGATTTCCCAACCGAAAACCCCGAAGACGAATCGGATTCAGTCCACTCACCGGAAACTCTGAATGGGTCATCCCCGGATTATTTATCTCAACCGACTCAATTCCTCGAATTCGATAGCTTCGATGACGATGAATTGGGGGGCTTAAACAATCCAGAGGCCTATGAATCTCATCCGGCAGATCAAAGAGAACTCAACGGTGCTAATCATGAGTCCTCTAGCCCATCCCGTGCCGTGGGTACAGCTTCCTCAAGTTTTGAGGCAGAACTTGACGATATTTTTGCCCCTTTAGAAGATGCAGCCGATTCAGATGGATCGTTGTCACCAGATGAACACCCACCCCAAAATGGTTTCGTCTCGGTCAAGGAAACTTCACCCTTTCAGGAAGATGAATTTGACCCTGATTTAGATTCAGCTTTTAGTTTTTCAGATGAACTCTTCGTTAATGATGCCGATGATTCTGTTTCTCTACCCCCGAACACTCCTAATATGAAGGCTAACTATAAGGTTTTGGATGCTGAAGAAAGCAACGAAGAAGAAACACTATTAACCAATAATAATGCGGTCAATGATTCCTACTTGTCTGATCCCGACGACTCTGGCCCCTCAAGGAGTGTGAATGGTGCTTTCAGTTCCAATTATGCTGATGCGGAAGAAGATGAAGAACCAGATGATCTGGTTTTTGATTCGGCAGATATTCCCAATAGTTTTGATCTCGATCCCGATGAAGATACCTTTGGAAATTCCTTTGATGTCACGGTTGAGGCCAATGATACCAATGGCCGTTCCCAAAATGGCAAGGTGGTGGCTCAGACCCCCAATGATTTCTTAGAGGATTTTGAAGAATTTGATGATATTGGGGATTTTGGCATCACCGACAGTGGAGATAATGACCTGTACGTTGATTCAGATTTTAGTAGCGTCGATAGTAAATTTGGTAATACCGCCAGCAATAGCACCCTCGATAGTGATAGTTCAGCGATTCAGGATGATGAGATTTTTAATACTGCCTACGCTGCATCGGCTGTAACCACCCTAAGCCCGGATTTGGGGGAAGGGATAGATACGATGGTCACCACAGAGCAGGGGGTATTCTCTTTCTTGGAAAATGCTTCCTTGAAACGTAAACCCTTATATATGGCACTGGGGACGGGACTGGCTACCCTGGTTTTAGTGGCAACGGCTACCAATATTTCGACTCGTACCGCCTCCTTAAATAATAAGTCCGAAGTCGTAGACTATCTACGAGGTACAGGATGGCTGTTGACCGCCGTAGCTGGGGGAACCAGTTTTCTGGCGACCTGGGGATTGGGTCGGATCAGTGCCCAACAAATTGCTAAGGCTACAGATGACTTACAAGCTCAATTTGATGCGATTAGTAAGGGGAACTTAGATGCCCGCGCCACGGTTTTTGCTGAGGATGACTTTGGCAAAATGTCCTCTAAATTTAACCATGCAGCCCAATTTATTCAAAGTATTACCCGAGAAGCCCAACGCAAAGCTAAGGAACAAGAAGACGCTAGAGATGATTTACACCGTCAGGTGATTCGGCTTTTGGATGACGTGGAAGGGGCAGCCCGGGGAGATTTAACTGTAACCGCAGAAGTGACGGCAAACGTTTTGGGAGCGGTGGCGGACTCCTTTAACTTAACCATTCAAAACCTGCGGGAAATTGTGGTACAGGTGAAACAAGCCGCCCGTCAGGTCAGTAAGGGAGCTACCGATAGTGCTACCTTTGCCAAGGATGTCGCCGGGGATGCTTTCCGTCAGGCGGAGGAACTCGCTGCTACCCTCAACTCAGTACAGGTACTGACCGATGCCATTCAACGGGTGGCTGAAAGTGCTCGGGAAGCCGAAGAAGTGGCTCGGTCGGCGGCAGCCTTGGCCACTAAAGGCGGGGAAGCGGTACAAATGACCGTGGCGGGGATTCTGAAAATTCGGGAAACCGTAGCAGAAACTAGCCGAGAAGTCAAGCGTTTGGGGGAATCTTCTCAGGAAATTTCTAAAATTGTCGGGCTTATTTCTCAAATTGCCTCCCGAACTAACTTACTGGCTTTAAACGCTAGTATTGAGGCAGCTAGGGCAGGAGAAGCGGGTAAGGGATTTGCGATTGTTGCGGATGAAGTCCGACAGTTGGCAGATAAGTCGGCTAAATCCTTAAAGGATATCGAACAAATCGTGATGCAAATTCAAAGCCAAACCAATACGGTGATGATGGCGATGTCCCAAGGTCATCAACAAGTGATTGAGGGGACTCGCCTCGCGGAACAAGCTAAACGAGCACTCGATGACATTATTCAAGTGACCAACCGGATTGATGTTCTCGTCCGTTCGATTACGGCGGATACCGTTGAACAGAATGAAACTGCCCGCGCCGTCGCCCAGGTGATGCGAGCGGTGGAACATAGTGCCCAAGAAACTTCCACTGAAGCCCAAAAGGTATCCAGTGCCTTAACTAAACTCGTGGGTGTGGCACGAGACTTGCTGACATCGGTAGAACGCTTCCGTGTCGATTCCTCGGAGAAAGCTTAGGGAGCAGGGGAAGCGGTTTTGATAACTAATGACTAATAACTAACTGATGACTGATGACTGATAACTGATAACTGATAACTGATTACTGATTACTGATATGCAACTCGAACAGCAACAACGGATTATGGGCTATTTTATTGAGGAGGCGAAAGACCACCTCAATACGATTGAACAGGGATTGCTCAATCTGCAAGCGACGATTGAAGATCCAGAATTGCTCAATGAAGTTTTCCGAGCGGCTCACTCGGTCAAGGGTGGGGCGGCGATGTTGGGACTTAATAGCATTCAACAAACGGCTCACCGTTTAGAAGATAGTTTTAAAATTCTTAAAGAAAACCGTCTTCCGACTCAATTTATTGATCAACAATTAGAATCATTATTTTTACAGGTTTTTGATACATTACAAGCCTTAATTGATCAGTTATCAGGGCCCTATGGCTTAACGGAAGAAGCAGCCAGTGCTATTTTGAAGGATGTCGAGCCTGTTTTTGAAGCTTTAAATTATCATATAAAAGTGGTTCAACAACAGGGGACAAAGCGATCGCCCGAAGTGGAAACCGGAGCCCCGTCCTCTGTATCTAATCGCCCTATTCCTACGACCGTTATATCTAAAGAATCTCCTAGTAGTGCGAAGGATTTGGTATTTCGTAGTGATATTCCCGAACGTCTGAGGGAAATGTTGCAACAGTTCAAACAGTCAGAAACCCAAAAAACTCGTCAAGGGTTAATCGAAACCTGTCGGAGTTTAGCTCGGGCTGGGGAACTCTTTGAGTTGCCCAATTGGGTTAAGTTTATCGAGATCCTAGAAAAAGTGATTGCCAATCCTGATAATCACTATCGGAGTCTAGCACCGATAGTGATTAAATCAATTAAAGAAGCCCAAGAACTGGTTTTAGTGAATCGAGAGGGAGAAATTGTTGTAACAGAAGGAATTACAAAACTTTTGCCTAAGACGGTTATCTCTGCAAAAACAGATAAAAAAACTAAATCGTCGCCTCCATCCACGTCCGCCTCTAAAACATTTCCAAGTCAATCTAAACCCCCTAAAACTACGACGGAGACAGCCACAAAACCGGGTCAATCGAAACCGGAGAATGGTAAGAAGAAACCCCCTAAATCCGCAACACCGAATAACTCTTTCTCCGATGTGAACTGGTCAGATTCAGCAACAAACCCTAGTAATACCCCACCCCGTTTACAGAATGGCCCAGAAATTACTACCGAAGAATATAACAGTCTCAGAGACTTATTTGAAGGTTTAGATCAATGGGAAAATGAGGTGAATGAAGAAGTCCCCACGTCAACGTCCCCATCCTTGGCAACCGAAACAGAATCAATGTCAGGGGACTTTTTTGATTTGTTGGGAGACGAAAAACCTGAGTTCAATCAGCCAGAAACGTCGAGCCATATACCCCAAATTCAACCCGGGAAAACCCAACAAAATCCAGGTTTAGTGACTTCTGGAGCCGATGATGATCTGGCAAGTTTCTTTGATCACCTTAGTGATGGGGACTCCGCCATCTCAGAAACGGGAACCACAACCAAGCCGACATCGGTAGAAACCAAACAGCATGACCTTGTAGATGGTTTTGGGGATTTATTCGATGAGTTGTTAATTAATCCCCAAGAGGGGATGCCATCTGCCCGTTCTGCCGACCTTTCCCCGACTCAAATTACGGAGTTATTGGAAGATGCAGAAAATTTAGATGATCTATTCGATCAGTTTGACCCCCAAATTCAAACCAGTCAGGAAAGCGACAGCAGCACATCGGGTCAGATCAATGCCCAGGAAGATTGGTTTGAAGAACTTTTACAAGGGGAACTCGAAGAAGCCCCAGATATGGTCTGGGATCAGCCAAGTACCCATGAACTCCCCAAAACGTCCCCAAAATTAGAACCAGTAGCCACGGTGCAGACCACCCTAGAACTGCCGGAGGATGATTTTGCCAGTTTGGATGCCTTACTCAATTTAGGAGGGGTAGAGAGTCAACCAACGGCTGCTGAAACGACGGTTGCAGATGAGGATTTCTTGGATTTAGATCAACTGCTCCATACCCCTGTGGCTGAACCCCTAACACCTAATCCTCCTAAAAATATTAAGTCTCAGACCGCCCGCAAAGCCGTAAATACAGAATCACAACTTTCGGAGGAGGATTCCGAATTTAATGATTTAATCCGATTAATTGAAGATGCTCCTCCTCGATCTCGTTCCACAACTCCTCCTAGGGGGACGTTTGCCAAACCCATTACTGAACAAATTGTTAAGGTTCCGGTCAAACAACTTGATGGTCTTAGTAACTTGATGGGGGAACTGGTAGTTAACCGGAATAGTTTGGAACAAGACCAAGAACGGATGCGACAGTTTTTAGATAACTTGCTGCATCAGGTTTCTTTGTTAGGAGATGTGGGTCAACGGATGCAGGATTTCTATGAGCGATCGCTCTTGGAAATTTCCTTACTGTCCCATCGTCGCAAACCCTTCTGGTTTTCTGACAGTGCCTCGATTCATGATGATGATCCCAATAATGATTTGGACTCAACAGAACTGGATCGGTTTACGCCCTTCCATACCCTGTCCCAAGAGATTATTGAGTTAATTGTGCGGGTACGGGAGTCGAGTGCAGATATTGGATTTTTAGTCGAAGAAGCCGACCAAGTAACTCGGGAGTTGCGACGGATTACAACAGCCTTGCAAGAAGGCCTAAATCGCGCCCGGATGGAACCCTTTGGCAGTGAGGCGGATGCCCTGAAACGTCCCGTGCGGGATATTTCAATTAAGTGTGGGAAACAGGCGGAGTTATTTGTTGAGGGTCGAGATACCTTAATTGACAAAATGTTACTGGGTAAACTCCATGACCCCTTAATTCATTTGGTTAATAATGCCATTACCCACGGGATTGAACCGGCGGATGTGCGGACGGCGGCGGGGAAATCTGCCGTGGGTCGGATCTCGATTCGGGTATTTCACCAAGGAAACCAAACGATTATTGCGATTTCCGATGATGGGGGCGGCATTGACGTGAATCGGGTTAAAGATAAAGCTATTCAGAAAGGCATCATTACCGCCGAGGATGCTGAAAGTATGAGTAACCCAGAAATTTATGATCTGTTATTCCTACCCAACTTTAGTACCAAGGATGTGGCGGATGAATTCGCGGGTCGAGGGGTGGGGATGGATGTGGTGCGAACCAGTTTAACCGATATTCGGGGCGTGATTACAACGGATTCTAACTTGGGACGCGGGACGACGTTCACGATTCGTTTGCCCTTGAATATGAGTATTTCCAGGGCGTTGTGCTGTGTGAGCGATCGGGTTCGGATTGCTTTCCCGATGGACGGGGTAGAAGATATGATTGACGTTCCTCGGGAACAAATCCGCGTCGAGTCCGATGGAAGTAAGATGTTGGAATGGCGGGGTACAATTTTGCCCCTACGTCATTTGCGGGAACTGTTGACCTATCATCGTCATTTGGGTCGGGGGAATGTCTATGGTGCCAGCACTGAAGAAGACATGATTTCGGTGATTATCCTGCGGTCTTCTAATAGTTATTTGGCGGTACAGGTGGATCAAGTGTTGATTGAACAGGAAATCGTGATCAAACCCTTGGAAGGGCCAGTGCCGAAACCGATTGGGATTGCTGGGGCGACGGTGTTAGGGGATGGTCAAATTGTAGCGATCGCCGATGTCCTAGAACTGATTGATTTGGCCATGGGTCGGATTCGTCGGGATGCTTCGGGCAAAATTTGGCAAATGGGCAGTGCCACGGCTGAACCTGTGGTTCAGAAGTCGGAACCGACGGTATTAATTGTGGATGATTCGATTACGGTGCGATCGCTGCTCTCGCTTACTTTTGAAAAATCCGGTTATCGAGTCGAAGAAGCCCGGGATGGTAAGGAAGCTTGGGAAAAACTAAAATCGGGTTTACCCTGCGATATTGTCTTCTGCGATATTGAAATGCCCCGGATGGATGGGCTGGAATTATTATCTCGGATGCAAAAAGATCCGGCACTAACGAATTTACCTATTGCGATGTTAACGTCTCGCGGTGCGGATCGTCACCGTCAAATGGCTTTTAATTTGGGAGCGAGAGGTTACTTTACGAAGCCTTATTTGGAGGAACAATTATTGGAAGCAGCCGGACGAATGTTACAGGGTGAAGTGGTGGGAAATACCGTCGTTGCTGCGGGGTAAAACCTTGTCGCATGGGTAATAATTTATTACAAAATATTAAGCTGTATTGCAAAGCGTCACAACTACCGAGGGAAAAATGGTTTCCAGGTGGGGGTTTGTGATACCATCACTCATGAATAAAAAGACAAGATAGATTGGGGGAAGACCGTTGACACTACGGGTTGCTGTTGTTGGTTCTGGCCCTGCGGGTGCTTCCGCGGCCGAGACGCTAGTTAAAGCAGGTATTGAAACCTACCTGTTTGAACGCAAGCTGGATAACGCCAAACCCTGTGGTGGGGCGATCCCGCTTTGTATGATCAGTGAGTTTGACTTACCGGCTTACGTCATTGATCGGCGGGTGAGAAAGATGAAAATGATCTCTCCCTCAAACCGTGAGGTTGATATCTTCATTCAAAAAGAAGACGAATATATTGGAATGTGCCGTCGGGAAATTCTCGATGGTTTTATGCGTGATCGCGCTGTCTCTCTGGGGGCGATTTTAATAAATGGTACTGTTCATCAATTAAAAATTCCTCAAACCAATTCCGCACCTTATGTGCTCCATTACCATGATCACAGCACGGCTGAGGGTGGCGTGGGTACACCGAAAACCCTAGAGGTGGATGTAGTCATTGGGGCGGATGGGGCTAACTCCCGCATTGCTAAAGCCATTGATGCTGGGGATTATAATTATGCGATCGCTTTCCAAGAGCGCATTCGGATTCCCGAAGATAAAATGGCCTATTACGAAGATCTGGCGGAAATGTACGTCGGTAACGATGTTTCCCCCGACTTCTACGCTTGGGTATTCCCCAAACATGATCACGTTGCTGTGGGCACTGGGACAATGAAACCCAACCAAGCCATGATCAAACAATTGCAAGCGGGAATTCGCGCCCGGGCTGCTCACCGGATTGAAGGCGGTAAGATTATTAAAGTCGAAGCTCACCCCATTCCCGAACATCCCCGTCCCCGTCGGGTTGTGGGACGAGTGGCTTTGGTGGGAGATGCCGCCGGGACAGTTACCAAGTCCTCTGGAGAAGGCATCTATTTCGCCGCTAAGTCAGGCCGGATGTGTGCGGAAACTATTGTGGAACGCAGCAATAGCGGTCAACGCATTCCGACGGAAGCGGATCTGAAGGACTATATTAGACTCTGGGATAAGAAATATGGGATTACTTATCTGGTGTTAGATATTCTGCAACGGGTCTTTTATCGGACGGATGCGACCCGTGAAGCCTTTGTGGAGATGTGTTCGGATAAGGATGTGCAGAAGTTAACTTTTGATAGCTATTTGTACAAAACCGTTGTTCCGGCTAACCCTTTAACACAGATGAAAATTACCGCCAAAACCCTAGCGAGTTTGTTACGCGGCAATGCGTTAGCACCCTAATTAGTTATCATTGATCATTGTAGAGGCGTGCCATGGCACGTCTCTACTGATTATAAGGAGAAATTAAGTATGAGTCCAACAAATCCGTCTGAAAACCAACTAAATGCCACGGAGATTTTACAATTAGTACAACAGGAAAAAACAGCAACCTTGAGTCATTTAGTTTCAAGTGTTGTTCATGAAATTAATAATCCCTTGGGGTGTATTGCTGGGAATATTACTTATATTAAAGATTATGTTAAGGATTTATTGAATTTAATTGAATTATATCAAGAACATTATCCTAATCCGGTGGATGAAATTACCGATGAAATTGATTCTATTGATTTAGAATATTTAATCGAAGATGTGCCGAAATTGTTATCTGCCATGGAAAATGGCGCAGAACGGTTACATCAAATTAGTAATTCTTTACGGACATTTGGGCGGTTTGAGGGCGATCGCCAAGTGTTATTTAATATTTATGATGGCATTAATAGTGTGTTATTAATGTTAAAAAGTCGCTTCAAAGGCACTAAAATCAGGTCTCCGATTGAAGTTGTTAAAAATTATGGGAATATTCCTGAAATTAATTGTTATCCAGGGCATTTTAATCAAGCTATATCTTATTTAATTAATCATGGGATTAATTCCCTAGATAAAAAAGCAGAAGCTCACCCTTCCGATCCTGAATTTAAACCTACAATTACTATTAAAACCGACTTAAACCAAGATTCTGTACTTTTATCAATTCAAGATAATAGTTTAGGAATATCTGATGACGTTCAAAATGCAATTTTTGAGGATTTATTAATTACAAAACCTGTATTACAAGGAAGTGGAATTGGTTTATCGGTGAGTCGTCAAATCATTGAAGATCGGCATCAAGGCAAAATTATCTGTCGGTCATTGGTGGGAACTGGAACAGAATTTATTATTGAACTTCCTCTGTCGTTATGAGTTAATAATAACAAAATTTTACGAGGACTTGAATTAGAAGGCTACCCTGGATGTGGTAAGACATTTATTGCTAGAGCGATCGCCAAAGAATGGCATATTCCTCAAATTAATTTTGAAATTTCTCGTTAAAACCAAAGAGAATAAATTATGCTCAAAATTACCTTAACCCCCGAACAAGAACAATTTTTACAAGCCCAACTCAAAACTGGAAAATACAATAACCCCCAAGAGGTAATTTCTAAAGCCTTTAAGCTGTTAGAAAAAGAAAATAAAACCGAATTACTTGCTAATATTCCAGCCAGCGCATCAGCTAAAAAGATCCTGACAGAAAAGATTAAAGAGTTTAGGGATAACCTAGAAAACACTCAAAACCAACCCCTAAACCCCGAACGAGAAAAATTGAGTCGAGAAGTAAAAGAGCTATTCGATAAAACTCAATCTATCCCTGGGATTGGAGATATAACCGAGGAGGAAATAGCCGCAGAAATAGAAGCCTAGGTGAAATCCTATTAATCCCTTAAATCCTTGTTCATAATTTGTGTGAGTTCAGCAATTTTTAAAGCTAAGGAATGAAAATCTTTATAAGCATTTTGTACCGCTTGAAGATGAGCACCAATTGCTCCATCGGCAGGTTTCAGGGCGAACATCGGTTTATGGGCTTCTTGCGCCAAAGGCATAAGGCTTTGATAATGTTTGAGTAAAGCTAAACAATTCGGGTCATGACTCAATGCTAATTCAGGATTTTCTGCTTCTCCTAAAACCGCTTGTCGATAAACATTAGGAATGCGATTCATCCAGCGCTGATAGGCTTTTACTGGACGATCTAATCTAACCGAATGCTGTAACAAAACATATCCGACTGGCTGCATTTGACCCGAAGGAAGTTGTAAATCGGATACCGGATTTTTTTCTAATCTTTCTTGCCACTCTTGTCGCCAACGTCTTAAAGTGGGGCCTAAATTTTTCAATCCTTGTAGGGAGAATAAATCGGGCGCAATGGGAACAACAACATAATTAGCCGCAATTAAAGCTGCACGGTTAATCGCGCCTAAATTGGGGCCAAGATCGGTTAAAATCACATCAGCCTGATGGCTTTCGGCGGTGTATTGTAGGAGTCGCCAAAAGGCAGAAATTACTCGAAAAGATCGTTCTTTCCTATCCATACATCCCGGCCATTCTGAGGAGAGATCATCTTCAAATCCAGATAACAATAAATCTCCTACTAATAGTGCTAAGTTATCTTCGATTAATTCTAATTGCGGAGAGGCAATATCTCCAATACCACGCACAAGCGGTTGAACACACCGAAAAACTGTATTGGGTTGAGAGTTTCCTTCCCAAATTTCTTCTAAGCGATCTTCATCTAAAAAAGCCGCCGTGAGATTGGCTTGCGGATCTAAATCAGCAGCAACAACTCTTAATCCTAAATTATTATACATCCAAGCTAAATGATAAACAAGGGATGTTTTTCCAACGCCGCCTTTATTATTGAAAAAAGCAATAATGGGAATAGTCATAAATGTCTCCGAATCACAGCTAAAATACAACTCTCTTCAACGGTAAATTCTGGGGGAGGATTACCATTTTTTTGGAGTTCTTTTTGGGCGATAGAAATTCCCGCCCCAAATCGTTGTACATAACCTAAATTTTTCAAAACTTCTGCTAAATTAGGATTACGATAATCGGTAATTCCGGGTTGACCAAAGTTTTGACGGGTTACTTGTCCAAAGGGGCCACCTGGATTTTGAATTTCAATGCGATCGCTAAACCATGTAATTCTAACAGGTGCATTAGTCGATTCATAGGTTCGATGTAAAACTGCATTTCGAGTTAATTGTTGTAGCGCAACTAAAGGATAATCTGGCTGCTTAATTTCTAAAGGTTGAGTGATAAAATCAGAAGCTACTGAAATATTAATCTGTAGGGTTTCATCCAACTGTCTTAAGATTTGTGAAATCGATCCAGTGAGTTCTTTTTGATCTTTAGTCGGATCAGTTAACTCCGTTCCTTCGATTCTACGGAATTGAATATAAGCACCCGGAATAAAATCTCTAGGTTCTTTTCCAATGACTAAAATTCCTAAATTTGTGGGTTGAATGGGAGGATCAAGACGATGAATAAATCGCACTGAAGCCAGTTTTTGTTCAGTCGTTCTTTGATTTTGTTCTAGGATATCTGGGGGTAAACTAGCGGGCAAATATTCTTGTTGAAATAGGTTTAAATTAAAATCATCTAAACTAGCAGAGGATAAGGGTTGAATATCAAAGGGTAAATCTCTGAAACGCCGTTTTTCTGATAGGCGACGTTCGTCGTCGGCACTAGCGGTGCAGCGACTTGGCCCTACTCGTGTCCAAACCCGTCCGTTATAGCGTACAGGAGGCGCATAGGAAGGTTCTACAATAATAACGGCTAATTTACATCCAGCTATAGTTCGTTTCTGAACTATCATTGTGGGAAACGGTAGGAAATTGCCAAGCATACCAGAAAGTTTTAATAACAATTCATCTGTGATAGCCAGATTAGCACAACTACTATCATCATTAACCCCAATAAAAAGTACCCCAGGTTTTTGATGATTAGGTAAGTCATTAGCAAACGCACAAATTGCTTGCCTAATTTTGTCCCTGTCTGATGGGGATGCTTTACGTTCTACTCGATCTGATTCTAGATCCTTAAGCAGCTTTTCTAATTCAGCGTCATCCATTTTTAGGCGATTTTAAGATATTCTATTGATTAATTATAAACTATTTTTTTAAAAAATCAAACACAAATGATAAAATATTAACTGAAGTCAACGAGAACTTTAAAATGACTCAAAGATTGCGTGTTGTTGCCCGTGTTATGGCATTACCTAATCAGGTAGAAGCGTTAAAAGTGTTATTATTAGGGTTAGATTCGGTGTTATGACCGGATTTTATAGGGTTTAATTGTTAAGATTAAAAATAGGATTTAAGTCTAAAATAAAACCCTTTAAAATATTTTCTCCTGATAATTGATCAGGGTTTTGTAAGATTTCAATAGGTTGATTGATTCGATATATTTCTACTTTTTTTTGAATGGGATCAATTAGCCATCCTAATCCTACCCCATTTTGTTGATATTCTTTCATTTTATTTTGCAGCGTGGTTAAACTATCGGTTTTTGACCGTAATTCAATCACAAAATCTGGATAAATAGGGGGAAACTTTTCTCTTGCTTCTGGGGTTAATTTTTGCCATCTTTCTAGTTGTATCCATGACCCATCGGGAGAACGATTTGCGCCATTAGGGAGTTTAAAACAGGTAGAAGAATCAAAGGTAACTCCGGTTTTATCTTGTTGACTCCAGGTTTCTAACTGAAACAAAATAGAAACATTTCTTCGTCCTGTTTCTCCTCCCGTTGGTGGCATAATTATTAAAACTCCATCAGCAGTTTTTTCAAATTGTAAATCTCTATTTTCGCTACAAAGTTCAAAAAATTGTTCATCGGTTAAAGTATGAATAGAGGGTAAATTGAGAGTTAATATTTCCACCATAAAAGTTACCCTTTTGGGGACTATTAAAAGATGATTTAATTATAACTGTTTTTAGTGGAATTACCAATAGTATTATCAACAACTCCCCAAATTCCTGATAAAATTATCCAACTCAAGGTATTTACTCTAAAATCAAATAAACTGACATCAAAACAGTTAAACAAAATTAATCCTAAAAACGTGATTAAATAGCTATAATAAATTAATCGCTCTGAAGGATTAGTTAAGCTATTTGTTAAGAATAAAAATCCTTGACTTAAAATCCAACATATTATTCCCATAAAAAATAGTGTTGTGGGGATTCCAATTTCAGCAAACATCATTAAAAATAAATTATGGGGATGACCTAACCAAACGTTCATTTTAGCTTCATATAAAGGCGTAAAATTTCTTAATCCCCATCCGGTTAACGGTCGAGTTTGGGCTAAATTTAAGGCAAATTTCCATTGGGTAATTCTTAGAGTTTCTACCGGACGCACAAAATTTTCATCGGTAATTCTTTGCCAAAAATAAGCGGGGATAATCATTCTTAACCCGTCTTTAATCGGAGAGGGTGCAAAAGCTGACCCGAAAACGGCCGTTACTCCCGTAGTCACTAATAAGATTAACCACCACCATCCTAAATATAAAGCATAAGCTAAACTTGATAATACTGCTAATCCCCAAGCATTACGAGAATTAGTTAAAATTAAGTCAATTGCTGTTAATAATAGTGTGATAATTAATAGTATAATTTTCTGATTTTTATTCAGAATAAAAATATCATATTTCTCGGCTTTGTTTTGCCATTCTTCAATTAATAATCCTAGGGTTAATGTGAAAATAATTATTAAATATGCTGCGAAAATATTAGCATACATAAATACCGATGACATTCGACCCACCGGGTTACCATTTAGTTGTAAACTCCAACCTAAAATTCCCTGTAAAATATCAATTCCCGACCAGCTTAAATATTGTTGTCCGAGTCCCAAAATTATCACGGGAATAGCACCAAATATCATTAACCATGATAACTGTCGCAATTGACTAGGGGTTTGGATAATTTCACTTAACCCCGCAAACATAATAAAATAGGGAATAAAATTAAATAAACCCAGAAAAGACTCCAGGGAATTATTCGCTAAAATAGAAATAATAACTAATAAAATACTTAAAATAGCTAACCCTTGGTTAACGGGATTTTTCCGAATTGATTGAAATTGACGTTGATAACTGAGAATCATTCCCAAAAAAATAGAAATGCTGCCAAATATTGGTAAAATAGGTAATAAAAATACCCCCCATTGTAAACAATTCCAAGGTAATTGTAACCGTCGTTCTGGGTGGGGTAAAAGTATTGATTGCATGGGTTAAAATCAGTCAAAAAACCTTAAATCAGTATTAAGAATAAGCCCAATCTGAACGGGTTAAACGAATTTGTGCTAAAGTAAATATGGTGGGAATAATCCGCGCATAATTGGTAGAAATTGCTCGCCATCCTAAGTCAGCAACTAACCACGTCCATAATAACGGCCCCAGGAAAGAAAATACACTGCGAGTTACGCCATATTTTGTCGCAGTAACGGCCATTCCTCGGTTTGCTGTTTGAATAGCAACATAATTTTGAAATTGAGTTGCTGCGGTTGCGCCTCCTGTGATTAAGGCTTCTTTTGCTACTTGATATTTAGCAAAATGTAAAGCAAATTGACTGGCTATTTGTCCTAAAATTATCGGTCGGATAACAGAATTAACTGCTACCAAACTTCCAGCTTTAAATAACCATCCTAACGGATCTTTTTGGGCAGAAATTGGTAAGGGTTGTAAAGGTTTTGTTTCGGTTAATGCTTTTTGAACTTTTTGGGTGAGGTTGGTTTGTTCTGACTGGGGTAAACGTTTCCAAGCTTGACCTAAAAGATGTAAAAAAACTTCCGCTTCTAAATCAGCCGTTGACAGGTTTTTTGCATAGGGAATTTTCAAATAACGACAAACTTGAATTAACGCTTGGCGGTAAGTCACCTGTTGAGTTTTTCCCCGTAAAACCGTTACCCCATCGGCGGCGAGATAGCGAAAACGCTGTTCTAAGGCGTCTAACCAGGCTTCCCGGTCTTGACTTTGAACGTCGATGGGGGTGGGAGTTTGTACATAGTCTAAAGGGTTCAAACCCCGACTAAACAAGAGTTTTGTTAACTGTTCTAACTCATCTTCTGTTGCCAGTTCTAATCCAGATCTAAGTTCGTCCAATGTTGATATCCTCCTCAATTGGGAGTTTTTCCGTTTCCTATTTTACTACTATTTGGGAAAATCTCTTATCCCTGATCAGTAAATCCTGTTTTATGAACAATTGATCATTAAATCCCCTGAAATTCATTATTATTCTTTTTGCTCAACGGGTTTAACTGTTACATTTAATTGTAAACCCATTGCATTAAGCCAGGAAATAAATGTATAAATTTCTTCAGCTTGACTTTGAGATAACATCTGATCTAGCTTTTTATAAAGTTGATGAGCTTCTTCGGTTAACTGATGATTTTGTAAATACGCATCAACAATATCTTTAAATGCAGCTTGAAGTAATTCGGGTTCAGGTTGATTATCTTCAATCTCTAAGATTACTTCTAAATAGCCCGCAGCACTAATGGGATCTTTGAGAGAAGAAATCAAATATTCATGATAGTTTTTACTTGTGGCAACTTTCAGTTTGTTCATAATTTCTCCAGTATTTCTTGGCTTTTTTAATATCTTCTTTTTGAGAACTTTTATCACCCCCACAAAGAAGTAATATAACAGTTAAACCAATTTGTCCAAAATAAATGCGATAACCCGATCCATAATCAATCCTAAATTCATATACTCCTTCTCCTACTGAGCGATAATCTCCTAAATTTCCAAGTTCAACTCGCCTTAGTCGTTTCTTAATTAGAGATACTCCTCTAATATCCTGAAAAGCATCTAGCCATTCTTCAAAGGGACTTGTTCCATCAGGTTTTAAATAGGTTTTTACTTGCTTAGGTTGAACTTCCATAATTTTAACACAACCCATCAGATTACAACTTTCATTCATTTAGAATATCAGGAATTAGCAATATACACTTATAATCTAAGAAACTAAAGTTCAACAATACCCATGAATTCAATCATATTTGATGTCGCCGTTATTGGTTCTGGAGTTTCGGGTTTAACCTGCGCTCAAGAGTTACAAAAAGCCGGATATAAGGTTATAGTTTTAGATAAATCTAGGGGTGTGGGAGGACGGATGGCGACTCGACGAGTATCAGGAACTCGTGCAGATCATGGGGTGCGTTATTTGGAACCGAAGGGGGAACTATTACAACAGTTAATTCAAGATTTACAAACTCAGGAACCCTTAGAAAATAAATTACAACTTTGGACAAATACCCTCTATGAGTTTAAACAAAATCAACTCCAACCTCAAGCTATTTCTCAACCCTATTATATCATGCCTTCTGGCATGAATACCGTCGGAAAAATTATGGCTGAGGGCTTAAATATTCAGTTGAATAGTAGAGTTGAATCTGTGACAATTACAACAGAAAATAATTGGCAATGTCATATAGAATCAACTGATAAAAACAATCCAGAATTGCCTGAAATAGTAACGGCAAAATCTCTGGTTATTGCCATTCCTGCCCCCCAAGCCTTGATGTTATTAGAATCGTCTGATATTGAGTTTGAATCTATTTTTTTAAATCAGATAAAATCAGTTGAGTATGATCCTTGTATTACGGTAATGGCAGGTTATTCTAAAGAACATAATCCAGATATTCTAAATTGGAAAGCGGTCACTTTCTCCGATGATTCCATATTAGCTTGGGTAGGAATAGATAGCAGTAAACGCTCACATCCTACCCAGCCTGTTTTTGTAATTCAAAGTAATAGTATTTTTGCTCAACAATATTTAGAAACAACTGATTTAAACGCCGTAGGACAAAAATTAATTGATCAAGCTGCAAATACTTTATTACCCTGGTTAGATACCCCTGAATGGATACAAATTCATCGCTGGCGTTATGCCTTTTGTCGAACACCTTTAAGCGTTTCCTGTTTAACAAATATGACTCCATTACCCTTAGTTTGTGTGGGGGACTGGTGTGGCGGAAATCAAATTGAAGGAGCGTTAAAATCGGGAATAGATGCCGCCAATTGGTTACAAAATCAACCCCATTTAAAACGGTAAAAATATAGACAGATGCCGCAACTGCCATTACCCATTACCCATTACCCATTACCCATTACCCATTACACAATATGATCAGGCTCCAGGGGACAAGGATACTGCTGATCCCCAGTTTCAACTTGTAGGGTAGGATGGTCGATGTCAAAGTGATGATGCAATTCTTCGCTGATATGGGCTAAAAAGCTATCTCCTGGGCAGCCTTCAGGCATCACCAAATGGGCTGTCAGGGCCGTTTCTGTGGTACTCATGCCCCAAATATGAAGATCATGGACTTGTGCCACCCCGGGTAACTCTTGCAGAAAAGTCCGTACCGCCAGGGGTTCGATGTGCTTGGGTACTCGATCTAAAATCAATCCTAGGGCATCCCGCAGTAGGTTCCAAGTCCCTACCACAATTACTACCACAATCACTAAACTGATGGCGGGATCGAACCATAGCCACCCCGTTAACAGAATGGCTATGCCCGCGAACACCACCCCGACAGAAACCAGGGCATCGGCGGCCATGTGCAGAAACGCACCCCGAATATTAATGTCTTTTTTACCCCCGGAGAAAAACAAGAGGGCGGTCAGGGTATTGATCACGACCCCCACCCCAGCCACCCAAATTAGGGTCATACCCGGCACGGGAGTGGGTTCTTGGAGTCGGCGCAGGGCTTCCCAGGTAATGCCTCCCATCGCCAGCAGGAGCAGAATTCCATTCAGTAGGGCGGCTAAAATTGATGATCGTCGCCAACCATAGGTATAGGTTTGATTGGGCGGAAGCTGCCCCAGGTAACTAGCACCCCAGGCCAGTAACAGCCCCAAAACATCACTTAGGTTGTGTCCGGCATCGGCTAGTAGTGCCAGGGATTGGCTAGTTAATCCAAAGGCGACCTCAATCAACACAAAGCCAATATTTAAGCCAATACCGATTTGAAAAGCCCGGGTATAGGTTTTTGGAGTATGACTATGGGAATGACTATGGGAGTGATGATGAACCACAACGGAGATCCTAAATAACTATTTATTCATAATATTAACACGGGGAAGTCGATGTTTAAATCCACAAAGGATTTCCCATGAAATTGTACCAATAGTATTCGCCCAATCATCGGCAGAAATCGAATATTCTCCATCCTGACCTAATAATGTGACGACTTCTCCGACCTGTAAATCTGGAATTTCACTCACATCTAACATGATTTGATCCATGGTAATTGTGCCAATTTGAGAAACTAATTGACCTCGAATTAAAACCTTAATTTTATTAGAAAGATTCCGAGGAATACCATCGGCATAGCCAATGCCAATCACGGCAATTTTAGTTTGTTTTTTGGCAATAAATTGATAACCATAACTGACTCCAGTTCCGGCTTCAATGGTTTTAACTTGTGTTACCCGGGCTTTAATTTGCATAGCGGGTTTTAAAGTAACTACAGAGGTTAAATGAGTGGCAGGATAAAGACCATAAACACTTAATCCAATTCGCACCATATCATAATGTAAATTCCGATCTGCTAATGTTGCCGCGGAGTTAGAAATATGTAATAATGGAAATTGGGGATCAGCATCAGATTGCCAATGATCTCGGATTTCATTAATTACATTTTCATAGCGATAATGTTGTTGTCGCATCACCGTAGGATCGGGACTATCGGCCGTGGCAAAGTGGGAATAAATTCCGGCTAATTCTAAATTAGGTAATCGTTGAACTAATTTAAAAAATTCTAACCCTTGTTGCCAGGGAGTTCCTAACCGTGACATTCCGGTATCAATCTTAATTTGAACTGCTAAAGATTGATCTAATTTATTTAAAGTTTCTGAAAATAATAATGCTTGTTGAGGTGTGCATAAAGTCGGTTGAAGTTGCCAATGGGCGATCGCTTGGACTTCTTCGACCGTATGGATCGCCCCCAATAGTAATATCGGTTGCTTAATTCCGGCTTCTCGCAATTCTATCCCTTCTGGGAGGGTGGCAACGGCTAACCACTCAGCCCCCGCCTGACAAACGGTTTTAGCCACGGAAACCGCCCCATGTCCGTAGGCGTCGGCTTTGACTACCGCCATTAATTTTGTTTGGGGAGATAATAAACCTTTAAGCTGGCGGATATTTTCAGCGATCGCCCCTAAATCCACTTCCACCCACGCCCGTTGACGAATCCCAACTTCTATCTCCGAATTGAACAAAGTCCTGTTTCCAATAGAAATAGATTTTCCACTAACCATATTTTTGCCGTTTAACCCCTGAAGGGGTTAAGCTGTGTTAATATCGGTCAAATCTTATCGCAAAATCTAGCCAATGGGTAGTGTTTTGGTATTGAACGCCTCCTATGAGCCTCTCAATATTACGACTTGGCGACGGGCGGTTGTCTTATTACTCAAAGAAAAAGCCGAGCAGGTTGAGCATAATGGAAAATTCCTTCTTCCCGATTTTCCCTTGCCCACCGTGATTAGGCTGCGACACTATGTTCGAGTTCCCTATAAAGATATTCCCCTCACCCGAAGGAATATACTGCACCGGGATAGCCACTCTTGTCAATACTGTGGTCATACCGGAGAGGATTTAACCCTAGATCATGTTATTCCCAGGTCTCGTGGGGGCGGGGATACCTGGGAAAATTTAGTTTCAGCCTGTGTTTGCTGTAATGTCAGAAAGGGCAGCCGCACCCCCAAAGAAGCCGGAATGATTTTGCGGATAACACCGCGTAAACCCCATAGCAGCCTCTATTTTGAGGTGACTCGGCACGTTAAAAGCGGTATGAATAAAGAATGGCAAAAATATGTAATTGGTCTTTAATTTTGCATTCAGTTGAATGGGGAGACAGGGGAAGCATGGGAGGTAAACTCTTTCTATTCCCCATTACCCATTACCCATTACCTATTCCCTATTACCCATTCCCTGTTCCCTTTTTAAACAATTTAAAATCGTTCTGTTTCTGACCTACCGGGGGTTTGAATGCTTCCGGGTTGATTAATAAACAGGTTAGCTGCACCGTCGTTTTGATAAATACAGTTAATGGTGGGATTACTTTCTAATTCCCCCGTAAATCCAAAGGTATTCATTCGTTGTCTACAATCTCGCTCTTGTTCATTATTCAGCAGATTCCGTTGTTTTAAAATTGCCCAGTTACTGGTACGCAGAACACATCCTGGTTGGAGTTTGGGCTGTGTGACATAGACATTGAAGGGGTTTAGGGTGACAAAGACACGCAAATCCGTGACCATCGCGCTGGCACCAAATTTAATACAGGTTTCGGTATTCGGTGCATTTTGGTCAATAAATTGGCTAGAGGCTACGTTGGATGGGTTTAAGGTGGTGGTGGAACTGATCGCAATTCCAATCCCAATTCCTAAAATCAGTACCCCGCCAATTACTGCTAAAGCCGTGTAATTAAATAGCGAAGGTTTAGCAGGTGCCATTTTGGTTCTACGTCTCATATTAACTCAACAGGGTTGAAACACTCAAACTAGAGTAGAGTATATTCCTTCTGATATGTTATCGCGTTTGGCCGTTGGTTGTGAGTTTTTAGCGTTGTTGGTTAGTGTTGTTGGTTGTTAGCGAGCGAGGACGCTCGCACTACTCGCTCCGTAACTTTCAACCGCCAATATTCAGTAACCTTGTCGCCATCGCAATGATTCATTAAACTATTATGTACAGTCTAATAATTTATAAATTCTGTTCACCCTCAACCCTTTAATTTTTTCAAAAAGGAGAAAAAGCCGTGTCTGTTGAGACAGTACAAAAGAGTGCCACCGTTAGAAAAATTGCTCCCCGTTATCGGGTTTTACTACATAACGATGATTATAATTCCATGGAGTATGTTGTCCAAGTGTTGATGACAACGGTTCCCAGTTTGACTCAACCCCAGGCGGTGAGTATTATGATGGAGGCCCATACTAATAATCTGGCTTTGGTGATTACTTGCGCTCAAGAACACGCGGAATTTTACTGCGAAACCTTGAAAACCCATGGACTGATTAGCACTATTGAACCGGATGAATAAACCTCCTAAAATATAGGGAAATTGGTTTGAAATACGATCTTGAATTTTTAAGGGAATATCCTGCTTTTCTGAGAATTGTTATTTTTCTCCTGGTTTTGGTGTTGCTTTGGCTACCCTTGGCGGCACCTTTTTATTTTTTTATTAGCGATCGCAATTTTGTTAGTATTATTACGTTAATTTTACTCTATATCGAGTTTATTATTTTAATTCACTTCTGGGCAAAATTAATTTATCGTGAATCTCGTCCTCTAATTCGCTATGGTTTAGTTTTTAATCCTAAAAATTATCAAAATTATCTCAAAGGATTATTATTAGGATTATTCAGTTTAATGGGATTATTTATAATCGAATCTATATTCGGTTGGGTAATATGGCAACCTGCAAACCCTAATTTTTTCAGCATTATTTTAGAAGGGTTTTTAGTTGCTCTTGGAATTGGTTTTGCGGAAGAATTATTTTTTCGGGGATGGTTACTAGATGAACTAAAACGGGATTATAACCCTAAAATTGCTTTAGGAATTAATAGTATAATTTTTGCGGGGTTACATTTTATTAAACCCTTAGCCGAAATTCAAAGAACTGCTTTACAATTTCCCGGATTAGTGTTATTGGGATTAATATTAGTTATCTCAAAACTAGCTTGGTTTCCCGCTTCTTCTAATAGTTTGCGGTTAAGTCCCTCCGGTTGGTTGGGTTTACCCATGGGGTTGCATGGGGGTTTAGTTTGGGGTTATTATATTATTAATGTTGGGCAATTAATTAATTATTCTGATACGGTTTCTGAGGCTATCACTGGAATTGATAAAAACCCTTTAGCCGGGGTGATGGGGTTATTTTGTTTGAGTGCAATTGGAATTTTTATCTGGTATAAATCGTTATTTCAAAAACTGTCTCAATCTTCTGAATTTAAACCCTAATTTCAGATTTCTAGTTCAAATTTTGCGGATAAAATCCAGATTTTATGTTCAGAAACCCGGTTTCTTGGGTCTTATGTGTAAGTTCTGAAACTTCTGATTTCATCCTAATTTCATATTTATCAGAAAAATTGGTTTGAAACCCCGTCCCTTCGACCGTTCGACTGGCTCACGGCTCAGGACAGGCTTTTCTACGACGGCCTTGTGTTAGAATATTAGTGGTCTAAACAACCCACCCAACTTTGCAGTCGATATACCATCTACGGAGATGTGAAACCGAGCCTGGAGGAGATCTGGGAAAGCGGAAGTAAGGCAATGGTATAAAAATAAGTCCAACCTTGAACGCAAATCAAAACTTAACATCCTCACCGCACTTCTAGGGTGGTGAGGATGTTAAGTTTGAAACTACGAAGACAAAACCCATAGCAAAACCCCCTTGTTGATTATGAGATACTTAAGTTTCCATTTATGGATTTCTCGACTCACCTATGGGTCAGGAACCCTTCTCGCTATTTTATTACTAACAACTCCCAATATTGTATTCGCCCATGGTGGACATGGTGGACATGAATTTGAAGGAAATATGGCGGCGACACCCGCCACCGGAATTAAAGTAGATTCCCAGACCGTTCAACGTATGGGAATTCGTGTGGAACCTGTTAAAAAAGAATTCATGGATGGGGGAATTAAAGCCACCGGACAGATTGAAAGTTTACCGGATAAAAAAGTAGAAATTACTTCGCCAACGGCGGGTAAAATTGTCCAGTTATTTGTAGAACCAGGGGATAGGGTTCAACAAGGAGAAGGAATTGCGGTTTTATCCAGTCCTGAATTAGTCTCGTTACGAGTAGAATCTCTGCAAAATTCAGCCACCACAGAAGCAGAAGTTAAACAGGCAGAAGCTAACTTTATATTAGCACAAGAAAACTATCAACGTCAAGTTAATATTGCTAATGCCGAGATTGAACAAGCCCAAAATCAATTAATCGCAGCCCAAGCCCGTTATCAACGGGATAACTCTATTGTTAATCAAGGGGCAGTTGTCAGTGTAGCGAAGGAAAATTATCAACGTCAAATTAAAATTGCGGAGGCGGAAATTGCCCAAGCTGAAACGGAATTAGCCGTTGCTCAAGAACAATATGATCAAGATAAAAAATTAGTAGAAACTGGGGCGATTCCTCGACGGACTTTTTTGGAATCTCAAGCCCATTTAGCCCAAGCAAAAGCAGATTTAACCAAAGCCAAAAGCCAGCGTGATGTATTAGCAGCCGAAACCAGTGTTAGACAATCAGAAATTGATTTACCTGTGCGAGATTTACGAGAATCAGAAACTTTATTAGCCACAGCAAAAGCCGAATTAGTCAAAGTCAAACAACGGCGAGAGGTTTTAGCAGCAGAAGCGGAATCAAAACGCTCAAAAGCTGAATTGGAAGCCACAAAATCCCGATTTAATTTAAGTCAAACAGCTTATGAAACTCGGTTAAGGCAGTTAGGAACGGGGGCAGACCAAGATGGCACAATCACGATTACTTCTCCGATTTCAGGAATTGTTAGTCATCGAGATATTACATTAGGTCAATCGGTGGATGATGCTGGTTTACCAATTATGACAATTCAAAATAATAGTCATGTTTTAGCAACAGCTAATATTTATGAAAAAGATTTAAAAGATATTAAAGTTGGTCAACGGGTACAAGTAAAAGTATCAGGATTAGAAAATCAAGTTTTTCCAGGGGAAATTACTAAAATATCACCAATATTTGAAGGTGAAAGTCGAATAATTCCAGTTTGGGTAGAATTAGATAATTTAGAAGGAAAATTAAAACCAGGAATGTTTGCAGAATTAGAATTAATTACCTCTCAAACGGTTAATCCAGTATTATCAATTCCCTCAAATGCCTGTTGATGTTTTTCCTGCCTTTGCGCCGCCTCAAGTCGAAATCCAAACCGAAGCACCCGGACTCGCACCGGAAGAAGTCGAATCTTTGGTAACTTTACCGATTGAAAGTGCTATTAATGGCACGCCAGGAGTAACAATAGTACGTTCTGCTTCTGCCATTGGATTATCTGTTGTTAAGGTAATTTTTAACTGGAATACTGATATTTATCAAGCTAGACAATTGGTGACAGAACGGTTACAACAAGCTCAAGAAAAACTCCCTAATGGTGTTGATGCTCCCCAAATTTCTCCGATTAGTTCCCCCATTAGTACCGTTGTTCAATATGCCTTAACTTTAACCGAAAATCAAAAATATACTGATTCTAATAATCCGCCTCAATCCGATCATAAATCCTCCTCAAAACTGAATTTAATGGAGGTTAGAAGACTGGTAGATTGGCAAATAACTAACCGTTTGTTGGCAGTTCCTGGGGTATCTCAAGTGGTAGTTTATGGGGGAGATATTCGTCAATATCAGGTATTAGTTGACCCAGCAAAACTTAAAGCCTTTGATATTTCCTTACCGGAGGTTACTGAAGCCACAGAACAAGCTAATATTAACGCACCTGGAGGTTTTTTAACCAATCCTGACCAAGAATTTTTAATTAGAGGAGTGGGGCGAATTACTTCTATTGAAGATTTAAAAGAATCTGTGATTGTTGCTCGAAATGGTATTCCAATTCGATTAAAAGATGTGGCAGAAGTTAGAATCGGTGCCGCCTTAAAACGGGGGGATGGCTGGTTAAATGGAAAACCTGCCGTTGTAATTTTAATTAATAAACAACCCCAAGCCGATACCCCAACGGTGACGCGAAATATTGAAGTAGTAATGGCAGAAATTCAAGCGAGTTTACCCGAAGGAATTAAGATTGATAATACTTTTAGACAGGAGGATTTTATTGAGGCTTCTATTAAAAATGTCCGAGCAGCTTTAATTGAAGGTAGTATTATTGTGGCTCTAATTTTAATTCCTTTTTTGATGAACGGGCGAGCGCTAGTTGTTAGTTTAACTGCTTTACCGCTATCTTTATTATTAGGATTATTAGGCTTAAATTTCTTAGGTCAGGGACTCAATACCATGACCCTAGGAGGGTTAGCCGTTGCTATTGGTAATGCCGTTGATGATGCCATTGTTGATGTGGAAAATGTCTATCGCTGTTTACGCGAAAATAGATTATCTACCCATCCTAGACCTGCTTTAGAAATCGTATTTGAAGGCTGTCAAGAAGTTCGTGATTCTCTATTTGGAGCCACATTAATTACTGGGGTAATATTTTCTCCCGTGTTTGCTTTAGAAGGAGTAGAAGGTCGGATTTTTACGCCTATGGGTATTGCCTATTTAGTAGTAGTTTTAACATCAGGAATAACAGCTTTAACAGTTACTCCGGCCCTCTGTGCAATTTTATTACCTAAAGGAAGATTACCAGAGGAAGAAACGGCAATTGCTCGATTTTTCAAACGAATTTATGGTTCTATTTTGAAATTTTCGATGTCATCTGCTAAAATTATTTTAGCGATCGCTTTTGCCAGTTTAATTGCTACAATTATTATTGTTCCAAACTTGGGAAGAATCTTTTTACCAGAATTTCAAGAACGCTCTTTAGTTAATACTTTAACCCTCTATCCTGGGGTATCTTTAGAAGCCACAAATCGAGCGGGTTTTGCCATGCAAGAAGCCCTTAAAGATGACCCTAGATTTGATTATATTCAATTGCGTTCAGGACGGGCGCCAGGGGATGCGGATGCGGCGGGAGTTAATACGGCTCATTTAGATGTAGAATTAAGCGAAAAAGGGATTCAAGACCGAAAAGGAAGTATTGAGAAAATCCGAGAAGAATTTGCCAAATTACCAGGAGTTGCTCCTAATATTGGCGGGTTTATTTCTCACCGGATGGATGAGGTTTTATCGGGGGTAAGAAGTGCCATTGCGGTTAAAATATTTGGCCCAGATTTAGAAGAATTACGACGGTTAGGAAAACAGATTGAAGATTTAATGAAAACCGTGAATGGGATTGTGGATTTACAACTTGAACCTCAAGTCCCGATTCAACAAATTAACATTAAATTTGACCGTCAACAAGCGGGACGCTATGGGTTAACTGTTGGAGCTATTTCTAATATGATAGAAACCGCTTTAAATGGTCGAGTTGTCTCGCAAGTTTTAGAACAACAACAAACGTTTGATTTATTAGTTTGGCTTCCCGAAAATGCCCGAAATAATTTAGAAACCTTGGGGAATTTATTAATTGATACTCCCGCAGGTCAAAAAATCCCCTTAGCCCAGGTCGCCAAAATCAATTATAGCACTGGCCCGAATACAATTAACCGCGAAAATGTCTCCCGTTTAATTGTGGTTTCCGCTAATGCTTCCGGTCGAGATTTACGGTCTATTGTCAATGAAATTCAAAGCCAAGTTAAACAACAGGTGCAACTTCCCACGGGGTATTTCATCGAATATGGCGGACAATTTGAATCGGAACAACGGGCAACTCAAAATTTAATTATTTTTACGTTAATTGCTTTTATAATCATTAGCTTTTTAATGTATTTATCGGTTAAATCCATTCCTTCCACTGCTATGATTATGATTAATTTACCTTTAGGGTTAATTGGTGGTGTGATTTCCGTTGCCTTTACCAGTGGGATTATTTCCGTTGCTTCTTTGGTGGGATTTATTACTTTATTTGGAGTTGCCGCTAGAAATGGGTTATTATTAGTGGATAATTACAATACTAAATTTGCTGAAGGATTGCCTATGCAAGAGGTAATTATTCAAGGGTCAATGGAACGCTTAAACGCAATTTTAATGACCGCTTTTACTTCAGCATTAGGGTTGGGGCCGTTAGTCGTAGGAACTGGGGCAGGAAAGGAAATTTTGCAACCCTTAGCGATTGTTGTTTTAGGAGGATTATTTACATCAACGGTATTAACTTTAATTGTAATTCCAGCGCTTTATTCTCAATTTGGGAAAGTCTTATTCCCTAAACCTAAAGGGGATAAAAATGGGGCCGGACAATCTCAAAAAATAGGAACATTTTATCCAGAATCTCTGTCTTAAAAACTTTAAATTAAAGGAGAAATCAAAATGATTAAGTTTTTTCAACCCAAATTTTATGTTTTAATCGGTTTGGGATTATTATTAATTGTAGCTTGTAGTCAAACTTCAACAACAAATCCCCCTGAACCTACAGCCCAAACGACCAGTTCTCCTATGCCTACAACTTCGGCAACAACTGCTGAAAAACCCGCCCTAGAAACCGCAACAAAAGACCATTCTGCACCCAATAAAGGGGGGCAAGTAGTGGAAGTTGGGAAATATCATTTAGAATTAGTGGCGTTACCCGAAGCAACTGGAACCCATTTAGATTTTTATCTCCTAACCGGGGATAATCACCAAGCGGTTGCTGATGCAAAAGTTACAGCCCAAATTGAAGTTCCCAATGGTGAACAACAGACTTTAGATTTAATTTATGATGCTCAAGGCGGACATTATGCTGTGCTTCTCCCTGGAGAAACCGCAGGGGAATATAAAGTTGCGGTTTTAACTGATATTCAAGGTGAAAAAGTGAATGGTCGGTTTGATTTTAAACGCTAATTTTTATTAGTTATAATTGAATATAAACATGATATCATTATTTTTATATTCAATTTCTCACTTTCAAGTTTGGGCTTCCGGTTACTCTAATAATGCTAATCATTGCCTATTTTTGGATTGAATTAACTGTTGGTTTTTAGGGGTATTTGTGATCAAATTGATCAAATATAGCACTTGCAATAGTTGTTGGGCTAAAGCCCCAAGAGGGGAGGGCTAAAGCCCAACAACAAGGGTTAATAAACCTGACCATCGGGCATGGTTGCACCATACAAAATGGTATTTTGTAAATCCACTCCATTGAGTTTGGCATTTCGCAAACTGGCGCCGGTTAAATTCGTTCCTTCTAAACAAGCTCCATCCAAATTTGTTCCCCACAAATAGGCGCCTTGAAGATTAGCACCCGTTAAATCTGCACCGGATAAATCGGCTAAATTGAGATTGGCTTTACTCAAATCTGCGTTTCTCAAATCTGCATCTCGGAGGTCAGCTTTCATTAAGTTAACTAGAACAAATTGCCCTCCTCTTAATACACTTTCATGCAAATCTGCTTGTTGTAAATTTGCCCCTTCCAGATTAGAAAATCGCATTTGAGCAGCCTGTAATGATGTTCCCGTGAAGTTTGCACCAGACAATTTTGCCCCACTTAATTTAACATTATTCAGGTCTAGTCCACTAAAATCAATTCCTTCTAAGTCTAATCCATTCAGAAATGCACTATTCAAGGTGACTCCGTTTAACTGCGCCCCTCTTAAATTGGCTCCGCTTAATCTCGCTCCGGTTAAATTTGTCCAGTTTAAATTGGCTTTTTCTAAATTAGCAGACCGGAGATTAATTCCCTTTAAGTTCGCGCCACATAAATTCACCCCGGTTAAATTGGCACGAAATAAATTTACACAAAATAGAATCGCACCACTCAGTTTTGCATTAGTCAAATCGACGCCATTTAATTGGGCACCTTGGAGGTTAGCTTTAGTTAAATCGGCTTCAATTAATTGGCTGCCTTTCATTTTGGCATAGGTTAAATTAGTTCCATATAAAAATGCTCCGTTCAAGTTAGTATTGAGGAAGAAAGAACGTTCTAAATAGGCTCTTGCTAGGGAAGCATCTTTTAAATTTGAACTCGATAGGTTGGCTTGATTGAGGGTGACTCCAATTAAATTCTCCGCTACAAGATCTAACCCTCGAAAATCCCTTTCTCCCCGAAGATATCGATCAACAATTTCACTGCTTTTCATGGTATTATCCTCTAACTCTAATTGAATAATAATTCAGAGAAAATAACTTTTTTTCAGAAAACTTGCTGGGGGTATTTTCTTGAATTAATCAGGGTTTGATTTTAATGCACTTAGTTCTGATTAAGATTTATTAAATATCCAATATTTTCTTGAAAAAAGTTAGTGACTTTAGGAATAATACTGAAATTACTTGAACTCTGATTTTGATCGCTTTGACAGAGATCACCCTTAAAATTTTTACACAAATCGATCTAGCTTTCGTTCAATATCAGTTTTATTTTGTCTCTATTAATCAGTATACAGTAACAATTGTAATTTAATAGTTTATAAATTTTTGTAAACTTTTTGAAAGACTTAAACACCTCAATTCTTAGATTTTCCCTGGTTTGGGAAAGGGGGAAGTGGACAGTAGCCCGTCCATCCTGAAAAATAGCATGGCTAGGTTCCAACCTAGAAATTATAGGTAATTTTACTATCTGTAGATTCAGAATTTATTATCTGGGAGATTTAGGAAATGAGAAAAATAAGATAGCGATCGCGCCTTTTTTGGTACAATAGCGGTGATTTGTTTGGTGCAACTAACAGCAACTATTAACCGTGAGTAAAGATTTATTTGCCCGTGAAGCCTTAACTCAAATTCCTAAAATTTTAACCTTATTGGATAGAAATCCCCATAGTCCAACCTATGGCTGTTTTGATCGAAATTTTTGGCATTATAAAACTAAAGATTTTGCCAATGGGAGAATGCAAGAATTAGTATTACCCCTAGCTTTAGTTTATGATCTACCTATTTCTGATAATCCCTATTATCAACAACCTGCGATTAAAACCTGGGTAGAATCGGGTATTATTTACCAGACTAATAGCGTTTATAATGATGGTTTTTGTGATCAAAATTTCCCATTAGAACATTCTACGAGTGCCACGGCTTTTTCCCTATTTGCAGGTTTAGAAAGTTATCATTTATTGGGGTTAATGAATTATGAAGCCCTACAATGTTTTGAACATCAAGCCCAGGGGTTAGCCTATTGTAAATTTAGTCAGAGTGCCAGTCAGGAAGCGTTAATTCTTCTGTGTTTAGAAAGGTTGGGTCAAATGTTACAAACCTCTAAATGGCATCGAATTAAAGCCTCTCGTTTAGAACGGTTATTATCTTTACAAAGTCAGGAAGGATGGTTTAAAGAAAGTGATACGTTTGATCCAGGTTATCATAGCTTAACCATTTCTTTTTTAGCTCAATTAGATGATTTGAGATCGGATTTACGGTTAAAAGAGTCCTTAATTAAAGCCGTAGAATTAGCCGCCTATTTTATTCATCCCGATGGGTCGCATGGTGGGGAATATGGTAGTTTTAATACCTATCAATTTTTTCCCTATGGGTTTGAATTAGTGGGGGAATGGCTACCGGATGCGTTAAGAATTAATGACCGATTTTTACAAGGAATTAAAAATGGGTTATCCGCTTGTTATGGGGATGATTATTCGTTAGGAAATCAGGTTTGGAATTATTTACTTACTTGGCGCGATTTTGTCCCTGGAAGACCCCAACCTTTAGCGCGAGATGTAGCAAGTATTTGGTTAAAGGAAGCAGAAATTTTAATTAAACGTCGTCCCCATGTTGAATTATATGTAGCTTTAAATAAAGGCGGAGTTTTTAAGCTATTTCGGGAAAATAAACTGCTATTATCAGATACTCATTTTTCCCTTAAGGTTCGTCAGGGTCGTCAAATTAAAAATGCTGTAGCCCATTTAATGAGTGCTTATACAATTCATGTCGAACAGGATGAGATTTTAATTGAAGGAGGATTAAGTTGGGTTAAATCTAATCAATTATCTTCGTTTAAATTAGTTTTAATGCGAGTTTTAATGTTAATATTAGGTAAGTTTTTCTCCAAGCAAATTCAGAGGTTAAATAGTTCTAAAATTGTTCTAGGAAAACAAGATACACCCTTTAGATTTACCCGGCGATTTCGTTGGGAAAAAAATCAATGGCATATTATTGATGAATTATATGCTGATTCTTGGCGAGGGGTGATTTCCGCCGGAATAGGTTGTGATCAAACTTCCATGGATATTCCCCTAAGTCGCACATTTCAACGGGGACAATTACAACCCTGGTTAGATGTAACAGATGAGATTAGAAAGTTAACTCCAGGTCAATGTTTGAAATTAGAAAGACGGTTTTAAGAGATAATTTTTATTATGTGAGTTTACTTTGTGTGAGGATTATTTTCAGTGATTAAAATAACGAATAACCGATGGTTTCATCCTGGTTTACTATTATTTTGGGTAGGACTAGGAATTTTATTGCGCTTTCTGGGTTTAGGAAATAAATCAGCATCCAGTATTGAAATTTCTACTTTAGTATTTAGTTTGGGTCACGGACTAAAAACTATTCCTTTAGATCAAATTATTTCAGCAGATATTTTATTATCGCCTTTGCGGTTTGAAACTTCTAGTCAACCTGCGGATATTCTTAATCATTTATTGACTGAAAGTAATCATCCCCCCTTATATTTTTTAATCAATCATTTCTGGATGAATTTATTTTCTAATCAGGGAGAATTAGTTTCCTTAACGGTGGCGCGTGCTCTCAGTTCTATTTTAGGGGTTTTATCAATTCCGGCTATTTTTATTTTAAGTTATTTTGCCTTTAGGTCGCTGATTTTTGCTCAAATTACCGCCGGATTAATGGCGGTTTCTCCCTACGGAATTTATTTATCACAGGAAGCCAGACATTATACATTAACCATACTTTTTATCATCGCATCTTTAGGCTATTTAGTCAAGGCAATTAGAAGTTTAGAGGGAGAAAAATCTTTATCTATGATTCAAGTCATAGGTTGGATTATTGTGAATGGATTAGGAATAGCCAGTCACTATTTTTTTATAGTTTTTTTAGGGTCATCAGGGTTAGTTATAGGGGGATTTTGGTTAAAGGATTGGCGAAATAAATTAGGCATATTTAGACCATCTTGGCTGAGGATTTATGGAGTAATTTTAGGAACATTAATCAGTGGATTAGTTTGGATTCCAATTTTACAAAGTATTCCCAATGATCAACTCACAGACTGGATAGAAACTCAATTTAAGGGATTAGGATTTATAGAGCCTTTATTTCGGTTATTTGCTTGGTTAATTACCCAAATATTTTTATTACCCGTCGAAGCAACACCAATAATTATAACTATAATTTCAGCCGTGATTTTATTAACGGTTTTCCTTTGGATTAGTCCGGGTATAATTCAAGGAATTAGGTTAAATTTTCAATCCTCCGAAACTCAACTAGAGACTAAAATTTTTTCTGGTGTGTTTATTAGTATTATTTTACTGTTTTTAATTTTAATCTATGGACTCCAAAAGGATGTATCCCTGGCGGCTAGATATCAATTTGTTAGCTTTCCTGTGTTTATTTTAATTTTGGGTTCCGCATTGGGTATAATTTGGAAAAATCCCACACTTGCTAATTATTCTTGGGTTTCACTTCCGCCTATTTTGCAAGCGAATGGCAAAAAAATTGTGATTGTCACCTTAATCATGGGATGTTTGGGTGCTTTAACGGTTGCGGGAAATTATGGGTTTCAAAAATCCCAAAGATCGGATCTTTTAGCAAGTTATATTATTAATCAAGCTAAAACATCTGTGATTATTGCTACAACCCAACAAACCCACGCAGAAACTCGATCTTTGATGGGATTAGGATTAGAATTTAAGCGTCAGCAGGCTAAAAATTTACCTGAATTTATGTTAGTGAAAAAAACAGATACTCCTTCCCCTACTTTTACAAATGCTTTAACTAAAGTTCAACGTCCCTTTGAGTTATGGGCGGTGAATTTAAAAGATAATACGGATTTTAGTCAATTCCGGTGTCAACAAGATCCCCGTCCTCAACCTAAATTTAATGGATATAGATATCGACGATATTATTGTCGATAGTTGGGTTATGATTTGAGGTTGATCAAATAGGATAAGTTCAAATGCAATTATCTCTAACCCTGTCTCCGATAAAATTAGCTAAACGCCTAACAATGGGAGTAGGATTTTTTACTTTCACCAGTATTCTGATACAAATTGGTAGGTTTGGATTTAACTATCGAAAAGATTGGACAGCGATGTTTAATGTTGATCGAGAAATGAATTTACCCACTTGGTTTAGTGCATTTATGTTAGCGTTTTGTGCTTGGTTATTGGGGGCGATCGCCTCTGCAAAACAAGCTGAACTTGAACAACAAAACAGCTTAACTGATCCTAATGATAATTCTTCGGTAAAATATCGTTATTTCCAACAATGGAAATGGTTATCAATTATTTTTTGGTTATTCGCTATTGATGAAGTAGCTACCATTCATGAAATTCTAATTATTCCTGATATTGCTAAAGGGTTAAATTTACCACCTTTTTTACGTTCAATGTGGGTAATTCCAGGCATAATTTTAGTCATAGTTTTTCTGCGTAAATACTGGAAATTTTGGTTACATCTTCCCCGAAAAACCCGTGATCATTTTATTTTAGCAGCATCTTTATATATTGGCGGAGCTTTATTTATGGAAATGGTTGGGAGTGTGGTGGCGTTTTATTACCATCAACAAAGTCTAATTTATTCATTAGTAGCCATTGTCGAGGAAATCATGGAAATGATGGGAGTAATTGTGTTTATGTATGGACTGTTAGTTTATATTCGAGAATGGCAAGAAAAAATTGATCTTGAGATTAAAATTTTGCCACAATAGGCTATATAATAAAAGGATATGATTTAAGTGGGAGCATAATATGGTTATGCAAGTGAAACCTCTCCTCTATTCTCCAGAAGAGTATTTCAAACTCGAAGAAACCGCAGAATTTAAACATGAATATCGAGATGGAGACATTATTCCCATGAGTGGAGGTACAACAAATCATAATCAAATTATAGTGAATCTTTGCGCTCATTTATATTTTGCTCTAAGAAAACAAAATTATCGGGTATTTACCAGCGATGTCCGTCTATGGATGGCCGAACATCGGTTATACACCTATCCTGATTTAATGGTGATTAAAGGGGATGTTATTTATCACGAAAATCGCACGGATACGGTTTTAAACCCCTTAGTAATTATAGAAATTTTATCTGAATCAACGGGAAGTTATGATCGCGGAGATAAATTTAAGTATTATCGTTCTATTCCCGAATTTCAAGAATATATTTTAATCGATCAATATCAATATTCCGTCGAACAATTTGTAAAAACAGAAACGGGAAAATGGCAAGTTAATTTTTATGAGTCGGCGGATTCTATTTTAACATTAAGCACCCTTGACTTTTCCATCAATTTAACCGATCTCTATGAGCAAGTTAACTTTGAAACCTCAGAAGCATAAAATTCTAACGTCCCATATTCCGTTTCAACTGTTCTAATTCTTCATCCATTTCCCATTGTTTGAATTTCCCTTCTAAGGAATCATTAAAAGAATTAGAACTACCAGAGGATTTACTCTGATTCCAACCCTGGGTTTCCCTGGAATTTTGAGGGTTTTCTTGAGCTTTTGATTTGCTACGGTTAGCTTCAACTTCTGCGGCTTTAACCTTAACTTCTTTGTGACGTTGTTGAACTTGATAATAGACTTCTTTAGATTTTTGAATCCGGTCTTTAACTCCTTGCATTTGTCCCCAAAGTTGATTCCCTTGACGCAAAAATCCCGCCTCTCGCTCTTGAGCCGCCGCCACTAAATCTAAACGATTGGCTGCTTGTGCTTTTTGTGCCCATTTATGCCATTTTTGGACATCTTGAGCCACTTCTAAAATTTCCGCTTGTAGCTTTTTTTCCTTTCGGTTCAACTCAGCAATTAATTTTAAGGTATCCTCCTCCTGTTCCCGCAACTGTTCTTCTAAAGCTTGCAATTCTAAATGAGGATTATCCTTGAGAAACTCCTCTAACCGAGTCTCTAAAAAATTACTAAAATCTTCAAATAAACCCATAATTAAATATTAAATAGAAAAGAACAGTAGAGACGTGCCACGGCGCGTCTCTCTCCCAGGATTAACTGAATTAACCCATTTAGAATTGTTGTCCCACAAAAATTGTTTTAACCTCCCCATTCCGACGAATAACGGCTTGCTGGTTTACCACTTCCACCAGTGACCAACCACTCGCACCAATGGTTTCACCGACATAAATCCGACGGGCTACTCCATTAATTTCAAACAGGGCCGCCGAACGATCGCCCAATTCCAGAGTTCCCACCAAGGTATGGGCCGTTATTGGGGCAGGGTTCGCTGCCGTTGGCTCTTGTGCTGGCGTTTCCGTTACCCCAGGTGAGGGGGGTAATGGAATAGTTGCCGCCGGGACTTCCTGCCGAACTTGAGGAGTTGTGGGAGTAACTTGGGTCGGTGTAGCGGGTTTAGCCTGGGTTGTGGGGGTTGAAGCTCCTGTTTTTGCAGGAGCTACGGGAGCAGCACCCGAACCTTGTCCACCTGGAACCGCAACAGAAGCAGGTGCGGGGGGCTGGGTTTGTTGTCCCTTAGCCAAGTTTTTCATCACCTGTTGAGACAGAGATGCGGTTTGATTAGAGGCATCTTGAATCGCCCCAGCCACTCGGTTAATAGCTGCGACGAGGTTATTGGTATCCACCACGGGAGCCACGGGAGCCACGGGCGGAGTCCCAGGAACGGGCAGGGTCGGTAGGGTGGCATTGGCCACGGGAGGAGGTAATAGGGGCAAGCCTAACCCTGTTTGTTGATTCTGTTGTTCAATATTTGTCAGCGATCGCTCAATATAATTGGAAAATTGAATATCCGCTTTGGTCTTGGTATCTAATACGCGTTCGGGGGACACCGCCACAGGTTCCGGGGCAAATAAACGCCCTAGCCCTCCCCGGGTCGCCAACCATAATAATAGTGTGATAAATAGCGATGAAAACGCCGCAATTAATAGAATCCGATCCAACGAGGGAGAGGGCTTTTTAACACTCGCATCGCGTAATTTGTCTTTGTCTTCTTCTTCCTCCCGTGGCATCGGGGGTAGAATAATTTGAGGGACTTTAATCGATTTTAGGGAGACAAATTCTGATTTGACCGCTTCCTTGGGTAGCCGAGATTTTCCCTCGATCGCCCGATCAACATCAGAAAAAAGGTCATCCATCAGTTCATCGGCCCATGCTTCTACCGATATTGGTGCTTTGGCAATTGGCACTTGGGAGAATTCCAACCGGGTTTTACTCATTGTTTCTTGAGGCATTGATCGCTCCTGTTATCTGTAAATCCTTAACCTCGATTTATTGATGATACAGCTATTTTATTGATATTTTTATATCATTTCCGACATTTAGCCCATTGTTGAACTAAAAATTAGACTTTATTTCTGGGCTAGGATAGCTTTTGCTTGTTACCAGAGGGCGTCTAAATTCCTCTAAACTGTATTCCGATAAAGGGCGACCGCAATATTCCTCAACCTTGGATAACCTTTTAATAAAACGATGATTAGTTTCCTGTAACCCAATATGGGGATCTAAATCATACCAACGGGCTAAATTAATTAAGACAAATAAAATATCCCCTAATTCTGCTGTTTATCCTCAAAAGATAATTGGTCAATTTTTTCGGCAAATTCACGAACTTCTAAAGATGGCATAATAACTTACCACAAATAAATATTGATAAATTTCTCCTATTATAGCATTATTTTGAATGTTATGCTAAAATAGGTTAAGAAAGTACAGAGTCAGATAGCTATTATTATATACTTTAATCCAGTTTTAATCATGCAAAATTTAACTTTACCCAAACTTGAAACTTTACCTGAAAATTTTTCCTTAGAAGGGATAATTAGCATTACCTTAATAGAAGGAATTACTATCTTTCGTGCTTCTGAAAAGATTCAAAGTAGAATTGAAACTTTACTTGAGAGACAAAAGAAAGCAGTATTAACTCTTGAAGAAGAAAAAGAATTAGATGCTTATGAAGAATTAGATGATTATTTAAGTTTGGTAAATCGGACGATTCGCAATCTTTATTCAACTCAGATTTAACGAAAAATATTATTTTTAATTTATGGATAAAAATACTCCTAAAGAAGTTCGTAAACGAGCAAAATATTTGTGTGAATATTGTCATGCTTCAGAAAAATGGCAATATGTTCAATTTACGATTGATCATATTATTCCCCTTGATCAAAGTGGGGCAAATTCTCCTGATAATTTAGCTTTAGCTTGTTTTCATTGTAATCGTAAAAAATCTAATAAAATTACGGCTACCGATCCAGAATCAAATTTAGAAGTTTCTTTATTTAACCCCCGTTTACATGATTGGAAAAATCACTTTATTTGGTCAAAAGATAAACTCTACATTATTGGCTTAACCTCTATAGGACGCGCTACTGTACAATTGTTAGAATTAAATAGAAATAGAATTATTGATATTCGTGCTGCTGATTTAATTGCAGAAAGACATCCACCCAGTGACGATCCAATTTTAGCTAATGAAATGTCATCAGAATAATTATTACACAGATCAGTAATTATTAGATTTTTCTCCTATTGTTCTCACATACTCCCGAAAAAGACAAGATAAATTAAACAAAATGGTATCGCCTTTGATTTTAGCAACTAAATACCGTTGTTGTAAAGATTTTAAACCATTAATTAAGTCCATTGAGGACAAGTCTAAATGTTGTCTTAAATCTTCTCTGGAAACAGGTTGCTCAAATTGACTCAATACTAAAACAATTTCCTGTTCAATAGGTGATAATCTATTAAATAGCTGGTTAAAGTGCGATCGCATTTCTTTAGTAATTACTAAACTATCCTCAGCTAAAAACTCAGCCACATCCCCATCAAAAACATCTTTAATTAAAAGAGCAATATCTTTCAAATACATCGGATTTCCTTGATATTTTTCAATCAATTTTAACCCCCTATCCTGATCTTGTTTTAATCCTATCCCTGACAAAATTTCTCCATCCTCTAAACCGGATAATTTTAAAGATTTAATCGGATATAATTCCTCATCCAAACATTCCATTTCTGCACATTGTTCTTGACTCATTAAAATTAGATGACTTTGATGTTCTGTTTCTGTGATCAGTTTAAAAAAGTTTTGATAATCTTGATAAACACTTTGATATTGTCCAGAAAATTCACCCTGGGTAAAAATATTATGAACGTCATCAAGGATAATCAAACATTTTTTATCCGTGAAAACATCAAATAATTGTTTTAAGTTGTCATCTATAGTTGCTTTTGATTCTTGGTTACAAGCATTCAATAAATCATTGATCAGTAATTCTAAAGGTTTGGGATATTTTAAACTTTTCCAAATAATTACTTCAAATTGATCTAAGTTTAAATCAACCCATCTTTTAACTAAAGTCGTTTTCCCTATTCCAGATAATCCTAAAACTGAAATCAAACGAATATTATTATCTAATATCCAATTATAAACAGTTTTAAGTTCAGATTCTCTATTATAACAATTTATTATTTTGGGAGCCAGGGTTAAATCGTTGCTAACTGATTTAGATAAAGCATTATTTAACTTTTCTTGACTATTTTGCTTTGAATTATATAAAATTTCTGGACTATAATTAAAATTATGATTACCATTTTGACAAATATTTTGATTTTGAGAGGATGTTATATTTAATCTTTTAAAAGTAGACCTAAAATTAGACTTATTAATATCTTCTCCTAATTGTTTGGATAGAATTTCCCATAATTTATAACCCACATCTCTCACCCGACCTTCACTGTGGTTACATTCTTCTGCTATTTCTCTATAAGTTTCATTCTGCCATACCCCTTTAATTACTGCTTCTTGAAGATTATCTAGGTGTTTTCCTGTTTGTGAAAAAACTAAGTGATCGGCTATTTGTAAAATTTCTGTAATCATCATAAAAGCCATATAGAGTAAGAATTATAGACATTATACCTTAATTTAGTCAGGCATTTTACGACAATTCAAGATTTAATCAGAAATATTTATTAATAAAAGACACGATTTAATCAGACATTTTAGTATTGTAGGTAAGATTGATCAGTTGATAGAAAGGATACAGATGTAAGCTAACTTGACTAAAATTAAAAGGGCAGTCCTGCATAAGTAGTGATGCGATTTTATGCAACCGATCTGGATCAGAAGATGAAAGGCAAAAATTATTTAATGCTGCCCAGATGAAAAAGTTAGTTGGAGTTAGCTTATTTCTGTAATAATTTTAGGAGAGTTGATGAAAACTACTTTTTCCTGGTTATCTTCGTATTTTCTATTAACTGGTTTAGCCATCTCTGGAATAACTTTTTTAGGAGAAGTTCGTCCAGCATCTGCCTGTACAGGTTTTTGGGGTCGTATGGATCCAACCTGTGACCATGGAGGAATAACAAATCCGGTACATATGACTACTCAAGACTTTAAAATTTGCAATAAGACGGAAAATAGCATTAGTTTTACGCTTAACGGTTCATTGGAGGCACCATTGCGTGTTGGTTACTGTAGAACCTATACAAATGTTATATTACCTGGAAATGTTGCTTTTGATGCTTCTTATGCTGATGGTTATCAAGAGTCTAGCTATGGTTTGGATGATGAAAAAAACTATTCATTCAAACTTAATAATCAAGGAAGTGGCATAGATCTCTTTGCAGATTAGATGACTTCTGTTAACAATCGTAAAGATTCTGGTCAGGGGAGGGGCGGTAGTCTGAATGAATTATAAAAGTCTCTCCCAAGCATTTCTTATCATTTGATTTTAGTTGATAATATCCTCAGACAGAAAAAGTATTGGTTTAACCATTTACTTAAAAATCGGACGCACCCTACGGAGAATTAAGCTGTAATTATCGTAAGTCTAAAAACTCCCTATCCAATAAATTATAATCTTTAAAATTCTTGATTTTCTATTTCTAAACAAAGTTTACTCTTAATCTCTTTCTTAGTGTCTTCGTGCCTTTGTGGTTCTTTATTTATTGCTCACTAAAATCAACTAAAGCATAAAGAGGAGTTGTATCAGCAATAACCGCTTTAATCATGACTCACATAATAGAGTATTAGCTAATATCTGATCATGATTGATTGTTGTATCAGCATAACCGCTTCCTGGTACAGCAGGAGTAATATTAAATGTCTTTTTAACCTCATTCGTCAAAGAATTAGATGGGTTCAGTTCAGAATTGTCAGAAATAGTAATTTCTTGCATTAATTGTTGTAATAACCATTGTTTATCCTCAAAAGATAATTGGTTAATTTTTTCGGCAAATTCACGAACTTCTAAAGATGGCATAATAACTTACCAAAACTATTGATAAACCTTCTCTATTTTAGCACGATTAGACTTTATTTCTGGGCTAGGATAGCTTTTGCTTGTTGCCAAAGAGCGTCTAATTCCTCTAAACTGTATTCTGATAAGGGGCGATCGCAATATTCCTCAACCTTGGATAACCGTTTAATAAAACGATGATTAGTTTCCTGTAACCCAATATGGGGATCTAAATTATACCAACGGGCTAAATTAATTAAGACAAATAAAATATCCCCTAATTCTGCTTGTTGATGCTCTTTATCCGATCCTTGAATTGCTTCTTTAAATTCAGCAACTTCTTCCTCAAATTTATCCCAAACCCCCTCAATATTATCCCATTCAAAACCGATAGATGCAGCTTTTTGAGAAATTTTCATTCCGGCAATTAACGGGGGTAATTGTCGCGCATAACGGCTTAATTTAGAACTAAAAGTTTTAGTTTCGGGTGTTTCTCCTCGCTCATTTGATTTGATTTCTTCCCAATTTTGCCTAACTTCTTCGACACTATTAACTTCCACTGCCCCGAATACATGAGGATGGCGACGAATTAATTTTTCTGTAATATTATTGGCAATTTCTTCTAAGGAAAATTGATTTGATTCCCCGGCAATTTGGGCTTGTAAAATTACTTGTAATAGTAAATCCCCTAATTCATCAGCAATAGCATTTTGATCCCCGCTCCGAATTGCGTCTACTACTTCATAGGCTTCTTCAATAATATAGGGTACTAAAGTTTCTGGTGTTTGTTCCAAATCCCAAGGACATCCCCCCTCTGGCGATCGCAATTTGGCAACAACATCAATTAAGTTTTGTAGAGCGATTAATGTAGGATTCAGGGTAATATTTTCGGTGTTACTCATTTTAAATCCTTGAATTTTATGATCAAAAAAGGTTTATTTTTTAGGACGACGGGGAGATTTTTTAGCATTTGTGGGATTAGATTTTTGACGTTTGGGTTTAATTGGGGGAAGCTCCAATTGGGGAAATTCAGACACTTGACGCTTGGTTTTTTGGGGTTTGGGTGTTTCCCTGATCTCTGTTTGAGTTTTTCCGGTTTTTAGCCATTTTCTAAATTCTTTATATAAAGAGTTAGACCAGTCACTAAAAGAATGACTCATGGCTCCCATTTCTAATCCTAAATAAATGGCGATACATTCCCTCGGATAATTGGAGAGCGATCGCAAACTATTCTGCAATATTTCTAAAGGTTCCCTATTTAGTAACTCTAAATATTGTGCCACCATTAACCCCAAAAATCCCAAAATTCCCAGACCTCCTCCTAAATAAAGAATCCTCAAAGCCGTCCCAATAAAAGGCCCATGGGATAAAAAGGAGCGATGGCGCAAACTGTTTTGGTAGGGCGCCCAGAAACACCGCAACATCCCCCAGCGTTGAAACTGTCGGGAGTTGATATCTAAATCGGGGCCAAACATGAGGCCACTAAACAGGAAACTCCCCGTCACCAGAAAGGTGAGGTGACTGCTGCGGGTTTGGCTAAAGGTTAAGCCCGCAATAAAGGGTAAGCTCCAAAGAGTTATCTGGTCGTGGGTTTGACCTGATGGCATGGGGTAAAATGATCAATCAGGGAAAATAGGGTTGTGATTCTAAAAGTTTATGCTATAATAGCCGAATGTGTTAATCGGGCGGTTAACTCAGCGGTAGAGTGCTTCCCTTACAAGGAAGAGGCCACAAGTTCGAATCTTGTACCGCCCATGATTTTAAATCTTAATAGAATTCATCAACTCGAATAATAGCAGGGTAATTATGTCCAAATTAGGTTATTTTCCCTTATTATTTTTAGGATTATTAATCGGTTGTCAACAAAATAGCGATCGCATTCCCACAAATTCCTCCATTTCCGTTGCGATCGAAACCCAAAATAATATTATCATAAAACCATTATCCCCCCAACCGATTCGGATTAATTTAGAAGACTTACCGCCACCTTTCCATAGTGAGAGTGCATCTAAACCTCCCCAAGTTATTCCCATTCCTAATAACCCCGTTTTAAATGTTCCCCCCGGATTTAAAGTTAATATCTTTGCCGAAAATTTAGATAATCCTCGGTGGTTAGCCTTAACTCCCGATGGTGATGTATTAGTAACAGAAACCAAACAAAACCGGATTCGGTTATTAAAAGATACCAACAAAGATGGGGTAGCTGATCAAATTACAACCTTTGCAGATAGCAAAAATGGCTTAAATATTCCCTTTGGAATGGCATTTTCACCCGGTTATTTTTTCTTGGGAAATACAGACGAAGTTAGACGTTATTCCTATAATAATCAACAGCAACTCACGGGAACAGGCGAAAAAATAGCGGAGTTACCTGGAGGCGGATATAACCAACATTGGACACGCAATGTTGTTGTTTCTCCTGACAATCAAAAACTCTATGTTTCCATTGGTTCAAAAACAAATGTGAGTGAAGAAAATCCTCCCCGTGCATCAATTCAAGTGATGAATTTAGACGGGTCTAATCAACAAACATTTGCTTATGGATTAAGAAATCCTGTGGGGTTAGACTTTCATCCAGAAACCAAAGAACTTTATACAACTGTTAATGAAAGGGATGGGTTAGGGGATGATTTAGTTCCTGATTATTTTACCCGTATTCGTTCAGGAGAATTCTATGGCTGGCCCTATAGTTATTTTACACCTAATAATTTAGATCCGCGTCATGTTCAAAATGGTCAAAGTGTCCGCCCGGATTTAGTTAAAAAAACCTTAAAACCCGATGTTTTATTTCAAGCCCATTCAGCCGCTTTAGGATTACAATTTTATGATGGTAATACCTTCCCAGAACCCTATAAAAAAGGCGCATTTGTAGCGTTTAGAGGTAGTTGGAATCGCAATTCTGGTACGGGATATAAATTAGTTTTTATTCCTTTTAATCAAGGTCGTCCCCAGGGATATTACGAGGAATTTTTAACTGGATTTTTAGTTAATCCTGCTATTCCTGAAACTTGGGGTCGTCCGGTGGGTTTATTAGTATTACCCGATGGAAGTTTGATTTTTACTGAAGAAAGTAATGGCCGGATTTATCGGGTTCAATATTCTCCCTAGGTTGGGTTGAGAATAATATGAAATCTGATTATAAATGCTACAGATGATCCCCCCTGTTCCCTCCCCCCCTAGCCCCCCGTGCACGGGGGGTTTGGGGGGGCTGTTCCGGTGTTCCCTGCTATATACGTCTTTTTAATCCAGCTTCTAAATTTTTTCATTGTGGCGTTTCGTCCCAATATTTTAATTTTTTGTAAATATTGAGGGATAATATCAGTTAAGGGTAAATTAGGGAAGGTGGGACTATATTGTGTTTCTTGATAGTTGCCATTTTGCAAAATATAGATTTTTAATATGCCGTTTTCAAATCTCCAAAGTTCAGGAACCCCTAATGTGGCATAAATATCAAGATGGGTGCGGGAAGTAATATCAATTTCTAAAGCCAAATCTGGAGGGGGATCAATTGTTAAATCTAATCGGTTTTTATTTCTAACTAAAGCTTCATTTTGAATAAAAAAACAGTTATCTGGTTCTATTCCTTGTCGCATAAGTTGATTTTTGAATGTAGTTGAACCCAAAGGGAAAAATTCTATATCGAGTTCTTCTAGTAAAGCTTTGATCAAATCGCTAACAAGTTCTTTGCTAAATTCATGTTCAGGTAAGGGAGTCATAATTTCTAAGGTTTCATTTGCATAAGCAATTCGGGATGAACGATGTTCACCTAATTCATCTAATAGGGTTTCAAATTCTTGCCAAGTAATCTGATTAAATATCACGGTTTGTCCAGGGGGAACGGTGATTTGTTTCAGTTCTAACAACATCGTTAAACCTTTGGTAACAATCAGGAGCCTAGTTAAATTGTAGAAGCAATTACCCCTTTCCTCCCGAACCCCCTTAACTATCCGCGATGGGTAATTCCCTAAATGCCCCTTTTGTGGCAATCTATTAATCAATAGGAAAAAAAATTCCGATCGCTATATTGACAAACATCAATTATTAACTATGCAAACTTTACCTATTCCTACTCAAACCCCGGCTAGTCAAACATCGGTGGATACGATGATTCACCGCCGTCAAACCCGTCCTGTCCAGGTAGGGACGGTTACTATTGGGGGCGGTCATCCCGTGGTTGTCCAATCAATGATTAATGAGGATACGATGGACATTGAGGGGGCGACGGCTGCGGTGCGTCGTCTGCATGAAATTGGCTGTGAAATTGTGCGGGTGACGGTTCCCAGTGTGGGTCATGCCACCGCCGTAGGGAAAATTAAACAGAAATTAGCCGAAACCTATCAACCTGTGCCCCTGGTGGCGGACGTTCATCATAATGGCATGAAAATTGCTTTGGAAGTGGCAAAATATGTGGACAAAGTAAGAATTAATCCGGGGTTATATGTATTTGAAAAACCGAAAAGCGATCGCACGGAATACACCCCAACTGAATTTAATGAAATTGGTGATAAAATTAGACAAACCTTAGAACCTTTAGTCGTATCTTTGCGCGATCAAGGTAAGGCGATGCGAATTGGGGTAAATCATGGTTCCTTAGCCGAAAGAATGTTATTTACTTATGGTGATACCCCGGAAGGCATGGTGGAATCTGCATTAGAATTTATTAAAATTTGTGAATCTTTGGATTTTCAAAATATTGTTATTTCCCTGAAAGCTTCCCGGGTTCCGGTGATGGTGGCGGCGAACCGTTTAATGGTGAAACGGATGGATGAATTAGGCATGGATTATCCCTTACATTTAGGGGTGACGGAAGCCGGAGATGGAGAATATGGCCGAATTAAATCAACGGCGGGAATTGGCACTTTATTAGCAGCAGGAATTGGTGATACAATTCGGGTTTCTTTAACTGAAGCTCCTGAAAAAGAAATCCCGGTTTGTTATAGTATTCTGCAAGCTTTAGGACTGCGGAAAACCATGGTTGAATATGTGGCTTGTCCTTCCTGCGGTCGAACTTTATTTAATTTGGAAGAAGTCTTACATCAAGTTCGTGAAGCCACAAAACATTTAACGGGTTTAGATATTGCGGTGATGGGATGTATTGTTAATGGGCCCGGAGAAATGGCCGATGCTGACTATGGTTATGTCGGTAAACAACCGGGTTTTATTTCCCTATATCGGGGTCGAGAGGAGATTAAAAAAGTCCCTGAAACCCAAGGGGTTGAAGAATTAATTAGTTTGATTAAAACTGATGGTCGTTGGGTTGATCCTTAATTAATTCAAAGCAGTGCGAGCGTCCTCGCTCGCTAATTAATATTGATAACTACTTTTATATCCTGAACCAAGAATCAATACCGGAAAGCTGAAACCTGTGCTAAATTGGGCGTATTGATATTGAAATTTCTATTTTCTAGTTCAGCAAACCGATGATTATTTCGAGAAGTGGGCTGGTTCTTGGGGCGACGGCAATGATGTTAACGGCTGTAACCGTTGCCGGAGCAGGAATTCATCTTTCTAGTCAGGCATCCTTTCGGGAAAGCCCAAAGGAGTTGATTGATGAAGTTTGGCAGGTGATCCAAAAAAGTTATGTTGATGGCACCTTTAATCAAGTGGACTGGGTGGCGACCCGCACCGAGTATTTAAACCGGAACTATGCCGACGATGAACAGGCTTATAAAGCCATTCGGGAAATGTTGAAGAAGCTAGATGACCCCTATACTCGCTTCATGAACCCCGAAGAATTCAAAAATATGCAAATTGACACCTCCGGGGAGTTAACGGGGGTAGGGATTCAATTAACCCAGGATGAGAAAACGAAAAAATTAGTGGTGATTTCACCCATTGAGGATTCCCCCGCATTTAGTGCTGGGGTTCAATCCCAGGATATTATTACTGAAATTGATGGTCGCAGTACCGAGGGCATTGATATTAATGAAGCGGTGAGTTTAATTCGTGGCCCGGTGGGAACGAAAGTTAATATTAAAATCCTGCGGGGGGATAAACCTTTGGATTTTAATATTACTCGCGATCGCATTGAAATTCATCCGGTTCGTGCTTCTAAAAATCCTAGTTCTAAGGGAGATATTGGTTATATTCGCCTAAATACTTTTAGCGCTAACGCCGCCGAAGAAATGCGGGATGCTATTAGTGATTTAGAAAAACAAAATGTTTCGGGTTATGTCCTAGATTTACGCTCAAATCCTGGGGGTTTACTTTATTCTAGCGTTGAAATTGCGCGGATGTGGCTGAATCAAGGAGATATTGTTTCTACGGTGGATCGCCAGGGTGAAACTGACCGTGAAAAGGCAAATAATCGAGCTTTAACGAGTAAACCATTAGTGGTTTTAGTTGATGGCGGATCGGCCAGTGCTAGTGAAATTTTATCCGGTGCATTACAGGATAATAAACGGGCGCTTTTAGTCGGAACAAAAACCTTTGGTAAAGGGTTAGTTCAGTCGGTCAGGGGCGTTGGCAAATCTTCGGGTTTAGCAGTAACTATTGCTAAATATTTTACCCCCAGTGGTCGAGATATTAACCATGAAGGCATTCAACCGGATATTAAAATTGAACTCACCGAAAAACAACGGGATGAGTTAAGAAAAGATCGGACTAAAGTTGGAACAATTGATGATCCTCAATATGTGAAGGGGTTAGAAATTCTCGGTGCTGAAATTTCTAAAACTAAACAGGGAACTCAAACTAAGTCTAAGTAATTAAAAGTTGTTGGGCTCGTTGTTGGGCTCGTTGTTGGGCTCGTTGTTGGGCTCGTTGTTGGGCTTTAGCCCCATCTTTCCGTGCTTTATCCCAGAAAGATTGGGCTAAAGCCCAACAACTAAAAAGCGTTTTTGCGATTATTTTCAAACAGAATCTTGTTCAAATAACCAAACATCATCCTGATGATATTTTAATTGAAAATCAGGATGATTTTTTAATCGGTTTACTAATTCGATTACTAATTCGGGAGAACTCGGCCATCCGGGGTGACGTTGGTTTAATAAAACATATTGAAAGGGTTTTAAATCGGTCTGTTCTCGTCCTTGGATAGCTAATTGTAGGATAGGACGGTGGGTAAGGTGGGGGGTAATTTTATCCGTGGTTAAAACAGGATTTTGGGTTTTAATATAGGTTAGGGCTTCCCGTGTAGCTTGCCAATTATCGAGGGTTTGGAGATATTTGGAGGCAAAATAACCATATTTTGCTAAGGCGAAAAAGCAAATTAAAGACCATAAAATTATCCATTTTTTTTGTTTTATCCATCCTCCTCCTGTTGCTAAATTGGCAATAATAGCTAATAAAAGAAAAGGCAAAATTGCTAAGGAATATTGTTGCGTTAAGTTCTTCATTTGGGGATTTTCGGCTAACAGATTTAAAAATAAAATTGGTGTCGCACAAATTAAAGGAGTTAAATGTCGCCAAGAGAGTCCCCAAATTAAGGGAATTAAGAGTAAAATTAAATATTCTAAATTAGCTAAAGTGAAAATTTTACTTAATACTAATCCAGGTTTTAATATGATATTTAAGCTGATTTCAAATAGAGAATTTCCCAGGAAACTATAGACTCCAACGGCGATGGGTGGGGCTTGGGAAAAGTGGGGGATAATCCATTCTGTAGAGAGGAAAAACCAGCATATTCCTGAAAGAATTGCGATCGCAGCACAACGGCGTTTTTTCTCAAATAGCCATAACCATATCCCCATTGTTATTAATAATAAAGATAAAACTTCTTTACAGCCTAAAATAATAAAAATCGAGATAATAAATCCTAAAATATGATTATTTCTAGCCGCTAAAATAGCATATAAAATCGCAGGTAAGGCGATTACTTCCGGGTGAAAATCAAATAAATTAACATTAAAAATTAAAGGATATAATAGATAGACAAATCCTAGGGTTTGGGCTTGGGTTTCTTTTAATCCTGCTTGTAAAGATAGCTGATAAGTGGGTAATGCACCGAGGGAAAGGGAAATTGCTTGAATAGCAAATAACCAATGAATATCGGGGTAAAGTTTATAAAATAGGGCAATAATATACAGAATATAGGCGGCATGATCCCCTAGAATATGTAATCCTCGAAAATAAACAAAGGGTTCTTTTCCCTGACTAATTAAGTAAATTCCATTATCAAAAATTCCTAAATCATAGGCATTAGATTGAAAGAAAAAATGACGTAAACTACTACAAGCAAATAAAATCAAGCTGCTAATAATAAATCCTGTTAATACGGGATGAACTTTAATTTTTTTTTCTGAAAATAATATCATTTTTTATCTTATTTATTAAAGATTCTATATTTTCCTTTATTGCCTTTTTTCTATTAACTTACCCAAAGATGTTGGGCAAAGCGAATTGAAAAACTAATCAGTAAGAGGGCAAAAAATCCCAAGGTTAGATAACCCCAACGACGATGATGGGATAACATCACCCCTAAAGCTAAACTAATAGAAATAATACCATAGGTTAAACGACTTAGAGAAATTGTACCCCCAGATGCTAATAATAAACCCAAGGCAAAAAAGCCATAATTAACCGCTACCAAACTAAGTTCATGGCGTAAATACCAGAGTAAATAACCTCCTCCCAAAATAATAGTTGTATTCAGGAAAGGATCACCAGCAATTAGCCATAAAATGATGATTAATAAAAATAAACTATAATCAAATTTTGCCTTTCCTAATTGATACCGATAACGCCAAATACAATATCCTATTATAGCAATTATTATCACTAAAAGTGGATGCCAAGGGTCAACAATTGTGCCTTGTTTCCAATTTTGAGAACCGATCAAAATTTGCATAATCATTTTTAACCATCCCTGACTATCAAATCCAGTTTGGCGTTGCCATTGGGTATGTTGGACGGTAATAAAAGCAATGGGATTATTAAATTTTATCCAACAATATAGGCTATAAAATAACAACCCACCGCCACTTAATAAGCCGGATAAATAGGCGATCGCAGGCTTTCGTTTTTGCCAGGATGTAATTAAAAAAGCCGGAATTAAAGCCAGTCCAGTAATGCGGGTTGCCGTGGCTAAACTGCCCCATAAAATCACTTGAGGATATTTTTTTAAATCAAATGCTCGGAGGGCGGCGGTACTCAGAAATAAAAACAAACCTTCAGTATAAATAACACTCCCAAAAATAGATAACGGACACCAAGCTAAAACAGCCGTTGTCCAACGAGCAGCTTGAGGATTATTAGTAGTTTCAACCCATTTATACAGTAAAATTAAAGCTCCAAAAAAAGCTAAATTATTAATTAAAGTTCCCGCTACTTCAAAGGGTAAACCTAAATTCATTAACCCGCGAATTAACAAAGGAAATAGGGGGAAAAATGCCACATTTCCACCGGGTTCATTTTGATTAATTACCTCATATCCAGAGGTGGCAATACCCTGATATAATGGACTATCCCAAGCCGAAAATATTTGCCAACCCCAGGCAATTTTTACTATTTCTGTTTCTGAGGAAACTTGATGTAATTGGGCAGTTATAAAAAAAGCCAATAAAATCAGACTGCGACTAAGTACCCCCATTTTGATGGCAAAAATCACGCCTTGGGATTGAAAAAATTGGCTAATTTGGATTAAAAAATATTTTAATCTTACTAAAATTTGAGTTAAACTATTAATTAAATTCATCGGTTAAGTTTTCTGCCCATGCACGGGCGAATAATTATTGTTTTTAGTTTATAATTAAAGTAATTGTATCAAGAATGAAGCAATTATAAATCGGTTGTAATCATTAAAATCTGTTGTTCCCATTACCTATCACGGATTTAAGCAGATTACGCAGATTAACACAAATTAAAATCCGTGAAATCCGTGAAATCCTCTTAAATCCGTGATCCCTATTTCCTATTATGCCAAAATAGGGTAAACTACTGTAGATTTTCAGGTTTCGATTTTTCCTATGAGCAATTCTGTTTTTTCACCCTTACAAAATCGTTTACTCACTTGTTTGCTTATTTTAGTAGTGGGTTGGTTAAGTTTTCAATTATTAGGTTATGTTGGAGAGTTAATTAGTTTATTAGTAACCTCTGGATTAATTGCTTTTTTACTTAACTATGCAGTGGCAAAATTAGAGCGCTTTATTCCTAGGGGAATAGCGGCAGCTTTAGTCTATTTAGTTGCTATTTTAACCTTTGTAATTATTGGGTTAACCATTGTCCCTCCGGTCTTTAATCAAGGACGACAATTGATCACACGCTTACCAGAATTAATTGAATCAGGACGACAACAGTTAGCTGAATTTCAAGTCTGGAGTGTTGACCGTAATTTACCCTTTGATGTGGGGATTTTACAACAACAACTTTTATCTAAAATTCAGGGAACCATTGAACCCATTTTTGCCGGAAGTTTGGGGATAGTTTTAGGAACCTTTAATTGGTTTTTTGACTTAATTTTTATCTTGGTAATTGCCTTTTATATGTTATTAGATGGGGAGCGGTTATGGAAAATTTTAATCACTATTCTATCCCCACAAATTCGAGAAGTGATCACGATTTCCTTAAAACGAAATTTGAAAAAATTTGTCCTGGGACAAACCTTGCAAGGAATATTTATGACATCCATTTTAACCGTTGCCTTTTTTATGCTTAAAGTTCCCTATTTCCTATTATTTGCAGTTGTGATTGGATTACTGGAAATTATTCCCTTTGTGGGGGCAACATTAGGCATTGGAAGTGTCACTTTTATTGTAGCTTTTATTGATTGGTGGATGGCTTTACAGGTGTTAGCAGTTGCCGTTTCCGTTCAACAAGTGAAGGATAATATTGTTGCTCCTCGAATTATGGGGGATTTAACTGGATTAAGCCCCGTTGTTATTTTCAGCGCTTTATTATTAGGAGGAAAAATTGGGGGATTATTAGGATTTATTCTGGCAATTCCCATGGCAGGAGTAATTAAAAGTATCGTTGAGGTGGTTTTTGATCCGACTTTACCCCCTCAAACGGGTTCATTTTTTTATAATCCCTTAAACCCACAGGAATAGGTAATAGGTAATGGGTAATGGGGGAAAATGTTTTCAAAAATAGAGATGAATTTTATTGTTTTGAGAGTGAAAAAAGCTGAACTATGAAATGGTGGCAACGACTAAAAACGAATCCTTTAGCTCAATTTGGGGCTGGAATTTTACTGTTATTTTATTTAGTGGTAATTGCGGCAAATTTTGTTGCACCCTATAGTCCTTATGAATCCCAACTTAACGCTTCTTTATTACCCCCGACCCAAATTTATTGGTATGATCAAAAAGGGCAATGGATAGGCGCCCATGTTTATCCCACTACTCAAGGCCCGGTTGATATTGAAACCGGAAAACGTGAAATTAATCTTGATAAAAGTCAGCCTAGTCCAGTGCGATTTTTTGTGCCGGGAGAACCTTATAAAATTCTAGGAATAATTCCTTTTGATCGTCATTTATTCGGGACTGTAGGGGCTGGAAAAATTAACTTACTCGGCACAGATGAACAGGCTAGAGATCAGTTTAGTCGCCTAGTTCATGGGGGGCGAATTAGTCTAAGTATTGGATTAGTAGGAATTATGATTTCTTTCCCGTTAGGAATGATTTTTGGCGGGATTTCTGGGTATTTTGGCGGATGGTTAGATAGCTTAATTATGCGAATTGTTGAAGTTTTAATGACGATTCCAGGGTTATATTTATTGGTGGCATTAGCAGCCGTTTTACCGCCCCAAATTAGCAGTACCCAGCGTTTTTTGTTAATTGTGGTGATTATTTCTTTTATTAGTTGGGCTGGTTTAGCGCGGGTGATTCGAGGGCAGGTTTTATCAATTAAGGAACAACAATTTGTGCAAGCATCAAGGGCAATTGGTGCAAGTCCGTTGTATATTATCACCCGTCATGTTCTGCCCCAAACGGCTACTTATTTGATTATTTCGGCTACCTTAGCGATTCCTAGTTTTATTATTTCAGAATCGGTTTTAAGTTTAATTGGACTAGGGATTCAACCCCCCGATCCCTCCTGGGGAAATTTACTTTCTTCTGCTACCAATGCCTCAATTTTAGTCCTACAACCTTGGTTAATTTGGCCGCCCGCTATTTTAATTATTTTGACAGTTTTAGCCTTTAATTTATTAGGAGATGGGTTAAGAGATGCCCTTGATCCGCGTAGTATTCAACGATAGTTGATCTTCCCTTACTTGATTGATTAGAATAAAGCTTGAATTCAAGTTCTACTAATGTTAACTAAAAAATCTGGGTGTCAAAATGTTGTGATTGTTGGAGGCGGCCCATCGGGACTGGCGATCGCCTTAATGTTAGCAAAACGCGGCTGGACAGAAATTACCGTTTTAGAAAAAAGAAAAACGGCTGACGATTACGAACCTTAACTGCCGCAACCACCGCCAACAAAGACGAATTTGCAAGTTTAACCAATGCCAAAAACCCTGAAATTGAGGGGCAGACAAGGGAGACGGTGAGGTTAATTGTTGAATGGCATTATCACACTTTTGCACATCGGCATCAAGTCCCAGATTTTGATACAATTCACGGGCATTTCGATAAGCACCCAGGGCTTCTTCACAACAATTAAGTTTTTCAAGAGCATTTCCAGTATTAAACCAAAAAATTATTCTTTTTGATTGAAATATTGACACTGAGATCAATTTATGATTCAATGAAGTGAAGAATTAAATAAAAATTAATTATATATGGAACAATTAACTGATAAACCTTTATTAGAGTTTGCAAATGTTACTTTTGGTTACGGCAATAATCAAGATAAAGTTTTACAAAATGTATCGTTTAGTATTTTTCCAGGAGATCAAATAGGTATTTTGGGGGATAATGGATCGGGAAAATCAACTATCATTAAGATCTTATTAGGTTTATATTCTCCTGAACAAGGGAAAGTTAGCTTGTTTGATCAAAAAGTTTCTTGGAAAAAACATTATCCAAAATTAGGATATATTGGTGATCCATCATATAACTTAGGAGAATTAGGATTACCAACTTCTTTATCTGTTAAAAATGTAGTTGAAATTTTTAAGTTACTATGGAAACAGTCAAATCAATATTTACCAAGTTGCGATGACATTGAACAAAGATTAAATATTCCTAACTTTTATAGTTGTAATATAGGAAAACTATCTAAAGGGCAAAGAATGAGGTTAATGGCTTTTTTAGCACTTGGTAAAAAAATAGATTTATTGGTTGCTGATGAAGCTACTGAGGGATTAGATGGAAAAGTAAAAAAGATCATTCTATCAGAAATTAAACGTGCAATAGAAGATTTTAACCTTAGCATTTTATGGATATCTCATAAATTTGATGAAATATTTGTACTAACTAATAAGATCTATGAGCTACAAGATGGTTATCTTAATCAGAAAATAACAGACAATTTTAATTATAAAATAGAAATCAAGTCTTCATCTCTAGGTTCTAATGTTGATCAAAGTATTGACCAACATAACATTTTCCAAGTTATAGGAGAGCTTTTGGAAAATAGTTTAATTGATGAATTTACAATAAAAGTGCGAAAATAAAAAGTACATACTTGTTACTAGATTGATAACCATGAGTCTCAAAAATATCTTGATCTTAGTTAAACCTCATTTAATAAATTTAGTGAATTCATGGAAATGGCTTGCTATTATAATGCTTTTAACTTGCATTTTTACATTTTTTTACAGTTGGGATGGTACAGAATTATTGTTTTTAGATATACCTTTAGAAGGTTATAAACCTTTTGGGAATCAAGCATTAATTATTTGTTTAAATGAATTCTTTTCGTGGACATGGATAATTTTAAGTTTCTACATACTTCTCAAGCTTATGTTTCCTTTAGGAGATAGCTTTTTGGTTAGTGAACTATTATGGTTACGACTAACTCCATGTAAACCTGCCGAGATTGCTGCTTCAAGAGCTATTTGGATTTTAAGTTATGCTATTTTATTGGGTATTTTAGGTGGAATTTGGTCAATATTAACTGCTTTTGTCCATCAAATTTCACCTAACCCACTGTTTATAAATGTTTTGGGTTTAGTCAGCCACGTTATTCTTTCAGGAGGAATAATCGTTATATTAGACTTTGGCTTAACGTTCGATTTCTATGTTAGAAAGATGATTGCTGTTATTGCTCTATTCATACCCTGGATCTTAAAGTTTATAAGTATGGCCATAGATAAAGTAGCTATTTTAAGAATTATTAAGTTTTTTCCTTACACTATTCCATTTCAGCCTCCACTAAGTGATAATATATATCACTTTGGGACAGCTGCAATTATTGGCATTGTCTTTTTAGGCATACATATATTACTAAAAGCTCAATATATGCCTAGTGAAAACAAATAATTTAATAGGACATCTTAAAGAACAATGATAAAATATATTAGGTACAGTCTTTTACCTGTTTTAGTGATTATCCCACTTTTATTAAGCTGTAGCCCATTAACAGGAGTATTTTATGAGGTATCTGTATATATTGGAGATCAGCTAATTAATACAGCAGCTGGCCAAACGATAGAAATTGTTTTAGATAAAATTACTAAATATTTTCAAGATCATGTAATAATTGATTCTGATAATGGAAATAAAGGAACTTGGTCAGGGAACATAGACTTTAAAAGTGATGGAGCAAGTTGTCGACAAATATATACCCTGAAAATGCCTAGAATGTACCGTGAATCAATAGATTCACCCTGGGGCTTAGCGCCAGATTTTAGAAAAAAAGTTGATGATCATTTTGATCCTTATTGTTCCTAAAATTTATGGAGATAACTATGAATTTCACTATTAAAACTCTAGCAAGAATAATTGCTATCATTATTATGTCAGTAAGTTTAATACTGTTCCTGTATGGAGCTATTAAGTTTTCGCGTGTAGAAACCGCAGAAACAATTTTTTCAAATATCCAAATCTCAACTCCTGGAGTTACTGTGACATCCTCACTATCTGAAAAAACCAAGAACAATGCTCAAATACTTATGGTGGGTTCCCTAATAGGTTTCGTTTTAGGAACTGGAGGATTAATTTTAACTAAGCAACTAGCCAATTCAAGTTCTTCCTCAGAACATCAGGAAAATGAAGATTCAAAAACTTAAATTATAAGCCAAAATTTAAGTGTGGGTATTTCACCTATTTAAAATTGACTTTTTGAGCTTCAGAAATATTAGATATCAAGCTAATTCCATTACTACATCAATACTATGTCCTAATACTTCATAAACTTTCCGTTGTTTAAATAATTCTAAACAATCGGCATTAATAGTATTTTTAGAGGCTTCTTGTTGTAGAATTTTCAATGCGGTAACGGTGGGTAATCCGCTTTTGTAAGGGCGATCACCAGCCGTTAAAGCATCATAAATATCGGCGATCGTAATGATTTGGGCTTGAATCGGAATATCGACGCTTGTTAACCCCAAGGGATACCCAGTTCCATTCAGTTTTTCATGATGGCGATAGGCAATCATGGGTACATTTTTTAAATCATTTGTCCAAGGAATTTGTTTTAAAAATGCGTAGGTATAACTAACATGGGATTCAATACTTTCCCGTTCTTCTGGGGTTAAAGTCCCTTGATGGATCAACAGTTGATCAATTTCTTCTGGAGTTAATAAAGGTTTCATTTCTCCATCTAAATCGCGGTAGGTTATTTGGGCAACTTCTCGCAGTTGATTTAAGGGAATTTCTGCTAAAACTTTAGGTTCATTAGCTTCTAATAAAATCGTCCAATATTTACTTAATTTAGTGACAGATTGCGATAATTTTTGATCCGATTCTTGCAAAGATTGACAGAATATACATTCTTCTTCCTGGGGTAGCTTTTGGGCAGAATGTTGCAACAAATGTTCATATTTTCTCTGAATTGATTCTGCTTCTAAGGTGCGTTGAGCTAAGGCAAATCGATGACGGATGACTTCTAATTGAGTAGGATAGAGTTTTTTGGGTTTGGTTAAAATGGCTTCGGGAACCCCGACTTTTCCAAAATCATGTAATAGGGCTGCATAGCGTAATTCTTGCAATTGACGCTCACTAAATGTAATTTCAGAGAGGGAACCAAAGTTAGTTTGACTCACTTCTTGACTTAAACGCACAGCTAATTCTGCGACTCTTTCTGAGTGACCACAAGTGCAGGGATCTCTGGCTTCAATCACTTCTACCGATGCTTTAACAAATCCCTCAAACAAATTTTCAATACTTTCTTGTAAATGATTTCTTTCAATCGAAATAGCAGCCTGGGAAGCCAGCGATCGCAAAATTCGCTCCTCCCATTTAGAATAGGATTTTGTTGCTTCTATGGCATTTTCTGGCGTAATCTTGATATCAGGGTTAACCTTACGATTAATTAATTGTAATACCCCGATCACTTCCCCCTTGCGGTTTTGCATTGGAACCACTAAAACTGAACGGGTACGATAACTAATATTTTCATCAAAACTCCGATCTAGTTGATAGGGTTCATGTATGGGTAAATCATAGGCATCGGGAATATTTAAAGAAACCGAATTTAAAGCCACATATCCGGCTAAACTGCGAGGGGTTAAGGGGATAGCAAATTCTTTAAAAGATAAGTTAGGTAAAGACGCATTTTGAGCAATTTTAAACAGTAATTTTGAGTTATTATCACTGTGATCCAAAAGATAAACACTTCCCGCATCACTGGACGTAATTTCACGACTTTTAGCTAAAATTAAATTCAGCAGGGAGCTTAAATCTTCAGTTCCAGATAAGGCAGTACCAATATCGAGAAGTTTCTCAATTAGTTCCGCTTGTTCATCAAATTCAGGCAAGAACTTGGGGTTATTAAAAATCATCTTTCTTCAACACAGCTAAAGCTGCGAATTCAAATGGGGAAATAGCAAAGGCTTATGGGGTATTCTATCATAAAAAAAACGGCAGTATTCTTAAGATTAAAACAGTGCTGAGATTTGTTGCGCTAGGGCAAAATCTTTTTCGGTTAAGCCCCCGGCATCATGACTGGTTAAACTGATGGTCAATTTATTATAGGAAATTTCTAAATCGGGGTGATGTCCAGCCGTTTCCGCAGGTTCAACAAGTTTGTTAACAAATGCAATCGCTTCAATAAAATCTTTAAAGATTTTGACTATTTTTAAATGCTTTCCTTCCACTTTCCAGTCGGGAACTTGACTAGAAAGTTCTTGAATTTGGCTAGAATTGAGTAGTGCAACCATGGGATTATTAGGGATAAAAATAAATTGATTATAAACAATACTATCCGCCCTCACCCAGCCCTGGTTTTAGCCGTTGCCATTCCAGATCGGGCGAGAGCGGTGTAGCGGGTCTCTTGAATCGGAACCTGACTGCCGGAAGATCACTCTAACAAGTCCGGTTATCTAGGTCAACAAGTGTCCTAACAGAACATAGACTTGGCACTAGAGGACAGCCCCGGCGCACAGCCGGCATTTTCCAATCAAGTGACCCATGGGTTTACTACCTTCAATCATGGGCATCACCTCCTTGATTCCCTAAACGGTTTAATTCGTTCAGTGTTTACGCTTTTTAGGATAACACAATATTTCAGAATTGCACACCCCAATTGGTAAAAAAATCAAATACTTTCCAGAGGTAAAATTAAGATTTTGCAATCTATCGGGAAATAGGGATCACGGATTTAAGAGGATTTCACGGATTTCACGGATTTTAATCTATGTTAATCTGCATAATCCTGCTTGGCTAAATTTAAGTTTTCATAACATTCAAAGGGTTGATGAATCCAGGGATGATCAGCCAGATAATCAATATAATAATCGGGAGCGATCGCCGAACAACTTTTGTACCACAAAACAGCGGTTTTCATTTCTTGAATTTGGGGATAACGGGATTTTAACCAACCGATAGACTCTTGTAAACTAACCCCAGAATCGACTAAATCATCTACTAATAAAACTTGACTTCCTAATGTGTCTGTTGTCATTGTTAGGTGTTCAGCGAGTTTAATTCCTCCTCGAACTTTCCCCCCGACTCCAGAATAGGATGATGTGGATAAAATTGCCAGGGGTTGATCAAAAATTCGAGATAAAATATCCCCCACGCGCAATCCTCCCCTTGCTAAACAGACAATTTGATTAAATTGCCATTGGGAGTCATAAATTTTTTTGGCTAAGGTTTCAATCTTTTGATGATATTCTGTCCAAGAAATATACAGATCGCTCATAATTAGGTAATGGGTAATTCGTAATGGGTAATTCGTAATTCGTAATTCGTAATTCGTAATTCGTAATTCGTAATTACCCATTACTCATTTTCGATAAACAGCGTTCTAAATAAATTTGAGCCACTTGATCTTGGGGATTGCGATCCAGACATTCTTGGAATAACTGTGCCGCCTCTGAGTAACGTTCTAAATAATACTGCATTAATCCATACTCAAAGGTAGTTTTTGTAATTAATTTCCCCGCTTTAATTTCGGGTAAATCTGCATCAAACACCTCATAGACAGTAACAGCATCGGATTTTCCTTTGACTTTTACCCGATCAATAATTCTAAACGCATATTGATTAGCGTCTTCTAAAGCCATAAAAGTCCAATGGGTAATTAATAAAGAAACCCCATAATTTTTAGTTAAATTTTCAATCCGAGAAGCCACATTCACCGAATCACTAATCACCGTACTATCCAGGCGATTTTTACCCCCGACAATTCCCAACATTAATCCCCCGGTATTAATGCCAATGCCAATTTTAATTGGGGGACGATCGGGGCGTTGGCGGGTTTCATTATAGTCATTAAGTCGATTAATCATCTCCACTCCAGCTCGTACAGAATCATCGGCAGATCCGCCAAATAATGCCATAATTTCATCCCCAATATATTTATCAATAAACCCATAATTATCAACAATTGCAGGCTCCATACGACTTAAAAAAGCATTAATAAATTTAAAATTATCTTCGGGTGTCATATCTTCAGACAGGCTAGTAAAATCCCGAATATCAGCAAATAAAATCGACATTTCTTTTTGAACTGCCGCCCCTAACTGCACTTCTACAATACTTTCATAACCCAAAAAAGAAAGAAATTCATGGGGAACAAATCGCGCCGCTGCGTCGGTTAATTCAAATTCAGAATCTAGGGCTTCATCTAAATGAAGATTCAATTCTGAGAGTTTTTGCATAAATTGAATTCGATCTTCTTCGGCTTTTTTTCGCTCGGTAATATCAACCACAAAACCTTCATAATAAAGTAATTGATTCTGCTCATTAAATACAGCCCGGGCATTTTCAGAAATCCAAATAATACTGCCATCTTTACGATAGGCTTTAAATTCAAATCCTGAAACTTCTCCCTGCTGATCAATTAATTGTTTAAAATCCTTTCGCCTTTGGGAATCAACATAAAGTTCTTCTTGAACATTAGTAATCATCGACATTAAATCCCAGGGAGAATCATAACCTAAAATTCTGGCTAGGGCGGGATTTGCACTAATATAACGTCCGGTGGGTGTAGTTTGAAATAAGCCTTCACTAGCATTTTCAAAAATACTGCGATATTTTTCTTCCGCCTGTCTTAATGCTTGTTCAGTTTGCTGACGTTTAGTAATATCTTGAAAGGCGAGAATTGCATAGGCTAAATCCCCCTGTTCGTCATAGGTTGGTGTCACCCAATTTTCAATCAAAATGGTTTTATCTCCTTGATTGACTTCTAAAATAAAGGTGGTGTCTTGGGTCGAATTAGAGAAATTATCATCGGAAATTGGGGCATAGGATAGATGGTTTTGAAACCCGTTAAGATAGGCTTGATAAATATTAGATAAGGCATCACAGACCACTCCAGGAATCACTTTAGTTTTGAGTAATTCCTGAGCTTTTTGATTGGTATAATAGGGCTTTCCTGTGGGATCTAAAACAGCAACACCCACGGGAATTCCTTCTAAAAATTGTGTCATCTGTCGTTCATTATTTCTAACCTGGGAATACAGTTTAGCATTATCAATGGAAATTGCAGCTTGAGAAAATAGGATTTTCAGAACTTCTAATCTTTCTGGGGTAAACACTGCGGTTGTTAAGTTATTTTCAAGATACAGAATTCCAATCAATTTTCCTCTATTTTTAATCGGAGTCATTAAAATAGATCGGGATTGATGATGTTCCAAATAGGGATCATGACGATATCGCGGTTCTTGACGAGCATCGGATAAAATCACAAATTCTTGGGTTTGAATCACCGTATTCAGAATTAAAAGCGGTAGGTTTTCACTCTCCTCTATGGGTAGGGATTTTAATAAGGAATGAATTTCAATGGAGTCCCCATTTAAAGGATTTAAACTAGCGATCGCTTCAATCACTAAGTTGCCCGATTTAAACAAAAGAATACAACATTTTTCTGCTCCAGCATTTTGAATCACCACTTGAATTAATCGCCTCAAAAGCTGCTCTAAATCAATTTCTTGAGATAGGGCTTGAGAGGCTTTGGTCACCGTTGCTAAATCAAGAGCAGCCGAACCCCCATTACTACTTGATATAATTGTTTCTTCGGTATTTGTATTGATTGTGACTCCAGTTTTAGGGACAATAATTTGTTCCAAAATAGAATCTAACAGTTGAGAATAACGAGATTCTAAAATCTTAACTTTAGCAAAAGCGCCCCAATGAGCATAACCATAATAGGCATCAATTAGGTATACCCGAGCAATTTTTTCTTTTCCCCAATCTAAATAAAATTGAGCCGCTAATTCATAACCGAGGGCTTCTTCCTGAATAAATTGATGGGTTTGAGCCCAATCGATCGCTTGTTCAAAGGCTTCCATCACTTTAACATAATTCCCTTGAATTCGGTTATATTCGGCTTCTACCAAATAAAAATAATGGGAAAAATTTACCGGAGTCAAGGTAGCATAGATTTTTAGTTTTTCAAGATTTAAGGAAATTGTTTCTAAAATACGAGCCTGTTGCTCCCCAGAATATTCAGAATAGAGGGCTAGATTAATTAAAGATTGATAACAGTAAAAAATCGGTAAGAAAATGAAATAGGTTTGTCTATCTAAATATAATTCGGCTTGTTGACACCACTCCCGCGCCTGTTGAAATTTCCCTAATCTATAGGTTAAAATCATAAAATTTAAAGCCAATTGGAACGGTATTTCCTGGGAAGAATGTCCAATTTCACTTATTTTTGGGATTTGGGTTTCAACATAAGAAAAATTCAGTAGGGTTTGGGGATCTAATTTCCCATTTAAAATTTGTAACTTTTGATCATAGTGGGTCATAACCATAAGTTCCGATGGAGATTTTAAATCTCGAAACTGATTTAAGAAATACTCAATTTCTGATTCTAATTCCGATATGTCTTTACCCAATATATCCGCTATTTCAATATAGGATTGAGCTAGACAATACCCTTGTTCAATATTCCCAAGTTCTTGAATTTGGTATGAGTATAGTTGTAGAGGTGATAACAGATTTTTTAAGGAATATTTATAGGGTTTAATTAGGGTATAAACTAATTTTTTGACATTAATTTTTAACTCATAATTCCCTAATTTAGCAGATAATTCTAAAGCCAATTCTCCCATTTCATTCCCTAATTCTATATCTCCTTTGGTACAAAGTATAAATCCGAAAGCTGCATAAACTAAACTAGATAAAGCGGTATTTCCCCGTTGACAGGATAAATTTACTAATGTGATTACCCTTATGGGAAATTGTTCAGGTATAGTAACGTAAGCTGAAGGAAAACTGGCGGTTAAAATAGTGAATAAACTCACTAAATTAGGATCGGATAATTCGGGCAAATCTAATAATTCTAAAGGGGATCTTCCCGCTAAATAATTGATAAAATTTTGCTTTAATTCTTGCCAAGATTCTAAAGGGGAATCATCTCCCAAACTCACATCAAGCTGTTGACAAACAGTTAAAGCAAGATTCACCGCATTTTGATCTTGATGTTGACTTCTATACCCTTGAATCAATAACTCATAAATTCTAACTTGATCCGATAGGGTTTTAGCCTGTTCTAATATAATCCTACCCCAATCATTTAGGGATTCAAAATCTTGACTTAAAGCCGCAACTTCTGTGGCTTCTGTATATAATTCTAAGGTTAATTGATAGTCGGTTTCCCAACTGTTGGCGGTTAATAATCCCATCCCGATCGCTAAATGTCCAACGGCCGTTGGATAGGCGGTGGTTATCTTTGCTTTGCGTCCTGCTATTAAGTTAAATAAGGCTAACTGATGACGTTCTTTTAGATTTTTAATTAAACCTACGCCTAAATTGAACTGATTAATAATATTCAATAAAGTTTCTGGCAAAAGTTCAGTTAAAATTGTTTCTATGGGTTGATCAAACCGTTTTTGAATTTGATTTAATAATAACTTTCCTATTTTTAAATGGGTCGCTTGTCGTTGAGAACTGGGAATTAAAAGATAGGCAGCTTGTTGAATTCGATCATGAATAAATTTATATTGATCAACTCCCGATTGTAATAGGGGTAAAGTTTCATCGGGATCAAATTGTGAACCCAAATCTACACCCATTTCTAGGGAATAAAATGGATAAATTTCTTTAACAATAACAATCAATTGAGCCTGAGCAGCAACTTCTAAGGCTTGTAAGATTTCTAAATAGGATATTTCTGTCACCGTTGCTAAATCAAAGGCATTAAATTGATGGCCTAAACAGGCAGCAAATTTTAAAATTTCCTGGGTTGCTTCTGGTAATTGTTGTAATTTATGAATAATTAAATCTAAAATATTAGGATTGACAAAACGAGTTTTGATTTCCGTTAAATCACATTGCCAACCCCTCAGTAAATCTTGATTACCAAGGGAAGATTGAGGCGGATGAAACCAGATTAGTTCTTCTGTATATAATGACTGGAGAAATTGACTCACAAAAAAAGGATTTCCTTGGGTTTGTTGGTTGACTAATTTCGTTAGGGGTTGAGCTAATTCTAAGGAACAAACTAATGTTTCTGCTATGATTTGATTAATGGCAGATGCTTCTAAAGGATTTAAAACAATCTGCTCAATCGGAGTTCCTAAATTTTCTAAGGTTTTTAAGGTTTCTCTTAAAGGATGGGTTTCTCCGATTTCTTGATCCCGATAGGCTAGAATTAAAACTAGGGATTGGGATGAATTTTCAGGACTCATTAATACCTGAATTAATCTTAAAGATTCTATATCCGCCCATTGTAAATCATCCAAAAAAATAATTAAGGGATGGGGCGGTTGAGCAAAGACCTGAATTAACCTGAGAATTAAACGATTAAACTGATTTTGATCAAGATTTGCTTCTAATTCAGGAGTTAAAACTTGCTGATTTAATAAAGATTTTAGTTCGGGAATAACATCAACGAGAATCTGGGTTTTTTCTCCTAATGCTTCCATTAGTTTGGTTTTCCAATCTTCAACTTTTGCGGGAGTTTCTGTTAAGATTTGTTGAATTAACTGTTTAATCCCTTGTACCCATCCCCAAAAGGGGGTATTATTTCTAAATTGATCAAATTTACCGGATATAAAATAAGCTTGATTTTGGATTGTTTTTTGATAAAACTCTTGAACCAGGGACGATTTTCCAATACCCGATTGACCCGTAATAACGATAATTCTGGATTGAATCTCTGGAAAAATTGAACTTAAATGAGCTAGTTCTGATTCCCGTCCATAAAACTTATCAGGAATAATAAAACGATCATTTAAGTCCATGCTGGCTAGAGGAAATAGAGGAATATCCCCGATTGTTTCCCACTGTTCTAAACATAATTCTAAATCATGTAATAATCCTGATGGGGTTTGATACCGTGCTTCTGGATTTTTAGCCATCAATTTTAAAATAATATTATTTAACATCAAAGGTAAAGAAGGTCTGATTTCAACTAAAGGCAAAGGTAAGAGGGCTAAATGGGCATGAATTAACTCTAAAGGTTCGGAAGATTGGAAGGGAAGTTTGCGCGTGAATAATTGATAAAGGGTAACACCCAAAGAATATAAATCTGTTCGATAATCAATACCTCGATGGGTTCTTCCTGTCTGTTCAGGGGACATATATGCTAAGGTTCCTTCTAACCCTTGGGAATTGAAAAATTCCTGATTTTGGCGGTCAAATTGGGTGGAAATACTAAAATCGATCAGTTGAATTTTTAGGGTTTCGGGATGCACTAAAATATTTTGCAACTTCACATCTTTGTGAATAATTCGATGTTGATATAACTGTTCTAAAATTCGGGTAATTTCAATCGCAATTCTCAATAATTCCCCAAAAGTTAATTCTCGAATCACCCAATAATCTGCCAAGGAAACATAACCCTGATCCTCCATAATCAAGGCAAACCCATTACTATAAGGTTCCAAATCCAAAATCGGAACAATTCCCGATATATTTAGGTTTTTAGTAATCCGATATTGATTCCTAAATTCGATCAACGATACGACGGAGGGGTATTCACTGCGTAATAATTTAATCACCACAGGGCACTGGTCGGACAAACGAATTCCACGATAAACGAGTGTTCTCGATCCGTTATAAATAGGGTTAAGAATCTGATAGCCAGGTAAAGTAATCATAACGGGATTCTCGCTTATCGAAACCGGAAAGGGGTGTGGATTAATAAACAGTTACCAGTTCAGTTGTTATTGATTAATAAAGGCAAGTTACGAAGCGGTTGGGGATTAAAGGTTGATGCTTGACTAGCAACGGACATCCCAAACTCTTTTAATCATAGTTGATCAGTGAGGATTGTTCAGGAATTGGCTCAAATATCCCACCATCGGGTAATATTGCCCCAGTTAAAATCGCCTCTGTGCAGTTTACCCCAGTGTCAAACTGTTCCCTGGAGATTAGCGCGGGAAAGGTCAGCCAGAGCTAGATTAGCCCCACTTAAATTAGCGTCTTTTAAGTTAGCACCGATTAATTGTGCTTGACTGAGATCGGCATTGCTCAGGTCTGCTCGTCTCAAATCACAAAAATTTAATCGGGTTTGTTGTAAATTGGCACTAACTAACTTGACTCGCTGTAAGTTAGCACCTGTCATTTCCGCTTGGCTTAAATTCGCTACTACTAATTTAGCCTGTTTTAAGTTGGCTTGGGTAAGATTGGCATTTTGGAGATTAGCTCCAATTAAATTAGCATAACTTAAATTGACTCCGGTTAAATCCAGACCAGATAGGTCGATACCTTGAAAATTGCGATCGCCGTTTTCATATCTTCGCATCAGTTCCCCCCTGGTACTAATACTAATATCCCGTTGAGGTGAAAATAACCGGGGAAATGTGAAGGTATTACCACTTTTGATCACCTGTGAAACTTCTTCATAAAACGGATAGGAACCTAAACCACTTAATCGTAACCAACCTCGAGAACGAGTCATGGCGACAAATAATTGATTGCGGAAATTAAGATTATTTTCTGCGATCGCAACTTGCTCTAAACCAACAATATAAACCATATCTGCTCCCTGTCCCTTAGCTCGATGAATCCGAGAAATTGTCACCCCACCTTCACACCAAAATTGATTCCCATGGGCATTATTATAACTAGGTTTTAGTATATTACAATCAGAGGTTCCAGGGATAAAAATATCAATGCCTTGCTGAATTAAAAAGTTGGCAATATAGGTTTGTAGTTGTATAGCTTCCCAACCGATTCCTAAAACAATAATTAAAATTTCTCGACTGGGGCGCAACCCGTCAATTTTTAGGTTATAAATAAGGCGATCGCTTAAATCAATTAATTCATCTGAACGAGAATGATAGGCCTCAAATTCAATTAAAGGTTTTTTCCATAACTGAGCCATAGGATTCAGGGAATTTTCTTCAGAACGTTTTAAAGTAATGGTTTCTTCTGTTGTCAAATAAGCATTAACAAGAGATTTTTCCTTTAGTTTTGGATTAGATAAAATTACTTCATAACCCAGCATTTCCCAATCTTCTACCCAAGCAGTTCCGGTTAATAATCCTTGGGGACGTAATAATCCCAAACCCAGGCCATGAGCCGCCGTTAAAATTTCCCATGGAACTCGATAACATCGAGACATAATTTCTGTTTTTTGAATCCCATTGCTATATTCCCCAGTTACTAACTGTCCCAACTTATCCCCAAATAATTCACTCGCCGTCGGAATTTTTAAACTATCTAAACTTTGGATTTCATCATAGGCCCAAATTAATCTTTTTTGTGGAATTTCCCCAATATTCCCATCGGCAACTGTCACCGGACGTAAAGATTGATAAGCCATCCAATAAAAAGGCTGTTTTCCCTCAAATTTCAGATCATCCTCCACCATAAAATCCTGACCTTCATCAATTAAAACCGCATCAAAAATAGCTGGAATTGTAGCTGATTTCAATAAATGTAAACAAGCTTCTGCTAAAGATTCATTGGCTTTTAAACGAGTAGTTTGTTGTAAACTTTGGCTCCAAATCCCCGCCGATTGACAAATAGTTCTATAAAAACCCTGTTGATCTTTAGCTCCCCAAGCATGGAGAACTTTTAACTTAGAATTTTGAGAATCATAGCTAATTTGATTACAACTAAATCTTCTTAAATATTGATCCACCTGTTGTAAAATAGGTTCATATAAACTGCGACTAAAAAATACTAATGCAATATCCCACTCTGGATATTTAAGGTGCATTTGCACCGCTTTTTGACATAATAAAACAGTTTTTCCTGAACCCGCAACTCCTCGGATGCGTTGTGGCCCTGGGGGAATCACCTTAGCAATTTGTTCCTGTTGTAAATCCAATTCAGAAATACGTTTTCTAACCGTTTCTAATACCGCACTACGGGTTAAAGAAGGTTCCAAATAATCCTTTGGACTCAAAAAAAATCGACGAGTCGGCGTCCTAAATAACGGCGTCCCACTAATTACCGCCTTTAACACCCGCCATTGTTCCGGGGAAAGTTCCCCGCCTTTTGCCAGCAAGGGTGCGGTTTTGATCCGTTCGATTAAACTCAACTTTTCCCCAGTTTCCCCCGATTCTGTGATTAAATCTTCTCTAAATAAAATTGGCGGACAACTCGGTAACAGGTCAAATCCCCGATACTGCCATTCAGATTCAAGAATCCGGGGTAGGGCGACCAATACACGACCAGGAACGGCTCGACGGAGAATTTCCTCTAAATTGCAATATTCTAATAAAGCATATAATTGATTTTCAGCCTGTTGATAAGGGTTGGCTTGGGTAGTATAAGATTCTTGTAGTTCCCAGCAATGACCTCTAATCCCTAGAATTTGCTCAATTGTTATTGATTTCACCTCAATAATAATTAATCCCCATTCTGCATCTACGATTAAAATATCAGGTTCCTTGCGAAACCGTCCCAGTTTCGAGAAAATCGGATAGCGCCAATAGGCAATACAATCTCGTTGGACAAAGCTTTGAGAAATGCCAGTCCAAACTTGAGATTCTGCCCGTTCTCCTGCTAAAAATAGAGGTTCAGTGGCAATGAATTTGCGTTCTTGGGATTTGCTATCTCCGATCATTTTTATCCGGTTTCTTACGGCTACAGGTTAAACTAACAAAACGATTGATTCCCATAATATCCACCCTAGCCGATCACAAATTTATTGAGTCTTATGGCTCCTTTTTATCGCCTGACCCTATTTCTATTGGTCTATATTGCCTCCTGGGGTGGAACTTCCTACTTCAGTAGTAGGACTATGGCCGCGGTTGCCAACAAAACCGAACCCCTGACACACACAAGTGATCGCTCCTCCACCAACCCGTTAGGGAGTTCCGATTTATCCTGGCAACTCGCCCAAACTAACCCAGAAAAACCCCCTACCCCAGACGCTAAAACACCCCCACCTCCAAAAAAATCGGGTTTCCGTCTCCCCTCAAAAACATTAATTCTTGGAGTAGGGGCTTTAATTATAACGGTCGGAGCCATTTTAATCTTAATTCGACTAATCAGTCCCTCCGATCCCGAAGAAGGTAAAGTTATTGATATTCAGGCGCAAACCCTGCCTAAATCTCACCCTGAACCCTCTCCATCGGTCAAGGAACAGCCCCAAACCGCCCCCACCGTGATCCAGCCGGGACAACCTTCTGTGTTCTCAGAAGTGAATAGTCATCCAGAGGCGACATTACAAATTTCTAAAACCGATACACCACGGTCAGAATACCCGGCGAGTTCCTCATTAATAGATGCGCCGTATCCGGCTAAACTCGATCCCCAGGAACAATGGATTAATGATTTAAAACAGACTAACCCCAATATTAGGAATAATGCTATTTGGGAACTGGCTCAAGCCGGAGATTCACGGGCAATTCAAGCCTTATTAGAGTTATTAATTAATTCTGACTCAAATCAGCGCAGTTTAGTTTTAGCTGCTCTTTCAGAAATTGGAACTCGCACCTTAAAACCCTTAAACCGAGCGTTAAGTTTGTCCCTTCAAGATGAAAATGCGGAAGTCAGAAAAAATGCAATTCGAGATTTAACCCGAATTTATGATTTAGTCACCCAAATGAGTCAAATTTTACAACGAGCTATTGATGATCCTGATCCTGAAGTTCAAGAAATGGCAAAATGGGCAACGGATCGATTAAGTCGTTTGCGTTCTACTAATAGTCGTGATGAACCTTTAGGGTAATTACGAATTACGAATTACGAATTACGAATTACGAATTACGAATTACGAATTACGAATTACGAAATTGCCTGTTGCCTGTTCCCTGTTCCCTAACGCTATAGCTTTAATTCTTCTGTAAAATCAATACCCGCACCGCGAGTATATTGACCATCGAAAACACCATCCCTATTAGAGTCGAATAAGATAACCCCAGTTTGAAAATAACATTGCAATGTGACCGTTTCTTTCCCGTCCTCAGACACTAAAATATTAATATCACCTCCATGGGTTGCACATTTAAAACTCATGCGTTCAACTTGTTGACTATTTTGTTTTAAAATAGCCTGAATTTTTGAGTCATCACTGGCTATTTTTACGCCAAATTCTTGTTCATAACCAGGAAAAGGAAGAACTCCGAGTGCTATTCCCAGCCGTTCTCCTCTCTCTATTTTAGCTTCCCAACAAGTGAAATAAACAACTTTACTTTGATCTTCATTGGAATGAACTAATAATCCTAATCTTTGAGGTGGTGAACATTGCTTTTGATAATCTTGGGTGGTTTCAGGAAAATTAGACTGTAGTTTTTTCCAGAGGGTTTTACAGGATTCTGTTCCACAGTTTCCGACAATTTTGTTAGTAGGTTCAGCCGAGGAAAGCGGACTTAAAACCAAACTAATTCCAGTAAAACAAATAGATAAACCCAATAATTTTAATAGTTTCATATTAATTTTAGTTCTTTCATTTGGGATAATAACCAACTTGCCATGGTGGCGCGTCGAGTATCTCTGGGGTTAAATTCTCCGATTTTATAACCCTTAAAACCCAATTCTTCCTTGAGCAATTGTTTATTCTCTGCGGGAATAGAACGAGTTAATTTTACCGTTGCGGGACGACTTTCGATAAAATCAGGAGGTGCGGGATATTCGGTTTTCCAATGGGGATCGGCATTTGTCCCATCCCATTGATCGGTTTCAGGATCATACCGATATCCCAGATAATACCAAACCAATTGATTAACAGTAGCATCATCAAGATCTTGATTCATAATCGCCCAAATTGTATCGGTATTTAATGGGGGAAGTTCCAGGGAAGGGGTCATAGTCAAAAATTGAATCTTTTAGCTATTCTCTATTTAACCATAATTTTGCTTTTGGGGCGATCGCTTTTCCTAATTTAACTCAATTTTAACCAACTAAAAATCATCTCTGCCGTTAATTCTAATTCAATTCCTGCTAAAATAGGCAATTTTTTTTCACCTTGATATAATTCAATTCTTTGCCCTGGAAATAGGGCTAAAATACTTTCTGCTTCTGGATCAATTAACCAACCTAATTCCGTACCCTGGCTTAAACAATGGAGTAATTTACCTAAAATTTTAGTTTGGCTTTGTTCAGGAGAAAGGATTTCAATTGACCAGTCAGGATAAATTTCAAATCGATTAACAATTCTTCCCGATGGCAATAAAGGAATTCTTTCCCATCTAAATACGGTAACATCTGGAACAATAGATACTCCCCCAAAAGTACAGCGTAACTCTGGAAAAGCATAGGCTATTTTTGAGGTTTCAGCTATCTGGTTAATAACGGCACAAAGTTTACCCTGTAATCTACTATGTTCACCTTGAGGCATGGGTTTTTGAATGATTTTTCCTTGGAAAAATTCCGATGCTGGTTTAGTTTCGGGAAATTTCAGGAACTCCTCTAAAGTCAGTTGAGGCTGAATAACTGGAGTCATTGTATCCATTTTATATCTGATCATTATTAGAAACTAGACTTCTCGAGGCTATCTTGAGAAACCTAGTTTCTGGGAATTGTTGATGGATTAAAAAACTCACACCGACGTTTTAATAAGCTAAGGTTTCCAGGGTTTCGCGTAGGTACAAACTCACTAATTGATCTAAATTATTGGTGGGTTCAATTAGGTTTAAATCCCGTTCTAATTCCCAGCGTTGAAAACCGGAACTAGATGCGATCGCCACTTTCAAACTTTTCCAGATTTGAGAATCTTCACCCCACTGATTTGAAGCTGAAGCGGCGTTATTCTCAAGGGTTGAATTTGCCATAGTTCTGTACCTCTTTAACAATAGTATCGACTTGATTGATAGAAAAATTCTGTCATCCGTGATACAGATTATCATTTAAACTGAGACAACTCAGTTGGATGAGGAATCAGAATGCACCGAAGACAGGAATTAATGTAACACTATTTAATATTACACAATTTTTGTCAGTTTTGGTCAAGAAATGCTGATATTGAAATTATATAGTAGTTTTTGTGGCTATCTTTACAAAAGTCAAGCCTAATTTAACCACAAAGACACGAAGACACAAAGAAGTTGTCAACACTAAAATTAATTGCTATAGCATTTTTTCTAAAAACTGTTTTGCCCGTTCAGATTCGGGATTTTTAAAAAACTGTTCTGGGGGAGAATCTTCGGCTAGTAAGCCACTATCTAGGAATAAAATCCGGTTAGAAACTTCCCTGGCAAATCCCATTTCATGGGTGACAATTGCCATCGTAATTCCGGTTTTTGCTAAGGCTTTCATCACCTCTAAAACTTCTTTAACCATTTCAGGATCAAGGGCGGAGGTGGGTTCATCCATTAATAAAATATCGGGCTGCATGGCCATGGTTCGAGCGATCGCTACCCGTTGTTTTTGTCCTCCTGAAAGTCGGGAAGGATAGACGTCTGCTTTGTCTGCCAAGCCGACTTTTTGTAATAACTCCATCCCTAAATCTTTGGCGGCAGATTCGGAGATTTTCTTAACTTTTATCGGAGCATAAATCACATTTTTTAAGACACTTAAATGGGGAAATAAATTAAAGTGTTGAAAGACCATCCCCACGGACTGACGAATTTTATAAATTTCGGCTTTCGGGTCAGTAATTTCCATCCCATCAATAAAAATATGCCCAGATGTCGGCTTTTCCAGAAGATTAAGACAGCGTAAAAATGTGGATTTCCCACATCCTGAAGGGCCAATAACTGAAACAACTTGCCCTTTTTGAATCTCGGTTGAAATCCCTTTTAATACTTGTAAATCGCCAAAGGATTTATATAAACGATCCACTTTGACCGCCGGATCAACCGTTACTTTTGAGTTTGCGTTCAATTCCATTTGCCCCCCAAGTTAAGGTAATAATCATCAGATAATAAACAATAGCCACAAAAATCAAAGGTTCAAAGTAAATATACTTTTCTGCTCCGACAATTTGCGCCCGCCGTAACATATCTTCTACCCCAATAACGGATACTAAGGTTGAATCTTTTAACAGGTTAATACTTTCATTCACTAAGGCGGGAAGGATGTTTCTTAGGGCTTGGGGTAAAATAATATCTACCATCATTAGTTGATATTGAATGCCCAAGGCTTCACAGGCTTCTTTTTGCCCCTTGTCAACGGCTTGAATTCCCGCCCGAATGGTTTCGGAAATATAGGCTCCAGAATTTAAGGAAAAGGTTAATATACCCGCTTGAAAGGCGGTAATATCATATCCGGTGAGTTGGGGTGTGGCAAAATAAATTAAGGTTAATTGTACCAGTAAGGGTGTGCCTCGAAAAATGGATGTATAGGCTTGGGAAAAAATATTCAGGGGTTTGATTGTTGAAATCTTAAATAGGGCGAGAATTGTTCCCCAAATAAATCCGAAGAAAGCCGAAACCAAACTAAATTGTAAGGTAATAAAAATCCCAGCTAAGATATAGGGAATATTGGGAGCAATTTTATTAAAATCGAGTTTTAATCCGCTTTCATGGGGAACTTCTGGGGTTTCTAGGGTAGCTTGACGATCAAACCATTTCTTGGCAAGTTCCTCAATTTTACCACTGGCTTGCATCTGTTGAATCACCTGATTAAAGGGTTCAACTAAGGGTGATCCTTTGGGAAAAGCGATCGCCGATCCTGATGCTTCGGTATTGGGAACTTCGTGATAGACTAACCCTGGATTTGCTGCAATATATCCCCTAACAATAGTATTTTCTAAAACCCCCGCATCCAGTCGTTTTGATTTTAACTCCTGAATAATATCACTGGTTTTATTTAAAGGAATAGCCGTTACCCCCGACCAATTTTTAACGGCTTCCTGCTGAATTGATCCCAGTTGGACACCAACTTTTTTGCCTTTTAATTGTTCGGGTTTAGTATAGGCTTTAGGATCAAGACTAACAATGGTATTTTTAGCTTCAAAATAAATATCAGAAAAAGCTACATTTTTTTTTCGCTCAGGAGTAGGGGTCATTCCCGCCATGACAAAATCTGCTCGTTTAGCGGTTAAAGCTGGAATTAAGCCATTAAAATCTATGCCATTAATTTTTAGATCGTAGCCTAATTGCTGGGTAATATATTCGGCAATATCTACATCAAAACCTACAATTTTATCACCACTGGTTGCCGTATCTTTAAACTGATAGGGCGGATAATCTGGGGAAGTTGCCATGATTAGGGTTTTGGTTGTCCCCGATGGTTTTTCCTGGGCAGAAATGGGAAGATTATGGCTAGTAATAATTCCCCAAATTACGAAGGTAATTAGAAATAAAAATAGTAAATATTTAAAGGGGTTTTTCAAAATCATTGTGGGTTGATGTTTTCGCTTTGATATGGATGCGCTGAAGCGCAACAACGAGTTATACGTTTTTATACTGATTACTGTTTAAACTACATTATTCAAAGAAATTCTGTCAAATTTGATAGTTTTCACAAGGGAATACAAATTATTGTTTAAATGTCAAGTCCACTAAACCGAGAATTAAGATTTTGGTTGACTCGCGCTGCAATCTCGACTTACCATAATCTATTGGATATCTGAACGAATAATCACGGGAGAAAAAACCTGAATGCAGCATCGAGGTGTAACAGTATGGTTTACGGGTTTGAGTGGTGCGGGAAAAACCACCATTAGCCAAGCGGTTGCTCAAATATTCCAAGAGAAGGGATGTAAACTAGAGATTTTAGACGGGGATATTGTTCGGGAAAATCTCACCAAAGGTTTAGGATTTAGTAAACCGGATCGGGATGAAAATATCCGTCGGATTGGATTTGTTGCCCATCTCTTAACCCGAAATGGGGTAATTGTCCTGGTTTCTGCTATCTCTCCCTATCGAGAAATTCGCGAAGAAGTGCGGGAGAAAATTGGGGATTTTGTGGAAGTTTATGTGAATGCGCCCTTAACAGTTTGTGAAGATCGAGATGTCAAAGGATTGTATAAAAGAGCCAGAGCGGGCGAAATTACAGGCTTTACAGGCATCGACGACCCCTACGAAGCCCCAACAAATCCAGATGTTGAATGTAATACGGATCACGAAGATTTATCCGAAAGTGTTGCTAAAGTCTTAAAAAAATTAGCGGATTTAGGTTATATCTCCAACGATTAGGAAAGGAGTTGACGGTTAACTGTTAGGATAAAAAAAACGATGGGAACAAAGGATTATGAACATCTCTAGGACAAGACAACAACTTTATCGTCAATCAAGGTTATGGATCACAATAGTTTTGATCGTTGGTGTGACTTTGATGAGTTGTTCAAAATCCGCCCAGTCCGATCAAACCGTTAAAGTTAGTCCTCAACTGGAACAGCAAATCCTGCAAGTAATTCGACAGCATCCAGAAGTGATTTTAGAGTCCGTCCAAGCCTATCAACAGCAACAGGACGGCCAACTAAAACAGGCGCGACAAACTTTCCTAGAACAGATCAAAACTAATCCTAAAGCGGTGATCGGGAATTCTCCCTTTACGGGTTCAGATGCTAAAAATATTGTCCTGGTGGAGTTTTCCGACTTTCAGTGTCCCTTCTGCGCCCGTGCCCACGAAACCATTCAGAAGTTTATGAAGGCTCACCAAGATCAGGTGACTCTGGTTTATAAGCATTTTCCCCTAACTCAGATTCACTCAGAGGCTCTACCCGCGGCCCAAGCATCCTGGGCGGCTCAACAGCAGGGCAAATTCTGGGAATACCAAAACGCTTTATTTACACAACAGAATCAATTGGGAGAGGCTTTATATCCGGCGATCGCAAAACAGTTAAATCTGGACGTGGAGAAATTCAATCGCGATCGCCAAGGCCCAGAAGCCCAAGCTGCGATTCAGAAGGATATCCAATTAGGGGAAAGTTTGGGGATTTCGGGAACACCATTTTTTGTGATGAATGGCGAAACCTTCTCCGGTGCGGTGGAACTCTCTAAAATCGAAGAAGTTTTAGCTACGGTTAAGGCATCCCAAGGCCAGAAAAAGTAACCCCTAACCTCGACTTTTCAACCTAAACTATTTAACCAAGCGCGTGAATCAAGAACTTGCACCCTTTGTCAGAAGCCGGGAACCCCTTTCTAGTTTGATTTTGTATCACTTGTTCAAGTGGTCGGTGATCAGCCCGATGTTGCATCTGTACTTTCGAGGTCGGATTTATGGTGCGGATCGGGTTCCCCTGGCGGGGCCATTAGTCGTTGTGAGTAACCATGCGAGCGATTTTGATCCTGTCCTACTGTCAAATTGTATGGGACGCCCGGTTTCCTATATGTCAAAAGAGGAATTATTTGAAGTTCCCATCTTAAAACAGGCGATTTCCCTGTATGGAGCCTATCCAGTTAAGCGGGGTTCCCCCGATCGCAGTGCGATTCGGGCGGCTTTACAACAATTAGAAAATGGTTGGGCTGCGGGGGTATTTCTCCAGGGAACCCGCACCATTGATGGTCGAATTACGGAGCCCAAATTGGGGGCGGCCTTAATTGCAGCTAAGGCGAAAGTTCCCTTATTACCTGTGTGTTTGTGGGGAACCCATGCAATTACTAATCGGGGTTCCCATTTTCCCCGACCGGTTCCCATTACGGTACGAGTGGGTCATTTGATTCCCCCTCCCGATTCTACTGACCGGGACGAATTATTGGAATTAACCCAACATTGTACCGATGAAATTAATGCCTTGCATGATCTCGGACGTTGAGTTTTAATCAGTATTGAATTTTACACCTAAATTTTTTATGGAAACTGAATTTTTAAGATCCCAACTTACAGAAAACCTGGATGAAGCGGAATGGGACTGGTTAACGCCCCACCTGGAACGGGAGATTGTAATTATTGTGGAATCTCAATTGGATTTATTAACTGTAGGGGAAGCGATCGCCCAGGATAACGCCCTTTCCGTCCAACATTGGATTAGTGAAGCTTTAATTCATAAACCCTCCCCGGAGCAAGTTTTACAATGGAATGATCAACCCAAAAAACGATTTAAAGCCCTAATTGTGCAACCTTTTGTTTTAATTCAAGAGTTTTAATTTTGGGGTCAGCTTTTGCAAAATCGCTAGACTTTTTAAACCACTTCTAATCAGTTTTAATCCCTTAACTGGATGTTGTAATAACACTTTAATTAAGGGAAATATTTTTAATCTTCCATCATTATCAATCGCCGGGGTTAAATCTGGTAAATCTTGAGAGAAGTCATCACTGACAACCCTGACCATGGCGGCTTTAATTCCGGCTTTTGTTAAAAATTCTAATAGAATTAATCCCTCCATATCCACTACTTCCACGGGATAAAGTTGGCTTAATTTTTGTTTTTCCGTGGCGGTGGTAATCACTCGGTCAGTAGTTAAACCCCTGACTAAATGGGAAGAAATTAATTTTTGGTGTAAGAATAAAGCCAAGTCATAATCCCAAGAAATTGCCATAATATTCTCAGGATCTTGACTAGAAATTTTTGAAGTTACAGATAAACAATTCTGATAAACAACAACATCTCCAACCTTAAGATTAGGGGATAAACTTCCACATAATCCCAGAACTAAAACCTGTAAAGACTGATTCTTAATAGCTTCCGAATTAAGCCATTTTTTTAAATAAACGCTTAAATATTCAGAACCCATTGGAATTGGTAAAACCTGAATATTTAATGATTCTACGAGTTGCAATCCCTTTAAAACTGCTCGATATTCTTGACCTTGAGGAACAAGAATAAAATTAAATGGTGCCATCCCTTACCCTAACCATCTGACTAGCCACCGAACAGAAAACCCCCCTTAGCCTTGGGTATTAATTCTGTTAAATCTAGCCAAGAATTTGCCTATTATTCTATCACTCCTTTTAGGTTAGGGCTAATTCTTTAATTTTTCTTTCCAAGGACGAAGTATAGTTAAGCTTAAAGGATTGGGTAGCATTAAAGTCGGGCATTTCTTGCCAACAATGGCGACATCTCCAAACCAGATGACCTTTACGGATGTGTTGGAGCATTGGCGATGCACAGCAGGGACAGTTAGGCATATAAATTTATTAAACCTCGTATGAATTAGCAACATTAGATGGGTTTCCGAGATAGGGAGCAGACTCTATCGGTAACACTTAGATCATGATTTCAGAATAAAAAACAAATTTGAAGAAGTTTTGAAGATCGGAAAAATCCTGAAAATTTGTAACAAATCTATACATTTAAAATAGGAAATGGACTTAAGTATAGTGATCAAAATTAGAGCCAAAAACACAAACTCGGTTTCTTCCTTCTTCTTTGGCTTGGTATAAAGCCGTGTCCGCCGCCCGCATAATTGACTCTCCGGTTAAACCTTGGTTGGGGAACATTGCAATACCTAAAGAGAGGGTAATTTGACCTAAATCTTGATCACGGTGTTTGGGCTTTAATTGTTGCACTTCAACTCGGATTTGTTCTGCTCTTTCTTTCACAAATTCCAGAGAAATTTCTGGTAAAATTAGGGTAAATTCTTCACCCCCATAACGACAGGCAATATCTGACCCCCGGACATTTTTTTGTAAGATATTTCCCAGTTGTTGCAAGACAATATCTCCGCCATTATGACCAAAGGTATCGTTATAATTTTTAAAATGATCAATATCAATCATAATAATTCCTAAGCCAAACTTTTGACGTTGAGCGCGGTTAATTTCTCGTTCTAAGGATTCTTCTAAATAGCGACGATTATATAACCCAGTCAAACCATCTCGGATACTTTGATATTCTAAGGCTTCTCGTAATTTCAAGTTAGCCAAGGCTAAAGCAATATGTTCCGCCACGGCCGTTGCTAACCGTTGTTGGTCTGCCGAAATTTGTCCCGATTCTTCGGAGGCTAAACACAATAATCCTAACGCATCTCCCTGGGCAATCATGGGTACACAAAGATGTTCAACCATCACCGGATAAGTAGCCGGAAGTTTATTTTTTTCAGGGGGTTTAGGAATGATTTCACTGGAATTATTAGAATTTAATTGATATTGACGATGATTTTTTTGATGGATATGTTTACACAATAAATTACTGGTTGTAGCTGGAACAAAATGGGATCTCCCCCGGCGCAATGCCCAACAATCTTGAGGGGAAAAAACCGCCTCACTGATTCCCTGTAAATCTCCCCAAATCGCCACCATTTCTACTAGATTTTTAGAATTTCTAGCCACAAATAAACCCCCCGATATTTTTGGGAAAAAAGGCTTGAGTAAATCATTCATCACTTGATAGGCTTCTTCGGTAGAATTACAGGCTTGTAAAAATTCACTCATTTGACCTAAAAGCATGGTTTCACGGTTGCGTTGTTCCAAATCATTCACCCAGCGTGTGAGGTTTTGATTGGCTTGTTGGGCGGCTTCTTCGCTTTGCTTTCTTTCTGTAATATCACAACAGGTCAGGGCAATTCCATCGGACAAAGGAACCACTTGTATTTGTAGCCATTTTCCTTTAATATTGGGGTTGGAAACTTCTAATTCTTCCTCAAAGCCTTTTCGAGTTCTAAAGGCACGCAAATAACGATCAAAATATCCTAAGTTGCTCTCTTGATAAAACACATCATTTAGTTTTTTTCCTAACAAATTATCTTTGTTTTGTGAAAGTAGTTCTTCGGCTTTAGAATTCATATCTACTAAAACAAAATTTGTTAATTTTCCCTCGGTATCTCGATAGCTTTGTAAGAGAAAAAACGCATCTAAACTGCCATCAATAGCCGCCCGAAATCGGGCTTCTGATTCCTGTAGAGCTAGGGTGGTTTTTTGACGTTCAATCGCTTCTTCTTTGAGGTCATTAATGGCTTTAGCTAATTCATTGGTTCGTTGTTCTACCCGTTGTTCGAGTTCTTCATTAACTTCATGAAGTTCATTTTCTAAGAGTTTCCGTTCGGCAATTTCTCGGACTAATTCATCATTGGAAGTTGCCAGTTGCATTGTCCGTTCTTGAACTTTGATTTCTAGGTCTTCTTGGGCTTTTTGAATCGAAATTTCAACCCGTTTGCGATCGCTAATATCTCGCATAAAAACCGTTAAAATTTTTCCAGCTTCTAAGGATAACCGAGAGATAGAAACTTCCGCCGGAAATTCCGTACCATCTTTACGATAACCCGTCACTTCCTGATATTCTCCAATGTCTTGAATTAGACGATTTTCGGGTAATAATTCGGGATGATATTGACAATCTTTTTGAAATGAAAATTCAGAAATCAATAAGCTAAACGGCCGTTTTAAAATTTCATTAGCCGTATAACCAAATATTTTCTCCGCTCCTTGATTAAATAGGGTAATTTGTTGTTGCTCATTAATCGAAATAATCGCATCCTGAGCCATATCTAAAATCCCAGCCAAGCGTAAACCAGAATCTATAATTGCTTGTTCCGCTTGTTTGGCTTTGGTAATATCTCGATTAATTTTTAGAATCGCAATTGGATTTCCTTCGCTATCTTTCTTGAGTGACCAACTACTATGAATAATCACAGTATTTCCCTGTTGATTGGTTTGAATTAATTCTCCTTCCCAGTTGCCTTTTTCTAGCACTTCCTGTTTAATTTTTTCTAAGGCTTGAGGAGATGGAATTTTGAGCAATTCAACTAAATTGTTTCCTAATGCTTCTGATTTAGAATAGCCATAAAGTTTTTCCGCGCCCTGATTCCAATAGTTGATATGATCATTCAAATCAATCGCAATAATGCCATCATTTGCTAAGTCTAAAAGTTGAGCTTGATCCTGTAAAATCTGTTGAGTTCGGGCTTGTTCTACTAATTCCTGTTTTAACCGACTATTTAAAGATTCTAACTCGGCTGTTCGTTCAGAAACTTTGATTTCTAGTTCTTCATTAATTTTTTTTAAAGATTCCTCTGACCATTTTCGCTCCGTAATATTGGTCAGAATCACCACACAGCCTTTAAAAACACTATGGGGTTTTGATAGAGGACTAGCACTTAATAAAAAATTAATTTTTTCTCCATCTTTTCTAATAAACAGAACTTCCCTTCCTTTATAGGGATGACCATTAATCACGGAGGCAATGGAAAAAATAGAATTAGAACTTTTCTCCTTTTTTCGCAAGGAATGACCGCCATTTTGTTGCGGTAAAAGTTCAAGTTTAATCAGGTCATCGAAATCAGAAAGCAGTAAATTTGCCCCTAAAATTCTCTGAGCTTCTTGACTAGCACGAATAATTTTTCCCTGATGATCACAAACAATAATAGACTCGGCTGCTTGTTCTAAAAGTAATCGAGTTAACCGCTCTTGAGCAACAATATCTTCATCTCGTTTTTGTTCTGATAAATCGGTAATAATTAAACATCCGACCTCCACACCTTTTTGATTCAGGATATTAATAGAAAGATAAACCGGAACTTCCGTACCATCCCGGGCAATTAAGGTTAATTCCGCCTTTCCCGAACCTAAATTTGCCTTCTGAGATAGGGCTTGAAATAAGGTTAAATCCGAGGGAGAAATAAATTCTTTAAAATCCGTCCCAATTAAATTTTTTAACGGGGTTTTAACTAAAGACGCTAATCGTTTATTACAATAGAGTAATAATGTACTATCGGTGGTAATGGTAGCGGCACCCTCTTTCATTTCTTCCACCAGCATTCGATAGGAAGAATCAGCCCCTTGCAGGGTATAAACCTGTTCTCCCTCTAACCCAGCAATTACTAAAGCATCAACTTCTCCATTACCAATCGCTCGTAATGTTTCCTTGGCAATTTCTAATTGGTAACGAAGATCTTGAACTTCCTGTTCTAATTGTTCTTCTGATTGCTCTAAGTCAACCATAGTTAACCGTTCATCTAAAAAATAACATTTTCTTAAAAGGATAAATTCAAAGCCATCAGAATTTTATCGGTTTGAGATAAATCTCCAATGATTCTTTGTAAAGGTAAGGGAAGAATCCGAATTAAAGTCGGGACAGCAACAATTTTTTGTCCTTCCGTGAGTTCAGGTTGTTGATATACGTCAATCACTTCTAAATCGTAATTGCCTTTTAAGTAGGTTTCACAAATATATTTGATTGTTTTCAGCGCCAGAATTGATTTAAGATTGGTTCCAGCGATATACAGACGAAAACAATAATATCCCTGCTTTGCCGGGGGCTGCAAGTCCTGTTTGGGGGCAGATAAATAGGATTTCATTAAATAACTTCTCCTCTTATTTTAAATCAAGGATTTTCCCAACCACCTCCTTTCCACAATTCTAACCCAATCAAAATTTTTTCAGTGCATCCGTTGATACAAATTGTTCAGAAATTGCCAAGGGTTCAAATTCTCGAAAATCATAGCTTAATTTTGCTTGAGTTGGTTTAAAAACTGGGCATAAAGCCCTGGGTTTTTATTTGGGATTCCTGCAACTTAGCAAACAAATTTGAAGAATTTTTGAAGTTAGCTTTATTAAGATTAGAGGGAACAGGGAACAGGTAATGGGTAATGGGTAATGGGTAATGGGGAATTGCCGTTCCTCTCGAATTCTTTTATAATCTTGGGTTGGGGTTGGGAGTTTGGGGTTTTGAACCGTCCTATCGTTACGTTTCCTCCCCGGTTCTGATTCCACTGTTCTATGAGGTGTTTATGATGTTTTCCCAGTCTTCCGGGTACCGAATTGATAACTATTCCAATTTTGAAGTCACAAGCGATAGCCGGATTGAAACCTTCTCTCCGAGTAATATTGTGCCGATTGTGATTGAGCAGTCGGGGATGGGGGAACGGGCTTTCGACCTCTATTCCCGTCTGTTGAGGGAACGGATTATTTTTCTAGGAACTCCGATTGATGATGATGTGGCCAATGCCCTGAGTGCCCAACTGTTGTTCCTAGAAGCCGAAGACCCGGAAAAAGATATCCAAATCTATATTAATTCTCCGGGGGGTTCTGTGACCGCAGGTATGGCGATTCTGGACACCATGCAGCAAATTCGCCCCGATGTGGTCACCATCTGTTATGGCATGGCCGCTAGTATGGGGGCTTTTTTATTAGCCGCCGGAACCCATGGAAAACGGATGTCTTTGCCCAGTTCCCGAATTATGATTCACCAACCCCTCGGCGGAACCCAGGGACAGGCCGTTGATATTGAAATCCAAGCCAAAGAAATCCTATATCATAAACGGGTACTAAATGAGTTATTGGCTGAACATACGGGTCAACCGATTGAACGAATTGAGGAAGATACGGAACGGGACTTCTATATGTCTGCGGAAGATGCTAAAGAATATGGTCTAATAGATAAGGTGATCGACCGCACCCAAAATCTTCCGATTCCCGGAGAATCCGTTTCTGTAACCTAAGATGAGGTAACTATGTCCAAGTACGACTCCCATCTAAAATGTTCTTTCTGTGGTAAGTCCCAGGAGCAAGTTCGCAAGCTCATTGCAGGGCCAGGTGTTTATATCTGTGATGAATGTGTGGAACTCTGTAATGAAATTTTAGATGAGGAGTTATTCGACAGTAGTTCGGCCACACCCCCCCCAACTTCCCCCCGTCCCCAAGTCCCCCAATCTCCCCAACGGCGACAACGGACTGGACGAGTGGGTTTAAATCAAATTCCTAAACCGAGAGAAATTAAATCCTATCTCGACTCCCACGTTATTGGCCAAGATGAGGCGAAAAAAGTTCTCTCGGTTGCGGTTTATAACCACTACAAACGGTTAGGGTTTCTACAAACGAAAACTACCGGACGTCCGGCCGAAGATAGTAATGTTGAGTTACAAAAATCTAATATTCTATTAATTGGCCCCACCGGATGCGGGAAAACCCTATTAGCGGAAACCCTGGCTAAAATGTTAGAGGTTCCCTTTGCTGTTGCTGACGCCACAACCCTCACCGAAGCTGGTTATGTTGGGGAAGATGTGGAAAATATTCTATTGCGGTTGTTACAGGTTGCCGATTTTGATGTGGAAGAAGCGCAACGGGGAATTGTTTATATTGATGAAATTGATAAAATTGCCCGCAAAAGTGAAAATCCATCTATTACCAGGGATGTATCGGGGGAAGGAGTACAACAGGCTTTATTAAAAATGTTAGAGGGAACCATTGCTAATGTCCCACCCCAGGGCGGACGCAAACATCCCTATCAGGATTGTATTCAAATTGATACCAGTAATATTCTATTTGTCTGTGGGGGGGCCTTTGTCGGCTTAGATAAATTGGTGGAGCAGAGGACGGGCAAAAAGTCCATGGGATTTGTCCAACAAGGAGATGTTCAACCGAAAGATAAACGCACCGTTGATGCCCTCAAACACATGGAACCCGATGATTTGGTCAAATTTGGTCTAATTCCTGAATTGATTGGTCGGATTCCGATGATAGCGGTCTTAGAACCCTTAGATGAAGCTACCTTGGTCGCCATTTTAACTGAGCCACGCAATGCTTTAGTGAAACAATATCAAAAACTATTGCGGATGGATAATGTGCAGTTAGAATTTGATGAAGATGCAATTAAAGCGATCGCTCAAGAAGCCTATCGTCGCAAAACCGGAGCCCGAGCGTTACGGGGAATTGTGGAGGAATTAATGTTAGATGTCATGTATGAAATTCCCTCTCGCAAAGATGTCAAACGCTGTCGGGTGACGCGAGAAATGGTAGAAAAACGTTCTACAGCAGAATTATTATTACATCCATCTTCCTTACCCAAACCCGAATCAGCATAATCAGTTATCAGTAGAGACGTGCCATGGCGCGTCTGTACCAGTTATCAGTTTAGGAGTTACTAATTATCAATTTATGACATTAAATCTATTAAATTCGGTGCATCTAAGATTCAAAGAATCTCAATTCAAACTGAAAAAACTGATCCCCGTTTTCGTGGGTTTACTCACGTTATTAAGTATTTTAGGGGTCGGACAATTTCAAGTTTTAGGACAACAACAAAACGATATTACGATTGATTTTGGCGCTCAAAGAACTGGCTTGAATTCCGTTAGTGGCTTTTTGTACGGTAAAAATGCCACCCAACCTCCCGATACTATTATTAAGCCCTTAGAACCTAAATTATGGCGGACATCCCAACTGGACTTGTATCCGCGAGTGATTGGACTGGGGGCTAGATTTCAACTGATTTTAAGTGATACTTGGGGCTATGGCTCCCCCAGGGGCTGGCCCTATGATAATTATGCTAAATGGGAAGAACACGTTCGACAACTTGCCCGCCAACATAAAGATAAAGTCATATTATGGGATGTTTGGAACGAACCTGACTTAAAAGAGCCCTTTTGGAAAGGAACAAGAGAACAGTTTTTTGAAACCTATAAACGAGCCTATCAAGTATTACGTCAGGAATTAGGCCCGAATGTAATGATTGGTGGCCCGAGTATTACTAAATATGATCAAAATTTTCTGAATGCCTTTTTAAATTATTGCAAGAATAATAATTTAGAAGTGAACTTTTTATCTTGGCATGAACTTAATGATCAAGATATTACCTCAATTACGGCTCGGATTAATAATGCCCGTCGGAGTTTACAACAAAATCCCGATTACCAAAGTCTAAAAATTAAGGAAATTCATGTTAATGAAATTATTGGCCCTACGGCTCAATATCGTCCGGCGGAAAATTTAGGCTTTTTGTATTACACCGAATTAGGACGGCCCGATGGTGCGGCTAGAGCCTGTTGGGACCCGATTAATAAAGGCAGTGGAACCAATAATTGTTTTAATAATAGTTTAGATGGTTTAGTTACCCCCGATCAATCCTTACCCAGAGCCGTCTGGTGGGTTTATAAAGCCTACACCGATGGGTTTAATTCCCGGGTTGCGAGTCAGTCTAGTAACCCCAAAATTGTTGCCTTAGCTAGTCGTGCAAATCGAGAAGGAAAAGCTCAAATTCTATTCGGTTATTTTGAACAAGCCTTTTCTGCGCCGACGGCGGGAGTCACATTAATTCTGAAAAATTTACCTAATTCCAGTGGAAATTCAACCTTTAAAGTCCAAAAAATCCCCGATTCTGGAGAACAAGTAATCAAGGAATTGGTCACAGTCCGACAGGAGAATATTACCGTAAATAATCAACAGTTAGTCCGGTTAACAATTCCTAATATTCAACTGCATGAAGCCTATATTTTAACTATTGGCTAAGGTTTATTAAGCAATCTAAGGCTTAAAATCGAACTTTTTGGCGATAAGTTAGTCAATAATTAAAGAAGGGCTTAAAATCAAAGATAACTGTTTACTAGGTAATATTATGTGGCTCCGTAATCAAACTTCCCGTGCTGTTGTGGCAATTTTTGGGCTTTCAATGGTTGCTATGTTCGCTAGTTCAACTCCGGTTATGGCTGAATCTATTGCCCAAGGTGAACCGAATCAACCGCAAATGAATGGCCGTTCAGATAGAATGTTCAGTTCACTGAATTTGACCCCGGAACAACAACAGAAAATTCAAGCAATTCGCCAGGAATATCAGGGACAAATCCGCCAACAACAACAACAAATGCGTCAACTTCAGCAAGAATTAAATGAGTTAATGGCTAAAAATGCTCCTGAAAGCGAACTTCGCCTAAAACATAATCAGTTTATGGCATTAAAACAACAGATGGGAGACATTCAGTTTAATATAATGTTAAAAACGCGAGAAATTTTAACCGCAGAACAACGCACTCAACTGGCTAATTTGATGCAAGAGCGTCGTCAAAGTCCTCGTCGCGATCGCTAATTTTTTTTAACTTTCCTATCGGTTCAAATCACAGAATTAATCATCGCAGGATATGGGAACAAAAACTTATCTTTACTTACATGGTTTTGCTTCTAGTCCTGCTTCTAAAAAGGCAGAGTATTTGCGCGATCGCTTTGCATCTTTATCAATTAATTTAAACATTCCTGATTTGAACCAAGGAGATTTTTCCCATTTAACTTTAACTCGACAACTCCAACAAATTCCCACAGAATTATCCCCGGATACTTCTGATATTGTGGTGATTGGTTCAAGTTTTGGTGGTTTAACGGCGGCTAGATTTGCCGAACAAAATTTATCGGTTAAACGGTTAATTTTACTGGCTCCTGCGTTTAATTTTTTATCAGAGTGGTTTCCCAAGTTAGGAGCAGAAAAATTAAATCTATGGAAAACTCAAGGGTATTTATCTATTTATCATTATGCAGAAAAACAGAATTTACCCTTGCATTATGATTTTTTAGAAGATTTAGCTCAATACCCCGATGAACAGTTACAGCGTCAGATTCCTACATTAATTTTACATGGAATTAATGACGAAGTTATCCCGATTCAAGCCAGCCGAAACTATTTAAAAACCAGACCTTGGGTAAGATTAATTGAACTGAATAGTGATCATGGCTTAGAGAATGTTTTAGGTGAAATTTGGCGGGAAATTCAACAGTTTTTGGTTTGATAGTTAATGTTTAATTTTTTGAATTTTAACTTTTATATTTTTGATTTTTTGTTGGATGAATTGCTTGACTTTTGTTAAAGTTTCACTCATCCCACTAGGACGAATAAACTTCTGAGGACGTTGCTCAGGAAAGTTTAAATAACGATAGTATAAAAACAAATTTTTATAGGCAATATCCACATCATAACCTTGACAAAGCTCGGTAAATTTGCTAGAGGGAATACTCATATAATGTAGATAGGTCAGCCTTTTGCCGTGATCATAAAGAACGTGATCAATGTCCTCAAATTGAGAAGACCAATGATTTCCCGTTGCGTGTTCAACATGATGATAAGCAAAATTATAATAGGGAATTTTACTACGAAGAACCATATAATTAAAAAGGGATTGATCCGGCCCAAATAAAGCCATAACATCTGCCTCACCTGATTTTAAACCCTCTAATAGTTGCTCCAATTGTACATCCAAAAAAACCCCTTTTTTGGATGCAAACCAACCCGCGCAAAAAATATTAGATTTTAGTTCTTCCCCAGGAAAAACTTTGACTAATTGTTCTAAAGGCTGATCAAAAATATATTTAAGATCAGACTTGTATTGAAAATCATAGGTAACCCAATCATAATCATTTAATTTATCATAAATCAGAGTCAAAGAACCCATTAACAAGGTATCTGCATCAAAATAGATAAATTTATCAAAAGGGCCATCAATTCCGCAAAGTTTGCGGTGCATTGCCAGACGATACACTGGGGGGAAACCTCTTTCTTTCCAAACCTTTTGTGCTCTTTCGTGACATTTCCAGGCTTGAGTTGAGAAATTTTCCCACCGTTCTATTACTCGGTTATCTTCAAATAGTGTTACGTTTCTTCTGGTTGCAATTTCAGCTTTAACTTTTTCTAAACGATCATCATAAGGAATCACACAAACGGGAATTTCTTGACCTGCATTCGCTTCAATGCTATTCAATAAAGCCACTAATTGATCATAAACAACATCATTTGCTAATGTATAAATACCGTTAGTCATCGTTTGTGATCCTTAATTTAGAAGTTACTGGAACTGGACAGGAAGGGAAATAAACGAGTTAGTTTTCTTTTCCAAGTGGGTTTTCCTTCATGTAAATAACGATAGTATTCCCAAATATTCCAATAGGAACCTCCGGGTTTTAAGGGTGTTCCTGCCCAGTGTAAATACTTGAGCCGTTTGCCATTATCATAAAGGATATGATCTTTTTCTTTGAAATGTTTAGAACCTCCCCAACTCCCCGGTGCATTTTCTGGGGGTTTGACTAAATTTCCCCGTTTAGAAATTTGTTTAAGAACCAGATAGTTTAAAATGGGCTGATCGGTTACTCCTTGGCTAAAATCAAAATATTCTCGATGTTGGGAACAGTCTCTTAGGATATCATAAAGTTGTTCTAGGGTAAAAATTCCAGTTCGAGATGCCCAAAATCCACTGTTAAAAACATCCTCGATTTGTTCATCGCTGAAAATACCTTGTTCTTTAACCAGGGGGGAAAAGATATTGCTGATTTTTTCTCCAACAAAGTGATAATCACAACAGAAGAAATCCCATTGTTTCAGGTAATCTAAGTTAGCAACAATATCCTCAAAAACGATAATATCGGTATCAATATACAGAAATTCGTCTAAGGGCCCAAACCAAACGGCTAATTTCCGCATTTTATTGGGAAGTTTCAGAAAATCTCGATCAAAAATTTCCCCAATTTTCTGAGTTAATTGTTCCAGAAAGTTTAAATCTGGAAAGACTTGCACCCCATGTAATTTTCCCAATGTTTCTGCCACTTCTTGGTAATCTTCATTAAATGGGATGAGAAAAATGGGAACCTCTGAGTTATAATGGCGAATGCTATTAAGAAGGGCGATCGCATTTTCCATCACCCGGTTATTAGCAACAATATAAATGCCTCGGTTCATAACTTCTCCTTAACTTAATAATTTTAATTTTCTTAAAACTCGTTTTAAGAGATTGGGTTGAGAATTCGGGTAGGGCGATACGGGTGGGGTTGTAAATACAGGACGTTTTTCGGGTTCATGTAAATAGCGATAATACAAAAACAAATCTCGATAAGGGAAATCCAAATTTTCTCCTGAACAAACCCTGGTCATCATATTGGGCTGAACACCAATATAATGTAAATAGGTGAGTTGATTCCCTTTATCATAGAGAATATGTTCCTTTTCCTGAAAGTGTTTAGAGGTTGCACTGCACCCTGTCTTTTCAGTATCCGGTAGGCTATAAGCAAAATTATAACTGGGAATGCCTGAGCGCATCACCATGTAGTTAATTAAAGGTTGTTCTCCGGCTCCTTCATAGAGGATTTCTGATTCTCCTGCTTGTAAATAGCCAATTAACTGATTTCTCACTTCAGCCGAGAATACTCCTTTTTTAGAACCATAAAACCCCGAACAAAAAATTTCAGAATCAATACGTTTTTTGTCAAAGACTTGGAGCAGTTTAGGCGATTTAAGGTTATAAACTTTGGTTCGATCAAAGAATTGGAAATCATAAACGATCCAATCATAATGTTGTAATTTCTCAAAAACATGATCTAATGAGTTCATTACTAAGGTATCTGCATCCATGTAAATAAACTCATCAAAAGGGCCATCAAACGCACAAAACCGTCTATGGGCGCCATACAGTCGGTATTTACGGTTTAACCGTTGGGGTTGAGATTCTAGCATAAACTCATCCCACCGTTGAATTGATTCTAAATCATCATAAATAAAAACATTGGGACGGTGTTCAACTTCTGCTTTAACCCGTTCTAATCGATCATCAAAGGGAAACACACAAACGGGTGTTTCTGGGCCTAAAATGGCATCAATACTGTTGAGTAGCGCCAGCAGTTGGTCATAAACTACATCATTGCCAAGAGTACAAATTCCCTGCATACTGACTCCTCTGTTTCTATAGCGTGTTTAGATGGTGCAGCCGAGCATTCAAGATTGAGTAAATTAGAGACTAGAATTCTCAGCAAACTCAGATAACCAATTCAATAAATTCAGTTTGTGTAAAATAATCTGTCGAGCTTCTGCGATCGCCGCTTTTGCTTCAAACCAAGCATCAGGACTGCTAATAACCTCCTGAATATAGGATATTCCTTTTTCATCTAAACTCGGTAATCTTAAGAAACTGCCTGGAGGCAATAATCGATCTGCTGCTGGCCCTCCATAATAAATCGGGAGACACCAAGCGAGTAAAGAATCCCAAAGTTTTTCAGTAACATACCAATCATTATCGGCATAATTTTCAATCGCTAAATTGTAAGAATAAGGAGCCATTCCATACCATTTATTTTTTAATTCTCCCGATGCTTTCACCCAAGTCGGTAATCCTCGACCATAAAAATCGATTTGCCCATTTTGAGCTTGTAACGCTTGCAAAAAATCTAATCGTTTCCGATGATTAGCCGTGCGATTAATTCCTGATGTAATCCAACTACAAGATTTCACTTTTTCCGGGGGATTCATTTCATTTAACTCTCGAAAGGAGTTGGAATGATACCAAATCGCAGGCATATAATCGGGTGTTGGAGCTAAATCATCGGGGCCGGAAATATAACCACAATACTGTTTCGCTTTTTCATAATTAGTTTTATTAATTTCTACAATTTCTGCTAAGGGGGGTTCTCGCAATAAATAAATCATCCGATCTTTAGTAACCCCCCTAAACTTTTCCTGCATATTCGGTTCAGGCGGTTGGGGTTTGAGGGTTTGTTTTAAGCGTTCTTTCCATGATAATTTTTTAGGAGGTTTCCGAAAATCAAATTGATAAAGTAACAGAAAATCCGGTTGAGGATGATTCGCTTGAATCCTAATATTGCCCCACTTGCCAAAATCATGAGGCGTTTGTTGCCAAAGCCAATCACTTTGGTTTACCCCTGGATAGCTGGTGATCATGCCTACAATTTTTTCAGTCATTAGTTTATCCTCAATCTAATTACAAGGCAACGGTGGGACGCATCGGTTCTGGAACGTGAGCTAAAATTTTAGAAATCCGATTTTCCCAAGAAAACTGACGAGCAAATTCTATATTTTCTGTATATCCCTCTAGTTTGCGTGGATATTTTTCCAAAACTTGCTCAAGACATTGAGCAAATAAATGGGGCTGATCCGGCTCACACCAACCCGATATGATATTAGCATACTTAAATTCCATCAGAGGCGGAATTTCTGTTGATGCGATGGGGGTTCCTGATGCTAAATAATCAAAAAATTTCAGGGGAGAGGTAAAGGTAGCTGCTTGAGTCAACAGATGGGGATGAGCTAGAATATCGGCGGCTTGTAATAAACTAGCAAGTTGATTTTGAGGCAGAAATCCTAAAAATTCAACGTTATCGACCTGTTTTTCTTGCGATTGGGTTTGATAATCTTTGACATGGGATGGATCACCGCCTGCAAAAACAAACTGAATTTTAGGTAAGGTTTTAGCCACATCTATCAATAGATCAATACCTTTAAAAGAATATAATCCCCCCGAATAAACGACTAAATACTGTCGCTGATTGTGTAGAAGTTTTTCTCGCCATTTTTGGGCATCTTCAAGTTGCCGAAATAGAAAAAAATCATTACAACCGTTGTGGAGGGTAATCACTTTTTCGGGAGGCATTCCATTATTAATCATGCTGTCTCTCACGGTATCAGCAACGGTGACGGTAATAGTTAATAAAGGACTATTGACTATTTCAGGTTCAAATTTCCATTGTTCATGATGATCCTGTTCATAAATGGCGGGAATGCCCGAACGAATAGCTAATTTAGCAAAGCCCCAATTACCAGTATGTACAATTTTTGCAGCAGGCTTAATAAAGGTGGGGAAGTAATATTTAGAAATAATTGTATTCGAGTGAGTCCATTTTCCGCCCCAAGGGCGATCAACAGGCCAGGGCCGAGGTAGGGGAGCCACTTTTAATTTATTTTGGACATTATAAGCTTGGACGATTTCTGCTTCTGGTGTTTGGGGTGAAAAGGGATGCAACAATTTCTGGGGATTAAAAGAAGTTATTGCTTTCTGAAGATAAACTAAGACCGTTGAGTAGCCTAAGTTAGCGGCTGCATTGGCAGAATTAACAACCTGTACCAAACTTGCTACATTTGTTTGTGGCAAAACATTCCGAGTGTAAAAAATATAATATTTAGGGAGTGACATAAAATTTATACCTCTGAGTATATATATATTGTAGCGTTAGGTTTTGCTATTCAAGCGAATTTTTACACTTTGTTCAATAAATTCTAGGCTATCTAGGATATAAGTTGCTGAACGATAGGACTCATTGAGAAGTTCCTGCCGTTCTTCAAGATCATCGACTAAATCATCTGCCAGTAATTGCAGGAAACCCATCATGGGGTTGAGACGACTACGGACATCATAGGAACTGCGAATAATGGCTCGATCTCGCGCTGCTTCATCGGCAAATTGCAGGGTGTATAGTTGAGCATATTTTCCTCCTTTGGCCAGCAGTTGATCATGGGTTCCTACCTCTGCCACACACCCTTGGTCTAAAACGGCAATTTGATCTGCTTTTTGAATCGTAGATAAACGGTGGGCAATAACAACTGTTGTGCGATCACGACTGAGTTTTTCAATAGCTTCTTGAACTAAACGTTCTGAAACTGTATCTAAGGCACTGGTAGCCTCATCTAAAATCAGAATATCAGGGTTTTGTAAGATCGCCCTGGCAATTGAAATGCGTTGACGTTGGCCACCTGATAGTAACACGCCGCGATCGCCGATGGCGGTTAAAAACCCTTGAGGTAACTTAGCAATAAATTCCTCAGCATTAGCTTGTTTAGCGGCAAAAAGAATCTCTTCATCCGTGGCATTGGGTCTGGCATAAGCTATATTATCTCGAACAGAGGCATTAAATAGGAAGGTATCTTGACTAACAATTCCCATTAATTGTCTGAGACTGTTGAGATCAAAGTCGCGTAAATCACGACCATCGAGTTGAATACAACCTTGAATTGGATCATAAAACCGAGGCAGAAGATCTGCTAAAGTAGACTTTCCCGCCCCGGAACCTCCTACTAATGCTAACGTTGTCCCACACGGAACATATAAATCGATATCCTGAAGGGCAAGTTTGTCATGACCGGGATAGGAAAAAGAAATGTGATCAAAATGAATCCCTTCTTGAAGTCCTGTAAACGGCATGGAACCGGACTTCATAATTGGTTTATTATCCCGTCTTAAAAACTCGCCAATAATATTGATTGCTGCTATCCTTTGAGCTAAGTTACTACGAGCATTATTCAACTGAGAAATCAGGGGTAAGGTGCGGAATAAGATAAATAGATAGGTGAGTAAAATAGTGGATAATGCTGTGATTTGATCTTGGGATAAAAAGAATTTTCCGATCATAATCAGCACTAATAACACCAGCATATTCACCACTTCATTGATTGGTGCAATCGCGGCGGTTGCCATTTGAGCTTTATAATCTGCCTTTTCTCGTTCTCGAATTAAATGTTTAAGCTGCTCATATTCGGATTTTTCATTAGCAGTGGCTTTGACTAAGCGAATTCCATTCAGGACTTCCATCTGCTTAATGGAATAATTTCGAGATATTTTTGACAGTAAATTTCCTGATAGTCTAGATTTAGAAATAATATATTGATTTAATAAAGTGACGATAAACAGCAAGACGGCTGTTGCTAATGTCAGTTGCCAAGAAATGGACAGGAGAATGATCACAAAGACAAAAATGGTGATGGATGTGGTAAACATTCCAACATAAATACTAATAGCACTGGAAGCCCGGGCGATTTCTCCTCCTAATTGGTTAATTAAATCCCCAACTTTTGTTTTTGCATAGAAATCTAAATCCACATCCAACAGTAATTTTAATCCGGCTTCTCTCATGTCACAAGTTAAGGCGCGACCGAGGGAACTGGAAACTAAGCTACTCCAATAGGTTGTTAAATTTTTTAAAACTAACGCCAATAAAATTGCCCCTGCCATTAACCCCAAGCGATAGGATTCTGGAACATCACCAAAGGGTAGTAATATCTTTTGGATTAAGGGCGGAGCACCCTTCATTTCCATTTCTTGGCCTAGTAAATTTAAGACAACAGGGACAATTAATGTGGTACTGACCCCACTAAAAATTGCTCCAGAGAAACCCAACAAAATTGTCAAGATAATCCTAATCGGATATTGCCGTGCATATTTAACTAAATAGTTTTGATTAATCATACTAACGTTTAATAATTTATTGCATGATAGCCAGGGAGTTTATTGTACTCCATTCCATCGAGTCCAGACTGAAATTCTAACGCAGTTTATTAATAACCTCCTCTAAAATGATCGCCATTGCATCTATACTATAGTTCTCAATACATCGTTGGCGAGCTTGCCAACCTTTAGCTTCTGCATCTTCAAAATTATCAAAAATCCTCTCTATAGTTTGAGCAATTTGTTCAGGTGAATCCGACTCAACTAAATATCCTGTTTCACCCAGAATTTCTGGAATATCTCCCACTTTGGTTGCTAGAATCGGTTTTGCCATAGCCATACCATCGGTTAGCTTCAGAGGAAATTGAGCTTGCGCTGCGGGAACGTCGCGTTGAGGAACCACGATAATGTGGGCAGCAGCAACGACTTCAGGCATCATTATAGCGGGAGTTTTTGGTAACTGAATGATCCACCGTCCCCATCTTTCGATTAATTGATCATCATACTGATCATAGGGGCTTCCTCCCACAATCACCAATTTAATATCGTTTTGATTCAGTTGTTCTAGGGCAATTAGGACATCTTCTAATCCTTTATAGGGCCGTGGCGCCCCAGGAAACATCAGCACTCGGTATTCCGATAAACCTAAACGGGCGCGACTTTCTTCGGCACTGTAGCGAGTCGGATCAAATAAATTAACATCTTTCCCGTTAGGAACAGAAGTACCCCCAAATCGCTTTTGCAAAAATTTAGTATGAGTAGTTATTTGATCAGCATATCGAATTAATTTTTCCATCCCTTGAATATACAAGGGGTGGACAGGCGATCTCAATGCGCCATTTGCTTTTAAAATATCTCTAGCTAATTGTTTGGGAGAAGGTTGATAGCGCCATTCATCACCTCCATTCCAACTCATTTCCCAGTCATCTATATCTAAAATGATCGGTTTATGACTGAGTAATTTTTTCAAAAGAGCTACACCAAAACTAGGAACTTGAGGCTTAATCGCATAAATCATATCCCCATCAATTTTCGGGAGAAGTTGCTGCACAGACTTGAAGAATTGAGGATAATTTCCCCCGGAGACAGCCTGGATTTTATCGGAATTGGAAATTGCTCCATATAATTGATCTTGAAATACAAATCCTAATATTTCAAACTCATAACCGAGTTTCTTGAGTGCTTCTCCTAACAAAGATGCTCGAATAAATCCATCATTTGTGGATAAATTCCACACTAACATAGAAACTTTTTTAATTGATTTCATGGCTCAATAATTTTAAATGAAATAGAATTTGAGAGGTGATCTTACCGATTTCTCCAGCTATTTGTAGTTTGGTTGGGAAGAAAATATTTCGCCAGTCGATCAAAAATTCTTGTCAGTAGAGAACGAGTGACATTTTTGGCGTATTGGGGTCGATAGGGATAGGTAGAATGCAAAACTTTAATTGGTTCATTGATGGTGTAACATTGCTTCCACTTATCTAGGTAATTATAAATTGGAGATAAAATCTGAACATGGGGTTGGGCTGTTTCTACGGCTGCTGCAAAAGCTCCTTGATCTCTTAATAATAAAATATCTTGATGCTCTAAGATGATATTGAAATAGTCGCGGAAGGCTTGGAAAAACTGTTGATTTTTAGAGCTTTTTCTAAACGCTATAAACCCACTATTATATTGAATGCTGGTTTCTTTTAACGGTAATCCTATTGATTGCAAAGTGGGCAATATTTCTTGTTTAACTCGCAGTAAATTAGAAGCTTGTGCAATAGAAGGTTGTACATCTTCTGTAATTAGAATATCACTGGCATTGAGGTACTCAAATACTTCTGGAATTGCTGAGAGTAAACAAATATCACAATCGAAATAAATTGTTTTTTCAAACGGGGATTGTTCATATAACTCTAACTTTGACAATCGAGAAGCTAACACAGGGTTAGGGTGAGTAGGTGCTGGTTTTAAGTGAATATTGCCAAAAGCCAGAAGTAAAAATTGCAAGTATTTAGGAACTTGATCAATTAAAATGACAATTGGTTCTTGATGAAATTTACGCACAGAAGCCAAAAAATGGATACAGTCTTGGAAAGAATAAAGACCTGTTAAAATAGTTATAAATCCTTGCTTTTCATTGTTCATAATTTTAGTATTAATAGCTGGTTTTTAATGAGAGAAACATCACTAATTTGATCAAAGACTACCTTGAGCAAGAATAGTATCAAGTCTATTGTATACTGTCGTTGATTAATTTGTCTTGTTGATCTAACTTTTCATAATGTTCTCGTTCCCGATATTTGAGAGTTCTCATGGGCTGATTTCCGACAATCGCTAGAGGTTCAACATTTGCTGTGACAACTGTACCTACTGCGATAATAGCTCCATCTCCAATCGAAACCCCTGGAATAATCATAACATTCGCGCCAATCCAAACATTGCGCCCAATAACCACAGGTTTATGAATATAGCAATCCTAAATAGGTTGTAATATTGGAGCCTTGCTGTGCTTGCGTTTCAGGCTGATTGATCATCATGACTCATTTGGAATTGCTATATAAACTTTATACCCTAAAGATACATTTTCTGGATGATCGATTTTCAAATCTTTTTTAAACCGCACCCCTTCGGCACAAAATTTTAATTTTTCCTTAAGTTTTTTATGCTTATATCTCCTGATTTTGCTTTGCCATTAGTCTTCCCATTGGACAATATAGGGAATCAAATTTTCATCAATAATTCGCTCTAATTTATTTTTAAGTTTTGATAGGATTGACATCATGTTAAGCTAGTGAATTCTCCTTGTTAAATTGTCTGATCAGTTTCTAACCTTAACATTGACTAACTTCTAATAAAGTTAAATTTTGTTAATTTTTGTTCAGATCCCTTGTCGGTTGAAAATTAGCTGTGTTACCATTATCTTAGTCATGTGCTGAATTCAAAACCATCCCTAGATTTGCTTGAAATTAGTACCTGAGTTAATTTTTTATAATTTAATTTGGAATTATTACCAGCAAAAAAATATGCTTTCTTTTTTGCTTTTAACACCCTGTGTTGTCCTGTGGTTAGTTTTTTATGCTCAAGGACAATTTTGGCGTCAAAGTTTGCTATCTGCCTTTGTGGTATGGGGTTTGTTGATTACTGGCATCACTGAATTCCTAAGTTTGTTCAATTATTTTACTATAGCTTCTGTTTTAGGAGTCTGGCTATTCCTTAATTTTATATTAATTTTTTTATATGTTAAAACTTATTCTTTACCTGGTCTGGATTTATTAAGGTTTACAAAAGAGCAATTGAAGATGCGTTCAAAATTTTTATTATTTGTTTTAATGAGTGTAATCTTTATTGTGGTGATTATTGGATTAATTGCTATTCTTTCTCCACCCAATAATTGGGATTCAATGGATTACCATCTGAGTCGTGTTGTTCATTGGATACAAAATCATAGTATTAAACATTATCCGACGAGTTATACTCCCCAACTTTATCAAAATCCCTGGTCTGAATATGTAATTCTTCATTTTCAAATCTTAACAGGAGGAGATTACTTGGCTAATTTCGTCCAGTGGTTTAGCATGGTTGGAAGTATTATTGGAATTTCACTCATTGCTCAACAGCTAGGTGCAAATTTCAATGGTCAAATTTTTGCTGCTGTTTTTGTGGCAACAATTCCCATGGGAATTTTGCAAGCGTCTAATACTCAGAATGATTATGTTTTAGCGTTTTGGTTAGTTTGTTTGGCGCACTTTATTCTATCTGCAATCCAACAAAAAGATAGAATTAACTGGGTGAATGCCTTTTATATAGGGAGTACCACTGGGTTAGCTATTCTTTCTAAGGGAACTTCCTATTTTTATGTTTTACCTTTCTTAATTTGGTTCGGACTTTATTCCCTAAAACAATTAAAATGGCAATTTTGGAAACCCAATTTAATTATAGCTATTATTACTATATCATTAAATATAAGCCACTATTTTCGTAATTATCAAGTCTTTGGTTCTTTCCTCGGTTCCCCAGGAGATTACCGTAATGGTGTAATTAACTTAAGTACATTAATATCGAATGTCTTGAGAAATGTAGCATTACATTTAGGCTCTCCTTTCGGCTTTATTAATGGAAGATTTAATAAATTAATTCATGTTATTCATGATATTTTAGGAATCAATATTAATGATCCTCAAACCACATTCTCTAGTGTTTTCGCTGTACCTGGAGGTTGGTCAACCCTTGGCATTTGGGGAAATGAAAATAATGCTCCTAATTTGTTACACACTTTATTGATATTGATATTTTTGTTAATTTTTTGCTTCAGGAAAGACTTGAAAAAAAATTACTACCTCGTTAGTTATTTAACGGTTGTAGTCAGTGGTTTTTTAATCTTTTGCTTACTTGTAAAATGGCAAATTTGGCATAGTCGTTTACATCTACCTTTATTTGTATTATTCTCGGCTTTTCTCGGATTAATGTTATCTCAAATTAAACCTAAAATTGTTGTTCAATTAATTTTAGTTGTTTTTATTTTGTCATCTTTACCTTGGTTATTCTTAAATAAGTATAGACCTATCTTTCACCCCACCAATAGTATTCTTGTTGTCAACAGAATGGATCAATATTTTAGTAATCGTCCTGAACTTTTAGAACCTTTTAAGGAAACTGTAAAATTTTTAAATTCGCAAAATTGCCCTAAAATTGGTTTACAAATGGGAAATGATGCGTGGGAATATCCCCTATGGGTTATGTTACAAAATTCTCAACCCCAGAATTTAGAAATCCGACATATTAATGTTGACAATGCCTCAGCAAAGTTAGCTGAAACTTCACCGCATAGTAATTTTGTTCCCTGTAGGATTATACAGATGAGAACTAAAAGGAGTGGTCAAAAATCTCACGAAAATATTATTTTTAAAGATCAAACTTATCAACAACAATGGGAAAAAGAACCTATAGCTATTTTTAAACCTGAGTCACCGTAACTACTTAACTTCCGTTACTCGCCAACTCAATTTTAAATTTAGCCAGAAATTCCAAAAAGTCACAATAGCGATCGCAATTACCTTCGCTAAATAGGCATTCATTCCAAACAAATTAAACAGGAGATTTACCAATAACACATTTAAAATTAACCCCGATAAACAAATTAAGTTAAACTTCAAAAATCGTTTAAACCGTTTTCCCGTACCTTTTTGATGACTAGAAATATCTCCAAATGTCCAAAGATCATTCCAGATAAAATTATTAATAATCGCCACTTCTGCCGATAAAATTGCACTACGGGTTAAAGCCAAACCACTAACAGTATAGAGGAGATAAAATACTGCCATATCGACAAAAACCCCACTAAAACCCACAACCCCAAACCGCAAAAACCGCGTTATAGGCCATCTGGCTAAACGTAATTTAACTAAATGTTGTAAATATTCAATATACTGTTTCCAAGTAACTTTGCTTTCTCCTTCCAAGCGTTCTTGGAACACATAACCCACTTCTCCCACCCAACGAATTTGCCCCCGACCTAACACTTCAATCAGGATTTTATAACCAATAGGATCAAGAGTTCTTCCAGCAATTGCCTCCCTTCTCACCATAAAATAACCACTCATCGGATCAGAAACTCTACCAATAACACCGGGTAAAATAATTAATCCTAAAACCTGCGCTCCCTCGATAAAAAGCGCCTAATCACACTCCAATCACTAACACCACCGCCTTCAACATGGCGACTACCAACGGCTAAATCCGCACCCCGTTCTATTTCAGATAAAAGTTGTAATAAACTTTCTGGAGGATGTTGTAAATCCGCATCAATTACCCCTAAAATTTCCCCTCTAGCCACTTGCCAACCCCTAATTACAGCAGTTGATAATCCCCGTTCTTCCTGACGTCGCATCACCCGCAATTGGGGAAATTCTGGGATTAACTCCGCCGCAACTTTCCAAGTTAAATCCGGGCTATCATCATCAACAATAATTAACTCATATTCATGAGGAATTACTCCGTCTAATAACTGAGTTAATTGTTGAACAATGGGTCTAACATTTTCGCTTTCTTTGTAAGTGGGAATGATCAAGGATAATCTAATCGCAAACTCACTAATTTCCGTTGAAATATTGGCTTGGGCAGGAATCTGTAATGGCCCAGTTGGAACCGGAATTAAATTATTGACTTCAGGAAAATTCATATTGGGTTTGACCTCATTAATTGTTACTGTTTACATATCATTAAATCTAACACGACCCGTCTGAACATAATCAAATACTCGATTAATTTGGTTACGTTCAGATTCGGTAATATCTTTATCAGATAAAATAGCCGACATTAATCTCAAATAATCAGCATGACCCAGTTGACCAGAATTGACAATCCGATCCGTCACTTGACTAATTGAGATTTTAGAGCGAGTGGGAAGTGTCCACAACATTTTAATCTTAACCTCTCTAATTTAACTATTGACTAATTTTGCGATAAAATTTGCTAAACTAACGAATTAGGCTCCGCAAAGTCTTAACTATTCTAAACCCTAATCAAATCATTTGGTGGAGATTGCTTTTTATGCAAATTGAACGAATTCCAGTCCTCTCTGATAAACTATATTTTTTTACTGCATGATCCTGATCGGAAAATTGCCGCCGTTGTTGACCCCGCAGAAGCCGATCCCGTTTTACAACATTTACAGAGATTAGACGCTGAATTAGTTGCAATTTTAACACTCACCATCACAGCGATCATATTGGGGGAAATACTCAACTGATTAAACAATATCCCATCTTACCGTTTATGGAGGTGAAGAAGATCGAGGCAGAATCCCCGGTCAAATGGTATTTTTAAAACCGGGTGATCAAGTTCAATTTGGGGATCAAATCGGGCAAGTTTTATTTGTTCCCGGTCATACAAAAAGCCCATATTGCCTATTATTTTCCGCCCCAAAATCCCGATCAACCGGGGGATTTATTCTGCGGGGATACCCTATTTGCCGGGGGCTGTGGCCGTTTATTTGAAGGTACTCCCCAACAAATGTTGACATCTTTAAATCAATTCCGAAATCTCCCAGAAACCACTAGGGTTTGGTGTGCCCACGAATATACTCTTAATAACTTAAAATTTGCCTTAACGGTTGATGCTGATAATCGAGATTTACAGGATCGTTTCAAGAAGTTACCGTAGCCCGCAGTCAAAATCAAGCCACAATTCCTTCAAATATTGGTTTAGAAAAACGCACTAATCCTTTTTTGCGTTGGGATATTCCCAGTCTACAAATGGCGGTGAATAGCCATGATCCCGTTCAAACCTTTGCTCGTTTACGGGGAATGAAGGATCAATTTTAAGGTTAAATCAAAGTTCCCAATCTTCAATTTGTAAGTTGGGAACTCGACTAAATTCTGTGGTATTGTGAGTGACTAAAACTCAAAACAAATTCTCCCTAATTTCATATTGTCCTTGATTTTCTCGGACTAATGGTTCACCCACCCAGCCACCAATTACTCCTCAAAAAACCCAGGTTGCCAATTTTCATGTTTCAGGTTTTCACTAGCGGCTTGAAAGATCACAATAGCTTCTAAGTCTCTATCTTTAAATTCTGCTGGCATTTGTACTCGTAATATTCCATCCTTACCAATGCGTCCTTTGAACTGAATACTCTGCATAGCAGCCTCCGGGGTGAATCCTGATCCAACTCAGTCTGTATTGTATAGCAGGGAACACCGGAACAGCCCCCCCAAACCCCCGTGCACGGGGGGCTAGGGGGAGGGAACAGGGAGAGTATCCTCAACCGGGGTAAGTTGATCATGGACTTGCGATCGCACCCTAATTTTGTTAATATAGAGTGTTTGGGTTAAAAAAATATAGGAACTGATCATGGCAAAGCGGACTCAAGTGGTTCTGACCAAAGATGTGATTAAATTGGGAAAAAATGGGGATCTCGTAGAAGTCGCCCCGGGTTATGCTCGTAACTATTTGATCCCTCAGAGTATAGCAGTTCGGGCTACCCCTGGGATTCTCAGACAGGTAGAACGGCGTCGAGAAGAAGAACGTCAACGTCAACTAGAACTGAAACAACAGGCTGAAGCTCAGAAAAAAGCCCTGGAAGCGGGTGGTGTGTTCAAAATTGCCAAACAAGTTGGGGAAAGAAAACGCAATTTTTGGTACTGTTACCGAAAAAGAATTAGCAGAATTGATTCAACAAGCAACGGGTCAAGAAGTTGATCGTCGGGAAATTACTCTCCCCAGTATCAGTAAATTAGGAACCTATAAAGCCAATATTAAGTTACATTCTGACGTGACGGCTGATGTGGAAGTTGAAGTGGTTTCTCTGTAAATTTCATCAATTTCAAAGGTTTTTCCTAAGCCCGAACTTGAGTTCAGGGCTTATTTTTATTCTTGTTCTTTGAAATAAGGTTCTTCAGTATCTAGTATGCTAAAATTATAGTTAATAAAATTAATCAGGACTTATACAAAAAGATTGGCTGATAGAATCCTACAAGAAGTTTTAGAAATAGATTTAGAGAAGTCGGAATTAATTGCCATCCTCGAAAAAAGAACACAAGAAGAAATCAAAAAAGTGTTGATGAGATGGGGAACATAAGTGTTAGAAAAGATAGAAGAAGTCAGCATAGATCT
>LR882959.1 GCA_904830895.1 Planktothrix rubescens CCAP 1459/22
TCCTGAACGACCACGAGCCGTTCTTCTCCCTTACCCTCAACGGTAAAAGCTGCCCCACAACTGGGACGTAGGGCTGGATGACTATTTTGTACAGTTAATTCAATATCCTGGGGATAATTATTACGTCCTCGAATGAGAATAATTTCCTTAAGCCGACCCGTAACAAACAATTCACCGTTTTTAATAAAGCCCAGGTCTCCTGTCCGCAAAAAGGGGCCTGCTCCTGTATCCGCTAAATAGGCTTGAAAGGTCTCCTGGGTCTCCTGGGGTTTTCCCCAATAGCCCTGGGCGATCGTTGTACCTGATACCCAAATTTCCCCGACGATTTCAGGTAAACAAGGCTTTAAGGTTTCGGGATCAACAATAACAATTTTGGTATCAATCGTTGTCCAGCCGCAGCCCACTAGGGTATGTACATTGGTATCTGTTTCAGTGGCCGCAATAATCTTATTTTGTTCTAGGGCATTGGCGTTAACTCGATAAAAGTGAGGGGGACTATCATAACTAACTGCCGTAACTTTGAGGGTAGCTTCTGCTAAACCGTAGCCAGGACAAAGGGCCGTTGCCTTGAAACCAGAGATTTGAAAAGCCTCTGCAAACCTTTCTAGTACTTCCGCTCTGACAGGTTCAGCCCCATTTAAAGCCATACGCCAACGACTCAGATCTAGGGAAGCACGCTTTTCGGCAGGAATTTTACGCACACAAAGATCATAGGCAAAATTGGGAGCCGCACTGTGGGTTGCTTTTTTATCGGCAATGGCTTGTAACCAACGTAATGGTCGTTCCATAAAGCTGGCAGGCGAGATCATGTAACAGAGAAATCCCTTGTACAAAGGCTGAATGACACCATAAATAAGACCCATATCATGGAACGTCGGTAGCCAGGTCACGATCGCACTATCTTGATCATGTCCCCAACCGCGATCTAGATCGGCTGAATTAATCAACAAGTTATAGTGACTAACCATTACTCCCTTCGGGGTTCCCGTTGAACCAGAGGTGTATTGTAGAAAAGCTAGACTGTTTTTTTCGAGGGTCGGTTCTTGCCAATCTGAACTGAGGTGATGGTCAATTTTATCGGTAACAACCCATTGCATCGCTGCTAATTCAGAATCTTTAGCCCATTGATTTTCCAAACTAGGAAAGAGGGCCGAATTAGTAAGAGTAAATCGAGCTTGAGAATCGGCAATAATCGCTTGTAAGCGCAATAGGTTTTGATTGCGTCGGGGCGGATAGGCGGGAATGGCGACGACTCCTGCATACATACAACCAAAAAAGGCTGAAATAAATTCCAGTCCTGGGGGATAGAGCAGTAAACCCCTTTCTCCTTCTGCTGCTAAGGATTGTAGATGAGCGGCGATCGCCCTAGCCTTTTGATCCAGTTCCCTGTATGTTAAACGAGCTTCTTCGGTTTCCCCATCCCGTAGGAAAATATAGGCGATGCGTTCAGGTTGACTACTGGCCCGATAACGGAGTAATTCAACTAGGGTTGAGAATTTATTAAACGGTTCTTGCAGATCATCATAGTTAATAGTCATAGAAGAGTATAGAAAAAGTTAGCAAGGTATGAAAATTTTACTTGGGAAAATTTACTGGGCGATCGCGGTTTTACAAGTCCGACAAAGGGATAATTCCACAAGTCTGAACCTTGGTTAAAACGAGATGAAGTTGCCATAATAAGACTTATTCGGGGTAAAGACAAGATACACGCAAAATTTAGCACGACGTAAAGTTTTGTAACAAATTTACTCAAAAGCCTAAATTTAACGTCTCCTCAAGTGCTGGTGGAATCGCATCAAGATCAATCAGATAATCACCAAAACGCTTAATATGACTGGTTAAATAAGGACTCAAAGCCACTAAATCTTCTCGCTCCCAGAAAAAACCTTCTTTTCTGAGTTGAAGCAAAACCTCAGTTAAATCAACCACATTGGCGTAAATAGAAGGTTCGTGTCACCAGGTGCAGCCTGGTAAAGTTTTGTAAAAATGACCCATTTGGGGGGCGGAATTGATAAGAAATACAAATGATAACTTTGCCTAGTTTGAGTCAATTTAGGCAATGTATAATGAAGGGAGAAACAGATCATAAAGCTTTCAGCCATTCTTACCCAACCACTCCAACTTCCCTTTTCGGCAAAAATGGTTTCTCACCCTTCTCCCCCTGTAAAAGTAGCGTCAAAGCGAGAGCGGGAATATTTGCGTAATTCGTGGAAGATACAGCAATAACTGAATAAACTCTGAAAACTTTAAGGATTAAATTTAATGAATTTACTGAAGAATAAAATTTATGGGTTTGGGTTTATTGTTATTACAGCAATTGTATTCGGAGTTGCTAACAATTCCAGAGCGCAATCTCGTTGTGATAATACGCAAACCCAAGCTGATATGAATGGTTGTGCTGTCGAGATGTTTAAACAAGCGGATGCTCAACTAAATGCTGCTTATCAACGATTAACTTATATTGTTTCTCCTGAACGAAAAGCAAAGCTTACTCAAGCTCAATTAGCTTGGATTCAATTTCGAGATAATCAATGTTTATTTGAGTTGAGTAATGCTGGACGTGCTGGTGGACATTCAGGTCTAGGGGTTATAACACGCTACACTTGCCTTAAACTCTGGACGGAAAAACGCACCAATGATTTTAACCAATATATTCAGAGTCAGTTACCTAAACCCAATAGGAATAGAAGTTTAGAAGACTTGGAACGTGGGCTTAATATTGGTTATGAACTTTTAAATATTAATCTTTCTGGAGAAGCTCACAATAATTTACAAGCCGCCCAAAGTTCTTGGTCTGTATTTCGGAATCTCAATTGTCAGTTTGAAGCAACATTTGCAGCCATTGGTCAAGATTTATGTTTAAGGCGCATGACTCAAGAACGAATAGAATGGTTTCCATCAGATCCTTAAAGGTTTTTGACCGGGCTGCTAGTTTAACGTTCCCGTGAAAAGATTCCAAGACATTCTTGTAATCCTAATTCGGCTTCATGGGAAACTTCATTTAAGTTTAAACGATAAGAACTATTTCCTAGATAAGTGACATCGGAGCCACGAAAAGATAAGTTTCCTTCTCGGGTAAAACTTGGATAAACAACATTCGTAATTGTATTGCCATTCAGTGTTCCTCCAAAACATTCTTCAGCACCAGAATTATATTTATAGCCAAGAACTGCATTCCCTTGTTTGACAAATAGAATGTACTGATTGTGATGAGGAGGATTCAAATTCGTTCGCTTCACATAAAGATATTTACCATTAGGTAAACTTTGAATTGTTGACGATGAATTTTGAGCTAAAAGATGTGATTTTTGAAATAGATTCGGTGGCCGTTCCGCTAAGGTTATTGAGGGAAAATTGCTAATAAAGGCTAGACTGGCAATTAAACTAACAATAAGTTGAATTTTCATCGGGTTTACTCTTATTTTAAAAAATTAGTTTTTGTTGTGATTAGAAACCATCATGATCACAAAAACTAAGCCGCCTCCCAAAACTGCACCTATTAAACCAGAGGTCATCCGTTTTTGGGCTGTTGCATCGTTATCAACGGTTGAAGTAATCGCAAAGTCACTACCCGATGCAAGTTCACGGCTGCGCTGTGCATTGCAGAGTGATGAGTCGCCACATTGCCGATTTATACCCACACCAGGGACGCTTTCATAAACATTTTGACTAACAGGCGTGACAGAAAATAGTCCTAGACAACCACCAATAATGGCACTAATTGTTGTTGCTGCTAAAATCTTAGACATTTTAAAACTCATTAGGTTATTTCTCTAAAAAAGCCTAGGGTTAATGAGATAATTTAACTCTTAATTTTTCATTATAATATAAAATGATATTATTCATGTTCTGTCACTCTCCGAAAACTTTTGCCATTTCTGGATTCTAGAGCTTTTGCATAGGAAGCGATCGCTGCTATTTCTTTCTAACAACAAATACAACAACCCAGTTTTTGTAATAGGATAGCTTGTATTGACTGACTAATAAATCTTCTAGGGATTGACCTTTTGGAGAGTGATAGAAGAGGGATAGTGCAAGAAGTAATTAAGGGTAGGATAAATCATGAGTACCAATGAGAATGAAGGAATGTCTGAATCTGCGGATATAGGTACAATAACTACTACAACCTAAAGCAGAGTTTCCATATAATAAATAGTTATGGGTACTTTTCAGGGACATAAAATAAACTGCTAGTTAGTCAGTCGCAAATTCAGCAAACGACTTTTTTTTGCTCTAGTAAATATAACTGGTTTCATGTACTTTAAGCACATTACTCTGAAAAACGTCGGGCCAATTGAAAAAATCAACTATGACTTTCCATTTAGCAATGATGGCCATCCTAAACCACTTATCTTAGTTGGCACAAACGGCTCTGGTAAAAGTATTTTTCTTTCATACTTATTGAATGCTCTAATAACTGCACAGCAGGTTGCTTTTGATGATCCAGAGGTAGAAGAAGGCAAGGTCTATAAACTTCGCAGTCCTCAGTACATAAGAAATGGATCGACGTACTGTTATGCAAGGGTGAACTTTGGTGCTGATTTTAGTTGCTATGAGTGGCAGCTTGCTTGCTCACAAGAAGATTATGTGAAAAACTTTGGCGACCCAGAAATCGACAGTTCATTTGGAGAGATTCCTTTATATGAAACATCAATATTTGGTGCAAATTTTATTAATAATCAAATAGAAGTCTCAAAACAATTCAATAGCAACTGTGTATTATACTTTCCAGCAAATCGCTTTGAACAACCAGCGTGGTTAAATGCTCAAAATCTTAAAGCCACGGCAGAATTCATTGAAAGTACAAGAATAAATAGAGTTTCAAACCGCTTGATTATTCAGCAATCGCCGCTTACTTTTTCTAAAAATTGGCTTCTTGATATCTTTTCAGATCGAGCAAATTACGACCTAAAAACAGTACCGTTTCAATTCAAATACGATTCTACACAAATAGTTTCGATACCTCCAGTGTGTTTGTGGTATGCAGGAAGTGCTACTAATATTTGGAATGCCACCACACAGCTTATTAAGCTAATTTTTAGAACTGATGAGAATGTTCGCTTTGGAATTGGGCCTCGGCAGAATCGTGCAGTATCAATTATGAAGAACGAGACAGAATTCATCCGTAATATTTTTCAGCTATCCACAGGTCAAACTTCAATTCTTAACATTTTCTTATCAATTCTACGCGACTTTGATATGTCTGGTGCATCCTTTGAAAATTTAGAAGATGTAAGTGGAGTAGTTATTATTGACGAGGTTGATGCACATTTGCACGCCGACTTACAGTGCAATTTGTTACCAGCAGTTATTAATATGTTTCCCAAAGTTCAGTTTATACTCACTACTCACTCACCATTGTTTTTGTTGGGCATGAAAACACAATTTGGCGATACTGGATTTGAAATTTTGTCTCTTCCAGCAGGAGTGAAGATTGGTGTTGAGGAATTTGAGGAATTTCAATCTGCTTTTGATTATTACAAGGAATCAAATACATTTAGGGACAAAATTAAATCCGAGGTAGAACAAGCCCAAAAACCGGTTATTTTTGTTGAGGGTGACTACGATATCAAATATTTGAGTAAAGCCGCTTTGCTGCTTGATAAACAATCAATACTAAACAAAATCAAGTTATTAGATGGCGATGGATTTGGGAATCTAGACAAGATTTGGACAACCTGTAATAATAGCAAATTGGCGATAGTTTTTCCAAATATCGTTGGTTTAATATACGATTGTGATACAAATAAGCCAAAAGGTGACAATCACATGGCTAAAAAACGTGTCATTCCCACAGTTTCTAGCAACCCAATTTCAAAAGGGATTGAAAACTTAATCCCAGCAAGCAGAATTAATAACCTTCGGGAATCCCATCCTCAGTTTTTTGACATAACTCCAGAGGTGGAAAGAAAAGTTCGTGCAGTATCTCAGATTCAGCCCGAGACTTGTGAGATTAATAAATTTGAAAAACGAAATCTTTGTAATTGGTTATGTGAAAATGGCACTGCTGAAGACTTTGCTCAATTTGAATTCGTATTTACTTTAATTGAAGAGATTATTGAGCATAACCAATGATAGGAATATAACGGTAATTATTAAGGTATTTTCCACTTCTTGATAAGCAATAATTTAATTATCCATAGAAGACTATTTAGGAATATAACTTAGCATATACAAACTTCAGGATTTTGCATCAGTAAAATTACGGATTTACTTAGACTTCTGCCGAGAAGATTTTTCCTGTACTTCCTCTTGAGCTAATCTCAAACTTTCACCGTTGGGGCAACTATCAATTTCCTTGGTAACTGTCGCAAATCCTTGAGTAATTAATTGTTCTCCAATCATATCCTCTGGCAATTTTCCAAGATTTGCATAAACTTCAGTAATCCATTGCTTCCCTTCTTTTGCCAAAAATGTTACCCCAACTTCTCCTTGAGATTCCTTAATAAGTTCATTCAGATAATTAATTGCAACTTGAGAGTTTTTATTCGGAACTTCAACACCACAAACTCGAATTTCTCTAGTATCAAACCAACCTTTATTAATAGTAAACCCAGTGGGACTATCAATTGATTTCACTTGCCAAACTTCCGTTATTTGCAGTTTCTCAGGTTGTGCCATGATAATTTTATCCTTCGTTTGTCTGGACTGCCAGAAAAAGAAACCCGAAAAACTTAATATTCCCAAAGCAACAAAAGCTGACAGAATCCTAGATATAGCAATCCTATTTGAGTTGTAGGGATAAATGAGCCTGAAACCCAGGCACAGCAAGGAGCCAATATTAGAACCTATTTAGGATTGCTATAGTTGATTTTTCATGGAGAGAACTGATGGCGATATTATTGGGTGTAATGACTTCTCTGTTATTGATTGTAGGTGTTACCGTATCCGTCGCTCAACAACCTACTCAAAACTGCGACCCTGCCTATCCCAGAGACTTAGCCGGAAATGAAATTTGTATTCCCTCCCCACCACCCGACTTAGATTGCAAGGATATCTCTTATCGGCGCTTCGTAGTTCTCCAACCTGACCCCCACAACTTCGATTCTGATAAAGATGGCATTGGCTGTGAAGGACGTTAATATTCAGTTATCATAAGGGATTGAATCTACTGCTAGTTGACCAATGATCATTCATAAAATCATCAATATCGGATTGCTCCATATCAACTGAAAAGCAATAAAGACTTGTACAAACATCATTAGCTGACATTTTTCGAGGGTACTTATCATTCTCATAAGTTTTAGCATAAATCTTAACTCTCCCAGTCCAACCGTTCGGAACTTGACTAATATCTTTCTCGTTGACAAGTCCCATATTAATAAACCCAGGCTGTCCGTCTAATTTACCTTCCAGACTAACTTTATCCTTGCCATTAATATTAAGAAAACTACTCCTAACGGTTAATTCCTCGCCATTCCAAGCATTCAACTGGGGACGAGCAAATGCGGTGAATTGAACTGCATAAATTGTTATTAACCAAACCTTTTTATTTTCTAAATTCTTTAGTTCTTCAATAATCTCATCACAAAATAACAAGAAAACTAATCCCGCAGTTCCCGATTTAGCTAAATGATTAACCCTCCAATAAGCCGCCGCCCAAGTCTTCGGAGGATAAGGTTTTCTCAAAGGATTGAGGGTTTCCCTCATAATAACTTCAGTTTGAACCTTAAATTTAGCCGTAACTTCTTTGACCAACCTATCATCATCATTAGCGGCTTTATGGGCTAAGGCTGCACCCATTTCGGCTCGATAAGCGTCACGTTCTCGTAGTGCGATCGCATCCTGAACAGCATCAGAAACAACAAGAGAAAATAAAGTAAATCTATAATCCATTGGAATTGTATCTTCCTTGAGATTAGGTTGTCGATAATAACTATTAACTAAACTAACTATTCGAGTAACAGTATCAGTTAAATTGTTATTCACCAAACAAGGACGAGTAAAATAACAATCATCAGATTTTAAGTCTGCCAACCATTGAATATCAGCACCAGATTTATCAAGAAATTCCTTAACAACTTTTAGACCATCTTGATTATTAGGATAAGCTGATTTTAAACTATCAACAGCTATTTGTAATTCTTGGGAAAGAAAATCAATTATCCTCATTTCCCCTTCCCCTGGGATATTCTGGACAATTAATTCAGCACCTATAGCTCTAGCTCGTCCTAACAAACTAGCAACAACACCAGTAATATCATTCATAGAATTAATAGCAATTTGTTGAAGACTTCCTGTTAGTGCAACCTTGGGAAATTTCTTAACTTTTGGTGATTTATCCATACCCTGCAAAGCGTAAGTTATTGCCGGATATCTTTGACTATTTATTAATTGAATAAAATCTCCATCAGTATCTCTACCAAGACTTAATAAAAGTTCACGAGTTGCGGCTAAAACTCCCCTAGTATTTTTGAATCTACCCTCATAAACATTGTTCCAAAGTTGAACATCTCCCCAATGTCTCATAGGATTGCAAAACACAATATACTCGCCTTCTTTGAAACTTGGTGAACAGAAGGTTTTAGGGCTAAAAACGAAATTATCGCCATAACGTTTCTGATATTTTTCAAGGCTAGTATCAGGAGTACACATAACTGAATAAAACCTAACTCCCGCACTTTTAGCCAGGTTTTTCCACATCTCTCTCAGTCTAAATTTAACCTTTAATAAAACATAAGGATGTAGAATTAAAACTCCTTTTTTATCAGCTTTAATAATTTTGAGAACCGAATCAACATAAGCTACTTCAGCATCAGGGTTATCATCAAGATTAGCTAATTCTTGTTCAGCTTCATCTAAATCAATTCGTAGGACATCAGCTAATTTATAAATATCATCAAGGGCAGTGCTTAATTTCTGACATTTCTCATGGAGTCTAGTAATGATTCCATCTTCTTCAAGAGTCTCGAAACTAAACCATTGCCACAACATCCAACCGGGTTTAGCCCGCCGTTCCTCGGCTTCATGCACAACCCCAATTAGAACTTTACCAGTATAGTTACCCGGTGCGGGTTTATTACCCTTAAAACAAGATAGGGGAATAACTAAATCATATCCTTTAAATCTATTATCGTTTTCAAACTTATAGGAATGACTTGCTGTTCCTTTAATTGTCCATTCCCTGAAGATTGCGGCTCTTATCTGAATGGTTTTTGGGTTATCTTCATTGCCAACTGTATCCCAGCTTTCTAATAGGGTTAGGAGACTTTTTGAAACTTTTGCATGACAATCCCCCGTATCCCAATGAACACCATTTACCCCATCATCTTGAGGACTACTATCCTTTGGATTCCGTCGTTCATCATCAACAACAATATATTTTATTTCTCTATAAAATAATCTATTGCATCCTGTATGCAAAATACTCCCGTAAATTATTCGTTTCCAGTCGTCTTTTTTAGGAAAATAATCTCTACCAATTGTTCTTTTTGGAGTAAATAAAAACCTCCCATGTGTTCTTGAATTAGAAGCTAAATCCAAAAAATAAGGGTCAGAAACAGCAGGAACTTTAAAAGGGTCTAATAAACTGGGGTTAGTTGATGTTTTAGGAATTTCACCAATAATAAATTCTTTAGCCGGATATAAAGCTGCCAACATTGTATTACGCAAAACTACTGGTGGTGAAGTTGAAAACCTCTGGTTTGTACAGTCCCAAACATAGAAAGTCGATATCGTTATTATTTGACCTTCTGTTCCATCTTCTTTAAGTTTTATATTCTCAAATGTTGTTGGCATAATTTCTCCTTAATTAATTTACTAATTAGTAATTCATAATTTGTAATTGATTAGAAGGGTTCTTCTGCAAAATGTTTTAACGAATCCCAGGTAGTTGTTTGAATGGTTTTATCAGAAATTTCTATAGGTTCATTAATATTTGTTAAATCAAACATTAAGGCAACTTCTTCATCATCATTGACATTAAATGCCCAAAATTTAACATAAGTAGATTTAGCTTCATTGAGCATCCGTTTGGAGAAATCAATAATGTAATCTCTCATTTGCTTCTCATTCATATCGTAAGTTCCGGCAAAACCCGTATCGGGTGAACCTGATAATCTGGTTCCAAAAAGATAGACAAGTCTACCAAATTTCACTTTCTTATCACTTAATTTAAAAGCAACTAAAATTAGTCCAGCAACCAGAGCAATCCAAGGCGCATAACCCATCAAAACTGCCCAAGCTCCACCAAATAAAGTTCCAGTAGCACTCCCAATTTTAGGCACTAATTGAGGTAAAGATTGTAATAGTCCTGCTGATAAATACCTACTAACTTCTGCACCTGCCGAACCAATAGCTTTACAAACAACTGATGTTACCGTATGGGTTAATACTTCTAATATCTGATTAGGAATACTAAACATTGATAAAAACCAATTTGCCAGTTTGTTAATTACCCCTACAACATCCCCTAACTTTGGTGTTGCTGTTGGTATTATTAATTCTATTGCTCCAAAACTCCCATAATTTACTATTGGTATTGATTGAGAACTAGAACTAATTCCCATAAATTTCTTAACAAAACTTCTGAGACGATATAATTGATTTTTAATTGTATTAGAAGCGTTTTCCCCAGCTTCTGCAATTAATCCTTCAAGTTCAGTAATTTTATCTTGAAGATAATTTAAACCAAATTTATCAGCAAATTGATTAATAGTTGATTGAGCTTGAGATTGAATCCCTCCAACTTTAGATTGAAGATTCGTTATTTCACTATTTAATAAGGGAATATTGAGGGTTTCATTGTAGGCAGAAATCCCCATAACATAATAATATTCATCATCAGAACTTGGGATATCACGACTCATTATATTGTTGGCATAAGCTACTAGATTTTGACCCTTATAGAGTTTTGTATTATAGGCTTTATTAATCCCATAGATTGATTCTAAGGTAACTAATCCTGCCAGAATTGAAATATCAGGAAGGGCGATAAGTTGTTCGGCTATCTGTTTTATCGGTTCTAATATTGGTTCAGTTAATCCTGTTAGGGTACTAACAACAGGAAAATTATTAACCCCATTATTGATGAACTCATAAATTTCAGAACCAATCTCTAAGATATCTTTTCCTAACCAATTCTTAGATTCCCCAGAATCAACAACCCGACTCTTTAATGTTTGTAGGTATTTTGCTGTTAATAACACCATATTGTTATTTGTTATTGGTAATTTGTTATTAGTTTGTTATTTAGCAATCGCAAATTATCAGGTTTAAGATTGCGATTGCTAGATTAATCGCGGGGTGGTTAATCTATTAATACCTGATCAATGGAGTAATAGCAATTTTGATTCAAGTATGTCGGAGATGGTAATACTGTAATTGAATTATTGATACCATATCGACAAATTCCTACAGCCAGAGTATTGCCTGATGCTGCATTAACAGATATGGGAAATTCCTTATAAGGAGTTACATTAAATCCATCAGGAATTGTACCAATATTTGCTCCAACGACGGCACTATTCACACCACTTATGGTAATTTGAACGCCACCTTGAATATGAATAAATGATCCGGCTCTACGAACTTTTAAGTCGCCTCCTGAAATACTAATCCCGGTAGTTAAAGGAATATTAACCCACTCTCCGAAAACGGGCATAGCCCCTGCTAAACCTTGAATACCTTGAATACCTTGAATCCCCTTGTCTCCTTTATCCCCTTTAGCTGCAATAAGTTTCCAGAAAATGTTGGGGCCAGTAAGAGGATTATCCCCAGGAGTAATCCCCATATTCTCAAAAATTGCCACATACGAACTTCCGTTGAAGCTAATGGGACTTAAACAAAAATCAAGCCCAAATCAAGCCTAAACTTGCTTTGTAGGCTGCAAATACATCCCTATTATTCTGGAGCCACTCCACAAATCGAAAGGAAATCGCTGTGCGGAAGGCTTCAAGGGCATCAGCAAATGTGTTTAAAGGTTTGTTAGCCCATCGACGTCTTAACCCTCCAGTTAAACTATGCCAGAGAATAAAAGTATAGGCACAAAATACCAAAATCCAATGTCTGATTAGACTTCTTTTATCTCGGACTTGATATTCTTTCAGCCCCAACCAACCCTTAGCTTCCCTGTAAAAAACTTCTATCCAATTTCTTTGTGAATAGGTCGTTACTATCCATTCTCCTGTGGCTTTTGATGCCTCAACATTAGTCATTAAATAATCAATATCACTGGCTTGGTCGAAAGTGGCAGCATTCATGACGATGGCTATTACTTTCTTCCCTGCATACTTTGATAATTCAATTTCTTTTGTTGCTACCCACACAGTTCTGGGTTTTTCTAGTTGGAGTTGAATTTCACTAAAAGCTCCTTGGGGCAACGATTTGGCTAAATTATCTAATCGAGTTTCCTCTGTTTTATCTTCCCCCTTTTTGAGGATTACCTTTCGATTCTTGGCGACTCCCCCTATATATTTTAATCTTTTTTTCTCTAACTCTTGTAAAAAATTTGTGTTATTTCCATACCCGGCATCTGTTAGCACAATTCCCGGTTGATATCCTCTCTCTAAGCTCCTTTCTATTAATTCTAATGCTATTTCCGGTTTCTTTTTAAATTCCGGGTCAGCTTTTCCTGACGGTAATGACTCGGCTTTTTGATATAATTCTATATCTAATGGTAGGCTTTTTTTGCCATCGTATAGATGGCTCGTTACTGCTACGATTCCATTGTCGGTTTTTCCGATTTCTCCGATGTATTGTCGTCCCACTCCATCAGTAAAGTTCCCGCTTTTTCGATGTCCTGAATCATCAATAATTAGGGCAAATCCCCGACTAATCTGGGTTTGCTTACACTGATTCATCACCTCCAGGCGACGCTGATTCAGTTTCATTGCTAACCAGGGAGCTTCGGTTAAAAAGTGGTGTAATCGGTGGTAAGCTACTCCTACGGAGTTATTCGCCATTTGCGACAGGTTTTTTCGCTCACTTTCTCCCAATAATCCCCCTAAATAGTTCCTAAATTCCCGTTTTTGGGCAAGATGACCAAATATATCGTCAAATCTTTGACACCATCGGTCAAAGCAGGGGGGCATCGCTGCCGGGGTTGTCTCTTTCATTCGTTATTCTTGAATGTTATGTGCTTGCTACATAATCATTATCATCTATTTCTTCCCTTATTTTTGTTTAAGTCCCACTAACAACATCAAAAGGCTGGTAACTATTCCCAACATCCCACAACCCTCTGAAATTTAAACTTTGTCCTGGTAAACCAATCCCCGGTTCTCCAGGCATCCCCGGTTCTCCAGGTTCTCCCTTATCCCCTTTATCTCCTTTAATTCCCTGAATCCCATCGTCATCAACAATTATCAAATTACATTCAGGAATAGCCCCCGCAACCGCACCCTTAAAACTCCCTAACTTCAAAGGAACAAATTCATCACCTTCAACTAAATTTTCTTGAATGATTGTAAATTCAAGGGTTTTTATTCCATCTTCACCATCAGCCCAAGTTAATAATTGAGCGCTCCCTGTTGTTGTTATTGGGTTAATCGGAAAAAAATCTAATTTCCGAGTCCCACGACCCAAACTAGAAGCCGAACTATTTGTTACTTTGACACTAACTAATCCTGTTGTTCCGACCGTTCTTTCAACACTAACTTTAGCTCCAATATAAGTTCCATCTTCTCGAACTCTAAACTCAGTTTGAGTGAAACTTAATTTCCCCGCAGCCATAATTTTACCTGGTAATTTGATAGTATTAGTTTATCACAAAGTTGATTTTTAGGACAACAAAATGGCACTATCTTGTCAACTGGCAAATACCTACTATCCCACCAAAAACTACGGGATTTCGAGTTGGTGGAGTTCACCTAAACTTGATGGAGTACGGGGACTCTACTTACCAACCGAACAAGCAATTTTTAGTCGAACATTGAAATCTAAATTCGCTGGTTTAGATCATATTCTCGACATCTGTAAACAACAAGGCTACATTTTGGATGGTGAGCTTTATATTCCTGGGGAACCCTTTGATGTTATTTCCGGTATCGTTAGAGGTGGGAAGAAGTACGATATTGCCAAGAAACAAAGATTGCAATTCCATATATTTGCTATCCTTTCAATTGAGACTAGGGAATGGTTAAGTACCCAAGAAATGATTGATACTATTCCTGGGGTTATCCCTTCTGATCAATCAATTGTTGTAGGCAATCCCTATACTTTAATTGAAAATACTCCCACGTCTATTCAAGCTCAAAATCAATTTAATAAGGATTCAGGATTATCCAATGAAGGAACAATTCTGCGGCATCCTGATATTGCTTATTTTGAGGGTAGAAGTAATGATTTATTGAAAGTCAAGAACTTTGAGAAATCTACCTTTATTTGCACTGGTTTCTTTAAAGGTACTGGTAAATATTCCCAGAGTTTAGGCAAAATATCTGTTCAATCTGATATTCTTGGCGTTCCTGTAGCTGCTAGGGTTGGTACGGGTTTTTCTGATGCTGAAAGGTTGGAGATTTGGAATAATCAATCAAACTATCGGGGTCGTCAACTTGAAGTAATTCATCTTGGGCTTACTAAAGCTAATTCAGTTCGACATCCGGTTTTTTCTAGGTTTATTTAGATTTAATTAATTTAGATTCTGAAGTAAAAGCATTAGTTAGAAATTCTAATTAATGCTTTTTTTGGCTTGGTTTCGTTTACATTCTAACTATATCATAAAATTAAGAAGCTACCGCTTAAATTTAATGAAGTTTATTTATCTAAAACCATGACTGAATTAAAGACTGAATTAAAAATGTATTCAAGTTTTTGTTGTTTTGAACAAGAGGCTATTGAATCGGCGCTCAAAGAGGCTGGGATTAATTATCGAATTGAACCATTGAATATGGGAAGTGATGAGCGACCGCTTGACTGTTTCAATCTCTTTACTGAACCTGAACCTAATTTAGATTTACAGTCCATTGAGATGGAAATTGTCCTCAAGTATCGTGAACAATTTAATCTCAAAAGTTGCTCCTCTCTATGGGAGATTCAAAAATTAGTCCAATACGGTCAATAAGTGCAATAAATCAATTCTAATTAACAAAAAGGGGCTACCGCTTTGAAAGGTTGCTCCTTTTTTAATTATTTAAAATGGAAACTAAAGAAATCAAAATGGAATGTTACTCAAACTATTTTGAGTATGAACAAGAAACCATCGAACAAGTTCTTAAAAAAGCTGGAATTAATTATCGAATTGAACCATTTTCTCGAACGGTGAAGGGCATTAAACGTCCGCTAAATTGTTTCTATCTCTTTATCGAGAAAGGTAAACGTAATATGGAGTTTAATATGGAGTTGTGGTTTAAAATTCATGCTATTGAACTTAAAATCATGCAAGAATACCGTAATAAGTTTTGCCTTGCCCATCTAACTCCCTTTGATATTCAAGAGTTAGTTCAATATAGTCAATAATCAATAAATCAATAAGCGGTAATTAGAATTGATGCTCTAGCTACCGCTTAAATTTAATGAAGTTTCTCTTAACTAAATCAAATGACTGAATCAAATACTGAATTAGAAATGTATTCGAGCTTTTGCTGTTTCGAGCAGGAAGCAATTGAACAAGCTCTTAAAGAATCTGGGATTAATTATCGAATCGAATACTCCAATAAATAACTTGAGCGGTAGGTCGCTATCGCGATAATTCAATGAAGTTTCTTCACTAAATCAATGAATACCATAACTTTTGCAGGAATTAAAGGTAAAGTTCTTAAATCATCTCCTCACGGAAATTATTGCATTGTTGAACTTTGCGATCGCATTACGATTGTGGGAACCAAAAACAATCAATACCAATGGTCAGAGGCACCTGATTCTAGTTCGGGCTTTACCAGTTTTATTGCTTATATTGGTTTCACAACTGAAGAACAATCAATCCTCCATGACCAAATTCAATTCTATGGCGGTCATATTCAGGACTCCCGTGATTCCAAACGTAATCAACATTTTCCCTTTGAGTTTAAAGTTAAAGAACTCTCCATCAGTAGTTTGTTAAATCTCTTTAATGAACTTCAATCATAAATTCAATAACAAATAACAAAACCAATAATGCTACTCAGGAGAATAACGTTATTGGCTTTGTTATGCGTTCAATTCGGTACAAATTTAGGATAACACAATGAGAGACAAAACAATCAAGGTTTGTAGAGAACTTTGCTGGCAAGAAGAACGGGACGAATGGGAGTCACCGGAAGGGAGATTGATCCCTTATATTCGATTTTCTAAGTTTATAATGCCAGAGAACGATGACATGAATAGTTACTACATCCAGATAACAATATGGGCTAAAAACGTTTCTCTCGACATCAAAGAATATTGTGGGGAATGCGGCCCAGAAATAGATTCTGAAGATAGATGGGTAATGAGTCGCACCTTCAGAATCGCCAAAGTTCCTTATGCAGAATTTATTGAAAGAAGTAACGAATTAATCCAACAAGCCAACCGGATTCTGTACGAAAAATTTACCCCTTAAAGTCAATAAACCAGCATTAGTTGTTGGTTTATTTTTTTTTCTACCTAAAACTATGAAACCTAAAACCAACAGCACCCCATTTGACTCCGCTCATGACAGGCTTCGACTCCGCTCAGGAGAGCCCTTCTACATTCAATTACAATTACCTTTATTTCCCAAACTCAAACGAAACCAGAAAGTCAAGATTAAAGGCTTAGATTCTGATGGGGAATATCCTAATCTAGTTGGGAAATTTGGAATAATATTTGCCATTGCCAATAATGGGATTTGGGTAAGATTCCCTGGTTATTATTTGGGGCGAACCAAGAAGCGTAAAGTAAAACTAATTTTGCTTTATTCCCTTTGGAATATTGAGTATTAATAAATAAAAGAAGCTAACGCTAAAGTAGGTGTTGTTCTTTTTCCCAATACAATGTCTATCTTTATTCAAACTAAAGCTCAAAAAACAACTTCAACCCTCATTGATTGCTTCCGAATCCTTGCTTGGCAACATTATAAGAGTACCAACAAAGGCTTAAAAGTTGAAGGTAAAGAAATCAGTGGTTTAGAACTTTATGAAAACTTCAAACCCCAATGGCTCAAGCATGAAATTCATAAAATGGATTTAGCTAAAGTCCGTAAATTCATCGAGGAAATGGGTTATACCGAAGATGAACTTATGGAAATCCGGTCTGATTATTACGAACAAAAATCTAATTATCAACCCAAAGAATCAACTGAATCAAAAGTTAATCAACTGAAACAAAAGTATCAAGAAGCTGATTCCGAATACGAGTCCAAACCTTTCTAGTTTCTAAACCTCTTAACTAATTAAGTCTTAGTCTCTTTGTGAGATTAAGGCTTTTTTTTATCCTCAAAGTTAGTGGTGAGATGCTAACGCAAGAATTGATAAAGTTTTTTGGTAACAAACAATGACTAACTTTCAATTTCCAATTCTAAACATCAAAATAGTTTTCCCTGGTAAAAGTCGAAAACATTTAATTAATTTAGGCAAAGAATTTCAGACTTTTGGCTATACTCCCCAAAGTTTTCGGGAGAATCTCTGGCAACAAATCCAGAACAGTCGCAACCAGCAAACACGAGAATTTAAGCGTTTGAGAAGTATGGCAATGAATCACAAACAGATAGCTTTATTGATTAAGGACGAGGAGCAAAGACCATACTCAGAAATCGTTATCCGGGCAGTTAGTTTTGTTCACCGAATCGAAGAACTAGCCCCATTAGGCGGTATTGAATCCGATGACAAAATGCAACCCGAAGCCTTTTATGAACTGTTGAAGCAATTAGGTTTTAAGCTACATCTCGTCAAATAAACCTAAATAAACCCCTAATTAATTAGATTCAATCTAGTTAGGGGTTTTTCTAATTCACTTAACTTTAAATCAATGAAAATCACTGTGGCTATTTCCGGTTCACGTTCAATCGAAACATTAAATACAGAAGCCCTAACTAGAATCAACAAAATAATTGAACTCAATTATGAGATTCTAATTGGTGATGCTCCTGGTGTTGATACCCTTGTTCAAACTTATCTTGATTCATTAAATTACGATAATGTTCAAGTTTGGTATGCCTTTAGTACCCTGAGAAACAATGTTGGTAATTGGGGAACCGTTAAAGTTCAGGGAAGTTATAGCCTTCGAGACAAATTAATGATGAGTTCTGCTGATTTTGGTTTAGCTATTTGGGATGGTAAAAGCCCTGGAACTCAACGAAATATCAAACAACTTGGTAAACGTTGCCGTGTTGTCTTAATTAATTAATTTACTTAATTAATAAATAATTTGGCGATAGCTTAGTGCTTGGGGTAGCTACCGCCAAAGATAGGTGTTTTATCGTTTTTTCTAACATAAATATTACCATGAATGAACTCAATGGTCAATGGCTTGAATGTGGCGGAAAACCCTGTTTCTGTCCTGATAATTCCCCATCTCCTTATGATTATCTTTGGGACGATGATATTGAAGATATTGAAGAAACTGAAGATATTGAAGAAACTGAAGATATTGAAGAAACTAAAGAAGTTATAGAATTTCGAGAAAAATGCAAACTGATTTCAAGATATTCAAGTCTTATCGAACCCTTCGACTCCGCTCAGGAGAGTTCCCTTGAATTTGAAATTGAATCTAATTCAAGATACGATGAGTTTTAAATTAAATCCTTAATTAATTAGATACCCAATCTAGTTAGTTGAGGATTTTTTTTACTATTGGCTACCGCTACAAGCTATTGCTGTTTTTCTTTCTATTTCTACTATGAAAACTGCATTTATTACCGGACATCGTTGCATTATTCGAGCTAAATCTACATCTGGAATTAATCAATTAACTGACCTTGCTATTCAACGAGGATTTAATTGTTTCTTGTCGGGAATGGCTGTTGGAACTGATTTATTAGCGGCTCAGATTTGGGCTAAACGACAATTAACCTGGAAAGCGATTTTACCTTTTCCTGACCAGTCAAATTTATGGACTCATAAACAGCGAATTAAGTACCGCCAACTATTGGCTAAAGCAACAGAAGTCAAGGTTTTATATCCTGAATATTCTAACGGTGTTTTTCAAGCTCGTGATCAATATCTTGTTAATAATTCCAGTCTGGGTTTAGCGGTCTGGGATGGTCGCAAAAATGGGGGAACTTATCTAACTATTACAATGGCACGAAAAGCTAAACTCCCAGTTATTATTTTCAATCCTAAAACATTAGAAATTAGCCATGAAGAACCCTTAAAACAATTAAGTTTGTTTGAGGACTAGCTACCGCTTAATGGCGTTGATGTTTTTTGGAATCAACCAATGTATCAACGTCATTCAACTCAATGGACAATTCATAGTGCTTTTGAAGGTGCAGATTTCTGGTTAATTGCCAAACATAATCGGGAAATATTAGGTAAACCAATTCGTGAATACAAAAAGGGTTGTTTTGGAATGTTAGCCCCTAAAAACATTGACCCAAACTATGGCTTTTATCTCTGTCAATACCTCTACAATGAGCGATTTTGGCAATCTTATAGTTATGGAGCTCTTGAACTCAATCACCTGCGAATTACCGATGTTCGAGAAGTCTTTAAACCCGATAGTTATTTACTTTCGCCTACTGGAACTCTAATTGTTTTAAGTTCTACTTGCCAACTGGCTACCGCTTAATCTTCTTGATTTCAATTAAAGGTAAACATGGAAACTAAACAAACACAAACTAAACTCAATCTCGATATTGATGTTGATGTTGTTATCGAACGACTGCAACTTGATGGGGTTTTCGAGTGCGATCGCATTCCCCAACATCTCGTTAAACAAGCTCTTTCTAAATGGCTCTCCAAGATTGAAGACAGCATCAATAATGAACCCGATTGGTGGATTCGACAGTTTGAATCTAAAGCCTTTAAATCTTCTATTGAATCCTTCCTTGATGATTATTCTCAAGATTCTGAAGGTATTGAACAATCTGAAGATTCTGAAAAAGATATTGAGTTTGCTGCCCTTTCCTAACAACAAACTCAAAACTATCAGAGTACAAGATAAGTAAACCAATTCACTAATAATACCAGGATTCTATTAGTTTGTCAATGGAATCTTGGTATTTTTCTATCAGTAAACCTCAACTAAATTAAACCAATGATTCCTAACAAATCTCAATTTCTTTCTGAATTAGAAGTTGATTCTGAATTAGACCTTGAACTCTCTACTGATCCTAATCAATCTATCCGAAAGTTTGTTGAACACAAACAAGTGATTAAGTTTCTTTCTGAACAACTCTCTGAAATTGAACCCGATGCAATCGTCGAAGCCCTTGCTATCCATCAAGATAACATGAATAACAACAAGAATAATGTTATTTATCAGGATAGCATTGCAAAAGTTGTTATTTGTTTTCGTCAAAAATATGTGAGTTCAAAAGATTCACCGGAGTTGGCAAAATTAGAGGAGTTGATTCGGTCTGAGGAAATTATTATCCTTAAACGCAATGGCGAGAAACTCAACAAATTAGATTCTGAGATTGAGGAACTTGAGAATCAAATTAAAGCGCTTGAAGTTCGTAAAGAAAAGCTCTTGAGTTCCAAACGGATTGAAAGTTTGAAAGCAGAATATCAGCAATTAATTCAGGAATTAGCTTACAAAGAACCTGGATTAAATATTAGCTTTAAACGATAAATATTAGGTTATAATGTTGGGAAGACTACTGAGTTTTTCCAACAAGATAATCTAGCTACCGCCTAGGGTTTTTGGTTGATTTATCCTAAGTAAAAAATCAATCACTAGAAACTCAAACAACTTACAAAACTAGAACAAACCATGAATATTATCCAAATCGACGGTTATGGATTTCTGATTCCAAATTCTCCGAGTCGTTATCGTGGGAATTGTAGTAAAGAATGGGGTCAATTTGTTGGAGGAAACACCAATAATATGACCTGTTCTGAAGCGGAGAAAGCGGGATTAACCAAAGGAAAATTTGTTGAAATGGCGGTTTGTCATATTTCAACGAAGATTCTTACCTTTGAACCTAATTATCTTAATGAGGAATTTCTGGAAATTTGGGGGATTCCGGTTGGCGGCGAAATGAAAACTCAATTCCATGAAAAGGCTTCTGAACTTTCAACCTTTTTACTGCACCGTCAAAGTAAAGATAAATTTCAATTGTTGACGGAACAATTTGTCAAGAAGGCGTTGAATAGTTGGGCTTCTGAAGGGATGAAAGATAACTTCAACAAATATAGTTTGGAGAAGATTCGGGAAAGCTACAATAACTTGATTTTCCGGTTCGAGATGACCAAAACGGAAGGAAAGTTTGGTAATTATTTCCACATTGCCAGTAGCTATCGGGAACCCAATGGCGAACTTGAATTAGCTGCGTTGAAAGCATCAAAAGATATTCAATCAATGGATGTCTGTAATGATCAACGATTGGTTGAAAATCAAGCGAAATGTTTTGCTTCAATTGCGGAAACCGAACTCAATCAAGCTCCAGTTGCTCAATTGAATGCAACTAACTCTAAACAACTGAAATCAGCTAAAGCCTAATTATAGAGTCGGGGAGAAATCCTCGGCTTTTTTTTACCAACATTAACCAAAACATTTAGGAAAAATCAATGACAACTATCGCCTGGACAGATGAGACAATTAATCCAATCGTTGGATGCTCAAAAATTTCTGCGGGATGTGAGCGATGTTACGCCGCTAGTGCCGCCAAATCAGCAAGGCTTCAACAATTCTCACAATATCAGAAAGTTAGCAAGTGGGACGGGACAGTGGAGTTTGTAGAGTCACAATTAATGAAACCCTTTCACTGGAAGAAACCAAAACGGATATTTATTGGGTCAATGACAGACATATCTCATAAAAATATTCCTGATGAATGGCGTGATCGCATTTTCTCGGTAATCGCTCTGAATCCTCGACACACCTTTCAGTTGCTAACAAAACGCCCTGCCCTGATGCGGGATTATCTAATGGGTGCTAAACAGAGAATCAGACGAGCAGCCGTAGACTTGGGACGCAAACTAAATCTATCTTATGAAACCTACGAACCTTATGAAACCTGTCAATTTGACTGGCCCCTCTCTAACCTCTGGCTCGGTGTTAGTTGTGAGAATCAAGCAATGGCAGATAAACGAATCCCGCTACTAATGCAAATTCCCGCAAAAGTACGATTCTTGAGTTGTGAACCTCTCTTAGAACCCATAAATTTATCTAAATTCCTACCCATCGAATGGTCAGAAATTGCCGAGGATTGGATTGAATCATGGCCTGGAATCGGAAGCTACTCTACTGATTATCCTAACTGGATTATTGTTGGTTTAGAATCGGGTAGCAATGCCCGTCGCTGCGATTTGCAAGCTGTTCACAGTATCATCAATCAATGCCAAACAGCTAAAGTTAAAGTATTTTGCAAACAACTTGGCACAGTTTGGGCTAAAGAATCAGGAACTTATAAACAAGACAGAAAAGGAGCAAGTCCCGAACTCTGGGATAAATCTTTTAATGTGCAAGAGTTTCCAAATTGCTAAATAGTAATATCCCGGAGTGTTACAAGCACTGCCGGGATTTGTTCAACATATAAGGTACGTTGATATGAGCATTATAAAGCATTCTGAAAGGTTTGTATTAATTAGCATTGCTAATGGTGAGTTTGAAGTTGATGAAAATGGTTATATCTGGAGACTCAAGAGAAGAAATGGTAAAAGATATGGCGGAACTGCAATTTCTTTATGCACTCGTAAACGAGCCGAAAATCAAACAGGAACAGGTCATTTACAGGTAAGAGTATCTATTGATGGCGTTCGTCATCATGCCCTAGCTCATAGAGTTGTATGGTCACATTTAAACGGGGAAATCCCTGAAGGAATGGTGATTAATCATATTAACGGAACCAAAAACGACAACAGACCCATTAACCTTGAGTGCGTCAGCAAGTCAGAAAACGTGAGACATTCATTTGAAGTATTGGATCGACAACCATTAAGGGGTTCTAGCAATGGCAGCGCAAAACTTTCAGAAAACGACGTAAGGAGAATCAGAGAGTTAAAAGCAGCAGGTTTAACTCAATCAGAAATAGCAGAGACTTATGGTATTTCGTTTCAGCAAGTCTCAAGAATTATCAATGGTTCCAGATGGTCACATCTAATTTAGCAGGAGGAGAATCGGGAACGGGCGCTCGTCCCTGTCACGTTGAATGGCTCCGTGATATTGCTAGTCAATGTCAGAGTGCTAAAGTCCCAGTCTTCATCAAGCAATTGGGAAGTAATGCGATCGCATCATCCCCATATATTGACGGTGTTGCCAAAAGCCATTACAAACTTAAACTCAAAGACCGTAAAGGCGCGGATATCAACGAGTTTCCTGAAGATTTGAGAATCCAACAATTTCCTAGTTAAACTCTAATTAAGCCTTAACTTTCTAACTTTAGAAAACTAAGGCTTTTTTTTACTAGCGATAACAAAATCTAATTCCTGTTATTCTATCTTGTTATTCTGTTATTGCGATAACAAATTCTGTTATTCTGTTATTGGGTTTATTTTAAAACAATCTCCTAACCCCAGGCAGAACAAAATCTTTATCTCCCCAAATCCCAAGATTTCCTTGATACGCCTCATATTGTGCCATCAGAATATCACAACAAAGTAATATCCCTCGTTTTGGCAAGTTGTAACGAACTAAAGGAAGCAAATCCCAAGCTAATCCTTGTCTCAATAATTCTACCTGAATATTCAACTCTCTTGAACCAATAAACCAATCAGCCAATAATCTACCGTATTTATCTGCCCCATAATCTTCAATAAAAAATAATTCCTTATTAGAATCTACCAAATCTTCCAAGTATTTCTTAGCTTCTTGTCCCCATTTACTAGGCATCTCTGGGCAATCAATCCAACGACACCTTGAATTAATTACCCCTTTCCTATGGATTATTCTTATCGTATCACCATCAACAATTGAATGAACTCTCACGGGAACCAGTACCATAAAAACCTCAATATTTTTCAAAAATAATGCGATATTTTTATTCTATATCGAAGGTCGCAACTTTCCAATCTTGATAATTATTTGCCCAAACATAGAGACATAAATTTATAAAAATCTCTCTATCTCCTCGACTTTTCTGATATTCTTGCTGATAATAGTTTTTGAGATTAATAATAGTAAATCTCTCCTGAGCAATAACAATATTTCCATTCAAAAGATAGAATCTTATTCTTGAGTCGTCTGAAATTTTCATAATATTATTAATCTCTTAAAGCTAATATTGATGGGAGTTTAATAGGTTCCCCTAAATAAATTGGAGTGTCTGAAACCAGAACTTTAACATAACTTTCTCCCTTGTGAACCTTAAACCAAGTTACTATCGGGGGTTGAATAATCTTCATTGAATCATCAACAATTATTTCTGCCCGTACCATCCCATCCAGAATTGGTTTTAGGGTTGCTGGTAAATTATCTGCTGGGTCAATTTGTCTTTTCAGATACCAATAGACTTCCAACCAAACTTTACTATGAAATTGAGTTTTACCCCAACAAATTGCCTCACAATCTTCTGTCCAAGCCTTCTTTTCTGCTGCTGATTTATACGGATTACTTCTAGCTGATGCTATTATTTTGTTCAAACTCGGTGGCAATGGAAAAATTAGTTTCTCTATCATAATCCTAAATCAATAATCGAACAAACTACCAAAGAAAAGACTGGATTATTATTGCTAAAATAATGAGGATATAGTTCCATAAAATTCTCGATAAAATCCTCAACTAAACCATCAACTAAACCATCATAACCAGAACTAAAAGTTAACTTCCCACTTTCTTCAAAACAATCTGTTGAAACTGCACCAATAGTTATTAAGATTAGGTTTTTGGAGAACCGACTAGACTTAGAGTTTGGATTCTTTTTTATATGCTTAATTAATGCTGCAATATAGACTAAATCCTCCTGATCAAGTAATCGAATATCTAAGAAATTCATAAGGTCTTGCTCAATCCTCCTAATATTATTTTAGTGTAATTTTCAATACAAGTCAACCATTTTTTAGAACTACTTTTGGTCAGTTTTAAACAGTTTTATAAGGTTTTATTGGAACAAATTCATGTAAATCTAGGTAAATTCTTATAAGGACATTGATAATTGTTAATATAAGGATTGTGCCTCACCAAAATAGAAGTAAGCCAGTGTCGCAGCTTTTTTCAATGTGTCCAGGTTGACGAAGATTGCAACACTAGAACCTTGGCTAACTTGTTCGACAACGTGGATTAGGAAACTAAACCGTGCAATCTTACCGGGCATTTTTTTCCATTGTGCCTCTAGTGCCTCAGTCCGGGCTTGATTTCGATTTATTTCACAGTCATTGTTTAACAACGCAAAATATTTTTCAGCTTCCGATGTAAACCTTAACTTTAACTTTGGAAGATTGGATATTTTTTCGTAAAACCCGGTTAACAATGGAGTGATATCGAGTTTACCCTGTGGGTTATCTGGAATAATAAATGGTGATTTAGGCTGGTTAATAAAGTTGACCCGGCTCCACTGACCATTATCATCAGTTCCATTGTTATATGCAGCCGCCACTTGGGGTTGAATCCCTCCCAAAATTGACACTAAACATTCATCGTAATCTCCTTTTAAAAGCTCAATTTTTCCGTGTCCATCATAGTAAGAAAGCAAGTCTTCAGTTAACCCACTGTTATAGGATTTTAAATTATTTTTATAACTTCTTGCTAACTCATCAGAGATAACAATAATTCCCCATCCTTTCTTACCATGTCGATTCAATAAGCTTCGGAACCCGGCTTGTGAAGCGTTATTGATATAATAACGCCGCATCACAGGTTTTTCAGGCATCGGAAGGCTTTTATCGTCTTCCCAGTCATCTAATTCAGCTTGGTATTTTTGCATTTCTTTGGCTAAATCATCAGAGGCTTTTCTTTGTAATTCCCGTAATGGTTGGGTTGCAATCTCGTTAATTAAAAGTGATTTTTTCTGGCTTGGGACGGCACAGATAGCGGTGTATATCCCCTGTGTCTGGTCAAACTCTGTAGAATCCAAAGCGTCAATTTTTGAGCCAACTGTTACCAGCGAACTAACAACAGTATAGAAGGCACTCAATGACAGTTCAGGACGAAGACATAACCGATTAGCAAACTCACAAATTTTTATTAGGTTTCCAGGTAAATAATCTCCAATATTGATTTTTGCTGCCCAAACATTGATGCTATTTTCCCAGTCTTTCATGGTTTCTCCTCTTGATTTTAATTAATTAAATCATCACCCATTACAATTAGGTTGTTCGTTTAAAAATCTCCCACAAAAATCATGGATTTTCTTTGGGGAATTGTTGGTATTGTTCTATATTATTTTTAATCAAATTAACCCCATAAAATTTAATTCCTAAATCAATAAGAAAAGTTGAAGAAATTATCAGGAAACTTATAAGTAAAATCCAACTTCTGATTCCGCCTGGTGTTCCGGTTATGATTTTTCCAAAAGTCCTTAATCCCGATAAATCTGATTCTAAATCTTCCCATTCTTTCTGATTTCTTCGTTGGTCGGATTCTAATTCTCTGATTCTGGGGAGGAGAGCATTGTCGGAAATATAGAGATTTTTTTCAACCTCTTTGAGTCGAATTGCAGCTTCTCTAATTTCCACTTCAAGCCGAACCAGTTTCTCAATTTGAGATTGAGATAATTCCTTGATTCCTGTTCCTGAAAAGAGAGGTTCATCTACTAACTTTGCTATGAGTTTTTCTAGCCCAGAACTATTTCTTCTGATTTCTGAATGTTGAAGCACTTCAGGAATAGCTTTAATTAAAGCCAGGTTGCGTTCTTCTGAGATTCTCAGGGATTCTTGAAGTTGTTTCGACTCGGTGATATCAATTCCAAATATTGCTATTCCTAATTCGTATTTTCTAGCTGATATTAAGAAGAATTTCTTTGGAGTCCTACACTCAATTTCCCAATTACCGGAGTCTAAATCTGATTGAATGAATAAACCCATTACCTCTCTTAGATTATTGCCATTGTTTAGCCAGCCCAGGGGTTGATTGCAAAAATCCTCTATGGTTTTATCAAAATATCCAGCCATTTGTTCATTGACCAAAATATAAGTCAAATCATAAGAAATATAACTAGCTAAACCGGGACAAGTAGATAAAAAAATTGAGATTAAATCATATTCAGTTTCCCACCCTTCGCCAAGCTCAAAGCATCGAGTTTCGGATTCTGGTATATTTTTTTTCATGGTTATTATTTACTTTCTACCTACTGTTTTATCTAAAAAAATGATTGCTAACTCTATATCAATTATGCTAACAAATTTATATTATAATGTCAATATTTTATGCTATAGTTGTTGCAAAATAGAATTAGGTTAAGATTTAATGCAGCATTATAATTCTGATTAATAAAGATTAAGATTAAACGTTATTTTTTACTGCTAAATCTAATTCGGCTTGAGCATTTTCTTTGCGAATTTTAATCTCTCGTTCGTCGTTATCATTTCGATTAGAACCTTGGCTTAATTGGTCTATTCTTTCTTTAGTTTGGAGCCACTTCTGATGAGAGGTTTCAGCCCAAGACTGAACTTCCCACTCATGGATTTGCTGACAAACTTCAGAAGGAATCCGATCATCTAATCCGAGGTTTCGATAGCCCGATGCCGCACCGCACCCATTTCGATTACAGAGCGGGTCAGGGTCATTTGGATTCAACCCGTCGATAACCAGTTCGCTCCGAACGATAAAGCCGGAATCATGGCAACAAAAACAGTGCCAACGGGGTTTCCAGATTTCCTTATCTTCGGGGGGGCGGGGGTTTAGTGCCGGGAGTTTTTCAAAGACTGGGGCTGTTGGGGCTTGCATTGGTCGATTTAGAAATTGAGCTTTCAAGATTGGCGAGTTCGGTTGGGGAGAGGGTCGTTAATCGTCGTTGCCGTTCTACCCTTGTCCCGTTCTTTTTCGCTTCTAGTCGGGCTTTCAGATTGTCCTTAAATGAATGCCTTGATTCCTCTGTGTGCGCCCCCAAGGGTTCAGATGTCGCTTGATAGGTTTGCGTTAAAGCACTTTCTTGTGCGGGTGCGGCGGGAATATGGTGGCGACTCAAAATTATCCATTCCCAGAAATCCGAACGGTCGAAACTCTGTGGGTCTATGGCCAGGAATAATTTACGGACATCTTCTATAAATGGGGTTTGAGATTTGGCGATCGCAATTTCCTGTACCCATTCCTCAAACTGCGGGTGAGCTTCCCAATAGATTTTTTCTTTAGCTAATTGAACTCGGAGAGCCTCGGCTTCTTGGAGTTCACGATTGCGGACTTCATGGGGGGATTTCAGGAATTGAGAATAGTAGTCCTCAAATCGGGGACTGCCAGTGGAATCGGTGGAAGCTAACCAATCAGGAATAGAAGCGATGGGCTTGGTAAATCCCTCAATCTTTTTATTGACAAAATTTAAAAATCTCTCTCGCTCCGGTTCTGAGAGAGTATTAAAAAATTCTTTATAAGTCTTAAGAGTCTTAAGAGAATCCGACCCTCTCTGTGTAAGGGTTTCAGGGGTCGGTTGTTGCATTTTTGCACTAGCTGTTGCATTTTTGCACTGGCCGTTGCATTTTTGCACTGGCTGTTGCATTTCTGCACTGGCCGTTGCACTGGTGCAACACTGTTGCATTTGGTGCACATCTAAAAGTCCCTTTCCCGTTACCGAAACTTTGGCTGAGATAATCTCCATTTCTATAAAGCCTTTGCTATCAAGCTCTTTCATCGCTCGGCTAATTGTGCTCCGGTTTACTCCCAGTTCCTTAGCGATGGCAGCCGCCGTTAACTCAATTCCATTGCTGTACGGGTCAGTAGTTCTGATGTAATACAGGGTATCGCGGGCGCCGGAGGTTAATTCCCTGCAAGCTTTTACCCATTCTTGGTGTTGCAATGGGTAGAATTTCCCCTCAATCTTTACTTTTGATTCTGTTGATTCTGTCATTGTTTTATCCTCAATAAATAAACTTGAACTTCTTATCTGTAATGGGTTTCAGCGTTTCCTACCCGTGTTTTCGAGATGTCCAATACCCTATTTCCCGTAGTTCTTGTCGTTGGCGTTGTCGTCGTTCCTGTGGGGATTCCAGGTAAAGCCATTGCTCATCAACTGGGATGGCTTCAAATTCGGCTTGAGTCATTTGTGGGTATAACTCCGGCGGTGTCCAATTCTTGAGTCGAGCGGGTTCTGAGGGTTGAGATTGAGGTTGAGAAGCGGTTCCCGACATCCAAAGAACGACCCATTGAGTAACCTGAACTGCAAACTCTGGACTTAACCACATGGCCAGATGGACTGCGACTTGAGGATGTACCCAAGTTCCCTGAACTGGCTTGTCCGCACCCTGAAACACTTGTATTAATTCAGTTGCCGGAATTCCGACCACTGGATTTCGGGCGATAATCTCTATCCCTAGATTCTCGGAGAGGGCCGCAAGATATTCCTTGGTCGCGTCGTTTTCAAAGTAGTGACTCCACTTTTTCCCCGCCGCCTTACAGAGAGCAGTGGCATTGAGATATCCGTCCCCCCGCCGTTGCCCGATGGGTAAATCGTTGGCTGAATGAAAAACTAAAGTTGAGGTCATAATTTCCTTTTGTTAATTGTTAATTGTTAATTGATTTGGTAGATTTGGACTTGAATTTGGTAAACTTCAACAAAATTGTTTTGGCTTGAGATTCAGTCAATTCATCTGGGTTTAATTTGAGAGGTTTACCGCTTTCAAGGTGGTCATATTCGCAGTATTGACGGATTAATTCATGGCGGTGAAAAACCCAGCCACAGGATTTACAAAGGGAACTATCTAAGCCTGGAATTGAGTATTTATCTCCACACAAACACTTAGATAAATCTTCTGAATTAATCCAATTAGATAAAGTTATGCTCTTTCTCACTCTGCCTGTTGGATTTACTGTTCATTGTATAAAATACGTAATTACACATTTAATATAATATAATTGCGTATTTATGTCTAGTAAAGTTTTGATAAAGTTACAAGGGTGATTCTATGGATTTAGAGAATAGAGAAAGATTTGCAATAGCAGTGAAAGCTTTACGGGCTGATCGTAATCATGAAGAATTCGCAAAAATTATTGGAGTTTCCAGACCCACAGTGATTGGCTGGGAAAAATGTAAAGTTGACCCGAAACGAGAAAGCCTAGAACAGATTGCCCAGTTACGAGGGGAAAGTCTTGATGAATTCCTTTCTTACCTCAGTGGTGCGAAACGACGCGACCCATTGGAACGTCTGACTCAACAAATTGCCGGACTTTCACACGAACAGATTGCTTATGTACTTCGGGCTTTAGCCGACCGACTCGACCCTTCTTAATAATTTCTTTCTAATATAACATATTTACATTTTTATATAAATATGTTATATTAGAATAGAAAAAGTAGGTGCAGACGATGGGAAAATTACCAACAACATTCACGAGCCTGGATTTAACTGGATTTGAGATTGAGAAAACCAATTATCGGGAAGTAACGAGTTCAATGGTCGAAACAACCTGCGCGGTTCTACAAAAGAATCGTGTAGGGATTGTCGTGCGGTCAGTTCATGCAGGACTCAAGCATATTTATGGGATTGGAGGAAGTGCCGAGACAGTTTGCGCTTTATTAAAGGAATGGCGGGCTGAGAACCTTTCAAGTCTTAAACAAGGTAAGAATGATAAGGATTTCGTTTCGGCAATCCTTGAGGCAAGTGATGATGGATTGCTTGAAGAAACTGATATCCCTGAAGAATATCTAACAGTTTCTCGTCAAATGGCGATCGCATCTTATCGACTGGCTTTCCAAAAAGCTGATACCTCAATTAGTGGTGAACGTTTAAAACAATTAGCTAGTGATAATGATTTATTGACATCTCAACTCAAGGAATTTCCTCAACTCAAACTTGAATTAGACTTTTATAAGTCTGAGTATGAGCGGCAACGGAATGAATTGAAAGAAGCCTATATGAACCTGAATAAACAACAACTTGCCGATAGTGATAATTTCCGTCAACAATTAGATGGGCTGTATCAGGAACGTAATGATTTAACGGTTAAACTTTCTGAAGCTGAGAAACGTTTACTTGAAGTTTCTGACCTTGAAACCAAAGAACGAGAACGTCAAGGTGAAATTTCTCGACTCAATGGTCAATTAGAAGCACGGGAACGTGAAATTTCCTCGCTTCATAGTCAAACCCAATCCTTACAATCTCAAATTGGGGAGAAGGAAGTTCTTGAATCTCAACTCTCAACCATTCAAACTCAACTCAAAGAAGCCAATGAGACAATTATTAATTTACAATCCCAAGACAAGCTCAGGACTACGGTTGCCCTAGAAGTTGATTCCCTAGAATCTGAACAAGTTGAAGAACTTAAATTTGAACTTGAGGAAAAAATAACAGCCCTCAATAAAGCTGAACTCCAGTTAGTTGAACAGGATGAGGAAATCAATAACTTGAGAACTCAACTCAAACAAACCATTATCCCCCCTATTCCTGCCTCCGTTACTTCCATCACTTCTAAGACCAACAAAAAAGTTGCTAAATAACCATAACGTTATTCCCATAGCAGAAAGTTTGTTATGGGGATAACAGAATAACAGAATTTGTTATTGGGATAACAGGATAACAGAATTTGTTATTGGAATAACAGGAATAACAGAATGATGGGAATAACAGAATGATGGGAGAATTAGAATTAATGTTGGCGGCGAGGTTCCCATTAATTTATGTGGTGTCTGCCGAAGAAGAACCAGCCGAAGAAGAACTTTTGAATGTAGCTAAGTCAAGAAAATCACAGATTTACTTCTGGGATTTTGCACGGGGTTGGAGTGATAATAATGCTGATAAAGGTCAGCCAATGGGGGCTTTAACTCGAATAGCTAAATCTCCTAAAGACCAACCCACAATATTTGTTCTCAAGGATTTAGGTTGTTTAATAGCTCCTGGTTCTAATAATCAAATAAATCCTGGCCAGTTACCTTTAGTTCGGGAAATCAAGAATCTAGCACGGGAAATGAGTCGTGACCGTCGTTGTTTGGTTATCCTTTCTGACCAATTAAGATTACCAACTGAACTCAGAGAAGAAACGACAATTGTTGATTTTGATTTACCCAGCATTGAGGAAATTTCTTTATTAGTAAATAATCTGGTAGGCAAAAAGTTAAAACTATCAGGTGAAAGTCTTGAACAACTTCTTAAAGCCTGTCAGGGTTTAACTCGGTGTCGCATAGCCCGTGTTCTGGCTAAATGCCTAGCCCGGTCTGGAAAAGTTGATGAGAGTGCCATCGGGGTAGTCATCGAGGAGAAACGTCAAACCATCAGAGAAACGGGGATTTTAGAATTTATCCCTATACAGACTGGGTTAGATTCTGTTGGTGGTTTGGAGAATTTAAAACAATGGGTTAAATTGCGATCGCACAGCTTCACTGATGCCGCTCGTGATTATGGCTTACCCAGTCCCAAAGGTGTGCTACTTGCAGGTATTCAAGGCACAGGTAAAAGTTTGAGTGCCAAAACTATTGCGGCCGAATGGAAATTACCTTTATTAAGATTAGATGTTGGAAGGTTATTTGGTGGGATTGTTGGGGAAAGTGAGAGTCGGGTGCGGCAGGTAATTAAATTAGCAGAAGCTATCGCGCCCGTTGTTTTAATGATTGATGAAATTGAGAAAAGTTTTAGTAACAATCAATCAGATGGTGATTCAGGAACCAGTCGGCGGGTATTCGCTACGCTGTTAACTTGGTTAGCAGAAAAAACCAGTCCTGTATTTGTAGTGGCAACTGCTAATAATGTTGAACTTCTGCCTGCGGAATTAATTCGTAAAGGAAGACTTGATGAACTGTTCTTTCTATCGTTACCGACTCAATCAGAACGGGAACAAATCTTTAAAGTTCACTTGAATCGTTTAAGACCTAATAATCAATTCAACTTAGAGTTATTAGCGGCTAGAAGTCAAGAGTTTTCAGGAGCCGAGATTGAACAGGTTATTTATGATGCTATGCAATTTGGGTTTAGTCAAAGTCGAGAATTTACAACTCAGGATATTTTAGATTCAATTGTAGATTGTATTCCTTTAGCTAAAATTGCCAATCATCAGATAGAAGCCTTGAAAGATTGGGCTAGTCGGAGTGGGGCTAAATCAGCTTCTTTAGTAGATTCTGCTAATAATAATTTGCTACCGCTTTTAGAAGTTGATTATCAGGATGAATTAACCAACAATTAAACAAAATGCAAGCATTAACAATCCATGAACCTTGGGCAACTCTATTAGTCAAAGGAAAGAAACAATTTGAAACCCGTGAATGGCAACGGAATTATCGAGGTTTACTGGCAATTCATTCAGGAAAACAATCAGTAGATATTGAGGATTATCCTTTGGGATTAAGTGAAATTCTTGATGATTCAAAGATTACTCAAGATAACCTTAATAACAATAAGCAGAAAATCATTGCCATTGCCACCTTGAAGGAAATTCATTTAATGACCGATAAATTCATTAATGAACAATCAGAACTTGAACGGTTAACGGGCTTTTGGGAACCTAGACGATTTGCGTGGGAACTCACGAACATTAAGCCACTTCCTCAACCAATTGCGGCACGGGGAATGCCTGGATTATGGACTGTTCCCGATAACATTTATGTTCAAATTCAACAACAATTAGGAAACTAGACATGAATAAAGAATTTATTAACTTACAACTTTTCAATCTCTCTCAAAATCTCTTAGAAATAGTCGGGCTTCCGCCTAGAGGTTGTAATTGTAAAAAGTGTGAATCTGGAATGATATTTGAGTGTTACCGATGTCAAAAACTTGTTCCTTGGTGTCATGGCGCAACTGATGATTACCTAGACTGGTGTAATTCCTGTGTAGCTGATTCCATGAGAACTGAAGAATTTTCTGAAGACTAAAAGTTAATTAATCCCTTAATCAAATCAAGTAATTGATTAGGGGAGCTACCGCTTTTTGATTATGATGTTTTATCTAAAATCAAATGTTAACAGCAGAACAACTGAAAACGGAATTAAGTCAATTCAATGGAACCGAAAACTATTACAAGCATTCTCTCGGATTTTCTTACACAGATGGAATTAACTTTCTAGCTGAAAATGCTGAATGCTATTGGCTATTAAATGCTATCGGTTCCTATCAGCATAAACTTCGATTGAATCCAATGCTTCGTGATTTTCAACTTTGGCTTTTAGTTGTTGGGAATAATCACGAATTCATTAAGCCTGAAGCTAGAAATATGGCGGTTTTAACTTGTTGGGAAGATACACCAGTCTTAGGTGTTAAACCAGCAGTTAGTCAACAAATTCCATTTACTGATTTCCCCATGAGTGAAATTAAGATTTACTTAGAAAACAAAGTTTTGCTACTGCCAGATGAACGTTAGTTAATAATATCCCTTAATCAAATCCAGTAATTAATTAAGGGATAACTACTAAACAATTATCAATTATCAATTAATTAGGAGAAATCAAATGCAATATTACAAAGTCGAATTTACCATCAATCCCGATGGCACAATCACTGAAAAAGTTCTCAATGGTTCTGGCAGTAGTTGTACTGAACTTACTAAGGATTTAGAACTTGGAGAAGTCAAATCTCAACAACTTTTACCTGAATATCAAGAACAAAACCTAATTAATCAAGAACAAGAGGATAATTTATGGCAAGGATTTTAGTTTTGTTGATTCCAACTCTTTTTCTAATTACGATGTTGCTTCTCAAACATCAATTCTATCTAAACCAAAATCATTAACTGTTGCCTTAAATTATAGGACGAAAACCATGTCACATCTAACAACTATCAAAACCTCAATCAAAAGCCATGTTATTCTTGAACGAGTTCTCCATAAATTACTCCAATCCCAACTTGATATCCTAACCGGAGCAACTCTTGAAACCAATAGCGTTATCAAAGATTATTATGGCAATAGCACAATAGCAGACTTTGTTATTCGACGACCTAATCATAATTATGATATGGGATTCAAGCTCAATTCTCAAGGGGAATATGAGTTTATTTCCGATAACGATGCTTGGGGGAAAACTAAATTTATGGAGGCTTTATTACCGATGTATGCAAGGGAAAATACAATTTATCAACTACTAGCTCAAGGATTTGAGATTGAATCCCAAACTGAGAATGATGGGACTATTAAGATTGTTGCTGGTAAATGGAGCTAAAACCAATAATATTAAGGATAAAAGTCTTCAGGATTCTGAGGGCTTTTTTTTATTGTGATTTATTATTGTCAAAAATAAAATATTGTAGTATGATAGAAGTACAGTTGTTATTTTGAATTAAAATGGTTTCACAAATTACGGCTAAGTTAGCAGTTTCGACACTAAAAGATGCAGTTTCAGATTTTAACTTTTGGGGAGAATCAGAATCGGATAGTCCGTTAGCAATTAAGCGCTCAAAGACCCCGTTAGATGATAAAAAAGTTCTAAGTTTAGATGCCGCAGCCCGGAAAAAAGCTGTTGGAGTAGAAGGGTATAAACCCCCGGAGCGGACTGTTCGAGTGATGGGTTTGAAAGAAACATTTTCCCCATTAGTTCAGCAAGCCCTAACTGAATTTCAAGCCGGAGCAACTGCGGTAATCGGAGGAGCCGGAATTGAAACTTTAGAAGTCACGGCAGAATCCTCGGAATATTACATCCAGTTGTACTCGCTCTTTAAATTGTTAGATACTCCACGAGTCCTTTATGTCGAAGATACGGGAAATTCCCCTGACCCCTACACTGGGTTATTCATTACGGGATTAAGTAGTGATGGTGAAACAATTTATGCACAAGCCTTGTTAACTCAAACTTAATTCTCCCTCTCTAAAGTTCTCCCTCTCTAAAGTTTTGGCATTAAAAAAAGACTATGGATCAGCCCATCCTAGTCTTTTTTTTATGGACTTAATTTTGGGGACTTAATTTCGGGGATTCAGGAAAATAAGTATTTTAATTTGGGGACTTCAGAAGCAGATTTCCAACCGTCTTGTCCCTCAGTCCAAACTAGGGTATCGGGGGTGATTTGCCATTTTAATTCCGATTCAGAAATTGGGATAGCAACCCCATCCTTAACAATGTGCCAAATCCTATTTGATACTGCTGCTGGTACTGGCGGGGGTACAGATGCCGGAGCGGTTAGAGTCGGGGGAATAGTTGGGGGAATAGTCAGGGGAGTTGGGGTAGAATCAGAATCCTGAATAGATTTTTCAAAACTATCAAAGAAACGAAGTCTAGGTTTAGTCCGAGCTTTGGCTATGAGGTGTTCTCCGGTTCTAGGATTGCGAGATTTCCGTTCCCCAAACTCTTTAGGGTAAAATACCCCAAATTTGGGGATTTCGACTTCATTACCCGCCCGTAATTCTAATTGAACAAATTTGATAAAACCTTCAAGGACTGATTCAACAGTCGAACCACTGTATCCTGTTAGTTTTTCGATGTAGTTTGTGTCTAGCATTTTATTGTTGATAATATTAATTCGATTGTAATTGCATTTACTAAAATGGTCAACCACTTAGCTTTCACCAACTTGAAGTAATCAACAAAATCAATTAACTCGTACTCTCCTGTCTATATTGACAGTTCATTAGTTTGGTAACTTGGTTTTCTGATCATCCTAATTGGAGTTTATTTACTTAATGCAGTAATGCAGTATTTACTTAATGCAGTGTTTACTTGCTGTCTTATCTGTATATCGCAGTAGATTTTACTGGATCAGAATTTTACTGAATCCTGCAAACTGTAATAAAATACTTAATTAATGCAGTAAGTAAGTAAATCAGTAAGTAAATCAGTAAGTAAATCAGTATGGGAATAATTGCCTTAATCAATCAGAAGGGAGGGTCGGGGAAATCTACCTCGTCAGTGCATTTAGCCTATTGGCTTCAGTTCAAACAGAACTATCGGGTGTTGCTGGTAGATGCCGATGCTCAACGGTCAAGTTCTCAATGGGTGGCCGGGATGGGCGTTGAACTTCCTTGTCAGGTGATTCAATCCCCAGATGACCTCCTAGAACAGATTCCCGAATTAGTCAAAGATTATGATTACCTAGTTATTGACGGCCCGGCGAGTCTTTCCGAAGAAACCAGAGCTATTTTATTCCGATGTGATTTAGCCGTAATTCCGGTGCAACCGACGGGTGTTGATTTACGGTCTGCCAGCGATGCCATGCGATTACTCAAACAGGCTCAGTCTGTGCGGGGGGGATTGCCCAAAGGTTTAGTTTTCCTAAGTCGGGCGGTGAAGAATACCAAACTCAAACAGGAGGCGATCGCCCTTTTATCTCAAATCCCCGATGCTAAATTTTTAAAACCCATCATTCACCAAAAACAAGCCATCGCCGATACTTCCGGTCAATCCCTAACGGTTTGGGACTTACCAGGACAAGCCGCCAGTGAAGCTGCTATCGAATATGACCGATTATTTAAAGCCATCCTCAAACAATTGCCAGAGGGAGTATGAACAATAAAAAACAAACCCGTAAACCCTTGAGTGATGCCTTAGCCCAAGAATTTGTCTATGGAGAAAATTCAACACCGGCGGTAACTCCCAAACTAGAAACCATTGAACTAGAAACCATTGAAATTTCCGAACCCAAAACCCAACCAACACCACAACCAGAAACAACATTTATGGACAGATTGCAAGTTCAACCCAAAGAAGGGACAAAACGGTTCACCGTTGACTTACCCGAATCCACCCATCGAAAATTATCAATGTTGGCGGCCAGGACAGGACGAACCAAAGCGGAAATCGTCAGACTCCTATTAGATGAAGCATTAGAGAATGTTCAGGATTAATTTAGGGCCTCATCGGTAGGAAAGAAACCCTCAAGAGTCCTGAAAATATCCTCCAGAATAGGCTGAGTTTGCAATTCCTCCGCCACCCATTGCAAAGCTTGGGGAATCTTCAATAGCTTCCTGAGTCGGGGTTTCCAATCGGTACAAGTGAACAGATTCCAGAATTGTGTCCAAAACCGTTTCAGCAATTCCGATTCTCCGGCCGGAGGTGCACTTTCTGATTCGGGAACATCACTCACAACAACTTCTATATTATTTATAGACTGCGGTGTTCCCTCCTGTTCCCTGAGTAAATCCCGTTCTAACCAATGGTCAAAGATAGAGTAACGCCAGGTGGGACAATCAAAAGCATAAACTCGTTGCCTTGTCCCATCGGGTAACTTAATTTGGCGCACACATTTGAGAGGTAGACCAATTTTATTCCTCAACACATCCTGAACAATACGGATAGGAGAAGCTTTACTATCGGGACTAATCCCCAGATAATCCCTCATATCTCGACTGTAGGTAATCACCTTATCCGCAAACTCCAGAATTTCCTCCGACTCCAAGGTAAACTCCGCATCAGGGTTAAGTAAATGTTCAACTCCTAATAGTTGCAACACCTGGACTTGTGCCGACAATAACTTAATATCCTGCAAACAAACTTTTCCTTCCCCTGCCTCCAACTGTTTCTGTAAATGGTGTTTATCCCGTTGATGAACAAACTCAGGATGCAGTAAATAATAATGTAACCGCAACTTAGGATAATCCCCCGCCATATCCCTCAACACCAACTCCGGCGAGACTTCCACCCCATAACGATAAGAAATCTCATAATGACGCTGTTGGGCTAACTCATCTTGGGTTTTCTTCCGTTTACTTTTTAGTTCCTCATATTGATTTCGAGAAACCAAGAATTGAGCCGCAATAAACTTAGCATAACTATATTGGTTCTTATCCCTGGTTTCCGTCGCTTTCTCTAAGTGATTTTTGGCAGTTTGTTCTAAATGATGGAGTTTTTGAACCGTTCCTTTTAATTGTTCAGTGAACTCAGGAACCTCAGCTAAGGGGTCTAAAACTTCACCTAATAAACGCTCACATTCTAAAGAAGTTTTCTCAAATTCAGACAATTCAATAATATGTCCTTCCGCTTCTAATTCCCTGACTAAAGTATTTTTAAATTTCCATTGACCTGCATTAACCCGTGCAGCAAACTTAGCCCAGAATTTAGTATGTTTAGGAGTCAGTTGCTCATCAAAATCTATAGATAACTCTAAATCAATTTCTTGCAGAATCTGGAGATTGCGTTTAAAAACCTTATTTTGAGTTGCCAATAAGGGTTTCCAATCAGTCTGGCGATTACCAATTTGACCACAACCATAGTTCGCCGCCCAAACATGACAAGGAACATTCAAATCTCGAACCCTTGCCAAAAATTGACAAGCATCTTTAACATTAATTGCCCCTTGGAAAATCCCAAATATCGCTTGAAAATGATTAACTAAATCAATACTAACTCCCGTACCAATCGTGGGAGAAGTAATAACAACATCATAATCTTTAATATGATTATTGATATCTTCCATACAGCCAAAAGCTTCATGGGTTTCATCAGCAACAGTTTCCGAATCAATCCGCAAAATCTTCAACTCAGGAAAAGACTCTCGTAATTGACTTTCAATATTAATACAAGAAAACTTCCCTTTAACCTTCTGACTATCTAAAACCATTAGAATCGGAGCTTTCCCTACGGATTCATAGAGTTTAGTGATTAGATGGGACGGATTTGATTGATTATAAACAATAATTTTCCGTTGTTGATTATGTTTATATTCATTAACATAAACTTGAGGATTAATTGAGAATCCAGCACAATCAATTAAATAATCAATAGCATAATCAGATAAATCCGCATCTTGAGCAACAACTAAACCATCAGAACCCAAAACCGTCTGCATTAATTCCATGAACATTCGGCATAAAATGGCTCGTTTATCTGTACAGGTTGAACTATTGAGTAAATGCCAGATAATTTGTTCAACTTCGTCTAAAATAATAATAGCATCCTCCCATTCCGAGGGATTAAATTTAGCTTGACTTAGGGGATGTAAACTATCAATACATAAACCAAAACCAAAGATAGAATCGTAGGGATTTTCCTTCTGGTCTTCGACCCAAACTAACCCTAATCTCTTACAAATAGAACGCCCTAATTGAATCCGGTGGCTAATTACTAGAACTTTCCGACCAATGCCCATTGATTCTTGAATCAACTTAATGAGATTCTCAGTTTTTCCGGTTCCTTTTCCTGATTTAATACAAACTAATCCCTGTTCTGGGAAGTTCAGGTTTAAATACCGACTATTAAGTTTAGTTACAGGATAAGTAATAGAATATTCTTTCTGATAGTTCCAATACTCTAAATCCGTTGCTTGAGTAAATAATTCATCAAATTGATGTTCACCATGATGGACAATGAAATCATCCACACCTTTATCTGGCCCAGGTAAAGTAATTACAAAGACAGGCAATGGGGAATGGGGAATAGGCAATGAGTTTTTTTCCCTATTGCCCGCTTTTAAACATTGACCCAGTTTGGAGATTTCCCGATTCCCGGCAATTTGGGCAGTTCGTTTCCGGTCATGGTCAAAACAAATATAAATCCGCCGTCCATTAGCAAACCTTTCTAGTTCAGGGAGTAGGAAACTCCGCAGTTTCAAACCATTACTATCTCGCTGAACCCGTACCCCTCCGGTGATACCAGGTAAACCAATGGCCACATAACCCGCAGTTAATAAAGCCCCCGCTTTCTTCGCCCCTTCACAAATCGTAATGGGAATATTATTCTCTAGTACCCAGTCCCAAAACCCGATATCTTCTTGGGACAGAAGCGAGTCCAGTAAACTATCGTATCCGTTGAGTAAATGCGCCGGGGAAAGAGTAAAGGGAAGTTGCCAATGCTCTTGTAGTCGTTTTGAATATTGCTGACCATAGCCATGTTTCAAGGCAATCTTTAGACCAATACACCAAGATGTCGAAAGTTGAAAGATACTGGTGGGGACTTTGGGGGGATGCTCGTATTTGACAACTTTGATTTTTCCCGTGTTCAGGTCTGGGGCTTGTCGAGGTTGGTCAGGTTTAAAACAGCCCCAGTTTCCTAGACCTTGACAATACCAGCCCCCCAATTCCAAGTGTTTATAGGTGTGGAGGAGGTGAGAACTAAGTCTTCCGGTGTTGAGTCGCTTGAGTTGTGGCGAATAAAGTAAATACTCGGCGGGTTGATATCCTTGTAAACTAACAACGTTCAGACCAATGATATCTTGATGGACTCCAGAGCCTTGCCATTCGCTGAAATGGGGTTCCTTGAGAAAATCTGGAGAAAAAGTTGAGTAAACGCTTGCAGTATGCCCTGATTGTGTTAATATAACCATAAGTTAGGGTTTCCACGAAACCCTGGTTGAATGAATAACTATCACCCGCAGAAGCGTCGCAAACATTCCTGTGGGTGATTTCAGTTTAAGCCTAAATAAGTACAAAAATCAATCAATCTCGGGAATATTTAATAAATCTCTACGACTTGACAACCTCAATCTCGCCATCAGAAAGGATTGGATTTAAAGCCCAAAGCATTAGCCCGTCAGGATTATCTAAGTCCTAGCAGTTTGGACGGCCATTAAAATTCGTGAGGGGCTTGATAAACATTTACCCTTGATTGGTGAGCAACCAAGGATAAGGGATTGCACCATTCCCCCTGACATTGAGGAAATTATCAGAAAATCTGCTAGTGGGAAAAAACTAAACAATATTGAATCTGATAAATTAAAGAATTATTTTAATATTGATGACTGATGCGATGCTCAAAAGCTAAGATTAGAAAAATTCCCAACTATCGAATCAGTTGGAGAAGTTACCCGACAATGCCAGATTATTTTAAAGGGTGTAGGAGTTGAACGAAAAATTAACCGCTATTCACGAGACAGACAACTTAGAGGAGTGCCAACAAATCAAGGAAGTCTACGAGGATACTTACCCAGATACTCGGTTTCGTTTGCAAGTCAAGGACAATGCTAAAAAAGGCGATTTACTCCCAGGATTCAAGCGTTACACCTGCATTATTAAAGAAATTTAGGGGATTTAAAAATGAACTATTTTGTGATAAATAAAAACCAAATAATCCATAGTACGGGCGGGGTTGTTCCGATACCGGGATTAAAACCCCAATTTGTTGAACAAGCGATGGAAACCTTGCAAATATCTGATGAGAAATGGGCTAACTTTAATTCGGGTGAGGATGAATGGAAAAAACGGCGGGTTGTTGAAGCACAGTTAAAAGTATTAGCTAATTACTCACAATGTCGTTATCGAGTAACTACTGATGATTTGTTGACATTAACCGCCTTATCTAGCTTTTTAAACACAAGACTGGATGAACCCGCACCCACTGAAGGAATGAAAACTAGCTATGTTTACTCCGTTGACAATCAGGCTTTAGTTGCAGGGCTTGAATATCGTGGGAATTGTTGGCAAATTACCCCGATTAAAAAGCTAGATAACCCCACATTCCGAGAACTGGCCTTAGCCCATCGTGATGCTAGAGAAGTGGCAACAGCTTCTTAGCTAGGCGCTCGGAACGTGGCTAAATTGGTTTACTCCCTCAAAACTTCAGAAAGTTGGGGGAGTAAAATTCAATGGCAGTAAACCTAAAAATAATTTCATTGTTTTTAAAGTTCTAATTTGTTGACCTTCCATGCTCCCTGATTGCCAATCTTACCCGCTCTGACAAACTCCCACCCGCCCCGGTGGAATATTTCGCCTTTGGGTTTAATTCCAATTAATGCCTCAACCTCGGAACTAGACAGAATCCAGCCTTGTTTAGCCGCTTTCTCCAGTTCATCATGAAACCATAGGGGGGAACGGGGTTGAATGTTGGAGACTATAACTCCCACCAAACGCTCTAACATGACCATCGGACTGTCTTCTGTTGAATTTACAGTGTCTATTGCTGAGTAGACAGTAGAGGGTTCCGAGGTGTCTATCTGACTGTCTGCCGTGGTGTAAATTTCAGGACTAGACACAGGGGTAAAACTGCCTAATGTTCCCCCTTGTTTTAGATGTTCAAACAACTGATCTAAAACCTCAATCTGTTCCGGTGTAGCGTAGGCGTGACCCCGATCATCTTTCGGTAGCGTAAGCTTTCCAGCTTTAATCCAATCATAGATTGATTGCCGTGTTTTCAGCCCGTAGCGTTCCTGTAGTTCCTTAATTTTCATCTGTCTACCAGGGTGTAAATTTACAGTGTCTATTTTGTAGTTTACACCTGTCTAGTGATTGGTAGACACCCTTAGTGAAAAGCCAGTTGCCGTCAAGCGGAAACCAGCTTTTGCTATACCTCTAACTTTTTACAATCCCTCCTGTGATTTTAAAAATGTAGAGAGCAACTAAAATAAATAAAAATATAAAATTCCAATACTTTTTATGTGTTGAAATTAAGACTTGAAAACCATTCTACAAATGTAGGAATTTCTTCCGTTCCTTGCGTTCTTAATGTTATTAAATCATGCTGCGCTAAATTTTGGTTGTTTTCTTCGTTGAATCTATTTAATCGTTCTAATGCTGCTTCAGGCATTTCTCGGTTAACACCATTCCCCCTACCAGGTCTTTGACAGTCTTCAGGATTTTGTACTGCGGTTTTTCCTCCTTCTTGTTTAATCCTTAATAAGCCTTCTGCCCCATCATTACCTAATCCAGCCAGAATAACCCCCGCTAATTTGATTTTTTTAATGTTCTCAATCTCTAAAAATTTATGAATAAAGTCATTAATCTCAGGAAAATCTGTTACCCAATTTTCCTCTAAATCCTCTTCAGGTTCTTGCTCATTTTCTGAATCATTTAAACTTTCTAAAGAAATTTGATTGACGTTTTCTACTGTTATAAATATACCTCCATTTTCCTCATAAACTTCAAACTCAACAGAATCATTAGGGTGGGATAAGTCACTACTTCCTAATATATAAATACAATTATTCTGAAGTAGTTCTCCTGGATTAAAATTTTCCAAAGTTATTAGATTATCTTTTACACCAAAAATCTCACGTATTCCTTGATTTTGGTGATTAGACTGTCTATTTGGAACCAATGGGTACAAATTATGAATAACAATAACAATTGCCCAGTCATCAAAAAAGGAATTAGTTGTTAATATCTCAGCCAGTTTTTCGGTATCACTCTCATTTGATGTAGAGCCACCAATAATTAAAACGTTAACCATATAATTAAACCCTTTATTTTTTATCTGGATCAAAAACAATTATATAATATGTTTTATTTTACCAAGCTGTTGTCAATGTATCAATTCTTCATATATACAGCCTATAGACACCCCATTGAGAACGCTGGATAAGTACAGGACTGCTACCAGGGGACAAATTAAGCTGTAATCCTTGTGTGTAAAGATTTAGCGGGTTATGTTGCACGGTTTTACACGAATCTTGGCTTACTTCACAACTTTTTCATTCAACGCTGGTAAACTTTTAACTATTTTCACAGTTTCTAAACTTACCCTGACAATCCTTTTCACTAAATCTACTATATAACGCGGATCATCTGACCAGTCGTTAGGATTATTGGTTATATCGCTATCTTTATCTTTGGTAAATTTGTATCTCTCCATTACCCAATCTAAAGCGGATTTACCATTAACTATATAATCATAAGTTTCTAAGGGAATTTGCGATAAAGTAAGTTTACTATTGTAGATAATTGTAGTTTTATCCACACCGTCTTTATTCTTACCAAATACCATTTTTTCGACTCGGTAATCCTCAGCATCTAAATATAATTCTTTTTTCCATTCTTTCACCTCATAAGGCTCGATGGTTTCATAGTTTAAATGCCAATATGCTAATTCTCGTCCCGCTTTACTAAATGCCCAGAAGTCCTCACAGTAGGGAATACGGGGTAACATTTTCTTTAAATCCGAGGCAAAACGCTGTTTATATTCTGGGGAATGTAGCACTCCATAAACGTAATAAAATATATCCTCTTTGGTGATGGTTTTGTCTTGATAAACTTTCTGATATTCTTTTAAGATGCTATCAGGAATATTCTCTTTTCTGACATATTCTCCCGTGTTAGCTGTCGAAAAAAGTTCGCCTAAATCACTTTGTTTTTCGTAGGTGTATAGGCAGGGCTGTTTCAAAGTCAGGTGAAAAAGAGTAAAGAAAGAGCGATCGCCACCTGATAAAATGGAGAGCGATCACCATTTTTTTCTAAAATAAAGATGCTAACAAGTTTAATAGAAAATTTAAAAGAAGTCAAGGATTTCCGAAAAAATCAGGGAAAAAGGTATAGTTTATGGGAAGTGCTATTAGTAGTAGTTTTAGGGGTGATGTTAGGGCATCAAGGATATCGAGAGATGGAATATTTTGTCAAAGCCAACGAAGTTATCCTGAAAAGAACATTCAATATCTATAGCCAAGGAATGCCATCTTATTCAACAATAAGGAGGGTGATGAGAGGAGTAGACGAGAAGGATTTAAGCAAAATAGTAAAAGAATGGTCAAGAGAGAATTCTCCTAAATTAAAGGGAATAGAGGGATTAGCAATAGATGGAAAAAGTTTAAGAAGTACGGTAAAAGACCCAGGCAATCAGCAGCAAAACATGGTAATAATGGTATCTCTATTTAGTCAAGAAACCGGATTAGTATTAGCGACGGAAAAGTTCGAGAGTAAAACCGGTTCAGAACAAGCTGTAGCCCAAGGGATAATAGAAGAATGTGGTCTAAAAGGAAAGTTAATAACTGCGGATGCGTTACATTGTAATGTCACCACAGTCCGAAAGATTATCGAGAGTGAAAACGATTATTTAATCGCGGTTAAAAAGAATCAAATCAAACTGTATAATCAAATTGAAAAAATTACAAAAACGACGAAAGCTGAAAGTATAGATACTCAAAAAGAGAGGGGTCATGGACGAGAAATAACTCGTCGGGTATCAGTGTTTAAAAATTCGATAAAAATTGAAAGCCCTTGGGAACATATTCAAAGTATAATTCAGGTAGAAAGGTGGGGATACAGAGGAAAAAAGCCTTATAGAGAAACGGTTTATTATATAAGTAGTATCTGGGAAAAGGCGGATTTTTTTTCCAAAAAAATTAAAGGGCATTGGGGGATTGAGAATCAAGTTCATTGGGTAAAAGATGTGTTATTTAAAGAGGATAGTATGAAAATTCATCAAGTACAAGCCGCGACTAATTGGGCACTGCTCAACACCCTAGGATTGAATATTTTCAGAGGTTTAGGATTTTTGTCAATAACAGAGGGAAGAAGGTGGTTAGGAAATCATTGGGAGAAATTACTGGCTATCTCTTAATCCCAAAGTTAAAAATGAAAAAATAGAGCGATTAATTTAGGAAAAATAGATAAAAATCGGGAATGTAAGTCTTACTCCATAGGGAATAAGAATATTTATGCTGCTTAGATAATACCTCCTATAATTAATATTAATATAGCAATTATATGAAATATTAATTATTCGGAAAATAGCTATCATGTTTGAGAATTATGACCCAAAAGTAGGCTATAATTTTCAAACATGAAACAGCCCTGGGTGTATAGGGGGAAGCATTGACTACCTGATTCAAAAATATTCAAATCTAATAAAGTATTTGAAATAAAAGTTGAAAAATCACGTCTTGCACCAACTCCCGGTACACAAATTGCTAAATTTTCCAAATTTTGATTGGGAAAAATTTTAGGCATTTGGTAAACACACTCGTTGAACTGTCTATCAAAGTATAATGATTGTTTACAAAAAGGGCGATATGTACTCTTAGCAATATGTTCAGTCTCAAACTTGCCAAATTTGCCTCGCCCTAAGCCTTGTTTAATCGCTCTTGTCCAGCTAATCTTCTTCGGATCGGTATTGATAAATTTTTCAACGCTAGACTTTTCCTTTGAGCTTTGATATGCTTCGACCTGTTCATTATAAAAGTCAATCATCCTACTCATATTGGCAGCAACTGTGTCGTGAGAGAAGTTGTAGCACCAAGCGTCTCGGTTGGTTACTATGCCACCTGAATACACATCAAAAATAGTTTTACTTGATTTATCTTTTTTATCACCTAATGACATAAAACTTTCAAAGACATCATTACGTTGATTAATCCAGTCATAACTATCATTAGGGGTGATTTCTTGCCATTCAATAGTAGAAATATTCCCAAATTTTTTAATATTAGCTAATTTCTGTTCACGGGTTAAGTAATCACCAATATCATAATAAAATACTTTATTCTTTAGCTTTTTATTGGGATTTTTGATTAAGATAATAATAGCAATACCCGCTTGACTACCAGCACCAAAAATTTGACCTCCTTCTTCTTTCCAATTACCAACCCTCATATCACCTCGCAGATTTAAACAGTAAACGCTCGTAAATTCATCAACTAAGCATTTTCTTAATCCATCAGCAAAACCTTTATAAATAAATGAACTATTAGTTACAAAACAAACTATACCTTCATTTTTAATTCTATCACTTGCCCATTTAAAACCGCGAATATAAGAATCATAAAGTTTACTTCTTAAAGTAGCAGTGGAATATTTAGCATAACTGTTTCTAATCTTTTCATCTAAATGTTCATATTTTAGATTTTTATTACCATCATTCTCGCTTTTTTGACCAGCAGAATAAGGCGGATTACCAATAATAACAGTAATATCTTGTCCTTTTTGATTAACAACCCGTTGATTATTTTCAGGGAATATTCTCTCTAGTAAATAACCTTCATTTTCAAACATTTGGAAAGTATCAGTCAGCACAATGCCATTAAAAGGTTGATAGGGATTACCAGATAAATAATGATAAGTTTCCTCAATATTAATCGCCGCGATATAATAAGCTAATAAAACAATCTCATTCGCGTGTAATTCTGAGGTAAATTTCCGTTGTAAATCTTCAGGTTTAATCAACCCGCTTTGTAACAGTCTAACCATAAAAGTCCCCGTACCTGTAAAGGGGTCAAGGATATGAACACCCTCATCAGTTAATCCGACTCCAAACTCTTGTTTTAGGGCAAAATCCGCACTTTTAATAATGAAATCAACGACTTCCACTGGAGTATAAACAATCCCTAATTTTTCGACTAATCTAGGGAAGGCTGCACGGAAAAATTTATCATATAATTCGATAATTATGCGCTGTTTCCCTTCAGCGTTATCAATCCCTGAAGCCCTATCTCTAACACTTTGATAAAACTTTTCTAAAGTTCTAACTTCCTTTTCTAAAGATTGACCTTCTAAGACATCTAACATCTTTTGCATCGTCTGAGATACGGGGTTAGATTTAGTAAACTCATAACCCTCAAACAAGGCATCAAAAACAGGTTTAGTGATTAGATGTTGCGATAACATTTCAATCGCTTCATCTGGAGTTACATTAGGATTGAGGTTATTATGTAAACCTTTTAGAAACTCATCAAAAGCCTGTTTAGCGTTGGATTCTGAATTTTCTAATAAAGCCTTAATTCGGGTGGTATGTCGCTCTGCAATAACTGCCACATCCTTAGCCCAATCTTCCCAATAACGTCTATCGCCACATTTAACAACAATCTTGGCATAAATCGCGTCTCGCCATTCTTCAATGGAGAAATTGAACTCTAATTGCTGATAGGTGTCATCAGTTGGCTTTCTGACACCTTCTCCAGTGCTTTCACCACCTTGATTACCTCCAACACCAATAACATTAATTTTAGGAGGTCTTTGCTTATTTAACTCAATTTTATTAATAGTTGCATTAAATCTATCGTCATGCGCTCTTAAAGCCTGTAAGACTTGCCAAATAACCTTATATTTCTGATTATCCTTTAAAGCGACATCTGGGGATATACCCGCCGGAACTCCCACAGGGAGAATGATATAACCGTATTTTTTCCCCGCAGCTTTACGCATGACTCGACCAACGGATTGCACCACGTCAACAACGGAATTACGGGGCGTGAGGAATATAACAGCATCTAAAGCTGGAACGTCAACCCCTTCAGATAAACAACGGGCATTTGATAAAATTCGACAAATATTACCATTCTCTGAAGTATCGGCTTTTAACCATTCTATTTTAGAGGCTCTTTCTAAAGCATTCTGATTTCCGTCAACGTGGTCTACTTCACAATATAATAAATTCTCATCATCTGGGTTTAAATTTTTATATTGATTAACAATTTGAGTGAATAAATTAACATTTTTCTTAGAATCTTTAATACTACGGGAGAAGGCTACAGCCCGTTTCATGGGGTTTGTATCTTCTTCTACTTCTATGTCTTCGGGGTCAGTTCCCATCCGTTTTGATAAAACATTCCAACAGCCTGTAATTTTCACCGCATCTTCTAAATTTAACTCATTATCAGCGTCCGCTAACTGTCTTTGGAAGGTAGCACTAACATATTTTTCATCAACAGCCAAAACCATTACTTTATAGTCTGCTAATAAGTCATTCCCTACCGCTTCGCCAAAACCTAAACGATGAAATTCTTTACCATAAAGATCAACATCATCCATTGAACAAAGAGAAGCATCATTTTCCTGCGCCTGAACTTTGGTATCATCACTAAATATTTTAGGAGTTGCTGTCATATAAAGACGCTTTTTCCCTTTAAGAAAATTCTGGTCATGTACCTTAACAAAATGGGATGTATCTTTTCCCGAAATCGTCACGCCTGTAGTCCGATGTGCTTCATCACAGATAATTAAATCAAACTCAGGTAAGCCTTTGATTTGAGCATCTGCAATCGCTTGTATTGATTGATAGGTAGAAAAAATAACAGTTAAAGTTTTCCCATGAGAAGCCCGATAACTCTTGATAATTTCTTGGGCGTTAGTTGTTGGGGGAAAAGCTAAATCACTAACCGTTATATCTGAGTCATCATCATCATCACGTTTTCTTTTCCCAACTTTGGTATCTGAACAAACTGCTATGCTATGGAAATTAATATCACTTTCTGCTGTCCATTCTCTAAGGGTTTGAGATAATAAGGAAATTGAAGGGACTAAGAATAAAATTAAAGATTTTTTATTTGTAGCGAATTGTTCTGCTATTTTCAGAGATGTAAAGGTTTTACCAGTACCGCAAGCCATAATTAGCTTACCTCTATCAGCTTCAACAAAACCAGCCATTACCTTGTCTAAAGCTGTTTGTTGGTGCGGTCTAATTTGTTTTTTCGGTTTAAGTTTTAATTGAGGTTTCTTGAGACTAAAATTACTCCAGTCAATAGGACTATTAGCTAAATCATGTAATGTTAAACGAGTAACAGGAATTTGTTGATTATTTAAGGTATCTTCCGCGTGTTTGCTCCATTTATCGGTAGTCGAGACAATTATCCTTTTCTTAAATAAATCTGTACCTGACGCGGTGAAAAATGAATCAATATCAGGTTTTTGTAAAATGTGGTTAGGGCCATAACATTTACACTGAATCGCACAATAATCCCCCGTATCACGTTCTTCTGCTACTAAATCAATCCCTGTATCCGGTGCGTTGTTCCGTTTGGGGAAATCCATCCACAGCCAAACTTTACTAAAATGCTCTTTATATAAGGGATCTGTTTCAAGATACTGAACCGTTAAGCGTTCAAACTTATCGCCCAAGTCTCGCGGTGATGTGGCGGTTTCTCTAAATTCTTCAAGGATAGTATTAAGGGTAATCATTGCGTTTTTCGTAATTAAACAGATGTAACCGTTGATACAAAGAGACACGGATTCTAGCCCTTACATAGACCTTAGACATCCTTTAAGCCATTAAACGTTTTCAGTTGCTTTTCAAACTTCAGTCTAAGGGTTAATTGACAATTACTGTACCAAACTTTAATTAAACTTATAAGTGAGGTTTCTCTTATTCTGGTACTTAGCTAGGTTTTTTGTTCTCCACAGGCGGTTTTTCCTTAGAGTTTTAAGTCAAGGAATAACTGCCCAGGCGAGATATTTCCTCGACTGCGACAATGACAAGCCAGATGGCAACTGGTACACAAAGCCACTAAATTTTCTAAACGATTATCCCCAGGGTCACAATTCCAATGATGGACTTGCAACACATAAGCTCGGCGTTTTAGGGTATGAGGTAAAGCTTCTCCAGGTTTTAGACATAAACGACCACATCGTTGACATTGCCAATTCGCCGCTTCCTTAACCGCCAAAGCTAGTTCCGTCCAGTTTTCAGGATAACGATTTAAACTCATAGACTGATTTATTAATTTTTATTAAGGCTTTGATATTTATTGATGTTCCCCCTCAAGCACTTCTTACAGTCTAGTTTTTTATTGACCCGTTGAGGTAATGAATAACATAACGGATAACATAACGGATAACATAACAAATAACAGATAACATAACGGATAACATAACGGATAACATAACGGATAACATAACGAATAACAGGAATAGCAAATCAATCAATATGTCTGGACTAATTGTTAAAGGGAAACATTCATAAAAACCCCCTAACTTGGGGGCTAGGGGATTTCTGGCGGATCGCTAAATCAGTTTTGTTTGTTGCTTCAATTTGCAATCCCATTACTGAGGATTCTTAGCTAATTATCTGAATTGCACACCGAAACCTCAAGAAACACCTCAAGAAATTCCTGAAAAAAACTATCCAGATTATTCACTTCAATATGGAATTAGGGAATTGGGCTATCTCAACGGCCGTCCAAATTGTTGAGGTACTGATAGATAGCCATACCCTGAATCACGGGTACTGGAATCTGATTTGAAATGGGTTAGGTCGGCATCGGAGGACTAAATACATGATTGAGGCTGTTAATGGGGGGAATCCTAAGAACTGTCACATATTCATCAGAACTGTTACACGGATTTATATAGATTGCAATAATCAGCACCTCTCAACGATTCAAGGGGGTGCGGCATGATTACCACCGACACCACATTAAAAGGAAAGGCGATGCCGCAAGGCGGCGGCTACGCCATCGCCTCAAGCAAGCGTAACCCATGCCCAATCTGTGAAAAAACGCACGGTTGCAAGATTTCAGATAATTTAATAATGTGCCTACGGGGTGATAGCAATTGGAGCATACCCGGATGGAAATATCTCAAACCTCTCAGGGGAGGTATGGGGGGATTATTCGGGGATTATTCGGGGGAGCGTCAAGAATACAGACCGGAACAGCAACCCAAAGCCGCCAAACCTTCAAACATTACCCCGTTGACAGATGAGCAATTAGACAGAGAAGCCAGAAAAATCCTGAAACAGTTGGGATTGAGTGCCAAACATCGGGAACAGTTGCACGGTCGCGGCTTAACTGATGAACAAATTGATCAGCGTGGGTTTAAGTCGGTTGACCGCTATCAAGAATTTAATCTGATCTCGATTAGTCCTAACTTCCCTGGGATGGGAGACAAGGGAACTCTAGCCAATAGCGGATCAGGAATTCTGATTCCTATTCGGAATATCAAAGGATTAATCATTGGCTTTCAGCTTGCTAGGGATGATCGGGAGCCAAAATATCAATGGCTTTGGGGAAGTAGCGATCGCCGCGTGTCCGGTGAACTACCATTACAGTTTTTAAAATTAAATAGTTCCCCGGATTTAAACATTATAGAGGGAACATTAAAACCCTTACCCGCAGCGCATTTACACAATATTAATGTGTTGGGTGCAGGGGGTGTTAATTGGCATGGCTCCAAGAAGGAATTTAAAGCTATTGTTGATTCCAAAAACTTTGATTTATACATCTTAAACCCTGACACTGGATGCAAAGCTAATCATCATGTAATGGGTGCTTATCGGGAATTGTATCTATTCCTTAAAAAGCTCGGAGTTACCCTTTATATAAGAGATTGGGGACAAGGTGATAGACCAAAATCAGATAAAGTTGATATTGACGAAATCGACACAGAAACGTTTAATAATGCTCGGATTATCTCTTATATAGAATGGGATAATCAGGTTATTGATCAGGGAGAATTGAGTGAGGAACAATGGTTTAATCGCTTTAAATTACCTGAATTACAAAACGATTTAGCACGGATTGTTAAACGTTTTTACAGTCGGGTAAACCAGAAAAATAAACCCGTTACTCCCGAACAAAACCCCGAAGCCAAACCCGTTACAATCCCAGAAGAAAAAACAGAATGTAGCGCGATTGTACTATGGAAACCTCAGAAATTAATCTCACTACCTTACACCCCTGGACAATTGCCAACAGTTGACGAATGGCAACAGATGGGATGCCCTAAAATCATTTTTAATAATGGGGAAAGGTTGGCTTGCTATGGTGAAGCGTGCGAGAAGGGTTTTAAATTTACTTTAGACACAACTGCAACGGGTCACGGAAAATCGTTTGATTCTGGTTTGGCTAATTTAGAAACCTTTGGAATTGACCCCGATGATAAGGAGAATAAAGCCAGAATATTCTACCTATCACCTGATCATCGGAACCCAACTAACGCAACTGTAGAAGCCAATTATGTTGATTTAGAAGCCCGACATAATGGCTTAAATTATGACACTGACCGCAAAACTGCTTTAGGAAAATCTCACGTTATCCGAGCTAAAAATCAAAACCCTGATATTCCCTCGAATTGTCCAGAAAACTGTATTACTTCACAACCCACCCCTGGAACCTTTGCCATCTGACAACAGTAGCCTATAGGTTAACGGGGTAAAGCCGAGATCCGCGCCAAATAGGACATGATGTAAAGTTTTATTGCAACTAATCACTGTAACTTTTACACAGAAGGGGTTTAACTTGCTACTTTGCGGTTCGTGTCAGCTTCGCTATTTCTACGCCTATCTCGGTGGATACCCGTATGGCTCTAGTAAGGGCAGACTACGGATATCACCCAGGAAAATCTTCCCGTGAGCCGCGATCGCCCCTTCGTTAGAGTCATTTAAGGTGAGGTTTTGAGCCACTTTAATATTTGAGGATTTTTGTCATAACGGTAGGTAAAACCATCTTTGGCTGTAATCACATTCCCTCGACTGGCTTTGCTACGAATGCTAGAGAGTGATAGGTCTGTTAATAGTTTCATTTCCTGATGAGAGAATCCTTCGGGAGGATGGATTGTTTCTGGTTCCGATTCATTATTGATAGTAATATTGGGTGTTGAATTGTTATTAGGGGCATCAGTAAACATTTCTCGTGCTTTTTTAAGGCGATAATCTTGAACGGTTAAAAGTTGCCAACTAGAGTCAGCAGAAAGTTCCAAAACCCATTGATGGTAATTAAATAGACTTTCTCGGTGGCCCACACTAATAAAGGTTGTATTGCGAGTTTTTAATTGCTCATATAAAATCCCCTCGTTGGTTAAATCTAAGGCACTGGTCGCCTCATCTAAAATGGTAAAACTGGGAGGATTAACTAATAGTCGGGCAAAAGCTAGGCGTTGTTGTTCACCGAGCGAAAGAATGTTTTCCCAGGGTTTTTCAGAGTCAAAATCATCTACCCGATTTAGCACATTTTGTAAATTGACCTGTTGTAATACTTCTTGAAGTTCGGTATTGCTCATCTCACGATTGGTTAGAGGATACAACAATTGTTCGCGTAAGGTTCCCAAAATAATGTAGGGACGTTGGGGTAAAAAGAGAATTTCTTCCAGGGGAGGTCGCACTAAACGCCCAGTGCCAGCATTCCATAAACCCGCGATCGCCCGTAACAAAGAACTTTTGCCCCGACCACTGGGGCCAACAATTAGTAAGCCCTCACCCTTTTCAACAGTAAGAGATAAATCCTCAACAATGACCTGTTCATAGTTAGGGGTTTCTAAGGTAACGTGTTCAAAGGCAAAATGATTTTCTTCTATCGTTGTAATTGTGTTGGTATTATCGGGTTGTTTAGTAACAGTTTCCAAGGCATTTGAGAATTCATTTAAACGTTCTACATAACTCGAAAACCGTCCCGAAGTCCCAAATTCTGTGATCAGTTCTCCTAGGGCCGATGCAAACATAAAACTAGCTAATGAAGCTTGCTCGACTTGCCCATAATCAATTTCACCTTTGATATATAAAGGCCCAAGCACTAAGAAGGGAAAAAATTGAATGACGGAACGATAGCCCCGACTAAAAATTTCGTTGCCCTTTTCCCAATTAATTTTGTTTTTCGTATCATTTACGACTTCTTTAAAGCGTCTCTGAATAATATTTAGTTCTTCTTTTTCTCCTCGGAAAAAAGCGATAGATTCCGCATGAGTCCGAACATGGGTTAAGGCGTAGTTGTAATCCGCTTTTGATTCCAGTTGCTCTTGATTAATCTTACTTAATTCTTGATTTAGATAGGCGGCAATAAAGTTTCCAATAATAGTATAAAATAGTAAAGGAATAGCAATCTGTCGGGAAATTGACCAGACCACCGCTAAAAAAGTTAGCATTTCCAGGCTTTTTTCTAGGAAAGTCGCGGAGAAACTAATGGCGTTAGTGGCGATCGGTTCAATTTCCTGGGCTAGACGTTGATCGGGGTTATCAATGTCAGATTGAAAGTTGATTTTATAATAGGCACGATTACTAAAATATTTCTCTAAAATCTGGGTATTTAGCCATTGATACCAATCCAAGGCAATTTTTTTACGAATGTCTTTGGTAAAACCTGCCAGCAGCGTTACACAAATCAATCCGATCGCATAGACGATTAATGTACTAGCAAATTGAGAAGCATCTTTCTCTTGAATAATGACATCAATTAAACGACGATTAACAAAACTATTAAAAGCCGTTACTCCGACTAATCCCACAATTAAAAAGATGAGCAGTGATAGCATTCCCCAGGAACGAATCACCTCAGAAAAGCTTCTTTTATTCGATACAGTGGGATACCAATAGGGTTGGGCGATCGCCTTTACATCTCTTAAAAACTGATTAAAAGAAGCAAGTGCATTGGGACTAGAAGCTGCTTGGGTTGTCATGTTTGTTCTGTTACACGATTCTATAGATTATTTTAAAGGATAATCAGGTATTTTCTGAAAATTTTAAGTTACAATATTCTGTCGTTAAATCCCGTACAGGGTAAGAACATAATATATTCTGTCCCTACCAAAGATTTGTCCGTCATCACAACGTAACTTGCTGTAAGTAGCTATTCAATTTTTCAGCAAGGATTGGGTTTTTAATCAAACTGTAGTGATCTCCACTAATCCATTGGCATTCCAAGTCGTTAATTGTCTCATGCCAACCAGGGTTTTTAAGAGAACTATCCTCGGCACCGAAGAAAATGGTTTTGCCTGGGTAAGCTTTAGGTAAATAGTTGAAAAGAGCTTGTCGGTTAGCCTGAAAAATTGTAAACCAGGTTGTAATTTGTTGCTCTCCCAATTCTGGCGGTAAAATGTTAGTCTGTTTGCTCCAAGCCAAGAAATGAGTCAGTAAATCTTCCGATGTCAGATGGGAAATTTCGGACTCAGAGAAAGGAATTTCCTGATTAAACATACTTGTTAAATCCCTCACAAAAGCATAGGTAAGATTGAGACTTTCATTAAGGTCTTCTGGAAGTAATTCGGAGGAATTTTCCTGAGTATTAACTGAATTAAGCAAAATAGGAGAATAGCTATCTATTAAAGTCAATAAAGCCACTGTTTGCCCTTGCTCCGATAATTGTTGGGCGATTTCAAAAGCTATCACTCCTCCCATTGACCAGCCTCCTAAAGAATAGGGGCCAGAGGCTTGAATAGTTTGTATTGCTTTAATATAAATCGTCGCCATCTCTTCAATCGAGCTTAGAGGTTTTTCAGTTGCATTTAGTCCCAATGCTTGCAGTCCATAGAAAGGCTGCTCTGTTCCTAGATAACGAGCTAAATCGGCATAACAAAGTACATTACCGCCAATGGGATGAACGGCGAAAAATGGTGCTTTATTGCCTTGAGATTGAATGGGGATCAAGGGTGAATAGGTTAGCTGAGTCGTTTCCTGAGCTATTAATTGGGCTAGACTTGCTATCGTTCCATTTTGAAAAAGACTGGTTAAAGGTAAATTTTTGCCCAACTTTTGTTCAATGCAACTGATTAGACGAACCGCTAATAAAGAATGACCCCCCAATTCAAAAAAGTTTTCCTCAACACCAAGATCACTGATTCCTAAAACCTCTGACCAGATTTGGGTTAATTGTGATTCTAATAAATTACGAGGAGCAATTTTTTGAATATTTTTTCTGGCTTGATCATCAGGTACAGGTAGGGAACGGCGATCGCATTTGCCATTAGGAGTTAACGGCAAACAGTCTAAAATGACAAAGGTATTGGGAACGAGATAGGCAGGTAATTGATTAGCCAAGAATTGACGGAGTTCACCACTGGTTGTCTGGGAATTGGGAGTAAGAACAACGTAGGCAACTAAGCGTTGATCGCCTGGAGTATCTTCCCGAACAATTACAGCAGTAGTTTGAACATCTGAACACTGACTAAGAACCGCTTCAATTTCCCCTAATTCAATCCGAAAACCGCGAACTTTGACTTGATTATCAATGCGTCCCAGATACTCAATATTGCCATCAGTTTGCCATGTCGCTAAGTCTCCTGTTTTGTAAATTCGTTCGGTTCTTCCCAAGAGATTAACTTCAATAAATTTCTCAGCCGTTAAGTCTGGACGATTCAAGTACCCCCTCGCTAAACAGACTCCTGCAATACATAATTCTCCTGGTATTCCTGTGGGTAAGATTTGCTGATTCTCATCTAAAATATAGACCCGAATATTATCTAATGGTTTACCAATATTGGGTTTTTGACCATTTGCTTGACAAAGAGAAAGTGTAGCTGTTACTGTCGCTTCTGTCGGGCCATAGCAGTTGAATAAACGTCTTTGATTTGCCCATTTTTCTATCACATTAATAGAACAAGCTTCACCCCCAACCGTCATATTTTCTAAATGGGATAGGTTGGCTTGAGGTAAAACAGATAAGGCTGAAGGCGATAAAAAGCTATGGGTTATTTTGTTCGTTTCTAGAAAATCTACTAAGGTTTGAGTGGGTAGTAATGTTTCTTTTTTTGCTAAGTATAAACAAGCACCATGACTTAGACTCGTGGCGATTTCACCAATGGATAAATCAAAGCTAAAAGACCCAAATTGAAGTAAACGACTTTGCGGTTTAACGTGAAACAGTTTGCCCCAACTTAAGCTAAGATTAACGAGGGATTGATGTTCAATCATTACTCCTTTTGGTTGTCCTGTTGAACCCGAAGTATAAATCACATAAGTTAAATTATTTGGCTTATTTTGAACAGTGGGATTATAAATAGGGTATTGGGCAAATTTATCTTTATCTAAATACAAAACTTTATCAGATTGAAGCACCTGATCTAAAGGCAATTTATCTTTAAGGTTACTCTGGGTTAGTAAAACCGTTGCTTCACAATCTTCTAACATAAACTGAAGACGTTCAGTGGGATAGTCTGGATCAAGAGGGACATAAGCTCCCCCCGCCTTGAGAATGCCTAATAAGCCGACGATCATTTCTAAAGAACGTTCTACCGAAATACCGACTAAGACCTCTGGCCCGACTCCTAAAGTTTGTAAATAATGGGCTAACTGATTAGCGTGACAATTTAACTCAGTATATGTTAGCTGTTGGTTTTCAAAGACAACGGCTACAGCATCAGGAGTGCGTTCAACTTGCTCCTCAAATAACTGATGAATACACTTATCTTGAGGATAGTCAACCTGGGTATTATTCCAGTCAATTAATAACTGTTGTTGCTCAGATTTAGTTAATAAAGGTAATTGAGAAACTCGCTCGCATGGATTAGCAATAATCCCCTCAAGTAAAGTCATAAAATGACCGTTCATTCGTTCAATGGTTGAGCTATCAAATAAGTCTGTGCTATAAACCCAGTCCATTGCCAAGCCTTCTGAAGTTTCCCAGCAGTGTACTTCCAGATCACATCTGACAGTTTCTTCTACTAATAATGGTAAACTTTCAATGCTTAAACCTGACAGATTCCATGCATCTTGAGACACATTTTGTAGGGCAAATATTACTTGTACCAGGGGATTTCTGCTCAAATCACGGTCAGGTTGTAGCTTTTCTACTAACATCTCGAAGGGGAGGTCTTGGTGAGCATAACCTGCTAACGTTGTTTGTTTAACTTGTTCTAATAATTCTAAAAAATTAGGATTTTCAGATAAGTTAATTCTTAGGGCCAAAGTGTTAGCAAAAAAACCAATTAGGGGTTCGATCGCTGCTTGATTACGGTTAGCGATCGGCGAACCCACCAGCAGATCGGATTGATGACTATAACGAGATAATAAGACTCCAAAAGCAGCTAACAACGTCATAAATAGGGTCGCACCACGTTCTTGACTTAACTGTTTGAGACCTTGAGTGACGTTTTGATCCAGTTGAAAATGTTCAACTCCACCCCGAAAACTTTGCACCGCAGGACGAGGCCGATCCGTTGGCAAAGCGAGGACTGGAGTTACTGTTGCTAACTGTTCTTGCCAATAATTAAGTTGTTTATCTAAGACCTCACCTGAGAGATATTGACGTTGCCAAACCGCAAAATCTGCATACTGAATAGACAACGCAGGCAGAGGATTTGCTAAGTTCTTTAAAAATGCTTCGTATAGAGCCGATAACTCCCGAATTAAAATGCCAAAAGACCAACCGTCATAGATAATATGGTGCATTTTTAACAGCAGCACCGACTTCTGGGGACTCAATTGCAATAATCTAAACTGGATGAGTGGCCCCATCGTTAAATCAAAAGCTTGTTCTGCTTCCAATTCTGCTACTTGTTGAATTTTGGCTGATTGTTGATTGGGGGATAAATCTTGATAATTATCAACTTTTAAACGAAAAGAACCAGGAGCTGCGATCGCCTGAATAGGTTCTCCTGAAACAGTGGGAAATGTTGTCCTAAAAATTTCATGGCGGTTAATTAATTCCCCCAAACTCTGCTCTAACACCGTTAGATTGAGAGGCCCCTGAATTTGTAATATTTCCAGGGCATTGTAGGAACGACTATCAGGGGAAAGATGGTGTAAAAACCATAAACGTTGTTGAGCAAAAGAGAGAGGTAAATGGCCGTCCCTAGCGACAGGTTGAATGGGCAACTGATAGGCTGTTTTAGACTGTTTAGCCTGTTGTAAAAATTGTAGTAATTCAGGTTTGCGATCGCCAATTTCTTGACGGAGGGCAGGAGTTAAAATCCCTTCAGGGGCCTGACAGCGTAGGCGATTTTCATCAGCTTCTAAAGTAATGCCTAAACTGCTCAGATGACAGACAAATTCAACAATCGTTTTCGTCATAATTTAGAACTCCACTACCTCAGTATTTTCATTATTTAACGAGCTATCGGCTTGATCCTGGGCGACCCAATCCACCGCTTGAATATAACCCGCAATGCCCGCGATCGTCGGCGATTCAAACATAATTTGTACCGAAAGATCAAGTTCAAAAGCTGAATTAATCCGCGATAACACCTGAGTAGCCAATAGAGAATGACCGCCCAATTCAAAAAAGTTATCCTTAACGCCAATGCGTTCCAATCCTAAAACTTCACTCCAAATGTGAGTTAGTTGAGCTTCAATGGGGTTTCGGGGTAAAACAAAACTATTAGCCAGATTACGGGTCGCCGTGTCAGGAGAAGGTAATGCCTTACGATCCACCTTACCATTGGGAGTTAAAGGAAGAGAATCAAGCAGAACAAACGCCTGGGGAACCATATAACTGGGTAGCTTTTGTTGCAGAAATTCCCGTACTTTAGGAACTAATTTTTGGACTAACTTACCGCGTAGAGGATTATTGGTGTAATCATTCCAGGGTTTTGTTTTAATGGCTTTGTCATCCCAAAAAGCAAGCTTTGAAACTGTCCAATCTTTTGACACTTCCTCCGCTTCTGACGCTAAATTACGCTGAAAAATAACATCAAAGGAACCGTCTTGACTACTTTCCCACCAACTGAGGTGAGCGGTGTAACCTAAAGATTCAGCAAATTGCCAAACCTGTTCAGGATTAATGCCACTATCTACTTGTTGTTTTAGAAGTTTTTTCAGTGGCTCAACTGTTTCAACTTCAGGTGCATTTTCTACCCATTCCCAAATTTTTAGAGCCTGTTCGACTCGCTGATTAGGAATACCGCGAACTCCTAATAATTCAGGTTTTTGGGTCAACAATTGCTCTTGAATTTGAGTCAAAGAAAGTTGGTCAAGTTGCCAATTAAACCAGGAAATTACCGTTGCTTTGCTGATTGGTAATGGTTGATTATTGATAGGTTCTAAATGGAGAGTGACATCATAGCGAAATTGGGTTAACTCATTTTGAGCCAGACCCCGTTTCGGTTGAATTTCTACCCAGGCAATTTTTGGAAAATGTTGTTTTAAAGCCAGGAAAAAAGTGGGATCAATGACCAGTTCCTCTTCTCCTGCCATACTTTGGCGCACCTGTTGTTGCCATTGTTCAACGGTTTTGGAGTCAGAGGCTTGGGCTAACTGGACAGCAGCGTGGTATGGCTCTAATAAAGGTAAACTACGCACATCCCCTACAAAAATCTGGCCGCGCTCGCTAATAACATTGATAGCTCCCTCCAGTACCTCTAACAAATAATCCACACTGGGAAAATATTGAATAATCGAATTTAAGACGACGGTATCAAATTGATGCTGGGCAATGCCCTCAAAATTATCCGCCGTTTGACAGACTAACTTAACCTTTTCTAAACCTTCAACAGCACGGCAAACCCCTTCAACATACTGGATCGCTACCTGGGAATAATCCGTTGCCCAATATTCGAGACAATGCTTTGCCACCCTGGAGAGCAATAAACCCGTACCACAGCCAATTTCTAAACCTCGCTCTGGTTGGAAGGCCAAAATACGGCTGACGGTGTTTTCGACCCACTCTCGCATTTCTGAAGCAGGAATCGGCTGGCGAGTATAACTGCTATTCCAACCCGTGATATTAAAAGTTAGGTCGGCTAGGCTGTCTTGCCCTTGACTATAGGTTCTTTCATAGAGACTTTGCCAATCACTAATGTATTCACTTTGCCATTGGGCTAATTGCTCTGGTAGGGCCTCATTTTGCAGGGCGGGAACCAGGTAAGCAACGAGACGTTTATCCCCAGCACTATCTTCCCTGGCAACGACGACATTTTGAGCTAATAAGAGATATTGACTTAAAACGGCTTCAATTTCTCCCAATTCAATACGGAATCCCCGAATCTTAACTTGATTATCAATTCGTCCTAAGTATTCGATCTTACCATCAGGCAAATAACGGGCTAAATCTCCCGTTTTATATAATTTTGATTGTTGATTGCTTACCTTACTAAGGGGTTCAAAAGGATTGGGAATAAACTTCTCGGCCGTCAATTCTAGGCGGTTAAGGTAGCCTCGTGCTAATCCTGCTCCACCAATATGTAACTCTCCTGACACCCCCACTGGCACTGGTTGCAGATACTTATCCAAGATGTAAACTTGGGTATTAGCAATGGGTTTCCCAAGGGGAATTGACTTAATCTTTGTTTCTAGTTGTTTGGGGATCGGATAACAACAAGTAAAAGTTGTACTTTCTGTTGGGCCATAGCCATTAATAATCTGCGTAAATGGCAGAGTGAAGAGAGCTTTTTGAACGTGAGCAATCGAAAGAGCTTCCCCACCAATTAGTAGCTGCTTAATTCCTGATAGGGCTTGTGAGTCATCGTCAATTATGGCGTTAAATAAAGCGGTCGTCAGCCATAAAATAGTAATGCCATGTTTATCAATTGCATCTCTCAGACTTTTAGCGGTAGGAATATTTCCTGGGAAGAGAACGCATCTGGCACCATGCAACAAAGCTCCCCAAATCTCGAAGGTAGAAGCATCAAAGGCAATGGGAGCCATCTGTAGAAACGTTTCGTTGGCATCTAGATCAACATAATTTATGCCAAACAAAAGACGATTAACACTACGGTGAATAACCTCAACACCCTTGGGAGTTCCCGTAGAACCAGAGGTGTAAATCACATAAGCCAAATTTTCCGCCGAAACCGCGCTGTTAAGATTCTCCTGACTTGCTTGATTAATTTGTTCCCAATCTTTGTCTAAACAGACGACAATAGCCTCATGATTCGGAAGGGAAGCAAGTAAAGATTCTTGAGTTAACAGTATTTTAACCTGAGTGTCTTGGAACATGAAGCTAATGCGTTCCTGGGGATAATCAGAGTCAATGGGAAGATAGGCTCCGCCAGCTTTGAGAATGGCCAAAAGTCCCACAATCATTTCTAAAGAACGTTCAACACAAATCGCCACAAGCTGATCAGCGACCACTCCTAAAGATTGTAAGTAATGGGCTAATTGATTGGCCTGACAATTTAACTCAGCATAGGTTAATAGTTGATTTTCAAACACCACCGCGATCTCATCGGGAGTGCGTTCAACTTGCGTTTCAAATAATTGATGAATACAGGAATCCTGGGGATAATCGGCTTGGGTTTGATTCCAATTGACTAAAAGTTGCTTTTGTTCCTGTTCCGACAACAAAGGTAATAAGCTCACCGACTCTTGAGGATTAGCAATAATTGCCCTGAGAATATTCTGAAAATGTTCCAATAGACGGGCGATCGTTGGGCCATCAAATAGGTCAATGTTATAGCAACAGAATCCAGCTATGCCGTCGTTAACCTCTGACAAGTGAACCTCTAGGTCAAAACGGGCAGGCTCAAGTTCCCAAGACATTTCTGCAATGGTCAAACCAGGTAAATTCCAAGCTTCATTGGCCGCATTTTGTAGGGCAAACATCACCTGTACCAGGGGATTACGGTCTAATTTGCGCTCTAGCTGTAATTCTTCCACTAACATTTCAAAGGGTAAATCTTGATGCTCATAGGCATCCTGAGTCACTGCTTGTACTTGTTTTAAGAAAGCAGCAAAGCTTGGTTTTTCCGATAAATCTAATCTCAACGCCAGGGTGTTGACAAAAAAGCCAATTAATCCCTCAATTTCTCGACGATTACGGTTGGCGATCGCGGAACCAATGACTATATCAGTCTGGCCACTATAACGGGATAAAACCACCCCAAAAGCGGCTAACAAAGTCATAAACAAAGTGCAACCCGACTGTTGACTTAACGCCTTTAATTCTTGGGTTAGCTTACTATCTAGCTGAAATCTTTCTATCTTGCCTTGAAAAGTTTGGATAGCAGGACGAGGGCGATCGGTGGGCAGTTCTAACAGAGGAGGAGCAGCCGCTAATTGTCGCTTCCAATATGCCAATTGAGCCGCTAAAACTTTACCCTGTAACCACTGTCGCTGCCAAACGGCAAAATCCGCATACTGAATCGGTAAAGTCGGTAAAGTCGGTTTTTCGCCTGCAACAAAGGCCCCATAGAGATGGGACAATTCACGAACAAAAACACCAATTGACCAACCATCGGAAATAATGTGGTGCATATTAATTAATAAAATATGCTTTTCAGGCTGCAATTTTAAGAGCGTTACCCTTAGTAAAGGACTCTTGGTTAAATCAAAAGGCGTTTGGGCTTCTGCCTGGGCTAATTTTTCTGCTGCTGCTGCTTCCTTTCCTTCCAAATTGACTATGGATAATTCCCAAATGGGATTGGGATCAATGACCTGCACTGGAACCCCGTAAACCGTTTGGAAACTGGTACGCAATGGCTCGTGACGTTGGATTATTGCTCCTAGAGCTTGTTTGAGGGCTTCTACTTGCAGAGACCCGCTTAAACTCAAGGCCCCTGTCATGTTATAGGTTCCCGTTGCTCCTTCTAATTGATACAGAAACCAAAGTCGCGCCTGGGCAAAAGATAGGGGTAATTGGCCATCGCGGACAATGGGAAAAATGGTTCTAGGGCCAACCTCTGAATCCAGTTGATCGAGAAATTGAATGATTTCTGCTTTACGGTTTTTCAGTTCTGTTTGAATCTCTGGGGTTAATAGGCCCTGGGGAGCATTACAACGCAAGCGATCGCCGTCCATCCAGAGTTTAATATCTTGATTGGCTAAATCCGATAAAAAGGTTTCAATGGATTTCATAGTTCAATCTCCTCGCGATCGCCCGATAAATGTTCAATAGGGGTTTGTAATTTTTGTAAAGTGGCATGAATGTCCGTTAAGGCTAAAGCCAAATCCGCCACAGTCGGTTGTTCAAACAGACGACGCAGGGGTAACTCTAGGGAAAAACTTTCTCGTAACCGTGAAATAACTTGAGTGGCTTGCAAAGAATTACCGCCGATCTCAAAAAAGTTATCATAAATTCCTACTTTTTCCAGTTTTAAAACTTGACCAAAAATAGCGGCGATCGCCTCTTGGGTAGGATTGTCTGGAGCCACATAATCTACCGAACGATGTAACTCTGGATTGGGCGAGGGTAAAGCACGGCGATCAATTTTGCCATTGCTGGTTAACGGTAAATTTTCGAGGATCAGCCAATAGGCTGGAACCATATAGTCGGGAAGCTGCTGTTTAACAAACTCTCGTAATGATTGAGTCGTAAAAGCAGGATCATTAAGGACAAGATAGGCTGCCAAAGCCCGATCTTCAGGGCGATCGTTTTCATTCACCAAAACCACCGCTTCTCGTACCTGGGGATGGGAAAGCAAAACCGCTTCGATTTCTCCTAATTCAATCCGAAAACCGCGAATTTTGACCTGATTATCAATACGTCCCAGATACTCAATATCGCCATCGGGTAAATAACGAGCTAAATCTCCCGTTTTATAGAGTTTTGAAGGCTGATCTTCTAGCCCCCTAAATCCCCCAATACTGGGGGACTTTGAACCCTCTATCAGTTCCGAACTCCCCCCAAAGTTGGGGGGCTGGGGGGGCGAAAGAGGGGTTGGGGAGGGAGCAAACGGATTAGGAATAAACTTTTCAGCCGTTAACTCAGGTCTGTTTAAATAACCTCGCGCCAAACCAACCCCACCAATGTGTAATTCTCCTGCTACTCCGATAGGCACTGGCTGAAGATGGGAGTCTAAAATGTAAATTTGGGTATTGGCGATCGGCCGACCAATGGGTACTGTTTTCAAATTGCTATCTGATTGACACTCCCAAAACGTGACATCAATCGCGGCTTCTGTTGGTCCGTAAAGATTGTGTAATTCACAGGCTAAACGGGCAAAAAAACGTTCTTGAAGCTCTAAGGAGAGGGCTTCACCACTACAAATTACTCGCTTAATACTAATACAATTTTCTATGCCTTTTTCTGTCAAGAAAATCTGTAGCATGGAAGGCACAAAATGTAGAGTGGTTACTTGTTGCTCTTGAATAAGCTTGACTAAGTAACTAGCATCTTTATGGCCATTAGGTTTGGCAAAAACTAAACGCGCTCCGTTTAATAGGGGCCAGAATAATTCCCACACTGAGACATCAAAACTAAAAGGGGTTTTTTGTAAAATACAGTCTTCTGCGGTTAATTGATAGGCTTCTTGCATCCATAACAAGCGATTACTAATACCCCGATGAGTATTCATCGTGCCTTTCGGTTTACCTGTCGAACCAGAGGTATAAATTACATAGACAAGATTACCCGTTGTGACTGAATTTTCGGGATTAACATTCTTTGCTTGGGAAATAATTTGGCGATCGCTATCCAAACAAATAATCTTGGGAGTAGCCGTTTCTGAAGACTGAGGAAAAGATGCCAGTAAATGCTGTTGTGTTAATAAGAGAGAAACTTGACTATCCTCTAACATAAACTGAAGACGTTCAGTAGGATAGTCAGGATCAAGAGGGACATACGCTCCCCCCGCCTTAAGAATCCCTAACAAGCCGACAATCATTTCAAAAGAACGTTCTACCGCAATGCCGACTAAGACCTCTGGCCCGACTCCTAAACTTTGTAAGTAATGGGCTAACTGATTGGCTCGACCATTTAACTCAGTGTATGTTAACTGTTGGTTTTCAAAGACGACCGCGATCGCATCGGGAGTTCGTTCAACTTGCGCTTCAAATAATTGATGAATGCACTGATCTTGTGGATAATCGGTCTTGGTATTATTCCAATCCACTAATAACTGGTGTCGTTCAGCAGGGCTTAATAAGGGCAATTCCCGCAGATTTTGTTGCGGATCATTAATAACTGCCTGAAGTAAGGTTTGGAAATGGCCTAACCAACGCTCAATAGTTTCATGCCGAAATAAATCTGTATTATAGTCACAATCAATCAGAGCTTCTCCGCCCATTTCTGTCACATTCCAATGCAAATCTCGATCCTTAAAACTTACACTTTGAGGCAGCAAATTAACTTCTAATTCCCTCATTTGCGGTAAGTTAATGACTGGCTCTAAATTGAAACTGACATCAATTAAAGGAGAGCGACTGGTATTGCGGGGTAAATTTAGCTGATTGAGCAATAAAGCAAAGGGATAGTCCTGATGTTCATATCCCGATAACAACACTCCACGCATTTGTTTGAGATAATCAGCAAAAGTGGGATTACCTACTAATTGACTGCGAATTGGTAAAAAATGGGTACAATAACCCACCATTCCTTCACTGTCTAAAAGGCCGCGTCCAGAAGCGGGCAAACCCACGAGAATGTCATCCTGTCCCGTCAAACGATGAATGAGAACGTTATAAACCGATAACAGGGTCATCAGCAAGGTACAGCCCTGTTTGCGACTAAATTGCTTTAATTTTTCCGTAAATTGGCTATCTAGGGTCAGACTTTGGCGATTGGCTTGGTAACTGGGTAAAGCTGGACGAGGTTGGTCAGTGGGTAAATTCAAAACAGGGGGATTGGCAAGGGTTGTTAACCAATAGGCTTGCTGTTTGTTCAGTTCTTCCCCTTGGCTGGGCTGGGTTTGCCATTCGATTAATTCCCGAAACTGTTTAGGGGTTTTAAGAGCAGCACTAACACCCTGACATTTAGCGGAATATAACTCTCCCAATTCCCGAAGTATTACCCCCATTGACCAACCGTCGGCAATAATATGATGGGTCGTTAATACTAATAAATGTAATTCTGGCTCTAATTTGAGTAGATGCCAACGCACGAGAGAACCCTGGCTCAAATCAAAGGGTTTTTGACTTTCTGCCTTTAACCATTGCTCTGTTTGCTGTTGGACAGTGGCTTGATCTGTACTGAAGTCTAAAATAGGACAGTTAATCTCTACCTGGGGCAGAATTTCCTGACTATCTCCCTGGGCATTAATCTTGGTTCGCAATGCTTCATGGCGATCGCTGATTTGTTGAATAGCCTGAGTCATAGCGGCGGGATTTAAAGGGCCGCGTAATTGCAAGGTTACGGATTGGTTATAGGCAACAGAGCCGTTTGCTCCCAATTGGGCCAAAATCCAAAGTTGTCGTTGGGCTTCAGTGAGAGGGACGTGATCCCCCCCTAACCCCCCTTGATAAGGGGGGAGATGTTGATCATCCCCAAGCCTCCCCATCATCCCGCGCTCCCTTTGCCAGGGAAGAGAGGGGGGGAGATGAGGTTGATACAAGTCTTTCAGGGTATGGAGATGGGGTAAATTAGCCAAAACCGTCTGTTCATCCACCCCAAAGTCAATAAAACAAGCCACCTCATCCACGCCTACGGACTGCAAATAATCAATGATCTGACGACAGGATTCAGGTGTGCCAATTAAAGCACTGGTTTCCACATAGCGTTTATAGGCAGAGGCGAGGATAAATTCTCGATCTTCTTCTCTTAAGCGTTCAAAATCTACTTCCATGCCCTGGCTTTTGACCATATTCTGCAAGAGTCCTACGGAAGAGGTGAGGTAATGGCCAAAGGGTTTGCGGGCCTGTTCTCGAACTTGTTCTAAATCATTGCCGACAAAGGTATGCAGTAAGACTGTCACCGTTCCCGATGCGGGCTCATAACCATTCTCTGCCAAAGATTGACGATAAAGGGCAATATTACGCGCTAAATCTTCAACGCTTTGCCCCATAAGATTGGTTAAAACACCAGCACCGATCGCCCCTGCTCTGATATAGGTATCGGGATTATTAACAATGGTGATCCAGGTGGGTAATTGGGACTGCATCGGTTGGGGATAGGTTTTTACCTCTACCATTTGACCATTACCGTCTAGCACGGCGATCGCTTCCCCCCGCCAAAGTTTCTGGACGGTTTCAATTTCCTGAAACATTAGTTCTCGATGCTGACCAAAGGACTGGGGAGCCAAAACAAAATCCTGGGAATGCCAACCCGATGCAAAGGCAATACCGACGCGGCCCTGGGAAAGATTATCCACTACTGCCCATTCTTCAGCAACTCGGAGCGAATGGTGTAGGGGTAAAACCACACTGCCCGATCGCAGTTGAATCTGTTCTGTTTCCCTGGCTAAAGCAGCGGCCAAAACCGAAGGATTGGGAGAAAAGCCACCAAAAGCATGGAAATGACGTTCTGGAATCCATAAGGCCGTAAAACCAGCGCGATCGCCAAATTTAGCCCCTTCAAACAGCAAATTGTATTTATTCGGGTTAAATTCTGCTTCATAGCTACCGAAATAGTAGAGGCTAAACTGCATGGATTTTCGTGCTTGAAAACCGCTTTTTTGCCCTAACTTAGGGTCATTAACAGAACGATGACCAGTCGTTGCCCGAATAGCATTAGCAGAAACTGGGTTAGAGACAAGACTATTATTAATGGCAATTGGTTCAACGCGGTTGGTTTGAGGCGTTTGAACTGACCAGGAAGGCTTTTTTGCGGGGAGAAAACCTCCTTGACGCAATTCTGCGACGCTATCCTTAACCGTTTGGACAAATTGGGCAAGATCAGCTTCTGTATGGGCCGTCGAAAGGAAATGTTTACGCCATTCCCAGACATAAATACCTTTTTCCACCATGTGATAGAAAAGTAAATCTAAATTCCCCGCCAGGGCAAAACGGAAGAAAGAACTAAACTGTTCAATTTTAATGGGAACGTCTTCTGATTCAAAATAGCGATTGAGGGTATCGGCTAAGGCGGCGGTGCGTTCATTTAATTGTTCTTGCAGACCTGACCCCTGCTCCTTCAAATGTGTAAGGACAGCCCTGGCCGCCACAATTGCTAAGGGATGCTGATTAAAGGTTCCCCCAAAAAAGGTTCTGTCCACGCCAGGATAGGATTTATCGCCATAATTCCACATTCCCCCGTCAATGCTGTCCAGATAACGGGCCTTACCCGCTACGACTCCAATGGGCATTCCCCCCGCAATCACTTTGCCGTAGGTAGCAATATCTGCCTGTACTCCAAATAAAGCTTGCGCTCCCCCTGGGTGCGCTCGAAAACCCGTAATCATTTCATCAAAAATCAGGGCGACTCCCATTTTACTGGTAATTTGTCGCAGACTTTGGAGAAATTGTGTTGGTTGTAACAGGGGATTATTACTTTGGATTGGTTCCACCAAGACGGCGGCTAAATCCTGTCCCTGGGTTTGTAAATAGTTCAGAGCCTCCGCACTGCCATAGTCTAATACCACCACATCTGAGCCAATGCTTGGGGGAACCCCTAAGGCCAGGGGAAAAGAACGGGATTCATTGTTAATTATTTGCTTTCTAACGAGGGTTCCGTCCGCATGACCGTGATAGGAGCCTTCAAAGAGGGCAATCTTGTTGCGACCTGTTGTTGCCCTGGCGATACGGATAGCGGCCATTACTGCTTCGGTTCCTGAGTTACAGAAACAAGCTCGTTCGGCTCCCGTAAATTCACAAATTAGGGCGGCTACTTCTCCCACAATCGGCGATCGCGGATTAAGGTGAATCCCTTCGGTGAGTTGACTTTGTAGGGCCGACATAATGAAATCGGGTTGATGGCCAAATAGTGTTACCCCTTGCCCCATCGTCATATCAAGGTATTCATTACCGTCCACATCCCAAATTCTTGATCCTTGAGAACGTTGGGCCACAATGGGATAGAGCATTTCTTTAATGGACAAACGGAATCCGACTGAGGCGCGACTATCTGCTAAAACAGAGCGATCGCGTTGCACAATTTGCTTAGAGGTTTTGGTGCGCTCAGTAAAGCGGGTAATTAATGCGTCCAGGTGTTGCTGTTGTTGCGAGGTTAATCCTCCTGTCGGCGGTTTTTTCGGCCCCCAGGGAGTGGCTGTAACCCTAGGCTGAGGAGGAGTGGGGAGAGGGGGAGAGGGGGAGAGGGGGCAGGGCTGTTTCATGTTTGAAAATTATAGCCTACTTTTGGGTCATAATTCTCAAACATGATAGCTATTTTCCGAATAATTAATATTTCATATAATTGCTATATTAATATTAATTATAGGAGGTATTATCTAAGCAGCATAAATATTCTTATTCCCTATGGAGTAAGACTTACATTCCCGATTTTTATCTATTTTTCCTAAATTAATTGCTCTATTTTTTCATTTTTAACCTTCGGATTAAGAGATAGCCACTAATTTCTCCCAATGATTTCCTAACCACCTTCTTCCCTCTGTTATTGACAAAAATCCTAAACCTCTGAAAATATTCAATCCTAGGGTGTTGAGCAGTGCCCAATTAGTCGCGGCTTGTACTTGATGAATTTTCATACTATCCTCTTTAAATAACACATCTTTTACCCAATGAACTTGATTCTCAATCCCCCAATGCCCTTTAATTTTTTTGGAAAAAAAATCCGCCTTTTCCCAGATACTACTTATATAATAAACCGTTTCTCTATAAGGCTTTTTTCCTCTGTATCCCCACCTTTCTACCTGAATTATACTTTGAATATGTTCCCAAGGGCTTTCAATTTTTATCGAATTTTTAAACACTGATACCCGACGAGTTATTTCTCGTCCATGACCCCTCTCTTTTTGAGTATCTATACTTTCAGCTTTCGTCGTTTTTGTAATTTTTTCAATTTGATTATACAGTTTGATTTGATTCTTTTTAACCGCGATTAAATAATCGTTTTCACTCTCGATAATCTTTCGGACTGTGGTGACATTACAATGTAACGCATCCGCAGTTATTAACTTTCCTTTTAGACCACATTCTTCTATTATCCCTTGGGCTACAGCTTGTTCTGAACCGGTTTTACTCTCGAACTTTTCCGTCGCTAATACTAATCCGGTTTCTTGACTAAATAGAGATACCATTATTACCATGTTTTGCTGCTGATTGCCTGGGTCTTTTACCGTACTTCTTAAACTTTTTCCATCTATTGCTAATCCCTCTATTCCCTTTAATTTAGGAGAATTCTCTCTTGACCATTCTTTTACTATTTTGCTTAAATCCTTCTCGTCTACTCCTCTCATCACCCTCCTTATTGTTGAATAAGATGGCATTCCTTGGCTATAGATATTGAATGTTCTTTTCAGGATAACTTCGTTGGCTTTGACAAAATATTCCATCTCTCGATATCCTTGATGCCCTGACATCACCCCTAAAACTACTACTAATAGCACTTCCCATAAACTATACCTTTTTCCCTGATTTTTTCGGAAATCCTTGACTTCTTTTAAATTTTCTATTAAACTTGTTAGCATCTTTATTTTAGAAAAAAATGGTGATCGCTCTCCATTTTATCAGGTGGCGATCGCTCTTTCTTTACTCTTTTTCACCTGACTTTGAAACAGCCCTGGGAGAGGGGGAGAGGGGGAGGAGTGGGTTTAACTTGAGCTATGGAAGATTGGGAATTGTCCGTGCTTACAGCGATGGTCGGTTGGAAATTGGCCGTTTGCAAGACTTCTAACTGTTTGGCCATCAGTTGTAACTGTTGACCCATAATGCTTTCCAGGACAGAACTAGAAACCTGTGATACCGTTGCTGCCACCATACTAGGCTGTGGTACGAAAACTTGAGGCACTTTGATATTGGGGACTATCTCCGAAAATACTGGAGAAGCCGTCTGACCTTGAAAGCCGTTGGTATTAGAACTCAGCGTGACATTGGGCGATCGGTTATGGTCACAGGCAATGGGCGTAGAAGATACTTCAGTATTAATTTGAGCAGTCTGGACATTACTAGCTGCATTCTGAGCTAAATAAGTTGCTAAAGCATCTAAGGTTGATAACTCCTCAAACAACTGACGCATGGCAATTTTAACGCCGTAGGTATTTTCAATGCGTCTGACCGCCTCAACCATGACAATTGAATCTGCCCCAATCTCCAGAAAAGGTTTATGAACATTGACATCAGCAGGAGCCAGTTGCAGTAAATTTCCGACTAAGGTTTGTAACGTGACCAGAATTTCCTGTTGTCGTTTATCGGTGAGGATGGTTTGGGAGTCAGGGGCATTCAGGATCATGGTTGTTTCTTGTGAGGTCGGGTTTACAGTTGCAAGCCAATAGCGTTGACGTTGGAAAGGATAGGTCGGTAAGGCGAGTAAATTTTTCGGATAATCTCGATCAAAGCCCTCCCAGTTAATTTTGGCTCCCTGAGAATCGTAGAGAATAGCCAAACTATTTAGCAGGTTTTGCCAGTCTTGCTGGGGAGGTGCTAGGGAAAATAGCCAGGTGGCTGGTTTTTCTTGGCAACATTGTTGACCTAATCGAGATAAGATCGGTTTGGGACTGACCTCCAAAAAGAGATTAAATTTCTGCTCTATCAGGCTTTGAATATCCGCTAAGAATTTTACAGGTTTTTCTGCCTGATCGCGCCAGTAACGAGCAGTAATGGTTTCCCCCTCTGGTAAGATTTTCCCTGTTAAATTGTCAACTAAAGGAACCTGCAAAGGTTGGTAGGCAACTTGATCAGCCGCCTGTTCTAGGGAATCCAAAATCGGTTCCATTAAAGGCGAGTGAAAAGCATGGGAAACTTTCAGAGGACGGACTTCTATTCCTGCTGTGGTTAAGTGAACGATAATTTGGGCGATCACCGTCGCTTTTCCTGAAATAACGATATTTTCTGGGCTATTAATGGCCGCAATGGCCACTTCTGTTTTATATGGCTGAATTGCGGCTTTAACCCGATCTTCCGAGGCAAAGACTGCGGCCATTGCCCCTTCTTTGGGGAGAGATTGCATCAGTTTTCCCCGTTTGGCAATGAGTGTTAGCCCGTCTTCTAGGCTTAAGGCTCCTGCAACGGTGGCCGCCACATATTCACCGACACTGTGACCGACTACCACCGTAGGTTCAATTCCCCAGGAACGCCATAATTCTGCTAGGGCATACTCCAGGGCGAATAAAGCAGGTTGGGTATAGGCAGTCTGCTCTAGGTAAAAACTTGCTGTTTCAGGGTCTAAGTCAGAGGGATAAAGAATTTCTAGGAGCGGTTTATCTAAATAGGGTTGCAAAATTTCAGCACAGCGATCCAGGGTTTTCCGAAAGGTTGGTTGGGTTTCGTACAGTTGACGACCCATGCCCACATATTGGCAACCCTGACCTGCGAATAAAAAGACAATTTTAGGGCTTTTTCTTTTTTTGAAATTCTTAGTTTCTTTTGTTTTTTCTAGACTGCAAAAATCCTCTAACTTCTGCCTCATTTCTAGCTCATTTTTAGCAACCAGAGCTAAACGATGATTAAAGTGCGATCGCCGACTATTGGCCGTAAAACAAACATCATCTAGGCGAATTTCAGGATGCTCGGTTAAATACTGTTGATAACGATGGGCTGATGCTTTTAAGGCTTCTTCATTCTTGGCGGATAAGGTTAGTAAATGCCAGGGACGTTCAATGGGTTTCTGCTCAATTTCTGGGGCTATCTGAGTATTTGCAGGAGCTTCGCTGACAATAACATGGGCATTTGTTCCCCCAAAACCAAAGGAACTAATACCAGCTAAACGTAGTTCTACACCGTTTTCACCAGAAGAATTTGGTTTAATCTGCCAGGGTTGGGGCTGAGTGGGAATAGCAAAGGGCGTTTCAGCTAGGGAAATATAGGGATTAAGGGTTTTAAAGTGGAGATTGGGGGGAATTTCTTGGTGTTGTAAGCAGAGAACGACCTTAATCAGACCTGCCATGCCTGCCGCCGCTTCTAAATGACCAATATTAGTTTTAACGGAACCCAGCCAACAAGTTTGATCGAGCGATCGCTTTTCACCCAAAACCGCTTTCAGGGATTTAACTTCGATCGGATCACCCAATTCTGTACCCGTACCATGAGCTTCGATGTAGCTAATTTGGGCGGGTTCTACCTGGGCATTTTCCAGAGCTTGACGAATAACGGCCTGTTGAGCGGGGCCATTCGGCGCAGTCAGTCCATTACTCAGACCATCCTGATTAACGGCTGAACCTTTAATCACCGCTAAAACGCGATCGCCGTCTTCAATTGCATCCCTCAAACGTTTAAGTACCACCATCCCACAGCCTTCCGATCGCACATAACCATCGGCACTAGCATCAAAGGTCTTGCAACGACTGTCGGGGGCCATCATTCTGGCTTGGGAGAAAACGATGGTTGTCTCTGGTGACAAAATGAGGTTAACTCCTCCCACTAAACAGAGGTTCGATTCCTGATTTTGCAAACTCTGACAGGCCAGGTGAACGGCCACGAGGGAAGAAGAGCAAGCGGTATCTAAGGCCAAACTGGGGCCACGCAGATCAAATACATAGGACAAACGATTAGCCGCAATACTCGTACTATTTCCTGTACCTACATAGGCCGTTAAGTTAGGGGGACTTTGGTAAGCCAAGCGATGATAATCTACATCACTGATACCAATAAAAACCCCTGATTTACTACCAACCAAAGTTTCAGGCACAATCGCGGCATTTTCTAAGGCTTCCCAAGCAACTTCTAGCAACAGTCTTTGCTGAGGGTCTAGATAGTTGGCTTCTAGGGGAGAAATGCGGAAAAATTGCGGGTCAAATTGATCAACATTTTTCAGAAAACCGCCCTGGCGACTATACATTTTCTTGGCAGTGCCAGGCGTAGGATCATAAAAATTGTCAATATCCCAGCGGCCCGGAGGAACATCGGCGATCGCATCCACTCCAGCTTGCATCAGTTGCCAAAAAGCCTCTGGATTGTCAGCCCCTGGAAAACGACAACCAATACCAATAATTGCGATGGGTTCCATAGAAAAGAGTCCTTACTGCCAAAGTCCTAATTTAAGCGGTTACAGTTTCTTTGAATTGACGAAAAGCCTTGACGTTATTGGCGATCGCTCGGTCAATTGATCCCCCCGCTTTCATTATTTGCATTTCACGGTTAACGGGCCATAGATAATCCAAATTATCGGTTAAACGCAGCATATTCTTAAGCATTTTTTGATGATACTTAACTTGCACATCAAAGCCTTGATGCTCTTGACATAAACATTTCTCTAGCCAATATAGGGACTCTGCTTCCGACATTCCAAACAAAGGCGATCGCAGAATTTTATCGTAATAGGACAGGAAAGAAGAATCTTCTCGAAAAATAGAAACCATTCCCATTGATAAATTTCCTAAAAATCCCCGTTGCATCCTATAGAAAACCAAATTTCCGATAAATTGTTCATAGGCCGTGGGCTTAGAAAATTCCTTATACAAATCACGACCAATTAATTGGGAAGTCGTGGTGTGAAAAGCTTCATCTAAAAGATGATAATGGGAAATCGCCGTAGGAACGGGAATAAATTCTCCTTTTCTTTCCAATTCCCTGAAATAACGAGAATATTTATGTTCATAATTTTTTAAGCCCATATTACCCGTTAAACGATAGGTATAGTGCTGACAGGCTAAAAAGGGAGAACTACCCCAATGAAAAGCGAAAATTGTAACAAAGGCTGAGGATTTGCTACCCCAAAATAGCCTTTATTGGAAGCATTTAGAAATACACCTTTTTTTTCTAATTCTAATAAATAAGAAGAATAATACTCTGATGAGTTTTTGATCAGAGCTTTACTCAAAGAACGCAAGCCTTTATATTGTAATTCCGAATAGGAAGAAGTTGAACTGAGGTTCAAAATTTGCTCTCCTAATTTCGAGGTTACTTTTTTACTTGTCCCAGGCTTGGAAGCTGAGTTTTTATTGGACTTTAGTTTTAAAGCTTGTTTTCCTAAAAGAGCAATTTTTGTTTTGCTACCAATAGTTTGAAAGGCGTGAATATGGTATTTTTCTTGATCGCTTCATGATCTAAGGTTGAGCAAAGAGAATCATAGCCACCGACTTTAGCAAAGACACCAGCCGTCACCTGATTGTAGTTAATTGTACTTGCTTCACTGGCAGCGATGTAATCATACTGCGCCCCCAATATAAATGATTGAGAGCTAACTTTTGAGAGTCAGAAGCTTGCTCATAGAGGGGAGTTCCATACAAAATTGACAGTTCGGGGTCTCCCCATAGATGCTCACTATTACTGGCATAATCAAAGCTTTTGCAAGGGTTTCAATTTTTTCGGTATAGTCAGATTCGAGATTGTGACGATAATTAGTATTATTCAGTTTGAGGGGTCTTGGGATTGACTGATTTAAGATGGGAGAATTTTCCTGCATGGTCTTGGGGTCTTGAATCGTATTCATGGCTTGTGTGTTTTCAGAGAATAATGTAAGTTGGATTTTTTTTAAGCAGAAGTTTAGGACTAATCAGTGGTCTTATGTCCAATAACAAACAAACTGAAGGACAGGGAATGTTTGTCAAAGGACTTTGTTCAAGCCAGGCATCGCATCAATAGTGGTCAATTGACACATATCAGCCAATAACGCCACTTCAGGCTTAAAAGATAGCGTTGAGTGTGTGTTTCTTGAGAATTTTCTATAAGTTGATTTTCTTGATTTATATCAATAAATTGTGAGTAACTTGCATTATGTTTTCATTAGTTAAAAATTAAGTTCCCACTGATATAGTTTATTTTGTTGCCATTGCACTCATCCTCTAAACGCGATATTGATGCTGTAGGCCGATTTTTAAATTCTCCAAGCTATAAGGCCCGTATGACACATCACAAATAAAAATCCCTCCAGCTTTTAAATGATTTTTAACGTTGCAAAAGTTGGCAGTAATTTTGATTTGTTGTTTGATAGTTACTACATGAAATAGAGCAAGAATAACATCAAATTGACGATTTAAATGGATTTCACAAATATCCCCTTGAGAAAAACTCAGACAAGAAGCCATTTTTTCATCTTCAATACGAGTTTTAGCTTGCTCTAACATTTCAGCACTTAGATCAACGCCATGTACAGAATACCCTTTCTGTGCCAAAAGAGCGGCATGATAACCCGTACCACAGCCCAAGTCTAGGATAGATTTCGCTTCAGTAGTGTAAGTCTGAACTAAATTGTGAATAAACTCCACTTCCTTGGTGTAATCTTTGTTGAAACCTTTATTATGCCCTACCACTAGATCATAGTAATGAGACATAGATTTGCCAAAAGTTGTCATTTTAGAACCTTCTGTTGATATTCATCAAATATTCATAGAGCATTTTAGCGGAACTTAATTAACTTTAGATTATTAAGTTCCGAAAATCAAGATTTTCTAGCATAAATCAGCAAAAGTGTTAGGATTCACTGACTTGTTTAGCCAACTTTTCTAGGGTCGGATAATCGTAAATCAAAGTACGATCTAACTCTCGTCCTAACCAATCCTCTAGATCAGCGATCAAGGCAACTGCCATAGAAGAATCCAGACCATACTCATCAAAGGGAACGCTCAGATCAATTTCATCTTCGTCCACTTCCATCATCTCTGTCATGTAAGCCACTAACCAGTTTTGAATTTCAGTTAGGGTCGGTTGTTTTTTGTCGTTTTGGATTTCTGTGATCATTAAATTTAGATTTACTCTATTTGAAATGAAACTAACTTTTCAGGCGTTCTAAAACCAAAGAACTTTAGATTTAAGTGAATACAAAAAAATCGTCGGGGACTTAACTGACATAACAACTTAACACATTAAGTCCATTGAGCAATTTTCTTCGCCACAATCTCCAGGCTTCCCTCTAAAAATTTGGCCCGACAGCTACGACGCTGAATTTTGCCGCTAGAGGTTTTCGGTAAACTGCCAGTCCTGATCAGCGCGATCGCGTAAACCTGTAAATCATATTCCTGGACGACGGCTTTACGGATAGCTCTTTTTACCTCGTCTATATCTATCTTGCGGAGCCAGGTGCGCTCCACT
>LR882960.1 GCA_904830895.1 Planktothrix rubescens CCAP 1459/22
ATGGGAATAATTGCCTTAATCAATCAGAAGGGGGGGGTCGGGGAAATCTACCTCGTCAGTGCATTTAGCCTATTGGCTTCAGTTCAAACAGAACTATCGGGTGTTGCTGGTAGATGCCGATGCTCAACGGTCAAGTTCCCAATGGGTAGCCGGGATGGGGATTGAACTTGCTTGTCAGGTGATTCAATCCCCAGATGACATCCTAGAAAAGATTCCCGAATTAGTCAAAGATTACGATTACCTAGTTATTGACGGCCCGGCGAGTCTTTCCGAAGAAACCAGAGCTATTTTATTCCGATGTGATTTAGCCGTAATTCCGGTGCAACCGACGGGTGTTGATTTACGGTCTGCCAGCGATGCCATGCGATTACTCAAACAGGCTCAGTCTGTGCGGGGGGGATTGCCCAAAGGTTTAGTTTTCCTAAGTCGGGCGGTGAAGAATACCAAACTCAAACAGGAGGCGATCGCCCTTTTATCTCAAATCCCCGATGCTAAATTTTTAAAACCCATCATTCACCAAAAACAAGCCATCGCCGATACTTCCGGTCAATCACTAACTGTTTGGGACTTACCAGGACAAGCCGCCAGTGAAGCTGCTATCGAATATGACCGATTATTTAAAGCCATCCTCAAACAATTACCAGAGGGAGTATGAACAATAAAAAACAAACCCGTAAACCCTTGAGTGATGCCTTAGCCCAAGAATTTGTCTATGGAGAAAATTCAACACCGGCGGTAACTCCCAAACTAGAAACCATTGAACTAGAAACCATTGAAATTTCCGAACCCAAAACCCAACCAACACCACAACCAGAAACAACATTTATGGACAGATTACAAGTTCAACCCAAAGAAGGGACAAAACGCTTCACCGTCGATTTACCCGAATCCACCCATCGAAAATTATCAATGTTGGCGGCCAGGACAGGACGAACCAAAGCGGAAATCGTCAGACTCCTATTAGATGAAGCATTAGAGAACGTTCAGGATTAATTGTCATAAAACTTTACAGCGTGTCCTATTTTGGCGTGTATTTCGGCTTTACCCCGTTAACCTATAGGCTACTGTTGTCAGATGGCAAAGGTTCCAGGGGTGGGTTGTGAAGATATGAGCGTAATATCGCATAATTTCGCATTTGGGCGGGGTTGCGATCGCTCCCCCAGATAGATTAGATCGCATCAAGCAAGTCGTAAATAGGAGCTAATTCATAAAAGAACGCATTCATAGCCCTCTCCATTAGGCAATCTGACCCATGCCCAAAATTATCATCAAGCCATTTAGCTTTCTGTGGGCTTGCTTCTGCTATAGCTGTTTTCATCCATCCCACCACGTCGTTAAGGTTAGGGGGTCGGTAATAGCCCTCTCTAACATCATTTCTTGAGATATAGGCTCGTTTGGCGGTTATCCAGGTCGTGTAGTTGGATTGCTTGGCTACAATGTCGGGCCGTCCGGTGGCATCCTCTACTAAAATCAAACCTTCCAAATTTTCGATGTCCGGCGGCGGTGGTACTAATTTTGGGGGGGCTATTTCTGTTTCTGGTAGTACCACCGATTCAACTATATTATTATACGAGTTTGGTGGTACAACCCCCATTCCCTCGTTAAATTCAGCCGTTTTTTTGTCCCACGCCTCAAATATCGTGTATCTTTTATCACCAACCCCCACGAATTTGTATTCCCGAATTTTCTTACCGTCCCGTTTAACTTGAGTTGATTGCAGGGTGAAGCCTAGCGTCGCCCGTAGCAAATCCTGAATAATTCTCATGGCACTCAATTTTGGATTGGGCTTGATTCCTAAATAGTCAGAAATATCCTTGGCCCTGATAAGGGTATTTGCGATCGCCACAATTTCAGGGGACTCATTTGTAAAAACTTTGTCGGGGTCAAACAAACCCAAAATATTTAATTCCTGCAAAATTTTCACCTTGGCCGTGATAAATTTTAGATCCTGTAATTGCAGTTGCCCATCCCCATTTTTTTCGGCCGACTCTAAATGCTTAGTATCTCGCTCCTTTGCTAGTTCAGGATGTAGCAGGTAGTAATGAAGTTTTATTTTAGGTAGCCAACCATCAGCATCCTTTATTACCAGTTCGGGAGTAACTTCTACCCCGTAATTTTCTTCTAGGAAATATCGACGCTCCTGATATGTCTCGCTGGCAGTTTTAGCCCGTTTTTCTTTAAGTGCCTTATAGCGCGACTCGGTTATGGGTTCGGATGCTTTTACCTGTTCACCATCAGCTTGTCTATTATTTTGTCTAATTTCTATGGCTTGATTTTCAGCTTTTTTTTCCTGCGGGGTCGGAGGTTGTTTCAACAATTGAATTTCAGTTTTTACTCGATGCCCCCCCTGTAACAACAAATTACAAATATTGCTCCTATAATTCCATTGACCGGAATTGATCCGCGCTCCCATTGTTGCCCACAGTTCGGTGTGGCGCTCATTGACCTTATCCCCTAGCTCGAAACCGTCTCTATCGGATTTTCCAATCAATTCTAAATTTTTACGGGTAACTCTATTTTTAGAATCAATAAGACCCCCCGCAAAACTGCACCCATTCCCGATTCTGCCAACTCCAATATTATTCGCCCAAATATGCCATTCTGCACTCGAATCTCTGTAGCGGTGCATCATTTGGATAGCGTCATGGGTAGTTATAGCGCCGTAAAAAAGCCCGAACACTGCACCAAAATGTCCTTTTAAATCAATGCTAACCCCCGTCCCGATTGTCGGAGTTGCGATCACAATATCGTAATCTTTAATAATTGAGTTGATATTTTTGGCACAACAAAAAGCGGGGTGATCGGGGTCACTAACCGAGTTACTATCTATTCTTAAAATTCGTTTATCTGGGAATAATTCTTTGAGGTGAGATTCATTATTAATGGCACTCCAAAGCCCTTTGATTTTCTGAGAATCTTCTACAATTAAAACTTTCATCCCCTGTTTTATTTTTTTTCCAATCTCAAGAAATGTTTTTGTAGGCTTGGTGTCATTGTAGATTATTACGTCTCTACTATTGCCTAGATATTCATTAACAATAATAAAAGGCTCTAACCCATCAACACCGGATAATCCCAGTAGATAGTCAATGGAAACATCCGACAAATCAGCATCCTGAGCTATTATTAAACCCTCTCCATAAGCAATCGCATTCTTAACTAAATATTCAAAATTATTGATAATAATAGAGCGATTTTCGATGCAAGTGGAACTGTTCATCATGTGCCATAAAATTTGTTCTACTTCATCCAAAATAATGATAGCATCGCCCCAATCGTCGGGGTTAAATCGGGCTTGACTTAATGGATGTAAGCTATCAATACAAAGCCCAAAACCAAATAATTTACCATCAATTGACTCCTTGCAATCTTCAATCCAATTAATTCCAATAGCTTCACAAATAGCCCGACCTAACTCAATCCGGTGAGTAACTACCAACACCGGGCGACCGGATTCTATAGCTTCTCGAATTAACTCAATTAATGATTGAGTTTTCCCTGTTCCCTGGGGGGATTTAATAAAACACATCCCTCTAGCTGGGTATGGTAGTTTTCCTAGATATTTTCGATTACAATCGCGACCAAAAAATAGGTTTGGTTTGTAGCTTAGTTTGTGTCCTTTCTTGAACTGCCAAAATCTATAATCCTTAGCATTGGTAAATAGATCGTCAAAAGCTAATACCCCCCGCTCAAAAATGAAATCATCAACACCCTTTTCCGGGCCGGGAAGTTCGATCACTTTAGGGATTGCTTTGGATTTTAGAAGTAACTCGGATAATTTGCTAACCTCTCTATTAACGGCTGCAATAGTTTTGGGTTTTGGATCACGATCAAAACAGATCGTAATTGTCCGATCCTCTGTAGCAAATTTTGCAATCTCAGGGATTAAGAAGGGTTTGCATGGGGCTTTATTATAATCTTTAGTCCTAACCCCCCCGTTGATTCCCGGTAGCCCAATAGCTGCATACCCCGCGCTTAACAGGGATGCTGTTTTTTTGGCTCCTTCAGTAATAATGATCGGGATATTTTCATCTAATACCCACTGCCAGAAACCACAATCCTCAAATCTTAAATTAAATCTTAAATTAGAACCCCCCATCCGTTTACGGTAGGACTGTTCGGCAGTCGCTCCGGCTTTTTTTGCAATCTTCAATCCGTCCCGATAGGTTACTCGCAGGGAGAAAGCGCGTGTCGGTGTTCCCGGTGGGTGTTCATATTTAATTGTTTTGCCTAAATTATACGGATCTAACCTTGGCTTATCGGGCTTAAAACAGCCCCACAGCATAGAGAGCCAATCGTTTAAAGGATCAAGGGAGTCACACCACCAACCCCCCGCGATTAAATGTTGTTGGTTGTAAATGCGATTCAATTCTCTTTGGTGAACGTGCTTTGTTCTGCAATCTATATCGTCAAGTTTCTGATACATAACCGCTTCAACAGCTTCATCCCCTGACATTGATCGGAAATTCAGATCAATGATTGAATCTGCGATCTTACTATTGGTTAATTCCTGATAATGTTTGGAGGTAATCATCTCGCACCCCCTTTAATATCTAAGTTTTGGGGATTGACGGTTAATGATTTACCTTCTATTTTTTCAAGGGTTTCTAATTGTCGGGGGGATAATTTAAAGGTTTTCCCGTCCCGTTCTGCAATCCTTAAATTTTTGATTAAGTCATTAACAAAGATGGATTCCCAACCCCCGACTTTTCCTTTCAATGATTCAAGTCGGATTTTTAGATCCCGATGACGTTCTATATTTTTGGGTGAAGGTAGCCATTTAATAAAGCGATCGCAACCCGAACAGATAAGTTTTTGGGTGTGAGGTGGTGGCGCGTCAACACACTGAAATTTGATAGAGCCACAGCTAGGACATTGTTGATTATTCATGCCGTCCCCCTTGAGTCGTTGGGGTGAAGGTGGCGATCGCATTCTCAAAATTTAATCTACATATTCCCGGTGTAGATTGTGTAAATTGTGGGAAGTATGCTATAGTTATATAGTTAAAACTTATAACTAATTTATTATTGATAGATCGGAAAACCCATCGACATTTAGCCGAAAAACTTGTATGATTCATAATAACTAAGGGTTTTAAGCCCGCTAATACTTTTTGAACAGCCGCTTTCTCAAGGCGGTTTTTTTGTTGGGATGACTTCCAACAAAATCTATTAATAAGATACCACATTTTTCTTTTTAAAGATCAATTGATAGCCAAAATGTCAAGACACATAAACGTATATATGTTTATGTGTGCCTAATTTAACCTTGAGTTTGCTTATCCCGTGTAATTTTTTCTTGTATTGGCAATACAAGAAAAATCGTTATAGCAGTAGATATACTGCTGTTCCAGTAGTTTCTAGTAGTTTTAGATTACTGCTTGACAAATCTAAAACTACTGATATGAGTCTATTTTCTTATGATGCCCGTACTAGAAAAATTGTAAGGATTACAGTAATTTGCACAGGGTAAAATTACAATTTAAGTGTGCTATTCTTTGTCCCTGTTTAGAATAAATTAAAGACTGAGGTGATGAATGAGTAGGAAAGGGGGGGAAACGGATGTTAAAGCTGTTGCAATGCCCTAAATGTCAAATAGCCATAGGACGTGAAACGGTTCGGTTTTCCTTGCCGTCGCGTTCTATGGCTTTAGAGTTTGTTGGGTCACAGACTGATTCTATTATCCAGTTCCTTAATAGATGGGGATTGAGGGAAGCAGTTGTTACCTACTCAAGTGCTAATGGTGAAAAAAATATCCCTATTCCAGCAACCCTACAAAACGAGGAACCCGCCATGATTAGAGGTTTAGCAGACGTTCAATGGTTAAGAATTGCCGAGGAACTGTTAAACGAAACCCGTCCGACTTTCCTTGTCAGCATGACTAAACACCAAAATGTCCTGGTCAATCAAGGGGCTTGTGAGTTAATGGGATGCTCGGCAGAAGAACTATTAAGCCGTGACTTAGCTCCCTTATGGGTTCCCCCTGGTGAACTTAAACCCATCAGTTATAGTGTCCAACTTCCCCCACACCTTGCAGAATTTCACAAATTGTTAAGCCAACAATCGGAACTAATAAATCATACTTTTAGCAACTGGAAACCCGCAGGGGATAACACCGATGCCCATTGGGTTATATGGAATGACGATATTAGATTTGTGGAACTGGACGGCAACCCATATCGACTGATGAGGGTTAACGGTTTTGATGAAGTGAAAGTTTAGCGATCGCCCCCAAAGCAAACCCCCTAATGTAAAAACTAGGGGGTTATGATTTTTTGAATGTGTAAGTTGACAATAAATTCAAAAAATTAAAGCAAACTGATTTGATGAAAGAATTGCAAGAGCTTGCAGAATTTTGGCTAACTGTGAAAGAAGGCGAATCAAAATTTCAGGAGCGAGAATTTATTTCTCGCCAGTCGTTTAAATATCTTCATTGCCTTAATCATTACCCGAACGAATACTGGAAATATGTTACAAGTGCATATTTTTTCAAAAATAAAGATTCGGATTCGTTTTATACAAGTTTTTCTGAATATCTCGCAACTTTGGTTTCATTTCTGTTTTCCGAGTTTGTTCAGAAGCCAACCGTAAATGCAATAAAGGACTCATGCTACCAATTTTGCATTGATATTTTTGAAGGAAAGCCGCTTACAATAACTTCTTCAATTTCTTCAGAATTTTCGATGCTGGTAATGGTTATTTCGGACAAAAGAAAAATAAATATAAGGACTCACCCATTGCTAATGTTAATGATCTTTCAAAATACCCAAGTGATGATTGGGTAAAGACCGACATTGAAGCAAGAGAAAAATTATTTTTAGAATCAATTGTGGGTTTCTTTCATTCCAATTTGCATAAAAAATAAGTTCAAGATGCCGTAAAATGGCGAAGCTGACACGAACCGCAAAGTAGCAAGTTAAACTCCTTCTGTGTAAGGATTTCAACCCTTAGTCGGGTTTGTCCTTTTTGAGCGATCGCACCAATAAAACCCCAAAGCCAAAAGCCTAGTGGGTTTGATTTTGTGAATGTGTAAACGTTATGAGGTAAGGATTTGAGCGTTTAAGTTTACGATAATTCAGCTTATCTTATTTACAAAACTTTACAAGGCTGCACCTGGTGACACGAACCTTCTATTTCCGCCTATAAGCAAATGGCATCGACAAAACCTGTGCGATCGCTAAACGCATCTGTGCTTCAGTAGGAGCAACATCAAAGCGAGGGGATATCGAACGGCTTAAGGTTGTGATCATTATTTTAAACTTCAAACTGAGTCTTTTTAAAGGAGTAAAATTAAAGGAGTAAAATTTACCAGTCTTCCGGCCCTTGAGCTACAAAACGTTTGGCACGTTCTCGTTTTTCCTCTTCTGTTAAATCGTCGTAGCTTTTCTTGGGGTATTTCTTAGCCATTCTGTCATCAAAGTCTTTCAGTGACTCCCCTTCCCCCAAAACATCCTCATCTTCAGCCACAACAGCAGGAGGAACGGTTTTTATTTTCTTCTGTCCTTCTGAAGCTTTTTTAGCCTTCCTTGAAGCACCAGAGGAGGCAGCAGAGCATCCCCCTTGTAGTTCTAGGCGATCTATCTCGTCCATCTCAGCACGAATTTCCTCATCAGTTAACTCTTTCTTAGTCATTACATTCATTATTTGTAATTTACTATGTTTACATCAATATCTTAACATCTTAATTTGACTTCGCTCCTTCATAATATAAACTGGTCTTTGAATTACCGTTCTTGACATAAAAAAATCCTTGAACATCCCCGTTTGCAACATCACCAGCGTACTTGCCACCACTTCTGATTTAGAGGCTCCGGTTTTCTCAATATGTTCAGTTTAGGGGGATGCCTTACCTTTCTCTACAGTATTTTTACTAAAGTTATTAGTGAGATGGTTTTTAGCTTGGTACTTTAAGGCGAAATGGCGAAGCTGTTACCAAGTGCAAAGTAGCAATTTAAAGCCCCTCTGTGTAAAGGTTACAGCGATTAGTCGTAATAAGTCGTTACATCATGTCCTATTTGGCGCGGATCTCGGCTTTACCCCGTTAACCTATAGGCTACTGTTGTCAGATGGCAAACGTTCCAGCGTGGGGGTGTGAACATATACAGGTATATTCACAGGGGTATCGTCAATAGGGGAAAGCATAGAGAGGATACTCACAGCCCCTCTAACCTGTTCGGGTTGAACCTCTAAATATTGCTGTAGTTGCTCAAGGTTGCGATGCCCTGAGACTTCCTGAATGGTTCGGAGTGGGATACCAGCATTACTCATCAAGGTTAAAGCGGTGCGACGCATTGAATGGGTACTAGCCCCATCAATCTCAACCCGGTCAAAAGCTTTTTTAAGAACCCGACTGGCAGAACGAGGGTTCAAATGAGTGGCTGGGTTGTCTCGGAACACACCACCGGGAAACAACCATTTTCTACCCGCTTCTGGTCTGTACTTTTCTAAATACCCCCTCAACTCATCAATCACTGGGATGGTTCGGGTCGCTAGTTTTCCCTTGGTGTTGGACTTCCGAAAGGTTAACTCAACTCTAACGTTGCCTCTCCTGTCGTAAACATCCAAGGTGTGAAGGGTGCAAGCTTCATTAATCCTTGCCGCCGTAAACAAACAGACAGCAAAAATTACCCGATCTCTGAGGTTGTGCAAACCTTCATTAAATAGGATCTGGATTTCATCATGGCTGAGTATTTTGGCTTTCCCGTGTCTGTTTACTTTCATATAAGCACCCATACCCGTTAAGAGGATTGTTAGGGCGTGGGTAGTGCCTTTGCAAGTGGGATTAAAAAATCAACTTATCGGGTAAACCAATCAACTCCTGTCTGATCTTCAATGGTAAGAAAGTTAGAACAGCGCCCCATAACTTACAAAGTATTGGGATAGGCGTTACGGCTAAAATATGCCTGAATTGCCGATGTCCGTAGGCTTTAGCGGTATTTACAACCTCAACCACTACATCGGCAGGCGTGATTTGACCATTTTCAAAGTCTCGGACGACATTAGGTAGGTATTCCAACGCGATGTAGAGCGCATCAGAATCGAGTTCAGAAAGTTTACTTTTGTTATTAATAGCCCTATATAACAAAAGTAAACTTTTTTTTACCTCCCTGAAACCTATTCCTAATCGGTCTTTGAGGTTTTTACTTACCCCCCCCTTAGTGATTCCTAATTGTTCAGCGATATCGTCAATGGTTGCGACTACACCGGACTTAACCGATGACCATAAAGCCTCAATAATCCCCCGCTCTGTTTGGACACCTTTTGAAGCCGCGCCGGGTGCAATATCGTAAATATCCTCGATGATGATGGTGGCAGTAGGGTAGGCGAGTCTAGTGGCGCTTATGGTGTCATCATCCAGATCAGCGACTAAATAGCTGTGCAACTGTTCATCGGGTCGTAGATGTGCTCGGAGCCGTCCCACATCTTGAATTAATTCGGCTTTGATTTTCCGATTGACCCATCCCCCGTAACGTCCCGTGCGTTGATCCGGCGTAGGAAAATAACCCGTTAAAGTTTGGTATTCGGCGGCGACTTGTCCTAAGTTTGGGCACGGGTGCCCGACACTAACCATGACTTGAGTATTTAGGAATTGATTAGAGCCGCGAGTGTCCTTATGCCAATAACCCAGTTTGTGTCCCAAATCCTGGTAATTAGCTACCGCGCTCTTATGATCAATCAGTCCGATGTTTTGCCCTTGGTGTCGTTTGGCGATCGCATTAATAGCAACATTAATCCGTTCCTGCATCGTGTCGCGCCGTTGTTTACCCCCCCGACCCATTCCTTTAATAATGTGAATATGTAGGTTAGGAGTCGATTGTTTAACCTCTGATACCTCTAGGATTTCATTAAGACTAATCCCTAAAGATAAAGCATAATCTCGTTTATTTTGAGTGGCATCTAAAGCGATTGAGAGCCCCGCACTTTTGATAATATTCCGGTGACGTTTTGATAATTTAGTGATGATTAATTTACCGTTATCAATTCTTAAATTAATCCGTTTATTCCCGATTAAACAATCAATTAAAGCAGGTAGCCAAGGCGGAATTACATTGTCTTTAATTGCTTGCTGTTTTTCTTCAGGGGTCTGCAATCCGTTGATAAATTTAGCGTAATTTTCTAAAAGTTTGTAGCACTCATTCCTTAAATCAATTAATGATGGTGCTATAAAATTTTCCCCTATAACCTTGGTGGCTTCTGGGATTCCGTTAATCATTTCATAATGATAGATTGGAGTCCCCCAAACATTATCACAAGCTAACCAATCATCAGAATATAAATCAAAAATTAATTGATTTAATTCGTCAATAGTTGGCATTAATTCCACTACTTCCCGATGGCTGATTCCGTATCTATGTTTTTCTGTTGTCACTGCCAATAATCCTTTGTAAATCTCAACTAGGATAGGTCTTAATATCTTGAAAAGACGATGATCAGCCCTTAACTGAAGTTTACCAACCATCATCAAGACATCATTAATCTCAACAGTTATTTGATGAGTGTTTTCGATAGATAGGTCATCAAGAATTAAAATGTCATCTGAGGATGGGTGTATCGAGTTGATGTCGGCACGAATCAACCTTTCATTCGTCAAGGTGTAGCGTCTGTTTTCCAAAAATAAACAACCTTGATTAAGTAATGGACACGATTGACAGATAGGAGAATCTTTACCACCAAAAGCAGATAATCCCATTTCTGCAACTGTTAAGAAGGTTTGGTTCTCAGGACAATTGCTAGGAATATCAGGGGATTGATTATTCTTAACCCTGACAACGTGAGATTTTCCTAAAGCAGTTTTGCGGTCAGTGTCATAATTTAACCCATTATGTCGGGCTTCTAAATCAACATAATTGGCTTCTACAGTTGCGTTAGTTGGGTTCCGATGATCAGGGGATAGATAGAATATTCTGGCTTTATTCTCCTTATCATCGGGGTCAATTCCAAAGGTTTGAAGTGTAGCCAAACCAGAATCAAACGATTTTCCGTGACCCGTTGCAGTTGTGTCTAAAGTAAATTTAAAACCCTTCTCGCACGCTTCACCATAGCAAGCCAACCTTTCCCCATTATTAAAAATGATTTTAGGGCATCCCATCTGTTGCCATTCGTCAACTGTTGGCAATTGTCCAGGGGTGTAAGGTAGTGAGATTAATTTCTGAGGTTTCCATAGTACAATCGCGCTACATTCTGTTTTTTCTTCTGGGATTGTAACGGGTTTGGCTTCGGGGTTTTGTTCGGGAGTAACGGGTTTATTTTTCTGGTTTACCCGACTGTAAAAACGTTTAACAATCCGTGCTAAATCGTTTTGTAATTCAGGTAATTTAAAGCGATTAAACCATTGTTCCTCACTCAATTCTCCCTGATCAATAACCTGATTATCCCATTCTATATAAGAGATAATCCGAGCATTATTAAACGTTTCTGTGTCGATTTCGTCAATATCAACTTTATCTGATTTTGGTCTATCACCTTGTCCCCAATCTCTTATATAAAGGGTAACTCCGAGCTTTTTAAGGAATAGATATAAAGCTCGATATCCCCCCATCACATGATGATTAGCTTTGCATCCAGTGTCAGGGTTTAAGATGTATAAATCAAAGTTTTTGGAATCAACAATAGCTTTAAATTCCTTCTTAGAGCCATGCCAATTCACACCGCCAGCACCCAACACATTAATATTGTGTAAATGCGCTGCAACGGGCGGTTTTAATGTTCCCTCTATAATGTTTAAATCAGGGGAACTATTTAATTTTAAAAACTGTAATGGTAGTTCACCGGACACGCGGCGATCGCTACTTCCCCAAAGCCATTGATATTTTGGCTCCCGATCATCCCTAGCAAGCTGAAAGCCAATGATTAATCCTTTGATATTCCGAATAGGAATCAGAATTCCTGATCCGCTATTGGCTAGAGTTCCCTTGTCTCCCATCCCAGGGAAGTTAGGACTAATCGAGATCAGATTAAATTCTTGATAGCGGTCAACCGACTTAAACCCACGCTGATCAATTTGTTCATCAGTTAAGCCGCGACCGTGCAACTGTTCCCGATGTTTGGCACTCAATCCCAACTGTTTCAGGATTTTTCTGGCTTCTCTGTCTAATTGCTCATCTGTCAACGGGGTAATGTTTGAAGGTTTGGCGGCTTTGGGTTGCTGTTCCGGTCTGTATTCTTGACGCTCCCCCGAATAATCCCCGAATAATCCCCCCATACCTCCCCTGAGAGGTTTGAGATATTTCCATCCGGGTATGCTCCAATTGCTATCACCCCGTAGGCACATTATTAAATTATCTGAAATCTTGCAACCGTGCGTTTTTTCACAGATTGGGCATGGGTTACGCTTGCTTGAGGCGATGGCGTAGCCGCCGCCTTGCGGCATCGCCTTTCCTTTTAATGTGGTGTCGGTGGTAATCATGCCGCACCCCCTTGAATCGTTGAGAGGTGCTGATTATTGCAATCTATATAAATCCGTGTAACAGTTCTGATGAATATGTGACAGTTCTTAGGATTCCCCCCATTAACAGCCTCAATCATGTATTTAGTCCTCCGATGCCGACCTAACCCATTTCAAATCAGATTCCAGTACCCGTGATTCAGGGTATGGCTATCTATCAGTACCTCAACAATTTGGACGGCCGTTGAGATAGCCCAATTCCCTAATTCCATATTGAAGTGAATAATCTGGATAGTTTTTTTCAGGAATTTCTTGAGGTGTTTCTTGAGGTTTCGGTGTGCAATTCAGATAATTAGCTAAGAATCCTCAGTAATGGGATTGCAAATTGAAGCAACAAACAAAACTGATTTAGCGATCCGCCAGAAATCCCCTAGCCCAAAAGTTAGGGGGTTTTTATGAATGTTTCCCTTTAACAATTAGTCCAGATATATTGATTCATTTGCTATTCCTGTTATCCGTTATGTTATCTGTTATGTTATCCGTTATTTGTTATGTTATTTGTTATGTTATCCGTTATGTTATCCGTTATGTTATTCATTACCTCAACGGGTCAATAAAAAACTAGACTGTAAGAAGTGCTTGAGGGGGAACATCAATAAATATCAAAGCCTTAATAAAAATTAATAAATCTGTCCATGAGTTTAAATCGTTATTATCAGTTTATCCAGATTAATTTTTAAAAGTTACCTATTTTTATACTATGATTTAGCAACGCTAGATTATCTAACGTTGCTGATTTAGCTGAATTTATTCTTCGCAATTAGTAAATCTTAGAGTATCCCCCCAATTACCTATCTCCCAAGTGCCATTATAACCCTCTTCACCATAACCCTTAAAGCCTTTATCTGTCTTGGAAGCCATGCCAGAAGTTTGATTGGGGTCATCGGCTGTACCGCTAATCTCTATTACACGAATATCAAACTGAGTAATCGAACCATATTGGTTTATTTGGTCTTGCATCTGATTTATGTCATTTTCAGCACTGTCCATAATAAATTATTCCTAATCTGGGTGAACCATATATAGCATATCAGAAAATTTAGTGGCTTTGTGTAGTAGTTGCCACCTGGCTTACCATCGTAGAAGTCGTGGAAATATCTCACCTGGGCAGTTATTCCTTGATTTAAAACTACCCTAGAATACGGAAAAACCACCCCTGATGAGGCAGTTCCAAGAATAAGGATTGTAACAGTGACTGAACTCAACAACGGAGGTGATGTTAGTCACAGGGAATTTTTGAATGATCTATTGGTAAAGGGGAGTTGACTGCAAAAATTAAGGCAGTTTTTAATTAAAACCTAGCTGTAATTACCAGAACAAGAGAAACCTCAACTATATTTCCGGCTCCGAGTCAAAGAGATCGGGTTGCCGATTCTGTTGTTCCAGATCGCAAATGGATTAATTAATCTACTCCTTAACGTAATAACTCCAAAGGATCTATAGTAGATTTAAGGGCTTTCTTTTCGCTCCTAATTTTCCTACCGTTTATGGCAACCCCAACCCCGATTCCAGACCCAGGGCAACTTGTAGAGGTGCGAGGAAGACGATTTTCAGTTATTGATGTCGGCTCTTCTTCCCTCCCTCAAAACCCCTTAACCCAAAGTTTTACCTCCTCTAAACACCATTTAGTTACCCTCACTTCAGTCGAAGATGATGGTTTAGGAGAGGAATTGCAAGTCATTTGGGAACTCGAACCTGGGGCTTGTATTTATGAATCTCAAGAACTGCCCTATCCCGATGGGTTTGATGCGCCAGAACGATTAGATGCCTTTCTCGATGCTGTGCGTTGGGGAGCTTCCTCTAGTGCTGATGTCCGTTCTGTACAATCTCCCTTTCGTAGTGGCGTCGATATTGAAGATTACCAACTTGACCCCGTTGTGAGAGCGATTCAAATGCCCAGGGTCAATCTTTTAGTCGCCGATGATGTGGGGTTAGGAAAAACCATAGAAGCGGGATTAGTCGCCCAAGAATTAATTTTACGCCAACGAGTCCAACGCATTTTAATCATTTGCCCATCTTCTCTGCAAATCCAATGGCAAGAACAAATGCGGGATAAATTCGGTTTAGAGTTTCGGATTGTCAATCGAGACTTAATGCGAGACTTAAGAAGAAATCGGGGACTGCACGTTAATCCTTGGACACATTTTCCTCGGTTAATTTCATCAATTGATTTTCTCAAACGAGATCGACCCTTACGCTTATTTCGAGAAGCTCTACCCAGTGAAGGGGAATCAATTTATCCCCGTCGTTTTGATTTATTAATTGTCGATGAAGCTCATAATATTGCACCATCAGGCGGGGGAAATTATGCCATTGATTCTCAACGCACCGCAGCAATTCGTTTAATTGAACCCCATTTTGAACATAAACTTTTTCTAACCGCCACGCCCCATAACGGTTATCCTGAAAGTTTTACCGCTTTATTAGAATTATTAGATTCTCAACGATTTGCCAGGGGTGTTGCACCAGACCAGAATCAATTACAAGTCGTTATGGTGCGACGGTTAAAATCAGAAATTACCGATTGGGATGGCACACCCCGCTTCCCGGAACGACAATTAGAAGCCATTTCCGTTAACTATAGCGACGCTGAACGCGAAGCGAATCGCTTGTTAACTCAATATACTCAATTACGACGAAAAAATCCCCAGAATCAAGTCGAATTAACAGCTACAGAATTTGTTTTAAAACTATTGAAAAAACGCCTATTTTCTTCGCCAATGGCATTTTTAACAACGTTAGAAAAACATGATCAAACTCTACAAAAAGCTAAACCTCGCACCTCTCGTACTGTCTCCAAACCGACACCTGGAATTTTACGCCGTCAGTTAGATCTGATTGATGAAGAATTTGGGGATGATGATTTGTATGAAACCACAACAGAGGATGCGATCGCTACTTCTTCTTCCTTATTTCGAGAACTAACCTCTGAAGAAAGAACAATCCTCAATCGCTTAAAACAATGGGCAGAAGCCGCTTCTCCGGTTCCTGATTCTAAAGCCAAAGAACTCCTGAATTGGATTCAAACCTATATTAAACCCAATAATCAATGGTCTACGGAACGGGTAATTATTTTCACCGAATATCGCACCACCCAAAAATGGTTATATGAACTTTTAGCCACCCAAGGACTCGCGGAAAATGACCGTTTAATGACCCTCTATGGAGGAATGAAAGCGGAAGACCGAGAACGAATTAAAGCCGCCTTCCAAGCCAGTCCAGAACTGTCTAATGTCCGCATTCTCCTGGCTACCGATGCCGCTTCCGAAGGCTTAGATTTACAAAATCATTGTTCTCGTTTAATTCATTATGAAATTCCTTGGAACCCGAACCGCATGGAACAACGAAACGGCCGTATTGACCGTCATGGACAAAAAGCCCAACAAGTGATTATTTATCATTTTGTCGGCAAAAGTTATTCTCAACAATCAACTGTTGGGTTATCCCCTGGAGAATTAGAAGGGGATTTAGAATTTTTAATGCGGGCGGCTTTAAAAGTAAATAACATCCGTGAAGATTTAGGAAAAGTGGGGCTAGTAATTGCTATCCAAGTCGAAGAAGCGATGTTAGGAAAACGCCAAACCCTGGACACCACGAAAGCCGAAAAAGAAAGTGAACCTGTGCGACGGTTATTGAAATTTGAACGGAAAATCCGCGAACAAATTCAGAAATTAAAAGAACAATTAGATGAAACCCGCACTAGCTTAAGATTAGACCCCACTAATATTGAATCTGTGGTTAAAGTTGGTTTAGAATTAGCCGGACAGCCCCCGTTAATCCCTTATAAAGACTATCCTTCAGCTTTTATTCTTCCCCCCTTAAAAGGCAGTTGGGCAGGGTGCAGTCAGGGGTTAGCCCATCCCCACACCGGAGAAATTCGCCCCATTGTTTTTGACCCTGATTTAACGAGAGGACGGGACGATTTGGTTTTAATTCATTTGAACCATCGCTTAGTTCAGATGTGTTTACGCTTACTTCGAGCGGAGGTTTGGTCACGGGAAGGAAATAAAAATTTACATCGGGTGACGATTAAAGTTGTTCCAAATTCAATCTTAGAATATCCGGCTGTTGTAGCTTACGGGCGATTAGTCATTTTAGGGAGTGACCAACATCGGTTACATGAAGAATTAATCACCGCCGGGGGAACCTTAGAACAAGGAAAATTTAACCCTTTAAAGGTGATGAAATTGGAAAACGTGATTCAATCTGCAATTCCTAATTTGGTTTCGGACGAAATGAAAGAACGGTTGGTTAAGGCGTGGAATCAATATACTCATCCCTTAATGAAACAATTAGAAAAACGAATGGGCGACCGCAGAACTTCCTTAGAAAAAAGCTTGCAAGACCGATGTGACAAAGAAGTAGGGGATATCAAGGCAATTTTAACTGAATTGCAACGGAGTATTGAACAAGAATTAAATGAACCGGATTTTGTTCAGTTAGAGTTATTTACTTCAATAGAAAAGGATCAGTTGGAACGCAATCGCAATAGTTTAAAATTAAGATTAGAACAAATTCCCAAAGAAATTGAACGAGAAACCACAGCGATTTATTCTCGATTTTCTAATCCAAAGGCTCGATTATTCCCCATTGCGATTACTTATTTTATTCCCCAAAAACTCAGTTAAAAGTCTAAATTGTCAATCCTCAAATTTTAATTTATATGTCTATTGCTCGTCATCATGCTGAATGGTTATCCTTAATTGAAGCTTCTGGCCCCTTCTTAAGCTTGCAAACCTTATTAGAGGTTTTTCCTCAAGGGTTAGATGCCCATGACCCTGAGCGATTTCGGGTTTTACGTCAAGCGTATGAAGAATGGCTAGAAAATCATTCTGATGTGGGAATTCATCGAACTTGGGGAGAATGGGTTTTAAAAGAAATCCTCGAATTTCCCGATGAAGTTTTAAAAACAGGGCAAAACATTCCCCAAGGGTTAAAAGTCTTTATTCCTGAACATCAAGAAACCCTGCGCCCGGATTATATTGTTAATTCAATAGATGATTCAGCCGATTCAAACCGCCCTAAAATTCGTTTATTGGTGCAAATTTATCCTCCCGAACAAGCATTAGAAAAAACCCTAAAAAATTCTCGCTGGTCAGCGTCTCCCGCAACTCGGATGATGGAATTACTTCGGGGAACAGGAGTCTGGTTAGGATTAATAACCAATGGGGGAAATTGGATGTTAATTAATGCCCCGACGGGAACCAATGAAATCGCCCCAGGGATTAAATATAATACCCCTTCCCCAACCGTTAGTTATATTTCTTGGTATGCAAATTTATGGTTAGAAGAAAAAATTACCCTCCAAGCGTTTAGAAGTTTATTAGGGGTGCAACGCTTTTTTGGAGTTCCAGATGACCAAACCTTAGAAGCTTTATTTGTTAAAAGTGCCGATAGTCAACAGGAAGTTACTGACCAATTAGGGTATCAAGTTAGAAAAGCCGTTGAAGTTTTAATTCAAAAAATTGATAAAATTGATCAAGACCGTAACCGTAGCTTATTAAAAAATATTTCACAAACTCAACTTTATGAAGCCGCTTTATTTATGATGATGCGGTTAGTGTTTCTCTTTTCAGCCGAAGAAAAAGGTTTATTACGGTTAGGCGAGTCCCTTTATGATCAATCTTACTCCGTCTCAACCTTACGGTCACAACTGCGAGAAATTGCCGACCATTATGGGGAAGAAATCTTAGAACGTCGCCATGATGCTTGGTGTCGTTTATTAGCTACCTTTCGGGCGGTTTATGGGGGCATAGACCATGATTTATTGCGTTTACCCGCATTAGGTGGCGATTTGTTTAACCCCGATAAATTCCCCTTTTTAGAAGGACGAACCGAGGGAAATTGGCAACAAGTTTCCGCCCAACCCATTCCTATTGATAATAGAACTGTTTTACATTTATTAGAAGCATTACAAATTTTACAAATCAAAGTTCCCGGCGGTGGAACAGAACCAAGACGGTTATCGTTTCGGGCGTTAGATGTGGAACAAATTGGTCATGTGTATGAAGGGTTATTAGACCATACCGCAATTCGCGCAACTTCTCCGGTTTTAGGATTATTGGGGACAAAAGACAAAGAACCCGAAATTACTTTAGATGAATTAGAAATTGCTTTTGCTAAAGGGGAAAATGAGTTCATTAAAATTCTCAAAACTTTAACCGGACGGTCTGAAACGACGTTAAAAAAAGCCGTTGATAGTGCAAACTTTAACAAAACTGTCATCCTGAGTGAAAGGAAGGATTTCGGTGGGGTCGTGAAGGATAGTAGAGATTCTTCGCCATCCGTTCGACAAGCTCAGGACAAGGCTCAGAATGACAATAATGATGTCATCCTGAGTGAAACGAAGGATCTCGGTGGTGTCGTCAAGGATAATAGAGATTCTTCGCAAGCTCAGAATGACAATAATAATGCTCAGAATGACAGGAGAGGTTATGCTCAGAATGACAAGAATAATCTTCAGAATGACAGGAGAGGTTATGCTCAGAATGATAACCTTTTAATTGCTTGTAATAATAATTCTGAATTATTGGAACGGGTGAAACCCTTTATTAATTTAATTCGCTCTGATACCTTCGGTTATCCTGTCATTATTCCCACCGGAAGCGTTTATGTCGCTCAAGGAAATAACCGCCGAGAAACGGGAACCCATTACACTCCTAAAAGTTTAACTGAGGAAATTGTTCGTTATACTTTAGAACCTTTAGTATATCAAGGCGTGGCGGAAGGAAAACCGAAAACCGAGTGGAAGTTAATTCCCGCGCCGGAACTTTTAAACCTCAAAATCTGTGATATGGCGATGGGTTCAGGGGCGTTTTTAGTTCAGGTTTGTCGATATTTAGGAGAACGATTAATAGAAGCCTGGAAAGAAGCAGAAACGGCAAATCCAGGTAAGATTGTGATTGCACCGGATGGTCAATTATCTAAGTCTCGTCCCCAAGAATCGATTATCCCTATTGACGCGACAGAACGGTTAATGGTGGCAAAACGCATTATCGCCGAACGTTGTATTTATGGAGTGGATAAAAACCCCTTAGCGGTGGAAATGGCAAAGTTATCTTTATGGTTAGAAACCTTACAAAAAGATAAACCCTTTACTTTTTTAGACCATGCTTTGAAAGCTGGAGATTCATTAGTCGGAGTGAATTTAGAACAGTTAAAACGGTGGAATTTACAAACTGAGGGGGAATCTTATCAATTAGGAATTGGCGGAGATGATTTACAACAATTATTAGATGAAGTCATTAATTTTCGGTTACAAATTGAATCGAAACCCGTCAACAGTCCCCAAGACCAAAAGGAAAAAGAATATTTACTCCTTCAAGCCAATGCCAGAATTAAGGATTTAAAAGATCGGGCAGATTTATTAATTTCTAGTTATCTCACGAATGTTAAAAAACAGGAACAACAAGACCTACGATTAACTTTATTAATGGTTGCTCAAGGGAAAGCGAGTATTACCGACTATCAACGGGAAATTTTACCTGATTTAAACAGTTTAACTCCTTTCCATTGGGAATTAGAATTTCCCGAAGTCTTCCTAACTGCCAGAAATGAACCCGAATCTAACCTGAATCGTAAATCCAAAATCGTAACTCGTCAATCAACAATTGGTTTTAATGCCCTTGTAGGAAATCCGCCATTTATGGGAGGTCAAAAAATTACAGGGCCGTTGGGAACTCCCTATCGAGATTATTTAGTTCAATATTTAGCTAATAATGTCAGAGGAAGTGCCGATTTATGTGCTTACTTCTTTTTAAGAGGGCAACAGTTAATAAGTGAAAAAGGAGGATTTGGGTTAGTTGCAACTAATACTATTGCCCAAGGAGATACGCGAGAAGTCGGGTTAGACCAAATGGTTCAGAATTTACAAACCTCGGCTGTCATCCCACAGACCCCGACCGTCATCCCCCACGCCCCGACTGTCATCCTGAGTGAAACGAAGGATCTCCGTGAGGTCGTCAAAAATAGTAGAGATTCTTCGCAATCCGTTCGACAAGCTCAGGACAAGGCTCAGAATGACAAGAATAATGCTCAGAATGACAACAATAATGCTCAGAATGACAGAAAAGGCGTTATTTATCGGGCGGTTAATAGCCGAAAATGGGAAGGAACTGCAAGTTTAGAAGTCGCTTTTGTTTGGATGCGTCAAGGAGAATGGCAAGGAGACTTTATTTTAGATGAAAAACCTGTTAATGGAATTACACCCTTTTTAACAGTACCAGGGAAATTAGCAGGTAATCCTTATCGGTTAATTGCTAATCAAAATAAATCGTTTCAAGGTTCAGTTGTTTTAGGAATGGGGTTTGTATTGGAACCGGAAGAAGCTCAAAAATTAATTGAAAAGAGTCCTAAAAATAAGGATGTTTTATTTCCCTATTTGAATGGGGAAGATTTAAACTCTAATCCAGATCAATCTCCGAGTCGTTGGGTGATTAATTTCAAAGATTGGCCATTAGATGCTGACCAGGATGATCCCAAAAAACCTAAAGGCAGACCCTATGCTGTTGATTATCCAGATTGTTTAAAAATAGTTGAGGAAAAAGTTAAACCAGAAAGAGATAAAAATAATCGTAAAGAACGCCGTGAAAAATGGTGGCAATATGCGGAGAAGTGTCCAGCACTTTATGAAGCGATCGCAGGTATGAATAGAGTTTTAAGTATATGCACTCAAGCAACTAAGTTTATATGTCCTGAATTTGTATCAACAAATATAGTGTATTCTAACGCTGTTTCAATTTTAACTTTTGATAGTTATTTTGATTTTGCGCTTCTCAACAGTAGTTTTAATGATATTTGGGCAAGAAAATATGCTAGTTCATTAGAAACTCGTTTAAGGTATACACCCACAGACTGTTTTGAAACTTTTCCCTTTCCTCTTCTAAACAATCAACCCAGAATCGTAAATTTAGAAAAAATTGGTGAAAATTATTATAATTATCGTCAACAAATTATGTTAACTCGTCAGGAAGGATTAACGAAAACCTATAATCGGTTTCATAACCCCGATGAACAATCCCCAGATATTATAAAATTGCGAGAACTGCACGTTGAAATGGATCAAGCCGTTGCTGTAGCTTACGGTTGGGATGACCTCGCCTTAGATCACAATTTCCACGAAACAAAACAAGGAATTCGGTATACAATTAGTGAAGCAGCTAGACGGGAAATATTAGACCGACTGTTGCAACTAAATCATCAACGTTACGCGGAAGAAGTTGAAGCCGGACTTCATGATAAAGGCAAGAAGAAAGCGACAAAAAAAAAGCCTAATGAATCTTCATCTCCCCCTGAAGCTGGACAATTGACTTTATTTTAATCCAGATTTTTATTGTTCATTTTACTTGATAAAATTTTAGTATAGGAGTTAATTAGCATCATGAATAATACAGAATATCAAGGCTTTTGGTGGTTGCCATCTAATCCAAACGAATCAGTAGCAGGAGTATTAACCTTTAAACCTTCAGAAATAATTGAACTCAAACTCATCGGAGCCTTAGTAGGAAACTCAGGTGGGAATCAAGATCATGTTAATCTACCAATTATATTAGGAGTAGTTGAAAGGAAGATTATTACTCTTTCAGACTGTATTCGCACAAAATTTAACTCAAGTAGACCAGGATATGATAGCGAAACCTATAGAGTAAAATTTGTTTTTATTGGTGAACACTTTCAAGATCCTCAAGAAATACGGTTTAACGAAGTTTCAATTCAGTCTACTTACTTATCAGACTGGGTTAATTTTTCTCCTATTCAAGAATTACCAACTATAGATGATACAAATAATCTTCAACAATTCACTTTTATCTATAATAAACCGGAAAGCATAAAAGCCAATATCATAGAAGGAGAAATTTCAGTATTTTATGGGTGTCAAAATTCAGGTAAACTTTATGATATTGATTTTAAGCAATTGTCTTCTATTAGTATTAAAGTTAATCAATTTATTTCTTTTGAAGATTTATACTCTCAATATATTTGTCCTATCTTAGACTTTTTAACATTGGCTACAGGACAACCTAATTCTGTAGAAAAAATTTATTTTCCTGATATAAATAATGAATTGAAATCAGTAGAAATGCTTTTTTTCAGCAATTCTATAGAGTCTAAAAAAATACTTTCAACTGATGATTTACTATTTAGCTTGGCTGACATCGAATCCGATTTTAGCTTAATGTTACAACTATGGTTTAATTCTTATAAGGAGTTAGAGAGTATATTTAACCTCATTTTTAGCACTGAGTATAAACCTGATATGTACTTAGAAAGTAAGTTTCTTAATATTGCACAAGCTGCTGAGTCTTATCATCGCCGAAGATGTAAAAATCAAGTTTTGACTCAGCCAGAACATGACGCTAGAATTGAATCTATATTAAATAATACTCCAGAAGAATATAAAAAATGGTTGAATGCGAAACTTCATTTTAGTAATGAACCCCCCTTACTGGAGAGGTTAATGGATTTATTAGACAAAACAAAAAAAGTAATGAATCCTTTAGTAAAAGATCATGCAAAGTTTGCTAAAAAAGTTAGAGATACTCGAAACTATTTTACTCATTGGAATACTGATCTTCAAGATAAAGCCGCTCAAGGTGAAGAATTGTTTAGAATAACACAAACACTTTTATTTATGCTTCAATCTTGTTTACTGATGGAACTGGGTTGTACTCCAGAACGGTGCGCTGAATTAATTAGCAAAAATAAAAAATATCAGTATGCTGTTCGGAACATATCAAAAACTGAAAAAAGCCAAGCGACGAGGAGAGTTCAGGAAGCTGAATGATACTCAAAAATTACCAATTGTAAATTTAAAATTGTAAATCTTAATTATGGAAATCCTTAAACTCCCTGCTGTTCTCCCTGGTACTTTAGACTTAGTTGAAATCAATCTAAAACTCAAAAAAGGTGAGATTCAACTTGATTGGAATGCAGTGATTTCCGCCCCTGAATCGGCTTTAAAAATTCTATTAGACGGGATAGAATTAAAGGATGAGAACTTAATCCCTGATGATAGCGGAGTTGCAGATCAAGTTATTCGTCAAATTACAACTTATTTTGACAATTGCCATAAAAAACAAACTAAAAAAATTGTCAGAAATCCTGAACAATCTTCTTTATTTAATGTTGAATATATCGCTGCTAATCAACCGGAAAAACAAGGCAGTTTAATCGAACAACAATTTATTATTAATCCCAACCTCACCGAACTTAATCCCCCTGAATCGCCAATGGTAAATCCCCAATCGTCAATCATAAATCCCAAATCCCCCTATGAACTTCGCCAAGAATTAGAAGAAATGATTTTCAACGATTTACTCGGCCCGGCGGAGGGAGAAGACGAAGAAGTGGATGAAAGTAGTGTAACAGATCGCTATTTAGTCGGACTATTATCCCCCTTAATTCGCAATAAAACCCCAGAAGAACAACCCGAACAACAAGACGAATTCGTCCCCGCCGAAAAAGGTAACTCAGAAGAAGGAACCACAGAGGGAACCATACCCCCACCTAATACCATGTTCCCCTCATCAATGGGTTTAACCTTCTGCGTTGATAGTGATGTAAAAGCCATAAAAATTACCGCCAAATGGGGACATTATCAACGAGAAAAGAAACAAAATTTAACTGAAAAAGAAACATCAGAACCCAAACGAATTTGGAAACGCTATCCCATTCAAGGAACCAAAATTCAACCCTTAAAATCCGGTGAAATCCCTGAATGGACTGTTGACCCCGAATATCCAGGGGTAATCGTTAAAGGACGGATGCGCCGCCTCGATAATCAAGATTGGATTGTCACCTTATTTTTAGTGAATGGTCAAAAAGAACCCGCTAAACAACGAGATAAAGCTTGGTTATTCCAACCGGAATTAATGATTGATTCCCCTGATAAAAATTATTCTAATATTTTCGTTAAAAAACCTGTTTCAATTCAACAAAACTTAGATCCTGTTATTCAACTAGAAAATCAACAAATGGCGATGTTATATCGTCATCAAGTGGAATTTGCTGTCGGACATGGGGTGGGGGTTCATGCCGAAATTGTCCCCGACAATCCCACCCAAGCCTCCGGTCTAAAAACCTGCATGATTCCCCGCTATGAAGTACCACAAACCACACCCCCCAGCGTTGAAGAAATTCCTCAGTTAAACGGGTTAATTTTAGACATGAAAACCCTAGCGGAAGCCCAACCCACCGACGTTCCCCAACTCTTAACCCCCCTGATTACCGCTTATCAAAACTGGATTCAAGAACAACAACAATCACTACAAGATTTACTCCTCAACCCCGACTTTTTACCTTCTCAAAATGCAGCCCAAACCACCCTCAATCATTGCCAAACTACCTTAGACCGTATCCAAGAAGGGATTCAACTTTTAACCCAAAATCCCCAAGCCGTAGAAGCCTTTCAATTTATGAATGAAGCCATGTGGCGACAGCGTGTACACGGGATTTATGCTGAACTTAAACGTCAAGGAAAAGATCCGAATTTAGATGAAATTGATACCCCGAACAATCATAGCTGGCGAACTTTTCAACTTGCTTTTATTCTCCTGAATTTACCCCCTCTCACTGATTTACACCACCCCGGCCGTTCTCACCCTCTGGATGCGGTCTGTGATTTACTGTGGTTTCCCACCGGAGGCGGTAAAACCGAAGCTTATTTAGGACTCACAGCCTATACCATCGGACTGCGGCGGTTACAGGGTTCTATTGGGGGACGAGATGGAGAACATGGAGTAGCCGTTTTAATGCGCTATACCCTGCGTTTATTGACCTTGCAACAGTTCCAACGGGCAACCACCTTAATTTGTGCCTGTGAAGTCATCCGCCGCCAAAACCCGCAAAAATGGGGGTCAGAACCGTTTCGGATTGGTTTATGGGTCGGAAACAATAGCACCCCCAACTACACCAGCCAAAGCGAAGAATTTGTCAAACAAAGCAAAGGACAAGGGCGACCCTCCGGTATGGGTTCCCCCCACCAACTCACGAACTGTCCTTGGTGTGGCACAAAAATCGACCCAGGTAGACACATTGTTGTCCACCCCGTTGATAAAGAACAAGGACGCACCCTCGTCTACTGTGGAGATAGTTTAGGACGATGTTGCTTTACCCTCAAACAGTCTCCCCAGGAAGGGTTGCCCATTATAGTTGTTGATGAAGAAATTTATCGGCGTTTACCAACTCTGTTAATTGCCACCGTTGATAAATTTGCCCAAATGCCGTGGAAAGGGGAAACCCAAATGTTATTCGGACAGGTGAGTGGTTACTGTGACCGTCATGGGTTCCGCTCTCCCGACTTAGACGATAAAGACAGCCACCGCGCCACCAATAAACTTCCCGCCGCCAAAACCCGACCTCATGCTCTCCTGCGTCCCCCCGACTTAATTATCCAGGATGAATTGCATTTAATTAGTGGCCCCTTGGGGTCAATGGTGGGACTGTATGAAACCGTTGTGGATCATTTGTGTACTTGGGAAGTTAATGGTCAATCTGTCCGTCCTAAAGTGATTGCTTCAACGGCCACCATCCGCCAAGCGTCCGCCCAAGTTCACCATCTATTTTTGCGGAAGCTGCATATTTTCCCGCCACCTGGGTTGGATATTCAAGATAACTTTTTCTCCCGCCGTCGAGAACCGAGTCCTGAGCATCCTGGGCGACTGTATTTAGGCATTTGCGCCCCCGGTCGGCGGTTAAAAGCGACGATGATTCGGGTGTATTTAGCCACGTTATCGGCAGCGCAGGCATTGTATGAGAAATATGGAAAAGTTGCAGACCCTTGGATGACCTTGGTGGGTTACTTTAACTCCCTACGAGAATTGGGGGGAACACGAAGGTTAGTGGAAGATGATATTCGGACTCGTTTAAAGCGGATGAGTGAACGGGGATTGAAAAATCGCCTGTTAAGAAACTTTGATGAATTAACCTCCCGTAAGGATTCTACGGATATTCCCCTGATAAGCTGTTATGCATTTAAACTGTGATTATAGCATTACCTTTGTTTTTAAGTTTACGTCCCCATTTAATAGATAACTGTCCCTCATTTAAAAGCTGATGCAATAAACACTCTAGCTCATCAACTGATTTAAAGAGTCGATTAGCAATATATTCTTTAGCTGAATGCCAGACCAATTCAATTAAATTATAATCTGGACTATATTCTGGAAGAAATTCTAAATAGATATTAGGCATTTCTGCTTTAATTTTTTCTAGGTATTCTTCTTTTTTGTGAAAACTTGCATTATCAAGAATAATGACAATCTTTGCTCCTTTTTCTACAAATTCTTCTGCTTGATTTCCCGCTAATACCCACTCATGAATTAGCTCTTGATAAAAACTTTTTAACACTTGATAAAAATTATTTGCATTCCCTTTATCCAGAAATTCTACAAATCTTTTTTTGTCCGAGTACCTCAATCCTCCCATAACATTAACTTTTCCTTTCCTTCTGTCTCCTCTAATCTTTCTTCTCTTTCCTTTTTCACACCAGTTCTTTCTTTTTATTACTCTTAAATTAAATCCACTTTCATCCCAAAACCATACCTGTAATTGTTCTGGACTTTCTTTTGTTATTTTTAAATATTCTTCTATTTTATTTTTAAATAATTTCCTTTTTTCTGGATCTCTTTTCTCTTCCAAGCTATACTTTGCCCACAAGTAAACATACTTTTTTTTCTTTAATATCCTTCTCACTTGTGAACCACTTAATTTTATTTCTGTGATTTGTTCTAAATAAGTTGCCAATCTTTCTCCTGTCCATCTCCCAAATTCATATCCTAATTCTTCCGGTTCTTTTTCTACAGTTTCTAATAATATCTCTATATATTTATCTGTGGCTTTTCTATTATTTCCTTTCATTCTTTCATCTTTCAGGCTTTCTAACTTGTCCGGATCTCCATGTACACACCAATAACATACTTTATTTATTGAACATCCCAAAAAATTGGCAATTTCACTTTGTTTTTTACCATCATTTAGCAATAGTAGAATCAAGATTCTTTCTCTGATTTGTCCATTTTCTTCCTCTTTCAATCTTTTCTGTAGTTTCTCTACTTGCTTTTCATTTAAGTGATTTTTAGCAGGCATCTTTTTATTGATTTTTCTAAACTTAGTTTTTCATTATACCCTATTTAGATGCTGAACAGCTTATTAGACCGTTTAGAAACTCCCTTTGACCCCCTATTGGAAGCGGAGAACCAAGCCAAACGCAAAGCAGGTCAGAAAGTTGAAAGACCTGACCCCCTGGATGTGATTCTCGCCACCAATATGATTTCCGTTGGGGTTGATGTTAAACGTCTGGGGTTAATGGTCGCCTGTGGTCAACCGAAAAATACCGCCGAATATATTCAAGCCACTTCACGGGTGGGACGAAGTTACCCTGGTTTGGTGATCACTGTTTATAACTGGGCTAGACCCAGGGATTTATCCCACTATGAACGGTTTGAACACTACCATGCCACTTTTTATCAGCACGTTGAGGCGTTATCGGTGACTCCCTTTGCATCTGGAGCTTTGTATCGAGGTTTAAGTGCGTTATTCGTGTCTTTAGTTCGTCTCTGTGGCGATGAATTTAATCAAAATAATTCCCCTGGTTTAATTCAACGCAACCATCCGTTTATACAAGAGGCAATTAATGTTATTGTTCGACGGGCTGAACTCATTGAAGGGGTTGAAAAAGGTCAACAAGTGCGTCGAGAATTAGAAGCCAAATTAGATACTTGGTTAAATAAAGCTCAAACTCTAGCTGGGGGAGCGACTTTAAAATATAAAGTAACTTCACGGGATGGAACGGCTATTAATTTATTAGAAAATGCCGGACAAGGACAATGGCAAGATTTCACCTGTTTAGCGTCATTAAGAAATGTTGAACCGACCATCGGATTAATTTTAACAGATCAACCCCTCGATGAGGAGCGAGATAGAAAACCTCAACCGTTTGAGTAAATCGTAAATCATAAATCATAAATCATAAATCGTAAATCCCATGACTCAATCTCCACCCAAAAAAACCAAAGTCGGTGAACTGCGTCCAAGCCAAATTTTATTCACCTATGGAATTGGAGCGGTTGCCGATTTACCGAATCTTTCTGCAATGGTTATGGGACTAGAAGACTGGAGTAGAAACCATACCATTGAACTCTCAGAAAATCGTCTCTTAGCCGCCGTTCGTAAAGAACTCGGACATCAAGTTAAACAACTGCTTTCACCTCCTATGCCTCCTGAAAGCTCTGACCCGTCTAACCCCTTTGATGAAGGCTCTAAAATCGGGATTCCTGTAGCTCCGTTTCCTACTTGGATGGTTTGTCCTCGCTGTCGATTATTAGCTCCTTTAGCCTCCCAATTATTTGAACTCAAAATTAATCCTTATCGCCCTAATGAAACCCGTTATGTTCATAAGAATTGCTCCAAAAGTATTAAACCCCCTGGCGTTATTCCTGCCCGTTTTTTAGTTGCTTGTGAACGAGGACATTTAGATGATTTTCCCTGGTCTTATTTTGTTCATCACGGTCAAGCAGCCTGTCCAGGGCCTTTATATTTAGAAGAAAGAGGCGTTTCAGGGAACGTTACGGATATTTTTGTTCGGTGTAAAGGGTGTGACATTCCGCCCCGAAGTCTGTCCGATGCCTTTGGAGATTCGGGTAAAAAAAATATGCCCCGTTGTCGCGCTCATCACCCCCATCTTCGTAGCTTTGATGAAGATTGTAAAGAACAAATGAAAAGTATTTTATTAGGGGCTTCTAATAGTTGGTTTTCTATTACCTTATCCGCTCTTTCCATTCCCGTTGATTCTAATGTATTAGGGCAGTTAGTGGAACGCAATTTTAATGTTCTCAGTAAAGCAAATAGTCGAGAAATTCTACAAGGTATTTTAGCAGCAATGCAAGCAATGGGACAACTACAAGAATTTGCCGATTATTCCTTAGAAGAGATTTGGAATACATTACAGCAACAACAACAAGGTTTAGAAACCAACGACAATGCACAGGATTTAAAAACTCCTGAATGGGAAGTTTTTTCAACCGCTAACCCCAGTAAAAATAATTCAGAATTTCAGTTAAGAACTGTCGCACCTCCCGTTGGATTTGAAGCGTATTTTGAACCCACCGTGTTAGTAGAACGACTAAGGGAAGTTCGGGCTTTAATTGGTTTTACCCGCATTCAATCTCCTGGGGATTTTGCGGATACGGGAGAAATTCCCCGTGAATATCGAGTTTCTATTAGTCGTAATCCTCCCACCTGGGTTCCCACGACAGAAGTTAAAGGGGAGGGAATTTTTTTGCGTTTTCAAGAATCTTTTTTACAAGAATGGGAACAACGTCCGGGTATCCGCAAACATGAAATTTTAACCCGTGAAGCCCATAAAAATTGGCTTAATAGTCGAAATTTAGATCCTGATAAAATTCATTCTCCCTCCATTCGTTATTTATTAATTCATTCCTTCTCTCACACCTTAATGCGTCAATTGTCAATTGAATGTGGTTATAATGCAGCCAGTCTCAGAGAACGGATCTACTCCAAACCCCCAGAAGATGAGAATGGCCCCCAAGCCGGATTATTAATTTATACAGCAACTCCCGATAGTGAAGGCACATTAGGGGGATTAGTCCATTTAGGTGAACCGAAAACCCTGGGACACCACATCAGTCAAGCCTTAGAGCAAATGCGTTTATGTGCTTCAGATCCCCTCTGTGCTGAACATAAGCCAATGGAGGGAACTCCAACCTTACATTGGGCTGCCTGCCATGCCTGTTTATTTGCCCCCGAAACTTCTTGTGAACGGGGAAATCAATTTTTAGATCGGACGGTATTAGTTCCGACGCTTGAACGGGATGATTTAGCTTTTTTTGAGTAAAAAAACTTGTGAATCGTCAACTTTTAGAAAAAATTTATCAGGTGGCTCAAGAATTACCGCCTCTGGTGTTAAACTCCGTCATTCATTCTTTGGGGGAGCAAGTTTTTGATTCCCATTATCCGTTCATTGATCAAATTTTAAATCAACTTTCTAATCCAATGTTTCGCCGTTTAGTGGGTGAATTGTTTACCCTTTGGCAACAAGATCAATCGGATTGGGATAGTCGGGCGATCGCTTCTGCGTTAATGGCTTCAGCTTATTCGATTCAATCCACTCAACAATCCTTAGCAGCCGAATTAGTTTGGACAGGCCCACCCACTTTAGGGATTCCAGTTCGACGGACTGATCAAGTCTTATTACAATTGATTCGAGACACCCAACAACAATTAATTATTATTAGTTTTGCGGTTTACAAAATCCCAGAAATTGCCGAAGCTTTATTAGAAGCCTTAGAGCGAGGAATTCAATTAAAAATTATTTTAGAAACTACTCAAGCAGAAGGGGGTAAGATGTCTTTTAAAGGAACAACCGCATTGGGGCAGAAAATCCTTAGAGACGCGCAAGTTTTTCTTTGGCCTGTAGAAAAGCGGCTTCATGATCCGCAGGGACGTTATGGTTCTTTACATATTAAAAGTGTGATTTCAGATCAGAAATATTTATTTATTACCAGTGCCAATCTCACCGAATATGCTTTGACCTTGAATATGGAAATGGGAGTATTACTCAAAAGTCCAGCCTTAGCCTCTCAAGTCACTGATCTAATTTATCACCTAATTCATCAAGAAGTTTTAGTAAAATTATAGTTTATATTAAAAAATAAGGATTCTAAGACCCGGGGTTTGAGTAGCAACTGTGCAGAAAGTGCCGTTAAGGATTTAGCTTTCGTGCGATTCGTTAAACCTTAATTGAATTGGTACAAAACGGATTGAGATTTGTTAAGAAAAGTCAACTTCTAAAACCTATGCTGTAATTGATTTTAGCCTTACCGTAAGTTTCTGTACGATTGCTATTCAAACCTTTCTACTCAGGTGCAGTTTCCTGGGGGTCTTTCGCTTTTTTCTCAAATACTTGAATTGCGGGGTCAGCCAAGACAAAGCCATCGGGAGTAGCTTCTCCCAGCTTCCCAGCAATCGCCGCCACCCACATCGGATAATTCGCTTGCGCTTCCTCTAGTTTTTTGAACATTTTCGGCTTCACTGTTATTGTGAAGATTCTGCCATCACGGGTAGCCACCGAGATACGCGCGAAATGGGACAGGTTGTAACAAATTATTACGACTACTCGCTGTAACCTTTACACAGAGGGGCTTTAAATTGCTACTTTGCGGTTCATGACAGGTTCGCTATTTTTACGCCTATCATCCTGGCTTTTAACAGCTTTTAGTAAAAAGCTAAATTTAGCTTTTTAGACTTTTATCTTTTTAGCTATTGATTATTTTATTTTTTTAGCTAATAATGTGAGTCAGTCCATTCTGGTCGCTATGCTTACAGTTGCAATTATTTCTCTGTCTGGGGGACAGGGAAAAACAACCGCGGCTCTATTCCTGAGTCGTCTGTTAGCTGAACGGGAATATCCCACTTTGGTTGTTGATGCCGACCCCCAGCACAACCTGACAACTTATCTTGGGCTTGAACTCAAGCCCAACCAGCCCACCTTGCTGGAAGTCCTCAAAAAATATGTACCTGCCGAAGATGGCATTTATCCCATTTCCGACAGCAAACACCTCTTCCTCCTTCCTGCTGATGATGGGTTAGATGCTGTCTCTGACTATCTTTCTAGTAGCGGGGTTGGGGCAACTTTGTTACTCCGTCGTCTTGAACCTCTGGCTGAAGTTTTCAAAGTTTGCATTATTGATGCACCACCTCAACGTTCTCAAATTTGTTTAACAGCCATCGGTGCGGCTGATGTCTTAATTATTCCCGCCGAAGCTACTGTTAAAGGTTACGGTTCCCTGGCGCGGACATTAGACTTGCTCAACTCCATGAGAGAAGTCAAAGCTACAAATGCCGAAGTTTTAGGGATACTTCCCTTTCGTGACCGTTGGATTGGCTTAACTCAAACCGTAGAAAGTCGCATGGCGGTTGAGGGGATGGCGGAAGAAGTTGGTAAAGTCTTAATCCTCCCGTCTATCAAAGAATCTGAGCAGTACAAGAAAGCGATTAATCAAGGTAAAACTTTAAGCCAACTCGGACATCCTGATTTGGAATATCCGTTTGAAGCACTGCTGACTTTAATCAAACAACGTTTAGGGGAAGTTATATCATGAGTGACAGCATTTTAGACCGGATTCGCTCTAACCGTAAGCGAACTATTGTTCCGACTCGTCAAGATCCTTTAATGCCTAGCACGGCAGAGGATCAACTTATTCCTGAAGATGACTCCTTAACAACAGTCGCTGATTCAAAGCCTGATTCCTCTAAAAGCACCAACCAAAACGAAGCCACCCTAGAGCAATTAAAAGCCGAGTTAGCAAAATATCCAGCTACTCGCCGTCATTCAGCAATTGTTTTAGATACAGAAATCGACTCAAAGCTAACGCAGTTTTGTAAGGAAAAAGGTATTACTGTCGAGGTGTTTTTAGAAGCCGTGTGGCTAACAGCAATGGCAGAAGAAACATTAATGGAAAAAATTCTTGTAGAAGCCAAGCATCGTTATAATTCTCGGAAGCAGGCTGGAAAATTACGACGGCTTATTACTATGCTTTCTCAACGTAACGGAGAATAATATAAGGAACTGGAGAAAGCGACTAAACAAGACTGAACTTTGTCTAAGTAGGTGGTCAAAACTAAAGTAAAAACGCTGGTTACTGGAAGTCTTTTGGAGTAAGGATTTTAGCCTTCGGGGTTTTGACTTTATTTATGCCCGCCTACTTTTAGTACGCTATATATAGTGTGCCTGCGTAAGTCCTGATAAACTGTCAACGCGGATGTCAAAGACGAGTTAAGACAGGTTGGTTAGGATTAACTAAGTCTAATCTATAGTTAGTTAACGGGGCATTTCTGCCATTGCCTTCTCGTACTGTAATTAAGAAAGTAGAATTATTGTTGGAATCTTGGCTAATATTCTCAATGAATTGAAATTGTAAGGGTTCTGCATTTAATTCTCTAGCTTGGTTAAAATTGGGTTCAGAAACACAGAAAATTACGCCCCCATCTTGATATCGACCTGCATAAAGCCAATAAGTTTTATTTTGGCTACTAAATTCTTGTTGATAAAATACTGTAAATCGTTCAATTTGAGGCAGATCTTGTTGTCTCTGACACATCTTATTGATATACGCTGGGTTAGTAATTAAATCCGAATAAGCTGGTAAAAAGCAACTCTCCAAAGCTGCTAATATTATTTGGAAACTCAAAATCTTCCAACGTTTCATCATCAAGTCCCCTAGTTTCTTCACAGCTACGAACCAAAAAGCAATTATCTCAAAACAGGTTGACCTGTAGAGACAGCTTGTTCAATGATATTGGCGGCTCGTTGAACTCCACCAGAACGAATCATAGCAGCTTGTAATCTCAGCGCATTTTGTTTATAAGAGTCCTGTTCTAAAACTGTTTTTACAGCAGAACGCAGCTTCATAGCACTTAATTGATTCAATGGAATAAATTTACCTGCTCCTGTCCAAGCGATTCTTGCTGCGACTCCGGGCTGATCATTGGTGATGGGAATTGCTACCATTGGAACCCCATTTCTTAAACATTCCATTGTTGTATTCATACCTGCATGAGTAATCATTAGGGTAGCTTTTTGCAGGATTTCTAACTGAGGTGCATATTTAACAATCAGAGGATTACCAGCTAAGGAAGGTAAAGATTCAGGGTCTAAAGCACCACCCAAAGAAATTACTAACTGAGCCTCCAATCCTTCACAAGCTAAAGCAATTTCTTGAAAGGTTTTAATTAACCGATTTTGGAGTGTTCCCATTGAAGCATAAATTAAGGGTTTTTCTGTTAATTTTTCCCAAGGAAAAAACACAGATTCACGACTAGCTGAAGAATGATAAGGGCCTGTAAAATGAAACCAGGGGGGTAAATTTTTTCTAGGATATTCAAATTCGGCAGGGGCTTGACTAATTTGAGCCAGTTTAGAATAGGCATCATTAGGATGTAGATACAGAGGTAAATTCCACTGCTTACGAGATTCACCAATAACATCTCGAATTGGTTGAGCAACACGGTTTAATAAGGCATAACCCATTCTATTTCTTAACTGGGCTAAGACCGATGGGCTGTAATTCCAACAGGTATTAAAGGGAGGTACGCTCGGATCTCGATTGAGAACAACTGCACTACACACCGTTAGGAAAGGAACATCAAGAATATCTGCAACAGTTCCTCCTTCAACAGCCCCTTGGTTGACTAATACTGCTTCTACCCCGGCTGTCTTCATCACTGAAGGGGCATCTCGTAGCGAAACTGCGGCTCCTTGCTTCAATAAATCAATCGTATATCGTAATGCCGCTAATCCTTTTAACTTTCCTAACTGTATAAATGACTGCTCTGCCCATCCCACCGGAAACTCTTCAAAGCCAATTCCCTGAAATTCAACTCCGGCTGTTAATGCTTTCTTTTGAGCATCAGGTAGTGCAAATAAAGTAACACGATGACCCCGACGTTGAAGTTCTTGTCCCAAGGGAAGCATTGTATTTAAAGGGCCTGTTGAACCCGGACAAATAATTCCAAAATGAGTCATAGTTTCAGGTTTTTATATGAAGTATGCTTTTATAGGATTGAGGCTATAAAAAGTTTGAATAGGAATTTAATTTTATAATACGTTGGATAATTCATACAATATCTTCTAAAACAAGTGAAACAACTCAGTCTATTTGATGAACCCAAGTTTTCTCTAAACCAGCGACCCAAGCTCAAGATGACGGTTGAACAATTAACAGACTGGAAAACTCAAATCTTTAATCATCAACAGCTTATCCTAACCCAACAGCCGCCGCAACAAACCACATTGTTTGACCTCGCTCCGGTGCATTGTGACCCAGACTTAATCAACCCCTTTAGTCTTCAAGTCCACAACTCCCAGTTTTATAGAGGAAAGGAAACGGGCGATCGCATCTTGACTGCACTAGAGGAACTGCCCCTAGACCAGCGATGGGATGCGGTATTTGTTGATGAAGCCCATACCTTCGCCCCCAGTTGGTTTCGCTGTTGTGTTGCCGCACTCAAAAGTCCTGAAGATGGAGATTTGATGATTGTTTCCGATGGTTCCCAAAGCCTGTATGAACGGCAGAAATTCAGTTGGAAATCCGTTGGTATTAAAGCTCAGGGACGCACCCGCAAACTCAATCAAAATTACCGTAACACTCAGGAAATCCTCTCCGCCGCTTGGAACGTCGTTCAATCACTTTCGGCTCAAGATGAGGATATTGATGAGGATGATGTGGCTTTCCCCATTGTTGAACCCCGTGCTGCTTTGCGAACAGGTCAACGGCCGTTACTCCATCTAGCCGCCAATCGACAAGCGGAAGTCGAAAGTGCGATCGCTCAAATTCAGCAGTTGCTTACCAAAGGCTATGAATCCAAGGATATCGCTATCATTTACCGCTACAAAGCTCGATATGAACAAGAACCCTTTGATTTCCTGACTGAACAATTAGAACAGTTGGGGATGGGGTATTATTGGGTAAACCAGGATAAACGAGAGTATAGCAATCGTCGTCCTGGGGTGCGAATCATTACGGCTAAATCTTCATTGGGTTTAGAGTTCAAAGCGGTGTTGATTCTGTGGGTACAACAGTTTGGTGTCGGCAATGAAGCAGAAGGGCGGCGGGAACTGTATGTGTCCATGACGAGGGCGAAGGAAGAATTACATTTGTTTGGTTCAGGTAACTTCCAAGTTCTTCAGAATTTAAAAAGCCTTGAAGGTTTAGACTCTACAGAATTATGTTCCGCTATTGCATAAGTTAATTAATCAGTTGAATCAATCAATTAAAACCAGACTTACAAGGCTTTTCTTAGAACAATATTAAGTTTACCTACTTAATATTGTTAATAAAATATAACTCAATTTATTGTCAAGTTTTACAACTTAATCAAGCAATCAATGAATTCAACAGGATTAGCAACTCTCCTAATCCTGTTGAATTCATGTTGAACAAATACCCAATCAATTAATTTCCCTAGCGAGTAGGGAGCGCTACAAAAAGCGAGTATTCAAAGCAATTTAACTTAGAGTATGTTTCCAATCAATTAATTTCCCTAGCGAGTAGGGAGAAGATACAACATCCCAATTAGTAACTCGCTGGAAAGATCTCTGGATTAGTTTCCAATCAATTAATTTCCCTAGCGAGTAGGGAGTAATGGGTACACTAAAAAGTAATAAACATGAAGTATTCACAACTGGTTTCCAATCAATTAATTTCCCTAGCGAGTAGGGAGAAGGTCAATTGGAGAAATACAAACCGCCGTCTATTTCGTAGTTTCCAATCAATTAATTTCCCTAGCGAGTAGGGAGTGGAAACTGCCTTATTCAATTACTGAAGCTAAAAGAATTGTCATGTTTCCAATCAATTAATTTCCCTAGCGAGTAGGGAGTCCTCCCATTTTAAACCCAGACGCCATCGGTTGTCCAGATAAGGTTTGCGAGACTGATAAAAACAGTTGGCTGAAACAACATTTTACTCCTGAATCAAAATCTCAGAACCCTTACAGGAAGGGTAGGCGAGGCTATAAACAGCAGAATCGATATCATAGGCATTCAAGCTTCAGCTTCGCAAAAAACATCAAATAATTATTGAACTCGGATACTCAGTAATCTTTGGCCCCTGACCCCAAGTTTCCACACTTCCCCAGGTATGGCGGGAAAGGGGATAAAACCGCAGGTTATGGGGTAAAGACAAGATACGCGCAAAATTTAGCACGATGTAAAGTTGGGTAAGAAGGCAAAAATGGTTTCTCACCCTCCTCCCCCTGTCAAAGTAGCGTCTAAGCGAGAGCGGGAATATTTGCGTAATTCGTGGGAGATACAGCAATAACTGAATAAATATTTTTGAATCCATTAAGCTGTTCAGCATCTAAATAGGGTATAATGAAAAACTAAGTTTAGAAAAATCAATAAAAAGATGCCTGCTAAAAATCACTTAAATGAAAAGCAAGTAGAGAAACTACAGAAAAGATTGAAAGAGGAAGAAAATGGACAAATCAGAGAAAGAATCTTGATTCTACTATTGCTAAATGATGGTAAAAAACAAAGTGAAATTGCCAATTTTTTGGGATGTTCAATAAATAAAGTATGTTATTGGTGTGTACATGGAGATCCGGACAAGTTAGAAAGCCTGAAAGATGAAAGAATGAAAGGAAATAATAGAAAAGCCACAGATAAATATATAGAGATATTATTAGAAACTGTAGAAAAAGAACCGGAAGAATTAGGATATGAATTTGGGAGATGGACAGGAGAAAGATTGGCAACTTATTTAGAACAAATCACAGAAATAAAATTAAGTGGTTCACAAGTGAGAAGGATATTAAAGAAAAAAAAGTATGTTTACTTGTGGGCAAAGTATAGCTTGGAAGAGAAAAGAGATCCAGAAAAAAGGAAATTATTTAAAAATAAAATAGAAGAATATTTAAAAATAACAAAAGAAAGTCCAGAACAATTACAGGTATGGTTTTGGGATGAAAGTGGATTTAATTTAAGAGTAATAAAAAGAAAGAACTGGTGTGAAAAAGGAAAGAGAAGAAAGATTAGAGGAGACAGAAGGAAAGGAAAAGTTAATGTTATGGGAGGATTGAGGTACTCGGACAAAAAAAGATTTGTAGAATTTCTGGATAAAGGGAATGCAAATAATTTTTATCAAGTGTTAAAAAGTTTTTATCAAGAGCTAATTCATGAGTGGGTATTAGCGGGAAATCAAGCAGAAGAATTTGTAGAAAAAGGAGCAAAGATTGTCATTATTCTTGATAATGCAAGTTTTCACAAAAAAGAAGAATACCTAGAAAAAATTAAAGCAGAAATGCCTAATATCTATTTAGAATTTCTTCCAGAATATAGTCCAGATTATAATTTAATTGAATTGGTCTGGCATTCAGCTAAAGAATATATTGCTAATCGACTCTTTAAATCAGTTGATGAGCTAGAGTGTTTATTGCATCAGCTTTTAAATGAGGGACAGTTATCTATTAAATGGGGACGTAAACTTAAAAACAAAGGTAATGCTATAATCACAGTTTAAATGCATAACAGCTTAGCTTATTTATGCTGAAGGTTTGGGTTTTATGAATACTTGAATACTATTTGAAAGAACCATAAAAAGAGTAGGATGATTGAGGCCCTGAAATTTGCAAAATCCAATGTTTAAAATTGTGAGAATCTAAGCAATAACCTCCCCGTCCTTGTAAAATCAGTTTGTAGCGACTATCGTTATTAATGCCTGATTCAAAAATACCATTACCAGCCAATTTGCCAGTTAGTCGTACTTCTTTATAAAATCTTTCATCAGCCACAGGTTTATCATAAAAATCAGTACCAAATTCAGTCTTTTGTGGGGGAAGGCTAAAGGAAAGATTGCCAGCTTTTCCTTTGGTATCAGTGAAATGAAAGTTCCAAGATCGGTTATTACTAGAATGTGATAGGGTATAGGTTTCAGAGGGATCAGCAATACCTTTATTCTCCTCCAAACCCGCTGCACCTACAACTAATTTAGCGGCAGGGGAAAATTTTAGTTCATTGAGTTGTGCTACATCATAATTCTCTAGTGAGTTTGTATATTCTAACCATTCTCCTCCAATACCACAGCAGGCACAAGCATGGGCATTAGCTGGATTGATCAGAAAAAGGGCTATCGCACTGATGAAACTTATGGTGTAGAGTATTATGCGGTTTTTGGTCATAAGTTTTTGCCTTGCTAATTGTTCTTTTTGTAGTTTATTTTAAATTTGTAATACCATTTCCGAAAACTTATGCTACAATGGCTCAATTGAGATCAATATAAAATAAATTAGAAGCCCTATCTACTGTTGCATCACTTTTTAGAAATGGTATTACTATCAAAACATCAAAAAATAGAGCCATTCTCAACGGTTCAAGTTCTGTGATTATACTGTAGGCTAAAATAGTTATTTCTAAACTCCGAACTCCCCTTCCCTCATTGTCCATTACCAATCAGGATAAAGGCAGACCAAAAATAAGGGTGATTCAGAGATTGATTTTTAATTAAACTGATTTGCGCTTGCTGTAACGCTTCAGATTTCGTAAATTTACCTGATTTTATGTTATTATAAAAGTCAGCCATTAAAATTTGTGTTCCTTGATCATCTACTGTCCACAGAGATGCCATAGTCGTTGCGGCGCCCGCAAGCTGCATTTGATAGCCTAAGCCTAAGATTTCTTCACCATTACCGAGATTACCACCGACTCCGGTTTGACACGCGCTTAAAACGACTAAATCAACGGCTGTGAGGTTGAGGGTTTCGATATCTTTGAGGGTTAAGCGATCGCCATTTCCGAATAAAATAAAGGAATCATCGGGATTACCAGGCATAAAGGAGGCATGGGTGGCAAAATGAATGATATTATGATCATTTAATTGTGGTAGCGTTGTTTGTGGGTTAAAATTTTTGTCTAGCAAGGTCATCGTATCGGGAATCGTTGCGGCAATTGTTGTTACTTCCTGACCTGCGTAGGGAAGCCCGTTAAAGGATAATTGTCTTTGTCCGACTTGGACGTTATATTGCCCCTGGGTAAAAGCACCTGCTAAAATATGGGGTTTTTCAGGATTTTTGGCGGTAAAATCGCTTAAAGATGCCGAGGTAACGTTATTAATTGTATAATTTTCAATTAGCCACTGTTTACCGTCATAGAGTGCAGCTAGAGGAATATAACGCAGTTGACCATCGGGGGCGTAAATAATATGTTGTACTTTGGCTATTTGTAGGTCTTGGGCAATGGGTTGAATTAGTAATTGATAGAGATTATAAGCAGAAGGCTGGATTTGAGAATTGGGAAGGAAACGATCCGTGATTTTAGTTCTAAAGTCGAGAATAGCACGATTGAGGTTAGTTTTGTCAATAGCAACGGTGCGATGAATTGGTGGAGAGTAGGGGGTGACTAAAACTAATTCTAAGCGATCTTCAAGGATTAAGGGATATAAAATAACTGTAGATTGTGGTAATTGTCCTAATTGTCGTTGTAAGCGGTTCAGATTGGGTAAATCTAGGTTTTGACCGCCAGTAGTTTGTGAGAGTTGTTGGGTAAGTTGGATGACTTCAGGACTATTAATAAAATCATTAAAATCTTGTCTAATTTGTTGCTGTTGCTGTTCTAGTTGAGCAATGCGCTCATTTTGAGATGATTTTCTGGCTTCTGGTTTGATTTGACGTAAAGCCACTAATTCTTGTCCTAATGCGATCGCGTTTTGTTCAATTTTACCATAATTATCTAACAATTTTTGTTCTTGGGGTAATAATTCGACACCCTGGACTGTTTCCTGATTTCCCCTAACATTATGTAAATAATCGTCTAATTCTTGAATTTTGAGTAAATCTAGGACTTGTTGTGCTTCTAAAACCCGATCTTCTTGTAATAATAAGTCAGCGAGATGACGATAGGTGTCAGCAACGGTAGCGGTATAGGATTGCTTTTGTGAGAAAGGTAATCCAGCCAAGTCTTGACGAATGGCTTCGGTGACATTAACTGCTTGTTTATAGAAGGTAATAGCCAGAGGTATTTGCTTTTTTTGTTGAAAAATTTCACCAATATTAGCTAAAACACTGCTTTCTCCAGGACGATTGCCATTTTCTCGAAAGATAGCTAAAGCTTGTTGATAACTATTTAATGCTTGGTCTTGTTGCCCTAAATTCTGGTAAACTTTGCCTAAATTATTCAGTGTCACCCCCTCTCCCGTAATATCTCCTATTTGCTCTCGAATGCTTAATGCTTGCTTATAATAATCTAATGCTTGGTTATAGTCAGATTTTGTTTGATAAATTGAACCGATATCGTTTAAAGTATGTGCTTCTCCAGCTTGATCTCCTATTTGTTGACGAATTGCTAAGGATTGCTGATATACTGTTAATGCTGCTTCCGATTTCTTGAGTAAATTATAAACTAAACCGATATTATTTAAGGTTTGTCCTTCCCCAGCTTGATCTCCTATTTGCCTTCTGATAGTTAACGCTTGCTGAAAATAGGTTAATGCTTGCTCATATTCACCTAAAATATGATAAACTCCGCCAATACTGTTCAAAGAATAACCTTGACCTGCGATTTCACCAATTTCTTTTCTAACAGCTAAGGCTTGCTGAAAATAATCTAAAGCTTGTCCATATTTACCTTGAGTGTAATAAACACTAGCGATACTACTGAGGATGTACGCTTCCCCTGGATAATCCCCTATATCCTTGCTTAAAGTTAAAGATTGCTGAAAATAATCTAAAGCAGTTTGATATTGTCCTAAATTACGATAAACTGCGCCCATATTACCTAGTGTAATTCCTTCACCAATGCGATCGCCAATTTCCCTAGTAATGGCTAAGGCTTGCTGATAATATTGTAATGCTTTGGGATAATCGCCCTTACTATCATAAACACTAGCAATATTATTAATCGTCCTGCCTTCTTCGCTCTTATTGCTAATCTGACGCTCAATGACTAAAGCTTGCTTATAGTAATCTAAAGCCTGGGGATATAACCCCTGATTGGCATAAACTACACCCATACTATTAAGGATACGCGATTCAACGTAGCGATCGCCCATTCTACGACTAATGGTTAAACCTTGATTATCATAAGCCAAAGATTTATCATATTCACCTAAAAGATCATAAACAATACCAATATTATTGAAAATTCTCGCTTGTACTGAAATATCATTAATTTCTTGACTAATATCCAACGCTTGTTCATGGAAACTCAAGGCTTCTTGATAATTACCTTGTCTGCGTTTAACAACACCGATATGATCAAGAGTCAAGGATTCTAACTGGCGATCTCTTACTTCTCTACTAATAGTTAAACCCTGTTGATACCATTTTAACGCTTCAGGGTATTGACTTAAATTATAATAATTTACGCCAATTTCGCTGGAAATTCTCCCTAGTAAGGAAGTTTTCTTATTCCCAGAGATAGATTTAACGATATCTAAAGCTTGGTTTAGCAACTTCACAGCTTGATGATATTCACTTACAAAACGATGAACAGTGCCAAGATTATACAAAATCTCAGCTTGTTTAAGTTGATTATTTAACTTTTGACTTAAAACAAGTGCTTGTTGATAGGTTACTAAAGCTTCCTGATATTGACTTTGTTGAAATTGCCGTTGTCCTTGTTGTAACAGTTGCTCTAAGTGATCACTTTCATTTTGAGTAATATTAGATTGGGCTAACACTGGCGAATTATTGCTACTGACAATCTGATTTAAGTTAACCCCAATTGTCACAGCCAATAAAAGATAACTTATTTTTTTAAAGTAAAATGCTTCTATATTCATCTTGTTCCTCCTCCTTGTTCTCGTCCAGGCTCAAAAATATCACCAAAAATAGAGTTATTATCATTTTTATTTTCTGGATTATTTTCTTGCTGTTCAATAACAGAAATAGTATCTAATATTGGTTTATCAGCAAGTTCGCCTAATCCAACTGATTGCAGAAGTTCACCCCATTGTTGCCTATATTTAGGTTCATCAGGATATTTTTGACGTAATTGTGCTAAACTTGATAAAGCATCATACCAAATACCTGCATCTGCATAAATAGTCGGTATTTTATCTTCCCTAGCAGTTGCCAACTTTTGTCGTAAATCAGGACTAATTTCAACTCTTTGTATCCATCCCCTGATTAACACTTCTTCAGAAGGATCTACATCATCAAAAACAATAATTATTTGCCAAGTATAACGCTGATTGATTAATAAAGATTTAGCTTTATTAAAGGTAAAGCCAATAATACCACCTTTAGTTGGAGTTAATTCAGTTTTTTCAATATAATGATCTTCTGGATCAATTAGTTCTACATCTAATCTCTGTATTGCCCGATTAAATTGAGGTATATAAGCAAAAATTGTAGGATGTTCAGCAATTGTGAAACCAACATTATTTTCCGGTACAATCGCAGTAGCAAGAATATTACCAATAGGAATCAGAGAACCGCGAGTCCCTCCACCTTGTCGTCTTGGCGGTTCACCAATATCAGGCAAAGAAAACGAATCAGGTTGTTTAAATTCTAGAGGTTGTTTTTGAGATTCACTATCCTGAGCTAGAGCAGGTAATTGCCAGCAATAATTAAGATTAATCAATATTACCAGATATAGCAGTCCTAAATCATTATCAAGAGCATGATATAATGATAAGCTGTTATGCATTTAAACTGTGATTATAGCATTACCTTTGTTTTTAAGTTTACGTCCCCATTTAATAGATAACTGTCCCTCATTTAAAAGCTGATGCAATAAACACTCTAGCTCATCAACTGATTTAAAGAGTCGATTAGCAATATATTCTTTAGCTGAATGCCAGACCAATTCAATTAAATTATAATCTGGACTATATTCTGGAAGAAATTCTAAATAGATATTAGGCATTTCTGCTTTAATTTTTTCTAGGTATTCTTCTTTTTTGTGAAAACTTGCATTATCAAGAATAATGACAATCTTTGCTCCTTTTTCTACAAATTCTTCTGCTTGATTTCCCGCTAATACCCACTCATGAATTAGCTCTTGATAAAAACTTTTTAACACTTGATAAAAATTATTTGCATTCCCTTTATCCAGAAATTCTACAAATCTTTTTTTGTCCGAGTACCTCAATCCTCCCATAACATTAACTTTTCCTTTCCTTCTGTCTCCTCTAATCTTTCTTCTCTTTCCTTTTTCACACCAGTTCTTTCTTTTTATTACTCTTAAATTAAATCCACTTTCATCCCAAAACCATACCTGTAATTGTTCTGGACTTTCTTTTGTTATTTTTAAATATTCTTCTATTTTATTTTTAAATAATTTCCTTTTTTCTGGATCTCTTTTCTCTTCCAAGCTATACTTTGCCCACAAGTAAACATACTTTTTTTTCTTTAATATCCTTCTCACTTGTGAACCACTTAATTTTATTTCTGTGATTTGTTCTAAATAAGTTGCCAATCTTTCTCCTGTCCATCTCCCAAATTCATATCCTAATTCTTCCGGTTCTTTTTCTACAGTTTCTAATAATATCTCTATATATTTATCTGTGGCTTTTCTATTATTTCCTTTCATTCTTTCATCTTTCAGGCTTTCTAACTTGTCCGGATCTCCATGTACACACCAATAACATACTTTATTTATTGAACATCCCAAAAAATTGGCAATTTCACTTTGTTTTTTACCATCATTTAGCAATAGTAGAATCAAGATTCTTTCTCTGATTTGTCCATTTTCTTCCTCTTTCAATCTTTTCTGTAGTTTCTCTACTTGCTTTTCATTTAAGTGATTTTTAGCAGGCATCTTTTTATTGATTTTTCTAAACTTAGTTTTTCATTATACCCTATTTAGATGCTGAACAGCTTATACACTACTTGATTATGACAATAAAAATTATGAATGACTTACAACAGGCAGAAAAAGAGCGGAACAAAGAAATAGCTGAATTAGAAATTTTAATTGAGAGTAATCTTTCGGCAAGAGAACTAAAACGAGCAATAGCTGTCAGGATGGCACTCACCGGTAAAATTTACCGTGAAATCAGCCAAATTTTAGGTGTAAGCGAATTTTTTGTTGGGCATTGGAAAAAAGTTTTTAAAGTCAAAGGAATCGCTGGATTAAAACTAGGATATAAAGGCTCAAAAGGGTATTTAAGTATTCAAGAAAAAACAGAAGTAATTGAGTGGTTAAAGAATAAAAAGTATTGGGATTTAGATGAATTAGTTACTTATGTGGATCAAGAATTTGGGGTAATATATAAATCGAAACAAAGCTACTATAAACTTTTTGACCAGGCAAATATTAGTTGGAAGAAGTCTCAAAAGGTGAATCCAAAATTTAACGAAGAGCAAGTAAAAAAAAAGAGAGAAGAAATTAATGAGATGTTATCAAAACAAAAGGCTGGCATAGAATCGGGGGAAGTAATAGTATTTTTTTTAGATGAATGTCATCTACTTCATGGAGATGTTAATGGCTACGTTTGGGGTCAATCAAATCTAAGAATTGAAGTTCCAATTACCAATGAAAAAGAGCGACAAACTTATTTTGGAGCACTGAATTATCAAAGCAAAAGATTCCATGTTAAAAGTTACCCATCTGGGGATGGAAAATCAACAATTGAATTTATAAAATACTTACAAAACCAATATAAAAACAAGAGAATTATCTTAATTTGGGATGGAGCGAGCTATCATAGATTTGGAGAATTTAGAGAATTTTTATCAGAAATAAATGGTGATAAAGAACCTGATGATTTTTTAATTACTTGTATTTTATTTGCTCCTAATGCTCCGCAACAAAATCCGGTTGAAGATATTTGGTTACAAGCGAAAAACTTTTTGAGGAAGTATTGGTATTTATGCAGGTCGTTTAAGATTATCAAATTTTTGTTCGAGTTTTTTACTAAGGAACATAAATTTGATTTTCCCAAAATTCATCAGTATACTTATATATAGAAAATCATTTAGGATTGCTATAGCTAGTTACTCTAATTAATTTATTCATAATATCTGGTTTTTTCTTGATTACAATAATAGTTAAAAATAGGTTTCTAAAATGTATTTGGTTTCCACTCCATTTTGAATCACAAAAAAGTATTCTTGATCTCTACTGAAATCAACACTTTCTTCAGGGAATCGAATTTGATAATCTACTTGACTCATTTTGTACTCCAGATTACGAGGTTAAAATACATGGTTGACATTGTAGCAGTTATTCTATGCAACGATTAAAGAATCTGATAGGGCGTGATAGCTTCTCTTAAACCTAAATTCAACCAACTCGAAATCGAAACCTAAGTAGGTAGGCGTAATTAAACCTAACTATGTAGATAGGGTAAACCCTTGCTGTAAATAGCTTTCAGCCAGACTGGGATGGTGGGATATTCTCGCCCACCTACTTATTATCAGAACTCCTGTAGTCTGACTAAAATTGTGGATAGGTAAGATAATTGGGGTTATAATATTTTTATTCGCAATTCACGAATAAAGAATATAACTGAGTAAATGCTCATGAAATATGCTCAAAAACCTCAAGATATGGTAATTTTGTTAAAGGTTCACTGTTTAGGTTCGGAGTGGACTTATGATGATTTGGCAAAAAGTTTGAATGCCAGTTCTTCGGTGGTACATGATGCTTTAAGGCGTTGTCAGCAGTGCCATTTATATAACAGCAAAAAAAGGAAGGTTTTAAAAGGGGCTGTGGAGGAGTTTTTGATTCATGGTTTAAAATACGTTTTTCCGGCTTATCCTGGGGCGTTGGTGCGGGGTGTACCCACAGCCCATTCTGCTGAACCGTTGAAGGGGTTATTAATGATTGATGATCTAAATCCATTAGTATGGCCTTCAGCAACAGGAAAGGTAAAGGGTCAGGAAATTACGCCTTTGTATGGGTCTGTACCGGAGGTGGTAGGGGCGGATTCTTTATTTTATGAGTTATTGTGTTTGGTGGATAGTTTACGGGTGGGTAAGGTGCGAGAACAGGAATTAGCCGCAGTAGAGTTAAAAAAGAGGCTGTATGACTCATCCTCAGATTAGGAATTTGGAAAGGGTGGCGACGGTTTTGGCGGCTGTACCAGAGCGTTTTGTGTTTACGGGGGGCGCTACGATTTGTCTTTATGTGGATGAGATTTTACAGGATGAATTGCGTCCTACTTTAGATGTAGATTGTGTGGTAGAAATATTTTCGAGGTCTGAGTATTATACTTTAATGGAACGCTTGCGAGAAGTTGGTTTAGAGGAATGTACAGAACCAAATGCTCCGTTATGTCGGTGGCAATAAGCTGTTATGCATTTAAACTGTGATTATAGCATTACCTTTGTTTTTAAGTTTACGTCCCCATTTAATAGATAACTGTCCCTCATTTAAAAGCTGATGCAATAAACACTCTAGCTCATCAACTGATTTAAAGAGTCGATTAGCAATATATTCTTTAGCTGAATGCCAGACCAATTCAATTAAATTATAATCTGGACTATATTCTGGAAGAAATTCTAAATAGATATTAGGCATTTCTGCTTTAATTTTTTCTAGGTATTCTTCTTTTTTGTGAAAACTTGCATTATCAAGAATAATGACAATCTTTGCTCCTTTTTCTACAAATTCTTCTGCTTGATTTCCCGCTAATACCCACTCATGAATTAGCTCTTGATAAAAACTTTTTAACACTTGATAAAAATTATTTGCATTCCCTTTATCCAGAAATTCTACAAATCTTTTTTTGTCCGAGTACCTCAATCCTCCCATAACATTAACTTTTCCTTTCCTTCTGTCTCCTCTAATCTTTCTTCTCTTTCCTTTTTCACACCAGTTCTTTCTTTTTATTACTCTTAAATTAAATCCACTTTCATCCCAAAACCATACCTGTAATTGTTCTGGACTTTCTTTTGTTATTTTTAAATATTCTTCTATTTTATTTTTAAATAATTTCCTTTTTTCTGGATCTCTTTTCTCTTCCAAGCTATACTTTGCCCACAAGTAAACATACTTTTTTTTCTTTAATATCCTTCTCACTTGTGAACCACTTAATTTTATTTCTGTGATTTGTTCTAAATAAGTTGCCAATCTTTCTCCTGTCCATCTCCCAAATTCATATCCTAATTCTTCCGGTTCTTTTTCTACAGTTTCTAATAATATCTCTATATATTTATCTGTGGCTTTTCTATTATTTCCTTTCATTCTTTCATCTTTCAGGCTTTCTAACTTGTCCGGATCTCCATGTACACACCAATAACATACTTTATTTATTGAACATCCCAAAAAATTGGCAATTTCACTTTGTTTTTTACCATCATTTAGCAATAGTAGAATCAAGATTCTTTCTCTGATTTGTCCATTTTCTTCCTCTTTCAATCTTTTCTGTAGTTTCTCTACTTGCTTTTCATTTAAGTGATTTTTAGCAGGCATCTTTTTATTGATTTTTCTAAACTTAGTTTTTCATTATACCCTATTTAGATGCTGAACAGCTTATCAGGATTTAATCATAGATATTATGCCTTGTGAACCTGGGGTTTTAGGGTTTAGTAATCGTTGGTATGGTGAGGGGATTAAGAATGCGATCGCCTATAATTTACCCAGTGGGCAAGTCATTGATATTTTTTCTCCGGTTTATTTATTGGCCAGTAAAGTCGAGGCTTTTTTAGGGCGGGGTAAGGATTTACGCTTGTCTAAGGATGTGGAAGATATTGTAATTTTGTTAGATGGTTGTGAGGTTTTGGAGGCGGAGTTTAATCGGACTAGGGGAGAGGTTAAGGATTTTCTAGGGTCTTGGTTTCGGGAAAATAGGGAGAATTTACAGGAAGCGGTGTTAAGTTTTTTACCCACTTCTAGTGTAGACCGGGAAGATTTGGTGATTGATTTAATTGAACGTTTTGGTCAGGTTATTTAAGGATACAATGTCTTTTTTACTACAGGGCGAAAATAGAAGGTTCGTGTCATCAGGTAGTGAATCAACTCATTATGTTCCAACGTTTTGATTAGAACAACTGTTCTGCACAGCCACCCCCGGCAAGCATTCTTAGATATTTAGTTTAATTTCTTGGATATATTTGGTTATTTTGTTGACTGACAGAAGAAGAATATCAAGAAAATCTGAAGAATTACGTCAATCGCACCAAACGGGATTAAAGTCTTCTGTAAGTGTTGTAATTTAAGTATCAGGATAGATTGAAGTTTGGGCTGATGAGAATTAGGGGAGAACTTAGGTTTGCCCAATGTCCTCAGAAACCCTAATCCGACTAAAAGTTCAACAATTCTGGAGCCAGAACCGGGAGTTATGGATTGTTACATTGCTGTTACATTTGCCCCAGTTCAGGGATTTATCGAAAAATCTCGAAAACTGCGAGACCTTTATGGTGCATCATTAATCCTTTCCTATCTAACTTATAGATTAGTGAAAGAAGCTGAAAAAAGCTGTCAAGTTTTGTCGCCCGGTTTGATTAATATTCCAAAAGGAATGCCTAATCGAATCTTGTTAAGAGGAGAGTTTAGTGAACAACAAGCTAGGGATGCACTACTAACAGCATGGAAACAGATTTTGAAACAATGCCGAAGTTGGGTTGAAAATCACTTACCTCAATATACTTATGATTGGGAAGAACAATGGCAACATTGGGGAAATTATAGCTGGGAAATTTTTCGAGGTGAAGGTAAAAGACCAAAAACTGCGATGGAAGATTTGGAGGAACAAAAACTGTCTCGGAACTGGATTGCTTTAAACTGGGTTGGTGAAAGCTCTAGTTTAACAGGAACCGATGCGATCGCTCACCCTGGATTAGGTTGTAAAATCCTAGACCCTAGAAAAGCATTATCTGCTCCTGAACGCCAAGCTATAAAACAATTCTATACAGATTTATCCTTAGCTTTGGAAACTCATCCAGAAACCCAAGAAGAAGAAGATTTAGAAGAAGAAATCTCGCTGACTGCTGAAGTTTCAGACCCAGAAGTACAACCCGAAGGCAAATTTCTGTCTGATTCAGAGCGCCTAAGTATTCCTGAATTAGTAAAGCGATTAGTCACTCGCAGTGATATTAGCCAATCGTTAGAAATGCCATTTTTAGGAAGAAGTTTTAAGGATATTGTTCGCCGTCCTGAAGATAGCAACCCAAATTCAGATGGACAGTGGACAGGTTGGTTTATGGGAGATGGGGATAAGGTTGGAGATAGACTTAAAGAAATTGCTGAGGAAGAAGGTGATCAAGGACTTCAAGAATTTAGTAAAGCAATGCGGAAATGGGGAAAAAACTTTACAAGAGAGTTTGCTAAAAAGAAATTGGGGCGAATTGTTTATGCAGGAGGAGATGATTTTTTAGGTGTTATTTATAGCCGTAACCCAAAACAACCAATTCCTCGTCAAACTGTTCTTGATTGGTTAATGGAACTTCCTCAAGAATGGGCTAAACATGAACAAGCAATTACGCTTAGTTTAGGGTTTGTTTGGGCGGCTTCTGGTGTTCCCCAACGGGATATTTTACAACATTGTCGCGAAGCTCAAGAACGCTCTAAAAATTTAGGACGCGATCGCGTTACTATCCGAATCGTTTTTAATAGTGGCCAATATGTGCAATGGACTTGTCCTTGGCACTATTTAAGAATTTTACAACAATATCAAGATCGAGAAAAAGGGCAAAATTGGAGCCATGTTTATCAGGATTTCGCTTATCTCCGATCTCGCCATGTTATTGATTTAAGTTTAACTGAAGAGCAAGAAGATTTAATTGATGAAAGAATTGCCCTGGCTTTAGTTAAAATCTATTTTCAGAGCGAAGATGAATATTTATCTTTGGAACGAGAGAAAATAGTTGGTAAAGATTCATCCTTAGAACTGATCTTCTGGATTAATAACTTAATTGAGGTGGGATGGCAACTGTGTTCCTAAATCAAATAGTTTTATAGATAGATAATTAATTAAACTTTTGCGTTCAGGTACTTAGGATGACTCAAGAAAAAAAATGCCCTCGATTTCAATATCTGATTACAGTTACGCCTTTAGGATTAATGTATGGAAGCGCAGGCGGTTTTCTTTCTCCTGAAAATTTAGTGGGACTTTCTCGTTCTAAATTTCCTCCCGAAGCTGCTACTTTATCAGGGCTTATCTTTAGTTCTAGCCGAGAAAAAAATCAAACCAAAAGTGCATTAAAAAAAACAGAGATTCAAAAACAACTTCGGGATAATTTGTATGTAGCTGGGCCGTTTTGGGCGAAAATAGATGCTCCTGAATTTTTTTATGTCCCGATTCCTTGGACAAAAATTATTTCTGATGACGGTTGTGATGAATGGTTTATTAAAGACCAGAAATGGCATCGACAAAACCCTGATCTTGAACCCGAATATCAATGGCAAACAATTAATAGTTGGAATCATCCCCCTGATCTGATTTTAGAAAATGAAAATGCAGCTAAACCGCCTTGGAAATTTATTCCCATGCTGCACCCAGATTTAGAAACAAATCAACGTCACGTTAAAGATGAAGATGGTTTGTTTCTCGAATATGCCGTTCAAATGCCAGATGACACTTGCATTGTTTATCTATCCACTGAATTTTTAGAATCAGGATGGTATCGTTTTGGAGGAGAAAACCATGTTGTAGAAATTAACTCTATTGAAATACCAGAAAATGATGAATTTTTTCAGCCTTTTCGAGATTCAATTCAAAAAGCATTTGCTTTAATCACTCCGGCGGTTTGGGGATCTACTCGTTTTTCCTACCGTTATCCGCAATCAAATTTTCCAATTTCTAAAATGCTTACCGATAAACCTATTCCCTATCGTTATCGAACTGGAGATGGAAAAGGAACAGGTCAGGGACGGTTAGGGAGAGGACGCTATGCTGTGCCTCCAGGGAGTGTTTATGTCTTAGATAAACCTCTCAATCAAACTTGGCGGGACTGGGACGAAAGTTGGTTTCCCCAAGAAGGTTATAGTCTTCGCCGTGTTGGGTGCGGTTTAAGTTTACCATTAAAAATTCAAGGAGTAACGGATGTATAACAAAGCTCTTGGCATTATTAAAACTTTAGCTCCTCTCCATGTGGGTGCAACCGCAGGGGAAGAAAGCGGAAATCTGAATCTAATTTTTCGAGATCAATTTACGCAAACGGGGATTATTCCAGGGAGTTCAATTCGGGGTCGCTTACGCAGTGAAATGAGAGCTAATTCTAACGTTAACGAAAATTACTGGTATGGCAATAAAGCAGATTCTGAACTATCAGATAAAACCAGTGAATCTTTTGTTAAAATAGAATATGCTTCGATTGTCTGGCTTCCGGTATTTTGCCCAGGACAACCGATGGTTTGGGTTAGTAGTCCTCGTCTGTTAAAACGCTATCAACGGATAGCAGGTGAGTTCATTAAAACTGAAGATGGAACGCTGCTAAAAGATTTGGATATTCCCCAGGAATATACGCGATCGCAAACCTTAAAACCGCTATCTATTAATCAGGAAGAAAAATTATTTTTTAACTTTGGTTTTTTAACCATTAAAGACTCAAAAGATTTATCACCTTGGTTTCCCTTTGGAGACGAATTACCCGCCGTTGTTGTCTCCGATAACGAAATTGGGATGATTCATGATATGGCTCTGTATCGCCAAACTCGCGTATCCTTAGAAGAACAAGAAAAGCGGGCTAAAAAAGGTCAATTTTTTAATACTGAAGCTTTGCCAGAAGATACAGTTTTAGCCTTTCCCATTGCTTTAAGAAATGATCCAAACGGAGGAAAATGGCAACCTTTTAATGGAGAAAATAGTGCGGAAATTTATCTCGGAGGTTTAGAATCTATTGGTTTTGGTCATTGTTTAGTTAATATTCACGGATTAGATTATCCAACTGATAATCAAACCAATGACGTTAATCAATAGAGATGAAAATTTTTTTGTTTACCTGAATTTAGGAGCATAGACGATGGCATTTACCTCTTTAAAAGTTGACCAAGTAGCCCATGATTTAGTTCTCAAATGTTGTCACGAATATCCTAAAGGGATTAAAGAATCTTATAAGATGCGAATGACAGTTGCTTATGGCTTAGAACGATTTTGGGGAGAACAATTTCGTTTGAAAGGAGATAAAGCTCGATACTGGCTAGAAACTTGGACAAAGTTAGTTGAAATTATGGGTGATGCTGGAATTGAAATTCCTAATGATGATGTGAGTAGTGGCGAACCAGCCGCTATTCGAGATCTGGCGCAACGACTTTGGACATTTCCCCAGGAACAACGCAAAGTTGCATTAGCTATATTAATCCAACTTTGTGACAGTTTGGTGTGGTGGACACAACGTTATAAAAACTTAATTCCAGAGGAGCAAAACGATGATGATAACTAGAGAATGCGATTACGTTCCTTTAATGTTTCAAGCTCAGATTGAGGGACGATGCCAAATTCAGTTTATTAAAGATGAACCTCGCCAACAAGCAGAAGACTGGGTGGATGAATGGTTAAAAGGAACCGTCAAAAAAACTCCTCAGTTTGGTGCTGATGTCGAAACAAAACCCTATAAAATTCCTTGGCGTTGGGTGTCTAATAGTGGACAGGATGAAGACATTATTCGACCTGTGATTGCCGCTAAAGGTTATCCCTATTATCCTGGTTCTAGTATGAAAGGAACCTTCCGACGAGCTTGTACCCCTGAAGAAGCACAACATTATTGTGGGGGAAAAGAAGGGAAAAAAACTCGTCCAGGGATTCTTCGGTTTCATGGGGGATATCCTAAGAATGAAACTTGGAAAAAAACACCCCTGGTTGATTTAATCCATCCTCAAGAAGATTGGCAAATCAAAAATTCTAATTCCCATCGTGCATTAATTCAGATTTCGATGCTAGGAACTACATTAGTCTTTGGGATTTCTAGTTCTAAAAAACTCTCTGATGAGGAATGGGAAAAAATTTGGCTAATTTGGCATCGTGCTATAGAAAAAGGCATTGGTTTACGAACCAGTGCAGGTTATGGACAACCTCAACATCATGGTAAATCTCCGCTATTAAGAGTTAAACTGAAGGGTCAAGGTTTAGCATCTCGTTTAATTTATAAATCTGGTGATTTTGCTGACCAAGGAGAATTTAGACCCAATCTATTCAAAGCGGCTTTACGAGGTCATACTCAGCGTTTGTTTGCAGGCGTTACGGACGAGGCAACCACGCAAGCTTTAACTCAAGAATTGTGGGGAGGAATTGCAGATCAGAAGAAATCCATTGGATCAGATCAGAAAAAATCCATTGTGGGTTTACTTGGAACTGCTTTTTCTTATCAATTTGATAAGCTAATTTTAGATCAATATCCTTACAAGGATTCAAAGTTACCACTTTTTGAACTAACAGCAGGAAACCTTGATTTATTAGGGATGCGTTCTTTACCTGATGAAGAAACTACTCGGGAGTTAAAAAAATTAATCACTCAATTGATTAAGTTTTCTATGCTTTTAGGCGGGTTTGGTAAATCTTGGCGACGAGTTGATCATCGGTTAGTATTCCCTAAATATGTTAACAATTGTGCTAATAATATTCATGTTAATCCTATGATTGGATGCCATTGGGAATTTTCGGAAGGTTCAGAAAAATATTATGTTTCCGTGGGTGAACTGACAGATATTACAATATTTTTAGAGAAACTCAGAACTAACCTGCAAACATGGGTACGCTCTAAGAAAAAGCAAGTGAGTAATCCTAATACCTTTGTTTCTTGGCGAGAAACATGGCATCCTGATAATGTACAGGTTTGGGGACGAATCGCTAATAATAAGTTTGATAGTAAAGCGGTAGGGTGGTTTCATAGCAATTATTCAGGAGTTCAAAGGATTAAAAAGACTTTGCTAACGGGACAGTTAAATCAAATTGGGAGAATCTGGCATCGAATGTATCCTCGCTATATTAAAGTTAGTGAGAACACCTTGCAGCCAACAAGAGAATATATTGAACTATTAACGATTTTCCCCAATATTCCTGATGAGGATGAACGTCAAAAAGAGGGTGAACGTCAAAAAGCAAAAGATTTTCTAACGTTCCTAGACACAAAAACTTCCTTTAGTTTACTTTATCCAGGGTAACTGGGTAGAATGGGATAGAAGCTTTACTGTCAATCGCACGAAATACATTAATGCTTCTATCCCTAATTGTTAAAATAAAGTCAGAAACCGAGTTTCTAGCAATAGTCTTTCGATTGAAACTCAAACTTTTGTCTAAAAACCGGATTTCTGGGGTGTAATTTGTGTTAAAAAGTTTTAATAATGGGAGATTTATATGAAAAATACTTGGATTCTGACAACTGGTAGCAGCGATATTCAATTGAATACTGAGAAGCGATGGGATCACTTTTATACAAATGCTAAAAGTGAACTCAGTAATTTTCAAGTAAAACCTCAAGAAGTAGATAAGCCTTCTACTGTTGAAAATAAAAGCCAAAAACAATATGCTGTTCCTTCTAGGGTTTTAGCTAAAGTATATGGTAAAGATTTAAAACAGCATTATGATAAATTAATTTTTCCTTTATTAGATGGCTTTACTAAAAAATTACAAGATGATGAGATTAAAATTAATCGGGTGATTATAATTTTAACAGATCAAGATAAAATTTTTCCACCCAACAGTCAGAAGCGAAGTAAGAGATCCCCTTATTGGCAAGATACTTGTGAAAATCAAAGCTTTTATGAGGAGTATTTTAAACGTAATGATTGGTTTCAAGATACGGAATTAAGTTTTCTGACCCTTAAACCTGAACTTAAACCTGAACAACACCAAAAAGGATCAGATGACGAGGAAGGATTAGATAACTGGAATAGTGTACTTGGTTTAGTTGAAACTCTAATTCAAACAAATATTAGTGTAGAATCCGATGAAATAATTTATTTAAGTCACCAAGCGGGAACTCCTGCTATTTCTTCAGCCTTACAATTTATAAGTTTGAGCAAATTTAATCAGCAAGTTAAGTTTTTAGTTAGCAATGAATATAAACCTAATGCGGTGGATATTATTGATAGCTCTAACTATTTACGAAAACTGCAAATTGAAAAAGCTAAAAAGTTAATTCACGATGGTTTACCAGGTACGGCGTTAGTTTTATTAGAAGGGTTAATTCCTAATGAGTCCGATTCTATTAAGAAATTAAAAGAATTTGTGGACATTTTTAATATTAAAGCAACGGTTGGTAATAAAGAAGATGAATTTAAACCTAAAAACGCAATTGAACGAGTGCGCCGTGCTTTAGATTTAATTGACATATTCTTTAAGCAAGAAAACTATTTACAGGGGATTACTTTATTAATGGCAGCACAAGAAACATTTTTAAAGGCTGCTATTATTCACTTAGTTAGTCAAATACCTGACAAAACAGGTAATATTAGTTTTGTTGAGCTATTGACTTGGGATGAGACAGGCTTATATTTTAAATCTAAGACAAGTTTGCTAAATTTGCCTGGTTTTAACTTAAATCAAAATGCAAATTTAGATTTAGCATTACATCTTTCTTTCCCTAAACCTATAAGAGACAGAGACATTGATACTAATGATAAAGATTTCACTAATTTTTTTGGAAGCTATTTATATCAGTCTGATAGAAACTGGCATAATGATTTTACTTTAAATTATATTTGCCATCAGCAAAAACGCAAGAACGACTTTCAGTATAACTTAATGAATTTTCGATTATTTCTGTGGCTGCAACGTTTGGCTAAAGAAACACTAAATCTTGAAAATTGGGAGTGGAAGTTATTAGAATGGTCTTGTGAATATAGCAGAACCCATGATTTAGATTTAAGAAACCAATATGTTCATAATTTGAGAGGTGGAGAAAAAAAAGATATTCTTCGTTATCTTATTGATCCAAACAACCAAACTAATATTGACGAAAACCAAAATGTTCAAAAGGTTTATAATCTGAATGTTAAAAAACCATTTATTAAAGCTTTGCATTCTCTGGGATTATTAAATGATAACTCTGATGTTAATTTAATTGAACAAAATCTTCAAGACTTAGCTGATCGCTTATAAAACGCCAAACTTAAAATTTATCAATAAAAAATCCCTGAACTCAAGCTAAGTCAGGGATTTTTTATTAGGTTTTTATTGATTTGCCACCCCAATAAAAGGGCAACGATTTTCCTAATCTGGTTTGTGCTGTCATTACCTGGTTTCCATTAATTCGTCATCCCAATCAAGGGGCGACTACTGATGAACAAAACCAGTACAATATCCAAAATGTTCGTATGTTTCCATTAATTCGTCACCCCAATAAAAGGGCGACACCCAAGCAAACCGAAAGTGGTTTATCGAGGAATTTGGCAACTGCCTATACCTGTTTCCATTAATTCGTCACCCCAATAAAAGGGCGACTTGAGGCTTTTGTCCCTATTTTTATTGATGCCTTTGAGTTTCCATTAATTCGCCACCCCAATAAAAGGGCGACTAAAGAGGTGTCCCTAATGATAAATACGAAGAATCTTAGTTTCCATTAATTCGCCACCCCAATAAAAGGGCGACAAAATTTTACTGACCCCATTATCAATCCTCCAAAACCTGAGCCAGTTTCCATTAATTCGCCACCCCAATAAAAGGGCGACCCCTCCATTTTAAACCCTATATGTCACCGAATGTCCAGACCCAGTTTGCGAGGCTCAGGAAATCTGACCACTCCAACCCCATGATCACACCCTTTAAAAACCCGTCAAACCCTTTCCCCATCGACTATCGAGCCTCCTAACGATACCATCAACATTGTAGCCATTTTACCGCAGCCTCGCAAACCTATCCATCAACGCCTAAAAAATACAATTGCAATTAATATCCCCACTAAAAAAAGGATGATAAAATCCAACACTTCTGACTTTTCTTTCTTTTCTAAATCCCGTTTAATTCCACACTTGAGACAAACATATTGATCCAATTGATGAGGATTTTGAACAAAAGGACAATAGTAACCATTTTTCACACATTCTTCCGACATTCAAACTTCCTCCCACAATCAAATTCAGGTGATTAATAAGGTTCGTGAATTTAACCCTTTCCTCTCCCGTCACCAAAGGTTTTAGATATTCCATAATTGGTACAGCCATGTTTGCATTCGGGGAAGTCCTCCAACGTTAAGGTAAAGTCGCGTATAATTCTATTGTTATTATGTCTGAGGGTGAGAAAACAGCAAGGGGGTTTTCATACTATTAACGTTTTGAGACGGGAAAATTTACAAGAAAAAAGGTAAAAATGATAAAACAGGTAATGGAAAACAGGATTTACAGAATTTATAGGATAGACTCTTAAACTTATGTTTTTTAAACGATGTTAACCACATTCTGATCGGGGGTTCCCAGTAGCGGTAAATCAACCTTTGCTCAACATTTAGCCCAGTTAGATCAACGCTATTGTATCGTTTCTACCGATGATGTTCGTCGAGATTTGTTTGGAGATGAAAGTATCCAGGGAGACTGGAAGCAGATTGAAAATTGAAGTGCTAAACCAGATTAAAAATGCGATCGCTTCAGGAAAACTAATTATATATGACGCTACCAATGTTAAACGAGCTTGGCGACTGAATTTTTTACAGAAAATAGCCATTACTTTAGAAAAAACATTCAACTTGGATGGGTTGGCATTTAACAACTCCCATAGAAACCTGCAAACAGTGGAACCAAAAACCGTCCCCGTCAAGTTCCTAATGCTATCATTGATCAATTTACTCAATTTCTGACTATTTTTCCGGCCCGATATTACAGAAGGATTTATTGGTATTCAACAAATTAATATTGCCGAATTATCCTTAACCTTATCCGAAATTCAGGAGATTTTAACAGGGTTCTCTCGTTCTTATCAAACTCGCCAAAGTCGAACCGCTAACTATACCCTCCATCCCTATTCTCGATTAGTAGATTTTGAACGATTAATTTTTTTAATTTCCCTAATTATCCAATATCCAGGGTTGGGTGAACTGCACGAAACCGCACCCCATAAACTACAAGAAATTTTTTGATAGAGTTCCTCCCTTTAATACAGAAATCGAAGAAATTTGTGGGGTGATAGCTTATCTCAATGGAGAAGTGTATAGCCACCCAGACGCAATTCAGAAAGATTTATTATTCCTAGAACAGAATGGGATTTTTTGGGAATCTCAGACTCAAAAGCTAACTTACAATTAGAATTATTATCAGAAGGAGAAGTTGCTCAATTGAAAACTCAAAACACAGCTTGGCATCGCTATTCTGATTTAGAACCATTTGAACGGTTAATGAAAGTAATTCGCTATATTGCTCATCATCCTTTTCAAACCCATACAAAACTTGAAACAGATTCAAACTCAAAACGAAAAACTCAAAAAGATTTAATCGAAAACCTGCAAACTGAAGCAAATCTGATCGGTCATTCCTTAGATAGTTTACAGCGAGATATAGAAAAAGTTTTAAAACCCTATGGAATTTTACCCCAGTTTAGTTTAAAACGGGGTATTTATGGGAAACAGGTATTTTTTCTGAGCTTGAATTAAAAAAACTCTATGGATTATTACAGTCTCAAAAGTTCCATTTCGATGATCCGGTTGCAGTGGAAATGATACAATTGTTTCAAAACCGAATTGAGTCCAGTCGTTTACTGGAGTTAGAAACCGTTTATCCTACTAGAGTTATTGGAAATCGAGGAATAGTTAACCCCAATACTTTACCCCCATCCGCCTTATTAAGAAACTTAGAACAGCTAGAAACAGCAATTGTAGAGGGGCAGTTATTAGAATTTCAATTTTTTAGAGATAGTGGACGGTTTCCAGGTCAAAACCTAGAAGGTTTTACCGCTTACCCGTTGCAAGTTGTGTTTCATAATATTGCTTGGTATTTAGGTTATGAAATCCAAGATAAACATCGTCAAGGACTTATCAGCTTTGAACGTTTAGATCGTTTATCCCTCGCTAAAATTAAAGATAAATCTCGTTCTTTTGAAGAACAGCAAGCCGCTTTAGAAAAACTAACAGATCTTTATAAAGCTAGTGTGGGAATTTACTTAGGAAAAAGTGTAGAAGAACAGCAGAATTTTTTGAGTGCAGATTTAAAGGAACGGAAATCAATCGAAATTCAAGTAGAACTGTGGATGACGGATCAAATCTTTAAGTTTATTAGTGAAGGAAATCAACGCTTTCACCGCAGTCAAATGAAAATGTCTCGTCGTCCTTATAAAATAGCAACAGAAACAGATAAAACTCTATTTTCTCTAAAACCCAGTTCCGACCCAAAATTTCCTAATCGGTTTCGGGTGACTTTACCCTGTTGGTCATTGGATGATATTGATTTAAAACGTTGGATTTTAGGATTTGGTAGACAGGTGAAAGTTGTTAACCCTGAGAAATTAATTATATTAATTCAAGAAGAAGCAACAGCGATCGCAGAAAATTACGAAAATCATTAAAAATCAAAAATGTTTATTTTCCCCTCCCCTTGACAAATTGGAAACCGCCTCTTATATTACAGAGGTAGGTATCAAGCCTAACCGCACAACCCAAATCCCAAACGCCACTTTTTTTCGGCAGGGATAAGCCGAAACCCTTCTAAAAAAGGGGACACACTACAAAAGGGGTTGCGGAAGATGAAATATCAACATAGTGATGCTGTTGCGATTGCTCAAGTTCAAAACAGCCTGTTCGCTCAATATCCAGAACTGCAACAACTGCTCAATACTGGAACTGGTTTCGACTGTCAGATTCAAGTTCTGAATCGTTCTGTGTCCGTGATTGTCCCAACCACCGTTGATGCTAACGTCCCGGCGGATACTTCCTTCCATGTTGAACAAACAAAACAGTTCATGGCGGAATTGTTCGGGGGGACAAGTGTGTCTGAACAAGAAGGATTTTACAAGAGTTCCCAGTGGGGAATGATTCGAGAAAAAAGTGTGGTTGTGCGTTCCTACACCACCACAGCAACGTTAGAGCAACATTTCCCCTTGTTGCTTTGCTTCGTGCGTTACCTGCAAATTCAATTGCGACAAGAAACCATGGGAGTTGAAATGGATGACAAATTCCTAATGATTCAGTTTACTTAAACTGAATTAAAGGATAGGTTAGTTGAGATCTAGGTTGCAGAATCAGATTTCAATTAACCTAATTTCGATAAAATTAAGGGTTGACAAATGCTCTAAATCTGCTAAGATAATCTCAGTTCAATCAAAACTAAATATCTGGTCATACCTCAAGGTTTTAGGCAATTTTTTTTCCTGAATCGAAGTTCAACTTAGAACTCGGTTTGGGGCTTAAAAAACTAAAGGGTAGCCAGTATGAACTTCCAAAAACCTGCTTCTCAATCGGTTAACAATTCAGTAAACACCTCTAAAAAGGTTCAAGATTTACTCCTTTACATTGAGCAAAGCCCTGAATGTGCTCAATTAGTTGAAGAAGCGAAAAAACCTGCTAAAAACACCCAAAATCAACAACAAAAACAAGGGCTGATCGAGAAGTTGTTGGGATTAGTAATTGCTAATTCTCAAGACTTTCATGGTCGTGCCATCGTCTCAGAAAATTTAGCAAAAGATAGCCAATATACAGCCGCTTTAGTGTCCATCAGCAGCTTGCTCAATGCGACTAGCAACTTTCCCCTGCTCTACTTTGCCTTTAAAGATTTGGGAATCCTTGCAGTTCCGATGACGGCACTGGCTAATGCTCTGATTCTCAAATATACCAACGATTCAGCCGTGGCGACATCTGCCCGTAAACCTCACGGCCGCTCTTGGTCAAATTGGGCGATCGCAGCCATGCTCAGTCTCAACGCCCTCCAATCTATCGTGGCTGGAGTCGGAACAGAATTGCTACTCAATTCATCCGGTTTAAGCCAACTTAAAGCCCAGGAATTAATCAAAGAACAAATTAACCGTGTAGAAACCCTCAAACAAATTGATAGCCCTCAATATAAAGATGCTTTAGCACGATGCGAAAGTGGAGAAAAAGAGTTAAGTCAACTGGATAAAAGTCACCCCCGATGGCAGTCGCTTTTCGTGCAATTGTATGGCACATGGGAACAGCGCGATCGCAACTGGGAAAACGTCCCCTTGGAACAATTGCCCTTGTGCCCTCAAGTCGAACGGTTACGCGAAGACGCTTACCAAGCTTATGAAACCGCTAAAGAACAACTGCAACAGTCTCTAGGAGTCCGTGCCACGATGGGTAATGACTTAGCCTTTCTGCAACAAAAAATGCCTCTGGTTTATACCCAAAACTTCATCCCATCCGGTGAACTGTCCTCTGGACTCGAAGCATCTCGGTTAGCAATTCTCAGTTTCATCGCTAAATTGACCCAGGGAGACTGGTCAGGATTAGGATTTCCTCTGTTCTTCCTGCTGCTATCGCTGATCACCAGTGGTTTCGCCTGTGTGATGACCATTGCCCTAAGCTATCGCCCAGATACCCAAAAATCCTTCAGTGAAGCCGTTCAACTCGAGCGAGATATCTGGTTAGAAACCCAGCGTCGAGAACTGATGGCTCAACAATACAACGATCTGAATGATTGATTAAATCTCTCCCCGACGTCAATTCCCTCACCCACTCAGCAACCCTTGGAGATTCAACCATGAACGGACTACACTCAACTTCCCTCAATGGTATCGCTCACATTCCTAACTCCACACCATCCTCACTCATTCCTCTACCAACAAATCAAGGGGAGGAAAAGTTAGCTTACCAGATGCGGTTATTAAGTCTATGGATCAGTAAAGTGAAGCAGACCGGACGAATTGACTACCCTGAGTTAGTTCAACACCTTGATCAAGTCCATGAAGTAGAAAATGCACCGGATGGGGCGGTGTTGATGCCGCAGCAGTGCGATGGTCTGGTGCAAAACCTGAAACGGGCACAAAGCGATATTCGGGAAGCTGCTGAAGCGATTCAGTTTCACCTTAATGAATTGGCAGGTGCTTTAAAAAATGGTACTTTAAGCAATACACAAGAACAAGAGTTGCGATCGCTGATTCGAGAAAAAACCCAACAGTTTCTACAAGGCGTGGAATACCTGCTCGATGTTACTCAACATCATGTCTATCAACCTTCCCAACCCTGGAAAAAGTGGATGCGCCGCACAGAAGACACTGAAGCCGAAACAGTCCGTAAATGGATGAATGACCTCAACTACATTCGTCAGTACATCGCACAGCAGGCTCAAGTTGGGGTTTTAGCTGGAAACTGTCAAGCGGGGAATTCCAAAACTCCTGACTTCCGGCGACTCCACAAATACTTGGAAACTGCACCCGGTTTAGGAGATTTGTTGGGTAACTTTGTACAACGGGAGTTAAACCATAAAGTTGCGGGGGGTGGTAAGTTTGCAATTCCTAAAGGGTACTAAGTAGCTGATTAAAAGTTAAGTTAACTGTGGAGATTAGGCAATGGGCAATAGGCAATAGGCAATAGGCAATAGGCAGACGTAAAGATTAAATAGGAGAAAATTATGACTCAATCTATGGATAATCTAAAAAATGGTGAACGGCTTTCTACAGAAAAGTTTAAAGCTGAATATGCCGAAGGACGGCGAGATTTTAGCTATACAAATTTGACTGGAATTAATTTGCAGGGGATGAATTTATGCGAGATTGACTTACGCTATGCAGTTCTATACAAAGCTAATTTGCAAGGTGCAAATTTAAGCCAAGCCGACTTGGAACGCGCGAATCTCAGCTATGCTAACCTCAGTGATGCTAATCTGAGTTGGGCAAATTTGAGTGGCACAAATCTGGCCCATACAAAGTTATGGCATACTAACCTCAGTTGGGCTGATTTGGATGCAGCTAATCCTGAACACGCTCAATTAAAGTTAACAACAATTACAGCAGTACGTCTTCCTTGGGGTGTCTACATTATCAGTCATAAAAAAGCGAAAAAGGAATTTAACGAGAATTAAAACATAAAAACTCTCCCCATTTTGGGGAGGGTTAAGCTATTACCCATTTACACTAAACTTGATAACTTAATAACAGCTTAACAGTCATTAACTGTCATCCTGAACGCTGAACAGTTTAACTATTATTAACAGTCATTAACTGTCATCCTGAACGAAGTGAAGGATCTCTATGGGGTCTGGAGGAATAGTCCCCTGTAGAGACGTGCCATGGCGCGTCTCTACACGATACGAATGCGTAGGAAACATTGAAGGATGGAATATTAGACAATAAAAGCAGAATCATCAATTTTAAACTCAGGTTTAAATCCTAAAACGAGAACTTTATTTCGGCTGCGTTTAGAAAGGGGATAAAATCTGAGTTGATCTTCAATGGGGTTTAACAATTTAAGCAAATATTTTTGAAGTCGTTCATATTGTTCCTGATTTAAAACCGCTTCAAATACTGACTTTTGAACTCGCCATCCGTAAAGTTCTAACAGTTTTGCAACTTTGTTTCGACGACGATCATCAACGATATCGTAACAAATGAGATAAAACATAGGACAGGGAAACTAGAGGGTTAAAGTCCCCCTTTCCAAACAGGATTTAGGGGGAGCTAATTTTAGGAAAAAATAAGGATTTTAGTCTTTTCCGCTCAAAGCTTGAACAACATTCTTTTGAGTTAGATACTCTTTGGCATACATCTTTTTGATTTTGCCTTTTTCCTGTTGCATCAACAAAGGTTGATAAAATTCAATATCCCCTAACAAACAAGCAATATATTCTTTAGCTTGCAGTTCAAAACATTGGCGATAGCTAATTGTTCCCGCGAAAGGATGTTCAATATGGGTTGCGAGTTTTTCTTCCCAATGATTGATAAAGGTTTGGAGTGCAGAAGGTTGAAGATAGCCACCTCGACTTCCATTCGGAGGAACAAAATCTGAGGAAGTAATTGTACCCGTTTGCAGCAATTTAACGACTAAACTATCAACTAAAATCGGACGAAATTCTTCAATTAAGTCATCAACTAACGGTTGGCTTGTTTGGTTGAGAGTATGGAGATTACTGATTTCAGGATCTAAACCTAAATCATTAATAAACAGTGCCATTTGTTGATGCAGAAAGGTATAACCGAGCTTCAACATTTGAAGAACCGGATGGCTGAGGTCAAGACGAAAAGATGAATGAGGGTTTGACCATTGGGGGACTAATGATGCTAAAATAGGATAATAATAGCTGGTGGCTGTTGCATGATAATCCCATAATTCTTCAATGGAATTTGCTGAAGGTAAATCATCAGCTAAAAGTTGCAAAAAGTTGATGGTGTTCTCAATATTACAGGGATAAAATTCCGGTTGTAATTGTTTGAGAACAATGATTTCATTTTGCAGTTTTGCCCAAGTAATTGATTCTGCGATCGCCCGCACAAATTCAAGATCTTGAGAACAAATTAACTGATGGGTTTGATATTTGAAGGGACGTGGGGGTGTAAGTTCTAAACTTCCTAACTGATCCCCATGAACATTAATATAATAGACAGGAATTTGGCGAGTTGCAATTAAAACTTGAGTTTTGCGGGAGAGGTTACAAATACCAAACAGAATAATTTGGGTAACTCGGTTAATGGGAACCCCTAAACACAACTGCTGTTTATGGAAAACTTGCAGGTAACGAGAATGCACGTCAATACTGGAACCTGGATGAATGACATAAATTGTTGGCATAAACACAATTTAACTCTAGGGTAAACTCAGGAAAAACGTAAACAGTAATTAGTTTTTACGGTTTATTTTTTCCTTTGAGCTAATTTTTGCAGAGCTTTATATAGGTTTATATCTAGGTAAAATTAAGGTTTATATAAGTTTGTATATAAGTTATATATCTTTCTTATTTTAATATATTTTTCAATATTTTTTTGAGTATATTTTCTTGATTTTATATCTAAAAAAGCCTCGGATATTTTAAAATCCAAGGCTGAGACTATTTTTAATTTTCCATTAATACGACTAATTTCTTAGTCTAAAATATTTTCTACCAACTATTAGGTAGTGAGGAGACAGTTTCCATTAATACGACTAATTTCTTAGTCTAAAGATCAAAAAGGTCGCCATGTTTTCGTAAGAACTGATAGTTTCCATTAATACGACTAATTTCTTAGTCTAAAGCACACGGTGACATTTACCACGGGATTATTTTGCTTAAATAGGTTTCCATTAATACGACTAATTTCTTAGTCTAAAGGAGAATTTTTTATCCCGAATCCGGGATATTGAAACTCTGTTTCCATTAATACGACTAATTTCTTAGTCTAAAGCAGAGATTAAAGAGTATAAACCTATTCAAAAATAGGCTGCGTTTCCATTAATACGACTAATTTCTTAGTCTAAAGCACGGATCCTGGTGATCTTGGAGGAGGAAAAGTTTCCATTAATACGACTAATTTCTTAGTCTAAAGTTTCACTCCGCGGGGATCCAATTACCGATCCCGGTGACAAGTTTCCATTAATACGACTAATTTCTTAGTCTAAAGATTTTCTCATCTTTTGGCTATATTGATAATGTTCAAGAGGTTTCCATTAATACGACTAATTTCTTAGTCTAAAGTGGTGACCTCGGAAACGACACCTTGGATGTTTCCAAGGTTTCCATTAATACGACTAATTTCTTAGTCTAAAGCTGTACCCCACAACGAAGAGAACCTATTGGTTCTCGTTTCCATTAATACGACTAATTTCTTAGTCTAAAGTCATGCTTCTAAAAGAGCCTACTGTAGGTACTGTTTTAGTTTCCATTAATACGACTAATTTCTTAGTCTAAAGTCTTTTTTTCAGTAGTAGAATACAATGAAGAGAATCAGTTTCCATTAATACGACTAATTTCTTAGTCTAAAGGTGTTCCCAAAGTCGACAATTATAATGGTTTATCGAAGTTTCCATTAATACGACTAATTTCTTAGTCTAAAGACCTATTGATCCCATCACAGGAGAACCAATAGGGTAACTGTTTCCATTAATACGACTAATTTCTTAGTCTAAAGACCTAGTTGTAGGTCAGCGATATACTTTAAAACTGAACGTTTCCATTAATACGACTAATTTCTTAGTCTAAAGTCTAGGCTCATAGAAGCCTTGCTCTGACTGGATTATAAACCCCTAAATCTGAGGGCGTCAAGTTTTGACTTCAATCCATACTATTTATTCTCAATAAACAACAATAAACGATCCTTGAAATCGATACAGAGAGGGCGATCTGAGGGGGTCAACCCAAGAATGAGGATTTCAGCAATTCCCAGACCCCCTCAGAAACTTAACCTGTATCCTTAATTTTTCCAAATCATCGGGCGATAAACTTCCACCTCTCCCATCAAAGCCGCAATATACTCTCGGACTTGTAACTCGATACAACGTCGTAAACTAACTTTGTATCCTGTTTGAGGATGAGTCACTTCAGAATATAACTTTTCCTCCCAGTGTTTCAGGTACTTTTTGAGTGCATCCGGCTGAAGATAAACCCCACCCAATTCATCAGGAGAGGTAAAATCTTCAAGCAATAAAATTTTAGAATTGACTAAATAACTCACAAACGAGTCAACAATTTGAGCGCGAAACTCTTCCATTAAATCACTCACTAAAGCCGGATGATTATCACGGGGAACGTGCAAATTTCCAAAGTGAGTATGCAATCCTGCTAATTCAATAAATGAACAAACATTTTGACTCAGTAACGTATAACCCAAACTCAATAAACTATTAATCGGATCAGTGGGAGACGGATGCAAACTTATCAACAGTCATGCCATCCACACGATTCGCCAAGCCGCCCACACGATTCGCCAAGCCGCCCAAAGCCGTTCTAGGCTAAAATCCATAGAAGGTTGTGTTTAAGTGCCTACAACTTGATTATCTGAAGCGTCTATGTTCTCCAAACTGATCCCCACAACTTTGATTCTGATAAAGATGGCATTGGCTGTGAAGGACGTTAATTCTATATCAAATGGGATTAAATCTACTATTAGTTGACCAATGATCATTCATAAAATCATCAATATCGGATTGCTCCATATCAACTGAAAAGCAATAAAGACTTGTACAAACATCATTAGCTGACATCTTTCGCGGATATTTGTCATTCTCATAAGATTTGGCATAAATCTTAACCCGACCAGTCCAACCATTCGGAACTTGAGCAATATCTTTCTCGTAGACAAGTCCCATATTAATAAACCCAGGCTGTCCATCAAACTTCCCTTCTAAACTAACTTTATCCTTGCCATTAATATTCAGAAAACTACTCCTAACTGTTAGTTCTTCTCCATTCCAAGCATTTGATTGAGGTCGGGCAAAAGCGGTAAATTGAACAGCATAAAGAACTACTATCCAGACTTTTTTACCGTCCATCTTTTTCAACTCCTCAATAATCTCATCACAAAATAATAAGAAAACTAATCCCGCAGTTCCCGATTTAGCTAAATGATTTACTCTCCAATATGATGCCGCCCAAGTCTTCGGAGGATAAGGTTTACGGAAAGGATTAAGAGTTTCCCTCATAATAACCTCAGTCGAAGCTCTAAATTTAGCCGTAACTTCTTTAACTAATCTATCATCATCATTAGCGGCTTTATGGGCTAAGGCTGCACCCATTTCGGCTCGATAAGCATCACGTTCACGAAGTGCGATCGCATCTTGAACAGCATCAGAAACAACAAGAGAAAATAAAGTAAATCTATAATCCATTGGAATTGTATCTTCCTTGAGATTTGGCTGTCGATAATAACTATTAACTAAACTAACTATTCGAGTAACAGTATCAGTTAAATTGTTATTCACTAAACAAGGACGAGTAAAATAACAATCATCAGATTTTAAGTCTGCCAACCATTGAATATCAGCACCAGATTTATCAAGAAATTCCTTAACAACTTTTAGACCATCTTGATTATTAGGATAAGCTGATTTTAAACTATCAACGGCTATTTGTAATTCCTGGGAAAGAAAATCAATTATCCTCATTTCCCCTTCTTTTGGGATATCTAAAACAATTAATTCCGCACCAATAGCTCTAGCCCGTCCGAGTAAACTAGCGACTACTCCGGTAATATCATTCATTGAATTAATAGCAATTTGTTGAAGACTTCCAGTGAGTGCAACCTTGGGAAACTTCTTAACCTTTGGTGGGGCATCCATATCATATAAAGCCATTGTTAAGTTAGGATATCGACTACTATTTATTAATTGAATAAAGTCACCATCAGTATCACGACCCAGACTCAATAAAAGTTCACGAGTCGCGGCTAAAACTCCCCTAGTATTTCGGAATCTACCCTCATGAAAATTCTCCCACAGTTGAACATCTCCCCAATGCCGCATAGGGTTACAAAATACGATATATTGACCTTCATTGAAACTTGGTGAGCAGAAAACTTTGGGTTTAAATACAAAATCATTACCATAGGCTTTCTGATATTTCTCTAAACTTGTATCCGGTGTACACATAACCGAATAAAACCTAACTCCGGCTGATTTAGCAAGGTTTTTCCACATCTCCCTAAGTCTAAATTTAACCTTGAGAAGAACATAAGGATGTAATATTAAAACCCCTTTTTTATCAGCTTTAATTATCTTGAGAACCGAATCAACATAAGCAACTTCAGCATCAGGATTATCGTCAAGATTCGCTAATTCTTGTTCAGCTTCATCAAGGTCAATTCGGAGAACATCAGCTAATTTATAAATATCATCAAGGGCACTGCTTAATTTCTGACATTTCTCATGGAGTTTTGATATTATTCCATCTTCTTCTAAGGTTTCAAAACTAAACCATTGCCATAACATCCAACCGGGTTTAGCACGGCGTTCTTCAGCTTCATGTACAACACCAATTAGAACTTTACCAGTATAATTCCCAGGTGCGGGTTTATTACCTTTAAAACAACTCAGGGGAATAACTAAATCAACTCCGGCAAATCTAGGATCAGTTTCAAATTTATAACTATGACTTGCGGTTCCTTTAATTGTCCATTCTTTAAAGATGGCGGCTCGGATTTGAATTGTTGTAGGGTTATCTTCATTGCCAATTGTTTCCCAACTTTCTAATAAAGTCAGAAGGCTTTTAGATAATTTAGCATGACAATCTCCCGTATCCCAATGGGTATTATTTACTCCATCATCTTGAGGGCTACTATCAGAAGGATTCCGTCTTTCATCATCAACAACAATATATTTTATTTCTCTATAAAATAATCTATTGCATCCTGTATGCAAAATACTCCCGTAAATTATTCGTTTCCAGTCGTCTTTTTTAGGAAAATAATCTCTACCAATTGTTCTTTTTGGAGTAAATAAAAACCTCCCATGTGTTCTTGAATTAGAAGCTAAATCCAAAAAATAAGGGTCAGAAACAGCAGGAACTTTAAAAGGGTCTAATAAACTGGGGTTAGTTGATGTTTTAGGAATTTCACCAATAATAAATTCTTTAGCCGGATATAAAGCTGCCAACATTGTATTACGCAAAACTACTGGTGGTGAAGTTGAAAACCTCTGGTTTGTACAGTCCCAAACATAGAAAGTCGATATCGTTATTATTTGACCTTCTGTTCCATCTTCTTTAAGTTTTATATTCTCAAATGTTGTTGGCATAATTTCTCCTTAATTAATTTACTAATTAGTAATTCATAATTTGTAATTGATTAGAAGGGTTCTTCTGCAAAATGTTTTAACGAATCCCAGGTAGTTGTTTGAATGGTTTTATCAGAAATTTCTATAGGTTCATTAATATTTGTTAAATCAAACATTAAGGCAACTTCTTCATCATCATTGACATTAAATGCCCAAAATTTAACATAAGTAGATTTAGCTTCATTGAGCATCCGTTTGGAGAAATCAATAATGTAATCTCTCATTTGCTTCTCATTCATATCGTAAGTTCCGGCAAAACCCGTATCGGGTGAACCTGATAATCTGGTTCCAAAAAGATAGACAAGTCTACCAAATTTCACTTTCTTATCACTTAATTTAAAAGCAACTAAAATTAGTCCAGCAACCAGAGCAATCCAAGGAGCATAACCCATCAAAACTGCCCAAGCTCCACCAAATAAAGTTCCAGTAGCACTCCCAATTTTAGGCACTAATTGAGGTAAAGATTGTAATAGTCCTGCTGATAAATACCTACTAACTTCTGCACCTGCCGAACCAATAGCTTTACAGACAACTGATGTTACCGTATGGGTTAATACTTCTAATATCTGATTAGGAATACTAAACATTGATAAAAACCAATTTGCCAGTTTGTTAATTACCCCTACAACATCCGTTAGTTTTGGTTTATCAGTTGGTATTATTAATTCGATAGCTCCAAAAGTACCATAACTTGCTACCTGTCCTGAGCTTTGCCGAAGGGTTGGTATTGATTGAGGACTAGAACTAATCCCCATAAATTTCTTAACAAAATTCTTTAGCCTATATAATTGATTTTTAATTGTATTAGAAGCAGATTCCCCCGCCGATGCAATTAATCCTTCAAGTTCGGTAATTTTATCTTGAAGATAATCTAAACCAAATTTATCAGCAAATTGATTTATTGTTGATTGAGCTTGAGATTGAATCCCTCCAAATTTAGATTGAAGATTCGTTATTTCACTATTTAATAAGGGAATATTGAGGGTTTCATTGTAGGCAGAAATCCCCATAACATAATAATATTCATCATCAGAACTTGGGATATCACGACTCATTATATTGTTGGCATAAGCTACTAGATTTTGACCCTTATAGAGTTTTGTATTATAGGCTTTATTAATCCCATAGATTGATTCTAAGGTAACTAATCCTGCCAGAATTGAAATATCAGGAAGGGCGATAAGTTGTTCGGCTATCTGTTTTATCGGTTCTAATATTGGTTCAGTTAATCCTGTTAGGGTACTAACAACAGGAAAATTATTAACCCCATTATTGATCAACCCATAAATTTCAGAACCAATCTCTAAGATATCTTTTCCTAACCAATTCTTAGATTCCCCAGAATCAACAACCCGACTCTTTAATGTTTGTAGGTATTTTGCTGTTAATAACACCATATTGTTATTTGTTATTGGTAATTTGTTATTAGTTTGTTATTTAGCAATCGCAAATTATCAGGTTTAAGATTGCGATTGCTAGATTAATCGCGGGGTTAATCTATTAATACCTGATCAATGGAGTAATAGCAATTTTGATTCAAGTATGTCGAAGATGGTAATATTGTAATTGAGTTATTGATACCATCTTCTCGAACTCTAAACTCAGTTTGAGTGAAACTTAATTTCCCCGCAGTCATAATTTTACCTGGTAATTTGATAGTATTATCGTATCATAAAGTTGATTTTTAGGACAACAAAAATGGCACTATCTTGTCAGCTTGCGAACAATTATTATCCCACCAAAAATTATGGGGTTTCGAGTTGGTGGAGTTCACCGAAACTTGATGGAGTACGGGGGATTTACCTCCCGACCGAACAAGCAATATTTAGTCGAACATTGAAATCAAAATTTGTAGGTTTAGACCATATCCTAGATATTTGTAAACAACAAGGTTATATTCTCGACGGTGAGCTTTATATTCCTGGGGAACCCTTTGATGTTATTTCCGGTATCGTTAGAGGTGGGAAGAAGTACGATATTGCCAAGAAACAAAGATTGCAATTTCATATATTTGCTATTCTTCCAATCGGCTACTGGGAATGGTTAAGTACCCAAGAAATGATTGATGCTATCCCCCTTGTTCTGCCACCGTCTCAATCAATTGTTGTAGAGATTACCTATACTTTAATTGAAAATAATCCCGTTGCTATTCAAGCTCAGAATCAATTCAATAAAGATAACGGTCTATCCCTTGAGGGAACAATGTTAAGGCATCCTTATAGGGATTATCATGAGGGTAGAAGCGATGATTTATTGAAGGTGAAGAACTTTGAGAAATCTACTTTTATTTGTACGGGTTTCTTTAAAGGTACTGGCAAGTATTCAGGAAGTTTAGGTAAAATATCTGTTCAATCTGAATTGTTGGGAGTTCCTGTAGCTGCTAGGGTTGGTACGGGTTTTTCTGATGCTGAACGTTTGGAGATTTGGAATAATCAATCAAATTATCGGGGACGACAACTTGAAGTAATCCATCTTGGACTTACTAAAGCTAATTCAGTTCGACATCCGGTTTTTTCAAAGTTTATTTAATAAGGTTTGACTTAAACTAAAAGCATTAGTCGGGAGTTAAATTCTAACTAATGCTTTAGTGGCTTAAACTATTAAAAATCTCCGTAGATTTACATTTATAATTATATCACAATAAATTATAAGACGCTACCGCGACAATTTAATGAAGTTTCTCTTAGCTAAATCAATGAATACCATAACTTTTGCAGGAATTAAAGGTAAAGTTCTTAAATCATCTCCACATGGTAATTATCTTACAGTTGAACTTTGCGATCGCATTACGATTGTAGGAACTTTCTCGAACCAATACCAATGGTCAGAGGCACCTGATTCTGATTCGGGCTTTACCAGTTTTATTGCTTATATTGGTTTCACAACCGAAGAACAATTAAGTCTCAATGACCAAATTCAATTCTATGGCGGTCATATTCAGGACTCCCGTGATTCCAAACGTAATCAACATTTCCCCTTTGAATTTAAAGTTAAAGAACTCTCCATCAGTAGTTTGTTAAATCTCTTTAATGAACTTCAATCATAAATTCAATAACAAATAACAAAACCAATAATGCTACTCAGGAGAATAACGTTATTGGCTTTGTTATGCGTTCAATTCGGTACAAATTTAGGATAACACAATGAGAGACAAAACAATCAAGGTTTGTAGAGAACTTTGCTGGCAAGAAGAACGGGACGAATGGGAGTCGCCGGAAGGGAAATTGATCCCTTATATTCGATTTTCTAAGTTTATAATGCCAGAGAACGATGACATGAATAGTTACTACATCCAGATAACAATATGGGCTAAAAACGTTTCTCTCGACATCAAAGAATATTGTGGGGAATGCGGCCCAGAAATAGATTCTGAAGATAGATGGGTAATGAGTCGCACCTTCAGAATCGCCAAAGTTCCTTATGCAGAATTTATTGAAAGAAGTAACGAATTAATCCAACAAGCCAACCGGATTCTGTACGAAAAATTTACCCCTTAAAGTCAATAAACCAGCATTAGTTGTTGGTTTATTTTTTTTTCTACCTAAAACTATGAAACCTAAAACCAACAGCACCCCATTCGACTCCGCTCATGACAGGCTTCGACTCCGCTCAGGAGAGCCCTTCTACATTCAATTACAATTACCTTTATTTCCCAAACTCAAACGAAACCAGAAAGTCAAAATTAAAGGCTTAGATTCTGATGGAGAATATCCTAATTTAGTTGGGAAAGTTGGGATAATCTTTGCGATTGCCAATAATGGGATTTGGGTAAGATTCCCTGGTAGATATTTGGGAAGAACTCGAAAAGGTAAAGTTAATTTAGTTTTGCTTTATTCGATTTGGAATATTGAGTACAATTAATAAATAAAAGAAGCTAACGCTAAAGTAGGTGTTGTTCTTTTTTCCAATACAATGTCTATCCTGATTCAAACTAAAGCTCAAAAAACAACTTCAACCCTCGTTGATTGCTTTCGGATTCTTGCTTGGCAACATTATAAGAGTACCAACAAAGGCTTAAAAGTTGAAGGTAAAGAAATCAGTGGTTTAGAACTTTATGAAAACTTCAAACCCCAATGGCTCAAGCATGAAATTCATAAAATGGATTTAGCTAAAGTCCGTAAATTCATCGAGGAAATGGGTTATACCGAAGATGAACTTATGGAAATCCGGTCTGATTATTACGAACAAAAATCTAATTATCAACCCAAAGAATCAACTGAATCAAAAGTTAATCAACTGAAACAAAAGTATCAAGAAGCTGATTCCGAATACGACCCCAAACCTTTCTAATTTCTAAACCTCTTAACTAATTAAGTCTTAGTCTCTTTGTGAGATTAAGGCTTTTTTTTATCCTCAAAGTTAGTGGTGAGATGCTAACGCAAGAATTGATGAAGTTTTTGGTAACAAGCAATGACTAACTTTCAATTTCCAATTCTAAACATCAAAATAGTTTTCCCTGGTAAAAGCCGAAAACATTTAGTTGATTTAGGCAAAGAATTTCAGACTTTTGGCTATACTCCCCAAAGTTTTCGGGAGAATCTCTGGCAACAAATCCAGAACAGTCGCAACCAGCAAACACGAGAATTTAAGTGTTTGAGAAGTATGGCAATGAATCACAAGCAGATAGCTTTATTGATTAAGGATGAGGAGCAAAGACCATACTCAGAAATCGTTATCCGGGCAGTTAGTTTTGTTCACCGAATCGAAGAACTAGCCCCATTAGGAGGTATTGAATCCGATGACAAAATGCAACCCGAAGCCTTTTATGAACTGTTGAAGCAATTAGGTTTTAAGTTGAATCTCGTTAAATCCTAATCAATAAACCCTTAATTAATTAGATTCAATCTAGTTAGGGGTTTTTCTAATTCACTTAACTTTAAATCAATGAAAATCACTGTGGCTATTTCCGGTTCACGTTCAATCGAAACATTAAATACAGAAGCCCTAACTAGAATCAATAAGATTATTAGTCTTAATTATGAGATTCTAATTGGTGATGCTCCTGGTGTTGATACCCTTGTTCAAACTTATCTTGATTCATTAAATTATGACAATGTTCAAGTTTGGTTTGCCTTTAGTACCCTGAGAAATAATGTTGGTAATTGGGGAACCGTTAAAGTTCAAGGAAATTATAGCCTTCGAGACAAATTAATGATGAGTTCTGCTGATTTTGGTTTAGCTATTTGGGATGGTAAAAGCCCAGGAACTCAACGAAATATCAAACAACTTGGTAAACGTTGCCGAGTTGTTTTTATTAACTAATTCACTTAATTAAAAGTAATTTGGCGATAGCTTAGTGCTTGGTAGCTACCGCCAAAGATAGGTGTTTTATCGTTTTTTCTAACATAAATATTACCATGAATGAACTCAATGGTCAATGGCTTGAATGTGGCGGAAAACCCTGTTTCTGTCCTGATAATTCCCCATCTCCTTATGATTATCTTTGGGACGATGATATTGAAGATATTGAAGAAACTGAAGATATTGAAGAAACTGAAGATATTGAAGAAACTAAAGAAGTTATAGAATTTCGAGAAAAATGCAAACTGATTTCAAGATATTCAAGTCTTATCGAACCCTTCGACTCCGCTCAGGAGAGTTCCCTTGAATTTGAAATTGAATCTAATTCAAGATACGATGAGTTTTAAATTAAATCCTTAATTAATTAGATACCCAATCTAGTTAGTTGAGGACTTTTTTTTAAGAAATAAAAGAACTAACGTAAGAGTAATTGAAATTTATTGGTAACAAACATGAACAAAACTAAATTAAAATTCTCTACTGAACTCCGAAAGCTAACTACTGTTCAGAATCCAGAAGCATTGCGAGCTTATTGTCAAAGTCTGAAATCTCAATTAGTTGCAGACCCTAGTAACTATGCGAAGGGTCGATATCGGTTATGGCTTTTCCATGAAGTTGATTTCAGAGATGGAACCCTCAGTAAAGGCTATTCTGATCAGCGATTACTTGATTTTTCACAACGGGTTTATCCTGGCTGTGATATTGGTTTATTAACTTATCATGGCCCTGTAACTAATGACAAAGTTAGTGATGGCCGAATCAACCTACATCGAGATCATACATACTCAAATCCTAAAGCAATTAGTATTAATTTAGGCGAAGCAATCTTTACTTATGGTGAACCCGAACAAACTGATTATCTTCTTCAGAATGGGGATATTACTGAATTTAATTGTAAGGTTCTCCATGCAGTTACAGAGATTAGAAGTGCAGAAAGATTTAGTATTGTCTTCTGGAAATTAAATGAAGCGAAAGGCTACAAACCCCTGTCCTGAGCGGAGTCGAAGGGACTAACTTAACTTTAACAAAACCCTAATTAATTAGATTTAATCTAGTTAGTTAGGGTTTTTTATTGCTACCGCTTCAATTTATTGCTCTTGATTATCTAATTAATAATGAAAACTGCGTTTATTACCGGACATCGTTGCCTTATTCAACCTAAAGCTGAACTCGGAATTAATCAATTAACTGACCTCGCTATTGAACGAGGATTTAATTGTTTTCTATCTGGAATGGCTATTGGAACTGACAACAAGGCTGCACAAATTTGGAGCCAACGAGGATTAAATTGGAAAGCAATTTTTCCTTGTCCTGAACAAAGATACGGTCATAGTTTGTATCGCAAACAACGGGAAAAACTCTTAGCTACTGCAACCGAAGTAAAAATCCTTTACCCAGAATACTCTGACGGGGTGATGCAGGCTCGTGATCAATATCTTGTTAATAATTCTAGTTTGGGTTTAGCCGTCTGGGACGGTCGAACAACTGGGGGAACTTATCTAACAATTTCAATGGCACGAAAAGCTAAACTTCCAGTTATTATTTTCAATCCTAAAACCGAATTAATTGAGATTGAAGAACCCTTAAAACAATTGAATTTATTTGATTGAAACTACCCTTCGACTCCGCTCAGGACAGGGCTACCGCTTGATGGCGTTGGTCATTCATTTGGACAATCCAAAATGTATCAACGTCATTCAACTCAATGGACAATTTATAGTGCTTTTCACGGTGCAGATTTCTGGTTAATTGCCAAACATAATCGGGAAATGTTGGGGAAACCAATTCGTGAATATAAGAAAGGTTGTTTTGGAATGTTAGCCCCTAAAAACATTGACCCAAACTATGGCTTTTATCTCTGTCAATACCTCTACAATGAGCGATTTTGGCAATCTTATAGTTATGGAGCTCTTGAACTCAATCACCTGCGAATTACCGATGTTCGAGAAGTCTTTAAACCCGATAGTTATTTACTTTCTCCAACTGGAACTCTAATTGTTTTAAGTTCTACTTGCCAACTGGCTACCGCTTAATCTTCTTGATTTCAATTAAAGGTAAACATGGAAACTAAACAAACACAAACTAAACTCAATCTCGATATTGATGTTGATGTTGTTATCGAACGACTGCAACTTGATGGGGTTTTCGAGTGCGATCGCATTCCCCAACATCTCGTTAAACAAGCTCTTTCTAAATGGCTCTCCAAGATTGAAGACAGCATCAATAATGAACCCGATTGGTGGATTCGACAGTTTGAATCTAAAGCCTTTAAATCTTCTATTGAATCCTTCCTTGATGATTATTCTCAAGATTCTGAAGGTATTGAACAATCTGAAGATTCTGAAAAAGATATTGAGTTTGCTGCCCTTTCCTAACAACAAACTCAAAACTATCAGAGTACAAGATAAGTAAACCAATTCACTAATAATACCAGGATTCTATTAGTTTGTCAATGGAATCTTGGTATTTTTCTATCAGTAAACCTCAACTAAATTAAACCAATGATTCCTAACAAATCTCAATTTCTTTCTGAATTAGAAGTTGATTCTGAATTAGACCTTGAACTCTCTACTGATCCTAATCAATCTATCCGAAAGTTTGTTGAACACAAACAAGTGATTAAGTTTCTTTCTGAACAACTCTCTGAAATTGAACCCGATGCAATCGTCGAAGCCCTTGCTATCCATCAAGATAACATGAATAACAACAAGAATAATGTTATTTATCAGGATAGCATTGCAAAAGTTGTTATTTGTTTTCGTCAAAAATATGTGAGTTCAAAAGATTCACCGGAGTTGGCAAAATTAGAGGAGTTGATTCGGTCTGAGGAAATTATTATCCTTAAACGCAATGGCGAGAAACTCAACAAATTAGATTCTGAGATTGAGGAACTTGAGAATCAAATTAAAGGGCTTGAAGTTCGTAAAGAAAAGCTCTTGAGTTCCAAACGGATTGAAAGTTTGAAAGCAGAATATCAGCAATTAATTCAGGAATTAGCTTACAAAGAACCTGGATTAAATATTAGCTTTAAACGATAAATATTAGGTTATAATGTTGGGAAGACTACTGAGTTTTTCCAACAAGATAATCTAGCTACCGCCTAGGGTTTTTGGTTGATTTCCTAAGTAAAAAATCAATCAAACTGAAACTAAAACCACTTACAAAACTAGAACAAACCATGAATATTATCCAAATCGACGGATACGGATTTCTGATTCCCAGTTCTCCGAGTCGTTATCGTGGTAATTGCTCAAAAGAATGGGGTCAATTTGTTGGAGGAAACACCAATAATATGACCTGTTCTGAAGCCGAAAAAGCCGGATTAACCAAAGGAAAATTTGTTGAGATGGCGGTTTGTCATATTTCAACGAAAATTCTTACCTTTGAACCAAATTATCTTAATGAGGAATTTCTGGAAATTTGGGGGATTCCGGTTGGTGGCGAAATGAAAGATCAATTCCATGCAAAGGCTTCTGAACTTTCAACCTTTTTGATGCACCGTCAAAGTAAAGATAAATTCACTACTTTAACGGAACAATTTGTTAAGAATGCGCTTAATAGTTGGGCTTCTGAAGGGATGAAAGATAACTTCAACAAATATAGTTTGGAGAAGATTCGGGAAAGCTACAATAACTTGATTTTCCGGTTCGAGATGACCAAAACGGAAGGAAAGTTTGGTAATTATTTCCACATTGCCAGTAGCTATCGGGAACCCAATGGCGAACTTGAATTAGCTGCGTTGAAAGCATCAAAAGATATTCAATCAATGGATGTCTGTAATGATCAACGATTGGTTGAAAATCAAGCGAAATGTTTTGCTTCAATTGCGGAAACCGAACTCAATCAAGCTCCAGTTGCTCAATTGAATGCAACTAACTCTAAACAACTGAAATCAGCTAAAGCCTAATTATAGAGTCGGGGAGAAATCCTCGGCTTTTTTTTACCAACATTAACCAAAACATTTAGGAAAAATCAATGACAACTATCGCCTGGACAGATGAGACAATTAACCCGATTGTCGGATGCTCCCGAATTAGTGCGGGATGCGAAAAATGTTACGCAGAAACGGCGGCGAAAACGGCAAGGCTCCAACAATTCCCACAATATCAGAAAGTGGCGAAGTGGAATGGAACAGTTGAATTTGTAGAATCACAACTGATAAAGCCTTATGAATGGAAAAAGTCTAAGAAGATATTTATTTGTTCAATGGCTGATATTTTTCATGAAAATGTTCTATTTGATTGGGTTGAAGAAATATTTTATATGATTGAAAATTGTCCTCAACATACATTCCAAATTCTGACCAAACGACCAGAACGAATGATTGAATTTTTTGATTGGTATATAGCCCGAAATAGTGATCATTCTGTTGAGTTGCAATGGACAATGCCGGACAATATTTGGCTCGGTGTTAGTTGTGAGAATCAAGCAATAGCCGATAAACGAATCCCTCTGCTTATGCAAATTCCTGCCAAGGTACGATTTCTGAGTTGTGAACCTTTATTAGAACCCATAAACTTGTCGAAATTCTTACCATTCGATTGGTCAGAGGTTGCCGAGGATTGGATTGAATCATGGCCAGGAATCGGCAGTTATTCTACTAATGATTATCCCAGTTGGGTGATAGCCGGAGGAGAGTCGGGAGCGGGCGCTCGTCCCTGTCACGTTGACTGGCTCCGTGATATTGCTAGTCAATGTCAGAGTGCTAAAGTCCCCGTCTTTGTTAAGCAATTGGGAAGTAATGCGTTGCAGGGTCATATCGTTAATGGTAGCAAACTCAAACTTAAAGACCGTAAAGGAAGCGATATCAATGAGTTTCCAGAAGATTTGAGAATCCAACAATTTCCTAATTAATTAATTAAGTCTTAACTTTCTAATTGAAGGTTAAGGCTTTTAAAAATCTTTAACTAAACTTCTCTAAAACCTATCAATTAATACCCATTTCCTGATATTAATTGATATAATTAATTAATCAAGAAAAACATCCGTCACAGTACAGAAAAACTCAGGGATTGTCAACACTAAAACAGCGAGATTCACCATGAATAATTTATCAAGCTTCAACTTCAACTTCAATTCCACAGAAATTCGCGTCACTTTTGAGAATAATCAATTTTGGTGGGTAGCCACTGATATTTGTAATGCCCTTGAAATCGTTAACCCATCTCAAGCTATGGGACGGCTTGATGAAGATGAAAAGGGTATATGTTCAATATATACCTCCGGTGGTGAACAGGAAATGCTTTGTGTTAACGAGTCTGGGTTGTACTCATTAATTTTAGGTTCTCGGAAAAAACAAGCCAAGGTATTCAAGCGATGGGTAACTGGTGAGGTTCTCCCGTCCATCCGTCAAACAGGTAGCTACAATTCCAAACCAGTTGAGTTACCATCACCCCAACTAATTAGCGATGCTTTGGTTGCCGTTTTCAAACCGACTAATGTTGACCCCAAATTAATATCTGGAATTATTGCCAACAACATCGCCAAAACCTATCCTGCCCTAGCCCTAGCAATGGAGGATGCTAAGAAAAATCTAGCCGTTGAGGTAACGGAACAGCTTTTAACTCCCACAGAAATCGGATTAATTCTTGAAGAAAAAACCGGACAAAAACACTCAGGAATTAAGGTTAACAAGCTCTTAGCTGAAAAAGGATTACAACACCCAAACCCCGATGGAAAGGAACCCGCTTGGCTTCCACTAGGGTCAGGGATGGAATTTTCTAAATTATTATTGAGTGCCCAAAAAGGGCCAAAGGATGCAATTCGACAACACCTCAAGTGGTATCCTTCCGTTGTTGACCTTTTATGTTGACCTTTTAGAATAATAAATAACAGATTTTGTTATTCTGTTATTGCGATAACAAATTCTGTTATTCTGTTATTCTGTTATTCTGTTATAGGGAGTTTAAAACAATCTCCTAACCCCAGGCAGAATAAACTCAGGGTCGCCCCAAATCCCAAGATTTCCTTGATACGCCTCATATTGTGCCATCAAGATATCCTGACAAAGTAGAATCCCTCGTTTGGGGAGATTATATCTAACTACCGGAAGCAAATCATAAGCTAATCCTTGTCTCAATAATTCTACCTGAATATTCAACTCTCTTGAACCAATAAACCAATCAGCTAATAATCTCCCATATTTATCTGCACCATAATCTTCAATAAAAAACAATTCTTTATTAGAATCTATCAAATCCTCAAGAAACTTCTTAGCTTCTTGTCCCCATTTACTAGGCATCTCTGGGCAATCAATCCAACGACACCTTGAATTAATTACCCCTTTCCTATGGATTATTCTTATCGTATCACCATCAACAATTGAATGAACTCTCACGGGAACCAGTACCATAAAAACCTCAATATTTTTAGAAAATATCGCATTATTTTTTCAGATAACTCTTAATCGAATCATCTGAAAAAAAGACGTGAGAAATAGGATTATCGTCAATAGAATCCAATATATCTTGTACCCCAGAATAACAATCAATTACCTTAATTGGTATCACCCATTGACCGCCCTTGACAAACCTTTTATTAACAGCTACCTGAGCAAGAAAGGTAAAGCATTTATCAAAAGCAAACCGACGAAGCAGGTTATCTGTTATCTCAAAAGTCCCCAATTTTTTGCCAACCAGAAGGATTAAGTCAGAGCCACTTATCATCCCAAAATTACCAATTGGCAAAGGTTCTGAGAGCGTAGCTCTGCCTTCGTCATCTTGAAGAAGTTGCAAAATTAAAGATAAAATATCGGAGATAGCAGGGTCTACTGAAATTACCACCTTAGAGTAACCAGCTAAACGAAAAATCACATGACCCAAATCAGGTTTGTTACCCGCAGGTAACCCTCGAATCATTTGCTTATAGTACCTTCCCTGATTCTTATCCTCCTGATTCTTATTCGCCTGATTCTTCTTCCCAAAACCCAATTTATTATCCATAATAAGTAGTTACAAGTTATTTTGATTCTATTTTCATTTTATATGAAAGGTCGCAACTCTCCAACCCCGATAAGACAATTGACAATTATCACTGTCAACTGTCAACTAACTCCTTAGATATTCTTGCTGATAATAATTTGTGAGATTAATAATAGTAAATCTCTCCTGAGCAATAACAATATTTCCATTCAGAAGATAGAATCTTATTCTTGAGTCGTCTGAAATTTTCATAATATTATTAATCTCTTAAAGCTAATATTGATGGGAGTTTAATAGGTTCCCCTAAATAAATTGGAGCGTCTGAAACCAGAACTTTAACATAACTTTCTCCCTTGTGAACCTTAAACCAAGTTACTATCGGGGGTTGAATAATCTTCATTGAATCATCAACAATTATTTCTGCCCGTACCATCCCATCCAGAATTGGTTTTAGGGTTGCTGGTAAATTATCTGCTGGGTCAATTTGTCTTTTCAGATACCAATAGACTTCCAACCAAACTTTACTATGAAATTGAGTTTTACCCCAACAAATTGCCTCACAATCTTCTGTCCAAGCCTTCTTATCTGCTGCTGATTTATACGGATTACTTCTAGCTGATGCTATTATTTTGTTCAAACTCGGTGGCAATGGAAAAATTAGTTTCTCTATCATAATCCTAAATCAATAATCGAACAAACTACCAAAGAAAAGACTGGATTATTATTGCTAAAATAATGAGGATATAGTTCCATAAAATTCTCGATAAAATCCTCAACTAAACCATCATAACCAGAACTAAAAGTTAGTTTCCCACTGTCTTCAAAACAATCTATTGAAACTGCACCAATAGTTATTAAGATTAGGTTCTTTGAAAACCGACTAGATTTAGAGTTTGGATTCTTTTTTATATGCAAAATTAATGCTGCAATATAGACTAAATCCTCCTGGTCAAGTAATCGAATATCTGGGAAATTCATGGCTATCCTCCTAATATTATTTTATTGCAATTCTCAACACAAGTCAATCATTGTAGGGGACTTCTTTTGGTAAAATTTTAGACAAATTCACAGGTCTTGCTCAAATTCAAACGATGACACCGAAAAACTAACTGACTTCGGGATAAATTAGCTCTAAATGGTCATGTTTTGTCGTTGATATTAGTATTAATTAGTTGTTTTTAACAAGGATAGGCTTGGTACTTAACGAATTTCTTCAATAGTTTTCTCAACATTATTTTTAATAAAATCATTCCCATATAATTTGATTGCTAAATCAATAAGAAAAGTTGAAGAAATTATCAGGAAACTTATAAGTAAAATCCAACTTCTGATTCCGCCTGGTGTTCCGGTTATGATTTTGCCAAAGGTTCTTAATCCTGATAAATCTGATTCTAAATCTTCCCATTCTTTCTGATTTCTTCGTTGGTCGGATTCTAATTCTCTGATTCTGGGGAGAAGAGCATTGTCGGAAATATAGAGATTTTTTTCAACCTCTTTGAGTCGAATTGCAGCTTCTCTAATTTCTACCTCAAGCCAAACGAGTTTCTCAATTTGAGATTGATCAAGACCTTTGATTCCTGTTCCTGAGAATAAAGGTTCATTTACTAACTTTTCTATTAGTTTTTCTAACCCATTGTTGTTTCTCCTAATTTCCGAATGTTGCAAAACTTCAGGAATAGCTTTAATTAAAGCCAGGTTGCGTTCTTCTGAGATTCTCAGGGATTCTTGGAGTTGTTTCGACTCGGTGATATCAATTCCAAAGATTGCTATTCCTTCGTCGTATTTTCTAGCTGATATTAAGAAGAATTTTTTAGGATTCCTACACTCAATTTCCCAATTTCCTGATTCAAAATCAGAATTTATAAACTCCTGCATTACCTCTCTTAGATTATTGCCATTGTTTAGCCAGCCCAGGGGTTGATTGCAAAAATCCTCTATGGTTTTATCAAAATATCCAGCCATTTGTTCATTGACCAAAATATAAGTCAAATCATAAGAAATATAACTAGCTAAACCGGGACAAGTAGATAAAAAAATTGAGATTAAATCATATTCAGTTTCCCACCCTTCGCCAAGCTCAAAGCATCGAGTTTCGGATTCTGGTATATTTTTTTTCATGGTTATTATTTACTTTCTACCTACTGTTTTATCTAAAAAAATGATTGCTAACTCTATATCAATTATGCTAACAGATTTATATTATAATGTCAATATTTTATGCTATAGTTGTTGCAAAATAGAATTAGGTTAAGATTTAATGCAGCATTATTCTTATCGAATTGTTGTTTGTACACTTTGTCTAATTGCCATAATTTCACTATCTGGGGGAATCTATTTATCAATAATTGAGAAACCAATCCCAGAGAGTTTGATTGCCCTTGGGGGAAATGCTATTGGAGCTTTAGCAGGATTATTAGCACCGTCTCCTATTCGTAATAATTCTGATTAATAAAGATTAAGATTAAACGTTATTTTTTACTGCTAAATCTAATTCGGCTTGAGCATTTTCTTTGCGAATTTTAATCTCTCGTTCGTCGTTATCATTTCGATTAGAACCTTGGCTTAATTGGTCTATTCTTTCTTTAGTTTGGAGCCACTTCTGATGAGAGGTTTCAGCCCAAGACTGAACTTCCCACTCATGGATTTGCTGGCAGACTTCAGAAGGAATCCGGTCATCTCCTTAAATGAATGCCTTGATTCCTCTGTGTGCGCCCCCAAGGGTTCAGATGTCGCTTGATAGGTTTGCGTTAAAGCACTTTCTTGTGCGGGTGCGGCGGGAATATGGTGGCGACTCAAAATTATCCATTCCCAGAAATCCGAACGGTCGAAACTCTGGGGGTCTATGGCCAGGAATAGTTTACGGACATCTTCTATAAATGGGGTTTGAGATTTGGCGATCGCAATTTCCTGTACCCATTCCTCAAACTGCGGGTGAGCTTCCCAATAGATTTTTTCTTTAGCTAATTGAACTCGGAGAGCCTCGGCTTCTTGGAGTTCACGATTGCGGACTTCATGGGGGGATTTCAGGAATTGAGAATAGTAGTCCTCAAATCGGGGACTGCCAGTGGAATCGGTGGAAGCTAACCAATCAGGAATAGAAGCGATGGGCTTGGTAAATCCCTCAATCTTTTTATTGACAAAATTCAAAAATCTCTCTCGCTCCGGTTCTGAGAGAGTATTAAAAAATTCTTTATAAGTCTTAAGAGTCTTAAGAGAATCTGACCCTCTCTGTGTAAGGGTTTCAGGGGTCGGTTGTTGCATTTTTGCACTAGCTGTTGCATTTTTGCACTGGCCGTTGCATTTTTGCACTGGCTGTTGCATTTCTGCACTGGCCGTTGCACTGGTGCAACACTGTTGCATTTGGTACACATCTAAAAGTCCCTTTCCCGTTACCGCAACTTTGGCTGAGATAATCTCCATTTCTATAAAGCCTTTGCTATCAAGCTCTTTCATCGCTCGGCTAATTGTGCTCCGGTTTACTCCCAGTTCCTTAGCGATGGCAGCCGCCGTTAACTCAATTCCATTGCTGTACGGGTCAGTAGTTCTGATGTAATACAGGGTATCGCGGGCGCCGGAGGTTAATTCCCTGCAAGCTTTTACCCATTCTTGGTGTTGCAATGGGTAGAATTTCCCCTCAATCTTTACTTTTGATTCTGTTGATTCTGTCATTGTTTTATCCTCAATAAATAAACTTGAACTTCTTATCTGTAATGGGTTTCAGCGTTTCCTACCCGTGTTTTCGAGATGTCCAATACCCTATTTCCCGTAGTTCTTGTCGTTGGCGTTGTCGTCGTTCCTGTGGGGATTCCAGGTAAAGCCATTGCTCATCAACTGGGATGGCTTCAAATTCGGCTTGAGTCATTTGTGGGTATAACTCCGGCGGTGTCCAATTCTTGAGTCGAGCGGGTTCTGAGGGTTGAGATTGAGGTTGAGAAGCGGTTCCCGACATCCAAAGAACGACCCATTGAGTAACCTGAACTGCAAACTCTGGACTTAACCACATGGCCAGATGGACTGCGACTTGAGGATGTACCCAAGTTCCCTGAACTGGCTTGTCCGCACCCTGAAACACTTGTATTAATTCAGTTGCCGGAATTCCGACCACTGGATTTCGGGCGATAATCTCTATCCCTAGATTCTCGGAGAGGGCCGCAAGATATTCCTTGGTCGCGTCGTTTTCAAAGTAGTGACTCCACTTTTTCCCCGCCGCCTTACAGAGAGCAGTGGCATTGAGATATCCGTCCCCCCGCCGTTGCCCGATGGGTAAATCGTTGGCTGAATGAAAAACTAAAGTTGAGGTCATAATTTCCTTTTGTTAATTGTTAATTGTTAATTGATTTGGTAGATTTGGACTTGAATTTGGTAAACTTCAACAAAATTGTTTTGGCTTGAGATTCAGTCAATTCATCTGGGTTTAATTTGAGAGGTTTACCGCTTTCAAGGTGGTCATATTCGCAGTATTGACGGATTAATTCATGGCGGTGAAAAACCCAGCCACAGGATTTACAAAGGGAACTATCTAAGCCTGGAATTGAGTATTTATCTCCACACAAACACTTAGATAAATCTTCTGAATTAATCCAATTAGATAAAGTTATGCTCTTTCTCACTCTGCCTGTTGGATTTACTGTTCATTGTATAAAATACGTAATTACACATTTAATATAATATAATTGCGTATTTATGTCCAGTAAAGTTTTGATAAAGTTACAAGGGTGATTCTATGGATTTAGAGAATAGAGAAAGATTTGCAATAGCAGTGAAAGCTTTACGGGCTGATCGTAATCATGAAGAATTCGCAAAAATTATTGGAGTTTCCAGACCCACAGTGATTGGATGGGAAAAATGTAAAGTTGACCCGAAACGAGAAAGCCTAGAACAGATTGCCCAGTTACGAGGGGAAAGTCTTGATGAATTCCTTTCTTACCTCAGTGGTGCGAAACGACGCGACCCATTGGAACGTCTGACTCAACAAATTGCCGGACTTTCACACGAACAGATTGCTTATGTACTTCGGGCTTTAGCCGACCGACTCGACCCTTCTTAATAATTTCTTTCTAATATAACATATTTACATTTTTATATAAATATGTTATATTAGAATAGAAAAAGTAGGTGCAGACGATGGGAAAATTACCAACAACATTCACGAGCCTGGATTTAACTGGATTTGAGATTGAGAAAACCAATTATCGGGAAGTAACGAGTTCAATGGTCGAAACAACCTGTGCGGTTCTACAAAAGAATCGTGTAGGGATTGTCGTGCGGTCAGTTCATGCAGGACTCAAGCATATTTATGGGATTGGAGGAAGTGCCGAGACAGTTTGCGCTTTATTAAAGGAATGGCGGGCTGAGAACCTTTCAAGTCTTAAACAAGGTAAGAATGATAAGGATTTCGTTTCGGCAATCCTTGAATCTTCTGATGATGGATTGCTTGAAGAAACTGATATCCCTGAAGAATATCTAACAGTTTCTCGTCAAATGGCGATCGCATCTTATCGACTGGCTTTTCAAAAAGCTGATACTTCGATTAGTGGCGAAAGACTCAAACAATTAGCTGGTGAGAACGACCTTTTAACATCTCAACTCAAGGAATTTCCTCAACTCAAACTTGAATTAGACTTTTATAAGTCTGAGTATGAGCGGCAACGGAATGAATTGAAAGAAGCCTATATGAACCTGAATAAACAACAACTTGCCGATAGTGATAATTTCCGGCAACAATTAGATGGGCTGTATCAAGAACGGAATGATTTAACGGTTAAACTTTCTGAAGCTGAGAAACGTTTACTTGAAGTTTCTGACCTTGAAACCAAAGAACGTGAACGTAGTGGTGAAATTTCTCGACTCAATGGTCAATTAGAAGCACGGGAACGAGAAATTTCCTCGCTTCATAGTCAAACCCAATCCTTACAATCTCAAATTGGGGAGAAGGAAGTTCTTGAATCTCAACTCTCAACCATTCAAACTCAACTCAAAGAAGCCAATGAGACAATTATTAATTTACAATCCCAAGACAAGCTCAGGACTACGGTTGCCCTAGAAGTTGATTCCCTAGAATCTGAACAAGTTGAAGAACTTAAATTTGAACTTGAGGAAAAGATAGCCGCCCTCAATAAAGCTGAACTCCAGTTAGTTGAACAGGATGCGGAAATCAATAACTTGAGAACTCAACTCAAACAAACCATTATTCCCCCTATTCCTGCCTCCGTTACTTCCATCACTTCTAAGACCAACAAAAAACTTGCTAAATAACCATAACGTTATTCCCATAGCAGAAAGTTTGTTATGGGGATAACAAATAACAGGGATAACAGAATTTGTTATTGGAATAACAGGAATAACAGGAATAACAGAATGATGGGAGAATTAGAATTAATGTTGGCGGCGAGATTCCCTTTAATTTATGTGGTGTCTGCCGAAGAAGAACCAGCAGAAGAAGAACTTTTGAATGTAGCTAAGTCAAGAAAGTCTCAAATTTACTTCTGGGATTTTGCACGGGGTTGGAATGATAATAATGCTGATAAAGGTCAACCAATGGGGGCTTTAACTCGAATAGCTAAATCTCCTAAAGACCAACCCACAATATTTGTACTTAAAGATTTAGGTTGTTTAATAGCACCGGGTTCTAATAATCAAATAAATCCTGGCCAGTTACCGTTAGTTCGGGAAATCAAGAATCTAGCACGGGAAATGAGTCGTGACCGTCGTTGTTTGGTTATCCTTTCTGACCAATTACGTTTACCTACAGAACTCCGCGAAGAAACAACAATTGTGGATTTTAGTTTGCCTAGCATCGGGGAAATCTCAGAGTTAGTTAATAAATTGGTAGGTTTGAAATTAAAGGTATCGCCCGATGGACGGGAGCAACTTCTTAAAGCCCTGACAGGATTAACTCGGTGCCGCATAGCCCGTGTATTAGCTAAATGCCTAGCCCGGTCTGGAAAAGTTGATGAGAGTGCCATTGGGGTAATCATCGAGGAAAAACGCCAAACCATCAGAGAGACGGGAATCCTAGAATTTATCCCTGTACAGACTGGGTTAGATTCTGTTGGGGGTTTGGAGAATTTGAAGGCTTGGGTTAAATTGCGATCGCATAGCTTCACTGATGCCGCTCGTGAATATGGCTTACCAAGTCCCAAAGGTGTGCTACTTGCAGGTATTCAAGGCACAGGTAAAAGTTTATCGGCAAAAACCATAGCTGCCGAATGGAAATTACCGTTATTGAGATTAGACGTTGGAAGGTTATTTGGTGGGATTGTTGGGGAAAGTGAGTCGCGGGTCAGACAGGTAATTAAATTAGCAGAAGCTATCGCGCCCGTGGTGCTTTTCATGGATGAAATTGATAAATCATTCTCAAATAATCAATCAGATGGGGATTCAGGCACAAGTAAGCGGGTATTTGCAACCTTATTAAGATGGTTAGCCGAAAAGACCGCTCCGGTATTTGTAGTGGCTACTGCCAACAATGTTGAACTTTTGCCTGCTGAATTTATTAGAAAAGGCAGATTTGATGAATTATTCTGGTTAAGTTTACCGACTCAATCAGAACGGGAACAAATCTTTAAAGTCCACTTAAACCGTTTAAGACCCTTCGACTCCGCTCAGGAGAGCCCTAATCAAGAATCCAATCAATTCAACTTTGAATTATTAGCGTCGGGTTCTAAAGATTTTTCCGGTGCTGAAATTGAGCAAGTAATTTATGATGCGATGCAATTTGGATTTAGTCAAAACCGAGAATTTACAACTGAGGATATTTTAGATTCAATTGCAGATTGTATTCCTTTAGCTAAAATTGCCAGTCATCAGATTGAAGCCTTAAAAGATTGGGCCAGTCGGAGTGGGGCGAAATCTGCTTCTCTATCTATTTGCTACCGCTTTTAGAAGTTGATTATCAAGAGGATTTCATTTAATGAACAAATCAATTAAAGCCAAAGCATTTTATTCAAGAAAAACAGCAACTAAAGAACTAATTTCTCTAATTCAGGAATTGGAAAATCATCTAAATTGGATGATAGAAAATGATCAAACCTTAGAAACTTTAGAAGAAAATATTGTTGATTCATTCAATAATATTCAACAAATATTTGATGAACTCACTAACTAAAACTATGCAAGTAGTTAAACCCCAAACAGCTAACTGGAAACCACCAAAAAATTTACCTCAGAATTGGAGAACTATTAGATTATCTGAAATTGAACAACAACCTTATGGCGTTTATCGGAGTCGAAATGGTCTAGCAGTCATAATAAGTTGCTGTCGTTACGAAGATAACAAAAACTGGATTCATTTAAGTATCTCTCGAAAAGACAAGCTCCCTTCTTGGTCGGAATTTGTTCAGGTCAAAGAGATTTTCCTTGGTAAAGAATCGACAGCAATTCAAGTAATTCCCCCTCGTTCACAGTGGGTAAATGATCATCCATTCTGTTTGCATCTTTGGCAATGTTTAGATGAAACTTCAATCCCTGATTTTCGCATAGAGGGAACGATTTAATTAGCTACCGCTTGATGATTTTAGTTATTTTTAGGAGAAAACAAATGCAAGCATTAACAATACATCAACCTTGGGCTAGTCTCTTAGTCAAAGGAAAGAAACAATTTGAAACCCGTAGTTGGCAACGGAATTATAGAGGAAAACTAGCAATTCATGTAGGGAAAGAACCGTTGAGTCCCTTAGAAGATTATATTGAATGCTATCGGTTCCTATCAGCATAAACTTCGATTGAATCCAATGCTTCGTGATTTTCAACTTTGGCTTTTAATTGTTGGTGATTCTCACAAATTCATTAAGCCTGAAGCTGAAAGTATGGCGGTTTTAACTTGCTGGGAAGATACACCAGTCAAAGGGAAGAAACCAGCAGTTAGTCAAGAATTTCTATTTACTGATTTCCCCATTGACGAAATTAAACTTTACTTTGAAAGTGGGGTTCTTTTGCTCCCAAGTGAACGTTAATTGAACAAACTAATCCCTTAATCAAATCAAGTAATTAATTAAGGGATTACTACCTAACAATTCTCAGTATTTAATTAGGAGAAAGCAATGCAATATTACAAAGTTGAATTCACTATCAATCCCGATGGCACAATCACTGAAAAAGTTCTCAATGGTTCTGGCAGTAGTTGTACTGAACTTACTAAGGATTTAGAACTTGGAGAAGTCAAATCTCAACAACTTTTACCTGAATATCAAGAACAAAACCTAATTAATCAAGAACAAGAGGATAATTTATGGCAAGGATTTTAGTTTTGTTGATTCCAACTCTTTTTCTAATTACGATGTTGCTTCTCAAACATCAATTCTATCTAAACCAAAATCATTAACTCAGGAGTAAATTATGTCACATCTAACAACTATCAAAACCTCAATCAAAAGCCATGTTATCCTTGAACGAGTTCTCCATAAATTACTACAATCCCAACTTGATATTCTAACCGGAGCAACTCTCGAAACCAATAGCATTATCAAGGATTATTATGGCAATAGCACAATAGCAGACTTTGTTATTCGACGACCAAGGCATAACTATAATTTAGGATTCAAGCTCAATTCTCAAGGAGAATATGAATTTATTTCCGATAACGATGCTTGGGGGAAAACTAAATTTATGGAGGCTTTATTACCAATGTATGCAAGGGAAAACACAATTTATCAACTACTAGCTCAAGGATTTGAAATTGAATCCCAAGTTGAAACTGATGGGACTATTAAGATTGTTGCTGGTAAATGGAGCTAAAACCAATAATATTAAGGAAAGTAGAATTAAAAGTCTTCAGGATTCTGAGGGCTTTTTTTTATTGTGATTTATTATTGTCAAAAATAAAATATTGTAGTATGATAGAAACACAGTTGTTATTTTGAATTAAAATGGTTTCACAAATTACGGCTAAGTTAGCAGTTTCGACACTAAAAGATGCAGTTTCAGATTTTAACTTTTGGGGAGAATCAGAATCGGATAGTCCGTTAGCAATTAAGCGCTCAAAGACCCCGTTAGATGATAAAAAAGTTCTAAGTTTAGATGCCGCAGCCCGGAAAAAAGCTGTTGGAGTAGAAGGGTATAAACCCCCGGAGCGGACTGTTCGAGTGATGGGTTTGAAAGAAACATTTTCCCCATTAGTTCAGCAAGCCCTAACTGAATTTCAAGCCGGAGCAACTGCGGTAATCGGAGGAGCCGGAATTGAAACTTTAGAAGTCACGGCAGAATCCTCGGAATATTACATCCAACTGTACTCGCTCTTTAAATTGTTAGATACTCCTAGAGTTTTGTACGTTGAAGATACGGGAAATTCCCCTGACCCCTATACCGGATTATTCATTACGGGACTAAGTAGTGATGGTGAAACAATTTATGCACAAGCCTTGTTAACTCAAACTTAATTCTCCCTCTCTAAAGTTCTCCCTCTCTAAAGTTTTGGCATTAAAAAAAGACTATGGATCAGCCCATCCTAGTCTTTTTTTATGGACTTAATTTCGGGGACTTAATTTCGGGGATTCAGGAAAATAAGTATTTTAATTTGGGGACTTCAGAAGCAGATTTCCAACCGTCTTGTCCCTCAGTCCAAACTAGGGTATCGGGGGTGATTTGCCATTTTAATTCCGATTCAGAAATTGGGATAGCAACCCCATCTTTAACAATGTGCCAAATCCTATTTGATACTGCTGCTGGTACTGGCGGGGGTACAGATGCCGGAGCGGTTAGAGTCGGGGGAATAGTTGGGGGAATAGTCAGGGGAGCCGGGGCAGTTAAGGTAGTTGGGGTAGTTGGGGGCGCCGGGGTAGAATCAGAATCCTGAATAGATTTTTCAAAACTATCAAAGAAACGAAGTCTAGGTTTAGTCCGAGGTTTAGCAAGGAGTTCTTCTCCGGTGCGGGGATTACGAGATTTCCGTTCCCCAAACTCCTTCGGGTAAAATACCCCAAATTTGGAGATTTCGACTTCATTACCCGCCCGTAATTCTAATTGAACAAATTTGATAAAACCTTCAAGGACTGATTCAACAGTCGAACCACTGTATCCTGTTAGTTTTTCGATGTAGGTTGTGTCTAGCATTTTATTGTTGATAATATTAATTCGATTGTAATTGTATTTACTAAAATGGTCAACTACTTAACTTTCACCAACTTGAAGTAATCAACAAAATCAATTAACTCGTACTCTCCTGTCTATATTGACAGTTCATTAGTTTGGTAACTTGGTTTTCTGATCATCCTAATTGAAGTTTATTTACTTAATACAGTAATGCAGTATTTACTTAATGCAGTGTTTACTTGCTGTTTTATCTCTGTATTGCAAGTAGATTTTACTGAATCAGAATCTGACTGAATCCTGCAAACTGTAATAAAATACTTAATTAATGCAGTAAGTAAGTAAATCAGT
>LR882961.1 GCA_904830895.1 Planktothrix rubescens CCAP 1459/22
ATGGGAATAATTGCCTTAATCAATCAGAAGGGGGGGTCGGGAAAATCTACCTCCTCAGTGCATTTAGCTTATTGGCTTCAGGTCAAGAAAAACTATCGGGTATTACTCGTAGATGCCGATGCTCAACGGTCAAGTTCTCAGTGGATTGCCGGGATGGAAAACCAGATTCCTTGTCAAGTGATTCAATCACCAGATGACATCCTAGAAAAGATTCCAGAGTTAATCAAAGATTACGATTACCTAGTTATTGACGGCCCGGCGAGTCTTTCCGAAGAAACCAGAGCTATTTTATTCCGATGTGATTTAGCCGTAATTCCGGTGCAACCAACGGGTGTTGATTTACGGTCTGCCAGCGATGCCATGCGATTACTCAAACAGGCTCAGTCTGTGCGGGGGGGATTGCCCAAAGGTTTAGTTTTCCTAAGTCGGGCGGTGAAGAATACCAAACTCAAACAGGAGGCGATCGCCCTTTTATCTCAAATCCCCGATGCTAAATTTTTAAAACCCATCATTCACCAAAAACAAGCCATCGCCGATACTTCCGGTCAATCACTAACTGTTTGGGACTTACCAGGACAAGCCGCCAGTGAAGCTGCTATCGAATATGACCGATTATTTAAAGCCATCTTGAAACAATTGCCAGAGGGAGTATGACCAATAAAAAACAAACCCGTAAACCCTTGAGTGATGCTTTAGCCCAAGAATTTGTCTATGGAGAAAATTCAACTCCGGCGGTAACTCCCAAACCGATTGAAATTTCCGAACCCCAACCCATTCCCCAACCAGAAACAACATTTATGGACAGATTACAAGTTCAACCCAAAGAAGGGACAAAACGCTTCACCGTCGATTTACCCGAATCCACCCATCGAAAATTATCAATGTTGGCGGCCAGGACAGGACGAACCAAAGCGGAAATCGTCAGACTCCTATTAGATGAAGCATTAGAGAATGTTCAGGATTAATTTAGGGCCTCATCGGTAGGAAAGAAACCCTCAAGAGTCCTGAAAATATCCTCCAGAATAGGCTGAGTTTGCAATTCCTCCGCCACCCATTGCAAAGCTTGGGGAATCTTCAATAGCTTCCTGAGTCGGGGTTTCCAATCGGTACAAGTGAACAGATTCCAGAATTGTGTCCAAAACCGTTTCAGCAATTCCGATTCTCCGGCCGGAGGTGCACTTTCTGATTCGGGAACATCACTCACAACAACTTCTATATTATTTATAGACTGCGGTGTTCCCTCCTGTTCCCTGAGTAAATCCCGTTCTAACCAATGGTCAAAGATAGAGTAACGCCAGGTGGGACAATCAAAAGCATAAACTCGTTGCCTTGTCCCATCGGGTAACTTAATTTGGCGCACACATTTGAGAGGTAGACCAATTTTATTCCTCAACACATCCTGAACAATACGGATAGGAGAAGCTTTACTATCGGGACTAATCCCCAGATAATCCCTCATATCTCGACTGTAGGTAATCACCTTATCCGCAAACTCCAAAATTTCCTCCGACTCCAAGGTAAACTCCGCATCAGGGTTAAGTAAATGTTCAACTCCTAATAGTTGCAACACCTGGACTTGTGCCGACAATAACTTAATATCCTGCAAACAAACTTTTCCTTCCCCTGCCTCCAACTGTTTCTGTAAATGGTGTTTATCCCGTTGATGAACTAAGTCAGGATGCAGTAAATAATAATGTAACCGCAACTTAGGATAATCCCCCGCCATATCCCTCAACACCAACTCCGGCGAGACTTCCACCCCATAACGATAAGAAATCTCATAATGACGCTGTTGGGCTAAATCCTCTTTGGTTTTCTGGCGCTTACTTTTTAGTTCCTCATATTGATTTCGAGAAACCAAGAATTGAGCCGCAATAAACTTAGCATAACTATATTGGTTCTTATCCCTGGTTTCCGTCGCTTTCTCTAAGTGATTTTTGGCAGTTTGTTCTAAATGATGGAGTTTTTGAACCGTTCCTTTTAATTGTTCAGTGAACTCAGGAACCTCAGCTAAGGGGTCTAAAACTTCACCTAATAAACGCTCACATTCTAAAGAAGTTTTCTCAAATTCAGACAATTCAATAATATGTCCTTCCGCTTCTAATTCCCTGACTAAAGTATTTTTAAATTTCCATTGACCTGCATTAACCCGTGCAGCAAACTTAGCCCAGAATTTAGTATGTTTAGGAGTCAGTTGCTCATCAAAATCTATAGATAACTCTAAATCAATTTCTTGCAGAATCTGGAGATTGCGTTTAAAAACCTTATTTTGAGTTGCCAATAAGGGTTTCCAATCAGTCTGGCGATTACCAATTTGACCACAACCATAGTTCGCCGCCCAAACATGACAAGGAACATTCAAATCTCGAACCCTTGCCAAAAATTGACAAGCATCTTTAACATTAATTGCCCCTTGGAAAATCCCAAATATCGCTTGAAAATGATTAACTAAATCAATACTAACTCCCGTACCAATCGTGGGAGAAGTAATAACAACATCATAATCTTTAATATGATTATTGATATCTTCCATACAGCCAAAAGCTTCATGGGTTTCATCAGCAACAGTTTCCGAATCAATCCGCAAAATCTTCAACTCAGGAAAAGACTCTCGTAATTGACTTTCAATATTAATACAAGAAAACTTCCCTTTAACCTTCTGACTATCTAAAACCATTAGAATCGGAGCTTTCCCTACGGATTCATAGAGTTTAGTGATTAGATGGGACGGATTTGATTGATTATAAACAATAATTTTCCGTTGTTGATTATGTTTATATTCATTAACATAAACTTGAGGGATAATGTTCCCCCCAGCACAATCAATTAAATAATCAATAGCATAATCAGATAAATCCGCATCTTGAGCAACAACTAAACCATCAGAACCCAAAACCGTCTGCATTAATTCCATGAACATTCGGCATAAAATGGCTCGTTTATCTGTACAGGTTGAACTATTGAGTAAATGCCAGATAATTTGTTCAACTTCGTCTAAAATAATAATAGCATCCTCCCATTCAGAGGGATTAAACTTAGCTTGACTTAGAGGATGTAAACTATCAATACATAAGCCAAAACCAAAGATAGAATCGTAGGGATTTTCCTTCTGGTCTTCCACCCAGACTAACCCTAATCGCTTACAAATTGAACGCCCTAACTGAATCCGATGGCTAATTACTAGAACTTTCCGACCAATGCCCATTGCTCCTTCAATCAAAGGAATTAGATTCTCGGTTTTCCCTGTACCTTTTCCTGACTTAATACAAACTAATCCCTGTTCTGGGAATTGAAGCTCTAAATACCGACTATTAAGTTTAGTTACAGGATAAGTAATAGAATATTCCTTCTGATAATTCCAATACTCTGAATCCGTTGCTGCAATAAATAATTGGTCAAATTGACCTTCACCATGATGGACAATAAAATCATCCACGCCTTTATCGGGGCCAGGTAAACTAATTATCCAAGCGGGACACTTCAAGGATTTTAAACATTGACCGAGTTTCTGGATTTCCCGATTAACTGCAATTTGGGTAGTCCGTTTCCGGTCATGGTCAAAACAAATATAGAATGGTCGTCTATTAGCAAACCGTTCTAGTTCAGGGAGTAGGAAACTCCGCAGTTTCAAACCATTGCTATCTCGTTCAACTCGTACCCCCCCGGTGATACCAGGTAAACCAATGGCCACATAACCAGCAGTTAATAAAGCCCCCGCTTTTTTAGCCCCTTCACAAATCGTAATGGGAATATTATTCTCTAGTACCCAGTCCCAAAACCCAATATCTTCCTCAGACAGAAGCGAGTCCAGTAAACTATCGTATCCCTGGAGTAAATGCGCCGGGGAAATATTGAAGGGAAGCTGTAAATGATGTTGTAGACGTTGTGAATATTCTTGGCCATAGCCATGTTTGAGAGCAATCTTTAGACCAATATTCCAAGATACCGAGAGTTGAAAGATACTGGTGGGGACTTTTGGGGGATGTTCATATTTGATGACCTTAGATTTGCCATCATGTCGAGGTTGGTCAGGTTTAAAACAGCCCCATTGTCCTAGACCCTGACAAAACCAGCCCCCCAATTCCAAGTGTCCATAGGTGGTTAGGAGGGGAGAACTAACTCTGCCGCTGTTGAGTCGCTTGAGTTGTGGCGAATAAAATAAATACTCGGCGGGTTGATATCCTTCTAGGCTAACAACGTTTAGACCAATGATATTTTGATGGACTCCAGAGCCTTGCCATTCAATAAAATGCGGTTCCTTGAGAAAATCAGGAGAAAAAGTTGAATAAACGCTTGCAGTATGCCCTGATTGTGCTAATATATCCATAAGTTTATGAAAGGGTTTCTACAAAACCCTGGTTGAATAACTAACTATCACCCGCAGAATCCTTGCCAAAAGTTCCTGTGGGTGATAATCATTTAAGCCTAAATAAGTACAAAAAGCAATCAATTTCGGTAACATTTAACAAATCTCTCCTGAGAAACTCAATCTCGCCATCAGAAAGGATTGGATTTAAAGCCCAAAGCATTAGCCCGTCAGGATTATCTAAGTCCTAGCAGTTTGGACGGCCATTAAAATACCTCCCGCAATACCCCGACTCCCTAACCCCATATTGAATCAAATAATCTTCATAAGTTTTGACCCGTTTAGGTGGTGAAACCAAGCGGTAATTAGGAGCAAATCTATCACGGTCAAGGCAACCGGAGCCGCCGTTATTCTGTAAGCAAAACCAAGCATCTGATCCTTCCTCAATAACAATAAGTTTCTGTGGCTTCTTAGTAATCACTAGGGGCGGTTCCGATGGTTGTGTTAATTTCTGATTACTGATACCGGGGTTAGGTTGTTCCATTGTGGGTAACTTGGTGATAGTTTGACGACTATTAACTACATGAATAATTCCCCCAATCAAACTAACTGTGATGGTAGCGATCGCAATCCCTTTTAGGAGTATCAATTTAGGAGGTTTATTCTCATCCAGTATTGAAGCTGTCGGAGTAATATTAATTGTTTGCATAACTTTGTCCGGGTTAGTTAATAAAACTGTCGTAGTGTCGTAGCGTCGTAGGTGTCGTAAGGTTATAGAAGCCCCCCTGTACTGCCCTTTACGACGGGTTACGACGGGGTTACGACGGTTACGACAGGTTACGACGGGGTAGGAGCTTCTAACCAAATTGTTTCCCCCTCAGTTGTCATCAACAAATATCCTTTATCAGCAATAAAACGGCAAGCATTGAGATAGTTTTGCTTAGTCCATCTCTCACCATCACTTGAAATTGTCAAACCTTTTAACATCTCGTTTAACTTAACCTTCCCCCCTTGTTTGCCTACCCATCTAACTATTTTGGCTTGCTCTATAGATAGGTTGGGATAATTAGGGTCTAAGGGGGGTTTATCAAAATTAAATCGGGGTAAATGTGGTTCAGGTTTTGAAGGTTGACGGGGTTGATAATCCTCATCAAAGTCTTCTGATTGTTCCGATTCAAAGACCGGAATTGATGATTTATCAAGGAATCTAGGCTGTATCAAATTAGCAGGTGCATTACCTTTTTTCTTGTATTGAGCATGGTGCTTATGGGTGGGATGTTCTGCTATCTGGAGAGGGTTTGAACCGCTAATTACAGCCGAATAAGCTGTATCTTTAATGTGTAAAAATCTAGGGTCATCATGTTTCCATTTATTGTCGATTTCTCCCCTAGCAGAAGCACCACAGAGTATTAGTAAAAAGTTGTTCCTAAACTTCCCGTCAATGCCTATGGCTTCTGTATTGTGGCTTTGCATAAGCCCCAACAAACAGATATCAAACTTCCGGGCGTTAGAAAGTTTGCGGATGGCATAGATAAAGGTATTTCTGCGTTTTTGTTTACCAGGCAAGGGGCTAATGGTATCCAGTTGTTCTAACTCACTCAGAGTATCGTTGATTTCGTCAAGGCAGACAATTATCGGGTGTCCGTCTTGATGTTTTCGGCGCTCAATTTCCTCAATTAACCAGCAGAGAACTTGATAAATTACCTGAACATCGGACTCGATACGGGGGAATCCCATCTGTTGCCAGATGATATTTTTTTGTTGGTGAATGTCAAGTACAATCACTTCCGCAGGGGTAACGGCGGTTAATTTCCCAACAATAAAACCAGCAGCGAGTGAAGTCTTGGCACTGCCGGAGTTCCCCCCAACTAATATTCCAGAAGCTTCATCGGCTAAATCATCCCAGTTGTAGAAGTCCAACTGCTCAGGGTTTTGACCTAACTGCATTTGATAGTATTGGTTGTAAATATCAGGAGTTGGCGGCATGGGAGAAGGTGGGAACAAGATATTTTGAACAGTTTGGATTTCCGCCACTTGATACAAGCCAAATATTTCCTCTTGAGTGTCCCGGCGGATAATTGACCTTTCCTCCTCCTTTAGTCCTTTAATTGCCGTGGCGATCGCCCCCACCCCAAATAACCCCGCACAACCTGAAGCATAAAACCGAGAAGGGTTAAGTCCGGGGTTGACAACTGACCAACTCAGGGCAACAACACCACCCCCGCAACAAATCAGGGAACTAACTGCCGATTCATGATCCTCTAACCATGTCAAAAACCCCATCCCCAAATCACCCCCAGAAAGGAACTAATTAAAATAATTACGATTACGGTTAACCATGTTGGCGATGACGTTGCAAACTGTCCACTATAAACCTGTCTAGCAACTGCGGTACAGGCAATAATTGACCCGACAATGATAATAAAAAAACCTGACCAATATAGCCAGATAAAGTTAGGAATAGAGCGAGTTATTAAAGTTAAGAACTGCCAACCCCCAACACTTAATAACCCCGTCCCAAAGTAGAGACTAAATCGAGACATCTAACCTCCTCTCAAGCGTTCCTTACGCTCTTGTATTCGTGCTTTTTGTTGTTCTAGTTGTTGTTGCAGTTGTCGGGCTTCTGCTTCCCTGAGAGCGATGTTTTTCTGATACTCAACAGCTATTTTATCCATATCAGAATTAAGTTTTTGATTAGCTGCATATTGGGCAAAATTCCCCCCGGCAACCTTGGGAATAGTTTTAGTTACAGTCCCGACTAATTTGGCTTCTGTTCTACTAAAAGCTCCTAATTCCTTTCCGTACTCCTTAGACAATTTCTCGTAACCTTCAAGGGTTTTGTGCATGGCTTTGAGAGTTTCTAAATCATCTTTAGAAATCATCCATCCCCTTGATTCCCACTCTCTTAAAATGTCAGCAGAAGTAGCAATATAAACCCCGTTCTGAGGGCGGTAATCAGGGGTGATAAGGTTTTGTGGGATAGGTGAAATATCCCCTTTAATGGCTATTTTAGGGTCGGTAGCAGTATCATTTTTACCACCGCCAAATATTCTGCCAATGGCATCAAAAATTCCCATATTAAAACCCTCCCAAACACTGCATAACTAAACCGTCATATTGATTGGATGATATGCTCTCAAGTTGTCGTAGGATGCGCTGTAATCGTGATATAATCGCTTTCATAATTAATCCTTCGTGATGGTTGGATTTATTAGAGAGACGGCTTTCTAGCAGGATTACCGTCTCTTTTAATTGGTTTATTTGCTGTTGGAGGCTTTCGATTTCAGTCCGACTAAATCCAGTTTCTTTTGCCGAACTGTTGACGCTTTCTGACTGCTTTGTTGGTTGGTTGTTGCCTTTTTTCCCAAGTCCTTTATCAGTTCGTTTGGGCGTTCCTTTCCCCGTTTTCCCAGTTCCTCAATCCGTTGGTGAATTAAGTTTTGGAAGTCTTCAGCTAACAAATTTTGCAACCCAACAACCTGGTTAATTCCCTCGATTTGTCCCTGTAATAAAGTCTTGGCAAACTCGATATTTCCGGCATCTGCAAGGGCTTGAGCATTGTCTCGTTGTTGTCGGATATATTCATCAATCAAGCCACCGGATAAACCCCCAACGGCCCCGATATGGTTCACCATGTTTTCTGCCACAGGGTTACTGAGAGCGAGTTCCTTGAGCGCTGCAAAATCACTACGGGTCACAGCTTCTCGTTCTAGTCCCAACTCCTGAACAAGTGCTAAGGCATTTTCCCCTAACTCATTCTCGATTTCTTCCCAGTCGATAAAGTCCTCTGAGTCTTCAATACTGAAGCTTTCCGGTGTTGATTCCGGTTTGGTTCCCTTGAGTGTTTGGGGTTTAGTTCCGGTTAGGTGATTGGCGATCGCATCCCCCCAACTTTCCTCAACTTCTGATGGATTTAAGCCAAGTTGTTTTATGGCAATTAGTAATTCAGTTTCACCAATTTTAAGCGACTTTGCTAAGTTTTGCATTGTCGATTTTTGTTTCGGTTGTGCAGACATTTTCCAATTCCTCTAAGTATTTTTTGATGGTCAATGATTGAGAATTGTTAACAATAAAATCCTCGATTATGTCCGGTCGTGGTGCTGATTTGCATTGTTTTTTATCATGTTCATCAATGCGTTCAATACACCAGACAACATAATCACAGTAGGCTTTACGAGGTTTGTAGAACTTCCAAAAACTGTCAACATGAGTAATCAAAAGGTTGACCCATGTTCTGAGTGTTTGTGCCTTCCGTTTCAATCGAGAAGTTAAATCTTTTTGGGAAGTGTACAAACTGTTCTCGGTTCGATTCTTGTAAAGCCTAACCCGTTCATTGTTTGGGATAATTTCTGGGTTAATTGCTGTCATTTTCCTTGGGATAATAAAGTGAATTAATTGCTTTCCACAGTTGAGCCTCTTATTGTGAGGATGTGGCTAGGCTATTTAGTTTTCAAGGTTCAGGATAGGTGCTATAGCTCTTAGAATCCGCCCTGTGACTCTATCGGGAGTCCTAGCATGGAATGTTTTGGAGTGCTATAGATAATACAGTATATTCAGATATCTTAAATGTCAAGAAGTATCTGAATAGCTTGGATACATTGCTTGGTATTCAGACATCGGTGATACTGAAGATATAAAGACATCGAGGTACATTGTGGAGAAGGAAAAGATTATCAGAGTTGACCTACCCGAATCACTTCACCTTGACTTCAAGCTGAAATGCACAACCAAACAGGAGAACATGAAGGATAGGGTCAAAACCTTAATACAAGCTGATGTTAGTGCATGGAAAAAAGGAGAAGATTTGCTTATCGACAACATTATTGATGGTGGTAATTTCTAATTAAGGAGAAAAAACACAGCCATTTTTGCTTTGCCTAACAATCCTCCGTAATGGGGGATTGCGAATTGAAACAAACCTCTCAGGGGAGGTAATAGCTTCCTTTGGGTATCTTCTGAGTCCTATCTAGGGTTCTGCGAGGGGATGTTCTAGGGCGCTATAGAATCAATAATACATCAAAATTAAACAGAATGAATTATTTTGTTTATATTAGAATATCTTATGAGTCTCTAAGTGCTGATATAATGAGATTTGATGCTGATACGGGGTAAAAATATGGTTGAACGGATCACAATTGATATAGAAGGGTTGCGAGGGCCGTTAGACAGGGTATGCGCTAGATATGAAAGGAGTCTCAGTCAGCAGATCAGGTATTTCATCCGTCAGGGGCTTGAGTCTGTGGGGGAACATGATGATGATGATGAAAATGCAAAAATATCACCGCCGGAGGACATTCAGGTGATTATCAGAAAAGTTTTAACTGGGAAAAAATTAAATAATATTGAATCTGATAAATTAAAGAATTATTTTAATATTGATGACTAATGAAGCGGGACTCTTAACTGCCAATTACTGCCAATTTCAACGAATAAAAACCATGATTTTCTGTTTAAATAAATGTGAATGATGACACCCATTAAATCATTTAAGGTATCCGTTTTAGCGCAAACTGGGACTCAACAAACAGCTTTACTAACTCCAGCAACAGAGGAAGATATGCCGACTGACTGGACATTTAACTGGCTATTGTTGTGGCAAGCAACGGACTTTGATTGTCAAAACATCGTTAAACTAATTTACGATAAACAGCTTTGGGGATTAGTTCGATATGGTGTTTATCCCTATTCTGATTCTGCCTCCCCAGAATTTCTGGAGATAGAACATCTGGAGACTAACCCAGTCAGTAGAGGACAACTCTCAGAACGTTTGATTGTACCCATAGGCAAATGGTTAATCTGGTACGCTGTACAAGTGGGATTACAGTGTTGCTCAGGAACCGACACACTGATTGTGTTAGTGTCATTGGAAGATGCTATCAACTACTATAGAGATATAATCCAAATGCAGTGTTTGGGGCCAACAACTATCGCTCCGGGAGAAGATGGATATGCGTTCAAATTTTCTAAGAAAGAAGCAAAAGCCTTCTGTTACAGACAAGAAAATGAATGGGGAGTCCCAACTAGCCTCAACCTCTAATCAGGTTAGAGCAGGCACAACAAAAGTGATGACGCATTCTCAGCGACAAGCTTTTTGGGAAAATTCCAACTTAGGAAAATCTTTAGGTTTTTCTCATTCGGATGAACAAAATTAATCTAATTCAAGCATTTGGCCTATGGTAATACAATTTAGGATCATTTTTGAGCGTGAGTTTTTTTTAAAACAATACAAGTAACCGAAATATCTCTAAATAACCATAAACTATAACGCAGGGAATTAAGCCATCGTAGCGGCTGATAAATTGGTAACAATAGTCGAATCATCATTACTATTAAATAGAGAAAAGGGGGTACAGATGTACACTGAATTAACTTGCCACCTTCAATAATTTCGCCGTGAACCATTTCCAATTCAGGAAAAAGTTGACACAATTGATTAATATTAGGACGAAATAGAGTATCAATAGGGTCTAAATGTAAAGGGAATTTATAACGCCGCAGTCTTGTTTTAGATCAGCGTGGATCACCAAATTACCCTTTTCTCTAGGAGATCTGAATAAATATTGATCTATCCAAGGTTGTTCTTTTTCTCGAAAAATTTTGCTAGAACTCCCAAGATTTAAAAGAGGAAAAACGGTTTTTTCATCAAGAGAATTAATCATTTTTCCTAACCATTGTGCTTCTTCTCGTAACATAATATTTTTTGACGATTAAAATTTAAAGTTCTAATTTGTTAACCTTACAACCTCCTGAAATTATTTACACAAGGTTAGGCTCAAATTCAATAGTTACAACAAATCATCCAAAAGATTCGTAATTTCTCCCTGAGCATTTTGGCGATTATCGTCATAGGCCATCAAGATATTCACATCATTATGGCGGCTAAGTTTCTGCACCCGGCGCACATCTCCCCCGGTGGCATCGAGGGCGGCGGTGATGGAACTATGGCGGACACGGTGGGGTGACATGGGTTTGGAAATCCCGGCTTTCTGGGAAAACTTTCTGATCAAGTTAAATAAGTTCAAACATAACGATTCTTATGCTATTCCTGCTATTCGTTATGCTATCCTTCTGCTATCCGTACTGAATCTTAAACGGCTTTAATATAACCTAGAGTTTCCTGCTCAACTTGCCCTCACCTGATGTAAAAATCACCCTAACAACCGTAGACCCCAAAAGCCTCAAACCCCATCCCCGCTACCTCAAAATTTACGGTCAGATGAACATTGGGGAATTGGTCGAACAAATTCAATTGTCCAATTGGATTAACCCGATTTTAATTACACCCAAACAAGTCATTATTAGCGGTCATCGACGCTGGCAAGTCGCCCTCCAATTAAACTGGGATAGCATTCCCGTTGAAATTCGAGCCTTTCCCAATCGACTGTCAGAACTTGAAGCCCTCCTGAGTGAAAATCTCGCCCGCTCCAAAACCCGTGAACAAAAAGTCCGAGAAGCTAACTCGTGGAAAGAAGTCGAATCGGCTCGCGCCAAACAACGGCAAGAAGCCGGACTTAAAATTGATGAACCCGACAACCTTATGGATATATTTTCAGAAGGTCGGAAGGGAACCACCCGGGATTTAGTTGCTGCTAAGGTGGGTTTGGGTTCCGGTGTCACTTACACTAAAGCCGCCAAAGTGGTGACTCAAATTGACTGGGAAATCAAAGCCGGAAACGAAGAATGGGCTGATGCTTGGCGTTCAATTCTCAACACCGTCAGCATTCAAGCGGCTTATTCCTTACTGAAACTGCCTCGAAAACAACAAAAACAAATCTTAGATTTAATTGCTACAGGTCAAGCTCGGACTCCTAAAGAAGCTACCCTACTGCTCGCCGAAGAAGCCAGTCTTGATGACCCCCGCTTATTTGTATCGGGCGACTTTGCCGTTGTCAACATTGACCCGAACCTAACCTTTGCTCCCTCTGACAATCGCTGGAATGGGTATTGGGGAAGGGTGGAAGGCACAGGAACTTCTGGGTTGATTGGGCTGAACTTAGGCAGTGAAATGCTGCAATTTTACAGTCGAGATTTAGTAGAAATTGATGAGCCTAGTGATGAATTATTACAGGTCGCTTCCAAAGTGCTGCGACTGCGGAGTTTAGACTTAGATGAACTGGAAATCGCCTTGCTGGATGTGTTGCAACAGCGTGTAGAATTTACGCCTCGACAACTGCTGTATCTGGAATATTTGGAAAAAGTTTTAACGTTACCTCGGCTTTCTGGCTCTTAATTTCTCAACCCGTGTGAAAACAGCCTTCACCGAGAGAGGAAAGCTACATTGCTTGCGTAATAATGATTAGGGAGAGTTAGGTTAAGATAATACCCATTCACTAAAGCCTAGTTTTTCATCCACAAAGAGTGCGCCAAAAGTGCGGAGTGCGGGGTGGAGAGTGGGTACTGGTGAGAGGTTTATCCTTTTTCCTTAAATAACCCTACCCAAACGTTCAATTAAATCAATTACTAAATCTTCCCGTTCCCCACTAGAAGCTGGCAAAAAAGTTAACACCGCTTCCTGTAGCTCTTCCCTATTTTCTCGAAACCAAGACCCCAGAAAAATCTTAACTTCACCTTGAATCTGATTAAATTCTTCTTCCAAGACCTGACAACCCTCTAACAAAATTACAATATCTTCTATATCCTTAGAAAACCGAAAATCTTTACCCCGTCCTAAAAAAGCCTCTACCTTACTAGCCAATAAATAAACAGGAGAAAAAATATCAATGACTTGCCCACTGGGTAAATTATAGGCGATCGCATTCTTAATCCCCTCACCATACCAACGATTAGTGAACCCTAAAACCCCAGGTTCACAAGGCATAATATCTATTATTAAATCCTGATATTGCCACCGACATAACGGAGCATTTGGTTCTGTACATTCCTCTAAACCAACTTCTCGCAACCGTTCCGCCAAAGTATAATACTCAGACCTCGAAAAAATCTCTACCACGCAATCTACATCTAATGTGGGACGCAATTCATCCTGTAAAATCTCATCCAAATAAAGACAAATCGTAGCCCCACCCGTAAACACAAAACGCTCTGGTACAGCCGCCAAAACCTTCGCCACTCTTTCCAAATTCCTAATCTGAGGATGAGTCATACAGCCTCTTTTTTAACTCTACTGCGGCTAATTCCTGTTCTCGCACCTTACCCACCCGTAAACTATCCACCAAACACAATAACTCATAAAATAAAGGATCATCCCCCACAACTTCCGGCACAGAGCGATATAAAGGTGTAATTTCCTGACCCTTGCTCTTCCCTTGAGCAAAAGGCCATACATAAGGATTTTGATCATCGACCATCAACAACCCCTTCAAGGGTTCCGCAGAATGAGCCGTGGGTATACCCCGTACCAATGCCCCAGGATAAGCCGGAAAAACGTATTTTAAACCATGTATAAGATATTCCTCCACAGCCCCTTTTAACACTTTTCTTCTTTTGCTGTTATACAAATGGCACTGTTCACAACGCTGTAAAGCCTCATACACGACAGAAGCACTGGTCTTTAAACTTTTTGCCAAGTCATCATAAGTCCACATCGAATCTAAACAGTGAACTTTGAGCAAGATGACGATATCTTGAGGTTTTTGAGCCGATTTCATTCAGGAGCTAGTTAGCAATGTTCTTTATTCATGAATTACGAATAAAACTATTATAGCTTAAATGATTTCACTTGAAATTGGCTTTTGAATGGGGAATGAAAATCAATCATAATATCTGAAGTGGGTACACCCATCTCGACATTATCTCATTCAGGATTAATCGTTTTGAGTCTGCAAATAGGCACTTAGATGTTCCAAAGAGTCAAAATCAAGGACAGCTATACTTAAGTCTTCAAGTTGTTCAATCGATAGTGCCTCCACCTGGGCTTGTATCTCTGGCGGTAGCCCATTTGCGAGCAAAGAAAAATCTTGTAATTTATGGTAGAGTTGATTAAGAATAATAGCCAGAGTCGCTTCTTTACGAACAGTAAGCCTCGTTTGAGTAATCAACGCTTTGAGATCGCCATTGAAGGAAATCTCTTGGGCAGCAATACTCGCCTCTTCAACAATCCTATTGCCCAGACGAATATTATGGCAAGCATCCCACTCCGTTTCTGCCGTCAACTCGATTTCATAATGGACAACAATCCAATAGCGTTTCAACTCACTCATACAACTTCACAATTTCAAGGGTTTATATTCAAGGAGATGTGGCAATGACATCAAACCTGTTCAACGAATTTATCGACGCCGGCCCAGAAGCCAAACTAGAATTGATTGAATCCAAGCTAATCGTCGGTAATACCCTAGTTGGCAGCCGTCTGCTACTCAAACAAATTCTCACCGGATGGGGAGCGCGGGCCGCCATCGCCCTAGCCCCCAGACAACAATGGCTAGAAGCTCTCCGTCTTACCTATAATGCGCCGATTCCAATTGGATTAAACAGTACAGAAACCATCGCCACCACCTTACAAACCTGGGCGGCTAGTTTCCCCTACCAACCCGAAGACCTACTACCCGGTTCAAGAGGAGAAGAAAACCATCACAATCCCATCCGCAGTTATATCAGCCACTCTTTCTGGGAAATCGCAGAAATACTAGGAGGACAATCATTCAGCCGCGATTTTGTCATGCGTCTGGGCAACAATGGCTTCACCCCAGACATCCTATTATTTATAGGGCCACCGCGCAATACACTTAGAGAATACTACCTGGAAGGGCCAGCCGAAAGTGTCATCGAAATACTGCGACCCGGACATGAATACACAGACCGCATCATCAAACGAGACTATTACGCCGCAGGTGGAGTGCCAGAGTACGTCATTCTCAATCCGGCCCAAAAAGAAATCGAATTTTGGCGCTTATTCAACGGAAAATACGAGCGAATGGCTCCTGACGCATCAGGATGCTACCGACCGCAAAGCGTACCGGGGTTAGTTTTTGCCCCCAACAATCTGTGGAGAGAAGATGAAGACTGGTATAGCTGGCCCCACGACCCGCCAGTTGTTTATATTGAAGACACCCAGCAAGAAGGTCGAAGACTGCGAGCGGTAGAGAATGGTTTGGGTTGGGGATGTTTACCATTTAATCCCCAATTGCAGTTAGAGCCAGTACCGATTTCTTTTGAACAATACATTGCTTGGTGTCCAGAAGCCAAGTTTGAGTTCTGGGATGGGAAACCTCAAATTGGCAGTAAAGAAGGCATTCGTAACTTGATTGGGATGTTACTGATGACCTTTGGTTTAGCAGATGCTTTAAAGGTCTTGTCGCCCGTTGAGTGGGTAACAGCGTTATTAGAAACAGAAACTCTGAACTGGCAAGATGCCCAACGGAAAGCGGTTTGGTGGGATTTGGCTCGTCAAGCTGCTACCCTATTGCGTTCTAAATATGGGGTAACTCGGTTGGGAGTCATTGGAGATTTAGTCAAACCTGAGCCCTTAAATTTTTGGTCTGAAATTACGCTAGTTGTTTGGGATTTACCCGGGAGGAAAGATTACGAGATTTACCAGGATTTGTCTAATTTGAGCAAGGAACCTGAGATTAACTTAATTGAGGCAGATAGCAAGTATGCTACGCTGGCTCAACAGCAGGGGATTTCTCAATCTCTGGTTGAGATTTAGTTCCCGTCGATTTCTTGTGTAAGTGTTTGACCAGGAAATTGGGATAAAATCAAACCTAGATCCTATTTTTGTATTCCTCAACTTTATCTCAATCGCACTCCGCACTCTTGATAGCCCCTATGAACACCCTCCCGTCTAATTCTGCTGTTGAAATTGTTCCGGCTTCTGTTGTGGGGACATTAGCTGAACGCAATGTGATGGAGGATTTATTAGCTACAAAGCGTTCTGAGAATACCCGTAAAGCTTATAATCGGGATTTGAAGGATTTCTTTTGGGCGATCGCTCAAACTGAACCTACCGCCGAGTTGGTGATTGAGTTTTTACAGTTATCCAAGGAACAAGCCTTAAGTTTGGTATTAGGTTATAAGCAACAATTGTTATCTAAAAAGTTATCAGAAGCGACGGTAAATCGACGTTTAGCCGCGATTAAAGCGTTGGTTGCATTCGCTTATCGGATTGGGCAATGTGGTTGGACATTGGCGGAATTAAAGGGGGAAAAGGTTAAGACTTATCGGGATACCACAGGAATTTCCCCGGTAGCGTTTAAGAGGATGTTACAAATTCCCAATCGTCGCATACTTAAGGGCAAACGAGATTATGCGCTATTAAGGTTGTTATGGGATAATGTCCTACGGCGGGAGGAGGTCTGTCAAGTCAATCTTGAGGATTTGGATTTGGAGGGGAAGACACTCAAGATTTTGGGTAAGGGTAAGGGAACGCAGAAGGAAGCGGTAACGTTATCAAAGCCAACGGTGGAAGCTCTACAAGATTGGTTGCTGGCTAGACGAGAATTAAAACGGTCTAAACCTTTGTTTATTGCCTTGGATAGAGCGAGTTATGGACATCGGCTGACGGGGACGGGGGTTTATAAGATTGTTAGTCAAATTGCACGGGAAGCTGGGATTAATAAGCCGTTATCGCCTCACCGAATTCGTCATTCGGGGATAACGGCGGCATTGGAAGCAACGAATGGGGATGTGCGGAAGGTGCAGAAATTGAGTCGCCATTCGGATTTGAATACGTTGATGATTTATGACGATAATCGGAAAAATCAGCAGGGGGAAGTCACCGATTTATTAGCGGATTTGGTTTGATAGGTTGACATTTTATTAAATATGGCGATCGCAGAAGAAGCTGAAAAACGAGAACCTCAAATTATTTGTTCTTTAGGATTATTTGAATCAAAGGATTAATGATTACCATGACATCAGTTCAATTAACTACAAATTTTTCCCTAGAAGAGTTCCTGCAATTGCCGGAAACTCAACCCGCTTGCGAGTACATTGACGGTCAAATTTATCAAAAACCAATGCCCCAAGGAAAACACAGTATTCTGCAAACTCGCTTAGTAACCCTTATTAATCAAGTTGGTGAACCGCAGCAATTAATTTATGGACTTACAGAATTACGATGCACGTTTGCAGGGCGTTCTCTTGTCCCAGATCTTGCTGTATTCGAGTGGTCGCGCATTCCTGTTGATGAAGATGGAGAAATTTCAAACCGAGTGGAAATTGCCCCAGATTGGATCATTGAAATTCTGTCCCCCGAACAGTCTCCAAACCGCGTGATTAACAAGATTATTTTCTCTCTTAAACAGGGGACAAAGTTAGGTTGGTTCATTGACCCAGATGATAAATCGGTGATGGTTTTTCAACCCAATCAATTACCAGAAGTTAAATATGATGCCGATATTTTACCTGTTCTCAGTGTGATAGAAAGTTGGCAAATTTCAGCAGCCGATGTTTTGGGGTTGTTAAAATTTCAATAAAGATTTTCTTGTCCTTTTCTTTAATTGACTCAATTTAAAATGATGAATTTTACCGATCAAACTTTCATAATCACGGGTGCATCTGCGGGGATTGGAAAGACTGTTTTCCTTGAACAATGAGTCCAGACATATTGATTCAATTGCTATTCCTGTTATTCGTTATGTTATCTGTTATTGATTACGTTATCTGTTTTGTTATTCATTACCTCAACGGGTCAATAAAAAACTACACTGTAGGAAAGGATTGAGGGGAAACATCAATAAATATCAAAGCCTTAATAAAAATTAATAAATCTGTCCATGAGTTTAAATCGTTATTATCAGTTTATCCAGATTAATTTTTAAAAGTTACCTATTTTTATACTATGATTTAGCAACGCTAGATTATCTAACGTTGCTGATTTAGCTGAATTTATTCTTCGCAATTAGTAAATCTTAGAGTATCCCCCCAATTACCTATCTCCCAAGTGCCATTATAACCCTCTTCACCATAACCCTTAAAGCCTTTATCTGTCTTGGAAGCCATGCCAGAAGTTTGATTGGGGTCATCGGCTGTACCGCTAATCTCTATTACACGAATATCAAACTGAGTAATCGAACCATATTGGTTTATTTGGTCTTGCATCTGATTTATGTCATTTTCAGCACTGTCCATAATAAATTATTCCTAATCTGGGTGAACCATATATAGCATATCAGAAAATTTAGTGGCTTTGTGTAGTAGTTGCCACCTGGCTTACCATCGTAGAAGTCGTGGAAATATCTCACCTGGGCAGTTATATTTGGATTTAAAACTACCCTAAAATACGGAAAAACCACCCCGGATGAGGCAGTTCAAAGAATTGTGATAGCCCATGATTTTAGGCAGCAAAAGCAATCAGGATTAGGGAAGTCAACAGAAGGACAGCAGCAGAGGCTTGAAGTGCATAGCGACTTTGCTGTTCGGGTGAGGGGTATTCGGCAAAATAAAGTTTGGGTTCGGTGGCGTAGTTATTTAGGATGCCATTTTCGTTGGTGGTTCTCATGGTGGTTTTCCTTGAATTTGCTTGTGTATGTAAATAAATGTAACGGAATGTTAAGGATTATTACAGTGACTTGACTCAAAAACCGAGGTGATGTTTGTCACAGGGAATTTTTGAATAATCTATTGGTAAAGGGGAGTTGACTGCAAAAATCAAGGCAGTGTTTAATTAAAACCTAGCTGTAAGTACCAGAATAAGAGAAACCTCACTTATAAGTTTAATTAAAATCAGGTTCTCAAGGAATCCTTTAGATTAAGGTAAAGTTTAGCCAATACATTAATAACCCAACTGAAAGCCAATAAAGATAAGAGTTTTGACCTAAAGGTTTTATTATTCTTGACCCATGAGTGAATCAGCAAAACCTGGATCTATTGTGATTTGTCGGCAACGGCAATGGGTGGTATTGCCTTCTGATAATTCCGAAGTTGTTCGGTTACAGCCCCTGAATGGTAACGAAGAACAAATTTTAGTATTTAATATTTATGACAAGCTGAAAGGGATAGAAGTGATGTTACGCAAAATTTTGGTTTTTTTAGTTTTTTTTACTGTTATATTTTCTACGGTTTTTTGTGAATATTCTTCGGCTAAATCTTCAGAATTAAATGATTGTAATTATAGGGATAAAAATAATTATGAATTTTCCTCATTAGAACAAAGTGACTATTATGTAATCAGAGAAATATTGTCAGTTAGTGACTTAGCCAATGACTCTACCGATCAGTTGAAAATTCTTTCCTCAACACCGCTAGGATTAGTGACTAAGATAGCAGCTAACGTAACAAAAGGTGTAATATATATTGAAGATTGGACACATACTGACAAAGAAATTGAACAAAGAATCAATCAAGTATTAAGTTCACCGAAATTAACTAACATTGCCCATGATTCAGAGTTATATGAGAAATTTGAACAATACGTTAAAACGAGCTTACGAGAATGGATACCAGACCGAGATTATCCGGGAATTGGTTATCTACCGAAAAAATTTTTATATGATCAATGTCTGGGAGAACAAGACATAACTAAATATTGGCCCGAAGCCACAAAACGACAACAAGCAGAATACATCGCTGTGAATTTTGATGAATTAGTTTTGAACTATGAATTGTTTTGGAATAATCTAAATTCTAATTAGTTGCTACTATATTATTAAAAACGATGCTTGCCTCTATTTTTGACACCTGTGACCCCAGAGCCGAAATTTTATCCGGTGATTTATCCCTGGATGTATTTGCCGCCAAATTGCGGTTAGTCGTCGAAGGAAAAGCACCCCAGGTTTATCAAGATGCCCATGCCTTTTTTGCCAATACCTTCCCCACCGATGGCATTAAAACCTTAATTCGGGAAGTCTTTGGACGCTTAAACGGCATCACCTCCGGTTCCCCCGTCATTCGCTTAGAAACCAGTTTCGGCGGCGGAAAAACCCATGATGAAATTGCCCTTTGGCATATTTGTAAACAAGGCAGACATATCCAAGGATTAGAACGCTTCGCCGATGTTCATGTTATTCCTGACTATTCCGTACAAGTTGCCGCCGTTGATGGTAAAGATTTAGATCCCGTAAATGGGGTGTTTCATGCAGAAACCGGAATTACAACCTATACCCTTTGGGGAGAAATTGCCTATCAAATTGGAGGTATTGAAGGGTATTCTTTATTAAAAGGTTCCGATACCAGTGGCATCAGTCCAGGGACTTCTGTACTAGAACGGTTAATCAATGGCAACCCCACCGTTATTATCTTAGATGAAATTGCCCGTTATTTAAGATCTGCTAAAGCCAAATTAATTGGCAATAGTGATTTATCAGAACAAGTTGTTGCCTTTTTATTTTCCTTAATGGATTTAGCGGGAGCTTGTAATCATTTAGTCTTTGTTTATTCTTTAGCCTCCGCTTCCGATACCTTTGCTGAAGAAACCTTCGATTTACAAGAATTAATCCATGCTTCGGCGCGACAAGAACGGGTTTTAAGTCCCTCTACCGATATTGAAATTTATAATATTGTCAAACAACGAATTTTTAATCGAGTTGATGATCATGCAGCCGAACAAGCCGCTTCCGAATATTTAGCTTCCTATCGAGGAAGTCGGGTGAATTTACCGGATGGTTGTAAAGATTCCAGTTATGTTACCGCCCTGACGAATAGTTACCCATTCCATCCCGAACTGTTTAATTTATTAACAAAAAAAATTGCTTCTATTTCTGACTTCCAAAAAACCAGAGGCGCACTGCGGTTATTGGCGTTAGTGGTTCAATATTTATGGAATCAAAATCAGGAGTATATTCCCTTAATTCATACCCATCATATCCCCATTGGATTAAATTCAGAGATCACCAATGAATTAACCTCAAAATTACAACGTCAGCAAATGTATCCCCCCATTGGGGCTGATATTTATAACCCGGATGGTAGACCTGCTTATGCCCAAGTTCAAGATGAACAATGGCTTATCGCTGGAAAGCCGCCCTTTTCTAGTTGGGTCGCCCGAACCATATTTTTACACTCTTTAACCCAGGGAATTTCCTCCGGTATTCGTCAAGCCGAATTAAACTTATCCTTATTAACTCCAGGGTTAGAAATTGGATTTGTACAAAAAGCTTTAGACCAATTAATTAAAGTGGCTTGGTATTTAGATTATGACCCCATTACTTTTATTTCTCGATTTAAAGAAGAACCTTCGATTAATAAAATTATTACCGAAGAAAAGGAACAAATCGGACAGTCTCAAGCTAAAGAAGAATTAAGAAACCGTCGAGATACGATTTTTGCCACTCGACATTTTACCTTAATTTCTAGTCCCGAAACTCCGACAGAAGTAGATGATAAACCGGATAATATTGCCTTATGCTTAATTGATTTTGATGAAGCAACCGTTCGCAGTTCTACGGATGCTGTCCCTGATTTAGTGGAACGAATTTTTAATAATACCGGAGAAGCAGGTAAATTTAGAATCTACAGAAATCGGTTATTATTTTTAGTGGCAAATGAACAAGAATTACACCGAGCTATTGATTTAGCCAGAGAATATATCGCCATTAAAATTATTCTTAAAAGTCAAAACCGTTTAGATGATTTATCGGAACTGCAAAAGAAAGAATTGAAAGCTAGAGAAGGGGTTAGGGATTTAGACGTTAGAATTGCTTTAACAAATACCTATCGCCATTTATTTTATGCTATGGTTGACACGGTAAAAGCTCCAAAAGGCTTGATGCACTATACCTTACCGTCTCATGATTCTAGTATTGTTAAAGGTAAAAATAATCAACAGGATGTAATTTTAAAAGCCTTAAAAGATTGTACCAAAATTCGTTCAGAAGAAGCGAATGCTTTTGCACCTGCTTATATTTTACAAAAAGTTTGGCCGTCAGGATTAGATTCTTGGACAACAAAAGCCTTTCGAGATGAATTTGCCAAAAACCTGAATTTGAATCTTTTATTAGATGCGGAAGTTGCCAAATTACGGGAGACCATTCGACGGGGTTTACAGGAAGGACAATGGGATTTAAAAATCGGAGAACGGCTGTATATTAAAACCGATGATAGCCCCCTAACGCCCCCAGACACCCTGGAATTTTCTGATCGCATGGTGTTATATCGACGGGGAATTTTACAGCCTCCTGAACCTAAAATTATTGAGCTAAATGCCCAATTAATGCCCTCTACAGAAGCCCTAAAACCTGTGCGGTTACGGTGGAAAGCTAAAGGGGCGGTTACGGTACAGTTATATCAAGATGGGGGGTTAATTCCGGGGGAGTTTCGCCCCTCTGATGAATATGAAACCCAAATTGATCAAACAACTTTATTTCGGTTAGTTGTTGACTACGGAAATGGGGAAATACAGGAGAAGGAAACAACGGTAAAACTGGTGGCGGGAACTAATTTAACGGTTAAAAATGGGGGCGGAATTTATGGCGTTGAAACCGTTGAAATTCCAACAATTTTTGATTATCAATCGCCGATCATTGAATTAGAAGGAACGGTGAACAGTGTTTTTACTAAGTTAATGGATTCCTGTAGCGACCGTAAAGTTCAAAGCATTGAATCCTTAGAAATTATGGTGAGTCAGTTTGTGGATTATCGGAAATTGGGAACTGCAATTTCTTTATTAAGTCGGTTTAAATTACAGATTGACCAACGGGCTACTATTCAAGTGGGAGATCAATTTGTTCGAGTAGAATACCAAGGGCCAGTCAAAGGATTTCAACCGTTTTTTACTCCTTTAAATGCACTCTTGAATAGTTCTGATGTCCAAGGAAATATTAGTTTTAAATTAACGATAGAATTTCAACCTGCGATTTTACCACACGGGACAGAACTCAATCAAATTCAACAACAATTAAATCGCAACCCCGTTGACCGTTTAAATTTAACCGCAAAGGTTAATTATTAATGGTTGAATCTAAATCAATGATATAATAAATTCATGTAATCCTAATTTTGTTTTAAATTGAATTCATGAATTATGCAGGAGTTTCAGTTGCGGGTTGTTCCTTTGGATAATAATAATTTTGCCTTAGAATTATACCAATGTGCTTATAAAAAAGCTGGAGAAAAGAAACGACCCGCAGCGAAACGAGTGGGACGGTTAAAGGGCAATAACTTAATTCAATCTCGACAATTAATTTATACTGCCTTAAAAACCAATCAATATGACCCTAAAACCTTATCTTATAAACGACAAACTCCTTATATTTTATCAGAAGAATCAGGGGTAATGTTAGCGATTTTATTTCAAGCGTTGCAACCGTTATCTAAACCCGAACGCATTGCCAATATTACCGATGGCGTTATGGCAATGAGTAATGAAGAAGCGCATTATTGGTTTGCTAAAATAGCAAATGGGAAACGTTCAACCGCATTAAAGGCGTTACGGGTATTATTAGGGGATAGTTAACCTCCCATATTAATTATGACTTCTACAATAGCTTTACAAAATATTGCGGTTTCTTTACCTGTTTTTACGGACGTGGAACAGAAGGAACGATTTTTATTTGTTTTGGGTGCGTTAACCGCGAGGGTGATTAGTTTGAGGAAAGCGGCGGAAGTGATGAATTTGGATGAAGCGGGATTATTACAAATTTTAGATTTATTAGGAATCGAATTTTCCTATTTAAAAGATGAAGATATTCAACGAGAAAAAAACTGGTAAATGCTAAACTACAATTAAATCCAATTTTATTCTAATGGAGTGCGAGTGTCCTCACTCGCTAAAAATCATCCCTATCTCTGAAGAAATCCCTATCTCTGAAGATAATTAGCGAACGGGGACGTTCGCACTACGGGTTAAAATTCTGATTAAATTAATCAACCATTATTGCCTATAATAGAATAAGCGATCGCTAACCGTAAACTATTCATTAACTTCTAACCATTCCCTCTTAAACTGATAACTGTTAATTGATTACTGATAACTGATATGTCCCAACCCCCAAGACCTGCGGTTTTTATTGAAAAAATTATGCCTGTCAAACTCCTGAATGAACAGGTATATTTTGAACATGGGGGAAATCCGTTTAAGGGGTTGCATCGCTGGTATTCTCGTAAACCTTTATCGTTTTCGCGGGCGTCGGTTTTGGCTTCTATTTTACCTGCGGATATTGATATCAAGGAATTTGAACTATTATTAGGATTAAACCCCGGAGTCGAAACCAAACTGTATAAAACTCCCCCGACTTCTGCGATTATTAAAAAGGTTCAAGATTATTGTGAACAAACCTGGGGAACTCGCACGCCGACGATTTTAGATGCCTTTGCGGGGGGTGGAAGTATCCCCTTTGAGGCGGCAAGATATGGGTTGAATGTATTAGCTTCTGACTTAAATCCGGTGGCAGTGGTGACGATGAAAGCGGCGATGGAATATCCCTTAAAATTTGGGCCGGATTTACAGGAAGACATTGATAAATGGGTGCAATGGGTAGGAGATGAAGCGGAAAAAAGGTTGGCTGAATTCTTCCCGTCTTTACCCGGAGAAACGGTACAAAATTATTTATGGGCGCATACGGTTGTTTGTCCGAATTGTCAATCTGTTGTGCCTTTAAGTCCGAATTGGTGGTTATATAAACGCCCTGAAAAGCAAAATTTACATAAATGGTGTGCGGTTAAACCTATTCCCAACCTTGAACAAAAACGGGTTGATTTTGAATTAATTAAAGGAAAAAAAGGCAAAGGGTCTACAATTGTTTATAAACCGAATCAAAATCCTCCCGCAGTGCGAGCGTCCCGCTCGCTAAATACCCCAAATATTAACGCTAATCCAGATCAGATTAGCGATTCTTTAAAGGATGATAATGATTATAAGAATAATAAGGATGATAATGATTATAAGAATAATAAGGATGATAATGATTATAATGGGGTTAGCGAACAGGACGTTCGCACTGCGGCGGATAATGATGATAATAAAATTAGCGAACGGGACGTTCGCACTGCGGCGGATAATATTGAATTGGAATATGATCCTGATACGACAACAACCATTAGCCGAGGTGTTGGTAAATGTCCGAATTGTGGAAATGTGATTGATGATGACGTGATTAAATCTCAAGCACAAAATGGAAATTTTGGTTATCAACTTTATGCAGTTGCTTATAAAAAAGGTAAGGGAAGTTTAGAGTTTAGAATTCCTGAATCTATAGATTTTGATGGCATTGATAAAGCCGAAAATTATATTAATCAAAAATTACTCGATTTTAATAGTAATGATATTTTGCCTAAAGTAGATATTATTTTTGGAGAGAAAACAAAAGAATTAATTAGATATGGAATGGATACCTGGGATAAATTATTTAACCCCCGTCAACTTCTAACCCTTGTTACCTACGTTGAAATTATTAATGAAGCTAAAGCGTTAATACAAGTTGAATATGAATGGGAAAAAGTAGAAGCAGTTAGCACTTATTTGGCTTTAGTATTAGATAGGTGTGCTGATAAAAATTGTAGATTATCTTATTGGCAATCTTCAAGAGCAATGGCTCATGCTTATTCAGTACAACACGCATTAAATTTAATGTGGAATTATCCAGAAATTAATGGTGCAGGTGAATTATGGTATTGGTGTGCTGATGCTTTTGCCTCAGACTATAAAAATTTATGTTCATTATTCGGGACAAAACCCCATTCTACAGGTTTATCAGGAATCGAAAAATACGACCCTAAAACCATTCAAATTAATTCCGCATCTGCCGATAGTTTATATCATATTTCAGATCATTCCGTAGATGCAATTATTACCGACCCGCCCTATTATTCCACAATTCAATATGCAGAATTATCAGATTTTTTCTATGTTTGGCAAAAACGCACATTAGGCAATATTTTCCCTGATTTATTCTTTAATGAACTCACCGACAAAGACCGAGAAGCCGTTGCTAACCCCTCCCGGTTTAGAAATATGGGAGAAAACCCCGAAAAACTCGCTAACCAAGATTATGAAGCCAAAATGGCCCTCGCCTTTGGCGAATATTACCGCGTGTTGCGACCCGACGGCGTAATGACCGTCCAATTTAACCATAAAGACCCCGGAGCCTGGGATGTCCTCGCCAAATCCTTAATTGATGCAGGCTTTGAAATCACCGCATCCTGGGCCGTCAGTACCGAAAACCCCCAAAACCTGCACCAAGCCCAGAAAAACTCGGTTTCCAGTACAGTTTTATTAGTCTGTCGTAAACGCGACCCCAACGCCGAACAAGCTTGGTGGGATGACCTGCGCCGAGAAGTCGCCAACCTCGTCGAAAGCCGCGCCCCGGAATTTGAAGCCAATGATATCACCGGAATTGACCTGTATTTAAGCGCCTTTGGCCCCGCTTTAAATGTGTTCAGTCGCTCCTATCCCATCCTCGACAGTAGCGGGGAGGAAGTCCGACCCGAACAGGCCTTTGAAGCCGCCCGCAAAGCCATTGCTAACTATCGTTTTCGTAAATTAGTCGAAACAGATACCGCCGGATTTGATGCCCTCACCCAATGGTATTTGCTGGCTTGGGATGCCTTCGCCGCCCGTGAATTTCCTTTTGATGAAGCCCGACAATTAGCATTAGCCATTGGCGGTTTTAATGTCGCAGATTTGGCAAAAGTTCATAAATTAATTGACTCTGCTAGTGGAACTTGTAAACTATTAACGCCGCAACAACGGTTTAAAAAACGAGCCTTTTCTGTTAACCCCTCGGAATTTGCTTTAACTTATTTAGTCGATGGTTTACACGCGGTTATTGCTATTTATGAAGAAGAAGACGTTACCTCCGTGCGTCGGTTTATGGAAGTAACCGGGTTAGTTAGTAATGATTTGTTTATGAGAACGATAGAAGTGGCGTTAAAGGTTATTCCCCGTATTGGAGACGAGAAAAAATGCCTGATTGAGCAAAAAGTGTTATTAGATTTATGGTTAGCGATGGATGAAATTAAGGGAAAAGTTAAGATTTATGATCAATTAGAGTTACCTTTAGGACAATTGAGTTTGGATTTTGAGTAAGGTTAAAAACGTAGTGCGAGCGTCCTCGCTCGCTATAGCAGTACGTTTAATTCGCTCGCTAACCCATTCCTCATCATAGAATTAGGTAAAGTTTCTATAGAATTAGGGAAGGTTTTTATAGAATTAGGGAAGGTTTTTATAGAATTAGGGAAGGTTTTTATGGAATTAGGGAAGGTTTTTATGGAATTAGGGAAGGTTTTTATGGAATTAGGGAAGGTTTTTATGGAATTAGGGAAGGTTTTTATGGAATTAGGGAAGGTTTTTATGGAATTAGGGAAGGTTTTTATGGAATTAGGGATATTAGCGAACGGGGACGTTCGCACTGCTAGGATGATGAATTTAATGGGTTAGAGAATGATAAAATTAAAAGATGTATTAATTTTATAAGATGATTCATGGCTTATAAAAAACCTCGACCTCGTTTAGAAATTCCAGGGGGAATTTATTTTATTACATTCGCTACTTGGGAAAGATTAGAATTAACCCCAGAAGCTCGAAAAGTTGTTTTAGAAAGTTGCCTATTTTTTAATCAACAAAGATATGAACTTTTTGCTGTTGTTATTATGCTAGATCATGTTCATTTATTAATCAAACCTTTTCCTAAACCAGAAGGACAATATTGGAAAATAGGCATGATTTTAAAAACCATTAAAGGGTATAGTTCCCATAATATCCCAACTGTTATGAAACATATTGGTAAAATTTGGCAAGATGGACGTTATGATGAATTAATTAGAAATTCAGAGCATTTTCGTCAAGTTTGGGAATATATTCGACAAAACCCCGTCAAAGCTGGATTATCAAATACTCCCGAAGATTACGAATTTTTATGGGAACAATTTTAAAACTCAACCGTAGCAATTGATTTAATAAAAAATAATATTATTATAAACTTATAATAAAGGCGAATGAGAATAGACTGAGATCAGTTTTTCATTCCTGAGATCAGCGAACGGGGACGTTCGCACTACAAATAAATCTTTTATCGGTTAAAATGCGATCGCATTCTTAAAAGGAGAACAGCAGTGCGAGCGTCCTCGCTCGCTAACCCATCAAATTTCCTCATCTAATTTAAAGCGATTTAAGTTAGAAAACTTGTGTTAAAATGAGATCTAACCTTATCTGGATAAACGATGAGCCAAACACTTAATATCAGTGGGTTAAAACCTGAACAAATTGAACAAATTCAAGCCATCATTGAAGCCTTTAAAGCTAAAAATCAACTCGATAATTTAGCTAAATCCCAACCCAATCTCAATAATACTAACCCAGACCAGATCGATATTTTAACAGAAAATCCGCTCAAAGTTAATGGCTTTTTGAGACGTGAAGAAATTTATGAACGTCAATCATGAGGTAAAATGCAACTTAACTTTATTGATACTAATATTTGGCTTTATCGGTTGTTTGATGACCAACGGATAGAAGCTCAAGAAAGAGAAAGAAAGCAAAATATTGCTATTTCTATTACAAACCAATCTAACCTTATGATTAGTACCCAGGTCATTAATGAGATTTCGGTCAATTTAATTAAAAAAGCTAAGTTTGATGAAAATCAATTAAAGCGGTTATTCAATCTCTTTATAATCGCTGCCAAGTTTTAGAATTTAGCTTAACTATTCTGGAATCTGCGTCTGATTTACGTCTGAATTATAACCTTTCATTTTGGGATAGTTTAATTGTTGCTAGTGCTTTATCCGGGGGTGGAAACACTTTGTATTCAGAAGATATGCAAAATGGTTTAATCATTTCTCAACAACTCACGATTATTAATCCATTCGCTTGAAGTTGTAGTAATCCATTTAGAATTATTAAATTAAAAATCATCAGTTAATATTACTGTTGCGGGACATATCAATGCAAATTGCTTCCACCTTTCAAAACCGTTCATGGTTAATAAGCTATTCTAGTAATGAAAATAACCCCATTGCGGACTTTTATATTCCCGCCCTAGAATGCGCTATCCAATATGACCGTAAATCAGGATTTTTTAATAGCGCAATCTTGAGTAAAGTTGCACGGGGACTGGGGGCAATGCTTTATAACCAAGGGAAAATTCGCTTAATTATGGGCTGTCAATTTTCCCCCCAAGATTTAGATGCTATTCAACAAGGTTACGCCCTCCGAGATGCCTTAACATTCCGCTTAGAAACCGAATTAACTCATCCTGAAACCTTTGTTCAACTCCAACATTTTGAAATCCTCAGTTGGTTAATTGCCCATCAATATTTAGAAATAAAAATTGCCATTCCCTTAAAATCCAACGGACTCCCAGAAGAAGCTAAAACTCAACTTGATTATCACCATATTTTTCATGAAAAAGTTGGGATATTTACCGATAAACAAGGAGATATTATTGCCTTTAGTGGGTCAAATAATGAATCTTTAAGCGGTTGGGAAAGTAATATTGAATCCTTTCATATTTATTGTTCTTGGGAAGGGGGGCGAGAATTAGAACGAGTTCAAGAAGAACAATTTAGATTTGAACAACTGTGGCATCAATTAAGCCCGAATGTTCGTGTCTTTGATATTCCAGAAGCCGTTGAGCAAAAATTACTTCAATACACCCCAACTACCCGCCCCAGTTGGAATCAACAAACCGAATTTGATACCCGACCTATTCCACAAAATCATCAAATTCCAGCAGTGGGAGCGTCTCGCTCCCTAAATAAATAAAAATCATGATCCTATAAATACATAAAAACAATGCTCCTATCAATGAATTAAATCCTGATTCTATCAATGAATTAAATCCTGATTCTATCAATGAATTAAATCCTGATTATAATGATAAAAACAATGATTTTATAAATGATAAAAAAGTTGAATTGGAAAATATTAGCGAACGTCCCGTTCGCACCTGCTTTAAATTTAAAAGAAGAAAAAGAAGCCTTTGAAATTCTATTTAATTTACATCAAACATCCCGGTTGTTTTAGATTATTGTTTAAAATCCATTCCCATTTTCCCCCTGGCCCCCATCAAATTAAAATTCTCCGTCGCGTTGCCCCAAACCTTTCCTAAAAGTTTCCTCATTGCCGATGAAGTCGGGTTAGGAAAAACCATTGAAACCGGATTAATTTTAAGATATTTATTAATTAGTCCAAAAAGCCAAACGGATTTTAATTTTAGCCCCCGCCAGTATTCAACCCCAATGGCATGAAGAACTTCGCGAAAAATTTAATCTGCATTTCTGGAGTTATAGCAAAGGCGAACTGATACCCCCAAAAATGCCCCTTTAACTCCCAGTAACCAACCCTCAACTAATATTTGGAACTCTCAAAACTTAATTTTAGCGTCTTCCCATTTAGTCCCGTCGGTCTGACCGAATGCAGGAATTATTAGAAGCCGAACCTTGGGATTTAATTGTTTTAGATGAAGCCCATCCATGCCCGTCGCAAAAGCCCTCAAAACCGCAAAGAAACCCCTAATTCTCTGCTTCAGTTAATGCAAAAATTACGAGATAGAACCAAATCTTTAATGTTATTATCGGCAACCCCGATGCAAATTGACACGATTGAAATTTTTGATTTACTCCATCTCTTAGGATTAAAAGGACATTGGCAATATGGGGATAATTTCTGTAATTTATTTTAGCACATTATCAGAAACACCCAACAAAAATATTTTAGACTTTTGGCAACAAATGGCCGTTGATTATTTAAAACAAGGGGGGTCTCCTTGTCCGCAATTCCAACAGTATTTAGAAACAAAACATCGTTTCTCGCTTATGAACTAGAAGATGTTTGGCAAAAAGGGATAAAATTGATTAACCCTAAACACTATTTAGATTAATCCCAACTTTATCAATACTTCTAAACACTATTTAACCGTTAATACCCCCCTCAAAGATTTAATGTTTCGTCCATACCCGTGATACCCTCCGCCAAGTATTATCGTCGCGGGATTTTAGACCAAGATATTGCCCAACGCCTCGTTCAAGGATAACGCCATTACCTTAGAAAAAATCGAGAAATCCCCCTTTATCGCGCTGTGAGTGAGTATGTTCGTCATTTCTATATATTTAGCCCAAAAAGAAAATCAAAAAGCTCTGGGTTTATTATGACCCTCTACCGTAAACGCCTCACCAGTTCCTTTTATGCCATTCGAGAATCCCTACAAAGACGCTTAGACGGGATTAATATTACCCCGGATGATTTAGGGGATTTAGACGACGCAGACGACCCATTATCGAGGGATTAGAACCTGATCTTATTCCGGCTGACCCCGAAGAAATTGCCTATTTACAAGATTTTATTACAGCAATTTGATCATACCGGAGAAGATAGTAAACTTTCCCATTGTATTAATATATTGGCGACAGGAATTAAGTCAACGGGGAAAGCGCGGATTATTTTTACTCAATATACCGACACAATGGATTATCTCCGACAAACATTACAACAATTATATGGATCTCAAATTGCCTGTTATTCCAGGACGGGGTGGGGAACTGTATCAAAATTCAAACTGGAAAATTGTACCCCAAAGAACAAATTAAACACCAGTTTCGGGCGGGAGAAATTAAAGTTTTATTGTGTACCGAGTCGGCATCAGAAGGATTAAATTTACAAACCTGTGGGGTGTTAATTAATTATGATATGCCTTGGAACCCGATGCGAGTGGAACAGCGAATTGGACGCTTAGACCGCATTGGTCAACGTTATCAAACCGTGAGAATTCATAACTTTTATTATGATGGAACTGTTGAGGCAAAAGTGTATCGAAAACTCAGGGATAGAATTGATGCCTTTCAAACGGTTGTCGGAAATTTACAACCAATATTAGCGCAAGTTCCTACTTTTATTGAAAAAGCGGTTATGAGTGCTGACCCGGAAGAAGAAGGGGTACTGTTAGCGGATTTTGAACAAGTCTTAGAAACTCCTCCCTTGCGTCCTTCTTTAGATGAAATGGTGGCAATGGATGTAGAAGCCGATTTATTAGAAATTCGTCAGCCCTTACCTTCAACACCCTTGACTGCTGAAAGTTTAGAAGAACTGTTGACGCGATCGCAAATTCTTAAAACTTTGGGATTTTATTTTGAAAAACGAGAACCGAAAATTTGGAAACTAAGGTTTAAAAATCAAACCTATTCGGTAACATTTTACCCGGAAATCTTTGATGAACAGCCCTCCCCTTCAATTTATGAGTTTTGGTAATCCCTTGTTGGAATTTATTTTTCTGCAATTAGAATCATTGTTTGGTGAAACATTTCTGTGAAATTAATCTAAATATAAACAGAATAGATAATTCAACTCACACATAAACTCAGGACAAAGGTTGATAAATTTCTCTAGACCTACACGGTCGTCCGATTTTACATAAGCTACTAAACCGTCCTCTATCTCTTCTATACTCCTCCTGTCTATGATCTCTCCAGCCGTTAAGAAATAAACGTCTGATGAATATTCAAACCCCATTGAATTCATGATCAAAAATTCTGTTAACCCGGCAAAAGGACTTAGGCCAGTCTGAAATGTAGTAAAGTATAAAAAAAGATCATCTATTTGAGATTCTTCTAACAACTGCTGAACATTTTTTCTTGTGCCATTCCACTTAATTTTACCAACATAAACTTCAGAAGTATTGTCGGGATCATCAAAGTGAATTTGAAGAATATAGTTTGGCATAAACAAAAGAGGATTGCTTGCGTCAAACTTTCTGTAGTTGTACATATAGTATAAAGTTTTTAATAAACCTTCTCCTGAATTATATATATCGATAAATAGCTCGTATTCCTTGCCACTCATTTTCATTTTCAATTCAGAAAAAATAAATTTGAGATGATTAAGCCAAGTATTATCAAGCTCACAGCCGTACAAATATTGGTAAGAGTTCTCTTCAATTTCCGAAAGGCGAAGTTTAAATTTTGAATTAGAGTAATTGTGATACTGTGTAAATCCTTTACCCTTAGTTCCTTTTATTTCTGATAGTAAGATACTGTCTCTTGCAAGTCTCGGATCATCAAAAAATATACCTTCACGGGCAATGCTACTAATTTTCCATTCTTTGGCTTCTATTAGGGATAAGAATTGATCAGGATAACTCGCTTCTAAAGTATCATAATTGTTAGGTCTAATATGGCTTAGGATTGCCTGTTCAAGTAAATGCAATAGCTCAGATTCATCTTCCAAAAATTCTTCGGCTTCTTCTATATCATCTTCCTGCTCTAAACTTAAAAGAATGCTTTTTAGTTTTATTTTTTCATATCTCTGAAAAGCAAAATAAATACCATGTGGATATATAATGTTTTTCTTATCTCCTAAATAACTCATTTCTAATAATACAAAATCTTCTATTCCTATACGTTTAATTGTTTCCCTTAATTGCTCTAACTCTTGATGTATACAATCGTTGTTTTCATATAAAAATATCATGTGATTGTGGGAAATATTTCTAGGTAATACCTCTTCTAAAGGTTTAACAAATTCCTTCTTAATAGGCTTATTTGTTGAGTCAATTTGAATCTTAAATCCTTCCAAATGATATGGAATTATTTTATGCAATTCTGAGAAGGTAACTATTAGTTCATCCCAATCTGTTGAGACTATACAAATTCTAATTTCAGTCTCTTTGACTTTCAGTTGCTGTTTAAGCAAGCCTGCGTACTTAAGAATTTCGTGAATAGCCTCTCTAGCTGTCTGATTAGATCTCTTGATCTCTATAATTACGAAGTGCTGGTAAGAATCTTCAGCCAGGATATCAATAAAACCTTTTGTTCCAAATGAGTTCTTAAGAGGAAACTCCTTTTTGATTAATATAAAGTCCTTTGAAAGGAAGGTTAAGTCTGAGGCAAGAAAATCTCTAATCTGCGCTTCTACTTGGCTCATCTGCTCATTACTCTTTAGTGGAAACTTGGAACAGCAATCATTCACTATTATAAGCTCACTGTCCAAAACCTATGCTGTAATTTGGTTTTAGCCAAGCGCGTAAGTTTCTGCACGATTGCTACTCAAACCTTTCTACTCAGATGCAGCTTCCTGGGGGTCTTTCGGTTTTTTCTCAAACACTTGAATTGCGGGGTCAGCCAAGACAAAGCCATCGGGAGTAGCTTCTCCCAGCTTCCCAGCAATCGCCGCCACCCACATCGGATAATTCGCTTGCGCTTCCTCTAGTTTTTTGAACATTTTCGGCTTCACTGTGAGCGTGAAGATTCTGCCATCACAGTCAACAGTAAATTGCTTCCAGTTATTCTCAACGGTCTGAACATCCGTTGGAAATTCTGTAATTTTAAGGGTTAATTCCAGCTTCCCTGTAACTGCCATATCTTAAGATGATCAACACCATCCCGATTGTAAACCCAAACGTGAGTAACGCTTTCCATTAATTCCTTAGCGTAAGTTTCTGTTCGACTGCTCACTTCACCCCGTTGACATTATTGCAGTTACGGCTCGTCGCTACAGCCATAAAGCTGTTTCAGAGGAAAGTTTGCAAAGACACGCCTCCATATGTTATAATTGCTGATTATTCGGCAATGACAATAAGTGACCGGAATACGGGACGTCATGCTACATAACAGTTTTCAAGTCAGTAAGGTACAGCATTTAGCGGAAAAGGGAAAGGGAAAGAGGGAACAGAAAAATCGTGTACCTCACCCGGACACAAACTGCTATAGCTGGGACAGATAAATGCTACAAAGAGAGATTTTAAAGCGCGCCAACGCTCTCTGAGGAACCCGTCAAAATCAAATAGACTCAAGGACATTGAAGTATGAAACCAATCCCAGCACAGGCAATTACTGTAAACTCATCTCTTGAAGTTAAAACAACTTCACACTCAAAAGAATCATTTCTACCTACCTTTAATGAAAAAGGTTATTATCTGCTTCCCGGTATTCTAAGTCCAGAGAGAGTATTAGAAATTCGGAAATTTTTAGAAGAAAAGTTTAATGAAAAGTTTCAGGACGAAGACCTGATACGCGATGACACTATTCCCGATCACTTATGTCTATATCCCGAGCTAATTGATACATTTATTAACGATCAATTGCTTGAAGTCATAAAATCCATAGTTGGTGATGATTTTGTTTTATTATCAGTGTCATGCATCAGAAATAGTTTTAAAGTCCTTCATACCGACTTGACCACAGCGGAAGGCGTGGGGGCCCAGTTTTTTTTGAGACCGGATTTCAACGCGATTACAATTGGAATTTACCTCCAGGATTGCAACGATGAAGGAGGAGGTTTATTTGTGGTACCGGGAAGCCATAAAAAAAGAGATCCCCTTGTAAAGCAACGACAGCTTGCCAAAGGCATTGGTGTGCCGGTATTTGCAAAAATTATGCGTAAAATGACTGGCGGGAGATTCCCTAAATATGAAGACTATTCCATCTTTGAAAAAGAAGGAATTAACCTTCCGAGCAAGGCGGGAGATGCTGTTGTTTTTGATATGCGTATTTTACATCGAGGCTCTAAAGCGGTCGCGAAGAGAGAAACAACAAAATTTGCACTGTTTTACCACATTTCTGCATCTGGGCAGAGCTGTGATGAGCATATAGAATTCCTTTTCTCCGAGCATGGTCATCCATATCTAAGAGAGCCAAGAAATCCTGAAATCATCAAAAAAGCAGCTCAAAATGCGGGATTTACAGCTATTTAGATTATCCCCGTATGGGCGTGGATCAGAGCATTCTCAATGAGAACCTTGCATCAGCGAAAGACGTGACTTGATGTTAGGGTTGGCAGAGATAAGTTCTAGGAAACAGAATTCAGAAGTTTGCCAACACTTTCTTATAAATTATTTTTAAAGAACTATGATAAAAAACTGTCTTTCAATGTTTCATCTGAAAAGTAGCAACTGATCCAATTGTTGGTGTATGATATAAGATTAACAAAAGTGTAAGGGAATACTTTCGTATGACAAGCAAAATAGCGATCGTCACTGGTGCTGGTAGCGGCATAGGTCGCGCCTGTGCCCTTGCCCTGTTAGAAAATGGTTGGTCTGTAGCGCTCGCTGGAAGGCGCAAGCACGCCCTAGAGGAGACTGCAAAACTCGCCCTAGAGGCGACTGAGCGAGCCTTCCCTGTCTCGACAGATATCGGCAACCCCGATTCAGTTGCGGCGCTGTTCGCGGCGGTAAAGCAGCGGTTCGGTCGGCTCGACTTCCTATTCAACAATGCTGGCGACAATGCCCCAAGCGTGCCCCTTGAGGAATTAGCCTATGAAGACTGGGCACGGGTAGTGCAGACTAATCTAACTGGCACCTTCCTCTGCGCTCAGCAAGCATTCCGGGTGATGAAATCACAGTCACCGATGGGTGGACGCATCGTCAATAATGGCGCACTCTCAGCACATATGCCGCGACCGGATTCGATTGCTTTTACTACGACTAAGACTGCGATCACTGGACTCACTCGTTCGCTCTCGCTCGACGGTAGAAAATACGACATCGCCTGTGGACAGCTCGACATCAGTAACACTACGATTCCTACAGATCAGCCAACTCCCCCGCACGCAGCGAAGCAAGCGGATGGAACGTTTCAAGTGGAGCCGTCTATGGATATCAAGCATGTTGCAGAGACGGTTGTAATGATGGCGAATATGCCACTCGATACAAATTTTCAGTTTGTCACGTTGATTCCAACTAAAGTTCCCTACATCGGTCGAGGATAGTAATTGAATGGGTGCAAAGGTGAAACCTCTGTGTGTGGCTAAACTGCAAAATCTTTGGTTCAAAACATAATTCGTGATCGCCATATCAACGATTTCCCGATTTCTTTATTTCTTCTGATATCCTCCTACTTCACAAAGCTGTTCATAAATTTCATTAGAATAGTTTGCCAGCTTAAAGCTATAATCAAACATCGCCTTTTGAAATTAATGATTGAGTCAAATATCCCTCTTTTGTCACTCTCCGAGTATAATGAATAGAAGAATTAAAAAATTAAACTCTATAAAGTAGGTGTGGCAATGGATGTAGAATTACAAATCCTGAAGCATTTGGCAAGAGAGGCTCGGCCAACAGTTGCCATCATAGATGAATATTGTGCCGAATATAAAGACTAAGGAATGGAAAAGTAATAACTTGATGAATTATTAGATATAATGGAGTATAGCCACTGATGGCAGATTTTACAAAAATTGAGAGAACCGGGCAACGGATTTTTCGATTAAATGACACAGCTTGACCTGAAAACCCATGTTTTATTCTAGTTCAATTCAGGAAGAAATGAAGAAGTTTTATAACTCTTTATCAGAAAAGGATAAAAGAAGATATGCAGCGATAGAGGCTCAAAAATTGGGATGGGGAGGAATTAGTTATATCATCAAACTGTTGGGTTGTACTCGAAACACAATCGTCCGAGGAATAAAAGAGTTAGAAGAACTGGATGAACCGACGATTAATGATGATGGATATGTCAAGCGAAAAGCACAAAAAAAGCAAACAACAGGAATTAATAAAGATCGAAATGCTCAATTTGAAAATATTGCTAGACTCGATAGCCTGTATGACGTATCATCGTTGCTGACTTCCCTGGTAGCCGAACCACTAAACGCCACACAGCTCAGCGCATTTGCCGATCGCGGATATCTCGTGCTGTCATCGTTTCTGCCAAGCGAGCTGGTAGCAACACTAAAGCCAGAGGTTGACCGTTGGGTGGATGGGGGGTTGCGCGATGAGGCGACGGCATACTGCCTCAAGGGGCTGCGCCAACCACCGCCAGTGATGGAACTGGAACTGGGCGAACATGGCTGGCTGATCGGATATCCTCCACTGATGGCGATACTCGCCCAACTGATGGGGCCAATTTTTGCCTTTCATCACCTGCACAGCAGCCGCCACGATTCTGGTTCTGCTGACAAAAACTGGCACCACGACTACGAGCAGTATCCGCAGACTAACCGCTCACATATGATGGTTCACGTCTTCCACTACCTGGACGGCCTCAACGGTACGATAGGTGACCTAGTGGTACTGCCCGGTTCGCAACAAATTGTTGCCGAAAAGAATGCCCTTAGTCGCTTCGGCGCTATGCCGCTGCCTGGTGAAGTCGCGATCGAAAACTTGCCGCCCGGATCGACAGTCATTATCCACTCGGGGGTGTTCCACGCCCGGCGCGCCAAGGCAGGTGGTGAGGGACAGCCACGCTACCTTATAGATTGTGCATACTGTCAAGGCGGGGTGCGCTGGCCTGTGGTCAAGCCCTACTGGCAGCAGATGCTTGCTCGTGCTCGTGCCCTAGGCTTAGACCGCGGTCAGTGGCACGATCTGTTCGCTGAACGACATTTCTATGACCCCTACGATCAAATGGTGCCATTTAAGCAAATAAACCAAGGCAGTTTATTGGAACGGCTGATGCCCGCTCTGATGGAGCAGGCGCGGCGGGGGTAAAAGCTTTGTGCAAACACCTTACTATTTCGGCGCAAGAGTCTTTTGGAGCCTGAGTATGAAAATTGTGATGAAAGTAGAGTTTGACGAGGTACTGGCGCAGTTTCGCTCAGAGCATCATGCAGACAGAGAGCACGAAGCCAACACAAATCGGCAAGCAGAGGAGATATTAGTGTGTGCTGATGTACAGTTGCGTCAGTGGAGCAAGGTTTTTTTAGGGCGGCAAGATATTTTGCGGGTTACTTTGCCCTGGCATATTAGTGAAGGCGGGAACATCAAGCTCATTCCCAAATCCGGGCTGACTGTAGAGCAAGCTGTAGAAAAGCTTTCCAGTATGAAAGATCGGTATGCAAAAGAGAGTCCTGTCTGCTGGAACAAGATATGGAGAACCGATCGCACCCAATTCCTGCCGATTTTTTTATCCACTAAAGCAATTACCGCCCCATACTATGCAGGCTATACAGAACTCGATATAACCGAAGGACTGGTGCATCTCGACGGCTTGCACCGGATGATCGCTTGGGAATTGAATGGATTACTAACGGATAACGCGCAGGTAGAAGCATACGTGGCAGGTAACTTATCGTTCTATGTATAACCTCAAATCCTTATGCCCAACTGAACGTAACATCGGTGATGGAACTTGGGACATTTTCTGTGACTTTGATGGCACGATCTCCCTTGCTGATATCACCGATACACTGCTTGAGAGCTTCGCTACCTCGGCTTGGCAAGAAATCGAGCAGGCGTGGCAAGCGGGAGCGATTGGCTCGCGCGAGTGTCTAGCCCGCCAGATCCCTTTGCTCGATATGTCACGCAGCGATCTCGACCTGCACCTCGACGCGCTCGCGATCGACGCTGATTTCCCCGCCTTTGTTGCAGAAGCACAGGGGCGAGGACATAAAATCACCGTAGTCAGCGATGGGCTAGACTATGCCATCCGGCGTATCCTGGCACGTTACGAGCTAAGCTCCATCTCTATAGTCGCTAATAGCTTACAGCAGCAGGGTGAACGAGCTTGGCAACTCACTTTTCCGAATTTCAACGCTAACTGCCTGGTCGCATCTGGAAATTGCAAGTGCGCCACCGTGGATCAGATCCAGAGCTACACCACGAGCAATCGGCGATCGCTACTGATCGGTGACGGCACTTCGGACTTCTGCGCCGCACAGAAGGTCGATTTTGTCTTTGCCAAGCACAAGCTGATTGACCACTGCACCCAGCGCAACCTGCCGCACTTCACGATCCAAGGCTTTGCCGATGCACGGCACTTGCTTGAGAAACTCGACCGCATGGTATACTGAAACACACTACTTTAGGCTGACATTTATACAACGGAGACACCATAGCTATGGCTGATGCCCTGACAGAACAAGATCTGCTTGCGCTAGAGGCGCAATACTGCTCCCATGGCGACACCGTTCATTATCAAAACCCCCCCAAAATATTCAGTCGCTGTGAAGGCAGCTATATGTATGACGAGTCAGGCCAAGCCTTCCTAGATTTGCAAATGTGGTACTCGGCAGTCAGTTTCGGCTACGCCAATCCACGTCTCAACGATGCAATGAAACGTCAGCTTGATACGTTACCCCAAGTCACAAGCCAGTATCTACATAAGGAGAAAATAGAACTCGCAGCAGCTCTGGCACAGAATGTCGAGCGAACCTTTGGCATGAAGGGGCGCGTACATTTCAATGTTGGTGGCTCTCAGGCGGTCGAGGACTCGCTAAAACTCGTGCGGAATGCGTCCAACGGCAAGAGTCTGATGTTCGCCTTCGAGGGTGGCTATCACGGTCGGACGCTCGGTGCCTCAGCGATCACGTCGAGCTACCGCTACCGGAGGCGTTACGGTCATTTCGGCGATCGAGCGCAGTTTGTTCCCTTTCCCTACTGTTTCCGTTGCCCCTACGGTAAAAAGCAGGAGGACTGCGGGTTGTACTGTGTCGATCAATTTGAGCGGCTGTTCGACTCTGAATATTATGGTGTCTGGGATACCAAAGCGGGAGAAGCAGAATATGCTGCCTTCTATGTGGAAGCGATTCAGGGAACGGGTGGCTATGTCATCCCACCTGCGGGGTATTTTGAGAAACTCAAGCAAGTGCTCGATGCCCGCAAAATACTGTTAATTGATGACGAGATTCAGATGGGCTTTTACCGAGCAGGTAGGTTCTGGTCAATTGAGAATTTTAACGTAAAACCGGACGTGATTGTTTTTGGTAAGGCAATCACTAACGGTCTCAATCCCCTAGCCGGAATCTGGGCCCGCGAGGAACTGATCAACCCAGAAGTATTCCCGCCCGGTTCAACACATTCGACTTTTTCGTCCAACCCGCTCGGCACCGCTGTAGCCCTAGAGACGGTTCGGATGCTTGAAGCAAAGGACTACCACTCCATGACTATGGAAAAGGGCGCTTACTTCCTGGCGGGATTGAAAGATTTGAAGCAGAGGCACGCGATCGTGGGTGATGTAGATGGTTTAGGTCTCGCTCTGCGGATCGAAATCTGTGCGGCAGAGGACAGCTTTACACCCGATAAAGCAATGGTCGATAAAATGTGCGACATGGCCATGAGCGGGACACTGGAGGCACGAGGCCGCTTCTACGGACTCATACTCGATATCGGTGGCTACCACAAGAACGTGATTACGCTCGCACCATCTCTGGAGATCAGCTACGACGAAATCGATCTGGCGCTTGAACTCCTTGAGTGCCTCTTCACCCGCTGCACCAAAGTCTGAACGGGAGGAGAAGAATAACCCGAAAGCCTGCCCTGATACATTAGAATTCTCCAGAAAAGCAAGTCTTGAACAGGCTTTCGGGCTTGCTCCACAATAATAGAACTCTTGCAAAATAATTTTATGGTATTATGGTAAGTTTTGCTCAATTTCATAAAATCCTAGAGACTAACCATTCTTCACAAACTTTTGCTAAAAACTCCATAAAATGGTAAAAATTGAAAGTGAATTTAGACAATAACTCTGCGATGAACACTCAATTTTATCTAAATTTGAAACCTCATGAATTTAAACGAAGATTTGGTGTCAAGATTCAAACCTTCCAAAAAATGGTTAATGCCATAGAGCAGTTCAGGTTAGAACATCCTAAAGATAGAAGAGGACGTCACACCCTGCTGACTCTCCAAGAGCAAGTTTTAGTAGCCTTGGAGTATTGGCGAGAATACAGAACATATTTTCATATTGGGACAAATTGGGGAGTATCAGAATCAACTATTTGCCGAATTGTTGCTAATATTGAATCAACTTTAATGAAAACAGGAAAGTTTCGGATTCCGGGAAAGAAAGCATTAATTCAAGATTCTGGCTACCCCGAAATCGTAGTGATGGATGTCACGGAAACGGCTATTGAAAGACCGAAAAAAAAACAGAAAAAATGTTACTCAGGAAAGAAAAAACATCACACGCTCAAAATTCAGTTAGTAATTGATCAAGAAACTAAACAGATTATTTGTACAGATTTTGGACAAGGACATTGCCACGATTTCAGCTTATTCAAAAAAAGCAAAATTCATTTTCACCCCCAAACTGATAGTTTACAAGATAGTGGCTATCAAGGGATTAAGGATTATCACTTGAATAGCTATGTACCCAAAAAGAAACCCAAAAATGGCAATCTTTCGGTCTTAGAAAAAGACTATAATCTAGCTTTGGCTCATCAACGAATTGTGATTGAACACGTTAATCGGAGCCTCAAAATTTTCAGGATCTTATCGAGTCGTTATCGAAATCGTCGTCGCCGTTATGGTCTTCGTTGTAATTTGTTGTCAGCCATTTATAATTATGAGTTGACACTCTTAGTCTGAAAGTGAAAATTTTTTATTATAGCATAGATTTTTTTTGCAAGAGGTCTAATTATAACTGCTCGCATCATGTTTTTAGAAAAGGGTAAATAGATGAATCAGGACTTACGCAAGCACACTATATATAGGGCTTGCTGAAAAAGTAACAGAAAAGGAACAGAATGATTTACCACCCAACGAAGTTGATGAACAATTTGAATTAATAATTCCACTAAACTATCCGTAATTTCTTGTTTTCTTTGCCAACAGAAGGCTGCCATGAGAGTGTAACGAATCGACTGAGGATGGCGACGTAATTCCCTAGGCGGTTCCGTTGAAGCTCGTTGTCGATAGTGCTGGACAATTTTCGGGGAAGTCTGAGTAAATAAATGCTCTGGTAATTCTAATTGCCGAATTGTTTCTAACTTGTCAATTTCTTTGAGTAAGCTATCTGTAGCGAACTGCAAACATAAACGTTTCAAACCGCAAACAAGGAAATTTTCAAACCACATTAACTGCAAATAAGAGGGGTCTCGAACCCACAATCACTGCAAATGAAACCACATTATTTGCAAACAAACCACAATCACTGCAAATGAAACCACATTAATTGCAAATAAGCTGTAACCATTGCAGAGGTTGGATTACAGCATTTGTCGCCTCCAGAGTGTCCAATTTATACGAACCAATTAGTCAAACACTTATGCCCGAACAATGTGGTTTAATCTGAACGATATCCGTCCAATAAAATTATGAATTAGGTTTTTGGGAGCAAGTATCGCCAACCTGTTTCCCTTGCTTAGTAAAGATTATGAAGTGTCGTTTTGGGTTTTGGTAATCATCTAAAAATTTGGACACTTTCATTCCCTAAGCGTTTATTAATCCCAAAACCATACAGGGTAGCCACCGAGATACGTGCAAAATGGGACACTTTGTAAAATTTTGTAACGTTGATGTTTAAAATCCACGATTTTACGTTGTTTCAACACTGAATTCCGGGTGTCCTCTTTTGTAAAACATCCCCAAAAAAGGTCATAAATGGGCAAGTTTGAAAGACTGAATAGTGTTAACAGTGGATTTGAGTATCCAAAAACTAGAATGTTTCAGTACCATTTTTGGGCAAGTTTTTAAATCATTAAAAGACATTTTGCAATATTTGTTTACAAAGTGTCCCATTTTGCACGTATCTCGGCGGCTACCCTAGCAAGAGCGGCTTTAGTTGTTGAGTATGAGGGAATATTTGACGGAATAATTTCATGGATTGATGATATATTGACAATAATACCAGGAATTTGATGTTCAATCCAGAAACGAACGGTTGCCTGTGATAAAAACATTGGTGCAGCAAGATTAGTCAACCACGTTTTTTCAAGAATTTCAGGAGTTGTTTCTAAAAATGAGGACTTAAACTGACAACCGGCGTTATTAATTAAAATATTAGGTCGAAATGATGTCAGTAAATCAGGAAAATCCTTATCCCAGAAATTTTTTTCTGAAATATCTGCTGTTACTAAAATAATATTCTCCTGTTGCGGTTGGGCTAACCAGTTTTTATCAATAGCTAAAACCTGATATCCCTTGCCAAGAAAATTTTCAACTATCGCTGAACCAATTCCTCGTGCTGCTCCAGTAACAATTGCTTTTGTTTTGGTATCCATCTGATATGTTCTCCTCTAGTTAAACTAGACTTTCAAAATTTGTTGATATAGTTTAATTAATTGTTCAGTAATTTTTTTATTATCATAATAATTTTCTATGAATTTACGACCTGCTTTACCCATTTCTATCCGTGATCTTGGATTTTCAATTAGATAGTTTAATTTCGCCGCTAAAGCATCCACATCTTTTTCAGCAACTAGAAAGCCCGATGTTCCATCTAACACTCCATCAGGAATACCATTATGAATCGTGGATAAGACAGGTAGCCCTGTAGCTTGAGCTTCTTGCAAAACTAGCCCCTGACCCTCTTGGTCTCCATTAGCAGCAGTTACACTTGCCAAAATGAAGATATGAGCATTATAATAAAAATCTATAATTTCATCTTGGTTCATCCATCCTAGTAGTTTAACTTGATTAGAAAGACCTAGTTCTTGAATTAATTTTTGAATTGATTCACGTAGATAACCATCACCAATAATGTTATATTCAAGTTTAGGGTAGTTAGAGATTGTTTTAGCCACAGCTTTTAGAGAATATTCAATTCCTTTCTTTTCTACTAATCTAGCAACTGTAAGAACTTTTATAGGTTCGTCTGAGCGGGTTTTTCTTGGGTAAAAACTGTACTTTAAAGTATCAATACCAATGGGTAGCTTAATTATTTTGTCCTTTGGACAACCTAGTGCTAAAGCCTTGTCAACTATAAAAGAAGATATGCCTATAAAGCAATCACCTATTTGAAAGAGGTGCTGATAAATGTCATTACCAAATTTTAGAGGATATAAAGTTACATCAAACCCGTAAAAACTTGTAATTAACTTTCCCTGAAGTCTACCAAGTTCTAACAGTCTTAGTCCATCTAAGCCATAAGGTCCAAAATGACAATGAATAATATCATAGGTTTGTTTTTCTGGTTTAAATGGAGCATAATAAGTTCTCTCAAGTAGACCATATCTATATATATCAGGGTGTATCTTAGGCTCATTCCTAGAATGCCTTGCATATATATCGACCTGATAGCCATGCTGAATTAAGCCTATGATTTGATTGACAATAAAGGTTTCCGATAAAGCAGGAAAATCTCCTACTACAAAAGCAATTTTCATGGTAGAGAATTAGACATTGACAAAATTAGTTTACTGGATTGGGGTAGCAGCGTAAAGCGGGACACTTTGATCTGGTTCTTGGATAGTGAAAATGGCTGTAAGGCTTACTCTGTAGGACGAAAGCTAAAACCCTTTCAGGATAAGCTGTCCCGCATTAAGTTGATACCCCTGGATTGTTTCCCCTATCCCATCAGAAAAAACGCGCTCGAAGTCTTAGCCATTTATAATATAATAAGAAAAGAACTGTTTACAAGAACGTTAAGGAAACAAATGAAAGCATTAGTCACAGGAGGCGCAGGGTTTATAGGTTCTCATTTAGTTAAACACTTAGTAGCCGAAAATATTAAGACTAAAGTCTATGATAACTTATATTCGGGGCACTTAGAAAATCTAACGTCTGTCCAAAATAAAATTGAATTTATTTACGGAGATATTTGCGATAAAAAACACTTATTAAGCGCAATGCAGGACGTAGATTGTGTATTTCACCAAGCAGCTTTAGTTTCCGTTCCTCAATCAACTTTGAATCTCCAACTAACTCAACAAATTAATATTTTGGGAACATTAAATGTCTTAGAAACTGCCCTCAAAGCTGACGTTCGGCGCATTGTTATTGCTTCAAGTTGTGCTATCTATGGAGATTGCTATCAACCACCTTTAAAAGAGGACTTAGCTTCTATGCCAAAATCTCCTTATGCAGTTAGTAAAGTAGCCACAGAAGCTTGGGGTGAAACTTTTTATCATACTTATGGTCTAGAAACCATATCCTTAAGATATTTTAATGTTTACGGAGTTGGACAAAGGGCTGACTCAGAATATGCAGCTGTTATTCCAAAATTTATTAATTGCTACCGCAACAAACAAAGACCTAAAATTTATGGCGACGGACAGCAAAGTCGTGATTTTATATCAGTTAGTGATGTGGTACAAGCCAACATTGCTGCTGCTACCATCTCTAGTAAAATTTTAAATAAGCATCGTATTTTTAATGTATGTACGGGGATAGCTACCAATTTATTAGAACTACTACAATTAATTTCCGAAAAATTTGGATATTGTCTCGAACCAGAATTTTTAGATATAAGGAGGGGGGATATTCAAGCATCTTGGGGAGATATTACTAGAGCGTCAGTTAACCTAAACTTTTCTGTCAAGGAAACACTATCTGAAAAAGTTTCCTCAGTAATTGATCGTATTAATTAGATGGCTAATTTGATTATTTGAGTCATGCTAACAGCAAATATTAAAATTAAGTATTTTTTGGAAAAAACTTTCTATACAAGTGAGCTAGATCAAGGTAAGTTCCGCCACCCCATCCCAACAAGTAACGTAAGCGTTCTTGAGAATAAAGCTGTTCATTAACGCAGAGCCTAGGTAAAATATAGCGATTACTCTTTATTTTAAGAGAGATAGCTGTAACAGAAAAAGCAGCATCATAACCAGCTATTTTTACAAGGTTTGAAATTTCTAAATTAGTCTTACCAAATGGATAAACAAAGTACCGTATAGGAACTTGTAACTCATTTTGTAACCGCTCACGACTTTCAAGTATTTCCCTATTTACATCTTCTAAAGACATTTTGGTTAAATCTCTATGAGTTAAAGCATGAGAAGCAATTTCTAGATTTGAATAATCTGCCAGCAGATTGGATATTGTAGTCAAATCTAATACTTTGCCTGTAAGTCCTTGATGTAGTGGTGATTCAGGTAAAGCCAATACAGACCAAAGAACAGGAATATTTTGCTCTAATAACCAAATAATTGCTTTCAAACTACTTTCTAATCCATCATCAAAAGTAATAGCAAGAGATGGATGCAAATCATTTACTTGTATAATATTTGCTACTGAAGTGATTTGATAGTTTAAAGTCTTTATCCAATTTATTTGACGTTCAAAGAGCGACCAAGATACATTACAGTATAATTGATCTTCACCGATACCATGATAACAAAGAATAATTCTGTCCATAATATTTATTAATAAACTTTCAAAATTAGTTTTCAATAATTTGATAAAAAGTTCTTCATACAATTTTCTAATGTTTCAAGAGAGTAATATTTTTCAACATACTTACGGCCTGATTGACTAAGATTTAAAACCAGTTCTGGTTCATTGTTCAATCTAATAAGCTGTTCAGCAAATTCTGAAACATTATTAGCTAACAATAAATGCTCATTAGCTTGTATATCTACTAATCCTTCAATGGAAAGAGAAGTAGCAATTACAGGAACTCCCATAGCCAAGCATTGTAAAATTTTATTTTTTACACCTGCACCTGAACGTAAAGGACATAAAAAGACATTCCATGAATACACTACATCAGATAAATTTGGGACATAACCTATTATTCTCAAGCCTAAACTCTGTAATTTTAACAATCGTTTTGATGGAAACAAACCAACTATTTCACATTCTAATAAGGGAAACTTCTGTTTTAGATATGGGTAAATATCAGTTCCTAACCAGTAAGCGGCATCTTCATTGGTCGAAGCCGAAAAAATGCCGAAAAAACCAATTTTGATTGAATTAGACCAAGAAGAAGGTGCTTGATACTGAAATTTATCTAAATCTACTACATTAGGAATAACTTTTATTGTCCCTGAATCTAATTTAGCTGATTTTTCAATGTAAGAGCTATCTAGTTCTGAACAAACAACCATTCGATAGGATTGAGCGATTTGTTTTTCATAGTTACTGAGTATTTTACTTTCATAATTGTTAATTATTGCCCTAAAGCCATAAAAATTTAGCTGACATAATCGTTCATAATAGAGTCCCATAGAATCTGTCCCATCAATAACTTTATCATTTTCAAAGTGTTTAGCATATTGAGCCATTCTTAATCTTTTGATGTAAATTAAATCAAAATTTTCTGATGCTAATTGAGAAACTACTCGATGAAACTCTGGAAAATCACAATAAGCAGAACGTAATGAAGACTGTTTAAATAAGGCTAGGAAACAGGAAATATAAGACCATGTTTTGGGAGCATTAATTCCTATCGCTTTTTGACATAAATCAGAAATTTTGGCTAAATCCTCTGCTTCATATTTATTGGTTACTAGGGTAGCCGCCGAGATACGTGCAAAATGGGACACTTTGTAAACAAATATTGCAAAATGTCTTTTAATGATTTAAAAACTTGCCCAAAAATGGTACTGAAACATTCTAGTTTTTGGATACTCAAATCCACTGTTAACACTATTCAGTCTTTCAAACTTGCCCATTTATGACCTTTTTTGGGGATGTTTTACAAAAGAGGACACCCGGAATTCAGTGTTGAAACAACGTAAAATCGTGGATTTTAAACATCAACGTTACAAAATTTTACAAAGTGTCCCATTTTGCACGTATCTCGGTGGCTACCCAGAATCTTACTGAATCCTGCAAACTGTAATAAAATACTTAATTAATGCAGTAAGTAAGTAAATCAGTAAGTAAATCAGT
>LR882962.1 GCA_904830895.1 Planktothrix rubescens CCAP 1459/22
GTTCTATCAGGGTAGTATCGGGTTCTATCAAGATTGTATCGGGTTCTATCGGTTTGGTATCGGTGATAGGTTCCACAATCTCGGTGATAGGTTCCGATGTTGGGACGGGTTCGGGTATCGGTTCCGGTGTTGTTTCCTGTATCGGTGTTTGGACTGTATCGGGTATCTGTTCCGGTGTCGGGTTCAGTCGGGTTTGTTGGTTACGTTTAGCGGTTGCCAACTCCCGTTCCCAAACTGATTCAGGGGCAAACATCCAAAGTGCGATCGCGTAAGCTGTAGCTGTAACGGCTGTAAGTGCGTTCATTGTGTCTCCTAAGTTGTCAAGGTACTGTGGCGTTTCTCGGTTTCAGAAAGTTGTATCGGGTTTCTGAATCCGATACTTAATATAGTAGTTTATCGGTTGTGTATCTGTCAAGTGGTAACAGATACTAATATCTGATTACCGGATACTATACCGATACCAATTACTTATGTATCTGTTTAGTATCGGTTAAGTAGTGTACGATAGGATTAACCGATAAATAAAGGATACAAACCGATATGTTAACCGATACCCTGACAGATACTACAACCGATACCGTAACAGATACAACAGATACAGATACCGATACAACCGATACCATCAAACGGATAATCCCTAGAAGTGACGATAAAATCGTTCGGCTTGACGTGCGTTTTCCCAGAGCTTTGCATGATGAGATAGAAGCTCTGGCCATAGCTAACGGCTCCCCCATTCATCACATCAGCAAAAAACCCACGTTGACCCCGACAATTCTGGATTTAATCAGAATCGGACTAGATCACTATTCCCCTGAATCTTTAGAACGGATACAAGTTAAAATTGAATCCGATAAGATAAGCAAAGTTTTGACAGATAACTGTAACGATTTGGAGGCGATCAAGGCAGAAATAACCGCAGATATATTTTTAAAAATAGCCTCACAGCAACAGCAACCCCCGGCTATTGATTTAAATATCGTGGCGCGGCTTGAAGCTATGGAGGCTGCACTTCTGGGAAAGTAGAAACCCTCACCCATGAATTAGAGGGAGTGAGGGATGAATTAGAAGTTAAGGATAATGCGATCGCTAACCTTCAAAACCAACTAATCGGCGTTGTTTCAGAACTTGAGGCTGTAACCTTAGAACTAAAGGAGAGGGAAGTGGCGATCGCAACACTCAAATCAGAATTAGATGCGCGGGAAGATAAGCAATTATCCAACCCCGATACGATAAAAACCGTATCGGGAACTTCTGACCGTCTGACGGTTGGAACCCCCGGATTAGTAAAATACATTAATTCAATAGATCCTGACTCTGGAATCATAGCCAAAACAATAAATAACGCGATTACCAGACATAAAGGTGGCGAGGGAGAAGGGGGACAAGGTAGAAGTCTTGCTAGTCTTGAGTCTACCTATAACTTTAAATACTTGGGTCAAAATGGGAGAAATCACCAATTTTCAATTCCTAAGCTGTAAAATTATCCCACCTTAAAACACCCCATAGCCCCTACCTTTGGGGCTTCTGGGTGTGTTAGGCTTAAGTTGTATCTTTGCGTCAAATTGCGTCATCAAAAAATTTAGACTTGATTTAATTCGAGAAGCTATTAAACTATTACTGGACAATCCCCATCTATCTAATCGGGAACTTGCCAGACAAATCGGGGTGTCTGAAACCACAATCCGGTACTGGAAAAATAACCCAATCTGGGATATCGAACGGCAAAAACTAATAAATGATCGAGCCGAAGCTATTGGCTTAAAGGACGTTCAGGAAAAAGCGGCGTATAGGGAAAAACTGAAAAAACAAGAACAAAACTTAGAGATACTACTGGATCAGATTTTTGCTAATTCCATGCGGGCTATAACACTTTCTAATAAAGTCTTGTCGGCGGGTGTTTTAATGGATGACCCGACTAAAGCCTGTCTGATGGTAGTTAAATCCGGTGCGCTTAAACACGCTAAGGTAGCCATGCAGGGCGTTTCAGCTTATATTGCTATATGTAATCACCTCTATCAACTTCATGTTTTAATTGAGTATTTTGAAAATTTAGAGGAGGAGGAGGATTAGGCGATCGCTCGATATTGATGATAGTATTGCAGTCTTACCCGAACCCGTGGGAGCGTAAACTAAAATACGCTTTTTGCCGTCCCGTATCAACTGATATATCTCGCTTTTGAGTTCTTTCTGATAATCCCTTAATTCAAAAGTTTTAGGGGAGATAATCAGATTTTGGGTATAGTTGTCCTGGGTTTGTCCCCCGTTTAAGAGGGCAAACAAATTTAATTGATACATTTTTCTGTCCTAGTTAGTGTTAGTTAATAGTTGGCGGTTAGAGTGTATAAAGCAGTTCTAATTGTTTATCGATTGCCATTGCTTGACAAAATAGCGAGCTTGGATCGTTGTTAAATCTTTCGATCAATAGATGAGCCGTCTCAATATCCCCGTGCCCGTAAACAATGCCGATCGCCGTTACCATCTCGCCTAACGTGGGCACTTTAAAATCCTGGTTTTGGAGCGCGGCGCGGCTAACATACTCGCCCCTGTGGGTTAACCATTGCTGGCCCTTTCTGGCGGTTATCACGTGCAATCTTTTAAATTCGGCTATCAGTACCCCAATAACATCCAACCCATCAAAATCGGTGGTTTTGTTTTCAACTGGTTCGGGTATGCGATCGCCAAAACTTGTAACATCCGTTGCGATTGTAGTATAGGTTTTTGGTTCATCGGTTTTGGTTGCAAAATCGGGAGCGCACCCACCCCCCCCCTTGTAACCAAAACTTGTAACCAACTCGGTTTCTATGTCTGAAACGCCCTCATATTGGGGTTTTCCGTTGGTTACATCCCCTTGGTTACAAAAATCTGATGTAACCAACTTGTAACCAAAATTATTTTCTTTGTAACCAAGCTCAAACTCTTTATTTATAGTGGTTTCAGAAGTTGGGTTAATTTCTGAGTGTGTGAGTGGGGGGGGGGAGGGTATGTGCTCATTTTTGTGGTGAGGTTCATCGTTAAAGGATGTGTCTGTTTTGGTTTGTTTTGTAGTATGTCCAAACCCGAACGAGAAATAAAGTGACCCCCGGCTATTTTCTAGTGGTTTAGAACCAATTAGCTTGGCATTGACCAACCGAGTTAGTTCTATATACATTGATGACTTTGAAACGGCGCCGGGCTCCTCTAGGTCAAGGCAGTTAAATATTTGAGAACCCTTTAACCCCTCTGGGTAGTGTGGAAGGTTAGCCCGCATAACCGACAAAATCCGGCCTTTGTTGTTTTTACGTTCGTCAAGCTCGGCGTCACTAATTCCCACTTCCCCGGTAACGTCCCAAGAATTATTCTCAGGATTGAATTCCAGATTAAAAGCTTTACCTTCCGAGTCCCGGCTGTAGCAGTAAAGTTGGCGCCGGGTGTCTTTGGGATCGTAGATAAATTTCTTCTTATTATTCGGATCTTCTTTGGCAACCCGATTCATTATCCAAACGTTACCCAATGCCCCTACAATCGCGCTAGAACCCCGGACATTATCAACCCCGATAGTTTCATTGTCCTTCTTGCTGTGGTGTATCAGAACTGAACTCGCGCCGTAGCGGTTGCAAAGTTCGGATATCGTATAAACGACGTCAGAAAACTCGGCGCTATTTTCAGATATCGTGCTACCTTTGGTTATCCGTTTTAGAGAATCAATGATTACTAAAGTTGGGTGGAAATCTTCAATTTCTGCCTCCAGTTTTTCCAGTTGACTAACTTCAAACTGTGTAATGATCCTGATATTTTCAGCATCACTTTTTCTAAAACCTCGCTTAATTAATTTAGCTTTTGTTGATTGTCTGGATTCGTCAACCGACACAAATAGCACTCGCCCGGTTAATGTTTTCTCGCCTAAGAAATAATCCTCACCCGTTGCTACGGCAAAAGCTAAGTTAATACCAAGTAAAGTCTTCCCAACTTTAGGAGAGGCGACTAACAGGGCACTCTCACCTTTAGGTAATAAACCAGGGATTAAATAATCAACAGCGTCGCTAGTTTCATCAAAGAAGTCATCTAACCCCATCACCTCAAATTGTTGGGTTGTGTTGCGTAATTTCAAATCTTTTAACAGATTAGAAATTGAATTAACCGCAATTCGATATTTTTCAGATAAATCATGAATCCTTTGTATTAACTCGATTTTATCGTCAATCAATAGCAAGGATCTCAATTCTAATTCCAGTTGCTCCCTTCTGATTCTCTTATTAATTTTTGCCCTGAGTGTTGCCCATAACTTCCCATCTATTCCCAATTCTTGTCGAATCTGATCTATTTTAATTTCCTGAGAAATTTCATCAAAGTTAAAATCCAAAAGTATATTCTCAACTTTTTTTAACGCTTCTCTTACTTCTCCCTCTTCTCCCTCTGTTGGTTTCTTGTGTTTTGGCTCCGGTTTTAGTGTGGTATTTCCTGACATTTGATAAACGGGTTTTGAGATATTTATTAATGGTTTTTCTGCATCCTGAATACCTTGAATAGCTCCCTCTAATAACTTCAAAAATTCGGCTTGGGTTGTGTTGGGATTTTCTTTAAGAAAATCAACTACATCACCCTTTTCCGGTACTTCACTCCAAAGGTTTTTCGTAGGAATAACAAAAGCATTAAGTCCAACATCTAAAGCCCATAATTTAAACTTCTCGCACTCTTTAAGTCCCACATCGTCATTATCAGCAACCAGAATAATCTCGGCAATCTCGGCATCCTTTAACGCGGTGAAGTTACGTTTAATGGCTTCTTCTCCCTTACCAATACCAACCCGCGATATTGCCACAATGCCAATGGCTCGGAGGGCCTCAACACAACTTTCACCCTCTGGCATCAAAACCCGTTTGTTTTTGCCGTATTTAATAGCCTCACCCTGACAATAAAAGTCCCAAGGTTTATCACCTTTCTTGTTAATAGTATTCCCGTTGCAGTCGGTGTGATACGGGAATATATGTTTATGATCTAGATCGTCTCTACCAGGGATACTAAATTTAATCCGATTGTTGTTAGTATCATAACGCTCTATTCGTTCAATCCATTGACTTTCGGAGTATTGATAAATCGTTTTTACTTCGGTTGTATCGTTGCCTAATTGCTTGATTCTAACCTCGGCACGATTGGGAGTATTTGGAAATGTTGCTATTATTAATTTTGGTTTTGTTGTAGGGGTTTGTTTTTTGTATTGCTGTTGGTTTTCGTGTTCCATTTCCACAGGAATATTAGCTCCCTTAGCAATCCCCTCAACAGCCTCCGAAAAGCTCTCAGTATTATTAAGTTTTTGATATAACTTAATGTTGTCTCCACTCTCACCGCATCCAAAACACTTAAAACCTTTTCCGTCGGTCAACACGAAGCTCGGTGTTTTTTCATCGTGAAATGGACATAGAGCTTTGAAGCTATTTCCGGATTTCTTTAATTCCAACCCATGCTTCTCGGCTATTTGGGTAATCGGAACGTCTCTTACTCTGTCGATTGTATCCTGACTAATTAATCCGTTAGACTTGGTGTTATTCATGATAAGATTTCCCTATGGTTGATGAGTAGATAAGTTTTCAGAAACAACAAACCCACCAAGGCGACATGACGGCCCGGTGGGTTTAGTTGTATTGGTGGTGAGTGTTGCGATCGCATCCCCAAACATCGGGAGGCGTAATTTATTAGAATCTACAGTTTTCCGATGTAGATTCTGTAGATTCTGTGATATAGTTGAATAATTACTTGAGTATTCAACTATATGGTTATGTGGCGTAATTCGGTGGGTTTGACAGAATTTTAAATTATATAGACAGGTTAGACGTTTAGCTGATATCATTGTTGTATTACAAACACCCCAACCGGGGCGCGATTAGTCGGTGTATTCCTTTTAATCAAGCGCAAAAGTTCCCACAGATGGCTTGATTAGAGAGTTTATGCAGTTTACAAAAGAATAAAATTAAGGCTGTGTAGTTGTTGAAGCAACTATGCAGCTTTTCCAGTTTCAGGGGAGTTAAGGTTAGCTAACCCATCCCGAATTATCTGGGATTTAGTTACCCTTAACTTTTTGGCAGTATCTTCTAAAGTTTCATCGAGTAGTCGGGTGATTCTGAAGGAGACAGTCACATATTCAATGTTTTCAGGTGGTTTCGATGGAGCCATAAAAAATAACTTTTTAAAACTTCCTAACTATTATAATACCTGATCGATAGATTTACAACGAATTGGCAAAATATTCTTAGGCAATTCTGGCAAAAGTCGCAATTCTTGTCCGACAAATTAATGATCATCAGAATCCGGACTAGCCGCGGCGAGATGGTTTGACTAATCAAACCATAATCTAAAATGCTTAAATCTCGTACTAGCATTAAAAAGTTTAATTTTGCGCAAGCAACGCAACCATCCTTAATAACAATTTGGTTGTCCGTTTAAATATCTGCCACAATACCCGTCACCCCTAACCCCGTACTGGATTAAATAATCTTCATAGGTTTTGACCCGTGGCGGCGGTGCGACAATTTGATAATTAGGAGCAAATCTGTCACGGTCAAGGCAACCGGAACCGCCGTTATTCTTAACACAATAATAGGCTTTACTCCCTTCCTCTATAACAACGGGCTTGTTAGGTTTCTTAGTAACAATTAAAGGCGGTTCTGATGGTTTAGTTGATGTTTTTATCTTCTCAGGTTTTCCGGTGGCTTGCTGTTGCAATTTGACCGCGTTCTGATGATTGTTGACTGTAAATATTCCCAAACCTATTAGAGCTAAACCAAGGCATCCGAGTAAGGAGAATTTAAGGATTATTGAATCCGGTGCGATCGCAACACTATCAGGCTTTGATAAATCTATGTTGTTCATGTTAATAAATCCCTCTTAATTCGTTGTCGCCGCCATTACCGTTGTCACTATGTCACAAAGCATTAAACAGGCTACAGGGGGCGGATAAAGCTATTTGGTGACATCGGTGACAACGACTAAATCGGGGTAAACGTTACCCGAACAGTCCCCCCGGTTTGTTCAGTTTTGACCGTCCCATAGCCATTATTTTCTAACCATTCAAACGCATACTTAATGGCATCGGATGATAGGTTACGCCCAACAGTTGACCGTTGAACATCCCTTACAGATACCGACTCCTTACCCTTGCAGAACTCTAATATCTGCATGAATTTATCATCGGGATTGCTGTTGTTTTCGGGAGTTTTGTCCAGTTTCCTGATATCAAAGGATGGTGAAGTCGTGGCAGTTGTTGGCGGTTGTTTAGGTGTTTCCTGTTCCCTCTCAACATAAATTTCATCACCTAAAATTTCATCCAAAGTTATAGGAATAGTTTTTACTGGTAGAAGGTTTTGGGGCGGTTGCCCGTTCTTAAATTGGGTATAGTTGCCGTGCGTTGGATGTATAGATAAATCATCATCTACCAAACACGGATAACCCGTATTCTGTAAGCAATTTAATACTCTCTGATCAGGTAAGTTTTTGGCGTGTTTTGTTGAGATTTTGCCCAATCTAATCAGAGAGAAGTTTTGCAGAAAGTCCCCCATGCCTTCGAGCCCCATCGCTTTGGTATTACCGGATTGACTGCAAAATATTGAGAGCATTTCATACTTGCGACACTCGGAACCAAGACGAATCACCGCCTCCTCACAAATATTTGATTTAGCATTTTTAGCGGCGACCCTAACAGACGGCCATTCGTCCCAGATAAAAACCAGTTTAGAAAACTGTTTAACGCCCTGTTTCCTTAGTTTTTTACGGTTGTCTAATTCATCCAGGGATGCGCGTAAGCATTTGAGAATCAAGTCATAATCGTCAATGATTAAAGTATTTGGCCCCCAATCCCCCCCGCCGTCGTAATGCGGATCACAAACTATTAACTTAATCTCAGAACCCTGAGAAGCTAACCCAATTAAATATTTAGCGGCGCTTGATTTTCCTGATCCTGAATCCCCAAACAAACAGATACCCACGCCGCGATCAAGTATTGAGTCAAAGCTAACTATCGGGGGCCTGTCTTCAGTTTCCTGTTCTGGGAATAGGCTTAAAACGTGGTTATAGATGTTTAAATCTGGCATTTTAGGACTAGGAAACACCGCTTGCTTATACCGTTCGATGATTGCAGACTCACCTATATCGAAAATAGTGTCACTGGTATCCTGTCTCAAAACCGTCCTTTCAGTTTTCTTCATGGCGGGATAACTTAGGATTGTCCCGATGGTTGACGCGATCGCACCCATCCCAAAACCATAAAACTTGTTAGGACTAGGATAGGGCTGTGATAATCCCCAAAACATCCCCATAGTTCCGGTGGTAATCCAGAGTGCGCTACTTATTAATAATGGGTTAGACATAAGCTGCAATCCCTCCTAAAATGCAGGCTACAAACATAATGGTTAAAATGCCAAACATAACCGCCTCTGATGTATTTAATAGTCCCGTGTATGCCCTTCTCCCATAGAACGAAGTTAAGGCAATTAAAGTTAATAAGAACAAGATAAAAAATACCCAATACCATCGCTGCAATTGGGTATAGTATCGTGTTGTTAATCCTGATACACATACCCAACAGATTGACCCGATAAAATACCCTACAAAGTTTAAAACCCGTGCCATTATTTATCACCGTCCTTTTAATTCGTTTCGTTTACTTTGTGACCCGTTTAAAGCATCATTGACCCTCTGATTAGTTGCCTTTAGATTCTCTCTATAGTTAGCCTTAATCGCGCTATAGGCTACGGTTTGAGCGTCTAACATTGATTGAGTCTGGGTAATAATTCCGTACTTCTTACTATCACCATCGGCAGTCAACTTAATCGCTTTCTGCATTTCCTTTGCTGTTAGTAATTCAGCTTTGGATAATGTCTTGATATTCTTGCCAAACTTCTTAACGTTCTTAGCGTTTTGTTTAGCACTTTTGGCTATTTCTCCCGATTGTTGGACAAGTTCATCATCTATAACCCATCCCCTGTTATTCGCCTCACGAACTAGCTCGGAACTAACATATAAATTATCTTGGTTGGGTGTAAATGTTTCGGGAGTAATCGCGCTCTGGTGAACGTTTGGAAGTCGGGAATTTTCCGTTTCATCCCCGACAAAAAACGACTTAATTGCCGATAAAATTCCCATTATTTTTTTTCAGTAATTTGTGTTGGTGTTTGTGGAGGAAGCACAACGAAAAAACAAAACATCGAACCGGCCCCAAAAATAACACCAATAAAAAATGAGATGGTATTTGAATTTTTCATGTTTCAATTATTAGAATGGGACGATTTCATAAGCTGAAAAACCAGTTTTTTTTACCCTGCCAATTTCTATCCATTTAGGGCAAAAACGACGAACGAAACCAGGGTTAGGAATCACCCATAAAACATGATTCCAAAACTCTAAATCTTGAGGGATGAAATGAAATTTCATGATTAAAACCCCCCTAAACACTGCATAACTAAACCATCGTAATAGTTAGGGGTAATGGTTTCTAGTTCCTTTAAAATGCGTTTAAACTGTGCTAAAATGTGTCTCATAATTAATCTATCGTGATGGGTGGATTGATTAAGGAGACGGCTCTCCAACTGGATGACCGTCTCTCTTAGTTGGGTTATTTGTTGAGCGAGTTCTTGATAGTCACAACATCCAGTTTTTGAGTCCGAACTGCTGTTTTTTTCTTGCTGTTCTGTTGGTGGCTTGTGGCTTGCTTCCCCAAGTCCTGAACAGTTTTGTCCGGTGTTCCTTTGTTAGTTTTGCCCAAACTTTCTAACTGAGAATTAATGATTTTTTGGAAGTCTGAATTAATGGCAGTCTGCAAGGTATAAGCCTGTTGCAAACCGTTTAACTGAGATTGCAATAACCCAGTAATCAGAGCGACGCTGCCAGCTTCACCAATAGCCGTTCCGGTTTCGTACTGAACTCTGATGTGTTCATTGGTCAAGCCTTCCTGAACACTGCCAACGGCCCCAATATGATCGGCTAGGTTTTGATGAACTGGGTTGGATAAAGCTAATTCTCGCAGGGCAGCTAAATCCGATTGACTGATAGCGTCCTGATTTAATCCCAATTCCTGAACAAGTGCTAAGGCGGTTTCTCCCAGTTCATTCTCGATATCATCCCAGTCAATGAACTCCTCTGAATCCTCAATTGAAAAGCTCTCAGGGGTTGGGGTTTCTGGTTTGGTTCCCTTGAGTGTTGCGGGAGTATTTCCGGTTAAGTGGTTTGCGATCGCATCCCCCCCAATTTTCTTCTACTTCTGATGGATTCAAAACCCATTTGTTTAACCGCGATTAATAGTTCAGTCTCGGAAACATTAAGCCGCTTTGATAATGATTGCATTGTCGATTGTGACTTCTGTTTGATACTCATTGTTTAATTCCTGTAAGTAGTTTTGAAAGGTGAAAATAGGGGCGTTAAGTTGAATGTAATCCTCAATAATTTGGGGACGTGGTGCTGATGACGGCTCGGTTAAATCGTAATCATTAATACGCTTTAACCATTCCTGAACATAAGGGTTGTAGGCTGTTCTGGGTTTGAAGTGTTGGTAAAAATCTGGAGAATAAGTTAACAGTAGTTTTGCCCATTCTCTTAGGGTTTGGGGTTTCCGTTTTAATTCAACTGCCAAAACTCCAACGGGTTTGTAAACTGATTTTTTGTCGCCGTCCCGTAGCAGTCGAATCCTTTGATTTTCCGGTATGATTTCCGGTTCAATTATGTCCATAGATTTTTGATAGGTTGGGCGTTATAGCGTTCTTTAACTGTCTTGTGAGGTTCATCTGAAGTGCTACCAGAGGACGTTGTAGAGAGCTATGTTAATCATAGTACACTATTAATCATTACTTGTCATCATATTGACTTGATATGATTCATTAAACTATCTGATTAATCAGATAGAATTGTAGTGAGGTAATTAATGATTGCTTATGCCAGATAGAGTAACGGTTGACATTGAAGGGTTCCGAGAGATATTAGAGGCCCTTGCAAAAGAAGGGGAACGCAGCCTATCCCAACAGATTCGGCTTTTCATCCGTCAAGGTGTGGAGCGTAACAAGGTAGAAAAATCTAATAATGAATAGATTAATGGGAATTATTCTTATCAGATTATTAAGAAAAATTCCTGTTAGTCTATAAATAAAAACTAATCCCTAGCCTTTGACCAACAGACTAGGGATTATTGGTTATTGTTGACAATCCGGTTAAACAGGGAATAGTTCTAATTGCGTCCGTAGTCGAGGATGTACTCATTCTCCTTAATCAAGTTTTTGGCCTCTATCTACCAAGTCATAAACATCATTCAGGGTGCAATCATCGGGAAGATTACAATAGTATCTCGCCTCACAAACACCGCGCATATAGAAACACTACAATCCTGGTAAAACAGTGAGGAAATCCCAATCAAGAATAGAGCCTATTTTCTGATCAAAATTCGTCAATCGTCAACTATACCGCTATAGTAAAATCCCATCTCGGAAATTAATAAATTAGCTTGATGTAATTGGGTATCTGATAGCCAGTTTGGATAAGGTTTCTGCATTGTATTAAGTCCTATTGGTGAAGTGTTGGAGAGGGTTTTAATTCCCTCTCAGTTGGTTAATTCCTATCCCTTAATCCGTTTAATCAAGGCATTGGCTATGTCCTTATCCCAGAGGTAGCTACAGAATCCAAAGTTAGCGAGCGCCCGGCGAAAGGCTTGACTTTCTGCGTCAACTACCGGCCCCCCATAACCTTCATCAAGTAGGGTGTCTGAACCCGTAGCGGTGCGTTTAAATGATCCATCAGAACTATGAATCGTGATGGTATTCAACCGTTACCCGTTCCCCTATCTGGTTAAGAGTGATCGACTTCTCCCATCCGGGGGTAATATAATCAAGGCAACATGAGAGAAGTTCCCAAGGCAGGAAAATAATTTGAGTGTTGCCTTTCGATTTGAATTGATAGTAACTATCTGGCACTTTCCGATATAAATCGCGCTGTATATCTAAGAAAGGTCGGTTTATTCCGAGTGTTTCACCCGATGCTAGTGCGACTCTTAAATCCTTTGGAGTGTTGGGTAGAATCGCCGTGTTGGTGGCAGTTGCAGGGTTTTGAAGTAATTGCATTGTCTTATCCTTTGAAGTGGTTTGAGGTGTTGTGAGAGGGGGGATTATTTCACCCCCTAGTTATTAATTAGAATCCTAAGTCTGCTTTAGCTTTGAGGTATTCGGCGTGATTGTAATTCTCAGGACTAGCTAACACTTCTAAGGCGGTGTTATGGGCAATCATTTCAGACTGTTTGGTGGCGAGTTTAATGGATTTGTAGGATACCAGCCACTTATTGTTGCGAGTTGTTTTCCATGCGCTACAGGACTGCTCCTTTGGAAGCCCGGATGAAATAAGTTGTTTCACCCGTGTAGAAGTCTTCTTCAGTCCAACCAAACGGACTTCTGTGTGGCCGTCTGGGTAAGTCATTTGGATTGTGTCAATAGTCAATCCGTCAAAATCGGAAACGTAGGTTGAGATGATTTCAGTTTTGATTGTCGATTGAATTTGAGCTACCATTGATTTAAGTCCTTAGTTTTGGATGGTGAGAGGTAAGTGGTCATCCAAAGTTGAACCGCTTGCCTCTCTGTTTGTGTATCGGTTTTTTCTTATCCGATATCTATATAGTAGTTTATCTGTCTGGTATGTCAAGTAGCAACCGATACTAATTATCGGACATTATTACCGGATAAGATAACAGATACTTATGTATCGGATATCCGTTAGGTAGTCCCATCAGATACCGTACCTAGAATGGTTATCTGATAGGGTTATAAGGTTTTAAGCTGTTAGGAGTTGGATTAGTTGCGGTTTATTTAGTGGCTTGCGTTTACCGTTAATCAATGGGCGCCAGTTGAGTTTCTGTTTCTTAGCTAATTCTCTGAGTTGAGTCGTTGTAAAGGTTTCAAGGTTTAGCGGTTCCGGTGTAGGGATTGTATCGG